>CAWGXA010000027.1:0-1400138 GCA_963826365.1 uncultured Actinomycetota bacterium | reverse complement strand
CGGTCAGCACCAGCAAGATCGCGAACATCACCCATGCCAGTGCCGAAGCATAGCCGAATTCCAGAAACGAGAACGCGTGCTGGAACAGCATGATGCCCAGCACATAGGTGAGGTTTCCGGGCCACCGTTGGACCCGTTGAGCACGTACACCACGTCAAACGCCTGGAACGCGTGGATGATTGAAATGATGACGACAAACGATATCGACCCCCGGATCAGCGGCACCGTGATGAAGGCGAACTGCCGTACCTCGCCCGCCCCGTCGATCTTGGCTGCCTCGTAGACCGTCTCGGGAACTCCCTGCATCGCGGCCAACAAGATGACCGTGGCGAACGGAACACTGCGCCACACACTGACGATGCACAGCGAGGCCATAGCCCAATCGGGGTCGACCAGCCACGGGACCGGGCCGACTCCGATCCAGCCGAGCATGATGTTGAGCAGCCCGTTGTCGGTGTTGAAGACGAACTGCCAGACGACCGCCATCACCACCGACGAGATGGCCAGCGGCATGAAGACGATTGTCCGGAAGATCCCGATGCCCTTGACGTTTCGGTTCAGCACGGCGGCAACGACGAGGCTGATGACGACGGTCGGAACCACCGTTCCGACGGTGAAGACCAGGGTGTTGCGGATGGCAATGAGGAACAGCGGATCGGAGGTGAATAGTTGTTCGAAGTTCGCCCAGCCGACGAACTTTGGCGGGTTGAAAACGTCCCACCGTTGGAAGCTCATGTACAACGAGAAGCCGAGCGGAAAGAGCATGAACACCATGACCGCGAGCAGGTTCGGCGCGACGAATAAGCGTCCGGCCCAAGCGCGTCGGCGCGATGGCCGCGCTCGGTTGGGTCGCGGTGTTGCGACGGCCGGGCTGGATTCAGCGGACGTGTTGGTCGATGTCATGGGCTTTGCAGCACCTCGTCGACGGCGTGCGACAAGCCGGTCAGCGATGTCGCCGGGCGGGCCCCTCGCAGCACCGGCCCCATGTTGCGATCCATTAGCGCTACAACTTTTTCCCATGCCGGGGTGACGGGCAGGCCTTCGGAATTGGCCGGCCCTTCGGTGAGCACGGCGAGATTACGGATCCTGCGGTGGGCCTTGGCGAAACCGTCCGACGAGAGCACCGACCGCAACACCGGCACGAACAGACACGATTCCGCAATGATCGCTTGACCGACCGGGCCGGTGGCGAACTTGACGAACTGCCAAGCCTGATCCTTGCGTCGGCTGCTCGCCGAAATGGACAGACCCGTCGTGCCGATATTGGAGCAGGCGCTGCGCCCGCGGGGCAGCGATGGTCCTACCGGCAATGGGGCGACGTCGAAATCCAGGCCCTCGGCTCGCATGAACGTCTGATAGCGCCAGTGCCCACCCAGCGCGATCGCCGCCTTGCCGGATGCGAACAGGTCGGGCGTCGACATCGACTGCACATCGGAGGCGTTGGGCGCGACGTTGTGCTTGTTGGCGAGGTCGGCGTAGAACTGCACCGCCTCCATGAACGCGGGGTTGTCGAAATTGAGGTGGGTCGGGTTCTTCTGCGGCGTAGACCACGGAACGCCGTTGTTCAACGCGAATAGCCCGGCCGAGTAATACGAGACAAAGGTATTGACGAATCCCCATTGCGTGGCCCGGCCCGATCCGTCCCGCTTGGTCGAGGCTTTGGCCGCGTCAAGGAACTCGGCGAAAGTCCAGGTCTTGTCCCACGCTGTGGGCGGGGCCGGCACACCTGCGTCGGCGATGAGCTGCCTGTTGTAGAACAAGAAGTTTCCAGACCATTGCTCCGGGAACGCATATTGGCCGCCCTTGAAGGTGAACGTGTCATACAGCGGCCCAGTGCTTTCCGCGGTCAACTGCGCGGCGAAAGTCTGGTCGTGCGCCAAGAAATCGTTCAGGTCCAGCAGCACGCCCCGGTCCGCCAGCTCGGCATAGGTCAGATCCCACGTCTGCAGCACATCCGGACACTTGCCGCCCGCGCAAAACGTCGACAGCTGCTGCATCACGCCCGGCCCGGAGAGCACCGCCCGTATTTTGATATCGGGATGGCGCCGTTGGAATTCGCTGACGACACGCATGCGGGCAGCGGCCTCGTCGGGATTCGCGGCGAAAAAGAAGGTCAAGGCGTCGTCGTCGGAAGCGCAGCCAGCGCCCCACGGGACCACTGCGGCCGCGGTGAGTGCGCCGGCTCCCCGCAGCAAGCTGCGGCGGCCGAACGGCTTATCGAGCATCGTGCTTCCGATCTTGGCCCGTGAGCCACCTCCCCGCCGACTGTTTCCGTTGTCCTTGGTACCCGATGAGGCTGCGATGTGCCTGCGATGCCCCATCCGGCAGCGCCAGGATCGCCCGGTGCAGGCGGTCGGCGTCGCCGGTGATGTCGATCGAGTGGATGCGATGATCGGCTCCGATCCCGATTTCCAACAGGAACTGCGCCCGCCCACGAGGCGCGATCGCAATGCCAGGAACACCGTCGATGAGCAGCACCACACCCGCGCGCGCCCGCTGGGTGAACTGACGAGTCTCCTCGGCGACCGCACCGGCCCCGCGCAACTCGGTCGGCACATCACCAGGCACCAGCGCCCGATCAACCCTGCGCACCACGTCGGGGGCAAGCAGCTCGAGCAACGTGGCGATATCGCCGCCGCGGGAAGCCGCCAGAAACGCTTCGACGATTTCGAGGTGACCGGCTGGACGGCGGGGTTCAGCGGCCGCATCGTCGTGCAGCCGCCCCCGTGCCCGGCTTGCGAGCTTCTTCGCCGCAGCCGGTGACCGGCCCAACAGGCCGGCGATCGTTTCGAAGGGCACCGCGAAGACATCGTGCAGGACGAATGCCACCCGCTGTGCCGGTGACAGCCGGTCGAGCACGACGAGCAGCGCGCGACTCACCGAGTCCGCCAGCAGCGCGTCGTCGTCGGCTGGCACTGAGACGGCGGGTGCCAACCGATCCAGGTCTTCCAGCGGTTGCTCGGCGCGACGTTTGCGCACTCGAAGCTGGTCGAACGCCTCATGTGCGGTAATCGTCGTGAACCAGCCGGTGAGGTTGTTCACGGCATCGAAATCGGAGCGACTGGCCTTCAACCACGCCGACTGCACCGCATCGTCGGCGTCGGCCACCGATCCGAGCAGCCCGAACGCGACCGATCTCAAGTGCCGGCGATCGGCCTCAAAGCATTGCGCCAGATCCGCGAGATTTCTCGTCGCACTCATGGGGTCACCTTTTCTGCACGGGAGTCGTCAAGACGTTGACCGCATCTGTCGAACCCTCGGAAACAAGGAGACCTGAACCATGACCCTATCGATTGTGCGCCGCACCGGACGCGGCAGCCACGCGGCTCGCCGCCGCGGAAACAACTGCACCGCAAGGGATTGACTCGTGCATTTCGCCTACGTCTCGATCACGCTGATTACCGCGGTCCTCACCGGCGCAATCGCCTTGCCAGACTTCGTCCCCGCCAAGTTCGTGCTGGCGAACTCGGCCGAGGTTGGGGTGCCCCGATCCTGGCTTACGGCACTGGGAGCGGCGAAGCTGGCTGGGGCAATCGGCCTGGTGGTCGGACTGCTGGTGATGCCAGGGTTAGGAATCGCGGCCGCGGTCGGGCTGGTGCTGTACTTCGTCGGCGCGGTGCTGGCTCACATCAGGGCCGGCGTCTTTTACAACATCGCCTTCCCCGGCGCTTACCTGTGTCTGTCGGCTGCGACGCTGACGTTGATGGTTGCGCACGAAGCCTTTAGCTAGGCAGCTTGGCCTTGACGATCGCGTCTTGCTTGGCTGCCAAGTCGAGCACAACCTGCTGCGGTGCGGGGTCGTTGGGCGCGCTGTCGAACTCCAAGTCCACGCCGACCCTGCCCTCGGCGAACGTCACATAAGTCACCGCTTTGGAGTTGTCGGGCGACATACCAACGGCGATCAGTCCGTTCGTGCCAACGTCGAAAGCCTGCGGGGCGGTTGTGACGTACTTGGGGAAAGATTGCGCATGATCTTTGGCCTGCTGGGCGGAGACCGTTGGATCGGTAAAGACGACGATGAGGTCGTCAATGGTGCGGGATCGGTCCGAGTTGCCGAACGACAATGCCGCTCCCGCCACACCACCGGGGTTTTGCATCGCCGGCCCCGTCGCGGTGGTATCGGCACCGACGTCGCTCGCTTGGAGCAGCAAATACGTGTAGTCACCCAATGGCGCAACCCCGGAAGGCGGCGCGCCCGACGTGGTCGACGCTGCTGAACTCGACGACGTCGGTGAAGTCGAAGACGACGCCTTCGACGAGCTCGACGAGGAAGACGTTTTCGTGCTGAAGCTGCAAGCTGTTGCGACACTCAATGCAGCGGTCAACGCCACCGCCACCCCGAAAATTCGCACCACACGCATGATCTGCCTCCAGTCAGTGACAGCTATTCTTACGGCACTCAGACCTGCACGGCAATACGGCGAAGCCGACCGGTTGGCAAACTCTCGTTGCCCATGGGAACCGAGGTCGGTGGTTAGGCGGGAAAGTAGCGGATCTTGTTGATCGCGTTGCCTTGCCACGCCACGTCGGCGAACACGATGGCACGACCATGATCGGAGTTGAGCGAAACGGCGACGGTGGACCCGGCACCGATCACCTTGTTCCAACTTGCGTGGGCGAGTTGCTCGGCGAGTTCGGCGATGTCGAGTGCGTCGGTATCCCCCAAAGTCGTTGTGGCATTGGGAGATAACGCATGTGCCGCGGCGGCTGTGTTCCCATGCGCAAGAGCCTTCAGGAATGCCTCGACTAGCTTTTTGTGCCGCGCACCCACGCGCCGAAAGCCGCTCATGAAGCCCGCGGTTCCGCGCATCCGCTGGTTGGTCAGCAAGCTTCGCGACAGTTGCAGGGCCGGCGACAAAGCCGTCGACCCGGTTCGCAGGAATTGCCACATCATCGCCGGCAACTCCCAGTACGCTCGCAATTCGGCAATCTGCCACTCGCCGTGAGCTTCTCGCAGGTCATAGCGCAGGAATGCGGGAATGAACATGGTCACCGCGGAACCCATCGCGACCTCGAGCTCGAGGTCGCGCAGCACGACAGTGCCCGAGACGATGTCGAGATCGCGGTGGAACTTGATGTCACGCGGGCCGATGAAGGTGTCGTAAAAGCGACCGATTTCCGCCTGCCCGACATGCGGCGCAGAACCGACCGGGTCTTCAACCCTGGCGTCAGCAGTGAACACACCCACCCAGCCGTCGCGGTCGTGCACGGTGAACGCCTGCGGCGATCGTTCGACCGCGGCGAGCAGATGCTCTCGGTCCAGTGGCACCACCATTTGCTAACCCTCCACCAACTCGACGCCCGCGGTCCGCATCTCCGCCAAGGCTGCTGCGGCCGAACTCGGTGATACCGCGGCGGTGAGGTCCACCAGCACCCGGGTCGTCAGGCCCGCCCGCGCCGCGTCCTCGGCGGTGCGACGGACACACTGGTCGGTGGCAATACCGACTAGGTCGACCTCGTGGACTCCCCGCCGGCGCAACCAGTCAAGGAGCGAGGTCCCGCTGTCATCGACGCCCTCGAAGCCGCTGTAGGCCGCCTGGTGGGCGCCCTTGTAGAAGACCGCCTCGATCGGGCCGGTGTCGAGGGTGGGATGAAAGTCCGCTCCGGCGCTGCCCGCGATGCAATGCGGTGGCCAAGACGTCGAGAAATCCGGCTGATTCGAAAAATGGTCACCCGGGTCGATGTGGCTGTCTTTGGTCGCCACCACATGTTGGTAGCCGGGCTGGCTGGCCAGATAGTCGTTGATGGCCAAGCCCAGCTCGGAGCCCCCAGCCACGGCCAGCGAGCCGCCCGCGCAGAAGTCGTTCTGCACGTCGACGATGATCAACGCCCGCATACGGCCCACCCTAACGCCGCGACCGTTGCGAGCTGGGGCGATAAGCCGGGCGTTTGTTTGCCGATCGGCCGGGTAACCAGGTTGTCATGGTGATTCGGAGAATCGCGCGACCCCTGTTGTCCGCGGCATTCATTGGGCAAGGAATCAATTCGCTTCTTAATCCGAAATCGGCGGCGGAGGCCGCGGCGCCTGCGGTGGACGGCCTGCAGTCGCTTCCCGATCCGCTTGGCAGCAGCATTCCGAGCGACCCCCAGACGGTCGCCCAAGTCAACGCCGCCGTGCAGATCGGCGGTGGCTTGCTGCTTGCCAGCGGGAAGCTGCCGCGGTTCGCTTCCGCGGCCCTGGCGTTGACGGTGGTGCCGGCCAACCTCGGGACGCACTCGTTCTGGAATGAACTCGATCCGCAGCTCAAAGCCGAGAAACGTCAGCAATTCCTCACCGACCTGAGCCTGGTCGGTGGACTGTTGATTGCAGCCGCCGATACTGCGGGCAAACCGTCACTGGGGTGGCGTGGCCGCCGGGCCGCCGAGCGGCTCTCGGAGCGGGTGTCCTCGGCGTTGCCGGGCTCGGATGACTCCGACTTCGCGGAGTTTGGCGAAAAGATCGTGCATGGGTTGCAGGCGCGCGCCGAGCGTGGCCGCGAACTCGCCAACACCGCCGCCGAACGCAGCGCCCCCTACGCCGAAGCCGCACTCGAACGCGGTCGCGAACTCGCCAACACCGCCGCCGAACGCAGCGCCCCCTACGCCGAGGCCGCACTCGAACGTGGTCGCGAACTGGCCAGCACTGCGGCCGAACGTAGCGCCCCGTTGGCGAAGAAGGCGCGCAAACGCGGCGAGAAACTGGCCAAGACCGCCCGCGCCCGGGGCATCGAGTTGGCCGAATCCGCTCGCGAACACGGTAGCGACTTCGCGGACACGGCGGCCACCCACGGCGGTCAGCTGGCTGACACCGCGCGTGAACGGGTCGGTGCACAACCTAAGCGGCGCAAGCGTCTTCCTTGGTAATCGCCGGTGAGCTGGATGCAGCTCAGCTGTCCGTGCCGTGACGGGTTGCCACGCCCGCGAGGAAGTCATCAACAATGTCCTCGACGCCTTGACTGATGTCGACGGTGACGCCGGGCTCGTCGGGGCCAAGCGGCTCCAATGCGTCCAATTGCGACTGCAGCAGCGCGGCCGGCATGAAATGGCCGGGCCGCTCGGAGATCCGGCTGCTGATCAGCTCCGGTGAGCCGCTGAGATAGAGGAACTGGATGCTCGCGCAGTGCGTGCGCAGCTGGTCTCGATATTTGCGTTTGAGCGCAGAACAACTCACCACGCCGCCGCCGCGGTGGCCGGTCAGCCACTGGCCGACTTTCTCCAGCCACGGATAGCGATCATCGTCGGTGAGCGGTTCGCCGGCTCTCATCTTGGTGATGTTGGACGGCGTATGCAGGGCGTCGGCGTCCACGAAGGGCACCCGCAAGCGTTGTGCCAGTGCGAAACCCACCGTTGATTTACCTGAGCCCGAGACACCCATCACCACGATGGGCGATGGCGCGTGGTGCGGCGCTGCGCCTATGTCCGGTGCTCCAGGTTGCGGTTCCATTCGATCCAACCCACGCCGGTGCGCCCGTCCGTCGCGTTGACGCTGACCCAGGCGCGCGTGAACTCACTGACGCGTCCGTCCGTGGCGGTCAGCCGAACCGGCGCATTCCCTTGCACCTGGGCATCGGCGGTGAGCCCCGCCGGATCGAGCGTTAGTGCCGCGTTCATGGGCAATCCGTTGGGGCTGAACGCTTCTCGGGAGTTCACCGCAGTCAGCTCGACGACACTGCCCGTGGAGTCCTGGACATAACCTACGCTGAAGCCTCCGACGCCCGGGATTCGCAAGTTCACGCCGTGCACGTGGGTTCCGTCGTTGAGGTGCAGGGCACTCCACACCCAGTCCATGCCCCACCAGTCGCGCACTCCCCACGAGTGGTCGCGCTGCCCTGGTACCGAGTCGAATCGATAGCTCTTGCCGTCGATGGTCACGGTGCCCGAAACGGTGCACGGGATCTCGTAACGTGTTGTGATTCGGTACTTGTACGGCGTCCCATCGGTGGCCCACACCAGGTTCATCGTCAACTCGACCGGAGTTCCCGGCTCGCCGCGTAACAGCGCCGACGGGTCCGGATAGGACTGGCCCTGCCCGCGCAGATCCACCCGGTAGCTTTGTAGCGGCGCGCTGGCGGCGTGGCCGAGCTCCAGCCCGTCGGCGTGCACCACCCATGGATCCGACGGCAGCGGCACCTCGACTGCGATGGCCACCGTGGGCAGATCGGGCCCGCACAACAGAGCCTGAACCCACGCGGTTTGCTCATTCGCGATCAGGCCGAGCCGGAACCAGCCGCCCAATCCCTGTGCAGCATCGGCGAAGTCGGAGTACCAGCTCTCGCTCCACAGCGGCTCGTCGGTCGGTGTGTGCGCGAGTTCGTCGTCTTCCGTTGGCCGAAGCGGCTCCGGCGTGGCCGCCGCGGGCAGCGCGGCCAACGCATCGGTGTCCAGTGCGTGATCGCAGTTCCGTTGCAGCATGGTCATGAACATCCGGTCGCCCCGCTCGGTGCGCTCCACCAACATCGACGAGACAATCGCCATCATCACGCCGAAGAAGCTTTGCCGACGGACACCGTCGACGACGTCGGCGAGGGTGACAGGCGCCCCCGGCCCCAACGCATCGTGATATGCCCGCAGCAGCGTGTCATAGTGCGCACGACGAACCTCAGCCGGCAACGCGCAGCCGAGGAAGTAGGCCAAATCCGTGAAAGCCGGGCCCCAAGAGACGGTCTGCCAGTCGACGACGGTCAGCGGGCGGTCGGCCCCGTCGGTGCCGAACAGCATGTTGTCCAGTCGATAGTCGCCATGAACCAGGCCCTGAATCCGAGCAGCCTGAGACTCGGCAGCCACGTACTCGTCGAACGAACCCACCAGGCGCTCACACACCACGCGGTGTTCCGCCGCGATCTGGTCACCGAATCGGTCGATGAAACCGGCGTAGAGCGGGGCGATCATCGCCTGGCTGAGCGGCGACTCACGATTGAGCCAGGGCGCTTCGGCCAGCGTGGCGTCACTGAGCAGCGGGCCGTGCAGCCGGCCTAGTTCGGTGACCGCGAGGATGGCCTGTTCGATTGTGGCGCCAGCGATTTCGTCGCCGACGACGGCCGGGCCGGCATCACCGAGCAGCAGATCGAACGCCCCGGTCGCAGCGTCGATCGCGGCGTGATAACACGGCGCTATCGGCCCGCCCAGCCGGGGCGCGATGTCGTCGTAGAAACGGACTTCGCGCTCGTAAAGGCCTAAGGCCGAGCCGGTTTGCCGGCTCACCGGATCGCCGGCCGCGACCTTCAACACCACCGACTCCGGCCGGCCGGGGTCGACGGCTCCATCTGGGTATTGCAGTTGGACGCGGTAGCACTCGCTCATCTGACCGGTGCCGATGCGCTCTACGGCGAACTCGGCGACGGCTTCCGCGCCGATCGCCGCAGCCAGCCAAGAGGCGGTCAGATCGCTGGGCCGTTCGATGACTCGCTCCGTTACGGAGTCCATGAAGTCCTCTGTCGTCGTTGACAAGTAGCGTGCCAGGTCAGCGTGCCAGGTCAAGGCGCCAAAGAGAACCCATCCCATGCCATCCGGCGGTCCGGATGCGGATCGAACTCGACGCGGCACTTGCGGTCGAAGACCATGACAGCACGGTCGGCAGGACTGTAAAGGGGCCAGTCGTCGCCGGGAACCCCGGTGCGGCTGAACGATCGCCAGCGCCGTTGCACCTGGTCGCTGACCCGAAGCGCGGCGCGCTGGTCGGCCGCGGCGGTCAGCAACGCGCCGAACCGGGTGCGATAGACGTCGAACACCGCGAGCAACTCGGTGGCATGCGTCGCGCCCAGACCCGACCAGCGCAGCGTGCGCGGCGCATAGTCGTAGCGATATAGATACGTGGGGGCGTGAGTGCTGTGGGCCTCGGCGATCTGCCAGGCCGCCGAACTGAACGCGAAATCACCGCCCAGCTGAATGCACGCCGATGCCGACGGATAGTCGGGGTAGGCAGCCGTAATCCGTTCGCGCGCATCGGGTTCCGTGTCCGCTAACAGCTCGTCGATCATCAATTTATTCGTCGGGAGCAGCTTGAGGAACCGGGTGAACAGCCGGCCCTCTTCGGCGTTGGTACCGACGATGAGCGGAACGCGATGCGCTCGGCCGGTGCGCATGGCTTCGACGGGATCGATGGGCAGGATGTCATCGCCGATGACCGGGCCGATCGGGAAGGCGCCCAGCCTGCTTTCCATGCCCTGATCGATCAGTTGATGTTGGGCCTGGACCAATTGGGCCGCAGGTACTCGCAATAGCTCCGCAGCGGCGTCCTCGGTGTCTACATCCAGCAGGCTGACGAATCGCTTCGCGAACTCGGCGGAAATCTCCGCCGAGCGCACCAGACCGGACGCCGGGCTCTCCGCGATCGCGCGGGCGAACAGGCCCTCCGCGGCGGGCACCGTCAACAGTGTGGCGGTGATGCACGCGCCCGCGCTTTCACCGAAGATGGTGACTTTGTCCGGGTCACCACCGAATTGCGCGATGTTGTCGCGAATCCACTGCAGCGCGAGCACCAGATCGCGCAGGTACAGGTTGCTGTCGATGGTGATGTCCGGGGTCGACAGGGACGACAGGTCTAGACAGCCCAGCGCCCCGAGGCGGTAGTTCACCGATACGTACACACATCCGCGGCGGGCCAACGCGGCGCCGTCGTACAACGGGGTGGCCGAGCTACCCAGGATGTAGCCGCCGCCGTGAACGAAGACCATGACCGGCAGCGGTTCCGCGGACGGAGCTTCGGGCGTGACGACATTCAGGGTCAGGCAGTCCTCGCTCATCGGCTGGTATCTGCCGACGCCGAGCAAGGTGTAGCGGCGCTGCTGAGGAGCGCAACCGGTGAACCCGTGACAGTGCCGCACACCGGACCACGGCTGGGCGGGCTGCGGCGCCCGGAACCGCATCCGGCCTACTGGAGGCCGCGCGTACGGGATGGATCGCCAGCGGTTCACGCCGTCGCGGGTGAAGCCTTCAACAGTGCCGGTGACCGTCTGGGCGCGGATAGTGCGCTCATGCATAGCCCGACGGTATCCGACACTGCGGAGGTGGGGTGCGCGTAGCGGCCAAATCCACAGTGTGACGGTTAGCCTGACGAGATGCGGATCGCCGCGCTGGTCACAGTTTTGCTGCTGGTGACCGGGTGCTCGCACCAGGTAAGCGGGCAGTCCGGACCGACGCAGAGTTCCTCCCCGGCGAGCCCGGCCCCGACGAGCGGCAAACCGGCCGCGCCGTCGACCCCACCGGCCGCAGGCGCCGCGATATCTGACGTCATCGCGTGGATCGAGGCAGGTCATCCCGCTGATCCGGCCCGCTATCACGCTGTCACGCGCGACGGAGTCACTACCCAATTGGGTAGCGACATCGCCTTCACGGTGCCAGCGGCCAAAGTCACGTGCACGACCGATTCCAACGCACACCGGAGGCGCGCTGGTCTGTCTGGTCGATCTGGCCAAGCCCCCGCCCCGGCCTGACACGGCCTACGGAGAGTGGAAAGGCGGCTGGGTCGACTTCGACGGCACGAGCCTGCAGATCGGGGCGGCGCGCGGCGATCCGGGTCCGTTCGTCAACGGCGATGGGCCCGAATTGGTGAGCGGCGACACGTTGTCCTACGACGACTACCGCTGCCGCGCCGACCGAGTTGGGCTGTTCTGCGTGAATTACGCACACCAGTCGGCAGCGCGGTTCAGTAACGCCGGAATCGAGCCGTTCGGTTGTTTGCGGTCGGAGCCACCGCCGGACGGCATCGGGATAGCGTTGCGCTGCTGAGGCGCCGCTCGCCTCCTGTCGCCCTCAGCCGGCCATAATCGTCGCGAAGAGCTCGCCCATCTCGTCGGCGGGTCCGCCGGGCACCGTGTAGCCGGCTTCGTCGCGAATCTCGTCGAGGTGATCGCGCACCTGCTCGATCGATAGCTCGGGGCTATAGAAACCTTTTGTCCTGCCGATGAAAAATCGCGAAACATGCCCTGCGCCAACGGTATAGATCTCTCCGGTGATCGGGCAATCGCGATGGGTCAAGAAAGCCACGACCGGGGCCACCAGTCCCGGGTCCAGCTTTTTCAGGTATTGATTGACCAGGTCGTCCAGTACCGCCTGGGACGCCGGGTCGTCCGGCTGCCCGGCGGTGTCGATCGAGTGCGTCAGCATTCGCGTAAAGGCAATCGGGGCAACGGCGTTGACCTTGATGTTGTGGTCGGCGCCTTCGGCGGCCAAGACGCGAGTGAAGCCGATCAGCCCCGTTTTGGCCGAGCCGTAATTGCTCATGCCGGCGTTGCCCAGAATTCCCGCCGCGGACGTGGTGTTGAGTATTCGCCCATACCCCTGCTCGCGCATCACTTTCCACGCCGGCCGCGTCACGTGGAACGCGCCCCGCAAATGCACATCCAGCAGCGGTTCGAACTGCTCGGCGGTCATGTTCTCGAACGGCGCGTCCCGAACGATTCCGGCGTTGTTGATCACGATGTCGACCCGTCCCCAGGCGTCCAGGGCGGTATCGATAATCGCCTGTCCCCCTTCGGGACTCGTGACATTGTGATTATCGCCAACAGCCTGGCCGCCGTGTTGGCGAATCTGGTCTGCGGCAGCCTCCGCCGCTTCGCTGTTCGAACCATCCCCCGTCACGGAGCCGCCGATGTCGTTGACCACGACGCGCGCGCCGCGGGATGCGAGAAGCAGAGCGTACTGCAGGCCTAAACCACCACCGGCGCCGGTGATCACGGCAACTTGATCGTCGAATCGCAGGTCGTTCGTCATTGCATCCTCACCAACTGACCGGAAGCTCCTTCATGCCGTAGATATCGGCCTCTTTGAACTTCAGCTCATCGGGCGGCACCGCCAATCGCAGCTCCGGCAGGCGCCGGGCCAGCGTGGCGAACGCGACCTGCATCTCGACCCGGGCCAGATTCTGACCGATGCATTGGTGCACGCCGTAACCAAAACCCAAGTGCCCTCGGGTGTTTCGATCAGGATCGAGGATTTCCGGATTATCGACGAACTCGGTATCCCAGTTTCCCGCGGGAATGTTCATCAGGACCATGTCGCCGGCACGGATCAACTGGCCGCCAAGAACGAAGTCCTCGGCAGCAACCCGATCCACCTGGCTGTGCACGATGCTCAGATAGCGCATCAGCTCTTCGACGATGTTGGCGACAACGGCAGGATCGTCGGTCTGGCCGAGTCGCTGGAAAACTTCCGGGTACTCCAGCAGCGCAACCGTTCCCAGGGAAATCATGTTGGCGCTGGTTTCGTGACCGGCCAGCATCATGACCACGCCGTCCATCGCCGCGGTCTCGCGGGTCAGTTGGCCGGTCATGACGTAGTCGGTGACAAGACGGCTGATCAAATCGTCGCCGGGATCAATCTCGCGGCGACTCACCAGCTCCTGGATAGAGACGTACATTGCCGCGAAGGCTTGCGCCTTCTGCTCGTGGGTCGTGCTGGTCTGCAGCCCCACCGTCGAGTTTCGCTGGAAGATCTCCAGGTCTTCTCGCGGCACACCCAGTAGCAGCGCAATCACCAGCGACGGCACCGGCAATGCGAAGTCGTCCACCAAATCGGCGGGCGCTCCATTCTCGATCATCCGATCCAAATGGTGGTCGACAAGTTCCTGAATCTGGGGCCGCAGCGCTTCGCAACGCCGGAAGGTGAAGTCACGAGTCATCATGCGTCGCAACCGATTATGCTCAGGATCGTCGATCCGAGCAAACATCACCGGCGTGGTGCTGTCCGGGCTGGCCGGCTTCAGCGACGCCGGGATGGTGTCGGCGGACAGGCGCGGATCGAGCAGCGCCGCCCGGATGTCCTGGTAGCGACTTACCACCCAAGCCGGTTCGCCGTGGTACAGCGCGCGCCGCAGCCCGGGCTCCGCACGCCAGTCCGTGAACTCGGGGGGAGGATGAAGCGGACAGTGCGCAGCGCGCGGGACGGGGATGACCGGAAGGTCCGTGTCGGAGCGGGAATCGGAAGTTGTTGTCATAAGCCGCGTTTCCTCATGGTCGAGTTTGCATTCCAGTGCGAGTACACGGTCACCAGCTGACCGGCAGCTCCGCCATGCCGTAGATGTCGGATTCTTTGAACCTGAGCTCATCCGGCGAGACCGCCAACTTCAGCCCAGGAAGCCGTCGCGCCAGCGTGGCGAACGCGACCTGCATCTCAACTCGAGCGAGATTCGCTCCGATACATTGGTGCACGCCGTAACCAAAGCCCAAGTGCCCGCGAGCACTTCGTTCGATATCGAGAGCTTCCGGCTCATTGACGAATTCGCTGTCCCAGTTGCCGGCCAGCAGGTTCATCATCACGAATTCCCCCGCGCGGATCAACTGACCGCCGATCTCCAGGTCTTCGGTCGCCACCCGGTCGACCTGGCTGACCACGATGGTCAGGTAGCGCATCAACTCTTCGACGGTATTCGCGACAACGGCAGGATCGTCGGTTTGGCCGAGCCGCTCGTAAACATCGGGATGTTCCAGCAGTGCAACCGTTCCCAGAGAAATCATGTTTGCGGTGGTCTCGTGGCCTGCTTGCATCATGATCACGCTTGTGATGGCCGCGGTCGCATGATTGAGTTGGCCGGTCGCGACGTAGTCGGTGACAAGGCGGCTGATCAAGTCGTCGCCGGGTTCACGCTCTTTGCGCTGCACCAGCTCCTCTAGGTAGGCGTACATCGCGCCGAAGGCCTGAGTTTTCTCCTCGTCGGAGGACTTTTGGTCCAGCCCAACAGTGGTGTGGCGGTGGAAGAGTCCAAGGTCTTCTGGGGGCACCCCGAGCAGCAGTGCGATCACTAGTGACGGCACCGGCAACCCGAAGTCACGGACCAGGTCAGCCGGCGGCCCGTTGTTAATCATCTCGCCGAGATAATGGTCGACCATTTCCTGGATCTGCGGCCGCATCGCCTCGGAACGCCTGAAGGTGAAATTGCTGGTCAGCATGCGCCGTATCCGGTGGTGCTCAGGATCGTCAGTACGCGCGAACACCACCGGGATGTTGTTGTCGGAATCCGTCGGCATCATGGCGTCGGGAAGGGTCTTCGCACTAAGGCGCGGATCGACCAGCGCCGCCCTGATGTCCTGGTAGCGGCTCACCACCCAGATCGGATTGCCGTGGAACATCGCCCGTCGTAGTCCGGGCTCTTCCCGCCAGTTCACAAATTCAGCGGGCGGTGCAAGCGGGCAGCGCCGCGCCCGCGGGACGGGGAGTACAGGAAGATCCGCGTCAGAGCGGAGTTCGGAAGTTGTTGACATCACCGGCGTTTCCCATTAAGTGTCAGTTGGCTGTCAATTACAAGAGCGTAGAGGGCATGTCATTGGCAGTCAACTGTCAGTTACGCTGTCACGGTGACCGTGGTTGCCGATCGGCCGTTGCGGGCAGATGCGGCCCGCAACGTTGAACGCATCCTGCGCGCCGCTCGAGATGTATACGGCGAGTTGGGACCCGACGCGCCCATGGAGGCGGTCGCCCGCCGCGCCGGCGTTGGTGAACGAACCCTCTACCGGCGCTTCCCGGCCAAGGCCGACCTGGTTCGGGCGGCGTTGGATCAAGCCGTCGCCGAGTACCTGGCGCCGGCCATCGTGGACGCCCGCCGCGATAGCGACCCACTGCGCGGTCTCACCCAACTGGTCGAAGCTGCAATATCACTGGGCGCCCGTGAGCAGAGCCTGTTGATCGCCGCTCAACGGGCCGGATCGCTCACTGCCGACATCTCGGACTCACTCATTGAAGCGCTTACCGAGCTCGTCCGCCGAGGTCAGCAGGACGGCGTCGTCCGCGCCGACCTGGTCCCCGATGATCTACTGCGGGTGATCGGGATGCTCTACAGCGTGCTGTCCACGATGGCGCCGGGCAGCGATGGGTGGCGGCGCTACGTCGCTCTGATTCTCGACGCGATATCGACCAAAGCGCGGCAGCCGCTGCCGCCGGTGGCGGCATTTCACGCCCCCGAGCCGACCAACTGGCCACTGTGAACGATCGGCCGATCTGCTGCTAGTCGCTGCGCGTCCGAACTGCCGGCCCGTCAGCCGCCAGCTCGAGCACCTGAATCTCTCCGGTGCTGCCGTCGACCTCGATGAGGGCGCCCGGCGGCAACGACCTGGTGGCGCCTTGTACGTCCACCACACAGGGGAAACCGAATTCGCGTGCCACCACCGCGGCGTGTGACATCGGGCCGCCGAGTTCGGTCACCACGGCCGCGGCGTAGCAGAACGCCGCGGTGTATCCGACGTCGGTGACCTCCGCGACCAGGATCTCACCGGGTTGCAGGTCGTCGATGGTTTCGGGCCGCACGATGCGCACCCGTCCGCGCACCCGTCCCCCGCACACCCCGACGCCGCGCAGGGTGCCCCCGGTCGTCAAAGCCGGCGACGACCTCTCGGTGCGCTCCCAAGTCCCGCTGAATACCGTCGGCGGAACGACGGCGACCATTCGGCGTTGTTCCGCGCGGCGCCGAGCCACCAGTCCGGCAACGTCTGCGGGCAGCGCATCAAGCTCGTCGACCAACAGATAGAAGACGTCGTCGGCAGTTTCGAAGAGTCCGGCTTCGACCAACCTGCGGCCGTACTCGCGCATCAGGGTGCGTAGCACCCAGTTGGCCCGGACCACTTTGTCCCGACGGACTTCGCGGTCGCGGAGTTGGCGTCCCGCAAGATACGCGACGGGCTTGGCCCGCAACGGAATCCAGGCGTGTTGTGGCTGCGGTGCGGGAGGCGCGCTCATCGCTCTGGTCACCATGCGGACGAGCAACTCAGGATCGTCGGCGTAGCTGGTCGACAGCATCTCGAGCTCGGCCGGACCTCGATGGCCGATCAGGTCGAGCTCGGCCAGCACCGCGGCGTGAAACTCCGGCGCTTCGACGGCCAGCTTGCCCAGCCGCTCCCCCGGTTCGGCAAGTAGCGCTGTCACTTTCGGGTCGCGCTGCGCGGCAATCACCAGCCGCTGCATTGCCTCGACCGATCGCGCACTGACCAATTCCGGCCCCGCCGGCGCGGCGGTGTCTCGCCCACACAAACCGCGCAGCACCACGTTGAATGCGGCGCACAGCATGAACGACGCCGAGGCCAGCACCCAGCCGTGCACCACGTGGTCACGCGCCAAGGTGATCAGGCTGAGCAGCCGACGATCGTCGAGCGCAGTGACGTCGCCGTCGGCCAGGCGTTCCAGGCGATCGACATCGGCAATGAATTCGTGGGTGTCACGCGACGAGCCGGCGGACAGGCCGATGAGGTTGACACCGAAAACCCCGATGTTGCGCACGGTCCGCAGTTGCTTTCTGACGCGGCTGGTTTCGGAGCGTGGGCGCTCCTCGCCGAAGATCGGCAGCGAGGCCATGCTGGGGCCGAAGAAGCCGCTGTTACTGACGATCATCGAGGGCTTGGCGAACGGCACTGTTTCGGCCATGAAATGCGCCGAGGTGATCGCGCCATAGAGCCGGTTGGCAAACACCGCCACGGTTCGCATAGCGATCTCACGCTGGATGATTCCGCCCGGCCGCAGTCGCTCCGCGATGGTCACGCCGCCGGCACGCAGCCCGCGCACGGTCACCGAGGCCGACGACGGCGAGAACGGGCCGGGTAGCGCCTCCGATAGGTTGGTGGCAAGAAAAGTGGGAAAACGCGGGTCGATCGGGGTGTCGAATTCCCCGTTATATCCGGTTGGGCCAGCCCAATTGGGCTTCACCCCGTCTGCGGTCGGCGCGTCGACGGCAGGCAGGTCGCCAATGTTGGCCAGCCGCCAGGGTAGGGACAGCACCCGCTTGCCCACGGTGACCCGACCGCGTACCGCCAGCGCGAAGTCATCGACACATTCCGCGGCGTCCCACGCCGGCCGAAATCCCCACTGCTCACCCAGCCGCGAGGTGTCCATGACCGGGGCGCTTTGCACCAGGTGCAGCTCTGCCAGCGCAGGCACCCGTCGTTGCAGACCCGCCAGCTTGGAGCCCAGCCGTAGCACCGGGCGTTGGAGCGCGGCAGCGAGCTCAGCAAATGTCAACGCGCCAGGGGCAGCGAGATTGACTGGGCCACTGCCTATTTCGGTATCCGCGATGGCGCGGACGAATAGCCGAAGCGCGTCCTCGAGGTGGACGACTTGGATGGGGTGATCGCCAGACTGGTCTGGCAGCACCGGCAACGCCAGCAGCCGTCGCACCCAGTTGTCGACACTACGACCGAGAATGAGTGCCGAGCGGATCGCGACCCATTCCGCGTCGGAGTCCGCAAGCATCTGTTCAACCCGGGCCTGGTGCCTGCCGTCGGCGCAACGCGGAGCTGTCGCGTCGTGTTCGGTCTTTGCCGCGTCTCCGTCGCCGTACACGTGCGCCGAAGAGGCGAAGACGATCCGCCGGGCACCCGTCTCAGCCATCGCCTCAAGGACATTGACGGTGCCCCCGATATTGACCTGATGGGTGAGCTGGTCGTCGTGGCCGGGACTTTTCACCCACGCGCAGTGCGCGACAACGTCCGCGCCGGCCAGTGCGCGTTTGACCGCGGCGGCGTCCCGAATGTCCGCTTCGACGAAATCAGCTGCACTGGACCAACTTTCGGGCCGGTGCCGGGCGATCCCCGCGACATCGTGGCCCTGGCTGAGCAATCGGGCCGCGACGCCGCGGCCGAGTACGCCGCTAGCGCCGGTGACCGCGATCCTCACTGACTATCCACATTCATGCTTACTCGTCGTCGTCCATCAACGCCGCGTTGAGCAGGGCGTCGAGGTCCATGTCCGCGATGTCCTTTTCGGTGGTGACAGCCGCGACCGCAGGCTGCGCTGGTCCCCTCGGCCTCGTTTGCCAACTCCAGCAACAGTTCCAGCACGCCAGCCTGGCGCAGGCGCTTGACTGGAATGGATCCCACCACCCGCTGGATTTCGGCTTCCCCTGGCGCGGCCGCCGGGGCGCTTTGCTCGGACGCACCCACGAGTTCGCGGTAGATATAGCCGGCCAACGCGGCCGAGTTCGGGTAGTCGAAGATGAGCGTCGGTGAAAGGGCCAGTCCGGTAGCGGATTTGAGCCGGTTGCGCATCTCGACGGCGGTCAGCGAGTCGAAGCCCAGCTCCTGGAAGGCCAGGTCCGGATCGATGGTCTCCGGGCTCGAGTTGCCCAGCACCGTGGCGATGTTGGTGCGCACCAAGTCCAGTACCACCGCCTGTTGCTCGTCTTCGGGCAGCCCCTCGAGGCGCTGCAGCAGAGCCGATTTCGACTTCGCCGCGGCCAGGGAGTCGTCAACCTGGCGCCGGCTCGGCGCGTTGATCAAATCGACGAACATCGGGGGCAACGTGCCCGCATCGAACTTGACCCGCAGCGCGGCCAGGTCAATGTGCGCCGGCAACAGGAACGGCTCGTCGACGATCAACGCGGTGTCCATCAATTCCAGTGCCTCGCCGGAGGACATCGCGACGATCCCATCCCGGCCGAACCGGGCGCGGTCGGCTGCGCCCAGCGCGCCGGTCATGGCGCTGGCCTGGTCCCACAGACCCCACGCCAGCGATATCGCCGGCAGCCCCTGAGTCCGCCGTCGCACGGCCAAGCCGTCGAGGAACGCGTTGGCCGCTGCGTAGTTGGCCTGGCCGGAAGCTCCCGCCAACCCGGCCATTGACGAGAACATGACGAAAGCCGACACGTCGAGATCGCGGGTCAGCTCGTGCAGGTTCCACGCCGCATCGACCTTGGCACGCAACACCGCATCGACGCGTTCCGGGGTCAGCGACGAGATCACCGCGTCGTCGAGTACCCCGGCCGCGTGGATCACTCCAGACAGCGGTCGCTGCACCGGAATATCTGCGAGCACCTTGGCCAGCGCCTCGCGGTCGGCCGCGTCGCAGGCCACCACCTGTACCTGGGCGCCTGCCGCCGTCAACTCGGTCATCAGCTCCGCGGCTCCTGGGGCATCCAGGCCGCGCCTACTCACCAACACCAGGTTGCGCGCACCGTGGCGGGTCACCACGTGGCGCGCCAACGCCGAACCCGCCATTCCGGTGGCACCGGTGATCAGCACCGTGCCCGCCACCCAGGCGTCCGGCATGGTCATCACGACCTTGCCGACGTGGCGCGCCTGGCTCAGGTACCGCAACGCCGCCGGCGCACGTCGCACGTCAAACCTGGTGACCGGCAACGGCCGCAGCACGTCGTCGCCGAACAGCGCTGCCAGCTCATCGAGCATCTGCGCAATGCGTTCCGGTCCTGACTCGAAAAGGTCGAAGGCGCGGTAGCGCACGCCGGGGTGGTCGCGGTCGACGGTCTCGGGGTCGCGGATGTCGGTCTTGCCCATCTCCAAGAACATCCCGCCGGCAGCGACCAGCCGCAAGGAAGCATCCACGAAATCGCCCGACAGCGAGTCGAGTACGAGATCCACGCCGCGCCCACCGGTGGCCGCCCGGAACTTCTCCTCGAATTCCAGGCTGCGTGAGTCGGAAATGTGGTCGTCGTCAAATCCCATGGACCGCAACGTGTCCCACTTGCCGCGGCTGGCGGTCGCGAACACTTCTAGACCGAAGTGCCGGGCCAACTGCACGGCGGCCATGCCCACCCCACCGGCGGCGGCGTGCACGAGTACCCGCTGACCGGGTTTGACGGCCGCGAGGTCAACGAGCGCGTAGTACGCCGTGGCGAACACCACCGACGTGGTCGCGGCGGCGGTGTGTGACCATCCGGCCGGCACCTTGACCAGCAGCCGCTGGTCGGTGATCGCGATAGTTCCGGTGCCGTCCGGGAACAGACCCACGACGCGGTCGCCAACCGCGAATCGGCCTTCCCCGGAGCCCGTTTCGGTTTCCACAACAACACCGGAAGCCTCGATGCCCATTACCGCATCCGGATCGGGATACAGGCCCAGCGCGATCATCACGTCACGGAAGTTGGCGGCGATGGCCGACAAAGCGACCCGCACCTGACCCGGGCCCAGCGCAGCGTCGGCGTCGGGGATGCGCTCCAACCGCAGATTCTCGATCGTGCCGTAACTGCTCATGCCCAGCCGCCATGGCCCGTCATCCGGCGGCACCAAGATACTGCCGACGGCGCGGCTGCCGCGCACCCGCGCGGTGTGGACCGTCCCATTGCGCAACACGACCTGTGGCTCGGCGAGCGCCAAAGCAGCTGCGATCGCGTCGGCCTCCAGCGGCGCATCGGTGTCGACGAGCATGATTCGGCCGGGATGCTCGGTCTGCGCCGACCGCACCAGGCCCCACACCGCAGCGCCTGCCAAATCGGTGACGTCCTCCCCCGGCAATGCCATCGCACCCCGGGTCGACACCACCAGCGTTCCGGCTCCCTCGCGGGCCAACCACGATTGCAGTACCGGCAGCACCGCACGGGTGGCTGCGTACACCTCGGTTACGACGTCACCGGCTACCGGCTCGGATTCGAACAGCACCGCCGAAACCTCGGCGTCGTCCAACTCGGTTGCGCCCCAAGCAGACACCGATGCCGGCGACACCGCGGTCGTCGGCTGAGGTGCCCAGATGACCTCGAAGAGCCGGTCCGGCCCCGAGTTCGAGACCGCGGCCAGCAGCTGCTGATCGGTCACCGGGCGGGCCACCATCGATGCCACCGACAGCACCGGCAGGCCCAACCCGTCGGCCAACTCGATGGAGACGGCTGACGGGCTCACCGGGACGATCCGCGCGCGGACCGCCGCCGCGCCCGCGGCGTGCAACGACACCTGCTGCCAGGAGAACGGGACCAATACCGAGCCGGCCGCGAGTTCGTCGCTGTCGGACGCCAAGATCACCGCGTGCAGCGCCGCGTCGAGCATCACCGGGTGAACACCGAAGCCGGCCACCGACACTCCGGCATCTGCGGGCAGTGACACTTCGGCGAACACTTCATCGCCGCGACGCCACATCGACGTCAACCCGCGGAATGCGGGTCCGTAGCCGTAGCCACGGTCGGCCAGTTGCTCGTATCCGTCGCCGATGTCCACCGGGACCGCGCCCACCGGCGGCCACGCGGACAGATCCGCGCTCGGCTGCGTCGATCCCGCGCGCAGGATGCCTTCGGCGTGCAATGACCAGCCAGATCCCGTGTCGGCCCGGGAAAACACCGACACCGTACGGGCACCCTCGGCGTCCGGGCCACCGACCACGACCTGAATGGCGACCGAGCCGCCGGCGGGCAACACCAACGGCGCCGCCAAATTCAGCTCGTCGACAATTCCGCAACCGACCTCGTCGCCGGCACGGATGGCCAATTCGACGAATCCGGCACCGGGGAACAGCACCACTCCGCCGACGGCATGATCGGCCAACCAGCCCTGGGTGCTTGTCGACAACCGGCCGGTCAGCAGCACCCCGCCGGAGGATGGCAGTTCCACCACCGCGCCGAGCAAGGCATGTTCGCCTGCGGCCAGCCCCAGACCGGCAGCATCGGCCGGGGCGCCGTCTCCGGAGATCCAAAAGCGCCGCCGCTCAAAGGCATAGGTGGGCAACTCGACGAAATTGGCTTTGCCGAATGCATTGCGCCAATTCACGTCCATGCCGGCGACGAATCCCTGAGCGACGGCGTTGGTCAGGGCCAGCGGCTCCGGCCGGTCCTTGCGCAGGGCGGACATGGTTGTCACGGGTGCGTCGGCCAGCAGTTCTTCGACCGATGCCATCAGCCCACTGCTCGGCCCGACTTCGAGGAAACGGGTTGCGCCGGCCGACTGCACGAAACGCACGCTGTCGGCGAACCGCACCGCGTCGCGGACGTGTCGCTTCCAGTACGCCGTCGTCGCGAAGTCGTCGGATGCCAGCTGCCCGGTCAGGTTCGACACGATCGGTATGGACGGCTTACCGATAGTGAGTCCGGCTGCGACAGTGCCGAATTCGTCGATCATCGGATCCATCAACGGAGAGTGGAATGCGTGCGAGACGGCGAGTTGGTGGACGCGGCGGCCATCGGCGCGAAGTTGATCCGCGATCGCGATCACCGAGGCCTCGGTGCCCGAAATCACCACCGCGGCAGGCCCATTGATCGCAGCGATGCCCACCTCGGCCACCAGCAGCGGCCGCACCTCCTCTTCGGTGGCTTGCACGGCGATCATCGCCCCGCCCGCCGGCAACGCCTGCATGAATCGGCCCCGGGCCGCCACCAGCACCGCCGCATTGCGCAGCGACAGCACACCGGCGACGTGCGCGGCCGACAACTCCCCGATCGAGTGGCCCATCACGAAGTCGGGTTGTACGCCCCAGGATTCCAGCAACCGGAACAAGGCAACTTCGACCGCGAACAGCGCGGGCTGGGCGAATTCGGTGGTGTTCAAGAGATTTTCGTCATGACCCCAGATGACGTCACGCAACGGCCGCAACAGGTGCTGGTCCAGTTCGGTCAAGACGGCGTCGAACGCCTCGGCGAACACCGGATATGCGGCGTGTAATCCCATTCCCATGCCGAGTATTTGGGAGCCTTGACCGGGGAAGACGAAGACGGTCTTGCCACCGGGTGTCGCCGTGCCGCGAACGATCGTCCCCGCCAGGTCATCGGTGGCCAGCTCATCCAGGCCGGCCAGCAAGGTCTCGCGCTCATCGCCGACGAGGACGGCCCGGTGCTCGAAGTTCGACCGGCCGGCCAATGACCAACCCACATCGGCGATGTTGAGTTCATCGTGGGCGCGCACGTGCGCCGCCAACCTTGCGGCGTGAGATCTCAACGCCGACTGCGACTTCGCTGATACCGCCCACGGCACAACCGGCAGTGTCGGAGTGTCCACGACGTGGTCGGGCTCGGCGGGCTTCTCGACCGGCACCGCCTCGACGATCACATGCGCGTTGGTACCGCTGATCCCGAACGAGGACACGCCGGCCCGGCGGATCGCGCCGTCCGCAGGCCAGGGCCGGGGCTCGGTCAGCAGCGACACCGACCCCATCGACCAATCCACATGCGGGCTGGGCTCGTCGACATGCAACGTCGCCGGCAGCAGCTCGTGGCGCATCGCCAGCACCATCTTGATTACACCGGCGACACCGGCGGCGGCCTGGGTGTGACCCATGTTCGACTTGATCGACCCCAGCCACAGCGGCTCGCTGCGGTCCTGCCCGTAAGTCGCCAACAACGCCTGGGCCTCAATCGGATCGCCCAACGTCGTCCCGGTGCCATGGCCCTCGACCACATCCACCTCGGCGGCGGCCAACCCGGCATTGGCCAGCGCAGCACGCACCACCCGCTGCTGCGACGGGCCATTGGGCGCGGTCAACCCGTTGGACGCACCGTCCTGGTTGACCGCCGAACCCCGCACCACCGCCAGCACCGGATGCCCGAGCCGCTGCGCGTCCGACAACCGCTCCACCACGAGCATGCCGCCGCCCTCGGAGAATCCGGTGCCGTCGGCCGCACCGGCGTAAGCCTTGCAGCGGCCGTCCGCGGACAACCCGCGCATGCGGCTGAACTCCACGAAGATGTCGGGCGTGGCATTGACGGTGACGCCGCCGGCCAGCGCCAAGTCGATTTCACCCGAGCGCAGCGACTGCGCCGCCATGTGCAACGCCACCAACGACGACGAACACGCCGTGTCGACCGACACCGCGGGGCCCTCCAGCCCCAGCGCATACGACACCCGCCCCGATGCCACACTCGACGACTGCCCGGTCAGTCGGAAGCCCTCCGCGGCTGGGGCCGCGCCCATGCCGTAGCCCTGGGTGTACACCCCGGCGAACACGCCGGTGGCGCTGCCCCGCAGATCGCCGGGATCAATTCCGGCTGCGCTCCAATGCTTCCCAGGACAGTTCGAGGAACAGGCGTTGCTGCGGGTCCATGGCCATCGCCTCGCTCGGCGCGATGCCGAAGAAGGCGGGGTCGAAGTCCGCGACACCGTCCACGAAGCCGCCGGTGCGGGTGTAGCACGTCCCGGCAACATCGGGGTCCGGGTTGTACAGCCCGGCCAGATTCCAGCCGCGATCGCTGGGGAATTCGGAGAGCACGTCGCGGCCCTCGGTGAGCATGTCCCAAAGGTCGTCGGGCGAATTCACCCCGCCCGGATAGCGACACGACATACCGACGATTGCGATCGCATCGTCTTCGGTGGCACGCACCACCGGGGTGTGTTTGATTTCCTGCGGGACGCCGGCGAGTTCGGTGCGGATGTAGCCGGCCAGGCCGTTGGGCGTCGGATAGTCGAAGATGAGGGTGGGTGAAAGCGCCAGTCCGGTAGCAGTTTTGAGCCGGTTACGCATTTCGACCGCGGTCAGCGAGTCAAAGCCCAACTCCTGGAACGCGCGGTCGGGGTCGATCGCCTCGGCGGTGGTGTTCCCCAGCACGGTGGCGATGTGCGAGCGCACCAGATCCAGCAGCACGGCGTGCTGCTGGGCTTCGGGTAGCCCGTGCAGGCGATGCGCGAGCGCCGATTTCGACTTCGCGGCTGACAGTGAGTCGTCGACTCGGCGCCGGGTCGGCGCGTTGATCAGGTCGGTGAACATCGGCGGTATCGCCACCGCGTGGGCGCGCAGCGCACCGAGATCGATGCGGGCGGGCGCCAGGACTGGTTCGTTGACGATCAAAGCGGTGTCGAACAATTCCATCGCCTCGGCCGAGGACAACGCCAGAATGCCGTCGCGGCCCAGCCGGGCGCGGTCGGCGGCGTCCAGTCCGCCGGTCATGGCGCTGGCCTGATCCCACAGACCCCACGCCAACGAAATCGCCGGCAGCCCATGCGCCCGGCGATGGGCGGCCAGCGCGTCGAGGAACGAGTTGGCCGCTCCGTAATTGCCCTGGCCCGACGATCCCACCAGTCCGGCCATCGACGAAAACATCACGAAGGCCGACAGATCCAGATCGCGGGTCAGCTCGTGCAGATTCCACGCCGCGTCCACCTTGGCCCGCAGCACCGCGTCGACGCGCTCGGGCGTCAGCGAGGTGACCATCGCGTCGTCGAGCACGCCGGCCGCGTGAATAACACCCGAAAGCGGTTGTTGCGCGGAGATATCGGCAATCGCCGTCGCCAGCGCCGCGCGGTCGGCCGCGTCGCAGGCGATCACCCGTACCCGGGCCCCGGCCGCCTGCAACTCGGCGATCAGCTCGGCAGATCCGGGCGCGTCCAGGCCGCGCCGGCTCAGCAGCACCAAGTCCTCGACACCGTGTTCGGCCACCAGGTGACGAGCCAGCGTCGAACCCGCCATCCCGGTGCCACCGGTAATGAGCACGCTGCCAGCCGACAGCCCGGAAGGCAGCGTCATGACGACCTTGCCGACGTGGCGGGCCTGGCTTAGGTACCGCAGAGCGCTGCGCGCGCGCCGCACATCAAAGATCGTCACCGGCAACGGATTCAGCACGCCGGCGTCGAACAGCTCGGCGAGCTCCAGCATCCACTGGTGCATCCGCGGACGGCCGGGCTCGAACAGGTCGAAGGCGCGGTAACGCACGCCCGGGTATTCCTGCGCGATGCCATCGGGGTCGCGGATATCGGTCTTACCCATTTCTAGGAAGACGCCGCCGGGGGTGACCAGACGCAGCGAGGCATCGACGAATTCGCCGGCCAGCGAGTCCAGCACCACGTCCATGCCGCGGCCGCCGGTAGCCGCCCGGAACTTGTCCTCGAACTCCAGGCTGCGTGAATCCGCGATGTGATCGTCGTCGAAGCCCATGGCCCGCAGCGTGTCCCACTTGCCGCGGCTGGCGGTAGCGAAGACCTCCAGGCCCAGATGCCGGCCCAACTGCACGGCCGCCATCCCCACACCGCCTGCGGCGGCATGCACCAGCACCCGCTGGCCCGGTTTGACGTCGGCAAGGTGGATGAACGCCATGTACGCGGTGGTGAACACCGCTGAGATAGCGGCGGCTTCGGCGTAGGACCAGTCCGCAGGTTTTCGCACCAGCAGGCGGACATCGCCGGCGACCAGCGTGCCGCTGCCGTCCGGGAAGAATCCGTACACCGAGTCGCCGACCGCGAATTCGGTGACGCCGGGCCCGACTTCGACCACCACGCCAGCGCCTTCGCCACCGAGCAGGGCGTCGTGGGTGAACATGCCGAGAGTGATCATGACGTCTCGGAAGTTTGCGGCGATGGCGCGAAGGGCCACCCGAACCTGGCCTGGCTCTAATGGCGCACCAGCGTTGGGAACCGGCTCCAGATAAAGGTTTTCGAAGGTGCCCGCACTGCTGATACCCAGCCGCCACGGCCCGTCGCCGGGCGGCACCATGATGCCGTCGACGGCCCGGCTGCCGTGTACCCGCGCGGTGTACGTCTTGCCGCCGCGCAACAACACCTGAGGTTCGCCGAGCGCCAGAACGGTGGCGATCGCGTCATCATCAAGGGGCACATCGGAATCCGTGAGCACAATGCGGCCCGGATGCTCCGTTTGCGCCGAACGCACCAGCCCCCACACCGCCGCGCCGGCTAGGTCGGTAACGTCCTCGCCCGCCAACCCGATCGCTGCTCGCGTCGCGACAACCAGGACTCCGGAGTCATGCTCGGTCAGCCATGACTGCACGGCAGCCAGCACCTCATGTGTGCGCTGGTACGTCGCTGCTACCGGATCTTGTTCAGTGGCAATAGATTCAAGCAGCTGGTAGGACACAGCCGCATCCGTGCACGAGTTGTCGTAGCCGGCGACCACACGACCTCGAACAGCCGATCCGGACCCGCGCTCGACACCGCTGCACGCAGCTGCTGCTCGCTCACCGGACGGGCCACCATCGCGCGCACCGACAGCACCGGTAACCCCAGCCCGTCGGCGAGCTCGATCGAGACCGCCTTCGAGGCAGACGAACTGCTCGCCGCCGTGATCCGCGCGCGGACCGCGGACGCGCCCGCGGCATGCAACGACACGCCCTGCCACGAGAACGGCAACATCACTTCGCCGCTGTGCCCGGCGATTTGGTCGGTTATCACCAGGGCATGCATCGCCGCGTCAAGCAGCGCCGGGTGCACGCCGAACCCGTTGACGCCCCCGGCCGCCTCCGGCAGCCGCACCTCGGCGAACACCTCATCACCGCGAACCCACGTCGCGGTCAATCCCTGGAATGCCGGGCCGTAGCCGTAGCCGCGCGCCGCCAGCTGCTCGTAGCCGTCAGCCAGGTCTGCTGCCACCGCGCCCGCGGGCGGCCACACCGACAGATCCGCACTCGGCTCGACCGACCCGGTGCTCAGCGTCCCCTCGGCGTGGCAGACCCAGCCGGAGCCCGCGTCGGGGCGCGAAAATATCGAGACGCTTCGCTGACCAGATTCTTCGGCCGGCCCCACTACCACTTGCACGGCCACCGAGCCAGATCCGGAATCCTTGGCCGGCAACATCAATGGGGCTTGCAGCGTGAGTTCGTCGACCGTCGGGCAGCCGACTTCGTCACCCGCGCGGATCGCCAACTCGACGAATCCGGTGCCGGGGAATACCACCGCGCCGGACACGGCATGATCGGCCAGCCAGCCCTGCAAACTCGGCGACAACCGGCCCGTCAACACCACCCCGCCCGAGCCCGGCAGCTCCACCACGGCGCTCAGCAACGGGTGCCCGCTGGTTCCCAGGCCCAAGCCGCCCGCGTCGGCGACCACGCTTTCGCCGGATAGCCAAAAGCGCCGCCGATCAAAGGCATACGTCGGCAGCTCCACGAAGCCTGCGCCGCCCAGCAGCCCGCGCCAGTCCACGTTGACTCCCCCGACGAACGCGGTGGCGGCCGACGTCAGGAACCGTTCGAGCCCGCCGTCCTCGCGGCCGAGGGTGGGAACGACGATGGCCTCGGTGTCGCCCGGACCGCAATCGTTAGCGGTGTCTTCGATCCCGGCGATCAACGCGGGGTGCGGACTGGATTCGATGAATGTTCGGTACCCGTGCTCGCACGCACTGCGCACCGCCTGGTCGAACTGCACGGTCTGGCGGATGTTGCGATACCAGTACTCGGCATCCAATCCAGCTGTGTCCAAACGGTTTCCGGTTACCGTGGAAAAGAAGGCGGTGCGCGAAGATTGCGGCTCGATTCCGGCCAAGGCCTCGGCAAGCTCGCCGTGAATCGCCTCGACCTCGACCGAATGCGACGCGTAGTCCACATCGATCCGCCGGGTGCGCAGTTCCAGGTCGGCGCAGAAGCCGACGAGTTCGTCCAGGGCGGTCACGTCACCGGAGACCACGACGGCCGAGCGGCCGTTGACGGCGGCGATGCTGACCCGACTGCCGTAGGGCGCCAACAATTCCCGGGCCCGCTCGGTGCTGCACGCGATCGACAACATGCCGCCGGGGCCGGTCAGCGACCTCAGCAGCTTGCTGCGCAAGGTGACCACCCGCGCGGCATCTCGCAACGACAGTGCACCGGCGACATAGGCCGCGGCGATTTCACCTTGCGAGTGCCCGATTACCGCATCTGGGCGGACTCCGACCGACTTCCACAGTTCGGCCAGCGACACCATCACCGCGAAGAGCACCGGCTGCACCACGTCCACCCGATCCATACCCGGAGCACCCGGTGCGCCACGCAGGACGTCGGTCAGCGACCAGTCGACGAATTCCGCGAAGGCCGCTGCACACGCTTCGATCTGTTGGGCGAATACCGGTGCGGTGTCGAGCAATTCGATGCCCATGCCCAGCCATTGGGAGCCCTGGCCGGGAAAGACGAAGACCGTCTTGGTCGCCGGCGCCGCGGTGCCGCGGATGACCGAACCGGCCAGCCCGTCACCGGCCAGTTCGTCGAACCCGGCCAGCAACCGGTCCCGATCGCCACCGACAACGACGGCCCGATGCTCAAAGTTCGACCTGCCGGCCAACGTCCATGCCACGTCGGCGATGTCGAGACCACCGTCGGCACGCACGTGTGCTGCCAGCCGAGCGGCCTGTGACTGCAACGCCGTGGCCGACTTCGCCGACACCACCCACGGCAGCACTGTCGGGGTCCGACCGGCCTCCCGTGGCTGGGCCGCGGGCGCGGCCTCGATGATCACATGCGCATTGGTGCCACTGATCCCGAAGGACGACACGCCGGCCCGGCGTGATCGACCGTCGGCCGGCCAAGGCTGCGTCTCGGTCAACAACGACACCGCTCCGGCCGACCAGTCCACGTGCGGACTGGGTGCATCGACATGCAAAGTCGCCGGCAACATCTCGTGGCGCATCGCCTGCACCATCTTGATCACGCCGGCGACGCCGGCCGCGGCCTGGGTGTGACCCATATTCGACTTGATCGACCCCAGCCACAGCGGCTCGCTGCGGTCCTGCCCATAGGTCGCCAACAAAGCCTGGGCCTCGATCGGATCGCCCAACGTCGTCCCGGTGCCGTGGCCTTCGACCACATCCACCTCGGTGGCGCTCAGGCCGGCATTGGCCAGCGCGGTGCGCACCACCCGCTGCTGCGACGGGCCATTGGGCGCGGTCAACCCGTTGGACGCACCGTCCTGGTTGACCGCCGAACCCCGCACCACCGCCAACACCGGATGGCCCAGCCGCCGCGCGTCCGACAACCGCTCCACCACCAGCATGGCCCCGCCCTCGGACCAGCCGACCCCATCAGCCGCACCGGCGTAGGCCTTGCACCGGCCGTCGGGCGCCAGACCCCGGTGCCGGCTGAACTCGATGAAAACCGTTGGTGTGGCGTTGACGGTCGCGCCGCCGGCCAGCGCCAGGTCGCACTCGCCGGTCCGCAGCGACTGCACCGCCATGTGCAGGGCCACCAGCGACGACGAGCACGCCGTGTCGACCGAGACGGCCGGACCCTCCAGCCCCAATACATACGAGACTCGGCCCGAGGCGACGCTGGAGGTCATGCCGGTGAGCCGGTAGCCCTCGATCTCGTCGGCGAGCATTCCGTAGCCCTGCACGATAAGTCCGGCGAAGACGCCGGTGGCGCTGCCGCGCAGGCTGCTGGGATCGATGCCGCCCCGCTCCAACGCCTCCCACGACAACTCCAGCAGCATTCGGTGCTGAGGGTCCATCGCCAGCGCCTCAGTAGGCGCAATACCGAAAAACGCGGGGTCAAAGTCCGCGACGCCTTCGACGAAGCCTCCAGTGCGCGCGTACGTCTTATGGCGCGCGTCGGGGTCCGGGTCGTACAGCCCCGCCACATCCCATCCGCGATCGTTGGGAAAGTCCGACATCACATCACGGCGGTCGGCGACCATCTGCCACAGGCTCTCCGGGGTATCGACACCGCCTGGGAACCGGCACGACATGCCGACGATCGCGATCGGCTCGCTCGACCGATCCAGCAGCGCACGGTTGGTGCGCTTCAGGCGGTCAACCTGGACCAGCGCTTTTCGCAGCGCCTCGGTCGCATGCTGGAGTTGATCCGCCATCACTAACCTCGCCTAACCCTCACCGAACGTGTGGCCGTTTCAACTACCGGTTGCACAGTCACGGAAGCTGCTGCACGAAACGACGCCGGCATTTGTTCGACCAGTGTCGTGCTGCTCTCCGACCCAAGAATGTCGCTGGTGAGTATGGCCAACTCCGGAAAGATTTCAAAACGTCCGATCCTTCCGTGCGCTATCGGAAGATCGGTTTCGACATGCGCCAGGTCCTGTTGGAGGGCCGTGGGATGACCCGCCCGGTGGTGCCGGGACCTCGCTGACCCAGACCCATCCGTGGCCCGACGCCCATGGCGTGACTGTACCCGGCTGCGCATCGCCGGCGGTCGGGCGCATGGCAGCGGGATGGTCGGTACGGGCTGGTCCGAGCCGTGTTCCGCGAAACGACGGGGTTTAGACACCCACTCGGCGCCAACCGTCGGCGGCCCGGGCGGCGCTCATCAGCACGTCACACAGTTCGCGCAGTTCAGCTGGTCCGGCCCCTTCGTCGAGCGCGGTGGCAACGTCCTCGGCCGCGCAGCGGACCTGGTAAACGCGATCCGACAGATCGGCCGCGTCGTCCGCCGACAACACCACCGCGTCGGCCGGCAGCGCCCCCGCCTCACCGCGGTTGATCGACGCACGCTGCTCGTAAGCCCGCTGCCGACACGACTGCCGGCAATACTGACGGCGACGGCCCATCCCGGCGTCGGCCACATCTCGACCGCACCAGCGGCATGGCTGCGAGTGGGTGCGACGGCTCACGCCTGCCGACTTTAGTCCGCGCCCCATAGGTATCCCGGTATCATGGGTGGTCGAGTCGTCGGCACCGCGTGTCTGCCCGGGAACTACGCAGGGCGTCGTAACGTTTGCTAAGCGAATAGAACCGCACTACAAAAGCCCAAAAGCATGTGAAGGAGTAGCACCATGGCTGATCGTGTACTGAGGGGCAGTCGCCTCGGAGCCGTGAGCTACGAGACGGACCGCAACCACGACCTCGCCCCACGCCAGCTGGCGAAGTACCGCACCGAGAACGGCGAAGAGTTCGAGGTCCCGTTCGCCGACGACGCGGAGATCCCCGGCAGCTGGCTGTGCCGCAACGGCCTGGAAGGCACCCTGATCGAGGGTGACCTGCCCGAGCCGAAGAAGGTCAAGCCGCCGCGCACCCACTGGGACATGCTGCTGGAGCGCCGCAGCGTCGAGGAGCTCGAAGAGCTGCTCAAGGAACGGCTCGACCTGATCCGGTCGCGCCGCCGCGGCTGACCAAAGGCTGCGCTAGCTGCGGTTGTCGGCCGACGCGGTTCCCGCGTTGCTCATCCGCGCTTGGATCCCCCATTTTGCGACCTTGACCAGCGCCTCACGGATGTTGGATCCGCTCATTTTGGATACGCCGAGCTCGCGTTCGGTGAAGGTGATCGGCACCTCGGCGACGACGAACCCGTTGCTGAGCGTGCGCCGGGTCAGGTCGATCTGGAAGCAATAGCCTTTGGAGTCCACGCCGTCGAGATCGATCGCCTCGAGCACTTCGCGGCGATAGGCGCGGTAGCCGGCGGTGATGTCATGGATATCGATGCCCAGCGCCAACCGCGCGTAGGTGTTGGCCGTCCAGGACAGGGCCCATCGGCGCCACGGCCAATTGCGGACGTTTCCGCCGTCGACGTAGCGCGACCCGATCACCAGGTCGGCTCCGGCGTCGATGGCTTCCAACAGCCGGTGTAGCTGCTCGGGCGAATGGCTGCCGTCGGCATCCATCTCGACCAGCACGGAGTACTGCCGGCTCAAACCCCAGGCGAAACCCGCCAGGTAAGCGGCGCCGAGGCCGTCCTTTTCGGTGCGGTGCATGACGTGCGTGCGGCCCGCATCCGCCGCCGCCAGCTCGTCTGCGAGTTCACCGGTGCCATCGGGGCTGCTGTCGTCGACGATGAGCAGGTGCACCTCGGGGCACGCGGCTTTGAGCCGCTGGTGGATCAGCGGCAGATTCTCAAGCTCGTTGAAGGTGGGGATGATCACCAGGACACGCTGACTGGGCCGGCTGCCCGGTACTCGGCTCGCCTGCTGGCCGGTCGTCATGTAGCTCCTCTATGTCGCCCGAGATATCGCGGGGGTCGGCCGCCCCGGTGATGCGCAGTGTAGTCACCGCCTTGGGTGGGCGGAATATCGTCGCCGCCCTCGTCAGGCGGGGGTTCGCCCGCGGGGGCACCGGACTCCTCCGGTTCCTCCGAGCGCTTAGGCCTCGGCCGAACCGGACGCGGGAACCACCTATTGTGCCGTATCCCGGCCAAAATGACCGCCCCAGCCATCGCGGCCAAAACCCACTGCAGGATCGGGGCCCAGCGGGTCGCGGGCGTCAGCTTGGTCTTCAGGCGCACCTGGATGTCGAGGTAGGCGGGGGTGAAAAAGTCGGTGCTGACCAGCTCGCCCCCATCCGGCGCGATCACCGAACTGACCCCGGTGGTCCCGGCGACCACGACGTATCGGTCGTGCTCGACGGCACGAACCTTCGCGAACGCCAGCTGCTGCTCGCTCATTCGCTTGTCGAAGGTGGCGTTGTTGGCGGGCACGGCCAACAACTGCGCGCCGTTGAGCACCGCCTTGCGCGGGGCGCGGTCGAAGATCACCTCCCAGCAGGTGGTGACGCCGACGGGTACACCCGCGATCTGCACCACGCCGCTGCCTGGGCGGGGAACCATGTGGCCAGCGCGGCCGGCGTAACCGGAGAGGTGCTCGAAGAGCCACGGCATGGGCAGGTATTCGCCGAACGGCTGCACGATTTCCTTGTCGTGGCGGTCGGCCGGCCCGGTCACCGGGTTCCACACGATCACGGTGTTGGTGGTGTATTCGGTGGGATCTTGCGGCCGGCCGGGCAACTCGAGGACCGTGCCGATCAGGATCGGCGCGCTGATCGCGTGCGCCGCCTCGGCGATCTGCTGGGCGGCGTCGGGATTGAGTAAGGGATCGATGTCCGAGGAGTTCTCCGGCCAGATGACGAATTGCGGTTGCGGGGCGCCCCCGGCGCGCACGTCCTGGGCCAGCCGCAGCGTCTCATCGACGTGGTTGTCCAGCACCGCTCGCCGTTGTGCATTGAAGTCGAGACCGAGCCGGGGCACGTTGCCCTGCACGGCCGCCACGGTGACGGCGGGTTCGCCACCTGATCCCGCACCGGAGTGGCGCACTTGCGGCCAGACGATGGCGGCGGCGAACAACACCAGGCAGATGCAAATGCCGGGCAGCAGCACCGCGGGCGGCGCCGTCGCGGCCTCCTGCGCGGCTCCGGCCCGACCACCGCGGCGCCACCACTTCACGATCTCCCGGCCGATCGCCGTCGCACTGAAGCCCAGCAGCATCGACCGCCATCGAGAGCAGCGCTACCCCGCCGAGCTGGACCAACGGCAGCAATGGGCCTTCGGCCTGACCGAAGGCCACCGATCCCCAGGGAAAACCGCCGAACGGAATGATCGACTTCAACCACTCCTGGGCCGTCCACACCAACGCGAACCAGATGGGCCAGCCGGGCAGCCCACGCACCACGACGGCGAACAGCCCGAACAGGGCGGGAAACACCGCGCACAGCATCGCCAACACCAGCCAGGGCACGTCGCCGACCAGCAGGCTGATCCACGGCAGCAGCGGCACATAGAACGCCAGACCGAACAGGAATCCGTAGCCCAGGCCGCCCACCGGCGTCGTGGCGGGATGCGTCAGCACCCAACCCAACAATGCGGCGGCGACGACGGCGGCCCACCACCAGTTCACCGACGGGAAGCTGGCGCACAGCAGCAGTCCGCCCCCGATGCTCGCCACCAGGCGCGCCAGCCGCGGCAGCAACGCGGCCCACACGGCGGGCAGTCGCGCGATGGCCGCTGCGCCCAGCCTCGCCGGTGCTCGACGGGCCGCGGCGCCGAGCCGACTGGCCAGACCGGGAGCGTCGGCCGCCGTCGCCTCGTCTGCTTCTGCTGGTTCCGGGGCGTCGGTGTCCTCTGCCGCCGTCGTCCACGACGTCCTCGTCGTGCTCGGCTTCGGCTTCGACTTCGTCGTCGGGCAGGTCGGTGTCATCCATGGATGACAGCGCCCCGGTGCACGGTTTGGCGGCAACGCGGCAAGGTGTCCGTCGGGCCCAGCGGCGGCAGCGCTGGCACCCGGGAACGTGGATCGGTCGACCATCGCTGGACGCCGTCGGGTGGCGCCTGGACGTCCAGGGTGCCGGCATCCCAGACGGCGTAGGAGGCGGGCGCACCCGGCACCAAGGTGCCGGTCTTGTCGTCGTGGACGCCGCAGGCCCGCCAGCCGCCGCGGGTGGCGGCGGCAAACGCGGCCCGGGCCGAGACGGCGCTGCCCGGAGTGTGATGGTTGACCGCCGCCCGCACGCTCATCCACGGGTCGAACCCCGTCACCGGGGCGTCGGAACCAAGCGCGAGGGGCACGCCTTGGGATGCTAACAGCGCAAGCGGGTTGAGTTGCTTGGCTCTTTCGGCGCCGAGCCGGCGGGCATACATGCCGTCGCCGCCGCCCCACAGCAGATCGAAGTTGGGCTGCACGCTGGCAATAACGCCCCACGCGCCGAGCTTGGCGGCCTGCTCGGCGGTCACCATCTCGACGTGCTCGAGCCGGTGTCCGCACCGGGCCACAGCCACCACACCGAGGTCGGCGACGACACGTTCGAAGGCGTCCACGGCCACCGACACCGCCGCATCGCCGATGACGTGAAACCCGGCGGTGACTTCGGCCTCGGTGCATGCCCGCACGTGTGCTTCGACGACGTCGGAATCCAGGTAGCAGGTCCCGACGCGATCCGGGGCGTCGGTGTAGGGCTCGTGCAGCCAGGCGGTGTGCGATCCGAGGGCGCCGTCGATGAACAGATCACCGGCCAGCCCGCGGGCTCCCGTCTGCTCCATCAGCGCGCGGGCCTGCCCGGCGGTGGTCACCGCCTCACCCCAATAACCGACGATCTCAACGCCGTGGTCGAGGGCGTGAAGCTGGAGCCAGTCGTCGAGTCCGCCGATCTCGGGACCGGCGCATTCGTGCACCGCGACGATGCCAGCCGCCGCGGCGGCTCCCAGCGCCGCGAGCCGGGCTTCGGCCAACTGCGCCGGGCTCAGCAGGTCGCGGGCGACGGCGCGGACCAGGTGGTGTGCATCGCCTGCCAGCGGCCGGTCAGGGTCGAAACCGCTTGCCGCCGCCAGCTCTGGGACCAGCCGTCGTAGCCCGGTCGACGCCAGCGCGGAGTGCACGTCGACCCGCGCCAGGTAGGCGGGCCGGTCACCGAGTGCCGCATCGAGGTCGGCGGTGCTGGGCGCACCGTTCTCGGGCCACGTCGACTCGTCCCAGCCGTGACCCCATAGCGGCCGGCCCGGGTGGGCGGCGGCGTAGTCGGCGACCAGCCGTAGGCAGTGCGCGCGCGAGGTGGCGGCGCGCAGGTCCAGCCCGCTGAGCGTCAGGCCGGTCGCGCTCAAGTGGATATGACTGTCCACGAATCCCGGCGCGACGAAGCCGCCGTCGAGGTCCACCATCTCGGCGCCGGGGAATTGACTACGGCCCACCTCGTCGCTGCCCAGCCAGGCAACGAGACCGTCGCGCACCGCCATGGCGGTGGCGTCGGGGTGGGTTGGGCTGTGCACCCGGCCGTTTACCAGCAGCGTCGTCGTGCTCACAGGCCAAAACTACGCGTGGCGCAGCCGAGGACAATCAGTTCGAGCGCGGCCGCCGCGGGGCCTCGTCGCCGACGGGATCCGTCGCCAAGGCAGGCGGGTCGTACTCCCGGACGTCGATGACCTCGCCGTCGATGTAATCGTGGCCGTCGGCCGGATAGCCACGACGGGATTCGGTGAAAGCGCGCGGGTAAGTGACCAGCGGCATCCGTCGCTGCAGACTGCGCAGCGCGATCGCGGTCACCGAAGGGCCGGCGACGGCACGTACCGGAGGCAGCAGCAGCAGCGTCCCGACCGCCGTGGTGACCAACCCCGGGACCAGCACCAGGCCGGTGGCCACGGTGACCAGTGCGCCGTCCCCCAGCGTGCTCTGAGGTTCTCGTGCACCGGACCGCATCCGCCGGAGCTGCTGGAGGAGCTGTGATCCCGCCAGCGGGGCCAACAGGCCCCACCCGAGGACGAACGTGGCGAGCAGGATCAGCAGGGTCCAGCCCCACCCGATCGCGTACACGAGCGCGAAGACCGCCGCCAGTTCGACGACGGCATAAACGAGTAGTAGCCGGCTCACCATGAAAGGCCAACGTCTGCGGGTCGCGCCGGAGTTCCCCTAGTAACCGGCGTCGCGGCTGCAGTTAGATGACGATATGACCACGATTGAGATCGATACCCCTGACGGACCGATCGACGCGCTGCTGAGCATTCCGCCCGGGACCGGCCCGTGGCCGGGTGTGGTGGTGATCCACGACGCGTTCGGGTACGGCCGGGACAAGCAGTCGACCAACGACCGCATCGCGCAGGCGGGCTACGTGGCGCTGACTCCGAATATGTATGCGCGGGGTGGCCGCATCCGCTGCATCACCCGGGTCATGCGTGAGCTGATGACGCAGCGCGGCCGCGCCCTTGACGACATTCTGGCCGCCCGCGATCATTTGCAAGCCCGGCCGGACTGTTCCGGGCAGGTGGGGATCGCCGGCTTCTGCATGGGCGGGCAGTTCGCACTTGTGATGTCGCCCAAGGGATTTGGTGCTTCCGCGCCGTTCTATGGCGCTCCCCTGCCGCGCCACCTGAGCGAGACGCTGGAGGGAGCATGCCCGATCGTGGCGAGCTTCGGCGCGAGCGACCCGTTGGGCAAGGGTGCACCCGAGCAGCTGCGCGAAGTGGTTGCGGCCAAACAAATTACGGCCGACATCAAGGCCTACCCGGGAGTCGGGCACAGCTTCGCGAACACCTTGCCCGCCCAACCGCTGCTTCGCATCGCCGGATTCGGTTATGACCAGGCCGCGACCGACGACGCGTGGAGCCGTGTCTTTTCGTTCTTCGGCGAACACTTACGGACGGACGCGACGGCCTAACGCGTGAGCTTGTCGGACACGACGCCCGCAAAGGTGTGGGTATCGCCGGGCCAGCGCGCCGACACGTAGTTGCCGTCGTCGACGACGAATGCCGGGCGTGAGTCGCTCGCCGTGTCGCGCACCATTCCGGAGGACTTGAGCCATCGGTGCGGCGAACCCGGTCCGACATCACAGAAGTCCGCCGGCGCACGCAGCGCTCGAGTGACTTCGGACTGCACCGACATGTAGCCGCCGGGCTGGCCGGGTTCCTCGCTGTAGGTCCGGTAGTAGTCGGGATCCCAGAACCGGGTGAACCGGGTGAGCCGCCAGGCGAGACCTTCCATCGACCAGGTCAGCGCCGTGGTCTTGCGTCCGTAGAGCACCGAGTGCCCGGTGCCGGGATCGACACTTCGCGCAGCCAGTAGCACGCCGTGACAGATCGCAGCCACCAACACGTCGCGCGTGAAGGCGTCGACGACCAGCCGCTGCAGTATGTCGCTGTCGACATAGCTACGCATTCCACGGGCGCGATGACCCCCGGGCAACAGCAACGCGTCAATACCGTCGAGACCGGCTTGGCTCCAGCGCACCGGATGCCGGTATTCCTCCGACCGCACCATGTGCGCGTAGGCGTCGCGGCCGTTCTTGTTGGCGCGCAGCATCAATCCGAGGATCGGGACGGCACCCAACACCGGCAGCCTGGACCAGAGGTCCAAACCCCGTCCGGTCACCATGATGTCGTCGGCCACCGCCGATGTGCCGCTTTCGGTGGCGAAGACCACCCGATGACCGCGTTCAGTCAAGACGCGCCAGCTGACCGCAACCTCGGTCGGGTCGAAGTCGCGGTCCGGGATCGGAATCAGCACCGTGCCCATTGGGCTAGCCGGGGGCCACTTTGAGTTCGAGGCCGACATTGTTTTCCATACCGCCGCGTAGCTTGCTGAAGAAGTTGAATACCGTGCCCACGATGCCGTATCGCTTACCGATCGCGTCGTAGACGACGCCCGTTTCGGATTTGTCGAGGACGGCCGCGGTGCCCTCGACGGCCTCGCTGGTCGCCTGGCCGCGCATGGTGCAGGTGGCCAGCGTGACGCGGGGCGTGTTGCGGATTCGCTTGATCTTCCAGGACGTTTCCTGCGTGATCACCAGCAGCCGACCGTGCTCTCTGTCTGCGGCGGCCCAGATCGGAGTCGGCTTGGGTCGACCGTCCTTGGTGAACGTGGTCAACAGGATGTATTGCGCCTTGGCGAGGTCGGTGAAAGTGGGCGTCACGGGTGCCAACCTACCCGCGAACGTTGACAGGCACAGCCGCGAGCTGCAATAGTCGGCTGACATTAAGTGAAAACACTATTTTCACTTAAAACCTAGGGCGAGGACCGACGTTTGAGCAACTCGAAGAATCCCATGGCGTGGCTGCCGTTCTCGATCGCCGAGGCGGCACTGTCGACGGGATCCGACGACGATGTGGACGTCGTGCAAGCCTGGTCGTACCTGCAGGACCGGCTGCGCGATGCCGCCCAGCTGGTGGAGTCCGACCCGGTGAGTCGAAATCGAATCGATCTCGCCGCCGGGATGCGCCACCTGCTGGTCCTGCTCACCGCGGGTATCGACGAGGTGCTGCGGTTTGATCCCGATCCAATCCTGCGCGTCGAGCGCACCACCATGAACGACGTCGTGAGCTGGGGAATGGAGTGCCCGGACTGCATTTACACCCGCGCCGCACTGCGCGGTGGGGAGAGTTACCGACTGTTCGGCAATCGAGGCACCGCACGCTACGTCGGCCTGCAGACGATGAACGGCATCGCGGCAACGGCCAACGAACTGGTCGACGAACTCGAGGTGGACGCCGACGGGAACTTCGAGGTGCTGCTGTCGGCCGATGAGCGCCCCGGCAACTGGATGCGCCTCGACGGCAATAACCCGACGTTGACGGTCCGGCACTTCTTCTACGACTGGGACACCGAGGTGGCGTCGTCGCTGCGCATCGAACGGCTCACCGATGCCGTTGGGGCCCAAAGCCGTTCGGTTGATCCGACGGTGCGAATGTCGCGACAGTTAGTCGCTCTCGGCGACTTCGTCCAGGACAACCTGGCGTTCTTTCTGCAATTCGGTGCCGCGGCGCCGACGAATGGTTTCCTGCCTGCCATCGACCGCTCCGACATGGGCGCGGCGGCGGAGAACAGGCCGGTGATCGGTCGGTGGGAGCTGAACCCGGGTGAGGCGCTGATCGTGGAAGTCGAACCACCCGAGGGCATTTACTGGAGTTATTCCATCGGCAATCCGTGGTGGGAGACGATTCATTACGGGCGCCACCAGTCCAGCCTGAACGCCCATCAGGCGGTGCCGGATTCCGACGGCCTGGTGCGCGTCGTGCTGTGTGAGCGCGATCCAGGGGTCGCGAATTGGCTTGACACCGCTGGTCATAGCAATGGGCCGATCATCCTGCGCTGTGTGCGCACCACAACGGCGCCGACGCCGACGACGCGGGTCGTGTCGTTCGACGACATTCATACGTCGTTGCCTTCGGACACCGCGACGGTGACCGCCGAAGAACGGGCATCCATCCTCGCGGCGCGACGCAACGCCGTTCGCGAAAGGTTCGCACAATGACATTTGATGCCGCGGAGTTGGAGAACGGCGCCTGCGCCGCAACAGGTCTCGACGATTTCGGTTCGTCGTACTACCGGGAGGGACTCGAACGCATCGTCGAAGCGCTCAATACCGAGGCGGGCATCAACGAGATCGGCCAGGTCATCCAGCACGCGACCATCAGCAACGCCTTGATCCAACGCCTCAAGATCGAAGACACCTACCGCCAACACCCCGAGATCGACGACGAGGTGGTCGGTGGTCCCGTCTTCGTGATCGGGTTACCCCGCACCGGCACCACGGCACTGAGTCAACTGGTGGCCGCCGATCCACAATTCCGGTCGCTGCGGATGTGGGAGTCCCAGGCGCCCACGCCACCACCGGAGGCCGCCACCCAACACACCGATCCCCGGATCGCGCAGGCCGAGGCCGGCTTGAAGATGCTCGACGACATGTTCCCGTTGATGAAAACGATGCACAACTCCGAGGCGACGGCCGCGACAGAGTGCCAGGACCTGATGGGAATGAGCTTCCGTACCTTCCACTTTGACGGCGTCGTCCGCGCACCCGGGTATCTGGCGTGGCTGATGGACTGCGACATGGGCGAGACGTACACCTTTCACCGCCGAGTGCTCAAGCTGTTGCAATGGCATTGCCCACCGGCGCTGTGGCACCTCAAGACCCCCGTGCACATGTTCGCCCTCGACGCACTTGTCGAGGCGTACCCGAACGCCAGATTCCTGTGGAGTCACCGTGATCCGGCCAAGGTGATGGGCTCGGTGTGCAGCCTGATCCAGTACGTGCGCAGCTGGAGCAGCGACCGCAACGATCCCAAGGAACTCGGCGCCGAGCAGGTCGACAGCTGGGTCGAAGCCGTCCGGCGGGCAATGGATTTCCGCACCCAGATGGGCGACGACCGCTTCGCTGACGTGTCCTTCGCGGATTTGCAGACCGACCCGGTGCGAACCCTGCAAACCAGTTACCAGCGTCTGGGTTTGACCTTCACCGAGGAGACCTCGAACTCGGTGGCGCGGTGGGCCGAGAGCCACCAGCCCGGCTCTCGCGGCGCACACGATTATGACCTGGCCGATTACGGCCTGACCTCCGAGGGTGTTCGCGAACGGTTCGCGGACTACCTCGCTGCCTACGATGCAACTGCGTGACGCCGCGAGCGCCCCTCGGACGCGGCGTCGCGACAAGCTGAGCCCAGACCCGGCGGTGCGGAGCGAGATCGTCGCTGCCGCGTCGACAACGTTGCGCGAGCTCGGAGTTCGAGGATTCAACGTCGCCGCGGTGTTGGAACGCGCCAACTTGAGCACCCGCGCGTTTTATCGGCATTTCGACTCCAAGGACGAACTGGTCGCCGCGGTCTTTCTGGAGAGCGCGCGCGCTGAGAAGCGACGGCTGCAACGCCGAATGTCATCTGCCGCAACCGAAATCGAAGCGGTGGCGGCGTGGATCGACGCGCGGCTCGACTTGGCGTTCGACGACAACATCAGATCCGATTTACGGCGACTGTCGTTAGAGGCACAATCACAGACGTTCGCTTCGCCAAGTCTGATTCAGCCCGCCTACGCGGAGATGCTTAAGCCGCTCAGCCAAGCGTTGGAGCGTGGCCTGCAGCGCAAGTTGTTTCACCACGTCGATCCGGCAGCCGACGCGCAGTTCATCCACGGCGTGGTGTGGGCGGGCATCGACCACGAATGGGAGGCGGGCGATAGCGACCGCACCGATCTCCGCCAACGCGTCGTGCGTTTCTGTTTGCGTGGGCTGGGCGTGACGGCAGAAGTGATCGAGCAGATTTGCGCAGAGAACTGACCGAGGGAGACAACGATGGATCTTGGTTTTACTGGGTCGACGGCCGTGGTCACGGGCGGCAGCAAGGGAATGGGACTGGCCATTGCCGAAACGCTGGCGGCCGAAGGGGCCAGCGTGGCGGTGATGGCCCGAGACCAAGCAGCTCTCGATTCCGCGGTGACCTCGCTTCGAGCGGCCGGCGCTCCAGACGCCGTGGGAATCAGCGTGGATATGGCTGATGCCGAGTCCATTGCCGGTGGCTTCGCCGCCGTCGCCGATCGCTGGGGCCAACTCAATAGTCTGGTCCACACCATCGGCCCGGGCGACGGCTACTTCGAGCAGATGGATGACGAGCAATGGGACGCCGCGTTCGCCCTGGGGACGATGTCCGCGGTGCGATCAATCCGCGCCTCGTTGCCGCTGCTGCGCTCGGCCGAGTGGGCCCGCATCGTGACCTTGTCCGCGCATTCCATCCAACGGCAGAACCCGCGCATCATCGCCTACACCGCAGCCAAGGCAGCGTTAGCCAGCCTCACCAAGAATCTCTCCAAAAGCCTTGCGAAGGACGGTGTTTTAGTCAACTGCGTGTGTCCCGGGACCATCGTGACCGCCAGCTTCACCGAGAACCTCAAAGACATCTTGGCCGCCGACGGCCTCGATGCCACCGACCCACACGATGTCATGACGTGGATCGACAACAACTTCCATCAGCCCTGCGACCTCGGTCGCGCTGGGCTCCCGGAGGAGATCGCGTCCATCACCGCCTACCTGGCGTCCCGGCGAAACGGCTACGTCACCGGAGCCACCGTGAATGTGGACGGCGGATCGGACTTCGTCTAAGGGCCCCGCTTTCTCCGCGAGCAGACGCAGAATCGCATTCTAGGGGCGCCAAACGTGCGATTCTGCGTCTGCTCGCCGGGGGCATTAGCCCTCTAGGTCGCCCTCGGTCTCCAACAGCGCTCGGCGCAGCGCGGCAAGAGTTTCCGGTTCCGGTTCGGCCCACATGCCTCGACCGGCCGCCTCTAGCAGCCGTTCCGCCATGCCGTGCAACGCCCACGGATTGGACTCCTCCATGAATTTCCGGTTCTCCGGGTCCAACACGTAACTCTCGGTGAGCTGTTCGTACATCCAGTCGGCCATGACTCCCGCGGTGGCGTCGTAGCCGAACAGATAGTCGACTGTCGCTGCCATCTCGAATGCGCCCTTGTAGCCGTGCCGACGCATCGCGGCCATCCAGCGGGGATTGACCACGCGGGAGCGGAATACCCGCGTCGTCTCCTCTGAGAGCGTGCGGGTGCGGATCGCGTCGGGCCTGGTGTTGTCGCCGATGTAGGCCGCCGGCGCTTGCCCGGTCAGTGCTCGCACCGTGGCGACCATGCCACCGTGGAACTGGAAGTAGTCATCCGAGTCTGCGATGTCGTGCTCGCGGGTGTCGGTGTTCTTGGCGGCCACCGCGATTCGTCGGTACTGACGGTTCATGTCGTCGACCGCCTCGCGGCCGTCCAGGTCACGCCCGTAGGCGAACCCGCCCCACGCGGTGTACACCTGCGCCAGGTCGGCGTCGTCGCGCCAGTTGCGACTGTCGATCAGCTGCAACAACCCAGCCCCGTAACTGCCCGGCTTGGATCCGAAAATTCTTGTGGTGGAACGACGTTGATCACCGTGCTGGGCCAGGTCGGCCTGCGCGTGAGCCCTGACGTAGTTGTCGTCGGCGGGCTCGTCCAGCCCGGCGACCAGGCGCACGGCGTCGTCGAGCATCGTCACCACATGCGGGAAGGCGTCGCGGAAGAACCCGGAGATCCGCACTGTCACGTCGATTCGCGGGCGGCCCAGCTCGGTCAGCGGAATCGGCGTCAACCCCACGACTCGTCGCGAGGCGTCGTCCCAGACCGGCCGGACACCCAGCAGCGCCAGGACTTCGGCGATGTCGTCACCCGAAGTGCGCATCGCCGAGGTGCCCCAAACCGAAAGACCGACGGATTGCGGAAACTGACCGTGATCGTCGCGGTACCGGGCCAATAGCGAATCGGCCAGCGCCACACCGGCTTCCCAGGCCAGTCGCGACGGTATCGCTTTCGGGTCGACGGAGTAGAAATTGCGTCCGGTCGGCAAGACGTTGACCAGGCCGCGCAACGGCGACCCGGACGGGCCGGCCGCGATGAACCGGCCGTCCAAAGCCCTTAGCACCTGGTCGATTTCGGATGCTGTGCCGGCCAGCCGGGGCACCACTTCGGTCGCCGCGAACCGCAGCACCGCCGCAACCTCGGCATTGTCGGTGAGTCGTGCTGCCGCATCGGGATCCCAGCCGCTGGCCTGCAGGGCCACAACGAGTTCCCGGGCCGTGGCCTCGGCCTGGTCGACCGATGTCCGTTCGTCGGTGCCGTCCTCGGCCAGGCCGAGCGCCTGTCGCAGGCCCGGCAGTGCGTGTTCGCCGGCGAATAGCTGGCGGGCCCGCAGGATGGCCAGTACCAGGTCCACCTCGGGCTCCCCCGTCGGCTTTTGCCCGAGGATGTGCAGGCCGTCGCGGATCTGGACGTCCTTGATCTCGCATAGCCAGCCATCGACGTGCAGGATCATGTCGTCGAACGAGTCGTCTTCTGGGCGTTCGGTCAGGCCAAGATCGTGATCCATCTTGGCGGCCCGGATGAGCGTCCAGATCTGCTGGCGGATGGCCGGCAGCTTGGCGGGATCCAACGTGGCGACATTGGCGTGCTCGTCGAGCAGTTGCTCCAAACGTGCGATGTCGCCGTAGCTTTCGGCGCGCGCCATCGGCGGGATGAGGTGGTCGACGAGCACCGCATGGGCTCGTCTCTTGGCCTGAGTGCCCTCGCCCGGGTCGTTGACCAGAAATGGATAGACCAGCGGCAGGTTGCCCAGCGCGGCGTCAGATCCACACGCGGCCGACATGCCCAGCGTCTTGCCGGGCAGCCATTCCAGGTTGCCGTGCTTGCCCAGGTGAACGACGGCGTGCGCCCCGAAGCCCGCGTCCAGCCAGTGGTAGGCGGCCAGGTAGTGGTGGCTGGGCGGCAGGTCAGGGTCGTGATAGATGGCGACCGGGTTCTCCCCGAAACCGCGCGGCGGCTGCACAATCAGCACCAAATTGCCGGCCTGCATTGCGGCGATCACGATCTCACCGTCCGGATCGTGGGTACGGTCGACGAACAGCTCGCCAGGTGGTGGCCCCCAGTGCTTGGCTACCGTGTCGGCAAGCTCGGCGGGCAGGGTGGCGAACCAGTCACGATAGTCCTTGGCGGACAATCGGATTGGATTTCCAGCCAGTTGCCCTTCGGTCAGCCAGTCCGGGTCTTGGCCGCCGCGTTCGATCAATGCGTGGATCAGGGCGTCGCCGTCGTTGGCCTCGACACCGGGCAGATCGCCTATCTGGTAACCGTGCTCGCGCATGGCGCGTAGCAGCGCGATCGCGCTTGCCGGAGTGTCCAGCCCGACCGCGTTGCCGATCCGGGCGTGCTTGGTGGGATAGGCCGAGAACACCAGCGCCACCCGTTTGTCGGCGGGTGCGATGTGACGCAGCTGCGCGTGCCGGATCGCGATGCCCGCGACGCGTGCGCAGCGCTCCGGGTCGGCGACGTAGGAAATCAGGCCGTCGGCGTCAATCTCCTTGAACGAGAACGGCACCGTGATGATGCGGCCGTCGAACTCGGGCACCGCCACCTGACTGGCGACATCGAGCGGACTCAGACCGTCGTCGTTGTGCGACCACTGATCCCGCGAGCTGGTCAGACACAATCCCTGCAGAATCGGAATGTCCAGGGCGGCAAGGTGTTCGACGTTCCAGCTGTCATCGTCGCCGCCGGCGGACACCGCCGCCGGCTTCAATCCCCCGGCCGCCAGCACGGTGACCACCATGGCGTCGGCATCGCCAAGGCGTTGCAGCAGTTCGGGTTCGGCCGTGCGCAGCGAGGCGCAGTACACCGGCAGCGCTCGTCCGCCGGCGTTTTCGATGGCCCGGCACAGCGCTTCGATGTAGGCCGTATTGCCGGCCAGCTGTTGAGCGCGGTAGTAGAGCACCGCGATCGTCGGGCCCTCGGTGTGCTCGGCGTGCGGCCGCTCCAACTCGCCCCAAGTCGGGGTGACCATGGGTGGTGCGAAGCCGAAGCCGGTCATCAGCACGGTGTCCGACAGGAAGGCGTGCAGCTGACGCAGATTCTCCACGCCGCCGTGTGCCAGGTAGATGTGCGCTTGCACCGCGATGCCCGCGGCCGGGGTCGACAGGCCGGTCAATTCGGCGTCGGCGGCCTGCTCGCCGCTGACCAATACGGTCGGGACGCCGCTGGCGAGCACCGTGTCGATGCCGCTCTCCCAGGCCCGGTAGCCGCCGAGAATCCGGACCACCACGATCGAAGCGCCGGCCAGCAAGTCGGGCAATTCTTCGTCGGACAGCCGCGACGGGTTGGCCCACCGATAGTTCTTTCCGCTGGCCCGGGCGCTGATCAAGTCCGTATCGGACGTCGACAACAGCAGGATCGTCGGCTCAGCCACCCCTCATTCGTACCGCACGCCGCGAACTCAGGCGGCGACGAAGGCTACTGCGGCCCCAATTTGAACGCGAACTGCGGGCAGTAGTAAGTGACCGAATCGCGGAGAAACATCGCGGCGTGCGGTCGGTCAAGACCGGAGTGCTGAGAGAGGTATTGGAAGGCGCCCTCTTGGTAGTCGAGCATGTCGCAGACTTCCTGAGCATCCCGGATTACGGCGGCATCCGGTTGGTTGACCCCGATCCCCTGAGCACGCACCTGTCCGAGGAAGTCACTCGTAGGATCTGCATGGGCGACCGCCGCTCCACTCGATGAAAGCGCGATAGTCGCCAGGATTCCTATGGCTACGGGGATCTTGACGGCCGCCGCAACGTTCATTCGTTTACTTCCTTCCGCGTTACGCCCAAAGATCCGCTATCACCGCCGGTCTTGCTACGGATCCGTCGCCTCTGGCTAGCGCGTCATGATGTCCGATTGGTGTAAACGTGCGGCAAACAATTGGTAGCACCACTGTTGCGAGACGCAATCGGACAGGCGCAGATACTCACGATTCGTATGGGCGTGCAGATGCCGAAGCGCTCAACCGTTGGACCGGTACCCGCACGTCGTACCGTGGTCAGGTGGTCCGAGCTCGCGACGCCGACGCCTGTCCGGGTGCGCTGCAGGTGCACCAGGCCGCCGACGGCGCACTGGTGCGGGTCCGGCTGCCCGGCGGCATGATCACCGCCGCCCAGCTGACGGCGCTGGTGAACGCGTCGAACGGGTTCGGCTCGGCAACGCTAGAGCTGACCGCGCGCGGCAACATCCAACTGCGCGCGATTACCGACGTGACGGCGGTCGCCGAAGCGATCGCGGGCGCCGGATTGCTGCCGTCGGCGACGCACGAACGCGTCCGCAATATCGTCGCGTCGCCGCTGTCCGGCCGCGTCGGCGGCCGCGCCGACGTGCGGCCGTGGGTGCACGAGTTGGACGCGGCGATCTGCGCCGAACCCACACTGACGGAGCTGGGCGGCCGGTTCTGGTTCAGCCTCGACGATGGCCGCGGCGATGTCTCCGGCCTGGGCGCCGATGTCGGCGTGCACGTGTTCGGAGATGGCTGCCGGCTGCTGCTGGCCGGGCGGGACACTGGCGTCCGGCTGGAGGTTGAGAGCGTGATCACGACACTAGTCGACATTGCCGTGCGGTTCACCGAGACCCGTGGAACTGCTTGGCGCGTCAAGGAGTTGGATGACATCACCGGGTTATGGCCCGACGCCGAACTCGGCGCCGGATTTCCGGTCGTCACCCGCCCACCGGTGGGCTGGATCAATCAGGATGACGGCCGCGTCACGCTGGGCGCCGCGGTGCCGTTGGGTGTGCTGCCCGCGCGAGTCGCCGAGTTTCTCGCAGCCATCGAGGCCCCGCTGGTGATCACACCGTGGCGGTCGGTGCTGGTCTGCGATCTCGACGAGGCGGTCGCCGATGTCGCGCTGCGGGTGCTGCCGCCGCTGGGCCTGGTGTTCGACGAGAACTCCCCCTGGCTGAACGTCAGCGCCTGCACCGGCAGCCCCGGTTGTGCACGGTCGGTTGCCGACGTGCGGGCGGACGCGGCCGGATCGCTCGAGACCGAGTCGGAGGTCCATCGTCATTTCGTCGGCTGCGAACGCGCATGCGGTAGCCCGGGTTCCGGGCAGGTGCTGCTGGCGACCGGCGATGGATACCGCCCGCTACGGTGAGCAGGTGCTCGACTACATCCGCGATGCTGCGGAAATCTATCGCCAGTCGTTTGCGGCCATCCGCGCCGAAGCTGATCTGACGCGATTCCCCGCCGACGTCGCACGGATCGTGGTCCGGCTGATCCACACCTGCGGACAGGTCGACGTCGCCGAGCACGTTGCCTACACCGACGACGTCTTAACGCGGACCCACGCCGCTCTGCAAGGCGGCGCTCCCGTGCTGTGCGATTCGTCGATGGTGGCTGCCGGCATCACCGCCGCACGGCTGCCGGCCAACAACGAGGTCGTGTCATTGGTCGCCGATCCGCGCGCCCCCGAACTGGCCGCGCGCCGCGGCACCACCCGCTCAGCGGCGGGCGTGGAGCTGTGGGCCGACCGGCTGGGCGGCGCGGTGCTGGCGATCGGCAACGCACCCACCGCCCTGTTCCGGCTGCTGGAGCTGATCGACGAGGGCGCCGCCAAGCCGGTCGCAGTGCTCGGCGGGCCGGTGGGTTTCGTCGGGTCGGCGCAGTCCAAGCAGGAACTCATCGACCGACCGCGCGGGATGTCGTATCTGGTGGTGCGGGGCCGCCGTGGCGGCAGCGCCATGGCCGCCGCCGCAGTGAACGCGATCGCGAGCGACTCCGAATGACCGCGCGCGGCACGCTATGGGGAGTTGGGCTGGGGCCCGGCGACCCAGAGTTGGTGACCGTCAAGGCAGCCCGGGTGATCGGCGAGGCCGACGTGGTGGCTTACCACAGCGCACGACACGGCCGCAGCATCGCGCGCGGCATCGCCGAGCCGTATCTGCGGCCCGGACAGATCGAGGAGCATCTGGTCTATCCGGTAACCACCGAGACGACCGATCATCCCGGCGGCTACACGGGTGCCATCGAGGACTTCTACACCGAGGCCACCCAGCGCATCGCCGTTCATCTGGATGCCGGACGCAACGTGGCGCTGCTCGCCGAGGGCGACCCACTGTTCTACAGCTCCTACATGCACTTGCACACCCGACTGACCCAGCGGTTCGACGCCGTCATCGTGCCAGGGGTGACCTCGCTGAGCGCGGCCTCGGCGGCCATCGCCACACCGCTGGTGGCCGGCGACGAAGTGCTGTCGGTGCTGCCCGGGACGTTACCCGTCGCCGAGCTGACCCGCCGCCTCGCCGATGCCGACGCGGCCGTCGTGCTCAAACTGGGCCGCTCCTATCACGCTGTCCGCGAAGCGCTTTCGGCATCCGGACGGCTTGACGACGCCTTCTACGTGGAACGGGCCAGCACCCCGGCGCAACGCGTACTGCCGGCCGCCGAGGTTGACGAGACCAGCGTGCCGTACTTCTCGTTGGCCATGCTGCCGGGTGGGCGACGGGCTCGACGGCAGTCGTCGGCGCCGGGCACCGTCGCGGTGGTGGGCTTGGGTCCCGGCGGCAACGATTGGATGACACCGCAGAGCCGACGGGAGTTGGCCGTCGCCACGGATCTGATCGGCTACGCCACCTACCTGGATCGCGTCCCGGCTCGCGACGGTCAGCAGCGGCATCCCAGCGACAACACCGATGAATCCGCCCGGGCGCGATTGGCCTGCGCGCTGGCCGAACAAGGCCGCGCCGTGGCGGTGGTGTCGTCGGGCGATCCCGGCGTGTTCGCGATGGCCACCGCTGTGCTGGAAGAGGCCAAACAATGGCCCGCAGTGCAGATTCGGGTGATTCCGGGAATGACAGCCGCTCAGGCCGTCGCCAGCCGGGTCGGTGCTCCGTTGGGTCATGACTATGCCGTGATTTCGTTGTCCGACCGGCTCAAGCCCTGGGAGGTGATCGCGGAGCGCCTCGCCGCCGCGGCCGCAGCCGATCTGGTGCTGGCCATCTACAACCCGGCGTCCAAAACACGGACCTGGCAGGTTGGTGCGATGCGCGACGTGCTGCTGGCTCACCGCGAACCTGGCACACCAGTGGTGATCGGCCGCAACGTATCTGGGCCCAACGAAGACCTACGCGTGGTGCGGTTGGCCGACCTGAACCCCGCCGACGTTGACATGCGCTGCCTGCTGATCGTCGGGTCTTCGCAAACCCAGTGGTATTCAGGCGATTCCGGTGACAGAGTGTTTACTCCCCGACGTTATCCGGCCTGAATCACTTCGTCGCCTTTCGTCGCTCCTTGTCCCCAACTGCTCGGCAGCATCGGCAGCGCCGGACCCTCGTTCACCCCGTCACCGGCCAACGTCATCAGTTCCACAGCGGGGCTTGCCCCGGATTTGGCTGCGGCTCCGGCAAATCCGAGCGGTCCAGCAGCCTGGCCAGATTGTCCGGCCGAAATCTCGGAAGTATCGTCTCGCCCTGAGTCGGAAGCGTCGTCGTCTACGTCCAGGAACTCATAGCGATACGCGCGGTCCTTGACCGTCGCCCCCAGGTGCCGCCGAGCCCGCGCCCGCTTCTTCGCCGATGCCGCCGCGCCCGCGGTCTGGGCGTCCGCGTCGTTCGGTGCCGGCTCTTCCGACTTACGACGGGCGCGATTGCCGGCGCTGCCCCGCGCCGACAACCCCGATAGGCCTACGGCGTACAAGGCGTGGGACAGACCTGCGCCGATGCCCGTCGAACTGGTCGGGCCAAAGCCCACTGCGGGTCCACCACCGACCGGCCCCGCGCCGCTGGCGGGGGCGGCACTCGGCGTCGCGGGGCTGGGTGCGGCGGCACTGCTGGTACTTGCCGGGACGCTGGTCGAGACCGTCGGGGCCGGCGCGGTGGGCATGGGCGCGGCCGCGGCCGCCGGCAGCGGCGGTTGTATCGCGGCGGGTACCGCGACGCCGATCGCCGTCGCTGCACCCGCTGCCACCCCGGCAGCAGCCCCCGCGGCAACAACGACCATGGCCGGAATGACGGCGACCACGGCCAGCTGAATGGCCGTCTGGATGAACGGATAAAAGATCATGAAGGTGTGGAAGATGGCCCACCCGAGGGCGGTAGCAAGCGTTGGTGACAGGCCTAATTGGGTGAACATCGCGCTGAGGCTGTTGACCCACGGCACCGGCGGGAACGGCCAGCCACCGGGATTGAGGTCCTTCGACACCGGCCACGCGAAGCTGCTGGTGTACTGCTGCAGCCATTGTGCGAGTTGATCCATCCAGGACGGATAGGTCTTCGCCGCCTGCGCGTCTGCCGCAGTGCCGGTCGTGTCCGAAGCGGTTGTGTCCGCGACCAGGATTTGCGGTGCCGGCGCGGTCTGCGGGACCGCTGCGAGCGCGGATTCACTGACCGCCTGGTAGGTGGTCATCGTCGTGGCGGCCTGCACCCACATGCGCACGTAGTCGGCTTCATTGACGGCGATGGGGATGGTGTTGATGCCGAAGAAATTGGTAGCGAGCAGCCCAGCGTGGGTCGCATGGTTTGCTGCGAGCTCCGCAAGCGTGGGCATGGCGGCCAGTGCGGCGGTGTAGGCGCCGGCTGCCGTCTCGTGCAGCGCGGAAGCGGCGGTGCTCTTCGCGGCGCCATCGAGCAGCCAATTCAGATACGGGGCGTGGGCTGCCACGTACTGTGCTGCGCTGGGGCCCTGCCATGCACCCGCCTGCACGGCGCCCAGCAGCCCGGTGAGTTCGTCTGCCGCTGCGGCATATTCGGCGCTCATCGACGACCAGGTACCCGCGGCGGCCAGCAGCGGACCGGGGCCGGGGCCGCTGCTCAACAACGTCGAGTGCAGCTCCGGGGGCAGTGCCATCCAGATCGGAGCGGTCATCGTCGGCGACCTTCGGAAGCGAGCACGAGTACCCCTTTTGATGGCTGCGGGCGGCGGGTCTTGTCTCCCAGTGGTCGGTTGCTGGCGCGGTTTAGTTCCATTCGTCAGCTTTTAGTGAGTCTTTGCGCGCGACGTAGGCATGCGCGACGATGCAGTGATGCGGTGTGAGGTTGCACGTGAGGCGCTGTCTGCGCGATTGGACGGCGAGCGTCCCGAAGTGCTCGCACAACAGGTCGATGCGCACCTGGACTCGTGCCGCGGATGCCGCACCTGGCTGATCAGTGCGGCGGTGCAGACGCGCCGGCTGGCTTCGATTCCCCCCGGTGAGGCGCCGGACCTGGTCGACAAAATCTTGGCCAGCATCAGCGCGGAGGCGCAGCCGCAGCAGCGCTGGATGCGGGTGCTGCGAGCGCACTACCGGCGCTGGGGACTCATCGCGGTGGGCCTGTTCCAGGTGGCGATCGCGGCCGCACAAATCAGCGGCATCAACTTCGGCATGGTGTCGGCCCACCACATGCACGGCGCGATGTCGGGTGAACATCTGCTGCACGAATCCACCGCGTGGTTGCTGGCGTTGGGGGCGGCCATGATCGCTGCCGGCATCTGGCCCGTCGCCGCGATCGGCGTCTCGGCCATTGCCGGTGCCTATTCGCTAGCGCTGGTGGTGTACGTGGCCGCCGACGCCCTCAAGGGCGAAGTCACCGCGACGCGGGTGGCCAGTCACGTGCCGATCCTGCTAGGCCTGGTGTTCTCGGTGCTGGTAGCCCGCGAGCGGACCGGAGGACACCGACCGCGCAGATTCGACGTCGACGCCGAGTTCACCGCCCGACCGGCGGCGTCCGCTACTGACCGACGACGCGGCCACTTGTGGCCGATCAACCGGGCGCTGCATTTGCCCAACCCCGCCGCGAACTCTACGACAGGCGGTCGTAGACTCATCGGGTCCGCACAACTAAGGTGGTTGGCCATGACCGCGTCAAGCGAGGACGAGGCCGTTACCGAACTCGCCTTAGCAGCTGCACGCGGCAACGCGCGAGCCCTCGAAGCGTTCATCAAAGCCACCCAGCAAGACGTGTGGCGATTTGTCACCTACCTATCGGATGCGGGCAGCGCCGACGACCTGACCCAAGAGACCTTCTTGCGGGCAATCGGTGCGATCCAACGGTTTTCCGGTCGGTCCTCGGCCCGAACGTGGCTGCTGGCCATCGCCCGCCGGGTCGTCGCCGATCACATCCGCCACGCTCAATCGCGCCCCCGCACCGCCCCTGGCGCCGATCCCGAGCGGGCGCTCAAGGGCGACCGGCACTCCCGTGGATTCGAAGACTTGGTTGAAGTGACGACGATGATCGCCGGCCTCGCCACCGAACAACGAGAAGCCCTGTTGCTCACACAGTTGCTGGGGTTGCCCTACGCCGACGCTGCCGAGGTATGCGGTTGCCCGGTCGGCACCATCCGATCCCGCGTTGCCCGCGCCCGCGATGCGCTGCTGGCAGACACCGACCGCGACAACCTGACCGGCTAGCACAGTCCGGCGATCCAGTCGGCGGCCTCCTCCACCGTGCCAACGGCTGTCACGCCTTCAGGCCGCGGTGGACGCGCCACCATCACCACCGGAATATCAAGTGCCACAGCGGCATCCAGCTTCGCCCGGGTCATCTCGCCGCCGCTGTTTTTGGTGACCAGCGCGTCGATGCGGTGCTGGCGTAGCAGCGTGACTTCGTCGTCGTAGTGATACGGACCTCGGGACAACAGCAGCTGATACTGCTGAGGCATCACGTCATGGTCCGGCTCGGTGACCGCGCGGATCAAAAACCACGCGGCGCTGCCGGCGAACGCTTTGACACCGGACCGTCCGGTGGTCAGAAATACCCGCGAATATCCTTTTCTTGCAACGGTTTCTGCGGCTTCGACGTCCGAGGTAACGACGACGGCAGCCCCGGGGTCCCACGCAGGACGGGCCAGCACCAGGTGCGGCAGCTGGAGCTGGCCGCATGCTTGCGCGGCGTGTGCGGTCATAGTCGCCGCGAACGGGTGGGTGGCGTCGACGACGGCGTCGATATTTTCTTCTTGCAGCCAGCGTTTGAGCCCGTCGACGCCGCCGAATCCGCCGATGCGCACCGGGCCGACCGGTAAGGCCGGATCCGGCACCCGGCCGGCCAGCGAGCTGATGATATCTGTTTGTGGGTGAAGGGTTTTCGCCAGCGCGCGTGCCTCGGCGGTGCCACCGAGCAGCAGCACCCGCATCAGTGCGCGCCTTTTGCGCGCCGCGCTGTCGAGTACAGGTAGCTGTCGGTGAATCCCTCGGCGGCCAATACTTCGCCGACGACGATGACCGCGGTCTTGGTGATGTTGGCGTCGTGCATCTGGCCGGCGATATTGCTGAGTGTTCCGCGCAGCACGGTCTGCTGTGGCCAGCTCGCGAAAGCCACCACGGCGGCCGGGGTTTCGGGTAGGTAGCCATTGGCGAGCAGCTCGGGGACGATGGCGTCGATCTGGGCGGCGGCCAGATGCAGCACCAGGGTGCCGCCGGATCGGGCGAGGGTTTGCAGGTCTTCGCCGGGCGGCATCGGCGTAGACAGGGTGGACACCCGGGACAGCGTGACCGTCTGTGCCACCCCGGGGACGGTCAGCTCGCGTTTGAGCGCGGCGGCCGCCGCGGCGAAAGCCGGCACCCCCGGGCACGATTTCGTAGTCGATGCCCAGTCCGTCGAGTCGGCGACACTGCTCGGCCAGCGCGCTGTACAGCGACGGATCACCGGAATGCAGTCGCGCCACGTCGTGGCCGGCAGCATCGGCCTCGGCAAGTTCGGCCACGATCTGCTCGAGCGTCAGCGGGCCGGTGTCAACGATTTTCGCGCCGGACGGGCACAGGGCCAGCAGATCGTCGGGCATGATCGAACCCGCGTAAAGGCACGTCTCGCATCGTTTGAGCAGGTTGTGGCCTCGGACGGTGATCAGGTCGGCGGCGCCCGGGCCCGCGCCGATGAAATAGACCGTCACTTTGTCACCGTCCACTGGGTGACGGGGTGACGCGGGCGCCAACCGGTGAAGTCACCCAACGGCTCGCCCTGATAGTGCTGAAACCGTCGTAGTTGGCCACCGAAGCGTGAATATGCTTGGGCCAGTGTGGCTTCCGATTCGACGGTGACGACGTTGGCGACCAGACGTCCACCGGCGGGCAGGTGGTCGAGGCAGGTGTCGAGCAGACCGGGGTGGGTGAGGCCGCCGCCGATAAAGATCGCGGATGGTGTTAGGACGCCGTCGAATGCGTCGGGAGCTTCGTCGCGGATGTCGATATCGACACCCGACGCGGCGGCGTTGGCGCCGATGTTGCGGCGGCGCTGCTCGTCGCGTTCGAACGCCACGGCAGTGCAACCGCGCCAACTGCGGCACCATTCGACCGCGATGCTGCCCGAGCCCGCCCCGACGTCCCACAGCCGCTCCCCCGGCCGCGGCTGCAGCGCCGCCAAGGTCATCGCCCGTATTCCGAGTTTGGTGATCTGGCCGTCGTGGGCGAACGCATCGTCGGGCAATGGCGACAGTCGCTCGTCGGGCAGGTAGCGCACGGCGATCACGTTGAGATCGTCGATGTCCTCGGGTGCTTGGTGGCCCCACTGGTGTGCCGTGCCGTCGCGGCGGCGTTCGGCCGGGCCGCCGAGCTGTTCGAGCACGCTGACCTCGGATTCCCCGCGGCCATGCGTGTCGAGCAGTGCCCCCAGCGCCTGCGGTGTGGTCCGGTTTTTCGACAGCACGACCGCTTGGCCGCCGCGGCGCACGGCGGTGTGCGTGGGCCGCCCGGTGACCAGGCTGATCACCTCGGTGTCGTGCACGTTCCAGCCCATGCGGGCGCACGCCAGCGTGACCGCGGAGACATGTGGGAGCACCCGCACGTTGTCCGCGCCGTACAAGCGGATCAGGGTGCCGCCGATGCCGTGCAGCAGCGGGTCGCCGCTAGCGACGACGTGGATGTCGCCGTCATGGCCGTCGAACAGTGTTTGCAGCTCCGGCAGCAACGGCGACGGCCACTGTTTGCGGTGGGTAGTTACCGTGTCGTCGAGCAGGCCGAGCTGTCGTGCCGCACCGTAAATGATTGTCGCCCTGCGTAGTTCGTCTTGCGATGCTGCCGAGAGGCCAGCCATGCCGTCGGCGCCGATGCCGACCACGACGATCATCGCGGCATCCTGCGCCAGACGAATTGCGGCAGGAATCGCACGCCCACCCACCCCCGCAGTGCCCATGGGATCCACACGGTCCGTCGGCCTTTGGCCAGCGCACGCGCGGTGGCCGCCGCCACCTGCTCGGGAGTGCTGGACAGCGGTGCGGGCGTCATGCCCTGCGTCATGCGGCCGATGACGAAGCCGGGTCGTGCGATCAGCAGGTGGACCCCGGTGCCGTGTAGCGCGTCGGCCAGCCCGCTGGCGAATCCGTCCAGGCCGGCCTTGGCGGAGCCGTAGACGTAGTTGGCGCGGCGTACCCGGACTCCGGCCACCGAGGAGAACACCACCAGGGATCCGCGGTCGGCCTTGCGCATCTCGGTGGCCAGATGAGTGAGCAGGCTGACTTGGGCGACGTAGTCGGTGTGCACGACGGCCACCGCGTGCTCGGCGTCGATCTCGGCGCGCGCCTGGTCGCCGAGGATGCCGAAGGCCAGCACTGCGGTGCCGATGGGGCCGTGGTCGGCGATGACCGAGGTGACCAGCGGGCCGTGCGACGCCAGGTCGTCGGCATCGAATTCCCTGGTGTGCACCGCTGTCGCACCGGCGGCTTTGAGCGCGACGACCTGCTCGTTGAGCTGATCGGCCCTGCGCGCGGCCAGCACCACCGTCGCGCCGGGAGCCAGCAGTCGCGCGAGCTCGATGCCGATCTCGCTGCGACCGCCCAGTATTAGAACCGGTCCCGCGCCCGTGTCGTCCACGGCTGCGATTATCACCTGCGCTAGCGTGGGCGGTGATGACGAACACCACTACCCGGCTCACTGACGACGCCTTGGCGTTTCTGTCCGAGCGTCATCTGGCCATGCTGACCACGCTTCGCGCCGACAATTCGCCGCATGTGGTGGCCGTAGGTTTCACCTTCGATCCCAAGACGCATATCGCGCGGGTCATCACCACGGGCGGGTCGCAGAAGGCCGTCAACGCCGACCGGGCCGGGGTTGCAGTGCTGAGCCAGGTCGACGGCGCGCGGTGGGTGTCGCTAGAGGGCCGGTCCAAGGTCAACAGCGATGCCGACGCCGTGCGCGATGCCGAGCTGCGCTATGCGCAGCGCTATCGCAACCCGCGGCCGAACCCGCGACGTGTGGTCATCGAAGTGCAGATTGAGCGTGTGCTCGGTTCGTCAGATCTGCTCGACCGCAGCGAGTAGTTTTCTCGGGTTAGTCGGTTCAGTCGGGGTTGCGCCGACGGTCGAACTCAGTGCCTGACGTGTCATCCCAGAATTTCGGCGAGAGTTCTTTCACCCGATCTTCGGGAGCTACGGCGTCGACCCGCTCGCTCGAATTCATCAAAGCAGTTGCTGCGCCCGCGCCAGCTGTGCCTCATGTCGGCGGATTGACGCCCAATTCTTCGGGGGTGGAAAACGTTTTCCCGCCAATCATCTCACTCATATGCTAACCCCTCTTCGGTTGCCTATCTACCGTCAGTGCAATACTGGCGATTCACGATCGAAGATAACCCAGTCGTCAGTGTCATTTATGATCTGGACGCCTTGAATATCGGTTTTTTCACGCATCATTTCCTTTAACGCTTCCCAGGTAATACCACCGTACGTTATTCGCGGTCGAGTCCGACTGAGATAAGCGCGAATTACGTTCGTAAAGTGTTGGATTTTGTAAGTTTTCATAACGGGCTGACCTGCTTCGCCCGTCTTGCCAGCGGCCAACTCCAGAAATAGCTCCCTGCCGGAAAGCAGGGATGCTATCGGCTGCGATAACTGCTCGGGGTCCTCGTGGACTGCGCGCGTGATGAGCTCCTCAAGGGCACGGTCCGCAGAGCTCGAAGCCGAGGACGGGACAGCGCCGTCCGGTTCGTTCCAACCCGGCTCAAGCGCGTCCAGAACAGCCGGAATCTGTTGCTTATGGACAGAGATCCATTGCGAGGCCAAGTTTGACAGGATTACCCAGTCAAGATCAGACACTGATGATGCGGCCTCGAGTATGTCCTTGATACATCCCCCGGCAAAGGGCCGCAACAAGTCTGGATGAGACTTCGACGTGTACACCATCATTGCGTGGGTGCCGTCTGGCAGCCGGAGCAATGGAGTGGACCGTCTCATCTCGCTTGCGTGTCCTACATTTTGCATCGGGAAAAATAATTCAGAGTCGCCAAGCGTCCGAAATAGACTCAAATTGCTCGTAACGCTATTATGTTCGCCAGCGATCTTTACCAATTCTTCGAGATTGAGGCTGTGCTGAGTCAAAATGCTTTACTCCTCATAAGGATGAAAGGCATTGGCCTTTTCATCAAATATACCTTTCACATCATACAGCTTCCCCGTAGGGCACGTTGCGTCGAATGGGCAGATAGCCAGATGTACATCACCCATATCCCCAGTGAGGAGTTCACTCAACCGCGTCGGAGAAAGGACCGTCTGAGGGCTACCCATAATATTCAATCCGTCTGGCGGATAAATCGTGTAGTCGGGCATTGGCTCGCCCGGGTAAAAGGTTTTCGAGTACACGCCTGAGGTGTCGCCCCCGGTTTCGATGAGGTTGCCGAGCGCATCGGTGATTGACGATCCATGCTCGCCGTAGACAGTCACGGTCGTCCTCTGCGGCACGATTGCGTTGCCGTGGTTCGGGTCGTAGTAGCCATGACCACTTACTGTGTGTCTTGTTTGATCACCATCACCGGGCTGCTCAGGACTGAGATCGTCGGTGTCCGCCTGCCGCTGGTGATCGGGATGCGCGGGGCCCCATCCTGCGGTACTGATTGAGCGGATCCCCTTCGGAAAGCGCTTCCGGCGGTCCTCCTAGATCACCGGAGCCGCTCGGGAGCGGGCTGGTCGGCCCATTTACGGCGGTTGGTGTTGGTTCTAGCGCCGGCCCGTCGACTGCCGGCATCCGAGCCGGTATCGGTTCAGCCAGTTGCGGGTTGGCCGAAGGCAGGTGCACGCCAGGCGCTGCGGGCACCGACACCGGTTCCCGAGGGCCACTTGCTGACACTGGCGTGGGCTCATGCGGGACGACCGAAGGCTCAGGCCGTCCGGGGCCTGGTGCCGTCGGCGAGTGTGGTGCGGGCGTCCCAGGCGGCGCGGATTCGACGGGGCGCGGTGTCGGCTCAACCGGCGCCTCGAACGGCTTAGGAGCTGGCGGCCCAACGGGACGACCACCGGGTAGCGGATCCGTCTTGGGCACATCGAGTTTGAGGTTGTCGAGGTCTTTGGTGAGACCGGTGCTGGCCTTATCGATATTGCCCAGCGCGCCACTGGTAGCCAGAACGTCCCCAAGCTCACCAGCACGCCCCATCGCGCCGGCACCGTCTGCGGCTTCGCTTGCCCCCTCCGCAGCTCGTGCACCCACTGCACCCGCTTCTGCTTCTCCGACTCCGGGAATGAAAGCCGCCGCGACATCGAAGCCGAGTTCTCCTTGGCCCATTCCGGGCCGGCTACCGCCCCAATCATCAAGGTGCAGAAGCGATTTCCACATCTGCAAATTGGCTTCCCCGCCCTCTTGCGGGTTCAGAATTTCGTTGAGCAAACTCGGTTTGAATTGGTCTTCCAGGGTGGACTTCCAGGTGGCCGCGGCGCCCTTGGGATCGACGACAAACCACCCGGGATTTAAGTCCGCCGGTCCTTGCACCGCTTTGATGGCTTCCTTAACAAAGCCCTCATTGCCGTTGATGAATTTTTCGGAAATGTTCGCGACCTGGTTTCCGACCGCGTCACCCAGGAAGTGGGTGAATTGGCCGCGCATGGACTTCTCCATGTTGACGACGAGACCATCGGCGACCTGCATCAGCAGCGTGATCCCGTGCTCGAATCCGCGCGCTTCCCGCCCGAGGTTGTGCAGCACGGCATTGACGTCGCGGGCGATCCTTTTGATTTCGTCCAGCGCATCGCCATCAAGAATCGAGACCACGTCATTCCAGAGGTCGCCCAGCGACTCCAACTGATGCAGCAGATCGCGGATCGCGTTCTGGGCCTGGCCCACCCGCTTGGCGAATTCGTCGACGGTGGCTCGCCATCTGCCCGCACTGCTCGCCCAACTTGCCCGTGGTGTCGCCCATTTGCGATAACGCCTGGATGATCGCGTCACCCTCGGGCATCTGTTGTGTGCCGATCAGCGTCTTCGAGGCGTTCAGCGCTCGCTGCATCCCGCCAGCCGCTGCCCCGAACGTGCGCCAACATCCCGCAGCTGCATGCAGACCCGCCACGTCGCCGTTCGGCCACACGCCGTCGACGAACGACTGCACGACCGCCCACAGCAGCGGTGGGGGTTCTCCCGGACCTAACGTGCCCGGCGGCCCGGGAGCTCCGATCTTGACCGGCTCGGCTGGCGGCTGCAACACACTGGCACCACCACCCAGCACCGAGGCCGCCTCGGCGTGCGAATAGTTCGACGCGCAAAGCTGTACTACGGCGCCGTTGTGCCGGCATGCGTTGATTACGGCTGCGGCCAGCGTCACCACCGACTCCGCCGACGATTGGTATGACAGCCCGAACACCTCGCCGGCCAGATCCAGCCCGGTGTTGGCGCCGAAGCCGGTCGTCAACACCGTCATTGCCGCATTCAGGCCGTCACCCGCGGCAACCACGGCGCTGCCCGCAGCGAAATACGCTTCCGGGTCGACAGCAAGTGGGGCCACGGCGAAATTCTCGCCCAGACAATCGGTCGAGGCTATTCACCTACGCGTGGCGGTGCGAAGCTAGCTACGGCCCGGCCGTGGCCACAACTCACTCATCGACAGCAGCCCATGTTCCGCGGCGCTCAACGCCGTGGTGAATTGACCGGCATTCGTACCGTGATTAGCCTCGCCATCAGGGCAGGCGGGGGCATGTTGTCCGGGTCGGATCTGCCGCATTCTTGAATGAGGACCGCTCGGCAGCCATGGCGACATCGAAGTCGCGACAGCTGGGGAAGGAAGAGACGTTGGTCGGTACCGGCTTGCTGCGTTGGGAAGCCAACCTGCTGCACGGCGCAGGTGGCCACCTCGAGCGTGCACGGATGGCCGACGGAACCTCTGTCCCGTTCGACGCTCCACTGCGCGGGAGGTCATCGTGACCGGAGACCGGATACAAATCGATCTCGACTCGCTTGCAAAGCTGGGTGGGGGACCTTTACCTCCGGGAATCACTCCCGATCAGCTTGCCCAGGGAACGAATCTCATGGGCCAACTGCTCGCGATCTTTGGTATCGCTGCCAATACCGGCGACCCCGCCGACGCGACCGCCGCCCAAGACGGATACGCCGAACGCGACGCCAAGACCGGCGATGCACTCGCCAAATTCCCTGCAAATGAAGCAGATTCGGCGCAGAAGGCGGCCCAGCCAAACGAGATGGCACAGATGGTGCAGCAGATTCCGCAGATGATGTCTGGCATGCTCGGCGGCCTGTCGGGCGCCATGAGCGGTTTCATGCAACCGTTGACTCAGCTTCCGCAGCAGGCGATGCAAGCAATGCAAGCGGGCATGGGAGCGATGCAGCATGGCGCGGGAGGTGCAGCTACGGCTGGCGCCCTGCCGGCCGAGTTGGCCGGAGCCACAAGCGGTGCCGGGCTTGGCGGCGGAGGTGGCGGTCTCGGCGGAGGCCTTGGCGCAACGACGCCGACCGCGATGCTCGGACCGCTTCCCGCCCCGTCGGCCGGTACCGAGCCCGCGTCGTCGCACACCACACCAACGACGGCCAGTGCCGCATCGCCGACAGCCGGGCCGAGGGGCGCGATGGGCGGGATGCCGATGATGCCACCGGGCGCCATGCATGGCGCTGGCGGAGCGGGCAAAGACGAAAAGCCCGACACCAAGCGGATTGTCGCGCCGACGGTCAAGAACGGTGCCGCGGTTCAGGGACGTATCACCACGCCGCCGCCATCGCCCGAGGTGGTCAAACGTGTTGAGGGCAAACCGATTGCGAGTCGACGCATTCTCTTGCCAGAGCAAAAGCGAGACGAAGATGAGCCAAACTCGAGACGCTAGTAGACAGTCTACTGGGGCTCTCTCGGCACTAGAGCCGTTGTGCACCAACAGCTTTCGGCTTTCCTCTCCGCATACTGGGTCACTCGATCCCGGCTACCCATGCGGCGCAGCTAGACAACAGGTGGCAATCCAAACTACACACAGTCGATAGGATCACACCGTGTCGAATCCGCCCCCACACCCAACCGGTCCGCCTGTCCCACCACCACCCTGGCCACCCGCGGTGCCATCCGCCAATAGGCGACAGTGGCCGATGTTTGCATTCCTGCTGGTCGCCTTCCTAGTAACGCTCGGTGTCGCGATCGTCGGCTGGTTCCGCCCTGTGCCGGCCAAACAGCCAGCCCCTCCGACGTACAGTGCCCAGCAGGTCGCTGACGCTAAGACGAAGGTGTGTGCCGAGTACCAGAGGGTACACAGCGCGATCAAGGCAAGCACGGCTCGGGACATGGGCACCGACCCAACTGCCCAACAGGTATACGGATTAACGGGCCGACAAGCACTTCTAGCGGGAAGCGCATATCTCCGGACCGTGCTTTCTGGGCAGCCCGCAACTCCAAACGAAATCGCGACGACCATCCGGAAACTCACGGACCTTTTTCAGGAACTCGCTATCGACTATCTAAACAGCATGCCTGATTCCGATATGGAACCGACGGTACACGCCGCCGACGAAGCGACGTTAGCAGTCGAACGACTCTGCAAATGAACTTTCCCGAAGGAGATTACTCGCTCCCAATTGTTGGCGATCAATGGCCGTACGATGAAGATCTGATGGCGCTATCGCACGGCAAATTGAACCGCGGAAAAATTAAAACTGGATTCATACATTTCGCAGATATGCTGCGCAATGCCCAAAGTGGTCCGCTCGCGAACCAACACGGCTACACGGCTGACGATCTCCGCAATGCTTTCCGCCAAGGCGAGGAACAAGCGCACCAAGTAGCCGAAAAAAACGGCACAAAAGAGAGCGCATACGAATCCGCCTACGACAGCATGGTAAGCCTTCAACATGACCTAACCAATTTGGCCAATGAGTACAATCAGCAAATTGAAGATATTGAAAACTCGAAAGAGCCGACGGAAGCCAAGGTTGCTCAGATCGTCTTCGCAATCAATCAAGGCCGAACGCTGGCTAACATGGCTGCAGCGAAATGGTCCGGCAATGTATTCGATGCGATGCAGAGGGTTCTCGACGCCGAAGGGCCCGGCGGACAGTCGGCTCGCCAGTTCGCACAGGCTCACGGTCTCGACGTCGGCCAGATGTTCCGACAACCCGAGGATCAAAAGAATCTGCAGGATCAGGTTCGAAGCTAGCCTGAACAACGACCATTCCCCGACAGGTCTCACATCAGAGTTCAAGGCATCACCTGGCCCGGCTTCGGCACAACCGCGCCCTACCGAAAGCCCGACTGGTCCACGCCGTCACTGGCTCCGCGACTGGTACCACCGGCGCTGGCTCCCCGACCGGCATACGCGCCAGGCCTAAAGCGCCAACTCCGCCTCCGGGAGCCCACGTCCGCCAAGCCGGCTACACCTCTCAGACTGGCCTTACGTCAGACCCTGACCTCAAGGGGCCACACTCTTCCGGGCACGCCAGCGCCACCGGCGCCAGCACCGACCGCGGGCGCCGACGCCGTCCGCACCCATTCTGGGCTGTCGCACGGTGGCGCCTCGATGGGCGCGCCGTCGCTCAGTGCGCCTAGCTCCGGCATACCTAGCGCTCCAACTTCGGGTCTCACCGGCGCACCATCCATGGGCGGGGGCGCACCGCAGCCCACGACACCGGGCGAGTTGATGCACAGCTTCGACAAGGGACTGCAGGCCGGGACGCCCCTTCCGGGGGCTGGCGCCGTCCCACCTCCTCAGGTGGCCCCCACAGATCCCCAGCTTGCGCAGGCGACGACACCGTCCGCGGGCGCGGGTGTCCCGGCGAGTGCGCAGGCGTTTGATTCGCCAGCCCCGATTACCCATGCGTCCGCCCCCGACGCGACTCCGGCCCCACAGATGATGGCGGGACCAGCGGCCTCAGCAGGGCCGGCCGCAGCTCCGTCTGGCTCACTTCCCGCGTACGCCTCCGACATTCGGCCCGCGGTCCCTGCGGCCACCATGCCTGCTGCGCCGCCGAGCCTGCCGCCATCGATGACGCCGGGCTCCGCACCGGTTCACCCCTCGGCCGGACAAGGGAGCGCCAGCACTCCTGCGATGGTGCGCCAGGCACCCCCGCCGCCGCCACCGTCGTCGCCGTCGGCTCTGGGGACCGAATCCGTTGTTGCCACTGCAACCGGCGCTGCAGCGGGAGCGGCATCTGCCAACGCCACCGCGCGGGCCCGTCTACAGCGACTGGTGGCCACCGTCGCCCGCCAACAGCCGCGACTGGCTTGGGCTGCCGGAGATCGCCCCGACGACACCACCGTGCTGGCAACTGATTTAGCCAGCGGGTGGATCCCGCCAGGAATCGAACTCCCCGCCGCGATCACACTGCTTCCGCCGGAGCGGCGCCGCGGCGACCTAGAAACTCTGCTCGGCGAAGTCAGTGTCGCGGCGGGCTACTCCCCGATCCATCACATTCCCGAGGAAGATGAGCCAGTCCCGACCTCACCAAGACCTCGGCACGTCCCTGAGATCGACGAACTCGGTTGGGAATTAAGCCAAGCGACGCAGTGGCGAGACGGGCTACCGCGCCTGGCCCACACGCTGGCCAAAGCGGCCTCGGGCGGTACCGGGGTTCTAGAAAAAGAAGTCGACCTTCTACAGACACATCTCGCTGCGGTTAGCTCCCGCGTCCTCGACAGCTATCCCGGAAATGTCGATCCCCATGATGTCGGTAACTGGCAGCTGCTGGCTGCCATCGACGCGTTGGCAGCCGGTGACAAGTCTTCTGCTACCTATCATCTCGCCTGGTTCCAGGCATGCAGCACCACCGCTGGACAGCTAAGCGACTGAGGCGGGCGACTCTGTCCGATGCAGCTCTTTCACTTAGACATCCAACAGCTCATCGCCGCTGCAGGCGGTGACCCTTGGGCGATCGACAAAAGTCTCCAAAGTGGCCGACCGATACAGATTTCCGATTTGGCGCGGGCATTTCACAACGCAGGCCGCTGCACAACCGAATCCAGCAAGGCATTCGACGAGGCATGTCGCCGCTTCGAGGCGTCATGGAATCGGGAGAATGGCGACCATCCGATCAATGACGCCGCCGAGGTACAGCGCGCTACGCGATCGCTCGGTGTTCAGGCGGCTCAATTGCCCAAGATCGGTGTCGACCTGGAAAATATCGCCGCCGCACTGGCCGAGGCACAACACACCTCAAGCTTGCTGATCTCAACGTTGGAGTCGCAGCTAGAAGAAATCGACATGGAAATCGGCCACGCCCTCGATGAGGAGGCAAGAGGCCATCACACTCCCGCGGAGGCAGCCGAGATTGATCGGCACATCACCGGCTTGATAAACCAGGCTGTTACTGACACCAAATCAGCTCTAGGCCAGCTGCAGTCACTGCGCAGTGGGTACACCGACTATCTACAGACGTCACTGACCACCTTGCGAGCACAGGACGGCTACGACCCTGCACCTATTCGAGGCCTTGACGACGACGGCGAACCCACGCGCGACGGACAAGACCAAAATGCCGTTAATAGCTACGACGCGAACCAGCGCGCGAAAGATCAAGCGTTGGTCGACAACCCCGGCAGCATGACACCCGAAAAGGCCGACGCTGCAGCGCGATTGCGCGATTACGCCACGGCCACAAATCCGGCTGCTGATATTGACACCAGGCGACTTGCCAGCGAGCGCCTCGACGATTTCAACATGGCTCGATTCAGCGGCCCACTGCCGACCAACCCGATCCTCGGCGGAGATGCGCGCAGCCGCGCGCAGATGCGGCTGGAATGGCAGAAGAAACTCGAGCAAGGATTCTCCGGCGCACCGCCGATGAGTCCCGACCAGGTCACTCAGTTGCTCGACAATAGCGAACAACAGGCCCAGGCGGTCGTAACACGGCAAGCGATGAAAGCCTTAGAGCAAGAGGGCCTTTCGCCAGCCAGTGCTACGAAAGTGGTTAGTCAAATGTCCCAAGGTACGGCGTTAAGTGGGATAGCCAAATACGACGCTACGTTGGTTGGCCTAAGCGGGGCCGGGTTAGAGGCTTCTGCTGGTTCGGTATCGACCGGTGTCCACAACCTGCCCGATAGTATTGGCGTGCTATCACCTACCGAGGCAGAAGCACTCGAACGAGTTGGCCGGCGCCTTGGGGTGGCGGGTTCACTCGCGGACTTGGCCCTCGCGGGCATAGAAGTCTCCGATGGCGCTCCCGCCGGCAAGACTATGGGCCAAGCTGTAGGTGGCGTTGCAGGCGGTCTTGGCGGCGGCTGGGCGGCCGGTGCGGTGGGCGGTATGTGGTTTGGCCCAGGGGGGGCACTCGTCGGGGGGCTTATCGGAGCCGCCGTCGGCGGATGGGGAGCAGGAAAGGCCGGTGAAGCGGTTGGGTCACAATTTGACCGTTGATTGGGTCGCGGTCACCAATCACGTCGCGGTGCAAACCAATACACATGCGCCGCCCTGGTCGACGCCGTTGATGGTCATCGGAATAGTCGGTTTGGCGATCGCAGCAATCCCGTACTTCATCGACTGCGGCGAGCGCCGCCGACGTTGGCTCTATTGGCTGGGCTTTGTTGTCGGCACGGCACTTATAGCGCTCGCTCTGTCGTGGCGAGGGTGGGGCGTCAGCGCCGGAATGTGTTTCACTGGCGCCTTCATTGCGGTTCTTTTCGCTTTCTTCTATGACAGCTCCCTCTTGAAGTTCGGGGTTCGGCAGATCTCCTACACGCGGCCGAGCGGGACGCAGTCCGGCTCAAGCAACGACCAAAGTGCGGAGACGGATCTCGGTGTGGTGCCAGCCAGGAACCACTGGTGGGTGATCGCCATTGGCAGCGTTGTCACGGCCTACGGCGTTTACCTCATCGGGTGGGCATGGCAATTGTCACTTTTGGTCGGATTCGCCGTCGTCTTTGCTGCGACGTCCGGGTGGCTCGACGCATCCCAACGGCTGCCCATCGCACGGGGCCAGAAAGTGCAATTCGCTTTAGCGAGCGTCGCCTCGCTGATGATGTTCGCACTCCCGTTGGTCGCATATCTCGCTGCGTACTTCAGCGCAAAGAAGTGGTCGGCGCCCGGTGGAAGACACACCATCGGCGGCAATCCCGACGAGACGCTCGAACCCAACTAGTTCGTGTGGCGCCGCCCAATACAAGGTGAATTGACCCCAAGCTCCCCAGCAGTAGCCTTAGACCTCATAGGAGGCAGCCATGTTCGTCGACCCCAAATTAATGCACTCGGGGGGCAACCAGTCCTACCGCGCAGGTGAGCATGCTCAAGACGCGGTTGGTCACCTATCGCGGGCATCGCTGCTGTCGGGAATGTTCGGTGGCTTTCCCGCAGCCGACGAGTTTCACGACGCTGTCAGCGAGGCGCACGCGCAGCACGTGAAAACCCTGCAGGCCCATCAAGAGACGCTGGCCGCAATCGGCGCCAAGGCACATCGAGCCGCCACGGAGTTCGTCGGAATGGATGAGCAGGGAGCCGCGAAACTGCACGCGGTGCGGCCCATGTCCGCTATTTAGGAAGCGCGCCGCACTAAGCCGCTACGACACCGGCACCACGATCAACTCGTGCGGGCGGTTGTTGACGGCCAGGGCGCCATCTTCGGTCACCACGACGATGTCTTCGATGCGTGCACCCCAATTGCCCGGGAAGTAGATACCGGGCTCGATCGAAAAGGCCATTCCCGCAGTCAAAGGCAGATCATTTCCGGCGACGATGTACGGCTCTTCATGAACCGACAGCCCGATACCGTGGCCAGTGCGGTGCACAAAGTACTCCCCCAACCCGGCCTCAGCCAGCACATCACGCGCGGCAGCGTCGACCTGCTCGGCAGTCACACCCGGACGGACCACGTCGAACGCCGCACGCTGGGCCCGTTGTAATATCGAATACTGTTGCGCCACATCAGCACTCGGCTCACCAATGCTGTACGTGCGCGTGGAGTCGGAATTGTATCCGGGCTCGTACGTGCCGCCGATATCGACGACGACGATGTCACCGACCTGCAATTCGCGATCCGAATAGCGATGATGCGGGTCGGCGCCATGCGGCCCAGAGCCGACGATGATGAAAGCTACCTCCGAATGCCCCTCGGCGACAATGGCTTCGGCGATATCGGCGGCCACGTCGGCCTCGGTCCGGCCCGGGACGAGAAACTCCGGCACCCGGGCATGCACCCGGTCGATGGCAGAACCGGCCTTGCGCAGCGCGTCGACCTCGCACTCCTCCTTCACCATCCGTAGCGCCCGCAACACGTCGGTGGCCAACACCGGCAGCACCCCCAGCTCACCGGCCAACGGCAACACATGCAACGCCGGCATGGAATCGGTCACGGCCGTCGCCGCCGGTCCCCCGCCCAGGGCATCACGAACTAACTCATACGGATTGTCGCCGTCCACCCAATCACGCACCGCCACGCCCAGATCCGAAAGAAATGATCCCCGAAACGAGGCGAGCTCCAGCCGCGGCACCACGACCGTCGGCTCACCAGCTGCGGGCAATACCAGCGCGGTGAGTCGCTCGAACGTGTCGGCGCGCGACCCGATGAGGTAGCGCAGGTCGTAGCCCGGGCTGATCACCAGTCCCGCCAGACCGGCCTGCGCGGTCGCAGCAGCGGCCGCGGCCAGGCGTAGGGCGTACACGGGGGCGTCGAATCGGGGAGATTCCATGGCAGCCAGGCTAACCGCGTGCCGCCGACGCTGGCAGGATAGCCCGCATGGCCGCGCCCGTGTTACTGCTCGACGGGGCCAGCATGTGGTTCCGCTCGTACTTCGGCGTGCCTTCCTCGATCACCGCTCCCGACGGCCGGCCGGTCAATGCCGTGCGCGGGTTCATCGACTCGATGGCCGTGGTCATCACCCAGCAGCGGCCCCACCGGCTGGCGGTCTGCCTCGACCTGGATTGGCGCCCGCAGTTCCGCGTGGACCTGATCCCGTCGTACAAGGCACATCGGGTCGCCGAGCCGGAGCCGCAAGGCACCCCCGACGTCGAGGAAGTCCCCGATGAACTGTCGCCCCAGGTCGACATGATCATGGAGCTGCTGGAGGCGTTCGGGATCGCGACGGCCGGAGCCGAGGGCTTCGAAGCCGACGATGTGCTTGGCACGCTAGCGGCGCAGGAACGCAAAGACCCAGTCGTCGTGGTCAGCGGCGACCGCGACCTGCTGCAGGTGGTGGCCGACGATCCGGTCTCGATCCGGGTGCTCTATCTGGGCCGCGGGCTGGCCAAAGCCACCCTGTTCGGCCCCGAGGAAGTGGCCGACCAGTACGGGGTGCCAGTCGAGCGGGCCGGTCCGGCCTACGCCGAACTCGCGCTGCTGCGCGGCGATCCGTCCGACGGCCTGCCCGGCGTTCCAGGCGTTGGGGAGAAAACCGCGTCCACCCTGCTGGCTCAGCACGGTTCGCTGGATCAAATCCTGGCTGCGGCCCACGATTCGAAATCGAAGATGGCCAAGGGCCTGCGGGCCAAACTGCTGGGCTCGACCGACTACATCGAGGCCGCCGGTGAGGTGGTGCGGGTGGCCACCGACGCGCCAATCACGCTGTCGATGCCCACCGACGACTTACCGCTGGTCGCCGCCGACGCGCAACGCACCGCCGAACTGGCGACCCAGCTGGGCGTCGGATCCTCCATTGCCCGCCTGCAGAAAGCGCTCGACGGTCTGCCGGACTAACGGCTACTGCGGACGACCGACCTCGTAGGTGCCCTTGTCGTCCTGGAAGGTCACGGTCACCTTCTTCTGGGCACCGTCGATGCTGACGTTGCAATCGAAGGAGCCGCCCTTCTTCACGACGGGGTCGGCGCCGTTGTTGCATTTGACGTTCTGGACGTTCTTGGCGCCGTAGCCGTTGGTCTCGTCAGTCAGGATCTGCTGCACCCCGGACTGCGCCTTGTTGATGTCCAGCTTGGTGGTGACGAAGAACCCGGGCTCCCAGAAACCGAGCACCAGCACTGCCGCGATCACCAGGAACCCGACCACGCCGACGATGCCGCCGATCAGCGCGAAGGAACGCTTCTTCGGTTGTTCATAGGACGGATACTGCTGCGGGTAGCCGGGCTGACCGTATTGACCGGGCTGGCCTGGCTGTCCGTACTGGCCGGGCTGACCGTATTGGCCCGGCTGGCCGTACTGACCCGGCTGGCCGTACTGGCCTGGCTGGCCGTACTGACCGGGCTGCTGCTGGCCGTACTGCTCGGGTTGCGGGTATGCGGGCGGCTGACCGTATTGCTGCGGGTAGGCCTGCTCAGCCGGCTGCTGATACGGCGGGTAGCCGGTGGACGGCGTGTAGGCCGGGGCCTGCCAGGTCGCGTCCTGCCCGGGTGATTGCTGCTGCCAAGGCGTTCCCACCTGAGTTGGCTCCGAGGACCGATCGACACCCTCGCCGGGCGGTTGCCACTGCTGGCCCGGGTCCGATCCCTGCGGTCCGCTCATGGTTTCTCCTCAGTTCCTTGTGTTTTGGCGCCGGTTGTAACGGTAGCCGGGGCCCAGCCTACCCGGCGTCAACTGCAACGACGCCGCGCCGAACGTCATTGATAGCGCGTTTGGCGGTGCCCCGCAGTTCAGCGTCGGGTGCGGCGTTGCGAACCTGGTCCAGCAGATCGAGCACTTGGCGACACCACCGTACGAAGTCGCCGGCCAACAGCGGCGAGCCGGTGCCGGTCGCGTCGGCGGCGGCCAGTGCCGCGCTCAAATCACCGGTGCAAGCCCACCGGTAAATGACGCCGACGAAGCCGTCGTCGGGTTCGCGACTGGGAGCGATCCGATGCGTCTGCTCGTCACCGCGCAACGCCATAGACAGCCTCGATGTTTGCTGCAGCGCTTGGCGCAGTGCCGGCGTGGGCGCGTCGGCGGCGAACGGACCGCCGGAACCGTCAGCGCCGCGGGTCTCGTAGAGCACTGCCGAGATCACGGCCGCCAGCTCGGCCGGTTTCAAGTCCGCCCACGCGCCGCTGCGCAGGCACTCGGCGACCAGCAGATCGCTCTCGCTGTAGATCCGGGCCAGCAGCCGCCCGTCGTCGGTGATTCGCGGGTCGGAGGCGGGCCCCCGGATGAACTCACGCTCGGTGAGCAGTCGGACGATCCGGTCAAACGTTCGGGCCAGCGAGTTCGTCGCGGCGGCGATCTTCTTTTCCAGCTGCGCGTTGTCACGTTCGATGCGCAGGTAGCGCTCGGCCTCGCGGACCCGGTCCTCGAGGCCCGGGCTGTTGTGCGCGGGATGTTGGCGCAACTGCGTCCGCAACGACGCCAGCTCTGGATCGTGAAACCCGTCATCCTGGCTCCCGCCACCGCGGCGCGTCGAGGGGAGCACCAGCCCGGCGGCGGCGGATCGCAGCGCCGACGCCAGGTCGCGCCGCACCCGCGGCTGGCGGTGTTCGACCCGCTTGGGCAGTGACATCGCGCCGACCGGTCCCGTGGCGCCGGAATAGTCGGCCGACGAAATCCGGCCCGCCCATCGGTGTTCGGTCAGCACCAACGGCCGCGGATCGTCGCTATCGCGGGCCGACTCGATCACCACGGCCAGCCCGCTGTGCCGGCCCTGCGTGATGGTGATGATGTCGCCGCGGCGCAGTCCCGCCAGCGCCTCTCCTGCGGCCTGCCGCCGATGCAGCCGAGATGCGCGCGACTGCGCTTTCTCCATCTCGGAAATCCGCGCGCGCATCCGCGCGTATTCCAGGATCGGCGCATCCGTGCCGCCCAGTTCGCCGGCGATCTCCTCAAGCATCCGGGTGCCGCGCTCGATGCCACGGACCAACCCGACCACCGACCGGTCGGCCTGATACTGGGCGAACGACTGCTCCAGCAGATGATGCGCCTGCTCGGGGCCCATCTGCTGCACCAGATTGATGGTCATGTTGTACGACGGCGCAAACGAGCTGCGCAGCGGAAAGGTCCGGGTGGACGCCAGCCCAGCCACCGCGGACGGCTCGCTGGTCTCTTCGCCGGGGTGCCACAACACCACGGCGTGCCCTTCGACGTCGATGCCGCGACGCCCGGCACGCCCGGTCAGCTGGGTGTACTCCCCCGGCGTCAGCGGCACGTGTTGTTCGCCGTTGAACTTCACCAGCCGCTCGAGCACCACGGTGCGAGCGGGCATGTTGATGCCCAGCGCTAGTGTCTCGGTGGCGAACACCGCCCTCACCAGGCCGGCGGTGAACAATTCCTCGACCGTGTGCCGGAACGCCGGCAACATTCCGGCGTGATGGGCAGCCAGGCCGCGCAGCAGCCCCTCGCGCCACTCGTAATAGCCCAGCACCCCTAAATCGGCCTCGGCGAGTTCCCCGCAACGATGATCGATTACCTCGGCGATCTGCGCCCGCTCCTCCTCGCTGGTCAGCCGCAGCGGCGAGCGCAGACACTGCTGGACCGCCGCGTCACAGCCGGCCCGGGAGAACACGAAAGTGATTGCGGGCAGCAGCCCTTCGGCATCCAGGGCCGCGATCACGTCCGGACGCGGCGGCGGCCGGTAGAACCGCGGGCGGTCCGGCCGTCCGGACCGTCCCCGCCCGGAGCCGCGGCGCGGCGTCCAGTCCGACATTCGGTCCGCCTCGCGGCGATGGGAAATATGTTGCAGGAGTTCAGGATTGACGCGCAGGTGACGATCGGCGGCCGGTTTCTCGTTCTGGTAGTCGAACAGGTCCAACAGCCGCTTGCCCACCAAGACGTGTTGCCACAGCGGCACCGGCCGGTGCTCGTCGACGACCACCGTCGTGTCGCCGCGCACGGTCTGGATCCAGCCGCCGAACTCCTCGGCGTTGCTCACCGTGGCCGACAGGCTGACCAGCCGCACCTCGTCGGCCAGATGCAGGATGACTTCTTCCCACACCGGGCCGCGCATCCGGTCGGCGAGGAAATGCACCTCGTCCATCACCACGTGCGAAAGTCCTTGCAGCGCAGGAGAATCAGCGTAAAGCATGTTGCGCAGCACCTCGGTGGTCATCACCACCACCGGCGCGTCGGCGTTGACGGACATGTCGCCGGTCAACAGGCCGATCCGGTCGCGGCCGTACCGCGCGATCAGGTCGGTGTGCTTCTGGTTACTCAGCGCCTTGATCGGCGTGGTGTAGAAACATTTCCCGCCGGCCGTCAGCGCCAGGTGCACAGCGAATTCGCCGACCACCGTCTTGCCGGCACCGGTCGGCGCGCAAACCAGCACACCGTGGCCGCGTTCGAGCGCAGCGCAGGCCCGCCGCTGAAAGTCATCCAGTGCGAACGGCAGTTCCGCGGCGAAGCGGTCTAGCTCGGCGAGTTCGGTCACGCAGCCGCCGCGTGCGGCAGGCGCTTAGGTGACGTCGTCATGTTGCCCGGCGGTGAAGGACGGCTCGGGTACCGGCTCGGATACCGACTGAGACATCGGCTCGGCCGGCTCGATAACCGATGCTTCGTCGTCGGAGATCGCCACTTGCGCTTCACGTTTGGCCTTGCGTCTGTCGTGTATTCGGGCGATCTGAATGGCTAGCTCTTGCAACACCGACAGCGCTATCCCCAGCGCCGTCATCGAAAATGGATCAGATCCGGGCGTGAATATCGCCGCAAAAACGAACATCGCGAAGATCAGCCCACGCCGCCATGCCTTGAGCTTTTGATATGTGAGTATGCCCGTCATGTTGAGCATGACGATCAGCAGCGGGAATTCGAAGCTGACGCCGAACACCACCAGCAGGTTGATCAGGAAGCCGAAATAGCGGTCGCCGGACAGCGCGGTCACCTGCACGTCGCTGCCGACGGTCAGCAGGAAGTTCAGCGCCTTCGACAACACGAAGTAGGCCAGCACCGCTCCGCCGACGAACAGCACCGCGGCGGGGACCACGAACCCGATCGCGAAGCGGCGCTCCTTTTTGTAGAGCCCGGGCGTGATGAACGCCCACAGTTCGTAGAACCACACCGGGCAGGCCAGCACGATCCCAGCCGTCATACCGACCTTGAGCCGCAACATGAATTGGTCGAACGGCGCCGTGGCCAGCAGTCGGCATTGCCCGTCGGCGCTGATACTCGCGCGCGCCGACTGCGGCAGCGAACAGTAGGGATGGCGCAGCCACTCACCCAGGCTTTGCAGCCCGAACATCGAATGCGAATACCACAGGAAGCCGAAAATCGTAGTGACCAGGATCGCGGCCAGCGATATCAGCAGCCGGGTGCGCAGCTCGGTCAAGTGATCCACCAGCGACATAGTCGCTTCGGGATTGGTGCGGCCACGCCGATTACGCGGATTCATCCGCTTCAGTGCGGCAGCGGTGCGGGTTGAAGTTTTAAAAGCGTTCACGACGCTCGGTCAGGGCGCTCGGGCACCGTGACAGCGACGCCCAGGCTAAGCCGGGCGCGCCTCGGTGTGACCGTGCTCGGTAGCCGCCGGCGGGTCAACCCGCTGCGACTGCACGGGCTGAGGGGCTGCCGCAGGTGTTGCGATGGAAGGCGCTTCAGGCTTGCCCTCGGTCTGCATTTCACGCATTTCGGACTTGAAGATGCGCATCGACTTGCCTAGCGAGCGCGCTGCATCGGGGAGCTTCTTGGCACCGAAGAGCAGGATCACTACGACAGCGAGGATCGCCCAGTGCCACGGACTAAGACTGCCCACTTTGATTACCTCCAGACGTCCACCCGATGCTACCGCAGCGAGGCCAACGACTGGTGGGCCCGCGCCGGTGCGCTACCGGGCAACAGCCTGGTAGGACTCCAGGGCCGCGGCCGCGGCATCCCGTACACGCTGCGCAAGCGACTGCGGTTCAACCACCTGCACCGCCGAACCGAATCCGAGCACCAGGCGCGTCATCCAATCCTCCGAGGCATACGTCATGACCGCCTCGCACCACCCGTCTGGGAGCTCGTAGACGTCACGCATCGGGTAGTACTCGAACATCCAGGACGCCGACAGAGCGACCCGCAGCTTGGCCGACGGGAGCGCGGGATCGCCGTCGAACAGCGAAGTGTCCGGTGGGGCCTGCAACGCCGGTTCGGGCGGAGCGGCCGGCTCACCCAGCTCGGTAGCGTCCACGATTCGGTCGAAGCGGAACAGCCGGACCCCTTCGGCTTCGCGTGACCACGCCTCCAGATAGCTCTGGCCGCCGATCAGCAGCACCCGGATGGGATCGACGATCCTGCTGGTCAGGGTGTCATGCGACGCCGAGTAGTAGTCGATGGACAGCGCGTGTTTGTTCTGCACTGCGGCGCGCACAGCGGCCGCGGCCCGGCTCTCGATGGGCGCCGGTTCGTCGACGGCGGCCACCGAATTCGAAGCGTCCTGTCCGACGGTGCCCGCGGCGGCCGCAATCTTGGCGATCGCGCTGCGCGCCGCCTCCGGATCGACGACGCCCGGAATGTCGGCCAGCGCTCGCAGCGCCACCAGCAGGCCGGTGGCTTCGGGCGAGGTGAGCTTGAGGGGCCGGTCGATGCCGGCCGAAAAGGTCACCTCGATGGTGTCCCCGGAGAACTCGAAGTCGATGAGATCGCCCGGGAAGTACCCGGGTAACCCGCACATCCAGAGCTGGTTGAGGTCCTCTTCCAGCTGCTTGGCGGAGACCCCCAGATCGGCCGCGGCCTCAGTTCGGGTGATCCGCGGGTTGGCCTGGAAATACGGCACCATGTTGAGCAGCCGGACCAGCCGGGTGGACACGGGTGTCATGCCGACGCCCCCGCCTGGGCCCGTAACCGGGCCAGCACGTCGTCGCGCAGGGACTGCGGCTCGAGCACGACCGCGTCGGCGCCATAGCCCGCGACGTCACGTGCCAGCCGATCGATGGATCCGATTTCGAGCTCGATCACCTCTCCGCTGCGACCGCCCAATTCCTGGACGCCCGTCGAGGTTCCGGCGCGCCGCAAGGCGGTGGCCCGCCCGTCGGCGACCCATACCCGGGCCTGCACGCCGGTCGGTGTCTCGGCAACCGTCTGGGCGACGATCTTGCGCAGGTCGACATGGTCGGGCACGGTGACGGCGCCGGCCGGTCCGATCGGCGCGACCTCGGCACCGATCCGGGACAGCCGGAAGGTGCGGGTGTCGTCGCGGTCGCGGTCGTGGCCGACCAAGTACCAGCGACCCTTTTCGGTGACCACTCCCCACGGCTCGACGGTGCGTGTGGTGTACGGCTCGGCCCGCGACGGCCGATGCGGGAATTGCACCGCCTGCCGAGAATCGATGGCCGACAACAAGATTCCGAGAACGTCTTCCGACCCGCGCAGACCCGGCACACCAGCCGGTGAGGCGATGGCCACCTGGGCCTCGGGATCGACGTCCACCCCGGCGGCGCGCAGCTTCAGCAGCGCGCCCTGGGTCGCGGTGATCAGTTCGGGTGATTCCCACAGTTGGGTCGCGACGGCGACCGCGGTCGCCTCGTCCGGGGTCAGTTCGACGGGCGGCAGCGAGTACGCGTCCCGGTTGATCCGGTAGCCCTCGGTGGGATCCAGGGCCGACACCCTGCCGACCTCGAGGGGGACGCCGAGGTCGCGCAGTTCGTTTTTATCCCGCTCGAACATCCGGGAGAAGGCCTCGATGCTGGGGCTATCCGAATAACCCGCCACGCTGGTCCGGATCTTCTCTGCGGTGATGTAGCCGCGGGTGGACAGTAGAGCGATCACGAGATTTACCAGCCGTTCGACTTTCGAGGTCGCCACCCATAGCAGCTTAGGGGTGCGGTGCGGTTTCATTAACTCGGGCGCAGAAAACCCTGTTGTCGTTGCCGAGGTGCTGACCGGCGCTGCGGTCGTGCAAAACAGGTATACAGCGCGGCGAGGAAGGAGAGGGCGATGGCTGAGTACGACGGCCAGCCCGGCCGAATTTCCCCGCTGGAGCCCGAGCTCACGCAGGCACAACATGACGCCGACGAAGAGGATTTGCAGGCCGGGCTGAGCGGGTTGGCCGCGATTGTGGTGGACGCGTTGACGGTGGACGAGTCACTCACCCAGATAGCCGAATTCGCGGCGCACGCGATCCCTGGCGCCAACGGTGCCGGTGTGACCGTGGCCCACCCATCTGCGGCGCCACTGCGTATCCAGTCGTGGGCGGTAACCGCCGAGTTCGTCCGCAAGATCGACAAACTTCAGTACGAACTCCACGAGGAGGGGCCGTGCATTACTTCAATGCGCACCGGACGGCCCTGTGTCAGCGGGTCGATCGCTGATGACACTCGTTGGCCGCGCTTCGGTCCCGCCGTTGTGCGGCTGGGCGTGAATTCGGCGTTATCGCTACCGCTGGTAGTCCGCGAGCAGGTGATCGGCGTCATTAACGCCTACGCCTACACCCTCGACGCATTCGCCGAACACGCGGTGGCGACGGGTGCAAAGTTCGCGGGGCCGGCGGCTGTGACGGTGCACAACGCGCGATTGCTGATGGCGGCCCAGCAGCGGGCCGAGCAGTTGCGTCAGGCGCTGGGTACCCGGTCGGTCATCGACCAGGCGGTCGGAATCATTCGCGCCCGGTCTGGGGTCAGCGCCGAGGAGGCCTTCGCCCGGCTGATCAAGATCAGTCAGGACGATAACGTCAAGCTAAATGTCGTCGCCGAGCGACTACTCGAGGCATCTGTACGGCGCGCCCGCGCCCGTCACTCCTGAGTGTGGCTATCGCTGAAAGTGTCTACGCCGGTGAGGCATTCATCGTTGCCATCGCTGCCAGTATCGCGGGACGCGAATCCGGCTGAGCGATTAGCCGTCGGGCAACGTCAGTCAAATGATCGTCGTTTGTCCGCGCGTAACGACGTAGCAGTGTGAACGCGTCTTCCACCGACACTGCCAGTCTTTCCCGTACGAAGCCTTTGGCCTGCTCAATCACCACGCGGGCGCTTAGCGCATTGCGCAGCCGCGGCGCCACCGCGGACGAAGTTGGGGCGTGTTCCTGCACGATCGCCACACACGCGATGTGTGCCAGGCTTTGTCCGACCAGCAGGTCGGCCTCATTGAGTTCGCCCACGCGTATACCGAACAGGCCCAGGGCGCCCAATACGGTTCCGGCCGCGCGCATCGGCACCGCATGCACCGAGGCGAAGCCCGCCTCGGTAGCCGCCGGGACGAACCGCGGCCAACGCGGCAACTCGGCCGCTAGATCCGCCACCGAAACCGGCCGTCCGCTCGCGTAACAGTCCAGACAGGGTCCTTCATCGGCCTGCAGCTGGAAGAGCTCTAACTCGCGCGCTTTCTCCGAAGTCGCCGCTAACAGATGTAGGTTCCCCAGCGGATCAGCGAGCAAGAACCCGGCGGCAGCGATATCCAATAGCTCCGCGCAGCGTTCAGTGAGTTCCGTCAACAGTTCGACCACATCAAAGTCGTCGAGGAGACTGTCCACAAGCGTTACGACAGCATCCAAGACTCGAGTCTCACGGTCATTGTCGGGCATCTTCGGCCCCTTCTCGGATGACCACTTCAATCATCCTCCAGCATCAGCCGACGGTCCAGAATGTCGCGCGCGACGTCGATGGCGCTGCGGTCGGTGGCGTACGCGTGCGCCCGCAGCCGGACGAGGGCCTCTGCGGCGTCGATGCCGAGTTGCGCCATGAGCACGCCCGTGGCCTGGCTGACCTCCGCGCGAGACAGGGTATTTAGTTCGGCCCACGCAGTGCTGCTGGGATCGAACACTGCATCTTTGAGGTCTGCACTCATCAGATCGAGGACAGGGATGGCTGCCAACTCGGCGGCGGTGACTGCGCCGGCCAGCTGTTCTGCGCTCAACGGACCAGGCTTAACGCGAAACAGGTCGAGCGCTCCGACCCATTCACCGGCGACCAGAACGGGCATCGCGTACACCCCCCGGATCCGGTGTTCCAGCATCGCGGACCCATACGCCGGCCACCGTACGTCCCCGGGATCGGCCAGGTCGAGCACCAAGACAGGATCCCGTAGGGCCACCGAATCCAAGCATGGCCCCTCACCGAGGATGAATTGCAGCTCGTCATAGACCTGCGCCAGCGGTCCGCTCGACCCCACCGTTGCGGCGTTGGCACCATCGAAGACCAGCGAGATGGCCGCGGCATCGACCCCGAGCAGCTGCACGCAGGCCCGGCACAGCCGGTCGCCTGCTTCTACGTCGACGCTCACCCGCGATTGCGGCCAGCAACTGCTCATGGATTGTCAAAGTGACCCGGACACACATTGGCCGAGTCAGCACGACTGACCTGACAGTTCGTCCCCGGGATCATCCGTCCACCATTCACTAACCGCCGAGCGGGCCGTCGAGTCTCCGGTTGGAAACTGCCGTTTGGCCCCCACCCCGGCGATAAGCCGCAAAGAAAGCCGCAAAGAAATTAGGCTACCCGGATTTCACACCCACTGGCGTCGATTCATTGACCGCGGGTCGCGGCGCCGGACTGCAGCCGAGAGCGCTAGAAGCTACATACTCGCGATCAGGCGTTTGACTCTCTCGTCGACCGCTCGGAATGGGTCCTTGCACAGCACGGTTCGCTGCGCCTGATCGTTGAGTTTGAGGTGGACCCAGTCGACGGTGAAGTCACGGCCCGCCGCCTGGGCGGCGCTGATGAATTCGCCGCGCAGCCGGGCGCGAGTGGTCTGCGGCGGATTTTCGACCGCCTCTGCGATGTCCTCGTCCGTGGTCACGCGTGTTGCCAGGCCCTTTCGCTGCAACAGATCGAAGACACCGCGGCCGCGCTTGATGTCGTGGTAGGCCAGATCCAGCTGAGCGATCTTGGGGTCGGACAGCTCCATGTTGTAGCGATCCTGGTAGCGCTGGAACAGCTTGCGCTTGATCACCCAGTCGATCTCGGTGTCCACCTTGGCGAAGTCCTGGCTCTCGACTGCGTCAAGCTGACGGCCCCACAGATCGACAACCTGCTCGATCTGCGCGTTGGGCTCCCGAGTCTGCAGGTGCTCGACGGCCCGGGTGTAGTACTCGCGCTGGATGTCCAACGCGCTGGCCTGGCGCCCGCCTGCCAACCGCACCGGCCGGCGACCGGTGACGTCGTGGCTGACCTCGCGGATCGCGCGGATCGGATTGTCCAGCGAGAAGTCGCGGAAGGGCACGCCGGCTTCGATCATCTCCAGCACCAGTGCGGCGGTACCCACCTTGAGCATCGTGCTGGTCTCGCACATGTTCGAGTCGCCGACGATGACGTGCAGCCGCCGATATTTCTCGGCGTCGGCATGTGGCTCGTCGCGGGTGTTGATGATCGGGCGGCTGCGGGTGGTCGCCGACGAGACGCCCTCCCAGATGTGCTCGGCGCGCTGGGACAGACAGAACGTCGCCGCCTTGGGCGTCTGCAGCACCTTGCCGGCGCCGCAGATCAGCTGCCGGGTGACCAGGAACGGCAGCAGCACATCGGAGATCCGGGAGAACTCGCCGGCCCGCACGATCAGGTAATTCTCGTGGCAGCCGTAGGAGTTGCCCGCGGAGTCGGTGTTGTTCTTGAACAAGTAGATGTCGCCGCCGATGCCTTCGTCGGCAAGCCGCTGCTCGGCGTCCACCAAGAGGTCTTCCAGCACCCATTCCCCGGCCCGGTCGTGGGTGACCAGCTGCACCAGGCTGTCGCACTCCGCGGTGGCGTACTCGGGGTGGCTACCGACGTCGAGGTACAGACGGGCGCCGTTACGCAGAAAAACATTGGAGCTGCGACCCCAGGACACCACCCGGCGGAACAGGTAGCGGGCTACCTCGTCCGGGCTCAGTCGACGATGACCGTGGAATGTGCAGGTAACACCGAACTCGGTCTCGATGCCCATGATTCTTCGCTGCACATATTCGAGGGTACTGGTTGTCTCAGCGCGAAGGTGAGCAGCCGCGCCCGCGAGTGCTCTTCGAGCGATTGGCAATGCTTTCGGTGCCGTTTACGTCAGGCACTGGGGCCATCCGCGACCGGCCGAGCCATTCTCAGCAGCACCATTGGCCCCAGCATGCCCCGCGCGGAGCACTACGGGCCGGGCAGCGTTTACGACTCGTCGTCCTGCGAATCGTCGTCGGAGTCAGAGCCATTCGAATCCACTTCCCGCAGGAGGCTTTCCAGCCGAGAGCGGCTGATCCGCCGAAATGCCCGACGCGGCCGGCCGGCGTCGAGGATGGCCACCTCGAGACTGGCCACATCGAGCGCGGGCTGGTCACCGTTCGGGGAGTCGGCACTTCCTGCCCGCAGCGCCTCCAGCGCGATCGCCAACGCGCCGTGCAAGTCGGCGTTCTCGGCGTAGGACTCCTTGAGCGCTGTCGCGATCGGCTCGGTGGTACCGCCCATCACCACGAAATTCGGCTCGTCGTTGATGGAACCGTCGTAGGTGATCCGGTACATCTCAGGCGGTTTCGTCTCGCCGTAGTGCGCCACCTCGGCGACGCAGAGCTCGACCTCGTACGGTTTGGCCTGCTCGGTGAAGATGGTGCCCAGCGTCTGCGCATACACGTTGGCCAGCTGGCGGCCGGTGACGTCGCGGCGATCGTAGGCGTAGCCGCGGGTGTCAGCGAACTGAATCCCGCCGCGCCGCAGATTGTCGAATTCGTTGAACTTGCCCGCCGCGGCAAAGCCCACGCGATCGTAAAGTTCGCTGATCTTCTGCAGCGACCGCGACGGGTTCTCCGCCACAAACAACACGCCACCGGAGTAGGCCAACGCCACCACGCTGCGGCCCCGGGCGATGCCCTTGCGTGCGAGCTCGCTGCGCTCGCGCATCGCCTGCTCGGGCGAGATGAAATACGGGAAACTCACTGCTCACCCCGCGACTCGGCGTCGGGGCCGAAAGTATCTGCGCGCGTGCGGCTTTGGATGACGCTTCGGGCCAATTCGGCGATGCGGCTCTCCGGCACGTCGACCGCCCCGTCCGCACCGATGGTGACCGCCGTCGGGTAGATGCCGCGAACCAGGTCCGGACCGCCGGTAGCCGAGTCGTCATCGGCGGCGTCGTACAGCGCCTCGACAGCGACCCGCACCGCCGAATCGGCATCGCTGACCTGCGAGTACAGCTTCTTGATCGACGACTTGGCGAAGATCGATCCTGACCCCACCGACTGGTAGCCCTCTTCCTCGATGTTCCAACCGCCTGCGGCGTCGAACGAGACGATGCGCCCAGCGCCCTCCGGGTCGGCTGCGTGGATGTCATAGCCCGCCAGCAGGGGTAGGGCCACCAGCCCCTGCATCGCGGCCGCCAGGTTGCCGCGCACCATGATCGCAAGCCGGTTGACTTTGCCGGCGAAGGTGAGCGGGACGCCTTCCAGCTTTTCGTAGTGCTCGAGTTCCACCGCGTAAAGACGGGCGAACTCGACGGCGATAGCGGCGGTGCCAGCGATGCCGGTCGCGGTGTAGTCGTCGGTGATGTACACCTTTTTCACATCACGACCGGCAATCATGTTGCCCTGCGTGGAACGCCGGTCGCCGGCAATCAGCACGCCGCCGGGGTATTTCAACGCGACAATGGTGGTGCCGTGCGGCAGTTGACCGGCGAGCGCACCCGGTTGTGCGTCGCCGCTCAGGACCGCCGGGAGTAACTCGGGCGCTTGGCGACGCAGTAAGTCAGCGAATGAGGATTGATTTACGGCGGATATTCCAGAAAGTGCCGAATTGGTGGGCAAACGATCAGAAAACGACCAGGTCACTGTCCGCCCTTTTGGACGTACGCACGGACGAAGTCCTCCGCGTTTTCCTCAAGGACATCGTCAATTTCGTCGAGTAGATCGTCGGTCTCCTCGGCCAGCTTCTCGCGACGCTCCTGACCCGCGGCCGAGGTGCCGACGACATCGTCTTCGTCGCCGCCGCCACCGCCACGCTTGGTCTGCTCCTGCGCCATCGCCGCCTCCTGCTTGGTCTGGGCTTTTCAGTCGCCGTTCAATGGTTACGGCACCTGCCCGTTGGTATTTCCCTACCCTACCGGTCAACCCCGACGTTTCCCGGCCGAACGACACTTAGCTCGTCAGTTGTTCCACCAGCTCGACGGCGCTATTGACCGAGTCCAACAACGCTCCGACGTGCGCCTTGCTGCCCCGCAGGGGCTCTAGGGTCGGGATACGCACCAGCGAATCACCACCGAGATCGAAAATCACCGAGTCCCAGCTGGCCGCGGCGATATCGGCGCCGAACCTGCGCAGGCATTCACCGCGGAAGTAAGCCCGAGTATCGGTCGGCGGGTTGTCCACCGCCTCGATCACCTGGTGTTCGGTGACCAGCCGCTTCATCGATCCGCGCGCGACCAACCGGTTGTACAGGCCCTTGTCCAGCCTGACGTCCGAATACTGCAGGTCCACGAGGTGCAGTCGGGGCGCCGACCAACTCAGGTTCTCCCGCTGCCGGAAACCTTCCAGCAGCCGCAGCTTGGCCGGCCAGTCCAGCAGCTCAGCACAGTCCATCGGGTCGCGCTCCAGCAGGTCGAGCACGTGCGCCCACGTTTCGACGACGTCGGCCGCCCGCGGGTCGGGGTCGCGGCCATCCACCAACTTCGCCACCCGGTCGAGGTAAATCCGTTGCAGCGCAAGGGCGGTCAGCTCACGACCGTCGGCCATTGCCACCGCGACCCGCAGCGACGGATCGCGGCTGATCGCATGAACGGCGTGCACCGGGCGGGCCAACGCCAGGTCGCTCAGGTCGATCCCGTGCTGCGGGCCATCCTCGATCAGGTCGAGCACCAGCGCGGTGGTACCCAGCTTCAGGTACGTCGACGTCTCGGCGAGGTTGGCGTCGCCGATGATGACGTGCAGTCTGCGGTATCGGTCGGCGTCAGCGTGCGGTTCGTCGCGGGTGTTGATGATGCCGCGTTTGAGCGTGGTTTCCAGCCCGACCTCGACCTCGATGTAATCGGAGCGCTGGCACAGCTGGAAGCCGGGCTCGTCGCCGGACGGCCCGATGCCGACCCGCCCCGACCCGGTGACCACCTGGCGGGATACCAGAAAGGGGGTCAACCCGGAGATGATGGCCGAAAACGGCGTCTGCCGGCTCATCAGGTAGTTCTCGTGCGACCCGTAGGAGGCGCCCTTGCCGTCGACGTTGTTCTTGTACAGCTGCAGTTTCGCGGCGCCCGGCACGCTGGCGACATGCCGCGCGGCGGCCTCCATGACACGCTCGCCTGCCTTGTCCCAGATCACGGCGTCCAGCGGGTCGGTGCATTCCGGCGCGGCGTATTCGGGATGCGCATGGTCGACGTAGAGCCGCGCACCGTTGGTCAGAATCATGTTGGCCGCGCCGACCTCGTCGGCGTCGACGACCGGCGGCGGCCCAGCCGAGCGGCTCAGGTCGAAACCGCGGGCATCGCGCAACGGCGATTCCACTTCGTAATCCCAGCGGGTGCGCTTCGCGCGTTGAATGCCGGCGGCCGCGGCGTAAGCCAACACCGCCTGAGTCGAGGTGAGGATCGGGTTGGCGGTCGGGTCGGACGGCGACGAAATGCCGTACTCGACCTCCGTCCCGATAATCCGTTGCATCCCACCAGCCTAGGCCGGGGAACGACGCGCCCCGTGGCGGGGGAACCTCGCGGCCGTAATCGGAAGACGAATACGGCCAGCACAGCGGCTGGCCCGCCATTAGGGTGAGGCGCGATGGACGTATCTCTCGGTCGCACAACCGGCGGCCGAGCATCGGCGGGCACCGCGGCTGAAAGCTGGTTCCTGCATCGCGGTTTGCCGTGGGTGTTGACCCGCAGGGCCCGATGGCGACGGATCTGGCCGCGATCGGCGCCCGCGCTGGCGGCGTACGCGACGCTGCAAGCCTGCGTGCTGGTGGTCTACTCGATCGTCGGGGGCGGCGACATCGACATCACCGGGAATCCCACCCCCGCCGAATGGGTGGTGCTGGTCATCGTCGCACTCGTCGTGCCGTTGATGGCGCTCGTCGGCTGGCTGGTGTCGCGGCTACGGAGCGGACGGACACGGGCGGTCGCAGCGGGCGTATCGGTGGCCATCGTGGCAGGCGAGGCGATGATCGTGACCGGTGTCAGCGAGCTGCTGCAGGAAGCCGTCGTCATCGTCGCGGTGCTGATCCTGACCGGCTGCGGGCTTGGCTCGGTAGTCGGCTGGGCGGTGCGGATGATGCTGTCGCATTTTGCGACGGTGGGCGCGCTGGCGGTCCGGGCGTTGCCCGTGGTGCTGCTGACCGCGTTGGTGTTCTTCAACACCTACGTCTGGCTGATGGCCGCGACGATCAGTGGCACTCGGCTCGGGCTGGCGATGGCGTTTTTGATCGCCATCGCCGCGGCCTTCGTCACCTCCGCAACGCTGGAACGGGTCAGGCCGATGCTGCACTCGACCACGGTGCTGCCCAAGGACACGGCAAGGCTTGCCGATACTCCGTTTTCGACGATGCCGGACGTTCGTAACAGCGCCCCTTTGAAAAAGTCGGAACGGCTCAACGTGGTCTTTGTGCTGGCCACCTCGCAGCTGGCGCAGATCATGGTGGTAGCGGTGGTCACCACCGCGATCTATTTGACTCTCGGGCTGATCATCATGAGCCCATCGCTACTCAACGAGTGGACCCATACCTACACCAGCACTGCGACCGTGCTGGGATGGACTCTTCCAGTACCGGATTCGCTGATCCACATGTGTCTTTTCTTGGGTGCGTTGACGTTCATGTACATCAGCGCGCGCGCGGCCAGCGACGCTGAATACCGTTCGACATTCCTGGACCCGCTGATCGATGACCTGCACACCACGCTCATCGCGCGCAACCGCTACCGCAACGCCATCGCCACATCGACAGAAAGCGAGTGAACAAGTGGCCGACTTCTCTGGAAAGCGTTACGGCGAAGTACTTCTTGTCCAGATCACCGAGTCCGGCCCGCAGGCCACCGTCTACAACAGCTTCTCGCTCAACGACTGTCCCGCCGAACTGTGGTCGAAGCTGGACCCGCAGGCGCTCGCCACCGAAAACGGTGCTGCGGCAGCTTTACTCAACGGTCCGCGCTACTGGCTGATGAACGGCATCGAAAAAGACCCGCAGGGCCCACAAGAGACCAAGACCTTCGGCGGGATCGAGATGATCAAGCAGGCGACGGTTGCACTGACGTCGATGAACCCCGCGCCGTATCTCGCCAACGAGGTCACCCGCAATACCGTCTTCGTCTTCAACGCCGGCGAAGAGATCTACGAACTCGTCGATCCCGACGGGCAGCGCTGGGTCATGCAGACCTGGAGCCAGGTCGCCGACCCCAACCTGTCGCGCGCGGACCTACCCGGGCTGGCTGGCCGGCTTAGCTTGCCCGACGGCTGGACGTATCAGCCGCGGGTGCTCACCGAGACGCTGCGGGTAGACACCACGACCCGGCCCGCCAAGGTACTTCAAGACAGCCTGACCAACAGCTACTCATTCGAATTCGACTGAGCTGCAACGAACCTCGAGCCCCTGCGTTACAGGTACTGGCCCAGGTTCGATTCGGTGTCGATGGCCCGCGACGCGCTGGACGACTTGCCGGTGACCAGGGTGCGGATGTAAACGATCCGCTCGCCCTTCTTGCCCGAGATCCGCGCCCAGTCATCGGGGTTGGTGGTGTTGGGCAGGTCCTCGTTCTCGGCGAACTCGTCGACGATCGAGTCGAGCAGATGCTGAATCCGCAACCCGTGTTGCCCGGTCTCCAGCACCGCCTTGATCGCATTCTTCTTCGCGCGGTCGACGACGTTCTGGATCATCGCCCCGGAGTTGAAGTCCTTGAAGTACATGACTTCCTTGTCACCGTTGGCGTAGGTGACCTCCAGGAACCGGTTGTCGTCGATCTCGGCGTACATCCGTTCGACGACCTTTTCGATCATCGCCGCGATGCAAGCCCCACGGTCGCCTTCGAACTCGGCGAGGTCGTCGGCATGCACCGGCAACGTCGTGACGAGATACTTCGAGAAGATGTCTTGTGCCGCTTCGGCATCGGGCCGCTCGATCTTGATCTTCACGTCGAGACGGCCGGGCCGCAGGATCGCCGGATCGATCATGTCCTCGCGGTTGGAGGCGCCGATCACGATGACGTTTTCGAGCCCCTCCACCCCGTCGATCTCGCTGAGCAACTGGGGAACCACGGTGGTCTCGACATCCGAGGAGACCCCGGTGCCACGGGTGCGGAAGATCGAGTCCATCTCGTCGAAGAACACGATCACCGGCGTTCCCTCCGACGCCTTCTCCCGGGCGCGCTGGAAGATCAGCCGGATGTGCCGCTCGGTCTCACCGACGAACTTGTTCAGCAGCTCCGGGCCCTTGATGTTCAAGAAGTACGACTTGGCCTCACGGGCGTCATCGCCGCGCACCTCGGCCATCTTCTTGGCCAACGAGTTGGCGACCGCCTTGGCGATCAACGTCTTTCCACAGCCGGGCGGACCGTAGAGCAGCACGCCTTTCGGCGGGCGCAGCGAATATTCCCGGTACAGGTCCTTGTGTAGGAAAGGCAGCTCGACGGCATCGCGGATCTGCTCGATCTGGCGCGTCAGACCACCGATGTCCAGATAGCTGACATCGGGAACCTCTTCCAACACCAGGTCTTCGACCTCGGCCTTGGGAATGCGCTCGAAGGCGTAGCCGGCTTTGGAGTCGACCAGTAATGAATCGCCAGGCCGCAGTTTGCGCGGCCTGGTGTCATCGTTGAGTGCGTCGGGGTGTCCCTCTGGCAAGTCCTCGGCCACCAGCGGGTCGGCCAGCCAGACGATGCGTTCCTCGTCGGCGTGTCCGACGACGAGTGCCCGGTGGCCGTCGTTGAGGACCTCTCGCAAAGTCGAGATCTCGCCGACGGATTCAAACGTGCCGGCCTCGACGACGGTGAGTGCTTCGTTCAGCCGGACGGTCTGGCCTTTGCGCAACATTGACGTGTCGATGTTCGGCGAGCATGTCAGTCGCATCTTGCGGCCCGACGTGAACACGTCGACTGTTTCGTCTTCGTGGGTGGCGAGCAGGACGCCGTAACCACTGGGCGGCTGTCCGAGCCGGTCGACCTCTTCTCGAAGCGCCAGCAGTTGTTGGCGCGCCTCTTTAAGAGTTTCCATTAATTTGGAATTGCGCGAGGCGAGCGAGTCGATACGGGCCTCGAGCTGATGGACATCACGCGCCGTGCGCGTGCCACCGTGTGATTCCGCTGCATGCTCCAGTTGCTCGCGCAACACTGCGGCCTCACGACGGAGTTCTTCCAATTCGGCAGCATCGCCGCTGGACAAACCTGTTTCAGGATTGATACCGAATGCTTCAGAACGCTCTGAGTCACCCATTTTGCGCTCCTTTCCCGCCCCCAAAATGATGCGGTGGATCCCTCAACGCTACCGGCGATTGGTCATTCATGCGTGTAGTCAAATGCCGTCAAAAGTCGCGTCTTTCTTCCCGCTGGTAACCTCAGCGTCGATTTGGGACCACCGAGAGGACACCCCGTGACCGCAAAACCCCTCACCACAGGCGTCGCAGCTGTCCCGGTCATCAACGCTGTGTTTCCAAGTGTGACTTCCATTGCACCCGATGCCTTCACCGCGGCTACAAATCACCCCGAGCCTGAAGCCGTCGATACCGCAGCGCCCTGCTGACTGAGTGGATGCACCGCCACCTGCCCTTGGCACTGACCACCGCCGCCGCCGTGGTGGCCTTTGCGCTCTCCGGATGCTCGCATAGCCAACCCAAGGTTCCGGCGTCGGCCACCTCATCGGCGGTCCCCCCGGCGTCGAGTCCGATCATCATCGCTGCTCCCCCGACAGCGCCGCTGCCCGTACCGGAGGCGCTGACCGACGTACTCAACCGGCTCGTCGACCCGAACCTTCCCGGCATCAACAAGGTGGGCCTGGTCGAAGGCGCCACTGCGGAGAGCGCGGCCACCCTCGACAAGTTCATCAACGCGCTTCGCGACAACGGTTACCTGCCCATGACCTTTGCGGCGGACAACATCGCGTGGTCGGACAAGACCCCGTCCAACGTGATGGCCAGTATCCGGGTCAACACCGCCCAACCGAATCACGCCTTCACGTTCCCGATGGAGTTCACGCCCTTCCAAGGGGGTTGGCAGCTATCCCGCAAAACTGCGGAAATGCTGCTGGCTCTGGGTAACTCACCGAGCTCGACGACTCCGCCGGCCCCGCCGCCACCCGGCCCGGAACCTGCGCCGGCGCCAAGTCCGGCACCCGCTCCACCGCCTGCTCCCGCCCCGACCGAACCGCCGCCGCGCTAGATGTGGATCGGCTGGCTCGAATTCGACGTACTGCTGGGCGACGTGCGATCACTGAAGCAGAAGCGCTCGGTGATCCGCCCGGTCGTCGCCGAACTACGGCGCAAGTTCAGCGTGTCGGCCGCTGAGACGGGTTCGCAAGATCTGTATCGGCGAGCGGGCATCGGCGTGGCCGTCGTGTCCGGCGACCGTGGCCACGCGGTCGAGGTCCTCGATGCCGCCGAACGGTTGGTGGCGGCACATCCGGAGTTCGAACTGCTGTCGGTGCAGCGGTCGTTACGGCGCAGCGACGACTAGCCGTCCCTGCCGGGGCGCTTGCGACCCAGCGGCACCGGGGCGATCACACCGGGTGCAAGCCGTCGCGTCGCCACCAGGAACGCGGTATGCCCGCGCATCGAATGCTGCGGCCGGACGGCCAAGCCGACGGCGTGCCAACCCCGCTGCAGCGACTCCCATGCCCGGGGTTCGGTCCAGCACTGCGCGGCCCGCAATGCCTCCACCGCTCTCGACAGCTGGGTGACGGTGGCGACGTAGATGATCAGCACACCGCCGGACGTCATCAGTCGCGCGACCGCGTCCAGCACCTCCCACGGGGACAGCATGTCGAGCACGGCCCGGTCGAAGGAGGCGTCCGGCAGATCGGAGTCCACGACATCGCTGATGATCAGCTGCCAATTGTCCGGCGCCTGACCGAAAAAGACCGAAACGTTGCGCTGCGCGTGTTCGGCATGATCGGCGCGCACTTCGTAGGAGACCACCTGCCCGTCGGGCCCCACCGCGCGCAACAGCGAACAGGTCAGCGCGCCGGATCCGGCTCCGGCCTCCAGTACCCGGGCACCAGGGAACATGTCGCCTTCGTGCACGATCTGAGCGGCGTCCTTGGGGTAGATAACCTGCGGGCCGCGCGGCATCGACATGATGTAGTCGACCAGCAGCGGGCGCAGCACCAAGAACGGTGCCCCGTCGGCGGATTTGATCACGCTGCCCTGTTCCAGACCGATCAGATCGTCATGCGCGATCGCCCCACGATGCGTGTGGAACTCGGCGCCAGGGGTGAGCTCCACCGTGTAGTGACGGCCCTTGGGGTCGGTGAGCTGGACTCGTTCGCCGACGGTGAGTGGACCGGTTCCCGACACGCCGTCTAGCGTGCCAGCCGACTCGCCGCAGCGGGCGCTTGGGGTTGTCGGCAGCGAGTCCTAGGCTGCGGGAATGACCGACCAGCCGCAGGAAGAGGCCCGGCCTGCTTCCAGGCCGGCCCTGTCACCGTCGCGCGCGGCGGACTTCAAACAGTGCCCATTGCTGTACCGCTTCCGGGCGATCGATCGGCTGCCCGAACCGCCGTCGCCGGCTCAGCTTCGCGGGTCGGTGGTGCACGCCGCGCTAGAGCAGCTTTACAGCCTGCCCGCGGCATCACGCGGCCCGGACACGGCCAGATCATTGGTGGAGCCCGCCTGGGAACACGTCATGGCCGCAGAGCCCGACCTGGCCGGCGAGCTGGATCCCGAGCTGCGCACCCAGCTGCTCGAGGAGGCCCGCGCGCTGCTGTCCGGCTATTACCGGTTGGAAGACCCCACCCGATTCGACCCGCAAAGCTGCGAGCAGCGGGTGGAGGTCGAACTCGCCGACGGCACCCTGCTGCGTGGATTCATCGACCGCATCGATGTCGCTGCCACCGGCGAGCTACGGGTCGTCGACTACAAGACCGGCAAGGCGCCGCCGGCCGCCAGGGCACAGGCCGAGTTCAAAGCGATGTTCCAGATGAAGTTCTACGCGGTGGCGCTGCTGCGGTCGCGGGGCGTGCTGCCCACTCGGCTGCGGCTGATCTACCTGGCCGATGGCCAGGTACTGGACTATTCGCCGGATCATGAGGAGCTGCTGCGCTTCGAGAGGACGCTGATGGCGATGTGGCACGCCATCCAATCCGCCGGTCAGACAGGAGATTTCCGTCCCCACAAGTCTCGGTTGTGCGACTGGTGCCCGCACCACGAGCACTGTCCGGTTTTCGGTGGGACGCCCCCGCCCTATCCAGGCTGGCCGGATCATCCTCGGGCAGAGGCTATTTCGCATCCGACCGAGCCAGCCGCCTGATCGCCCGCTTAGTGTAGCGGCGACATCTCCTCGAGCATGGTGGGAATCAGCTCGCATACGGTGGGATGGATGTGCACCGTGCGCGACAACGTGGTGTAGGGCGCTTTGGCCGACATGACGTCCAGGATGCAATGAATTGCCTCGTCGCCGCCGACTCCGAGGATGGCGGCGCCCAAGATCTCGTGGGTGTCCGCATCGACCACGACTTGCATAAAGCCTTGCGTCTCACCCTTTTCCACCGCTCTGCCCACCTTGGTCATCGGCCGCTTCCCGAGCAGCGCCTTGCGGCCGGACTTGCGAACCTCGTCGACAGTCAGGCCGGCCCGGCCCAGCGGCGGATCGATGTAGAGGGCATAGGTGGGGATGCGGTCACTGACCCGGCGCGGATCGTCGTCGAGCAGGTTGGCGGCAACAATCTCGAAGTCGTTGTACGAAGTGTGGGTGAAAGCGCCCTTACCGTTGCAGTCGCCCATCGCCCAGATGTGATCGACGTTGGTCTTGAGCTGGTCGTCGACCACGACGTAGCCGCGCGCGTCGGTCTGCACGCCGGCCACCTCGAGTCCGAGGTCGTCAGTGTTGGGCCTGCGCCCCACCGCCAGCAGCAGATGAGTGCCGCGAATGGGGGCGGCGCCTGCGGTAGGCGTGAGTTCGAAGTCCTTGTCCCCCTTGGTGATTCTCACGTCATCGGCGCCCAGGACGACGTCGATCCCTTCGGCCTGCAGGATCTCGCGGATCGCGGCTGAAACCTCCTCGTCTTCGCGCGACGCCAGCCGTGGGCCCCTTTCGACGACGGTCACGTGGGCACCGAAGCGCTGGTACATCTGGGCGAACTCCAGCGCGATGTAACTGCCGCCGACGATGACGAGATCGTGTGGCAACGTGTCGAGTTCGAGGATCGAGACGTTGGTGAGGTATTCGATATCGTCTAGGCCGGGGATGTCGGGGATGACGGCGCGGCCGCCGACGTTGAGGAAGATCCGATCGCCGTGCAGCACCTCGTCGCCGACCCGCAGGGTGTGCGGATCCTCGAAGCTGGCATGGCCGCGAAACACGGTGCAACCGTCCATGCCCTCCAGCCAGTCCTCGACGCCCTTGCGGTCGGTGAGCATGATGCCGTCTTTGCGCGCCTTGACCTTGGCCATGTCCACGCTGATCGATCCGGTCCCGATACCGTATTCATTGCTGCGACGGGCCAGATGCGCGGCATGCGCGCTGGCCACCAGCGTCTTGGTCGGGATGCACCCGTTGTTGACGCAGGTCCCGCCGATCAGTTTGCGCTCGACCACCGCGACGCGCTGGCCGGCGGCTGTCAACCGACCTGCAAGTGGTGGGCCGGCCTGGCCGGCACCGACGATGATCGCGTCGAAACGCTGTGTCACTTAACCGCCGTCAGCAGGTATTCAGTCAGCACGTGACCGGTCACTGCGACGATGGCGAACCCGCCCAAGATCGCGACCGCGTCCTCCAGCAGCGCGATCGGAAGGTCCTTGCCGCCGCTAGTTGCCACCAGCCGCTTGCGGAACTGATAACCGCCGAGCGTGCCAAGCACGGCACCGATCACGCCGGCGCCTAGTGCGGTGAAAGTCCAGTGCGGCCAGGCGCCGAGCACCGCGCCGGCAAACCCGCCCATCACGAGCCGGGCGCCGAACGACGGCGGCGCGGTGCGCGGCGGCGTCTTCGGCAGCTTGTCGGCGACCAGTTCACCGACGGCCAGAATCGTCAGAACCACGACCGTGATGACATTGGCCACCCAGGACGCCCAGGTGCCATGCAGGTCGATCCAGCCCAGGAACGCCGCCCAGGCGACCACGGCAGGGGCCGTCAACGAACGCAACCCGGCGACGACGCCAATGAGTAAAGCCAGCAGCACAATAAGGACGTGTGTCACGGAGACCCTCCTGGGGGATGAACAGCCCGGCGGCGATAGCGGGGACGACCCATGCCGCAACACGGGCAGCCGCCCCTAGCCGGACGCTAACACAGCCGTGACCCGCGCACTAGAAACGGCAGAACCTGATGTCAGAAGCCAGAATCGCTTTGGCGCCGATGGCCGCGAGCTGATCCATGACTTCGTTGACACCCCGCCGCCGCACCAGGGCACGGATCGCAACCCAGTCCGGGTCGGCGAGCGGGGCGATGGTCGGTGACTCCAGTCCTGGCGTGATCTTCGTGGCTTCGTCGAGCACCGAGCGCGGGCAGTCGTAGTCGAGCATCAAATACTGCTGCCCGAACACCACGCCTTGAATCCGCGCGACCAACTGATCGCGTGCCGCTTTCGTTGCATCGTGGCTGTCTGGATCGGCACGCTCGATCAGCACCGCTTCCGAATCGCACAGCGGGTCGCCGAAGGCCACCAGATCGTGCAGGCTCAGCGTGCGCCCGGAACCCACCACGTCGGCGATGGCGTCGGCTACGCCGAGTTGCACCGAAATCTCCACAGCACCGTCGAGCCTGATGACCGTGGCTTCAATACCTCTCTCCGCCAAGTCTTTTCGCACCAGGTTTGGGTAGGCGGTGGCGATTCGCTTGCCGGCCAAGTCGGCCGGCGTCCAATTCCGCCCGGCAGGGCCTGCATAGCGGAAGCTCGACGACCCGAAACCCAACGCCAGGCATTCGCGCACCGACGCATCCGAATCGAGCACCAGGTCTCGGCCCGTGATCCCGAAATCAAGTTCGCCCGAACCGACATAGATGGCAATGTCTTTCGGGCGCAGAAAGAAGAACTCGACGTGGTTGGTGGGGTCGATGACGGTGAGGTCTTTGGTATCGGTGCGCCGCCGGTAGCCGGCCTCCGAGAGGATCTCGCTGGCCGGCTCGCTCAGCGTCCCCTTGTTGGGGACCGCGACTCGCAACATGCTCACAGCTTCCGATAGACGTCGTCGAGGGACAGCCCGCGCGCGATCATCAACACCTGCGTCCAGTACAGCAACTGGCTGATCTCCTCGGCCAATGCCTCGTCGGGTTCGTGTTCGGCGGCCAGCCACACCTCGCCGGCCTCCTCCAGGATCTTCTTGCCCAGCCCATGTATCCCGCCGTCGAGTGCGGCGACGGTGGCGCTACCCGCCGGTCGGGTGCGGGCACGCTCGCCCAGCTCGGCGAACAGATCCTCGAAGGTCTTCACGGCCAGCGATTGTTCCACGCGCCGGCCTGCAAAGTCACGGCGGTTTCTCCTGGTGACGATGCACGCCGGCGCGCGCCGCGCCGGGGAGACCGGCGCCCAACCTGCCCAGCATGGTGGATCACGTTGTCCCACTGGCTTTTTCGAGAGAACAGAGTCTTCAACCGAATCCGGCGAGCGTGGTGCGCAGCGCATCTTCCAATTGGACATGGAATGCCGGGCCCGCGACCATATCCGAGGTCAGCCAGCGATCCAGGACGAATTTCACTGTGGCCAAGCTGGTGTGAACCAACAAGGCGGGTCGGATATCAGTTGTCGCGTCGACGCCCATCCGAGACGCGACTTGTTCGATGAACGTGTCGTGGTCGGTCTCGCTGACCAGCACCGTTTTGCTCAGCAGGTGCGGCGCGGTGGCGATCGCGTGGCGCCAGGTATCGAGGTTGTCGAGCTCATCGGCGTCCCGGGCACGCGTGACAAACACCTGAAGCAGTGCCTCCACAGCCGACTCATCCGGCGGTCGCGCGCTGTAGGAACCCACGATCTCGCCGATCGCCTCCCGGACCGGGTCAACCAGCAGACCCTCTTTGGTGGGCGCGTGCCGGAAATACGTACTGATGGATATCCCGGCGGCCGCGGCGATGTCCTCGGTTGTCACCGTCGCAAAGCCGCGTTCGGCGAACAGCTGGTGTGCGTTGACCTGAATCAGCGAAAGCAACTCCGCCCGGCGTCGGTCCCGCAACGAGCGGGTGTTTGCTGAGGGCATGCCTTCACCTTCGTCAATCCGACATTCCGAGCCCACGATGCCGTCCAACGACGCACTTAGATGAGTGACTCTACACTATTGAAAGTGCCTATCAAGTAGGCTACTGTGACTCAGCACACACCGATGAGCTGCAGCGTTACGAAAGCTGAAAGTACTATCTTAGTGAAAATGCGTCGTCCAGCGCCTGCTTTCGTTCCGCTCGGCACTCGGGACTTAGTGCTGGGGGGAACGCCGATGACGGCGGTAGCAGGTACCCGATGACCGGTGGACCTGGTTTGCTAGACGGACGTCTAATAGCTGCGCGATGACGACACAACACGACGGCGTCACCGCCATTCAAGACTGGTCTGTCGGATACGTCCGGCGGCACCCGCTCGCCTCGCTGACCACCGTGGGCGAGCAGTTCGTCCTCGGCGTGCGCACCATCCAATACTTTTTCATCGACCTCGTCACGGGCCGATTCCAATGGCAGGAATTCGTCCGCCAAGGCGCATTCATGGCCGGCACCGCAGTGCTGCCGACGATTCTGGTGTCACTGCCGATCAGCGTCACCCTGTCCATTCAGTTCGCCTTGCTCGCCGGCCAAGTGGGCGCCACGTCGCTGGCCGGCGCCGCGAGCGGACTCGCCGTCATTCGACAAGGCGCGTCGCTGGTGGCCGCCGTGCTGATGGCGTCGGCCGTCGGATCGGCGATCACCGCCGACCTGGGTTCGCGAACCATGCGCGAAGAAACCGATGCGATGGAGGTGATGGGCGTCTCGGTGATCCGCCGCCTGGTCGTGCCGCGCATGGCCGCGGCCGTGATGATCGGAGTGGCCCTAACCGGCGTCGTGTGCTTCGTTGGGTTTTTCGCCAGCTACATGTTCAACGTGTACTTCCAGAACGGTGCCCCGGGCAGCTTCGTCTCGACGTTCGCGTCGTTTGCAACTACCGACGACATGATCCTGGCGCTAGTGAAGGCGATCATGTTCGGCGCCATCGTGGCCGTCGTGTCGGCTCAGAAAGGCTTGTCCACCAAGGGCGGTCCGACGGGCGTTGCGAATTCGGTGAACGCTGCTGTCGTCGAGGCGATTCTGCTGCTGATGATCGTCAACGTCGCGATCAGCCAGCTCTACATCATGTTGGTGCCCAGGACGGGGCTGTGACATGACAGTTGCCGCCTACCGGCCGTTTGCACCGGTGACCGTTCCGATTTTGCGGCTCTACCGCCGGGGCACCGTACCGATCATCCGGCTGGGCCACATGCTGGTCTTTTTCATCCGGGCGCTGGTCGCCGTGCCGCTCGCGTTGCGCCAATACCGCGGCGAATTCCTGCGGCTGCTGTCGAACATCACCTGGGGCAACGGCTCCATCGTGGTGGGCGGCGGTACCGCCGGTGTGGCCGTGGTGCTCGGGATGACCGTCGGCGCACTGGTCGGCATCGAGGGCTACAACTTCCTCGACTTGCTGGGCCTCGGCCCGGCCACCGGCTTCGTCTCCTCCTTGGTCAACACCCGCGAGCTGGCACCGCTGATGGCGTCGCTGGCTTTCGCCATGCAAGGCGGCTGCCGCTTCACCGCTCAGCTGGGCTCGATGCGCATCGCCGAGGAGATCGACGCGTTGGAATCCATCGCGATTCGCCCCATCCCGTATCTGGTGACAACGCGGCTGATCGCCTCGGTGGCGGCCATCGTCCCGCTGTATGTGGCGTGCCTGGCGATCGGCTATCTGAGCACGCAGCTCGTGGTGGGGATCAGCAGCGGCGGCTCGACCGGTTCCTACCTGCACTACTTCACGCTGATGTTGGCCGGCCAGGACATCGTCTACTCGTTGATCAAGGCGGTCATCTTCGTCTGGATCGCATCGACGATTCAGTGCTACTACGGGTATTACGCGACCGGCGGGCCCGAGGGTGTCGGGGTGGCAGCGGGACACGGCATGCGGGCCAGCATCACCGTGGTGATCATCGTGAACATGTTGCTCACCATGGCGTTGTGGGGGGTAGACGCCGGCGCGAGGTTCGGTGGTTGATGCCGAATTCCTTTGAGCTGGACGGCCGCGGGCCCTCGGACCGGCAGTTGCTTGCCATCGGCACGGCGGTGGTGGTGGTCGCGGCCCTGCTCACCGTCGCGATGGTGGTCAAATCCACCGGCAGACTCAACGAGTACGTTCGGGTGGTCGCGGACCTGATCAACGTCGGCGACGGGCTGCCACAAAAATCCGACGTCAAATATCACGGGGTGCTCGTCGGCATGGTCGACGGGGTGATCCCCGCGTCCAACGGAAAACCCAACTACGTCCACATCGACCTCAAAGAAGAGTTCGCCAAGTCGATTCCGGCGTCGGTGACCGCTCGAGTAGTGCCCAGCAACGTCTTCGCCGTGTCATCGGTTCAATTGGTAGGCACCGGATCCGGTTCGACGATCAGGGCAGGCGCGCATATTCCGGAAGACACCCGGCTTCCGACCGTGCTGTTCCAGACGACCGTCAGCAAGTTGCGCGACCTGCTGGCCGCCGCCGGCCGAGGCCGCGACGACAGATCCGTGGGGATCCTGGCCGCGCTGGGTGCCGCTACCGATCATCGCCGCGGCGCCCTGCTGAATGCCGGAGCGCAGTTGAATCGCCTTCTCGATCAGCTCAATTCGATCGTCGGCACCGACGCCGGCCCCTCGACAGTGTCCGCGCTCGTCGACGCGGCCCATGGTCTCGCGCAGACCGCACCCGACCTTCTCGACGCCTTGCACCAGGCGGTCGAGCCGATGCAGACCTTCGCCGAGACACGCGGGCAGCTGGTTTCGTTGCTCTCCGGGGCCGACTACACCCTTGGCACGACGCGCCAATCGTTCGACAACCACATCGACCAGCTCATCAGGATCACCGGTGACTTCACCCCGGTGCTGGGCATCCTGGCGATGAAATCCAATAACTTCGTGCCCGGGGTCGCCAAGTTGGACAACCTGGCCAACAAGTTCATGGACGAGGTCTGGGTGCCGGGAAACGACGTCGGCAATATGCGCGCAATGCTGAGTTTTACGCCCAGCTCCACCTACACCCGAGCGGACTGCCCGCATTACGGAGATCTGAAGGGGCCTAGCTGCTTCACCGCGCCGCTGATTCCGGTGCGGCCTGATATGCCGGAAGTGCTGCTGCCGCAGAACTATCAGCCGCCCAAGGATCTGGCGCCGCCGCCGGGAACTATCATCGGCCCGGACGGAAACCTGGTCGCGGTCGGGCCGCCGCTGATCGACCCGATTCCCAATCTGACCGATCCCAATCCCCCACTGGCCCCGGGGATTACGCCGTCGCCGCCGGTGCCGGGCAGCGCGAACCCCGATAATCCATCGCCCGGGGCACCAGCGCCCGGCGCTCCCCCGTCGTGGGTTGCGCCGGTGGCACCGAAGGCGCCGTGGATACCGCAATCGTCTTACCGGGGCACTTTCGGCGGCAACGTGGGACCCGTCGGCAGTCAATACGAGCGGAACATGCTCAGCGTGATCACCGGCCAGCCCGCCACTGAGGCCACCGAGCTGCTGCTGGGACCCGTCGCCCGCGGCACCACCGTGTCCTTGAAACCGGGACCGAAATCAGCACCCGGAGGGCCCAAATGAAATTTCGGGCCCCGCTGATCGGCCTCACGCTGTTCATGGTCGTCGCATTGACCCTCACCTGGCTGGTGTACGTGAGCCTGCGACGTGACGTCGCCGGCGATACGGCCAAGTATTCGGCCGTCTTCACCGATGTCTACGGGCTGCGCGAAGGTGACGACGTCCGGATGGCCGGGGTGCGGGTGGGCCGGGTGGAAAACGTCGAGCTGGACGGGAAACTCGCGAAAGTCGCGTTCGTGGTGCAGACCGATCAGCACCTGTACGGCAACACTGTCGCCTCGGTGACCTACCAGAACATCGTCGGACAGCGTTACCTCGGCCTGTCTTTGGGGCCGGAGGGCAGCCAGCTTCTGTTGCCGCCGGGCAGTGTCCTGCCGCTGGCGCGCACCGAACCGTCCTTCGATGTCACTGCGCTACTCAACGGCTACGAACCACTGTTCAGCCTGCTGAACCCGCAGGACGCCGACAACCTCACGAAGGGCATCATCGCCTCGCTGCAGGGCGACACCTCGTCGCTGACCATGTTGATCAGCCAAACATCCACGCTCACAGAGACATTCGCCGGGCGCGACCAGGCATTGGGCGCCGTGATCACCAATCTCAACAAGGTGGTCGGCAACCTGGCTCAGCAGAACGACAATCTCGACGGGGTCATCACCCAAACCCGTCAGCTAGTTGACCAACTCGACCGGCGGCGTCCCGAACTGGTCTCATCGGTGGGTTCACTGTCCCGCGTGATGGGCCGGCTGTCGGCCTCGGCCACCGATGTGTACCCGGCGCTGCGCGAATTCGTCGACCGCAAACCCGGTGTGGCCAGACATCTGATGGATGTCGAGCCGCAGATGGCGTTCTTCGGCGACAACATCCCGCTGCTGCTGAAAGGTCTTGTTCGAGTTGGCAATCAGGGCGCCTACGGCAACGCCTACGTGTGCGACGTGAACTTCATGGGGTTCTTCCCCGGCCTCAACGATGTGGTGCCGATCATCGTCGCCGCCGCCACCCCGGGAAACAAGACGTGGCACACACCGAGATGTAGGAGCACCGCAGGTGGCTGACGCGTCGGTGTGGGAGCGGCTGAAGAAGCGTCCGCTGGAGAGCTACAACAAGACCTGGCTCGGGTCTATCGCCGTCGCAGTGGTTGCGGTGGTGATCGGCGCGATGCTGGCGGTACATGCGATCGGCGCCGGATACCGGCACTACACCGCGGAGTTTCAGCAAGCGGCCTCGCTGCGCCCCGGCAACCCGGTGGTGATCGCCGGCATCCCGGTGGGCGAAGTGACCAGCATGAAGCTCGATGGCGATCATGTCGAAGCCGGCCTGAAGATTCGCGACAATATCGCGCTGGGCAAGGATTCTCGGGCCACGATCAAGGTCACCACCATCCTGGGCTCGCGTTATCTGTCCCTGGAGCCCAACGGCTCGGCCTCGCTGCCCAACAACACCTTTGACCTGCCGCACACCGAAGTTCCTTACGATCTGCAATCGGCATTGCAGGACGCCACCACGACTTTCGAGCAGGTCGATTCCGACAGGTTCGCCCAGTCGCTGGCCGTGCTGGGCAAGCAGCTCGAGGGCTTGCCCGCGGTGGTGCCGCAGGCAATGAAAAATGTTCACTCGCTGTCATCCATCATTGCGGTGCGGCGCGACCAACTGGGTCAGTTACTGGGAAACACCGAACGGGTGACCAACACCTTGCGGCGCCAACAAGCCGGCATCGGCAATCTGATCAACCAGGGACAGGACCTGCTGGGCCAATTCGTCGCGCGGCGAGCCGTTTTCCACGCCATGATGCGATCCCTGACCAACCTTGTCGACACCATGAGCCAACTCGTGGTCAACGACCGCTCAGGTCTGGATTCGCTGATCGCAGACATCCGCGACTTCACCGGCATGATGGCGAAACACGACGACCTGCTGGGCAACCTGCTGCAAATCAGCCCGATCTTCTTCCGTGAGGCGGCCAACCTCACCGGTGAGGGCAACGCTATCAACTTCAACGCAAACAACGTCCCGCTCATCGACTCGTGGATGTGCGCAATCAGCGGGCGCGCCAAGCAGTTCGGCATGATCGAATACTTCAAGGACTGCAAGTGACGGCATCGAAGCTGCGGTCCAAGGCGGTGGCCATCGGCGCCGCGCTGGCGGTGCTGGCCACGGTAGTCGGTATCGGCTGGTGGTATCTGGGGCCCAGCGAGGACACCATCACGGTGACGGCCCAATTTGACAGCGCCTCAGGACTTTACGAGGGCAATGTGGTCGCGGTGCTGGGAATGCCAGTTGGCAAAATCACCAAGATCAACGCCAAGGGCGGCTACGTCGAAGTCGAATTCACCGTCGATCGCCACGTCAAGGTTCCGGCCACCGCGCAAGCCGTCACGGTGTCTACCTCGATCCTCACCGACCGGCAGATCGAGCTCACGCCGGCCTACCGCGGCGGTCCGGTACTGGAAAACCACGACACCATCGGCTTGACCCGGACCAAGACGCCCGTCGAATTCAGCCGCGTGCTGGGCGTGCTCGATCGCGTGACCAAGTCGCTCGAGGGGGACGGCCATGGCGGCGGGCCCGTCGCTGACGTGCTCAACAACGGCACCAAGGTTGTCGAAGGCAATGGCGGCCAAATCAAATCGTCGCTTGACGAACTGTCCAAGGCGCTGCGCCTATCCAGCGACGGCGGCGCCCAGACCCGCGAGCAAATCACCACGATCGTCAAAAATGTCAGCACGCTGTTCGACGCGGTGGCGGCCAATGACGGCAAGCTGCGCGAATTCGCCTCCACGATCCACCAAGTCAGCCAGATCATGGCCGACGAGGACATCGGGAGCGGCACTACCGGCAGAAGATTCGACCAGCTGATCCAACGCGCCGGGGACTTACTCGACACCAACCGCGACACCATCAAGCAGGCCTTGCTCAATGGCAACACCACGTTGCAGACGGTCACCGACAAGCGGCGAGACCTCGCCGAACTGCTCGATGTGGCACCGATGCTGGCCGACAACGCCTACAACATGGTCGACCGGGCCAACGGCGCCGTGCGGGCTCGTTTCCTCACCGACCGACTGGTCTTCGACAGCCAATACACCAAAGAGATCTGCAACCTGATGGGCCTTCGCCAACTCGGATGCAGCACCGGAACAATCCAGGACTTCGGCCCGGATTTCGGATTGACCTACGTGCTGGACGGCATGGCCGCGATGGGGCAGAAATGACGGCCATCCGGGGCGGCATCGCCATGGCGGCCGCGGTGCTGATCACCTCGGGGTGTGGCACGAACGGCCTTGCCAGCCTTCCCCTTCCGGCCCCCGGGTTGGGGTCCGGCGGATACGCCTTGACCGCAATATTCTCCAACGCGCTCAACCTTCCGATGAACGCCAAGGTAAAACTCGCCGGCGCCGACGTCGGACAAGTCGAATCGATGGTCGCACGCAACTACACCGCGGTCACCACGCTGCGCATCAGAAACGGCGTGCTACTGCCTCGGGGCAGCACCGCCGAATTGCGCACCGCCACACCACTGGGCGACGTGTTCGTGGCGCTCAAGCCGCCGGCCAATGATCCCGCGGACGACCCGACGCTGCACAACGGCGACACCATCGGCCTGGACTCGACGGCGGCCGCCGCGACGGTCGAGTCGGTGCTCAGCTCGGCGGCGATCCTGGTGAACGGCGGAGCGGTACGCAACTTCACCAACATCATCAACGGCTTCGGCAAGGCGACCGGCGACCAGGGCCAGGCATTCGGCGAGCTGATCCACAAGTCCAACCAGCTGGTCGGAACGCTCGACACCCGGTCCGATCAGATCTCGGCCGCGTTGACCCAATTGTCCCGTCTGGCAGACCAACTCGATGGTAAAGACGCCACCATCACCGACCTGATGACCGCCGCCAGGCCCGCCACCGCGACCCTGGCCGACAACACCACCGAGCTGACCAACCTGGCCGTACAGGCCGGCGACACCGCCCGGTTGCTGGCCAGATTCCCGTCGATCGGCGGCACCGACACCAGCGGCCGAAGCATGATTCGCGACCTCAACACGATCGCCGGGGCCGCCAATGATGTTGCGGTCAGCCCCGATACCAGCCTGCTCGCGTTGAACCGGATGATTCCGCCACTGGTCAAATCGACGTCGGGAAGCGCGATTTCGGTGCATGTGGGCGTGGACAAGCTGATACTCGGATCCCTTCCCGACATCGGATATCCCGGTGACATCGGGCTGCACGGGCCGCACCACTACAACATGAACCTTCTCGTCGGAACCCTGAAGTACACCCTGTGGCGTCTGCAAGAGCGCGTGGTCGGCCGGGGGCCGAATTCCCCTCAGGTACCGGTCATTCCGGATCCGACCATCCCGGGCCAAATCGATATCGCCCCCGGCCCGCCGGGGCCGGGCCCGCCAGGGGGACCGCCGCCATGATCGCCGACGTCGCCAACATGGTGGTCCGCGCGGTGCGGGCCGGTCACCGCCAACAGGTTTGGCTGTCGGTGGCTGGATTGGTGCTCACCCTGGTGGTGGGAACCGCTTACCTGCTGATCGGCGCGTTGCGGGTGACCCCGTTCGCATCGTCTTACCGGGTCACCGTGCAGTTGCCGGAATCCGGTGGCCTGCTGCCCAATCAGGATGTCTCGTTGCGCGGTGTGCGAATTGGCCGGGTCGAGTCGCTACAGATCACCGACACCGGAGTCAACGCCATCGCCAGCATCACGTCGAAGGTGCGGATTCCGGCCGACAGCGTCGTGCACGTGTCGGCGCTATCACCGGCCGGCGAGCAATACATCAACTTCGAAGCCGAATCCGATGCCGGGCCGTATCTGCACGACGGCAGCCTGATCACCCTGGCTCACGCAACCGTGCCGGTCAGCTTGGCGCAGTTGCTGGGTGACGCCGACGGACTGCTGGCGCAGGTCGATCCCCGCAAGGTCGAGCTGATCAAGAAGGAACTGAGCATGAGCAAGGAGGGCCCGGCGAAGTTGGCCGCGATCGTCGACGGCGGCACGTTCCTGCTGTCGACGCTGGATTCGGTGCTCCCCCAGACCACCAGCATCATCAAGACCAGCCGGGTGGTGCTCACCCTGGCGAGCGATAAAAACACCGGTCTGGCCGCCACCGCAACCGAACTCAACCACACGCTGTCCGGGGTCGCTCGAATGCAGGCTGGCTACCGACGGCTGACCGCACAGACGCCGCGCACGCTGTCGGCGGTCGACAACTTGTTCGCCGACAATTCCGACACCATGGTGCAGTTGCTGGGCAGTATGGCCACCATGTCGCAGCTGCTCTACCTACGAGTGCCTGCGCTGAACGCGCTGTTCCCCGACTACCGCGGCTCGGTGCTAGACGCGGTGGCGAGCGCTTTTCACGACCACGGGGTCTGGGCGATCGCCGACCTCTACCCCCGCTACGTGTGCGATTACGGGACGCCCGCCCATCCACCGTCAGCCGCGGACTATTACGAGCCGTTCATGTACACCTACTGCCGCGACGATGACCCTGCCGTTTCGATCCGCGGCGCCAAGAACGCGCCGCGACCCGGCGGCGACGACACCGCTGGCCCACCGCCCGGAGCGGACCTGGGCCGCCGAACCGATCCGACACCGAAGGGTCGCTTTACAATTCCCACCCCGTATGGCGGTCCGCCCCTGCCGATCGAACCGCCGCACTAGAAGTCAAAAGTCCACGCTTAGCCAAAGAGGGAGATGATGGTGGTCGCGACAGCAAAGAAGGACGTAGAAGTGGAAGCCGACACACCCGAAGACACCGGCGACGATGTCAGTGCTGAAGAGACATCCGTCGAAGAGACACCCATTGCCGACTCCGATGCCGAAGGCGCAGAGGACGTCGACCAGACGGCGAGCGATGACGATGACGAGCCGGCCGACGAAGACGACGACGAGAGCGACAACGGGCTGCTGAAAAGCAAGCGCGTCAAGACACCGCGCCTCAAGCGGCCCTGGCGCCCCTACCTTCGGCGCAGCATCCTGCCGCTGTTACTCATTGCCTCCCTTGCCGTTTCCGGCTTCCTCGGGTGGAAGCAGTGGCAAGAGCATCAGGTCAAGCTGGCCGGCGAACAGGCCCAACAAGCGGCCATCGCCTACGCGGGAGTGCTGACGAGCATCGACTCGAACAAGGTCGACGAAAACTTCAGGCAGGTGCTCGACGGCGCCACCGGTGAGTTCAAGGACATGTACACCCAGTCCAGCGTGCAGCTTCGGCAACTGCTGATCGACAACAAGGCGAGCGCGCACGGAGTGGTGATCGACTCGGCCATCCAGTCCGAATCCGCGAATAAGGTTGTCGTGCTTGTCTTTATCGACCAGACCGTGGCGAACTCGGCTTCACCTGACCCGCGCATCGACCGCAGCAGGATCAAGATGACCATGGAGAAGGTCGACGGTCGCTGGCGGGCCAGCAAGGTTCAGTTGCTGTGATGCGCCGACGGTTCATCGCGACGATCGTATTGGCCGCCGCGGCAACAATTCCCAGCGCGGTCAGCGCACACGCATCGGCGCCGTCGTTCTGCGGCGAGCTCGGCGGCAACTGGGACGGCCAGTACTGCCACACTTCGGTGACCTCCGAGCGCAACGCCGTCCGCGACATCAAGGTCGCCGTACCCGACGACCTCGTCGACAACCCGACCACCGGCGCGGTCATCCGCGACTACCTGCGCACCCTGGTCAACAACTGGAAAACCGCCAATGCGCACATGGCGGCCGACAGCTACGGCGAGGAGAACTTCGAAGTATTCCGGCACGCCAATCTGCTCAGTGCGGTGTTCCACGAGGACTACCACGCCGACGGGCCCCAGCCCAACAACGCCTACCGCACCTTCACCTTCGACATGGCAGCCGGCAGACGCGTGCAGCTAGCCGAGCTGACGACGTCGAACCCGCTGACCGCGATCCCCCCGCTGGCGGCGCCGTTCGTCGAAACCGCACTCAATCAGGCTCCGCCACCGCACGATCCGGGCAGCTATCCGTTTATCGTCGACCGCTGGACGCCTGACAAGGTCTACTCCGGCGCGTACAAGGCGTGGGCACTGACCCCCGACGAATTGATCATCTACATGCCGGACTATCCGGTCGGCCACGACGAGCCGATCAACTTCTCGCCCGGCCTTCCGCAGTGGTACATGGACGGCGGCACCGTCCAAGCCCATATCCCGCTCTCGGCGCTAGGTTCGGTGCTGCGCGTCTGAGAGTCATCACCCGATCAGAGCGGGGCGATCACCGTTTTGCCCGCCTCCGAGCGACAATTGGCCAGCGGCAATCGAACAACGAACGGTTGTCGCTCCGAGGCGGGCAACCGAGTATCAGTCCTCCGGGTTGTAGCCGAGGTTGGGGCCGAGCCAGCGCTCGGCTTCCTGCAGAGTCCAGCCCTTGCGCTTCGCGTAGTCGGCGACCTGGTCCTGGGCCATCCGGCCGACCACGAAGTACTGCGACTGCGGGTGCGAAAAATACCAGCCGCTGACGGCAGCACCGGGCCACATCGCCATCGACTCGGTCAGCTCGATGCCGGTCCGCTCCTTGACGTCCATCAACTCCCAGAGCGTCGCCTTCTCGGTGTGCTCCGGGCAGGCGGGGTAGCCGGGGGCAGGGCGGATTCCCCGGTACTTCTCACCGATGAGCGCCTCGTTGTCCAGCTGCTCGTCGGGCTGAAATCCCCAGAACTCCTTGCGGACCCGTTGGTGCAGCCGCTCGGCGAACGCCTCGGCCAGCCGGTCGGCGATCGACTCCAGCAGAATCCCGTTGTAGTCGTCGTTGGCTGCCTTGAACTCGACGATCTTGTCGTGGCTGCCGAGCCCCGTGGTGACGGCGAAGGCGCCGACGTAGTCGGCCAGACCGGTGTCCTTAGGCGCGATGTAATCGCCCAGCGACCGGTTCGGGATGCCGGCCCGGTGCTCGCCCTGCTGGCGCAGGTTGTGCAACGTGGTCAGCACCTCGGTACGGGTCTCGTCGGTGTAGACCTCGATGTCGTCGCCGACCGCGTTCGCCGGGAAGAACCCAACTACCCCGTTGGCAGTCAGCCACTTCTCCTTGATCAGGGTGTCGAGCATCTCCTGGGCGTCGTCGTACAGCTTGCGGGCGGTCTCGCCCGAGACCGGGTTGTTGAGGATGTCGGGGAACCTGCCCTTCATCTCCCAGGCGTTGAAGAACGGTTGCCAGTCGATGTACTCGCGGAGCTCGGCGAGGTCGTAATCGAGGAACTCCCGCACACCGACGCCCTGGGCGGGCACCGGCGGCGTGTAGCCGTCCCACTCGATCGGCGTCCGGTTCGCGCGGGCCTTCTCCAGCGTCAGCATCGGCCGCTCGCTCTTCTGGGCGTGCCGTTCGCGCAGGGCTGCATAGTCGGTCTCGGTGGCCTCCAGCAAGGCTGGACGCTGCTTGTCGTCGAGGAGTGCAGCGGCGACCGGCACCGAGCGGGACGCGTCCTTGACCCAGACCACCGGACCGGAACGACGCGGCGATACCTTCACTGCCGTGTGAGCGCGCGAGGTGGTCGCGCCACCGATCAGCAGCGGGATCTCCAGCCCCTGACGCTCCATCTCGACGGCGAAGTTGACCATCTCGTCCAAGGACGGGGTGATCAGGCCGGACAGCCCGATGATGTCGGCATTGTGTTCCTTGGCCGCGTCCAGGATCTTCTGGGCAGGCACCATCACACCGAGGTCGATCACTTCGTAGTTGTTGCACTGCAGGACGACGCCGACGATGTTCTTGCCGATGTCGTGGACGTCGCCCTTCACCGTCGCCATGATGATCGTGCCGTTGGTGTCCTTATTCGCGGCGACGCCGGACTGTTCCTTCTCCGCCTCGATGTACGGCAACAGGTAGGCAACGGCCTTCTTCATCACCCGGGCCGACTTCACGACCTGGGGAAGGAACATCTTGCCTGCGCCGAAGAGGTCGCCGACGACGTTCATGCCGTCCATCAGCGGGCCCTCGATCACCTCGATCGGCCGACCACCTGCGCCGGCGATCTCGGCCCGCAACTCCTCGGTGTCGGACTCGACGTCGGCGTCGATGCCCTTGACCAGGGCGTGCGTGATCCGCTCGCGGACCGGGAGGCTGCGCCACTCGGCCGCCTTGGGGTCCTCGGCCTTCTCCGAACTGTTGAACCGCTCAGCGATCTCGAGGAGCCGCTCAGCCGCGTCCTCACGACGGTTCAGGACGACGTCCTCGATCCGGTCCCGCAGCTCGGGGTCGATCGAGTCGTAGGGCACCAGCGCGCCCGCGTTGACGATGCCCATGTCCAGGCCGGCCTTGATGGCGTGGAACAGGAACACCGCGTGAATCGCCTCGCGGACCGGGTTGTTGCCCCGGAACGAGAACGACACGTTCGAGATACCGCCCGAGATGTGCACCCCGGGCAGGTTCTCCTTGATCCAGGCGCAGGCCTCGATGAAGTCGATCCCGTACGTCGCGTGCTCCTCGATACCGGTCGCCAGCGCGAAGCAGTTCGGGTCGAAGATGATGTCCTCGGCCGGGAAGCCGACCTCTTCGGTCAGGATCCGGTAGGCACGCCCGCAGATCTCCTTGCGGCGCTCCAGATTGTCGGCCTGACCCTGCTCGTCGAAGGCCATCACGACGACGGCGGCGCCGTACTTGCGGCACAGCCGTGCCTCGCGGACGAACTTCTCCTCGCCCTCCTTCATGGAGATCGAGTTGACGATCGGCTTGCCCTGCACGTTCTTCAAGCCCGCCTCGATGACCTCCCACTTGGAGGAGTCGATCATCACCGGGACGCGGCTGATGTCCGGCTCGGCCGCGATCAGCTTGGTGAACCGGTCCATCGCGGCGATGCCGTCGATCATGCCCTCGTCCATGTTGATGTCGATGACCTGCGCACCGACCTCGACCTGCTGCAGGGCGACCGAGAGCGCGGTGTCGTAGTCCTCGGCCTTGATCAGGTTGCGGAATCGGGCGGATCCGGTGATGTTGGTGCGCTCACCGATATTCACGAACAGGGAATCCTCGGTGATGTTGAGCGGCTCCAGGCCCGAGAGCCGGGTGGCCGCCGCGATCTCCGGCAGCTGGCGCGGCGGCTTGCCCTCGACGACCTTGGCGATCTCGGCGATGTGCGGCGGCGCCGTTCCGCAGCACCCACCGACCAGGTTGACCAGTCCGGCCTCGGCGAAGTCGGCGATGTAGCCGGCCTGACGCTCCGGGGTCTCGTCGTACTCGCCGAAGGCGTTGGGCAGGCCGGCGTTCGGGTAGCAGGAGACGAAGGTGTCCGCGATCCGCGCCATCTCGGCGATGTAGGGCCGCATCTCCGGCGCGCCCAGCGCGCAGTTGAGGCCGACCGCGATCGGCTTCGCGTGCCTGATCGCGTTCCAGAATGCTTCGGTGACCTGACCGGACAACGTCCGCCCGGAAGCATCGGTGATGGTGCCCGAGATGATCACCGGCCAGCGGCGTCCGCGCTCCTCGAACAGCGTCTCGACCGCGAACACCGCCGCCTTGGAGTTCAGCGAGTCGAAGATCGTCTCGATGATGAGGAGGTCGGCACCACCGTCGACCAGGCCGTTGGCAGCTTCGAGGTAGGCGGCTACCAGCTGGTCGTAGGAGACATTGCGGGCTCCCGGGTCGTTGACGTCCGGCGAGATCGACGCGGTCCGCGTCGTCGGCCCGAGGGCGCCGGCGACGTAGCGGGGCTTCTCCGGGGTGCTGAACTCGTCGCAGGCCGCCCGCGCCAGGGCGGCGCCCGCATAGTTCAGTTCGTAGCTCAGCTCCGCCATGTCGTAGTCGGAGAGCGAGACCGCGTTCGCGTTGAACGTGTTGGTCTCCAGGATGTCGGCGCCCGCCTCGAGGTACTCGCGGTGGATTCCCTCGATGATCTGCGGCTGCGTCAGGGTGAGCAGGTCGTTGTTTCCCTGCAGAGCGGTCGGCCACTCGGTGAACCGGTCGCCGCGGTAACCCGCCTCGTCCGGCCGGTCCCGCTGGATCGCGGTGCCCATCGCGCCGTCGATCACCATGATCCGCTCGCCGAGGGCAGAGGTCAGCTCGTCGGTGCAGTCGGGGCGGATATTCGGCACCAAGGTGTCCGACTCAATGGCGTTCACGCACGTTCCTTCCATAACGGAAGGCGTCCTTGGATCTGCCGAGCGTGGCGGATACCGGCAGGGACCCGGAACCGTTGCAACGCCTCTCGACCAGACAAGGTTAACCAGATTGCAGCCGAACGTATTTCGTCTCGACCGCGTTGGTGCCAGTTGTTGAAGTCATCCAGGCTCAGATCGGCGTCTTGCAGCTGGGTTCCCATAGCGCCGTCGCCGACCATGACGCGTTTCGACAACGTCTCGAGGATGTCGATGTCGTAGTCGTAGTCGTTAGCGGCAGTCACGCCACAAGGATAGACGTCCTATGGAAACGCCCCGGTCCTGCCGGGTTCCTGACACTGGCCGCCAGCAACCGCACAGGCAGCCGACCCCAGGCCGTAGTCTGATTTTGTGAGTCCGCCCGACGGCAGCGCCCTGCCCGAATTGCACAACACCGTCATCGTGGCGGCGTTCGAGGGCTGGAACGACGCCGGAGACGCCGCCAGCGACGCGCTAGAGCACCTCGACGCCATCTGGGAAGCCGATCCGATCATCGAGATCGACGACGAGGCCTACTACGACTACCAGGTGAATCGCCCGGTCATCCGCCAAGTCGACGGGGTGACCCGCGAGCTGGTGTGGCCGGCGATGCGGATCTCGCACTGTCGGCCACCCGGCAGTGAACGCGACGTCGTGTTGATGCACGGGGTGGAACCGAACATGCGCTGGCGCACCTTCTGCGCCGAATTGGTCGCCATTGCCGACAAGCTGAACGTGGACACCGTCGTGATCCTGGGGGCACTGCTGGCTGACACGCCGCATACCCGCCCGGTGCCGGTGTCGGGTGCGGCCTACTCCCCCGAATCGGCGAAACTCTTCGGCCTGGAGGAAACGCGGTACGAGGGACCCACCGGGATCGCGGGGGTGTTCCAGGACGCCTGCGTGGCGGCCGGGATCCCAGCGGTGACGTTCTGGGCTGCGGTCCCGCATTACATGTCGCAACCGCCCAACCCGAAGGCGACGGTGGCCTTGCTGCGCCGCGTCGAAGACGTGCTCGACATCGAGGTCCCGCTCGCCGACCTGCCGACGCAGGCCGAGGAATGGGAACAGGCGGTCACCGAGATGGCCGCCGAGGACGACGACCTGGCCGAATACGTGACGGCGCTGGAACAGCGCGGCGACGCCGAGGTCGACGTGAACGAAGCCCTGGGCAAGATTGACGGCGACGCGCTGGCCGCCGAGTTCGAGCGTTATCTGCGCCGCCGCCGCCCGGGCCGCGGTAAGTGACTCGTCCTGTTGCCGTCGTCGGCCGTCTGCGAAAAGATCGCTAGCTAACCACTCCGGGGCATCCCAGTGGGTTGGACGAACGACGACGATTGGACCCTCCATGGCCGCCCTGTCCGACCCCCCTGACCAGCATCCGGAAATCGCGGCGCCACCGGCTTTCAACGAAGAAGCCGGCTACCACAAAGGCCTCAAGCCCCGGCAACTTCAGATGATCGCGATCGGCGGCGCGATCGGCACCGGTCTGTTCCTCGGCGCCGGCGGGCGCCTCGTCAAGGCCGGGCCCGGGTTGTTCCTGGTATACGGCGTCTGCGGGATCTTCGTGTTCTTCATCCTGCGTGCGCTGGGCGAGCTGGTGCTGCACCGCCCGTCGTCGGGCTCGTTCGTGTCCTACGCGCGGGAATTCTTCGGCGAGAAGGCCGCCTACGCCGTGGGCTGGATGTATTTCCTGAACTGGGCGATGACATCCATCGTGGACACCACCGCAATCGCCACCTACCTGCACCACTGGACGTCCTTCGGGGCGATCCCGCAGTGGCTTCTTGCGCTCATCGCCCTGGTGGTGGTGCTGTCGATGAACATGATCTCGGTCGCCTGGTTCGGCGAGCTGGAGTTCTGGGCGGCGCTGATCAAGGTTTTCGCGCTCATCGCGTTCCTGGTGGTGGGATTTGTGTTCCTGGCCGGGCGATTTCACATCGACGGGCATGACACCGGACCCGGGATCTGGGCCGAGCATGGCGGCCTGTTCCCGACCGGTGTGATACCACTGCTGGTGACAGCCTCGGGAGTGGTATTCGCTTATGCCGGAGTCGAATTGGTGGGTATTGCGGCGGGCGAGACCGCCGAACCGGAGAAGATCATGCCGCGGGCGATCAATTCCGTGATCGCCCGCATCGCGGTGTTCTACGTCGGGTCGGTGGTGCTGCTGTCACTGCTGTTGCCGTACACCTCCTTCAAGGCTGGTGAAAGCCCATTCGTCACGTTCTTCTCCAAGATCGGCTTCAGTGGCGCTGGCGACCTGATGAACGTCGTGGTCCTCACCGCCGCGCTGTCGAGCCTGAACGCGGGCCTGTATTCGACCGGCCGCGTCATGCACTCACTCGCGATGAGCGGCAGCGGCCCGAAGTTCGCCTCGCGGATGACGAAGCGCGGCGTGCCCTATGGCGGAATCGCGATGACAGCCGTCATCTGTCTTTTCGGCATCGTGCTCAATGCCTTCAAGCCCGGCGAAGCCTTCGAAATCGTGCTCGAGGACGCGGCTTTGGGCATCATCGCGTCCTGGGCCATGATCGTGTTGTGTCAGCTGCGGTTCTACAAGCAGACGCAAGCCGGAACCCTAGAACGGCCGAGTTTCCGCATGCCCTTTACCCCATACAGCGGCTACCTCACCCTGGTGTTCCTGGTCTTCATCTTGGTGCTGATGGGTTTCGACGAACCGATCGGCACCTGGACCGTCGCCTCGTTGGTGGTCATCATTCCGGCGCTATTCGGGGGTTGGTTCCTGGTGCGCAAGCGCGTGCTGGAGGCAGCCGGACATTGGTGAGCGGGCCCTAGTCTTTGTGGATTTCTTCGGTGTAGGCGCTGGTGGAGCGACCGAGCGCGGCGACTTCCGCGTCCATCTGGGTCATGAGTGCACCGGCGGTTCTGCCCACCGGGAATTCACCGACGCGAGTGGACAACACCGGCTTGAGCCAACGGAACAAGGCCACCCAGGGCGGGCAGTAGACCCGGTTCTTGCGACCCTCGATTCCCTTGAGGAAGGCCGCCGCACACTTGTCCACCGAGGTGGTCTTGCTCAGCGGCCACGGCAGCGCGGCGAGCTGGTCGCTGAATGAGGGCAGATCGGCCTTGGTGTCGCGCACCAGGGCGGTGTCGATCCAGGCCATGTGCGCCACGCCGACGCCGACACCCAGATGAGCGACCTCGGGTCGCAGCGCGTTGGCCAGCTGCTCGTTGCCGGCCTTCGACATGTCGTAGGGCGCCATTCCGGGGGCCGCCGCGAACGCCGCCAGCGACGAGACGATCAGCACATAGCCACGTCGTTCGATCACCGCCGGTAGCGTGGCCCGCACGGTGTGAAAGACGCCGAGCAGATTGACGTCCAGCACCCGCTTGACCGCTTCCGGGTCGACCTGCAGCACCGACCCGTAGCTGGCGATGCCGGCATTGGCCACGACGACGTCGATGCCGCCGAAGCGTTCGACGGCCTGCTCGGCCGCGGCCGCCATGGCGGGCAGGTCACGCACGTCGGCGGCGATGGGGAGCACATGCTCGACGCCGCCGAGTTGGATGGCGAATGTCTCCAGCGCGTCTTTGTCGAGGTCGGTCAGCACCAGTTTGGCGCCCTTGTTGCGCAGCCGATGGGCGACCTCGGCGCCGATCCCCCGCGCGCCACCCGTGATGAAGACGACTTTGTCCTGCAGCGATGTCATGTTCCGACAAAGTACCCGGTGACAGGCTTCGCGTCGACTACAGGTCCACTCCGAGCAGGGCATCGATGGCGGTTGCCACCAGCCGCGGCGCCTGGGCGTCATGTCCGCCGTATTCCAGCGCGTCGGTTGCCCAAGCATCAAGTGCGGCAAGCGCTTTGGGGGTGTTCAGATCGTCGGCCAGGTACTGGCGGACCCGGGCGATGGTATCGGCGGCATCCGGGCCGGCGGGCAGCGCTGTGGCGGTGCGCCAATGACGCAGCCGGGCAGTCGCCTCGTCGAGCACCTGCTGGCTCCACGACCGGTCCGCGCGGTAGTGCCCGGCCAGCAGACCCAACCGAATGGCCGCCGGCTCAACACCATCGGCGCGGAGTCTGGACACCAGCACCAGATTGCCGAGGCTCTTCGACATTTTGTGGCCATCCCAGCCGATCATCCCGGCATGCACATAATGGCGAGCGAATCGCCTTTCGCCCCTTACACATTCGGCGTGTGCGGCAGTGAATTCGTGATGCGGGAAGATCAGATCGCTGCCGCCGCCCTGAATGTCCAGGCCGCTACCGATCCGGCTGAGTGCGATCGCCGCGCATTCCACGTGCCAGCCGGGCCGTCCGTCGCCGAACGGCGAGGGCCAGCTGGGCTCGCCGGGCCGCGCAGCCACCCACAGCAGCGCATCGAGTTCGTCGGTCTTGCCGGGCCGGTCCGGGTCGCCGCCACGCTCGCCGAAGAACCGCAGCATGGTGTCGCGGTCGTAGCCCGACTCGTAGCCGAATTGCGGTGTGGCATCGGCGCGGTAGTACACGTCGGGGAACTCGCCGTCGATGACGTACGCCGCTCCGGAGGCCAGCATCTTCTCGACGAGTTCGACCACCTCGGCAATCGCCTCGGTGGCACCGACGTACTCCGTCGGGGGTAGCACCCGTAGCGCCGCCATGTCCTCGCGGAACAGGGCGACCTCACGATCGCCGAGTTCGCGCCAGCCGATACCGTCGCGAGCGGCCCGCTCGAACAGCGGATCGTCGACGTCGGTGACGTTCTGCACGTAGTGCACGTCGTGCCCCTGATCCAGCCACTGCCGATGGACGAGGTCGAACGCCAGGTAGGTAGCCGCATGACCCAGATGGGTGGCGTCATAAGGCGTGATACCGCAGACGTACATCGTTGCGGTCGACCCGGCCGCCGTGGGGCGGACCTGCCGATCAGAGGTGTCGTACAGCCGTAGGTCGGGGCCACGTCCCGGCAGCGTCGGCACCGGTGCGGAAGACCACGACTGCATGCCTCGACTTTAGGCCCAACCAGCTAGCGCCATGCGTCGTGGATGGCACCCAGCAGGATCGGCGCCACCTCGGCGCGACACATCACGAAATCGGGCAGATACGGGTCGTGCTGGTTATAGCGCATCGGTGACCCATCGAGCCGCGAAGCGTGCATTCCGGCGGCCATCACGACGCCGACCGGCGCCGCCGAATCCCATTCCCATTGGCCACCCGCATGCACATAGGCGTCGACGTCGCCGTCGATGAGCGCCATTGCTTTGGCGCCCGCCGAGCCGATCCCCACCGGCTGGATGGCCAGCGTCTGCCGCATCCGGTACAGCACGGCCGGTGGCCGGGTGGCGCTCACCGCAATCCGGAAAGTTTGCGGAATGCCTTGCCGCGCAGCATCATCGGTCACCGTGTCGCTGCGATATACCATATTGCCGCGCGCAGGCAAAGACACTGCCGCGTCGCTGATCTCGCGCTCGCCATCGGTCGGGCGCTGCCACAGCGCGATGTGCACCGCCCAATCGTCGCGGCCGGGTGTGGAGAACTCGCGGGTGCCGTCCAGCGGGTCGATGATCCATACCCGGTCGCACTCCAGCCGGACCAGGTCGTCGTAGGCTTCCTCGCTCAGTACCGCATCGTTGGGCCGCTCGGACCGCAGCCGACGCAGGATGAGTTCGTTGGCCATGCTGTCCCCCGCGTCGCCGAGGGCCCAGGGATGACCGAAACCGAATTCCTCGCGCACCTTCAGCAGCAACTCCCCCGCGTCGGCAGCGAGATCGGCAGCCAGGGCCGCGTCCGTCATCTCATTCGCGGCGGAGCTCACCGCTTCAGTATCACCGACGACACACGGCGCGCTAGAACGCCGGCCAGGGAATGGGACGGTGCCGGTTCGGTCCGGGCATGACGGGATCGTCCAGCAGGGTGTGTGTGCGCCGGCGCAACGCGGTGATTTCGGCCGAAGTGATCTGCTCGGCCAGCGCGTCGCCCAGCTCGCCGGTCAGTGCCTCGGCCAACCCGGCCACCGCCTTGAGGCTTCTATCGTCGACCGGCTTGCCCGCCCAGCCCCACAACACCGTGCGCAGTTTGTTCTCCACGTGCAAGCACACGCCGTGGTCGACGCCGTAGATGTGGCCCTCGAGGTCGCGCAGCACGTGGCCGCCCTTGCGGTCGGCATTGTTGATCAGCACGTCGAACACCGCCATCCGGCACAACCGAATGTCGTCGGCGTGCATCAGGATGACCTCGTCGCCGGCGTAGTCGTAGGCCCGGATCACCGGCAGATAACCCGGTGGCAGCTTGTCGGCGGGAAACAGGTCGACCAAGTCGGGACCCGGACGCGGCTCTGAATCAGCGGTATCACCGGGTTGTTCCACCCACAGCTGCAGCATGCCCGGACCCGCTGGGCCATGACGAATGATGGTGTAGGGCACAATGTTCCAGCCCAAATGCGCCGAGATCAGGTAAGCGGCGAGTTCGCGGCCAGCCAGCGTCCCGTCGGGGAAATCCCAGAGCGGCGCTTCCCCGGAGATCGGTTTGTACACGCAGTGCACGCTGCGCTCATCCAGTGTCGACTCGCACAGAAAAGTGGCGTTACTGGCCGAGCGGATGCGTCCGAGGATCGTCAGCTCGCCGTTGGCCAGGACCTCGCGATCGTCATTCCTCGGGTTCATCGTTAGACCCGAGCAGCGCGCTACGCCGGTAGCCGTTGGTGCGCGCGCAGATGTGGCCCTCGGGGTCCAACGGTTCCTCGCACAGCGGGCACGGCGGGCGTCCGGCCGAGATGACGCGATTGGAACGGGTGGCGAATTGCCGTGCCGACTCCGGCGTCAGGAATACTCGCACCGCGTCGGGCCCTTCCTCGGTGTCGTCGAGCACCACCGAGGCGTCGAACTCGGCGTCGGTGACGGCGAGCAATTCGACCACCACGGTCTGCGCCTCCGAGTCCCAGCCCAGGCCCATCGTCCCGACGCGAAACTCCGCGTCGACCGGGGTGATCAATGGGTTGAGGTCATCCACCTCGGCCGGCTCGGGCGGCACCGGCGTGCCGAACCGACGATTCACCTCAACCAGCAGCGCCCCGATGCGTTCAGCGAGCACGGCGACCTGTTGCTTCTCCAGCACCACCGACACCACGCGGGCATCGTGTACCGCCTGGATGTAGAAGGTGCGGTTTCCGGGCTGGCCGACGGTCCCGGCCACGAAGCGGTCGGGTGTGCGGAAGACATGAATTGCGCGGGACATGGCACCTCCAAAATACCGGCAGTTGCCGTTGCAGTGCGATTCGATTCGGTTGGCGCAGCAGAATCAATCCGTGGAGCCGCCGACCACCGCGTCACTCGACGACACCGCCCCGCCCGTCTGGCTTTGCGGCTCTTCAGGTTTGTCGCCCGGTTCACTCTTGGCCGGGGGCCCAGCCCGCAGTGCGGCCGACAGCCGCCCACCGGTGTGGTTGACGTGCAACACGAACGGCCGCAGTTCTGTGTAGCGAATCACACTCACCGACGCGGGGTCGGCGGTGACTCGCTGGAAGCCGTCCAGGTGTATCCCGTACGCGTCGGCGATGAGCGACTTGATCACGTCTCCGTGAGTACAAGCCACCCAGAGCGCGTCGCCGTCGTTCTCGGCGGCCAGCCGCCGGTCATGTTCACGGACCGCGGCTACCGCGCGTGCCTGCACCTGCGCCAACCCCTCGCCACCGGGGAACACCGCCGCGCTGGGATGGGCCTGCACCACCCGCCATAACGGCTCACTGGCCAATTCGGAGATCTTGCGGCCCGTCCAGTCGCCGTAGTCCACTTCGGCAAGCCGCTCGTCGATGACGGGCTCGAGGGAGAGCGCTTCGGTGAGCGGCTCAACCGTGCGGCGGCAGCGCAACAGCGGCGAGCAGACCACCGCCCGAATCGGCAGGTCGCCGATCCGATCGATCAGCCCAACGGCCTGCTCGCGCCCCTTGTCGTCAAGGTCGACGCCCTCGGACCGACCGGCCAAGACACCAGCGGTGTTCGAGGTCGATCGACCGTGGCGCAACAGGATGACGGTCACGAGGATGACCGTACCTAATGCGGGTGTCTGGAACCGGGACTGATCTAGCGCGCGACGGGCAATGCACGCGCGACCGCGTCGCGTACCGCTGCGGTCAGGCTGCGTTCATCGGTGAGGTCGATGTCGACGAGGCTGCGGACCGCCTTCGCGACCACATCCTCTTCCTGCGGAACGGGGCCGGAGAGACGCGGCCGGTAAACTTCGACGACGAGCGAGCGATGCTCAATGTGGAAGGAAAAACTACGTCCATCACCGACTTGTCCATACCCGCTAGCAAAGATTCCTGTCCACATGTCCTCGACAGCAAACTCATTGTCTACGGTATGCCGGTCAACGATGACGGTCATAATCCGACCATACCTCTCCAGTACGGTCGGATGTGCTCGACATGGCCATATTGGATGCGGAAGCGTTCCTTAGAATTTGAAATTTATGTCCGCCGATCGAAGGCTAGCCGTTGCTGTCAAGACATAAGGGCAAGGAACGTCGAGTTCCCCGTCGGTTGGTTGTCTTGATTGCTTTGCTGACGGCGGTGGCTGGCTGCTCGTCGAGTTCGCTCGACGCGGCCCCGCGCACGATCGATCCGGCACGTGCGGCCGAGTCGCCGCCAGCGTCGCAAAATCCGGCCGGCACGGTGCGGTCGCTGGCCGGGCACGCCACCGCCGCGATCTTCGACGGCGGCACCCACGCGCTGGCGGTGCTGGCCCCCGGAGCCGACCCGGCAGCGCCGGCCAGCCTTGGTGTGTTCGACCAAAAGCAGGCCGCACCGCGGGTCGTCGTGTTGCCGGGGCCGGCGACCGCGTTGACCGGTGACGGGCGCGGCACGGTCTACTTGGCCACCCGTGGCGGCTACTTCGCGGTTGATCTGTCCAGCGGGCACCCCGCGCAGGTTCAGGTCGCCGGCGTTCAGCAGGCCGATTTCACCGCAATCGCACGACGCGCGGACGGCAGGCTGGTGTTGGGCAGCGCCGACGGCGCGGTCTACACCCTTGCCCCGTTGCCAGCGGGCGACGGGGCGACTGCAACCGTCGACAGCCGGAACAAGATCTTTGCTCGGGTAGATTTCCTTGTGACACAAGGAGATACGACCGTTGTCCTGGATCGGGGACAGACTTCGGTGACGACGATCGGCGCCAACGGTCATGCCGAGCAGGCACTGCGGGCCGGCGGGGGCGCCACCACCATGGCCGCCGATCCGCTGGGCCGCGTGTTGGTCGCCGACACGCGCGGCGGCGAGCTGTTGGTCTATGGCGTCGACCCGTTGATCCTGCGGCAGGCCTACCCGGTGCGAGACGCGCCATACGGACTGGCCGGCTCCCGGGGATTGGCCTGGGTGTCCCAAACCGCGTCCAACGCCGTCATTGGTTACGATCTGTCAACCGGAATTCCCGTCGAGAAGGTGCATTACCCAACTGTGCAGCAACCCAACTCGCTCGCCTTTGACGAAGCGTCGGACACCTTGTATGTGGTGTCGGGGTCCGGTGCGGGAGTTCAAGTGATCGAGCACGCAACGGGTGGCACGTGAGCGCGCCGCGGTCCAGTGCGCTACCGGCGGGCTGGGACACCGAGATGTCCGACGAATACGAGTGGGTGCCGTTGCGCCTGCCGCCGGAAGTGACCAGGCTCAGCGCCTCCACCCGGCTATCCATCGAGGCCGAGTATCGGGGCTGGGAGCTGACACGGGTGCGGCTTTATACCGACGGTAGTCGACGAGTATTGTTGCGCCGCAAGAAGTCTCGCTTCGGTAACCGGCAGCCCGACCAGCCGGAAGTGTGACGGTGGGCCAACGCGATCATCGCGTGTACGGGCTGCTGCGCGGGCTGTTCTTCAAGGTGGCACCCGAGCGCATCCACACCCTGGTGTTCGCCGTGCTGCGCGGCGCCACTGCCGTCGGCGTGCCAAGACGGTTGCTGCACCGGTTGCTGGGCCCGACTGATCCGGCGCTGGCCAGCACGGTGTTCGGGGTGCGTTTCCCTGGACCGCTCGGGCTGGCAGCCGGCTTCGACAAAGACGGCCTGGGGCTACTTGCCTGGGGCGCGTTGGGATTCGGCTACGCCGAGGTCGGCACCGTCACCGCACACCCACAACCCGGCAACCCCACTCCCCGCCTTTTCCGGCTGGCCGCCGACCGGGCCCTGCTCAACCGCATGGGATTCAACAATCACGGCGCCGGGGCGCTTGCCATCCGTCTTGCCAGGCAGCGGGCCGACGTGCCGATCGGGGTAAACATCGGCAAGACCAAAACAACACCGGCCGCTGCCGCCGTCGACGACTATCGGGCCAGCACCCGGTTGGTCGGGCCACTGGCGTCGTATCTGGTGGTCAACGTAAGTTCGCCGAATACGCCGGGGCTGCGCGATCTGCAGGCCGTCGAATCGCTGCGGCCCCTCTTGTCGGCCGTTCTTGCCGAGACTTCGACACCGGTCTTGGTGAAGATCGCACCGGACCTCTCGGATTCCGACGTCGACGACATCGCCGACCTGGCCGTCGAGCTGGGCCTGGCCGGCATCGTGGCAACCAACACCACGGTGTCGCGCGACGGCCTGGTCACGCCGGGCGTCGACGAGCTGGGCACCGGCGGCATCTCGGGGCCACCGGTGGCACGCCGCGCCACCGAGGTACTGCGCCGGCTGTACGGCCGAGTGGGCGATCGCCTGGTGCTGATCAGCGTCGGGGGCATCGAGACCGCCGACGACGCGTGGGAGCGCATCACCGCGGGCGCCTCGCTGCTGCAGGGCTACACCGGCTTCATCTACGGAGGAGGCTTGTGGCCCAAGCAGATTCACGACGGCATCGCCCGCAGGCTGCATGAGGGTGGATTCGCGTCACTGGGCGATGCAATCGGGTCGGCGGCCGAGCGGGAGCTACCGCCGAGTTAGGACGCACCCGGATTTCGTTCCTAATGCACCCTTTTCGTCTTCGTCTGCCGAAGCTTCTCGGAGTGGTGGAATGCGTTCATAGCAGCCCACCGGGATCGTGGACGGACGCATCGTCGTGCTCGGTGCGGGTCAGGGTGTAGTTGGAGATCGCCGAGACATAACGCTTGGCAGCCACCAGCTTTGCGTGATCGTCGTCAGGTCCGGCATGCAGGACCAGTTCGATGAGCTGTACTAGCTCCTTGGCCGCGATGTCGTGCAGCTCGGCCAGCTCCGTCTGCTCAGCCATGGTCGAATCCTTCCTCCAATGTCCACACGGTGCAGGCCCACCGAGCCTGCGAAACCGGTCGTGGTCTCATTGTCCCTGACTCCGCCAGAACCACCAGTGAACAATGCTGCCGACTGTTGCCGTATTCAGCGTCTATGACTGAAGCCACCGGAAACTCATGAAAGCAGTCGGCTGTGAAAGCCTGTGTCGCAGATCCGAATCCGGCCGGGGCACCCAAGGTTCTGGCAGGAAAAATCGTTAGAGCCGTTGGATCGAGATTCGAGCGTTGACGTGCCAGACCGAGCCGTTCGCATTGACCTGCAGATAGAGATCCTTCACCTCAGCGCCAACCTGGTGCTCGACAACGAGGTTGGCTTTGTCCTTGACCGTCAAGAACGTCTCCATGAAACTCGGGAGTGCGTTGGCGTCGCTTCCGGTGCCGACGGAGAGCACCTTGGCGTTGCTGGCGTTGATCACGTCAACCGTGGGCACGACGTCCGGCGCCAGGGCATCCTCGAGGTATCGCAGGCGCGCGTAGCCGGCAGGTGGCGTCAAAGATGTCGGGATGATGGTCGTCGAGGCTGATCTTCCCCCCTTCCTGAACTTCCTTTTTGTTGAAAACGCGGGTTTTCCAGCCGGCCACCATCGGCTTGTTCGACAGCGAGTATTCGGCGTAGACGGCGTAATCGGCCAAGGGCGCCTGTTGTCCTCGACCACACGCGGCGACGGTGGCGCTTGCGATCAGCGCGAAAATCGAAACGAGCGGCACGATTGAGCGACACCCAGCCATCGGTGATGACACCATTTCCAGTCCATCCCTCTCGATTCACACCAAGTTCGTCAGCGTCCGAAATGGTCGGCGACGAAATCTACGGTGCGGCGGTGCCATTCAAAGTACGGCCGCAGCATGGAATGACCCGCGCCCTCGAGGCCCACCCACTGCGCGTCCAGTCCGCGCTGGCGGGCTCGTAGCGTCTGCACGCGCGAGCTTTCCGGGTCCGTCCGGGTATCAGCGGTGCCGTGCACGACCAACAGCCGGGTCGACGACGGAATCAGATCACCGTCGTCGCGGGGCCAGTACGGCGCCAGTGCGACCACCGCGCCGACCTGTCCACCGGCAGCCAGCCGTGTCGCGACCCGGCCACCCATTGAATGACCAACCAGCACAATGCTTTTCGGTTCGAATCGGTGACGCACGGCGTCCAGCGCGGCGCTGGCGTCGGCGACCGCGTCGAAACGCGGACTGTTCCACCCGCGAAGGCGGTACTGGACCCGGCGCACCTCGACGCCGCGACCCAGCCGGCGCCGCAACGCGGCAGCGACCAACATCATCCGGACGTTGGCCAGCTGCCACCACCGCGACGCCTCGTCGCTGCGCACCCTGCCGCCCGGTAGGACTAGCACACACGCGCGAGGCTTCACGGCGTTTGCCGCGCGTCGACTATGTCTGTTCGTAGGTGGCGTGGATGTAGGCCCGCGCGATCGCGTGCTGGAACAGGTTGAACCCGAGGAAGGCCGGGCTGGCGTCCTCGGTCAAGTCGAGCTTGTCGACGTCGACCGCGTGCACCGCGACGTAGTAGCGATGCACGCCGTGGCCGGGCGGCGGCGCGGCGCCGACATAGCGGCGCATGCCGGCATCGTTGACCAGCTGCACCGCCTCGCCCGGAAGTTCGCCTCCGCTGCCGGCGTCCTCGGGCAGCTCGGTGACGTCAGCGGGCAGGTTGGCGACCGCCCAGTGCCAGAATCCGGACAGCGTCGGGGCGTCGGGGTCATAGACGGTGACCGCGAAGCTACGGGTCTCCTGGGGGAATCCCGACCAGCTCAGTTGCGGGCTGACGTCTTCTCCCCCGGCGCCCATAATCCCGCTGATCTGCGGCGTGGCCAGCGGCTGGCCATCGGTGATCGAGTTCGAGGTCAAGCTGAACGACGGTAGCTTGGGCAGCGCCTCGTACGGGTCAGCCGTCTTGCTCATGGGCGGTCCTTTCGTATCATCGAATCGAATTCTTCCCTAGCAGTGCGTCAGGAAATGGGCCAGCACCTCGGTGCCGAACCGCAACGCGTCGATGGGTACCCGCTCGTCGACGCCGTGGAACAACGAAGAGAAGTCCAGATCCGGCGGCAAGCGCAACGGGCTGAAGCCGAAGCAGCGAATACCCAAGCGCGCGAACGCTTTTGCATCGGTCCCACCGGAGAGCATATACGGCACCGTTCGCGCGTCGGGGTCGAGCGCCAGTAGCGCAGCGTTCATGGCATCGACCAGGTCACCGTCGAAGGTGGTCTCATAGGAGTCGAGGTCCCTGATCCATTCCCGAGAAACATCCGGGCCGATCAGCTCGTCGACCTCGGCCTCGAACGCCGCCTTGCGACCCGGCAGAATTCGGCAGTCGATCACCGCTTCTGCAGTGGCCGGGATTACGTTGGCCTTGTAACCAGCCTTGAGCATCGTCGGGTTTGCGGTGTCGTGCAGCACGGCCTTGAGCATGCGGGCCATCGGTCCGAGCTTTTCGATCATCCCCTCCAGATCGGCCGACGCCGTGTCGAACGTGAGGCCGGTCTCCTCGCTCAGCGCTGCCAGGAATTGCACAACGGTGTCCGTCGGCACCAGGGGAAACCGGTGTCGGCCCAGCCGGGCGACCGCCTCGGCGACGGCGGTGACGGCGTTGTTGTCATGCGCCATCGAGCCGTGCCCGGCCGTACCCCTGGCGGTCAGCCGCATCCATGACAGGCCCTTTTCGGCCGTCTCGATCAGATAGAGCCGGCGTTCACTCCCGTCCGGCCGTGGCACCGTCAACGAGAAGCCACCCACCTCACCGATCGCCTCGGTGACGCCGTCGAACAGATCGGGCCGATTGTCGACCAGCCAATGGGCGCCATAGCGACCGCCGTGTTCCTCGTCGGCCACGAACGCGAACACCAAATCGCGGGGCGGCACGATGCCCGCCCGCTTCAGCTGGCGGGCGACCACGATCATCATCCCGACCATGTCTTTCATGTCGACGGCGCCGCGGCCCCAGACATAGCCGTTTTCGATCGCTCCGGAAAACGGGTGCACGCTCCAGTCGGCGGGTTCGGCCGGCACCACGTCGAGATGCCCATGGATCAGCAGCGCGCCACGCGAGCTGTCCGCACCTTTGAGACGGGCGAACACATTCCCACGCCCGGGCGCCCCGGATTCGAGGTATTCGGGGCGGTAGCCGACGTCGGCGAGCTGCTCGGCGACCCATTGCGCGCACTCGGCTTCGCCCTGGGTGGTCTCGGGTTCGCCGGTGTTGGTGGTGTCGAACCGGATCAACCTGCTGACGACCTCGACCACGTCATCGCTGGAGTGGTTCAGGTTATCGGTCTCAACTGTCACAACACCCTTTCCTACCATTGCCCGGGCGGGACGGCTCAATGCCGAACGCTCGGGCTGGCAGGCGGGTGCTGCGTCAGTTGTGCCGTGCTACTCGATAAGCCCGTCGCGGGCTGCCGAGCTCAGTTAGCGGTGTTGGCTGCAGGTGCCGCGGTGACGACACATCCGCTCGCCGACACGGCGACAAAGGCGAGGACCAGGGCGACGCCGATTTTGCTGATTAGACCAGACATGAGCGGAAACGTTACGTGCCTGGGGAAACCCTCAGTTCCCGAAATCGTTGCGGTTCAGCAACGACGAGCTGGATTGGGTCCGCGCGGGCTGATCCGATAGCCTTAGCTGCCAACTTGCGTTGGTCTTGTCCGAGTGGCGGAATGGCAGACGCGCTAGCTTGAGGTGCTAGTGCCCTACTAATGGGCGTGGGGGTTCAAGTCCCCCCTCGGACACCAGCATCACAGCCGCAGTCATTCGCGTGCCGCGAGCGCCTGCTCGATATCGGCGAGAAGGTCGTCGGTGTCCTCGATACCCAATGCGATGCGGGCGAATCCGTCTGCGACATCGTCTCCCCAGCGGGCTCTGCGGTCCACGCACGTGTGCAGGCCGCCGAAGCTGGTGGCCGCGATGAGCAGCTCGCTGCGCTGTACGAGGGCGTGCACCGCGGCGGCGTCGGCGAACTCCGCAGAAACCAGGGCCCCGAACCTGCTCATCTGGGCCGCTGCCACCGGATGTGCGGGATCCTCGGCCAGCCCCGGGTACCGCACGACACCGACGCTGGGATGGTCACACAGCATCGTCGCCACGGCGTGCGCATTGCGGCATTGACGCTCGAACCGCAGTCCGGCGCTGGCCAGGCCACGCAGCACCAACCACGCCTCGAACGCACCCAGGATCGCACCTGCCAGCAGCCGATGGCGTTCCACACCGGCGATCAGGTCGGGCTGGTCGCCGGCTACGTAGCCGGCTAACACGTCGCTGTGGCCGGACAGGATCTTCGTGGCGCTGGCGACCACGAGGTCAGCGCCGAGCGACAACGGTTGTTGGCCAAGCGGTGTGGCCGCCGTGTTGTCGACGATCAGACGTGCGTCGTTGGCGCGGCAAATCGTCGCCAGATGCCGCAGGTCGACTACGTCGAGTCCGGGGTTGGTGGGGGTTTCGACCAGAACCACGTCGGCGCCCGCGGCGGCTTCGCAGATTTGCTCGCTGGTTGCCTCGACAACCGTGACCCCAACCGGCACAAGGTATTCAGCTGCATACCGGCGCACCTGGTAGTAGCCGTCAGCCGGCACGACCAGCACCGAGCCCGGTCTGGTCAGCGCGGCCAATCCGGCGCTGATGGCCGCCATACCAGAGCTGAATACGAGTGCACTGGTTGCGCTTTCGAGCTCGGCAAGCGCCGATTCCAGTTGCCGCCAGGTTGGATTGGCGCTACGGCCGTAGCTGTCCAGGCCGGCGGTGTCGTCGGTGGACAGGTGATACGTGGCGGCCAGGACCGGCGACGGCGACACCGGCTGACCCGGTAGAGCCGGCGAACTGGTGGCTTTGAGCGTGCGAGTCGAATCGCCATACATCATCACATTGTCGCCACCCGCAGGATGGTCTGGCGCCCCAGGCCCGACGCTGTCTCGATGATGTTCGCGCACAAGGTGTTTCCAATGACGACTGCGTGGTCCGTCGCAGACTTGCCATCGGACGTAGGCTGGATGAAGGCCAGTAGCCGGGAGTGCACACCGATGAAACCACCGAGTGGCTTTCTGCGGCGGACCGCGACACGAACGTTTCGCGACCGCCATGAGGCCGGTTGCGCGCTGGCCGACGACTTAGCGACCTACGGTGGCAAGGACAACGTGCTGGTGCTTGGGCTCGCTCGCGGCGGCGTGCCGGTGGCCTGGGAAATCGCCTCGGCGCTAGGTGCGGCGCTGGACGTGTTCCTGGTCCGCAAGCTAGGCGTGCCGCGCTGGTCCGAGCTCGCGATGGGCGCGCTGGCCAGCGGCGGCGGCGTCGTGATGAACGACAACGTGGTGTCCAGCCTGCACATCACCGACGAGCAGGTGCGCGAGGTGATCGACAGCGAGACGGCTGAGCTCGCGCGGCGCGAGCAGGCATATCGAGGCGGCCGGCCAGTCGCCGACCCGAACGGCAAGATCGTGATCCTGGTCGACGACGGCATCGCCACCGGCGCCAGCATGCTGGCCGCCGTGCGGGCGATACGGGCCGGCGGGCCGCAGTCGATTGTGGTCGCGGTCCCGGTCGGGCCGCAGTCGGTCTGCCAGGAGCTCGCGCAGGTGGCCGACGACGTGGTGTGCGTGACGATGCCGCCCGGATTCGAGGCGGTCGGACAGGTCTACGGCGATTTCCACCAGGTCAGCGACGATGAGGTTCGACAGCTGCTCGCCACGCCGACGAACTGAGCTGAGCTGGTCTACTTGGCCGCGTCGTCGGCGCGGCCCTCGGCGGACACCGCCGATTGCTGAGTCGCTTGATCCGCAGGCTCTTCGGCGGACTGCTCCGCCTCGTCTGCAGCTTCCTCCGGGTAATCGACGTAGGAGTCGTCGTCTTCCCCGGCGCTGCTGTCGATTTCGCCGCCCGCGTCGTGTCGCTGGCGTTCCCGCAATGCGTCGATGATGAGCAGCACCACGCCCAGAACACTTGCGCCGATGCAGACCCAGGCCACCAGTTCGTTGCTGGTGACGACCGCGAATACCAAGGCAACAAGCCCGATCAGGGCTAATACCAGGGCAATGATCAGCATTGATCCTCCAGCCGACGAGAAGCGACTGCCCAACCTACCACCGGATGCTGGGCCTGACGTGCGGCACGGCTTGGGCTAATTACCGGCGCGGTTGAATTGGTCGAACCCACCAGCGTCAGCGCTGGAATCGACGGGCGCCGCTGATCCGCGCTGGCCAAGCTCCTCGAGCTGAGATTCCAGGTACGTCTTGAGCCGGGTGCGGTATTCGCGTTCGAAGGTACGCAGCTGTTCGAGACGCCCTTCCAGCACTGTGCGCTGCTGGTTGATGGTTCCCATGATCTCGGAATGCTTGCGTTCTGCGTCGGCCTGCAGGGCGTCGGCCTTCTCCTGGGCCTGGCGCAGCTGGGTTTCGGAGCGGGTCTGCGCGTCGGACAGCATCGCGTCGGCGCGCTGCCGAGCTTCGGTGACCGTGGTTTCGGCGGTGTGCTTGGCCTCGCTGACGATCTGGTCGGCATTGGCACGGGCATCGGACAGCAACTTGTCCGACTCGGCCTGGGCGCTGCTGGTAAGCCGATCGGCGGTGTCTTGCGCCAGGCTCAGCACGCGGGCGGCCTTCAGGGCCTGCTCCTCGTTGGTGCTTGAGGGAGCTGCGGCCACCACCGGGGCGGGCTTGACGGGCTCCGGCTCCGGCTCCGGCTCGAAGACGGGAGCCGCGGCGACGGGCTGGGCGACAGTGGCAGCAGCGGCGCCACCACCGGCGGCCACATCGCGGTCGAGCTCCTCGATCCGCTGACGCAGATCGGAGTTCTCTTCGATGAGCCGTGTCAGCTCGTTCTCGACGAGATCGAGGAATGCATCGACCTCGTCTTCGTTGTAACCGCGCTTGCCGATAGGCGGCTTACTGAACGCCACATTGTGGACGTCGGCTGGTGTAAGCGGCATTGTTCGTCCCCTCAAGTTCCTGTCAAACGTTCTGGAAAGTGTAGAACGGAGTGGCAGCGGTTGTGCAACTGCCGCCCATCCTGTCACACCAGACTCGGCGGTCGCCGATTAGCTCACTAAATAAGAATCAATTTCAAACACTAAGAGCAATAAAATCCCAATCCTTAAAATTTTTAAATCGCGCCCGTCAAACCGAAGCCAAACCGTGTCCGAACCGTCGCTGTGATCGGATCATGCCGCAGCCCCGAATGCGAGCTGCATGCCAATGAACGCGACCAACAGCAGCACCATGATGGACAGGTCGAAGCGGACCGCCCCGATGGTGAGTTGCGGGATGAGCCGGCGCAGCAGCTTCACCGGCGGATCGGTGATGGACATGATGATTTCCAGGATCACCACGGTGATTCCGGTGGGATGCCAGTCCCGGCTGAACGACCGGATGAACTCCACGACAACCCGAGCGATGAGCAGCAGCCAGAAAGTGAACAGCGCAAACCCAAGGATCTGAAAGAACAGCACCAGCCCCGACCTTACGAAGAAATGTCATCGACGCGCGTAAGCGCGGTTGACGCCAGCGTACCGACCCGCCGCGCGGGCACACATCTCACCTGCGGCTAACGGCAAGTCACCGATGCTGCCGGCCCGGCTATCGGGTGGGGCTGGTGGCGGTTATTGGTAAGCGTAGAAGCCGGTTTCGGCGATCCGGCGGCGCTCTTCCGGGCTCACGTCGACGTCGGCGGGCGACAACAGGAACACCTTGGTCGCGACCTTGTCGAACGAGCCACGCAACGCGAAGGCCAGGCCGGCCGCGAAGTCGACCAGCCGTTTCGCGTCGGCGTTATCCATCGACACCAGATCCATGATGACGGGGGTGCCGTCACGGAAGCGCTCACCGATGGTGCGCGCCTCGCTGTAGTCCTTGGGCCGCAGCGTGGTGATCTTCGACAACGGGTGACCTTCTTCGAACATCATCGCCATCCGACGCGGATCCATCGCCAGCGCTCCGCGGGTGGAACCGCGCAACCACGACCCGAGGCGCGGCCGACCCATGTCGGGACGGTCGAACTCACGGGGCTGGCCGGGGGCGTACCGAGGCTCCTCGGCGTAGCCGCCGCGGTAGCTGGGCGGCGCGTACTCCGCCGGGGCGCTGCGTGGGTCGTCGTACTCGCGTCCCTCGTACCGGCCGTACTCGTCGTCGAACCGCGGGCGCGGGAAACCGCGGGAGGGCGCGCGGTCGTCGTAGTACTCGTCCTCGTAGTCGTCCATTGGGGCCATACCGAAATAGGCCTTGACCTTGTGGAGTGTGCTCATCTGGTGTGACCCCTTCTAGCCCCTGGGATTATTGATGTCTGTGATGAAGGTGTGACTACAGTGACTACTCAGGGTGACGGTAGCCGTCGCGGGCCCAATAGCGCGGTACCGACACGCACACACGTCGAACCATGTTTTACGGCGATTTCGAAGTCGTTCGACATGCCCGCGGACAACCCAACTGCATTTGGATGCGATTCGAGCGTGCGGCGGTGCTCCGATTGCAGCCGCCCAAATGCTTTCTCGGGATCCCAGTCCAGCGGCGGGATGGCCATCAACCCGATCAACTGCAGACCGTCCGCGTCCTCGACCTGCGCACACACCTCGTCGACCGCCCCGGGCGTCATCACGTCGACGCCGCCGCGGGACACATCTCCGTCCAGGCTGACCTGAACGTACACGCGGAGTGGATTTTCCCGTTGGCCGTCGGCCAGCGTCGCCGTCACCGCCCGATCCAGGGCGGATACCAGTTGCGAGCTATCAATCGAGTGCGCGGTGTGCGCCCAACGGGCCAGCGATCGGGCTTTGTTTCGTTGAATCCGGCCCACCATGTGCCAGTGCACTTCTCGGGAATCCGTTCGGGGGGAAGCCGCAACCAACCGAGTGAGGTCGGCCACCTTTGCCGACGCTTCTTGTTCCCGCGATTCGCCGACTGAACGACAACCCAATCGAGACAAAATCGCAACGTCGGTTACCGGAAAGAATTTGGTAATAGCGACCAGTTCAATTTCGCCGACATTGCGACCCGCCCGTTCTGCGGCCATCGCTAGTCGCGAACGTACCGCCGCCAAGGCATGAGTCAATTCCGATTCGCGGATGCTGTCCCTTGATTGCGGGTCCGACGGGCCCACTGCCATTGCCGTCACTCCATCCAGACCAGTGACGCCAGCCGCCCGGTCGGCGCGTTCCGGCGATGACTGAACAGGTTGGCGTCAGCCATCGTGCAGCGGGGATCGATGTCGATTGAGGTGATGCCTAAATTCCTTAGCTGGCAAGCGATTCCGAGGCGAAGGTCGAGTCCCGGCGTTCCGGCCGCGGTGGTGGTTCGGCTGCCGGGCAGGACCGCCTCGACCTCGTCGGCCATCGCCGCGGGCACTTCGTAGTTACGGCCGCTGATCGCCGGACCCAGCAGCGCCGAGATGTCGCCGGCGCGGGCGCCCAGCTCCAGCATCGCCGTCACCGCGCGCATCACTACTCCGCGCTGCGCCCCGACCCGACCGGCGTGCACGGCCGCGGCGACACCGGCACGAGCATCGGCCATCAGCAACGGCACGCAGTCGGCGGTCACCACCGCCAGTGCCAGTCGGGGTATGCGGGTGACCAAGGCGTCGGTGTTATCGATCACGGCAGCTGTCGGTTCGTCGATCACCGCGACGCGATCCCCGTGCACCTGGTTCATCCACACCACCCGGTCGGCGCCCAATCCGATGGCCGCGGCCAGCCGGGCGCGGTTGGCGGTCACGGCCACCGGGTCATCGCCGACGTGGTCGCCGAGGTTGAAGGTGTCGAACGGCGGCTTGGAGATGCCACCGGCGCGCGTAGTGGTCACTCGCCGGATGCGGACAGTCACCTGACCAGTATCCGGCGCGGCGATGAGCTCAGCGGCGCATGAACGGCGGCACATCGACGTCGTCGTCATCGCCACCGATACTCAGCGTCGCGCCATTGGTGTGCACCGGCACGCTGACGGCATCGACCGGCTCGAACAGCGTCGAGGTGAGCTTGCCGGCCTTGGCCGACTCGATCCGGTGCGCGCCGCCGTTCGTCTCACCGGCATTGGCGCCGAGGACGGGCTTGCGGCCAGCGCCGGTGGCGTCAAAGCCCGCGGCGATGACGGTGACACGCACCTCGTCGCCCAGCGAGTCGTCGATGACGGTGCCGAAGATGATGTTGGCGTCTTGATGCGCGGCGTCCTGTACCAGCGAAGCCGCCTCATTGATCTCGAACAGGCCCAGGTCGCTGCCGCCGGCGATCGACATCAGCACGCCCTGGGCGCCCTCCATCGAGGCTTCCAACAGCGGCGAGTTGATGGCGATCTCGGCGGCCTTGAGCGAACGGCCCTCGCCGCGCGCCGAGCCGATGCCCATCAACGCGGTGCCCGCGCCGGACATGATGCCCTTGACGTCGGCGAAGTCGACATTGATCAGGCCAGGCGTGGTGATCAGGTCGGTGATCCCCTGCACGCCGTTGAGCAGCACCTCGTCGGCGCTGCGGAACGCATCCATCAGCGATACCGCGGCATCGCCCATCTGCAGCAGTCGGTCGTTAGGGATCACGATGAGGGTGTCGCAGCTCTCCCGCAGCGAGGAGATGCCGACCTCCGCCTGGTTGCCGCGCCGTTTGCCCTCGAACGAGAACGGCCGGGTGACCACCCCGACGGTCAACGCGCCCAGCTTGCGGGCGATGCTGGCGACCACGGGCGCGCCGCCGGTGCCGGTTCCGCCACCTTCGCCGGCGGTGACGAACACCATGTCCGCCCCGCGCAGCAGCTCTTCGATCTCGTCTTTGGCGTCCTCGGCGGCCTTGCGTCCCACCTCTGGGTCAGCGCCGGCACCCAGCCCGCGGGTGGAGTCGCGGCCAACGTCGAGCTTGACGTCGGCATCACTCATCAACAGCGCCTGCGCGTCGGTGTTGATGGCGATGAACTCAACGCCTTTGAGGCCCTGTTCGATCATCCGGTTGACGGCGTTGACGCCGCCACCACCGATACCCACGACCTTGATGACGGCCAGATAGTTATGCGGGGGGGTCATCATTCGTCTTCCTCCCTGGTGGGCTCAAGTCTCCCCGGCGGGGTTCCTCGCGTACTGGGGCGGTTCCCCTGGCAAACCCTCAACCTCAACCTGAGAGTTAGAGTTATGTCAAGTAGTTCCGCGCAACCAGAACGGTATGGGCATGGCGCGCGCTAACCCGGCAGGCGCGCCGAAACGCGTCGCGCAAATTTCTTGCTGCACCGAACGCCACGCCAGCCTGGCTGTCGGCGTCGTACGCCGGGCTGGCCGCGGTTGCGTTACTTGACCGTCGGCAGGTCGGGACTCGACACGTCGTAGGTCTTGCCCGGCTGGGTCAACAGCGCGGCCAGCTTTTCGGCCTTCTCTTCGGTGCGGTCGGTGGTCCCCCAGATCACCACTCGACCGTCGCCGAGGGTGAGGGTGATCGAGGCGACCGAAGGCGCCGCAATCCGACCCACCTGACCGGCGACCTCTGGGCGCAACGCCAACAACACCTGTAACGCGGCCTTGGTGGTCGGATCGTCCGGCCCTGGATCGGGGACGTCGATATACGGCAACGCCGGCGGCGGCGGCCCGGTCGCGAAATCGACGCCGTCGCGGTCAAACAGGTGCGGGCCGTCCGGAAAGTCCTTGACTGCCACCGGCACTCGCTCGACGATGGTGATCCGCAGCGCCGACGGGTACTGACGCTGCACCCGGGCGCTGGCCACCCGGCGGATGGCCGCCACCCGGTCGGCGACCTGGTTGGTGTTGATCTGCAGCAGTGGTGTGCCGATCCGCACCTGCGCGGCGTCCAGCACCTCTTCGCGGGACACCGCCCCGGTCCCGGTGACGACGATATTGCGGGCCGACATCGCGGGCGTGAAGTAGAGGATCAGCGCGAGCCCGACCCCGACGATGACCAGCAGCACCGTCGCGAGCAGCATCTTCAGGCCTCGAACGACGCCCCGCCCAACGGGTTTAGGCTCATTGACAATGCGTCCGCTGGCCCGGCGTTTGGCGTCACGACGAGCGTCCTCGATCGCGGTGGCGCGGGCCTGCACCACACGGCGCTCGGCCCGTTCCCGACGGGCCCGACGCCGCGGACCCTCGAATTCGCCCTCATCTTCCGGCGTTTCATCGTCTTGCGGCTGAGCGTTTTCGACGAAGATCGGCTCGGTAATGGCGCTGTCGGGCGACTCGGCGGCCGGTTCAGCCGGCTCAAGGGGTTCGGCGGCCGAGTCAGCGACCACGTCGGTCGGGGTGACGTCGTTCGGCTCGGTCATTGCAATACCCCGGGCCGACCGGGAGCGCTGCGATTAGCCCGCACCCGCAGCGCGGTCACGATCTCGGGTCCCAGCAAGGTCACATCGCCGGCACCCATCGTGACGATGATGTCGCCCGGGCCGGCGGCGGCAGCCACTTGTTCGGCGGCCGCGGAGAAATCCGGGAGGTAGCGCGCGGGCACACTGACGTGCCCGGCGACAGTGGCTCCGCTGACACCGGCAAGCGGCTGTTCGCGTGCGCCGTAGACGTCGAGGACGAAGACCTCGTCGGCGGCGTCCAGCGCGCGACCAAATTCGGCAGCGAAAGCCTTTGTCCGCGAATATAAATGGGGCTGAAACACCACCAGCGATCGACCGCCGTCGCTCTGATCGAGCACCGTGCGGACCGCGGCAAGCGTGGCGCTGATCTCGGTCGGATGGTGGGCATAGTCGTCGAAGACCCGCACCGACGCCTTGCCCACGCCCGAGGTCCCGACCAGCTCGAGTCGGCGCCGCACGCCCTCGAATCCGGCCAGCCCGTCGAGCACGTCGTCAACCGGGGCGCCGACTTCGATTGCGGCCAGCAGCGCGCCCAGCGCGTTGAGCGCCATATGCCGTCCGGGCACCGACAGCCGCATCACCCGTACGGGTTCGCCGGTCAACTGAATGTGCGCGACGGCTTCGGTGCCGTGTTGCTCCCAGGACAGCAACGTGGCCGCCAAGTCCTGGTCTTGCCCCTCTTGCGATGCAGACCCGTAGCGCAGCACCCGAATCCCCAGTTCGGTCGAGCGCTGGGCCAGCCCGGCCGCCCCGGGGTCGTCGGTGCACACCACCAGCGCCCCGCCCGGGGCAAGCCGCTCGACGAACGAGTCGAACACCGCGACGTACGCGTCGGTGCTGCCGTAGAAGTCCAGGTGATCGCTTTCGATGTTGGTGACCACCGCGACGTTGGGCGTGTACTCCAGCAGCGAGCCGTCGCTTTCGTCGGCCTCGGCGACGAAGCAGTCCCCGCTGCCGTGGTGCGCGTTGGTTCCGGCCTCGCCGAGCTCACCGCCCACCGCGAACGACGGATCGCGCCCGCAATGCTGCAGCGTCACGATCAGCATCGACGTCGTCGTCGTCTTGCCGTGCGTGCCGGTGACCATCAGGGTGGTGAGCCCGTCCATCAGCTTGGCCAGCACGGCCGGTCGATACACCACCGGAACGCCCCGGCGCCGGGCCTCGACGAGCTCGGGATTGGTCTTCGGGATGGCGGCGCGGGTGGTGATGACCGCAGTGGCACCGCCAGGCAGCAGGTCCAGGGACGAGGCGTCGTGTCCGATGCGGATCAGCGCGCCCCGGGCCCGCAGCGCATGCACGCCGCGCGACTCCTTGGCGTCCGAGCCGGACACCATCCCGCCGCGGTCCAGCAAGATGCGGGCGATGCCCGACATTCCGGCTCCCCCGATGCCCACCATGTGCACTCGCCGCAGCTCGGGCGGCAATTGCTCGGCGCTCACCGTCGTCCCCTGGTCGCCGGCCCCCTATCACGCGCCCTTCGCGCGATGTCCAGTGCCGCCTCGGCGACCTGACGTGCCGCATCCCGATGTCCCACCCGCGCGGCGGCCGACGTCATCGCCGCCAGCCGGGGTGGATCGGTGAGCAGACCCGCGACCTCCCGGGCCACCAGGTCGCCGGTCAGATCCGCGTCAGCGACGATCATCCCCCCACCGGCGTTGACCACCGGCAGTGCGTTGAGCCGCTGTTCGCCGTTGCCGATCGGCAGCGGCACATAGATAGCGGGCAGGCCGACGGCGGACACTTCGGCAACCGTCATCGCCCCGGACCGGCAGATCACCAGGTCGGCGGCGGCGTAGGCGAGGTCCATGCGGTCCAGATACGGCACCGCGACGTAGGGCGGTTCGCCGGTCTGGGGTGCGCGCAGCTCGAGGGTGTTTTTGGGCCCATGAGCGTGCAATACGGCCACGCCGGCGGCGGCCAGACCGGCGGCGGCCGCGGAGACCGCCCGATTGAGTGAGACGGCGCCCTGCGAACCACCGAATACCAGCAGCACCCGTGCGTCGTCGTCGAAGCCGAAGTGCCTGCGTGCTTCGGTCCGCAGCGCCGCGCGATCCAACGAGGTGATGGCGGCCCGGACCGGGACCCCGACCACCTCGGCGCGCCGCAGCCCGGAACCGGGCACCGCGGACAAGATTCGGTCGGCGGTGCGAGCACCAACGCGGTTGGCAATCCCGGCGCGGGCGTTGGCTTCGTGAATCAGCACCGGGATCCGGCGCCGAACCCCGGGGATGCCGCGGGCGGCCAGGTAGGCCGGCAACGCCACATATCCGCCGAAGCCGATCACCACGTCGGCGTGCACGGCATCGAGCACTGCGCGGGTCTCCCGGACGGCACGCCACACTCGCGGTGGCAGCCGGGCCAGGTCGCCGCTGGGTTTGCGGGGCAGCGGAACCGGTGTGATCAGCTCGAGGTGGTAGCCGCGCTCGGGCACCAGCCGGGTCTCCAGCCCACGCGCGGTGCCCAGGGCGGTGATCCGGACGTCTGGGTCTAGGGCGGACAGCGCGTCGGCGACGGCCATCGCGGGCTCGACATGGCCGGCGGTACCGCCGCCGGCCAGCACGACCGACAACGCGGCACCGGCGGGCGAGGGACTAACCCCCTGCCCGCCGGTCGGCTCCCTGACCGTGTTGTTCACCCGTAACGCTGACCTTCCAATGCACGAGCGCGCCGAGGCTGACGCGGGCCGGCTGCCTGACTGTCATAGCGCTGGCCTGATCCATGATGCCCTGAACGCGACCCAGACCGGGCCTCAGACCGGGCAGCTGTTCGGGGTAACACCGGCCGCAGCGCCGGATCGGATTTGCGCGAGGGCTTGCGCGCGGGCGGTTGAGCCGACTTGCGGGCGGCACCTTGGGCGGGCGACCGGGTCGGTTGCGGGCGAGTGCGCTTGCGATCGCGGAACGTCTCGAGACGGGTCGGCACATACGGCTCGGGCAGCGACAGCCGCAGCAGCCGGTTCACCTTGTCCTCACGGCCGGCGCGCAGCGCGGCCACCGCCTCCGGCTCGTGCCGAGCCGCGTTCGCCATTAGCCCTATCATGAAAAGTGTTGCAGCAGTTGATGTTCCACCAGCCGATATCAGTGGCAACTGCAGGCCGGTGACCGGTAGGACGCCGATCACGTAGCCGATGTTGATGAACGCCTGGCCCAACACCCACATCGTGGTGGTCGCGGTCAGCAATCGCAGGAACGGGTCGGCCGATCGGCGCGCGATCCGCATCCCGGTGTAGGCGAAGAGCCCGAAGAGCGCGAGCAGTCCGAACGCCCCGACGAACCCCAGTTCCTCGCCGATGATCGCGAAGATGAAGTCGTTGTGCGCGTTGGGCAGGTAGTTCCATTTGGCGGTGCCCTGGCCGAGGCCGTCGCCGAAGATGCCGCCGTGGGCCAGCGCGTACTTGGCCTGACGGGCCTGGTAGCCGGTGTCCTGGGGGTCGTTGTCGGGGTCGAGCCAGGACCGCACCCGGTCTGATCGGTATCCCGCCGACATCGCCAGAACTGCGCCGGCCATAAACACCGCCAGCAGCGAGGTACCGAAAACCCGCAGCGGCAGCCCGGCGTACCACAGCAGGGCCAGCAGAATGATGCCCAGCGAAACCGTCTGACCGAGGTCGGGTTGGGCCACGATCAACGCCAGCGCGATGATCGCGGCCGGCGCCAACGGGATCAGCATCTCGCGCAGCGAGGCCCGCTCCATCCGGCGAGCGGCCAGCAGATGGGCACCCCAGATGGCAAACGCGATCTTCGCCAGCTCGGAGGGCTGCATTGAGAAGCCCGCGATGACGAACCACTTCCGGGAGCCGTTGGCCAGGTTGCCGATACCGGGAACCAGCACCAGCACCAGCAAAATGATGGTGACGACGTATCCGGTGAAGGCGATCCGCCGCAGGAACCGCACCGACATCCGCATCGCGACGTAGGCCCCGACGAGTCCGACGATCGTCCAGAGCACCTGCTTGCCGAAGATCACCCACGCCGAACCGTCGACGCCGTAGGACCGCACGCCGGACGCCGACAGCACCATGATCAGGCCGAGCGTCGTCAACAACGAGGCGACGGCGATGATCAGGTGAAACGAGGTCATGGGCCGGCCCAGCCACGCGCCGAATCGGCCGCGTGGACCCCATGCCTGGCTGCTGAGCTGTGCCTTTTTCGGCTGCGGGGTCTTCGCCGCCGCCGTGTCATCGTCGCGACCAGGAGTTTCGATTGCGTCGGTGCTTGTCTCGGCGTCGGAATCCGGGGCGGTGGCCTGCTCGGCCGGCGCGGTCTCGTTGGTTGCTTTACCCCGGCGCAGCCGCCGGGTCAGCGCGTTAGCCACACCCGCCTACCGACGCGCAGCGCGTACGGCGGCGGCGAATGCGTCCCCGCGGTCGGCATAACCCTTGAACTGGTCGAACGATGCGCCGGCCGGCGCCAACAACACCGTGTCGCCCGGCGTGGCCAAGTCGCGAGCTGCGGCGACCGCCGCGGTCATGACCCGAGTGCCGAGATTCTCGCCGCCAGAATCATCTGTCACATCTGCATCAGGGACCACAGCAGTCGCATTCATATCAGCATCCTCGCCTGTCACAACCTGGACGACGGGGACATCCGGCGCGTGTCGCGATAACGCCTCTGCAACCTCTTGGCGGTCCTGCCCGATGAGCACCGCACCGACCAGCCGCGATGCGACTCTGGCGACTTCGGCGTCGAGCGAGGCGCCCTTCAGCAAACCGCCGGCCACCCACACCACGCGTGGGTAAGCCATGATCGACGCCTCGGCGGCGTGCGGATTGGTGGCTTTGGAGTCGTCGACGTATCTGATGCCGTCAGCAACCAACACCACCTCGGCCCGATGCCGACCGACCTGAAACGACGCGACCGCCTCGGCGATCGCCTCCGCGGGCACATCCACGCTGCGGGCCAGGGCCGCGGCGGCCAGGGCGTCGAGCACTCCGACCGGCCCCGGTACCGGTATGGACGCGACCGGCAACAGCGACAGGTCGTCGGCGAACGCGCGATCCACCAGCTGCCCGTCGCGCACGCCGAGTTCTCCCCTGGCCGGCTCGCCGAGCCGGAAGCCGGCCCGCACCGGTGCTGGCGCGGTGTCCAGCAAGGCGGCGGCCCTACTGTCGTCCAGCCCGACCACCGCGACCCGCCCGTTGAGCACCCGGGCCTTGGCCGCGGTGTACTCGGCCATCGTCGAATGCCAGTCCAGGTGGTCCTCGGCGATGTTGAGCACCACTCCGGCCTCGGGCCGCAGCGACGGTGCCCAGTACAGCTGGAAGCTGGACAGTTCGACGGCCAGCAAGTCGGCGGGTTGCTCCAGCACATCGAGCACGGGATCGCCGATGTTGCCGCACAGCAGGCTGCGTCGGCCCCCGGCCGTCAACATGGCGTGCAGCATCGACGTCGTCGTGGTCTTGCCGTTGGTACCGGTCACCACCAGCCAGCGTCGTGGCGGGCCGTAGTGGCCCGCCGCATCCAACCGCCAGGCCAACTCGACGTCGCCCCAGATCGGTATGCCCGCCGCCGTCGCCGCGGCCAGCACCGGAGCCGACGACTGAAAACCGGGGCTGGTGACGACCAGCGCGTACTCGGCGATCTGGGTGACCGCGGCCGACATGGTCACCGTCGGGACGCCACGCTCGGTGTACGGGCGCAGCATGGCCGGGTCATCGTCGCACAGCGTTGCCGCGGCCCCGAATCGACTGAGCGCGGCCAGGATTGCCCGCCCCGTCACCCGCGCTCCGGCCACCAGCACGGGTGCACCGGGTACCAGGGGCTCGAGCCCGGTCACGTCAGGCACCTATCGCGGCTAGCCACTCGCCGTAGAACAGGGCCACGCCCAGACCGCAGGTGATCGCGGTGAGCAGCCAGAAGCGAATGATCACCGTCGTTTCGGCCCAGCCGCTCAACTCGAAATGGTGGTGGAAGGGCGCCATTCGGAACACCCGGCGCCCGGTGGTGCGGAAGGCGAGGATCTGCAGCACCACCGAACTGACCTCGGCGACGAACAGCGAACCCAGCACCACCGCAAGGACTTCGGTGCGGCTGGTGACCGACAAGCCCGCGATGATGCCGCCGAGCGCCAACGATCCGGTGTCGCCCATGAAGATCTTGGCCGGCGCGGCGTTCCACCACAGAAAGCCGATGCACGCCCCGGCGGTGGCGGCCGCGATCAGCGCGAGATCCAGCGGGTCGCGGACGTTGTAGCAGCCCAGCCCCGGCGCGCTGACGCAGGCGTTGCGGTACTGCCAGAAGGTGATCAACACGTAGGCACCGGTGACCATCGCCATGCAGCCCGCGGCCAGCCCGTCCAATCCGTCGGTGAAGTTGACCGCGTTCGACCAGGCGCTGACGACGACCACGCAGAACAGCACGAACAACGCCGGAGTCAGTGCGACGGTGGCGATTTCACGCACATAGGACAGATCCGGGCTGGCCGGCGTCAAGCCATTGGCATTGTGGAATCCCAACACCAGCACGCCGAACAGCACCGCGGCGCCGATCTGCCCGACCGTCTTGGCCGTCTTGTTCAATCCCAAATTGCGTGATCTGCGGATCTTGATCAGGTCGTCGAGAAATCCGACGCCGCCCAAGATCGTGGCCAAACCCAGCACCAGCAGGCCCGACGCGGACACTCCCTCGCCGTCGAACGCCAGCCCGGCCAAGTGGGTGCCGAGGTACCCGGCCCAGATGCCGGCCAAAATCGCCACGCCGCCCATCGACGGGGTGCCGCGTTTGGTGTGGTGGCTGGGCGGGCCGTCCTCGCGGATCTGATGACCGAAGCCCTGCTTGGTGAACAGTCGAATCAGCGCGGGAGTCAGCAGGATCGACACGGTCAGCGCGATGGCGACGGCGATGAGGATCTGTCTCACGGTCGAGCCCCAGCATCGGCGGTCAGCGCCTCGGCCAAGGCGCCCAGCCCGGCCGCATTGGAGGCCTTGACCAGAACCACGTCACCGGGTTGCACTTCGGCCCGCAACAACGCCAGGGCGGCATCGCTGTCGGCCACGTTTACCGCCTCAGCGCCCCAGGAGCCCTCCATGACCGCTCCGTGGTGCATGGCGCTCATTGATCTCCCCATTCCCACGACAACAAGTCGAGACACATCTAAGCGCACCGCGAGCCGGCCGATGCGATCATGCTCGGTTATCGCATCCTCGCCAAGCTCGGCCATTTCGCCCAACACCGCCCAGCTGCGCCGGGGGTTCGAGCCCGGCTGCTGCCCGCCGTGGGCAATCCAGGCCAGGGCCTGCAGCCCGGCGCGCATCGAGTCGGGGTTGGCGTTGTAGGCGTCGTCGATCACCGTGACCCCGTCGGCGCGGGTGGTCACCTGCATCCGGTGCCGCGATACCGGGCCCGCCGCGGCCAGCGCGTCGGCTACCTGCTCGACGCTGGCACCGCACTGCAATGCGACGGCGCTCGCGCACAGCGCATTCGTGACTTGATGGTCGCCGTACACCCCGAGTTGGACCTCCGCTTGGGTGCCTTTGGCATGCAACGTAAAACGCGGCCTGGCCAATTCGTCCAGCGACACGCCTTCGGCCCACACATCGCTGGGACCCGATTCGGTAGTGGGCGCCCGGCTGACCCGGATCACCCAGGCCTCGGTCAGTTGGGCCATCGCGGCGACGATCGGGTCGTCGACGTTGAGGATGACCGCCCCTGATGCTGAAACTGATTGCGGCAGTTCGGCTTTGGTCTGCGCGATGGCCTCGCGCGAGCCGAACTCACCCAGGTGCGCGGTGCCGACGTTGAGCACCACCCCGATGGCGGGCGGGGCGATCTGCGCCAGCGCCGCGATATTGCCAGGATGACGGGCCGACATCTCCAGAATCAAGTAGTCGGTGCGCGGCGTCGCACGCAACACCGTCCAGGGATGGCCCAGCTCGTTGTTGAACGACCCCGGCGGGGCCACCACTTCCCCCAGTGGGGCCAGGACAGCGGCCACCAAGTCTTTGGTCGATGTTTTCCCCGACGAGCCGGTGATCCCGACGATCACTAGGCCCTCGGCCACCAGTTCGGCGGCCACCGCCGTGGCCAGCCTGGCCAGCGCTGCCAGCACCGCCGCGCCCGAGCCGTCGGCGTCATGCTCGAGCACCCCGGCCCGGCCGTCGTCTGCGGTACGCGGGGCCACCACGATGGCGGGCACCCCGACCGGACGGGCGGCCAGCACCGCTACCGCGCCGGCCGCTACCGCCGAGGCCGCATGATCGTGCCCGTCCGATCGCGCCCCGGGCAATGCCAGAAACAGTCCGCCGGGACCGACGGCGCGGGAGTCGAATTCGACGGAGCCGGTGACGTGGAGTTCCGCGGCGGCCTCCGGCGAGATGTCGGCCAGTGTGCCGCCGACGATTTCGGCGATCTGGGCGACCGTCATGTCGATCATCGCCGCGCCTCGAGGCCCCGCAGAGCTTCCGCCAGCTCCACCCGGTCGTCGAATGGGCGCGTCTCGGTGGCCCCGCGTTGCCCGGTTTCGTGGCCTTTGCCGGCGATCACGACCACATCGCCGGGGCCCGCCCAAGCGACCGCGTGTTGGATGGCCGCGCGCCGGTCCCCGATCTCGACCACTTGTGTTGCTGCCCCGGCCGCGCCCGCCAGGATCTCGCGCCGGATCGCGGCGGGATCCTCGCCGCGCGGGTTGTCGTCGGTGACGACGACCAAGTCGGCCAGCTCGGCCGCGATCGCGCCCATCGGCGCCCGTTTACCCGGATCGCGCTGGCCCCCGGCGCCGAATACCACCGCCAGCCGGCGACCAGGCTGCAGCAGGGTGGTCAGCACCGCCCGCAACGCGCCCGGCTTGTGGGCGTAGTCGACCAAGGCAAGGAAATCCTGACCGCAGTCGATCTCTTCGAGTCGCCCGGGAACCCGGGTTTGCAGCAGCCCCGGCGATGCCCGCTCCGCAGGAACTCCGGCTGCGTCCAGAATTGCAAGCGCGACAAGGCAATTGGCGATGTTGTAGCGGCCCGGCAGCCGGATGCCAACCCGGTGCGCAGCCCCGTCCGGCCCGACCGCGGTGAACTCCTGTCCCCCGGCGCCCAGCGACGCCACGTCCACCGCGCGCCAATCCGCGGGCTGGCCCTCGGCGCTGACGGTGATCGCGTCACCGGCCCGGGCCGCCATCGCGCGCCCGGCATCGTCGTCGATACAGACCACGGCCGTATCCGCGCGCAGCGCTGAGTCCGGGTCGAACAGCAGCGCCTTGGCGTCGAAGTAGTCGGCCATGGTCGGGTGAAAGTCCAGATGATCGCGGGACAGGTTGGTGAAGCCCCCGACCGCGAAATGAGTGCCGTCGACTCGGCCGAGCGCCAGCGCGTGGCTCGACACCTCCATGACGACGGTGTCCACCCCGCGTTCGGCCATCGCTGCCAACATCGCCTGCAGGGTGGGTGCCTCCGGAGTGGTCAGGGCGCTGGGGATATCGGCACCGTCGACGCGGATGCCGATGGTTCCGATGAGCCCGGCCACCCGGCCCGCGGCGCGCAGGCCGGACTCGACCAGATACGTCGTCGTCGTCTTGCCGGACGTCCCGGTGATCCCCAGCACCGCCAGCCGGTCGGACGGGTCGCCGTACACCGTGGCGGCCAGGACGCCGAGCACGCTGCGTGGGTCCGGGCGCACCAGCGTCGGCACGGTGTGCGACAGCGGCCCCATCTCGTCGACCCCGGCGGCATCGGTGAGCACTGCGACGGCTCCGCGCGCGACCGCGTCGCCGGCAAAGCGGGCGCCGTGGGTGGTCGTGCCGGGCAGGGCCGCGAACAGGTCGCCGGGCTGTACGTCTTGGGCGCGCAGCGTCACGCCGGTGATCGGCAAGTCCGGGACGGCTGCACCGCGGTCCGCGAGTACCGCGTCCACCTGAGCCGCCAACGCCGGCAATCGCGCCCCCGAGACGGCGCTGGGACGCAGCACAGCCGGCACCGACACCCCTTCACCACCTTCGTTAGCCATGATCAGCCATGACACCCTACCTAGGCGCCCCCGCGGATGCGGTCCTCCCGCGCTACTCGACTGCGTTACGTCAACGCGGCGATTTGGGCAGCCGCCCGTCCAACAGGGGCAGAAAGATGGTGTCGACGATCTCTTCGATGGTTTCGTCGGACAGCGGTTGCAGCGTCATGACCAATTCGTGGCGGAACAGGTCCACCGGCAGGTGGGCGATGCGCTCGGTGACCTGCTCCGGCTGGATTTCACCGCGGTCGATGGCCCGCTGGATTATCTCGTCCATCAGGGCGTCGCGACCGCCCTGCACGAAAGCCCTGAGGTCGTCCAGGCTGCTGCCGGTCTGCCGGTAAAAACCGCCGAGCCGGGTGAGCAATAGGGTCACCGTTTCGACCCTTATCTTGTTGGCCTGCTGTAGCAGTGAGATGACGTCGCCGCGCAGGCTGCCGGTGTCGGGGACGACCACCGCGTCCTTGGCCGCCTCGTGCGCCAGCGCGGCGAGCACCAGTTCCTGCTTGTTGGGCCAGCGGCGGTAGAGAACCGCCCGGCTGGTGCCCGCGCGCCCGGCGACGGCGTCGAACGTCAGGTCGTCATAACCGCGTTCGGCCAGCTCAGCCCATGCGGCGTCCAGCAAGGCCTCCTCCAAGGCCGGGCCGCGGCGCCGCTGCGGCGCGCCGATCGCCTTAAGAGACATTGCGTTTCCTAACGCCTGAGCCTATGTTCATTAGATACACATCGTATCTTACAGCGAACAGGGGCTAATCCAATGCGCATTCTCGTCTCCGGTGCCGGTGTCGCCGGCCTCAGCGTGGCGATCAACCTGGGGGCCGATGGCCACGACGTCACGATCGTCGAACGCGCCGACCATCTGCGGGTCAACGGATCCCCCATCGATATCCGCGGCGACTCGATCGATGTGGCCGACAAGATGGGTGTGCTGGGCGAGATCCGCGACCGCCGCATCGACATGACCGAGCGCGTGCAGTTCGTCGACGCCACCGGCGCCGTGGTGGCCGAAATCCCCGAGGACTTCGGCGACTCCCCCGACGACATCGAGATCCCCCGCGAAGACCTCACCAACATCCTGCACAGCCACCTCGGGCCATCGGTAGAGCTGCGGTTCCGCGAGTCCATCGCAGCGATCGACGACGACGATCGCGGTGTCGACATTCGCTTCAGCTCGGGCGCAGCCGACCGTTACGACCTTGTGGTGGGAGCCGACGGGATGCATTCGGCCGTCCGTCGGCTGACGTTCGGGCCCGAGCAGCAGTTTCTTCACCACCTCGGCTTCTACACCGCACTTGCCGATTTGCCCGATTACGTCCCAGCCGGGCGTAACAACCCGATGTACAACTTCCCGGGCCACCTGGCCGGTATCGCCGCCTATCACGATAAAGCGTTGGCAGTCTTGCTGTTTCGATCGTCTTGGATCGACTACGACTACCATGACCTGGCGGCCCAGAAGCAGATCGTTGCACACGCGTACGCCGGTCATAGCGAATGGAGAGTCGCGGAGCTGGTCAATGCTGCGCAGCAGGACCCGGAGCTCTACTTCGACTCGGTCAGCCAGATTCACATGCCCACCTGGCACCGCGGCCGCGTCGTCCTGGTCGGCGATTCCGCGCATTGCGCCTCGCCGCTTTCCGGTCGGGGCACCGCCCTGGCCCTGACCGGTGCCTGGTTCCTTGCCCAAGCCCTGCGGGAGGACCCCGCCGATGTCGCGACGGCCTTCAAACGATACGAGCACCAGCAGCGGCCCCACGCGGTGCGCTCTCAGGCAACTGCAGCACCCGGCGGCGACCGGCTGATCCCGGGCACCCAGGTACAGATCGATGCGCGCAATCGCGGCTTGAGCCCGGCCGCCGCAGGCTGACCCGGTCGCCCGTTCGTCGAGTGTGCGCTGAGGGCTTTGCGGGTGCGGTACTGGCGTGATTCCGGTCCGGACGCCGCCCTCAGCGCACACCCGAACCCGTCGCCGCACGACCGGCCCCCCTCACTGCATCCACACCGCGACGAACATGCCGCCGGCGGCGGCCAGCAACACCAGGTCGATCAAGAGCGCATAGGTGTGCGGGCGAACGCGGCGCACCATGCCGCGCGCCAGGAAGGGGCCGATCATCAGGGCCGCTCCGATCACCAGCCCACGGACCACGACGGTGCCGGTGAGCGCGCCGAACTCACCGAACGTCGCCATCTTGCCCATGTACAGCACCAGCGAGCTGGCTGCTTCCGTTCCGAGAAACGCTCCGCCGCTTAGCCCGTAGCCGGTGAACACCGGAACGGACAGCGGTCCGGTCGACAGAATCAGGCCGGTGAGAAAGCCGACGACAGCACCCGCGATGCTCAACTGCCACAGCCGCACCCGCCACTGCCGGGCCGCCACGATGCGGCGTACCGGCACCATGGCGAGGAAAAACACGCCAAGCACGCCGTCGACCAGCGTCTGCGAGATGGTCAGCAGCGTGTGCGCGCCGATCACTGCCGCGGGCGTGCCCGGCAGGGCGTAGGCAAGCACCGGCCGCCAACAAATCTGTCGCCACCAGGCCGCCACCCGGCCGACATTGGCCAGCACCGCCGCAATCCCCATGACGGGCACGGCAATTCGGGGACCGTACATCGTCACCAGGATCGGCAGCAGCACCAACGACGATCCGGTGCCGACCAGGCCGCCCAGCGCGCCGGCAGCCAAAGCAACGAGAAACAGAACGAAAAGAGCGAACATGCGCGGACCTTCTCGACGGCGCGCGGCGCGCCGCCGGAGATCCTCCAGGCTTTTGTCCGTTCAGATGACCGCACCTCATCCAAAGGCGCGGTGGCGTCGCTCGGACCAGTCACGCTCGCACGCCGGAACCCTAGACGCTATCGAGTCCGACCGTAGCACGCCCGCGAATCCGCGCTGCTGGCGCGGATTTTGGGTCCGTTCAGGTGGCTTGCAGGGTCAGCATTGGGCCCGGATCCGGTGACAGCGGGACATTCTCACGCTGCATCAGCCAGCCGGCGATGTTGTGGAACAGCGGGGCCGCCGAGTGTCCCGGGGTGCCGTCGGCATTGCGCTCCGGGTTGTCCATCATGATGCCGATCACGTAGCGCGGATTGTCGACCGTGGCCATTCCGGCGAAGGTGATCCAGTAGACGTTGTCGAAGTAGCAGCCACAACCGGGGTTGATCTGCTGGGCGGTGCCGGTCTTGCCGGCCATCTGATAGCCGGGAACCGCCGCCGACGGGCCGGTGCCCTGTTGGTAGCCCATCGGATCGTGTTGCACGACAGCGCGCAACATGCCGCGCACGGTCTGTGCGGTCTGCGGGGAGACTACCCGAACCCCCTCCGGACGGGGTTCCTCGGTCCGGGTGCCGTCAGCGGCGATGGTGGCCTTGATGATCCGCGGCGGGATCCGCAGCCCGTCGTTGGCGATGGTCTGGTACATGTCGGTCATCTGCAGCAAGGTCATCGAAAGGCCTTGGCCGATCGGCAAGTTCGAGAAGGTGCTGCCCGACCATTGGTCAATGGGCGGGACCAGCCCAGCGCTTTCGCCAGGCAACCCGACGTTGGTGCGCTGACCCAGCCCGAACTTACGAACCATGTCGTAGAAACGTTCCGGGCCGACGCGCTGCGCCAGCATCAGGGTGCCGACGTTGGACGATTTCCCGAAGATGCCCGTGGTGGTATACGGCATCACACCGTGGTCCCAGGCGTCGTGGATGCTGACGCCGCCCATTTGGATCGAGCCCGGCACCTGCAGCACCTCGTCGGGGTTGGACAGGCCGTATTCGATGACCGACGACGCGGTGATGATCTTGTTCACCGAGCCCGGCTCGTAGGGCGACGACACCGACAGGTTGCCTAGTTGCCGGTCGCCCTGACGCCCGATGTCCTGGGACGGGTCGAAGGTGTTGTCGTTGGCCATGGCCAGCACGTCGCCGGTCTTGGCGTCCAGGACGACGGCCGAAACGTCGTGCGCCCCAGATACATTCTTCGCCTGCTGGACCTGCTGCTGGACGAAGAACTGAATGTCGTCGTCGATGGTGAGCTGGACGGTCGAACCGTTGACCGCCTTATGCCGGTTGCGAGAGCTACCCGGGATGACGACACCGTCGGACCCGCGGTCATAGGTCACCGCGCCGTCGGTTCCCGAGAGCACCGAGTCCAGGCTGTCCTCGAGTCCGAGCAGCCCGTGGCCGTCCCAGTCGATGCCGCCGACGATGTTGGCCGCCAGCGAACCGCCCGGATACTGGCGCAGATCCTGACGCTCCGAACCCACTTCCGGGTACTTGTCCGAGATCGCGCTGGCGACAGCAGGATCCACGGCGCGCGCCAGATAGACGAAGGTGTCGTTGCTTTGCAGCTTCTTCAGCACGGTCGAGAAGTCCGGCTTATTACCCAGCCGGGTCGCGACCTCCTTGGCGATGTTCTGCAACCGGCCCTGCGGATCGGGGGCGGCCGGGTTCTTGCGTTTGGCCTCCTCCAATTGGTCGCGAATCCGCTTGGGCTGGAATGTCAATGCGCGCGACTCGATGGTGAACGCGAGTTGGGCGTTATTGCGGTCGACGATGCCACCCCGGACGGCTTTTTCGACGTCGGTGACCTTGAGCTGCCCGGCAGCCTGCGCGCGCAGTGCCGGGGCGTCCGTCACCTGCAGCATGAACAGCTGCACGCCGGCGACCAGCGTCAGCACCAAGATCACCGCGTTGCCGGCACGATGCCGGAACGCGAAGGACGCACCGCGGGTACCCGCTTCCAAGACCTGGCGGGTTCGACGCTCCCGCGCCGAGTGACCGGCCCCCGCATCTGGCCGTACGGCGGCCTCGGATTTATTGGCTCCCTTGACGTCCCTGGCCTTTTCCGAGGCCTTTTCCGACTTCCCCGTTTGCTTCGATTGCCGAATCTGCTTGGCCACCGGCGATTTACCGGGGCCACGCGAAGGCCGAGCCGACTGCGATCTGCGGGTCCGTCGTGATTCGCCGCGGCTCACCGGGCTGCGCCCGGCGTCGCAGCGGCGGGCGGCACGGGCAGCTGGCCGTTATTCGGCGCGAATCCGGGTGCTGCCGGCGGCAGCACCGACGCCCCGGGAATGAGCGGTCCGCCAACCCAGGGCGCAATCGGCGCCCCACCGCGTTGCACCGGAATTGGCACCTCGGGCGGCAGCGGGGCGGGCAGCTGCGCCGGTACGGGTAATCCGCCGATCGGAATCGGGACTTCTGCGGGCACCGGGGCAACGGCGGGGGCCGCGGGAGCGGGCAACCCCGGCAGCGGCATCAGAGCCGGCGGCTGCCCGAAGGCCGGTCCGCCGGGCATACCCGGCAACGGCGGCAACTGCGGAGCCACCGGCGCGAGGTGCTGGCCGCCCACCGTTGTCGAACCATCCGGAGCCCGCAGCAGCGCCTCCGGCCCAGACCTAGCGGGTGCGAGCGGCGCAGCGGGGACAGGTTGCATGCGAACCGAAACTTCCGGTGGCAGCGCCGCCGGGTTCGGCGGCGGTGGCGCAACAAAGTCGGGAATCTTGGCGTTCAGTGGCGGTGGCGGAACACCGTCTGCCGGCTTGGGCGTCCCGACCACCACCCAGTTGCCGGCCGGGTCTTGGACCAGGTGGGCGGTGTCCCTGGTGGGGATCATGCCCTGTTTGCGCGCCGCCTCGGCCAGCGCAGGCGCCGCCTCCGCCTCGCGGACCTCGCGTTCCAGCGACTCCTTCTGCTGCTGCAGCATCCGGTTCTTCTCGCGCACGTGGCTCAACCGGTAAGAGCGTTCGGCGGAGTCGGTGGATAGCCACAGGGTCAGCCCGAGCCCGAGCCCGAGCGCACCGATGATCAGCACGACGAACGGGACTTTGCTGATCAGCGTGTGGGGCCGCAGGTCGATTGATGCTAGGCGGATCGCCAAACGCTCAGTCAGACGAGGGCGAATAGCCCTGGGCGCCTTGGCTTTCCGTGCCTTGGCTCGCGCCTTGGCTTGCCTGGTGCTTTTAGGGCGGCTCGACCGTTCGACCGGCCGGGCGTTCGGACTGGTCTGCGGTCCGGAATTGTGCGCCCGCAGCCGCGCGGCTGGACGCCGAAGCTTTTCCGGGCCGGCTGGTGCGCGACACCGGCTCAGTCGTGCCGCGCCCACTCTTGCGGGTGGCTCCGTCGCGCCCACGCCGAAGATCAGTGCCGCGTGCGCGTTTCGGCGTCTCGCGCTTGGTTTTCATGCGAAGCCCTTCCCGATCCCCTGGCGCTGTGGTTCGTCGTGTTCCACCCGTTGCACGGCTCGCAATCGCACCGCGTTGCTGCGCGGATTGCGTTCGATCTCAGCGGCATCTGCGCGTTCGGCCCCACGCGTCAACGACCGGAACCGCGGCCCGCGACCGGGCAGCTCGACCGGGAGGTCGACCGGCGTGCGCGACGCGACCGCGTCGGCGAACTCGCGTTTGACGATGCGGTCTTCCAGCGACTGATAGGCCAGCACCACCATGCGCCCGGCGACCGTAAGCGCGCCCAACGCGGCCGGAACCGCGCTGCGCAGCGAATCCAGCTCGTCGTTGACCGCGATGCGCAGCGCCTGAAATGTGCGCTTGGCCGGATGCCCGCCGGTGCGCCGGGCCGGAATCGGAATCGCTTGGTAGAGCAGCTCCACCAGCTCGGAGGTCGAGGTGAACGGGGCGCGAGCGCGCTGGCGCACGATATGCGCCGCGATGCGACGCGCGAACCGCTCCTCGCCGAAGCGGTGCAGGATCGTCGCGATCGCCGCCTCGTCGTAGGTGTTGAGGATGTCGGCCGCGGTCAGCGAGGACTCCGGATCCATCCGCATGTCCAACGGCGCGTCCTGGGCGTAGGCGAACCCGCGCTCTGCCCGGTCGAGCTGCATGGACGAGACGCCGAGGTCGAATAGCACCGCGTCGATGGATTCGATTGCGCCATAACCAGATTCGGCCAGGGCGTCTTCGATGCCGTCATACCGCGTGTGCACCAACGTGACTCGGTCGGCAAATCGCGCTAGCCGCGCCCGGGCGATGTCCAGGGCGCTGGGATCGCGGTCCAGCCCGATCAGCCGTAGACCGGGCAGTTCGGTCAAGAACCGCTCCGCATGACCGCCCGCGCCCAGGGTGGCGTCGACGAGGATCGCCTCGGATCCGTCCGGGTGGCGGCGGGTCAGTGCCGGGGCGAGCAGCTCGACGCAGCGCTGCAGCAGGACCGGTACATGGCCGAAATCAGCTGGATTTTCTGCCACTGCAACACCTTCCCGCGTCTGGGGGGCCGCCATCGCGCCCCAGACGGCTCGACGGGCCGCCCCTGAACCGAGGTCTCTGTCCGAAGTTACGAACCTGGCGTTGGGGAAGTACGCCAGGGTCGGTTCGGACAGAGGCCACGATGCACGGGCATGCGCCTCAGATAATGTCGCCGAGTGCTTCATCGCTGGCCGCGGAGAAGTTCTCTTCGTGGGTTTGCTGGTATTCGTTCCAGGCCTGCGCATCCCAGATCTCGAGGTAATCGACAGCCCCGATCACTACGCAGTCCTTGGACAGTTTGGCGTAGCGGCGGTGGTCCACCGACAGGGTGATGCGGCCCTGGGCGTCGGGATGCTGTTCGTCGGTGCCGGCAGCGAGATTGCGCAGGAACGCTCTTGCTTCCGGATTGCTCCGCGAGGTCTTGCTCGCACGCCGCGCGAGCTGCTCGAATTCCGTTCGCGGGTAGACGGCCAGGCTGTGATCTTGGCTCTTGGTGACCATCAACCCCCCTGCCAGCGCGTCGCGGAACTTGGCGGGCAACGTGAGTCGCCCTTTGTCGTCGAGTTTGGGCGTGTAGGTGCCGAGAAACACCAGCTCACCTCCTACAGAGACCGGGTTCTCGTCTCACCTCAACGCTTCAGCCACCATACCCCACAACCCCCCACTTTTCCCCATAAATTGGGTGTCGTCGGAGTGTTTTGCTGACCATTTGCCACCGGGGGCCACGCAGGGGCCACGCGGTGGCTTCTGGGGACCCAGACGCGGCCATGAGAAAGCGCATTTCAAACGGCAAAACTGGACAAGTGGGGCCAAGTGGAGCGCCGGGGTGGGGCCAAGTGGGGCTCAATTCGGGCTCGATCCGAGCACGAACCGGCCTCGAGCACACTCGGACACAAAAGAAAGGGGCAGCCGTGTCGGCTACCCCTCTGACGCCCGCGTCGGGCGGTCCGCTACTCCTCGAACCGGCGGCGGAACCGATCCTCCATGCGGCTGGTGAACGAACCCCCGCCACCTTTGTTCCGCCGGCGCGGCGCTCCCGGTGCCGACGCGGAGTGATCCGGCCGCCCGGACATCCGCGGGCCGGTGATGGCGAACACCACTCCGCCGAACATCACGATGAAACCGATGACGCTGAGGACCGGGAAGCTACCGACCATCGTGGCCTTGAAAGCGACGCCGGAAACCAACATGGCGAGTCCGATGACGAACAACGCCGCGCCCTGCAGGCGCCGGCGCGCGGTCGGTGCACGGAACCCTCCGCCACGGACGCTTGAGGCGAACTTGGGGTCCTCGGCATAGAGAGCGCTCTCGATCTGATCGAGCATCCGCTGCTCATGATCGGAGAGTGGCATGCGTCCCTCCTTGCCGACTATTTGACACGTAACTATCGATAGCACGCGGAACCCCATTGTAGGGGCAACTAACTCAGATGATACGAGGTCAATCTGCGCCGTACCACCGGTTCGGCACCGATTCTATGCCCGCTGCATCCAGACACTAATGTCGTCGGCCAACAGCTGTGCGTTACAACCTGCTTGCGCAAACATGCACAGTTGTGCCCATGTTGCCGCCACCGGCCGTCTTGCGGGCGCCATCGGGTCTGATAATGGCTCCAAGAGCGGGTCAAGTACGAGCATGATGCAGGCGCCCCCGGAGCCGGATCACTGGATGAGGAGGACACCGCGAGTTGGCGACCTTCCTCATCGATTTCCCACCGGACGAGATGGAGCGCCGGCTCAGTGATGCCCTGGGTGTTTACGTCGACGCGATGCGATATCCCCGGGGCACCGAGAACCAACGGGCAGCCATGTGGCTCGAGCACATCCGGCGGCGCGGGTGGCAGGCCGCGGCCGTCGTCGAAGCCGAGGTGGCCGAGGGCCATGAACCGCCGCCCGCCGAATTGGGCGACGCGCCGCTGCTCGGCGTCGCCTACGGCTACCCAGGGGCACCCGGTCAGTGGTGGCAGCAGCAGGTGGTGTTGGGCTTGCAACGCGGCGGCTTGCCGGCCGCCGACATCGCCCAGCTGATGAACAGCTATTTCGAGTTGACCGAGTTGCACATTCATCCCCGCGCCCAGGGCCGCGGCCTCGGCGAGGCGTTGGCCCGCCGGCTGCTTGCCAATCGCGACGAGAGCAACGTCTTACTCTCCACACCGGAGACCAGCGGCGAACCCAACCGGGCGTGGCGGCTGTACCGGCGGCTGGGCTTTACCGACATCATTCGGCGCTACCACTTCGCCGGTGACCCACGGGCATTCGCGATCCTGGGCCGGCCGCTCCCCCTTTAAGCGGACTCAGGCCGCCGCACGCAGCTGGCTCATATCGGACGACTCGCCGAAGTGACCCACCGGATCTGGCACGATGACCTGGTGCGAGCCAGCTCTTACCCGCTAAAACGATCTGCCCGGCCGCGCCGTGCGCTGGCCATTGCCATGCTGCTGCTGATAGTGCCCATGGCCACCGGATGCCTGCGGGCCAGGGCCTCGCTCACCATCTCCCCAGATGACCTGGTGTCCGGGGACATCATCGCCGCGGCAAAGCCGAAAACCCCCAAGGACACCGGCCCGCAGCTCGACAACAACAATCTGCCGTTCAGCCAGAAGGTCGCGGTATCGAATTACGACAGTGACGGCTATGTCGGATCGCAGGCGGTGTTCTCCGATCTGACCTTCGCCGAGTTGCCGCAACTGGCCAATATGAACTCCAACGCCGCCGGGGTGAACATCACGCTGCGGCGCAACGGCAACCTGGTGATCCTGGAAGGCCGGGCGGACCTCACGGCACTGACCGATCCCGACGCGGACGTCGAACTGACCGTCGCCTTCCCTGGTGTCGTGACCTCCACCAACGGTGACCGCGTCGAGTCCGACGCGGTGTCGTGGAAGCTCAAACCGGGCGTGGTCAGCACGATGACGGCCCAGGCCCGCTACACCGACCCGAATACGCGTTCCTTCACCGGAGCGGGCGTCTGGTTGGGTATCGCGTCCATCGCGGCCGCCGGAGTGGTGGCGCTGCTGGCCTGGCTCAGCCGGGATCGCTCCGAGCGGCTCACCGCGCCGCGCGATCAACCGCCCAGTTAGACCAGCTGGGCAGGCGACCAGTAGGAGATCATCTCCGCGAACGTCTGAAACGCCGGCCCGGACAGCCCATACGTCGCCTCCAAATGGATGCTCAGCGGGAAGCCGAGCTCGGCGACACCGTCGACGACGCGCTTATAGAGGTCCAGCATCAGTTGGCGTTTCTGAGCCGGTTCGCCCTCCGCCAACCGTTTGACGAACGCTTGCTCATCGGCCACAGCGGCGTTGCCGGGATCCTGGATGAGCCACTTGATCAGGCCGACACGGCTCTCAACCTTCGGGACGAAGCCAAACGACAGCAGGATTTCGGGCCGATGGTCGGTGGTCTTGGCGAACTCGGTCAAAAACCCGACAATCGCGTCGGAATACAGCAACTGCGTCATCGCGTACGTCGCGCCCTGGTCGCACTTGAAATTGAGCCGGCCGTGTTCGCCCTCGCGGGTGGGGATCAGGATCACCCCGCGATTGGGCACCAGGTCGCGATAGATCGACAACGCATCGGTGGGTGCGACGCCAGAGCCCTCGCCGTCGTTCATCGTGCGCGGCACGCCGACGAAGACCACACCCTCCATTCCGGCGTCGGTCAGATCGGTGAGCCGGCGGCGCAGTAATGCTTCGTCCATAAATGCGGTGACCTGCGTGCACAAGCCATTGATGCCGGTCAGCTCCGGCTTGACCATCGACCAGAAGTCGAGCACGTCCAACTTGGACGTCATCGGAACGGGACGGTCGTCGTCCTCGGCGATGATGCCGGGAATCATCACGTGGCGGATCTGGCCGTCGAGGCCCGATTCAGCGGAGTAGCGCACCAGTTTCGCCGCGTCTTCTTCCGCCCGCGCCCGACCGTCCTGTGTGTTCGGCGGCACCAGCTCGAGCGCGATCGTATTGAGGGCCACGCCATTCCTCTCGTCAGATAGCTACTGCCCGGACCGCGCAATGGCGCGAACCCCAGACCCCCGCCAGCATAGGGGCGGGATAGTGAGGCAGTCGAAGCAACTCCGAATACACTGGTCGGGCCCAGAGAGCACCAAGTCACGGCGAGCAGAAGGGGGCGCGGCGCTGAGCGTCGAAGCAGCGGCCACCGTCGAATTGACCGGCGCCATCACCGAGCAACTTCGGCGGTACTTGCACGACCGGCGCAGCGAGACCGTCCATATCGGTGAGGACTACGTCCTGCTGGTCGCCGCGCTGGAGGATTTCGTGCTCAACGGGGGCAAACGGCTACGGCCCGCCTTCGCCTATTGGGGCTGGCGCGCGGTGGCAACCGGGCAACCCGATCCGAATGTGCTGCTGCTGTTTTCCGCGCTGGAGCTGCTGCATGCCAGCGCCCTGGTGCACGACGATGTGATCGACGACTCCTCCACCCGCCGCGGCCGGCCGACGGCTCACATCCGCTTTGCGGCGCTGCACCGCGACCGCAATTGGCGGGGTTCAGCCGATCGGTTCGGGATTTCGGCCGCTATCCTGCTCGGCGACCTGGCACTGACCTGGGCCGACGACATCGTCTTTCGGGTGGATTTCTCGCCCGAGGCGCAGCGGCGCATCCGGCGGGTATGGGGCGATATCCGGACCGAGGTGCTCGGCGGGCAGTACCTCGACATCGTCGCCGAGGCCAGTGCCGCCGAGTCGATCGCGTCGGCGATGAACGTCGACATCTTCAAGACCGCCCGTTACACCGTGTCGCGGCCGCTGCAGTTGGGTGCGGCCGCCGCCGCTGACCGGCCCGACGTCCAGGACCTCTTCGGTCAATTCGGGACCGACCTCGGCGTCGCGTTCCAGCTACGCGACGACGTGCTGGGAGTGTTCGGCGATCCGGCGGTGACGGGTAAACCGTCCGGTGACGATTTGCGGTCGGGCAAGCGCACCGTGCTGATCGCCGAGGCGCTGCAGTTGGCGGACACCTCAGATCCGTTCGCGGCCAACCTGTTACGCAGCTCCATCGGCGCCCAGCTGACCGATGCGCAAGTGGCTGAACTGCGCGACGTCATCGAGTCGGTGGGCGCATTGGCGGCGGCCGAGGAACGCATCGCCACGCTGACCCGACGGGCGCTGGACACGCTGGCGGCCGCACCCATCAACCCGGCCGCCAAATCGGGGCTCTCCGAACTGGCCCGACAGGCCACGGAACGGTCCGCCTGAGCCGATGACCACTGGAACCCCCAGCTCGACGACGAGCACTGTTCAGGCGAAACAGTCTGTCAAACAACGCTTTTCAGAGATCTCCGCGTTCGCGGCGACCCCGCAGGCCCGGCCGGCGAAGCTGGGCTTTTTGGGTTCGGTGCTGATCACCGTGGGCGGCCTTGGCGCCGGAAGCACCAAGCCGCACGACCCGCTGCTCGAATCGCTGCACATGTCCTGGCTGCGTTTCGGGCACGGGCTGGTGCTGTCGTCAATCGTGTTGTGGGCCGGTGTCGCCCTGATGCTGATCGCCTGGCTGTTACTGGGCCGACGGACCCTGGCCGGCGAAACCACCGAGTTCATGATGCGGGCCACCACCGGCTTCTGGCTGGCGCCGCTGCTGCTGTCGGTGCCGGTGTTCAGCCGCGACACTTACTCATATCTGGCGCAGGGCGCGCTGCTGCGCGACGGCTTCGACCCGTATGCCGTCGGTCCGGTCGCCAATCCGAATACGTTGCTGGACAACGTAAGTCCCATTTGGACTATCACCACCGCCCCGTACGGCCCGGTGTTCATTATGGTCGCCAAACTGGTCACCGTGGTGGTCGGCAATCACGTGATCGTCGGGACCATGCTGCTGCGTTTGTGCATGCTGCCCGGGCTGGCGCTGCTGATCTGGGCCACTCCCCGATTGGCCCACCATCTGGGCAGCAGCGGGCCAATCGCGATGTGGATCTGTGTGCTCAACCCGCTGGTGCTCATCCACCTGATGGGCGGCGTGCACAACGAGATGCTGATGGTGGGCCTGATGGCCGCCGGCATCGCGCTGACCTTTCAGGGCCGAAATGTCCTGGGCATCACCTTGGTCACCGTCGGGATCGCGGTCAAAGCCACCGCCGGGATCGCGTTGCCATTCCTGGTTTGGGTGTGGATGCGGCATCTGCGCGAGAAACGGGGATATCGGCCCGCTCAGGCGTTCCTGGCGGCCACTGCGATGTCATTGCTGATCTTCACCGTGGTGTTCGGGATATTGACGACGGTCGCTGGTGTTGGTTTCGGTTGGCTGACCGCGCTCGCCGGATCGGTGAAGATCATCAACGCGCTCAGCATCCCGACCGCGACGGCGAATGTGATTCACGCCCTGGGCAGCGCGTTTTTCCCGGTCAACTTCTACGCCACGCTACGAATCACCCGCTACATCGGAATCGCGATCATCGTGGTGATGCTGCCGCTGTTGTGGTGGCGGTCCCGGCGCGACGATCGGGCCGCCCTGACCGGCTTGGCGTGGTCGATGGTGGTCGTGGTGTTGTTCGTGCCCGCCGCGCTGCCTTGGTACTACTCGTGGCCACTGGCGGTGGCGGCCCCACTGGCCCAGTCACGACGATCGGTCGCCGTCATCGCCGGGCTCTCGACGTGGGTCATGGTGATCTTCAAGCCCGACGGATCGCACGGCATGTATTCCTGGCTGCACTTTTCGCTGGCTACCGTGGTTGGGCTGCTCGCCTGGTACTCGCTGTCCCGCGTCCCGGCAGCACGCGTCGGCGAGTCCGAAGAGCCCGTCGCCGCCTGATTGGTGGTTCAGTACGCCATGGCTTGGGCCCGGCGCACAACTTCTCGTGCTTGATGGGCGTGCAGCGCGTCGACCGGGCGAGCGTTGCTGATCGAATCCCGGCTGCCATCGCGGGTGACCGTCAGCGACGCATCGGGAGTAAACAACCAACGCACGATCTCGGTTTCGTGATAGCCGCCGTCGTGCAGGATCGTCAACAACCCGGGCAGACTTTTGACCACCTCACCGGCGTTGGTGAAGAACACTTGCGGGATCACCAGACCCCCGGCACGCCGCACCGCCACCAAGTGGCCTTCTCGCAGCCGTTGCTGCACTTTGCTCACCGGCAAACGGAGTAACTCGGCGACCCGCGCCAGGTCATATATTGGCTCGTCGGGGTCCAAAACGTCGTCGCCGGCCGGAATACTGCCCACCGCGTAAGTGTAGGCCCCAGTGCGCAGTCGAGTCAGCGTTAAACCGATGTTCGGGCCTCAAAGACGGCGTCGCACCTACGATTGGCCGGTGGCCAGAGCCGAGACGGGCGACCCGTTGGACAGCACCTTGCTGGATGGTCGCTACCTCGTGCAATCCAAGATCGCCAGCGGCGGCACCTCGACGGTGTACCGCGGTCTCGACGTGCGACTGGATCGCCCGGTCGCGCTGAAGGTGATGGATTCGCGGTACGCCGGCGACGACCAATTCCTCACCCGGTTCCAGCTGGAGGCGCGCACCGTCGCCCGGCTGAAGAATCCGGGGCTGGTCGCCGTCTACGACCAGGGTCTAGACGCGCGGCATCCGTTCCTGGTGATGGAGCTCATCGACGGCGGCACCCTGCGCGAGCTGCTTACCGAGCGCGGCCCGATGCCGCCGCATGCCGTGGCTTCGGTGCTTCGCCCGGTACTGGGCGGGCTGGCCGCCGCGCACCGGGCCGGCCTGGTGCATCGCGACGTCAAGCCCGAAAACGTGCTGATCTCCGACGACGGCGAGGTCAAGATCGCCGATTTCGGATTGGTGCGTGCCGTGGCGGCGGCCGGAATCACCTCAGCCAGCGTCATTTTGGGCACCGCGGCGTACCTATCCCCCGAGCAGGTCCGCGACGGAAACGCCGGTCCGCGCAGCGACGTCTACTCCCTCGGGATCCTCACCTACGAGTTGTTCACTGGGCGCACACCTTTCACCGGCGACAACCAGTTGACGATCGCCTACCAACGCCTCGATGCCGATGTGCCACGCCCCAGCACCATGATCGAGGGCGTGCCAGCGCAATTCGACGAATTCGTGGCGCGCGCGACCGCCCGGGATCCCGGCGACCGGTACGCCGACGCGATTGAGATGGCCGCCGACTTGGACGCGATCGCCGAAGACCTGGAACTGCCGGACTTCCGGGTGCCGGCACCACGCAACTCCGCCCAACACCGTTCTGCAGCGGTGCACCACAGTCGGATGAGCGAGCCAGGGCCCCCTGCGCAGCGATCGCCGCAGCAACCGCCCGTCAAGGCTCCGGTTCAGCACCGGACCCGCCAGTTGACCCGTGGGCCGAAGGACTGGCCGGAAAGACACTCGGACGACTCGGAGTCCGAGCCCGGCGACGAGTACGAATACGAGCCCGTGGCAGGGCAATTCGCCGGAATCCCGATCAGCGAATTCGTTTTGGCACGTCAACACGCCCGACGCATGGTGCTGATCTGGGTAGCCATTGTGCTGGCGGCAACCGGAATGGTGGCGACGGCGGCATGGACCATCGGAAGCAATCTGCCCGGCCTGCTGTAACGCCTAACCGAAAGCGCAGGGCAGTGTCTGGGGTCCGCGGATTGCTGGAGTGTCCCGCCATACCGGCTCGCCGCGCAGTACCGGACTGCGGGCCAGAATGTGTTGCAGTGCCACCGCGATTTCCAGCCGGGCGAGTGCGGCGCCGAGGCAGTAGTGCGCGCCATAGCCGAAGGTAACTGGGGCGGGCCCGGATCGGCTCGGCCGAAATTGATTGGGCGAGTCGAAGATCGCAGGGTCCCGGTTGGCTGCGGCGATCACGACGACGGCGGGTTCACCGGCGCGAATCGTCACGTCGTTGATGACCTGGTCGTGGGTAGCGGTGCGCACCACAGCCTGCACAGGGCCGTCGAGGCGCAACAGCTCGGTGACCAGTGCATCATCGATGGTTTCCACGCCGTCGATCAGCCTGACGCCGTCAGGTGCGGGTGTCAGGAGCCGAATCATCGCTGTGCCCAGCAGGTTTGCGGTCGTCTCGTGGCCGGCGATGGCGATGATTATTGCGGTGGTGATGACGTCGTCGAGTTCGAGATCGGGGTCAGCACCGATGAAGCTGAGCAGATCGTCGCCGGGATGACCGCGACGATCGGCGGCCAACGGAAGGAACTCGGTCAGCAGCGTCGCGAACGCCGCCATTCCCGCTTCGGCAGCCTCGGCGTCGTTGAAGTCACCCAGCATTCGGCTGATCGGCAGCGATTCCTCGCGCAGCAGTCGTGCCGCCTCGACGTCCAAACCGAGCCACGCCGCCGCGACTGCGATCGGTAGTGGCAGCGCGACTTCGGCCATGAAGTCGAAATCCACTCGGGCGGGCAACATATCGATCGTCTCGGCCGCAAGGGTCTCGATGCCTTCTCCGAGCTCGCTGATGAAAACTCGGGTAAACACGTCGCGGACCGAATGGCGCAGCCGCTTGTGGTCCTGACCGTCGGTCAGTAACATGTTGCGCCGCAATATATCTGGATCGGTTGCCCGAGTGGCGGCCGGTGCGTTGGGATTCGCCAGCGGGTTGCTCGTCCAACCCGCCCCGCCGAGGATCTGCCGCGCGGGCTGGTAGCCGAGGACCAACCACGATCCGATCGTCTCGTCCCAGACGACATCGCCTTCGTGACGCCGCCGCTCGTAGTAGGGATACGGGTCAGCGGCGTCCCACGGCAGCCGCGCCCCGGTCACCTCACGGGTGGTCATGATGGTCCAACGCCCCTGGGAGACCGCGCTCGCGCACCCACGCGTGGTGGAGCTTGCCCAATTCGGTGATCGGTTCTGCGACGCCGTTCATGTCGTCCCAAATAGCCCGGATCGGTAGGCAAGCTTGCAGGCCGGCGAGCAAGCTGTTGGAGGCGAGCGTGATCCGAGAGCTGAAGACGAACTCTGGCGGTATAGCCATCTGAGCTACCGGGTGATCCAAGTCGCGAACGTCGAAGAACCCGGCGATCGTGCGAGCAACGGTGTCGGGGGTGAATGTCACCGGTTGGGGCATGTCCATCTCATAGACGGTGGCCGAGAGCCACTGCCTTAGATCGCCCGTGCTCAGTACTGAATCGGCAGTGATCATGCCCAATTGCGTCAATATTTCACGGTAGTCGTCGGCACGCCCCTCGACAGCAGCCCAGAGAAATGACACCCACAACCGGCGCTGCTTCTCGGGAAAGATTGTGGTGCAACCGAAATCCAGGAAGCCGACGCTGCCGTCGCCATTGAAGCGGTAGTTGCCGGGATGGGGATCAGCATGCACAAGGTTGGCGTGCCGATAGTTGCCATTGATAAACCGGGTGATCGCCTCAGCCCACGTATTTTTCAGATCCTGATCGGCCCGTTGAGCGGCCGGGTAGTCCATCCCATCGAGGTACGTCATCGTCAGGACGCGGTCCTTCGATGCTTCGCGGATGACCTCCGGGATGCGGATAAACGGGTGGCCACGGTAGAGCTCGCCGAAGGTGGTGATGGTGGCCGCTTCGTGGCGGTAGTCGACCTCCTCGCCAATACGCGCTGCCGCTTCGTGCGCAAGTGCGCGAATGTCAACCTTGACGCCCGATGCCGCGGTGACAAACCGCAGAAATGTGGCAAGCAATTCGGTATTGGCCAGGTCGTCGCGAATCGCTTGGGCCACGCCTGGGTACTGGATTTTGACGACAACTTCGCGGCGGTCGCATAGCACCGCGCGGTGCACCTGCCCCACCGATGCCGCGGCCATCGGCTCATCGTCGAACTCGGCGAAATAACTTACCGCAGCACCTAATTCGTCGTCGAGAACCTTGCGGACCAGCGTTGGGTGCATCGGCGGTGCGTCAGCTTGCAGCCGAGCGAGCGCCTTCTGGTAGGGCCAATACCCGCCGGTGCCCAACGCGCGGGCGTCGACCATCGACAAGATCTGGCCGGCTTTCATCAACACGCCCTTGGAGTGGCCCAGCAATTCGGCATAGCGCTCTGCGGTGCGCTCATGGAACCGCTCCACCGCGCCGTCGTTGCCCGCCTTTTCCCGCAGCCCGGCCACCACACGGCCCCCGGCAGCGCGAGCAGTGAAGCCCGCCAGCGGCATGGTGCGCCGAACCCGCCCTCGCGGGACAGGGTTGTCGTGTGACGTCATCCAGCCCTCCCGCAGTGTCCGAGCGCGTAGTACAGTAAGTTCTGGCTAAATGTAAGTGATCACTTTGGAGAGGTCAATGACTGCACCGGCTTCGACCCGGGATCGGCTGGTCACTGAAGCAATGCGGCTGTTCAGCGCCAAGGGATTCGAGGCGACCAGCGTGTCGCAGATCGAAGCCGCCGCCGGGCTGTCCCCCGGTTCGGGCGCACTGTATCGGCATTTCAAATCCAAGGACGCGCTGCTTGATGCCGGTATTGACCGTCAACTAGACCGCCGCCACGCCATGCGCGATATCCGGTCACTGTTCGCCGGGCTCGGTGACCTACGTGTCGAGCTGACTATCTTGGGGCGCTACTTGCTCGGCGTCGTCGACGACGAACTACAACTCCTGCAGATCGCCGCCCGCACGCCCGCCGGCCAATCGCCCCGCCTCGACACCGCCTACGCCGCACTCATCGATGGCCTCAACGCCGAACTTGCCGACTGGATCGCTGCCTGGGCGCCAACGCTGACGCAGCAGGAAAGCGCCGTTCTGGCCGCACTCGGCGTCAACGGCATCCTCGGGGCACGCTTCGCCACCAGCCTGTTCCACCAACCGGCAGGACGTATTCCCGACGACCAGTATCTCGGCGAATGGACGGCCCTGCTCGCAACGCGGATCTTAATGTGACCTTAAAGTTCTCTTAGTTTTCTTAATTTTGGTGTAGCGTGCTGGTGCATGGGTTCGACAATGCACGGCGTTGACTCGCCGAACCGGCTCGGCGAGCACGCAGTGGTACTGGGTGCCGGAATGGCGGGTTTGCTTGCCGCGCGAGTACTTTCGGAGTTCTACGATTCGGTGAGCGTGATCGAGCGGGACAGGTTGCCCGACTACCCGTGTCATCGCAGGGGCATCCCGCAAGGACGCCATGTGCACAACTTCTACAGCCGTGGCCTGCAGGTATTGGGGGAATTGTTTCCCGGGCTGCTCGAGGACCTGGCCAGGGCCGGGGCGGTCGTCGTCGATGACGGTGATCTGTCGCATTTCTACGTGCGCTTCGGGCGCTACGAGCTGAAACACTCGGGCAAGTTCGCCGATCCGGCCGCGTTGGCGATGTACATGGCGAGCCGGCCGTTTATGGAGTTTCACCTGCGCCGGCGGGTCAAGGCGCTGCCCAATGTGACCTTCTTGGACGGGCACGACGTGGCCGAACTCGTCACCACCGCGGACATCGTCAACGGCGTGCGAATCGTCCGGCGCTACAACGGTTTTCCCACGACGCTGGACGCCGATCTGGTGGTGGACGCCATGGGCCGGGCGGCACGCACCCCGGCGTTTTTGGAGCGCCTGGGTTACGAACGGCCGACCGAGGACCGGACGCTGGCCAGGTACGGCTATTCGAGCCAGCAGTTGAGCGTCCTTGAGGGATCCATCGCCCAGCGGCTGGTGATGTTCAACCCGGGTGGCGGCAAACCCGGCGGCCTGTTGCTCGCGTGCGAGCACGACACTTGGATGCTGGCGATCGGCCAGCCCACCGACGCCGGCGACCCGCCAACGGATTTCGCCTCGATCCTGGCGCTGGCCGAACAGTCTCTTCCCCCGGCGATCGCCGAGGGGCTGCGCCATGCCCAGCCCCTCGGTGAAGCCGTCACGTATCACCACACCGCCGCAATCTGGCGACGCTATGACCAGATGTCCAGGTTCCCCTCGGGTTTGCTGGTGATCGGGGATGCATTGTGCAGCCTGGACCCGACCTACGGCCAAGGCATGACGATCGCCGCGCTGGAAGCTCTCACCCTGCGCGACTGTCTGCGCGCTGGCGATGCTCAACTGGCACAACGCTTTTTTCGCGCGGCGGCGCAGTACATCGGCGCGACGTGGGCCGCCAATCAGGCCAGGTCGCGGGTCACTTCCCCGACCCGCGACCGGAGTTCCATACGGGAGCGACTGCAGAACTGGACTGCCAGGGCAGCACTGAACGCCTCCGGGTACGACGTCGTCCTGACCGAACGCTTCTTTCGGGTCTCCAACTTCGTCGACCCACCATCGCGGCTCCGAGATCCCGCGCTGATACCCCGCATCGTGTGGGGCAACCTACGTGCTCGGTTCGAGCACATGCGAACCCGCACCGCCAGGGCTCCGGTCAGCTCGCAACGGGAGCCGCTCTCGGTACGCGGCTAGTCGCGCAACATCTCCGCGACCAAGAACGCCAACTCCAACGACTGCTGAGTATTCAATCGCGGGTCGCACGCCGTCTCGTAGCGCCCGGCCAAATCCGTGTCCGAAATGTCTTGCGCGCCACCGAGACATTCGGTGACGTTCTCGCCGGTGATCTCGACGTGGATACCGCCCGGGTGGGTGCCCAGCGCGCGATGAATCTCGAAGAAGCCCTGGACTTCGTCGACGATGCGATCGAAGTGCCGGGTCTTGTATCCGTTCGAGGATTCATGGGTGTTGCCATGCATCGGGTCGCACTGCCAGATCACCTGATGACCCGTCGCCTGGACCTTTTCGATGATGGGCGGCAACACGTCGCGAACCTTGTGGTTGCCCAACCTGCTCACCAATGTCAGCCGGCCCGGCTTGTTGTGCGGATCGAGCCGCTCGACGTACTCGACGGCCAACTCCGGAGTCATCGTCGGGCCGATCTTGACGCCGATCGGGTTGGCGATCACCTCCGCGAACGCAATGTGTGCACCGTCGAGTTGGCGGGTTCGCTCGCCGATCCACACGGTGTGCGCCGACAGGTCGTAGAGCTTCGGCTCCCCATCCTCCACGTCGGACAGTCGCAACATGGACCGCTCGTAGTCCAGCACCAACGCCTCATGGCTGGCGTAGATTTCGGCGGTCTGCAGGTTGCGGTCAGCGACCCCACACGCATTCATGAATCGCAATCCGCGGTCGATCTCGCCGGCCAGCGCCTCGTAGCGCGCACCGGCGGGCGAGGTCCGGACGAATTCCCGGTTCCAGTCATGCACCAAGTGCAGCGACGCCAAGCCCGACGACGTCAGCGCTCGCACCAAGTTCATCGCCGCGCTGGCGTTGGCATACGCCCGCACCAGCCGGGACGGGTCATGCTCACGGTCTGCGGGCTCCGGGGCGAAGCCGTTGATCATGTCGCCGCGGTAGGACTTGAGGCCGAGGGCGTCAGTGTCGGCCGACCGAGGCTTGGCGTACTGACCGGCGATGCGGGCCACCTTGACCACCGGCATGCTGGCGCCGTAAGTCAGCACCACCGCCATCTGCAGCAGAGTGCGGATATTGCCCCGGATGTGGGGTTCGGTGTTGTCGGTGAACGTCTCCGCGCAGTCACCGCCCTGCAGCAGGAAGGCCTCACCCTTGGCAACCTGCGCCAGCTGCTCTTGTAACCGCACGACCTCGGAGGGCACCGTCACCGGGGGGACGCTTTCTAAGACCTTGCGCATCGCCGAGGCTTGATCTTCGGGCCAACTGGGTTGCTGAGCGGCCGGCTTGGCCAGTGCGGCGTCCAGCCGGGCCCGCAAGTCGGCGGACAGCGGCGGCAGGTCCGGCAGCTGGTCGATCGGAATGTCGACGGTCCAGTTCATCGGTCCATCGTAACCGGCTCGCGGCAGTGCTTGATCAGCGCGAACGTGACGTGGAGCGCTCTTCGGGCCCCGACATGATCAGCTGGAATCGGCGCAGCTGATCGCGGGCGTCGACCAGCGCGTCGTGCACATCGCGGTGCCGCGGCGGCATCCGGGGGGATCCCCGGTCTTCCCACAGCTGCCGCAGTTCCCGGGTGAAGCGGGGTATCGCTTTCGGCAGACCCGGCATCGGGCCCCACAGCTGACACAAGGCCACATGGTCATAGGCCCCCACCCAGGCCCACAGCTCGATCGGTTCGGGGCCGCCGACCCCCAAAAACTCCTCCAGGTCCAGACGAATCTGCTTGCGCGAGCGCCACAATTGCGAGGCCGGGGGCGGCAGCTTGGGCAACACATTGGCACGCACCCAGCTGCCGGCACGCTCGGGATCGAACTCCGTGGACACGGCGTAATACTCACGGCCGTCTTCGGCGACCACCCCGATCGAGATCAGCTCGATGGTGCGGCCATCCTCGATGAATTCGGTGTCGTAGAAGTACCGCACCGAAGAAAGCCTATCTGGCCACCAGGATCGGCCCTGTCGACTCCGGCGGCGGCGCCGGGTGCACCTCGTGGTCGAGCTGTTCGGCGATCGTTCGTTCGTCCGGCAGGCGCGGCGTGCCGGCGATCGCGTATTGCAGCCACAACTTGGCCTGCACGACGGGCCGACGCCATTTCCGTTCCCGCGACAGTGCGCGCCGCATCTTGTCCGGCTGCGTGGTGTATCGCCACCGGGACCACGGGGCATGCGGGCGCGATAGCCGGATCGCACCGATGACCAGCAGAACGACGATGAACATGCCGAGCAGCCCGGTCCACACCTTGCCCTTGAGCACCACCACCACGGCCATCGGAAACGTCAGCACCATCGCGCTGCCCACCGCGGCCCGCCAGGCGAACGAGTCGGCGCCGTGCCAGACCGGGAGGAAAAACATCAACGGGTGCAGGCCCATGATCAGCAGTCCGGCCACCGCAACAGCGGCGAAGACCGCGTCCACCGACGTGCGGCCGTCTTCTTCCCAATAGACGTCCGACAGGTGCAAGATCAACGCGTACTCGTCCAGCACCAACGCTGCACCGATCCCGAAAGATATTGCAGCCAAGGTGAATTCGGCCTGCTGCCCATTGACCGACAGGGTCACCAAGGTCAGCCCGGAGATCATTACCAACACCACCCCGAACGTCACGTGGTGAATGTGCACTCCGCCGATGTGGACGTTGCGCGGCTGCCACCACCTGGGCGGGAGACCGGCGTTGCGGCGATGCCGGATGAAGCGCACGAAAGTTCGGGTGACGAAAAAGGTCAGGATGAACGCCACCAGGCAACACAGCAGCGGCAGGCGGCCACGGTCGACGACGTCATGCGAGTACCAGCGGGTCACCGTGGGCACGAACCATCCGAACACCTCTAAAAACCTACGCCCGCGCTTTCCCGCAACGTGGGAGCCGCGCTGTGCCCTGCCGGACGCTCCTGGACGCCGCTGACACTGCTGGACCCGTTTGGTCCAGGGCACCCACTACGCTGTTTTGGGACATGAGTAAACGGCAGGCGCCCGACGTGGGCAGTCGACTCGGGCGGGCGGCGTTGTGGTGCGTGCTCTGGCTGCTGGCGGCCTTGGCGTTGGGCTACGCGTCCTGGAGCCTGCTTGGCCACACGCCCTACCGCATCGATATCGACGTCTACCAGATGGGCGGTCAAACCTGGTTGGACGGGCATCCGCTGTATCGCGGCAATGTGTTGTTCCACACACCCATCGGACTAAACCTGCCGTTCACCTATCCCCCATTGGCGGCCATCATGTTCAGCCCATTCGCCTGGCTGCACATGCCGGCTGCCAGCGTCGCGATCACGGTGCTGACGATGGTGCTGTTGATCGTCTCGACGGTGCTGGTGCTGAGCGGTCTCGACGTCTGGAGCACCTCGACGCTGCTGCCTGGCCCGGCCTGGTTGCGCCGGGTGTGGCTGGCGGTACTCATCGTGGCGGCTGCCGCGATCTGGCAGGAGCCCATCAGCTCGAATTTCGCCTTCGGGCAGATCAACGTCGTGCTGATGACGCTGGTGATCGCCGATTGTGTACCGCGCCGCACGCCATGGCCCCGCGGGGTCCTGCTGGGCTTGGGGATCGCGCTGAAACTGACGCCTGCGGTCTTCCTGCTCTACTTCCTGCTGCGTCGCGATAACCGGGCAGCAATCACCGCGTTGGCCTCGTTCGCGGGCGCCACGCTGCTCGGGTTCGCACTCGCCTGGAGCGATTCGTGGGAGTACTGGACGCGCACTGTGCACCACACCGACCGGATCGGCGAGGCGGCGTTGAACACCGACCAGAACATCGCCGGCGCCCTGGCCCGGCTCGGGCTCGGCGAGCACGAGCGTTTCGTGCTGTGGGTTCTTGGGTGCCTGGCCGTGCTGGCGCTGACGGTGTGGGCGATGCGCCGGGTCCTGCGGGCCGGTGAGCCGATCCTCGCGTTGATCTGTGTCGCCTTGTTCGGCTTGGTGGTTTCGCCGGTGTCCTGGTCACACCATTGGGTGTGGGCGCTGCCGGCGGTGCTGGTCACGGCGATCGTGGGCTGGCGGCGACGCAATGTCGCGCTGGCCATGGTCAGCGCCGCCGGAATCGCGCTGATGTACCGGACGCCGATCGACCTGCTTCCCAAGCACCATGAGGCGGCCGCGGCGTGGTGGCGCCAATTGTTCGGGATGTCGTATGTGTGGTGGGCGCTGGCGGTCATCATCACCGCCGGACTCACCGTCGCCGCCCGGGCAGCTTCACCCGATGAAGCGGGGCGCGCTGAGACTGGCCCCGGCCGTCAGCTGATCAGCGACGTCAACGTCGCGACCTAGCTGGCGGTGGTTTCGGGGATCCGGGCGGCTCCGTTGGTCGACTCGGCGCGGTCGCTGCCGTTTTTGACGGTGGACGCGTAGATGTCGACGTACTCCTGGCCGGACAGCCCCATCAGCTCGTAGATCACCTCGTCGGTGACGGCCCGCTCGATGAAACGATTGCCGATCAACCCCTCGAATCGTGAGAAGTCGATTGGCTTGCCGAACCGAATGACGACCCGCCCAAAACGCAGCCGACTGGTGCCCGGTGGGTTGACGACGTCGGTACCGATCATCGCGACCGGAATCACCGGAACCTGGGTTTGCAACGCCAGTCGGGCGAGACCGGTCTTGCCTTTGTAGAGCCGGCCGTCGGGTGACCGGGTGCCTTCCGGGTACATGCCCAGCACCTTGCCCTGACCCAGCACTCGCTGCGCGGTGTTCAGCGCGGCCTCCGCGCTGTCGGCATCGGTGCGGTCGATCGGCACCTGACCAACGGCGGTGAAGAACCACCGGCTTAACCAGCCCTTGAATCCGGTGCCGGTGAAATATTCAGACTTCGCGAGGAAAGTGATTCGACGCCGCACGACTAGTGGCAGGAAAAAGCTATCCATCACCGCCAGGTGATTACTGGCCAGGATCACCGGACCGGAACTCGGAATATGTTGCAGCCCTTCAACTTTCGGGCGACCCATCAGGATCAACAGCGGGCCGAGGAAGACGTACTTCAGTAGCCAGTACCACATGGCCCGCCCTCTCGCCCGTACCCGTTGATGTTCTGCGCCAACTGTACCGATCCATGAGGCAACCGACCACCTGCGACGCGGCCCGGGTCATTCCTCGATGGTGATCGCAATGGGCTGGTAGCGGGTCCTCACGCCGGCATCGCCCGCGGCCCCGGCGTCCGGCTCCGGATGCGGCCCACCCTCGGGCGGCCCGTCCGGTGGCGGCTTGGCCGAGCGGTCGATGTCGTCGACCATGGCGCGGATCACCTCCAGCAGCGCGATGCTGTGGTCCGCGACAACCGTGAGCAGCGGATGCTGATCGCCGGTCGCCAGCGCGGCAAGCGCGCATACCGGACACCAGATCTGCTGGCACTTGCCGGTGCCGACTCCAGCACCGGCCGTCATTGCGGCTGCCGTCCGCACGAGGGGGTCGATGCCGTCCAGGATCGCCTGGGCAAGCTTGCGCAGCTCGGGTCCGAGTTCAGGGTGCGCCGCATTCACTTGGGCCACACCTCCGGATCTGGTCGAAATCGAACTGTCAGCTCACCGCCTCGCAGATGCGCGTCGAGCACCGTGCACCGCCGCAGGACGGACGCCAACCGAACCCTGCGCCGCAAGCCGCCGGCGCTGATGATCAGGTCGTCGCCGACCCGGCCCAGCGCCAGCGTTCCGGCATCGAGCTGGGGCAACGCTAGCCGCATACGGTATATCGACCCAAGTCCCGATCCGGATTCGAGGTCCACAATAGGACGCAACGGACCCGGTGGGGTCATTCCACGCCGACGACGCGCGCTGTCTAGCAGCGCGCCCAGCGCCTTGGGGCCGATCGGCTCGCCGGCCAAGTGCGGGGTCAGTACCAGCGCCACGTCGCCGATAGTGGCGTCCAGCTCTTCGAGCACGACGCGCTGCTCCGAGATCCGCTCGCCGTACCAATAGAACGCCGGGTGCTCGGGCAGGTTGCGGTACTCGTAGGACTCGTCCTCGACCAAAACCTGATTGACGATCAGCTCCTCGACGCGCACACCCATCAGCGCGAGCGAGCCCAGCGTCCGCACTGCCTCGGCCGCCACCACTCGCTCGGGAGTCAGCACCAGATGCGCGCTGACCAGATCGCCGTCGGTCAGCAATGCGCTGAGCCGGTCCACGCTGGCGCTGATGCGCTCCAGCAGTTCCACCATCGCCGCAGAGCGCGCGTCGTCGGAGGCGATGGACAGCCGACGATGACGCGGCCAGGCCCGCTCCACGTAGAGCCCAAAGGTGGCGGGCAGCGTCAACATTCGCAACGCGTCGGCCGTCGAGGCGCAGTCGACGACGATGCGATGCCATCGCCCCGAGGCCGCCAGCTCCCCGACCGCGTGCAGACCCAGCACCTCTTGAATGCCGGGCAACGCCGAGAGTTCTTCGGGGGCAATGCTGCTCAGCTCGGAATCGGGAAACCGCCGGTCCAAGGTGCTGACCACGTCATGCCAGCGGGATTCGAGCAGGGCCAGGGTGTCCAGCGCCAGCGCGTCGAGAAATCCTCCGCCCGCCTCGGTGTCCTCACCAAGAACCCGAACCAGCTCGCCCTGACCGCTCGGCGGAATCGGAACTCCCAGGACGTCGCCCAGCGAGTGCGCTTGGTCGGTGGACACGACCAGCACCCGCTGCCCCTCGATCGCATCACAGACCGCGGTAGCAGAAGCCAGCGTGGACTTTCCTACGCCGCCCTTACCAACGAAGAGACTGATCCGGGCCGGGGAGAGCGGAGAGGAAAGCGGAGCGGATTCACTCAGCCTCGACTCGTTTCTTCAGATCCTTCAAAGCGGTGTCGGTCAGCCTGCGCTCTGCCTTGCGCTTGAGTAAACCGATCATCGGCATGGCAAGGTCAACGGACAGTTCGTAGGTGACGTCGGTTCCAGAACCCTTGGGCGTCAAGCGATATGAGCCTTCCAGGGCGCGCAGCAGCGAGCTGGACACCAGGGTCCAGGAAAGCGAGTTGTGGTCTGCGGGCCACTGGTAGGACATGACCATGGTGTCTTTGATGACACCGGCATCCATGACGAACCGCACCGTCTTCGGGTAGCCGTCGGCCCCTCGCTCTTGCACCTCGGCTTCCTTGTACTCCGAGATCCATTGCGGGTACGAATCGATGTCGGCGATCACCTTCAACACCGTGTCCGGGTCCGCTTCGATGTGAATGGTTTGCGAAGTCTTTTCCGCCACCTGGCTGCTACCTCTCTCCCGCACGCGGGTCGACCCCGCGATCTGCGGTAGTACCTGCCCCCGGCCGAAACGGTACTCTCGTGCGCGGCCTTGACCGGGGTTAAATTACCGGAGAAACTCCGACCGGTCGTGACCGTTCTAGCGTCGCTTTGAGCCCGAAGGCCATTTTCTTACCTGCCACCCGCCGGGTGTGTGTCAGCTTCGCCAAGTTCAGCTTGGCCAGCTGCCAGGCCGCCGCTCCGGTCGGTTCGGCGTGCAGGAAGTAGTGCAGCACCACTCCGTCCAGCGAGGGTTCCAACCAGATTTCCATAGTGCCCGTCAGGGCGCCGGTCACCTTCCAGCGAATTCCCTTTTCACCGCGATCCTCGACGACCTGCAGCCGCAGATCGGGCCACCACCGGCGCCACCTCGACGGATCGGAGACCGCGGCGCCCACCTGTACGCCCGGCGCGGCGACATACGTTTGGTCCGCGACCTGGATGCTGCTCATCGCCTCAGCTTCACATACGATTCTTCGTCACCTGCATCTGAGGGCACTTTTTCCGTCCTGCCCGAATCCCGGGATTAGGCTGGTCTGCAACAAGCCGGGCCTGGCCCGCAAGTCATCGAAGATCGAACGAGGTCAGCACAGTGCGTCAGTACAGCGTCCCTGCCCGCTTTTCCGTCGGCGAGCACGACAACATCGCCGCTACGGTCTTCGAGCACGAACGCGATGATCCCGACTTTGTCATCTACCAACGCCAGATCGACGGCGAATGGACCGACGTCACCTGCGCTGAGGCGGCCGAGCAGGTTCGTGCTGCCGCACTGGGCCTGATCTCGCTGGGCGTGCAGGCCGGTGACCGGGTGTCTATCTTCTCAGCCACCTGCTACGAGTGGGCCATCATCGACCTCGCGATCCTGGCCGTCGGCGGCGTCACGGTGCCGATCTACGAGACGTCGTCCGCCGAGCAGGTGCGCTGGGTGCTGCAGAATTCGGAAGCCGCGCTGGCGTTCGTCGAGAACGACGCGCACGCAGCGATGGTCAGCGAGCTCAGCGCCGAGCTGCCGGCCCTGCGCCGGGTGCTGCACATCAGCGGCTCGGGCCCCAAGGCGCTCGACCAACTCACCGAGGCCGGCGCGGCGGAGGACCCCGACCAGCTGACTGCCCGGCTTTCGGCACTGCGCTCGACAGACCCCGCCACGCTGATCTACACCTCGGGCACCACCGGTCGCCCCAAAGGATGCCAGCTCACGCATGCCAACCTGCTCTACGAAACCCGGGGCACCCAGGAATGCCTGCCAACGCTGCTGGCCGAGGGACAGCGGCTGCTGATTTTCCTGCCGCTGGCGCATGTGCTGGCCCGGGCGCTGACCATTTCGGCGTTCGCCAGCAAAGTGACCGTTGGGTTCACCAGCGACATCAAAAATCTGATGCCGATGTTCTCGGTGTTCAAACCCACGGTGGTGGTGTCGGTTCCGCGGGTATTCGAGAAGGTCTACAACACCGCTGAGCAGAACGCGGCCAGCGACGGCAAAGGCTGGATCTTCAAGAGGGCGGCACAGACCGCCGTGGCATGGAGCCAGGCACAGGACGAGGGTAAGCCCGGACCGCTGCTGCGGGCCCGCCATGCGCTGTACGACCGGCTGGTCTACCACAAGCTGCGGGCAGCGCTGGGCGGCGACTGCCACGCGTCGGTCTCCGGCGGCGCCCCGCTGGGAGCACGGCTGGGTCACTTCTACCGTGGCGTCGGGCTGAACATCTACGAGGGCTACGGCCTGACCGAGACCAGCGCCGCGGTCACCGTCAACCAGGTCGGTGGTCTGAAGATCGGGACCGTCGGAAAACTGGTGCCCGGCAACAGTCTGCGCATCGCCTCCGACGGCGAGCTGTTGGTGCGCGGCGGCGTGGTGTTCAGCGGCTACTGGCACAACGAGCAGGCGAGCGACGACGCATTCGCCGACGGCTGGTTCAAGACCGGCGATCTCGGCGCGGTCGACGACGACGGGTTCCTGACGATCACCGGCCGTAAGAAGGAACTCATCGTTACCGCCGGCGGTAAGAACGTCGCCCCCGCGGTGCTCGAAGACCAGCTGCGGTCGCACCCGCTGATCAGTCAGGCGATGGTCGTCGGGGACGCCAAGCCGTTTATCGGTGCGCTGATCACCATCGACCCGGAGGCGTTCGACGGGTGGAAGCGACGCAACAGCAAGGCAGGCGACGCGTCGGTGGCCGATCTGGTGACCGACCCCGACCTGGTCGCCGAGGTGGACGCGGCTGTCAAGCAGGCCAACCTCTCGGTGTCGAACGCGGAGTCGATCCGCAAGTTCCGCATCCTGCCGGTCGACTTCACCGAGGACACCGGCGAGCTGACGCCGACGATGAAGGTCAAGCGCAACGTGGTAGCCGAGAAGTTCGCCTCCGATATCGAAGCGATTTACCAAAAGGACTAGCGCCCCACTGTTAGGCCAACGTGGCGCTCGACGGCTCCGCCCGCAGCAGATCGGCCAGTCGGCCGGCCAGCGTGTCCCAGCGCCACTGCGACGTCACCCACTCGCGTCCGGCTGCGCCCATCGCGGCGGCCCGGTCCCGATCGCTGAGCAGCCCGGCCACCGCCTCGGCGACCTCGTCCACCGAACGTCCATCGACGACGAGCCCAGTTTTGTTGTGCTGCACGGCTTCCGGCGCCCCACCCGATTTTCCGGCGATCACCGGCACGCCGCTCGCCGAAGCCTCCAGGAATACGATGCCCAAGCCCTCGACATCCAGGCCCGCGCCGCGGGTACGGCAGGGCATCGCGAAGACGTCGGCCAGTGCGTAGTGCGCGGGCAGTTCAGCGGCGGGTACGGCACCGGTGAATGTCACGTCGTCCGCGACGCCGCAGTCGTGGGCCAGCTTTTGCAGCGCTTCCCGGTGCGGGCCTCCCCCGACGATGACCAGCGCAGCGCCGTCGACGCGTTGCCGGACCGACGGCCAGGCCCTGATCAGCATGTCCTGCCCTTTGCGCGGCACCAGCCGGGACAGGCACACCGCAGTGGGCCGCTCGCCCAGCCGGTAGCGCGCCCGCAGCTCGGCGCGGCCGGCCGGATCGGGCCGGAACCGGTCGGTGTCCACTCCGGACGGCAGGTACTCCAGCGCAGCCTGCGGTCCGAATGCCGTCGCGAAGCGGGACCGCGTGTAGCGGCTCACGAAGGTCACGACGTCGGTGGTGTCCCCGATGCGACGCAGCACCGATCGCGCGACCGGAAGCATCGACCAGCCGACTTCGTGGCCGTGCGTGCTGGCAACCACCCGCGTTGCCCCGGCCTGCCGGGCACGCTGCGCCAACAAAGCCAACGGAGCGGCCGCGCCGAACCAGACGGTGTCAATGCCGTGATCGGCGATCAACCGACGCATCCGGGTGTCGACGCCGGGACCGGGCAGCATCAGCGTGCCGGGGTGGCGCACCACCCGATAGCCGGCCGCACGGGCCGAGTCGTCAAAGTCGTCGGCGCCTTTCCACTGTGGTGCGTACACGGTCACCGAATGCGACCCGGCGTCAACCAGCCAGCGGACGAACTCCCCCAGGTAGGACTGGATGCCGCCTGGTCGCGGTGGAAAGTCGTTGGTTACCAGCAGCACCCGGCTCACGTGCGTCAGGCTAACCGACCATCCACTGGGCCCACCGCGCGAGCAGGCCAGCCGGGTCGACGCCCAGGACCTCATGCGCGGCGGTCAGCGGGTCGAAGTGTCCGACACCGCAAGTGGCCAGATAGTAGGCACGCAGCTTGGGCGTCCCGTAGGTGTCGGCGACGAAGCGCGCGAACCACCAGGCGCGGTCGTAGGCCAGCGAGCGAGTCGGCCCGGGCGTGTCCAGCTCGATGTCCGACGGCAGTGACGGGTAGGCGGAGCGTGCATCGTCCGGCACCGGCGTGCTCGGCCGGGCGACGAAATCGGCGACCCCTTCGGTTATCCATCGAGGTGCGTCCGCGGCGGTGTCCACGCGCGCGGCGTAATGAAAGAGTTCGTGGGTCAACACAATTCGTAGTGCGGATGCACTCATATTGGCCGCACCCGGCGCGAACACGATCCGCTGCCCGACCGCGACCCGATGTACGGGGTCAACCTGGTCGACAACGGTGACCGCCGCGATGTCGGCCCATTGCGATTCCGGGCCTCCGCCGGCGGCGCTGCGAAATTGTTCGTCGGAGCCGGCGGCCACCACTGTGATGTCGCGCGACCAGTCGACCCCCCAGAAGGCCTCCACGTGCTCGACAGCCGAACCCATGTTCGACGCGATGCGCGACAGCAGGCGGTCGGTGTCCGGGCCGCCGAGGCTGATCAGCCGGACCGAGCGATCGCCGACCACTAGTGGCTTCGCTGCGGGGCTCGGGGTGCCCCGAGTGGGCGCAATCAGCTGAGCAGGTCGGGCCTGACGATCGCGCACCGCGTCGAACGGCACCGCCGCGGCGGCCACCAGCTCAACAACGAAAACCCAGGCCAGCAGGATGGGAAGCCATCGGCGCTGCCCGACCGGGCCCAGCGAACGCCTCAAGCGGGGATGTTCAGTAGCGCCGGGCGTCGTAGATCGGGCCAGAAGAGTTCATCGGCACCACCCGCACCGGCACGCCGTAGGTGGAGGAATGGATCATCATGCCGTCACCGACGTAGATGCCGGCATGTGACGCGTCGGAGTAGAAGGTCAGCACGTCACCGGGCTGCAGGTCCGACAGTGACACCGGTTGACCGCCCTGGGCCAGCGCCTGGCTGGAGTGCGGCAGCGAGATGCCTGCTTGCTGGAAGGCCCACATCACCAATCCGGAGCAGTCGAACCCGCCAGGCGCGGCGCCGCCCCACGAATAGGGCGTTCCAACCTGGGTCAGCGCAGCCTGCACGACGTTCCCGCGGTCACCCGCACCACCGCCGGGAGGTGCCATAAAGCCGGGCAGCCCGCCGGGAGCTGGAGCGTCACCTGGTGGCAGTGCGTCCGGCGGCGGCGGCGCACCCGGTGGCAGTGCGTCGGGCGGCGGCGGCGCACCCGGTGGCAAGGCCTCCGGCGCGGGCGCACCCGGGGCCGGAGCGGGCAGACCCGCGGGCGCCTGTCCGGGATCGGCCATCGCGGTGCGCTGTCCGGGCGTCAAGGAGAGGTACTGCGACTTGACGACGGCGATCTGAACCTGCAACTGACTTTGCTTGGACTGCAGGCTGGCCCGCACCGCGGCAGCCTGCTCGGCGGCACTCTTGGCGTCAGCCGCGGACTTGGCGGATTCCTGCTCGGCCTTGGCAGCCTGCGCGCCGGCAGTTTTGAAATCGGCCATCTGCGTGCGCATTTGAGTCGCCATCACGCGCTGCACGGCCAGCTTGTCGATCAGGCCCTGCGGTGAGTCCGCGGTCAGCATGGCCTCCATGCCGTCGACGCGCCCACCCATGTAGGTCGCGGCAGCGAGCTTGTTGACGGCTATCTGGAAGGAGGCCAGACGAGCCTTCGTCGCATCCACGGCGGCCTGGTCGTCCGAGTGCTTTTTGTCGGCGGCCTGCTGGGCGGCCACCTTCTGGTTGAGGTCGAGCTGGGCGCTGTGCATTGCCTCGGTGGTCTGCTCGGCCTGGCGGGAAAGCTCGCTGAGCTTTGCCATCGAGTCGTCGGCCGGGTCGGCCAGCACGTTGGCGGCGCACACCCCCGATAACACCGTTAAGCCCGCTATCACCCCGATGGCCGACCGTGTGAGGGCACGCGCAATCGGGTAGTTAAAACGGAAACTCAAGATGTTGCTTCCTTAAACTGCCATCGGCATCCGAAGCCGAGCTGGGTTTAGGTCTCAAACAGGTTACGAAACGATATCGGCGTTTGTCCAAACCAGACCGTTAAGAAAATGGCAAGATTTCTGTCATAACTATGTGAGCCGTGACCGGCCACGGCGGCATCCAGCGCTTTTGGCACTCAGCGCCATTAAGCGACTCCAGCCCCACGATGACGGTGCATCGGCACCAGGCGCAGTCTTGGCGCCAACCCGACCTCGGCGAGCACCTCCAACGCGGCGCGTTCGTCCTGCAGCAAAGTATCCGGTACCCCGAGTAGCACGCTGATCACGCAGTCTTGGCATCCCGCGCCGCGCACCGCGCAGTCATCGCAATCGATGACCACCGGCGCGGGCGCCGGCCCGGCTTTGCTATTGAGTCCATCAGTTTGTGCCATCACGATCGGTCCTCTCACTTTCGCTCGGTCGTGCAAGCCGAACGCTAACCGCGGGTACCGACATTTCTTTCCGGACAGCGCTCAGCGTGGCATCCCGACCGCTGTCGGTGCGGATGCTTAACGTCACGCCTATGGGTGTGACGGGTGTGACTCAGCTGAGTTTCGCCGACCTGAGTCCGGCCGGGGATCCTGCCGCCTTCCCCACCGCAGAGGTCTCGTTGCGCGACACCACCTTCGTCGTCGTCGACCTGGAAACCACCGGCGGACGCGCTCGAAGTACCGACGGAAGACCGGTCGATGCCATCACCGAGATCGGGGCGGTCAAGGTCCGCGGCGGCGTCGTGCTCGGCGAGTTCGCCATCCTGGTCGACCCGCAGCGCAGCATCTCGCCCCAGATCGTGCAGCTCACCGGCATCACCACCGCGATGGTGTGTAACGCCCCGACGATCGACGCCGTGCTGCCGATGTTTCTGGAGTTCGCCGGCGACGCGGTACTGGTCGCGCACAACGCGGGCTTCGACATCGGATTCCTGAAGGCCGCCGCCGAACATTGCGAAATCCCTTGGCCCCGACCACAAGTGCTGTGCACGGTGCGGCTCGCTCGGCGGGTGCTGAGCCGCGAGGAAGCCCCCAGCGTGCGGCTGGCCGCATTGGCGCGGCTGTTTGCCGTCGCCTCCCAACCGACCCACCGCGCCCTCGACGATGCGCGCGCCACCGTCGAGGTATTGCACGCACTCATCGAGCGAGTGGGCAACCAGGGCGTGCACACCTACACCGACCTGCGCTCGTATCTGCCCGACGTGACACCAGCCCAGCGGCGCAAAAGGGTGCTCGCGGACGGCCTGCCGCACCGGCCGGGCGTTTACCTGTTCCGCGGGCCGTCGAACGAGGTGCTGTACGTGGGCACCGCCGTCGATTTACGCCGGCGGGTCAGCCAGTACTTCAACGGATCCGATCCCCGCGGCCGGATGAAAGAGATGGTCACGCTGGCGAGCGCCGTCGACCATGTCGAATGCGCCCATTCGCTGGAGGCCGGTGTGCGCGAGCTGCGACTGTTGGCCGCACACGCGCCGCCGTACAACCGCCGGTCGAGGTTCCCGCACCGCTGGTGGTGGATTGTCCTGTCCGACGAAGCCTTTCCCCGCCTGTCGGTGGTCCGCGCACCCCGTCACGACCGCGCCATCGGCCCATTCCGGTCCCGCGCCGACGCCTCCGATACCGCCGCACTGGTGGCCCGGTTCACCGGAGTCCGTACCTGCACGACCCGGCTGGCGCGTTCGGCGTTACACGGTCCGGCCTGTCCGGAGCTCGAAGTGTCGCCCTGTCCGGCCGCCCGCGACGTGACGACCACCCAATACGCGGCGGCGTCCAGCCGCGCCGCAGCCTTGATCGACGGCCTGGACAACAGCGCTGTGAGCGCGGCGGTTCGGCAGCTGAGCGCGCTCGCCGAACAACGCCACTACGAGAGTGCCGCGCGATTGCGCGACCACACGGTCACCGCCGTCGAGGCCCTGTGGCGCGGCCAGCGACTGCGCACGCTGGCGACGCTGGCTGAACTGGTAACCGCCGCCCCCGACGGCGACGGTGGCTACCACCTCGCCGTCATCCGCCACGGCCAACTCGCCGCCGCGGGCACCGCCAAACGCGGGGTGCCGCCGATGCCGGTCATCGACGCCATTCACGCTGGCGCACAAGCGATTCTGCCACGAGCCGGCGCCGCTGGGCGGCGCGCTGGTCGAGGAGACCGCGCTCATCGCGCGCTGGCTGGCCACCCCCGGGGTGCGCATCGTGCGGGCTTCGGACGGGTGGGCGTCACCGCTGCGGTCGGCCGGCGCCTGGGCGCCGTGGGCAGCAGCGGCGCGTTCGGCGCGGCTGGCCTCGCAACAGGATCCGGCGCAGGCAGTCCGGGAACGCGACTCAGAGCTGCTGGCCGAACCGCACCCAACGCGCGAGCAGCTGTTCGGCCGCCCCGGAATCGATGGCCGCGCCGGCGCGCGCCAACCCGTCCTCCCACGCGGGCAACCATTCGGCGCGGCTGGATAGGCCGGCATGGGCGACGATCGCACCGGCCGCGTTGAGCACGACGGCATCCCGGACCGGGCCGGTGGCACCGGCGAATACGGCACGCACCTCGGCCGCATTGGCTTGGGCGTCGCCGCCGAGCAACTCGTCGAGGTCAGCACGGGCGAACCCGAATCCGGCGGGATCGAAGGTCAGCTTGTCCACCGTGCCCGCCTGCACTCGCCAAATCGTGCTGGTGGTCGTCGTGGTCAATTCGTCGAGTCCGTCGTCGCCGTGTACCACCAGCACGCTGGCACGGCGCGCGGCGAACACTCCGGCCATCACCTCGGCGAGGTTGGCGAACGCGCAGCCGATCAGACCGGCCCGCGGTAACGCTGGATTAGTAAGGGGACCAAGGAGATTGAACACCGTGGGGATCCCGATTTCGCGGCGCACCGCTGAAGCGTGCCGGTAGGACGGGTGGAACACCGGTGCGAAGCAGAACCCGATCCCGACGTCGGCGAGACTGCGTGCCACCTGCTCGGGCCCGAGATCGATGCGGACTCCGAGTGCCTCCAGCGTGTCCGCGCCGCCGGCCAGCGAGGACGACGCCCGGTTGCCGTGTTTGACCACCGGCACGCCCGCGGCCGCGACCACGATGGCCGCCATGGTGGACAAGTTGAAGGTGTTCACGCCGTCGCCACCGGTACCCACGATGTCCACGGTGTCGTCGCGGATGCCCGGGATGCGGCTTGCGTGGCTGAGCATGATGTCGGCGAGTTCGCCGACTTCGGCCGCGGTCGGAACCTTCATCTTCATGGCCACCGCGAACGCGGCGATCTGGGCCGGCCGCGCGTTGCCGGTCATGATCTGGTCCATGGCCCAGGCGGCCTGGCCGCGAACCAAGTTCTGACCGTCGGTCAAACGCCCCAGGATCCGCGGCCACGAGGGTGCCGACCCGGGCCCAGACCCCGGAACGGCCCGCGGCGGCGAAGCCTCCGATGATGCAGCCACGCGCCGATGGTCCCACGCGGATCAACCGCGGCCCAAGGGTCGTCGGGCGGGCTAACGACGGGACCCCGAAAACAACGCGGAAAGCGACGCGCCCGAACGAATTTCCGCCCCGGGTAGAGTTCGACAACTACAAAGCGTCATACTTGCGGATGTGACGAGTGCTGTAGGGACCTCGGGGACTGCGATCACGTCGCGAGTGCATTCGCTGAATCGGCCCAACATGGTCGCTGTTGGCACCATAGTGTGGCTTTCCAGTGAGCTCATGTTCTTTGCTGGCCTGTTCGCGTTCTATTTCACTGCGCGCGCTCAGGCCGGCGGGAGCTGGCCCCCGCCACCCACCGAGCTGAATCTGTACCAAGCCGTGCCGGTGACGCTGGTGTTGATCGCTTCGTCGTTCACCTGCCAGATGGGCGTGTTCGCCGCCGAGCGCGGCGACGTGTTCGGGCTGCGCCGCTGGTACGTGATCACGTTCCTGATGGGGTTGTTCTTCGTCCTGGGCCAGGCCTACGAGTACTACCACCTGGTGTCGCACGGAACCACCATCCCGGGCAGCGCGTACGGCACCGTGTTCTATCTGGCCACCGGTTTCCACGGCCTGCACGTCACCGGCGGACTGATCGCCTTCATATTCCTGTTGGCCCGCACCGCAATGACCAAGTTCACCCCCGCGCAGGCGACGGCCACCATCGTCGTCTCCTACTACTGGCATTTCGTCGACATCGTGTGGATCGCACTTTTCACCGTGATCTATTTCATCCGGTGAAGGCCGGGGCTTTCAAAAGGGAATGAACAGGAGTGCTCGGTTGAAGAAACTGGGGTTCACCCGATCCCGCGGCAACAAGCCGCAAGGTCAGGCTCGAAAAGAGCAGGCCTCTCGATCGCGGCGGCGTCTGCACCGCCGTTTGTCGGGCGGGCTGTTGCTGCTGATCGCGCTGACCATCGCCGGCGGGCTGGCCGCCGTGCTCACCCCGACGCCCCAGATCGCAGTCGCCGACGAGAACACTTCGGCGCTGCTGCGCACCGGTAAGCAACTGTTCGATACCTCCTGCGTGTCGTGCCACGGCGCGAACCTGCAGGGTGTGCCCGACCACGGGCCGAGCTTGATCGGTGTCGGCGACGCCGCGGTGTATTTCCAGGTGTCCACCGGCCGGATGCCCGCCATGCGCGGGGAAGCCCAGGCGATGCGTAAAGACCCGATCTTCGACGAAGGACAGGTCGACGCGATCGGTGCCTACGTGGAGGCCAACGGCGGCGGCCCCACCACGGTGCGCAACCCCGACGGCAGCCTCGCGATGCACTCGCTGCGCGGTCAAGACTTGGGCCGCGGCGGCGACCTGTTCCGGCTGAACTGCGCGTCCTGCCACAACTTCACCGGAAAGGGTGGGGCGCTGTCGTCCGGCAAGTTCGCACCCGACCTGGGCGAGGCCAACGAGCAGCAGATCCTGACCGCGATGATGACCGGCCCGCAGAACATGCCGAAGTTCTCCGACCGCCAGCTGTCCTTCGACGCCAAGAAAGACATCATCGGCTACGTCCGGACGGCTGCCGAGGAACGCTCGCCTGGTGGCTACGGCCTCGGTGGTTTCGGACCCGCACCCGAGGGTATGGCGGCGTGGATCATCATGATGGTGGGTGCTATCGCACTCGCACTGTGGATTGGGGCGCGCTCATGAGCGACTCGAAATTCGGGCCGGCCGGTGAGCCGGACGAGGCGACGCTGGCGGCGATGTCGCAGCAGGATCTGCTCGAGCTGGGCGGCAAGATCGACGGCGTCGAAACCGTCTTCAAGGATCCGCGCTGGCCGGTCGAGGGCACCAAGGCTGAGAAGCGCGCGGAGCGCGGAGTGGCCCTGTGGCTTGTGCTGGGTGGTTTCTTCGGCCTGGCGCTGCTACTGATCTTCCTGTTCTGGCCGTGGGAGTACAAGCCGACGGAGGATAACGGCAGCTTCCTTTATTCGCTGGCCACCCCGCTGTACGGTTTCACCTTCGGGATGTCCGTCCTATCCATCGCGGTCGGCGCCATTCTCTTCCAGAAAAGGTTTATCCCCGAAGAGATTTCGATCCAGGATCGCCATGACGGCGCCTCTCGTGACATCGACCGCAAGACCGTCGTAGCCAACCTCGGCGATGCCTACCAAAGTTCGACGATCGGGCGCCGCAAGTTGATCGGCGCATCCTTCGGACTGGGCATGGGGGCGTTCGGTCTCGGCACCTTGGTGGCGTTTGCCGGCGGCCTGATCAAAAACCCGTGGAAACCCGTGGTGCCCACCGCCGATGGGCTGAAGGCTGTGCTGTGGACCTCCGGCTGGACCCCGCGCTTCCACGGCGAAACCATCTATTTGGCGCGGTCCACCGGCTCGCACGACTCGGCGCCGTTCATCAAAATGCGGCCCGAAGACATGGACGCCGGCGGAATGGAGACGGTGTTCCCGTGGCGTGAGTCCGACGGCGACGGCACCACCATGGAGTCACACGAGAAGCTGGTCAGCATCAAGTTGGGCGTGCGTAACCCGGTGATGCTGATCCGTATCCGGCCCAGCGACATGCCGAAAGTCGTTAAGCGCCAAGGCCAGGAGAGCTTCAACTTCGGTGAGTTCTTCGCCTTCACCAAGGTCTGCTCGCACCTGGGCTGCCCCTCGTCGCTCTATGAGCAGCAGTCCTACCGGATCCTGTGCCCTTGTCACCAGTCGCAGTTCGACGCAATGCATTTCGCCAAGCCGATATTCGGGCCGGCCGCACGAGCGCTGGCGCAACTGCCGATCACGATCGACTCCAACGGGTATCTAGTCGCCAACGGTGACTTCATCGAGCCCGTCGGACCGGCATTCTGGGAGCGGACGACAACATGAGTCCAAAACTGAGTCCCCCGAAAATCGGTGACGTGCTGGCCCGCCAGGGCGAAGACGTCGACAGCCGCTATCACCCCTCGGCGGCGGTGCGCAGACAGCTCAACAAGGTCTTCCCGACGCACTGGTCGTTCCTGCTCGGCGAGATCGCCATGTACAGCTTCTTCGTGCTGCTGATCACCGGCGTGTGGCTGACGCTGTTCTTCGACCCGTCCATGGTCGACGTCACCTACAACGGCGTCTACCAACCGCTGCGCGGCGTCGAGATGTCCAGGGCCTACCAGTCGGCGCTCGACATCTCCTTCGAGATTCGCGGCGGCCTGTTCGTCCGTCAGATCCACCACTGGGCCGCGTTGCTGTTCTCCGCGTCGATCATGGTGCACCTGGCGCGCATCTTCTTCACCGGCGCCTTCCGGCGCCCACGCGAAGCCAACTGGGTCATCGGTTCGCTGCTGCTGATCCTGTCCATGTTCGAGGGCTACTTCGGTTACTCGTTGCCCGACGACCTGCTGTCCGGCATCGGGCTGCGGGCCGCGCTCTCCTCGATCACGCTGGGCATGCCGGTGATCGGAACCTGGTTGCACTGGGCGCTTTTCGGTGGTGACTTCCCCGGCACCATCCTGATTCCACGGATGTATGCCCTGCATATCCTGCTGCTGCCGGGCATCATCCTGGCACTCATTGGGATGCATCTAGCGTTCGTCTGGTTCCAGAAGCACACCCAGTTCCCCGGACCCGGCCGTACCGAGACCAACGTCGTCGGTGTGCGCGTGATGCCGATCTTCGCGGTCAAGTCGGGCGCCTTCTTCGCCGCGATCGTCGGCGTGCTGGGTCTGATGGGCGGCCTGTTCCAGATCAACCCGATCTGGAACTTGGGCCCCTACAAGCCATCTCAGGTGTCGGCCGGCTCGCAGCCCGACTTCTACATGATGTGGACCGAAGGCTTGGCCCGTATCTGGCCGCCGTGGGAATTCTACTTCTGGCACCACACCATTCCCGCCGTCGTCTGGGTGGCGATTCTTATGGGCGTGGTTTTCGGCCTGCTGGTCGTGTACCCGTTCCTGGAGAAGCGGTTCAGCGGCGACCGCGCCCACCACAACCTGCTGCAGCGGCCGCGGGACGTCCCGGTGCGCACCGCGATCGGCGCCATGGCGATTTCGTTCTACATGCTGCTGACCCTCGCGGCGATGAACGACATCATCGCGTTCAACTTCCACATCTCGCTGAATGCGACGACGTGGATCGGCCGCATCGGGATGGTGATCCTTCCGCCGGTGGTCTACTTCACCACCTATCGGTGGTGCATCGGGCTGCAGCGCAGCGACCGGTCGCTGCTCGAGCACGGCGTCGAGACCGGCATCATCAAGCGGCTGCCGCAGGGTGCCTACATCGAGCTGCACCAACCGCTGGGCCCGGTCGACGAACACGGCCACCCGATACCGCTGGAATACCAGGGTGCTCCCGTGCCCAACAAGATGAACCGATTGGGCTCGGGCGGAAAGCCCGGTAGCGGCAGCTTCATGTTCGCCGATCCGACGTCCGAGGATGCGGCGCTGCGCGACGCGGCACATCATTCGGAGCAACGCGCCCTCACCGCGCTGCGCGAGCATCAGGACAGCTCAGCGGGATCCAACGGCTCTGCGGCGTCCAACGGCGAGCACTAGCAATAAACCCGAGCGTCGACTTATCGGGCCGATCCAGCCCGAATCACCACAACAACTCGATGTTCGGCTAGTGCTTGGCCAGCAGCTCGCGCAGCTGCCGGACGTAGAACCACTCCACGGCCGGCATCCCGACAGTGATGAGCCCGGCCACGCCGTAACCCACCCACGAGGGCCCGTCGTGCCCGACGGCCATGGAGTAGGTTGCCGCCGCGACCGCGATCAGCGCGGCACCCATCGTGCCGACCAGGATGACGGTGCCGCGCAACCAAACCCGGTCCACCGCGGCACCAGACCACCCCGGTGCCGGCTCGGCGACTTGCAGGCTCTGCTCGCGGGCCCGTTCGGCCACGGTGCGCGGTGTGGGCGAGCCGGGCCGCAACAACGGCCTGCCGGTCCCCCGGGCCGCCGTGCCGGACGGCTGTGCCGCCGTTTCGGGCTGCGTCATCCGGCGGGCCCGCAACAGAACCGGCACCGCGCCGGCGATGATCAGCGCGGAAACGATGATGACCGCATACAACACCCAGGTGGTGTGCGGGCTGCTGGCCGATTTATGAAAGCCTCGGCTCAGATCTGACAGTGCGACGGTGGCAGCGACGCTGACACCCAACAACACCAGCCAGATCGCGGCGCATGCCCCCAGCAGGATCCGATCGATGAGCTCCGGCGGAATGGCGTCGGACCCACGCCGATAGGCGGAATATCGGTTGACCATCAACAGCTCGTCTGCGCTGCGTCGCTGTTATTCGACGAGAGCACCGTTCCGTCGCTGGTGGTGATCGAGCAGTTGAGCCTGCTCACCCGGAACAGGCTGGACGCCTGGACCGAGCCGACGTCGGACGTCGAGATCGGTGTCACGGTCATCGACCACGGAATGTAGACGTTGTGCTGGGTGCGTGACCGCCCAGAGGCGTCGACATAGGTCACCGAGATGATGTCGCCAGGAGCTTTGGTGCCGGTCACCGAATAGGTGACCTGCCGGGGTCCCGCGGGCGTCGTGGCCGGAGGCGGTGCCGGGGCCGCCGCCGCCGATGATGTGGCCGGCGGCGCTGGCGCAGCCGTTGGTGCCGGTGCGGGCGGCGGGGGTGGAACCGTCGGGGTCACCGTCACTGTTTGGGTCTCCGTCGCTGTTGGGATCTCGGTGCTGGGCGGGGGTGGTGGCGGTGGAGGCGGTGGCGGCGGCTTGGTCGTGGTGATCTCGTCCTGCATCGGCGGCTGGGACGGCGTGGTGGTGCCGGGGTTGGCCAGCTTGCTGGTGTCCGTGCCCGCGACGAGCAGCGACACCGAGACCACCAGCGCGATCGCCGCCACGATGGCAGCGACGCCGACCACCCAGGGCCACCGTGGCGCAGCATCCTCGTCATCGTGGTCGGATGACTCGTCATAGCTGTCGTAGTCATACAGGCTCATGTCGGCCGGCAGATAGGGGCCGGTGATGAAATGCTCCGACTCGGGCGCCGAATAAGCCCTGGAATAGGCGTCCGTCTCGCCCGGCTGGGCCGCTGCTACTCCGGCGTCGTCGCCGAGCGATTCATGGTCGGGATCGGAATCGAACTCGTCGTCGTGCTCACCGGCTGGTCCGGCATCATCGCTGAGCTCGCTGCCGGGGTCGGATTCGCCGCTGAGCCCGCGCGCGGAATCGGGTTCTTCAGATTCCCGTCCCGGGGTTTCCGGCCCGCTCATGTCTGCCTGCCCTGTCCAAGTGCATCACCTACGCGCGGGGCTCCGGGGCTGACTCGTAGCGCGCACGCTCGGGAAATTCTCATTGCCTGGGCAAACCCTACCGAACCGAGTGGGGCAAAGAAGTCGCGGCAAACGTGCCATGGATCAACTGATGCCCGGATTGTTATCTTCGAGCCGCAAATCAGTGCTTCTCGGGACCGACGTAGTACTCAAAGACCAATCCGGCCGCTGATGCGAGGATGAACACCACCCCGGCGAAGATCAGCCACGGCAGCCACAGCGCGATACCCACCGCGGCGACTGAGCCCGCCAGTGCGACCAGAATCGGCCACCAGCTGTGCGGCGCGAAGAACCCCAGTTCCCCTGCACCATCACTGATTTCAGCGCCCTCGTAATCCTCGGGCCGAGTGTCGAGACGGCGGGCGACAAACCGAAAAAAAGTGGCCGTGATCAGTGCTAATCCACCGGTCAGCACCAGCGCGGTGGTGCCCGCCCACTCCTCGCCGCCGGTGGCGAACAGCGCGGTCAGCACGCCGTAGAGCACGGCGGTCAAGACGAAGAACGCGGCGATGAACTCGAACAGCCTCGCTTCGATATGCATTGGTGTCCTAACCTACGGGTTGAGTCTTTTCGCCGCGGCGCGTGTCAAACGGGTGGGTGGTCACCGCCAACGGGGACTGGGCAATCGCCTGCAACGCTTGGGCGTTTGTCTTCCCGTCGATCCGTTGCTGCAGGTAGGCCTTGAAGTCGTTGGCCGACACCACCCGAACCTCGAAGTTCATCATCGAGTGATACGTGCCGCACATTTCAGCGCAGTGGCCGACGAAGGCCCCGGTCTTCTGGATCTCTTCGACCTGGAAGACGTTGACGGAGTTGTTCTCCTTCGGATGGGGCATTACGTCGCGCTTGAACAAGAATTCCGGCACCCAGAATGCGTGGATGACGTCGGCCGAATTCAGGATGAATTCGATGCGCTTGCCGGCGGGCAGCACCAACACCGGGATTTCGGTGCTGGTTCCCAGGGTCTCCACCTTGTCGAAGTTCAGGTAGGTCCGGTCCGCGGTGTTGAGGCCGCGAATCGGCCCCACCAACTCTTCGCCGCGCTCGTCCTTGCCCTCCGGCTTGGAGACCATCGCCTTCTTGCGCGCCTCGTCGGCGCCGTCGTAGGTCAAGGTGCCGTCTTTGAAGTTGACGCGCTGGTAGCCGAACTTCCAGTTCCACTGGAAGGAGGTGACGTCGATCACGACGTCGGGGTCCTTGGCCAAGTGCAACATCTTTTCCTGGACCACCACGGTGAAGTAGAACAGCACCGAGATGATGAGGAACGGCACCACGGTGAGCACCAGCTCTAGTGGCATGTTGTAGCCGAATTGGCGGGGCAGCTCGGTGTCAGTGGCCTTCTTGCGGTGAAAGGCCGCCGACCAGAACAGCAGGCCCCACACGATGACGCCGACGACCAGTGCGGCGATCACCGATCCGATCCACAGCTGCCGGTTGACGTGGGCTTGCGGGGTGATGCCTTCCGGCCAGCCCAGGCCGACCACCTCTGACCAGCTGCACCCGCTCAGGGTGACCGCCAGCAGACCCAGTGTCGTGGCGAGCGCCAGCGGCCGACGACGACGGGAAACGCCACCGGAAAGACGCTGAAATCTGCCGTGCGACAAACGGTGCGAACGGAACTGCTCGCGAGGTGTCACGCTGGCGCCTCCTGCTCGAAATCCGAATACTACGCAGCGTAGACCACGCCGCTCAGCCCGGCGACCAGACCCGACCGGCCAGTCGGCGTCGTCGTTGTGACCTGCCCGGTGCGGCGTCCCCAAGGGATGCAAAAGTGCGGCATACTGGGGCGCCGTGTGTGGACTGCTGGCGTTCGTGGCCGATCCGGCCGCCGCTGAGAACGACGCGGCCGGCCCCGGCTCAAACAGCACCGACGACGCGATCACCCGCTCGTTGCGCCTGATGCGCCATCGCGGGCCCGACGAGCCCGGCGGGTTATTCGACCCGGACGCCGACGGAGCTGTGGTGTTCGGCTTCAACCGGCTGTCCTTCATCGACATCGCTCATTCGCATCAACCGCTGCGCTGGGGCCCGCCGGAGGCCGCCGACCGCTACGTGCTGGTGTTCAACGGCGAGATCTACAACTACCTGGAGCTGCGTGAGGAGCTAGCCGCCGAGTACGGCGCCGTCTTCGCCACCGACGGTGACGGTGAGGCCATCGTCGCCGGATACCACTACTGGGGCATCGACGTGCTGACCCGGCTGCGCGGCATGTTCGCCTTCGCGCTCTGGGACACGGTGGCTCGCGAATTGATCTGCGCCCGGGACCCTTTCGGCATCAAGCCGCTGTTCATGGCGACCGGCACCGGCGGAACCGCGGTGGCCAGTGAGAAGAAGTGCCTGCTGGATCTGGCCGAACTGATCGGGTTCGACACCGCGATCGACACCCGAGCGGTCCAGCACTACACCGTGCTGCAGTACGTCCCGGAGCCCGAGACACTGCACCGCGGGGTGCGCCGGCTCGAATCGGGCTGCTACGCCCGAATCCGGGCCGGGCAGCCACCGGAAACCACCCGCTACTTCACGCCGAGGTTCGCCGCGGTGCCGATCACCCGCGACACCGAGCAGGCCCGGTACGACGAGATCACCGCGGTGCTCGAGGACTCGGTGGCCAAGCACATGCGCGCCGACGTCACCGTCGGGGCGTTTCTGTCCGGAGGCATCGACTCCACGGCGATCGCGGCGCTGGCCATCCGGCACAACCCCCGGCTGATCACCTTCACCACCGGTTTCGAGCGGGAGGGATTCTCCGAGATCGACGTCGCGGTGGCCTCCGCCGAGGCGATCGGCGCCCGGCACATCACCAAGGTGGTCAAGCCCGACGAGTTCGTCGCCGCGCTGCCCGAGATCGTCTGGTACCTCGACGAGCCGGTTGCCGACCCGGCGCTGGTCCCGCTGTTCTTCGTCGCGCGCGAAGCCCGTAAGCACGTGAAGGTGGTGCTGTCTGGCGAAGGCGCCGACGAATTGTTCGGTGGCTACACGATCTATCGAGAGCCGTTGTCGCTGAAGCCCTTTGATTATCTGCCGGGGCCGGTGCGGCGCTCGATGGGCAAGGTGAGCAAGCCGCTGCCCGAGGGGATGCGCGGCAAGAGCCTGCTGCATCGCGGCTCGCTGACCCTCGAGCAGCGCTACTACGGCAATGCACGCAGCTTCTCGGATGCGCAGCTGCGCGACGTGCTGCCCGGATTCCGCGACGACTGGACTCATACCGACGTGACCGCTTCGGTGTACGCCGAATCGGTGGGCTGGGACCCGGTGGCCCGCATGCAGCACGTCGATCTGTTTACCTGGCTGCGCGGCGACATCCTGGTCAAGGCCGACAAGATGACGATGGCCAACTCGCTGGAGCTGCGGGTGCCGTTCCTGGATCCCGAGGTGTTCGCTGTCGCCTCGCGGCTGCCCGTGGAGGGGAAGATCACCCGCACCACCACCAAGTACGCGCTGCGACGAGCGCTGGAGCCCATCGTTCCCGCGCATGTGCTGCACCGGCCCAAGCTCGGGTTCCCAGTGCCGATCCGGCATTGGCTGCGCGCCGGCGAGCTACAGGAGTGGGCCTACGCGACAATCGCCGCGTCGCAGACCGATCACCTGATCGACGCCGCCGCCGTGCGCCGAATGCTCGACGAACATCGCACCGGGACCAGCGACCACAGCCGGCGGCTGTGGACGGTGCTGATCTTCATGCTCTGGCACGCGATCTTCGTCGAGCACAGCGTGGTGCCCCAGATCAGCGAGCCCCACTATCCGGTGCAGCTCTAGAACGCGTTAGGCCAGCACCGCGGCGATCTCGGCGGCCGCCTCGTCGCCGTACGCACCGGCCAACCGGGTCTTGGCGACCTCGCGGTCCCAGGTCCATTCCTGGGTTCCGGTCGACTCCAGCACCAGCACGGCGACCAGCGAGCCCAGCTGCGCCGACCGCTCCAGGCTCAGACCGGCACTGCGCCCGGTGAGGAAGCCGGCCCGGAACGCATCGCCGACGCCGGTGGGGTCGGTCTGGCTGGTCTCGGGCACCACGCCGACGTGGACGGTGGTGCCGTCGCGGTCGACGATGTCGACGCCCTTGGCGCCCAGCGTGGTCACCCGCAGTTCGACCTTCTTGAGAACGTCGGCCTCTGACCACCCGGTCTTGTTCAGCAACAGCTCCCACTCGTAGTCGTTGGTGAACAGGTAGGCGGCACCGTCGATCAGCTTGTTGATCTCGTCCCCGGAAAGCCGGGGCAGCTGCTGGGAGGGATCGGCGGCGAAGGCCAGCCCGAGTTTGCGGCACTCCTCGGTGTGCACCACCATCGCATCGGGGTCGTTGGCCCCGATGATGACCAGGTCCGGCTTGCCGACCGAGGACACCACGTCCGCCAGCTCGATGTTGCGGGCCTCCGACATCGCACCTGGGTAGAACGACGCGATCTGGGCCATGTCCAGGTCCGTGGTGCAGACGAAGCGGGCGGTGTGCGCCGTCTGTGAGATCAGCACGTGGTCGGTGTTGACGCCGTGGGACTCCAGCCATTGCCGGTAGTCGTCGAAGTCGTCGCCTACCGCGCCGACCAGCGCCACGTCGCCGCCCAACACACCGATGGCGAACGCGATGTTGCCCGCCACCCCACCGCGATGAATCACCAGGTCGTCCACCAGGAAGCTGAGCGAGACCTTCTGCAGATGATCGGCCAGCAGGTGCTCGGAAAAGCGGCCGGGGAACCGCATCAGGTTGTCGGTCGCAATCGAACCGGTTACGGCGATCGTCACGAAATCTCCATCCTTCGTTAGTAAGGCCAGCTATATTACTCAGCGCTTCGACCGTAGCTGCGTCCGCGGGCGGCAACAGCGTGTGCGCTAGCCTGCTCAGGGAACTCACTCAAGTCGCCGGGAACGAACACTTTGGCACTACCCGTTCGTGATCCCGTCTACCACCGTAGGAGAACCACAATGGGCGGTCCGCACTTGCCGAACCATGCACTCGGCGGTGACGGACCCGTGCCCTACGCCCAATCCCAGCCGGTCGAATTTCCGCACGAGCCCGGTGCCGGCGATCCACCCTTCGCGCCGCCGCCGTCCCCGGCCTACCCGAAGCGACGGTCCAAGCGGCGGTTGGTCATTGGCCTGCTGTTGGCCATCGCACTGGTAGCCGTGCTGACCGTGGCGGTCGTGTACGGCGTGCGCACCAACGGGGCCAGTACCGGCGCCAGCTTGTCCGAAGGCGCCGCTAAAACCGCGATTCAGGGCTATCTGGACGCGCTGGAGAACCGGGACACCGACCGCATCGTCCGCAACGCGCTGTGCGGCTTGTACGACGGTGTGCATGACAAGCGGTCCGACCAGGCGCTGGCCAAACTGAGCAGCGACGCGTTCCGCAAGCAGTTCTCCGAGGTGCATTTGACCTCGATCGACAAGATCGTCTACTTGTCCCAGTACCAGGCCCAGGCGCTGTTCACCATGCAGGTATCGCCTGCGACGGGGGGACCGATGCGCGGACAGGTCCAGGGTGTGGCCCAGTTACTTTTCCAGCGCGGCGACATCTTGGTGTGCTCATACGTGCTTCGCACCGGTGGCTCGTATTAGCCCCGGTGCGACGCGGCGCCGATAGCGCCGTTAGATCAGTTGAACGAATCCCCGCACGCGCACGAACCTGTGGCGTTCGGGTTGTCGATGGTGAAACCCTGCTTCTCGATGGTGTCCACAAAATCGATGGACGCGCCTTCGATGTAGGGGGCGCTCATCCGGTCCACCGTCAACTTCACACCGCCGAACTCCGCGGTCAGATCGCCGTCCAGCGTCCGGTCGTCGAAGAAGAGGTTGTATCGCAGCCCGGCACACCCGCCCGGTTGGACCGCGATGCGCAACGCCAAGTCGTCCCGTCCCTCTTGGTCGAGCAGCGACTTCGCCTTGGTGGCGGCGGCGTCGGTCAGGGTCGCGCCGTGGGTGGTCTGGGTGGTCGACTCGTTCTGCACCGTCATTGCTTCTCCTACATGCTTCATGGTCGGGTGGGCGCCCTGTGACCTACTCGGGTCAGAACCCACTGCCTTAACGGTACCTTGCGGGACCACTATTCCCGAGTCGCGCCGCCACCTGTGACGCTAATCCCATCAACTGGTTTGCCGCATCAGCCTGCGCTAATCCCACCGAGCCGGCGTATTCGGCCATCGACAGCGCCGACATGATGCCCGACGACCGCACCGCGGACTTCTCCAGGCTGACCTGGCCGGCCAGCACGATGACCGGAATTCCCAGCGGGCCGGCCGCGGCCGCGAGCGAGCCGACCACCTTTCCGTGCAGGGATTGCTCGTCGAACCGGCCTTCACCGGTGACGATCATGTCCGCCGTCTCCAGGTCGTCCGCCAAGTCGGTGTGTTCGGCGATGATTTCTGCGCCGGATTCGAAGTGGCCGCCGAGTGCAAACAGCCCGGCGCCGATGCCGCCGGCAGCGGCCGCGCCCGGCTCGGAGCTCACATCGCGGCCGGCCACCGCCTCGAGTTTGAGCGCCCACGCTTCGAGCCGGACTTCCAGCGCCGCCACCGCGGCGGTGTCCGCGCCCTTCTGCGGGCCGAAAACCCTGGCCGCGCCCCACGGCCCCACCAGCGGGTATTCGGTGTCCGAGGCCGCGATCAGCTCGATGTCAGCCAGTTGCTCCCGGGCCGCCTCCAGGCCGCCGAGCTCGCCGATCATGCCTTGCCCGCCATCCGTGCACGCGCTGCCGCCCAGCCCGATCACGATCCGGGTCGACCCGGCCCGCAGCGCCTCGACGATGAGCTGCCCGACTCCCCTGCTGTGGGCCGCCAGTGCGGTCTCCGGGTTGGGCGGACAACCCAGCAAGGGCAGGCCGCAGGCTTGTGCACACTCCAGGTACGCGGTCGACGAGCCGGGTTCGAATATCCACTCGGCCTCCACCTCGGCGTCCAACGGCCCGGACACCCGCAGCCGCCGTCGCTCCCCCAGCCGCTTGCCCAGCACCTCGACGAAGCCCGGCCCGCCGTCGGACTGCGGGGCGACGACGAACCGGTCACCCGGGCGCGACCGGGTCCAGCCGGTCGCGATCGCGGCTGCCGCATCCACCGCCGACAGGCTGTCGCCGAAACAGTCCGGGGCCACCAGCACCCGCATCGCCCCCAATTGGAGACGGCCAGGCGAAGGGCCAGTAACAGCCTCCCCCGAGGCGTTCGAGCCGTCGTCCATCACAGGCAGCCGTTCATCACCATTAAGCGTAGGTCTAATGATCGCGCGCACGCAGGGAACGCCCATTGCCCGGGACGCATTCGGGCCCATTATGCGGCGGACCAGCCGCGAAGTAACCTGGCGACTGTGAAGCTGTTGGGCCGTAAGAAAACCCATGACGAGGACCTCGACGAGGCCGCCCTGGCGCGCGACGCCGCCGATTCCGCGGACCTCGCGTCTCGTGGAACGCGCACCGGCCCCAAGGGCCGCCCCACGCCCAAGCGCGATACGGCCCGGCGCAGCGCGAAGAAGGGGCCTGTCGCACCGGCACCGATGACCACCGCCGAGGCGCGGGCCCGGCGCAAGACGCTGGCCGGTCCCAAACTCAGCCGCGACGAGCGTCGGGAACAGAAACTTTCCAACCGGGCCCGGATGACCGACCGCCGGGAACGCATGATGGCCGGTGAAGAGGCGTACCTGTTGCAGCGCGATCAGGGGCCGGTGCGCCGCTACGTGCGCGATCTAGTGGATTCCCGACGCAATCTGCTCGGCCTGTTCATGCCGTCGACCCTGACTCTGCTGTTTATGACCTTCGGTGTCCCGCAGCTGCAGCTCTACCTTTCTCCCGCCATGCTGGGGCTGGCGCTGATGATGGGCGGCGACGCCGTCATCCTGGCTCGCAAAGTAAACAAGATGGTGGACGAGAAATTCCCGAATAACACCGAAAGCCATTGGAAGCTCGGCCTTTACGCCGCCGGCCGCGCTTCGCAAATGCGCCGGATGCGCACGCCCCGGGCGCAAGTCGGACGCGGCAGCAGTGTCGAATAGCCGTCACCGGAAAGCCGCCTGACCCCGGTGCGCACCCTGGTGCTCGGTGGAATCCGGTCGGGCAAATCCCAGTGGGCAGAAGAAGCCATCGCCAAATCGCTGCCGACCGGCCAGGCGGTCCGCTACCTGGCCTCCGGACCGAGCGGCCAGGCCGATCCGGACTGGGCGCAGCGCGTCGCACAGCACCGCAGCCGCCGGCCCTCGCACTGGTCGACAGTCGAAACCGGGGACATCACAACCGAATTGCGGCAGTCGTCGACCACCCCGACCCTGGTTGACGACCTCGGTGGCTGGCTGACCTGCACGCTGGACCGCCATCAGGCATGGGAGAACGGGTCGGTGACCGGTCCGGTCCAAGACATGGTCGCCGCGGTCAGCGCGTTCGAGTCCACCCTGGTGCTGGTCAGCCCCGAGGTCGGATTGACGGTGGTGCCCCCCACCGCGTCCGGGCGCCGGTTCGCCGACGAACTGGGCACGCTCAATCAGCATGTCGCCGCGGTGTGCGACCGGGTGGTACTGGTAGTGGCCGGGCAGGCGTTGTCGATCAAACCGTCAGGCAGCTAATGGAATTCACGCCGATCTCGCCGCCCGACGCAGGCGCCGCTGCGGCCGCCCGCGCCCGCCAGGACACCCTGACCAAGCCACGCGGCGCGCTCGGCCGCCTCGAGGACCTGTCAGTGTGGATCGCGTCATGCCAGGGCCATTGTCCGCCAACGCAATTCGAACGCGCCCGGGTGGTGGTGTTCGCCGGTGATCACGGTGTCGCGCGGTCCGGAGTATCGGCGTACCCGCCGGAAGTCACCGCTCAGATGGTCGCCAACATCGATGCGGGCGGGGCGACGATCAACGCGCTGTGTGCCATCGCCGGGGCGAGTGTGCGGGTCGCTGACCTGTCGGTGGATGCAGCTGCGCTCTCGGAGCGGATTGGCGCGCACAAGGTGCGCCGCGGCAGCGGCGATATCGCGGTGCAGGACGCGCTGACCGAGGAAGAGACCGCTAGCGCGCTCGCGGCGGGCCAACGAATCGCCGACGAGGAGGTCGACGGCGGCGCTGACCTGCTGATCGCCGGCGACATGGGGATCGGGAACACCACTGCGGCGGCGGTGCTGGTGGCCGCACTGACCAACGCCGAGCCGGTCGCGGTGGTCGGCTTCGGGACCGGGATCGACGACGCCGGCTGGGCCCGCAAGACGGCCGCCGTCCGGGATGCGTTGTATCGGACGCGAGCCGTGTTGCCCGACCCGGTCGCATTGCTGCGCAGCTGCGCCGGTGCGGATTTGGCGGCGATGGCGGGTTTTTGCGCCCAGGCCGCGGTGCGCCGGACCCCGGTGCTGCTCGACGGTATGGCGGTGACGGCGGCCGCGCTGGTGGCCGAGCGGATGGCCCCCGGCGCACGGCACTGGTGGCAGGCCGGTCACCGGTCCACCGAGCCGGGTCATGCGCTGGCACTGGGGGCGCTGGAGTTGGATCCGATTCTGGATCTGCGAATGCGGCTGGGCGAGGGCAGCGGCGCCGCGGTGGCACTGCCGGTGCTGCGCGCCGCGGTGGCCGCACTGGCGTTGACGGCGACCTTCGCCGAGGCCGGTGTCGCCACCCGGCCCGACGCCGTCCATCCACCGGCCGCTTCACCGTGATGCGTTCGCTGACAACGGCTTTCGCGTTCGGAACGGTCCTGCCCGTACCGTGGGCTCGCAACGCGGCGCTGGGCCGCGGCGCCATGACCGCGCTGCCGGTGGTGGGTATCGCGCTGGGAGCACTGGCTGCGGGCGTCACCTGGGGCGGTGCGCTGGCCTTCGGCTGGTCCAGCCCGCTGCCCGGATTGCTCGCGGTGGCTGCGCTGTTGCTTGCCACCCGTGGCCTGCACATCGACGGCGTTGCCGATACCGCCGACGGCTTGGGCTGCTACGGGCCCCCGGAGCGTGCGCTGGCAGTGATGCGCGACGGGTCGACGGGACCGTTCGGCGTCGCGGCGGTGGTGTTGGTGATCACGTTGCAAGGGCTGGCGTTTTCCGCGCTCGACGGGACCTGGCGGCACGGGTTTGTCGGGATCGTGGTGGCGGTGGCCGCCGGGCGCGTCACCGCGGTGCTGGCCTGTCGTCGCAGGGTGCCAGCGGCCGCCGGTAGCGCGCTGGGCGTTCGGGTGGCCGGCACCCAACCCGCGGCGGTGGTCGCGGGCTGGCTTGCGGTGCTGCTCGCCGTGTCGCTGGCGGCGGGGCCGCGACTGTGGCAGGGACCGGTCGCGGTGCTGCTGGGGGTGTGCTGCGGCGCGGGGATAGTGCGACACTGCGTGCGCCGATTCGGCGGCATCAGCGGCGACGTGCTGGGCGCCGCGATCGAATTGACCACGACGGTCAGTGTCGTCGCGCTAGCGGCGTTGGTCCGGTTCTAGCGCGCCCCACTGGCGGCCGAAGGCGCTAGTCCAGCCGGGTCATCCACCCGTGGGTGTCGGCGAAGGTGCCCCGTTGGATTCCGGTCAGCGTGTCGCGCAGCGCCATCGTCACTTCACCTGGCTTGCCGTCCGCGACGGTGAACTCGGCGTCGCCGTGCTTCACCTGTGCGACCGGGGTGATGACGGCGGCGGTGCCGCAGGCGAACACTTCGCTGATCTCGCCGACGCCGGCTTTCTTCTGCCACTCGTCGATATCGATCTTTCGTTCCTCGACGCTGTATCCGGCGTCAATAGCCAACTGCAGCAACGAATCCCGCGTGATCCCGGGCAATAGCGAGCCGGACAATTCCGGCGTCACCAGTCGTGCAGTCCCGCCGCTGCCCAGCACGAAGAAGAGATTCATCCCGCCCATCTCTTCGACGAAGCGACGCTCGACCGCGTCCAGCCACACCACTTGGTCGCAACCGTGTTCCGCGGCTTGCGCCTGAGCCAGCAGCGATGCTGCGTAGTTGCCGCCGAATTTGGCCGCACCGGTGCCGCCCGGGCAGGCCCGCACATACTCCGTGGACACCCAGACGCTGACCGGATTGATGCCGCCTTTGAAATACGCGCCGGCCGGCGAGGCAATCAGCAGGTACCGGTACTGGCTGGCCGGCCGTACCCCAAGGCCGGGCTCCGTCGCGAACACGAATGGCCGGAAATACAACGCCTCTTCGCCGCGGGCCGCCGGCACCCAGGCGTTGTCGACGGCGACGAGTTGGCGCAACGACTCGAGGAACAACTCGTCGGGCAGTTCGGGAATCGCCAGTCGCCGGGCCGACGCACGCATCCTGGCGGCGTTGGCATCCGGGCGAAACGACACGATGGAGCCGTCGGTCCAGCGGTAGGCCTTCAGCCCTTCAAACACTTCCTGGGCGTAGTGCAACACGATCGCCGACGGGTCCAGCTGAATCGGCCCGTACGGGATGACCCGCGCGTTGTGCCAACCCTGGCCTTCGACGTAGTCGATCGACACCATGTGGTCGGTGAAATATTTGCCGAATCCCGGCTCCCGCAAGATCGATTCACGTTCCGCGTCCGTCGCCGGAGTCGACGCGCGCGAAACCGTGAACTCGAGTGGGCCGGTTGTCATGGCGCCGATTGTATCTGGGCGCGCTAACGGGTTTTTGCCACGTGCAGCTGGCGGCTACCGGGTTTTCAACTCGACGAAGGGTGGGCGCACGATTTCGCACTCGGCAACACGGCCGCGGACGTCGACGGTGATTTGCTGGCCGTCCTCGATTCCGGCGTCGGTGTCGATCAACGCCAGTGCGATACCGACCTGCAACGTCGGGGAGAACGTTCCCGACGTGGTCACCCCGACCGGGGTGTCGCCGGCCAGCACGGTCAGCCCGGGACGCAACACTCCGCGCCCGACCATCCGCAGCCCCCGCAACAGCCGCCGCGGGCCGGCCGACTTCTCGGCCAGCAGCGCGTCCCGGCCGAAGAACGCGTCCTTCTTCCAGCCGATGGCCCAGCCGCACCGGGCCTGCAGCGGCGAGATGTCGAGCCCAAGTTCATGCCCGTGCAGCGGGTAACCCATCTCGGTGCGCAGGGTGTCGCGGGCGCCCAGACCGGCCGGCTCGCCGCCGGCATTGGAGACCGCGGTCACCAGGGCGTCGAACACCACACCCGCGGACTCCCAGGGCGGCAGCAGTTCGTAGCCGTGTTCGCCGGTGTATCCGGTGCGGCAGACCCGCACCGGCACCCCCGAGAACGTGGCATCGGCATAGCCCATGTAATCCATGCCGTTCGGCAGACCCAGCTCACCGAGCACGTCGGACGATCGCGGCCCCTGCACTGCCAGCACGGCGTAGGAGCGATGCTCGTTGGTGATCGTCAGGCCGGGCGGGGCGGCCGCCTGCAACGCCTCGACCACCGCGGCGGTGTTGGCGGCATTGGGCACCAGGAAGATCTCGTCGTCGTCGACGTAGTAAGCGATGAGATCGTCGATGACGCCGCCAGATTCGGTGCAGCACAACGTGTATTGCGCTTTGCCCGGTCCGATGCGGCCCAGGTCGTTGGTGAGCGCGGAGTTGACGAACTGGGCGGCGCCCGGGCCCCGGATGAGCGCCTTGCCGAGGTGACTGACGTCGAACAGGCCCACCGCGTTGCGCGTCGCGTTGTGCTCGCTGACCGTGCCGGCATAGGACACCGGCATCAGCCAGCCACCGAACTCGGCGAAATTGGCGCCCAACTCGCGATGGCGGTCTTCTAGTGGTCCCTTGAGTAGTTCCGGCGCATCGCTCACGCCATCCGACCCTAATCGTCACCCCTGCCTGGCACACTTGGGTGGGTGTCCGATTACCTGGACTTCGAGGCGCTAGAGGCCGGCGGGGTAGCCAATGCTCGCGAGCGGGCCGACCTGATCAAGTACCTGGACGACCTCGGCTTCTCGGTCGACGAGATGGTGGAAGCCGAACTCCGCGGCCGGCTGTTCGGGCTGGCCGGCGATGTGCTGTCGTGGTCGGGGCGCCCGATCTACACGTTGCAGACCGCGGCCGCCGAACTCGGGATAGCGGCCGAGGACGTCGCGCGCGCCTGGGCTTTGCTCGGCCTGACGGTCGCCGGTCCCGATGTTGCGGTGCTCTCCCAGGCCGACGTCGACGCCCTGGCAACCTGGCTCGGGCTCCAGACGGTGGTCGGCCAGGACGGCGCATTGGGCCTGCTGCGGGTACTGGGCGCCGCCATGGCCCGGCTGGCCGAAGCCGAGGCGACAATGATCCGGGCCGGGACGCCGGACATCCAGATGACCCACACCCACGACGAGCTCTCGACCGCGCAGGCGTACCGCTCGGTCGCCGAGTTCATCCCTCGGATCGGGGCGCTGATCGACGTCGTGCACCGCCACCACCTGACAAGCGCTCGAACGCACTTCGAAGGTGTCCTTCGCGACACGTCTTCGGCAGTGGTGTGCGGTGTCGGTTTCGCGGACCTGTCCGGCTTCACCGCGTTGACTCAGGCGCTCACGCCGGCGGAGTTGTCGCACATGCTCAACGAGTTCGCCGGCACCGTCTCCGACGTGGTGCATGCGGACGGCGGCCGGATAGTGAAGTTCATCGGCGACGAGGTGATGTGGGTGAGTTCGGCGCCCGAGGCGCTGGTGCGGGCGGCGGTTCATCTCGTCGAGCACCCCTCGGCGCGTGAGGAAGGGCTGCAGGTCCGCGCCGGTCTCGCGTTCGGCACCGTCGTGGCCATCAACGGCGACTATTTCGGCAACCCGGTCAATCTGGCTGCCCGACTCGTGGCGGCAGCGGCCCCGGAACAAATCCTGGCCACCGCCGAGCTGCATGCCAGGTTGCCGGACTGGCCCGCGGTCGCCCAGGGCCCGTTGACACTCAAGGGCTTTGAGGAACCGGTGGCCGCGTTCGACCTGCACGCGGGGACGCTGCCGCCCTAAGCCCAACCACGGGACTAGGCTAATTGCCCGTGACCAGCGAACCGGGCTACCAATCTCCCTCTGTCAATGTCGCCACCTCGCTGCCCAAGCGTGGGGTCGCCTCTTCGGTACTGCTCATCCCGGTCGTCTCGACCGGCGACGAAGATCGGCCGGGAGCAGTCGTTGTGGCGTCCGAGCCGTTTTTGCCCGCCGAAGCCATCGCCGAGATCGAGGCCGGGTTACGCGCGCTGGACGGCACCGGCGGCAGCGAACAGGTACACCGTCTGGTGGTGCCGTCGCTGCCCGTGGCCAGCGTGCTGGCGATCGGCCTGGGCAAGGCGCGAGACGAATGGCCGGCAGACACCATCCGTCGTGCCGCCGGGGTGGCGGCACGCTCGCTAGGCGGTGCTGAGGCGGTGCTCACCACGCTGGCCGAGTTGCCCGGCGAGGACGTCGGCTCTGCCGCGGTCGAAGGGCTGATCCTGGGCAGCTACCGGTTCACCGCCTTCCGCAGCGGCAAGACCGCGCCCAAAGACAAAGGGCTGACCAAGATCACCGTGCTTGCGACCGCCAAGGACGCGAAGAAGCACGCCGCCCACGGCGCGGCCGTCGCGACCGCCGTGGCCACCGCCCGCGACTTCGTCAACACCCCGCCCAGCCATCTCTTCCCCGCCGAATTCGCAAAGCGGGCAAGGGCTTTGGGTGAATCCGTCGGCCTCGAAGTGGAAGTTCTCGACGACAAGGCACTGCAGAAGGCCGGCTACGGCGGGATCATCGGCGTCGGGCAGGGCTCGTCGCGGCTACCGCGGCTGGTGCGGTTGATCCACCGCGGTTCGAAGCTGGCCAAGAAACCGAAGCAGGCAAAGCGAGTGGCCTTGGTCGGCAAGGGCGTCACGTTCGACACCGGCGGCATCTCGATCAAGCCGGCGGCCTCAATGCATTACATGACCTCGGACATGGGCGGCGCCGCTGCGGTGATCGCGACCGTCACCCTGGCCGCCCAGCTCGAGCTACCGATCGACGTGATCGCCACCGTGCCGATGGCCGAGAACATGCCGTCGTCGACGGCGCAGCGCCCGGGTGACGTGCTGACGCAGTACGGCGGAATCACGGTCGAGGTGCAGAACACCGACGCCGAGGGCCGGCTGATCCTGGCCGACGCCATCGTGCGGGCCTGCGAGGACAACCCGGACTACCTGATCGAAACGTCCACCCTGACCGGTGCGCAGACGGTGGCGCTGGGTGCCCGCATCCCGGGGGTGATGGGCAGCGACGAGTTCCGTGACCGCGTGGCGGCGATCTCGCAGCGCGCAGGCGAGAACGGCTGGCCGATGCCGCTGCCCGACGACCTCAAGGACGACCTGAAGTCCCAGGTGGCCGACCTGTCCAACATCAGCGGCCAGCGCTTCGCCGGCATGCTGGTGGCCGGGGTGTTCCTGCGGGAATTCGTCGCCGACGGGGTGAGCTGGGCGCACATCGATGTGGCCGGCCCGGCCTACAACACCGGCGGCCCGTGGGGTTACACGCCGAAGGGCTCCACCGGCGTGCCAACCCGGACCATGTTCGCCGTGTTGGAGGACATCGCCGAAAACGGCTGAGCCGACACGAAAAATGCGTTTGTTTAGCCAGCCCACATCGTGGCTAACCTCCCCACCGATCGGTACTCGACGGGAGGCGAATAATGACAGTGCGACGATTGATCATCGCGGTGGGCGCCGTGTTGCTGCTCGCCGGTGTGATCGGGTTGTTGGTTCCAGTCTCGGTGTCGGACGGCAACGGCAGTTCCATCGGATGCGGAAACGCTATTGCGACGGATCTTTCCGCGGCGCGGCAGGCGAACGACAAGAGCGTGGCGAACATTCCGATCGTCAACCAATTCGTCCCACACACCGACTACGTGGCGCAATGCCAGTCATCGGTGGGAGGCCGCCGCGCCTGGACCATCCCGTTGGCGGTGGTTGGGATCGTCGGCATCGCCGGTGCACTGCTGGTACGGCGAACTGCAGGGGCAGCCGCGCCTTGAGCCGGAGCTAGATCACCCGCATTCGCGCGGTGCTGCGCAGCGCCTGCGGCAGGACACGCGAAACGCCGTACAGCGCATAGGCTTCCGGTGCGACCGGGCGAATCGGCTTGCCCTTCTTGACCGACGACAGGATGGCGTTGGCAACCTTGTCGGGCCCGTAGTGGCGCAGCGCGAACATCTTGCCCAGCTGTCCGCGGCGGCCGTCGACATGGTCGTCGAGCTTTCCGGCCGGCGCGTCGAAGCGGGTGGTGTTGACGATGTTGGTGTCGATCAGACCGGGGCAGATTGTGGTCAGCCCAACGTCGGCGGCGTCAAGTTCCGCACGCAGGCAATCGGAGAACATGTACGTGGCGGCCTTGGAGGTGCAGTAGGCATTCAGCGACTGCAGCGGGGCGTAGGCGGCCATCGACGACACGTTGACGATGTGTCCGCCGGTGCCGCGCTCGACCAGACGCCGCCCGAAGGAGCGACACCCGTTCACCACGCCGCCGAGGTTGACGTCCAGCACGCGGTCGAACTGCTCTGCCGGAGTGTCCAGGAAGTTCCCGGCCTGCCCGATGCCGGCGTTGTTCACCACGATGTCCGGCAGTCCGTGTTCGACAGTCACCCGCTCGGCGAATAACTCGACCGCCGCGCCGTCGGACACGTCGAGCACATACGGGTACGCGGTGCCGCCGCGCGCGACGATTTCGGCCGCGGTCTCTTTGACGGCGGCTTCGTCGATATCGCTGATGACCACATCGGCGCCCTCGCGGGCGAACGCGAACGCCGTCTCGCGGCCGATGCCGCTGCCCGCGCCGGTGACCGACACCAGAGTGTCGCCGAAGGCCCCGCGGGGCCGGCCCACCTGTGCACGCAACAGTGCACGGCTTGGCTTGCCGTCGGTCAGATCAGCGAAATCGTGCACGGCGGCCGCCATCACCTGCGGGTGCGACATCGGCGAGAAGTGACCCGCCTTGATGTCGCGGCGCCACAGCCGCGGCACCCAGCGCGCGGTGTCGTCGTAGCCGTACGGACGCACGTATTTGTCGTGGGTGTTGACGATGAGTTGCACCGGAACGTCGATGACTGCAATGGGGCCACCAGCGCGGGAGAACGAGCGAAAGTAGTTGGCGGGGTAGGTCTTAACCGAACGGGCGGCGTCGGAGGCCAGATTTTCCGAGTGCCGGATCTGCTCGTCGGGGATGTTGTCGACGATGCTGCGCCGCGCTGTCTTGCTCCGCAGCGTCGCCCGAAGGATCAGCGACGGCAGCACCGGTATCGAGAAGAACACCATGTACGTCAGCCGCAGCGCCTGACTGATCGCCCGGGCAAACCTTCGCAGCCGCCATGGCTGGCGCAGACCGCTGAAGATGTACTCGACGAGTTGGTCCTGACTCGGGCCGGATACGGACGTGAAGGTGGCGACCCGGTCACGGGCGCCAGCGCGCTTCAGGTACTCCCAAATACCCACCGATCCCCAGTCGTGGGCCAGCACATGCACCGGCTGGCCGGGGCTCAGCTCGCCGGTCACCGCAGCGAAGTCGTCGGCGAACCGCTCCATGGTGTACGCCGACACCGGCTTCGGCGCCGACGAATGCCCGACGCCGCGGTTGTCGTACCGGATGATTCGAAACCGCTCGGCCAGCAGCGGGACGACACCATCCCACAACACGTGCGAGTCGGGCCACCCGTGCACCAGCACGACCGTCGGCCCGTCGGCGTTGCCCTCTTCGTAGACCGCGATGCGTGTGCCATCGGCGCTGTCGACGAAATGCTGCTGTGTTGCCGGCATCGGAACCCCCACCTGCAATTTGCTCTGACTGTCAGTGGCCACACCGTAGCAAGCGCGCTCAGTGCGGCCCGGCCCTCTGATGCCGGTCTGCCCTGAATGTGTGCCCGCGTAGCGGCAATGACAGGATGGTTTGGGACATCTGCTCACGTTCCACATCGGTACACCGCGGTGTGGTAAGCAGATGACGACCTGCGCCGACTACGAGCGATCGAGGAGCCAAAGGATATGTCCTTCTCCGTCCAGATGCCGGCACTCGGTGAGAGCGTCACCGAGGGGACGGTGACCCGCTGGCTCAAGCAGGAGGGCGACACGGTCGAACTCGACGAGCCGCTCGTCGAGGTGTCGACCGACAAGGTGGACACCGAAATCCCGTCGCCCGCCGCAGGTGTATTGACCAAGATCGTCGCGCAGGAAGACGACACCGTTGAGATCGGCGGCGAGCTGGCCGTCATCGGCGACCCGGCCGAGGGCGGCGCGCCGCCGGCGCCGAGCCAGCCCGAGCCCGAATCCGCGGCACCGCCCGCGCAGCCGGAGCCAGAGCCAGAGCCCACGCCACCCGCCCAGCCAGAACCCGCGCCCGCACCGGCGGCCCCGCAGAGTTCCGGCGGCGGCACCGCGACCCCGGTGCTGATGCCCGAGCTCGGCGAGTCGGTGACCGAGGGCACGGTGACCCGCTGGCTCAAGAAGGTCGGCGATTCGGTTCAGGTCGACGACGCGCTGGTCGAAGTCTCCACCGACAAGGTCGACACCGAGATTCCGTCTCCGGTGGCCGGCGTCTTGGTCAGCATCACTGCCGACGAGGACTCCACCGTGGCGGTCGGCGGCGAGTTGGGCCGGATCGGCGACAGTTCCGCGGCCGCCGCTGCTCCCCCGCCCAAGCCCGCGGCTGCTCCCCCGCCCAAGCCAGAGCCCAAGCCGGAACCGGCCCCGCAACCCAAGGCCGAGGCCGCACCCCCACCTGCGGCCAAACCGGCTCCCGCACCGGAGCCCAAGCCGGCTCCGACGCCCAAACCCGAACCCGAACCCGCGCAGGCCCAGCCGACCGCCGAGACCGGCGACTCGGGTGCCGAAGGGGCGCCGTATGTCACCCCGCTGGTGCGAAAGCTGGCCAGCGAAAACAACATCGACCTTTCCGAGGTGAAAGGCACCGGCGTCGGCGGGCGCATCCGCAAGCAGGACGTACTGGCCGCCGCGCAGCAAAAGGAAGAGGCCAAGGCCGCACCCGCACCGGCAGCACAAGCTCCGGCCACGCCGGCGGCACCGGCCCCCGCGGCCACTCCGGCACCCGCTCTGGCTCACTTGCGGGGCACCACGCAGAAAGCCAGCCGGATCCGCCAGATCACCGCCAAGAAAACGCGCGAATCCCTGCAGGCCACGGCGCAACTCACCCAAACCCATGAGGTCGACATGACCAAGATCGTGGGATTGCGGGCCAGGGCCAAGTCCTCGTTCGCCGAGCGTGAGGGGGTGAATCTGACCTACCTGCCGTTCATCGCCAAGGCCGTGATCGACGCCCTGAAGATTCATCCGAACATCAACGCCAGCTACAACGAGGACACCAAGGAGATCACCTACTACGACGCCGAGCACCTCGGCTTCGCCGTCGACACCGAGCAGGGCCTGCTGTCCCCGGTGATCCACAATGCCGGTGATTTGTCGTTGGCCGGTTTGGCCCGCGCGATCGCCGACATCGCCGAACGTGCCCGATCGGGCAACCTGAAACCCGACGAGCTTTCCGGCGGCACCTTCACCATCACCAACATCGGCAGCCAGGGCGCCCTGTTCGACACCCCGATCCTGGTCCCGCCGCAGGCCGCCATGCTGGGCACCGGCGCCATCGTCAAGCGGCCCCGCGTGGTCGTCGATGACGGCGGCAACGAATCGATCGGTGTCCGCTCGATTTGCTACCTCCCGTTGACCTATGACCATCGACTGGTCGACGGGGCCGACGCCGGACGTTTCCTCACCACCATCCGTCACCGGCTCGAAGAGGGAGCGTTCGAGGCCGACCTAGGGCTTTAGAGGGGCTTTGCGAACGTGGCTCAAGTTGGTCACCGGGCCGTCGTCGCGATAGCGGGTTCGTCCGGCCTCATCGGCTCGGCATTAAGCGCTGCCCTGCGCGCTGCCGATCATCGGGTGCTGCGCATCGTGCGGCGCACGCCGGCGAATTCCGAGGAATTGCACTGGAATCCCGCAAGCGGCGAGTTCGACGCCGACGCCCTGACCGACGTCGATGTCGTCGTCAACTTGTGCGGCGTCAACATCGGCGCGCGTCGCTGGTCGGGCGCCTTCAAACAGAATCTGCGCGATAGCCGGATCGGCCCCACCGAAGTGCTGGCAACCGCGGTTGCCGACGCCGGAGTCGAGACCCTGATCAACGCCAGCGCGGTGGGTTATTACGGCAACACCAGAGACCGGGTGGTCGACGAAAACCAGCGAACGGGAAGCGGTTTCCTCGCGCAGTTGTGCGAAGACTGGGAAGCCGCCACGCTGCCGGCGCAATACGGCGGCGCCCGGGTGGTGCTGGCCCGCACCGGCCTGGTGATGGCTCCGGCCGGCGGTGCGCTGCGCAAGATGCGCCCGCTGTTCTCAGCCGGGCTGGGCGCTCGGTTGGGCAGCGGCCGTCAGTACATGTCGTGGATAAGCCTCGAAGATGAAGTGCGCGCACTGCTTTTCGCGATCTCGCACTCGTCGCTGTCCGGCCCGGTGAACTTGACCGGGCCCGCCCCGGTTACCAATGCCGAATTCACTACCGCATTCGGCAGCGCGGTCAACCGCCCGACCCCGATGGTGTTGCCGGGGTTCGCGGTGCGAGCCGCGATCGGAGAGTTCGCCGGCGAGGGGCTGCTGATCGGCCAGCGCGCCATCCCATCCGCGTTGGAGCGTGCCGGTTTCGAGTTCCACCACAACACCATCGGCGAGGCGCTCAGTTATGCCACCGCCCGGCGCGAGCACGACTGATTACGCGACGTCTGGATCGTCGAGATCGTGCAGCAGCTTCTCGGGATGGTGAAAGGTATTGATCCGCAGCCGCCCTCGGTCCAAATGCGGGGGTGGGATCCACTCGGTATCACCGCTGGTGCGTTTTCGGGTGGTCCAGCCGCGGGGTTGCAAGAGTCGGTGGTGCGGTCCGCAAGTCAGGGTGAGGTTGTCGATGCCAGTGGTATGGCATTGGGCGTAGTCCGTGACGTGATGGACCTCGCAGTAATAGCCGGGCACGTCGCAGCCCGGCGCCGAACATCCACGATCCTTGGCGTACAACACAATTCGCTGCCCGGCTGAAGCAAGTCGTTTGGTGTGATAAAGCGCCACGGCGTTGCCCTTGTCGAAGATCGCCAGGTAGTGACGGGCGTGCCGAGCCAACCGGATCACGTCGCTCATCGGAAGGATGCTGCCGCCGCCCGTAAGTCCTTGGCCGGCGGCAGCTTCCAATTCGGCCAAAGTGGTGGTGACGATGATCGACGCGGGTAATCCGTTGTGCTGGCCCAGCCGTCCCGAGGCCAGCATTGCGCGCAGCGCGGCGTTCAAGCCATCGTGGTTTCGCTGGGCGGGACTGCGGGCGTCTCCGTCGATCGCGGCTTGGCTGGGCGCACCGTCGACGCAGGGAGCGTCATCGTTGGGATTGCACATTCCAGGGGCGGCCAGCTTGGCCAGTACCGCTTCAAACGTGGCGCGAACTTCAGGCGTGAGCCAGCCCCGCAACGGCGACATGCCATCAGGTTCTTGTTTACCCAGCGTCAAGCCCCGCTGCCGAGCCCGGTCCTCGTCAGTGAACGTGCCATCCGGGTTGATGCAGTCGGCCAGCTTGTCGGCCAGCTTGGCCAGTTGCTCGGGCCGATATTGCGAACCCAACTTCGCCAACTGCGCTTCGGCGTGTTCACGGGTTTGCGCATCGACCCACCCCGGCAGCTGGTGACAAAACCGACGGATCGCCGCCACGTGCCCGGCCCCGAGTTTTCCCTCCCGCTGGCCGGCCGCTGAAGCCGCTAACACCGGTGCCAACGGCTCACCAGTGAGCGCGTACCGGTCACCGAGATCAGCGGCCTCTCGAATCCGCCGCGATGCCTCGGCGCGGGTGATCAGCGTCCACTCGGCCAGCGCATGAGAGAACTTTCCGCCCAACTCCTCCGCAGTGGCCTCCCGCGCAAGCTGATTGATCAGTCCATGCTCCACGGCCGGGATCCGTCGTCGGACTCGCTCACAGCGCTCCAATAAGGCGAAGTGCTCCCGGGGCTGCAGAGCCTCGAAATCCAGCTGCACCACCGCATCGAGTGCGGCATCCAGCGCGTCGAAGGCCGCCGCAATCGTCTCGCGATCCACGACGCCGCCCGTTCCCATACCTCCGAAACTATCCCCGCCCACCGACAAAAACCTCCGCATTGTGACTGCAGAAACCATTGTGATACAAGTGATTTCAGATACAGCGACGCCCAATTGTCGACACGCGAAGCGGCCTCGTGATCGCACGAGTAACCTCGCGACCATGAGCTCTATCAGGTCGCAGTCCACCGCGATCGACGTCCGCCAACTCGGCACCGTCGACTACCGCACCGCCTGGCAACTGCAGCGCGACCTGGTTGACGCGCGCGTTGCCGGCGGCAGCGACACGCTACTGCTGCTCGAGCATCCAACCGTCTACACCGCGGGCCGGCGCACCGAACCGCAAGAGCGGCCGGCCGACGGCACCCCCGTCGTCGACACCGACCGCGGCGGCAAGATCACCTGGCACGGCCCCGGGCAGTTGGTCGGCTACCCGATCATCGGCCTGGCCGAACCGCTGGATGTCATCAATTACGTTCGGCGCCTTGAGGAATCACTGATCAAGGTGTGCGCAGATGTGGGCCTGAACACGACGCGAGTCGACGGCCGCTCGGGCGTATGGGTGCCGGGCAGCGCCGGGGAGCCTGACCGCAAAGTCGCCGCCATCGGCGTCCGGGTGTCGCATGCCACCACGCTGCACGGGTTTGCGCTCAATTGCGACTGCCGGCTGGACGGGTTCAACGCCATCGTGCCCTGCGGCATCACCGATGCCGGGGTGACGTCGTTGTCGGCAGAATTGGGACACCGGGTTGCCGTCGACGAGGTCCGCGAGGCGGTCGCAGTGGCGGTCTGTGATGCGTTGGACGGCCGCCTCGCCCTTAGCTGGCAGCCCACCGCAGCGCGCGTAACATCGACACCGTGACCGTTGCGCCCGAAGGCCGCAAGTTGCTGCGCTTGGAAGTGCGCAACGCCCAGACTCCGATCGAGCGCAAGCCGCCGTGGATCAAGACTCGAGCCCGGATGGGGCCCGCCTATACCGAGCTGAAAAGCCTGGTTCGTCGCGAGGGTCTGCACACCGTCTGCGAAGAGGCCGGCTGCCCGAACATCTTCGAATGCTGGGAGGACCGCGAGGCGACCTTCCTAATCGGCGGTGACCAGTGCACCCGCCGGTGCGACTTCTGCCAGATCGACACCGGTAAGCCCGCCGAACTGGACCGCGACGAGCCCCGACGGGTCGCCGAGAGCGTGCAGACGATGGGGTTGCGCTACGCCACCGTCACCGGTGTTGCCCGCGATGACCTGCCCGACGGCGGGGCCTGGCTGTATGCCACGACCGTGCGCGCCATCAAAGAGCTCAACCCGTCCACCGGCGTCGAGCTGTTAGTCCCTGACTTCAACGGCGAACCCGCACGTCTCGAGGAAGTCTTCGAGTCGGGCCCAGAAGTGTTGGCGCACAACGTCGAAACCGTGCCACGCATCTTCAAGCGGATCCGGCCTGCCTTCACCTACCAGCGCAGCCTGGGGGTGCTCACCGCGGCGCGTGACTTCGGCCTGGTGACCAAGAGCAATCTGATTCTTGGGCTGGGCGAGACGCCCGACGAGGTGCGCACCGCGCTGGCCGACCTGCATGAGGCCGGCTGCGACATCGTCACCATCACCCAATACCTGCGTCCTTCGGCGCGCCACCACCCGGTCGAGCGCTGGGTCCGGCCCGAGGAATTCGTCGAGTTCGCGCGGCACGCCGAAGGGCTGGGTTTCGCCGGTGTGCTGGCCGGGCCGCTGGTGCGGTCGTCGTATCGGGCGGGCCGCCTCTACGAGCAAGCCGCCCGCACCCGCGCCTCGGGTGCCTCGGCAGGTCGCTGACCGGCCGTCCGTATTCTTAGTGACTATGGCTAAACCCCGTAACTCCGCAGAGAACAAGGCCGTCAGGGCGGAAGCTCAGGCTGCCCGCAAGGCTGCGTCTCGGGAGCGGCGCAGTCAGCTGTGGCAGGCATTCAAGGTTCAACGCCAGCAGGACAAGCGTCTGCTGCCGTACATGGTCGGCGCCTTCGTCCTGATCGTGGCCGCCTCGGTAACCGCAGGTGTGCTGGTCGGCGGGCTGACCATGTTCACCCTGATCATCTTCGGCGTGGCGTTGGGCGCGCTGGTGGCGTTCATCATCTTCGGCCGCCGGGCCCAGAAATCGGTCTACCGCCAAGCCGAGGGACAAACCGGTGCGGCCGCCTGGGTGCTGGACAACCTGCGCGGCAAGTGGCGGGTCAACACGGGCGTGGCCGCCACCGGCAACTTCGATGCGGTGCATCGAGTTATCGGCCGCCCCGGCGTCATCCTGGTCGGTGAGGGATCGCCGACCAGGGTCAAGCCGCTGCTAGCCCAGGAGAAAAAGCGCACCGCGCGGGTAGTCGGCGACATCCCGATCTACGACATCATCGTGGGCACCGGCGAGGGTGAAGTGCAGCTGGGGAAGCTGGAGCGCCACCTCACCCGTCTTCCGGCCAACATCACCGTCAAACAGATGGACGCCCTGGAGTCGCGGCTGGCCGCGCTCGGATCGCGCGCCGGTGCCGCCGTCATGCCGAAGGGACCGCTGCCGAACGCCGGCAAAATGCGGGGCGTGCAACGCTCCGTGCGCCGCAAGTAACGTCGGGTTCCCGCGGCGACGATGCCTGCGTCTAGCGCCGCACCACCGCCGTGTTGCTCACCCGGTCATGCAGGCCGCGCCCGTCCCAATCGGAGAACAACGCCGGAACCACCAGCGCGAGCAAGAGACCGCGTACCGCTAACCGGCCGATGCCTACCGGCACCCGCCCACCCACCGAGACGACGCCAAGACCCAATGCCAACTGGCCGGGCGTGAAGCCAAAGAGCCGCACGAACACCAGTCCGAGCAGCAACCAGATCACCAAAATCGCCGTCGACAACATGTCCTTGCTGATAACGCCAAAACCCATGGCCAGCAGCGCGAGCCCGTAGCAGAGAAGCCAGTCGATGAGCAGCGCGACGACGCGGCGTCCCATCGGGGCCAGCGATCCGGGTCCGCTCTCCGGCAAGCCCAGAGCTGCACCGGGGTATGCGGGTCGTGATTCCGTCATCAGCCACCCCGCCATTGCGGATCACCGGAGACGGCGGTGCGGTCCATGCGCCCCACAATAGAACCTGCCGACGACCCGCTCCCCCTCGTGAGAGGGCGGTCAAGTAACCTCCACGCAACATGGGGTTGATTGGCGGGCAACATCATCTCCATAGCGTTTGGCCGCGGATCACCAAGCAAAGGAGCGTTCAGTGACGGATAAGACGCCTGACGACGTCTTCAAACTCGCCAAGGATGAGAACGTCGAGTTTGTCGACGTTCGGTTCTGTGATTTGCCGGGCACCATGCAGCACTTCACAATTCCCCTTTCATTCTTCGATCAAAGCGTATTCGACGACGGCCTCGCCTTTGACGGCTCGTCAATTCGCGGGTTCCAGTCGATCCACGAATCTGACATGCTGCTCCTCCCCGACCCCGAGACAGCTCAGATCGACCTCTTCAATGAGGCCAAGACGCTGAACCTGAACTTCTTCGTGCATGACCCGTTCACCCTCGAGCCGTACTCACGCGACCCGCGCAACGTCGCCCGCAAGGCCGAGAACTACTTGAAGAGCACGGGCGTCGCCGACACCGCCTACTTCGGGGCCGAGGCCGAGTTCTACATCTTCGACTCGGTGAGTTTCGATTCGCGCACCAACGGTTCCTTCTACGAGGTCGACGCGATCTCGGGATGGTGGAACACCGGCGAGCCGACGGAGAACGACGGCAGCCTCAACCGCGGCTACAAGGTCCGCCCCAAGGGTGGGTATTTCCCGGTTGCTCCCACCGACCACTACGTCGACCTGCGTAACAGGATGCTGCAGAACCTGATCAAGGCCGGCTTCAGCCTGGAGAAGGGCCACCACGAGGTGGGCACCGGCGGTCAGGCCGAGATCAACTACAAGTTCAACACGCTGTTGGCCGCGGCCGACGACATGATGCTGTACAAGTACATCGTCAAGAACACCGCGTGGCAGAACGACAAGACCGTCACGTTCATGCCCAAGCCACTTTTCGGTGACAACGGCTCGGGTATGCACACCCACCAGTCGTTGTGGAAAGACGGCAACCCGCTGATGTACGACGAGACGGGCTATGCCGGTCTGTCGGACACCGCTCGCCACTACATCGGTGGTCTGCTGCACCACGCGCCGTCGCTGCTGGCCTTCACGAACCCGACGACAAACTCCTACAAGCGCCTGGTTCCCGGCTTCGAGGCCCCGATCAATCTGGTCTACAGCCAGCGCAACCGCTCGGCGTGCGTGCGTATCCCGATCACCGGCAGCAACCCCAAGGCCAAGCGCCTGGAGTTCCGTTGCCCCGACTCGTCGGGCAACCCGTACCTGGCCTTCGCGGCCATGCTGATGGCCGGCCTGGACGGCATCAAGAACAAGATCGAGCCGCAATCGCCGGTCGACAAGGACCTCTACGAGCTGCCGCCCGAAGAGGCCGCGAACATCCCGCAGGCACCTACTCAGTTGTCCGCGGTGATCGACCGTCTCGAGGCCGACCACGAATACCTCACCGAGGGAGGCGTTTTCACGCCTGACTTGATCGAGACGTGGATCAGCTGGAAGCGCGACTACGAGATCCTGCCGGTGCAGGTGCGCCCGCACCCCTACGAGTTCGCGCTCTACTACGACGTTTAAGGACGTTTAAGGACGTTTAAGTCGGTCTAACCGCGCCGAGCCGCGGCCTGGCTGCGTATGGTGAGCCGGTGGAGGGCACCCCTTTTGGTCGCTACCGGCTGATCGAGTTGCTGGGCCGCGGCGGCATGGGCGAAGTATGGCGCGCGCACGACACGGCGACCAACAGAACCGTGGCCATCAAGCTGCTGCCGCCGCAGCTGGCCCAAGACCACACGTTCGTACAACGCTTCCGCCGAGAAGCAGAAGCGGCAGCGCAGCTAAACAGCCCGCATATCATCCCAATTCACGACTACGGCGAGATCGACGGCCGGCTATTCGTGAACATGCGGTTGATCGAGGGACGCGACCTGCACCAGATACTTGCGGACGGGCCGTTAGAACCGGCACGAGCCGTCCGCATCATCGAGCAGATAGCCAAAGCGCTTCACACCGCGCACAAAATCGGTCTGGTACACCGCGACGTCAAGCCGTCCAACATCCTGCTCGACGAGGACGACTTCGCCTACCTGATCGATTTCGGGATCGCCCGCGGTGCCGACGAGACCCGATTGACCGGCACTGGCAGCATTATCGGCAGCTGGCACTACATGTCCCCGGAGCGGATGCGAGCCGGCGAGGTCGATGCCCGCTCGGACGTCTATGCGCTGGCGTGTGTGCTGTATGAGTGTCTGACCGCAGCCACTCCATTTCCTGGAGACAGCGCCGAGCAGCAAATCACCGCGCATTTGATGGCCCCGCCGCCGCGCCCGTCGATCAGCCATCCCGCCGTGCCTACCACGCTCGATACGGTGATCGCCATCGGCATGGCCAAAGATCCTGACCAGCGATATCCGACCACCGTTGAGCTGGCCACCGCCGCCCACCATGCCATCAACACGCCTCAGCCAGCCCAAAGTCCGCCCATGCCAATGGCTTTCGCGGCGAACCCAGTGCCCGCCATGCCCGCAACCGAGGCCGCCGCGCTGCAGCTGCCCGTCGACCCGAACTTCGTCGCGACGCAACAAGCCCAATCCGCTGGCCAGCCGCCGGCCGGCACCCGCACACCGCCACGCCGCAGACGGCGACAGGTGCAATTGGGGCTGATCGCCGCGTTCGTCGTAATCCTTGCCGCCGGCGCCGGCATCACCGGCTACGTCCTGCGCCAGCCCGCAACCACCTCGCGGTCCGCCACCACTGGGCAGCCCACCACCTCTGCGGCAGCCCACCGCCACCGCTGCGCCGATCGCTCCCGTCGCGGAGGCCGCACTGCAGGGGCTACTGCTCAGTCCCGACCAAATCGACACCACGATGGGTACCACCGGGACGACGGTCACCGAAACGACCACCGTGATGGAAGACAACAGCGACCACGTGGCGGACCAGGCTTGTCGCCCCGTGGCGGGCAACGTGATCGCGCCGGTCTATGCCGGCAGCGGGTGGAAAGCCTTTCGCGAGAACGTGATCCGCGAGCCCGGTGACAAGTGGACGCATGGCGTCGATCAAGGCGTGGTGCTGTTTTCCTCCGCACAGGATGCGGACGCGTTCTTCACCGCCTCCGCCCAACAGTGGCCGGCCTGCGCCAACCGACAATTCAGCACCACCGTGGCCGGCAAACCCGATCAGCTGTGGACCGTGGGACCGGTCTCCAACACCAGCGGCACCTTGAGCGCCAGCACTACCCGTAACGTCAGCCCCGGTTGGGCTTGGGAATCCTGTCAACGCGCGCTGACGGTGGCCAACAACGTCGTCATCGACGTCGATGCGTGCAACCTCAACCCGTCAGACGCCCCGTCCGACGCCGCGGTCAGCACCGCGCACCAGATCGCCGCCAAAGTCCCCAGCTAACCGAATTACCTTGCCGTTCAAGTAATTCAGGGCACGCGTCAGAACCCGGAGTCCCCGCCGCCGCCTGAGTCGAATCCGCCACCACCGGAGTCAAAGCCGCCGCCAAAGTCGAATCCCCCGCCACCGGAGTCATAACCGCCGCCGCTGTCGTTGCCGGCGAACCCGACGTCGCCGCCGCCGGAGTATGAGTCGTTGCCACCATCGAATCCGACATTCCCCTGTTGGCTGTCGTAGTCAGCGTTTTGGCCGCCGCCGTAGCCGGAATCCGCGAACGCCGAGTCTCGGCCCGCCTCAAAGCCTTGGCCGTAGCCGCCACCGCTCCAATGGTCGTCCAACATCGCATCCATCAACAGCACGTCCGTCATGGCCCAACCCCAGCCCGGGCCCCAGAAGGCGTACGGGTAGTAGCCGGGATAGAAGAACATCCCGTTGTGGTAGCCACCCCCGTAGTAGTTCGAGTACCCGGGCTGTTGCGTGGTGCTGTAGTTGTTGTTGTTGATCGTCACCGGCTGACCGGTCTGGGGGTTTGTCGTGTGCACCGTCGCTTGCTTGCGATCCTCGTCCGGCGGGTAGGCGTCCGGGTTCAGTTTCTGGTTGGCCTTGGCGACCGTGGACTGCACGACCCGCAGGTGCGCCCGGGCCGCGCCGTAATCACCTGCCTGGTAAGCCTTGCGGGCGTCGTGCAGGCTGGCGTTGGCCTTCAACGACTCGGCGCTGACGTCGACCCCGGCATTAGTGAGCACCGCGTTGTCGATGTCGCTGGCACCGGATTCGGCGTCGATCAGTTCCTGCTTCACCTGATCCCGCGCCTCAGCATCCCTGCGGCGCTTGCTGTTTCGGCTCACAACGAACATGAGCAGGCCGACCACCGCCAGCACAATGCCGATGAAGATCAGCATCGTCCATAGCCAGGCGAAGCTGCTGTGCTTCTGGTGCACAACGGGAGATGTCGTCACGTGCGCGCCGGATGCCACATTCACATTGGCAAGCTTTCGGACGAACTCACTCGTTGCACCATATGGATCGTTGCGATGATCTCGGGCCGATTGACTCATTAGTGGGTCGACGTTGTCCGCGACGGCCTTCGGCACGTTGTAGGCGCGCACGTGATAGCCCTTGGCGTCGATTACCAGGATGACCCCGCTGAACTCGCTGCTGCGGCCCAGCATGACGTCGTGGATGGCATCCGGCGTCGTCACACCGGTCTGGCCGGGCGCTACCGCCGCGACCCAGAGCTGCGGCGCCGAGCTCCACGACCATGGGGCGTTGAGGATCTGCTGGTTGAGCTGGTCGGCGTTCTGCAACGGCGGCCTGGCATCCGAGTCGGCCACCACATGCGTCTGGCCGTCAAACCGCGCCACCAGCTGGTCCGTGTAGGTGTCGGCACCCGCAACTGGCGCGAGCAACAGTGCCAGCGCCAACATGATGGGAACTAGAACAAACCCGCGGCGTTGTACTGTCACGTTTCTCCTGCAGTTGTTTCGGTTATCGCCGGTGACCACACGAGTTGTCCGACGGCTTCGACGGCCATGCGCAGGCATCGATGTCGGTCGTGCTCCCCCAGCCTCCTCCACTGAACACACCAAACGCGTTGCCATTGCTTGCGGTGTAGGTAGCCCCGCCACCTGCACCGCCGCCGCTTGAGCTGTCCACGATCAGCGACCAGCTCTTACCCTGCAGCCCGGTCTTGTAGGCGCCCATGACGTCCGCCGGCGCCCCGTTGACCACGAAGTGCAGATGGATTCCGTTTTCCTGGATGGAATCAGGACCGTCGGTTCGCTGCGTGTTCGCCGGTACCGGGATCAGCGACTGTAGGTCCGTGTTGGCGCTGGTGGTCGTCGTAGCTTGCGACACCGACGCGGTCATCGTCTTGGAAGCCGTCGCGCTGGTTGACGTCGCGGTGCTCGAGTTGGGCGAATTGCTGCAGGCTGTCGCGACCAAGCCGATCGCTGCGGCCGCCACAAAGATTCTGTGTCTCATATCGCCCACCTGACCTCATGCAGCAACGTTGTCTGTCCCCTGCACGCTACCAACCTGGGATGTGGACATTAGCCCGCGTCGAAAGCTCAAACGGCTGCGAAATCCGTTCTGCACTAAATGACATTGTTATTTGACCGGGGCGCCAGTATCCCGCGCGACCCTTTGGTGGGGTGCCCCTCAGCCATTTCAACGACCTCGAGCCAACCGCCCGGGGCGATGTAGTGCCGGCTCACATCCTCGCGTTGCATGCGAATGAGCAGCACGCCCGAATCGCTGACTTCGAAAGTGTCGAATGCACCGTAATCCCGGGGGGTGCCACTGCTGAATACCACCGTGAATGTCATGGAAAGAGTATGGCGGCCCCAACGACTAACCGTCGAGCGCCAGGTCCTTGCGGAAACGCTCCATGCCGTCGATCTTGTCATCCAGTGTCGCGTCAGGACCTGAGTAGAACATCCACGGCATGGTGATGATGCCGTTGATGCCGCCGTCCTCGGCGCGTTGGTAGTCGGCCGGCGTGAAGGCATCGGTGAGCGGTGTCAGGACGGTGAAATCGTCTAGCGACAAACCGTTTTCAAGTCGCAATGCACGCAGCTTTTCAACCGCCTCGAGGGCCTGATCGGTCTTGATCAGGTCGCCGATCCACCCGTCGTTGCGGGCCGCGCGGCGCAGCGCGGCGTCACTGAGCCCGCCCGCGTAGACCGGTATCGGCGGCGGGGTGGGCTGCATTTCGAGTCGCGGTGTCGGATAGAACTCGCCGTCGAACTCCGTCCAGCCTGGTTGCCAAAGCGCCCGCATCAAGTCGATCATCTCGTCGGTACGTTTTCCGCGGGCAGCGAATTGCTCGCCCATCAATGCGAACTCTTCTCGACACCAGCCGACACCGATGCCGAGCTCAATTCGACCCGACGCTAAAACCGCAGCTGTGCCAATGGCTTTCGCCGCCGAATAGGGGTTCCGCATCGCGGGGATGTAGACGGTCGTGACGAACCGCAACCGGGTGGTGACCTGGGCCAGCGCACCGACGAGGACCCAGGGATCGGGCCAATCGGTGAAGGGCTGCCAGCGTCGTTCCCCGTCTTTGGTATACGGGTATGGCGTTTCCAGCGTCTCCAGGTTCACCACGTGGTCGGGTATTCCGATGCCGTCGTAGCCGAGTTCGTCAGCGGCCTTGGCGATTTCGACGATCTCGCGGGTGTTCAGGAAGGCGCTGCTGATGTAGAACTTCACTGGCCGTCCCTCGCCCACGCTGGCTGGATGAAGACGCCGTCGGCCTCCACGGTGACGCCCGCGGCGTCCGAAATTGTGCCGCGCGCAAAGACTTTGACGCCTTCAGCGCGGTCGATCCAAGCCTCGGAGCGAAGCGGCCCCAGCGGGGTACCCCGGAGATACTTCACCGTGATGGTCCCGGTGAATCGCGCCTTGGACAATCCCTCGCTGGCCGCCTCGCCGAGCAGGTGATCGAGTATCAGCGCGCTGACGCCACCATGCACCAGACCGGGCGGGCCTTCGTAGGCCGTGCCCAGGACGAATTCGCTGAAGCAGCGGCCGCCGCCCTCGTGGTGCACGATGACCGGCGGCGCGATCGGGTTGCACACGCCAACCACCGCGTTGCCCAGCGGCAGCGGACGATCGTCGACGCGGTAGCTCACTTTGTCCGGCCGGGTGCGTTGCCGAAGTGACTCGGTGACGGCCTCGATCGCGATCCGCGCCTGGCCGACGACGTCGTCGTCCACCTCGGTACGGATGGTGGCGTCGATGAGTTCCCGGACGGCATCGGCCAATGGGGCGTACAAAGCCGTGACTCGATCGGCCTCGGGCGCGCTGAGCACCTCGAACGTGGCGTCGTACATGGGCTTGAACGCGCCGGCCTCTTGACTCAACTGCCGAACACCTTGCGCACGACCGCTTTTGCGCGACGCGTCACCCGCAGATAGTTGTCCAAGAACTCACTTCCATCGTCGTTGGGCCAGCCCGCGGCGACCGCGACAGCATTGAGCTGACGGCCGGGGCCGGGTAGCTGGTCGGTTGGCTTGCCACGCACCAGTACCAGGGCGTTGCGGGCCCGGGTGGCGGTCAGCCAAGCTTCGCGCAGCAGGTCCACCTCGTCGGCGGGAACCAGGCCCGTCTCAGCGATCACGTCCAGGGATTCCAGGGTCGAGGTGTTGTGCAACGCCGTGATCTGGTGCGCGTGCTGCAGTTGCAGCAGCTGCACTGTCCATTCGATGTCGGCCAGTCCGCCGCGCCCAAGCTTGGTATGAGTGTTCGGGTCAGCGCCCCGCGGCAATCGTTCGGACTCGACGCGGGCCTTGATTCGGCGAATCTCTTGCACCGCTTCGGCCGACACTCCGTCTTGCGGATAGCGCGTCTTGTCGGCCATCAGCAGGAACCGCCGACCCAGCTCCGCGTCGCCGGCGACGGCGTGCGCGCGCAGCAGGGCTTGAATCTCCCACGGCTGCGCCCACTGTTCGTAGTAGGCGGCGTAGGACCCTAACGTGCGAACCATCGGTCCACTGCGTCCCTCGGGCCGCAGATTAGTGTCGATTTCGAGCGGCGGGTCGACGCTGGGCGTGCCCAACAACGCCCGGATCTGCTCGGCGACCGTGTTCGTCCATTTGACCGCATCGGAATCCGTGGCGCCATTGGCCGGTTCGCAGACAAACATCACGTCGGCATCGGACCCGTAGCCCAGCTCGGCGCCGCCCAGCCGTCCCATCCCGATAACGGCAATGGCCGCAGGGGCTTTGCCGTCTTCGGGAAGGTTGGTCCGGATCATTGCCTCCAACGAGGCCTGCAGTACCGCCACCCACACCGACGTCAGCGCTGCGCACACGTCTCGGACTTCGAGCAAGCCGAGCAGGTCCGCGGAACCGATGCGAGCCAGCTCTCTGCGGCGCAGCGCGCGGGCCGCCGCGATCGCCCGCACCGGATCGGGATGGCGAGCCGCGGAAGTGATCAGCCCGCGGGCCACCGTGGCCGGGTCGGTCTGCAGCAGTTTCGGGCCGCCCGGGGCGTCGCTGTACGTCTCGATGACCCGGGGTGCGCGCATCAGTAGATCCGGGACGTAGGCCGACGTCCCCAGTACGTGCATGAGCCGCTTGGCCACCGCGGGCTTGTCACGCAGCGTTGCCAGATACCAGGTTTCGCTGGCCAATGCCTCGGACAGGCGGCGGTACGCCAGCAAGCCGGCGTCCGGGTCGGGCGCATACGACATCCAATTCAGCAGCCGGGGCAGCAGCACCGACTGCACCCGGCCGCGCCGGCCGCTCTGATTCACCAGCGCCGACATGTGTTTCAGCGCGGTCTGGGGCCCCTCGTAGCCCAGCGCGGCCAGCTGCCGCTCCGCGGCCACCGATGTCATGCCGTTGGCGAGTTCCAGGCCGGCGGGGGTGATCGATTCGAGCAGCGGCTGATAGAAGAGTTTCGCGTGCAGCGAAGAGACCCGCAGGTTCTGGTGCTTGATCTCGTCACGCAGCACTCCCGCCGCGTCGTGCCGGCCATCCGGCCGGATGTGGGCGGCGCGGGCTAGCCAGCGCACCGCCTCTTCGTCGTCGACCTCGGGTAGCAGATGGGTGCGCTTGAGCCGCTGCAACTGCAGCCGGTGCTCGAGGAGTCGCAGAAATTCGTAGGAGGCAGTCAGGTTCGCCGTGTCTTCGCGACCGATGTAGCCGCCCTCGCCCAACGCGGCCAGCGCGTCGACGGTCGACGCCACGTGCAGCGACTCGTCGCCGCGGCCATGCACCAGCTGCAGCAGCTGCACGGCGAATTCCACATCCCGCAATCCGCCACTGCCCAGTTTGATCTCGCGGGCGCGTACCTCGGAGGGGACCAATTGTTCGACCCGGCGCCGCATGGCCTGGACTTCGACCACGAAATCCTCACGCTCACAGGCGACCCACACCATGGGCATCAGCGCGGCCAGGTAGCGCTCGGCGAGTTCGGCGTCGCCAACGGCGGCCCGGGCTTTCAACAACGCCTGGAACTCCCAGGTTTTGGCCCAGCGCTCGTAGTAAGCAATGTGCGATTCGACCGTGCGGACCAGCTCACCGCTGCGCCCCTCGGGCCGCAGTCCGGCGTCCACGGCAAAGCACGCCGCCGAGGCCACCCGCATCGCCTCGCCGGCCACCCGGGCAGAGACCGCGTCGGCGTGCTCGGCGACGAAGATGACGTCGACGTCGCTGACGTAGTTCAATTCGCGGGCACCGCATTTGCCCATCGCGATGATCGCCAACCGCGGTGGCGTCTGGTCACCGCACACAGTTACCTCGGCCACCCGCAGCGCGGCCGCCAGCACCGCGTCCGCGGTGTCCGATAGCTGGGCGCCGACCACAGTGAACGGCACCACCGGCTCGTCCTCGACCGTCGCGGCCAAGTCGAGCGCGGCCAGCACCAGCAGGTGGTCGCGGTACAGGGTGCACAGTCGCGGAATCGCCGACGCGGGCTCGCTCAACGTGTCCTCGACGCTGGCCAGGAACGTCTCGTGCAGCTGATCGCGAGTGGGCAGTTTGACCTTGCCCCGCAGCAGCTTCCAGGACGCAGGATTGGCAACCAGGTGATCGCCGAGGGCCAGCGACGCGCCCAGCACGGCGAACAGCCGGCCGCGCAGCGGGCGTTCCTTCAGCAGGGCGGCGTTGAGCTCATCCCAGTCGGCGTCCGGATTTTCGGCGAACCGCACCAGGGCCTTGAGCGCGGCGTCGGGGTCGGGTGCGCGCGACAACGACCACAGCAGGTCGACGTGCGCCTGGTCGTCTTGGCCGGCCCAGCCCAGTTGCGTCAGACGCTCACCCGCCGGCGGGTCGACCAACCCAAGGCGACCGACGCTGGGCAGTCGTGGACGCTCGGTCGCGGGTTTGGTCACGCCCAAAACGGTAGCGTAACCCGGCGTTCGCTTAGAGCGGCCGTCACCAAACGAGTTACAGCGACAGGTAGGTGCTCAGCTCGAACGGGGTGACGTGACTGCGGTAGTTCGCCCACTCGGTGCGCTTGTTGCGTAAGAAGAAGTCAAAAACGTGCTCGCCCAAGGTTTCTGCGACGAGCTCGGACGACTCCATGCTGCGAAGTGCGGCGTCCAGGCTGGTCGGCAGCTCGCGATAGCCCATAGTGCGGCGCTCGTCGGGCGTGAGGTCCCAGACGTTGTCCTCGGCCTGCGGGCCCAGCACGTACCCCTTCTCGACGCCACGCAGGCCGGCGGCCAATAGCACCGCGAAGGTCAGATACGGGTTGCACGCCGAGTCGGGGCTACGCACCTCGATGCGTCGCGACGACGTCTTGTGCGGGGTGTACATCGGGACCCGGACCAGAGCCGACCGGTTGGCCGCTCCCCACGACGCGGCGGTGGGCGCCTCGCCGCCGTGCACCAACCGCTTGTAGGAGTTGACCCATTGGTTGGTGACCGCGCTGATTTCCGAGGCGTGCTCGAGGATTCCCGCGATGAACGATTTGCCCACGTCCGACAGTTGCAGTGGATCGTCGGGGCTGTGGAAGGCGTTGACGTCGCCCTCGAACAGGCTCATGTGGGTGTGCATCGCCGAGCCGGGGTGCTGTCCGAACGGCTTGGGCATGAACGAGGCCCGGGCGCCGTTCTCGAGCGCGACCTCTTTGATGACGTAGCGGAAGGTCATCACGTTGTCGGCCATCGATAGCGCGTCGGCGAAACGCAGGTCGATCTCCTGCTGGCCGGGCGCGCCTTCGTGGTGGCTGAACTCGACCGAGATGCCCATGAATTCCAGGGCATCGATGGCGAGCCGGCGGAAGTTGGACGCCGAGTCGTGCACCGCTTGGTCGAAGTAGCCGGCGTTGTCGACCGGAATGGGCACCGAGCCATCCTCGGGGCCGGGCTTGAGCAGGAAGAATTCGATTTCGGGGTGTACGTAGCAGGAGAAACCGAGGTCGTTGGCCTTTTGCAGTTGGCGCCGCAAGACGTGGCGGGGGTCCGCCCACGACGGCGAGCCGTCCGGCATGGTGATGTCGCAGAACATCCGTGCCGAGTGGTGGTGGCCGGCGGCGGTCGCCCAGGGCAGCACCTGGAACGTCGACGGGTCCGGGTTTGCCACGGTGTCGGATTCCGAGACCCGCGAGAAGCCCTCGATCGAGGACCCGTCGAAGCCGATACCTTCCTCGAACGCACCCTCGAGTTCGGCCGGGGCTATGGCTACCGACTTGAGGAAACCGAGCACATCAGTGAACCAGAGCCGCACAAAGCGGATGTCCCGTTCCTCCAGCGTGCGGAGGACGAATTCCTTCTGTCGATCCATACCCCGCACAGTAGGCAACGGCTGTTAAATCGGTGTTACCGACGCGCGGCAAGAACCATTGCGTACTTTACGAACGGGGCAGCTCAGAGCTGCTGTGAGTGGGTTGTGACCACTTCGGTACTACCGGCAGTTCAACGCCGGCGGCGGCATCGTCCCGGCGATCAAGTAGCGCACCACCGCGCTATCCACACACTGATCCCCGTTGAAAACCGCGGTGTGCTGGGTGCCGTCGAAGGTGATCAGCGGGCCGCCCAGCTGGCGGGCCAGGCTGACGCCGGCCTGATACGGCGTGGCCGGATCGTGCGTGGTGGAGACCACGACGACCTTGCCCTGCGGCGCCGGTGACGCGGTGTGCGGCTGCGATGTGGCTGGCACCGGCCACAACGCGCACAAATCCCGCGGGGCGTTCCCGGTGAACTGCCCATAGTCCAGGAACGGCGCGGCCTGACGGATCTGTTGATCGGCCGACACCCAGGACGCCGTGTCCGTCGGCGCCGGCGAATCGACACATCGGATGGCGTTGAACGCGTCCTGGTCGTTGCTGTAGTGCCCGTTCTTATCGCGGTCGTTGTAATCGTCGGCGAGCATCAGCAGATCGCCCGCGTCCGAGCGCCGCTGCAGCCCAAGCAGGCCGCTGGTCAGGTACTTCCAGTGCTGCGGGGTGTATAGAGCGTTGATGGTGCCGGTCGTCGCGTCGGCATAGCTGAGACCGCGCGGGTCCGACGTCGGGCCCGGCTTGGCGACCAGCGGGTCGACCAGCGCGTGATACCGGTTGACGAACTGCGCCGGGTCGGTGCCCAGTGGGCAGGCCGGCGAGCGGGCGCAGTCCGCGGCGTAGTCGTTGAACGCGATCTGGAACCCCGCCATTTGTTCGATGTTCTGCTGGATCGGCCCTTCGGTCGGGTCGATGGCTCCATCGAGCACCATGGTCCGCACGCGGTCGGGGAATGCCGCCAAGTAGGCGGTGCCTATCTCGGTGCCATAGCTGTAGCCGAGGTAGCTGATCTGCTCGTCACCGAGCGCTTGACGCACGATGTCCATGTCGCGCACGACGGATGAGGTGCCGGTGTTGGCCAAGAACCCCTTGCCCATCCGGTTGACGCATTGCTGGGCCAGCTGGCGGTAGAGCCCCTCGATGTGCGCCACACCGGCCGGGCTGTAATCGACCATCGGTTCGCGACGGTAGGCATCGAACTCGGCGTCCGTCCGGCACCGCAGCGCCGGGGTCGAGCGCCCCACCCCACGTGGATCGAATCCCACTAAGTCGAAGTCGCGGGTGATGTCGCTGCCCTGTAGGTCGGCCGCCATCCCGGCCGCCATGTCGACGGCGGACCCGCCCGGTCCACCCGGATTGATCAACAGCGATCCGATCCGCTGGCCGGTGGCGGGAATGCGGATCACCGCCAACTTGGCTTGCGCCCCACCGGGATTGTTGTAATCGACCGGGACCGACACGGTGGTGCATTGTGCGGTGGGGACTTTGCTGCTGTCGTTGAGGAATTGGCTGCAGTTGCCCCATGTCACCGGCGCGGCAGCAGGTGGCGGAGCCGGGCTTGGGCCCTGGCCTGCACCGGGCTCCGGCGTTGCATGGGCATAGGGCAGTGCCACCCCCGATTGGCCGGCAAACATCAGGCCTAACGAAAGCAGCGCCAAACTCAACGGTTTCAGGCGCGGCATGGGAGACATCGTCGCAGCCGCGAGTACCCGTGACAGCGCGAAAAGGTCACGCCTTGATCTCGGGCCCGGCGTGGCTTGTTGCGCTCGGTGACAACGCGCTAGCACTTCGCGCCGCTGGGCGGCGTGGTGCCTCCGATCAGATACGCCGTCACGTAGTCGTCGACACAGCTGTCGCCTTGGAAGACCACGGTGTGTTGGGTGCCGTCAAAAGTGAGCAGCGAGCCGCGAAGCTGATTCGCCAAATCGACGCCGGCCTTATACGGCGTCGCCGGATCATGCGTGGTCGACACCACCACGGTCGGGGCCAGGCCCGGCGCCGAGACGGCGTGCGGCTTACTGGTGGCCGGCACCGGCCAGAACGCGCAGGTACCCAGCGGCGCATCACCGGTGAACTGGCCGTAGCTCATAAACGGGGCAATCTCGCGGGAGCGTTTGTCTTCGTCAATCACCTTGGCGCGGTCGGTAATTGGCGGCTGGTCAACACAGTTGATGGCCACCCGTGCGTCGGTGGCATTGGTGTAGTGGCCATGCGGATCGCGGCGCATGTACATGTCGGCCAGCGCCAGCAGGGTGTCACCGTGATGGTCGACCAATTCGGACAGGCCGTCGGTGAGGTGATGCCACAGCGTCGGTGTGTACAGCGCCATGATGGTGCCCACGATCGCGTCGCTGTAGCTGAGCCCACGCGGATCGTTGGTGTGGACCGGACGGCCGACCATGAGATTGTTCGGGTCGACCATCGGATCGACCAGGCTGTGGTAGACGTCAACGGCTTTGGTCGGATCGGTACCCAGCGGACAGGTGGGCTTCTTGGCGCAATCAGCGGCGTAATCATTGAACGCGTCCTGGAATCCCTTGGCCTGCCGCAGATCCGCTTCGATGGGGTCGGCGTTGGGGTCGACAGCGCCGTCAAGGATCATCGCCCGCACCTTCTGCGGGAAGGCCTCCGCGTAAGCGGCGCCGATCCGGGTGCCATAGGAGTAGCCCAGATACGTCAGCTTGTCGTCGCCCAGCGCCGCGCGAATGGCGTCCAGATCCCTGGCGACGGCGACGGTTCCGATATTGGCGAGAAAATCCTTGCCCATCTTGTCGACGCAGCGGCCGACGAATTGTTTGGTCTCGTCCTCGATGTGTGCCACACCCGCGGGGCTGTAGTCGACATTCGGCTCGGTACGCAGCCGGTCGTTGTCGGCATCCGAGTTGCACCAGACCGCCGGGCGCGACGATCCGACGCCGCGCGGATCGAACCCGACCAGATCGAATCGCTCGCGCACCCGCTTGGGCAGCGTTTGCACAACACCCAACGCCGCCTCGATTCCGGATTCACCGGGACCGCCGGGGTTGATCACCAGCGAGCCCAGTTTGTCTCCGGTGGCCGGGAAGCGAATCATTGCCAGCGTCGCGGTGTCGCCGCCTGCGTGGTCGTAGTCGATCGGCACGGCGAGCTTGCCGCACATCGCGCCGCTGGGGAGTTTCACTGGTCCGCCCACGACCCGGCACGGTGTCCACTCCACCGGTTGTCCGAGCTTGGGCTCAGACATTAGGGAACGCCCGCTGACAACGCGGACGCATCCGGCCAGTAGCAACGCCACGGCAGAGATCGCCGTCCAGATCAGCAACATGCGCGCGATCTTGTCGCGGCGAGACGGGCCCATGCTCACCTATGCTGCCAGAGCCATCCTGAGATTCTGATGAGCGGCACCTGCGGCGCCGCATCGCAGAGAATGGCACGTCTCACACTGACCAGACGGTGCGCCCGCGTAATCGAGATGGCAGAATGACCAAAGTCAGACGAACCCGGGGACCTTAACGGCCACGAGGATCGACCCGACCACAACCAGGGACAATGATGTCTGAGCAGAATGTTTATGGTGCAAACTCGTCCGTGAACTCGGCGCCTTCAATGCCCAGGACAAAGATCCGCACCCACCATTTGCAGAAAATGAAGGCCGAAGGCCGTAAGTGGGGCATGCTCACCGCCTACGACTTTTCCACGGCGCGCATCTTCGACGAGGCCGGCATCCCAGTGCTGCTGGTCGGCGATTCGGCCGCCAACGTCGTCTACGGATACGACACCACGGTGCCCGTCTCGATCGATGAGTTGATTCCATTGGTCCGCGGCGTTGTCCGGGGCGCACCGCACGCCCTCGTCGTCGCCGATCTGCCGTTCGGCAGCTATGAGTCCGGTCCGGCCGCCGCGCTGGCCACCGCCATCCGATTCATGAAGGAAGGTGGCGCGCATGCGGTCAAGCTCGAGGGCGGCGAGCGGGTGGCCGAGCAGATCGCCTGCCTGAGCGCGGCCGGCATCCCGGTGATGGCACACATCGGCTTCACGCCGCAAAGCGTCAACAGCCTGGGCGGCTTTCGGGTGCAGGGCCGCGGCGACGCGGCCGAACAGACTGTTCACGATGCGATCGCCGTCGCCGAAGCCGGCGCATTTTCTGTCGTAATGGAAATGGTGCCAGCGGAATTGGCCACCCAGATCACCGGAAAGCTGACGATTCCGACAGTCGGGATCGGAGCGGGGCCCAACTGCGACGCCCAGGTTTTGGTCTGGCAGGACATGGCCGGGATGAGCGACGGCAAGGCCGCCCGTTTCGTCAAGCGGTTCGCCGATGTCGGGGGCGAATTACGCCGAGCCGCAGTGCAATACGCAGAAGAAGTGGCCAGCGGGGTCTTCCCGGCCGACGAACACTGCTTCTGAGTTATTCCATGTTGCACCGATTACGGAAATCGGTGAGTGGCTGGCGAATGCCTTCGAGGTCGGTGTGCGTCTGGGGGTTGGCGTCCATGTACTGCTTGATCTGGTCAGCCTGATCGCTGCGCTGCTGACCTTTCAGGCCGGTGAAGAAGTCATTGACGTCTGGATGGCTGAATAGATACCCCGATGTCGCTGCGGCCACACCCGCGGAAACCTGGGCCAGGTCGGCCGCCGTGCAGCCCGGCAATGGCGCGGGTACTGGATCTGCCGGGTCCGCCTTCCAGTCCGCAGAAGCCGAGCCGACGGACGCGAAGAGCATTGCACCGCTGATCGCGCCGGCGGCAATTCTGCCAACGATCACGCGGGACGTGGCGAGTGCGAAAAACCCCATTGTTAGCTCCTCTTTTCAGGTATCCGAAACTTACCCGCACCGCAAACCATAGGCGGTTCAAACCCGGCGCAACGGCGAAACAACGGCAAAGAATACGAGCCGATGAAAGTCGACCTTTTGTCAGCGCCGAAGTCGATATACTCCAAGTCTCTGTCCGCCCACCGCTGCGCAACTGCGCACAGCAGCTCGCTGGTGGCAGGAAGGAGCTCAGAGATGACTCAACGCCGCTGGATCACTGCACTGCTGGCCTTCTTGGCGATTACCCCGATTACCGGGATCGTGGCCGCCACGCACACTGCCGGGCAGGCGAACGCGAGTGTCTGTGTCAACGCCGGCCGGCGCGTTTCGGTCAGTGGTTGTGCCAACGTCGGCGACGCCATCGCGCGTTACGCGCCCCCGCCGGGTGCGTATGCGCCGATGCCGGAAGACCCTCCGCCGCCGCCTCCCCCGCCCCCGTAACGCTGGCGGACACGCCGCGGCCGCCGCATGCCGGCAAGGCGTTCACCGTGGTGTGGCACCCTATGAGTGCCCATCCACGACCGTCGACGACTAGCTAAAACCGCGGCGACGCGCCCCCAACGGAGCCGAAAATGCCTGGAAACGCGCCGAAAACCTCACGTCATCTGGAGGTTGAGCGCAAGTTCGACGTCGTTGAATCGACGGTGACACCGTCCTTCGAAGGCATCGCGGCGGTGGCTCGGGTGCAGACGGTGCCGACGGAATCGCTGGACGCGATCTACTTCGACACGCCGACACAGGATCTGGCCCAAAACAAGATCACGCTACGGCGCCGCACCGGTGGCCACGACGCAGGTTGGCACCTGAAGTTGCCGGCCGGACCCGATGCTCGCACCGAGATCAGGACACCGCTGGGGTCCGAGGCCGACGACGCCGTGCCAACCGAGTTGCTGGACGTGGTGCTGGCGATTGTCCGCGACCAGCCGGTCAAACCGGTCGCCCGAATCACCACCCAGCGCGAAAGCCAGGTGCTGTACGGCTCCGCCGGCACGGCGCTGGCGGAGTTCAGCAACGACCACGTCACCGCATGGGCGGCTGGTAGTGCCGACAGCGCCGACTCGGGTCCCGTCGAGCAAGAGTGGCGCGAGTGGGAACTCGAGCTCGCCGAATCCGATGAGGACCCCGACCCCGAACTGTTGAGCCGATTGAGCAACCGACTGCTCGATGCCGGTGCGCAGCCCGCCGGCCATGCCTCCAAGCTGGCGCGGGTTCTGGGCACCACGGTGCCGTCCACCGGCACGCAGCTACCCGAAGACCCGGTCCTTCGCGCGGTGGCCGAGCAGGTCGACGAGCTTTTGGTGTGGGATCGCGCGGTGCGCGCCGATACCTACGATTCCGTGCACCAGATGCGGGTGACCACCCGCAAAATCCGCAGCCTGCTCAAGGACGCCCAAGAATCGCTCGCGTCGACCGATGACGCCTTCGCATGGATCCTCGATGAACTACGCGAACTCGCCGGTGTTTTGGGGCTGGCCCGCGACGCCGAGGTGCTCGCGGAGCGTTACGAGCTGGAACTCAACCGGCTGCCGGCGGAACTGGTGCGCGGCCCGGTGCGAGAACGCCTGGTTGAGGGCGCCCAGCGCCGCTATCAGACCGGGCTGCGGCGGTCGCTGGTCGCCATGCGCTCGCAGCGCTACTTCCGTCTGCTCGACGCCCTCGATGCCCTGGTGGCCGAGAGCCCGGTCACCGCTTCCGGCGAGGACGCGCCGACTGTCACCATTGAGGCCGCCTACAAGAAGGTGCGCAAGGCGGCAAAGGCCGCGGCCCAAGCGGAGAAAGCCGCCCAAGCTGACTCCCAAGCCGAGGAAACCGAGAAACCGACCAAGTCGACGACACCGACGACACGGACGCCGAAGAACACGATCCCGACGAGGCTCTGCATCTGATTCGTAAGCGCGCCAAGCGACTTCGGTACACCGCCGCAGCTACCGGTGCCGACGAAGTGTCCAAGCAGGCGAAGGCCATCCAGTCGCTGCTCGGTGATCATCAGGACAGCGTGGTCAGCCGTAAACATCTGCTTCAGCAGGCCGACGCCGCCTATGCCGCGGGCGAGGACACCTTCACTTATGGTCTGCTCCACCAGCAGGAGGTCGATTTGGCCGACGGCGCCCGTCAACAACTCGACGACGCGCTACGCAAACTCGACAAGTCGGTGCGTAACGCTTGACGCCGACGCCCCGTCTACGGGCGGGGCGGGGCGGGGCGGGCGAGTTGGCCTGTAAGCCGGATTCTGTTCCCCGCCGCCGCGGCATAGCCAACGGCGGCGCGGCGGCGACCATCCATCTGGACACACCGTTGCCGGGTGCCTCGAGCGGCCTACCCGCAGGCTCGGGCGAGCAGCCCTCGAACACCTGCGCGGCCGCACACTTGGTGCGGCCTTCTTGACCTTGCTTCGGGTGGGGTTTGCCTAGCCACTCCGGTCACCCGGAATGCTGGTGCGCTCTTACCGCACCGTTTCACCCTTACCACCGCGAGGGTGGCGGTTTGTTTTCTGTGGCACTTTCCCGCGAGTCGCCTCGGATTGCTGTTAGCAATCACCCTGCTCTGTGAAGTCCGGACTTTCCTCGACCCGGCACCGGGCCTTTCGGTCCGGTACGAGCCGCGGTCGCCCAGCCAACTCGTCCGCACGAACACGGTACCCGCCCGGCAAACTCGTGGCCAGCGGCCTTGTCGAGCGGGTCGTCTATTGTCCAATCTATCTAATCATTGCAAAAATACGGACGCTGATGTCACGCTGTCGAGATGACAGAAGCCGATGCCTTCGTTGACCAAGCCGTGACCGGCCTCGCGGAGCCCCAACCGATGTATAAGGCGCTGCGCGAAACGAACCCGGTGTTCCGGTCTCCGTCGGTAGTCGTACTCAGCCGCCTGGCCGACATCGAGATGGCACTCAAACACACCGAGCTGTTCTCGTCCAACATGGACGCGGTCGACCTGGGCACCGTCCGACCGCTCATTCCGCTGCAAGTCGATCCGCCCGAGCATGCCAAGTATCGGCGCGTCCTGGACCCGCTGTTCACCCCACGCGAGATGGCCCGACGCGAACCCTGGGTCGCCGAACTGGTGAACGAAATGATCGACCGGTTCGCCGATCGCGGCGAATGCGACTTTCACGAGGAGTTCGCGGTACCGCTGCCGTGCACCGTTTTTCTGCAGCTGCTCGGGCTGCCGCTGAAAGACATGGACCAGTTTCTTGAGTGGAAGGACGCCGTGATCCGCCCCGAGGGCGACACCAGCTTCGAGCGTCGCCACGACGCCTCGGCAGGTGTTGCGGGTCAGATTTACGAATACTTCGACCGCGCGATCGACGAGCACATCGCCACCCCGCGCGACGACGTGCTGTCCTCAATGATCGCGGCCGAGGTCGCCGGCCAACCGCTATCGCGCGACGAGCTGCTCGACATCTGCTTCCTGTTCTTGATCGCGGGCCTGGACACCGTCACCGACTCGCTCGACTGCTTCTTCGTGTACCTGGCCCAACACCCCGATCACCGGCACCAACTCGTCTCCGAGCCCGATATCCTGCCGCATGCGATTGAAGAGTTGTTGCGTTGGGAGACACCAGTACCCGGCGTGGCTCGCGTCGCCATGCAAGACACCGAGGTGGGCGGCTGCCCGATCGCCAAGGGTGAACGGGTTAGCCCGTTACTCGGCGCAGCCAACACCGACCCCGCCGAATTTCCCGATCCGGACCTGGTGGATTTCCGGCGCAGCCCGAATCGGCATCGCGCGTTCGGCGGAGGACCGCACCGCTGCCTCGGATCCCATCTGGCACGTATGGAGCTGCGGGTGGCATTGCGCGAATTCCACCGGCGCATACCCAATTACGAGATCAAGCCCGGCACCCAGCTGACCTACACCGCCGCGTTGCGATCCGTCGAGTCGCTTCCGCTGATCTTCCCGGTGACTTAAGCCATGACGCACGTCGTTGTCGACACCGACCGCTGCGTCGGGCACGGGCGCTGCTACAGCCTGGCTCCGGACGTCTTCGATGCCGACGAGGTCGGACACTGCGTCCTGCTCGTCGAGGACGTCCCCACTGACCTCGAACCGCAGGCCAAAGCCGGCGAGCAGAACTGTCCGGAGCAGGCAATTATCCTGTCCCAGTGATGTCCCGGTGGGAAAAGCGCGTCGGCTGCGGCGATTGGGAGGCCGTCGCTGACGGCCTCAACGAATACGGCGGGGCGCTGCTCCCGCAGCTGGTCACACCCAGCGAAGCAGCGCGGCTACGCAAGCTCTACGCCGACGACCAGCTGTTCCGGTCAACGGTGGACATGGCGCCGAAGCGCTACGGCGCCGGGCAGTATCGGTACTTCCATGCGCCCTATCCCGAGCCGATCGAGGAGCTCAAACAGGCGCTGTATCCCAAGCTGCTACCGATAGCCCGCGACTGGTGGACCAAGCTGGGCCGGAACACGCCGTGGCCGGATGACCTCGATGAGTGGCTGGCCGCGTGCCATGCCGTCGGCCAGACCAAGTCCACCGCTCTGATGCTGAAGTACGGCACCAACGATTGGAATGCCCTGCATCAAGACCTGTACGGGGAGTTGGTATTTCCGCTCCAGGTGGTGATCAACCTCAGCGACCCCGATACCTACTCCGGCGGCGAATTTCTGCTCGTCGAGCAACGATACCGGGCCCAATCCCGCGGGATGGCAACGCAATTGCCACACGGACACGGCTTTGTGTTCACCACCCGCGATCGGCCGGTGCAAACGACCCGCGGCTGGTCTGCCGCGCCGGTGCGCCACGGCGTATCGACCATCCGCTCCGGCGAGCGGTACGCCATGGGGCTGATCTTTCACGACGCGGCCTGAATCGCCACTTCGGCGACGGTTCACAGATAGTCGGTTTGGTTCACCAGTCGCACCGAAGATGCTCCGTCGGAATAGAATTCGGCGATGCTCAACGACGCCAGGTCAAGATGCAACCGGTACAGGATGCCCGGACCGGCGTCCAGGGCGAGCCGCAACAGCATCTTGATCGGGGTGACGTGCGATACCACCAGCACCGTCGTACCTTGATGGGCGGCGATGATTCGTTCCCGCGCCCGGAGCACCCGGTCGAGCGCTTGGTCGAAGCTTTCGCCGCCCGGCGGCTTGGTGCGGGTGTCGCGTAGCCAGCGGCGGTGCAGGTCGGGATCGCGTTCGGCGGCCTCGGTGAACGTCAATCCCTCCCACGCTCCGAAGTCGGTCTCGATCAAATCGTCGTCCACAGCCACGTCCAGGCCCAGCGCCTTGGCAGCCGCCGCGGCGGTGTCATAGGCACGTTGCAACGGCGAGGACACCACCGCGGAGATTCCGCCGCGCTGCGCCAGATACCCGGCCGCTGCCGCTGCCTGGCCCCGGCCCAATTCGGTCAGCTCAGGATTGCCCCGTCCCGAATACCGCCGATGGACCGACAACTCGGTCTGGCCATGACGTAGCAACAGCAACCTGGTGGGTATCCCGCGTGCTCCGGTCCACCCGGGCGACGATTGCGCCGCAACCGTTTTCGCGGGCTCGGTAACCGGCGTTGTGGATTTCTCGACGAGATCATCGGTGTCAGCCGCCGCGTCCATCGCCTCGTTGGCCAACCGATCGGCATGCGAGTTGCGGGCCCGCGGCATCCACTCGTAGCGGATCCAGTCGAACCGCGATGCCAGCGCGCGGGCCTGGCCGTGTAGCTCCACCAGATCGGGGTGCTTGACTTTCCACCGCCCGGACATCTGCTCCACCACCAGCTTGGAATCCATGAAGACCTGGACCTCGGTGGCCCCGAGCGTGACCGCTTCCTCCAAACCGGCTATCAGGCCACGGTATTCGGCAACGTTATTGGTCGCCCTGCCGATAGCTTGCTTGGACTCGGCGAGCACGGTCGAGCGGTCCGCTGAGCGCACCACGGCGCCGTAGCCGGCCGGACCGGGATTGCCGCGGGATCCGCCGTCGGCCTCGATGACAACTTTCACTAGTCGAGTCCCTTGACTCGCAGCAGGATCGCGCCGCACTCCGGGCAGCGCACCAGCTCGTCTTCGGCGGCCGCCGAGATGCGCGACATTTCGCCGCGGCCGATCTCGATCCGGCAGGCGCCGCACCGGTGTCCCAGCAGTCGTCCGGCCCCCGGCCCTCCCCCGGCGCGCTGGCGTTCGTAAAGGGCCGACAAATCGGGATCCAGTGTCGCGGACAACGCGTCACGCCGCGACGATTGCGATTGGCGGGCCTCATCGACTTCGGCAGTTGCCGCGTCCAGGGCCTGCTGCGCGCTGGCCAGATCCGCCTGCAGCGCCTCGAGGGCCCCCAGCTCGGTGGCGAGCTGGCTTTGTAGCTCCTCGCGGCGCTCCATAACTTCCAACAGCGAATCTTCCAGGCTGGCCTGACGGCGTTCCAGCGTTTCGAGTTCATGCTGCAGGTCCGACAACTGCTTGGCATCGGTCGCCCCGGACTGCAGCAATGTTCGGTCTCGATCTTCGCGCTGGCGCACCGCCTCGATCTCGGACTCAAACCGCGACACCTGGGTGTTCAAGTCCTCTACCGCGATTCGGACCGCAGCCAGCCGATCATTGATGGCGGTGTACTCGATTTGCATCTGCTCAACGGCCTCGCGCTGCGGCAGGTGTGAGGCCCGATGCGCGATCCGGGACAGGTCGGCATCCAGATCTGACAACTCCAGAAGCGAACGTTGCTGTGTTACTTCAGCTTTCATGACTCTTCTCCACCATTACAATTGCCAAGGTTCCACGGGTCGGTGCGCAGGGCGGACACGCGCACCGGCAGCGCGGCGCCAAAACGGGACCGCAGCACATTGGCCGCCTGGTCGCACCAGGGAAATTCGCTGGCCCAGTGCGCGACGTCAATCAGAGCCACCTCCGAAGCCCGGCGATGCTCGTCGGCCGGATGGTGGCGCAGATCGGCCGTCAGATAGGCCTGCACACCCACCCGGGCCGCAGCGCTCAGCAGCGAGTCCCCGGCGCCGCCACAGACCGCGACTCGCGAGACCGGCATGTCGGGATCGCCCGCAGCGCGCACGCCCCAGGACGTCTGCGGAAGCGCAGTGGCGACACGGGAGACGAACTCGCGCAACGGTTCCGGTTGCGGCAGCACACCGACGCGGCCCAGCCCGGCGTCGCTGGGTGGAGACACCAACGCGAAGATGTCGAAGGCAGGCTCTTCGTAGGGATGCGCGGCGCGCATCGCCGACAGGACATCGGCTCGAAGTCGTGCGGGTGCGATAACCTCGAACCGGTCTTCGTCCACCCGCTCGACGTTGCCGACGCTGCCCACCGCCGGCGTTGCCCCTTCGTGTGGCAAGAACTGCCCGATCCCGGTGACGCTCCAGCTGCAGTGCGAGTAGTCGCCGATCTGACCGGCGCCGGCAGCAAACACCGCCGCCCGCACCGCTTCTGCGTTCTCGCGTGGCACGTAGATGACCCACTTGTCCAGATCCGCCGCCCCCGAGACCGGCTCGAGCACGGCTTCGACGGTGAGGCCAATGGCGTGTGCGAGCGCGTCGGAGACACCGGGTGATGCCGAGTCGGCGTTGGTATGCGCGGTGAAAAGCGAACGCCCGGTTCGGATCAGGCGGTGCACCAGAGCGCCCTTGGGGGTGCTGGCCGCGACGGTGTCGACGCCGCGTAACAGCAACGGGTGATGCGCCAGCAACAGGCCGTCCTTCCGAACCTCGTCGACGACTGCCGGCGTGGCATCGACGGCGATGGTCACCGAATCCAGCACATCGTCGGGGTCCCCGCACACCAAGCCAACCGAATCCCACGACTGCGCAAGCTCCGGCGGATAAGCCTCGTCCAGCACCTCGATGACGTCGGATAGCCGCACACTCACCGATTGCCCCCCTTGCTTGCGCACATCGATGCCCCGGAGACCTCGTGGATGGCTTGAACCAGCAGCGGCCACTCCCGGCGGACCGTAGCGCGTAGATAGTGCTCGTCCAGGCCGACGAAGGTATCACAGCGACGGATGGCAATTTCCTTGCTTTGCAGGGCTTTTCGTATTTGAACTGCGTCCGGCGAACGGAACAGGACGAACGGGGCTTGGCCGGCGACGACGTCGGCGCCCACCGACGCCAAACCGACCACCATCTCCGTGCGCAACTCGGCCAGCCGTACGGCGTCGGCGACAGCCTCGGCGACGGCGTCCGCGGCACAACACATCTCGATCGCAGTCAGCTGCAGCGTGCCCACCGGCCAGTGCGCGCGCTGGGCGGTCAACCGCGCCAACACCTCTGGCGAACCAAGCGCGTAGCCCACCCGTAATCCGGCCAACGACCACGTCTTGGTCAGACTGCGCAGCACCAACACGTCGGGCATACAGATACCGGCCAACGACTCCGGCTCGCCGGGAACCGAATCCGCGAACGCCTCGTCGACCACCACAATTCGCCCCGGCCGCCGTAATGCCAGCAGCTGCTCGCGGGTGTGCAAGACCGAGGTGGGGTTGGTCGGATTGCCCACCACCACCAAGTCGGCGTCCTCCGGCACCATGCCCACGGCATCGTCGAGTGTGAACGGCGGCTCGAGCACGACATGGTGCACCGGCACCCCGGCCGCGCTCAGCGCGACGGCCGGCTCGGTGAACGACGGCGCGATGAGCGCCGCCCGCGATGGACGCAGGTTGGGCAATAAGGCGAATCCTTCGGCGGCGCCGGCCAGCGGCACCACTTCGTCGCGGGCTCGACCGTGCCGCTGCGCGACCGCGTCTTGCGCCCGGCGCTGGTCCCGCGCACTGGGGTAACCCGCCAGATCCGGCAGCCGGGCGGCCAGCCGCTGTATCAGCCAGTCCGGCGGTCGTCCATGGCGCACGTTGACGGCGAAGTCCAGCATGCCGGGTGTGACGGCCTGGTCACCGTGATAACGCGCCGCCGCTAGCGGGCTTGGATCCAGACTCGCCATCCGTGAAACACTAGTGCGCCACTGGCCGGCCCGGGCACGGCCCGGTGAGGCTACTACTGCTTGTCGATTTTGCCGGCGATCTGAGCTGCAACCTTGACGCCAAAGTCCGCCGGGTCTTTGCGCATCAAGACGACATCGACGACGACGTTGTTGCGCACCGTCAGTGCCCGCTGAACGCTGATGGTCATCGCATCGGGCTGGCCAGCCATGCTCATGGTCGTCGTCTGCGGGACGCTCAGGATTCCGTTGGCGTTGGCGAACGGGCCGATTTTGTATGTCGTCTGAGCGCCGTCCGGGGCGGCGGGCGCGGCGATTTGACGGTCCGCACAGGCAGGCCAGCGCTGGGCGGACGTTCCGAAGAAGTCATTCGCCTCTTTGGCGGAGGGGAACAACACCACCACCTGGCCCAGCATCGTGTCCTGGTCGTTGTTCAGGTTGGTGGAGTCCATGACGCCGCTCACCGCGGTGTTGCCGCTGCCCGCGTATACCGGGGCAGCAGCGGGACCCTTGGCGTAGAGGCACTCGTCGGGAAATTTCCACCCCGGCGGTCCCGGCGCATCAGTCGTGTCGTCCTGCAGCTTGTCGATCTTGTCCTTGCTCGCCGTCCCGGTGACGCCCAGCACGCTGTCGACGTCGGCCGGCGTGAGCAACAGATTCGACAGCGCTGCCTGCGCGATCGGCGGCTTCGACGACGTCGTCGCGGTCGTCGTGGTGCCGGTGGTCGACGCGGCCGGCCCGCTCCCCTTGCTGCCGCCGCACGCAGCGATCGACATCGCGACAGCGGCGACGGCGACTCCGACAGTTAATCGGCGCATGCGTTGTCGCCCTTCAGAGCCCCGTGGTCAGCGGAGCATAACCTGGGCAACCTAGGCCTGCAGCAAATCATCGCGGCCGTTGGATTTGGCCGCGGGCCAAATCAGGTGAAGCGCTGAACGAACTTCACCGCGACGTCAGCGACCTCTTTCCACCCGCTGTCGACGACCAGGGAGTGGCCCCGGCCAGGAATTCGCTCGATCTCGGTGACGCCCGAGTTGTGCTTGGACTGGATTTTGAAGGTGGCCTCAGTAATCGCCAACGGTATGGTGTGGTCGCTTTCCCCAGCAATCACCAGTAGTGGACCGCGACTGGGATTCTTGGAGTCCACCCGGGTCTCGCTGAGCGGGTTGAAATTCGACACCGCCGCCTGAAACAACGGCGCGGCCGGCGCCGGGACGTGGAAGGTTTCGTAGAGTTCCTTGGCTTCGGTGTCGTCGAGGTTGTTGGCCCAGCCGTACTTGAACTGGTCGAGGGTCAATACGATCGCCTTGCCGTAGTTAGCCGGGTTTCCCAGCACCGGAAACGACGATTTCAGCGACGAGATCGGCAGCGGCAGAACACCTCTGAACGGCGCGTTGTCGATGCTCACCGTCGCCGCGGACACTCCGGAACCGGCGATCTTCTGTGCTATCAACCCACCGAACGAATGCCCAACCACCGCAGGTTTCTTCGTCAGCGCATTGATGGCGTCCAGGTAGTGATCGGTGACAGCTTGAACCTTCTTGTGCGCGAACACTTCTGGATGTTCGAACGCTTCCTGTCGGGTAGCCGGATCGTCGGGCCAGCCGGGAGCTATGGTCGTGTAGCCATTGGCTTCGAATAGGTCGCGCCAGCGCTGCCAGCTGCTGGAAAGCAGCCATAGACCGTGCACGAATACCACTGGCGTCAGCCCAGAGTCGTTGGCTCTTTGGATCTCTGCCTGCTCGGTGGCCGTAACGGTGCCATCGGTCATGGTGGTCCCTTCCAGAGTGCCCGTAGCTGCCAAAACGGTATGCCGGGAACCGTTTGCCAGCCACAGTAAGAATCCCCCAGAAATGAACCCGGCCCATTCCCGGCCACACCGTTGGCGCCGCGTACTACCCCATCAACGACAATGGTGGGGTGACAGGCACAGTCTCAGCCGATGGCGCGGCGCCGCAGCTGGTGATCTTCGATCTCGACGGCACCCTGACCGACTCCGCGCAGGGCATCGTTACCAGCTTCCTGCACGCCCTTGGCCACATCGGCGCCCCCGTGCCCGAGGGCGATTTGGCCGCCCAGATCGTCGGCCCACCCATGGACGAAACGTTCCAGACAATGGGCCTTGGCGAGGATGCCGATGCGGCCTTCGCGGCGTTCCGGGCCGAGTATGGCGCTCGGGGCTGGGCGATCAACAGCCTGTTCGATGGGATCGAGGCACTGCTGGCCGATCTGCGCGGCGCCGGGGTGCGGCTGGCCGTGGCCACCTCCAAGCTGGAGCCGACGGCACGTCGCATCCTTGCCCACTTCGGGCTCGATCAGCATTTCGAGGTCATCGCCGGCGCGTGCCCGGACGGCTCCCGCAAGAGCAAGGAGGAGGTGCTGGGCCACGCCCTGGCCCAGCTGCGTCCGCTGCCCGAGCGGGTGCTGATGGTCGGCGACCGCAGCCATGACGTGGACGGGGCCGCCGCGCACGGCATCGACACGGTTGTGGTCGGCTGGGGCTACGGACAAGCCGACTTCGCCGACGGGTTCGCCGTTACCGGCGTAACCCACGCCGCAACCATCGCGGAGCTGCGGAGGGCGTTGGGTGTCTGAGCTACACGTGACGTTCGTCTGTACCGGAAACATCTGCCGGTCCCCGATGGCCGAGAAGATGTTCGCCGACCAGCTCCGCGAGCGTGGTCTCGAGCACGCGGTGCGGGTGACCAGTGCGGGCACCGGCAACTGGCATGTCGGCAGCGGCGCCGACGAGCGCGCGGCGCGGGTACTGCACGCTCATGGCTACTCCACCGATCACCGCGCCGCACAGGTCGACGACGACCACTTGGCCGCCGATCTAGTAATCGCCCTGGGCCGCAACCACCTTCGACTGTTGCAACAGATGGGCGTCGATGGCGACCGGATCCGGATGCTGCGGTCGTTCGATCCACGCTCGGCCGCCCATGCCCTCGACGTCGATGACCCTTACTACGGTGACAACGCCGACTTCGAGGAGGTTTTCACCGTCATCGAGGCCGCCCTGCCAGGTTTGCACGAGTGGGTCGACGAGCAGTTGGCGCAGAACGGACACGGCTGATGCGTCGCCTGTCCCCCGCAAGCGGGAGGTGCCCCCAATTTCTGCTGCGGCCAGGCTGGATAGCGCTGATCCTGGTGGTCATCGCCTTCACCTACCTGTGCTTTATGGTGCTCGCGCCGTGGCAGCTGGGAAAGAACTCCAGGACATCGCGGCAAAACGAGCAGATCGAATATTCCCTCAACACTGCGCCGATCCCACTGAAAACCTTCCTGCCACAGCAGGACTCGTCGGCTCCGGACGCACAGTGGCGTCGGGTGACGACGACCGGGCATTACCTGCCCGATGTTCAGGTGCTGGCACGGCTGCGAGTCGTGGATTCAGATCAGGCTTTTGAGGTGCTGGCGCCGTTTGCCGTCGACGACGGGCCAACCGTTCTCGTCGACCGCGGTTATGTGCGGCCCGAGCCGGGCTCCCACGTCCCGCCGATCGCCCGTCCGCCGCAGGAATCGGTCACCATCACCGCGCGCCTGCGCGACTCCGAGCCCACCGTGCCGAACAAGGACCCGTTCTCCAGAGACGGTTTTGAGCAGGTGTATTCCGTTAACACCGAACAGGTTTCGGCGCTGACCAAAATTCCGCTCGCCGGGTCCTATCTGCAGCTGGTCGAGGACCAACCCGGCGGACTCGGCGTGATCGGCGTACCGCATCTGGACGCCGGGCCGTTTCTGTCCTACGGCATCCAGTGGATTTCGTTCGGCATCCTGGCGCCCATCGGATTGGGCTATTTTGCTTACTCCGAGATCCGGGCCCGCCGCCTTGACCGTCAAGCGCGCCAACAAGCGCCGGCTCCCGAGACTCCGATGACCGTCGAGGAAAAAATCGCCGACCGCTACGGCCGCCGGCATTGAGTGTGCGCTGGGGGCTTTCAGCGTGCACTGGCGGCGAGAAACCCGCGATTTCGCCGCCCTAGCCGCACACTCAGCGCCGCTAGCGCACAGTCGAGCACACCGCCAGCAGCGCCGCGGCCGCCTGCACCGCCCGCGACAACGCCACCGCACGGCGCAGGTCGGCCACCGACGGCGCCGGGCCGTCGCCCAGGGCGGGCCGGATCTGCAGCTCATGCAGGTATTGGGTGGGCCCACCGAGGCACACGCCCAGCGCCCCCGCGAAGGCCGCTTCGACGACGCCGGCGTTGGGACTGGGATGGCGAGCCGCATCCCGAAGCCAGGTCCGCAGCGCACCCGACGGCGATCCGCCGACCAGCTGCGCGCATGCCGCCACTAATGCCGCGGTCACCCGGGCACCGACGTAGTTGGCGAGATCATCTAATCGTGCTGCAGCCCAACCAAATTGGGCATACCGTGGCGAACGGTGCCCGATCATCGAATCCAGCGTGTTGATGGCCCGGTACGCCAGCACCGCGGGCGTCCCCGCTACCGCCGCCCATAGCAACGGGGCCACCTGGGCATCGGAGGTGTTCTCCGCCACCGATTCCAGCGCCGCGCGGGTCAAGCCCGAGCCGTCGAGTCGGGCCGGATCGCGTCCGCACAGCGACGGCAACAGCCGCCGCGCCGCCTCGACGTCGTCGCGGTCCAGCAGCGCCGCCATCTGTAGGCCGGTACGCGCCAACGAGGTGCCGCCCAACGACACCCAGGTTGCCGCGGCGGTGGCAGCGACCGGCCACAGCCCGCCCCGGCGTGCGGCAGCGCGCTGGACGACCGTTGCGAGTAGGCCCACCGCGCCGACCGCAACGCCCACATGCACTGCTCCGTGCACCCTGGTATCCCGGTAGGTGACCCGCTCCAGCCCGGCGGCCGCCCAGCCGAACGCCGCGACCGGGTGGCCCCGTTTCGGGTCGCTCAGCGCGAGGTCGGCCAGATAGCCGCCCAGCACGCCGAGGATCCTGGCCTGCCGCGTCGTCACAAACACCCCGGCAGCGTCTCATAAGTGATCTACTCGATCTCATGGTGCCGATGAAGCGGCGCGTAACCCGGGTCGCCGATCTGTTGAACCCGGCCGCGACGTTGCTGCCAGCCGCCAACGTGATCATGCAGCTGGCACTGCCCGGTGTCGGGTACGGCGTGCTGGAAAGCCCGGTGGACAGCGGCAACGTCTACAAGCATCCGTTCAAGCGGGCCCGCACCACCGGCACCTACCTCGCTGTCGCCACCATCGGGACCGAATCCGACCGGGCACTGATCCGCGATGCCGTCGACGTCGCACACCGTCAGGTGCGGTCCAGGTCGTCGAGTCCGTTGTCCTACAACGCCTTTGACCCCAAGTTGCAGCTGTGGGTGGCCGCGTGCCTGTACCGCTACTTCGTTGACCAACACGAGTTTCTCTACGGCCCGCTCGACGACGCCACCGCCGAAGCGGTCTACCGCGACGCCAAACGATTGGGCACCACGCTGCAAGTGGCCGAGCGGATGTGGCCGCCGGACCGGGTCGCGTTCGACGAGTATTGGAAGCGCTCGCTCGAGGAGCTGCGTATCGACCCGCCGGTCCGCGAGCATCTGCACGGGGTGGCATCGGTCGCGTTCCTGCCGTGGCCGCTTCGAGCGCTGGCAGGACCGTTCAACCTGTTTGCGACGACGGGGTTCTTGGCCCCGGAGTTTCGGTCGATGATGCAGCTCGACTGGTCGGAGCGCCAGCAGCGCAGATTCGAGCGGCTGCTATCCGCCCTGCGGTTGGCCGATCGGCTGATTCCACACCGCGTCTGGATCTTCGGTTATCAGCTTTACCTGTGGGACATACGATTTCGAGCCAGACGCGGCTGGCGGATCGTCTAGATGGGCCGACACACGGGCCGTCTGGAAGGCAAGGTCGCCATCATCACCGGCGCCGGCTCCGGTATCGGGTGGGCGGCCGCCAGCCGATTCGCCGACGAAGGAGCCCGCGTCGTCTGTGCCGACATCAGCGGCCAGGAACGCGATATCGCCGAACGGCTCGGCGACATCGCCCTGCCGGTGCGCGTTGACGTCACGAAAGCCGCCGACGTGCAGCGCATGGTCGCCGCTACCGTCGATCACTTCGGCCAGGTCGATGTGCTGCTCAACAACGCGGGATTCGGCGGACCGCACGTCGCCTTGGCCGACACCGACGAGACGCTGTTCGACAGCATCCTGGCGATCAATCTCAAGGGTGTGTTCCTCGGCATGAAGTACGCGATCCCGGTGATGCTCGAGGCCGGTGGCGGCGCCATCGTCAACACCGCCTCGGCGTCCGGTCTGGTCGGCTGGAAGGGTTTGTCCTGCTACGCCGCGGCCAAAGCCGCGGTGGTGCAGATGACGAAATCCGCGGCGCTGGACTACGCCAGCACGAACATCCGCATCAACGCGATCTGCCCTGGGATGACCTACACCGGCCTGGCCGGGGCCAAGCCCGACGACGAGGTGCCCCCGGGCGGTTATCTGCCGACGCCGATGGCCCGTTGGGGTGACCCCGCCGAACTCGCCGCGGCCGCACTGTTTCTCGCCAGTGACGAGGCTTCATTTATTACCGGCGCCGCACTGCCCGTCGACGGCGGATACTCGGCCAGCGGCCCCATGCTCGGCACGGCACGTAGGGTCAGGCCATGACCTTTCCCGCCCTCAACCACGTCGCGGTAACGGTGCGCGACCTCGACGTCAGCGGCCCGTGGTATCGCCGTCTTCTCGGTGCCGACCCCCTAACCGACGAGCACGACGATGCCGGCTACCGGCATCAGGTGTGGTTGCTCGATGGCGGCACGTTGTTCGGCATCCACCAGCACGATCGCCCGGCCCCCGATGAGAAATTCAGCGAACATCGCGTCGGCCTCGACCACGTCGGCTTCGGCTGCGCCAACCGGACCGAGCTGGAGAAGTGGGCCACCCGGCTGAATGAGCTGGGGATCGAGCACGGCGGCGTTGTTGACGCCACCTACGGCTCAGGCCTGAGTTTCCGCGATCCCGACGGTATTGCCTTGGAGTTCTTCGCGCTTCCGGGCTGATCCGTCAGCGCACCGTCGCAAAGAACGCGCGGACGTCGTCGACGAACAGCTCCGGTTGTTCGAATGCGGCGAAGTGGCCGCCCTTCGGCATGTCGGTCCAGCGGGTGATGTTGTAGTTCGGCTCGCACCAGCTTCGCGGTGGCTTCAACAGCTCCCCCGGGAAAGCGGCAATGCCAGTGGGCAATTCGACACGATTGCCGCCCCGCCAGACCCGGAAGCTCTCCCAATACAGGCGTGCCGACGAAGTGGCAGTGCCGGTCACCCAATACACCATCACGTTGTCGAGGAGTTCGTCTCGGGTCAGCGCGTTTTCGGGGTGCCCGTTGCAATCCGCCCACGCCCAGAACTTTTCGACGATCCACGCGAGTTGTCCCACCGGCGAATCGACCAGACCGTAACCCAGGGTCTGTGGCCGGGTGGACTGCTGCTTGGAATAACCGGTGCCCCACTTTTGGTGCTCGGCCAGGCCGGCCAGCGCCGCCTTTTCCTGCTCAGTCGGGTTGTCTAGCTTTCCCGGTGCACCGATCGGCATGTTCAGATGAATGGCCGCGCAATGGTTGTCGCCGGCACTGCCGTTGCGGCCAAGCTGCGTGGTGACAGCCGCACCCCAGTCACCGCCCTGGGCGCCGTAGCGGTGGTAGCCGAGGCGCTGCATCAGCGTCTCCCAGGCCTCGGCGATCTTCTCGACACCCCACCCGGTACGGCTGGGCTTGCCGGAGAAGCCGTAGCCCGGAAGCGACGGGCACACGACATGGAAGGCGTCTTCGGCGCGTCCAGACGACGGATTAGTCAGCGGCTCAATCACCTTGTGAAACTCCACAATTGAGCCAGGCCAGCCATGCGTGATCACCAACGGGAAGGCGTCCTCGTGAGGTGAGCGCTGGTGGATGAAATGGATGTCCAATCCGTCGATTTCGGTGACGAACTGGTCGAAACGGTTGAGCGCGGCCTCACGCGTCCGCCAGTCGTAATCGTTGGCCCAGTAGTCGGCCAGCTGCCGGGTGTACTCCAGCGGAATGCCTTGGCTCCAGTCGTCCACGCATTCGGCCTCTGGCCATCGGGTGCGCGCTAGACGGGCTCGCAGATCGTCAAGAACGTCGTCGGGAACGTCGATTCGAAACGGCTTCACGCATTCATAGTGCCGCCCGGGGTGAACCCGGCCACCGCCGCCCCCGCGCCAGCTGGACGATACCGAGCCACCACTGATTGTCGTCGAGATTCTCGGGGGGCTCCCCCTTCGCAAGCTCGGCGTCGCCGACTCGCCGATCCTGCTGGCCGGTGGGCCCGAGTACTACGACGCTGTCATGAGTACTTGCGAACGAACTCGTCCTCACTGAACGTGCTCGTGTGCTGCCGGCCGATGTCGTCGCGGCCGAAAAATGTCCACCGCCGTGGAGATGTTTGCGGTCCACTGATCATCTTGACGGTGAGACGCGATTTAGAGGGCTTCAACGTCCCGATGATGTCGCCGACCCGGATCTTCGACGGATGAATCTGGGGCAAGTCGACCCAGTCTTGTATGCCCATGACCCACCATCTTCCCGCGTTGTAATGGCCAGGATACTCGGCGTGTAGTTGCCGAGCGCCGTCGCCGCCAGCACTTGCGACCCCGCGATCACAATTGAGAGCCCACACTCGGGCCGTCACCGAACCGCGATGCTGGTGGCGTAGCGTTAAGTATGAGCCGTTTCGTTGTCGGCGGTGGTCACTTGCCGATTCGGCACAGATGACCCCACGGACGATGTGATTCCTCCGTTTGCTATGCGCCCGCGGGCAGACGATGCCAACCGTGAAGGAACTCTCCGTGGATTGTGCGGCCCCAGCTACGGCGCGACATTGTTTCCTGCGGCACCGGCGGTATCTCGCGTGACTCGCCCACTGAGAAGCCGTGGCTCAACCAATCCCGTCCGGGTATCCGTGGCCCGCGAACTCGGCCAAGATATCGACGGCGCGTGGTGGCCGCGCGCAGACCGCATCACCAATGAATTGCCAAACCTCGTCGCTGTCCTGACCCCCCTGCTCGGCGAAATCACCTCCATCAACGTCAACTGGTCACCGCTGCAACGACCACCCGACTTCAACTGGCCGGGATGGGAACACAAACACCAGCACGTAATGACCGTCACCGGCACGCATGCGTGCGCCAAGCTGCTGATCGTCTCGTATACGACCCACAGCGGGCTGGCCATCATGGTGCTGCGCTGCGCCGCCAACCTACCCGTTCAGGCCGGCGACCGTGACAAGCCCGTATTCCAGACCGCAGGCGCGATCGTGCGAGCCGCCTTCCAACAACAGCGGGCCTTAGAGCTGCTCTGATCCAGCGGTGCGCACGGCGTACTCCGCGATCGCAGAATTAGTGCGCGGCAGGTCATCCACCGTTCTCCCAACCGGTTGGGAGAGATTGGTGGCGACGATCGCCACCACCGGGTAGCGGAAGACGGGTTTTTCGACCCCGTCGATGATCACGACGCCAAGGACCAAAGCGCTCGACGGGTCTCGCCTTGTGACGATTCAGCAATCGCGGCCTGTTCACACGTCAGCAGACTCTGCCGGGTGCGGTCTCGATCCGGCGCCTCGAACTTGACCGCGTCTCTGGCCATCTGCGCTGCTGCTGCGCCTTCGGCGCGCGCATTGCCGTCTGCCGCATTGTTCTGACCCCACGGGGAGTTGGCGACGAATAACGCATAAACGAACCGCTCGCGCCCGCCTGGCGCTGGTAGGCACTGCATCAAATGCGAGTCACGCATCGGCCAGTCGGTCGTGCGTGGCTGTTGCCTCGCTCGATGTCATCTCGGTATCGCGAGGTACCGAACAGGTCTTGGACACGTGCAACGGACTGCCAAAGACTCGGAGGCACAGGTAGCGACGAGCGAAGAGAGATGGCCGAGATGAGCGGGTACGACGGCAAGAATGGTTCTTCATCGCAGGACACGTTTGATTACGTCATCATCGGCGCCGGCAGCGCGGGTTGCGTGTTGGCCAATCGGCTCTCAGCGGATCCGTCGGTCCAAGTGTTGTTGCTCGAGGCCGGCCCGGCCGACACCCTGGACACCATTCAGGTGCCCGCGCTGTGGACCGCGTTGATGGATTCGGAAGTCGATTGGGGTTACCGCCTCGAACCCCAACCGCATTACGCCGGGTCTGACCTGTACCCCCGGGGAAAGACACTGGGCGGTTCGTCGGCGATCAACGCCATGGTCTACATTCGCGGTCACCGCACCGACTTCGACGGCTGGAGCGAGAAAGGCTGTAGCGGTTGGGATTACGACGCGGTACTGCCCTACTTCGTCAAGGCCGAGAGCAATAGCCGACTCGCAGCACCCTTCCACGGCAAAGAAGGCCCACTGCACGTCGAGGACATGCTGTTTACCCACGAGCTCTCGCAGAGCTGGATCAGGTCGGCCGTCGAGTGGGGTCTGCCGTTCAACGACGACTTCAACGGGTCGGGCCAAATCGGTGCGGGCGCTTACCAAGTGACGTGTCATCACGGGTGGCGATGGTCAGCTGCCGACGCGTATCTGAAACCCGTACACGATCGACCCAACCTGACGGTGCGGGCCAATTCGCCGACGACGCGGATCCTGTTGGATGGTCAGCGGGCCTGCGGGGTGGCCTATGTGCATGCCGGCGTCGAGACCACCGCACGCGCCGATGCCGAGGTGATCCTGAGCGCAGGAGCGATTAATTCCCCGCAGCTGCTGATGCTTTCGGGCATCGGTCCGGCAAAGCAGTTGCGCGCACACGACATCGCGGTCAAGGTCGACCTGCCCGGCGTCGGAGCCAACCTCAACGATCACACCATGACGCCCATGGTTTGGGCGACGAAAGACTCGACCGATCTGCTGCAACTGGCCACCCCGGACAACATGGCCCGCTGGCAGCAGCGCGGTGGTGGCCCCTTCTGCTCCATCGGTGGCGAAGTCGGCGCATTTCTGTGCACCAACGGCAATGACGTGCCCGATATTCAATTGACCTGTGGACCTACCGCATTAGTGCACCATGGCCGATTCAGTCTGCCGCTGGAGAGCTTCACCATGTTGGTGACAGCTACGCGTCCGCGCAGCCGAGGTCGACTCACCTTGCGTTCCATCGATCCGCTCGGCGCACCCCGCATCGACGCCGGCTACTTCAGCGAGCCCGCCGACCTCAAGGTCGTCATGCAAGGCGTGCGGGCGGTACTGGAAATAGCCGACCATCAACCTCTCAAAGCCAACCTGGGTGCGCTGCGGCTGCCCGACAGCGTTCCCGATGACGCCGCGCTCACCGAACACATCCGGCGTTGGTCACAAACCCAATACCACCCGGTCGGGACCTGCGCGATGGGTGTGGATGAAGATTCCGTCGTCGACCCCGAACTCCAGGTGCGCGGAGTCGACAACCTTCGGGTGATCGACGCCTCCGTGATGCCGTCCATCATCGGCGGCAACACCAACGCGACCACCATCATGATTGGCGAAAAGGGCGCCGATCTAGTGCGGGCCAAGCGATCTGGCCGCCCCATATCGCGCCGAACTAGAGACGGCGCATCATGACAACATTTCGCGCGGCCCAAGTCGCCTCGCCGCGAGGACAATTGGCCCTAATCGATCGAACACTGACCGATCCTGCGCCCGGCACTGTGCGGCTCGCCGTGGAAGCTTGTGGCATCTGCCACTCCGACGCGCTCTTCGTCGACGGCCAGTGGCCGGGTCTGCACTTCCCACTCACGCCGGGCCACGAGATCGCCGGGCGCATCGACGCCCTGGGCGAGGGGGTGCAGGGTTGGCGCGCGGGTGAACGCGTGGCGATCGGCGCGTCGGGCGGCTATTGCGAGCGCTGCCGAAGCTGTCGGCGCGGCGATTTGGTGCACTGCGAGGCCGGCATGATCACCGGCGCAACGTTTCCCGGCGGATTCGCCGAATACATCGTGGCGCCGGCGAATGCACTGGCCCGCATTCCCGATGAACTATCGGCGGTTGACGCCGCGCCGCTGGCATGCGCGGGCCTGACCATGTTCAATTCGCTACTCAGCACCGGCGCGGGGCCCGGCGACCTGGTCGCCATCCTCGGGATTGGTGGCCTTGGTCATCTCGGGATTCAGTTCGCGGTCAAGATGGGTTTTCGCACCGTCGCGATCGCGCGCGGCCCCGAGAAAAGTCACCTCGCCCGCGAACTGGGCGCTCATCACTGCATCGACTCGCTAGCCAGCGATGTGGCCAGCGAACTGCAGAGCCTGGGTGGCGCGCGGGTCATCGCTGCCACCGCCACCAATGCCGGGGCGATCTCCGCCGCGATCGGCGGGCTGGGACTGCACGGTGAACTGCTGATTCTGGCTCTCTTGGCCGACCCGGTGCAGGTCAGTCCGATACAGCTGATCAATATCTCGGGCACCGTGCGCGGCCATCCGGTCGGCGACTCGAACGACCTTGAGGATGCCCTCAATTTCGCTGCACTGCAGGGTATTAAGCCGATGGTGGAGGTCCTGCCATTGGAGAAGGCCGCCGATGGCTATCAGCGCATGCTGGCCAACCAGGCCCGTTTCCGGGTGGTACTCACCACTGAAGCGACGGGCGACAGATGACAACTCCACCGCAGGCACCGATGGCTGACGTCGGCGAGATGTACCTCGTCCATACGATGTTGCGCCGCGAGTTCAGCTTGCTGCGCGATTTAATTCGCGGCGAGGGTCGAATCGATGCGAAACGTAGGGCTCTCATCGGTGCGCACGCGCGGCTTGTACTCCAGATCCTGCATACGCATCACGAAGGCGAAGACCTGGTTCTCTGGCCGCTGCTTCTCGAACGGGCAGCGGCCGAGGCGACGCAGATCGTGGCCGCCATGGAGCAACAACATCACGCCATCGCGACTGCGCACGATGAAGCGGTCCATCGGCTCGGCGACTGGTGCAAATTCGGCCGCGATCCAAAAGGATTCGCAACGGTGCTCGATGAGCTTGTGCAGGTCCTGACAGAACACACTGCGCTCGAAGAGAAGGCCGTGCTTCCTCTTGCCGAGAAGTACGTAACCGGCGGAGAGTGGGCACAGATGGGTCGGCACGGAATGGACACCTTCCAGAAGCGACTCTTGCCCTTGGCCTTTGGCATGCTGATGTATGAGGGTGATCCCGCAGTGATGCGGCGAACGCTTTCCAACGCGCCCCTGCCGGCGCGCCTTCTGATGCCGATCATCGCTCCGCGCGCCTTTAGCCGCCACGCTCGGCGGGTCTACGGCACCTCGACTCCTCCCAAGATCACGGCGTAGCCAAACCCACAGCCAAGGGGCTCACGAATGCGTCGACCAGGTCGGCGAACGTGGCCTACCGCGCTTGCCCGAAGATCGTTGGGAGCTGGCGGGCTTTGTCCAAGAGTTCGCGATCGGACTTGGCGAGGCGACCCAAGCGAGACACGGATGTCTCGATGATCCGGTGGAATCTGTCTATCAACTGCTCGACCGTCATGCCGAACGTGGGATAGACATCCTCGTCGCGCCCTTCGCCGTGGGGCGCCCACAGCAGAACGTAGCGAACGATCTCACGATCGAACCAGTCAAGTTGACCTGCGCAAGTGTCACCCTCGGACAACCGTTGCAGCGGTGCACATTTCGGCTTCGCGCGTTGCGGCTTCGGGCGTCGCACCCGAGCCGTGTTGTTCGACGCATCCTCCGGAAACTGGCATGCTTCCCTCTCGCGGCAAGCAGCGAAGAGCACGTGTCGCAATTGATGGCGGCCGCGGCACAGCAGTGAACTCACCGCGCTGACCGAGCGGTTGGTGATTTGGGCGATCTCCGCGTAAGAGAAGCCCTCCACGTCCGCGTAGTACACCACCATGCGGATGTCTAGTCGCAACGCCTGCAGGGCTTTTGTGATCACTGCGGCTGGCAACGCCTCGAGCGCCTCCACCTCCGCCAAGCTCAGCCGTGTCGATGGGTGCTCTCGAGCCGTCGCCAATTGCGGATCGATAGTCGTGTCGTTGCGGCCTTCGGTCAGCCGACGGTGTTGACCGCGAAGACTGCCGATGTAGACGTTGGTCAAGAGCCGATACAGCGAGGCCCTCAGGTTGGTGCTCTCGGAGAATGAACCGAATTGCCTGTGGGCGTTCATCATCGTCTCTTCCAGGAGATCCTCTGCCTCTAGTCGGTCCCCGGTTAGCGCTAGCGCACCCCGGTAGAGCGCGTCGAGCAGTGGGAGAGCCTCGCGCTCGAAGCGCAGCGCAAGTTCAGCGTCACCGTCGCTCCCCCGCGGCGAGGACGACTGAGCCGGAACGTCGGAATCGACCATCGTCATTTCATTCGCGGTGACATCCGGCCACCAGCGTTCTGCAACGTTCGGCGATGGCGAGCGGACGGTGGCTCTGATTGATGAGAATGCCTTGCCAACAACGATTTACGAAGTCATTGCCTCGTTCGACGGTGCACACGTCCTCATCAACTCCACCGCGGGCGCGTTGCGATCGAGTAAATCGTCGCCATGGTGTTACGCGAGGACGCGGTGGGCATGGACGCGGCAGATTCGGAGTCCGTCGACGCCGTGCGGGCGCCGTTGGTTGACGGCCGGGAATTCCGTATCCGCCGGAGTAAACGTGAGCCGGTACCGACTCCGGCGTGGACCATGACTTTCGCCAGCCAATAAATGTGCTGTATGCCCTTGCGCCCCCGGGGCGGCCATGCGAATCGCTCAATATCCCAGGATTTTTCGGCGACGCCTTTGTTGTACCGCTTCCGCCACACTGCCGAGATGCGCAGGCTATCTCCCTTTTCCGTCAGCTCCAGCGCTGCGACGCTGCCGCCCAATAGGTTTCCGATGACCAGCATGTCGCAGTGCTCACCGCGGGCGCCTTTTTGCTTTGTCATATGTGCAGTCCCTTCGTGTGACATGGTGTGCAGTCCGTTCTTGGCTGCTGGTCGTGAACCTGAGTTGCTGGACACTGTGCGAAGCCAGCTTCTTGCGCGCCGATCATGTCGGCGGAACCGCAGTGATCTCATTGCCCAGGGTTGACCACAGCGTGGTCACGCCCACGGTTCTGCGGCGTAAACCCAACGACAGGAATGTATCTGGATTTGGCGGCAGCGACCTGCTCGTACTGGCCGTAAGGCCCGGGGGCATCTTTTGCGCGCTGAAACAGACGGTCGCGTTCGGCACCGTAGATCTCCCCGGCCATGAAATGGCCGCAGATACCGCGGCCGTACAACGTTACGATCGGATTCGCTTTAACGTTGTGGTACCAAGCTGGATTTCGGGATTCACCGAAGTTCGAGGCGATGAGGATGACGCGCCCTCGATCGGTGAAGTACACCAGTGCGCTGGTGCGGGTTCTGCCGGACTTGGCGCCAACGTGCGTCATAACGACGGCGCGGAAGGGCCACACGGAGGAAACTCGCCCCTGCGTGTGCCGGAGCAGCGTCGGATCGACCCGGGAGCCGATGTCGCGGAGGAAGCGAAGACCCAGTGGCGAGCGAGCCACCCGAGTGACGATCCGATGGGCAACTGAGCGGCCGGGATCCACGGCTGGAACGGACATGGGCCGTTGGTCTCCTTTCGTTTCCATTGAACGGCAACGGGTTTCGGGTGCTGACCGCGCCGACCCCTCGATCACGGCATCGCCCTAAGCAGAAGCTTCCTACGCAGCCACTTCCCCATCTCCGTGATGGCGTCATCAACCTCGGGCACCCGGCCGGCGCCCATAATGAACGAGTGCTGACCGCGCTGAACGGACCGCAGATATTGATTGTTGCCAGCCGCTTGGGCCCGCAGCGCGAACTGCACCGCCTCATCCGCGAGCAACTCGTCAGTGCCGTAGAAGATTGCGATCGGGGGAAGGCCGCGTAGGTCCGCTTCAAGCAGGTTCACCCGCGGATCGGTCCAGTGCACGCCCGTTCCATCGAGCCAGCATGATCGAAAGAATTCCAGCAACCCGCGCGTCAGCACCATGTCGACATCAGCGTGGGTATCGATGGACCTGCTTGACAGTGTCAGATCGCACCAGGGCGAGATGGACAGAATCGCGCCGGGCAGTGCGGCCCCCCTGTCGCGCAACCGCACGGCCAGGCTGACAGCGAGGTTGCCGCCGATTGAGTGCCCGACACCGGCGATGTTCTCGGATCGGTAGCCCTGGCCAAGCAGCCAATCGTAGGCCTTCTCAACGTCTTCGATCTGCGCGGGAAACTTGTGCTCCGGTGAACGCCGGCAGTTGATCACCAGCGACCGCATACCGGCGGCCTTGGCGATATGGGCGGCGGGCTTTCGGCCGCAGTGCATCGATGTGACGACGCTGCCACCCATGTGAGTATGAAGCAGAACGGTGCGGGGCTCGCTATCGGCGGGAACACACCAGAGGGCCTCGACCCCGCCGGCATCGACTTCTGCGTATGTGACGCCTTCGGGTTCCTTCGCCGCGATGTGCACCGTCTCGACGATGTCCCGAATGCTGGCGAGGTCGAGATCGGGCTCCGACAGTCGCTCGCGCACAGCGCCGCAGAACTGCGAGAACTCTCGAGATTCATTGCTTATCATGGGGTTACCTTTCGGTTCTGCACCGGCTGTAGTGGCCGACGTCGAAAATTGCTGCGCTAGAGGGACGCTGGCGTAATTGCTACTTGGCAGCGGCTTCAATTGGCGGCTTTCGCGGCCTTACCCGGTTCAGTCGTGGCCCGGGTTGCCGGGATGTGTGAATGTTCAGCTACAACGAGCAAGTCAAATCCCCAGTCTTCCAACGCTTTTGCGAGTACCTCTGGGCGTATGCCTTCATCGGTGATGACGGTGGCGATTCCGAGTTTCATTTGCTGCCCCCGCCGCGCCAGTAACAAATACCCGCATGGATGCTCTCCTCGGATCGCTTTCTGCTCATGTCATCGAGTCAATGCCGCATTGCGTTGCGTGTCCAAGACCTGTTCCACATCGCGCGATGCAAATCAGGCATCGTTCCTGTCCTACACACCGACGACTCGAGGACTACATTGAGCTCATGACCGATTCGGCATCGCAGGTCGTGGACCTCGACCTGCGGCTAGTCGGATACTTCGTCGCGGTGGCCGAGCATCGGCACTTCGGCCGCGCCGCGGCTGCGCTGCGCGTCGCGCAGCCATCGTTGAGCCGGCAGATCCGTCGTCTGGAGCAGCAGATCGGCGTCCGCCTGTTTGACCGCACACCGCAAAGCACCCGGCTCACCGAGGCAGGCGAGGTGTTTCTGCCTCGGGCGAAATCGCTACTGCGCTCGGCAGTTCAAGCCACGGCACAGGCCCGGGACGCCGCCCAGCCCGGCCGCATCACCATTGGCTACACAACGAGTCTGATCATCACCCCGGTGATGCGTGCGTTGCGCCGCCAGCACCCCGACGCCGACGTGCAAGCCCTGCACCTGGATTGGAACCAGCCGCGCGATGCACTGCTCGACCACCGGGTGGATGCGGTGGTTTGCGCACTGCCTTTTTCCACCGACCAGCTGCACGTCACGATCCTCTACGACGAGCCCCGGGTGGTGCTCGTGCCCCGCGACCATCGCCTCGCGGGCAGGCAATCGGTCACCCTCGACGACATCGCCGACGAACCCATCCCGAAATTTCGAGACTGCGACCCAGCCTGGAATGACTTCTGGCGCATTGATCCTCGGCCCAACGGGCGCGCGGCACCCGAGGGTCCACTCCTCGAAACCCTCGAGGACGGGTTGGAACTCGTCGCCGCCGGGCAGGCGGTTGCCGTCACGACCTGTTTTTACGAGCGCTTGCGACCCGACCTCACCACCGTCCCCTTGGAAGGCGTCGAACCCGGCCACGTCGTTGTGGCGAGCCGCGCCGGGGACCGCAGCCGCCTGGTGGCGGCCTTTCGCAAACTCGCCGAGGTACACCTCACCGCCCCCACGCGGAACTAGCGTCTAAACCGCCCGGAACCGCCCAGCTCGCCGATGTTGTCGGCGCGGACGGTATCGAACCGCCGACCGCTGGTGTGTAAATCCCAGCCAGGCCGTCTACCGCATTTCACACGGTGCGACGGTGTCTGCAGATGCCAAGCTCAGCGGGTATTTGATTTTCGCGCTGCACTCAAAGCTGCTCAGGAGTCCACCGAGAAGATTTGTCGGCGATACTCAGGCAGTTCGGTAACTACGGGGAGAAGAGCGTGACATGACCACACCCGCCAACTCATCGCCCACCAACTCACCGGCCGACGTGCTGGTGATCTTTGGCATCACCGGAGATCTGGCAAAGAAGATGACCTTCCGGTCGCTGTACCGGCTGGAACGTCGCCAGCTGCTCAATTGCCCCATCGTCGGCGTGGCCCGCCGCAACTGGTCGGACGAGGAACTGCACGCCCACGCGCGCACGGCGATCACCGACAGCGGCGAGGCCATCGATGACACCGTCTTCGCGCGCTTCGCCAGACGACTGTCGATGGTTTCGGGCAATTACGACGACGCGGAAACCTATGCGCGCCTTGGCAAAGCGATCGAAGGCAAGCACACCCCGGTGTACTACCTGGAGATCCCGCCGGCGCTGTTCGGCCAGGTGGTCGACCGCCTGGCCGGCGCCAACCTGACCAACGGCGCTCGGGTCGTGATCGAGAAACCCTTCGGTCACGACCTCGCTTCGGCCCGCGCCCTGAACGACGAGCTGCGAAAGCATCTGGCCGAGGGGCAGATCTTCCGCATCGACCACTTCCTGGGCAAGGAACCCGCCATGGACATCATGTTCCTACGGTTCGCCAACACGATCTTCGAGCCGCTGTGGAACCACGACCGGATCGCCAGCGTGCAGATCACCATGGCCGAGAACTTCGGGGTCGAGGACCGCGGCAGCTTCTACGACGCGGTCGGGGCGCTGCGCGACGTGGTGCAAAATCATCTGCTGCAGCTCGTCGGGCTGTTCGCCGCCGAACCGCCCAGCGTGGCCGACGCCGACGGACTACGCGACAAACGCGTCGAGGTTTTCCAAGCCATCCCATCGATCCAGCCAGCGCATTACGTGCGCGGCCAGTACGACGGCTACCAAGCGATCCAAGGCGTGCAAGAAGGCTCGCAAACCGAGACGTTTGCCGCGCTACGACTGGAGATCGACAATTGGCGCTGGGGCGGGGTGCCGTTTTTCATCAGGGCCGGCAAGGCATTACCTGTGCGCGCCACCGAGATTCGCGTCATCTTCAAAAGGCCACCCCGACTGCCCATTACCGCGCACATACCTGACGCCAACGAGCTCGTTTTGCGCATTGACCCCAACCCTGGCACCGACCTGGTAATTCAGGCAAAAACGCCCGGCGCCAACCGCACCCGCACGGTCGACCTGTCATTGATCTTCGCCGACGAACTCGGCGAAGCCCCCGAACCCTACGAGCGACTGCTCTCCGACGCGATGAAGGGCGACTCCAGCCAATTCACCCGACAGGACGATGTGGCCGAGACCTGGCGCATCGTCGAGCCCCTGCTGGACGCGCCGCCACCGGTGGAGTCCTACCAGCCCGGCACCTGGGGCCCGCCCGGCGCCGACAAGCTGCTGGCCGGCCACCCCGGCTGGCGCGAGCCCTGGCTTCACTAACAGACAACCCGGCGGTCTCGCGGCTCTGCGGCCCACGACCTTGGAAACTCAGAACCGCGCTCCTCCTGCTGGCGTAGCGCTTGGCGCCCCATACATCACTGAACTGCACAAACATTGGTGGGCGCGGACGGTATCGAACCGCCGACCGCTGGTGTGTAAAACCAGAGCTCTACCACTGAGCTACGCGCCCGTGCCGGAGGCAGGTTACACGCCTGGAGGGCAAGCACTCAAAACGTTCAGCCTTTGAGTGCCCCCAGGGCGTCGGTCCACAAATGCTGATCGCGCGCTTCGCCAGGTTCTTTCATCTCCGCGAATTGAATGATCCCAGCGCGGTCGACGACAAAGGTGCCGCGATTGGAGTAGCCGGCCTGCTCGTTGAATACGCCGTAGGCCTGGCTCACCTGGCCGTGTGGCCAGAAATCCGACAACACCGGAAACGTGAAGCCGCTTTCGATCGACCAGATCTTGTGGGTGGGCGGCGGGCCCACCGAGATAGCCAGCGGCGCGCTCTCGCCGTTCTCGAAATCGGGCAGGTGATCGCGCAACCGGTCCAACTCACCCTGACAGATCCCGGTGAATGCCAGCGGGAAGAACACCAACAGCACGTTCTTGGCGCCGCGGTAGTCACTCAGCGTGACAGGCTGCTGGTTTTGATCGCGCAGAGTGAAGTCCGGGGCGGCGGTGCCGACCGGCAGCATCAACGCTTCCCGGCTCGCGATTTCGGTTGCACTAACCGGCTGGCGCTCCAATCGGCCAAGTTGACCGACGACGTCGGCATCAGGCCGGCAGTGGGGGCCGCCTCCGCGATCTCGGCGGGCAGTACGTGGCCGGGCTTACCGGTCTTGGGGGTCAGCACCCAGATGACACCGTCTTCGGCCAGCGGACTGATGGCATCCATCAGGGTGTCCACCAGGTCGCCGTCACCGTCCCGCCACCACAGCAGGGCGACGTCGACCACCTCATCGGTGTCCTCGTCGAGCAACTCGCCGCCACAGGCATCCTCGACCGCAGCGCGGATGTTGTCGTCGGAGTCCTCGTCCCAGCCCCACTCCTGGACAACTTGATCTCGTTGGACGCCCAGTTTGCGGGCGAAGTCCGAGGCGTCATCCGCCGCGACCACCGTGAAGCCTCCTTTAGCCATGCGCGCCGTGCGATTGGGGAATATCGTCGCACAGCCCGGCGCCGGGCCACACTCGGCCTCAGAACGACGCCAAGCAGAGTTTGAGCGCTTTCGTCTTGGTGTCGTTGAGCTGATCGACCCGTTTGTTGAATTCCCCGGTCCCCGCGTGGGTGCCGATGGCGTTCGCCACCGCGTGGGCCGCGTCGACATACAAGTTGAACGCGTCCTTTAACTGCGACGACAGCGCATCGTTGAAACCGTTGGAAACCGTTGAGGCACTGTCGTTAAGTGCGGCGATGGCCGGCCCCTCGGTCGGGCCGGTGTTGCGCCCGGCATTGAACGCCGCGACAAACAGATTGACCTTGTCGATTGCGTCCTTGCTGGAGGTAGCGAGCGTTTCACACGAGGCACGGATTGCCTTAGTCGTCAGGGATTGCTGCCGCTGGGACTCCCGGACGCGCGACGTCGCCGACGACGCGGACACCGACGAGGACACCGACTGCCGATAAGCCGGGGCGACCTTGGTATCGGGCGAAGCGGTTCCATTGGTGACGGTCGTACATCCGACAATCCCCAGCAGCGCCGTCGCGACGCAGCCGACCACTAGGACCCCCCGCCTCGGGAAGCCGCCGCCATGCGTCCGAAGGACAGCACGCCATCCGATGAGCACGGCTGCGACGTTACCGGGTCGGGATCGCCGCAGCGCTCGACGCACCGACTTCGCGTCGGCTTCGACACGAGAGGGGAACCTTCGTCAGCGAATGGGCTGCCGCTACCCGCCGCGGGCGCCGGTACGGCACGATAGTGACGAACACGCATGCAGAAGCCCGCCGACAGCAGGAGCGGAAGTTGACCACCGAGTTCGTGCGCCACGATCTGGCTAAAACCCCAAGCAGCGGAAGCGAACCCGACCGGGTTCGGGTGATCCGCGAGGGTGTGGCGTCGTATCTGCCCGACATCGACCCCGAGGAGACGTCGGAGTGGCTGGAATCCTTCGACCAGCTGCTGGAGCGCTCGGGGCCGTCGCGGGCGCGGTATTTGATGTTGCGCTTGCTGGAACGGGCGGGCGAACAACGGGTGGCCCTGCCGTCGCTGACGTCAACCGACTACGTCAACACCATCCCCACCGAGCTGGAACCGTGGTTCCCCGGCGACGAGGACGTCGAACGTCGCTACCGGGCGTGGATCAGGTGGAACGCCGCCATCATGGTGCACCGCGCGCAGCGCCCAGGAATCGGCGTGGGCGGCCACATTTCGACCTATGCCTCCTCGGCGGCACTTTATGAGGTCGGCTTCAACCATTTCTTCCGCGGCAAAACGCATTCCGGCGGTGGCGACCAGATCTTCATCCAGGGGCACGCGTCGCCGGGGATTTATGCGCGCGCCTTCCTCGAAGGACGGCTGAGCGCCGACCAGCTCGACGGCTTCCGCCAGGAGCACAGCCACCCCGGCGGCGGATTGCCGTCCTACCCGCACCCGCGGCTGATGCAGGATTTCTGGGAGTTCCCGACGGTGTCGATGGGCCTTGGCCCCATGAACGCCATCTACCAGGCCCGCTGCAACCACTACCTGCACGACCGCGGCATCAAGGACACCGCCGACCAGCACGTGTGGGCCTTTCTCGGCGACGGCGAGATGGACGAACCGGAGAGCCGCGGTCTGATCCAGGTGGCCGCCAACGAGGCGCTGGACAACCTGACCTTCGTCATCAACTGCAACCTGCAACGCCTGGACGGCCCGGTGCGCGGCAACGGCAAGATCATCCAGGAGCTGGAGTCGTTCTTCCGGGGCGCGGGCTGGAACGTCATCAAGGTGGTCTGGGGCCGCGAGTGGGACACGCTGCTGCATGCCGATCGCGACGGTGCGCTGGTGAACCTGATGAACACCACACCCGACGGTGACTACCAGACCTACAAGGCCAACGACGGCGCCTACGTGCGCGATCACTTCTTCGGCCGCGACCCGCGCACCAAGGCGCTCGTCGAGGACATGAGCGATTCCGAGATCTGGAACCTCAAGCGCGGTGGACACGACTACCGCAAGGTCTACGCCGCCTACCGGGCGGCCGTCGAACACAAAGGCCAGCCGACGGTGATCTTGGCCAAGACCATCAAGGGCTACTCGCTGGGTGCGCACTTCCAGGGACGCAACGCCACTCACCAGATGAAAAAGCTTGCGCTGCAAGACCTCAAGGACTTCCGGGACGCCATCCGGATTCCCGTCAGCGACGACGAGCTGGAAAAGGATCCCTATCTTCCGCCGTACTACCACCCCGGTCCCGACGCCCCGGAAATCCGCTACATGCTCGATCGGCGCCGCACGCTGGGCGGCTTTCTGCCCGAGCGCCGGACAAAAGCCAAAGCCCTCAAGCAGCCCAGCCGAGACATCTATGCCCCGCTGAAAAAGGGCTCGGGGCACCAGGAGGTCGCCACCACCATGGCGATCGTGCGCACCTTCAAAGAAGTGATGCGGGACAAGGAAATTGGCCCGCGAGTTGTGCCGATCATTCCCGACGAGGCCCGCACCTTCGGGATGGACTCGTGGTTTCCGTCGCTGAAGATCTACAACCGCCTGGGCCAGCTCTACACCGCCGTGGATGCCGAATTGATGTTGGCGTACAAGGAAAGTGAGACCGGCCAGATCCTGCACGAGGGCATCAACGAGGCGGGCTCGACGGCATCGTTCACCGCGGTCGGCACGTCCTATGCGACGCACAACGAGCCGATGATCCCGATCTACATCTTCTATTCGATGTTCGGGTTCCAGCGCACCGGCGACGGCCTGTGGGCCGCGGCCGACCAGATGGCGCGCGGCTTCGTGCTGGGGGCAACCGCAGGACGCACCACGCTGACCGGCGAGGGCCTGCAGCACGCCGACGGGCACTCGTTATTGCTGGCCGCCACCAATCCCGCGGTGATCGCCTACGACCCGGCGTTCGCCTTCGAAATCGCCTACATCGTGGAAAGTGGGCTGGCCCGGATGTTCGGGCAGAACCCGGAGAACGTGTACTTCTACATCACCGTCTACAACGAGCCGTATGTTCAGCCGCCGGAGCCGGAGAACTTCGATCCCGAAGGCCTGCTGCGCGGTTTGTACCGGTACTACACGGCCACCGAGAAGCGCTCCAACAAGGCGCAGATCCTGGCGTCCGGGGTGGCGATGCCGTCGGCGCTCAAGGCGGCCGGGATGCTCGCCGCCGAGTGGGATGTCGCCACCGACGTGTGGTCGGTGACCAGCTGGGGCGAACTGAACCGCGACGGCGTGGCAGTGCAGCGAGAGCAGCTGCGCCACCCCGACCGTCCAGCCGGGGTGCCCTACCTGTCCAAGGCGCTGTCTGGGATCACCGGACCGGTCGTCGCCGTGTCGGACTGGATGCGCGCCGTACCCGAGCAGATCCGGCCGTGGGTACCCGGCACCTACGTCACGCTGGGCACCGACGGGTTCGGCTTCTCCGACACCCGTCCGGCCGCGCGCCGGTTCTTCAACACCGACGCCGAATCCCAGGTGGTGGCGGTGCTTGAAGCGCTGGCCCGCGATGGTGAAATCGACCCGTCGGTGCCCGTCGCGGCGGCCCGTCAATACCGGATCGACGACGTGCAGGCCGCTCCCAAGCAGACCTCGGATCCCGGCCCCGGCGCATAACGGCCTGCGACCCCACCGAGCGTGCGGCCAACTCGCTGTTGGACGACGCCCCAAACCCGGCTCCGCAAAACACCCGCGGCGCCCAGGCCTGCTTTGGGGGGAAGTTCTAGAAAACGGGCGTAGATTTTAGGGGTGAATGACAACCCGTTCGCTGGCCCGTTTGCCAAGCAGCCGAGGTCTCCCCTCGAGATGCTGGACACCGTCCCCGAGTCCGTACTGCGGCGTTTGAAGCAGTACTCGGGCCGGTTGGCCACCGAAGCGGTCGCGGCCATGCAGGAGCGGTTGCCGTTTTTTGCCGACCTGGAAGCTTCCCAGCGCGCCAGCGTGGCGCTGGTGGTGCAGACCGCCGTGGTGAACTTCGCCGAGTGGATGCAGGATCCGCACAGCAACGTCAGCTACACGGCCAGGGCGTTCGAATTGGTTCCCCAGGACCTGCGGCAACACATCGCGCTGCGGCAAATCGTGGACCTGGTGCGGGTCACCATGGATTTCTTCGAGGAAGTGGTCCCGCTGCTGGCCCGTTCCGAGGAGCAGTTGACCGCCCTGACCGTGGGCATCTTGAAGTACAGCCGCGACCTGGCATTCACCGCCGCCAGTGCCTACGCCGACGCGGCCGAGGCCAGGGGCACCTGGGACAGCCGGATGGAGGCCAGCGTCGTTGACGCGGTGGTACGGGGCGACACCGGCCCCGAGCTGCTGTCCCGTGCGGCCGCATTGAACTGGGACACCACCGCACCGGCCACGGTCGTGGTGGGGATCCCGGCGCCCGGCCCCGAGGGCACAAACGGCCAGGGCGGCACCGAACGTCCCAGCCAGAACGTCCGCGACATCGCCGCTCGTCATGGCCGCGCAGCTCTCACCGACGTACACGGCACCTGGCTGGTCGCGATCGTGTCTGGCCACTTGTCGCCGACGGACAAATTCCTGGGCGACCTGCTGGATGCGTTTTCCGACGGCCCGGTGGTCATTGGGCCGACCGCACCGATGCTGACCGCCGCGTATCACAGTGCAAGCGAGGCGATTTCGGGCATGAACGCCGTCGCCGGCTGGCATGGCGCGCCACGGCCCGTGCTGGCCCGGGAACTGTTGCCCGAGCGCGCCCTGATGGGAGATGCGTCGGCGATCGTCGCGTTACACACCGACGTGATGGGACCGCTGGCCGAGGCCGGCCCCACCCTCGTCGAAACCCTTGGCGCTTTCTTAGATTCTGGCGGAGCGATTGAGGCCTGCGCCCGCAAGTTGTTCGTTCATCCAAACACCGTGCGTTATCGGCTCAAGCGCATTACCGACTTCACCGGGCGTGATCCCACCCAACCCCGCGACGCATACATCCTGCGAGTGGCCGCAACGGTGGGTCAGCTCAACTACCCGACGCACTCCGCTAGTGTCGGCAACAACGCCCTAACCCCGGTTCCGCTCCCGGTCAGAGGGGCTTTAAAAGCCCCTTCTTCGCGATAGTGATCTAGGCAACAGATCGCGGCACGGTCTCAAAACCGTAGCTTAGAAGGGTGTTTTGTAGGTTACCTACAAAAACCTAAGACGAGGTTCATAATCTGTTACACCCGCCAAAACCGTTTCCACAGTGTTCTCTTAGACACGTGATCGCGTTACTTGCGCCCGGACAGGGCTCGCAGACCGAAGGGATGCTGTCGCCGTGGCTGGAACTGCCCGGTGCAGCAGACCAGCTGACTGCGTGGTCGAAAGCCAGTGGCCTGGATCTGGTGCGACTGGGCACCACCGCCACGGCCGAACAGATCACCGACACCGCCGTCACTCAGCCGCTGGTCGTAGCGGCCACGCTGCTCGCTCACCAGGAGTTGACCAAGCGCGGCCTGTTCGCCGGTGAAGACTTCATCGTGGCCGGTCACTCCGTCGGCGAGATCGCGGCCTACGCGATCGCCGGTGTGATGGGAGCCGACGACGCCGTCGCGCTGGCCGCCACGCGCGGCACGGAGATGGCCAAGGCCTGCGCTACCGAGCCCACCGGCATGTCCGCTGTGCTGGGCGGCGAGGAGGCCGAGGTGCTGGCCCGCCTCGAGCAGCTCGACCTGTTCCCCGCGAACCGCAACGCTGCCGGGCAGATCGTCGCGGCCGGCTCGCTGACCGCGTTGGAGAAGCTGGCCGAAGACCCGCCGACCAGGGCGCGCGTGCGTGCCCTCGGCGTGGCCGGAGCGTTCCACACCAGGTACATGGCGGCGGCCCTCGACGGCTACGCGGCCGCGGCGGCCGGTATCGCCACCGCCGAGCCCACCGCAACGCTGCTGTCTAACCGTGACGGCAAGCCGGTTACTTCGGCGGCCGTGGCGATGGACGCGCTGGTCGGTCAACTGATTCAGCCGGTGCGCTGGGACCTGTGCACCGCGACGCTGCGTGAGCACGATGTTAAGGCGATCGTGGAGTTCCCCCCTGCGGGCACTCTGGCCGGTATCGCCAAACGTGAACTTCGGGGGATTACGACGCGTGCCGTCAAGACACCCGCAGACCTGGATGCACTGGCCGAACTCTGACGCCAGCTGAATCCAGTACAACCAAAAAAGCACGTCAGTCCGATTTTTCAAACAACACATTACGAAGGGAACAAGGCTGTGGCCGTTAGTCAAGAAGAAATCATCGCCGGTATTGCCGAGATCATCGAAGAAGTAACCGGTATCGAGCCGTCCGAGGTCACCCCGGAGAAGTCGTTCGTCGACGACCTGGACATCGACTCGCTGTCGATGGTGGAGATCGCCGTTCAGACCGAGGACAAGTACGGCGTCAAGATCCCGGACGAGGACCTCGCCGGTCTGCGCACCGTTGGTGACGTCGTCTCCTACATCCAGAAGCTCGAGGAAGAAGACCCCGAAGCCGCCGCCGTGCTGCGCGCGAAGCTCGAGACCGAGAACCCCGACGCTGTCGCCAACGTCAAGGCAAGGCTGGAAGCGGACAGCAAGTGAGCAAGCCTTCCACTGCTAATGGCGGTTACCCCAATGTTGTGGTAACCGCTGTCGCGGCGACGACCTCGGTCGCGCCGGACATCGAGAGCACGTGGAAGGGTTTGCTTGCCGGCGAGAGCGGCATCCGCGTACTCGAAGACGAATTCGTCACCAAGTGGGACCTGCCGGTCAAGATCGGCGGTCACCTCAAGGAGCCGATCGACATCCACATGGGCCGACTGGACATGCGGCGCATGTCGTATGTCCAGCGCTTGGCCAAATACCTGAGCGGCCAGCTGTGGGAGAACGCGGGAAATCCGGAGCTCGATCCGGACCGCTTCTCCGTCGTCGTCGGCACCGGTTTGGGCGGCGCCGAGCGCATCGTGGAGAGCTATGACCTGATGAACGAGGGCGGCCCCCGCAAGGTGTCGCCGCTCGCCGTTCAGATGATCATGCCCAACGGTGCCGCTGCAGTGGTGGGTCTCGAGCTCGGAGCTCGGGCCGGGGTCATCACCCCGGTGTCCGCGTGTTCGTCGGGCTCGGAGGCCATCGTGCACGCGTGGCGCCAGATCGTCATGGGTGACGCGGACGTCGCCGTCGCCGGCGGTGTCGAGGGCCCCATCGAGGCGCTGCCCATCGCGGCGTTCTCGATGATGCGGGCCATGTCGACGCGCAACGACGAGCCCGAGCGGGCGTCGCGGCCGTTCGACAAGGATCGCGACGGCTTCGTGTTCGGCGAGGCCGGGGCGCTCATGCTCATCGAGACCGAAGAGCACGCCAAGGCGCGCGGTGCCAAGCCGTTAGCCCGCTTGCTGGGCGGCGCGATCACCTCGGACGCCTTCCACATGGTGGCGCCCGCACCGGACGGCGTTCGTGCCGGACGGGCGATGACCCGCGCACTTGAGCTGGCCGGCGTGTCCGCCAAGGACGTCGACCACATCAACGCGCACGGGACGGCAACGCCGATCGGCGACACCGCCGAGGCCAACGCCATCCGGGTAGCCGGTTGCGACCAGGCCGCGGTGTATGCGCCGAAATCAGCGCTGGGCCACTCCATTGGCGCGGTCGGTGCGCTCGAATCGGCACTCACGGTGCTGACTCTGCGCGACGGCGTCATTCCGCCAACACTGAATTACGAGACACCCGATCCCGAGATCGCACTTGATGTTGTCGCAGGCGAACCTCGTTACGGCGAATACCGTTGCGCGATCAACAACTCGTTCGGGTTCGGCGGCCACAACGTGGCCCTCGCCTTCGGGCGTTACTAGAAGCACGAAAGGAACGTTCGTTACACCCATGACCGAGCTTGCTACGGGGAAGGGCCTCCCCTCTGTAGTCGTCACCGCCATCACCATGACGACCGCACTCGCCACCGACGCGGAGACCACCTGGAAGTTGTTGCTCGACAACCAAAGTGGGATCCGTACCCTGGACGACCCGTTCGTCAAAGAATTCGACCTGCCGGTCACCATCGGCGGGCATTTGCTGGAAGAATTCGAAAGCCAGCTCACCCGGATCGAATTGCGCCGGACGGGATACCTGCAGCGCATGTCGACCATTCTGGGCCGGCGGGTATGGGAGAACGCGGGCTCGCCCGAGGTCGACACCAACCGATTGATGGTGTCCATCGGCACCGGCCTGGGCTCGGCCGAAGAGCTCGTTTTTGGCTACGACGAAATGCGCACGCGCGGGTATCGGGCGATCTCCCCGCTGACCGTGCAGAAGTACATGCCCAACGGCGCGGCCGCGGCGGTCGGCCTGGAACGGCACGCCAAGGCCGGGGTGATGACGCCGATCTCCGCATGTGCGTCCGGTTCAGAGGGCATCGCCCACGCGTGGCAGCAGATCGTGCTCGGCGAGGCCGACATGGCGATCTGCGGCGGCGTGGAAACCAAGATCGAGGCGGTGCCCATCGCCGGGTTCGCCAATATGCGCATCGTGATGTCCACTAATAACGACGACCCCGCTGGTGCGTGTCGCCCCTTCGATAAGAACCGCGACGGCTTCGTGTTCGGCGAGGGCGGCGCTTTGATGGTGATCGAGACCGAGGACCACGCCAAGGCGCGTGGCGCCAACATCCTGGCCCGGATCATGGGGGCCAGCATCACCTCGGACGGCTTCCACATGGTGGCGCCGGATCCCAACGGCGAACGCGCCGGCCACGCGATCACGCGGGCGATACAGCTCGCAGATCTCAGCCCCAGCGACATCAGTCACGTCAACGCCCATGCCACCGGCACCCAGGTCGGTGACCTCGCCGAGGGTAGGGCGATCAACAATGCCCTGGGTAGCAACAAGCCCGCGGTATACGCTCCCAAGTCCGCTCTCGGCCACTCGGTCGGCGCGGTCGGCGCGGTGGAATCGATCCTGACCGTACTTGCGCTGCGGGATCAGGTCGTCCCGCCGACGCTGAATCTTGAAAACCTCGATCCAGAAATCGATTTGGACGTGGTGTCCGGCAAGCCGCGGCCTGGTGACTACCAGTACGCGATCAACAACTCGTTCGGATTCGGCGGTCACAACGTGGCGATCGCGTTTGGACGGTACTGAGACCCGGCGGTAGTAACCCCAGCATTACCGACTTAGGAGATTTGCAATGACACTCATGGCCCCCGAGGCGGTTGGCGAGTCTGTCGACCCTCGCGACCCGCTGTTGCGTCTGAGCAACTTCTTCGACGACGGCACCGTTGAGCTACTGCACGAACGTGACCGCTCCGGCGTGCTATCGGCCTCGGGCACCGTCAACGGCGTGCGCACCGTCGCGTTCTGCACGGACGGAACCGTGATGGGCGGCGCGATGGGCATCGAGGGTTGCCGACACATCGTCAACGCCTACGACACCGCTATTGAGGATCAGAGCCCGATCGTTGGCATCTGGCACTCGGGTGGTGCTCGGCTGGCCGAAGGTGTCAAGGCACTGCACGCGGTTGGGACGGTCTTCGAGGCAATGATTCGCGCCTCGGGCTACATTCCGCAGATCTCGGTAGTGGTCGGTTTCGCCGCGGGCGGCGCCGCCTACGGTCCGGCGCTGACCGACATCGTCATCATGGCGCCCGAGGGCCGCGTGTTCGTCACCGGTCCCGACGTGGTGCGCAGCGTCACCGGCGAGGACGTGGACATGGCCTCGCTCGGTGGACCGGAGACTCATCACAAGAAGTCGGGGGTGTGCCACATCGTCGCCGACGACGAACTGGACGCCTACGCTCGCGGCCGCCGCCTGGTTGGATTGTTCTGCCAGCAAGGGCATTTCGACCGCAGTAAGGCCGAAGCCGGCGACACCGACATCCACGCGCTGCTGCCCGAATCGCCCCGCCGGGCCTACGACGTGCATCCGATCGTCACCGCGATCCTCGACGGGGACGCGCCGTTCGACGAACTTCAGGCCAACTGGGCACCGTCCATGGTGGTCGGGCTGGGCCGGCTGTCCGGCCGCAGTGTCGGTGTGCTGGCCAATAACCCGCTGCGTCTGGGCGGCTGCCTGAACTCCGAAAGCGCGGAGAAGGCAGCACGTTTCGTGCGCCTATGCGATGCCTTCGGCATTCCGCTGATAGTCGTCGTCGATGTTCCCGGTTACCTGCCCGGTGTCGATCAGGAGTGGGGCGGTGTGGTGCGCCGTGGCGCCAAGCTGCTGCACGCCTTCGGCGAGGCCACCGTTCCCCGAGTCACGCTGGTCACCCGAAAGACCTACGGCGGCGCCTACATTGCGATGAACTCTCGTTCGCTGGGCGCCACCAAGGTGTTCGCTTGGCCGGACGCCGAGGTCGCCGTCATGGGGGCCAAGGCCGCCGTCGGCATCCTGCACAAAAGGAAGCTGGCCGCCGCGCCAGACGACGAACGCGAAGCGTTGCACGACGAGTTGGCTGCCGAGCACGAGCGGATCGCCGGTGGTGTGGACAGCGCCATCGAGATCGGCGTGGTGGACGAGAAAATCGACCCGTCCCACACCCGCAGCAGGCTCACCGAGGCGCTTGCTCACGCACCGCAACGTCGCGGTCGCCACAAGAACATTCCGCTGTAGAGCACCTCCTTTTTCCGCGAGCTCCCCTTTTTCCGCGAGCTCCCCTTTTTCCGCGAGCTCCCCTTTTTCCGCGAGCAGACGCAGAATCGCACTGCACAGGTTCCCTGCGTGCGATTCTGCGTCTGCTCGCCACAGTTATCCCCAGCGGTGACTGGTCACGCCAAGGCAGCCTCCCCATGCTTTTGCGATGCACGCGGATGTGTTGGCGGTATTCCAGAGATCTGGCGGGTTCGCCACGACCACGCAATTGCTGAAAGTGATGACTCGTCAGCAACTCGACGTCCAAGTCGCAAGCGGTGGCATTGTCCGAGTTTGGTACGGGATTTACGCGGCCCAGCAGCCAAATCTGTTGGGCCGTTTGGCTGCACTCGACGTATTCATGGGCCGTCAAGCCATCGCGTGCTTGGGCACGGCCGCGGCGCTGCACGGGTTTGACACCGAAAGCACTACCGCCATCCACGTTCTCGATCCGGGTGTGCGAATGCGCTCGACAGTCGGACTAATGGTTCATCAACGTGCCGGAGCCCCGCTGCAGCGGGTAGCAGGACGCTTCGCGACTGCACCGGCATGGACTGCCGTCGAGATCGCAAGGCAACTACGGCGCCCAAGAGCGCTGGCCACGCTCGATGCTGCATTGAAGTCCACCCGGTGCAGCCGTTCGGAAATCGAAAGCGCCGTCGCAGAGCAGCGCGGCCGTCGCGGCATCGCGGCAGTACGCGAACTCCTGCCCGTCGCCGACGGGCGCTCCGAATCGGCTATGGAAAGCGAGGCTCGGCTAGTGATGATCGATCGCGGACTACCTCCTCCGGAGCTCCAATACCCGATCCGCGGTCGGGATGGCGAGCTGTGGCGCGTCGACTTCGCTTGGCCAGAAGCACTAGTTGCCGCCGAATACGAAAGCATCGATTGGCATGCGGGACGGGACGAGATGCTCCGTGACAAAGAGCGGTGGGGAAAGATCCAGGAGCTCGGGTGGACGATCATTCCGATCATCGTCCCTGACGTCAGGCGCGAGCCCGACCGCCTCGCCAAGCGCATCGCCGCCCACTTGGACCGCTCACGCATGGCCAGCTAATTCCGTCGAGCAGTCGCAGAATCGCACACCTAGGCCTCCGCGCGTGCGATTCTGCGACTGCTCGCCAGTGGCTTAGCGGCAGAGAATTGCCGAAAGCGCTTGGCGTAGCGCCGTTTCAGGGTCGTCGGGAAGTGCGTCGGCCCGCCAGCCGACGAAATCATCCGGACGGACCAGCAGCGCGCCATCCGGCGCGAGTTCAGTGATAGCCGCCCACTCGTCGCTGTCGACGCGATGAGCCGCGAGCGACGCAGCAGCCGCGGCGGCGCACCACCGCTCGTCGCGGGTGAGCACGGTAAATCCCGGGCCGAGCAAATCCAGTGTCGAGACGCCGTCGCGGACCCACGCGTGCGGAACGCGGGTGCCCGGTTGTCCGCGCAACTGCGCCACTAGCCCGCCGCTGACCGGCTCATCGCTGATGATGGCGGCCGAGCGGTATTGGTACCCCACCATCAGCGCGAACATCGAGCACTCTTCTTCGGGCGGCAATAGCGGCCGGTCGTCGTCCAACCGCAACAACGGAATCGTCGGGCCGGACAGCGACTGACGGGCGGCAAAGCGCCCGACCGGATGCCGCTCGTCGTGAAAGGTGCCAAGCAGCGATGGCCCCGCCGTTGCATGCAGCACCGCGGCCAACTTCCAGGCCAGGTTGTGCGCGCTCTGGATAGCGGTATTGGCTCCCCCAGCTTTGAACGGCGGCATCGTGTGCGCGGAATCGCCGACGAGAAAGACTCGCCCGCACTGGAATTGATCGGCTACCTGTTCGTAGGGCTGCCAAGCAGCGACCTCGACAATGTCGAGATCGATGGGTTCGCCGATTGCCTTGATGAGTATCTCGCGGCAACGTTGCGGTGTGAACTGATCAGCCGTCTCGCCCTTGGCGGGGAAGTACGTGGTGATGAACATGCCGAGGTCGCCCTCAGCCGGAATGAAAATGCCTTGCGCCTCAGCGCTTTTGACCTGTACGCCATCGCCTTCGCCCAGCCGCGCGACGAACTTGCGCCAGGGTCCGCGAAAGTAAATGAACACAACGAAAATCCGAAGCGCCCCGTAGCCGGAGGTCGCGATGCCCAGCGCATTGCGGATCGGACTGTGCACGCCGTCGGCGGCGATGAGATAGTCGGCCCTGATCGTTTCCAGCTCTTCGGTGTTCAGATCGCGTAGGACGGCCGTGACGCCGGACTCGTCGGGCTCGAACGAGCAGAGTTCGGTCCCGTAGCGCACTTCGCTGCCACGTCGTCGAGTTTCGTTGAGCAGCAACGGCTCAGATCTGCTTTGCGGGCAATACTGCACGGGCGGCTCGGGGCTGAGCATGTCCAGGCCGGCGAAGATCGTGTCCAGGTCGAGAGCCGGTTCTTCTTCTGTGCTGTTCAACGTCGGACGGGCAACGACCGTTGATTCGTGCTGGGCGATTGCGTGGACCTTCTCGCTCAGGCCCAAGCCGCGCAGAATCTCCAAGCTGCGGAAGCTGAGATTTCGGGCTTTCGGATAAATGAAGACCTCGCGCCGCTTCTCGACCAGCAGTGAGCGCACTCCATGCTTGGCGAGCAACGCCGAGGTGGCCAGTCCGGCAGCGCCGGCGCCGACGATGAGCACCGGGACCTCCGACGTGGCAGCCACCCTGCAATGATGACTTATGCCGGAAGCGAAGTCAGCAGTCGACGGCTCCGCATAGGAACTCCTCCGCCACGGCCACCACGCGTTCGCGGTCGCGCGACACCAAGCCGATCCGGGTCCGCCGATCGAGGATGTCGTCGGCGGTCATGGCGCACTCATGAGTCACCGCATAATCGAATTCCGCCCGGATCACGTCGATGCCCTCCGCGACCGGCTCGGTCGGACGCTCACAAGTAGCGGCGGCGATCACGCTGGGCGCCTCGGCGCCATAACGCGCCACCAACGACGCGGGTAGCCCGACGCCGGGTCCCGCACCCGGCCCGGGGTTGGCCGGTGCGCCGATCAGCGGCAGATTGCGGGTTCGACAGCTCGCGGCGTGCAGCGGCCGTAGGTCGATGGCGCGGTCCAGGACGTCCTGCGCCATGTAGCGGTATTCGGTCAGCTTGCCCCCGATCACGCTGATGACGCCCGACGGCGATTCGACGACAGCGTGCTCGCGGGATACATCGGCGGTCTTGCCTTCCCCGGTGTCGACGAGCGGCCGCAGGCCGGCATAGGCACCGATCACATCCGTGGTCGTCAGCGACGTCTGCAACGCGGTGTTCACCGTGTCGAGCAGGAACGAGACCTCGTTGGCCGACGGCTCCGGCACATCGGGAATCGGACCGGGAGCGGATTCATCGGTGATGCCGAGGTAGACGCGACCCAGTTGCTCGGGCATGGCGAATACGAAGCGGTTGAGCTCGCCGGGAACCGGAATGGTCAGCGCCGCAGTCGGATTGCCGAGAGCGTTGGCGTCGAAGACCAGATGGGTTCCGCGGCTGGGCCGCAACCGCAGCGAGTCGTCGATCTCGCCCGCCCACACTCCGGCCGCGTTGATGACCGCGGTGGCGGACACGTCGAACGACTCTCCGGTGCGCTGGTCGGTTAACCGCGCCGAGGTGCCGGTGGCCTCGGTCGCGGCGACGTAGGTCAGGATGCGGGCACCGTGCTGGGCGGCGGTGCGCGCAACAGCGACGACCAGTCGAGCGTCGTCGATCAGTTGTCCGTCGTAGGCCAGCAAGCCGCCGTCGAGACCGTCGCGACGAACCGTCGGCGCCATGTCAGTGACGCGCTTTGCCGGAATTCTGCGCGAGCGGGGCAGGATTGACGACGACGTACCCGCAAGCGCCCGCAACGCGTCACCGGCAACGAATCCGGCGCGCACCAACGCGCGCTTGGCGTGACTCATCGACGGCAGCAACGGAACCAGCTGTGGCATCGCACGAACGAGATGAGGGGCGTTGTGTGTCATCAGGATTCCGCGTTCGGTGGCGCTGCGCCGGGCGATCCCGATATTGCCGGTGGCCAGGTAGCGCAGCCCGCCGTGGACCAATTTGGAGCTCCAGCGGCTGGTGCCGAACGCCAGATCGTGCTTTTCCACCAACGCCACTCGCAGTCCGCGCGAGGCGGCATCCAAGGCGATCCCGGCGCCGGTGATACCGCCACCGATGACGAGCACATCCAACGGTTCGCCGTCGGCCAGTGCGGTCAAGTCGGCGGTCCGGCGGGCGGCGTCTAATGCTGCGGTCATGATAAATATCCGTTCAGCGAGTAGGTGAGCTCGGTGGCCAACGCATCGGCGTCAAGAATCGGCCGCACGATCTGCTCGGATTGAATCGTCGACTGGGCAATCAGCAACACCATGGTGGCCATCTGCAGGGGATCGCCGGCGCGCACGCTGCCATGTCGCTGGGCCGCACGCAGCCGCTCGGCAAGGGCGTCGATCAACATCTGCTGGCTGGCCCCGAGCCGTTCGGTGATATAGATCGACGCAAGCTGCGAGTGCAGCACCGACATGACCAGCTCGTCGCGGCGCAGCAGGTTGGCAACCGTAACCATTTGCTGCACAAGAGATTCCCGGTCCTCGCCATGCAACGGCGCCTCGCGCATCACAGCGGTGACGTGCTGGGTCAACAGCGCCGCCACGATCGACGGGGTATCGGGCCACCGGCGGTACACGGTCGGCCGGCTCACCCCCGCACGCCGGGCGATCTCCGCGAGCGTCACCCGATCCACCCCGAAGTCGACGACACAGCTGGCCGCGGCCCCCAGGATCCGGTCTCCGATGTCCAGACCATCGTTACTGATTGACAGCATGTGTAATACTGTAACGCATGACGGACCTCGACGAACTCCTACCGCCGATGAAATGGAACGCCTGGGGAGATGCCGCCGCGGCAAAACCGCTGTCCGACGGGATCCGCGCACTACTGAAACAGGCTGTCGGACTGGATGATTCGCCGGAAAAGGAACTGGATCTGGGCAACGTCCAGGTGCTCGGATCGGCGTTATCGCAAACACGACCGGGATGCGCTGGCCGCAATCGTCGGTGCCGAATACTGCCGCACTGCCGACCGCGACCGGTTGCTGCACGCCGGCGGGAAATCCACCATCGATCTGCTGCGCCGCAAGGACACCGGAGCCCAAGACGCGCCGGACGCCATCTTGTTGCCCGCCGACGAAGAGGCCGTCGCCGCGATCCTGCGTTACTGCTCCGAGCACGGCATCGCCGTCATCCCGTTCGGCGGCGGCACCAATGTGGTCGGCGGCCTCAATCCCACCCGCGACAAGTTCACCGCGGTGGTATCACTCGACTTGCACCGCTTCGACCAGCTCATCGACCTCGACGAGGTGTCCGGCCAGGCCGTTTTCGGAGCCGGCGTCACCGGCCCGGATGCCGAACGGCTGCTCGGCGAACACGGCTTCTCGCTCGGACATTTCCCGCAAAGTTTTGAATACGCCACCATCGGCGGCTTCGCTGCGACCCGCTCCTCCGGCCAGGACTCGGCTGGCTACGGCCGGTTCAACGACATGGTTCGCGGGCTCCGGATGGTCACGCCGGTGGGCACCTGGGATCTGGGTCGCGCACCGGAATCGGCCGCGGGGCCCGACCTGCGCCAGCTGCTGATCGGGTCGGAGGGCACCCTGGGCGTCATCACCCAGGTACGGCTGCGCGTACACCGGGCACCCGAAGCCGTCCGCTACCAGGCGTGGTCCTTCCCCGACTTCGCGACAGGCGCCGCTGCCATGCGAGCCGTCACCCAAAATGCCACCGGCCCCACCGTCATTCGGCTCTCCGACGAGGTCGAGACCGGGGTCAATCTCGCCACCACCGAGGCGATCGGCGAAAGCCAGATCACCGGCGGCTGCATGGGCATCACCGTGTTCGAGGGCAGCAAAGAACACGTCGAAAGCCGGCTCGCCGAAACCAGCGCGCTGCTAACCGCCCAAGGCGGCACGTCGCTGGGCGAAGAGCCGGCGCGGGCGTGGGAGCGCGGCCGCTTCGGCGCGCCGTATCTGCGCGACTCGCTGCTATCGGCGGGCGCACTCTGCGAGACACTGGAAACCGCCACCAACTGGTCGAACATTCCCGCACTCAAGGCCGCCGTCACCGAAGCGCTCAGCACCGCCTTGGCCGAATCCGGCACACCGGCGCTCGTGATGTGTCACATTTCGCACGTGTACCCCACCGGCGCTTCGTTGTACTTCACGGTCGTCGCGGGGCAGCGCGGCAATCCGATCGAGCAGTGGCAGGCCGCCAAGAAAGCGGCCTCGGACGCGATCATGGCCGCGGGTGGAACCATCACCCACCACCACGCGGTCGGTGCCGATCATCGGCCGTGGATGCGCGAGGAGGTAGGCGATCTGGGCGTGCAAGTGTTGCGCGCGGTCAAAGCGACATTGGATCCGGCCGGAATTCTCAACCCCGGCAAGCTAATTCCGTGACTCGTCATGTCTGAGAATCAATCCGCTTCCGCAGGGCAGCGGCACCGACGCGAAATCGCCAAGGTGACCGTGCTGACCAACCCAGCCTCGGGACACGGCGCAGCCATTCGCGCCGCGCAGATCGCCATCGCCCGGCTGCAACACAAGGGCATCGAGGTCGTCGAAATCATCGGCGATAACGCCGAAGACGCACGCCATCTCGCCGGCGCGGCACTCGAACGCGGTACGGACGCATTGGTGGTCACCGGCGGCGACGGCGTCGTTTCCAATGCGCTGCAAGTCTTGGCCGGCACCGGCATTCCGCTCGGCATCATCCCGGCCGGCACCGGGAACGATCATGCCCGTGAATTCGCGATCCCGACAAAGGATCCCGAGGCCGCCGCGAACATTGTCGCTGACGGTTGGACGGAAACCATTGACCTGGGCCGAATCCAGGGTGGCAATGGCCGCAAAAAGATCGACAAATGGTTCGGCACCGTGGCGGCCACCGGTTTCGATTCCCTAGTGACCGATCGGGCCAACCGGATGAGTTGGCCACACGGACGACTGCGTTATTACACCGCGATGATCGCCGAGCTATCGCAGCTGCGACTGCTGCCGTATCGAATGGTGATCGACGGCACCAATGAAATCGACGCCGATATCACGCTTGCGGCCTTCGGCAATACCCGCAGCTATGGCGGCGGGATGCTGGTCTGCCCCCATGCCGATCACACTGACGGCCTGCTCGACATCACCATGCTTACCGAGGCGTCCCGGACAAAGTTGCTGCGGCTGTTTCCGACAGTGTTCAACGGCACCCACGTCGAGACGGACGCGGTGAAAACGGCGCGCGCCAGATCGATTTACGTTGAATCATCCGGGATCAATGTGTACGCCGACGGTGACTTCGCCTGCCTGCTGCCCGCCGAAATCTCCGCGGTCCCGGCCGCACTGCAGATTCTGCGTCCCGCCCGATCGAAATAATGTAACAACTGGCACCCCGAATTCGACATCTTGGCAGATCGTCTGCGTCATCGCAGCGCTGCATCTCGGGAGGAAAGATGTCGGGACACCGCAGAAATGCGATTGCCGTAGTGGCGGCGACGTCATTGGGTGGCCTGACCTGGCTCGCCCCGGCGTCTTTCGCCGCGGATCCGCTGTGGAACGGCGAATACATGCTGACCTTGTCGGCCAACGCCAAGACCGGCATCAGCATGGCGGCCAGCCAGCCGGAATACGCGCACCGCAGCACCGTCTCGATCAGCTCGAAGTGCTCGTCGGGCAGCTGCATTGCCACGGTGGACAATCCCCCGCCGCCCAAAAATGACTCGATGCCGCGCACCATCGAATTCACCTGGAATGGGGCGCAATGGGTGCGAGAGATGACCTGGCAATGGGATTGCCTCTTGCCCGACGGGACGATCGAGCCCGACCCCGCCAAATCCATCACGGCCTATACGCCCGGCCCGAATGGCGTCCTTACCGGTGTCTTCCACACCGATATCAAGAGCGGCGCGTGTAAGGGCAACGTCGACATGCCGGTGACGGCCGCCCCAACGCACCCGCCGGTGGTTTGAAATACCGTCGCCCGAGAAGAATCCTTCACGTCCCCCACGGTCTACTTATGGCTAACGACCGCGCCCGGCGGGAAACCGAAGGAGTCGATGTGAACAACGACCACAGCCGGTCACGGATCGCGGCGATGGTGACGACACTCGTTGCAGGAGCAGCACTCGCATGGCCCGCAACCGCGGTTGCGGACGCACAGATGTGCCCCCGCGTGGACGCGAACCAGATGTGTCACTTCGAGGCGTCGGGACCGTACTCGAATGTCGATGTGGTTTTCCCGGCCAACTATCCCGACCAGCAAGCGATGACCGGCTACTTCAGCAAGGTGGTCGACGACTACACCAATGCCCGTGGGCCACTGAGCAATTTGACGTCACCGACCGCGCTGGACGTCACCAGCGACCGCTACAGCTCCGGGCCGCCGCAAAACGGTACCCAGTCGGTCGTGGCCAAGATCTACCAGAACCTGGGCGGCGCCCACCCCTCAACCTGGTACAAATCGTTCAACTACAACCTGACCAACCACACGCCGCTCACCTTCGACGCGTTGTTCCGGCCGGGAACCCAACCGCTACAGGCGATCCTGCCGATCGTGCAGAAGACTTTGACCGACCGGTACGGGTCGGCCGTGTCCATTCCGGCCGATACCGGACTCGACCCGGCCAACTACCAAAGCTTCGCGATCACCAACGACGCGATCATGTTCTTCTTCGACCAGAACGGGCTGCAGCCGGCGTTGGAGGCCACCCAGGTATCGGTGCCACGCAGCGCGATCGCGCCCATGATCAGTCCCGGTATCGCCTAGCCGACGCCGCGGCTGAGCCAGGTCACTTCCCCGGCGTCCCCGCCGTCGCGATACCCCTCGAGCGCCTCGTCCCACGCCGTGCCGAGCACGGAATCCAGTTCGACGGCCAGGGTCTCGGCGCCTTGATCCATCATCGACTTCAACCGCATCTCGCCGACCATGACGTCGCCGTTGGCGCTCATCACCCCGCTCCACAAGCCCAGTTGCGGGGTGTGGCTGAAACGGTGGCCGTCGACTCCGGGGCTGGGGTCCTCAGTGACCTCGAACCGCAGCACGGACCACGAGCGGAGCGCGTTGGCCAGCCGCCCGCCGGTGCCCACCGGGCCGACCCAGTTGGTGACCGCGCGCAGCTGTCCCGGCATTGCCGGCTGCGGCGTCCACACCAAGTTGGCCTTGGATTGCAGGGTCGACGACAACGCCCACTCGACGTGTGGGCAAACCGCCGCTGGCGAGGCGTGCACATACACCACACCCGCCGTAACGTCGGCGAACTGATTCGACGTGCGCATCTGCTGCTCCTTCGGTTCCGCGAGGGACGTCTTCCCCAACGACCTGGCGAACCCGATAAGCACGGTGCTACATCAAATTTTTGTGTCCTGCGTGTCTAGTGTGCCTTGTGAGACCCCTGTTGCGCTAGTGTGCAGTTCCAATTAGCTGAATTCGGATATCACGGCGTCGCAGATCGCCGGCCACAAATCCAGCACCCAGTCCCCGAAATCACGGTCCGTCAGGGCCACCAGCGCCAGCTCCGCGTCGGGATCTGCCCAGATGAAACCGCCTGCTTGGCCGAAATGACCGTAGGTTCGCACCGAGTTGCGGGCGCCCGTCCAGTGCGGTGACTTCGAATCCCTGATCTCGAACCCCAAGCCCCAGTCGTTGGGCCGCTGCACCCCGTATCCGGGCAGCACACCGTCCAGACCGGGAAATTGCACGGTGGTGGCCTCGCGGTGCAGCTCCGCCGACACCGTCGACGGCCGCAGCAGGTCACCGGCGAATGCCGACAGATCCGCCACCGTCGAGGTCGCCCCGAACCCGGCCCCCGCCGCCCCACCGTCCAACCGGGTCGCCGCCATGGCCAGGGGCTCGCACACCGACTCGCTGAGATAGCGGCCGAACTCGATCTCCGACTCCCGCTCGATGATCTGGGCCAGCACGGTGAAGCCGTAGTTGGAATACATCCGCCGGGTGCCGGGCGTGGCCAGCACCCGATCGGAGTTCATCGCCAGACCCGATGCGTGCGCCAGCAGGTGCCGGATCGTGGAGCCGGGCGGGCCTGCGGCGGTGTCGAGATCGACGACGCCTTCTTCGATGGCGACCTGCGCGGCCCGGGCCACGATCGGCTTGGTCACCGACGCCAGCTGGAACACCCGTTCGGTGTCGCCGTGACTGGCGAGCACGCCGCTGGGTCCGATCACCGCCGCGGCGGCATTGGCCACCGGCCAATCAGCAAGGAGGCCGAGAGCGTCGAGAGCCGCCATTACTTTCTGGCGATGTAGTAGTTGTTGATCGGGTCGGACTCGAGCTCGGCCACCCGAACGTCGTCGAAACCCGCGTCGGCGAGCATCGAGGTGGCCAGCTGGGTTCCCCAGGCGGTGCCCAGCCCGGCGCCGTCGAGCGCCAGCGACACGGTCATGCAGTGCATCAGCGAGGTCGTGTACAGGTAGGTGCTCATCGGGACGTCGACGTTGTCCTCGAGTCGGCTCGACGCCTTGATGTCGGCCATCAACAGCAGGCCGCCCGGCCGCAACGCCCGATGGATGTTTTCCAGCACCCGGGCCGGCTGCGCCTGATCGTGGATCGCGTCGAACACGGTGATCACGTCGTAGTCGGCAGCCTTGTCCAGCTCGGTCAGATTGTGGCTTTCGAAGGTCGCGTTCGACAGCCCGAGGCGAGTCGCCTCCTTGATGCCCGTCGCGATGGCCTCGTCGGAGAAGTCGATGCCGGTGAACCGGCTCGCCGGAAACGCCTGTGCCATCACGTTGATCGCGTGACCGCTGCCGCAGCCGAAATCGGCGATGTCCGCGCCGGAACGCAGCCGTTCGACGAGGCCGTCGACCAATGGCAGCACGATGTCGACGAGCGAGGCGTCGTACACCGCGCCACTCTCCTCGGCCATCAGCTTGTGGAAGCGCGGAAATTCGCTATAAGGCAGGCCGCCGCCCGCTCGGAAGCAGCCGATGATTTTCTGCTCGACCTCGCCGAGCAGCGGCAGGAACTGGGCGACCACGGCGAGGTTGTTAGGCCCGGCCGCTCGGGTCAGCACGTCCGCGCGGTGCGCGGGCAGCGAGTAGGTGGCGGCCTCGGCGTCGTAGTCGACGACGTGTCCGGTGGTCATGCCGCCCAGCCACTCCCGGACGTAACGCTCGTTGAGGCCCGCAGCCTCCGCGATCTGCGCGCTGGTGGCGGCCCCGAGCCGCACCATCGTGTCCAGCAGGCCGGTTTGGTGCCCAATGCTCAGCAGGATTGTGAGACTGGCGCCGTCCAGCGTCGCCACGATTCTCTGGGTGAATTCTTCGGTGGTCTCCAAAGCCGTCACGCCCACGGACGCTACACCCAGGTTTATGGGTGGACGGCCGGCCGCGCAGTGTATGGCGTCCGACAGTAGGTTGTAGGCCATGAGTCAGACAGTGCGCGGCGTGATTTCACGCAAAAAGGGCGAACCCGTCGAGTTGGTGGACATCGTTGTCCCGGACCCCGGTCCCGGTGAGGCTCTGGTCGACGTCATCGCTTGCGGCGTGTGCCACACCGACCTCACCTACCGCGACGGCGGCATCAACGACGAGTACCCCTTCCTGCTCGGCCACGAGGCCGCGGGCACGGTTGAAGCCGTCGGACCCGGGGTGACGTCGGTGGCGCCGGGCGACTTCGTGATCCTGAATTGGCGTGCGGTGTGCGGTCAGTGCCGGGCCTGCAAACGCGGCAGGCCGCACCTCTGCTTCGACACGTTCAACGCCGAACAGAAGATGACGCTGACCGACGGCACCGAGCTCACCCCGGCGCTGGGCATCGGGGCGTTCGCCGACAAGACGCTGGTGGCCGCCGGGCAATGCACCAAGGTCAATCCCGAGGCCGACCCCGCAGTCGCCGGATTGCTCGGCTGCGGCCTGATGGCCGGGCTGGGCGCGGCGATCAACACCGGTGCGGTCAACCGCGACGACACCGTCGCGGTCATCGGCTGCGGCGGCGTGGGCGATGCCGCGGTCGCGGGCGCCGCGCTGGTCGGCGCCAAGCGGATCATCGCGGTCGACACCGACAACACCAAACTGGACTTGGCCCGCAAGTTCGGCGCCACCCACACCGTCAATGCCCGCGAGTTCGACGTCGTCAAGACCATCCAGGACCTCACCGATGGCTTCGGCGTCGACGTCATCATCGACGCCGTCGGCCGGCCCGAGACCTGGAAGCAGGCCTTCTACGCGCGTGATCTGGCCGGAACCGTTGTGCTGGTGGGTGTTCCGACGCCCGACATGCGGCTGGACATGCCGCTGGTGGACTTCTTCTCTCGCGGCGGGTCGTTGAAGTCGTCGTGGTACGGCGATTGCCTGCCCGAGCGCGACTTCCCCACCCTGATCGACCTCTACCTGCAGGGCCGGTTGCCGCTGGAGCAGTTCGTCTCCGAACGCATCGGGCTCGGCGACATCGAGGACGCGTTCCACAAGATGCACGACGGCAAGGTGCTGCGCTCGGTGGTGCTGCTCTGATGGCGGCCATCGGGCACCTCGTCACCCACGGAACCTTCGAACTCGACGGCGGCAGTTGGGAAGTCGACAACAACATCTGGATCGTCGGCGACGACTCCGAGGTGGTGGTGTTCGACGCCGCCCACACCGCCGAGCCGATCCTCGAGGCCGTCGGTGGCCGCAAGGTGGTCGCGGTGATCTGCACCCACGGACACAACGATCACGTCACCGTCGCCCCCGAACTCGGCAAGGCGCTCGAGGCGCCGGTTCTACTGCACCCCGGCGACGAAGTGCTGTGGCGAATGACGCACCCGGACAAAGACTTTCGCGCCTATTCCGACGGGGACACGCTGACTGTGGCGGGCACCGCGCTGCAGGCGCTGCACACCCCGGGCCACTCCCCTGGATCGGTGTGCTGGTACGCCCCCGAGCTCGGTGTGGTGTTCAGCGGCGACACCCTGTTCTCCGGCGGCCCGGGCGCGACCGGGCGTTCGTACTCCGACTTCCCGACGATCCTGAAGTCGATCTCGGAGCGGCTGGGCGCGTTGCCCGGCGACACCGTCGTGCACACCGGCCACGGGGACAACACCACCATCGGCGACGAGATCGTCCATTACGAGGAGTGGGTGGCCCGCGGCCACTGACCCACCAGCCGATCGGCTCACCGGCCGCCCCGCGTCACCCGCCCGCTCGCTCGCGTATCTAACCCCACTGCGAACTTCGGCGGCCAGCTTCGCAGCCACGTTAGGCTCGCGGGCAGCGGCTCAATACCCGTCGAGGATCCGACGCTTCTCGATCTGAAACTCCTGCTCGGTCAACGCGCCGGAATCCCGCAGCGCCGCTAAAGTTTTGAGCCGTTCCAGGCGGACGCCTTCGCCGGAGGGTTCCCGAACGGCCGGCTCCTGCGGCGCCGACAGCGACACCACCGGCGACACGCCCTGCACGACGGACGCCGCCGCCCTGCGCCGAGTGCGACGCAACCACCACCCTGACACGATCGAAAGAATCAGGCCCGCAACGAATATGGCCACGAAGAGCCAGACCAGAAACCCGTAGGAACTCGAATGGCCGAAGGCCAGCCGAGGCTCGATGAATCCGTTGACTTGGCCGTCGGTCGTGATGTTGTAGGTGCCGTCCGCGGGAATCTGAGCTACCCACACGCGCACGTGCGCATCATTGTTGACTGTTGTTGTGCTGCCGATGTTTTCCGCCATCACGGGCTGTGGCACACCGTCGGGCGGGGTGATCGTGACGCCGAGTGGCGGCACCGGCAAGCCGCCACCGTTGGAGCCGCCGATCACCAGAGCGTGCAGGCTGATGGTGACTTCGCCGCGGGGTAGATGCAGGCTGCTCGAGCCGGGGATCGGCACCTCGCCATAGGCGTTGTACTTGTCCAGAAAGAAGGCGTTGAGCACCAGGGCGACGATGAAACCGGCCACCGACACGATCATCATGACGACGGCTGCAGACAGTGAAATCTTGGCGAGCCGTCTGCTCTTCATCTTCGGAGTGTGTCACTGCGCGCGACCCGGTGCCATAGCAACCGCGCAGGGAGCACACTAGGAGCGGGCTCAGCGAGCAGAAGGAGTGATATGCATGGCCAATGATCTCGTCGCCACCGTGCCAGACCTGTCGGGCAAGCTGGCAATCGTCACCGGGGCCAACAGCGGCTTGGGGTTCGGCCTAGCCAGGCGGCTCTCCGCAGCCGGCGCCGATGTGGTGATGGCGATCCGCACCAAGGCCAAGGGCGAGAAGGCGATCGAGGAGATCCGCGCGACGGTTCCCGACGCGAAGCTCACCATCAAATCCCTGGACTTGTCGTCGCTGGCCGCGGTCGCGGCGCTGGGCGAACAACTCAACGCCGAGGGCCGCCCGATCGACATCCTGATCAACAACGCCGGTGTCATGACGCCACCGGAACGCGACACCACCGTCGACGGCTTCGAATTACAGTTCGGCAGTAACCATCTCGGTCATTTCGCGCTGACCGCGCATCTGCTGCCGCTGTTACGCGCGGCCAACGGCGCCCGGGTTGTCTCGCTGAGCAGCCTCGCCGCCCGCCAAAGCGGCAGCATCCACTTCGACGACCTGCAGTTCGAGAAGTCCTACGCGCCCATGTCGGCCTACGGGCAGTCGAAGTTGGCCAACTTGATATTCGCCCTCGAACTGGACCGCCGCAGCCGCGAGGCGGGCTGGGGCATCGTGTCCAGTGCGGCGCACCCCGGGCTGACCAAGACCAATTTGCAGATCTCCGGACCGTCGCGGGGCCGGGAAAAGCCCGCATTGATGCAACGGTTGTACACCGCGTCCTGGCGGCTGGCTCCGTTCCTCTGGCAGGAGATCGACGACGGCATCCTGCCCGCGCTCTACGCGGCCGCGACCCCGCACGCCGAAGGCGGCGCGTTCTACGGACCCCGCGGCTTCTACGAGGCGGCGGGCGGGGGTGTGGCGCGGGCCAAGGTGCCCGCCAACGCGCGCAACGAGGCCGACAACCTGCGGCTATGGGAGCTATCCGAACAACTCACCGGTGTCAGTTATCCAAAGGCGAATTGACACCCGTTGAGAGGTTCGACACAACGAAGGCCGGGTAACCGAAGGTCATCTAGCTGCAACAAGGGGGTAGCCGCATGACTGTGCAGGACGACAAAGAGGCTGGTCAGACCGAGAAGCCAGAGCCTGAGGAAAGCAAGCAGCAAAGCGAGAAGCCAGAACCTAACGACGAAAACAAGAAGCAGGCTTCCGAAATGATGGAGGCTTACGAAGAAAACCGGGCCACCGTGGTGTTGCCGGGTTCCGGCGGAGCGATCTCGGGAACCGCGGTCAATGATTGGCTCGACGACGACGGCAACCCGAAGTACAACCACGATGCCGGCGGTTCGGACGATGAAGGACCGGGCAACGAGTCCAATAAAGAGCAAATCGAGAAGGACAAAGCCTTGAACGACGAGCTCCGAAAGGCCGCCGCCGAGGAGAACAAAGGCGAGAAGCGCCCCGTTTGATCGACTATCCGGGCTGACCGAACCCCGGTATTGACAGGCCGAGTCCCGGGATGTGCGGGATGGGCGGAATCGCCGGAAGCTGTGGGATCGCCGGGATGGCCGGCGGAATCGGTGGGGCCTGCGGCACTGGCGGTGGCGCCGGAGCCGCAGGCGCGGGGGCCTGGTCAGTAGCTTGCGGAACCGCGGCCGGCGTATCTGCTGCCGGCGGCGGGCCTGCGTCCACCGGCGGTGGTGCCTGCTGAGCAGGAGACGCGGGCGGACCGGCGGCTGGCGTCGGGCTCGCCGGGGCCGGCGGCGCTACGGCCGGAGCGCTCACGCCCGGTGCCGGCGTGGTGGCGGGCTTTTCGTCGGAGAACCCGATCGCCACCGCGATCCCGACCAACAACACCGCCACTGCGGTACCGATGATCACCAATCCCGGCAATCGCTGCCAAGGCAGGATCGGGTTCGCCTTCTCCGGACGCGACTTCTCCCGACGCGACCGGGCGGGCGCTTCGAAGTTCAGCGCCGGCCGCGCCGACGTGTATCCCGAGCCACTCGCGGGCATGACGCGCGAATCGGTATCCGACCACGCCAGCGCGGGCATCATGCTCGAAACCGGCTCCGACGGCGGAGCCGCGATCAGCATGGGTCCCGCCTCGGGCGCCGGTGGCACGGGGACCGGTGGCGCGACCGCTGATGGTGCGACCGCTGATGGTGCGACCGCCGATGCCACGCCAGCTGGCGCTGCGGCTGGGGTCAGCACGGTGGCACTGGTATCGCCCGGCCCGCGCGCCGCGCGTAACGCACCGCCGATCGCTGCGGCCAATTGTGGACGCGGCGTGGTGACGACCGGGACCCGGAAATGTCCCGACAGCTTGGTGGTGACCGCCGGGATGTGCGCCCCGCCGCCCACCGAAACCACGGCGACCAGATCGCGAATCCCGTTGCGCACCAAGGCTTCATCCAAGACTGACACGAACGTGTTCAGTGAGTCGCGTATCGCGTCGTCGAGTTCGTTTCGAGTGAGCCGGATATCGCCGTCCACGCCGGGCAACTCTTCGGTCAACGTGGTCACCGTGCTGGAGGAGAGCTGCTCCTTGGCGACTCGGCACCCGGATCGCAGCCGGCTCAGCGAGCCGATCGCCGACGTACCGGACGGATCAAATCCACCGGTGCTCGGCACGTTGGCCATCACGGTGGTCAGCAGGGCCTGATCGATCAGGTCGCCGGAGAAGTCGTGATGGCGCACCGTCGGCGCCAACGGCTGATAGTCGCCGGCGGCATCCATCAACGTGATGTTCGTTCCGCTGCCGCCGAAATCGCATACCGCCACGGTCCCGCGCGCCGGTATGCCCGGGTTTGCCCGCACGGCGAACAGCGTCGCGGCGGCATCCGGGATCAAGGTGATCGGGCGCGCGGGGTTCGACCATTCGGTCACTCGGCTCAGCGCCGAACCGAGTGCCTCCACCGCCGTGGGTCCCCAGTGCGCGGGATAGGTCACCGCGAGGTTCCCGGGCAGGACGTTGCCGGCGGTCGCAGCGTAAGCCAGCGCACGCAACCCGTCGGCCAGTAAGTTCTCGCTGCGATGCACCGAGCCGTCGGCCGCCACGATCCCGATCGGGTCGCCGACCCGGTCCACGAAGCCGCTGATCACCAGGCCAGGCTCGTCGAGCCTGGGGTTCTCCCCTGGCACGCCGATCTCGGGTGGACGCTGGCGGTACAACGTCAGAACGGGCTTGCGGGCAATGGCGTTATCCGCGGTGACGGCGGCCAGGTTGGTCGCACCAACCGAGAGCCCCAGCGCGGCCTTAGCTCCGTCTGACATTGATCCAATCCCCGTTTACAGCGAGACGCCCCCGCATCCGCTTATCGATGAATTATTGCGCCTATACCTATAGCCATTCTCTGCCTTAGCTATGCGCCTGCTGTGCAACGGCACAGCACGTATCACTTACCGGATGTTGCCGGCTCCGGCGATCAACGGGAGGTCAAGCGGGGTGACCCAGCCCGGCGGCAGGTCGTTGACGGCCGGAACAGCGTTCAGCGCGCGCAGCCCGGTCGACAGGCACCCGGCCGTGGCGGGGTCGCGTCCCGAGCCGTCGGTGAACCGGAACGCGGTTTCCTGGAAGATGCTCGGGGTCCCCTCGATGTCCACCCGGTAGACGTCGTTGTCGTGGCCGGACGGCCAGTCGGGGGCGGCGTCGTGACCGATGCGGTTGACGTGTTCGAGTTGAATGCGAGTCTCGCCCTTGTAAATCCCGTTGATGGTGAACCTGACGGCAGCGACGTGCCCCGGCTTGATGACGCCCCTGGCGGAGTTGCGTTCGGTGGGCGTCACCCACTTGTCCCAGGTGGTGGTCATCTCGTCGAGCATGATGCCGGCGGCGTGCGCGATCATCGGGACGGTGGCGCCCCACGCGAAGATCAGCATGTCGCGGTCTTCCAGCATCGGCTTGTACTCGGGCTCGCGGCCGATGCCCATCTCGAATTCGTAGTCGCCTTCGTAGTTGGTGTAGTCCAGCAGCTCAGACGCCCGGACCCGTCGCACTTCCGAGCACAGCCCCATCAACGTCATCGGGAACAGGTCGTTGGCGAAGCCGGGATCGATGCCGGTGGTGAAGCAGGACGACTCGCCCAGCTCGCAGGCTTGGGTGATGGGCTCGATCCAGTTGGGCGGATTGAGGTGCATCGTCGGCCACACCCACGGTGTCATCGCCGTCGAGCAGACGTCGATGCCGGCTCGCAGGAAACGGGTGATCAGCGAAATGTTTTCCTTGGCGTGCATCGCCGTCGGCCCGTAGTGCACCAGCGCGTCGGGCTTGAGTGCGATCAGGGCATCGATGTCGTCGGTGGCGAGGAGGCCCACCGGCTCGGGCAACCCGCAGATCTCACCGACGTCGCGTCCGACTTTGTTCGGGTTGCTCACGCCGACACCCACCAATTCGAACAACGGGTGCTTGACGATCTCGGCAATCACCATCCGGCCGACGAAGCCAGTGCCGTAGACCACTACACGCTTTGAGCCATGTTCCGACATACTCACCTTCCGCTCAGCAGCCCCCCGCTCCGGGATTCACACTAAGCCTTCAATCCTTCGTCGCCGCTTCCAGGTTTTCCGCGCATCGAAATAACAGGGTGGCGAGCTCGCGGCGCTGCGCGGCTGACATCCCCTGCAACATCTCGGCTTCCACGTCCTCGACGGCAGCGTGGCTGCTCTTGAGGCGCCGCAACCCGAGTGGTGTCAGCTGCAACGCACGCGCGCGACCGCGTCCCGGCGCGTCCGACGGGCCGACCATGCCGGCAGTGCTCAGCCCGTTCAACACATCGCGCAAGGACTGGCGGGTGACGAAGCACAGCCGGGCGAGGTCGGAGGCGGACGCGTCGGGGTGATCGTGCAGGGCGCGCAACAACGCGTACTGCGCCATCGACAGACCGATCGGCTTCAGCGCGGCGTCGCAGCGGCGGCGCAATCCCTGTTGCACCCGCTTGACCAGATAGCCAGGGCCACGTTCGATCTCCGGTTCCACCATGACAGGAACCTTACACAATGCTAGAGTGGTGAATGTAAGGTTCCTGACAACAAAAGAAAGTTCCTGACGATGACCACGATCCAAGAGCACGCCCCGCACGCCACCTTCATCAACGTCTTCACCGTCGAACCCGAGCGGGCAACCGAACTGGCTGAACTGCTGCGCGTTGCCACCGAGGAGAAAATGCAGTTCGTTCCGGGGTTCATCTCGGCCAACATCCACATCAGCACCGACGGAACCCGGGTCCTCAATTACGCGCAGTGGCAGAGCGCCCAGGCCTACCAGGCCATCTTCGAAGACCCCAGCGTGCGTGCCCACATGGAGGTCTGTGCCGCCGTCGCGACCAGCTTCGAGCCGCACCTCTACACCGTTGAATCCGTACACCAAGCGCCAAACGTCTAGCGAAGAACCGCTTCCGTAGCGTCGCGCATGGTGACACGATGCAAACTATGACGAAGCATCTCGGCGGACCCGCGGTCCTGCTCGCGATTGGTATCGGTTTCGCGAACACCTGCGGAGTCGCGCACGCGGAAAACTTTCCGAAGGTGCGCTACGAAATCAACGGTCCCGCGGTAGCCGAGTTGATCTCGTACCAAACCGACACCGGTCAGCTGCGTCAGGTCAACGCGCCGCTGCCGTGGTCGACTGAGTTCACCGCCTTCGGGGGCCAGGTGTTCGTCATCAGCGCCCAGGGGCCGGGCCCGATCTCGTGCAAGATCTTGCTCGACGGCAATGTGGTCAGCAACGCGACGGCGACGGTGGGCACGCCCGCCAGAACCGTCTGCACACACTGATCGCGGTCTAGGCTCGCCAATGTCACCTCTTCAACGGCGAAGGAGGGCGTAAGTGAGCCTCGAAACAGGTGTTGCGACCCAACCGAATGGGACGCCGCCGCCTGAGATCCCGCTCGCCGAAATCCAGCTCGAGTCGCTCGACTTCTGGGTGCGCAACGACGACATTCGCGACGCCGCGTTCGCCACCTTGCGCCGGGAAGCCCCCATCTCGTTCTGGCCGGCGATCCAGATGGAGGGGTTCGAAACGGGCCAAGGGTATTGGGCGCTGACCAAGCTCGACGACGTCCACTTCGCCAGCCGTCATCCCGACATCTTCAGCTCCGCCGGCGGGATCACCATCAACGACCAGACACCGGAGTTAGCCGAATATTTCGGCTCCATGATCGTGACCGACGATCCGCGACACCAGCGGCTGCGCTCGATCGTCAGCAGGGCCTTCACCCCAAAAGTGGTGGCCCGCATCGAGACGTCGGTGCGAGAACGCGCGCACCGACTGGTCGCATCGCTGATTGCGAATCATCCCGACGGCCAGGCAGACCTCGTCACTGAACTGGCCGGGCCACTGCCGCTGCAGGTCATCTGCGACATGATGGGGATCCCCGAGGAGGACCATCAGCGAGTCTTCCACTGGACCAACGTGATTCTCGGGTTTGGCGACCCCGATCTCACCCTCGATTTCGAAGAGTTCATGCACGTGTCGATGGATATCGGCGCCTACGCCACCGCGCTGGCCGAAGACCGCCGGTCCAACCACCACGACGATCTGACCACCAGCCTGGTGGAGGCCGAGGTCGACGGTGACCGGCTCACCTCCCAGGAGATCGCGTCGTTCTTCATCCTGCTGGTGGTGGCCGGCAACGAAACCACGCGAAATGCCATCAGCCACGGCGCGCTGGCGTTGTCTCGCTTCCCCGAGCAACGGGAAAAGTGGTGGTCCAACTTCGACGAGCTGACACCCACCGCGGTCGAGGAGATCGTCCGGTGGGCCTCACCGGTGATCTATATGCGACGGACGCTGACGCGGGACTTCGAGCTGAGCGGCGTCAAGATGGCGGAAGGCGACAAGGTCTCGCTGTACTACAACTCGGCTAACCGCGACGAGTCAAAGTTCGCCAATCCGTGGGCTTTCGACGTCGCGCGCAACCCCAACCCCCATCTTGGCTTCGGCGGTGGGGGCGCGCATTTCTGTTTGGGGGCCAACCTGGCTCGTCGCGAGATCCGGGTTGCCTTCGATGAATTGCGCCAACAAATACCGGATTTCGCCGTGACCGGCAAACCGGCCCGACTGCTGTCGCAATTCATTCACGGCATCAAGAGCCTGCCGGTCGCCTGGACCCCGCCGGGTTAGGGTCCCCCTTTTTCCGCGAGCAGTCGCAAAATCGCACGATTTCGCCCCGTGCTATGCGATTTTGCGTCTGCTCGTCGCCCATTTCGGGGGTCTACGCTGACCGTCGTGACCATTCCGGCGTTTCCCGCTCCAGACGTGCTGGCCGCCCGCCAGAAACTCGTGCTCGATCATTTTCATGACGAGGTCCGCCAGGACTGGGACGACGTGTTGTCGACGTTCCCGCATCCCCACTATGAGCTGATCCCGCAGCTGCTCATCCACGACGGAAACGAGGCGGTGCGTGGCTACTACGACTACACGCGCACCGCGTTTCCCGATCAGGATCACGAGATCATCGCGCTGCGGCACAGCGCCGACGCGGTGATCGTCGAGTTTTGGTTGATGGGAACGCATCGGGGCTATCTCGGCACGGTTCCACCCACCGGCAGCAGGTTCCGTGTCCGGATGACCGCTTACTTTGTTTTCGACGACTCCGAAACCCTTGTCTGCGAACGCATTTACTTCGATACCTTGACGATGGTCAGGCAGCTGCTGGGCGGGCTGGACCTGAAGAAGCCGTCGAACTGGCTGCTGGCCGCGCGCTGCGTGCGGGGCTTGCTGTCGATGTCGTCGGAGCAGCCGGATCCGGCACTGACCAATACCGTGCCGCCTCCGCTATGACTTCTCCCAAATTCGCTCCTCAGCGGCCTGCGGGTGCCTAGACTCCCCCGCTAAGGCGATGAAGCAAGGGGGCTGCCATGGGGGTGCGGAGTCTTCGTACGGTGGGCAGCCTGACTGCGATCTGGTTGCTGGCCGCGTGCGCCGCGCATGGTGGCCTGGCGAGCCCGACGGCCCCGGCGCCACCACCGACCGCCACAGCCGGGAAGGCCGGCACCATCGCGCCGGCACCGCTGAGCTCACACACCGAAAAGTGGATTGACCTACAGGTCGGCGAGTGTGTCACCGACCTTCCGCCGGCGGATCTCAGCAGGGTCACCATCACCGTTGTCGATTGCGCCACAGCGCATTTGGCCGAGGTTTATCTGCGCGCCCCGATGGCCGTGGACACCGCCATCGCCAACGTCGCCAACCGGGACTGCACGGCTGCATTCACTCCCTACACCGGCAAATCCGTCGACGGCAGCACGTTCTCCATCACGTATCTCATTGACTCGAACCAGGATCGAACCGGCGCCCTGCCGAACCCGAGCACACTCATCTGCCTGTTGCAGGCCGCCAACGGTCAACAATTGACCGGTTCGGCACATCGCTAACAACCAAGCTGATCGGCGAGGCCGAGGAAGTCGGACGCGTTGATGTCGAACTCGTCGGAGTAGGCCACGTCCGCGTCACCGTCGACCCCGAATTCCAACGGCCGCGCGACGAAGGCCGTGCGGAAGCCGAGACCGCCCGCCGCGCGGATGTCGTATTTGTGGCTTGCCACCATCATGATCTCGGCGGGATCCAGGCCGAGGTAGGTCGCGGCCATCCGATAGATCGCCGGGTCGGGCTTGAACACCCCGGCCATCTCCGCGGCGAAGACGGCATCCCACGCCAACCCGGCCCGCTTGGAGATGTTGATGACCGCGGACACGTCGGCGTTGGACAGGGTGGCCAACGTGAACGCACCCTTCAGCCGGGTCAAGCCGGGCACCACATCGGGCCACGGCCGCAGGCGCTGCCACGCCAGTGTGAGTTCGTCGCGTTCGGCATCGGTAAGCCCCGACAGACCGCACTCGTCCAAGACGGTGTCGAGTGCCTCTCGATAAACCGAGTGCACCGAAACCCATCCACCGCCGCGACTCTGCGCCCCCTCCAGTGCGGAAAAATAGCCTGCGCGCCAACGTCGCACCACGTCGGGCCAATCAGCCTCGGGGTATCGGCCCGCACTGATCCGCCGTCCCTCGTCGCAGACCGTCGAATGAAAATCGGTCGCCGTTCCTTGCACGTCGAACAACAACGCCTTGACCACAAGATTCATCATGGCGCGGGATGGTGAACCGAGACATGGCGGGCCGCCTGGCTGGTTAAAATCTTTCGTATCGAAACAATTGCGCTGATACGCCCCTGCGAGGTAGCCCGTGGCCGATAACACCACCACGCCCGCGGGCGAACGCGACGCCGACCACGCGCAAGAGCACGAGATCGACTATCGGTTCACCATGGCGAACGAGCGGACTTTCCTGTCCTGGCAGCGCACCGCGCTGGGGCTGCTCGCCGCGGCGGTCGCTCTGGTGCAGCTCGTTCCGGAGCTGGCGGTCCCGGGCGCGCGCCGACTGCTCGGCGTGGGCCTTGCGCTGCTGGCGATCCTCACCAGCGGGATGGGGCTGCTGCGCTGGCAACAGGCGGATCGCGCCATGCGCCATGGCGACCCGCTGCCTCGGCATCCCTCGCCGGCCTACCTCGCGGTGGGTCTTTGCCTGGTTGGGCTCGTCGCGCTGGGGCTGGTCATCCTCAAGGCGATCGCGAGTTGACCCAGCCGGGAGCCGATCCGCTGGCGAGAACCCTTCCGGCCGAACGGACGGTGTTGGCGTGGACCCGGACCTCGTTCGCATTTCTGGTCAACGGGGCGCTGCTGACCATCAAGGACTTCCACGGGCATCACGGGTCGGTGGGATTCATCCTGGCCGCCATCGCCGTCGCGGTGGCGATGGGGACCTACCTGATCGCGCTTCAGCGCCAGCGAATACTGCAGCGGCATCCGATCCCTAAAGAGATCACGCCTCGTCGCTCGGTGTACATCATCGGGATTTCCACGATCGTGCTTATCGCGGCGACGACTGTGGCCCTGTTGCTTTAGCGTCAGCTCTGCTGCCTGGCGAGCCAAACGGTGCGCTGGCCGCAGGTGGGGTCTTCCACCACGTGCCGCAAGACGTCGAATCCGTTGTCGCGCAGCAGTCCCCGGTATTCCTCGCTGTCGAGGCTCGCGTGGTACAGCGGCTCACCCTGATAGCTGCCGAGCTGTTCGCCGGCCAACGCGCCGCTGGTGAACATCAGCGCCGCACCGGCGGCGGCGTGACGCCGGAAGATGCCGAACACCGAACGTTGATCCGTCTGCGGTAGGTGAAAGAAGCTGTCCCACGCCAGAATTCCGTCGAATGTTTGGTCCAGATCCAGGGTTCGCATGTCGGCGACCTGCCAGTGCTGCTCGCGGAACCGATCCACGCACATGGTGATCATTGCGCTCGACGCGTCCACTCCGGTCACCTGGCATTGGTTGGCGATGAGGTATCCGGCAATCGGGACGCCGGATCCGCAACCGATGTCGAGCACGCAGCGTTGCTCCGGCAGTACCGCCAGAAACCGGTCCAGCCAAGCTTTCTCTGGCAACCGATCGCCCCGCTCACGCGACCAGGTAACCGCGTGCCGCTGGTAGATATCGACGACACGGCCGGCGGCAGACTCCACGGTGGCTGAATCTAGCTGTTCAGGCGAGCTACCACAGATAAACGACGGCGTCCTTACCCCCGGTGCACTTAATCCAGGGATTCGAACCATCACCGCTGCACCGCATCAGGAAGTTCGCCATGTTCCTCGAATCACAACTCGCACCGGGCACAGTAACGCAGTCGACGGCTCCCGGAGCAGACACGATTCGCGTTGCTGCGTTGGCGTTGCCATAAGCATTCCAATACGAAACCAAGACAGTGTTGGCGAAATAGCACGAGGTTTCCTGCGTACCTCGCCCACCTCGGGTCCCGAACCCGGTCGCATTGTTGAGCTGATAACCCTGATCACAGTTCGTGTGGCTGCTGCTCTGGTCAGCGCCCGGTACCAGCGGCGGGACCGCGGCGAGGGCCGGTCGCGTCGGTATCGGCACAGGCGAGATAGGCGACGGGAAGCTTTCAGTCGGCAGCGCCCCGGGAGCCGTCATCGGTGTCACTGGCGCAGCGGATGGGCCTGGAGCGGAACTCAGCTTCGCTAGGAGACCGATCACGATTCCCACTGCTCCAAGAACCAACGCTGCTGACACTGCGACAACGGTCGGCATCAGCCAGCGGGCTCGGTCGCTTGACCGCACGACAGAACTAGCGGGCACATGTGCAGGCGGGGCGAAGCCTTGTGGAGCCAGCCGTGGTACCGGCATCGGTGGCCACGAAGCGGGCTGTGTCGGCATGTGGTCCATCGGGTCGGCTGATGTGATGCCGCTGCCTCGCAGCGCGCGGTTGGCCGCCCGCCCTAACGCGCCAGTGCTGCCGTACCGATCATCGGGTTCCTTGGCCATGCCGCGGGCAATGACATCATCAAGGGCTGCAGGAACTTTGGGATTAGCGACACTTGGCCGAGGAGGCGGCGAAGTCAAATGCGCGGCAACCACCGCGTCCTGGGAATCGGTGGGAAACGGCAACTTACCCGTAAGCGATTCATACAGAACACAAGTGAGTGCATAGACGTCTACGGCCGGGGTGATCTCCTGGTCGGTAAACCGTTCAGGCGCCATGTAGGCCCACGAACCAATCTTGGCGCCGACCGTGGTGAGGCGGGTTTCGCCGACCATTTCGGCGATACCGAAATCGACCAAGTAGGCGAAGTCTGCGGATGTGACGATGACGTTCTGGGGCTTAACATCGCGGTGAATCAGCCCCTCGGCGTGAGCCGCATCGAGCGCCGCCGCAATCTGGCTGATTATTGCGACCGCTCGTGACGGATCCAAAGGCGACTTTTCGAGCAGACTCTGTAGATCGTTCCCCCGAACCAAACGCATGTCGATGAATAGGGAGCCATCAATCTCACCGAAGCCGTGGATCGGGATGACGTGTGGCTCTTGCAACGTCGCCACGGCGTGGGACTCGCGCTCGAACCGAAGACGGTATGCGCGGTCGTTGGCGTACTCACTTTTGATGATCTTGAGGGCAACCGTTCTACCGATATCGTTGTCGCGCGCCTCGTAGACTTCGCCCATTCCCCCTTTGCCGAGAATGCCCGTGATCGTGTACTTGCCGAATGTCGTCCCGACACGCGAATCCACAACAGGCACCGTCATCTCCTCCCGGTTAGGGATTATGCGTTACCAAGTCGACTTGTGTGGCGTGTTTGCCTCCGAAGACGGTCCCCGCAGAATTGCCCTTGGCTTGCGGTCTCTCTTGGAATTCCACCGAACCAAACACTTTGAAGGCCAGTTGCGCTCATGATCAGTGTCCGCACTGTCCAGCGGGCAGCGCCGCGACGTGGTCCATCAACCACTTCGCCACCTCCCCGAGGTCATGAGTGCCATCATCGAATGACCCTGACGCGGGCTCAGCCGCGACCGATACGGCGAGCTTTCCCACCGCGGTGGTGAGCACCCCGAACTGCCGCACGAGATATTTCCCGGACGAGGATGGGCCCCAGCCTCCTTTGAATTGGGTATCGGGAATGTTCCCGATACCCCACCTCTGGTCCGGCTCTACCCGGCTCATCAGACTGAAGATTGGACCGTCCTCACTGTTACAGAAGGCGCTGGCCACGAATCGCACCTGACCGAGCAGCGGCCAGATGGTCTGGCCGAAGGCACTGAATTCCGGCCTCAGCTTTCGGGACTGAACGGTGGTCGGATCACCTGTTTCCTGCAATATTTCTTCAACCTGTTTTGCGGCCGTGACGGGATCACCGAGCGACGCCCATACCGTTTCGGCCGACGCATTGTCGGACTTTGTGATTGCGGCTGTCATTACTTCGTTAACTCGGGGCGGCCTCTGCTGGCGGTACGCCGCGATGACCAACGGCACTTTGATCGTCGACCAGGCCGGTCCCTCTTCCCAATCCCCCAGCATCATGGGGGCCTGCCCATCACCGACAGCGCTAACCGCCACGCCCATCTTCGCGTGCAGGCTGTTTTCTAATTGGGCGAAATCCGCCGACAGGTTCGCAGAGTTGTTCAATGGTGCCGCCGTGCGAGAAGGCATCGGCACTTTCGTCGGCGGCGAGGGCCGCGGCGCGGCGGCATGGCGGTACGCGAACACAGCCGTGAGTGTCACGATCGCTGTCATCAGTGCCAGCATCAGGAAAACCGCAATCACTCTTGCGACGCGACTACGCAACAGCCAGCGCCCAGGACCTAGCACGGCATTACGCATTACGCATCACTGTCGTGCACACGAAATGCCGCAATTGACTGACATTGTCAGTCGACGATGCGGTACGGCACCGCTCGTTGTCAAAGCGTGCCTCGGGTCGGCTAGCTGGCTGCTGGTGTCGCATTCAGAAACGCGACGATTCCGCTGGTGACCGCGTCGGCATACTTCGCCCGGCCGTCGGCGCTTTCCATCCGCGCGGCATCGTCGGCATTCTTCATATTGCCGAGTTCGACGAGGACGGCCGGGTAGAGGGCGAAGTTTAGACCCGCAAGGTCGGCTCGCCCGTAGAGGCCGTCGGAGCCGATATAGGTGGAAGGGTGAAAGCCCGCTTGGGCCAGGGCGTCGCGCATCGCTTGGGCCAACTGCAGAGTCCGACCTTTTTGGGAATCGTTCAACGGTGGGCTGGAGTAGTTCACGTGGAATCCGCTGCCGGAAGCGGGACCGCCGTCGGCGTGGATGCTCACGATCGCGTCGGGTTGCATCAAGTTGGCAAGATCCGCGCGCTTATCTACGCAGGGTCCAACGGAGTTGTCGTTATCGCGCGACAGCCCCGTCTTGATACCCATTTGTTTGAGTGAATCGTTAATTAGTCCCACAACAACCCAATTGAACGCGTGTTCCGCGTACCCATCGTCGGTGGCGGTCCCCGACGTGTTGCACGGCTTGGTGCCTTCGCGACCGTTCGGGACTTGCTGTGCGATCGACGCGTCGCTCACGCCGTTGTGACCCGGGTCGAGAAAGACGGTTCTGCCGGCCAGACCGGCGGCCGCGCGTGGTGCGGCCACCGCCGCGACGGTCAGCACGGCCGGCGCGACACCGGCAACTTTCAAGACGTCGCGTCTTGAAAATGATCGCAGTCGACCGCCTGGCGCGGGCAGATCAGTCATCGCGCGATGGTACCAATCGGCCGACTCCCGCTGCGGTAACACACTTTTAACGAAACCCGCCCTAGCGCGAGTTTCGCGGCTTCGACAGCGCAAATCCCGAGGTCGCCACACCCCAGCGCGGTCCGACAGCGCCAGTTGTCAAACTCAGCTTGTGCATATGGCCATCGTATGCGGCAATGGTTATGAACGGTTTCGTACTCACAAGGTTTGGAATGCACTGGTATGGGCACTTATTTCGACATGATTTCCCCTCACGTCACCCGATTGGTTGGTCCCGTTGCATTAGCGGCCTGGGGCCTCACTGGTTCCGTCCTCGCCTTTGGCGTTCCGCTCGCGTCCGCCGAACCGTGCCCCGATGAACAGGTGGTGTTCGCCCGCGGTACCGGTGAGGAGCCGGGTGTCGGCCCCACCGGGCAGGCATTCATCGACCAACTGCGCGCGCGCGAGGTCGGCAAGTCCGTCGACGTCTACCCGGTTAACTACCCCGCCAGCAACGAATGGTCGACCGGGCTCGCAGGCATCACGGACGCCGGCGCACACGTCGTGTCTATGGCCGCCAACTGCCCGAAGACCAAGATGGTGCTCGGTGGCTACTCCCAGGGCGCGGCCGTAATCGGCTTCGTTACCTCCGCCCAGGTACCCGACGGCGTAGATCCCGCGACGGTGCCCAAGCCACTTTCACCCGACGTCGCCGACCACGTCGCCGCCGTCGTGCTGTTCGGCTCGCCCAACGCTCGCGCCATGAACGTGCTCGGCCAGCCTCAGGTGGTCATCGGCCCGATCTATCAGGCCAAGACCATCAAGGTCTGCGCTCCCGAGGACCCGGTGTGCTCGGACGGCATGAACTTCGCCGCCCACGACACCTACTCCGACAACGCGAGCAACGTGGCACCCGGGACGGATTTCGCCGTCAGTCGCCTGGACGCGACTCCCGCTGCCACTCCCGCGGGCCCGGCGACGGTGGTGCGCGCTCAGACTCCAGCCCCCGGGCCCAGCGCCTGAGCTCCGGCGAAAGCCTCCATACTAAAAGGTATGTTATGTTGACCGCATGTCCGCGGTCGATAGCCGCTCGTCGTACGGCATCACCGATGATTTCGTCGCGCGATTAGCCGACCGCGCCGAGGAAGCCGAGCGGCTGCGCCGTCTGCCCGCGGCGACGATCGACGAATTCAAGCAGACCGAGCTGTTTCGGCTGCTGCTCCCGGCCCGGTTCGGCGGTATTCAAGCATCGTTTCCCGAACTCCTGGAACCGATTCGGCGCATGGCGCACGGATGTGCCTCGAGCGCTTGGACTTTGGGGTTCTACGCGCTGCACAACTGGATGCTGTCGCTGTTCGATCCGCGAGTTCAGGAGGAAGTCTTCGCCTCGGGCCCGGTGTTGGCGCCGGCTCCGCTCGCTCCGAGCGGTCGCGGCAGCCCGGTGGACGGCGGCGTGCGCCTTAGCGGCCGATGGTCGTGGGCGACGGGAATAATGGATGCCGATTGGGTGGTGGTCGGTGCGCTGCTCGATCGAGGCGACGGCATCATTCCGGCGCTCGCAGTGGTGCCGGCCAGTAAGGTCGAGGTCGACGACGTGTGGCACACCGCAGGCATGCGGGGCACCGGCTCTCACGACATCATCGTCACGGATGTCTTTGTGCCCGAACACCGCATCGCTGCGGTGGCCGACATCTACGGCGGAACCGCCCCCGGGGCACGTGCCCATGATGCGCCGGCCTACCGCTGGCCGCTGGTACCGGCGCTCGCGCTGACGGCGGCGATGCCGGTGCTTGGAGCCTGCGAGCGGGTGGCTGGACTCTTCGCCGAGCAGCTCGGCAGCCGTGTCCTGGCGTATAGCGCTGTGCCGCAGAAGGATCAGCCCGCCGCCCAGATCAGGTTGGCGAACGCGAAAGTACGGCTGCGGGCGTTGCGGGCGCTGATCGCCGAAACCGCCGACGAGATCGACCTGCTCGTCGCCGCCGGTGAACCCGTTCGACGATCCGTGCGGGCCAACGCGCGGCTGGCCGCGGCATACACCGTGCACGAGTGCCGGGCGATCATCGCCGATCTCATGGAAGCCTCCGGGGCCAGCGCTCACTTCCTGTCCAACCCGCTGCAGCGCGCCAAGCGTGACGTGGATATCGCCGCGGGCCATGTCGTCTTCGATTACGACATTGGTCGAGAGTTGGCCGGGGCATTGGCAATTGGCGCTAAAATTTCGCCGATCGCGATGGTCTAACCGCTCTGCTTCGGATCAGCCAGCATGAGTTCCAGCAGGCGTTCCTGTGGAGCCGCCTGTTGTGCTTGAGCCGCCGAGCCGGTGAGGTGTAGCAGTCCGATACCCGCCGCGAACGTCAACTGGGCCCGCAGCTTGGCGTCGTCGAGGCTGAAACCAAAGTCGCAGAAGGCCTTTGTGACAGAGCGAAGTGTTAGTCGATCCGCTTCGCGGACGTTGGCCGCGGCGACCGGGTTGGTGCGTGCCCATTCACGCATGGCGCGTTCGAGCATCCAGTGTTGGGGACTGACCAACGTGCTCATCATAGCGGCGAGCCGTTCTCGCGGTGGCAGTTCGCTTTGCTGGGCCAGGGATTGCCTATCGCGTTCCAGGAACGTATTCCAGGATTCGACGAGCGCAGCCCGATAACTGCTCATGTCCTCGAAGTGCCAGTAGAAACTGCCACGGGTGACACCCATCTGGCGGCAGAGGCTTTCGACTTTCAGTGCGCGTACCCCCTGCTCGGCGAGTAACGCGTACCCGGCCTGCAGCCAGTCCTCGACTGTCAGGCGGGCGGACGGGGGCTTGGGCTCAGCCACAATCGCAAGATTACTCCGGCCGCTCGAGGGTCAGCCTTCGACACTTCGCTGTCCGATGTTGGGTAGCCGGGCGGTTTCGTCGAGGTCCACCTCGAGTGCGTTGAGCATCAACGCCAGGCCCGCGTACCGGCTGATCAGCATCAGCAATTCAACCGTGGCTTCGACGCCCAGCGCCGCGTGCACCTGATCGAACAGCGACGCCGCGACGCCGCGGGTGGTCAACAGCTCGGTGGTCAACTGCATGACCGCGACTTCCACCGGATCGAAATGACCTGTTTGCCAGCCGGAGTCGGAGGTGACGGCGCTGATCTCATTGGCGTCGAGCCCAGCCGTGCGCGCGATGTCGTGATGTTGGCCAAGCTCGTAGGGACTGTCCATCAGGTAGGCAGTGCGCAGCACGACGAGTTCGCGGAGCCGACGAGACAGTACCGGGCTGGTCAGAGCATCACGCCCGGCCAGCATCCAACCGTTGAACACCTTCTCGGCGTTGGCCAGCACGCGGTAGACGTTGAGATTGCCACGCTCCAGCGTCAATTCGCGGGCCCGGTCGGACATGTCTTCGGGCCGGCGGTAAGGAATACGAGTCATCAGGCTTTCCTCTCTAGGGCTGAAACCGGGCCGCGGCGTCGATCTCGACGTCGGCGGCGTTGAGCACCAATGCCAGGCCGTAATAGCAGCTGATGATCATCAGCAATTCGGTGAGCGCCACGTCGCCGAACAGGGCATGCACCGCGGCAAAGGAGTCGTCGGTCAGTCGGTGGGTAGTGCACAACTCGGTGACGGTATCGATCACGGTGCGTTCGGTGCTGCTGAACCCGGCGGCGTCGAGGTTCCCGTTGCCGACCAGGGCGTCGATCTGTTGCTCGCTCAGCCCTGCGGTGCGGGCAAGGCTTAGGTGCTGGGCGAGTTCATACGGCGAGTTCTGCAAATGGCCCACCCGCAGGATGATCACTTCCCGCATGCGCGCGCTGAAGGTCGGGCTGACGAAAATTTCCCCGACCATCTCGGCCCAGCCGCCAAACACGTTGGGGGCGTTGGCGAGCAGTCGCAGCACATTGAGGTTGCCGCGACGTTCGATGAACTGGCGAACACGTTCGGGCTGCTGGTCCGTGTCGGCCAGCGGAAGTCGCGTCATGGCGTGGCTCCTATGGTGTTAGCCGCGAGGGTGAAGGTCCAGTCCAGTGTCACGAAGGGCTCGTCGACCTGTGTTCCGTCCGGGGCGATGCCGGGCTCGTGGCGCACGAAATCGGCCTGCAGCGAAGTCAGGTCGGCGAATACCGCGTCGCGCCCGATGTAGGGATCGTCTTTCAGGAACAGCTGGGTGATCAGCGAGTGGTAGCCGTCGGCGTGGAACCAGAAGTGCACGTGCTGCGGTCGCATGACGGATCGCTTTGCGGCGCGCATGATCTCGCCGCACGGGCCGTCGGTCGGAACCGGGTAGTAGCGAGGCGAGATGGAGCGGTACCAGAACCGGCCATCGTCGCCCGTGGTCAGCAGCGCCCGCATGGCGAATTCGTTGTGCAGCTTCTCGGTCTGCTGAACGTCGTAGAACCCCGCGCCGTCGCTGTGCCAGGTATCGACGTGCGCGCCCGCGATCGGCTGGCCCTGCTCGTCGACCACCAGGCCGGTGACGAACATCGGTGTGCCCGCAACGCCATTGGAGATATCGTCTCCGTTTTCAGCCGTCGGGCGTCCCTCCACGTAGAACGGGCCCAGCAGGGCCGACGCGGTCGCCGAGCCGCCGGGGCTCTCGTTCATCGTGTCCAGCAGCATCGAGAGGCCGAGCAGATCGGAGGCCAGCACCACCTCTTGACGGGTCGGGCTGGAGATCTTGCCGAGCCGCTCGATGAAATCCATTGCGGTGAACCACTCGTCGCCGGTCAGCCGTACGTCACGCGCGAAATCATGCAGGTGCTGTACCAGGGATACGAACAATTCACGGAAGCGCAGGTCGGTAGAGGTGTCAAAGGTCCGCTGTACGGCCTCGGTAATGGTTTCTTCGGTCAGATCGCTTGACATGTCCTTACCTCCTTCAGGGGTTGATGACGACGCGGCCGGCTATGCCGTTGGCGACGGTTTGGTAGGCCGCGACCGCCTCGTCGAGGGGATAGCGGGCGGCGATGGGAAGTGGCTGAAACTCCCCGGATTCGAAGTAGCGCTCCATCTCTTGGAGGCGTCGCGCGGAGTCGACGACGCTGAGCTTTGTACTGTCCACACCGAAAATTCGGGTCTCGTTGTGATAAAGATCCCGCAGATCAATGTCGACGGTGCCGGGCCCGACGGCGCTGATCACCACGAGCCTGCCACGCAGCGCGAGCGCACCCAGTGCTGCCGGCGTGGTGACCCCGCCGACCGCGTCATAGACCACCTCGACACCGGCGTCACCCGTCAGCCGTTTGATCTCAGCACCGACATCGGCGGCAGGGTCGAAGGCGACGAAGTGATCGATGACGGCTGCGGCGGGCGTATCTTGGCCGGGCGGATGGCGATCCACGCCGATCACCTTGGCGCCGACGGCGTGAGCGATCTGCGCGACCGCACCGCCCACTCCCCCGGAGACACCGAAGATCGCAATCGTTTCCCCGGCGGCCAGTTGCGCCGTCTCCACCGCGCCATACCAACCGACCACGAAGTTGACCCCGACGGTGGAGGCTTCATCGAAGCTGAGCCGTTCGGGTTTGCGGACCAAGGCCTCGACCGGTATCGAGATGAACTCGGCATGCGACCCGTCGCGGGTGAACCCGGTATCTCCGCCGGTGCCCCACACCGCGGCTCCTTGCCATTCGGGTGGTCCACTGACGACCACCCCAGCGAAATCACGCCCCGGTGTGCGCGGCAACACGGTCCAGTCCATCAGGCCGGCAACGTTTTTCACATCCGACGGATTGACCGAGGCCGCTTCGACCCGGATCACCGCGTCCTGCGCCGTGCCAACCGGATCCGGCAGATCCGTGAGATGCAGCACGGCCGGATCGCCAAACTGGTTGAACCGCAAGGCCCGCATGTTCATATCCTCCCGTCATGGTCGTGCTCCCAGCGCAACACGATTTTTTGCACACACTCGCGGGCTGGGCGAGGTATCGCACACGCGCGGTGTCGCACGCTGGAAGCATCTGCCGATTCGGCGACCGGCTGGCGTTGGCGCGGATCCAGGTGCGGATGGACCGCGGCGATATGAGCTGTCGCGGCGATTGGTGCGGCGGCCAACTCCGGCGCCGAAGAAACGACGACGACAGCGATGCACAGGCTGAACACGTGCAACCAGCCGAGCCGCTTGGCCATCCGGGCCAGCGACATCGCCGAGCCGTTCCGTGAAATCCAAGGTGATGACTGCATGATCATCTCCTCTCCTGTGCTGAATTGATTACCTGGTTAAAGAAAACACCCGGAGCACCTATCGCGTCCAACGAAGAAAATCGATCGCAATGATCGTGATTCGCGATAGATTTGAGGGATGGAGCTCAGACAGCTGGAGCACTTCGTCGCGGTGGCGGCCGAAATGAACTTCTCCCGGGCGGCCCAGCAAATCCATGTCGTGCAGTCGGCGCTGTCGGTGTCGGTGGCCAGATTAGAAAAGGAGCTGGGCATCGAGCTGTTCGACCGCTCCAAGCGCCAGATCGCGCTCACCGCGCCCGGCGAGGCCTTCCTGCAGCATGCCCGTGACGTCATACGCACAGCTCACCGGGCCCGGGCGTCGGTCGAGGACTACCGCGAACAGCTGACGGGCACCGTCACGCTGGGGACCCTGATGTCCTGGGGAACCCTGAACCTGCCCGCCGCGCTGCAAGAGTTCCGCCGCCTCAACCCAATGGTCACGGTGCGGCTGCGGCAAAGCCTTACCGGCTCGGCCGGCCACCTGGACGCGATCGCCGACGGCAAGATGGACCTGGCCCTGGTCTCCATCTCGTCGTCACCCTCTCGGCTCGTCTCCTTCCGGCAATTGACCGAGGAGCCGATGGTTTTCGTCTGCGAACCCACGCATGCACTGGCGCAGCGCGATCTCGTGCAACTCTCCGACTTCGACGGCCAGGACTTCATCCACTTCCCGCAAGGTTGGGGAATCCGCCGTCGTCTCGATGCCGGCTTTTCCGATGCTGGTGTTCACCCGATCAACGCCTACGAGGTCGCCGACTACGCGATCGCCGCCGAGCTCATCCGCTACCGGCTGGCGACGACCGTCCTACCCATCAGCGCGGCCAACCGGTTTCCCGACCTCCACACCGTGCCCCTGAATCCGGCACTGACGTGGACGCTGTCATTGGTATCGGCAGCGCCCCACCCCGCCAGCCGCGCCGCCAAGGCCCTCGTCGACACCCTGACCCGTCACGTCGACGGCTGATTAGGCGCTGGGCGGATCGGGAAGGGCCGCGCAGACCTTGACGTACTCGATGTTCGGCGACACCCACTTGTTCCACTCGGCATGGGTCATGTTGGCAGAAAGCTTGTCGCACAACAGCGTTACCCATTCCTCCTTGGGCGGCGCCGGCCACAACCGCAATAGACCGTCGTCAGAGGCTGACACGACGCGGTGTCGATCGGGGCTGAACGAGACGCTGTTCACCGCCTGGGTGTGACCGGCGATGGGCTGACCAACGGGCTTGCCGCTAGCCGCATCCCACATCCGCAGGTTCCTGTCTTCGCTGCTGGACACGATGCGGTGACCGTTTGAGCTGACCGCTACCCCGGTGACCGTTCCGGTGTGGCCCTTCATCGGGTCACCGAAGGTTTTGCCGGTGTTGACATCCCATATCCGCAGGGTGTCGTCTTGGCTGCCCGACACGACGTGATGGCCGTCCGGGAAGAAGTCCAGACTCGTCACGCCGCCCGTGTGGCCCGACCACGGTGCGCCGATCAGGTGGCCGGTGCCGACATCCCAGAGTCGGATCAGGTTATCGAAACTGCCAGAAGCGATTTGGTGCCCGTCGGGGCTGAACACCACACTCGCCACCGCATCCGTGGCGCCGATCATCGGCTGGCCGATCGGTGCACCGGTTTTGGCATTCCACAGCCGCACCGTCTTGTCGTGGCTGCCGGATGCGATGAGGCTGCCGTCTGGGCTGAACGCCACGCTGGTCACCCACTGGGTGTGGCCGACCAAGGGTTGACCGATCGGCTGCCCCGTTTCGGCATCCCACAGCCGGATGGTGCCGTCCTTGCTCGCCGAGGCGACGCGGTGCCCGTCGGGGCTGAACGCGACGCTCGTCACCGCATCGGTGTGACCGATCATCGGCTGACCGGTTTGCAGGCCGGTGTCGGTATCCCAGAGTCGGACTGTCTTGTCTTCGCCACCGGAGACGATGCGATGCCCGTCGAGGTTGAATCGTGCGCTGAGTACGTTTCCGACGTGGCCGGACAGGGCGTGTAAGCCCGCGTCCCACACCCGCACGGTGCCGTCATTGCTGCTGGAGAAGAAGCGACGGCCGCGCGAGCTGTACTGCACGCCGGTGACCCAGCCCGTGTGGCCTTGGCGCGGATCACCCACGGGCAGGCCGGAATTCGCATCCCAGATCCGCACCACGTCGTCCTCGCCGCCGGAGATGATCTCGCGCCCGTCGGGGCTGTAGACAACGCTGGCAACCGATCCGGTGTGTCCGACGAGCGGATGCCCGACGGGTTGTCCGGTCTGCGGATCCCAGATCCGCAGGGTCTTGTCGAAGCTGGCCGAGACCAGGCGACGCCCATCCGGGCTGTAGGCCACGCTCTGCACCCAATCGGTGTGGCCCAGCAGCGGTGGGCCGATCTGCTGGCCCGTGTCGGGATTCCACAGCCGCACGGTGTTGTCGTCTCCGCCGGAAGCGAATTGGTGCCCACCGGGACTGAACTCGACGTCGCCGATCGGTCCGGTGTTGCCGAGCATCGGTGGGCCGATCTGCTGGCCGGTATCGGCGTCCCACATCCGGATGCTGCGATCGTTGCTGCCCGAAACGATCCGATGCCCATCAGGGCTAATCGCCACGGCCGTCACCTTGTCGGTATGGCCGGTCAGCGGTGCGCCGATCTGTTGACCCGTGTCGGCATTCCACACCCGCAGGGTGTTGTCGTCTCCGCCGGAGATGATTCGGCGCCCGTCGGGACTGAACACGACGACGTCCACCGCGCCGCGATGACCGGTGAACGGCGATCCAATGGGCTGGCCAGACTGGCTGTCCCACAACCGTAACGAGCCGTCGAACTGCGCGGTGACAATGCGATGCGCGTCGGGGCTTACCGAGATGTCTTGCACCGGGCTTGGCGTGCCGATGATCTTCTCCGTGGTCGAGAGCACCACCAAGCCGTCGTACAGCGCGCCGGTATCGGCGGTCGGGGAGACATTGGGCGCGGCGAGTACCTTCTGGATGGCCTGGATGTCGCCGCCCTCCAGGTCGCCGCCGAGGATGGCGCGGGCCTCCGACGTCAACCGGACCGCGATCGCGTCGCGGGTGCGCTCGTTGGCCTGTTTGCGCGCCTGGGTGGCCGTGACAACGCCGTAGATCGCGGCCGCCGCGGCCAAGATCGCGACCATCGCGACGACTGCCAGCACCCGGGAGCGTCTGCGTAAGCCGCGTGCATGGCGTTCGGCGACCTGTTGGCTTTCTTGCGCATGCCGGGCCACTTCCTCGGCGTGGCGCAGCTTTTCGTTGCGCGACTCTTCTTCGTCGTGCAGCCGCTGGTTTTCGGCTTCCCGGCATGCCCCCAGATATGGGCGACAGTCGGCCAGCAGCGTGCTGAATCCTTCTCGGGTGGAGAGCTTTTCGGCGTCGTCGAGCCGGGTTCCGGTGAACAGCCAGGACGAGTCGCGGCCATGGTGTTCCCAGGCGGCGGCATTGCGTTCGATGTCGTCGGCGATCTTGAGGTTCAGACGTTCTTCGGCTAACCAGCCGACGAGGGCATCCCATTGGCGCAGCAGGCTTTCCAGCGCGACTTCGACGACGACCTGTCCGTCGCGCTCGTCGCGCACCAGCAGCCGCTTTGTCACGAAGGCATCGATGAGTGGTCGGCTGTCCTTGGGCAGGTCGGACTCGAGGGCCACCCGTCGCAACGCCTGATCGTTCAGCGAGTTGATGCTGGCCAGCCACGGGATAAACGCCGGACGAAGGAGTTCCAGCGCTTTCTCGCGCCCGCCGGGGTATTGGTTTAACAGCTCGTCGATTGCGTTGTTGACGACGTCGGCCATGCCGCCCATGGCCTCGTAGTCAGACGCGCTGATCTCGCCGGTACCGCCGTAATCGGCGTACAGCCGGGACAGGGTCAGGGCCACCAGGGGCAAGGTGTCAGCACCCTCGCCCACGTCTTCGAGCAGCCTGGCCACCAGGTTGTCCTTGATCACCAGGCGCTTACTCGCCTCGGTGGCGCGTGCCGCCGGGCCGACGATGATCTCTTTGAACTCCTCACGCGGCATGGGTTTGAGATCGTCGAAGATGGCCGTGCCGATGCCGTCGAGAGCGGGATGGCGTTGCATTGCCTCGTAGCGGTCGGTGCGGATGGTCACCGCCACAACCAATCCCACCTCGTCGGCGTTGATTCGGTGGATCAGCTCGGCCAGCATGGTCAGGAATTCTTCGGTCTGCGGGCCCGCCTCGGCGGAGAACAACTCCTCGGCTTGGTCGATCGGCAAGATCAACGTCGGCGCGGCGGTCGGCGCGGTAGGACCAGCAAGGGCGAGCTGTGCGGCGGCCGCGAAGCGGATTTCGCGCAACAGCTGGAAGATCTGATCGACGTCTCGCTCTCCGCAGGCCTTCTTGATGTTCCCCAACGAAGGGCTGGGCAGATCAAGAGATTCACGGCCGGCGTGGATCGCCGCGGCTAAGCCCGAATCACCGGTGAGCGAGTTGCCTTGTGGCCGCATGATTCCCAGCACCATGAACTCGCGGTCCTTGCGCCGCAGCCGCGGAATCAGCCCGGCGCGCAAGAACGACGATTTCCCACTGCCCGAAGGGCCCAGGACCACAAACAACGATTTGAGTCCGGACATGGTGGCCAGTAGCCGAAAACGCATGCCCAGCAAGGCATCCACGCCACGCGCGATCACCGCGTCCCGGCCGAAGAACACCCCCGCATCGATTTCCTCAAACGGCTCCCACCCGCGATACGGCGCCCGGTCGGGATCCGTCCTTGGCGGCCAGACGAATTGGCGGGGGCCGGTCCCACTCCCGTCGACGCCCTCCATGATCCGGGTGAGCGCGGCGGTGTTGAAGCGCACCGGTGGGCCGTCGGGCACCTCGATGTCGCTGGACTCACCGTCGGCGAACAAATCGCAGCGCTGCCAGGCCGAGGTGATGTCGTTGTTGCCCAGATCCTCTAACCGCGCGACCAGAATCCGTTTACCCAAACCCTCGGCCGTGCGGTATTCGACGTTGCACTCGGTGGAATCCGCCCAACTCTGCGACAGCAGACAGATGAAGTACTCGCAGCGCGACTTGCCGGTGAAGAGCTGGGTCTTCCACTGCTCCCCCAGCTTCAAGCCGGTCTGGGTGTCGACGTCGATGAAGATCTCGTCGCCCAACTCCGGTCGCTGCTCGGTCAGCCACGCCTTGAGCGCGATCGCCTCGCGAGTGTCCTTGCTGGAGTGGCTCAAAAAGATCCGCGACACCTACGTGTACCCCCCTTTCGTGGAGGCCCCCGAATCGCGCAGCACGCGGCGTTTAGCGCCGCGAACGAAAGACTAGTCCGGCAGGGCGGGTTGGGGTAGGTAATTCCAGATCACTCGTCTTCGTCGGCATTGACGCCGTCGATCTGGACACCTTCCGAATTCAGGATGTCGATGACGTCAATCGCTTTGTCGCCAACGTCTCCGCCATCTCCGGTGACTTCGATTGCGATGGGCTCGACTTTGCCGCCCTTGTCATACAAGAAGCGCTCGCGGTACGCCCAGTAGGCGGCATCGGCAATCTCGGTGACCAGCTTCCAGTTCAAAGCCGCGCCAATGCCGACACCGACGACGGGTACGAGCTGACCCAGCCTTTTTCTGGTCAACTTCTGGCTGAACTTGACGGCAAACTCCTGGGCCACTTTGGCGAATACCTGCTGATCGAGCTCATTCCAACTCGCGTTTCGGGCTAGTCTTTCGGTCAATGTCGCAAGCTGTTGGTAGGCAACAACTTTCGCCGATACGGTCGTTGCTAGCCCCAATCCGATGACTTGCATCATGAAAATCTCTTCGGCGGGGTCGCGTGGGTCGTAGCCGTAATAGAGAGCGTCCTGGGCCACCACACCACTGCAAGCGGTCAAAAGCGCTGCGGTATCGACGCCCATCGCCGCGGCGATGGTAGCTAATCCTGGTGCAGCCGCAGCGCCGCCAGTTGCCGCCGCACCGGCAGTCGCCACTGCCTCGCCACCGCTGACGGCGAGGCCAACTGCCGCACCTTCTGCTGCTGCTGATATCGAGTAGGCGTGATGCGCGAGACCGAATGAGGCCACATCGTCGATGGTTTTTAGGTCGAGCTTCCGGATGTCATCGAGGTCGGCCACCGAATGACCCTTCCGCGCATAGGCGCCGATGACGCGAGCATGAGACGTCGTCAGTTGACCCGTCCTGGCCATCAACTTGCCCGCACCCGCGGTGGTGGCGTCTAACGCTGCCTCGGCCGGTTCTTTCAGTCGATCAAGACCCGGCACTTTCGGCAGCTTGTCGAACAGCCCTGAGCCGACTCCGCTTACCGAGAAGGGAAGCAGTCGACGTGACGGACGAAGGGTGCGCTGCTTGTGCGCGTTGACCTTCTTGAGCTGTTCTTGCTCGTATTCAGATAGCGCCACCCGATGCTCCCCACGTGATTGGGCCTAGCAACATCACAGCACAGCTATCCGCGAAGTGGCGATTCTGCCCTTGGCGGCCAAACGAATTGGCGCGGCCCGGTGCCGCTGTCACCGACGGCCTCCCTGGTCCGGGTGAGCGCCGCGGTAGCACTGCCAGATCAGGTGATGTCGTTGTAGCGTTGTCGACCGCCGCGAATGGTGATCTCACCCAAGGAGACCGATGCACCGAGACGAACTGCTGGAGCATTACCCGACGCTGTTCCACATGGCCTCAGCGGGAAGTTGGTCAACTATTTCCACCCATGGCCTGTGGACCACCCAACAGATCGTCACCACGTCCGGTGGAGCGTTCAAAGACGATGCACTGACCGAGCGGCGGCCACATTCCATCACTGCCGAACACCCGACACTTGGGCGCCTTACGATCCGCGACCAGGCCCCGCTTCGCCTGCAGTTCCTCGAAGGCTGCCTAACCGACATGTCGGTCAGGCAGTGGCTGGACACACTGAACAACCGGGTGTTCTTCTGGCTCCACCCCGATAAACTGCACAAGCTCCTCAGTGCCCGGCTATACCGATCGTCTGAACAGGACGTGCTGGTAATCGACACGAAGAGCCTGCTGGACGCACATGAAGCCCGAGTGCGGCTCTCGCCGGTCAACTCCGGTGCGACGCTGTACCCGAACGCGACGGCCCGGGGTTCGGATACCTTCACGACGATCGAGCAATACCCATACGCTGAGCGTCGTCGAACGCGAACGGCACCCGCCGCAGTCATAGAGTTAGCAGTCATCGACGGCGTGCACGACGTACGCAAACACGTGATCCGCGCCGAAAGGCGGCTCGGGCATGATGTCCTCGAGCGCTACCCCGTATGAGCGTTGACTCCACAAAGGTGAGCACTTGAAGCCGTGGTTAACCGCTTCGTAGGTTGACGGCGTGGCCAAATGCAGCCGCGAACTCGGACTGCTCTAGCTAGAGTGCGTGCCACACGCGTTAAAGCGGACCGTCAGAGGGAGATCGGGCTTGAGCAGCCTTGGCAACTTCGTTTGGGCGATCGCAGACCAGTTCCGAGGCGTGTACAAGCCGCACCAGTACGGCGGCGTGATTCTCCCGTTCACGATCCTGCGCCGGCTGGACTGCATCCTGGAACCCACCCGCGACGAGGTCCATGAGCTCGCCGGGAAGTACGAGGCGGCGCACTGGATGTCCAGGTGAAACGCAAAACGGGGCTTGGGTTCTACAACACCTGCCCGCTACAACTTCGCCCGCCTGCTCGAGGACCCCGAAGGGCTGCGCGCGAACCTCATCGACTACCTGACCGGATTCTCGAGCCAAATCGACGTGTTCGAGCGGTTCAAGTTCGAGGCCGAGATCGCGACGCTGGACGAGAAGAACCGGCTGTACCTGATCGTCTCGAAGTTCGCCGAGGTCGACCTGCATCCGGACACGGTGCCGAACGCCGAGATGGGCGACCTGTTCGAGCACCTGATCCGCAAGTTCGCCGAGGCCTCGAACGAGGACAGCCGGCGAGCACTACACGCCCGCGTGACGCGATCCGGCTGATGGTCGACCTGCTGTTCGCCGACGACAACAGAGGCGCTGCTTGAGCCGGGCACCGTCCGCACCGATTTACGACCCGACAGCCGGCACCGGCGGGATGCTCTCCGTCGCCGAGGAACGGCTGCTGGAACGCAACCCCGAGGCCCGGCTGCGGCTCTACGGGCAGGAGCATCAACGACCAGTCCTACGCGATCTGCAAGTCCGACATGATCGCCAAAGGGCAGGACGCCGGCCAATATCCGCCTCGGCGACACGCTTGCCGACGACCAGTTCTGGGACCGGACCTTCGACTTCTGCATGTCCAACCCGCCCTACGGCGTCGACTGGAAAGCGTCCGAGGAAGCCGTCAAGAAGGAAGCCCTCACGCAGGGCAGCCGGTTCGCCATGGTCTGCCGGCGATCGGCGACGGCCAGATGCTGTTCCTCTGTCCCATCTCGCGCACAAGATGCGGCCCGCGCACGAGGGCGGCGGCCGCGCCGGCATCGTCCTGAACGGCTCCCCGCTGTTCAACGGCGCCGCCGAGTCCGGCCCGTCCAGGATCCGGCAGTGGCTGCTGGAAGAGGACCTGGTCGAAGCTATCGTCGCGCTGCCGACCAACATGTTCTTCAACACCGGCATCGCGACCTACATCTGGATCCTCGACAACACCAAACGCCCCGAGCGGCAGGGCAAGATCCAGCTGATCGACGCGACCTCGTTCTGGACGAAGCTGCGCAAGAACCTCGGCGCGAAGAACCGCGAGGTCGACGCCGAAGCCCGCGACCGGATTCTCGCGCTGTACGACGCGTTTGACGAGGCCGACCCCGACTACTCGAAGGTCTTCACAGCCAGCGACTTCGCGTACTGGACGATCACCGTTGAACGGCCGCTGCTCGACGAGGACGGGAAGCCGGTGACCGACAAGAAGGGCAAGCCGAAACCGGATGCCAAGAAGCGCGACACCGAGAACGTTCCGTTCACCTACGGCGGAAACGCGAGGGCGACGCGGGCCGGGCAGCGACGATCGAGGCGTACTTCGAGACCGAGGTCCGCCCGCATGTCCCCGACGCATGGGTCGACACCGACGAAGACCAAGGTCGGCTACGAGATCCCGTTCACACGGCACTTCTACAAGTACGTCCCGCCCCGGCCGCTCGCCGAGATCGACGCCGACCTCGAGAAGCAGGTCGCCAAGATCCTGGACCTCCTGCGCGAGGTCGAGGAAGTGACTCATCTCCCGAGCAGGGTGGCCCGCGGCCAATATCAGGCGCTTGCGATCCATGAAGACCGGGCACACTCCGAGCCGCTCTAAGCCCGATACTGGGAAACGGTCACGATTCCGTGGTTCACACTCGCGGACGTCTGGCAACTGAGGGATGGCCGGCGAACATCTGGACGCACGGCCAATCAGATCTCCGAACTCGGGCTCGACGAACTCCGCGGCCGAGCTGATTCATCGCAGGCACCGTCGTCTTATCGCGGACTCGGCGTCTGTCGGGTTCTCAGGCGTGATGCCGAGCCCATGGCCACGAGTCAGACTTCTGGAACTGGGTTTGCGGTCCGGACCTGTCCCGGAGTATCTCAACTACCAGTTCAAGGCCATTGCTCCAGTACGCCAGCACTCGAATATGGGGTCACTCGACCAAACGATCTACCAGCGAGATGCGCTGCATCGAGATCGCGGTTCCGCCGCTCGCTGAGCAGCGGCGATCGTCGACTACCTCGATCGCGAGACGGCCCGGATCGACACGCTCATCGAGGAGCAGCTGCGACTGATCGAGACTGCTGCGGGAGCGGCAGAACGCGCTTATCGACGCAGCGGTACCGGCGTCCAGAACGTCTGACGGCGAAGGCTGAAGCACTCTGTCAGTCGAAGTCAGCGCAGGGGCGGATGCCCACATGCGGCGCCTTGTCCGCCGACGGGTCAGACATGGGCGAGCTCAAGAGAGGGCGGCTGAGAACGCCGGAGACGTTTCAGGCGTCGGCGAATAAAGAGTTGCCTGATCTGAGGAGCCCGCGAGACGTTGTCAGGTTCGGACAGCTTGTGGTCTCCCGACGCGAGTACCCGTGACTCGTCGGAGCGCTGCGCGGAGCGGCACCGTCAGCGCTTATCGCTCTGACCGGCAAGTTCATGGCGGACTCAGCCGTGTACCGTATTCGAGACTGCGCCGGCTTCTCAGCTGGTTCTTCGTACTACGCGTGTCGAGCACTTATCGGTCTGATCGCGCCCGCGGGTCGCAGCACCGTCCGATGCGAGAACACTCCGTCGGCCAGTCCTCACGGAGCTTCCGGTGGCCGTCCCACCACTTGACGAGCAGCGCCGCATCGCCGCCGTAGCTCGACGAGCAGACCGCGAAGATCGACACCCTGATCGCCGAGACCGAGCGGTTCATCGAACTCGCCCGCGAGCGCCGGTCAGCACTTGATCACCGCGGCGGTGACTGGCCAGATCGACGTGCGGCAGAGGTGGCCTGAAACATGGCGCAGCACAACGAGATCGAGTTCGAGAAGGAGTTCGCCGAGCACCTGGCCGCCCACGGCTGGCTGTACTCCCCCAACGACGCCGGCTACGACCGCGAACGCGCCCTGTTCCCCGAGGACGTGCTCGGCTGGCTGGCCGACACCCAGCCCGAGCAGCTGGAGAAGGTCGTCAAGCCGGGCGCCGGCGACATCGCCAAGCAGCAGGCCCAGCTGCTTGACCGGATCGTGAAGGTGCTTGATACGCCGCTGGACAACGGCGGCGGCACGCTCAACCTGCTGCGCAAGGGCTTCTCGCACCTGTCCGCCAAGTTCCAGATGTGCGAGTTCAGGCCCGAGTCGACGCTGAACGAGAAGCGCAACGCCGACTACGCAGCCGTCCGGGTGCGGGTGATGCGGCAGGTGCACTTCTCCACCGCCGACCAGCGCTCGGTCGACCTGGTGTTCTTCGTCAACGGCCTCCCGGTCGCCACGCTCGAGCTGAAGACGGACTTCACCCAGACCGTCACCGACGCGATCAACCAGTACAAGACCTCCCGGCTGCCGAAGGACCCCGGCACCGGAGCAAGTCGCAGCCGCTGTTCGTCTCCGGCGCCCGGGCGCTGGTGCACTTCGCAGTGTCCAACGACGAGGTCTGGATGACCACCAAGCTCGCCGGGCGAGAAGACGCACTTCCTGCCGTTCAACCGCGGCACCGAGGACGGCGGTGCCGGCAACCCGCTCAACCCGACCGGATCGCCGTCCGCGTATCTGTGGGAGCGGGTGCTGCAGCGCGACGCATGGCTGAACATCCTCGGCCGGTTCATGTACGTCAAGCACGAGTCGAGCACCGACCCGATCACCGGCAAGACCACGAAGTCATCGTCGCTGCGGTTCCCGCGGTTCCACCAGTGGGAGGCCGTCACCGAACTCACCGCCGCGGTCACCGCCGAAGGCGTCGGCCACCGCTACCTGATCCAGCACTCCGCCGGCTCGGGCAAGACCGACTCGATCGCCTGGACCGCGCACCGGATGGCGCGCCTGCAGGTCGACAACGAGAAGGTGTTCGACTCGGTCATCGTCGTCACCGACCGCAACGTGCTCGACGCCCAGCTGCAGGACGCGATCAAGCAGATCGACAACGACCAGGGCATCGTCGTCGCGATCGACCGCGACGAGGCCGCGAAGCGCGCGGCGAGTCGAAGTCCGGGCTGCTGGCCAAGGCGCTGACCGACGGCAAGCTGATCATCGTCGTCACCATCCAGACGTTCCCGTTCGCGATGGACGAGATCCGCAAGAACAAGGGCCTCAAGGGCAAGACGTTCGCCGTCATCGCCGACGAGGCCCACTCCTCGCAGTCCGGGCAGGTCGCCGGCAAGCTGAAAGCCGTGCTGACCGCCGAGGAGCTCAAGGACGATCGAGGACGGCGGCGAGATCGACGTCGAGGCGGTGCTCGCGGCGGAAGCCACCGAGCGCGCCGACTCGGCCAACATCTCCTACTTCGCGTTCACCGCCACCCCGAAGGCCAAGACGCTGGAGCTGTTCGGCCGCAAGCCACGCCCGACGAGCTGCCGGTGCCGTTCCACGTCTACACGATGCGGCAGGCCATCGAGGAGGGCTACATCCTCGACGTGCTCACCGGCTACCACTCGTTCAAGCTGGCGTTCCAGGTCGGGCAGAACGCCGCCGGCGGGGCGAGGTCGACCAGGCCGCAGGCCACCAAGGAGGTCATGCGCTGGGTCAAGCTCAACCCGCAGACGATCGCGCAGAAGGCCGCGATCATCGTCGAGCACTTCCGCGAGAACGTCGCGGACCTGCTCGACGGGCACGCCAAGGCGATGGTCGTCACCGACTCCCGCAAGGCGGCGGTCCGGTACAAGCTCGCGATCGACAAGTTCATCGCGGAGAAGGGCTACGGCTACGGCACGCTGGTCGCGTTCTCCGGCACCGTCCAGGACCCCGAGTCGGGTCCCGACGACTTCACCGAGGCCAACATGAACCCCGGCGTGCACGACCTGCGGACCTCGTTCCGGGGCGACCAGTACAAGGTGATGATCGTCGCCAACAAGTTCCAGACCGGATTCGACCAGCCGCTGCTGTGCGCGATGTACGTCGACCGGATCCTGTCCGGGTGTCACCGCGGTGCAGACCCTGTCGCGGCTCAACCGCACCTACCGCACCCCGTCGGGCATTAAGAAGACCGCGGCGATGACGCAGGTCGTCGACTTCGTCAACGAGCCCGAGGCGATCCGCGAGGCGTTCGAGCCGTACTTCACCGACGCGTTCCTCGAGACCGAGACCGACCCGAACCTGGTGCACGACCTGGCGGCGAAGCTCGACACCTCCGGCATCTACACCCAAGCCGAGATCGACCAGTGCGCCGAGGCTTTCGTGAAGGGCAAGGGCAACAACGCGCTCGCCGCGGCGATCGACCCGGCAAGAAGCGGTTCGCCGAGCGCTACCAGGCCGCGCTGATCGACAACGGCGGCGAGGGCGACAAGGCGGCACTGGCGGAGCTGGACATGTTCCGCAAGGACGTCGGATCGTTCGTGCGCCTCTACGACTTCATGTCGCAGATCATCGACTACGGCGACCCGGCGCTGGAGAAGAAGCAGATCTACCTGCGCAACCTCGAGCGGGTGATCCAGCCCGACAACTACACCGCGCCCATCGACCTGTCCGACGTCGTGCTGAAGCAGGTCAAGCAGATCGACAGGGGCAGAATCGACATCGGCCTCGGCGTGCGGGTCGGGCTGTCAGGCATGACCGCCGCCGGCTCCGGTGAGAAGCGCGACCCGAAGATGGTCGCCTTCCAGCAGGTGCTCGACCGGCTCAACGAACTGTTCGGCTCCGAGGACTTCACTGAGTCGCAAAAGGTTTCGTTCCTCGAAGCGCTGCTGCGGACGCTGCTCGACGACCACGCGCTCGTGCAGCAAGCGAAGGTCAACTCCGCCAAGCAGTTCGTCGAGTCCCCCGACTTCGACGACGCCGTTACCGGCGCGGTCGCCGACAACCAAGGCGCGCACGAGAAGATGAGCGACTACTTCTTCACCAACGCGCCCGGGCGGTCACACTGATCTCCGACATCGCCAAATGGTTCTACCAAGTCGTCTCCTCGGAGACTGCGAACACGTAGCTCCCGACTGCACGAAAACCTACTTGTCTTCTTGCTGCTAGGCGTATTGGCCACGATCAATGGCTGAAGCGCTAAGCGGCCAGGCGTTGACCTTCGCCTTGCGGGCCGCCACACTCGAATTACCCCGCCACCCCTCCGAGTAGGTTCAATGCTGCTCGCCGCGAAAGATCCTCGTGGAAGCGCGCATTGCGATAGGTGCGCAGACATCCATAGCATGACGTCTCTTCGCCGCAGTCGCAGTCCGTCGCCCGCTTGACCGCGGTTTCCAGAACGAGGCCAATGTTTTCAGCAATCTTTTTAGCTGCGCCGGCGCCGCCTGGGACCGTATCGAAGAGGACGATGCTGCGGCGGTGCTCGGCGCTCCACGACAACGCGCCGTCGATGTCGTCGCGACTAATCTCCAATGCGTGTGAGGCACCCTCCAAGAGCGCGTACAGCGACGACAACCAATTCGCTTCCTGGTCTTGGCGATACGGGACTCCGTCAAAGGTGAATTCGGCAACGTCGGACTGGTATCGATGGCCGAGCGAAATCCTTTCGAGCGGCCCATCGCAGTCACGCCCGTTGTCCGGTCGCTCATGCTTGCGGCGACGGCTTCCCCGCTCGGCTGCGCGAGCCCAGCCGCACCATTCACATAGTTGGAATCCCTCTCCGGTGCCGTCCGAAACGACAGCAAGCCACGCGCGAACCCCAGCACGGGCAGTAACTTTCAATCCGTTGTGCCCCGACCAGTGATACTGGCCTGCATCATCGCCAGGAGTCTCAACGTAGCTGCCACCATGCCAGCGACGGTCCGGTGGAGCGCTACCACATCGCGAGCTTCACAGCCGGCGATGAAGCCGAACTCTGGGATGATCAAGGTGCCAATCGACTTGAACTGATCTCCGCAGCTTGGACAGATGTCACCTGGGTCAAGCTTGGCGCCACGCTGAAAACGGCCGCATGCCTGGCAGGTTCGATAGCTATGGCGGACTAGTTCCTTACCCGGGCGCTTCTTAAGTCCTGTCGAAGTCCAAACTTTGCCCCCAGCTACCACTTCGTTTCCTGGCGCGTAGTCGTAAATCGCCAAGCTGAGGTCGCGCCCGAGCTCGAGTTGACGTCCCACCGGGTCGGCAGAATGGAGGGTGCTGAGTTCTACGGTGTCGACTGGAAATCCATACTTTGGCAGGATGTTTCGATTGGCTAGGTAGCCGAGCAGTTCGCGTCCCGTGATGGTGCGCAGCGTATCCTGGAGCCGCTTACTTAAGCCGAAGTTCCGTTCCCTAACCGACTCCTCGATGCGCTCCTCGATGTCGGCAACATCCTTGGTTAGCTCGTCTTCCGTCGAACCCAGCAACTCAACCAGTGACCCGACCCAGGCGCCATCGGCAACACCGATCTCCGCTTGAACGCTCTGCGGAAGCGCGACACGCAACGCCTCCACGACCGCTGCAGGTACGGGCGTGAGGTAATCACGCACTCTACTGGCGGGCGAGGGACCGCCATCTGCGGCAGGTGAAAAGAATGGGCCGGCCGACTTCCATCTTTCGCCGCGCTCGAAACAGTGTCTGAAATATGAAGCTAATGCGACGGAGTGCGCGTGACGACGGGCGACCCGCGCGTTGTCGACTGGCACCCAGGGAATGCGCATTTGGCCTGCAATCATTGCGTTCGGATCCTGATACTGCGCCAGATCATGCGCAGACCGGTTCGCGTACGCGACAACCAAAGCCGCGGAGGCGGCGCGGCGACCGGCGCGGCCAGCGCGCTGAACATAATTTGCGGTCTTCGGAGGCATGTTGCGCAACATCACCGACTGGAGGTCACCGACGTCTACCCCGAGTTCGAATGTCGTAGAACACGAAAGCACATTCACCTTGCCACCAATGAAGTCACGCTGGATCGCAGCTGCCGCCTTCGCATCCCATTGCGCGGTGTGCTCTCGGGCGCTCAGCGGCGCGGTGTTCATGGTTTGGTAGACGGCACGGTAATGATTTGTATCGTTCACGGGATCCGGGAGTTCGAGGAATCTAGCCTGCCCGCACAGCGGCTGTTGGGACAGATGCCGCGTATCGAGAACGCAGTGAGGAGTCTGCACGTATCGCAGCAATACCATTGGTAGTCAGCACCATTGGCGACGGACACCATGTTGTGATCGAGTTGGTAGACCTGTCCGAGCATCCGATCGGACTCAGCCGTCAGGAACCCGCCAGACTCGAGCATCCTCCACACCCTTCGAGAATTCGATCGGCTGGCGTGTCATTGGATAAAGCTGCGAGCACTTTTCGCAGAAAGATGAACCGGCTGTTCGTCGTTCCTGTACCGCTGGGACTTAGCTCATGATCTGTTTCGCTCGGTCTGAACCGGTGGAACGCATCCGTACCCGGGTGTTGCGCGGCGCAAATCGCTCGTCCTTGACGTTCACCCGGTCTAACACCGTGATGGCACCCTGCAGACGCACTGTCTTCACGAGCTCGTTCAACAATGCCCAGGTTTCTACTTCCGTCAGTCCAAGTGAGGTGAATCCGCGCATTTGGATCGGACTATCCTGACGCAGTGCCACCCGCATCAGCCCGAGACCTTCGAGAGACTGACGCGTCTCAAGCGTCATCAGCTCGCCAGAAATCCACTGATTCACCGCTTGTGTGATCTCGATGTTGCCGAGGGTCTTCGCGAAATGTCCTGCAGATTGGGCCTTCTCGCGTGTAACTATCGCCAGATCGCCGACGGTCAGCTCACCCGCGGCAGCAGGATCACGGAGTGCTTGATAGATGTAGCGTCGTTCGAGCATGCGCGTGTACGTTCGGTCAAGATACGGCGCAGCGAACGCCGCCGCTTGTCGGGAGTCAGAAAACATCAGTAGCTTGCGTCCGCGACCCACTTGCTCAGCGGCTTGGCCCCCCGCCTCGGGAAGTTGCTGGTAGAGGGCGGTAGTGACGACAGCGGGGGCAGCATTTACGTCCGTCCGGAGCCGCCGGATCCCCTGCCGCGATTGCGCGCCACACTCCGTGCAGCGGGTCATTATTCGTGTTGATCGGGGTCTCGCGCACCGTAAGCATCTGCCTCCCGCGACAGTTGGGCGAGGGGCACGCGGTAACTGTGTCACCCGCAAGTAGGCCACAACCGGTGCACAACCGCCTGGTTGTCGGGTCAGACTTCGCCGTTTTGGCGTCGTCTTCAGCTAGCGTGAGTTCGTCCTCATCAACCAGCACTTCACCTTGGTCGTCCGCTAAGACAAGCCAGTTGACTGACGCATCCGCTTTCTTGGACGGAAGGAAATATTCCTGACGGCCGCGGTGCTCCAGCTCGCCTGCGAGATGAACGGCACCGCACCGGGTGCACGTCCCGAACTCGAAAACAGCATGGCCGGTGTCAGGATCCACTTCGTGCCGGGCTAGGAATATATGCGGTCCATCGTCATTGAAGCTAACGAAGGCACCTTCGGTAGCACGCACAAACAAGTGATAACGAGCCGACAGCACTGGGTGTCCGGCGTCGTCTTGAACGCTGCTTCCGAGCTGAACTAGGGCATCAAGCTTTTCGCTAGACTTGCCATCGTCTGGCCAGAGCCGGTCGCGGAGCGCTCGGACGTCGACAGGCTTCGCGCTGAGCGCATTTTTGAGCTCGATCATCGACTCCTCATTGCCGAGCGCTTCCGCCAGCGCGACCCCAGAAGGTGCTACGGCAGCGGGCTCGATCTGGCCAGCGCGTAGTGCCAGTAGCTGGTCACCGGTCAGGCGCCACTTCGGTGTTGGCCTATAAATCTTCCGTACTGGCTCGACGAGATCCTGTCTATTCGGATCGCCTTCGACGTACTCGAATGAGGCGTCGAAGAGGTTGTGGGCGAACTCCATTGCTTCGCCGCGTGGATCGTTACGAACCGAGCCAGTCAGCGACGCCGAGGTGGCGATGCACTGGATGTTTGACGCTGGCGCAACCCGCTGTTTGAGCCGGCGTATAAGCAGCGCCACCTCTGAACCTTGAGCGCCGTCGTAGACGTGCGCCTCATCCATGACTATGAACCGCCACGTTCCCGCAAAAGGTCCATCAAATAGGTCGATGTCCGCGGGGCGGAGCAGGAGATACTCCAGCATCGCGTAGTTAGTCAGCAGGAGGTGCGGCGGAGTTCTCCGCATCTCGTCACGACTCAGCAACTCGTTCGGCAAACGTTCTGTACCCGGATTGGTTTGCAGGAAATCACTTTCCGCTGCTCGCGACTCTTCGAGAGTCTCACCCGTATAGCGCCCAAATGCAATTTCCGGAACTCCGGCAAGCACAGAACGAAGGCGCTTGAGCTGATCATTCGCCAATGCGTTCATCGGATAAAGGAGTAACGCTCTGACTCCCGGACCCAAACCTCCGCGCGCTGATTCCTCGATCAGTGAGTTGATGATCGGGATTAGGAAGCTTTCAGTCTTACCCGACCCAGTCCCGGTGCTAACTACGAGGTTTCGACCTCCGACGAACTTACGGATGGAAGACTCTTGGTGGACGTAGAGAGGCTGATCGATTGAAAATGAGTGGCTGTCGACTTTCGCGAAGTCTGGATGGAGCACACCCTGGTCAATCAGTTGCCTGCACGTTGCACCTGTCTCATAGGGCGGCGTCATCTCAAGTATAGGTCCCTTGGTCAGCATTGTGCTGGCATCGATCTCGGCGTCGAATGCCGCTGCAAGCTGTTCATCGCGGGGTGCAAGAAGAGTCTTGAGATACCGCTTATAGCTGCCCTCAATCTGCTTTGCGGTTTCGAGTGGGTCGAGCCGGTCAATCATCTCTATCTCCCATGAGATCACCGCGACGATCGTGCAAGACCAGAGCCTCGGCGATCAACAGGTCGTTCCCCACCATGGTTGGACACAGCTGCGCGAGGCACGCCCACTCTGCGAGTAGACCGGTGTTCAAGTAATGACCGCCTATTCTGCCGTGGGCTTCGAGCCTTGCAAGGAACGCCAGAGTTAGTGACTGAGCTGACATCAGGATCCAAGGATGCTCTGATGAATCGATTTCCTTGACGCGGTCGCTCCGCATCACGATGGCCTCATACGCGCGCATCGAGGCGCGCTTGATCGGGCTGGCGACGAACGCGGTCTGTTGAGCGAAGTTGTGAGACCACCCGGATTCAATCCATTCAGATCGGCGCCAGAACGCCTCCTACACCGCGGAGCGGAGAGTATCTGGGTGGAGCTGGGCGCGGGGCACGAGCTCGATCTCGCGCAACTTAGCTTCAACTTGGGTACCCGGCACAGAACTCATCGCGAAGATGTTCGGATCGAGCAGGCGCCATTGATGGAGTCAGACTTGCCCGCCTTGAGCAAGTCAATCAACGGCTCTCCCCCTCGATCCCGCAGGTAAGCCAGAGTCTCGGCACGCTCCGCTCGAACCTCTTTTCTGCGCTGATAAAGCGAAGGGAGATCAGCGATTTCGATCATGCAGCCGAACCACGGATGAGAGTGCAATCTATTCCCTGTATCTTCTGCCGAGTAATTGTGGTTGACAAGTTCACTGCGTATCAGCATGGCCATCTTGTCGCCCACAGCAATTGTGCTGTCTCCCAGGCACTCAAGTGCTTTCCTCGGGTCATCGGCAAGTAGCGCTAAGAGGCCAGCGAACCGCTCACTGTTACCGTCGAAGTACAGTTTCGCCAACGCCGCCCAGACTTCCGGGACCGCTCCGACATCGATGGGTGCGCTGCGGCGGCCGACAAGATAGCGTGACAGCTTCACTTGAGCACTCGTGCCGTCTTCTCGCCAGCCGAGTTGCCCCACCCGGAACGCGTCTTTCCCTGGCGTCGAGGGTGGGCTCAGCATGACCCACGGATCGTCGATAAATAGCTGGCAGGACAACTCACCGCCGTCTACGAGGTGGGTGGGTAGATTTACGATACCGTCAATGACCGGCAAGACCTCCGCCCGACGCCACGGTGCAGTGCCACTCCACACGTAGAGAGCTAGTCCATCAACGGCTGCGACGTCGTCGAACTCCAACAGCGTGTCGCGTAAACGTACGCCGGAAGCAAGCAGGCGCGGCTGCGCCAAAAGCACTGTTACCTGCACGGGTTCGGCATGCGTATGCAAGGTCGCAACAATCCGACCGTTGGGGTGACGACGAACAGTGTCAGCGAACTGTTGGATCCGCGACTCGAACACGTCTCCTTGGCGCCTACGAGGGTTTCGGTCGATCTGCAGAAGGTCACCCACAGCTGAGAAATAGCCGAATGCAACGGTTTCGACGCCAGGCGCGCGAATCGCTACAAATCGGTCTTGGGCGAAGTCCTCGGGGTCACAAACGTTGGCAGTCATCCGCCACGCCGCCGGAGATCCGACGTCTCCACTTCGGATTTCGACATGGGGAGGTCGGAGCAGTACGGCTGCAGTTGATTCGGGGCTGCTTAGTTGGACTTTGACTTCTAGGTCTCGAGGGCCAAATGCGAACGGACCGCTCGGCGAGAGCGAAAGCCCCACGGCCTCAACCTCGCCGCCGCACAGCGTAAGCCCGCCTGGCCCAGGTACACGAACCAACGTGTCGAATCTCGGCTCGAGGCCTTCGGCAAGGAACACGACGCAGCAAGCATCTGAGCCAAGGGGACCGGTCGCCATGATCTCAAAGAGTCCTAATTGAGGTTCCTCGGCGTCATCGAATGGGTCCACGCATGTCTCGACGTCTTCACCGGTCCAGGTCGCATCGGCGATCCATGCAATATCGCCGAGCCGCCGAGCACGCACGTTCCACTCAGTAACAGGTTCGGTCCGCGACGGCGGAAGCATGACCCATGGTCGCGTGTTGTGCACCGACCGCCCGTCCAGCGTGAGCGCTCCCGCCACGGTAGCCCCGAGTTCAAACCGGGGTCTGGCGTCCTTTCGTACCGTGCGCTCGGTCCCAACAGGCTGGTCGTTTAGGGACAACTGAAGTGCACTAAGACCGTCAAGCTCGATGAACGCACTACTCCAGCCGTGCCATCCGGCCGGGCACCCGACGTCCCGGGATTCCACTGGATCCAGCGTGCGGGCGTCGATTAGCTGATGATCGCTTGGAAACACCGCCCATACATAGTCCTTCAAGCCATCACGTCTCGGGATCCACCGACCTGTGGTATCGAATGTGAGCAGCGGGTCGGACTTCAAGATCAAAGGGACCGCTGTACCCGACGAACCGTCAGCTTTTGAAATCACTGCCTCACGCACTGGTCCCGGAACCACGACTCGGGCGGCGGCCGACTGCGCGTCGCCGCCCCATCTGCGAGCAGCCTGGACTTCGCGAACATCCCCGTCGAACGACACTCGCCAACTCAGCTCGGTCTCGACAGCGCGGGTGGGGAGTATCAAGACAATCTCGTCATCGTCGATGTTGTAAACAATTGCGGGCCGCAATGAGAGGTTCGCGGCAGGGTGCGTGCGCACAGACTGAATTGGCGTTTCCTGCAACCGCACGATCAATTCTTCGAGCAGCACACTTGGCAGCCCGGTCGTCGACGCATCCAGATCCGCCTCAAATAGAGCCGGGTCGGCGGTCGTTGCTTCGACGAATTCGATGATCCGGTCGAGGATATCGACGGCGAACTCGGCGCCATTGTGGAGGAAGTTCCGGACCGGCATGGTTAGTGCTTCTGTCCGATATTCCTTGCCTGGTTCCTCGAGCCACTCCATGACCACTGCGCCTTTGGCTTGGCGGCCCTGGGTGATGTGATCGTTGATAACCGCGAGCAGGTCGCCCAGGCAGTGCACGGGAATGCCGGCATGCAAAGCCAACATCATGACGTATTTGCGCGAGCTTTCGCGTTCGATGTCGGGAAAGCGCGCAAGCGAAAATTTGTCAAGCAGTCCGACGACGCTTCGTCTGATCGTGTTCTCGAAGTCCGCGTCGCGCGACATGCCGAGTTCTTCCCAGAAGCTCTCCCAATAAGCACCATGGTCGTAGGCGAGCGCCGCATGTCCCACGAGAATCATTAAAGTCAGCGCGGGGAATCGCTTGATGAACTTCTCGTGCGTCCAACCGCGATTGATGAGGTGTACCGCGGCCGCGCCGTACTTACTCTGCGCGATCTTAACCTCGTCCGCGGAGAAATCTGTTTCCATGACGAGATTTACGGGCTTTAGCCGGTTTCGCCATTCGAAATCCGTGTCGGTCATCCAATCTGCCAGCGACATGACTGCGGTTCCCTACCTCCGAGTTCAACCCTCGAGGCACTCTAGGTCAGGTCGCCGACACGCAAGCGTTGTTGGACAAGATTCTTAGCCGCCGAGCTGGTCCGGCTGGGCTACTTCGCGAACACCTAACCGGCGTTGGCGGGGTCGCATATCGTGGCGTCGATGGCACTTCATTTTCACCGCGCCGAGCGGACCGACCTCCTGGCTGACGGTCTCGGCGAGCTGCTGTCCGATCCGCTGCCCGACCCGTTCGCCGAAGAGCTCGTCATCGTGCCGGCGAAGGGCGTCGAGCGGTGGCTTAGCCAGCGGCTGTCACACGTGCTGGGCCGCGGCGACGGCGCCGACGGCGTCTGCGCGGGGGTGTCGTTCCGCATCCCGCATTCGCTGATCGCCGAGATCACCGGCACCGTTGACGATGATCCGTGGTCACCCGATGCGATGGTCTGGCCGCTGCTCGAGGTTATCGATGGCAGCCTCGACGAGCCGTGGTGTCGCACGCTCGCAACCCACCTCGGCCACTTCGAGCAGGGCGCCGAAGAGAAGGAGCTGCGGCAGGGCCGGCGCTACGCGGTCGCGCGTCGGCTCGCGGGTCTGTTCGCGTCCTACGCCCGACAGCGTCCACAGTTGCTTGTTGACTGGGAAAGCGATATCAGCGGTGATCTCGCCTCCGACCTCCTTTGGCAGCCGCCTCTCTGGCGAGCTCTTCTGAACCGCATCGACGCCGACCCACCGCACGTCCGCCACGCGAAAACCGTTGCCAGACTGCAAGAATCCCCGGCCGATCTGCCTGAGCGCATCTCGCTGTTCGGCCATACCCGGCTGGCGGTCACCGACATCGAACTGCTGCGACGCGCTCGCCACCCATCACGACCTGCACCTGTGGCTGCCACATCCCAGCGACGACCTCTGGCAGTCACTCGCCGACCCCCACAGGCCGATCCCCCGCCGCGACGACACCAGCCATCGCAACGTCGAACACCCGCTGCTCGCGACCCTCGGCCGCGACCTTCGAGAACTGCAGCGCGCACTACCGAAAGCCGCAACCGACGAATACCTTGGCGGCGAACCAAACCCGACACGCTGCTCGGCTGGCTGCAATCCGACATCGCCGCCAATGTGAGAACGACCCGACGGCCGCGCTGCACAGTCCGGAACGACCGCTCCGTCCAGGTGCACAGCTGCCACGGCCCGGCGCGACAAATCGACGTGCTGCGCGAGGTGCTCCTGGGACTCCTTGCCGACGACAAGACGCTCGAACCCCGCGACATCCTCGTCATGTGCCCTGACATCGAGACTTACGCGCCGCTGATCGTCGCCGGCTTCGGGCTCGGCGACATGATCAAGGGCGTCCACCCCGCGCACCGGCTGCGGGTGCGGCTCGCCGACCGATCGCTGGTCCAGACCAACCCGCTGCTCGGCGTCGCGTCCCAGCTGCTCGCGCTCGCCGGTGGGCGGGCGACATCCACCGAAGTCCTCAACCTCGCGCAGGCCGCGCCGGTACGCGCCCGGTTCGGGTTCACCGACGACAATCTCGAGGACATCACCCGCTGGGTGCGACAGTCCAACATCCGCTGGGGCTTCGACCGCGAGCACCGCGACCGTTCGGCGTCGACTTCGTCCAGAACACTTGGCGTTTCGGTATCGACCGCGTGCTCGCCGGCGTCGCCATGTCCGACGACTCCCACGCCTGGATCGACACCGCGCTGCCGCTTGACGACGTCGAGCAGCAACCGTGTCGAACTCGCCGGTCAGCTCGCCGAATACGTCGACCGGCTGCAGCACGTTGTCGAATCCCTCACCGGCGCACAGCCATTGCGCGACTGGTTGACCGCGCTCACCGACGGCATCGCATGCTCGCCCGCGTCGACGACGACGACCTTTGGCAGATCAGCCAACTGGAGCGCGAGTTCGGCGAAGTGCTGAAGAAGGCCGGCTCGCGAGGCGAGACTTTGATGCGGCTCCCCGACATCCGTGCGCTGCTGGAACGCCACCTCGCGGGACGGCCGACCCGCGCCAACTTCCGCACCGGCACCCTGACCGTCTGCACGATGGTGCCGATGCGGTCGGTGCCGCACCGCGTGGTGTGCCTGGTCGGTCTGGACGACGGCGTGTTCCCGCGGCTGGGTGTCGTCGACGGCGACGACGTGCTGGCCCGCGACCCGATGACCGGCGAGCGCGATATCCGTTCCGAGGACCGGCAATTGCTGCTCGACGCGATCGGCGCCGCGACCGAGAAGCTGGTCATCACCTACACCGGCGCCAACGAATACTCGGGCCAGGAGCGGCCGCCCGCGGTGCCGCTGGCCGAGCTGCTTGACACGCTCGACGTCACGACGCCGGAGAAGGTTCGCGATCAGATCGTCGTCAAACATCCGTTGCAGCCCTTCGATATTCGCAATGTCATGCCGGGCAAGCTGATCCCCGGCGAGCCGTTCACTTTCGACACCGACCGTGCTGCTCGGCGGCCCGCGCCGCTGCCGGTGACCGCGCCGAACGGCCGCCGTTCTTCCCCGGGCCGTTGCCCGCTTCCCCGCCCGACGATGTGATGCTCGCCGATCTGCTCGGCTTCTTCAGAGATCCGGTGAAGGGATTCTTCCGCGCGCTCGACTACACGCTGCCGTGGGAGGTCGACGGGGTCGAGGACGCCATGCCCGTCGACATCGACGCGCTCGAAGAGTGGACGGTCGGCGACCGGATGCTGCACGACATGCTGCACGGCATGGAACTCGCCCAGGCTCGCGAGGCCGAATGGCGCCGCGGCACGCTGCCGCCTGGCCGGTTGGGATGGCGCAAGGCCACCGAGATCCGCGACCAGGCGGCGCGTTGGCGGAGGCCGCTGCGGCCTACCGCCAAGCAGTGCCCGAAGCGATCGACGTCGACATCGATCTCGGCGGGACGGCAGGCTGACCGGCACGGTGACACCGGTTTTCGGCGACCGGCTGGTCTCGGTGACCTACTCGAAGCTCGACGGACGACATCTGCTCGCAGTCGTGGATTCCGCTGCTGGCTCTGCACGCCCATGCTCCGCTCGCGACTGGACCGCGGTCTGCATCGGCCGGCGCAGCGAGGACCACGCCCACGGCAGGAAGATCTGGGCCGCCCGCGGAGCCCGATCGAGCTGCTGGCGGATTTGATCGCGATCTACGACGCGGGACGCAGAGAACCGTTACCGCTGCCGCTCAAGACTTCGTTCGCCTGGGCGGAGGCCCGGCATGCCACAGCGGATCCCGAACAGGCAGCGAGGTACCGCTGGCAGACCAACCGCTACCCCGGTGAGGACCAAGAGCCCGCGCACGAGCGGGCGTGGGGTAAGGGTGCCTGGCTTGCCGTCCTCATCGACAAGGGTCTGGACGACTACGCCTGCCCGATTGTGGCTGCCGATGCTGAGAGCTATCGGACGCGTGATGGACCACTTCGATCTGCTGGGCGAGCTGCCCGCCGCGCGCACGACGACCGTGCTGGAGGCCAGCGCCGGCACCGGCAAGACGTTCGCGCTGGCCGGTCTGGTCACGCGGTATGTCGCCGAGGGCGTGGCGACGCTGGATGAGATGCTGTTGATCACGTTCGGCCGCGCGGCCACTCAGGAACTGCGCGACCGTGTGCGGTGCCAAATCGTCGATGCGGTAGCAGCTTTCGATGACCCATCGTTGATCGGCGACAACCAAGTCATCGAGCAGCTGGTCACCGGCAGCGAGGACGAGCGCCGCGACCGGCGTCAACGGTTGCGCGACGCCCTAGCCGGATTTGACGCCGCAACCATCGCCACGACGCACCAGTTCTGCCAGATGGTCCTTCGATCGCTGGGCGTCGCCGGCGACACCGACGCCGGCGTGACGCTGGTCGAAAGTCTCGACGAATTGGTCACCGAGATCGTCGACGATCTCTACCTCCGCCACTTCGGCCAGGAGCGCGACGACCCGCGCTGAGCCACGCCGATGCGCTGCGACTGGCGCGCGAGGTGGTCAATAATCCCGCGACAGAACTGCGGCCTTTAGACCCCGCTCCCGGATTCGCGCGCCGCGGTATGTATCGACTTTGCGAAAGATGTTCTGGCGGAGCTCGATATTCGTAAGCGCAGCCACGGCATCCTCGGTTACGACGACCTGCTGAGCCGGCTCGCCGATGCGCTGGATGCCGACGACTCCCCGGCTCAGGTGCGGATGCACCAGCGGTGGCCGATCGTGATGGTCGACGAGTTCCAGGACACCGACCCGGTGCAGTGGAAGGTCATCGACCGGGCATTCACCGGCCGATCCACGCTGATCCTGATCGGCGATCCGAAGCAGGCCATCTACGCGTTCCGCGGCGGGGACATCGTCACCTACCTGAAGGCGGCCGAAACCGCCGGTGCGCGAAAGACCCTCGGCAACGAACTGGCGCAGCGACGGTGCACTGGTCGAATCGGCTGCAAACCGTGCTGAGCGGGCGGCGCTCGGTGACCCGCGGATCATCGTGCACGACGTCGAGGCCCAACACGCCGGTTCACGGCTGGCTGGCGCGCCGTGCAACGACCCGTTCCGTTTGCGGGTCGTGGGGCGGGAGACGTTCGGCCGCAGCGGGACTCAGAACGCTCCCGATCGACGACTCCGCACCCACATCCCGCAAGACCTGGCCGCCGACATCGGCGAACTACTGGCCAGCGGAGCGACATTCGACGGTAGAGCCGCTGGAGGCCCGCGACGTCGCGGTGATCGTGGAAAGCCACAAGGACGCCCGCGCATGCTATCGCGCGCTGGCGACGCAGGCATCCCGGCGGTGTACACCGGCGACTCGGACATCTTCGACTCCGAGGCCGCAGAGGACTGGCTGTGCCTGCTCGAGGCATTCGACCAGCCGCACCGCTCCGGGCTGGTGCGGGCCGCGGCGGCGACGATGTTCTTCGGCAAGACCGCCGAGGACCTCGTCGAAGGCGGCGACAAGCTCACCGATGAGATCGCAGAGACGTTGCGGGAGTGGGCAGGTCACGCACGCGAGCGGGGCGTAGCCGCGATCTTCGAGGCGGCGCAGTTGGACGGCATGGCCGACAGGGTGCTGTCGTGGCGCGAGCGGCGAGCGGCAGATGACCGACCTGGCGCATATGACGCAGCTGCTGCAGGAGGTCGCGCATCGGGAGCACTTCAACCTGCCCGCGCTGCGTGATTGGCTGCGCGCGCAGCGCGAAGAGCAGAGCGGCGCAACCGAACGCGCGCGCCGCCTCGACACCGATGCCGCGGCGGTGCAGATCATGACGGTGTGGGTCGCCAAGGGATTGCAGTTCCCGATGGTGTATCTGCCATTCGCGTTCAACCGCAATGTCCAGAACCGCGAGTTGATCCTGTTCCACGATGGCGACACCCGATGCCTGCATATCGGCGGCAGCGACAGCCCCGACTTCAACGCCGTCTCGAGGTTCGGCCGCGCCGAGGCTGCCAGCGACGACAGCCGGCTGACCTATGTCGCGATGACGCGGGCGCAGGCTCAGGTGGTCGCGTGGTGGGCGCCGTCCTACGACGAGCCGAACGGCGGCCTGTCGCGACTGCTGCGCGGGCGCCGGCCGGGCGAGTCGTCGGTGCCCGACCGTTGCTCGCCGGACAAGCTCTCCGATGACGATGCGATGGCGCGGTTCAAGGAATGGGAGGCCGCGGGCGGGCCGGTGATCGAGGAGTCGGTGGTGCGGCCGGTACCCCCGCTGCCGCGCCGCGCGACGCCGCCCGACCTCGATGCACGGCACTTCCACCGGTCGATCGACACGTCGTGGCGGCGAACCTCATACTCGGGCCTGATCCGCGCAGCCGAGGCGACGCCGGTGAGCAGCGAGCCCGAGGTTGATCGAGTTGGACGACGAGGTCGCCGACATTCCGCTGGTGCCGTCGGCGGTCGGCGCCGATGTGCCATCGCCGATGGCGGAGCTGCCGACGGGGGCGAAGTTCGGTTCGCTGGTGCACGCAGTGTTGGAGACGGCTGACCCGTTCGCTGCCGACCTGGCAGCCGAGTTGGAGACCCAGATCCGCGAGCATTCGGTGTGGTGGCCGGTCGACGTGCCGGCCGCCGATTTGGCGGCCGCGATGGTGCCGATGCACGACACTCCGCTGGGCCCGCTGGCCGATGGGTTGACGTTGCGGCAGATCGGCCTGAAGGATCGGATGCGGGAGATGGACTTCGAATTCCCGTTGGCGGGCGGGGATCTGCGAGCCGCGGCACCGGAGATTCGGCTGGCGCATGTCGGTGAGTTGTTGCGGGTGCATCTGCCAGCGGACGATCCGCTGGCGTCGTACGCGGACCGGCTGACCGGGGCGGCGCTGGGCGGCCAGCCGTTGAGGGGGTATCTGTCGGGTTCGGTGGACGCAGTGCTGCGGGTCGGCGACCGGTATGTGGTGGTCGACTACAAGACGAACTGGCTGGGCGACCGGCGCGTCCGCTGACGGCGGCGGACTATGCGCAGCCGCGGCTGGCCGAGGCGATGCTGCACTCGGACTATCCGCTGCAGGCGCTGTTGTACAGCGTTGTGCTGCATCGGTTCCTGCGGTGGCGGCAGCCCGGTTACTCCCCCGAGCACCATCTCGGCGGAGTGCTCTATCTCTTCTTGCGCGGGATGTGCGGAGCCGGACACTCCTGTAGTCGACGGCATCCCGCGGGCGTGTTCAGTTGGCAGCCGCCGGCGTCGCTGATCATCGCGCTGTCGGATCTGCTCGACGCGGGCGGGCGGCAGCATGACGGCGGTCGAATGGCGGCAGGCGCGCGGCGCCACGGGGCTGCTGCGCGAGTTCACCGATGCCGAAGTAATCGAGTCATCGGATGTGCATGTGGCACAACGACTCGCCGCGCTCGCTTCCGAGACCGACGAGACGGTAGCGCTCGCCGTGGCTTTGGTGGTGCGGGCGCTGCGCAACGGCTCGGTTTGTGTGGACCTGCGGTCTGTCGAAGAGCAGGTCGGCCTCGAGGGCCTGCCGTGGCCGGATATCGATGACTGGCTGGCGGCTGTGCGGGCGAGCCCGCTGCCGGGGACGCCGCCGGCGCTCCGCGTCGACGGCGATCTGCTGTATCTCGACCGGTACTGGCTCGAAGAGCAGCAGGTCTGCGACGACGTGCTGCGGATGGTCTCGGCCAGCCAAAGCAGGTGTCGGCGGACATCGATCGGCTGTTCCCTGCCGGCTTCGAGGAACAACGTGCGGCGGCGGAAATCGCGCTGTCGCAAGGGCTGACGGTGCTGACGGGTGGCCCGGGCACGGGCAAGACCACGACGGTGGCGAGGCTGTTGGCGTTGCTCGCGGGGGGCACGCGGTTGCGGATCGCGTTGGCGGCACCGACGGGCAAGGCGGCGGCCCGGCTGCAGGAGGCGGTGCAGCTCGAAATCGACAAGCTGGATGCGGCAGACCAGCAGCGCTGTCGGGTCTGCAGGCAACGACGCTGCATCGGCTGCTTGGCAGCCGGCCGGATACTTCGGCGAGATTCCGACACCACCGAGCCAACAGGCTGCCGCATGACGTGATCGTGGTCGACGAGACGTCGATGGTGTCGTTGACGATGATGGCGCGGCTGTTGGAGGCAGTACGCCCGGATGCACGGCTGATCCTGGTGGGCGATCCGGACCAGTTGGCGTCGGTGGAGGCGGGCGCGGTGCTCGCCGATCTGGTCGACGGGCTGGGCGAACCGAAGCTCGCCGCGCTGAAGACGTCGCACCGGTTCGGCGAGTCGATCGGCGCGCTGGCGGCGGCGATCCGGGACGGCGATGCGGACAACGCCATCGACGTGTTGCGCGCCGGCGGCGACCACATCGAGTGGATCGACACCGACGAGCCCACCGACGCTCTGCGCAAAGTGCTTGTGCCGCATGCTCTTCGGTTGCGCGAAGCAGCGATCCTCGGTGATGCCGATGTAGCGCTGGGAACGCTCGACGAGCACCGGCTGCTGTGTGCACACCGACGCGGACCTTACGGGGTGCGGCACTGGAATCGTCAGGTCGAGCGGTGGTTGGCCGAAGAGACCGGCGAGCCGATCTGGTCGGCTTGGTATGCGGGCCGGCCGGTGCTCGTGACGGCGAACGACTACGGGCTGGGGCTGTACAACGGCGATACCGGTGTCACGGTGGTGCGCGACGGAGTCTTGCGCGCGGCGATCGCGGGACGGAGCAGCACGAGTTCGCGACCAGCCGGCTGTCGGACGTCGACACCATGCATGCGATGACGATCCACAAGAGCCAGGGCAGCCAGGCCGATGAGGTCACAGTGCTTTTGCCGCAGGAGGATTCGCGGCTGCTGACACGAGAGTTGTTCTATACCGCGGTGACCCGGCCAAATGCACATCCGCGTGATCGGCCCCGAGTCGGCGGTGCGCGCGGCGATCGCGCGCCGAGTGGTACGAGCGAGCGGGTTGGCACCGCGGCTTCGGGCCCACGCCAAACCCAATGCGTAGCTGTCACGGGAACTGCACAGAGACAGGGAACAACGCCTACGCACCCGACGTGTGATGGATATTAGATCCACTCCCGCCCAGACAGGTTCCGCCACTTGATCGAATACGAGTGTCAGGGTCTAACCGTATGATCACGCGCGACGACCAAGGAGGGTCCGTGCCGGAAGCTGCAGACTTGATCGCGATCGTGCGCTATGGCCAAGATGCCTCAGCGGTATGGCATGTCGATGTCGCTCCGTCGACTCCAATTGCGCGCCTTTGTGGCGCTTGGGTCACCGACGACGTCGACGTGTTACGTAAGCTTGTGGCTGCCCGGGTCATTCAACCATTCGGAGAGCTGGAACCGCGGCGACGGAGTTCGCAGACTTTGCTGCCGGAGTGGTCGACCTCAATGTCACATTGAGCATCATGAGAGACGTCATCGCGGCACTGGATAAGAAGCACTGCGCTTCCAAGACCGCCGCAGGTAATCCGCGTGCCCCGATCGGGCGGCCGGAGCTGCCGGAACCTCTCGATTTGGACAGCGTTGCCTGCTCCGCCTCGTGGTGTGAACCCCGAACCGTTCGTTGCCGAGATGGCGTCCGTAGCCCGATGGGTGGCGCTTATGGCGGATGCGTGGTCCCGCATCGAGACAATCCGCACCTCAAAAAAGCACCTTGCCGACGGCGACACGGCACCTCGTTTGCTGCCCGTCGATCTCACCGTGTCCTTGCCAACTTGAATTCGTCGCCGAAGTCCCACCTGTCCAAGGTCGATCCAACGCGCACTATTCGAGCCGCTATACCTTCAGCGTGTTAGTCGCTGCCTAGATTCGACCCAGGCGAAGAAACTCGTCAGCGCAGAACACGGGTTTGCCAAACTCATGAGCCTTACCCGCCTTGCCGGACTGACTGTCCAGCTCCGCAGCGACCAGAACGTCACACTTCGACTTTGTCACCGAGTTGACCGGTGTGAGCCCTGCAGATCTAGCGATCTCCTCGATCTCATCCTTCGACAAAGCCTCTCCTGCAGCATTCTTCGCCGTGCCCGTGAAGCAAATGCGGGCGCCCGGGATGAGAACCGAGGTGATTTCGCCACGGTTGAGGGCCAAGCCGATTGACGCATCGAAGATCTCGATGCCTAGCAGATTCTCTCCGGCTTCACGTAGACGGGTCATCGCCTCGCCGGTGAGCCTTACTCGCGATGCAGCGGCCCGCAAATGTCCTGCCACCGAATGCCGAGCAGCGGCAGTCCACGACGTATCGGCGGCTGCTCCGCCACGTGCCCGGACATCCGCCGCAGTCGCGTGTCCGAGCAATACCGGCCCGACCCCGCGGCTGACGTCAAGTAGAGCCGATAGCGCGGGAAGGTGTACTGACGCGGGCGTCGGGGTGTCGCGACTGCGGCTTACCAGAAGACCACTCAACGTTTCGGACGGCGCAGGTGCACTGAACGCCGTCGAACCCACATCGGCCAAACCTGAACTGGTTACAGCGTTTAGGGCCGCGACAGCTCGTCCGAGAGCGGTGCCGCCAGATAATGCGTGGCGACGCTCAGGATCGATTGCCGCGAGGGGCACGTCCACTCCCAACGGCATCGAGGTGACGTGACCAAGCCGCTTCAGTTCGAAGTCGATGAAGCCCAGCGTCTCGTCAATCCCTAGACCGACAGGTGTGCAGCCCGTCAACATCGGTGTAATGACAGCCCAAGCTTCGACCAGCGTGGAGCTAAGAGAACATCGCACGCCGTGATGCCATAGGCCTGTCGTGCGTCGGCGAGGTCGCGTTGAGGATTGACGACGGTGCTCAAAGCCGTACCGTCGTCGAAGGCAACGGCAAGTTCGACAGGCCTCGGCCGCGACGCCCATCCCTCTTCGCCCACGGTCAGGATGCCGATCGCACACAGGCGGCGAACTTGATTTGTGACACCGACGCGTTCAAGAATCGCGCGATCCGTCGATCCGTCTTCAGGTCCTTGGGCAGAACCGGTCGCTTTAGTACGAGCCCGTTCATCGATGTGCACCGACTCAACGCGACGTAGAGCTGTCCGAACGAAAACGTGCCACCCGTGAGGTCGACGACGAGCCGATCTAAAGTTTGGCCCTGGCTTTTGTGGATTGTGATCGCCCACGCCAATTTAAAGGGCAGCTGCGTGAATGAGCCGATCACCTCGTGGCGCAGCGAACCGCCATCTATTACCGGCCGAGTCGCTTCCCACGTGTATGGGTTCACCTCTTCGCTGGCCCCGTTCATGAACTCCACGGTGACCATGAGTTGGTCGACGGCGCTCACGCCAGTGATGCGTCCGATCGTGCCGTTGACCCATCGATCGGATTGATCGTTGTTGAGCATCATGATCTGGGCACCGATTTTGAAACGCAGATCCTCCTCGGCGGGGGGTTCGAACAAGCGAAGGTCACCGGACTGCCGTGCGGGGTGCACCACCTCGTCTCCGGGTAGTCGTTCGAGGTGCTGCCGATTGCGGGCTGACACGATCTTGTTTGTCGGCGCCAATGTCAGCCAGAATTCGCCGTCCGGCGGTACGAAATCGGGATCGGTTCGGGCATTGAGCTGGTCGTGCGCATGTCCAACCAACACGCCTTCACGGATGTCGTTGAGAATCAGGTCATCCGCTCGTCGCCGAGCTGGCGAAACACGGTCGTCAACGCGATGGTCGGAAAGTGGTCCCGCTGGAAACTGTCCGCCGAGAAGAAATACGGGGTCTTGTACCTGGTCGAGAAATAGGCGGCCTCGGCCTCGGTAACCACAGGCGGCAACTGGTAGAGGTCTCCCACCAACACGACCTGCACACCGCCGAACGGCTCTCTGGGTCTCGGACCGAATCTTTCGAGCGCGGCAGCGAGCATGTCGAACAGGTCGGCTCTCACCATTGAGGCTTCGTCGATGATCAGAGTGTCAAGCGAAGCGAGCGTCTTCGCGAACCGCATAGGACGGTAGTCGCCACTGCGAACGTCGTCGAGCGTCGTCGTCGTACGGAAGCTGAACAGGCGGTGGATGGTGTAGCCGTTGACGTTCAGAGCCGCAATCCCAGTCGGTGCGAGGACGACTACGTTGCGGTCTGTCGTACGCATGAATTGGCGGATCAGCGTCGACTTGCCAGTGCCCGCTTTACCTGTCAGAAAGACATGACAACCTCCGGCCAGCAGCGTGAGCGCACTCGCGAACTCATCAGTTACGACAAGGTCGTCGGAGATCCCAGGAGGAACCCTCGTACCGGTTGTTGTGAAACTCGCCCCGTACCCGAAATTCCCACAGCGACATCCGAATACGACGGCACATCAAGCTCAACAGCGCCCATCGACGCAGGGTGCAACGCCGGAGCGACCTGCTGCCCCGTCGCCTCATTGCCACCTGGCGGCGCTGGCCCGTCGGTGAATGCCGTCCACTGACCACCATCCCACCAGCGGAGCCCAGCCTGGCCCCATGGATCGCGATACCAGCCAGCCGGCACAGTCACAATGTCTCCTTCAAGCCAGCACCTACGCGCAGACCCTCCGGGACCTATGCCGGACTTCTTATCACGCACGCGGATCCCATCGCGCCAAATGCGTGGCTTACCCCGACATTCTCGGCAACCCACGAGGACGACACCCACCACTGAGTGGCAGACTTGTCCGGGGAGCTCCCTCGGTAGCGCGGGCGGGGCCTCGAACCCACGACCAACGAATTGAGAGTGCATAAACGGGTGCCCTCGTGGCGGCACGAAACGGTCGATCCCGCCGCGCTTAAACGAAACGCCCTACGGCCGCGGCGGCAACGCCGCCAGCCACCCATCCGAGACCAACTCCAGCAGCTGCCCGTCCGGGTCCCGGATCATCGCCATCGCTTCCGACACCGCCGCGTCGACCACCGTTCCCCCGAACTCCGCGACCTTCGCCAACACGGCAGCGATGTCGGACACCGAGAACGAGATATGCGTCAGCCCAATCTCATCCATGACGCGCTCCGCCCCGGCGTGCACTTCGCGCTTCGAGTAGTCGATGAGTTCGAGCACGAAGCCGTCCCGCACCAAGTATGTCGCATGCACCCCGAGTGGCTCGGGAAGCTGCACCACCTGGGCGGTGAGATTGTCGGGCGGGTCGAGTTCCCACCAGAACTGAAACCCGAGCAGGCCCTCGTAGAACCGGCGTGACCGCTCGCGATCCGCGACGCACAATCCGACGTGGTTGAAAACCGTTCGATGACTTGTCATTACGACCTTCCGTAGCCTCGCCGCCGTCAAAAGCGTAATAATGCAAAGATAGCTTAATAAGCGATCGCCGACGCCATGTTGGAGGGCTTTCAATGACGACACGTCCCGACGTCACCGACGACGTGGTGGTCGACTTCGACCACCACTCCGACGCGTTCAACCTCAACCAGCAGACCATCAATGCCGAACTGCGACAACGATGCCCGGTCGCCTGGAACGAGAACTACGACGGCTTCTGGTTCCTCAGCAGCTACGACGCGGTCAGCCAATCGGCCCGAGACGGCGACACCTTCGCCCACAAATACGAACCCAACGCCGAAGACGGCGTCGACTACCAAGGCGAGATGGGCGTCCCCCGCCCCGAAGGCCAACCGGCCCTGGGCATCGGCGAGGTCGACGGCCCCTATCACCTGGCCCTACGGCACGCGCTGGCCCCGTTCTTCTCGCCGGGCGCCGTCGACAAGATGAAGCCGTTCATGGAGCAACAGGCGCACTGGTTCCTCGACCAGAAGATCAAAGACGGCCAGATGGACCTGGTGCTCGACTACGCCAGCCCGGTCCCGGCCATCCTCACCATGAAATTGATGGGCCTGCCCTACGACAACTGGCAGCTCTACGCCAACCTCTTCCACTCCGTCATGGCCGTCCCCCAAGACAGCCCCGAGTACGCCGACGCCATCGCCAAAGTCCCCGCCATGATGCAAGAAGTCCTCGAGTATCGCGGCCACCAGACGCGCCGAACCCGAAAGCCGACCTGACCAGCTTCCTCATCCAATTCGAATTCGACGGCAAGCGCCTCGACGACGACCAGCTGCTCAACATCCTCTGGAACCTCATCGCCGGCGGCGTCGACACCACCACCTCGCAAACCGCGCTGACCCTGCTGCACCTGGGCACCCACCCCGAGCTGCGCCAACAACTCATCGACCACCCGGAGCTCTACCGCACCGCCACCGACGAATTCCTGCGCTACTTCTCGGTCAACCAGACGCTGAGCCGCACGGTCACAAAAGACGTCGAACTCGGCGGCCAACGCTTAAGAAAGAACGACCAGGTCATCATCAGCTGGCTGGCCGCCAACCACGACGAGCGCGAATTCGAGCGAGCCGACGAAATCGTTCTGGATCGCACCCCCAACCGCCACGTCGCCTTCGGGCTCGGACCGCATCGCTGCATCGGCTCGCACCTGGCGCGGCTGATGTCCGAGGTCATGGTCAAGGCGGTGCTCGACCGCATCCCCGACTACGAGGTCGACCACAACGGCGTCCACCAATACCTGGGCAACCCGAGCATGACCGGGCTGGGCACGCTGCCGGTCACCTTCTCCCCCGCAGAAAGTCGCAAAACGCCACGCCCGTGGTGACTGATCCAACGCCGATGGCCCGTCCAGCACCGTCACTTGACCAGCGGTCAAGTTGGGTCCACTGTCGGGTACATGAGCATCGATGACGACCCCGTCACGACGCTGGACGACCTCAAGAGCGACTTGGCGGGCCGGTACAAGTGGACACCGAGCAGCGGCGCCTCAGTCGACCCCGCGCTCGTCGACGCCGACATGGCGGCCCTCGACCGCGACGGCTACGTCATCTGGGAGAACCTTCTCAGCGCGGACGAGTGTCAGCAGATCCGCGAGGTTGTCGACCCCTGGCTCGGGCCTACCGGGCGCAACGCCTTTGAAGGACGGCGCACCCAGCGCATCTACAGCGTGTTGAGCAGGACGCGCATGTGCGACCGGCTTGTCGATCATCCGCGTGTGCTGGCGGTGCTCGATCGGCTCCTGATGCCCAACTACCTGCTTTCAGCGTTGCAGGCCATCAACATTCAGCCTGGAGAGGCTGCGCAGCTGCCCCACCATGACGACGGCTTCTACCCGATTCCGCGGCCGCGGGCGCCGTTGGCCGCCGCGACGATCTGGGCGATCGACGACTTCACCGCCGACAACGGCGCCACGGTGGTAATCCCCGGCAGCCATCACTGGCCAAGCCGCCCGCCCGGGCCGGACGATGCCGCGCTGCCTGTCGTCATGCCCGCCGGCTCGTGCGTCTTCTTCGTGGGAACGCTGTGGCACGGCGGCGGCGCCAACACCACCGACCACGCGCGGCTTGCCGTCACCGCCCAATACTGCCAACCGTGGCTGCGACCGATGGAGACTTACACCCTCTCGATACCGCGCGACGTCGCGCGAACGGTCTCCGACGACATCCAACGCATGATCGGCTACAGCATCCATCCGCCGTTCGTCGGCGCAGTCGATGGCTTGCACCCGCTGCGGTTGTTAGAGCAGCCGCAGCCGTGAGCGACATAACAGCGCAGTTCGCGGACATCGTCGGGCAGCACAACCTGCTGACCGGCGATGCGATCCCCGAGGACTACTGGCACGACGAGGTCTTGACGACGGCGCCGCAGAAGCCCGGCTACGTCGCCAAGCCGGCCACCGCCGAAGAAGTGGCGTCACTGCTGAAAACCGCGACCGAACAACAGATTCCAGTAACGGCACGCGGCTCCGGCAGCGGCTTGTCCGGCGCGGCGGTCCCGATCGAGAACGGGCTGGTGATCTCCTTCGAGCGGATGAACAAAGTCCTCGAGGTCGACACCACCAACCAGGTCGCCGTCGTCCAACCCGGGGTCACCCTGCTCGAACTGGACGCCGCGACCGCCGACACCGGGCTGCGCTACATGGTCCATCCCGGCGAGCTGTCGTCCAGCGTCGGCGGCAATGTCGGCACCAACGCCGGCGGGATGCGCGCGGTCAAGTACGGGGTGGCCCGCCACAACGTGCTCGGACTGCAGGCGGTGCTGCCGACCGGCGAAATCATCCGCACCGGCGGCAAGATCGCCAAGGTCTCCACCGGCTACGACCTGACCCAACTGATCGTCGGCTCCGAAGGCACCCTGGCCCTGGCCACCGAGGTGATCGTCAAGCTTCACCCCCGCCTCGACCACAGCGCCACCGTGCTCGCTCCGTTCGCCGACTTCGACCAAGTCATGGTCGCGGTCCCCAAGATCCTCGCCAGCGGGCTGGTCCCCTACATCTTGGAATACATCGACAACCTGACGATGGCCGCACTCGTGCACACCCAGAACCTCGAGCTCGGCATCCCCGACAAGATCCGCGAAAATTGCGAGGCGTATCTCGTTGTGGCACTTGAGAATCTCACCGCCGACCGGTTGGACGAGGACGTCGAGCGGGCCGGGGAATTGGTCGCCGAGCTGGGCGCCCTCGACGCCTATGTCCTCGAAGGCGGCTCGGCCCGCAAGCTGATCGAGGCGCGCGAGAACGCGTTCTGGACGCTCAAGGCGATGGGCGCCGACGACCTCATCGACACCGTCGTCCCGCGCGGCGCCATGCCGAAGTTCCTTGCCGCCGCCCGCGGACTGGCCGCAGCAGCAGGCGGCGCCGCAGTGGGCTGCGGGCACGCCGGTGACGGCAACGTGCATCTGGCGATCTTCTGCAAGGAACCGGACCAAAAGAAGAAGCTGCTGACCGACATCTTCGCGCTGGCAATGGAATTGGGTGGCGCGATCTCCGGTGAACACGGCCTCGGCCGCGCCAAGAGCCCGTACTACCTCAAACTCGAAGACCCGGCCAAGGTCGAGCTCATGCACCGGATCAAACAGAGCTTCGACCCAGCCGGCATCCTCAACCCGGGCGTTCTCTTCGCCGCCGAGTGAGCGACTTTGTCGCTCAGAGGCGGGCAAAACGCCACCCGCCTAGTGAGCTTGGTCTCGTCGCGCCCTTATTGCTCGTCCGCACACGAGCAGTGGAACTCCCAACGGTCAGGCCACCATGCGGTGAGATCGCCGTAGCAGCCGAACCGTATACGTTCGCCGTCGGGAGCGGTGAGTTCGACATCGTGCCAGTCCTCGTAGATGCGAGTTGACCAGATATAGAGCTCGCGCGATAACCAGCGCCGAAATGCCTTCATTGCGGGCCAATCCAGGACTCCGCTCGGGGCGAAGGAAGTAAGTTACCACGAGCTTCGACCCAGCCGGCATCCTCAACCCAGGCGTTCTGTTCGCCACCGAGTGAGCGCAACGGTTGACCCGCGACGGCACCTGACATATTTTTGGGCTGTGCATCCCAATCCGAAAAGCCAGCCCGCATGACCGCCGTCGTTCTCGTCCACGGAGCCTGGGCCGACGGGTCAAGCTGGGGGCGAGTCATCCAAAAACTGCAGCAAGCTGGCACCCAAGTCATCGCCGCACCCATTCCGCTCACCACGCTCGACGATGACGTGCAGGCAGTGCAGCGAGCCATCGACCGAACCGAAGGACCCGTCGTCCTCGCCGGTCACGCCTATGCCGGCGGCGTCATCGGCGCCACCAGCCACCCCCGCCTGAAGGCCTTGGTCTACGTCGCCGCCCTGGCCCCCGACGAGGGCGAAACCGTCGCCGACGTCTTCTACCGCAATCCCCCGCATCCGCAGGCACCAGAACTCAAGCCCGACGACCAAGGATGGATCTGGCTGCCCACCAACGCCTTTGGCGAGGCCTTCGCCCAGCACGCCACCGCCGAAGAACACGCCCTGCTCGCCGCGGTCCAGCGACCGATCGCCGTCCCCTGTATCCAGCAGCCCGTCCCGAGACCCGGCTGGAAGGACCTACCGACCTGGTATCTCGTCGCCGAAGAAGATCGCATGATCAACCCCGACACCCAACGGTTCATGGCCGAACGCATGCACGCCCGCACTCATACCCACAAAGTCGATCACGCCCCGCTGATCGCCCGACCCGACGTGGTCACCGACATTCTGCAAGAGGCGCTCGCCGAAGCTCAATAACTCAACGACCAGCCAGCCGGTCGACATCGATCACTTCGCCGCGATTGATGCTGACCCAATCCCGGCCGTCCAGGTAGGGACGCAGACTTCGGCCGATGAGCTCAGCATCCGCAGCTGACTTCGGCCGCTGCAGCTCGTAGACATGCGGCAACTCAGCCATGCCGGAGACGACGCTCCAGAGCTTCAAAGCCGCCGGCCCGGTCGGCGGATCCACTAACACCGGTCCGAACAGGCACTGATCGTCAATGAAGAGCGTCGGGACACCGTACCCACCCGCGTCGACCACCCGCTGATGGTCGTTAAGGACATCGGCGCTAGTGCTCGGATCATCCAGTGCCGCATCGAGAATCGCCGCATCGACGCCGATCTCGCCCAACAGCCGCCGCGCCACAGCAGGGTCGTGCGGTTTGCCGCCAAGCGTGTGCAGTTCGCGTCCGATCGCCGCATACCACCGGTCGAGCAGCGCCATATCCGTTCGACGCAGCAACGCGCCGATCCGCATCAACGACCAGCCGTAGGACCAGTCACGCTCCCACGGATGCTTCTTGCCCTCGACGCGGTTGATCTCCTCCAGGCTGAAGAACCGCCAATTGATGTCGATCCCCAACTGTGCGCGGACGTCGCGGATCCACAGCGACGTCTGAAAAGCGAAGGGGCACATTGGATCAAAGTGAAAGTCCACGGTAGTAGTCATCCCGCGTCTCCTCTGTCCGGAACCTACAGCCTACGTCTTCGGCCGCACCCCGGCGGCGCGATACACAAAGACCGGCTCCACCGGAAACCGCAGCGACTTCACCGGCAACGCGCCCAGCACGTCGTCGGGAATGGTCTTCTTGTAGTGCAGCTTCATCGAGCCACTGAACGCCGGATCCACGCCATGCAGATTGATCTCGATCTGCAGGCCCTTCTCGCTGATCGTCGCGGTCGCCGGGCCCTTACACGTGTCCCATGCGCAGTCGATGGACCGCAGCCCGCTATCACCACGCGCCGGGAAGGTGGCGACAATCCGCGCCGCGCTGAACGCGAACGCACCGGAGTAACGGGAAACCCCCGAGGCGGAGAAGACGCCGGGGACATGGCCGCTGAAGCGCCGCACCACGCCGACCTTGTGGGCAAGGAAGATGAGCCCCTCGGCTTCGAGCTGTTCGCGAAGCTCGGCGGGGACGTTGCTCAACTGGGACAAGTTGCGGAGAAACCCAAGCACAGACCGACGTTAGCCGAGTTCGCCGTCAGTCCGCAGGAGTTTGCCGGACAGGCGCCCCGCAGGACCTACTGCACCGTCACGATCGCCGAGTACTGGCACACCGGCCCGGTGTTCTTGCCCACGAAGCTCGAGTAATGCGTGGAGACCGTCGTCGTCCCGGGCTTGAGCGCGATGAACGTCCAGACCTCGCTGCCCGGTGCCCCCCTCACGTCGGTGCTCGGGCCCACGTACCTGTGACTGTCCTGCTTCAAGACGCCCGGATCGCCGATCTTCGCATCCGCCATCCACCGGAACGGGGTGCTGTAGTTCGAGCCCAACTGCAGTCTGAGCGTGTTGCCGACCCCCAGCGTCACATTCTGCGTAATAGAGCTCTGCTTCAGCACCTCGTCCATCGAGACCTGCAGCGACGCGGACGTCGGCGGGTTCCGGGACGCCATCTGGCACCCCATCAACGTCGATGAGAGGAGCATCGCGACGGTCACCAACAACCTGATCTTCACGAAAGCCATCTCTTTCATTATGGCGCGCAGCCTAATGTTCCCGGCCGGCGATCCGGAGCGGAGGTGACGCAGATGACGATCCGAGCAGCGCGGACGTTCGCCAGAGGCATGTTTGCTCCCGCCGCGCCGGCGAAGCCGACGGATCACGCCTCAGCTCGGCGTTTCGATCGCGCGTTTGCTGGAGGTCGGGTAGCTTCGGTGCATGTTCGGGATCATCCGGCCTTGCCGGCACCGGCTCGGGGGCGAGCTCGCGGCGGCCTGGACCGCCCAATTGTGTGGACTATGTCTGGCCCTGCGCGACGACTACGGTCAGGCCGCGCGGATCGCCACCAACTATGACGGGCTCGTCGTCTCGCTGCTGGTCGAGGCGCAGTCCGCCGAGCAGCCCACCCGCCGCAAGGCCGGACGCTGCCCGCTACGCGGGATGAAACGCGCCGACGTGGCCACCGGCGACTGTGTGCGGCTGGCCGCCGTGGTCTCGCTGGCGCTGGCCGCGGCCCGGGTACGCGACCACGTCGACGACCACGACGGCATGGTCGGGGTGGCCGGCGTGCGACCCGCCGCCCGTCGCATCGCCGAACGATGGGTACGTCAGGGCACCGACACCGGACACACCCTGGGCTTCGACACCGGTGTGCTCGTCGCCGCGATGGACCGGCAGGTCGAACTCGAGGCGACGGCGGGCCCGGGCAGCTCGCTGCTACTGGTCACCGAGCCCACCGAGACCGCGGTCGCCGAAGCCTTCGCGTATACCGCCGTGTTGGCCGGGCGCCCGCAAAACCAGGCGCCGCTGCGTGAAGTCGGCCAGCTGTTCGGGCGGGTGGCGCATCTGCTCGACGCGGTCGAGGACTACCGCGACGACCTGGCGCGCGGCAAGTGGAATCCGTTGGCCGCCACCCAAACTCCGATGCGCGAGGCTCGCGCCCTGTGTGACGACGCGGTGCTGGGCATCGAGCTGGCCCTGGCCGACGTCGAATTCACCGAGGGACGGCTGGCCCACCGGTTGCTCACCAGCGAGGTCCGTCGCGCCGTCTCCCGCACCTTCAAGGGCGCGGGCGTCACCGCGCAGAAGGGCACTCCGCACGGCCAGCAGGAGCCCATCAACTTCGGGCCCGGCACCGGCGCCCCCGGATACCCCAACCCCTACGGCGAGGGTGAGGGCGAGACACCGGACCCCGGGGCCAAAAAGCGAGGCGGCGGCACCGGCAGCTGCCTCTGCTGCTGCGATGGCTGCGACTGTTGCTGCGAGTGCGACGACTGCTGCTGCGACTGCACGTAGCGCATCGTTGCGTCATTAAGTCTGGATGACGTGTTCCGGCCCCGGAAGCACGCCAATAGGTGGTACGGGAAGATGGGCGAGTGTTTGGGCTCGTCGTCATCGTCACACTCGTTTCCGCCGTCATCGTGGGAACGGTGCTGGGCCGGCGCTATCGCGTGGGTCCCCCAGTGCTGCTCATGTTCCTCGGCTCGCTGCTGGGTCTGATCCCGGCAATCGGCCACGTCCACATCAATGGCGAGGTCGTGCTGCTGCTCTTCCTCCCGGCGATCCTCTACTGGGAGAGCATGAATACGAGCATTCGCGAGATCCGGGCAAATGCTCGAGTCATCGTCTTGCTCAGCGTGGCCCTGGTGATCGCCACCGCGCTCGCGGTGTCCTGGACGGCGCGATCGATGGGCATGGAGTCACACGCCGCCGCGGTGTTGGGTGCTGTGCTCTCGCCGACCGATGCCGCCGCTGTCGCCGGGCTCGCCAAACGGTTGCCACGCCGAACCCTGACCGTGCTGAAGGGCGAGAGCATCATCAACGACGGGACCGCGCTGGTGCTGTTCGCCGTCACCGTGCACGTCGCCGTCGGCGGGGCCCAAATCGGCCCGACCGATTTAGTGATCCGATTCATCGGCTCGTACCTCGGCGGTATCGCCGCCGGGCTGCTGGTCGGTGGGTTGGTCACGCTGGTGCGCAAGCGGCTTGACTCCCCACTCGAGGAAGGCGCGTTGAGCCTGCTGACGCCGTTCGCGGCGTTCTTGCTCGCCCAATCCCTGGAGTGCAGCGGCGTGGTCGCGGTCATGGTGTCGGCGCTGGTGCTCACCTACTCGGGGCCGATCGTGATCCGGGCTCGATCCCGGCTGCAGTCCTTCGCGTTTTGGGACATCACGACGTTCCTGATCAACGGTTCGTTGTGGGTGTTCGTCGGAGTCCAGATCCCGGGCGCAATACGCGGTGTCAACGGCGTCGACGGCGGCATTAGCCACGCGGTATTGCTTGCCCTTGCCGTCACCGGTGTCGTCATCGCGTCGCGATTTTTCTGGGGCGAGGCCACCACCGTGCTGCTGCGTCTGCTGGATCGCCGCGAAGTGCAGCGCGACCGCCGGGTCACCTGGCGGCAGCGCTTCGTGACCGCCTGGGCGGGCTTCCGCGGCGCCGTGTCACTGGCCGCAGCGCTGGCCGTCCCGGCGAAAACGCTCAGCGGCGCACCGTTTCCGGACCGCAGCATGATCATCTTCGTCGTGGTCGTCGTCATCCTGATCACGGTCCTGGTCCAGGGCATCAGCCTGCCCGCAGTGGTGCGCTGGGCGAAGATGCCCCAAGACGCCACCTACTGCGAGGAGCTGCAACTGGCCCGCAGCGTCGGCGCCAAAGCCGCCCTGGACGCGTTGCCGATGGTCGCCGAGGAATTGGGCGCCAGCCCAAAGATGTTGAGCCGCTTGCAAAAGGAATACGACGAGCACGCCGCATTGGTGATGGAAGGCGACGACGAGTCGACGGACGACTTGGCCAGACGCGACGATCTGGTCCGGCGGATACGTCTTGGGGTGCTCGACCACAAGCGCCGCGCCATCACCGTGCTGCGCAATCAGAAGGTCATCGACGACATTGTGCTGCGCGAGCTGCAGGCCGAGATGGACCTCGAAGAGGTGCAACTTCTCGACCCTGCCGACAGCGGCTAGCCCTTTGCGTTGAGTGTGCATCCTGGGCGGGCCCGCTCGGCGTGTCGCCGCCCTAGGCGCACACTCAAAACCATGGGCGCACACGCAAAGCAAGCGACAGTCATCCAGCCGCCGCTAAGCGGTTCGACCTTCGGCCCGCGGCGATGAATGTTTCGAGTTCGCCAGCGATGTCGGGGCCGGTGGGCTGGTAGATCACCTCGGTGATGCCCTGTCTGGCGATCTCGGCGAGGCGCCCAGCGAGCTCGTCAGCGGTCCCGGTAAGTGTGGTCTGCGGGATCGCTTTCCAACTGCCGGCGGTCCACGCTGCGACGTCGGCGTCATTCAGATCGACCAGATGCTGGTCGTAGATAGCGAAATGCCTTTCGTGTCGCGGCGTTTGGCTGATGGCGTCGAGCCACACCTCACCAGCGGGTAGCCCGGTGACATCGCCTCCGAACTCATGAGTCGCGTGATAGGCCAGTGCGTTGCCGGGTCCTGCCGCCGCACGAACGCGGTCCGAATCGAGCGGCTCGCCATCGGCAAGGACGGTGCCATGCACACCCAGTGCGGCCCAGCTGAATTCCGGAGCGGAACCGGTCTCGCCGTTCACGGTGAACAGACCGTCGGCCAACTCTTTTGCGACGGTCAGTCCCTTTGGCCCCAGCGCCGAAATGAGAATAGGGATGCCGACGGGTCGGGCCGGCGCGAATCCATCGGGATGCATCATCCGCATCGCAGACCCATCCCAGTCGACGGTGTTGCCGTTGAGCAGGCCGCGGAATGCGCGCACGTAATCGCGGAGGAACGACCAACTGCTCGGCTTGGCGCCCAACGCGCGGGCCCCGGCGAAACCCGTGCCGAAAGCAACGGCGACGCGCCCCGGCGCCAGGGCCGAAAGTGCTGCTGCTGCTGAGGCGTTGACCATCGGATGTCTAAGGGTGGGTACAAGTACACCGGGGCCCAACCCGATGGTGTGCGTTCGCGTGGCAGCCAGTGCGAGCATCATCCATACATCGGGGCTCTCGTGCGGGGTGTCGAACAGCCATGCCCGGTCGTAGCCCAGGCGTTCAGCGATGGCGATGTGCTCGGGCGAATCGAGCGAGGTGGCGAACTGTGCGGAGATCTTCATCGTGGTTAGTCCTTGGTCTTGGGTCGCAGTGCGGCTTCGAGAAGTGTTGCGGCCGCGGCGCGTGCGCCGAGTGGGGCCGTGCGGTCGCGGTCCATGCGTACGCTGACGCCGGCGCCGTCGTAAATCAGGTGTAGCTGGCGGGCAAGCGCAGCGGGCTCGGGCGCCCCGGCCTGCTCGGCGAGTTGGGTGAACAGCGCGCGGATGTCGGTGCGATAGTCATCAGCCGCCTGCTCGATGAGCCCTCCAGGCGGCGCCTCAGCGCTAGCCGAATGAAAGCGCAGCCGCGGAAATTCGGCTGCGCGGCCAGTTCAGCCTGGGCATCGAAGACTGCGAGCAGTCGGTCTCTGGGATCTTGGTGCTTCTCGATGGCTGCGGTGAGGCGTTCGACGGTCCCGGTGTGGCGGCTCGCCAAATAAGCCTGCACGAGTTCTTCCTTGCTGCCAAATGTGTTGTACAGCGAGGCTTTAGCCACCCCGGCGTGTTCGATGATCCGGTCGATGCCGACGCTCTGGACGCCTTCGTTGTAGAACAACTCGCTAGCAGCATCCAACAGCCGTTCACGGGCCGATCGCCGCGGTTCGGCCGTGTTCGGTGTCGTGGTAGTCATGAGCGCGGCTCCAACAACATCACCGGAATTTCCCGGGCGCCGGCCTTCTCCCGGTACTCGGGGAAATGCGGCCAGAAGCTTTCGGCGACGCGCCACCAGTGCGCCTTCTCGTCGCCGTCGGCCTCCCGGGCGCGGACCCGGTGGATGGTCGCACCGTCTTGCAGCAACACATCCGGGTGAGCGATGAGATTGCGATACCACGACGGGTGGCTGGTGGCCCCTGCAGCAGACGCAACAGCGACGTAAGTGTCACCCTCCTTGATCCGCATCACCGGGTTCTTACGGATGTTTCCCGTCTTGGCCCCGGTGGTCGTCAAGATCACCACCGGCCGGTCCTCCAGGGTGCCGCCCTCTCGTCCATCGGTGGCTTCGTAGAGCGCCACCTGTTCGCGTACCCGATCACTGGGGCTGGGCTGATATGTGTTGCTCATCTCTACACCGCCGTCCGGCCGCCATCGACGGGAATGACCGCGCCGGTGATATAGCTGGCCTTTGAGGAGGCCAGGAAGGCGATCACCTCGGCGATCTCCTCGGGTTGCGCCCCGCGCTTGAACAGCGTTGTGCTGGCGAGGCTTTCGATGAGATCCCGCTGGGATTCGTTGGTGAAAACCGGGCCGGGGGCGACGGTGTTGACGCGAACGCCCGACGGGCTGAATTCGGCGGCCCAAGACCGGGTCATGGTGGTCAAGGCGGCCTTGGTCGCGCCGTAGGCCGCGCCGCCCGCCAGACCAACGTGACCGGCCATGCTGTCAACGCTGATGATGCTGCCATGGCCACGCTCGGCCATACCCGGTGCCAGCGCCGCCACCAGTTGGTAAGCCGCACGCACATTGCTGGCGAATAAGTCGTCGAACGTATCGGTGTCCAACTCTGCGGTCGGCCCGAACCACGAGAACCCGCCGTTGTTGACCAATACCTCGACCTCTCCGACCTCTTTGGCCAGCGCCGTCACCGCAGCCGCGTTCCCTAAATCCGCAGCTACGAAACGGGCGTGGCCGCCGGCGGATTCGATCTCCTTCACCGTCGCCTCGCCGCGGGCAGCGTCACGGCCGTGCACGATCACGCTCAAGCCCTCTTGGGCCAGTTGCAGTGCCGTGGCCCGCCCGATTCCCGACGTTGCCCCTGTCACCAGGGCGACTGGTTGGTTCTTGGATTGCTCCACCATGATGATCCTTAAGATTGAGTAGACCTGTCTGTCTAGTAACGCTAGGTCAGACAGATCCGTCTCCTGGTCAACTGTGATCTGCGCCACTTGTCGAACTTGCCTTACGGGCAATATTGCCCACCGGGCACCTTTTCTTTACAGTGGTCGTATGACGGGATTACGCGAGCGCAAGAAGGCCGACACCAGGCGCGCGCTCAGCGATGCCGCGTTGCAGCTGGCTTTCGAACACGGGCTGGACAACGTGACACGCGAAGACGTCGCGAACCTGGCCGGCGTCTCGGTGCGCACGTTCAACAACTACTTCGCCGGCAAGTACGAGGCACTGGCCTACCGACAAGCAGAACGCATGCGGCGCAGCATCGATGCACTGCGACAGCGCCCCGCCGACGAGCCGCTGTGGACGGCGCTCACGCATGCCGTGCTGGAGCCCCTCGAAGAGGACTTCGGCGATGTGTACGGCGACGAGAACCGCGCCCCCAGCCGCCAGGATCTCGTCGAGGTCCGAAAACTCCTCATGCATCCGCACATCCGAAACTCGGTGCCGCTGAACCTGTTCGACGGGATGTTGCACGCCATCGCTGAACGAACTTGCACCGACCCAGATCGTGACCTGTATCCGCGGCTGGTCATGGCCGTCGTCCGCGCCGTCGGCGACGCGGCGGCGGACGCCTACGTACGAGCCGACCCGCCAGTGGCCATCACCGCATTGATCCGCGAGGGCTTCGCCAGCGTCAGCGCGGGACTACCCGAACCGTCCAGAAAGAAGGCACACCATGGCTGACGAACACGTTGACGTCGTCATCGCCGGCGCCGGGCCCAACGGGCTACTGCTGGCCTGCGAGCTGGCATTGGCCGGGACCAGGCCCGTCGTGTTGGACACGCTGCCTGGCCCGAGCGCCGAACCGAAGGCCAACGGCCTTGTCGGACAAGTAGTTCGACTCCTCGACATGCGTGGTCTCTACCAGACCTTCAGCGGCGACGACCAGCCGCCCCAACCCAGCTACGGGTGGATGTTCGCGGCGATGACGCTGAACTTCGCCGACGTGCCCGATAACCCGATGTACGCGCTGCGCATGCCCCAGCCCCGGCTGGTGCGGCTGCTGGAAAAGCGGGCCCGCGACCTCGGGGTAGACCTGCGCTGGGGCCACGGACTCGTTGGCCTGCAACAGGGCTCGGAATCTGTTGCGCTGACCGTCTCGTCGCCAGAGCGCGAATACGGCATTACCGCGGGCTACGTCGTCGGCGCCGACGGCGGACACAGCCTGGTCCGCAAAATCGCTGGGCATCGACTTCCCCGGCACCACGTCGCCCATGGTCAGCCGGATCGCTCACGTGCACATCCCCGACGAGTTTCGCCGCCCTAACAGCAGCATCGAGATTCCCGGGTTCGGATTGCTTCCCTTCGGGCACAACCGCTTTGACCGGGGCGGGATCATCTACGCGGAGTTCGAACCGGGCCGGTCCATGCTGGGCAGCATCGAATTCGGCCCACCGGTCGCGGAAGTGCCGATGACTTTGGACGAGTTGCGCGAAAGCGCACGCCGGGTGCTGGGCGTCGATATCCCGTTCGAGGAGCCCAAAGGGGCGGGGCCACATGCCCTTCGCCGAATCAACGGGCAGAACACCCGTCAAGTCGAGAACTACCGCGACGGTCGAGTCCTACTACTCGGCGACGCCGCGCATGTGCACAGTCCGCTGGGCGGTCCCGGCCTGAACCTGGGCCTACAAGACACCATGAACCTCGGCTGGAAGTTGGCCGCCCAGATCAACGGCACGGCGCCCGACGGATTGCTCGACACCTACCAGTCCGAGCGCTACCCGGTGGGCCAGCGCGTCATCATGCACTCGCTGGCACAGATCGCGCTCATGTCCCCGGGGCCCGAAGTCGCCGCACTGCGAACGCTGTTGGGCGAGCTGTTCACCCTCCCCGACGCACAAACCCACATGGCCGCACTGCTGGCCGGCTCCGACGTCGGCTATGACGTGGGCGACGACCACCCGCTCTCGGGCCACCTGGTGCCCGACCTGACTTTCGATGATGGCCGGCGCGTCGCCGAAGTACTGCACGACGCACGCCCCGTGCTGCTCGACCTCGACGGCAACGACGCCGTTTTGGCGCCAGGCTGGGCGGATCGCGTCGATACCGTCAGCGCCAGCATTGCCGACCGGCCCGCCGCGGCGATACTGATCCGGCCCGACGGCTACGTCGCCTGGGCAGCAAACACATTCGATGCGGGAGCCGCAGCGGGACTGCAGGCCGCACTACAGCGCTGGTTCGGGGAACCTCGCGCAAAGTAGCGCAATCCGACTAGGGCTTTCGTCACACGGCAGCGGAAGGACTTCACACTTTGCCCGCCTCTGAGCGACAACGTTGTTCGGTGAGGCGCGATTGTCGCTCAGAGGCGGGCAAATCGCCACTCTGGCTGGCAATTCGACCGCCGATCTTGGGAATTCACAGACTGTTCAGGCACGTGTCAGTCGCGCATCGTTGACTGCACACGAGGGACGCGTGTCCTCAGCGTATGCGCGTAGTACAGGTCGCCAACTTTTACGGCCCGCGGTCCGGCGGCCTGCGCACCGCGGTGGACCGGCTGGGCGCAGAATATAGCGACAGCGGGCACGAAGTGTTCCTGATCGTCCCCGGCCCGCGGGCCGAGCGCACACAGCTTTCCACGGGTGTGGTGCGAATCACCATGCCCGCGTGGTTGATTCCGTTCACCGGCGGCTACCGTGCGGTGATGCCCGGGCCGGTCAAGGCCTTACTGGAAGCGCTGCAACCCGACGCGCTGGAGGTCTCGGATCGGCTCACGCTGAGGTCGCTGGGCAAGTGGGGCCGCGAACACGGCGCAACGACAGTGATGATCTCGCACGAGCGTCTGGATCGTCTTGCGGGCCAACTATTTCCAGGCCCGACAGCGCGAAGTCTTGCCGATTTCGCCAACGGCCGCACCGCCGCCGACTACGACACCATCGTGTGCACCACCGGATTCGCGCGCGAAGAATTCGATCGCATCGGCGCGACGAACGTCGTCACGGTGCCCCTGGGCGTGGACCTGCAGACCTTCCACCCCAGACGGCACTCCGCCCTGATCCGTCGGCAATGGGCCACACCGGAGCAGCTGCTACTGGTGCACTGTGGCCGGTTGTCGGTGGAGAAGCGCGTCGATCACAGCATCGACGCACTGGCCGCGTTGTGCGATTTCGGCGTTGACGCGCGGCTTCTGGTCGTGGGCGAAGGTCCGATGCGAGCCAAGCTGCAACGACAGGCCGCCGGGCTACCGATCGACTTCACCGGCTTCGTCTCCAATCGCCACACCGTTGCCGGGCTGCTGGCTTCGGCCGACGTCACGCTTGCTCCGGGACCGCACGAAACATTCGGGCTGGCCGCGCTGGAATCGCTGGCGTGCGGCACACCCGCCGTGGTCTCGCGCACCTCGGCGCTCACCGAGATCATCACCCCGGACAGCGGCGCCTCGGCCGAGAACCATCCGGAAGCCATCGCCCGGGCGGTAGGCAGTGTGATCAGTCGGCCCGAATTTCACCGCCGTATCTGCGCACGCCGCCGCGCCGAGGTATTCACCTGGCAACGCGCGGCGGCCGGCATGCTGGCCACGTTAGGGCCCGACGCGGACGGCGAACACTAGAAGTCGGACGGCAGTCGGCGAGTTAGTCTCGATGGATGGAAGCTCGCGACCAGGTGCTGATCACCGTCACGGAGTTGGCCGCCGCGATCGATGCCGGCGATCCGCTGAGCATCTTGGATGTCCGCTGGCGAGTCGATGAGCCCGACGGGCGACCCGCCTACCTGGAAGGTCATCTTCCGGGCGCGGTGTATGTGTCACTCGACGATGAACTCAGCGATCACACGATCGCCGGCCGTGGCCGGCACCCGTTGCCGTCCGGGCGCCTGCTGCAGGACGCCGCGCGGCAGTGGGGAGTCCGGGACGACTCGCTGGTGGTGGTCTATGACGACTGGAACCGGGCGGGCTCCGCGCGGGCGTGGTGGGTGTTAACCGCCGCCGGGCTGACGAATGTGCGCATCCTGGATGGCGGCCTGGCCGCATGGCAAGCGGCGGGACAGCAACTCGGCACCGGATCGGTCGAGCCAATACCCGGGAATGTGACTGTGCCACAAGATGATTTGTATGCCGGACGCCGGCCGACCCTGTCGGCAAAGCAATCCGTAGCGGGAGGCATAACGCTGGTCGACGCCCGCGCCCCCGAACGCTTCCGCGGCGATGTCGAACCTCTGGACCCCGTCGCCGGCCACATCCCCGGCGCTCAAAACCTGCCCAGCACTGCCGTGTTGGCCAGCGACGGCACCTTCCTCGGTGACTTTGCACTGGACCAACTGCTGTCCGACCGCGGCATCCATCCGGAAGCGCCCATCGGGGCCTACTGCGGGTCGGGTGTAACCGCGAGCGTGACGATCGCCGCGCTCGCCGCGATGGGGCGTCCCGCGGCGCTGTTTCCGGGCTCCTGGTCGCAGTGGAGTTCGGATTCGACGCTGCCCGTAGCCCGCGGCCCGGAATAGAAGCTAACGTCAGGCCATGCTCGAAGTACTCGACAGGGCGCCGCGCAACGCGTCTGACAAACCGCCGATCCTCTTCGTGCACGGCGCCTGGCATGGCGCCTGGTGTTGGGACGAGCATTTCCTCGACTATTTCGCCGAAAAGGGCTACCGCTCGGTGGCTTTAAGCCTTCGCGGCCATGGAAACAGCACCGCGCCAAAGTCCATGCGGTTCTGCTCGGTAGCGGATTTCGTTGACGACGTCGACTCGGTTGCCAAGAGCCTGCCTGAACCACCGGTGGTGATCGGCCACTCGTTGGGCGGCTTCGTGGTGCAAAAGTACCTGGAATCGCACGACGCTCCGGCCGCCGTGCTGCTGGCCTCCGCGCCGGTCAGCGGGATCACTCGATTCTTGCTGCGTAGGTTCAAGCGGCACCCGTGGCCCACCGCGGCGGCGCTGGCCCGAACAAAATCATTGCGCGGTGTGGGTGGCACACCCGAATTGGCTCGCGAAACGTTCTTTTCGAAGTTGACACCCGAGGCCGACGTGCTGCGCTACACGGCGCTGCTCGGCGAAGAGTATGCGCTGAAAATCGCGATCGACATGTTGTGGCTGAACCTACCCAGACCCAATCTCGTCACCACTCCGCTGTTGATCCTGGGGGCCGACGACGACGTGTGTTTCACGCAGCAGGAAGTCCATTCCACCGCAACGGCTTACAAGACGGACGCGGAGTTCTTTCCGAAAATGAGCCATGACATGATGCTCGACCCGGGATGGACTAGCGTGGCCGAACGAATCCACGGCTGGCTCGAAACGCGTTAGCGCACAACGTCAATTTGTGCTGCACGGCAAGCGCTTGATGCCGTGGAAGAACGACGACCGCAGCCGGTCAGGCGGTCCAGTGACGCGTAGACCCGGAACGCTCGGGTACAACTCCTCGAGCATCACCCGCAGTTCGAGGCGGGCCAGTTGGGCGCCGAGGCAGAAGTGCACTCCCCCGCCACCGAATGCAGCGTGACCGGCATCGGGTCGGGTGACGTCGAATTCGTCGGCTCGCTCGAACACTTCCTCATCGCGGTTGGCCGACAAGTAGTGAATCAGCACCCAATCACCTTCGGGGATTTGTTGTCCACGGATTTCGACGTCACGGGTGACGGTGCGCCGAAAGTGCGTGACCGGTGTTGCCCAGCGCAACAGCTCCTCCACCGCGGGTTTGACGGCGTCGGGGTTGCTGGCGAGTAGCTCTTGCTGCTCGGGATGTTCGGAGAGCGCCAAGATCCCGTGGCTGAGCGTATTACGCGTCGTTTCATTGCCCGCGATCGCCAGCAGCAGGAAAAATTCGTTCAGCTGGCCGTTGTTGAGCTTTTCGCCGTCCACCTCGGCGGCCAGCAGTGCCGACAAGATGTCGTCGGTGAGCCCGTGCTTGCGGCGATGGGCGACCAATTCATTGCAGTAGGTGAACATTTCGCCGGCGGCCTGCCCCAAGGCTTCCGGAGAGGGCGCGTAGTCGGGGTCTTCGATGCCGAGGCTTCCGATGGCGTTGCTCCACCGGAACACTTCCATCCGGTCCTCGCGCGGTACGCCGAGCACGTCGGCGATCACCTGGAGCGACATTTCAGCGGAAATATCTGGGACAGCGTCGAATTCGCCCTTGGCGGTGATGTCGGCGACGATATCGCGGGCGACTTGCCGCATCAGCGGCTCCAGGCGCTGCACGTTACGGGGGGTGAAGCCCTGGTTGATCAGCTTGCGGTAGTGGACGTGACGTGGCGGGTCGATGCCGGGCAGCATCGCCGAGTTCGGCGCCGCCTCCACCTCGACCAGGGTGTTGCCCTTGCTGCTGCTGAAGGTGTCGGTGTCGCGGCTGACCAGTCGCACGTCGGCGTGTTTTGTCAGCAGCCACGCTCTGGGCAAGCCGGGCAACTGCACCGGATGCACCGGCGAGGTTGCCCGCAACCGCGTCATCGCTTCGAACGGGGCGCCGGTGACGAAGGTGTCGGGGTTGAGCACCGCTGCGGCGTCGCGATCAGCGGCACTCTGCTGGTTCTCGGTGACCAGCGAGCCCACAGTCCTAGGAGCGTTCATCGCTGCACCGCCGAGGCCGAGGCCCTGATGCCGGGGATGACGACGTCGAGTCCGGCGCGAAACTGTGCCGCGGTCTGGCGTCTGCCTCGCGGCGCACCGACAGCCGTACGTGATTCCTCCAGCGATATCGAGCCCAGCAGGTAGGTGTACAGCACGCCATGGGCCGCAGCCGCACCGGCTTTCGTCAGTCCGGCTTCGCGCAGCAATGCGCGGCTGAGCCGGTCGAGCCGACGGGCGGATTCGGTTCCGGCGCTGGTCTGCAGGATGCCCGCAACACCGGGCACATCGAGGATCATTTCTCTTGCAGTACAATATAATTCGATGATTCTGGTGTGCCACGGGCCGGTGCCGGGCGACGGGATCTCCGCCAGCACCGACTCGGCGAGCAGCTCGAGGGCCGCCCGCTTGCCCGGGACGTGGTAGTAAACCGACGGCACGGCGGCACCGAGTTCTGCGGCGAGTTCCCGCATTGTCACGCGTTCGGCGCCCACCCGGCACGCCACAGTGCGCAAGGCGGCCACCACCTCGGCACGGTCGAGCTCGCCATAGGGGCGCCTCAGCCCGGCCGACGGTGCGGCACGCTTAGTCGCGACGGCCATAGTCAGATTCTATCGTTGTTCGAAAATATTCGAGCATCGTTAGAATCTACTCGCTATCCGGTCCATCGCAAGCATTCGGCCGCTCGGTAAGATCTGCGCGATGACAAAGCTGTCGGTAGCCACACCCGTCGTGACGATGCTGCCGCAGATCAGCGGCAGCTGGGAGAAGGACGCCTCGATCGAGGACCTGGCCCAAGTCGCGGAAGCCGCAGACCGACTCGGCTATCACCACCTCACCTGCAGCGAGCACATTGCGTTACCCGCCGGCGAACAACAACGCCGGGGCGCCCGCTACTGGGATCCGCTGGCGACGTTCGGCTACCTGGCCGCCCGAACCCGGCGAATCCGGTTGGCCACCAACGTGCTAGTCCTCGCCTACCACCACCCGCTCGAGGTGGCCAAACGCTACGGCACCCTGGACAAAGTGAGCAACGGCAGGCTCATTCTCGGCGTCGGCGTCGGCAGCCTCAAAGAAGAATTCGACCTCCTCGGCGCGCCCTTCGATGATCGCGGAGCACGGGGCGACGACGCGCTGCGGGCCCTGCGCGCATCGCTGTCCGTTCCCGAACCCTCCTATCACGGCGAGTTCTATTCGTTTGACGGCATGGTCGTCGACCCGTGCGCGGTGCAAGATCGCGTCCCCATCTGGATCGGCGGACGCACGCTGCGGTCGCTGCGCAGAGCCGCAACCTTGGCCGACGGTTGGGCTCCCTTCAACGTCGGCCTGCAGCAGGCCCGAGACTGGTTGGGCCGCTTCGAACTTCCGCCCGAATTCGAGGTGGTGCTACCGCCGCCGGGGCTGCTGGACCCGATCAACGAGCCAGAGCACACCCGCGACCTGATCGGCGAGACCGCAGCGCACGGCGCCACCATCGTCAGCGCCATCTTCACCCATACCTCGCTGCAGGATTACCTGGACAAGTTGCAGGCGCTCGCCGAGCTACATCCGGAGGGTCTCGCGTGAACCGGGTCAAGGCAGGCTTTTTCAGCCTCACCGCGCCCGCGCCGCCCGACGACGATGGCAGCTATCTGCGTTGGCACCTGCTGGATCACATGCCGGAGCAGTATCAAATTCCGGGCATCGTGCATGGGTTGCGCTGGATCGCCGACGGCGACTACCCGGACCACCGATTGGCGGCGCACGGACCACTGAGTGACGTCGGCAACGTCGTGCACTACCTGATCGGTGATCCCGTTGAACAAACCTTCGACGAATTCGTAGCGCTCGGCCGGGCGCTTCGGGAGAACGGTCGCTTCCCCGTCACGCGGCCGTCGCTGCAAGTGGCGGGGCTACGCCTGCTGCAGTGGCACGCCGCGCCGCATGCGCTGATTTCCGCGGAGGTGGTGCCCTTTCGCCCGCATCGCGGAATCCTGCTGATCGTCGAGGAGCCCACCGATGGCCGCTCCGACGAGTGGCTGCAATGGCTGCATGCCGAACATTATCCGGCGTTGCTTGCCACACCCGGCGCCGTCGGCGCCTGGACATTCGGTTCGAGCACCGGGTGGAGCCACCTGCCCCATGGGTGGCATACCGACCATCAATACGTCACCGTCGTTTACCTCGACGACGACCCGCTCACTACCTCCGCCGCCCTGGCCCCGCTCGTCGAAGAGCGCTGGCGATCCGGAGCCGTCCGACCGGTATTCGCCGGGCCGCTGCGCACCATGACCAGCTGGGAAGCCTGGCCCACCTGACCTTCCCGGCAGGTGTTGTGCGGCATATGCTGGCGGCTTGGACATCTTCGCAGAGTGGCAAAGAGACGCAACCGAACTTCGTTGGCGGTCAACAACCGCCGCCAACGGCGGACAGGAAGTCAGCATCTTCAGTCGCCGGTGCGGCACACCCGGCGCGCCCCCGTTAGTACTTGTCCACGGCTTTCCGACATCGAGCATCGACTACTTCGTGTTGACGAAGGCGCTGGGCTCCGACTTCGATATCTACCTGTTGGACTTCCCCGGCTACGGCTTATCCGACAAGCCGCCGGAGCCTTACGTCTACTCCCTCTACGACGATGCACGTCTGCTCGTCTATGCGATCACCGAAGTGTGGAACCTGACCGGGTTCCGCATCCTCACCCACGATCGCGGCAGCAGTGTCGGCATGATCGCGGTCAGCATGCTGGCGGCCCAAGATCCGCCGATCGTTCCGCTGGACCTCATCGTGACGAATGCCAACATCTACCTGCCGCTGTCCAACCTCACCGTCTACCAAACCGCGCTACTCAATCCCGAGACGGGCAGAGCCACCGCGGCCGCGACCACGCCGGAAACGTTGGCAGCCGGCATGGGCGCCAGCACCTTCATGCCGCGGCGCACCCTGGACGATCCGGAGATTGCCGCGCTGGCCAAATGCTTTGCCCATAACGACGGGATCCGGGTGCTGCCCGACACGATTCAGTATCTGCACGAGCGCGCTGCCGACGAAACAAGTTGGCTTGAAGCGCTTTCCAAGAGCAACGTCAACACCACAGTGGTATGGGGTCTGCACGATAACGTTGCCCCGCTGCGTGTCCCCAACCACATCTGGCAGGCGTATCTGAAAGACAAGCCTGGGCGTAATCGCTACTGGGTGGTCCCGGAAGCCGATCACTACCTACAGTGCGACGCCCCCGTGCAGCTGGCCCAGATCGTTCGGCTCACCGCGCGGGGTGATGACGTCCCGCTGCAGACGCTCGGTAACCAACCCGACGGCGCGGTGCTGGTGGACCAGAGCGCTTCGTAGCTAGCGCGTCATAGCCGTTCGAACGTGAAACTAACTTCACGTTCGAATGCGAGCGTGAAACTAACTTCACGCTCGCGGGCCAAAAGAGTCAGCCGGTGATGACCGGCAAGCGTGCCCACCCTCGCACGCTTGCGGTGTGAGCTCGTTGGGCGTTGTCGTAGTCGACTTCCCAGTCGGGCCATCGCTTCAAGACTTCTTCAAAAGCCACCCGCGCCTCCAACCGGGCCAGCGCCGAGCCCAAGCAGAAATGCAGGCCCTGCCCGAAGCTGAGATGGGCGCCCCGGCGGTGGATGTCGTAGCGGTCCGGATCCGGGAACTGACTTTCGTCGCGGTTGGCCGAAGCGTTCAGCAGCAACATGAACGACCCCTCGGGAATCGCGCGACCGTAAAGCTCGGCATCTTGCGCGACGTAGCGCGCCTGCACCGGCGACGGCGGTTCGTAACGCAGCGTCTCCTCGATCGCCCCCGGGATGAGCGAGTAGTCGGCCGCGATTTCGCGGCGTTGATCCGGGTGATCGGACAACAGCTGCCCCATGAAACCGATTAAGCGAGCGGTGGTTTCGTTGCCGGCACCGGCAATCATCGCGGTGTACGACAGCACCTCGGTCCGTGACAGGGGTCGCTTGGTGCCGTCGGGCTCGTCGATCTCGGCCCGCAGCAGCTCGGTCATCAGGTCATCGGAGGGATGATCAGCTCGCCATTCGATGTACTCCGCGAACAGGCCGATGGTAGTCGCGAACACGCTCGCATCGACCGCGGCGGGATCGCTGTCCTTGGACATTTCGATGTTGGCGACGCTGCGGTCTCGGATCTTCTCCTGGTCCGCTTCGGGGATCCCCAAGAGGTATCCGATGGTCCGCATCGGCATCATCGCGCCAAGGTCGGCGATGAAATCGAAGCCACTCTCACCGACCAGCGGATCAAGTTCCCGAACACAGAAGCCACGCACCATCTCCTCGACCGCCAGCATGCGCCGGGGCGTGAAAACCCGGGACAGCAGTTTGCGGTGCAGGTCGTGCAAGGGCGGATCCTCGAACAGCAGAATGCCCGGTGGCACTTCGATATTCGCAAACAGAATGTCAGCGGTGGTGCCGCGACCGGACCGGTACGTCTCCCAGTTCGGCAGTTCGCGCGACACGTCCTGGTATCGACTCAGGGCGAAGAAGTTGTACTTTTCGTTGTAGTACAGCGGCGCTTCCTCGCGCATGCGTTTCCACACCGGGTATGGGTTCGAGTCGATCTCGACATCGAATGGGTCGTAATACAACTCGACGGCGCTCGGGCTTGTCATGGTCGGATCCCTAACTCAGTCATTACGGTGTAAGAAGCCGTGCAACAAGGCTTGAACGAGTTCTTCAACGATCACCTCCCGCGGCGGTTGTTTGTTCCCGAAGTAGGTCGAACGCAGCGCAGCCATGCCGGCGATCATCGACACCGTCGAGTGCGCCGGTAGATCGGGATGGTCCGACCGCAACCCCCGCAACTTCATGCCTTCAACACTGATCTGACCGAGCACCGTTATCGCGCGCCGGATCTCGGCGATGCCGGCATCAGCTTGTTCCTCGTCGCTGAGAGTCTCCGATGCCATCAGCGTCAGAAGCAGCCCCTTATGTTCGACGAACACGTCGTAGAGTTGCGAGACAAAAAGCCGAGTCAACTCCGTCTCATCGGTCTCCTCGGGGACCACCGATTGCCAGGTCCGGCCGAATTCGTCGACGAAGCTCACAAAGGGCACCACGAGTGCCTCGCGGAACAGCGCCGCCTTCGATCCGAAGTTGCGGAACAGCAGGTGTTCGGTGACTCCGGCGGCCTGGGCGATTTCACGCGTGGTGGTGCTGCGATAGTCCTGGCGGGCGAAGAGCGTCCGGGCGGCGTCGAGCAGAAGTCGGCGGGGCTCGCCGCGGGGCCGACGCACCGCGGTCGCCGGAGACGACTGCTTAATTGCTCGCTGGGGCACCGATGTCCACTCCTCCGAACGGCCTTACGGTCGACCGACTTGGGGATAGTATCCGCTATCTACATAGGATAGTATCCACTACCTTAACTAAGCGCATCATCGAAGGGGTGACACCATGGGCGCTGTCATCATGCTCGGCACGCTGTTCGGCCTGATCGTCCTGATATTCGGGCTGGTACTCCGCTTCGACCCTGAGGCGCGGCGTGCGCCGAGCGAAGAAGGCGATCGATGAGCACCGAGATGACGCCCGCAATGGCCGGGGCGATGTACTTCGCGTACGCCAGTAGCACCGTGTTCCTGCTCGTCGGGATCTATCTGAGCTACCGCCGCCGGCGCATCCACCCGCTGCTGCTGCTCAGCCTCTCGGCGATCTCGTTCTCCTGGATCGAGTCACCGTACGACTGGGCGATGTACGCCCAGTTTCCGCCCGCGCTGCCGCGGATGCCGTCCTGGTGGCCGATGAACGTCACATGGGGCGGACTGCCCTCGTCGGTGCCGCTGGGCTACGTCTCCTACTTCGTGATTCCCGCACTGACCGGCGCCGCCCTCGGCCGTTGGCTGAGCGCAAAGTTCGGCTGGCGCAGGCCAATTACCCTGCTCGTGGTCGGCCTCGCCGTTGGCGTCAGCTGGGCTTTATTTTTCAACGCCTTCACTGGGGCCCAGCTCGGCAACTTCTACTACGGCTACGTGATTCCGGGACTCGCGATCTTCGAGGGGACCAAACACCAATACCCGCTTTATGACTCGCTCGCCATGGGCATCCAGATGATGGTCTTCACCTACCTGCTTGGCCGGACCGATTCAGAGGGACGGAACATCGTTGAGACGTGGGCTGACAAAAGAACGACGAATCGCGTGCAATCGTCGGTGCTGTCCGTCGTCACCGTCATCGTCTTCGGAAACCTGTTGTACGGCGCAGTTTTCGCGCCTCATCTTGCCACGAAACTGGGCGGCTTTGTGACGGCGGGTCCGACGGAAGAGCTGTACCCGGGCACACCGAACCAACCTCGCTAGGTGGTCACGTCTCTGTCTTCGAAAGGGCCTCGGGCAGCACGACTTCACCAACCCGCTTGAGGTACGGCCACGCGACGTCCGGTGGCAACCCGCCACACAGCGGCGATAGGTTGAGCACCTGGCCCGCTCGGACCCGCGAAATCGCCTCTGGCACAGAGATAATGATGTGTGAACTCGGCGCGGCGCGTAGCTCGTCGACGGTGTTCACGTGACTGAAGCCAGCCGTCGTCTCATCCCCGGGATTCCACGCGGCATAGGTTCGCACATCGTGCAGCAGATGCTCGCCGATCTCTTTCCACGCCTGGTCCACATCGTCGGCGACGAACACGACTGATGCGGTGTCGCGGCCAGGGAACATCGTCGGCCCGGGCTTATGCCCGTGCTCGCGGCAGGCCTCCTCGTAGGCCTCCTGGATGCCGGGTGCGTTGGCGTTGCCCAGCATGCCCAGGCCATATTTGCCGGCCCGGCGGGCCGCCGCCAACGTGCCGCCGCCCCACATCATCGACGGGCCGCCCGCGCTCAGCGGCGCAGGTGTCACATTGATCCGGCGTCCGTCGTCCTCGACGGTTTCTCCGGCGAGCAGCCGGCGCAGCAGCCCCAACTTCTCGTCGGCGATCCGGCCTCGCTTTTTGATTGCCAAGCCGAAATGCTCGTACTCCTCGGGCCGATACCCGAGGGCCAGGGTGTAGATGACCCGCCCGCCGCTGATGATGTCGAGGACCGACATGTCCTCGGCCAGCCGGACCGGGTCGTAGAACGGCAGAATCAAGATCAGGTTCATCGACAACCGCTGCGTGCGGGCCGCGATGGCCGGCGCCAGGATCATCGGCGACGGCAGATAGCCGTCCTCAGACCCATGGTGCTCGCACAGTACGGCGGCAAGGCCACCGTGTTCTTCTGCCCAGGAACACATTTCGGGCACCGCGGCATACAGCGCGGCAGGGGGCGCGCCCCACGACGGGGCACGCATATCGAAGCGCAATGTGAACAAAGGAACTCCTAGCTGAGCTAATCTTTGTGTGACGTAGGGTACGCGTTCAGTCGAACACGTGTCGCGGCAGGGTGGTCGGGATATCCAGCGAGCTCAGCAGGCCCGGGGGCGCGTCGACGACGTACGGGATCGCGTTGACGACCCGCATCGCCGTGGCCGCCATCGCGGCGCGGCCCGCCGCATGGCCTTCGGCTTCGCCCAACGTCAGCACGCAGTGAATGTCGGGATCACCTTCGATGTCGACCCGATAGGTGGCGTCGGCATCCGAGGTCGGCCAGTCGGGCGCGACGTCGCGGGCCATCCGGATGATGTGCTCGATGACGATGGCTTCCCACCGTTGACGACCCCCGCCGCCCGGTGCGTACCGCACCGCAGGTGCCGGCCTTGATGGTGCCGAATGCGACGTCGATGTCGCGGTCCGTCAGCTGGCGATCGAGGGAACCGCGCATCTGCTCCACCTCGACTCCTAGTCCCTCGGCCATCAGATATATCGGTGCTTTCCAAGCCATTTCGATGAAACCCGGTGTCTTGAGCATCGGCTCGAAATCCAGCGGCCGGCCAAAACCCATGCCGTCCATCATCACGTCGGCCACCGGGTAGTGATCGTTGAGCGCGACCTCGCTGACTGTGATCCGTCGGATGCTCTTGGACTGTGTCGTCATGAGCAGCGCGAGCTGATCGGAGGCGAAGCCGGGAAAGATGCCCGACGCGTAGAACGACGCCCCGCCGGCCTTGGCCGCCGCTTCCATCTCGTCGCGCCACTGCGGCGCGAAGTACGACGGCGGATACACCAAACTCGTCGACGACGTCGACACGACGTTGATGCCCGCCGTCAACAGCCGCACGTAGTCGGGCACCGCAGCGCCGTCGCGGTCAGGACCACTGGCCGCATACACCACGCAGTCGGGCGCTAGGGCGATCAGCGCGTCGGCGTCGTTGGTGGCCAACAGTCCCAGCGGCTCGCCGCCCGCCAATTCGCCGACGTCTTTGCCGACCTTGTCGGGCGAATGTACCCAGACACCAACAAGTTCCAGATCGGGGCGACGACTGATCGCGTCGATCGCATTCGCCCCCACTCCCCCGGTGGACCACACGACGATACGCACAACCAGTCTCCTTTGACTAAGCCCGCGCGTTGGCAGCCGCGGCACGCTCGAGATACGGCCACGCCACGTCGGGTGCAACGCCGCCGCACAGCGGAGCCAGCGGCAGCAGTTGTCCGCCACGCACGTAGTCGGCCGCCTCGTCGGACGTGAAGATGCGGTAGGGCCCGCTGTCTTCCCGAAGCGCCGCCACGTTGTCAGCACGGGTGATGCTGGCTACCGAATCGTCGTGCGGCCGGTAGGACGCCGCTGTCCTCGCATCGTGCAACAGGTGCGGTCCTAGCTCATCCCATGCCTCGTCGATGTTGTCGGCGACGAAAACTGCTGTCGGAGATCCTGATTGGGGGAACTGAATGATTCCGGGTTCGTGTCCGTGCGCACGGCACTGCGCCTCGTAGTACTCCTTCAGGCCGGGCGAGGCGGTCTGCGAGATGAACCCCAGCCCGTGCGTGCCGGCCCGCCGCGCCGCAGCCTTGCTGCCACCGGCGATCAACACCATCGGCCCGTCGGGCGACGCGCACGGCGGAGTCACGCGAACCCGGCGGCCCCGGTATTCGACGGATTCGCCCCGTACCAGCGGGCCCAGCACGGCCAGCATCTCGTCAGCGACTCGACCGCGCGTGCTCATGTCGATGCCGAAGTGGTCGTATTCCTGACTGCGGTGTCCGACCCCGAACGCATACGACACCCGTCCTCGGCTGATCAGGTCCAGCACGCTGATCTCTTCGGCGAGCCGGACGGGATCCCACAGTGGAATCGGCACGGCGGCTATCAGAATCGCCAAACTGGTCGTCCTGGCCGCGATCGCCGACGCCAGCGTCAGCGGTACCGGCAGATGGCCGTCGTCGGCACCGTGGTGCTCGGAGAGCACCGCCAAAACGGCGCCGCGGGTCTCCGCCCAGGCGCACATGTCGATGGCCGCGGCGTAGAGATCGGCGGCCGGCCCAGCCCACGTCGGGGCGCGCATGTCGAACCTCAGGGTGAACATCAGCGCCCGCCCGCGTGGGCCCTGGGGAATAGGTGAATTGCCCGCCTCTGAGCGACAACGCATTCCCGAGTTGTCGCTCGGAGGCGGGCACAATGCCGGTCGACCCTCACACCGGCAGATTAACCTAAGATTTGTTCATTAGGATAGTACTTGCTCTCTTAACCCCTTGACCGTGCGCGCTCGCGGCTGTAGCTTCCGAATCGAACGTTGGATAACTGCCCGCGTAAGGGCAACGGGCGCCTCAGCTTTCATCGCGCACGCAACTGAGGAGGAGCAAGATGACGTCTCAACGAGTAGTTGTCTGGGCGACGGGCGGCATCGGCTCGATCGCGATCCGCGCCATCCAGCGACGCCCAAATCTGGATCTGGTGGGCGTCTGGGTGCACTCCCCCGACAAAGACGGCAAGGATGCCGGCGAACTCGCCAACGGCGATCCCATCGGCCTGAAAGCCACCAACGATGCAGACGCGCTCATCGCCCTGAAACCCGATTGCGTGATCTACGCGGCCAGCGGCCCGGAACGCGACGCGCTGGCTATCCCGGACTACGTCAGACTGCTAGAAGCCGGCATCAACGTCGTCACAACCAGCACCACCCGGCTGGTCAATCCGCACGCCTACGAGCCAGCGGAGTGGCGCGACCAACTGGTCGCCGCGGCCAAACAAGGCCAGGTGTCGCTGTACGCGTCGGGGATCGAGCCCGGGTTCGCCGCTGACTACCTGCCGTTGGTGCTGAGCACGCAGTCGGCGTCTATCGAGAAGATCCACTCGTGGGAGATCGGCCTGTACGACGACTACGGCGTTCCCGACATCATGAGCGACGCGCTGGGTTTCGGCCGGCCCCTCGACTACCAGCCCTGGATCGGCTTTGCCGGCGCCATCGCCGGCGAATGGTCGGGGCAGATCCGGTTGATCGGGGACGCACTCGGGGTCGAAGTCCAGGAGGTCCGCGAGCATTTCGACCGCGCGGTCACCAACCGGACGCTGGAGGTCGCTATGGGCACCGTCGAAGCCGGCACGGCCGGTGCGCTGCGGATGCGGGCGACCGGCGTGGTCGACGGCCGCGAGGCCATTGTCATCGAACACATCACCCGACTCGCACATGACGTTGCGCCCGAATGGCCAACTGGGATCGGCGATCTGTCCTACCGAGTTCAGATTTTTGGCGATCCGGACATCGACTGCACCCTGGCCGCGACGCTCAAGGATCCGCAAAAGTCCGGAGCCGGCGCAATGACCTCGGGGGCAGGCGCAATGGTCGCCACCGCAATGCGGGTGGTGAACGCCGTGCCGTATGTCGTTGCCGCAGAACCGGGTCTGCTGAGTTCGGTGGACTTGCCGTTGACTATCCCGAAGCACGCCTTCGTCACCGGCTGAGCCGACGGACCCGTTCCTTCGCGGACGTTTGTCAGCAAACGGGTGTTGCCGATGAGCAAGACGGCCTAGGGTAGAGAAACGGGCCCACGAGACGGGCCCGCAACGAAGCCGCCCAGATGACGGTGGCGCCTTCCAGAGCCGTCTATATCGTCTTCTTGGCCACTTCAGGTGGTTGAAAAGTACTGTTCTAGTTAGCTTTTCGTGACATTGATTCAGATTCGGGCACGGAGGACAGACTCACGGTCGCGATGGCACGGCAATGACGGTGCTACGACAAGGAGATGAAGCAATGAGTCAACTGATTAAGTCCTGGACAGCAGGCCTCGGAATGGTCATGGTGCTCGCGGCTTTGCCCGCGGCATTTGCGACGATCCAGACGCCTGCAGTCAGCAAGGCAGACGTCTGCGCCGATGCCGGCGGCAGACATGTCAACGTTGACGGATGCACGAATGCCGCTAACGACGCAGCGGTGGGAGTAGCTGTGGCGGGAAGCGACGACGCGGCGGCCCAGGCAGCCGCCGGACAGCCGCCGTGTTACACCCCCACCGGGGTGCCGTACTACACGCCGGGTGACGCTCCCTGTAACTAACCCCACGCCACCGGAGGGCTTCGGCGGCTTAATCTGCCGAGGTGACGTTTAACCCGCTCGAGGAACTCAACCTGCAGCAGTTGCAGCTCCGCACGAGCATGAAGTGGCGTGCGCATCCGGCCGATGTCTTGCCGCTGTGGGTCGCCGAGATGGACGTCTTGCTGGCGCCGACGGTGGCCGACGTCCTGCATACGGCGATCGACATCGGCGACACCGGCTATCCGTCCGGCACCGCGTTTGCCGAAGCGGTCGGTGAGTTCGCCTCGCGGCGTTGGCAATGGCACGACCTCGAGGTCAGCCGCACCACGCTCGTCCCCGACGTCATGCTCGGCGTCGTTGAGACGCTACGTCTTATCACCGACCCCGGTGACGCCGTCATCGTCAACCCGCCGGTCTACGCCCCGTTCTACGCCTTCGTCTCACACGACGGCCGTCGAGTAATCGAAGCCCCGCTGGACGCCGACGGCCGAATTGATCTGGACGCGTTGGAAGATGCGTTCACCCGCGCCAGCGCGTCGGGCGGCAAAGTTGCCTACCTGCTCTGTAATCCGCACAACCCGACGGGAACGGTGCACACCGCCGACGAATTAGGCGGGGTTGCCGAGCGTGCTCGCCGATTCGGGGTCCGGGTGGTGTCCGACGAGATTCACGCGCCGGTCATCCTGCCGGGTTCGCGGTTCACCCCGTATCTGAGCGTCCCCGGGGCCGAGGACGCGTTTGCCCTGACGTCCGCGTCCAAAGCGTGGAATCTTTCCGGGCTGAAGGCGGCCTTGCTCATCGCCGGTCCCGAGGCGGCCGCCGACCTTCGCCGGATGCCCGAAGAGGTCAGCCACGGGCCCAGCCACCTCGGCGTTATCGCCCACGCCGAGGCATTCAAGACCGGCGACGACTGGCTCGACCTACTGCTCGCGGGCCTGGACGCGAACCGGACGCTACTGGGCGAGCTGGTGGCCGAGCATCTTCCCGGGGTGAAATACCAACGGCCCCAAGGGACTTACCTCGCGTGGCTGGATTGCCGTCAGCTCGGGTTTGACGAAGAAGCCACCGGTGGCCTAGCGGTGGTGGCCGATCTGGCCGGGCCGGCCCGCTGGTTCCTAGACCACGCCCGCGTCGCGCTCAGTTCCGGCCACGTCTTCGGGACCGGCGGAACCGGGCACGTCCGATTGAACTTCGCGACCTCCCAGGCCATCCTCACCGAGGCCATCTCACGGATGGGACGCGCCCTCGCTGCGGTCTAGTCGATCTTCCTACTGCACAACAATTTTCAGGCTCCGCGATCCAGGTTGCGGAAGCCTTCGGTGGGCTTCTTGATGCCCAGCAGGAACGGCAGCGAGCTCATCTCGAACGCCGCCGTCTTACCCAGCCGGCCGAAGAAGCCGCGCTGCGGCGGCGCTGGCGGCGCCTCGGATGTGGCGAGGTCGAGGTAGTGTGTCGACGTTTCGCCGAGCCCCTCGAAGTCGTGGGTCAGCGGCTTCGCGAGCTGCCGCGTCGACTCGTCGAGGCAGGCGGCTACCGGATCGGTCATCAACACGTATTCGGCCACTGGCACAGCGTTTTTCAGCATTCGGTGCACCAGGATGACATCCACGCCGGCGAGCTCGACTTGGCGCTTCACCTTCTGCTCGGCCACCTCGCCTTCGTGCGCGACGAACTTCAGCGACAGGCTGTCCAGCTGTTCACAGCTCGCGCAGTCGCAGGCGATGTCCGCTGCGATCCGCTGCCGGCGGGCCAGGAACGACTGGCGCATCCGCCATAACCGATCGGGTACCAGTACGGTGGCGTTGCCCTCGGGTGCCCAGAAGAACGCGGCATCGCCCTCCAACTTCGCGAGCTTCAGCCCCTTGCCTGCGTCGATGACCGATTCCAGTAACTGAGCCACCGTCAGCTGCGCGTGCGCTAAGTGCGCACGGTTCCAATGCATGTAGTTCGTGTAGCCACCGATGTCCGCGATGAGCAGGACCGCGCGCCGAATTGCCATAGATTAGCTATTTTAGTTGCCTGCAAGGCTGTACCCAAGGAAATCTCGCACTGGACGAAGGCGCTCTTCGGAGAGAGGCTTGCAAGGGCGCCCGTTCGTCGGAGGAGCTGAATATGGATGTGCTGCGAACCCCAGACTCCCGGTTCGAAAACTTGGAAGGCTATCCGTTCGTAGCGAACTACTTTGATGTATCGGCAAGCGACAGCCAGCCGCTGCGCATGCACTTTCTCGACGAAGGGCCGATCGATGGACCGCCGATCGTGCTCCTGCACGGCGAGCCCACCTGGAGCTACCTCTACCGCACCATGATTCCGCTGCTGGCCGACGCGGGGAATCGGGTGCTGGCACCCGACCTGATTGGCTTTGGCCGCTCGGACAAGCCAAGCCGGATCGAGGATTACACCTACCTGCGACATGTCGAGTGGCTGACCTCGTGGTTCGAACGCCTCAAGCTCCGCGACGTCACGCTCTTCGTGCAGGACTGGGGATCGCTCATCGGTCTGCGCATCGCCGCTGAGCAGGGCGATCGGATCGCCCGCTTGGTGGTGGCGAACGGCTTTCTTCCCGCCGGTCAGCGGCGTCCCTCCCCCGCCTTCATCGCGTGGCGGGCCTTTGCCCGCTACTCTCCGGTGCTTCCCTCAGGGAAGATCGTCGCCGCCGGCACTGTCCGCAGGGTGCCTCCCAAGGTGCGGGCCGGCTATGACGCGCCTTTCCCGGACAAGACGTATCAAGCCGGCGCACGCGCGTTTCCGCAATTGGTGCCGACGTCACCGACAGACCCGGCAGTTCCCGCCAATCGTGCGGCGTGGCAGGCCCTAGGTCGGTGGGAGAAGCCCTTTCTTGCCATTTTCGGCCAGCGCGATCCGATCCTCGGCCGCGCGGACGGTCCGCTGATCAAGCACATCCCAGGCGCAGCGGGCCAGCCTCATGCCCGCATCAATGCCAGCCACTTCATCCAGGAAGACAGCGGACCCGAATTGGCCGACCGCGTCTTGTCCTGGCAGAAGGCGCTGCTTTGACGACCGTCACCGAGTGTTGATCAGTCGCGCCATGCCGCGCATGACGACCCTGCTTACCGCGTGACGGACCTGATCGATCGCCGAGCCGGTATCTGACGGTGGCGCCGTCCCCAGACGCGGGAAAAGTGCGAGCGCGTTGTTGCGCTCGATCGCGCTGCGGGCGTCGGCGTCAAGACCGGGATAGGTTTCCAGCCCGGCCGCGAACAACTTTGCGGCCGCGATCGGCGCGAAGGGCCAGTCGGAACCGAAGGTGACATGTCCGGGTTTGGCGAACGCGAGCAGGCTCGGCAATGCGGCCGCACTCGAAGACAACGCCGTGTCGAAGTAGAAACCCGCGAAATCGTCCAAGGTATCGGTCAGGCTGCGTCCGGTATCGCCCATGATGGCGACAGCCATTCGGTGCGACGCGTAGGGGACGAAACCTCCGGCGTGGCTGAGGATGAATTTGATGTTCGGGTATTTGGTGCAGATCCCGTTGCGCACAAGCAGATACGCTGCCCGCGTGGTGTCGAGCAAGAAGTCGACGGCGAACGGCACGACGCCGTCTACCGGTTCCCCAGGCAGGACTGCCGGGTGGATGAACACCACCGCCGACCGCGCATCCAGTGCGGCGAAAAGCTCGTCTTGCCCATCCTGGCCGAGGTAAATCCCTGAGTTGTTGGCGAGCAACACAATTCCGTCCGCATTCAGTGTGTCGAGTGACCTGACCACCTCGTCGACAGATTCTCCGATGTGCGGCATGGGAATGGTGGCGAAGAACCCAAATCGATCACGTTGCTGCTCAACAACATTGGCAAGGTAATCGTTGACGTCGCGGGCGAGCGAGGCGGCGTCGGCCGGGTTCGGCAGAAACGCGGTGCCTGGTGTGGAGACGGACAGAATTGCGGTACCGACATTGAGTTCGGCCATCGTCTGTAACGACGCCTCCGGACTCCAGTCCGGAAGGGCACGACCAGCGGCTTCGTCAATCTTGGCTTTTCTCACCAGATCCGCGTAGAACGACGGGATGGCGTGATGGTGAGTGTCGATTCGCAGCATCTCGGCCCCCTGAGTTCGCGTCCACGTGTGGACCAGATGCTAACGCCCTGGTAGGCCATGCACCATGGCGGTGGCCCGTGGATCCGCCGGTCGCACGGAATGCGGCGATTGCTGGTCCTCGCGCGCCATCGGGTGGAACGATCAGCGGATGGACATGATGACGATGGGTCTGATGGCCACGGTCGTGGGCGCCGGGGCCGTAGGCGTGGCAGGCGTTGCCAAGTCGGCCGCCGACAACCTGCTTCCCGGAATGGCGGCAAAGACTAGCCATAAGCATGAGGTCAGGATCCACCTGCATACACAGCGCTGCGACGCGCTCCAACAGTGGCGAGCCGGCTTAGCGCAGGCACGAGACGGCTACCGGCAGTGGGCCTGCGGACCCCACGTAGGTGATCCGCCGAATGTCGTCGGCGACGAGTGGTTCGAAGGCTTGCGGCCGCACCTGCCCGCCACCGGCGAAGCGGCAAAGTTCCGCACTGCTCACGAAGTCCACTGCGACAACCCGACTCTGATGCTGCTCTCGCTCGAGATCGGCCGGGTCGAAAAGGAATGGACCGACGAGGCGAAGGGCCACAGGCGCCGCCCGCGAAACTGACCCTTACGCCCAGCGTCGACTTGTTGCGGCGATTCGGGCCGGATTGGCCCATCTACTCCACGTTCGGCTAGTGGCGAATCAACCCGTCACGGCAAGCACCGCCGCCGCGAGCTCGGGACGGCAGACGACCAGGTCGGGCAACTTCGGATCGGGCTGGTTGTAAAGCAGCGCTGACCCGTCGATCCGGGAGGTGTGCAAACCGGCGGCGCGAGCCACCGCCACTGGGGCCGCCGAGTCCCATTCGAACTGGCCGCCGGCATGGACGTACACATCGGACAACCCCTGGACGATCGAGGCCACCTTGGCTCCGGCGGAACCCATTTCGACCAGCGTGCCGTCCAACGCATCGCGGACAGCCAACGCGATAGCAGGCGGCCTGGTCCGCGAGACCACGATGCGCGGCTTGGCCGGCGCCGCGGGAGGCGCCGCGACCTGGGGCGTCGCCAACGTAACTCCCTGCGCCGGCAGCGCTACCGCGCCGGCGACCAGCTCTCCGGCCTGCCACAGCGCCACGTGCACCGCCCAGTCGTCGCGCCCGAGCTCGGAGAACTCCCGAGTGCCGTCCACCGGATCGACTATCCACACCCGCTCGGAGCGCAGCCGCACCGGGTCATCCGCACCCTCCTCGGACAGCACCGCGTCCTGCGGCCGCTCGCGAGCGAACGCTTCCATCAAAAAATCGTGGGACCGCTTGTCGCCCGCCGCTTTTCGATCGCTCGCCTCGGCGTCGGCGAATTCTTCGCGCACCTGAAGCAACAGCTGTCCCGCCTCGGTGGCCAACCGCGCGGCCAATGCGTGATCGTTCATCGGTTACTCCTCACCAGTCAGGTTCCTGCGCGGTCCAACGCCTCATATGTTGGTAGCGTTGACCAAATTTACCGTGACACGTTACTTGGCAGTCACCGCACCCGGACATGACATGTCTGCCATAACCTAGTGAACGTGAACGGGGGCAACGTCACTTCCTGGGGCCAGTTGCGGCGCATTCCGCGGGGGCGCCTCACGGTCATCGGTATCGTCTTGGCCATTGTGCTGGTCGGCGGGCTTGGCCTCATCACAGTGAAGCTGTCGCACGGCCATGGCATCACTTCGGGCCAGCCCACTACCCCGTCGCCGCCGGAAAGCTTGGCTATCCCGGGTTGCTATAACCCGTCGGTCCCGCCCACCGAGCGGCCGAAGAAGCTCAACGTGGTGGGATGTGCCAGCGTTGCCGTTGCGCTGCAAGACATGTCATGGAAAGACTGGGGTCCGCAGGGCGCCGATGGCACCGGTACGGCTGTGTTCAAAATCTGCGATCCGAATTGTGCGGTTGGCTATCAGATCACCAAGCCCGTCGTGATTCATGCGTGGAATGCGCAACTGCCGCGCCGTGAAGCCATCTGCCAGGCTGGCCTGAAGATCTTCAACGACATGATCTTGGCCTTCCCGCAGGGCGCCCCGCCACCGACCGCGCAGAAAATGGACACCCAGTACAACGGGCTGCCGGCGGTGCACTTCGTCGACTACTCGCCCAGCAACACCGGTGACACCGAATTCATCGGCTACACCTTCTGCAACTGAGATTACGCCGAACGTGCTCTCAGGCGAAAAAATCGCTGAAATCTCGCCGTGAGAGCACGTTCGGCGTGACGAAGACTCGTTAGACCTCGATGACGACCGCGCCGCCCTGGCCGCCGCCCGCGCACATGGCCGCGACACCGATGCCGCCGCCTCGGCGGGCCAGCTCGTAGATCAACGTGGTGATCATGCGTGCGCCCGAGGCCGCGATCGGGTGACCGAGGCTGCAGCCACTTCCGGAGAAGTTCACCTTCTCCTCGTCGAGGCCGTACTCCCGGCACGCCGCGATCGGCACCGAGGCGAATGCCTCGTTGATCTCCCACAGCGCGACGTCCGCCGGTGACAGTCCGGCGCGTTGCAGCACCTTGCCGATGACCTTGACCGCGCCCAGACCGCAATCCCGGGGCGGCACGCCCGCGGCTGCCCAGGCCCGGACGGTGGCCAACACGTTGAGCTTGTTGGCCGCGGCGTAGTCCCGATCCACCAGGGCCACGCCCGCGGCGGCGTCGTTGGTGCCGCTGCTGTTGCCGGCGGTGATCGAGAATCCCTCGATCTCGGGGTGCAGCACCTTGAGCCCGGCGAGCTTCTCGATGGTGGTGTCGCGACGAGGGTGCTCGTCGACGGAGAAGTCGACCACCGAACCGTCAATCTGGGTGATCTTCAGCGGGAGAATCTCGTCGACGAACTTGCCCGCGTCGATGGCCGCGATGGCACGCTCGTGTGAACGGGCCGCCCAGGCGTCCATCTCCTCGCGGGTGATGCCGACCGACTGCGCGGTGTTCCAGCCGACCGTGATGGACATGTCCTTGGCGGGCGCATCCGGGGTTTCGACGTGGGTCGGCGGCATCCAGCGCTCTTCGAACTTCAGCTCCGGGCCGGGAATGCGCCAGTTGGTCAGCGGCGTCATCGACAGCGACTGCACGCCGCCGGCGATGAGCACGCGCTCCATGCCGGAGCCGATCTGCGCGGAGGCGTTGCCGATGGCGGTCAGGCTGCCTGCGCAGTGCCGGTTGACCGACTGGCCCGGGACGTGGTCCAGGCCGGTCGCGGTGGCCGCGTAGCGGGCCAAATCGCCGCCGCCGTAATGGGATTCGGCGAAGATGATGTCGTCGATGTCCAACGGGTCGACGCCCGACCTGCGCACCACCTCAGGAAGCACCGCGGTAATCAACGTTTCGGGCGGTGTATTGACCAGCGTCCCCTTGAAGGACCGGCCGATCGCCGTCCGGGCGGCTCCGACAATTACGGGTGTAGCCATGTTCTCAACCTCGCTGCGGTGGGCGGTCAGACGCCGGGAATCGTATCAAATACTGTATTGGCAATAGTAATGGTCTAAGTTCGGTACGCCGGGGTCTGTGACGGCGCTAACAATTAAGCGGTTCGGGTAAATACGGAGGCCTACCGTTGAAGACCAAAGGTGCGCTGGTCTGGGAATTGAACGAGCCCTGGTCCGTCGACGAGATCGAGATCGGTGATCCCCGCCGCGGCGAGGTGACCGTCCAGCTGGAGACGGCGGGTTTGTGCCACTCCGACCATCACCTGATGACCGGCGACTTCCCCATCCCGAGCTATCCGGTGCTGGGCGGTCACGAAGGCGCCGGGATCATCACCGAGATCGGCGAGGGCGTGCAGCACCTGGCCGTCGGCGATCACGTCGTCATGTCGTTCATCCCGTCCTGCGGTACCTGCACACCGTGTCAGACGGGGTTGCGCAACCTGTGTGACCTGGGCATGGGTCTGCTGTCCGGCGAATCGGTATCGGACGGGTCGTTTCGGGTCACCGCGCAGGGCCGCAACGTCATCCCGATGTCGCTGCTGGGCACCTTTGCGCCGTATGTGGTGGTGCACCACACCTCGGTGGTCAAGATCGACCCCACGATCCCCTTCGACGTCGCCTGCCTGGTGGGCTGCGGGGTGACGACCGGCTACGGCTCGGCGGTGCGCAGCGCGGCGGTCGCGCCGGGCGACGACGTGGCGGTCATCGGGATCGGCGGCGTCGGCGTCGCCGCACTGCAGGGCGCCCGCATTGCCGGGGCCCGACGCATATTCGCCGTCGACCCCTACGAATGGAAACAGGAGCAGGCGCTCAAGTTCGGCGCGACGGAGGCCTTCGCCGACGTCACCGGAGCCGCCGCCAGCATTGCCGAGGCGACGCGAGGCCTCATGTGCCAAAAGGTGATCGTCACCGTCGGCCACGTGGAGGGCAAAGACGTCGAGTCGTGGATGGGGCTGACCGCCAAGGGCGGCACCTGCGTCCTCACCGGCATGGCCAGCGTCATGTCCACCGAATGCACCCTCAACCTTGCGGGGCTGTCACTGCTGCAGAAAAGCTTGCAGGGCAGCATATTCGGCGGCGGCAACCCGCAATTCGACATCCCGGCGATTCTCGAGTTGTACAAGCTGGGCCAAATCAACCTCGATGACATGGTGACTCGGGAGTATTCGCTCGAGCAGATCAACGACGGCTATCGCGACATGCTCGAGGGACGCAACATCCGCGGCGTCATCCGTTTCACCGACGCCGACCGCATCTAGCTCCTAGCCCGAACGTGAAACTAACTTCACGTTCGCGGCCCAACGTGAAACTAACTTCACGCTCGGCGGGCTCGGCGGGCTCGGCGGGCTCGGCGGGCTCGGCGGCACGCCGCGCCATCGGCTTGATAACTGACGGTAATCAACACATCAAAAAGCGGTGTTGGACGCCGGGCACTCCGCGGCGGGATCGTAGAGGTAGTAATCCATTCGGGTCTTTGATCCGCGACTGTCTAGGGGGATGAAATGCTAACGCAGATAAGCAAACACGTCGCGTCATTGACAGAAGGCGAAATCGTCGAAGAGTCTGACCTCGGTTCCATCCGGCGTCTGACGGCCGACGTCTTCCCCATTCTGCGGGGTCTGTCGATCAAGCGACTGCTGATCAATCCCGGCGCCATGCGGACCCCGCACTGGCATGCGAATGCCAACGAGTTGACCTACTGCGTGTCGGGCACCGCCTTGGTCTCGGTGCTCGACACCGGCAGCCGGTTCGCATCGTTCGTGGTGCGCGCGGGCGACATGTTCCACGTCGATTCCGGGTCGCTACACCACATCGAGAACATCGGCACCGACACGGCCGAATTCATCATCACCTTCCGCAACGAACGTCCCGAGGACTTCGGCCTGGGTGCGGCGTTCGGAGCGATGACCGACGCAGTCCTGGGCAACACCTACGACCTGCCGGCCGCGGATTTCGCGGCGATGCGGCGCGGCACCGTCGACCGGGCTCTGGCCGCCCGCGACGGTGACCCCGAGGTGCCCGCAACCGCCTACTTCGACGACCCACACAAGTTCTCGGTCGAAGCGATGACACCACCGGTGACCAGTGCGGTCGGCTCGGCCAGGACCGCGCGCGTGCAATATTGGCCCGCGCTCAAGGACTTGTCGATGTACTCGTTGCGCATCCGGGAGGACGGTATGCGCGAGCCACACTGGCACCCGATTACCGCAGAGATGGGTTACGTCAACAAGGGCGCGGCCCGCATGACGGTGATGAATCCCGGCGGCGAGCTGGACACCTGGTACCTGCGGCAGGGCGATGTGTACTTCATCCCCCGCGCCTACCCGCACCACATCGAGGTGTTCGATGCCCCGGAGATGCACTTCTGCATCTTCTTCGATCAGCCCACGCCCGCCGATATCGGTTATCGGACGTCAATCAGCGCCTATTCACGCAAAGTGCTCGCAGCCACGTTCGATACCCACATCGACGACCTGCCCAACTTCCCGTTCACCAAAGCCGACCCGCTAATTGTCAACCGGCTCAACCCACTCGACGCCCACGCCGTCGGCGAACGCTGACACCCGCTCGAGCGTCGAGTTGTTGGACGAATCTCGCCCTTTCTGCCCGGCATACTCGACGTTCGCGCGGCATGAGCACAATGGGTGGATGACCACATCCCTAGCGCAGCGTGACACCGAGAAAACCGCTTACCGAGTCGCGGCCATGCTGATCGGCATTGGCACCGTCCACTTCTTGGCGCCCAAACCGTTCGACGACATCGTGCCTGCCGAGCTTCCCGGAACTCCGCGCTTCTACACCTACGCATCCGGTGTGGTCGAGATAGCGACCGGGGCACTGCTGGTGCCGCGACGCAGCCGGCGATTGGCCGCACTGGCGTCCGTTTTCCTGTTCGTCGGTGTCTTTCCGGCCAACGTCAACATGTGCCGACTGTGGTGGGGCAGGCCGTGGCCGATGCGCATCGTGGCCCTCGCCCGGCTGCCACTGCAGATCCCGATGATCATCACCGCGCTCAAAATCAGGCGCGACAGTTAGATCATTCCCGCGAGCCTGGCTGTAAGCCAATCGATTTGACGAGTCGGACGGCCGGGACCCGGTGAACCCTGCTACGGCTGCACAGTGCTGTCGTATGCTCCGACCACAGACAACCTTGGAAAACGCGCGACGGGTCCGCACCGCTTGAGGAGCTAACCCAAAGAAAGGGCACTCAACCATGCGACAGCTGACAACCGCGGTCGCCGTCGCCGCCGGGCTTTTGGCCGTTTCTTGTGGCGGTAGCAACCACAGCGGCCCATCCTCGTCATCCACGACAAGGACGACTTCGTCGAAGCCACCCCTGGCGCCAGCCGCGCTGGCGAACCTTTTGGCCGCGCCGGCAGACATCGATATTGCGCTCGGCCTCCCGGGAACCAAGACGGACAAAACGCTAGACGCGCTACAACCAGACCAAACCGCAACCAATTTCCCCAAGGGATACAAATTCCCTGACGAATGCCTGTACGCCGTCGACGCTGCGTTGGCGCCCGTTTACGCCAACAGCGGCAACACGGCGGTGCACGGCGAACTGGACGTGGTGCCTGCCCCGCCCGGGTCAAGTGATCCCCCACCTGACACGGACCAGTTTGTGGTGTTGTTCCCTTCGGCCGACCAGGCGAACGCCTTCTTCACCGCCTCCACTCAGAAGTGGCCCGCCTGCGCAGACCACGAGGACACCACACCCGCCGACGGGGACAATCCGCCGGTCACGTGGAAAGTGGGACCGGTTTCCAACACCAACGGAGTCCTGAGCGTCAACATCAAGGTGAGCGCGACCAAGAACGGGCAGACCGCTTCGCAGAACTGTCAGCGCGCGCTGACCGTACGCAACAACGTCGTGATCGACACCCAGGCGTGCACCACGATTGCGGGAAACGCGGCCGTCGCCATCGCCAATCAGATCGCTGGCAAAGTCGACAAACAATAGCCGGCGCCTGGTAAACGAGTTCACCACTTGCACAGGCGATTCGGCGCCTCGTGTCGGCGGTTCGGCCCGTCGTGTCTTAGCCCCACCCGGGGCAGACGATGCCGGTATGCAGCGCACTCCTTCACGACTTACGCAATGCTGTCGTATGCTCCTTCCGCAAACAACCTCTGAATAGCCGACGCGCGCGGTGCGCGGAACGCTCTAGGAGCTGACCCACGTAGGAAAGGCTCTCCACTATGCGCCAGCTCGCAACCGCAGCCGCCGTTGCTGCCGTCGGAATGTTGGTCGTTTCCTGCGGCGGTAGCGACAAGAGCAGTCCCGCTTCGTCATCGGCGGCCACGTCGACGACGACCACAACCGCGACCAAGCCGCCCCTTGCGGACGTCACGCTGCCCAATCTGTTGCTCACGCCGGCGGAGATCGATGCCGCATTGGGCGTTACCGGGTCGAAGACCGACAAGACGATCGACGCGCTGAAAAACGACAACCCGGCCGACGTGTTCCCCAAGAACTACAAGTTCCCCGATGAATGCCTCTACATCACCGGCGCCGCGGAGACGGCGATTTACGCCGGCAGCGGGAACACCGCGGTGAAGGGTGAGCGCGACACCGCGGCCCTTCCTGCCGGGTCGAGTGATCCAGATCCCGAAGTGACCCAGGCGCTGGTGTTGTTCCCGTCCGCCCAGCAGGCGAGCGCGTTCTTCACCACCTCCACTCAGAAGTGGCCTGCTTGCGCCAACCGCCAGGACACCGTTCCCGCTGACGGCGACTCTCCCGCGATCACGTGGAAGGTCGGACCGGTAGCCAACACCAACGGAGTCTTGAGCGCCACCTCGACGATCTCCGCGACCAAGAATGGTCAGACCTTCTCCCAGAGCTGCCAGCGGGCGCTGACCGTGCGCAACAATGTCGCGATCGACACCGAGGCCTGCCGCAAGGATCCGGGTGACGTGGCCATCAACGTTGCCAACCAGATCGCGGGCAAAGTCGACAAGCAGTAAGCGCTCGTCGCTCCACACACCAGTTAGTCGCTCGCACAAGCGATTAGACAGCCATCGCTGAGATTGGCCTGGCGCGGACTCGACCCAGCTGGCCACTCGCCGTTCACCTGTTGGCCGTGGTCGCCCACGATGGCGACGGCGTAGGCTCTGGCCGCTAATCTGGTCAAGTCATCGGGCCGTAACGCACATGTGGCTCCGCACTACATGCGAAGTCTGCTCGCGGGCATCCGTCCCACGATGTTGAGGAGCGACAAGTGACCACATCAACGACGGCCGCTGATCCTGGCGGTGGGCTGCCGGTCATCCATCTCTCAGAGCTGCTGCGCGCTCCGGTGCTGGCCCGCTCGGGCGAGGACGTGGGCCGGGTCGAGGACGTGATCGTGCAGCTGCGTGGCTCCGACGAGTATCCCCTGGTGACCGGGATTGTGGCCGGGGTCGGCGGGCGGGAAGTATTCATCGGCACCAGCTCCATCGATGAGATTGCTCCGGGACGAATTATCTTGTCCAAGAACAAGGTTGACCTTCGCGGCTTCGAACGACGCGAAGGTGAGGTGCTACTGCGCGACGACGTGCTCGGGCACAGACTGATCGATGTGGCCGCCGTAGAGCTGGTGCGCGCCTATGACGTCGAGCTGGAAGATACCGGCGCCGGATGGGTGCCTGCCCGACTCGACACTCGTCGCCCACCGCTGCTGTTCGGGTTGATCAAGCGCTCCGGCGGGCACGCTGCGCGCGACTGGAAGTCGTTCGAACCGCTGATTGGCCATGCGCATACCGACGCCGTTCGGCGTCTGTCGGGCCGGTTCCGCGCCTTCAAGCCCGCCGAGATCGCCGATCTCCTCGAGGACGCCGACAAGGCCGAAGGTGGCGAGATCCTCGATCGGGTGCATAGCGACCCCGAACTTGAAGCCGACGTCTTCGAAGAACTCGAGCCCGAGAAGGCCAGCCGGCTGCTCAACGGAATGCCTGATGACGAGGTCGCCGGATTGCTGGGCCGGATGCGCGCCGATGATGCCGCCGATGCAATCGCCGATCTGCGGCAGTCGCGGCGCCGGCGGGTGCTGGACCTGATGCCTGCCCCGCAGCGCACCAAGGTCATCACCCTGATGGGGTTCAATCCCGAAAGTGCCGGCGGGCTGATGAACGTCGACTTCGTCTCCTGCGCCCAGACCGCAACGGCGACCCAAGCGCTGGCGCTGATCACCGCCGCCCGCACCGTTCAGCCAGAGGCGCTGATCAAGGTCCACGTTCTCGATGACAACAAGCGCCTGGCCGGCGTGGTTTCGGTCATCGAACTGTTGCATGCCGATCCCACTGAAAGCGTTGCGGCACTGATGGATTCCGATCCGGTGCGAGTCGCCGCCGACGCCGATTTGACCGACGTCGCATTGTTGATGGCTGACTTCAACCTCTATTCGATCCCCGTGGTCGACGAGCAGGATCGCGTGCTCGGGGTGGTCACCGTCGACGACGTGCTGGAGGCCATCATCCCCGAGGACTGGCGACGGCGCGAGCCCGCCCCCCGCCCGGTCCGCGACGTCGCACAGTCCGGCGATGACTACGACACACAAGTGCCGAACGGCGAAGCACCGTGACCGCGGCCGAGGACAACACCACCGACGCCGAGGCACCGCCGAACCAAGCCCAACAGGAAGCGCCGCAGCGCACCGCCGTGCTCGACAGCGCGCACCTGGGTGATATCGAGGGCGCATTCGGGCGCATCAGCCTCAGCGAGACCGATCACCCTCGGACGTGGAAGACCCGGCTGCTCACCCTGCTCGCCATCGTCGGTCCCGGAATCATTGTGATGGTCGGCGACAACGACGCCGGCGGAGTCGCCACCTACGCCCAGGCCGGTCAGAACTACGGCTACTCACTGTTGTGGGTGCTGCTGCTGCTGGTGCCGGTGCTTATCGTCAACCAGGAGATGGTGGTCCGACTCGGCGCCGTCACCGGAGTTGGGCACGCCCGGCTGATCAACGAACGGTTCGGCCGCGGCTGGGGCTGGTTTTCCGTTGGCGACCTGTTCCTCCTTAACTTCTTGACGATCGTCACCGAATTCATCGGCATCAGCCTGGCCGCCGACTACTTCGGCATCTCCAAATACATCGTGGTGCCGATCTCGGCGGTGGCACTGGTCGCGATCATGGCGAGCGGTAGCTTCCGGCGATGGGAGCGAGCCATGTTCGGATTCATCGCGATCACGTTGCTGCAGATCCCCATGCTGCTGATGTCACATCCGCAGTGGGGACAGGCGGCGAAGGCGTTTGTGGTGCCGAGCATTTCGGGCGGTATCAGTTCAGATGCGGTGCTGCTGATCATCGCGATCGTGGGCACCACCGTCGCGCCCTGGCAGCTGTTCTTTCAGCAGTCCAACGTCGTTGACAAACGCATCACGCCGCGGTTCATGGCCTATGAGCGTGCCGACACCGTGTTGGGTGCCTTCGTCGTGATCGTCGGCGCCACGGCCTTACTGATGACCGGCGATTGGGCCGCGCGCTCGACCAACAGCGTGGGTAACTTCACCGATGCCGGCGCCATTGCGCAATTGCTCGGCCAACACAGCCACACCCTTGGCTCGTTCTTTGCGATCATGCTGATGGACGCCTCCATCATCGGAGCGGCCGCGGTGACCCTGGCGACCAGCTACGCCTTCGGCGATGTGTTCGGCCTCAAGCACTCTCTGCACCGCGGCTTCGCCGATGCCAAGCAGTTCTACTTGTCCTACACCGCGATGGTGGTGTTTGCCGCGGCAATCGTGTTGATCCCAGGCGCTCCGCTCGGGCTGATCACTACGGCGGTGCAGGCCCTTGCCGGTCTACTGCTACCCAGCGCGAGCGTCTTTCTGCTGTTGCTCTGCAACGACCCACAAGTGTTGGGCCCCTGGGTAAATCGGCCGTGGCTCAACTGGGTCGCCGGTCTCATCGTCGGGACGCTGCTACTGCTGTCGGGAATCCTGATGGCCACCACTTTGTTCCCCAAGATCGACGTCGTGACGGTCGCCAGCTATTTGGCCATAGCGCTGGTTGTGCTCGCCGTTGCCGCGGTACCGGTCCTGCGCTGGACAAGCCGTCGCCAACCCGCACCGCCGCCGCCACCACTTCCGGCGCGCGGCGTCGACCGCAACACCTGGCGAATGCCACCCTTGACTCTGCTGGAGCCGGTGGTCTGGTCAGCCGGCACCCGACTCGGGATGATCGCGCTTCGCGGTTACCTGGTCCTTGGGGCCCTATTGCTGGTGGTCAAGGCCGTCCAAGTCAGCCGCGGGTAGCTCTTCTCGTACCTAGGTCGACGCCGGGGCTTGCTGGACGAACTGTTCCAGTGTTAGCTCAGTAACCACCAGCAAGCAGCGCGGCTTCGCAAACGAGGGATGCAGGACCATGTTTCGTGCGTTAGTGATCACGGGAGCAATCGTCGTAGGAATTGCTGTTGAGCCTGTAGCCCACGCTGCCCCGTCGACGACCACACCATCGCCCGCGCCGACGACGGGCTCGAGCGTCTACTACCCGAACTGCAGGGCAGCGTGCGAGGCGGGTGCAGCTCCGATTTACCGCGGGCAGCCCGGCTACCGACCGCCTCTCGACCGCGACAACGACGGCATCGCCTGCGAAGTCTGCCATTGATGCCGAATCCGATCCGACTGCTCGCGATCGTCGCGATCGCGTGCGCTGGCGTGGCGGCATGCGGATCGCAACAACCGTCGAAGCCGAGCGCTTCGGTTACCAGCTCGACGAAAGCATCGACTACTACGACCACCACCACGACTGTGTCGGCTGCGGCGCCGAGCAGCACACCGCCGTGCATTGGGTTGTCGATCTGCCCTCCACCGCCGCCGGACGCCGAGGGCAATCCGGGGTGCTACTACTCCGATGGCTGGCAAGCCAATTCAGCGGGAGCGGGCATCGAGATTTGGTATTTTCATGAGCCACAGAATCTTTCGAAGCCCGACAAAGTGACGGCGATCGTCCGCAAGAAGGACGGCACTAGTGAGTCCCAGGACGCCAACATCGACGCGGGCCAACAAACGCACCGCTTCGAATTCCCGACGATCGACAAGTCCTCAGTTCAAGAGGTGCTTCTCACCAGCAGCAGTGGGCGATGCTTCGTGATCGGGCCGGGCGGTTGAGCTAGCAGGCGTTCCCCCCGATCGCGACGGGCTGATTGTGGTGCCGGCTGCGACCGAATCGAATAACTGCGTGACGAGATCGACAACGCCTTGGCGCGACAGACCCAATTCGCCATGCAGCCAAGCGAGCAGGTACGCATCGGCGGCGGCGACCACACCGAGGCCGACCAACAACCGGTCACGCTCGTCCACTCCGTCCACCGCCGGCAACAGGTCGGCGACCAGCTGGGACAGTTTGCGCAGGCTCTCTTGGCGTTGCTTTTGAACCGCTGGCCCGCCGGAGAACACTTCGCGAAGCTTGATCCGGGCGTGGCCCGGATTGTCTTCGAGTAAGCGGCTGATGGCGTCAATCATCGCCCGGGCCCCTTCCGAGGGCCCCGTGGTGGTGCCGATCGCAGCTCGGCACGCAGCGAGTTCTTCTTCGATGAGTTGGTCATAGCCAGCCGCCAGCAACGCATCCAGGTCGGCAAAACTTTCGGCGAAATACCGGTCGCGCAGCCCCGCTTGGCGGAGTACCGCGCGAATTGATGTGCCGGCGTAGCCGTGCTGTCCGAACAGCTCGATTCCGGCGTCGACCAACCGTGCGCGCCGCTCGGCGACTCGTTCGGCCGCCGTCTTGCCGTCGTAATCCCTCATCGGATGCTTTCTGGTTGCACATGCCCCATGATGCTAAATCGTAGCCGACCTGCGGAGTTGAGTCCCGACAATGTGGGGACACTCACCATCTGATTGCGCTTGCCTTCAGATCGATGTACGGTCGGCGCATGACTTCTTCACGGAAACCTTCATCACACGATTTGTTCGACTACGTCATCGTCGGCGCCGGAAGTGCGGGGTGCGTGCTCGCCAATCGCCTCTCCGAGGACCCATCGGTACAGGTGCTGTTGCTCGAGGCGGGCCCCGAGGACACGCTGGATGCAATTCGGGTTCCGGCCATTTTCAGCTCGCTGTTCGGGTCGGAAGTCGATTGGGACTATCGCCTCGAACAGCAGACGCACTATCAGGGATCGATGAGCTACCCCCGCGGCAAGACACTCGGTGGTTCGTCGTCGATCAACCTGATGGTCTACATCCGTGGCAACCGCGCCGACTTTGACGGGTGGAGCGAACGCGGCTGCACTGGTTGGGATTACGACAGCGTGTTGCCCTACTTCATCAAAGCCGAGAACAACAGTCGACTCGGGGAACCGCTACACGGTAAGAGCGGTCCGCTACACGTCGAGGACCGCCTTTTCACTCATGAACTCTCGCACAAGTGGGTCAGCGCAGCGAGCGAATGGGGTCTCGCGCCGACGGATGACTTCAACTGCAAATCCCAGATCGGTGCGGGCGCATACCAAGTCAACTGCCACAACGGGTGGCGGTGGTCCGGCGCCGATGGCTATCTAAAACCAGCGCTGGACCGGGCCAACCTCACCGTACGAGTCAACGCTCACGCGACTCGCATTGTTATGGAAGGGAACCGCGCGACCGGTGTCGCCTACCTGCACGGTGGCACTGAGATGACTGCGTATGCCGGGGCGGAGGTAATCCTGTCCGGCGGGACCATCAACTCCCCGCAGCTGCTGCTGTTGTCGGGCATCGGGCCGGCCGATCAGTTGCGCGCACTCGGCATCGACGTCAAAGCCGACCTACCCTGCGTTGGGGAGAACCTGCACGACCACACCATGACTCCCATCGTGTGGGCGACTCAAGACTCGACCGATCTACTGGAGATGGCCAGCCCGGAAAACTTGTCACTATGGCAAAGCCAGCGCGGCGGCCCCTTCGCCTCCAACGGGGCCGAGGCAGGAGGATTCTTCTCCAGTAACGGAGACGCCGTCCCGAATATCCAATTCATCGGCGGACCAACCTCATTCGTCGACCACGGTCGCTTCAGCCCGCCGCTGCCCAACTTCACGATGTTGGTCGCCGCGACCCACCCGCGTAGCCGTGGGCGGCTATGGCTGGACTCCGCCGATCCGCTCAAACCACCCCGCATCGACCCGGCCTACTTCGTCGACCCCGCAGACCTCGACGATGTCACGACCGGCCTGCGCGCGGCCATCGAGATCGCACAACAGCCCGCGTTCAGAAACTCGGTCAAGAAATTGAACCTGCCCTGCGAGGCGAATCCGGACCAGGGCACGCTCACCGAGCATGCCAGGACCCGGTCACAAACCGAGTACCACGCAGTCGGCACCTGCGCGATGGGCGTAGACGACCGAGGCGTCGTTGATCCCGAACTCAAAGTGCGCGGCATCGAAGGACTTCGTGTCGTCGACGCATCGGTGATGCCCGCGATCATCAGTGGAAACACCAACGCAGCAACCGTCATGATCGCCGAGAAGAGTGCCGATCAGATCAAGAACGCACAGCACCCAGGGCGCGATGTCCGCTGCTGATGGTCCGACTCCCCTACGGCGGCAGCACCTCACCGCGCGTCTCGGGCGCCAGCGGAATGATGAAGAGCCCGATCACGAAGACGACCGCCGTCAAGGCAACCGGCAAACCCAGCGTGTGCGTGTGCAGCACTGCAGCGCCAAGAAGAAAGTTGACGCCCGCGCCGACGAACCGGCCGAACGACGTGCAAAATGCGAATGCCGTTGCGCGCACACGTGTCTCGAACTGCTCGGGTAGCCAAAGACTGAATAGCGCGAAGTTGCCGCCGAAGAACCCGAGCACGAACAGCCACGCGATAAATGGCGCAAGACCATTGGGCAGATAGAACGCCCAGCCAAAGCTGCCGACGATCGACACCGCCATCCCCGCGAAATAGACCGCGAGCGTCTTTCTGCGTCCGATGCGTTCTGCGAGCACCGGCAAGATCAAACAACCCAAGATGGTGCCTAGCGACAACAGTCCGGTGGCAATCGATGCGGTTTTAGTCGCATCGGCCTTCCCCATGCCGGCCTTCTGCGCCAACTGAATCACGGCCGTCGGTTCGTAGACCGTTCCCGCCCATAAGCCCACGATGGCAATGGTCACCAGCGCGCAGGCCACCCAGGTGCGACGGCGATAGCGCGGCCGGAGTATCTCGCGTAGCGGATTCACCCGGACCGTTTTGTCGACTCCGGCCTGCTGAAATTTCTCGGTTTCCTTCACCCGCGTCAAGATCAGAATCGCGACGACAACCGGCACCGCGCCAGTCAAAAACATTGCCCGCCAACCGAAATGCACGCCGATCGTGTAGTTCAGCGCTGCGGCCAGGAAGAACCCGGCGTAGTAGCCGGTCTGTAGATATCCTGCCCCCATCTTGCGCCGGTCCTCCGGCCAGGCCTCCGCGACGTAGGTTCCCGCCAGCGCCCATTCGCCGCCGATACCGACACCCGCGATGAAGCGGAAACTCGCGAGCTCCCAAACGTTTTGCGCCATGGCCGAAAGGCCCGTGAAAATCGCGAACGTGAAGATCGTTGCGGCCAGCACCTTGGTACGCCCAAAGCGGTCGGCGATCGGCCCCCAGATGAATGACAGGCCCCACCCCACCAGGAACAAGGCGAACAGGATCGATCCTGCGAGCCCGACATTGCTGGACGTCGCGGCAATGCCCGAACGCGGCAACAACTCGGTCAGCGCGGGCGTGAGCACGAGCGCGTAGATGAACGAGTCCATCCCGTCCAGCGTCCAGCCGGTCCAGGCACCCCAGAATCCGGCGATCTGCGAACGATTGAGCGGCGTGCGACGTCGCGCGAGCGCCGAATCCTCTGTCATCAAACTCAGGTCAGCCCTCCGTTGATTCGGTTGGACGACTACACGCAATGCACATCAGCGCCGAGCCCGGCTTAGCGCTCGTCTGGATAAACGTGAAGATACCGGAATCAAGATGGCCGGTCCGACCGGCTTCTAACTTGACAACGTTAAATGTCCGTCAACCGCCGGATGGTCGGGCAATGAGCCGCTGCGCCTGCCCGTAGGCGTCGATCGGACTGTGCAGCGCCAATCCGCCATCTGCGAATACGGTTTGCCCTGTCACCCAGCTCATGTCGAGCACCGAGACGATGGCTTCGGCTACATCGTCTGGCAGCCCTAGTCGACCCAAAGCGGTGCGTTCCGTCAAGCCGTCAACCCAGCCGGGCAACGCCTCAGGTTTGGCAAGCATCGGGGTACGCGTGACACCGGGACCCACGGCGTTGACCCGGATTCCGTGGCAACCCCATTCCACGGCCGCTACGCGCACCAGCATGTCGATGCCAGCCTTCGATACGCAGTATGCGCCCATGTCTCTGTCGGCCAAGGTCCCGCTGACACTCGACACTGCGACGATCGACCCGCCCGCGCCCGCCTCGATCATGCTCCGCGCGACGGCGCGCATAGTCAGCCAGGTGCCGGTCAAGTTGATACCGAGCACGTGCTGCCACTGCTCCGGTGTCTGCTCGAGCAACAGGCCGGTAGCACCGACACCGGCACACGCCACCATGCGGGCGGGCGGTCCGTGCCGCTCGGTCGTCATCTCAATCGCCGCCGCCACCGAGTCGGGAACGCTTATGTCACAGGCGATGTCACCGCCCTCGATGTCCCAGACGACGACGTTGTCGCCGGTTTTGCGCAACCGATCGGCTACCGCACATCCGATGCCCGACGCCCCGCCGGTCACGATCGTTGTCAATTCGGTCCTCCGATCACAGGAACGAATTCTCCTCAGTCAGACCGATTTCCGGGAACGCACCCAATGCGAAGGTCTCGATATTGCCGAAGCCGACTCCCCCGCCTTCCGGGTCCTCCACGCGTACCAGCAGATCGCGCAGCTGATGCAACTTACGTGCGGTCGCAGGATCGTCGCAGTCGGTGACGTGGTTGCCTTCCACCTTTAGGTCGCCAACCCACTGTCCCAATACCCAGTCGTTCCAACCGTAGTAACCGCCAGTGCCGAGGTGAAAGCCGGTATCGCCAGCGGCGGAGAGGGTCAGCGGTCGCTTGCTGCCGTCGCCGTCGATCAGTGTGACCGTTCCGTGTGTGAAGCGCCGGTTATCGTCGCGGAAGCGCAAATCCTGCTCCACGGAAGCGAATCGGCGCAATCCGCCGTTTTGGTCCTGCTGTTCGGCTTGGCAGCGCATGGACTCGAAGCCTGGGCCGCGTTCCTCTTGAAGGAAAACGAATAACGAATATTTGGAGCCGTCGTCGCGGGTCAGTGTCATCGGCAGCCATGTCATGAACATCTGCTTGATGTGCCGGCCGCCACGCGGCAATCCCGGGATGGGCTTGCCGACGCCGGGACGCAGACCCCACGAGTGGTCGCGTACGGAGATCCATTCGTCTGGCTTGATTTCGACACGCTCACCGAGGACCTTCGCCCATCCTGACGCAACCCCGATCTGGTGATAGCGCAACACATTATGTGTCACCCGGAATCCGTCTGGACTGCGATCCGGCCACGGATCCTCCAGCGCCGCGGCAAAGTCGCCCGTCAACACGACGTCGAAGGAGATCGGCTCGTGCTCGTTCTCATCGAGGCTTACCCGAATGGAGCGCAGCGGCTCGACGACCTCGTAATGGATCGGTCCGACCTCGGTGCCGGCTGGATCCGACGAAAGACGTCGCCCGGCGCGCACCGTCCACTGTTCTGTGCCCCGGCACACTCCGGCCGCTCCATCGAAGACCCCGCGGTTGGTGTATTTCCCGATTCCGAACACCACTTGCAGGGAATTGTCACGGGCGTGTGCGGTTGTCCAGATCTTCTCCGTCCAGGATGGGTCCGACTGACTGACAGTCGCGAATGTGTCAACGATCTGGTGGGTGAGGAGCTCATCCTCGGGCACCAGATTTCCATAGTTAGTGGACAGCAATGCTTCTCGCCTTTCCGCTATCGCCGCCGGAGCTCGACGGTCACCTCTTCATGTGCCGCCGGCGCTCACCGGCACACCATAAAACGTCGTCATATCCGTGCCGCGCTCGTACTCTCGCATCCAGGTGCCAAACCAGTCGGGTAGCGGCTGATCCGCGGGGTCGTGGTTGGGCATCTGCGACAAGAGCAGTCTCCACAGCATGGTTGCGAGCTGTTTGGTGGGCACGCCTTGAAACATCGCCGTCGGCGAACCCTCGCGGCCGCGTCGCCAACGACCGCCCGGACCCCGATACTTGATTTCGCCGGTAAGTACCGATGCTAAGACCTCCTGAACCGAGACCCCGCGGTCCTCGAAGGGAACGTGTTTGTCGAACGACGCTGCGATCTGTTGGCTCAATACCCCGACGTGCCGGAACGTTTGGCGAATCTGCCTAACCCGGTACCAAGGCGTTTTGACCAGGTGCCGGTACAGGATCAAACCTGAGCTGCGGTGTTCGATTTCCTCGACGAAATGCCACATCATCAACGACGCGACCCTCCTATCGCCGCCGTCGAACAACGAATTCCGATTGTCGAGAACGACCCTGAAGAGCGGGGTGAAGGTGGCCTCGAGGTTGGCGACGTAAGCGGCGTGGAATTCGACCGGCTGAGCCTCGATCAACTCGTCATAAGCGCGGACGCTGTTCTCGTAACACTCCTCCAGGCCCGGATAGCGCTCGATCAGCGCCAGCATGTGCTTGCGGTGCGCGGAAGCGTGCTGGGCCTCTTGGCGCAGAAACGCTTCGGCCTCTTCGGCGATGGCGGGATCGGTGTCGAGCCGATCCTTGGCCTGACGCAGCGCGGCGATGATGTACTTCTCGAACGGCACCGCGATGAACGTGAATGCGTTGCAAAACGCCGAGAAGCTCGGATTGGCCGGCTGCCACAGAAACGGCACCGTCGCGTCGAACTCGAACGGCATCTTGCGAACAATCAGGTCTGTCATTTCTGCGCCTCCACAACTGCCGGGTAACAGCGCTAACCCAACACGTCACATGCAAGTACCGGACTTACCGGACAACGGGTAGAGTCAGTGTGACATTTGACTGTATGGATGTAAAGGTTAGTGATGCCGACTCGCGTGCCCCCGAACGCCGAAAGCTCTACCCGTCGGCGCATCCTCGCCGCAACGTTCGTCGTGCTCGCCCGCAGCGGCCGCAAGAACCTGATGCTCTCGGAGGTGGCGTCCGAAGCGGGCATATCGCGCCCGACGCTCTACCGCTACTTCCCGTCCAAAGAGGCTCTGCTGGACGCGTTCGGGCTCTACGAGCAGGACAACTTCGATGCCGGCATGGCAAACGCGGTCGCCGGCCTCAGCGGACCCGAACGACTCGACGCCGCACTGCATTTCATCGTCGACTTTCAGCACTCCTACTCGCTGGGGTTCTTGGTCGACGTCGAGCCCGAGTTCGTACTCGCGCAGATGCGACGGGTTGTCCCCCTGCTACACGACCGCGTCGCCCGTAACGTCCCTGGAGAGAATGCAGAGATCGCAGCTGCGACCGTGGTGAGCGTGGCTGTCTGCCACTACCTAGTCGGAGGGGACGACCGGGAGAAGTTTCTGGCCGAGCTGCGCCATGCGGCGGGGCTCGACGCCACGGATGGCCGTGCGGTCCGGCCGGTGGCTAGTGCCTAATCGGAGTCCAGCCAGTCGCAAATGAGTTTGGCGACTCGATCGGGCTGCTCGAGGTGCAGGAAATGTCCGACTCCGTTCAGCAGCTCGAACGACGATCCAGGGGCCGGAAGGTGCGTTGTTACGTCGGTGAGCGACTCCGCGCCGATGGCCCCATCGTCAGCCCCGTGCAGGTAGAGGGTGCGTACCGAAGGCGGGGCCATGGTGGCGGCAGACTCGGCCGCCGCGTCGGCATCGCTGAACTCCGGATTGAACGACGCCCGGTACGGGCTGATGATGCCAGGGATCGCGGCCTCGGTAACCGCTTGGCGCAGCCGGGAGATGTCGTCGGCGCTGTCGTAGCCGGGGGACCAATCCGCCCACAGCGACTCCCAGAAGCCCGGTGCCGCCAGCGCCACCTCGGCGAGCCCCACCTGCTGAATGAACCAGATATAGAAGGACCTCTTGAGCTGCGCGTAACTAAACATCGATTGGGCCAACGCGCCAACCGGCGGAACGGCCAACGTGACCAACCGGGAGAAGCCGTCGGGATTGGACGCGACCGCGCCGTACGCGGCATTGGCGCCCCAGTCGTGACCAATCAGGACCGCGCGTGCGTCGGCGCGATACTCGCGGCGCACTTTCTCGATATGGCGGACATACGTTCCCACACTGATCGGCCCGGTGGCCGGGGCGTCGTATCCGGGAAGCCACGGCGCAACGACCCGGAAGCCCCGGCCGGCCAGCGCCGGCCCGAGGTGCCGCCACGTGTACGGAGTGTCCGGAAAACCGTGCACCGCGATCGCCAGCGGACGACCGGTGTCGTCGATGTCGCCGAAAACCAGCGGGCTCAGACCAGCCAATGCGCGCTCCTCAGTGACCTGCCCGGCGCTTTACGTGGACGGGGTATCACGTAACAAGCGGATACTTTACATCGACAGCCTGCTATGTAAAGGTTTGGCTATGGCTGGACTGACCCTCACCCAACGTGATCTTGCGGCAACCCGCGAGCAGTTGGAGCGGTGGTTCGTCAATCAATTCGGCGGCGAAGTGACTTTGTCCGACCTGACCGTGGCCAACAAGACCGGCGGGTGGTCGAGCGAAAGCCTGGTGGCGCCGGTAACGGACGCCGACGGCCAACGCGAGTACGTGGTGAGGATTTCACCGGCGGGTGGCGGACTCTTCGCCGAATACGATCTGGAAGGTCAGGCCCGAACCCAGGAGCTGTTGCGAGGCTGCGGCATTGCCACCCCGAGCCCGCTCATCTTCGAGCCCGACACGGCCTGGATTGGGTCGAAGTTTCTGGTGATGCCGCGGATTGCGGGGCACATTCCCGGTGACATGACGTACGCCCGTAAAGGCTGGCTGCATGACGCGGATATCGATGTGCAGCGTCGGGCGCACGAATCATTTCTGGCGACTCTTGCTGCACTGCAACGGATTCCACCGAGCGAAGCGCCCTGGCTGCGACGCCCGACCGGGACCGGCAATGCGGCGGAAGTGGCGTGGTGGCGCGAGTACCTGCTGTGGGGCACCGACAATCAGGCACCCGATGTGTTGCTCAAGGCATTCGATTGGCTCGCCGGCAATCTTCCGGCCGACTGCGCCGAGCCCGGCCTGTGCTGGGGCGACGCGCGGATGTCCAACGTGATATTCCACGACGACGGGAACATCGCCGGGGTGCTGGACTGGGAGCAGGCCTGCTTGTGTCCGGCGGAGGCCGACTTTGCTTGGTGGCTCGGGACCCGCCGCCAGATGCTCGCCGTGCACGCTATCGACGCCGACCCCGAGTTACCCGGCTTCGACAGCATGGATCGCGTAGTCGGCCGCTACGAGGAGATGATCGGCCGGCGCCTCGTCGACTTGGACTGGTACGAGCACTTCGCGATGGTGCGGATCGGATGCTGCACGCAGCGCATCCAGGTGTTGCTGCGGGCGATGGGGCAGCCCGACCACTTCCTCACTCGGGCACCACTTTTGCCAGCGTGGACCGTCGAGGCGATCCGTGCTTGAGTCCGCCGCAAGACGCAGTCAGGGTCCGTCCGTCGCGATCATTGGCGGTGGTTTTGCCGGCATCGGCGCGGCCGTCAAGCTCGCCAAGGCGGGTCTGCGCGAGTTCACCATCTTCGAGAAATCCGAGGGGATCGGCGGGACCTGGTGGGAAAACCGTTACCCTGGCGCCGAAGTCGACGTTCACTCCCAACTGTATTCGTATGCGTTTCATCCCCATGACTGGAGCCGTACCCACGCCCGGCAGGCGGAACTGCAGCGCTACCTGGAAGATGTCGTCGACGGATACGGTTTGCGCACACATTTCCGCTTGTCGACGTCGGTCGAAGAGGTGGCCTGGGACGACGACGCTAAGGGCTACGTACTGCGCACCGCCGACGGCGAAACGAAAACCTTCCGGGCGGTGATCAGCGCAGTGGGGATGCTTAATATCCCGAACTACCCCACCTGGCCGGGCCTCGATGGCTTCGCCGGGCCGAAGCTGCACACCGCGCGATGGCGACCGATTGAGCTGGCCGGCAAGACGGTCGCGGTCGTGGGGACCGGATCCAGCGCGGTGCAAGTGGTGCCGTCGATCGCCGGCGTCGCCGACCACGTGACGCTGTTCCAGCGCGAACCGGGCTGGGTGCTACCCAAGCCCGACCGCGATCTTTCCGATGACGAGCGCGCTCGGCTGCGGCGCCGCGGAGCCCAGCGCCGCGAGAGGCTCCGCCAGTTTTGGCTTATCGAGATCGGTCAAATGTTCGGTTCACTGCACCGGCCGGGGACCAAGATCAATTCGATCGCCGAATCGCGTTGCCGCACTTACATTGTAGCCGTGTTCGCCGACCGGCCGGACCTCGCCGAGGCGGTCACGCCGAAATACCCATTCCCCGGCAAGCGACCGGTGCTGACCAAGGATTTCTATCCGGCTCTGCTACGTGACGACGTCGAGCTCGTCCCTCACGCCGTAGCGTCGATCACCGCCACCGGCGTCGTCGATGTGCGCGGCGTCGAGCACCCGGCAGACGTGCTCGTGATGGCCACCGGCTTCCAACCGGCCAACTACCTCGCGTCATATCGCGTGGTCGGGCGCGCCGGACGGACGCTGCACGAATTCTGGAACGGCGAACCACAGGCGTTCGCCGGGATCACCGTCCCGGAGTTTCCAAACTTCTATATCCTCTACGGCCCCAACACCAATGGTGGTGAAATTATCTCGGCGCTGCAGCGGCAGGCCGAGTTCGCGGTGCGATCCATCAAACGGCTGCGCGACGAGAACGTGAGCGCCATCGAGGTCCGGCCCTGGTTCTACCGCCGCTACAACCGCTGGATTCAAGGCGCGATCGCCAAGACCGTCTGGGTGCAGGCCAACAACTACTACAAGTCACCATCTGGACGTGTGGTGACGCAATGGCCTTACGGCGCAACCATTTACACCGCGGTGACCAAACTTCTGGGCAGGGTCTCCGAGAAAGTACACCGGGTTCAAGTCGGCCGCGGGCCGATCACACCCAGCCTGCTGGCGCCATCCCGCGAGGAAAGAGAGGCCGAAAATGCATGATCTGGTGATCCGCGGTGCAACGCTCGTCGACGGCACGGGCGCGCCCGCCTACCCCGGTGACATCGCCGTCGAGGACGGTCGCATCGTCGAATTCGGCAAGGTGGACGGCTCGGCGTATCGAACGATCAACGCCGACGGCCTGCTGGTGACGCCGGGATTCGTGGACATCCACACGCACTACGACGGGCAGGCAACCTGGGATCCGCATCTGACGCCGTCATGCTGGCATGGCGTCACGACGGCAGTTTTCGGCAATTGCGGCGTGGGATTTGCGCCTGTGGCACAACAGGATCGGCAGCGCCTGGTCGAGTTGATGGAGGGTGTCGAAGACATCCCGGGCACCGCGCTGTACGAAGGCATCAAGTGGGATTGGGAGTCATTTCCGGAATACCTCGATGCGCTAGACCGCTGTCCCCACGCCCTCGATATCGGTGCTCAGATACCCCACGCCGCGGTGCGGGCCAATGTCATGGGCGAGCGCGCGCTCGAGGACGCAACGGCCGATGACCTGGACGCAATGACCAAGATCGTGGCGCAATCCCTCGACGCCGGGGCGTTGGGCTTTTCGACTGGCCGCACCCAGGGCCACCGTGATGTGCACGGCAATCCAGTGCCCGGCACCTTCGCGGCCGAAGAGGAACTGGAGGCGCTTTTCGCGACGCTTGCCAGGTCCGGCCGCGGCGTGTTCGAGGTGGTGCCCGCGGGTGTGGGTGGCGTCGAGGGGCTCGATCCCGAGGGCGCGATGGATCACGAGTTGAAATGGATCATGCGGCTTGGGGAGTCGGCGCCGGTGCCGCTGACCTTTCTCATCATGCAAACCACCTTCGACCCCGACGCCTGGCGGCCCCATTTGACGGCTGTGCGCGACGCCAACGCCAGAGGGGCCAACATTCGCCCACAGATCGGCAGCAGGTGTTTCAGCGCGCTGGTCGGCCACCAGTCACGACTCAATCCATTCAAATACGCCGAGGCGTACCAACGTATTTCGGACCTCCCGCTCCCCCGACTGATCGCCGAGCTGCGTAAGCCCGAGGTGCGCGCGTCGATCCTGGAGCAGGCACCGGCGGCCAACAAGGCGTCCACATCGCTGGATCGGATGTCGCGACGCATCTTCGATCGCCTCTTCCCGCTCGGCGACACCCTCGATTACGAGCCAACCGCCGACAAAAGCGTCACCGCCATCGCCCAACGCGAAGGCCGGGACCCGTGGGAGGTCATCTACGACGTGATGCTGGGAACCGACGGCCGGGACTTCCTGCTCTTCCCGTTGCTGAACTACGGGAAGGGTTCCTATGACGGGCTCTACGACATGATGAGCGACCCGTCGACGGTGCAAGGGCTCGGTGACGGAGGGGCGCATTCGTCGATCGTCTGCGACGCGAGCATGACGACCTACTTGCTGACCTACTGGACCCGCGACCGGACCCGTGGACCGCGACTGCCCCTCGAATACGCGGTGCGTCGGCTCACCAGCGACGGAGCGGACCTCTACGGCCTGGGTGATCGCGGCCGCATTCGTCAAGGGCTGCGCGCAGACCTCAACATCATCGACTACGACAAGCTGGCTCTGGTGCACCCGGAGAAAGTCAACGACCTGCCAAGCGGCGTCGGGCGGCTGATCCAGCGGTCGAACGGTTACACCGCCACGATCGTGGCCGGCGAAGTCGTCGTTGACGATGGCGAACTGACCGACGCCCGGCCGGGGCGACTGGTGCGATCGGGCCGCTAGGGGCGCTTGTCCGGGCGGCTCGCCGGGGCAGTGAAACCCCCAGTGTCGTCGAAGAATGCCCATTGCCCGTCGTCGTTGACCTCCATGCGCCAACCGAGCTCGGAGCTGTCCGCAATGATGCCGATGAACCAGGTGTGCGCCGCCTCGGCGTTGGCAAAATCTTTCGATGCGACAACCACGCCACGTGGGTCGATCGCTCGAAATTCGGACATGGGAGGTAATTATCCCCCTAAACCGTGCGAGCCAATCGGTCCGCGAGTAGCTCGGCGAATCGTGCCGGGTCCTCGAGCGCGCCGCCTTCAGCGAGAAGCGCTGTGCCGTAGAGCAATTCCGCGGTCTCGGCGACCGTGGGATCGTCGGCACGGTCCTGATGCGCATTGCGCAGACCAGTGACCAACGGATGATTCGGATTGAGCTCGAGAGTCCGCTTTCCGACCGGAACCGCCTGTCCGGAAGCTTGGTAGATCCGCGCGAGCGCTGGGGTCATCCCGAAGGCGTCGGTGATCAGACAGGCCGGCGACTCGGTGAGGCGCGTCGACAACCGCACCTCCTTGACCTGCTCGTTCAACGTCTCCTTCAGCCACGTCAGCAGGTCAGCGAAGTCTTTCTCCTGTTCCTCGCGCTCGGCCTCGCTCTTGTCCTGGTCGGCGTCGAGGTCCACCTCTCCCTTGGCCACCGACTGCAGCGATTTGCCGTCGAACTCGGTCACGGTGCCCACCCACACCTCGTCGACCGGGTCGGTGAGCAACAGGACCTCATAGCCTTTGGCCTTGAACGCCTCCAGGTGCGGCGATTTCAGGAGTTGCTGACGCGTCTCGCCGGTGGCGTAGTAAATCTGCTCCTGGCCGTCCTTCATCCGCTCGACGTAGTCGGCGAGAGTGGTGGCGTCCTCCTCACTGTGTGTGGAGGCGAACGAGGAAATGCGTAGCAGCGTGTCCTGGTTGTCGAAGTCCGACATCAGACCTTCTTTGACGACCCGACCGAACTGGGTCCAGAAGGTGCGGTAGTCCTCGGGCCGCTCGGACTGCAGATCCTTGATGGTCGAAAGCACCTTCTTGGTCAGGCGGCGACGGACCGCCTTGATCTGCCGATCCTGCTGGAGGATCTCGCGAGAAACGTTGAGCGACATGTCTTGTGCGTCGACGACGCCTTTGACGAAGCGCAGGTACTCGGGCATCAGCTGGTCGCAGTCGGCCATGATGAAAACGCGCTTGACATACAGCTGAACCCCGACACTGGTGTCGCGGTTGAACAGATCGAACGGTGCGTGCGACGGGATGAACAGCAGGGCCTGATATTCGAAGGTGCCCTCGGCCCTCATCGAGATGACCTCCAGCGGGTCATCCCAGGCATGCGCGATGTGCTTGTAGAACTCTTTGTACTCCTCGTCGGAGACCTCTTCTTTGGGCCTGGCCCACAGCGCCTTCATCGAGTTGACGGTCTCGGTCTCGATGGTGACGACCTCTTCACCACCTTCCTCGGTGGGAGGGGTACGCCGCTCGACCTGCATCCGGATGGGCCAGGCAATGAAGTCGGAGTACTGCTTGACGAGGCTCTTGATCTTCCAGTCCGAGGTGTAATCGTGCAGCTCGTCTTCGGCGTCTTCGGGCTTGAGGTGCAGGGTGACCGCCGTTCCCTGCGGAGCGTCGTCGACGGATTCGATGGTGTAAGTGCCCTCGCCGCTCGATTCCCATCGGGTGGCGTCACTCTCGCCGGCCTTGTGCGTCAGCAGTTCAACCTTGTCGGCCACCATGAACGACGAGTAGAAACCGATACCGAACTGGCCGATCAGTTCTTCGGAGGCGGCCTCGTTCTTGGCCTCCCGCAGCTGTTGACGCAGCTCGGCGGTGCCTGATTTGGCGAGCGTTCCGATCAGACCGACCACTTCGTCGCGCGTCATGCCGATGCCGTTGTCGCGGATGGTCAGCGTGCGCGCACCCGTGTCCACTTCGATCTCGATGTGCAGATCAGAGGTGTCGACATCCAGGTCCTTGTCGCGGAACGCTTCCAGGCGCAGTTTGTCCAGGGCATCGGAGGCATTCGAGATCAACTCCCGCAGAAACGAATCCTTGTTGGAGTAGACCGAATGGACCATCAAATCCAGGAGTTGTCGTGCCTCTGCCTGGAACTCCAACTGCTCAACACCCGCATTCATGAGATCCGAATGTACCGGGCTCTACGCTGGACGGGTCAGCCCCACCGATGAAGGAAATTCAGGTGACTGTTGCTCAGCGCGAACGTGCCGCCCTCGTCGAGACCATGCGCAACGTCGGGCCCGATGCGCCCACGCTGTGCGAAGGATGGAAGACACGCGACCTCGCAGCCCATCTGATGGTCCGCGAATACCGGATCGACGCCTCACCCGGCATCCTCATCCCGTTCTTCGCCGGCCACACCGAAAAGGTGCAGAACCAGGTAGCCGAGGAGACCGAGTGGGACCAGCTGCTGGACAAAGTCGCGTCCGGTCCGCCGGTTTACTCACCACTCAAGCTGCTCGACCCGGTCGCCAATATCGGCGAGATGTTCATCCACCACGAAGACGTGCGCCGCGCGCAGCCGAGCTGGACGCCGCGCACACTCGAACCTGCGCTGGCCAAAAGCCTGCGTCGTTCGCTTCCGCTGATGGCCCGCATGACGCTCGGGAAGGTTCCCGGCCGGGTCGCGTTGCGTACGCCGGAGGGCAAGACAGTGCTGGTCACAGGCCAGGGCCCGGCCCTCACGGTGACCGGGGCGCCCGAGGAGCTGCTGCTGTTCGCAGTAGGCCGCAAGGCCCAAGTCGACTTCGACGGCGATGCGTCGACCGTTGAGGCGGTCCGAGGCGCAGTCAAAGGGTTGTAGGCCCGCGGCATCAGCCGTACGCGTCGCGGAGTTCCTTCTTGATGACCTTTCCGAATTGATTGCGCGGCAGGGTATCGACGATGACGAGGCGCTCGGGATATTTATAGCGGCTCAGCCCTGACGAATGGCAATGCTGCACGAGGGATTCCAACGACACACCGGCGACCGACGCGGGCACCACGACGGCGCACACCCGCTCGCCCGCGCTGCGGTCAGGCACTCCGATGACCGCGACATCGGCGACCGCGGGATGGCTGGCCAGCACGTTTTCGATCTCAAGGGCCGACACGTTCTCCGCGTTGCGGATGATCGCATCCTTGATACGACCGGTGACACGGACATTGCCGTCGGCATCGACCAACCCAAGGTCACCCGTGCGCAGCCAGCCATCCTCATCGAACGCGTCCGCGTCGAGCCCGGCATCCGCATAGCCGAGGAAGCATTGGGGTCCCTTGAGCCGCAGCTCGCCATCGACCACGCGGACACTGACGCCCGCTACCGGCGCGCCGACGGTGTAGTCGAGCACGTCCGGTGGGGCGTCAAGGGATGGTGAGGTCGCCACCGGGAATTCGGTCATCCCCCAGGCGTTGGCGATGCCGGGCATGCCGAATGTTTCGCGGATCTGCCGCCCCAGTTCGGCGGTGATGGGTGCGCCACCGGCGATGCAGCCCCGCAGCGAACCGAAGAGCGGCCGATCACCATGGGCCCGTTGGGCATCCAGGAACGCCACGAAGAACGGCGTTGCCGTACCCAGGAATGTCGGCCGGTGCGCCGCGATGGCCAGCGGCGTCGCGGCCGGGTCGAATGCATCGAACAGCACCAGCCGCATGCCGGTCATCAGCGCGGCTGCCACCATTGCAGCCCCGCCAATGTGAGATATCGGGAAGGCAATCGGGTCGACGTCACTGCTCGTGATACCCATCGCATCCACCATCCCGCGCGAGCCGGCGATCACCGTAGCGTCGGTGTGACGGATCCCCTTAGGTGCTGCGGTGGTGCCCGACGAGTAGTAGATCCATTGGCTGTTGGCACCAGGCGCCGAGGTGACAGCGAGGGCATCAGCGTTTGCGCGGGGCAATCGAAGCTCACCGGCCCGCGGTGGCGTCGCCAGGTCGACGGTGATGACCTCGAAGCCCCTATCCGAGGCCAACGACCGGGCCAGCTCGCCGTGTTCGAAACCTCGCCAAAGTTCCGGCACCACAAGGAATTCGGTTTCCAGCTGCCCGGTGATGAAGCCGACCTCGCGTTCCCGCAATATCGGGATGATGGGGTTTTGCACTGCGCCGAGTCGAGTCAGCGCGGCCATCACAACTACGGTCTCGAGCGTGGTCGGCAACTGCCACGACACCACGGTTCCCGCGCCGATCCCGCGCTGGGCAAAGGCGGCGGCCGTCGCGCATGCGGCATCGTGAAGTTGACGTGCGCTCAGGCTGCGGCCGTAGTCGTCGGCGAGAAGCGACCGATTCGGTTGTCGCTGTGCCGCGTCGGCGATCAGCGCCCAGTAGGTGGCTTCGGCGCCGTCCGTCATCCGGCCGGTGGGATCGGCGGCGGACTAAAACCAGAGTGCGCGATCGACACAGCCACCGCGCTGCCGACCGGGCCCTTGTGGTCCAGGACGACGGCTGAACCGTTGGCAATCCCGTCGTGGCTGTAGTGAGAAAGCGCGGCCAGCCCGATGTGGGGTCCTTCGGGCATTCGGCTCAGCGTCAGGGTGTAGTCGACGTTGATGAACTGCAGCGCCTCGGTGCCCCAGTTAGCAATGGCAGCCGTGACGTCAGCACACATTGCCGTGCGAGTGAATGCGGTCAGAGGGTCGTCGTCGATCAACGGGCGCGTTTCATGCAGCCAGGTGTATTTCGGCCCGGACGTGCCCCATTCGGGATCGGGATTCTGTAGCTCGCCGCCCCAGCCATAGGTCCGCAGGAACAGCGTCGGAGCAGCGCCGTCGAGTTCGGTCGGCACCGGCGGCATCTGCACTGGTTGTGACCACACGTTGCCGTCCGGCTGCGGACCGCGTCGCAAAAACAGTGCGGTTGCCCGCGCCACGGGTTCGCCGCGCTGCGTCAGAACTGCCTCGACAAGCCGCAATCGCCGCCGATCGTGTCGCACATTGATGTGCACCTCGATGGGTTCCAGTGCAGTCGGCGCAGGCAGGTCCACGCTCAGCCGCGCAGGATGCAGCCCTGGGTCGTCGACGGCGCGTTCGACCGCCCACCCCAAGAGCCCACCAACCACGTGGCCGCTGATTGAAGGGCCCCAGCCGCCACGGGCAAATCCGGTTGGCAGGTAACGATTTCCGTCACGCACGAAGTACGGCACCGGCGCTGAATCGACGTCGTCCGGCAGAATATCGGGCTGGGTCACCACATAAGCCTCCGTATAAACCGGACTTCCATAAAATTCCTCGTCTGAGGCAAGCAACAGTTGATGCTACAGTTCGCCTTCCCAGTCAGACGTATGCGGCCTATGCGGCCGTCAAAGCGACAGGTGCACAGCGGCATTCGAAGTCATAAAGAACGCGGTCAATAAGTGGAGCGTTTATCGGCAAGGCATCACAACTACATAACTGAAAGTTTCCCAAAGGGTTCCCAGGGGTATGTCACAGGCGACTCATAGGTTGGCTATTTAGTGTCAGCAGAGGTTGCAGAGCTAGCGCTCGATGAATCCAGCAACAGATAACTGGGGGAAAAATGAATCTCAAGCAACTGATTGCGGCGGGAACGCTCGCCGGCGCCTTTGGCGCTGCGGCCCTGGGTATGGGCGCCGGGTTGGCAAATGCGGCTCCTGGCGGGCCGCCTCCGGCCCCGGCCGGCGGCCACGGCGCACCGGCTCAGGGTGGCTTCCACACTGAACCGGGCGGACCGGGTGGTCCGGGCGGACCGGGTGGTCCTGGCCCCGGCGGCCCCGGTGGCCCCGGCGGTCCTGGTGAGCACGGACCTGGTGGACCTGGCGGTCCTCCTGGTGGTCCGGGTGGACCTGGCGGTCCGGGTGGACCTGGTGAGCACGGACCTGGTGGACCTGGTGAGCACGGACCTGGTGGACCTGGCGGACCTGGTGGGCCTGGTGGGCCTGGTGGGCCCGGGCACCCCGGCGGATACGGTCCGGGTGGTCCCGGCGGCCCAGGTGGACCGGGCGGTCCTTGGCACGGCGACGACCAACGCGGCTACTTCCATGGCGCCCCGTGGGGCGACGGGCCTGGCCCTTGGGGGGACGGTGCGCCTCCTCGTCCGGCCTGGGATCGACCGCTGCCACCTCCAGGAGGCCCGTGGAACTACGGCCCGATCAACTACTACGGCTACCAGGAGACGCCCATCTGGAATCCCGGATTTAACCAGTTTGGCTTCGACTTCTTCGGAGTGTGGATCCCGCTGTAACAAGCCCCCCACGACGCCCGCTTCGCCACATGGCGAGGCGGGCGTTGTGGGGTTGGGACGCGTTCTCGCGTGGCGCGGCGATCATGACGTGGGTGCTGATGAATGTGCGAAATCCGACCTGTCGCTGCTGACCAGCAAGCCGCTGCCGAATGTCGGACACGTAGTGGTCACCGGAAACCCAACCGACGGTTGGACATTGGCCGAATGGGACGCCGACCCCCCGCCGTGCTAGCTCTTGACGCCCACGGTGATCAAGTCGGACACGACCCTGGTCCAGGGCGCCCGCCGGATACGGTGCTGATCGCTGACCGCAAGACCGGCGTCTTCGAACAACGTCCGCATCTCGGCCGGCGACGCGTTGTGCTGCGGTTTCCACCTGTTCGCAGCCGAGGCTTGCAGCAGTGGTTGCCGAGTACTCAGAGCGGAGACCGCCACCAATCCGCCGGACGCCAGCACGCGATGAAATTCTCGGAGCGCCGCCGGCTGATCGAAAAAGTGAAAGGCCGAGGTCGTGACGACGGCATCAAGCGCCCCGTCGTCAAAAGGCAGCTGCTCGGCGGGCGCGCGCAAGAACTTCACCCGGTCGGATCGGGAGCGGGCCTGGGCGAGCATGCCGTCGGACATGTCTACGCCGTAGATCTCGTCCGGACGCAGTTCACGCCGAATCCGATCGCTGAGAATCCCTGTCCCACAAGCGATATCAGCGATTTTGCGCGATCCGTGGCTGCGTAGCTGCGCGATCACCTCGTCATGCGGCGGACGGTAGATCCAGCGCTGCAAAATCGGCAGGTCGTAGGCCGGGGCCAAGAAAGTCCACATCCGCGTGACCGCGTTGTTGAGTCCCCGCCGCTGCGCTTCCGTCATTGCTCAGCTCCCCTCCAGCCGAAGCGATACCCGGCTAGCCTAAGCCCGGCCAGAAGCTGTTCGACGACTGTGCGCGGCAGCTAGTGCCGAGGGGCCGGGTGCGCCCGGACGGCTGGTGCAGCAGGCGCTGATCCTGGGCCGAGCCCGGCTGGGCTACGCCGAACGTGCTCTCACTGCGAGATTCGAGCGATTTTTTCGCCCTGAGAGCACGTTCGGCATAGCGAGCACCGGCCTCACAGGTCGCAGTGCCCTCGCAACTGCCTGAAGGCACCGGTAAAGCGGCGGCACGACGGAGAACCAGGCACCACGCTCGATACAACTGGAGATGTCAGCGAGCAAATACGCCGAAGCAACGTTGCAGCGTGGCTTATTCTGCATTCGGTAACCACACCCGCCAGCCCAAGGGGAATGTTGTCACTGACGCGGCGCCGATTTGCGGTGGCCGCGCTGGCGACTGTCGGGCTACTGGCGTTCGCGGTGCTGTTGTTGACCAGAGGTGGGGCTTCGGACCCCGCGGCAATCGGACCGATCGGATCCGTCGCGGCCAGCGCATTTGCCAATGCGTGTGCGATCAATGCCGCCTGGGGCTCTCGAGGCCGCCAGCGCCTAGCCTGGATAGTCTTGGCTATCGGGCTGGGCGGCTGGACCGCCGGCAACGCTGTGTCGTGCTACGTCAGCCTGAGCGGCGCCATACCAAGCTCGAATCTCTCGGCGGCCAACTTGGGCTACCTGGTGTTGCCACTAGGCGCGCTGGCCGCCGTGGTGGTCCTTCCCAGCAGTGACGACTCCCGATTTGGGATTGGTCTGCTGCTGGACGGCATGCTCGTCACCGCGTCGTTGTTGATCTTGGTGGCCATTTTGGGACTGGGTCACCTGGGTCAGACGGGACGAACCATCAGCGTCGCGCGGGTGCTGTTTATCGTCGCGACAGCCGTCTACGTGGGACTGGTCGTCATGTCAGCCATCGTCGTGCGGAAAGCCGAGGCGGACCGCAAGCTCTCCACACAGTTTTTGACGGTGGGGTGGGGTGCCATTGCGGCGGCCGGGATCATTCGCGTCTGGGACAACCATCCCGATCAGGCGCCCAACGACCTGGTCATTCTTGGCTGGGCCGCCGGAATTTACTTCATCGGGCTGGCGGGAATTGCGTCGCATCCAGGACCGGATCTCGACCTAGCTCTTTCCCAACCATCGTCGAGGGCGTCGCTCTGGCTGCCGTATCTACCGGTGCTGTTGGCGATTGGCGTTGCCACTGTGCACTTTTGGCCCGCTGACCGCAACGACGCGATCATCTTCGCAACCTGCGTGCTGCTCTTTTTCACCACGCTGATTCGCCACCTAGTGCTGCTCGATCGACAGCGGCGTCTGGTTGGCGCGGCGGCTGACGCCGCCCTGAAGGACCCGGTCACCGGGTTGGCGAATCAACGGCTGTTCGATGATCGACTGGCGCACGCGGTGCGGTTGCACGTCCACCACGCCGTCCCGATCAGCGTGCTCACGGTCAGCGTGGATGACTTCAAACTGGTCAATGAAACGCTCGGTTATGCCGTCGGCGACGAACTGTTGCGCAATGTCGGCGCGCGGATCCAAGCCAATGTCCGGGCGCACGACACCGTCGCGCGGATGACCGGCGACGAGTTCGCGATCTTGATCGAAGACCGATCCGAAATTGCGCTCGAGGTCGCCGAGGAACTCGTCCAAGCCTTCGATGAACCCCTCGCCATCAACGACCAGCGCCTCGACGTCCGCCTGAGCATCGGTGTGGCCTCGGCTCCTGCCCTACTCAGCGCCCCGCTGAAGCCAGAGGTACTCCTCAAGCAGGCCGATGCCGCACGGCACTGCGCCCACCAGGCCAGTTCACACCTTCGGACATTCACACCCGATATGGACGCCCAGCTCGGCGACGACCCGGCATACGACGATGGGATGGCCCGACTGCAACTGCTCGGTGAATTGCGACGCGCCATCGAAGACGGCTTGCTGACCCTGTTGTACCAACCAAAATTCGATATGGCGACTGGTTCCGTCTGCGGAGTGGAGGCACTCGTGCGATGGGAGCACCCCAAATTCGGCGCGCTGGAGCCCGCCGAGTTCTTACCGTTGGTCCGCGCGCACGGGCTGATGGACGCCATGACCGACCTGGTGCTGTCACGCGCCGTCGCTGACGCGTCGGTTTGGTATGCGGCCGGCACTCCGGTCCCGGTCGCGATCAATCTGTGGGCGCCCTCGCTTGAAGAGGCCGCCCTGCCCGACCGCATCATGTCCGTGCTCGACGCACACGCCATGTCCGCCAGTTTGCTCACGATTGAGATCACTGAAGATTTGTTGGTGGCCGACCTCGCGAAGGCCCGCACGGTGCTCAACGAGCTTCGGGGAGCCGGCATCCGGGTGGCGATCGACGATTTCGGGAGCGGCTACGCCACACTCACGTACTTGCGCGAACTCCCGATCGACGAGGTCAAGCTCGATCGTCAATTCGTCGCGCCGATCCTGCACGACGAACGCGCCGCCACCATCGCACGATCGGTCATCGAGTTGGCCAACGAGTTCGGCATCGCCAGCGTCGGCGAGGGCGTTGAGGACTGGGAAACGGCTCAACGACTCAAGGAGTACGGGTGCGGCGCCGCGCAGGGAAACTTCTTCAGCCGCCCGGTGCCCGCATCCGAGATCCCCCACGTTTCGGCGAACGCAACGCTCACGGCGCAATAATCACGCCGGGGCACCGAACACCAGGATCGCGATTCACTTGTACCCCAATATATTTCGCGCTCGATTAATCAGATGATGACACCGGGAGCTGCTTCTGGATCCGCAGTGCCGACCAGGTCGAGTTGCATCCATGCCACGTCGTGCCAGCTATCGAGTTTCCATTCGACGCGCCGGTACAGACCGACGTCCTGGAAACCGAAGAATCGATGAAAACTGTTACTCGCCTCGTTGGGTTGGGTTATCGCTGCCAACGCTCGCCGATAGCCGCGCTCGGTGAGCCGACGTAGTAGTTGCGTGTAGAGCGTGCGGCCGCCGCCGGCACGGTGATGGTCCAGTGCCACATAGATACCGGTCTCGGTTGACCACTGGTAGGTGGGAAGACGGTTCAGCGTGTGCCCGTAGGCGAAGCCGACGATCTGATCATCACGTTCGAGGATGAGCCACTCGTGTGTTTCGCGGGCCGCGGTAATGCGTGCGGCCATCTCCCCCACACTCGGGACTTCGATTTCCCAACTGATCGCAGTGTTCTCGACGTAGGGGCGATAAATAGCAACGCAGGCGGCGGCATCCTGTGGGGAAGCTTGACGCACACTGCTGCTGATCACTTGCATCTCAGCAGTGTGCCAGTAGCTGTCACGGGACGTCGCGTCGATCGCGTCGATTGCGTTATCGGTGAAGGTCTTTCGAGCCAAGCAGCGGTATGGGTCCAAACCGCCGCATAGAAGCGCCGGCGGATTTCACTCCGCCGGCGCCCTTAGATATCAATGCGCGGTTACGAACGGCCGCCGCCGGCGCCCCCGCCGGACACCTTGCCTCCACCAGCGCCCCCGCCGGACAACTTGCCTCCGCCAGCACCGCCACCGGAGAACTTGCCTCCGCCGGCACCGCCACCAACACGATCCACCATGGATCCCTCCTAGCAGGACGATCACCTGTCTCCTTCGGGTAAGGAGACACTGGGTGACCGGCCTAGGTTACCCGGCCGATTCGACGCCAGAAAGATTAAAAATCCGTCGGCCCAAATAGGCCAAAACAGCTGATTCTGACAAGTTTTCAGCACATGAACGGGTCGTGAATATCTCTACTCGAAGGTCCGCAGAATTCTCTTCGATTTGGTTCTTTTGTCATGTTTGCGTGGTCGTCCTCGATACGCCCGGAGCCTGGAATACTGGCGTGGCATGGCGCATGATTGAACGCCATGAATGACGATGACGTGCGGGCCGCTCTACAAAACCATTGGGCAGCGTCTGATGCCAACGATTTTGCGGCCGAACATCAGATCTATCGCGAGGATGCAGTTCTCGAGTATCCGCAGTCGGGCGAGCGTATTCGTAGTCGCCACAACATTCAGGCCTCACGCGCCGCCCAGCCGAACACCAAACGCTTCACGGTGCGCCGCATCCAGGGTGGCGGCGATCTTTGGATCAGCGAACTGGTCCTCACCTACGACGCCGATCCGTATTACGTGGTCAGCATCATGGAGTTTGAGGCTGGCCAGGTCGTCCGCGAGGCACAGTACTTTGGCGAAGCTTTCGACCCAGGGCCATCGCGAGCTCAATGGGTCGAACGAATCGAGTGAAGCGGTGACGGAGCCACAACCGCTCTATCTGCTGGCGGACAGTCAGCTGCTGTTCTGGAAGCAGCACGACCGGCTGCTCCTCGAAGCGGCCATCGAAGGATTGGCTCGGGGCGAAGGACTCAGCGCCTCCTATATCGGTGCCTCCAATGGGGACAATCCGGAGTTCTACGAGCTCTTCGAGGCGGCGATGGATGACATCGGAATCACCGACCGCCGCATGATCGATTCGTCGTTCGGCCCGGACGACCGCACCTTCTTGGAGCGTTCGCAGTTGATCGTCCTCGCGGGCGGCGACGTCCGTCTCGGCTGGACGACGTTCGAGAAAACCGGCATGAAGGATGTGATCCTCGACCGGTACATCCACGGGGCGGTGCTGGTGGGCGTCTCGGCCGGCGCGGTCCAGCTCGGGACTTACGGAATCGTCGAGACGTCGGAATCCCCCGGGACCGAGCTGCTCGACGTATTCAAGCTCGTCCCCCTGATCATCGACACGCACGACGAACGCGCCGACTGGGCGAGGCTGTCGCGCACGATTCAGTCGCTCGAAGGCGCTGCCACCGGGCTCGGAATCCCCTCCGGCGGCGGCGTCATCGTGCACGCCGACGCCACCATCGAGCCACTGCGGCGTCCGGCGCACGAATTCCGTTTCGATGGCACTGCGGTCACGCACTCACTGGTGTGCGCCGACGAGGACAACAACTCCACTGGTGGCGCCGGCCGGTAAAGCCTGACCAATGGTTTGCCAGCGCGGGGCTTTACTCGTTCTTGACCAGGTATTGAATTACCGCGCCCAAGATGACAGATATGAGTACTCTTCCTAGCGTGGAACTGGGGGTTTTGGGACCTCTTCAGGTCCGGCAGGACGGCGCACCCGTCGCAATCCCGGGTGCCAAACCGCGCGCCATCCTCACGATGCTTGGTTTGCACAACGGATCGGTTGTGCCGGCCGACACCCTGATCAAGTTGCTGTGGGGCGACTATCCACCCCGCACCGCCGCCAAGGCCCTGCAGACTCACATCTCATCCCTGCGCCGCACCCTGGGCGATGGAGTGGTGGTGACTGAGGGAGGGGGCTGGACTCTCGACGGGCCCGAGGTGGACGCGGCGCGCTACAAGGCGGCGGCGAAGGCGGGGCGCGATGCCGCGGCCGCCGGTGACATCACCCAAGCGGCGGCGCGCTTCGAGGAGGCGTTGACCCTGTGGCGTGGCATCCCCGAACTGCCCGACGGCCAGCGGGGGTTATCCGAGAAGACACGCTGGATCGAAAGTCACGCCGCGCTCGTAGAGGATCGGGCTGACGCGCTACTCGCGACCGGTCGGGCCGCGGAAGTCATCGGCGATCTCGAGGCGGCCGTGGCCGAGGCGCCGCTGCGCGAACGGCGCTGGGGCCAGCTGATGCTCGCCCTCTACCGCGCCGGCCGGCAGGGTGAAGCCCTCGGGGCTTATCAACGGGCACGGTCGCTGCTCGCCGAGGAGTTGGGGGTCGATCCCGGGCCGGAGCTTCGGCGGCTGGAAGCCGCAATCGTCGCTCAGGATTCATCACTAGATGTTGCTGTGGCACAACAGCTTCCATCGGTAACCCGCGCCGTGACTTTTCTACTCACCGACATTGAGGGATCGACCGCCGCCTGGGAGGCCAACGCCACTGCGATGGCGGTAGCGCTCGCACGCCACGACGAGCTGGTCGAACAGGTCGTCACCTCACGCGGTGGACGGCTGATCAAAACTCGCGGCGAGGGCGACGCCACGTTTTCGGTTTTCGAGCGGCCGTCCGGGGCCGCGTCCGCAGCCATTGAGCTGCAAGACGCCATCACCCACGAGCCCTGGGAGTTGGGGGCGCCCATGCGGATTCGCGTGGCGCTTCACACCGGTGAGGTCGAGCTTCGCGACGGCGACTACTTCGGGCGAGCAGTCAACCGGGCCGCACGCCTGCGGTCGTTGGCCGAGGGCGGCCAGATCCTGTGCTCGGGCGCGACCGCCGAGCTCGTCATCGACACGTTGTCCGACGATGTGATGCTCAGCGACTTGGGGATGCGCCAGCTGAAAAACCTTGCGCGCCCCGAGCACGTTTTCGAGCTCCGGTTGGAAACCGCCGACGACAGTCCCGCGCCGCAGCCGAGCGAACCGCCGATGGAGCGTCCCGGCCTGCCCGCGGTGCTGGTCGGCCCTGGGCCGTTCGTCGGTCGTGGCCACGAACTCGAAGGGCTTCTCGCAGCGTGGCAGAACGCGCTCGAGGGTGGCCTGCGCACGGTGCTGATCGCCGGCGAACCTGGTGTCGGCAAGACGCGGCTGGCCGGCGAATGGTCTCAGCAGGCCTATGAGCAGGGAGCGGTCGTGCTGTACGGCCGTTGCGACGAGGACCTCGGCGCGCCCTATCAGCCGTTCGCAGAAGCCTTGCGGGCGTTGGTGCCCTGCATCGGCGCGAACCGGCTGCGGGCGCTGCGCGGCGCCGAAGCACTGCTCCCCCTCGTTCCGGGGCTGACCGATGTCCTGCCTGATCTCGCTGCCCCAACCCGATCAGACCCAGACACCGAGCGCTATGCATTGTTCGATGCCGTTGTGGCCCTGTTGGAAATCGCCTCCAGAGGCGCGCCCATCGTCCTGGTGCTCGACGATTTGCACTGGGCGGCCAAGCCAACGCTGCTCTTGCTCCGGCATCTGCTGCGCTTCGGTGACCACGCCCGCGTGCAGATCGTCGGCACGTATCGCAGTACCGATCTTGACCGCGCCCACCCCTTGGCGGCGATGTTGGCCGACCTGCACCGCGACGGCACGGCCAACCGGCTTAATCTCAGCGGTCTCGACGAAGCCGACGTGACCGCGTACGTGGCCGAGGCCGGCTACGACGACGAAGATCTCGCCCACGCATTGGCATCGGTGACCGGTGGGAATCCCTTCTTCCTCATCGAGGCTTTGCGCCACGTCGATGAAAGTGGCGGCGTGTGGGATCAGAGCACCCTGCCGCAGGGCGTGCGAGAAGCCGTGAGCCGCCGACTTTCTCGGCTTCCGGCCGAGACCAACAAGGCCCTGGCCGCGGCAGCGGTCGTCGGCAGCCGGTTTGCCGTAGAGCTGGTGGAGAGCGTGGTCGGCGATGACCTCGTCGACGCGTTCGACGAGGCGCGCCAAGCCGGCATCGTGATCGAAGAGCCCGGCGGTCACTATCGGTTCAACCACGCCATCGTCCGGCAGTCACTGCTCGCCGAGTTGGCATCCGTGCGCCGGATGCGGCTACACCAACGGATCGCCACGACGCTGGAGACCTTGCCGGGCGCCGACGACGAGTTGCTGGCGGAGCTGGCTCACCACTACTTCGAATGCGCGTGGGCCGGAAACGCGGCCAAAGCCGTCTTCTACTGTCGACGCGCCGCGGACCAAGCGATGGCCCGCCTCGGTTATGAAGGGGCCGCCGATCTGTACAACCAGGCCCTGCACGCGCTGGAGGAAATTGACGAGGAGCTGCCGGACCGCGACGAGCAGGTCGCCGAACTATTGGTGGCGCGTTGCGAGGCTCTGCTCGCCGCGGGTGACGTCTCCTCGGCCGTGAGTGCAGTCACCCAATTGCAGAGTGCGACAGTCAATTCCGATCGCTTAGCGGCATGGGCGACCTGCTTCGGCGGTCAGCTGTCGATGCTGATCCATCCCGAGCGGTTGGACGAGGCCGAAGCCGCGTTGGGTACGGCCGCGGAAAAGCTGGCCGGATTAGACGATGCCGCGGGCGAAGCCAAAGCCCATACCGTTCGGGCCGGGTGCCTCGCCCGCTTGGGGCGAATTGCGGACTGCGAAGTCGCGTTGGACAACGCGCTGACCGCGGCGCGACGCGCCCGCGAACATCGCCGGGTGAACGCCGTGCTGGCGGGCGCGCCGCTGGCGGCGCTATGGGGGCCCAACCCGGTTCCACGTGCCGGCGGACGGTGTCTTGACGTGGTGCGGCTGCTGCGCATCACGACCGACTCACCCGCCGTCGAAGCAACCTCGACGCGATGCCAGGCCGTGCTGGAGGCCTTCCGCGGACGTGCTGCCGCGGCCCGACGGATGATCGACTCGGCCCGGCGCACGGTCACCGAACTCGGCTTGCGCCATGCGCTGCTCGAAGTTGAGCAGTTCGCCGGCATCGTCGAACTCATCGTGGGCGATTCTGCCGCAGCCGAGCCGTATCTACGTAAGGCCTACAACGGTTTTCGTCGCATGGGCCTCGACGCCGATACGGCGGAGACAGCCGCGCTACTGGGTGGCGCGTGTCTCACGCTCGGCCGAGAAGCCGAAGCCGACGACTTATGCACGGAGAGCGAGCGTCTCGCCGGGCACGCGCTGAAGCCGTCGATCGCCTGGCGCACGCTTCGGGCGCAGCTGCTTTCGCGAAGCAATGATCACGATGGGGCCCGGCGGGTCGCCGAGGCAGCCGTCAGCCTGGCCGAGCACACAGACCTGCTGGCTGATCACGGCGACGCATGTCTGGCACTCGCAACGGTTTTGGGCGCCGCAGGCGATGCGGCCGGGGCACGAGCAGCCGCCGAGCGGGCAGCCAACCTCTACGAGCGGAAAGGTGCTGCGGCACTGGCGGACAAGGCGCGGAGCCTTGTCGGCGAGCGCGTGGTTACGCCTCCCCTGGCAACGCCCGAACCGCGAACCGTAGAGCCGGACAACGCCTGCGCGCGAAAAATGCGGCAGGTAATCGCTGCTGCGGATCGCAAAGCATGGGATGAGTTCGAGGCTCTGCACGCTTCCGCAGGTCTTATCGAGAGTCGACGGAAGGTAGTCGGCTTTGCCCTGGACGATATTCCGCCACGCGAGGTTAGACGCCTAATTGAAAAAGACGGGTTGCGGTTCCGAGTAGTGATTGTCGCCGTGCGTGGCCAGCGCCTGGCCCTCAGTCGCCTGCACGTCGGCACGTCCGACGCAACCACCGGGGCTCCCTACAGTGAATTCCTTCAGCTGTGCGGCCTCGACCAGGAAGGTCTTGTCGCGCTGCAGGTGTGGTTCGACGTCGAGGACATGGACGCCGCGATGGCCGAACTCGACGCCACACATGCCCGGCTCGAGAACGAGCAGGCGCCAGCGCGGCGGCTGGATAACACGGCGGCTCGCGTATTCGAGAATGTCTGGTCGCATTTTGCGGCTCGCGACTGGGATGCCGTGACTGCAACCACGGCGCCTGATTTTTCCGGCGCCGATCACCGCCGTGTCGTCAATGCCGGGATACAACATGGCCGAGATGCCATGGTCAAAGATTTGCAAGCGGCCGCCGACGTCGGCTTCAAAATATCGATGGTGAGCGCCCTAGCGATCCGCGGCGAACGTCTCGTCCTCGCCCGTGTTCGCGGCTCCGGCCGCGATCCCGAGTCGATCCAAGACGATGCCCTCAACGTCGTCGAGATCGGCACCGACGACCGGATTACGGCTGTTGCGGTGTTCGACCTCGACGACTTCGACGCTGCCATCGCCGAACTCGACGCCCGCTACCTCGCCTGCGAAGCGGCAGCGCACGCACAGACGTGGTCAGTGATCACGGGTGGTCATGCCGCGGTCAACCGGGGCGAGCTGCCTCCAACCACGCCGGACTGCGAGAGCATCGACCACCGCCGCGGCACGGCGTTCGCGCCCGGCGAGCTCGTCGCATACTTCCGTGCCGGGTGGGATGTCGGGCAAGAGATTCGAACCTACGTCGAGATTGTGCATCGATTAAGCGATCTCGGAGCGGTTTGCACCCATGTGGGGCATGGCATTTCGCATGACGGCTTCGACGCCGAGTGGCGGGGCGTCGACCTCTTGACGGTCGAAGGCGACCTGGTCAACCGTTGCGAGGTCTTCGACGAGACAGATCTTGACGCCGCGATCGCGCGATTCGACGAATTACACCCGCAGACAAGGCGATTGGAAAACACGGCCAGCCGAGTAGCCGGGCGCAACCAGGAGCACTTCACGGCCCGCAACTGGGACGCCATGACCGAGATGCTGGCCAACGACTTTTCCAGTGACGATCGCCGGCGAGTCGTAAACGCCGGGGTCCGGCGCGGTCGGGACGCCGCGGTCCAAGATGCGCATGCGAACGCCGACCTCGGGGCCAAGGACATAACGTCAACCGTCATCGCGACGCGCGGCGAGCACCTCGTCCTACTTAGCGCCCAATACTCGAGCAGCACCCAGCGGCCCGAAGCATTCCACGTTGATGTCCTCAACATCTACGAGATCGACGCCGATGAGCGGATCGCGGCCATTGTCACGTTTGACCTCGACGACTTCGACGTCGCCATCGCCGAACTAGACGCCCGATACCTCGCGGGCGAAGCGGCCGCCCACGCGCACACGTGGTCGGCCGTTTTGCGACCCTACACCGCAATCAACCGGCAAGAACTCTTCGCGACGACTCCCGACTGGGTCAATGTCGATCACCGTCGGGGCGCAACATTCCCGCCCGGTGATGCGAATGCATACGTCCGCGCATCGCTGGACGACGGCGCGGGCAGCATCTACGTCGAGACTGTGCATCGGTTGGACGACCTCGGAGCGGTTGTCACATGGGCGGCGACTGGGACCACGCAGGAGGGCTTCGACGCCGAGTGGCGCGGGATCCACGTTCTGACGGTTGACGGCGACCTCATCAGCCGCTTCGAGGTCTTCGACGAGATCGACCTCAGCGCCGCGCTCGCCAGGTTCGATCAGCTCAGCCGGCCGACACCGAGGCTGGAAAACACGGCAAGCCGGGCCAACGCGCGCCTTATTGCGTATGTCAACGCGCGCGACTGGGACTCTGCCGCTTCGATTCTGGCCGCCGACCATTACAGCGACGATCGGCGGCGGGTCACCGGGGCCGGAATCCGCCGCGGCCCGGATGCCGATATCGAGAACTTTCGGGTGGTCGCTGATCTCGGGGCGAACATCACGGTTGAGGTCATCGCGACTCGCGGGGACCGCCTCGTCCTCACTCGTGCCCGCGCCGAGCTCGGCGAGAAGCAGCAACCGTTTATCGCTGAATTGCTCGGCCTCGTCGAGACCGACCTCGACGGCCGTGTCGCGGCTGTCATCGAGCTCGACATCGACGACATCGATGCGGCCCTTGCCGAACTCGACGCCCGCTACCTCGCCGGTGAAGCGGCCGCCCATGCGCAGACGTGGTCGGCCATCAGCGGCGCCTTCGCCGCGATCAACAGACACGAGCTACCCGAGCGGACGCCGGACTTTGTCAACATCGACCACCGGCGCGCAGCGGCGTTCGCGCCCGGCGAGATGACCGCGTACCTCCACGAGCTGTTGGAGGACACGCCAGATATCAATGTCTACATCGAGGTCGTGCATCGCCTGAACAACCTTGGAGTCGTCGTCACCGCGGCGGCGCATGGCACCTCGCAACAGGGCTTCCAGGCCGAATGGCGGGAGAGCCAGATCTTGACGTTCGACGGCGATCTACTCAGCCACTGCGAATTGTTCGACGGCGCAGACCTCGACGCCGCGATCGCGCGGTTCGATCAGCTCAGCCGACCGGCACCGCGACTGGAAAACGCAGCAAGCCGAGCGATCGAGCGCATGCAGGCGTGCTTCATGGCTCGCGACTGGAATGCCTTGGCGGACACGTTGGTTGACGACATCTACAACGGAGATCACCGTCGAGTGGTGAATGCGGGCATCCAACATGGCCGAGATGCCGCGATGGAAAATATGCGGTTGGCCGCGGACCTCGGGATCACGCACGCGACGTCAGGCGTCATTACCATCCGCGGAAAGCACCTCGCCCTTATTCGTGCGCAATTCTCGCAAGACGACGAGAAATCCGAGACATTTCATGTCGATGTTCTTCAGCTAGTCGAGATCGACGCCGATGAGCGGATCCTGGCGATCATCATGTTCGACGCCGAGGACTTCGAGCCCGCCATCGCGGAGCTCGACGCGCGCTACCTAGCCGGCGAAGCGGCAGCGCACGCGGGTGCGTGGTCAGCGATTGCACGAGCCTACGCCGCGCTCAATCGTCGTGAGCACCCAGCGACGACACCAGATTGGTTGAACATCGACCACCGGCGAGGGATATCGTTTGCGCCCGGTGAAGTGTCTGTGTTACTTGCGAACTGGAACGCCACGCCTGACCTAAGGAACGCCATCGAGGCGGTACATCGGTTGAGCGACCTGGGAGCTGTGGTCACCTCTGTGACACATGAAACCTTGCAAGAGGGCTTCGAAGCCGAGTGGCGGGGGATCAGCGTTCTCACGGTCGAAGGCGACCTGATCAACCGCTTAGAAATCTTCGACGAGACAGATCTCGAAGCCGCACTCTCGAGGTTCGCGGAATTACAGCCGCAGACAAGGCAATTGGAAAACGGGGCAAGCCGGGCCGATGTTCGGTTCAACGCGCTCTTCGCGGACAGGCGCTGGGATGAGATCGGCGCGCAGCTCACCGACGACATCCGCGTCGAGGACCGGCGTCGCGGACTCCACCGAGAAGGCACCGACCGCGTCACCGAGATCGCGGAGCTGCGGGCAATCGCCGACGTCGGTGTGAAGGACATGACGTCAGAGGTCCTCGCGATCCGCGGAGAGCGCCTCGCCCTCGTTCGTACCCTCTACACGGGCCGAGACAAACGGCCCGAGGCGTTCCACACCGAGTTAATCCGTATCGCCGAGATCGACCCCGACGAGCGGATCGCGGCGTACGTCGCATTCGACCCAGACGACTTCGCTGCCGCCCTCGCCGAGCTCGATGCCCGCTACCTCGCCGGCGAAGCGGCGCCTTACGCCCGCACATGGTCAGCCATCGCACGGAGTTACGCTGCATTCAACCGGCGCGAGCTCCCCACGCGGGACTGGATTACCGTCGACCACCGGCGCGGTACACCCTTCGTGTCCACCAATATGACCGATGCGCTGCGCAACATTTGGGACCTCACGCCAGACCTCAGCATCCACATCGTGCAGGTCCATCGGTTGAGCGACATCGGATCGGTCATCACCCACGTAGGGCATGGAACCTCGCAAGAAGGGTTCGACGCCGAGTGGCAGGCAATCGACCTCTTGACCGTCGACGGCGAAATAATCACCGGCACTGAGGTATTCGACGAGGCAGACCTCAATGTCGCACTCGCGAAGTTCGAACAGCTCACCCCGCCGGCGCCGCGACTAGAAAACGCGGCAAGCCAAACAAGCGAGCGTTTCCTCGCACGCTTCGCGGCTGGCGACTGGGATGCGATGACCCAGTCAATGGCCGACAACTATTACAGCGACGACCGGCGTCGCGTGGTGGGCGCCGGTGTCCGACACGGCCGGGATGCCGCGATCGAAAATTATCGGGCGCTCGCCGACGTCGGGCTCACGAGCATATCGTCGACCGCCATAGCGGCCCGCGGAGAGCGCGTCATCCTCAGTCGTATGCATTTATCAAGTCGCGACAAGCTGTCCGAGCCGTTCCGCATGGAGCTCCTAGCCGTCATCGAAATCAACGCAGATAACCGAATTGCGGCGGTGGTCGTATTTGACCCTGACGACTTCGACGCCGCCATCGAAGACCTCGATGTCCGATACCTCGCTGGCGAGGCGGCCGCCTGCGCTAGCACATGGTCAGTGGTCGCCGGCTGCTTCGCCACTCTGAGCCGGCACGAGATACCATCCACTACAACGGACTTGGTTGATATAGACCACCGCCGGGTGGCAGCTTTTGGACCGGGTGAGTTGATGCGATACGTGCGTGCCGGCCGGGAAGTCAACCAAACCACCAGAACCTATGTCGAGGTTGTGCATCGCCTCAACGGCCTCGGAGCTGTCGTCACCCATGCGGCAGATTTGACCTCGCGGGAGGGTTTCGAAGCCGAATGGCGGACGATCGACATCTTCACAGTCGAAGGTGAGCTCATCAACCGCTGCGAAATCTTCGACGAGGAAGACCTCGACACCGCCATCGCGCGGTTCGACCTGCTGGGCCGCCCGGCGACCCGACCCGAAAACGCGGCAAGCCAAGCGTACGAACGCCTGCAAGCGTGCTTTGCGGCCCGGGACTGGGACACCATGGCTGATGTACTGGCCGACAACACTTTTCACCTTGATCGCCGGCTGGTGGTGGGCGCGGGACGCCGAGAGGGGCGTGATGCCGTGATCGCTGAATTCTCAGCACTCGCCCAGATCGGCGTCAAGCGCATTGCTGCGAACGTCATCGCGTCCCGGGGCGGACACCTCATCCTCTGCCGTTCGCACGCCTCGGGCCACGACCAGCGCCCCGACGCGTTCCGCACCGACGTCCTCGACATCGTCGAGATCGACGGTGACGAGCGAATCGTGGGGCTCGTAACGTTGGAGCCCGATGACTTCGATGCCGCCGTCGCGGAGCTCGAGGCGCTCTACCTCGCCGGCGGTGCGGCAGCAAACGCGCACACGTGGTCTGTGATCGCGGGCGCCTACGCCGCGCTCAACCAAGGCGATTGTCCCGCAACCACACCGGACTGGGTCAACATCGACCACCGAGGGGAGGTCGCATTCGGGCCAGGCGACCTGATTGCATACCTCCGCTCCGGGCTGGACCTCGACCAAGGCATCAATATCTACATCGAGGCCGTACATCGGCTGACGAACTTCGGGGCGGCGATCACCTACGCGGCGCACGAGATCTCCCGCGAGGGCTTCGACGCCGAGTGGCGAGGGGTCGCTCTCTTGACAGTCGAAGGCGACATGGTCAACCGCACCGAGGTATTCGACGAGGCAGACCTCGACGCCGCCGTCGCCCGATTTGAGGAACTTCAGCCGCCGACGAGACGATTGGAGAACACAGCACGCCGCGCCGCTGAGCACCTCGCGGCACAGTTAACATCGCGCGCCTGGGATGCCATGGCGCAGTTGCTGTCTGACGAGCTTTGCAGCGACGATCGGCGTCGAGTGATCGGCGCGGGCGTCCGACGTGGTCGAGATGCCCAGATCGCGGACATGCAGACCATCGCCGACTTGCGGATCACGCAGGTGGCGCCCACCACCATCGCGACCCGCGGGGACCGCCTTGTACTCGTGCGTGTCGGCTTCTCGTTCGGCGATTACTCTCCAGAGGCATTTCTCAGCGAGATATTTAGCATCGTCGAGATCGACGCGGACGAGCGGATCGTCGCTCTCGTCTCGTTCGATCTCGAAGACATCGCTGCCGCCTTCGAGGAACTTGAGGCACGGTACCTCGCCGGCGAAGCCGCCGACCATTCGCGCACATGGTCGGCCATCATGAGCGGCTACGCGGCGCTTAATCGGCGCGAGCTACCAACGACCACATCGGACTTCGTAAACGTCGACCACCGCCGGGGCCCCGCGTTCGCCCCTGGTGAGCTCTTCGACTACCTTGGCGCCGCTTGGGATCTCGGCCGCGACGTTAATATCCACATCGAAAGTGTGCAGCACCTCAGCCGCGTCGGAGCGGTCGTCCGTCACGTCGCAAGGGCGACTTCGCACGACGGCTTCGACGCCGAGTGGCGAGAGATCAACCTTTTAGCGGTTGTGGGCAACGCATTCAACCGCTCCGAACTCTTCGACGAAACAGACCTCGACGCCGCCATTGCCCGCTTTGAGGAACTTCAGCCGCAGACTCGGCGACCAGATAATGCGGCAGGGCGAGTCGCACAACGATATCGGGAACACTTTGTAGCAGGCGACTGGGACGCCATGGCAGCAGTACTGGCCGACGACTTCTCCAGTGACGACCGCCGTCGAGTCGTTGGCGCGGGAGTCCGGCACGGTCGAGACAACCAGATCGCGGACATGCGCGCGATAGCCGGCCTGTGGATCGCCAACATGACATCGACGAATATCGCGACCCGCGGGGAGCGCCTTCTTCTCATGCGTGTCGGTTTCTTGGATCGCAATCAAAGGAGCGAGGCATTTTTCACGGAGGTGTTCGACGTCGTCGAGATCAACGCCGACGCAGGGATTGTGGCTTCGGTCTCGTTCGACCTCGACGACATCGACGCCGCGTTCGCAGAACTCGAGGCGCGATACCTCGCCGGCGAAGCAGCCGAGCACGTGCGCGCGTGGTCGGTCATTACGGATCGCTACGCAGCGATCAACGGGGGCGAGTTGCCCACAACGCCGCCGAATTGGGCCGACCATCGGTCGCTCCAACGAATCACGGCGAGCGACCTAAGCACCAATATCTCTGTCACGTGGGAACTCATCCGAAACCTCAACTTCTACATCGAAGCAGTCCATCGGCTGAGCGATCTCGGAGCGGTCACGACCCGCGTGGCACGTGGCACGTCGCAGGAGGGCTTAGACGCAGAATGGCGGGAGGTCGACCTCGTGACGGTCGAGGGCGGCTTGGTCAATCGAGTCGAGATATTCGACGAGGCAGACCTCGACGCCGCGCTTGCAAGGTTTGAGGAGCTGCATCCCCAGGCCCGTCGACTCGAAAGCGCCGCAAGTCGAGCATCCGATCGCTATCTCGAACAAGTCGTCGCCCACGATTGGGACGCAATCGCGGAAATGCTGGCCGAGGGTTACTACACGGACGATCGTCGTCATCTGATAGGTGCCGGGATTTACGGTCGAGAGGCCGAGATCGCCAGCGTGCAAGTGCAAGCCAACCTCGGCCTCACGCACGCAATGGCGACCGTCATTGCCGTCCGCGGCGAACGGCTCACCCTTAGCCGTGTCCGCTACTCGGGTCGCGATCAAGAGCTAGAGACGTTCTTTGTAGAAATACTCGTCGTCTTCGAAATCAATGCAGATGACCGGTTCACATCGGCCGTCGCCTTCGAAGCCGACGACATCGACGCTGCCTTCGCCGAACTCGACGCCAAGTACGCGGCCGGAGAGGCCGCCCCGCACGCGCGCACGTGGTCGGCCATCACCGCCGGCTACAGCGGGTTCAACAGACACGAACTCCCTCCGATGACCGCGAACTTCGTGAGTGACGACCACCGCCGGGGATCTGCGTTCGCCCCCGGTGATTTCAGTGCATACCTCCAGGCCGGGTGGGATCTCGAACGAGACATGAGGTATCACATCGAGGCGGTGCATCGGCTCAACGATCGCGGAGGCGTTATCACCGGGGTCGGGACATCAACCTCTCTGAGCGGCTTCGACGCGGAGTGGCGAACCGTATCCATCCTCACGTTCGAAGGCGAAATGATCAGCCGCTGTGAGCTATTCGACGAGGCAGACCTTGACGCCGCGCTTGCGAGGTTTGAGGAACTGCAGCCCCAGGCCCGTCGACTTGAAAACGCCGCCACCCGAGTCGAAGACCGCTTCCATGCCTACTTCGCAGCCCGCGACTGGGCAGCGATCGCCGAGATCCTCACTGACACCAGCTTTATCCACGATCGCCGCCCCGTGATAAATGCCGGGCTCTGGAACGGCCGCGCCGACGTGATCGCGAACATGCGAGCCCTGGCCGAGGGCGGCGCGGACATAACGTCGGCCGTGCTTGCCACCCGCGGAGAGCGGCTCGCCATCACTCGTATCTGCTCCACGAATCGCGAACTGCGGTATGGCGAATTCGGGGTTGAGATGGTCATCGTCATCGAGATCGACGCTGACGATCAAATCGCGGCGCAAACCCTGTTCGACCCCGACGACATCGACGCTGCCTTCGAGGAACTCGATTCCCGCTACATCGCCGGTGAGGCCGCCCCGCACGCGCGCACGTGGTCAGCTATTACGCGGGTCTACGCCGCGCTCAATCGACGTGAGCTCCCCGACACGGCCCCCGACTTCGTAGACATCGACCATCGACACCTTGCAGCGATCGGGCCTGGTGACCTGATGGCATACCTCCGTACCGCGTTGGAAGAAGACTCGGCGCAGAGCAGCATCACCATCGAGACCGTTCATCGGCTGACTAGCCTCGGCGCGGTCGTCACCCATGTGGCTAAAGGGACGTCACGAGGAGGATTTTCGGCTGAATGGCGCATCACCGGCATCTATACGGTCGAAGGCGACCTCATCAACCGGTACGAGATCTTCGAAGAGACCGACCTCGATGCCGCGCTCGCGCGATTTGACGAGCTGCGCACGCAGACGCCGCGGCTGGAAAACGCGGCAAGCCAAGTTTACGAACGCTTCCAAGCCCGCTTCGCCGCTCTTGACTGGGCTGCGATCCCCGAGATGCTTGTCGCGGATCTTTACAGCGACGACCGCCGCCCTCTCGTTGGCGGCGGGATCCGAAACGGCAGGGATGCATTAATCGAAGACTTACGGGCAGTTGCCGATGTCGAAATAAAAAATGCGACATCAGATGTCATTGCCACCCGTGGGGGGCGCCTCGCCCTCGCACGTGCCCAGTTCTCACGGAGCCAGGAAGAACCAGACGCGTACCATGTCGATTTCCTACAGCTAGTAGAGATCGACGCCGCCGAGCAGATCACGGCGCTTGTCGCGTTCGACCCCAACGACATCGATGCCGCCTTCGAGGAACTCGACGCCCGCTACCTTGCCGGTGAGGCCGCCGCCCATTCGCATGCGTGGTCATTCGTCTCAGGCATCTACGCCGGGTTCAACCGACGCCAACTTCCACGAACAGCAACGGATTTCGCCTACGTCGACCGCCGGCCTCTCGTACGCGTGGAGGCAAGCGAGCTTCCCGCATTCATCTCTGACGTCTTCGACCAGACGTCAGACATCAGCATCTATATGGAAGCCGTGCATCGGCTGAGTAACCTCGGTGTGGTCGTCACTCACACTGCGCGAGCCATTTCCAATGAGAACTTCGACGCCGAATGGCGGATGATCGATATCTTCACCATCGATGGCAACGCGATCACCCGAACCGAGACGTTCGACGAGGCAGACCTTGAGACCGCGCTGGCGCGATTCGACGAACTCGAAAGGTATGCGCCACTGCTCGAGAGCCCATCGACCCGTATCTGGGCACGGGTAATCGACGCAGTTGACCGCCGAGACACCGACAGTCTCCTCGCCCTTGGCAGTCCAGACGGTCTATTTGAGGACCGGCGAAAAGGCCTGCGTGATGTCGTCGCGGGTGCAGGGCGGGGGAAAGCAGTGCAGACAATGTTCGAGACGGTCCCCAGCGGCTGGCGGCTGGAGGTGGAGCCCATCGCCACTCGAGGCTCGCGCCTTTCCCTGACCCGCGGATGCTATCGCGACATCGATGATGCCGCCCGACCGATTGCTGTCGAGCTGTTGCACGTCACGGAACTCGGCGACGACAGCCTGATACATGCGACCGTGAACTTCGACCCCGAGGACATCGACGCCGCCTTCGAAGACCTCGACACCCGCTACCTCGCCGGCGAAGCGGCGGCCTATCCGGACACATGGACGGCCATCACGCAGTGCTATGCGGCGATCAATCGAGGTGAAATCCCCACGACGACTGCTGATTTCGTAGACATCGACCGCCGGGGGGTTTCAGCGATCGGAGCGGGGAACCTGATGGCATACCTTCGCGCCGCGTACGAGGACACGGTGGGCAACCGGATCTACGTTGAGGCCGTTCATCGGCTGTCCCGACGGGGGGCGGTCGTCACCCACATTGCGCGTGGGGTTTCACACGAGGGCCTCGATGCCGAGTGGCATATAGCCCTTGTCATCACGGTCGACGGCACCCTGGTCAACCGCTGCGAGATGTTTGACGCGGCAGACCTCGACGTCGCACTTAGCCGCTTTGAGGAATTGGCGTCGGAGTAAATTCTCCGGCTCACATTCGCAAGGGGTACAAACGATCTCGGTGATCTAGTTCTGCATATCTGGCCCGCAGATTATGCTCCCATCCGGGCGTCGTGATGGCCTTCGATCGTGGGGGTTCCGTCTCGGCGCGGGCGGAGCGAACCGATCGCTGGCGTTAGCGGGATGTGCAGTGCATCAACCAAACCTGGGGCCGCGTGACATACCCACGGGACGGCGTTGATGGCGCGCATACCGGTCGCGAGCAGGCCGTGGTCAGTGGAGTCTTCATCGGAGTTGAAGCCGGTTTCGAATTCGGCATCGAAGCTGGGCTCGCCTTCGATCATCACGCGCCACACGCCGTCGATGCCGCCAGCGCGGCTCTTCGGCCAGTCCGGAGCTACGTCTTCTGCCATCCGGTCGACGTGCTCGATCGTGATCACTTCTTGGCCATCGACCACGCCGATGCAGCGGAACCAGACCGCTGCGACGGTGCCGGGTTCGATCACCCCGGACAGGGTCTCCAGTCGCCGCGACGAAGGGGCGAACTCGCACGTTTCGCGAATCTCGTCTAGTTGTACGCCGAGTGCTTCGGCAACCATGGTGACCGCCGCGCCCCAGCCGTACTTGATCACGCCGGGCATCATGATGCCGCCTTGATAGTCCAGCGGCTGACCGAAACCGAACAACTCCCGCATTTCGTAGACGGTGTTGTCACGCGAGTAATCAGTGATCTCCAAGCCTCGGATGGAGTAGATCCGATTCGACATCGATGCCATCGCGACGGCCAGCAGATCGCAACCGAAACCGGGTTCGATGCCCGATGAATAGATCGAGCTGCCGCCCTTGATGGCCGAGTCGATGATGCGCTGCACGGTCGACTCTTTGATAGATCCTCGTGGGTAGACCAGGCCCGGGACGGAGGTGGTGACGATGTTCTTGCCTGACTCCAGAATGCGGCAAAAGTCGGTGATCGCCTCGCGCGGGCGGCTGGTTGCCGGCCCGGTGTAGATGATGCAGTCTGCGTCGCCGGCCAGAATGGCGCCGTCGTCGCGGGTCGCGGCCACGCCCAACGGGTCGATGCCGGCAATCGTGCCGGCATCCTTGCCGTCCTTGGATTCCGAGTGCACCCAGACACCCACCAGTTCAAGGTTCGGGCGGTCCGCCACCGCGCGGATGGCCAACCGTCCGACCCGTCCGGTCGCCCACACCACGACTTTGTACGACTTCTCCGGGTGATCCAAGGGTTCCTGCCGCATCGTTGCGACTCCTCTCGCTATTGTCCTGTAATGATTACACATGTAATTTTTTCGTCACAGGCTTTTCTAGCGCCGGGATCGAACGGCAAGGAGCATTGAGCATGGGTGTGCTGGACGGCAAGGTCGCGATCGTCACCGGGACCAGCAGGGGCGTCGGCGTGGGCATCGCGCACGAATTGTTGCGCGCGGGCGCCACGGTCATCGGGTGCTCGCGGTCAGCGCTAGACGCCATTCCCGGCGTGGACAGCGAGCCGGGGTGGGCGGAACGGTCCGCCCAAATGGTCTGCGATCAGGGCGATTACCATGCGATCGACGCCCTGGTGACTGCGGTAGTCGAGCGCTATGGCCGAGTCGACATCCTGGTCAACAATGCCGGCGGGACCGTCCCCGCGCCGCACGTCGAGGACATTCCCGCACTGGTCTCGCGCATCCAGGGCGCACCGCGCTCCGAAGACGACTTCGAGCGCACCGTGTTGTTTCATGCCTTCGCCATCCAGATGAACCTCATCAGCCCGATGTGGTTCGCCATCCGCGTCTACCGCCAGATGCGCGAGCAGGACGGGACCGGCTGCATCATCAATGTCTCCAGCGGCGCGGGCCATCCCGCGGGCTCGCCGACCCTGGTGTCCTACGGCGCGGCCAAGTCGGGACTCAACCACCTCACTCGTTCGCTTGCCGAGGAGTGGGGCCCGGCGGCCCGGGTCAATTGTGTGGCGCTGGGTCCGACGATCACCGAGAACTTCCGCTCGTTCGTGCTACCCAAAGACGACCCCACCGGATCGACGTACTTCGACGCGTTGCCGCTCAAGCGCGGTGGCGAACCGGCCGAGGTCGGCCGCACATGTGTGTTCCTTGCCTCTGGCGCAGCGGATTTCATCAATGGCACCACCATCGAAATCGATGGCGGCATGCTGCCGGGCGTGCTTTACGACGCCGGACTGAAGACCATCACCGATCTGCTCTGAAAGGACCGCAGTGACCCGTCGAGTCGTCCAATTCTCCACCGGCAACGTTGGAGTCCACGCGTTGCGCAGCATCATCGAGCGCCCCGACCTGGAACTCGTCGGCGTACACGCACGCGGACAGGACAAGATCGGCCGCGACGCCGCAGAGCTATGCGGGCTCGACCTGCCCACCGGAGTGCTCGCGACCGACGACATCGACGCGTTGATCGCCCTGAACGCTGACTGCGTGGTCTACACGTCGCAAGCCGAGACCCGACCGCACGAAGCGCAAAACGAGATCATCCGATTTCTGCGGGCGGGTACGAATGTCGTTGGGACGTCGTTCGTCTGGCTCGTGGCGCCGGATCAGGCCGACGATTGGTTGCGCGGGCCGCTAGCCCAAGCCTGTTCCGAGGGTGATACGACGTTGTACATCAACGGAATCGACCCGGGGTTCTCCGGCGACACTCTGGTCTACACCGCGTTGAGTCTGGCAGCTCGAGCCACCGCCGTCATCGTTCAGGAGATTTTCGACTACGGGACATATGACGACGCCGAATTCACCGGTGTGACTTTCGGTTTCGGGACCGCGCCGGATCACCAGCCCATCCTCTTCTCCTCCGGCGTCCTCGCGTCGATGTGGGGCGCCCAGGTTCGCAGCCTGGCCGCTGATCTCGGTATCGAACTCGACGAGGTACGGGAACGCTACGACAAGTGGGTCACGCCCGACCTGATCGAGTGCACCATGATGGACGTCGAACCGGGCAAGGTGGCCGCCGTCCGCTTCGCGGTCGAGGGCGTACGCGGCGATGACGTGCTCATCACCATGGAACACGTGAACAGGCTCACCGATGCGGCCGCTCCGGACTGGCCGTATCCACCCGACGGACATCCCGGCGTGCACCGCGTCCGCGTCGAGGGCAGCCCCGGCGTCGAGATCAACACTCACGTAGGGGTATCGGGCATCGACCATAACCAGGGCGGTGTCATCGCCACGGCGGCCCGCGCCGTGAACGTCATCGACGCCGTCTGCCGGGCTCCGAGCGGAATCCTTGCCGCGCATGATCTGCGGCCGACCGACCACGTGCGCGGCGTGCTGTGGTGACCCGAACGCCATGACCGCACCCCGCCGGCCGCCCACCGGCACCCAAGCCCGCGCCGAACGCACCCGCACGGTCGTCATCGACGAGACCGTGCGCTGCATCCTCGACGAGGGATTCGCCCCGCCCAGCGTCCGGCACATCACCGACCGCGCCGGGGTGACCTGGGGGGTGGTCCAATACCACTTCGGCGACCTGGACGGTTTGTTGATGGCGGTGGTGGACAAGGGTTTCGGTGAATTGCTCGACGCCCTCGGCGAGCTTCCGCCGCCGACCGTGCTCAAGGGCGGGGTGCGTGCGCGTACCGCGTTCGTCATCGACACGGTCTGGGATGCGTTCTCCAGTTCCACGTCGATGGCCGCTCTGGAAATCCTCATCTCGACGCGTGGCCTTCGCGACACCGTCGCCAACACCCACCTCGCCGACCTGATGGTTACGCTGACGAAGCTGGGCCGACACCTGGGAGAAGGCCTGTCTGCGCCGCACGCCGGCCGGATCGGCAACCTCATCTGGGCGACGTTGCGCGGCATGGTGGTCGCTCAGATGGTGTGGCCAGAACCCGTGGACTCCTCCCGGGACCGCGAGGCGCTTGTTGATGTGATCACCGCTTACGTCGAATCGCGCGGCGGCTGAACGTGGTTACGGCAGATCGGTGGACAGGAATGTCAGTGGTAGCCCGCGGACCGAAATCTCGATCTCGTCGAGTTCGTACCCGTCACCGCCGCGGTGTTGATGGAAGCGGGTCTGCGCGCCGTATCGCTGCGCCACCTGCTCAGCGACCGGGGCGTCACCGACACGGATCACCACCGAATACACGCCGGGGCCGTTCTGCTGCAGGAAATTCGCCACCGCGTTATCGCCATCAGCTGCAGAGGACAGTGGGGTCACCAGTTCAAGTCCACCGTCCCAGTCCAGCAGCACCTGCAGGCCGACGTCTTCGAGCTCGATGGTCTGGAAACGAAAACCCAACTCCGAGAAGAATTGCGCGGTGCCCGAGAGCTGCTCCTGCGGCACCGCAAACACCACGTGATGAACGCTGGTTGCACGACTCGGTCCGTTCGCGTTTTCGGTCACACAAAAACATTACACATTTCATCGTTTAGCTGAGTCACCATCCCACGGAAGGATTCACCATGAGGTCGACGACGGGCAAGACGTACAAGGTTGTGGTCTGGGCGACCGGTGGCGTGGGGCGTTATGCCATCCGCACGGCGGCCGACCGGCCCAACCTCGAACTCGTTGGGGCATGGGTTCACTCGGCCGCCAAAGACGGTCAGGACGTAGGGACCTTGGCAGGTATCGAGCCCCTGGGCGTCACCGCTACCCGCGACGTCGACGCCGTGCTCAACGGGGATGCCGATTGCATCATGTACGCCGCTCCTGCCGGTCCTCGGCCCAAAGAGGCCCTTACTGATTTCTGCCGGATTCTGGCCGCGGGCAAGAACATCGTGACGACGTCGCTGCCCGGCCTGGTGTACGAGAAGGGGTCGCTCTCCGAGCGGTATCTCGAGCCCATCCGCGAAGCCTGCCGCGCGGGCAACAGCTCGATCTATTCGTCAGGCATCGAGCCGGGCTTCGGGTGCGACCTCTTCCCCATCGCCCTGCTGTCCATGTCGCACCGGGTGTACTCAGTGCGCGGCATCGAGATCACCAATTATTCGGAGTATCCGGTCGAATTCGATGTCCGAGAGTTGTTCGGCTTCGGGCAACCGCTGGACTACCAGGGCGGTCTCAAACGCCCGGGGGTGCTCAAGTGGGGGTGGGGCGCCGCGGTCACCATGGTGGCCGACGCGCTGGGTGTTGAGCTCGACGAGATCCGCGAGACCTGCGAATTCCTGCCCACCCCAACGCGACTCGAAACCGCCTGCGGAGTCATCGAAGCCGGAACGGTCGGTGCGACCTACGCGCGCTGCGTCGGCGTGGTGGACGGCCAAGAAGTGATCACGATCGAACACGTCGACCGGATGGCTGACGATCTCGCGCCAGAATGGCCCACCGGCCGCACTGGCGGCACCGATGGCATCTGGCGGGTCATCATTGATGGCGAGCCGTCCTTCGACGGAGAATTCGAAGTCGGATACCACGACGATGAGAGCGCCAGCGACCACGGCCTGCTCGCCACCGGGATGCGCGCGGTCAACGCCATCCCGTGGGTGTGTGAGGCGCCCGCGGGGATTGTCGATGCGCTGCATCTGCCACTCACGTCGCCGCTCGGCGCGCTGCACCCACACCGAGACGGTGTGCCCGCGTTCTGAAGACCACGATCGTCATCGACGGTTTCAGGTTCGCGCCGAGTTCTCAACGATGATCTCGCATGCGGTGTCGTAGAACGCGCTGATGAGCGTCGAAAAGGAGAGCTGGAAAGGATAAATCATGTGCACGTCCAGCCGCTCGAGGTTCCACCCCGGTAGCACGGGCACGATGCTGCCGTCGCGTAACTCGTCGGTGCAGATGATCTGGTTCGGCATCGCACCGACGCCGAGCCCCTCAAGGATGTACTGCTTGCAGACCTGAAAGTTGTTGGCGCGGGCGCGTACCGGAGGCGACAGCTCGTAGCGCCGCTTCTGCTTGGCCACCGTCAGCTTGCGTGGGCCGCCGCAGAAGCCGAAGTCGATGAACGGCAGTGTGTTCAGCTGCGGCGGGACGGTGATCGGCTCCGCCAGTTGCCGTACGAAATCCGATGACGCGCAGAGAAATAATTCGAGGCTGAAGACCTTTCGCGCGATCAGCGTCGAATCCTGTAGCGGCCCGGTTCCGAATGCCACGTCGAAGCCATCATTGACCGGGTGGACCAGATCGTCGACCAGCCGAATGTCCAGCCGCGAGTGGGGATAACGGTGCAGAAACGTAGCCCCAACTCGCGACGCATAGTCGATGCCGACAAAGGCCGGCATGGCAACCCGCAGCTCACCCTGTGGCTCTTGCTTACTACCCTCCACCAACGCGCGCACGCCATTCGCCTCGGCCAGGATCTTCACCCCGTGGTCATAGATCTTCTCGCCGAGGTCGGTGACCGTGAGCTGATGCGTGTTCTTGCGCAGCAACTTGATGCCGAGGTCGGATTCCAACCTGCTGAGCTTGCGGCTGACGGTGGATTTCGGCATACCGAGCAACGTGGCCGCTTTCGACAGACTGCGGCATTCGACCACCTTGCCGAAGACCAGCAGCGCATCGACGTCGAACGGCAGGTTTTGCTCCATCGCCCGAGTGTTCCAGAAATGCAACAGCGTGTTGCAATTTGGACCCTTTTTGATGGTCTCGTCAAGTGTTACGTTCGGCCTTCAGGCCCAATGTAGGAGCACTCTTATGAGTACCGAAGCCCTGGTCACAAAGCCGGCGAGCGGGCTTTGGACCGACGCGTACCCGGAGTTGGGTCGCGGCCCCGTCTCACTTGAGGACTGCGTTTCAGAGGAGTTCTACGAGAAGGAGCGCGACCACGTCTTCAAGAAGACCTGGCTCTATATGGGGCGCGTCGAGAGAGTGCCGCGGTCCGGCAGCTATTTCACCCGCGAAATGACATTCCTGAACACCTCGATCATCATCGTGCGTGGCAAGGACAAAGTCATTCGCGCCTTTCACAACATCTGCCCGCACCGCGGAAACAAGATCCTTTGGAGCGACGACCCGTTTCAGGAAGTGCAGGGCCGAGCACCGCTGCTCTACTGCCGATTCCACGGTTGGCGCTACAACCTGGACGGCTCATTGCATTCGGCCACTCGCGAGGATCTGCTGCTCGACTTCGATGCCGACAGCTGCCGGGTGCCGGCGATTCAATGCGAGGTCTGGGAAGGCTTCATCTTCATCAATCTCAACCCGGACAACACCGAATCGGTTCGTGACTTCCTCGGCGACCTGGGGAAGGGACTCGAGGGCTATCCCTTCGAAGGACCGCACCAGGTATACGGATTCAAGGCTGAGTTGGCTTGCAACTGGAAGATCTTCGTCGACGGTTTCGCGGAGAGTTACCACGGGCCGTATCTGCATGCCTCGTCCTTCGGCAACCTCACGGCGGAGGCGAAGGAGGCGCTGAACAAGCCCAATCCCTTCACCGACGCGTTGTTCCTCCAGCTCAAGGGTCCGCACCGGATGTTCTCGTTCGCCGGCGAGCCTTCGCAAAAAACTCCGTACTCCAAGCCCATCGAGTGTGTGATGGAGGCCAGTGCCGCCGGGCCCTGGACCAAGCGGGTCGATCGTGGTCCTATGCCGCCGGGAATCAACCCCATCCGCTCTGAGAAGCACGGCTTCGACTCCTACCAGTTTTTCCCCAACTTCGTGATCATCTTTGGCGCGTCCGGCTATACGATCCACACCCATTGGCCCACTGGGCCGCACTCGCACATCTTCGAAACGGAGATGTACTACCAGCCCCCGAAGACCCACAAAGAACGGCTCGGGCAGGAGCTGACGGTGACGTTCCTCAACGACATCATCCTGGAAGACGCCAGCCCGTCTGAAGGGTTACAACAGATGCTGAACAGCGGTGCGCTAACACATTTCACGATGAACGACGAGGAGATCCTGCTGCGCCATCTGCACAAGGTGGTCGGCGACTATGTCGAGGCCGGCGAGAAGGCGAAAGCGCAGCGATGAATAATTCTCTGCCACTGGAATTTTCGTCACTCGAACACCTGATTCCGGATTGGGCCATCGAGGACGGGCACGACCGCTATCTCAAGCGCGTCAACAGTTCTATGGACGAGATCCAGGCGTTCTACGACGAGATCTTTCCCCACGCCGAGGAAGCGGTCGCCTACATCGACAAGTTCGACTACAGCGAGCCGCTGCCTGAGGACGTCGCGAACCTCCGCAATCTGCTCTACTCGCTGATCACCGTCTCCCTGGCGGTCGAGCTGTGGAGGCAGCCGCGCGTCAAGCACTCATCGCACACCATTCTCACGCGATCGGGCTGAGCCATGACACTTTCCTCCGCGCAGGTCGAAATCGTTGATCTGACGCCCAAAATCGGTAGTGAAATCAAGACCGACCTCGACACGCTGCTCAGCGGCCGCGCGGCCGAGACCGTTCGCGACACCTTGGAGCGCCGCGGAGTTATCTTCTTCCGCGGCTTGAACATTACCGACGAACAGCAGGTGGCCATCGCGAAGACCCTTGGCAATATCGTGCAGAACGAGGGCGAGGGCGGCATCTACAAGATCTCGCTCGACAAGGACGTGAACCAGCGAGCCGAGTACCTGAAAGGGTCGATGTTCTGGCATTTCGACGGCTCGCTGCAGCCCTTTCCGAATCTTGCGGCCGTGCTGCGGGCCATCAAGCTTTCGGAAACCGGTGGGCAGACCGAGTTTTGCAATACCTACGCGGCATACGACGACTTGCCGCAGGCCGACAAAGACGCGATCGCCGATCTTCGGGTGGTGCACAGCGCGGAACGCTCGCAGTACTACGTCCGCCCCGAGATGACCTACGAGGAGATTACGTTCTGGCAGAAGTCGCCGACCAAGTCATGTCCGCTAGTGTGGACGCACCAGTCCGGCCGCAAATCGTTATTAGCCGGTGCAACAGCGGATTACGTGATCGGAATGCCCGTAGAGGAGAGCCGCGCGCTGTTGGCGCGCCTGCGCGACTGGGCCACCCAGCCTCAGTACGTCTATCGACACGACTGGCAGCCGGGCGATCTACTGATTTGGAGTAACACCGGCACCATGCACCGGGTGCTGCCCTACCCCGACGACAGCGGCCGCCTCATGCACCGCACCATCCTCGCGGGCGAAGAGCCCTTGCAGTGAAACTCGGCATCGCCACGCCCGTCGTCACCAACGTCGCCGGGGCCGCGTTGGAGTGGGAAAAGGATGCCACAGTCGCGGACATCGGGCTCGTCGCCGAGACCGCGGATCGGCTTGGCTACCACCATATGACGTGCAGCGAACACATCGGCCTACCCTCGACCGAAACCGCGCGGCGCGGGGCCCGGTATTGGGATCCGCTTGCCACGTTCGGCTATGCGTCGGCTCGCACCAGTCAGATCCGGTTCGCGACCATGACCCTGGTGCTCGGCTATCACCACCCGCTCGCGATCGTAAAGCGTTACGGCACACTGGATCATGTCAGCGGTGGCCGGGTAATCCTCGGCGTCGGCGTGGGATCGTTGAAGGAGGAGTTCGACCTTCTCGGCGCACCGTTCGACGACCGCGGCGCCCGCGGCGATGACGCTCTGCGGGCATTGCGTGCGGCATTGGCGAGTAATGAGCCGTCCTATGACGGTGAGTTCTACTCGTTCGGCGGCCTGACCGTTGATCCCTGTGCGCTGCAGCCGCACATGCCAATCTGGATCGGAGGCCGCACCAAACGCTCGCTGCGGCGGGCGGTCACGCTTGCCGAGGGCTGGTGCCCGTACTACGTCTCGATCGACACAGCCGCCGAGTGGCTGCAATCGTTTGACCTGCCTGCTGGTTTCGAGGTAGTGATGCCCGCCGACAAGCCGCTCGATCCGGTCAGCGAGCCGGAGGTGACGCGGGAAATCCTCAACACCATGGCCGCAGGAGGGATCACGATTCTGTCCGCCCGGTTCATCCATCACTCACTGGCTCATTACCTCGAGCAGATTCATGCGCTCGTCGAACTGAACGAGGATCAAACATGACCGCTGAAGCAATCAACCACGTCTACTACGACCCGTGGGACGCTGAGCTCAACGCTGACCCCTATCCGATGTTCAAGCGATTGCGCGACGATGCACCGCTGTACTACAACGAGCCCCACGACTTCTATGCGGTCAGCCGATTCGACGACGTCAATCGCGCACTCGTCGATCACCAGACCTTCAGCTCCGCCAAGGGCGTGGTGCTGGAAATTCTGAAGTCCGGCATGGAGATTCCGCCAGGGACCCTCATCTTCGAAGATCCGCCGATCCACGACATTCACCGCAATCTGCTGTCCCGGGCATTCACGCCGCGCAAGATCAATGCCCTCGAGCCAAAGGTCCGCGAATTCACCGCGCGCTGCCTCGATCCCCTCGTCGGCGGGGATCGGTTCGACTTCGTCAAGGATCTCGGCGGGGTCATGCCGCTGCGCGTCGTCGGCATGCTCTTCGGCATCCCAGAACACTTTCAGGACCTTGTCCAAGAAGACGGCGACCGACGGCTACGCACCGAACGTGGTGGGAAGTTAGATAATCCCGACGGCATGCCCGACGGGGAGGTGTTCGCCGAGTTCATCGACTGGCGGATGGACCATCCCGACGACGACCTCACCACGGAGCTTCTCGAGGCCGAATTCGAAGATGAAACCGGCACAATGCGGCGACTGCATCGCGAAGAACTCTTGATGTTCATGAATGTCGTTAACGTCGCCGGTGCCGAGACGACCACCCGCCTGATCGGCTGGTCGGGAAAGCTGTTGTCGGAGCACCCCGATCAACGCCGTCGCCTGGCTGCCGATCGCGCTCTCCTGCCGGGAGCCATCGAAGAAATCTTGAGGTACGAGCCGCCGGCATTGCAGGCGGCCCGGTATGTCACCCGCGATGTGGAGTACTGCGGCCAGACCGTTCCCGAGGGCAGCGCGATGTTGACGTTAATCGGCGCGGCCAACCGCGACGACCATCGGTTCGGCCCCGATGCCGAGGATTTCAACATCGGCCGCCCGTCGCGCCAGCATCTGACGTTCGGCGTCGGGGCTCACTACTGCCTGGGCAACGCGCTGGCCCGCATCGAAGGACGCATCGCCCTCGACGAAGTATTGACCCGTTTCCCCGACTGGGACGTCGACCTCCCCAATGCCGTTTTCTCGTCGTCATCGGCCGTTCGGGGCTGGGACAGCATGCCGGCACATATCTAGTTCTTAAGGGGCCCGCCGTCATTTGGTCAGTACGGACGCGTAATAGACGGTGTCCGCGACCGACACCGCGCCGTCAGTCTGCGGGATCGCCGTGAGACCGTTGTCGGCCAGCAGCTGGCTCATCGCAGTACCGGTTGTCCGCCAGCCCAGGTTCTCCAGATAGGTGGCGACGTCGTTTCGCTCGCCCTCGAAGCCGAGTGCGGAGAAGTCCAAGTCGAGGCCATGCTCGCGCCATTTCGCGCTGGCCCTCTGCATCAGCTCCCGCACCCGATCCTTGTCGATCTCGGGCCTATCCGGGACGGCTTCGCACGCGAGTCGACTGCCCTCACCGCTGAGCGCAGTAATGTTGTCCAGCAAGCGATCCTGTGCTTCTGGCGGCAGATAACCGAAGAGCCCCTCGGCGATCCACGCTGTCGGCCGACTGGTGTCGAGGCCAGCCTCGCGCAGGGCCGTGGGCCAGTCCTGCCGCAGATCGATGGCGACCGTGCGCAGGTCAGTCTGCGGGGCGGCGCCCAGCCCTTCCAGGGTGACGGCCTTGAACTCGATCACCTCAGGCTGGTCGATCTCGTACACCGTCATGTCGGCGGGCCAGGCCAGCCGGTAGGCGCGCGCGTCGAGACCGGACGCCAGGATCACGGCTTGACGGATGCCGGCTTGTGTCGCGTCGCGGAAAAATCCGTCGAAGAAGCGGGTCCGGACGGCCATCGCGTCGGGCATGTGTTCGAGCTTCCAGCTGGACTCGTCGTAGTCGACGTCCGCGGCGTCAAGTTCGCCGGCGGCCCAGCGCGTGAAGAAGTCGACGCCGACGGCGTTGACCAGCGGTTCGGCGAAACGGTCCTCGATTATCGGGTTGTCGGCCTTGGTAGCGATCGCGCGGGCAGCTGCCACCATCGTGGCCGTCGCACCCACGCTAGTGGCCAGATTCCAAGTGTCGTTGTCTGTACGTGCCATGCGGCTGTTCTCCAATGTCGGCATTAAGCGATATTTAGCTAGTATAACAAACTGTCGGGCGGGGCGCAGTCACGCCGAGACCCGTATCCTTGCGACGATTGGACTTCTGCGGTCAACCGACGGCTTTCCACGGCCCGCGACACCGGCCCAGATCTGCAAACGTTCCGCCTTGCCGAAGGAGAAAAGATGACACCTCAGGTTGTTCTCATCACGGGCGCCCTCACCGGGATCGGACGCGCGACCGCCATCGCCTTCGCGAAGAAAGGGGCCGAGGTCGTCGTGTCCGGACGCCACGACGACAAGGGGCAAGCCCTGGTCGCGGAGTTGAAAGCCCTTGGCGCCGAAGCGGAATTCGTTCGGGCCGACGTGACGAAGGAAGACGAGGTCCGCAATCTTGTCGACAAGACGGTAGAGAGATTCGGCCGTCTCGACGTTGCCGTGAACAACGCCGGCTTCGAAGGAGAGATCGGCCCCATCCAGGACGCCACCGTCGAGAACTTCAAGGCCGTCCATGACACCAACGTCCTCGGGGTATTCCTGAGCATGAAGTACGAAGTGCGCGCGATGACGGGCCAAGGTAGCGGCAGCATCGTCAACATCTCCTCGACCTACGGGCACAAGGCGGCAGCGGGTGGAACGGCCTACGTCAGCAGCAAATTCGCGGTCGAGGGCCTGACCAAGACGGTCGCGCTCGAGCAGGGGAATTCAGGTATTCGGGTGAACGCTGTCGCACCGGGTCTGACGGACACCAATATGGCCGACCGTTTCACGGGGTCCGCGGAAGTCAATGATGCACTGGTAGCGACGATCCCGTTCCTCCGACGAGGAAGCACTGAGGAACTTGCCAACGCCATCGTCTTCATTTCGTCCCCAGAAGCGTCCTACATTTCTGGCACCGTGATGGACGTAGACGGCGGCATGTCGTTGGTCTGACGCAGTTACTGCTTCTCCAGGGTGAACTGGATGAGGTCGGTGTAGCCGATGCGGAATCCCTTCGCGCAGCCGGTCAGGTACTTCATGTACCTCTCGTAGACCTCTTCGGACTGAACCTCGATGGCCTCATTTTTGTGTGCCTCCAGCGCCTCGGCCCACAGGTCGAGGGTCTTGGCGTAGTCCCCCTGCAGAGACTGGCTGCGAGTCAGCGTGAAACCCGCCTTCGATGACTGCTCCTCGACCATCCCGATCGACGGCAGCTGGCCGCCCGGGAAGATCTCGGTCATCATGAACTTGAGGTGGCGGGCCAGCCAAAACGTAAGCGGCAAGCCATGATCGATCATCTGCTGTTTCGTGAATCCGGTGATGGTGTGCAGCAGCATCACACCGTCAGCCGGCAGGACGCTGTAGGCCATCTTGAAGAAGTCGTCGTAGCGGTCGTGGCCGAAGTGCTCGAACGCGCCGATCGACACAATGCGGTCGACGGGCTCGTCAAACTGTTCCCAGCCATTGAGCAACACTCGTCTGGTGCGTGTGCTGTCGAGTTGGTCGAACGACGCCTGCACGTGGGCGGCCTGGTTCTTCGACAATGTCAGGCCCACGATGTTGACGTCATATTTCTCGATTGCCCGCCGCAGGGTGGCGCCCCAGCCGCAGCCGATATCGAGCAAGGTCATCCCGGGCTGCAGACCTAGCTTGCCTAATGCCAAGTCGATCTTGGCGGTCTGCGCCTCTTCCAGCGTCATGTCCTCGCGCTCGAAGTATGCGCAGCTGTAGGTCTGGCTGGGATCGAGAAACAGCCGGAAGAAGTCGTCGGATAAATCATAGTGCGCCTGCACGTCGTCGAAATGCGGCGTTAGTTTCTCGGCCATAAAGTTGCGTCCTGCCTTTCCAACGTGGAGGCGATCCGAGGATGCGTGCACGAAGCGCACCGAGAATCCCCCCAGGATGCTCGCTGCATGCTATCCGACTCAGGGTAGTCCCCCGAGTTTGACCAGCTCAGGAATGTGAGCACCTGGGCTTACGCGCAATCGAAGTTCGGCGGTTCAGCCCCCACGGGTGTAGCGTCAGAGGCGCTGAGAATCTCAGCTGGTTGGGCATTTCAGCCGTCCGCTGCAGGACTCAAGGAGCGTTGGCTCCGAGCCCCTAGATACCGGTGATCGCCCGGCGAAAGAAAAAGATCAACGCCGCGGCTTTGCAAGCAGGCGAGCATCAGACGTAATCCATTCCACCGCGATGTATTACGAACTTTGATGCTCATCGAACCACGCACTATGGACAGAGGTCGATTGCACAGAAAGCTCATTGCATGACTTACTGCATAGGCGTAATGCTCGACAAAGGCATGATTTTCGCCTCGGACTCTCGCACACATGCCGGGGTGGATAACTTCGCCAAGTTCTGCAAAATGACCGTATTCGAACGTCGCGGCGACCGCGTCGTCGTGCTGCTGAGTTCGGGAAACCTGGCCGGGACGCAAGCCGTCATCAGCGTATTGACGCAGCGCTGCGCTGACGGCGACGCGGAGACCAATCTCTTCGGTGCCCGGACGATGTTCGACGTCGTAAGGCTGGTCTCCGATGCGACGCGCGACATCGAGCAACGCGACGCCGGGTACCTGGAAGAGAACAACGTCCGCTTCGATGCCTCATTCATCGTCGGCGGGCAGATCGCCGGCGAGCCACTACGGCTGTTCCGCACCTATGCCGAAGGCAATTTCATCGAAGCGGGGACCGACACGCCCTTCCTGCAGACCGGCGAAACTAAGTACGGAAAGCCGATCCTCGACCGCGTCATCACCGAACACACGCCCCTGGCCGATGCCACGAAATGTGTTCTGGTGTCCTTCAATTCGACCATGCGAAGCAACTTGTCAGTGGGCATGCCAATCGACCTGATTTGCTACGAACGGGACAGCCTCGAAGTGCAGTGGCGGCGGCGATTCGACGACGGTGACGCCTACTTCACCACCCTCAGCGACGAATGGGGCGAAGGGGTGCGCCAAGTGTTCCGCGATTTGCCCGAGTTGAGCTGGTGACGGGTTCTCACGGTGGATAACTTCATCGTCACTTGTGAACACGGCGGTAACCGCATACCCGCGCCCTATCGTCCGTTGTTTCGGGGGCAAAAGGCGCTGCTGGATTCCCACCGTGGCTACGATCCCGGCTCGCTGGTCATGGCGAAGGCGCTCGCCGGTGCCTTCGCGGCGCCCTTGGTGTCATCGACAGTCAGCCGTCTGCTCGTCGATCTCAACCGCTCGATAGGCCACCCACAACTTTTCTCGGCGGTCACGCGCGCCGCGCCGGCCGAGATCCGGTCGCAGATCGTCGACGAGCATTACCGGCCCTACCGCATGCAGGCCGAACATCTCATTACGCAAGCGGTAGCGCGCGGGCATCGCGCGATCCACATTTCGTCGCACAGCTTTACCCCGGAGCTAGACGGCAAGGTGCGCGGCACCGATGTCGGCTTGCTCTATCACCCCGCCCGGCGCGGGGAGGCCGAGCTGTGCGCCCGGTGGAAGGAAACACTGGCGGCATTGGCCCCGGACCTTCGGATACACCGCAACTACCCCTACGCCGGCAAAGGAGACGGGTTGACCTCGCACTTGCGCATGCGTTTCACGCCAGGCGATTACGTCGGAATCGAACTGGAAGTCAACCAGGGCATCGTCTTCGCCGCGGGCCGACGCTGGACGGCGTTGCGGCGCACACTGATCGACTCGTTACGCACGGCATGTGCGGGCTGAGGGCGCCATGGTTGCCGCCCTGCGCCAAAGAACACATGGAGAGAAATGATGAAGATTCACGTCGGCTTCGAAATGATCTACGACTGCCCGCAACCCACCCCGATAATTTTCAACCTCAACATCCACTACACCCGGGTGTCCGATCTGGTCGGCCGCGACGACCTCGCGGTCGACCCGCCGGTCCCGATGACGGCATATCGAGACGGTTTCGGCAACTGGTGTACCCGCATTGTCGCGCCCGAAGGGCGCACCCGCGTGTGGGCCGATGCGTACGTCAACGACACTGGACTCCCCGACGTCATTGTTCCTCAGGCACAACAGATTCCCGTGCCGGACCTGCCCGAGGACACCCTGGTCTTCCTGCTCGGCAGCCGGTATTGCGAAACGGATCGGCTGTCGGAGATCGCGTGGCAGCTCTTTGAGCACACGCAGCCGGGCTGGGATCGCGTTCAGGCCATCTGCGACTACGTTCACCGACATCTCGTATTCGGGTACGAGCACGCGCGCATGACACGGACGGCGCTCGAAGCTTATTACGACCGGACCGGTGTCTGCCGCGACTACACGCATCTGGCCGTGGCTTTCTGCCGCTGCATGAACATTCCCGCGCGCTACTGCACCGGATATCTCGGTGACATCGGTGTGCCCGTAGAGGACGCTCCGATGGATTTCGCCGCCTGGTTCGAGGTGTTCGTCGGCGGGCAATGGCATACCTTCGACGCGCGCAACAACACGCCCCGCATCGGCCGGGTGTTGATCGCGCGTGGCCGCGACGCTGCCGACGTCGCGCTCAGCAACACGTTCGGCCCCAACACATTAACGAGTTTCAAGGTATGGGCCGACGAGGTACCCGTCGGCTAGTTGGCACCCCGACGCCATTGGCGGACGGTTGCGATTGCCGTGTTGAGCCCGCGGCGGCGCCCGGTCGCATGGTCGGTCCCGGCGAAACCTGGTTCAAGTTCGGCGAACATCCGCTCGCTGCGGGTTTCCGGTGCGTTGTCCGCGGTGTCGCGCAGGTACTTGTCCGGCAAGGACAGTTTGGCGATGGTGCGCCATGTCTTGCCGTACTGCGTGAGGAAAGAGCCTGTGGTGTAGGGCAAGTCGTACTTCTCGCACAGTGCGCGCACCCGCACCGACACTTCGTGCAGCCGGTTGCTCGGCAGATCGGGAAACAGGTGATGTTCGATCTGATGGCACAGGTTGCCGCTCATGAACCGCATCAGCCAGCCGCCTTCAAAGTTGGCGCTGCCCAGCATCTGGCGCAGATACCACTCGCCTTTCGTCTCCCCGATCATGTCGGTCTTCGTGAATTTCTCTGCGCCATCAGGGAAATGGCCGCAGAAGATCACGGCGTTGGCCCAGATGTTGCGAATCACGTTGGCCACCGCATTGGCCTTCATGGTTGATTTGTAGGTGGCCGCCGGCGATAGCGAGGTGAGCGCCGGAAACGCGACATAGTCCTTCAGCACCTGCCTGCCGGCCTTGACTGAGAACTCACGCGCCAGCGCAATTGTAGAGTCGCGCTCTGGGCCAGCCTTCAAGATCTTCTCGAAATCGACTGTCTGGGTGCCAATTCCCCACTCGAACCCAAGCGCGAGAATGATGTTGTACAACACATTGCCGATGTTGAAGGCCTGCCAGGGCTGGTCGCGGGTGACGCGCAGGATGTAGTAGCCCACGTCGTCGTCCATGCCGAGGATGTTGGTGTACTTGTGATGCTGGAAGTTGTGGGAGGAAATCCAGTGCTTTGACGCCGCACTCATGTCCCACTCCCACGTCGTGGAGTGGATCTCGGGATCGTTCATCCAGTTCCACTGGCCGTGCATGACGTTGTGGCCGATCTCCATGTTCTCGATGATCTTGGCCACACCCAAGGTTGCGGTTCCCGCCCACCAGGCAGAGCGTTTCGAGCTACCGGCCAGCAAGAGCCGGCCGGTTACATCAAGGGCACGTTGCGCGGCGATGGCGCGGCGGATGTAGCGGGCGTCGCGCTCGCCCAGCGAATCCTCAATGTCCTGCCGGATCGCGTCCAGCTCAACGGCCAGATTCTCGATGTCGGCGTCAGCCAGATGGGCGAAGGCCGGAACATCGGTTATCGCCATGGTTTCCTCCCCTTCGGTACTGCTATGTCGGGATCTCAGCGATCACGTGTCGTTGGCACGCGTCTAGCCGGCGGACAAGCCGCTCCCTTGATCGTTTAACGCCGCTAACGGTTACGCGGTTCCATCTGGGTGGCATACTTACGTATTCCTAATGTCTGCAGGTGGAGCCAGTTTGCTTGCGCGTTAACGCCGTTCGTTAACTTGGTGGCCAGAGCCCCGCAAGATGGGCGGCGGCTTGGTAGAAGATAAGCGGCGGCTTGGTAATAGCGCCTGCTCCCGCCAGTCTATCCCATCCGTCCCGCATGGCTTCGGCGACAACCCGGCGTGTGCTCAGGAGGTGCGACGGCGTCGTAGAAACGGGTCCACGAGCGATGGCGGTTGATAGCCGCCATCGAAACTGGAGACCGTCACACCGGGCGGCACGATCTGGTCGATCGCGTCGAGGATTTCGCTCGACAGTGTCACCTCGGTCGCCCCGACTTGCGACTGAAGATGGTCCATAGTGCGCGGGCCGATGATCGGTGCAGTGACCCCCGGGTGCTGTATGACGAAAGCCAATGCCAAGTGAATCAGCGATAGGCCGGAGTCGTCGGCCAATTTCCCGAGCGCATCGGCGGCCTCGAGTTTGCGCTGATTTTCCGGACTCGACATGTCGAACCGTCCCGGTATCCGGTTGCGGCGCATGGAGTCCGGCAGTTCCTTGTCCTTGCGGTAGCCGCCGGAGAGCCAGCCACCGGCCAGCGGGCTCCACGGAAGTACGCCCATCCCATAGTCCTGCGCCACCGGCAAGACGTCGGCCTCGATTCCGCGCACCAGCAACGAGTAGGGCGGCTGCTCGGTGACGAACCGGCCGAGGCCGCGCCGCTCGCTGACCCACTGCGCCTGCACCATTTGGTGAGCGGGAAAGGTCGAGGAGCCGAAGGCCCGGATCTTGCCTTGCCGCTGTAGATCCGTGAGTGCGGAAAGTGTCTCCTCGACGTCGGTGTGCGGATCAGGCCGATGCACCTGGTAGAGGTCGATCCAGTCGGTGTCCAACCGGCGCAGACTGTTCTCGACTTCCCGCACGATCCAGCGGCGCGAGGTGCCCCGCATGTTGGGGTCCCCGCCGGCGGCGCCCAACGGAACACCCATTTGCCCGTGGACCTTGGTGGCCACGACCACGTCATCACGCCGAGCCCCGGCCAACGCCTTCCCGACGATGACCTCGGACTCGCCCTGGGAGTAGACGTCTGCGGTATCGATGAAGTTGATCCCGGCGTCCAACGCCGCATGGATCGTCGCGATCGACTTTTCATGATCCGGCTCGCCCCACGCGCCAAACATCATGGCGCCCAGGCAAAGCGGGCTGACTTGGATTCCGGTTCGTCCTAAGCTGCGATATTCCACACACCGAGTGTAGGCGCCGAAGTTTTCCCTACAGATTGCCAACCATCAAACTGGCTGACGCAGCATTACACTGACCAGCAGGCGCAGTACTTGGTGACCGCCGGCGCCGGATCAATGCCGAGATTACTGGAGCGCCGATGCATCAGATCCGGGGTTTTGCGAGCCTGTACCAATCCCAAATGTGTTTGCTGGCGGGTAAAGCCGTAACCCGCGCCAGACCGGCCCCTCCGTATCTCGATTGCGCGCAGACCCACCCGTGAGCCCGAGCGCGCAAGCCGTTGTGGTCGGAGCCACGGGCGAGGTCGGCGCCGCCATCGTCGCGAGGCTGCGCAAGGCCGGGGTGCCCGTGGTCGCCGTGGCACGCGACACTGGCCGCCTCGAGCAGTTGGTTGCAACCGACGATGGGATCACCGCATGCCACGCGGACATCGGTGAAGACTCGTCAGGTGAGGCGATCGCCGCCGCCGTGTCCGGGCCGGTCCGGATGGTGGTCCAGACAGCGGCCGTACCGCCAGCCGGACCGCTGGCCACCATCGAGCCAGATGCCCTCGGAAGGTCGGTGTCATTGAAGCTCGGCGGACTGCTGCGTCTTATCCGTGCTGTCGAGGACCGGTTCGTCGAGGGCACGCGGATCGTTGCCATCGGGGGCCTTTTCGGTTCCGAACCCACGCCGGAAACCTGCGGGGCCGGTGTCACCAACGCTGCACTGGCCAACCTCATTCGCCAACTCTCCGACGCGTACGGGCCAAAGGGGGTGACCGTGCACATGATCGCTCCGGGTGCCTTGGAAACCGAGCGTCTCCGCCGGTTCGCCGGCGCCGAAGCACAGGAGCGCGGCGTCAGCGTTGAGACCGTCCTCAACGAATACCGATCCGAGTCATCGCTACATCGGCTGACCACGCCCGACCAGATCGCCTGGGCAGTAACTCAATTGCTGGCCCCTGAGGCCGACGCGCTGCATGGCGCAACAATCACCTTGGACGGCGGCTCCCGCCGAGGCATCTTCTAGCCCGTTTCATCCGGTCCGGTCGTGTGCGGGATGGAAGTCGTCAGATTGGGGAAGGGGTGTCGGCCGTGCAGACCATCGATCTGGCCTACGTCGAGCGTGGTGTCCACGAGGAACTCGTCGCCCAGGTGGCCGACCAGGAGGGCTATTACGAGGATGAAGGTGTCCACGTCGCCATCCGCAACGGGATTGGCTGGGACCCGGAGCGTCTGCGTCGCGGCGCGTCGATCGGGCTGGGCCGGGCCTTGTTGCACCGGCTGACGGGCGGCATCAACTGGAAAGTGCTCAGCGTCAACACCCATCGCCCGCTGTTCTGGTTTGTCGGCAACGCTGAGGTGGCCTCCATGGCTGATCTTCGCGGGCGCCGGGTGGCGGTGCATCCCGCTCAAACCGCGCCCGGTTGGTTCACCCGGATCGTCCTGCGCGAGCACGGCCTGGACCCCGACCGCGACCTGGAATGTCTGGCGCGGCTTCCGGTTAACTACCAGATGGACCTGCGACGGCTTCGGGACGGCTCGATCGACGCCGCCTGTGTGGGTACCACGTTCTCCCCCGAACAAGTCGCCAAGGAAGAAGGGTTCCACGTGCTGGCCTGGATCGGCGATTACATCCAGATCCCTACCGTGGGCGTCGCGGTGGACCCCGACCATATCCCGCTGGACAGCCCCGCACTGCAAGCGCTTGTGCGCGCCAACAATCGGGCCCTGCGGACGATCGCCGAACAACCCAGCCTGGCCGTTGATTACATCGCCACGTTCCTCGACCGGCTCACGCGCGACGAAGTGCAGCAGTACTACGAGCGCTACATCGGCCCCTACTTCACCCCCGACGGACAAGTCGACCTCGCCATCGCGCAGCAAGGGATCGACGCGGTCGCGGCTGAACTCGGCCTCGCCTCAGTAGCCGCCGACGAGATCTATCAGCTAACCCCATGAGCGGACGGATCGCCGTTGACCGCCAAAAGCTGTTCGCGGCCAACGGCTCTCAGAGCCGACTAACCAAGGCTCTTGGCGAAGCCACTGAGATCGCGGATGCTGGCTGCGAAAACGTCGGGCATCGCGCCTGCGAATATCAGATCGCCCCCATGACAGGTGCCCGCGACCAACCTGCCCACAGCCGGCACTCCCGCGCGCACCAGACGGCGATAGTAATCCAGCCCTTCGTCGCGCATCGGGTCGAGTTCGTTCACCGAGATTACGTGCGGCGGTAGGCCATTGAGGTCCTCGTCGGTCGCGACGCCGGCAAAGCAGGTGGGATCGTTCGAGTTGTGATTTTCGGGGTCGTAGATCGAACCCAGTAGCTCCGCCTGCTGAAGGCTGATGAAGTAGCCGTCGCATTCCCGCAGTGACGGCAACTCATCGGGAGCTTCGTGCCACCGGTTCGAGATGTACGGGCATTGCGCGTAGAAGCCCGCGATTTCGTCCAGCCACCCTTCGCGTTTCGCTTTGTGCCCCACGGTCAGGGTGAGATTGCCGCCACCGGACTCGCCGGCAACGATCAGATGGCTGACGCCAAGTTCTGCGCGATTCGACGCAACCCAACGAACGCCGGCCGCGCAGTCGTTCAATCCGGCGGGAAAGGGGTGTGGACCGAGCTTTCCTCCGGAATTGCGGAACTCGACGCCGATGACGACGAGACCGGTGCCCGCCAAGTGCTCGCGCAACCGCGCGTAAATGGCATCCGCGGCGCTGGCGATCGCCATGCCGCCACCGTGCAGATGCACAATGGCCGGCATTGGACCATCAGTATCGGGGCGGCTGATGTACAGCGTTACGTCGTTTCCGTCTTCGCCGGTGATCGCCGTCGTAGTAGTCGTCACACCGTTGGTGTCCGGAACGCCCGCCGCGAATAGACCAAGAGCGGCGCCCATCCCCTCCTCGCACATCGCGGCATACCTGAGACGTTTCTCCAGCGGTGCATCGATTGTCAGCGGGACGGTCGGCGCATTGCTGTCGAGACCCACCTGTGCAAGAGCTGCGACCATTCGCGGGTCCGCCCGAGGGTCGGTTCGCAGACAACAATCCGGATCAGCGAGACGACCGTTGGTCATTTTGCGACCTTAACGTCGCTGTCTTAGCGCCGCTAGACCGAAATGATCGGGGCGAGGAAAACGCTGGGCTGCGGCAGCCTGCGCTGGCAAGGTTGCGATTCGTGCGGGTGTGGCTGAGCGGCTAGGCAGCGGCCTGCAAAGCCGTATACACGGGTTCGAGTCCCGTCACTCGCTCCACGATCAGACGCAGAATCGCACTAATTCGCTGGCGATTGTGTGATTCTGCGTCTGCTCGCGCGATAAAGCCGCCGCCGTCAGGGGACGGCGTGCGGAGTCACCAGGAACTTCTCGCCGGTCGCTCGCTTGTTGTATTCGTTGAACGCGTCGGGGCGGAGCATGCCGGCAAGTGACACCTCCCGGGTGTAGCTGCTCGCGAACGTCGTGGTGAGTTCGGCGGCCACCCGAGCGCGCAGCCGACCAAAGGTCTCGGCGCCTGCGTGTGCAAGAAACCAGGTGAGCAGCCACCCTCCGATGCCCCACGCCATGCCGAAGCTCCTGGTGAGCACCGTCGGGCTAGTGTCGAGTCCGCCGTAGATGTACACCTGCTTGTGGACGGTCGACCCGTAGCGCGAGTACTCCCCTGCGGTCGCACTGGCCGCCTTCTCCATACCGTCGAGGATCTGGCTAGCCAGCGTTCCCCCACCGGTGGCGTCGAACGCGAGCGTCGCCGAGGTCGCTTTGAGCGCTTCGACGAGATCTGTCGTGAACGAAGGCGATGTCGAGTTCAGGACATAGGTCGCGCCGAGCGATCTGAGCAACTCCTCCTGCTCGGGTTTGCGGACGATATTGACCAGCGGTATGCCATCTTGCTGGCAGAGCTTGACCAACATCTGGCCCAGGTTCGATGCCGCGGCGGTGTGCACGAGGCCCGAATGTCCTTCGCGGCGCATGGTTTCCGTCATTCCGAGTGCCGTCATCGGATTGACGAACGACGATGCCCCGTCCCTGGCCGTAGCACCCTCGGGCAGCACCAGACATGCCGACGCGTCGACCGCTCGGTATTGCGAGTACATCGCGCCGCCGGCGATCGCCACCTTTTTTCCAACGAGGGCCTGGGCCGCTTCGGACGATCCCGCGGCCACCACAGTGCCTGCGCCCTCATTACCCACCGGATGCGACTCGTCGAGTCGAGCCGAGAGCGCTCCGAGGGCCGCCTCGGAAATCGGGGCGGTGACGACGGGACGCTCGGGCGTGCCGGCGACGGTCGCAGTGCTCATGTCCGCGCTGGCGGTGAGAAGGCCTAAGTCGGACGGGTTGATCGGCGAGGCTTCCACGCGCACCAGCACTTCATTGGCGCCGGGAGTCGGAACGGGAACCTCGTGCAGCGAAAGTTCAAGCGTGCCATCAGAGCTCACCAACGAACGCAACTCCAATGCTTCGCCAGGCAAATCTGCGGTCATGGGCGGTGCCTCGTTCCTGTTGTTGGTCTGCCGTTAAGGGTGTCAACGCTTGAGGCGGCTACAGATCTTCCGTCACGGGGTCGAGGTAAAACCATCGGCCGGCGCGGCGCTCGAAACGGCTGCGCTCATGCAGGCTGTCGGGGCGGCCCGCGGACTCGAACAGCGCCCTGAACTCCACCTCGCCACGATCGTCGCCTGGGCCACCCGCGACGGCGTCGATCACTTCGAGACCGGTCCAGGTGATGCCCGGGTCAACGGTCACGTCGACCGGCCGCGTTCGCGGATGCCACGTGCGGAAGAGATAGTCGGCGTCACCGTAGGCGAATGCCGAATACCTCGATCGCATCAATTCCTCAGCCGAGCGGGCCTGCAGCTCGCCGTGGTGAAACGGCCCGCAACAGGCTCGATAGCTTTCGGCACTGCCGCATGGGCACGACGGCCCGAGGAGTTCGTCCACGTCAAGAGCCTGCGGCGCCTCGACGTCGTGGCGTGTGGTGCGCCGCGAGCACGTCGGCGTTTGCCAGCGTCTGTGCCTGAGCGGCCAGCGTCGAGGCCCTCTTGGCATAGGCAATTGCTTCGTGGTCGTTGGTCGCTGCCCGGCCGTGCGCCGCTGCCAAATACCGTTTCGTTTCCTCGAATCGGGTTTGGGCCTGGGCGCCGATGCTGTCGTGATGCCTGGAGACGTAGTCGGAGATTTGACGCACCCTGGCCTCTGCGGTGGACAACGCCTCTCCCAGGGAATGATCGCTGTTCGCCTGCCCACCGCTAGGGAAACCCTGCCGCGCGGCGCGCCGGCGGCGGCGCGCGCGAAGGAGCAGCAGAACCACGACGATGACGACCACGAGGACGAGGACGCCGATCCCGATCAGCAGCCAGATGCGTGTTGACGAGGTTGCCGATTTGTCCAACGCGCCAGGTTTGTCCAGGCCGTCAGCCGCAGCGACCGCGGCACCACTCCAGTTTTTGGCACCCACCGCCGGTTGAATCCTGTTGCTCTGCAGAGTGTTTAACTCCGCCGCGGTGATTCCCTGCACCTGTGGCGGCACGCTGAACGCGTACAGCTTGGTGTTCGTGGCCACCGCCAGCAGCACGTCGTGATCGCCCATCGCGCTTTCGGTGCGGGTTTTGTCGGCCCAGTTGTCGGGTTTGAACCTGTTGAAGTTGTCGACGTAGACCACCCACAGTTGAATGTGCCGATCTTGATAAAGCCGATCGATGGCCGCGCCGACCGCCGTCCGATCTGCGGGCGTCAACACCGCGCTGTCGTCAGTGACGTGATCCAAGAGCTTGGACGGTGGCTGCGCGCCGGCCGAGGGTGCCAGCAGCAACCCCGCTGTGAGGATCGTCAGGACTACACCGAAGAGGCGAACAATCCGCATACGCGTAATCTAGCCCGCTGTCGGCTGCGAGCTAGGTGTGGACTTTCCAGCCCGCTAATGGGGTGGGCGCCGCCGGCGCGTTCGGGTCGCTGAACTCGATGTACACGTCGCCCTGCTTCACGTCGGCTGCCGTAGCCGATGAAGCCGTGGGCGGTTTGGCCATTGGTGACAGTGCCCGAGCGCAGCGGCGGCGTCTTATTGATCGCCTGGTAATCGACCGTGGATGAGCCGCCCTCGATATCCCGATACGGGTCTTGCTTCCATGGGGTGGAGGCGGCGGTCAGGTATTTCTCGCTGTAGCTGAACGGTGTGTCGGATTTGCCGACGATGGTGAACTCGATGACGTTGCAGCCCCCGCCTGTGCTGGAGCAGCCGGACGAGATCCAGTTCGCATTGTTGAGCGTGACGTCGGCGGTCGCGGTGCTGTACTCCGTGACATGGATGCTGGTCCCGGATTTTCCGGTCGGGAACGGCGACTGCTGTTGTGTCGGGTCAGCGTTGCCGTGGGGCGCCGTTGCGCACGCGGTTATCGCAAGCAAAGTCGCAAACGCTGCGCTCAAAGGAGTACGTATGGCCACCTTGCGTCCTATCATTCGAATACCAGTAGCGGCTTGCCCCCGTGTTCGGGGGCTTCGGCCAAATAGACTGCCTCACTGAACTTTTCGACGGGGATCGGCTGGCCCTGCGGCACCCGCAGCACGCCACTGTCGGCGAGCTGAAGTGTCCGGTCGATCGTTGCAGCCATCCGATCCTTCGGAGTCTTAGTAAACCAGCGGAACAGCCAGAACCCCCGAACGGCCTTGGTCTCGTAGATCAGTGAGCGCGAGAAAATGGGGAGGGTGAGTTTGTCGGGATCGGTTTGCCGGTGCGTGGACAGCGCTCCGAAGACGACCAACTCGCCGCCCGGCGCCAGCGCCCGCGACACGTCCGCACCCACCTGACCGCTGACGCAGTCGATCGCCTTGGACACGCCGTCGCGACCCACGATGTCGGCAACCCGTTCGCGCAGGTCCTCGTCCTCCGTGCAGATCACCGCGGTGCCCCCCAGCGCGAGGATGTCCTCGACCGCGGATCGGCGGCGGACCACGTTGAGGGTCTTGAAGCCGACACGTGCTCCGAGTTGGATGACCAACTGGCCCACGGTGGAACCAGCCGCCGTCTGCAGGAGCCATTCGCCCGGTCGAACATCGAGCACTTCAGCGGTCAAGATCACGGCGGTGAGCGGATTGCTGAGAATCTGGGCGGCGGTGGAATCGCTCATGCCGGCGGGAACGGCCAACACCCGCGAGGCCTCGGCAACGACATACTCCTGCCATGTGCCCGTGACTCCGATCACCGACGGATTCGATTCCGGGTACGGCCGGGAACTCCGGGGTGAATTCGTATCTGCCGCGGATGGTATGCAGATCGCTGGCCTCGACAGGTACCGCTGTCACCCGGATCCGGACCTCGCCGGGGCCGGGCTGCGGAATCGGGCGAGTCTGCAGGTGCAGAACCTCGGACGGCTCGCCTATCGTGTCGGCGACGACAGCCCGCATGGTTGTCATCTTCCTGACGCTACTTCGGTCGGATCCAGATCTCACATGGTTCCGTGTGCACAGCGTCGGACGCGATGATGTAGGCAACGCGGCCTCCAATTGCGGCGAAAGGACCTGATGGCCAAGACGGACGTTGCGGCCCTACTCGCGCTAGCGGCTGCCCTGATGGTCGCCATCGGCGATGTCGTCCAGCAGCGGTCCGCCCAACACATAACAGACAAGCGGGTCGGCACCCTAGCCCTCTTTGGGGAGCTGCTGCGGGATCGTCAGTGGTGGACGGGCAGCCTCGTGGCCGCGGCCGGGTTCGCGCTGCAGGCGGCCGCGCTGGGCCTGGGCTCCGTGTTGCTGGTACAAGCGCTGTTGTCGACGTCGTTGCTGTTCGCGCTGGTTATCAATGCGAAGGTGCACCACCGCAAAATCAGTCGCTGGCAGGCGATCTGGGCCGTGCTACTCGCGGTCGCGGTCACCGTATTGGTCACCGTTGGCAACCCGCAGGCGGGCAATCCACGCGGGTCGTTTCGGATGTGGGCGGCGGTTGCCACCGTCATGGTCCCTGCTCTGCTCTTGTGCTTGATTGGCGCTCGAATGTTCTCGGATTCGGTCAAGGCGCTGTTGCTGGGGCTGGTTTCCGGTTCTCTGTGGGGCCTGTTCTCGGTGTTGACCAAGGGCGTGGTCTACCAGCTCGGCCAGGGCATGGGGGCGTTGCTGCGCACTCCGGAGTTGTACGTGGGGGCGGGCGTGGGACTGGCGGCCACAACCTGGGAGCAGTCTGCGTTTCGAGCCGGTCCGCTGACGGCATCGCTACCGGCAGCGACTGTGTCCGAGCCCGTAGTCGCGTCGGTGCTCGGCATCATCGTGCTGGGCGAGACGCTGCAAACCAACACTGCTGGGTGGGTTGCAATTGGCGTGTCGGTTGCGGTGATGGCGGCGGCGATAGTGGCGCTGGCCCACAGCCAAGCCGCCGTCCCAGGTCGGCCACCACAGGACAAGCCCGACACCGTGACTCAGGGATGATTCGGGCAACGGGCACAGGACCGGGCCGGACCCCCGTCGGATGCAGGGATTGAGTCGATAGTCAGGTCAAAGACGGGTGACCGCGGAAAGAGGGTGGGACGCCAACTGAGGACGGGGCGACCTCAATTGAACCGCTGTAGGGACTGTGAAGTCAGCCGGCCGGTACCGCGATGGTCTTCGTCTCGAGAAACTCTGCGAGTCCAGCCACGCCCATCTCCCTGCCGATACCCGACTGCTTGTATCCGCCGAATGGCGCGTCCGGAGCGAACCAGACTCCGCCGTTGACGCCAACCGTCCCGGTCCGTATCCGCCGCGCCACAGACATCGCACGGTCGGTGTCGGCGCCATAGACGCCCCCGGAGAGACCGAAGATGGAGTTGTTCGCGGTCCGGACCGCATCGTCGTCGTCGTTGAAGGGGATCACCACGAGCACCGGCCCGAACAATTCGTCCTGCGCGACCTCGCTATCGGGGTCAACATTAGTGAGCAATGTCGGAGCGTAGAAGAACCCTGGCCCGTCGATCGGATGTCCGCCCATGACGAGCTCGGCCCCTGCCTCGATCGCACGCCTGACGACGCCATCGACTTTTTCCCGCTGCGTTTGGCTGATCAGCGGTCCCATATACGTGCCGGGCTCTGCCGGATTGCCCACCTTGACGTTCGAAAGGTGGGCGGTGACCTTCTCGACGATCTCGTCGTGACGGGAGCTCGGGACCAGCAGCCGGGACGTGATCGCGCACCCCTGCCCAGCATGGGAGCAGATGCTCATCGCGGCGACGAGGGCAGGCATCTCGATGTCGGCGTCGTCAAGCAAGATCAGGGCGGATTTTCCGCCTAGTTCGAGGAACACTCGTTTCACGGTCGGACTGGCCGCCTCCATGATCCGACGGCCGACCGGCGTCGAGCCGGTGAAGCTGATCATGTCGACATCTGGATGAGTAGTCAGCAGCTCACCGACAGCAACCTCGGACGACGTGATCACGTTGACCACTCCGGCCGGAATGTCAGTCTCGGTGGCAATGAGTTCTCCGAGGGCAACCGCGAGAAGTGGGGTCTGCGGCGCACCCTTGAGGACCACAGTGCAGCCTGCCGCCAGCGCAGGGGCGATCTTGGCGAGTGCCAACTGCATCGGGTAGTTGTAGGCGACGATCGCGGCCACCACACCAGCGGGCTCCCGTTCGACCAGACGGCGATGCTTCGATCCCCGCGACTCGTGCAGTCCGAAGTCCTCGGTGAAGGGAAACTGCTCAGCCAGGTCGGCATAGTAGGTGAGCAGGGAAATCGGGTCGTCGAGGGCCGGCCCGCCGACCAGCATTGGTGTGTGCCCGCACTCGGCGATGGTCAGCTGGGCGAAATCCTCGCGGTGGCGCTGAAGCGCCTGGTGGAGTTGGCGCAAACAGCCGACCCGTTTGGCCACGTTCGTGGACCAGTCGGTCTCGTCGAATGCATGCCGCGCCGCACGGATCGCGCCCTCGGCGTGCTCGATCGTCGCGTCGGGGGCCTCTTCAATGACGTTTCCGGTTGCGGGGTTGATCGAGGGGTAATGCCGACCCGGATCCACGAGCTGACCGTCAATAAGCAACCGTCTCAAGGCTTTTCCCGTCCGACCTGGCACGCCAACCGCCGGCGAGCCACGTCATGCATGCAATATGAAGACACAAGTGTGTCGCGAATTACGCCGGTTCGTCAAGTGGCGATGGTGGTGACTGCTGCGCGAATACCGCGTTGTCTCTCAACCATTCGATTGCGGCGGTTTCTCGCCGGCGCGCAGCGCCGCAGTGACCAGTTCGTGCAGCCAGCGCTGCACTCTCAAAGCCTCGTCGGGAGGGAGGTTCCAGTCCCTGAGCAGTATCTCGTATGAAGCGACGCTCCAGATGATGTCGAGAGCAGCGGTCACCATCGTGCGATCGGCATCAGCCCAGTCCGGTACTTCCGGGTCCACTGCCGATCGAAGTCCCTCGAAACGGTCGGCGTCGAGCGCAGGGAACGCGGCTGGCACCACAGCCCAGGGCGTCACGGCAAACTTCGCCACAGCGGAGAAAACCCGGGCGGTTATTTCGGGCAGTTCATCGAGAGTCAGCCCTTCATAGCTCACGCCCGCTTCCTCATAGAGCCGATCCGCCAAGGCGCCGTGGAGTGCCGCCTCCGACGCAAAGTGCCGGTAGACCGTCCGGCGACTGACGCCTGCCTGATCCGCCACCGCCTGGATCGTCAAGCTTCCCCAATCCCAGCTGGGCAGCTCCCGAGCCAACTCGGCCGCTCCGGCGATAATTCGCGCACGGCTCTCCGCCGCGCGAAGCCGCCGAACCGGACTGTCGTACCGGCGGCGCGACGAATCCCCGCCCTCGTCCACTCGTGCATCGTAAGTCACCTCTGCACCGGACGGCTTGCCTCTGGTCGCCACCCGCCGCGACGCCGGCAACAACGCCTCGTGATGAGTTGCTACAGCGGTCAATTCGTGATCGAACATCCGATGACACGAACGCCCGGAGCTGGCCGCCTCCGCTTTGTGAGGGTGGGGCGTCGGGTTCATCGACCAATAGGATCTGAGTGCTACAGTGCCGCATGGCCGAAACGTGGCAACAAACGGCGATCGATTCAGCCGAGCTGCAGGCACTGCTCGACCGCCAGGCGATCACAGAGCAGATCTACCGTTATTGCCGCGCGGTGGATCGGCTCGATATTCCATTGGGGCACTCGGTATTTCACGAGGACGCGACCGCGAATTACGGGGAATCGCTCTACCAGGGCGACGGACGCGGCGTGATCGATTTCATCTGCGCCTCGCATCTACTGACCCTCAACCATTCGCACCAGGTCAGCAACACCATCATCACCCTCGACGGCGACCGCGCAGGCAGCGAAACGTACTTCCATTCCGCGACGCGGTTGATGCAGGACGACAAGGTCACGCAGATCCGGGTCTGGGGCCGCTACCTCGACGAGTGGTCACGCCGGGATCGCTTGTGGCGCATCGACAAACGCCTGACGTTGTTCGACTTCGACGAAGTCCGAGAAGTCACCGAGATGGTCAGCCGCGACGCCATCCGCGACCGCACCGATCCGTCTTACGCCGTGCTGAAAGGCTTGTGACTTATCGGGCTGCCCTTATCGGCACGTTGGCGTAACCGTTGACATTGGTCATGGAGACGCGCCGGAGCTGATGCGTGGCGACTTCAAACCAGGGCAACAAGTCAAGCAAGTGGTCGAGAGCGATCTTGCTTTCCATCCGCGCCAACGCCGCACCAAGACAGCTGTGAATGCCATAACCAAAGCCGAGGTTCTGCGCTTCGGCACGGTCCCGATTGATGTCGAAGGTGTCGGGATCGGTGAAGGCCCGTCCGTCGCGATTCGCTGACGCCGGAAGAAGCATGACCGTCTTGTGGGCCGGAATCGTGGCACCGTGCAACTGCAACTCTTTGAGGCTATAGCGACAGTCGTACTGCACCGGGCCATCGAAGCGCAGCACCTCCTCGAGAGCGTCTGAGATCTTGGCGCGGTCGGTGCGAAGTTGTTCCCATTGGTCTCGGTGCTTCGAAAACAGCACCATCGCGCTGCCCATCAACTTGGTGACCGTCTCTGCTCCCGCGCCGCCCAGCAGCATGCAAAAGCCAACGATCTCAACGTCGTCGAGTTTCGTCTTGGTGCCGTCGTCGCGTTCCACTTCGACAGCGATCAGGGCGCTGATCATGTCGTCGCGCGGTTCAGCGCGGCGTTGCTGAATGAGGTTGTAGTACAGCAGGCCGTTTTCCTCTACCGCTTTTTTGCCTGCCTCACTCATGGTCGTTGCGCCCGCTTCTCGCTCCATCACCAGGTCTTGAAAGTGCCTTACGGATTGGCGGAGCTCTTCCGGTACGCCGAGCATTGTGGTGATCACCTCAACTGGGAAATACGCGGAGAAGTCGGCAACCACGTCGAACGCGTCCGGGTCAAGGCGGGAGAAATACCGGTCGATCGTGGCGCGGACGATCGGCTCCAGTGCCGCGACGGCTCGCGGAGTGAAAACTTTGTTGACCAGACCACGCATCCGACGATGCGCCGGCGGATCCAAGAATTGGACCAACGGATCCTTTAGCACTTCGCCACTCGAGACTTGGTCCAAGGTGACTCCCCTGGCCGACGAGAATGTCTCAAAATCCTTGAACGCCACAGCTACGTCTTCGTGCCGACTCAAGGCGTAAAAATCGAGATCCTCGCTGCGGAACACCGGCGCCTCATCACGCAGCCGCCGGTAGATCGGGTAGGGGTCGTGGAAGAACTCGGCAGAGAACGGGTCGAACGCTACCGTCGAGGTGGTCATCGGCACATCATCTACTACGCAATGCCTCGCCGGAAGGTCATCGCCGCGCACCGAGCTCGCCGTGCTGTCTTGCTCCAGCATGACGTTTGGCGAGAATTGCGGCGGTTGGCGGGTCGGCGGGCAGAAACGCTTCCAGGCGCAGCTCTGACACGGTGACATCCAGCGCCGTGACGAACGTCGAGATCGTTGCGACCAGCCGCACGTCACCGTCGACGGAGCGCAGGTGCAGCGGAACGGCGAAACCCAGCGATTCGACCGGCCGGCTGCCCGGCGCCGGCACGCCGTAGCCCTCAAGTTCTTCGATCAAATTTTCGATGCGCGGGTGCGGGCCACGTTCGCGCAGGCCGTGCAGAATATGGAGCCGCCAGTCGTCGAGATTGACTATGCGTGCGGCCATGCCCTCCGGATGCAACGCGACGCGCAACACGTTGATAGGGGGCTCGAGCAGCCACGCCGCCACCCCGTCGGTAAGCAGTCCGAATGCGTTGTTGGTGGCGACCAGTTCGCCGAACCCGTCCATGACCATCGCGGGGTATGGCAGGTGGCCGTCGAGCACATGTTGCAGGGCCTCCCGCACGGGTTCCAGGAGTTGGGCGTCCAGCGATGACTCCGGATGTGCCGGTGCGAAGCCGGCCGCCGACAGCAGCGCGTTGCGTTGGCGCAGCGTCAGCCGCAGCGAGTCGGCCAGTCGGCTGACGATGTCGCGTCCCGGCGTCGATCGGCCCTGCTCCAGGAAGCTCAGATGCCGCTGGGTGGTGCCGGCGTCGAGAGCCAGATCGATCTGACTGAGCCGGCGTCGATTGCGCCATTCGCGCAGCACCGTGCCGAAGTCACCCTGCACCGAAACGGTCATACACACAGTCAACCCATTCGCGTTGCTGGCCGCTATTCCTTGCAGGGAATTGCCGCGCATCAGCGGGGGCGACACGATCGCGGGATGAATGAAGAATTGCGCTTCGGAATCATGCCTCCCCTGGCCGCCGATCCGTGGGCCGGGGTCGATCTTCGTGGTCTCCTCGATTTCGCCCGGGCCGTCGAAGATCTAGGCTTCGACTCGCTATGGGCCAATGACTCTTTGGTGCGGCCACGTATCGAGGCGCTGACGTTTCTGTCGGCAGCGGCCGCGGTCACCGACCGAATCACCCTGGGCACCGCCGCCTTGCAGACGGTGCTGCGTCGGCCGGCACAGACCGCGCAGGTGCTGGCCTCCATCGACCGGCTGTCGGGCGGGCGGTTGGCGGTGGCTGTCGGCGCCGGCTTCCCGGGGCTGTCCGAGGTGGAATACGCCGCATCGGAGGTGCCGTGGGCCCGACGTTTCGCGCGCCTCGACGACACCGTCGCGTTGTGGCGTCAACTCTGGAATGCCAAGGAGTCCAGTTCCTTTCACGGCGCCGTGCTGCATCTCGACGACATCCCGGCCGGCATCACGCCGTTCAGCGCGCCCGGCCCACCGGTGTGGCTGGCCGGCGACACCACCGGCGCCCGGGCCCGCGCCGGCCGGCTATACGACGGGTGGCTCCCGTATCCTCCGACGCCGCAAGGTTATCGGTCGGGTCTGACCGAGGTGCGCGCCGCCGCCGCGAGCGCCGATCGCACCGCCGACGCCGTCACGCCCGCGCTGTTCGTCACCGTGCTGGTGACCAACGACGGCGACGACGCCCGCACCGCGCTGGACCACTTCGCCACTCGGACATATGGATTCGGCGTCGACGCCGTCGAGCAGATCCAGACGTTCGCCGCGGGCACGCCCGACGTCGTTACCGCTCGGCTGGCGAGCTTCATTGACGCCGGCGCGCAGCATCTGGTCTGCCGGATCGGCGTCCTCGGCCCCGACGGGTTCATCGAGCAACTGCAACAGCTGCGGACCATCAAAGAGGCGCTCCGATGACCACGACCACGCGGCCTGGACCCGATCGTCAGCGGACCATCGCGGGCCTGCTCGACGAATATCGCTCGTTCGCCGAACTCATTGGCTCACTGAAGGTCCCGGATTGGACCCGCGAAACCCGCTGCACGGGCTGGCAGGTGCGAGACGTCGCCGAGCACGTGGCGGGCCAGGCGATCGACACCGTCAGCGGCGCGATCGGCACTCGCACGCCCGAGGACCAGGCCGCGGCCTTGCGCAGCGAATCCCCGACCGCGCTCGCGGCGCGGTTGCACGCCTCAATCGATGCGATCACGCGACTGGCGACGGTGTTCGACAACGCGGCCTGGTCAGGGCCATCCCCGGTGCCGGGGCTGTCCCTTGGCCAGGGCGTGCATGCGCTGCTGCACGACGCCTACCTGCACGGCGACGACATCCGCGCCGCAGTGGGCCTGCCGTTCGATGGCGGCCCGGGCTTTCAGGCCAGCCTCGACTTCGTGCTGGGGGCGCTGTCGCGCGATGACGCCGCCGCAGCCGAGCCGGCCATCGCGCAGCTTCTGGTCATCCGCGCCGACCGTTTCAGCGAACAAACCGGCATCGCGGTGCACGATTTTCTACTCGCAGCCACCGGCCGAAGCGATCCAGCGCGCCTGCTGCTACCCGAGATCCTCAACATCTATAGGTGAAAGCTGACAGCGTGAACACTTCAGATCCAGTCGCCGGAATCCCAGGCCTCCCCTTTGCTGACACGCTGGGCATCTCCGTTGCAGAGCTGACCGCCGAGCAAGCCACCGCCACGATGGCCTGGGCTGAGCATTTGTGCACCGCGGGCGGTGTTCTGCACGGCGGAGCGCTCATGGCCTTCGCCGACACAGTGGGCGCACTGTGCGCAGTCGCCAACCTGCCGAAGGGCGCGGGCACCTCCACCATTGAGTCGAAAACCAACTTCTTCCGCGCGGTACGCGGTGGCATTGTCAGTGCGACATGCAAGCCATTACACGTCGGCCGCAGCACAATCGTCGTGCAGACCGACTTGAGAGATGATCGCGGCAAACGTGTCGCTCAGGTCACCCAAACCCAGGCAGTGTTGGGCGAGAAAGAGGCTTGATGGCAAACCGAGCTACGGATCGCCACGTCGCCGCGTTGTGCGCTTAACATTCGCGGTATCGCAACCCTCAATGTTGAGGACTGCGCCGCGAAAGGTGGGCTGAATTGATCCGGTTTGTCTGCGTCGCATTGTTGGCAGCTCTCGCGGGGGCATTTGTGCCGTTGGCTGTCATGGGGCCATGGGGCTGGTGGATTCCCGCGGTCGTGGTCGCGGCCATTGCAGCCGTGGGCATCTACGATCTCGTCCAGCGCCAGCACTCGGTGCTGCGAAACTACCCGGTCCTGGGGCATCTGCGGTTCCTACTTGAGGCACTGCGCCCCGAGTTGCAGCAGTACTTCATCGAGCGCAACTTTGACGGCCGCCCTTTCGACCGCGACGTCCGCTCGTTGATCTACGAGCGGGCCAAAGGCACTGCCGCCGAGTTGGCTTTCGGGACCGAGCGCGATATCGACGCAGTCGGCTACGAATATCTGGTGCACTCGGCACGCCCGGTCGAGCCCCCCGACGAGCCGTTCCGGGTGCGAATCGGTGGACCGGATTGTGCGCGACCGTATGACATGGCTCTGATGAATGTCTCGGCGATGAGCTTCGGCGCGCTGTCGGCCAACGCCCTGCGTGCGCTGAACAACGGTGCCCGCAAGGGCGGGTTCGCCCACGACACCGGCGAAGGTGGGCTCACGCCCTATCATCTCGGTGGCGCCGATGTGATTTGGGAGATCGGCTCCGGCTATTTCGGCACCCGCACCCCAGCCGGCGCATTCGATCCAGATCGGTTCGCGGACAAGGCCGCTCACGATCTAGTCAAGTGCGTCTCGATCAAGTTGAGCCAAGGCGCCAAGCCCGGCATCGGCGGTGTGCTCCCCGCCGCAAAGGTCAGCGAGGAGATCGCCCGCTACCGGGGTGTGCCCGCCGGTGAGAAGTGCGTCAGCCCGGCGGCACATTCGGCATTTCACACCCCGCGTGAACTGATCATTTTCGTTGCGCGGCTGCGTGAACTGGCCGACGGGAAACCGGTGGGCTTCAAACTGTGCGTCGGCTCCCGGGTCGACTTGCTCGCGGTCTGCAAGGCGATGCTGGCCGAAGGGGTGACGCCCGACTTCATCATCGTTGACGGCGCCGAAGGTGGAACCGCCGCGGCGCCGCTGGAATACGAAGACAACATTGGTCTTCCGCTCACCGACGGATTGATGACCGTCCACAACGCGTTAGTGGGAGCAGGCCTCCGCGACAGGATCCGGATCGGGGCGAGCGGCAAAGTCGCCTCTGGGAACGACATCATCAAGCGCCTGATCCAGGGCGCGGATTACACCAACTCGGCCCGATCGATGATGATGGCGACGGGCTGCATCCAATCTCAGCGATGCCATACCAACCACTGCCCGGTCGGCGTCGCGACCCAGGATCCGTATCGGGCCCGAGCCCTCGATGTCAGCGACAAAAGCGAACGCGTGTACCGATACCAGCGGGCTACCGTCGCCCAGGCAATGCGCATGATGGGCTCGATGGGTGTCACCGACCCGTCGATGCTCAACCCGCACATGCTGCGCAAGCGCCTATCGCCCACCGAACAACGTTCCTACGCAGAGCTTTACGAATGGCTGACGCCGGGAGAACTGCTCAACCATGCACCGCCCTCCTGGCGGTCGGATTGGGACGTCGCCAACCCCGACTCCTTTGCCCCCATCGGCCGCGAGCTCAGCGCAGGTTCGTGACCTCGTGTCGGCGGGCTCGACTGGAGTTCTGCCCGCTTGCCGGTGCGGCCGCGTTCTCACGCCTTGCGGTACCCCTAGTCCGTGACCGTGCTACGGGCGGCCGCCAAGTAGTCCTCGATCAGCTGCCCGTGCTGCGCGGTTGGCCACGCCAGCCGCACCTCGTTGGGTGCGACGTCGGTCAGCACCATCCATGCGATGTCGGCACGCTGGTAGTACGTGGCCACCGACTGCGGCACGACGCTGAAACCCTCACCCGCAGCGACCCATTCGAGCTTCTCCTCGACGCTGCGCGCCTCGCGGGCTACGACAAGCGGCGCGTTGTGTAGGTCCGCCGCCCACTCCGGGGCGGCATTCGAATGCTGCAACAGCCGCTCGCCGACCAGCTCGTGCACGCTGACGCGGCCGCGGCCCGCGAGCCGATGGGCCACAGGGACGACCGCGACATGCGGCTCGGTGAACAGCGGCCAACTGGACAAAGCGGTGAGGTCGATGGGCATGCGGACGTAACCGATGTCGACCCGTCCGTCATGCAGCACCTGCACCTGGTCCGTCCAGTCGGTGCGTAGGACGTCGACGGTCACCTCGGGGTGCGACGCCGCGAACGCGCGCGCCGGCTCGGTCACGGTCAGCCCGGGCATGAACCCGATCGTGAATGTCCTGATCGTCGTGCCGAGGCGGGCCACCCGGCGGCGCGTCGCCTGCGCATCGGCCAGCAGCCCCTGGGCGTCGGTCAGAAGCTGTCGGCCTGCGTCGGTCAACCGGGTGCCCGCCCGGTCTCGCTCGAACAGTTGGGCAGTGAGATCGCGCTCCAGAGAACGGATCTGACGCGTCAGCACCGGCTGCGCGACATGCAGTCGCTCGGCGGCTCGACGGTAGTTCAACTCCTCGGCCAGCACGACGAAGTAGCGGACTTTGCGCAGATCGAGATCCACGAGCCTCCCTCCGCAACGCTGATACCCGGAGAGTATCGAATGTGCTCACAAAGGTCTCAGCGAATCGGATGGACTGCCGCACCGGCCCGTGTTGAGCGGAGTACATATGGAAAAGGAGCATGACCATGACTGGACTTCTAGCTCGACAGATAGAGGGCACCACCGCACTCGTTACCGGAGCCAACCGCGGGTTGGGCAAGGCGTTCGTGCAGGCATTGCTCGACCGGGGCACGGCGAAGGTTTACGCAGGTGCGCGCGATCCGGGCACCGTCGACGTCACCGATGCACGCGTCGTGCCGGTGCAATTGGACATCACGAATTTCGACGACGTCGCCGCGACCGCCCGTGACTGCAGCGACGTGTCGTTGCTGGTCAACAACGCGGGCGCCATGCTGTTGAGGCCGTTTCTGTCCGCGCCGGACATGTCGGCGGCCCGCACCGAGATGGAGACCAACTACTTCGGCACCCTGGCGATGGCGCGCGCGTTTGCGCCCGTTCTGGGGGCCGCCGGCGGCGGCAGTCTTGTCAACATGCTGTCCGTGGTGAGTTGGTACGCGCCACCGTTCAACGCCTCCTACTGCGCGTCTAAGTCCGCCCAGTGGGCGTTGACCAACGCGCTGCGAGTGGAGCTACGCGCCCAAGGCACCCTCGTCGTCGGGGTACACGCAGGGTTCATCGATACCGACATGGCCGCCGCCGTCGACGATCCCAAAATCTCGGCGCGCGAAGTCGCAGGGCAGACACTCGACGCGATCGAGAAGGGGCAGCCCGAAGTCTTGGCCGACGAGTGGACTCGCCATGTCAAGAACTCCGTCGCCACCGACCAGGACAGCCTTTACCCCGACGTCCAGCGCAGCTGGGATGCCGGCGAATCACCCTGGAAAGACTGATGGACCGGACGATAAAAAGGCGAATAAAGGTGGAATCATGTGCGTGGGCAGCTGACTAAAAGTCGTGACCATATCCTATTGTGCCACAACGTGATTCGCGACCAAACGCTATACCGGGATCGCCTCCCCCACAACGGCGTGGCGGCCAGTCAGCCGACACTCATCGTGTGGGCCCTTCGGGGTCGAACTGCACCCGCACGACCCGCGCGGGGCGAATGATGTCGTCGCTTAGTCTCATTCGATGATGAGCGCCAGGGCAATGCCGTGACCGAACAGATCTCAATGATTCTCGTGTGCGTCAACCCATCGTTACCGGCGCTGTTGAGCTCGAAGCCAAGGACTGTGATGCAAGATGAGCAGATGCAGCCCGATCTCCTGGCCAAGTTTTGCGCACGCGCGCTCGACGAGGACATTGCTGCCTCCCCCGCGGCCGACGTGCGGGCTGGCCGAGCCAATCCGCCGACCCTGCGATGACGGCTTCCCCATGAACTCCCGAACCCTTGTCCGGCGTCGGCTCGACTACCTCCTGCTCCCAGCCTTCGTGCTCGGCATCATCAACGCGCTCGTGTTGAGTCTGCCGGAAGGCCTCGGAGTTCCTGTCGCCTCTGATAGCCCGTGGCCACCTTTGCGTGCGTTACACACCTGGGGTGTCGAGCAGGAACCGCAGCATCTCGTCATGCCGCCGGCCTTGCGGGCCTCGCTCTTGTACGACGGTTTCGTGCAACTTCCGCTGCTCGTTGTGCTCACCATCGGCGTCTGGAAGCTCAAATCGTGGCCGTGGCTGCCCGCACTGGCCATGGCTTACGCCGTCAGCGCGGTGGTGAACATGTACTTCTACTTCATGCAGACATTCCTTGGACCTGACAGTCCCCCACACCTGGCGACCTACCTGCCGCTCAACCTTCCCTGGGTGATCGTGCCGATCCTGGTGGCGTACCGATTCTGGCCGCGCACCGCCTGAGGAGATGGCGTTCTCATCAGCTTCCGCACATTTCGAAGGTGAATTCGTGGCCGCCGATACGCGTGCGGTCACCATCGGTCAGCGTCGCGCTGACGCGAATCCGCACCCCAACCTTCTCGACAACCTGCGACACCGACAACCCATCGGCGATCACCGCCAACACGGCCGCATACCTGTGCTCAGCCACGCTCAACTCCCTCATCCAGGGAGGTCGTCACCGAAGTAACGTCAAGCATCAGCCGAAACCCTGTCAGGCATCACCCGAAGACGCAATGTCAAACATCACCCGACGTAATACACAAGAACGAGTGGGGCGGGCGGGGCTCGAACCCGCGACCTACGGATTATGAGTCCGCGGCTCTAACCAACTGAGCTACCGCCCCCGGCGTTTAACGGGTTCGACCTTAGCGTCAGCTCCCGCTCCCGGCGACGCCGCCGCGCTACACAGCCGACGGCCGAAGTCGAAAAATCCGGATTTGCCGAGGCGCGCAGTTCAGGCGGTAGTTCTCGTATCCGGCGTAGACGTCGTTGGCCGTCGCCCAGGCCGTCGCCCGCTCGTCGCCGGCCAGCAGTTCGGCTCGGTAGGGCGCCGGCGGACCGTTGAGCTCGACGATGCATTCGGGGTGCGCCAGCAAGTTGGCGCTCCACCCCGGATGCTTCTCACGGCCGTAATTCGATCCGATCGCGAGCAGCCCGTCACCGTCGTCGATCAGCGCCAGCGGCTGCGGGAGGGCCCGGCCCGACTTGGCGCCGGTGGTCGTGACGAGCCCGACCTTGTCCCTCCCCATCGTGCTCAAGTGGCCGTTCGTCCGAGGTATTAAAAACTTGTCGACGTGCGGCGCCAACTGCTTTCCCAGATAGGAGCCGGCCCGGGTCATGGCCATGCGCTCAAAGAGGGCCTCGTCCCACCGCAGACGCCGACCTCGATAAGGGCTGAACCGTCGTAGCGACACGGCTAAAGCGTAGTCAGGTCCTGGCTCAGTCGTTGATGTGCGTCGGTGGGTCGGTGAAGCCGGGATCTCCAGGATTCTGACCAGGACCCATCAAATCGCAGCGCCTCTCGGGCGCGAGGAAGGAACTGGCGCCGCTAGGTATCCAGTGAGTGAATGCCACGCAGCGTTGCCAGGTGCCGTCCGGCTGGATCGGTCCATCGCACTTGCTGAGCACGGGTCCGCCGTATTGGCAGCCGGCGCTGGCCGGCGGCGCTGAGGTGATCAACCCTCCGGCTATCAGCACGGCCGCCAGTCCTCCGACGATGCAGCGCTTCATGGTTGCCTCCCGTCACATCGCCGCTGGGCGTTGCCGAGTACTCGGGGCAAGCCCAGCCGGTAATCAATGACGCTACCGCTTACGTAGCTGGTTTTTGCTGCCTTTGACGTCGTGATCCGAAGCATCGAACACCGACCGATCTGCTGTCAGGCCGACGAAACGGTCAGAGGGTAGGGTCGTGCCCAGGCGCTCAGCAGAGGCTCGACTTATCAACGACGCGAGGGAAATCCGTTGTCCGAAACCAAGCTAACGGTCATCTATGACAACCCCACCGACCCGGCCGCCTTCGAAGCCGCCTATGAAGCGGAGCAATTAGAGGCTGCTCGGCGGATACCGGGATATCTCCGGCTCGAGGCGTCGAAGGTCTGGCCGAAAGAAGATGGGACTCCGACGCCCGCTTACCGCATGATCGACTTGTATTACCCGACTTACGATGCCGTCAGTGTGGCGGTGACGACCCCGGAGGCGGGCGCGTTCTTTGAAGCCTTGGGGCGATTCGCCACCGGCGGCGTACGGGTCCTGGTCTCCGACATCGAGGTGCCGCAGCACTGATCTCGAGCCTGCCCGTGGCTCAGTTGTCGATGTGGGTCCGTGGGACGCCCTCTGCTTCGTGCGCCAGCGCCTCCGCCAGGCGCGCATAGGAGGCTTCGAGCCTCGACGTCACTGATTTCTTCGGGAGGCCGGGGACGCGCGATGTACACGTCACCGCCCAGATGATGCGGGACCCGTTCGGGCCCTCGTCAATCCGGATATCACCCCGGTAATCCTTTAGCGGGTAATACCACGGAAGCGATGCGGCATAGGCCTGGTGATGTGGTCGCGTGCCATCGACGATCAGATCGCGTATCACGCTGAGCCCGATGCGCATCCGCCTAACGCCACCCTTTTCTGTGTCAGGCTCTCCGCGGCGCTCCCATGACGCGGCGGACACCGTTGGCATGAATTCTGACCAACGCTCGACATCCAGTAGTCGGTCATATATCTGTGCAGGCGTCGCGCTCGACAGTTGTTCGACTCGCCACGACAGAGTCCCAGTCATGTTGCGAAACCTACTACCGCCGAGAGGACTTGTCTTTGACGAAGGGTTCCTGGCTCAGTCGTCGATGTGCGTCGGCGGGTCAGAGTAAGCAACGCCCAGAGGGAACTGGCCAGGGCCCATCAATTTGCAGTCTGGGTTCCATTGGTAAACGGGACCGCTATGCGACGTGGTGATTACCACGCAACGTTGCCAGGTGCCGTCAGGCTGGACGGGTCCATCGCACTTGCTGGCAACGAGTCCTCCGTACTGGCAGCCGGCGCTGGCCGGCGGCGCCGAGGCGATCAGCCCTCCGGTCAGCAGCACGGCGGCCAGTCCTCCGACGATCCAGTGCTTCAAGGTTGTCCCCCGTCCTGCCGCCAGGGCGCTGATGTTGTCAGCTGAAGACCGTCTGACCGTCGGCGTCGAGCAGGTAGGTTTCGGTGCCGCTCTCGACCCGCGGGGCATCACCACCGAGCGACACAGCGATCTTGTTGCTGGCATTACGCATGATGTCGAAGGTGAGCTCGACGGCTTCTACCTCGGAAAACCGGGAGCGCACCTCGGCGACGACGTCGGCGTCGAGGTGCGCAGGCGTCCAAATTAACGCATCGGCGTAGCGAAGCGCTGCTTTAGCGCGCTCGTCGAGCAGCTTTGATTCCTCGAAATGCTCGACGTCGGCGTACAGCGTCTCCGAACCGCCGGCATCCAGTGCCCTGCTCTCCCGCACCGATTTGCACAGCCGGCAGTTGTGCTGAGCGGCGCCGCGCAGCCGCACCAGCTCAGAGGTCACCGGGTCGAGCGCGCGCATCGCGCCGACCGCGGGCAGGAACTGGTTGAACACCACATCGGACGGGTCGGTCGTGTGATCCCAAGCGATGGGCTCGCGCGTCCACGCCAGATATTGCGCGCCCACACCCAGCGCTTCCAGCCCGGCCCGTACCCGCGGGATGAAGTCGGCGATGTACATCAGTACGACCGCACCAAAGAGGTTGTCCCCCAACGCCTTAAACAACCTGCCCCGCTGCTGGACACTGATCGTCGACACGTCGATGCTGAACTGCTCGGCGAACTCGGCGACGACGGCCTCGGCCTCGGACTGCGGTTCGTCCACGGCCACCTCGACGGGCAGCGACGGCAGCGACAACGTCTGCGCGCACACCCGTCGGACCAACCCTGCGACCCGACCATCGCCCGGGGACAGGGTCACCAACCGCGTCAGCTGATCTTCACGAACCGAAACTGGAGCCGCCATTCGTCCCACGTTACGACTATTGCGCTTGGCTCACCGACGACATGTGGAAATCCGGTATCCGCAGTGACGGCATGGCCGCCCGGGTGGCCCAGTCGCCCCACTCCCTGGGCAGGGTTTTCTCGCTGGCGCCGGCCTCGGTGGCGCGCCGCAGCAGGTCCAGCGGGCTTTCGTTGAACCGGAAGTTGTTGACCGCCGCGGTGACCTCGCCGTCCTCGATGAGGTAGACGCCGTCGCGGGTCAGCCCGGTGAGCAGCAGCGTGGTGGGGTCGACCTCGCGGATGTACCACAGCGTGGTCAGCAGCAGGCCCCGCTCGGTGCCCGCGATCATGTCGGCGAGCTCGGCCGTCCCGCCGGTCATCACCAGGTTGTCGGCGGCAACGGCGACGTTGGCATCGAATTTCGCAGCGATGGCCCGTGGGTACGCCAGCGCGTTGATGACGCCATTGCGGATCCAGTCGACCTGGCTGATCTCCATGCCGTTGTCGAACACCGACGCCGTCTCCGAGGAACTGCTCACCGCGACGAACGGTGTGCATGCCAGCCCGGGCGCCATCGGATCGGAGAACAGCGTCAACGGCAAGTCGGTGAGCCGCTCCCCTACCCGGGTCCCGCCGCCGGGCGCCGAGAGGGCGGTGCGGCCTTCCTGCGCACCGCGCCCGGCCATCGACCATGCCAGATAGATCATCATGTCCGACACCGCCGACGGCGGCATGATCGTCTCGTACCGTCCCGCGGGCAACTCGACCGTGCGCTTGGCCCAGTCCAATCTCATCGAGAGGTCCTCGAGCATCAGATCCGTTGGTACGTCGACGAAATCGGCCGTGCCAATACCCGCCCAGGCGCTGGCGTCACCGCGCTTGCCGTTGATCTCCACCGCCCCGGTGGGCTGGGCGAAGCGGCGGCGCAACCCTGTCGAGGACGCCAGGAACGTCGTCGAAACACTATGGTGCGCAAAGCCGTACAGTCGATCGGTGCCACGGAAGCCTCGGCTCAAGGACGCCGCGACATCGGCGAACACCTCGGCTCCAGTGCCGGCCACCGGCGAATCCCAATCCGCGGGCGCGCCGGCATCGGACAGCAGCGGGGCCGCGTCACCGGCTTCCGGGGCCGCGCGGGCCGCGTCTTGGGATGCGGCCACCAGACCGGGAATCACCCGCGGGTCGACTTCCGCCGACACCACTGTGCCAATGGAGGCGCTATCACCTTTGCGCACAATCGAAATCACGGTGGTGCTGCGGCTGACCGTGACTCCGTTGGTGGTCATCGAGTTGCCCGCCCAGCGCAGGGTGGCCTCAACCTTCTCGGTGACCAGGACCATGGTCTCGTCGGCGCGGCCAAGTTTCGCCGCTTCGTGCAAGACGATGTTGACGACGTGTTGCGGAGTGATCATCGGCCGCCCTCGGTGCGCGTGTTGAGCACGTTGACGCCGCGGAACAACGCGGCCGGGCAACCGTGGCTCACCGCGGCAACCTGTCCGGGCTGTGCCTTGCCGCAGTTGAACGCGCCGCCCAGCCGCCACGTCGACGGGCCGCCCACGGCCTCCATGGAATTCCAGAAATCGGTCGTGGTGGCCTGATAGGCGACGTCGCGCAACTGACCGTCCAGTTTGCCGTCGCGGATGCGGAAGAATCGTTGACCGGTGAATTGAAAGTTGTAGCGCTGCATGTCGATTGACCAGGATTTGTCACCGACGATGTAGATGCCGTCCTGGACGCGGCCGATCAGATCGGCGGTGCTGATGTCCTGGGGGCTGGGCTGCAGCGAGACGTTGGCCATCCGCTGGATCGGAACGTGATGCGGTGAGTCGGCGTACGAGCACCCGTTGGAGCGCGATTGGCCGAGCCGCGGCGCGAACACCCGGTCTAGCTGATAGCCGACAAAGATCCCGTCACGCACCAGATCCCAGCTTTGCGAAGCCACGCCCTCGTCGTCGTATCCGATAGTCGCCAAACCGAATTCGACGGTGCGGTCGGCAGTCACGTTCATCACCGGAGAGCCGTAGCGCATGGTGCCGAGCTTGTCCGGGGTCGCGAACGACGTTCCGGCATAGGCAGCCTCGTAGCCGATCGCACGGTCGTATTCGGTTGCATGGCCGATGGATTCGTGAATGGTCAGCCACAGGTTGGTCGGATCGATCACCAAATCCGTGAGCCCGGCCGTCACGCTGGGCGACTTGACCTTCTCCGACAGCAGCGCGGGTAACTGGGCGAGCTCGTCGGTCCAGTTCCATATCTCGTCACCGGCCAGCGCTTCCCAGCCCCGCCCCATCGGCGGTGCCAGAGTGCGCATCGAGTCAAAGCTGCCCGCGGCGGCGTCGACGGTCACGGCTTCGAACGACGGCATCAGCCGGACCCGCTGCTGGGTGATCGAGGATCCGAAGGTGTCGGCGTAGAAGGTCTGTTCCTTGACGGTGGTCAGGACGCCCGAGACGTGGTCGATGCCGTCGGCGCTCAGCAGCCGCCCGCAGTACTCCTCCAGCACGGCGATCTTGTCGGTGCTGGGGATGTCGAACGGATCGATCTGGTAGCTCGACACCCAAGTTGCGTCGGCATAGACGGGTTCGGCGGCCAGCTCGACGCGCTCGGCGTTCAGCGACGCCAGCGTGGTGGCCACGTGCACCGCGCGGCGCGCCGTTTCGGCCGCCACGGATGGCGCCAGCTCGGCGTGTGAGGCAAATCCCCAGGTGCCGTTGACGATCACCCGCACCGCCAGACCGACCTCGCGGCTGACGACCGAGGTCTCTAGCTCGCCGTCGCGCAGCTGGATGATCTCGGTGTTGAGCCGGTGAATTCGCAGGTCGGCGTAGCTGGCCCCGGCCGCGCGCGCCGCCGACAAGGCAGCGTCGGCCAACGCGTGGCGCGGCAGGTCCAGGAAGTCGGCATCGATCCCCCGATTCGGTGTCACGGCTCCACCGTAACGACCAAGCACCCCAAACCGCCGCCTAGCCCGCTTTAATTACCCTCATGGCCAGCGCCGCCCCGAGCAAGCAGCGTCGACCCACCGCGCTCGGCTACGCCCTGCTGGCGCCCAGTCTGTTCGGCGTCGTCGCTTTTTTGCTGCTGCCCATCCTGGTAGTGCTCTGGCTCAGCCTGTACCGGTGGGACCTGCTGGGTCCACTGCATTTCGTCGGGCTGACCAATTGGCGCGCGGTGCTGGCCGACGCCGGTTTCGGCAAGTCGCTGTTCGTGACGGCCATCTTCGTGGCGATCGTGGTCCCGACGCAGACGGTGCTGGGACTGCTGGCCGCGACGCTGCTGGCCCGCTCGCTTCCGGGCACCGGCTTCTTTCGCACCGTGTTCGTGCTGCCCTGGATTTGCGCGCCGCTGGCGATCGCGGTGCTGTGGCGCTGGATCCTGGCCCCCACCAACGGCGCGGTCAGCACGCTGCTCGGGCACAGCATCGAATGGCTGTCAGACCCCAGCTTTGCGCTGCCGCTGGTGTCGGCCGTCGTCGTCTGGTCCAACGTCGGCTATGTGTCGCTGTCGTTCCTGGCGGGACTGTTGGCTATTCCCGAGGACATCCATAACGCCGCACGCACCGACGGCGCCAATGCCTGGCAGCGGTTCTGGCGGATCACCCTGCCGATGCTGCGCCCGACGATGTTCTTCGTCCTGGTGACCGGAATCGTCAGCACCGCACAGGTTTTCGACACCGTGTACGCCCTGACCGGCGGTGGGCCTGCCGGCAGCACTGATTTGGTGGCGCACCGGATTTACGCCGAGGCGTTTGGCTCGGCAGCCATCGGGCGGGCATCGGTGATGGCGGTGGTGCTGTTCGTCATCCTGGTCGGCGTCACCATCATTCAGCATCTGTACTTCCGGCGACGGATCACTTATGACCTCACCTAGCCGGCTCTCGCATGCGGCGATCTACACCGGTCTGGTGATCGGTGGGCTGATCACGTTGGTGCCGTTCGCACTCGGGCTGCTGACCTCGTTCACCTCGGCGCGCCAGTTCGCCACCGGTACGCCGCTGCAACTGCCCCGGCCTTTCACGCTGTCCAACTACGGCGACCTGGCCGGTGCCGGATTCGGCCGCGCGGCGATGGTGACCGCGCTGATGACGGCGGTGATACTACTGGGTCAATTGACCTTCTCGGTGCTGGCCGCGTATGCGTTCGCGCGCTTAGAGTTTCCCGGACGTGACGCCATGTTTTGGGTCTACATCGCGACGTTGATGGTGCCCGGGACCGTCACCGTGGTGCCGCTGTACCTGATGATGGCCCAGCTGGGTCTGCGCAACACCTTCTGGGCGCTGGTGTTGCCGTTCATGTTCGGCTCCCCCTACGCAATTTTCCTGCTGCGCGAGCACTTTCGATTAATCCCCAACGATTTGATCAACGCCGCGCACCTCGACGGCGCCAACACGCTGGACGTGATCACGCATGTGGTCATTCCGTCCAGCCGGCCGGTGCTGGCCGCCTTGACGCTGATCACGGTTGTCTCGCAATGGAACAACTTCATGTGGCCGTTGGTGATCACCAGCGGTCACAAGTGGCGGGTGCTGACGGTGGCCACGGCCGACCTGCAGACTCGGTTCAACTCGCAGTGGACGCTGGTGATGGCGGCGACCACGCTGGCGATCGTGCCGCTAGTCGTGCTTTTCGTTGCCTCCCAACGGCATATCGTCTCGTCGATCGTCCTGACGGGAATCAAGTGAGATGAACCGGCCCCGCTCGTCGACCCTGGCAACCGCTGCGCTGGTGGTCGTCGCGGTGCTGTTGGCCGCGACGGCCGCGCTGTTGAATTACTCCGCCGATCCGCACGGCAACAAGATCGTGGTGACGGTGCGACTGTGGGCGGCTCCGATCGCCGCCGCGTACGAGGAGTCGTTCAAGGCGTTCAACCGCGCGCATCCCGATATCGAAGTGCACACCAACATGGTGGCCTACTCGAATTACTTCCAGACCCTGCGCACCGATGTCGCCGGCGACAGCGCCGACGACATCTTCTGGATGTCCAACGCCTATCTGGCCGCCTACGCCGACAACGGCAGGCTGATGAATATCAGCAAGGCCGTCGACCAACACGTGATCAAGGACTGGGAGCCGGCCGTGGTCGACCAGTTCACCCGCAACGGCGTGCTGTGGGGTGTGCCGCAGCTGACCGACGGCGGTATCGCGGTGTACTACAACGCGGATCTGCTCGCCGCCGCCGGTATCGATCCCGGCCGGCTGAACAGCCTGCGGTGGAGTCCCAATGACGACGACTCGTTGCGTCCGCTGCTGGCGCAGCTCACTCTCGACGCCGAGGGAAATAAAGCGGGCACAACGGGTTTCGATCCGTTGCGGGTCCGCCAGTGGGCATACAACGCGGCCAATGATCCACAGGGCATCTATCTCAACTACATCGGTTCGGCCGGTGGCGTATTCCAGCGCGGCGACGCGTTCGCCTTCGACAATCCCGGAGCCATCATGGCATTTCGCTACTTGGTCGATCTGATCAACCGCGACCACGTCGCGCCGCCGGCGTCGGACACCAACGACAACGGCGACTTCTCGCTCAACCAATTCTTGGCAGGCAAGATGGGACTTTTCCAGTCCGGCACCTACAGCCTGTCGCAGATCGCCCGCAATGCCGGATTCCACTGGGGTATCGCGATGCTGCCGGCCGGTCCAGCCGGCCGGGTCAGTGTCACCAGTGGTATTGCGGTAGCCGGGAATTCAGCGACTAAACACCCGGACGCGGTGCGTCAGGTGTTGACCTGGATGGGTAGCAAGGAAGGCGACGAATACCTAGGCCGCAATGGTGGAGCGATTCCCGCGGTGCTGTCAGCTCAGCCGGTCTACTTCGACTACTGGGCCGGCAAAGGTATCGACGTCACGCCCTTCTTTTCGGTGCTGGACGGTCCGCGTATCCCGGCGCCGGGCGGTGCCGGCTTTGCCGCCGGAGATACGGTGCTGCAGAGCTATTTCGACGACATGTTCCTGGGCCGCGGCGATGTCCCTACCACGCTGAGCCGGGCTCAGGCCGCGGCCAACGCCGCCGCTCACCAGTAGCGCTACCGGTCACGAACTCTCCTCTTGAGTGAGGCTCGCACCGTTGAGCGCACTGTGGTGGCGGCCCCAGAAGAAGTAGAAGACCAACGCCAACGCGATCCATCCGCTGAATGCGATCCAGGTGTACCAGTGCAGGCTGGCCAGGATATAGCCACATGCCAGCACCGAAAGTACAGGCGTCACCGGATAACCGGGCACCTTGAATGCGCGCGGCAGGTCGGGCTCGCGTACCCGCAGAATGATCACCCCGACCGCGACAACGATGAATGCGGTCAGCGTTCCAATGGACACCATGTCCGCGAGCTTGTCGAGCGGGATAAGGCCGGCCAGCATCGCCGCGGCGATCGCGACGATCACCGTGTTGTTCACCGGGGTCATGGTGCGCGGGCTCACCTTCGCGAAGCGCGAGGGCAGCAGCCCGTCGCGACCCATCGCGAACAAGATCCGGGTCTGGCCGTACATGGTGACCAGCGTGACTGTGAAGATCGAGATCACCGCGCCCGCACACAGAATCGTGCTGGCCACGCGGTTGTGCGTGACGTTGTCGAGAATGGTGGCCAGCCCGGCGTCCTCTTGTCCGGCGAACGCCTGCCATGGCTGGGTACCCAGCGCCGAGAGTGCGACGAGGACATACACAGCGGTGACAACCACCAACGCCCCAATCAGTGCGCGCGGCATGGTCTTCTGCGGGTCCTTCACCTCGTCGCCGGCGGTCGATATCGCGTCAAGTCCGATGAACGAGAAGAAGATGGTGCCCGCCGCCGAGCCGATGCCGGCCACGCCGAATGGCGCGAAGTCGCTGAACTGATGAGCGTCAAAGCCAGTGAACGCAATGATGACGAACATCGCCAGCACGCCGAGCTTGATCAGCACCATGATCGCGTTGACCCTCGCCGATTCGCTGGCGCCGCGGATCAGCAACAGCGCACACATCCCGATCAAAATGATCGCGGGCAGGTTCACATAGCCGGGTTCGGAATCCCACGGCGCGGCTGAGAGCGCATGCGGTATCTGGAATCCGAATACATTGCTCAGCAGCTTGTTGACGTAGCCGCTCCAGCCGACCGCGACCGCGGCGGTGGCGACGCCGTACTCCAGCAGCAGGCAGGCTGCCACGCCCATCGCGACGGCCTCGCCCAACGTTGCGTACGCATACGAGTACGACGAACCCGAAACCGGCACGGCTGAGGCCAATTCGGCGTAGCAGATGGCCGCGAGTCCCGCTGCGATGCCGGCGATGATGAACGAGACGATCACTCCGGGGCCGGCTTCGGGCACGGCTTGGGAGAGCACGAAGAAAATTCCGGTGCCAACCGTCGAGCCGACTCCGAACATGGTCAGTTCGAACGTGCCGATGCTGCGCTTGAGGTGGTCTGCTGCCCCGTATGCCACGGGCGCGCCGATCACCGGGCGGCGCCGCACCATCTGCTGTATCAAGCCGATCGAAGTGGCTGGCAATTACGCCCCTCTCTGGATCAGCTGATTATGCGGCCTCCCGCAAAGCGGCGGCGAACTGGTCCACAGCCCAGTCAATTTCCTGCGCAGTAATCACCAGCGGCGGCGCGAAACGCAGCGTCGAATCGTGAGTGTCTTTGACCAGCACGCCACGGTCGGCCAGCCGCAGGCTTATTTGCTTGCCGGTCGCCAGCGTCGGCTCGATGTCCACGCCTGCCCATAAGCCGAAGCCGCGCACCGCCACCACGCCGTGGCCGATCAGGTCCCGCAGCCGACGATGCAGGTGTGCACCCAATTCCGCTGAGCGCTTTTGGAATTCGCCGCGGGCCAGGATCGAGACCACGGTGCTACCGATGGCCGCGGCAAGCGGGTTGCCACCGAAGGTCGACCCGTGTTCGCCGGGGTGCAGCACGCCCAGTATTTCCCGGTCTGCGACCACGGCCGACAGCGGTACCACGCCGCCGCCCAGCGCCTTGCCCAGCAGGTACACATCCGGAACGACGCCCCACCGGTCGCAGGCGAAGGTGTGGCCGGTGCGGGCCAGACCCGACTGGATCTCGTCGGCGATCATCAATACGTTGTGCTCGCTGCACAGCGCACGGACCGCCGGCAGGTAGTAGTCGGGCGGGACGACGATGCCGGCCTCGCCCTGGATCGGTTCGAGCAACACCGCGACGGTGTTGTCGTCGATCGCGTGCGACAGTGCCGCGGCGTCGCCGAACGGCACCGAGCGGAACCCCGGCGTGAACGGCCCGAAACCGTCCCGCGCCGTGGGATCCGACGAGAAGCTGACGATGCTGATGGTGCGGCCATGAAAGTTGTTGTCGGCCACGATGATATTCGCGCGACCCTCGGGTACACCCTTGACGTCGGCACCCCACTTGCGTGCGACTTTGAGTCCGCTCTCCACGGCTTCAGCGCCCGAGTTCATCGGCAGCACCATGTCTTTGCCGCACAACCGGGCCAGCGCGGCGCAGAACGGGCCGAGATTGTCGCTATGGAAGGCGCGACTGACCAGCGTGACGGTGTCGAGCTGGGCGTGGGCCGTCGCGGTGATCTCCGGGTTGCGGTGACCGAAGTTGACCGCCGAGTAGGCGGCCAGACAATCCAGGTAACGCCGACCATCGACGTCAGTGATCCAGGCGCCCTCGGCGCTCGCGGCGACCACGGGAAGCGGCGAATAGTTATGTGCCGCATACCTTTCGACCAACGTGATCGCAGTATCGGCTCCGTTCAATTCGGCCGAAATCCCCGCATCGAGAATCGTCACGCAAACACCTCCAACGTGCAGCACTTGATGGAACCGCCGCCTTTGAGCAGCTCGGACAGATCGACGCCGACCGGCTCGAAGCCGGCCTCCCGCAGCTGGGCAGCGAAACCCGTTGCCGCAGCGGGAAGCACGACATGCAGGCCGTCGGACACCACATTGAGACCCAGCACATACGCGTCGGCGCTGCCCACCACCATTGCGTCGGGGAACAGCGCGTGCAGCTGGTCTTGCGCGGCCTCGCTGAACGCCGGCGGGTAGAACGCAATGGTGTGATCGTCGAGGACGGCCAGGGCGGTGTCGAGGTGATAAAAGCGCGGGTCGACCAGCTCGAGGGAGACCACCGGCATGCGCAGCGCCGCGGAGATCTCCGGGTGAGCGCGCAGGTCGGTGCGAAAACCGTAGCCGGCCAGCACCATTTCGCCGACCATCAGGAGATCGCCCTGGCCCTCGTTGATGTGGCGGGTGGTTACCGGATCAAAGCCCACCGACGACATCCAGTCGGCATAGGCTCTCGCCTCGCCGGCCCGTTCGGGAAACCGGAACCGCGCGACGATCGCGACATCGTGCGCAACGAATCCGCCGTTGGCCGCATAGACCATGTCCGGCAGCCCCGGCACCGGCTCGACCAAGTCGACGTGGTGGCCCAGCCGTAGATAGGTCTGGCGCAGGTCCTCCCACTGCGCGTGGGCCACCCGGGCATCCACCGGCGCGCTGGTGTCCATCCACGGGTTGATCGCGTACTCGACCGCGAAGTACGTCGGCGGAGTCATCGCATATCGGCGCGGCCGAGGGGTCCTGGTCCGCTGGGCAATCTGGGCGCGTTGCCATGCTGCGGGCGCGGGCGATGCGACCGGCGCCGGCTTCCCAACATGGTAATCGGTCATAGATCAACGATATTTGGCCGCTCCTCGCACAATCAAACGACGCTTATTGCGTGTCTATGAACGATCTATTGCGCTAGAGTGTCTAATACAGCGATTTGTTGTGCACCCCCGAGGGGAGGGTGATGGACCGCCTGGATGACACCGACGAGCGCATCCTTACCGAGTTGACCGAGCATGCGCGGGCGACCTTCGCCGAGATCGGGGAAAAGGTGAATTTGTCGGCGCCGGCGGTGAAGCGTCGCGTGGACCGGATGCTGGACAGCGGCGTGATCAAAGGGTTCACCACTGTTGTCGACCGCAATGCGCTGGGCTGGAACACCGAGGCCTATGTGCAGGTGTACTGCCACGGCACCATTGCGCCCGATCAGCTGCGAGCGGCGTGGGTGGACATGCCCGAGGTGGTCAGCGCGGCCACGGTGACCGGCACGTCGGACGCCATCCTGCATGTACTCGCCCGCGACATGCGCCACCTGGAGTCGGTCCTGGAGCGCATCCGGTCGAGCGCCGACATCGAACGCAGCGAAAGTATCGTCGTGCTGTCCAATCTGATCGACCGGATGCGAACCTAGCTACGGGCGTTTGGCGAACCAGCGCGCCAGCATCGACGGCGAAGGACTCGGTGGACGACGAGAGACGTAGGGCCACGGCCGGTTTCGCTCGGGGATGGAATTGGCACGAGCGTGTTTGAGCTGCGTCCGCAGATGCTGGCGTAGGTCGTGCAGATCCGGATCCGGCCACCGGTTATCGGCTTCGATCGAGTCGCCGGTCAGGTCGTACAGTTCCCACTGGTCGTCGAGCGGGGATGTTCGGTATTCCTCTCCCCCAAGGCCGTTGGCCGCCAGGTGGCGAACCCCGGGTTCGGTCCAGGTGCCCGGGTCGTCGAAGGTACGGACCAGCTTCCACAGGTGAGCGGCGCCCCCGGCCGCTGTCGCTTCGTCGACGCGCACCACCAGGCCTTCGAAGTTAGAGGCGGTGTGTGCCGGGATCCGAATTCGCAGCGGCGCAGGCGGATTCACCGTCATCTTCACGCGGCGGGCCAGGCCGTTCGCGCCGCTATCGCCCTCCAACATGTTGTCGCGGGTCATCAGGTAGACGGCGCGCGCCTCGTCGGCCGACCCGCCATCGACGACCGGCATCAGGTCGCGGCCCGGCAGCTCGTGGACTTCCGAGAACGACTCGGCCAGCGCACCCGCGGCCGCGGCGACGTCGATACCCGCGGCGCCCAGCAGCGTCGGAACCAGATCGACATGCGACGTCGGTGCATTGACCACGCGGGGCTGCGTCGAGCGCTCGCCGATGCGGGCGATGACGAAGGGAACGCGGGTGGCCTCGTCGTAGAGGTTGAACCATTTCTGGTGGAGCCCACCGTGCGCGCCGAGCAGATCGCCGTGATCCGACGTCCGCACCAACACCGCGTTGTCGGACCCGCCCTCGGTGACGGCCCGCCTGACCCGGTCGATGGGTCCGTCCACCTCGGCGTGCAACCGGTAGTACAGATCGCGATAACGCTGCGCATTGCGGTCATAGGTCCGGTTGATCGCCGGCGCCGGACCGTAGCCGGAGTAGTAGGCCTCTCGGTACGCGATTTGCGCGGCCGGCTTGGACGACAGATCTTCGTCGGCGGTGGGCGCCGCGGGCACCGGGGGTGGATCCAACGGCGACGAACTCACCGGGCTGCGGCGCGCCCACAACGGGAACAGCACGATGTCGTGCGGGTTGACGAAGCTGGCCACCAACAGGAAGGGGCGCAGCGCGGCGGGATCGCCGGCGCGGCGGCGCGCGTAGCGGTCGGTGAGCCACCCGACGACACGGTCGGCGATCAGCGGATCGCGGCGAACCCCGGCGTTGGAAAGTAGCGCACCGTGCGGTTCCGGGCCGACCCATCCGGAAAAGCCAAACGGCCCAAGCGGATCCGCGTCGAGGTAACGCCGCACCGCGGCGGAATCGACGACACCGTCGTCGTCATTGGTCGCCAACGAACGGCCCGTCGCCGGGTCGGTGAGATCAGCGTGCGAGATGTGCCACTTGCCGTCGTAGTGGGTGTCATAGCCCGCCGCGCGGAACCAGTTGCCCAGTGTCGGCACTTCGCCCTCGCGCAACCAGCGCATGCGGGAGTCCTCGGCGGTCTTGCCGATGCCGTCGGTCTGGGTGACACCGTGCAGGTCGGGATAGTGTCCGGTGAAGATGGTCGGGCGGCTGGGCACGCAGGCAAGCGAGCCGGTATAGTGCCTGCCGAAGCGGACGCCGTGTTCGTCGAACCACTTGCGGCCCAACAATGTTCGGTGGCGCCAGGCGAGCACCTCAGTCGACTCGTAGGGCGGTACCGCACGCTCTTCGTCGGTCATCACGATGACGATGTCGGGGCGATCAGACATTCGCATTCTCCAATCGGTTCGCCAGGCCAGCGAGCATCGAGTCGGACTGTCGTGCCAGGAACAGGCACAACGCCCGTTCGGCCAGCTTCGCGGCCGGATGAGACCCGATTTCGACCGTGCTGGTGAGGGTGACGACGGTGGCGTCGGCCCCGGCGGCGGCCAGCGTCCATCGGTTGGTCACACTGCGCAGCCGCCGGGGTAGGCCTTCGATGTCATAGGCCAAGACCCGCGGCGGGCTGTACTCGGTGATCCGTTCGACGAGCGCGTCTCGTCCGACCTGAACCCGTCGAGCGGTGCCGACGGCGCCGCCATCGGGGCCGGCGAACAAGATGCACGAGTGATCGGCGTTCTCAGCCCACGAACTGAGTGAGCCGAAGTCGGCCAGGATGTCCCAGATTTCGCCTGCGGGAGCCGCGATAGTGCGGGTGCGGTGAATGTCGGCCACGCGTTCACGCTACGCGACCCGGCACACGAACCATTGCTATTGGGTCAGCTGGAAAATCGTCTCGATCGCGATCGCGCTGCCGCTCGCCACGAAAACGATGGCGAGCGTAATCCAGTCCGCCAGTTTCGGTCTCGCCGGAGCCGCGGAGAGCTGACCCGTGCCGCCGCGGGCGGTGATCGCGTCCCCCATCTCGTCGGCGCGACGCAGGGTCACGGTGATGGCCGCGGCGAGTAGGTCGATCATCTCGCGGACACCCTGTTGGCGCCGGGCCTTGCGGCTCTGCGGGATCTGTTTGGGACGCAGCCGCCGGGCGGCGTAGAGCACCTGGAATTCGTCGATCAACATCGGGAAGGCCCGTAACGCGAGCGCCGTGGCCACTGCCCATTCGTCGATCGGGATTCGAAACAGCTTGAACGGGCGGCCCAAAACTGTTAAGGCAGGCCCGATTTCGGCGACATTGGTGGTCCAGGACACCATCGCGCCCAGTCCGAGCAGCACGACTGACAACGCGGTGATCCGCAGGAAGTTCAACGCTCCGCCGAGTCCGAAGCCGAGTCCGCCGATCGAGATCACCGGACTACCGCCGGCCAGCGCCGCGGTCACACCGCCCAGCGCGAGGACCAACCACAGCACGCGCGGGACTGAGGGCAGCGCGCCGCCCGGAATGCGGGCGATGCGAGCCGCGGCCGCCACCAGGGCTCCGGCCAAGGCGATCGACACCCAGCCCGGATAAAACGTCAGCAGCACCGAAACGGTGAACACAACCAGCAGTTTGGTGCCGGCCCACAGGTCGTGAATGGGCGAGCGTCCGGGTACCGGAACCAGCAGCACGACCGGACGAGAAGGACGCCGGGCCTCGCCTTGAGCAGACGATGCGGTCACGCAATACCACCGGCGCTGGCCGTTACCGTTTCCAGCACGCCACCTTGTAAGTGCACGGTCCGCGGACACACTGCTTCCAGCCCGGCGAAGTCATGCGAGATGACCACCAACGTCAAACCCCGCTCGCGGCGCAGCTGTGCGAGCAGACTCAGCAGGCTGCGCTGGCTGGCGCCGTCCAATCCGGCCAGCGGCTCGTCGAGGATCAACGCGCGCGGCGACCGCGCCAGCAGCCCGGCCAGGACCACGCGACGCATCTGGCCACCGCTGAGCTGGTCGATGCGTCGGTCGGCCATTGCGGGTTCCAGCCCGACCGCGGCCAGCGCCGCTGCCACGCGGTCTTCTTCGTGACGCGAAAAGCCAGCTGCCGAAGCAACTTCCAAGCCGACACGGGTGCGCATCAACTGCAGCCGGGCCGCCTGGAACGACAAGGCCACCACCCCGACGTGTTGATGCATGGGCTCGCCGTCGATCAGGCACGCGCCGGTGGTCGGAATCGTCAGCCCCGCCATGATCCACGCCAGCGTCGACTTACCCGAACCGTTGCCGCCGTGGATCAGGACGCCATCGCCCTGCTCGACCACGAAATTGATATCGCGCAGCGCGGTTTTGGCCCACGGTGTGCCGCTGCCGTATTCATGTCCGACGTCGACGAGTTCGATCGCCTTGGGCCGGCCCCGCGGGTCCACCGCGCCAGTCGCGGCCGGCGCGGCCGCGGTCGCGACCATGCCGGTGCTATCACCGGTGTTGTCGGGTGAATCGCTGAGATTGATGGTGCGGTCCGCGGCCACCGCTTCGTTGTCGAAATGCGTGATGTGCACCAGGGCGGTGCGGTGCCGTTGCGGAAGGTCGGACAGCACGCCCAGCAAGGTGTCGCGGCCCCGCTGATCGACCATGCTGGTGACCTCGTCGGCGATGAGCAGGGCCGGCTCGCGGGCCAGCGCAGCAGCAAGCGCGAGTCGTTGCAGTTCACCGCCGGACAGGCTTCCGGTGTCGCGCTCGGCGGATGCCTCCAGACCAACCTCGTTCAACAAACCGTCGACATCGATGTCGGTTCCCGGTGGCAGGCCCCACACCACGTCGTCGGCCACCCGGGTGCCCAGCACCTGGCTTTCGGGATGCTGCAGGACGACGGCCGTGCCCCCGAGCTTGCCCAAACCGACTGCGCCGGCGCGCTGCACGGTGCCAGAGGTCGGTTCCCGGCCGGCCAGAATCAGCATCAATGTGGTCTTCCCGGAACCGTTCGCTCCGGTGACCGCCACGTGCTCGCCGGCCCGAAGATCCAAACTGACTTCGCGCAGCGCGTCTTGGCTGGTGTTGGGGTAGCGGAAGCGCACCTTGTCGAACCGCACCGGAACCGGCCCCACCGGGACTTGCTCGCCGCTACTGACGTCCCATGCGTCTAGCTTGCGCACATCGGGCAGGCCGCCCATCCGCTCCAGCAGCCGCGACAGCGCCCACCAGCCGATCAGCGACACGATCATGATCGCGACCGTGGAATAGACCAACATGAACCACGGCCAGTAGCCCAGTGCCTTGGCGAAAATCCGTTGCAACTCGGCGGCCGGCCCCTGCAGATGGACCCGCGCCATGAACGCGGCGATCCCGTCCACGTTCGCGGTCATCACTTGGAAGATCAGGTGTCGCAGCCGAGTCATCACCAGCAGCTCGGCAATCACCGCGCCACCGAACACGAGCCCGGCGATGAACGAGGAGAAGACCACCGTCGGTGCGCCGCGGCCGTTCCGCTTGACGACTCCGGTCAGCCCGCCGATGTAGGCGGAGTGGATGACCGTCACGAAACCGCCCAAGCCGGCGATCAGAAAGGCAATCATTCCGGCAGCAACCGTCGCGGCGAGCAACACGCGCAGCCGGTAGCGGTAGGCCAGCAACCCCGTGGGGACGGTCCCCAGCAAAGCCAATCCTGCTGCAAATGGGACGACTACGGAGATGATCGCGATCACCGCGCACAGTGCGCCCATGACCGCAGCCTGTGCCAACTCGCTCGGGCGTAGCGATCCACGCCGAGGGTGCCGGAGGCGGGACGAAGTCACTTGACCGATTCTGCCAGGCATGTAGCGCGGGCGTCCGCAGCACATCGGGCCATCGGGAATTTGCTGCCACGGTTATGTGGGATTCGTCTCGCTTAGCAAAGCTATGCAACCATGGACACATGGGCAAGGTTGTTGACACCGCAAACATCGAGCGTGAGCAAGGCCTAGGCGCGGATCTGCTCGCTGTGGTCGCGCGACTCAACAGGCTGGCCACCCAGCGCATTCAGATGCCGTTACCGGCGGCGCAGGCCAGGCTGCTGGCGACCATCGAAGCCCACGGCGAGGCCCGAATCGGTGACCTGGCTGCGGTGGATCACTGCTCGCAACCGACGATGACCACCCAGGTGCGACGCCTGGAGGATGCCGGCCTGGTCAGCCGAATGGTGGATCCCGGCGACGCCCGGGCGGTCCGAATCCGCATCACGCCCGACGGAAAGCGGACCCTCAACGCGGTCCGGGCCGATCGTGCCGCCGCCATCGCACCGCAACTGGCCCAGCTCGGACCGGAGGACCGCGAGGTGCTCGCCACCGCGATCGAGGTGTTGCGCCGCCTTGTCGACAACTCCGTGATGGCTCGCCGCAGCGCGGTGAGCACCGCGCACTCCTAGCAGATAGACCGCCGGCGGGTAGACACTCATGACCATGCGGAACGACCCGTTCGCCTCCCCGCTGACTGTGTGGGTCGGACCGACGCGGTACCTCTTTGGCCCGGGCCGCGACATCGTGGTGGGTTACGGCACCCGATGGGACATTCCGCTCTACCTCCCGGGCAATGCCCCTCCCGCCGCTGCGCCAACACACCCCGAGCTGGTGCTGCGATTCGCCGGGACCCGCTGGGTAGCGATTGATAACAGCCGCAACGGCTTCTTCGTCAACGGCGCCCGAGTGTCGACGGTGGACATCCGGGACGGGCAGGCGATCACGATCGGCGATCCGCAGCGGGGTCCGCGCCTGGTGTTCCGGATCGGAGCTCCGGCCGGTCCGCCCGGGCCACCACCGCCGGGCCCGCCCCGACGTCCGCCCGCCCCGCCGCCTCCTGGGCCCGTGGCGCCGCCGCCCGACGAACACGAACCGACGCTGCGGACCACCCGGCGAATTGCGATACCCGCACCCCGACCGCCGTCGGTCCAACGACCCAGCCAGCCGCCGCCACCCATCGCTGCACCCCCGCCACCCGCGCCGCTGACCGAGTCGGCCGCGGCACCGCCACCGCCGGCGGCTGTCGAGGATCAGCAGCCCAAGGGCCGCGGGCTGATCGAGCGGATGACCGACGCGACGCGAAAGCTGCGCGCTCCGCGCGCGCCGTTGCCCACCGAGGAACCCGTTCTCACCCATCGGTTGCCGCTCAGGGCGGGCGCCCGCACCGTCGGGCTGGCCGCATACCAACTGGCACTCACCGTCGACGACCACGAGTTGCTCACGGACGTCTCGTTCACGGCACGACCGGGAACGCTGACCGCGGTGACCGGGCCGTCGGCCGCACGCAACTCAGTGCTGCTCGGCCTGCTCGCCGGCACCAGAGACCTCGACTCCGGCCGAATCACCGTGGATGGCCACGACATCCACGCCGAGCCCCAAGCCATGCGTGCGCGCATCGGGATTGTGCCGCGCGACGACCGCCTGCACCCGCAGCTCACCGTCCAACGGGCTCTCGGATACGCCGCCGAACTGCGGCTGCCGGCCGACGCCTCCCCTGAGGACCGTCAGCGCGTGGTGGATCAGGTTCTCGAAGAACTCGAGTTGACGCCGTTCCGCTCGACCCGAATCAGCAAGCTAGCGCCCGAGTTTCGCCGCTGCGCGGCGATGGCGATCGAGCTCCTCGCCAGGCCGACCCTGCTGCTGGTTGACGAGCCGGGCGCGGGGCTGGATGCCGCGCAGGAAAGTCACGTGATGGCGGTGCTGCGCCGCCAGGCAGACATCGGCTGTGTCGTCGTCGCGAGTGTGACGTCCTCGACGTCGCTCGCCCACCTCAATATGTGCGATCAAGTCGTGGTGCTCACATCTCGCGGCACCGTCGCCTTCGCCGGGGCGCCCGTGGAGATCGGCCCGGCGATGGCCACCACCGACTGGTCAGAAGTTCTAGCCCAGGTGAGCGGCGATCCCGACGGCGCCCATCGCGCGTTTCGCGCGCGCCAGCAGGCATCCGACCCGCCCGAGGTGGCAGAACCGTGGCCGACGCCCGCCGAACCCGCACTCAAGCGACAAATCTGGCTGGTGGCCGGTCGGCAAGCCCGGCTGTTCTTCGCCGACCGCGTCTACCTTCTCTTCCTGGCCGCCCTGCCGTTTGCATTAGCGGGACTGACGATGCTGATTCCCGGTCATTCCGGCCTGAGCCAGCCCGGCTCGAACGGCCGTAACCCGCATGAAGCCGTCGAGATCTTGGCGGCGCTCAACATCGCCGCAGTCATCATCGGCATCGCGCTGACCATCCGCGATCTGGTTGGCGAGCGGCGGATCTTCCGGCGCGAACAAGCGGTCGGCCTGTCGCCGACCGCCTACCTGACCGCCAAGATCGCGTTCTTCAGTGTGGCCGCCGCGGCGCTGACGGCCATCACGTTCACCATCGTCGTCAGCGTCAAGGGCCGGCCGGTGCACGGCGCCGTGCTGCTGTACGACGCCACGGTCGAGCTGTATGTGAGTGTCGCCGTCACGGCGATCGTGTCGGCGATCATCGGGCTCGCAGTGTCGACAATGGGCAGGTCGCTGCGAGGAGTCGTGGGGCTGGCCGTGCCGGTGATCCTGGCGTCGCTGTTATTCGCCGGGGGGCTGATCACGCTGGTGGGCACGTGGGGCTACGACCAGATCTCCTGGTTCATCCCGGCCCAATGGGGTTTCGCGGCATCGGCCGCCACGGTCGACCTGCGCCGGGTCGACGCGCTTGCCGCCAACGCGCAGATGTGGACCCACTACGTGGGCTGGTGGATGTTCGACATGGTGATGCTGGTCCTGCTCGGCGCGGTGTGGGCTGGAATCGCCCGCTACCGGCTTCGGCGTTACAGGACCCGTGCCACCAACGTGCCCAGCAGGTAAGTGGCGGCCACCGCGACGGCACCGAACAGCAACTGCCGGCCCGCCGCCAACCACAGCGGCTTACGAGTGAACCGGGCGGTCAGGCCACCCGCGATCAGCAGGCCGACGCCACCGCATGCCAGACCCAGCGCCAATGATCCGTATCCGAGAAGGTAAGGGATCAGCGGAATTACCGCTCCGAGGGCGAACATCACAAAGGACGCGGCGGCGGCCAGGGCAGCCGACGGCTTTTCGGTGGGATCCACACCGATCTCGCGGACCAGATGGAAGCTGACCGCTTGGTTCTCGTCGCGGTGGATCTCGTCGGTGGCGGTCTGCGCGGTTTGCTCGGTCATGCCCAGCTCGACGAGCATGCTGACCAGCTCGGCTCGCTCGGCTTCCGGGCGGGCACGCAACGCGCGGCGTTCGACATGCGCCTCGGAATCGATCTGCTCGTTGGCCGTGGTGACCGACGTGTACTCACCCAGTGCCATGGAGAACGCCCCAGCTAACAGGCCCGCGATGCCGCTGACCAAGGTGGTGTGAGCACTTTCACCCGCTGCCACACCGGCGATCAGGGCGGTATTGCTGACCAGGCCGTCCATCGCGCCGAAAGTGGCTGGGCGTAGCCAACCTCCGCTCACATCGGGATGGGTGTGCCCGACGTCGTTATCCGGGTGGCGTGACGGGTTGTCTGGCGAGGCCATCACACCATCTAACCGCGATCTCGGCGCCAACGGCAGCAACCTCCACCGGCTCCCGTTCTTCCCGCGCCGCCAGCCGCGGGCTACCTTCGAGATATGGCGCCAGAAACGACGAGCACTGCCCAACATTTGCGCAACGCCTTGGACGGGCGGTGGCGCGACGCGAAAAACCAGACCCGGGAATGGCTGAGCAAGGAGCAGTTCCGCCCGCACTACACGCCGAACACGGTGTTGGCCCGCGTCAAGGTGGCCGAGCAGATGGCACTGATCTCCGGCGCGGGCATCGCCGACGAGGGATTCCGCAAGGAGCATGGCGGGACCGGCGACGTGGGCGCGGCGGTCACCATGATCGAGATGCTCGCGATGTCGGATCTCTCGCTGATGGTCAAGGCGGGGGTGCAGTGGGGTCTGTTCGGCGGTGCCGTCGAGAACCTGGGCACCGAACGCCACCACGAGGCGTACGTGAAGAAGATCATCAGCCTCGAGGTGCTCGGCTGTTTCGCGATGACCGAGACCGGGCACGGCAGCGACGTTCAGGCGCTGGAAACCACCGCGACCTACGATGCCAAGACCGAAGAATTCGTCATTCACTCCGAGACCCCGACGGCCCGCAAGGACTACATCGGCGGCGCCGCCGAAAGCGCCCGCATCGCAGCGGTTTTCGCTCAGCTGATCACCACCGAGGACGGTGCGCCGGTTAATCATGGCGTGCACTGCGTGCTGGTGCCGATCCGTGACGACGAGGGCAATGATCTGCCCGGCGTCACGACCTCGGACTGTCAGTACAAGGGCGGTCTGCCCGGTGTCGACAACGGCCGCATCATGTTCGATCACGTCCGCGTTCCCCGGGTGAACCTGCTGAACAAATACGGCGACGTCGCGCCCGACGGCACCTACAGTTCGCCGGTCGAGAACCCGAACCGCCGGTTCTTCACCATGATCGGCACGCTGATCCGCGGTCGGGTCACCGTCGGCGGCAGCGCCGGTAACGCCGCTCGCGTCGCGCTGGACATTGCCGTCCGTTATGCATTGGAGCGCAGGCAATTCAAGGCACCGGATGACGATGACGAAGTGCTGATCATGGACTACCTGGTGCACCAGCGGCGGCTGTTCCCGTTGATAGCGCGCTCGTATGCGTTGCAGTTCGCGCAGAACGAACTGGTATCGAAGTGTCACGACCTGCAGACGTCGGAGGTGGCGGACGCCGAGGAACAGCGCGAGCTGGAATCGCGTGCCGCCGGTCTGAAGGCGGCTAACACCTGGCACGCCAGCCGGGCTATCCAGGAGGCCCGCGAGGCCTGCGGCGGAGCGGGCTACATGGCCGAGAATCGGCTGATCGCACTGCGGGGCGACACCGACGTGTTCACCACCTTCGAGGGTGACAACCATGTGCTGACCCAGCTGGTGGCCAAGGAGCTGCTGACCGCCTACGCCGATGACATCAAGGGCATGAGCCCGGTCGATTGGGTGCGGTTCGCCGCCAGCACCGTGGGTGAACGGGTGATGAAACGCACTGCGGCCGAAGCGATTATGCAGCGGATCGTGGACGCACGCCAGGACAGCGAAGAAGAAGGCAGCTTGTTCAACCGCGGCAACCAGGTGAACATGTTCGAGGAGCGGGAAAGTTACCTGCTGTCCTCGGTCGCCCGCCGGCTACAGGGCAAGTCCAAAGAGATGTCGGCATTCGACGCGTTCAACGCGGTGCAGGATCACGTGCTGCACGCCGCGACCGCGCATATCGACCGAATTGTGTTGGAAGCATTCGTCGCCGGGATCGATGCCTGCCCAGACGAAGAGGCCCGCGAGCTACTCGGGATCGTCTGCGACCTGTACGCGCTGTCGGTGATCGAGGATGACAAAGCCTGGTTCATCGAGCATCGGTATTTGTCCACCGAGCGCGCCAAGGCCGTCACCCGCGGCATCAACGATCGCTGTCGCGCGCTGCGCCCGCATGCCAGGACGCTGGTCGACGGTTTCGGCATTCCGGAGCCACTGCGTTACGCCGAGATGCTGCACCCAGAGAATCTGGCCGACTGAGCTGAACTGGCCGTCGGCTCAGCCGGCTCCTACCGTGTTGTCGTCGGAAAGACTGCCGACCGGTCGGCGGACATATCTGACCCAGGTGATCACCGCGGCAATAACGTAGCAGGACATGAAGATCCAGAAGGCCGACGTCATCGTGCCGGTCGCGACGAAAGACTCGCGCAGCGCCAGGTTGATTCCCACGCCGCCCAACGTTCCGACACCCGCGACAACACCGATCGCGATGCCCGAAAAGAGCTGTGCCCATCGAGCGTGTTCGGTGTCGCTCATATCCAGGCGACGGCCGGGTGTCCGAAAAACCGTCGGAATCATTTTGTAGACGGATCCATTGCCCAGTCCCGCCAAGACGAACAAGACGATGAAGCAGGCCACGTAACCGGCCATCGTCGAGTCGCTGACCGGACCTGCGTGTGGGTCCTCGAACGTGGCGACACCGATCAGCATCCCGGCGGCGAGGACCATCGCAACAAAAACCAGCAGAGTGACGCGACCCCCGCCGATTCGGTCGGCCAGCCGGCCGCCGTAGATGCGCGCCAACGCGCCGAGTAGCGGGCCGATGAAAGCCAATTCGGCGGCGTGCAGGGCGGCCTGAGATGCGCTTTGTCCGCCGGCCATGAAGCCGGTCTGCAATATCTCGGCGAACGCGAATGCGAAGCCGATGAACGAGCCGTAGCTGCCCAGGTAGAGCAGCGAGAGCAGCCAGGTGTCGCGGGTGGAGACCACCGCACCAAGGATCACCCGCAGACGCCGCAGCTCGACGCGGTGTTGCGCGACGTTGTTCATCGACAACGTCGCACCCAAACCGGCGGCAGCCAGCAGCACCAGATACAAGCCGCACACCCAAAACGGCTGACGATCGCCGACGGTGGCGATGACGACCAGGCCGACGATCTGCATCATCGGTACACCGAGATTGCCGATACCGCCGGCCAGCCCCAACGCGACGCCCTTGAGCCGGTGCGGATAGAAGGCGTTGGCGTTGCTTGCCGAAGTCGCGAAATTGCCTCCGCCCATTCCCGTCAATCCCGCGCACACCAAATACGGCCACAGCGGCAGCCCCGGGTGGGCCAACAACACCATCGCGCCGATGACCGGAACCAGCAGCGCGAATGACGAGACCATGGCCAAGGTTCGACCGCCGAAGATCGCGGTGGCCACCGCATAGGTCGGCCGCAAACATGCCCCACCCAACGTGGCGGTCATACCGAGCAGCAATTTGTCGCCGGCCGAAAAGCCGTAGACATCCTTGGGCATGAAAAGTGCCATGACCGGCCAGAGCGACCATATTGCGTAACCCAGGTGCACGACCACGATCGACCAGAACAGATTGCGCCGCGCGACGGACTTGCCGCCGGCTTCCCAGGCCGCGACATCCTCTGCATCCCAATGGGAAATGTGGCGTGATCTACCCACTCGCTTCACCACGACGGGAATGTCGATTCGCGAACTAGCTTGGGAGACAGCCGCTGCCGCTGTTCACTGCCGTGCGCATTTCAGACATCAAGCTCCTCGTCGTTGAAGTAGCCAAAATCTTACTGGTGCGGGATCTTGCCAAGGGCCTGCAACTTGCCGTCGGACCCGATTTGGAATTTCGCGGTGCCGGTGCCCTTCGGACAACAGGGCTCTTCGCCGCCGACCTGCCATCGATACTCGACCGTGACGGTGTCCTCACCGGCGGGCTGCACGGTGATGTACGGCTTGGGGTTTGGGGTCGGGGTACCCAGCGGCGTGTTGTGGTCGAAGAACAGCAACTGCTCAGGCGTGGACTCGCTGGCGATGGTCGGGATGATCTGCACCCAATACAACCGGCAATTCTTGGTATGCCCGCGGCCGATCTCCACCCAGCTCGAGTCGGCAACCTCGACCGGCACCGAAGCGATGGCCTGTCGCACCGTGTCGGCTGTGGGCCCGTCGGCGTCCTTGCAACTCGCCGCATGCGACGCCTGCGGGGCCGTTGACTTTGTGCCGCAAGCCGAGGCCAACAAAACGAGCAGAATCACAAAGTGGCGGAACACATTGTGAGCTTAACGAAGACTGTGAATGTCCCATTTGTTTGCTCCGATCCTTGCTTCTCAGAGGTAATTGAAAAGGGTCGGCGAGTAATCTAGGAGATAGCGAAGATCGGCGTTGACCTGCGGATATTCCGCCAGCATCGGGTTTTCCCAACACTTCACAAATCGCTGCACCGCATGTGAGAGGAAGCCGTAAAACGGCGGAAACACCGGATGCCCGGTGCCGAAACATCCTTGTCGCACCATTTAGCGCATTGGCCCTTGCACACTCGGCGGGAGGAAGTAGGCGTGACTCGCCAGTCTCACGGCACCCAACGCGACGTCGTGAACAGCATGTGCGCTTACTGCGGCGTGGGTTGCGGCATGGTGCTGCAGATCACAACAGACCCGGAGAGCGGCCGCCGTCACGTTGCGAAATCTGTTGGAAACAAAAGCCATCCGACCAACTTCGGCCGACTGTGCACCAAAGGTGCGACCACCGCGGACATGCTTGCGGCACCGGGCCGGATGGATTCGGCACACCTGCGGGCGGGGCGCGGCGAATCCGTCGAGCCGGTCGACATGGACACCGCGATCACTGCGACCGCCAAGCGATTACGGGCGATCATCGACCAGCACGGTCCGGATGCCTTCGCTCTGTACGTGTCTGGGCAGATGTCACTCGAAGCGCAGTATCTGGCGAACAAGCTGACCAAAGGCTTCATCGGTACCAATCAGATCGAATCGAATTCACGACTGTGCATGGCCAGCGCGGGCTCTGGCTACAAGCTGTCCCTGGGGGCAGACGGGCCGCCCGGCTCCTACCAGGATTTCGACCGGGCCGACGTGTTCTTTGTCATCGGCGCCAATATGGCTGACTGCCACCCGATTCTGTTCATGCGAATGATGGACCGGGTCAAGGCCGGCGCCAAGCTGATCGTCGTGGACCCGCGGCGGACCGCGACCGCGGACAAGGCCGATCTCTTTCTGCAAATCGCACCCGGCGCCGACCTGGCACTGCTCAACGGGTTGCTGCACCTGATCGTCGAAAATGGTTACGCCGACGATGAATTCATCGCCGAATGCACCGAGGGCTGGGAGGTGATGCCCAGCTTCCTTGAGCAGTACACCCCGGCCGCGGTCAGCGAAATAACCGGTATCCCCGAAGACGACCTTCGCACCGCGGCCCACTGGATCGGTGCAGCCGGAAACTTTATGAGCTGCTGGACCATGGGTCTCAACCAGAGCACCCACGGCACCTGGAACACCAACGCGATCTGCAACCTGCATCTGGCCACCGGCACGATCTGCAAGCCCGGCAGTGGTCCTTTCTCGCTCACCGGACAGCCCAACGCTATGGGCGGCCGCGAGATGGGTTACATGGGACCGGGTCTGCCCGGTCAGCGCTCGGTGGCGTCAGCGGCTGATCGCGATTTCGTCGAGGAGCAGTGGGGCATCCCGCACGGGTCGCTACGCACCGACGTCGGCTCGGGCACCATCGACATGTTCTCCAGGATGGCAGACGGCGATATCAAGGCATGCTGGATCATCTGCACCAATCCCGTTGCCAGCGTTGCTAACCGAAAGACAGTGCTGGCGGGTTTGGAAAGCGCCGAATTGGTGATCGCCCAGGATGCCTTCTTCGAGACAGAAACCAACGGGTACGCCGACGTGTTATTGCCGGCCAGCCTGTGGACCGAGTCCGAAGGCGTGATGGTCAACTCCGAGCGCAATCTGACGTTGTTCCAGCCCGCCGTCGAGGCGCCCGGTCAGGCGCTACCGGACTGGCAGATCATCGCCCGGATCGCTTGCGAGATGGGCTTTTCGGACTCATTCAGCTACGACTGCGCCGAGGAAGTATTCGAAGAGATCAGGCGGTTCTGGAACCCGGCGACGGGCTACGACCTACGTGGGGTCAGCTACCAGCGGCTACGCCAGACCCCGCTGCAATGGCCCTGCCCACCCAACAGCACAGATGATCGCAACCCGATCCGCTACGGCAACGACGGTGTCAGTCAGAACCGGTTGATCCGCGAGGACGGCAGCATCCCGCGCCTGGCGTTCCCCACCCCGAGTGGTCGTGCGGTGTTCTTCGCCCGCCCGCACTTGCCGCCCGAGGAAATGCCCGACGACGACTACCCCTTCCTGCTCAACACCGGCCGCCTTCCGCATCAGTGGCACACGCTGACCAAGACCGGCAAGGTCGCCAAGCTCAACAAGCTCAACCCCGGGCCGTTTATCGAGATCCATCCCGACGACGCTGCCCGGCTTCAGATATCCGACGACGAGCCCATCGAAATCGCTTCTCGCCGTGGCCGTGCCGTGCTGCCCGCGGTCATCACCGACCGGGTCCGAGTCGGTAACTGCTTTGCACCCTTCCACTGGAACGACGTATTCGGCGAGTACCTGTCGATCAACGCCGTCACCAACGACGCCGTCGACCCGGTGTCGCTCCAACCGGAATTCAAAGCCTGCGCTGTCACCCTGACCAAAGTTACGGTATCCCAGCCGGATTCAGGCTCCGAGCCTGAAACTTCGGTAACCGCCGACACATCAGAACCCGCGCCCCTGGAGGTATCGGAAATCAGCGGCTCTCAGGTCGACGCCCTCGCCGAATTCCTTGGTCTGGCAGAGGAATCGAAACCTCAGTTCGGCCCGCTGGGCCGTATCTATCTGGCCGGAATGCTGGCCGGCTTGCGTTCGGATGCCGGCCGGCGGACCGGCGGGGTGCCCACCGTGCCGCTCAGCGCTCCCCTCGATCCCAGCACCAGGTTGTGGGTGGATGGCTTGCTGGCCGGCATGTTCGCACGCACCGAGACGCCTCCGTCCCTGCCCGCGGTCCCCGCGGAATCGCCGATCAGCACGCCAGCGGCGGGCCCACCCAACGCGCCCGCAGCGGACGCCGCGCCGCAACGAGCCCCGATTGTGGTGGTGTGGGCCTCTCAGACCGGGAACGCCGAGGAACTCGCCACCGACGTCGCCGCGCGGGTCGGTGAGGCCGGACTGCCGGTCGCGTTACGCGGCATGGACGATTTCTCCGTCGCCGACTTGTCCTCGACACGCGAGTTGCTGGTGATCACCAGCACCACCGGCGGCGGCGAGCCACCAGACAACGGCGCCGCCCTGTGGCAGGCGCTCACCACCGACAGCGCGGAAAAGTTGACCAACACCCGCTACGCCGTTCTCGCGCTGGGCGACTCGAACTACGACGACTTCTGCGGCCACGGGCGAAAGCTCGACGACCGGCTGGCCGAGTTGGGAGCGGTCCGCATTCTCAATCGCGTCGACTGCGAACCCGACTACGACGACGCCGCCGCCGGGTGGCTGGACGAGGTCATGCAAGCGCTGACCCGCGCACCCGTCAGCCCGGGCGCCGCAGCACCGCTGCCGTCGGCTCCTGCCGGGTCGCCCCGCCCGGCCACCCAGCCCGCAACGCGGGCGTACACGAAGAAGACGCCGTTGATCACCGGCATCATTCGCAATACCACGCTCAGTCAGCCTGACTCGACAAAAGACGTGCGGCAGTTGGTGTTTGATCTACCCGAAGAGACGGTGAGCTACCAGGCGGGCGACGCGCTGGGCGTGTGGCCGCGCAACAGCGACCGGCTGGTCGACGAATGGCTATCCGTCACCGGACTGGACGCGCAGACCCCGGTCGAGGTCAGCGAGCATGGTCTGATGTCGTTGCGCTCTGCGCTGACCGAGCGACTCGAGATCGCCCACGTCAGCCGAGACCTGGTGCGGTTCGTGCAGGAGCGCACCGGTGACCCGACGCTCGCAGAACTGCTGAAGCCGGAAAACAAAGCCGCCCTGAGTAATTGGTCATGGGGGCGCCAGTCCATCGACCTGCTGGCGCAGCTGCCGGTCTCCGCGTCGGCTCACGAGTGGCTGAGGGTCCTCAAACGCCTTCAGCCGCGGCTGTATTCGATCTCGTCGAGCCCCAAAGAGTGCCCGCGTGAGGTCCACCTGACGGTCTCGCCGGTTCGCTACAACTTCCAGGGCGTCCCACGCCGCGGGGTGTGTTCGACCTACCTTGCCGATCGCTCCCCCGGTGATCGAGTGGCTGTCTATCTGCAGCCATCCAGCAATTTTCGGCCGCCGAGTAAGTCGGACACACCGATGATCATGATCGGCCCCGGAACCGGCATCGCCCCCTTCCGCGGCTTCCTGCAGGACCGTCGCGCGCTCGGCCACACCGGACCCAACTGGCTGTTCTTCGGCGAGCAGCACGCCGCCACCGACTACTACTACCGCGACGAGATCGAAAAGATGCACGCCGACGGGTTCCTCACCGAACTCGACCTGGCGTTCTCCCGCGATCAGCAGGAAAAGGTCTACGTGCAGCATCTGATGCGCAAACGCGGAGCCGAGCTCTGGACGTGGCTGCAAGGCGGTGCGCAGGTCTACGTCTGCGGCACCGCCGACCCGATGTCCAAAGACGTGGATCGGGCGCTCTGCGAAATCGCGGCTGAGCAGGGCAAACTCGGCCCGGATGCGGCGCGCGCCTACGTCCAGTCGCTCAGTACCGACAACCGCTACCACCGCGACGTTTACTAGTCGGCAAGCGCCCGATCAGCAAGGCGTAATTCGGCGGAAACGTCACACACTCGTGGCCGAAACATCCTTGTCGCACCATTCACCTAGGACCTGGTGCATTCGAGGATGGACAAACGGTGACGCAAACGAGCGAAAGACCCGACTGGGACAGCGTGAGCGCTGGCTGCCCAGTGCACTCTGCGCAGCTCCAAGCCCCGGCGCTCGACCAGGTCGATTGGGCGGGATTACCAATCAACCTCGATATGGCGTTCTCCCGCAAGCAGCGCGACAAGGTCTACGTGCAGCACCTGATGCGCAAGCGCGAATCCCAGCTGTCGCGGCGGTTCCAGGACGCCGCCCCGCAGTGTGTCTGCGGCATGCAATCGCTGAACCCCGATCTGCAGGCCGACGCCAGCTAGGCGCCGGGCAAGCACGAACAACTGACACTGCGCCGCCGCAATTGTCAATCGCAGGTTGCCGGTGGCCGTTCTACGCACCTCGCATGCCGATGCCGGGCGACTACGTTGGGGCAAGACCTGCGTGGATGGGGCACAAGCGTGTTGGACGTATCGATTATCGAAACCTCTGGGTTGGGCGATCGCAGCTATCTGGTCAGCGACGGTGAGGTGGCGGTCGCGATCGACCCACAGCGTGACATCGATCGGGTGCTGGAACTTGCCGGCGAGGTACAAATCACGCATGTGCTGGAGACGCACATCCACAACGACTACGTCACCGGCGGGCTGGCGCTTTCTACCGCGGTCGGCGCCGAATACGTTGTTCCCGCCGGCGAAGACGTCAAGTTCGCCTGCCGTGCCGTGCGTGATGGCGACCGAATCGACAGCGGCGGAATTCATCTGGAGGTCCTGCTCACACCGGGGCACACGCACCATCACGTCAGCTATGTCCTTCGCGACGACTCCGGTGACACTGCCGGGGTATTCACCGGAGGGTCGATGCTCTTCGGCAGCACCGGACGAACCGACTTGCTTGGCGAGGAGAACACCGAGGAATTGACTCGGCTGCAATACCATTCGGTGCGCCGCCTCGCCGACGAACTGCCACCGTCGACCGAGGTTTATCCGACCCACGGCTTCGGTAGCTTCTGCTCGGCCGCCCCCACCGACGGTGACAATTCGACCATCGGGGAACAACGCGGCAAGAATCCCGCGCTGACCCAGGATGAGCAGGATTACGTCGACGAACTTGTCGCCGGGCTGGCTGACTTTCCTGCCTATTACGCACATATGGGCGTGATCAACAGGAACGGTCCTGACGCAGCGGACCTGTCGCCTCCCGCGCCGGTCGATCCGAGTGAGCTGCGCAGCCGGATCGATGCCGGCGAATGGGTCGTCGACCTACGCAACCGAACCGCGTTCGCGGCCGGACACCTTTCTGGCACATACGGATTCGAGCTATCGGGCTCCTTTGTCAATTACCTCGGCTGGCTGTACGCGTGGGGCGCGCCGCTGACCTTGATCGGCGACGATAGCAAGCAGATCGCCGACGCCCAGCGCGAGCTCGCCCGCATCGGCGTCGATCGCCTCACCGGCAGCGCCAGTGGAGACATCCGCGACCTGACCGACGGGACCGAGCTGCGCAGTTACCGAGTCGCCGAATTCGCCGCGCTCGCCGATCTGCTCGGTGCCGACAGTGTCACCGTGCTCGATGTCCGCCAACCCGGCGAATTCGATGGCGGCCACGTGCGCGGTGCGCTCAATATCGCGTTGCACGAACTGTCCGAGCGCATCGCCGAGATTCCCGCCGACCACGAGCTGTGGATCCACTGCGCAAGCGGCTACCGGGCATCGATCGCCGCCGCTCTGCTGGACCGGCACGATCGCCGCGTCGTGCTTATCGACGACGACTTCGGCAGCGCTGAAAAGCTAAAGATCACAACGTCGGCGTAGCAAAAATTCACCTTGAACAAAAGACTGTGATTTTGAGTCGACCCGGGTTTTGGTAACACACTGCCACCTGACATGGGAGCTGAGAATGAACGCACCAACCGCTGACCTCATCACTTCGCTCGAGCTTCGTAACTTGCTTGAGTCTGCGACGGCGCCACGTCTTGTCGATGTGCGGACTCCGGCCGAATTCGAGACCTCGCACATCGCCGGGTCCTACAACGTTCCGCTGGATGTGCTGGATGAGCACGGCCCCGAGGTCGCTGCGCGCCTCGACCAGGATGACGACGTTGTGCTGGTGTGCCGTTCGGGTCAACGCTCGACCAAGGCCCAGACGCTACTGCGCAATGCGGGGCTGACGAGCGGGCGAGTGCTCGACAAGGGCATCACCGATTGGGAGGGCCAAGGCTTCGCGGTCGACCGCGGTGCACAACGATGGGACCTCGAGCGCCAGGTGCGTCTGGTTGCCGGATCGATTGTGCTTTCCGCCATCCTGGGCAGCATCGCGGTCCCGAGGCTGAAGTGGGTGGCAGCCGGCATCGGTACGGGCTTGACCTATGCGGCCATCTCCAACACCTGCGCGATGGGAACCGCCTTGTCCAAGTTCCCGTACAACCGCGGCGCGACTTCCGATGCCGCCACGATCCTGTCCCGGCTGGGCGCTGAATCCAGGCGCACAACGCGAGTTAGCGGACGACGGCTCAGCAATTAGGTGGTGGCGCGTCCCCCGTGAATCCGTCCAGCTGGTTTTAAAGTCCGGTCGTCCGATGTCGGGGGTTCCATCCTGACTCCACACTGCATCACTCGAGCCTGTGAGGTCGCCGCCCAGATGGCCCCACTCCCGCCGAAAGCGTTGCCACCGCCGCCGGACCTGGTGGAAGACGCCGACCGCCTCGGACGCTTCGGCTAAGACGGAGAGTTATTGGCTGGAAGCCGCATCCCCGCGGTTGTCTCGGAGACAGCTCGGATTGCAGAGCTTCCCGGCGTGCCATTCGATGGTTCGGGTAAGCCCCTCCAGCAGTGGCACTCGCGGATTCCAGCCGAGCTGCGCCCGGGCCAATGAGATGTCGGGCCTACGCCGTCTCGCATCTTCCTGAGGTAATGGGCACAGCTGGATCTGCGAGCGCGAGCCGGTTAGCTCGAGGACCAATTCGGCGGTCTCGCGCACGCTGAGTTCCACCGGATTCCCCAGGTTGATCGGTCCTGGCTCGTTGGAATCCAACATTGCCACGACGCCGCGAACGAGATCATCGACATAGCACAGACTTCGGGTTTGGCTTCCGTCTCCGAACACAGTGAGCGGCGCGCCGCGCAGAGCTTGATCAATGAAGCTCGACACCACGCGCCCGTCTTCTGGCCGCATCCGGGGACCATATGCGTTGAAAATCCGCACAATGCCGGTGTTGACGTGATGGAAGGTGCGGTAAGCCGTCGTCAACGCTTCGGCATAGCGCTTGCTCTCGTCATAAACACTGCGCGGGCCGACTGGGTTGACATTTCCCCAGTACTCCTCGCGCTGTGGGTGAACCAAAGGGTCACCGTATATTTCGCTGGTCGAGGCCAGGATCAAACGCGCCGCCTTGGCGTACGCGAACTCGAGGACGTGGCGGGTGCCTTCAGATCCGGTCCGGAGAGTGAAGATCGGCATGGCCAGATACGCCGACGGTGATGCCGGGCTCGCGAGGTGGACAACGCCATCGAAGTCACCGTCGATATCGATCGGGTTCAAGACGCTGCCCTCGATGTAGGCGAACCTCGGCCCGGCCAGATGGTCGATGTTCTCCCGGAAGCCGGTCGACAGGTCGTCAAGACAGACAACCGAGTCACCGCGCGCGATCAGCAGATCGCACAAATGCGAGCCGAGAAAGCCGGCTCCGCCGGTAACAAGAATCCGCACTAAACCCCCTTTGGGTGCCTAAACTTTCTCGGGTTTGATTCCCTCACGGACGACCGAAACTCCGGTAGGTCCACCCCGCGTCACGCCATAGCTGCGGGACGAGACAATTGCGTCCATCAATGATGCGCTGCGATGTCGTCACCGCTGCCAGTTGATCTGGTTGCATCTGTTTGAATTCGCCCCAATCGGTAAGAACAAGGACGACATCGGCACCGCTGCAGGCATCGAGCAGCGATGGCGAGTAGTTAATCGTGGGCAAGACCTTCTGCGCATCATCGATGGCCCTTGGATCGTAGAGGCTCACATTTGCGCCCCGTCGCTGAATCCGGCCGGCCACATCAAGCGCCGGCGAATCGCGGATATCATCGCAGTCAGGCTTGAATGCAGCTCCCAGAATGGCGACATTAGCTCCCTCCAGCGACCCGCAGACTTCTCGAGCGATATCGACAATGCGGCTGCGTTGCCGCATGTTTATGCTGTCGACTTCACCCAGAAACGCCACTGCATGACCGACACCGAGTTCAGACGCCCGTGCCGCAAAAGCTCGGAGATCTTTCGGAAGACAGCCGCCACCGAACCCTAATCCCGCATCAAGGAAATGATGACCGATGCGTTTGTCATGTCCGATGGCGTCGGCGAGCTCGGTGACATCGGCTGATGAGGCCTCGCAGACTTCGGCCACCGTGTTGATAAACGAGATCTTCGTAGCCAGAAACGCATTGGCGGCGACTTTAACGAGCTCTGCGGTGGGCAGGGTTGTGACGAGAAAGGGAATGCCTTCGTCAAGTATTGGACCGTACAACTGCCGCAGAGTTACCTCCGCTTGGCTGCCGGGCCGGCCCTCGACGCCAACGACGACGCGATCGGGATGCAAGGTGTCTCGGACGCCGAACCCTTCCCGCAGGAACTCCGGGTTCCAGGCAGTCTCAATGTTGCTTCCCGCAGGAGCGATACGCCGCACGCGCTCGGCCAACCGCTGGGCTGTCCCCACCGGCACCGTGGACTTTCCGGCGATGAGCGCCGGCCGGTTCAGATGGGGCCCGAGTTCATCAATGGCCGCCTCAACGAACGAGAGGTCGGCACGAAAGTCCCGGTCGTGTTGTGGTGTGCCAACGGTGAGGAAGTGCACGTCGGCGAAGTCGGCTGCCTCTTCATAGGAGTCGGTAAATCGCAGGCGTCCGGCGGACAGATTGTTCCTCACAAGGTCTTCGAGTTCGGGCTCAAAAAATGGCACGTCCCCCGAGCTGAGTTTGGCCACTCTCCCGGGGTCGATGTCGACGCCGATCACGCTGTGGCCTATTTGTGCCATGCAGGCCGCGTGGGTGGTTCCGAGGCGCCCGGTACCAATGACGGAAACACGCACAGGGGGCCTCCCACTAGTTGTGCTGCACTCCTGACCCGCCAGGTAGTATTCGCGAGCTTAATCTGCGGCGCGCCGGCTCACCGAGTGGGTAGCGCGGGCTGTCCGTAGACCGCCACCACGACGCTGCGGTCCAAGGCGTTGTCTGACCACACCCCGATCTAGGTGTTGGCGCAGTCGCGGATGATGGCCATGTCGTCGGGGTTGTAGTACCACTGGTTGACCAGTTCCAGGCTGCTGATGGCGATGGCCGGGTCGGTCGCGACGGTCTCGGCGGATTTGCCGCGAAAACCGGCGGCGTTGGCGCGATCCTGCGGACTTGACCCGTCAGTTCCCGTGTCGTCATTGATGTTTCGGTTGTTCATCATGTCTTCGGCGTGCCATTCGGCGGCCAGCGTCAACGCGTTGTTCCTGATGGCGTCGTTCGCGCACCCGGTCTGGTGCTGCAGCGTGTAGACGGCGGAGACCACCGCGCTGTTGGGCCGCTTGTTGTCGGCATACGCGGCAGGGGCCGCCAATACCCCTGCCGCCGAAACGATCACGCCAACCGACAGCACGCGGACGCCGGCGCAGTACACGACTACCGGCTCCGCCCGGTTGGATTCGTTAACTGCCTCAGCGCCTAGGGAGGGCCGGCTGCCCGTAAACGGCAACCACGACAGAACGGTCGAGGGCGTTGTCTGACCACACCCCGATGGAGGTGTTGGCACAGTTGCGGATGATCGCCATATCGTCGGGGTTGGCGTACCACTGGTTGACCAGTTCGAAGCTGCTGATGGCAGCCGCCGGATTGATCGCCACCGTCTCGGCAGCGATGCCACGGAAGCCGGCGGCGTTGGCGCGGTCCTGTGGGCTGGAACCGTCGGACCCGGTGTCGTCGTTGATGTTTCGGTTGTTCATCATGTCTTCGGCGTGCCATTCGGCGGCCAGCGTCAGCGCGTTGTTCCTGATGACGTCATTCGTGCAGCCCGCCTGTTGCTGGAAGGTATAGACGGCGGAGACGACAGCGCTGTTGAGCCGCTTGTTGTCGGCGTGCGCGTTAGGGGCCGCCAACGCCGCTGTCCCCCAAAGAATTACGGCAACGGGCAGCATCCGGGCGCTGAGCCGTATCGAAAGGCGCATCCCTGCCAACATGTGGCCTCCTCAAATCACACCGGGTCGAAATGCGAAACCAGCCATCGACCGTTGACCTTCTCCAGAGTCACCCGGATGACGGGCTGGCTATCCGTGGGAACGCCTTCGCCAATGGTCACGGTTTGGTTGGCATACAACAAGACCACGGCGTGGTTGTCGGTTGTCGAAACTGGCGCTGCCGCACTGACTTTGACTGTTGACGAGATGTGCTTTTCTTTTGCACCCGGAATGACAACCTGGCGAATCAAGTTGAGGTAGGCATCCTTGAATTCGCCGGTCAGCCGGTCCTGCGCCGCGCCAGTGAGATCCTTGTCCGCCGAATCTGCCTTGTAAGACAACAGGGCCACGGCGTCTTCGCTGGCCACTCGAACCGATTCAGTGCGGGTCAACGCAACGTCAACGGCCGATCCGTCCGCCCACTTGAAATAACCCGCCGTCACCGCCAGCAGCAATGCGACTCCCGGCAACACACCGTAGGCGAGCACCCGCGACCATGCAATCGGACGCCTTACCCGCGTGGTGGCCAATTCTTCGTCGGCCTCATCGTCCGGCTCAGACTCGGGCGCAGTGGCTTCCGAATCTTTTTGAGCCGTCTCGTCTTCGGGGCTCGGCTCTATGTCTGGCGGCATGGTCTCGGCCGAATCGTTCGCGTCAGCATCGACGGTCTCCTCGTCACGTGTCATGGTGGCTGCTGTGTCGTCCCGGACGGTCGTCATGGCACGAACACCACGTTGGACACCCTGGCGTCGTCGCCGACTGACTGGACCTCAACTCGCATCCGCCATTCCCGGGGCGCCTCCTCGCCGCCGGAGGTCCGCGATTTCACCGCGATTGCCACCAGCACCTGAGCTGAATCGCCCTTTTGAGATTCCAGCCCGGCATCGGTAACTGTGCCTTCCGATTTCGACTGCGCTGCCTTGACGACCTCGATGAAGGGCTTGGCCCGTTGCTGAAAATCGTCTCGGAAAGCTCCAGTGGACAAGTCGATGATCCGCTGTACGTCGGCATCGACTTCGGTGTAGCTGATCGTCGTGAGGTTCACCGCACCCTGGCGAGCAACCTGAACGAATTGATCACGCCGGGCTTGGTCCTCATGCTTTTGATAGGCCCGGTAACCAAGCCAGCCAACCAACCCGGCCAGCACAGCCACGATTACGGCGCTGGCCACCAACGCCGATCCGACATGCGAAATCCGCCGACCGCCGAATCGGTCCCGCAGGCCAGCGAACCGCCCTTCGGACTCACCTTCTGTTGCCAGATCGGCGGCGTCGGTCTCGCCGGCCTTGGCCTCGTCGACCTCGTGCTGCTGCTCGCGGCCTTCGACATCGGCTGCCGTTGGCTCGCCGACTTGTTCACCAGTATCGGTGGTTTCAGGCTCCTCGGCCATGTTGCTCCTTACTGAACGCTAGGTCCGTGTAGCCGGTGCTGCCCCGATGGGCGTTCCGACCGGAAATGATTACGGTGACGGGACAAGAAGTGACTGCCAGGTTTTGGCCCGCGGGTTGGCCAAGTCGGATTCGGTGTAGCGGTGTCCATCGGGGCCTACGTAGGTGCCAGTGGCCGGGTCATAAGTTGCTACGGCAAGCGGTGCCTGCGGTGGGGGTGGCGCGGTCCCCCGCGGCGGTGGCAGTCGCGGGTCTTGCCCCGGCGGATACTGCGGGACGCCCTGACCGCTGACGGTGGCGTTGGGGTCGCCCTTCCAGTTGTAGCCTTCGTTCAGCGGCACGTACTCCTCGTCGCTTTCACATAGCTCGACGGTCGGGGCACGCTTCCACGGCTTGGCCTCGCACGGAATATTGCGCACGCCACGGACATTGAACTCCGAATCCTGGGGCACTCGGCAATACAGCTCAGCCGCTGGGCGATCCGGTGCGTCGACGCTGGCGGGCGAGCGTCGCTGAGTCGGCGGCAGATAACCGGTCGTGCATGGCGGCGGCAGGTTGATGTTCAGGTTGAAGTCCAGCTGGGCGCCCTTGTACTCCTGTTTGGTGTTAGAGCTCGGCACGACGATCGCCGCCATAGCCGCGATGCCTTGCGGCAACAGCACCAAGAGTTGCTCGATGTCGTGGCGGTAAACGACCGCGATGTCGCCGAGACTCACCAGATTGGCGAACAGAACCGGCAATGCGGGCGACACCCGGTCGAGCAGTGCCCGAGCTTCCTCGACGCCGGAAGTCCCCTGCGTCAGCAGGTCTCGCACCGCAGCATCCTGCGCTTTGAATTGCGCCATGATGGCTGCGGTTCGATCAGCCCACCTGGCAATCGAGTCCGATGTTTGGACTTGGGAGTTGAGCACCGCGGGAGACTGATCGATCAGGGCAGCCAGCGGGTCGACCGTCTGGCCTCCGGAAATCGCCAGCGCGGTGGAACCATCAACGATGCGGGACAACTCGGGCCCGAGGCCATTGACTGCCTTGTTGGTCTCGTCAATCACTGTATGCAAGTTGTCACGCGGAATTGCTTGCAGCGCACGGTTGGTCATGTCGAGCAGGTGTCCGATGTCGACCGGTACGTCCACATGTCCCGCGGGAATGATGTCACCGGCACGTAGCTGCCGGGGATGTTCTCCGTCGTTTCCAGGCAGCGGGGTCAGCTCGATATATTGCTCGCCGATCGCCGAGCGGCTGTGCACCGAAGCCTGTACGCCGGAGGGCACCTTGACGCCGGATCTCAGCGCGAGCACCGCACGGACGCCGGTGGCGGTCACCTCGACGGACTTGACCTGACCCACGTCGGTACCGCGATAGGTGACAACCGAAGTCTCGTACAGGCCGCCCGACTGGGGCAGGTCGACAGTGACGTTGTACTCGCCGACCCCGAACAATGTCTGGGGAAGTTTCATGAAGTTGAACGCCATTGCGCCACAAGAAACAACGGTCACCAGCGTCAAGATCGCCAACTGGATCCACGTCCTACGGTTCAGGCGCAGCATTCAGTATCCCCCGTCGTGGTAGGGATAGGTCAGCGGGTTGCCCGCCGTGGCCGGGCTCGGCTGCATACCGATTGTGCGTCCCCAAAGTCGTTCGAGCGCAGTGAGATTGCCTTCCCAGCGCGAGCCCGTGAACAGCCCTTGGTCGATGCGGCTCAACGTCAAATCCACCACCAGAGTGAGATTGGCGTAGTCGCCACGGAACCAATTCCTCGCGGTGGAAGCCGGCCAGGGGTAAGCCACCAAGCCGTCCAGACCCTTGGTGAGCGACGGCCCGGCGTCGGCGAGCGAATGCAGCACCGGCGCGATATTGCGCAGGTTGTTCACCAGAGATTCCCTGCTCTGGTGCAGCGTGTCGGCCACGATCGCACTGAACTGGCCGAGCTGATCGATCGCATCGGCGATCTTGGTGCGCTCTTCTGCCAATACGTTGAGCGCTTTTGGCACCGTCATCAACGCCTTGTCGACCACGGGATCCTTGTCGGCCACTTGGCCGACAAGGCCATTGAGGCTTTCCGCGGCAGCAATGATGTCGTCGGTCTGGTCGTTCGTGCGGGCGACGAACTCGTCGAGTTGGGTCAGCAGACTGCGCATATCGTTCTCACGGCCGGTGAAAGCCTTGGCGAGCGCCTGATTGATCTCCTGCAACTGCGCAATTCCGCCGCCGTTGAGCAGGATCGAGACTGACGCCAGAGTCTGCTCGGTGGTCGGATACAAACTGGCGCGCGACAACGGGATGACCGACCCGTTTTTGAGTTGGCCAACTGGCGGCTCATCCTTAGGCGGCGCAAGTTCGATGTGCATCGACCCCAGCAGGCTGGTCTGCCCAAGCTTCGCGGTCGAATTGGCCGGCAGGTGGACATTGCCGTCGATGCGCATGGTGACCAGGGCGTGCCAGTCTTGAAGCTCGATCTTGGTGACGTTGCCGACGTTGACGTCGTCGACTCGCACACGGGTGTTCTGCTGAATGGTCACGACGTCGGGCATTTGCGCTTGGACCGTGTAGGAACCGGGGCCCCCACCGGACGTGCCGGGCAGGGTGAACGAATTCAGGCCGCGCCATCCACATCCTGGCAGCGCGGCAATGCACGCAACCGAGAGCACCGCAGCTATCGCGCGCCTCATGATGGCCCCGTCGGAAGCAGCAGATTCTGCAGTACTTCGGTCGAGCTGATCGTGCCCGGCGGCGGCGGTGCCGGTGGTGCCTGCGCGGGCGCCGGCTGATCGGCAAGCGCCGGCGGCCCGGGAAGCGTTGGTGTCGCGTCCGGTGCCGGCCCGGGCAGCCCCGGGGGTGTCGCATCCGGCGGCGGGGTCGCGTCGGGCGGGGGCGTGTAGCCGGGCCGTAGCCAGGGCTCGCTGTAGGTGATCTCGCCGGGCCGCGCCTGAGTCCCGACGAACGGGTTGAGTCCCGCCGGAATGTAGTTGTAGATGCGATTCTTGATGATCGGATTGAGGTACTGCAGGCACAGCTTGGAGACCTTGGCCAAACGCGCCCGAGAGGCCGACTCGATTGCGCTGCAGATGAACTGCGGGATGTCGGCGAAGTTGTTCAAGGCGATGATGCCGGTCATCGCACTCTGCGCCGGCTGGTAGATGTTTAAGAAATTCTGAAACACCGTCGGGGCGATATGCAGGACCTGCTTGATATCTGCACGGCTGTCGTTGAGCGCGGTCGTGACCGAAGCCAGCCGGTCGAATGTGACACCCATCGCCTCCCGGTTGTCCGCCAGGAACTGGCGCACGTCGGCCAGTGCGCGATCGAGACCCTGCACCGCATTGGCGACTTCGTTGGGCGTGTTTGTCAGGAGCGTCGTCACGCTGGCCAGATTTTGGTTGAACGAGGCCAGCAGATCGCTGCTGGAGTACAGCGCCGACACCAGCAGCTGCAGATTACGCACCGTGCTGAAGATGTCGTCAGCGTGGTCGCCGAGTGCTGAAATCGCTTGGGAAAGCTTGATAATGGTGTCGTGAGCGGTGTCTCCCCGTCCACGAAGGTTGTCCGCGGCCGAGTCGATGAACTCGCCGAGCGAGTTCACACCGCCCGGGGCGGTGGGCTGCAACGCATCGGTCAGCTTTTCCAGCTGCTTGCGGAAGTCGTCCCACTCGACGGGCACCGCGGTGCGATTGATCGGGATCGAGGCGCCAGGACTCAGTTTGGGGCCGCCGGAATACACCGGGACGAGTTGGATTGCCCGAGAAGTTACCAGCGACGGCGACAGGATTGCCGCGCGAGCATCGGCGGGGATTGGATACTGCTTGTCGACGGAGAAGGTCACTTTGGAGCCGGCGGGCTGCGGCTCGACCTTGTCCACCACACCGACTGCGACGCCGAGGATCCTGATCTCGTCGCCTACGAACAGACCGTTGGCCTCCACGAAATACGCTGAGTAGGTGTTCTTTTCAACGTCCTTCCATAGCTTCGAGACGACCAGGAACGAAGCCACGGTCAAGGTGGCCGCCAGACTGGTGGCGACCACTCTTCGAAGGATGCGACGACTAATGGACATCGTTACCCGTTGTCAGAGGTAGCGGCGGAGGAATCGTCCGGACAGGTGGCGTCGACGGCGGGGGTGAGGGCGGCTGGGACCACAGCGGTACCGGCGCGTTCTCCGGCGGCACCGGTGGCGACCCCGTTGGCGGATCCACCGACTCCGACGGCAACTTCTGGTTGGGGTCCAACAGGCGGTCGTACATATCCGCATCGAGAACCGGGCCGCCGATCTGGCCGGGAATCAAGTTGGCCACGTACGCCTTGAAAAAGGGTCCAGAGCCCAAGCATTCGCCAAACGACATCGCATATCGCCTGAACTTGTTGAAACTGCTCTGCAGATCTTTTCGGTGGTTGTCGAGGACCTCCAGCACCCCGTTGAGCTTGTCGAGGGCCGGCTTGAGTTGCGTCCGGTTGTCATCGACCAATCCCGAAATCTGGTGCGAAACGGCGGTGAGGTTGTTCATCAGTGCGTCGATTGATGCTCGTTCTTCTAGCAGCGCTGCCAACAGCGCGTTTGAATTCCCCACCAGACCGGCGATCTGCTGGCTACGCCGGCCCAGCACCCCCGAGACCTTGTTCGCATTCGCCAGCAGGCTCCGCAGCTGGTTATCGCGGTTGTTGAGGGTCTCCGAGAACCGGGCCACTCCTTGCAGTGCAGGCTTAATGTCCGGCGGTGTTTCCTTGAAGGTGTTGGCCAATGTCGTTAGCGCCGAGGAGAGTTGGGCGGTATCCAGGCCACTGATCCTGGTTGTCAGATCGCCGAGCGCGTCGGGAAGGTCATACGGCGAGGTCGTACGTTCCAGCGGAATAGTGCCCGTGAGCCTCCCGTCGCCGCGCGACGTCAGCTCCAGCATCTTGCTGCCCAGGATTGTCTCCGTCTTGATCGCGGCTTCGGTGCGGTCGCCGAGGTCAATACTGTCGCGGACGGTGAACCCCACCCGCACCTTGGTGCCCTCCAGGCGGACGTCGGAAACCTTACCGACGCCCAAACCCGAAACCCGAACCGTACTACCGGGTTTGATGCCACCAGCCTCGGAAAAATAAGCGGAATAGTCCTTCGTGTTCTTGACGAATGGCAGCTTGTTGTACTGGAAGGCGACGATGGTCACGCAGACCAAGATGGCGGTACCCATCACGCCTAACATGACGGGGCTGCGCCGGCCGACCGATTTGATCTTGGGTAGCTTCAGTTTCACTGTGGGGTGCACCGCCCGCTCGGCTGGCCCAGCAGTTTGACGAAGATCGGGTTGCCCCCCTTGCCATTGAGTTTGAGCAACACTTCGCAGAAATAGAAGCCGAAGTAGTCACCGTTGAGACCCTGGCGGGCAAGGACCTGATAGATGTCGGGAAGGTCCTTCAGCAGCGAGTCGAAATAGTCGCGGTCCGAAAGCACCTGCCCAGCTACGCGGTCGGTCTCGTGCACCACATCCTTGATCGGCTGACGGGCCTGGACAAGCAGGCTGGCGACCGACCCGGCTGCTGCGTTGATGTAGGCCAGCCCGGTGGAGATGTCGTCCTTACGCTGCGCCAACCCATCCACGAGCTGCGACAGCTTGTCCACGCCGTCGGAGAACTCGTGGTCGCGCGTGGCGAAGGTGTGCAGCACGGTGTTCAGGTTGGTGATCAGCGAACCAATCAGCTCGCTACGGCCCGCCAGCGTTGAGGTCAGCATCGATGTCTGCGAAAGCATGGAGGCCAGCGTGCCGCCCTGCCCCTGAAAGATTCGAAGCAATTCGCCAGACAGCGCATTGACCTGATCGGGATCCAGCGCACGGAACAACGGGCGGAAGCCGCCGATCAGCGCATCGATGTCCAGCGCAGGCGACGTTCGTGCCAGCGGAATCGTTGTGCCGGCCGGCAGCCGGTGTGGGGGCCCGGGTCCCTCTTCGAGCGCGAGATAGCGGTCACCGATCAAGTTTTCGTAGCGAACTACGGCTTTGGTGCCCTCGGTGAGTCGCACCCCGTTGTCCACCGAGAAGCCGACAGTGACGGTGCCGTCGTGATGCAGCGTGAGGTCGCCGACCTTGCCGACTTCCACCCCGGCAATGCGGACAAAGTTGCCGGACTTCAGACCCGATACGTTCGTGAAAACGGCGTTATAGCCAGTTCGGTCCTCGAAGCGCAATTGCCCGAACACCGCGACCAGCGTGAACGTAAAGAGCAGGCAGACGAGAGTGAATATCCCGACCCGCAAGATGATGCTGGAAAGTTTCCTTCTCATGGTGGTGGCGGCACCCCCCCGCGATAGTTGAAGCGCGGCGCTTCTGGTGGATTCTTAGTGGTCGGGAAGTAGTTGGCCCACCACGGATTGCCGACCCACGGAGTGGTGCGGATCTCGTCGGGAGCGGCGCCCCAACCGGTGTCGGTGACCAGCGCGCGAACGGGGAAGTTCGCACTCGGGTCGGGCAACGAGCCACAGCTGGGTTTCCCCCCGGGGCCACCCGTCGCGTTCACCTTGGGTAGGTGTCTCGGGTACCGGTACGGGTCGTCGCCGAAAAGCAGTGCGGCGTCGAGGATTACCGAATAACCGTTGCCGCCCAACGCTTCTCGACCACCGTGGTCGACGTACCACTGCGCACCCTGGAACAGGCACGTGTAGGTCGGCGAGTACTTATTCAGCAGAGCCGTAGTCGGATCGAGCAGGTTGAACGACTGCACGATGTTGGATTCGTTTCTGCCAATGACGTTGATGCCGGTCTGGCTCAAGCCCACTGCCGACAACAGCAGCGTGTCGAGCGACCGCTGGTTTTCGGTGAGAGTGATGCTGGTAGTCGCTGCCGAGTCAAGGATCGACAGGATATCCTGCGCCGCATCGGAATAGATGGCCGTGGTTTTGCCGAATAGCCGCCAATCCTTGTCGATCGTGTCCATCCGCGGGTTGACGGTCAGCAGTACGTCGTTGGCGCTGGTGATCGCCTGTCCAAGCCGATCGCCCTTCCCGCGCACTGATTGCGCGAACGCCGACAGGATGGCGTTCAGCTTTGCCGGGTCCAGGGCCTGGACCACCGATTGGAGATTCTCGAAAACCGTGTTGACTTCGACGGTGACATTGCGGGATTGCAGGATCGCGCCCGGCTTCAGCGGAGTACTGCTGGGATGCTCGGGCACGATCAAGTCGACGTACTTCGACCCGAATGCAGTAGTCGATTTGATCTCCGCCTCGACGTTGCTCGGCAGATATTTGAATGGGCCTGGTTGCATCTTCAGCTGCAGCTGAGCCGATTTCACGTTAGTGCCAATCGACGCGACCTGGCCGACTTGCACACCCCGCAGCTTGACCTTGGCGCCATCTTCCATCACGAGTCCGGCCCTGTTCGAGACCAGCGTGAGCGGGACGAAATCCTGGAATTTCCCCGAGAACGCCCCCGCGGTGAGGGCGATCAGACCGCCGATGAGGATGAACAGCGTTGGCGCCCACCAAATCGGGTCGATCCTGCTATGGCGGACTCGATTTCTCTTGAGTGGTCCGCTCTCTCGGTGATTGCTCATATATGGCTATCCCGCGAGGTTGAAGTTGCCGGACTGCCCATAGACGGACAACGAAATCATCAGGCAGACAAACGCCGTGACGATCATCGATGACCGCACCGAACGACCGACAGCCTCCCCCACACCGGCTGGACCGCCTGTCGCGGTGAAACCGTAATAGGTATGCACGACCATCACACCCGTCGCCATCGTCAGCGCTGATAAAAACGACCACAACAAGTCGCTGGGACGCAGGAACGTGGAGAAGTAGTGCTCGTATACGCCACGAGACTGGCCGTAGACAAAGATCGTGAGGAACTTGGCCGCGATGAACGACATCAGGACGGCGACGGCATAGAGCGGGATCACAACCAAGACGCCGGCGATAATCCGCGTGGAGGCCAGATAGGTGACCGAACGGATGCCCATCACTTCCAGCGCGTCGATCTCCTCGTTGATACGCATCGCACCCAACTGCGCCGTCGCACCGGCACCGATTGTGGCCGCCAATGCCAAACCTGCCGTGCAGGGCGCAATCATTCGGACGTTCAAGAACGCCGACAGAAAGCCGGTCATCGCTTCGACTCCGATATTGGACAGCGTGTCGTAGCCCTGTACCGCAACAAGGGCGCCGGTGGTCAGCGTGAGGAAGCCGATGATGCCGACGGTCCCCCCGATCACCGCCAGCGCGCCCGTGCCCATTCCCATCTCGGCTATCAGTCGCAGCAGTTCGCTCGGGTAGCGCCGTACCGCATCAACGGTGGAGACCAACGAATTTCCGTAAAACGCGGTCTGTTCGCCCAGCTTGCGGGTGGAACCTGCCAGCCTGGGACCAAGGGTGACGAACCATGACGGCTCGCGTGCGAGATCGGTCATTTGGCAGTCACCTTCACTCCAAGCGCAGTAGTCAAGATGTTGATGAAGAACAAGGCCATGAAAGAGAAGACGACGGTTTCGTTCACCGCGTTGCCGACCCCGGTGGGGCCACCGCCCACCGACAAGCCCTTGTAGCAGGCGATCAAGCCCGCGGACAACCCGAACAGGGTTGCCTTGATCAGCGAGATCACGACCTGCGGCAACCCGGTAACGAGCGTCATTCCCGCAATAAAGGCACCCGGTGTGACGTGCTGAACGAAGACCACAAAGATGTAACTGCCGACCAATCCGGTGACTGCGACCACCGAATACAGCAGGACCGCAACGAATGTGGCGGCGATGACGCGGGGAACCACCAGCGCTTGAATTGGGTTGACGCCGATCACCTTCATCGCGTCGATTTCCTCGCGGATGGTGCGCGCGCCCAAGTCGGCGCACATGGCGGTCGACCCGGCGCCCGAGACAACCATCGCCGTGACAACCGGCCCGACCTGAGTCACCGACGCCAGCCCGGCGCCGGCGCCGGAAAGGTCGCCTGCGCCGATCTCGACCAGCAGAATGTTGAGCACGAACACGATGAGGACCGTGTACGGAATCGACAACATGATGGTCGGGAAGATCGACACCCGGGCGACGAACCAAATTTGCTCGAGAATCTCGCGCCAAGCCCACGGCTTCCGCACCGCTGTCATCAATACTTCGGCGCTCAGCATGAAGAAATCACCCAGAGCGCCCATGGGCTTCGATACGGCCGTGCCGATCATCGGTCCCGCCCAGACTGCCGACGGCCGATCCGACTCATCCGGTCCCCCATTTTCGAAATCTTCAACTTCGCGCGCAATTTAGCGGACCGCGACGGGTCGGCGCTCGTTAGATGTGGACCGCATCGTCTCTTTGCACACATAGAACACGGCAGTAATTTACGGCCAAAGGTATGCCCGACGTCAGGGTTGCGATCACCCAGAAGAAATGTTTTGCAGACGTGATTTAAATCTCAGCCGACGTTTATGCACCCGAGGCCTCTGACAACCGCTGAACTGCACAGCCTTGACGGCGACCGCGACGCGTTGGCCCTGTGGCCGCCGCATCTAGGTTGAGGAATGCGTCTCGGGTGGGGCCCGAAGACGCCGAGGCCAGCGCGTCACCAAAGTCACATAAGCCTCATTATTCACAGCCGTCACAATGCGATTAATGGCGCAGTTCGAGAATTCAAGGCCGACGTGGCGATCGGGAAATCGAATTAAACGGGCTTGGCGAAAGGCGACGCCGCAAAGACATTCGCATTCGCGCGAATTTCTTTGCGTCATGACTTGAGCACTCACGCCAACCGTCCCGTTCGGCTATCGCCGTCGCACGTCACAGTTCGGAGAAGTCAAGTTCAAAGCAACCGTTGTGCTCAGGGTGAACGTAAGCGCCCGGCCAAAAAATAGGGGCCCGGATGGGCTCGGCTCGCCAACCAACGCATCACCGAGCCCGTATTCCGGGTCCCTAGAACAACTTTCGCTTCAGGCACGCAAAGTACCTGCGGCTAACCGACGTTCGCACCGCCTTCGGCTATCCGACGCACCGCCCGCAGGAACACGTCGATCTCCTCGAACGTGTTGTAGAACGCGAACGAAGGACGAACCGTCGCCTCCAACCCGAGACGTCGCAGGGCCGGTTGCGCGCAGTGGTGGCCGGCGCGAACCGCAATACCTTCGGCGTTGAGGGCCTTGCCGACCTCGAGCGGCTCGTGGCCGGCAAGCACGAAGGACAGCACGCTGGCCTTCTCCTGTGCGGTACCGACCAAGCGAACCCCGGGGATGTCGGCCAGGCGCGGAGTCGCGTAGTCGAGCAACCGCTGCTCGTAAGCCGCGATGCGCTCAACACCCAATCGCTGCACATACCGCAGCGCCTCGGTGAGCCCGACCGCGTCGGCGATGTTGCCGGTGCCGGCCTCGAACTTGGTGGGCGGCCCCTGATAAAGCGAGCGTTCGATCGTCACGTCGGCGATCATGTGGCCGCCACCCTGCCACGGCGGCGTCTCGGTCAGCGCCTCCTCGGTCCCGTACAGCGCACCGATCCCGGTGGGGCCGTAGATCTTGTGTCCGGAGAACACGAAGAAGTCGGCGCCGAGTTCGGCAACGTCGACCGGTATGTGCTGAATCGACTGTGCGCCGTCGATCAACACCCGTGCGCCGTAGCGGTGGCTCAGCTCGACAATCTTGTCGACCGGCACCACCGTGCCCAGCGCGTTGGACACCTGACTGGCCGACACCAGCTTCGTCCTCGGACCAAGCAAATTCTCGAACTCATTGAGCAACAAATTGCCGGCGTCGTCGATCGGCGCCACTTTGAGAATCGCGCCCGTCTTCTGCGAGATCAGTTGCCAGGGAACGATGTTGGCGTGGTGCTCCAGGTTGGTGATGACGATCTCATCGCCTGGCTGCAGGTGTTTGCCGCCCCACGCATGAGCGACCAGGTTGATCGCTTCGGTGGTGCCGCGCACGAACACGATGTTCTCCGACGACGGCGCGCCGATGAATTCGGCGACGGTGTCGCGTGCCTCCTCGTACGCATCGGTTGCCCGCGCGGCCAATTCGTGTGCCGCCCGGTGGATGTTGGAATTCTCGTGCGTGTAGAAGTACGAGATCCGGTCGATCACCGACTGCGGCTTCTGGGTGGTCGCGGCGTTGTCGAACCAGATCAGCGGCTTTCCGTTGATCGTCTCCTTGAGGATCGGGAAGTCCTCGCGGATCGCGTTGACGTCGAACACCTCGTGGTCGTCCGGCAATTGAGGCACCGGCTCGGCCGCGGTCAGGAACTGGTAGCTGTACTCGTTGTCGGAAGGCGCATTCAGCGCCGCCGGCGCGGCGGGCACCGCGTCCGACCAGCCGAGGTCGCCCACCGACGGAGCGTCGGGTAGCCACCCGATCCCCGAGTACGGAGCTGAACCTCGCGGTGCCACCGGAGCACTCGGTGGCGCTGCGACATTCGAAGAACCGGCCAGCGCACCCGGCACCGTCGGAACGATGCCGGCACTCGGGACCTCGAACGCGCTGAAGTCAGCCGGCGGCAGGTACGGGTCGGCGACGCTGCCGACCGCCTGCGCGCCCGAGGGCGCTGCCGTCGTGTCCGGCACGTTGCCGCGTGGAGCGACCGGCACCGCCTGCGGTGGCGGTTCGGGTTCCGGAGATGTCGGAGCCGGAATGTAGATGTCGGTGATACCGAGTAGCGGAACCGGCGCCGAGTACAAATCGGCACTGCCCGCTGCGGTCTGCCCGGCCGAGGTGGCCGCCGTCGTGTCCGGCACGCTGCCGCGCGGAGCGACGGGGGCCGACTGCGGCGGGCTGTCCGGACCTGGCCGGAGACTGGCCGCATACAGCTGACTGGCCAACGCAGCGAGTTCCGCAGCGCCCAAGGGCAGGTCGCTTTCGGCGTCTACCGACCGGTACTCACTTGTACTCATGGAACTGATCCACAGCGACGTCTTCGAGCACGGCGAGCGCGTCGTCGGTGAGGACAGCCAAGGATGTGTACAGAGTCACCAGGTAGCGCGCGATCGCAGACTGGTTGATGCCGGTGAACCGCACCGACAGGCCCGGCGCCTGCTCGCCGACCAGGCCCGGCTGGAACAAGCCCACCACGCCTTGCCGCTCCTCGCCGGTGCGCACCAGGATGATCTTGGTCTTGCCGTCCTCGAGGGGAACCTTGTCCGACGGGATCAACGGAATGCCACGCCACGTGATGAACTGCGCGCCGAACAGGCTCACCACCACCGGCGGCACGCCCCGGTAGGTGGCCTCGCGGCCGAACGCGGCAATGCCCTGCGGGTGGGTCAGGAAGAAGCTCGGCGTCTTCCACACCCGGGTGATCAGCGCGTCCAGGTCGTCCGGCGTCGGAGCACTACCGAGCGTCTGGATCGTCTGCTCCGGGGTCACCTGCGCCAGCAACCCGTACTCGGGGCTGTTGACCAGTTCGAATTCCTGGCGCTCTTTGATCGTCTCGATGGTCAGCCGCAGCTGCTGAGTGACCTGGTCGTGCGGGCTGGAATAGAGGTCGGAGACCCGGGTGCTGACGTCCAGCAGCGTGGAGATGTTGCGCAGCGTGTACTCGCGGGGGCTGGTCTCGTAGTCGACGAAGGTCTCCGACAGCGGCGTGTCGAGGGCGGCGCCCTCTTGTGCCGTCACGGCGACCTGTTCGGGATTGACTACCCGGTTCACCCGGTAGATACCGGCTTCCACCGGGACGAAGCTGAGCAGGTGCAGCAGCCAGCGGGGGGTGATGGTCGAAAGCTGCGGAACCGTCTTGGTCGCGTTCGCCAGCTGCCTGGCACCGAGATCCCCCAGGGCTTGAGACTCGTTCTGAGCCGAGGTCATCTTGATCCTTCCGTCGTCGTCGAATATCTAGCGAGGGTGTCGAGCCAATAGAAGTGGCCGACCGAAGCGCCGCGCTGAGCCGACGCAAGTGTAAAACTCATCGAGAATTTATTTCGCGCGGGGTGGGCGTTAATGGTCAGGCCAGCGTGGTCGGAATCATGCCTTATAGTGGCTGGCATGCACCACGCTGCACAGCCGCGCTTCATCCCTTCGCGCTGCCTTGCCGTGGACTGTTGTCGCTGTTGTTGATTCCCTGACGGCCCAATTCTGACGTTCTAATCGTCGCGCTTTTTTCCCGCTTGCGGGCGACTAAGCCCGCGCGGACACCAAGGTGCGCCCCAGTCTTTCAGGAAGACCAGCGATCCATGACCGTGTTATCCATACCCAGCCGCGCACTGACGCAGGTGACGACGCGTCGCCGCGTCCTCGCCGAACCGGCCACCCAACTACCGCAGCTGACGCGCTATCGCGGCGGCACCTACTCGCACACCGTCGACCGGGTGGTGTTCAGCGACGGGACCACCGCGCGTACCGACTTGATCAGGCTGCATCCCAACGTCGATGCCTACTCCCTGGACTTCACCGGTATCGCGCCACACATTCCGTCGCGCTACCGCCTCGGAACCTGGTCCGCACTGCCCCACCTGCGCAAGCGGGACTACGAGGCAGAGGTGGATTGGATCCTTCGCCACTCGTTCCCGATGATCACGACCGCCGAACTGAGCCAACGGATGCGCGAAGCCGGCTATCCGCTCGGGTGGGCGAACATCACTGAGCACGAAGCCATTGCGGCTACCCAGGCCGCGATCTGGTATCTGACCAACGGTCTGGCGCTGGACACCCAGCCACTGAATGTGCCGGTCGCGGTGCGGCGTGGCCCCGGGCCGGTGATCACCTTCGAGTTCGACGGCGAGCCCCAACTCGGCGGCTACTCGGTGTCAACCGGCTCGGATAGCGCCGTCACTATGCGACTGCAGAAGTCAGCGAATGGCGTTGACTGGCTGGATGTGTCGGGATCCCAGCTGACCACGGAGCGGGCCAAGGGACGCTACCAACGAGCACTGGGTGTGGGCAGCACGCTGTCGGCCAGCAATCACGGACACCACGGTCGGGGCTACCGTTACTACCGGCTCATCGCAAAGGCAGCGACCGGCACCCCCAAGATCGGTCCGGTCAACTTCTGGCTGACCGGGAGCCGGCACTACCGAAACGCCGACCGTGTCGTCCACCTCTACAACTATCTGTTGGCCGGGGCATTGGAGGCCGCCGTCGAGGCCGACGATCTCGGGCTCGTCGACACCCAGGCCACCGCGGGACCCGAACTCGTCGGTCCGTTCCAAGTGCGAACTCCGTTGACACTCAACGCCGCCGATGGTCACGCGCTGGTCGACAGTGATGGCTTTGCCATTCGGGGTGTGGTCCAACCCGGCACCGACTTCTATCTGCGTCCGGCACCGGGCACTTCGACGACGACACTGACCGCGACAACGCCGCAGCACCGCACCGGGCGGGTGCTGACCGGAGTGGCGCCAGAGGCACCGGAGCGGTTCACTCCGGTCGCCCTAGCCATGACCACTGACGTTGCAATCCAGTTCGACATCAGCTGGGATGGCGATTGTGAGCATCGCTGACAACATCACCCAGCTGATCGGAAATACGCCCCTGGTCCGGTTGAACCGGGTCACTGACGGAGCGGGCGCAGACGTCGTCGCCAAACTGGAATCCTTCAACCCGGCCAACAGCGTCAAGGACCGGCTAGGGGTAGCCCTGATCGACGCGGCCGAGGAAGCCGGTCTGATCAACTCGGACACCATCATTCTGGAACCGACGAGCGGGAACACCGGCATCGCGCTGGCGATGGTCGCCGCGGCGCGCGGCTATCGGCTGGTACTGACCATGCCCGAGACGATGAGCATCGAGCGGCGGAAGTTACTGCTCGCCTACGGTGCTGAACTCATCCTGACGCCCGGTCCCGAAGGCATGCCGGGCGCCATCGCGAAGGCCGAGGAACTGGCCAAGACCGACCAGCGGTATTTCGTGCCCCAGCAGTTCGAAAACCCGGCCAACGCGGCCATTCACCGCAAAACCACCGCGGAAGAAATCTGGCGCGACACCGACGGGAAAGTCGACATCTTCGTTGCCGGCGTCGGCACCGGCGGCACCATTACCGGTGTCGCACAAGTGATTAAGGAGCGCAAGCCCTCGGCGCAATTCGTCGCCGTCGAGCCGGCCGCATCGCCGGTGCTGTCCGGCGGCAAGAAGGGACCCCACCCGATCCAGGGCATCGGCGCCGGGTTCGTCCCGGCGGTGCTCGACCAGGACCTGGTCGACGAAGTCATCACCGTCGGCAACGACGACGCGATCAACCTGGCGCGGCGGCTGGCCCGGGAAGAGGGACTGCTGGTCGGCATCTCCTCGGGCGCGGCTGTCGTCGCCGCCCTGCAGGTGGCCCGTCGGCCGGAGAACGCCGGAAAACTCGTCGTCGTCGTCCTCCCCGACTTCGGCGAGCGCTACCTGAGCACCCCGTTGTTCGCTGACGCGGCCGATTAGCCATGCTCGCGGCGATACGGCAGGACATCCAGGCGGCTAAGGAGCGGGATCCCGCCCGGCCGTCAACCCTGCAGGTCGTCGTCGCTTACCCCGGCGTGCATGCCATTTGGGGCCATCGCATCAGCCACTGGCTGTGGAACCGAGGCGCCAAGGTGATCGCACGAGCGTTCGCGGAACTCACCCGCATCCTGACCGGTGTGGAGATTCATCCGGGCGCGATCCTCGGCAGCGGTCTATTCATCGACCACGCCACCGGTGTCGTGATCGGGGAAACGGCGGAGGTCGGCGACGACGTCACGATCTACCACGGCGTCACGCTGGGCGGCGTCAGTACGGATCCGGGAAAACGCCATCCCACCATCGGCGATCGGGTGATCATCGGGGCCGGGGCAAAGATCCTGGGCCCGATCAAGATTGGCGACGATAGCCGCATCGGCGCGAACTCCGTCGTGGTCAAGGAAGTGCCGTCCAGCAGTGTGGTCGTTGGGGTACCGGGGCAGATCATCAGCCGCGTCAACCCCGACGGCCCGGACGATTCGTTGATGCCTGATCTGGTGGGTGTCAGCTTGCAACAGCTGCTCAGCAGAGTGGCGAAGCTGGAAGCCCAAGGCAACGGCACCCAGCAGACCGGCCGCGTCATCCGCCCGCCCGAGGCCGGAGTGTGGCACGGCGAGGACTTCTCCATCTGACTAGTGCCTGGCCCGGCAAGGTTTAAATCCCTTGTGAGCCAAACACTTAGAGCCCTTTTGCGGCACGGAGAAATGCTATAGTGGGCCTATGCAACAGTCCTCGGCACGCCTAGTCGGTTGGCGCTGCCACGCTGCGCACTGTTGTCGTTAATCTTCGTATCGCGCGCTCTCGCCCGTGGATGGGCATCACTGAAGAGTCTGTCCGGCCAAACCGGACGCATTACTCAACTTCTTTCGTATTTCACACTAAGACAACATAATTCGGACCAGGAGCAACAACATGAGTGACAGCCTCACGACTCAGGTACGACTCACTCCCGAGCACAAACCCGACACCCGCGTCCTGCACACCGCGATAGGGGTACTCGTCGGCTGGCGCCGCTGCAGCACCGATGCCGCTTTCCGGGAACTGGTCTCGGTCAGCGAGCGGCACCGGGTGGGGATTTTCGCCCTGGCAACGGCGCTGGTAAGTCTGGCCAGCCAGGACGACAACCCCAGCGGAGGTACGGCCGCTGAGCTCGCCGCCGAACGGGAATGGGGCCTCACTTACCTGCTGTGAGGGCCGATCTGAGCCCCAACGGTGCCGGGGGCGTAAGGAATTCGGCTTGGCCGGCGGGACTGGATGCGAGCGCGTCCAGGAGGCCGTTGATGTCCATTTGGGGTTGGACTGCGGCGCCTCCGGCGAGGTCGGGTGCGCCAGCCGGGCTGCCGAGCGGGGTCAAAGTGGATGTCGTCGGCGCGACAGGTGTTGGGGCGGCGGTCGCGGTGACGCGCGGCCGCGTGCCATGACCTGGCTCCCCCGGGTGGACTCGAACCACCAACCCTTCGGTTAACAGCCGAATGCTCTGCCAATTGAGCTACAGGGGATTGACCCGGTCCCCGCGCTCTTAGCGCGGATCGCTGGACGACTCTAGCGTACTGGTATACCCAGACCCAACTACAGGGCCAGCCGGCATGGGTCCCGCTAGAGGGATCGGGAGGGCGCACACCCCGCCCCGTGAGGCAGGATGGAGCCATCGATCGTCGGGAGGAACGCTTTGATCCGATATTTCGTCGTACTCGGACTGGGCTACGTGCTGGGCTCCAAAGCGGGGCGACGCCGTTATGACCAGATCGCTGACACCTACCGGGCGCTGACCAGCAGCCCGGTTGCCAAGTCGATGATTGAAGCCGGGCGCCGCAAGGTCGCGAATCGCATCTCGCCGGATGCCGGATTTGTCACGGTGGCCGAGATCGATGAGCAGACGGCCGTCGTCGAGCGGCCGAGCGAGGAAGCCCTCACACCGTCAGATCGTCGCCGCTAGCCTGCTCCAGCAGGCTGCGCCGATATGCCTCCATGGCGACCAGGTCGCCGAAGAGGGCGTGATACTCGTCGCCGTGCTCAATGGGCGACATCCGCTGCAGTTTGGACTTGACCTCGGCGATCTGCCGGCCCATCCACACCTCCTGCAGGCGGGCCATCACTCCGGCGACATAGCGCGGCAATTTCTCCTCGTCGACCGCGATGGCCTCCACCCCGAGTTCGCTGATCAAGCCGGCGGTCAGGGCCGACGTGGTCTTTTGACGCACCGCATCGATCCACTGGGCGCCGCCGGCACCGGTGGAGGTGCCACCGGCCGCGTCTAGGGCCGCACGGACGGCCGCGTAACCGGGGTGGGTGAAGCTTTCGATCGTCAGCGAGTCAAAGACCGGGCCGGCGAACGCCGGATACTGCAATGCCGACTTGAGCGCCTCACGCTGCGGCCACAGCGTTGGATCGCGCGGGTCAGGCCGGGCGGCGGCGGGTTCGGCCGGGGCTGCGGCGGCCGCCTGCTGCCCGCGCCCGCGGAGGTCAGCCGAAACCCGAGCGGCAGCCTTGGGCTGTTTGGCCGAGGTCCGCACCCGGTCGATGAGCTGCGCGACGTCATCCCAACCGACCCATCCGGCCAGCTGGCGGGCGTACTCGTCGCGCAGCGTGGGGTCTTTGATCAGGCCAACCATGGGTACACAGCGCTGCAACGCGGCTACCCTGCCTTCGGCGCTCTCCATGTCCATCTCGGCGAGCGCGGTGCGAATCGCGAACTCGAACAACGGGGTTCGGCGGGCCACCAGATCTCGCAGGGCGCCGTCGCCGGATTTCAGCCGCAGATCGCAGGGGTCCATGCTGTCCGGCGCCACCGCAACAAAAGACTGCCCGGCCAGGTTCTGCTCGCCGTCGAGGGCCTTGAGCGCGGCGGCGCGGCCGGCCTGATCGCCGTCGAACACGTAGATCAGTTCGCCGCGAAAGAAGCTGTCGTCCATCATCAGTCTGCGCAGCATGGCCAGGTGCTCGTCACCGAACGCGGTACCGCAGGACGCGACAGCGGTAGTGACCCCAGCCAGATGCATCGCCATCACGTCGGTGTAGCCCTCGACGACAACGGCCTGATGTCCCTTGGCGATATCCCGTTTGGCCAAGTCGATGCCGAACATCACCGCCGACTTCTTGTACAGCAGCGTCTCGGGCGTATTGACGTACTTGGCTTCCATCGGGTCGTCGTCGAACAGTCGCCGGGCGCCGAAACCGATCACCTCGCCGGCCGAGGTGCGGATGGGCCACAACAGCCGACGGTGGAAACGATCCATCGGACCCCGGCGTCCCTCCCGGGATAGTCCGGCAGCTTCCAGTTCTTTGAACTCGAAACCCTTGCGCTGCAGGTGTTTTGTCAACTTCTCCCAGCCCGACGGCGCAAAGCCGCAGCCGAAGCGGCGGGCGGCCTCGGCATCGAAGTTCCGCTCGGTCAGATACTGGCGCGCCGGCGCCGCCTCGTCGGACTCCAGCTCCTGCGCGTAGAACTCCGCCGCGGCCGCGTTGGCCGCGATGAGCCTGCTGCGGCTCCCCCGGTCGCGCTGCACGCTGGTCGCCGGGCCGCTGTAGCTGATGGTGTGGCCGATACGGTCGGCGAGCAGTTCCACGGCCTCGACAAAGCTGACGTGTTCGATCTTTTGGATGAACGCGTACACGTCGCCACCTTCGCCGCAGCCAAAGCAGTGGAAGTGGCCGTGGTTGGGGCGGACATGAAACGACGGTGACTTCTCGTTGTGGAACGGGCACAGGCCCTTCATCGAGTCGGCGCCCGCGCGTCTCAGCTGGACGTAATCGCCGACAACCTCTTCGATGCGGGCACGTTCGCGGATGGCGGCGATATCACGATCGGAGATCCGGCCAGCCATCGGCTCAGTCTAAGACGACGGGTTTGGAACCGGTGACGACCAGCTGCGCTAGGCCGGACCGATGACGCCGCAGGCGACGCGCTCCATCGACATCGCCATGTCGCCACCTTCGGCGCCATGCAGCATCAAGGCGGTCTTGTTCGGCCCCAGCAGCTGGTCCCTGGTGAACGCATCGGTGGTGGTCACCAGGTACGCCGAGCCGTCCTGGCGCACTTCGAGCGAGGTCAGGTCACCACTTTCGGGTTTCCCGGTATGCCCGGGAACCTGCAGATGGCCGCCCGCGGACAAGAAGTTGCCGGGCGGACCCCCGGCCGGGGCAACCGAGTTCGGCTCACACTTGCCGATCTCATGAACGTGCAGACCATGGAAACCGGGCGCCAGGATGCCGGCAGTAACCGTCTTCACGGTGACGGTGACGTACCCGTTGGTGAAGTCGAAGGTCGCCGTGGCCACTTGCCGACCGTCCGGTCCTTGCAGTTGCGCGGTCAGGGAACCCGCGCCGGGTGCCGGGCTGGTCGTCGTCGACGACCCGGCCGAGCCGCTGAGGACCGGAGGGGTGGTGCCGGGCTGCGTGCTGGCGTGCTGAGGCGAGCTGCAGGCGGTCAGCGCCGCGATGGGAAACGACAACAGTAGAGCGGAAACTGCGGTGTTTCTGGTCATGTCGGCAGCGTAACCCGCCGTTGCGGGCAAAAGTAGCCCCGCCGGGCCGCCTAGCGAATGTCGATCCGCTCCAGCCGGCCTTCGGTGTAGGAGGCGATCTGATCGATGATGACTCGTAGCCGGGCGCCGTCATCGGCCGCGGTGAGGAACGCCGCGGCGAAAACCGGGTCGAGGGTCCCGGGCGCACCGGCGTACAGCCACTGGGCCACGTGGTGGATACGCTCACGCTGGGAAGCCTGGGTTTCCAGATGCCGCGGATCGGACATGATGAACTGCAGCGCAAGGATTTTCAGCAGGGCTACCTCGGCGCGAACCAAGTCGGGCACCTGCAGATCGGCCTGGTAGCGCACCAGCGGCCCCGGGCCCGCCGCGGCTCGTGTGGTCGCGATCGCGACCGAGGCGAAGCGACCCACCAACTCACTGGTCAACCGCTTGAGTGCGACCGATGCGGCCAGCGTGGCGTCGTATTTACCGACCGCCGCCACCACCGGCAGCCCGGACAGCCGTCGCGCGGCGGCCATGAAGTCGTCGGCACTCACCCGAGAGAATTCACTTTCTCCGAGTTTGGCCAGCGCGGCCGCCTCGTCGTCGTCGGCAAGCACGCGCAGGTCGATGCGCTGCGAAACGACACCGTCTTCGACGTCGTGTACCGAGTAGGCGACGTCGTCGGCCCAGTCCATCACTTGGGCTTCCAGACACATCCGCTCCGGCGGCGCGCCCTGGCGGACCCAGTCGGCCTGCGCGCGATCCTCTTCATAGAAGCCGAACTTGCTTCGCCTCGAGTCGCGCAGCCACGGGTATTTGGTGACCGCGTCCAACGATGCCCGAGTCAGGTTTAGGCCAGCGCTATTTCCTTGTTCATCAAGGACTTTGGGCTCAAGACTGGTGAGAATCCGGAAATTCTGGGCGTTGCCTTCGAAGCCGCCATGCTCGGCAGCGACCTCGTTGAGCGCGCGTTCGCCGTTGTGGCCGTAGGGCGGGTGCCCGATGTCGTGCGCCAGACCGCCCAACTCGACCAGGTCGAGGTCGCAGCCGAGCCCGATCGCCATTCCGCGCCCGATCTGCGCCACTTCCAGCGAATGTGTCAACCGGGTGCGCGGGGTGTCTCCTTCGCGGGGGCCGACGACTTGTGTCTTGTCGGCGAGCCGGCGCAGCGCGGCGCTGTGCAATACCCGAGCCCGATCCCTGGCGAACTCGGTGCGGTGCTGACCCTCGGTGCCTGGCAGACCCGCAGTCTTCGGCGGTTCGTCGACCCGCCGCTGCCGGTCGAAGTCGCCGTAGGGGTCTTGCTGGTTCGTGATCACCGAGGCACAGTCTGCCAGGGAACGCGAACTTCAGGATGCGCATGACCGCGGAGCTAAATTGACCTATGCGCACCGCTCGGCTACTCGGCGTGATTTTCACGATGCTCACCGTCGGGCTGCTGCTGGCACCGACGACCGACGCCCAACCGCCGCTCCGGCTGCCGGGGTATGTCACCGACACCGCGGGCGCGCTGTCAGACTCCGATCGCGCCGAGGTGACCTCTGCCATCGACAAGCTCTACGCCGACCGCCACATCCGGCTCTGGGTGGTCTACGTGGACAACTTCTCCGGTCTGAGCGCGATGAATTGGGCGCAGGACACGCTGCGCTCGAGCGACTTCGGTGACTACGACGCGCTGCTCGCGGTCAGTACCACCGGACGGGCCTACGCCTTTCTGGTGCCGAAGGGCGTCAACGGCATCACCGAGACCCAGGTGGACAACCTGCGCCACAACCAGATCGAACCCGCCCTGCGCGACGGCAAGTGGGGCCGCGCGGCAGTGACCGCGGCCGACGGACTCAACACGAAACCCAGTTCGACCGGGCGCGTGTTAATGCTTGTCGTGCTGGGCGGCGTCGTCGTCGCCGTGGTGGCTTTGGTGCTCGTCATGCGGTACCGCGCCCGCCGACGGCGCGCCGCCGAGTTGGCCGCGGCCCGGCGAGTCGACCCGTCCGACGCGAACGCGCTGGCCGCCGTGTCGCTGGGGGCCCTTGACGACCTGTCCCGTTTGATGGTGGTGGAGGTCGACAACGCGGTTCGTACCAGCTCCAACGAACTCACCCTGGCCGTCGGCGAGTTCGGCGAAGAGCGCACCGCACCTTTCACCGAGGCGGTGAACAGCGCTAAAGCGGCTCTGTCCCAAGCGTTCACCGTGCGCCAACAACTCGATGACAGGACACCTGAGACGCCGGCGCAGCGCCGCGAGTTGCTTACTCGGGTGATTGTGTCGGCGGCGCGGGCCGACCACGAACTGGAATCACAGGCCGAGGCGTTCGAGCAGCTGCGGGATTTGGTGATCAACGCCCGGTCGCACCTCGCGACCCTGACCCAACAGATCGTCGAACTCACCACGCGCATCGGCGTGGGCGAACAACGACTGGCCAAGCTGCACAAGGAATTCGAGCCTGCCGCACTGACTTCGGTGTCCGGCAATATTGCGACAGCCAAAGACCGGCTGGCCTTTGCCGACCGCAACATCGGTGCCGCAAGCGCGCTGGCCAATCAGGCGGTGACCGGACAGCAAAACCCATTGGTGGATGCCGTCCGCGCCGCCCAGTCGGCGCTGGGACAAGTTGAAGCCCTGCTCGACGCGGTGGACAGTGCGGCTAGCGATATCCGGCACGCTGTGGACGCGCTGCCGTCCGTGGTCGCCGATACCCAGACCGGAATTCAGAACGCCAACCAGCAGCTGCAGACCAGCAAATCGGCGCAGCGCAGCGCACTCGTCGCCGCGCGCGACGCGGCGGCCGCCGCCGTCGACTCCTGCCGCGGCACGGGCTCCGTCGACCCGCTGGGCGCATTCGCCCGGCTGACCAAGGCCGATGCCGATCTCAATCGACAATTGGCCGCGCTGGCCAAAGAGCAGGCCGACGCCGATCGGCTCCGGCGTTCGCTCGAGCAGGCTCTATTCACGGCCCAGGCGCGGGTGCGCGGCGTGTCCGAGTACGTCGACACCCGACGCGGCAGTGTTGGACCGGAAGCACGAACCCGGCTCGCAGCGGCCAAGCGACACCTGCAAGCCGCAGACGACAAGAAGCCAACCAACCCGACCGAGGCGATCGCCCACGCCAATGCGGCATCGACGCTCGCCGCGCAGGCGCAATCACTGGCCAATGCCGACATCCAATCGGCTCAACGCGCCTACGGCCGGCGCGGCGGCAATGACTCCGGCGCCGTACTCGGTGGAATCGTCATCGGCGACATCCTCAACAAAGGAATGCGAGGCGGATTCGGCGGCTGGACCCCGGCGTCGTTCGGCGGCAGGTCGAGCTCGTCCGGAAGCGCATCCGGCGGTGGCTTTATGGGTGGCGGAGGCCGATTCTGATCACTGCGCCGACCCGCCACATGGCCGCCGACCACGAAATTCGCCGACGGCCAATGGAAATACGCGGAGGTTCTTGGTTAACCGGCCGCCGGCGAGTGCGGTACTACGCCACTCGCCCGAGCCACCTTGAAGCGTTCTGCTTCGCTCCCCCACGGTTTTAACTGCCAGTCTTCCGATGCCAGCCCACTGCTCGCTGCGTCCTCGCCATCGTCGCCAGCTGCAGGCTCCGGCGCCCAATGGTCATAGTCGTCCGGTGGAACAACCACACCCCAAATAAGCGGAACCGATAAACCGCCGAGCAGGCCCGACTCACCCCGTGCAGCCAACACAGCATCATCTGGCAAGGGTGAACCCAGAGGCAATAACATTGCCGCCCCCTTCCACGCCCGATCTCTGCACTGCCTGACTCAGTGGCGAACTAATCACCACCAAGCCCTTCGTAATCGTAAGTCAAACATGAGGTCAATACCCGTGAATATCCAATTTTTCTTGTGTTAAACAGCGCAGCCGACTGGGAACGAATCGACGGCCTCAGCACCACGGTTCGGCCGCTTCCGGCGCGGCGCGCAGCCAGGTTCACTTCCGTACCTTTTAGTATCCTCTTCGCCCGGCATGGGCAGCGGAAGGTGTTGTGGGGCAAACCGTTCCGTAATTCACGCAAACGCTGTGGTCGTGCCTGGCCAAACCGGTCCGCGGCGAGCCTGTCCGGCGCGGCGAACGTCGTCGAAAATGGCCATCGGCTGAGCCCGCCCCGGTATTGCACACGTGTGTTAAATCGGATTTACGATCCGCGCAGCATCGAAATTCATAGCCGTGTGAATCGAAATTCACGAATCGGTAACTTCGATCGCCGGGTCGAATAAGAAATGTAGGAATGTCGGGCGGGCCATTGCGCTGGGGCCTGGGTTATGCCGGTGCCGACCAGCCGGGCGCGCTCCGTGCCCCTGCGGGGCGACTCGTATCACCTTGTCCAGGAGCAGGATTCGGATCGGGTAACGAAATTGCCCGGCTATCCGACCTCGGTCCGCGGCACCACGCGGGGCCGAGACTGCACCACATGGGTAGCCCGAGGGTTCCCGCGGCCGTTCCCCGAGCCGGGCGTACCCGGTGCGGTGCCATTGGGCGGCACCACGGGTAGACCGGTGGGCCCGGTGGCGCCCGCCGAAACGCCAGGCGCCGCGCCTTCCAGTCCCGACATGGCCGCGGTGAGGATCCGAGCGGGGGCCGCCCCCTGCCATGTCGGGGGCACCGAGATGGCGCCCACGAACCGCGCCGACCCCAGACCGGCTGACATCGCCGAACCCCACCCGCCACTGCCGCCGAGCGCTTGCGTTGCCGGCGCGGTCGAACCGACGAATCCCGGAGCGCCGGCAAGGACTTCCGTGGCACCGACCGCCGCCGACGCGGGCGTGCCGCCGTGCGCCAGCACCATCATCGGTGGTACGACAGCGCTCGCCGGGTACATCCCGATCTGGGCCGCGGTGGTCAGTGATGACACCGCCGGGACAGAAAACAATGACGACATCTCGGCGACCGCGGTCTGAGCCGCTCCTACGAACGACGACAGGCCCGGGCCGAAGATCGACCCCGCCGAGGACGCCAAACTTTCCAGCGGCGTCGTGAAAAGCCCCGCCAAACTCGACGGCGCCGAAGTGATCGACGGTAATGCCGACGCCACCGATGCCGCCCCGGCGTGATAGCCGAACATCGCCGCCACGTCCTGAGCCCACATTTCGATGTACTCGAGCTCGATGGCGAAGATCGCCGGCGTATTCTGACCTAGAAAATTGGTCGCGACCAACGACATCAACGTCGTCCGGTTAGTGGTCACCGCGACCGGATGCACGGTGGCCGCGAATGCCGTTTCAAACGCTGAAGCCGCCGCATTTGCCTGCGTAGCCGACCCCTCGGCGTGGCTAATCGCCGAGCTCAGCCACTGCAGATACGGCCCCGCCGCCTGCGACATCGCCTCCGCCGACGGGCCCGTCCACTGCCCGCTGGTCAGGCCGGAAATCACGTTGTTGAACGAGGACGCCGAAGAAGCCAAGTTTGACGCTAATTCGGCCCATGCCGAGGCGGCAGCAAACAGCGACCCCGCGCCGGCGCCGCCAAAGATGAGCGCGGAATTAATCTCGGGAGGCAGGAACGCAAATTCCAGGACCATCACAACTCCAGCATCTAGCGCACCCCGACAGTCGCATCCGGCGACCGGTAACGCTTTTACTAGATTCTAAAGGGAAACCGCAGCAAAAACCGCGGCTTTACTCAAACGCCTCGTTCCGGGCTAGCCGCCCTTGAGCCGCACCGCCAGATAATCGGCGACCGCGTTCATCCCCACCCGCTCCTGGGTCATGGTGTCGCGCTCACGCACGGTGACGGCATCGTCGGACAGTGAATCGAAATCCACCGTCACGCAGAACGGCGTGCCGACCTCGTCCTGGCGGCGATAACGCCGTCCGATGGCGCCGGCGTCGTCGAAATCGATGTTCCAGTTCTTGCGCAGTTCGGCGGCCAAATCACGGGCCTTGGGACTCAAGTCCGCATGTCGCGACAGCGGCAGCACTGCGGCCTTGACCGGAGCCAGCCGCGGGTCGAGTCGTAACACGGTGCGCTTGTCCATCCCGCCCTTGGCGTTGGGAGCCTCGTCCTCGGTGTAGGCGTCGATCAAAAACGCCATGAACGAACGCGTCAGCCCAGCTGCCGGCTCAATCACGTAGGGCGTGTACCGGGTGTCGGCGACCTGATCGTAGAACGACAGGTCAGCGCCGGAATGCTTTGCGTGAGTTGATAAGTCGAAATCGGTGCGGTTGGCGACGCCTTCCAGCTCGCCCCATGGGTTGCCCTGGAACCCAAATTTGTACTCGACGTCGACGGTGCGGTCGGAGTAGTGCGACAACTTGTCCTTGGCGTGCTCATAGAGCCGCAGATTCTCCGGATCGATGCCGAGGTCGACATACCACTGGTAACGAGTGTCGATCCAATACTGATGCCACTGGATCGCGGTCGACGGCTCGACGAAGAATTCCATCTCCATCTGCTCGAACTCGCGGGTGCGGAAGATGAAGTTGCCGGGGGTGATCTCGTTGCGGAAGCTCTTGCCTATCTGCGCAATACCGAACGGCGGCTTGCGGCGCGCTGTCGTCACCACGTTGGCGAAGTTGATGAAGATGCCTTGCGCGGTCTCGGGACGCAGATAGTGCAGCCCCTCCTCGGTCTCGATCGGTCCGAGGTAGGTCTTGAGCATCATGTTGAATTCGCGCGGCTCGGTCCACTGGCCGGGCTCGCCGGTGTCCGGGTCGCGGATATCGGCCAGCCCATTGGGTGGCGGATGCCCGTGTTTGGCTTCGTAGGCCTCGATGAGGTGGTCGGCCCGATAGCGCTTGTGGGTGATCAGCGACTCGACCAGTGGGTCGCTGAAGACCTCGACGTGGCCGGAGGCTACCCACACCTGCCGCGGCAGGATGATCGATGAATCGAGTCCGACGACGTCGTCGCGGCCGGTGACCACGGAACGCCACCACTGCCGTTTGATGTTCTCTTTGAGCTCAACGCCGAGCGGCCCATAGTCCCAGGCCGATTTCGTGCCGCCGTAGATCTCACCAGAGGGATAGACGAAGCCCCGCCGTTTGGCCAGGTTGACGACGGTGTCGATAACGGACGCCACGGAGCAGTGCACTCCCTTTCTCAGATCAGGCAGACGCGTGCGACGGCGATGCGCCGCACGGAAAACATCAGTCATGGTATCGACCGAGTCGGCTGTCTTTGACATGCGTCATCATGCATGTGACAGTGGAGGAAGTTGATCGCTGTTTGTTTACGGCGAGAGCTGCCCTTATCCCGGCACTTTCTCGAGGTGATGACTCTCGCATGGTGATGCCCTCCTCAGATCTGAGCGTGGCCGCCCATGAACGCGGCGAGACGGGGGCCGAGAGTCATCCCCCGTTCGCCGAATACCCGGTGCCGCCGCGGCGGGAGATTCTCGATGCGGCCGGTGAGCTGCTGCGCGCCCTGGCCGCGCCGGTGCGGATCGCAATCGTGCTGCAATTGCGCGAATCCCACCGCTGCGTGCATGAACTGGTCGACGCGCTGGGCGTACCACAGCCGCTGGTCAGCCAGCATCTGAAGATTCTCAAGGCAGCGGGTGTGGTCACCGGGGAGCGATCCGGCCGCGAAGTCCTGTACCGGCTCGCCGATCACCATCTCGCCCACATCGTCGTCGACGCGGTGGCGCACGCCAGCGAGGACGCACCGTGACGCCGACGAGCGTCCGCTCCACCCGCCAGCGCGCGGCGATTTCCACGCTGCTGGAAACGCTCGACGAATTCCGCTCGGCTCAGGAGCTGCACGACGAGCTGCGCCGCCGCGGCGAGAATATCGGGCTGACCACGGTGTACCGGACGCTTCAATCCATGGCCGCCGCCGGAATGGTCGACACGCTGCGCACCGACACCGGCGAGTCGGTGTACCGCAGATGCTCGGAGCACCATCACCACCATCTGGTGTGCCGCAGCTGTGGTTCCACCATCGAAGTGGGCGGCCACGAGGTCGAGGAGTGGGCGGAGCGAGTGGCCGCCGAGCATGGCTTCTCCGACGTCGGCCACACCATCGAGATCTTCGGCACCTGCGCGGACTGCCGGCGCTGATGCGGGGCGGCTGCGCCCGATCAGGACGTCAGCAAGCGCCGTATCTGCGCACCCGAGTCGAGCACCAGCAGAATCAGGGTGCCCAGGGCGGCATCGGTCAAGCCGGCGCCGGGAAAGTTGTACCGCAGCATCACATCTGCGGTTTTGGACGCACCTTTGCCGGAGCCGCTGACCTTCTCCACCAGAGTCACGGTGCCGAAATTGCTTTCGCGCGCCTGCTTGGCCACCTGATCGCTGATCTTCTTGGTCAAGGGCAGGTCCCAGGCCAAGATCTGGGTGAGCGACACCAAATCCAGGTCCTCAGCGATGTTCACCACCCGCAACGACGCGAAGGTCGCGTCATGGTGAACCGTGAGCGCGCCATCGGATTCCTGCTCTACCGGCAGCAGTTCGGCGAGCAGTGATTCCAGTCGTTCCTCCAGTGTTGGCATTACGCGCTCCCGAACCGTCGATTACGTGATGCATATTCCTCGCAGGCCGCCCAGAGATCGCGCCGGTCATAATCGGGCCACAGCGTGTCCTGGAAGATGTATTCGGCGTAGGCCGCCTGCCACAACATGAAATTGCTCACCCGCTGCTCGCCCGAGGTACGCAGCAAAAGGTCTACATCGGGAATGTCGGGCCGTTGCAGATGATGGGCAACCGTCGCTTCGGTGATCCGCTCCGGGTTCAGTCGGCCTGCCGCCGCCAAGCGAGCGATTTCCTTTGTGGCTTCCGCGATTTCGGTGCGGCCGCCGTAATTCACGCAGTAGTTGACGGTGATGACGTCGTTGTCCTTCGTCATCTCCTCCGCGATCGCCAATTCGTTGATCACGCTGCGCCACAACCGCGGCCGTGAACCGACCCAGCGGATCCGGACACCTAGCTCGTTGAGACTCACCCGGCGCATGCGGACCACGTCGCGGTTGAAGCCCATCAGGAAACGGACCTCCTCGGGTGAACGCTTCCAGTTCTCGGTGGAGAAGGCGTAGAGGCTGAGCCACTTGATCCCGAGTTCTATTGCCCCGCAAACGATGTCAATCACCACCGCCTCGCCCGCCTGGTGCCCGTCGGTGCGGCGCAGCCCACGTTGGGTCGCCCAGCGGCCATTGCCGTCCATCACGATGGCGACATGATTGGGCAATCGGTCGGCCGGAATCCGCGGCGCCGCCGCCTTCGACGGGTGCTGCGGCGGCCGGCGCGGGCCACCGTCGGGGGACGGCGGCAGCTCCGGGAAGATCACCGGCCAGGTCGACTTGTCGGGAAAAGTTGGATAGTCCTCGGGTGCGGCCGGCCATTGCGGGAAGTCCGTGGACCGCAGCTTGCGCTCCTTAACCACAAGCCTCATCCTGCCCGATCAGCGCGGCGCGCTGGTCGGCGACAGTGCGGTCAACCCGGTAGTAGCGCTCCACCAGCGGCAGGGTCTTGAGCTGACGTTCCAAATGCCATTGCAGGTGTGCGGCCACCAATCCGCTGACGTGGCTGCGGTGGGATTGCGGTGCCGCCTCCGCGGCCTCCCAATCACCGTCGTGCAGCGCGGACATCAATTCCAGTACACCCAGCGGCGGTGTGGTCGAACCGGCCGGGCGGCAGTGCGGGCAGACGCTGCCCCCGGCGGCGATGTGAAACGCCCGGTGCGGACCGGGATTCGCGCAGCGGGCGCATTCGGTCAGCGCCGGCGCCCACCCGGCGATGCCCATGGCACGCAGCAGATAGGCGTCCAGCAGCAGATCGCGCGGACGGCGGCCATCGGCCACCGCCCGCAGCGCGCCCACCGTGAGCTGATGCAGAGCCGGGGCGGGCGCCCGTTCTTCACCGGCGAGGCGTTCGGCGGTTTCCAGCATCGCGCACGCGCAGGTGTAGCGGCCGTAGTCGCTGACGATGTCGGTGGCAAACGCGTCGATCGAAACGACCTGGGTGACGATGTCGAGGTTGCGGCCGGGGTGCAGTTGCGCATCGATGTGCGCGAACGGCTCCAGTCGGGCGCCGAATTTGCTGCGGGTGCGGCGCACGCCCTTGGCAACCGCGCGAACCAGCCCATGATCGCGAGTCAGCAGGGTGACGATCCGGTCGGCTTCGCCGAGCTTGTGTTGGCGCAGCACCACAGCCCGGTCTCGATATAGCCGCATCTCAATAGTTTTGCACCCCGCTGCGACATCGCGGGGATCCGCGCCGATAGTCTCGTACCCCGTGGTTGGCGCTTCTGGGTCCGGTTCCGGGTCCGCTTCCGGGTCCCGCGGCAAGCGCCTGCCCACACTCACTGACCTGCTCTATCAGCTGGCCAACCGATCGGTGACATCCGACACATTGGTGCGCCGTTCGCTGCATGCCATCGATGCCAGCCAGTCCACGTTGAACGCATTCCGGGTGGTGCTCACCGAGTCCGCGCTGGCCGACGCTGCGCGCGCCGACCGGCGACGAGCCGCCGGTGACACGGCACCGTTGCTTGGCGTCCCGATCGCCGTCAAAGACGACGTCGACGTTGCTGGAACGCCCACCGCGTTCGGCACCGACGGATATGTCCGCCCCGCCACCCAGGATGCCGAGGTGGTTCGTCGCCTCAAGGCCGCCGGCGCGGTGATCGTCGGCAAGACCAACACCTGTGAACTGGGCCAATGGCCGTTTACCAGCGGACCTGGCTTCGGCCACACCCGCAATCCCTGGTCACGGCGGCACACCCCGGGAGGGTCGTCGGGTGGTAGCGCGGCGGCGGTGGCTGCGGGCCTGGTGACCGCCGCTATCGGGTCGGATGGCGCCGGCAGCGTCCGCATCCCGGCGGCGTGGACCCACCTGGTGGGGATCAAACCGCAGCGTGGCCGGATTTCCACCTGGCCGTTGCCGGAGGCGTTCAACGGCATCACGGTCAACGGGGTGCTTGCCCGCACGGTCGCGGATGCGGCGCTGGTGCTCGACGCCGCGTCCGGCAATGTCGACGGCGATCGGCACAAGCCGCCCCCGATCACGGCGTCCGACTATGTCGGGAAGGCGCCGGGTCTGCTCAACATCGCGTTATCCACCCGGTTTCCGTACACCTTCTTCCGGTCCAAGCTGCACCCCGAGATCCTGGCCGCCATCCGGGCCGCCAGCAAACAACTCCAACTGCTCGGCCACACGGTCGTGACCGGCAACCCGGACTACGGCGTGCGGTTGGGATGGGATTTCCTGTCCCGGTCGACTGCGGGCCTACGGGAATGGGAGGAGCGGCTGGGCGACGGCATCGTCTGGGACCCGCGCACCGTGGCCAATCTGCGGGTGGGCCACTTCCTGGGAGAGGCGATTCTGCGCAATACGCGGCTGCATGAACCCGCGCTGCAGCGCCGGGTGGGCTCGATCTTCGACATCGTCGATGTGGTGCTGGCACCGACCACCGCCCAACCACCGCCGCTGGCGCGCTACTTCGACCGGTTTGGCGGGTTCCGCACCGACCGGGCGATGATCCGGGCATGCCCGGTGACGTGGCCGTGGAATGTGCTGGGCTGGCCGTCGATCAACGTGCCGGCGGGGTTCACCGCCGAGGGCTTACCGATCGGGGTGCAGCTGATGGGTCCGGCCAATAGCGAAGGCATGCTCATTTCGCTGGCCGCCGAACTCGAGGCGGTAAACGGTTGGGCGGCCAAGCAGCCGAAGGCGTGGTGGGAGCATGACCACATCCACCCGCAGGATTAGATCGCACTAAAACCCAAGTCGTCCAAGCTGTTTGGGGTCACTCTGCCAGTTCTTGGCGATCTTGACCCGTAAGTCGAGATAGACCTTCGTGCCCAGCAGCTTCTCGATCTGAACGCGTGCCGCGGTCCCCACCTCGCGCAGCCGGCCCCCGCCCTTGCCGATGATGATCCCCTTCTGGCTGTCCCGCTCGACGTAGAGCACCGCGTATACGTCGATCAGGTCATCGCGGCCTTCCCGTGGGTTGACCTCGTCGATCACTACCGCCAGGGAGTGCGGTAATTCATCACGTACTCCCTCCAGGGCGGCCTCGCGGATGAGCTCGGCCATCAAAATCTCTTCAGGTTCGTCGGTCAGCTCACCGTCCGGGTAATAGGCCGGCCCGGTCGGCAGCGCGGCGGCCAGCACGTCGATCAGCACATCGACCTGGGTACCGGCTGTCGCCGAGACCGGGATGATCTCAGCGGCGTTGTCGACCAGCTCGGCGACCGCGACCAGCTGAGCGAGTACCCGATCCTTGGGCACCTTGTCGATCTTGGTGACAACGACGACCAGTTTGGTTTTCGGGGCGACCGTGCGGATCTGCTCGACGATCCAGCGGTCACCCGGACCGATGGCCTCGTCGGCCGGGATGCACAGCCCGATGACGTCGACTTCGGTGTAAGTGTTGCGGACCAGTTCGTTGAGCCGCTTGCCCAGCAGGGTGCGCGGGCGGTGCAGTCCCGGCGTGTCGACCAGGATGATCTGGAAGTTCTCCCGGTGCACGATCCCGCGAATGGTGTGCCGGGTGGTCTGCGGCCGTTTCGAGGTGATGGCCACCTTGGTGCCGACCAGAGCGTTCGTCAGCGTCGACTTGCCGGTGTTTGGGCGCCCCACGAAACATACGAAGCCCGAACGGAATTCAGCCATACGGGCGCTCGTTTCGCCGAGCGTGCAACAAGTGCGAGTTTGGCGCGCGTTTTTCGCAGTGAGTGCACGTTCGGCGTTGACAGTGCCACGGGTTAGCCATGATGATCGTCCTCCCCCTCGGAGCCGTCGGAGTCAACCGGGCTCAGCAGGACGGTACCGATCCGCACCCGTCCCCGATGGTCGGGGCCGCCCTCGGCGTGCAGCCGCAAACCATGCGAGACGACCTCGGCGCCCGGCAGCGGAACCCGGCCCAATTCCAGCGCAAGCAGGCCGCCCACGGTGTCGATGTCGAGGTCGTCGTCGAATTCCACGCCGTACAGTTCGCCAATGTCCTCGATTGGCAGTCGCGCAGACACGCGAAAGTGTTTGTCGCCCAAGTCTTCTATCGGAGCCGTCTCCTCGGCGTCGTACTCGTCGGCGATCTCACCGACGATCTCCTCGAGCACGTCTTCGATACTGACGAGGCCGGCGATCGCCCCGTACTCGTCGACGAGTAGCGCCATGTGGTTGCGATCGAGCTGCATTTCACGCAGCAGCGCATCCAACGGCTTGCTGTCCGGCACGAACACGGCGGGGCGCATCACCTGCGCCACCGTGATGTCCCGACCACCGCCATCCGCCAAAAAGGTATGCTGTACAAGGTCTTTCAAGTACACGACCCCGACGATGTCGTCGACGTTTTCGCCGATCACCGGAATGCGGGAATGGCCACTGCGCACGGCCAAGTTCGTCGCCTGACTGGCGAACTTGTCGCTCTCTATCCAGATCATCTCGGTGCGCGGCACCATCACCTCGCGGGCCGGCGTATCACCGAGTTCGAAGACCGACTGGATCATCTTGCGTTCGTCGGCGGCGACAACGCCGCGCTGCTGAGCCAGATCGACGACTTCGCGCAACTCGATCTCGGACGCGAACGGCCCGTTCCGGAGGCCCCGTCCCGGCGTGATCGCGTTACCCACCACCACCAGCAACCGGCTGATCGGCATCAACAGCCACGAAATCACTTGCAGTGGAAGGGCCATCACCAACGCAATGGAATACGCATGCTGGCGACCGAGGGTGCGTGGGCCCACCCCGATGATGACGAAGCTGGTCAGCACCATGATGGCCGCGGCACCGAACAACCCCCACTTCAGGCCGAAATTGTCGTAGAGGAACACCACCAGCAGCACGGTGGCAGTGATTTCACATGTGTTGCGCAGCAGCACTACTAAGTTGATGTAGCGCGGCCGGTCGACCATCACCTTGGCCAAGGAGCGGGCACCGGGTCGCTCATCGCGCACCAGCTCCTGGACCCGCGCCAGCGACATCGTGCTGATGGCGGCGTCGATCGCCGCGAAAAGCGCACCCAGACCGATCAGAGCGATCGCGCCGAGCAGCTGACTCAGTCCGGTCAAAGTCCGAAATTCCTTGACTTGATGTTTTGCTCCATCACTTCTTCTACTTGCAGGCCGAGTCCACTCACGTGCTCCGAATCCTATGGTGACCTGTTGAATTCAAAGGTTACAGGCTTGATCATTCGCATTACAGGAAGTAGCCGGTCCCGGTGGTGTGGACGCGGTGACGCCTGCGCATTCAAGGCTGGGCCCACAAATCTTGCAGGCACGCCAAAACAGGCGGACACTACGACCGTCAAATGGGGGCTTCTTCGGGGAACGAGGGGCACTGATGAGCAGAACGAAGTTTGCGGCAGCCGGTGGTGTGTTACTAGTAGGAGCCTCGCTGATAACCGCGCCGGGCGCGGCGGCGGCTGTGGGCGATGCGGTCGTGTACACCGTGACCTCGGACGCCCCACTGGCGGGAGTGTCGTACTACGACGCGACAGGGTCCTTACAGCAACTGAGCAATCAGCCGGTTCCGTGGTCCATGTCGATTACCAACAAGGACCCCAGTCCGACGTCGATGCTGGTCGTGACCGCGGTTCCCACCGGTCAGAAGACGACCTGCCAGGTCAGTGTCAATGGAACGGTGAAAGACACAAAGTCCAGCGCCGGTGCCGGTGAAAACTCCATGGTGCAGTGCTCGACGATGGGTAACCCTTAACCGGAGCGGGCCGGCTACGAACTCCACCTGACCGCGCAATCACACTGCATTGCAACCATATTCGAGCTTGCAGCGTATTGCGTTGCGAGGCAGCTACATTCGCACCCAGACGCTTACAGGAAAAAGCCGCCCTTGTCCCGCTGTTCGTCGTTGAGTAGCTCGTCCATTCGCTGGCGCAGGGTGTCGGTGTTCGGAAAGAACCATTTGTCGGGTTCCGGCCAGTGCAGCCCCGTCCGTTCTGTGTCGCCGGGCCGCGGCCAGTCTTCCCGCGCCCGGTCAGGTACCGCGATTTGGATCGATTGGTGTGCGACCTGCTTGATCAGCGTGGCCACGCAGCTGCCATCCGGGGCGAACAGCTCAAGAGCACCGATACCGGCCGCGCTTGGGCCTGGCTGGCTTCTGGTCATCTGCGTTCCTATCGGTTGCTGAATCGGGCTGCGGCTGAGGTGACATCGGTGCTACCGTTTGCGATCCGACGCCTGCCATTATCCTTGCGGATTTAGTAGAGGGCGAACCGCAATTGAGAATCGGGACAATTATGCGAGCTGTCGTTGCTTTCGTCGCCATCTTCAGCGCGCTGGTTCTTGCGGCACCCGCGAATGCGGATAACGGAAAGGTGGATCCGGACACGTGTCTGGGCCTGATGGGAAGCCGGATGAACCTCACCATGGCGTCGACCACGCAGGCCGCCCGATCCGCAGCCGACATTCTGGAAAAGCCAAGTCCGCCTGACTCAGTGAAGCAAGCCATCGAACACTTTGTCTCCACCGGTGGCCTTCAAGCATCCGACCCAACTGCCGATCAGGCGGATAAAACCATTGGTGACTGGGTCAAGCAGGTCTGCCCGTAGGCAGCCTTATCGGGACTCAATGGTCGAAATACCTTGACTTGTCCAGCAATTGGCGGTCTTTTTCGTCCTGACGGTCAAGCCGATAGGCCTCGACCTGTTCGGCGACCCATTCTTCGAGTATTCGACCCTGCAGGGCGAACATCTCCTTCTCCTCTTCCTGCTCGGCGTGGTCGTAGCCGAGCAGGTGCAGCACCCCGTGAATCGTCAACAGCGCCAGCTCATGACCGAGGCTGTGGCCCGCCGCGGCCGCCTGCTCGGCGGCGAACTCCGGGCACAACACGATGTCGCCCAGCATCGACGGCCCCGGCTCGGGCGCGTCGGGGCGGCCACCCGGCTCGAGTTCGTCCATCGGGAAACTCATCACGTCGGTCGGCCCGGGCAGGTCCATCCAACGCACGTGCAGATCGGCCATCGCCGCGGTGTCCAACAGCACCATCGACAGCTCGGCGGCCGGATTGACGTCCATCTTGGCGATGACAAACCGCGCGACACTGACCAGTTCGGCTTCCGAGACGTCGATGCCCGACTCGTTGGATACTTCGATGCTCATAAGACGCTCACCGCAGGCATCATCGTCGACTGCGGGCACCCGAGGCCCGCCGAGCCGCCCGATTCACTCCCGAGCCGGGCTCTTCGTGCCTGGCGTAGGCGTCGACGATCTCCGAAACCAGCCGATGGCGCACGACATCCGCACTGGTCAGCTCGGCGATGTGGATGTCATCGACGTTGTCGAGGATGCCAATCGCCGAGCGCAGGCCCGATGTGGCGCCGCCGGGAAGATCGATCTGGGTGATATCCCCGGTGACCACGATCTTGGATCCAAAACCCAACCGAGTCAGGAACATCTTCATCTGCTCGGCGGTGGTGTTCTGCGCCTCGTCGAGGACGATGAAGGCCGAATTCAACGTCCTACCGCGCATATAGGCCAGCGGGGCGACTTCGATGACGCCGGCGGACATCAGCTTGGGGACCAGCTCGGGATCCATCATCTCGTAGAGCGCGTCATACAGCGGCCGCAGGTACGGATCGATCTTTTCGCTCAGCGTGCCCGGTAAAAAGCCAAGGCGCTCACCGGCTTCCACCGCGGGACGGGTCAAGATGATGCGGCTCACCTGCTTGGACTGCAGTGCGTTGACCGCCTTCGCCATGGCCAGGTACGTCTTGCCGGTACCAGCCGGCCCGACGCCGAACACGATGGTGTTGGCGTCGATGGCGTCGACGTAGCGCTTCTGGTTGAGCGTCTTGGGCCGGATCGTCTTGCCGCGGCGCGCCAAGATGTCCAGGGTGAGCACCTCGGCCGGTGACTCGTTGCCGGTGCCGACGAGCATGGCGACGCTGTGCCGCACCACCTCGGGTGTCAACGGCTGGTGGTTGGCGACAATGGCGATCAACTCGGAGAGCGCCCGCTCGGCCAGCGCGACATCGGCTGGTTCACCGGTGAGGGTGACGGTGTTGCCGCGCACATGCAGATCGGCGTTCAGGGTGCGTTCCAGCGCCCGTAAGTTTTCGTCTGCCGAACCCAGCAAGCCCATGACGAGATCGGGCGGAACGTCGATACTGCTGCGAACCTGAGCGTCGGCCTGCAGGGCCCCAGCTGCGTTGGCAGCGCTGGTCTCGCGTGGCGTCACGTGGTTTTCGATGCCTTCCTTCACGGCTCGTCAGGGTGGATTCGGCTGCTTTAGTCTACGCCGGGGGCTGTGGTTGGTCAGCTGTCAGCGGCGCCGTTGGCCCGACCTCGCCGGGTTGATCCCATCGGGGCGTGAGCACGCCGAGCGCGCCCAGCGCCACCGCGGCCGCGCTGGTCGTCCGCAGCACCTGCGGGCCCAGCCGAACCGCGACGGCGCCGACCGCCACGAACGCGGCGAGCTCGTCCGGCGTGATGCCGCCTTCCGGACCGACCAGCAGAACCAGTGAGTTTGCTTGCCCAACAGCGACATCCGAGAGCCGGTTGGTCGCCGACTCGTGCAAGGCCAGTACCAGCGCGCCGACGGCTACTTCGTCGCGGATCCGCTGGGTGAGCGCCGCAGTGGACAGCACTCCGTCGACGGGCGGGATGTGGGCCCGTCGGGATTGCCGAGCCGCCGACCGGACCACGGCACGCCACCTGCGCAGACCCTTGTCGGCCCGGGCGCCCTGCCAGTTGGCCACGCAACGGTCGGCCTGCCAGGCCACAAACGCATCGGCGCCGGCCTCGGTGGCCAATTCGATCGCCAACTCCGAGCGCTCGGACTTGGGCAGCGCTTGCACCACCGTCACGGCCGGCTGCGCACCCGCAACGCTCCAGCGATCCAGCACCCGGGCAGCTAACCCGTCCCGTCCGGCCTGCTCGACGAGGCAGTGGGCCAGGCCGCCGGCCCCGTCGCCGAGCACCAGCTGCTCACCGGGACGTATCCGACGCACCGTGGCCGCGTGGAACCCTTCGTCGCCGCCAACGACGGCTAACCCGCCGGATTCCGGCAGTGCATCGACATAAAACAGCGTCGCGACCATCTGCGTGGGCCCTCCGACGGCTCCCGACTAGCGCCCGGTGAACGTCTCGCGCAGTCGGCTGAACAAGCCGCCGCTGCCGTTGTGTGTCGAGCGGACCTCGGCCACGTCGCGGCTGCGACGAGTCTTCAGCTCACGCAGCAGCTCGGCGTCCTGGTGGTCGAGCCGCGAGGGGACCACGACATCGACGTGAGCATGCAGATTGCCCCGATTGGTGGACCGCAACTGCGGCATTCCGTGGCCGCGCAGGGTGATGATCGCACCCGGCTGAGTGCCGGGCGGAATGGTGACTTCGCTGATGCCGTCCAGGATGGCGTCGACGGTGACTGTCACGCCCAGCGCTGCGTCGATCATCGGCACCGAAATCGTGCAGTGCAGGTCGTCGCCATCGCGCACGAAGATGTCATGGGCCTGCTCGTGGACCTCGACATACAAGTCACCGGCCGGTCCTCCCCGGGCCCGACCTCGCCCTGGGCGGCCAGCCGAACCCGCATGCCGTCGCCGACACCGGCGGGGATCTTGACGCTGATCTCCCGGCGGGCCCGGATCCGGCCGTCGCCCATGCACTGATGGCACGGGTCGGGGATGACCACGCCGACACCGCGGCAGGTGGGGCACGGGCGTGACGTCATCACCTGGCCCAGCAGCGAGCGCTGCACCGTCTGCACCTCGCCGCGGCCACCGCAGGTGTCACACGGGATCGGCGCGGAATCGCCGTTGGTGCCCTTGCCCTGACAGCGGTCGCACAACACCGCGGTTTCGACGGTGACCTGTTTGGTCACCCCGGTCGCGCACTCTTCGAGATCCAGCCGCATCCGCAGCAGCGAGTCCGAGCCTGGGCGAACCCGGCCGATCGGGCCGCGCGACGTCGAACCTGCGCTGAAGCCGCCGCCGAAGAAGGCCTCGAACACATCGCCCAAGCCGCCGAACCCGCCGAATCCACCCGCCGATGCTGCGGCGTTTTCCAGCGGATCCCCACCGAGGTCGACAATCCGGCGTTTCTCCGGGTCGCTGAGCACTTCGTAGGCGGCGCTGATCTCCTTGAACTTCGCCTGCGCGGCCTCATCGGGGTTGACGTCGGGATGCAGTTCGCGCGCCAATTTGCGGTACGCGCGTTTGATCTCCGCATCGCTGGCGTTTCTGCTCACGCCGAGCAGCCCGTAATAGTCGCGTGCCACGCCTGACTCTCCTAGAAGGGGGTTTTAAGCCGCGTCCGCGCGGCTGTCCTCAAAGCTTTGCAGGTGCGCGCTCATCGAGCACCCAGGACTTCGCCAATATAAAGAGCAACTGCGGCGACGCTGGCGATAGTTCCCGGATAGTCCATCCGGGTGGGCCCCAGCACACCCATCCCGCCATACACAGTATCGGCGTTGCCATAGGCGGTGGACACCATCGAGGTGCCCGCCATCTGCTCTGCGGCCGTTTCGTGACCGATCCGTACCGTCACCTTGCCGGCCTGCTGCTGGTGGGCCAGCAACCGCAGCACTACCACCTGCTCCTCGAGGGCCTCCAGGACGGAGCGCAGCGAGCCACCGAAATCCGCGGCGTTGCGGGTCAGGTTCGCTGTGCCGCCCATCAGCAGCCGCTCTTCGGTGTGTTCCACCAGCGACTCCAGCAGCACCGTCGCCGCGCGGCCGACCGCGTCACCCAGCCCCCCGCCGCCACCCAGCTGGGCCGCGAGGTCGGCGACCGCCACCGAGGCCGCCGCCAACTTCTTGCCTTCCAGCGCCTGGCCGAGCATCTCGCGCAGCTGGCCGAGCTGGTGGTCGTCGATGACATCGCCGAGCTCGACGATGCGCTGATCCACCCGGCCGGAGTCGGTGATAACCACCATCAGCAGCCGGGCCGGTGTCACCGCGATCACTTCCAGATGGCGAACGGTCGACGTCGACAAGGTCGGGTACTGCACCACTGCCACCTGGCGGGTCAGCTGGGCCAACAGCCGCACCGCACGCCGCAGCACGTCGTCGAGATCGACACCGGACTCCAGGAAACTCTGAATGGCCCGCCGCTCCGCCGAGGAAAGCGGTTTGACGTCGTCGAGCCGGTCCACGAACTCGCGGTAGCCCTTCTCGGTGGGCACCCGACCGGAGCTGGTATGCGGCTGGGTGATGTAGCCCTCGGCCTCGAGCACGGCCATGTCGTTGCGGACGGTGGCGCTGGATACGCCCAAGTTGTGCCGATCAACGAGGGACTTGGAGCCGATCGGTTCCTGGGTGGCGACGAAGTCCGCAACGATGGCATGCAGCACCTGGAAGCGACGATCGTCGGCACTCCCCATCGGCTGCAACCTCCTTAATCACGTCCATTTTACGGTCTCAGAAGGTGCTCGCCTCGCCAGCTCGACGACTCGGAGCCCCGGAAAGCACCGCACCGCCGGCAACTTCTCCGACTAGCCTATCCAGCATGTATCCGTCGGGCCTGGGCGACGTGGCAGGAATTATCCGCCGATGATCTTCAAGGGTGTGCGGGATGGCAAGCCGTACCCGGAACATGGACTGTCCTACAAGGACTGGTCCCAGATACCGCCTCAGCAGATTCGACTCGACGAATTAGTCACCACCACAACAGTTCTCGCGCTCGATCGGCTGCTATCGGAGGACTCCACCTTCTACGGCGACCTCTTCCCGCACGCGGTGCGGTGGAAGGGCGTCATCTATCTGGAGGACGGCCTGCACCGGGCGGTGCGCGCCGCGCTGCGGAATCGCACCGTGTTCCATGCCCGGGTGTTCGACATGGATGTGCCGTTGAGCGAGCAGACCCAGGGATCGGGTTCGACGTTCGGGCATTGACGGTCACGTTGAGCCGTCGCCGGGTGTCGAGGTAGTGAGGGCCAACAAGGTCCGCACCGCTGTCCGGAAGGATCGCCATGTCTCGTCTTCAGGGCGTCAGTGACCACGACGCCGGCCTGGGCGCCAAAATCGCCTTCTTCTTCACCAAGCGCAAGCTGGCGCAGCTGACCGGTCTGGAGACGACCGGGATGCTCGAACCGCTGCGAATGTATGCGCACATCCCCAGGCTGCTCAATGCGTACGGCCGGCTCGAGCAGGCCGAGTCGAAGCTGGACATCCTCAGTCCGCGTCAGCGCGCGCTGGCCGAGCTGAAATCGGCGACGACGGTGCGCTGCGAGTACTGCATCGACCTCGGTTCACAGATCGCCCGGCAGTGGGGTCTTACCGACGAAGAGCTGCTCGCGATGGCCGACTACCGCAACGCTTCCTGCTTCTCCGAGGTCGACAAGCTGATCTTGGAGTACGCCACCGCGATCAGCCGCACTCCGGTCGAGGTGAGCGACCGGCTTTTCGACGGCCTGCGCGCCCACTTCGACACGCCGCAGCTCGTTGGACTCACCCACGTCATCACGCTGGGCAATCTGCGGGCGCGGTTCAACATCGCACTCGACATCGGGTCGTCCGGCTGCTGCGGTGACCGGGTGTGCGCCCTGCCCGACGGCGCAGGCACGTGATCGCCGATCCGTCGTTGGCGGCGCGTTTCGAGACGGCTCGGCCGCAGCTGGGCGCCATCGCCTACCGGATGCTGGGCTCGGTCGACGACGCTCAGGACGCCGTGCAGGAGGCCTGGCTGCGGCTGAGCGGCGCGGATTCCGCCGGTGGGCGACCCATCGTCAATCTGGATGCGTGGCTGACCACCGTGGTAGCCCGCATCTGCCTGAACACCTTGCGCGACCGCCATGCCCGTGGCCGGGAAGAACCGGTGGCCCAGCTGCCGGATCCGATTGTCGACGCGCACGGCGAATCCGACCCCGAACACCGGGCGATGCTGGCCGACGCGGTGGGTCTGGCGTTGTTCGTCGTGCTGGACACGTTGCCGCCGGCCGAGCGCCTGGCGTTCGTCCTGCACGACGTCTTCACCGTCCCGTTCGACCAGATCGCGCCCATCGTCGACCGCACGCCGGAGGCGACCCGCAAGCTGGCCAGCCGGGCGCGCCGGCGCATCCAGCAGGCGGATCCGGTTCCCGATGCCAACCTGGCTGTACAGCGCGCGGCCGTCGACGCATTCTTTGCGGCCGGGCGCACCGGTGACTTCGACCGGCTGGTGTCGGTGCTGGATCCCGACGTGGTGTTGCGCGGCGACTTCGGCACCGGCCTGATCCGCGCCGAGGGCGCTTCGTCGGTAGCCAAGCTGGCACGTGGCTACGCCGGACCCGAACGGGAAGTGCGCGCCGCGGTCGTCAACGGCGCTGCTGGCGCGGTGATCGTCATCGCCGGACAGCCCAGCGCGATCATGGCGTTCGTCGTGCGCGACGGAGTAATCGCCGCGATCGACGTGCTGGCCGACCCGGCGCGCATCGCCCGACTCGACGTGCGCGCCGTGACGGGCTAGTCGGTCGCCGTCGCCGCCTGCAGCAGCGCCAGCGCGGCGTCGTGCTGCAGCACCCAGTTACCACCCTGCTGGACGAACACCAGTTGCTTGGTCACCGGTCCGGCGAACTTCGGACCGCCGATCGCCACCTGGGCGGCGGCCATGTTCGGCCCGGCCGGCACGACGTTCGTCACGGTGAAGGTCTCCGGGAAATTCCCGTTCCGAAAGGCCTTGCGCAGGTCGTGATCGGCAGTGTGGCCCTCCTCCGGGTTGATGCCGTTTTCGACCAGGCCGACCTTAGTGGTGTAGCCGACGCCCGGGTCGGTGGCCTGGATGCACAGGTTGGTCAGCTGCTCCGGGGTCGGCAGACCCTGCCCCACCGGCGCGGGCGGCGGAGGTGGCGGCGGGTCCAGCGGCAGCGGCGCGCCAAATGCGGCCAGTTGCACCTGGGCCGGCCCGCTCTGGGCCGCGACAGCGCTGAGTCCTGCGGCTGCGCCGCCGATGACGGCCAACGCTGCCGCGCTGATTACTACGGATTTCATGGATCCCCCTTCAATGCCGATGAACGTACCTGATGCGGGTCAGTGTCCCGCGGCTTGGATGAGCTGCATCGCCGACGCGCGCGAGAGCACCCAGCTGCCCTGGTTGATGAACGTGATGTTCTGCGTCGCCGGAGTCGTGATCCTCGGGCCCGAGACCACAACATCGGCGGTCACCGAACCCGCGGCGCCCGGCGCGATGTTGCTGATGTTGAACGACAACGGGAAGTCGCCCTTGTCGGCCGCCTTCTTGAACTCGTGGTCGGCCAGGTGTGCCTGGGTCCCGCTGATGCCGCCCTCGACCAGATTGCTCTTGTTCGCGAACGGAACGCTGGGGTCGGCGAGGCTATTGAGCACGCCCGTCAACTGGTCCGAGGTCGGGAGGTTGGCGTCGGGAGCCGGGGCAGGCACCGCCGGCGGCGGGTCCTGCGGAAGTGGCGCGCCAACGGCGGCCAGCTGCACTTGAGCCGGACTAGCAGCCGAAACGGCTGCGATCGAAGTCACGCCGATGGCCGCGGCGCCAAGGGCGCCCAGGGCCGCCACACCGGTGGCAATGGCTTTCACAGATTTCATGGTTCCCCCTCGTTAGCCATGGACGGGACGAGCTGTCGCTCGACGCCATCGCATGGTGCAGATGGTGCAATTGTGCACCTTGTGACAGATGCTACGTGGGATTGCCCTGACTAATCTGTGCTCAAGCTGTGTAGCAGCCCAGAATTTGTACCCGTCGACTAGTCGGCCGGTCGGCGTGCGGCTACCGAATCGCGCAGGCTTTTCGGCCGGATGTCCGGCCAGTTCTGTTCGGTGTACTCCAGGCACTCGGCCCGGGTTGCCTCGCCGTACACCACCCGCCAGCCGGCCGGGACGTCGCTGAACGCAGGCCACAGGCTGTGCTGCTCCTCGTCGTTGACCAGGACGAAGAACGTGCCGTTGTCGTCATCGAAGGGGTTGGTGCTCATCGTTTCTCCATCATCGTTTGGTAGCTGGACATACCCGCCGGGCCGGCTGTAGACCCGAGTACCCGATCTGACAGCAGACCGAGACAGCTTAGGTTGGGAAATCCTGGGCCCTGCGTCAGTCCGGACAGGTTGGGCAGGAACAGCTTGGGTGTGACGTCGGTGACGGCCAAGTCGTAGCCGATCGATTCCTGCAGCCGGTCAGCGGTCAGCGGTCCGCCCAGACCCAGCTCGAGCACGTCGAGTGCGTCCTGGCTGAACAGCGAGGTGAACCAGAGCGCGTCGGCGCCGGAGCCGTCGATGACGAGATCGAAGCCATGAACCGTCTCCAGGTTTTCACTTCCCCGGTTGGTGGACAGCGTCAACCGGATCTGCCCGTCGCGGCCCACCGCGTGCGCGACCCGGCCACGCAGGTGATGGATCCGGTCGTCGGCCAGCAGCGCTTCGGAGACGTTCGCCGAGAACACGCCCCGGTCGGTACGGGCCAGCGCGTCGCGGCGTTCCTGCAACGTCAGGGCGGTCCAGTCGGTGGGGTCAGAGAACAGCGAGTTCTCGAAGAAGCCCTCGCCACGGGTGAACAGCGTCACCTGCGGCGAGATGACGGTGATGGTCGAGACTCGGTGCCGGAACAGCTCATTGAGCATCGACGCGGCCGTCTCGCCGCCGCCGATCACCGCGACGCGCTCGGCATTGATGCGGTCGTGGCCGGCGGCGCGATCCCAGAATTGGGCGATCGACAACATTCGCGGGTTGCCGGGCAACAAGGATTTTTCGGCTTGGCCCGGCCCGGTGATCATCAAACCGTCTGCGTGCACGGTGGTTTCGTGGGTGTGCAGCGCCCAGTGGTCGCCCGTCACCGACAGCCCGTCGACCTCGCCATGCACCACCTTCAGGCCGACATGGTCGGCAACCCACGCCAGGTACTGGCTCCACCTGCGATGCGGTGGCGCCGGCCTGCCGCGGTCAATCCACTGGGCGAACAACCCGTTCGCGATCAGATAGGACTGCCAGCTGTACCGGGTCATCCGTTCGTCGAGTTCGGCGTTGCGCCGCGGCACCAACGACGACCGGTAGGGAAAGCCGACGTCTTTCTCCGGGCTGGTACCCAGCCGGTGCGCCCCGTCGGTCCAGCCGCCGCTCGCCTGCCAGTTCGCCCCGACCCCGGTGCGTTCGACCGCGATGACCTCGGGCGCCTCGACCCCCATGTCACGCAGTACCGATGCCTTGGCCGCCACGGCGACCCCTTTGACACCGGCACCTAAAACCGCAAGCGTGCTCATTTCACCATCTCCCGCAACGATTCAACCCAAAGTTTTTGCAACGCAGCGATATCCGCGTCGTCAAGAATGTCGGCCGGTGCCCGCCACTGCGCGGCCAGCATCCGCTGTCCGTCGAATGGCAGCACAGTGGCCATGATGGTGAGCTCGTGGCGCACCGCCAGGTCGGGCTCTGGCTGTGGTGATACCCCGGCAAGCAGCTCGCGCGCCGGTGTCAGCGCGGCCCCGCCTCCGGTGTGGGCGGCGCCCAGATAGTTCAGCAGCAGCTGCGGGCCGGGCAACTCGGCGAGGCGCGCAGCGGTGTCCGCCCGCAGATAGCGCAGCAGCCCGAAATCGAGGCCGTGACCAGGGATCGCCGCGAGTTGCTCGCCGACGTGTCGCGGATCGGTTGCGTCCACCCGCACCGGATAGATGGAGCTGAGCAGTCCGACGGTATCGCTGGTGTCGATGGTGTACGCGCCCGGCCCATCTACCAAACCGTCGGCGCGGCCATGTGTTTCCAGCGCCAGCAGCGGCGGCGGCGTGGGCTGGTTGCGGATCTGTCGCCAGCGGGTCACCATCGCCGCGGTGGCGGCGATCAGCAACGTGGGTAACGGCAGACCGGAATCCACCAGCCGACGGGTGATGTCGGCGTCGGTGACGGCCATCCGGACGATCACATCGCGGGCCCGGTCGCGACCCGGATCGAGCCTGCGGGCGCCGAGGGCGGGATCCTCGCCTTCGAGTTGAGCGGCCCAGAATTCCTCGGTGTCAAGCTGATTCGCGCGCCCGGTCAGTGCGGCGGCCCAGCGGCGGTAACTGGTGTACTCGCGAATGGGTGCGGGTGAGTGCCCGGAGGCCAGCGCCTGCAGGGCGGTGTCCAGTTCGCCGAGAACCACTCGCCACGACGCCGGATCCATCGCCAAGACGTGCACCGCCAGCAGCAGGACGCTCTGCCCGGTCTCGGGCCGAAGCCATATCGCGGTCAGCAGGGCTCCCCGCTCGGGGTCGAGGCGGTCGACGGCTTGGGCGACGTGTCCGGGCACCGTCGCCTGCAGATCCTCGCCGACCTGCACCTCGGTGAGAATCTCGGCGAGAATGTCGGTGGGCGGCATCGGAACCAAGGTCATCGCGGCGCGGTCCAGGCGAACGCGCAGCACCTCGTGTCCCTCGACGACGCTGGCCAACGCGGCATGCAGCTGCTCGCGGGTGACGCTCTCGGGCAGCCGGATGGCCTCGGTCTGTGCCAGCCTGCGCGGCTCGCCGTATTCGTAGAGCCATCGGCCGTTGGGCAGCAACGGCATTGGCCCGGTGCTTTCTTCGTCATCCCGGGTGGCGGCGATGGCCTCTGAATCGATGGCTTCGGCCAGCTCACGGATGTTCCCACATTCGAGAATCAGCCTGGCGCGCAACGCAATTCCGCGGGCTCGCGCCGCCTGTACCACGGACAACGCCATGATGCTGTCTACACCTAGCTGCAGAAAGTCGGCGGCGACGTCGACGCGCGGTTGGTGCAACAGCTCGGAAAGCAGTTCAGCCAGTGCGGTTTCGGTCGCCGTTTCGGGTTCGGATTCGACCGTGGCCTCGGCGGCATCGAAAGCGCTCAGCGCCGCTTCGTCGAGCTTGCCGTTGGTGGTCAACGGAATTTCGTCGACGGTGACGATGCGATGCGGAATCATGTAGCGCGGCAACCGGGAGCCCAGCATGCCGCGCAGCTCTGCGGCCGACGGTGCCGCCGCGTCAGACATCACCACGTAGGCGGTCAGCCGGGCGGCGCCTTGGCGTTGTCGCACCAGAACTCCGGCGTGCCGGACGGCCCGATGTGATTCGAGCGCGGCGGCGATCTCGCCCGGCTCGACCCGGTAGCCGCGAATCTTCACCTGCGCGTCGGCGCGACCCACGTATTGCAGTGAGTCATCCGATCCGCGACGCACCAGATCGCCACTGCGGTACATCCGTTCGCCTACCGAGAATGGATCGGCGATGAACCGCTGACCGGTCTCGGCTGGGCGCCCGAGATATCCACGGGCCAGCTGAGGGCCGGCCAGGTAGAGCTCACCGGTCGCCCCGCGCGGCACCGGCCGCAGCGCGGAGTCCAGCACGTAGCCGCGGGTGTGGTGGGTCGGTCGTCCGATCGACGGCTCGTCGTACTCGGCGATGGCGGCCACCACCGCCTCGACGGTGGTCTCCGTGGGGCCGTAGCAGTTGTAGGCCGTCATTGCAGTGCGCGCGCACTCGGCGCGGATCAGGGCCCACGCGGAGCTGCCGACCGCTTCGCCGCCCAGCGCCAGCACCGCCAGCGGAACCGTCGTCAGCAAACCACACGCGGTGAGTTGGGCAAACATCGAAGGCGTGGTGTCGATCATGTCGATGCCGTGCTCGGCGATCGCCGCTACCAATGCTTCGGCATCGGTCTGGGTGGGCTCGTCGACGACGTGCACGCCGTGGCCGTCGAGCAGCCCGACCAACGGCTGCCAGGCGGCGTCGAACGCGAACGACCACCCGTGCGCGATACGCAGCGGCCGGCCCAGTCGGTCGGCCGCTGGCCGCAACACGGCGTTCAGATGATCGTCGGCGTAGGCGCCAAGCGCCGCGTGAGTTCCTATGACACCCTTGGGTTCTCCCGTAGTGCCCGAGGTGAACACCACATAGGCGGCCTGCTGCGGTGGCACGTCGACCGGGCGGAAGTCGTGTTCGTGGCCTGCGGCCACCAGGTCTTCGTCGACAATGATCGACGCGCCCGTTTGGCGCAGAATCGAATCCACTCGCTCCGGGGGCATGCCCGGTTCCATCGGCACACACATGCCACCGGCTTTGAGCACGCCCAGCATCGCGACGATGTAGTCCGGACCGCGAAAAAGCCGGATAGCCACCGGGGTTTCGACCGTCACCCCGCGGGCGGCGAGCTGGGCGGCCAGCGCGTTGGCACGGGTATCCAGTTCGCGGTAGCTCAGCGTGCCGTCCGCCCAGCTGACCGCGGTGTTGTCCGGTGCGCTGGCCGCGATCTCGGCGAAGCGCGCGTGGAAGCCGCGCATCGCCGGCGAGGTGAGCGCGCCCGTCGCGCGCACCCCGACGGCCTCGTCGTCGAACAGGACGCTGACATCGCGCAGCGGCCGTTCCCAGTCCTGCAACAGCCGCGCGGCGGTCGTCAGCACCCGCTGACCGAAGGTGGCGGCGGGGGTGGCACCCAGCGCACCGTCGATCACTTCGATCAGCACCACGAGTTCGCCACCGGCCATGTGGGCAGCGATCGCGATGGGGAAATGGGACAGGCTCTGCAACGCATGTGGCTTGAATGTCGCACCAGCAGTAGCGAATTCGCCGCTGGCGGCCAATCCGTCCAGCGGAAAGTTCTCGTACACGAGCAGGGTGTCGAACATCTCCCCCACCCCGCCGAGTGCACGCAATTGAGCATGCCCCAGATAGCTGTGTTCGCGCAGCAGCGCCGCGTTGCGCTGCACTTCGCGGCATTGCCTGCCGACGCCGGCGGCTGGGTCGAGCCGTACCCGCATCGGCACGGTGTTGATGAACAAGCCGATCATGGTCTCCACGCCCGCCAGTTCGGCCGGCCGGCCGGACACCGTGACCCCGAAGACCACGTCGAGGGTGTCGGTGAGCCGGGACAACACCAGCGCCCATGCCATTTGCATCAGCGTGTTGAGGGTGACGCCACGTGATCGGGCACCGTCGACCAGGGCGGCGGTTTCCTCGGCGCTCAGCCGTAGTTCGGTGGTGCGCGGTAATGCCGTCTGTTGCCCCTCGGCCGCCTCTGCCGAGCCCAGTGCCGCCGATAGCAGCGTAGGGCCGGCCAAGCCGGCCAGGTGCTCACGCCAGATGAGTTCGCTGGCAGCGGGATCGCGACTCGCCAGCCAGCCGATGTAATCGCGGTACGGCCGCGGGGCAACGGGCAGCGCGCACAGATCTCCGCCGGCCTGGTACAGCATCATCATCTCGTTGACGAATACCGGCAGCGACCAGCCGTCGATCACGATGTGATGGGCAGTCAGAACCAAACGCCATCGGGCATTGGGCAATTCGATGAGCAGGAAGCGCAGCACCGGGCCGCGCTCCAAATCGAAGGGCCGCTGGCGTTCGGCCGCCTCGAGCGTCGGCACATCCTCGGGTGCGGCGGTGACGGTTCGCCACGGCAGCTCGACACGGGACGGCACGATCTGGACCGGACGCGCAATCCCCCGACTGAAGAAGCTGGCCCGCAGGTTCGGGTGGCGCGTCAACATCTTTGTCGCGCAATCACGTAGCAAGTCGACGTCGAGTACACCGGAGATGTCTGCGGCCATCCCGATCAGATACGGGTCGTCGGCCAATTCGCCTTCGGCGAATTCGGCAAGTGTGGTCAGCGAATACAAGCCCTCCTGCAGGGGGCTGAGCGCCATGACGTCTTCGATGCCTGGCGGCGTATCGGTTCTGGCAGCTGTCATGACGTCCCGTCGCGCGACGATGACCAAAGCTGGGTAACGGCAGCCAGATCATCAGCTGACAGTCCCGACGCGCTCATCGGCTCAAACCTGGTGTCCGCGTGCCCATTGGACGGCTCGATGTCGGCCTGGGTGCCATCCAATGCATCCAGCGCCGCGGCCAGCTCCTGCACCGTCGGATTCTCGAAGATCATCCGTGGGCTGACGGCCAGCCCGGTCGCCCGGGCCCGCGACGCCAACTGCACCGACAGGATGCTGTCGCCGCCGAGAGCGAAGAAGTCGTCGGATCGCCCGACTTCGGAGGTGGACAGCAGTTCGGCGAACACCTTGGCCAATGCGCGTTCGGTGTCGGTGCGGGTCGGTTCGATCTGCCCGCTGGTGGTGACCGCCGGGCGCGGCAGGCCGGGCCGGTTCAGCTTGCCCGAATCCGTTTTCGGCAGCGCGTCGAGCACCGTCAACGACGAGGGGATCATGTAACCGGGCAGCGTCCTGGAGATCACGCTGCGCACCGCCCCCGCGAACGCGGCCCGCTCGGCGTCATCCACGATCGGCCGTTGCGGCACCACGTATCCGGCCAGCGAGGTGCCCCCATGCAGCTCCCAGGTACGCGCAGCCGCCGCGGCCACGTCCTCGGCCGCAGCCAATGCGGCCTCGACCTCGGCCAACTCGACCCGGAAACCGCGCACCTGTACCTGGTGGTCTGCCCGGCCGGTGAACTCCAGTTGGCCGTCCTCGGTCCAGCGGGCCAGGTCACCGCTGCGATATAACCGCGAACCAGGCTGGGCGGCAAAAGGATTCGCCACGAACCGAGCCGCGGTGAGGCTGGGCCGTTTCCAATAGCCGCGAGCCAGCTGGTCGCCGGCGTAATACAGCTCGCCCACCACACCGACCGGCACCGGACGCAGCCCGTCGTCGAGCAGGTAGGCGTCGGCTCCCGGTAACGGCTTGCCGACAAGCGGGTTCGGCAGACTCAGCGGCCCACGGGACACCGCACCGGAGGTTTCGGTGGAACCGATGTTGTTCAGCAACTCGGTGTCGCCATCGGCACACGCGGCCACCAGCCGCTGCAGCAGCGACGTGCTGACCGGTTCGCCGCCGCACACCAGCCGAGACAGTGCGCGCACCGCGCCGGGCTGGGTGTCGACCAGTGCCGAGACCAGGCTCGGCACCGCGGTCACCTGGGCAACCGAATGCCGGTTCATCAGTGCCACCAGGGCTTCTGGGTCGCGCAGCTCGGTGTCGTCGGCCAGGATCATGGTGGCGCCGGCCGCCAAGCCGGCCAGCAGCTCCATACCGCCTTCGAGGAAGGTGATCGAGGCCTGCGCCAGCCGGACGTCGCGGGCCCTGGGCGGGTAGTTACGCAGCTGCCAATCCAGCCGGGCCGACATTGACCGGTGGGTGCCCACCGCTCCCTTCGGCTTGCCGGTGGACCCGGACGTGAACACCAGGTACATCGGGTCATCGGGGTGCGGCGCGGCCACCCCATTCGACTGCGCGTGGACCCCATCGCCGTCGTTCACCGCCGCGCGCACTTGCGGGTCGTCCAACGAAATCAGCTGAACCCCGGGCACTTCGGGCATGCCATCGATGGCTTCGACCGTGGTCAGCACGATCGGCGGCTCGACGTCGTCGAGCATGAATTCCTTGCGCGCCAGCGGATAGCCGGGATCGATCGGGAAGTAACCGGCGCCGGCCTTCATGATGGCCACCAGGGCCACCACCAGGTCGATGCTGCGCCGCATCGACAAGCCGACCAACGACCCCGGTCCGACGCCGTGACCGACGAGCAGCGCCGCTAAATTGTCCGAACGGCGGTGCAGTGCAGGGTAATCGATCTGCTCGTCGCCGCAGCGCACCGCAATCCGGTCAGCTGCTAGGTTCCGGCTGGGCTGCAGCAAGTCCGGAATGGTGCGCGGCCGGTCGTGCGGCGCCGGCTCACCGCGGCTCCAATCCGCCACGATGCGGTGTTGCTCGTCGGTGTCGATCAACCCTACGTCCCGCAAAGTCTGGTCGACGTTGCTGGCAAACTCGGTGAGGACGCGGGTCAGCCAGCCGGCCAACCGCTCGATGGTGGCCCGGCGGTACAGCTCGGTGCGGAAGATGACGGCGCAGTTGTACCCGGCGTCTCCGGATCCGTCGGTCCCGAAGAAGTTGACACTGAGATCGGCATGCGCCATATCGAAGGTGGGCTCCAGCGAGGTGCACACCGTGTCCTCGCCACCGGGCTCGGACGCCGAATCGATCACCCGCGTCGCGGCCAAGTGGTCGCGCACGTGCACCACAACCTGGAACAGCGGATTGCGCGACAGCGACCGCACCGGACTGACACTGTCGACCACGCGGTCGAACGGCAGATCCTGGTGAGCGTAGGCGGCCAGCGCCGTCTCCCGGGCCCGAGCCAGCACCTCACGCAGCGTCGGGTTGCCGGACAAGTCGTTGCGCAGCACCAGGATATTGACGAAAAAGCCGATCAATTGCTCTAATTCGGCCTCGGTGCGACCCGCGACCGGGGTGCCCAACGGAATGTCCACACCGCCGCCGGCCTTGTGCAGCACCACCGCGACAGCCGTCTGCAGCAGCATGAACTCGGTGATGCCCAACTCGCGGCACAGCTCGGCGAGCTTGCCGCGGGTGGCCGAGTCGATCTGGAAATCGACGGATTCGCCCTCCCCGCTCGGCACCGGCTGACGCGCAAAGTCCGGGCGCAGCCCGGTGTCCTCGGCCAGCCCGGCAAGCTGGGCAGTCCAATAGTCCCGCTGCTCGGCGGCAATCGGGGACTCCTGACCACTCGAGTCGCCCAAAAAGACGCCCTGCCAGGCCGCGTAGTCGGCGTATTGCACCCGAAGAGGTGCCCAGGACGGGGCTTCCCCACTGCGCCGGGCCCGATACGCGGCAATCACATCGGCGAACAGCACGCCCGCCGACCAGTGGTCCGAGGCGATGTGGTGGACCACCAGTGACAACACCTGCTCGCCCGCCGCACCGCCGGTGTCCAGCACGGCGAACCGAATCGGCCACTCGTTGTCCAGCTCGAAGCAATACCGACGCTCGGCGTCGAGCCGCTCTTTCAGCCAGGTCTCGCTGTCCCGGTTGGCGCCGTCGGCCAGCTCGCGACGTATCGTGAGCTCACTCGCGGGATTGACCACTTGGTATGGCACGCCGTCGATCTCGACGTAGCTGGTGCGCAGGATCTCGTGCCGTGCGACGACGTCGCCTGCGGCAGCGATCAACGCGTCGATGTCCCATGGCCCGGTCAACTTCGCGGCGAACGGAATGTTGTTGACCCAGCTGGGCCCGTCGACGCGGTAGGCGAACCAACTGCGCAACTGAGACGACGACAGCGGCAGCGGCTCGTCGTGCGCGGTTGCGATCAGTTTGGGCCGCGGCCGCGCCCGCTCACCGGACCGCAGCTGGTCGACGCGCTGCGCCAGCAGACCGACCGTGCCCAACTCGAAGACATCGCGGATACCGACCTCGACCCCGCAATCAGAGCGGATGGCGGTGACCAGTTTGGTCGCCACCAGTGAGTGGCCGCCCAGATCGAAAAACGAGTCGTCAACACCCACCCGCTCGTGGCCGAGCAACTCGGAAAACAATGCGGCGATCCGACGTTCGGTGGACGTCGTCGGCTCTCGGTATTCCGCGCCGGCCGCGATCTCGGGCGCAGGCAGCGCGGCGCGGTCGATCTTGCCGTGCGCCGTGATCGGAATCTCCTCGATCACCACGTAGGCGGCCGGCGTCATGTAGTCAGGCAGGGCGGCGGTCACGCGGGCGCGAATACGCTCCACTTCAACGGTTTCCGTGCCATCGCCCTGGGCCGGGGTGATGTATCCCACCAGACTCTTGCCCAATCCGGATAGGTCCGCGGCCAGCACGACGGCCTGTCCGACGCTGGGGTCGACCGAGATGGCGGCGGCGATTTCGCCGAGCTCGATGCGGAAGCCGCGGATCTTCACCTGCTCGTCGGCGCGGCCGACGAACTCGATGTCCCCGGCAGCGTTTCGCCGAGCCAGGTCTCCGGACCGATATAACCGCCTGCCGTCAGTGAACGGGTCGGCGATGAAGCGTTCGGCAGTCAATGCCGGCCTGCGGTGGTAGCCATGGGCGACATGTGTTCCGCCGATGTAGATTTCGCCGATCACTCCCGCCGGGACCGGCTGTAGCGCATCATCGAGCAGATAGATCTGGGTGTTGATCTTGGGCCGGCCGATCGGCACGATCCGGGCACCCTGGGCGCCTTGTACCGGGTAGCTGCTGCAGTTGACCACGGTTTCGGTTGGTCCGTAGAAGTTGTACAGCAGCGCATCGAAGGTGGCATGGAACTTGTCGGCGATCTCGCCGGGCAGTGCCTCCCCCCCGATGGGTACCCGCCGCAGCGTGCGCCATTGGTTGACACCCGGTAACGACAGGAACAGGCCCAGCAGCGACGGGACGAAGTGCATCGAGGTAATGCCTTCGTGGCGGAGTAGCTCGGTGAGATAGCCGATGTCGCGCAGTCCGTCGGGCCGCGGGATTACCAGTCGGGCACCGCAAATCAGCGTGCCGAAGATCTCACCGATGGACACGTCGAAGCTGGGAGAAGCGACCTGCATCAACCGCTCGGTTTCGTCGATCTTGTACTCGTCGCCGAACCAGACGAAGTACTCGGCGATGGGTGCGTGCGGAACGGGAACGCCCTTGGGCAGCCCGGTCGAACCGGAGGTGTAAATCAGGTAGGCAGTATTCTGCGGGCCCAGCGGGCGAAGCAACGATGCAGCGCTGGTCGGATAGCCCGATAAATCGGTAATCGGTTCGTGCAGAACCAGTTTGGCGTCTGCGTCGCCGAGTATGAAGGTCAGACGATCCTGTGGGTAGGTCGGGTCGACAGGTAGGTAGACAGCACCCGCCTTCATGACACCGAGCGCGGTGATGACCAGTTCGGGTGACTTCTCCAGCAGCACCGCGACTCGATCCTCGGTACCGATACCTCGCTCGATCAGCCAGTGCGTCACCCGGTTCGACTCTTCGTCGATCTCGCGGTAGCTGTATTCGCGGCCTTCGTAGACGACGGCGACGGCATCGGGTGACAGCGCCGCTCGCCGAGCAACCAACTCGGGCAAGGTGGCAGCCGCGGTGGTGAACTTTTCACCCGTCGACACCTGGCGAAGCCATTCGGCATCGTCGCCACTCATCAGCGTGCAGGCCGACAGCATCGCGTCGGGATCGGTCAATGCGCTGTCCAGCAACACGACATAGTGCCGCAACAGTTGCTCGACCAGCTCACGATCCAATACCTCGACCAGATACTCGGCCTCGACCACTCCGCCGGTGAGGCCGTCGGACGAACGGGTCAGTTCAACCATGAAACTCAATGGCAGCTGGTTGAAGTGGCCGCGCAGCTCGCCGCGCTCAGTACGCACGCCGGGCGGGCAGAAGCCGGCACCATCGGCGTCGCGCTGCCCGAAACTCACCCGGGTCATCCGGTCTGCGCCGTGTCGGCGATCGGGGTTGGACTCGCGAACCAGCCAGTCCAGGTCGGCGCGCGAATGCGCGAAGGCGCCGACCGCGCTGTCACGAGTTTGAGTCAATAACTCCCGAAACGTCTGATGGGACTGCGGTCGCGGACGAATCACCACGGTGTTGCCGTAGTAACCAATTGCGTCCTCGGTTCCCACGCCGCGGTTCAACACCGGGGCTGCGATCAGGAAGTCGGTCGAGTGGGTGTATCGGTGCACCAAGGCGGCGAAGGCCGCCATCAGGACCATGTACGGGGTGGCGCCGGTTTCGCGCGCCAGCGCCGCCGCCCGTTCGATGGTGGCCGCCGGCAACTGTGCCGTTGCGCGTTGCGCACGCCAGGTGCTCGGTACCACCGACCCGTTGGGACCCGGAAGCTCAAGCGGCTCTGGCAGATCCGTCATCAGAGGCCGCCAGTAATCCAAGTCGGCGTCACGACGCGCGGCCTCGTCGGAGGCCGGATCGGCGATAGCGGCCGGCACCGCGGGTGCGGCGGCAAAGCCGTCCGGATCGGCGTACGCCTGCGTCAAATCAGCGAAGAACGGCGCCCATGAGCCGTCGTCCCAGGCGATGTGGTGAGCGGTGATCAGCACCATCAACTCGTCGGCGGACACCCGCGCAACCGTGACCCGCACCGGCGAATCCTTACTCAGATCGAACGGCCGGCCAAAGTCGCGCTGCGCCAGCACATCCAGCCGAAGCCGCCGTGACTGGTCGGTCAGCCCGGACAGGTCGTGTTCGGCCCATTGCGGACGCAGATCAGGGCGGACCACTGGCTGCGGGGCACCATCGTTATCGGTGTCAAACGTCGTGTGCAGTACTTCGTGTCTGGCCGCCACGGCGTCGACCGCGCGCCGCAGCTGCGCGATATCGACCGCGCCGCGCACGCGATAGGAGACACAGATGTTGAGCAGTGCGCCGTCGGGGTCGACCGACTGCACGAACCACATCCGGTGCTGACCGGCAGACACGCGCGGCTCATCGGATGTCGCTACCGACGACCCGCCCGCGAGCCTGACCAGACCGCGTTCAGCGATCTTGCGGCGCAACAATTCCAAGCGCTGTTCGTCGAGCCGAGCAGTGGCCCCCGTGGATTCCGTCACGCTAGGACTCCAACCTTTCTAGCATTGCGAGCTTTAAGTGTTGCTCCCCGTTGGGAGCGGCCGTGCGGTCAATCGACAGCGACCCCGAGGGCGCGCTGGTTGAGCCGACGCGCAACGCGTCGATCAATTCGTGCACGGTAATGCCGCCGAGCATGCGCGCCACCGGAACCGAATTGCCCACGGTCCGGCGCAGCCGCTTACGCAGATCGAGCGCAAGCAACGAGTCGACGCCAAGGTCGATCAGCGACGCGCTCGGGTCGATCGATGATGGATCGACCAGGTGCAAAGTCGCGGCCAGCTCGGCGTGCACGACATCGGCCAATGGCTTGGCTACCGAGTCGTGGTCGCTGTCGGCCTCGCCGCCGTCGCGGTCCGGCGCGCTGAACGGCATTGGCATTCCCTGGCTTTCGAAGAACACAGCCAGCCGCTCGAAGTCCGCGTCGAAAATCAGCGGTTCGGCGTCATAGCGGTACAGGCTGGCTTCGATCGCCAGCTCGGGGTCCATCGCGACCAAGCCGGAGCGCTCGGTGCGGGTGATCTCGTTCGCCGCGACGACCCCGGCGCCTTCCCACAATCCCCAGCGAATCGCCGTGCATTCGCGGCCACTGCGCCGCAATTGGGCAGCCAGCACATCGAGCATCCGGTTGGAAGCCGCGTAAGCCGCGTGACTGTAGCCACCCCACACTCCGAATACCGATGAGCAGGCCAGGATCCGGCAGTCCGGCCGCAGCGGCCATGCATCGGCTAGCACCGCCAGTCCCCCGACCTTCGCGGCACACACCTCGGCCACGTCCGCGCCGGTGAGATCGGCGCGGCGGCGGGCCCTGGCGATACCGGCGGTGTGGATCAGCAATGACGCGCCGGAACCGGCGTATTCGGCGGCGACACCGGACAGCGCTGCCACGTCGGTGATATCGCAGCGCGGAGCCTGCACCTGCACGTCGTAGTTTTCGGCGAGCCGAGCCAGCACCGCGGCGTCAACACCGTTGCGGCTCAACAAGGTCACCGTCCGCGCTCCGTGTTCGATGCAGTACCGGGCATACCGCAGGCCAACCGCCCCGCTGCCACCGGTGATCACCACGTGCTCCAGTGCGGCGGGTTCCAGTGGCCACCGGGTTGCCGAAGCGCGGCAGTCACGGAAGGTTCGGACATAGCGTCGCGGCGATTCGGTGCCTCGCAGCGCGACCTCGGCCGCCTCGCCGAGCAGAGTTTCGATGACGGCGAGCGCTGTCGGTGCATCGACATCGCGGCGCGGCAGGTCCAGGTGCCCGAAGGCCTGGTCCGGGAATTCGAGGCCGGCGCTGCGATGCATCGCCGCCAGCGCCGCCTGCGCGGGTGAGACGTCCGCCTCATCGGGTCCGACCTGTTCGGCACCGGCGGTGAGTAACCAGACCGCCCGGCAGCGCGGGCCGACGATCGCGAAATAATCGGGAAGGCCTGCGTCGGAGCGACCGGCGATCTGTTCGATTGCCGCAGTGGCGTCGAGCGCATCGAGTTCGGGAGCGATGATCACGACGATCTCCGCCTCGTCCGGCGTGACCGCGCGGCAGCCGTGTGCGGCGACCGCGTCGATCAACCGCTTCGTCAATGCGCCCGCTGCGGATTCACCGAAAAATCCGATGCCACAACCTGTTGCACCGGCCGCAGGCGTTTCGACTTGCTGCCAGTCCTCGACGGCGACGGTAAGCGTCGGAGTCGGCATGGTGTCGGCCAACGGTTCCGGTGTCGCCCATAGGTGCAATGCCCGCATCGGGGCATTCGGGAATTTCGGAAGTGGTGGCTGGATTCCGGCGGGCAGGGCGTTGACCCATTGGCAGCCAAGGTCGGCGGTCGCCACGGCGGCGATATTCGCCGACAGCGAGTCGGTGATGGATTTGTCCCGATGGCCGGAGCCGACGATCACGGCCGCCTCATCGTCGGTGATGTCGGTAAGCGGATAGAGCAGCGACGGATGCGCGGACATCTCCACGAAAGTATCGGCGCCGGACTTCTGGGCAAACTGCACGGCGCGATCAAAACGAACTGTGCCACAAAGGTTTTCACGCCAGTAATCGGAGAAATCGGTGTCGCCGCGCACCTCGGCACCGAAGGTCGATCCGACGAAGCGCACCGCCGCGTCCCGGAAAGCCGAGTCGGGTATCAGCTCGATGAGACTGCTGCTCAATTGCCTTAGCGCACTGGTGTGGCCCGGGTAGTCCACGGACAGTTGGTGGGTGAAGATGCCCCGCTGCCCGGCCAGTTGCACCAAGGCGGCGACCGCGTCCTGGTCACCGGACACCACGGTCGACGACGGCCCGTTGACGGCCGAGATTTCCAGCCAGCCCGCCGTATCGGCCAGCACGGACTCGGCCTCCTGTGCGCCGACGCCGAGCACCGCCATTGCGTAGCGGCCGGTCAGCCGGTCGACCACGGTCGCGCGTGCGCCCACCACTGCGACCGCGTCCGCAAGCGAAATCGCCTCGGCCACATAGGCCGCCGCGACCTCACCAAGGCTGTGCCCGATCGTCATATCCGGGAGCACCCCGAAGGACCGCCATGCCGCGGCCAGGCTGACCGCATGCGTGAACTGTGCCCCCTGAATCTCGGTCCGCGCCCAGTCCCGATTCAGCTCGCCCACCAGATAGGGCAACGGCGACGGCAGATCGGCGGCGACGAATGCGTCAGCGCAGCGCTCGGCCGTCTCCCGGTAGGCCGACAGTCGTCCATAGGCGTCGGCGCCCATCGCCTGCCATTGGTTGCCTTGGCCCGGAAAGACGAACGCGATGCACGGTCTCGCGGTCTTGGTGGCCCGGGTGACCAGTTCGTGGTCTGCACCGCGCGCGATCGCCGTCAAACCGGCGACGAGCTCGGTGCGGTCCGCAGCCCGCAGTACGGCGCGGTGCCGCCGTACCCGCCGCAGCCGCAGCAGGGTCGATGCGACCGCCCCGGTGACGTCGTCGGAGCCGACGGCGGCGCGGTCGAGGAAGTCCAGAATCGCCGCCGCTTCCTGGCGGATGAGTTCTTTGTCGTGCGCGGTGAGCAGCACCGGGACACGACCGTCGGGCAGTAACTGATCAAGCACTAGGCGACCTCGGGGGCGGAGACGATGAGATGCGCGTTGGTGCCGGCGATCCCGAATGCGGATGTCACGGCGGTTCGTTGCCCGGCGACAGCCGGCCATGGTGTCAGGGTCTGCGCTAGACGTAAACCCTGGCTTTCCCAGTCGATTTCAGGGCTGGCCTCGGCGGCGTGCAGGGTCGGTGGCACGGCGCAGTGTTCGGCGGCGACAAGAACCTTGGCCAGCCCGAGTGCACCGGACGCGGCCAGCGAGTGACCCACGTTGGATTTCACCGAGCCCAGCAGCGCTCCGGCGCCGGGTTGGGTGTCGCCGTACGTCTGTGCCAGCGACCGCAGTTCGGTGCGGTCGCCGAGCCGGGTACCGGTGCCGTGCCCTTCGATCATGCCCACTTCTTCGGGCTTGAGCTCGGCTTGACCGATGGCCCGCCGGAATAACCGGATCTGAGCCTCTTCGCTGGGTGCGGACAGACCTGCGCTGCGGCCGTCCTGGTTGACGGCGGTGGCGCGAACCTCGGCCATGATCGCTCGACCGTCGCGCAGCGCCGCCGACTTGCGTTGCAGCACAAACATCGCCGCGCCCTCGGCCCACACCGTCCCGCTCGCGTGCACGCTGTAAGGGCGGCAGACACCGTCGTCGGAGAGGGCGTGTTGCTTGGAGAACTCGACGAAGAAGCCGGGCGAGCCCAGCACGTTGACACCGCCGGCCAGCGCCAGATCGCAATCGCCGTTCTGCAGGGAGCGCACGGCGACATGAAAGGCCACCAGCGCGGATGCGCACGAGGAGTCGAGGGTCAGCGCCGGGCCGGACAACCCCAGCGTGTAGGAGATGCGGCCGGAAATCACGCTCAGCGCAGTCCCGGCGAGCAGGTGACCGCTGTGCCCGGAAAACTCCGCCATCTCCGGCCCGTATCCGGTGGCCGAGGCGCCGACGAAGACACCCACGTCGTGCCCGGCCAGATCGTCGGGATTGATGCCACTGTTTTCCAGCGCGCGCCAGGAGACGCGCAGCGTCACTCGTTGCTGCGGGTCCATCGCGACGGCTTCACGAGGCGAGATGCCGAAGAATTCCGGGTCGAATATGGTTGCACCGCTGAGGAATCCACCGCTGTCATGGATCTCTTTGAATCCGCTGCGACGGGACCCGGCGAGCAGGTCTGCGACCGCCCACCCACGGTCGGTGGGAAACGGGCTCAGCGCCTCACGGCCGTGCGCCAACAGGTCCCAGAAGCCGTCGGCGGTGTCGATACCGCCGGGCGCCTCCACGCCCATCCCGACGATCACGATGGGATCGCTGGTGAATCCGTTGTCAGACATCGTTATTCACCTGCGTGGCGATCGCATCGACGTGGTCATAGACATAGAAGTGCCCGCCGTCGTACAGCGACAAGTCAAACGACCCGGCGGTGTGCGTCTCCCACAGCCGCAGCACCTCGATGCCGATGCGGTGGTCGTCGCGCCCGCCGAGCACGTGGATGTCGGTGCCGATCCGGATGTCGGGGCTGGGGTCGTAGCGGTTGAACGCTTGGTAGTCGGCACGCATCGCGGTAGCGAGCAGTTCGGAAAACTCTTCGTCGGCAAGCAATTCGGCATCGGTGCCGCCCAAATCGGCGAGTTCGGCGAGCACTCCGTCATCGCTGGTCGGCAACTCGGGCATGTCGGCAACCACGCATGGCGGCGGACCCGCCGATGCCCACAGCTTCTGCACGGCAACACCATGCGCCTCGGCGACCCGGGCGAATTCGAACGCGACGACAGCACCCAGGCTGTGCCCGAACAACCGCAGCGGCGCGACGCTGCCCCATGGCCCGGCTTCGAAAAGGCCCAGGGCGAGGTCGTGCACGGTTTCATGCGCCGGCTCGCTGAGCCGGTCGGCACGTTGTGGGTACTGCACGATGTAGGTGTCGCCGCCGGCGGCCAGGGCGGCGGCCAGCACCCGGTAGCTCGCCGCCGCTGCTCCGGCATGCGGGAAGACCACGATCGCGCCCTTGGACGACGTCTGCGTCGCGTCCCGGTATCAGCTTGATCCAGGACGGAAATGTGGAGGTCATGCTAACCAGATCCTGGAATGTCATTGCACTGTATCGCTTTTCGCGGATTGCCCGGAAGCGGCCAGAACCGAGTCAGCGTCCATGCCGATAACCTCCAGATACAACTCGGCGACCTGGCCGAGGCGCTCGGAGTCGCGCTCAGCGCGACTGAGTAACTCGGCGAGCGCCGACACGGTTCGGTTGGCAAAGATGTCGGCGACCATGACGTTCGGGGTGTCCAGCCAGGACCGAATTCGCGCCACCGCCTGGGTGGCCAGCACCGAATCGCCACCCAGGGAGAAGAAGTCGTCGTCGACACCGACGCGATCCAGCCCAAGCAAGTCCGCGACGATCACGGCAAGAGCGGTTTCCAGCGCTGTCGACGGGGCCCGGTAGCCGGGCTGCTCGGTGTCGGAGTCGGCGAGCGCGGCAGTCAGCAGGCCGGCGACAGCAGTCCGGTCGATCTTGCCGGCATCGGTGAACGGGACAGTCTCCACCATCACGATGTGGCGCGGAATCATATGCGCCGGAAGCAGATCGACGAGAGCCTCGCGGATCTGCTGTGCACCGGGCCCGCCGCCGCTCGAGGCCTCCGGGCAGACGGCCGCGGCCAGCACCTCGGAGCCGGACAGGATGGCGGCAACCGCGATCCCCACTCCCGGTAGCCGCCGCAGCGCGGCTTCGACTTCGCCGAGCTCGACCCGGTAGCCGCTGATCTTGACCCGGTGATCGGCGCGGCCGACGAATTCGCAGGTGCCGTCCGGCCAATACCTGGCCAAGTCTCCGGTGCGGTACCACCGTCGGCCGTCATGCTCGACGAAACGCTCCGACGTCAGATCGGGGCGACCGCGATAGCCACGCGCGATGCCGCGGCCGGACACCCAGAACTCACCGGCGACCCAGTCCGGGCAGTCGTCGCCGGTGTCACTGACGACGCGGCAGGCGTTGTTGACCAGCGGGGTGCCGAAGGGCAACGCGGTCCAGTCCGCCGGCAGCTCGGCGGGGTCGCGAACCTCGAAAATCGTGTTGTGGACCGGGGTTTCGGTAGCGCCGCCCAGGCCGGCGAATCGCAGGCTAGGTGCCTGGTCCCGCAAGCGACGAGCCACCTCGGGCCGCACCCAGTCACCGCCGGTGGGCACCACCCGCACCGATGACAACCGGCCGTGGCCGACTTCGATCAGCATCTCCAGCCAACCCGGCATGAAGTGCAGCACGGTGACTTGGTGAGTGTCGATGAGCCGGGCCCACGCGTCGGGATCGCGGCGTTGCGCTTCGTCGACCACGACGATCGACCCGCCCGTCCGCAAGGTGACGAAGATATCCATCACCGAGATGTCGCCCTCCAGCGTGGACAGCGCCAGACAGCGATCGGCCGGGCCGATCTCGAAGTGCCGGCCGATGAATTCCACGGTGTTCATCACGGCGTCATGGGTGACTTCCACGCCCTTGGGTTCCCCGGTTGAGCCCGAAGTGAACAAGACGTACGCGAGGTCGGTGGGATCGACTCGCAGCGATTCGAGGTCGGCGCCGCTGGACACGTCGGCAAGCACATCGGCGAGCTTCAGCGCGGGCACCGGTAGCGACGGCTGCTGTCCGCCGGACAGCAGGGCCAGGCGCACGCCGCCGGTGGCCAGGATGCGTTCTGCGCGGTCGCGTGGTTGATCGACACCGATCGGCAGATAGGCGCCGCCGGCAGCCAGAATGCCCAGCACTGCGGGCACCTGTTCGACGGTCTTCGGGCCGACCACGGCGACGGTATCGCCGGTGCCGATGCCGGCCGCACGCAACGCCGCGACGACGGCCAGCACCTGATCCCGCAGTTGCGCGTAACTGAGGTCGCCCGAGCTGGAGAACACCGCGGGGGCGTCGGGCTGCTGCTCGGCCTGCCGGAAGAACCCGTCATGCAACGCTTCTCCGCTGGGTTGGCCGGTGCGACTGTTGACGACGTCACGTACCGCGCGTTGCTCGGCCGGCAATGCCGAGGGATCCGGGACGTCCCAGACGTCGTCGGCGGCGGCCAATCGGAGCAGTTCGTCGATCTGGTGGGCGAACATCGCGTCGATGACGCCCGGCGCGAAGACGCCGTCACGGACGTCCCAGTTCACCAGCACCCCGCCGTCGAACTCGGTCACCTGTGCGTCCAGTAGTACCTGCGGGCCCTGGGAGATGATCCACTCCGGTGTCCCGAATTGCTGGGTGACGTCGGCGCTGAACAGTTCCCCGAGCCCCAGCGCGCTGGTGAAGACCACCGGCGCCAGTACCTGGGTGCCGCGGTGGCGGCTGAGGTCGCGCAGCACGGATAGCCCGGGGTAAGCCGAATGTGCTGCGGCGGTCTGCATGGACTCCTGGACGGCCTGCGCCCGCTGCGCGGCGGTGCCCGCGCCCGTCAGGTCGATATCGACCAGCAGCGAGGAGGTGAAGTCACCCACCAGCAGGTCGACGTCGGGGTGCAGGCTTTGGCGGCCGAACAGCGGGACGTTCAGCAGGAACCGCGAGGTGGCCGACCAGCGCGCCAGCGCATTGGCGAACGCCGCGGCCAGCGCCATCGCCGGGGTGATTCCACGGTCTCGCGCACGCGAGAACAGCGCGTCGCGGGTCACCGGGTCCAGCCAGTGCCAACGACGGGTGCTCTTGCGTGAGTCGCGGCCACCGATCGTCGGCGGCATCGGCGGGTCCGGCAGCTGCGGGAGGTGCTGCGTCCACCAGTCCCGGTCGGCGTCGCGGGCCGGTTGTGGCTGCGCCTCTTGGCGCGCGATGGCCTGACGGTATTCGCGGTAGCTGTAGCCCAATTCGGGCAGCTCCCGGCCCAGATACAGTGCGGCGAGGTCAGACATCAGGGTGCGGTAGCTCATGGCGTCGGCGGCTTGCATGTCCAGATCGACGTGCAGCCGCGAACGCTCACCGGGCAGCAGCGTCAACCCGAGCTCGAACACCGTGCCCTCGAGCTGCTGATGGGACTTGTCGTCGCGGATGGCGGCGAGCCGCTGATCGACCTGACCGGCGTCCAGGTGGCGCAGATCCTGCACGGTGACCCCGAAGTCGCCGTATCCGTATTCGTCGACCGACGCGATGCGCTGGGTGCCGTCGGTCAGAAACCGCACGCGCAGCATCGGGTGGCGAAGCGCTAGTCGGGTGGCCGCGGAGCGCAGCCGGTCGGGGTCGGTCGAACCACCGTCGAATTCGACATATAGGTGCCCGGCCACCCCGCCGAACTGCTGACCGGCTTCGCGGCCGATCCACATCGCGTGTTGCATCGGGGCGAGCGCAAAGGGCTCGCCTTCGTCGGAAGCTTCGCCGGCCGGCGCGGGCTCGGCTGCCGGCTGATCGGTGGCGACTAGGTGCGAACCGGTGGTGACCAACTCGGACCACGCCTCGATGGTCGGAGCGGCCGAAAGCGTGGCGAAATCGACGTCAATGCCCTGGCGACGCCAGCGTCCGGCTAGCGTCATCATCCGGATGGAGTCGAGCCCCTGCCCGATGAGGTTGCTACCGGGATGCACCGCGTCGACATCGACGCCGAGCAGTTCGGCCACCTCCGCACGGATGTCCTCCGCGCACGCGGGGGCACGCACCACGAGTCCTCCCTTGGGTTAGCACAGGCTGCCCTAATTTTTAGGGATTACCCTATCCTCTGTCCGCGCGCCGCTGCTACTAAGCCCCCTATTAAGGAGCCCAGGTGCCTGAGAACACAGCGCAGCCGTTAGAGGGCTTCGTGCCGTTCCCCACCGAGAGGGCCGCCTCATACCGGGCTGCGGGCTATTGGACGGGCCGTCCCCTGCACACCATCCTGGCAGCTGCGGCCCAACGCTGGCCCGACAAAACCGCGGTGCGCGACGCCCTGGCGGACCCGGGTGACGGCCTGACGTTCGCCGAACTCGACGAGGCCGCCAACCGCGCGGCCGCGGCGTTGCGCGGGCTGGGTATCGCGCCCGGCGACCGGATCCTGCTGCAGTTGCCCAACGGTTCGCAGTTCGCCGTGGCGCTGTTCGGGCTGTTGCGGGCCGGGGCAACGCCGGTGATGTGCCTGCCTGGCCATCGCGCGGCCGAATTGGGTCACTTCGCCAGCGTCAGCCAGGCAACCGGTCTCGTCATCGCCGATACCGCCAACGGATTCGACTACCGGGCGATGGCGCGCAACCTGGTCGCGGATCACCCCGGCCTCAAGCACATCCTCGTCGACGGCGAGCCGGAGGAATTCATTTCGTGGCGGCAACTGCTCGCCAGGGCCGCGGCGGGCATCGAGTCGCCGACTCCACAGACCGACCCGAGTTCGCCTGCCTTGCTGCTTGTTTCGGGTGGCACGACCGGCCTGCCCAAACTCATCCCCCGCACCCACGACGATTACGTGTTCAACGCGATCGCGAGCGCCGAACTCTGCGGGCTCAGCACCGACGACGTCTATCTGGTGGTGCTGTCCGCGGGCCACAACTTCCCCCTGGCCTGCCCCGGTCTGCTCGGCGCCATCAGCGTCGGTGCCACCACGGTGTTCGGTGCCGACCCCAGCCCGGAGGCCGCGTTTGCGGCCATCGCGCGCCACGGCGTCACGGTCACCGCTGCGGTGCCCGCCTTGGCCAAGCTGTGGGCGCAAGCCTGCGATTGGGAACCGGTGACACCAAAGTCATTGCGAATCTTGCAAGTTGGCGGGTCCAAGCTGGAGCCTGACGACGCTCGCCGGGTGCGCGAAACCCTGACCCCGGGCTTGCAGCAGGTGTTCGGGATGGCCGAGGGGCTGCTGAACTACACCCGGCTCGATGACCCGGTAGAGGTGCTGGAAAACACGCAAGGCCGGCCGCTGTGTGCGGCCGACGAGCTTCGCATCGTCGACGGCGCGGGCGAGTCGGTGGGGCCGGGCGAAGAAGGCGAGCTACTGGTGCGTGGCCCCTACACCCTCAACGGTTACTTCCGCGCCGAGCGCGACAACGAACGCAGCTTTGATCCCGACGGGTTCTACCGCAGCGGCGACCTGATCCGCCGACGAGATGACGGCAATCTGGTGGTCACCGGTCGGGTCAAAGACGTCATCTGCCGCGCCGGTGAAACGATCGCCGCCCAAGACCTCGAAGAGCGAATGCTGACTCACCCGTCGATCTTCTCGGCCGCTGCCGTTGCGCTGCCCGATCCCTACCTTGGCGAAAAAATTTGCGCTGCAATTGTTTTCACCGGCTCGCCGATCAGCCTTGCCGAATTGAACGCACACCTGGACGAGGGTGGTGTCGCCGCACACGCCCGGCCCGACATGCTGGTCGCGATGGCGACGCTGCCCAGCACGCCGATCGGAAAGATCGACAAGAAGGCGATCATCCGGCAGCTCAGCAGCCCGACCTGACCCGAACGCCGACCCCACGTCACCACCTGCCGACATGGCGATCGGCTGGTGCGACAGCGGACAAAAGCTGCCATTGACTAATGTCACCATTTATTGTTGACTGCATTGCATGACGGAGGGGGTTCCGGTTCGGGGTTCGCTGCGCTCGCGCGGTGCGGCAGCGGTGAGTACGTACACATTGCGGCCGATCACCCGCGCCATACCACCGGAGCGGGCGTGGGGCATCTGGCTGTCCCGGCGGATCATCGCGAACATCATGGGCACACTGGGCCCGTCGCTGACCGGCACCCGCGTGGAACAGGTCGACACCAAGATGCCTGACGGACGCCGCGTCAAGGGCGAATGGGTGTACGGACCACGCACGCCAACCAGCGGGGGCGCCCGATCGTCGACCAGCCAGGGCGCCATCTACTACCTGCACGGCAGCGGTTACGCCGTGTGTTCGGCGAAAACCCATCGTCGGTTGACATCCTGGCTGTCGGCACTGACCGGGCTACCGGTGTTCTCCATCGACTACCGGCTGGCACCGCGCCATCGTTTTCCCGCCGCGGCCGACGACGTCCGCACGGGCTTCGACTGGCTGGTTCAAAACTGCGGGGTGGCACCGAAACAGATTGTGATTGCCGGCGATTCGGCCGGCGGCCATCTGGCCGTAGACATGCTGCTGCAACCCGCAGTCGCATCGAATCCGCCCGCCGGACTGGTGCTGTTCTCGCCGCTCTACGACCTCACCTTTGCACTGTCTCTCGCTCGCGAACGGGTACGTCCCGACCCGGCGATCCGGGCCGCCGACGCCGTCCGGCTGGTCAACCTCTACCGCGCCGGCATCGATCCCACCCATCAGCGCCTGACGCTCGATGTCGCGGGTGGCCCCGCGCTGCCGCCGACCCTGATCCAAGCGGGTGGAGCCGAGATGCTCCAAGAAGACGCGCGTGCGCTCGCCGCCGACATCCAAACCGCAGGCGGCCGTTGCGAACTGCAGATCTGGCCGCACCAGGTGCACGTCTTCCAGGCGTTGCCGCGGATGAGTCCCGAGGCGGCCAAGGCGATGGCCTACGTCGCGCGGTTCATCGCCCACGCGTTGCAAGATGCACGCGTCCTAGCTGACGAGGTGGGCTGAGGATGTTCGGTCCGCTGGACAAGCTGATCAGAAGGACGGCCACCAGCCGCGGCGCGTTGGCGGTGGTAACCGGCGCCGGCAGCGGGATCGGCGCGGCATTCGCGATCGAACTCGGCCGTCGCGGTGGCTCGGTGGTGTGCAGCGACATCGACGAAGCCGCAGCGCAAATCACGGCCGACACGGTTGTCGAGCAAGGCGGCAAAGCGGTCGCCGTCCGCTGCGACGTATCGAAGATCGACGACGTAGCCGCGCTGGCCGAACACGCACAGTCCTTCTTCGGCGCCGCACCGACGCTGGTCATCAACAACGCCGGTGTCGGCGCCGGCGGATCGGCAATTGGCGATGTGCCCCTCGATGATTGGGCGTGGACCCTGGGCGTCAATCTGTGGGGCCCGATACACGGCTGCCACGTATTCACCCCAATCCTGCGCGAGGCCGGCTCCTCGAATGCCCCACGCGGCATCATCAATGTCGCCTCGGCAGCGGCGTTCAGCGCGGCTCCCGGCATGGCGGCCTACAACGTCAGCAAGGCCGGTGTGCTGTCGCTGTCCGAAACGCTGGCGGCCGAGCTATCCGGCACGGCAGTCCGGGTCACCGTGCTGTGCCCGACGTTCGTCAAGACCAACATCCTCGAATCCGGCCGCATCACCGAGGAATCCAGCGAACTGGCCGCCAGGCTGACGCGCTGGATCGGATTCTCGGCGGACAAAGTGGCACGAATATGCCTGGATGCTCATGATCGTGGCGAGCTGTACTGCATGCCGCAACTCGACGCCAAGATCGGCTGGAATATCAAACGCCTTGCCCCGCACAACTACACACGGGTAGCCGGCCTGGTATCCCGGGCCAACACGCACTGATCACCAACCGATAAGGAGATCCCGGTGGCCATCGACATGGAAACCATGCTCGCCAAAATCAAGGATCGCCAGTGGGCGCTGGCCGATATCGATTGGAACGCACCGGGCGCCGAAACGATCAGCCCCGAATTTCGGCCCAAGCTCAAGGCTTTCATGGCCGACCTGTGCTGGATCGAAAATATCGGTGCCCGCGGATTTGCCGCGCTGGCCAAAAAAGCGCCGGACCCCACGCTGGCCGAGATCTACCGATATTTTCACGCCGAGGAGCAACGCCACGCGAACGCCGAGATGGCGCTGATGAAGCGCTGGGGCATGCTCGACGACGGCGAAGTGCCGAAGCCGAATGTCAACATCCGGCTGGCGATCGAGTGGCTCGATACCTACTCCGACAGCATGCCGCTGTCGGTGCTGGGCACCGTCATCCCGATGCTCGAGGTGGCGCTGGACGGCGCACTGCTGAAGTTCCTGCTCGACACCGTCGAGGACCCGGTCTGCCATCAGGTGTTCGAAAAGATCAACAACGATGAATCACGACACATCGCAGTCGATTTCGAAGTCCTCGATATGATCGGGCACGCCAAGGCGCGTCGGCTGACCATCGAGTTCGTCGGTAACGTCGCATCACCGGGCGTGATCCTCGGCGCGTTGATGTACGTCCCGCTGCTCAATCGCATCCGCAACGAGATGGCCGGGATGGGCATGGAGCCCGAGCGACTCTACGACGCGGTCAAGCGTTTTAAGCAGCTCGGTGAGCGCGGTGAGCGCACCTGGCGGGTGCCCACCTACCAACTGCTCAAACGGCACTCGGGGTGGGTGGTCAACCCGAATCACCCCTACCACTGGCTGGCCAACTCCATGGTGTGGCTGTCGGACCGCTACCCCATACCGCTGCTCAAACCGGTGCCCACCTGGTTCAAAGAACTCACCTACCAGCCGGCGGCCTGATCATGGGCTCCGACCATACCTACGCGACACTGATCGTCGGAGCCGGCTTCACCGGGCTCGGTGCGGCAATTCGGTTGGCCCAGGCCGGCGTTACCGACATCGCGATCCTGGAACGCGCCGAGCGAGTGGGTGGGACCTGGCGCGACACCACCTATCCGGGTGCGAGCTGCGACGTCCCGTCGCTGCTGTACTCGTACTCGTTCGTGAAAAACCCGACGTGGTCGCGGACGTACTCACCCGCCCCGGAGATCTGCCGTCACCTCGAAGACATGGCGAGCAAGTTCGACATCCGTCGGCATATCCGGTTCGACCATGAGGTCCGCGAGCTGACCTTCGACGAGGGCAGCGGTGTGTGGACGGCCAAGACCAAGAATCGCAAACGTTTTCGTGCCCGCACGGTCGTCTTGGCCTCCGGTCCGCTGTCGGACGTCAGCTTCCCCGACATGCGCGGCCTGGACAGCTATCGGGGACACAAGATCCACAGCGCACGCTGGGATCACGACTATGACTTCACCGATAAACGAGTCGCCGTGATCGGTACCGGCGCCAGCGCCATCCAGATCGTTCCCGAACTGGTCAAGCAGGCCGGGTTCGTCAAGGTGTTCCAGCGCACGCCGGGCTGGGTGCTGCCGCGCCTGGATATGGCGACCCCGCAGGCGGTGCAAGCCTTGTTCGCCAAAGTTCCCGCTGTTCAACAACTTGCGCGCCAAGCGTTGTTCTGGGGCCACGAAGCCAGCGCCACTGCCCTGGTGTGGAACACCCCGCTCACCTCGCTGGTGGCGCGACTGGGCCAGGCCCATCTGCGCGCCCGGGTCAAAGACCCGTGGTTGCGCCGGCAGCTCACCCCCGATTTCGCACCCGGCTGCAAGCGCATGCTGGTCTCCAGCGACTACTACCCCGCGCTGCAGCGCGACAACTGCAAACTGGTCGACTGGCCCATCGCGACGTTGAGCCCGGTCGGCATCCGCACCAGCGACGGCATCGAACACCACCTCGACTGCATCGTGTTCGCCACCGGCTACGACGTCCACCTCACCGGCCCGCCGTTCGGCATCACCGGTCTCGGCGGTCGGTCACTGGCCGCCGAATGGGCCTCCGGCGCACAGGCTTACAAGAGCATCAATGCGCACGGCTTCCCGAATCTGTTCTTCATGACGGGCCCCAACTCGGGGCCAGGTCATAACTCGCTGCTGGTCTATATCGAAGGCCAGCTCGATTACGCGGTGCGCGGTATCCGCACCATCCTCGACGACGACCTGCGCTATCTCGATGTGCGCGAAGACGTTCAACTCCGCCACAACGAGCACATCCAGCGCCGGCTCACCAAGACGACCTGGATGTCGGGTTGCCGCAGTTGGTATCTCACCAAGGACGGGTTCAACGGGTCGATGTACCCGGGCTTCGCGACGCAGTATCTTCGCCAGATGAGCGATTTCCGCTACGCGGATTACCACGCGGTGGCGCGCCGGGCCCAGGAGCGCGTCACCTCGTCCGCCTGAGGCGAGGCGACGCACTGAGATGACCCAGAACCGACCGCCCCGACCGGAACCCGGCACGATCGCCAGTGTCCTGTACAACGTGCGACGGGCGCCCAAACGCGTTCGCCGCCAGTCGCGAGACTTTATCGAGACCGCGGTGTCTCAGCTTTTCGACGCCGCCGTACGCCACCCGCACGGCGTCGCGGCGTCCGGCGAGTACCGGATCGACGATCTGGCCCGACTGGCCGGCACCACCACCCGCAATATCCGGGTGTACCGCGATCGCGGGCTATTGCCGCCACCGTTGCGGGTCGGCCGCATCGCCCTGTTCAACGACACGCATCTGACCCGGCTGCGACTCATCACCTCGATGCTCGACCGTGGCTACAACATCGCGCACGTCCGGGAAATGCTCAGCGCGTGGGAGGAAGGCAAGAACCTCGGCGACGTTCTGGGCCTGGAGACGGCCATTGTGGGCACCTGGACCACCGAGAAAGCCGAAACCATGCCGCTCGTCGAAGCCCAGCGACTCGTCGACGATCCAGACGCATTCGAGCGACTGGTCGGACTGCAGGTGATCCGGGTTGACGGTGATCAGGCCACCATCACCCGGCCCAAACTGATCGAAGCGTTCAACGAGATGCAGGGCTACGGCGTCAAATTGGACAAGCTCGTCGACCTGCACGAGCAGATCGTGCCCGAGATCGACAAGATCAGCGACTTGCTGGTACGCGCCGGAGCCGAACACGTCATCGACAAGATCAAGCCGGGCCAGGCGCTGCCCCCGGATGCCGAGATCGCCGCGCTGATCACGATGCTGGTCCGGTTCCGCAGTCAAGCGGTCGCGACCGTCACGGCCACCCTTGCGTCGTCGATCGAATCGAACATCGAGTCATTGGTCAGCCGCATACTTGCCGATTATCTCGAACAGTCATCCGAGGTAGCCTCCGACGAACTCTCGGCCCGTCGGCGAAAAGCCAACTGAGGCTAGTGGCGCGCAACCAGATACGGCGCCAGCGTGGACAGTTTCTCGCACGTCTCCTCGAACTCGCGTTCGGGGTTCGACTCTTCGATGATGCCGGCGCCGGCCCGCAGCCACGTCTTACCGTCGGATTCATAGGCCGCCCGCAGCGTCAGCGCGGCATCCAGCCCACCATCGGCTGAAATCATCACTACCGCACCGGAATACAGCCCTCGCGGAATATCGTCGAGGCGCAGGATGGCCTCGACTCCGGCGGCTTTCGGGATGCCCGACGCGGTGACCGCCGGAAACAGTGCTTCCAGCGCATCCATCCGGTCGCTCGACGGATCCAGACGGGCGCTGATGGTGGAGCCGAGGTGCTGCACACTCCCCCGCTCACGCACCGTCATGAAATCGGTGACAACCGCCGTGCCCGGCTCGGCGACCTCGCCGATCTCCTGCAGCGAACTTCGCACCGAAATAGCGTGCTCGACAATCTCTTTCGAATCCGACTCAAGCTCATATCGGGCCTGACGGTCATGTGTCGGGCCGCGTCCGAACGCACGGGTGCCGGCCAGCGGTTCGGTCACGACTTCACCATTGCGAACCGCGGCGACGAGCTCCGGGCTGTAGCCGACAGCGCGAATTCCACCCAGCCGCAACAAAAATGACCGCACCGGGGTGTTGTTTCGACGCCCCAGCCGGTAGGTCGACGGGAAGTCGAGCGTGAATGGCACGTCCACACTGCGGGATAGGATCACTTTGCGGTAGTTGCCTGCGGTGATCTCGGCGACGGCGGCTGCCACCCGGCCGCGATAGTCCGATGCGTCCGCAGTGACGTCGATGGCACGGGCGTCCGGCGTGCTGGGCAAACCCTCGCGCAGTAGTTCGAGCACCACCTCCCGGTGGTCGGCCCCGTCACCGAAGAAGGACACATCCTCTCCGGTCACCACGACGCGGATGCGGGGCGAAAACACTCGGGCCAGCGGGGTCGGCGCCGTTGACCGCGGCTGCAGCCCATAGCGGTAGAGGCCGAACTCGAACGCCATCCACCCGAAGACTTGGTCGGTTTCCAGCAACAGCCGATCGACGGCCTCGCCCAGTACCGGTCCGGGCCGCCCCGACCACTTTTGTCGCTGGGTCGCGCCGTCGCGGATGACCCGCAATTCGTCGCTGTCCAGCTCGACCATTGCGTGCACACCGCTGGCCAATACCCATTGACCGTCATGCTCATAGAGGACATATTCGTCGCCGAGCCGCTCGGACAGCGCAGCCGCTAGTTCGGCCGCCAAGTCAGCGGGATCGATATGGGCGGGAAGAGGAATCGGCGGAGACGCCACGGCGGGCGAACTCGTCTCAACGCTGACGTCAGTCACAGCTAGTAAATGTAGCCTAACCTATGAAACGCCGCGCCACCCCTCCCTACCGTCGCCGTCGGCGAGCGCGCGGATCCAGTCCATTCACGGCTCCGCCCGAATAAATCTCGACTGGACTTTAAAGTGGCAGCCGGCGCGACCGCACCTGCTCGAGGGTGCGCGCTCGGCAATTCGCCCGCTGCCGCTCGACGTTCCCACGGGTGTGAGCCCTGCCACTAATTTTGCGGTCGGCCTTTCGACGCGTCGGGCGGCCAAACACCAAAATGTCTCCCGCTCGTCCACTTACGGACGGCCTCAAGACCGGTTACCGTAACCAGAGTCCGCCTACCATCATTGGTTTGCTGGGTTGGCGAACTTTTACGGGATCTTTGCGCCCGACGGGCCGCGGATGTGCATCGAGGGGGCATGACGCGCGTGTGACAGAAAGGCGTAACACAAGTTTAATGCGCCCGGAGTGCACCGCTCAGCTAACGCTCGGACGCCTGTAACGAACCCAAGGATTCGAGAGGAACACCATGTTCGTAATCCGGCTCACGAACGGTGAAGAAGTTCAGGGATCCGACAGCGATGAACTCGAAATTAACCAAGAAACCGGTGTGCTTTCGGTTTCCCGGGTCGACGGGTTCGAGGAAATTACCACGCATTACTCGCCGTCGGCCTGGCTCACGGTGACGCATCGAAAACGGGGCGCCGGAGTCCGGCCCTCGCTAATTTCTTCGACGCCCTGAGGGTCCGTCCAATTCCACAGTTAATGCACAGCAAACTGACAACGGATTCACGTCGATAGGCTCTCGCCCCACCGTATCGGCACCGCTGTGACCTAGCGCTTTCCTACACTCACACATTTCTGTGAGGGTGGGCTGCAGCTGTTCTCTTTGCGTTTTATGTGAGTGGCGGATCCGCAGCGCTGGGGCTAAGTTTTCCTCGGTCGTCGGGATGGTTCGTGGTTGCCCGCGTGTGGGCGGTGCCACCTCGGGACGACCTTACGAACCCGAGAGAGGCCCCAATGCTTCAGGAGTTCTGGCACAACTTCACGCACAACCTGTTCAAACCGCTGCTGTTGTTCTTCTACTTTGGGTTCTTGATTCCGATCCTGAAGGTGCGCTTCGAGTTTCCCTATGTGATCTATCAGGGCCTGACCATGTACTTGTTGCTGGCTATCGGCTGGCACGGTGGTGAAGAGCTGGCGAAGATCAGCCAATCCAGCATCGGGGTCATCGTCGGATTCATGGCGGTGGGCTTCGCGCTGAACTTCTTGATCGGCGGTTTCGCCTACTTCCTGCTCAGCTGGATGACCAGGCTGCGACGAATCGATAAGGCCACCGTCGCCGGCTATTACGGGTCGGATTCAGCCGGAACGTTCGCCACCTGTGTGGCCGTCCTGACCGCCGTCGGCATCGCCTTCAACGCGTATATGCCCGTGATGCTGGCCGTCATGGAGATTCCAGGCTGCCTGGTGGCGCTGTATTTGGTCGCTCGACTGCGCCACAAAGGCATGGATGCGGCCGGCAACATGGCCGACGAGCCCGGCTACACGCCGGTCAAGGTCGGTGTCGGGCCCGGCACGGCGGCGCGGCCCCCGCAGGGCGGCAGCCTGCAGAACGAGCGCGGGCTAGAGGTCGACGAAGAACTCGAGCTTTCCCTGGAAAAGGGCGAGCGCACCGAGGAACTCGACGTGAGTCCGGGCGTCACGCTCACCAAGAAGCCGTCGCTCTTCTCGCGTGAGCTCTTCCAAGAAGTCTTCCTCAACCCCGGCCTGGTGCTCCTCATCGGCGGCATCATCATCGGCCTCATCAGTGGCCTGCAGGGTCAGAAGGTAGTCGCAGACGACGACAAGTTCTTCGTCATGGCCTTCCAGGGCGTGCTCTGTCTGTTCCTGCTCGAGATGGGAATGACGGCCTCCCGCAAGTTGCGAGACCTGCGAACGGCGGGCCCGGGCTTCATTGCCTTCGCGCTGATCGCCCCGAATATCTTTGCGACGCTGGGCATCTTCGTCGCCTGCACCTACGCGTCGCTGACCCAGACCGATTTCAAGACGGGGACCTACGTGCTGTTCGCGGTGCTCTGCGGTGCCGCGTCATACATCGCCGTCCCCGCCGTCCAGCGCCTGGCCATCCCCGAGGCAAGTCCGACGCTGCCGCTGGCCGCATCCCTGGGTCTGACGTTCTCCTACAACGTGACGATCGGAATCCCGCTCTATATCGAGATAGTCCGTGTCGTCGAACGATGGTACGGCGTTTGACCTTTCGGGCGTGACCGTTACCCCAGCACCGTTCGCACCACGGCGTCAGCCAGCAGTCGTCCGCGCGGGGTAAGCACTAGCCTGTCGCCGTCAGCCACCAACAAGCCGTCCGCGACAACGGCTTCGGCGCGTTGGCGTTCGGCGTCATCCAGGCTGGTCAGCGGAAGCCCTTGGCGCAGGCGCGTTTTCAGTAATACGTCTTCGGTGTGCAGGGCGTCGGCGCCGAGCTGCTCGTAATCCGCGACCGGCAGCGTGGAATCCGCCAGTATCTCCGCATAGGCGTTGGGATGCTTGACATTCCACCATCGTGTAGCACCGACGTATCCATGCGCTCCCGGTCCTGCGCCCCACCATTGACCACCGCCCCAGTAGCCGAGGTTGTGCCGGCATTCTCCGCCCGGTCGCGACCAGTTGGACACCTCGTACCAGGTCATCCCGGCTTCGGATAACGCAGCGTCGAGCAATTCGTACCGGTGTGCGTTCACGTCGTCGTCGGGAGCGGGTAGTTCACCGTTCCGCACCCGCCGGGCCAGTGCGGTGCCGTCTTCGACGACCAGCGCGTAGGCGGACAGATGGTCGATGCCGCTGCCCAACGCAGCGTCGACCGAACGCAGCACGTCATCGTCGGATTCGCCCGGCGTTCCGTAGATCAGGTCGAGGCTCACGTGTTCGAAGCCGGCGGCCATCGCCTCCCGCGCCGCATTCGCCGATCGGCCCGGCGAATGCACGCGGTCCAGGGTGGCCAGCACCCGGGGCGCCACCGACTGCATGCCCAGCGATACCCGGGTGTACCCGGCTGTACGGATCGCCTCGAAAAACTCCGGCCAGGTCGACTCGGGGTTGGCCTCGGTGGTGATCTCGGCGCCCGGCGCCAATACGAAATGCTCGCGCAGCATGTCCAGCAGCCAGGCCAGTCGCTCACCGCCGAGCAACGACGGCGTCCCACCGCCGACGAACACGGTGTCGACCGTCGGTGCGTCCAATCGCGCGGCGGCCAGCTCCAGCTCGGTTTGCAGTGCCATCAGCCACGCGTCCGGATTGACCCCACCCAGCTCAGCTGGCGTATAGGTGTTGAAATCGCAGTATCCGCAGCGGGTTATGCAGAACGGGACATGCACGTAGATGCCAAACGGCTGCCCACTGCTCGGCTGCATGCCGGGAAGCTCAATCGGCGCCTCACGAACGACCATGCCAAATGATCCCACGGCGAGCCGGGTCCATTCTCAGCCGATTCTGGGGTTTGTGTGTCTAATAACCCAGCTTTGGCGGGTAGTTTAGATCACTGTGAGAAGAAGTTTGACCTGGTTGCATGGCTGTCCACGATTCATGGCACAATGGCACGGTGACCGTCGCCAGCCCGCACCTGCGTGTAGCCCTGGTGGTGCGACGGCATATCGATCTCAAGCGTGTCTGCAGCTGTAGCTGTCTGCCTTGATGTCGTAGACCCGCCCCCTACACGCCCAGGATGGCGACGGATCTGCGCCCCACCGATGAATGCCGGTGAGCTGCGCCGCCACGCCTGAAACGTTGCGAAGGAGTTCTTTTCAATGACCACAGCCCGTCCCGCTGGGCCCAAAAACAAGGCCCGAAACGAGGGCCAGTGGGCGCTGGGAGATCGTGAGCCACTGAACCCCAATGAGGAGTTCAAGCAGGCCGGACCCCCGCTCGAGGTGCGGGAACGTATCGAGAACGTGTATTCCAAAGAGGGCTTCGACAGCATCGAGAAAGACGACCTGCGCGGACGCATGCGCTGGTGGGGCCTATACACCCAGCGTGAGCAGGGCTACGACGGCAGCTGGACCGGCGACGAGAACACGGACAAGCTCGAAGCCAGGTACTTCATGATGCGGGTGCGCTGCGACGGCGGCGCCCTGTCGGCTGCGGCGCTGCGCGCACTGGGGCAGATTTCGACCGAGTACGCCCGCGACACCGCCGACATCTCCGATCGAGAGAACGTGCAATACCACTGGATCGAGGTGGAAAAAGTCCCCGAGATCTGGCGGCGCCTGGACGCGGTCGGACTGCAGACCGCCGAGGCGTGCGGTGACTGCCCACGCGTGATCCTGGGTTCACCGCTGGCCGGTGAATCGCTGGACGAGGTACTGGACCCGACCTGGGCGATCGACGAGATCGTGCGCCGCTACATCGGCAAGCCCGAGTACGCCGACCTGCCACGCAAGTTCAAGACGGCCATCTCCGGTCTGCAAGACGTCGTGCACGAGGTCAACGATGTGTCCTTCATCGGCGTCAACCACCCCGAGCATGGACCGGGGCTGGACCTGTGGGTTGGCGGCGGCTTGTCCACCAACCCGATGCTGGGCCAACGAGTGGGTGCCTGGGTTCCCCTGGCCGAGGTGCCCGAGGTATGGGCGGCCGTGGTGTCGATCTTCCGGGACTACGGCTATCGGCGGCTGCGGGCCAAGGCCCGGCTGAAGTTCCTGATCAAGGACTGGGGTATCGAGAAGTTCCGGGAGGTCCTGGAAACCGAGTACCTCAAACGTCCGCTCATCGACGGTCCGGCGCCCGAACCGGTCAAGTACCCGATCGATCACGTCGGGGTGCAACGGCTGAAGAACGGCCTCAACGCGGTCGGGGTGGCCGCCATCGCAGGCCGGGTGTCCGGCACCATCCTGAGCAAAGTGGCGGACTTGGCCGAGCAGGCCGGGTCGGACCGCATCCGGTTCACCCCCTACCAGAAGCTGGTCATCCTCGACATCGCCGACGACAAGCTCGACGAACTCGTCGCCGGTCTCGACGCGCTCGGCCTTCCGTCACGGCCGTCACATTGGCGCCGAAATCTGATGGCGTGCACCGGTATTGAATTCTGCAAGCTGTCATTCGCTGAAACCCGAGTCAGGGCACAGTCTTTGGTGCCAGAGCTGGAGCGTCGCCTCGAAGACATCAACTCCAGCCTCGACGTGCCGATCACGGTCAACATCAACGGATGCCCCAACTCGTGTGCGCGAATCCAGGTGGCCGACATCGGCTTCAAGGGCCAGATGGTCGACGACGGTGACGGCAACTCGGTCGAGGGTTTCCAGGTGCACTTGGGCGGCAGCCTCGGCCTGGACAGCGGCTTCGGACGCAAACTGCGCCAGCACAAGGTCACCAGTGACGAGCTGGGCGACTACATCGATCGGGTGGTACGCAATTTCGTCAAACACCGCAATGCCGGTGAGCGGTTCGCGCAGTGGGCAATTCGCGCCGAGGAAGGAGACCTCCGATGAGCGAGGCGACCAAACCGAGCGAAGACGAACTGCGCGAGCTCGCCGCCCGCGGTGCCGCTGAACTCGAGGGCGCCGGCGCCGCGGACCTGCTGCGCTGGACAGAGCAGAATTTCGGCGGCGTGAACGGGCCCCGCGGTGGGGCGACCTGCAACTACATCGTGGCCTCCAACATGCAGGACGCGGTGCTGGTGGATCTGGCCGCCAAGGTGCGGCCGGGCGTTCCGGTGCTTTTTCTCGATACCGGTTATCACTTCGTCGAGACGATCGGCACCCGCGACGCGATCGAATCCGTCTATGACATCCGAGTGCTCAACCTCACCGCGGAGCACAGCGTTGCCGAGCAGGACGCACTGCTGGGCAAGGACTTGTTCGCCCGTGACCCCGGCGAGTGCTGCCGCTTGCGCAAGGTCGTCCCGTTGGGCAAGACGCTCAGCGGCTACTCCGCGTGGGTAACTGGAATACGCCGTGTCGAGGCCCCGACCCGGGCGAACGCTCCGCTGGTCAGCTTCGACGAGGCGTTCAAGCTGGTGAAGGTCAACCCGCTGGCCACATGGACCGACGAAGACATGCAGAACCACATCGACGAGCACGACGTTCTGGTGAATCCGCTTGTCTACGAGGGCTATCCGTCGATCGGTTGCGCTCCGTGCACGGCCAAGCCCGTCGAAGGCGCCGACTCACGCAGCGGACGCTGGCAGGGACTGGCCAAGACCGAATGCGGGTTACACGCCTCGTGACCACCCTCGTGCTGACCGCACACGGAAGCAAGGATCCGCGGTCGGCGGCCAATGCGCGGGCCGTCGCGGACCGGTTGGTGCGGCTGCGGCCAGGCCTCGACGTCCGATTGGCGTTCTGCGAGTTGAATTCTCCGCTGCTGACCGACGTACTCAGCGGGTGTGCCGACGCAGCGGTGGTGACTCCCCTGCTGCTCGCCGACGCCTACCACGCCCGCATCGACATCCCGGCCCAGATCGCCGCCAGCGGCGTCGATCACCGAGTGCGGCAAGCCGACGTGCTCGGCGAGGACGATCGGCTGGTGTCGGTGCTGCGTCAGCGAATACTCGAGTTGGGCGTTTCACCGGCCGACGACAAGCTCGGCGTGGTCGTGGTGGCCATCGGCTCGTCAAACCCGGCGGCCAACGCGCACACAGCGACGGTCGCCGCGAAGCTGGCGGAGCGCACCCAATGGGCCGGTACCACAACCGCCTTCGCGACCCGACCCGACGCTGCGCCCGCCGAGGCCGTCCGACGGCTACGGCGCCGCGGCGCCCGGCGGGTTGTCATCGCGCCATGGTTCCTGGCCCCCGGGCTGTTGCCCGACCGGGTCCGCGCGTACGCCCAGGACGCCGGCATCCCGATGGCGCTGCCGTTGGGTGCGCACGAGCTGGTGGCCGCGACGGTGCTGGATCGCTTCGATCAGACAGCGGCAGAGCGGATAGCGGCCTGACGTCAGGCCGACAAGCTGGCCGACACCGCCCCGTCGGCGATCGGCGGGATCCGGGTGGCCCGCACGTAAACGGTGTCGCCGTCCCGCAATGCCAGCGCCTCGGCGTCGCCTCTGGTGATCTGGGCCATGAACGGGCCTCCGGTCGCGGCGTTGGTCAGCTCCACCCGCACCTCGAAACCGAGTGCCACCACCCGGTCGACGACGGCACGCACCACCCCGACGGATTCCGCGGTGCCGTCGCCGCCGGCGACCGCCATATCCGGATTGCGGCCGACCCGGATGTCGTGCGGCCGCACCAGGGCGCCGTTCAGCGTGGAGACCGCGCCAAGGAATGACATCACGAACGGGTTGGACGGCGAGTCGTACACCTCAGTTGGGGACCCGACCTGTTCGATCCGGCCCTTGTTGAGTACGGCAATACGGTCGGCGACATCCAGCGCCTCAGCCTGGTCATGCGTGACCAGCACCGTGGTGACATGCACCTCGTCGTGCAGGCGCCGCAACCAGGCCCGCAGGTCTTCGCGCACCTTGGCGTCCAGCGCGCCGAACGGTTCGTCGAGCAACAGCACCTGCGGGTCGACCGCCAGCGCCCGGGCCAGCGCCATCCGCTGCCGTTGACCGCCGGAGAGTTGATTGGGATAGCGGGTTTGAAAACCGGTCAGGCCCACCACTTCTAGCAGGTTGTCGACCTTCTCTTTGATCTCGGCCTTGGGCCGCTTGCGGATCTTGAGCCCGTAGGCGACATTGTCGCGGACCGTCAGGTGTTTGAACGCCGCATAGTGCTGAAACACGAATCCGATGCCGCGACGCTGCGGCGGTATCCGAGTCACGTCTTGACCGTTGATCGTCACGGTGCCGGTGTCTGGATGGTCGAGGCCGGCGATGGTGCGCAACAACGTCGACTTTCCCGAACCGCTGGGGCCAAGCAATGCCGTCAACGAACCTGTGGGCACCACGAAATCCACGTGGTCCAGCGCGACGAAGCCGCCGTAGCGCTTGTTCGCGTCGCGTACGACGATCGCGTTGTCAGTCATATTCGTATCTCCTTGTCACGCAATCTTGTTCGCTCGCGCTCGGCGAACGTCGAGAATCACTTGGACGATTAGAACGGCCACGGCGACGCCCATCAGCAGTGTCGATAGCGCGTAGGCGCCGTACTCAGCCCCGCGGTTATAGCGGTCAGAGACCAGCAGCGTCAGGGTCTGCGACTTACCAGGAAGATTGGACGACACGATGATGACCGCCCCGTATTCGCCGAGAGTTCGCGCGATCGTCAGCACGATGCCGTAGGTCAGGCCCCACCGGATGGACGGCAGCGTGATCCGCCAAAACGTCTGCCACCAACTAGAACCCAGTGTTGCCGCGGCCTGCTCCTGGTCGGTTCCCAATTCGTGCAGAACCGGCTCGACTTCACGCACCACGAACGGCAGCGTCACGAAGATACTGGCCAGCACTATTCCGGGCAGGCCGAAAATGATTTTCAACCCGAAGTCGTTTTCGACGAAACCTAGCGCACCGGCCGATCCCCACAACAAGATCAGCGCGACGCCGACAATGACCGGCGAGACGGCGAATGGCAGGTCGATGACCGCCTGCAACACACCCTTGCCACGAAACTTGTTTCGCGCCAGTACTAATGCCGTGGGAATACCGAAAACCACGTTCAGCGGCACCACGATGGCCACCACCAGCAGTGACAAGTTCAGTGCCGATATCGCCGCCGGCGTGCTGATCCAGTCATAGAACTGGCCGAAACCCGGCTCGAAGGTCCGCCACAGGATCAGGGCCACCGGAATGATGAGCAGCACAAAGATATAACCCAGTCCGATATACCGGGTGAGGTAGCGCACCCATGGCGACGACGTCACTAGGCCGTCTCCTCCCGTCGCGCGCCGCGCGCACCCACGACGCGCAGAACGAACAGCAGGACGAACGAAATCAACAACAGCACAACCGATATTGCGGCGGCGCCGGTGCGATCATCGTTTTCGATCAAGGTCCGGATCCATTGCGACGAGACCTCGGTCTTGCCCGGCACCGCCCCACCGATCAGCACTACCGAACCGAATTCGCCGATGGCCCGCGAGAACGCCAGCCCCGCGCCGGACAGCAGTGACGGCAGCAACGACGGCAGGATGACGGAGGTGAAGATCTTCGGGCCGCTGGCGCCCAGGGACGCGGCGGCCTCCTCGACCTCCCGATCGATTTCGAGCAGCACCGGCTGAACCGCGCGCACCACGAACGGCAGTGTGACGAACGCCAACGCCACCCCCACACCCCATGCGGTGTGCTGCAAATGCAAGCCCACCGGGCTGTTGTTTCCGTACAGGGCCAGCATCACCAGGCTGGCGACGATCGTGGGCAGGGCGAACGGCAAGTCGATGACTGCGTCGACCAACCGTTTCCCGATGAAGTCGTCGCGCACCAGAATCCAGGCGATCAGCAGACCGAACACGATGTTGAGCACCGTGACTACGGCGCTGATGGTCAGCGTCACCCGGAATGAATCCACCGCCGCATGCGAGGTGACCGCCAGCCAGAAGGCGTGCCAGCCGCCGCCGGCGGCCTGCCAGGCGATCGCAGCCAGTGGCAGCAGCACGATCACCGAAAGCCAAACGGTCGCGACGCCCAACCGAAGGGAGGTGCTGCCTGGCCGCACGATGGCACCCACCGCTGTTGGCGGGCGTGGACCATCGGGTTCGGACTCGTCAAGTTCAGGCCGGATTGCCTCGGGATCCGGCGTGATCGCGGCCGTCATCCGGTGGCCTGCGTATAGATCTTGGTGATGCTGCCGTTGGTCTTGTCGAACAGCTGCGGATCCACCGTGCTCCAGCCACCCAGATCGGCGATGGTCCATAACTTGGCCGGCACCGGGAACTGGTCGCGGAAATCAGCGGCAATGGCCGGGTCGACCGGCCGAAAACCGGTCTGTGCCCACACCTTCTGCGCCGCGGCGGTGTATTGGAAATTCTTGAACGCAGTCGCGGCATTCAGATGCGGGCTGGTTGTCACCACGGCGACGGGGTTTTCGATCTTGAAGGTCTGCGGCGGGATGACGTGCTCGACCGGCTTGCCCGCCCGTTCGGCGACGATGGCTTCGTTTTCGTAGCTGATCAACACGTCGCCGCTGCCCTGGACGAACACATCGGTGGCTTCGCGTCCCGAGCCGGGACGCAGTTTGACGTGTTCCCGCACCAGCTTGCCGATAAAGTCAATGCCCGCTTGGTTATTGCTGCCGCCATCACTCTTGGCCGCATACGGGGCCAACAGGTTCCACTTCGCCGAACCCGAACTCAACGGGCTCGGGGTGATGACTTCCACGCCGGGCCGCAGCAGGTCATCCCAATCCTTGATGTTCTTCGGATTACCCTTGCGCACCACCAACGACACCACTGAACCGAACGGGATGCCCTTGGTGGCGTCGGTGTTCCAGTCCTTGGAAACCTTGCCCGCCTTGACCAGTCGGGTGACATCCGGCTCGACCGAGAAGTTGACCACATCGGCAGGCTTGCCGTCGACGACGCCGCGCGACTGGTCTCCGGAGGCTCCGTACGAGGTGATCACCTGCACGCTCTTGCCCTCGTCGGAGGCGTTGAAGGCGGGAATCACCTTGCTCCAGCCGGGTTCTGGGACGGAGTAGGCGACCAGCGTGATGGTGGTATGCGCATTCGTCAACCCGCCGCCGCCGACGACGTCACTGGGGCCGCCTTCGCAGGCCGCGACGACACCGGCAGTCAGCATGAGCGCGACTAAACGACGCCAGCGCACTGCGCTGACGATGTCGTTGAGCATTCGCGACCTTCCAGTGCGGGACTTATGGATTTCGTTCCCGTTGCTGCGGAATGGCGCTTAGAACTTCAAGGAGAATCGCTTACTCCATACCAGACCGCGCACGGGATGGTGTTCAGCGACAACAGTGCACGCAGAGATGACACTCCAAGACACCGGATGTCACGTGCATGGCGCGAAGCCTAACAGGAATACGCTGGCCCGCCACCGGGCCACCCGCCTGGGTGAATGGCTGTCAGTGCGTCAGCAGCCAGGCGCCGATCACCAGCACTACCAGCGCGACGAGCACCAGGGTCACGTGTGACCGGGGCACGCGGCTTACCCGGATGTCCCGTCGGCGTTCCGGACGCGGTGCATCAGCGCGATACCCCTGCCGAGTATGGCGTCCAGCAGCACCGCGGTCAGGTAGGCCACCGCCAGCACGACGGGTATCACCACCATGGCTTGCAGCACGAAAGCGAGCCCGGAAAGCCACAGCTCGTTGCCGTCCCACCAATTGAGTAACCCGTTCATCGTGTTCACACTAAACGTCGCGGCTAGCGAAACCAATGTGTGTCAGGATCGGCAGGTGTCGACCACATCGGAGGAAACGACCTGTCTCGTCGCCGGCGGCGGACCAGCGGGCATGGTGCTAGGCCTGCTCTTGGCCCGCGCGGGTGTGAAAGTCACGGTGATGGAAAAGCACGCGGATTTCCTGCGCGATTTCCGCGGCGACACCGTGCACGCGAGCACCCTGCGGCTGCTGGACGAACTCGGTCTGGGGCCGCAGTTTGCCCAGCTTCCGCAACGCCGCCTCATCAACACCATGCACATGGAGATGCAGGGCCAACCGCTCGATCTCGATTTGTCCCGGCTGCCGGGCGCCCACCAGCACATTGCCCTGGTGCCGCAGTGGGACTTCCTCGAACTGTTGGCGAGCGCCGCGGCGACCGAACCCAGCTTCCGGTTGATGCGCAGCACCGAGGTGACCGGCGTGGTTCGCGACGGCGACCGCGTCGTGGGCGTCACGTACCGCGACCAGACCGGGGAAACCAAACAGATGCGGGCCGAGCTGACGGTGGCCTGTGACGGCCGCGGCTCGACGGTGCGCTCGGCGGTCGGCCTCAAGACGCGTACGTTCGGCGCTCCGATGGACATCTGGTGGTTCCGGCTGCCCCGTCGCCCCGATGATCCGAGCGGACTTGCCGGCACCTTCGAGTCCGGGCACGGGATCATCCTGATCGACCGCGGCGATTACTACCAGATCGCGTCGATCATCCCCAAGGGATCCGACGCGGATATGCGCGCTGAGGGCATCGAGTCGTTGCACCGCGTCGTGGTGAGCCTGGTGCCCTGGCTCGCCGACCGGGTCGACACGTTGACTTCGTTCGACGACGTGAAACTGCTTGACGTGCAACTCAATCGGCTCAGGCGCTGGTACGCCGAAGGTGTGCTGTGCATCGGCGACGCGGCGCATGCGATGTCGCCGGTCGGCGGCGTGGGCATCAACCTCGCGGTGGCCGACGCCGTGGCCTCCGCACGCATGCTGGCCGGACCGCTGCTGTCTGGGCGAGTGTCCACCCGCCAGCTCGCCAGGGTGCAGGTGCGTCGCCTGATTCCGACTGCGATTGTGCAGGGCGCGCAACGAGTGATCCACGCCCAAGTGGTCGCGAAGGCGGTGACCGGAGACAACCCCGGTGCGGCCCCTGCGGTACGCGTGTTGGGCCGGGCGCCGGCTTTGCGGCGCCTCATCGCCTACGGCGTGGCGATCGGTCCGCTCTCTGAGCATGCGCCCAAATTCGCCAGACGCAGCCCGTAATCAATCCCGATCGACGCACCGCCTCCGCGAAATCGTGGACGCCGCGCCGGTAGACGGCCGATGATGGCGGAATGGTCCTGCACGCTGAGCCCGCCGACCAACCCGCCGAAGCCGGCCGGAACGAGGTCCCGGAAGCCGACCCGGCGACGACCCGCGACTCAGCCCTGGTGTCGCCCCTGGATTTCAGTGCACCCGCGCCCTTCGCGTCCGGCGCCGCGACGCGCAACCCGTTTCCGCCGATCGCCGATTACGCATTTCTGTCCGACTGGGAGACGACCTGCCTGATCTCGCCCGCCGGCTCGGTGGAGTGGATGTGCGTGCCCCGTCCGGACTCGCCGAGCGTCTTCGGGGCGATCCTGGACCGCAGCGCCGGCCATTTCCGCCTGGGGCCCTACGGCGTCTCGGTGCCATCGGCGCGGCGCTACCTGCCCGGCAGCCTGATCATGGAGACGACCTGGCAGACGCACACCGGCTGGCTGATCGTGCGCGACGCCCTGGTGATGGGACCGTGGCACGACATAGAGCGCCGATCCAGGACGCACCGTCGCACCCCGATGGACTGGGACGCCGAGCACATCCTGTTGCGCACGGTGCGCTGCGTCAGCGGCACCGTCGAGCTGATGATGAGCTGCGAGCCGGCGTTCGACTACCACCGCGACAGCGCGTGCTGGGAGTACTCGGCCAGTGCGTACAACGAAGCCACCGCCCACGCCAGCAAGGCGCCCGACGCCCACCCGACGCTGCAGCTGACCAGCAATCTGCGCATCGGCATCGAGGGCCGCGAAGCGCGGGCACGCACCCGCATGAAAGAAGGCGACGACGTGTTCGTCGCCTTGAGCTGGACCAAGCACCCGGCGCCGCAGACCTACCAAGAAGCCGCCGACAAGATGTGGCAGACCACCGAGTGCTGGCGGCAATGGATCAACATCGGCAACTTCCCCGATCACCCGTGGCGGGCGTACCTGCAACGCAGCGCGCTCACCCTGAAGGGACTGACCTATTCGCCCACCGGCGCCCTGCTGGCGGCCAGCACCACTTCGCTTCCGGAAACGCCTCGGGGCGAACGTAATTGGGACTACCGATACGCCTGGGTGCGTGACTCGACGTTCGCGCTGTGGGGGCTCTACACGCTGGGGCTGGACCGCGAGGCCGACGACTTCTTCGCTTTCATCGCCGACGTATCCGGCGCCAACAGCAATGAGCGCCACCCGCTACAGGTGATGTACGGGGTGGGCGGCGAACGCAGCCTCGTCGAAGAGGAACTGAATCATCTGTCCGGCTATGACCATGCGCGTCCGGTGCGGATCGGCAACGGCGCCTACGACCAAGTCCAGCATGACATTTGGGGCTCGATCCTGGACTCGTTCTACCTGCACGCCAAGTCACGCGAGCAGGTCCCGGAGACCTTGTGGCCGCTGCTCAAGAAGCAGGTGGAGGAGGCGATCGCACACTGGCGGGAGCCCGACCGAGGCATCTGGGAGGTGCGCGGGGAACCGCAACATTTCACATCGTCCAAGGTGATGTGTTGGGTGGCGCTGGACCGCGGCTCGAAACTGGCTGAGCGACAAGGTGAAAAGAGCTACGCCCAGCAGTGGCGGGCCATCGCCGAGGACATCAAGGCCGACATTTTGAAGAACGGCATCGACTCCCGCGGGGTGCTCACCCAGCGCTACGGCAGCGACGCCCTGGACGCTTCGCTGCTACTGGTGGTGCTGACACGCTTTCTGCCGCCTGATGATCCGCGAGTGCGCAACACGGTGCTGGCGATTGCCAACGAACTCACCGAGGAAGGCCTGGTGCTGCGCTACCGGGTCGAGGAGACCGACGACGGGCTGGCCGGCGAAGAAGGCACCTTCACCATCTGCTCGTTCTGGCTGGTGTCGGCTCTGGTCGAAATCGGCGAGGTGGCCCGGGCCAAAAGGCTGTGCGAGCGGCTGCTGTCCTACGCCAGCCCGCTGCACCTGTACGCCGAGGAGATCGAGCCGCGTACCGGCCGGCACCTGGGAAACTTCCCGCAGGCGTTCACTCATCTGGCGCTGATCAACGCCGTGGTGCACGTGATCAGGGCCGAGGAAGAACTCGACGGCTCGGGCATGTTCCAGCCCGCCAACGCGCCGATATAGCCCAATCGGGCGCGTGTTCTGGGCGTCGAATGTGCGCTTTCTGCGTCGAGTGTGCTTGCAGGGTAGGAATTTTGAAGGATCCGCGCCGTCACTGCACAGTCGACGCCGTCAGTGCACCGCCGCGCAGCCGCGCCGTCAGTTCGTGCTCGATACTTTCCGCAACATCAACTTGACGAGATCGATTGCCCGAGTTCCGGCCTGGCCGCCGGGCCCGATGGCAACTTTGACATCAACGATGACGTCGGACGCCACTCCGACCGCATGCTCGTTGGGGAATTGCGGGGTGTGGTGGTTATCCCAGTCCATGATGGTCGCCGAAAGTATCGGTTCGTCGACTTTGACGTCGGTAACCTTCGAATACAACACGGTGTTCTCCGAGTCATGGGTGTGCATCGTGACGGTGGTCCCCGCGCATTTCTGCCACTGCGGGATGAAGGACGCGAAAAGTCGCTGCGCCTGCTCCGACGACGCGATCCGGACGGCTCCCGCGTGCACGCTGAACACCGCCACGCTCAAGTCGGAATTCCAAAAAGTCTGGCTGGCCGCAGCACGAACCGGCCCCTTTTCGTAAACGACGCGCAACAATGTTGCGGTCGCACCGATGCATTCAATGGGGGCAGCGTCGTTATCGTCGCGAATCCCGTTCGGCAGCACGTCAATACCGCCCGTCAGAGGTGGGCCTTCCGGTAGCAGGTCGTTACCGGCCGCAGTCCTGACTTCTTCGCCGGTCGGTAAGACTTGCTCTAACGGCGCCACCCCCGCAGCGAGGCGGCCGGCGCGGGTCGGCATGCCGACGACAGTGTTGACGCAACCTGCAGTCAGCAGGGCAACAGCCACCAGCGCAAGCGATCGTGTCAAGCCGGCTCCCCCCAAGCCCATGACTACTTCTTTCCCTTGTCCCCCGCGGCATCGCTGGACAGCGCGGCGACAAATGCCTCCTGCGGAACTTCAACGCGCCCAATGGTTTTCATCCGCTTTTTGCCTTCCTTCTGCTTTTCCAGAAGTTTGCGTTTACGGGTGATGTCACCGCCGTAGCACTTGGACAGCACATCCTTGCGGATCGCGCGAATATTCTCGCGCGCAATGATTTTCGATCCGATTGCCGCCTGAATCGGCACCTCGAACTGCTGGCGCGGGATCAGCTCCTTGAGCTTGGTGGTCATCTTGTTGCCGTAGGCCGACGCCCCGTCCTTGTGCACGATCGCGCTGAACGCGTCCACGGCCTCACCCTGCAGCAGGATGTCAACCTTGACCAGATCCGCCTCCTGCTCACCGGACTCCTCGTAGTCAAGGCTGGCGTAGCCGCGGGTACGCGACTTCAGCGAGTCGAAGAAGTCAAAGATGATCTCCCCCAACGGCATGGAGTAACGCAGCTCCACCCGCTCAGGCGACAGATAGTCCATGCCGCCCAGCTCGCCGCGGCGCGACTGGCACAGCTCCATGATGGTGCCGATGAACTCGCTGGGCGTGATGATGGTCGTCTTGACCACCGGCTCGTAGACCGCGCGGACCTTGCCCTCGGGCCAGTCCGACGGGTTGGTCACGACCATCTCGGTGTTGTCCTCTTTCTCCACCCGGTAGACCACGTTCGGCGACGTCGAGATCAGGTCCAGGTCGAACTCGCGCTCCAGGCGCTCACGAGTGATCTCCATGTGCAGCAACCCCAGGAACCCGCACCGGAACCCGAAGCCCAGCGCCACCGAGGTTTCCGGCTCGTAGGTCAGGGCGGCGTCATTGAGCTGCAGCCTGTCCAGGGCGTCGCGCAGGTCCGGGTAGTCCGAACCGTCAACGGGATACAGCCCCGAATAGACCATCGGCTTGGGTTCGCGGTAGCCCGTCAACGCTTGCTTGGCGCCGTGGCGGGCCGACGTCACGGTGTCTCCGACTTTGGACTGACGGACGTCCTTGACCCCGGTGATGAGGTAACCCACCTCCCCCACCCCCAGGCCCACGCTGGGCTTCGGGTCGGGCGAGACAATGCCGACCTCGAGCAATTCGTGGACGGCGCCGGTGGACATCATCGTGATGCGTTCGCGCGGGGTGATCTTGCCGTCGATCACACGGACGTAGGTCACCACGCCGCGGTAGATGTCGTAGACGGAGTCGAAGATCATCGCTCGGGCGGGTGCTTCGGCATCACCTTGCGGTGCCGGCACCGTACGGACCACCTCGTCGAGCAGTTCCACCACGCCCTCGCCGGTCTTGCCGGACACCCGCAGCACGTCGCCGGGCTCACAGCCGATGATGTGCGCGATCTCCCCCGCGTAGCGGTCCGGGTCAGCGGCCGGCAGGTCGATCTTGTTGAGCACCGGGATGATCGTCAGGTCGCGATCCAGCGCCAGGTAAAGGTTCGCCAGCGTCTGCGCCTCAATGCCCTGGGCTGCGTCGACCAGCAGCACCGCGCCCTCGCACGCCTCCAATGCGCGGGATACCTCGTAGGTGAAGTCGACGTGACCGGGCGTGTCGATCAGGTGCAATACATACTCTTGGTCGGCCACCACCCAGGGCAGCCGCACATTCTGCGCCTTGATGGTGATCCCGCGCTCCCGCTCGATGTCCATCCGGTCCAGGTATTGCGCCCGCATGTCGCGGTCTGCGACCACCCCGGTGAGCTGAAGCATCCGGTCCGCCAGTGTGGACTTACCGTGGTCGATGTGAGCAATGATGCAGAAATTCCGAATCTGTGCCGGCGCGGTGAAGGTCTTGTCGGCGAAACTGCTGATGGGAATCTCCTGGTCGGCTGTGGTTCGAAACTGTGTTGAGCGGCGGTTTGCGGCCACATCAAGCGTATCCATGCAGCGCCGCCGGGACACACTGGGACACAATCGCACCCGGTCACTCGCGTCTATGCTGCGAATATGGCGACTCCCCGGAAATCGCAGTGGAGGACGTTTCAGCGTTTTGCGGAGGACCTGGTCGTCAACAAGGCTCCGCGGTTCATCCGGCACGTGCAGACCTCGCAGATCGTCCTGCGAGAACTTCAGCAAGCCGTGAAGATCACCGCAACCGTGATCGCGGCGGCCACGCCGCAGCCGCCCGCTGCGATCACCACGGGCCGACCGGTGACCAGCACCAGCGTCCCCACCGCGCATCGGGCCCGCAAGCTGGTGTACGCCCCCGACCTCGATGGCCGGGCCGATCCCGGCGAGATCGTCTGGACGTGGGTGGTCTACGAGGACGATCCGACCCGCGGCAAAGACCGACCGGTCCTCGTCGTCGGACGCGACCGCAGTGTCCTACTGGGCCTGATGATGTCCAGCCAGGAGCGCCACGACGCCGATCGGGACTGGGTCGGGATCGGCGCTGGGGATTGGGATTACGAGGGCCGGGCCAGCTGGGTCCGGCTGGACCGGGTACTGGACGTGCCCGAGGAGGGTATTCGGCGCGAGGGCGCGGTGTTAGAACGCGAGATCTTCGACGTGGTGGCCGCGCGGCTGCGCGCCGACTATTCCTGGCACTAGCTACGGGTTAGACCCCAAGCCTCGGTCAGCCCTGCGTGATGTAGGAGTGCAGCTGTTCCTGCTCGGCTTCGAGTTCTTCCATCCGGTTCTTCACCACGTCGCCGATGCTGACGATGCCGATCAGGTTTTTCCCGTCGAGCACCGGCACATGCCGCACCCGGTTCGTGGTCATCAGCGCGCTGATTTCGTCGATGGTGTCGGACTTGGTGCAGGTGGCCACCATGGTGGTCATGATCGTGGAGACCGGGCGGGTAAGCACGCTGCCGCCATGCGTGTGCAGTTGGCGCACGACGTCGCGCTCCGAGACGATGCCCACCACACCCTCGTCGCCGACCACCACCATGGCGCCGATGTTCTGTTCGGCGAGGCCGGCGAGCAGCTCCGCGACGGTGGCCTCGGCGTTAATCGTCGTCACCGCCGCACCCTTGTTCCGCAAGACGTCCGCGATCCGCATTCAGCCCTCCAGCCGTTGTGACCTGCTTCACACCAGGCTACGGCTTAGTCGCGTGGCGGGAAAGGCAACACGGGAACCGGCGGCCAAGAACTGCCATCCCCTCAGGTCCGCGGCCGAAACCCGCCGGCGCGGTGCGATGAAATCTTGGCCGGCACCAGGCGTCCGCCGGCCCAATCGGCTGCGGCGCGGCGGTGCGGCTTGCGAGGATCGTGCCCATGATCGAGATCACGTTGCTCGGCACCGGCAGCCCGCTACCCGACCCGAACCGCGCCGGGCCTTCGACCCTGGTGCGGGCCGGCGGGCAGGTGTTTCTGGTGGACTGCGGGCGTGGTGTGCTGCAGCGGGCGGCGGCGGTCGGCGTGGGCGCCAGCGGGCTGTCGGCGCTGCTGCTGACCCACCTGCACAGCGACCACATCGCCGAACTCGGCGACCTGTTGATCACCCGATGGATCAGCACCTTCGCACCCGATCCCGCGCCGCTGCCGATCATCGGCCCACCGGGCACCGCCGAGACGGTCGACGCGATGCTCAAAGCGTTCGGTCGCGACATCGGCTACCGGATCGCTCACCACGCTGATCTGAACGCGCCGCCCGCCGTCGAGGTGCACGAATACACCGAAGGCACGGTATGGGATCGCGACGGTGTAGCCATCCGGGTGGCTCTCACCGATCATCGGCCGGTCGCACCGACCATCGGGTTCCGGGTCGAATCCGGCGGCGCTTCGGTGGTGCTAGCCGGGGACACGGTGCCTTGCGCCAGCCTGGACTCGCTAGCGGCCGGGGCGGATGCATTGGTGCACACCGTGATTCGCAAGGACATCGTCCTTAGCATCCCGCAGCAGCGGCTGCAGGACATCTGCGATTACCACTCGTCGGTAGAGGAGGCGGCGGCAACCGCGGCACGCGCGGGAGCGAGCACCCTGGTTATGACGCACTATGTCCCGGCTCTGGTGCCGGGCCAAGAAGAACAGTGGCGCACTCTGGCGGCGTCGGAATTCAGCGGTCGAATCGAACTCGGCGACGACTTGCACCGCGTCGAGATCCAGCCGTCGAAAGGACAGCCGGCTAAGCCAGCCGGGTGACCTCTACCACCACATCGAGGTCGGTTGCGCCTTCGCCCGAGTAAATCCCTTTCAGCGGAGACACATCGGTGTAGTCGCGGCCGACACCCACGCTGACGTATTGCTCGTTGATCTCGCTGTCGTTGGTGGGGTCGTAATTCCACCACGAGCCGGTCCAGGCCTGCAGCCAGGCGTGGCTTCGGCCGTCCACGGTGTCCCCGACGACGGCGTTCCGTTTAGGGTGCAGATATCCCGAAACGTAGCGCGCCGGAATTCCCATGCCGCGCAACAACATCAGCGAAAGGTGAACGAAGTCTTGACAGACGCCCTTGCCCTCGTTCAACGCGTCGAGGCCCGACGTGTACACGCTGGTGGTACCCGGCAGATAGTCCATTTCGCCGCGCACCCATTTGGCCGTGGCGACAACGGCTCCGGCGAGGTCCTGGTCTTTGGCGAGTTTTCTGCAGATCGGCTTGAGACGTTTGCTGGCCGGGGTGCGCTCGGTGGGGCGAAGCAATTCGTCGAATCGATCGATTACGGCCTCGGATTCCAAGTCTGCCCAGCCGATGTCGGTTGCGGGCGGTTCCGGCCGTTCCGTCTCGACGACCGATGACGACGTCACCGTCAGATCGGTGTGCGGAGCGTGCAGGTCGAACGCCGTGACCGCGGTGCCCCAATAGTCGGTAAAGCGGTAAGACCGGGTTGCCGGGATGGTTTCCACTCGGTTGAGGATGACGTTTTGTCTGGTGTCAGAAAGCGGCGTCAGCCGAGCCTCGTTGTAGGACGCGGTCACCGCTGATTGGTAGGCATACCCGGTGGTGTGCACCACCCGCAGCCGCCACATCAGGTTTTTCCGTTCCGCGCGACCAGCACAGCGCTGTGCCCGGCGTCCGACCAGGCCACCCATGGCGTGACGTGAAAATACTGCAGCGACAAGGCTTCTCCGACGTCGTAACAGGTTGTCTGCAAGCCCGCCAGACGGGCCTCCAGCGTTTCGAGCAATACCCCGGGCGGCATGAATTCCAGTTCACTGCGGGCCTGGCCAAGCAAACGCTGAGCTTCGACGGTGGCCCCCACCCGACTCTGCGGATTGCGCACCAACTCTTCGATGCTGTGTTCGGCCAACTTGAGTGAGTAGTAAATCGATCGAGGGAACAATCGGTCGAGCAACATGAACTCGACCACTCGACCGGCGTCCAGCACCCCTCGGTAGGTACGCAGATAGGTGTCGTGCGCACCGGCCGAACGCAATAACGTCACCCACGCCGGCGAGGACGCGCTGTCCCCCACTCGTGACAGCAGCAGCCGCACCGTCATATCGACGCGCTCGATCGCGCGGCCCAACACCATGAAGCGGTATCCGTCGTCGCGGGAAAGCGTGGAGTCGGCCAGGCCGGCGAACATCGCCGCCCGGCCCTCGATGAACGACAGAAACTCATGTGGCCCAAGGCGTTTGGCGGCGCGTTGGCGTTCAGGCAGGGCATTGTAGGTGGTGTTGAGGCATTCCCAGATCTCGCTGGATGTCACTTCGCGCGCCGACTTCGCATTTTCCCGCGCCGCCGTGATCGCGTCGACGATCGAACTGCCACCGCGATCGTCGGTGTTGTAGGCCACCAGATCGGTTAGTGACCAGACATCCAATTCGTGCTCGGGGGAATCGATCCCGAGCACCCGCAACAACAACCGGGACGCCTGGTCGGGATCGACGCTCGAATCTTCCAGCAATTGATGCAGTGCGACATCCAGAATTCGTGCGGTGTCATCGGCCCGCTCGACGTAGCGACCGATCCAATAGAGCGCTTCTGCGTTGCGGGCCAACATCAGTGGATCACCCCTCGCTGCTGTTGCTCTTGTTGCTGCTTCTGCTTGTGCCTTTTCGGCGGCGCAGCCTCCCGCGGTAGCTCGCCGTTCGACTGTTGTTGGGTTGAACCGTCCGGCGCCGGGTCCGACATGGATTTCGGCAGCGAACGCACAACCTCGGCGGCACCCAGCTCGCGGTCGGCAGCCGATGCGCGCGACGACGCCAGCACCCAGGTGTCCTTGGAACCGCCGCCCTGGCTGGAGTTCACCACCCGAGATCCCTCCACCAGTGCGACCCGGCTCAAGCCGCCGGGCAGCACCCACACCTCGTCGCCGTCGTTGACCGCGAACGGCCGCAGGTCGACGTAGCGGGGAGCCAACTGACTGTCGATCTGGGTCGGCACGGTCGACAGCTCCATCATCGGCTGCGCGATCCAGGCCCGCGGATCGTCGCGGATCTTCTTGCTGATGGCGGCCAATTCTTTTTCGGAAGCGTCCGGCCCGAACACGATGCCGTACCCGCCGGACCCTTCGACGGGCTTGATCACCAATTCGCCGACCCGGTCGAGCACCTCTTCGCGTTCGTCGTCCAGCCAGCAGCGGAAGGTGTCCACGTTGGCCAGCAACGGCTTCTCGCCCAGGTAGTACTCGATCATCGTCGGCACGTAGGTGTAGACGAGTTTGTCGTCGCCGACGCCATTGCCGATCGCGCTCGAGATGACGACATTGCCGGCGCGGGCGGCATTGACCAGTCCGGCGACGCCCAGTACCGAGTCGGCCCGGAACTGGAGCGGGTCCAAGTAGATGTCGTCGATACGCCGATAGATGACATCGACCTGGGTCTCCCCCTCGGTGGTGCGCATGTAGACCTGGTTGTCGCGGCAGAACAGGTCACGGCCCTCGACGAGCTCGACGCCCATCTGTCGGGCCAGCAGCGAATGCTCGAAGTAGGCCGAGTTGTAGACCCCGGGGGTCAGCACCACCACGGTCGGGTCGGCCTCGTTGGTGGCCGCGGAGTTGCGCAACGCCCGTAGCAGGTGCGAGGCGTAGTCGTCGACGGCGCGCACCCGGTGACTGGCGAACAGGTTCGGGAAAACCCGCGCCATGGTGCGCCGGTTCTCCATGACGTACGACACGCCCGAGGGTGAGCGCAGGTTGTCCTCGAGAACCCGCCAGGTGCCCTTCTCGTCGCGGATCAGGTCGATGCCGGCGACGTGGATGCGCACGCCGTTGGGCGGGACGATGCCGACGGCCTGGCGGTGAAAGTGCTCGCAGGACGAGATCAACCGGCGTGGGATGACGCCGTCGTTCAGAATCTCCTGGTCGCCGTAGATGTCGTCGAGATACAACTCGAGAGCTTTGACGCGTTGGATGATGCCGCGCTCCAGCCGGGTCCATTCGGCTGCCGAGATCACCCGCGGCACCACATCCAATGGAAATGGCCGCTCCTGACCGGACAGGGAGAAAGTGATCCCCTGGTCGATGAACGCGCGGGCCAACGCTTCGGAGCGCGCTTCGAGGTCCGAGGCGTCCGACGGCGCAAGCTCGGCGTAGATGCCCTTGTACGGGCCACGCACGTTGCCCTGGGCATCGAACATCTCGTCGAAGGCCAGCGAGTATGCGTCCGACGTCAGGTTGTATCCGCCGAAGATTCGCTCAAAACGCGCCAGCGAACGCCTCGCATTGCGGGAACCCCGCCTGGCTTTGTCCAGCTGGTTAGGAAGACTCACGTGTCAGATGCTGCCTCAAATTGACGTTATGGCAGGCCACGGGTTCCCGTTTTGGGAGAAAACGTAACCGACTGCTAACCTGGGCACTCGCAGTCGGGTGGGGGCGCCCGATGCAAATCGTATAAAAAACGAAGGAATTTCCGTGGCCAACATCAAGTCGCAGCAGAAGCGTATCAAGACGAACGAGAGCGCTCGCCTGCGCAACAAGTCGGTGAAGTCTTCGCTGCGTACCGCCGTTCGCGCCTTCCGCGAGGCCGCCGACGGTGGCGAGAAAGAGAAGGCCGCGGAGTTGCTGCTCGCGACCAACCGCAAGCTGGACAAGGCGGCCAGCAAGGGCGTGATTCACAAGAACCAGGCGGCTAACAAGAAGTCCGCGCTGGCCCGCGCGCTCAACAAGATCTGAGACACAGCTCCACGATTTATCGGCCGCCGTCGGCGACCAGTTCGGCAACCTGCCTGACCGCGGATTCCAGCGCATAGTCGGCGTCCACCACAGCCCCTTTGACGTTCGCGTTGAGTGTCGCCACGACTTTCATCGCCTTTGCCACCGAGTCCCGCGACCAGCGTCGGGCTTGTTTTTGGGCTTTCTGCACCCGCCAGGGCGGCATTCCGAGCTGCCCCGCCAGCCGGTAGGGATCGCCGGACAGCGGCCCGACCCGCCCGATGGTGTGCACGGCCTCGGCCAGCGCATCGGCCAAAACCACCAGCGGCTCGCCGCGCATCATCGCCCACCGCAGCGCCTCCGCGGCTCCAGCCACATCACCGGCCACCGCCTTGTCGGCGATGTCGAAGCCCTTCACCTCGGCTTTGCCGCTGTGATAGCGCCGCACCGCGGCGGCATCGACCTCACCCCCGGTGTCGGCAACCAACTGTGAACACGCCGCGGCGAGCTCACGCAGGTCGGAGCCGACGGCGTCCAGCATCGCGGTCACCGTCTCCTCATCGACTTTGATCCGCAGTGCGCGGAACTCCTTGCGGATGAAGTCGATCCGTTCGCTGAGCTTCGTGATTCGTGCGCACGTATGTACCACCGCGCCCTGCGACTGCAGTCCGGTGGCCAGCGCCTTGGCCCGTCCGCCGCCCGAGTGCAGGACCACCAGCACGGTGCCGGGCGGGATGTCGGTGCACGCGGACGCGATCATCGCGGCTGCTTCTTTGCCCGCTTCGCCAGCGGCCTCCAGCACGACGATGCGCTCGTCGGCGAACAGCGACGGACTCAGTAGTTCGGCGAGCTCATACGTGCTGACGTCGCCCGCGCGCATCCGGCTGACCGGGATGGTGTCGGGGGTGGCGCCGGCCTGCTGGCGCGCCGACCGCAGCACCTCGGCCACCGCACGTTCGACCAGTAGCTCTTCGTCTCCCAGGACCAGGTGCAACGGCGAAAGCTCACTCACCCCACGATGGTGTCACGCCGCGCCGACGAGTCCGGACAGCGACCACGCCAGCACGCACATCGCGACCGCCACACCGCCCAACGCCGTCGCCGTGCGAAACCACCGGCGTCTCAGCAGCAGCTTGACCGCCAGCAGGACCGCCGCCGCGACGGCACCGACCAGCACCACGCCGGGTACACCCGAGGGAACCGGGATGGCCGCAGCGGGGATACCTGCCGCCCACCTCGCCACGGCCAGCACCCACCACAGTTCCGGACCGGTGAAACGGATCAACAGCTGCGCACCGGCCGGCCATGGCACGCACAGCACGGCCGCCGCGCTGCCCAGCACGGTGATCGGCGCGATCGCCGCCGCCACGGCGAGGTTGGCGAGCGGCGCAATCAGGCTGAAGCGCCCCGAGATACCGGCAACCAGCGGAGCGGTCACCACGTGTGCGGCCACCGCAACGGCGAGCGCGTCGGCCAGCGGCTTGGGGCAGCCTCGTTGTGCCAGGCGTCGCGACCAAGCCGGGGCGATGACGATCAGCGCGGCAGTCGCCAGCACCGACAGCGCGAAGCCGACATCGACAGCCAGCTGGGGGGCGACAGTCAGCAGAATCAGCACCGTGGCCGACAGAGCCGGAATCGCTTGCCGCCGGCGCGACGACAACATCGCCAGCAATGCGATGGCGCCCATCACGGCCGCGCGCAACACGCTCGCGGTCGGTTGGACGACGATCACGAACGCCACCAGCGCGACGGCCGCGAGCGCCACCGCCACCCGCCGGCCAATCAACCGGGCGCCGAACAGCACCGCCGCGCACACGATTGTCACGTTGGCCCCCGATACCGCCGTCAAGTGCGTCATGCCCGCCGCGCGAAATTCGCGGACGGTCTCGGGGTCTAAAGCCGAGGTGTCCCCGAGGACCAGGGCGGGCAACGCCGCGGCCTGATCGGCCGGCAACACGTCGCGCACGACGGCGGCGAACCGGCTGCGCACGGTGTGCGCGGCATGCTGCACCGCACCGGCGCGCCCCATGGTTGGCGGACCGGACGCGTTGAGCACCGCAACCGTCAGGTCGTGGCGGGTCGGGCGGGTGATGCGGGCGGTGAACCGGATCGGCTGGCCGACCATCACCTCAGCGAAGTCCGACGCACGCGCGAACACGACGACCCGGCCGGATATCTCATCGGCGTCCAGACGCTGCAGCGTCGCCCGAAAGATCAGTTGGCCCCGGCCCACCGACTGCGCACTATCGGTCGGGGTGACCGTCACGGCAGCGGCTCTGCCGAATGCCGAGGTAATCGGGTGGCGATCGACCGCCTCGGCACGCAACTCGATGGCGAACCCAAATCCGGCGCCCACGACACCGATCGCCACCAGACCGGCGCAGATGCCCCGCAGCCGCGGGCTTGCGCCGATCCGCCATATTGCGCAGCACACCCATGCCGCCGAGGCCACCGCCAGCGCGACGCAGCACAGCGCCAGCACCCGGCCGACTGGCCAGGTGATCCCGACCGCGGTGACGATCCAGCCGGTGAGCGCGGCGGGGACCAGGCGGATGTCGAGGCGCGCGGATGCCGAGTCCCGCGACCCGGGATGATGCACCGGCGTCAGACACGGACCAGGGCGCGCAACTTGTCCAGCCGCGCCGGGCCGATGCCGTCGACATCGGCGAGCTGGTCGACGCTGGTGAACTTGCCGTGCGCCTGCCGCCACGCCACGATCGCGGTGGCCGTGACGGGTCCAACGCCGGGCAGGGCGTCCAATTGTTCGACGGGTCGCGCTGTTGAGGTCGACGACCTCACCCGCCTTCGGTTTGCCCGACCCGGGTACCGGGGTGGGCGCCTTCGACGGGGAGGGCGACCCCGAGGTGATCGAGCTGCCCAGCGCGGTGGGTTGGCCGGCGGCCGGCGCAAGCCCGACCACGATTTGTTCGCCGTCGCCGAGCGGGCGGGCCATGTTCAGGCCGATGGTGTCGGCGCCATCCACCGCCCCGCCGGCGGCCTGCAGCGCATCGGCGATCCGCGCGCCAGGCGTCAGGGTGACCAGTCCGGGCGTGTGCACCAAGCCGACCACACTGACCACCACCGGGTGGTCCGGACCGGCCGCCGGGTTTGCCGACGATCTGGGGCCTGCCGTGGACGCCTTCTCGACGGGCGGAAGCTTCGCGGACATCACCGGCGCCGGCCGGTCACGCACCACGGTCAATAGCGTGATCAACACGGCCAGGACGGCAACCACCGCCGCCGCGATAGCGCCGGTGCGACCCGGGTCGGCACGTACCCGGGCCAGCCAACCTGCGCCCTGGGACGCATCGGGAAGCCAGCGCGGCAGCAAGGAGTTCTGATCGTCATCCGGCGCAGCGGATTCGGAGTGCACGTCCAGACTGTCGTCAGTGGAATCGGTCTCCGGATCGGCACCGAGTCGTCGCTGCAGTCGATCTGCCGGAAGTTCTGCTCGCATGCACCGACGGTAGGTGCGCCGACCGCCACGATGGCCTCGACGAACGGGGTGGTCGCGGCCTTCTGTGGACTAACCAGAGGCTGTGCACAAGCCCCGCTGCCGATAGGTCAAGATGGAACTCGAAACGAGACGCCAACATCGGAAAGCGGTCGCCACGTTTCACCCCCAGGCAAAGGAGGCTGCCATGCAACTGGCACTCACACCGGAGGAAACCGCGTTCCGCGACGAACTCCGCAGCATCTACACCACCAAGATTCCCCAAGAGATGCGCGACCGGGTGCGCGCGGGCTCGGCGGAAGCGGTTCATGACGACATCGTCACCAGCCACAAGATCCTGCACGAACACGGTCTGGCGGTACCGAATTGGCCGGTTGAGTGGGGCGGCAAGGACTGGACGCCCACCCAGCACCAGATCTGGGCCGACGAGATGCAACTGGCGTGCGTCCCGGAGCCGCTGAATTTCAATACGAAGATGGTGGGCCCGGTGATCGCCGAATTCGGGTCGCAGGAGATCAAGGAGCGCTTCCTGCCGCCGACGGCCAGCCTCGACATCTGGTGGTGCCAGGGATTTTCCGAGCCGGAAGCCGGCTCGGACCTGGCGTCGCTGCGCACCACCGCGGTCCGCGACGGCGACAACTACATCGTCAACGGCCAGAAAACCTGGACGACGCTCGGGCAGTACGCGGACTGGATCTTCTGCCTGGTGCGCACCGACCCGCAGGCACCCAAGAAGCAGGCTGGAATCTCGTTTCTGCTCTTCGACATGAACACGCCAGGCATCACCTTGCGGCCCATCAAGACGATCGACGGCGGCCACGAGGTCAACGAGGTGTTCTTCTCCGACGTCCGGGTGCCTGCCAATCAGCTTGTCGGCGAAGAGAACCAGGGCTGGACATACGCGAAATTCCTGCTGGGCAACGAGCGCACCGGGATCGCCGGGGTGGGCCGGACCAAAGTGCGCCTCGCCGAGGTGAAAAAGCGCGCCGCGGAGACCGGGTTGCTCGAGGATCCGCTGTTCGCGGCCCGGCTGGCCGAGGCCGAAAACGAGCTGCTGGCACTGGAACTCACACAGGCCCGGGTCGTCACTGATTCCGCGGACGGCCAGCCCAACCCGGCGTCGTCGGTGCTCAAGCTGCGCGGCAGCCAGTTGCAGCAGGTCGCCACCGAACTGCTCGTCGAGGTGGCCGGGCCGGATGCACTGCCTGCCGACGGCGAAGACATTTCGTCGCCGTCCTGGGCGCAACACAGTGCGCCGCACTACCTCAACTACCGCAAGACCACGATCTACGGCGGCAGCAGCGAAGTACAGCGCAACATCATCGCGTCCACCATTCTGGGATTGTGAGGCAGCCATGGACTTTCAGCTGAGCGACGAGCAAGCCCTGCTCCGCGACACCACCCGCGACCTGCTGTCGCGCACCTACGACCCGGAAAGCCGCAACAAGATCATCGGCTCCGATCTCGGCTGGAGCCAGGAAGTCTGGAGCCAGCTGGCCGACACCGGGATTCTCGGACTGGGCTTTGATCCCGACGAGTCGGGCCAGATCGAGATCACGTTGGTGCTCAACGAGGTTGGGCGTCGGTTGGCCCCCGAGCCGATCCTGCACGCCGCGCTGGGGCCTGGCGCGCTGATCGTCGAACTGGGCAGCCAGGAGCAGAAGCAGCTGCTCGACGAGGTCGCGGCCGGAGAGCGGTTGCTGGCGTTCGCGCACACCGAACCCAAGCAACGCGGTCTCAACAACGCGATCACCACTAAGGCTGTGCAGCAAGGTGATTCATGGTCATTGAGCGGCCGGAAGAACCCGGTGCTCGCCGGCGACTCGGCCAACACCCTGGTGGTCAGCGCCGCCTTGCCGGACGGCGGCATCGGCCTGTTCCTGGTCGACGCCGACGCGGTCACCCGCCATGCCTACCCGACGTTCGACGGGCAGCGCGGCGCACAGATCGATCTTGACTCCGTGGCCGCCGAACCGCTCGGTGATGCGGCCGACGCGTCCGGCGCCATCCGCAACGCCGTCGTCCGCATCCAGTCGGCGTTGTGCTCCGAAGCGGTCGGGGCGATGACGGAAGCGCTGCGCTTGACCACCGATTACCTGAAGACCCGCAAGCAGTTCGGCGTCACGCTCAGCAAGTTCCAGGCACTCACGCAGCGCGCCGCCGACATGTATGTCTCACTCGAGTTGGCCAGCAGCATGAGCCTCTACGCGGCGATGTCGATCGCCGACGGCAACCTCGACCCGGTGATCGCCTCGCGGGCCAAGCTGCAGATCGGGAGGTCGGGCCGGCACATCGCGCAGGAATCAATCCAGCTGCACGGCGGCATCGGTGTGACCGCGGAATATCCGGTCGCTCACTATGCGGCCCGGCTGACCGCGATCGAGCAAACCCTGGGCACCTCGGGTGATCATCTGCACAACCTGATCGAACACCTGACCGACTACGAGCTGGTCCGCCTCTAGCTCTTTTCTTGGCCGAACGTCGGGTTGTCGGGCCGACACGCCGGGTAGCGGCCCAACCAGTCGACATTCGCCACAGCAGGTTTCGCCGACTTCCGACACGGGTGTGGCGGCGCCGAACGCGCTTCGCATAATGAGTCAACCCCGTACTTGGCAAAGGAGCCTCCATGACCGCAACCAGCCCCGGCCGTCCCTTGCGCGTGATCCAGTGGACGACCGGAAACATCGGGCGGCGGTCCCTGCACGCCATCATCGGCAGACCCGACATGGAGCTGGTCGGCGTGTACGCGCATGGGGCCGACAAGGTCGGAGTCGATGCCGCCGACCTGGCGGGCCGGCCGGAACCGACCGGGGTGAAAGCGACCAACGACATCGACGCACTGATCGCGCTGTCCCCGGACGCCTGTTGCTACAACCCACTGTGGCCGAACATCGACGAATTGGTCCGCCTGCTGGAATCGGGCGTCAACGTGTGCTCGAGCGCGGCCTGGATCACCGGCGGCAAGCAAACGCCCCAGGACCGGCAACGCATCGAGGATGCCTGCCGGCGCGGCAACTCGACGATCTTCGGCAGCGGCGCACACCCTGGGATGACGAACATGGTCGGGATGGTGCTGAGCGCCTCCTGCGAACGCGTCGACGAGATCCGGATCACCGAGTCGGTGGACTGCTCGACCTATGAATCCGCGGAAACCCAAACGGCGATGGGTTTTTCGCAGGCTCCCGACACACCGGGGCTCGCGGAGAACGTGCGGCGAGAAAGCGAGGTGTTCGCCGAGTCGGCCGCGATGATGGCGGATGCGATCGGGGCGAAGCTGGACAAAATGACGTTCGATGTCACGTTCACCGCCGCGACCGGCGACTCCGATTTGGGCTTCATGAAGATTCCCGCCGGAACGGTCGGCGGCGTCTACGGCTTCCACCGAGGCTGGCAGGGCGACCGCAACATCGTCAGCGTCGGGTTCAACTGGACCATGGGCAATCACGTGGACCCGCCCAAGCCGCTCGAGCACGGCCACGTCATCCAGGTCTTCGGGTCGCCCAACATGCGTACCGTCCTGCACTGCCTGCCACCCAAGGACTGGACGGAGCCTGGATTCATGGGTTTGGGAATGATCTATACAGCGATGCCGGTCACCAATGCGGTCCCGGCAGTGGTCGCTGCCAAGCCCGGGATCGTGACGCTTGCCGATTTGCCGCCGGTGACCGGCCGCGTCGGATTCTGAACATATGGTGTTTGCCACACAGGCGCCCCCGGAGGAACGGTTACGTGCCTTAAGGTTTACAGTACTTAGCCGAGCAATATATTTTGCCGACAACTAGTGTTGTCGACGGCGGTGGTCGGTCGGGCGAGCGGGAGGCGGTCAAGTTGGCGACTGCGTCAAGGTCGGGTGTGATCACTCGGACAGTCAAAAAGGCGTGGATACCTCTGCTCTTGGTGGTTGTGCTGTCCGTCTCGATCTTGGTGGTGTCGAGGCTGCACAAGATATTCGGCTCGCAGGACCTCAATGCGAACGCGGGCAAGGGGATCGAGATCGTGCAGTTCAATCCGAAGGTCGTCGTCTACGACATCTCCGGCCCGCCGGGGGCTACCGCGAACATCAACTACTGGGACGCGGACGCCAATACGCACCAGGTGAACAACGCCCCGCTGCCGTGGTCGACCACCCTCTCGACCACGCTGCCGGCGGTGAGCGCCAACATCATGGCCCAAAGCGACGGCAGCCAGATCACCTGCAAGATCACCGTGGACGGTGTGGTCCGCGACCAACATGACTCCGACGGCCATAACGCCCAGACCTTCTGCCTGGTGAAGTCCGCATGACCGACATCAACAACAAGACCGACAGCACGCGGGACCTGAGCACCGACGACACCGGCCCGATCAGCACCCAGGACGCCAAAGCGCGGCGCGGCCACTGGCCGTATCTCCCCCACTCCATCCGCATCTTCGCGATACCGATCATTCTGGCCTGGGTGGTCGTGACGGTCTTGGTGAACGTCCTGGTCCCCACGCTGGAAGTCGTCGGCGAGGCGCACTCGGCGCCGATGACGCCCCTGGACGCGCCGTCGATGAAGGCGATGATGCGCATGGGCCACAACTTCCACGAGTTCGACTCCAACAGCACGGTGATGATCGTGCTCGAAGGCCAGCAACCGCTGGGCCCCGATGCGCACCAGTACTACGACAAGCTGATCCGCGAGCTGCGCCAGGACCCCAAACACATCCAGCACATCCAGGACTTCTGGGGAGACCGGCTGACGGCGGCGGGCGCCCAGAGCGCCGACGCCAAGGCTGCGTACGTACAGGTGAACCTCGCCGGTAATCAGGGCACCACGCTGGCGAACGAGTCGGTGGATGCTGTCCGCAAGGTCATCGCAGAGAATACGGCGCCGCCCGGCGTGAAGGCCTACGTCACCGGTCCCGCGGCGCTCTCCGACGACATGCACATCATCGGCAACGCCAGCCTGGCCACCATCACGCTGTTCACCCTGGGTGCCATCGCGATCATGTTGCTACTGGTCTACCGGTCCATCTCCACCACGCTGATCCAGCTCTTCATGACCTTTGTGGCGCTGGCGTGCTCGCGAGGCGTCGTCGCGGTTCTGGCCTACAACGACGCATTTGGCCTCACCACGTTTGCCGCCAACATCCTCACCATGCTGGCGATCGCCGCCGGAACCGACTACGGCATCTTCCTCGTCGGCCGCTATCAAGAGGCCATAGCCGCCGGCGAAGATCGAGAAACCGCGTACTACACCACATTCAAGGGCGTCGCCCCGGTAGTCCTGGGCTCCGGCCTGACGATTGCCGGAGCCACCTACTGCCTGAGTTTTTCGCGGCTACCGTGGTTCAACACCATGGGCGCGCCCGTGGCGATCGGCATGCTGGTCGTGGTGGCCGCCGGGTTGACGCTGGGCCCCGCGGTCGTATTCATCGGCAGCCGCTTCGGCATGTTCGAAAAGCAGGCCAAACGTGGGCGGCTGTGGCGCCGGGTGGGCACCGCCGTGGTGCGTTGGCCCGCACCGATTTTGGCCGTTAGTGCCGCGATCGTGATGGTCGGCATGGTGGCCCTGCCAAGCTTCAAGACGAGCTACAACGACCGCCACTACCTGCCGTTGTCAGCCCCGTCCAATCAGGGGCAAGAGGCCGCGAATCGGCATTTCTCCGAGGCGCGGATGAACCCCGACTTGTTGATGGTCGAGTCCGACCATGACATGCGAAATCCGGCCGACATGTTGGTGTTGGACAGGGTGGCGAAAAACGAGATGCGCACGCTCGGCATCGCGATGGTCCAGGACATCACCCGGCCGCTGGGCATTCCGATCCAGCACAGCTCGATTCCGTTCCAGAACAGCATTCAGAGTCAGACGACGATGCAGAACATGAGCTTCCTCAAGGACCGGATCGCCGACATCCTCAGGATGGCCGACGACCTGCAGACGCAGATCGAGACCACGCAGCGCCAGTACGAGGTGTCGCTCGACCTGGCCAATGCCGCCGACGACAGCGCAAAGACCACCGCGGTCACGTCGCAGATCACCGACAGCTTGCGCGACCACATCGCGGATTTCGACGACACCTTCCGGCCGGTGCGTACGTACTTCTACTGGGAGAAGCACTGCTACGACATTCCCCTGTGCACCGGGCTGCGGTCAATCTTTGACACGTTCGATGGGTTCGATCAACTGGCCGAGCAATTCCACTTCCTCACGGTCGACATCCAGCACACCGCCAAAGCGTCACGCGACCTGACTGCGCTGTTTCCCACGCTCATCGCCACGCTGAAGACCACCAGGGGCATCACGCTGACGCTCTATCAGACCTTCAAGGCGATGATCAACCAGATGGAGGCGATGAGCGACACCGCGATCGTGATGGGCCAAAGCTTCGACACGTCGAAGAACGACGACTTCTTCTACCTGCCACCGGAAGCCTTCCAGAACCCGGATTTCCAGACGGGCCTGCGGATGTTCTTGTCGCCGGACGGGAAGTCGGCGCGTTTCTTCATCACCCATCAGGGTGATCCGATGTCGCCGGAGGGCATTGCGCGGGTCGATGCCGAGCGCACCGCCGCGCAGGAAGGACTCAAGCAGTCCTCGCTGTCGGATGCCCGGGTGTATCTCGGCGGAACCGCCGCGACCTTCCGGGACATGGCCGACGGTGAGAAATACGACCTGATGATCGCCGTGGTTTCGGCGCTGACGCTGATCTTCATGATCATGTTGCTGCTCACCAGGAGTGTGGTTGCCGCGCTGGTGATCGTCAGCACCGCGGCCAGCTCGATCGCCGCGTCCTTCGGTCTGTCCGTGCTGATTTGGCAGGATTTGTTCGGCATCAGAATCCACTGGATCGTGATGGCGCTGTCGGTCATCATCCTGCTGGCCGTCGGGTCCGACTACAACCTGCTGCTGGTGTCTCGATTCAGGGAAGAGATCCATCACGGGCTCAAGACCGGGATCATCCGGTCGATGGCCGGTACCGGTGGGGTGGTTACGGCCGCCGGTCTGGTGTTCGCCTTCACCATGGCGTCCATGCTGGGCAGCGACCTGCGGGTGCTAGGCCAGTTCGGGTCGACGGTGTGCATCGGTCTGCTGCTGGACACGTTGATCGTGCGCACGCTGCTGATGCCGTCGATCGCTGTCCTGCTCGGACGTTGGTTCTGGTGGCCGCAGGTTGTCCATCCGCGCGGCCACTACGGCCGAAAGCCGGTGTCGGCCTAGCTTTCCGGTGCGGCCACGCAGACGGCGACGGCCCCGGTGCCCACGTGCACGCCAAGCACCGGCCCTAACGACGTGATGATCGCCGGCTCGCAGGCCGGTAGCCGGCGCGCCAGTGCCGCCGCCACCTGGTTCGCGCCTTCGGGGTTGGCGACGTGGTGCACCGCCAGCGCCGCGGAGTCGTCGCCGACCACCTCGCAGACCCAGTCGATCATCGCCGCGGTCGCCTTGCTGACCGTACGAACCCGTTGGGCCAGAACAAGTTTGCCGTCCTCGATGCGCAGTAGCGGCTTGAGCGCAAGCGCGGTGCCGAGCCAGGCCTTGGCGCCACCGATCCGGCCACTGCGGCGCAGGTTGTCCAACCCGTGCACCACGATGAAGGCGTGACTGCGGCTTACCGCCGAGTTCGCTGCGTCCGCAACAGCATCCAGGTCACCGCCCGCCGCTGCGGCGCGCGCGGCGGCCAGTGCGACAAAGCCGGTCCCCATCGCCGCCGATTTCGAATCGATAACCCGCACCGCGGGCCCGAGCTCGGCCGCGGTCCGTTGGGCCACGCCGCAGGTGCCAGACAGCGCCGACGAAATATGAACCGCCACCACAGCGTCGGCGTCGGCCAACGCCGCGCGGTAGGCGGCCCCGAGCTCGGCGGGCGTGGCCGCCGCGGTGGTGGCGTGGTGTTTGTAGACGGCGTCGGGAATCTCGTCGACACCGTCACGCAGATCGTGGCCGTCGAGCAAGATGTGCAGCGGGACAACGCGTATCGCCCACTTTTCGAGCAAATCGGCCGGAAGGCGCGACGATGCATCAGTCACCACGACGACGGACATGACTCAGCCGCGCGATTTCTCGTTCGGCACCCCGGCTTCGGCCAGCGCCTTGAGCATCAGCTCGGCGACCGCCTGATGAGCCTCGAAGTTCCAGTGGATGCCGTCAGGATTGCCACGTCCGCTCATAACCTGTTCGGCCACAGCGGCTTTGAGATCGACGAGGGGAACATTGTGCTGTTCGGCCCATTCCGTGATTGCGGCCACCGTCCCCGCCCGACCATGGTGGGCCTTGCCGTATGTCGCTGCGATATGCACCGACGGCAACGACGCCACGACCGGAATGCCAGGGCGATTGAAATCGATTGCGGCGCGGGTCTGTTCGAGGTAATCGGCGCTCAGGTGCGGCGGCAGCGCAGCCCTGGCCACCGGCGAAAGCCTGGGTTGCAGCCACCCGTAGCCGTCGCGGACCCACCGGCGTAGCAACGGTGGCCGCACATAGCGGATCAGCTCACGCAATGCGGTCGGCAACACCGAGGGCAGCGAGTCCATCCCGCTGGTCGCGAACACCACCGCCCCAGCCCGCGGCAGCGCCGCCCACGACCGCGGATCCTGAGTCGCCGCCCACCACACGTCCCGGCAGGTCCAGCCGATGCGACCGATCAGCTCCAGGTCCCAACCCAGTTGCGAGGCAACGATATTGGGCCAGATGCGCGGATCGTCGGCGGGCAGGCCTCCGGTGGGCCCGTAGTAGGACAGCGAGTCGGCGAACACCAACAGGGTCGGCCGCACCTCAGAGCACATCGTTGGAGACCTGCGCCGAGGCATTCCACACATCGAGACGCCAGCGGATACCGGCCAGGCCTTCCAGCTCGGCTGCGGAGGTGTCGGGGTGGCCGGAGAGCTGCACCCAGCTAGCATTGCCCATGCCGCCCAGTATCGGCCAGTTGGCGATCGGAAGCTTCAGCAGCGCAGCCGATAATGCGGCGATCAGACCTCCGTGGGCCACCAGCACCACCGGTCGATTCGGCTCGTCCGCGCCGCCCCACTCCGGTTCCCCGGCGATCAGCTCTTCGACCAGCGGCACGCTGCGGGCTGCCACGTCGACCCTGCTCTCCCCGCCGTGTGGCGCCCACGTCGCGTCATCGCGCCACGCCAGCCGGGCGCCCGGCGCCTGCACGTCGACCTCGGTGTGCGTCAAGCCCTGCCAGTCGCCGAGGTGGGTCTCGCGCAGTCGCTCGTCCACCCGGACCCGAAGCCCGGTCTGCTCCCCCAGCGTGACCGCGGTGTCGTAGGCGCGATGCAGATCCGACGAAACGATGAGCAACGGCTGCAGCTTGCCGAGCACTTCGGCGGCGGCGACCGCCTGGGCGCGGCCCAGTTCGGTGAGCGCGGAGTCCAGTTGCCCCTGCATCCGGTTGCCCGCGTTGAAGTCGGTTTGCCCGTGGCGCAACATCACCAGACGGCGAATCCTCATTGCGCGCTCGCCGGATCGTCGGGCAGATTCACCGGCACCACGGGGCAATCACCCCATAGCCGGTCCAGGGCATAGAAGTTGCGGTCGTCCTGATGCTGGATATGCACGACGATGTCGCGGTAGTCCAGCAGTGTCCAGCGGCCTTCGCGGGTTCCCTCGCGGCGTGCCGGCTTGTATCCGGCTTCACGCATTTTCTCCTCGACCTCGTCGACGATGGCGTTGACCTGTCGCTCGTTGGACGCCGAAGCGATCACGAAGCAGTCGGTGATCACCAACTGCCCGGACACGTCGATGACGATGACGTCGTCGGCGAGCTTGGCGGCCGCCGCAGTGGCGGCCACTGTCGCCATGTCGATGGCTTCCCCGGTGGCGCTCACGTGTTGTTCCCGGCGGGGATGCTGGACTGCGTTGGGCTCAACGTCGCGTTGGCTTCTCCCTCGGCGGGCTCACGGTATAGCCGGCGCTTGGAGACGTACTGCACCACACCGTCGGGCATCAGGTACCACAACGGTCGGCGCTGTAGCGCACGCTGACGGCAGTCGGTCGACGAGATCGCCAGAGCCGGGATCTCGACGAGGGTCAACGCGTCTTGGGCCAGCTCACCCAAGACCCCGGTGATGTGCTCGTGGTTCAGCTCGTAGCCGGGCCGGCTGACCCCGATGAATCGCGCCAACTCGAATAGCTCCTCCCAGCCCTGCCAGGACAAGATCGTCGACAGCGCGTCGGCCCCGGTGATGAAGAACAGTTCGGAATCCGGGTTAAGGGCGTGCAGATCCCGCAGGGTGTCCTTGGTGTAGGTGGGGCCGGCGCGGTCGACGTCGACCCGGCTCACCGAGAAGCGGGGGTTGGAGGCGGTGGCGATCACCGTCATCAAATACCGGTCTTCGGCGGCAGAGACCTGCCGGATCTTCTGCCATGGCTGACCGCTGGGTACGAACACCACTTCGTCGAGGTCGAACAGGTCAGCCACCTCACTGGCGGCGACCAGGTGTCCGTAATGGATGGGGTCGAACGTCCCACCCATTACTCCCAACCGACGACGCCGCTTTTGCACGATTTGCCAGCTTACCGGGCCGCGTGAGCGACCGGCCGGCCCGTCACACCGGCAGCAGTTGGTCGATGACAGCGGCGAGCTGTTTGGCAGAACGGCATTCGTGCATGGTGATGACCTCTTGGTAGCGAGGCACCGCCGAGTCACCGCTGCCCCACAGGTGTTTCGGCTCGGGGTTGAGCCAGTGCGCGTGTCGGCTGGCGGTGACCATGTCTTCCAAGAGGTCGAGCGCCGGGTCGCGGTAGTTGGTGCGGCCGTCGCCGAGCACCAGCAGCGAGCTGCGTGGCGACAGCACGTTCGGATTGGCCTGCACGAACGAGACGAACGCGTTGCCGTAATCGGAGTGGCCATCGCGGCTGTACACGCCGGCCTCACGGGTGATCCGCTGGATCGCGACAGCCAAATCGGCTTCCGGACCGAACATGTGAGTGACCTCATCGGTCGTGTCGATGAAGGCGAATACCCGAACCCGCGAAAACTGTTGCCGCAGTGCGTGTACCAGCAGCAGTGTGAAGTGACTGAAGCCAGCGACCGAACCCGACACGTCGCACAGCACCACCAGCTCTGGGCGCGCCGGACGAGGTTTGGCCAGCACCACATCGATCGGCACCCCGCCGGTGGACATGGACTTGCGCAGCGTCTTGCGCAGATCGATCGCCCCGGCGCGGCTGCGTCGCCGCCGGGCCGCCAGCCGAGTCGCCAAGGTGCGGGCCAGCGGCGCCACGACTCGTTGCATTTGGCGCAGCTGTTCACCGGAGGCGCGCAGAAACTCGACGTTCTCCGAAAGCTGTGGAATGCCGTACATCTGGACGTGGTCGCGGCCGAGCTGCTCGGCGGTGCGCCGTTTGGTCTCGGCGTCGACCATTTTGCGCAGCTGCGAAATCCGCTGTGCCGCAAGGGCCTTAGCGATCTGCTCTTGAGTCGGCGTGGGCTCGTCGCCGTACGGGGCGAGCAGTCCCGCCAGCAGCTTGCCCTCCAGCTCGTCTAACGCCATCGCCTTGAGCGCCTGATACGACGAGAACGACGGGCCGCGGCTGGAGCTGTATTTGCCGTAGGCCTCCACGATCCGCGCGATCATCGCGACCAGGCGTTCGTCCATGTCGGCGAGGTCCGGGTTGTCGTTGAGCAGATCGAGCAGCATCTGGCGCATCGCGTCGACGTCGTCGTCCGGCAGCGAGTCGTCGGGCGCCTCGCCGCCGTCGGCGTCCACGACGACCGTCCGCGCGCCCAATGCCGCAGGGAACCACAGATCGAACATGGCGTCGTAGGTCTCGCGGTGGTCGGGCCGGCGCAGCACCGCGCAGGCGATGCCCTCGCGCAACACCTCGCGATCACCCAGACCGAGCGCGGCCATCACCCGTCCGGCGTCCACCGTCTCCGACGGCCCCACCGAAATCCCGCTGCCACGAAGCGCTTCCACAAACCCGACCAAGTGGCCCGGCAACCCGTGCGGGGCCAGCGGGCGGGAGGGGCGGACGCGGCGGATGGCCATCAGTTGAGCCTGAGTTCCCCGGCCGCGCGTTGCTGGTCGGATTGGTGCTTGAGGATCACGCCGAGCGTCTGGGCAACCACCGCGTCGTCGATGGTGTCCAGGCCCAGCGCAAGCAGCGTGCGGCCCCAGTCGATGGTCTCGGCGATGGACGGCACCTTTTTGAGCTGCATTGCGCGCAGCACGCCGATGATGCGCACCAATTCCTCGGCCAGATGCGCGGGCAGCTCGGGTACCCGGGACAGCAAGATGCGGCGTTCCAGGTCCGGGCTGGGGAAGTCGATGTGCAAGAACAGGCAGCGACGCTTGAGCGCCTCCGACAGCTCGCGGGTGGCGTTGGAGGTCAGCACCACGAGCGGTTGTCGCTCGGCGGTGATCGTGCCCAATTCGGGTACGGTCACCGCGAAGTCGGACAGCACCTCCAGCAGCAGGCCTTCGATTTCGATGTCGGCCTTGTCGGTCTCGTCGATCAGCAATACCGTCGGCTCGGTGCGCCGGATGGCGGTCAGCAGCGGGCGGGACAGCAGGAATTCTTCGCTGAACACGTCGTCTTTGGTCGATTCCCAGTCGCCCGAACCGGCCTGGATGCGCAGGATCTGCTTGGCGTGGTTCCACTCGTAGAGCGCCCGCGCCTCGTCGACGCCCTCGTAGCACTGCAGCCGGATCAGCTCGGAGCCGGTCGCCTGCGCAACGGCACGGGCCAGTTCGGTCTTGCCGACACCGGCCGGGCCCTCCACCAACAGCGGCTTACCGAGCCGGTCGGCCAAGAACACCGCCGTCGCGGTGGCGGTGTCCGGCAGATAGCCGGTCTCGGCGAGCCGACGCGAGACGTCGTCGATGTCGGCGAACAGCGGCGTGGGCCGGGCGGGCACGCTCACAATCTTCAATCTCCTAAAGCGTTGTTGTCGAGGGGGTTCAGGCAGGACGGATCTGGCCGTCGCCCCACGCGATCCATTTGGTCGAGGTCAGTTCCGGCAGACCCATCGGGCCCCGGGCATGCAGCTTCTGAGTCGAGATACCGATCTCGGCACCGAAACCGAATTGCTCACCGTCGGTAAAGCCCGTCGAGGCGTTGACCATCACCGCGGCCGAATCGACCCCGTCTGTAAAGCGTTGTGCGGCAGCCATATTGCTAGTCACGATGGCCTCGGTGTGTCCGGTGCCGTATTCGTTGATGTGGGCGATCGCGGCATCGACACCCTCGACGACGGCCACCGCGATTTCCATCGCCAGGTACTCCCGGCGCAGGTGGTCCTCGTTGGGGTCAAGGTGCACCGTCACGCCCGAATCCTGCAGGGCGGCCACCAGCCTGGGCACCGCCTGGCCGGCAATAGAGGCGTCCACCAGCAGGGTCTCGGCGGCGTTGCAGACGCTGGGCCGTCGGGTCTTGGAGTTCAGCAAAATGCGTTCCGCCAGATCCAGGTCGGCGCCTTCGTGCACATACACGTGGCAATTGCCGACACCCGTCTCGATGGTGGGCACCTGGGCGTCGCGGACCACCGCATCGATCAGACTCGCGCCGCCGCGCGGGATCACCACGTCGACCAGACCGCGGGCCTGGATCAGGTGCGTGACCGTGGACCGATCGTCGGCCGACAGCAGCTGGACTGCGTCAGCGGGCAAGTCTTCGCTGGCCAGCGAAGACCGTAGTGCGTCGACGAGCGCCTGGTTGGACTTCGACGCCGACGAACTACCGCGCAGCAGCACCGCATTGCCGGACTTCAGTGCCAAACCGAAAGCGTCGACGGTGACATTGGGCCGACCCTCGTAGATTATGCCGATCACGCCGAGCGGAACCCGCTGCTCGCGCAACTGAAGGCCATTGGGCAGCGTGTAGCCGCGCAACACCTCCCCGACTGGATCGGGCAGCCCGGCGACCTGACGCAGGCCGGCAGCGATTCCCTCCACCCGAGTGGCGTCCAAGGCCAACCGGTCCAGCATCGCGCTCGATGTGCCCACGGCCCGGGCCGCCTTGAGATCTTCGGCGTTGGCCGCCAGGATCTGCTCGGTGCTGGTCAAGACCGCTTGGGCGGCGGACTGCAGCGCCTGGTCCTTGGCAACCGTCGGCAACAACGCCAGCGCCCGCGATGCCACTCGGGCGCGCCGCGCAGCGTCGTGGACCTGCTGGCGTAAGTCCGGGCGCGTTGGTGCTTGCAGACTCATTTATCCAGGGTATAGGGCCTGCGTCGATGAAGTGAGGCGGCCCGCTTTTGCACTGCGGCTACCCTACCCGCTCGCCGCGCTCGGCTTGGCGCACTTTGCTTTGCCGCTCTTCGATGATGTTGCCAAAGTCCTGCAGCAGCAACGGTTCCCGCATCACCAGTTTCTCGAGATGTTCACGATCGAGCTCCAACGCGGTCACCTCCTCGAGCGCATAGGCGCTGGCGAGGTTCGGTTGCCGGGTCAGCGCGGTCAACCCGAGAAACGAACCCTCTTCTATCGTGCTGATCTCCACGACCGACCCGTCGCCGGCCGTGGCGGTCAGTCGCACCCGCCCAGCGATCAGGAACGTCATGCCTCCAGGTATCTGACCGGCGTACTCCACGATTTCGTCAGCGCCGTAGCGCATGATCCGCGCACTCGATTGCAGCGACTGCTGATCGGCGATGCTGAGCCGCAATACCGGGGCCACCACGGTGCGCAACGCGTGCTCCACCCGTTCCCGTGTCGAGTAGTCGTCGGCGGCGTCGTCGAGGTGCAGTTCCTCGCGCCGTGCCGCGTACCAGATCCAGCGCAGAAATGTTGATCGCGCCGCGCCTTCGTCGGCAGGCGAACTCAGCCCGATGCTGGTGGAGTACTCGCCGGCCCCGGCGGGCACCGAGCGGGGCATGCTGTCAACTTTGAGCTGCGGCAGCGCAGTGGCAACGCGAGTCAGCATCGCGCACACCTGATCGGGTGCGTCAGCGGTCGAAAATGTGGTCTTCATGGTCAGTTTGTGCCTGCCCGGGGGACGGCTCAGGTTCGTGAATGGCGTACTGGCCAGCACCGAGTTCGGCGTGATCCGCATCCCACTGCCGGTCTCGATATGCACCGCACGCCAGTTCACCTCGACGATTCGACCGCGCGCGGTCGATGTGTCGATCCAGTCGTTGATTCGGAACGGCTGCTCGAACAACATGAATAGGCCCGACACGATCTGGCCGACGGAGTTCTGCAGCATCAGACCGATGACAACCGAGGTCACGCCCAGCGCAGTGAACAGGCCGCCGACCCGGACGCCCCAGATGAAAGACAGGATCACCGCCAGCCCGACACCGATCAACGCGAACCGGGTGACATCGAGAAAGATGGTGGGCAGTCGTTTGCGCCAGCTGTCTTCGGGCGCGCCTTCGAACACCGTGGCGTTGAGGCCGGACAGCAATAACACCAACACCAAAAACCCGAACACGGTGCTCAGGATCCGCACCAGCCCATCTCGGGCCGGGATTTGCGCAGCCTCCACGAGCAAGAGCAACAGGGCGCCGAGCGGTAGCAGGAAATTGCGTAGCAGCCCTACCTGTCGGGCCAACCGGCTGTTTCTGCGTAGCAAGGCGTGGTGCAACTCGGTAAGCAGGACCACCCCGGCCGGAAATCCGAGGGCAACTCCGACAGCCCAGTAGAACCAGGACGAGTGAAATGTGTTCATTATCGTTCCGATAGCCGGTAGATCGGCTGATCAACTCCGCCGACCGAAATCGTGCCGGCCGGGGTGAACTGCCGCACCTCGTGCAGCGCTTGGTGCACCTCTACGCTGACGTAGACGCCGGGCTGCGGTGCGCCACTGTGCATCCGGTAGGCCAGACTGACCGCGGCACCCCACATGTCGTAAACCAGGCTTGATCGGCCCACCAGCCCACTGACCACGTTGCCCGTGTTGATGCCGACCCGAAGCCGCAGTTCGTGGCCGGTTTGGCCGTTGAATCGATCGATGATCTGGCGCATTTCGAGGGCGAATTCCACGCTGCGATGAATGCTGTCCAGTCGCGGCGTGACGACCCCGCAGCTGGCCAGATAACCATTGTGGAAGGTGCGGATCCGTTCGACGCCAAGGGCTTCGGCCGCCGAATCGAACTGGCGGAAAAGATCGTCGACGATCCCGATCAATTCGTCGCCGGACATGTCGTTGGATATTTCGTCGAGTCCCACGATGTCGGCGAAGATGATGGTGACGTCCTGGTGCTTCTGCGAGATAGTCTCCTGCCCCTCGCGGTACCGTTGCACCACCGATTCGGGCATCAGCGCCAGCAGTAGGCGATCATTTTCCTTGCGTTGCTCGGCGAGTAACTCTTCCTTGATCGCAAGATTGCGACTCATCTCGTTGAAAGCCGAAGTGAGATCACCGATTTCGTCGTGCGAGGTGACCGGGATGCTGACCTCGTAGTCGCCGGAGCTGATCTTCTGCGTTCCGGCCTGTAGCCGCCGCACCGGCCGCAGCAGCACCTGAGCAAGCAGCATCGCGGCCACGCAGACGGTGAAAATCATCGCCGCGACGCCGACCACCAGCGTTTTACTGAACCTGCCCAACCGCGCGAAGGCAGCGGAGTCGTCGCGTGTCACCAGAATCGACCAATGCAGGTCGGAATTCGGCACGTTCAACGGGGCATAGGCCTCCATCTCCCTGTTGCCCGTGTAGTCGGTGTCGGTAACGGTTCCGGTCTGTCCGCGTTGAGCCGCGCGCACACCTGCGCTCGGAACGGGTTGCAACAGGATCGTGGTGCCCAATTGGAGCGCCCGGTTCACCTCGTCGGGCGGAGTCCCGTTGGCCACCGCCTCGCGCCGATATTCCTGCGGATCTTCCAGGAACAAGCGGGAATCCGAGCGCATCAAATTGTCGGGCCCCACCAGATAGGACTCGGTCGATGAACCCAGGCCAGCACTGTCCCACTGTTTGTCGGCGGTCATGATCCTGTTGATCTTTGGAGTCGGCAGCGGCCACGCCATGACGCCGTCAACTTTTCCGTTCATTCCGATCGGCGACACCACCCACCCGATCGGGGCATCCAGCGCCGGCTGATAGGGCTGGAAATCGGTGATCCAGACGAAGTCGACGTCGTTGGACCGCAAGGCTTTTTGGTAAGCGTCTCGCAGCTTGGACTCGCGATACGGCCCGGTGAGAACATTCGTACCGAGGTCGGGGCCCTTGTTCACGGTATAGACGATGTTGCCCTGCGTATCCAGCAACAGCACGTCCCGATAGTCGAAGCGGGTGACGATTCCGCGCATGTAGAAGTCGAAGTGGGCATTGGCCGCCGACCAGGCGCTGCCGTCGCCGGCATCCACGACCGGCAACTTGTCCGGGCCCGGCCGTGGGGGCGCCGTGTAGTTGGCCTGAACGTATTTCTGCGCGTTAGAGCTCGGCAGCACCGCGTTGATATCGATTGTTTCGCCGGTGATCCGTTGGATCGGTTTGATCATGTCGTTGTCGTAGTAGTTGACGAGCGCTTGCTGCTGGGCCGGAGTGGTTGTCGCGCTGGCTAATTGGTTGAATCCCGCAGTGAACGATTCCAACGCTTGGACAATGCTGAACCCGCCGCTGTAGACGATCAGCGAATTCGTCATCTGCTTGAAAAGCGCCTCCACCTCCCGCCGCTGTGACTCGCGCAATTCGGTCAGCCGGTCGGCCTCGACTTGCCGCAGCGCGTTGCGCCCGGTGACGGCCCCGATCATGCCGACCACGGAGACCGACAGGATGCTGCAGATCAACAGCGTCATCAACAACTTGGACTGGATACCGACCCGGAAAAAACGCCGACGGCGACGTTTCTGACTCTTCTGTGGCTCACCCTCTTGAGCCGATCCCTCTTGAGCCGATCCATCTTCAGCCGGGGCGGACTCGTCGGCGGATGTGGCATCTGTTAGCTCACTCGATGTCAACTCAGTCCACTTTCTCTGAAGCGATCCAGCATCGCTAACGCTGCAGACTAGCGCGCAACGGGACAGATATTGGCGTTTGCGCGCCGCAACCATGCCCGAGATGCAGGGCAGACGCGACTAATGTTGGCGAGATGGCACGGGTGTGCGTCGTGGGCAGCGTGAATTTGGATCTGACCGCCGACGTCGATACCCTGCCCCGGCCAGGGGCGACGGTGCTGGCATCGTCATTGACCTACGCCCCCGGCGGCAAGGGCGCCAATCAGGCCGTGGCCGCGGCGCGGGCGGGCGCCCAGGTGCAGTTCGTCGGCGCACTGGGCGACGACGCTGCCGCCGAGGAGTTGCGGGCTCATTTGCTGTCCAACGGTGTTGGGCTGGACGGAACCGTCACCGTGCCCGGTCGCAGTGGGACCGCGATCGTCGTGGTCGATGCCGACGCCGAGAACACCATCGTGGTAGCGCCGGGCGCCAACGGGCAGCTGACCCTGACCGCCGCGGACATGCCAGCGGTCATCGCCGAGTGCGATGTGTTGTTGACGCAGTTGGAGATTCCGGTGGCGGCGGCGGTGGCCGCGGCGCGGCAAGCCGAATCGAATGCGTCGGTCGTCATCGTCAACGCCTCACCGGCCGGCCAGGACCCAGCCGCACTGGCCGAACTAGCGGCCGTTGCAGACGTGGTGGTCGCCAACGAAGCCGAGGCCGCGCAATGGCCTTGGCGGACAACGTATTTGGTGACAACGCTCGGTGCGCGCGGCGCCCGCTGCGTTAGTGCCGACGACGAATTTTGGGTGCCCGCCCCGGCGGTCAAAGCGGTCGACACCAGCGGTGCCGGCGATGTCTTCGCCGGAGTGCTGGCCGCGAACTGGCCACCCCACGCAGGGTCGCGGGCCGAGCGGCTGGCCGCGTTGCAGCGGGCCTGCGCCGCGGGCGCGCTGGCGACACTGGTGCCCGGCGCCGGTGACTGCGCACCGGGTGCCGACGCCATCGACGCGGCTTTGTCGTCGTCGGGCTGATCGTGGCAGTCGAGCTACGTCCGCGTTACCGACCCAGGCTTCTCGCCACGTCGTGGGCGATGGTCAGGCCGAAGGTGGCGTCCAGTTCGTCCACCGACTGATTCAGCAGCACCCGGCTGCGGTTTGGCGACATCAGGACCGATAGCTGGTGATGTGGCCTGTCGGCCACGAACACCAGCCGGTTGACGCGTAGCAATGCGGCGCCGATCGCCGTATCGAGGAGCTGGGCGTTGCGCGGGCCGGCGATCTCCGCGGTGATTTCGTGTCGCACCCGATCCGCCACCACCCCGGCTTCGGCCAGCAACTCGTAGAGCGGTGCCCGGTGCAGCGCGGACTCGGTCAACGTGTCGGCGAGCTGCGCCGGGAGCCAGACGTCGGTCACCATCAACGGCTCGGCGGTCCTGCGCTGTCGGCGCACCCGCACGATGTGCAGTAGCTGATCGGACGTCTCGAGCGCTTCGGCGATGGCCCGTGGTGGGCTGCGCACGCCGCGTTCGACGATGTCGACCTCGGTTTCGAATTGGGTCTGCCGCAGCCCTTCCAGATACGACCGTCCTCCCAACGACACATCCGCCGGATCATGCTGGCGGACAAAGGAACCGACGCCGTGCCTGCGCTCGATATAGCCCTGTGCGGCCAGGTCTGCCAGCGCCCGGCGGACGGTGATGCGAGAAACCCCGAACTGGTCGCACAGCGTCTGCTCGGTGGGCAGTGCCTCGCCGGGGGCCAGCACGCCGCGGTCGATCTCGTCGTGCAGCACCAAGTAAAGCTGGCGGTGCAACGGCACACCGGACGCGGTGGACACCGGCCCGGCCTTCCCGCTGGTCTCGCCCACGGTGGTCATGTTTCCACATCGCCCCTCTTGCACTCAGGCTTCCAGTTGTTATATATATATAACAACCCCTCGTTCCGAAGGAGACCCAATGACCGCGGTGCAGCAACACGGCGCCACCGATCCGGCGGGGCCGACCGGGCTTTTGGCCGGCTGGGTCAGCGATCTCACGCTGGACGACGTCCCCCCGGCAGTCGTCGAGCGAGCCAAGTATCTGCTGCTCGACGGCCTGGGCTGTGCCCTGGTCGGGGCGCAGCTGCCGTGGTCACGCATCGCCACCGACGCTGTCCTCGGCCTGGAAGGCCAGGGCGACAGCATTGTCATCGGCACCGGTCGCACTACGGGCGCACCCGCGGCGGCGGTGCTCAACGGGACATTCATCCAGGGTTTCGAACTCGACGACTTCCATCCGCTGGCGCCGCTGCACAGTTGCTCGCTGCTCATCCCGGCACTGCTGTCAACGGCGTCGGTACGGCCGCAGCCCTCCACCGGCGCCGAGCTGCTGCTCGGGGCAATCGTCGGCTTCGAAGTCGGTCCGCGGGTGGGTTACACGTTGCATGGCACCCAGATGCTGGACCGCGGCTGGCATTCGGGGCCGGTGTTCGGTACCCACTCGGCGGCCATGGCGTCGGGCAAGCTGCGCGGGCTGGGTCCGGCGCAACTTGAGGACGCACTTGGTTTGGCCGGTACCCAGTCGGCGGGGCTGATGGCCGCACAGTACGAAGCCATGAGCAAGCGCATGCACCACGGGCTGGCGGCGCGCAACGGCTTCTACGCCGCGGGCCTGGCGGCAGCGGGCTACACCGGAATCAAGCGAGTGTTCGAGCGTGAATATGGCGGATTTCTCAGCGTTTTCGGCGAAGGCCACGATCCCGACGCGTCACTGTTGACCGGCCAGCTCGGCCGGCACTGGGAGACCACGGTCATCATGGTCAAGTCCTACGCGGCGATGGGCGGTCTGCACGGGGCCATCGATGCGGCCAGGCAACTACGTCAATCCGTTGCACCCGAAGATATTTCGAAGGTCGACATCACTGTCGGCGAGACCATCTACAAGCACGGCTGGTGGACGCCCGAGCGGCCCCTCACCCCGATCGGCGCGCAGATGAACATCGGATACGCGACCGCGGCCGCACTGCTCGACGGCAATGTATTGCCCGAGCAGTTCAGCGCGGCCCGACTGGATGCCGACGACATCTGGTCGCTGATCGACGCCACCTCAGTGCATCTGGACGAATCACTGGCCGATGTCCCAATCACTGAACGTTTTTGCACCGACGTTTCGGTGACCACCCGCAATGGCGACGTCCACCACGCCCGCGTCGTGGCGCCGCACGGCGCACCTACCGACCCGGTCACCGACGACGAACTGGCCGCGAAGTTTCACGCGCTCGCCGACCGGGTGACCGATCGCGCGCGCGCCGAGGCCATCGAGCGGGCGGTCATCGCTCTCGAGGACCTCGACGACATCAACTATCTGATTGATCTGCTTGCCGCGCCCGTTGCCGGCGCGCTGGCCTGAAAGGACTGACATGGCTACCACACCGGCCCGTCAACGGCTGCGCGACTTGTTGGACAAGCGCGAACTCATCATCGCGCCAGGCGTTTTCGACGGAATCTCCGCGCAACTGACCAAGCGCACCGGCCACGTTGCGGCCTATATGACCGGTGCCGGTGTCGCAGCGTCGGGCTTCGGACTGCCGGACATCGGGCTGGTCACCGCGACCGAAATGGCCAACCGGGTGCGGATGATCGCGGACGCACTGGGCGATATTCCGCTCATCGCCGATGCCGACACCGGCTACGGCGCACCGATGAACGTGGTGCGCACCGTCCGCAGCTACGACGCGGCGGGGGTGGCCGCAATTCAGTTGGAGGATCAGGTGTTCCCGAAGCGGTGTGGCCATCTGCCGGACAAACAGGTGGTCGATACCGCCGTATTCGAGCAGACGCTGGCGGCCGCACTGGACGCCAGATCCGACGACAACCTCTTGGTGGTGGCGCGCACCGACGCGCGCGCCCCGCTCGGACTGGACGCGGCCATCGAACGGGCCAACCGATACGCCCAAGCCGGCGCGGACGTCATCTTCGTCGAAGCGCCCCAGGACGCCAGTGAAATCGAGCGTATCGGTCGCGAGGTGGACGCACCGCTGCTGATCAATCTGGTGCTGGGCGGCTTGACTCCGCTGGAATCGGCGGCACAACTGCAGGAGTGGGGATACGCGATCGCGATCCACCCGAGCAACCTGTTGATGCGGGCGACATTCGGCATGCTGCAAAGCCTTTGCGAGCTCAACGGCAGCGACCCCACCGCCCACCTGCCGACCAGTCCCGCCGACTTCTTCAATCTGGTCGGCATGGCGGAGTGGCTGGCCCTCGACACCCGCTACGCGGCCAAGGATCCATCATGGGCATGACCATCATCGAGAAGATCTTCGCGCGCAAAGCCGGACTGGCGTCCGTGTCGCAGGGCGACACCGTGGTGGTCGACGTCGATATGACGGTGTTGATCGATCTGCAATTCGCCACGATGTGGATCCAGCCGAGCCGGATCCACGATCCCGACAAGCTGGCGATCGTGATGGATCACGCCGTCCCAGCCCCGACCATCAAGGATGCCGCCGGCGGCCCGCATGCCCGAAAATTCGCCGCCGACTTCGGCATCGAGCGCTTCTACGATGTCGGCCGGCACGGCATCTGCCACCAGGTCATCGCCGAGAACGGGCTGGCCCGCCCGGGAGAAATCTTGGCCTGCACCGATTCTCACACCTGCGCCGCCGGCGCCTACAACACCGCGGCCCGCGGGCTGGGACCCGCCGAGGTGTATTCGATCATGTGCACCGGCACCACCTGGTTTCAAGTCGCACCGACCGTCCGCTACGAACTCGACGGCGTCAAACCAAACACCGTGAGCGGCAAGGACATCTTCTTGCACATCGCCAACGAATACGGCGACTCCCCCAACCTGAACCTGGAATTCGGCGGCCCGGGCCTGGCCGGCATCCCAATGCACGATCGACGGACCATCGCCACCCAGGGCGCGGAGGTGTCGGCGGATTTCAGCACCTTCGAACCCGACGATGTGCTGGCCGGTTACCTCGCCGACGCCGACGTCACTGGATACTGCGCAGCCGCAGCTGATCCCGACGCCAGCTACCACGACATCCGGCACATCGACCTGGCGGCGCTGGAACCCTATGTGGCGCGGCCCGGCACCGTCAGCCGCAATGGACTGCCTGTTTCACAGATCGGCAGCCAGAAGGTGGACCAGGCTTTCATCGGTTCGTGCGCCAACGGGCAACTCGAGGATCTCGAGATCGCCGCACAGTTGTTGCGCGGCAAGACCGTCGCACCCGGAGTGCGCCTGCTGGTCACACCCGCCTCCCAGGCCGTCTACCGGCAAGCCATGCGGCTGGGCTATCTGCAGGACATCGCCGACGCGGGCGGTGTCATCACCAACTCCACGTGCGGTGCCTGCTTCGGCTACCACATGGGCGTGATCGGGCCCGGCGAAGTGTGCATCACGTCGAGCACGCGCAACTTCACCGGACGCATGGGCAGCACCGAGGCCGAGATCTTCATGGCCTCCCCGGCGACCGTCGCCGCGTCGGCGATCACCGGCTACATCACCGACCCCAGGAGCGTGGCGCCATGACGATCGCTGTTAGCGGCAAGGTGTGGGTGTTCGGCGACAACCTCAACACCGACGCCATGTACCCCGCCTTTGCCATGAAGATGGATCCCCCCGAGGCGGCCAAACACATCTTCTACGAGATCCGCCCCGGCTGGACGGACCAGGTGTCACCAGGTGATATCGTGCTGGCGGGCAAGAACTTCGGGCTCGGCTCGTCGCGCCCGGTCGCATCCCTGTTCACCGAGCTCGGCGTCGCCGGACTCATCGCCGAGGAGTTCAATTCGTTGTTTTTCCGCAACGCCGTGAATGCCGGTCTGCCGGCGATGACCGTGCCCAACGCCACCGATGTATTCAGCGAAGGCGACACCGGCACCTTCGACCTGACCGCGGCCACCTGGCGCAATGAAACCACCGGAGAATCCGGAACGGTTCTTCGACTGCCCGAGCTGGTCCTGGACATCATCGAGAGCGGCGGCGTCATGCCCCGGTTGGCGGCGCAGGGTTATCTGCCCGCCGAACTGGGCGACCTGCTGCGCTCGAGCGCGGTCGCCATGCGCGGGGCGGGAAGCGGCGCGTAATGGCAATACTGGGAAGGCTGCTACGGCGCGTCCGATCCAACGAGCATCGCAGTCCGTTATCCGGCAATGGCTTTGCCGCACCGGAATCCATCGTGGTGACCAGCGCGGCGTTCACCGACGGCGGCGTGCTGCCGACCTCGAGTGCGGGCAAGGGCGTGGGCGACAACACGTCACCGCATCTGCGCTGGGATGGACTGCCGGACGGAACTCGGCAGGTGGTGCTCATCATCGATGACGTCGATGTGCCGCTGCCGCGCCCGCTGCTGCACACCGTCGCGGTGATCGACCCGACGGTGGACAGCGTGCAGGCGGGCTCGCTGCAGCCGGGGGCGGTCGGAATACGGTTCATCCGTGCGGATCTGGGTCATCGCGGCTACGCCGGCCCGCGACCGATTCCCGGCCATGGACCACACCACTACCGGTTCCACGTGTTCGCCATCGATCAGCCCATCAGCGACGGCGTCAGCACGGCGAAGGCCCTGCTGGCGGCGATGGCCGGACATGTGCTGGCTCGTGGCACGCTGACCGGTACCTACGAACGCTAGCCTTCGGCGATTAGCCCGTTCGCGAGCGTAACGCCAGTGCGAATTTGCGGTCCATGTTTCGCAGTGGCGTCACGCTCGCGGCAATCGCACACGCCGCTGACCTGCTGTTGGCAGTAGTTGGCAGCGTCCGGCGTCGATCTGGCAGTGGTTTCCGAGCAACGTCGGTGACGTAACCACCTCCCGCCGTCGTCAGTTCGCGCCGCGAGGTGCCAACCATTGAGAAAGGAACCTCATGTCCGCCACCACTCTTGACCGCAAAGGTACTCGCGACGGGTTGCTTCGCCTCGCGATGCGCGCCGACGCCGCTATCAGCGGCGTGGCCGGTCTGGCCGGCGTGCCGCTGGCCGGCTACCTGGCCACGGCCTCAGGCACCACGAGGGCGTTCGAGTACGGCATGGCCGCGTCCTTGATCAGTTACGGCGCGATCGTGCTCTGGCTGGCCACCCTGCCGTCGGTGCGCCGCGCCGGCATGGCCGTCGTGCTCGCCAACCTGCTCTACACGGTGGGCGCCGTCGTCCTCGTGCTCGCAGACGTCTTCCCGTTGACCGCCACTGGTGTGGTTGTCACATTGGGGTCTGGCATCTACACGCTGTTCTTCGCCGAGCTGCAATACCAGGGCTGGCGCCGCTCGAGGGCATAACCCGTTGTCCCTCGGCCCGCTCGGCAATGCCGGGCGGGCTTGGGCGCTAGTCTTCGGGGACCTCGCGCTCGATCTCGTCGAGCCAGATGCGGGCGGACATGTCCGACGGCGCGCGCCAGTCCCCACGCGGCGACAACGCACCGCCGTGCGAAACCTTGGGGCCGTTAGGCAACGCCGATCGTTTGAACTGGCTGAACGAATAGAACCGCTGCACAAAGATCTGCAGCCAGTGTCGAATCTCCTTGAGCGAGTAGGACGGTCGCTTGTTGTCGGGAAATCCTGCCGGCCAGTTGCCAGCATCCGCGTCGTTCCAGGCATGCCAGGCCAGGAACGCGATCTTCGACGGCCGGAACCCGTAGCGCAGCACATGGAACAGCGAGAAATCCTGCAGGGCGAACGGGCCGACCTTCGCTTCGCTGCTCTGCAGTTCATCTTCTTCACCCGTGGGAATCAGTTCGGGCGTGATCTCGGTGTCGAGCACCGACCGCAGTACCTCGTCCACCTCTGACTCGAATTCGTTCGAGGAGATGACCCAGCGGATCAGATGCTGGATCAACGTCTTGGGCACCCCGCCATTGACGTTGTAGTGCGACATGTGGTCGCCGACACCATATGTCGACCAGCCCAACCCGAGTTCGGAGAGATCACCGGTACCCAGCACGATGCCGCCGTGCTGATTGGCCAGTCGGAACAAGTAGTCGGTGCGCAGACCGGCCTGGACGTTCTCGAAGGTGACGTCGTAGACCTTTTCGCCGCGGGAAAACGGATGGTCCATTTCTTTGAACATCAGCCGCGCGGTGTCGCGGATGTCGATTTCCGCGAAGGTCACACCGAGCGCGCGACACAGCTCGATCGCGTTGCGTTTGGTGTGTTCACCCGTCGCGAAGCCGGGCAGCGTGAAGGCCAGAATGTCACTGCGCGGCCGGTCTTCGCGGTCCATCGCGCGGGCGGCGACGATCAGCGCGTGCGTCGAGTCAAGCCCGCCGGAAACCCCGATGACGACCTTTGGGAAGTCCAGCGCACGCAACCTCTGTTCGAGGCCGGACACCTGGATGTTGTAGGCCTCATAGCAATCTTGTTGCAGCCGTTGCGGATCGGCGGGGACGAACGGGAAACGCTCGATCGCTCGCCGCAAGCCGATGTCGCCGGCGGGCGGGTCGAGTTGGAAGTCGATGCGCCGGAACGAATCCGTCAACGGCCGGTGATGCCGGCGGTTGTCGTCAAATGTGCCCACCCGCAGCCGCTCTGACCGAAGCAGCCCGGTGTCGACGTCGGCTACCGAACGACGCTCCCCCTTGGGGAAGCGCTCGGATTCGGCCAGCAACACCCCGTTCTCCCAGATCATGGTCTGGCCGTCCCAGGCCAGGTCGGTTGTCGATTCGCCCTCTCCGGCAGCGGCATAGAGATACGCGGCAAGGCATCGCGACGACGCCGAGCGGGCCAGCAGGCGGCGGTCCTCGGCGCGACCGATCGTGATCGGGCTGCCCGACAAGTTCGCCAGCACCGTCGCGCCCGCCAGCGCCGCTTCCGCACTGGGCGGAATCGGCACGAACATGTCCTCGCAGATTTCGACGTGCAACACGAAATCGGGAAGATCGGTTGCCGCGAATAACAGATCGGGGCCGAAGGGTGCCTGAATGTCACCGATACGGATGGTGCCGCGCTCGCCGTCTCCGGGCGCGACTTGGCGGTGTTCGTAGAACTCCCGATACGTGGGCAGGTATGACTTGGGCGCGACCCCGAGCACCACGCCGCGGTGGATGACGACGGCGGTGTTGTAGATGCGCTGCCGGTAACGCAGCGGCGCACCGACAACCAACACCGGCAGCAGATCGATGGAAGCGCTGACGAGGTCGAGGACGGCGGCTTCGACGTCGTCGAGCAAGAGGTCTTGCAGCACGATGTCTTCGACGGAGTACCCGGACAGAGTCAGTTCGGGGAAGATCGCGACGCCGACGCCCTCGTCGTGGCACGCGCGGGCCAACCGCAACACCGACGCAGCATTGGCCGCCGGATCGCCCAGCGTGGTGTGGTGCGTACACGCGGCGACCCGGACAAAGCCCTGGCTGTAGCTGTTGTAAAAGTCCATCGCCCTTACATTGTCGCCCAAACAAGCCGAAATATTGCAATCAGCCGGCGTTGACCGCGGGAAACTAGTTCATATCTTGATATCCGCGAGACGGACGGGATCACCTGCGCAGATACCGACCGAGGGATATTGTGCTTGCAGTTTGCGGGCTTCACCGTAGGAGGCTTGGTGCAGGGCACACCGTTCGGCCGCTACCGCTTGGTGACGTTGTTGGGCCGCGGCGGCATGGGCGAGGTTTGGCGAGCCCACGACACCGAGACCGACCGGGTTGTCGCGATCAAACTCCTACCCCCCTATTTGTCCGGCGACGAGGAATTCCAACAGCGCTTCCGCCGGGAAGCCCACGCCGCCGCTCGATTGAACGACCCGCATGTCATACCCATCCACAACTACGGCGAAATCGACGGACAGCTCTATGTGGATATGCGGCTTATCGAGGGCCGCGATCTGCAAACCGTATTGGCCGACGGGCCCCTGGATCCCGTTCGAGCGGTGCTCGTTATTGATCAAGTCGCCAAGGCTTTGCACGCTGCCCATGAGGTCGGTTTGTTGCATCGCGACATCAAGCCCTCCAACATCCTGTTGGACCGCAACGACTTCGCCTATCTGATCGATTTCGGGATCGCCCGCGCGATCGAAGAGACACGAATGACCAAGTCCGGCGACACAATCGGCACCTTCCAATACATCGCACCAGAGCGTCTGGACACGGGGACAGAGGACGCGCGCGCCGACATCTATTCGCTGGCCTGCGTGCTGTACGAATCCCTGACCGGACAGCCACCGTTTCCCGGCAGCTCCACCGCACAGCTGATCAACGCACACCTCAACGCCCCGCCGCCGCGGCCCTCGACCACCCACCCGGATGTGCCCCCGCAGGTCGACGACGTCATCGCGACCGGCATGGCCAAAGACCCAGACCAGCGGTACGCGACCACCGTCGAGTTAGCCAACGCAGCGCACAACGCGATCACCACGCCGATCACCCGACAAGCCCAAAGTCCGGATACACCAGTAGCTTTCGCGGCAATCCCGGCGTCGCCCCTGCCCGCGACCGAGTCCGCCGCCCTCGCCGCGACCCAACACGCGCCCGACCCGTCTCCGCCGTCGGCTGTTGACCAGAAGGGGCAAAGACGCCTGCGGGTTGCATTGGCCGGAGGGGCAGCGGCGGTGATCGCCATCATCGTCGTTCTCGTCGTGGTGTTGACCAACAGCGGCGGACCCGCCAACAAGTCGGCTGGGGACCCGAAGCCCGTCGCAGCGCCAAACACCGGGCCGTTCACCGGCGTATACCGCGCCGACTTCGGCCCCTCGGCCACCAATGGAAAGCCGGACGAAGGAGGGACGCCGTCAACCGGACAGTGGTCGGTGCGTTCGGCATGCCGTCCCACCGGCTGCGTGGCAACAGCGAGCGTTGCGGGCGGAGCGACCCTGCAGTCGGCATTCGTCTTCGACGACTTCGGCGGACAGTGGCAAGCGGTCGCCGTGGCCCCGGCGACATCGCCACCGCCCGGCGTGACGGGCTTCAAGGGTTGTCCCTTCCCCGCCGAGTACTGGACGGTGATCACGCTGCAACCACGGACTGACGGAGCATTGGCCGGCGAATACCGTGCGTGGGCGAGCGATAGCGGTTGCGAAACAGAGCGAACCGTCACCTTCACCCGAATCGGAGACGTCGACACCAACAGCCTTCCGGATCCGGCCAGCCAAGCAGTGCGCGTGGCATCACCGGCCGGAGCGTGGCACGGTCGCTACCACGGGACGCACACACCGGACACCAATCAGGTCAAGCCGGTCTCGTGGGATACCTCCGTTTACACCCACTGTCTGCGGACAGGCGAACGCTGCATCAGCTATTCACACAACGACTTCGAATCCGACAAGCTTCTCTTCGCGGACGGAAAATGGGCATTCAACTATGACGGCAACGTCCCATGCCAGGCCGGCGGATCCCCCACGGCCCACGTCCATTACGAATTGCCGCTCCCGCAGCCACCGCAAGACCCGATCATGCTATTAGTCGGCCACGGGCGCAGGGCAGTGACCGGTGGTGGCGCCTGTGCCAATTCATACGACGAAGAATGGAAATACGAACGCACCGGCGACTAAAGCAAACGGATCGGCTACGCCCGTACTCTCGAAGGTGTGACCCCTCGCAGCGACGAATCCCCGGAGTTGGTCGCGCTGTTGACCGGACGCCGGATCGCGGTGCTGACCGGTGCTGGGATGTCCACCGACTCCGGCATCCCGGACTATCGCGGCCCGGATTCACCGCCGAGCAACCCGATGACCATCCGCCAGTTCACTTCGGATCCGGTGTTCCGGCAGCGATATTGGGCGCGCAACCACGTCGGCTGGCGGCATATGGACGACACCGCGCCCAATGCGGGCCATCGCGCGCTGGCGGCGCTGGAAGATGCCGGGGTGGTGAGCGGGTTGATTACCCAGAACGTCGACCTGCTGCACACCAAGGCCGGCAGCCGAAACGTTATCGATCTGCACGGCACCTACGCCCAGGTGATCTGTCTGAACTGTGGCCACACCATGAGCCGGGCCGCGTTGGCCGAACGGCTCGAGGCGCTCAACCCGGGGTTCATCGAGAGCGCCGAGGCGATCGGCGGCCTTGCGGTGGCTCCCGATGCTGATGCCGTCGTCGCCGATACCTCATCGTTCCGCTATCTCGACTGCCCGCACTGCGGCGGCATGCTCAAGCCCGATATCGTCTACTTCGGCGAAAACGTGCCGAAAGATACTGTGGCCCAGTCATATTCACTTATCGATCAGGCCGAGGCGCTGCTGGTCGCGGGTTCGTCGTTGACCGTGTTCTCCGGCTATCGGTTCGTGCGTCATGCCGTCGCGCAGGGGATCCCAGTCGCTATCGTCAACCGGGGACGCACCCGGGGCGATGAGCTGGCCTCCGTCAAGGTCGACGGCGGCTGCTCCGAATTGCTGGTGCTGCTGGCCAACGAGTTATCCAGGGCCCCATCGGCTTTGCGTTAGAAGGTGCAGGGCATGGCGCCGACGGCATGCACGAAATTGCCCGCCACGTAGGTCGGATCGCCGGCTTCGATGTTCGGTAGTTGACCCAGCAGCTCAGCGAAGATCGCACGCAGTTGCGCGCGCGCCACATGAGCCCCGAGGCAGAAATGCACTCCGCCGCCGCCGAAGCCGAGATGGGGGTTGGGGCTGCGGCTCAGGTCGAACTGGTCCGGATGATCAAACGCCTCGGCATCCCAGTTGCCGGAGGAATAGAACATCACGACCTTCTCCCCCGCCAAGATCGCCTGGCCGCCGAGCTCGAAATCGGTTGCCGCCGTGCGACGGAAAGTCATGACCGGCGTCGCCCACCGAACGAACTCCTCGACCGCCGTGCCGATCCGATTCTCGTAATCTGCTAGCAGCCAAGCCCTTTGGCTTCCGAAGTCGGTAAGCGCCTTCATCGTGTGGCTGATGGTCTGGCGCGTGGTGTCGTTGCCCGCCACCGAAAGCAATACAAAGAAGGCGGCCACCTCCGTGTCGGTCAGACGATCGCCGTCGACTTCGGCGTGCACCAGGCTGCTGATCAGGTCGTCGCCCGGGCGCTGGCGGCGGTCAGCGGCCAGCTCCCCGACAACCTGGTGCAGATACATCTGGTTCTCGAAGATGACTTCCAGCGCAGGGCGGCCATTGAGGAAGTCGGGGTCGGCCCACGACACCAGCGCGTCGGTGGCGTGGGCCATGCGCTCACGCTCGGAATCCGGAATCCCCACCATGTCGGACAGCGTGCGGATGGGTAGCTCCTTGGCGCATTGATCGACGAAATCCACCCCGCTGCCGGCCGCGTGGATTTCTTCGACGATGGTCTTGGCATTCACTTGGATCGATTCCTCGATGCGGCGCACCTGCCGTGGCGTGAATGCGGCGTGGGCGAGCTTGCGCAGCTTGGTGTGCCGCGGCGGGTCCATCGCCAAAAACGACTGCGACGCTTCGAGCAGCTCGACGGGAATGCTCTCGAACATCACTCCCCGGCCGGACACGAACACTTCGTTGTTGCGGCTGACCGCGACGATGTCCGCCCGGCGGGTGACCGCCCAATATCCCGGATCGGCGGGATCGGGCATCAGCGCGTCCTCGACCGGCGGATGCCAGCTCACCGGACGCTCGGCGCGCAGCTCGGCGAAGGAGCGTTCGCGCTCCGCTGCGGTCGTCGACCAAAACGCCCGCGAGGACAGGTCGACGGGGTCGTAGGCGCGGCCGGGTGTACCAAAGGTTGCCGTCGTCGTCATCGTGGGCCCTCCGTCACCGTCGACCAGCAGTCGCGAACTTCGTCTGACAATATGCCTAGACATATTGTCTAGTCAACATGTCAAACGGTGGGTTATGCTCGGCGAATGCCGTCAGTTACGCGGAGGCCGCCGGCCAAGCGGGAGCAGGCGCGCCAGCAGCGGCGCGAGCAGATGGAGCGCCAGCTGCTGGACGCCACCGAGCGATTGATGCGCGACGGCACCAGTTTTACCGAGCTCAGCGTGGACCGGCTGTCGACCGAGGCAGGTATTTCGCGCGCCAGCTTCTACATCTATTTCGAGGACAAGGGCCACTTGCTGCGCCGGCTCGCCGGGCAAGTGTTCGCCGATCTCGCCGAGAGCGCCGATCGCTGGTGGAGTGTGGCGTGGCGGCGCGATCCCGACGACGTCCGCACCGCGATGGCGAGCCTGGTGGCCAGCTATCGCCGCCATCAGCCCGTCCTGGTCGCACTGAACGAGATGGCCGCCTACGACCCGGTAGTGGGAGCCACCTACGGCAATCTGTTGACCGCGATCACTGGGCGGATGACCCGGGTCATCGAAGAGGGCCAGGCCGACGGCTCCATCCGACCGCAGCTGGCCGCGGCCACCACCGCCAGCGCGCTGACCTGGATGGTGGAACGAGCATGTCAGCAGAATCTGCCGACCGAGCCGGCGTCCTACGATGCCGAATTGGCGACGAGCTTGGCTGAAATCATTTGGAACACACTGTATCTCAAGACAGCGCAGTGATCTCTAAACAGCGACCAGATCGTCGGCGTGCACGGCTGGCCGACGCAGCTCGCTCGGGCAGCTCGGAGGTAGACCGGCCGATGATGGCGGCGAGCTCGGTCGCAGTCGTAGGCAACCACACCGCGGGCCACCACGGTCGCATCCGGTCCGTGCACTTCGACGACGTCTCCGCCGTGGAACTGCCCGGACACCGCGGTGATGCCCGCGACCAGCAGCGAGCGGCGTTGCTGCACGACCGCCCGCACGGCACCCTCGTCGAGGGTCAGCGACCCGGTCGAGTCGGCGGCATGGCGTAACCAGAATCGGCGCGCCGACATCCGTTGTGGCCGAGCGGCAAACACCGTGCCCGTCGTGGCATCGGTCAGCGCGGTCGCAGCATCGGACGCGGCAGCAAGCAGCACCGGCACCCCGGCGTCAGCGGCCAGCAGTGCCGACGACATCTTCGACGCCATTCCGCCGGTACCCAACGCGCTGCCTGGGCCGGCGATCACACCGTCGAGATCCGCGGGGCTTGCCACCTCGGGAATAAGGCTCGCGCCCTTGGTTTTTCGTGGATCGGAGTCGTAGAGCCCGTCGATGTCGGAGAGCAGCACCAACGCCTCGGCGCCCACCAGGTGCGCCACCAGCGCCGACAGCCGGTCGTTGTCGCCGAACCGGATCTCATTGGTGGCCACCGTGTCGTTCTCGTTGACGATCGCCACCGCGTGCAGCGCCCGCAACCGGTCCAGGGTGCGCTGGGCGTTGGTGTGCTGGGCCCGCAGGGAGATGTCGTGCGCGCTCAGCAGCACCTGCCCGACGGTACGTCCATACGGAGCGAACGCTGCACTCCACGCGTTCACCAGCGCCACCTGTCCGACGCTGGCGGCGGCCTGCTTGGTCGCCAGATCCTTTGGGCGACGGGATAATCCGAGCGGCTCGATGCCGGCGGCGATGGCGCCCGAGGAGACGATGACGACGTCGGTGCCCGCCTTCATCCGCGCCTCGATCGCGTCGGCAAGCCCGGCCAGCCGGCCGGCGTCGAACACCCCGGACGGCGTGGTCAGCGCGTTGGTCCCGACCTTGACGACCACACTGCGCGCCGTTCGGATGGCGTCGCGGTGGGTGCTCACGACTCGTCACCGTGTTCGCGGCGCTGCCGCCGGGCGGCCTTTCGCTCGTCGGCACCGATGCGGTCGTTGCGTTCCAACCGCAGGTCGGTACCGCGGCCGGTCATCGTGACGTCGACCCCCGCCGGCGTCTGCGGCTCCCAGTCGAACGTCATCTCGCCGATGGTCACCGCACACCCGGGTTGCGCGCCCAGCCGGATCAGTTCCTCCTCGACGCCCAGACGTGCCAGCCGGTCGGCGAGATAGCCCACCGCTTCGTCGTTGTCGAAGTTGGTCTGGCCGATCCAGCGCTCGGGACGCGCTCCCCTGACGATGAAGCCGCCCTCTCCGTCGGACTCGACGGTGAAGCCGCTCTCGTCCACCGCTACCGGACGGATCACCGGCCGCCGCGCCACCGGCACCGGCCGTTCCGCGTTGTAGGTCTCGATCATCTGCCACAGCCCAAACATCAACGGCTGCAAGCCTTCCCGAGTCACCGCCGAAACCAGGAAGACCGGCCAGCCGCGCTCGGCGATCTCGTCGCGGACGAATTCGGCGAGCTCACGCGCCTCGGGCACGTCGATCTTGTTGAGCACCACCGCCCGCGGCCGCTCGGCCAGGTCGACCAGCGCCGCATCCCCCTGCAACGTCGGTGTATACGCTGCGAGTTCGGCTTCCAGCGCGTCGATGTCGGAGATCGGGTCGCGGCCCGGCTCCGCGGTGGCGCAGTCGACCACATGCACCAGCACAGCGCACCGTTCGATGTGCCGCAAAAAGTCCAGGCCCAGGCCGCGGCCCTCGGATGCGCCCGGGATCAAGCCGGGCACGTCGGCCACGGTGAAGGTGTGCTCGCCGGCCGAGACCACGCCGAGGTTGGGGACCAGCGTGGTGAACGGGTAGTCGGCGATCTTCGGTTTGGCCGCCGAGATCACCGATACCAGCGAGGACTTTCCGGCCGAGGGGAACCCGACCAGGCCGACATCGGCGACGGTCTTGAGCTCGAGGGTGAGGTCGCGGGCCTGACCCGGCTCACCGAGCAGCGCGAAGCCGGGAGCCTTGCGCGCCCGCGAGGCGAGCGCAGCGTTGCCCAGCCCGCCGCGGCCACCGGCAGCGGCTTCAAAGCGGGTGCCCGCACCGACCAGATCGGCCAGCAATCGCCCGTTCTCGTCGAGGACCACCGTGCCATCGGGGACCTTGACTTCCAGGTCCGCGCCGAAGGCGCCGTTGCGGTTGTTGCCCATCCCCTGCTTGCCGGACGGGGCATCGACATGCGGCCGGAAATGGAAGTCCAGCAGGGTGTGCACCGCAGGGTCGACGACGAAGACGATGCTGCCGCCGCGGCCGCCATTGCCGCCGTCGGGGCCACCCAGTGGTTTGAATTTCTCGCGATGGACCGAGGCACAGCCGTTACCGCCGGAACCCGCCCGCGCATGAATGACGACACGATCGACAAACCGAGGCATCGGGGTCCTCTCACCCGCCAAGCGTGCGGCTACTGGCAGTTAGATCATCGCAGTGAGCGCACGCTCGCGACGCTCAGTCGGTGGTTTGCCCGGCCGCGACGATGCTGATGGTTTTGCGTCCGCCCTTGACGCCGAACTCGACGGCTCCGGTTTCCTTGGCGAACAGCGTGTCATCGCCACCGCGCCCCACGTTGGTGCCGGGGTGGAATTTGGTGCCGCGCTGGCGGACCAGGATCTCGCCGGCCTTGACGACCTGGCCGCCGAACCGCTTGACCCCCAGCCGCTGAGCGTTCGAATCGCGACCGTTGCGCGAGCTGGAAGCGCCTTTTTTGTGTGCCATGTCTGTCGCCTCCGCTACTTGATTCCGGTGACCTTCAGGACCGTCAGCCGCTGACGGTGTCCCTGACGCTTGTGGTAGCCGGTCTTGTTCTTGAACTTGTGGATACGGATCTTGGGTCCCTTGGTGTGCTCGAGGATCTCACCGGTCACCGCGACCTTGGCCAGGGCCTTGGCGTCGGTGGTCACGGTGGCACCGTCAACGACCAGCGCCACCGGCAGCGACACCGTGGCCCCGGGCTCGGACTCGAGCTTCTCGACCTTGACGACGTCCCCGACGGCGACCTTGTACTGCTTGCCGCCGGTCTTGACGATTGCGTAGGTCGCCATCGTTGCTCCTGCTCTTTCTAGCCTGTGCTCAGCCGCTGCTCGGCGCGCGAACTAGCGGTGGTGCGCGTGGTGGGTCTGGGGTGCGGGCCTGCGCCGATCTCCCGGGAGTCCCGCTGTCGCCGGCCAAAGTCTAGTCACCCGGCGTGACGACAACTGTCCAAGGGTACGTGACCAGCGGCTACAGGGTCAAACCGGCACTTCGCCGGTGTGCCGCGTCAGTCCACCTGGATCGGCGGCCCGGCCGGCCGGCCGGCCGCGCGTCGCCGACGCGGGCGTTCGAAGGCCGACTCGGCGCCATTACCCGCGCTGTCGTCGTCCTCGTCATCGTCGTCCAGATCTTCGTCATCCTCGTCCTCGAGGTCGAGGTCCTCGTCATGATCCAGATCGTCTTCGTCTTCGTCTTCGTCTTCGTCGTCATCGTCGTCAGTCGTCGTCAGGTCGTCGTCTTCGTCGACGTCGACGTCGTCAGTGTCCTCAACGTCATCGGAGTCGGTGTCGTCCAGTTCGGCGGGACCCGCAGCATTGGTGTGCTCGTCGGTCTCGCCGGTGGTTTCCGTATCGGACTCGTCGGATTCGCCATCGACGTCGTCAGGCGCCGTGGATCCGGCGGCCATCGCCTTGAACATCGGATGCTCGCCGGGTGCGTGTACCGGCACCTTGGCCACGACGGGCTGTTCGGCGGGCTCCTCGGATCGGCCTTTCTTGGTTCGCTTCCCGCGACGGCCACCGGATTCCGCCTTACGCCCGGGCGCCGAGCCCGAGCCCGAATCGACCGGGTCGCCGTGCAGCAGAATTCCGCGGCCGCCACAGTTCGGACACGATGTCGAAAACGCCTCGAGCAGACCGGTTCCCAATTTCTTGCGGGTCAGTTGCACCAAACCAAGCGACGTCACTTCGGACACCTGATGACGGGTGCGGTCGCGGGCCAGCGCCTCGGTCAGCCGGCGCAACACCAGATCTCGGTTGGATTCGAGCACCATGTCGATGAAGTCGACGACGATGATGCCGCCGATGTCGCGCAGCCGCAACTGGCGGACGACCTCCTCGGCCGCCTCGAGGTTGTTCTTGGTGACCGTCTGCTCGAGGTTGCCGCCCGACCCGGTGAATTTGCCGGTGTTGACGTCGACCACCGTCATCGCCTCGGTCCGGTCGATCACCAGCGTGCCGCCCGACGGCAGCCACACCTTGCGGTCCAGCGCCTTGGCCAGTTGCTCGTCGATGCGATGCACCGCGAACACATCTGGTCCGGCCTGCTCATCCGGCCCGGTTGCCGGTTCGTACTTGTTCAGCTTCGAAACCAGCTCGGGCGCAACAGAATTCACGTAGTCGTTGATGGTGTTCCAGGCTTCGTCGCCGGACACGATCAGCCCGGCGAAGTCCTCGTTGAACAAGTCGCGGATGACCTTGACCAGCACGTCAGGCTCTTCGTAGAGCGCCACGGCTGCGCCGGCGGCCTTCTTCTTCGTCTCGACCGCCTTGGCCTCGATCTGATCCCAGCGCTCCTGCAGGCGAGTGACGTCCTTGCGGATTTCCTCTTCGTTGATGCCCTCGGATGCGGTGCGGATGATCACGCCGGCATCTGACGGCACCACATCGCGCAGGATCTCCTTGAGCCGCTGGCGCTCGGTGTCGGGCAGTTTGCGGCTGATTCCGGTCGACGAGGCTCCCGGCACGTAGACCAGGTAGCGGCCCGCCAACGACACCTGGGTGGTCAGCCGCGCGCCTTTGTGACCGACCGGGTCCTTGCTGACCTGGACCACGACGTAGTCGCCGGGTCGGAGGGCCTTTTCGATCTTGCGCTCGGCCCCGCCGAGACCCGCGGCCTCCCAATTCACTTCGCCGGCGTAGAGCACGCCGTTGCGGCCGCGGCCGATGTCGACGAAGGCCGCCTCCATCGACGGCAGCACGTTCTGCACGATCCCGAGGTAGATGTTGCCCACCAAGGACGCGGAACCGGCCGACGTGACGAAATGCTCGACGACGATGCCGTCCTCAAGGACCGCGATCTGGGTGTAGCGCGCACCCGGGTGGGGTGGCTCGGTGCGGACCCGGTCGCGCACCACCATCATTCGTTCGACGGCCTCGCGGCGGGCAAGGAACTCCGCCTCGGTCAAGACCGGCGGACGGCGCCGTCCGGCATCGCGCCCGTCGCGACGTCGCTGGCGCTTGGCCTCTAGCCGTGTCGAGCCGTCGATGCCCTTGATCTCGTTGTTGCTGGACCTGCCGCCGTCGGAGCCACCGGACTTGCCGCGCGGCGCCCGCTCGTGCACCACCGTGTTCGGCGGGTCGTCGGATGTCGCATTTTCGTCGTTGTCGTCACCGGATCCGGACTTGCGACGCCGGCGCCTGCGGCGGCGACGGTTTCCTGCTTCCGAGGAGCCGTTCTCGTCGTCGTCGTCTCCGTCAGCGTCGTCGGCGTCGTCCGAATCTTGGTCGTCCGCGTCGTCGGCGTCCGATCCCGACGGCCGGCGATCAGAGTCGTCGTCGCCTTCGCCCCCGTCGGATCCGCCCTGTTCGCCGCGGCCACGCCCGCGGCCCCGGCGTCCGCGACGTCGCCGTCGGTTGGCCGGTCGGTCGACCTGCTCATCGTCCTCGTCGTCGCCGTCGGAGTCATCGTCGGAGTCATCGTCGTCGGCGCCGTCGTCAGCGCTGGTGACGGGGACGGGCGCGATCGGTTGCGGCGCGACGAACAACGGCATGTAGGCCGGTCGCTCTGTCGGCGTCTGCCCGGACCCGGATTCGGTCGTGGCGCCGGTCGCCAGGCTCACCGCGCTGACCAGCTCCTCCGGCGGCCGGGCCGACAGCAGATCGCGTACCCGGACCGCTTCCTCGTAATCCACGCCGGAATGGGCGCTGCGGATCCGTCCGTCGAGTGCGGCCAGCGCGTCGACCACCCGCTTACTGGTGGTTCCCAGCGCGCGTGCCAGCGAATGGACTCTTAGTCGATCCGGCAGGTCCTGCTGCTGCGCAGGCTCTTGTGATGGATCTGAAGTTGGGCCGCCGTCTACCACGTATTCTCCTCAAGCCCCCGGGCGCGTCCTTATCGACGCGGCCACGCGAGGGCTTCGCTATGTGCCCGGGTCACTTCTCCCGGGCTTGTGATGGTCTCGCCCCGAGCGGCTCGTTTCGAACCCACTCGGCGCCGTACTGAATGTCGGCCTGACATGCCGCGCAACTTCGCGAGCTGGCGATGGTGGCGCTTGTCTAAGTCTTCATTCGGGTGTCTGAAGCCGGTCCGGCGACGTTCACCCGCAGTCAGTATCCCACATCACTATGAGTGCCCACGCGGCCCTGAGCTCCAAGGTGGCCACGAGGTTCAGCGTTGCGTAGCTAGACGCCCGCGAACCACAGCCCGATCTCGCGCTTTGCTGAGTCGCTCGAATCCGACCCGTGCACCAGATTGAACTGCGTTTCCAACCCGAAATCGCCGCGGATGGTGCCGGGCGTGGCCTTCTCCACCGGGTCGGTGCCGCCGGCGAGCTGCCGGAACGCGGCGACCGCTCGCGGTCCTTCCACGATTGCTGCGACCACCGGCCCGACGTGATGAACTCGAGTAACGACTCGAAGAAGGCTTTGCCCTCGTGCTCGGCATAATGCTGGGCAGCCAGCTCCTGGCTGACGTTGCGCAGCTGCAGGGCGGTAATCGTCAGGCCCTTCTGCTCGATGCGGCTGATGACCTCGCCTATCAGCCGGCGCGCCACACCGTCGGGCTTGATCAGTACCAGGGTCCGTTCCGTCACGGCGCACAGCGTACAGAACCGCGCGCCGATCAGCCCGGTGGCGACTGCCCGTGCTGCTGACGCCGCTGTACCTCGGCGCGCAGGTAGGCGATCAGCGCCCACACCCCGGTGAACAGCAGACCGATGAATCCCACGCCCGGATAGATCGCAAAGCCGGCCAGCGGGATCGCCTGGACGCCCAGGTTGACCCAGATCGCCCAGGGCCGGCCCTGCAGCCCCGCCAGCGCGATCAGCAGCACCGTCAGCCCGATCAGGTAGCCCAGCGACATCGCGTTCAGGCCCCCGCCGACCGCGCCCACCACCGGGATCGCCAGCAGCACCACGACCGCCTCCAAGATCAGCGTCGCGGCCATCACCCCCCGAAAGCTCTTCCAGGGATCAGGTGACGGCTGGTGCGGGGAGTCATCGGCGCCACTGGGGGCGTCGGGGAGCTCGGTCATTGCGGGTCACGACCAAACAGCGTTCGCGCGGCCCCGGCGGTGACGACCGAGCCGGTGATGACGATCCCGGTGCCGGAGAACGACTCGGTGTCACCGGCCTCGGCGGCGTCGTCCACCAGCGCGGTGGCCACATCGATCGCGTCGCGCAGATTCTCGGCGGTCAGCACCCGGTCGGGCCCGAACCGTTGCTGTGCCACCAGCGCCAGCGACTCGACATCCAGTGCCCGCGGCGACCCATTGTGGGTGACCACAACCGAACTGAACACCGGCTCGAGGGCGGCGAGAATGCCGTCCACGTCCTTGTCGGCCATCACACTGATCACCCCGACCAAGAATCGGAAGTCGAACTCGCCGGCCAGCGTCTGCGCCAGGGCGGCCGCCCCGGCCGGGTTGTGCGCGGCGTCGATGAACACCGTTGGGGCGCTGCGCATCCGCTCTAATCGGCCGGGGCTGCGCACCGCGGCGAAACCAGCCCGGACGGACTCCACGTCGAGCTGGCGCTGCGCGCCGGCCCCGAAAAACGCCTCCACTGCGGCCAGGGCGACCACCGCGTTGTGCGCCTGATGTTCGCCGTGCAGCGGCAGGAAGATATCGGAGTACACCCCGCTAAGGCCCTGCAGCTGCAGCACCTGCCCGCCGATGGCGACCTGTCGGCCCAGCACCGCGAACTCGGAGTCCTCCCGGGCGATCGCGGCATCGGAGCGAATAGTCTGGGCCACAAGCACTTCCATCGCCTCAGGCACCTGCTTGGCGATGACCGCGACGGTGTCCGGTGCACCGTCGGCCGCCTTGGCGATGATGCCGGCTTTCTCACCGGCGATCCCGGCGATGTCCTCGCCGAGGTATTCGACGTGATCGATGCCGATCGGGGTGATGACCGCAACCGGCGCGTCGATCACGTTGGTGGCATCCCAGCGACCGCCCATCCCCACTTCCACGACCGCGACTTCGACCGGCGCATCGGCGAACGCCGCGAACGCCATCGCGGTGAGCACCTCGAACTTGCTCATCGCCGGTCCGCCGGCGGCCTCCGATTGCGCATCGATCATCTGCACGAACGGCTCGATCTCGCGGTAGGTCGCCACGTATTGCGCAGGGCTGATGGGTGTTCCGTCGATCGCGATGCGTTCGATCGCCGATTGCAAGTGCGGGCTGGTGGTTCGGCCGGTGCGCCGCTGCAGCGCGGTCAGTAGCGCGTCGATCATCCGCACCACCGAGGTTTTGCCGTTGGTCCCCGCGACGTGGATCGACGGATAGCCGAGTTGCGGTGAGCCCAGCAAGTCCATCAATGCGCTGATGCGGGTCAGACTGGGTTCGATCTTGGTCTCGGGCCAGCGCTGATCCAGCAGGTGCTCGACCTGCCACAGGGACGCGATCTCGTCCGGTGTGGGTACCGGGGCCGGTTCCCACTCGGTCGGCTCGAGAGTCATTGCAGCCCGGCCAGCCTGGCGGTGATCCGCTCGGTCTCCTCCTGGGCCAACCGCTGACGGTCGCGTATCTTGCCGACGACCTGCTCGGGCGCCTTGGCCAAAAAGTCCGCGTTGCCCAATTTGGCGGCGGTAGAGGCCAGCTCCTTTTGCGCTGCGGCCAGGTCCTTTTCGAGGCGGCGGCGTTCGGCGGCGACATCGATGGTGCCCGAGGTGTCGAGTTCGACGACGACGGTACCGCCGCTCAGCCGCACCTCCACGGACGCCGACGGGCGGAAATCCGCAGCGGGTTCGGTGAGCCACGCCAGCGACGTCACCGCAGCCACCTGAGTGCTCAGATCGGAGGCTTCGACGCCGGCCAACCGGGCCGGCACCTTTTGCCGATCCGCCAGACCCTGATCGCTACGAAACCTGCGGACCTCGGTAACGAGTCGCTGCATGTCGGTAATCCGTTGCGCAGCAACGGTATCCAGGACGATGCCGGAAGGCTTGGGCCACTCAGCGATCACCAGCGACTCTTCTGCCGTTAGCGCCTGCCACAACGCTTCGCTGATGAACGGGATCACCGGGTGCAGCAGCCGCAACAGGGTGTCCAGTGCGGCGGCAAGCACCGCGGTGGTGTGCACGCGGCCCTCGGCAAGCTGCGTCTTGGCCAATTCGACGTACCAGTCGCAGAATTCATCCCACGCGAAGTGGTAGAGCGCCTCGCACGCTCGGCTGAACTCGTAGCCGTCGAAGGCCGAATCGACTTCGGCGCGAACCTGTTCCAGCCGTCCGAGAATCCACCGGTCGGCGTCGGTCAACTCGGCTTCCGGAGGCAGCGGCGCCACCCGCGTGCCATTGAGCAACGCGAATCGGGTGGCGTTGAAAAGCTTGGTGCCGAAATTCCGTGACGCCCGGACGTGATCCTCGCCGACAGACAGGTCACCGCCGGGGCTGGCCCCGCGGGCGAGGGTGAACCGCACCGCGTCGGCGCCAAACGTCTCCAGCCACTCCAGCGGGTCGATGACGTTGCCCTTGGATTTGCTCATCTTGCGGCCGGATTCGTCGCGGATCAGCCCGTGCAGAAAGACATCGGTGAACGGCACCTGCGGTCCTCGACGGCCGCCGAGGGTGATGGCCTCGTCGCCGCCGACGAAGGTGCCGAACATCATCATCCGTGCGACCCAGAAGAACAGGATGTCGTATCCGGTCACCAAAACGCTTATCGGATAGAACTTTTCCAGGTCCGGCGTCTGCGACGGCCAGCCCAATGTGGAGAACGGCCACAGCGCGGAGGAAAACCAGGTGTCCAGCACGTCGGGGTCCTGCTCCCAGCCGTCCGGCGGTGTCTCGTCTGGACCGACGCACACCTGTTCGCCACCCGGCCCGTACCAGATTGGGATGCGGTGACCCCACCACAGCTGCCGCGAAATGCACCAGTCGTGCATGTCGTCCACCCAGGCGAACCAGCGCGGTTCCAAGCTGGCGGGGTGAATCACGGTGTCCCCGTTACGTACTGCGTCACCGGCGGCCTTGGCCAGCGACTCGACCCTGACCCACCATTGCAGCGACAGCCTGGGCTCTATCGGTTCGCCGCTGCGCTCCGAATGTCCGACGCTGTGCAGATACGGACGTTTCTCCTCGACAACGCGGCCTTGAGCGGCCAGTGCTTCCCGCACCGCGACCCGAGCCTCGAACCGATCCATGCCGTCGAATTGTGTCCCGGTGTTCTCGATGCGGCCCTTGGTGTCCAGGATGGAGATCATCGGCAGGTCGTGCCGCAGCCCGATCTCGAAGTCGTTCGGATCGTGGGCGGGCGTGACTTTGACTGCGCCGGTACCGAATTCGGGGTCCACATGCTCGTCGGCGACCACGATCAGTTGTCGGTCCACGAACGGATGGGGCAGCGTAGTGCCGACCAGGTCGCGGTAGCGCGCGTCGTCGGGATGCACCGCGATGGCGGTATCACCCAGCATCGTCTCGACCCGGGTGGTGGCGACCACGATATGGGGTTGGGAGTCGTCCAGCGAGCCGTACCGGAACGAAACCAGCTCGCCTTCGACGTCGACGTAGTTGACTTCCAGGTCCGAGATGGCCGTCTCGAGCACCGGCGACCAGTTGACGAGTCGCTCGGCCTGATAGATCAGCCCGGCGTCGTAGAGCCGTTTGAACATGGTCCGCACCGCGCGAGACAGGCCCTCGTCCATGGTGAACCGGTCGCGGCTCCAGTCCACCCCGTCGCCGAGCCGGCGCATCTGTCCACCGATCGCGCCGCCGGACTCACGCTTCCAGTCCCAGACCTTGTCGATGAACAGCTCGCGGCCGAAGTCCTCCTTGGTCTTGCCGTCGACCGCGAGTTGCTTTTCCACCACGCTCTGAGTGGCGATGCCGGCGTGGTCGGTGCCCGGCTGCCAGAGCACCTCATAACCCTGCATGCGCTTGCGGCGCGTCAAGGCGTCCATCATGGTGTGCTCGAGCGCGTGGCCCATGTGCAGGCTGCCGGTGACGTTCGGTGGCGGCAGCACAATCGAGTACCCGGGTTTGGCGCTCTCGGGGTCCGCCGTGAAGTAGCCGGCGTCCACCCACCTCTGGTAGATGGCGCTCTCCATCGCACCGGGTTCCCACGACTTGGGTAGGTCCTCGGCGGCAGAGCTGCGGCTGGCGGTCACCGGTCAATTCTAGGGAGCGCAATTTACCCGCGTGTAAGCGCCCAAACCCGCAGGTGAAGCGCTACCCGGGCAGCCGCTCGGTTCGCAGCGATACCCCGGCTGCCCCGAATCGGGCCAACAACGCATCACCCATCGCCGCCGCGGGAGTGAGCACGCCGTGCAGATCGGAGAGCTTGTCGCGGTCCAGCGCAAGCGCAAGACCGCACTCCCCCAGCAGCACCGAGGTCGCCTTGTAGCCGGGGTCTCCCTGTTGTTCCATGCGCGCCACATAGCGGGCGCCGCTGGTCGTTGTGGTGTACGTCTCGATGCGGTAATAGCCGCGGTCCCGCGCCTCCGGGCTGGGACCGGTGCCCGGCTTGGGAACAACACGGTCCACCAGCCGGCGCGGCAGCAGCCGAAAGTAACGGCTGCCCAACGCAAACACCGCCTTTCCGACGCCCGATGCGACGGCGGAGGCCACCGGCGCAAATGATGACGAACCCAGACTCATGTTCTCGCTGTACCGAAAGCGCCGACCGTAGGCCCAGTCCTGTAATGCGTTGCTGCGCCGCACAACTCGGGTGTTGATCGATGCCATCACGAATCCCGTCGTCCAATGACCGGCCAGCTCCGGCGCAATCTGGCGACCACGGCGCCACGGCAGGTCTGGCTGCGGGCCCACGTCGGGTTCGGCACCACGGTCGGTGCTCAGCGTGTACGGGTCGGCAAGCTCACGCCGCAGGTCAGCATCGCTGGACGTGGCCTGCATTACATCGACCATCGACGCAACCGTGCCGCCGGATACCCCACCGGAGAACGAACGCATGACGAAGTTGGTATCGCCCAGCTCCCCCGCGGCGTCGTCCCGTGCCGCCCGGTAGAGCGCATACACACTCAGGTCGGAAGGAATGGAGTCGAACCCGCAGCAGTGCACGATGCGGGCGCCGGTGTCGGCGGCTTGCTTGTGATAGAGGTCGATGGTCTCGCGGATGAACATCGCCTCACCGGTCAGGTCCGCATAGTCCGTGCCCGCGGCCGCGCAGGCGGCCACCAGCGGCATTCCGTAGCGACTGTAGGGCCCGACCGTGGTCACCACGACCTGGGTGCGGGCCGCCATCTCCTGCAGTGACGACGGCGATGCCGCGTCGGCAGCGAGAATCGGCCACGACTGTGCACTTTCGCCGAGAGTTTCGCGCACCGCGAGCAATCGCTCGGTTGACCTGCCGGCCAGCGCAATCCGCGCATCCCCGCCGGCGCGTGCCAGGTACTCGGCGGTCAGCTTGCCCACGAAGCCCGTCGCTCCGTACAAGACGATGTCGAATTCACGCGGCGTTGCGGTCACCGGCCCGACGCTACCCGACCGAAATCATCCGATCAGGGCGCGTGCGGCGGGCCGAGGTAGGGGAACTCGGTCAGGGTGTCGCTGTGCGGTGACAGGCCCGACGGCGGACACTCCCCCTTGGTGAGGAACGCCAGCCGGTAGTCGATGACGTCGTCGGTGAACACCCGGCCGTTCGGGTACTGGGCCGGTGTGGCCGGGTCGAAGGTCAGCATGTCGGGCAGCGTGCCCTCCTTCTCGATGGCGGCGATGGCCTCCTCCCGGGTGTAGCCGCCGGTGTGACCCATGAGGTGGACGAACTGGTCAAGCCATCGGTTCCAGTCGTTCGGGGGCTCGCTGGCGTTGTACTCAAGTTTGGTGTCGTCGGTGTTGAAGAAACTGCTCACCGACGGGTGCCCGGCCCGGTCCACATGATTGAGTGCGCCGTTCTCGCGCAGGCTGCAACGGCCCCAGACCCGGATCGGCCCACTCGCGCCCAGTGCGCTGGTAGGTAGCTCGACCGCCATCGAGAAGACATTGGCCTTGGTATTCGAATCCTGGCCCGTCCAGGGCGACTTGCCTTCGAGTTCGGCCAGATGAGGTGCGGTGAAGTTGCGCTTGCCGCTGGTGTCGAAGAGGTTCTTGATGCCATCGAAGTCGAAGAAGAACGCATCGCTGCGAGCACCGGCGGCGAACGTGATGTCGCCGGCGGTGACGACATTCGGCTGCGCTGTGAACGAGACCTCGACGTCGGTGAAAATCTGGTCGCCAACGGGTTCGGGCGAACAGGACTGTTCACCGCTGGCCATGAACACGTCGACCGTCTGCCGGCCGTCCACCGGAGTGGAGAACACAAAGCTGAACGCGATGTCGTTCACCAGGTCGCCGTCGGTGTCGACCGCCAACCGGTAGATGGCCTCCGGATGCAGCGCGTCCGCCGTCGGATTGGCGTTGAGGATCAGCACGGTCCGTGAGCCGTCGGTCGGCGACTGGAGGGCGTACAGATCACACAGGTCAAGGCGCTGATCGCCAAGCGGGGGTCCGAGGCTGAGGCCGGTGAAATGGTTAGACATCCGCGAGCACCTTTCCACGCCGTGGCTGGCTCGCCGTCAACCTAACCCCTCAGCGCGCTGCGCAGACAGGAAATGCCGGGCACATGGCCCGGCATTTCCTTAATTACGTGCGACGTTAAGGCGTCAACGTCGGTCAGCCGCGACGGCCGCAGACCGGCCAGGCGCCGATGCCCTGCGAGTGCAGCACATTCTCAGCCACCCGGATCTGCTCCTCACGGCTGGCGCCGTTCGGAGAACCCGCGCCGCCGTTGGAGTGCCAGGTGCTGGAGGTGAACTGCAGGCCGCCGGCGAAACCGTTACCGGTGCTGATTCCCCAGTTTCCGCCCGACTCGCACTGCGCAATGGCGTCCCAGTTCACGCTGTACGCCTTGATTGGCGCGGGGGCGTCGGGAGCCGGAGCGTCAGGCGCCGGTGGCGGCGGAGCGTCCGGAGCCGGTGGCGGCGGCGGTGCGTCAGGAGCCGGTGGCGGCGGCGGTGCGTCAGGAGCCGGTGGCGGCGGTGCGTCCGGAGCCGGCGGTGGCGGCGGTGCGTCTGGGGCAGGCGCCGCGGGAGCAACGTTCGGGTCAAAGCCCACGGGTTCCGCGTTAGCGGAGGCGGACGGGATAGCCAGGAGCGTCCCGGTGACCGCGGCCAGCATGAGCGTCTTGCGGACGTTCTTCAAAGTGTTCCTTTCGCATGCGCGCGCGCCAAAGCCAACCCACCTGGGTGGGCTGAACTGCTATGTCGATGTGAAATAGGTGCTTTGGCTCGTGCCGTCTCGTTCGGGCACGACAGCGGCGGGCACGATCTGCCCGGTCGGCTATAGCCGCTGGCTGGTGGCGGCCATCGCCGCTCGCAGCCCCGCTCACACGCGGATTCGTGGATTAAATTTTTAATTAACCCGTTTGGGCTAAAAGGCACAGTAGGAGAACGGATTGCATTCGTCATATCCGACACGCCGATATCTCAATCCGATAACAGCCCGATTACGACGCATCTCTAGAAATGTTCACGCAGGTCAAACACGCCTTTTTTGCTCTTATCCACAGATCGCAAACACTACACATTTGTGATCCGAATCACATACTATTTGTGAGGTGCGGCACGCATTTTGCCCACCCGGCTGGACGCTCCCTAGCTATGAGGCCGCAGAGCCGCTCGGGGGCCTGCCTTGGCGGCGTCGTGAGCTCGCCCACAGTCCGCGGCTACCGTGTTCTGCACCACGTTTCAGAGCATCGCTGCAGCTCAAACACGCTTTACGGCAACCTGATCCACCGAACCGGATCAGCGCCGACGGGCGAGAAGACCTGCGGCGGAGCCACGTTAACGCGTCTCCGCGACGAATTCTGGTGAGTTATCTGCTGCCGCAAAGGCTTTAGCTGTAGCTGCTAGCCGAAGCACTGGCACTCCCGCCCACGAGGGACGGACCGACACCCAGCCTCCTCGGCCCGACGGGTCGGCCGGGCGAATTTGCACTACGCAATTTGCTGGGAGATATTCCGCCGCTATATTCCGGCCCTCTTGCCGAGCCAGCACCGGATGGAAGCCGTCCTCCGCCGTATCCGGCGGCCCAAATTGCTTGTGCCCCAAGGTTATACGATGCCCGGAGGGACGGCGCACCACGTAACCACGGAGTCGGCTCGGATAATTATCGGCTGGACATGGACATGCCAATAACGTCGAAATGAAAAATCAGCAAACGAGGAAATGCGAAAGGCGCGGAGTAATACAGAGAAATTGCAGGAAGAACGTAATTCTGCAAAAACGCGAAGCCGCTCAGGCTCCCGGGCGCACCAGCGCGCGCAAGTCGGCGTCCGTGTTCACGTTGGTCACCAAGCGCGAATCCGGCAGCACGATCTGCTGAGCATCGGAGGCATCGATCAAGGCGCTCATCCTGCTCTCGCCGGCGGCAACCAACGCGTCAATCCGGTCAGCCAGATCGGTCCGGTACAACGACGCCAGGTAATGGCTGCGGCCGTCCCACGGCATCACCACTTCGGCATCGGTCTCAGTGGCCAGGTTCACCAGATCGTCGACCAATTCGACTGTGAGAAGCGGCATGTCGACGGCGCACACAAAGGCGTACCGGGCGCCGGCCTCCGCAGCCGCGCGTAGGCCCAATCCGGTTGCCGGCAGCGGCCCCAGTCCCTGTATTTCGTCGCGCAGCACCCGAGCCTGCAGGGCGGGCAGGGGTTGTCCCTTGGCGGCTACGACGAAAACCGGTTCGCAGCGCTGGGTGACGACGCCGACGACATATTCGGCCAACGTGCCTCTTCCGCCGGGCCCGGGGAGGGTGGCTTTGTCGCGACCCATTCGCCGCGATTCACCTCCAGCCAGCACGACTGCGGCCAGTGACAAAGTTTGGGGCACCAGCGCAGCTTAGTCGACACTCCAGGTGTCGCGCCCGCGCAACAACGATTGCAGCGCAGTGGCATCGAACGGCGTCGAGGCCCGGGCGGCGTTCACCTGAGAGCGGGCGGCGTCGTCGTAGGTGGGTCGGCTGATGCTCCGGAAGATGCCCAGCACCGTGTGGTCGAGGTTCTGGTCGGACAACCGCGACAGGGCGAACGCATAAGCCGAATTGTCGGCATGCGCGTCGTGCACGACGATCTCTTCTACTGCCACATCGGCGGTCTTGGCCGCCTCAAGGCCGAAGCCGGACTTCACCACGCAGTATTCGCCGTTGGCGCCGAACACAATTGGCTCGCCGTGGCGGATGTTGATCACCCGGTCTTCGGCGCCCTCCTTGCGCAGCGCGTCGAACGAGCCGTCGTTGAAGATCGGGCAGTCCTGCAGGATTTCGACCACTGCGGCGCCGCGATGCTCGGCGGCACCGCGCAATACCTCGGTCAGCCCGGCGCGATCGGAGTCCAGTGCGCGGCCGACGAAGGTCGCCTCGGCGCCCAGCGCCAACGAGGTCGGGTTGAACGGGTGGTCCAGCGAGCCCATCGGCGTCGACTTGGTGACCTTGCCGACCTCAGACGTCGGCGAGTACTGGCCCTTGGTCAGCCCGTAGATCCGGTTGTTGAACAGCAGGATGGTGATGTTGACGTTGCGGCGCAGCGCATGGATCAGGTGGTTACCACCGATCGACAAGGCGTCGCCGTCGCCGGTGACCACCCAGACCGACAGATCTTCGCGGGCCAGCGCCAGGCCGGTCGCGATGGCCGGTGCACGGCCATGGATCGAGTGGAAGCCGTAGGTCTCCAAGTAGTACGGGAACCGGCTGGAGCAGCCGATGCCGCTGATGAAGACGATGTTCTCGCGACGCAGCCCGAGGTCGGGCAGGAAGTTCCGAATCGTGTTGAGGATGACGTAGTCGCCGCAGCCCGGGCACCAGCGGACCTCCTGGTCACTGGTGAAGTCCTTGCCCTTTTGGGGCTGATCCGTGGTGGGCACCCCGTCGTTCTTCTTCAACCTCGGAGTCAAGCCGAGGTCTGTGCCCGCTAGATCGCTATCGATCCCGCTCGTCATGCGCTAGCTCCCGCTCCAACAGTGGCTGCCGCCATTCTGGCGACCATCGTCTTGTCTTGCTCGATTTCGGCCAATGTTCCAGCCAACGCGGCGCGGATGACCCGCCCCACTTCGTCTGCCAGGAACGCCAGACCCTGAACCTTGGTGACCGACTGGACATCGACTAAATACTTGCCCCGCAGCAACAGCGCCAACTGACCCAAGTTCATCTCCGGCGCCACCACCTTCGGGTAACGGCGTAGCACGTCACCCAGGTTGGCGGGGAATGGGTTGAGATAACGCAGGTGGGCATGCGCGACCTTGGTGCCCTTGCGCCGAGCACGTCGGCAGGCTTCGCCGATCGGGCCGTACGAGCTGCCCCACCCGATCAGCAGCAGCTCGGCGTCGCCGGTCGGGTCGTCGACTTCCAGGTCGGGAACGGAGATGCCGTCGATCTTGGCCTGGCGTATCCGGACCATCAGGTCGTGGTTGGCCGGCTCGTAAGAGATGGCGCCCGAACCGTTCGCTGCTTCCAAGCCGCCGATGCGATGTTCCAGGCCGGGCGTGCCCGGGATGGCGAATTGGCGAGCCAGCGTGTCCGGATCGCGAGCGTAGGGCTGGAATGGCTCGTCGGGCTTGGCGAAGGTGTGCTTGATCGACGGTAGCGATCCGACGTCCGGAATGCGCCACGGCTCAGAGCCGTTGGCGATCGCGCCGTCGGACAACAAGATCACCGGGGTGTGATACGACACTGCGATGCGTACCGCCTCGAGAGCGGTTTCAAAGCAATCGGATGGCGACCGCGGCGCCAGCACCGCGACCGGCGACTCCCCATTACGGCCGTAGAGCGCCTGCAACAGGTCAGCCTGCTCGGTCTTGGTGGGCAGACCGGTGGACGGTCCGCCGCGCTGCACGTCGACGATCAGCAACGGCAGCTCGGTCATCACGGCCAGCCCGATCGCCTCGGACTTCAGCGAAATACCCGGTCCCGACGTGGTGGTGACACCGAGCGAACCACCGTAGGAGGCACCCAGCGCCGCGCAGATGCCGCCGATCTCGTCCTCGGCCTGGAAGGTGATGATGTTGAAGTTCTTGTGCTTGGACAGCTCGTGCAGGATGTCCGAGGCCGGCGTGATCGGGTAGCTGCCCAGCACGACCTGAAGGTCGGCGATCTGGCCGGCCGCGACGATGCCGTAGGCCAGAGCCGTGTTGCCAGAGATCTGCCGGTAATCGCCGCTCGGCAAGGTCGCGCGCGACACCTCGTAGGTGGTGCCGAATGCCTCGGTGGTTTCGCCGTAGTTCCAGCCCGCCTTGAGCGCGAGGACGTTGGCCTCCGCGACGTCGGGCTTGCGGAGGAACTTCTCCCGGATAAAGGTCTCGCTGGTCTCGATCGGCCGCCCGTACATCCAAGACAAAAGGCCAAGCGCGAACATGTTTTTGGCGCGCTGGCCGTCCTTCTTCGACGAGCCGATCGACTCGACGGCTCCGAGCGTCAGCGTGGTCATCGCGACGGAGTGCACCACGTAGTCGGACAGCTCGTCGGTTTCCAGCGGGTTGGCTACATAACCCACCTTCGTCAGGTTGCGCTTGGTGAACTCGTCGGAATTTGCGATCACCATTCCGCCGCGGGGCAAGTCGCCGATGTTGGCTTTCAGCGCCGCGGGGTTCATGGCGACGAGCACGTCGGGCCGGTCGCCGGCGGTCAGGATGTCGTAATCGGCGATCTGAATTTGGAAGGACGAGACGCCGGGCAGCGTGCCTGCTGGTGCGCGAATCTCCGCGGGGTAGTTCGGCTGGGTCGCCAGGTCGTTACCGAAAAGCGCTGCCTCCGTCGTGAAGCGGTCGCCGGTCAGCTGCATGCCATCGCCGGAGTCCCCAGCGAATCGGATGACGACTTGTTCCAAACGTTGGCGGTGGGACCCGTTACGCGGGCTCCCATTATGAGAATCTGACCCGGCTCCGCTGCCGTTCAGTTCCACGTCTCCGCCCTCCATTTGTTAACCGGATCGGCACTCCGCCGTTGTTTCACGCTACGCGCCGTGGAGCGACCTCAGCGCACTAACGCTTTTATGTCACTGCCAGTACCAATTATGGCATTTCTTTGTGGGTTGTATGGCCGTCTCTTATGCATCCCACGCCGCGGTTTTGTTGGCAAAAGACGAAGTCAACCGGGGGCTACTGGCGAGTACGAAATAAAACTGTGGTATTGGTCACGTCGCCGGCCGTGTTCGCGCGCCGCGAAGCAGACGCCGGGGAACGGCGTCCGTACTGTCAGCGTGCGGTGTGGAGCGTTGGCTCAGGCGCTCTTGTCGCGGCGTTCGGTGCGCGAGGGCTTACGCGGCACGATCGTCGGCAACACGTTGTCCTGCACGGTCTCCTTGGTGACCACCACTTTGGCGACGTCGTCGCGGCTGGGGATGTCGTACATCACCGGCAGCAGGACTTCTTCCATGATGGCGCGCAAGCCACGGGCGCCGGTGCCGCGATGGATCGCCTGGTCGGCGATCGCTTCCAGCGCGTCCTCGCTGAATTCCAGCTCCACGTTGTCCATTTCGAAAAGCCGGGTGTATTGCTTGACCAGAGCGTTTTTCGGCTCGGACAGAATCTTGACCAACGAGTCCATGTCGAGATTGGTCACCGAGGCGACCACCGGAAGACGGCCGATGAACTCGGGGATCAAACCGAACTTGATCAGATCCTCGGGCATCACATCGGCGAACTGGTCGGTGGTGTCGATCTCGGCCTTCGAGTGGACCTCGGCACCGAAGCCCAAGCCGCGCTTGCCGACCCGCTCGTGGATGATCTTCTCCAGCCCGGCGAACGCACCCGCGACGATGAACAGCACGTTGGTGGTGTCGATCTGGATGAATTCCTGGTGCGGGTGCTTGCGGCCGCCCTGCGGGGGAACGGAAGCCTGCGTCCCCTCGAGGATCTTCAGCAGGGCCTGCTGGACACCCTCTCCGGAGACGTCGCGAGTGATGGACGGGTTCTCGCTCTTGCGGGCGATCTTGTCGACCTCGTCGATGTAGATGATGCCGGTCTCGGCGCGTTTGACGTCGTAGTCGGCGGCCTGAATCAGCTTGAGCAAGATGTTCTCGACGTCCTCACCGACGTAACCGGCCTCGGTCAGTGCGGTGGCGTCGGCGATGGCGAACGGGACGTTGAGCATCTTGGCCAGCGTCTGGGCCAAATAGGTCTTGCCGCAGCCAGTGGGTCCGAGCATCAAGATGTTGGACTTGGTCAACTCAACCGGCTCGTACCGGGAGTCGCGGCCCTTCTCGCCGGCCTGAATCCGCTTGTAGTGGTTGTAGACGGCGACGGCCAGCGTCCGCTTGGCGGTGTCCTGTCCGATGACGTATCCCTCGAGGAAGTCCCGGATCTCAGCAGGCTTGGGCAGTTCGTCAAGCTTGACGTCGTCGGCGTCGGCGAGCTCCTCTTCGATGATCTCGTTGCAGAGGTCGATGCACTCGTCGCAGATGTACACACCTGGGCCCGCGATGAGCTTCTTAACCTGCTTCTGGCTCTTCCCGCAGAACGAGCACTTCAGCAGATCCCCGCCGTCTCCGATGCGCGCCATAGTGCTGAGGGCCTACTTCCTGTTCGCCGTTCGTCTTGCCACTGCCGCGTGTACCCCACGACGCTACCCGCTTGCTCGGGCCGGATGCGACCGTTAGCGCCGAATCGCGTCCGTGGTATTCATCGTTTTTCACGCCGGTATGTCTGGATGAAACATATAGCCCGGCGGGGCTCGTAGACCCGCTGAAAGGCTTGGCGTGTCGCGGTCGTGACCCAACTGAGGCTGTAGGGGGCAAGCCGCTAGCCCACCACCCTACAGTTGCGCTGTGGGATTGGTCTTGCCCAGCGAAAGGGCGCTGATCGGCGATGGCGGCCTGGCCACCGAGCTGGAAGCGCGGGGTCATGACCTGTCCGACTCGCTGTGGTCGGCGAGGCTGCTATCCGACGCGCCCCATGAGATCGTCGCGGTGCACGCCGCCTACTTGCGGGCCGGCGCGACGATCTCGGCGAGCGGGAGGTGCCCCCGCCGAGCGGGAGGTGCATCCAGCTCGCGAAACGTCAGGCGCTCTGCTTGGAAAGCTTGCGGTACTCGAGAACGGTGTCGATGATCCCGTAATCCTTGGCCTCCGCGGCGGTCAGGATCTTGTCCCGGTCGGTGTCCTTGCGGATCACCGCGGCGTCCTTGTTGGTGTGGTGAGCCAGCGTGGTCTCCATCAGGGTGCGCATCCGCTCGATCTCGGCGGCCTGGATCTCCAAGTCGGAGAACTGTCCCTGAATCACGCCGGACAGCGACGGCTGGTGGATCAGCACCCGCGCGTTCGGCAGCGCCATTCGCTTACCCGGCGTTCCGGCGGCCAGCAGCACCGCGGCAGCGGATGCGGCCTGCCCCAGACACACCGTCTGGATGTCGGCCCGGACGTACTGCATGGTGTCGTAGATCGCCATCAACGAGGTGAACCCGCCGCCCGGGGAGTTGATGTACATGGTGATGTCGCGGTCGGGGTCCAGCGACTCGAGTACCAACAGCTGGGCCATGATGTCGTTCGCTGACGCGTCGTCGACCTGGACGCCGAGGAAGATGATGCGTTCCTCGAACAGCTTGTTGTAGGGGTTCGACTCCTTGACACCGAAGCTGGAGTGCTCGATGAAAGACGGCAGGATGTACCGCGCCTGGGGCTGAGTTTCGGGGTTCACTGGGGTTCTCCATTGGTGATGTGGGCGGCGCGGGTAATGATGTGGTCGACGAAGCCGTATTCCAGCGCTTCCGGCGCGGTGAACCAGCGGTCGCGGTCGGAGTCCGTCTCGATGCGCTCCAGCGATTGGCCGGTGAACTCGGCGTTGAGCCGGAACATTTCCTTCTTGATGACGGCGAACTGCTCGGCCTGGATCGCGATGTCGGCCGCGCTGCCGGTGACGCCGCCCAGCGGCTGGTGCATCAGGATGCGAGCGTGCGGCAGCGCGTAGCGCTTGCCCTTGGTGCCGGCCGCCAACAGGAACTCACCCATCGAGGCGGCCATGCCCATCGCGTAGGTGGCGACATCGCAGGGCGCCAGCACCATGGTGTCGTAGATCGCCATGCCAGCGCTGATCGAGCCGCCCGGCGAGTTGATGTAGAGGTTGATGTCCTTCTCTGCGTCTTCGGCGGCGAGCAGCAGAATCTGGGCGCACAGCCGGTTGGCGACCTCGTCGTTCACCTCCGAACCCAGGAAGATGATGCGCTCGGAGAGCAAGCGCTCATAGACGGAGTCCGTGAGGTTGAGACCCACCGAGTTCGAACGCATGTCAGTCACGACTGGGTTACCTGCTTTCTCAAATCTGTTTAAACCGACACTAACCAACCGGGCCCGCCGTTTCGCGGCCACGCACCCCCGAAATGGGCGCGTTCGCTCACAGCGTCACTTCTCGGCGCCGGCCTCGTCGGATTCGTCGGCCTCGTCGGAGCCTTCATCGGCTGCCGCTGCCTCATCACCCTGGCCCCGCGGGGGAAAGAACTCGCTGGTGTCGATGGTGTTTCCCGCGGTGTCTTTGACGGTCGCCGCCGCGACCACCGCACCAATGGCCAACCCGCGTCGCACATCGGCGAACATCGCCGGCAACTGGTTGTTCTCCTGCAGGTAGCCAAAGAGCTGCTGCGGCTCGATGCCGTATTGCCGCGAGGTCGCCACCAGTCGCTCGGTCAGGTCGTCCTGTCCGACCTGGACGGCCAGCTCGTCGGCCAGCGTATCCAGCAACAGCTGCCGCTGGACGTCCTTCTCCGCGGCACTGCGTGTCTCGGTTTCGAACTCCTCACGCGACTTGCCCTGCGCCGCGAGCGCTTCGTCGAGTTTGGCGTCGTCGTGGTCGAGGCCGTGCAGCGCGCCGTGGATGGCGCTGTCGTACTGGGCCTGGACAACGGCCTCTGGTATCGGCACGTCGACCTGTTCGAGCAAGGTGTCCAGCGTGGCTTCGCGGATCTGCTCGGCCTGCTGGGCGCGCTTAAACTGGCCCACCTGGTCGCGAAGGCTGTTCCGCAACTCGTCGATTGTGTCGAATTCGCTTGCCAGTTGGGCGAATTCGTCGTCGGGCTCGGGAAGCTCGCGGTGCTTGATCGACCGGACGGTGACGGTGGCCGTCGCGTCCTTGCCGGAATGTTCGCCGGCGGCCAACTTCGCGGTGAACTCCTTGGACTCGTCCACGGACACACCGATGAGCGCGTCGTCCAAACCGTCGATGAGCCGGCCCGAGCCCACCTCGTGCGACAGCCCTTCGGCCGAGGCGTTCGGCAGCGGCTCGCCGTCGACGGTGGCCGACAGATCGATCGACACGAAGTCGCCGTCTTCGACCGGCCGGTCCACTCCGGTCAGAGTGCCGAACCGCGCGCGCAGCGATTGCAGCTCGGCATCGACGTCCTCGTCGCTGACCTCGATGGGCTCCACCGAGACCTGCAGCGTGCTCAGGTCTGGCAGGTCGATCTTGGGGCGCACGTCGACCTCGGCGGTGAACGCCAACTCCTCGCCGTATTCCTTCTTCGTCACCTCGATGGCGGGCTGGCCTATCGGCTGGACTTCGGACTCCGCGACGGCCTGTCCATATCGGGCGGGCAACGCCTCGTTGACGACCTGGTCGAGCAGCGCCTCCCGGCCGAACCGGGCCTCCAGCAACTTCACCGGCGCCTTGCCGGGCCGGAAGCCGGGTAGCCGGACCTGCTGTGCCAGCTCCTTGTACGCCCGCTGAAAATCGGGCTCGAGTTCGGTGAAAGGCACCTCCACGTTGATACGCACCCTGGTGGGGCTCAACTGTTCGACGCTGCTCTTCACGGGTGTACTCCTTGGTGGTCGTTCCTAGCGTTCGGTGGCCGTGTGCACCGGTCCGGTCGCGGTGTGTTGCTGGTCGGGGTGACAGGATTTGAACCTGCGGCCTTCCGCTCCCAAAGCGGATGCGCTACCAAGCTGCGCTACACCCCGCGCTGACCTCGCGATCCTACGGGCCTTGATCACGAAGTTGGCCACCGGCTTAACAACGACCCCACAGACCTCACGAAGCGGACACGAATGCGCTTCAATTAGATTTGATCTTCGCCGCCAGATACAGTCGCGCTCGACTAATACATGCGGGCGTAGCTCAATGGTAGAGCCCTAGTCTTCCAAACTAGCTACGCGGGTTCGATTCCCGTCGCCCGCTCTCTGGGCGACTATTGCTCGAAGAAAGGCGCCATGGGGAGGATCGAGTAGTCATGGCGTGTGCGTGCCGAAATTCGTCGGCGTGCGCGCGGCCTTCGAGCGCAATTTCACGCAGTGCGGCGAAGTCGGCGCGGCCGTCGCGGTGTGGGTCGACGGCGACCTCGTCGTCAACCTGTGGGGTGGGTGGGCCGATGCGGCCCACCGTCGCCCCTGGCGGGAAAACACCATCACCACGGTGCTGTCCGGCACCAAGGGCCTGACGTCCACCTGCCTGCACCAACTGGCCGATCGCGGCGAAGTCGATCTGCAGGCGCCGGTGGCCCGCTATTGGCCCGAGTTCGGGCAAGCGGGCAAGCAAGACATCACCTTGGCGATGGTGCTGAGCCACCGCTCCGGCGCCATCGGGCCGCGTGCCCCGATGAGCTGGCAACAGGTCACCGACTGGGACTTTGCCTGCGAGCAGTTCGCCGCGGCCGAACCGTGGTGGGAGCCGGGAACCGCCCAGGGCTATCACATGACCTCGTTCGGTTTCATCATCGGCGAGGTGTTCCGCCGGGTCACGGGTCGCACGGTCGGGCAATACCTGCGCACCGAGATCGCCGAACCGTTGGGCGCCGACATCCACATCGGCCTGTCCCCTGCCGATCAACGCCGCTGCGCCGAGCGGGTGAACAAGCCACACATGCGCGACCTGCTGACCGGCATGAACGCGCCCACTCACCCGACTTCGCTGGCCGAACACCCCAAGGCCGGGATGGCAGTCGCGATGGGGTTCTCGCCCGATGACGAGGTGAGCTCCTACGACCTCGACTTGTGGCGCCGGCTCGAATTCCCGGGCACCAACGGGCAGGTGTCCGCGCTGGGGCTGGCCACCTTCTACAACGCACTCGCTCAGGAGAAGCTGCTCAGCCGCGAACACATGGATCTGGTTCGGCAGTGCCAGGGCGGCTTGGAGACCGACCTGGTGCTCGGCCCCCGGGTCGCCGACCACGGTTGGGGCCTGGGCTACATGCTCAACCAACGTCGCGTCAACGGGCCCAACCCGCGCATCTTCGGGCACGGCGGCCTTGGCGGCTCATTCGGCTTCGTCGACCTCGAGCACCGGATCGGCTATGCCTACGTGGCGAACCGCTTCGACGCCACCAAGGCCAACGCCGACCCGCGCAGTCTCGCGCTCAGCAACGAGGTGTACGCCGCGCTGGGCGTCACCGTCAGCTGACCCGGAAAGCAAACGCGCCCCGCCGAACAATGCCGGCAGGGCGCGTTTGATTGCTGAGGATTAGGGGTGCCATCCGGGCGGTGGCGGCCCCCCCGGTCCACCAGGAGGCGGCGGGCCCCAGCCGGGACCCCCGGCCGGTCCAGGCGGGTTCCAGCCTCCGGGCCCATAACCGGGAGGCCCACCACGCCAGTCATGGCAGCCGTTCCAGTCCCAGTTGTTGCCCCAGCCTGGATCCCAGTACTCACCAGGGCACCAGGTAGGGAACGGCCCAGGCTGCGCTTGAGCGTCGGCGGCGACACCCACGCCGGCCAGACTCACGGCGGCTCCGGCCAAAATCGTTGCAGCAAAACGTGGAATTGTTTTCACGAGGCAGTTCTTACCCACCGGAGCTGTGCCCGAAACTGTAGACGCCAGCGTTTCTTCCTGTCAGTATCCTGTCAGTTTGGGCTGCTCGCTCAGTTTTGACAGGTCGGGCACCAGAAGACATTTCGACCCTCCAGCACCGTCGTGCGGATCGGTCCGCCCTTCACCCGGCACGGCTCCCCTGCGCGTCGGTACACGTAGGTCCGGGGCCGCCCAGCCGCGTAGGACGGCGGACCGTGGTCATGCTCGGGCCGCACCACGACGATCTTGCCGCCGCGCAACCCGATCTTCATCAGCGCCACCAGATCGGTCCATGCCCCATCGAATTCGGACTCGCTGACGTCGCGCCCGGGCCGGAACGGGTCGATGCCGTGGCGGAACAGCAACTCGCTGCGGTAGACGTTGCCTACCCCGGCGATGACGGTCTGATCCATCAAGAGTGCGCCAATAGGCCTGCGGGACTTGGCAATCCGTGCCCACGCCCACGACGGGTCGGCGTCGCTGCGCAACGGGTCGGGACCCAGCTTGGCCACCACGTCACTCGCCCGGGCTTCGTCAATCACCTCACACACCGTCGGGCCGCGTAGGTCGGTGCCGTAGTCGGCGCCGACCATCCGCATCCGCACCTGCCCGACCGCTTCGGGCAGGGCCGCACCGCCGGGGCGCTGCCACTCGGTGAAGGTGCCATAGAGACCGAGATGCACGTGCACGATCGGGCCGCCGGCGTACTGGTGGAACAGGTGCTTGCCCCAGGCGCTGGCGCGTTTGAGTACCTGGCCGTTCACCGTGGCCGCCGCGTCCTCGAACCGGCCCTGTGGGCTGGACACTGCGACCGGGGCGCCGCCGAATCGGCGCTGATGCAGCCGGGCCAGCCGGTGCAGCGTATGCCCTTCGGGCATGAAGTCTTTAGGCCTGCGCGCCGGGTACCGGCGGCGCCTGGTGCGTGCGTTCGTATTCGTCGAGAATGTCGATACGCCGTTGATGGCGTTCGGCTTTCGACCATGGCGTGGTCAGGAATGCGTCCACGAACGACAGCGCCTCTTCGACGGTGTGCATGCGACCACCGATACCGATCAGCTGAGCGTTGTTGTGTTGGCGGGCCAGCGAGGCGGTCTCGACGCTCCACGCCAGTGCGCAGCGGGCCCCCGGGACCTTGTTGGCGGCGATCTGTTCGCCGTTACCCGATCCGCCCAGCACGATGCCCAGGCTCTCCGGGTCGGCTACCGTGCGCGTTGCGGCCGCGATGCAAAACGCGGGGTAGTCGTCCTCGGCGTCGTAGGTGAAGGCACCGCAATCGATCGGCTCGTGGCCGGTTTGCTTGAGGTGCTCGATGATCGCTTGCTTGAGCTCGAATCCGGCGTGGTCAGAACCCAGGTAGACGCGCATGACCGCAATCCTTACCCGGCAGACTCGGCGACGCAACGCGCGGGGGGTCGCGTCGCCGAGCGCGAAGGGTCAGTCGAACTCGGGCTTTTCGTCGCGAGTCCGCTTGAGCTCGAAGAAGTGCGGATAGGCCGCGAAGGTCACCGAGGCGTCCCACAATTTCCCGGCCTCTTCGCCGCGCGGGATCCGCGAGATCACCGGACCGAAGAACGCCACGCCGTTGACGTGGATGGTCGGCGTCCCGACGTCGTCACCGACCGCGTCCATCCCGGCATGGTGGCTCTTGCGTAGCGCTTCGTCGTAGTCGTCACTCTGCGCGGCGTCGGCAAGCTCTGCCGGCAAACCGGCGTCGGCGAGGGCCAGCGGGATGACCTCTTCCATGTTCTTGTTGTCTTCGTTGTGGATCCGGGTGCCAAACGCGGTGTACAGCGGCTCTAGCACCTTGGCGCCGTGCGCCTGCTCGGCGGCGATCGCGACGCGCACCGGCCCGAAGGCCTGCTTCATCTTCTCCCGGTAGCTCTCGGGCAGGCTCTCCCTGTTCTCGTTGAGCACCGCCAGGCTCATGACGTGGAAGTTCACCTCGATGTCGCGAACCTTTTGCACCTCGAGGATCCAGCGTGACGTAATCCATGCCCACGGACACAGCGGGTCGAACCAGAAATCGGCTTTGTCTTTCGCGGGGGCCTGCTGGGACATGACGCGGTCCTCTCCTGGAGGGTTCGACGGATAAAAGCGACGTCCAGCACAACGGTAGTCACCGCCGCGCTGTTCCCGTTCTGCAGGGCCGACGCGAGACGCCCTAAGTTGGAGGCGTGGCTCTTCCTAACCTCACCCGCGACCAGGCCGTCGAGCGTGCCGCTCTGATCACCGTCGACAGCTACCAGATCAACCTCGACCTGACCGACAGTCGAGGTGAGCCCGGCGAACGAATCTTTCGCTCCACCACCACCGTGGTGTTCGACGCGCTCGCCGGCGGCGACACGGTCATCGACCTCGCCGCCGAAACCGTGCACACCGCCACCCTCAACGGGCGCGATCTCGACATCTCCGGGTACGACGAATCGACCGGCATCGGATTGCGGGGACTGGCCGACCGCAACGTCCTGGTCGTCGACGCCGATTGTCGCTACTCCAACACCGGCGAGGGCCTGCACCGCTTCGTCGATCCGGTGGACAACGAGGTCTATCTGTATTCGCAGTTCGAAACCGCCGACGCCAAGCGCATGTTCGCCTGCTTTGATCAACCCGATCTGAAGGCGACCTTCGACGTTCGGGTGACCGCACCGCAGCACTGGAAGGTGATCTCCAACGGCGCCACGGCGGCGGTCGACGCCACCGACGGGACCAGTGTGCACAGGTTCGCCATCACTCCTCGGATGAGCACTTACCTGGTGGCCCTGATCGCCGGCCCGTACGCCCACTGGGAAGACAGCTACACCGACGAACACGGCGAGATCCCGTTGGGCATCTATTGCCGGGCCTCGCTGGCCCAACACATGGACGCCGAGCGATTGTTCACCCAGACCAAGCAGGGATTTGGCTTCTACCACAGCAACTTTGGCCTCCCCTATGCCTTCGGCAAGTACGATCAGCTGTTCGTCCCCGAATTCAACGCGGGCGCAATGGAAAACGCCGGCGCGGTGACGTTCCTGGAGGATTACGTCTTCCGCAGCAAGGTCACCCGGGCCTCCTACGAGCGGCGGGCCGAGACGGTGCTGCACGAGATGGCGCACATGTGGTTCGGCGACCTGGTCACCATGACATGGTGGGACGACTTGTGGCTGAATGAATCCTTCGCGACGTTCGCTTCGGTGCTGTGCCAAAGCGAGGCAACCGAATTCACCGAGGCGTGGACGACGTTCGCGACGGTGGAGAAGTCGTGGGCCTACCGCCAGGACCAATTGCCGTCGACGCATCCGATCGCCGCCGACATCCCCGACCTGGCCGCGGTCGAGGTGAACTTCGACGGAATCACCTACGCCAAGGGCGCTTCGGTACTCAAGCAGCTCGTTTCCTACGTCGGGCTAGACCACTTCCTGGCCGGACTGCGCGATTACTTCCGCACCCACGCCTACGGCAATGCCACCTTCAGCGACCTGCTGGGCGCGCTGGAGAAGGCGTCGGGCCGCGACCTGTCGAATTGGGGCCAGCAGTGGCTGAAAACCACTGGGCTCAATACGCTGCGGCCGGATTTCGACGTCGACGCGGACGGCAAGTTCACCCGGTTCGCCGTGCAACAGGGCGGGGCCGCGCCGGGCGCGGGTGAGACACGGGTGCACCGGCTGGCGATCGGAATCTACGACGACGACCAAACCGGGAAGCTGGTGCGGGTACACCGAGAAGAGCTCGATGTCGACGGCTCGGATACGAAAGTTAGCGCACTGGTTGGTATTTCGTCGGGCAAGTTGATCCTGGTCAACGACGACGACCTGACCTACTGCTCGCTGCGCCTCGATCCGCGATCATTGCAGACCGCACTGGAACGCATCGCCGACATCACCGAGCCGCTGCCCCGCACGCTGGTGTGGTCGGCGGCCTGGGAGATGACCCGCGACGCCGAACTGCGGGCTCGTGACTTCGTGGCACTGGTCTCCGGCGGTGTGCACGCAGAAACCGAAATCTCGGTGCTGCAGCGGCTGCTGCTGCAGGCCCAGACGGCGCTGGGCTCCTATGCCGACCCGGACTGGGCGCGAGAATACGGCTGGCCGCAATTCGCCGACCGGCTACTGGAATTAGCGCGCGGTGCCGAGCCCGGTTCCGACCATCAGCTGGCCTTCGTCAACGCGTTGTGCGCCTCGGTGTTGTCCACCCGGCACGTCGGGATATTGGCCGACCTGCTCGACCGTGATCCCGCCGAGTCGGGGTTGGCGGGTCTGGAACTCGACACCGACCTGCGCTGGCGCATCGTGACCGCGCTGGCCACCGCCGGTGATGTCGACGCCGACGGACCCGCGACACCGTTCATCGACGCCGAGGTGCAGCGTGACCCCACGTCGGCCGGGAAGCGCCACGGCGCGCAAGCGGCGGCGGCGCGGCCTCAGCAGCAGGTCAAAGAGGAGGCATGGACCACGGTCGTCGAGGACGACACGCTGGCCAACATCACCGCACGGTCGATCATCGGGGGCATTGCGCAGCCCGGCCAGAGCGAGCTGCTCCGGCCGTTGACCGCCCGCTACTTCGAGGCCATCGCCAAAGTCTGGGCGCGGCGATCCAGCGAGGTCGCCCAGACCGTGGTGATCGGGCTCTACCCCTCTTGGGACATCAGCGAAGACGGCATTGCCGCCGCCGACAAGTTCCTCGAGGGGCCGGACGCCGAAGTGCCGCCGGCATTACGCCGACTGGTGCTCGAAGGTCAAGCCGGAGTGAAGCGTTCGCTGCGAGCGCGCCGGTTCGACGCTGGTGAGGCGCAGTGAGCGGGTAGCTTGCCCGCTGTTATTGCACCGTCTCCTGGCTGACCGTCATCTCGAAATCGCCGCCGCCCCAAGCGGACATGAAGGTGGCGATGGGCACTTGCTCGTCGCGGCCGTCGTCGGAACCGCTGTCGTTGAGGTGCGCGACGCCGTTGGTGGCGTCCACTCCTATCACGACCACCTCATGGTCGCCGTCTTTGGGCTGATGGCCTTCCCAAATTGTTGAGCTGCTGACGGCGATCATCACCGCATGCCGCGAACTCAGGGCATTCTCTAAAGCGCTGAGCGCGGCCTGACCTTTGGCGTCTTCGGACGTGGTGGCGTGAATCCCGTAGTGCGCCAACAGCACCCCGACGTCGCGGGTGTCGACGCCGTCGCCTTGGGTATCGGTGTACACCGTCTTACCTTGTTCAGCGACGCTCGGCGTTTTCTGGGCCACCTCGATGATCTGCTGCTCGGTCGGCATCTGACCGCTGATCTGGCCCACCACGCCGGCCACCGACATCAGCACGCAGTTGTTGCCAAAGGACTGTGGGGCCCAGGATTCGGCGGCCTTCGCCGGGTCGCCGTAGACGCCACCGGGGTCCGCCGCGGCCGGCGCGAGCAGCGCCGGGCTGGCACCGGCTGCGACCACCAAGGTCGCCACCGCAACGGCACGTAGCGTGGTCGCGACCCGAAGTAGGAATCCGTTCATCGAGCCCCCACCAAACGACTAGAGCTACGCCGGCGCGATGCCCGCGCTCAGCACGTTGATGGCGCTGACCAGCCCGTCGACCAGGTGGCCTTGCTCGAATGCTGCTGACGCCGCCGCCACGCCCTGCGGTGCGGCCGCCTCGGCGCCGCGTCCGCGGACCTGCGAGCCGTAGACGACCTCGATGACGCTCTGGTCGGGCGAGACGGCAAGCAACACGGCGTTATTGGGCGTGGGCACCTTGGCCAGGATTTCGCGCGCCCGCGCGGCGGTGTCACTGCCCAGGTCGCCGATGTACACGGCGAACCGCGCCGAGGATGCCCGCGAACCGTATTTCAGGGCATCGTCGATGGCGACCAGATCACTGTTCGCAAACGGATAGTGCACCGACAGTTCACCGGGCTCGGTGACGCCCGAGACCCGTCCGCTGGTGGTGATCACCGAACCCTTGGGCAGGCCGGCCGGGTCGATCGTCGCTACCTCACCATGTGCCACTGGCGCCACCTCCGACTGAGAACTCTGCTGTGTCATGTCCATGTGACTGGTCGACCGCCTCGTCAGTGGCGGCCCACAGGATGGGGGCGTGCGTCCACGGCTCGGACAACTTGTAGCTCGCGGGGTGTGGTCCCTTGCGCGACCAGATCAGCGTCGCCAGCACGATCACCAGCAACCCCGGAATGCCGACCGATAAGAGGTGAATCTCCATCTCGTTCACGACGCAAACCGTATCGCAGAGGGCCGGTTACCCGCGCGCCCGGACACGACAATGTCGATCAGGCCGCGCCTTCGCCGAGGTATCGAACCCAGGCCGGATCCATTTCCTTGACCGTGGACAGCAGTCGCCAGTGCTGGCCGGTCGGCGGAACCGGCGCACGACGCAGCGTCCAGCCGAGTTCGATGAGCAGTTTGTCGCCCTTGCGGTGGTTGCACGTCGAACAGCACGCCACGCAGTTCTCCCAGGAGTGCTCGCCACCGCGACTGCGGGGAATTACGTGGTCGACGGTGTCGGCTTTCCCTCCGCAGTAGGCACAGCAGAACCGGTCGCGGTGCATCAGGGCGGCGCGGGTCATCGGGACCCGGGCGCGGTACGGGACCCGGACATAGGACCGCAGCTGGATGACCGACGGCACCGCGATCGACCTGGTCGCCGAGTGGATGACCGGCCCGGCCGGATCGTCGTGCACCACGTCGGCCTTGCCGCAGATCACCATGACGATCGCTCGCCGCATCGGTAGCGCCGTCAACGGCTCGTAGGTGGAGTTCAGTAGCAGTACCCGTCGGCGACTCCAGATCGATGCGCTCTCGTGCCGGGAGGGCGGGTGGGTCTCGACACTGTGCAGAGACGGCGCGGTTGCGGGACCGGTTAACCCTGCCGCAGCCCCGGACATGCGGTGGCCGCGGCGTCTCTTGCCCTGCGCCATAGATCCTCCGCGGATAGTCCACCATGATTCGTCGGTAATCGCACGCCTATTGCTGGTGCGCGCCGTGACCAGCCGGTTAACAGAAAGGAGCGGTCGGGGCCCGCGTGCGGTCGCCGCACCGCGGATGCACCACAATGGAGGCGATGGAATCCGAGCAACAGTCGTTCTACGACGCTGTCGGTGGTGCCGAGACTTTTAACGCGATCGTGCACCGGTTTTATGAGCTGGTCCCCGAGGACGAAATACTGCGCGCGCTGTATCCCGCGGACGACCTGGCCGGCGCCGAAAACCGGTTGCGGATGTTCCTCGAGCAGTACTGGGGCGGCCCGCGAACCTACTCTGACCAGCGGGGACATCCGCGGCTGCGGATGCGTCACGTGCCGTTCCGGATCACCGCCATCGAGCGCGACGCCTGGCTGCGGTGCATGCACACCGCTGTCGCGTCCATCGACGCACAGACTCTCGACGACGAGCACCGCCGCGAGTTGCTCGACTATCTGGAAATGGCCGCAAACTCACTCGTGAATTCATCGTTTTAACACCCAGCAAACCGAACGGAGCAGGATGAGCCCCGAAGCATGGTGGTCGAACGCGGTTTTCTATCAGGTCTATCCACGCTCATTCGCCGACAGCAACGGCGACGGAGTCGGCGACATCGACGGTTTGGTGGCCCATCTTGATCACCTCGAACGGCTGAGCGTCGACGCGATCTGGCTCAGTCCGGTCACCGTCTCGCCGATGGCCGACCACGGCTACGACGTCGCCGATCCCCGTGACATCGACCCGCTGTTCGGCGGGATGGCCGCGATCGATCGGCTGATCGCGGCGGCGCACCAGCGCGGCATCAAGATCACCATGGACGTGGTGCCCAACCACACCAGTTCGGCGCATCTGTGGTTCCAGGCGGCGCTGGCCGCCGGCCCGGGCACCGACGCGCGGGATCGTTACTACTTCCGCGACGGTCGCGGGCCCGATAGGGCACTGCCGCCGAACAATTGGACGTCGGTGTTCGGTGGGTCAGCCTGGACCCGAGTGGTGGAGCCGGACGGCAATCCCGGCCAGTACTACTTGCACCTCTTCGACACCGAGCAGCCGGACCTGAACTGGGAGAACCCGGAAGTCTTCGACGATTTCGAGACGACGCTGCGGTTCTGGCTGGATCGCGGCGTAGACGGCTTCCGCATCGATGTGGCACACGGCATGGCCAAGCCGCCCGGCCTGCCAGACGCGAAGGAAGGCGTCAAGGTGTTGTCCCACAGCGACGACGATCCGCGCTTCAACAACCCCAGCGTGCACGAGATTCACCGCGGGATCCGCAAGATCGTCGACGACTACCCCGATGCGGTGACCATCGGCGAGGTGTGGGTCATGGACAACGCCCTCTGGGCGGAGTACCTGCGCCCCGACGAGCTACACCTCGGCTTCAACTTCCGACTGACCAAGATCGACTTCGACGCCGGCGAAATTCGCAGCGCCGTCGAAAATTCGCTCGCGGCCACCGGCCTGCAAGACGCCGTCCCAACGTGGACGCTGTCCAACCACGACGTGGACCGAGAGGTCACCCGCTACGGCGGCGGCGAGATCGGGCTGCGCCGGGCGCGTGCCATGGTGCTGGCGATGCTCGCGCTCCCCGGCACGGTGTTCATCTACAACGGCGAGGAACTCGGGCTGCCCGACGTGTTGGACCTACCCGAGGAGGTGTTGCAGGACCCGACCTGGGAGCGGTCGGGACACACCGAACGCGGCCGCGACAAGTGCCGGGTTCCGCTTCCGTGGTCGGGCGAGAAACCCCCGTTCGGGTTTTCCAGTGCGGCCGACACCTGGTTGCCGATGCCCGCCGACTGGGCGGCGCTGACGGTGGAAAAGCAACAAGGCGATCCCGACTCGACGTTGTCGTTCTTCCAGAAGGCACTCGAATTGCGCTGGAAGCGTGCGGAATTCGACGGCGATAAGTTCGAGTGGCTGACCGCGCCAACCGACGCGGTGATCTTCCGGAGCCGCGGCGCCTTGGTGTGCGCGCTCAACGCCGGTGAGCGTCCGATGGCGCTACCGGATGGAGAGCTCATTTTCGCCAGCGCGCCGCTGGTCGACGGACAGTTGCCACCGGATACCGCGGCATGGCTGGTCTAGTCGGGTGAACAGCGCGCTTGGCGACTCGTTCCTCTATATCTAGTACATGCCGACCTACGCGTGGACAGTAATCGGGGCTGGGCCCGCTGGAATTGCTGCGGTGGGACGGCTCCTCGATCACGGGATCGCGCCGGAGAAGATCGCCTGGATTGATCCGGCCTTTGCCGTGGGCGATCTCGGGCAAAAATGGCGACCGGTTTCCAGTAACACCATTGTCGGGACATTCCTGAGCTTTTTGAACGGTTCGGCCGCATTCCGATTCGCCGAGGCACCGCCAACGCCGCTGGCCGAAGTCGACCCCGAGGAGACGTGTGCCCTGGCGCTGGTCGCCGAACCTTTGGTGTGGGTCACCCAGCAGCTACGTGAGCGGGTGCACGTTTTTCAAACAACAGCAACGGCTCTGCATTTGCAGAATCGGCAGTGGAGAATCGAAACGCACCAGCAACAGGTCGTCTCGGAAAACGTTGTTCTCGCCGTCGGGGCCGTCCCCAAGAGCCTTTCCTATCCCCACTTGGACGAGATTGCAGTCGAGGTCGCCCTGGACCCCGAAAAGCTCGCCCAGCAGCCATTGGAAGGTGCGACAGTCGCCGTCTTCGGCTCATCTCACTCGTCGATGATCGTGTTACCGAATCTGCTGCGCCATCCCGTCAAAAAGGTGATCAATTTCTACCAAAGCCCGCTGAAATACGCGGTGTACTTGGATGACTGGATTTTATTCGACGACACCGGCCTCAAAGGGCGGGCGGCGGATTGGGCCCGCGAAAACATCGACGGCGTATATCCGGAGAAGCTGGAGAGGTGCTGGGTATCCAGCCCGGAATTCGAGGGAAAACTCGAAGCCTGCGACCGCGTTGTTTACACCGTCGGCTTCGAACGTAGAAAGCTGCCGGAGACTCCGCAGTGGGGCCCGCTGGGGTACAACCAACAAAACGGAATCATCGCACCCGGTCTGTTCGGTCTGGGTATCGCCTTTCCGGAATACGCGGAAGATCCTTATGGATTCGGGCAACACCGGGTCGGGCTCAAGAAATTCATGGACTACCTGGATTCCGTGCTGCCGCTGTGGTTGCGTTACGGCACCTGACGACGGGCACGTCGAACCGGCCCACCCGCGTGGTCTGCGGCCGCCGCCAGCAGCCATAAACTCGCGCTGATCTATAGGCTCGCTCAGCGTAAGACCAGCGCGGGACTGCCGCGCCGGCGATACACCGAGCCGAACCGGGCATCGAGGCGCAACCACGTCGGCAAGATCCGGACCCGGATGATTTCGTCATCGTCGATCGCATCCGCTGACTGCGGCAGAAAACCCATCGCGGTCAACGCGAACACGCAGCGCATCGGTAGCCCCACACTGGCGTTGGCTGAGCTGACCCGAATGACCTCCTGGTCCAGCAACGAAGCCGGTGGACCGTGAGAACTGCTGTGTTCCTTGGCAAGTCGCGCGCCCTCTTGCGCGAGGTCCAGCATCACCCGGGCCGGTACATCGTCGAGGTGGACGAAGCCGGACTCCGGGGGCAGCGCGCTGCGCCACGCCGAGTCCATCGCGAAGCCCGGATCGACGTAGCCCAAGTCGTCCATGGCCGACAGGCCCTGCGCCAACGCATCCACAGCGACCGTCATATCCTCAGGCCGCACCCTACCCACCACCACGCGGCTGGCCAATACATCGAAACCTGTTGCCATCCAAGCGGTTAGCAGCCTGGATGATCGGGTGCGCAGCCGGATGACCGCAATCTCGTCGAGTCGCTTCGCGCGGTCGACGAACGCAGCCAAGTCAGCGCGGTGGGCCTCCATGGAGGTTGGGCCCAGCCACAATCCGCGATCCGCTACCCGCTTTATTCTCGGACCCACCGTTGCAAGTACTCCCGATGGTGTGGGGCGAGGCGCACCAGCCGCTGCTCCTCGATATGAAATGCGGCCAGCTGTGACTCGGCGATGACGGCAGCTCTCGACTTGGGATCTGCGCTGACGGAGCGTACTTCGTAGCCGAGTGTGAAGTCGACCGCGCGCAGCCGCTTGGTCCAGATGGTCACCTGCAGAGGCGAATCGATCAGTCGCAACTGCCCCTTGTAGCTGACCCGGACGTCGGCGATCAACAGGCCGACGTCGATGATGTCGGCCTCGAAGGCCGGCTTGAGGAACGGGACGCGGGCCTCCTCGAGGAGGGTGACCATGGTGGCGTGGTTGACGTGCTGGTACATGTCGATATCCGACCAGCGCACCGGCACTTCAGCGATGAAACCGGCCGTCACCCCGACGACCCTCGTCCACTGGTGCGGGTCATGCGCCGGATCTGGCGCGCGGCCACCGACAGCGTGGCGAGGTCCTTTTGGCCGCTCTCATAGATCTCGGTAAGGGTGCGGTGTGCACGTTCCACTCGCGAAGCGCTGATGTGCTCCCATTCGTTGATCTTCTCTTCGCCGCTTTCGCCCGGCTCCCCCGCCGCAAGCACGTCGAAACACAACGACCGCAGCGAAGCGTAGATGTCGTCGCGAATCGCCAAGCGCGCCAACGAATGCCAGCGGTCATTTCGGGGCAGCTCCGATATCGCGGTCAACAGGCCGTCAGTGCCCAGCCGATCCATCAGCGCGAAATAGGTGTCTGCCACATCGGCGGCGTCGATCTCGGTGATGTCGGCGATGTCGATGATGTCGAGCAGGCTGAAGCGGTAGAGGCCGGTCGCGACGCGGTAGGCAAGATCGTGCGGCGCGCCCAGCGATACGTATTCCGCGACTTCTTGTTCGACGATGGCCTTGTCATCACCGCGTAGCCACTCCGACATCCGCGGTGTCAGCGCTTTGAGTTTGGCCGCAAATCGGTTGATTTCGGCGCCCACCGCCAACGGCTGTGGCCGGTAGTTGAGCAGCCAGCGCCCGGCGCGGTCGATCAGCCGACGGGTGTCCAGTGTCAGCCGGTCGGACAGCGCAACAGGAATATCCGTTGCCCGGATCCGGCGCCAGATGTGGCCCACGCCGAAGATGGCGTCGGTGGCGACGTAGGTGCGGATCGCATCGATCGGCCCGACTCCGACGTCTTCGCTGATCCGGAATGCGTAGCTGATGCCGCCCGTGTCCACCAGATCGTTGATCAGCATGGTCGCGACGATCTCGCGGCGTAGCTGATGCGTACGGATTTCTGGGGTAAACCGCTCGCGCAGCGGAGTCGGGAAGTAGCCCGGCAGCCTGGATGCGAACACATCCAGCTCCGGCAATTCGGTGGTCAACATGTCCTCTTTGAGCGTCAGCTTGACATGTGCCATCAACGTTGAAAGCTCGGGAGAGGTAAGCCCGATGCCTGCCTCGGTCCGCCGCTCGATCTCTTTCTCGGATGGCAGCGCTTCCAGTTCGCGGTTGAGCCCGCGGCCCTCCAGATACTTAATCTGCAGCGCGTGCACCGGGAGCATGCTTGCCGCGTTGGCGCGGCTGGTCCCGATCAGGTCGTTCTGGTCCTCGTTGTCGGTGAGCACCAGTTGCGCGACCTCATCGGTCATCGACTCGAGTAGTTGTTTGCGCTCCTGCACCTTGACCTTGCCGGCGGTGACCAGTGAATCGATCAGGATCTTGATGTTGACCTCATGGTCCGAACAGTCGACGCCGGCGGAGTTGTCCATCGCATCGGTGTTGATCCGCCCACCCGACAGGTCGAACTCGACGCGGCCGAGTGCGGTCACCCCGAGATTGCCGCCTTCACCGATGACCTTGGCGCGCAACTGGTTTGCGTTGACCCGCACCGGATCGTTGGCGCGATCACCGACATTGGCGTCGGACTCCGATTCGGCCTTGATGTAGGTGCCGATGCCGCCGTTGAACAGCAGGTCCACCGGCGCCAGCAGAATCGCCTTGATCAGGTTGGGCGGCGCCATTTCGCTGACGTCCTCATCGATGCCAAGAGCGAGGCGCACCTGCGGGCTGATCGGGATTGCCTTCTGCTCGCGGCTGTACACCCCGCCGCCTTCGCTGATCAGCGACTTGTCATAGTCGTCCCAGCTGGAGCGCGGCAGGTCGAACATCCGTTGCCGCTCCGCCCAGGTCGTCGTGACGTCGGGTTCCGGGTCGAGGAAGACGTGCCGGTGATCGAACGCGGCGATCAGTCTGATGTGCTTGCTCAGCAGCATCCCGTTGCCGAACACGTCGCCGCTCATGTCGCCGATTCCGACGACGGTGAAGTCCTCGGTTTGCGTGTCGACGCCCATCTCCCGGAAGTGGCGCTTGACGGCCTCCCACGCACCCTTGGCGGTGATGGCCATGGCCTTGTGGTCGTAGCCGACCGACCCGCCGGAGGCGAACGCATCACCCAGCCAAAACCCGTAGTCCTTGGCGACGTCGTTGGCGATGTCGGAGAAGGTGGCGGTGCCCTTGTCGGCGGCCACCACGAGGTACGCATCGTCGCCGTCGCGGCGTAGCACTTGCGTTGGCGGGCTGACCTTTCCGGTTGTGTGGTCGACGTTGTCGGTGACGTCGAGCAGCCCTGAGATGAAGAGCTGATAGCAGGCGACGCCTTCGGCCCGGTTGGCGTCGCGGTCGACGGCGGGGTCGCCGGTGGGCAGCGGTGGCCGCTTGAGCACGAACCCGCCCTTGGCCCCGACCGGGACGATGACAGCGTTCTTCACCGCTTGCGCTTTGACCAGACCCAGGATTTCGGTGCGGAAGTCGTCGCGGCGGTCAGACCAGCGCAGCCCGCCACGCGCCACCGGGCCGAACCTCAGGTGCACACCTTCCACCCGAGGCGAGTACACGAAGATTTCGTATTTGGGCCGCGGCAGCGGCAGCTCGTCGACCAGCTGGGCGTCCAGCTTGATCGCCAGCACGTTGCGGACCCGGGCCGAACCTTGGCGTGTCACAAAGTAATTGGTCCGCAGGGTGGCCTGCACCAGCGATGCGAATGCGCGCAGGATGCGGTCGGTGTCCAGACTTACCAGGGCATCGATGTCCGTAGCGACCGCGGCGGCGGCGGCTTGCGCATCGTGGCCCGACGGCGATCCCGAGTCCGTCGGGTCGAAGAGAGCTTCGAACAGCAAGACCAACGAGCGCGCGGTCGAGGAATGCTCGTTGAGCACCGATTCGATGTAGGACTGGCTGTACGGGAAGTTGACCTGCCGCAAGTACTTTGCGTAGGCCCGCAACAGCACGACCTGCTGCCAGGTCAGGCCGGCGCGCATCACCAGCTCGTTGAACCGATCGATCTCGACCCGGCCGTACCAGATCGCGGTGACCGCTTCGGCGAACCGCTCCGCCATCTCATCGCGCTCGGCTTCTGCGGACGGCTGCTGGATGGTCGGATGCGGCTGGATCTTGAACTGGTAGATCCACACCGGCAATCCGTCCGGCCGGATGACCGTGAACGGCCGCTCTTCGAGCACTACCACACCCATGCTTTGCAGCATCGGGAGCAGCTGACTCAGTGAGGCGGCGTGCCCGCCCAAGAACCAGGTGAGACGAGCGACGACGTCCTCGCTGCGATCAGCGAACACCAGCTTGACCGAGTCGTCGGCAAGCTCGCTGATGATGGCGATGTGGTCGATCGCGTCGTCGGGCGTGATCGCCGATTTGTAGGCCTCGGAGAACGCGTCGGCGTAATGCTCGGCGTCGGCGTGTGAGATCGAGCCGTCCATGGCGGCACCGATGAGCCGGTCAGACCAGGTGCGCGCCGCTTCGCTGAGCAATCCCTGGATCCGGATCCGGTTGTCCTCGGAGATGTCGACCTGAGGCGCATGTTCGGGTAGCCGGACCATGAAATGCATTAACGCCCATGGTGATTCACTGACCCGGGCAGTGAATTCCAATCGCGTTCCGCCGAATTCGCGAACCAGAATGTCCTCGATCGCCAACCGGACGGCCGTGGTGTAACGATCGCGGGGCACGTAGACCAGGCAGGAGACGAAGTACTGCAGCCGGTCGGCGCGCAGGAACAACAACGCTCGGCGTTGCGAACCCAGGTCCACTACGGCCTTGGCCATCGCGAAAAGCCGTTCGGCGCTGAGCGTGAAGAGCTCCGAGCGCGGCACGGTCTGGATGACGTCGAGCAGCAGTTGGCCCGGGTGCACGGGGTCGTCGTCGGCCATCGCAAGCGCCTCGCGGACGCGCCGGGAGATCGTTGGGATCTCCAGAACGTCGGCGTTCATCGCGGCGACCGTGAAGAGGCCGACGAAGCGGTGCTCGATCACTCCCCCATCGCTGTCAGCGCCATATTCGCGGATCGCGATGGCATAGGGGTATGCGCCGTATCGCAGGTAGCTGCCCACGGAGGCCTGGGCCAGCACCAGCAATTTGTTGTCGTCGGTCAGCCGGGGGCGGGAACCGGTGCGGTTGCGCAGCACGCCGAGGCCGCTGGACCCGTCGCCGACGACCAGGCCGTCGTCCACCCGGCAGCGTTGGTAGCCCAACAACAGGAAGTTGCCGTCGCTCAACCAGTGCAGCAGAGCCGCGACGTCTTCACGGTCGGGTGCGGAAAAGTGATCGTCGGTGTTGGCGTCGACGTCGACCGCGAGGTCGTTCAAGGTGGTGATGATCGCTGCGGCGTCGACGGCAACCTGTTGGACGTCGGTGAGGACCTTGGGCAGCAGCTCTTCGACCTCGGCGAGGGCCTTGCCATCGACCGTCGGCGTGAGCTGCATGTGGATCCAGGCCTCGCCGACGTACTGCGGTGTGCCGGGCGCTTTGGGTTCGATGCTGAGCACGTCGCCGGCCGGGTCACGACGCACCTTGAACACCGGGGTCATCAGGGCTGTGTAGGAGACCCCGAGCCGATGCAACAGCACGGTGACCGAATCCATCAGCATCCCGCCGTGATCGGTGACCACCTGCAGCGCGGGCCCGAATCCGGCGGGATCGTCGCAGTGGTAGACGGCCACGCAGCTTTCGCCGGGCGCGCGGTGCTGACCGAGCCGGTAGTGCGCGCCCAGCACGGCAGGCGTCAAGAGGGCGGCGGGGACGGCCAGGTCGATAGGGCCGGTTTCTGCGGCCCCGGCCGCCTTATCGTGCGGGCCGCGATAGCTCTCGATGTAGGCCTTGGAGATCCAGTCCGGAATGTCGGAAGCTTTCGTGAATGTCGTCCAGGGCGTGGTGTCCTGCTTCGCTCCGGAATCGATCGTCATGCCGATTGCTCCCATTCACGACTTATGCCTTCGTTGGCAGAGCTGACATTAGTCGCGGGTCAGCCTGCGGTGGGTGACCCGGTGCGGCCTGGCGGCATCGGCCCCGAGCCGCTCGAGCTTGTTCTCCTCATAGGCGCCGAAGTTGCCTTCGAACCAGAACCAGTTGGCCTCGTTGTCGTCGTCACCTTCCCAGGCCAGCAGGTGTGTGCACGTCCGGTCCAGGAACCAGCGGTCGTGGCTGATCACCACGGCGCAGCCGGGGAAGTGCTCCAGAGCGTTTTCCAGCGAGCCCAGTGTCTCGACGTCCAGGTCGTTGGTCGGCTCGTCCAGCAGGATCAGGTTGCCGCCCTGCTTGAGCGTCAGCGCGAGGTTCAGTCGGTTGCGCTCTCCACCGGACAGCACTCCGGCCGGCTTCTGTTGGTCGGGGCCCTTGAATCCGAATGCCGAAACGTAGGCACGCGACGGAACTTCGGTTTGACCGACCTGAATGAAATCCAGCCCATCCGAGACGACTTCCCAGACGTTTTTCTTCGGATCGATGCCCGCGCGGGCCTGGTCGACGTAGCTCAGCTTGACGGTCTCACCGACCTTGACCACGCCGCTGTCGGGCTCCTCAAGCCCGACAATGGTTTTGAACAGTGTGGTCTTGCCGACCCCGTTGGGGCCGATGACGCCGACGATGCCGTTGCGCGGCAGCGTGAAGGACAGGTCCTTGATCAGGGTGCGGCCCTCGAAGCCCTTGTCGAGGTGCTCGACCTCGACAACGATGTTGCCCAGCCGCGGCCCGACGGGGATCTGGATCTCCTCGAAATCGAGCTTGCGCGTCTTCTCCGCTTCGGAAGCCATCTCCTCGTACCGCTGCAGGCGGGCCTTGCTTTTGGCCTGCCGCGCTTTGGCTCCGGAACGCACCCACGCCAGCTCCTCGGTCAACCGCTTTTGCAGCTTGACATCTTTGCGTCCCTGCACCGAAAGCCGCTCGGCCTTTTTCTCCAGGTAGGTCGAGTAGTTGCCCTCGTAGGGATAGGCGCGGCCCCGGTCGAGTTCCAGGATCCATTCGGCGACGTTGTCCAGGAAGTACCGGTCGTGGGTGACCGCCAGAATCGCACCGGCATAGCTGGCGAGATGCGATTCGAGCCACTGCACGCTCTCGGCGTCCAGGTGGTTGGTCGGCTCGTCGAGCAGCAGCAGGTCGGGTTTGCTCAGCAGCAGTTTGCACAGCGCGACACGGCGGCGCTCACCACCCGACAGGTTCGTCACCGGGTCGTCGGGCGGCGGGCAGCGCAGCGCATCCATGGCCTGCTCGAGCTGGGAGTCGAGGTCCCACGCGTCGGCGTGATCCAGGTCCTCCTGCAGCCGGCCCATTTCTTCCATCAACTCGTCGGAGTAGTCGGTGGCCATCAGCTCGGCGACCTCGTTGAAGCGATCGAGCTTGACCTTGATCTCGCCCAGGCCCTCTTCCACGTTGCCGCGGACGGTCTTCTCCTCGTTGAGCTCCGGCTCCTGTTGCAGGATGCCGACTGTCGCGTCGTTGGCCAGGAAGGCGTCGCCGTTGTTCGGCTTATCCAGACCGGCCATGATCCGCAAGACGCTCGACTTACCGGCGCCGTTGGGGCCGACGACACCGATCTTGGCGCCCGGGAAGAAACTCAGCGTGACGTCGTCCAAGATCACCTTGTCGCCGTGCGCCTTGCGGACCTTCTTCATCGTGTAGATGAACTCAGCCATGCCGCAGTGTTGCCTTTCTTGGTCTTGCACGAATGTCCGCGGACCATCCTAGGCATCAACCGGCGACACTGACCGGGCCCCCAAGGTCAGCTAAGCCGACAGGGGCAGCGGGCCGGGTCCGCCAGCGTCGCCAGACTCGACCTGGGCGTCGTCCGCGGCGGGGTCCTCGTCAGCAGCTGCCCCGACCGGACAGGCCGCCACGCCTGGGTTCGCGTCGGGACCGGTGTAGCCGGGCTTCTCGATGCGCACGATCGCGCGCGATAAGTCCGGACCGACCGAGGTCGCCCGCATCTCGAGGGATGAGCGGCGATTGCCGTCGCGGTCCTCGTACTCGCTGGTGTAGACGTGTCCCACCACGATCACCGGTGCGCCCTTGCCCAGCGCAGCACCCACCCCGGTCACCAACTTTCCCCAGCAGTTGACGGTGATGAACAGCGAGTTCCCCGGCTCCCAACTGCCCTCACCGGTGCGGCGACGTGAATTGCTGGCCACCCGGAACTTGATGACCTCCTGATCGCCGACCTTGCGGCGTTGCAGGTCGTTGACGATGTGACCGACGACGGTCAGTGTGGTTTCGAACATTGGCTTAATTTCCTTTCCCAGCTATTTCTTCAGTAGCGCTCTTGTATTGCGCCATTCAGCTGCACAGCACCGACAGGCCATGTCGTTGACAGCCGCGGCGAAGCGCGCCTGTGGAGCAAGGCGGGACTGGGGATAAATGCCGGGAGCCGGTGATCTAGCTGTCGGCTGAACGAGGCCCGGGAGTTTCGCGCTGTGCCAACTCGGACAGCATCGCGTTGTAGGCAGTCAGGTCGGCATCGTCGTCGCGGTCCGCGGCCCGGTCCAACCGCCGCGCCGTTCGGGCGTCGCTGCGCGCCCACTGCACCAACAACGCCAGCATGACGATCACCAACGGCACTTCCCCTGCCGCCCAAGCGATTCCACCGCCCAAGTGTTGATCTCCCAGCAGATCGGTATGCCAGCTCAAACCCAATGATCGGTAGTAGGCCGCACCGAGCACCGTTGGGGTGCCCATCAGCTCGACCCCGAAGAACGCGTGCAGCGGCAGTGAAGCGAACACCACACCCACCTTGGCGATCGGTGGAATCGGCCGCGGAGTCGGATCGACCCCGATCACCACCCAATAGAAGAGGTAGCCGCTGACCAGGAAGTGCACGTTCATCGCCAAATGCCCGGCGTGACTGCCCACCGCGTCGTCGAAGATGTTCCCGAAATACAACCCGTAGAACCCCGCAACGAACAGCACGGTGGCCACGATCGGATTGGTGAGAAGGCGCGACGCCCGGCTGTGCAGGGCAGCCAACAACCACTCGCGCATGCCCGGCGCGTCGTTGCGGCCGGCGGCGGGCAGCGCGCGCAGCGCCAGACTCACCGGTGCGCCCAGCACCAGCAGGATCGGCGTCAGCATCGATAGCCCCATGTGCGCGGCCATGTGCATGCTGAACATCGCGGGCATGTAGCGGCCAACACCCGACGACGTCACGAACAGCAATGTCAGGCAGCCCAACAGCCAGGCCACCATCCGCCCGGGCGGCCAGTGATCGCCGCGGCGCCGCAACCGCAATACGGCTGCCACGTAGAGCACGGCCAAAATGATTGCCGCCGTACCGAAGACCAAATCGAAGCGCCAGTCGAACAGAATGCGCGCCACGGTCGGCGGGCCGTTGAAGTCGTAGCCGATCTCGGCTTCGGGAATCGACGGTAGCCGGGCTGGCGGCGGCGGAGGTGGGGTGCGGCCCAGCCCGACGGCGATGCCGAACGTCACGCCGAAGACGGCCGCCTCGATCAGCGCCAACCGGATCAAGATGCTGCGGGCCTTGGGTAAGGGTGGATCTGCTTGCAACGCAACCACTCCGGCGCGCCGCTGGCGCCAGCCGAGGATGCCCAGCGCACACAGCGCGACGAACTTGGCCAGCACCAGCCGCCCATAAGCAGTGGTCAGCAGGTCGGACGGCGACATCCGAACCAGTGCGTTGACCCCTCCGCTGAGCGCCATCGCGACCCAGCACCACAACGCGATCGCCGAGAAGCGCCGGGCCGCCAACCGAAGGCGATCACCGCCGCGCAGCGCGTGGACCAGCAGAGCCAGCAGACCGCCGGCCCACAGGCTGGCCGCGACGAGGTGGATCAGCAGGCTGTTGGTGGCCAGGTCGTGTGCGCCGCCGGCCGACGAGTGGCCGGTCAGTCCCAGCGGAATCAGGGTGATCAATGACCCCGCAAACAGCAGCGGCGTCCATGACCAGCGCAGCACGGCCAAACTTGCCAGCGTCACCAGCGCGGCCAGCACCGCGGTCCAGCGCCATGCGGAGGCGGTGTTGATCAGGTCGGCCAGGGTCCAGATCGTCACCGGATTGAGGTGTTCGGCCAACGGGTGGCCGGACACATCGGAGATGGTCAACGGGATCAACAGGGCCGCACACACCGCCCACACGCCCGATGCCACGGTGCCCACCCGAAGCGCCCGATATCCGCCCGCGTCGAGCACCCCGGTCTTCTGCGGTGGCACCAGAAACGCTGCGAAAAGAAACGAACCCACGGCAAGTACAGCCGCGATCTCGCCCGCCGCCCGGACAAACGGCAAACCCAGCGTGGTCGCCGGCCCCGGGTCGGGCAATCCGGTGGCGGTCAGCGTTTCGGCCAGTGACAGCGCACCGATTCCGGCCGCTGTGCAGCCGGCCAGCGCCGCGACGCCGGCGAGCAGCGGCCACACCAGCGCACGCGTTTTGCCTGCCGACTGGCTAACCGTCATGCGTCCAGGGTATGAGCGGGTCCCCGGTGTGCCCCCACTACCCGGCTTGTCTGGCTGGACGTTCTTGGCGGGCTTTATATTCGCGGGCGACGAACTGGTCGCGGGCGATGCGCTCGACGTAATCGAAATCTCGCAGAATTGCCCGCATTTCCTGCCGGAAGGCGACCCGGCGCTCGGCGAGGTCGTCGGCGGGGGCGATCAAATTCTGATCGAGGACAACCTGGCGCGCGGTGGTGAACAGCAGGGCAGACACCGATTCGCTGCTGCGGACTCGGGTTTGGGCCACGTACTGCTGGCCGATCCCGAGCGCAAGCTCGGTGAGTTCCTTCTCGCCGATATCGGCCGGCGTATCGCGCAGCACGTCGGCGACAATGTCGTAGGCCTCGAAGAAAACCCGCAACATTGCGTCCGACATCAACGGGCGCTTGGCGAGCAGCATGGCGTCGATCTCGTCGCCGCCGGCGGCGACGTGCGCCTCCCAGTCGTTGTGCCAAGCCATCTCTTCGGCGATGTTGTGCCGGAACGACGCCGAGTCGGCGAAGTAGAAATCAAATTTCAGCAGATCGCGTAGCCGCATCGCCTGAGTCCAGAAGGCCTCCATGCGATCGCCGTGCGCATCCGTGCCGTTCCTGACGTGCGCCAGGGCAAGTTCGACGATCGAGGTCTCCAGGAAAGCGTGGATGACCGAGTTGCGGTAGAACGCCGCGGCATGCTCCTTGTCGGGTGCGATGCGCCACACCGGCTCACGTCCACTGTCGATACGGGTGATCGGGTGCCCGTTCGACAGCGCGTCGACTGCCGCACGCACGCCGTCGCGGGTGCGCAGCCGCAGTGCACTCGTCGACATCGGGGTTTGTTTGCGCTCAAGGTAATCGAGCGAGTCCTGCAAGGTGTGGTGCAACTGCTGCAGGGTGAGCGCCGCGCCGTGGGTGGTGAGTAGCAGGGCACACACCAAACCCGTCGCAGTCACCGGTGTCGAGCGCAGAATCCGCCACGCAACTTCGAACGACATCTTCTGCAGCGCAAGTCTTTTCGCATCATTATCCGCGACCAGCGGGCCGTACGATGGACCGAGATGCTGCCGCATCGAAACCGCTTCCGGGAACCGGACATAGATCTTGCCGTAGTTGCGTTCACCCTGGGCCTTGATGAAGTTGTACAGCCAGCCGATGCCCTCGGGTGTCTTTTCGCCGCCGCGGGCGTAGTCGGCGTACTCAGCGGTCTCGTGCAATTGATCGAAGCTTATCGATACCGGTTGCAGCAGAATGTCTTCGCTGCGGCCATCCAGGTAAGCGTCGGCCACGTAGCTCATCAGACCGAGCTTGGGTGGCAGCATCTTGCCGGTGCGCGAGCGGGTGCCCTCGATGGACCAGCTCAGGTTGAAACGCTTTTCGACGATGTAGCCGACGTATTCGCGCAGGACGTATTTGTAGAGCGGGTTGCTGGCGACGTTACGGCGGATAAAGATGACACCGGAACGACGCAGCAGCGGCCCCATCAACCCGAACGACAAGTTGATGCCGGCGAATACGTGCACCGGCGGTAGCCGGTTCTCCTGCATCGCGACGGGTACGACGGCGCCGTCGATGTAGGACCGGTGCGAGAACAGCAGCACGGCCGGATGAACTTCAAGCCCGGCACGCACCGCCGCAATTTGATATTCGTCGTAGTCGATCTCGGGTTCGAAGCCCCGGCTGAGCAGCCGACCCAGGACGGAAACCAGATCGACCGATGCCCTGCTCCAGCCGGTGGACAGTTCGTCGAGCATTTCGCCGGCTTCGTCAACCGTTGCGCCCGGGATCTTCGCCAGGCCGGCGCGAAAACGGGCCGATGCCAGGATCTCTGGCTTCACCAACCGCGGCGACTTGTATTGGGGTCCGAGGATGCGGTACTCGGCACGCTCCATCGCCAAGATGGCGCGGCGCACCACGAAGTGGGCGAAATCGCTTTGGTTTTCGCCGACGGTGGTGTCGCGCCACTGCTGGCGGAGCTCAGATATCTTGGCCGCCTCGCCGGCCACCACCCGGGCGCGACGCGGATCGTCACGCACGATCAGACCCTGCTGACGTTGGTTGGGGTGGTAGGGATCTCGGCTCGGCAGCAGCCCGACCAGCTTGGCGAGTCTGCCGCGATCCGGGGAAGGCAGCCAGAACACCCGCACCGGCACAATCGAACGATCTTCGCCCACCTCGAGCCGCTCGACGAGCGGGGCCACCGCCTCATCGTCCGACGGTAGTTTCAGTACGTCGAACTTGGCACCCGGATTGCGCGCCCGCTGCCGCTCCAGCCAATCCATCACCAGCTGCGTTTCGACGGCGGAGTCCATGGACGCCAATACCAGCGCGTCTTGCGCGGTCAGCACCGCGCTGGTATCTGCGGCCAACTGGGTCACGGGCGTCCTTCGGGCCGAGCGGTCGTCGGCTCAGCGACCTCAGATGAGTTCGGATTCGGCCGGGCCGGAGTCTTTTTGGCCACCGGCTTGGCTTTGGCTGCCGTCTGGGTCGCAGCCTTCTTCGTCACAGCCTTCTTCGTCGCAACCTTCTTGGCGGCAGCCTTCTTCGCCGGGGCCTTCTTCGCCGGAGCCTTCTTCGCGGCGACTTTGGCAGCCGGCTTGGCCCGCGCCTTCGCGGCCGCCTTTTTCTCCGCGTACAGATCGACTTGAGGAAGCTCATCGACGGGCCAGTTGGCCAGCGCGTCCAGATACAGCTGGCGCACCTCGGCAATATGCTCCGTCAGCGTCTCAACCGTCCAGTCCTGCAACGAAATCGGTGGAAACACCGCGACGTCAACCGTGCCCGGATTTATCGTGGCGGAGTTGCGGGCGGCGACAAACTCCGCATTACGGATGACGATGGGGACGATCGGAATCCCCGCCGCCATCGCCAGACGGAACGGCCCCTTTTTGAACGGCCCGACCTCGGTGGTGTCTAACCGGGTTCCTTCCGGAGCCATCAGAATGGATAGACCGTTCTTGGCTCGATCTTCGACCGTGCGCATCGTCTCCAGCGCGGACTCGGGATCGTCGCGGTCAATGAACACACCGTCCAAGGCCTTGCCGAGCAGGGCCATGATCGGGTTCTTTTGCAGTTCCTTCTTGGCCACGGCAACCCAGTTATCGCTAACCAGCGAACCGGCAATAACCGGGTCAACCTGATTGCGGTGGTTATAGATAAAGACGGCCGGACGCTGCGCAGTCAGGTTCTCTCGTCCGATGACATTCAGTTGCACGCCGGTGGTCGCCAGTACCAGTTGAGAAAAGTTGGAGGTAAAGAAATTAGCGCCACGCCGGCGGCTACCGGTCAATACACCCATCGCCACCGCGCCGGCTCCGACCGGGAACATCGAGCCCAGCCCGGCAATGGTGCGCACCTGCCGGCGGATGCCGACGGTGCCCCGGCTGCTGAATTTCAGGATCGGCCAGCCGCGACGCTTGGCCACCGCGGCCATCTTGCCTTCCGGGTTGGTGGGCCGTGGATTGCCGACCAGGTACATCAACGCGACGTCCTCGTCACCGTCAGCGTAGAAGTAGCTGTCTTTGAGATCGATGCTGTTGTCGGCCGCAAACCGTTGTACCGCAGAGGCTTTGCCTGGCCCCCACAAAATCGGCTCGACAACGCCGCCGGTGAGCAACCCGTCTTCATTGGTCTCGAACTTATTGGTCAGTGTGTTCACGATCCCGAGGAAACGGGCCACCGGATCGACCTGGATGGTCAGCGCCGACGAGCTGAGCACCACAGTGTGGCCGCGAGCCACGTGGGCTCGCACCAGCTCACGCATCTCCGGGTAGATCCGGGACTCGATGCGTTGGGCGAACAGCCGCTCGCCGATCTCGTCCAAGTCAGTCAGCAACCGGCCGCGCAACGCCGTCGACGCCTTGCCGATCAGGTCTTCGAACTCGAGCCGCCCGAGCCGGTGGTTCAGGCCGGCCTGAACCATGCTGAGCAGCTCGCCCACGCCGATGTCGCGTTTCCGCAACCGCTCCTGGGTGAGGATGACCGCGGTAAAGCCCGCGACCAAGGTCCCGTCCAGGTCGAAGAACGCACCGACCTTGGGCCCGGGCGCGCTCGCGAGAATCTCAGCCACCGAGCCGGGCAGCCGCAAATCCTTTGGTGGCGTTGATGCTTCGTCGGAACTCATGAACCTGACACCGATCGCGACTCCGAATCTGCTTGTGCAACAAAGGAAGCGGGCACTGCACGCGGTGGGGGATCATCGGCGAGCGCGAGGATTTCGTTAAAGCCCTGCAGCAGGCACTGGGCGAACAACGCTTCGTTTCCCACCGACGCCCGGTCGTAGCGCACGGTGATGGTGCACCACCCGCCCCGGGAGATCAGTACCACCATCATCGCCACCCCAGGTAGCGGGCCGATACCGTACTGCCGCAAGACCTTTGCGCCGGCGATGTAAGTGTCTCCGGGATAAACCGGGACATTGCTGGCCTGCACATCGGAGCCGATGACCGAGCCGGTGATCCCCTCCAACACGCTGGTCGGCAGCACACTGAGCACCGGCGCGAACGAGCCGATGATGTTCATTGCGGGCTCGTCGCGGCGCTGGGTCATCTGCGCCCGGATCTTCTTTATCCGGGAAACCGGGTCGATGGTGCCAATGGGCGCCGCCAGGTTGACGCCGGTGAACCGGTTGCCGCCGGCGTTGTCGGCGTCGGCCCGCAAACTCACCGGCACCGCCATCGGCAGCGTGGCGATTGGCACACCGAGCGCCTCGTGATAGCGCCGCAAAGCACCACACAGACCCGCGAGGTACGCGTCGTTGATCGATCCCCCACCGGCTTTGGCGGCCTTGTGCAGATCGGAGAGCGGGATGTCGATCGCCTCGGAACGGGTGGCCAGACTGCGCCGGCGCAGCAGCGGCGACGGCTCGGCGGCCCGGTTCATCACCCGCATGCCGGACACCGCGTAGTTCACAATTCCGGACACCGTGGACACCGGCTCCAGAATCACCCGTCCGGCTACCGATACCGCCCCGGACAGCGCGTTCAAGGCGCTACCGACAACGGCAATGGGGAGGTGATTGAAGCCCTCCCGCATCAGATCGTTGCCCGATAGGTCCTGCGGGACCGGCAGCGGCGGCGTCGGCCGGGCCGGTGGATCGCGCTCCAGGTCGTAGATCTCGGCGAACATCTCGACGCTGCCGACGCCGTCGGTGACCGCGTGACTGACGTGCAGCAACGTCGCGGCCTTGCCGTCGGGCAGGCCCTCGACCAGGGTCGCCGTCCATAGCGGCCGGGAGATGTCCATCGGTGACTGCAGGATCAGCTCGGCGAGGTCGAATACCTCACGCAGCGTGCCGGGTTCGGACACGCGTATCCGGCGAACATGGAAATCCAGGTTGAAATCGGGGTCCACCACCCAGCGCGGGTGGGCCGTCGGCAGCGTGGGCACGACGACTTTCTGCCGCAACCGCAACACCTTGCGGGAGGCATTCTCGAACCGGGTGCGGAACCTTTCCCAGTCCGGCGTGCTGTCCAAAAGTTCCAGCGCCATGATCCCGGACCGGGTCCGGGGATTGGCTTCACCGCGATGCAGCAGATAGTCGACTGGTCCAAGTACGTCGGATAGTCCACCGGCCAAAACGGGCTCAGCCACGATCATCAACTCGCTGCGACAACGGTGTCACCGCTGATCAAGCCTCCTACCTCGGCCTCGCCGCCCCAATTGCCCCACCAACGCTAGTCGGGTTGACGCGCTGGTGAAAGGCACGATTCGGTCGCTAAGACAGGTGCCGCGCTCTGGCGCATGAACCGTTGTGGCAGGTAGTTGGTATGCGCTCGGGCTAGCCGACGTCGGCCGAAAGCGGCCACGAATCGATAAGGGAGCTTTCCCGCTGCCCGTAAACGATCCCGAGGAAGTCGGCGACGGCGCTGGCGGCCAGCCCCGATCGGACCGTCGAGAGGATGTCGAACGCGTGGTGGGCGTTGGGCAGCTCGGCGTAGGCCACGGTGCGAGCGCCGGCGTCGCGCATGGCGGCGCAGAACGCCCGGGCCTGGGAGCACGGAACCAGCTCGTCTTTCTCGCCGTGCAACACGAAGAACGGGGGCGCTTGGTTGTGTGCGTACGAAATCGGCGAGGCCGCCTCGAAGCGTTCCGGCGTTTCGTTGTATCGAGCTCGCATGACGAACTGCTCGAGGAACGGCAGCATCAACTCGTGCATGGTCTCGGCATTGGTGAAGTCGTAGACGCCGTAATACGGCACGGCGGCCTGGACGGTCGTGTCGGCGTCTTCGAATCCGGGCTGAAATGTCGGGTCGTTGGGCGTGAGCGCGGCCAATGACGCGAGATGCCCACCCGCAGAGCCGCCGGTGATGGCGATGAAGTCAGGGTCGCCACCGTAGTCGGCGATGTTCTCGCGAACCCATGCGATTGCCCGCTTCACGTCGATGAGGTGCGCCGGAAAGGTGCTCCGCGGGCTCTTGCTGTAGTCGATCGATACGCAGATCCAGCCAAGTTCGGCCATCCGGGTCATCAACGTGTAAGCCTGGCCGCGTTTGCCGTTGACGGCCCATGCCCCACCGGGGACCTGGATGAGCACCGGCGCGCGGCGGCCCGGCGCCATGTCATGGCGTCGCCAAATGTCGAGCAGGTTGTCACGCCCACCCGGACCGTAAGAGATGTCGGAGGTCTGCGCCGCGTACCGGCGATGCGGCCCAGGCCGGCTGAGCAACCCGTTGCGGGGCGCGCATTCGGATTCCTCGCAGGTGGGATGGGAGACCAGATCACCGAAGTCCTGCCCGAAGGATTCCAACAGGGCAGCGGTGAGCGCTTGATCGGCGCGCTGCGCGGCCCAGGTCTGACCGACGCGGCCGATGGACGGGCGCGACACCCGGGACAACGCGTGCCCGGTCACGACATGCGGGGGAAACTCCGTGGCCAGCCAGCCGGCAAACCAGCCCGCTGCCGACGGCGAACCGCGCAGCAGGAGTGCGCCGGCCCGGTAGGTTTCTTTGGCATCGGATGCCATTTGCAACGCTTGGGCACCCGCCCGCGCGTACCGCGAAGCCATGCTCATGACCACGCTCATTACAACGTCACCCCTCGACGTTATGCACACGCCTCGTTGCGGTTAACGGCTGTTTACCAGCCGATGATGTACGTGTGTCGAGAGGCCCACCATAACCGATAATTGACGCAGGGGAAGACCTTTCGAGCGCGTCGCACCGGCGAGTCGGATCGGCGATCGCAGTTAGATAGACTCACCTGCACATTGCCCCCGTAGCTCAGGCGGATAGAGCAAGGGCCTTCTAATCCCTAGGTCGCACGTTCGAGTCGTGCCGGGGGCACTGTTGCCTGCCCTTTGTCGCTCGTCGGGCGGCAAGAGGTGGTTGCGGCTCGACGGAGATGATGTGCCGGCAACCACGCGATACCTTGATGCCATGATCGCGGCGGACACTCCGGATGACATGTCCAAGATCGCCGAGTTCTGGAACCTTGTGCAGCCGCAGCGCCTTACCGACGTGGTAGACGTTGGGGCGAATCCGATTGATCGCGAACCACTGCCCTATAAGGCGATGCTTGCCGCGGAACTCTGTCGTGTGACGGGATTTGAGCCACAGCCCGAGGCACTGTCCGAGCTGCAGAGAGACCAAGGACCTCAGGAGCGCTATCTCCCGTACACGGTGGGTGATGGCGGCGCGCACACGCTCAACATCTGCCGCGGATCAGGATTGACCAGCCTGTTCGAACCGAACCCGGCGGTTCTCGACGTGTTCGAGGTTCTCAAGCTGCACACCCAAGTGATCGACCGCGTTCCCGTGCAAGCCCGCAGGCTCGACGACATCGCCGAGATTGAACACCTCGACTTCTTGAAGATCGACGTGCAAGGGGGCGAACTCGCGGTGTTTCAAGGCGGAAAGGCGAAGCTGTCGGAGACGGTGGCGATCCAGACCGAGATCTCGTTCGTGCCCCTGTACAAGGGCCAGCCGACCCTGGGTGACATCGACTTGGAGCTCCGCAGCCAGGGATTCCTTCCGCATTGCTTCGCCGCGATCAAGCTGTGGCCGATAGCACCCTGCGTGGACCCTCGCCAGCCCTTCAACCAACTCCTCGAGGCTGACATCGCCTACGTGCGCGACTTCACCGACCCGGACTCGCTGAGCGACGAGCAGCTCAAGCACCTGGGCCTCATCGCGCACTACTGCTACCGATCATTCGACCTGGCGCTGCGCTGCGTGATGCTGCTGGAGCAGCGGCAGGTTCTAGGGGCCGGAACCGGGCAACGTTATCTGGGGATCATGGCGACCGGATAGTAGTCAGGTAATCGTTCTCCCACAACATAATTGCTGGCTCAGCCAAAATAGGATTGACAAGTTCGACTGGTAGTGAGGTGAATCACCCATCCGTAGAGCCACAGAGCTACGAATACCCAAGATGAGTCATCCACTCGAACGCGCCGACGACCTCGCTGTACAGGCCTTTTGGTTTCTCGGTGAGCACTGGTTAACCCGTCTCGTTACCACCGATGACGAGGAGCTGGCGGCGCTGCGAACCGCCGCGTTCCGCTTCTCACTAGAGGTATACGGGAGCGAACCGCTGGTATTGAAAGCCCATGGTATCGCCAACGCCCTCCTCGAACTGTTGTCCCAGTTCCGGACACCCGACAGCCTTGAGCAGCTGAAAACAGCCAGCCAAGCCTACGAACAGGAAAGGCTTCTGCAGCGGCCAGGCGTGAGGCGTATCCCGCGGCGTTGACGACAGACGAAGAAGTCGCAGAGCCGCGGAGACCCCTGGGCTGCCGCTTACAGGGTCATTCGAGGACGAAGACCGGTATCTTCCGGTCGGTCAGCTTCTGCAGCTCGACGTAGTGGGGGTAGGCGTCGATCGCTGTCTGCCACCACTGCGCGCGCTCGTTACCATCGACCTCGCGCGCCGTCATCTCGAAGACCTTATCCCCGTCTTGCACAGTCACATTCGGGTTTGCCTTCACGTTGTGGTACCAGGTCGGATGCTTGGGGGCTCCTCCGATCGAGCCGACCATCGCATACCGCCCGCCGGATTCCACGCGCATCAGTGGCACGTACCGCTTGAGGCCGCTTTTAGCGCCGATCACCGTGAACAGGACGATGGGCCGGTCCAGCACCTGAACGCCCTCCGTGGTGCCCCGCTCCAGAATTTGTTCGGTCTGCTCTCGCACCCAATCAGTGGTGCTGAGCCGTACTTCTTGCGTCATGCCCGCCTCAACATCTCGGCATGCCAGGCCATTCCCACGGCCAAGGGTCGGATGGCGAACAAGTTGCATCCCGATCAATCGCTTTTGGCGTGACGTGGACGGTGGCCGCTAGTCGCGATATGTGAGCATGGGGGCGTGAATGCACGCCGATTCGCTCGTTTGCTGGGTGCCGCGGTAGTGACAACGTCGGCTTCGATGTTGAGCGCACCGATCCTCGTCGCGTCCGCTGCTCCCTGCCCCGATGTCGACGTGACGTTCGCCCGCGGCACCAACGAGTCGCCCGGTGTTGGTGGTGTCGGACAGGCATTTATCGATTCACTGCGCTCGCAGGTTGCGGGCCGGTCCGTCGCGGTCTATGCGGTCAACTACCCCGCCGGCGACGATTTCGCCCCGTCCGCATCTGCTGGCGCCGTCGATACGCACGCTCACGTTACGTCGATAGTTGCCAACTGTCCCAACACCAAACTGGTGCTCGGTGGATACTCGCTGGGCGCGATGGCGCTAGACCTGGCCACCATCGCCCGGATGCCGATTGCGGGCTTGATCCCCGACATACTGACGGCGGACGAGGCTGCTCACGTCGCTGCGCTTGCCACCTTCGGCAATCCATCGGACAGGTATCTGGGAGGCCCAATCAGCGAGGTCAGCCCGTGGTATGGAGCGAAGGCCATCGACTTGTGCGCGCCCGGCGATCCGGTGTGCACGCCGGGCGGGGCCCTCGCGCTGCCTTCGCATGACGAGCTCTTTTCGCCGGTGCACCTGTCCTACCCGGGATCTGGGATGCCCAGTCAGGCCGCGACTTTCGTAGCGAGCCACCTCTGAGGCAGTCGCCCGTGTTCAGCTCGGTAGATGCATCTTGATCAGTTCGATCAGGTGACGGGCAACATCGTCGAGGGCGTCCGGCGACTGCGAGGCGACCGCAATGATGACAGCGCCTTCGATGGCCGCGATAGTCATGGTCGCTAGAGAGCGTGCGGTGTCGCGATCAGCTCCACTGCGGACCAGGCGGTCGGCGAGGATCGCCCGCCAGTCATTAACGGCTTCAACGGCTACCTGCGCGGCAGCCGGCGCGTCAGCGCGGCCCAGGATCGCGGCAACGATAGGGCAACCCGCTTGCGACTGACTCTCCCGGAGCGCAGCCTTCCACGCGTCGGCGAAGGCCTGGACCGCTTGTGCCGGATCATCGCCATCGTCTGGCGACTGGATTAACGCGGTCAACGCCTGCCCGGCCACACGGGTCGCTTCAGCGATGAGTTCCTCTTTGCCGCCAGGGAAATTCAAGTAGACGGTCCGTCGCGCAACTCCGCTGTCCTCCAGCAGCGCGCTGAGACCCGTACCGGCGACACCCCTGCGGCAAACCAACCCGGTGGCACTGGCAATCAGTGCATCGCGCGCGGACATGAAGTGCCACCTTTCCAATCGAGAACTTCGGGTTGAACTATACCAATCGGTCTACTACTATACCAATCGGTCTACTAGCGTTTAACACAAACGGGCTGAACACATTCAACGGAGATGACAATGACGAACACCAACGACGACAGGACACTGCGGAAGTTCCGCAGGGAACGTGCGGTCGGCCGTTATCTGATGAACCCGACGGTAAAAGTGCTGAGCCGACTCGGGCTCCGTACCGCGCTGGCCGCCGAGTTGGAGACCATCGGTCGCAAGAGCGGCCAGGTGCGCCGTGTTCCGGTGTCGGCGCAGTTCGACAACAACGGGGCGTGGCTGATCAGTCAGCATGGCACCCGCTCCGGTTGGGGTAGAAATATCGTCGACAACCCGAATATCCTTGTCCGCCATGGCAGTAACTGGCATGCCGGAGTGGCGGCATTCAGGCCAGACGACGATGTTGTCGCGCGCGGTCGCAAGTTCGGACGACTAGGTGCCAGGGTGGTAAAGGCGCTCGAAACGACACCCGTGTCCGTGCGGATCGACTTCACTGACTAGTCGAATCGGACTTTGTCCCAGCCGATCTGGGCATTACTGAGCCTTGACTGCGGTTTCGATGACCCGCTGGAACACGATCGAATTTTCTCGGCGCGGCAAAGTGCGGGGAGCATAACGGTGCTGTACCGTAAATTCAAGTCGCCCAGCGTCGCACGATTCCCCGCTCGGTCGGATGGAGCACGATTATGTACAAACGTGAAACCGAAAAGTGTCGGAGATGTCAGGGACAAGCCGATGCCTTGGTCTGGTATCAATACTCGTCTAACGGGCAGCAGGTCGGAAGGATCATTCACCGGATCCGCTGCCGACTCGGTTGCGCGGGCCTGGTAGTCGACGGACCCGGCGCACGCAGCTAGCAGCGGGCGCGGCCCGCCAACCAATCCAAATCGATTGAGCCGCTGCGTCGTTACCGCCAGCTAGCCGGCAAGTCGACGATGTGATTCGGGCACAAGTCTTGAGCGGCCTGGGACATGACATCCCGCGCACCTTGGGCCGACATCGTGGCGCGCAGCTGCATGAAGGCGTATTCGGCTGGTGTGTAACCCATTTGGGGTCCCGCCGGATCGTCCATCAGCTGACATGCCTGCTGCTCCCGGGCGCTGTCGGCGCGAGCGACACTCGAGCCCCACAGCGAAGCCAGACCGAGCAGGCCGCCAGCGGCGATTGTCGCAATGACCTTCACGGCGCGCCTCCCCTACTCATGAGCCGACGACCAGGATATGGCCCCATCCTCGGTCGGGACACTAGCGGCAGTAGCGCCTGCTCCCGGGCAGGTGCGGTAACGTCATTCTCATCCGAACGCGCATCTCGGTGAGGAGGTGAGCAATGGCGCAATCGAGCGAACGGCCGCAGACCGAAACTCGCCTGAGCGCCGAGGACCGCGTCAGCCGATTCATCAAGTCCGCTCTGACAATTCTCAGCGAGACCGGACGTACCGACTTCACCGTGCTCGAGGTCGCCGAACGGTCGAAGACCTCGCTGCGGTCGTTCTACCAACACTTCTCATCCAAAGATGAGCTGCTGCTGGCCCTGATCGACAAAATCATGTCGGAGTCGACACAGCGCTGGCGCGAGGAAACCGACGGACTGGACGGCCAACTCGCATTGCAGAAACTGATCGAGCGGATTACCGCGCCGGCCTCGTCATCCAAGCAGGACAGCATCAATCGTGGTTTGACCTTCTACAACGACCACCTCGCGGAGTCGCTGCCCAGCGACTACGCCCGGGTTCTTTCTCCCCTGCATGTCCTAATTCAAGACATTCTGAAGCGCGGTATCGCCGAGGGAGTGTTTCGCCACCAACTCGAGGTCGAGACCTGCTCCGCGTTGATCATGCAATCGGTTCTCGGCGCCATGCGGCTGCGCTCGCTCGGGGTTGAACTCAACGGGCGCCCCATCGACGGCAACGACATCTACGAGTTCTGCGTCGGCGGCGTCCTAGTCCCCGATCTACATCGCTGACCTGCGCAAGCGCACCCGCGCCAGCCCGCCCCGAGGGCGTTTTGCGACGTTACGCTTGAAGCTGGTAATGTCATTACCACTACGCGCAATCAAGACGTCCAGGAGGCGACAGTGCCATCACGCGAGCTCTCTTACCCGGTGTTCGATGCCGACAACCACTTCTACGAGCCCAAAGAAGCGTTGACGCAGTTCCTGCCGGATCACCGCAAGGGCCTCATCGACTACATCGACGTGCACGGGCGTACGAAGATCGTGGTCCGCAACACCATCAGTGACTACATCCCCAACCCGACGTTCGAGGTGGTCGCGAAGCCGGGAGCGCAGGAGGAATACTTCCGCCACGGCAGCGGCGGCAAGAGCTTCCGCGAGGTGATGGGCAAGCCGATGAAGGCCATCCCCGCGTTCCGCAATCCGGAGGCTCGTCTCGAGGTGCTCGACTCGCTCGGCCTGGACTACACGCTGATGTTCCCGACGCTGGCCAGCCTCGTCGAGGAGCGTCTGAAGGACGACCCCGACGCCATCCTGGACATCGTGCACGGGTTGAACCAATGGATGTATGAGACCTGGCAGTTCAACTACGAGGATCGCATCTTCTCCACACCGGTCATCAACCTCGCCAAGATCGACCGCGCCCTCGAGGAACTCGAGTGGTGCCTGGAGCGTGGCGCCAAGACCGTCCTGGTGCGTCCCGCGCCGGTGCCCGGCTACCGCGGCAGCCGCTCCTTCGGCCTGCCGGAGTTTGACCCGTTCTGGGACGCCTGCGTCAAGGCCGGCATCCCGGTGTCGATGCACGCCTCGGACAGCGGTTACGCGGAGTACCTCAACGACTGGGAGCCCGGCGACGAGTACAAGCCGTTCAAGCCGACCGCGTTCCGCATGGTCGCAATGGGCAAGCGGCCCATCGAGGACACCATGGCGGCCCTGGTGTGCCACGGCGCACTGACCCGCAATCCCGATCTGCGCATCTTGTCGGTGGAGAACGGTGCATCGTGGGTGCCCTACCTCTTCTACCAATTCAAGGATGTCTTCTCGAAGATGCCGCAGGAATTCCCCGAGGACCCGATCGAGGCGTTCAAGCGCTGCGTGTACGTCGCGCCCTTCTGGGAGGACAACTTCAAGAAGATGGCCGACCTGTGCGGCATCGACCGGGTCATCTTCGGCTCGGACTGGCCGCATCCCGAGGGCCTATCCGACCCGATCAACCTGGTCGACGACCTCGAAGCTCACGGTCTCGACGAGGAGGGCATCCGAAAGGTCATGGGCGGCAACATGGTCGGCCTGTTCAAGGTCGAGAACAAGAAGGTCTACAAGCCTGACGTTCCCGCCCTCGTCTTGGCCTGATTGCACTTTGACATGGCGTGTGTGCCGGTTCCGATCGGCACACACGCCATTGTCTTTTCCAGCGACGGTCCGCTCATTACCGTGCGGCGAGTGCGGGTCCGATCCAGCAGTGCAGGAGAGCGCAATTCGCTACTCGACCGCGGCGGGTCGGGAGGTGCGATGACCATCGGCTGGATGATGCGCAGCAGAAACTTGAACGAGTTCGTCAGCAGGAAGGGTGCTCGTCAGCCTCCGCCACCGCCACCGCCGCCGTCGCCGCCGCCGTAATTCCACCAGTCATAGTCCGGGGCGGTCTGCCGTCCCGGAGGCGGCGGGGGTGGTGGCTGTGGCGAATCGGTGGATGGTGGCGGCGCCGCGGGGTGCGAACCGGTGGGCGTCGCGTGCACTGGGATGCTCAGACCGACCGTGGGAACGGCGGCGAGAACCGCCGCCACCGTCAACTTTGTGACGATGCTGCGGACGCCGGAAGACCCGGGTGCACTCATAGACAACTCCTGACGTGTTCCTAAGCAACACCAATGGTGCCCACCGAGGCGTCACGTCCACGTTAAGCAGTCGTTACGTTCGTTTCGCGGTCCTCACACCCAGTTGTATTGCCAGACCAGGCTGCGGTGTCCAATCATCGCCCGGTCGCACCACATCGTTCGTCCATCCGCATCCTGCATGGTGGCATGCCGCACCGAACACGACTGGCCCGACGACGGCGCATTGAGATGGGCGAGGACGACGCCCAGCGCGATCACGGCCGCCAGAATCAACGAGACCACCGCTAGTCGGGTCGCGTAGGACGTGGGGATGACCTTCATGTTGTGCAGCGAGTTGACCATTGGGCCTCCTTCATCTCTTTCCGGTGTTCTCTTGGAAGGATCACCACTAGGCCTTGGCGAATTCTCAAAAGAACCTTGGCAAGTGGAGTCCGCAAACGCGCGAAGTACGCTTGCCCGATGGCCCAATCCGACCTCGTCTTGTTCAGCGTCACCGACCACGTCGCGGTCATCACCGTCAACGATCCGGATCGACGCAATGCGGTGACCGGCGAGATGTCGGCGTTGCTGCGCGGCGCCGTCGAACAAGCCGAGGCCGATCCCGACGTGCATGCCGTGGTCGTCACCGGGGCGGGCAAAGCGTTTTGCGCCGGTGCCGACCTGAGCGCGCTGGGCGATGCGGGCAGCGCAGGGGCGGAATCCGGGCTGCAGCGGCTCTACGACGGATTCATGGCCGTGGGTAACTGCACGCTGCCCACCATCGCGGCGGTCAACGGCGCGGCAGTCGGCGCGGGATTGAACTTGGCGTTGGCCGCCGACGTGCGAATCGCCGGACCCGGCGCGTTATTCGATGCGCGTTTCCAGAAGTTGGGGCTGCATCCCGGCGGGGGCGCCACCTGGATGCTGCAGCGGGCCGTCGGTCCTCAAGCCGCCCGGGCGGCGCTGTTGTTCGGCATGCGCTTCGACGCCGAAGCCGCTGTGCGGCATGGGTTGGCGCTCAGCATCGCCGACGATCCCGTTGCCGCGGCGCTAGAGCTGGCCGCGGGGCCGGCCGCGGCGCCGCGCGAGGTGGTGTTGGCGACCAAGGCCACAATGCGCGCCACCGCCAGCCTGGGTGCGTTGGACAACGAACAACACGACCTCGCTATGCGTACCGAGCTTGGGCCACAAGCACTCTCGATCCAGTCACCGGCGTTCGCCGACCGCTTGGCCGCCGCACAACGGAAGTAGCTGCTTAGGCGGGTTGTTCGTCGACTGCGTTCTCGGGGCGGGAGACCTCCCGGAACGCGGGGTCCACCCGGCGCACGATCGCCACGAAAGCCAACGCGATAAAGGGTGCGATGCCGCCGTAAACTCCTGCTGGGGTGGCTATTTCGGCGCTGTTGAGTAATTGCGGGCTCAGCGCGATGCCCAGGGCCAGTGCGGCGTTGTGCATTCCGATCTCCAAGCTAATGGCGATCGCCTGCCGTGGCGCCAGACGCAGCCAGCGCGGCACCAGATAGCCGACCGTCAGGCTCACGACGCAGAAGCACACGACGGCTCCCATCAGCAGACCAAGGTTGTTCCAGAGCGTGGTCCGCCCACCGGCGATCGAGGTGACGACGACAACGACGAACAGCAGTGCCGCGAGTATCCTCACCGGCTTCTGAAGTCGCTGGGCCAACTCCGGGAATCGGTGGCGTATCGCGATGCCAATCGCGACAGGGATGAGCACAAGCCCGAATACCCCGATGAATTTTCCCGGCTGCGGCGGGATAAGACGTCCTGCTCCGTCGAACCACGTGATCGAGACCGCCAATATTGCCGGCAGGGTAAAGACCGACAGCACCGCGTTGACCGCGGTCAGCGTGACATTGAGCGCCAGGTCCCCATTCACCAAATGACTGACGATGCTCGACATCGTCCCGCCCGGCGTCGCGGACATCAGCATGAGCCCGACCGCCAGCTTCGGCTCGAGGTGGAAGGCTTCGGCAATGAGCAGGCAGAGGGTCGGTAGGACCAACGACTGACAGATCAGTGCGACCAACAACGGGCGCCGCAAAGTGGCGGCCCGCTTGAAATCGGCAACCGTCAACGTCAACCCAAGCGCAAGCATCACCACGACGATGACGAACGGGAAATACTGGTTGCCCATACCTCTCCAGGATGTCGGTGCACAGCTGCCGTCGAGTTTCGACCGGCGGAATGCTAGCTTGCCTTATACCTCAGGAGGTTGCAGCGGTCCGAACAACAAGTGGATTCCTCCACCGCGTTCGCCCAGGCCGAACCTCAATCCATCGGAAATCATCGTGAGTAAATCGCGGGTTCGGCGGAACCGCGTAGCAACTCAAAAATCCTGAACTGCAGGGGTTTTACGCGGCCCGCTCAGCTAGCCTGCGGACTCCCCCGCCCGCTGCAGCATCATCGACGCGTGCTTGAGCACCGGCGAGTCGACCATCTGGCCTTCGAACGCGAACACTCCGCGTTCGGTCTTCGCCGCCACTAGCACCCTTCGCGCCCAGTCCAGCTTCTCCTCGCTGGGCCGGTAGGCCTCGCGTACCACCGGGATCTGGCTCGGATGGATACACACCGTTCCAGCAAAGCCCAGCGCCACGGCATCTTCGGCCTCTTCTCGCAGACCGTCGAGGTCGCGAATGTCCAGATGCACCGCGTCGAGCGCAACCCGGCCGAAGGCCGACGCCGTCAGCAGGGCCGTCGACCGCACGTGATGGGCGACATCCCGGTAGGTGCCGTCGGCCTTGCGGCTGGAACTGCCGCCGAGCGTGGCGACCAAGTCCTCGGCGCCCCACATCAGCGCCACGGTGCCGCCTGCCGCGGCAATTTCGGCCGCAAACACCGCGCCGCGCGGCGTCTCCAGCAACGCGATCACGTCGCGCGGCGCCAACGCCGACACCTGCGCCGCCGATTCGGTCTTGGACAACATCACCGTCGTGTACGCGGTAGCCGCCAGCGCGTCCAGGTCGCGTGGGTGTTCCTCAGTGTCGGCCGCATTGATCCGGATCACGGTGCGCTCCGGGTCCAGCGGGGTCTCCTGCAACGCCTTGCGCGCCGCGGGCTTGTCCGCTTCAGCTACCCCGTCCTCGAGGTCGAGAATCACCACATCGGCGGCCGCGGCGGCCTTCTCGAAACGCTCGGGGCGGTCGGCCGGGCAGAACAGCCACCCGGGCCCGGCGGCACCGAGGTTCATCGGGGTTCCTCGTCGGCCGGTCGCTTTTGCACCAGGGTGGTACGAACCGCGCGCGCAACGATGTCACCGTGTTGATTGCGCCCGGTGTGCTCCAGGGTGACGATGCCTTCGCCGGGGCGGCTCTTCGATTCACGCTTGCCCGTGCAGACCGTCTCGGCATACAGGGTGTCGCCGTGGAAGACCGGCTTGGGGAACGACACCTCGGAGAAGCCGAGGTTGGCCACGATGGTGCCCAGCGTCAGCTGGGTGACCGATAACCCGACCAGCGTCGACAGGGTGAACATCGAATTCACCAACCGCTCACCCCGAAAACCCGGCTGTTCGGCCGCCCAGGCCGCATCAAGATGCAGCGACTGGGTGTTCATCGTCAGCGTGGTGAAGAAGACGTTGTCGGCTTCAGTGACAGTGCGGCCCGGCCGGTGCAGATATGTGGTGCCCGTGTCGAACTCTTCAAACCATAAGCCGCGCTGGATAACCGACTTGCCTTCTTGGTCCTGCGCAGTCACGAGAGTCCAAGCGATCGCGCAATGAGCATCAACTGCACCTCAGTGGTCCCCTCGCCGATCTCGAGAATCTTGCTGTCGCGATAGTGCCGGGCCACCGGATACTCATTCATGAAGCCGTATCCGCCGTGAATCTGGGTAGCGTCGCGAGCGTTGTCCATCGCAGCCTCCGACGAGATCATCTTGGCGATTGCCGCCTCCTTCTTGAAGGGTTTGCCCGCCAACATCTTCGCCGCCGCATCGTAGTACGCCGTGCGCGCCACGTGGGCACGCGCCTCCATCCGTGCAATCTTGAAACTGATCGCCTGATAGGAGCCGATCGCCTGGCCGAACGCCTCGCGCTGCTTGGCGTACTTCACGCTTTCGTCGACGCAGCCTTGCGCAGCGCCGGTCGCCAGGGCGGCGATGGCGATGCGGCCCTCGTCGAGGATGGATAGGAAGTTGGCGTACCCCTTGCCGCGAGCGCCCAAGAGATTCTCCTGCGGGACTCGGGCGTCAGCGAAACTCAGGGGGTGGGTGTCCGACGCGTTCCAGCCGACCTTGTTGTAGACCGGCTCGACGGTGAAACCCGGTGTGCCGTTGGGGACGACGATCGCCGAGATCTCCTTCTTGCCGTCGGCCACCGATCCGGTGACCGCCGTGACGGTGACCAGCGATGTGATGTCGGTGCCCGAGTTGGTGATGAATTGCTTGCTGCCGTTGATGATCCACTCGTTGCCCTCGAGGCGGCCCGTCGTACGGGTACCACCCGCATCGGATCCGGCGCCAGGCTCGGTGAGCCCGAAGCCCGCCAATGCCCGACCCGCCACGAGGTCCGGCAGCCATTTTTGCTTTTGGTCTTCGGTACCGAATCGGTAGATCGGCATGGCACCCAGGCCCACCCCGGCCTCCAGAGTGATCGCCACGGACTGGTCGACCTTGCCGAGTTCCTCGAGCGCCAGCGCTAGTGCGAAGTAGTCGCCGCCCATCCCGCCGTACTCCTCCGGGAAAGGCAGGCCGAAAAGTCCCATCTCGCCCATCTTCGCGACGACTTCGTACGGGAAGCTGTGCTCCTCATCGTGTTTGGCCGACACCGGCGCGACCACCGTGCGCGCGAAATCGGACACCGTGGCGCGGAGGTCTTCGTATTCCTTGGGCAGCGTCCCCGCCGCAATGGTTGTCGTCATGATCCTCTAATCCTTGCTTTCTTCGTCCGGAACCAGCCGGGCCAACACCTGGTCCACCGTGACCTGTTGACCGACCGAAACCAGCACTTCCACTCTTCCCGAGATCGGCGCGGGTAACGAATGTTCCATCTTCATCGCCTCGACAACGACCACGACGTCGCCTTCGGCAACCTCGGTACCGGACTCGGCTTGCACGGCAATCACATTGCCGGGCATCGGGCTGAGAATCTCGGCCCGCTGCTCGCCGGCCGCGCGATGGATCTGCTGCTCTTCGGCTTCACGAAGGTGCCAGGTTCCCCGCTCGTCGGCGATCCACAAGTGCCGGCCCGCCTCGGCCCACCGGTAGTCACGGCGCAGCCCGTCCAGCGTCACGCTGAGTTGATCCGCCTCGATTTGAACACTCGACGAAACGATCTCGCCGGTACCAATTTGAACCCTGGCGGCTTCGGGCAAGCCCCACACCGACACGGTTTCGGCGCGCAGCGGGGTGCTGAGCGCGGTTCGGACGGGGGCCACGACACCTCCGACACGCCAACCCGTCGGTGCTGCCCACAGATCGCCTTCGGCGTGGCGGGCCAAAGCCCACTGCCGATAGAGGCCGGCCGCGGCGAGCACGTCGTCGGGCGCCGGCAACGGCTCGAAGTCCACCACCCGCTCGTCCAGCAACGCGGTGTCCAGATCGCCCGCCCGCACCCGCTCGTCCGCGAGCAGAAATCGGAGGAACTCGATGTTGGTCTGGACGCCGAGCACCGCGGTGTGTGCCAATGCCTGATCGAGCCGCAGCAGTGCCTCATCGCGATCGGTCCCGTAGGCGATCACCTTGCTCAACATCGGGTCGTAGTCGCTGCCGACCGTCGTGCCTGCCAACAGCGAAGAATCCACCCGCACACCGGGACCCGTGGGTTCGAGCACTCCCAGCACCTGACCGCCGGTGGGCAGAAATCCGCGTGCCGGGTCTTCGGCGTATACCCGTGCTTCGATCGCGTGGCCGTTCAGTTCGATGTCGTCTTGGACCAAGGTCAGCTTCTCGCCGGCCGCTACCCGCAGCTGCCACTCGACCAGGTCCAGCCCGGTGACCAACTCGGTGACCGGATGTTCCACCTGCAGCCGGGTATTCATCTCCATGAAGAAGAATTCGTCAGGGCGGTCGGCGGAGACGATGAACTCCACCGTGCCCGCACCGAGGTAATCCACGCTGCGGGCGGTGTTGCACGCGGCGGCTCCGATCCGCGCCCGGGTTTGCGGGTCAAGCAGCGGTGACGGTGCCTCCTCGATGACCTTCTGGTGACGCCGCTGCAGACTGCATTCACGTTCACCGAGATGCACTATATTGCCGTGGCTGTCGGCCAGCACCTGCACCTCGATATGCCTGGGTCGCAACACGAAGCGCTCCAGAAATAGCGTGTCGTCGCCGAAGGCTGAGGCGGCCTCTCGGCGCGCGGTCGCCAGCGCATCCCGCAGCCGCGCCGGATCTTCCACCAGGTGCATGCCCTTACCGCCGCCGCCGGCGGACGGCTTGATAAGCACCGGGTAACCGATCTCGTCGGCCGCAGCGACCAGGTCGTCGTCTCTCAGTCCGGGCTTGGCGATTCCCGGCACCACTGGCACGTCGAAGGCCGCGACCGCATTCTTGGCGGTGATCTTGTCGCCCATCACCTCGATCGCACGCGCCGACGGGCCCAGGAACACGATCCCGGCACGTTCACATGCCGCAGCGAAATCTGCTCTCTCGGAGAGGAATCCGTAGCCCGGATGAATCGCCTCGGCTCCGCTGCGTACCGCGGCGTCGAGCACCTTATCGATGTCCAGGTAACTCTGGCGCGCCGGGGCCGGGCCCAGCCGCACGGCCGTGTCAGCCTCGCGCACGTGCCGCGCACCGGCGTCCGCGTCGCTGTAGACGGCGACCGACCTGATGCCCAGCCGGCGCAGCGTTCGGATCACCCGCACCGCGATCTCACCGCGGTTGGCTACCAATACGGTCTCGAACACTGCGCTCACATCCGGAATACGCCGTAGGAAACCGGCTCCAGCGGCGCCTGCGCGCATGCCGAAAGGGCAAGTCCGACATGCATTCTGGTATCGGCCGGGTCGATGATGCCGTCGTCCCAGAGGCGTGCCGTCGAATAATACGGGTTGCCCTGGTCTTCGTACTGCGCACGGATGGGCGCTTTGAAGGCTTCTTCTTCGTCAGGCGACCAAGGTTTGCCTGCAGCGGTGAGCTGCTCACCACGCACCGTGGCCAGCACGGACGCGGCCTGCTCGCCGCCCATCACGGAGATTCGCGCGTTGGGCCACATCCACAGGAAGCGTGGCGAGTACGCCCGGCCGCACATCGAATAGTTGCCCGCGCCATAGGAACCACCGATCACGACGGTCAGCTTGGGCACTCGGGCACAGGCCACCGCGGTGACCATCTTGGCGCCGTGCTTGGCGATGCCGCCGGCCTCATAGTCGCGGCCAACCATGAAGCCGGCGATGTTCTGCAGGAACAGCAGCGGGACGTTGCGCTTGTCGCACAGCTCGATGAAATGTGCGCCCTTCAAAGCGGACTCACTGAACAGCACACCGTTGTTGGCGATGATCCCGACAGGGTGACCGTGGATGTGAGCGAAGGCGGTCACCAGCGTCTTGCCGTATTTGGCTTTGAATTCACTGAATTCCCCGCCGTCGACCAACCGCACGATGACCTCGTGTACGTCGTAGGGCACCCGCGGATCCGGGGGCACGACGTCGTACAGCTCAGCCTGTGCGTGCTTGGGCTCGACCGGGTGTCGCACCTGCCACGGGCTGGGCTCTCGCGGGCCGAAGGTCGCCGCAATCGCGCGCACGATCCGCAGCGCGTGCTCGTCATCGTCAGCGAGGTGGTCGGTGACGCCGGAGACCCGCGAGTGCAGGTCGCCGCCACCGAGGTCTTCAGCCGAAACGATCTCGCCGGTCGCGGCTTTCACCAGTGGCGGACCGCCGAGGAAGATCGTGCCCTGTTCGCGGACGATGACCGCCTCGTCGCTCATCGCCGGCACGTAGGCGCCGCCCGCCGTGCACGAACCGAGCACCGCGGCTACCTGTGGAATTCCCTTGGCGCTCATGGTCGCCTGGTTGTAGAAGATCCGCCCGAAATGCTCGCGGTCGGGAAACACCTCGTCTTGGCGTGGCAGGAACGCGCCGCCGGAGTCGACCAGGTAAATGCACGGCAACCGATTCTGCAGCGCGACTTCTTGGGCGCGCAGGTGCTTCTTGACCGTCACCGGGTAATAGGTGCCGCCCTTGACCGTCGCATCGTTGACGACGATCACGCACTCGCGCTCCGATACCCGTCCGATTCCGGTGATGATGCCGGCCCCCGGGGATTCGTCGTCGTACATGCCGTCGGCAGCCAATGGGGACAGTTCGAGAAACGGGCTGCCGGGATCGACCAGACGATCGACCCGGTCGCGTGGTAGCAGCTTGCCGCGGCTGATGTGTCGTTCCCGCGCACGCTCATTGCCGCCCAGCGCGGCGGCCGCGAGTTTCGTATTCAACTCACCGACCAACCGGCGGTGCTCCTCGGCGAACGACGGCGCAGCCGCCACGGATACCGTCACCTCCGGCCTCCTTGCCGTCCTGCCACTTTCAGTTAATGCTCATTAACTGGAGCTGAGAATACCATCGCGCGCATTGCCGCGTCCAGGTTCGCCGGGCGCCGGTAGTGGGTCGGATTGAAACGTTGGGTTGCCCGTTGGCGCGGTCCGGCTGTTGTTGGGATCGGTAGCCGGAGCGAACGCAAGAATTTCGCAAATGGTCGGCAATAACGTAGAAGACCGATAGCAACGAAAGCGGCGCCATGAATACCACTCATACCCGGACACGGATCATTGCCGCGGCGCTGCGGGCGGTTGTTGACCGTCGCGGAGTGTGACGACATCAGCGAGGTGTCCGCATTCTTGCGCGAGTTGAGTTAATAGCGAATAACTCATGTTACGTTAATGGCGATTAACCAAACGAAGGTTCGCCATGACAACGTCTGCTTCCGAGGGCCGGCCTGACGCCCCAAATCGCCGCAGCCAGTTGAAGTCTGACCGGCGTTTGCAACTGTTATCGGCGGCCGAACGCCTATTCGCCGAACGCGGTTTTCTTGCGGTACGGCTGGAAGATATCGGCGCGGCCGCCGGTGTTAGTGGTCCGGCTATTTACCGGCATTTCCCGAATAAGGAGTCGATGCTAGTCGAGTTGTTGGTCGGCATCAGCGCCAGGCTGCTGGCTGGGGCTCGCGACGTCAGCGGCCGAAGCTCGGATGCGGCCACCGCGCTGGACGGCCTGATCGATTTTCACCTCGACTTCGTGCTGGGCGAGCCAGACCTGATCCGTATCCAGGACCGCGACCTGGCACACCTGCCGGCCGTCGCCGAGCGACAGGTGCGCAAGGCGCAACGCCAATATGTAGAGGTCTGGGTGGTCGTGCTGCGCAAGCTGAATCCCGAGCTGGCTGAAGCCGACGCCCGCCTGACGGCGCACGCGGTATTCGGCTTGCTGAACTCGACACCGCACAGCTTGAAATCGCCGGAAAAGCCGGTTCGCGCGGTGCGGTCACGCGCGGTCATGCGGGCGATGACCGTCGCCGCGCTGGGAGCCGGGGGCCAGCTGCACTGAGTTGCTCATCGTCGGATGAGTCCGCGTCCACCCATCCTGCCCAGGTACCCTGCAAATCATGAGGTGGACATGAACGATCCGTGGCAAACGGAGCGGTTCAGTTCCCCTCTCCCGGGTTCCGGACCGACCGGTCCGCAGGGCCCGCGAACTGCGCCTCCCGCTGATCCGGCCTACGCCGACCAGGCGCCGTATGCACCTAGCTACGGCGGCTACGCGCCGCAGTGGGCGCCCGGCCTGAACGAAACCAACCCGACCAAACGGTTGCCGGCTTACTGGCAGCAGGACCAACCACCGCCGGGCGGTGAGCTGCCGCCGGACGGGATGTCCGCCCCGCCGCCAGAAGGTCCGAGATCGCCGCGCTGGTTGTGGATCGCCGCCATAGTGGCCGTGCTCTTGGTCGTGGCGCTGCTGATCGCGCTGGTGTTGACCAACGGCGCAATCAAAGACCAGACCACCGTGCCGCCGTTGCCCGCGATGCCGGGGTCAAGTGCGGAGAGCCCGACCCCACCGTCGACGCGCACCACGCCCCGCAGCCGGCTGCCGCTGCCGCCTCCCGGCGCTACCAGCCCGACCGGCCCGAGCACTCCCGGCGCAACCCAAAACGTCGTCTACAACGTCGACGGTGACGGACGTGCGATCAGCATCACCTATTGGGATACCGGCGACGTCATACAGACCGAGTTCAACGTGTCGTTGCCGTGGAGCAAACAGGTCAGCTTGTCCCAGTCAGCCGCGCATCCGGCGAGCGTCACGATCATCAACATCGGCCACAACGTCACCTGCACCGTGACGGTCGATGGGGTTCAGGTACGTCAACGCAGCGGGGCCGGCATCACCATCTGCGACGCCGGGCGCTAGGTCTGTTGCACCGCGGCGCTGTGGCGTGGCGGGACACGAACCGCCAGCATCGCCAGCAGTCCGGCGATGAGCACCAGCGCGATTCCGCCCAGCCCGGCCCGAACGGCACCGAAGCCATCGACAAAGACGGAGAACAACCACGGCGCCGCGAACGCGACCGCCCGACCCGTCATCGTGTACAGGCCGAACGCCACGCCTTCCCTGCCGTCCTTGACCATCTGCAGCAGCAGGGCCCGCGCCGACGATTGCGACGGTCCGATGAACAGCGCCAACAGCAGGCCGCACGCCCAGAAGGCCACCGAACCTGACAGCACCATCAGCGTGAGCGTTACGGTGATGATCGCCACCAGCGACGCCACGATGACCGGTTTGGATCCAATCCGGTGGTCGATGGAACCTCCCAGCAGCGCGCCAATCGCGGCCACAACGCTTGCCACCACACCGAATATCAGCACGTTGGCCTGGGTGATGCCGTACGCGTTGACACCCAGCACAGCGCCGAAGGCGAATATCGCCGAAAGCCCGTCTCGGAATAGGGCACTGGCCCCCAGGAAGTAGACCAGGTTGCGGTCGCGGCGCCACTCCGCGGAGATCTCGTTCCACAGTTTGCGATAGCCACCCAGCATGCTCGTCGGTTGGTGTACCTCGGTCGAGCCGGGTAGCCGGTGTGCGTTCAGTAGCAACGGCAAAGCCAGCACCGCCAGCCAGAGTGCGGCCGCCAGCATCGCGTAGCGGACGTAGAGGCCGTCGTGCAGCGGCAACCGCAGCAGCCCACGCACCGCATCCGGGCCCTCACCGGACCCGGAAATGAATCCCACGTAGATCGCCATCAGCAGCAGGACATTGCCGAGGTATCCCGATGCCCAGCCCAAGCCCGAAATTCGGCCGGCCGTCGCCGGCGTCGAGAGCTGACGCAGCATGGCGTTGTAGGGGACGCTGGCCAGGTCACCGCAGGCCGCCGTCGCCCCCAGCAGCACCAGCCCCGCCCAGAAGTAGCTGGGGCGATCGCGAATGAGGAACATCGCGCAGGCCAGCGTCACCGCCAGGCCGGTCAGCACGCTCAGTGCCACCCTCCTGCGGTGCGGGGACTCCACCCAGACGCCGACCAGCGGAGCAAACAGCGCCACGGTCAAGCCGGCGAGGGCTCCGGCCCGCCCCAACCAGCTCGCCGGCGAGGTGCCGCCGCCGATGCCCAGTCCCACGCTGCTGGTCAGGTAGACGGAGAAGACGAACGTCGCCACGATCGCGTTGAGCCCGGTGGAACCGCAGTCCCACAGCGCCCACGCCACGATCTGGGATCGCCCTACCCTGCCCGAAGGCGATTCCGGCTGATCCATGCCCGGCACTCTATGTGTCCCTGCCCCGACCCGCTGCGCGCGGTGACGCCGGGCTCGCGGTGGTCGCGGGTTGGCGTGGGCGGTCTGTCTACGATTGGGCCCATGCCGATACCAACTCCGCGTCCCGACGCGCGCGCCGTCGTCACCGGGGCTTCGCAAAACATCGGCGCAGCGCTGGCCACCGAACTGGCCGCGCGCGGGCACAGCCTGATCGTCACCGCACGACGCGAGGACTTACTCAACGACCTGGCCGCCCGCCTGACCGACAAGTACGGTGTCGCCGTCGACGTGCGACCAGCCGACCTTGCCGACCCGGCCGACCGCGCCAAGCTGTGCGACGAACTGGCCGCGCGGCCCATCTCGATCCTGTGCGCCAACGCGGGCACCGCGACCTTCGGCCCCGTTGCGACACTCGACCCGGCTGCCGAAAAAGCCCAGGTGCAGCTGAATGCCATTGCGGTACACGACCTTACGTTGGCAGTGCTGCCCGGGATGATCGAGCGCAAGGCCGGCGGCATCCTGATCTCCGGTTCGGCGGCGGGAAATTCGCCGATCCCCTACAACGCCACCTATGCGGCCACCAAGGCGTTCGTCAACACCTTCAGCGAATCGTTGCGCGGCGAACTGCGCGGCTCGGGTGTGCACGTCACGCTGCTGGCTCCCGGACCGGTACGCACCGATCTACCCGATGACGCCGAACGCTCGCTGGTCGAACGGCTGGTACCGGGATTTCTGTGGATCTCGACCGAGCACACTGCGCAAGTTTCGCTGGATGCATTGTCACGCAACAAGATGCGCATCGTGCCAGGCTTGACGTCCAAGGCCATGTCGGTCGCCAGCGGTTACGCTCCCCGCGCGATCGTGGCACCGATCGTCGGCAGCTTCTACAAGAAGCTCGGCGGCGGGTAGGCGCTACTTCCGCCGACGCCCGCTGCCGAAAATAGCTTTCACCGCTTCGCGGATCGCCGTATTGATGCCGCTTTTCACCGTCGGATTCTGCAGCACTTCCTCCCACATGGCCGGGCCCTTCGGCTCAGCGGGAGCGGGCATCGGCGGGATGTCGAAGTCGGTTGGCACCGGCGGATAGTCGGGCCCGGCGGGCCGCTGCGCCGGTGGCGCCGAGGAGGCCGACTGCGCTACCGGCACCGATTGATGTTCGATCGTTTGGCCGTACCTGGCCTGCAGCGCACTGCTTTTCGCCGCATCGGCGATCGCGTCGTTACCGATCGACGCCATCAGCGAACGGGGCACCCGCATGCGGGTCCATGCGACGGGTGTGGGTGCGCCCTTCTCCGAAAGTACGGTGACGACGGCCTCGCCGATTCCCAGCGAGGTCAACGCCGACTCCAGGTCGTAGACATCGGTTTTCGGGAAGGTGCGAACGGTCTTGCTCAGCGCCCTCTGGTCGTCGGGGGTGAATGCCCGCAGCGCGTGCTGAATCCGCGCGCCCAGCTGGGACAGCACGTCATTGGGCAGGTCGGTCGGCAACTGGGTGCAGAAGAACACCCCGACGCCCTTGGAACGGATCAGCTTCACGGTTTGCTCGACCTGCTCTAGGAAGGCCTTCGACGCATCGGCGAACAGCAGGTGCGCCTCGTCGAAGAAGAAGACGAGCTTCGGCTTGTCCACGTCGCCAACCTCGGGCAACACCGTGAACAGGTCGGCCAGCAACCACATTAGGAAGGTCGAGAAGATGACCGGGCGCAACGACTGGCCGCCGAATTCCAGCAGCGAGATGATGCCGCGCCCTTGGTCGACGCGCAGCAGGTCGCGCGGGTCGAGCTTCGGTTCTCCGAAGAACGTGTCGCCGCCCTCGCCTTCCAGGTTCACCAGCGATCGCAAGATGACACCCGCCGTCGTCGACGACACCCCACCAAGGGATTTCAAGTCATCCTTGCCCTCATCGCTGGTCAGGTGGCTAATGGCCGCCCGCAGGTCGTTCATGGTGACCAGCGGACTTTTGTCCTTCGCCCAGTGGAAGATCAGCCCCAGCGTCGATTCCTGAGTGGCGTTGAGCCCCAACACTTTCGACAATAAAACCGGCCCGAAGCTGGCGACGGTCGCCCGTATCGGCACGCCGACTCCGCCGGTGCCCAGCGACAGAAACTCCACCGGGAACCCGGTAGCTTGCCAGTCGTCGTCGGTGTCCTTGGCGCGCGCGGCGGTTCTGTCGTTGCTCTCGCCCGGCTGGGACAGCCCGGACAGGTCGCCCTTCACGTCGGCCATCAGCACGGGTACGCCCGCGGCACTGAGCTGCTCGGCGATCAGTTGCAGGGTTTTGGTCTTACCGGTTCCGGTCGCTCCGGCCACCAAGCCGTGCCGGTTGATGGTGGCCAGCGGGATGCGAACCTGCGCGGTCGGATCGGCGGCGCCGTCAACGACGACGGTGCCCAATTCCAGCGCCTGCCCGGCAACGGCATAACCGCTCGCAATTCGCTGCGCGGGCCCGCCGGCCGCAGATTCGGTGCTCATCGTGCTGCGCCTCTTTTCCTGTCGTGCCCGCACAGTTCGGCATCGCTCACACTACTTCCCAGGGGGAGGCAAGGGCAGCGCGCACGTGCGCCTACGCTGATCGCTGTGCGGGACGAATTGGTGTGGATCGACTGCGAGATGACCGGACTTGATCTCGGTTCGGACAAGTTGATCGAGATCGCAGCGCTGGTCACCGACGCCGAGCTGAACATTCTCGGCGACGGAGTCGACGTGGTGATCCACGCCGACGACGCCGCTCTCTCGTCGATGGTCGAGGTGGTCACCGAAATGCACACGCGCTCTGGCCTGATCAACGAGGTGCGGGCGTCCACCGTCGACCTGGCAACCGCCGAGGCGATGGTGTTGGACTACATCCGCCAGCACGTCAAACAACCCAAGACGGCACCGCTGGCAGGCAATTCGATCGCCACCGATCGTTCGTTCATCGCCCGCGACATGGCCGGCCTGGACACGTTCCTGCACTACCGGATGATCGATGTCAGCTCGATCAAGGAACTCTGCCGCCGCTGGTACCCACGCATCTACTACGGCCAGCCGGCCAAAGGCCTTGCCCACCGGGCACTGGCCGACATCAAAGAATCCATCCTCGAGCTGCAGTTCTATCGACGTACCGCGTTTGTGCCGCTGCCAGGGCCGTCTACCAGTGAAATCGCGCAGGTGGTCGCCGATCTAGAGGGCACAGCGGGCGGGTCGGAGACAAAGGATTCGGCGGCGGAGCCACCGACCGGCTAGTATCGACAGTCGCTGCACACGCGGGCCCTGGGCCGGTAGGCAGTCATGGTGGGTGTAGTTCAGCTGGTAGAGCGTCAGGTTGTGATCCTGAATGTCGCGGGTTCGAGTCCCGTCACTCACCCCAATAGATCAGGGGGCATTTCTGCCCTCTGATCTTTTTCTTTTGAAGGCTCCCTTGCGATTAGCGTGCGACGGTGTTGTGCCCGCGGCGGTTGCCACCGGCCAACCCACAGCTAAGCGATAATCGGTTAAATCCAACGGGCACAACACTTCTGAGCACCGAGACGGACGTCGGGGACCGGTGGTATCACTTGTCGCATGAACACACAGAAGCGCTATGGCCACCTGGCTGGGGTTAGGCCATCGACTACCTATTGGGGACGAGCGGTATGAGCGGGGCAGGAGTCCTACCTGATGGACATTGAAACCACTGGATTTGGGGCAGCGGGCAGGAAAGTCCTTCCCCGACTTGGCCCTCTCTCATGACGTAGTCGTGGCAGACATTCGTATCCCAAGCTGGGTTGACGGTAGTAACTATCGTGCTGCCGTCGGGCATCCGCTGTAGTGCCTTCGGCGGTGGGTCCCCGGGGCACCAGCGTAGGTCTCCGGGGCTGGCCTGAGCGGTACCTACGCCCAGCCCCAATCCGGCCACCGCGACGCCGCCTGCCAGCAGCGCCCCAGCAATGATCCGATGGGTCTTCATGGTGGTTGCCTTTCTGTGCACCCGCCACTTCCGCGCGGCGCCGTCATGGCAAGCACACAACAGCCGACTCACTACCGATCCCAACAAACCGACCCCCCAGGGGCTGGCCGCCCAACCCAGGGCTGAAGGAAATCTTCAGCAGACTCCCAGCTACGCAGATGCCGGCGAAGTTATCATCCTGGACCGGTGTGCGAAATATACTGCCCCAGTTCGATATTGGCGGATCCATCCGCCGTCGCCGTCGCCGAAGATGCGTTCAGTTTTAGGGGTCAAGCGAGGGAGCGCAGGCGGAAGCAAGGCGAAGCAATCAACAGAACGTTGTAGCGTTCGCTTGTGCCGATCCTCAGGGCTAGGCGTGGACGTCCAGGCTGCGCCGTTTGTGTCGTCGCTCTCGCGGCAGTGGGCCTCGTTGGCTGTGCAAGCAATGACCGCAGCGCTTCTACTGCGTACCAACGGGGCTACGACTTCGGCCGGGGTGGCGAAATTCGACACATGATCAATCAGGGCGAACTCGCGGTCGCGGCGTGCGACGGCCGGCTGAAAGCAGACAAGGTCGCCCAGGGTTACAACTTGGACGACGAGTCCGTCTATAAACAAGGCTGCCTCGACGGCGTTCGTGCCCAGGGGATTCAACCTCGCGCGGGGTTCTAACTCCGGCGATAGTGTTTCGTTTTACACTGTGCCGCAATCTATTTCGTAGACGGCTTACCCGCCGGGGCGGACCGGCCTTTTAAGGGTGCACACAATGCTCCATTCGAAATACAACTCGCCGCCCTTGTCGTAATCCTTGAAGTGCTTGGCGACCTGGGTTCGTTGCACTGGTGAGGCCACCACCTCCCAACCCTGTTCGCCGTAGGCATTCAGCTGGGGGGCTGCCTCTGCCAGCAGGGCATCCAACGATTCGTTGGTGTAATGGACGAACTTGTTTTCCCAGCGCTGGGGATACCACTGACCGTCGGACGCCAGCCACCAGCCCGGCCCGGGCGAAGGAGTACTCATAATCCCGGCACCCTACGCGGTTCAGAGCGTGCGATGAATGAATGAAAAATGACGGAAGTTACAACACCGGCCCCCAAAAGCCGGCAGCGGGCCATCAGCCGCTGCGTGACGATCGTCCCGCGACGCAAGTCCATCGACGCAAGATTATTCAAAAATGCCTCTGAGCAAGCGCAAATCCATTGATATGCTCGGCCGGTGCCTCGGAAGGCAACCCGGGTAAGCCGCTGGGCTGTCTGCCGCCTCGCTTTATCTGTCACTACTGTCGGCGTTGGACGTTCCCCGGGCTGTGCCTGCCCGGGCTGTAGCGGATCAGGTGTTGGCGTTGCCCGCTTTCCACTGTGCCCACGGCATATTCCAGTCACCGAGGCCCTCAGTGGCCGGAAGCGTCGACCCGACAGTGTCGATGACCTCGACGATGTCACCGCTCTTGCTGTGGTCGTAGAACCACTCGGCATTGCTGGGGCTCACGTTCAGGCAGCCGTGGCTGGTATTGGTGTGACCCTGCGCACCAACCGACCACGGTGCCGAGTGCACGAAGACGCCGCTATAGGAGATCTGGGTGGCCCAGTCGACTTCGGTGCGATACCCGTTGGGCGAGTTGACCGGAACTCCGTAGGTCGAGGAATCCATGATGATGTGTTTGTAGCGGCCGCCGACGATGTAGGGACCATTGGCCGTCGGGGTGCTGTCTTTGCCCATCGACGTCGGCATCGTCTTGACGACCTCGCCGTTGACCCGCACGGTCACCATCTTGGTGGTGTCGTCGGCGGTCGAGATGACCTCGTCGCCGATGGTGAAGTGTGTCTTGACGTTGTCTTCGCCGAACATCCCGTTGCCCATGTCGACACCGTAGGTGTTGACCGCCACGTCGATGGCCGTGCCCGATTTCCAGAAATGCTCTGGGCGCCAACGTACTTCGCGGTTGTTCAGCCAGTAGAACGCGCCTTCGACGGGCGGGTTGGTGGTGATGTTGATGGCCTTTTGGGCCGCGGCCCGGTCGGCGATGTTCTCGTCGAACCGGATCGCCACCGGCTCACCGACGCCGACGACCTCGCCGTCGCCCGGAGCGACGTAGGGCATCGTGAGGTGAGCGGGGGAACTGGTGGAGAAGCTCATCTGGCGGCCCGCCGCCCCGCCCAGCCCGAGCGCCTTCACATTCAGGGTGTAGTGCCTGTTGTAGCCGAGCTGCTCGGTGGTGGACCAATGCAGTCCGTCGGGGCTGAGCTGACCGCCAATCGTGCGGCCGTTGTCATTGACCATGGTGACCGCCCCGATCACCCCGTCGGCAACGTTCACCGTCACCGGGGCGTCGACCGTGACACCGACGGCGCCGTCGGTCACCGAGGAGGTGAGCTTGGGAACCAGCAGGTCAGCGAACGGCGTGCCCTTGTCGAAGATGACCTTCGCCGGCGCGGCGGTTTGCCCATTACTGCAGGCAGCGCCGACGACAGCAAACAGAGTCAGCGCGATAGCCAGCCACGATCGGCTGGTTCGCAAAGGCATCATCGAGTGACCTTCCATATGATCTCGCCCAGTTCGGTCACCACTGACCCAAATAGTTGCAGAGCATTGTAATGGGTTCCGGCCGCTCGACGTGGTAACTCGAATCCACTTATCCGGCGCTTCGAGCAACCGGCAGTTCACGGCGTGACACAAGCCCCGTGACACTAGGTCAGGACCATGGGAGTCCGCAAACGGTAGAGATCGGCCGGCAACCAAGGCCCTACAATGGAAGGCTGCGGGATTTCGCTCCGCGACGGACTACCTGTTATTGTCGCGAGCGCGGTCTCGGCAGACCAAGCGCCGTTAGCTCAGTTGGTAGAGCAGCTGACTCTTAATCAGCGGGTCCGGGGTTCGAAACCCTGACGGCGCACCACAAACGCAGTAAATAGCCCTGCTAGGCAACCGGATCCAACGCCTATTCATCGGAAATGATCCGGTCCAGCAGGTCCGCAACCTCGGTGCGGACCTGCCCACGCGGCCCTGCCGCCGCACGACAAGTCCGCGCCAACACCCCAAGCCTCACCGCCGGCAAGCGCTGGCCATGGTCAACGCCTCCACGACCGCGTACTGCCGCCAATACGGCGGGTGAAGTTGCTCGACTGGTTTACGGATTCGGTATCCCTGGTGTTAACGCTCCCGGTAGCCCCGGTGTTACTTGCAACGCGGGTGCTGGTGGTGCCGGTGCGGGGATCGGCCGTCCCGGTATTTCCGGTGATTCCGTTGGTCGCTCATCTGGCGGGAGTCCCTCAGTCGGTAAAACCGGTGCGCTCCAAAAACCGTCCGGTGCCATGTGGTCTTTGCAAAAATTCGTCGAGTGCATCACCACCATGTATTCCCTCCATAACCCTGGCGGGTTAGGTGCGGGTGCCATCGCGCCGTCTGGACAGCGCCACGTACAACTAAGAGCGCCGATGCCAGCGCCGCCGAATGCGAAGCTACCGCCGCCACTAGCGGTTTGGCCGATAATGCCGTTGGCGCCGAAACCACCTGCCTCGCAATGCATATGCGAGCCGTTGATCTCGGTCGGGTAGTCGCAGAAGCCACCTTGCGCGAACAAAGCGCCGCCACCGGACCCAACGCCGGGATACGGGCAGATGTCGGCGTGAGCCGATCCAGCCGGGAGAAATATTGACGCACAGAAGCCGAAAGATGCCATTGAAGCGCAAGTTATGATTTTCTTCGTTCTTTTCATCCGTTTCCTGTACTCCAAGTTTGGGCCCTACGCATTTCGGATTCTGCTCCGTCCCATCGCCCAATGTGGTCCGTTTGATCCAGCTTGCTGAATGAACGAAATGCTCAGCTCGGAATATAGGGAGTGTGAAAGCGTGGCCCTGCGGCGGGGGTTCACCGGTGCGGACGCACGTCGAGGGCCGGCCGTACGACGCGGTGAACCTGTCACGCGGGGGCTCCGCCGCTCATCGCTTATTCACCGCTAATGGGCGAGAATCGTCGGCAATAGTTGAGTACCAGCAAAGCTGGTGCGACCCGAAAAACGTCTACCGCCAAACTAATTGCAGTTGAATGGCAATCGTTGAGTGTGGTGCTTCAACGGCGGGCCACAATCTGCAATCGGCGGGCGCGTGCCGTTCGGATGCTACGTCTGTTGATCCGGCGGGCCCGGGTGCCGCGGCTGGTACAACAGTGCACGAACCAGCGGGCGCGGCCCGATGGACCGAAGCATCTGGCTGGCCGGGCGGACCCGTACCCGCTTCGGCCACCAGAACCAGCGTCCCATCACCGTCATGATCGACGGCGTGATGAACGATCGGACGACGAAGGTGTCGAACAGCAGGCCGATGCCGATCGTCGTGCCGAATTGGCCGATCGCCCGGAGATCGCTGGTGATCATCGTGCCCATGGTGACGGCGAACACCACACCGGCGGCAGTCACCACCGGGCCGGTAACACCCATGCCGCGGATGAGTCCCGTTTTCAGGCCGGCTCCGATCTCCTCCTCGATCCGGGACACGAGCATCAGGTTGTAATCCGACCCCACGGCCAAGAGTACGATTAACGCGAATTCGGTTGCCACCCAGTGCAACTGGAAATTAAGAAGGTGCTGCCAGATCAGGGTCGAGAACCCGAAGGCGGCCCCCAGCGACATCACGATCGTGCCGACGATGACGCCCGCAGCGACCAAAGCCCGGGTGACGATCACCATGATGATGAAGATGAGCACGATCGAGGCCACCCCGGCGATCATCAGGTCGTACTTGGCGCCGAGGGCGATGTCGTAAAACGTCGCGGCCGTACCGCCGAGGTAAATGTCGGCGTTCTGCAGCGAGGTGAGTTTCAGCGCCTCCTTGGCCGCTTGGCGCTCCTGAGGGACGGATGAGATTCCCTCCGTCGTCGCCGGATCCACGGCGTGAGTGATGATGAAGCGAGCAGCCTTGCCGTCCGGCGACACCATCAAGCTCAAGCCCAGCTGGAAGTCCGAGTTCTGGAAAATCTCGGGCGGCAGGTAGAAGATGCTCTCCACCTGAGAATCGTTGAAGGACTTGCCCATCACGGCGTTCGTGTCGGTCAGCCGGTCGAACTGATCGATCAGGCTGTCGAACGTGCTGTAGATGGTCAGCGTCGTATCGCGGATCGACTTCGAGACAGCGATATTCTCAGGAATAATCGCCAGCAGTTCGTGCGTGGCTCTAGCCGTATCGTTCAGGTCTTTCGTGAGTTTGTGGAATTGCTCGGCGAGCTTATCGAACCCGTCCAGGGCGTCGAACAGGCTTCGTAGCGACCAGCAGATCGGGGTGTCGTAGCAGTGCTTCTCCCAATAGAAGTAACTGCGAATCGGTCTCCAGAAGTCGTCGAAATCAGCGATGTGGTCCCGGATTTCATCCGTGATCGCCGCCGTGTCGCCCGTGGTTTTCGAGCTGTCATCCGCCGCGTTCGCGAGATCCTGGGTCACCTTGTACTGGCGCTCTAATAGGGCGATCTGAGTGTCGAGGAAACCGGTGATCTTCTTGATGTCGCCGACACGGGCCCTCAGGTAATTGAGGTTGTCCCGGATGGGCGCGGTCTGCACACTGAGCTGGAACGGAATGGATCCGTCTTGAATTGGCGGGCCGAGCGGCCTGGTGATGCTCTGCACCCGTTCGATGCCGGGCACCCGGAACATGGCGCCGGCAACCTTGTCCAGGACCAGCATGTCGGTGGGATTGCGCAGATCGTGGTCCGATTCGATCATCAGAAGGTCCGGGTTCAAACGGGCTTGGGTGAAGTGTTGATCGGCCGCGGTGTACGCCTTAACTGAGGACGCACTCTGCGGTAGGTAGTACAGGTCGTTGTAGCGCGGGTTGAAGCCCATCAATCCCAGGGCGCCGACAATCGCCAGGATGACCGAGGTGGCGAGGATGGGTGCCGGCCACCGGACGATGGCCGTCGCCACACGGCGCCACCGGGTGTAGTTGAACTCCCGCTTCGGATCGAACAGGCCGAAGCCGCTCGCAAACACGATCAGCGCGGGTGTCAGGGTCACCCCGGCCGCAACGACCACCAGCAGACCGATTGCGCACGGAAACGCCAGCGAACTGAAGTAGGGCAGCCGAGTGAAATGCAGACAGGCCAGCGCCCCAACAATCGTCAAACCCGAGCCCAGAACCACCTTGCTGACCCCGGCGAAGGTGTCGTAGTAGGCGGCTTCGCGGTCCAGCCCCCGCTCGCGACCCTCCTGGTAGCGGCCCACCATGAAGATCGCGTAGTCGGTCCCTGCCGCGATGGCCAGCGCCGTCAGCAAGTTGACGGCAAAAGTCGACAGCCCCATGATGCCGGTGTCGCCCAGCAGCGCTACCACGCCTCGGCCGGTGGCCAGTCCGACGAACAGAATCACCATCGTCAGCAGCACTGTGCCGATGGACCGATAGACGAACATCAGCATGATCGCGATGATGATGACGGTGATGATCGTCATCTTGAACAGGCTGGCGTTACCGACAACGATCGTGTCGTCGGTCAGGGCTCCCTGACCCGCGACGTAGGCCTTCACCCCCGGCGGCGGCTTCGAGTCCGCGACAATCTTGCGAACCGAGTCAACCGACTTGTCGCCGACGGCGCCGCCCTGGTCACCGCGCAGGTTGACCTGGACGTAAGCGGCCTTGTGGTCGTAGCTCTCGACACCCGAGGACGTGAATCGCTGCCCCCAGAAATTCAGCGCATGCTCGACGTGTTGGGTGTCCTGCTGGAGCTTCTTGACCAGATCGTCGTAGTACTGGTGAGCGTCCTGGCCGAGCGGTTTGTCACCGACCAGGGTCACTAGGACGAGGTTGTCGGAGTCGTACTCCTTGAATTTCTGTCCGATGTGCTTCATCCCGGTCACCGAAGGCGCGTCGGATGGCGAGAGCGGCACCGAGACGTCCTCGGCAACCGCCTCCAATTGTGGGACGAAGACGTTGACGCCGACCGCAATCAGCAGCCAGATCACGACGATCGGCAGCGCCAGGATGCGGATGGCATGGGCCAGCCGCGGTTTGCGCTCAACTTCGGTACGCGGTGCGACGGGGATTTCGTCCGTGTCGCTCGTGTTGTCGGTCACGCGGATTTGTCCAAGCAGGAGACCTGCGCGTCACGCGTGTTGACTTGTTGTTGATCGACCAATTTGCCGTCGACGGTGATCCGGCAGCCGATCGAGGGGCCGTCACCTTGGGCGACGACGTAGGCGAAGATGCCGGGCATCTCGGCGACGATCGTCTGCGACCACGGCAACGTGGTGAAGTTGGCCTTCTGCGGTTGTGCATCCGCGTCCATCCAGTTGACGACGCCAGTCGTCCCGGGCGGTCCCAGGATTTCGTAGATGGCGGTCTTGGCCGCGTACGGCGGGGTCGCATCCCGGGGATCGGGCTTGGGCACGCCGGGTCCTGGGAAGACGCCGTTGAGTCGACCCACTGCAACGCCGCCGATGATCAGGGCCACGACCACGACCAGCGGAACCCATGCCCGCTTGAGAAGCCTCAACACCGTGCCCCCCGTATTGGAATGCCCGACGGGCTGATTTTAGGGCATCTCGTCGCGTGCGCCACCGCTAGCCGAACGCCATAGCTGCTGAGTTAATTCCTGCGGTACGCCGTCGCGCCGGAGCCGCACCGCTCGTTGTGCTCCACTTGATCAGTTTGCTAGGCGACGACGTGACGCCAGGGTGGGCTACTCGCGCGCGGACAGCACAAAGCGACGGTCAACAGAGCGATACCCACGGCCGTGTCCGTAAGGCGAAAGGCCCTCGAAGACGATTGTGGAGTCGCAAACATGGAAACGTTATGCGCTACAGGCGATTTCGCTGTGAGTCCTGATTTTCTGCACGTGGACCTGTGGCCCGTCGATCTTGTTGAAATGACCGCGATCGTGTCGACCTGCGGCGTCAGTGAGAATCGGAGACAGCTGAGTTAGTTTCAGAAATTAATTAATTGGCCGGCGCAAACGACGTTGTTTCGAATTGCGCGCCATCTGTTTTACGAGGCGTCGATTGCTCGCCAATTTAGGTCCGTGGCGCGTATCCTGACCTGCATGGCTACCAAGACCAAGGTCAAGATCAAGGTCTGCGTGCATTGCGGCCACACATTCGATCCGAACGACCGATGGCGTGACCTGTCAGATCCGGAGTGGCTTCCGGCCGCGTCAGTTTATTGTTCGCAATATTGTAGTGACCGATACCATTGCGAAATGGTGCACTGCTGCTCGACCCACGTGAAAGAGAAGGCTCGGCGCGAAGCCGCAGCCCGCTCTTAATCAGCGGGTCCAGGGGTCGAAACCCTGACGGCGCGCCAAAGACCTATTTCCACCGACTATCCATCGCTTGCGACCCGATCGAGGTCGGCGACCTCGGCGTGAACCCGGCTGCGAACCATACACCTCACGTCGGCCAGATTTTCCAGAAGATCTGCGGCGTTGGTGACGCTGTCGGCGGGTTTGCTCATCTGGCCGGCGAACTGCCGAGTCCGGGCAGCGTATTCCGGGGCGAGGACGGTGCGAAGGTCCGCGATCAGCGTTTGCTGAGTAGCGCTCGACAAGCGCCGGACGGTACCCAGCCCCTGCCGTTCAAGCTGGGCTCCCCAGATCGGCTGATCGGGCAAGGTCCACAGGATCACCGCGGGGACTCCGGCGCGCAGGCCCGCGGCGGTGGTGCCGGCGCCTCCGTGGTGCACGAGCGCGCGGCACGCCGGAAAGGTCGCCGCGAAGTTCACGACGGGCACGACCTTGACGTGCTCGAAATGCGGGACCTGGCTCAAGTCACCCCAGGTGGAACACACCAGCGCCCGCTCACCCAACTGCGCGCAGGCTGCAGCGATCATGGCGACCGTCTCGGTGACCGAATCGACCGCGGAGCACTGCGGCATGCTGCCAAAGCCGAAGTAAATCGGCGGTGGTCCCGCTGCGATCCACGACGCGACCTCGTCATCGGTGTCCGTCAGCAACTCCATCGTGAGCGAGCCAACAAACGGCCGTTGGCCCTCCCATCTCGCCCACTCGGCTGCCAGCCCCGGGAAGCACGCCTCGTCGTAGGCCTGGATCTCCAGCGATCCGCGTTCGGCGCTTCGCCGCGACGACGAGCCCTTCGCGACGGGTAGGCCCAATTCCCGGCGCTGCGCGCGATCGGGATTCGCCATCAGGCGCGAAACAAACCACCAGATCATGGTCATCACGGAGCGGGTCACCGGTGCCGGCACGGACGGAACCACGCGGCCGTTGGCCCGCGCCGGGACGTAATGCAGTGTGGCCAATGGGATGTCGTAATGCTCCGCGATATTCGCCGCAGGCTGCTCGAAAGGCAGGCCGGTGAACAGGAGGTCGGCCCCGTCCACGAGCGACATCAGCGTCGTGCTCAATTCGCCGCGGCACCGGGTGACGAGCTGCCAAGCCTCGCGGTACGCCCTGAGCAGATTTCGGATCCTCCAGGGGTGGCGGAACAAGCACGTCCAGAAGTTACGCAGCGCTGCCATCGTGGTTTTCATATCCACGCCGTACGCGACCGCCGCGAGCCCAGCAGACTCGACCAAACCAACCAGGTCGGGTGGGACTGCCACGTGCACCTCGTGGCCCCTGCGCATCAGCTCACGGCCGACAGCGGCGCAGGGCTCGACATCGCCGCGGCTTCCCCAGCTTGGAGCACAAATTTCATGGCGGATCTAACTCCCCACGTGCACACCCGGCGAAATGAAATGCGAGAGCCGCGCGCCCGCTCGGCTCAGCCGCCAGGAATTGTAACTTCAATACCCTCATAGCTTCCCGCCGAAGCCCATCCCTACAGGTCAGCACCGCCAGATCCGAGCACTGGTTACCCGACTGCAGCCGCACACTGAGAAGCACCCTCGCAACATCGGCGGGTCCGGGGTTCGAAACCCTGACGGCGCACCACAACGGCCAATCTCTTGGGCCTTACCGCTCGGTCATGCTGGCGCACTCAACCCGCGCCAAGGATTCAAAACCAATGCCTTCGGCACGTCCTCAGTGTAATTCTACTTATTGCAATTATTCACATCGTTGAGGCAGGCGGAGGCCCACAACAGCAGGTTCTTCACGGTCTTGTCTTTGTCATTTTCCCAGTGCTTTATGATGAGTTCATAAGCCGTGTCGCCATCGTTCTTAATGCTACCCACACTCCAATAGCGCACGTTGAGGCCGCCGATGTGTCGCCAAGCCAGCCTCTGAAGCACATATATGACTTTTGGATCGTTCTTGAAGTCTCCGGTGCCGATGTTGCCCGTGTTGATTCTGGTGCCGGGCATAGCCTCTTTGGCCAGCGAATAGCCAGCAACGAATGTGTTGAACAGGTCGATCATCACGTCGGGATTGTATTGCGTGCTGCGGTCCGAGTTCGGGAGGTGCTCCACCGCGAGGGCCAGGACGTTTGCGACCAGAGGAGGATGATATGTCGCCGCATTGTTGAGATCAGCCGTGAACGGATCCAGCTTCAATTTTTCCCACCCGTCCTTGTAGAAATCGTCAGGAACATAGATCGTTCGCTGGACGTTCTCGAACAGCAGCGGCAATGGATTGCTGGCATACGCCCCCATTTTAGTGCTGTCAGTGCGGACGTCATATTTGTTCATGGCGGCCGCATCGGCGAGTTCGGGCATCGACAACGCCATCATTTCTTCCTGTACCATCCCATGGCCCCAGACACCGCCGCCGAGTTTATGGTTAGCGAAATCGACCCAAATATCATTGTTGTTATCGTAGGTATAGTAACCTGACAGGAATGCCAGCTTAGGTTCTGATTTGTTTCCGAAATTCTCGGCCAAAAGCGGTGCGTCAAACCCTTTATCTCCGGGCTTTTTTGACAGGTCGAAATGAAAGTTTGTAAGGCTTGGCAGCCCTTTCACCGTTACGTTACTCGTGAACTTCTGCGGCAGGTTATTCTTAGCACGGTGAAGGATAAGGGACTTCTTGGTAGCCGGTAGATATTCCTTAGGGGGATCCCACTTTTCCTTCGGCGGCCCTTGTACCACGTCGTCAAGGTTCTTGAGCGCGTCATCGAACGGTTTCGGCCACTCGTACGCGGGAAGTGCGCCGGATGCTACCTGCGGGTCCGCCAGCGAGACATTCGGTCCGAAACACGTCGCCGCGGCGACCAATGTGGTCACCGATCCAACGACCAACGCCGATCTGAAAACACGTCGAAGTGACCGCGGCGACTCCATTGCTCCCCCCACTGCTCGGCCAGAGTCGCTGGTGAGAGCGCTGGCGCCGTAAGTACTTTCGGGAGCGTACCTGCCTGGCCAACATTTTGCTCCGGGATTTGATCCGAATCTGACGGGCGGATCGCGGACCGCGGACCGCCCTATTGCGCCCAGTCAACGGGATTTCGGGTCACACGGCACGTCCCTCGATGTAGTTTCTTCGTGACCGCGTTTGCTGTCGGCACTGCCGACTCGCGCCCGCGAGAAGAGCTGCGTCGAAGGAGCCGCAATGGGGTTCATCCAGCCCAACCTGCCCGTCATCGACGACATGGCCGAGTGGAGTCAGAAGCCGCGCGCCGAACGGGTGGTGCCGATGGTGCGCCACATCGCCGAGAACGGCTTCGGCACTCCGCTGATCATGCACGTGATGTACGGCATCAAGATCGGCCTCTACATCCTCGGCGGCTGGGTGTTCGCCTGGACCACGGCCGGGATCGGTGGATTCACCGACGTCGCCTCCTGGTGGACCGAACCGATTGTGTTCGAGAAGGCCGTCCTCTACACGATGCTGTTCGAGGTCATCGGCCTCGGCTGCTGCTTCGGTCCGCTGGCTGGACGCTACTTCCCACCGATGGGTTCGATCCTGTACTGGCTGCGGCCGGGCACCATCCGACTTCCTCCCTGGCCCGGCCGGGTGCCGCTGACCAAGGGCAGCAACCGAACTCCATTCGACGCGCTGCTCTACGGCGCCCTGCTGGTGTTGCTGGCGACGGCGCTGGTGTCGGACGGCACCGGGCCAATTCCCGCGCTGGGCACCGCAATTGGCGTGCTGCCGTGGTGGCAGACCGTCGCCATCCTCGGGGTCCTCGTGGTCATGGGCCTGCGCGACAAGATCATTTTCTTGGCGGCCCGCGCCGAGGTGTACGCGCCGCTGGCCCTGGTGTTCCTGTTCTCCGGGGCGGACATCGTCGTCGGCGCCAAATTGGTTTTCATGGTGATCTGGCTGGGCGCGGCGACGTCGAAGCTCAACCGCCACTTCCCTTTCGTGATCTCCACGATGCTGGCGAACAACCCGTTCATCCCGTCGGGACCGCTCAAACGGTCGATGTTCAAGCATTACCCCGATGACTTGCGGCCCAGCGGATTAGCGGGCTTTATCGCCCACTTCTCCACCGGCATCGAAGGGCTGGTGCCGTTGGCGCTGTTCTTCTCGCACGGCGGCTGGCCCACCACCATCGCCGCGTTCGTGATGATCGTCTTCCACCTGAACATCCTGCTGGCCTTCCCGATGGGGGTGCCGCTCGAGTGGAACGTGTTCATGATCTTCGGGGTGCTGTGGCTGTTCGTGGGACACGCCCACCTTGGGCTGTCGGATTTGACCAGCCCATGGCCCATCCTGCTATTTGCGGTCATCGCCGGAATCGTCGTCGTCGGGAACCTGTTCCCCCGCAAGGTGTCCTTCTTGCCCGGCATGCGCTACTACGCCGGCAACTGGGATACCACGGTGTGGTGCGTCAAACCGTCGGTCGACGACAAGTTCCGCACCGGATCCCACGCACTAGGCCCGATGCAGCACCTCCAGCTCGAGCGGTTGTACGGCTCAAAAGAGGAGACCCTGGTTCCGCTGCACCTCGCGATGGCGTTCCGCGGGATGAACACCCACGGCCGCGCGCTCTACACCCTGGTGCACCGCGCGCTGGCCGGATACGACGAGGACGACTACAACCTGTGCGAGGGCGAGACGCTGTGCGCGATGGTGCTTGGCTGGAACTTCGGCGACGGGCATCTGCACAACGAATGCCTCATCGAGGCGCTGCAGGAGCGCTGCGGATTCGAGCCGGGCGACGTCCGGGTGGTGATTCTCGACGCGCAGCCCATCCACACACAGACCCAGGAGTACCGGCTGGTCGATGCGGCGACCGGAGAATTCGAGCGCGGCTACGTCGACGTCGACGACATGGTCACCACCCAACCCTGGGCGGATGACCTTCCCGTACACGTCCAGCGCAGCTCCGCTGCCGGCATGGCCTGAACTACCGCATCAACGGTCGCCTCGGGCCGACGAAAGTGCCCGGCGCGCAATGAGATCCAGCAGGTAACCGATGACGCCGATGACCACAATCACCGCAACCACCTGGCCGTAGGCGAGCTGGTCACGCGCATTGAGGATCTGGTATCCCAGACCGGAACGCACACCGAGCATTTCGGCCGGCACCAGAACAACCCAGGCGATGCCCAGCGCGACGCGCAAGCCGGTTTGCAAGTGGCCGCGGATTGCGGGCAACACCACGACGGTCAGCAGCTCGGTGCGAGTTGCCCCAAACGATTTGGCCACCTGCAGGTAGCCGGGATCGACGGCGTGCACGCCGGCCGCGGTGTTGATCAGGATGGGCCACACCGCCGCGGCTGCGATCAGGAAGATCACCGGCTGGTTGCCGATTCCGAAGATTGCCACCGATATTGGCGCCCACGACAGCGGTGAGATCATCCGGAGAAACTGCACCACCGGCCGGGTGGCGCGGTCGGCGACGTCGTTCAATCCGATGAGTAGGCCGGCCGAAACTCCGATAACGGCGGCGACTAACAATCCGACGAGCAGTCGCCACAGGCTGACCTCGGTGTCGGACAGCAGCACCCCGCGGTGGTAGAGCTCAACCAGTGACTTGGCCACCTGCCCCGGCGTGGTCTGGCGCAACAGTGATTGCGGGGAGGCAAGCACGGCCGTGGCCAGCCACCAGATCCCCACCGCCGCCGCTATCGCGAGCGCCGGTGGCCACCAACGCCGCAGAACTGACCATTTGCATGTCGACGTCGTCGCCGGTGTGACCGCCTCGCCCGGTGCTGATGTCTCGACGGGGCTGATTCCCTTGGTGGTCATAGCGGCTGTACCTGTTCGACTCGGGTCAGATCGGACGGAAGGCCAAAACTTTCCGGGCCGCCGTGTGCAGCCAACGCGGTTCGCACGAAGGTGTCGTCGACCAATTGCGTATGCACAGCGGACGGGTCGATTCGATTCAGGAAATCCCGGTCACCGTCGACAACGGTGTCATGCATGGCCTCCACCAGCCGACGGGTGAAACTCGGGAACGGGAACGGCTGGTAACCCAGACGCTGTGGCTGCCAGTCGGGGTGCGCGACATGGTAATCCTGGGCACGATAGGTCAACGCGGTCTTGATGGCCGCCACCGGCTGGGGCAGGTAAGCCCCCGAAGACAGTGCCGTCGCCGCCGCGGGACGGTCGGTGTTGATACGTTGCTGCGCAAGCACAATCGAATTGACGAGGGACGCGGCGGCCTGCGGCCGATTGTCGATGAGGTCTTGGTGAGCCAGCACCACGCAGCAGGCGTGATCGCGCCACACGTCGCCGAGGAAGGTGTGGATGCGCCCGATCTTGCGCACTTGAGCCATTGCGTTGAACGGGTCGGCCACCACGTAGCCACCAATCGATCGATTGGCCAACGCCGGCACCATGTCTGACGGGCTCATCACGATCAGCTCGACGGTCCTGGCACTGCGCGAGGCGCTGCGGCGCACCACCGGCACCAGGTCGTGGGCGCGCAGCAGCTCTTGCAGGATGATGTTGTGGATCGACCACCAAAACGGTATCGCCACTTGCGTTCCGGCCAGCTGTCCGAGCTCGGTGATGTCGGGCGCGACGGTCAATGCCGAACCGTTGGTGTGGTTCCAGCCCAGCACCCGAACCGAGCTACCCAGCAGGAATCGCAGTTGGATGGCCATCGGCATCAGCATGTGCACGGCATCGACCTGGCGGGTGACGAACGCCTCGGCCAGCGACGCCCAGCTGCGGAACAGCACCGGCTTGGCCGAACTCACCACGCCCGGCTGATAGAGCCCGGCCGCATGTGCGATCAGCAGCGGGGCGGCGTCGGTGATCGGCAGGTACCCGATACGAAGCTGTCCGCTGGTGTTGGTCCGGTCGACCGTCGCGGCGTGAGCGAGGTCGGCCAGACCAGCCAGGCCCCCCGCCGCCGCCACGGTGACGGTGCTGGCCAGCAGTGACCGCCGGGTGAGCAGCCGCCCGCTCATCGTTCGGCCACCCGATAGTGATCCAGGATCTCTTGCCGCAGTTCACCGTTGGTACCGTCGTGGGCGGGTTGCCATTCCTGGCGTATCCGCCCGTCGGCACCGAGCAGCACAATGCGACTGGCCAGCTGCAAAGCCTCGTCGACGTCGTGGGTGACCAACACGACGGTGATCCCGAGCTCGGCGGCGAGGTCGGCCAGCCAGGTCCGCAGATCCCCACGGATTGCGGGGTCCAGGGCACTGAACGGTTCGTCGAGCAGCAACAGCCGGGGCCGGGTGGCGACTGCCCGGATGATCGAGACACGCTGAGCCTGCCCGCCGGAGATCTGGTCGGGGTATTGCTCAGCCACCCGCTCCAAGTCGAAGCGCCGCAAGAGTTCTTGGGCGTACTCAGGTTGGAACGACTGTCGGTTGGCAGCGAATCGTCCTGCGAACACCACGTTTTCGCCCGCGGTCAACCACGGCATGAGCAGCGGCTGCTGGAAGACGACACCGGTGTGCGGGCGCGCGACGCCGTTGCCCGTGGACCATTCGACGGTTCCGGAGGTCAGCTCCTCCAGGCCGGCGATCACCCGCAGCAAGGTCGACTTACCACTTCCGCTTCGTCCAAGGATCGCCAGGAAGTCGCCGTCGTCGATGGTCAGGTCGATGCTGGCCAGCGCGTGGCTGCCGGTCCCAAAATGCTTGTGGCCGTCAACTATTCGTACTGTGCCCGTTGCCACCGTTGCTGTCCTTTCGCCAGGTTCTGATACCGGCGTCAGGCTGACGCTGTCACAGACAGACCGCTCTGTCTATCGGGGTGACGAGTAGAGATCGACCCGCCGAACGGCCGATCAGCGGACTGCCGTGGGCACCCGGCTGGCTCAGCTGCCCGGCTGTCCGGCGGATGGCTTGTTAAAGTCTCTGTGGCGCAACCACTTAAGGTCAATGCCGGACGCGCGCGACTGCGCGACAGCGACTCGACGCATCCCCCGCGACGCCCAACGGCATCGGCGATCGTCCGCGATGAGTAATCAGATCGCGCTGATCTGAATCAGCCGCAGGCGCCGCCGATGAACTCGGCGGCCAGCTGGCGGCCGAGGCGGATCGGCTCCACAGATTGGTCGAGTTTGGAGCCGGCCAGTGCGCCGTCGTAGAGCAGTTGAAGCTGCCGGGCAGTCTGATCCGGGCGCTTGGCGCCGGCTGACGTCATCAGCTCGGTAAGGCAGGACCGCACCCATTCACGGTGGGCATCGATAGGTTCAAAACGCTCGCCCGGAAACTCCGTCGCGACATTGGCATACAGACACCCCGGAAAATCGCATCGCAACCCGTTGGCAATGGCGAGATCGAAGAAAGTCAAAGCCTTTTCGGTCGGATCGATCAGCGTGGCCGCCGCCGTTTCCCACTTGTGACGATCGGCGTGGTCCAGCTGGGACAGGTAGGCGAGCACCAAAGCCGCTTTGGAGCCATAGAAGTCGTACAGACTTGCTTTCGCGCATCCGGACTCGCGCAGGATCCGTTCGATCCCGACCGCTCGAATCCCGTGCGCCGCGAAGAGCTTTGTCGCCACCGCAAGCAACCGATCGGCCGGGGATGGCGACCGTCGTGATTCGCCGGCGGGCGCGACGGCCTCCCGGTGGAGGATCTCCATGGCCTCCGACGTTAGCAGAGCTCAGGGGAATAGACAGAGCTGTCTGTCTACTCTCGCGCGTCAGCGATCCCTGACCCGTCGGATCACCACGAACACGACCACCGACCCGATGCCGGCCAGTGTGACGGCCACGGCGGGTTTGGTCACAAACCCGATGACCCGGACCTTGAGGTCGTCGGCGAGACGGCGAGGATTGGCGCGCTCAGCAAGCGAGTCGACGGTTGCCGCGAGCTGGTCGCGGGCGATATCGATCTCCTGCTTGATGGCTTCGGGGTCCCGGTCGGCCACGTTCCTGTCCTCCAAGTCCTCCGTAGTCCGCTTGGTGCACTTGACGCACTACCCTAGTGCCGACGTCTGGATGAACTGAAAGGGATCTACGTTGACTGAGACCACGCGGCTCGCCCCGGGTGACAAAGCGCCCGCCTTCAGCCTGCCCGACGCCGACGCTAAGAAGGTATCGCTGGCCGATTACCAGGGCCGCCGTGTCGTCGTGTACTTCTACCCGGCGGCCTCGACGCCGGGATGCACCAAACAGGCCTGCGACTTCCGCGACAACCTGCATGAGCTCAACGACGCCGGGCTCGACGTCATCGGCATCTCCCCCGATAAGCCGGAGAAGCTGGCCAAGTTCCGCGATGCCGAAGGGCTGACCTTCCCGCTGCTGTCCGATCCCGACCGCAAGGTGCTCACTGCCTACGGTGCCTACGGGGAGAAGCAGCTGTACGGCAAGACGGTCACGGGCGTGATCCGCTCCACCTTCGTGGTCGACGAAAAGGGCAAGATCGCCGTTGCGCAGTACAACGTAAAGGCCACCGGCCACGTCGCCAAGCTTCGGCGCGACTTAGACGTTTAGGCCGAACGCACGACAACAAAGATTAAGCAGATTGTCTATCAGGTAGCGGGGAGTTAGCCCATTAGCTCCGCACCGCGTATGCGGGACAGTCGGTGCTGGCCCGTCGCTACCTCAGTTGCGTACAGTCATTTGCCAAAAACCCCATGAACTTGTCAGCTGATTTCCAGTCGGGTCGATCAGTGAGCCAGGAGAGCCCGGAGGTTGTTCGCTTTGCGGGGCGTCCCGCGTTGAAGGGAAGCAAACCATGACGTTGCCAGCATTAGTGCTTGTTCATGGCGCCCAACATGCCGGTGACTGCTGGGATCCCACGGTCACCGAGCTTCACCGTTTGGATCCTGAGTTGACAGTGCTCGCGGTCGACCTGCCGGGGCGCCGGGGCAAGCCCGGCGATCTGACCACCTCCCGTATCGACGACTGGGTGGATTCGGTGGTTGTCGACATCGAAGGAGCGGGACTCGACGACGTCGTCATCGTCGGTCACTCCATGGGGGGATTAACCGTGCCAGGTGTTGTCACCAAGCTTGGCTCGGAACGGGTGCGCGAGATGATCCTTGCCGCAGCGTTTGTCCCACCGCAAGGCACGGCCTTCGTCGACACGATCCCGGGCGTGCTGGGATGGTACGCGCGCCGTGAGTCGGCGGCCAAGGCGCGCAAGGGAAAAGCCGCGACGATACCCACTGCGTGGGCGATGTTCACCTTCTGTAACGGCATGACGCGTGCACAGCGCCAATTCGTCAGGGAGCGGTTCTACCCAGAGTCACCAACGGTCGTGCTGGAGAAGGTTGACCGCAGCGCCCTGCCCACCGACGTGGCGCGTACTTGGATCCTGACGGGCCGCGACCGCACCTTCTCGGTTGAGGCGCAACGCCGGTGCATCGACGCCCTCGGCGGGGTGCACACGCTCATCGAACTTGACACCTGCCACGACCTCATGGTCAGCGAACCCGAACGGCTGGCCAAGATCCTCGTTGAGCGTTGCCAGCTTTACGTGTAGAGGACAGCTCGGAGCGGTGGCCGAACGCACGACAACAAAATTTGAGACCTGATTCGAGCGCAACGGGCGACCCCCGGGGTGCCTGCCCCGCAATCAAGCGAACGCAAGAGCTTTGCAAGAGCGGGATGCCATTGTTGGGATCGGTAGCAAACACGTCCCTATGTACTCCTCACAACGGCGAGTGCATAGGCAGAGGAGCACGCGATGAACACCACCCCCACCTTGAAGCGGATCGTGGCCGGGACGCTGCTGGCGGGCGGCGTCGCGATGGACGGCTTCGGGCTGTCCGCAGGCACCGCCCAAGCCGACCCGTCCGGCTGTCCCGAATCCCCGTACTTCTGCTGGTGCCCCGGAAAACCCCTCCCCAAGTCGGGCGCGCCTATCACCTGGGACATGAGTGTCTGCCACAATTTTCGCTACCGGACGTTTGGGCCTGGGGAGCTCTTACAGCCCCCTGCCGGCTATTGCCCGCCAAGCCTGCTTTCGGACAACTGGTACGACCGGTGCTAAGTCGGGGTGCGCGACCGACGCCTAGCCGATGACGGCGGGGTCCTTGTACTCGGTGATCGGCCGTGCAATCCCTTGTTCATCGCAAACCCGCTGCAGCTTCTCCAGGGTTTCGTCGATCCCCGGTCCAAGCCGCTTGCCGGGCGTGAAAGTGGCTGGAAGGTGCTGCATGCCCTGGATCACCCCGATGGTCTGATAATGCACGGTGCCCTCGGCATCGCAGCGGTAGTCAGGCATCCGATCGAGCACCGCCGTCAGCATCGACTTGAACACGACCCGCGCAACATTGGATCCGATGCAGCGGTGGATGCCGAGCCCGAAGCTGAAGTGCCGGTTGTTCTTACGGTCGAGGTCCAGTCGATTCGGATCGGGAAACACCGCGGGGTCGCGGTTGGCCATCGCCCAGGACAGCCACAGGCGCTCGCCTTCCTTGAATTGCGTGCCCGCTAATTCGAGGTCGGCAGCGATCGTGCGACCGTCCCCTGGGGCCGGCGTGAAGTAGCGCAGGAATTCCTCGGTCGCGGAGTCGAGCAGCGTGTCCGATTCCCGCTTCAGCAACTCGCGCTGCTCGGTGTTTTCGCCCAGCCATTCGAGTGCATGCGCGGTCAGCGCCGTCGTCGTGTCGAAACCTCCGCCGATGATCAAGCCGAGCATTCCGAGCAGTTCGAGGTCGGGCGCTGGTTTGCCGTCGATCTGGAGTCTTGCAAGCGCGTCCACCAGGCCGGGGCGTGGGTTCTCTCGGATCTCGAGGAGGTGGTTGAACAGATCGATTCCCATCGCCATCGTCTGCTCCAATACCTTTGGGGCGTCTGGGGAATCGGCGGGAGTGTATACGCCGGCGTGGGCTGGCTCGCAGTACAGCGTCCACTTTTTCAGCGGGACGCCCATCATCGCCAGAGTCAGGACGGCGGGAGTGATGTTCGCGAGATCGTCGACGAAGTCGATTCGCCCGACTTCGATCTTCTCGTCGATGCTCGCCCGCACGATCTCGTCCACAAACGGCACCCAGCGTTTGACCGCGGCCGGCGACAGGTAGGGGTTGAGGATGCTGCGGTAGGCGGTGTGCTCGGGTTCATCCATCTCGAGCATGCCGCCACGGACGCCGGCCCCCTGCGGCAGCGGGGGAATGGTGATGCCTTTATAGCCGGAGCCTTCGCCGGTGACGTCGCGGTCGTTGGACACGTGCGGGCATCGAGCGAGCTCGAAGACTTCCCGGCTGCCCGCGGCCACCCAGTGCCCGTCGTAGGTATCGGTCCACGCCATCGGGCACCTAGCGTGCATCTCCTCGGTGATCTCGGTGAACCGCTCGCGGTACTCCGGGGTGTGGCGATCAAAGTGGTAGCGCATGGTCTTGCCGGCGTCGCCGGTCAGGGTGTCTTCCGTAGTCACCGCGGCGTCTCCTGCGAACGAATGGCTGCTTGTAGAAGCAGTATGCGGCGCGACGATCGATCTTTAAAGGCCACGTCGCCACGCTGCGGCGCGACCTGTCCGTCTAGCCGCTTAGCCCAGGTTCGCCAGCAGTAACGCTTCGGCGATTGCCGCGCGTTCCAGCACACCCAGATGCAGGCTCTCGTTGATGCTGTGTGCTTGGGTTGCGGGGTCCTCGACCCCGGTGACGAGGATCTTCGCCTGCGGGAAGGCCGCGGCGAACTCGGCGATGAACGGGATCGAACCGCCCATGCCCATATCGATCGCATCGACACCCCAGGCCTGCCGAAACGCCGCCCGCGCCGCGTCATAAACGGGACCGCTGGCGTCGATGGCGTAGGGCTCGCCGATGTCGCCGCGGATGACGTTGACCCGTGCACCCCACGGGGTGTGCTGTTGCAGATGCCCGGTCAGCGCGTCCAGGTGCGCCGCGGCGTCGCCGCCGGGCGCGACGCGCATGCTGATCTTGGCGCGGGCCCGTGGGATCAGCGTGTTCGACGCCTTGTCGATGGGCGTGGTGTCGATGCCGATCACGGTGATCGCCGGTTTGGCCCATAACCGCTGCGGCGCCGGACCCGAGCCGATCTCGGATACCCCGTCCAGCAGACCAGAGTCGGCACGCACCCGCTCTGGCGGGTAATCCACAGCGGCAGCGATACTTTCGTGCAGCCCCGGCACGGCCACGTTGCCGTCGTCGTCATGCAGGCTGGCCAGCAGCCGCACCAGCACGCTCAGCGCGTCGGGGACGACGCCGCCCCAGATACCGGAGTGCAGCCCGTGGTCGAGCGTGGCAACCTCGACCACGCAGTCGACCATGCCGCGCAGCGACACCGTCAGGGCCGGGACTTCGGTGCTCCAGTTGTCCGAGTCGGCGATGACGATCACGTCGGCCGCCAGCGCATCGCGATGGGCGGCGAGCAAGCGGCCCAGAGACGGCGACCCGGATTCCTCTTCGCCTTCCACAAAAACGGTGACGCCGACCGGTGGTTGGCCGCCGTGCGCCCGAAACGCCGCCAAATGCGTTGCGATACCGGCTTTGTCGTCGGCGCTGCCCCGGCCGTACAGCCGCCCGTCGCGCTCCGTCGGCTCGAAGGGCGACGAGTTCCACTGGCTGCGGTCGCCTTCGGGCTGTACGTCGTGGTGCGCGTACAGCAGCACCGTGGGCGCGCCCGCGGGCGCGGGATGCCGGGCGATCACGGCGGGCGCGCCGCCTTCGCTGACGATACGCACATCGCCAAAACCGGCCTGGGACAACAGGTCCGCTACCGCTTGGGCGCTGCGGTGTACCTCATCGCGACGGGCCGGATCGGCCCACACGGACTCGATCCGCACTAAATCCTCGAGGTCTCGCCGGACCGATGGCAGCAAGTCGCGGACGCGCTCAACCAGATCGCTCATGGCTCAAGGCTAGCGGGCGCGACGTAGGCGCGAGCAGACGCAGAGTCGCACGCACACCCGAGCTTTAATGCGATTCTGTGTCTGCTCGCGGTTAGGTGGTTTCGAGGATGGCGACGGCCGCCGCGGTGTCTCCCTCGTGGGTCAACGACACATGGATCGTCACATCGGCCAAATGCTTGGCGACATCGCCGGTCAATCGCACCCGCGGCCGTCCCCACATGTCGGTGACGACTTCGATGTCGCGGTGGATGTCCTCGCGCAACACGGGACGCTGCGCGAACCGCGACCCGGACCAGGCCTTGATCACCGCTTCCTTCGCCGCCCAGCGCGCCGCCAGGTGACGCGCCGCCGACGAACTCTTGTCCGAGGCGTCTCGGCGCTCACCCGGGGTGAAGGTCTCGGAGAACGCCGTTCCCGGTTGGTCGACCTGCTCAGCGAAATCAGGAATGTAGACGAGGTCGATCCCCACGCCGACAATGCCCATGGCTGGCCAGGCTATCGGATGATCGAAGTCATCCGGCAGGCACCTCATAGGCGTCGTCGTCACCCAGCCGTGAGTCCGGATTGAGCAGCATCGCAGCCTCCTGACGCTTCTCCGGTGCGCTGTGGTCGAAACGACGATCCGGCGGCCGCTGGTACATCGGCTCGCCGCCGGCGATGGCCGACACCAGCCTGCGCTGACCGGCCAGCAGGCGGGCGTCGGCGCGCTGCTGGTAATCCGCGCGCTGCTCCGGGTCCAGCGACGCGATGAACGCCTGCGGGTGCACCAGCGCGACGAGGCCGGACACGTGGCCGAACCCGAGACTGGTCAGCATCCCGGCCTTGAGCGGGAACTTCCCGGCGAGCCGCAGCGTGTCGCGCACCCAGACGAAGTGCGCGGAGCCGGCCAATTCGTCGTCGACGCAGTCCAGGCTGCGGTTGGGCGGGATGACCCCGTCCCGCAGCATCTGGCACAGCCCCATCATCTGGAAGACCGCCGCGCCACCCTTGGCGTGTCCGGTGAGGCTCTTCTGCGAGACGATGAACATTGGCGCACCCTCGGAGCGGCCCAGCGAGTCAGCCAGCCGCTCGTGCAGCTCGGTCTCGTTGGGGTCGTTGGCCAATGTCGAGGTGTCGTGCTTGGAGATCACCGCGATGTCGTCGGCGCCCACACCCAACTTGGCCAACGCATGGGCGAGCGGCGAATCCTTACCGCCGCGGCCCGCGCCCAGCGCGCCCAGCCCGGGAGCCGGAATCGAGGTGTGCACGCCGTCGCCGAACGACTGCGCGAACGCCACCACCGCGAGCACCGGCAGACCCATCTTGAGCGCCAGGTCGCCGCGCGCCAGCAGAATGGTGCCACCACCCTGTGCCTCAACGAAGCCCAGCCGGCGCCGGTCGTTGGCCCGCGAGAACTTGGAATCGTGGATACCCCGGCCGCGCATCATCCCGGTGTCGGCGGTGGCCGCCATGTCACCGAAACCGATGATGCCCTCCAGCGTCAGGTCGTCGATGCCACCGGCTACCACCATCTCGGCCTTGCCCAGCCGAATCTTGTCCATGCCCTCTTCGACCGATACCGCCGCGGTAGCGCAAGCGGCAACCGGATGGATCATCGCGCCGTAGCTGCCGATGTAGGACTGAACGACGTGCGCGGCAACGATATTCGGCAACACCTCTTGGAAGATGTCGTTGGGCTTGTTACGGCCCAACAGGTTGCCGTGGTACATCGTCTGCATCGACATGCCACCACCCATGCCGGTGCCCATCGTGTTGGCCACCAGGCTCGGGTGTACGTAGCGCATCACCTCGGCGGGGCTGAAGCCCGCGGTCAGGAACGCGTCGACGGTCGCGACGATGTTCCAGATCGCAAGGCGGTCGGCCGAACTCGCCATATCTTGGCTGATGCCCCACACTGTCGGGTCGAACCCGGTCGGCACCTGGCCGCCGACGACCCGCGACAGCTTGGTCTTTCGCGGCACCCGGATTTCGGTGCCCGCCTTGCGGACGACCTGCCAATCGGTCGAGTCCGGCAACGGCCGCACCACCGTATGCTCCGGGTCGAATTCGACAAAACCACGTGCGTCGGCCTCCGACGACACCACAAACGCGAAGTCCTTGTCCAGGAACACCGAGACCAGCAACGGGGAGGTGTGGTCGGCGTCGATCGCGCCATCATCGACGAACTCGCGAATGCCGCAGCGCTCGACGACGGCGTCGTGGTAACGGTCGACCAGTTCGGCCTCGTCGACCAGATCGCCGGATTGAGTGTCATACCAACCTGGTTGCGGGTCGTCTTCCCAGCGAATCAGACCGGTGGTCCACGCCAGCTCGAGCACGCCAGCCGCGGACAGCTCGTTGTCGACCTCCATCTCGAACCGGGTGCGTGACGAGCCGTACGGCCCGATCTCGGCGCCACCGACGATCACCACCAGGTCGGCCGGGTCGACGTCCAGGTCGGCCCATTCCGGAGGCGGTGCCGGGGTGTAGCCACGCGGCGGGGACGGCAGCGCCGCGATGGTGCCCTCGGCCGCCTCGCCGTCGGCGGCCTCCGCCGTGTCACCGGATGTGGCCTGCTCGCGCGCCTTCGCGGCCAGCTCGGCCATGTCGAGGTTGGCCTCACCGAGGCCGCCGGTCAGGTCCGCCTTGATCGGCGCGCTGGCCGCCGACACCTTGGACTCCACGTCGCACAGGTCCAGCAGCAGTCCGGCCATCTCCTCGGTGGAGTAGGTCGTGACGCCGGCTTCCTCGACAGCGTCGACGATGGCGTCGTTGTGTCCCATCAACCCGGTGCCACGGGTCCAGCCAATCAGCGCGTGCGCCAGGCTGACCCTTGCCGCCCAAGAAGATTCGGCGTGCCAGCGGCTGACCAGAGCGTCCAGCGCCGATTTGGCTTCGCCGTAAGCACCGTCACCGCCGAACATTCCGCGGTTCGGCGAGCCGGGCAGCACCACGTGCAGCCGCGACGCGATGTCGCGTTCGGCGCCGATCTTCGACAGACCGCCGACGAGCCGCTGCACCGCCCACAACAGGACCTTCATCTCCATCTCGGAGCGGGCACCGGCCTCGGAGAGGTCGCCGACCACGCGCGGGGCCGCGAACGGGAACAGCAGCGTGGGTGTCTGCGCGTCCTTGATGTGAATCGACTGCGGCCCAAGGCTTTCGGACTGTTCGGTGCCGACCCATTCGACCAGCGCGTCGATGTCAGAGTAGGACGCCATGTTGGCGGCGACCACCCACAACACCCCGCCGAAGCGGGCGTGGTCGCGGTACAGGTTGCGGTAGAACACCAGCCGCTCCTCGTCGAGCTTGGAGGTCGTGGCGATGACGGTCCCGCCGCCGTCGAGTAGCCGCGCGACCACCGAGGCCGCGATCGAACCCTTCGAAGCGCCTGTGACGACAGCGACTTCACTGCTGTAGCGACCCAGCTCCGGGTTCTCGGCGCCCGCGGCGATCCGGCCGTACAGCGACCCGTGAATCTGACGGCCGGCAGCCAGCGACTTGCCCTGCCACCAGGTGGCCTGAGTCGCGACCACGTGGCCGGCGCCCTCGAACCGCTCCGACAGCCGCACCCAGTCGGCGTCGATGTCTCCCTCGTCGGTCAGCCACAGCTTGACCAAGTCTTCGCGGGCACTTGCCCAACGGTCGTCGAAGACGACAGCCTTCTTGGCGTCGAACACCGGCGCTACCAGACGTGGCCACTCCGCACCCAGTTCGGCGCTGACCAAGTCGATGAGCTCGGCATCGGTGACCGTGGGTAGGGCACTTACCGAATCGTCAAGGCCCAACTGGCCCAACACCAGTCGAGCCGCCGAGGCGAGCACACCATCGCGACCGGTGATCTGATCGGTGAATTCGCTCAGCGCGGCCACGTCGACGGTTGCTCCGCCGCCGCCACCCGCCGACGGCAGCGCCACTGCAATACCGCGCCGAGCGGCGACCGTGGTGACCGCGGCGTCGATCACCTTGTCGACGGACGCGGCATCGGCCAAGGCGCCCTCGTGCAGGCCGCCCATGGCGCCACCGCGAACGCTGGTGCCCTCGCGGGTCCCCAGCGCTACCTCCACGGTCACGTGTTTGGCCCAGCCGTCGCCGAGCTCCCAGGTTTTCTTGACCCGCTCGGCGATGGCGGCCGGCCGTTTGCCCGACGGACCGAGGATCGTCTTAAGCTGATCGTTGATGGCATCGGAAAGCACTGGGCCGTAAGGCTTGTAAGTGCGTGCCAGCTTGGTAACCTGCGCCCGCAGTCCGGCCAGGTCGGCCTCGGCGGCACCGTCGATAGCGCCGAGGTTCAACTCCGAACCCAGGTCGACCAGCAGCTGGTTACGCCGCGACGAGGCGCCGTCGGTGATGGACTCGATGGAGTCCAGTTCCTCGATCTGGTCGATGCGCATCTTGGCCGACAGCGCGATCAGCGCCAGAGTGGCGTCGGCGGCGTCGAACCCGATGTCATCGGGGCGGGGCGCACCTGAGGGCGCGGTCGGCGCGGCGGCCGGAGCAGCGGCGGCAGCTTCAGGAGCCGCGTCGGACGTCGGCTCCGATGTCTCCTCTTCGGCCTCCGGCTCCGGGTCGGTGTCGTTGGCGAAAAGTACCGCGGCGTCACGCTCGGCATTGAGCACTTCGACTGTGCTGTGTGCGTATTCGGGAAGCTTGAGGGTGTTGGTAGCCAGTCCGGCGACGGTCGGCGCCGACTTCACACCGATCTCGACGAATCGCTCCACCCCCATGCCGCTGGCGGCCTCCTCGATGAACAGCAGGTCCTGGGTTTCGATCCAGCGCACCGGGCTGGCGAACTGCCAGGCCAGCAGTTCGATCACAATCGTGCGGGCCATCTCGCGCGGCCGTTCGTTAAGCCAGGTGTCGTAGTCGGCGAGGATCTCGTCGAGCGGCTCTGCGGGCACCAGATCGCGGATCTCCTGGATGAAGTCGCGGTCCAGGGTGAATGGCCGCGGCACCAGGTTCGGAATGTAGCGCCCGATGATCAGGTCGGGATCCGCGTCGCGCGGCATGACCCGCTCCAGCGAGCGGCGGAAATCGGCCACCCCGACCCGCAACACCCGGGAGTGGAAGGGCACGTCGATGCCGGGCACCAGGATGAAAGAGCGCTTACCGCCGGAGATCTCGCGGCGCCGCTCGACCTCTTTCTCCAGTTCCTCGAGTCCGCGCACCGTGCCGGCGATCGCGTACTGCGAGCCGCGCAGGTTGAAGTTCACGATCTCCAGGAATTCGCCTGTGCGCTCGGCAATTTCGCTGACGAATGCAGTGACTTCGTCGTCGGGCAAGTCGATCTGCGAGGGCCGGATCGCCGCCAACCGGTAGTTGGAACGGCCCAGCTCGTCGCGGGGCACGATGTCGTGCATGTTCGAGCCGCGGTGGAACACGGTTTCCAGCAAGGCTTCCAGCTGGTAGATGCCCAACACGCAAGCCAGCGCGGTGTATTCACCGACCGAGTGGCCGCAGGCGATGGCGCCTTCGACGAAGGCACCCTGCTCGCGCATCTCGGCGACCTGCGCGGCCGCCACGGTAGCCATCGCGACCTGGGTGAACTGCGTCAGGTACAGCACGCCGTCGGGGTGGTGGTAGTGCACTCCGCTGGCAATGAGGCTGGTCGGGTTGTCGCGCACCACGTGCAGCACCGAGAAGCCCAAGGTCTCGCGGGTGAACTTGTCCGCGTCGTCCCACACCTTGCGAGCCGCCTTGGACCGGGCCCGGACCTCCATGCCCATGCCCTTGTGCTGGATGCCCTGACCGGGGAACGCGTAGACCGTCTTTGGCGCGGCCAGCCGCGCGGTAGCCGACATCACCAGATCAGATCCGATGCGCGCGGTTACTTCCAAAACCTCTGCGCCCTGGTCAATTCCGACTCGGTCGACGCGGAAGTCGACCTCGTCGCCCGGACGCACCATGCCCAGGAACCGCGCGGTCCAGCCGATGAGCCGGGCCGGCGGACGGGTTTGACCATCGGTGGCGGTCAACGCGTGTTGCGCGGCGGCCGACAACCACATGCCGTGCACGATCGGCGATTCCAGCCCGGCCAGCAACGCGGCCGCCCGGTCGGTGTGAATCGGGTTGTGGTCGCCGGACACCACCGCGAACGGGCGCATGTCGACGGGGGCGGTGAGCTTGACATCGCGACGACGGCGCCGCGGTGTGTCGGTCGCGTTCTCGGACACCGCGCCGCCGGCCCGGGCCGGGTCGCCGAGTTCGGCGGCACCGGTGCGCCCGAGGATCGCGAATCGCTCCTCGAGGGTGGCGATGACGGCCCCGTCAGGACCGGCCACCGCCACCGAGACCGGGACGACACGGCCCATGTCGGTGTCGGTCGCCGCCGAAGCCGTTGCGGTGACCGTCAATTGGGCCTTTTCCGTCGGCAGTTTGCCAACCACGTGAGCGGCGTGGTCCAAGTGCACCAGGCTCAGTAGGCCCTCGACGACCGGGATGCCGGCTTCGGTGACCGCGGAGCCGATCGTCGCGAAAACCGCGGGCCAGCACACACCGACCAGCGCATCGGGCACGGTGGTCAGGCTGGGCGCCAGCCGCTCCCCAAAGGTGGCGGTGACCCCGGTGTGGTCGGCGACCCGCTCGGGATCCCAGTCCACGGTCGCGATGGCCGTCCCGTCGCTGACTGCGGGCAACAAGTCCGGCCCGTCGACGCCAGCGGCGATTGCCAGAACCGCGCGCATGGCGGTGGCGGCGTCCTCAGTGGAGACCACCGGAGTACCGCCGTCAATGGTGTTGGCCTGCAAGGTGAATGGAATCTCGATCCAGACGCCGGATACCGGCACGGACAGGACCACGTGCTCGTTGCCGGCCCCGCTGTCGGACTTGACCTCCAACCGGGCACCGGTGGATGAGTGTGTGGCACGCAGACTTTCGGGTCCGTCGTGCACCAGCCAGTCGGACGGGTCAGCGATGCGGTGCACCGGGTTGGTGGCAGTGCGGCCGGCCCACAGCACGTCGGGCGCATCCAGCACGACGGCCAGTGGTCCGGTCACGTCGGGGCGACCCAGTCGGCGCGACCTGATGTCTCTCGGCTCGGCGCCGGATTCCAGCACCTCGTCGATGGCGGCCTGCTCGAAGCGGTCGAGCAATTCGCCGACGGGTTCGTCGATCCGGGTGATACCGGCAACCGCGGCGGTGCCGGGGATGATGCACACCTGGTCCGCGTCGTAACGGGCGTCGTGCGCCTGCCACAGCGAGTCACTGCGCCACCAACGCCGTACATCCTTGTCGATGACCGGCACGAAGTTGACCGGCTTACCCAGCGTCTTGCACAGGCTCACGAAGAACGGCACATCGGCGGGATGCAGCACAACGGTTTCGGCGTCGGAGTAGCGGCCAACGAGCGTGGTGATGGCCTGTTCAGGGCTTTCCAGCAGCGCCGCGTCGTCGAACAGCGTCTCGATGGGGCCGTGGTCCTGCAGGTGCAACCGCGCCTCGGCCCGCTGCAGCATCTGCTGGAACCGCTCGCGCCAGGTGTCGGCCAGCCAGGGGCTGCCGGGCGAGGAGGTGTCGGCGGTGGAGTTGCCCGCGCCGATAGTCAGCTCGACGTAGCGCCGCAGCCACTGCAGATAAGTCATGTCCTTGACGTCGCCGAAGTAGGGCTTGGCGGTGTTGGCCATCGCCGCGATGATCTCGTCGCGGCGCTCGGCGACCGCGTCGGCATCGCCGGCGACCTCGTCGAGCAGCCGGCCGCACCGCGACGCGGAGTTATCGATCTCGTGGATGTCCGCGCCGAGCTGACTACGGCTGGAAGCCATGCCGCCCTGCGCTTTTCCGGCGCCGATCCAGTGGTCAGTGCCGGTGGTTTCGACCAGCATCTGCTTGACCGACGGTGACGTGGTCGATTCCAGGGTCGCCATCGCCGCGGTGCCGACTAGGATGCCGTCGATCGGCATGGACGGGAAGCCGTAGGACCGCGACCACCGCCCGGACAAGTACTCGGCCGCCCGCTCGGGGGTGCCGATGCCGCCGCCGACGCAGACGGTGATGTTCGAGCGTGACCGCAACTCCGAGTAGGTCGCCAGCAACAGGTCGTCGAGGTCTTCCCAGGAGTGGTGGCCGCCGGCGCGCCCGCCCTCGATGTGCACGATCACCGGCTTGGTGGGCGCCTCGGTGGCGATGCGGATGACCGAGCGGATCTGCTCGATGGTGCCGGGCTTGAACACCACGTGGCTGATACCGATGTCGTTGAGCTCGTGGATCAGCTCGACGGCTTCCTCGAGATCCGGGATACCGGCACTGACCACCAGGCCGTCGATGGCCGCGCCGGATTGGCGGGCCTTCTGTACCAGGCGTTTGCCGCCGACCTGCAGCTTCCACAGGTAGGGGTCGAGGAACAGGGTGTTGAACTGATAGGTGCGGCCGGGCTCGAGCAGTCCGGACAGTTGCTCGATGCGGTCGGCGAAGATTTCTTCGGTGACCTGCCCACCACCGGCCAGCTCGGCCCAGTGGCCCGCGTTGGCCGCGGCGGCGACGATCTTGGCGTCGACGGTGGTCGGGGTCATCCCGGCCAGCAGGATCGGCGACCGGCCGGTCAGCCGGGTGAACTTGGTGGAGAGCTTGACCCTGCCGTCGGGCAGGCGAACCACGGTCGGGGCGTAGCTTGACCAGGCTCGGGCCACCTCAGGAGTGGCGCCGACGGTAAAGAGGTTGCGCTGGCCGCCGCGAGTCGCGGCCGGCACGATGCCGACGCCGAGGCCTCGGATTACCGGCGCGGTCAACCGGGTCAGGATGTCGCCGGGACCCAGGTCCAGAATCCAGCGCGCCCCGGCGTCGTGAACCCGGGTGATCTCCTCGACCCAGTCAACGCCGCTGACCAGGATCGCGTCGGTCAGGCGCCGGGCCAGCTCGACGTCGAGGCCGACCTTCTCGGCCCAACCTCCGACGATGTCGATACCGTCCGCGAGCCGCGGCGTGTGGAATCCCACCTCGACCTGAACCGGGTCGAAGACCGGCGCGAAGACATCGCCGCCGCGAAGCTTGCTCTTGCGCTCGGCTTCTTCTTTCTCCGAGATCTGCTGGCAATACAGCTCGAAGCGGGACAGCTGCTCCGGCGTTCCGGTGATGACGGCCGAGCGCCGGCCGTTGCGGATGGACAGCACCGGTGGCAGCACGGTCCGTACATCCTGCGCGAACTCGTCCAGCAGCTGGCGAATGCGGTCGGGGTCGGCGTTGGTGACCGACACCATCGGCGGGCGGTCGCCCAGGATGGAGATCCCGCGTCGACGCGCCACCAGCGTTCCGGCCGCGCCGATCAGCTGCGCCATCGCCAGCAGCTCGACGTCGCTGGCGCCCCCGGCCTTCAAGGCCTCGACGGCGAGCACGCCCTGCGAGTGTCCGGCCACGGCCACCGGCGGCGTCTCGACCAGGTCCAAGCCCTGCCGGCTCAGCGCCCTGATCGCGGCGATCTGGGTAAGCAGTACGCCGGGCACCGACACCGCGGCAGACGTCAGATGTTTGTCAGCCGGAACCGCGTCCTCGGCAGCGAGTGCGCGCACCCACCGCAGCGGCTCGAACCCGATCGGACGCACCACGACCAGTTCGTTGGCGACCGGCTCCAGCAGCAATTCCACCTCGCCGACCAGCGTTGCCAGGTCGGTCTCGATCCCAGCCGACGACACCAGTTCTTCGAGGGTCTCCAGCCAGGCGCTGCCCTGACCGCCGAACGCGACTGCGTAGGGTTCGCCGGCCGTCAGACGGTCGACCAGAGCGTGGGTGTCCCCCGCGACCGGGCGGTCCCTCCAGTGCGGACCATCGTTCCCATCTGCGGACACCCGGCCTTGCTCGTGGATCGTCACGTTCTGTATCTCCCTGTATGCGTCTTTACGTGTCGGTTCGTTCCGCCGGTGCAGGACCGGCAGGCAGGACCTCGTCGATTCCGCATTGAATCGCAGCCAAAAAGCGGCTCACCGGTGTGATGTGGGCGGGTCACCCTGATAAGCGGGGCGGCGCGGCGGACTTCATCGGCTCTACTAAGAGTGTCATAAGGATTCGTGCCCTTTTGGCGTGGTGATCGGTTACTGGTGAGTTCTACGCACGGGTAACCGTGTTGTGGGTAACACCGCGATTAACCGCCCTTGCGGTCGTCTCGAACAAACGTCCTGCGTGCAGGTGGTTACGGTCGAGTAGCTATAACTGCGCTGATCAAGGCCGCATTGTTATCGAATCGTTATGTTGAAAATTTCAGCTTCGCGCCGCGCGAGACACCGGATCGGCTGGACGGTCGCACGGGCGCTCGCGCTCGCAGCTCGGGACGATCGGCGAACGAGTGTTTGCTGGAACGCGCAGTGCCGGAACCCGGCCGCTTCGATGGGAGGACCGTCAGCGCCTCCGCGGACGGCAGGAGGCTAGGCCCACTGCCCGAATTGGGGCTTGAGAATCTCGTTGATATCCACCCCGACCCCGCCAACGCTGCGCTTATCGATCTCGACCTGGTGCAAATTCGCGGCCGGATGGGCGTATCCCTTGGGCGAGCCCCAGTTGTGCTGCCAGAAATAGGAACCCAAGCCGTCGTGTAGCGCCCAGTCGATCGTCTTCGAATTGCCGTAAACACCCGTCCGCTCGTGTCCGACCACAGATTCCCAGGACCGCAGGTAGGGCGCTATCTGATTTTTGTACTGCTCATAGGACGGATCGTCGTCGATCGAGGCATAGATCGGGGCGCTGGCGGGGCCGCCGGCGGCGGCGTGCAACTGCATTCCACGTTGAGCGTGCTGCATGCCGGCACTCGCGCCGCCCAGCCAGTCGGCGCTACTGCCCTTGCCGAACTGGTAGCAGGAGACGATTTTCAGTCCGTTGCTGTTCAGATCGCGCGCTTCGGCCACCAGAATCGGCTTACCCAGCATCCAGTTGCCGCCCGGTCGGCGGTCGGACACGTAGCGAATCGACCCCACGGCGCCGGCGGCCCGGATCTGGCTGGCCGGGATGACGCCGGCCGCGTAGTCCAACAGGGTGCCCAGCGCCGCCGATGCGGGCGCGGCGCACAACGACGATGCCGCGACGCCCAGGCCGAGTAGAGCCGGGGTCGCGGTGGCGAATTTCAGCACGTCACGGCGCGTGAACGACACATGCGAAGGGTACGACAGAAACCCCATTGGACACACCAGACACAGTGGTCACATCTGCATCACAGATAAACCGCCGCGCTGGGCCTCACCCCGCGTCAGAGACAGACGCCTTGTTGTCGTGGGCCGCGGTGATCAGCACGTGGTGGACGAAGCCAAGCTTGGCCACCACCGGGAGCGTGAGCCGGAAGGGGTACAAGGCTTCCTTGCCCATCGCGTGGTTCACCCTGTTGAGCACACCGGAGAGCACCTCCCAGTCGTGCACCAGTTGGGCGAAGTCACCCTCGCCGTAGTGCACCTTCGGGTTGATGTCGGCGTCGAGATCGAAATGCACCCGTTCGGCGCACAGCATCAGGCCCGAGTCGGCGACCGTCGCCAGGGTGCCCGTGCTGTGCAGATAGTGGGCGAACGTCTCCGCCCAGTCCTCCCAGGGGTGGGCGGTGGCGTAGTGCGAGATGTAGTCGCGTTCCCATTCGTCCGGGACCACTCCGGCATAATAGTCGGCCATCGCCGCCTGATAGTCGCGGCGCTCGTCACCGAAGAAAGTGCGGGCCTGATCGATGAGGGCGCCGCCGGTGATCAAGATCATCTCGTAGTAATGACCGACCTCGTGGCGCAGGTGGCCGAGCATGGTGCGGTAGGGCTCCTTGAGAATGATCCGCTGGCGTTCGCGGTACAGCTCAAGCGATTCGGCCAGATCGATGGTGATCACGCCGTCGGCGTGTCCGATGGTTACCGGATGTCCCACGGACTCGCTGGAAATCATATCGAAAGCCAGGCCCTTGGGATCCTCGTCAAAGCGTGCCAGCGGCAAACCTAGATCGAGCAGTTGAAAAATCAACCGCCGCAAGTCTTTCAGAGTGCTAGCTAGTTCCTTCTGCGCCTCGGTATCGGCGGGGCCGGGCCCGGTCCGGACAAACCCGTCGGCGTAACAGATGCCCGTTGCAGAGCCCGCCTCGACCAGCCAGTTGCAGCCTCGATCCCAATTGGCGCACCGCACCCACTGCCGCGTCGTCGATCATGGTGGACTCACCGGGGGCCGGGGCCAGTACGATCTGCATCCATGGTTTGTGGAATGCCACGTCCGTCGAACACGCAAAGCAGTTCTGTTGTTCGAAGGCCACAGCGAATCCGCAACGCGGACAGCGGAATGCGCGCATCGACGTTATCCGTCCGCGTCTGTGGCGGTGACGTACACCCAGGGCCGTTGGGGGCGGCTCTGCAGATAGCCCTGCTGCCAGTTCCATTGCGGGTGCTGACGCAGGAATTCGTCAGCGTCGAAGGGCGCACCGTCGGCCCGCCCGTAGCGCGCCCACAGGTTCATGTCGGCGATGTCCTTGGCGCAGGCGACCTTGGCGTCGATGGAGCCGAACGGAGTGAATGGAGTCAAACCGCTTTTCTCGCAAGGATCTTCGTCGGAATGCGCACAGATGGTGCGCGACGACGGCCGGGTGTAGTTGAGGTAGGGATCGAAGGTGTCGGCGATCATGCGCTTGCCGATCTCGACGTCGATGCGCCCGTCGAAGTCGCCAAGCAGTTGTTGCCAGCGCACCTGGCGAGCGCCGTTGGGTGTACGGATATCGCTGAACCCGGTGCCGCAGCATTCCAGGTTGCGGATCCGCGGGTCGGTCGGTGCATTGTCGCCCCAGAAGTAGCCGTCGGTCTTGCGCGCCAGGCTCTGATACAGCAGGCCTTCTTCGTAACGCGCGATCTCGCCGGTCTTGGTGTCGCCGATCAACCACGAGTTGGCATATCCGCCATTGTTATCGGCGTTCATCAGGCTGATCCAGTGATCGATGTCGTTGGCGTACTGGGTTGCGACGCGAGCCCGGCAGAACTCCGGCGTCCGCGTCTCGTCGTACCCCTTGTACCCCTCGTATCCACCGATGGTGGTTTCGGTGATCGCCAGACCCGCCGAGGAAAGCCAGAAGTCGGTCATGCTCGCAATCCATCCGGGCGCGGTCTGCATGACCATCCGGTTGCCGTCCGCCGGAGTCAGATCGAGGATCACGTTCTCGAACTGGCCCTGCCAGAAGTCAGTAAAACTGGTGTGGCCCAGCACGATTGACCCGTCATTGGTCGCGCTACCGGTTGCGATGAATGCGCTGCAGTGGTTGCCTTCGCCCCCGGTCGGAGCGAGCGCGGTGTAGCGGCCCGAGTTCTTGGGCCACCAATAGCCGGTCAGCTCCATCCAGTCGTTGATGCCCAGCACGTCGTCGAACGTCGACGGAACCCCTGCTGCGGTCAAACCGGCCGCGACACCTTCCATTTCGGTGCGCAGTTCGGGCGGGATCAGGGCGGCGTGTAGCTCGACGGCCCTGGCCACGAAGAAGTCATAGGTCATCCCGATGTCCTGATAGGTCATCTCTCGGTAGACCCGGATCGACTCGGCATATTCGTCGGCGACCAGGTAGCCGTACTGGAACCCGCGTTCGAACGGTGCGCCGCCGATCGAGACGTGCACCCACCCGTCGACCTCGTGACGCGCAGCCTTGGCGAGCCAACCCCGCTGCTCGTCGGTCAGGGTGGCCGGTGCGGTGCGGGCGGGTGCGGCGCTGGGCGCAACCGGTGGTTGCACGTTGTGGGGCCGCGGATCTGCCGGTGGTACGGATAGGTGGGGTGCCACGATCACTCCTTAAATCGGGTGTCGAACAGGCCCAACTTCAGCCGGTTCACGATGTCTGCCACGGCACTCCAACCGCGCACGCTGTTGCCCGCCGAGTTCAATTTCGGCGAGAAGGCGGCGACCGCAAGCCGGCCGGGTACCACCGCCAACAGGCCCCCGCCCACACCGCTCTTGGCGGGCACTCCGACCGTGTAGGCCCAGTCCCCGGACTGGGTATACATCCCCTCCATCACCATTTCGGCCAGCACGTAGCGGACGTTGGAGTCCGCCATCACTCGCACGCCCGTGCGGGGATTGACCCCGCCGGCGGCCAGTGTTGCGCCCATGGTCGCCAGGTCGATGGTGTTCAGCATCGTCGAGCACTGCTGGGTGTAGACCGTGCAGGCTTCTATCGGATCGCAGAAAAGCGTTCCCGCGCTGTAGAGCAGCCAGGCAATGGCCTTGTTGTGGGAGTTGGTCTGCTGCTCGGAAGCGTTGATCTCCTCGCTGATCGCCAGCGGGCGCCCCGCGAAGGCGCCCTGGATATCCAGGATTTTGCGCCATCGACCAGCTGAGTCGGGGGCGGGTACGAAGCTGGTCGTCGCCATCGCGCCCGCGTTGACCAAGGGTGACGTCGGCTTGTCGTGGTGCAATTCGAGGGCCAGCACCGAATCGAACGCGGCCCCCGTCGGGTTCGCGCCGAGCTTAGCGCGCACCGTGCGATGGCCCCGCTCCTCGATGACCAACGCCAACGTGAACACCTTCGAAATGGATTCGATCGGAAACTCGTGGTCGACGTCCCCGATGGCGGCCGTGTGGCCGTCGGGCGTCATCGCGCAGATGGCGAAAAGGCTCGGGTCGACGTCGGCGAGGGCGGGGATGTACTTGGCGGTGCGTCCCCGGGAATTCTGCCGATGCCGCGAATAGGCCTGTGCCACAGCGGAATCGATTGCTGCCGAGTCCGGTGGATCGGTGGCCATGGCAAATCACTCCCACACCAGTGTCGGGCGAAGCACTTGCAAATCGCGACCGTGAGCGTAGCAGAGCGAACCAGGGAGAACCTGAGCTTGAAGCGATCCGGGCTTACCTCGGATGCGTCTTGAACATTGTCATTATTAACTTAGTGAAGTTAGGCTCGAAGACGCAGCAGATTCCGGCCCGGGGACCACATTCGACTGCAGGGGACATCTGATGGATCACGACCAGCTCATCGACCTCACGAGGCGTGCGTTGAAGTTGGCGCGCGACAAGGCCACCGACATGGCCGCCCAGCAGCACACGGTCGATGCGCGGGACTACACATCACTCGAGCGCCACCATCGCGACAGAGCCCTGATGCTCGCCAGCCCGCAGCTGGTCGGCTACGTCTCCGAGCTCGCCGTTCCCGGTGCGTACTGCACCAAGACGGTGATGGGGCGATCCATCTTGCTGACCAGAACGGCAGACGGGTCGGTCAGGGCATTCGACAATGTCTGCCTGCACCGGCAGTCGCAGTTGGCGACCGGGTGCGGCACCGCCAAGCGATTCACCTGCCCGTACCACGCCTGGACCTACGACAACACCGGCAAGCTGGTCGGGCTGCCGGGCCGCGAGGGCTTTCCGGACGTGACCGTCAAATCCGACGGGCTGACCGAGCTGCCGGCCACCGAATTCGCCGGCTTCCTCTGGGTGGCGCTGCACCCCGAAGTCGTTCTCGATGTCGCCGCGCATCTTGGACCGCTGGCCGAGGAGTTGGAGTCGTGGGGCATCGGGCGATGGTCCCCGCTGGGCGAGAAGGTGCTTGACGTCCCGATCAACTGGAAATTGGCAGTCGATACCTTCGCCGAGAACTACCATTTCGCCACCGTGCACCGGGATACCTTTGCCACCATCGCCCGCAGCAACTGCACGGTCTTCGATTCATACGGACCCCACCACCGACTGATCTTCCCGCTGAACGCGATCCTCGAACTGGACAACGTCCCCGAAGAGCAGTGGGATCCATTCCACAACATGGTCGTGATCTACGCGCTGTTCCCCAACATCGTGCTGTCGGTGACGATCGCCAACGGCGAGCTGTTCCGCATCTATCCGGGCAACGAACCGGGAAGGTCGATCACCGTCCATCAGAACTCGACACCCCTGGACCTTTCCGACGAATCGGCGGCGGCCGGAGCTCAAGCCGTCTTCGAGTACGCGCACGCCACCGTGCGCGACGAGGACTACCGGCTGGTCGAGGGCCTGCAGGCGAACCTGCAGTCGGGCGCCCGCGATCACCTGGTGTTCGGCCGCAACGAGCCGGGACTGCAGCATCGTCACATCACCTGGGCCCAAGCGCTCGAATCAGCGGTTGTCAGCTGACTGCTCGGACAGCACGGCGATGAGATCGTCGAGAAGTGTTGCGAGCGTGTCATTTTGCACCGGAAGCAGCGCAGTCAGCAGTTCAACGGCCGCGCCGCGACGGCCGGCGGCAACCAGCGGAGCAACCTGGTCGACCGTCGACTGCAGGTCCGGCACAACCGGTTCCGCGTTCGCGACGGTGGTGGCCAACACTTCGATCAGCTCCCAGTCGCGGTACAGCGCCAGCGAGCGTTCGTTGAACGCGAAGCCGCTGACCGGTTTGCCCCACAGCGTTCCTTCGTAGCGATAGGGACCTTCCATGTATTCGATCGGCAGGCCGTGTGCCGGGGCCGGCACCAACGGCTCGCCGACCAAGTCCATACCGAGTGTGGCACAGGTGATCCGGTGGCGGTCGGCCAGATATCGGGCCTGGGCAAGTGGGCGCACCAGCGGTCGCATCGTGGTCGGCCATCGGACATAGCTGCTGACGGTGACCTCGATGTCCTCGGCACATTCCGGCGCGATGGCCGGATCGGGATAGCTCGTTGTCACGCCGGTAAACGGTTGCAGGGCATTGCCATTCGTGCGGTCGAACTGCCGCCAAATGCTCAGGTCGACGCCATTGTCGAAGTTGATCGTGCGCCATTCATGCGACCTGGCTCGCGGGTCTCCCTCGGTTCCGCCGCCGCCGGCGTATTTCGGGAACCACTGCCGGTCCACATGCCCGGCGTCACCGCTGACCTGCTCGACCACCTCACCCCACCGCAAGGTTCCGCGCATCGCCATGCCGGTCTGGAAGTAGGAGTAGGTGTCGCTTTGGCCGAAGCAGACGATCTTGCCGTTATAGGTCGACGCCCCTACCGGTGTCGGTGCCCGCGTCGGAGTGACAACCAGGTCCAATCGCATCGACCGCCCCTGTTGATCCTGGCCCACCAGGCTGACGCGATAGGTGTACGGAAGTAACTGATCATCGGCGTCCCGGCAGGTGGTCCACGATGCGGTGCCGGCACTGCTCTGGTAGCCGATGTCGAGATGGCCTTCAGTCATGGCCATCTTGCGCTGCGCTCCCGGTTTCATGTTCGCCGGCGGCATGTCGTAATCGGTGTAGGTGCCGTAGTCACCGGTGTCGAGGTCGAACAGCGCCAGCGTGTAGAAGTCGGCCACCACCGTCCCGCCGGGTTGGTTCTTGTTGAAGATGGTCAAGAAGGCAAACGATCGATCGCTATCGGCGGCCTGCAGTTGACCGGCGATGAACCAGGTGTCGGACTCCTGATCGGGGTGTTCGCCTTCGGCGGCGGGGAAATCCAGCTGGGAATCGCCGGGCACCAACTGAAACGGGTAATGGCGCCAATCGTTTGTCATATCAAGCCTCGTCTCGCCGGCACTGGTTTCGACAGAAGGCACCGCTAGGGCGCAAACCGCTTTTTTGGCTATGTTAGCGTCAATAGCGAAATTGCGGTCGCGGTCCCACCTTCTGAGGAAGCCCCGATGACAGAACATTCCGACCATCGTTCCTACAACGAGCTGTTCATCGGCGGGCAGTGGCGTAAACCCGCCGCCCCGCAACAGCTCGCGGTGATCTCCCCACATACCGAAGAGCCGATCGGCCACGTGCAAGTCGCCGGTCCCGAGGATGTCGATGCCGCCGTCGCCGCCGCGCGCCAGGCTTTCGACCATGGCCCGTGGCCACGGATGACCCATGCCGAGCGGATGACGAAGGTTGAAGAGCTCGCCGCGATCTATGCCGGCCACGTCAACGAGATGGCCGACCTGATCACCGACGAGATGGGGTCCCCGCGCAGCTTCAGCCGGATGGGCCAAGGAGCGGCCGCGGCGGCGTTGATCCACCTCACGCTGGCCGCCGCCCGCGACTTCCCCTGGGTGGAACGCCGCCACGGTGTGCTCGGCGAAGTGCACCTACGCCGGGCACCGGTCGGGGTGGTCGGAGCGATTGTGCCGTGGAACGTGCCCCAATTCCTGATCATGCCCAAGCTGATCCCCGCCCTGATCGCGGGCTGCACGGTCATTATCAAACCCGCACCCGAAACACCCTTGGACGCTTTGTGGTTGGCCGAGATGATCGAGCAGATCGGCCTGCCCGAGGGCGTGGTGTCCGTGCTGCCCGGCGGCACCGATGTCGGCGAGGCGCTGGTACGTCATCCCGACGTGGACAAGATCTCCTTCACCGGTTCCAGTGCCGTCGGACGCCGGATCGCCGCGCTCTGCGGAGAGCAACTCAAACGGGTGAGCCTGGAACTGGGCGGCAAGTCGGCGGCGATCATCCTCGACGACGCCGACATCGCCAAGACGGTGGCCGGGCTGAAGTCGGCCAGCCTGATGAACAACGGGCAGGCCTGCGTCGCGCAGACCCGCCTGCTGGTCAGCGAACGACGGCATGACGAGTTCGTCGACGCGCTGGCGGCGATGATGTCGGATCTCAACGTCGGGGATCCGGCCGACGAGGCGACCGACATCGGACCTCTTTTCGCCCAACGGCATCAGCGCCAAGTTCAGGAGTACATCCAGTCCGGACAGAGCGAGGGTGCGCGCATCGTGCTCGGTGGCCTGAACACCGCACAAGACAGCCCCGCCGAGCGCGGCTGGTACGTGCGGCCAACGCTGTTCGTCGACGCCACCAACGACATGCGCATCGCCCGCGAGGAGATTTTCGGCCCGGTGTTGACCGTGCTGCGTTACCGCGACGAATCCGATGCGGTGCGGATCGCCAACGAAAGCAACTATGGTCTGGCCGGTTCGGTGTGGACGGCGGACATCGCCCACGGCCTCGAGGTCGCCGCGAGTGTGCGCGCCGGCACGTACGGCATCAACCTGTACACGCTCGACATCGGCAGCCCGTTCGGCGGTTTCAAGCAATCTGGCATCGGGCGCGAGTTCGGGCCGGAAGGCCTCGACGAATACGTCGAGCTGCAGACGGTGATCGCCGGCGGGAAGATGCCACCGCTCACCGCCTGAGAAGCGTTGGCGATTAAGAGCTTTCCGGCACCTGCAGGGTGAGTTCGACCGGGCAGCACAGCACGCCATGCTGGTTGGTCACCTGGATCTGGATGTCGACGAGGCAACGCGGCGGATCCACCGACGTGTCCCGGCGTTTGGCCACCGCGCGGCCGCGGCCGATCATGGTGTCACCGGCATAGATTGAGCCGGCCAGCCGCAGGGAGCGACGCACCACCCGACTGCGCGGGCCCGCCCAGTCGGTGGCGACGCGATCGGCGAAACCGGCCATATGCATGGTGTTGACGTAAATCGTTGGGTTGCCTTGATTTTGGGCATAGCTGGGATCGAAGTGGCCGGGGAAATAGTCCCAGGTTGCTCCGGCGTTCTCCACTACCCGTTGATAACTGATGTGGTCGACCACCTCGGGCAGTTCGACCGGAACGGTGATCTCGTTCCAATCCAGGTCCGCGCCGCTCACGCGGGCGCCCCGGGGGTGAACCGGAACAAGGTATTGCGGCACGTGGCGACGACGGTCTGGTCCTGACGCCGATAGGTTTCCAGCGTCTCGATGAAATGGCCGACACCCAGTCGGGTCTGCTTTTCCGGTGACACCGACACCAGCTCCTCGACCGCAGTGAGCAGATCACCCTCCACGATCGGATGCAAGAATTCGACATCGTTGGCCGCGTTGATGAATGTGGTGCCCGGCAACGGAACCCGCAGCACCATCGACGCCGCCGGCGGCCTGCCCCCCGGTTGCCACGGCGGAGGTATCAGCCATCCCATCAACAGGGCCGGCGGAGCCAGCAAGCCTCCCCAGGTTTGCCGGGCGAATTCGGCATCCCAATAAGAACGGTTGCCGTCGCACACCAGCGAGGCGAACAATTGGATGCGCGCACCACTGACCGGTGTCGCCGCGGTCCGAGGTTCGCTCGCCGCGCCAACCATCCGGAGCGCATCCTCGTAGCTGCCGAAGGCCAGTTGGTAGCTGAGGTCGGAATCCACGTATCGGTGCCGCTTACATGACGAGCGGGTGCCGGCTCGGCACCACATCCCAGGAGAGATTGCGGGAAGTGAAGTACCAGCCGCCACGCTCATAGATCAGCTCGTCGCGGTAGGTCCCGATGGCCCGCAAGGTGGTGTCGCCATACGCCGCGGCGAAAAGCACGGCGACGCACCGCTGGGTGGCGTTGACACCGTCGACGACGATCTCGTGATCGACGGTCACCAAGCGCGCCCCGTCGCCGCCATCGAAGGCGGTGCGCAGGTCGGCGAACAGCTCACCGCCGCGGACATAGCTGGCACCGGCATGGCGGAATGTGGCGATCCAGCGGTCGCGGTCACCGGCGGAGTAGGCCCGGTTATGCCGGGCGTTCAGGTTCAGGATGGCGCCTCGGCCCGTCGCGGCCTGCAGGAACTGTTCTTGCTGGTAGGTCAGGGTCATTTTAGTTCGCCGGCCTCTCTACGAAATGGCGGGGAAAAGCGCATGTAACACCAACTTAACTTACCTTATCTGCTCACGATATAGCCGTAACTTTCCCGATCCCAAACGCCTGGATTTAATCCCCGGGCGCGCAACAAATCTTTACGTACGCGCCCAATGACGTTCTTCGGAAGTTCATTTACCGTCTCGACGAACCGCGGCACGCAGAAGTACGGCATGCGGGCGGCGCAGAAGTCGAGCAGCTCGGCACAGTCCAGCACCGCCCCTGGCCGCAACGTGACGATCAACAGGATGTCGTCCTCCCCCAGATCGCTCGGCACTGCGACCGCGGCGGCTTCGGCCACCGCGGGATGGCGCATCACCACCGTCTCCACTTCGACCGAGGAGACATTTTCACCGCGTCGGCGCAGCGAATCCTTGCATCCGGTCCACATATGTCAGGTTCTGATCCAAGTCGAGTCGGCCGAGATCGCCAGTGTGGAACCACTCCGGATGCGGGTCCAGCTGCGAACCTTGACCGACATAGCCTTCGCTCATCACGTGCGGATATCGAGGCCGGCAGGTGATCTCTCCGACGGTGCCGGCGGGTAGCGGATTACCGTCCGCGTCGACGATGCGCACGTCGAAGTTGGGGTTCGGCCGACCCGATGTTCCGGGAACTCCGTCGTCGCCCATTCCTTTGACGGCGATCGGAAAGGCCTCGGTCATGCCGTACATCGTGACAATTCGACAGCCGTAACGCTTTTCGATCTCGGGGTAGGAGGTGGCGTCGATGGGCGCGGCAGAGATGAAGCGCAATGGCAGCTGCGCGTCCCGCGGATCGGCAGGCAGATTCTGCAGCATCGAGACCATCGCACCGGCACCGGCGAAGCCGATAGCGCCGCGGGCGCGCACCTCGTCCCAGACCTCGCCCGGGTGGAAGGCCTGCGCCACCACCGTCGTTCCGCCGACCAACATCGGGGCAAGCACGCTCGGCGCCGCGCTCAGGTGGAACAGCGGCATCGCCGTCCACAACACTTCGCCCGCGCCGAATTCCCATGCCGAGGCGACCGTCGCAGCGACCGAGAACAGGTAATGCCACGAGGTGGCAACCGCTTTGGATGGTCCGGTGGTGCCCGACGTGTAAAACAGCGTCCCCACCTCGTCGGGTCCCCCGCAGCTGTCGGGCACACTGTCGCCAGAAGTGTCCTCGAGCGCGCGACGCAGCGAATCATCTTGCACCACAACGCTAGTCACCGTGTCTAGCCGGTGGACGATCTCGTCGATGCGAGGCCAACGCTCGGGATCGGTGAGGATCACTTTTGGCCGGGACAGCCCCAGCGTATGCAGCAGGAAGTCACCCTTGTTCGCCGCGTTGACCGCCGCGCTCACCGCTCCGATGCGGGCGGCACCCAGCCAGAAATAGACCCATTCCGGGCAGGTCCCGGCGAACAGGGCCACGCCGTCGCCCCGGCCGACACCCAGTTCGGTCAGCATGGTCGCCGCCGCGATCGACCGCTGCCGCATCTGGGCGAAGGTCACGTCGGTACCGGCAATCGACATCATCACTCGGTCGGGATATTGCTCGACCCGGCGATCGAGCACCGCCGGCACGGTAAATCGGTCGACGCCGAAATCGGAGGGGCCCCAGGGCCGGCCCCCGCTCAGACGCATCAGGCTGCCAGTCAGGGTCGGGAAGCGCCGGGGTCAGGCTCGCCGTCGGCGGTATACCCGAAGTCGTCGGTCGAGGGTTGCTCGCCCGGATAGAAGCGGTGCGCCCAGCGGCGAAGGGCCGCATAGTCGTGCGCCTCTTCGGGTGCCAGGTTGGGCTTCTCCAGGTATTTCATGTTCTCCCAGGTGAAGAAGTCCTGCTTGATGACCTCCTGCTGCAGCGCCAGGAATTTGGCCGCGCGGCCGGTGGGAACATCGCCGGTGTCACCGGGCTCGCGGATAGACGCCTGGGTATAGAAGTAGTCGGTGTAGTCCTCGTCGACGGGGGTCTGGCCGGTCACCTCGATGGTGGCGACGAGGTCACTGGGGAAGCGGACGAGGCCGAGCCCCAACGAGTAGTTGTCATAGATGATCTTGGCGTCCACCGGACCGTTGGGGGTCAACCAAGTCTTGGCCCTGCCACCGCCGAAATGGGCATTGACCGTGGCATGCAGGTGGTAGCCCGCGACCTCGAACGAGGTGGTGTTGGCGGGGTTTGCCGCCTTGTGCACGTACTGCACGTGATACGGGTCCGCCGCGTTCTCGATGATCATCTGCGGGTGCACCTTGACCCGGTTGAGCATCTGGGAGTGCGGGTGCAGCGGGTAGTACTCGTCGGTCTCCAGCTCGGGCAGCACCGGGGGCTGCCAGTAGGGCGCGCGGCCGTGCCGCTCGTGCCAGACGAGGACGAAGCCGTACCACTCCATGGTCGGGTAAGTCTGGACCCGGACGTTGTTCTTGCAGCCGATCTTGCTGTAGGGGATCAGCGCATTGCTGCCATCGCCCCGCCACTGCCAGCCGTGCCAGGGGCAGACGATGTGTTCGCCCTCGACGGTGCCCCCGACGCCCATGTTGGCGCCCAGGTGTTGGCAGTATGCGTCGAGCACGTGCACCTTGCCGGAGGCGGTGCGAAACAGCACCAGCTCCTCACCGAAGTAGTGCACCCGCTTGACTTGCCCGGGGGCCAGATCGGATCCGAAGGCGACGATGAACCAGCCGGTCGGGAATCGATAGGTGGACAGCGCAATGCCGGTCGGACCGAATTCACGCTCCGACGGGTCTTGCTCTGAAATCGTTTGCGTCACGATTGCTCCGTATCCTGGGCGGCCAAACGCAACTGGGCCGCCTTTGACTCGCCGCAGATCGACGACAAGCTCTATTTTTACTATTTTAAGCATAGAACGTCAACGCGGGCGCCCGTCGGGTGTCGCCTCGACGTCCAAGTATCTAGTGGAGCGTGGTTGACAATGGCGGCTGCAGCGGTGGATCTTTCCGATTTCTCGTTGTGGTGCAACGGTTTTCCCGACGAGGTGTTCACGGAGCTGCGGCACACCAGGCCGCTTTTCCGCCACGAGCTCACCCCTGGTGTCGCCAAGACCGTGCAGCGCGAGTTCTGGGTGACCACAAAACACCGGCACGCTGTGCGCCTGCACCGCGACGCCGACTCGTTCACCGCGGCCGACGGCCCGCTCATTCAGCCGGTCGCCATGTTCTCGTCGTCCCCGACGATCATCACGTTGGACCCGCCGGCCCTGAACAAGCGCCGCAAACTGATTTCCAACGCGTTCAACCCGCGAGCCATCGCCAAGCTGGAGGACGGCATCCGGGCGCGTGCGGCGCGAATGATCGACGCCCTGCTCGCCAAGGGCGGCGGAGATTGGATCTCCGACGTCGCCGACGCGCTGCCGATGACGGTGATCGGCGACATCATCGGCATTCCCGAGGAGGACCGGCCGCGAATATTCGACATCTTCGACCGCATCCTGAAGGCGCTTGCGCCCGAGGCGCGCCCGAGCGGGCAGGTAGAACTCGAGCTGTTTGCCGCGGTCTTCGGGTACGCGATGGAGCTCACCGCCGAAAAGCGGCGTAATCCCACCGACGACATCTGGAGCACGCTGGCGAGCGCGGTGATCACCGGTGACGACGGCGAACAGTTCAGCCTGCCCGAAAACGAACTCGAGTTCTTCTTCTTCGTGCTGGCGTTTGCCGGCAGCGACACCACCAAGAACGCGCTGGCCATCGGGCTGCAGGCGTTCGTCGCCAATCCCGAGCAGATCGAGCGGTATCGCGAGGATGAAGCGCTGCGGCCCAGCGCCGTCGAGGAGGTGCTGCGCTGGGCCTCACCGGTGGCGTATTGGACGCGCACCGCCAAGGTGGACGTCGAAATGGACGGCCAGCACATCCCGCAAGGCGACCGTGTGGTGTCGATGCTGCGTTCGGCCAACCGCGATGAGGAAGTCTTTGACGCGCCGTTCACTTTCGACATCGGCCGGCAGCCCAACCCGCACGTGGCTTTCGGCGGTGGGGGGCCGCACCACTGCCTGGGCGCCATGCTGGCCCGCGCCGAACTGCGAGCGGCCTTCGACGAACTGCTGCTGCGATGCGATGGCATCGCGATCGGCCCTGCCACGGTGACCCACCCGAACCTGCTCACCAACATGTCGATCTATGACGCGATGGCGATATCGCTCACCGAGCGGTGACTGGTCAGTAGGGTGCCGGCCCGTTGCCGAATGCGGCGATCACCGCCAACGGATCCAGGTAGTCGCGCCAGTGCACAATCTTGCGGTCGCGGATCGTGATCACCGAGATAAATCGGTTGACGTACGGCGCACCCGTGCTCACCACGGTGCCGTGCATGGTGTACTCGAGCACCACCACGGACTTGTCCGGGTCGTAATAGCGGTACACCTCGCTGCTGCCGCTCTGAACGATCGAATCCCCGTAATTGGCATACAGTTCGGCCAGCGCATCTCGCCCGACGATGCTGCGCGGGTAATCCGGGACGGTGATCACGTACTCGACCACCACATCCTCTGCGTGCATATCGAAGAAATCGGTGCCATCGACCAGGCCTGCTAATCCCTCGGCGACGACCTGGAAGTAGGGCCGCATCGCGGCGTATTTCGCCATGTCGGGTGCCGACACGGGCGTCAGTCCTGCAGTCGCAGTGCGGCCTTCGGGCATTGGTCCACCGCGGCGCGCACATCGATCTCCCGGTCCGACGGAACCGGGCCGTCCGCGATCTGCACCACATCCTCGTCGCCCAACTCAAACACGTCTGCTGCGAGCGATTCACAGAAGCCGTTGGCCTCACACAAGTTCTCGTCGACGGTCACGCGCATCAGTTGCCTCCTCATAGACCCTTGGGACGGGTCCCGATTACTCCGATGGTTGCAAGCTTGGCTAGTTCTTCATCGGTCAGCCCGCAGCGATCACGCAATACCTCACCATTGTGCTCGCCCAGGGTCGGCGGCGGGCGCTGCAGCCAGCGGTCCTGACCGGCCAGCAAGGCAAACGGCGGGCACGGATACAGGGCTGACCCGACGCTGGAATGGTCGAGCTTCTCGAAGAATCCCCGATCCCGCAGTTGGGGGTTCTCGGTCACCAGCGACGGCGACACCACCGGCGCGGCGGGAACGCCCACTGCGGCCAGTCGCTCCACCGTCGATACCAGCGGCTGGCCGGCGAACCAATCCTGCAGCCGGCGGTCGATGTCGTCGGCGTGCTCTCGCCGGCCGATGACCGTGGCCAGGTCCTCGGTACACCAGGCGGGTCGGCCCATCAGCTCAGCCAGCGCGGCCCACTGGTCGTCGTTTCCGATGGTGACCGCGATCCAATCGTCGTCTCCGACGCAGCGGTACAGGTTCTGGATGAACTCGCCGTGCCCGCGATTGCCCCGGCGACTCAGCGTGATTCCGAAGACCTCGGATTCGATCGCCTGGATCGCGGTGGCATTCATCACCGTTTCGAGCATCGGCAACTCCACCAGCTGGCCCGTTCCGGTGCGTTCGGCGAAGTTCAGCGCGGCCAGCACGGCGAAGGCGGCGTGCACACCGGCCAGCGGATCGCAGGCTCCGCGCGGCGCTACCGGCGGAGCGTCGGGCAGCCCGGTCACCCAGGCCAGGCCGGCGATCTGCTCCATGGTGGGGGCGAACCCGACGCGCTCGCGCCATGGACCATCCAGCCCGAACGCCGGCATCCGGGCGACGACGAGGTTGGGGTTGACCTTCAGCAGCACGTCGGCGGTGAGTCCGAAATGTTCCATCACGCGCGGCGAGAAGTTCTCGATGACCACGTCGGCACCGACCGCCAGCTCGGTAAACAGCCGGCGGCCCTCCTCGGAGCCCAAATCCAAGGTGACCGAACGCTTATTGGTGTTCATCGCGTGGAACACCCAGCCGTACTCCCACCAGTCGTCCACGTCCTTGCGCATGGCGCCCGAGTAACGGATGCCGTCCGGGCGTTGGATCGACTCGACCTTGATCACCTCGGCACCGAACGCGGCCAGCAGGTGGGTCGCGGCCGGTCCGGCCCAGAAAGCAGTGAGATCGACGATCCGAACGCCGTCGAGCGGCCGCCCGGGGGCGGACGGCTGGTGTTCGGGTTTGCTTGCCTGCCAAGCTGATTCGTCGTTGTCCGCGCCGGGGGCTGCGGTTGGGCGCACCGGGGCGGGAGCGCACGCCGACATCAGCCACGGCGGGCGGGGCTGGTCGAATCCGGCGGGGTTGCGGACGAACGCCTTGCGCTGGCGCACATACTCCGAATCACGGATCGTCGAGCCGTTGCCCAACGCCGCGATCGGTAGCCGGAATAACTGAGCGAGTTCGACGATCTCCTCGACGGTCCGTTCGGTCAGCCACGGGCCGATCTGTTCGCGGATCAGGTCGCGATATCCCCAGCGGCCGATCTGAAAACGCAGCTGCTCAATCTCTTCGAGCTGCGGGCACTCGACCATCGCCAGGAAGTCCAGCCACTGCTGACCGGTGACCATCGTGATCCCGACGTAGCCGTCCTTAGCCGGCTCGATCGACGGCACTTCGGTGGTGCGGCTGACCGGCGGCACCCGCAGCAGCTGCGAATGCAGCCACTCGCTGCTCTGCATCAGGGTCATCGCCTCGAGCATCGACAAGTCGAGATGCTCACCGGGCCCGCCGTGCTCGACGCGGCGACGCACAGCCAGCACCCCGAACGCGGCGACACACACCGCCCATGTACTCCCCCAGGTCGCCGCCGATCGAAATCGGAGGCCCGGCGGGATCGCCGCGGAACCCGGGCGAGCCAGCCCACGCTTGCAAGGTGAACTCGCTGGCCGCACGGTCGGCATAGGGTCCGGTCCAGCCGAAGTCGGAGATGGTGACGATCACCGCCCGCGGCGAGTCAGCCAGCAGCCGCCGCGGATCAATGCCAAGCGCCGCGGCCTGCGCCCGGCCGGCTGTGACAACCACCACGTCGGCAGCTGCCAGTTCGGCGGCGAGTCGCTCCGAATCCCCAGCGATGGTCATGCTCTGCTTGCCCGCGTTGAGGTAGCTGTAAAACGGGCCATCCGTAACCGGCGAACCTGTCGCGGAATACCGCCGCAGCCAGTCCCCTTGCGGCGGTTCGATTTTGCGGACCTGCGCGCCAGCGTCGATCAGGAGCTTCCCGCAGTAGCTGCCGGCTATCCGGTCACTGATCTCGACGACACGCAAATCGTGAAGCGGCGTCGGCCGACTGCCGGATCCCTCGCTCACTTGCACCCGTCCTTCCGACCGACGCGCGATCAGAGACGCTATTTATACCATTACTGCTAAGATAGCTAAGCCAGATGAGTACGTGAGCCCGGTTGCCGTTGCGGACTCTCTCCTGCTGTTACCTGCGAGGATTGGATGACCGCCCTGGGAATTGGTCCCGATGCGCGGCGCCGGCTTTCGGCCCCGCGGATCGCTGAAATCGTAGCCGACGAGTTGCGCCGCCAAATCATCGACGGCGACCTCGCCGACGGGGATCTCCTGCCTCGCCAGGAAGTACTCGTCGAGCAATTCAATGTGAGCCTGGTTTCGCTGCGGGAAGCATTGCGGATCCTGGAAACTGAGGGCTTGGTCTCGGTCCGCCGCGGTAACCGGGGCGGCGCAGTGGTCCATGCACCCGCGAAGACCAGTGCGGCCTACATGCTGGGTCTGCTCTTGCAGAGCGAGGCGGTCGAAGTCGGCGATCTGGGCATGGCGCTGCAGGAACTCGAGCCCGCGTGCGCCGCACTGGCAGCCCAGCGACCCGACCGCGCGGACACCCTGGTGCCAGAACTCAAGCAGGTCAACGATTCCATGGCCGAAAACCTTGACGATGGTCGGCTCTTCACCGAAATCGGCCGCGAGTTCCACGATCTCATCGTCCAGGGCTGCGGCAATCACACCATCATCGCGGTTGTCGGCAGCCTCGAGACGTTGTGGAGCAGCCACGAACGCCAGTGGGCCGACGAGAGCGCGGCGCGTGGCACCTACCCGTCGCTGACCCAGCGCCGCGCGGTGCTCAACACCCATATCAAGCTGACTGAGATGATCGCCGAGGGTGACGTTGACCGGGCCAGGCGCATCGCGGGCCGTCACCTCGCCGATACCCAGACCTACGTTTTGTCCGGTCAGCCCGGCCAACGCATCTACGCGCTTTCCCCGCAGGCATTGTCACGCCCGCGCGACATGCGGCGCTAGGAGCCTCTCACGTCCAGGCGAACCGCATTAGTGACCGGCGGCAGCGGCGGGATCGGTAAAGGCTGCGCCCGCAAGCTGTGCGAACTGGGGTATGACGTCGTGCTGGCTGCGCGACGCGAAGCACCGCTGCGCGCGGCTGCCGAGGAGATCGGTGCCCGCCACATCGTCGCCGATGCGTCGAATCCGGACGAGTTTTCCTCCGCGGTAAGCACATTGGAAACGATCGACCTCGTCATTCACGCCGCGGGCACCCTGGGCGGAACCTATGCGCGCAAGCAGACATTCGAACAATGGCAGTCCATCATCTCGGCCAACCTGGATTCGTGTTTCGTGGTGACCTCCGCCTTGCTGCCGCGGATGCGGGCGGGCTCGCGATTTGTGTTCATCTCGTCGTCGGCCGCGCACGAGCCGATGATGGCTCGAACCGCCTACTCCGCCTCGAAGGCCGGGATGAACGCATTCGCCCGCGCCTTGGCTCTCGAGGTCGACCGCGACGGCATCGCCGTGCACATCGTGACGCCGGGCCCGGTGGAAACCGAGATGCTGGCCGACGTTCCCTTCGAGATGTATGCGATTCAGATATCCGACGTCGCCGAGGCCGTCGCCTGGCTGGACACCGTCGACCCGTCAGTCGATCTGCCGGAGATCCGGCTGTCCGCCGTGCAGCGTGGTCCGTATGCCCGACCTCCGGTGGTTCCTACCGAGGTCCGTCGGCGCCGCCAGGGAACGCCTTGATCACCGATTCGCCGAACTCGTGCAAAGAATCCGGGGCGGCAAAATCGGCGAACCATACATAGAAGCGCTCGACCCGCTGGGCGGCCAGATCCCCGAAGTAGCGAATCAGCTCGTCCGCGTCGCCGCAGACCAGTCCCGGCCCCAAGTTGCCAAAACGCCGGGTGCTCACCTCGCGGACGGTGTTCGGATCACTACCCGACCGCGCGAAGCCGATCATTTGTTGAACCGACACCCGGGCGCTTCCGGCCGCCGGGGCCAGCTTGGGCAATCGATCGATGTGGTTGGCCTGCAGATTCCACCAATCCGCGTGATTACGAACCAGTTCCATCATGCGCGGTCCGCTGCCACCTAAGACCAGCGGTATCGGGTGGGTCCGCTTCGGCAGCTGAACCGCCGCGTCCGCATCGGCGCCGTCACCCCAGTACTGCCTGATCAACGACAGGTGCCGGCCGAGCTGCTGAACACGCGCCACCGGATCCTGCTGACCGACATCGAATCTGGTGAATTCCGCGGGCCAGGACCCCGAACCCAGGCCGAGATCAAATCGGCCCTCGGATGCGTCCGACAGGGTGACGGCTTGCTTGGCGAGTACGGCGGGATGCCGAAATGCGTCGCAGAGCACCAGATGGCCGATGCGCAGCCGCTCCGTCTTGGCCGCTACCCAGGTGGCAATGGCCATTGCCTCCCAAATACTTTCGCCGGGCAGGCCGGGCGCTTCGAGGTGATCGATGAAGGCGATTCCGTCGAAGCCGCTGGCTTCGGCATGGCGCGCCCGCTCGGTGATGTCGCCCGCAGCTAACCGGACCTGTGGCAGGAACAGATACCACTCGACCATGCGCCCGCCTATGCGTGAGGTGACGTTGCTCTCAGGCGCGATTGCGCCCGCGTCGCTAGTTTACTATCTTTGCTATGTTAGGGCTCTTATGGATGTCGGATTAACTTCGGAGCAGCTGTCGCTGCGGGACACCGTACGCGACATTCTGCGCACCGAATGTCCACCCGACGCCGCCCGCCAGGCGATCACCGATCCGGAGCGTTGGCGCACGCTGTGGAAGACGGTAGTCGACCTCGGCTGGACAGAGCTCGCCACGCCTGACGCCGACGGCGAATTCGGGCCCGTCGAGCTGACCCTCGTTCTCGAGGAGTGTGGCGCCGCAATCGCACCGATTCCGTTGCTTCCCAGCATCGGTCTGGCCGCTGGGGCGTTGCGTGCCGCCGGGCCGTCCGTCGCACCCGTGCTCGCCGATATCGCCGGCGGGGTCGTCGCCACGCTTGCCGCGCACTCCCCCGGGTCCCGGCTGCCCGGAGCAACGATGACGCTGCGGCAAGGACGCCTACACGGACGCGCGGTCGCGGTTCCCAACCTGTCTCGCGCGGAGTTGATCGTCACCCTCGCCGACTCCGACGACGGGGTGGTGGCCGCGGTGGTTCGCTGCGGCGACGGAGTGACCATCGTGGCGGGCGAGTCCACCGATCCCGCGCAACCGGTGGCCGATGTCGAAATCGACGCCGAGCCATTGGTAATCGCGCCGGTCGACATCGAATCGGCGTTGACGGCACCCCTGGTGGCGGCGGCCGCCGACCTCGTCGGCGTGGCCAGGGCCGCCTTGCACCGCTCCGTCGAGCACGCGAAGACACGACGTCAGTTCGGCACGCCGATCGGCGCCTTCCAGGGGATCAAACACGCGCTTGCCGATAACTACGTCAGCCTGGAACGCGCCCGCAGCCTCACCTACGCCGCTGCCGCCCGCCTCGGCGACGGCGAGACCGCGCCCGCCGACATCTGGACCGACGCCGCGTTGGCCAAGGCGGCAGCCTCCGACGCGGCGACCGCCTGCGCGCGGACCGCGGTCCAGGTGCACGGCGCCCTCGCCCAAACATGGGAACACGACATGCACCTCTACGTCCGGCACGCCTGGCAGGGTTCTGCGACGCTGGGCGACAGTCGCGCGCTTTACCACGAGGTCGGCCGTCGCTTCGCTGGAGGCGCCGCATGACAAGCACCGCAATCCGTTCCGAGGTAGTCGGCGAGTTCGCCGACTGGTTGGCGGAGTTCCTGCCGAACGACTACTACGAGCAATACCGCCGGTACCGCTGGGATCTTCCGCTGCGCCGCGACTACCAACGCGCGGCCTTCGAGGCCGGCTGGCTGCAACCCACCTGGCCTCGCGAGCATGGCGGCCGGTCGCTTGGCTTGCGCGACGCGATGGAAATCCGGATCGAGGGGGCAGTGCGGTCCGCACCGAAGCTGCCCAACATTCAGGGTCCCGGCGTCGCGGCGCCGGGCATCCGCCAATTCGGCACGCCCGCGCAGATCGACCGCCTGCTGGTGCCCTTGCTGCGTGGCGACGAATGGTGGGCACTGGGCATGTCCGAACCGGAAGCCGGGTCGGATTTCGCCGGCCTACGCACCCGGGCCGAGCGCAACGGCGATGTCTTCCGGGTCAACGGCCACAAGATCTGGACCACTCAGGCTCACGAATCGCGCTGGTGCACCCTGTATGTGCGCACCGATCCCGACGCGCCCAAACACCGCGGCATCTCGTGTCTGATCCTCGACCTGACCGCGCCCGGGGTGCGGATCGAACCCATCCGGATGTCGTCGATCTCCGACGAGACGTTCTGCGAAGTCTTCCTCGACGAGGTCGAGGTGCCGGCGGAAAACCTGTTGGGCCCGGTTAACGGCGGATGGAACGTCGCGTTGGCCTCGTTGCACCATGAGCGCCAGATGATCTGGATCATGAACTGGGTCGAAATAAAGCGTGGACTCGACTCGGTACGCAATGCGCAAGGCGCCGGCGACAGCCAGGATCTCTACACCGAGCTCGGGTCGCTGCTCGCCGATGCCGAGGCGCTGCGGGCCACCGGATACCGCAGTCTGAGCAATGAACTGGCCGGCCGGCCCAGCCCGGAAGCCGACATTATGAAACTTCTGGGATCGGTTACCTTACAACGAGTTTGGGATCTTGCGGCGGCCGCCGAAGGGCCGCAGTCGGCCAGCGACCCGGATTTGCTGTTCGAACGCCAGGACGCGCTGGCCGCGACCATCTACGGCGGCACATCGGAAGTGCAACGCAACATCATCGCCGAGCGACTGCTCGGGCTGCCGAAGGGATGACGATGGACTACGACCTCGGTGACGACGCCGTCGACCTGCGACACCGCATACGGGAGCTGATCGCCAAACACGTCCCCGCCGACTTCCTCGGCGCCTGCACCGACAATCCGCAGGACCTGGCGACCACCGAGACGTTCTGCAAGCTGCTGGCCGCCGAGGGCCTGCTGGCGCTGGCCTGGCCCAAAGAGCATGGCGGCGGCGGTGGTTCGGTCTGGCAACAGACGGTGCTACGCGAGGAGATGTGGGCCCAGCACGAGCCGCGCGGCCCGCAGTACATGGGAATCAACTGGGTCGGCCCGGCATTGATGCGGTACGGGACCGCCGAACAGAAGGCCAAGCACCTGGCGGCCATCGCCGCGGGCGAGGTGATCTGGTGCCAGGGCTTTTCCGAGCCGGAGGCCGGATCGGATCTCGTCTCGCTGCGTACCCGCGCCGTCCCCGATGGCGACGGTTGGCGCATCACCGGCCAGAAGGTGTGGACGTCCTACGCCCAGATGGCATCGTGGTGCGTGCTCGCCACCTGCACCGACCCCGACGCGCCAAAACACAAGCGGCTCACCCTTTTTCTGATCCCGATGGACCGGGCCGGTTTCACGGTGCGGCCGATCCGGTCGATGCTGGGACCGCATCACCTCAACGAGATGTTCCTAGACGATGTGCAGGCCTTGCCCGGCGACGTCCTCGGCGAGCCCGGCGACGGTTGGCGGGTAATGCGCGAAGCATTGGCCTTCGAGCGGGTCGGTATCGCGCGCTACGCCCGCTGCGAATCGCTGATGCATCGAATCCAGACCCAGCTCGGCGATGACTGGGACCAGCTACCCGAATCACTTCGGGCCCGGTGGGTCCGCGCTCTTGTCGACCTGCGGGTGGCCAGGCTGCTGGCCTACCGCGCGGTGTCGCTGCAGGACGATCCGTCAGCCGGTGCGGCGGCCAGCGCCGCCCGCATCGCCACCACCACCTGCGACCAGCAGGTCGCCGAGCTGCTGTTCGACGTGCTGGGTCCGACCGCGCTGGACAGCGGTACGTCGGCGGCACTGCACGGGGCGGTCGAAGACCATTGGCGCTACGCACAAGCGGCCACCGTGGCATCGGGCACCATCGAGGTGCAGCGCATGCTGGTGGCACGAGACGCACTGGGAGAACGCCGGTGAAAACCACACTGCCACAAGATATTACCGACTTCGCGGCGGTCGCTACCAAGCGGTTTGCCCGGTTGGGCGGCCCGCAGGCCGCACTGCGGGCCGAGACCGACGACAGCGTCCGCCAGGCGGCCCGCACCGCCCTGGGCGAGCTCGGTGCGCTCGAGCTCGATGTCCGCTCCGGGCCCGATGACCTGTTGGCCGCCGCGGTGCTCTGCCAAGCCGCCGGCGCGACTGTGCTGCCCTATCCCCTCGTCGAGGAGCTCATGGCGATAGACGGTGCTCGACTGGCCCTGGTCAATCCCGAGGCACCGCGCATCGACCACGGCGACCTGGACGGCGACTGGATCGCCGCCGACCTGGACGGCACCCGCTACCGCCTGGACCTGGCGTCGCGGACGAACGCCCTACTGGGGCCTTTCCTGGTGCCGGCCTCCTTAGGCGCACCCGATGGGACGGTCCCGGCCGCCGACGTTAATCTTCATCTCGTGCTGGGATCATGGCGGATTCTGGGAGCAATGCAGCAGTCGCTGCGCATCGTGACCGAACATGTGCAGGCGCGCATCCAGTTCGGCAAGCCGCTGGCCGATTTCCAGACCGTCCGGTTCGCCGTCGCGGATGCCGCTGTGGCGGTGCGCGGACTGCACGAACTGGCGAAGTACACCATTTGCCGGCCGGAATCGGTGCCCGTGCAGGTGCATTCGGCCGATGCACTGGTGCTGAGGTTCAAGGCCGCCGACACCGCACGGCAGGTGCTGCGCACCTCCCATCAGTTACTCGGCGCCCTCGGGTTTTGCGACGAGTCCGACGTCAGTGTGATCGACCGGCACACCCAGCCGCTGATCCGGTTGCCGCTGGGCGCCGAGGCGCTCGGGCTCCGCCTGATCTCCGATGTCCGCGATGGCTCCCTGGAGACGCTGTTCAGCGAGCGGCCGGTGGAGCAATCGGCGTGAGCCGCGGCGGCGACGATGCAGAGCGAAGCGATGAGGAGGAGTGGCGCCAATGAGTACCGAGCCCCTCGAGTCGCCGGCGCCCAACCCGCTGGCGGACGGCATCCCGTTCGGCACCAAACTTTCCCAGCTCGCCTTTCAGCGCCGCGACGACACCGCCGTGACTAACGTCGCGCTCGACGGCACCGCGCAGGCATTGACCTTCGGTGAGCTCGACGCCCGCGCCAACCAGTGGGGACGGGCCCTGGCCGGCGCCGGCGCTCAAACGGGCTCCCTTGTCGCACTGGCGATTCCAAATTCTCAGCATTTGGTGCTGGCTACGCTGGGCTGCTGGAAGATCGGCGCGGTACCCATCCCCATGCACTGGGATCTGCCCGAATGGGAGCGGGATCGGGTGCGCGCGGTGATCGACCCCGCCGTCGTCGTCGACGAACAGACCCGCTGGGAGCTCGAGGCGCGCGCGGCGGGCGAATCCCAGGAGGCGCTGCCCACCGCCGTGTCCCCCACCGCAAACGGAATCTGCAGCAGCGGATCGACCGGCGTACCCAAAGTGATCCTCAACCTGGCGCCGTCGCTATGGATTCCCACGCAGGGCGAACCGTTCATGGCGAACTGGACACCGGTGGCGCAGCCACAGACGATCATGGTGCCCGCTCCGATGTATCACACCAACGGCTTCGCGACGTTTCTCTTCCTGTTAGCCGGCGACCAACTGGTGATACTCGAAAAGTTCGATGCAGCATTGGTTTTGGACGTGGTCGAACGCTATCGGATCACCAACTTCACGGCCACGCCCACGATGCTGGCCCGCATCGCGGCGCGGCCCGACGTACGACAGCGCGACTTGTCCAGTGTCGTCTTCATTCTGCAGGGCGCCGCGGTGATGCCGCCCTCGCTGCTGCACACCTGGTTCGAGCTGCTGAGCCCCGAACAGATCGTGACGGCATATGGCATGACGGAGAATCTGGGGCTCACCGCGTTGCGCGGGGACGAGTGGCTGGCTCATCAGGGCAGCGTCGGTCGCGGCTTCCGAGACACCGAGATCCAGATTCTGGACGCCGATAAAAAGCCGGTGCCTGTCGGCGAGGACGGCGACATCTATCTGCGGGCGCCGATGAGCGCGGGATACCGGTATCTGGGCGGGGCATCGCCACTGCCGTCGACCGAAGACGGGTTTCGCTCCGCCGGCGATATCGGACACCTCGACGAGGACGGTTTCCTCTACCTCGTCGACCGCCGTGTCGACATGATCGTGAGCGGTGGCGCCAATGTCTTTCCGGCCGAGGTCGAATCCGCACTCGCGGGCCACCCGGACATCGCCGACGTGGTGGTAATCGGGCTCGCCGACGAGCGGTGGGGACGCCGGGTGCATGCCGTCATCCAGCTCGCCGACGGCCAAGGCGCACTCACCGAAGAGCAGGTGGTCGAGTACGCCAAGGGCCGGTTGGCGCCTTACAAGGCCCCGAAGACCGTCGAGTTCGTCGACAAGATTCCGCGTACCGCCGCGACCAAGGTCAATCGCTCGGCGATGATCGCCGCCAGGGGCGGGTGAGACCGGGCCGCGGTCGAGCCACCACCGTTCTAGCTATACGACGTGATGGCCGAAGACGTCTTCCATGACTTCCCCGATTGCCGACAGGGAACGGCTCTGGTGCTGTTTGACCAATACGTGCCCGCCCAGCACGATGAGCGCGATCGGTAACTCGACGGCTCCAAAGGCAAGCAGCGCTGTCATTCCCACGACGTAGACAACATCGTGGGTGTCGGGTGCATGCAACTTCCCGACGATCGGCAAGTCAACCGCACGCCTCTCCAGCTTCCGCAATTTGCGCAGCAGCGCGACTCGCCTGGAGTGCCGGTGTGCTACCCAAGCGTACGAGGGCGGTACTTCGTCGCCGGCGGTCTCGGAGTCGAACCCATCCGAGCTGAGATCCGCCGCCCCGGAACCGAGTTCGTCGTCCGTCTGCTCAGAGAGTTTTGCTTGGTTTTCGTCTAGCGCGGTCATCTCTGCCTCTCTTATATGGTCGATCAGCCGATTGGCGCGAGGGCACGTTGCGGTGCCCGTTCCCGGTCTTCGTCGACCGCGCTGTTGTCCAAACCAGGGAACTCCTGGACCCACGTTCTCGCCGAAGAGACCACATTGGTCAAGTAGCGGTCGGCGTCGCCCGCATGTCTCGTGACACGTTTACCGATGATCGATGCGACCCGGAGCAAGAGGTCCGGCTTGGCGGCCGTGAGGAAGGTCAACCCGACGGCCGGCGCCACCCCCTCGATCCAACCCAACGGACCCAGCGGCACGCACCCGACGAGTTGGCTGACGCCCGGCGTCGTGATGAGGCCGAACAATGCAGCGAACGTTCCTGCGCACGTGCCGATCACCAACGGATCGCGTGATTCCAGCAACGTCTGACCGAGTTGTGTGGTGACCAGGCCCACCAATCCCACTGTCGCGGCGCGCTGCGGGGTGGGGCGGGTCAACTGGGCCATGCTCCACGAGAGGCTGGCGCCCAGTGTCGTTGCGGCCGCGCGGATGGCGACGGTGTGGGACAGATCGTCCATGTTGATGCCACGCTGCGAGGGTGGCCGCATATTGCGCACGGCGCTGACCGCCACCGCTGTCGTAGGAAAGACGTCGGTCAGAATGTTCACCAGCAGGATCTGCCTGGCGGTGAGCGGCGCGACCCCGCGCACCATCGTTCCGTACATGTTGAAGGCCACTTCACCGGCGTTGCCGCCCAACAACATTGCGACTGCGGCCTGCGCCTGTTGCCACAACCGATGCCCCTCCTCGATCGCCTCCAGGAGGCTTCCGACGCGCCCCTCGGTCAGGACCACGTCGGCCGCGCCGCGAGCCGGGTCGCTGCCGTGTGACGACACGCCCACGCCCACGGCCGCGGCGCGGATGGCCGCGGCATCGTTCGCGCCGTCACCCACCATCGCGGTGATCACCCCGGATTGGCTGATCTGCTGGACGATCTGAACCTTCTGTTCGGGCGACATCCGCGCATAGATGACGTTGTCCTTGACCACTTCCGCGCGCTCGGCGATCGACAACCGCTCCCAGCGGGCTCCGGTGATGATGCGATCGTCCGAGACGTCGAGGCCGATCTCACGCGCGATGGCGCGAGCGGTGGCCGGGTGGTCACCGGTGATGACTCGCACACCGATGTCGCGTTTCGCCAACCCCAGCAGCAGTTCCCTGGCGTCGCGCCGCGGAGTGTCAGTGATGCCGAGGAATCCCAGCAGGCGCAGCCCCTCGCCGCACAGCGGTTCCAGCCCCTTCTCGTTTACGATCGCGAGTTCGGAATCGGTCAACCGCCGATCGGCGACCGCGATCACCCGCAGGCCGCTGGCGGCCATCTCGTGGACGTGGGTCAACAGCGCCTCCCGGACGGCGTCATTGCGACCCTCGACGCAGGCCGATAGGACGATCTCCGGTCCGCCCTTGACCGCGAGCGTGCGACCGTCCAGCCCCGCCGCGTAGGCCCGCCCGGCGCGGAAAGGCAACTCGCGGTCTCGCTTCGGCTGAGATCCGGCACGGTTGACGACCGCCGCGTCTGTCGCCTGCAACGGAGCGTGCTCGTGGATCGCCACCGGAGTCGCCAGCGCGGCGCGCTCCAGGATCACGTCCTCGTCGAAGTCAGGCTGTGCCGAGATCGCCGTCAACACAAGGCGGTTCTCACTCAGCGTCCCGGTCTTGTCGAAACACACCACCTCGACGCGGCCCAGCGTCTCGACCGACCGTGGCGCCCTGACCAGAACGTTGCGTTCGGTCAGGCGTCGGGCCGCCTCGCGCTGGGCCAGGGTCGCCACCAGTGGCAGGCCCTCGGGCACCGCGGCGACCGCACAGTACACACCGCTGGTCACGGCCTCCCGGATACCCGAGCCACGCAGCAATGCCGTCGCAACCACGCCGGCGCCGCCGGTCAGCGTCCACGGCAACACCTTCGCGGTCACCCCGGCCAGCTGGGCGTGCAACCCGACATCATCGCGGCGGCGAGGTGCCAGCGCCATGGCCCGGCCCGCGGCGGTCGAGCCGCCGACCGCGACCACCACCGCGCGACACACACCGCTGAGCACGGTCGCGCCCTCGTAAAGCATGCAGGCCCGTTCGGCCAGGGGACGTCCCGGTGTCGGGGCGGGATTCTTCGTGACCGGCAACGACTCACCCGTCAGCGACGATTCGTCGACCTCCGCGGCAACCGCGCTCAATAGCCGTGCGTCCGCGGGAACGACCTCGCCGGCCCGGACCTCGATGGTCGCCCCGACCGCCAGGTGCTCGATATCCACCATCTCGAATTGGTCCGGCCCCGTGACGATGCGGGCCATCGGCGTCTGGGCACTGAGCATCTTCTTCAGCTGACGATCCGAGCTGAGGCGTTGGGCAGCCGCAATTCCCGCGCTGCCCAAGAGCACGATCCCGACGAGGGCACCGTCGATCGGAGAACCGACGAGCGCGCTCGCCATCGCCCCGGTGGCGAGGATCGGCGTAAGCGGATCCTGCATCTCGTGCCACATTGCCTCGACGACGTCTTTGCTGCCGTCGGCAACGTTGGCGACCAGCGTGTGCAATCCCGATTTCGGCTGCGGGGCCGCCACAACGGCGAGGTCAGCAAGATCCGGCCGAAGTTTGCGGAGTTGTTCCTGCGCCTGGTCGGCGTCCAGCGCATGCCATTCGATGTCGGTCGCGGCGTCCGGGTCGGCCTGCGTTGTCACTCCACGCCCGATCATGTACCCGGGAATCAGCGCGAGCGCGGCGGCCGCGATGCTCGGTCGCACTCCGGCGGCCCGAACCCCCGGCAGCAGCGTGAGCGACCCGAGAACCGTCCCGGCCGCGGCTAATTCGACGCCGCGCCGGGCCGCTGACTTAGCCGCGGGAATGGCGTCGACGATCCGGCAGGCGACCTTGAGGTTTGGCATCAGCACGTCCGCCGACCACGCGGGCGGCTGGCCAGGGGTCCAGACCGCCATCCCGATGTCCGCAGCCGCGAAGGCATGCCGGAGGTCGCGTCCGACGACGGCGACGACCTTGCCCTGTGCCTGCAATCGCCGCACGGCATCGTGGATTCCGCGATCGACATCGTCGCTGATCGGCACGAGTTCGTCGAACGTCCCCCGCAGGTGCCCGGCGTCGACCCGGTCAACCGAGACGAGCTTCAGATCCGCGGCACGTGCCGCGGCGAGCAGCGGTTCGGCGAAGGGGTCCGCGCTACGTGACACGACGACTTCCAGGCCCCGCAGAGCCGGCAGCTGATGCGCGGGTGACAGCGAGCAGCCGCTGTGGACACCGGGACCGAGCAGACCAGCGTCGACATCCGTTTGGGCGCTTTGCCATACCTTCGTGTGGAGTTCCCCGTCGACCCCGTTGATCTCGGCGACACGCAGGCTTTCGCCGACCAGCACCGAGGGGTCGATGATCAGAACATCGACCCCGTCCAGGCGCCGCAGCGCGTCGGGTCGCAATACCAGGGTGTGATGGTTTCGGTTCAAGCCGGCGCTGAAGGTGGTCGCGAACGACTCGCGCGCGTAGTTGAGTGCCCGCGGCGCCGCAACGATGACCGCCTCACTGGCCAGCCCCGCGCCACCGCTCACGCATAGGGCGATGGCACCCGCGAGGCCGGCCGCGGTCGCCGCTCTCGCGTAGTTTTCGGCTGCCGTGTCCGGCACCGGCCTCGGCCGCGACGATTCGGGCTCCGACTCGCACGCCGCGCTGATCGCCAGCGCAGGTTCGTGCTCCTGCCAGGCATCCACGGACGCAAGGGATTCAATGAGTCGCAGGCTGCGCATCAAGATGTCGGCGACGATCACCGAAGGGGTTTGACCCAGCGATTGAGTGACCGCCGTTCCCAACGCGAGCACCGCGTCGGCGCGGGCACGGCCCATCGTGCGCTCGAAGACCTTGCGTACATCGGGCTGCGCCTCGGCGAACGTGGTCGCCGCGGCAAAGGCCCTCGGCAACCTGGGCGCCCGTGTCACCTGCAACACAGCCGTCACCCCCAGTGACGCGAACTTGGCCGCCAACAGGCTCAACCGGTTGACGACCTCCGCGGCGTCCCCGGGTAAGTCGAGCACGGACGGACCGACCGCCACTGGTCTGGACTCGCCGGACAGCTCAGCCTGTTCGGTCGACTCGGTAAAGGCCCGCTCGATCGCCTCCACCATCAGAACCAATTTCTCGACGGTCGGCCCGTACTCGTCAATGTCAACGATCAACCGCGACAGCGGCCAATTCACCTGTGTGCGTGCGACACCCGGGGCACTGCCAATCGTCTTTTCGAGAACTGCTGCGTACTCGGGCGAACGCGACCCTTCGGGTACCCGCAGTTCGATCCACCCTCGTCCATTGCCGGACCACCGCCGGCGAGGACGTTCTCCACCTAACAACTCAGCTGCCGCGGCTGCGCCGCCTGCGACCACCATCCGAAGCCCAGAAATGATCGGCTCGATGACCATATTTGTGCGTTACCGCCCTCTCGCGATAGTTAGGCTTGACATTGCTGACTCGCGCAGCAGACTCAGCCGAGATGTATGCCGCTTCACCGTATGGATTAAGAGCAGCGCAAAGGCGACATAGAGAAGCTGAAAAGCAAACGGACGGCGAATTATTGGCCACGCGCTCAACAACTCGAGACGGAGAGAACCCCTGTGACGCTCATAGAACGAGCCACGAAGTCCGCGAATGCGGTTGCGACCGAGACCGTTTCAACGGTCAGCAAAGTCGGAACAGCGCTCGCTGAGGGCGTTGTCGTGACGGCGAATGACATTCGGACCGGAATGAGGGACGGTCACGTCCGCCCCCGCACGGTGGTCGCCGCTTCGGCGATCGGCCTGATCGCCATCGTGGAATGGCCTGTCATCGTCGCCGTCGGTGGCGTCGCCCTGATCGCCAACAAAATGCGGAAGCGGCCGGCCGAGACACCCGAGTAAGAGCCAGCTCCACGGATATCTCAGCACGAGCGGTAACCTCATTCTCGTAGCGCAACCATTGCGCGGCGGAAGGGGACACTGCGCTGATGACCGGCCCCACAGATGAAGCTGAAGTAACGCGCGGCGACCGCTTCATCAAGACGGCCGTAGAGATACTCGGCGAAACGGGACGCACCGACTTCACCGTCCAAGAGGTCGTCGCCCGCTCCAAGACCTCGCTGCGCGCCTTCTACCAACATTTCAGCAGCAAGGACGAGCTGTTGCTCGCCCTGTTCGACCGGACCATCGACCAGTCGGCACATACCTGGCGCGCTGAGATCAACGGCCTGGACAGCACCTCGGCCTTGAAACTGGTGATCGACCGCCTCAGCCAACAACCCGAATCCAGCACCCAGGACAGCTTGAACAGAGCGCTGAGCCTCTACAACCAGCATCTGGCCGAGACCCGTCCCCGCGAATACGCCCGCGTTCTGTCCCCCTTGCATCAACTGATGCGCGACATCGTGGGACAAGGCATCACCGAGGGCGTCTTCAACCCGGGACTCGATGTCGGGGCGACGGCCGCGATCATCATGCAGACCATGGTGGGTGCGCAGCGATTGCATTGGCTGGGAAGCGAATTGAACGGCACACCGATCGACGCCGGCCAGCTCTACGACTTCGCCAGCCGGGCGCTGGGCATCCGCGACACCGACGACGAAACGACCACCCCAACGTTGGCCGAGCTGTTCGCCCAGATCGGCATGCGGCCGGTCACCCACGAGGGCGAATTCGCGATGACGATGCCGGTCAGCCCGCACGTGGTCAATACATCCGGTGCCCTGCAGGGCGGCCTGATCGCCACGCTGGTCGACGTGGCGGGCGGACAATTCGGGCTGGACTATCTGCAGCCTGACACCACCATGACAACTTCCGACCTGTTCGTCCGCTACCTGCGGCCGATCCGGCAGGGCTCCGCTCTCGCGGTACCCCGGATGCTGCGGACCGGCCGGCGCGCGATGGTCATGCAGATCGATATTTACGGCGACGGCGGCGCGGAACTCGCGGCAACGGCGACGGTGAATTTCGCCATCATCAACGGACCGACACCGACGTCGGGCCTGCAAGCCGACGGATAAAGCCCGTATACCTGGCTACCGAAAAATGGTAACTTCATTACCACAGCCCACGTTTCAATCTTTTCGCTAGGAGATTGCCATGCCGTCTCGCGAACTTTCCTTCCCGGTGTTCGACGCCGACAACCACATGTACGAACCGCAGGAAGCGCTGACCAAGTACCTCCCGGACAACCGCAAGAGGGTCATCGACTACGTGGAGGTTCGCGGCCGCACCAAAATCGTGGTGCGCGGCCACATCAGCGAATACATCCCGAACCCGACCTTCTCGGTCGTCGCCAAGCCGGGTGCCCAAGAGGATTACTTCCGCAACGGCGCGCAGGGCAAGACCTACCGCGAGATTCTCGGCGAGCCGATGAAGTCGATTCCGGCGTTCCGTGAGCCGGCCGCGCGGCTTGAGGTGATGGATGAACTCGGCATCGATTACGCGCTGATGTTCCCCACCCTGGCCAGCCTCGTCGAAGAGCGCATGAAGGACGACCCGGAGATGACGCACGACGTCATCCACGCGCTCAACGAGTGGATGTATGAGCAGTGGACCTTCAACCACAAGGACCGCATCTTCGCCACCCCGGTGATCACCCTGCCGATCGTCGACCGCGCGCTCGAAGAGCTCGAATGGTGTCTGGAGCGCGGCGCCCGCACCGTGCTGGTCCGACCGGCGCCGGTGCCCGGTTTCAAGGGCAGCCGGTCGTTCGGCCTCGAGGAGTTCGACCCGTTCTGGCAGGCCTGCGTCAAGGCCGGTATTCCGGTGTCGATGCACGCCTCGGACAGTGGCTACTCCGAGTTCGCGAACGTCTGGGAGCCCGGCGACGAGTTCCTGCCGTTCAAGCCGACCGCTTTCCGTAGTTTCGCGATGGGCCACCGCCCGATCCTCGACGCCATGGGTGCGCTGGTGTGCCACGGGGCGCTGTCGCGCAACCCGGAGCTGCGGATCCTGTCGATCGAGAACGGTGCCGACTGGGTGCCCGATCTGTTCAAAGGCCTCAAGGGCGTCTACAAGAAGATGCCGCAGGCCTTCCTCGAGGACCCGGTGGAGGCGTTCAAGCGCTGCGTCTACATCACCCCGTTCTGGGAGGACCGGTTCACCGAGATCGTCAACATGGTCGGCACCGACCGGGTGCTGTTCGGCTCTGACTGGCCGCACCCCGAGGGCCTGAAGGACCCGATCAGCTTCGTCGACGAGCTCAAGGACTTCGGCGAAGAGGACGTCGCCAAGATCATGGGCGGCAACCTGATGAAGCTGATGAAGGTGTCAGCACCGGCCAAGAAGCCGGTTTCGGCCTGATCGAACACACCGCTTCGCCCTGGTCGATCGCGGGGCGGGCCTTCAACCGGACCGCCGCAGCGCAGCGCTGCTGGGGCGTTGAATTCGCGCTGATGACCTGCGGCTTTACCACTTCCGGGGTGGTCCGAGCCGGCAATCTCCCCGCCCCGTCGACGGTCGGATCCCGAGATAGTCCGGTGGCCCTGACGGGGTCGCCCACGTGCCGTTAGCAAATTGATGCAGCAAGCCCCGAACTACCGTTGCTAATCTGGTTACTTGCGCGTGACTAATAGGCGCCGGTGTTAGCTAGGAATTTCGACTCGGTCCATTGAAAGGTCCGCAGGGAGGCTCCAGGAGGGACGGCCATATGGTGGCCGAAAAGGGCTGGGACAAAGCTGTCGGTGCGGCTGATGATGTACGCCGCATCTTCGAAAACGTCCCCGCCATGCTGATTGGTCTGGAAGGTCCCGACCATCGATTTGTTGCGGTCAATGCGGCCTACCGCGCATTGAATCCTGCCTTCGAACCGGTGGGAATGCTGGCGCACGACGTCTACCCCGTACTGGAGAGCCAGCAGATATTCCAGATGCTCGACCGGGTCTATCACACCGGTGAGCGGCAGGTCGGGGCCGAGTGGCGGCTGCAAGCCGACTTCAGCGGTTCCGGAATCGAGGAAAGGTACTTCGACTTTCTGGTCACCGCTCGGCGCCGAGCCGACGGATCGATCGAGGGTGTGCAGATCATCTTCGATGACGTCACAACCCGAGTGCAGAGTCGGCTGGCCGCCGAAGCGCGCATGGAGGAGTTGTCCGAGCGATACCGCAACGTCCGCGATTCAGCCATCGTCATGCAGCAGGCGCTGCTGGCCGCGACCGTGCCGGTCGTCCCCGGTGCCGACATCACCGCGGATTATCTCGTCGCGACGGAGGACACCGCGGCCGGCGGGGACTGGTTTGATGCGATAGCTCTCGGAGATCGGCTGGTTCTCATCGTCGGCGATGTCGTCGGCCATGGCGTCGAGGCCGCGGCGGTGATGTCGCAGTTACGCACCGCGCTGCGCATGCAGATCGTCGCGGGCCACAGCATCACCGAAGCGCTCGAAGCCGTCAACCGCTTCCGCGAGCATGTGCCGGGATCGAACTCGGCCACCCTGTGCGTAGGATCGCTCGACCACACCACGGGTGAATTCCAGTACTGCACCGCCGGGCACCCGCCGCCGCTAGTGGTGACCTCCGATGCGAACGCCCGCTACCTGGAGCCCTCCGGCGCCGGGCCGCTCGGCAATCACACCGGTTTCCCGGTGCGCACCGAACTTCTCGACGCAGGCGACTCGGTCCTGTTGTATTCCGATGGCCTGATCGAACGTCCCGGCCGGCCGCTGGGCGCCAGTACTGCGGAGTTTGCCGACTTGACCGCCAACATCGTGCGCGGCGCCGGCGGCTTCGTGATCGATGCGCCGACCCGGCCCATCGACCGGATTTGTTCGGAGACACTCGAATTGCTGCTCCGAGAGACTGGCTACAGCGACGACGTCACACTGCTTGCGGTACAACGGCGCACCCCGCCACCGCCGCTGCACATGACGCTGGACGCTACGCTGCACGCCGCACGCGCCGTTCGCTCCCGGCTTCGTGACTGGCTAAGAGAGATCGGCGCACATTCCGACGACATCTCTGACGTCGTACACGCGATCTCGGAATTCGTCGAAAACGCGGTCGAGCACGGCTACAGCACCCGGGTGCCCGATGGTGTCGTCGTGGACGCATCGTTGACCGGCGACGGCAACCTGCACGTCGCCGTGATCGACCGAGGAACGTGGAAGCATCACCGCTCCGGTGAGCAGGGCCGCGGTCGCGGCCTGGCGATGGCCGAAGCGCTGGTGTCCCATGCGGTCGTCACGCGGGGCGAGGACGGAACCACCGCCACTGTGACGCACCGTCTCACACGACCCGCGAACTTCGTCACCGACACCATCGCCACCCGGGCACCTCGTCACCGCCCGATCAACTCCGAATTCGCCTCAGCGGTCCGCGAACCCGGCTACATCATGGTCATCGGCGACATCGACTCCACCACCGCAGGCACGCTGGATCGCCAGATCGCCGTCGAAAGCCGTTCGGGTATTGCGCCTTTGACGATCGACCTAAGCGGAGTCACGCACCTGGGCTCGGCCGGGGTCAGTGCTTTAGCCGCAGCGCGCGACCGCGCTAGCGAACAGGGCGGCGACTGTGTGCTGATTGCCCCGCCGGGAAGCCCCGCGTACCACATCTTGTCAATGGTGCAGATCCCGGTCTCCAGCGGCGACAACGAGAACGTCTACGTCGAAGAGTAAACGCGGTCAGCGGGTCTGTCCGTGCCGCACCTGATTGAACGGCACCCCGCGATCGGCGGCGTACTCCCGTGGGAAACCCAGCACCCGTTCGCCAATGACGTTGCGAGCCATTTCGGTTGTGCCGCCACCGATGGCGACATTCTGCCGAGACAGATAGCGCAGTCCGGTCTCCAGGCCTTCACCGATCTCACCCACCACCGAGGCCGATCCCGAAATAGCCAGCGCGGTGTCCATGTCCAGAGTCACGGTGTCGGAGTGGAAGAGCCTGATGAGCGTGCCCGCCGCCGGTGGCAACACACCGTCTCGCACTCTGCGGAACACATGACCGATCAGCTGCTCCGCTACCGCGCGATGCACCAGCACGCGGCCGGCCATCTCGCGCACGCGTTCGCTGTCGGCCTGACCGGTTTTCGTCCACAAGGCCAACGTAGTCAACGGGATTCGAACTGCCACCCTCGCTGCCGCGGCCACTGGCGAACTCAGAACCCTGCCCGACCGCCCGGCGTTCGTGATAGAGCTGCCGCGACGCCACCGCCCAACCACCGTTGACCTCGCCGACCACAGCGTCCTCGCCGACGTCCACTCCGTCGAGGAACTCCTCGCAGAACTCCGTGGAACCGCTCAGCATGGTGATGTGGCGCAACGTGATTCCGGGATGGCGGATGGGGACCAAGAACATGGTCAGGCCCTCGTGCTTGGGCACATCCCAATTGGTGCGAGCCAGGCACAGTCCATAGTCCGCGGCGAACGCACTGGTGCTCCAGGTTTTGGCACCGTTGATGATCCAGCGGTCGCCGTGGCGTTCGGCGCGGGTAATGACGCCGGCTAGATCTGATCCACCGCTGGGTTCACTCAACAGCTGCACCAACACTTCATCGCCGCGCAGCGCCGCCGCGACGTGCTGCTTCTTCTGCTCTTCGGTGCCGGTGTCGAGCAGCGTCGCACAGCAGATGGTGAACGTTGGGGTGTTGAGGATCAACGGCATTTCGTAATTGAGCGACTCCGCGTCGAATGCCTTCTGATACTCGTAGTCCAAGCCCAGGCCACCGTACTCGCGGGGAAAGCAGATACCCGCGAATCCGCCTTCGTAGAGCCGCTTTTGGAGTTCCCGGGCCCTGTTCCAAGCGTGCTCGTCATCGCGCGGCGCGGCCGGCGGCGATTCGGGGTCGACAACGGGCATGTTGTCCGCCAGCCACGCGCTGGCCCGGGCAGCGAACTCCGCGACGGATTCGGCCGGCGCCGTGTGATTAGCCGTCATTTCGCCGAACGAGCCGTTCTCTCCGCCTCGTACACCCGTAGATTATGTTCCTCCGGCGTGCCGAACATGGAGCGGTACAACGCAACCCGCCGCAGATACAAGTGCAGGTCATGCTCCCAGGTGACACCGATACCACCGTGCATCTGCACGCAGGCCTGCACCAGCCGGCCGGCCATCTCCCCGACGTAGGACTTGGCGATGCTCGTGGCCTTGCCCGCCGCGGGTGAGCGCGCGGCGACCTCGGCAACGGCCGCGGCCGTTGTGGCACGGCACGCTTCCAGCCAGAGCTTCATGTCGGCGAAGCCATGTTTGAGCACTTGGTAGGAGGCCAGTGGGCGGCCGAAGGTGTGCCGGTCCAGTGCCCATTGGGCGGTGAAGTCGAAGACCGTTTGCAAGATCCCGACCACCTCGGCACATTGCAGCACCTGGGCGACCTGGCTTTGCCGGTCGAGCAGCGCGGGGGTTTCGGCGGCGCTGCCGACGATCGCAGATGACGGGACGACGACGCCGTCGAAATGCACTTGGGCGTATTGCTTGACCAGGTCAACTGACTGCTGGGGCACAATCTGGACGCCCGGTGCATCAGTCTCGACCAACAACTGGCGAATTTCGTTGCCGCAGCGCGCCACCACCAGCAGCAGCCCACTCTGGGCGCCGGCCTCGACGCGATCTTTGGTGCCATCGATACGGTAACCGGAGTCGGTCTTGGTGGCCGTGACGGACGGATCGGATGGCGCCCATCCCCGACCGGGCTCGCTGACCGCCCAGGAGGCCACCGTTGCACCGGACATCAGCGACTCGATGGTGTCCGCGTGGGCTTGAGCATCAGCGCTTTCGACGAGTGCGGTGAGTACGACGCTAACCGGATACAGCGGTCCGGGCGCCACCGTCTTGCCGAGTTGCTCAGCGACCATTGCCAAATCCGTGACACCGCTGTCCGAGACGCTGCCGCCGCCGAACTCCTCGGGGACCAGCAGCGCCGTCCACCCGAGTTCGGCCGCGCGTTGCCACCATGCGGGATCGAAGGACTCGCCCGCGGCATGCAGTTCCCGCAGCCGGCGCAGCGGCGCCTCTTTTCTGGAGAAACGACTGAGTTGTCGAGGTGAATAGGATCGTTTCGGGCGATTCGACGACGGTCATGATGCCTGTGATATTAGCAATGACCAATACCGTAAGAGATACCGGAGTCCAGTCGATAGCAAAGGTGACGATCTCATCTTCGCGGGCCGCTACATCGCGAATACCCGGCGCAGCGACATAGCGTGCAGAGCCAGGTTTTCTTGAGAGACAACCCAATCCGGTACAACTGCATCGAAGCCGTTGAACGTCGCCGCGATGACATGTAGTTCGGTGTGGACAAAGGCATGCAACAACCGGTTGGCGTAGGCGATCGCCTCGTCACGGCACGGGTCGATCTCCGAGCAGCTGATGAACGTGGGCGGCAGCCCCTCCAGGTTCGCCCGGTGCGCCGGGACGTGTTGACCGTCAGCGCTGACCGGGCCGAGATAGTGACCCCAGCCGCGGCTCACGGCGGGCCCGTTGAGTCCAGGCGTGCGCTGGAACTCACGCCGCGACGGTGTGGCGTCGCAGTCAAGCATCGGCTGATGCAGGATCTGCATGAGGATCTGCGGACCCTCGTTGTCGAAAAATTGCTGGGCCAGACCAGCAACCAGTGCGGCACCCGCATCCCGACCCATTACCGCAATGCGCCCGCGATCGGCGTCCAGCTCGGCGCTGTTGTCAATCACGTAGTGCAAAGCCGCTTCGAGGTCGTGTAATGCTGCCGGACACGGGTCTTCAGGCGCCAGCCGGTAGTCAACCGAGACCAGCAGGCACCCGGCCGCGCGCGCCAGGTCCACGCACTGCGCGTGATCGGTGTCCAAGTTCCCCGTCACGAACCCGCCGCCGTGGGCGTACAAAGCCAGCGGTGCCCCCGATGTGCCTTCGGCGCGACCGCGGTAGAGGCGAAGGCCCAACTGGCCGCCGTCCGGACCGGCGATCGAGAGCGATTCGATGTCGACACCGTCGGTGTTGACCGCGGCGGCCCGTTCGGCGGCCAGCTTGTTGGCCCGTTCTCGCTCGGCCGGCAATGACTCGGCGCGGAACTCGACGACTCCCAGCTCGCTCGCGGCCTCCCGCAGTACCGGGTCGAGCCGGTTAAGGCCTTGCGGTCGTGTCAGATTCGCTTCTGTCATATCTCTCAACTTCCGGGCTGATGGCGCAAGTTCAGCGTCGGGCCTGGCGCAACGCCAGGTCCAAAACCATCTCCAAGGTAAACCTGCGATTCCATGTGATGAACGATGAGGTACCCGTTGCCGCGACGTGTCAGCAGCCAGGTGATCCAGCTGGTCCCCGAGTGGGCGATATCGGATTCTGTTCCGGTGAAGCTCCATCGGCTCAGCAGGATGCAACGGGCAAGTCCGCCGTCGAGCGCTTCGGCCGACCACAGTTGCGATGTCACCGATGCCCGCTTCATCCGGCTCGCTATCCGGGCCCAATGCCTCTCCAGCGCTTCGGCACCCACCAGCGGCGTCGCATACTCGTCGCCGATATAGATCGGCTGGGGCGTGTCACGCCCCCACAGGGCCGCCACCCCGGCGACGTCCAACCCGGACCATTTCTCGTCGTATTCACTGATCAAAGCCATCAGCCCGGCGGTGAAACCGGGCTGCGCCGAGTCAGCCCGCGGGGGCAATGGGGGCGGGCCGCTCACCGGGGAGCGCCTTGACGGTCGGCGGCAGGCCGTACAGCGCTGTCGCGTTACCGTGCATGATTCGCTCGCGCTGGTCGGCGGGGAACCGGTTGATCGCGTAGGTGGGCGAGTCGTAGCTCCAATGTGGATAGTCCGTCGAGAACATCAGGTTGTCGCCCAGGTCCATCATCTCCAGGTACTCGCGAAAGCCCGCGGTATCGGCGTCTTCGAGTGGCTGGGTGGTGAACCTGACGTGCTCGCGCACGTAGTCCGACGGACGCCGACGGACGTGCGGCAAGTCGCCGCGGCGGGCTTCCCAGATCCGATCCATCCGAGACATCACCGGCATCGCCCAGGTAAAGCCGCCTTCGATGAAGACCACCCGTAGGTCGGGGTGCCGATCGAACGCGCCGTCGAAGACCAGGCTCATCAGGTGCGACACGTACAGCAGCGGCCAGGACGCGAAGAAGTCGTGCCAATGCGCGGGGTTGCCGACCGGATACAGCGGGATCAATTCAAAGGGGGTCTGCCCCATCAGGTGCGTGGACACTGGGAGCCCATTGCGCGACGCGGCCTCGTACAAGGGGTCGAAATGTGGGTTGCCGAAAGGGATTCCGCGAGTCTGCGGTGTCATCAGCACCTGCGCCATGTAGGGGTGGCCCGCCCAGCGCTCGACTTCGCGTGCCGCCTCCTGCGGTGTCTGCGCGCTGACGCTGATCGACCCGCGCCAACGGCCGTGTCCGTTGTGCTTGTCCAGCCAGACGTCGGCGAGCCAATTGTTGTACGTCGACTTCAGAGCATGCTCGGCCTGCGGGAGCTGTGCATCGCACATCGGCTCCAGCGACGCGATGCTGACGCCGGCATCGACCAGTAGTTGCTTGGCGGCGAAGTCGGGGTTGCTGCCGGCAACCCCGCCGTCGGGCGGCCACGAGTCCATCCGCAGCGACGACGTCTTGTACGAATCCGCGGTGTCATAGAAATACGGCACCGGGCTGACCGCGTTGCCGGTCGGCCAGATCTTGTCGACCCACTCGGCGGGCGCATACGACTTGAGCACATCGGCCGACACCGGCAGCGGATGCACGTCGGTGTCGACGATGGTGACGGCGATTTCGTCGGCCTGACCGGTCAGCGATCCGACTCGTTCGATCGTGGTCATTGCGCGTGCTCCTTTGCTCCAAGTCCATAGAGGTCACTGGCATTTCGCCACAAGACCTTCTCGCGCTGCGCGTCATCGAGTCCCGCGGCGGTCACATCCGGCCTCGACGCCGACCAGTGCGGATAGTTCGACCCGTACATCAACAGGTCGGATTTGCCGGTGAAATCCATCCAGCGCTGCATCTCGCCCGAATCGAGCGGCCCGTCGAATGCCGACGAGCAGAACCGGACATGGCCGGGTAGGTATTCGCTGGGATAGCGGTCGACCCACGGCGTCTGGTCGCGCATCGACAGCCAGAAGGTGTCCAGTCGCCACATCAGCGGGGTGAGGATGTCGTAGCCGCCGTCGGCGAAGACGAATTTGAGGTCCGGCATCCGGCCGAACACGCCTTCGACGATGAGGGTGGCCAGATGCACGAAGTAGTTCAGCGGCATGAACGACGCATAGCCGGGATAGGTGTGCGCGTGCCCGGCGAACGTGGGCGCATGGTCGACACCATTGCCGCCGTTGATATGCACCGCGACCGGCAGCCCGTGGGCGGCAGCGGCCTCCCAGATGGGCTCGAACATCGGCTTGCCGTACGGCTCGCGCGACTGCATCGGAATACCGACTTGCACCAGCTTCGGGTGATCGGCCAGGCGTTCGATCTCCGCGACGGCGCCTCTCGGGTCTTCCGGATTGACCCGGATGGTGCCTAGAAACCGGTCGGTGGTGTCGGGCTCGAGCCAGTGATCCAGCAGCCAGTCGTTGACTGCGGCGCAGATCCTGCTGTTGAGCAGGTAATCGGCGATGTTGCCGCGGGTCAACGGGTTCAGGATCGCGTAGTCCACGCCGGCGTCGTCGAACAGATGGCGACTGACGGTCTCGGGATCCGATCCCGGGTAGTGCTGTCCATAGAGATCCTGGCGGTAGTCGCCACCGGGCGCCTGATACCACTGCTGCTCGACGTCGGGGATCGCGCGCGATTGGTGAGCTTCGGGGAGATAACGCCGGATTTCGGCGTTATGCCGAAAATGCGGTTGTACGTTTGCGTCAATAATCATGCGGTCAGGTACACCTCTCCGTCGCTCACGTCGACCTGGTAGGTGCGGATGCGACGTTTCGGGTCGGCGACGTTTTGACCGGTGGTGATATCGAATTCCCAGTTGTGCCAAGGGCATCGGACGATCTGCCCGTCTCGCACCCGGCGAATCGGGTCGGGTGAATCTGCAACCGATTCGTTGGTGCCGCCGAGCAGGCCCAGACACAGCGGGGCGCCCTCGTGCGAGCAGTAATTGACGATCGCGTACAGCGCACCGCGCACGTTGTAGACGCCCACGCCGAACTTCCCGACATCGACCAGTTTCATTCCGCCCGGCGGCAGCTCGTCGAGGGAACACACCAATCGCCGCGTGGGCATTTGTGAATCACCGCCTCTTTCACCCGCCCAACTACATACTGTGCTCGCTACGGTAACCGCCACAAGCCGTTGGGCTTCGTTGCTATTTATACTATGATAGCGACATTCCCCCGGCATACATCCGCCATACCGGCTGCTCAGGAGAAGCGCAATGACGCTAGGTACCGATCCCGTCGTCCTCGACACCACCGGCGAGACCAGTCCCTATCCCTATTTCGAATACATGCGGCGCACCGATCCGGTATGGCATGGCTGCATGACGGGCGAATCGCAGATGCCGGAGGAGCTGCGGCCCAGTGACGAGTGGGTGCTGTTCGGCTATGACGGCGTATTCCAAGCTTTCCGCGACGACCGGACGTTCACGTCGGCCGAGTACGACAAAACCATCGGCTTGGTCATGGGCCACACCATTCTGGCGATGGGCGGCAAAGAACACCACGACCACCGCAGCTTGGTGGCCAAGGCCTTCCGGGCCACGGCACTGCAACGCTGGGAGCCATCGGTCATCGCACCCGTGTGCTACGAGCTGATCGACGAGATCAAATACGACGGCCACGCCGACTTGGTGAAAGCGCTGACATTCGAATTTCCTACCCGGATCATCTCGGTGCTACTTGGCCTTCCCCCTGAGGATCTCGACATGTTCCGCCGACTGTCGCTCGACCTCATCTCCATTCCCACCGACATCATGGCGGGGTTGAGCGCCGCGGCGGAGTTGCACGGTTACTTCCTCGACCAAGTCGAGCAGCGCCGGCGCAAACCCACCAACGACATCATCGGCGACCTCGTTGTGGCCGAGATCGATGGCGAGAAGCTCACCGACGAGGCCATCATCGGGTTCCTGCGCCTGCTGCTGCCCGCCGGGCTGGAGACCACCTATCGCTCGTCGGGAAACCTGCTGTACCTGTTGCTGACCCACCCCGAACAACTGGCGATGGTCAATCGGGACCGATCACTGATCCCGACCGCGATCGAAGAGGGCCTGCGGGTCGAAACTCCACTCACCATGGTCATGCGGACCACCACCGAAGAAATCGAGATAGGCGACAAGACAATTCCGGCCGGCGCCCAGGTCGATTTGTGCATGGGCTCAGCCAACCGCGACGAAAAACGATGGCCCGACTCCAATACGTTCGACATCGGGCGACAGCGGCAAGCACACATCGCGTTCGCGGGCGGTATTCACATGTGCCTCGGAATGCACCTGGCACGGCTGGAAACCCAGGTGATGTTGAACAGCTTGCTCGACCGCGTCACCGATCTTGCGTTTGTTCCCGACGACGGAACCGGTGAGGAGGCCAAGATCGTCGGCCTCACCTTCCGCTCACCCAACAAACTTCCGGTCACCTTCACCCCGGTCGCATGAAGAGCCGCGCAGCCATCCTGCACGACGTCGGCGGCCCCTGGTCCGTCGAGGAGTTCGAGCTGGATCCACCCCGGGCAGGCGAAGTTCTGGTCGAGATGGCCGCCGCCGGACTGTGCCACTCCGACGACCACATCCTCAAAGGCGACATGGCGGCGCCCAACGAGATGCTGCGGAAACTCGGGCTGCCCACCATGTTCCCGACCATCGGTGGCCACGAGGGCTCTGGAACGGTACGCGAAGTCGGCGACGGCGTAACCGAATTCGCGCCGGGTGACCACGTAGTGATGTCGTTCGTCGCGGTGTGCGGACAGTGCCGCTGGTGTGCGAGCGGTATGGAGTACATCTGCGACATGGGGGCCAGCGTCATGACGCCCGGCATGCCGACCGACGGCACCTTCCGCCATCACACCGCCGACGGCAAACCGCTTGGTCACATCGCCAAAGTGGGAGCATTCGCGGAACACACTGTGGTGTCGACGAATTCCCTCGTCAAGATCGAGCCGCACCTGCCGCTGGCGCCCAGCGCGCTGTTGTCCTGCGCGATTCCGACCGGGTTTGGATCGGTCGCCAACCGCTCCGGTATGCGGGTGGGCGACACCGTCGTGGTGATCGGCGTCGGCGGAATCGGAACGGGCGCGATCCAGGGCGCCCGCGTTGGCGGCGCCGCGCAGATCGTTGCCGTCGATCCGGTGGAGTTCAAACAGAAGTCGGCCCTGCAGTTCGGCGCCACTCACACAGCGGCGACGGCACCCGAGGCGTTGGAGTTGGTGCGCGAGCTGACGTACGGCGTGATGGCCGACGCGGTGGTGGTGTCGCCATCGCTGATCGAACCCGCCGATGTCCGCGATGCGCTGAGGCTCACCCGCAAGGGCGGCACCTGTGTGCTCACCGGCATGACCTCGCAGTTGACCAGCTCAGTCAAGATCGATCTGCAGGACTTCATCCTGATGAACAAGTCGCTGGCCGGCACCGTCTTCGGCTCGTGCAACCCGAAGGCCGATATCTTCCGGCTGGCCAGGCTCTACCAGACCGGGCAGCTCCAGCTCGACGAGATGATCACCAGGCGCTACCGTCTCGACGACATCAACGAAGCCTACGACGACCTCCGGAACGGCGAAATCGTCCGGGGCATCATCGATTTCGGGATCGAGTGAATCGCCGCCAGTCGAGGTCATTTGCGGTCGCCCTTTCCCAGCACGCGTTGGAGTTGCCCGTAAGCATCGATCGGACTGTGCAGGGCAAGACCGCCGTCGGCATGCACGGCTTGGCCTGTCACCCAAGGTAATTCGAGGACACCGACGACGGCCCCGGCCACGTCGGCGGCTTCACCCAGCCGGCCCAGCGCGGTTCGCTCGGACAAGCCTTCGACCCAGCCCGGCAGCCGTTCCGGGTTTGGCAACATCGGTGTTCGAGTGACGCCGGGTCCCACCGCGTTCACCCGGATGCCGTGACTCCCCCACTCCACGGCGGCGACCTTCACTAACATGTCCACCCCCGCTTTCGACACGCAGTAAGCCCCCATGTCCCGATCGGCGAGGGTGCCGCTGATGCTGGAAACGGCAACCATCGAACCGCCCACCTCGGCGCCGATCATGGCCAGCGCCGCCGCGCGCAGCGTCAGCCAGGTGCCGGTCAGATTGACCGCCAGCACCCGCTCCCACTGCGCGGGCGACTGATCGACCAACATGCCCGACGCACCGACTCCCGCGCATGTCACCACCCGGGTGGGCACGCCGCGATCGCGCACGGTTCGTTCCATCGCCGCCGACACCGCATCGGGATCGCTGATATCGCAATCGATGTCGCCACCGGAAAGGTCCCACACCACGACGTCATGGCCCGCCGCGCGCAGCCGTTCGGCCACTTCACATCCGATTCCGGAGCCGCCGCCCGTCACCAGGGCGACGCTCACTGCGCCGGCCCGATCAGCTCGACCAGAACACCGTCGGGTGCGGTGATGACGGCCATCGCGACGGTCTTGCCGCCAGGTGCGGGTACGGCGATGCGCCGGACATGGTCGGCAAAGCCCACGGCCGCAAGCGCCGACAGTGCCGCTTCGACGTCACGCTGAAGTGACAGCAGAAAGAAGCCGTGCCGCGGCGCCGGAGCTTCAGGCGCCGCCTCGTCAGCGCCGGGCAACTCCACCAGTTCAACGATTCCGGAATCGGGCGTCTGCGGATCGCCGAGAAAGACCGATCGCAGCCGATCGCTGTTGGCGCCGAACAGCTCTGGCCAATTACCGGTGAAGGTGTGGTCGAACAATTCGGTGAGACCTAGGCCGTCACGCCAGAATCGCTTCGACCGCTCTATATCGGAGGTACAGATCGCGGAGTGGTGAACACCAAGCACAAATCACCAGTCTGCCTTCTACCACCGCACTGGCTGCAACCGGGTGGTGAGTTATATCTGCACCAGCTCTTGATCAATGAGACTGCTTGCTCCGTCACGTATGGCAGCTTCCGCGGGACGCGCCTTCCAGCCGAGGACCCGTTCTGCCTTTGCAGATGTCACCTCTTGGCGGACGCCGAGAAGGGGAACCATCTGTTTCATCTCGTCGTTGAAAAGGCTGCCGATCCGGACCACCGCATTGGGCAGCGCGCGAATCGATATCTTGGCGGCCTTCTCGCCAAGATGCTTGCGCAGTATCACCGCGATGTCGGTGAGCCATAGGAACTCACCGCCGCCGATGAACCGTTGTCCGGCGGCTTCAGGAGCGGTCATCGCCCGCAGGTGAAGATCGGCCACGTCGCGCACATCGACGATGTTCCATCCCACGTGGGGAATGGCGGGCAGTCTGCCGTTCAGCATTCTGGCGATGACGTCGACCGATCCGGAGTAGTCGCCGCCCAACACCGGTCCCTGCATAAAGGCCGGCAGCACGCTGGTCAATTCCAGACCACTGGAGTTCGCGAACGACCACGCCGCCTGCTCCGCCAGGATCTTGGACCGGGGGTAGGCGTGCGCCGCGGTGTCGGGAACCTCAGTCCATAGTGACTCGTCGGCCACCACGCCCGACTTCGCCGCTGGCAGCGCGGTATTGGCAGATGAGGTGAGTACGACGCGGCGAACGCCCGCCCCCCGCGCGGCGCGCAGCACCCGCAAGGTGCCGTCCACGGCGGGCCCGATGAGATCGGTCCCGCGATACTCGCCGACCGGCATCGGTGACGCAACGTGAAGCACGTAATCCGTCTCCGCGGCGGCCTGTTCCCAGCCCTCGTCGTCGAGCAGATTGGCCTTGACGAAGGACAGCTGGTCATGAGCCGGCGCCTTGCTCGCGATCATCGATCGGACCGCGTCCGAGCGGGAAAGGTCGCGTACCGTGGTGCGCACCCGATATCCGCGCTTGAGTAGGTCCACGATCGTCCAGCTCGCCAGATATCCCGAACCTCCGGTGACCAACACCGTCAAGTTCTCGGGCGCATCCCCGGTGGAAGATGAGGGCGGGTTTGACGATTGGTTCTTGATGTCCATCAGCGCCTTTCGCGTGCCGGGTTACCGCAGCGGGCACGCACTAACGCCGCCCGCCGCGATTCGGATAACTCATCCGAATACTGTCCGAGCCTACACTAAGCGGATAATTGATCCGGATATTGATGAGTCAACTCCGGAAACCGCCGCGCGGTACCCGGCCTTGGATCCGGATCGGTCATCCGATCAGGCGCTAAGCTGCGGGCGATGGAACTGTTGAGCACCGTGCCGCGGCCGGAGATACGCCGCGACGCCAGGCGAAATCGAGATCGCATCCTCGACATCGCCAGGGCACGCGTGGCGGCTGGCGACTATTCGCTGCCGCTGAATCTCATCGCCCGTGAGGCCGGGGTCGGTGTCGGCACCGTGTACCGCCACTTTCCCACCAGTCAGTCCTTACTGGAATCGGCGGCGTCCGATGCCTTCGGCGAGGTCAACGACATCGCGGAAGCGGCCCGCCGAGAGCCCGATGCGCAGCGGGCGCTGCGGCTGCTGATCGGCAGGACCCTGGAGTGCATGGAGCGACGCCCCGAGCTCACCGCGGTGCTGGAAAGCCCGGACATCGCCTGCCTGGAGACCTTGGAGATGATGTCGGGATTCTCCGCCGCGGTGACCGACGTGCTCGCCCGCGCCCGGCGAGCGGGGCTGATCCGTCGTGGCATAACAGCAAACGACCTGCGCCGACTGGCACTGGGGATCAACCATGCTCGCCGACTGCCCGGTGGCGAACCCGGCAGCCGCGAAACCTATCTGCGCGTCCTGTTGCAAGGATTAAGCACCCAGCGGAGCCAGGGCTAGCGTCGCGCACCTCGTCGACGCCCTGTGCGGCGTTGCGGTAAGACCGGGATCGTAGGCCGCGCGAAGTGGACGCTCATCCATCCGCGACATTCAACGCAGCTTGGAATCGATTTCGAAGGCCAAACACAACTCGGCGAGTTCGAGCGGAACGTTGATCGATCGCCCGGTGTACTCCTCGATTCTGCGTAACCGGTGACGAACTGTGTTGGGATGACAGAACACCGCGGCCGCGGCTTCGGGTATCGACCCGCGGCGGGCCACCCACACGCGAAACGTCTGATACAGAAGATCGCGATCGGCTGCACCATCCAGGCCGCCCAGAACCGCCTCGGCCAGGCGCAGATTGACGTCGGGGGCGGTCACCGCGGCGACGCCGAGAACGCTGTCCTCGAACTCCACCACCGGTTCACCGGCAGTCGATCCGGCGACCGCGATCCTGGCGTATCGCAGCGCAGTCCCGATGTCGGACAGCACATCGAATCGCGGACTGACACCGATGCCGTAGCTGCTGATGCGTTCCAGCGTCGCGATCAAACTCGCACGGGCGGCGTCAGAGGGCAGGTGCACGATGCCGATCTGCAGCTCGGGAAGCAGTCGCCAGGCGGAATAGATGTCGAGGCTGCGCAGCTTGTCGCCGATGCCCGGCAGCGCATGCTTGCCCAGTTCCGGGGTGCGCGCGGCGACGACGACGTAGGGACCCCGGGAGGGAATCCCCAGCAGGTCGGCGATCTCCCACGGACTGTGACCGGCCGTTACGGTGCCGGAAAACAGGGCCTCGGTGAGCGCCGCGCGTTCGGCCTCGTCGTCGACGGCTTGTTGAGTCGCTCGCCGGCGATAGCCGGCCGTCATGGCGTTGGTGTAGACATCCTGCGCCTCCCAGATCCGCTCGGTCACCGCGAGCAACGCGTGCCGCGAGATCTCGTCGTGGGCCTCCACGATCTCCAGCAGCGCCTGCCAGATGAGGTGCGAGCCGATTCGGTACGCCGCCATCACCAGCGGCAACGGAACCCGGCTCTGCGCACGGGATTCGCCGGTGGCGGTGGCCGGTGTCGTATCGAATGACTGGGGCCCGGTCAATCCGCTGAAGATGAAACGCACATTGTCGGTACAACTTTCGACCAGCTCATCGTTGCTGACTACCTCGGCGTACTCGTAGAAGTCGATCTCAGCGCGGACCGCGGAGGCGACCGCGGCACCGAGTTGTTCGGTTCGCCGCGTCAACTCGGCGCCGATCAGCGACATCTGCTCAGTTGGGTTGTCCACGCTCATGCCAATAAAGGTAGAGCGCGGAACTCCCTCGTCACGCGCGGCCGTCCCCGCGCGTGCGTCAAGCCGTCAGCCCAGGTGCGCCAACTGCGGCTTGGTCCGCACCACGATGACGGTGGGACCGTCGGCTGACAGCGCGGAGGTGAACTCTGCGGCCAGCTTTTCGGTGGTGTCGACGTTAACCGAGCGAAGACCGAAACCGGTTGCGATAGAAGCGATATCGAGGCCAGGCAGGTCCAGCCCGGGCACATTCGGAGTTTTCTCCAGCAATGCGAAAGATTTGAGGATCGAGTACTCCTCGTTGCGCATCACCACGAACACGATCGGCAGCCGGTGCTGGGCGGCTGTCCATATCGCCTGAACCGAGTATTGGAACGATCCGTCGCCGATGGTGGCGACCACCGTCCGCTTGACCCCGCGAGCGCGATCGCCAAGTGCGACGCCCACCGCCCCCGGCACGCCCCAGCCGATCCCACCACTGGCGGTGGCGAAGAACGAGCCCGGGCGGGTGGTGGGCAGCCAGCGCAGCTGCTGAGCCATCGTCGACGTCGACTCCGTGACTACCGGGGAGTCGGCTGGCTTGACGGTGGCCAAGGTGGACCACACCGCGTCCGGCGTCAGTGGCGACGACTCCGCGTCCACGATCTCGGTCTTCGTGGCCGGCGCGGCAGGAGCCGATTTGGTGCCGCGGTCGCTGATCAACCCCACCAGCTGCTCGAGCGCCAGCCGGGTATCGCTGATCAGGCTGTCGCCGACCGGCGCCGCTCCGGCCAGCGCCGGATCAGCGGTGACCTGTAGCAACTCGGTGCCCTCGGGCAGGTACTCGCCGGCCACATAGGGGTAGTAGCGGAAGACCTGCGCTCCGATCACCACGACAAGGTCGTGACCACGCAGCACCTCGGTGACGCCGGCAACGGTCAACGGCAGCATGCCCTCATACAACGGGTGGTTCTCCGGAAACGACGCCCGGTCGGGCAGTGGGCCGCTGTGCACCGGTGCACCCACCTTCTCCGCGAACGCCACCCCGGCGTCCCAGCCGCCGGCACGATCGACCTCGGGACCGAAGACCAGCAGCGGCCGCTGCGCGCGGTTGATGCGTTCGGCGAAACCCTGCAGCCGCTCGGCGTCGGGTGCCACCCGATGGCTCACCGTCCGGACCACCGCCGGCCCCAAGGCCGGCTTTTCCCAATCGTCAAGCGGTATAGACAGATACACCGGTCCGGCCGGTGGCTGCAGAGCCACGGTGTAGGCGCGCATGAACGCTGCCGGTACATCCTCGGCGCGCTTGGGCTCGTACGCCCACTTCACCCACGGCGCCGGCATCAGAGTCGGATCTGGGTTGGACAAATACGGATCGCACAACACCATCTCGCGGGTCTGCTGGCCCGCGGTGACGATGAGCGGGGTGTTGCCCTTGTACGCCGCGACCAGGCTGCCCATCGCGTTGCCGGTTCCAGCGCTGGTGTGCAGGTTAACCAACGTGGGTTTGCCGGTGGATTGCGCGAATCCGTCGGCCATGGCCAGCACCGAGGCCTCTTGCAGCCCAAGGATATAGGTGAAATCGTCGGGGAAGTCCTTCAAGAATGTTTGCTCGGTGGAACCAGGGTTACCGAACACCGTCGTCAAGTCCAACTCACGAAGCAGGTCGTAGGTCACTTCGTGGACCGTTTTCTTGTTTGCCATGAGCTTCCTACTTTCTGTCCCGTGCGGTAATAGACGTCACCGCAGTGCGCGCCGCAATTCAGTCTCGCCCACGGGGCACGGCGATGTCGATGTAATCGTGCACATCGTTGAGCGGGGCCCGCTGTTCCGAAACACAACGGCGTCGACAGGCCAGTAGCGGTGACGCACACTGTTGGCCATGCATGCAATCCAAGTCAGCGAACTCGGTGGGCCGGAAGTCTTGTCCTACGTTGAGATCTCACCACCCACGCCCCGCGCCGGTGAGGTCTTGATCAAGGCCGAGGCGATCGGCGTGAACTTCATCGACACCTACTTCCGGACCGGGCTGTACCCACGCGAGCTGCCGTTCGTGCTCGGCGCCGAGGTGGCCGGCACCGTCGAAGCGGTCGGCGACGGCGTCACCGGGTTGCCAGTGGGCGACCGGGTGGCCAGCGCCGACGCTGTCGGCGCGTACGCCGAATACTGCGTTGCGCCAGTTGATCTCGTTGCATCTCTACCCGATGATGTCGCTTTTGATGTCGCAGCCGCGGCATTGCTGAAGGGCATGACCGCACACTTGCTGATCAAATCGGTGTACCGCGTGCAGCCAGGTGATTCGGTGCTGCTGCACGCCGGTGCGGGCGGCGTGGGCCTGATCCTGACGCAGTGGGCTACCAGCATTGGGGCTCACGTGATCACCACCGCCTCCACCCCTGCCAAAGCCGAACTCTCCCGCCATGCCGGCGCAGTCGAGGTGCTCGCCTATCCCGATGACCCGGCACAGTTCGGCGCGAAGATCCGTGAGCTGACCGACGGCAACGGCGTCGCGGCCGTATACGACGGCGTCGGCAAGTCCACGTTCGACGCCAGCCTGGCCAGCCTTGCCGTCCGGGGCACTCTGGCGTTGTTCGGCGCGGCTAGCGGACCCGTACCGCCGTCAGATCCGCAACGGCTAAACGCGGCGGGCTCGGTCTACCTCACTCGACCGTCGCGGAATCACTTCGTGCGAACTCGCGATGAGTTTATATGGCGGACAAGCGAATTACTGGACGGGATCGCCGCAGGAAAGATCGCTATCACGGTGAGCGCGCATTACCCGCTGGCAGATGCGGCGGATGCACACCGAGATCTTCAGGGCCGCAAAACCACCGGCTCGGTCGTGCTCACTCCTTAGACCAACGAGTAGCGAACCGGCAGGTGTTTGAGGCCGCCGACGAAGGTCGTGGCGGTCAGTTCCGGATCCCCGGTCAGCTCAATGGATTCAAGCCTGGGCAGCAGCTCGGAGAAGAAGCTGTTGACCTCCATGCGCGCTAAGGCCGCGCCCATGCAGAAATGCACGCCGTAGCCGAAGGCCAGATGCTTGTTGGGCTCGCGACCGACGTCGAAGCGGAACGGGTCATCGAAGATGTCCTCGTCGCGGTTGCCCGACACATAGGACAGCAGCACGGAATCGCCTGCGGCGATGGGTATTCCGCGCACCGTGGTGTCCTCGGCGGCGGTCCGCATGAATTCTTTGACCGGCGTGACCCAGCGGATCATCTCCTCGGTGGCTAACGGCATCAGGTCGAGATTGTCACGCAGGCGCTCGCGCTGATCCGGATTCTCGATGAGCGCCTGCAAGCCACCGGAGATGGTCGCGCTGGTGGTGTCGTGACCCGCCGTGGCGACGATCAGGTAGTAGGACACGGTGTCGATGTCCGACAGGGGTTCGCCGTCGACGCGGGCGTTAGCGATCGCCGACGCGAGATCCTCGGTCGGATGCTCGCGGCGTGCCGCAGTCACGCCGTTGAAGTACTCGAACATTTCCAGTAGCGCGGGCAGTTGTTCCTCTGCTGTGCTTTCGCGTTTGAATTCGGAGTCGTCGCTGCCGAACAACTCCTGGGTCAGCTTGAGCATGCGGGGGAAGTCGTCTTCCGGGATGCCCAGCAAGGACATGATCACGAAGAGCGGGTAGTTGACCGAGACCTGCTGGACGAAGTCGCATTCGGGCCCGACGGCCATCATCTTGTCGACGTAGATCTTGGCCAGTTCGTCGACGCGCATCTTCATGGCGCGCATGGCCTTTGGCCGAAACCAATCGGAACCGATCGCGCGCACCACCCGGTGCTGCGGGTCGTCCAGGTGGATCAAGGTGCGCACGCCCATGCTGGCCTGTATCTCGTCGCCCTCTGCCGTGGTCAGAACGGGGCGCGGCCAGTTGGTGAAGAGCGTGTTGTTGCGCTCGATGTCCATGATGTCGGCGTGTTTGGTGATCGCCCAGAACGGCCGGTAGCCGTCCACCTGGACCCACGACACCGGTGCGGTGGCACGCAGCTGGGTCAGCGCGGCGTGCAACCGCCGTTCGTCGGTGTACGCCAACGGGTCTGTAAACAACCTGGCGTCGTCGTCCGTCGTCGTGGTGCTCACTGGCGAAACTCCTTCATCGCGACGCTGACACAATGCTCAGAAGCGGTCATAAAGATCGGCAGGACCCGGTCGACCACGCCGACACAGCGGCTTTTCAAGGCCGCGGCGATCGTGTCGACCGGGCCGACGACGGCGAAGGCCGCCAGCATCTCGTCGTCGATGAGCGAGCCCATGGTGTCCCACTCCCCCTGCTTGGAGAGCCGGTTCAGTTCCTCGTGCAAGTCGCCCCAGCCATGCAGGTCGAGAATCTTGCGGTAGGCCGGCGTCGAGCCGTAGAAGGCGATCTGCTTGCGCACGGCGGTGGCGGCGGTGTGTAACTCGGCATCGTTCTCACCGGTGGCCACCAGCACTTCGGCCGACAGCTCGACATCGGCGCGCTGCCGGCCGGCGTTCTGCAAGCCGCGCAGCAGCGCCGGGATGGTGACCTCGGTGATGTATTGCTTCGACACCATCGGGTGGCCGAGGTGACCGTCGGCGACCTCGCCGCACATCTCGGTCATCGCTTCACCCACCGCCGCGATGAAAACCTTGGGCAGCGGGTAGGGGTTCGACTCGGGCGTGAACATCGGGGTCATGATCTTGTGGGTGTAGAAGTCGCCCTCGAAGCGAAGCTTGGTGCCGTCTTTCCACGAGCCCCAGATCGCGTGCAGCGCCGAGACGAATTCGGCCATCCGGCGCGCGGGATGACTCCACGGCATGCTGAACCGTTTCTCGATATGGGGCTGGATCTGAGTGCCGAGGCCAAGAATGAAGCGGCCCTTGGAGAACGCCTGCAGGTCCCAGCCGGTGTTCGCCACGATCATCGGATTGCGGGCAAACGCCACGGCGATGTTGGTGCCAACTTCGAGTCGCGCCGTGTGCTCGGCGGCGAGCAGCAGCGGCAGGAATGGATCGTGGCTGGTTTCCGCAGTCCAGCCCCCGTCATACCCCTGCTCTTCCAGCGCGCCAGCGGCTTGGGCGGCTCGCGCCAGTTGATTGGGAATGCCCCCGTCGATCTTGAGGCGAGCACTGTCGACCATGTGGGTAAATTTACAGTAAGCAATCCAGTATGCGACCCGGCAGGCCCCGGGCGCGCGAGCGTAACCCCGCGAAGGTAGGAAAGAGCCATGACAAAACCCCCGGATTGGGACGAGACGCTCGAGGATCTCGATCGTCGACGTCAGCAGGCGTGGGGCATGGGCGGGCCCGAACGGCTCGACAAACATCACGGCAAGGGCAAGCTCGACGCCCGCGCCCGCATCGAGCGACTTCTCGACCCGGGGACCTTCCGCGAGATCGGCACGCTCGTCGGTGGCGAGGTCGCGGCCGACGGGCTCGTCGTCGGATCCGGCTCGATCAACGGTTCGCCGGTGATGTTGGGCGCCGAGGATTTCACCACCTTGGCGGGCAGCATCGGACCGGGCGGCAACTCCAAGCGTTACCGCATCGCCGAACTGGCGCTGCGCGACAAAACTCCGCTGGTAATGCTGCTCGAAGGCGCCGGGTTTCGGCCCACCGGCGGGCACTACGGCCGCACCCCGACCGACCTGCTCGCCCAGGCACAGTGCTCGGGCCGGGTGCCGACCGTCGCCGCCGTGCTCGGCCCCTCGGCCGGACATGGCGCGCTGGTCGCGCCGGTGTGCGATTTCCGAATCATGAGCAGACAGGGCGCGATCTTCACCGCCGGTCCTCCGGTCGTCAAAGAGTCTACCGGAGAAGAGATCTCGAAAGAGGACCTCGGTGGACCCGTCGTCGCGTTGCCGAGCGGGGTCATCCACAACGTCGCCGAGGACGACGAAGCCGTGATCGATGACATTCGCCGCTACCTGTCCTATTTCCCGCCCAGCGCGTGGTCGTATCCGTCGCCGCTGTCGCCGGACGAGGACAGCGAGCCGCGTGCGACGCCCGAATTACTCGACATCGTTTCCCGTGACAACCGCCGCGTCTATGACATGCGCGCCGTGCTCGACGTCGTCTTCGACCGGCCCGACTGGTTCGAAGTCCAGCCGCAGTACGGCAAAGCGATCATTTGCGCGCTGGCCCATCTCGGTGGCCACCCGGTCGCGGTCGTCGCGAATCAGCCCAACGTGATCGCCGGTTCTATCGACGCCGACGCCGCGGACAAGGCGGCCCATTTCATCATGGTGGCCGACTCATTCCACCTGCCACTCATCTTCTTCGCGGACAACCCCGGCATGCTGCCGGGAAGCCGGTCCGAGCGCAGCGGGGTGCTACGCGCCGGCGCGCGAATGTTCGCCGCCCAGACCGCGGCCACCACGATCAAGCTGCACGTCACGTTGCGCAAGGCGTACGGATTCGGCTCGATGGTCATGTCGCTGTTGGGTTTCGATCACCAGACCGCGACCTTCGCCTACCCGGGCGCGACGATGGGCGCGATGAGCGCGGCGGCGCTGGGCCGGGCGACGCATGCCGGTGAGGACCTCACCGAGACGCTGCGCAACGCCGAGTTGCAGGCCTCCTATCGCTCGGCCGAACACATGGGGTTCGACGAGCTCATCGATCCCCGCGAGACACGCGACGCCTTGCTGGCGTCCCTGCTTCGGGGTCTGTCCAGCCGTCAGGCCGCGGCCGAGCCGGTGAGCCGGACCGTCATCCTGCCCTAGCCGGCTCGGGTGGCCCGATCGAGTGTGCGGTGCGGGCGTTGAGTGTGCGTCCAAGGTGGGAAAACGCCGAAACGCCGCCGGCAGCGCACGCTCGAAACCGAGAGCGCACACCCGAAACCGCGGGCCGATCCGCCCTAGCCGGCTCGGTACTGTGCGATGACCGGCTCGAGTTCATCGGGCGTCGCGCCGTGCATGATCACGGCGTCGGCCCCGTAATCGAATTCTTTGCGGATCCGCGCCACGCACTGCTGCGACGACCCGGTGGCCGACGGCTCCAGCCATTCGTCGGGAATCAGCGTCGCGATGTGTTCGATTTGTTCGGGCGTGGCCTTGTGGTCGATCCCGCCGCCGACGGACGTGACCACCGAATCGTCCCGAAAGCGTTGCAGCACAGCGGGATCCCAGTCGTTGGTCTGCACCAACAGGTCGCCATAGCCCTGCAGGTAGGTGGCCAGTCGTGCGACGGTCTTCTTCAGCCGCAACTGCTCGGGAAGGTGGTCACCGACGGTGGCGAAACACGACCACACCCGCACGCTGTCGGGGTCGCGGCCCGCCTTCTCCGCGGCGGCTTTGACGGTTTTGACGCAGCGCTGCAACGTTTCCGGGGTGAAATAGGTGTGCAGGATGACGTCGTCGAAAGCACGGCCGCCGAGTTCCAGGGTGTTGGGGCCAAATGCCACCAGCGCCAATCGAATGTCCTCGTTGAAGTCCGGGTCGAGAAACAGAATCGGGTACTTGCCCATCGGGCCGTCGTGGTTGAAGATCAGCTCGCCGTGGAACAGCCGCCGCATGACCTGAGCCCAGTCTTCCATCTGCGCGGTCGTGACCGCCGGTATGCCGAACGCACCGTAGATGGCCGCGATGCCCCGGCCGATGCCCAGCGTGAACCGACCGCCGGAGAGCCGGTGCATGGTGGTCGCCCACGATCCGGTGATCAGGGGGTGGCGGGTGTTGTGATTGGTTGCGGCGGTGGCGATTTGCATGCGATTGGTCACCGCGCACGCGGCCCCGACCAGGGACGAGGCTTCTTTGACGTTCCAGCGCTCGGAGATGAATGCGGTGCCAAGGCCCAACTCCTCGCCGCGGCGAGCTTCGTCCATCAGGGTGGCCGGTCCTTCACCGCCTGCCCCGGCCAGCAGGTAGTAACCCAATTCGTCGAGCACCCGATCAGTCAATTCCAAACTCCTTGCTTATAACCGCAGTTCCAGACTTCGGTGATCTTGCCAGCGACGACGCGGAAGATCTCCATGCTGCCGAGCTCAAAAGTGCTGCCATCCTTGGCCGTCATCGGAGACTGGTAGACGATGGCGACGTGTTCGCCATCGTCACCGGCGACCACCAGATTCAGGTCGAATCGGATGGCCTCGAATGTGTTCCAGTGCTCGATGATTCGGTTCACCGCCTGCTCATGGGAGAGCACCGTCGCTTCGCCCACCTCGTGCCGGGTGACCGTATCGCCGATCAACTCCTCGGCGAGTGCGAAGTCGCGCTCATTCCACACCACGAGGTTGTAGAGCTCGACCACCTCGCGCGCGGTGCGGGTTGCTGTCATCAGGCGGCCACCGCACGCAAGAATCGCTCGGTAACCTGCTGCACGCGGCGGGAGAAGAGCTGACCGACGTGGCCGCCGTCGTACCAGTACAGTTCGCCGCCCCAGCGCTCCTGCAGCGCAGTCGTGGGCTCGCGCATGGCCATTCGGTCGTGCCATGCCCCGACGATCAGCCGGCGCTCCGGCGGCGGCGCCGGGTCGACCGCCAGCGGGTCGATCACCGAAGTCAGCTTCGCGACCACCGGCGACTCCAGCAGCTCACGGAAGCCGTCCCGGGCAGCACCCCAGCGCGACAGGTGCCGCGCGATCATCGTGTTGAGCCCCAGGATCGGGGTGTACAGGCCCACCGCGTCGATGTCTCGCTCGAGATGGGAGACGAGCGCGGCCACCGGGGTGCCCATTGAAATCCCCGACACCACAACGGCGGTGGCCTGCGGCTGCACCCACCGGACCACGGCGCGCACCTCTGACACCGACCGCATCATGCCCGCCACATTGCCGAGTGGATCCATGTCCGGGTAGGCCGGCCATTCACGGCGCCGGGACCCGTGGCCGGGCTGGACCGGCATGGCGACGTTGAAGCCGAGCTTGTGGTGGATCCGGCCGATCCGGGCCAACACCAGGTCCTCGGTGCCGCCCTGGCCTGCGCCGTGGACCCAGACCAGCCACGGCCGTGGGCCGTCGGTGTGCCGGCACACGTGCAGCACTGCCCGCGCCGGGCCACCTAGGCCCTCGGCCTCCAGTGTCTTCGGCAGCGCCGGGTCATGCTCGAACGTCATTCGTTCGTAGGCGAGTCTGCCGACCCGCCGCCGCTGTACCGCGGTGGCCCGCAGCGGTGCGGGTTCGGCGTGCGCACGGTCGATGCCCAGTCCGGACAACTCCTCGGCGGCCGGTTCACACTCAGCCAGCGGTCGCAGCTGCTCGGCCAGATTGCCGCCCAGCAGTGAAAAGCCGCTCAAGGCAAGCTCATCCAGCATGACTTCGCCGAACTGGCGGACGCCGCGCCGCGACGCCGGTACCCAGCCGGTTGATTCGTTGAGGCCAGCCACCGTCCGTGGCACCACCATGCCCAGTTCGCGGGTGATGTCCAAGGACCGTCTCGCCAGCGAAAACCCAGCCATGCCGCTCACCTTAAACCCGCTAACTCAGCTTGAATCCGGTGTATCCGCCCGCCGCGATTTCATCGCAACGGCGGCGATATTCGGGGATCCCACCGGTGTAGCCCATATACATCCGTTTCTTACCGGGGACGTTGCCGCCGTTGTACCAAGAGTTGCAGGACGGGTGGACCAGCACCGTCGACGCGACGAGCGAAGTGGCGTGATCGATCCACTCCTGCTGCGCGGTAGCCAGCGCTTCGATGCTGCGGATTCCGTTGCCGCGCAGATACACGATGCAATCACTGATCCACTCGACATGTTGCTCGAGTGCGGCGACGAAGTTTGTGGCCGCACTCGGGCTGCCCGGGCCCTGGATGGTGAAAAGGTTCGGGAAGCCGGCGACCGCCAGCCCAAGATAGGACAGCGGACCCTCGCCGGCCCAGAATTGCGCGAGCGAGCGGCCGTCGCGGCCGCGAATGTCGATGCGGGTGAGCGCGCCAGTCATGGCGTCGAATCCGGTTGCGTAGACGATCACGTCGAGTTCGTAGGAATCATCCTCGGTGCGGATGCCGGTCGGCGTCACTTCACGAATCGGCGCCTTGCGTAGGTCAACCAGCGTGACGTTGTCGCGGTTGAACGTCTCGTAGTAACCCTGGTCGATGATCGGTCGCTTACAGGCGAAGGGGTGCACGGGCACCAACGACGCCGCGGTGTCCGGGTCCTTGACGATGCGGGCTACCGCTTCGCCATACAACCGGGCGGCCATCTGATTGGCTTCGATATCGAAGAAGATGTCGCTCCAATTGAGCGCGCCCATGACGCCGTCTCGCTCGATGGCGCGCACTTGCTCTTCGCGCGTGGCCGACTTCAGCGGCGGGCTGCTCAACATCTCCAGCAGTACCGAGAAGGCGCTCAGTCGTGCGGCCCCGATCGGATGGGCCCGTTGCGCGGTCCGGATTTCGTCGTAACGGGCTTTCATTTCGTCCAATTCGCCGGGTTGGAATTGGTGCACGCGCCACGGCAAGGTGTAGGCCGGCGAACGCTGGAACACGGACAGCTCCAACGCCTCTCGAGCCACCACCGGAATGAGCTGGACGCCCGTCGATCCGGTGCCGATGACGCCGACTCGCGCTCCGGTGAGGTCGAAGCCTTCCTTGGGCCAGCGACTGGTGTACAGCGATGTTCCGGTGAAGGTGGCCATCCCCGGGATGTCGGGTTCCAGCGGCGCCGACAGGATGCCGGAAGCGGCCACCACGAACGGGGCGACAAATGACTCGCCGCCCTCGGTGTGCATCACCCAGGTAGCGGCTTCCTCGTCGAACTCCATCGCGACAACCTTGGTGTTGAACGCAATATCGCGGCGCAGGTCCAGCCGGTCGGCCACGAAGTTCAGGTAGGCCTCGATCTCCGGCTGGGCGGGCATCGACTCCGTCCACACCCATTCCTGCTGAATCTCTTCGGAAAAGCTGTAGGAGTACTCGATACTCTCGATGTCACAGCGGGCACCCGGGTAGCGGTTGAATAGCCAGGTGCCGCCGACGTTTTCGGCCATTTCCAGCACCCGGGTCCGGATGCCGAGCTGCCGCAGCCGATGCAGCATGTACAGGCCGGAGAACCCGGCGCCGATCACCAGTGCGTCGAAGTGCCCGGCTTCGCCAACCTCAGCTTCCATCGCCACCGCTCATCCTCAGAATCGTTCGGGTCAAGTGCAACGTCTTGATCCGCCATGAACCGTCTTGCTTTTCGTAGGTCTCGCGATAGTGACCGGCACCGTGCAATTCGCGGCCGTCGGCGAAGACGAGCAGGTCTTCCATCGCCCAGATCCCGGTCGCGGTGGTGGCCGAGGTAAGCGTGAGCTCTGGGGTGTGGCAGTGGTGCATTGTGGCCACGCCTTCCAGGCCGCCCAGCACCATCGGAACGAAGTTGTCGGCACCTTCGATCGGCTCAGCCGTCATCGCGTCGGCGCCGCCGACTGAGACCGCCATGTCCAGGGTGACCACCAGGTCGGCGGTGAACACGGCGCGCCAGGAGTCGACGTCTTTGGTGTCCAGAAAGCGGCAGTAACGCGCCTTCAACTGCCGAAGCTCTTCGAGCTCGTCAGCCGCGGAAAACACCTCAGTCATCACGCTCCCTTGCCGCGTTCTGGCGGACCTGCTGAAATCTATACTGTAACGGGCTTAGTATCTAGCAGAAATCGGAAGGCGCCCCCATGAAAGTTCCGTTCACCTGGAAAGTCACCGGCTGGTTCATGGTCGGGTGGTCCCCCGAATTTCCCGTCGGCGAGGTACGGCCGCTGCACTACTTCGGCGAGGATCTCGTCGCGTATCGCGACGAGTCCGGCGAACTGCACGTGCTCGAAGCGAACTGCAAGCACCTCGGTGCGCACATCGGCCACGGCGGCAAGGTCGTCGGAGACTGTGTCCAATGCCCCTTCCACGGCTGGCGCTGGGGCCCGGACGGCACCAACCGATACATCCCGTACCAGCCGGACCGGCCGAACCGTGCGCTGCGACTCCGCGTATATCCCGTCCGCGAACAGTACGACTGCGTGTTCATCTGGCATCAGCCAGACGGCAAGGAGCCGCAGTGGGAGATGCCGGATATCTTTCGACAATTCCCGCAGTTCGAGACGGATCCGGCGGGCTATTACCGGGCGTACCCGGAGTTCTCCCGGCGCGCGGAGCGCGAGCCGGTACATCCGCAGATCGTCGCCGAGAATGCGCCGGACAGTGCGCATTTCGAGTATGTGCACCACGCGACGGTGACACCGCGCGTACTGGATTGGAAGATCGTCGACCAGGAATGGCAATTCATCGCGGGTTGGCCGGACGCGGGTAGCGACAATCCCGATGATCTCGCGCTGCGGTTCCACAGCCACTTGTTCGGTCTCGGCGGGGCAATCAGCGTCTTCGAGGGAGCGCAGAATCACCGGCTGATCTTCACCTGCACGCCGGTCGACGACGAATGCTCAGACCTGTTCTACTCGATCTGGTGGCCGCGAATACCCGGTGACGATTCGGCCGTGCCGGATGGCAAGCTGCGCGAGGTCATCGAGAAGCAATTCCTGTCCACCGTCTTTGACGATCTGCAGATCTGGCGTTACCAGAAATATGTGGAGCATCCGGCGCTGTCCAGGGTCGACGCGAAAGGGTATATGGCACTGCGGAAATGGGCGACACAGTTCTACGAGGTCCCGGCATGAAGCCCGCACTTGCCGAACTCGCCGCGCCTGCGCACACCGCGATCGTCGCCCAGGAGTGTCAGGGCGCGGTCATCGGCCCCGACGCAGGGCTGGCCATGCTCGCCGAGGAAGCCCGCCGCGTCGCGCTGCCCAACATCGTGCGGCTGTTGCCGGCGGCGCGCGCGGCCGGCGTGCGGATCGTGCACTGCCTGGTGCAGCGCCGTCCCGACGGGCTGGGGTCCAACCACAACGCCAAGATCTTCAACATGAGCCGCGGAGCGGTGGATATCGCTCCAGGCTCGCCCGGCGCCGAGGTGCTCCCCGAATTAGGCCCGCAGCCTTCGGATCTGGTGCTGAGAAGGTGGCATGGCGTGGGACCGATGGGAGGCACCGACCTGGACGCGGTGCTCCGCAATCTCGGCGTGTCCACCATTGTCGTGGTTGGTGTTTCGTTGAATATCGCGATCCCCAACCTGGTGATGGACGCCGTCAACGCCGCCTACCGGGTGGTCGTCCCCCGCGATGCGGTTGCCGGCGTACCCGCCGACTATGGTGCAGCGATGATCGCCAACACGCTGTCACTGCTGGCCACCGTCACCACCACCGACGAGTTGCTGCAGACCTGGCAGCCCGCCCGATGACCGACACCGCCGATACGGCACCCGGAGTCCGCGGCGGATTTCCCGACATCAGACCGGTCGAAGACGCACCTGCAGAGCTGGGTCGATTCGTTTCCGCGCTGCATCGCCTACAAGATCTGACCGTGTCCACCAACCCCGGCGACTCCTCGTGGGCGACCGCGGCCGAGCACATCGAAAGCGCCTGTGCGCTGCTAGACGGCCATCAGGTTCCGGAGACTCAGGTCGTGGCCGGCCGCGTGCTCAGCATCCCGGGACTCGCCCACCCGTTGCTGCCACCGTGGACACTCACCGACGCCGGACCAGACGGCGTCGTCATGGCGGGACATTTCACTCGATCGCACGTGGGCGGGAACAACGCCGTGCACGGCGGCATGATCCCGCTGCTTTACGACTGGCTGTTCGGGATGGTGGTCACCGGCGCGGGTATTAGCCCGACGCGCACGGCGTACCTGCACGTCGACTATCGCAAGATCACCCCGATCGACGAACCGCTGACCGCCCGCGGCGCCATCAGCGACGTCGATGGCAGAAAGGTTTTCATCTCATCCACCATGACGGCCGCCGATGGCACGCTACTCAGCGAAGCCAACGGCCTGATGGTCCGCCTGCTACCCCACCAGCCGTGAGAGGAACACTCGTTGCGCGAGCAGACGCAGAATCGCACTGCGCGACATCCGCGCGTGCGATTCTGTGTCTGCTCGGCAGTACTAACTGAGAGGCACAATGTCCGCAATTGCAACGCAATTCACGGTACCGACCGTCGCCATGGCCGTCGCGGCCGCGATCGGCGACCGTGAGCTGCTGATCCAAGGTGACCAGCGATTCAGCTACGCGAAGACGATCGAGCGATCGAACCATCTCGCCGCGTATCTGCACTCACGGGGACTGGGGTGCCATACCGAGCGCTCGGCGCTGGCCGGTCATGAGGTGGGCCAGGACCTGCTGGGCCTCTACGCGTACAACGGAAACGAATTCGTCGAGGCGCTGCTCGGTGCCTTCCAAGCGCGCGTCGCCCCCTTCAACGTCAACTTCCGCTATGTCAAAAACGAGCTGGCCTATCTGCTCGCGGATGCCGGAGCGACCGCCCTGCTCTACCACGCGGCGTTCGCACCCCGAGTAGCCGAAGTGCTGCCCGACCTTCCGCAGTTACGCGTCCTGATCCAGATCGCTGACGATTCCGGCAACGAGTTGCTGTACGGCGCAGTGGATTACGAGGCAGCTATCGCTATCGGTGCACAGCTGCCGTCGCCGGAGCTGCAACATTCGCCCGACGACCTGTACGTCCTGTACACCGGCGGTACCACCGGGATGCCAAAGGGAGTGCTGTGGCGCCAGCACGACATTTTCATGACGTCCTTCGGCGGCCGGAACATCATGACCGGCGAGCCCGCCGATTCCGTCGAGGAGATTGCCACCAGGGTCGCCGAAGGTCCAGGCACCAAGTTGATGATCTTGCCGCCCCTGATCCACGGCGCTGCGCAGTGGAGCGTGATGACGGCACTCACCAGTGGACAGTCGGTCGTCTTCCCCACCGTCGTCGACCATTTGGATGCCGACGAAGTCGTTCGCACCATTGAGCGGGAAAAGGTATCGGTGGTCACCGTCGTCGGCGATGCGATGGCTCGCCCCTTGGTAGCCGCCATAGAAAAGGGAATCGCCGACGTGTCGTCGCTGGTCGTCGTGGCCAATGGCGGTGCCTTGCTGACGCCGTTCGTCAAGCAACGCTTGATTGAAGTCCTACCAAACGTCATCGTCATCGACGGCGTCGGATCGTCGGAGACCGGGGCGCAAATGCACCACATGTCGACGACGGGAGCGGTGTCGACCGGAAACTTCAACGCCGGGCCAGACACCTTCGTGGCTTCCGAGGACATGAGCGAAATCCTGGCGCCGGGGCACGACGGCAACGGCTGGCTGGCGCAGCGAGGTTACGTTCCGCTGGGCTACAAAGGCGACGCGGCCAAGACCGCCAAGACATTCCCGATCATCGACGGCGTTCGCTATGCGGTACCCGGTGACCGGGCCCGCCACCACATCGAAGGCCACATCGAGCTGCTCGGCCGCGATTCGGTCACCATCAACTCGGGCGGCGAGAAGATCTTCGTCGAAGAGGTGGAGACCGCGATCGCATCGCATCCGGCGGTGGCCGACGTGGTGGTCACCGGTCGGCCCAGCGAGCGATGGGGCCAGGAGGTCGTTGCCGTCGTTGCGCTGGCCGAAGCCGCGGATGCGAGCGCCGACGAGTTGGTCGCACATGCCGCAAAGTCGTTGGCCCGCTACAAGCTTCCCAAAGCGGTGGTATTCCGTCCGGTGATCGAACGCAGCCCATCGGGTAAGGCCGATTACCGCTGGGCGCGCGAGCAGGCGGTGAGTGACTGAACCATGTCGTTGCTGCAGAAGGACGAGACACTGAGCGCGTCGACCGAGATCCATGCCTCGGCGGAACAGGTCTATGCGGTGGTCTCGGATGTCACCCGAATCCCCGAGTGGAGTCCCGAGACCAAGCGCGCGGAATGGCTCGCACCAGAACATTTTCGGGCATGGAACCGCCGCCGACTCGGCCGCTGGAAGACCGAGGCGAACATCACGGCGGCCGAACCCGGACGCGAGTTCTCCTTCATCGTCCAGATCTTGGGCGGGGACTGGACGCAATGGACGTATCTGATCGAGCCCGGGTCGGCCCCGGGCGCCACGCGACTGACCGAGACGGTCCGCATGTGCGTTGCGCTGCCTGTCGGCGTCGCGGCCTTCGAACGCCTCGCCCTGTTCGTCTGGGACCGCCGGACAGATCTCCAGCACAATCTCGAAGTCTCGTTGGATCGGATCCGCGCGATCGTCGAAGTCGGAGTACCTGCATGAAATACCAAGGACACGTGGCCGTCGTCACTGGTGCCGGCTCAGGGATCGGCCGGGCACTGACACTCGCGCTGGCCCGCGAGGGCGCGCACGTCGCCGCTTCCGATGTCGACCCGAGAGGCTTGGCCGAAACACAGGAGGCGGCTCCTGCAGGCCGGGTGTCGACCTATGAGCTCGATGTCGCCAAACGCGACGCAGTCTTGGCACACGCCGACGATGTGCAGCGCGAACTCGGGCCTGCCTCAATGGTTTTCAACAATGCCGGAGTTGACTTGTTCGCCGGTGTGGCGGACATGTCCTGGAAGGACTTCGACTGGCTCATGGGCATCAACATCGGCGGCGTTGTCAACGGCACCAAGGCCTTCCTGCCGCAGCTCATCGAATCCGGCACCCCCCAGCGCCCCGCCCGTTTGATCAATCTGTCGAGCGCCTTCGGTCTGATCTCGGTTCCCTACCAAGGCGCCTACAGCACTTCGAAGTTCGCGGTGCGCGGGTTCACCGAGGCGCTGCGCCAGGAGATGATCATCGAACGCCATCCGGTCACTGTGCACTGCGTGCACCCGGGTGTGGTGCGCACCAACTTCGGCGCGAACATGCGTACCGCGGATAACGAGGATCCCGAACTTGCCGCAAAGCTTTTCACCCGCGCGGCTCTGACCACTCCCGGCAAAGCTGCCCAAGTCATTCTCCGGGGAGCCGACAGAAACCGGGCCAGAATCCTCATCGGGCCCGACGGACGCGCCATGGCGGCGATGCCTCGCCTGCTCGGCGCGAGTTATGTCGGCCTGCTGGGTCGCGCCGCGCGGCTGAGCAATTCCCGGTCCGGCCGGTCTGGCCGCTGACCGAGGCGCGTGCCCGTGAAGCCCGGCGCCGCGTGCGGGCGGCGCCGCCCATATTGCCTACTGTAATAATTACAGTACGATTTTGCGGAGTGGCCTTCCCCGCGAGAGCTGACAGCACGATCCTGGAGATCAGGTGACGACAAAAACCGGCGATCAAACCGTTAGCCTTCGCGATCCCTACCCGTTCTTCGCCCAGAAACGGCGGGATTCGTCCGGCGCCTTCGCCGGCACCGTCATGGACTACTCCAAGACCCCGGACTCCCTGGTGCCCAAGCGCGAGTACACGGCGGTGTCATTCCATGCGGTCAACACGGTGTTTCGCAACGGCGGAGTATTCAGCTCCGCTCCGTACGACAACACCATCGGTCTCTTCATGGGGCCCACCATCCTGGCGATGGACGGCAAGAAGCATCGCGAGCACCGCAACTTGGTGTCGGCGGCATTTCGGTCCAAGGCATTGGCGCAGTGGGAGCCGACCATCGTCCGGCCGATCTGCAATGCGTTGATCGACGAATTCATCGACACCGGCCAGGCCGACTTGGTCCGGAATTTCACCTTCGAATTTCCCACCCGCGTCATCGCCCGGTTACTCGGGCTGCCGGACGAAGACTTGCCGATGTTCCGCAGACGGGCCGTCGAGCTGATCAGCTACACCGTCAACTACGAACGCGCCTTCGAAGCGTCGGCGGCACTCAAGGACTACTTCTCCGAACAGATCGACAAACGCAGAGCCAAACCGACCGAGGACATCATCGGCGATCTGGTCACCGCCGAAATCGACGGTGAAAAGCTCAGCGACGAAGCCATCTATTCCTTCCTGCGTCTGCTGCTGCCCGCCGGGTTGGAAACCACCTACCGCTCGTCGGGAAACCTGCTTTACCTCCTGCTGTCCCACCCCGACCAATTCGCCGCGGTCCAACAAGACGCCGAGCTGCTCCCCCAGGCGATCGAAGAGGGGTTGCGCTTCGAGACGCCGCTGACCACTGTGCAACGGTTCACCACCGAAGACGTTGAGCTGGAAGGCGTTACAATACCGGCGCGGTCGGTGGTCGGGGTGTGTATGGGGTCGGCAAACCGGGATGAGCAGCGCTGGGAACGGTCCGAAGAATTCGATATCTTCCGCAAAGCCACGCCGCACATTTCCTTCGCCGCCGGCGAGCACACCTGCCTGGGTTTGCACCTGGCGCGGCTGGAGACTCGCGTCGCGGTCGGCTGCCTGCTGAACCGGCTGACCAATGTCACCCTGGTGACCGACGACGATCCGCACATCCACGGGCAGCCTTTCCGTTCACCGACTGCTCTTCCTGTCACGTTCGACGCAAAGTAGGGTCCCCACAATGGTCAAGGTAATGGCGGGCTTTCGGGTCCTAGAGGTTGCGCAGTTCACGTTCGTCCCGGCAGCAGGAGCCATCCTCGCCGACTGGGGCGCCGACGTTCTGAAAATCGAGCACCCGGTCCGCGGCGACACCCAGCGCGGCTTCCTCAATATGGGAGGCATCCAGGTCGACCCGAATCGCCACCCGCTGATGGAGCACCCGAACCGGGGCAAACGCAGCGTCGGCATCGACATCACCACTGCGGGCGGCCAGGAAGTCATCTACGAGCTGGCGAAGACCTCCGATGTGTTCCTGACCAACTACATGCCGTCGGTTCGGCAGAAGAACAAAATCGACATCGAGCACATCCGCGCCGTCAACCCCAACATCGTCTACGCCCGCGGGAGCGCCTACGGCGACAAAGGCGCCGAACGCAACATCGGCGGCTACGACGGGACGGCCTTCTGGACCCGCAGCGGCGTCGGGTACGCGCTGACGCCCGAGGAGTTGGGCGGTGCACTGGGACAAGGCATTCCCGCGTTCGGTGACTCCATTGGCGGCATGTTCATCGCCGGAGGCATCTCGGCAGCGTTGCTGCATCGGGAACGAACCGGCGAAGCGCTCGAGCTCGATGTGTCGTTGCTGAGTACGGCGTGGTGGGCCGCAGGCGCGAGCATGACGCAGGGCATGGAGACCGGCGAAGTCATGCGCACGTTCATGCCGGGCTCCGCTGCGGCGATGTCGGTGAACCCTTTCATGGGCAACTACCTGACGTCGGACGGCGGCACGATCAACCTGTGCATCATCAGCCCGACCGGCTTGATCCGCGACACTTTCGAACATCTCGGCATCCCAGAGGTAGCCGACGACGAGCGCTTCTCCGAGGTGCTGCCGTTGATCCAGAACGCGAGTGCGGCCGCCGAGCTGATCGGGAAAGCTTTCGCCGCCAAACCTTTTGAGTACTGGCGTCAGCACCTGAAGACGATGAAGGGCCAGTGGGCGCCGTTCCAGAGCCTGATCGACCTGGCCTCCGACGAGCAGGCAATCGCCAACGACATGATCGCCGAGGTCGAACTCGCCAGCGGCGGAGAGCCTTTCAAAGTCGTGCGCGGCCCGGTCCAGTTCAACCACGAGCCGCTGGAAACCACCAGAGCCCCCCAGGCTTCCGAGCACACCGAGCTGGTGCTGATGGAGATCGGGATGGACTGGGATCGCATCGAAGAACTCAAGAACGCAGGAGCGATCGCATAAATTGACCGACGCCTACTATGAGCTCGCCGACCCAGACGATCGGATCGGTGAAAGATTCAGCGCTTCCGATCACGTCATCAGCACGTGGTCACCGACGATGCAGAACGCCGCGCCCGTCTCGGCGCTGCTGGTCCGGGCCTTGGAGCGCTGCGCGCCGCGTGACGATACCCGGCTGAGCCGTGTCGTCGTCGATCTTCTCGGACCGGTTCCGGTGACCGACCAGCTGTGGGTGCGCGCCCACGTCGAGCGCCCGGGCACCAAGATCGAGCTGCTCAACGCCCAGATGCTGGCGCCGGGCCCCGATGGAGCGCCGCGGCCGGTCGCCAATGCAATCGCGTGGCGCTTCCAGGAGGGCGACACCGCCGAATTGTTCTTCACGCCGGCCGCCCCGCTGCGACCGGTGAGCGAGGGACGGCCCCGCAGCCCCGACGACGACACGAACCAGACCTACATTCAGAGCCTGGACTGGCGCTGGCTGAACGACATCGTCAATGACGTGCCCGGCGAATGCTGGGTCAGACCGATCGTCGATCTGGTCAAGGGCGAATCGATGACACCGTTGCAGCGACTCTTCGCGGTGGCCGACATCGCCAACGGCATGGGCAGCCGGCTCAGCGTCAACGAGTGGCTGTTTCTCAACACCGATCTCACGGTGCACATCCACCGGGTGCCCGAAGGCGAATGGGTCGGCGTACAAGCCGAAAACCATTACGGCCGAGACGGAGTCGGCGTCTCGCGCGGCATGCTCTTCGACGAGCACGGAGCGGTGGCCGCACTGCAGCAGGCCCAGCTGGTGCGTCGCCGTTAGTAGATACTGTAAGATTTACAGTTGCTAATTCCTCACCCTGATATACGGAGGCGCGGATGACGAACGATGTCGCCATCATCGGGGTGGGTCTGCACCCGTTCGGCCGCTTTGAGGGCAAGTCGGCGATGCAGATGGGTGTGGACGCGATCCTTGCCGCGGTCGCCGACGCCGGTGTCGAGTGGAAGGACGTCCAATTCGCTACCGGCGGCAGCTGGACGGTGGCCAACCCGGACGCGATCGTCGGCATGGTCGGGCTGACCGGCATCCCGTTCACCAATGTGTTCAATGCGTGCGCTACCGCGGCCAGCGCGGCGAAGGCCTGCGCCGACGGGATCCGGTTGGGCGACTACGACATCGGCATCGCCGTGGGTCTGGACAAGCACCCGCGCGGGGCCTTCACCGAAGATCCGGCGCTGGTCGGGATGCCCAGGTGGTATGCGGAGAACGGGCAGTACCTGACCACCCAGTTCTTCGGCATGAAGGCCAACCGCTACCTGCACGAGCACAACATCTCGACCCAGACGCTGGCCAAGGTCGCGGCCAAGAATTTCCGCAACGGAGCGTTGAACCCCAACGCTTTTCGCCGCAAGCCGATCCCCGAAGAAGACATTCTCAACTCGCCGGTATTGAACTACCCGCTGACCCAGTACATGTTCTGTGCACCCGACGAAGGTGCCGCGGCGGTGGTGATGTGCCGTGCCGATATCGCGCACCGGTACACATCGAAGCCGGTGTACCTACGGGCTGTGGAAGTCCGCACCCGCCGCTACGGTGCCTACGAGGTCAACACCACCTGCGCGCCGGTCGAAGAGGATGTCGCGCCAACGGTATACGCCGCGCGTGCCGCGTTCGAGAAGGCCGGCGTGGCTCCCGACGACGTCGACGTGATTCAGCTGCAGGACACCGACGCCGGTGCCGAAATCATCCACATGGCCGAGTGTGGGTTCTGCGCGCACGGCGACCAGGAGAAGCTGTTGGCCGACGGCGCCACCGAGATCGGCGGCTCGATGCCGGTCAACACCGACGGCGGGCTGATCGCCAACGGCGAGCCCATCGGTGCCTCCGGCTTGCGACAGATCCACGAAATCGTCCGCCAACTTCGCGGCGAGGCCGGCGATCGCCAGGTGCCCGGCAACCCCAAGGTCGGGTTCACCCAGTTGTACGGCGCCCCAGGCACCGCCGCGGCAACCATCCTGACCACCTGAGGCGGCGCCGGATCAGGAGATTTTCGCCACCGGCGGTGAGTAACTGGGCTTGCCCAGCCCAAGCACGTGCTGCGCGATCATGTTTCGGAATACCTCGAGAGTGCCCCCGTAGATTCCGGCCAGCGGGGCGAAACGGTACGCGTACTCGGCACTGCCGTCATCGGCTGCCCCATCGGCCCCGAACGGCAACGTCGAAGCGGCCCCGTGTAAGTCCATCAGATCCGGAGAGATGTCCCGCATGGTTTGTGCGATGGCAACGCGCCCAAAGATGCTCGGTGAACTCAACGCCGCCTCCAACCGGGCGAAGCTGCGGCCCAGCCGATAAGCCACCGATCCGTCTTCGATCGGACGGCGTCCGTCGGGATCCGGCCGGCTAACCCGCGCAACGGCTTTGTCCACCGCCTGGGCCATGAAGCCGGCCTGATGCATCATGATCGACGTGTCCTGCAACCCGTCGGGTGCGGCCGCCACCGCACCGTGCTCGACGTTAAGCGGCTCGCGCAGCACCGTCCAACCCCCGTTGACGTCACCAAGCCGGTACTTATCGTCCACCCGGACATCGCTGTAATAGACGATGTTGGTGCGATCGCCGTCGACAGTGCGGATGCCCTGGATCTCGATGCCCGGCAAGCTCAACGGAACAAGGAACATGGTGAGGCTCTTGTGTTTTCGCGCCTCGGGGTCGGTGTTGGTGATCAGAAAGACATATTGGCAGTTATGCGCGCCGGTGGTGAACATCTTCGAGCCGTTGATCAGCCAGCTGTCCCCATCGCGCACGGCTCGTGTCTTGCAGGTGGCGATATCGGAGCCGCCTTCGGGTTCGGTGTAGCCCAGGCACAACCGGACGTGACCGCTAAAGACTTTCGGGAGCACCTCCTCGACCAGCTCGGGCTTGCCGAATCTCTCCACCGAGCGCGCCACCATCGCGGTGGTGCCCCAGGTCACCCATGGCACATGCGCCCGACGCTTCTCCAGTTCCCAGATCCGCCGCCGGACCCGGGTGAACCCCCCGTCGGCAGTGGGTTTCCACTCCCCTTCCAAATACCCTGCGGCACCCAGAGCCAAGTGCACACCCTCGTCGAAGTTGTCACCCGTCTCGCGGTCGCGCCGAATGACCTCGTCGGTCACGTGCGTGGCCAAGAAGCTACGCGCTTCGTCGAAAAACGCCTTGTCCTCGTCGGCGAGTTCGACGCGGGAGAAATCCATGCTGTGCTCCTGTCCTAGGCCCGAACGGCCTGCGCCGCGCCCTCGCGGGCGGTCACGATCTCGGCAACCCGCGTGGCGGTGGCCCCGGGATCGCCACTGGCCAGCGGCCAGCCCCTGGCGCGCACCAGATATGCGGATGCGGCGGCTTCGGATGAAACACCAAGCCCGCCTTGAATGTGCACCGCCATCGTGGCCGCCTTGGCGGCCTCTTCCGCCATGAACACGAATGCCGACGGCGCCAGCTCGGGGCGCTCGTCGGGCTCGTTGTCCAGGAACCAGGCGGCGCGGCGCGCCAAGTTGCGTCCACCTTGGACGGTGATGGCCATATTCGCCAGCGGATGGGAAATACCCTGCAACGTGGAGATGGGTACACCCAGCGTGTAGCGGTTCTTGGCAAACTCCGCCGCGATAGTCATCGCCTCGTCGACCAGGCCCACCAGCGCGGCGGCGGTCAACAATCGCCATTCATCAAGGGCACGTTGGTATTTCGCAAGTGCATCCACCCCTTGGGCCACGACGGTCCGGGTGTCGGCGGCGGCGGGGTCCACCCAGGCCATCGGCAGCCGGCCGATGTTGTCGACCTTGGCGGGCCGGGTGCCGAACGTCAGACGGACAATCTGGTCCCCGTCGCGAACGATGATGTGGTCAGCAATCGATCCGGTGGGAATCAGCCTGGCACCCGACGCGCTGTCGATGCGTACGTCCAGTGCGGCGAGCTGCTCTCCGTGGATGACACCCGCGGTGTCGTCACTGAGCGCGCCCAGACTGGCGAGTAGCCGGGCGGCACAGACGTGGTCGATCCAGGGAACCGGAGCCAGCGACCGGCCGATCTCCTCGGCCACCAGGGTGAGATCAACCAGTGTCGCGCCGTCGCCGCCACTGGACTCCGGCAGTGCCATGGTCGTGGCACCCATCGCGCACAGCCGCTCCCACAGGTCCTTGTCGAAACCCGAAGCCTCTGCGGCACGGACCGTTTCGATTGGGCAATGGGTTTTGAAGAACTGCTTGTAGACAGTCTGCAGATCCACGTGGTCTTCGGACAGGCTGTAGTCGATCCTGCGCAGTTCGTAGCGGTCCATCGTCAGTGCTCCTCTTGGGGGGTTTTCAGGCGCCGTCTAAGACAAGCGGTCGAAGAAGAATTCCTCTGCATTGTTATAGAGGTAGTTGTCTAACACCTCGGCAGGAAGGTCCAGCGCACGGGCTTCGGGGATCACCCTGCGCATTCGCAGTACCGGCCAATCGGATGCATAGATCACCTTGTTCGGGCCACGGGTCCGCATGTAGTGCAGCAGGCTTTCCGGCAGCCGCTTGGGCGACCACGCCGACGTCATCAAGCGCAGGTTGTTGTATTTGATCAGCAGCCGGATCGCGACGTCCCACCAAGGATCGGCACCATGAATCATGCACAGCTTGAGTTCGGGAAACCTTACACAGACTCGGTCCAGGTGAATGGGATTCTGCGCTTCCCCGGGGATCGGCGGTCCGGGAAGGCCGGTATTGATGCACAGCGGCAGTTCCAGCTCGGCGCATTTGGTGTAGAGCGGGTAATAGACGGCGTCGCTGGGCGGGTACCGGCCGTCGCCCCAAAAGCTGGGCCCCACAACCGCATACGCGATCGGCAGACCCGTGACGAGGGCACTGAGTTCCTTCAACTGCGGCATCGGCCGGAGCAGGTTGAAGCCGCCGATCGCCAGCGCGAAACGGTCCGGTCGGTCCTCGACAAATTTGCGCGCAGTCACCGACGGCTTGGCAAGGTTGTCCATCAGGATCGCCCTACGCACGCCTTGTTCGTCCATCTCGTCGAGCAACTCGCCCAAATCGACCGGCGCGAACATGGATTGCGGGCCTTTGAAGTAATCGTCGCGGACCTTGAGCATCCAGGTCGGTTGCTGGTCGGTCTCGCCGAAGTGAACATTGACGAGGCAATCGATGACGCGGTCGGCTGGGCTTTCTGTCATTTCGAAATCGGTGCCTTCTCGTGAGCTAGCCGCTTGGCCCACCGGTAATCCGCCTTACCGTTGCCCAAGCGCTGGACCTGGTCGACAAAAATGAATTCCTTGGGCGCCTTGAACCGCGCCAGCTGGGCCCGGCAAAGTGTGTCCAACTGTTCGGGGCCGGCGCCGCCTCCATCGCGCACCTCGACGAGCGCGACCAGTTCTTCCCCCCAGCGTTCACTAGGGCGGCCCACCACCAACGCGTCGGCGACCCCCGGGTGGGCCCGCAGTACCTCTTCGACCTCTTCGACGAAAACCTTTTCGCCGCCGGTGTTGACCACCAACGAGTCGCGCCCGAATAGCCGCAGTGTGCCATCCGATTCCAACCCGGCGCGGTCGCCCGAAATCACTACCCGCTTACCGGCGACCTCGGGGAAGGTCTTACGGGTGGCATCGGGATCGTTGAAGTATCCGAGCGGGATCCTGCCTTCCCTGGCGACCCAGCCCACCTCCCGCTCACCGGGCGCAAGAAAACGGCCGTAGTCTTCGGAAAGCACCAATGCGCCCTCGCGCAAAGTGAAAGTGTCGGTTCGGGTTTCGCCACTGCTTCGCCCGAAGCCCATGTTTCCGGTTTCCGACGAGCCGTATCCATTGATGAGCGTGATCGCAGGCAGCATTTCCAACAGCGCTCGTTGATATTCCGGATTCGTCGCGGCCCCACCGGTGCCGATCGCGTACAGCGACGACAAGTCGTACCGACCGCGCCGCAATTCGGCGACCAACGGCGCGGCGTACGCGTCACCGACCATCGTCATCATGCCGACCTTCTCCCGCTCGGCCGTCTGCCACACCGATCGCGGATCGAGCTTCTTACTCGTGTCGTACACCACCACGGGCGTACCGGCCATGACCGCCGAGAACGCCGTCCACATGCCGGCGGCGTGCATTAGTGGCGAGACCGCGAACCACGGCGGCCCGCAGTTGCGCACCTTGTCGTGAATCTCGGTGACAGACTCATGATCCGCGCCCACCATCGACGACACGTAGATGTCGGACTGCCGCCAGAGCACTCCCTTGGGCCGACCGGTGGTGCCGCCGGTGCAGATCATCAGCAGATCATCAGGTGATCCGGTCACGCTTTGATCGGTATCACCTTGTGCCAGCGCATCATCCAGGGCAACCGCGCCGGCCAGTTGCGGGTCAGCGCTTCCGTCGTCGACCGACACCAACAGGTCGGCACTCTCGGGCGGAAGCACATCGGCGAACTTGGTGCCCAGCGAGCGGTGGTAGATGACCACCCGTGGTTGCACGTAGTCGAGCAACTCACCGAGTTCGCGCGGCGTGTAGTTGTAATTGATGTTGACTGGCACGGTACGGGCCTTGAGGCAACCGATAACCATGTCGGCGTAGAGATCGTTGTGCATGATCAGCGCGACACGATCCTGTCCGCATTCCCAGCGCTCGAGCGCGTCACGTTCACGATGGGCGCCGAATCCGTTGCCGGCCAGAAAGTTCGCGAGCCGACGGGTGCGATCTGCCGACTCCGCGAAGGTGCTCCGCCGATCTCCGCACACCGTCATCACGCGGTCGGGCACGACATCGGCGATGGCATCGAGGACCGCACCGATGGTCCATTCACTCACGGCACGGGCCGTCCTTTCCAGGTACTAAGCGTCGGTTGGGCGCAGCGAGGGGAACTGTGGCGGACGCTTCTCGAGGAAGCTGGTGATGCCCTCGATCACGTCTGGGCGCGGCATCGCCTCTTGAAGTAGTTCACCGGCAAGCGAATTGGCTTCCACGACGTCGCGCGTGGTGTCACCGTAGACTTGACGTTTGATCACCTCCATCGATGCCGGGGAGCAGTTGGCGGCCATGTCCTCCGCATATTCCACAGCGCGCTTCATCAGCTGGTCGCCCGCCACGACCTCTTTGACCAGGCCCAGCTCGGCTGCCTCTTCGGCGAGGAAGGTGCGTGCGCTCAGTAACAGATCAAGGGCAACTCCCACGCTGGTCAGCCGAGGAAGGATCCACGAGATGCCGAATTCGGCGATCAGTCCGCGGCGGGCGAATACGGCGGCGAACTTGGCCCCGGCCGCGGCGAACCGGACGTCGCACATCAGCGCCAAGGTGAGCCCGATGCCGACGCAGGGGCCATTGATGGCGGCGATGATGGGCTTGCGCAGCATGGTCACGAAATGGGGCGGTCGCTCGCCGACCAAGTCGGCCAGATCGGTTTTGCCCGCATTCTCCATCGACTCGCCAACCTTGGCCGCCGATCCCGGTGCGCCGAGATACGCGCCGGCGCAAAATCCTCGGCCCCGGCCGGTCAGCACGATCGCCCGAATTGCCGGGTCGTGTTCAGCACGGTCGATGGCGGCATAGAACCCGGCGGCAATGTCGGGGCCCCACGCATTGAGGCGGTCCGGTCGATTGAACGTCAGGATTGCGACGCCGCTGTCGGTAGCCTGGTAAAGCACCGGAGTATCGGAAGCGCCGTCGCTGCCGGACATCGCCCGCGATACCTCCTCATGCGTGCACTACCGGATTCAGTAGATTTGTACCCATACTGTATACCTATCGGTACCGCGTTCCACAACTGCCGGCGCGGCCCGGTAAACCGCCGCGAAACAGCGAATTTCGGGTCGCTACCTCGAGCGGCTACTCACGGGCCGCGGACGCCGCCATGACTGCGGAAACCACAACTGGCTGAACGGGATTGGCAATATTTAGCGAGATGCCCGCCCCCGGGTGATGAGCTTGACAATGCCCAACAGGATGACCGCCCCGAGCAGGCAGGTCAGAAACGAGAACAGCAGTCCGCTACCGGCCACGTCCACACCGAAACCGCGGAGCAGAAATCCACCGATCAGGCCGCCGATGATGCCGACCGCGATGTTGAGCACCACGCCCATTTGAGCGTCGGTTCCCATGATTTTGCTGCCGATCCACCCGGCCAAGCCACCGATGACGATCCAGCCAATAACGCCCAAGGTAAGCATTCCTCAGATCCTTTCGAAACCGGCCCGACGCCCAACAGGTACAGCTCACGCTATGCCCCAGTTGCCACCTTGGTAAGCGTTTGAGCTTGCGGTCGCGCGGGTTACCGACACCGGATGAACTCGACAACCACTGCACTTGTGCGACGCCTGCGACAGGCACGCACCGTGCTGCTGCGAGCCCAGTTAGCGCTGACGGGCGTCCAGTTTCTGTTCTGGGTGGCTTTGATCGGCGTTGTTCTGACGACCGCTGTGCGGGTGCTGCGCCGGCGATCTGGCGGAGCACCCGCCATCGGCACAGGCCCCGGAACTGACGCGGACACTGTGGCGAGCGCCACGTCGCGGACCCGGTTTCCCGGCTCGACCGATCGGGAAGAGGACCTTAAGGCACCCAATTCGCAGGAAGGAAATGCCAATGGTTGACATCAACAACGGCTTGCTCGAGGCGGTCCGGGGCGTCGTAGAAGGCGTGATCGGCAAGGCCAAGGAAGTGATCGGCGCGCTGACCGGTCGCAATGACTTGTTCAACGAGGGTCAAGCCCAGCAGGACAAGGCCGAAGCGCAGCGCAACGCCGGCAAGAAGGAAGCGCAGGCCGAAAAGGCGCGCGCCGAGGCCAAGGTGCACGAGGCACGCGAGCAGGCCGAACAGCACTAGGCAAACATCTCAACGCACCGGGGCTCGGTCACCGAGGGGGACCGAGCCCTTGTGCTGCAATGACTTTCGAGCTGAGTTACGCCGAGACGAGGCCGAACCGACGATACGCGTTCTCGATCTGCGTCTTGGCCTCCAGCGGAAGCTCGGCTTGCGGCGGCCGCGAATGCGGATAGTCACCGATCGGCAAGCCCAGCACCGACGCGGCGTATTTGAACGCAGCACCCCAGTGGGTGAAGTAGTCCGGCCGCCCGGGATAGCAGGTCCACCACGATCCGATGTCCAGATCGAACTGGTCCATGCCGGACTCGCGCCCGTAATCCATCGCCTCGAGCAGCTTGTCGTTCAAGACCAAGTCCCAGTATTCGGAGAACCGTCTGCGCTGCGGCGTCTCGAAGAGGTAACCGGCGGTGCCCAGTTGTGCCGGGCAGACGATTCCGGCACGCAACCACCCGGCGCGGTAGACGGTCCTGTCGCACTCCCAGACCGCCAGGCCGGGCGCCAACTCGTGCAGCCGACGGCTCGCCTCCGGCCGGAAGGCGCCCTCCTTGGTGGCGCATACCGCCGGCACCTCGTCATAGATCCGCGCGCTTTCGGCCGGAGTCAACACGTAGCCCGAGGACGGGGAGTTGAACATGCCGAGCGCGATATCGGTGCGCGCAGCGACGTACTTGAAGAACCGCAATACGCCCTCGCCGCCGTGGGCCTCCATCATCGGCGTCTGGATATAGGCAATGTCAGCGCCCGCCTGTTGGGCGTGCAACGTCAACTCCACACAGTCTTTCGCCGACATCGCCGCCGTACAGGCCTGCACCACAACGTGCGGATTCAGCCCGCGGGCTTCCTCAATTGCCACCTCTAACAGGCGTTTACGCTCATCGATAGTCAGTGACCAGAATTCAGCGATGCCGCTGGTGCACCACAACATCGGGTGGCCGAGGTCACCGACGCAGTAGCGCACCAACGTCCGATAGGCCTCCCAATCGATGTCGTCGCCGTCGGTGCCGCAGAACGGCGTGTAGAGGGAGTCGCCGATCCCCCGCAATGCTGCCCGCGCCCAAACTCGCGCCTCGCTAGCCGTCGCCATTGTCGACTCCTTTTGTTGGACAAACGATTTGATCAGATGAAGTCTGAACCACCGTCAACGTTGATGTTCGCTCCGGTCATGTACGAGTTACGCCGCGACGCCAGAAACGCTGCGACAGGTCCGATCTCCTCAGGCAAGCCGGCTCGGGGCATTTGCGCTGGATGCCCAAAATGCTTGTCGATGGCTTCCATGAGGCGATAGGGATCATCACCGTCGACACCCACCGATTTCGCCCACCCGACCAGCGACTCGGATGCGATGCTGCCCGGCGACACCACATTGACCATGATTTCGTCCTTGGCCAACAACAACGACAAGTTCTTCGATGCGCTGGTCAGCATCGACTTGGCCGCGGTGTAGGCGGGCAGCATGACGCTTTGTCGTTGCGTCGAGTGCGCCGAAAAGTTGACGATCCGTGCCCATTGCGCCTTGCGCAGCAGCGGAAGTGCCGAGCGGACGCAGCGCACCATTCCCAGCACGCCGTCCTCGACGGATTGCAGCCACTGGTCGTCGGTGAGATCTTCGAAGCCGCCGGCCGCCCCCGGACCGACTGTGTTGATGAGCACATTCAGCTCACCGCCCCATCGCTCCCCGATGTCGGCGAACGCTTTGTCTACCTGCTTTGCGTCCCCGATATCGACGACGAGGCCCAGAGTGTCGGGACTACCGCGATCCGCAAGATCGGCGACCGCGCTATCGAGAGCGGCCTCGGTGCGGCCGACCACCGCTACCCTGGCACCATCGTCCGCGAGGCAGCGGGCCGTGGCCAAACCCATGCCGCGGCTACCACCGACGACAACTGTTGCGGCGTTCGCCAGCCCTAAATCCATGCCTTGCGCCCGGTCATCTTCGCCAGTCCAGCGTCGTATACCAAAAAGCCTACGATAGGTATTACAGTAGCAGATGGAAAATCGCTAGAAGACGGATCGGCGGTCATCGCCGAGCGGCGACACGCCTACGTATACGCAGGTGAGAGCAGATCTGCCGGTAGATTTAGGTCAGCCGGTGACGCGTTTGCAGACCGCATGCACAGGATACATTTTGATGGAGGTGCCCGTAGTGGCAAAGCAGGCAACCGCCGATAAGCGTCAGCGACGTGAACGCGGGTCCATCAACCCCGATGACATCATCAGCGGCGCATTCGAACTCGCGGAACAAGTATCGATTGACAATTTGAGCATGCCCTTGCTGGGCAAACATCTGGGCGTCGGCGTGACCAGCATCTACTGGTACTTCCGCAAGAAGGACGATCTGCTCGACGCGATGTCCGATCGTGCGTTGAGCAAATACGTATTCGCGACTCCCTATGTCGAGGCGAGCGACTGGCGCGAGACATTGCGCAATCACGCCCGCTTGATGCGTAAGACGTTCATGGGCAACCCAATTCTGTGCGACCTGATTTTGATTCGGGCCGCGCTCAGCCCCAAAGCGGCGCGAATGGGCGCTCAGGAGATGGAGTCGGCGATCGCCAATCTGGTCGAGGCCGGACTATCGCCCGAAGACGCCTTTGACACCTATTCCGCAATCTCGGTTCACGTCCGCGGTTCGGTGGTGCTACAGCGGCTCTACGAAAAGAACCAATCGTCTGACGTCGGACCGCGCGCCATCGAGGACGCCGTTGCCATCGACCCGGAAAGCACTCCGCTGCTTGCTCAAGTCACCCGGATCGGTCATCGGATCGGAGCTCCCGATGAGACCAATTTCGAGTACGGCCTCACCTGCATCCTCGACCACGCCGGCCGGTTGATCGACGAAGGATCGAAGGGCGCCAAGTCTGCACCATCCCCGCCACGCAAGGCGGCCAAGTCAACCGGTGCGCGCAGCAGGGCCAAGACGACGGCGAATCGCTGACCAGCTGGGCTTGCGCCCCGAATCGATTGTCAGGCTTCGGGTTCCGGCACGTGGAAATGCTCGTCGCGTAGCCGGAACGCTTCCTTGGTGCCGTGTTGGGCACGCGTTTTGACGAAGTTGAACTCGTCCGGCCCGAATTGCAGGTTGGTGCCGTAGGCGTGGAAGAGATAGCTTGCAACTTCCTCGCCGTTGTAGGCCTGGCTCTGCTCGACGAGCCGGAAAGCCTCTTTGGCGATGACAACGCCGTCGGCGGGCATCTTCGCCACCTTCTCGGCCCAGTATCGGGCCCGAGCCGTCACCGAGCCGGGATCGCAAGTGTCGGTGAAGATTCCGAGGTGCTCTAGCTCGCCGGCCTCGATGATGTCACCGGTGAGCAGCAGCCGCCGGGCCAACACCGGCCCCAGCCGATGAAAAAACATATGCAGGCTACCGAGCGCGGGCCCAAGGAAGCGGGTGGCCGGCATACCGATCTTGGTGTCGCGCGCGATGACGGAGATGTCGGTCATCAGCGCCATCTCGAAGCCACCGCCCAGGGCGTAGCCGGCGATCTCCCCCACCGTCACCTTCGGGAAGCCCATGAAGTTGTGGTAGAAGCTAAACGACTTGCGGTCCACGGTAAGTCGTCTGCGTTGGCTAGGACGGCGCTTGGCCGCCGAGTTATCTTGTCCAGCCTGATCTTTCTCTCCGTACCAGCCGTATGCGTTGTTCATGTCGGCGCCAGTGGAAAAGCCACCACCGGCCCCGCGCAGCAGCAGCACGGTGATGTCGTCGTCATCGGCCACTTGATCCAGACAACGCCCCACGGCCTCGCGCATGGCGGCGTCATAGGAGTTGCGCTGCTTGGGATTGTTGAGGGTGATCGTCGCGATGCGTCGATCGGGATCGAGCTCGAAAAGCACGCGATCATCCGTAGTCATCGATCGGACTCCTTTCGTCGCCTGCCAAATAAGGTCGCGGCGAGTTTCTCCGCGGGCGAGGCCAACGTGTTGACCTCGCCGGTGCAGAGCACTTCGTCGTCGAGCAGCAGCCGCGCCGTCGAGGCGTTGCCCCGCTCGACCTGCGACCTAACGATGTCGAAGCGCAACTCGGTCAGCAGCGGCGTGGGTCGGCGGTAGGTGACCGAAAGTCCACGCGTCTTGCCGGACATACCGGTGACGCAGTTGTGGTGCTGGATGACGCAGTCGAAGAAGACCGCCAGAAACCCGCCGTGCACCAGTCCCGGCGGCCCTTCGTAGACCAGCGGGAAGACGACCCGGCCACCGGCGTTCTCGGCGTCGAGGTGATCGAAGCAATACTCGGGAAAGCATGGGTTGTAGGCACCGATGTCGGTCGCGTGGCTGAGGTAGACGCGACGCGGATCGTCATCGATCTCACCGATTCGGGGCGCGCTGTCAGTGGGCGCCGCGGCCGCCAGCTCACTGTCCCATTCGTCGAACTTCGCCAGCATGACGTCCACCGTCGGGTGCGGATGTTCGAGGGACACCAGCAGGGAGCTCAGACGCCGCATGGCGCCTGCGGCGGCCACGGTCTGGTCGAGCGGGGCCTCGCCGAATTTGGCGTCACCGCTGCGCGAGGATGCGGGTGTGGCCGGCCCTTCGCTCATCGCGCCGCTCCCACTCTCGTTTTGCCTGGTTCCGCCTGGTTGTTCCGTCGGCACCGTTTCCTTGGTAACTTATACAGCGTAACAATCGTATTGCCTACTGTATGGGTAACCGTATCCCCCGAGAAAGGCCGGATCCGACGGTGAGTCATCAGGCCGACACGGCCGACGCCGAGGGTTCGGTGACAGCATGCCGCGACGGCGCGATCTTACGACTCACGCTCGATCGCCCATCGCAGCGTAACTCGTTGAACCGATTGATGATCGAGGCACTGGTTGGCGCGCTGAGCGAGGCTGCCGCCGACGACTCGTTGCGGGCAATCCATCTGTGCGGCGCCGGCGATCACTTCTGCGCGGGCGCCGACTGGGTGGCCGCCAACAGCGGCGGCGGACAACGTCCCCGCACCGGCGACCTAGTGCGCAGAATTCCGCACGCCGCCCACCGGCTGATCGAGCTAGTGCACACCATCCACCTTCCGGTGGTGTGCAGCGTGCAGGGCTGGGCGGCAGGCATCGGCTGCAATCTCGCGCTGGCCGCCGACTTCGCGGTGGCCGCCACGGATGCCGTGTTCTGGGAGCCCTTCATCGACCGTGGGTTCAGCCCGGACTCAGGTTCGACGTGGCTGCTGCCCCGACTGGTGGGCGTTGCGCGGGCCAGGCGAATGTTGCTGCTTGGCGAGAAGGTGAGCGCGGCCGATGCAGCAGACTGGGGAATGATTCACCAAGCCGTCGACCGGCCGGCGCTGGACACGACCACCGAGGAACTGCTGCAGCGGCTGGCTTCCGGACCAACCGTCGCGATCGGGCTGGCCAAGCAAGCATTGAGCTTCGGGCAACACGCGAGCTTGAGTCAGTCCATGACGCAGGAGTTGTACAACCTCGAATTATCCTGTCGAACAAGCGATTTCAAAGAAGGCCTGGAAGCATTTCGGCAGCGGCGGGACCCGGATTTTCGTGGTCGTTGACAGCGATAGGCTTTCGATCGCAGTGTGCGCATAACGAAGGGAACACCGATGCCTGCTGACTCGTTCGACACCATCAAATACGAAGTCGACGGGCACACCGCCACCATCACGCTGAACCGGCCCGACGCGCTCAACGCGCTCAGCCCGCACATGGTCACCGAGCTGCGGGCAGCGTACGACGAGGCCGAAAACGATGACAAGGTGTGGCTGACCGTCGTCACGGGGACCGGCCGCGCCTTCTGTACCGGGGCCGACGTCAAGGCCATTCCCGAGGACGGCAAGGTGATCTACGAGCGGCCGTACCTGTCGACCTATGACCAGTGGGAGGCACCGCAGGAGGGCACGCCCCCGTTTCGCACGGCGGCCAAGCCGGTGGTGACCGCTGTCAACGGATTGTGCTGTGGCGCGGGCATGGATTGGGTGACCACGTCAGACATCGTGATCGCTTCGGAGCAGGCGACGTTCTTCGATCCGCATGTCAGCATCGGGCTGGTGGCCGGACGCGAAATGGTGCGGGTATCGCGGGTGCTGCCCCGGTCGATCGCGCTGCGGATGGCGTTGATGGGCAAGCACGAACGGATGAGCGCACAGCGAGCCTACGAACTCGGGTTGATCAGCGAAGTCGTCGAGCATGACCGCCTGCTGGAGCGAGCGCATGCGATCGCGGACATCGTGAACTCCAATGCGCCACTGGCAGTTCGGGGAACGCGGCTGGCCATTGTCAAGGGTCTGAATGTGCCACTGCACGAAGCCGAGATCATGGCCGAAACCTTCCGCGAGCGGGTGTTGCGCACGGAGGACTCGGCCGAGGGCCCCAAGGCGTTCATCGAAAAACGTAAACCCGATTGGCAGTGCCGATGACTTTCGAAACGATCCTGCTCGACATCGACGCCGCGGACCATGTCGCGACCATCACGCTGAATCGGCCAGAGCGGTTGAATGCGTTCAACCGCACCATGTGTGAGGAGATCGCCCAAGCCTGGCGCATCGTCAAGCTGGATGATTCGGTACACGCGGTGGTGCTGCGGGCCACCGGGAACCGGGCATTCAGCGCCGGCCTGGATATCACAACGCCTTATGGACAACCCGAAAACGTCTGGAATCACGAGGATCCCGGCGAACTGCTCAGTCCCAAGTGGCAGAAGATGTGGAAGCCGGTGGTATGCGCCGTGCAAGGCATGTGCACCGCGGGCGCGTTTTACTTCGTCAACGAATCCGATGTGGTCATCTGCTCCACGGAGGCAACGTTTTTCGATTCGCACGTGTCGGCCGGCCTGGTCTGTGCCTTAGAGCCGATCGGCCTGATGCGCCGCATCGGCCTCGGCGAAACGTTGCGGATAGCGCTGATGGGTAACGACGAGCGGGTCAGCGCCGACACTGCACTGCGCATTGGGTTGGTGACTGAGGTGGTCGCGCCCGACCAGCTGTTCGGGCGTGCCCATGAAATCGCCGCGACGATCGCGGCCAAACCGCCGTCGGCGACGCAGGGCACCGTCAAAGCGATCTGGGAATCACTGGATAAGCCCTACCGAGCCGCCTTGGAGCAGGGGCTCATCTACACCCGGCTGGGCAATCCGCTCGGCACCGCCGAACTGGCCGCGCAGCAGAACTCCCAGGGCGAGCAACCCAGGAGCGAACCGAAGATCCGGTGATGACCGCACACCCATTGAGCCAACGGATCGCCGGCGTGCTGGATCTGCAGCCCGACGCGCACGCGATCGAATACGACGGTCACTGGTTTTCATGGGCCCAGGTCGGCAACACTGCGCACCACATCGCCGCTGTGACAGCCGAATTCGGCGAAGCTCCGCAGATCGGGATGCTGTTGCGCAATCGGCCTCCTCAGGTGGCGGCATTCCTCGGGGTCCTGCTGGCTGGCGCAACGGTGGTCACCATCAACCCGTCTCGCGGCGACGATCGCACCAGAGCCGATATCGACGCGCTGCAACTGCCGCTGATCGTCGGCGAACCCGATGACCTGGCGACACTGGTCACCCCCGGGACCCCGAGCCTGCCGATATCGGGTCTATTGGACGACGCCGAGCCAGCGCGGCGCGGTAGCGGTCCGACGACCCGGCAAGACGTCGCCGTTCGGATGCTGACCAGCGGAACGACCGGTCCGCCCAAACGAATCGACCTCAGCTACGACATGCTGGCCCGCAGCGTGATGGGCCCCGAGCCGGGCAGCGCACCCGCACCGACCGAGCTGCGACGCGGCGTCGCGATCATGAATTCGCCGCTGGTACATATCGGCGGTGTGTTCCGGGTGCTGCAGTGTGTCGCCGAGGCGCGATCGTTTGTGCTGCTGGAGCGATTCGAGCTCAACGCGTGGGCGCAGGCCGTCCGCAAGCACCGACCGCGCGCGGTATCGCTGGTGCCGGCCGCCTTGCGGACGGTGTTGCACTCCGACTTACAGCGTGCCGATCTGGACAGCATCCGTGCCGTCACCTGCGGCACGGCACCGCTATCGGCAGACGATGCCGATGCCTTCACCGAGAAGTACGGTATCCCGGTTTTGACCTCTTATGCCGCAACCGAATTCGGTGGTGGCGTGGCCGGCTGGACCTTGGGCGACTATCAGCAGTACTGGAGCACCAAGCGCGGCAGCGTCGGCCGCGCCAACCCCGGGGCACAGCTACGGGTGGTCGACGAAGCCGGCGCGCAGCTCGGGCCCGATCAGGTCGGTCTGCTGGAAGTGAAGCCAGGACAGCTGGGCCGGTCGGCGCCGTGGATGCGCACCACCGATATGGCCCGCATCGACACCGACGGTTTTGTCTGGATCGTCGGTCGGGCCGATCAGGCGATCATCCGTGGCGGGTTCAAGGTGATGCCAGACGATGTACGCGTCGCGCTGGAGGGTCATCCCGCAGTGGCGGGCGCGGCTGTGGTCGGGCGAACCGACGAGCGGCTCGGCGAAACGCCGGTCGCCATGGTGGAACTACGAGAGTACGCATCCACCGATACCCCGACGCTGGTGGAATATCTACGAACTCGGCTGGCTCGCTACGAAATTCCCACCGAAATCGCGATCGTCGACACCATCCCGCGTACCCCGTCAGGCAAGGCCGACCTGAGCGCGATCCGGCGTTTCTTCACCGAATCCGCCACCCACACCGACCATGCCCGGTGATTTCACCGTCGCCGAACTCCTGCGACACCAAGCCAACTCGCGCGAAAACCACCCACTGCTGGTGTGTGACCACAACCGCATCAGCTACCGCGAAGCCGATCGCCGGTCCGCCGAGCTTGCCCGCGGGCTGATCGCCCTTGGCGCCGGCAAGGGGACCCACGTGGGAGTGCTCTACCCCAACGGCACCGACTTCGTCGTAGGGATGCTCGCAGCCGCACGCATCGGCGCGGTGGTCATCCCGTTTTCCACCTTCGCAACCGCGCGCGAGCTGCGCGAGCAGCTGGTCGACAGCGACACCGCAATTCTGCTGTCCGCCGCATCGTTTCGCTCCCACGACTATGTGCAGCGACTGACCGACGTCATCTCAGACCCCGATTTCGATTCCGGCCATCGGTTGTTCAGCACCGCCGTGCCGCAATTGCGCCACGTCGGAATCAGTCACGGCCCGACCACGGCGCAGCGCCCCCGCGATATCGACCGAATCTATCGGCTGGCCGCCACCATCGAACCCGCCCTGCTGAGCGCGATGGAAGACGAGGTAAACAATTCCGATGCCCTGTCCATCGTGTACACGTCCGGGTCGACCGCCGCACCCAAAGGCGTGGTCCACACCCACGCCGCGCTGCTCGAACATCAACGAAACCTCAACGAGATCCGTGGTCTGAGCCCGGCAGACAAGCTGTTCTGCAATTCGCCGTTCTTCTGGATCGGCGGGTTCGCGTTCGGCTTATTGGCCACCTTGGTCGCCGGGTCGACCCTGGTCTGCTCGAATGCCACCGATGCGGGGACGGCACTCGACCTACTGGAGGCCGAAAAGCCAACCATGACCAATGGTTTCGCGGCCGGCGTCACTCATCTGGCTGAACACCCGAGCTTCGCTGACCGTAATCTGTCGTCGATGCACCGGGGCAATCTGTACCCGATCATGGCTCGCGATGCGCGGCCGGCCGACCCAGAGCTGCGGCACAACATGCTCGGCATGACCGAAGCCGGCAGCGTCCTCTTGGTCAGCGGCGACGAATCAGACCAACCAGAAGCGCGCCGGGGATCGTTCGGCAAGCCAGCGCCCGGATTTCAGACGTCGATCATCGACCCCGACACCACGAAAGTCGTCGGCACCGGCGAGACCGGCGAACTGTGCATCCGCGGACCGTACGTGATGCAGCGGTATTACAAACGCAGTCGCGAAGAGTGCTTCGACGCCGACGGCTGGTTTCACACCGGGGATGTGGTGCGCACCGACGCCGACGGATTCGTGTATTTCGTCGGCCGGCGCAGCGCGATGATCAAATCGGCAGGCGCCAATGTTTCGCCGCCCGAAGTGGAAAAGGCGATCGCCAAGGCCACCGGCGGACTATCGTCCTACGTCCTCGGAATCCACGATGCCCGACGCGGGCAACTTGTCGCGGCAGTCATCGCCATTCCGGACGGCTCCGATGCCTTCGACGAGGCAGCGCTGCGTGAGCGGCTGAAAAGCGAGTTGTCGGTCTACAAAATCCCCAGCCGGTTCATTGCCCTGCCCAGCGCCGACATACCGCTGCTGTCCAGCGGAAAGGTTGACACGCAGCAACTGACGAAGCTGTTCGATGTCTGAGCCGGCCGCCCGAACCATCGACGCGTTGGTCAGGATTCGCGCCGCACACGACGGCGACAAGCCGATGGTGATCGATCCCTCATCCCGGGTCACCTATCGCGAACTCGACACGACCACTGCGGATTTGGCGGCCCGCTTCGTCGAATCCGGCGTCGGCAAGGGCACCCGGGTCGGGCTCATCATGCCCAATAGCACCCGCTGGATCCAGATCGCCATCGCGCTGACCCGCATCGGCGCTGTCCTGGTTCCGCTGAGCACCTTGCTGCAGGCCGGTGAACTCACCGCGCAGCTGCGCGCCGCGGCGGTGCAGTTCCTGGTCAGCGTCGAGGAATTCCGCGGGCACCGTTACGTCGACGACCTGCAGCCGCTGCGGCACACCGAACTTCCTGCCCTACGGCAGGTTTGGACGGTGGGACAACTCGAGGATGCCACGGCGAGCGATCGAGCCCACCAGCTCGTTGACCCAATCACTGAAACGGTCACTGCCGCCGACCCGCTGGTGATCATGTTCACCTCCGGCAGCAGCGGAACACCCAAGGGAGTCATCCACTCGCACGGCAACGCATTGGGCGCCGTGCAGTCGGGCCTGGCCGCGCGCTGCATCGGCTCCGAGACCCGGCTGTATCTGCCGATGCCGTTCTTCTGGGTTGGCGGCTTCGGCAGCGGAATTCTGTCGGCGCTGCTGGCCGGGGCCACCCTGGTCACCGAGGAAATCCCGCGGCCCGAGACCACCGTGGGACTGCTGGAACGCGAACGGGTGACACTGTTTCGGGGCTGGCCCGATCAAGCCGAGGCCTTGGCACGGCATGCGAGCTTGGCGGGCGCCGATCTGTCGGCGTTGCGGCCGGGCAGCCTGGAAGCCCTGTTGCCGGCGGAGCAGCGGGCCCGGCCCGGCGCACGAGCCACGCTGTTCGGCATGACGGAGGCGTTCGGGCCGTACTGCGGCTACCCCGCCGACACAGACATGCCCGCGTCAGCGTGGGGTAGCTGTGGAAAGCCGTTCGCAGGCATGGAAGTTCGCATCGTCGACCCCGACGGCGGCGAGCCGGTGCCGGCCGGAACCGCCGGCATGATCCAAATCCGCGGGCCGCACACAATGCGCGGAATATGCGGGCGAAGCCGAGAAGAGTTGTTCACGCCCGACGGTTTCTACCCCACCGGCGACCTCGGCCACCTGGACGAAGACGGATTCCTGTTCTACCACGGCAGATCCGACGACATGTTCAAAGTCAGTGGCGCGACCGTCTACCCGAGCGAGGTCGCGCGGGCGTTACGGAATATCGACGGCGTCGAGAACGCCTTCGTCACCAATGTGCCCGGGCCCGCGGGCGAACGGGTCGGCGCGGCCGTCGTATGCGGCAATCGGGAGTTGGACATCGAAGAACTTCGAAGCTATTCGCGTAACCTGCTGAGCGCCTTCAAAGTTCCGACGGTATGGCTATTGCTGGACTCCGACGACGATGTTCCACGCGGCGGTACCGGCAAGGTCGACATCCGCAAATTACGGGAGATGCTCGTCGACCAGTCGCTCTAAGGCACCCGGGTCCAGGGTTGACAGTTCTGTGACTCGAAGGCCTTGACCGATGTGTTGATATTCGCAAACATCGGGCCGACGGAGATATTCGTCTGGAGCACATGCTCCTTGTTCGCATCGGGCGTGCTGTAGGTGAACCACGCGCACATCGAATCCTGAGTCGGCACATTGTTGATCCAGACCCCAAAGGTCGACGCCGAACCGGCCGTGCGGTAGAGGCCCGGTGCAATGTCCGGCCCGACGACAAAGACACCGTTCCCGGGTATTGGGTCGAGCAGGTCGGCATTCGCCGGAGCCGCGAAAGCGATCGCTGTCATACACGCAACGACGACCGCTGCGGGACGTGTTGGGGACATTTCTTCTCCAAACTGTCGACCACCCTGAAGGCAGCGTATGCCCAGGTCGGCTGCGCAACAACCCTCCTCGGGGTCACCGAGACGTCGGATGATCGCTCTCGACCACCACTCCCCGGGCCACCAGGTGATCGATCAACGGAACGGCTCCCGCCGCAAGGTGTTCGGACATCGCAGCGCGGGCGAGTACGTCGTCGTGTATCTCGAGCGCGGCCAAGATCCGGCGATGGTCCTCGATCGATTGGCCCGACCAACCCTCGATCGTGGGGAATACCGATTCCGGTGCATACCGGGTTATCTGCGACATCAACTGGGCAAGCTTCGGCGAATCCGCCGCCACATTGATGGCCCGGTGAAATTCATGGTTCAGCCGGACGGTCCGCTCCTGGTCATCGCCGGCATAAGCATCCTCCAGCTGAGCCTGGATTCCCTTGAGCTCATGCAACTGATCGTGGTTGATGTTGACCGCGGCACGCGCGGCCAGCTCACCGCCGACATGAGCCTGCACATTGGCGACGTCGGTGACATCTCGCCCCGTCACCGGCAATACCACGAAACCACGATGCGGCTGTTGAGCGATCAAGCCCTCGGCGCGCAACGCGAACAGCGCCTCGCGCACTGGGGTAACGCTGATCCCCAATTCCGCGGCCAATTGGTCCAAGCGAACATAGGACCCCGCGGCATAGCTGCCGTCGAAGATCCTGCCGCGGATGAGGCGCGCAACATCGTCGGAAAGTTGTGGCCGCGCAGCGAAATCCGGAACGCTCATCGCCTCACACCTGATACTCGGCCAGTAGTCGCTTGCTGATGATGGACTTCTGGATCTCGCTGGTGCCTTCACCGATGAGCAGGAACGGCGCATCGCGCATCAGCCGCTCAATCTCATATTCCTTGGAATAGCCGTAGCCGCCGTGGATCCGGAAGCTCTGCTGGGTCACTTCACTGCAATATTCGCTGCACAGGTATTTGGCCATTCCTGCGGCCACGTCGTTGCGCTCCCCCGAATCCTTCAGACGCGCCGCGTTGACCATCATCAGGTGTGCCGCTTCGACTTTGGTCGCCATCTCAGCCAGCTGGAACGCGATGGCCTGATGTTCGGCGATCGGCTTGCCAAAGGTTTCGCGTTGTTGCGCGTAGCGCACCGCGAGTTCGAAGGCACGAATCCCCACGCCACACGCGCGCGCCGACACGTTGACCCGGCCGACCTCGATGCCGTCCATCATCTGGAAGAAGCCCTGCCCGGTGGTGCCGCCGAGAACGTCATCGGCGCTGGCTTGATAGCCATCGAAAATGAGCTCCGTGGTTTCGATTCCCTTGTAGCCGAGCTTGTCGATCTTGCCGGGGATTAGCAGGCCAGGAACGACTTCGCCGAAACCGACCGGCTTCTCGACGAGGAACGCGGTCAGATTGCGGTGCGGTTTCTCGGAGCCTTCGTCCGTGCGCACCAGCACCGCCACCAGCGTGGAGGTGGCACCGTTGGTCAGCCACATCTTCTGACCGTCGATGGTGTAGGTGCCGTCGGAATTGCTTCGGGCCCGAGTGCGGATCGCGGCCACATCGGAACCCAGCTCGGGCTCCGACATCGAAAAGGCGCCGCGGGTTTCGCCGGCCGCCATCCGGGGCAGGAACCGCTGCTGCTGTTCGTCGGTGCCGTGCTGGCGCAGCATGTACGCCACGATGAAATGGGTATTGAGCACGCCGGACACGCTCATCCAGCCGCGCGCCAACTCCTCTATGCACAGCGCATAGGTGAGCAGTGACTCGCCCAGGCCGCCGTACTCCTGCGGAATCATCAACCCGAACAGCCCCATGTCGCGCATCTGGTCGACGATGTGCTGAGGGTAGATGTCGCCCCGATCGAGTTCAGCCGCGTTGGGAATGACTTCCTTGTCGACGAACTGCCTTACCGTCGTGATGATCTCGGTCTGAAATTCGGTCAAGCCGAGGGTCTGAGCGAGTTTGGTCATGCGGTGTCTATCCCTTCCGCCTGCTAGCAGGCGATCGTTTTGGCGCTCGTCAGCCGCTCGATGTCGGCGGGCGTCAATCCCAGGTACTCGCCGAGGACATCGGCGGTGTCATGTCCCAGCGCCGGCGCGGGTGCGCTGGCGGGAAAGTCGCCGTCGAACGCGGCCGGCAGTCCGGGGGCGAGATAGTCGCCGACACCAGGCTGGTGCAACCAGGAAAACAGCGGATTGGCAGTCACTTTCGGGTCAGCGGCGACCTCAGCGAAAGTGCGGTACCGCTCGAACAGCACCGTGGTGTCCGACAGGGCTGCGGCGATCTGCTCGGCGGTGTGGTCGGCGAACCAGGTGGCGAACAGGCCGGACAGCACGTCGCGGTAGCGATAGCGATCGCCTTCGGTTTCGAAGTCCACCCCCAGCGCGTCGGCGAGCGCCGACACCGCGGCCCCGGTGCCCGTCACCTCGACCACGTCGCGAAAGTGCCTACGGGTCAAGGCAACCACCATGAACCTGACGCCGTCACGACTGGTGAAATCCTGGCCGTATTGGCCGTAGATAGCGTTGCCCAACCGCTCTCGTTGCGTCCCTACCACCTGCGGCTCGGTGAGCAGTCCCAGATTTCCCGCCGTGGCCAGCGCGACATCCTCCAGCGCCAGGCTGATGGCCGCACCCGTCGCGGACTGCTCGCGACGGCGCACAGCGGTCACCACCGCCAGCGCGGCGTACAAGCCACAGCACACATCCCAGGCCGGCAATACGTGGTTGATCGGACCGGCATGATCGGCCGGCCCGGTGACGAGTGGAAACCCGATGGCGGCGTTCACCGTGTAGTCCACCCCGGTGGATCCGTCGCCGCGCCCAAGCAGCTGCACATGGATGACGTCAGAGCGCTTGGCGGCCAACGACTCGTGGCTCAGCCAAGACAAGCCCGCAGCGTTGGTGACGACGATGCCGTCACCCTCAACGACCAGCCGCTGGACGAGCTGTTGACCTTCAGGCGAGCGCAGATCAATAGTGGCAGAACGCTTTCCCTTGTTCAGGCCGGTCCAATAGATCGACGTACCGTCGGCCGTCAGCGGCCACCGCTGAACGTCGGACGCACCGCCGATCGGATCGACCCGGATCACCTGCGCGCCGAGTTGACCCAGCGTCATGCCACACAATGGCGCGGCGACGAAACTGGACACCTCGACAACGGTGAGGCCGCTCAGCGGCAGGCCGGGGTCGGTCATGCCGGCGCGACGCGTTCGAAAACCGCGGCCAGGCCCTGGCCGCCGCCAATGCACATGGTCTCCAGGCCGTATCGGGCTTCGCGCCGATTCAGTTCGCGCGCCAAGGTGGCCAGCATCCGGCCGCCGGTCGCACCGACCGGGTGACCCAGCGAGATTCCCGACCCATGCACGTTGGTCCTGTCATGGTCGGCGGCGCCGAAATTCCACGCCCGCATCACCGCAAGGGCCTGCGCGGCAAAGGCTTCGTTGAGTTCGATGAGGTCGATATCGCTCAAGCCGCAGGCCCGCTTTGCCGAGCGCGACCTCAGTTGCGGGCACTGGGCCGATACCCATCACGTTGGGCGCCACACCCGCCACCCCCCATGAGACCAGCCGGACCAAGGGAGTCAGACCGTATTCGGCCGCCTTCTCCGGCGTCGTCACCACACACATGGACGCCGCATCATTCTGCCCGCTGGCATTGCCGGCCGTAACCGTCGACTCCGGATCATCGCCCAGCAGAACCGGTTTCAGCTTGCTCAACGACTCGACGGAGGTGTCGGCGCGGGGATGCTCATCGGTGTCGATCAACTCCTCGCCGTGACGGCTGCGCACCGCGACCGCAATGATCTCCTCGGCCAGGATGCCGTCCTTTTGCGCGGCCACCGCACGATGGTGCGAGCGCACCGCGAGTTCGTCTTGCTCGAGACGTGAAATGCCGTACTGGCGGCGCAGGTTCTCCGCGGTTTCGAGCATCCCGCCCGGAACCGGATAGTGACGGCCACCGGCCGTGCTACGGCCCCGGGCCAACCCGTCGTGCACCTGCACCCCACCGCGGGCCCCGCCCCAGCGCATGTCGGTGGAGTAAAAGGCGACGTTGCTCATACTTTCGCAGCCGCCGGCGACGACCAGGTCGTGGTCGCCATTGCCCACCTGCAGACTGGCTTGGATCACCGCCTGCAGGCCCGACCCGCAGCGGCGATCAACCTGCATGCCCGGAACCGTCACCGGCAGGCCGGCGTCCAACGCCACCACTCGTCCGATCGCCGGTGCTTCGCTGTTGGGATAGCAGTGCCCGAGAATCACGTCCTGTACGGCGTCGGACGGGATACCGGTCCGCTCGAGCAGCCCTTTGAGCGCGGTGACGCCGAGGTCAACGGCGGTAAGCGTTTTGAACATTCCGCCGTAGCGGCCGATCGGCGTCCGGACCGGCTCACAAATTACGGTTTCGCGCATTTTTGGACCTCTCTCAGAGGTGTCGGCCGCCGGTGATTTCCATGACGGTGCCGGTCATATACGACGACAGATCGGAGGCCAAGAACAGCGCGACGCTGGCGACTTCGCTGGGCTCGCCGGCCCGGCCCATCGGCACCTCGGCGACCTTCGAATCCCAAATACGTTGCGGCATAGCTTCTGTCATGGCTGAGCGGATCAATCCAGGCGCAATAGCGTTGACCCGAACCCCAAGGTAGGCAAGCTCTTTGGCCGCAGCCTTGGTCATTCCCACGATCCCGGCTTTGGCTGCCGAGTAATTGGTCTGACCGATCATCCCGACTTTGCCCGAGACCGACGACATGTTCACTATCGCGCCACGCTTGTTTTCCCGCATGATCGCTGCCGCCAACCGGATGCCGTTCCAGGTCCCTTTGAGATGCACGTTGATCACCTGATCGAACTGCTCTTCGGTCATCTTGCGCATAGTTGCGTCACGGGTGATCCCGGCGTTGTTGACCATGATGTCCAGGCTGCCGAACCTGTCGACTGCGGTCTGGATCAGCGTCTCGACCTCGGCCGCTTGGGTCACATCGCAGCGGACCGCCACAGCGACGTCGTCACCGCCGAGTTGTTTGGCGACGGCCTGGGCCGCTTCGAGGTTGACGTCGCCGAGCACAACCCGCGCGCCCTCGGCGACAAAGCGCTCTGCGATGGCCAGACCAAGTCCTTGTCCTGCGCCTGTGATCACCGCTGTCTGACCGCTTAGCAACGACATCTCGTTCCCATCCTCACCTGTTATCGGCACTACCGGGGCCCCGTCGATCGAATATCATATTTCATATAGGATCCTCCCCGGAACCAGGCTCCGGCCTCTTGATGCCGGCGCCGTGCCTCGCCCAGGATGAGGGCGAACGGCTGCCAAACCAGGCCGGAGAGGAGCGTCTGTCGATGACCACTGCCGACACCCCGGAAGTCACTGACGAGGATTTTCAGGAGATCCTCGCGCAGACCCGTCATTTCGTCCGCACCGCGGTGGTACCCCGTGAACAGGAAATCCTGGACGAGGATCGGGTGCCCGACGACCTTCGCGAGCAGGCCAAGAAGATGGGCCTGTTCGGCTACGCCATTCCCCAACAATGGGGCGGCCTCGGCCTGAACCTCAGCCAAGATGTCGAGCTGGCAATGGAATTGGGCTACACGTCGTTGGCGTTGCGCTCGATGTTCGGTACCAACAACGGCATCGCCGGGCAGGTCCTGGTCGCGTTCGGCACCGACGAGCAGAAGTCTCGCTGGCTGGAACCGATCGCGACCGGCGACGTCGTCGCCTCCTTCGCGCTGACCGAACCGGGCGCCGGATCGAACCCCGCCGGTCTGCGCACGAAAGCCGGTCGAGTCAATGATGATTGGGTGATCTCCGGGCAGAAGCGCTTCATCACCAACGCTCCCGTCGCCGATCTCTTCGTGGTGTTCGCGCGTACCCGGCCGGCGGACGACCAGGGGCCCGGAATCGCCGTCTTCCTGGTTCCCGCGGACAGCGCAGGCGTTGAGGTGGGCGCCAAGGACGCCAAGATGGGCCAAGAAGGCGCATGGACCGCCGATGTCAGCTTCAACGACGTCCGCGTCGGAGCCGACGCGCTCGTCGGGGGCAGCGAAGACGTCGGCTATCGGGCCGCGATGACCTCGCTGGCGCGCGGCCGGGTGCACATCGGCGCCATCGCCGTCGGAGCGGCAGCGCGGGCACTCGACGAATCCGTGTCGTATGCGGCCACCGCGACTCAGGGCGGGACGCCGATCGGTGACTTCCAATTGGTACAGGCGATGCTCGCCGACCAACAGACCGACGTCATGGCCGGCCGTGCGTTGGTCCGGGAGGCCGCTCGGCTGTGGGTCAACGGCGAGGACCGCCGGGTGGCGCCGTCGGCAGCGAAGCTCTTCTGCACCGAAATGGCCGGCAGGGTCGCTGATCTCGCGGTGCAGATCCACGGTGGCAGCGGCTACATGCGCGGCGTCCCGGTGGAACGCATCTACCGTGACGTGCGCCTGCTGCGACTGTATGAGGGCACCAGCGAGATTCAGCGTCTGATCATCGGGTCGAATCTGGTCAAGGCGGCACAACGAGCTACCACCACGAAGGAGCGTTAATGACCGGCAAGCTCGAAGGAAGAGTCGCGTTCATCACCGGGGCGGCACGCGGCCAGGGTCGCGCGCACGCGGTCCGGATGGCCCAAGAGGGCGCCGACATCATCGCCGTCGACATCGCCGGCAAGCTCCCGACCTGCGTTCCCTACGATCCGGCGACCGAAGAGGATCTCGCCGAAACCGTTCGCCTGGTTGAACAAACAGAGCGCCGGATCCTCGCCTCCGTCGTCGACACCCGCGACCTGGATGCGCTGCGCAAGGCCGTCGATGACGGGGTCGCCGAACTGGGGCGCCTTGACATCATCGTGGCCAACGCCGGCGTCGCGGCTCCCCAGGCCTGGAACGAAATCTCTGCCGAATCCTTCCGCGATGTCATGGACATCAACGTGACGGGCACCTGGAACACCGTGATGGCCGGCGCCGACAAGATCATCGAAGGCGGGCGCGGCGGCTCGATCATTCTGATCAGTTCGGCGGCCGGGGTGAAAATGCAGCCGTTCATGGTGCACTACACCGCCAGTAAGCACGCCGTCACCGGCCTCACCCGTGCCTTCGCCGCCGAATTGGGCAAACACTCGATCCGGGTCAACAGCGTCCACCCGGGCCCGGTGAACACCGCGATGGGCTCTGGCGACATGGTCGAGGCGGTCGGTAGAGCCACGGCAACCAACCCGCAGCTGGCGCACGTCCTGACGCCGTTTCTGCCCGACTGGATGGCCGAGCCGGAAGAGATCGCCGACGCCGTGTGCTGGCTGGCCAGCGACGAGTCGCGCAAGGTCACCGCGGCCCAGATCCGGGTCGATCAGGGCTCCACTCAGTACTGACGCGGACGACGCGGCGCCCGCCGCGCGGGTGGCAAACCCCCACATGGACGGGAGCCGCTCGTCGCGACGACCCAGCTAACGATGCCGATTGTTGTGAGCTATATCACATCGTTATCTAAACGTGATGGGCGTCACGTCGAATGGTGGGACAAGAAAATTTATCCGCCTCTTATTCTCTCTCTATGGGTCGGAACCCCCCGCCGACGAATGCTGTTCATCCTGACGTGGCTGATATCAACGACTATGTCGCCGCCGATGGCACCATCGTCATCCCCGACGGAATGACGCTCACGTCGCATTTCGATCGAAATCGCCAAGTGCTCGGCGACAGTCCCTCGTATCGGTACATCGACTACGCCAAAGAGCCGGACGGGCGAGTCGTCGATATGAGCTGGAATGAGCTGTGGTCGCGAGTGCGGGCGATCGGCGCACGCCTTCAGCAGGTCACCCGCCCGGGCGATCGGGTAGCGATTGTGGCGCCCCAGGGTGTGGAATATGTGGCCGCCTTCTTTGCCGCCATCCACGCGGGCAACGTGTCAGTGCCGTTGTTTGCGCCAACATTGTCCGGGCATGCGGAACGGCTGACGGCGGTGCTGGGCGATGCCAGGCCCACCGTGGTGTTGACCACCACCGCCGCGGCCGAGACGGCGCGCGAATTCCTCCGGACACATCCGGTGGCCGGTCGGCCACGGCTGATTGCCGTCGACGCCATCCCTTCGACGCTCGCTGAGATGTTTACCGAGCCGACAGTGGATACCGACGACGTCGCCTATCTGCAGTACACCTCCGGCTCGACGCGCATACCCGCCGGCGTAGAGGTCACCCATCGTGCCGTTTGCACCAACGTGGCGCAGATGGTCTTGGGAGCCGGGCTGGATCGGGGAATCCGCAGCGTGAGTTGGCTACCCCTGTATCACGACATGGGGTTGCTCATGCTGATGTTCCCGGCACTGTCCGGCAGATACCTGGTGATGCTGGACCCCATGGCATTTGTCCGTCGCCCGTACCGGTGGATCAAACAGCTCAGTGCGGAGGCGGCGTACGGCCGAACGGTTGCCGCGGCCCCGAACTTCGCTTACGAGTTGACCGCAGAGCGCGGGCTGCCGCCCGCAGGCGAGACCGTCGACCTGCGCAACGTCGTCAGCCTGCTCAACGGCTCCGAGCCGGTGACGATGTCGGCCATCGAGAAATTCACCAAGGCATTCGCGCCCTACGGCCTACCGGAGACAGCGGTCAAACCGTCCTACGGGATGGCCGAGGCGACGCTGGGGGTGGCCACGTACGCCCCGGGCGACGCGGCAAGTGCGGTGTACGTCGACCGCGCCGAGCTCACCGCCGGGCGCGCTGTGCCCGTCGCGCCGGACACCCCGGGCGCGGTTGCCCACGTCTATACCGGCCCGGTGATGCGGGATCTGTGGGCGGTGATCAGCAATGCGGAAGGCGCGGAGGTCGGCGACGGTGTGGTCGGGGAAATCTGGCTGCACGGCAACAACATCGGCCGCGGATACTTCCAACGCGAAGAGGAAACGCAACGCACATTCGGCAACAAGCTGCAGTCTCGCCTCGAGCACGGCAGCCATGCCGAGGGCGCCGCGGACAACAGCTATTGGCTGGCGACCGGCGATCTTGGTTTCTATCTCGACGGCAAGCTATACCTGACCGGTCGGGTCAAAGACCTCATCATCGTCGACGGCCGTAACCATTACCCGCATGACATCGAGACCACTGTCAGTCACGCATCGCCTGCCATCCGCACGGGTTACGTGGCCGCGTTTTCGGTTCCCGCCGACACCCTCGACACGCCGGAGGGCAGCACCGCCGAGCAGCTCGTCGTTGTCGCTGAGCGTGCCGCGGGCGTGGGGCGCGCCGATCCGGGCCCGATCGAGGCCACCGTTCGGGCAGCGGTCTCTCGTGAACATCACCTGCGCGTCGCCGACTTACGGCTCGTCGCCGCCGGCAGCATCCCCCGCACTACCAGCGGCAAGCTCGCACGCAGCGCATGCCGGGCCGAGTACCTGGCCGGGCGGTACAGCCGCTAAGCGGACTCAGCCGATCAGTTCCAACGTCTTGAGATCGCGAATCGCCTGACAGCCTCGCTGCAGCATCGTCACCACCATGTCGTCGCCACGGTCGGTGGCCGCGGCGAAGGCGAACCCCAGAGCCGAGATCAGCGGGGCCTGGATCGTCCCGAGTCGGTAATCGCGCCAACACGTTTCGCTGTCGTAGCCGGTCACGCCGTAACCAACCAGCGCTCGGTGGTAGTCCGCTACGAGGTCCTTCTCAATTTCGCCGCGCAGTTGCGGATCCAGGCTGGTGGCGGTGAAATACGCGAGATCCCTGGTCGGCAGACCCACTCCGAGCGTCTGCCAATCGACCACGCTCACCCATTTACTGCCCGGATCGAACAGCAGGTTGTCGAGGCGGTAGTCGCCATGCATCAGGGCAAACCGGTCATACTCGGCGAGGAGCCACGGCGTCACCACACCCATTGCCGCCGTGAACGTTTCACGGTCTTGGGCGCTCAGTCGGTCACCGAGCTTTTCCAGCGTGATGTCAGCGCTCAGCTTCGCCACCTCACCAAGGCCGTTGGCGGAGGCCTCATCCGGGCGCGGAAACCCGATGCCGGGCAGATCCAGCCAGAACGGATCGCACCAGCTGGGTCCGTGTAGTCCAGCTATCGCCACCACCGCGAGTCGCGCCTCGTCTTCGCCGCAGCCCGCGATCTGATCCCCTTGCACCGCGGGTGCCTGATCTGCGAGCAGCAATGCGTAATCCATTGCATCGTCGGTGATCTCGCAGTAATAGCACTGCGGTGTCGGCACCCGCACCCGATCAGCCACCGTGGCATAGAACGCGCATTCGCTGCGATACCCGATCACGACGCGATCCCGCACGGCGTCGTCCTGGGCCGGTAACTTGATCACGAACGTTTGCGGTAAGTCTGCCGACTCTCCGGCGTAACTGGCCGTCACGCGATACGTGGCGCCGGTCTGCCCGGTGCCGATGGCGACGACGTCGACGTCGGAGACCTCGACAGATGGGCCGCGTCCGCTCAGTGCCGCTGACAGCCATTCGGGGGTCACGTCGACGGGATAGCGGGGAATCGACACCACAGCACTCATGTGCAAACGCCTCCAGTACTCGCACAGCCCGGTCGACTGTTTCATGAACTGTAAGGCATACCGCAAGATCAGCGGTCAAAGGGCCGCGAATTAATCGGCGAGGATGTGCCATTCGGCAGCTTCGTGCTGCTGGCGCCAGAACTCGTCGAAACGTCCACCCGCGGCGAGCAATTCGTCGACCGAACCGTCCTCGACGATTTTGCCGTTGTCGAGGAACAGAACGCGATCGGCATGGCGAATGCTGGCCAACCGGTGGGCGACGATGACTCGGGTACGCGACTGTGGATCGACCGTGAGCGCATCCACCACCGCGACCTCGTTCTCGGTGTCCAAAGCGCTGGTCGCCTCGTCAACCAGCAGCACCGGCGCGGGCTTCAGGAGTGCCCGCGCAATGCTGACCCGTTGCCGCTCACCGCCGGACAACGCCGAGCCGGCTTCGCCGACAACCGTGTCAGCGCCGTCGGGCAGCCTGGCGATGAGTTCGTCAACCCGCGCCAGCCGGATCGCCCCAGCCAACCGATCGTCGTCCGCGGCGGGGTCCCCGGCGAGCACGTTCTCGCGGATCGTCCCGTGGAAAAGGTAGGGATGCTGGAACACCACGCTGCTGGCCCCGCGCCGGGCCGGTGCGTCCAGCGTGGCGGCGTCGCCGCCGTCGAACAGGACACGTCCACGGGTCGGCTGGTGCAGCCCGGCGATCAGCGCCAGGATTGTGCTCTTCCCCGAGCCCGATGGACCGACGATGGCCGTGGTGGTTCCCGGCCGCAGGGAAAAGCTCACGCCGTCAAGCACCGGCGTGCTGGCGCCGTCGTAGCCGAACGCGACGTCGTCGAACTCGATGACCGGGGCCTTGGATCCGTCTTGAGCACGCTCGCCCAGCGTTCCGGTCCCGGCCGTCAGAACCGGTGCGCTGAGCACACTGCGGATGCGGTCGAGCGTGGCGCGGATGCTTTCCAACGCCGGCGCCAGCTCACTGACCGTGGTGAAGGGCTCCAGATAGCGGGCGATGACGACGATCAGCGCGATCGCCTCGGCGACCGTGAGCGTGCCATTCACGGTCAGCGCCGTCGTCGCGCCGGCCAACAGGATGAGAGCCAACTGGCTGGCGATGCTGAACAGCAATTGACCCGGGATCTGCATGCCGAGCAACCGCATCGTCGCGCTGTGCTGGGCGGCCAGCGCGGAGCCCACCAGACTGCGGGCCGGCTCGACGCGGCGCGCAGCGCGCAATGCCTGTTGGGTTCGGGCGAATTCGATGATCCGCTCGGTCAGTGCGGTGTTGGCGTCGCCGGCCGCCTTGTCGGCACGCCGCGTCAATCGCGCGGAGGCCCACAGCGCGCCCAGCATTAACGGCACGCCGGCCAACGCGGCCACGCCCAGCTGCCAGGAGATCGGCAACAGGGCCAGCGCGATGACGGCGGGCAACAGAATCGCCGTCGTCAGTGGGGTCAGTAGGTTGACCACCAGGCCGACGAGCTCGGGGCCGGTCGCCGCAATCGCCTGCCGAGACATCGCGGTGTTATCGGCGGTGAACCAGTCCAGCCGAACCTGCGGCAGCCGGTCGGCCACATCGTGCTGACTGTGGTCGAGGACGGCGAACCCCAGGTCGAAACCGATCCGCGCGACCACGGTGTCGATCACCCATCCGGTCACCGTCGCCGCGGAAAGCCAACCCAGCCAAGCCAAAGCGCGTTGCGGTGAGTCGCTGAACAATGCCCCCACCAACGGCACCAGCAACACGGCGCCCACCGCGCGCACGACGACCGAGAGAAACGCGAGGACGGCGTAGGTGATGACCTTGCCGCGCCGGTCCGCCGGAACCAGGCCTAACCAGGTGCGGATCATCGTGCGCCCTCCGCAGGTGCGCCGGTCACGGCCACCGGATTGCCCTGGCCGGTCTCCCACAGCCGGCGGTACCGTCCGTCGGCGGCGAGCAATTCCTCGTGGGTGCCACGTTCGATGATTTGTCCGTGATCGAGCACGACGATCTGATCGGCCCGGGTGATGGTGTGCAACCGATGGGCGATTACCAACACGGTGCGATCATGCGTTAGCCGGTTAAGTGCTTGTTGCACAAGGTATTCCGACTCCGGGTCGGCGAATGCGGTGGCCTCGTCGAGGATCAGCACCTCAGTGTCGGCCAAGATCGCACGGGCAATGGTGAGGCGTTGTCGTTCACCGCCTGACAATGTGGCGCTGGCGCCCAGCATGGTGTCGTAGCCGTCGGGAAGTCGCAGCACCCGCTCATGGATCTGCGCCTCGCGCGCCGCGGCCTGGATTTGTTCGATGGTGGCATCGGGGACGGCCAGCGCGATGTTCTCGGCGACAGTGCCGTGCACCAGTTGGGTTTCCTGCAGCACGAAACCGACTCGCGTGTAGAGCTCGTCAGCACTCAGCGACCGGATATCGCGGCCCCCGACGCGTATCGCACCTTGTTCGACGTCGTGGAATCGAGCCAGCAGCGCGGCGAGCGTCGACTTCCCCGATCCGGACGGGCCGACCAGCGCGGTCACCGTGCCCGGCCGCAGTTCCAGTGAGACGTCCTGGATCACCGGAACGCCGGGGCGGTAGCTGAAGGTGATCCCGTCGAATTCCACCGTGCCCGCTGCGTCGCCGTCGGGCACGGTGCCGAGCTGCTCACGCACCGCGAGGTCGGGCTCATCCAGGGCGATCTGCAGCCGTCGAGCGGCCAGCATCCCGGCGCGGATACCGCCCAGCCCGTAGGCGATGCCGAGCAGTCGGACACCAAACGTGGTGCCCAGCAACAAAAACGGCAGCAAATTCACCGGGTCCATTCGATGCGTGACGACCAGCAAGGTGCCTGCTGTCGCGATGAGCCACAGGAATGTCGAGGGGCGGGTGGTCAGATCCATCGCGGCTTTCTTGCCGGCCAGCGGGCGCTGCCAGGCGACCAGGAATCCGATGTACTCGTCCAGGCGACGCCGGAAGCTCGACGCCGCCGCCCCGCCGAAGACGCGAATCACCGGCTGGCCCTCCAGGTAGGCGCCGGCTTCGCCGTTCATTCGCTCGGCCCACTTCTGGGCCTGGACGATCCGCGGACCGGACTGGATGGTCAGCGACGACGTCATCACCAGATAGACCAGCACCGGCCCGAACAAGACCAACGCCACCCGCCAGTCGACGACGAACAGGTAGATCAATACCGCCACCGGCGCGACGACGGCGTTGACCGCATCCGGGATGGCATGAGTGACCAGGTAATGCAGTGACAACGTATCGTCGCTGACCAGTTGCTTGATCGAGCCCGATCCGCGAGCGGTGAACCAGCCCAGCGGCAATCGAGACAATTTGCTCAACAGCCGCGAGCGCAAATCGCTGGCGAAGCGCGCGTCGACGACGTGTAGCCAGAGCGTCAGAGCCGCACCGAGCGCAGTGCCCAAACCCAGCACCGACACCGCCGCGATTCCGACATCCCACAACCGGGATGGCCCGGCGCCCGACGCCAGTAATCGGGCCAGCTCCACCAACAAGACGAACGGCGCCAGCTGCACGAGTGTGATCACAGCCTGCAGCACACCGGAGACAATCAACGCCGACCGTAGCGGCGCGAGCAACCGGCCGGCGGCCTGCGACCGCCAATTTCCTTGGGCACCAGCCGCTTCGGCTAGGAGTGGCTGCGATTCCGGTTGCGCTGCAACACTTTCCTGCTCAGTGTCATCGATCACCGGGGTGTCGGCGGCAGCGCCTTCGCCACCCCGGGTGGTGCCCATTTCCCGGCCGGCGCTCCAGTACGCCTGCGCATGCACCTCAGACTTGGGGAATCCGAACGCATCGCGCAGCCGCTTGCGGACGTGCTTGAGGGTGGTGGCCTCGGGCGTGGCCCAGGCATACCAATTCGACCAGTCCCGGCTCTCGATGGCGTTTGCCAGCGTTTGCTCGTCGCGCCGGCTAACCCAATGCACCCGCAGCCGCGGATGCGCTGCGATCGGGATCAGCGTGTCGTTATCGTCGTGCTGCTCGAGGTACATCTCGATGGGGACGTCGTCGGGAACCGTCCCGATGATCCCGTTCATCCCCGGGATCGAGGCCGAGTCACCGATCAACAGATAGCCGGCGGGCTGCTCCTCGGGAACGTCGAAGCGCGACGAACCCATCAGCGACATCACCGCGATGGTCGCGCCGGGCGCGACCGCGCGGGCCCACTTCGACGCTGGACCGGCCGGCTCGTGCAACACCACGTCGACCGCAAAGCTGCCGGTCGCGGCATCGGCCTCGGAGAGCGTGTAGGCGCGCTGAAATTCCGTGTCGGAGCCGTCCGGGTCGGGGAACCAGAACCGCAACCAGGCAGCGGGCTCGGCCTCCGCGTCCTCGAACAGGGTCTGCGACACCATGCGAACCCGCACGAAATGCGGTGCGATCGACTCGGTCTCGATGACCGTCGCGGTGTGATCGCGCGCCCCGAAGCCCCGCAATATCGCGCCCTGGAACCCGCGAGCCATCAACGGTCCTCTCCCGTGGCGGCGAACTCCACCACGCACTCTGAACTCGACGGCTGCGGCAAGGCGACGCCGGTCGCACCACCGGGCGGTCGCACCGCCATGACTGGCGCTTGCGACGTAACGGTCCTCATCTGATAGCACACCTGGACGTAGTAGTCACCGCTGAACTAAGGGTTGCCTTACCATAGCTTAAGCCTGGTGGACGGTCGAGGGAGCGCACTGTGCGGGCGGAGGGACTCGAACCCTCAAGCTCTCTCGAGCACCGGCACCTAAAGCCGGCATGTTTGCCAATTTCATCACGCCCGCGGCGTGCCGATCGTACCGCCCACCGCACCGACGAATCTGTCGGCGGTCCCACCTAATCTCGGTCCAGGACGGCCGGGAGAGGGGACGCACGGTGCGATCCGCGCAGGAGTTTGAAGGCCGAAGTCGTGAGTCCCGTCTCATAAGTATGGAATGCCTACCCTAACCTGAAACGCATTTCCGGTAGGCTCTCCGCTCGATGACCGAGACATCCCTGAGCAGCGAGGCCGACGACACGTCGACTTACGTACTGGCACGCGAGCGCACGGCTCTGTCCGAGGGGATAGCGCGCATCGGCCGCCCTCCGATCCCAGTGCTGGATGCGCCGTACGAGTTGCGGGTCGCGGATTGTTCCGACGCGGAGATGGTGGCCGAATGGATGAACCGCCCTCATCTCGCCCAGACCTGGCAGTACGACTGGCCGACCTGGCGCTGGCGCCACCACATCTCGGCCCAGCTGGAAGGCACCTATTCGCTGCCCCTGATCGGCAATTTGCGCGGTTCCGACAGCGCCTACCTGGAAATATATTGGGCGGCAAAGGATTTGATCTCTCATCACTATGACGCCGATCCTTTCGACGTGGGGATACATGCCGCCATCGCGGATATGGGGTTGGTCAATCGGGGTTTCGGTCCGCGGCTTCTGCCACGCATCATGACCAGTGTCTTTGCCATGGAGCCGCGTTGCCAACGGATCATGTTCGACCCCGATCACCGCAACACCGTCGTCCGCCGATTGTGCGAATACGTCGGGTGCCGGTCTCTCGGCGAGCATGACGCGCCGAACCGGCGCATGGTGCTCTATGCGTTGGAGCGTCCTACCCACTCCTCGTAGCCGGCGTGATCGGCTTTCATGCCGGCCGCAACAAGTTCCCACAGCACTTCGTCGGTGCCGCCGCCGACCCGAGCCAGCTTCATGTCTCGCCACATCCTGCCGAGCGGCGTTTCGTCGACCAAATAGCCTGAACCACCAAAGATATGCATGCACTCGCCGATCACTTCTTCGCCGAGGCGGGCCGCAGTGACCTTGATCCCCGCGGCCGCGCGCAGATCCAGCCGCCCCTGAGCCGCGATGCCATGCAAGGCGAAGCGCAGCTGGTCGACGCGCGCCTGTAGGTCCGCCATCCGTAGTCGCAGCGCCTGATGCTCGAACAGCGTCTGGCCGAATTGACGCCGAGTCATCATGCGGGCCAGGGTAATTCCGATTACACGCTGACACGATGCCGCGATCTGCCCAGCGATCGACATCCGCTCGTGCGCCAATCCCCAACTGATGGCTGCCAGCCCGGTACCGGACCGTGCGACGAGCGCGTCGGCCGGGACCCAGGTATCGATGTGGACAGCCGCGGTGTCCAGCGGCCCGGCCCCGACCTTGTTGTAGGGCTGCTGCACGTTGACATGGGTGGTCGGCACCGCGATCACCGCGACGTTTCCATGCCGGCTGGCCGCGTCGTGGTCGACGCTGCGCGCCACCACCATGATGTGGTCGGCGATCGGAGAAAGTGACACGAATTTCTTGATACCGCGAACATCGAAACCGCCGTCCCGAGAGCGGATTTCGGTTTCGACGATCTGAAGATCCGATCCGCCAGATTCCTCCGACGCACCGATGCAGAGCACCGCCTCGCCGCGAATCGCCTGCTCGCAAATGTCCCTTAGGTAGTCCGACTTGCCGAACCGGCGCAGCAGGGCAATCGCCGAGTCGTGCAGGCTCACGCCCACTCCGATGCCGGCGGAAGTCAGCTGGCCCAGCGCCAAGGCCAGTTCGACCAGCTTGTTGACATCGGGCTGAGTGTGGTCGGACCACTTGGCGGCGAACACCCCGCATGCGCCCAGGTGTTCGATCAGTCTACGCGGAAACCGTTGCTGCGCTTCTGCTTCGGCTGTCCATTCCACGACACGATCGTCGAACACTTTGGACAGCAGCGCGCGAAAGTCAGCGTCGAAGACAGTCTGGCTTGTCGCAGTCATCTCAGTCCACCAGCGCGAGAGAACGCCGCACTTCCAGGCGGCGCAATTTGCCCGACGAGGTGCGCGGCAGCGACCCCGGCGACAGGAAGACCACGTCGGACGGCACGATTCCGCACACCGACGCAACGCGCTGAATGACTTCGCTGCGGGCCTCGATCTGGTTATCGCCACGGAATTCGGCCGCAACGACCAGGCCGGGGCGGGCGGAACTTTCGCCGGTGCCTAGGGCGACCACGCAGCCTTGCCGCACGCCATCGACTTGGGCCGCGATCAGCTCGATCTCCGTCGGGAAGATGTTGCGCCCGGCAATGGAGATGATTTCCTTGGCCCGGCCGCATACGACGAGACCGCCGTCGTCGAAAAAGCCCAAATCCCCAGTAGGAAACCAGTCCTCGCGGTCGATAGCCGGCTGTCCAAGGTAGCCGTTCATCATCGACGTGCCACGGATCTCGATCCCGCCGATCTGGCGGCCGGTTGTGTCGACGTAGCGATCGCTAGACACCACCCGAATCTCCATGCCGGGGATCGCGGCACCCAGTACAGCGTATTTATGCGATCCTGCGGCGTCGGAGACGGTGGCGAACCGCAGTCCCGCGCCTGCCGCAGGTATGGCCACCGCGCAGGTTGACTCGGCGAGACCGTACGACGGCGCAGCTGCGCCGGCATCAAACCCGAACGGCGCCATAGCATCGGCGAACCGCTGGAACCCCTCGCAGTCCACCGGCTCACCGCCGTTGAGCGCCACCCGCAGTGGACTGAGATCAACATCGGATACCAGTCCCGCGTACTTACCGATGATGTTGTAGGCGAGGTTTGGCGCGGCGGTCAGCGTCGCGCGGCTCTCCGAAATCCAGTTCAGCCAATTGAACGGCGACGCCGAGAACGCCGCCGGCGAGGCCAGCCACAGTGGCAACCCCGACAGCGCCGCGGCAAGCACACAGGTCAGTCCCATGTCGTGAAAGAGCGGCAGCCACATACACACTGCGTCGTTCGACGCGTCGAAGGCAAACCGTTGATGGAGACCGCGAACATTGCTGAGCACCGCGGCCGGGGAAATCATGGCGGTCTTGGGCGATCCAGTCGATCCCGCTGTTCCCTGCAGTATCGCGGGGAAGGCGCGGTCTGCGCTCGGCGTTCCGGAGGCTGATCGATTGGTGTGTGCCGCGGTTGCGAGATCCTCGGTGACGATGTCGGCGGGGGTGGCTTCCAGTAGCCCGTCGAGCTGAGAGCCATGGCTGAAGACCGTTGTCACCCCGATCCCGGCGAAGCGATTCAACGTCGAGTGCGCCCAGTGCCTTTCGTCGGCACCGCGCACCGGTCCGGGCAGTATCGACACGGACGCGCCCGTAAGCCACGCGCCCTGCAGCGCGGCGATGAACTCGACTGTCGGTTCACCGACGAGACCGACCGCGGCGGGTTGATCGTGATCGAGCAGCCAGGTCGCCACGCCTTCGGCCAGCCCGTGCACTTCCGGCCACGGGCAACGGCGCCACGACGAGGTCTCACGGTCGAGGACGGCCAGGTCCGCAGTCGAGTTTTGCATCGCCTGCGTGAGCGCGGCCGCCAGTTCAGTCATTGGGATATTTCGCCGCAATCGCCGCTTCCAGATCGCCGACCGTGTCGCACGTCAAAAGCTCTTCCTCGGACAGCACTACGCCGAGGCGTTCCTCGATGGCCACCATGCCGATAGCAAATGCCACCGAGTCCAATCCGACGTCGTCGATCAACCTGGCTTCGGGGACGACCCGGGCCATATCGACATTGAGATCTTCACGCAGAATGCTTTGCAGCGCAGTGGACACCGTGGAGGGCGAGGAGGCCATGGCGAACGACCCTAACAGGTCGAAGTAAGGCAAGGCTAGCCTACCCCCAGAGTGGGAGGGCTAGGCCATTTTTGACCCCCCGCAAACTATATGCGGCGTTGCCAATTGTGATCCGAGGGGCGCGGTACCGTCGAGGGGTGTCCGCCCCGGTCCTTCGCAGGCGTCGCCGCCGTCCCGCGCTGATCATTCTGGTGATCGTCGCGGCCTGCGGCTGCCTAGCCCTGGGGTGGTGGCAGTGGACGCGGTTTCAGGAGCCGTCCGGCACGTTCCAGAACCTCGGCTATGCGCTGCAGTGGCCGATGTTCGCCTGGTTCTGTGTCTACGCGTATCGGAAATTCGTTCGCTATGAAGAGGTGCCGCCCGAACCACGCAACTCCCGTGCGGTCAGCGAGATACCCGCCGGGGTGCTGCCGGAACGGCCCACGCCCGAGCAGCCGCCGTCCGACGACGATCCCGCACTGCGGGAGTACAACGCATACCTGGCCGAGCTCGCGAAGAAAGACGCCGAAAAACAGAACAGGACAACCGCATGAGCACACCCGAGACACCCGGAGCGCCAGCGCTTTCCGGTGACCGAATCCGCAACGCGCTGCTGGGCTACCGGATCATGGCGTGGGCGACGGGTCTGTGGCTGATCGCGCTGTGCTACGAGATCGTCTCGCACCTCGCCTTCCATCACGAGATCCGGTGGATCGAAGTGGTGCATGGCTGGGTGTATTTCGCCTACGTGCTGACCGCTTTCAATTTGGCGATCAAGGTCCGCTGGCCGATCGGCAAAACCATCGGCGTGCTGCTAGCCGGAACCGTCCCGCTGCTGGGCATCATCGTCGAGCACTTCCAGACCAAGAGCATCAAGGCGCGCTACGGGCTTTGAGCCAGCGCCCGTAAAGCGGGCAGCAGCAGCGCCAGCGCACGACCGCGGTGCGAGGCCGCATCCTTCTCCGCGGGGCTGAGTTCGGCCGCGGTGCGACCACCGATATCGGAACCGTCCGCAAGGAAAACCGGGTCGTAGCCGAACCCGCCCTCACCACGCGGTTCCCGGATGATCGTGCCCGGCCATTCACCGCGTACGACGACTTCACCGGACGAGGAGGCCAGGGCGCAGGCCGATACGAACGCCGCGCCGCGCCGGCCGTCGGGCACGTCACGCAGCTGCGCCAGCAGCAGTGCGGTGTTGGCGGTGTCGTCGCCGTGGTTACCGGCCCAACGCGCCGAGAGGACGCCGGGCATGCCGCCCAGCGCATCCACCGACAAACCGGAGTCGTCGGCCACACTCGCCAGACCCGTCGCGGTGAACGCGTCGCGCGCTTTGGCCAACGCGTTTTCCTCGAAGGTCGCACCGGTTTCCGGCGCCTCGTCGAACGGCGCCACATCGTTGAGCGACACCAGCGTCAGCCCCGACAGTCCGGCTCCGTCGAGTACCCGACGTAGCTCCGCCAGCTTCTTGCGGTTGCGGCTGGCGACCAAAAGCGGTGTCACCCTTTACTCCCAAATTTCTTGTCGGTGCGTCTGCGTCCACCACGCTAGGTGACTGGGGCAGTTGAGGTGCCGATCCGCCGCCGACAACTCGACCTAGGACGGCTTGCGAACCGGTTCGCCACCGTGACATTTGTCGCATCTTGAATGGAATTGGCGCCCTCAGCGTTCTTGCCGACATGGAGCTAACACTTCTGCGCGTCTGCGCTGCGACGCTCGGCGCTGCTGCGGCGATCGTGTCTTCTGCGGCGGTTGCCAGCGCTGATCCGCCAGACCCCCACATGCCGGACATCACGAAGAGCTACTGCCCGGGTGGCCAATGGGGTTTTGGCAGTTTGGGCGTGTGCGACGGCGTGAAGTACCCCGACGGGTCCTACTGGCATCAGTGGATGAGAACCAACATCGGCGGGCCGAAATTTTATTACGACTGCGTCGGCGACAGCGGCAACAATACTTTCCCGGCTCCGCCACCGCCCGGCGGCTGCGACGGGGCAATTCCGCCCGACCCGCCTCCCCCGCCTGCTCCGCCTCCCCCGCCCGCAACCTAACCGCACTAGCGGGATTACGAAGCGTTGCGGCGCAGAGATTTTCGCCCGGCCGGCGAGGTAACTGTTAAGGGCTGACGGCGTTGGAACCGTCGTGAGGGCTGCGGCTGGCGACCAGCTCGGTTAGGTTCCGAACGACTTCGACGCGGCAGGCCCTTCCGGCAGCACACCCGGATACGGCAACGCCAGCGCCTCGCGCTGCGCGGCGAACACCGTGTCGCAGGCGCCGAGCGCCATGTCGAGCAACTTGTCGAGCGTCGAGCGTGGGAACGTCGCACCCTCACCGGTCCCCTGGATCTCCACCAGCGTCCCGGTGTCGGTGGCGACGACGTTCATGTCGACCTCGGCGCGGGAGTCCTCCTCGTAGGGCAAGTCCACCCGAACCCGCCCGTCGACCACACCGACGCTGACCGCCGCGATCGCGCACGACAGTGGCCTGGGATCGGAAAGCTTGCCCGCCGCCGACAAGTAGGTCACCGCGTCGGCCAGCGCCACGTAGGCGCCGGTGATGGCGGCGGTTCGGGTTCCCCCGTCGGCCTGCAGTACATCGCAGTCCACCGCGATGGTGTTCTCCCCCAACGCCGCCAGGCTGATGCAGGCGCGCAGCGACCGGCCGATCAGCCGGCTGATTTCCTGAGTGCGCCCGGACGGACGGCCTTTGACCGATTCCCGATCCGAGCGCGTGTGAGTCGCCGACGGCAGCATCGCGTACTCCGCGGTCAGCCATCCCAGGCCCGATCCCTTACGCCAGCGCGGAACGCCGTCGGTAACGCTGGCGGTGCACATCACCTTGGTATGGCCGAATTCGATGAGCACCGACCCTGCCGGGTGCTCGGTGAAACCCCGGGTGATCACCAGTGGGCGAAGCTCGTCGTCGAGGCGACCGTCTTCTCGTTTGGACACGACGCCAACCCTAGCCCGCACAGCAAGGATGCCGCCGTGGGGAGTTGGTGGATTGGATCAGACGCGTTCGGAGTGCCGCACGTCGAAGGTCTCACCGCACACGACCGCGTGTACGGGACCGTCGAACTCGGCCTTGGCCTCGCTGATCACGTCCTCACGCGAGGTCCACGGCGGGATGTGGGTGAGCAACAGCTCGCGGACGCCGGCCTGCGTTGCGGCCCTGCCCGCCTCGGTACCCGACAAATGCAGCGCCGGTGGACGGTCCGGCGCGTGCGTCCAGGAGGACTCGCAAAGAAAGACGTCGGCATCACGAGCCAGCTCGATGAGCTGATCGCAGAACCCGGTGTCACCGCTGTAGACGAACGAGGCACCGCTGGGATCGGTGATCCGTAAGCCGTATGACTCGGTGGGGTGCGCCACCACGCGCGGCGTCACCGTGAGAGCGCCGATGGTCGTCGGCTCACCGTCAACCCAGTGATGCACATCGAAGATGTCCGAGCAGTCGTCGATTTCCCCGCCGTAGGGTGACGAGGCCGCCCCCAGCCGCGACCAGGTGTCGCTCGGCCCGTACAACAGCGCCTTACCGTGTGGCTTGGCTGGGTGGTAGCGACGCCACACGAAAAGTCCCGGCATATCCAGGCAATGGTCGGCATGCAGATGCGTCAGCAGCACGTGCACTGAGCCTGGGTCGGCGTAGCGCTGCAACGCCCCTAGCACACCTCCGCCGAAGTCGAGGACCAGTGGCGGAGTGTCTGGTGCCCGAACCAAATATCCCGACGCAGGCGAGTCCGGACCCACTACGCTGCCCGAGCAGCCCAGGACGGTAATTCGCACGGACACTACTGTGCCATGCCCAGTCCCACCATGAGAAAAACATCGCCGCATTGATGTGATCGGAATCTCTGAGCCCACCTAATGGACACGAGATTGGCGGTGCATTGGTTGAACGCCGGTGACCGCGGGCCCCAAGAACCGTGTCGCCAATTTGGTGAATGCCTCCGGGTCGCCGGTGGCTTCGAAAGCGCGGGTGGCCGGCGGCGCGTCATGGGGTCGCAGCAGGTCTCGCTCGGTGAGCACCCGAAGTACTTCCTTGGCGGTTTCCTCGGCGCTGGAAACCAGCGTCACGTTCTCGCCCATGGCCAGTTGGATCAGCCCCGACAACAGCGGATAGTGCGTGCATCCCAACACCAGGGTGTCGACCTGAGCACGCTGCAGCGGCTCGAGATAACCCTCGGCAAGTCCGAGCACTTGGCGTCCGCTCGTCACGCCGCGCTCGACGAAGTCGACGAAGCGCGGGCAGGCGACCGCGGTGATCTCGGTATCGCGGGCCGCGGCGAACGCGTCCTGGTAGGCGTGCGAGGTGATGGTCGCCTGGGTGCCGATGACGCCGATACGGCCGGTGCGGGTGGTGGCCACGGCGCGGCGCACCGCCGGCAAGATCACCTCGACGACGGGCACGTCGTAGCGCTCGCGGGCATCCCGCAGGCACGCGGCCGACGCCGTGTTGCACGCGATCACCAGCGCCTTGACGCCACGGCTCACCAGATCATCGCCGATGGCCAGCGCGTGCGCACGGACCTCGGGAATGGTGAGCGGACCGTAGGGGCCGTTCGCGGTATCGCCGACGTAGATGATGTCCTCGTCGGGCAGCTGATCGATGATCGCGCGGGCAACCGTCAATCCCCCTACGCCGGAGTCGAAGACGCCGACGGGAGCCAAGGGCGAGTTCATGTCTTCAATCGCGGCGACGAGGTGCCGGCTTTTCTATGCGCTCGGGCCTTGCGTTCCGGGGCGGACAACAGGTACGCCGCGACCACGCCGGCGATGGCACCGCACAAGTGGCCCTGCCAGGACACGCCGCCGCATTGCCCGAGCACCGGCATGGCGCCGAGCAGCACGCCGCCGTAGGCCAACAACACCACCAGCCCGATGGCGATGTCGACGAATCTGCGCACAAAGATCCCGAACACCAGCAGGAAGGCAAGCCAGCCGAAGATCAGTCCGGAGGCGCCGATGTGATCGGTGGGCCCGCAGTTGCTGCCCCAGTTACCGATCAGCCAGGTCCCGAAACCACCGAGGATCCAGACGATCACCGTGGCCCAGACGAATCGAGACAATCCGGCCAGCGTCATGAGAAATCCCAGCACCAACATGGGCAGCGTATTGGCGGCCAGGTGCTGCCAGTTGGCGTGCAGCACCGGGGCGAAGACGATCCCCCACAGGCCGTCGGTTTCCAACGGTCTGATGCCGTTGGCGTCCAGGGAATGCCCGGTCAGCTGGTCGATCAGCTCGATGAGGTAGAGCAACGCCACGAAGGTGAGGATGGCGGCTCCACCCACCACCCACCGGGGGCGCTGGTTGCCCTGCGTAGCGGCGGTGCGCGGATGTCCCGGGGTCATGCCCATCACTGCCCTTCTAAAGCCTCATCGGCATCGTCCAGGCTACCGGTTCCAGCGGTTATCAAGGCTAATCGCCCTGGCCGAACGCGCCGGGCAACAGGCCGCGGTAGGTCGGTATTCCGGCTATCGACTCGGCGGCCAGCACAGCGACCAGAACCGCACGCGCCAGGCAGTCGGCGGCTGCCGCACCGATTTCGGCCGTCAGCCGCGTCTCCGGCGACATCGCGGCGGGCGCGTCGGCCGGCGGTGGCACCTCGACCGCGCCGGTGGCCAGGGCGAACACCGTGTCGCCGTCCAGCGGGGTGTGCGCAGGCCGGATGCTGCGGGCCAGGCCGTCGTGGGCGGCGATCGCGATGCGCCGGCACGCCGGCGCACTCAGCACGGCATCGGTCGCAACCACCGCGATCGTGGTGTTCAGCGGCTCCAGTGGAGAGGGCAGCCCGGCGAGTGCGTCGATCTGCTCGGCCGGCGGCGGCGTCAGCGCGAACTCGTCGATGGAGGCGGCCATCCACGGCAGACCGGTGTTCCGGTCGACGACCTCGCCCGCGGAGTTCACCACGACGATCGCCCCGACGGTGACGCCGGACGGCAGTGTCGTCGACGCCGTGCCGACGCCACCCTTGAGGACGCCGGCCCGCGCACCCACCCCGGCACCGACCGTCCCCAGGACGGCGTCGTCGGGCACGCCGTCGGCGCTCGCCGCGGTCACGCAGGCGGCGTAGCCGAACTCCGCCGTCGGCCGACAGCCCCAGCCGCCGACGGGCAGATCAAAGATCACCGCGCCCGGGACGATGGGCACCACGCCGCCGTCCATCGCCACGCCCCGCTCGTGCTCCTCGAGCCAGCGCATGATGCCGTCGGCGGCCGCCAGGCCGTAGGCACTGCCGCCGGCGAGCAGCACCGCGTCGATGTATCGCACGGTGTTGGCCGGGTCCAGCAGATCGGTCTCCCGGGTGCCGGGCGCGCCGCCGCGGCAGTCGACCGCGCCGACGGTCCCCGGCGGTGTCAGCACCACCGTGACACCGCAGGCCCAGCCGGCGCCCAGCGACGCGTCAGGATCCAATTTCTGGTGGTGGCCGACGCGGATACCCCCGACGTCGGTGATCGAGTTCATCCGGCCGCCAGAGGGATCATTGGCGCCCCATGAGCACCAGTACCAGGTATTCCTGCAGGACGGTCAGCCACTGGTACACGTCAAAGTGGGTGGCCAGCGGATGGTCAGCAGGCAAGCGGTCTGGGCCCTCCGGGCCGATCTCGAGCATCACGCCTAGCGTCAGCCGAACGTCGTTGACCGACGAGACCCACGCATTCGCGGCCTCTTCGGTCAGCTCGAAACGACCACCGCTGTCCGGAACAGTATCCAATAGCTGCTGTGCCGCAACACGTTTGGCGTCGATGATCTGAGGTTCGTGCAGGCTGCGCAACGCGGCGTTGAGGCCATCGGTGCTGTCAGCCGAGGGGTCGTCGCCGTCAGATTTGTAGAAATCCGGCAGCAGCCGCCGCAGCGTTGGATCCTTCGGGGGGTCGGAGTTACCGGTCTTGATTCCGGTGATCTCCTCGAGTTCGTCTGAGGGCGAGGCGGATTCGCGCTCATCGAGCAAGCCGATCATCGCGGTGACGAGGTTGCGGAGCAGAGCCGCCTCATGCGCGGCCAGGGCGGACCGAAAACGGGGACCGTCGGCGGTCTCGACGCGCTTCCATTTGCGCACAGGGGAACCAGATACCCTCGACTATCAGCGGTCCTGCTGCATGGTCGCCCACAAACCGGCGGCATGCAGTTTGGACACGTCGACTTCCATGGACTCTCGGCTGCCCGCTGACACCACTGCCCTGCCTTCGTTGTGCACCTGCAACATCAACTTGGTGGCGTGCGGCTCGTCGTAGCCGAACAACTTCTGGAACACATACGTCACGTACGTCATCAGGTTGACCGGATCATCCCACACGATGGTGACCCAAGGGCTGGCGGTGGCGGTGGCCGGAGCAACCTCGCGCACCCCGCTGGTACCCGGCTTGGTAGGCGCCGCCGCAACAACCATGGACTCCACGATACCGAGACACCGTCCCCGCGCCGCCAGCCGTTACCGTTGGGAGAATGAACGAGCCGGTCTTAGCTGGGCTGCTGACCGACAAGTATGAGTTGACCATGCTGGCAGCGGCGCTGCGCGACGGCACCGCCGAACGCCGCACCACGTTCGAATTATTCGCCCGCCACCTACCCGCGGGGCGGTGTTACGGCGTGGTGGCCGGAACCGGCCGTTTGCTGGAAGTGTTGCCGCAGTTCAGGTTCGACGATGAAGCGTGCCGGTTACTCGGCCAATTCCTCGACCCGAAAACGGTGGGTTACCTGCGGGATTTTCGGTTCGGTGGAGATATCGACGGCTACGCCGAAGGTGAGCTGTATTTTCCCGGGTCCCCGGTGCTGTCGGTGTGCGGCAGCTTCGCCGAATGCGTGTTGCTCGAGACGCTGGCGCTGTCGATCTTCAACCACGACGTGGCGATCGCGTCGGCGGCGGCCCGCATGGTCAGTGCGGCAGGCGAACGCCCACTGATGGATATGGGATCACGACGGACCCACGAGCGCGCGGCGGTCGCAGCGGCCCGCGCCGCCTACCTCGCCGGATTCGCGGCGTCCTCCAACCTGGAGGCGCAGCGCCGCTACGGAATACCCACCGAGGGCACCGCAGCGCACGCATTCACCATGCTGCACAGTCGCCACGACGTGTCGTCCGAAGCGGCGGAGCTGGCCGCATTTCGCGCGCAGGTCGATGCACTTGGCGTGAGCACCACGCTGCTGGTCGATACCTATGACGTGACGACCGGAGTAGCCAATGCCGTAACCGCCGCCGGGCCGGCCCTCGGAGCGGTGCGCATCGACTCCGGCGAGCTGGGAGTGCTGGCCCGTCAGGTGCGCCACCAACTCGACCGGCTGGGCGCAACCGGGACCCGCATTGTGGTCTCCGGCGATCTCGACGAGTTCTCCATCGCGGGGTTGCGTGCCGAACCGGTGGATAGCTATGGCGTCGGCACGTCGCTGGTCACCGGCTCGGGCGCGCCGGCGGCCGGCATGGTCTACAAACTGGTCGAAGTGGATGGCCTGCCGGTTCAGAAGCGCAGCAGCCACAAGGAATCCCGGGGCGGCCACAAAGAGGCGCTGCGGCGCGCCCGCGCGTCCGGCACGATCACCGAGGAGGTTGTATATCCGGCCGGCCGGCCACCCGCCACCGACGAGCCGTTCCGGGTATTGACCACCGCACTGGTCCGAGGCGGCGAGGTGGTGGCCGGCACGGGCAGCGCGGCCCTGGCCGCCGCCCGCGAGCTGGTCGCGTCCGGGCTGCACAGCTTGCCTTGGGAGGGTTTGACATTGGCGCACGGCGAGCCGGCCATTCCGACTGTGCAGATCGCCTGACATGTCTGCATCCGTGCCCGAGCTGCTGGCTATCGCGGTGGCCGCACTCGGCGGTAGTGAACGCAGCGGCCAGCTGCAGATGGCCACCGCGGTCGCGGCGGCATTCGAAACCGGCGAGCACCTCGTCGTGCAGGCCGGCACCGGCACCGGCAAGTCGCTGGCCTACCTGGTGCCCGCGATTGTCCGCGCGATCAACGAAGACGAGCCGGTCGTGGTGTCCACCGCGACCATCGCATTGCAGCGTCAACTCGTCGATCGCGACCTGCCCCGACTGGCCGATTCGGTTGCCGATGCGCTGCCCCGCCCGCCGCAGTTTGCACTGCTGAAGGGCCGACGGAACTACCTGTGCCTGAACAAGATTCACGGTGGTGCGCCAGGCGGTGACGACGAGTCCGACGCCGAGGAGGGACGACCGCAAGAAGAACTCTTCAACCCCATGGCAGCCAGCGCGTTGGGCCGCGACGTACAGCGGCTGACCACCTGGGCGGCCACGACCGACACCGGTGACCGCGACGACCTCAAGCCCGGTGTGCCTGACAGATCGTGGTCGCAGGTCAGCGTTTCCGCGCGGGAGTGTATTGGCGTGGCCCGCTGCCCTTTTGGGTCGGAGTGCTTTTCCGAACGCGCGCGCGGCCGGGCCGGCGCAGCCGACATCGTCGTCACCAATCACGCCCTGCTGGCCATCGACGCCGTGTCCGAATCGGCAGTGCTGCCCGAGCACGCGCTGCTGGTGGTGGATGAAGCGCACGAGTTGGCGGATCGGGTGACGTCGGTAGCGACCGCGGAACTGACGTCAGCCAATCTCGGTGTGGCGTTGCGGCGGATCACCCGACTGGTAAGTCCGGAGCTCACCGACCGGCTGGAGGCGGCGTCGGCCACCCTGACCTCCGCAATCCACGATGCGACGCCGGGTCGCATCGATCACCTCGACGACGAGCTGGCGACATATCTGACCGCCTTGCGCGACGCGGCCAGCGCGGCACGGTCGACGATCGAGAGCACCAGCGACGCCAAGGCGGCGGCAGCACGCGCCGAAGCGGCTGCGGCGCTGAGCGAGATATCGGATACCGCTTCGCGGATGCTGACGTCGTTCGTCCCCGCGATTCCCGATCGCACCGACGTGGTCTGGCTCGATCACGAGGACAACCGCGGTTCGCCGCGTCCCGTGCTGCGGGTGGCGCCGCTGACGGTGGCAGGCTTGCTGCGTACCCAGGTGTTCGCACGTTCGACGACGGTGCTGACGTCGGCGACGCTGACGCTCGGCGGATCCTTCGACGCGATGGCCACCGCGTGGGGGCTGATCGGACCGGACGAAAGCACCGATCGGCCGCCGTGGCGTGGCCTCGACGTCGGATCGCCGTTCCAGCACGCCAAGGCGGGAATCCTGTATGTCGCGGCCCACCTTCCGCCGCCGGGTCGCGACGGCACCGGTTCGGCCGAGCAGCTGAGCGAAATCACCGAGCTGATCACCGCCGCCGGGGGGCGAACCCTGGGACTGTTCTCGTCGATGCGGGCGGCCCGGGCCGCGGCCGAGGCCATGCGCGAACGGCTGTCCACACCGGTCTTGTGCCAGGGCGACGACACCACCTCCGCGCTGGTCGAGCAATTCAGCCAGGACCTGGCGGCGTCGCTGTTCGGCACGCTGTCGCTGTGGCAGGGCGTCGACGTGCCGGGGCCGTCGCTGTCGTTGGTGCTGATCGACCGCATTCCGTTCCCGCGCCCGGACGACCCGCTGCTGGGTGCCCGCCAGCGCGCGGTGGCCGCTCGCGGTGGCAACGGCTTCATGGCCGTCGCCGCCAGCCATGCGGCGCTGCTGCTGGCGCAGGGTTCCGGACGGCTGTTGCGCCGCGTCAGCGACCGCGGAGTGGTCGCGGTGCTCGACTCGCGGATGGCCACCGCCGGCTACGGCGGTTTCCTGCGCGCGTCGCTGCCGCCGTTCTGGCAGACCACCAATGCCGCCCAGGTGCGCGCCGCGCTGGAGCGGCTACGCGACGAGCCCGACGGGGTGTCGGCCTGACGTTCGACTAGCCGGCAAGAGTGACCAGACCGAGCTCGCTGCTGCTGGCCAGCATCGGGTGCTGGGGCAACACCCGCACCGTGTATCCGACCGCTCCGGCCACCGGCAGCCCAGTGGTCGTCGCGAAGACCTGATTGCCGCCTTCGGCGGTCCCGGTGTACGACATCTCGACGGCGACCGGATCCAGCAGCACATCGCCGGGGTCGACCCTGCCGACGACCGCCTGCACGGTGACCTCGTCGGGCGCCAGCCCGGCCAGCCGCACTGTCGCGGTCAGTGTGAGCTTCGAGCCGAGCAACGGCGTATCCGGCAGGCCGGTGCTGTCGACGTCGGTGATCTCGATCTTCGGCCACGCTTCTTCGACGCGTTGGCGGTAGACGGACAGCTCGCGCGCGGCGCCGAACTCGCCGGCGTCGTCACCGTCGGGCGCCGGAGCGATGGTTCGGCGCAGCGACTCCGCTGCCGGGGTGTAGTACTGCTCGACGTAGTCGCGGACCATCCGGGAAGCCAGCACTTTCGGCCCGAGCGTCTGTACGGTGTGGCGGACCATTTCGATCCAGCGCGCCGGCACCCCGTGTTCGTTGCGGTCGTAGAACTTCGGCGTCACCGCTTCTTCCAGCAGGCTGTAGAGCGCGCTGGACTCCAGCTCGTCGCGCCGTGTCTCGTCGGCCAATCCGTCGGCAGACGGTATTTCCCAACCGTTTTCGCCGTCGTACCACTCGTCCCACCAGCCGTCGCGGATCGACAGGTTCAGCCCGCCGTTGAGTGCGCTCTTCATTCCTGAAGTGCCGCAGGCCTCCAGCGGCCGCAGCGGGTTGTTGAGCCAGACGTCGCAGCCCCAGTACAACAGCCGGGCCATCGACATGTCGTAGTCGGGCAGAAAGGCGATGCGGTGCCGCACTTCTGGGCGGTCGGCGAAACGCACCACCTGCTGGATCAGCGCCTTGCCACCGTCGTCGGCCGGATGCGATTTGCCGGCGACGATCAGCTGGATCGGCCGCTTCTCGTTGAGCAGCAGCTGTTCCAGCCGGTCGGGGTCGCTCAGCATCAGAGTCAACCGCTTATAGGTCGGCACCCGGCGGGCGAACCCGACCGTCAGCACGTCAGGATCGAATGCCGTACTGATCCAACCCAATTCGGCGTCTGAGGCACCGCGTTCCAGCCACGAGCGGCGCAGCCGCCGCCGGACGTCGTCGACCAGCAGTGAGCGCAGTTGCGAACGGATCCACCACAAATGACCGGGATCGACCTCACGCAGCCGTAGCCAGACGCCGGGATCGCTGAACGCCGCGTCGTCCGGCCCGGCCAGCTCGCGGCCCAGTTGCAGCCATTGCGGTGCGGCCCAGGTGCGCGCGTGCACGCCGTTGGTGATCGACCCGATCGGCACTTCGGCGGTGTCGAAACCCGGCCACAGCTCGTTGAACATCCCCCGGCTCACGCGGCCGTGCAGCAGCGAAACGCCGTTGGCGCGCTGAGCAAGCCGCAGACCCATGTGGGCCATGTTGAATTTTTCCGGATCGTCTTCGGCGCCCAGCGCCAGGACCCTGGCCGTCGGCACGCCCGGCAACAACACCGGCACCCGTTCGCCGGGGGCGTCCTCGCCATGGTCGTCGAAGTACTCCTGCACCATCTCGACCGGGAACCGGTCGATACCGGCGGCCACCGGAGTGTGGGTGGTGAACACCGTGCCGGCCCGCACGACCGTCAGGGCGGTATCGAAGTCCAACCCCGAATCGGTGACCAACTCGCGAATGCGTTCGGTGCCGAGGAACCCCGCGTGCCCTTCGTTCATGTGGAACACCTCGGGCGCGGGCAGCCCCTCGATCGCGGTGAACGCGCGGATCGCCCGCACGCCGCCGATGCCGGCCAGAATCTCTTGCTTGATCCGGTGTTCCTGGTCGCCGCCGTACAGCCGGTCGGTCACGCTGCGCAGATCGTGTTCGTTTTCCGGGACGTCGGAATCCAGTAGCAGCAGCGGGACGCGGCCGACCTGCGCCACCAAGATGCGCGCGGTCAACTGCGCGGAGTCAGGCAGCGACAGTTGCACCAGTGCCGGATCCCCGCTGGCATCGGTGAGCAGCCGCAACGGCAGCCCCTGCGGATCCAGCGACGGGTAGGTCTCGTTTTGCCAGCCCTCGGCGGTCAGCGACTGCCGGAAGTACCCGGACCGGTAGTACAGCCCCACCGCGATCAGCGGCACTCCCAAGTCGGATGCGGACTTCAGGTGGTCGCCGGCAAGAATTCCCAAGCCGCCCGAGTAATTGGGCAGCACCTCGGCGACGCCGAATTCCATCGAGAAATACGCGATACCCGTGGGCATCGCCACGCCGGCCTCTTGCTGTTGCTGATACCACAGCGGACGGGTCAGGTAGTCGTTCAGCTCGCCGGCCAGCTCGTCGAGCCAGCGCAGGAATTCCTCGTCGAGCGCCAACTCGTCGAGGCGGCCGGGGCTGACGGCGCCCAGTAATTCCACCGGATCATTGCCGCAATCGGCCCACAGCGTCGGTTCAATGGCCGCAAACAGATCCTGCGTCGCCTTGTCCCATGACCACCGCAGGTTCGTCGACAGCTGTTCCAACGCGGCGAGGCGTTCGGGGAGGTGAGCACGGACGGTAAAGCGGCGGAGGGCTTTCACACACTTACCTTACTGAGGATTGCGAACACCGCAGTGCGACCGACTGGCCGATCGTGCTGCGGTGTGTGGCCAGCCACTAGGGTGGGTATCGGGTAGTTATTGGGGCCGCAAAGGTGCCTCCCCAGCAGAGAAAGTTCCCCACAAGAGGAAGTTTCGGAGACGAGAGGCTTTCCGCGGAACAGCACACCGCGGTTTGGCCGCAAACAATCGGACGAAACGGAGTGGTGGTGCCCGGTCGCGTCGAGATCGATAACGTCCAACCCGTCGTTTCCTGCGGCGCGTATCCCGCCAAGGCGGTGGTCGGTGAGGTTGTCCCGGTCAGCGCCGCGGTGTGGCGTGAAGGCCACGATGCCGTCGCGGCGACCCTGGTAGTGCGCTACCTCGGGCCGCGTTATCCGCAGGCAACCGAAACCCGCCGGATCACGGCCGTGCAAGCCCCCGAGAAGCTCGCGTCCGCGCCGCAAACCAATCCCGTCGAGCGGGTCAAGCCGCTGGCGCTGCCCATGACCGAGGGGTTGGAACCCTACGTCTTCCACGGTCAGTTCACCCCCGACCGGGTCGGCCTGTGGACCTTCCGGGTCGATGGGTGGGGTGACCCGATTCACACCTGGCGGCATGGACTGGTCGCCAAGCTGGACGCTGGCCAGGGTGAAACCGAATTGTCCAACGACCTGTTGGTCGGTGCGGCGCTGTTCGAGCGCGCCGCCGCCGGTGTGCCGCGGGCGGGTCGCGATCCCCTGCTGGCCGCCGCCGCCGCGTTGCGGGCCTCCGGAGACCCGGTGACGCGAACCGCGCTGGCACTGGCACCCGAGATCGACGAGTTGCTCAGCACCTATCCGCTGCGCGATATCGTCACCCGCGGTGAGCAGTTCGGTGTCTGGGTGGATCGGCCGCTGGCCCGGTTCGGCTCCTGGTACGAGATGTTTCCGCGTTCGACGGGCGGCTGGGACGCCGACGGCAACCCAGTGCACGGCACCTTCGCGACGGCAGCCGCGCAGCTTCCGCGCATCGCCGAGATGGGCTTCGACGTCGTGTACCTGCCCCCGATTCATCCGATCGGCAAAGTACATCGCAAGGGCCGCAACAACTCTCCCACCGCCGCTCCCGGAGACGTCGGATCGCCGTGGGCGATCGGCAGCGATGAAGGCGGCCACGATGCGATCCATCCGAGCCTGGGCACCATCGACGACTTCGATGACTTCGTTACCGCAGCACGCGATCTGGGCCTAGAGGTTTCCCTGGACCTGGCGCTGCAGTGCGCACCGGACCATCCCTGGGCCCGCGAACACCGGCAGTGGTTCACCGAATTACCGGACGGCACCATCGCCTACGCGGAAAACCCGCCGAAGAAATACCAGGACATCTACCCGCTGAACTTCGACAACGACCCCGCCGGGCTCTACGACGAAGTGCTACGCGTCATCCGGCACTGGATTGACCACGGCATCAAGTTCTTCCGGGTCGACAACCCGCACACCAAGCCGCCCGACTTCTGGGCCTGGTTGATCGGTCAGGTCAAAGACACCGATCCCGACGTGCTCTTCCTGTCCGAGGCGTTCACCCCGCCGGCCCGCCAGTACGGGCTGGCCAAACTCGGCTTCACCCAGTCCTACAGCTACTTCACCTGGCGCACTGCCAAATGGGAGCTCACCGAATTCGGCAACGATATCGCCGGGCTCGCCGATTTCCGCCGGCCGAACCTGTTCGTCAACACCCCCGACATCCTGCACGGCTCATTGCAGCACAGCGGCCCCGGCATGTTCGCCATCCGCGCGGTGCTGGCCGCAACCATGGGTCCGTCCTGGGGCGTGTACTCGGGTTACGAGCTGTTCGAGCACCGCGCCGTGCGCGAGGGCAGCGAGGAATACCTCGACTCGGAAAAGTACGAATTGCGGCCGCGTGACTACGCCGCCGCGCTGGCCGAGGGCCAGTCGCTCGAGCCATTCATCAAGCAGCTCAATGGGATTCGCCGCGTGCATCCCGCGCTGCAGCAGCTGCGCACCATTCATTTCCACAGTGTGGACAACGACGCGTTGCTCGCGTTCAGCAAGTTCGATCCGGCAACCGGTGACTGCGTGCTGGTGGTCGTCACGCTCAACGCATACGGGCCCGAGGAAGCGACCGTGTGGTTAGACATGGCCGCATTGGGTATGGACACATACGAGCGCTTTTGGGTGCGCGATGAGATAACAGGCCAAGAATTCCAGTGGGGGCAAGCAAATTACGTTCGCATCGATCCAGGGTATGCGGTCGCCCACATCATCAATATGCCCATCATTCCGCAAGAATCCCGGACCACGTTGCTGCGCAGGAGGTAACAGGGCTCGAAAGGGGAAAGATTCATGAGCCGAACCGATAGCCGACCAGACCAACTCGCCAGGATGCAGCTTTCGCCCGACCCCGCCGACCTGGCCCGCTTGGTCGCCGGCACTCACCACAATCCGCACAGCATCCTGGGCGCCCACGAATACGGCGACCACACTGTCGTCCGTGCGTTTAAACCGCACGCAACCGAAGTCGTCGCGATCGTCGGAGATAAGCGATTTCCGCTGCAGCACGTCGACGCCGGCCTGTTCGCGGTGGCGCTGCCGTTCAGTAACCTCATCGACTACCGGCTTCAAGTCAGCTATGGATCGGACACGCACACCACTGCCGACGCCTACCGCTTCCTGCCCACACTGGGTGAAGTCGACCTCCATCTGTTCTCCGAGGGTCGCCACGAGCGACTCTGGGAAGTCCTTGGCGCCCATCCGCGCTCGTTCACCACAGCCGACGGCGTAGTCGACGGAGTCTCGTTCGCCGTGTGGGCTCCCAACGCTAAGGGCATCAGCCTGATCGGCGAGTTCAACGGTTGGAACGGCAACGAGGCCCCGATGCGGGCACTCGGCTCCTCGGGAGTGTGGGAACTGTACTGGCCCGCGTTCCCGGTCGAGGGCCTGTATAAGTTTCGGGTGCACGGCGCCGACGGGGTCGTCACCGAACGAGCCGACCCGTTCGCGTTTGCGACCGAGGTGCCGCCACATACGGCGTCGCGGGTGACGTCGAGCAACTACGTTTGGGCAGATGACGACTGGTTGACCAAGCGCGCCCAGCGCAATCCGGTGTTCGAGCCGATGAGCACTCTCGAGGTTCATCTCGGATCGTGGCGACCCGGACTCACCTATCGCCAGCTCGCCCACGAACTGACGGATTATGTTGTGGAGCAGGACTTTACCCATGTCGAGCTGCTCCCCGTCGCCGAGCATCCGTTCGCCGGGTCGTGGGGCTATCAGGTCACGTCCTACTACGCGCCGACATCGCGATTCGGCACACCCGACGATTTCCGGGCGCTCGTCGACGCGCTGCACCAGGCCGGCATCGGTGTGATCGTGGACTGGGTTCCGGCGCACTTCCCCAAGGACGCCTGGGCGTTGGGCCGCTTTGACGGCACCCCACTCTACGAACACTCGGATCCGCGACGCGGCGAGCAGTTGGACTGGGGCACTTACGTGTTCGACTTCGGTCGCCGGGAGGTCCGCAACTTCCTGGTGGCCAACGCGTTGTACTGGCTCGAGGAGTACCACATCGACGGCTTCCGGGTGGACGCGGTGGCGTCGATGCTGTACCTGGACTATTCGCGCCCCGTGGGCGGCTGGACGCCCAACATTTATGGCGGACGGGAAAACCTGGAAGCCGTCCAGTTCTTGCAGGAGATGAACGCGACGGCACACAAGGCCGCCCCTGGCATCGTCACCATCGCCGAGGAGTCGACGTCGTGGCCGGGAGTGACCCGACCGACGAGCCTTGGCGGCCTTGGCTTTTCGATGAAGTGGAACATGGGCTGGATGCACGACACGCTCGACTACCTCAGCCGCGACCCGATACACCGCAGCTACCACCACCACGAGATGACGTTCTCGATGCTCTACGCCTTCAGCGAGAACTACGTGTTGCCGCTGAGCCACGACGAGGTGGTGCACGGCAAGGGCACGCTGTGGGGACGGATGCCGGGCAGCAACCACGTCAAGGCGGCCGGGCTGCGCAGCCTGCTCGCATACCAGTGGGCACACCCCGGTAAGCAACTGTTGTTCATGGGCCAGGAGTTCGGCCAACGCGCCGAGTGGTCAGAGCAGAATGGTTTGGATTGGTGGCAGCTCGACGAACAAGGCTTCTCCAACGGCGTCCTGCGTCTGGTGCGCGACATCAATGGCATCTACAAGAGCCATCCGGCGCTGTGGAGTCAGGACACCACCCCGGAGGGCTATTCCTGGATAGACGCCAACGATTCCGGTAACAACGTGCTGAGCTTTCTGCGGTACGGCAGCGACGGCTCGGTCATGGCGTGCATCTTCAACTTCGCGGGATCCGAGCACGGCGGCTACCGGCTGGGTCTGCCCGTCGCCGGACGTTGGCGCGAGGTACTCAACACCGATGCCACCATTTACAACGGCTCCGGAATCGGCAACCTCGGAGGCGTCGACGCCACCGAAGACCCCTGGCATGGACGTCCGGCGTCGGCGGTGTTGGTACTGCCGCCCAACTCAGCCTTGTGGCTGGAACCGGACTAAGCCCTTAGTACAGCGCGTTGGCGAGATTTCGCCGACCGGCCACGACCTCGGGGTCGGCGGGATCGAAAAGCTCGAAGAGCTCGACCAGCCGGGTACGCACCAAGGTGCGATCGTCGCCAGATGTGCTGCGCACCAACGCGATTAGACGGCCGAATGCCGCACTCACATCCTGGTTGAGGATTTGCACATCGGCGGCAGCGAACGCGGCCTCAAGATCCCCGGGTGCAGCATCGGCGACGGTGACGGCATCCGGGCGTTGAGCGGTCGCGCGGGTGAGGAAGTCGATCTGCCGGATCGCACCCTTGGCCTCGACGCTGCTTGGATTGGCTTCCAAGATTGCCTGATACGACTGCTTTGCCGCGTCGAAATCGCCGTTCTCCAATTCCTCGCGGGCTTGCGTCAGCTCGGGATCTACTTCCGCGACGCCCTCGGAACCCGTTGCGCCCTTGAGCTTCCCGGCGGTAGCCGAGAGAATCTCATCCAGCCAGCGGCGCAATTGATCGGGGGGCTGGACGCCTTGGAAACTCGATATCGGCTGTCCCGCCGCCAAAGCCACCACCGTCGGGACCGCCTCAACACCGAATATCTGGGCGACTCTGGGTGTCACATCGACATTGGCCGTCGCCAGCGACCAGGTGCCGTTATCTTCGGCGGCCAGACCGGACAGGGTGTCAACCAGCGCGACGCATGCCTCGCTGCGCGGAGACCACAACACCACCACGACCGGCACCTGGTCAGACCGGAGCAGCACTTCGTTTTCGAAGTTGGCCTCGGTGACCTCAGTGCCACCCGGGGCACCCGCTGCGGGTGGTGCCGCTGGGCCCGCGGGACCACCCGCCGAAGCGGTCTGCTGGGCTCGCTGCTTGAGACCGGACAAGTCGACCGCACCGGTCAGGCCGGCACCACTTGAAGGTCGCGGACGCGTCACGCCGTCAAGTTTGTCATGCGCGTCGGCCTTCGATCCACCCGGTGGTGCCGAGACTCAGACGGGGGCAGGCCGGCCCGGAATTGTCGCCCTACTGACCGGTAACCCAGGCTTATGACGAACATCACAACTGCACGCGCACAGTGTGTTCCAGCAACGCCGACGGGCGCGACCGGGCCTGGCTAACCCGCTCGCAAAATCAATGCGTCGCCCTGGCCGCCCGCGCCGCACAGTGCCGCAACGCCGTAGCCGGAGCCGCGCCGTGCCAGCTCCAGGGCGACATGCAGCGTGATTCTGGCTCCGGACATGCCGATCGGGTGTCCGACCGCGATCGCGCCGCCGTTGACGTTGACGATCGCGGGGTCGATGCCCAACTCGCGCGTCGAGGCCAGCGCCACCGCCGCGAACGCCTCGTTGATCTCGACGACGTCGAGCTGGTCGACGGAGATGCCCTCACGGCCCAGTGCCTTCTTGATCGCGTTGGCCGGCTGCGACTGCAGGGTGGAATCCGGCCCGGCCACCACGCCGTGCGCACCGATCTCGGCCAGCCAAGTCAGGCCGAGTTCCTGCGCTTTTTCCTTGTTCATCACCACCACGGCGGCGGCACCGTCAGAGATCTGTGACGCCGAGCCGGCGGTGATGGTGCCATCGCGGCGAAACGCCGGTTTGAGGCCGGCCAGGGACTCGGCGGTGGTGTTTGCGCGGATGCCCTCGTCCTCGGCAAATTGCAACGGATCGCCCTTGCGCTGGGGGATGTTCACAGCTACCACCTCGTCGGTGAAAACGCCGTCCTTCCACGCCGCGGCGGCCTTTTGGTGAGAGCTCGCAGCGAACTCGTCCTGTTCGGCGCGGGTGAACTTGTCCACGTCATTGCGCTGCTCGGTGAGCGCGCCCATCGGCTGGTCAGTGAACACGTCGTGCAAGCCGTCGTAGGCCATGTGATCCAAGACCGTGACGTCGCCGTACTTGTAGCCCGCGCGGCTGTCCATCAGCAAGTGCGGGGCCTTGGTCATCGACTCCTGACCGCCCGCCACCACGACGTCGAACTCCCCGGCGCGAATGAGCTGGTCAGCCAGCGCAATGGCGTCGATCCCGGACAAACACATCTTGTTGATCGTCAGCGCCGGGACATCCCAGCCGATGCCGGCAGCTACCGCGGCTTGGCGGGCGGGCATCTGGCCGGCGCCGGCGGTCAGCACCTGGCCCATGATCACGTATTCGACCAGGGAAGCCGGCACGTTGGCCTTTTCCAGCGCGCCGGTGATCGCAACGGCCCCCAGATCGCTGGCCGAGAAATCCTTCAGCGAACCCATCAACTTGCCGATCGGGGTCCGTGCTCCAGCAACGATCACCGACGTCGTCATAGCAACCTCCTAGCCATGCGCGGGCGACCGATTCGACGTCCCCGAGAAGCGCATTCTTTGCCGCCAGGTTACCTTTATGTGATGACGACCGATCACGTTGACGCCCGTCACCTGCTGGCCACCTCCTTGGTGACCGGCCTCGACCACGTGGGCATCGCAGTCGCCGACTTGGACGCCGCCATCGCCTGGTATCACGACCACCTGGGCATGATCCTGGTGCACGAGGAAGTCAACGACGACCAGGGCATTCGCGAGGCGATGCTGGCCGTGCCTGGCACCAGCGCGCAGCTCCAGCTGATGGCCCCTCTCGACGAAACGTCGACGATCGCGAAGTTCATGGACAAGCGCGGACCGGGCATCCAGCAGATGGCCGTTCGGGTCAGCGATCTGGACAGGATCTGCGAGCAGCTTCGCGAGCAGGGTGTGCGGCTCGTCTACGAGGAGCCGCGGCGTGGCACAGCGAACTCGCGGATCAACTTCATCCACCCCAAGGATGCGGGTGGCGTTCTGATCGAGCTCGTCGAGCCGGCTTCTTAAAGCAGCGCTCAAGACCATTTTCGGGTCGGGCCCCGGCTTGCCCGATTGGCCCAACACGGCGTGTGCCAATGCCGCCGGTCTTCAACTCCTGTTTGCGGTCCAGTTGCAGCTGAGTCAGCCGGCCACACCACTACATGTGCGGTGCCGGAACGGATTTCGTGATCACAGCCCGGACAGCGATAGGTCTTAACAGCGCGGGCCGCCGCTACCGGGCGCACTTCGTACTCGTAGCCGTCGGGGCCCGTTTCCACCCGCCGCAACATCCCCGACAGCGACTGAGGCTGGTGCCGGGGTGACGGTGTACGGCGCCGACCCATGCCGCCAGTTTAATCCGGCGAATCAGAACAGTCGGTATTCGTCGCTGTCCATCCCCCGCATCTTGTCGTAATCCAGTGTGAGACAACGAATGCCACGGTCGACGGCTAAAGTGCGTGCTTGAGGCTTAATCTGCTGCGCCGCGAACACACCCTTGACCGGCGCGAGCACACTGTCGCGGTTCAGCAACTCGAGGTAACGGGTGAGCTGCTCCACGCCGTCGATCTCACCGCGTCGCTTGATCTCCACGGCGACCGAGCCACCGTGTTCGTCGCGGCACAGTAGATCGACGGGCCCGATCGCGGTCATGTATTCGCGGCGGACCAACGAATATCCCTCGCCCAGCAGTTGGACGTGTTCGGCGAGCAGCGCCTGCAAGTGGGCCTCCACGCCGTCCTTGACCAACCCCGGATCGACGCCCAGTTCGTGGCTGGAATCGTGTTCGATCTCCTCGACGGTGATGCGTAACTGTTCGCCCGCTTTGTTCTCGACCACCCAGACCGACACCGGGTCACCGGGCTCTTCGGTCAGCCAGCACGGCGGACTCATCCAGTTCAACGGCTTGTAGGCGCGGTCGTCGGCATGCACACTGACCGACCCGTCGGCCTTGAACAGCAGCAACCTGCGCGCTGACGGTAGATGCGCGGTGAGCCGCCCTACGTAGTCGACGGTGCACTGGGCGATCACTAGACGCACCCGACTCACCTTAGAGCGTCGTAGACGAATTAGGCTGGCGCCACCATGTCGGCCAACAAGAGCGTGGCACAACGCTTGGGGCGGGTGCTCGAGACGGTGACCCGCCAGAGCGGGCGGCTGGACGAAACCCCCGCGTATGGGTCCTGGCTGCTCGGGCGGGTCTCGGAAAGCCAGAGCCGGCGACGGGTACGCATTCAGCTCATTCTGACCGTGTTCATCCTCGGTACGAACCTGATCGGAATCTGCGTCGCGCTGCTACTGCTGACCGTCGCCTTGCCGGCCCCAAGCATCTTCAGCGACGCGCCACAGTGGATCACCTTCGGGGTGGGGCCCGGATACGTGGCCGTCGCGCTTGCCCTTGGCGCCTACTGGATCACCCGACAGACGGTGGCCGCGCTGCGCTGGGCGATCGAAGGGCAGCAGCCCACCCAGGGCGACGAACGCAAAACGTTCCTGGCGCCGTTCTACCTGGCGCTCGGGGTGCTCTTTCTCTGGGGCGTCGGGACGGCATTGATGACCACGCTCTATGGGCTGGTCAACAAGCTGTTCATCCCGATCGTGGGTTTCTCCGTGGGCTTCTGCGGCATCCTGGTGGCCACCGCCTGCTACCTGTTCACCGAGTTCGCCTTGCGACCGGTGGCCGCACAAGCACTCGAGGCCGGACAAGCCCCGCGACGGCTGGCGCCGGGCATCATGGGCCGAACGCTGACGGTGTGGCTGCTGGGCTCCGGTGTTCCGGTCCTCGGCATTATCGTCACCGCACTGCTGGGCGGCATGCTGCTCGACAATCTGAGCAAAAGCCAGTTGGCCGTCGCGATCCTGGTGATATCAACTGCCGCACTGATCTTCGGCTTCGTGCTCATGTGGATCCTGTCCTGGCTGACCGCCGCACCGGTCCGCGTCGTGCGGGCCGCACTCAAGCGCGTCGAGCAGGGCGATTTGCGCGGCGATTTGGTGGTGTTCGACGGGACCGAACTCGGGGAGCTGCAGCGCGGGTTCAACGCGATGGTCGACGGCCTGCGCGAGCGCGAGCGGGTGCGCGACCTGTTCGGCCGCCACGTCGGGCGCGAAGTCGCCCTGGCCGCCGAACGTGACCGCCCGAAGTTGGGCGGAGAAGAACGTCATGTCGCCGTTGTGTTCGTTGACATCGTCGGCTCTACGCAGCTGGTGACCAGTCAACGGCCTGCCGACGTCGTTGCGCTGCTCAACAGGTTTTTCGCGATCGTCGTCGACGAAGTCGATCGAAACCACGGGCTGGTCAACAAGTTCGAAGGCGATGCGGCGCTTGCAATCTTCGGCGCCCCGAATCACCTGGAGTGCCCGGAAGACGACGCACTGGCCGCAGCACGCGCCATCAGCGACCGGCTGGCAGTCGAGATGTCCGAGCTCGAGGCCGGCATCGGCGTCGCGGCCGGCCAGGTCGTCGCCGGCAACGTCGGCGCCAAAGAGCGGTTCGAATACACCGTGATCGGCGAACCGGTCAACGAGGCAGCGCGGCTGTGCGAATTGGCCAAGTCGCACTCAGGCCGGATACTCGCGACCGAGAACGCCGTGCGGGGCGCCAGCGAAAGTGAGCGTGCCCGTTGGTCTTTGGGCGAGACGGTGACACTTCGCGGGCATGACCAGCCGACCCGGCTGGCCTCGCCCGGTTAAATCAAACTTGTTCTGACCGTGTGAAATCGAGCGCTTAGGCGCTCGGCGAATCGAGCTCTACCCAAGCTGCACGGTGACTTTCACTCGGCCCTTCGGAGAGCGAGTGGCAGTCGCCTGCCCGGTACGGTCGGCGCCACGGAAATCCAACAATGTGAGTTCCGCGCCGGCCCCCAAGAAATTGCGCCACCAGGTTTTGCCGTCCGGAGCGGCCACATTGATAGTGACGGCATTACCGCGGCGTAGATAGCCGACCGGTATCTCGAAGGTGTTGCCGGAGCGTCGCCCGGTGTAGCGAATGACAACAAGCCCCTGTCCGACCAGGCGGCCCAGCACGGGCGCATTGATCAGGCGGACCGCGACCGCGTTAACGACCCGGGCGAAGCGGTTGTCGTCGAACCCCGCAGACATGCGGCCCACGCTACTGACGACCGTTCGGCGCGGCTAGTCCGCACGCGACAAACGCCGGCCCGATGAGCACTCAGGCTGGGGTAGCGGCTCGGCCGAAGTAGAGCTCCTGGGTCGCAATGCACACGAGTTCACCGGTGCGGTTGTACATCGTCGACGTCGTCAACCCCCGGCCGGCGACACCGCTGGACGACGTCTGATCCGACAGCACCCAGTCCGCCAAGTCGACCGGCCGGTGAAACCACAATGCGTGGTCGACGAGCGCGTTAAAGGTGCTGACGGGCGTGGCTCGCCGCATCACGAGTGCGGGTTCGACCATAGTGGTTCCGGACAGGTAGGTCAGTAGGCAGCTGTGCAGCACTTCGTCGGCCACGACAAACCCGTTGGGCCGCCACCACATTCGCAACCGCGGCGACGGCTCGGCCAGGTCGACGGCAAGCCGCGGCGGCGGGTCGACATAGCGCAATTCGAAGGGCCGTGGGTCGACCCAATGACCGTCCAGTTCATCGGCATAGGCCGCCAACTGCTCCTGCATGGGCGGAAGCAGGTCCGGATCGGTGACGTCGGGCATCGGTTGTTGATAGTCCAGCGAGTCGAACGGCTCGTTGAACGACGCGAGCGCTTCGAGCAGGATCTGTCCATCCTGGCTGGCGGAGATCTTGCGGGTGGACAACGCGCCGCCGTCGCGGGCCACGTCGACATGAAGGTCAACAGGGTGACGGGCATCACCGGCACGCAGGTAGTAGACGTGCACGCTGTGGGGTCTGCGCCCAGGCGCAGTCAGGCTTGCCGCCATCAGAGCCTGGGCGGCGATATGACCTCCGACGATGTGGTGGTTCGGGTTGTCCAACTGCGTGGCGACATAGTGATGGTCATCGATGCGACTGACGTCGAGAGTGGCAATGACGTCGGCCAATGTCGGCCAGCGGAAACTCACTCGCGCAATCCTTTCATTGGCGGGGAGCAATCCGGCAAGCGGCAGGCCGCATCCCGACGACAGAGCTACGCCCAGATCACATCTCTAGACCGGCCGCGCTGACCGGTATGCCGGATATTAGATGCCGAGAGCCACCGCGCCGCCTGCCCACCCCGGGCGCGACTGCCATGTCGCTTTTCCGCCAGTCTTGTCGGCGGATAGGTGTAACTGTTGAAACGTGCACGAAGATTTCGAGCGCTGCTACCGGGCGGTGCAGTCCAAGGACGCCAGGTTCGACGGCTGGTTCGTCACGGCGGTGCGCACGACGCGGATCTATTGCCGGCCCAGCTGTCCCGTCCGGCCGCCGTTTGCTCGTAACGTGCGTTTCTATGCCACCGCCGCTGCTGCGCAACGGGCGGGGTTCCGGGCATGTAAGCGTTGCCGACCCGACGCGACCCCCGGCTCTCCTGAATGGAACGTGCGCGGCGACGTCGTGGCGCGGACGATGCGGCTGATCGCCGATGGGACGGTGGACCGCGACGGCGTCGGCGGTCTCGCCGCTCATCTCGGCTACACGACCCGTCAGCTAGAGCGGATGTTGCAGGCCGAAGTCGGCGCCGGCCCCCTCGCTTTGGCCCGCGCACAACGAGCGCAGACCGCCCGGGTCCTGATCGAAACCACCGACCTACCGTTCGGCGACGTCGCGTTCGCCGCCGGGTTTTCCAGCATCCGGCAGTTCAACGACACCGTGCGCTTGGTGTTCGAAGCCACGCCGACGTTCTTGCGCAAGCGCGTGGCGGCCCGAACCGGCTCCTCGAAATCCGCAGCGGCCTCGCCGGGAACGGTGTGTCTACGGCTGCCGGTCCGGGTGCCGTTCGCCTACGAAGGCGTTTTCGGTCATCTGGCCGCCGGCGCCGTACCGGGTTGCGAGGAAGTCCGCGATGGTGCGTATCGACGCAGCCTGCGGCTGCCCTGCGGCAACGCCCTAGTCGGCTTGACGCCCGAAGTCGATCACGTCCGTTGCCAAGTGGTGCTCGACGACTTCCGCGACCTTGCCACCGCGATCGCCCGGTGCCGACGCCTCCTGGATCTCGACGCCGACCCCGAAGCGGTGATGGACACGCTGACCCGCGACCCCGATTTGGCGCCGACAGTGACCAAGGCACCCGGACAGCGCATTCCGCGCACGGTCGACGAGGCCGAACTCGCCGTGCGTGCGGTTCTGGGCCAACAGGTTTCGACCAAAGCGGCCAGGACGCATGCCGGCAGATTGGTCGCCGCGTACGGACAACCGGTTGACGATCCGGGCGGCGGGTTGACTCACACTTTCCCGTCCGTCGAAGAGCTCGCAGACATCGATCCCATCCATCTGGCAGTCCCCAAGGCCCGGCAGCGCACCCTGAGCGCCCTGGTTGCCGGACTAGCCGACAAAAGCGTCATCTTGGACGCCGGCAGCGACTGGGAATGCGCGCGGACCCAACTGCTGGCGCTGCCCGGAGTCGGGCCCTGGACGGCAGAGGTGATCGCGATGCGCGGCCTAGGAGATCCAGATGCGTTCCCCGCCAGCGATCTTGGTCTTCAGCTAGCCGCCAAGCAGCTGGGATTGCCCACGCATCAACGGGCCCTGATCGAACGCAGCGCGCGTTGGCGGCCCTGGCGCTCCTACGCCACCCAGCATTTGTGGACCACGCTCGAACATCCGGTCAACCATTGGCCGCCACAGGAGGTCGCATGATCCAGTACCGCACCATCGGTAGCCCGATCGGAACCCTGACGCTCGCTGGGCGCGGCGGGGTGCTGACAAATCTACGAATGGTCGATCAGACCTACGAACCGAACCGAGCCGACTGGTCCCCCGAACCAAGCGGCTTCGATGACGTTGTCGACCAGCTCTGCGCGTATTTCGCCGGCGAGCTCACCGATTTCGATATCGAACTGGATCTTGCGGGCACTGAGTTCCAACGGCGGGTGTGGAAGGCGCTGCTGACAATCCCGTATGGACAAACCCGGTCGTATGGACAAATCGCCGAACAGATCGGGGCGCCCGGCGCGGCCCGCGCGGTGGGATTGGCCAATGGTCATAATCCGATCGCGATTATCGTGCCGTGCCATCGCGTTATCGGCGCCAATGGCAGCCTCACTGGTTTTGGCGGCGGCCTCGGCCGGAAGCGAACCCTGCTCGAATTAGAGAAACAAAAAGCATCAATGAGTCTGACATTATTTGACTGAATTTAAATGCAAAAACACCCCCTAATAAAAGGGGGTGTTTTTGTGTATGTTCGGCGGTGTCCTACTTTTCCACCCAAGTGGGCAGTATCATCGGCGCTGACAGGCTTAGCTTCCGGGTTCGGGATGGGACCGGGCGTTTCCCTGTCGCTGTGGCCGCCGTAACTCTATTATTTTATCTCACCCATACAAGTTAGTTCTGGTGGGGGGTGTGGTGGTCCGCGACAGATTTGTCCTCGGACTTGGAATCGTGGTTGCGATTGTGTTGGTAAGTTTTCGGCCGGTTAGTGCCAGTTCCCTCCACTCATTGCTGAGCTTCCAGGTCTGACCTATCGATCCCGTAGTCTGCGGGGGGCCTTATCCCTCTAAAAGGGTGAGAAACCTGATCTTGGAGAAGGTTTCCCGCTTAGATGCTTTCAGCGGTTATCCTGTCCGAACGTAGCTATCCAGCCGTGCCCCTGGTGGGACAACTGGTATACCAGAGGTTCGTCCGTCCCGGTCCTCTCGTACTAGGGACAGGTTTCCTCAAGTTTCTGACGCGCGCGGCGGATAGAGACCGAACTGTCTCACGACGTTCTAAACCCAGCTCGCGTGCCGCTTTAATGGGCGAACAGCCCAACCCTTGGGACCTGCTCCAGCCCCAGGATGCGACGAGCCGACATCGAGGTGCCAAACCATCCCGTCGATATGGACTCTTGGGGAAGATCAGCCTGTTATCCCCGGGGTACCTTTTATCCGTTGAGCGACACCCCTTCCACTCAGAGGTGCCGGATCACTAATCCCGACTTTCGTCCCTGCTTGACTTGTAAGTCTCGCAGTCAAGCTCCCTTGTGCATTTACACTCAACACCTGATTGCCGTCCAGGTTGAGGGAACCTTTGGGCGCCTCCGTTACATTTTAGGAGGCAACCGCCCCAGTTAAACTACCCACCAGGCACTGTCCGTGAACCGGATATACGGTTCGACGTTAGGTGTCCAATACGATCAGAGTGGTATTTCAACAATGACTCCGCCCTAACTGGCGTTAGAGTTTCACAGTCTCCCACCTATCCTACACAAACCGTAACGAACAACAATACCAAGTTGTAGTGAAGGTCCCGGGGTCTTTTCGTCCTGCCGCGCGTAACGAGCATCTTTACTCGTAGTGCAATTTCGCCGAGTCTATGGTTGAGACAGTCGAGAAGTCGTTACGCCATTCGTGCAGGTCGGAACTTACCCGACAAGGAATTTCGCTACCTTAGGATGGTTATAGTTACCACCGCCGTTTACTGGGGCTTAAATTCTCCGCTTCACCCTTACGGGTTAACGGGTCCTCTTAACCTTCCAGCACCGGGCAGGCGTCAGTCCGTATACATCGTCTTGCGACTTCGCACGGACCTGTGTTTTTAGTAAACAGTCGCTTCTCGCTGGTTTCTGCGACCGGTTTCCGCTCCCAGCGCAAGGCTGTTCACGGTATGCCGGCCCCCCTTCTCCCGAAGTTACGGGGGTATTTTGCCGAGTTCCTTAACCATAGTTATCTCGTACGCCTTGGTATTCTCTACCTGACCACCTGTGTTGGTTTGGGGTACGGGCCATGTATGCGCTCGCTAGAGGCTTTTCTTGGCAGCTGAGGATCACCGAATTCGCCTCAATCGGCTATGCATCACCTCTCAGGAATATGAGCGACGGATTTGCCTATCGCTCTCCCTACAGGCTTGCCCCAGTATTACCACTGACTGGTACGGCTACCTTCCTGCGTCACCCCATCGCTTGACTACTACCCATTCGGGTCCCACGCAGCCGATAGTCCTCGCACCCCGAAGGGATTGATAGACCACCATTTGGGTGGTTAGCAGAATGGATTCATCAGGGACGCTCATACACGGGTACGGGAATATCAACCCGTTGTCCATCGACTACGCCTGTCGGCCTCGCCTTAGGTCCCGACTCACCCTGGGCGGACTGGCCTGGCCCAGGAACCCTTGGTCTTTCGGCGGGCAAGGTTCTCACTTGCCTAATCGCTACTCATGCCTGCATTCTCACTTCCCCATCCTCCACCACCGGTCACCCGATAGCTTCTCTGAATGAGGAACGCTCCCCTACCCAACCTTGCGGTTGCCGCGGCTTCGGCGGTGTGCTTGAGCCCCGCTACATTATCGGCGCACAATCACTTGACCAGTGAGCTATTACGCACTCTTTCAAGGGTGGCTGCTTCTAAGCCAACCTCCTGGTTGTCTCTGCGACTGCACATCCTTTTCCACTTAGCACACGCTTAGGGGCCTTAGCCGGCGATCTGGGCTGTTTCCCTCTCGACGCACGGAGCTTATCCCCCGCCGTCTCACTGCCACGCTATACACCACGGCATTCGGAGTTTGGCTGACGTCAGTAACCTTTTAGGGCCCATTGGCCATCCAGTAGCTCTACCTCCGTGGTGAAACACGTAACGCTGCACCTAAATGCATTTCGGGGAGAACCAGCTATCACGGAGTTTGATTGGCCTTTCACCCCTACCCACAGCTCATCCCCTCAGTCTTCAACCTAAGTGGGTTCGGGCCTCCACGCGGTCTTACCCGCGCTTCACCCTGGCCATGGGTAGATCACTCCGCTTCGGGTCCAGAACACGCCACTCAAGCGCCCTATTCAGACTCGCTTTCGCTGCGGCTACCCCACACGGGTTAACCTTGCGACGTGTCCCTGACTCGCAGGCTCATTCTTCAAAAGGCACGCCATCACCCCACAAGGAGGCTCTGACGGATTGTAGGCACACGGTTTCAGGTACTATTTCACTCCCCTCCCGGGGTACTTTTCACCATTCCCTCACGGTACTAGTCCGCTATCGGTCATCGAGAAGTATTTAGGCTTACCGAGTGGTCCCGGCAGATTCACAGCAGATTTCACGGGCCCGCTGCTACTCGGGAATTGAAACAAGGCAGGTGTCAAGTTTTCGCGTACCGGGCTTTCACCGTCTACGGCAGGCCGTCCCAGACCACTTCCGCTAACTACGACACTTTCTGACTGCCCCTCGGCTAGGTAGAGCCAAGATGTATCAATCCCACAACCCCGCACACACAACCCCTACCCGGTATCACATGCATGCGGTTTAGCCATGTTCCGCGTTCGCTCGCCACTACTTACGGAATCACAATTGTTTTCTTCTCCTACGGGTACTGAGATGTTTCACTTCCCCGCGTTCCCTCCCGCACCCTATATATTCAGGTGCGGGTAACACGACATAACTCGTGTTGGGTTTCCCCATTCGGAAATCCTCGGATCAACGCTCGGTTGACAGCTCCCCGAGGCATATCGCAGCCTCCCACGTCCTTCATCGGCTCTCGATGCCAAGGCATCCACCATGTGCCCTTAAACACTTACAAACACAAAAACCAAAAATTAAAATTACACATTTAATGAACACGCCACCACGAAGGGCAACGCATCCATTTAGATGCTCGCAACCACTATCCAATACTCAAACACCACACCCCACCACCAAAATGGAGGGACACCACTCGAAATAACTGAGTGTTGTCTCAGTGCCCAATAGTGTGTCTGGCGATTTGCGTGCTGTTGTGCACCCGGTCCTTCGTCCACTACAGACGAGAACCCCTCACGGCTAACACCCCACCAATTGGAGTGTTTTTCGTGGTGCTCCTTAGAAAGGAGGTGATCCAGCCGCACCTTCCGGTACGGCTACCTTGTTACGACTTCGTCCCAATCGCCGATCCCACCTTCGACAGCTCCCTCCAAAAGGTTAGGCCACTGGCTTCGGGTGTTACCGACTTTCATGACGTGACGGGCGGTGTGTACAAGGCCCGGGAACGTATTCACCGCAGCGTTGCTGATCTGCGATTACTAGCGACTCCGACTTCACGGGGTCGAGTTGCAGACCCCGATCCGAACTGAGACCGGCTTTAAAAGGATTCGCTTAACCTTGCGGCATCGCAGCCCTTTGTACCGGCCATTGTAGCATGTGTGAAGCCCTGGACATAAGGGGCATGATGACTTGACGTCATCCCCACCTTCCTCCGAGTTGACCCCGGCAGTCTCTCACGAGTCCCCGGCATTACCCGCTGGCAACATAAGATAGGGGTTGCGCTCGTTGCGGGACTTAACCCAACATCTCACGACACGAGCTGACGACAGCCATGCACCACCTGCACACAGGCCACAAGGGAACGCCTATCTCTAGACGCGTCCTGTGCATGTCAAACCCAGGTAAGGTTCTTCGCGTTGCATCGAATTAATCCACATGCTCCGCCGCTTGTGCGGGCCCCCGTCAATTCCTTTGAGTTTTAGCCTTGCGGCCGTACTCCCCAGGCGGGGTACTTAATGCGTTAGCTACGGCACGGATTCCAAGGAAGGAAACCCACACCTAGTACCCACCGTTTACGGCGTGGACTACCAGGGTATCTAATCCTGTTCGCTCCCCACGCTTTCGCTCCTCAGCGTCAGTTACTGCCCAGAGACCCGCCTTCGCCACCGGTGTTCCTCCTGATATCTGCGCATTCCACCGCTACACCAGGAATTCCAGTCTCCCCTGCAGTACTCCAGTCTGCCCGTATCGCCCGCACGCCGAGGGTTAAGCCCCCGGTTTTCACGAACAACGCGACAAACCACCTACGAGCTCTTTACGCCCAGTAATTCCGGACAACGCTCGCACCCTACGTATTACCGCGGCTGCTGGCACGTAGTTGGCCGGTGCTTCTTCTGCAGGTACCGTCACTTGCGCTTCGTCCCTGCTGAAAGAGGTTTACAACCCGAAGGCCTTCATCCCCCACGCGGCGTCGCTGCATCAGGCTTGCGCCCATTGTGCAATATTCCCCACTGCTGCCTCCCGTAGGAGTCTGGGCCGTATCTCAGTCCCAGTGTGGCCGGACACCCTCTCAGGCCGGCTACCCGTCGTCGCCTTGGTAGGCCGTCACCCCACCAACAAGCTGATAGGCCGCGGGCCCATCCCACACCGCAAAAGCTTTCCACCATAAAGCATGCGCTAAATGGTCGTATTCGGTATTAGACCCAGTTTCCCAGGCTTATCCCGAAGTGCAGGGCAGATTACCCACGTGTTACTCACCCGTTCGCCACTCGAGTACCTCCGAAGAGGCCTTTCCGTTCGACTTGCATGTGTTAAGCACGCCGCCAGCGTTCGTCCTGAGCCAGGATCAAACTCTCCAAACAAAAACTCCTCGCGAACGAGGTGCATTTCGAATCAGAGAAAATCTGACCTAACAAAAAGACGCCAAAACTGGCATCTAAATAAATTGCGACCACACCCTCACACGGGGAGTGTTTACGTGTGGTCAAAAAACAACAACAAACAAAAACACCAAACACACTATTGAGTTCTCAAACAACACTCTTACTTGGTTTCGCCCGCTTCGGGGCAACCCTGCCAGCTTAATACAGATCCGGTAGGGGAGTCAAGCCCCGGTTTCGGTCATCTTCGTGAACGACCGCGCCTGGTGGGCAACAACTTCGGGTTACTGTACCCGCTCGATCTCCGCTCCCAAAATCGCCAGGTTCTCGACGAATAACGGGTAGCCACGGTCGATGTGGAAGACGTCGTGGACCTCGGTGTCGCCGTCGGCGACCAGCCCGGCGAGCACTAATCCGGCGCCGGCGCGGATGTCCGAACACCACACCGGGGCGCTGGAGAGTTGCGGGAGACCCCGCAGCACGGCGTGATGCCCGTCGGTGCGGGCATCGGCGCCGAGCCGGATCATTTCTTCGACGAACCGGAACCGCGCCTCGAAGACGTTCTCCGTGATCATCGAGGTGCCGTCCGAGATCGACGCCAGCGCGATCGCCATCGGCTGCAGATCGGTCGGGAACCCGGGAAACGGCAGCGTGGCGACGTTCATGGCCTTCGGGCGCTCGTACTGCGCCACCCGGAAGCTGTTGTCCGTCTGGGTGACGGTGGCACCCGCGTCGTGCAGTTTGTGCAGCACCACTTGAAGATGCGCCGGGTCGACACCGGTGATCGAGATGTCCCCGCGGGTAATCGCGGCGGCAATGCCCCAGGTCGCGGCCACAATGCGGTCCCCGATGACGCGGTGCTCAGTGGGATACAGCCGTGGGACACCAGTGATGGTCATGGTCGGCGAGCCCGCGCCTTCAACCTGGGCGCCCATTTGGTTGAGCATCGTGCACAGATCGACCACGTCGGGTTCGCGCGCCGCGTTGTGGATTGTGGTGACGCCCTCGGCCAGGACCGCGGCCATCAGGATGTTCTCGGTGGCTCCTACGGAGGGGAATTCCAGTTGAATCTCCGCGCCGCGCAACGTATCCGCGTGAGCGACGACACAGCCGTGCTCGATGTTGCACGTCGCGCCCAGCTGGCGCAGCCCCGCCTGGTGCATGTCGAGCGGCCGCGATCCGATGGCATCACCACCCGGGAGGGCGACCTTGGCTCGCTTGCAACGGCCGACCAGCGGGCCGAGCACACAGACCGAGGCCCGAAACTGCCGCACCGCCGCGAAGTCGGCGTCGTATTTGGGTTCGTCGGGCGAGGTGATGCGGGCGACGTCGCCGTCGAGTTCGACGGTGGCTCCCAGGCCGCGCAGTACCTCGGCCATCAACGGCACATCGAGAATGTCCGGGCAGTTGGTGATGGTGCTGGTGCCTTCGGCCAGCAACGTTGCGGCCATCAGCTTGAGCACGCTGTTCTTGGCGCCGCCTACGGCGACTTCGCCGGACAACCGGTTTCCCCCGGTTACCACGAATCGCTCAGCCACCCGCGCCAGTTTAGTGATGCGGTAACGGCTTGTCAGTCAGCCTGGTCGGTCGCCGAGTACGGTTTTCCCATGGCGATACACCTGACCCGCATCTATACCCGAACCGGCGACGACGGAACGACCGGGTTGAGCGACTTTTCGCGGGTCTCGAAGAACGATGCCCGACTGATGGCGTACGCAGATTGCGACGAGGCCAACTCTGCAATCGGCACCGCGATTGCGCTGGGTGCGCCTGACCAGACAATCGCCGGAGTGCTGCGGCAGATCCAGAACGACTTGTTCGACGCCGGCGCGGATCTCTCGACGCCGGTCGTGCCAGACCCCGAACACCCTCCGCTGCGGGTCCCGCAGGACTACATCGACCGGCTCGAACGGTGGTGCGACACCTTCAACGAGCCGCTACCGGCGCTGAACTCCTTTGTGCTTCCAGGCGGTTCGCCGTTGTCGGCGCTGTTGCACGTCGCTCGCACCATCGTGCGCCGCGCAGAGCGATCGGCCTGGGCCGCGGTCGACGCTCACCAAGACGGGGTCAGCGTGCTGCCGGCGAAATATCTGAACCGGCTCTCAGATCTGCTCTTCATCCTGTCGCGGGTCGCCAACCCCGAGGGGGATGTGCTCTGGAAACCGGGTGGCGGCGCCACCAGCGCGGGATAGCCGAAACCGCTGCGCTGCTTGGTATTTGATAGCAGCCCTAGACACTGCGACGACGGGCGCGCGGTGACGGACGGGACTCCAGCCACGACAAGAACGCGGTTAATGCGCCCTGGTCGAGCGCCAGCTCGTAGCCCGACCTGCGGTCTTGTGTGGTGTCGCGCAGTTCCAGAACGACGATCTCGTCTGTCATGATGTCGAACTCGTCGCCGCGCGGCGCACGCCGGGCCACGATCTCCACACCGCGCCGGCCGAGCCGGCGATCCGGCCACAAGCGCAGACTCGACAGCCGGTAGAACGCGGCTTCACCGCCGCGGTAGCGAATCACGCCGTGCCGCCAGCCGTGGCCACCGACCGCGGGAATGTCCCGCATGATCCCTGCCGTTCCACCCTGTCGCAGCTTCAACAGCCGATAGCTCAGGGCGAGAACCGCCAGCCCCAACACGACGACGAGCACGGCCATGCCAACCATGGGCGCGCTCATCGGCGGTTAATCGATCGCGCCGACGGCGCGCAACCTGGCGCGCCCCCTGGCGGCAACGCGGGGATCGTCGGACTCCGAATCGGTCTTCGCGGCGCTCTCATCGATCTCCGACTCGAACTCGGCGGATTCGGCGAGAACCGTCACTGCCTCCTCGGTCACCGACAAGAAGCCGCCGTCTACCGCAATGCGCAGGTCGTCTTCGCCTTCCCGTTCGACGCGCACCATGGCGTCATCGACCAGCTGGGCAACCAATGGGATATGGCGGGGCAGGATCCCAATCTCGCCGGCGGTGGTGCGGGTGAAGAGGAACGTTGCCTCACCCGACCAGATCTTTCGATCGACGGCGACGATCTCAACGTTCAATTCGGCCATTTCACACCACCTTTCGAGTCGACCAGAGGTTAGAGCTTGGCACCAAGGGTCTCGGCCTTCTTGGCCAGGTCGTCCAGGCCACCGATCAGGAAGAAGGCCTGCTCGGGCACATGGTCGAAATCGCCCTTGGACAACCGGTCGAAGGCCTCGATTGTCTCCTTCACCGGGACCGTCGAACCCGGCTGACCGGTGAACTGCTCGGCCGCCATCATGTTCTGTGAGAGGAACCGCTCAATACGCCGGGCGCGGTTGACCAGCTGCTTGTCCTCTTCGGACAGCTCGTCGATACCCAGAATCGCAATGATGTCCTGAAGGTCCTTGTACCGCTGCAGGATTCGGATCACTTCCTGCGCCACGCGGTAGTGCTCCTCACCGACGACGCTGGGGTCCAGGATGGTCGAGCTCGAGGCCAGCGGGTCCACCGCGGGGAAGATGCCCTTGGAGAACACGTTACGAGACAGCTCAGTGGTCGCGTCCAGGTGGGCGAACGTGGTCGCGGGCGCCGGGTCGGTGTAGTCGTCGGCAGGCACGTAGACGGCTTGCATGGACGTAATCGACTTGCCACGCGTGGAGGTGATGCGCTCCTGCAACTCGCCCATCTCGTCGGCCAGCGTGGGCTGATAACCCACCGCCGACGGCATCCGGCCGAGCAGTGTCGACACCTCCGAGCCGGCCTGAGTGAATCGGAAGATGTTGTCGATGAACAGCAGCACGTCCTTGCCGGCCTCGTCACGGAACCACTCCGCCATCGTCAGCGCGGACAGCGCCACCCGCATACGGGTACCGGGCGGCTCATCCATCTGACCGAACACCAGCGCGGTGTCCTTGAGCACGTCGGCTTCCTTGAGCTCGACCCAGAGGTCATTGCCCTCGCGGGTGCGCTCGCCCACGCCGGCGAACACCGACGTACCGGCGAAGTTACGAGCGATGCGGTTGATCATCTCCTGGATCAGCACGGTTTTGCCCACGCCGGCGCCGCCGAACAAGGCGATCTTGCCGCCACGCACGTACGGAGTAAGTAGGTCCACCACTTTCAAGCCGGTCTCGAGCATCTCGGTACGGGGTTCGAGATCCTCGAAGGCGGGCGGCTTGCGGTGAATCGACCAGTGCTCGAAGTCTTCTCCGTATCCCGGCTTGTCCAGGCAGTAGCCCAGCGCGTTGAAGACATGGCCCTTGACGTCCTCACCGACCGGCACGGTGATCGAATTGCCGGTGTCGGTTACCTCGACGCCGCGCACCAGGCCGTCGGTTGGCTGCATCGAGATGGTGCGAACCAAATTGTCACCGAGGTGGTTTGCCACCTCCAATGTGAGGGTTTTCTTCAGCTCCTCGAACGTGACCTCGGCGTGCAGTGCGTTGAACAACTCGGGGACCGAACCCCGCGGGAACTCGACGTCGACGACCGGCCCGGTCACTCGTACCACGCGGCCGCTGGTGTCCGACTTCGTCGGCTTGTCGGTCTTCTCGACAGTAGCGCTCATAATCTTTTTCGCTTCCTTGTGGGGCTACTTAGCGGCGTCGGCGAGCGCGTTTGCGCCACCGACGATTTCGCTGATTTCCTGGGTGATCTGGGCCTGCCGCTCGCGGTTAGCCTCCAGCGTCAGAGCCTTGATGAGGTCGTCGGCGTTGTCGGTGGCCGATTTCATCGCCCGCTGGCGCGACGCCAGCTCCGATGCGGCGGACTCGAGCATGGATGCATAAACCCGCGTGGTCAGGTAGCGCGGGAGCAACGCCTCGAACAGCGTCGTGGCATCCGGTTCGAACGAGTACAGGGTGCGCGGCCCGGTGTCTTCCTCGACATACTCCACGACCAGCGGAGCCATCCGGTGGGCCACCGCCGTCTGCGACATCATCGACTTGAACTCCGAGTACACGATGTGCAATTCGTCGACGCCCGCAATGTCGTCGGCCTGCTGATCGTCGTCATCCCCGGCGCCCTTCATGAACGCATCCACCAAGGTCGAACCGATCTCCGCGGCGTTCTCGTACTGGGGTTGCTCAGAGAATCCCGACCACGACGCGGCGATGTCCCAGTTCCGGAAGGTGTAATAGCCCTGCGCTTTCCGGCCCACTGTGTAGAGGACCGGCTCTTTTCCTTCATCGCGAAGCTGCGAGAAAAGTTGTTCGGAGCGACGGAAGATGCTGGAGTTGTATGCGCCGCACAGACCGCGGTCCGACGACACCACCAGCACACCTGCCCGCTTCGGTTCCGCGCGCTCGACGAGCAACGGATGGTCCAGAGCGGATTCGCCGGCCAGGGTGCTGAGCATCCGGGTGATCTCGAAGGCATAGGGCCGGGCGGATTCGAGGCGATTCTGCGCCTTGGGAAGGCGCGACGTCGCGATCAACTCCTGGGCCTTGGTGATCTTCTTGATCGAGCCCGCGGAGCGGATCCTCCCGCGTAGTTCGCGAAGTGTGGCAGCCATGGTTAGCTACTTCTTGTCCTTCTTGGACTCGTTTTTGGCGTCCTTATCCTTTGGCTCAGGCTTTTTGACCTTCACCGATTCTTTTTCGTCTGCGTCCTTGGCCTCGGCGTGCTCGTCGGGCACCACCGACCCACCACCGGTTGCCGCGAAGCCCTTCTTGAAGTGATTGATGGCCTCGGTGAGCGCGTTCTCGTTTTCCTCGCTGAGCTTCTGGCTCGTGCGGATTTCTTCGAGAATCTTTTCTTCGGAGCCCCGGATGTGGTCCAGCAGTTCGGTTTCGAACCGCTTGACGTCCTCGACTGGCACCGAGTCGAGGTGGCCCCCGGTGCCCAGGAACATGGATACGACTTGCTCCTCGACGGGCATCGGCTGGTTTTGTGGCTGCTTGAGCAGCTCGACCAACCGTGCGCCACGCGCCAACTGCGCCTTCGAAGTGGCGTCCAGATCAGAGGCAAAGGCCGCGAAGGATTCCAGTTCGCGGTACTGCGACAGGTCCAAACGGAGACTTCCTGCCACCTCTTTCATTGCCTTGATCTGCGCGGCGCCGCCGACCCGGGACACCGAGACACCGACGTTGATGGCCGGCCGGACACCCTGGTTGAACAGGTCGGTCTCCAGGAAGCACTGGCCGTCGGTGATCGAGATGACGTTGGTGGGGATGTAGGCCGAGATGTCGTTGGCCTTGGTCTCGATGATCGGCAAACCGGTCAGCGAACCAGCACCGAGTTCGTCGGAGAGTTTTCCGCAGCGCTCCAACAACCGCGAGTGCAGATAGAACACGTCACCGGGATAGGCTTCGCGACCCGGCGGGCGGCGCAGCAGCAGCGAAATCGCGCGGTACGCCTCGGCCTGCTTGGTCAAGTCGTCGAAGACGATCAGCACGTGCTTGCCCTGGTACATCCAGTGCTGGGCGATCGCCGAACCGGTGTATGGCGCAAGCCATTTGAAGCCTGCGGCATCCGATGCCGGCGCCGCGACGATGGTGGTGTAGTCCATCGCGCCGCCCTCTTCCAGGACGCGGCGGACGGAGGCGATCGTGGTGCCCTTCTGCCCGATGGCCACGTAGACGCAGCGCACCTGCTTCTTCTCGTCGCCCGTCTCCCAGTTCTGGCGCTGGTTGAGGATGGTGTCGACGCAGACAGTGGTCTTGCCGGTCTTGCGGTCGCCGATGATCAGCTGACGCTGGCCACGGCCGATCGGTGTCATTGCGTCAATGGCCTTGATCCCGGTCTGCAGCGGCTCCTTAACGCTCTGCCGCTCCACCACCGACGGCGCCTGCAGTTCAAGCGCGCGCCGCTTCTCCGCTTCGATGTCGCCGGCGCCGTCGATCGGCTGGCCGAGGGGGTTGACCACCCGCCCCAGAAACGCGTCGCCGACGGGGACCGACAGGACTTCGCCGGTGCGCTTGACCTGCTGGCCTTGTTCGATCTTCTCGAAGTCACCGAGGATCACCGTGCCGATGCTGTGCTCGTCGAGGTTGAGGGCGACACCGAGGACACCACCCGGGAACTCGAGCAGCTCCTGGGTCATCACCGACGGCAGACCCTCGACGTGCGCGATGCCGTCCCCGGCATCGATGACCGTACCGACTTCCTCGCGCGAGGTGTCGGAGGTGAAGGAATCTACATACTCTTCGATCGCGCTCTGGATGTCATCAGCGGAGATTGTCAACTCGGCCATAGCTTTTCGTCTTCCTACTTCGGTTATTGCTGACTAAGTTCGTGTTCAGTCGGGCAGTTGAGCCTCGGCCGCGGTCAGACGGGACGAAAGCGTTCCGTCGATCACTTCATCGCCCACGGCGATGAGGAGCCCCCCCAGCAATGCGGCGTCGATCTGCAGCTGCACCGCCACCGGATGACCATAGATGCGGCTGAGCACTTCGGTGAGGCGAGTGCGCTGCGCTGCACTGGGTTCGGCCGCCGCACTGACTTGCGCGACAACTTCGTTGCGCCGTGCCACCGCCGCTTCGGCCAAGAACATCACGGCGTCGTCGGCCGACTGACCTCTCAACAGCTCAATAGTCTGGGACAGCAGTGCGTTCGTAATCCGGTTGCTCCTGCCGGTCGCGCTGCTGAGCACGTTGCGCAGCAATCCGACTCGACCTTCGGCTGGAGCGCCGTATTCGCCTAACAGGACGCCGAGGCGCGGCTGCGCCTCAAGGATCCGGGCAAACCGGAACAACTGATCTTCGACCTCGTCGACCCGCTCCTCGCGTGCGGCGACTTCCAACAACGCTTGCCGTGCCACGTGTTCGATGGCGTCGACAATGTCCGCGTTGGTAGACCAGCGCTCCGAAACCGCCGTCCGTAACAACTCCAAGGTGGGATCGCCGACTTTGCCGGATAGCAGCCGCTCGAGCAGCCTGACCCGCGGTGCTGCGTCTTCGGAAGGCAAGGTCAGATACCGGGTGACGACGAGTTCGTCGTTCAGCATTTTGCTTACCGAAACCAGCTCAGCAGCAAGCTTTTCCAGACCCTGATTGTCGAGATCCTTGGCTATGACGTCGAATCGGTCCGTGAGGCTTTTCAGCGCCCGCCGACTGGCCGAGCGCAACCTCGCCATCAAGGGGTATTTGACGTCGACCGCCGCAGGCGCCATGGCATCAAGCTCGTCCAGGAAGCGATCGACCGTGGCCGACTGCTGCGCCGCGTCGGCGACGTAGTTGCGCACCAATTCCTCTGCCTGGCGCACAGATTCGTGCCCGAGCTCCAAACGAAGCTGACGGCTCAGCTGTGCCCGCAGCAGTTCAGCCTGGCGTACACCTTGCGATTTGATGCGCTCCGCGTCGATCTCGGCCTGCGCCTGGAGCTGTTCGGTGATGCGCTCCGCGTCCACCTTGGCCTCTTCGACGACCCGCTCAGCGTCCGACTTGGCGGCTTCCACAGCCTTGCTATGGGCCGTCGTCGACTCGGTCAGCCGCTCGGCGGCCGAAGCCGCATCGTCCAACTGTTGGCGCACCGTCTGCTGCTGAGCGGCCATCAATTTGCGCACCGGTGGCACGACATAGCGCACCACCAACAACACAATGGCCGCGAAGCCAACCAGCTGTCCTATAAATGTCGACATAGGTGATTACCTTGTTGAGGCCGAGGTAGTGACGTCCACGCCGAGAATTCGACTGGCCAGGGTCGCCGACATCGCCCCCACGTTGGCACGCAAATCCAATTCCACGGCATCGCGCTCCCGCTTCAATTGCTCGGAAGCCTGCTGCAACGTCGCCAACACCTGCAGCTCAGCACCAGCGCGTGCGTCGTCGACGACCTTCCGACCTTCCGCCCGCGCGCCATCCCGGAAGGACGACGCCTGGACTCGAGCGTCCTTCATGGCTTTCTCGTAATCGGCCTGGGCGGCTTCGAACTGCTCATTCGCCTTCCTGCTATCGGCAGCAGTCTTGGCGACCATGTTGTCGCGCTCGCGCAACACCTTCAGGATCGGCGGCACGACGAAAGTGCCGATGATGCCGAGCACGACAAGAAAGATGGCCAGCACGAAGAAGAAAGTGCCGTTTGGAACGAGGAAGTTGTTACCTCCCTCTGCCTGGCTGGACGCCAGAACACTCAGGGTCAAGTCGCCCATCACTGCGAACTAGCCGACGGGGGTGGCGAATACGAACAGCGCCATAAACGCCAGGTTGATGAAGTAGGCCGCCTCAACCAGACCGACGGTAATGAAGAACGGCGTAAACAGCCGGCCTTGCGCCTCGGGTTGCCGTGCGATACCTGCAACCAACGCGTTACCGGCAATGCCGTCGCCGATGCCGGCGCCGATTGCACCGCCACCCATGATCAGTCCACCGCCGATGAGTGCAGCGGCCGCAACTTGGGGGTCCAGGGCCATTCTCTTCCTCCTTTATTTGGTAGGGATCTACCAGGTTTCTGTAATGATGTGTGGCTCAGGCCAATTCATGGTGGTCTCAGTCGTGATGATCCTCGATCTCCATGGCTTGACTGAAGTACAAGATGGTCAGAATCGAGAAGATGAACGCCTGGATGGCGCCGACGAACATGTCGAACGCTTTCCAGATCGCGTTGGGTGCCCACATGATGTAGGGCGGGAAGAGCGCGATCAGCGCGACCAGGATGCCACCGGCGAAGATATTGCCGAAAAGTCGCAGTGACAACGAGATCGGCTTCGCGAGTTCTTCGACCAGGTTGATCGGGGCCAGGAAGGCCACGTGGCCCTTGAGCACGGCGAGCGGGTGTCCGACGATGCCGCGACGCCAGATGCCAGCCACGTGGTAGCTGACAAACACGAAAAGGGCAAGTGCGAGAACGTAATTGATGTCCGCAGCCGCCGAGCTGAGCAACTCGGTGGTGCGCCCGGATTTGTCGGTGTACTGCAACGGCAGCACCGACAGCCAGTTCGAGACCAAGATGAAGACGAAGATGGTGACCGCGAGTGGCAACACGAACGGCGCGATCCGCATCCCGACTGCGGCCTCGATCTGATCGCGCATCTGGACGGTGATGGCCTCCCAGAACAGCTGAACTCCGCTGGGTACGCCGGTCGAGGTGATCTTCGCGCGCAGGAAGAAGGCTAAGGCGAGGACGATGACCGCGGCGATGGCTGTCGACAGAATCGTGTCGGTGTTGACGGTCAGCCCGAGCCAGACGGCGTGCTTGTGCTCGCCGACCTCGATCGCGGGTTCGGCCAGGAAGATCGTCTCAGTCATTGCTGGTGTTCCTTCCTTCCGTTCCTTCCGATCCCGCGATGACGCCGCCCTCGGAATCGTCCGGAGGGTCGGACACCCAGTCGCCGGTGCGCAGTTTCTTCCATACCGGAAGTGCCGTCGCCGCCACCAACAGCACCTGGAAGAGCGCCAATCCGAACACCACGCCCAGTCCGGCGGGCCGGAAAATGTAAGCGATGATCAGTCCGATGACGGTGATAATCGCCAGGCGGGCCGCCGAATTCAGCGCCATGGTGCTTTTCATCGGATGGTCTTTGGCCGTGATCGACGCGACCGAACGACTCACCAGAACCGCGTTGAGCAAACCGAGTAGCAACCCGACGCCGAAGAACACCCCGACCCTCCAGTGACCGGACAAGCCGGCGGCGACCAGTGCTACCGCAGTGAGCGCAATGCTGAGGACAAATAGCCGGACCGGGCGGAAAGCAACAGAGGGAAACACCAACGGCGCGTCCTGCGCTGGTGTCGTCACTGCAGCACCTCACTCCGGATTGGTAGAGCGGAAACGTTCCGACCGACTGATCGGTGGCCCGCCGAGCGTATCGCACGTCACAGGCGAATCGCTCAAGGGGTAGCTCCCTCTGTCGGTCGTGATCCGGCACGTTCGGATTCGCGTCCGTCGAGCCGGTTGGCCGGCAACCCGCGAGGTTCTTTTCGGGGTTCTACCAGCACCGTACCACAAGGTCAGCGCCACTACTACTGCTCGTCGTAGTCCTCGTCTACGTAGTCGTCGCGACGGCGCAGAAGCGGGATCGCGGTCGCGACTCCCGCGACGACGATTGCGCCCAGCATCACTGCGCCGGTGTCGCGCGGGTTGAAAAATATTGTGCTGGCGGCGCCGAACGCGACGATGCCCACCCATAAATAGATGAGCAGTACCACCCGGCGATGCGAATGACCGATCTGCAGCAATCGGTGATGCAAGTGCATTTTGTCGGGACTGAACGCGCTGCGGCCCGCGCGGGTGCGGCGCACGATCGCCAGCAGCAGGTCGAGCATCGGCACGAACATCACCGCGGCCACTAAAAGAAACGGTGACAGTAAGGCAAACACATCGCGGGCGCCGTAGGCGTTCTGTGAGATGGGGCCGGCCGTCGTCGTGGAGGCCGCAGCGAGCATCAAACCGATGAGCATCGAGCCGGAGTCGCCCATGAAGATCTTGGCTCGGTGAAAGTTGTGCGGCAAGAAGCCCAGACACGCCCCCGCGAGCACCACCGAGATCACGGCCGGCGGATAGAACAGCACATCACCGCCGTGGTCGCGCAGCAGGCCGACCGAGAACATGCAGATCGCCAGGGCGGTGATCAGTCCCAGCCCGGCGGCCAGCCCATCGAGTCCGTCGACGAAGTTCATCGCGTTGACGATGGATACCGTCAACGCCAGCGTGAGCAAGATCGACGACGCCTGGTCCAGCACGATGGTGCCGACTCCCCCCAACGGGATGTACAACACGCTCCAGGCGACGCCCATGGTCACCAGCACACTGGCCGCGGTGATCTGACCGGCGAACTTCGTCAGCGCGTCCAGGCCCCAGCGGTCGTCGATGAGCCCGATACCCATGATCACCGCACCGGCCACCAGCACCGCTGGCATACCGGTGGAGTAGACGAACCCGCGGGTGAGCGCGGGAAGCTGAGAGGCGAGGAAAACCGCGGAGAGCACGCCGATGAACATCGCCAGCCCGCCCATGCGGGGGGTGGGCGTGACGTGCACATCGCGTTCCCGTGGATAGGCGACCGCCCCCAACCGGGTGGCCAGCACCCGCACCGGGCCGGTCGCGAAGTAGGTGATGATCGCCGCCGTCAGCCCAACGAGTGCGAGCTCACGCAGCGGGACGCCGGCGCCGCGGTCAGACAGGGCGTGCAAACCGCCCATCAGGCTGGCTAGATCGCTGGCTTGGCGGGACACCACGAGACCGTACGGTACCTTCCTGAGTCCTCAATACCTGTGCGGCCGGTTAGGCGATCAAACTTCCGGCGTCCGTTCCGAGCACTTCCGCGATCCGCTCGACGCTCACCGGCCCGGCGCGCAGGACCCGCGGGGTGATCCCGGTCAGATCAACGATCGTCGAGGCAGCGCCTTGCTCACAGCGGCCCCCGTCGAGGTAGACGGCGACGAGATCGCCGAGTTGGCCGTGGGCTTCGTCGGCGTCGACCGCGGGCGAGCGACCGGAGATGTTGGCACTGGACACCGCCATCGGTCCGACTTCACGCAGCAACTCGATGGCAACCGGGTGTAGCGGCATCCGCAGCATGACCGTGCCGCGGGCATCACCGAGATCCCATTGCAGCGACGGCGCTTGCGACACCACCAGACTCAGCGCGCCCGGCCAGAAGGCGCGGATCAGTTCTCGTGCACCATCGGGCACGGTGTAGACCAGGCCTTCGATGGTGTGCCACGACCCGACGAGCACGCCCACCGGCATGTCACGTCCGCGTCCTTTCGCCGACAACAGCGCCGCCACCGCAGTGTTGTCGAAAGCGTCGGCGCCGATACCGTAGACGGTGTCCGTCGGCATCACCACCAACCGGCCGCCTTTGAGCGCCCCTACCGCTGAGGTGATTCCGGCCGAACGTCGTTCGGGGTCAGCGCAATCGAAGACTTCAGCCATTTACGTCCCGCTCCCCCGCCGGGCCGTCACGAACCTCGGCCGGCCGGCCAGATCTTGCCGAGCCTTGATGTCTTCGAAAAGCCCAGTGCTCTCGACCAATTCGACTGTGTTCGTCGATGTGGTGTCGTCGTGTTCGACGGCGACCAAGCCGCCGGGGCGTAACCAGCGTCCGGCCTGCCTCACCACCGCGGCGATCACCGTCATCCCGTCCGGTCCACCGAACACCGCATGAGGTGGATCATGTTGGGCTACTTCAGGTTCCACGACGGCGTCGTCTGGAACATACGGCGGGTTCGAGACGACCAGGTCTGCCCGTCCGTCCAGCTCGGCAAGGAGGCCAGGTGCGGCGGCATCGGCGCGTACCAGTTCGACGGAGCTGCCCTCGACGTTGCGACGCGCGTAATCCAGCGCCCCGTCGGAATCGTCGATGCCGATCACACGAGCATCGGCCAGGTGCCGGGCCAAGGCCAGCGCCAGCGCACCGGATCCGGTGCACACATCGACAATGACCGGCCGTATCGGTAGTCGTTGCGCGATGGCCCACGCCAACATCGCTTCAGTCTCCGGGCGCGGTATGAACACCCCGGGACCGACGTGCAGGACCACTGGCCCGAAAGCTTCCGTCCCGACCAGATGCTGTAACGGCACCCGCCGTGAACGCGCGGCGACGACATCGCGGTAGCGCGTGAAGAAGTCCTCATCGAGCGATTCGACCAGGCTGAGTCGGCCGCGTTCGGTCCCGGCGAGGTGAGCGGCCAACTGCTCGGCATCGTGACGAGCAGAATCGATCCCCGCTTCGGCGAGTTGCGCCGCAGCACAATCGATGGCATGCCGCAGGACGGTCATGCCTGTTGCAGTCTCGATTGCTTGTCGGCGGCGCTCAGCGCGTCGAAGAGCGCGTCGAGGTCACCGTCGAGGACCTGATCGAGATTGTGGGCCTTGAAATTGATCCGGTGGTCGGCGATCCGGTTCTCCGGGAAGTTGTAGGTGCGGATGCGTTCGCTGCGGTCCACCGTGCGGATCTGACTGGCCCGATCCGCCGACGCATCGGCCTGCGCCTGCTCCTCCGCGACCACCTGCAGCCGCGCGGCCAGCACCTGCAGCGCGCGAGTCTTGTTCTGTAGCTGCGAGCGTTCGTTCTGGCAGGTGACGACAATCCCGGTGGGCAGATGCGTGATTCGCACCGCGGAGTCGGTGGTGTTGACGCCCTGCCCACCCTTGCCTGAGGAGCGGTAGACATCGATACGCAGATCCGACTCGTCGATCTGCACCGCACCGACTTCCTCGGGTTCTGGATAGACCAGTACACCCGCGGCCGAAGTATGCACGCGCCCTTGAGATTCCGTTACCGGGACGCGCTGCACCCGGTGCACGCCGCCCTCGAACTTCAGCCGCGACCACACCCCGTCGACCGAGTCGCCCTTGCTGGCGATCGTCAGCGTCGCGTCCTTGTAGCCACCCAGGTCCGAGATCGTCTCGTCCAGCACGGTCACCGTCCAGCCATGGCGCTCCGCGTAGCGGATATACATCCGCGCGAGATCAGCGGCGAACAATGCCGATTCTTCGCCGCCCTCACCGGATTTGACCTCGAGCACGACATCGTCGGCGTCGTGCGGATCGCGTGGCGCCAACATGTCGGTCAGCTGGGTGTCGAGTTCGGCGACCCGCGCGGCAAGCTCGGTGACCTCATCGACGAAGGAGTCGTCGTCGGCGGCCAGTTCACGCGCAGTGTCCAGGTCGCCGCGAGCCGACGCCAGTTTGCGGTGCGTGGCGATGATCGGGGCCAACCGGGCGAATCGGCGTCCGGCTTTGCGGGCTTCGACGGGGTCGCTGTGCAGCTGCGGATCGGCCAGCCGATGCTCGAGCGCGGCGTGTTCGGCGAGCAGCACGTCGATCGTATTAACCGGCTGCGTCATGCCACACCTCCTGGAGCTGCTTCTCTTGAGCTGAGCTCATTGCCGCTAAACGCGAACCGACGCCCGGCCTGTGCAAGTTCACGCACAGTTCGGGCGTCGGCAATTCAGCTATTTGTCCGCGTTCTCCGCGGCGTCAGCAGCAGCGCCCTTGCGCTTGCCGTAGCGCTTCTCGAAGCGGGCGACGCGGCCGCCGCTGTCGAGGATCTTCTGCTTGCCGGTGTAGAACGGGTGGCACTGCGAGCAGACCTCGACGACGACGCGGCCGCCCGGCTTGGTGCTGCGGGTCTGGAAGGTGTTGCCACACCCGCAGAGCACCGTGGTCTCCTCGTAGGCGGGATGAATATCAGCTTTCATGATGTCCTCTTCGATCGTTTGTCGCCCTGGCCCGCCGCTTCAATCCGGCGGTCGGACGTGAACTCGGAACCTCAGGTGGCTCTGAATTAATCGAGACCCGATTATGCCAGGTCAACCACCATCTGCCCAAACACCGAGATGCGCTTGCGCATTCCCGGCGGCGATGATGCCGCCGAGACGCTAGTCGTTGTCCATGTTCGCCGGTGTCGTCTTGGACACCTGGACCAGGAACTCGTAGTTGGTCTTGGTCTTGCGCAGCTGCGACATCAGCAGGTCAATGGCCTGGTGGGAGTCCAGGCCGGACAGCACGCGACGCAGCTTGTGCACGATGCCGAACTCGTCGGGCGAGAGCAGCAGCTCGTCTTTACGGGTGCCCGAGGGGTTCACGTCGACCGCTGGGAAGACCCGGCGTTCGGAGATCTTGCGGTCCAGCTTGAGCTCGGCGTTACCGGTGCCCTTGAACTCCTCGAAGATGACCGTGTCACCGGTGGATCCCGTCTCGACCATCGCGGTGGCGATGATGGTCAGCGATCCGCCTTCCTCGATGTTGCGAGCCGCGCCCAGGAAGCGTTTCGGCGGGTAAAGGGCCGTGGAGTCGACACCACCGGACAGAATGCGGCCGGATGCCGGCGACGCGTTGTTGTAGGCGCGCCCCAGCCGGGTGATCGAGTCCAGCAGCACCACGACGTCCTGACCCTGCTCCACCAGCCGCTTGGCCCGCTCGATCGCCAGTTCGGCGACCGCGGTGTGGTCAGACGGCGGCCGGTCAAACGTCGAGGCGATGACCTCGCCCTTGACCGAGCGCGTCATGTCGGTGACCTCTTCGGGCCGCTCGTCGACGAGCACGACCATGAGGTGGCATTCCGGGTTGTTCACGGTGATCGCGTTGGCGATGTCCTGCAGGATCGTCGTCTTGCCCGCCTTGGGCGGCGACACGATCAGGGCGCGCTGACCCTTGCCGATGGGCATGATCAGGTCGATGACCCTGGTGGTGAGCCGGTCGGGAGTGGTTTCCAGACGAAGCCGCTGATTGGGGTACAACGGCGTCATCTTGGTGAAATCGGGACGCTTCTTGACGTCTTCGACCGGTCCACCGTTGACGGTGTCCAGGCGGACCAGCGGGTTGAACTTCTGCCGCTGGTTGGGCTGTTCCCCATCCTTGGGCACCCGGACGGCGCCGGTCACCGCGTCGCCGCGGCGCAGGCCGTTCTTGCGCACCATGTTCATCGAGACGTAGACGTCGTGCGGACCGGCCAGGTAGCCGGAGGTGCGCACGAATGCGTAGTTGTCCAGGACGTCGAGAATGCCGGCTACTGGCTGGACGACGTCGTCGTCGCGCAGCTCGGCTTCGTTGCCACCGCCGCCACCTTCGCCGGACCGTTCGCCACGGCGCCTGCGGTCACGGAACCGGCGGCCGCGCCGACCCTGACGGCCATCGCCGTCGTCGTCGTCGTCTTGCTGGTTCGAGCCACCGCGATTGTCTTGCTGGTTCGAGCGATTGTCTTGCTGGTTCGAGCCGCCGCGATTCTGTTGGTTCGAGCCGCCGCGATTCTGTTGGCCACCCGAGCCTTGGCGGTCACCACCGCGGTCGTTGCCGGAATCTTGTCCGCGCTCGTCGTTCCTGTTGTTCTGCCGGTTTCCCTGACGGTCCTCGGCTTCGCCGTTGGCGGTTCCGTTGCGGGCCGGCTTGTCGCCGGCCGGGCCGCGGGAGTCAGCGGACTCGCGGTCTGCGTCATCGGCGGTGCGGGGGGCTGAACCCGCGTCACGGGATGCACCGCGTCGTTCCCGACGTGGCGCCTCGGTCGTTGAATCGTCCTGTTTCCCTTGGGCGGTCGACGTTTCGGCGACGACCGCACCGGAAGTGCCGCTGTCCACGGAGAAGGGACGGTCGTTGACGGATGTGCCGTTGGCCTGCCCCCTGCTCTCCTTGATAGCGGCGATGAGTTCGCTCTTACGCATACCCGACGTGCCCTTGACGCCGGCTTGGTTCGCCAGCGCCCGCAGCTCGGGTAGCACCATGGTGGACAGGGAGCCCACCGAAGAGTTCTTGACGTCTGGAGTGTTTTTGACGTCTGGAGTGTCTGTGGTCACGGAGTTCGACAGCTGATCGCCATCGGTGCTTTCGCCAGCCGTGAAGAGGTCCGTATCAGTCACGGATTTCCTTTCTTCCCTCGCTGAACACGTCATATGAGGGTTCGTTGCGTTCAGCCAAACTGCCGAATGCGCCCAATCGTCTCTGCAACGGTGATCGCCTGATCGGCGAAGGGATGCGGCGAACCTCGTTCACGAGAAGAATTTGGTGGTTGTCCTAGCGGCAATACAGTATGGATGCAGATCCAGAAGCTGCGATTGCTGGACGGGTCCGAGAATAACCTGCATCTGGGCCGGAAGCAAGCAAACCCTCCGGCCACGCTGTGGATCAACCAGGAACTGTGACGCCCGGGCTCCAGCGAACTCCTTCGCCAGCGGCCATCTCAGCAATGGTAAATCCATGTGCGGCCCCATAGTCCAACGCTTCCAGGGGTAGCTGCTCGTGTGTGCTCAGTGCAATCAACGATGGGCCCGCCCCCGACAGCGTCGCTGACACGTTAAGACGCCGCAGCAGCCGCAGATATTCCGCCGAGGCCGGCATCGCCGGGGAACGCTGCGGTTGATGAAGTAGGTCTTCCGTCGCCGCCATCAGCAGATCCGGACGTTTCGTCAGGGCCACAACCAGCAATGCGGCGCGGCTGACGTTGAACCGGGCGTCATCGTGGCTGACCTGGGCGGGCAGCAGTATCCGTGTCTCCGCCGTCAACGAACGTGCCTCGGGGATCGCGCAGAAAAGACGGATATCGGGATGGAGATCGAGCGCCACGGCCGAATACTCGGGCGGGCTGCCGGTGCGGTCGACCCACGAGACCACGGCACCGCCCAACACCGCAGCCGCGGCGTTGTCGGGATGCCCCTCGAATTCCGACGACAGCTGAATCAGCTGCGCTTCGGTCAGCGGTGTCGAATCCACTTGTGCGATAAGGCCGTTCGCCGCTGCAAGTCCGCTCACCACGGCGGCCGCGGACGAGCCGAGACCACGAGAGTGCGGGATGGCGTTGCGGCAACGCACCACCATGCCCGACGCGCCGACATCCGCCGCTTGCAGCCCGCGTTCGATGGCACGCACCACCAGATGTTCCGGACCCAACGGAACCTGATCGGCGCCCTCGCCTTCGACCACCACCACCAGGCCGGAATCCGTTGTCTGGACGACAACTTCGTCGCACAGACTCAATGCCAGGCCGACGCTGTCGAAACCCGGGCCGAGGTTGGCGCTGGACGCCGACACCACGGCGCTTGCCACCAGCCCGGCAGGCAGCATCTGGGTCACGGACACACTCTCAGATCCGATGGGTGGCGACCCGCCGCACCCGGTCCCCCCACGCGGGCCCCCGTCGCCGCGCTTGCGATCGCCACTACGCGAGCCCCAACTTCTCGACCACGAGCACCGGGTCCACCGGCAGTGCGGACACGGTCGGCATATCTTTGAGCGCCGTGTCGGGATCCTTGAGACCGTTGCCCGTCACCGTGCAGACCACCGTCGACCCGCGGGCTACCCAGCCGTCCTCGACTGCCTTGAGCAGGCCCGCGATGCTGGCTGCCGACGCAGGCTCGACGAACACGCCTTCAGACTCGGCCACCAGGTGGTAGGCGGCCAGGATCTCCTCGTCGGTGGCAGCCAGGAAGCGCCCGTTGGATTGCTGTTGCGCCTCGACGGCGGCCGTCCACGACGCCGGCGCACCAATGCGGATTGCAGTTGCGATGGTCTCGGGGTTCTTGACCGGTTTGCCGTGTACCAACGGTGCGGCGCCCGCGGCCTGAGTGCCCAGCATGCGCGGTAGCTGATCGATAACGCCTTCGTGGTGGTACTGGGTATAGCCCTTCCAGTAAGCGGTGATATTTCCGGCGTTGCCGACCGGGAGTGAATGCACGTCCGGTGCGACGCCCAGCGCGTCGACAATTTCGAACGCCGCCGTCTTCTGACCTTCGATGCGCACCGGGTTGACCGAGTTGACCAACGCGATGGTCGGAAAGTCGGCGGCCATCTTGCGAGCCAGCTCCAGGCAGTCGTCGAAATTACCGTCGATCTGAATGATCTTGGCGCCGTGCATCACCGCCTGGGCGAGCTTTCCCATCGCGATCTTGCCCTGCGGTATCAGCACCGCGCAGGTGATGCCGGCGCGCGCCGCATAGGCAGCGGCCGACGCGGAAGTGTTTCCGGTCGACGCACACAACACGACCTGCTGCCCGCGGGCTACCGCATCGGTGACCGCCATCGTCATGCCACGGTCTTTAAAGGACCCGGTGGGGTTGAGACCTTCGACCTTGAGATGGACCGTGCAGCCCGTTATTTCGGAGATCCGAGTCGCGGCGATCAGCGGGGTGCCACCCTCGAGCAGGGTGACCGGCTTCCAATCGTCGCCGACCGGAAGTCGGTCACGGTAGGCAGCGATCAGACCCGGCCAGGGTTGGTGCGTGGCCGTCCGCGAGGCCCGGGGGGCGCTCATAGGTCGTCCCCTTCCAGTCGCAGCACGCTGGCCACACTCAGCACGACGTCCAAATCGGCGAGCGCCTCGACGGTTTCGGAGAGCGCGGCATCGGTGGCGGTGTGAGTGACCACGACGATGCGGGCGCCTACCCGCCTGCCCCCTTCGTCCTCCACACCTTCCTGGCGGACTTCAGCGATGCTGACCTCCCGCTTGGCGAACTCTGCTGCCACCGCGGACAACACGCCAGGCCGGTCGGCCACATTCATGCTGACGTAGTAGCGGGTCGAGATGAAACCCATTGGCGAGATGGGCAATTCGGCATACTTGGATTCCTTCGGGCCGCGGCTGCCCAGCACCCGGTTGCGGGCCGCCATCACCAAGTCACCGGCCACCGCCGAGGCGGTGGGCGCACCGCCGGCACCCTGGCCGTAGAACATCAGCCGCCCCGCGGCTTTAGCCTCGACGACCACAGCGTTGAATGCCCCGCTGACCGTGGCCAGCGGATGCGACAACGGCACCAGCGCCGGGTAGACGCGCGCCGAAACCCGTTCCTGACCGTCGTCGCCGATGATGCGTTCGCAGATGGACAGCAGCTTGATGTTGCAGCCCAACGCATGCGCGGACGCGAAGTCGGCCGGAGTGATCTTGGTGATGCCTTCGCGGTAGACGTCGTCAGCGGTCACCCGAGTGTGGAAGGCGATGGACGCCAGAATCGCGGCCTTGGCCGCGGCGTCATAGCCTTCGACGTCCGCGGTGGGGTCGGCCTCGGCGTAGCCCAGAGCGCTGGCGTCGGCCAGAGCGCTGTCGTAGTCGGTACCGGTGCTGTCCATCGCGGACAGGATGTAGTTGGTGGTGCCGTTGACGATGCCGGCCACCCGCAGCACTGTGTCACCGGCGAGCGACTGGGTTAACGGCCGGATGACTGGGATTGCGCCAGCGACCGCCGCCTCGAAATACAAGTCGACGTGCGCATTTTCGGCCGCTTGTGCCAATTCCCCGGTGCTGATGGATAACAGCGCCTTGTTGGCCGTGACGACGGACTTGCCGTGCTCGAGCGCGGTCAGGATCGCCTTGCGGGATGGCTCGACCGGCCCCATCAATTCGACGACGATGTCGACGTCTTCACGCGACACCAACTCTTCGACGTTGTCGGTCAGCAGCTCGACCGGGACGCCGCGGTCGGGGGCGACGCGGCGCACTCCGATGCCGCGCAACGCCAGGGGCGCGCCAATACGGGCCGCCAGATCATCAGCGCTGCCCTCGATGATGCGGACAACTTCGCTACCAACGTTGCCCAATCCGAGTACAGCTACGCCGACCGGCTTCACATCATCGGACACAGTTCACCTCACTTCCAGACTAAGCAGATCGTCGACGTTCTCGCGGCGCAGGATCAGCCGCGCCCGGCCATCCCGAACCGCAACCACGGCGGGCCGGCCGACCATGTTGTAACGGCTAGAGAGCGAATAGCAATAGGCGCCAGTCGCGGCCACCCCAAGCAGGTCACCCGGCGCAAGATCACCAGGCACCCAGGCATCGCGCACGATGATATCGCCGCTCTCGCAATGCTTTCCGACAACGCGGGCCAGCGTCGCCGGTGCATCACTGACTCTCGACACCAGCCGGGCGTCGTAGCAAGCGTCATACAGCGCGGTGCGGATGTTGTCGCTCATGCCACCGTCGACGCTGACGTAACGCCGGTGTGCCGTGCTACTCACGTCGACGTCTTTGACGGTGCCGACTTCGTACAAGGTGATGGTGCCCGGCCCGGCGATAGCGCGTCCGGGCTCGACCACCAGCCTCGGCGTCGGCAGCCCCACGGCGGCCGACTCGTCGCTGACGATGGCGCTCAACTTGGCGGCCAGTTCGCTCACCGGAGGTGGATCGTCGGGCGCTAGGTACGAAATGCCAAGGCCGCCACCGAGATCAACCGTCGAGATCTGCGCGGTCTTCTCCACACCGAACTCGGCGACGACCTCTTGCAGTAGGCCGATGACACGGTGCGCGGCGAGCTCGAAGCCGGCCACGTCGAATATCTGCGAACCGATGTGGCTGTGCAGGCCGACCAATCGCAGGTGATCGGTGGCGAACACCCGGCGTACTGCCGCCGCCGCCGCGCCGCTGGCCACCGACAGCCCGAACTTCTGGTCTTCGTGTGCGGTGGAGATGAATTCGTGGGTGTGCGCCTCGACACCGACGGTGAGACGAACGAACACGTCCTGGACGACGCCGGCCTCGCCGGCGATCGCGTCGAGTCGATCGATTTCGATCATCGAGTCCAAGACGATGTGCCCCACCCCAGCTTTGACCGCGGCGGTCAGCTCGGGCACGGATTTATTGTTGCCGTGAAAGGTGATCCGCTCGGCTGGGAAGTTGGCGTGCAGCGCAACGGCCAGCTCCCCGCCGGTGCACACGTCGAGACAGAGGCCTTCTTCGTCGATCCAGCGGGCTACTTCACTGCACAGGAACGCCTTGGCGGCATAGTGCACGTTGTGTCCGCCCCCGAATGCGGCCGCAATCTCTTGGCAACGAAAGCGGAAGTCGTCTTCGTCGATGACGAACAGCGGGGTGCCGTACTCCTGGGCAAGGTCGGTCACCGCGACTCCGGCGATGCGGGCCACCCCTGCCTCGTCGCGAACGGTGTTGCGCGGCCAGACGTTTGACGCTAGCCGAAGCAGCTCCTCGGGAGACTGCGGGCGCAGCGGGCTTTGCGCGGGACGCGTTTCTTCGGCGTGCCGGGGACCGGCGGGGTGAACGTTCACATTCGCTCCGGAGCGGTTACGCCGAGTATCGCCAGACCGTTGGCGATGACCTGGCGGGTGGCCTGGCACAGTGCCAGACGCGCGGTGTGCAGGTCGGTGGGTTGCTCGTCGCCCTGAGGCAACACCCGGCACGAGTCGTAGAACCGGTGGTAGTCACCGGCGAGGTCTTCCAGATACCGGCACACCCGGTGCGGTTCCCGCAGGGACGCAGCCGATTCCAGCACCCGCGGGAAGTCGCCGATGGTGCGCAACAACGTGCCCTCCTTGTCGTGGCTGAGCAGCTCGAGATGCCCGGTGTCCGGGATCAAGCCGAGCTCAGCCGCGCTGCGGGCCAGTGCGGAAAGCCGGGCATGCGCGTATTGCACGTAGTAGACCGGGTTTTCGTTGGATGCCGAGGACCACAGCGCCAGGTCGATGTCGATCGGAGTGTCGACCGACGAGCGGATCATGCTGTAGCGCGCGGCATCCACGCCGAGCGCTTCGACCAGGTCGTCGAGCGTGATCACGGTCCCGGCCCGCTTGCTCATGCGGACGGGCTGCCCGTCGCGGACCAGGTTGACCATCTGACCGATGAGCACTTCGACGGTGTCCGGATCGTCACCGAAGGCGCCCGCGACCGCCTTGAGCCGGGCGATGTATCCGTGGTGGTCGGCGCCCAGCATGTAGATGCACAGGTCGAAACCGCGCTGTCTCTTGTCCAGGTAGTAGGCGATATCGCCGGCGATGTAGGCCGGGTTGCCGTCACTCTTGATTACGACGCGGTCCTTGTCGTCGCCAAAAGCACTGGTACGCAACCAGGTTGCGCCATCCTTCTCGAAGATGTTGCCGGTCTCGCGAAGCTTGGCGATGGCCTGGTCAACGAGGCCACTGGTGTGCATCGAGTCTTCGTGGGTGTAGACGTCGAAGTCGGTGCCGAATTCGTGCAGCGACTGTTTGATGTGGGTGAACATCAAGTCGACGCCGATTTCGCGGAACGTCTCGTGCATCTTGGCGTCGGGCAGGCTGAGCGCGTCGGGCGCCTTTTTCAGCACGTCCGCGGCGATATCGACGATGTAGCTGCCCGCATAGCCGTCCGCGGGGGTGGGCTCGCCTCTGGCCGCGGCGATCAGCGAACTGGCGAATCGGTCGATCTGGGTGCCGTGGTCGTTGAAGTAGTACTCACGCTCCACGGTGGCGCCCTGCGTGGTGAGCAACCGGCCGAGCGCGTCGCCGACGGCGGCCCAGCGGGTACCGCCGATGTGAATCGGCCCGGTCGGGTTGGCCGAGACGAACTCCAGGTTGATGTTGTGTCCGGCCAGGTCGTCGGAGGCACCGAAGCGCTCCCCCGCGTCGATGACCTTGTTGACGACCACGGCCTGCGCCGATGCTTCTAGGCGCAGGTTGATGAAGCCGGGGCCGGCCACCTCCGCCGCGGCGATGCCGTCAGCCAGCGCGAGCGCCTCCGCGAGCCATCCGGCCAGCTCACGCGGGTTGGCGCCGACCTTTTTGCCCAGCTGCAACGCGAGGTTGCTGGCGTAATCGCCGTGCTCGGGATTGCGCGGGCGCTCCACGGTGACCGTCGCGGGCAGCGCAGACACGTCGAGGCCATGCTCAGCCAGCACCGCGGCGGCGGTGATTTTGAGCAGCTCAGCGAGGTCGGCGGGGGTCACGAGCGTCCATCCTATTGGCTGGGGTGCCTGCGCCCCGAATCCATTGCGATGACGGAGCAGCCACCCCAATGAGTTAGTCTGTCGGGGCCCATTTGGCGCAGGATTTGTGTCCGTGCGCCCCCGTAGCTCAGGGGATAGAGCGTCTGCCTCCGGAGCAGAAGGCCGCAGGTTCGAATCCTGCCGGGGGCACCACGTTTGACCTGGTAAACAGGGTATCGCCGCGGGGTGCCTACCTGTTTCCCACCCATCCGCTCGCCGCTGGTGGCGCGCCGATGGCTCGCCATCGGTGATGGTGCGCGAGCCGACCGCTCAAAACGTCCAACTGCGTTGGGGATTGAGGACGAAGCCGTGCCGTTGGGCGGTGTCGTCGCCGTGGTTTTGGCTGAATCCTTCAATCAATATGCACGCGACGAGCGCATTTTGAACACCGCAGGTGATCTGATCGCCGCCCATCAGGGTCCCCCCGGCACCCAGTATCACCTTCTCGCCCGATGCCAGGGGCTTCCCATTGAGCTTGTCGGAATCGGGGGGCACGCCCTGGTCGAAGGCTGACCTGTGGTCCCCTGCATAGACCTGGTTTGCTGGATGATCGAGTCCAGGAATCGCTCCGAAACAGAACGCCGCTGTATCTCCCAGGCTGCTCCACATCGAGCACTGCAATCCCGTCGGGCTGGTAAATGTCGCCAAGACGTAGGAGCGGGATAATTCGTGACTGTGCGACACGTCGGTGAATCCATTTAAGTCCGGAAATCCGGGCGGCGGCGGAGACAGCGGCCCCGGCTCAGATATATCTACCGGAACCACTGCGGGTGCTCGCCCCACAGCGGGACTCATCAAAACCCGCCCGCCGACAACGGCGGCGGCAGTCACGATCGTTGCGGCGGCCAATGCGATCATGGCCCGCCCCCAGGGCGCCCTGCAGTTCCTCACCACGCACCTCTCTTTACCGCCGCCGATCCCGGGACGTAACTCTGCTGAATGTCTGGCAGTGTCCGTACGTGGTCCGCCCGCAAGGCCGTGGACACCCACCGCGATCACGCGCAGAACCCACAACATACGTGCCCCGCGTTGTCGCCGCTGGTTTTCTAAGGATGGCGATGATGGCGGTGCGGGAACCCGTCGGGATCAGTTGCGCGAGCGAGGCATTGAGATCGTGAATTCGCGTTATCCCGCGAAAATTTGCCCGCGCCGAGCATCAGGGCACCATCCAGGACAGCACCGAGGCCTGCAGTCCCGACAGGGCGCAGATGAAGGCCAGAAACACCAGGCTCCATATGAACACTCGGCGGAAGATGTCGCCTTCCCTACCTTCGACCTCGACCGCCGCCGACGCGATCGCGAGGTTCTGCGGCGAGATCATCTTGCCCAGCACACCGCCGGAGCTGTTGCCGGCGGCCATCAGCACCGGGGACAATCCCGCCTTCGCCGCCGCGGTCACCTGCAGGGCGCCGAACAGCGAATTCGAGGAGGTATCGGAGCCGGTCACCGCGGTGCCGAGCCAGCCCAGTATCGGAGAAATCAGCGCGAACGCGCCTCCCGCCCCGGCCATCCAGGTGCCCAGCGTGATGGTCTGACCGGACGCGTTCATCACGAATGCCATTGCCAGCACGGCCATTACGGTGACGATGGCCCATCGCAGCTGATGCAGTGTCGCCCCAACGGCTTTCAGCGCTCCGGCCACCGACAGGCGCAACACAACCATCGTGATCAGGCCCGCCACCAGCATCTGGGTTCCGGGCGTGGTCAGCAGGTTGAGGGTGAAGTTCGACACCGTCGACGGGGTGCCCTTCGAAGTCAGGAGGTGCAATCCCGGCCAGTGCACGGTGAACGTCGCGCGTTCGAGGAGAGCCTTTACCACCGAGATCTGGCAGATCACGAAGACGGCGATGATGATCCCGTAGGGCGCATACGCGCGGACCACCTGTGCGCGTGAGTCGAGCTGTGCTGGGGCCTCAGCGGGCTGGGGGGTGTCAGTTTCGTCGTCGGGGATTTCCGGGTCGCGCGTCTCATCGGTTCGCGGCGGCCTGACGCGAACCAGTAACACGATGGCGCCGGCGGACACCAGGGACGCGACCACATCGGCCAGCGGGACCGACAGGAAGTTGGAGGTGACGTACTGGGCGATACCGAAGACCACACCGGCAGTCAGGGCAGCGAACCACGTCTCGCGGAGACCGCGCCGGCCGTCGGCGATGAAGACCAGCACGAGGGGGACGAACACCGCCATGATCGGCGTTTGGCGTCCCACCATGGCGCCCAGCGTGGCCGTCGACAAGCCGGACACCTTGGCCAGGGTGATGACGGGTGTGGCCATCGCCCCGAAAGCGACCGGCGCGGTGTTCGCGACCAACGCCAGGACGGCGGCCTTGAGCGGCTTGAAGCCCACGGCGATCAGCATCACCGAGGTCACTGCCACGGGTGTACCGAACCCGGCTAACGCTTCGAGCGACGCTCCGAAGGAAAACGCGATGACGATCGCCTGGATGCGGAAGTCATCACTGACCGTGGAAACACTGCGTCGCAGCACGTCGAAATGCCCTGTCTGAACTGTCATTTGATAGACCCAGAGCGCACTGAGCACGATCCACAGGATTGGGAAGAATCCGAAGACAGCGCCTTCGCTCGCCGCCAGTGCCGCCTGGCCGATTGGCATGCGATAGACGGCGATCGCGACCGCAAGCGCGACGGCCAGGGACACCAACGACGCCACCCACGCCCGCACCCGCAAGATGCCGAGCATCAGGAAGAGCACCGCCAGCGGCAAGGCAGCCACGAGTGAACTCCAGGCCAGCGAATGGGCGACGGGATCGAGGATCTGGCGATACATGTCAGGCACCTTCCGGCCGGGTGGGTTTTGTCGGTGCGGATGTCGATCGCTGCACGAAAGGGACGACGATTGTGCGCCGTCGTGCGTTCACTCGACGTTACGGCTGTGGGCGCAGGCTAGAACCATCGCCGCGACCGCTTCGGCGCCACCGGGGCCTCAAACCAGTTTGCGGTCAACCGGTTCGACCCAAGTCGTCACTCGGTGTCGCGGACAGCATCGAGGCGCAGGTCCACCCGAGCCAGGGCCTCGTCGAAGACCTCCACTTTTTCGCCACGTCGTTCGTTGGCTGGCTGGGCGGCGCCGCGGGCACCTTCGGCCTCCACTCGGGCCGCACCCTGGCGCCGCAACAGGCTGAAGTTCTTCTCTCGCGCCGTTCTGAGCCGGCTCTGTAAATCCTTCAACTGTTTCTCATCCATGCGCCCCAGCGCGTCGGCATTACTCTCGCCGATCAACGTGTTTTCCGACGGGGTCAGGTTCACGTGGTGGTTGCTCACCATAAATTCATAACCTCGCCGACCACACCAGCGCGACGAAAACACGGGACGTCACGCCGAACGGTCACCCCGGCGCCACCTCAAGTTCACATCGCCAGACGGGGTGGCCGCCGCGCATTCAAACGGTAACCACCCACGCCGCACCATCCGTGCAACATCAACGTGCCGCGAAGTTGCGGCGGTGCAATTGCGCCTCGGCAATGACTGGGCACCCAGGCGGTCGACGACCTCATGTGGAGTGGCAGCCATAAGGTTGGCCTGAGCCGTTGGCGCACAACCTGATTGCGGAACATACCCATTGCGCGGGTGCCCTTCGGGCGAATCGGTGAGCTAACATCGACGATTCGCTTTCCGCCCGAACACTATTCGAGATTATCGAGCGATCGGATCACACACGTTCAATCAAGATCGGCGAGGTTGGCGAACGTCCGCGTAGACGTTTACGCCGATCTGTGTAGGCTCCACTCCTCGCGCCGCCCGGTCGCCCAATGGCGCGCGCGGTTCTTTGCAGCGAAAACCTTGGCCGGCCTGTCTCACTTGCCGGTCGCTCCGATCGTGGCGAGCGTTGGGCCCGCGCGCCCCCTTTACCGTTGGGCGACTTGGTGATTGAGCAGTCGGAGCGCTTGGCGCGAATAGCGAGACGGCGGCGGCGGAATCCGCTAGGGTCCCTGTCAGACTTATCAGCAAACCCCCAAGGAGCCCTCGTATGCGGTGCCGATCTTTCACTATCGGTGCGCTGACAGCGCTGACGATGTCCCTGCTATTGCCGGTCAGCGCGAAGGCAGCTACTTGTCCGCACCAAGTCAGTCCGGCCCCCGCAACCGCGAATTCCACGCCCTACAAAGTCCCAGACGGGTATCCCGCGGGCCTGCTGGGACCCAACACATTGCCCACCGGACCGGTGGTGACGAAACTGCTAGTGGGTTACAAGCGACTGGGCGATCCGCCCATGGACGACAAGGCTTTTCTCACCCAGTTCTACCGGAACAACCCAGACGGGTCGGGCGGCTGGATTTATCCGACGAACTGGGGGTTTGACGGAAAAGATGAACCGCACACAATGAACCCCGGCGACGTGGTCGACCGGTTCGGGAGCATCTACGGATCGTTCCTCGCCAACGACAGGGATACTCCGTTCGCGGCTCGGGCATTGCCGCCGGCATCCCTCAATACCTCGGACGGCGATTCACAGGCCAGTTACCACGTCTACTGCTTTCTCACACCGCTGACGGTACGGAGCGGGAGGATTGCAGGTGCTTTTGGGCAGCCTGGCGGCGGAGTGCAGTACATACTCGGAAATTCCAGAGTCACCGATCTCCTCACCGCCGGACAGATAGTGGAGGTCGCGCCGGCCTGGTAGTCGGAGCCCTTGTCGCGGCTGGGGTGAACCCCCGGCGTTTCAAGTGCCCAGCGCGCGCACCTTGCGCGGTGCGCTGTCAAGCCGAGTGGCAGCGCAGGCAGCGTAGTGCTACAAATGCTGTCACCGCGGTAACCAGCAGCGACAACCTGCCGTCGTCTTCCAGAGAAAAGGAATCCCAACATGAAGACGAGAGTATTGATGGCCACGGTCGGCGCGGCAGCCTTGGCCGCTGGTGTTATGTGGACCGCACCATCAGCCTCGGCCGGCACCGACTTTTGCAATACGCTTCCCAAACCCCAGCAAGTTCATGAGTGCAACTGCGGCTTCGACTTCGCCCCGGGTACTCAGGAGCTTCAAGATTGCATGGCGGGAAAGGCGGTTGCGCCCGCTCCCCCGCAACCTTAGCTAGGCCGCCGTGGGAATCGACCGCGATCGAAGCGTTGAATAGCGACCGGCGACCGACACCCAGGCATCAGTCAGACAGCTCAAACCCCCAACGCTGGCAACTGCGCTGGGGGTTTGAGCTTTGCGTGCTAGCCCGGTGGCCTGTGCCACTGAATACCGCTGGCCACCAACAGCAGCCATCGCTATCTCCCGTAGCTTTCGGCGTCTCCTTGCCCATCGCCGTTGTCCAGAGCGGAAGCAGAGTTCGGCAACTTCGTAACTCCGAGGACTGTGTTTGTTGGGATCGGTAGCGGACTGGCCCCTGTGCACTTGCTACAACGACGCTGCGCAACGCGGCGGGTGGTCAGAAAGGACCTGCCGTGAAGACCAATCGAATCATCGCGGGGGCGCTGCTGTCAGGCGCCGTCGCGGCAGCGGGAGTAGGCCTCGGCGCAGGCACCGCCGACGCCAAGCCTTTTTACTGGTGCCCTGGTGATTCCCCGATTATGGGAGCTGCACCGGCCCCAAATGGCGGAATGATGCCGGTTCCCATCTACCCGGCTTGGGACACGTCCGTCTGCCACGACTACGGCACCACGGGCAACCACGTTCGGGAAGGAAAAGCTTGCATCCTCCCGCAGTTTCAATGGTTTCAGTGTCCGCCCGGCACGATCCCATGGCCGAACATGCCGATCATCCCGAACGTGGGTGAGTGAACAACGTAGGCCCACCGACTCGCTTGCTTGGCATTTCAGGCGTTGAGTGGTGCCCGCGACAGTCGTTGTCGCGCAAGAGCTGTCGCAGCGGACGCGGACTTCAAATCGTCGCTGACATCGTCGAGGGCACGACCACGCGGTTCTGGTAACAGAGCTGTCGTTGCGATTGCCGCAACGTAGCAGCCGAACGCCAGTAGCGTCACCGCCCGCAGTCCCTCCGCGGCCAGCAGCAGCGGCACCAGGAGCGCTCCGGCAAATGCGCCAATCTTCGCGATACCCGACGACAGGCCGTGCAGGCTGCTGCGGACGGCGGTCGGGTACGACTCGGCGGCCAGCAGCATGGTGGTGTAGTTCGGACCGAACGCGATGCCGAACAATGAGAGACCGAAGACGATCGCAAAGGGAAGGACCGCGCTGCTCAGGCTCGGGACGACGGTGATCAGCAGCATGGCCAACGCGCAAAGCCCGAACCCAACGATTTGGAGCCGGCGTCGCGGCCATCGGTCGAGGACGAACAGACCGGCGATGGCGCCGACCAGGCTGAAGCAGACCACCAGCACGGCGTTCAACGCGATGTTGGACAGCATGGTCCCGTGCGGGCTGATGGTCTTGATCAGCAGCGGCTGACTGACCGAGTTGCCGTACACCGCGACATTGAAGAAGAACCAGCTCCCAGCGGTGCCCAATAAAGTGATGAGCACCTTGCGATTCGTAAGCGCCGAGCCAAGCGTGCCGCGCGACGCCTTGGGAGCCGTTGCTGCACCGAAGGTTTCGATGCCTGCCCCAGCGAACTTCTCGAAGTCCTCGAGGGCCTGACCCTCGTCGCCGTGTTCGGCTGTCCAACGCGGCGACTCGGGCATGTGGCGACGCTGATACAGCACGAGCAGTGAGGGCAGCACGCCCAGCCCGAGGATCAGCCGCCACGCGAGATTGTTGTCGACGCCGACCGCAAGGATCAGCAGGCTGACGAGGTAGGCGCACACCTGGCCGAAGACATAGAAGAGGAAAGTCAGGCCGACGAGTTGGCCACGGTTTCGCACATTGGCGTACTCGGTCATGATCACGCCACTGGCCGGATAGTCACCCCCGATGCCGATGCCAAGAATCAGCCGGCCCACCAACAACACCGTGAAGTTCGGGGCGAACGCCGACACCAATGCCCCGATGATCATGAGCACGGCTTCGAGTCCGTACACGCGTCGGCGACCGAAGAGATCGCCAAGTCGACCGAACACCATCGCGCCTAACGCAACCGCGAGCAGGGTCGAACTGGTCAGCATCGAGATCTGACCGCTGGAGAGGTGGAACTGCGGTGCGGCCAGCAGCGTCACCGAGCCGATGACGTTCAGGTCGTAGGAGTCGGTGAAGAACCCGGCCCCGGCCGTTGCTGCTGCCTTGAAGTGGAAGACGCCAAGCTGGGCGTCGTCGATCGACTTGCCGACGCTGCGATCGGTGGCGGTGTCAGGGTGACCAACACTTGTCATTACAAGAAGCTTTCCGATATCGCCCCGCGAGTGTCAACGGATGAACCTATTGGGCAGCAGATGTTCAGATTCACTTAACCTGCAGCCTGATTCGCGGACAATCTACTCATGGCAGGGTTACCTCCACATGTATAGTCAAGTCGTGACAACCGCACTGCACGAGTTAATCGCCGACAGCCTGCGGGAACAGATCCGCCTCGGGGAACTGGTGGTGGGCGCCCCCGTTCCGTCGGAGTCTCGGCTGTGCGAACAGTGGAACGCATCGCGCGGACCGGTGCGCCAGGCGCTCGCCACGTTGCGCACCGAAGGAGTCATCGCCGGCGGGCGCGGCAAGCCGCCGGTGGTTTGCACCGCCTCGACCGGACAACCGTTCGACACGCTGCTGTCGTATTCGGCGTGGGCGCACTCGATCGGCCGCAAGCCTGGGCAGCGGACCCTCGAGTTGGCGCTGCGGAGGGCCGACCTGCACACCGCGTCGGTTCTGCAGATCGAGGCGGATACGCCGGTTGTTGAAGTGTTGCGGCTTCGCTTCCTCGACGGTGAACCCGCGATGCTAGAGCGTGCTGTGTTCGTCGAGCACGTCGGTCGCCGCTTATTCGCCTTCGACTGCGACTCGGGATCCCTGTGGGCGTACCTACTTTCGCAGGGCGTCCAGTTCGCCACCGCGTCGCATGTGATCGACGCCGTGGCCGCTGACGCACTCGACGCGCAGCACCTCGGTGTGCCCGAAGGCGCCCCACTGCTGCGTCAGCAGCGGACGACGCGAAGCGCCGATGGCGACGTCCTCGAGTACCACGACGACCGCTACCTACCGGGACTGGTCAGCTTCACCCTCGAAAACAACTTCGACGCGCGCTGCGCTTTGACACGCAACGCCAAACCGTGACTAGGAGGCCTAGTTTCATGACAATTGCCCTGCCCGAACTTGTGGTGCTGGACATGGCAGGTACCACGATCGACGACGGTCAGCAGGTCTACCGGGTTCTCGGCGAGACCGCCAGAGCCCATGGCGCATCGCCGTCGGAAGCCGAAATCGCCCGTTGGCACGGCGCCTCCAAGCACGAGGCGCTGCGCGAATTGCTCACTCCGCGCTTCGGTATCCCGCCCAGTGATGCCGAGCTGCAAACGGTGGTCGCCGACTTCCAATCCCGGCTAAGTGCCGCCTACGCCGACCAGCCGCCGCGCCCGCTGCCGGGAGTCCCCGAGGCGCTGGCCGCGTTGCGCGATCGTGGTGTAAAGGTCGCGCTGACAACCGGATTCGACCGCGTCATCGTCGAATCGCTGATATCGGCGCTCGGATGGGAGGGCGCCGCGGTGGCCGACACCGTCGTGTGCGGCAGCGACGTGCCGGCCGGACGCCCCGCGCCCTACATGATCTTTCGGGCCATGGAACGGCTGGGCGTGACCGACGTCGCGCGCGTGCTGGTTGCCGGGGACACTCCCCGCGATCTCGAGGCGGGGACGAATTCCGGTGCCGCGATGGTGGTGGGTGTTCTCTCGGGAGCCAGCGACGCCGTCGAACTCGGCGCCCACCGGCACACGCACCTGCTGCCGTCGGTGGCCGATCTGTCCGGCCTGCTGGGCGTGCCCGCCTTGGCGGTGAGCGCCACGTGACAGGCGCGACGATCGCCCACCGAATCGACACCACTGCCGCCGCGGTGTGGCGGGGCGGTGACCAGATCGCCGTCGAGCGGGTGGCCGTGCCGCGGCTGGGCCCGGGAGATGTATTGGTGCGGGTACGTCTGGCAACTGTGTGCGGCAGTGATCGTCACACCGTGAGCGGCCGCCGCGATCAGCCGTGCCCGTCGATCCTCGGCCACGAGGCCGTCGGCGAGATCGTTGCCGTCGGGGAAGCGGGGGGACGCGACGTCGATGGTCGTGACTTGCACCTCGGACAGCGAGTCATCTGGTCGGTAACCCTGCCGTGCCACACGTGCGACCGCTGTCGGGCCGGGTTCACCGCCAAATGCCGCACTGTCCGTAAGGCTGGGCACGAGGCGCTCGACTCGGACTGGGGGTTATCCGGCGCCTACGCCGAACACGTTTTGCTACCAAGCAAATTGGCGATCGCGATCGTCGACGACGACCTCAGCGACGCCGTCGCCGCCCCCGCCGCCTGTGCGACGGCCACGGTCATGGCGGTGATCGAGCGCGCCGGGCCGCTGCGCGGCCGCAGGGTCGCCGTCATGGGGGCCGGCATGCTCGGGCTCGGCGCTGTCGCGGCTGCGGCCTCGGCCGGCGCCTCGGCGATCACAGCGGTCGATTCCAGCGCCGAAAGAAGGCAATTGGCAAGGCAATTCGGCGCCACTGACGATGCGGCCTCGGCGCACGAGGTGGGCAGCTGTAACGTCCTGCTGGAGTTCTCCGGCTCGTCGACGGCTTTGCAGGACGGCTTGGCGGCGTTGGACGGCCAGGGCGTGGCCGTCCTGGCCGGTTCGGTTGCGCCCAGCGGCGCGATCACAATCGACCCCGAGCAGGTTGTCCGGCGGCAGTTGTCGATTTTCGGCGTGCACAACTATGAGCCGCGGCACCTCGGTGCGGCCCTGGGATTTCTCCGCGACACTCGCGATCGGTTTCCCTGGGCAGACCTGGTCGCGGGACCCCAGCCGCTCTCGGCTGTCGCCCGCCTGCTCGCCGACTCCCCCGGGCCCTCGCCGCGGTATTCGGTCGCGCCCTAGCTGTACGGGGGGACTGGTCCGAGGCGACGCTAAGCCCGCGCACCAACCGGGTTAGCCCAAATGTCCTGGCTCGTCGGGTAGCACCGTGTCGGGTCGCACTGGGTAGGTTTCGTCGCTGAAAACTTGCTCAGGGATCGGGTAGCCGGGCGAACAGTTAGTTCGGGACGACGAGGGCGAGCTGCCGCCGAGGCAGTTACCCGGGTGATACCAGGCGGGAGCCCAGATGGTGCGTTCTCCGCTCCAGCTGCCGTCGGGCAGGACGGGCCCGTCGCACAGGGTGCGGCGCTGGGAGCCCATGGGGCCAAACGGATCGGTCTGGCAGCCAGGGCCCATTCGCGGGTCCGCCTGCGCGGGGCTGGCGAAGAAACCGATAGCGGCGGCGACCAGTGCGCTGACTGCCGCCGTAGCCGGGAGCAAACGAGCGATCATGGTGCGAAGTCTGCGCCGATTACCGATGCTTACGAGCTATTTCGGCGAAACCGCCGAGCGCGCCTTAGCTCCGGACGAGGACGAATGCCTCGATGTGGCGTTCGCCCGCCGTTATCTCGTACTTACGCCAGCCGGGATAAATTTCGACGCCGTTTGCGTAGATCTCGTCGCGCTCGCCGGTCGGAGCAACGCGGGCGACAGCATCCCAGGTATCGCCCTCGACAGACACCGTGGCGTGCGGGTTCGCCTTGAGGTTGTGGTACCAGGCCGGGTGCTTGGCGCCGCCGAAGTTCGACGCGATGACGGCCAAACCGTCGGGATGCGGGATTCCGTAGACCGCGACGGTGCGCGGCTCCCCTGACTTCGCCCCAATGGTGGTGAGCATGACGGCGGGAACGCCGGTCACGATCGAGGCGGCGCTGGTTCGACCACCGGTGAGCTTGGTGACGACTCGGTCGAGGTGGTGTGCGGTCGGGCGAAATATTGCCACCCCCGCCTTGGTGGCGATGAACTTGAGCATCAGCCGATGAAATGCGTTGGCGTCGCTGAAGGATCGTGTTGGCATCTTTACGCCGGCTTCGCGCTGTCGACCTGATCCCGGTCGTAGTCGATGACGGGCGCCGAGTCGCCGTAAACGTTGAGGGTGTGGATGAAGCGGTGCAATCCCATCACGCCGGCGCAGGTGAAACCGAGCTCGATGATCTGTGCGGCGGTGAAATGCTCACCCAATCGCTTGTAGAACTCGTCGTCCATGGCGTGATGATCGGCGGAGAGCAGGTCGATGAACTCGACGGCCATCTGCTCCTGCGGCGTCAGCGTGCCGTGGCCCGGTGCGAGCAGGCAGACGACGTCCTCATCGGTGATCGAGTCATGCTTGCGCGACTGGCTACAGGGTTCGCACTCGCCGAGTTGGGCGCTGCGGATGCGCAGCAACTCCAGGATGCGGCCGCCGAGCAGAGTGCCGGCACCGAGGTGGGTTCGGGCCATATTGACCTGGTCGAGCTGTGCGCTGCGATAGGCGAAAATCTGCAGGGGCACCGGCGTCGCGTAGAGCCCGGCGGCGACGCCGGCATCGACGATTTCGCGGGAGTGCGAGCTGAGCTCTTCCATGGGGATTGGTGCAATACGCGGCATTAATTCAGGCTATCTTTTTTATGCCTTACTGAAAAGAAGCCAAATGCGGGAGAACTCGATGTCCAGACTTGCCGAAAAAGTCGCGATAGTTACCGGAGGTGCGGGCGGGATTGGTGCGGCGACGGCGCACGAATTGGCCCGCGAAGGCGCGGCCGTAGCCGTCGCTGATATCGACGAGGCGAAGGCCAACGAAGTCGCCGACGAGATTCGGCGCACCGGGGGCCAGGCGATCGCGCTCGGCGGCGATCTCGCGGAGGAAGACGTGGCGAGGTCGGTGGTGCAAGCCACCGTGGCGGCGTTCGGCCGGCTCGATGTCCTGCACAACAACGCGGCGCTGACGGCCAGCAGCTTCCTGGCCCGCGACACCACCGTGTCGGAGATGTCGCTCGACGTCTGGCAGCGGTCCCTGCAAGTCAATCTCGGAAGTCAGCTACTGATGTGCAAATACGCCGTCCCGGAGATGCGGAAAGGCGGCGGGGGCTCGATCGTCAACATGTCGTCGGGCGCCGCCCTGTCGGGTGACCGGACCCGCCTGGCCTACGGCGTCTCGAAGGCCGGCGTGCACACCCTGACGATGTACGTCGCGACCAGCGAGGGAAAACAAGGTGTGCGGGCGAACACGGTCGTGCCCGGATTGATCCTCACCGACGCCGTGCGCGCGCACCTGTCCGAGGACATCATCGACGGCCTCAGTCGCGCCACGATGACGCCCTATGTCGGACAACCAAAAGACGTCGCAGAGCTTGTTGTTTTTCTGGCTTCTGCGCAGTCCCGCTACATCACCGGACAAATGATTGCGATCGACGGCGGGATGTCGGCGCATGTCGCAATGAATACCGGCGATTAGATAATTGCAGCCATTATCGACACAAGCGCTATTGCGATCAGCGGATGTGAATTAACGAATTTGTTGGCGCCCTATTAAGTTGTTGGCCCGAGCGCGTACGCGCCGGTCTCCGGGTGGTGGTACCAGCCGCTGGCCGCATGCGTGCCGCCGTCGACGTGGATGGTTTGGCCGGTGACGTAGCTGGACATGTCGGAGGCGAGAAACACTGCTGCTCCCGCCATTTCGTCGACATGTCCGGCGCGCCCCATCGGGACCGTAAAACCGATCCGGTCCTCGAAGCCCGCCGGCGCAATCTCTTTGATGCCTTCGGTCAAGGTGATATCGGGGGCCAGCGCGTTGACCCGAATACCGTGCGGAGCGAGTTCGAGTGCGGCGGTCTTGGTGTAGTTGATGACGCCCGCCTTGGCCGCCGCATAGGTCGCATAACCGGGCGCGGCACGCACACCCTCGATCGACGTGACGCTGATGATGCTGCCAGGCAGTTTCTGCTCGACGAGGATGCGAGCCACTCGCTGCGTGCACAGATAAATGTGGCGCAGGTTCGACTTGTACAGGGCGTCCCAGCCGTTCTCAGTGGTGTCGAGGATCCCCGACCAAAAGACGCCGCCGGCATTGTTGACCAGGATCGTCACCGGTCCGAGCTCTGCCGAGGTCTGCGCCAGCGCGGCGTCCACCGCGGCGCTGTCCCGGACGTCGACCGGGATTCCGAGAGCACCGATCTCTGCGGCGGCGGCCGCACACGAGTCGGGGTTGCGTTCCCAGATCGCGACCCGTGCGCCGAATGCCGTCAGCCCCGCCGCGATGCCGCGGCCGATGCCTGCGCCGCCACCGGTGACGACCGCGACGCGGTCGGTGAGGAGCACGCTTGAGGGATCGAGTGCCATGAAGTTGAATATAGAACAATCCCACGTCAAGGTTTACAGTCCTCACTAAATATGTTCGATATGTAACGCAAAGTGGAATCCGGGAGGCTCGCCATGGCCAGCACGATTTTCGTCACCGGCGCGACCGGGCAGACCGGCGCCAATGTCTGCGAGCAGCTGATTGAGCGTGGTGACCAGGTTCGCGCCCTGGTTCGCGATCCCGAAGCAGCCACGGCGCTGGCCGAAATCGGCGTCGAATTGGTCAAGGGCGACATCAGCGACGCCGACGACGTCCTCAGAGCGGCCAAGGGCGCCGAGGCGGCTATCCACTGTGCGGCGCTGCTCGGCGGTGCGAGTCAGGACCTCGACGACTTCAAGGCTGTCAACCTGGTCGGCACGACCAACGTGCTGGATGCGGGCAAAGCCCACGGCATGCGCCGGGTCGTCGCCCTGAGCACCGCCACGTTCCTCGACTTGGGCAGCGGCCTGGACTTCGAAGAGGCGCCCGTGCTGCAGAACCCACCGAAGGACCCGTACACCGTCACCAAGCTGGCGGCGTTTCTGGAAGCACACCAGCGCGCTGCCGCGGGCGACGACGTGTTGACCTGTCACCCTGGCGCGATCTACGGTCCTGGCCTGGTCGTGGAACGCGCGTTGCACCGCACCAGTTTCAATCGGGTGCTGTTGGCGGGCATGCGCGGAAAGATCAAGCGCTATCTGGCTTTTCCGGTGACTTGGGTCGCCGGAGCGGACGTTGCGAAGGGCTCGATCGCCGCACTGGATAAGGGGGTGGCCGGTGAACGCTACCTGTTGGTCGGCCGGCCCGAAGACACCTTCAGTACCGCCGGCGGCATCAACCGCGCCTGCGAGGTCGCCGGAATCGACCACCGCGTCGAGGATCTCGACTACCGCACCGACCCCGAAACGTTGACTGCCGAATTCGGGCCCACCTTGATGGCCATCGCGAAAGCCGCGGCCCGCAGCGAGCGCAAGCCCAGAACCACGAACAACCTGACCACCCGGCGCCTCGACTATTCGCCCATGTCCTTTGACGACGGACTGCGGCTGTTGATCTCGTGGCTACGCACGCTCGGCAAGCTGTAAGGGCTGCCGCGGTGTCGATCGCCGAATCGCGCGGCTCAGATCACGGCGATCTCGCCGATCGAATCCTGGACGCCGCCCAGCGGCTGGTATTCCGGATCGGCGCCCGCAAGTTGTCGCTGTCGGACGTGGCGACCACGGCCGGGGTATCGCGGCCCACCATCTACCGCTACTTCGTGTCCAAAGAAGACCTCATCGACGCGATGGGAAAGCGCGAACGCCGCCGCTTCGCCACCGCGATGGACAAAGCGATGTCAGGAGTCGTCGGCGTCGCACGATTGGAAGCCGCCCTCGACGTCGTCGCAGGCTTCGTCGAGGCTCAGCCGCCGGGGCGGTTGCTCGACCTCGAGCCGAGCTTCGCGCACGATCAGATGGCCGCAGCGCTCCCCATGCTCGCCGAAGGGCTGGTGGTGGTTTTGCAGCGCTGCGCCCGCGAAGGTGCCCTCGCCACAGCGGCGGCCCCCAGCGACCTGGCCGGCGCTATCGCGCGGACCGCGTTGAGCCACTACATATTTCCCGATAGCGACCGCGCCGCGGCGCGCCGCGAGATCCGCGCAGCCGCCGGTCTCTCTGGCCACGCCTGAAGGCCGGCGCGCGCGCCATGCGCGATTCATGTAATTCATAGGTACGTATCCAACTGATTTGAGTTAGCCATGAATCTTCCCTAAACACCTGCCGCGCAACGCAAAGACGGCAGTCTTACCGCATCGTGTTCATGCGGGATCAGCATTGAGGACACCAGACGTAAGGGCGGAAGAACATGAGGATCAATGCGTTCGTCGCGGCGGCTGCTTTCCTTACCGGCGTGGCGCTTTGCGCGCCGGCACCACTAGCCACGGCGGCGGATGATTCGAGGATGAACGGTGTCTACAGCTACGCCGACGAGGACGGACTCACCGGAACGTGGATCATCAGCACCACATGTACGCCGGGCTGCGTCGCTCATGTGAAAACCGCGCTGGATTCCGGGTTTGACGCCCCGATGGTCAACGGCCGTTACACCGTGACCCGGACCGTCCCGGAGGGCGCGGTATGTCCGGATAACAGCCAACATCCGGTTAGTATCAACCAATCGTGGGACCCGGTAACGCTTGTCGGCGAGGTCGACTTTTTGGAGACCTCTGCGCCCTGCGGCCTAGCTGACCCGCACGACGACTTCGTTCTCACGAAAATCGGCTAGCGACAGGGTAATCAGAACTTCGAGCTGAGCCCCGCGATCAAATTGATCGTGACCGCAAGGACGACGGCGCCGAGCAGATACGACAGCAGCGCATGTCGCAATACCGTGAATCTGATTGACTTCAAACCAATCTCGGTGTCTGACACCTGGTAAGTCATGCCGACTGTAAAGGCGATATACGCGAAATCGCGAAAGCATGGCGCTTCGGGGTCGTGAAAGTTGATTCCGCCCGGCTCGTCGGAATAGTAGAGCAGCGCATAGTGCACGGTGAACAGCGTGTGCACGGCAAACCAGGACGCGGCGACGGTCAAAATGCCGACGACGGCGGCGGCGATGGCTTTGGCTCCCGAATGTGACCCGGCGGCCACCACGTAGCCGACGCCGCCAAGGCTCGCGATACTCGCCGACACGATGACCACGTCAGCGATCCACCGGGTGGGGTCCTCCCTGGTCGCATATCTACGGGTCTCGCTGGCATCCATTCCGCCGACCAGCAGCCACGTCCACCCCACGTACACCGCCGCGGTGATGATCCAACCCACCAGCGCGAATCGCCAGCCAACCGTGTGGCCCAGCGCGAAAGCGACGGCGACTCCGAGCACCACGGCAACGGCGATCCGAACCGCGGCGGTTTCGCGGGACACCTGAACGTGGGACGTCACAATCGGAGCATAAGCACTGGTCGCATGGCAAACACTCAACCAGCCGCACCGAGATCCCCGTAATGGCCCCAATAACCGCTGGTAGCAGGTCTAGAGCGACCCGAACAAAAATTCACCCGTTGAGCGATCGTTTGCTGGCTTGCTTACTTCGCCGCGCAATCCCACATCGCGGACCCCATACTGATGCCGTTGCACCCCCCTCACCCAAGAAGGAGGCGAACGATGTCTGTTCGCGGACTACGCCTGCTGTGTATCCCTGCAGTTATTATCGCCGCGCTGACTGTTGGCAGCGGAGTTGCCGTCGCCGACGACGACGGGTATCTCGCTCAACTGAAGAAGATCGGCGTTGTCTGGCAGCCGGGCGGGGATACCACGCTGATTCAGCTCGGCCACGCCATCTGCTCAGACCGGGCCGGAGGAAAGACGCCGGATCAGTTGGCCACGGATGTCCACTCGGGCTTGAACAGCAGCTTCAACTACTCGGACGCCACGGCGATCGTGAGCGCGGCAGAATCGAACTACTGCCCCTAATAGGGTGATTGGCCGGCATCACCCGGCCGAAAATGCGGCCACCGGCATTTCCACGGTTCCACCACAAGGGCCGCTGTTGATATCGGTATGCCAGGTACCGCGCAGCGATCCGTCGGGCTGCGGGGCATAGAAGGCCCATGATTTCGAGGGTGCCCACACCTTTGGAATGCCTTCTCCCATATAGCAATCCCATTGGAAATCGAAGTGCTCGACCCACCTCGTTCCGTCCCAGGCGTAGTGAGACGGCTGCGGCAATGTCGGGTTCTTGGGAGTGGGTCCATTGGTCGCCGTAGCAACGCATGCGCCGGACGAACACGACGTCACGAAAACGTAGGCGGCGCTGAAGGTGGCTTCTGATTGGCCCGCGGCCACGCTGGTGCCCGTCTTGTTGACGGCATAGCGCACCAGCGAGTATTTCCCATTCCACGATGGCATTGCCGGGTGTGCCGCGGGTACGCCAAGAACCGCAAGCGCGATCACGCAGAGCGCAGCGGCGAGGCGAGAGCCGGTCCTCGATGGTGAAGACACCGTGTCAATGGTGCGGATGCGATGACGCAACGCGATATCGGCGCGGACACGATCGTGTCGTCGCCCGCGGACGTCAACCTTCGCGGAGCAGGAACAGACCGTAGGCGGCGATCGACTGCGCGTCCACGATCACTCCCGAGCGGATCATCTGCTCGACATCGTCGCGAGAGAACCACGCGCTGCGCATGTCCTGCTCTTCGTGCTCGAGGTCGGCTTTTCCCTCGGTGATCCCGGTGGCCAGAAACACCCAGCCGAGCTGGCTGGTCATTCCGGGAGCGACGTCGACCCTGCCGAGCGCGACGAACGAGGTTGCGCGTAACCCGGTTTCCTCGCGGAGCTCACGCGCGGCCAGGGCGGTCGGTTCGAGCTCCGCATGATCGGGAGCTGCGCCTTGCGGAAACTCCCACCGCCGGGCGCCCACCGGATACCGGAACTGTTCCACCAGACGGAAACGGTGTCCGTCGTAGGGCATCACGAGGGCGTAATGCGGCTTGTCCACCACCGAGTAGATGCCCGGGCTGCCGTCTGGACGGCGGATATCGTCCTCCCGGAGCACCAGCCAAGGGTTTCGATAGATCTCGCGGGACGCGACGCGTTCGATGAAGGGCACACCGCCAGTATTGCGACCGCCGCCGCCGGTAGCCACGCCAGGCCATGGTCATCCGGCGCGATCGGGTTGAAGTTGTTGCGCCGCAACCAACAACGGGACACCGGTGTTAGTTTTTGGCGTCATCGCCGCAGATGACGCAGGCAGTGACATCACCGCGTGGGGGTGGCACGATCTGGCACAGTGCCCGATAGTCCTAGCAAACGCGCGCCAACGTCAGATGGAGTCAGTAATCATGCAGCAAGGCATGCACAGCCACATCATCGTCAGCGGTGACGACGCACTGGCGACGACGATTGTCGAGGAGCTCAGTAGCGCGGGCATGCCTGTCGTCAAGCTCATCGACGCTGAGGTCGCAGACACCGAAGACGACCTCGCCGAGGCTGGAATTGCTCACGCGGCCGCGGTGATCTGTGCGGGGAATGACGACGCGATCAATCTCGAAATCGCTTTGCTGGCAAGGAATGCCAACCCGAATGTGCGCGTGGTCGCGCGGCTGGCCAACGAAGTCCTGCGGTCGGCGGTGGCGGACGATAACGGGCCCGGCGCGATCCTCGATGTCGCCGAACTGGCGGCGCCGTCGGTCGTCGAGGCAGCTCTGGCGCACACCGCGCATCCATTCGACGCGGCCGGCATCAAATTTCTAGTGTCCGACGGGAAGGCACCGTACGACGCGTCGCTACGTGAGATCTACGCCGACCTCGCGCCGGTAGCCGTGATCCACGGCAAGAACTCACCCACACCCGGGTTGTTGGAAACCTGCCCCGGCCGCGACCTGCAAGTGCATGCCGGTGATTGGACGGCGATGATCGGCACGGCCGAAGAGCTGGCTGCCCACGGCATCAAGGCCCCGCGGCCAACCACTAAGCGTGGACGCCAACCTCGACTGCGCCGAGCATTTGACTCGCTGCGCGGCCTGCGCAACGACGCCAACCCGATGTTTTTGCGGGCGTTGATGGCGGCGTTGAGCCTGCTGATCGGCTCGACGGTGTTGTTGCGCTTCTGCTACCAACCCCACTCGAAAATGTCCTGGGTCGACGCGTTGTACTTCAGCACCGAGACGATTGCGACGGTGGGCTACGGCGACTTCAGCTTCCTTGCACAGCCAACGTGGCTGCGACTATTCAGCATTATGTTGATGTTCGCCGGTGTGGGGACCACTGCGGTCCTTGTCGCCTTCATCGCCGATCTGCTGATCTCGCGCCGCTTCGCCTCCATGGCCGGACGCCGGCGGGCGCGCCATCTGCGCAACCACGTGATCGTCGTCGGGCTGGGTTCGTTCGGCAGCCAGGTCGTCGCCGATCTGACCGCCGCCGGATACGACGTCGCGGTCATCGAGCTCGATGAGAACAACCGCTACTTGTCGACCGCGGCCGAACTCGGCGTGCCGGTGATCTTCGGGGACGCTACGCTGCGCCAGACCCTGGAAGCGGCCCACGTCAAACACGCCCGCGCGGTGGCGGTGCTAACCCACGACGACATGGTCAACATTGAGACCGGGATCGTGTTACGAGAGATGTTGGGCCCCAGGGTTATGCCCAAGGTAATCCGGCCTGACGTTCCGATCGTGCTGCGCATCTACGACCGTCGGCTGGGCAGCGCAGTGGCACGCCGGTTCGGTTTCGACACCGTTCGATCGACCGTCGAACTCGCCGCTCCTTGGTTCATCGGCGCCGCGATGGGCCTGCAGGTGCTGAAGACGTTTTCGGTTGGGCAGCGCTATTTCATGGTCGGCGGTATGCACGTGGCGGCGGGCAGCGAGCTAGATGGGCTGCGAATGTTCGAACTATCCACGCAGACCCGCGTCATTGCGATCACCCGGGAGGATGCGCCCGTCCAGCTACACCCGCGACGCGACGCCCAGCTGCGTGCCGGCGACACCGTCTATGTGGTCGGCCTATACCGCGAGTTGTTGGCGACACTGCGCAAGGGGCAGCCGCCGCAGGAACCGGGTATCGGCCACGAGCGACTGCCGGCCTAGAACCGGCCGGCCACCTCGGCGGCGCGGCGGACCTGATCGAGGTCGGAACTCGTCGGGATGAGCTGAACCTCGTCGGTGCCGATCTCTTCGAACTTTCGCAGCACCGCGACCAGCTCGTCTTCAGTACCGGCCCAACCGGTCGTGGGGGCCATCGCGTCGATGTATTCGGCCGGGATCCAGTTCATGTAGCGGCGCAGGTGGCGATGCACCTGGGCGCGGGCCTCCTCGGGCGCGCCGAATGCGAACCAGAATGACGTCGCCAGATGGGGTTGCGGCTTGCCGGCCTGCGCCCACGCTTGGCGCGCTATGTCGAAAAGTTCATTCTGTTTGGCGACGTCCAAGTCGAGCGTGGTGCCGGCCAGTCCGTCGGCCCAGGCGGCGGCGCTGCGGACGGTCTTCGGCCCGATGGCGCCGACGAACAACGGCGGACCACCGGGCTGGACCGGCGCCGGCCCGACCGGCAGCACCGATTCGGTGATCTTCTCCCCCGCCCATACCCGCTTCATCACCGCGACCCGTTCGGCCATGCCCCGGATCGTCTGCGTAGCCAGGTCGGCGCCGACGGCGTGGTAGTCCTCGTGTCTGCCGCCCACCCCGAGGCCCACGGTCAGCCGGCCGCCACTGAGCATGTCGGCCGTTGCCAGCGCCTTGGCCAGCATGACCTCGTTGTGCAGCTGCGGCACGATCACCGTCGTCACCAGCCGCACCCGGTTGGTCCAGGCGGCCAGCGCGCCCAGCAGCGTCAGGTTGTCCGGGTTGGAGAACGTGATGCGCTCGCCCCAGCACAGCGACGAGAACGGTCCCTCGTCGATGGCACGCGCCCAGTCCTGCAGAACCGTCGCATCCAAATCCGGCTCCATCACCGGCATCGTCATCGCTATCCGCACGACGCCGATTCTGGCACGGACTCAACATGTGGCCTTCGTAGTGGCAGCATGGGTCGGGTGGGCCTATCCAGTACTTCCATTGCGCACGTCCGCCTCACCGTCACCGACATTGAGAAATCCCGGCAGTTCTACGAGAGCGTGTTCGGTTGGGCGGTGCTCGTGGAAGTCCCCGACAATGCCGACCAAGCCACCCGTAACCAATTGGGCTTCCTGTATGGCGGCGTCATCTATGACCTCGGCGGCACCCTGATCGGCCTGCGACCAGTTGCCACCGATCGCTTCCACGAGGATCGCGCCGGCCTTGACCACATCGCGTTCAGGCTGGGCAGTAAGGCCGAATTGGATTCGGCGGCAGCACATCTCGACGAAATAGGGGTAAACCACGAAGCGGTCAAAGACATTGGGCCGTCGTACATCCTGGAGTTCCGCGATCCCGACAACATCGCGCTGGAACTGACGGCGCCGAAGTAGCGGTTGGCGCGTTGTCGCCGCGCGCCAACGGTGGTTGACTGGATGGGACTATGACCATCAGTTTCAACCACACCATTGTCGCGGCACGCGACAAACAGAAGTCCGCGGAGTTTCTGGCCGAATTGTTCGGCCTACCAAGCCCGAAGTCGTTTGGCCACTTCATGGTTGTCGCACTCGAGCACGGCGTCAGCCTCGATTTCGCCGATGTCCCCGAGGGTGAGGAGATTCGGCGACAGCACTACGCTTTCCTCGTTTCCGAGCCGGACTTCGACACCATCTACGGCAAAATCCAAGCGCGGGGCCTGCAGCATTGGGCGGATCCCGGTCAGCGCCGGCCCGGCGAGATCAACCACAACGACGGCGGCCGCGGAGTCTACTTCCCGGACCCCGCCGGCCATGGCATGGAGATCCTCACTCGGCCCTACGGGTCAGCAGGCTGAGCATTAGTCGCCGGCACTGCGCGGAGCGCCGTGCCGAGTGTGCTCCTGCCCGCGATAGTCGTCGGCGAGTTTTGCCACGTGTTTGGGCAGAGCGCCGGACGCAACGTCGGCCAAGGTGGTCTCTTCCAGCACCGAGCGCATGCTGGCGCGCAGTGCGCGCCAGACGTCGGTCAGCGCCGCGGTCGGTCCGGAATACGGCAGATCGCCAAGTCCGATGTCACGGACACTGGCCAGCGGCCCGTCGATGCAGCGCAGCACGTCAGCAATGCTGATCTCGCTGCCGGGGCGGGCCAGTTCGTAACCGCCGTCGCGACCGCGATGGCTGCGGACCAGACGATCGGTGCGCAGATTCGTCAGGATGTCGACCAAAAATTGCGGCGGTATGCCCTGCGCCTCGGCTAGATCGTCGGTCTTGACCAGCGCGCCACCCTCGACGGTGGCGAGCTGGACCATGGCCCGGACCGCGTATTCCGCCTTGGCTGACATGCGCACGGTCTCCGATTGTGCCATCCCGGGATGGCATAAGCGCTGTGCCGTCGGGTTAGGCCCCTAACCGCAGCACGTCGATGACGCTCTGCGCCATCTCGTCGAGCGAGCGATCCGGCGTGAGCCGCACATCCGGATTCTTCGGGCGCTGGTACGGGCTGTCGATTCCGGTGAAATGGGTGATCTCACCCGCACGCGCTTTCGCGTACAGGCCCTTGGCATCACGCCGCTCGCATTCCTCGATCGGGGTGTCGCAGAACACCTCGTAAAATTCAAAGCCGGCGTCGGCGTGCACCTGACGAGCCAGCTCGCGATGTTCGGACAGCGGGCTGATCGCCGGCACCAGGACAACCTGGCCCGAGTCGGCCAGCAACGTCGCCACATGCGCCAGCCGGCGTAGGTTCTCGGCGCGATCGGCCATGGAAAAACCAAGGTCGGCATTCAGGCCGTGCCGGAGGTTATCGCCGTCGAGAACGTAAGCGGGAACGCCCTTTTCGAGCAACTTGCGCTCGACTAGCATGGCCACCGATGACTTGCCGGCGCCCGATAGGCCGGTCAACCACAGGGTCTTGCCTCGCGGTCGGTCGTCGGTGGTGACCAAGGACTTGTGCCGCACGGTGTTCGGGCTGGCCACCTGCGCCGAGATGTCACGCAACACCATGCCCGCCGCCACCGTGCCGTTGGTGTTCGGGTCGATGAGGATGAACGAGCCGGTGCTCGCGTTGCGGGTGTACTCGTCGAGCAGCAACGGCACCTGGGTGCGCAGCGTAATACGGCCTAGTTCATTGAGTTTCAGCGCACTTGCCGTCTTGTCGCGGTGCAGGGTGTTGACGTCCAGCCGATAGTCCAGCGCGGTGACCTTCGCCCGGGTGGTTCGAGTGGTGTGCTTGATGATGTAGTCACGACCGGGCTCCAGCGCTGCGGCGTCGGCCATCCAGCACACCGTCGCATCGAATTCCTGCGCGACCCTGGGCTGGTTGTTGGTCCGGGCGATCAGGTCGCCACGCGAGATGTCGATCTCGTCGGTAAGACTCACCGAGACAGCCATCGGTGAAAACGCTTCTTCCACAGGCCCAGTCGGGCCTTCGATAGAGGCGATTGTGGTGGTCTTGCCGATGGGCAGCACCACCACTTCGTCGCCGGGACGCATCACCCCGCTGGCCACCGTGCCGGCGTAACTGCGGTGGTCTTGATGCTCACGGGTATGCGGCCGGATGACGTATTGCACCGGGAACCGCACGTCGACCATGTTGCGGTCGCCGGCGATGTAAACCTCTTCAAGGTGCGAGAGCAACGCCGGGCCCTCGTACCACGGTGCCCGGTCGGACTTGGTCACCACGTTGTCGCCGTGCAGCGCGGACATCGGGATGGTGGCGACGTCCTGCACGTCCAAGCGCGCGGCGAAGGCGTGGAATTCGTCGCGGATCTCCTCGAATTTAGCTTTATCCCAATCGATTAGATCCATCTTGTTGACCGCCAGCACGATGTGCTGGATGCCCAGTAGCGACGCCAGGAAGGCGTGGCGGCGCGACTGCTCGAGCAGGCCGTGGCGCGCGTCGACCAACACGATCACCAACTGCGCGGTCGACGCGCCGGTCACCATGTTGCGGGTGTACTGGATGTGCCCTGGGGTGTCAGCAATGATGAATTTGCGCTTGGGCGTGGCGAAGTAGCGGTAAGCGACATCGATGGTGATGCCCTGTTCGCGTTCGGCGCGCAAGCCGTCGGTGACCAGCGCGAGGTCGGTGTACTCGTGCCCGCGCTCCTCCGACGCCCGCTCCACCGACGCCCACTGGTCTTCCATCACGGCCTTGGAGTCGTAGAGCAGGCGCCCGATCAGGGTGGACTTACCGTCATCGACGGAGCCGGCAGTGGCCAGCCTCAGTAGTGTCGCCATCAGAAGTACCCCAGCCGTTTCCGGTCTTCCATGCCCGCCTCAGAGATTCGATCGTCGGCCCTGGTCGCGCCGCGTTCGGTCAACCGGGACACCGCGGTCTCGGCGATGACCTCCGACACCGTGCCGGCCTCCGATTTCACGCATCCGGTGCAGGTGACATCCCCGACGGTGCGGAAACGCACCGTCTCCTCGAACACCGGCTCGTCGGCGCGGGGCTGCAGGTGGCGGTCCACCGCGAGCAACATTCCGTCACGGCTGAACACCTTGCGCCGGTGGGCGAAATAGATCGAGGGCAACTTGATCTTTTCGGCGCCGATGTAGGACCAGATGTCGAATTCTGTCCAGTTGGACAGCGGGAAGACCCGGATGTGCTCGCCCTTGTGGTGGCGCCCGTTGTACAGGCTCCACAGCTCCGGGCGCTGAGCCTTGGGGTCCCACTGGCCGAACTCGTCACGGAAGCTGAACACCCGCTCCTTGGCGCGTGCCTTTTCTTCGTCGCGGCGCGCTCCCCCGAATGCCGCGTCGAACTTGTTCTCCCCAATGGCCCGCAGCAGCGTCACGGTCTGGATCGGGTTGCGCGAGGGAATGGTCTCCACGACCCGGCCCGCGTCAATGTCTTCCTGCACCGACGCCACCACCAAACGCACCCCCGACTCTTCGACGAGCTCGTCTCGGGCCGCGATCACCTCGTCGAAATTGTGACCGGTGTCGACGTGCATCACCGGGAACGGCAGCCGCCCGGGCCGGAAAGCCTTGAGCGCCAGGTGCAGCATCACGATGGAGTCCTTGCCGCCGGAGAACAACAGCACCGGGCGCTCGAACTCGGCGGCCACCTCGCGAATGATGTGGATCGCCTCTGCTTCCAGCGATCGCAGATGGCTCAATTCGTACTGCCCGGCCGTGGGGCCAGCCTTCACATCGCTGGTCATGGCGTCCTCGTCGTAATCTTATTAATCCTGGCAGAGTTGACCATATTTATGGTCATTGCCATATATGCAACCAGCCCGCGCCGCCGGTGTCAATCCGTTCGCTGTTCTCCGCAGCTCTTTTGTTGCGGCCAGCCGGTAGGAAAGCATGGACGGATGCCCAACCAGTCCGGATCTCCCAGTGGCCGCGACGTCATCGCGCAATTCCTGCCGCAATCGCCGTTCGTCGCCAAGCTGGGAATCGTCGCCGATCAGCTCGACGACGACGAAGTCAGGCTGCGGCTGCCGTGGGACCCCACCAACACGACGGTCGGCGACATGGTGCACGGCGGCGCCATCGCCACCCTGGCCGATCTCACCATCATGGCGGCGGCCTGGTGCGGCGCGGCCGCACCCGCCGAACTGCGCGGCGTGACGGTGTCGATGGCGCTCGACTTCATGGCACCGGCCCAAGCAACCGATGTCATCGGGGTCGGGCGGGTGCTGCGGCGTGGCCGGTCGCTGACCAACTGCGAAGCGGAAATTCTCGATCCGCAGGGCAGGCTCGTGGCCAAAGCCCTCGGCACTTACAAGCTCGGGTGAGCGCCCGCTAGAGCGTGATCTCTTCGAGCTTGCCGGTAGCGACGTCGAAGACGAACCCGCGTAGCGAAGCGTGCTTGGTGACGAACGGGCTGTTCTCGATGCGGCGTAGCGACTGGCGGACGTCGTCGGCCAGATCCGGGAAGGCCTCGGCGGACCACGGCGGTTTGACCCCGGTCTCGTCCTGAATGCCGCGCTTGAAGTCGTCGTCGCTGAACGTCAGCATCCCGCAATCGGTGTGGTGAATGAGGATGATCTCCTCGGTTCCCAACAGCCGCTGGCTGATCGCCAAAGAACGGATGGCGTCGTCGGTGACCACCCCGCCGGCGTTCCGGATGACGTGGGCCTCGCCTTCGTTCAGGCCGAGAATGCGGTAGACGTCCAGCCGGGCGTCCATGCACGCCACCACCGCTACGTGTTTCGCCGGCGGCAGCGGCAGGGGTCCGTTGAAGGTACTTGCGTATTCGGCATTGTTCGCCAGGAAATCATCGGTAGCCGTCACGCCGGCCTCCTCGGTATCGCGTAGGGGACTTTGCTGGACAGATCGGTGCCGCGGTGGATCCTAACAACCGGCTAGCCGGAACTCACTGGTGTCAATCAGCCCGATCGCAAGGATCTCGCCCGCCCGGGCCGGCCTTGCCCGCGCGCCCCACCAACCAGCCGACCCGCGCTGCTGTCGATAACCTGTCTCAATGCAACGCAGGCGGGGCCGTTCGGCATGATCGGATTCCTTGCCCGCCGGCTGCTCAACTATCTGGTGTTGCTGGCGCTGGCGTCGTTCTTCACCTATTGCCTGACGTCGGTGACGTTTCATCCGCTGGACAGTTTCGTTCAGCGCCACCCGCAGCCGCCGGCCGAGGCCATCCACGCCAAAGCCGTCCAGCTCGGTTTGGACAAGCCCGTACCCATCCGATATGCGAATTGGGTTTCCCGTGCGGTCGGTGGCGACTTCGGCACGACGGTGACCGGACATCCCGTTTCCCAGGAGCTGTGGCGCCGGATCGGGGTGAGCCTGCGGCTGGTGGTGATCGGTTCGGTGCTCGGCACGGTGGCCGGTGTCATCGTGGGCGCGTGGGGGGCGGTCCGCCAATATCGACTGAGCGACCGCGTGATCACGGTGTTCTCACTGGTCATTCTGAGCGTCCCGTCGTTCGTGCTGGCGAGCCTGCTGATCCTGGGCGCGCTACGGGTCAACATGTTCGCCGGGGTGGGGATCTTCCAATACACCGGTGAGACGGCACCGATTCCGCCCGACGGATTTTGGCAGGGCCTCATCGAACGCCTGCAACACATCGTGTTGCCCACTCTCACGCTGGCGTTGGGCTCGATGGCGGGCTTCAGCCGCTATCAGCGCAACGCCATGCTCGACGTGTTGAACGAGGATTTCATCCGGACCGCCCGCGCCAAGGGCCTGACACGGCGGCGCGCGCTGCTCAAACACGGCCTGCGCACCGCGTTGATTCCGATGGCTACCCTGTTCGCCTACGGGGTCAGCGGGTTGGTCGTCGGGGCGGTGTTCGTCGAGAAGATTTTCGGCTGGCATGGCATGGGCGAATGGGTGGTGTTGGGCATCTCGACGCAGGACACCAACGTCGTCGCGGCGATCACGCTGTTCTCCGGGGCGGCCGTCCTCATCGGCGGACTGTTGTCCGACATCATCTACGCGGCGCTGGACCCCAGGGTGCGGGTGTCATGACCCAACACACCGCCGCCGAGCCCACGCCGGTCGGCTCGGGCATCAATCCGGCCGCCTTCACGTCGCGGCGAAACCTGTTGGTCCGCCGCTTCATTCGCAACACGCCCGCGGTGCTGGCGTTGGTCCTGCTGATGCTGGCTTTCGTCGGCTGCTACGCATTGCCGCCGCTACTCCCCTACGGCTACACCGAACTCGACTTCGACGCACTGCTTTTGCCACCGTCAGCCAAGCACTGGTTCGGCACCAACGCGCTGGGTCAGGATCTGTTGGCCCGGACCTTGCGCGGCATGCAGAAGTCAATCCTGATCGGGTTCTGCGTCGCATTGATCTCGACCACCATCGCCGCCACCGTCGGAACCGTCGCCGGTTACTTCGGCGGCTGGCGCGACCGCGCCCTGATGTGGCTGGTGGACCTGCTGCTGGTGGTGCCGAGCTTCCTGCTGATAGCCATCATCACGCCGCGGACCAAGCAGTCGAGCAGCATCCTGTGGCTCATCGTGCTGCTCGCGGCGTTCGGCTGGATGGTCAGCTCACGGATGGTACGCGGCTTGACGATGAGCCTGCGCGAGCGCGAATTCGTCCGTGCAGCAAGGTATATGGGAGTGTCGAGCCGCCGCATCATCGTGCACCATATCGTGCCGAATGTGGCCTCGATCCTGATCATCGATGCCACGCTCAATGTCGGATTCGCAATCCTGGCCGAAACCGGTTTGAGTTTCCTCGGATTCGGTGTTCAACCGCCCGACGTGTCGCTGGGCACGCTGATCGCCGACGGCACTCCGTCGGCCACCACGTTCCCGTGGGTATTCCTGTTCCCGGCCGGGGCGCTGGTGCTGATCGTGTTGTGCTCCAACCTCGCCGGCGACGGCCTGCGTGATGCACTGGATCCGGGCAGCCGGCCACCACGTTCGTCGCGCCGCAAGAAGCGGCGGGCAAAGTGACGGCCCTGTTAGAGGTGACGGATCTGAACGTCACCTTCGAGACCGGCGACGTCCGGGTGCCTGCCGTACGCGGCACGACGTACCAGATCGATGCCGGCGAAGTAGTCGCCATTGTCGGGGAATCCGGTTCGGGCAAAAGCACGGCGGCGATGGCGGTCATCGGGCTGCTGCCCGAATACGCCACCGTGTCGGGATCGGTGCGGCTGCACGGTGAGGAATTACTCGGTCGCTCCGACCAGGCGATGTCAGACATCCGCGGCAAGACGATAGGCACCGTGTTCCAGGACCCGATGTCGGCGCTGACCCCCGTGTACACCGTCGGCGACCAAATCGCCGAAGCAATCACGGTGCACAACAACGACATCAGCCGCGCAGCGGCACGCCAGCGCGCCGTCGAGCTGCTGGAGCTGGTCGGCATCGCGCAGCCGCAACGCCGGGCGAAGGCCTTCCCGCACGAGCTGTCCGGCGGTGAGCGCCAGCGGGTGGTCATCGCGATCGCGATCGCCAACGATCCAGACCTGTTGATCTGTGACGAGCCGACCACCGCGCTCGACGTCACCGTGCAGGCACAAATCCTCGACGTGCTGCGCACCGCGCGCGATGTCACCGGCGCCGGCGTGCTGATCATCACCCACGACCTCGGAGTGGTCTCCGAGTTCGCCGACCGGGCGATGGTGATGTACGCCGGACGAGGGGTCGAGGTCGCCGCCGTCGAGCGCCTTTATCGCGACCGCCGGATGCCCTACACGGCCGGGCTATTGGGATCGGCGCCGCGCCTGGACGCCCCGCAGGGCACCCGGCTGATTCCGATACCCGGTGCGCCGCCCGCGATGTCGTCGCTGGCGCTGGACGCCTGTCCGTTTGCACCGCGCTGCCCTCTGGCGATTGACGAATGTCGTTCAGCGGAGCCCGATCTCGTTGCCGTCGACTACGACCACTGGGCGGCGTGCATCCGTACCGACCACGTCGCCGGACGCAGTGCAGCCGAAATCTTTGGCGTGTCAACGCAACCGCAGGCAACCGACGCCACTGCGGCCGAACCTCAGCTGGTGCTGCGGGCCACCGATCTCACCAAGACCTACCCCCTCACCAAGGGGTTGCTGTTGCGCAGGCGGGTGGGCGAGGTACGAGCGGTCGACGGCGTCAGCTTCACCCTGGAGCAGGGCCGCACCCTGGGCATCGTCGGCGAATCGGGTTCGGGCAAGTCCACGACGCTGACCCAGATTCTCGAGCTCACCGCGCCCCAGTCGGGTTCCATCGAGATCCTCGGCGAGGACGTCGCAGCCCTGGACCCCGCTGCCCGCCGCAAGCTGCGGACCGAGCTGCAGGTGGTGTTTCAGGACCCGGTGGCTTCTCTCGACCCTCGCCTACCGGTGTTCGATGTCGTCGCTGAACCGTTGGTGGTCAACGGTTTCGACAGAAATCGATGCGAGGAACGGGTGGCCGAGCTGCTCGCAATCGTCGGGCTGGACCGGGCCGACGCCAGCCGCTATCCCGCCGAGTTCTCCGGGGGTCAGAAGCAACGGATCGGGATCGCGCGGGCGCTGGCGCTGCAACCGAAGATCCTTGCCCTCGACGAACCTGTCTCGGCGCTCGACGTGTCGATTCAGGCGGGTATCATCAACCTGCTGCTGGATCTGCAGGCTCAATTCGGACTGTCCTATCTGTTTGTCTCACACGATCTTTCGGTCGTCAAGCACCTGGCCCACCGGGTGGCGGTAATGCACCGGGGAACGATCGTCGAGCAGGGTGACAGCGACCAGGTGTTCACCAATCCGCAGCACGAGTACACCCGGAGTCTGCTGGCCGCCGTCCCGCGAGCGCACTGATGGTTAACATCGTTGCGGTGACGCACCGGCCGATCGCCCGCAGGCTGACGCAGCTGGCGCTGATGCTCCTGCTGATGGCCCCAGTGGCCGTCACCGGCTGCTCGAACGGGTATCGCGACGCCCCGCAGGCACGGGCCGCACGAGTGGGCACCACCAGCGACATGAACCCCCGGGATCCGGCGACGCTGCGCGATGGTGGCAACCTGCGGCTCCCGCTGGTGTCGTTTCCGGACAATTTCAACGAATTGAACATCGACGGCAACACCTCGGACAACGGCTCGATCGTCACGCCGACGCTGCCTGGGGCGTTTATCACCCAGGCCGACGGGACCTTGAAGCTCAACACCGACTACTTCACCGGTGCCGAGCTGACCGGCACCAACCCTCAGGTCGCCACTTACACGATCAATCCGAAGGCCACCTGGAGCGACGGCACCCCGATGACGTGGAGAGATCTCAAGTCGGAGGTCGACGCTTGCAGTGGCCGCGACAAGCGCTACCTGATCGCCAGTAGAGCCGGATTCGAACGGGTGAAATCGGTGACCCAGGGCGTCGACGACCGCCAGGCTGTGGTCACGTTCGCCGAGCCCTATGCCGAGTGGCAGGGCATGTTTGCCGGTGGAATCCAGCCCGCCAGCATGACGGCGAATCCTGATGTCTTCAACCAGGGCCAACTCGAATCGCCCGGCCCGTCAGCCGGCCCGTTCATCGTGACGACGATAGACAGGACCGCGCAGCGCGTCGTACTGACCCGCAACCCGCACTGGTGGGGCGCCCGGCCACGGCTGGACTCCATCACCTTCCTGGTGCTTGACGCCTCCGCCGTCATCCCGGCCCTGCAGAACAACGCGATCGATGCCGCCGGCGTCGGCACGCTCGACGATATGGTCACCGCGCAGCGCACCCCCGGAGTCGTGATCCGGCGCGCCGCAGCCCCCACCTGGTTTCACTTCACCTTCAACGGTGCGCCCGGATCCATCGTGGCCGACGAGCGAATGCGGCTGGCGATCTCGAAAGGCATCAACCGCCAGGCCATCGTCGATGTCGTACAGCACGGCCTGACCAACCATCCGACACCGTTGAACAACCACATCTATGTCGAAGGTCAGGTCGGCTACCAAAACAACAGCGCACCAGCCGATTACAATCCTGACCAGGCCCGCAAGGACCTCGACGCGCTGGGCTGGAAGCTCAACGGCGCCGTGCGGGAAAAGGACGGCAAACAGCTGGCCGTTCGCGACGTCTTCTTCGATGCGCAAGCGAACCGGCAGATCGCGATGGTCACCCAGAACAGCCTGGCGCAGATCGGGGTCAAGTTGGTGCTCGACCCTAAACCGGGCAACGGTTTCTTCAGCCAGCACGTGAGCGTGGGCGATTTCGACATCACTCAATTCGGCTGGGCCGGCAACGCTTTCCCGCTTTCCGCATTGCCTCAGATATATACCTCCGACGGGGACAGTAACTTCGGCAAGATCGGCAACCCCGCGATCGACGCCAAGATCGACGAGACGATGTCCGAGCTGGACCCGACTAAGGCGCGCGCACTCGCCAATCAGGTCGACGAGATGATTTGGCAGGAAGGCTTCAACCTGCCGCTGTATCAGTCGCCCGGCAACCTCGCGGTGCGCGGCGATCTGGCCAATTACGGCGCGCCCGGCCTGGCCGACATCGACTATTCGGCAATCGGATTCACGCGACCCTGACGCGAGCCGGTCCGCAACGTCGGCAGCGTCGGCAGCGCACCCTCGGCAATGGCGGCCACCCCGACGGCCTTCCACAGCAGGCGCATTGCGGGGTGCGCCGGAAGCGCGTCTAGCTTCGATCCCTGGGCCGCGAGCTTGTCGATCTCGCCGCGGAACATCGCTGCGGCGACGATCAGCGCAGCGGACTCCCGAAAGTCCAAGGCGCTGTGCGCCATGCTCGGCATAGCCACCAGCACCGCGTTGGGCACCAGCGAGACGACTTGCTCAGCCACCGCCCGTGGTGTCACCAGATCACGCCCGCCGGAAATCACCACCGTCGGCCAGTTGAACTTCGGCATCTCTGCGACCAAGTCATACGGCTCGGCTTCGAAAGCATCAGTATCGCTTAGTATTTCGCGCATCGCCGCAGCGGGATCAAACGGTAGGCCGTCAGGTTCGGCGCCGTAGTCGAGTTCGCGGAACGCGATGCGGCTCACCAGATCGCCTTCGTAGCGGTACGGCACCTTGCGACCGAACGCGGTGGCAAACCGGGACAGTGCGTGCCACAACATCATTCGACCGGCCAGTAGCAAGTCGAGTTCGCGATCCAGTAGGGACGCTCCGCCGTACGCGTAGATGGTCGACGCGACCTCCCCCGCCGCGGCGGTCATCACCCCGGCGTCGATCAGCTTGCGAACCTTGGGTGCCAACGCGGCGGTTTCCGCGGTGTCGCCGTCGACCAGCAGCCCACGAACGGTGTCACGAACGAGGACGACGTCGTGCCGGGACAGCAGCGGCGAGTCGAGGACCATCGCATGCACCCGGCCGGGGTGGCGCACCCCGACTCCGGCGGCAATGTAGGTGCCGTACGACGTTCCGTAGAGGACGGCCGAGTCCACCCGAGCGTCGTCGAGGACGGCGGCGACGTCGTCGACCACCTGGTCGACGGTGAAGGCCCGAGGTGGCAGGTCGGCGCCGAAGTCGTCGTGGCGCGACATGCCCACTCCGCGGTGCTCGATCATGATGACGTCGAGACCGGCCTCGGCGGCGCGGCGGCGCAATCCCTTGTAGACCTGCAGCGACGCCATACCCGGGCCGCCCGGGATGATGACCAGCGGATGGGCGGACTTACGGCCGGTGCGCACGTAGTACAGATCGAATTCGTCGGAGCTCCCCGGCGAAACCGGCCTGCGCACGGGGCGGACGCCGGGCATTGCAGCCAGCTTTTCGTGCACCCGACGCTTCCTGGCGTTCATCGTCATCGGTGTCGGCCCGCCATCTTTTCCATTCTGCCGGGAGCACCGTTGGTCGGCAGCGCGGCGGCTGCCGTCAGCCGAGGATCAGGTCGGCGGCTATCTCCCCGATCAGCACCGACGGCGCATGGGTGTGGCCGCGAACCGTGCTCGGCATCACCGAGGCGTCAGCGACGCGAAGTCCATCGATTCCCCGGACCCGCAGCTGCGGATCCACCACGCTCGCTTCGTCGCTGCCCATCCGGCAGGTGCCCAGCGGGTGATACAACGTGTGAGCGCTGTTGTTGAGCACGCCTTCGAGAGCGGCCTCGTCCAGTTCGGCGCAATCGCGCGGTTGCGTGACGGGGCCGAGCAACCCTTTTAATGCGGGAGCCGCGGCGATCCGGGCACATATCCGCAGCCCTTCCATCATCGCGGCCCGGTCGATGCCGCCGGGATCGGTCAAGTAGCGCGGGTCGATGACCGGCTTGGCGTGCGGATCGGCGGACCGCAGCGTGATCTGACCACGGCTTTCCGGTGCGACGAGGATGGGACCGAACACCACCCCATGTCCTTCCGGCTCATCAAGTCCCTCGCCGTAAAAGGGCGCCGGGCAAAACATCAGCTCGAGATCGGGCAGGTCCAGTTCGGGTCGGCTGCGCAGGAATCCGTACGCCTCCGCGATGCTGGAGGTCAGCATGCCGCGACGGCGCGTCAGGTAGCCGATTAACTCCTTCGGCTTTTCTCCGGCGAACAGGCTCCCACCCTCAACCGCGAAACCCAGCCTGGTGGTGAGGTGGTCGAGCAGGTTCTGCCCCACCTCGGGTGAGTGGTAAACGACGTCGATGCCGTGATCGACGAGATGGTCACGATCGCCGATGCCGGAGAGCATCAACAACTGGGGGCTGTTGACAGCGCCGCCGCAGAGCACCACTTCGCGGCGTGCATAAGCGACGCAAAGCTGTTCGCCGCGCTGGAATTCCACGCCGACGGCCCGCGATTTGTCGATGAGGATTCGGGTGACGGTCGCCCCGGTGAGCACGGTGAGGTTGCTTCGGCGCATTGCAGGTTTCAGGTAAGCGTCGGCGGAGCTGTACCTGGCACCCCGACGCTGCGTGACGACCGCCTCGCAAAATCCTTCCGGCCGTGCGGAATTCGGCTGTGCGGCGGAAAAACCGCACTCACGCACCGCAGCCAACCACGCCGCGGTGGACGACCGCGGACTGCGTTGGCGGGAGATGTGCACCAGGCCGGTCACCCCGCTGTCATCCCCGCTGACGAAGTGCCATGCGTCGGTGACGTTTTCGATGCGCCGGAAATATCCAAGCACTTGGGCGAAAGACCACTGTGAGCCGGCTCGCTTCGCCCACTCGTCGTAGTCGGCGCCGAATCCGCGCACCCACATCATTGCGTTGATCGATGACGAGCCGCCCAGCACCCTGCCTCGGGGCCAATAGATCTCGCGGCCGCCGAGCTCTTGCTGTGGTTCGGTCAGATAATCCCAGTCCAACTCGCTGCGGAGCAGCTTGACGTAGGCCGCCGGGATTTTGATGAACCTGTTCTTGTCGCTGGGTCCCGCCTCGAGCGCAACGACCGTGTTCGCCGGATCGGCACTGAGCCGGCTGGCGACAACCGCCCCGGCCGAGCCGGTGCCGATCACCAGGTAGTCGCACTGAATGTCCATTGGCGCTCCCCGTTTTTGGGGAGTGTAAGTCGGGTAGGACGCGTGCCGGGGATTAAACGCGGAGATCGATGCGGTGCGCGCCCTTGACACCGTCATAGCGGTCGGGGCTGCAGGTCAGCACGATCACCTGTCCGTGCGCGCCCACGGTGTCGAATACTTCGCCCATCTTGGCCAGCCGATCTGGATCGGTGAACCCCAGCGCGTCGTCGACCACTACCGGGACGGCGTCCTCCGTGGCGACCAGGGCGGCGCCGGCCAGTCGCGCCAGGATCCCGAGTTGTTCCTTGGCTCCACCCGACAAAGATTCGTAGGGCACCGTGATGCCGTCCAGGGTGCGGCTGCGAATACACAGGTCGCTGTCGATGTCGACCTCGAACGTGGGACCGAACACCGGACGGCCGAGCCGCTGCAGTTCGGTGCGGTACGGCTCCACGTAGCGCAATCGGGTGGTATCGCGGTGGCGTGCCATCACCGATCGCAACAGTTGCGCGGCCCGGGCCCGGCTGCCGACCCGGCAGTGTTCACTGCCGGCGTGTTCACCTTCAATCTCCGCGGCATCGAGCTTGCCCTGGCGACCTTCACCGCCGAAGACCGAGAGCGCGATACTGACCTCGCGCAGCGCACCGGCAGCATCTTCGTAGCGATCGCGCAGCGACTCGGCCGCCTCGGTGGCTTCGGCCAGTTCGGCGGCCACCGCGTCCGGCGCCGCGGCGGCCAACGCTTCGGCCAGTTCGCCGGCCCGCTGCTGCGCAGCCTCGATGGCGCGCAACCCGGCTTCGGCTGCCGACGTCAGCTCGGCATCGCTGACCGACATCCGCTCCTCGGCTAATTGCGTTGTGGCCCTGTCGAGTTCGGATCGCTGAGTCGCCGCTTCGCTCAGCAATACCGTTGACCGGGTGGATATCGCGGCAAGCCGGGAGTCGGCGTTCGCCGCGATCTGACGAAGGGCCTCGCATTCGGCCTCGGCGGTTACCCGAGCGGTCTCCGCGGCATCCAGCTCGGCTCGCGCGGTGGTGGCATCCGCCGTGGGATCGGCCTGGGCCGGTTGGCCCGCGCGCAACCGCGCCAACCGCGCTTGCACCTGGCCGGTTTCTTCGTCGCCGCACAGGCCGGACAGAGTCGCGCCCAACTGGTCGCGGCTGTGCTGCAGTTCGCGGCGATGCTGGTCGACAGATCGTGCCGTCGCGAGGTCCGCGACAGCGCCGGCGACCAGTGCTTCGGTCAGCACCTGTTGTGCCGCAGCGTGTTTGGCTTGAACGTCAAGGGCGGTCGCACCAGGGGTGATCCGGGCGGTCAGGACCCCGGGTACCTCGACCTCGGTGGCGCCGGTGACGGTTGTCGACCAGCTTTGTCCCGCGGGCAACGACACTCGCTGCGAGCCGACGGCAAGTTCGATGTCGGCAACGGCCGTGAATTCGACCGCCGCTGAGATCAACGCCAGCTGATCGCCGGTGCGATCGACCGCGACCGCGGCTCTTTCGATCCGTTGCATGATCTCGTCACTGAGCACGACCGCGGCAAGCTCCGCGCAGATCCGGTCGCGGTCACGCTGGAGGGTCTCGATTCTGGCCAGTCGTGCGCTCAACCGGTCGATCTCCTCGCGGTCGGCGATGTGGCTGACGGTGCGCCGAGCGGATTCGGCATGACGTTGCAGCTCTGCTTGCGTCGCAACGGCTTCCACTACCGCGTCGCGGGAAGCCTCAGCGTCGGCCCGCGCTGCCGTGTGCGCATCGGCGGCTTCTCGCGCTTCGGCTTCAGCGCTGGTGACCGTAGCGGTGCGGGTCTCGATTTCGGTGAGCAGCCGCAACCGTCCGGCGTGCGCGGTGGCCGCGGAGATGCCGGTCGCCTCGGCGGCCGCCGCGACCAGCGTGGCCTCGCGCGCCTGCTGGGCGAGATCGTCGATCTTGTCGGCGGCGGCTTGCGCCGCGACGAGGCGCGGTCCGGCTGCCAGTCGCAGTTGCGAAAGCTCGGCCACTTGTTCGGTGAGTTCGGCATGACGCCGTACCCGTGCGTCGACCTCGGCGACTTTGACTGCGCAATCAGCGACCGCGGTCTCTGCGTCGGCCAATCGGGAGATCGCCGCGGCCCATTCGCCGGTCGGGCGCCCGGTGGGCGTGAAGTAGCGCCCGTACTCGGTGTCGATTCGATCGATCAGCAGGGGTTCGGTGCCGGACACTGCGGCGGCATCACCGGCCGCCACGTCGAGCGCACGCGAGAGCGCATCACAACCGGACAGATCCACCGCGGCGGTCGACGTCGCCTGCAATACGCGTTGGGCATGCCACAGGTCGTTGTCCACCGTTTCGGCCAGCATCGCCCGGACCCGTTCGTGAGCTTCGTCGCCGGTCAGCTGCTCGCGGCGCGGCGCCAGCACCGTCAGCTCAGTCTCGCACTTCTTGTGAAAACGCTTCCGGTAAACGAAACGGTATGCGCCACAGCTGATTTCAGCAGTAACTTCGGAGCCGACGTCGCTATTCGTGGGTTTGACCTGCTTGACTTCCTTCTTCGTCGAGCGGTCCCTGGATTCCAGTAGCAGGTCCAACGCCTCGATCATCGAGGACTTGCCAACTTCGTTGGCGCCGCACACCACCACCACACCCCGATCGGGGAATTCGATTTCCCGGTGCGTGATGCCGCGGTAGTTCGTCAAGACCAACCGGTGCAGCTTCATGCCGCGCCCCGATCGGAGAGGCGCAGCAATAGCCCCAGCGCCGCCTGTGCGTCGAGGGCGGACTGGGCATCGCCGTCGCGCGCGGCGGCCACCAGCTCGTCGACGGCCGCGGCGGCGAACCCGCCGATGCCCAGATCGGTGAATTCGCCGTCCGCGGGTATCACCGCTAGATCCGTGTGGCGTTCCCACATGCCCAGCCAGGCGAATAACCGTGCGTATCGGTCCAGGCACGCGTCCAGCGCGGCGCGGTCAGTGACCGACAACGAACCGGTGAGCGCCAGCCGCACCACGGTTCGCTCCTTCTCGCCGAATCCGTCCAGGTTCATATCGAGGTCGGCGATGTCGCGGCTGGTGTCGACCTGACGGTGCAAGGTGACGAACCGCCAGTGGCCCACACGCCGTGGTGCTACGGACACGGTGCCGCCCGCTTCGTCGATGTCGACGACCAAGACATGACCGGGATCGGACTCGACGTCGTCGAAGTTGGTGACTTCCGGCGAACCGGAGTACCAGACTCGACCGGTGTCGCCAACCTGAGTGAGCGAATGCTTGTCGCCCAGCGCCACATAGTGCACCGCGCCGCGGGCCAGCGCATCGTCCAGCCGGGCCAGCCGAATCAGCGACGGTTTGTCGCGATTGGGGTCGAGTACGTCGACGCCACCGTGCGCGACCAGCACACGGATGGCCGGCCCAGCGGACAGACCCTCGAGGACGTCGGCAACCAGATCGATGGTCGGGGCCTTGGACCGCCACGGCGCGGCGACGATCTCGAGTCCCGGCCGAACCTGATGAATCCCCGCCCGATCCAGCACCCTGACGTTATCTGGGCATTCAGCGGTGAAAAGCGCACTGGTGTACACCGACGACGCATCCAGCGGATCGTGATTGCCGGGCAACAGGTAGACCGGAATACCGATGGCGCGCATGGCTTCCAGGGACTGGCCGATCACCTGCGGGGCAAGCTGGTTGTGTTCGAAGACGTCACCCGCGACCACGACGAACTCCGCGCCCACCTCGGCCGCCAGCGCACCCAGGCCGGCCACAGCGTCGCGCCGGGCAGCCGAATACCTCGGCTGGGCATCCCCGGCGAGGAAGTGACGGGTCATGCCCAGCTGCCAGTCGGCGGTGTGCAGGAATCGCATCCCGGACCCCCTTTTTCGACGTTGCATGGCTATCAGGGCAACGCGAGTCTAGGTCGGTGCACCGACAACTCTTGGGACCCGCATCGGCATGCCTTCGAGCGGTTGCCGGACCGCCTTGTACCTGGGGTACCGCGGCTGTTTTGATAGCCGTGATGTACCAGGAGTTTCGCCCCGACCGCCGGCTGACACCGCTGGTGGAGTGCGGCTGGGCGCGCTGGGGCCCGGCGACCCGATCGCTGCGGGTGCTGCCGGACGGCTGTGTGGACCTGTTCGTCGGCTCGCAGGGCGCCGTCATGATCGCCGGGGCGGCCACCACGTTCTATGACCTGGGTGCCGATGCCGAATGCGTGCTCGCGGGTCTGCGGTTGCGGCCGGGCGCGGCCGCGGCCGTCATCGGGCGGCCCGTCGACGAGTTCACCGACCGCCAGCTTCCGATGGGTTCGATATTCGGCCGCCGCGGCGATCTCGTCGCCGAGAAGGTGCTTACGGCAACGACTCCCAGGGATCGAGTCACGGCGTTGCAGGACATGTTGATCGGCTATCTGGCCCGCGCCGAGCCATCCGTCGACACTGCGGTCACCCGGGTGATCGGGGTTTTGCAGCAGCACCCGGAGCAACCGGTATCTCGGCTGGCCGCCACCGTCGACCTCAGCGAACGTCAGCTGCGCCGCCGGTTTGAGAGCTCTGTTGGCTACGGGCCCAAAAGGTTTGGCCGGACCCTGCGGTTCCAGCGTCTGCTGGACTTGATCCGCTGCCGCGATGCGCCCGTTCGTTGGGCCGAGTTGGCAGCCGAGGCCGGCTACGCCGACCAGCCGCATCTGATCAAGGAGTGTCTGGCGCTGGCCGGGGTGTCGCCCGTCAGGCTTCCCGGCGGGATGTCCGTTTCGTCCAATACGGCCGCGGGTGAGAGGTCGTAGCCTTGATCGGATGAGCGATCCGAAAACCGTTGCACTTGAGTCTTTCCGGCTCATCGAGACCGGCGATTCTGAGCTGGCGCAGCGAATCATCGCGCCCGACTACGCCAATGCCGAGGCCGAAGACGACCCCGACGACGTGGAACGCCAGCGTCAAGGCCCGGCGGGCTTTCTCGCGACCAGCCAGTGGCTGCGCAATGCCTTCTCCGGTCTGCGGTTTGAACTGCACGAGACGGTCGCCGAGGAATCAATGGTGATGGCTGCGGCCACCATGACTGGCGAACACACCGGAATGTTCAACGGCATCCAACCCACCGGCAAGCGCATCCACCACAAACAGGTGCACATCTTCAGCGTCGTCGACGGTCAGATCACGCATCACCGAGCCGTCCGCGACGACTTGGGGCTGTTGCTGCAACTCGGCTGGCGTCCCGGCCAGCGATGACTCTCCGAGAAATAGTTAAATCGCCTGTGTCACTTGCATTTCAGTGATTTCCAGTCACCGCTCTGGTCACCACCTCAGCGGCACACATTCCGGAACCCAACCGTCGAAGATCGCGTCCGACGACGGGCCGTAGGCTCTGGGATGCCACGCTTTGGGGACGGCGCCACCTTTCCAGTCGAACCAGAAAAACGGGATCTTGGCAAGCCACACCTCAAAGAAGTCGCTTAGCAGATCCCGGGCCAGGTGCGACGCCGGACACCGATGCGGGCCTCCCCCAAAACTCCAATGCCGATGCGCACCATCCAGTTTTATGTCGTGACCTGAAAAGACGTCGGCCTCGTCGCGGTGAACCAAACCGACACACAACTCGACATGGGACCCGGCCGGGATCGTCGTCCCGCCGATCGTCACATTGCGAGTCGTGATTCGTGAAACGGTCTTCGCCCCGCCATCCAACCGCAGCAGCTCCTCGATGAAATTACTTTGCCAGCCCGGGTTTTCGCGTAGCTCCTGCTGAAGCATCGGCCTCCGCGCCAGCATCGCCAGTCCGGCCTTCATAGGGAACGACGCAAACATCAAACCGCGGCCGACCGAGCCCATCAGTCCCAAAATCTCTTCTTCGGTGAGGGGTTCGGCGGCGAGGCGGCTGATCACGTCAGGGCCACCCCGTGGCGCTTGGCGGATCTTGGCAACCAGCTCCGTGTCGATCGTCTCGAATGCAACGTCCGTCGGCAGCCCGCACACCATGACGAATGCCGCGCACCAAACAACTTCAGTGAGACGCACACCATCGCAGCGGTCCAGCTTCGTCGCTACGGCGCCGACGCAGTCTTCGATGACTCCACGTACGGGTTTCAACATCTCCAGCGAAGTGCCCGGAGTGAACAGCTCGAGCAGGATTTCCCGGTACGGTCCGAACGGCGGATTGCCGGGCATCAGTTCGCCCTGGCTGCTGGCGAAAACTTCACCATCACGCATGGCGGCGAGTACATCGTCGCGGCGCCATAACACGTACATGCCGTTCGGCTCCCGCAACACTCGTTGACCGGCCCGCTCGGCGGCCGCGAACCACGCCCGAAAACCCGCGGCTGCATCCTCGTCGGACCGCATGACTTCCAGCACGGCCTCGACACCGGACCCGATCACCGCGCATCACCGACTTTCACTATCGGTGGCCGCCGCGAACCACGCACCAACGGCGCCACCTGCAACTCAACGCCGCCACTTTATCCTCAAGATCGGCCATACGCCGCCCGTACCCGTTGGCCTACGGGGAGGTTCTGCGGCGGTCAGCGGGTGTGAAAAGCACGCTCTGACCTGCCGACGCCGAGACTCCACTCGCCGCAGCAACACCTTCCACCACGCCAAGAAACTGTTATGTGATGACGACGAGGACGTCGCCTAGTACCGCTGCTCTCGGACTGATTAGCCTGACTCGGGTGAGCGAACCACAGCGCACGCTGCTGCTGATGCGGCATGCGAAATCTGCGTATCCGCCCGACGTCGCGGACCACGACCGCCCACTGGCGCCCCGCGGCATCCGCGAGGCCGGGCTGGCCGGTGATTGGCTGCGCGCCAACGCACCCAGCATCGACGCCGTGCTGTGCTCGACGGCCACCCGTACCCGGCAGACGTTGGCCCAGACCGGCATCGACGCCTCGGTGCGATACAGCGACCGCCTCTACGGCGCCACCCCTGGAATGATGATCGATGACATCAACGAGGTAGCCGACAGCGTCAACACATTGCTGGTGGTCGGGCACGAACCGACGATGTCGTTGGTATCCATCGGATTGGCGGGCCCCGATGGCACCGATGATGCTCTGGTGCATCGTATTTCAGAGAAATTCCCGACGTCAGCGATCGCCGTGCTGAGCGTGGCCGGCCACTGGAGAGGCGTAGAACTGGGCCACGCCGCGCTAATCGAGTTCCACGTCCCGCGCTGAACTCCGACCACTACGAGTTGGTGGACAGCGTCAGTTCCATGAGCTTGAGGGCCTGCGCACACGCGTCGATGCCGGGCGCTTGAGGATTGACCCACCAGCCGACCACACCGGCCGCGTCGCTGGCCACACCGCAGGCACCGTTCGGGTCGTCGGGGCGCATCACAATCGATTGCACGCCCGCGATGGCCCGGTTCTCGACTTTGTACTTCAGGAAGTCGGCGACCTTGCGCTCCTCGCTGAGACCGCCCTGCTCGAACCAGAATCGGGTGATGTCGATCAGACCGGCCGGGTTGGCGGCCTGCCAGCGGCAGATCGCACCGACGAACGTGCTCTGGATGTCCAGCGGATCGGCGCCCACCGTCTTGGCCAGGATGTCGCTGGTCAACACCTCGCATTCCTTGAGCAGATTCGGATAATGCTGCTGGGAATTGTTGTTTCGGGGCATGTTGCCGCCCGCCTTGACGGCGTTACCCCCGATCGATTCCGAACAACCAGTCAGCACCACCAGCGCGGTGATCAACACGGCCGCCCGGGCGAAGACGCCTTTGCCGGGCCGCCGACTACGACGCGTCGAGTCGGTCATTTCGAGTTCGCAATCGATTGGCGAGTCAATTCTTTGGCGATGTCACACGGTGGCGGGAACGGCTTCTGGCTGAAGCTGATCGACCATTCGATGAAGTCGTCCTCAAACTGGATGCCGACTTCACACAGCGAGTCACCCAAGTTGGGTTCGTTACCGACGGCGATGAAGCCGCTGTGTCCGTTGATGTTGATGTCGTCGACGCTGGCGCGCGACAGTTCCTCGGTCTTGCGTTCCCGTCCGATCGGGCTGCCCCGGTACCAGGAAAAGGAGAAGTGCGGGCCAAGAATGCCGCCGCCGGCCAGCCACTGGCATCCGACGGAGTTCTTGGCGGTATTGGTCAGGCCCGACACCTTGGTCAGCTCTGTCACCGTCTGATCGTTGATGCCCCCGCACTGCGGGAACATCGGTCCATGGTGGCCCTCGGAGTTGCCCGGTGCGGTCGAAGTCGTTGCTCCCGGCTTGTTGTCGCCGGAATCGGAGCAGCCTGCGACGGACGAGGCAAGGATCATGGCCGAGGCCGCCAGGGCCAGCGCCGCCGGGTTACGCCGCACCGCTACTCTGCTTTGCCTCAGGCCGTTGCTGGTCCACACGATGCACTGTAGCGGCAGCCCAATGGGTCAACCACCGACGCGCCACTTGAGCAGGCATTTCAATGCTTTTGCCGGAGGCACCCAGAACACGCAACCATCCGGCGGCGCTCGCGGTCGCGGCGCCACCCATGTGCGACAGTTACCAAATGCTCCTGGCACTGCTGCGCCAGTACATCCGGCCATACCGCCGGCTGGTCGCGGTGTTGATGGTGCTTCAGCTGATCAGCACCCTGGCCTCGCTATACCTGCCGACGGTCAATGCCGCCATCATCGACGACGGCGTCTCGAAAGGCGACACCTCGACGATCGTCCGGCTCGGCGCAGTGATGCTCGGTGTGACCGGGCTGCAGGCGTTGTGTTCGGTCGGGGCCATCTACTTCGGATCCCGCACCGGGATGGGATTCGGGCGTGACCTGCGCCAGGCCATGTTCGAACACGTCGTCACGTTCTCCGAGCGCGAGACCGGCCAATTCGGCGCACCGACACTGCTGACCCGCACCACCAACGACGTCCGGCAAATCCAATATCTAGTCCAGATGGCGGGCACCGTATTGGTGACCGCGCCGATCATGTGTATCGGCGGAATCTTCATGGCCATCCACCAGGAGGCCGCGCTGACCTGGCTGCTGCTGGTCAGCGTCCCCGTCCTGGCGCTGGCCAACTACGCGATCATGTCGCGCATGCTGCCGTTGTTTCGCAGCATGCAGAGCCTGATCGACGGCATCAATCGGGTGCTGCGCGACCAGCTATCCGGCGTGCGGGTGGTGCGAGCGTTCACCCGCGAAAGCTTTGAACGCGACCGGTTTGGTCGCGCCAATGCGGCGCTGTCGAATGCGTCGCTGACCGCGGGCAACTGGCAGGCGCTGATGTTGCCGGTGACCACGCTGACCATCAACCTGTCCAGCGTTGCGCTGATCTGGTTCGGCGGGCTGCTCATCGACCGCGGCCAAATGCAGGTCGGCTCGCTGACCGCCTTCCTGTCGTATTTCACCCAGATCCTGATGGCCGTGTTGATGGCCACCATGACGCTGGTGGTGCTGCCGCGAGCGTCGGTGTGCGCCGAACGGATCACCGAGGTGCTCTCCACCCGCGCCGCCATCAACAGCCCGCCAGCCCCCAAGTTCCCCGGCGGCGGGATCCGCGGCGTAGTGCGTTTGGACGGCGCGGCATTCAGCTATTCCGGCGCCGATCGCCCAGTGCTGCAAGATATCTCGTTTACCGCGCTACCCGGGACCACCACCGCGGTGGTAGGCAGCACCGGTTCAGGCAAGTCGACGCTGATCTCGTTGATCTGCCGGCTGTACGACGTCACCAGCGGCGCCGTGCTGCTCGACGAGGTCGACGTCCGCGACTTCCACACCGAGCGGCTCTGGTCGGCGATCGGGCTGGTCCCCCAGCGCGGCTACCTGTTCTCCGGAACGGTCGCCGAAAACCTGCGCTACGGCAAGGCGGACGCGACCGACGACGAGATGTGGGAAGCATTGCGCGTCGCCGCCGCCGACGAATTCGTGCGGGCACACGAGGACGGACTGCAGATGCGGGTGGCCCAGGGCGGAAACAACTTCTCCGGTGGGCAACGGCAGCGGCTGGCCATTGCCCGAGCGGTGATCCGCCGGCCGGCCGTCTATTTGTTCGACGACGCATTCTCCGCACTTGACGTGCACACCGACGCCCGGGTCCGCGCTTCGCTGAGCGAGATATCCGGCGGCGCAACACTAATCGTTGTTACACAACGCGTTTCGACTGCGGCGCAGGCAGACCAGGTGATCGTCGTCGACAACGGGCGACTGGTGGGCGCGGGCACTCATGAGTCGCTGCTCTCCGATTGCACTACCTACGCGGAATTCGTCGACTCGCAAACAGTGGAAGTCGGACGTGCACCGTGACGACGGCGACCAACCGCCCGGCTAGCGGCGCAACCACCTCCTCCGCGCGAACCCGAGACTTCTGGGGCTCATCGATCAGGCTGGTCAAACAGCTTGGGCCGCAACGGAAGCTAGCCGTCATGGTGATCGCGCTGGGCATCACCGGCACGGCGATCAGCGTCGTCGTCCCGCGGATTCTTGGCCACGCCACCGACCTGCTGTTCAACGGCGTCATCGGGCGAGGCCTGCCGGCGGGAATCAGCAAAGCGCAGGCAGTCGCTGCGGCCCGGGCGCGCGGTGACAACGCCTTCGCCGACTTGCTGTCGGGGATGAATGTGGTGCCCGGCCGGGGGGTGGACTTCGGCGCGGTCGCACGAACGCTGATGCTGGCGCTGGTCCTGTATCTGATTACCGCGCTGCTGGTCTGGGCGCAGGCGCGGCTGCTCAACGTCACCTTGCAACGCACCATGGTCGCGCTGCGCTCCGACGTCGAAGACAAAATCCATCGGCTCCCGTTGCCCTATTTCGACGGACGCCAACGCGGTGAGCTGTTAAGCCGGGTGACCAACGACATCGACAACCTCCAATCCTCCCTGTCGATGACGATCAGCTCGCTGCTCACATCGAGTCTGACCGTGGTCGCGGTGCTCGCCATGATGGTGTCGATCTCGCCGTTGTTGGCACTGATCACGGTGCTGACCGTGCCGCTCTCGCTGGTGGCGACGCGGGCGATCGCGCGCCGTTCGCGACAACTGTTCGTCGCGCAGTGGACCAGCACCGGACGCCTCAACGCCCACATCGAAGAGACCTACAGCGGATTCACCATCGTCAAGACGTTCGGCCATCAGGCCGCGGCACGCGAGCAGTTCCGCAGCTTCAACGATGACGTCTACCAAGCCAGTTTCGGTTCCCAATTCTTCTCCGGCCTGGTGGGTCCGGCGACGACGTTCGTCGGCAACCTGGGGTATGTCGCGGTCGCCGTCGTCGGTGGCCTGCAGGTGGCCACCGGACACATCACGCTTGGCAACATCCAGGCATTCATCCAATACGTCCGGCAATTCAACACGCCGCTGAGCCAGGTGGCCGGGATGTACAACACTCTGCAATCCGGCGTCGCCAGCGCCGAGCGGGTGTTCAACCTGCTCGACGAGGCCGAGGAGTCGCCGGACCCGCAACCGACCTCCGAACTGACACAGCTGTCGCCGCCGAATGGACAGCTCGCACCGCTGAGCGGACGCGTCGAGTTCCAGCACGTCAACTTCGCTTACCGTCCCGGCATCCCGGTAATCGAAGACCTCTCGATGGTGGCCGAGCCGGGTAGCACCGTGGCGATAGTCGGACCGACGGGCGCCGGCAAAACCACGCTGGTGAACCTGCTGATGCGGTTCTACGACGTCGATTCCGGCCGCATCCTGCTCGACGGCGTCGATATCACCGCGATGAGTAGGCAGACACTGCGATCGCGCATCGGCATGGTGCTGCAGGACACGTGGCTGTTCGACGGAACGATCGCGGAGAACATCGCCTACGGACGACCAGAGGCCAGCGAAGAAGATGTGGCGGCAGCCGCCAAGGCCGCCTATGTGGACCGGTTCGTCGAAACGCTGCCGGCCGGCTACCGCACCCGAGTCAGCGGGGACGGCGCCAACATCAGCGCGGGCGAAAAGCAGCTCATCACCATCGCGCGCGCATTTCTTGCCCGCCCGCGGCTGCTCATCCTGGATGAGGCGACCAGCTCGGTCGACACCCGCACCGAGGCACTCATCCAGCGGGCCATGGGCGAGCTTCGGCAGGATCGGACGAGTTTCATCATCGCGCACCGCCTTTCGACAATCCGCGAAGCCGACCGCATCCTGGTGATGCAGGCCGGCCGGATCGTCGAACAGGGCAACCACGCCGATTTGATGGCCCGGCGGGGCGCCTACTACGCGATGACTCGGGCCTAGCCACACCTAGCTACTTAACGGGCGCCAAGAAGTCACCAAGTAGTTATTGAGAATCCTCCAAGGCGCGGTCGTGACGCTGAACACGTTCACACACCGCAACAGCCTGAAAGGGATGACAGCAATGCTTTCTCACCGCCTCACCACCATCGCCACCGTCGGGATCGGCGCCGCCGTCATGGGCCTCGGGGCGGTCGCTACCGCCGGCTCCGCGGCGGCCGGCAGCGCCGACGACGCCTTCATCGCCCAGATGAAGGTCTTGGGCGTCACCTTCACCTCACCCCAGGAAGCCGTCCGGGAAGGCCAGCAGGTGTGCACGGAACTGGCCGCAGGCAAAACCGGAACGGATGTCGCCAAGGAAGTCCTCAGCCAGACAGATTTGACGTCCAAGCAGGCGGCCTACTTCGTCGTCAACGCAAGCAGCGCCTACTGCCCGCAGCTGTCCGGGCAGCTCACCTAATCAGCCCACTGTCCAGAAGGGAGGTCCCGCCAGCCGGGATCTCGCTGCGCCGAGTCGCGGAGAAATAACCATGTCCGTCAAGTTCTTCACCGCCGCCCTGACCGTCGCCGTCGGTGTCGTGCTGCTGGGATTGGCCGGCCCGACCCACGCGACGTCGGGCAACATGTACGGCGACCCCGTGGCCATGGCCAAGTACTGGCGTTACCAGCAGTACTGGGACGACTGCGTCCTCATGTCGAGCGCTGACGTGATCGGTGAACTGACCGGGCAACAACCCTCGGAGGAAGCCATTATCGACATGGCCCAATCGACCCCGAGCGCCTTCCCCCCGGGCCCGATCTACACCAGGCCCGCCAACACCAACGACCCGAATTCGGGCGAAGGCACCTGGTTCCGCGACATCCCGACGCTGTTGGCCCGGTACAACATCGGCGCAGTGGTCAGACACGGAAGCATCGAGGAAGTCGAGCAGCAACTGGGCGCCGGGCACCGGGTGTTCGCCAGCGTCAACGGCGAACTGATCTGGCACCAGCGGGTCGACGAGAAGGACAAAAACGGCCATCCCGCGCATGATCACGCCGTGGTCGTGACCGGTGTCGACACCGGCAGCAATGTCGTGCACCTCAACGACAGCGGCAGCAGCTCTGGCCGCGACGCGCAGATCCCGATGGCGCTGTTCATCAGAGCCTGGAACGCCAGCGACAAACTGATGGCCGTGACCACGTGAACCGGCGGATCGACTACCCGGCATCCGCGTGTTCTGATGGACGCCAATCTGATTCGAGCGAGCTGTCAATGATGGCCCTGCCGGCGAAGACATTTCAGCCCAATCGCTGCCGCCCAAGCCTGCCGCGTAACGGCACGATGTGCCCAGATCGGGCCGGTTTGTGCCGAATTCGCCAGATTCGTATCACAATGACAACCGACGACGCAGTTATTGTCAGGAGGAGCCGGAAGGGCTGGTAAGCGATCATGGTGGACAAACGTCTCGAATTCGGTCTGCTCGGACCGTTGGAGATGAGTGTTGACGGCACCTTTGTGCCGTTGGGTACCCCCAAACAGCGGGCGGTGCTGGCCATGCTGCTGATGAACCGCAACAGCCCGGTCGGCGTCGACCGACTGATCACTGCCCTGTGGGAAGGCTGGCCGCCGTCGGGGGCACGGGCCAGCCTGCACTCCTACGTGTCGAATCTGCGTAAGCTGCTCAGCGGCGCCGGGATTGACCCGCGAGAGGTGCTAGCCGCGGCACCCCCGGGCTACCGGCTCAACATCGCCGAAAACAGTTGTGATTTAGGGCGGTTCACCGCGGAGAAGACCGCGGGCGTGCACATGGCCGCTGCCGGCCGGTTCGAAGACGCCAGCCGGCACCTGGCTGCCGCGTTGACGCAATGGCGGGGTCCGGTGCTGGAGGACTTGCGCGACTTCGAGTTCGTAGACACCTTCGCGACCTCGCTGGTCGAGGAGAAGATCCTCGTCCACACCGCACAGGCCGAGGCCGAAATCGCTTGCGGACGCGCGTCTGGCGTCATCACCGAACTCGAAGCCCTGACCGTCGAACACCCGTATCGCGAGCCGCTGTGGGCCCAGTTGATCACGGCCTATTACCTCGCCGACCGCCAATCCGACGCGCTGGCCGCCTACCGCCGCGTAAAGACAACGCTCGCCGACGATCTCGGCATCGACCCCGGCCAAACCCTGCGTGCCCTCAATGATCGGATCCTGCGCCAGGAATCGCTCGACGCGAAGAAGTCGGCCAAGACCACCGCGGTCCACACCATCACCGTGCTGGATCAGCGCACCAAGGGCTCTGACTCCGAAGCCATCGCATATCTGGTCGAAGCCTCGGGTGAGCGTCATCCGCTGCAGTCCACGGCGACCCGAATCGGGCGGCTGTCCGACAACGACATCGTTCTGGACAGCCCCAACGTCAGCCGTCACCACGCCGTCATCATCGACACGGGCAGCAACTACGTCATCAACGACATGCGGTCATCGAATGGCGTGCACGTGCAAAGCGAGCGGATCCGTTCGGCGGCCACGTTGAACGATGGCGACCACATCCGAATCTGTGACCACGAATTCACCTTCCAGATAGTCACCGACCGCAATACCGCAACTGCGCACTAGTCCACCCGACACGCGCGGTGGAAGTTTGCCGTTATCGTGCAGACCGGGGGGTAAACGCATAGCGTCAGGAAAGCTCGCCAGGGGGTGCGGCCGCCCGGTCTGCCAGGAAATTGTTGATATGGTCGGCAGGTCTGGGGTTGGTTTGGAGGATCAGATGAGCGACGAGCAAGCCTCACTCACGGGGTCGATGTTTGGGCCCTACCACCTCAAACGGCTACTGGGCCGCGGCGGGATGGGCGAGGTGTATGAGGCCGAGCACACCGTCAAAGAGTGGACCGTTGCGGTCAAGCTGATGTCGGATCAGTTCAGCAAAGACCCGGTGTTTCGCGAACGGATGAAGCGCGAAGCGCGTATCGCGGGCCGTTTGCAGGAACCCCACGTGGTGCCCATCCACGAGTACGGCGAAATCGACGGAAAAATGTTTATGGAGATGCGCCTCGTCGAGGGCACCGACTTAGACAGCTTGCTCAAACGGTACGGCCCGCTGACCCCGCCGCGCGCCGTCGCCCTCATCAGCCAGATCGCCTCGGCTCTCGACGCCGCCCATGCCGCGGGGGTGATGCACCGCGACGTCAAGCCGCCCAACATTTTGGTCACCCGCGAGGATTTCGCCTACCTGGTCGACTTCGGCATCGCCAGCGCCACCACGGATGAGAAACTGACCCAGCTCGGTACAGCGGTAGGCACTTGGAAATACATGGCGCCGGAGCGGTTTACCAACGACGAAGTGACCTACCGTGCCGACATCTACGCACTGGCGTGTGTGCTGCACGAGTGTCTGACCGGCTCACCGCCGTACCGCGCCGACAGCGCCGGCGTGCTGGTCAACGCTCACATGACTGGCCCGATCCCGCAGCCCAGCACGGTGCGTTCGGGCATCCCCAAGGCCTTCGACGCGGTGATCGCGCGGGGCATGGCCAAAAAGGCCCCCGACCGTTACGCCAGCGCAGGCGATCTGGCCGTGGCCGCCCGCGAAGCACTCAGCGACCCCGACCAAGACCATGCCGACAACATCCTGCGCCGCAGCCGAGAAGCGACCCTGCCCGGCACCGCCGAGATCCCACCGCCCGGGCCCACTGTCGCCGACGCCGCGCCATCTCCGCCGCCATACGCCAACACGCCGCCACCGTCGCCCGGCCGAAGTACGCCGGTCCCGTATCCGCCCAGCGGACCCAGTTCGGGTCCGGTGCCAGCCGCTGGGCAGACCAATCAGCCCTGGGCACCCGCCAGCGGCCCAGTCCCCACGCCGAGTCACGCCGCCCCGCAGTACAGCAACTGGGGCGTCCCGCCACCGAGCATGCCTGTGCCACAACATCTTTCCGGCCCAGCTCCGTGGAACCAGGGGCCTCCGGCCAAACCCAAGCGCAGCCTATGGCCGATCATCGCTGCCATTTCGCTGGTGTTCGTTGTCGCCGTCTGCGCGGTGGGGATCTGGTTCGTCACCCAATCCGACTCAACACCGCCGCCGCAACCCGATCCATTACGGCCCGAGCGGCTGAGCGCGCTGCTGCTCAACGGCCCGGACATGAACTCGATCATGGGTGCTACCTCCATGGAGGCGGGCAAGCCGATCCTGACGATGGACGACTCCCCGGTGACGCTCTCGGTGCCGAACTGTCAGGGCGCGCTCTACACCAGTCAGGATCCGGTGTACTCCGGCAGTGGCTATACCGGAGTCAGCGGACTGGTGTCCTCGGAGCCGGGAGACAGTTACGACCACTGGGTCAACCAATCCGTGGTGCTCTTCCCCTCGGCAGATAAGGCCAAGGCCTTCGTTGCGACGTCGGCGGACAAGTGGAAGAGCTGCGCTGGCAAGACAGTGACAGTGACGAACAAGAGTAAGAACAAGACCTACCGGTGGACATTTGGGCAAATCGCCGGCAGCCCACCGAAATTCGCGGTGATGGATACCCAGGAAGGTGCCGACGGCTGGGAGTGCCAACGCGCACTAGGCGTCGCCAACAATGTGGTGATCGATATCAACGCGTGCGGCTATCACATCAGCAACCAAGGCGATGACATCACCCAGAAAATCATCGACAAGATCGACAGCGACCAACAGACCCACTAGTCGCCGCTGCACGGGCCAAGCGGCCCTTGCACATTGGCCTAGGACTACAGATCCGGGCCTTCGGCACGCACATCATCGACGGCCGACATGGCGTCGCGCAGCTTGGCCAGCCATTCCTCGGTGTGCTCGCCGACCAGCTTGACGGACCAGGCGAGTGCGTCGGCGCGCGACCGAGCGACGCCGGCGTCGACCAGTGTGTCGAGCACCTGGCGCTCAGGTTGCTTCAGGCGCGTCATCACCGGTACCGCGATGTGGGTGAACAGAATTCGCTCGGTGCCGGTCTTGGTGCCTACCTCTACGCCCCAGGAAACCTTGCGGCCGTAGCGGTCCTGCGCTTCGTCGGCGATATGCATTCGCTCCGAACGAGTTTCTTCGCGGAAGCGCGATGCGCGCCCCGCGGCACGCTCTTCACTCTCCTGCGTTGCGGCCCCCTCGGCTTCGGCGAGCTTCCCGATGACCGTGATCTCTTCACGGTCGACGACGACCGTGGGATCGCCGTCGAACCAGGTTTCCGGGAGACGTCCGGCGAACCATTCCGCGGCGCCGCTGGCGTCGGGTTGCTGCGCTTGCTGCCAGCCCCCGGGGCGGCCATGCCGGTGAGTGTGATGCGATTTCATGATTACATGATTACACCGTTACACATGTAATGGAACAGCGTTCACCCGCAGCGAACGTCGCGCGCGGCCGATGTTTTCCAGCCGGGGCCGGAAAACCGTTGATCGCTGCAGTTCGGAGGAGTATTTTCGATAGCGAAGCAGGCCCGGAAGCGACCAATTCAAAGCGCCGGAAAAGGGGTAGCAAGCCGGCCGCGGACAACCCGCGCAAGACGGAGTTGACGCCCCCCAGAGTCGCCCGGGCCTGCCCTACTGTGCAGCCGGGCTATCGCCCCGGCGCACCCGAAACAGCTTGACCTCGTTCTTGATGCCTTTGAGGCGGCGTGAACTGGCGAAAGACGCCTGGAATTGGCCGCCGACGGCCTCCCAGACCGAATCCGCGACCAGCACAGTACCTGGGCGGGCCACGTCAGTGACTCGACTCGCCACGTTCACCGGCCTGCCGAACCAGTCACCGGCCCGGCTCACCGCCATCCCCGACGCCACGCCTGCCCGCAGCCGGGGAAAGTCATTGTCGGTGTCCACGCTTTCGACAAGCTTCAGGACGACGTCCACCAATGGCGCCGGCTCGGGACAGACGAGCATCACCGCGTCGCCGATCGTCTTGATGAACCGCACCGGCGGCGCAGTCACATCACGGGCGAGATCGGCCAGCCGGTTGGCGAGTTGGCCCAACTCTTCCGGCGACACCACTTCGCCGAGCCTGGTGAAGCCGACCAGGTCGGCGAAGGCCACCGTGACCTGGCGCGCTCCGGGAAGCGGCTTACCGGCGGCGCGCTCACCGGCATTGACCGCTTCGGTCTCCATCATGTGGCGCAACTGCATGAACAGCATGTCTTGGATCATCGGGCCAAGCATCGGCGCGATCTCGCTGACCAGTGCTTTCGACGCCTTCGCGACGTCCACCTCGGTAGACCCCGGGCTTATGATCGCGGACAGCGCCGTGTATCGCATGACTTCGGCAGCGCGCGAAAGACCTTCGGCGAGCACCCGGACGACGAGCACCACCTGGTCGGGATCGAGTCCCAATTCCACGAACCGCTGCGCGTAGGCCGCGGCTTCACCGTCGGCGCGCATATGCACGGCCGCGTCGGGGTCGTCCACTCTGGCCAGACCAATGGCCCGCTGCACCCGCTGCAGCAGCGTCAATTCGATGCCGTAGCTCTCACTGATCTCCCGGGCCGATACATAACTGCCGTCATCACCGATCAGGTGGCGGCTGGCCAACAGCAGCGGGGGGCTGGTCGACCGGATTTCGTCGGCGCTGATGCCTTGCCCGAGCAGCCACTCGATGAGCTCGGCGCGTTCGGTGCGTGCGGTGCCGTCAAGTCCGTCGAGCAGATCATCGATGTTCTGACCGACGCCGTCGTCCACCTCGTCAACGTACAACGCCAGGGCGCCATGATGTAAAGCGATGAGTCTTCTGCACGGATTCCCGCCGGTCATCGACGACCAGGCCCGGGTGCTGATCCTGGGCTCGTTTCCCAGTGTCCAATCGCTGGCAACACACCAGTACTACGCCAATCCACGAAATGCGTTCTGGCCGATCACCGCTGAACTCTTTGGATTCGATTGCAGCGCGCCCTACGACTTACGGCTGAGCGCACTGCGATCCCATCATGTCGCACTCTGGGATGTGCTGCACAAATGCCGCCGGGTCGGCAGCTCGGATTCAGCGATCGATCCGAAAAGCTTGGTGGTCAACGACTTCGGCGAGCTATTCGCCAACTACCCCACCATCACCGGGGTGTATTTCAACGGCGCCAAGGCCAGCGAGCTCTACCGAAGACTGGCAGCCGAGACCCTCGGCGAGGCGGTCCATTTCCAGCGGCTGCCGTCCACCAGTCCGGCCCATGCGATCCCATCGGCCGCCAAGCTGGCCGCATGGCGGGCGATCTCACCTTTATGACACCGGCGGTCGGCGATTCGCCCACGGCCGCGCGCGTTCGATCTGTGCACCCAGCGACAGCAGCGTCGCCTCACCGTATGGCCGGCCGACCAGTTGCACGGACATCGGAAGTCGGTCGCCGTCGAGGTCCCATGGCACGACCGCCGCGGGCTGGCCGGTCAGATTCCAGACCGGAAAGTACGGAACCTGCTGTGACACACGCAATAACGTGGACACCGCACCGCGACTCCGGTAGGCACCGATGCGTGACGGACCCGACGCGGTGCCCGGTGTGATGACCACGTCGACATCGTCGAAGATCGACTGGATCCGGGCGCTCACGCGCTCCTCGGCAGTTCGCACCGCTGCCATGGTGCGGTCCGAGAAGAACGAACCCATCCGCGCCATGTTGCGGGTGCGCGATTCGAGGCGTTCCGGGTGAGCCTGCGCGTCCGCGTCGTCGCTGATGCCGCGCAGATAGCGAGGCAAGAAGTTCACGTAGATCGAGGACCGCGGATACTCGGGATCAGCGGTGATGACCTCGTGACCGAGATCGCGAAGCAGCGCACCGGCTTGGTCGACTGCCGCCAGCTGTTCGCGTCCAACCCGGACAGGAAGGGCTGGAACCTTGGTGCTCAACGCAATTCGCAGCTTGCCGGGTTCGCGTGTCGCGGCGGCGACGAACTCGCCTTCGGGGCCGGGCACCGTTGACGTCGCATCCAGGAACATGGCCGCGTCCAGTACCGACCGTGCAAGCGGCCCATTGGCAGAAAGTCCGTACCACGCGGCGTCATGTGGCTCCAATGAGACGCGATCGCGTTGCGGTTTCAGGCCGAACAACCCACACCAACTGGACGGGATGCGAATCGAGCCACCGCCGTCGGATCCGAGCGCCAGCGGAGCCAGCCCGGCGGCGACCGCGGCGCCGCTACCGCCGCTGCTACCTCCGGGACTGCGCTTGGGATTCCACGGGTTGCGGGTAGCCCCGAAGGTCAGCGACTCGGTGAACGGAAAGATCATCAGTTCGGGCACATTGGTTTTGCCGATGATGACCGCGCCCGCAGCACGCAGTCGGCGGACGGCCTCCGCATCGGAGGTCACGGCCAGACGGTGACCGCCGCTGCCGCACGCCGTCACTTCACCCGCTACGTCGACATCGTCTTTGATCGCGATCGGCACGCCGAGCAGTGGCAGCCGTTCGCCGGCGTCGAGACGGTCTTGGGCCGCATAGGCCTCGTCGCGCGCACTGTCGGTCAGCACCACGCGGTAGCAGCCCAGCTCGCTATCGAGCCGAGCAATCCGTTGCAGGTAGACCTCGAGCAACTCCGGCGCAGTCAGTTCGCCGTCGGCGAGCATTCGTGCCTGTGCGGCCGCGCCGGCAAAGGCCAGCTCGCGAGCATCCACCGGCGCAGCGTATCCCCCTGACCACCGCGAGCCCTCGCCCGGCCCAGTACCGTGACGGAATGTCTTGCGTGTTCTGTGCGATCGTCGCCGGGGAGGCCCCGGCCATCCGGATCTACGAAGACGACGACTACCTGGCGATCCTCGACATCCGCCCGTTCACTCGCGGCCACACCCTGGTGGTGCCCAAACAACACACCGTAGATCTCACCGACACCCCGCCGCAGACATTGGCCGGGATGGCCACCATCGGCCAGCGGATCGCGCGCGCGGCACGGGCGACGGAGTTGGCCGACGCGACGAACATCGGGGTCAACGACGGCCGCGCCGCCTTCCAGTCGGTGTTCCACATTCACCTGCATGTGCTGCCGCGCCGCAACGGCGACAAGCTGGCTGTCGCCAAAGGCTTGGTGCTGCGTCGGGACCCGGACCGGGAGGCCACCGGGCAGATCCTGCGCGACGCGCTGGCACGCATCGACGCCAGTCCGTAATACTGGGCGGATGGCATTTCCCTCTTGGGTAGAGCAGGATCTCCTACCACGCGTGCTGCGGGTACACGACATTGTTTATCGCCGGACGAACGGCTGGATCGGGCATCGGCTGCTCTTGATACCCAGCCTCTTGCTGCACACCGTCGGCGCCAAGACCGGTGAGGCCCGGACCGCGGCGCTGACCTACGCGCGCGACGGCGATGACTACTTGATCGTTGCCTCGAAAGGCGGCGCGCCGCAGGCGCCCGGCTGGTACCACAACCTGCGGAAGAACCCGAACGTCGAAATCAATGTCGGGCCAAGGCGTTTGAGTGTGATCGCCCGCGCCGTGCTGCCGGAGGATCCGGACTACTCGCGGCTGTGGCAGATCGTCAATGCAAACAACAGCAATCGGTACGCCGCGTACCAGACCAAGACGTCGCGACCTATCCCCATCGTGGTTTTGACGCCGGTGTAAACGGCGCCAAGTTGGCGAAAGCGGCGGCTACCCAATCCGGCGGTTTATCCTGCCCTAGCGTGGTGAAGCTCATAAATTCACCGCCAGGCTCAGACGGGGCGGCCGCTATGAGACGCTGCACAGGCAATCCGTGGCAGCGCCTTGGGCTGTCCGCGCGCGTTGGTTGGCTCATCGTCGGGGTATACGCGGTCGCGGCCGCGCTGATCGTCACCTCGTCGGTTTGGGGGCTGGAGGGCGCCTACGCGACCCGGCCGGTTGACGAAATAGTCACGGTTGTGTGCCTGCTGGTTGCTGCGTCATGTGCCGGCCACGCGGCTCGCTTCGCTGTCGCGCGCCGCAGAATCGGATGGCTGGCGATGCTGACGGCGCTGCTGGGCTGGGCGGGCGGTGAAGTCATCTGGGCGGTCTATGAAGTGCGCCCGGAACTCGAGCACGCCACTCACCCGGCTGAGGCTGTGTCGCTCTTCTATGCAATCGGCGCCATGGTAGCCCTGACGCTGTTGTCCCATCTATCTCGCCGCAGTCCATGGCGACTAGTACTGGACGGTGTCATCGTGACGACTTCGCTGTTCGTCATCTCGTGGGTGTTCGTCCTCGACAAACAGCTGCGCGAAGACAGCGGCGCGCGGCTCGCGACGCTCACGCAGGTTTTTGCCGATGTCGTACTCATGACGACGGCGATCATCATGTTCTCACGGCTTCGTCCCAGCGACCTGCCGAGCCGCAGCCTACTAGCCGGCGGCATCATGACGATCGCCGTTGCCGACATTGCGATGGTGTTCCAGACCGGGGTGGGCAGTTATCACGCCGGTGATCTGGCCGACCTGGGCCGGGTGGCCGGGTTGGGATTGTTGGCGCTTGGTGCCCTGGCCAGCGTCAACGAGACCCCCACGACAACGCCGCGCAATGAGATCTTGTCCCGGGCCTTGCTGTGGTTGCCTTACCTGCCGCTTCTGCTGGCCGCCTCGGCCGGGCTGCGCTACGCGGTAGGCCTGATGCCGCGCGGACCGATGCTCGCCGCGTTGGGAATCCTCGTCGCCTCGGTACTGGCCCGACAATTCATTGTGCTCGTCGAAAACCAGAAGTTGTTGGCTGAGGTCAGCGAGGGAAGCGTTTCACGACAGCTTGACCGGGCTGCCCAATCGCGCCCACTTCCTCCATCGACTGGACCAAGCCCTGGCCCGAAGAGGTCCCGACACCGCGCCGATCGCAGTACTGTGCCTCGATCTCGACAACTTCAAATTGGTCAACGACGCGTTGGGCCATCCCGCTGGCGACGAACTCCTTGTCTGGGTCGCGGGGCGCCTCACCACTGCGGTGGGCGAGATGGGAACCGTTGCGCGCCTCGGGGGTGATGAATTCGCGGTTCACATCGAAGGTTCCGTCGAGCAGACGCAAGCTACCGCGGATCGCGTTCTCGAGGCCTTCAGCGCCGAGATTGTGATCGAAAACGTTCCCATAGCGGTCCGACCGAGCATCGGCTTCACCGTCGCCACCGCTGCAGCGAATAGCTCCGTCGACCAGCTGCTCCGGCATGCCGACTTAGCGATGTATGCCGCCAAACGCGAAGGCGGCCAATGTGTCCGAAGCTTTGTACCGGATCTGCCGCTGCCAGGTCATGCGCCCGCCGTATCCGGTTCGGCGAGTGCGTTCACCGCTCGAACGGCGGCATCACGAGCCTTGCAGCCGCTCGCTGACCTTGCGACGACAAGAGACCAACCGCACCAAACGCGCGACGGCATTCAATGGCCCCCGGCACCAATCCGAATTGCCCTGGCGCTGTTAGCTATTGGCGTGATCGTTTTCACCGTCACGAGTGTCCTCGACCCGACTGCCAGCCGCGCACCCTTCTTCGCAAAATCCTTGTACACAGCGTTAAACCTGTTGGCGGCCATCCTCATTATCCTTCGCACCTACCGCGTCAGGGCCGACCGTTTGGCCTGGATTCTGATCGCGGCCGGCATGGCGTGCTCTGCGATCGGCGACGTGGTGTATGCCTTGCGGGTGCCGGACGGTCAGTCCCCGTCGCTGGCCGACCCGGAGTACCTGGCGTTCTACCCCTTTGTCTTTATGGGTCTGCTGCTGCTCATGCGGGCACGCCTGAAGTGGGTGCCGATTTTGATCCGGCTCGATCCGCTGGTATGCGGGTTGGCCATGACCGCGCTGGCCGTGGCGCTGTGGGCCGGACCCTTTCACGCGGCTGCGACTCGCGCACCGGCAACCGTTCTCGTCGGCCTGATCGTATCCGTGGGGCGACCTGATCCTGTTGGCTCTTGCCGCTGGCATGTTGCCAATCCTGGGCAGGCGCCACGATTTCCAATGGGCGTTTCTGGTCGCAGGGCTGGTCGGGTTTGCGGTCGCGGACACGCTGTATTTCTTCGAGACCGCTGCGGCCTCATACCGGGTCGGCACCACGCTCGACGCCCTCTGGCCCGCTTCGTCGCTACTGGTGGCGCTGGCCAGCTGGGCGCCGCGGTCGTCGGCGGCGGCGCCCAGACGTGGACTTGGCTCCTATGCGATGCCGGCAGCGTGGGCGGTAGTGGCCCTCGGAGTTGTCATCTGGGATCAAAACTCCCCATTCGCAGACACTCTGGCCGGATTGAGCCTGATCACCGTCGCTGTGCGATTTTCGCTGACTTTCCGGGATGTCAGCATGGTGGCCGAAAGCCACACGCACGCCATGACCGACGAATTGACCTCGCTGCCCAATCGGCGGTCGTTGGCGACCGCCTTGACCGCGCTGTCCGGCTCCGGGTTGGGCGGCCCAGAGTCGACGGGCCAGCCGTTGTCGCACACTGCACTTCTGTTGGTCAATGTCTCTGCGGTTGACGAGCTCAACGACTCACTCGGTCGCCATCTCGGCGATGAGCTGTTGCGCCACATCGCGAATCGACTCGCGAGCAGCGTGCGTCGTGAGGATCTACTTGCCCGCGTGGGCGCTGACGAATTCGCAATCCTGCTGGCCGAAGGTTCCGACCTCATCGCCGCACGCGCCCAAGCGGGTCGTTTGCTCGAAGCCCTGATCGATCTTTTCGCGCTGGATTCGATCACCGTGCGAGTCGATGCCCGCATCGCGATTGCACTGTGTCCAGACCATTGCAATCATCCGCAAGACCTGCTGAGTCGCGCCGAGACGGCGATTTGGCATGCCAAGTCCGCCATGAACAAGATCGCGGTCTACGAGCCGGCATTCGAGGCATACCGTGAAAACGATCCCGCCCTCATCGAGGAATTGCGCACCGCGCTGTTCGACGGTGATCAACCGGCGTTGCACTACCAGCCCAAGATCAATGCGAGCGACGGCAGCATCCATAGTGTCGAGGCGCTGGTGCGTTGGCACCATCCCAGCCGTGGGTTGCTGCTGCCCGAGGAATTTCTGCCCGCCGCCGAGCGCGCTGGGGTGATGCGCAAGCTGGCCGACCGCACGCTGGAACTTGCCCTCATGCAGATCCAGTCTTGGCGCGAACAGCGCATCGTCTCATCCGTCGCGGTGAACCTGTCGACGACCAACCTGCTCGACCCCGAGCTGGTCGGCACGATCAAACGGCTGCTGCGAACCTACGGCTTGCCCGCGGACGCCCTCATCGTCGAGATCCTGGAAAGTGCCCTCGTTGACTCGGTGCGCTCGCGTAATACCGTTGCCGAGTTGCGGCGCCTCGGCGTTCGGATCTCCCTTGACGACTACGGCACCGGCTGGTCTTCGCTGGCACGTTTGCAGGATGTGTCGGTCGACGAGCTGAAACTCGACAGAATTTTCGTGGCACGCCTCTCCCAAGACGCTCGATCAGTCGCCATTGTGCGATCCACGGTGGCATTGGCAGACAGCCTCGGAGCTGACCTCGTCGCCGAGGGAGTCGAAGACGAGGTCACCTTGAGCGCATTGCGGCAATACGGCTGCCGCATCACCCAGGGCTTCGTGCACAGCCCGCCGCTGCCACCGGATGAGCTCGAGGAGTGGATCAGCCATGCGGCCAACCCCGACTCGAGTCGATCTGAGCAGGCGGGCACGTTCGACTGAGCGGCTAGAACAATTCCTTGGCCAGCAGCTCCAGCGTCGCCACCCGCGCCGGTGCCGTGGCCGCGTCGGTGCCACGGTGAGCCGACGCAACCGGGTGCACCATCACCTCATCGACACCGAAGTTTTCGGCGAGCGCGCGCACCTGTTCGGCGGCCTGGACGGGAGTGCCGAGGACAGCACGTCGCAGTCCGCTCTCCACGATGTGTTGCTGCTGTTCGGTCAGCTCCGCAACTTGCGCCTCTTCGACCAGAGGCACCGGCCCCAGCGGTTGTCCGGTTCGTAGTCGCGCCATCACTTGCAGGTTGGGCAACATCAATGCCGTTGCCTCGTCGAGTGTTTCGGCCACAGCAGCATTGACCGTCAAGAACGTCACCGGCTCGGGGTTCAATGTGCTTGGTACAAACCGGGACCGGTAGACCTCGAGCGCCTCGTGGGTGCCCTGTCCGGAGAAGTGATGGGCGAACACGTATGGGAGTCCTTTGACGGCAGCCAGCTGCGCCGAGTACATCGACGAGCCCAGCAGCCACAAGCGTGGCTCTGTGGCGGCGGCGGGGGTCGCTTTGAGCCGGTAGTCCCCGGAGCGCAGCGGAACCACCACGCCGTTCGCACTCATCAGCGCCGCGACGTCATCGAGATAGTCGGGGAAGTTCTCGACGTCGCGATCATCATGCGTGCCCCGCAGGGCATATGAGGTCACCGGGTCGGAGCCGGGCGCTCGGCCGATGCCCAAGTCGATACGGCCCGGGGCTGCGGCTTCCAGGAGGGCGAACTGCTCAGCGACTGCCAGCGGCGCGTGGTTGGGCAGCATCACCCCGCCGGAGCCGAGTCGCACTCGCGACGTCTGGGCAATCAGGTAGGCGAGCAGCACCGGCGGGCTGGTGGCGCCCACGGACGGCATGTTGTGGTGTTCGGCGACCCAGTAGCGAGTAAAGCCCAGGCGGTCGGCGGTCTGCGCCAGCTGCACGGTAGCTGCCAGCGCGTCGCCGGTCGACTGGTCGGTGCGCACCGGGACGAGATCGAGGACGGAAAGACGCACGATGCCCTCAACGCCTTCGGCGCGGTGTTCGTTCCCGGTTAGTAGTCGCTGGGCGTGATCGAGTTGACGATGGCGTCGAACTGCTCCTGCGAAATGGGTGCGCCGCCGGGAATGTTGTCGGTCGCCAGGAATTGGGTGCGCTCGATATAGCTGTGAAAGCGCTTGAAGTAGTTGGTGAAGGCGAGCCCGTGGTCGATCCAGTCGCGTTGGGTGGCCCGTTTGAGTTCGCCGGCGAGAATGTAGGCGCCCAGCAACGCGACGCTGGTCCCCTGGCCCGACAGCGGCGAGCAGCAGTACGCGGCGTCGCCGACCAGCGCCACTCGACCGATCGACCAGTGATCCATCACGATCTGCGCCATTTCGTCGAAGTAGAAATCCGGCGCGTCGCGCATGTATTGCAGCAGTTGCGGGCGTACCCACCCGTCGTCTGACATCCGCTGTTCCACCTCGGCGAATTGGGCCTCGGTGTCGCGGTAGTCGAGGCGCAGTTCGTCGTCCATGAAGCCCACCATGGCCCGCGCCTCGGTGTTGTTGCGGGCGCTGTAGACCCCGGCCATCGTGGAGTCGCCGTAATGCCACATCTGCCAGTAGTCCAGATCCAGGAAGTTGGGCACGGTGAAGATCGCGGCGTGCGTGCCCAGTCTTTTGATGAAGCGGTCCTCCGGGCCGAAAACCAGCTCGCGCACGTTGGAATGCAGGCCGTCGGCACCGACCACCAGGTCGAAGGTGCGGGTGGACCCTGACTCGAACGTCACATCAACGCCTGGGCCGCGGTTGTCCAAGGTGGCGATGCTGTCGCCGAACAGATACTCGGTCCTCGGCAGGGTCGCCTCGTAGAGCAGTTCGACCAAATCGTCACGCAACAACTCGATGTCGGGGTTGTCGATGGGCCCCCCGGTCGGTGTCGATTCAGTGTCCCGGGACAGCTCGTTGCCGTCCCGGTCGACGACGGACGACCCTTGAATGCGGGTCTTGCGGTCGGCGGCGGCGTCGAGCAGCCCCATGCGTTCCAACACCGTCAGCGCCGGGCCCCGCACGTCGATCGCCTGGCCGCCCGGCCGCAGCCCCGGGTGGCGCTCCACCACCGTGGCCGAAAAGTTATGCTGCCCAAGCCAATATGCCAACGTCGTACCGGCGATGCTGGCGCCGGAAATCAAAACCTCAGTCACCGAATCCCTGCCTGCTTTCTGGCGACGCTGAATACGTCATCGAGCATCGCCGGAGTCAACCTACCGGTAAACATGTTCTGCTGGCTCGGGTGGTAGCAACCCAGCAAACGCACGCCGGACGGCAGCTCGGCCACCACGCCGTGCCCGAACCGCGGCTTGGGTGTGCCGACGGCACCCGGCAGGCGCAGCGCGATCTGCCAGGCGAAGCCGCCCAGCGCGACGATCACCCGGACGTGCTCGGACACCAACCGCCATTCGGCATCCAGCCAGGGCGTGCACGTCGTTCGTTCCTCCGGTGTCGGCGCGTTGCCGGGCGGCGCACACCGCACCGGGGCAACAATCCGAATCTTGTTGGCCCGCAACCCGTCTGCGGCGTCGACGCTGGTCGGCTGGTTCACCAGACCGGCCCGATGCAGTGCCGCGTACAACTGGTCACCGGACCGGTCGCCGGTGAACATCCGCCCGGTCCGGTTGGCGCCATTGGCGGCGGGCGCTAGCCCGACGATCAGCAGTCGCGGCTGCTCGGATCCCCAGCCCGGCACCGGGCGTCCCCAATACGGCTGGTCGGCGAAGGACCGGCGTTTGATCTTCGCCACCTCCTCACGCCAGCTGACCAGCCGCGGGCAGGCCCGGCACACGCTGCTCTGCGCGTTCAGGTCGGCGATGGAACCGACCCTGCTCGCCAGCGTCGAAACCTGCGCGGCGTCGGCGGCCACGGCAGTCTGCGGGGTGGCCGGATCTCCCGGCCATCCGGTACCGGGGGAAACCGGAGAATTGAACAGCTGACCGGTGTTCGGGTGGGCGAGCACATGAACATCCTGCATTCTCTAGGGCGGAGATGATGAAACTCGGTGGCTCCGATAGCGCTTTGCCGTTAAATTCAGCCGCGATATGCGATGAAAAACACCAACCGCGGCCCGGCTTTCCTCATCCTGTTCGCCACACTGATGGCGACCGCGGGTACCGGCATCTCGCTAATCGCTTTCCCGTGGCTGGCGTTGCAGCACCGCGACAGCGCGCGCGACGCGTCGATCGTGGCCGCTGCCATGACGCTGCCACTCGTGCTCTCCACGCTGGTCGCTGGTACCGCGGTCGACTTTTTCGGGCGCCGCCGGGTGTCGGTGGTCTCCGATTCGCTGTCCGGCACGGCGGTGGCGGCCGTCCCGCTGACCGCCTGGTGGTTCGGCGCGGAGGCGATCAACGTCGCCGAGTTGGCTGTGTTGGCTTTCTTCTCGGCCGCTTTCGATCCGGCCGGGGCGACGGCGCGCCAGTCGATGCTGCCCGAGGCGGCCGGCCGCGCCGGCTGGTCGCTGGACCGCACCAACAGCGTCTACGAGGCGATTCTCAACCTGGCCTACATCCTGGGCCCGGGCATCGGCGGTTTGATGATCGCCACGGTCGGCGGCATCAACACGATGTGGATCACGGCGTGCCTATTCGGGTTGTCCTTCCTCGCAATCGGGGTGTTGCGGCTGGAAGGGATCGGCAAGCCGCAAAATGCGACCCGACCCGACGGATTGGTGTCCGGGGTCCTCGAAGGAATGCGCTTCGTCTGGAACCTGCGGGTGCTGAGGACACTCGGGTTGATCGACCTCGTCGTTACCGCTTTGTACTTGCCGATGGAAAGCGTGCTGTTTCCCAAATACTTCAGCGACCATCACCAACCCGCGCAATTGGGCTGGGCGTTGATGGCGCTCGGGGTCGGCGGCGTGGTGGGCGCGCTCGGCTACGCCGCACTCTCGAAATATCTGCGGCGACGCACAGCCGTGCTGACCGCCACCCTCACCTTTGGTGCCGCGTCGATCGGCATCGCGTTTCTGCCGCCGTTGCCGGTGATCCTGGTGCTGTGCGGGGTGACCGGCTTGGTCTACGGGCCGATCCAGCCGATCTACAACTACGTGATGCAGACCCGGGCTCCGCACCATCTGCGCGGTCGAGTGGTCGGGGTGATGACCGGGCTGACCTTCGCCGCGGGCCCGTTGGGCCTACTGGTGGCCGGCCCGCTGGCCGACACGGCCGGATTGCGGACCACCTTCCTGGCGTTGGCGGTGCCCATCGTGGTGGTCGGCCTGGTGGCCTGCGCGCTGCCGTCGCTGCGCGAACTGGACCGCGCGCCAGAGCTTGCGCAGGGGCGTGAGCCGTAGAATCGGCACGTGAACTCGGATGCGCTGGCCGGCCTCATTGCCGACCTGCCCGACGGGATGGTGGTCACCGATCCGGCCATCACTGAGGGTTACCGGCAAGACCGCGCTTTCGATCCGTCGGCAGGCAAGCCGCTGGCGGTGGTGCGCCCGCGCTGCACCGAAGAGGTGCAGACCGTCCTGCGCTGGGCCAGCGCAAACCGGGTGCCCGTAGTGCCCCGGGGAGCCGGCAGCGGACTGTCGGGCGGGGCCACGGCCCTGGATAACGGGATCGTGTTGTCGACGGAAAAGATGCGCGATATCAGCGTCGACCCGGTCACTCGTACTGCCGTCTGCCAGCCCGGCCTGTTCAATGCCGAGGTGAAGAAGGCGGTTGCCGAATATGGCCTGTGGTATCCCCCCGACCCCTCGTCGTTCGAGATCTGCAGCATCGGCGGCAATATCGCCACCAACGCCGGCGGCCTGTGCTGCGTGAAGTACGGCGTCACCACCGACTACGTGCTGGGCATGCAGGTAGTGCTGGCTGACGGCACCGCGGTCCGGCTCGGCGGTCCGCGACTGAAGGACGTCGCCGGGCTGAGCCTGACGAAGCTGTTCGTGGGCAGTGAGGGCACGCTGGGCGTCGTCACCGAAGTCACGCTGCGACTGCTGCCCGCGCAGAACGCGTCCAGCGTGGTGGTGGCCACCTTCCCCACCGTCGAGTCGGCGGTCGAGGCGGTGCTCGGGGTCAGCGCGCGACTGCGGCCCGCAATGCTGGAGTTCATGGATTCGGCCGCGATCAACGCCGTCGAGGACGCCATGCGCATGGACCTGGACCGCTCCGCGGCCGCCATGCTGGTGGCCGGCTCCGACGAGCGGGGGCGCGCCGGTTCTCAGGACGCCGAGCTGATGGCCTCGGTGTTCGCCGAGTGCGGCGCGACCGACGTGTTCGCTACCGACGATCCCGACGAGGGCGAGGCGTTTGTGGCCGCGCGCCGATTTTGCATCCCGGCGGTCGAGACCAAGGGGTCGTTGTTGCTCGAAGACGTCGGGGTGCCGCTTCCGGCGCTGGGCAAGCTGGTCACCGGCATTGCCCGCATCGCCGACGAGCGCGACGTGATGATCTCGGTGATCGCGCATGCCGGCGACGGCAACACCCACCCGCTCATCGTCTACGACCCCGCCGATGCCGCGATGACGGAGCGCGCCCACCTCGCGTTCGGCGAGATCATGGACCTGGCCGTCGGCCTGGGCGGAACGATCACCGGCGAGCATGGCGTCGGCCGGCTGAAGCGGCCGTGGCTGGACGGCTACCTCGGGCCCGAGGTGATGCAGCTCAACCAGCGCATCAAGCAGGCCCTGGACCCGTTGAACATTCTGAACCCGGGCGCGGCCATCTAGTCCTTGGCCTTCTTCGTCGGGCATCGAGCGTGCGCCGAGGGCGTTGAGCTGAGGGCGGGATTTCTGGGTTTTTGGCGCCGTGAACGCACTGTCGATTCTCAAAATGGGTGTCATTTTCCGGCGGGCTGACCTGGGGTGATGGTTCACGTCTCATGCCGTGTCATCTGCAATCTGTCTCAGATGCATGTCATTTTCCGCGCGAGCCACGGAGACCGCGGCTGAGAGCGCGCACGTCCGACGACGTTTTGCGCCCGACCTGGTATGCCCAATGACACGAAAGTGAGACTGGGACAGCGGTTTTGAGAACCGACAGAGATTGTCGATTCTCAAAATGCGTGTCATTTTCCGGCGGGCTGACCTGCGTTGATGCTGCACATCTCGTGCCGTGTCATCTGCAATCTGTCTCAGATGCATGTCATTTTCTGAACCGCCCCCGGCATGTCTCCGGACTCACCGGGGCGGTTCATGCGTCGGGCACGAGGCCGATCGGTGATGACAACGATGTGGCGGCGAATGATTCAAAAAATTCGACCGGCCCAACTGCGGCCTCCACGCCGAGCGCGATGAGCGCTTGAGCCTTGAAGGCGCGTGCGGCGGCACTCAGCTGGTGCTGTAGCGTGCGCGCTTTCGGCTCCGGGCCTGCTTGGTTCCCATCGCCCTCCCATGCCACGACATCGGTGTGGCCGCGCTCAAGCGCATCATCGACTCGGCGGCGGATCCGCTCGTCCTGAAGGTGTAGGTCGAAGCGTGTCGCAATCACGCTTGCCGTACCGGCTTCGTCGATCGCCAGCGCATCTTGGTGCCGAATGAATTGGACGCCAAGGATACGCAATGGTCTCGGATCGTGGCACTCAGGCAGCATTACGATGACGGCCCAACCCAGCGTCACGCGATCGAACATCCACCCGCCTGCATGCCGCACTGCATCGGCAACGTCCAAGGCCATCAATTCCATCCGGTACGGTGTTGCCGCCAAGCTGCAATTCTGGGTGCGGCCAGCCCCTGCATCTAAACGCATCGGACACTCGCCAATACTCAGATGAGGGTGTTGATGAGTTCAATCGTTCCCAGATCGCGGATCGCACGACAGCCACGAGCAAGCATGGCGAGAACCATCTCGTCGCCGCGGTCCGTCACGGCTGCGAAAGCGTAACCGAACGTTGTCAGAAGCGGTATCTGCAGCATTCCGATGCGGTAGTCCTCCCAACAGTGTGAGGCCGAGTAGTGGGTGACCCCGTGGTCGAGCAGGCGCCGATGATAAACACCGACCAAGTCGATTTCTGTTTCTTCCCGGGCATCGGAATCCAGGCTGGTGCCAAGGAAGTAGGCGAGATCTCTTGCCGGCAATCCGACCGTGATCGTCTGCCAATCGACGACGGTTACCGACGTCCTGTCCGGGTCGAACAGCAGATTGTCGAGTCGGTAGTCACCGTGCAGCAGACAGAACCGTTCGGGGTTGATCTGCAACCATTGCTCGACGAGATCTGCTGACGCAGTTAGTGTCGCACGGTCCTGCGCGCAGATGCGGTCGCCAAGACCAGAGATCGTGGTATCCAGGGCGACACGAGCGAGCTCGCTCATCCCGCGGGCAACGTCGGCGTCCGCCTTGGGCATAGTGACGCCGTCAAAGGATAGCCACGCCGGATCGCACCAGCGTGGTCCGTGCAGATCGGCAAGTGCCTCGACCGCCAGGCGCGCTTCGGCCTCGTTGCAGCCGCGGATTTGGTCACCCTGCACTGCTGGATCCAAATCGGACATCAAAAGTACGAATTCCGCTCCGTCAGCGGCAATGTCGCAGTAATGAACGCTCGGCACCGGCACACGGACGGTTTCGGCAACTCGGGTATAGAACGCGTGCTCGGCTCGGTACCCGAGCGCGACCCGCTCGCGGACCTCCTCGAGTTGGGATGGCAACTTCGCGATGAACGACGGTGGCAATTCCGACGGTCGCGCGTAGGTCGGGATGATGCGGTAGGTGGCGCCGGTTTGCCCGGTGCCGATCGGTTCCACACCGACCGACGAGATCTCCTCTTTCAGCACAGATCCGAGCCAGCTGGCGGTGATCTGTGCGGGGTCGATGGGAAGCGCTGGCGGTCGGCATGGCCGGCTCGGTGAGGTCATGAGGCAGTCCTTTTCCGTGGTCGCCGCGGGCCACTGCTGCCCGTCGATCTGGCCTGGCCGCTGCGGCGTGACGATGCCTGTGACCGCATCCCTGCCATTCCGTGGATGAGCCATTGCACAGTCGTGGCGAATACACGCGGGTCGTCCCATTGGCCCGGTGCCGCGACGTCGGACAACGTCATGCTCCACGTGACGTGGGCGAGGATGCCGCCGGCACGTATCGCTTGGCTGTGCGTGAATCCGTTTCGCTCGAGCACCACCATCAACTGGCCGATATAGTCGACGACGACATCGCGGTCAGCGGTCGTCATCAGCTTGCACAAGTCGGGACGATCGAGCAGCTCCGCGCGTAGTGCCATACACCACGACTCGACGGCGACCTCCCACGCGGCATTGGCGGAAAACGCAAGCTCCAGCTGCGCGAACGCCCGCGCCACCACTCCACGAACCAAGACTTCGTGGGCACCGACCTGCTGATAGAGCGTCTTGTTCGAACACCGCAGGCGCGCAGCAAGATTGCGGACCGTCAGACCAGCAGCGCCCTCCTCGGCCAGCAAGCGCAACGCCTCATCGAAGATCGCATCAGCGCTCAACAGTGGCTTCGGCACGGCTTGATCTGCTCCTTCACTCCGGCATTGCCAATCGTAAGAAAACGATGTTACCTTACGTAAGGAAACGATGTTACCTTGAGACGATGCGAAAGGGAACAGTGACTGCATCGGTGCGATCTGCCCGTGAAGTGGTAGAGGCATACAACCTCATCGCCTGGAATAACCGGGACCTAGCCCTGGCCGAGGAACTGTTTGCCGACGATGTCGTCCGCCACGACGTGGGTGAAGCGCGGACACTTACTCGCTCGCAAGCGGTGCAACGCATCGCCGACATCTGGGCGATGTTCGACAAAGTGTGTTTCGACCTGAACCTCGTCGTGGCCGGCGACGACGGCGAACATGTCGCGATCGTTTACGGGTCGTCGATGGAGCTCAAGGACGGCGCCAGGATCGATATCGGCAGCTTGGAGATCTTCCGAGTTGTCGATGGCCGGATCACCGAGGTCTGGAATTGCGGCCACGCACAGGGGGTTTGGCAGTGACAGAACGCGTGCTCGACGAACTCGGTTACTACCTGCTGGCCGGTGCAGGTGGCGAGGGCCCGGCGACGTTGATCGACGAGGCCCGGCGCGGCGAGGAGCTCGGCTTCGGTAGCGCGTTCATTTCCGAGCGCTGGAACGTCAAGGAAGCTTCCTCACTGGTCGGCGCCGCATGCGCGGTGACCAGCCGGACGCAGATCGTTACCGCCGCAACGAATCACAACACCCGCCATCCGCTGATCACCGCGTCGTGGGCGACCACCATGCACCGGCTCTCCGGTGGGCGGTTCACACTCGGCATCGGCCGCGGCGTGGCTGCGATGTACGCAGCGTTCGGGATACCGGCGGTCACGACAGCGCAAATGGAGGACTGGGCACAGGTCATGCGCCGGCTGTGGCACGGGGAGGTCATCGTCAACCATGACGGTCCGCTCGGCAGCTATCCGGTGCTGGTTCTCGATCCCGATTTCAACGAAGACATCAGGCTGGCGATCGTGGCGTTCGGGCCCAACACACTTGCCCTGGGCGGCAGAGTGTTTGACGACGTCATCCTGCACACGTATTTCACACCCGAGACGCTGCAGCGATGCGTCAAGACGGTCAAGGACGCCGCCGAGAAGGCCGGCCGTGACCCGGACACCGTGCGGGTATGGTCGTGTTTCGCCACGATCGGCGACCACCTCCCCGAGCAGCTACGCCTGAAGAAGACGGTGGGGCGTCTGGCGACCTATCTTCAGGGCTACAGCGACCTGCTCGTAAACACCAACGGCTGGGATCCCGCGGTACTGCGGCGCTTCCGGGAAGACCCGGTGGTCACCTCAATCCCGGGGGCAATCGATCACAAGGCCACCCCGGAGCAGATCGAGCACATTGCCACGTTGATCCCCGACGCGTGGCTGGAACCGTCGGCCACCGGGTCGGCGCAGCGGTGCGCGGCCAGAGTCCGCCGGGAGTTCGACTACGGGGCAGACGCCGTCATCATGCACGGTGCCACGCCCAACGAACTCGAGCCAATCATCAAGGCCTACCGGGAAAATCATGGCTAAGTCCTTGCTTCGCGTGGGGTTGATGGATCCGGTGATGGCTGCACGCCCGAGCACCGACACCTTCAGCCGGATGAGTTATTTATCGGCCGCTGCGAGTCGCGTCGACTCCTATTGGGTGCCAGACCACATCAACGGGGTAACACCACGACCTCTGTGGGATCCCAAGTACACGGCGACCGCACGGCTGCTGCGCTCACCCGACGCGGCGATGGAGGCCTGGACGCTGCTAGGGAGCCTGGCCGCGCGTAGGCGCTTCAGCCGTGTCCGACTTGGCATCGGCGTGACCGACACCGGTCGACGCAACCCGGCCGTCACCGCGCAAGCCATCGCGACCTTGAATCTGCTCACCCGCGGGCGCGCGATCCTCGGTATTGGTCCCGGCGAACGCGCCGGCAACGAACCGTACGGTGTGGACTGGTCGAAACCGGTGGCGCGGTTCGAGGAAGCGCTCGCGACGATCCGGGCGCTGTGGACTTCCAAAGGCCAACTCGTCAACCGCGATTCGCCGTTCTTCCCGCTGCGCAACGCGATCTTCGATCTGCCGCCGTATAAGGGCAAGTGGCCCGAGATTTGGGTCGCCGCTCACGGTCCCCGCATGCTTCGCGCGACCGGACGCTACGGCGACGCATGGTTCCCCGGATACGCGCACCGTCCCAAGGACTACGCCCAACGGCTGGAGGTCATCCGGTCGGCGGCCTCAGATGCCGGACGTGACCCGATGTCCATCACGCCTGCATTCTGGATGCCGGTGTTCGCAGGCCGGAGCCGCGACGCTGTCGATGAGGCGTTGGACTCCACCGTCGTCAAGAACTGGGCGCTCAACGCGCCCGCGGAGTTCTATGGCCACTACGGTGCCGAGCATCCGATGGGCGACAGTTATGCGGGTATGCAAGACCATGTCGCGTTCACCATGGACGAGCAGAACATCCGCGAAAAGGCAGCGCAGGTGCCACTTTCGGTGGTGAAGGGCATGGTGCTGAATGGGACGGTCAACGATGTTCTGGAGCAGGCGGCCGAGTGGCGCGACCACGGCGTGCGCCATATCGTCGTGCTCAACTTCGGTCCGATGGCGCCGGGTCTACGCAACGCGCTGGCGACCGTCGGCCCGTTCAACAGAGTCGTCCGCGGTCTCAAACGGCTTTGAGGCGTGAATTCGCTTGGTACTAGGCATTTCTGCAGGGCGCAGCGGAAAGAATGCATCGAAGATGTTGCGTTTACTGGCCTCAAAGCGGCGGTCATCGAGAGCGTGTAATCGTCGCAGGAGCGCTGGATAGCGCGGGGTCCCAATCGCAACAGGTGGTACCGGGAGACCTGACGCTTGTCCGATCGCTGCGGCCGCGTGTTTGCCCGATTCATTGGCGCTGTCCATGACCAATGAAGCCAAGCTGGTCAATTTTCGATTGCCGACAGCTGATCAGTTTTCGGCTGCCGTTGACAGGCCTCGACCAAGCCGGTGCCGACAAAGCGGTCAACCATCTGCGCAGCATGCTCGAACACGCCGGTGTGCTGGCTGCCCGTGATGAACCGCTGGCCCGGTTCGAGCGATGGCTTTCGGTCAAGCTTGAGGTGGTAACCGAGCCAGCGGTGCGCGGACCCATCGAACAATTCGCCACCTGGCATCACCTTCGCCGGTTACGTCAGACAACGGTTCCCGGCCAAGGCTCCGCGGCCGCCGTGCGATACGCCAAACAAGAAATCACCGAGGCAATCAAGTTTCTGACCTGGCTGCACAGCACCCATCACCGCACCCTGGCCACCTGCCTGCAACTCGACGTCGATGAGTGGCTGGTATCGGGTCCCACGATGCGATCAAAGATCCGAAACCTGCTGGCCTGGGCGAAGAAAGCTCGGTTGAACAGGTCAGTGCACATCACTCATCGGCAGGCTCCTCCCAGCCGCTCGCTCACCCAGCAGCAGCGTCTGGCATGGCTTCGAGAACTGCTTACCGGAGATTCCGAAACACTGCCTTACCGCGTCGCCGGAACCCTCCTGCTCCTGTTCGCTCAGCCCCTATCGAGGATCGCGGCGCTGCCGACATCGGCGATCGCCACCACCGACAATGACGTACAGATCTCACTAGGCCGCGAGCCGATCCCCCGTCCCGCAGCCGTTCGCAGATATGCTCATCAACCACACTGGCAGCCGGCCCAATCTCAGGGCCGCCGGTGGGATCGCAACCAGCCCGTGGCTTTTTCCCGGTGTCCAGGCCGGCCGGCACGTGGCCCCACAAGCGATCAGGGAAAGGCTCGAACTGCTGGGCATCGATCTGCTCGGCGCCCGAAACACCACCTTGCAAAGCCTTGTCGGCGCGGCACCGCCACCGGTAGTCGCCGAACTACTCGGCTACAGCTACGCCACAACCCAGCTTCACGCCGAGATCGCAGCCCAGCCCTGGGCCCGGTATGTCACCAAACCCTCACCAACGACCTCCTGAACTTCACGTCGACGGGTCTTGCGCCACTGGAGCTACTGCGTACGGATAGCGGATGGAAGGGCTGGACGCCCTTGGTGGCTCAAGGTCGGAACCACCAAGGGCTCGAGGAGTTCGCAGTCCGGATTCCGTTCGGCTCCGATCAGTTTGCTTACCCACATCTTGTTCGCATACTCACGCGCTCCGGGCTCACCGGCACGGTTCGCTGGGATTGGCCGTCCGCGACAGATATTCCGGAGAGAGAGAGCGGGCGCAGCCCGTGCGAGGGGCGGGGCAAGATCAGCCAGGGGCCACCCCCCCACCCGCGGCTCCCCACGATCTAGATTCGCGGCACCGGCCAAAGCGGTGCTCGCATCTGGTCGTGCGATGAATGCCCTGGCATGTTCCCGGCAGCGATCAGTTTCATTCGCTCGTCTAGCTGGGGAGAACTGTTCCCGTCTTTGAGGACTTCCAACATCGTCGTGGTCGCGACGCCGACGTCGAACATGTCGCGCTGCCAGGACCAGCTCCGATGACCGCTGTACTGGAACCAGCTACCGCCGAGCCCCTTGATCTCGTAGGGCTCACCGTTGGGTGCGTGGAACGTGCTGAGTTGGCGCCAGAAGCCGAATGCTTGACCGGACCGCTCGTCGAAGATGATCGACTGATACGGGTAGACCCAGCCTTGGAACCCCAGCATCTCCAAGCCGAGCACACCGGCACGGATTTCTTCGCGTCCGACGTTCATGTACTGGTCCTCGGCTCCGTAGGAGTAGCCGTAGGTCGCGTCGGGCTCGTAGAAGTCGGCCATGATGCCCCAGTCGCCGCAGCGTTCGGCTTCGTGGTTGATTTCGAGCCAGTCCGCCCAGAATGCGTCGAAATCGGTTCGGTCGTAGGACATGGTCAGCTGTTTCCTTTCGTCGACGATTGCGTTGGATGCGATCCGCGCAGGATGAGGCGGACCACCGTCATCAGTCGTGGTGAAAGATGGTTGAAGCCGTCGTGGCCTGCGCCCGCTTCCAGCAGTACGCCGTTGAGCGATAGATGGATGCTGTCGAGAATTTCGGGGGTGGATTGGTCGCCGAGCGCCTTGTCGAGGCGGTCGCGCGTGGTCGTGCCGATGGTGTGGCGCAGTCGTGCGACGTCGGGGTCTGAGCTCAGGACGGCGCTCATGGCCGCCGAGGTCAGTGCGGGTTCCGCCGCGAGTAACGCCGACAGCCGGTCGAAGAGGGTTGTCAATCGTGTTGGGGCGTCTTCGCCGTCGTTGTCGGCTGACTGCCACTGCTGAATGCGCCGCCAGTACGCCTCCGCGACGAGGTGCTGTTTGGAGGAAAAGTAGCCATAGGTTGTCGCGTGGCTGACACCGGCGCGGCGGCCAACGCTGCGGATCGACAGTCGGTCGTAGCCAATCTCGCGGAGTTCTTCGATGGTCGCGTCGATCAGCCCATCAGCCACCGACTGAGAGCGCCCGGCCAAGGCTCTTCTGCCTACGGCCGTCTCTGATCCCGGAGCGTCGCGCATGAACACGATGGTAGATGGCCGTCCTTACTGATGTCAATACACCTGGAATTACATACGTAAGGCAGGAAGGCGTGGCGGTACTTGTGAGGCTGCGATCGGTCGAAACAATATGCGCAGTCCACTGCGTGCCCCTTGCGCACCGGTGAGGCCAAAACAGGTACTGAACAGCGGCCCTAGACGCTGAAGCGGAACTACGCGCTGGGCGTTTGCGGCGTTGGCATTGCCGTGTTCGGGAACACCGATTGATCGATGGGCGCCCCGGTCGCGGCGGTGACCAGCGCCAATGAATTGGTGCCGGCGTGAGTATCGGCCTCGATGACAAACGTGTATTGCTCTGCGACGATAGGCATTGCGACTGAGTTCCTTCCGATGGGCGACGTCGTATCGGCGTCAACCCAGAGAGAACTTCGAGGCAGGCCTGTACCGGGCCACGACCCGCGGCAACGGGTCGGGCAGGCTTCTAGTCAAGCCACCGAAGCAAGAGTGGGCCGGCGTCGCCGCCTTCACCAGATGGACAGTCCCTGGGAAAAGCACCCATCAGGGTCCACACGATTCATGAGTCACACCCGGCCAGGACGACGACACCGGCCGGTCCTGTCAGCCAGCATCGGGCCAGCCACCACGAATAGTTACAGGCGATTCACTTCGAGGGGTCGCTTCTGCCCCTGCCGTTTGTGAAAGGTTTTGAGCCCCGGCTTAACTCCCAGGGCACGTCGCCAGAGCCGTCAGTCAGCGCCAGGCACTGCGGTCGCACCGTAGTCCGGTCCAGCAAATCGGCAACCCCACCGCACTCGCGCTCGTCTCCGCGCTTCATGTCGGCCAGAAGCTCTGACCACGGGGACGATCTAACGCGCCCGGCGGCCACTCCGAGCCGATGACTACCGACTCGAATACGACCGGATCGAATATGGAGGGTTACCGGTATCGGCATACGTGTTGCGCAACCACTCCCCCGTCAGCCGACACCGATCACGCGAAGCGATCGCGTAAAGGGCTACCGCGGCCGCGGCGTTTCGGACGCTGATAGCAGCAGCGTCCCGTTCGTCCGCGCCGACAGATGACATGAGTTTGAGATTTTCGGGAAAAAATGACATAGACATGACATTTCAATTGAGAACATGACACTCAGTTTGGGAATCGACACGCACACTCAAGGCCGTCATCGCACACTGGACGTGGTTGACATCGCGGGCCTGCTGTCGTACGAATAAGACATGTCGGTATTTTTGTCTCACAGTTCCCCGGCCGTTTTCCGGCTCGCCACCGCCGACACCTGGCCGAACCCGTGGCCGATGTACCGCGCGCTGCGCGACCACGACCCGGTGCACCACGTCGTGCCTCCCAAACACCCCGAGCAGGACTACTACGTGCTGTCCCGGCATGCCGACGTGTGGTCGGCGGCCCGCGACCACGAGACGTTCTCCTCCGCACAGGGATTGACGGTCAACTACGATGATCTGAAACTCATTGGACTGCAAGATAATCCGCCATTCGTCATGCAGGATCCCCCGGTGCACAGCGAGTTTCGCAAATTGGTGTCACGTGGTTTCACCCCGCGCCAGGCCGAGGCGATAGAGCCCAAAGTCCGCGACTTCATCGTCGAACGTCTCGAGAAGCTGCGCGTCGACGGCGGCGGCGATATCGTCGCCGACCTGTTCAAGCCGCTGCCGTCGATGGTGGTCGCGCATTACCTTGGTGTGCCCGAAGAGGATTGGGTTCAGTTCGACGGCTGGACCCAGGCCATCGTGGCGGCCAACACTGCCGAAGGCGGCGTCACCGGTGCGCTGGAAACCGTCGGCGACGCGGTCGGGTCGATGATGACCTACTTCACCGGGCTGATCGGGCGGCGCCGAACCGAGCCGCAGGATGACACCATCTCGCATCTGGTCGCCGCTGGAGTGGGCGCCGACGGCGACATCGCCGGGACGTTGTCGATCTTGGCGTTCACCTTCACCATGGTCACCGGCGGCAACGACACCGTGACTGGGATGCTGGGCGGCTCAATGCCGTTGCTGCACCAACGCCCCGATCAGCGCCGGCTGCTAGTCGACGACCCGGACCGGATCCCCGATGCGGTCGAGGAGTTGCTGCGGCTGACGTCGCCGGTGCAGGGGCTGGCGCGCACCGTCACCCGCGACGTCACCATCGGCGACACCACCATCCCCGCCGGCCGCAGGACGCTGCTGCTGTATGGGTCAGGCAACCGTGACGAACGCCAGTATGGGCCGGACGCCGACGAACTCGATATCGGCCGGTGCCCGCGCAACATTCTGACTTTCAGCCACGGTGCACACCACTGCCTGGGCGCGGCCGCGGCACGGATGCAATCGCGGGTCGCGCTGAGCGAGCTGCTTTCCCGTTGTCCGAATTTCGAGGTCGACGAGTCCGCCGTCGTGTGGGCCGGCGGTAGTTATGTCCGGCGCCCCGTGTCGGTGCCGATTCGGGTGAAGTCCTGATGCCCGGCCCCAAGAAAGGTAATGACTGGCTTGCCGCGCGCCGCAACGAGGTAGCCGCCGACCGGATACTCGACGCGGCCGAACAGCTCTACACCCAGCGAGACCAGGCGTCGATCGGCATGAACGAAATTGCCAGGGCCGCAGGCTGTTCCCGCGCGACGCTATACCGGTACTTCGAGAACCGCGAGGCACTGCAGACCGCCTACGTGCACCGTGAGACACGCCGGCTCGGCTGGGCGATCCGCAAGCAGATCGACGGTATCGAGGATCCGCGCGACCGGCTGATCGCCAGCATCACCGCCACGTTGGCAATGGTGCGCGACAGTCCCGCGTTGGCATCGTGGTTTGCCGTCACTCGCCCGCCACTCGGCGGCGAGCTGGCCGGACAGTCCGAAGTGATCACCGCGCTGGCCGCGGCGTTCGTCAATTCCCTTGGCCCCGAAGACCCTGCCGTCGTGGAGCGCCGGGCTCGTTGGGTGGTGCGGGTGCTCACCTCGCTGCTGATGTACCCGGGCCGCGACGATGACGAAGAGCGGGCGATGATCGAGGAGTTTGTCGTCCCGATCATCGCACCGGTCAACGCCCGCCGTTAACTCTGCGCCCCGGAAGTCAGCTGGCCACTCGAGTGAAACGGTGTAGCAGCCAGGCCAGCGGAATCGTCAGCACCATCGTCGCGATGAACAAATACAGCATCGAGCCGGTGTAGACGTGCGCCCGGACCACGTAGACCATCGCGAATTCCATTGTCACCAAGTGGATCAGGAAGATCTCGTAGGAGATCTCGCCCAGCCACACCATCGGCCGGGATGCCAGCAGTCGCGAGTAGATCCCCTGGTCGCCCAGCGCCAGCGGGGCGACGGCCAGCGTCGCGATCACAGCGTAGAAAACCGTCTTGACCACCGCTTCCCACGTCGATGACGGCGACGTCGTGGGCGCGCCCCCGATCGGAGTGGCGACGACGAAATAGCTGATGATCGCCAGCGGTATGGCCACGAACGCATAGCACTGCACGCCCATCGCCTGCAGCACCGCCAGCAGCATGCCGCCGAGAAACCAAGCAAGATAGGTGGGCAGCCACAGCCGAGCGCCATCGGCAAACCAGTGGTCGATGTGCACCAGCACCAGCCATGTCGGGCTGATCAAGGCCAGTGCCAACAGCGAGCCCACCACCAATTTCGGCCGCCAGCGTCGCCGACAGATCACTGTCAGCAGCAGATAGGCCAAAACCGGCAGTGTCACGTAGAAGGCCGCCTCCACCGCGAGGCTCCACATCTGGGTGAGCCCTTGGTGCAGGTACTTGCCGAGGTAGCCGTCGGTGTAGATCTGCGTCAACGTGAGGTTGCGGATCAGCCCGAGCCAGCTGTGCCCGGGATTGGGCCCCGCTTCGCGGAAGTGGTACAGCACATAAGCGAAGATCACGGTGATGAGATACGCGGGCATGATGCGCCGAACCCGGTGGCGCGCATAGCGACTCACCGACGGCGGCGGCCCACCGGTGACTGACGCCTTCACCCACGGACGGAACAGCAAGAAACCCGACAGCACGAAAAAGATCGGCACGCCGATTTCCATCCGGGCGCCGACCAGACCCCAATAGCCGTGGGTGTACTTGCCGGTGGTGTAGGCCGCGTGCGTGCCGACCACGAGGATGGCGGCGACCGCACGGATGCCGGTCAGCGACGCGACCCGGTGGACGCCAGAGACCTGTTCGAGTCCGCCCTGCGCGTCCGTTTCCTCCGACAACGTCATTCGGAGTGTTTTCTGCGCGGCTTACCCCCATCGCGGCGGGCCTTATCGGAGGGCTTCCCGCCTGACCGCTCCGGCCGAAGCTCGATCAGCACACCCGAAATACGGGTGCGTTCAAGCTTTTTCAGCGTCGCCTCGGGAAGCTTTGGCGGCAACTCCACCAGCGAGAAGTCCGGGCCGATGGAGATGTGACCGAAATCGCTGCGGTGCAGCCCGCCCTCGTTGGCGATGGCGCCGACGATCGAGCCCGGACCGATCTTGTGACGCTTGCCGACGGCGATTCGATAGGTGGCGAAATCTCTTGTCTGCCTTGGCTTGTCTGGGCGATCCCGATGTTCGGTGTTGCGCTCGGTCCGCTCACGTCGTTGCGGCGGCGGTTCGGGCGACATCAGGAACGCCTCGCCATCGCGGGACTGCAAGGCCAGCGCCGCGGCAATGTCAGCCATCGGGACGTCGTGCTCGCGTTCGTAGTCCTCAACCAGCCTGCGGAACAGCTCGATTCCTGAACCGCCGAGCGTGTCGGTAATCGAATCGGCGAACTTCGCTACCCGTTGTGCGTTGACGTCCTCGACGCTGGGTAATTCGACTTCGGTCAAGGATTGCCGGGTCGCTTTTTCGATCGCCTTGAGCATGTGACGCTCGCGCGGGGAGACGAACAGCAGCGCGTTCCCCGAACGGCCGGCCCTGCCGGTGCGCCCGATCCGGTGCACGTAAGACTCAGTGTCATGCGGGATGTCGTAGTTGAGCACATGCGAGATGCGCTCCACGTCCAGCCCGCGCGCGGCCACATCGGTGGCCACCAGGATGTCGATTCTGCCACTCTTGAGCGAGGCTATGGTCCGCTCGCGCTGCGCCTGCGCGATGTCGCCGTTGATGGCGGCCGCGGAAAACCCTCGGGCGCGCAGCTTTTCGGCGACCTCCTCGGTCGCCTGCTTGGTGCGCACGAAGACGATCATTGCCTCGAACGGCTCGACTTCGAGGACCCTGGTCAGCGCATCCATCTTGCGCGGACCGGCCACCTGAATGTAGCGCTGCGAAATGTTTTCCGCAGTGGTGGTTTTCGATTTAGTCGTGACTTCCAGTGGATCGTGCAGGTACTTGGTGGTGATCTTGCGGATCGCCGGCGGCATGGTCGCCGAAAACAGGGCCACCTGTTTGAATTCCGGGGTTTCGGACAGGATGCGGTCGACCTCTTCGGCGAACCCCATGGTCAGCATCTCGTCGGCCTCGTCGAGCACCAGGTAGTCCACGTGCGACAGGTCCAGCGTGCCGCGTTCCAGGTGGTCGATGACCCGGCCCGGGGTGCCGACCACCACCTGGGCGCCGCGCCTCAGGCCGGCTAGTTGGACGGTGTAGGACGCGCCGCCGTAGATCGGCAGCACGTTGATCTGGGGCAGATGGGCGCCGTAGCGACTGAACGCCTCGGCGACCTGCAAGGCCAGCTCGCGGGTGGGCGCCAGCACCAGGGCCTGCGTCGCCTTATTGGTGACGTCGATCTTGGACAGGATGGGGATGGCGAACGCCGCCGTCTTGCCGGTGCCGGTCTGCGCCAGTCCCACCACGTCGGAACCGGCCATCAGCGCCGGAATCGTCGCCGCCTGAATCGCCGTCGGTGACTCGTAGCCGACGTCGGCGATCGCCCGCATGACGGGAGGAGGAATCTGCAGGTCGGCAAACGTCACAGAGGCAGCGGCGGGCGAGCTGTCCGGAAGGGTCATGGTTCCTCGCAGTTTAGTGGTGATCGCTAGCCCAGCACAGCTGGGCGCGTGGGGGTACTCCCCCGCAAGCGGGGAGGGTCATAACCGTGACGCCCACCGATACCGGTACGGTTGCCCGATGTGTGGTCGCTACCTTGTCGTCCCGAGCCAATGACCGCTGCCGTATTGATCGCGGCGACGTTGAGCGGCTGCGGATCGGGAGATTCCACCGTCGCGAAGACGCCGCCTGCCACGACTGCCACGGCTTCGATCACCGCCCCGGGCGCACCCTCGGGCGAAGTCGCCGCACCCAGCACGCCGAGCGATCCGTGCGCAGTCGATCTGGCCTCGCCGACGATCGCAAAGGTGGTCTCCGAGCTGCCCCGTGACCCGCGCAGTCAGCAGCCGTGGAATGCGGAGCCGCTGGGCGGTAACTACAACCAGTGCGCCCAGCTGTCGGCGGTGATCATCAAGGCCAACACCAACGCCGTCAATCCGACTACCCGTGCGGTGCTATTCCATCTCGGACAGTTCATCCCGCAGGGAGTGCCCGACGCCTACGGGTTCAACGGCATCGACGCGGCCCAGACCAACGGCGACACGGTGGCGTTGACCTACCCCAGCGGGATCAACGGGCTGAACACCGACGTGCGCTTCCATTGGAACGGCAACGGCGTGGAGCTCATCGGGAACGTCCCGGGCCACTGAACCGGCGCGGCACCGCAGAATAGTCGCAACGTCGGACGCCTCACCTACAGTTGCTGCTGTGTTCGTCACCGACGACAGCATCGTCTACAGCGCGTCGGATCTCGCCGCCGCGGCTCGCTGCGAGTACGCCCTGCTACGCGAGTTCGACGCAAAGTTGGGCCGTGGTCCGGCCGTTTCCATGGAGGACGACCTGTTCGCGCGAACGGTCGCTCTGGGTAACGAGCATGAGCGGCGTGAACTCGAGCGGCTACGCGAACGGTTCGGGGATGGGGTCGCGGTCATCGGCCGTCCGTCATACAGCAAGGCAGGGTTGGCCGCGGCCGCCGAGGCGACGCAGCGCGCCGTCGCCAGGGCCGCACCGGTGGTGTATCAGGCCGCGATGTTCGACGGCCGCTTCGTCGGATTCGCCGACTTTCTGGTCCGAGACCACCAGCAGTATCGGCTGATCGACACCAAGCTGGCCCGCTCCCCCAAGGTCACCGCCTTGTTGCAACTCGCGGCCTACGCCGATGCGCTGATTGGTTCGGGCGTATCGGTCGCCCCGGAGGCCGAGCTGCGGCTGGGCGACGGTTCGGCCGTGACGTATCGGGTCGGCGATCTGATCCCGGTTTACCGATCTCAGCGCGCGCTCTTGCAGCGATTGCTGGATGAGCACTACGCCGCGGGCACCGCGGTGCGCTGGGAAGACGACGGCATCCGGGCGTGTTTTCGTTGCCCGCTCTGCATTGAGCAGGTGCGCGCCACCGATGATCTGCTGCTGGTCGCCGGCATGCGGGTAAGCCAGCGAGACAAGCTTATTGACGCCGGGATCGCCACGGTGGTCGACCTGGCCGGGAATTGCGGACCGGTAGCCGACCTGGCGCCCAGCGTGCTGGGCAAGCTGACCGCCCAGGCCAAACTGCAAGTCGTCCAACGCGATACCGGCGCTCCGCAGTTCGAGATCGCGAACTCACAGCCGCTGGCCCTGTTGCCCGACCCGGACCCGGGCGATCTGTTCTTCGACTTCGAGGGCGATCCGCTGTGGACCGCCGACGGCCACGACTGGGGCCTGGAATACCTGTTCGGGGTTTTGGAAGCCGGGCCCACCGGCAAGTTTCGCCCGCTATGGGCGCATAACCGGGTTGACGAGCGCAAGGCCCTGATCGACTTCCTGGCAATGGTGGCCAAGCGCCGCAAGCGTCGTCCCAACATGCATATCTACCACTACGCGCCGTATGAGAAGACCGCGTTGCTGCGGCTCGCCGGCCGCTACGGTGTCGGTGAGGACGACGTCGATGAGTTGTTACGCAGTGGCACACTGGTCGACCTATATCCCTTGGTACGCAAGAGCATTCGGGTGGGCGCCGAGTCGTTCAGCCTGAAGGCGCTCGAGCCGCTGTATATGGGGACTCAGCTGCGGGCCGGTGAGGTCACCACGGCCACCGATTCGATCACCTCGTACGCCAAGTATTGCGAACTGCGAGACGACGGCCGCGCCGACGAGGCCGCAACCGTGCTCAAGGAGATCGAGGACTACAACCACTACGACTGCCGATCGACACAGGAACTGCGCAACTGGCTACTGGTGCGCGCCTGGGAATCCGGCGTCACACCGATTGGCGCCCAACCGGTTTCCGGCGGCGGGGCTGCCGTCGAGGACCACGACGAGCTGGCGGCGAGGATGACGGCGTTCACCGGCGATGCCGGCGTCGGGCACCGCACCCCGGAGCAGACCGCGGTCGCGTTGGTCGCCGCGGCGCGCGGTTATCACCGGCGCGAGGACAAACCCTTTTGGTGGGCGCATTTCGACCGGCTGAACTTCCCCGTCGAGGAATGGGCGGACAACACCGACGTCTTCGTTGCCGACAACGCGTCACTGGTCGCGGATTGGCACACGCCGCCGCGCGCGCGAAAGTTGCAGCGCCGGGTGCAGCTTCGCGGCGAGCTGGCCCGCGGCGACCTGATGAGGAATGTGTTCGCGCTCTACGAACCGCCGGCGCCGCCGGGCATGAGCGACAATCCCGATCGCCGGGCGGTCGGACGGGCCGAAGTTGTCGAGGTCGATGATCCAGCGGTGCCCACCGAGGTAGTGATTGTCGAACGAGTAGGCAGTGATGGCAACACCTTTCACCAGCTGCCGTTCGCGCTCACGCCCGGGCCGCCCGTTTCCACCGCAGCGCTGCGGGATTCGATCGAATCGAGCGCGGCGGCGGTGGCCGGCGAGTTACCTCAGGTGCCGCACACCGCGATGGCCGATATCCTGCTGCGCCGTGCACCCCGAACCCGCAGCGGTGCTGCGCTGCCCCGCGGCACCGATACCGTCGCCGACATCACCGCTGCGGTACTCGACCTCGACTCGTCGTACCTGGCGGTGCATGGCCCGCCCGGGACCGGCAAGACCTATACCGCCGCTGCGGTGATCACCCGGTTGGTCACCGCGCACGCCTGGCGTATCGGTGTGGTTGCGCAGTCGCATGCCACGGTGGAAAACCTGCTGGGCGCGGTGATCGATGCCGGGCTGGATGCCGGCCGAGTCGCCAAGAAGCCCCACGACCATCAGGCTCCGCGGTGGCGCGAGATCGACAACAGCGACTACGCCGCGTTCATCGCGGACACCCCGGGTTGCGTGATCGGCGGCACGGCTTGGGATTTCGCCAATGCCAATCGAGTGCGTCCGGGCAGCCTCGACCTGCTGGTGATCGACGAGGCCGGCCAGTTCTGTCTGGCCAACACCATCGCGGTGGCACCGGCCGCCAAAAACCTGTTGCTCCTCGGGGATCCCCAGCAGCTGCCGCAGGTCAGTCAAGGCACTCATCCCGAACCGGTCGACACTTCCGCCCTGGATTGGCTGGTCGACGGTCAGCGCACGCTGCCCGACGCACGCGGCTACTTCCTGGACCGCTCTTACCGGATGCACCCGGCGGTCTGCGCCGCGGTCTCGGCGCTGTCCTACGAGGGCCGGCTGCATTCGGTCACCCGCGTCACCACCGCGCGTCACCTCGATGGGTATCAGCCTGGCGTGCAAGTGAATCTTGTTCGCCACCAAGGCAACTCGATCGAGAGCCCGCAGGAGGCCGACGCGATCACCGCCCATATCCAGCGGTTGCTTGGGACATCGTGGACCGACGAGCACGGCACCCGGGCGCTGACCACCGGCGACGTGCTGGTGCTGGCCCCCTACAACGCGCAGGTGGCGCTGGTGCGTGCGCGGTTGACGGCAGCCGGTTTGGGCGAGGTTCGAGTCGGAACCGTCGACAAGTTTCAGGGCGGACAGGCACCGGTGGTGTTCATTTCGATGACGGCATCGTCGGTTGACGAAGTGCCACGCGGAATCTCTTTCCTGCTCAACCGAAACCGGCTCAACGTCGCGGTCAGCCGGGCACAGTACGCGGCGGTGATCGTGCGCTCGGAATTGTTGACCGACTATCTGCCCACCACACCCGCGGGCCTGACGGAGCTGGGTACTTTTCTGGCGTTGACCGCGTCCGGGTGACCGCGGACTAACGCCGGGAGGAAGGCCGGCCGTAACGCTCCGGCTCCCGAAGGATGAACTCGACGTAGTTGTCGTCGTCGTAGTCTTCGACGTCGTCGTCGGGGCGCCCGGGCGAGTCCGCACTCCGGCTTGCGCGGGCCTGCACCTCGGGCGCGAAGCCGATCAAAAACAGCGCGGCGACAATGCCGAACAACGCGACGAATGCGGGCAGCAACACCGATTCCGACATCGCGGCCGAGAACGGCTGGCGCACGAAGGCGGGCAGTTGCAAGGTGGCGCCGCTGTCGGTGCCGGTGGATACCTGCGGCATCTCGGCACTGATCCGCCACGTCATGAACGCGGCCATGCCGGCGCTTCCGAGCACCGCCCCCAGCTGGCGCACCGAGTTGTACACCGCGGAGCTCGCGCCGGCCAGCTCCGGCGGCAGGTTGCGAGTCGCGGTGGCCGTCAGCGGCGACCACACAAACGCCATCCCGACGCCGACCGCGGTGAACGGCAGCACCAGCCGCCAGATGGGCGTGTCCGGCGCCATCTCGAACGAAAGCCACGTCAGGCCGATCGCCAGCACCGAGAAGCCGAAGCCGAGCACGGGGCGCGGGTGGTATCGGTCGACCATCCTGCCGACCAACGGCGCGAGCACACCGTTGGCGATCGCCATCGGCGCGATCACCAGCGCTGAGCGCGTCGGCGACAGCCCGCACACGGCCTGCGTATAGAACGTCAGCGGCAGCATCAAGGCCGTCGACGCGAACGAGGTGATGGCCACCCCGATGTTGCACAGACTGAAGTCCCGGTCGGAGAAAATCTGCAGCGGGATCAGCGGCTCCCGGGTGTTCACCGACTGCCAGTAGACGAACGCTGTCATCAGTCCGATCCCGGCGACGATCAACGCCCAGATCCAGGGCTGCCAATGCGCGGACTGGCCCTGTTGCAGGCCGAACACGATCGAGAACATGCCCACTCCGGACAGCGCCACGCCGACCAGGTCGAACCGGTGCGCCTGGGTAGGCAGCTCCGGGATCAGCCACACCGCCAATGCCAGCCCGGCGATGCCGACGGGGACGTTGACGAAAAAGATCCACTGCCAGCCCAACCCGTCGACCAGCACGCCGCCGGCCAACGGTCCGACCAGGCTGGCGACCCCCGCGGTGGCGCCCCACACGCTTACCGCGACACCGCGCCGCTGCGCCGGGAAGATCCGGGTGATGGTGGACAAGGTCTGCGGGGTCAGCAGCCCGGCGCCGACACCTTGCACCACGCGAGCGGTGATCAGCATGGCGGCGCCACCCGACAGCCCGCACCACACCGAGGCGAGGGTGAAGACCACCAGGCCGATCAGATACAGGTTCTTGGGCCCGAACCGGTCACCGAGCCGGCCGGCCACCAGCAGCACCACCGCGTATCCCAGCAGGTAAGCACTGGTCACCCAGACCACCGCGTCGTACCCGATACCCAGGTCGGTCATGATGGTCGGGTTCGCGATGGCGACGATGGTCGAGTCGACCATGATCATGAAGAAGCCGATCATCATCGCCCACAGCGCGTTCCACGGATTCTCGCGCCGGGCGTCCCCAGGCGACCGCGGCGTCGGCGTGGTCATCTGCCCCCACCTCGTTTCGGCTCCCGACGATGCTGTGAGCGATTATCCCGGGTGGGGCAACCGTGGCCCAGCCGCGGACCGGATAACCGGAAACGTCGCTGCTCGGCCCAGGTATAGCAAACACGGGCTAGCCTGGAAGGGACGTTATCCACAGGAGGCACTATGAGCGCTCGACGCGGCGAGCGAAGCTCTGCACCCGATTGGCAGCTGGGCGCCGAAGGTGGTCGGCCCAAAGCCTCCGCGCGGGCATTGGCCCAGGTCATCGAGCGCAGTACGCGAATCCAGGCCCCGGCCGCGGCCGCGTATGTGGCCCGGCTGCGACGGGCCGACCCCAGTGCCAGCCCCGCCGAGATCGTCGCCAAGCTGGAAAAGCGCTACCTGACCGCGCTGACGGCCAGTGGAGCGGCGGTGGGTTCGGCGGCTACTTTCCCCGGGATTGGAACATTGACGGCGATGTCCGCCGGCGCCGGTGAGACCGTGTTCTTCGTCGAGGCGACCGCCGTCTTCGTGCTGGCGAACGCCGTGGTGTACGGGATCCCCGCCGACCATCGCGAGCGGCGCCGCACCTTGGTGCTGTCGGTCCTGGTGGGCGACGACAGCAAGCGTGCCATCGGGGAACTGATCGGTCCGGCTCGCACCAACGGCGGTTGGCTGGCCGAGGGGATGGCCTCGCTGCCGCTGTCGACGCTGGGGCGGTTGAACAGCCGGATGCTCAAGTACTTCGTCAAGCGGTACGCGCTGCGCCGCGGCGCGCTGATGTTCGGCAAGATGCTGCCGGTCGGCATCGGCGCCGCTGTCGGCGGCGCCGGTAATCGCCTCGTGGGCAAGAAGATCGTCCGCAACGCCCGGCAGGCCTTCGGCGTCCCGCCGGCGCGCTGGCCGAGCACCTTGCACGTGTTACCGCCGATCCACGAAGTCCGCTAACACCGCACGTTCTTCAGTCTCTCTGGCGAAATACCGGCGAAGCGTTAGCCTTTATGGGGCGGAAAAGTTTTCCGGCCGCCACGGGTGTGAGGTACTCCGCCGACCGGGGTGCAAAATGTGGCAGGCGTCACGTAATGCGCTTGCAGAACAAAGGAATTGAGGCGAACAGCGGCCGTGAGCAACGTAAGTTCACCATTCGGGCAAAACGAATGGCTGGTCGAGGAGATGTACCGCAAGTTCCGCGACGACCCCTCGTCGGTGGATCCGAGCTGGCACGAGTTCCTGGTGGACTACATCCCCGAGCCCACCTCGTCGACCCAGGACACCCCGAACACCGCTGACAGGCAGACCGCCGCGGCCGCGCAACCCGGCCCGGCCGTGGCCGCGACGCCCCCGGCTGCGGTCAGCGCCCCCGCCGAGACCGCCGCGCCCTCCGGCAATGGCGCTGCGGCGGCAGCACCCGCCAGAGCCAAAGCCCCCACTGTCCCGCCGGCTGAAGGCGACGAGCTGCAGGTGTTGCGTGGCGCCGCGGCGGCCGTCGTCAAGAACATGTCCGCATCGCTGGACGTGCCGACGGCGACCAGCGTCCGGGCCATTCCGGCCAAGCTGCTGATCGACAACCGGGTCGTGGTCAACAACCAACTCAAGCGCACTCGCGGCGGCAAGATCTCGTTCACCCACCTGCTGGGCTACGCGATGGTGCAGGCCGTCAAGAAGTTCCCGAACATGAACCGGCACTACGCCGAGATCGACGGCAAGCCCACCTCGGTCACCCCGGCGCACACCAATCTCGGCCTGGCCATCGACCTACAGGGCAAGGACGGCAAGCGCTCGCTGGTGGTCGCCGGCATCAAGGGCTGCGAGGCGATGAAATTCGAGGAATTCGTCTCCGCCTACGAGGACATCGTTCGCCGCGCCCGCGACGGCAAGCTCACCGCCGAAGACTTTGCCGGCGTGACGATTTCGCTGACCAACCCCGGCACCATCGGCACCGTGCACTCGGTGCCGCGGCTGATGGCCGGCCAGGGCGCCATCCTCGGTGTCGGCGCCATGGAATACCCCGCCGAATTCCAGGGCGCCAGCGAGGAACGCATCGCCGAGCTGGGCATCGGCAAGCTGATCACCCTGACCTCGACCTACGACCACCGCATCATCCAGGGTGCGGAATCCGGCGACTTCCTGCGCACCATCCACGAGATGCTGCTCTCGGATGCGTTCTGGGACGAGATCTTCCGCGAGCTGGGCAACCCGTACCTGCCGGTGCGCTGGAGCACCGACAACCCGGACTCGATCGTCGACAAGAACGCCCGGGTCATGGAGCTGATCGCGGCCTACCGCAACCGCGGACATCTGATGGCCGACATCGATCCGCTGCGTTTGGACACCAGCCGGTTCCGCAGCCACCCCGATCTCGAAATACTCAATCACGGCCTGACGCTGTGGGATCTGGACCGGGTGTTCAAGGTCAACGGCTTCGCCGGCGCCGAGTACAAAAAGCTGCGCGACGTGCTGGGCCTGCTGCGCGATGCGTACTGCCGCCACATCGGTGTCGAGTACACCCACATCCTCGAGCCCGAACAACAGCAATGGCTGCAAGAGCGGATCGAGACCAAGCACGTCAAACCCACTGTGGCCGAACAGAAATACATCCTCAGTAGGCTCAACGCCGCGGAGGCTTTCGAGACCTTCCTGCAGACCAAATACGTTGGGCAGAAGCGGTTCTCGCTGGAAGGCGCGGAGAGCCAGATCCCGCTGATGGACGCGGCCATCGACCAGTGCGCCGAGCACGGCCTGGACGAAGTGGTCATCGCGATGCCGCACCGCGGCCGGCTCAACGTGCTGGCCAACATCGTGGGCAAGCCGTACTCGCAGATCTTTTCCGAGTTCGAGGGCAACCTGAACCCGTCGCAGGCGCACGGCTCCGGCGACGTCAAATACCACCTCGGCGCCACCGGCATCTACCTACAGATGTTCGGCGACAACGACATTCAGGTATCGCTGACCGCCAACCCGTCGCACCTGGAGGCCGTCGACCCGGTGCTGGAGGGATTGGTCCGGGCCAAAGAGGACCTGCTGGACAAGGGCGACAGCCCGGAGGGCTTCTCGGTGGTGCCGCTGATGCTGCACGGGGATGCCGCCTTCGCCGGCCAGGGCGTGGTCGCCGAGACGCTGAACCTGGCGCTGCTGCCCGGCTATCGCGTCGGCGGGACCATCCACCTCATCGTCAACAACCAGATCGGCTTCACCACCGCGCCCGAGTTCTCCCGGTCCAGCGAGTACTGCACCGACGTCGCCAAGATGATCGGAGCCCCGATCTTCCACGTCAACGGCGACGACCCGGAAGCCTGCGTATGGGTGGCGCGGCTGGCCGTGGACTTCCGGCAGACGTTCAAGAAGGACGTCATCATCGACATGCTGTGCTACCGCAGGCGCGGCCACAACGAGGGCGACGACCCGTCGATGACCAACCCCTACATGTACGACGTGGTCGACACCAAGCGCGGCGCCCGCAAGACCTACACCGAAGCCCTGATCGGCCGCGGCGACATCTCGCTCAAGGAAGCCGAGGATGCGCTGCGCGACTACCAGGGCCAACTGGAGGGAGTCTTCAACGAGGTCCGCGACCTGGAGAAGCACGGCGTGCTGCCGAGCGAATCCGTCGAGTCCCTGCAGCCCGTCCCCGCGGGGCTGTCCACCGCGGTGGACAAGGCGCTACTGGCCCGCATCGGCGACGCGTTTCTGGCGGTGCCCGAGGGATTCTCGGTACACCCGCGGGTGCTGCCCGTGCTGGAAAGGCGCCGGGAGATGGCCTACGAGGGCAAGGTCGACTGGGCCTTCGGCGAGCTGCTGGCGCTGGGAACCCTTGTCGCCGAAGGGAAGCTGATCCGCCTGTCGGGACAAGACACCCGGCGCGGCACCTTCTCCCAGCGGCACTCGGTGATCATCGACCGCCACAACTGCGAGGAGTTCACGCCGCTGCAGCTGCTGGCCACCAACCCCGACGGCACCCCGACCGGCGGCAAGTTCCTGGTCTACGACTCGCCGCTGTCGGAGTATGCCGCCGTCGGCTTCGAGTACGGCTATACCGTGGGCAACCCGGACGCTCTTGTCTTGTGGGAGGGGCAGTTCGGCGACTTCGTCAACGGCGCCCAGTCGATCATCGACGAATTCATCAGCTCCGGCGAGGCCAAGTGGGGACAGCTGTCCAACGTGGTGCTGCTACTGCCGCACGGCCATGAGGGGCAGGGCCCCGACCACACCTCGGGCCGCATCGAGCGGTTCCTGCAGCTGTGGGCGGAGGGTTCGATGACGATCGCGGTTCCGTCGACCCCGTCGAACTACTTCCACTTGTTGCGCCGGCACGCCCTGGACGGCGTCCAGCGCCCGCTGATCGTCTTCACCCCAAAGTCCATGTTGCGCAACAAGGCGGCCGTCAGTGACATCAGGGACTTCACCGAGCTCAAGTTCCGCTCGGTGCTGGAAGAACCCACCTACGAGGAGGGCATCGGCGATCGCAGCAAGGTCAACAGGGTCCTGCTGACCAGCGGCAAGATTTACTACGAGCTGGTGGCGCGCAAGGCCAAGGACAACCGCGACGACGTGGCGATCGTGCGAATCGAACAGCTCGCTCCGCTGCCGAAAGGCCGGCTCGAGCGGACGCTGGACAGCTACGAGAACGCCACGCAGTTCTTCTGGGTCCAGGAGGAGCCGGCCAACCAGGGCGCCTGGCCGCGGTTCGGCCTGGAGATGCCCGAGCTGCTTCCGGAAAGGTTGGCCGGGATCAAGCGCATCTCGCGCCGGGCGATGTCGGCCCCGTCGTCCGGTTCGTCGAAGGTGCATGCAGTCGAGCAGCAGGAGATCCTCGACACCGCGTTCGGCTGAGCCCGGTGACGGCGAGCGCCGGGACGGCGCGAGGGTGGGCGCACCTCCCGCTTGCGGGGGAGAACCGGGCAATCGAGCCGAGCCTGGACCCTGCCACCCGCCGATATTAGGGACCGCTGGTACCGGTAACCTCGACGCAGTTGCAGACACGAGAGAAGGTGCTCATGCGGGGGTTCGCAGGCAAGGTCGCCGTGGTGACCGGAGCAGGTTCGGGGATCGGGCAGGCGCTGGCCATCGAGCTCGGCCGCTCGGGTGCCAGCGTGGCGATTAGCGACGTCGACACCGAGGGTCTGGCGCAGACCGAGGAGCAGTTGAAGGCGATCGGTGCGCCGGTCAAAGCCGACCGACTCGACGTGACCGAACGCGAGGCGTTTTTGCTTTACGCCGACGCGGTCAATGAGCATTTCGGCAAGGTCAACCAGATTTACAACAACGCCGGCATCGCCTTCACCGGCGACATCGAGGTCAGCCAGTTCAAGGACATCGAACGGGTGATGGACGTCGACTACTGGGGCGTCGTCAACGGCACCAAGGCCTTCCTCCCCCATTTGATCGCTTCCGGGGACGGCCACGTCGTCAATGTCTCCAGCGTGTTCGGGTTGTTCGCCGTGCCCGGTCAGGCGGCCTACAACTCGGCGAAGTTCGCCGTCCGTGGTTTCACCGAGGCGCTGCGACAGGAGATGATGCTGGCCCGTCACCCGGTGCAGGTGACCACGGTGCACCCCGGCGGCATCAAGACCGCGATCGCCCGCAACGCCGGCGCCGCCGAGGGGCTCGACAGCGAACAGCTGGCCAAGCTCTTCGACAAGAAGCTGGCAAAGACCAGCCCGCGACGTGCTGCCGAGATCATTCTGGACGCGGTGAGCAAGAACCGGGCCCGGGTTTTGGTCGGTAGCGATGCCAAGGTCTTGGACCTGTTGCTACGGCTGACGGGGTCGGGCGCCTACCAGCAGCTGTTCCTGACGGTGCAGCGTCGACTGATGCCGGCTAAAGACTGAGGTCTCAGCGGCCGAGCGGATGCTCGGCCAACCACCCGCCGGCCACCGCCTGCGGGTCGGCGCCGGTGGCCACTTTTTGGCGCATTTCGGCAAGGGCCGCGGTATCCAGCACGCCGGCCACTTCGTTGACCGCCAGCAATTGCCGATCGGTCAGCACATTGCGCCGGTACAGCGGCGCCACATTCTCGGCCTGAATGAGCGCGGGTTTCCCGTCGGCCAGCGAAACCAGGTCACTGGGATTCGCGGGATTGGCGGTGGTGGTCCACGCCGCTGTCAGCCCTCCGGCCCGCAGGGCCGCGAACATGGTTGTGTCATCGGGAAATTCGCGTGCCGCAGGCAGTCGGCAACCGCCGATCGCCGCGGGCGCCCGGCGGCCGGCGACGATCCCGACGGTCAGTCCGTCGCAGTGCTTCGCCAGCAGCGGAAGGTCTGCGTTGCGGTCGTTTGCGCCCCACGCCTGGGCGGTGGACCCCGTCACCAGCAACACGGGTTTGTCCTCAGCGGCCGTGGTGTAGTCACCCGCCGCCACACCCTCCGGCAGCGCCGACACCATCGAGCGGTAGACCTGCGCGTCGGAGAGCTCCGCAGCGCCGGGCCGCAACCTCTGCAGCGTCTGGCCGGTGAAAACGGGGACGACGGTGAACGCGCCCGAGTCCAACCCGGTCATCGGATCGTCGGCCGTGTCGCTGCGCGCGGCGAATCCGTAGGAGCGCAGGGCCGCAAGGTAGACGCCGGCCAACAGCATTGACTCGGGGTCGCGGCCGGATCCGACCACCAACTCGCTGCCGGCATGGCGGTTGTTGGCGCAGCCCGCCCACAAAACCACGGCCAATGCGGCGGCCAGCAGCGGCGCGGCCAGCCTGCCGGCTTTGCGCCCAGCGCTCTGAGGCCGGTTAGCCTTCGGCAGCCTGAGCCACCGCCTTGGCCACCGCCTCGCCGACGCGCATGTCGAGCGGGCTCGGGACAATCCGGTCGAGCGCGAGGTCGTCGCTGACGACGGAGAAGATCGCTTCGGCCGCGGCCACCATCATCTTTTCCGAGATCCGGCGTGCCCCGGCATCCAGCGCACCGCGGAACACCCCCGGGAAGGCCAGCACGTTGTTGATCTGGTTCGGGTAGTCGCTGCGACCGGTGGCCACCACGGCGGCGTACTTCGCCGCGACATCGGGATGGATCTCCGGGTCGGGGTTGGACAGCGCGAACACGATCCCGTTGGGCGCCATGGTGGCGATCAGCTCCTCGGGGACCACACCCGCCGAGACCCCGAGGAAGACGTCGGCGCCGTCGAGCGCTTCCACCATGCCGCCGGTCAGACCGCGAGGATTGCTGCTGCGGGCCAAATCGGCCTTGACGACGTTCATGTCGTCGCGGTCAATATGCAAGATGCCGCGCGAATCGCACACCGTAATGTCCGAAACCCCCATTGCGAGAAGAAGTTTCGAGCACGCAACGCCAGCAGCGCCGGCGCCGGACACCGCCACCCGCAACGATGTCATGTCACGGCCGAGCAACTTGGAAGCACCCATCAACGCCGACAGCACCACGATCGCCGTGCCGTGCTGATCGTCGTGCATCACCGGACAGTCCAGCGCCTCGATGACGCGTTGCTCGATCTCGAAACAACGCGGTGCTGAGATGTCTTCGAGGTTGACGGCGCCGAACGTCGGACGCAGCCGCACCAGCGTTTCGACGATCTCGTCGGGGTCCTTGGTGTCCAGCACGATCGGGATCGCGTCCAGGCCGGCGAACTCCTTGAACAGCGCGCTCTTGCCTTCCATCACCGGCAACGCCGCCGCCGGGCCGATATCGCCGAGGCCGAGCACCGCACTGCCGTCGCTGACAACGGCGACCAGCCGATTCGCCCATGTGTAGCGGGCCGCCAGGGTGTGGTCGGCGGCGATCGCCCGGCTGACCTGCGCGACGCCCGGGGTGTAGGCGATCGACAGTGCGCGCTGAGTGTCCAGTGGAGTCTTCAACTCGACCGAAAGCTTCCCACCTACATGGGCCTCGAAGATCTCGTCGTCGCCGATGACGATGTGTGACGGCACGATTTCGGACACGGGCCCAGGGTACTTACTACCCATTAGTTGCCCTAATCAGATCAGGCCCAGCTCGGTGACTGCTTTGCGCTCGTCGGCCAGCTCGGCGGTCGACTTGTCGATGCGGCTGCGGGAGAAGTCGTCGATCTCCAAACCGCTGACGATCGTCCAGTTGCCGTCCTTGGTGGTCACCGGGAACGACGAGATCAGGCCCTCCGGCACGCCGTAGGAACCGTCGGAAACGACCGCCATCGAGACCCAGTCGCCGGCAGCGGAGCCCAGTAGCCAATCCCGAGCGGCGTCGGTGGTCGCCGACGCGGCCGAGGCGGCCGAGGAGGCACCGCGCGCATCGATGATCGCCGCGCCGCGCTTGGCGACGGTGGGGATGAAGTCGTTCTCGATCCAGTTCTGATCATTGACGGTCTCGGCGGCGTTCTTGCCGCTGATCTCGGCGTGGAAGATGTCGGGGTACTGGGTCGCCGAGTGGTTGCCCCAGATCGTCACCTTCTTGATGTCGGTGACGTTGGCGCCGGTCTTCTTGGCCAGCTGCGAAATCGCCCGGTTGTGGTCCAGGCGGGTCAGCGCAGAGAACCGCTCCTTCGGGATGTCCGGGGCGTTGGACGACGCGATCAGCGCGTTGGTGTTGGCCGGGTTGCCGGTCACGCCGATACGGACGTCGTCGGCGGCGACGGAGTTAAGCGCCTTGCCTTGGGCGGTGAAGATCGCGCCGTTGGCCGAGAGGAGGTCGCCGCGCTCCATGCCCGGGCCACGCGGCCTGGCGCCCACCAGCAGGGCCAGGTTCACACCATCGAAGATCTTGTTCGCGTCCGCACCGATCTCGACACCCGCGAGCAGCGGGAACGCACAGTCGTCGAGCTCCATCACGACACCCTCAAGCGCCTTGAGCGCGGGCTCGATCTCGAGCAGACGTAGCTCGATCGGGCGGTCGGGTCCCAGCAGCGAGCCGCTGGCCAGGCGGAACAACAGGCTGTAGCCGATCTGGCCGGCAGCGCCGGTCACGGCGACCTTCAGAGGACTTGCGCTCACTTCGATCTACTCCTTGGACAGAGAGTTTCGGTCGTGCTCGAAACTAGCGCACCCGCTGGATTCCCCGGCGCGCGGCCACCACACTCTTCATGCTGTGTTCTGGCCGAACGCGTAGCATTGAGCACCGCTTGGCCAGACCTGAGCTGCGATAGGAGGTTGCGGTGTTAGAGGGATTCGACGCGTTACCCGAAGCGCTTCGACCGATCGCACATCCGCCACGGGCAGAGCGGCCCACTGCGCCCCCGAAGCCGAAGCACACGGCCCTGGTCGACTGTGCCGTGTATGCCGAGGGCCACCGGATGCCCGGCACGTTCACCTACGATGCCGCACTGGTCAAAGTGCGCCAGATCGAACTGCTCGGGCACGAGGCCTTCGTCTGGGTCGGCTTACACGAGCCGGAGCTAAGCCAGATGCAGGAAGTAGCGGACGTTTTCGGGCTGCACCCGTTGGCCGTCGAAGACGCGGTATGCGCACATCAGCGGCCCAAGCTGGAGCGATACGACGACACGCTGTTCCTCGTACTGAAAACCGTCAACTACGTCCCGCACGAATCGGTGGTGCTGGCCCGCGAGATCGTGGAAACCGGCGAGGTCATGGTCTTCGTCGGCGTGGACTTCGTGGTCACGGTGCGTCACGGTGGACACGGCGGGCTGTCCGAGGTGCGCAAGCGCATGGAGGCCGACGCCGAGCAGCTGAAGCTGGGGCCGTACTCGGTCATGCACGCCATCGCCGACAACGTGGTGGACCACTACCTCGAGGTCAGCTCCGCGATGGAAGCCGATATCGACGGCATCGAAGAGGTGGCGTTCGGCCCGGGCCGCAAGCTCGACGTCGAACCGATCTATCTGCTCAAGCGTGAGGTTGTCGAACTACGCCGCTGCGTCAACCCGCTGTCGGTCGCATTCCATCGCATGCAGATCGAGAACAAGGACCTGATCTCGAAAGAAGTGCGGCGTTATCTGCGCGACGTCGCCGACCACCAGTCCGAGGCCGCCGACCAGATCGCCAGCTACGACGACATGCTCAACTCGCTGGTGCAGGCGGCGCTGGCCCGAGTCGGTGCGCAGCAGAACAACGACATGCGCAAGATGGCGGCCTGGGCCGGCATCTTGGCGGTGCCCACCATGGTCGCCGCGATCTACGGGATGAATTTCCATTTCATGCCCGAGCTGAACTGGACGTGGGGTTACCCAGGAATCATGGGCCTGATGATCACGTCCTGCATGGCGCTGTACTTCCAATTCCGACGGAATAACTGGCTATAGCTTCCGGCCGCTTGGGGGTGCACCGGCGGCTTGCAGAGTGCCGTGGCGGCCTCCCCTGCGGTGTGTGGCTAGGGCGGAAATTTCGCGATTCGGCCGCCATGGCCGCACGCTCGAAGCGCTCAACGCACACTGACGCGGACGGTCAATTCGGTTGAGCTGCCGGGCGATTCGGATCCAGCACGTCGACGCCGTCGTTGCGCCATGCCTGCCGCATGGCCTCGGCGCCCTTGAGGCGCACCCAGGCGGCCTCGGTCGCGGTGATAGGAGTCGCTAAGAGAAAGCTCACCGGGTCTCGCGGCGGCTCCAGCGGAAGGTCCGGAATGTCGCTGTGGCCCAACAACACCGCGGTGAAAGGCACCCGTGCGCTCGGCCGTGCCCACAACGGCGCGCCGAGATCGATCAGCGCATCGGGCACCAGCACCACACCGTCGACAGCCGGCGTCGCCGCCAGTATCGCCAGGCTGCGGGCAATACCGCTGACAGGCCCGGGATCTCGCAGACAAAGCACAACTTCGGCACGCGGGCCCCGTTGCTGATCGACTAAGACCTGGGTCGGATCAGCCATCGGGTGACGGGAGCACCCCACCGAGACGTAGTGCGCCAATCCGGCTGCGCGGGCGAGGAATCGCAACACCTCAATGGATTCGGTGCCCAGAAACGTCACGCTCGCTGCGTCAGGTTCGGCGTCGATGCCCGACGCGGCGAAATAGCCGCGCAGGTGCGCCCGTACTTGGTCCAGGTTCACTCCGGCGCGGGGATGGTCAGGTTCGCACCGGAGTCGGCGTCGAAAACAGCGAGATTCGTTGCGTCGAAGGCCAATTCGAGAGTCTGCCCGATGGCCGCCTTTGATGCCGCGGGAACCCTTGCCACGAACTGGTTTTCGCGTGCGTCCGACTCCGCCGCCAGTTCGTCCAATTGAGCCGCATGCACGTCCCAGCCCGAGGTGGAGAAATACACGTATTTGTCGGCGCCCAACGATTCCACCAGGTCGACCTTGACCTCGAAGACCAGCGCCCCGATCCGCTGGTAACCGTCGATCAACGTGGCGTCGGCCAGATGCTCGGGCCGCACCCCGACGATGACGTTCGCCGGCGTGGGGTGCGCGTCAATCACCTGCTGGACTTCGGGTTTGAGCATGACCTCGCCGAAGGGCAGGGTGAGTCCGGTCGGAGTCAGCGTCGCAGGGAAGAAATTCATCGCCGGTGAGCCGATGAACCCCGCGACGAATATATTGGCGGGCCGCTCGTAGAGCTCGCCGGGTGTGCCGATCTGCTGCGCCACACCGCCGTGCATCACCACCACGCGGTCTCCCAGCGTCATGGCCTCGGTCTGGTCGTGGGTGACGTAGACGGTGGTGGTGCCCAGCCGCTTTTGCAGCCGGGCGATCTCGCCGCGCATCTGCACCCGCAGCTTGGCGTCCAGGTTGGACAACGGCTCGTCCATCAAGAACGCCTTGGGATGGCGCACGATCGCCCGGCCCATCGCTACCCGCTGCCGTTGCCCGCCCGACAATTGGGACGGCTTACGGTCTAAAAGTTCGGTCAGGTCAAGGATTTTGGCGGTGTCGGAGACCTTCTGGGCGATTTCGGCCTTCTTCATCTTGGCCAGGGTCAGCGGGAAGGCGATGTTCTGCCGCACCGTCATGTGCGGGTAGAGCGCGTAGGACTGGAACACCATCGCGATGTCGCGATCCTTGGGCGCTTTCTCGTTTACCCGTTCGCCGCCGATCCGCAACTCACCTGAGGTGATATCCTCAAGTCCCGCAATCATATTCAGCGTTGTGGTCTTACCGCAGCCGGACGGTCCGACCAGAATGAGGAATTCGCCGTCGGCGATGGTGATGTTCAGGTCCTTCACCGCGGTCGCCCCATTGGGGTAGTTCTTGTTGACGTGCTCCAGCACAATCTCGGCCATCGCGCTATCCCTTCACAGCGCCAGAAGTCAACCCGGCGACAATCCGTCGTTGGAAGATTAGAACAAACACCACGATCGGGACGGTAATCACGATCGCTCCGGCCGCGATCGAACCGGTGGGTTCCTCGAACTGCGAAGTGCCAGGGAAGTTTGCGATAGCCACCGGAGCGGTGATCGCCGCCTTGGTGGCGGTCAGGGACAGCGCAAGCAGTAGGTCATTCCAGGCGAAGATGAACACCAGGATCGCGGCGGTCACCAGTCCGGGCGCCGCCAACGGGACGATGATCTTGCGGAAAGCCTGCCCGGGTGTGGCGCCGTCCATTTTGGCCGCCTTCTCCAAGTCCCACGGCACCTCTCGGAAAAATGCCGACAACGTGTAGATGGCCAGGGGTAACGCGAAGGTGATGTAGGGCAGGATCAAGCCGGGCCAGGTGTCGAACAATCTGACCGCTCGTTCGATATTGAACAACGGTGTGACCAAAGAGATCGCCGGGAACATGGTGATCAGCAGGGTGGCACCGATGAGCATCCGTTTGCCCGGAAAGTCCAGCCGGGCAATGGCGTAGGCCGCCATCGCGCCCAGCACCACGGCGATCACGGTGGTAATCAACCCAATTCCGATGGAGTTGATCAGCGCTGAGCTGAAGAAGTCACCCCGGAAAATGCCGCGATAGTTGTCCAAGGTCACCGACGACGGAATCAGCTTGCCGTCCTTGACCGTTGACGTCGGTTTGAACGACAGGCTCAGAATCCACAACACCGGCAGCCCGGTATACACGACGACCAGAGTGTCGACGACGGCCCAGAGCGCGGTCCGCCGCCGGCCCGTCAACTCAGCGCCCATCGACGTCACCACCGGGTGCGGCGACCCCGAACAGCTTGATGTACGTCAGCGCGATGATGCCCGCGCAGACGAAGATCAGCACGCTGATCGCCGAGCCGAGCCCAATATCGAAGCCTTTGAACAGGTTGTTGTAGCCCAGGATCGACACCGAGTCGGTATCAGTGGCGCCCTGGGTCAGCACGTAGATGTTGTCGAAAATGCGGAAGGCATCCAGTGTCCGGAACAGCAGCGCGACCACGACCGCCGGCTTGATGATGGGAAGCGTGATCCGGATAAACCGCCGCCAGGCACCGGCGCCGTCAACTTGCGCGGCTTTCAACAGGTCCCCAGGCACCAGCGCCAACCCGGCCAGCAGCAGCAACGACATGAACGGCGTGGTCTTCCAGACCTCGGCAAGCACGACGATGCCCAACGAGGGGATCTGCGCGGTCAGGGGCGCGCTGCCCTGAGGCAGCAGATTGGCCAGGTAGCCGGTGCCCGGTGTCCAGGCGTAATACCAGCTGTAGGACGCGACCACGGTGACGATGCCGTACGGGATGAGCACCGCGGTACGAACCAGCCCCTTGCCGATCAGCGTGTGGTGCATCACCAGCGCCAGCGCCAGTCCGACGACGAACTCGATCAGCACCGAAACCGTTGTGATCGACAACGTTACGGCCAGCGCCGTCCACCAATACCGGTCGGTCAAGACCGTCTGGTAATTGTCCAGGCCGATGAATCTGGTGTCGTTGGGGGTGGCCAGATTGTTGCGTTGCAGGCTCAGCCAGATGGCGTAGCCAATCGGATAAGCCGTCACCGCCAACATCAGCGTCGCCGCGGGTGCGACGAGCATGAAGGCCAGTCGTTGGTCGCCGGTGCGGTTCACGGCAACAACCCCTTGCCGTCGATGGCCTTCTGTACCTGCTTGGTGAGCTCGTCGGCGGTCCGGTCCGGGTCGATCTGGGTGATCGGGCTCAGCGTCGCCGCGAGCCGGATCGCCATGGCCTGATAGACCGGTGTGACCGGACGCACCGCAGCATCGGTGAGCTGCTGGCGAATCACGGTGTACATCGGGTACTTCGCCTGGAATTGCGGATCGGCGTACAGCGAGGTGCGCACCGCCGGCAGTCCGCCGTTCAGCGACACATACTTCTGGTTCTGCAGGCTGCGCAGGCAGCGCACCGCTTCGAACGCCTCGGCACGGTGCCGGGTAGTGCTGGCCACCGCCAGGTTCGCCCCGCCGATCGTCACCTTTGCGGGCTGGCCGGGCGCCACACCGGGATACGGCGCGAATCCGAATACCTTCTGGCTGGCCGCATATGCGATGCGGAATTGCTCGTCGTTGGGGACGAACGTGCCGATCTCGTTGATACTGCCGGCCAATTGCGGATTCTGGCGCAGCGGCAGAAAGTTCACGCCGCCCTTCACGGCGTTCTGCAGCATGGACGCCAGCACGAACGGCCAGTTGACCTCCAGGGCGGCCTGACCCTGTTCGACCGCCAACCGTGCGGTGGCCGCGTCGCTGCGGGTGATCGATGGATCGGCTCCGGGGGTATCGGCCACCGCCTTGAGGATCCGCAATGCGTTCACGGTGGCGGCCCGGTGCTCGGGGGTGTCGGTCAGCGTGACGTGGCGGCCGTCTTCGGAGAGCACCTGACCGCCGCCGCTGACCAGCAGCGTGTTGAACCAGACCACCAGGCCCTCGCCCTCGTTGGCCTGCACGGCTATCCAGCTGGGCTGGCCTGCGGCGTGCAACCGGGTCGCCTCGGCAACCATCTCATTCCAGTTCTGCGGTGGCTGCTTCACTAAATCTGCTCGGTACCAAAGCAATTGGGTATTAGTCGTGATTGGTGCCGCGTACAGCTTGTGCTTCCAGCGGGCCGTCGCGAGCGGGCCTGGCAGGGTGTCGACGGTGGCGTCGGCCTCGGCACGACCCGCCGGGTCGTCGGATAGCGGCAGTGCCCACCCGGCCTCGGCGAATTCGGCCGTCCACACCACGTCCAGCGCCATCACATCCAGGGTGCGGTCGTGACCGGTCAGCCGCCGGGCCAACTGCAATCGCTGCTCGCCCGGGGCTCGGGGCAGGCCGATCTGGTGAACCACGAACCGGCCGTTGGATGCCCTGGTGCAGTCCTGGGCAACCGCGGTGAACGTCGCGGAATCGTCGGACGGCGTGTAGAGGCTGATCACCAGCTCGTTGCTGGTAGAGCCGCAGGCCGAAACAGATGCGATGGTGAGCGACGCCAGCACGGCCGCGGCTACCCGGCGTGCGCGCCCGCGACTCACCGGAACCTCAACCTCTCGTGCCGGCTTCAAATCGCCAGGCGTGCCAGCAGATCCCGCGCCTTTTCCGCGTTTTGCGGTTCGCAGAGTACGTCGTATCGGCCGGCCACCAACTGCATGGTGGAGCTGAAATCCCTTGTGCCACGGGCCATCGCGTACGGAACCGCAGAGGTGATCAAGCCGAAGAACACTCCGGCAACCAAACCGGTCAGCAACGCACCCCACGGGCTGGGGCTGAAGAACCCGAGCACCAATCCGATGAACAGTCCAAGCCACGCCCCGGACAGGACGCCACCGCCGAGCACCTTGGGCCACGTCAGCCGGCCGGTGACCCGCTCGACCTGCATCAGATCGACGCCGACGATGGTCACCTGCTGGACCGGGAACTGCTGCACGGACAGGTAATCGACGGCGCGCTGCGCTTCGGCGTAGGTGGGATAAGAACCGACGGGCCAGCCCTTGGGCGGAGTCGGTAAGCCGGGTGCACCGCGGCGCCCCGCGACCGCACCGCCGGGCGTCGCGCCGGGAACTTGCCCGGGCTGGAAAGGATTAGTCATCAGGGGTCATTCTCCTCTGCCGAGGCCATCCTTTCACCTCGGGCCTTCCACCCGATCGACGCGACCTCCCGCGAGCCGGCAAGCAAACCACCCACGTCGGCGATCACGGCGCCGAATCCTCGGTGACGCGGAGTCTGCCAGCGAGGTGAATTCGACAGCCGCACCGCGTATTCACGCACGTCGACGCCGGCGTTTCGCCGCCGCCGTGCCCACCAGCGCATGGACTAGGTTGAACACCATGACAGCTCCGGGCGGTGCCAGCGGCGAGGACGCCCGCGACGACGGCGCTGACCCGCCCGGGGCCGGCGGCTGGGTCCCGCAGCCGCCCGCCTGGGACGCCCCCTGGGACCCCCCGGGCGCGCTGCCTCCCACCGGCTATCAGCCCCCGGCGTATCCAGCGCTCCCATACCCGCCGCCCGGCTACGGCGGGGCGCCGCCGCCTGGCTACGGGCCACCTGCCGGATATGGCGGGACGCCGCCTGGCTACGGGCCGCCTGGCTACGGGCCGCCCGATTACGGGCCACCTCCGGGTGGCTATTACCCGGCTCCGGATTACCACGGGGGCTACGGACCCCAGCCGACGACGCAGTCCGGGACGAACGGGATGGCGATCGCCGCACTGATCTCGTCGTTCACCGGACTGTTCTGCTGCATCGGCGGGATCGCCGCCATCGTGCTGGGCATCATCGCACTCGACCAGATCAAGCGAACCCGGCAAGACGGTTACGCGATCGCGGTCGCCGGCATCGTGATCGGGGTTGCCACCCTGATCATTGCTTTGATCGTCGGGATCTTTGCAATGCATTCGAGCTAGCGGCGCCGCCCACCACCCCAGCGGCTGCGAACCCGGCAACCGGCTGCCTAGGCTCTGTGCCATGGCGTCGGTCAACCGGGTGTACGTCGCGCGGCTCGCGCGGATGTTGGTGTTGGGTCCACTCGGCGAAAACTTCGGGCGGGTTCGGGATGTCGTGATCAGCATCAGCATCGTGCGCAAGCAACCGCGCGTGCTGGGCCTCGTCGTCGATTTGGCGACCCGACGCAGCATTTTCATTCCGATGCTGCGGGTCGCCGCGATCGAGCCCAACGCGGTGACGCTCAGCACGGGCAGTGTGTCGCTGCGTCACTTTGAACAACGTCCCGGCGAAGTTCTGGCGATAGGCCAGGTGCTCGACACCCAGGTCACGGTCACCGACCCCGAACTGCCCGAGCTCGTCGGGCTTGACGTGGGGATCACCGATCTGGGCATCGAACAATCCCGAACCCGCGACTGGCTGGTGACCAGGGTCGCCGTCCGCACCCACCGGCGGTTGGGCCGCCGCGGACCGGTCAACGTGGTGGACTGGCAAAGCGTGCAGGGTTTGACGCCATCGGCGTTGGCGATGCCGGGGCAGGCGGTGGCTCAGCTGCTCAGCCAATTCGAAGGACGCCGCGCCGTCGACGTGGCGGACGCCATCCGCGGGCTGCCACCCAAGCGGCGCCTCGAGGTGTTCAAGGCGCTGGGCGATGATCGGCTGGCCGACATCCTGCAGGAGCTGCCGGAGTCCGAACAGGCCGAGGCGTTGTCGCAGTTGGGCACCGAACGCGCGGCCGACCTGCTCGAGGAGATGGATCCCGACGACGCCGCCGACCTACTCGGTGTGCTGAATCCGACCGACGCCGAGCTACTGCTGACGCGAATGGATCCCGGGGAGTCGGCCCCGGTGCGACGGCTGCTGACCCACTCTCCCGACACCGCGGGTGGGTTGATGACGTCGGATCCGGTGGTGCTGACCGCGGACACCACGGTTGCCGAGGCCCTGGCCAGAGCCCGCGATAGCGATCTCACCCCAGCGCTGTCGTCGATGGTTTTCGTGACCCGGCCGCCGACGGCCACGCCCACCGGGCGCTATCTGGGCTGCGTGCAATTGCAACGGCTGCTCCGCGAACCCCCGAGCGAGCTGGTCGGGGGAATCGTCGACACCGATCTGCTCACCCTGGCCCCGGAAACCCCGCTGGCATCGGTCACTCGCTACTTCGCCGCCTACAACCTGGTCTGCGGGCCGGTGGTCGACGACCAAAACCATCTGCTGGGCGCGGTGACCGTAGACGACTTGCTCGACCATCTGCTGCCGCACGACTGGCGCGCGGACGCCCAGGAGCTTGACGCCCTCCCCGGACCCGTCGAGGCGACCGGAGGGTCCCAGTGACCAATCCGACGCCACCGCGGCGGCTGTACACCCCGCGGACATCGCGTAGGTTCTCGCTGCGGTTGGATCCCGAGGCGATCGGGCAGAGCACCGAGGCCATCGCGCGCTTCTTCGGCACCGGCCGGTACCTGCTGATCCAGACAGTCCTCGTGATCGTGTGGATCACGGTGAACCTGGTAGCGGTTGAGTACCGCTTCGACCCCTACCCGTTCATTCTGCTGAATCTGGCGTTCTCCACGCAGGCCGCCTATGCCGCGCCGCTGATTCTGCTGGCCCAGAACCGCCAAGAGAACCGGGATCGGGTAACCCTCGACGAGGACCGTCGTCGCGCCTCGCAGACCAAGGCCGACACCGAGTTCTTGGCCCGCGAGCTGGCCGCGCTGCGGCTGTCGGTCGGCGAGGTCGTAACTCGCGAATACCTGCGTGACGAGCTGGAAGAGCTGCGTGATTTGCTGGCCGGCCTGCTGCCGCTAAGCCACGAAAAGCCCGGGCGCGACGGCGCCAGCCCAGGCCTGGACTCCAAGAAATCGCGCTGAATATCAAATCAACCATTGCGCCACTCCCGTCACGGGAGTTATGTATGGTGATCTAGTTCACGAAGCTAAGAAGAGGTTTCCGACAGCTCACATGCCATTTCTGGTAGCTCAATTACTGAGGACGGTCGAGTGCGCATAGGGGGACGCTCGGGTGCCCGCCCCGTCGATGCGGCGCAACCCAAACGAGCGAATCGCCTAACCCGGACGCCCGCATTCGGCGTAGCCGTGATCGCTCCCCTGGTACTTGCCGGAGCGGTCGCAGGCTCGCCTTCACCACTTCTGCACGGGAAGAGCCCTATCCCGTCGGTGCATGCCGTCATCACACCGGTGGCCGCAGTGTCACCCACCGTCCCCGACCTCTCCGGTCCGGTCGTCATCGCGATCGACCGCGCCCCGACGGCATTCCACATCGGTTCGGCCACCACTTCGGCACCCCCACCCCCGATGATCCTGAACACCCCTGGTGCACTGGGCATTCCAACGATTGCCCTGTCCGCCTACCGCAGTGCCGAACAGAAGATGGCCGTCGAGGCCCCGGGCTGTGGCGTCAGCTGGAACCTGCTAGCCGGGATCGGGCGCATCGAGTCGGGCCACGCGGGCGGCGGCGCCGTCGACGCGCGCGGTACCGCGGTCGTCCCGATCTACGGTCCCGCGCTCGATGGCACGCTGCCCGGCAACGAGGTCATCCTTTCCAGCAGCGCCGGCAGTCGGGTCACCTACGCCCGCGCGATGGGGCCGATGCAGTTCCTGCCCGGCACCTGGGCGCGCTACGCCTCGGACGGCAAGGGCGATGGGACCGCTGACCCGCAGAACCTGTTCGACGCCACCCTCGCCGCGGCCCGGTATTTGTGCAGCGGCGGCCTGAACCTGCGCGACCCGGTGGGCGTGCAGAGCGCGATCCTGCGCTACAACAACTCGATGCCCTACGCGCAGAACGTGCTCGGCTGGGCTGCGGCATACGCCACCGGCGTCGTCCCGGTCGACCTGCCGGCGATCACCGGACCACCGCCCCCGCTCGGCAGCGCGCACGACGAGCATCCGGAAGGGTTGGGCCCCGGCCTGCCGATGAACATCAACGGCCTGTCGATCAACGACCCGATGGCGCGGACACCGCTGATCGACTTGAGCGGGCCTCAGCCCGCCGGTGCGCCGCCGATGTTCCCGTGGATGACTCCGGCCACGCCTCCATCGACGCCTGGCCGCGGGCCCGGCTGCACGCTGATCTGCATCAGCTCGCAAACCCCGCCGGCTGATGCTGCCGCCCCGCCATGGGCGCCACAGCCTTTGGCGCCCCCGCCATGGGCACCGCCGCCCCCGATGCCGCCGCCTGCCATGCCGCCACCGGCGCCCGTGGCTCCGCCACCCCCGGACCTGGCGGCTGCCCCGCCAGCCGCGCCGGCACCAAGCCCGGCCGCGGGTGCACCCAAGGCCTCGCCGGCGCCCAAGCCCGCCAATCCGGCTGCGGTGAACCACTCACCGGCACCCGTTCCGGCCGGCTGACCCCGCCTGCCAGCTGGCCGAAAGCCGAGCCGCCTACACTCGGCGGTGATGTCTCGTCATGATTCTCCTGGCTCGCAAGCCGACCTGAGCGCAGCAATCCGGGCCGCACTGGCCAAGGTGATCGACCCCGAATTGCGGCGCCCCATCACCGAACTCGGGATGGTCAAAAGCATCGACGTCGCCCCGGACGGCGGCGTGCACGTCGAGATCTACCTGACCACCGACGCCTGCCCCAAAAAGACCGAAATCACCGAACGCGTGACTGAAGCGGTCGCCGACGTTGCCGGCACCGGGGCGGTGCGGGTCAGCCTGGACGTGATGAACGACGAACAGCGCACCGAGTTGCGCAAGCAACTGCGTGGCGATTCCCGCGAGCCCGTCATCCCCTTCGCCCAGCCCAGCTCACTGACCCGGGTGTACGCCGTCGCATCCGGCAAGGGCGGGGTCGGAAAGTCCACTGTCACAGTCAACTTGGCCGCGGCGATGGCCGCGCGCGGACTGTCGGTCGGCGTGCTCGACGCCGACATTCACGGCCATTCCATCCCCCGGATGATGGGCACCACCGACCGGCCCACCCAGGTCGAGTCGATGATCCTGCCGCCGATCGCCCACGAGGTGAAGGTCATCTCGATCGCCCAATTCACCGAGGGCAATACGCCGGTGGTGTGGCGCGGCCCCATGCTGCACCGCGCGCTGCAGCAGTTCCTGGCCGACGTGTACTGGGGCGATCTGGACGTGCTGCTGATGGATCTACCACCGGGCACCGGCGACATCGCCATCTCGGTGGCACAGCTGGTCCCTAACGCCGAGATCCTGGTGGTGACCACACCGCAACTGGCGGCGGCCGAGGTCGCCGAACGGGCCGGCAGCATCGCGGTGCAGACCCGTCAGCGCATTGTCGGCGTGGTGGAAAACATGTCCGGACTCACGCTGCCGGACGGCTCCACGCTGCAGGTCTTCGGGGAAGGCGGTGGCCAGCAGGTCGCCGAGCGGCTGTCCCGGGCCACCGGCGTCGACGTGCCGCTGCTGGGTCAGATTCCGCTAGACCCCGCGCTGGTGACCGCGGGCGATGAAGGCACGCCGATCGTGCTGAGTGCACCCGACTCGCCGGTGGGCAAAGCACTGAACGGCGTCGCCGACAGCCTGTCGTCGCGTCGGCGTGGCTTGGCGGGCGTGTCGTTGGGGCTTGACCCGACCAAGCACTGACGTTCAGGTCGCGTCGGAATCGAACGGCGTGGCGCCGGGTGCGTGCTGCGCAGCGGCGCCGTTTTGCGCCCCATTCGGTCCGCCATGCGGCGTCGGCTGCGCCGGCCCGCCATTGGCCGGCCGGTCGAAGTCGCCGGTGAGGAACGAATCGTCGCCGTCCAGCAGATGCTTGGTCAGCGCCGCACGTGGCGTCATGCCCCGCAGTTTCTGCAGTTCGCTCAGGGGTGCACGCAGGTCGTCGAACTCGGGTCCGAGGTCCTGACGCAGCTGGGTGGTCATACCACTGAGGTAGTCGCGCGCCTGCCGAAGCGAGGTCGACGTCCACCGGATCGCACCCGGAAGTCGCTCCGGCCCAAGGATCACCAGCCCGACCACCACGAGGACCAGGATGTGCTCCCAGCTCAGGTTCCCGAGCATCTAGCCGCCGTCGGGATCGGGTTTCACCGTCAGAGTGACGTTGCGGCCATCACGAACCACTTCGACGGGGGCGTCTTGTCCGATGGTCAGCTGACGTACGGCGACGACGAACTCGTCGGCATCGGCGACCTTGCGGGTGCCGACCTTGACGATGACGTCGTTCTCCAAGATGCCGCCCTTTTGCGCGGGGCCCCCGGCCTTGACGTTGGCGACCTGGGCACCGGCGGCGATCGCGTTGCTCACCGATCGGGTGCTGACCCCGAGCGTCGGGTGCACGATCTTGCCGTCCTTGATCAGCGTCTGCGCGACCAGCTTCACCTCGTTGACCGGGATCGCGAAGCCCAACCCGCTGGCGCTGTCCGACAACGACTTACCCGCGGTGTTGATGCCGATCACCTGAGAATCCATGTCGATCAGCGGCCCACCGGAGTTGCCATGGTTGATCGAGGCATCGGTCTGCAGAGCGTCGATGACGGTATCGGTGTCCGAGCCCTCCCCGGACAACGGCACGGGGCGGTGCAGTGCGCTGATGATGCCGTGCGTGACGGTGCTGCGCAGTCCCAGCGGCGCGCCCGCCGCGAGGACTTCGTCACCGACCCGCACCTTGTCGGAGTCACCGAGCCGGGCCACGCTCAGGTTGTCGACGTTGTCGACCTTGAGCACCGCCAAGTCGGTCTTGGGGTCGCGCCCCACCAGGTTGGCCGGCACTTCCTTACCGTCGTTGAACACCACGGTCGTCTTGAACTGGCTGGGGTTGTTGGCGGCTTCGGAGATCACGTGGTTGTTGGTCACGATGTAACCGCGACCGTCGATGACGACGCCGGAGCCTTGCATGCCTTCCTGGTCACTCTTCGACTCGATGGTCACCACCGCGTTGGCCGTCGCGGCCGCCACCTTGGCAAAGCGGCCCGCGGGCTGTTCGGCGCCGCCGTTGGTCGACAACGTCACCTTCGAGGTGGTGAACGCATCGACGACTTCGGCCGTCTTGCGACCGATCACACCGCCGACGAGGCCGATGACCAGCGCGATAAGCAGCAGCACAGCCAGCGCGAGGTAGGAGATCTTCCTGCCGAAGAGCACGTCGCGCACGCCGAGTTTGCCGCCGTAGCCCACCGGCATCGGTGGTGCCGACGTGGTGACGGCCGGGGTGCCTAACGCGGCGGCGGCTGCCGGATCTCGCCACGGATCGTCGGGTGCGTCATCGCCGATCCCGTTTCGCTCGCCCGCCAGGGCGGCGGCGTCGACGGGGTGACGCTGCAACGTGTCCGCGGCCCCGTCGGGCCGCCTGAACGCTTCTTGAAGTACCGGGTCGGCGGGTCGGTCGTGCGGCGCGAACTCGGTCTCCTGCTGGAATTTCGTCGGGCGCACGCGTTCTGCGACGAACGATCCTTGCTGCCCGGCGGGACGACCGAACGCTTGGCGCGCTGCGGGATCGACCGGCGGCCGGGAGATGGGGCGCGGCGCCAACCGGTTGTCCCCATTGTTGCCGCTGTCTTTGCCTTGGTCGGAGGTCACCTTGTCCTCTGGGATGTTCTGCTGAGCGCCCGAAACAGGCCGGTGTCCACCCTAGTATCCACGGTTCGAGAGGGGTCGCCACGTTCCCACGTGCTGCGGCAGCCCACCCGGCTATCGACGCTTACGCTGGTCGCGCGCGTCGCGGTCAGCGAAACGGTCGGATGCCCGGGTGTCCTCGGGCGGACAGTGTGGAATCTCCGACAGCAGTCCGAGCAGGGCGCTGGGAATCCGGATGGGGCGCGAGTCGCGCAACGCCGCGCGCGCGCGGCCCTGGTCATCGACCTCGGCGGAGCATTGCGGGCACATCGACAGATGATGCGCGGCCCGCAAATGGGCGTTCATCCGCAGCTCGCCATCGACAAACGCGGCGATCGCTTCGACCGAGAGATGCTCGGTGGAAGTGAACTGGCGGGGTGCGCCGACCGGCGCGTCACTCTGGGAAGCGAACTGCGCCGGCAACCAAGAGAACGCGCGCCGAAACACATGTCCTCGATCGGCCATCGCCAGTTCCTTTCGCTGCCACCCACTCACGAATGTAGCGCGATGAGGTGCTGAATCGCTCGTCTGCATGCAGCAAAACCCGGTCGATTTGCGGTTAGAACGCGATAGCGCGCTACGCCGACTTGGCGTGCTGCGCGTCGCCGGCGTGTTCGGAGTGCGCGGCGAGGTAGTCGCGCAACGCCTGACGGCCACGGTGGATGCGGCTGCGCACGGTGCCCAGCTTCACGCCGAGGGTGGCACCGATCTCCTCGTAGGACAGGCCCTCGATGTCGCACAGCACCACCGCCGCCCGGAACTCCGGTGGCAGTGAATCCAGCGCGGCCTGCAGATCCGGCCCTAGCCGTGAATCGTGGTAGATCTGCTCGGGGTCGGGCTCGTCGGCCGGCACCCGGTCGTAATCCTCGGGCAATGCCTCCATCCGGATGCGGGCGCGCCGCCGGACCATGTCGAGGAACAAGTTGGTAGTGATGCGGTGTAGCCAGCCCTCGAAGGTGCCGGGCTGGTAGTTCTGCACGGACCGGAAGACTCGGATGAACGTCTCCTGCGTCAAATCCTCGGCGTCATGCTGGTTGCCGGAGAGCCGGTAAGCCAGCCGGTAGACCCGGTCGGCGTGCTGACGCACCAATTCGTCCCACGACGGCATGGTCGTCTTGTCGCCCGTCGCGTCGAACACGGCGGTGCCTTGGGGCGCCTCCGCTGTTTCCACCCAGGTGTCGTCAGGACATTCCTGGGCGTGCGACATGCTGGTCGGACTTAAAAAGGTGGTGATGGTCTGATCCTCCGGAGTTGTCCTGCCAATGATCGACAAGTCGTCACCGGCGGCAACATTTAGCCGCCATTCCGTATTCCCGCCCCAGCGCCCTCCGCGTTCCATACGGTCACCGTCGCGCATGCGCGTATGCGCGACATAGGAGCAATCTGAGGTTTGGCTGAGAAACATTATCGTTACCTTCGTGAACAGGCCATATCGCCCCCCAGTGAGCTTGATCGCCCCGGACCTGTCGGGCGTGTCGCAAATGATCGGGCTCAGGCGCGCCTGACCAACGGCACGCCAAATTGGAATACGCTGCGGGCATGGACGGCACCGACGAAGAAACCACCGGCCAGGCGTCCCCCAGTCGAGCTGAAGCGCTGTATGCGCACGCAGAGGGATCCATTTCAGAGGACGTGATTTTGGCGGGCGCCCGCGAGCGCGCCGTCGATATCGGCGCCGGGGCGGTGACACCGGCCGTCGGCGCACTGCTGAGCCTGCTGGCCAAGCTCAGTGGCGGCAAAGCCGTCGCTGAAGTGGGTAGCGGTGCGGGAGTCAGTGGGCTCTGGCTGTTGTCGGGGATGAGCGATGACGGGGTGCTGACCACGATCGACATCGAGCCCGAGTATCTGCGGCTGGCCAAGCAGGCATTCACCGAAGCCGGCATCGGACAGTCGCGCACCAGGCTGATCAGCGGCCGTGCCCAAGAGGTGCTCACCCGGCTGGCCGACGACTCCTATGACCTGGTGTTCATCGACGCCGACCCAATCGACCAGCCGGACTACGTCGTAGAAGGCGTGCGGCTGCTGCGATCCGGCGGCGTCATCGTGGTGCACCGAGCCGCGCTAGGCGGCCGGGCCGGCGATCCCACTGCGCGCGACGCCGAAGTGGTGGCGGTTCGCGAAGCCGCGCGACTCATCGCCGAGGACGAGCGGCTGACTCCCGCGCTGGTGCCGCTCGGCGACGGCGTGCTGGCCGCGGTCCGCGACTAACTGCTTGCTGCGCCGCGCTACTCCGGTGGCCTGACCGGCTGATTTCTTTACGGATTCTTTCCGGCGTGGGTGCTTGACCTTCGATTGAACAATCGTTTAGTGTACTGAACGTGCGTTCAGCTGACCTGACTGCCGCCGCTCGGATCCGCGATGCGGCCATCGAGCAGTTCGCGCAGCACGGCTTCGGCGTCGGGCTGCGCGCCATTGCCGAAGCCGCGGGAGTCAGCGCTGGACTCGTCATCCACCACTTCGGCTCCAAGGAAGGCCTGCGCAAGGCTTGCGACGACTTCGTCGCCGAGGAGATCCGCAACAGCAAATCCGACGCGCTGCAGTCCAATGACCCAGCGACATGGTTCGCGCAGATGGCCGAGATCGAGGGCTACGCGCCGCTGATGGCATACCTGGTGCGCAGCATGCAGGCGGGCGGTGAGCTGGCGAAGACGTTCTGGCAGAGAATGATTGACAACGCAGAGCAGTACATGGAAGAGGGCGTGCGAGCCGGGACGATCAAGCCCAGCCGCGACCCTCACGCCAGGTCGCGGTATCTGGCCATGACCGGCGGCGGCGGCTTTCTGCTCTACATCCAAATGCACGAAAACCCAACGGATCTGCGGGCGGTCCTTCGCGACTACGCCCGGGACATGGTGCTACCCGCCCTCGAGATCTACACCGAGGGCCTGATGGCCGACCGCACCATGTACGACGCATTTCTGGCCGCAGAGGATCAAGGAGAATCCCATGACAACTGAAACCTCAGCCACCTCCGCACCCATCGAAATCCGTGGTTTGACGAAGAACTTCGGCGCGGTGCGGGCGCTGGACGGCCTCGACCTGACGGTGCGCGCCGGAGAAGTGCACGGGTTCCTCGGACCCAACGGAGCGGGGAAATCCACCACCATCCGCGTCCTGCTGGGACTGGTCAAAGCCGACAGCGGCACCGTCCGGTTGCTGGGCGGCGACCCGTGGACCGACGCCGTCCAATTACACCGCCAGATCGCTTATGTGCCAGGCGATGTCACGCTGTGGCCGTCACTGACCGGTGGCGAGACCATCGATCTGCTGGCCCGCATGCGCGGCGGCATCGACGACAGACGCCGCGCCGAGCTGATCGAGCGCTTCGATCTGGACCCGCACAAGAAGGCCAGGACCTACTCGAAGGGCAACCGTCAAAAGGTCTCCCTGATTTCCGCCTTCTCGTCGCGGGCCGGGCTGCTGCTTTTGGACGAGCCAAGCAGTGGACTGGACCCGTTGATGGAGAACGTCTTTCAACAGTGTGTGGCCGAGGCACGCGACCGCGGCGCGACGGTCTTGCTGTCCAGCCACATCTTGGCCGAAACCGAAGCGCTGTGTGAAAGAGTCACCATCATCCGGGCCGGCCAGACCATCGAAAGCGGATCGCTGGACTCGATGCGTCACCTCAGCCGCACCTCGATCAAAGCCGAAATGACCGGTGATCCAGGCGACCTCACCCGAATCAAGGGTGTCGAGGACATCAGCGTCGACGGCAATACGCTGCGCGCCCAGGTCGACAACGCAAGCCTCGGGGAACTCATCCGGGTGCTCGGCGACGCCGGCGTAAGCAGCCTGGTCAGCCAGCCGCCAACTCTGGAAGAACTTTTCTTGCGCCACTACGACACCGGGCGCAGCAGCAAAAAGGTTTCGGCGTGATGAGCACCGCGACTCTTGATCGGCCGGTACACCAAGGGCCGCAACGTAGTTCGAACTTCTCCGGAACATTCGGGATGCTGCGGCTCTATCTGCGCCGCGACCGAGTCTCGCTACCGCTGTGGGTGCTGCTGCTGTCGCTCCCGTTGGCCAGCGTCTACGTTGGCAGCATCGAAAAGATCTACCCCGACCAAGCCGGCCGCGCCGGATTCGCAGCCACCATCATGGCCAGCCCCGCCCAGCGTGCGCTGTACGGGCAGATCTACAACGACAGCCTTGGGGCGGTGGGCATTTGGAAAGCCGGGATGTTCCACCTGCTGATCGGCGTGGCCGTCATCCTCACGGTGATTCGGCACACCCGCGCCGACGAGGAAACCGGACGGACCGAACTGATGGACTCGACGGCGGTCGGTCGCTACGCCGGCCTTAGCGCGGCGTTGATCTTGTCGTTCGGCGCCTCGATCGCCACCGGCGCGATCGGTGCGGCGGGATTGCTCACCACCACTGTCCCAGCCGGTGGGTCGCTGGCTTTCGGGGCAGCGCTGGCCGGCTCCGGCCTGGTGTTCACCGCCGTCGCCGCGGTGGCCGCGCAGCTGTCACCCAGCGCCAGGTTCTCGCGCAGCGCCGCGTTCGCGGTATTGGCGGCCGCATTCACGTTGCGCGCCATCGGCGATGCCGGCTCCGGCACCTTGTCGTGGCTCTCCCCGCTGGGCTGGTCATTACAAGTGCGGCCGTACGCCGGCGATCACTGGTGGGTGCTGCTGCTGCATCTGGCCACGGCCTCGGTGCTCACCGCGGTGGCGTACCGGCTGCTCGCCGGCCGCGACGTCGGCGCCGGACTCATCGCCGAACGCGCGGGCCCCGACCGCGCGAACCGCAAGCTGAGCAACGCCTTCGGGCTGGCCTGGCGGCTGGACCGTGGCACATTGCTGCTGTGGACCGTGGGCCTGTGCCTGTATGGCTTGCTGATGGGCAGCGTGGTGCACGGCATCGGCGACGAACTGGGCGCCGGCAAGGCCCGTGACATCGTCGCGCGCATGGGCGGCACCAGCACTTTGGAGGAAGCCTTCATCGCGGTGGCATTCACGATGATGGGCATGGCGGCTGCCGCGTTCGCCATCTCGCTCACCCTGCGGCTGCACCAGGAAGAGTCCGAGCAACGGGCTGAGCCAATGCTATCCGGCGCGGTATCGCGAACCCGTTGGCTGGCAAGCCATGTGGTGGCCGCACTCCTGGGTTCCGCGGTGGCGATGCTGGGGGCCGGTGTCGCGGGCGGGCTCGTCTATGGCATCGCGGCCGGCGACGTCGGCGGCAAAGTGGCGACGGTTGTTGCCAGCGCTGCCGTCCAGCTGCCCGCTGTCTGGCTGCTGTGCGCACTCACCGTCGGCCTGTTCGGTCTCGCACCGGGTTTCACGCCGGTGGTGTGGGGCGTGCTGGTCGGCTTCGTCGCCGTGTACCTGATCGGTTCGCTGGCCGGCTTCGGTCAGTGGGTGCTCGATCTCGAACCGTTCAGCCACATCCCGCGGGTGGGCCAGGACTTCACGGCGGTGCCGCTGCTGTGGCTGCTCGCCATCGATGTAGTCCTGATCTCATTGGGCGCCATCGCTTTTCGACGGCGCGATCTACGATCGTGAGCGTCGGTGGACTCGACGTGCCGTGGCGGCGCCCAGGCGCACTGCGGTACGCGCTGACCCGGATTCGCCTCATCGCCCGACCGCCCATCACGGTCACCGAAGCGCCCGCTGACATCGTCATCGACCGCGACGTGGAGGTGCCAACCCGGGACTCGACGGTATTGCGCATCAACGTGTTCCGCAAAGATGCAGACCCGCCACGACCGGTGATTCTGAGCATTCACCCCTACGGCAAGGACAATCTGCCGAAGCGGCGCGGCAAAAGGTGGACGTTTTCACTGCAATACCGGGTGATCCGCCAGCCCCAACCGGTGTCGTTCTCGGCGCTAACCGGCTGGGAGGCACCGGACCCGGCGTGGTGGGTGCCGCACGGCTTCGTCGTCGTCAACGCCGACTCGCGCGGCTGCGGCCACTCCGACGGCACCGGCAAGTTGCTGTCCGGGCAGGAAGCCGAGGACAGCTACGACCTGGTGCAGTGGATCGCTGAACAACCTTGGTGTGATGGCAATGTCGTCATGCTCGGGGTGTCCTACCTGGCCATCAGCCAATACGCCGCCGCGGCGGTAGCGCCCCCGGCGCTGCGGGCCATCTGTCCGTGGGAAGGCTTCACCGACGCCTACCGCGACCTGATGTTTCCCGGCGGTGTTCGCGAGAAGGGCTTCTCCCGCCTGTGGTCACGCAACTTGTCGCGGGACACGCGACAGACCTACAGCCTCGCGCAGATTCAGGAGGATCACCCACTGCGCGATGGCTTCTGGCAATCACTGGCGCCCGACTTGTCGGCGATCAACGTGCCCATGCTGGTTTGCGGCAGCTTCTCAGATAACAACCTGCACAGTCGCGGCTCGATGCGGGCGTTCACCCGGGTCAGCTCCAAGCACGCCCGCCTCTACACCCATCGCGGCGGCAAGTGGGCCACGTTCTATTCCGATGCCGCACTGGCCGAGCAGCTGAAGTTCTTCCGCGCCGTACTGGACCAAGCGCCGCAGTCCCGCAGTGTCCGGCTGGAGGTGCGCGAGGACCGTGACACCGTCACCGCGGTGCGAGAGGAAGCCGAATGGCCGCTGGCCCGCACGCGTTGGCGGCCCTTACATCTGGCTTCCGCCGGGCAATTGACGACTGCGGCGCCGACCACTGCGGGCGACATCACATTCGAAACACGTTCTCGTGCAGCCTCATTCAGCTGGACGGTGTCCGAAGACATCGAGCTGACCGGTCCGATGGTTGCGCGGTTGTGGGTCGAACTGGACGGCCGCGACGACGCGAACCTGTTCGTCGGCGTCGAGAAATGGCGCGACGGCAAATTCGTCGAGTTCGAAGGCGCCTACGGCTACGGCCGCGACCGGGTAGCCACCGGCTGGCAACGGGTGGCGCTGCGCACCCTTGACCCCGAGCTCTCGGCGCCGTGGGAACCGGTCGCGACAGGCACTGAGTCGCAGCCGGTGTCCGCCGGTGAGGTGGTCTGCGTCGACGTGGCGCTGGGCCCGTCGGCGACGTTGTTCCGGGCGGGCGAGCAGCTGCGGTTGGTGGTCGCCGGGCGCTGGCTGTGTCCGACCGACCCACTTACCGGTCAATTCCCGGCGGCCTATTCGAATTCCGAGGGCGGTCGCATCACCCTGCGCTGGGGCCCGGGTTACGACGCTCACCTGCTGATCCCGGAAATCCCCTCAAGCGCCGCCGGCACCGACTAGACCCAGACGCCCTTGCCCACCGCGACCACGCCGCCGGTACTGATCGCGAAGCGTTCCCGGTCTTTCTCCAGGTCCACGCCGACCATCTCGCCCGGGCCGATGACGACGTTCTTGTCCAAGATCGCGTGGCGCACCACCGCGCCGCGGCCCACCCGGGCTCCCGGCATGATCACACTGCCTTCCACGATGGCGCCGTCGTCCACCACCACGTTCGACGACAGCACCGAGTTGCGTACCGACGCGGCCGAAATGATGCTGCCCGCGCCCACCACCGACTCTTGGGCAGAGCCGCCGTTGACGAATTTCGCCGGGGCCAGATTCTCCGTCGCACCGCGAATCGGCCAGCGCCGGTTGTACAGGTTGAACACCGGATGCACCGACACCAGATCCATGTGTGCGTCGTAGAACGCATCCAGGGTCCCCACGTCGCGCCAGTACGCCCGGTCACGGTCGGTGGCGCCGGGCACCTCGTTGTCGTTGAAGTCGTAGACCGCGGCCATCCCGTCGTCCACCAGCCGCGGGATGATGTCGCCGCCCATGTCGTGATCCGAGTGGTCGTCGTCGGCGTCGGCGCGAATCGCGTCGATGAGCACTTTGGTGGTGAAGATGTAGTTGCCCATCGACACGAAACTCGACTCGGGGTCGTCGGGGATTCCCGGCGGATTCAGTGGCTTCTCCATGAAGTTGCGGATGCGGCCGGAATCGTCGGCGTCGATGCAGCCGAACGAGCTGGCCTCGCTGCGCGGAACCCGGATGCCGGCCACCGTCGCGCCCGCCCCGCTGTCGATGTGGTATTGAACCATCTGCTCGGGGTCCATCCGATACACGTGGTCAGCCCCGAAAACCACTATGTAGTCCGGGTCTTCGTCGTAGATCAGGTTGAGGGACTGGTAAATCGCGTCGGCGGAGCCGGTGTACCAGCGCGGGCCGAGTCGCTGCTGCGCGGGCACCGGGGTGATGTACTCACCCGCCAGACCGGACAACCGCCAATTCTGCGATATGTGACGGTCAAGTGAATGCGACTTGTATTGCGTGAGAACGCAGATCCGCAGATAGTAGGCGTTGACGAGGTTGGACAGCACGAAGTCGATCAGCCGATACGCGCCCCCGAAGGGAACGGCGGGTTTGGCCCGGTCCGCGGTCAGCGGGTACAGCCGCTTGCCCTCACCGCCGGCCATGACGATGCCCAGCACGTGTGGCGCTTCCCTCATGGCTCCAAACCTAATGGCCACCGCGAACCGCTGCCAGGGGGAACGCCGTATTGACTGTTGTGCTGACGGGCTGTCCGTCAAGGTATTTGGATTATTTCGACACACCGATCGCCGTAACCGATTGTCCTCCCCCGCCGCGCGCGCTGGCTCGTCGCCAACTACGGTGCGGGTATGCGGGTGGCGATGATGACTCGGGAATACCCACCAGAGGTCTATGGCGGAGCCGGAGTACACGTCACCGAACTCGTCGCCCAACTGCGCCGATTGTGCGAGGTCGACGTGCACTGCATGGGCGCGCCGCGTCCAGGCGCATTCGCCTATCAGCCCGACCCGCGGCTGCAGGATGCCAACGCGGCGTTGTCGACGTTGTCGGCCGACCTGGTGATGGCCAATGCCGCGTCCGCCGCAACCGTCGTGCATTCACACACCTGGTACACCGGGCTGGCCGGGCATCTCGCCTCGATGCTCTATGACATTCCACACGTGCTGACGGCACATTCGCTGGAACCGCTGCGCCCGTGGAAGGCCGAGCAGCTCGGCGGCGGCTACCGGGTGTCGTCGTGGGTAGAGCACAACGCGGTACTGGCGGCCGATGCCGTGATCGCGGTCAGCTCCGGTATGCGCGAGGACGTGCTGCGGGTCTACCCCGCCCTGGATCCGAATGCGGTGCACGTCATCCGCAACGGGGTCGACACCGATGTGTGGTATTCGTCCGGGCCGGGACCCACCGGGTCGGTGCTGGCCGAGCTCGGGGTCGATCTCAACCGGCCGATCGTGGCGTTCGTGGGGCGTATCACCCGGCAAAAGGGCGTCGCGCACCTGTTGGCCGCGGCTCACGACTTCAGCCCCGAGGCGCAGTTGGTGCTGTGCGCCGGCGCGCCCGACACTCCCGAGATCGCCGACGAAGTACGGGCCGCGGTGGCCGGGCTTGCCCGCAGCCGCACCGGGGTGTTCTGGGTCCGGGAGATGCTTCCCATCGAAAAACTACGCGAAATACTTTCGGCCGCAACAGTTTTCGTATGCACGTCGGTATATGAGCCATTGGGCATCGTGAACCTGGAGGCGATGGCCTGCGCGACCGCGGTGGTGGCCTCCGATGTGGGCGGGATACCCGAGGTGGTCGCTGACGGGATCACCGGGTCGCTGGTGCACTACGACGCTGCCGACCCGAACGGGTATCGGGCCAGATTGGCCGAAGCGGTCAATGCGCTGATTGCCGACCCCGGAAAAGCCGAGCGTTACGGCCGCGCCGGACGCCAGCGCTGCATCGACGAATTCTCCTGGGCCCAGGTCGCCGAACAGACGCTGGATATCTACCGCAAGGTGTGCGCTTAATCGTCGGGCCCGCCGGACCCGGACACCTAGCTGGTGACGCCCTTGAGTTCGTCGCCCAGTGCGGCGGCTTCGTCGGGCGTCAACTCGACGACAAGACGACCACCACCTTCGAGTGGTACTCGCATTACGATGCCGCGCCCCTCCTTGGTTGCTTCCAGAGGACCGTCTCCGGTCCGGGGCTTCATCGCCGCCATCGAGTGCTCCCTCCAGATTCGGGCCGGCCCGCTCTCACGGGCCTGGTCGGCGCCGAGCATGCCCCGCCAGTGGATTTCCAGCCATTCCCGACGTTGAACTGCCAAATCACCTCTCCATTGTTCCCTATCCGGGTGACCTAGTGCACAAGACCCGGTCGTGACGGCCTCCAGCGGGCCTTAACGAGCCCGCGAAGGCACCCAGCAAGCGCGAATATGGTCGTCGACCATCCCGGTCGCCTGCATCAACGCATAGGCGGTGGTGGGCCCGACGAAACGGAACCCGCGCCGTTTGAGTTCTTTGGCCATTGCACTCGATTCGACCGTGGCCGCAGGGATTTCGGAGACGTCGGCGGGTCGGGGCCGCGGCGGTGGCGCGAACGACCACAGCAGCTCGGACAGGTCTTCGGAGGAGTCCAACTCGGCGGCCACCCGGGCGTTGGCGATCGTCGCATCGATCTTGGCCCGGTTGCGCACGATCCCCGCATCCTCCATCAGCCGTTGCACATCGGCGTCGGTGTAGCGGGCGACTTCCTCGATGTCGAACCCAGAGAAGGCACGCCGGAAGTTCTCCCGTTTGCGCAAGATGATCAGCCAGGACAACCCACTCTGGAACGCCTCCAGGGTCATTCGCTCAAACAGCGCCAGCCGACCGTGCAATGGGCGACCCCACTCCTGGTCGTGGTAGTCGCGGTACAGCTCGAAGTCGGGCCCCGGCCGGACATTCGCCCAGCTGCAGCGCACCAGCCCGTCGTCGCTCACGTCAGGCCCTGGCCATCCCCCGGGTTCGTGCGGTCGTCGACCTTGGCCTCGACCTTGGCCTCGTGCACCGCCGCCAGCTGGCCGCGCAGCGCCTCCAGCTCGCGGGCCAGCCGCTCCAACACCCAGTCCACCTCGCTGGTCTTGTATCCGCGCAGCACCTGGGTGAATTTCACCGCGTCGACATCGGAGCCGGTGACGCCGTACGCGGGCAGCACCGTGGCCGTCGTGCCCCGCGGCAGGGGCGGCAGCTGTTCACCGCGTCCGAGCAGCAGGCTGGCCGCACCGAACAGCACAATCGCCACCAGGACCAGCACCACCAGGTACAGCAAGACCAACGCCACGCCGTCATCTTGCCCTACGGAGCCGACGGTTCTGTGCTCAGCGTGGGCTCAAAGTGGCCTGACCACGTTCATCGGTGGCCGGTCCACCAGCGACACCGGCGAGGTGTGCTGTGTGTAGCCGTCGTCGGCGGCGAAGAACTGCGTCAACCCGACGCCGGAGTCCGGAATCCCGCAGCGCGAAAGCAGGGTCGCGATGACCTGGCGGCTCATCGCTCCCAACTCGGCCAGCGGCCGGTTGCGGTGCGCGCGCACACCCATGTTGACCTGCGCGATCGCGCCCAGGCCCAACCGGTCGAAGGTATCGATCAGCAGGCCGATCTCGACCCCGTAGCCCGGCCCGAACGGCAGCGACGTCAGCAGTTCCCGGGTAGCCGCGTACTCGCCGCCCAGCGGCTGCAATATGCAGCCCAGCTCCGGCCGCAGCGCCGCCAGCAACGGCCGGGCAGCCAGCTCGGTGACCCGCCCGCCACCGGTAGCGCCCGCACTGCCATCCGCATCGTCGACACCGTCGGCCTCGCGAACCATCAGGGGCCGTCGGTAGAAGCTTTTGACCAGGTGAATCCCGTCGCCGGTAAGCAGCGGATCGACCAACCACGGCACGAACATCGGGTGCGGGTCGACCAGGTCGGAGTCGACGAACACCACGATGTCGCCGCTGGTCGCCGCGAGTGAACGCCACAGCGCCTCGCCCTTGCCGGGCCGGGTCGGAACCTCGGGCAATGCCTGTTCGCGGCTGATCACCCGGGCGCCTGCCGTGATCGCGCGGATCTCGGTGTCGTCCGTCGAGCCGGAGTCCAGCACGATCAGCTCGTCGACCAACCCGTCGACCAGCGGTGAAATGCTCTCGACCACCGACGCGACGGTTGCTTCCTCGTTGAGCGCCGGCAGCACCACCGAGATGGTGCGCCCGGCCTTCGCCTCTTCCAGTTGCCTCAGCGTCCGGCCAGCACGAGTCGCGCTGCGGTTGGACAGCCAGATGTCGCCAGGCCGCGCCGCCTCGGCTCCGGTGGCGAGATCCCGGGCGACCAGCTCGGACGCCGTCATGCGAGCCCCCGCACGGTGCGTGCCGGCGGGCGCGTCCCCTGAATCGAGCCCACCATTTCCAACACCCGCCGGGTGGCCGCGACCTGGTGAACCCGGAACATCCGTGCGCCGGCGGCCGCCGCCAGCGCGGTGGCTGCCAGTGTTCCCTCGAGACGTTCGGTCAATTCCACCCCCAGAGTCTCCCCGACGAAGTCTTTGTTGCTCAAAGCCATGAGCACCGGCCATCCGGTCTTAACAAGGTCGGCCACGTGTCGCAACAGCACCAGGCCGTGGAAGGTGTTCTTGCCGAAATCGTGCGCCGGGTCGATCAGCACCCGGTCGCGGGCCACCCCGGCCGCGACCGCGCGCTCGGCGGCGCCGGTGACCTGGCGGATAGCGTCGTCCACCACGCCGCGTGTCGTCGTTCCATAGCTCACCCGGAAGGGACGGGTACGCGGCAGCGCGCCACCGGTGTGCGAACACACCAGACCCGCGCCGAACTCGGCAGCGACGTCGGGCAGCGCTGGGTCGATGCCGCCCCAGGTGTCATTGATCAGGTCCGCGCCCGCCGCACACGCCACCCTGGCTACCTCGGAGCGCCAGGTGTCGACGCTGATCAGCTGGTTCGGATAGGCGCCACGAAGCCATTCGATGAACGGCACCAGCCGGGCGATCTCGGTCGCGACGTCGACGTCCTGACCCGGGCCCGCCTTGACCCCTCCCACGTCGATGACGTCGGCGCCCTCGGCCACGGCCTGATGCACCGCAGCCTGGGCAGCTTCGTCGCTGAACGTCGCACCCTTGTCGTAGAACGAGTCCGGCGTGCGGTTGATGATCGCCATGATCAGCGCGCGATCCCCTGCGACCGGCCGGCCGCACAGACTTGCTTGCACCCGTACATAGTGCCTGGTGTCGCGCAAACGGGGAGCGGCCCCTGGGCTGGCGTCACATCCGTCACGCCAGCACCCACGCGCTTGTCCATGAGCGATCCGCCAACGCGATAGCGCATGCGATATCGACTTTGAAAGAGCAGCACGCCGCCCAATTCAGGAACTGGTGTGGCGGATGTGACAAATGTGCTGGCCGAGCCTCAGCCCTGCGGTCGCTTACCGCCCGCGACTTCCTCGGGGTATTCGTCGTAGTACGGCAGGTAGCCCTCGTCGCGGCCGGCCAACACGTAGAGCGGGTCCTTCACGTCGGAGCCGTAGGCCTGCTCGCGCAACTCGACCTTGCGGCTCTTGAATGTCGTGGTCTGCTCGATCGACTCCACGACCCGCACGAACAGCGGCAGCGCGTAGCCGGGCAGCTGGTCGTACACGGCGCGGGCCAGCGACTTGCCGTCGAACTCGACGCCGTCGCGCAGTTGGACCGCGGCCATGCCGGCGCGGCCGCCGGTATGCGGAATCTCGACGCCGAAGACCGTGCATTGCTCGACGGACTTGTCCGACGCCAGCGCCGCCTCCACCTGGGTGGTCGCGACGTTCTCGCCCTTCCAGCGGAAGGTGTCGCCGAGCCGGTCGACGAATGAGGCGTGCCCCATGCCCTGCGGGCTCATCACGTCGCCGGAGTTGAACCAGCAGTCGCCCTCCCGGAAAGCGTTGCGCACCAGCTTCTTTTCGGTCGACTCCTGGTCTGTGTAGCCGTCGAAGGGCTGTAGCCGGTTGACCGGACTGAGCAGCAGCCCGGGCTGGCCTGCGGGCACCCGGCGCACCCGGCCGTCGTCGTCGCGCAGCGGGGCGCCGGTGTCCGGGTCGTACTGCACGTAGGCCAGCGGCGTCGGCGAGATACCGGTGCTGCGAGGCACGTTGAAGATGTTGATGAATGCGGCGTTGCCTTCGCTAGAGGCATAGAACTCACACACCCGCGCGATGCCGAAGCGTTCGGTGAATTCGTCCCAGATCTCCGGCCGCAGCCCGTTGCCGGCGATCAGGCGGACCTGGTGTTTGCGGTCGGTGGGTTTGGCGGGCTGGTTGAGCAGGTATCGGCAGATCTCGCCGATGTAGATGAACGCCGTCGCCCGGCTGGCGATCACCTCGTCCCAGAACCGGGTAGCCGAAAACGACTTCCCCAACGCCAGCGTCGCCCCGGAGTTGATGACCGACGACACCGCGACCGTCAGGGCGTTGTTGTGGTACAGCGGCAGGCAGCTGTACAGCGTGTCGCTGGGCTTGAGCCGCAATCCCAGCCCGCCGAACGCGGCCAGTGCGGCCAGCCACCGTCGATGGGTCATCACACTGGCCTTGGGATATCCGGTGGTGCCCGAGGTGAAGATGTAGAAGGCGGGGTCTTTGGCCCGCACCGCCGACGCCGAGGCGGGGTTGGCGGCCGGCGCGCCGACGGCGAATCGCTCCAGGTCTTCGATGGTCAGCGTCTCGGTGGCGGCCGGGGCGCCGCTCTCGGCGACGGCGCTGACCAGGTCGGTCTCCGCGACCAGCACCTTGGCGTCCAGCAATCCCAGGCTGTGCGCCAGCACGTCGCCGCGCTGGTGGTAGTTGAGCATGCCGGCGACGGCGCCGCACTTGACCGCGGCCAGCATGGCCACCACGGTGCGGGTCGAGTTGCGCAACATGATCGCGACGACGTCGCCGTGCCCGACGCCGCGCGCCGCCAGCACCGCGGCGTAGCGGTTGGCGGCCGCATTGGCGTCACGGTAGGTCAGTTGATCGTCGCCGAATTTCAGAAAGACCCGGTCGCCGAAGCGGGCGGCCCGGGCCTGGAACACCGTGCCGATCGATTTGTGCGAGTCCGGTCGGGCCACCAGCCCGGTCAGCGCTCCCCGCACGATCACCGGCAAGTCGGCCAGCACACTAGGTACGCCGGATGCGACGGCGGCCAGGCCGACCGGTTTGCGCGCTGCTCCGTCGTGATCGGACACGTGATCCCTCAATTCCCCGTCGACGCATCCGAAATTACGGCGCGCACGCCTCTAATGCGGCACCCACCTTATCCACCAGAACCAGCCGGTCCATCGCTGACTGTGAGATGTACCCGCTGTCGAGCAACCCGTTCAACCACACCCACAAGCCTTCGTAATGTCCCCAGGGGTCCAGCATGACCAAAGGTTTGTGGTGCATACCCAGATAGCCGGTGGTCCATGCCTCGAACAGCTCGTCGAGCGTGCCGACGCCGCCCGGCAGCACCAGGAACGCATCCGAGCGGTCTTCCATGGTCTGCTTACGGTCGCGCATGGTGTCGGTGACGATCAGCTCGTCGGCGGCAGCGTCGGCGATCTCGCGACGCATCAAGTCTTGCGGGATCACACCGACGGTCCGGCCACCGCGGGCCCGCGCTGCGCCCGAAACCGCACCCATTGCCGATACGTGGCCGCCGCCCCACACCAGCGTCCAGCCGCGGTCGGCGATCGCCTCGCCGAGTTCGCTGGCCAATTCCAGTAATTCGGGATGTGTAGGTCCGGACGCGCAGTACACGCAGACCGCCCATTCGCGAGAGGAATCGCGTTCCGAGCGCATATCCGGTAGTAGACCACGCCGGCCGGTCAGCGCGTAGCCGGGCCGTCGCACTGGCCGGCTCGGTACGCGCAATAGGATTCGGCTGGTGCCGATTCGATGGGACGTTCCTCAGCACGAGGCAGCCTTGGAGCAGCTCGATGTTGCCCTGGGCGACTCGGCGCGACCGGGCGTGGTGGTGCTCGGACCCGACGGCATCGGCAAATCCACGCTGGCCCGGTTGGGCGCCGAACATTTCGTCAGCCAACATCCCGACACGCTCGTTCGCTGGGTCACCGGCACCCCGACCGAGCGGGTGGTCCCGTTCGGCGCCTTCAGCCACCTGGTGGACATCGCCGACATCGGCAAGCCCGCCGCGCTGCTGCGCGCGGCCCGGGCGTCGCTCGGCGGTGATTCGCCGGGCGGTCTGCTGCTGGTGGTCGACGACGCCCACGATCTGGACATCCTGTCGGCCACGCTCGTCTACCAGTTCGCACTAACCGGCACCGCCCGGATGATTGTCACCGCCCGGGCTGACGCGGCACCCGAGGCCATCGCGGCGATGTGGACCGACGGTCTGCTGGATCGGATCGACATCGAGGCGACCGGCGAGTCGAGAAGCCCTGCCGACGTCGACGACTTCATCGCCGAGTTGCCCGCGCCGGCACGCGCAGTGCTGGATCTCCTCGCGGTCGCCGAGCCGTTGTCGGTCACCGATCTGGCAATCCTGGCCGGCGACGGTGCCGTCGCTGAGGCACAGGACTGGGGTGCGGCCGAAACCCGGGTCCGCGGCGAGGACCCGGCCGACGTGGTGGTCTACACCTCCCACCCGTTGTTCGCCGAACGAGCGCGCGCCGCGCTGGGCGACGACGGTGCCCGACGACTGCGCACCGAGTTGGTCAATCGACTCTCCCAGCAACCGTCGGACCATCTCAGCGACCGGCTGCGGCTGGCGTATCTGGCGTTGGACAGCGACGCCCCGCAGCCGGTGGCCGACGTTGTCATCGCGGCCCTGCAGGCGCTGCGACTCGGCGACCTGACGCTCGGAGAACGGCTGGCCCGGTCGGCACTGGGCCGGTCGGGTGACATGGCCGCGCGGTTGCCATTGGCGAATGCCCTGGCGTGGCAGGGCCGGGGCCGGGAAGCCGAGGCGCTGCTGGCCGAGGTCGATGCCACCGCGCTGCCCGAACCCGAGCTGATGGCCTGGACGCTGCTGCGGGCGGCCAATCAGTTCTTCATGCTCAGCGAGCCGGAGCGGGCGACCGCCTTCCTGCAGACCATCCGAGGTCGCATCCCGGATGCGAGCGGGCGACTCACCCTGGACGCGCTGAGCGCCACCTTCGCGATGAACGCCGGCAGGGTCGGGGATGCCATCGACATCGCCCGCGAGGTGCTGGCGTCACCGTCGGCCGACGACCAGGCGGTGGCCTGGGCGGCCAGCGCGGCCACGCTGTCCGCGGCGCGGCAGGGCCGCTTCGACGAAGTCGAGTCGCTGGCGCAGCGCGCGATGAACGCCGAGCACCCCGGGCTGCTGCGCTTCACGGTCGGCCTCGGCCAGACCACCACGCTGGTGATGGCCGGTCGGCTTGAGATGGCGGCCGAACTCGCCAAGCAGTTCACTGATTTCGCGGAATTGCAGCAGCCCGGCCGGGCAATCGGCGAGGTGTTGCTGGCACACGTGCTGATCGCCAACGGCGAATTCGGCCAGGCCGCAACGCTACTCGGCCCGGCCAGTGCCACCTTGGAACGCACCGGCTACTCGTGGGGGCCGCTGTCGCTGATGCTGCTGGCCACCGCCCTGGCCCAGCAGGGCGACATCGCCGCGGCGGCAAAAGCGCTGAGCAAAGCGGAATCTCGGCACGGAACCAAGTCGGCGCTGTTTGGCCCGGAGCTCGGCGTGGCGCGGGCCTGGCGGCTGGCCGTGGGCCGCGATTCGCACGGCGCGGTGGCGGCCGCCCGCGATGCCGCCCGGATGGCCGAGCGCGGCGGCCAGCATGGCGTTGCGCTGCGCGTCTGGCATGAGGCGGTGCGGCTCGGCGACATCCGCGCGGTGGACCCGCTGACCAAGCTGTGCGGCGAGATCGACTGCGCCACCGGCCGGATCGCGCTCGCGCACGCGCAGGCGTTGACCGCCCGTGACGGCGCAGCGCTGCGGACGGTATCGGATGATCTTGCGGCACTGGGACTGCGCGCGGCGGCGGCTGATGCCGCCGCCCAGGCCGAAAAGCTCTCCTAGCCGGCCAGTTAGGGCTCTTCGAGGCTTGCCGCCAAGGGCCGTTATCGACGATCGAGTCTCGGGCGCCCGCCTACACCGTGCTGAGCGGCGTGGGCGGGACCACGGTCTGCACCAGACCGGTGTCGACGTCGTACACCAGCCCCGAGACCAGGAAGTCCGTGGAGTGGATCGTCTGCAGGATGACGTCGACGTCGACCCGAACGGAACCCGAGGGGTCGCTGACCGATTTGGCTTCCAGCTCCGAGGGCGAGATCTCAAAATACTCGGCAAGCAGTTCCGGGAAAGGCGCCAAATCCGTCATCCCGCAATCGGTGTGATGCAGGATGACCAGGTTCCAAACCCCGGGGCGGTGGGTGCTCGCATTGGCGGCACCGACCTTGCCCAACATGCCCATGGTCCGCAGGGTTGCCGGTGTGATCCGGCCGCCGACATTTCGGATGATGGCTGCCTCTCCGTTGGCGAGCCCCAGCACATGGGCCGGATCGACCCGCGGATCGACGCACCCGATCACCATCATGTTGCCGCTGGGATTGATGGTCAGGCCCGCGCTGTATTCGCCAGCGGCGAACTCGGCATTGCGCGACGTCAGATCATGCGCGTCGGTCATCAGCGTCTCCTTCGATCCTCAGCCGCCCAAGTAAGGCCGCAGCATCGCCACGGCCTGCGTGATCGCGGCGACCGGCACCCGCTCGTCGCGCGTGTGCGCCAGATTGGGATCGCCGGGCCCGAAATTGACCGCGGGTATGCCCAGCGCGGCGAACCGGGACACGTCGGTCCAGCCGTATTTCGCCCGGACCGCTCCGCCGGCGGCCTCGACCAACGCCTTGGCGGCGGGCTGCGACAAGCCGGGTAGCGCGCCCGCCGCGGAGTCGGTCTGCTCGATCCGCACGTCGAGCCCGTCGAACACCTCATGCACGTGGTGCAGCGCGGCGTCCGGTGACCGGTCGGGGGCAAATCGGTAGTTGACGGTGACCGAGGCGGCGTCGGGGATCACGTTGCCGGCCACACCGCCGTCGATGCGGACCGCCGACAATCCTTCGCGGTACGCGCAGCCGTCGATATCGACCGTGCGCGCCTGGTAGCCGGCCAACCGGTCCAGCACAGCGCCCAGTTTGTGAATTGCGTTGTCACCCAGCCAGGACCGCGCCGAATGTGCGCGCGTTCCGGTGGCGCTGATCACCACCCGCAGAGTGCCCTGGCAGCCCGCTTCGATGTAGCCGGCGGTGGGCTCGCCCAAGATGGCGACGTCGGCGGCCAACCAGTCCGGCAGTTCGCGTTCGATGCGACCCAATCCGTTTGCGGTCGAATCGATTTCCTCGCAGTCGTAGAACACCAGCGTCAGGTCGTGTACCGGTTCGGCCACCGTGGCGGCCAGATGCAGGAAGACCGCGTCACCGGATTTCATGTCCGAGGTGCCGCAGCCGTACAGCACGTCGCCCTCGTGGTCGCTGGAGCGACGGCTGGGCAGGTTGTCGGCCGCAGGCACGGTGTCCAGATGACCGGCCATCAGCACTCGTGACGAGCGGTTTCGCTGAGTGCGGGCCAGCACGGCGTTGCCGTTGCGGATGATCTCGAAGCCAGACGTTTGGGCGCGCAGCGCGGTCTCCACCTCGTCGGCGATCCGCGCTTCGTCGCGCGATTCGCTGGGGATATCGACCAGCGCCGCGGTCAGCTCGATGGGATCGCCATGCAAGTCCAGCACGGTTCAAGCGTAGTGGGTCACCCTCGTCGGCCGAGCAGACACAGAATCGCACTCGCAGACGCTCAGGGATGCGATTCTGCGTCTGCTCGACGGTCCAAGTACCGTGACGACCGTGACTGGAGCTGCAAGCATCGGGTTGGCGACCCTCGGCGCCGACGGATCCATACTCGACACCTGGTTTCCCGCACCGGAACTGACCGAATCGGGCACCAGCGCGACGTCGCGTCTCGCCCTGTCCGATGTGCCGCCGGAGCTGGGCGCGTTGGTGGGACGCGACGACGACCGCAACACCGAGACCATCGCGGTCCGCACGGTCATTGGCTCACTCGATGATGTGGCCGCCGACGCCTACGACGCCTACCTCCGGCTGCATTTGTTATCGCACCGACTGGTGGCGCCGCATGGGCTGAACGCCGGCGGCTTGTTCGGGGTATTGACCAATGTGGTCTGGACTAATCACGGGCCCTGCGCGATCGATGGTTTCGACGCGGTCCGCGCCCGGCTGCGCCGCAAGGCGCCGGTGACCGTCTACGGCGTCGACAAGTTTCCCCGGATGGTCGACTACGTCGTGCCCACCGGGGTGCGTATCGCCGACGCCGACCGGGTGCGCCTCGGCGCGCACCTGGCGCCGGGCACCACTGTGATGCACGAAGGCTTCGTCAACTACAACGCCGGCACGCTGGGCGCGTCGATGGTGGAAGGCCGCATCTCGGCCGGCGTGGTGGTCGGCGATGGGTCGGACATCGGCGGCGGGGCATCGATCATGGGCACGTTGTCCGGCGGTGGGACAGAAGTCATTTCGATCGGCAAGCGGTGCCTGCTGGGCGCCAACGCGGGGCTGGGCATCTCGCTGGGCGACGACTGCGTCGTCGAAGCCGGGTTATATGTCACCGCGGGCACCAAGGTCATCACGCCTGAGGGCAAAACGATGAAGGCTCTCGAACTGTCCGGCGGTAACAACCTGTTGTTCCGCCGCAATTCGGTGAGCGGGGCCGTCGAAGTGGTGGCCCGTGGCGGTCAGGGCATCGCGCTGAACGAGGACCTACACACCAACTGAGCTCACCGGCTCCGAAGTGCGCAGCGTTGTTCCCTTGGTCTCGGGCAGCAGATAGGTGCACACCAGGCTGATCAACATGAGCGCGCCGAGCATGACACCGATCGACCAGCTGCCGTAGGTCGCCGCCAGCGTTCCGGCGATCAGCGGCGGGATCGCACCGCCGACCACGCCGGCCAGGTTCACCGCCAGCGCCGACCCGCTGTAGCGATAGCGGGTGGCGAACAGCTCGGGGATGAAGGCCCCGGTGGGCCCACTGCCGATGCCGTTGATCGCGAACATGCCGACGATCGCCACCGCATACAAGACGGGTTTGCCACTGTCGATCAGCGGGATCACCACAAACGCCCACGGCAAGCAGGCCGCCCAACCGATCAACATCAACCGGCGGCGGCCCACCCGATCAGACAGACTGGCCGAAATCACGACGGAGATGATGCTCACCACGCCGCTGAGCGCCCCGACCGTCCAGATGAAGGTGCGCGTGTAGCCCAGGTGCGAGTGGGCGTACATGGCCAGGTAGGTGTTGCCCATGTAGACCAAGGCGATCGAGCCCAGCACGCTGCCCCCGGCCAGGAAGATCTCGCGGCGCTGCAGCCGCAGCAGCTCGGAGAGCGGCGTCTTGGGCACCAGGTTGCGGGCTTTTTCCTCGGCGAACACCGGCGTCTCGTCGATGTTGAGCCGCACGTAGAGGGCGAGCGCGATCATCACCGAGCTAATCAGGAACGGCACCCGCCAGCCCCACTGCAGGAACGCCGGGCTGTATTCGCCGATGGTGACGTTGACACCGAGGAAGGTCAGGCTGCTCATGATTCCCGCGACACCGCCGCCGAGCAGGGTGAACATACTGAACAGGCCGCGTCTACCGGCGGGTGCGTACTCGGCGCTCAGCAATGCCGATCCAGCCCATTCACCGCCGACGGCGAACCCCTGCACCAGGCGCAGCACCATCAGGATCAGCGGCGCCGCTATCCCGATGGATGCGGTGCTGGGCACCAGGCCGACGCCCACGGTAGCCACGGCCATGATCAGCAGCGTGACGACCAGCGTCTTCTTGCGGCCCAACCGGTCACCGTAGTAGCCGAAGACCGCCGCACCGATCGGCCGGGAGATAAACGCCGTTGCGAATGTTCCCATCGAGGCGATCATCGCCACCCCGGGACTCAGCCCCGGGAAGAACACATAGGGAAACACCAGCGCGGCCGCGGTGCCATAGATCAGGAAGTCGTAGAACTCGATCGCCGAGCCGATCAGGCAGGACGCCGCGACTCTGGACAGCGGCGTGGAGTGCGGTTCGGCCGCCATCGTCGCGGTCGAGCCCGCGGCGCGGGTCGGCTCACCCATTGCACTTCCCTAACTGCCCACCCGGGCCTGTGTGGTCTCCAACCAACGAAGGTATGCGAAGGGGCGAGCTCGCGCTCGTCTAACAACCTGGCAATATCCTGCCCATCGGGCAAAACACCAGTTGACGAGCGACATTGTGATGCCTCGGATACCCGACTGAGACGAGGCGCTCAGCCCTCGGACAGCAACTGCTTCTTGAGCACCTTGCCCATCGCGTTGCGCGGCAGCGCATCGACGATCCGCACCTCACGTGGCCGCTTGTGGACCGAAAGCTCTTGAGCGACATAGTTGATCAGTTCGTCGGTGTTCAGGTCGGCCGAGCCGACGACGTAGGCGACGATCCGCTGGCCGAGGTCCTCGTCAGGCAGCCCGACGACCGCCGCCTCCTGCACGCCCGGATGCCCCAGCAACGACGTTTCGATTTCGCCCGCGCCGACGCGGTATCCCCCCGACTTGATCAAGTCGACCGACTCGCGTCCCACGATGCGATACATGCCCGCGCTGTCGACGACCGCGACATCGCCGGTGCGGTACCAGCCGTCGGCATCGAACGCCTCGGCGGTGGCCTCTGGCCGATTCAGGTAACCGTCGAACAGCGTGGGGCCGCGAACCTGAAGCTTTCCAACGGTTTCCCCGTCTGACGGCACCGGGTCGCCGTTGTCGTCGAGCAGCCTGGTCTGCACACCGGCGAGCGGCAGGCCCACCCAACCGGGGCGGCGTTCGCCGTCGGCCCGCGTCGAGATGGTGATCAGTGATTCCGAGGCGCCGTATCGCTCGATGGGCCGGTGCCCGGTCAGGTCGGCCAGCCGGTCGAACACCGGCACCGGTAGCGCGGCGCTGCCGGATACCAATAGCCGCGCTGGCCGCAATGCCTGGGCGGCGGACTCGTCGGCCGCCACCCGTGACCACACCGTGGGGACCGCGAAAAACAACGTGCCCCCGGCTTCCGAGCAGGCCTTGGCGTAGCCGGCCGGTGTCGGTTTTCCGGTGTGCACGAAGCGATTTCCGACCCGCAGCGAGCCGAGCAAGCCCAGTACCAGCCCGTGGATGTGAAACAGCGGCAACCCATGCACCAGGACGTCGTCTGACGTCCACTGCCAGGCCTGTGCCAGCGCGTCCAGGTCGGCGGCGATCGCCTGCCTGCTCACCACCACACCCTTGGGCGCCCCGGTGGTGCCCGAGGTGTAGATGACCATGGCGGTGGCCTCGGGACGCGGCTCGGAATAGCGGTGCCAAGACCGGGCGTGCAAGCGGACCGGGATGTGCGGCAGGCCGTCGGGCTCGTCAGGCTCGGGGCCAAGCCAGGCCTGCGCGCCGGAGTCGGTCAGCATGTGCCGGCGTTCGGCGGCGCCGACATCGGAGGGCACCGGGACGAACGGGACGCCTGCGATCAGGCAGCCGGTGACCGCCAGCACGGTGGATGCGGACGGCGTGGCCAGCACCGCAACCCGGCCCGCGCCTGCGACGCGCTCGGCCACTGACGTTGCGGCGCCGACCAAGTCACTGCGACTCAATACCGCGCCGTCAATGGTGACCGCGTCGGCGATGTCTGTGGCGGAGACTGTCGAGGGATCCAGCGATGCCAGAAGCACGTCTGCACGCTACCTCTGGCTCGTCAGGCCTGCTCGTCCCAGATCTTCATCAGCGTGGACAGGACGTCCTCGCCGCGGCCCAACCCGCCCAGATGACTCTCCCCCGGCAGCACGATCAGCTCGGCGTCGGGCAGCAGGGCCACGGCGTGCTGACCGTGGGCGAACGGAACGATGTGGTCGCTGTCACCGTGCCACCAGCGGACCGGGACCTTGACCTCGTCGAGCCGGAATCCCCAGTCCCGGGTGAACAGGACGACGTCGTTGAAGGGCGCCGCCAGCTGCTTGCGGCTGCCGTTGAGCAGGTCGTCGAGAAACATCGCCCCGAACTCGGGCCGGGTGAGCAGACGCCGATCGCCCTCCGGCGATATCGCGGCGTACAGAGACAGCGCGGTGTTCGCGAAGGGACGGATCGCCCGGACCATCAGGCTGGCGCCGATCCGCAGCGGGTCACCGCCCAACCGCAATAGGGGCGCCGCCCGCTTGCCCAGGTTCATCAGCCCGCTGGTGATCCCCTCGTCGCCGAGGAAGGGCGCAACGCCGCCGAGGATGCCCGCCGCCACTACCCGGTCGGGCATCGCCGCGGCGGACGCGAGTGCATACGGGCCGCCGCCGGACAGGCCGATGACGGCCATTTTGTCGATGCCGAGTATGTCGGCAATCGTGCGCAGGTCGTCGGCGGAGGCGACGATGTTCTCGTACAGGTGGGGCGATGACGAGCCGGTCCCGGGGCGGTCCAGGCCGATCAGCCGGATGCCGTGTTGTTTGGCGTAGATGCGGGCCTCGGTGGGAATCTGCCGACGCGCGCCGGGAGTTCCGTGCAGCCAGAACACCGCGCGGCCCTGCGGGTCACCGAATTCGGCGAACCCGATTTGGCGGTCTTCGCCGACCGCGACGTTTCCTTCAAGCTTTGGGCGGGCGATGTCGAAGGCCATGCGAGCAGCTTGGCATGTGACCGGCGGTTTACCAAAGGCTCACGCGGGCCGCTAAGCGTTCAGCACCCGCTCACCGATCACCCGCTCGTCACGCAACGTGGCCAGATCGTCTTCGGAAATACCCAGACCGCGCAAGATCTCGTCGTTGTGCTGTCCGAGTGTGGGTGACGCCGTACGGTGCTGGCGGGCTGGACCGGGGGTGAAGCGTACCGGCCAGCCCGGGTAGCGGCGCACTCCGGTGATCGGGTGCTCGAACTCTTCGTAGTATCCGCGTGCGTCGAGTTGGGCCCCGATGAAATCGGGGTCATACATCTGCTCGCCGGTGATCACTTGTTCCGCCGGAATATGTTGTGCGCGAAGGGTTTCTACGATCAAAGCCGTTTGTTGCGTCCGGGTCCAGCCGGCGACCAGCTCGTCGAAGACGTCGTGGTCGAGCGAGCCGTCATCGGGCACCGACAGCGCGACCCACACTCCGTCCTCGGCGGTCGGATACACCCCCTGCAGGTAGCCGCGCCCGCGATTGCCTTCTCGTGATTGGACGACACCATTCATCGAGTACTCGATCACCGGTTCGGCGGTCACGCACGCGGCGACCTCGATCTGGGCGACCTCGATCAGCTGCCCCTCCCCAGTGCGGCGCCGGTGCTCGAGCGCAGCCAGCAGCGCGACACCGGCGTGCACACCGACGACGGGATCGGCCGGACCCTGCGGATTACACGGCGGCCCATCCGCGTAGCCGGTAACCGCCGACATCCCCGCGGTCTGCTCGAAGTTCAACGCCCAGCCAACGTAGTCGCGCCAGGGGCCGTGCAGGCCGAAACCCGGCATCCGAACTTGTATGACGTCGGGCTTCAGCGCTACCAGCGACTCGTAATCCAGGCCGAACTGCTCCACCACTCGCGGTGAGAAGTTCTCCACGACAACGTCGGCCTGCGCTGCCAGGCGCCGGGCGATCTCCAGGCCGCGCCGCGAGGTCAGGTCCAGCGTGAGGTCCCGCTTGTTGAGGTTGGTGGCCTGCCATAGCCCACTGCGCTCGTACCAGTCGTCGCCCTCGAAGGGGAACGCGCCCGAGTAACGAAACCCGTCGGGCCGCTGGATGGACTCGACCTTGACGATGTCGGCACCGAACGCGCCCAGGTAGCAGGTCAGATAGGCACCGGCCCAGAAGGTGCTCAGGTCGAGCACCTTCAGTCCCGCAAAAGGCAATCCATCGACCCGCGGACGTGGCACCGGATCAGGTTGTGCCACAGCGCTTTTAGCAAACCGAAAAGGCTGCCCCGGGCGTTTGAACGACCACCCCTGGCCACCGCCCTCGAGGAAGAACCCCCGCTTGGCGTACTGCGGGCAGTCCAGCACCGTCGCGCCGTCGTTGACCGGGGTCGCCGGAATGCGCAGCGCCTGGCTCAGCTCGACGATCTCAGCGACGGTTTGCTCAGCGAGCAACGGCTCTGCCCGAGCGTAGAACTCGGCGCGCTCGGGGCCGCCCAACATGATCTCGATCTGCTGGTCGGCGAACTCGGGCAGGCCGAGCATCGCGCACACGTCGAGCCAGTGCTGACCGGTCAGGCAGTTGATCCCGACCCAGCCATCGGCGGCGCGGACCACGCCCAGCATGGGGGCTCCTCGCGCGTTGGCCGGCAAGCCGAGACTTTGCATCTTCTGCGCCATGAGCATGGGATAGGGCAGCGTCGACAACAGCGATTCGAGCTGCGAGACGTCCACTTCTCTGACGTGCCCAGCGGGCGGCAGCCGCAGCGCGGTCAGCGCGCCCAACGCGCCGTAGGCGCCGGCGACGTACTCCGCGATGCGAGCGCCGACCTGTACCGGAGGGCGGTCGGGATCCCGCGCGCTGATCCAGCCCGACGCAGCCTGCAGCGTCAGCGACGTGGCCTGCCGGTGTTGCCACGGTCCGGACTGCCCGAAGTGAGATATGCGCAATAGCACCAGGTTTGGGTTGAGCTTGGTCAAGCTGTCGACGTCGAATCCCCAGTCGTCCAGCGTTCCGGGCGCAAAGTTCTCGACGAGCACGTGCGCCTGCGCGATCAGTTCGCGGGCGTCCGCCAGCGTGGCACACCGCTTACCGGCATTGAGGTACTCGAACAGGCCGCAGCGTTGCGGGTCGGGCACGCCGTTCGGGAACGGCCCCCAGCGGCGCAACGGGTCTGGACTGGGCCCTTCTATTTTGGTGACGTCGGCACCGAGGTCGACGAGAAGCTTTGCGGCGTACGGGCCTGAGATCTCTTCGGTGATTTCGACAACATGGAGCCCGGCGAGGGGTCCAGTCACGCGGGAAGACCGATGGCCATCGGCTCCATGTACTGATGTATCCCGCCGATTCCACCACCCTCGCGGCCTAATCCGCTGAGTTTGAAGCCGCCGAACGGCGCGCCACCCGGAGTAGCTCCGTTGACTGCGACCTGACCGGTCCGGATGCGGCGCGCGACGCCGACGGCGCGGTCCACGTCGCCAGCCCACACCGCACCGGAAAGCCCGTACTGGGAGTTGTTGGCGATCGCGACGGCATCGTCCTCGTCGCGATAGCGCAGCACCGTCAACACCGGACCGAAGACTTCCTCTTGTGCGATGGTCGAATTCGGCTCGACATCGGTGAGAATCGTTGGCTCGAAGTAGAAGCCGACGTCCAAGCCGGCCGGACGACTGCCGCCGGTCGCCAGCTTCGCTCCGTCGGCCAGGGCGCCGGCGACGTGCGCCTCCACCCGCTCCCGCTGCGCCGCGCTGATCAGTGGACCCATCTGCGCCTCGGGATCGGCGGGATCGCCCACCTTGACCGCGCGGGCCAGTGCGACGAGCCGATCGACGATGTCGTCATACAGCGAATCGGGAAGTAGCAGCCGGCTGTGCAGGATGCAGGCCTGTCCGGCGTGCAGCGAACAGGACTGGAACAGCATCTGCTGCAGCATCTCGTCGGTGACTTGCGTGTCGTCGAGGACGATGCTCGCCGACTTGCCACCCAATTCCAGCAGAATCCGCTTCATCGTGTCGCCGGCGGCGGACATGACCTGACGACCGACCACCGAGCTGCCGGTGAAGCTCACCATGTCGATCCGCGGATCGGTAGTGAGCAGCTTGGCCGCCTCGACGCCCGACGGGGTGACGACATTGACCACGCCCGGCGGAATGTCGGTGTGCTCGTCGATGATCCGTGCCAGCGCCAGCCCAGCCAGCGGCGTCAGCGGCGAAGGCTTGAGCACGACGGTATTGCCCGCGGCCAGTGCGTGATTGAGCTTCATGACGTTGAGACAGTGTGGGAAGTTCCATGGCGTCAATACCGAGACGACACCCAGCGGCTCATGACGTAGCAACGTGGTTCCGGCGCCCATCCCGCTGACCTCTTGGTCGGTCAATTGGGTGGCGAGCTGGGCAGCATGCATGGACATGAATGCGGCGCCGTCGATTTGCATCATGCGCTCGTTCGCGACGCAGCCCCACTCCACCTGCGAAAGCGCGAAGAAGTCGTCAGCGTGCTTCATCAGCGCGTCGCCCAACTGATTGAGACAACCGCCGCGCTGCTCGGCGCTCATCGCGGTCCACGGGCCGCTGTCGAAGGCTCGCCGCGCGGCGCCGATCGCGTCATCGACTTGGGCCACGCTCGCGTCCGGAGCGGTGGCGATGACAGCCTCGGTAGCCGGGGAGACGTCGTCGTAGCGGCCGTCCTGCGGCTGGACCCACTTGCCATCGATGTAGAGCTGATAGCTGTCGACAAGAGCGTGTGAGTCGGCCATCTGATTCCTCACCGAGTTCGGTCATCTGATCACTTGGTGTACACGCCTGGAACTCCGACGTCAATCATCAATCAGTCGAATTACTAGCTGTTTCAAGATGTTGGTGTCGCATTGACAGCATGCTGTGGCGCAGAGTAGACACATCTCGCAAGACAGATTGCATCAATCTGTCGGATCGGGTGGCCTGCGAGAGGGGCTTGCTGTGCACACTGATCTGCCGGCGAATTTCCCGCTGCACTCACCCGACTTCTACGCGGGCGACCCTTACCCCGCGTACCGGGAGCTGCGCGCGACGGCCCCGGTGTGCTGGAACGACGTCACCGACTTCTGGGCGCTGTTGAAGTACGAGGACATCCGCTTCGTGTCGAGCAACCCGGCGCTGTTCTCGTCGACCAAGGGCATCACCATCCCGGACCCGGCGCAGCCGAATGCGGTGCAGGAGGGCAACCTCATCTTCAGCGATCCGCCACGGCACCGGCAGATGCGCAAGCTGGTCAACTCCGGGTTCACCAAGCGGCGGGTCGCGGTGCTGGAACCGAAAATCCGCGAGATCGTGCGCGGGATGCTCGACGGCATCGAGCCTGGCTCCGTGCACGAGTTCGCCGAGCAGATCGCCGCGCCGCTGCCCACCCGGATGATCGCCGAACTGATCGGCGCCCCGCCCGACGACTGGGAGCAGTTCCGGGCCTGGTCGGACGCGGCGACCGGGAGCGCCGACCCCGAGATCGAGCTCGACTCACTCGTGGCGATGGGTCAGCTCTTCGAGTACTTCCAGAAGTTGATCGCGGCCCGCCGGGTCGAACCCCGCGATGACCTGCTGTCGGTCTTGGCCGAGGCCGAGATCGACGAACAGCGCCTCACCGACGAAGACCTACTCAACTTCGCGTTCCTGCTGCTGGTGGCCGGCAACGAAACCACCCGAAACCTGATCGCGCTGGGCACGCTGGCCCTAATCGAACACCCTGACCAATGCCGGCTCCTCGTCGAGGATCCCGCCCGGATTCCGCTCGCCGTCGAGGAGATGTTGCGGTGGAACAGCCCCGTGACGCACATGGCGCGCACCGCGACGACCGATGTCGAGATTCGTGGTCAGCTGATCCGCGAAGGCCAGGTGGTGGTGATGCTGTACGGGTCGGCCAATCGCGACGAAGACATATTCGGGCCCGACGCCGACGAATTCAAGGTGACCCGGCAACCCAACCCACACATCGCGTTCGGGTGCGGCGAACACTCCTGCGTCGGAGCGCAATTGGCGCGGCTGGAAGCGACCGTGCTGTTCGACGAACTACTGCGCCGCTTCCCCAAGTTGGAGCTCGTTGGCGCCGTGGACCGGATGCGGGCCACCATGGTGCCCGGCGTGAAGCGCATGCCGGTGCGGTTGGGGGTTTGAGCCGATGGATCTCGAGTACACCCCGGAGCAAGAGCGGCTCCGCGCCGAGATGCGCGCGACCCTGGCAGAGGTAATGACGCCGGAGCGCGTCGCCTCGGTCAGCGGGCAGTTGGAGGGTGGTCCCGCGACTCGGGACTGCATCCGCGCCCTGGCCGCGGCAAACCTGTTGGGCGTCGGATGGCCTACCGAGTTTGGCGGACAAGGGTTTTCAGCGATCGAGCAATTCATCTTCTCAGAGGAAGCACGCCGAGCCAATGCCCCCATTCCGCTGGTCACGCTCAACACCGTCGGACCGACCCTGATGCAGTGCGGCACCGAGGAACAGAAGCAGAAATTCCTGCCGGCGATTCTGGACGGCACCGTGGAGTTCGCGATCGGCTACTCGGAGCCGGGCGCGGGAAGCGACCTAGCCTCGGTGCGCACCGTCGCGGTGCGCGATGGCGACGACTATGTGATCAACGGTCAGAAGATGTTCACCAGTGGCGCCGCTTATGCCGATTACATTTGGCTGGCCGTCCGGACCGATCCGGACGCCAAGAAGCACAAGGGCATTTCGATTCTCATCGTGCCTACCTCGTCGCCGGGATTTTCTTGCCAGCCGCTGCACACGATGCCAGATGTCTCGACGTACTACACGTTCTACGACGATGTTCGGGTTCCGGCCAGCGCGCTGGTTGGTGCCCAGAATCAGGGCTGGCAGCTGATCACCACGCAGTTGAACTTCGAACGCGCCGCCCTGGGTAATCTCGGCGCGCTCGAGCCGCTGTTCGAGAAGACGCTGGACTGGGCCCGCGCCACCGAGCTCGACGACGGCCGCGTCATCGACCAACCCTGGGTTCAGTTGACACTCGCCCGGGTCGAAGCGCAGGTCGCCGCCTATAAGTTGGTCAATATGCGGATCAACGCGGCGATGACGAAGGGCATCCTCAACATGGGGGAAGCGTCGGCCGCGAAAGTATTCGGCACGGAACTCACCCAGCAGGTCGCCCGTCAATTGCTCGAAGTGCTCGACCACAACGGAATACGCCGAGGCGACGACGCGCCACTGCGCGGAGCCCTGGAATCCGCGTACCGGTTCGCGGTCATCAACACGTTCGGCGGCGGCGCCAACGAAATTCAACGTGACATCATCGCCATGGCCGGATTGGGCATGCCGCGCGCACCGCGTGACCTTCGGGCCTGAAAAACCTATCGAAAAGTCAGGAGGATCGAGCAAGTGACCGACCAAGATACCGAGTTCCACGCCAAGTTGCGCGGGCTCGTCGACCAGCCGACCGGCGGCAGCGAAAAGCCAACGGTGGCACCGGATCCCGTAAACCAGCCGATGATCCGGCATTGGGCTTACGCGCTCGACGACATGAACCCGGTCTACCTTGATCCGGAGTTCGCGGCCGCGTCGCGATTCGGCGGCATCGTGTCTCCGCCGGTCATGCTGCAAACCTGGACGATGCCGTCGCCGAAGCTGGAGGGGATCGGAGAGCGCGGCGGCGCGCCGATGGAGATCAAGGACAACCCCACGGCGTTCCTCGATGAAGCCGGATACAGCAGCACGGTGGCGACTAACTCGGAGTTCGACATCGAACGCTATCCCCGCCTTGGCGACGTGATCAGCGCGACGTCGGTGTTCGAGGAAGTCTCCGACGAGAAGAAGACCGCGAAGGGCTCCGGCTTCTTTTTGACCTGGGTGATCACCTACACCGACCAGAACGGCGAAGTGCTGGGCCGCCAGCGATTTCGGGTGCTGCGCTTCAAGCCGGAGAACTCGTGACGACCCGACTGGCACCGGCGATCAGTCCGGACACCGAGTTCTTCTGGAATGGGCTGCGCGAGCACAAGCTGCTGATCCAGCGTTGCAAGGGATGTGGGACGCTGCGCAATCCGGCGCGGCCGATGTGCCCCAACTGCCGTTCGCTGGATTGGGAGGCCATCGAATCCTCGGGCCGCGGCACCGTTTACAGCTACGTGATGCCGCACGAACCCAAGTTTCCCTTCTTCGAGTATCCCTACATCGTGGTGCTGGTGGAGCTCGCCGAACGGGTTCGGCTGGTGTCGAACCTGTGTGAGATCGACCCGGCGGACGTCACGGTCGGCATGCCGGTCGAGGTTTTTTACCAGGCCTTCGACGGCTCCGGCGCGCAAGACCTTGTGCTGCACCAGTTCCGGCCAGCAGCTAGGTAATGCCGGATGGACTTCACCTTCACCGAAGAACAAGAGACCATCAGCAAGATGGCCCGCGAACTGTTTGAACGCCGCGCCACCTCTGAGCGACTCACCGAACTCGAAGCCGGCGACACCCGCTACGACGCCGCGCTGTGGCAAGAACTCGCGGCCGCCGACCTGCTCGGCGCCGGACTGCCGGAGTCGTTGGGCGGCAATGGCGGCGGCTTCGTGGAACTCGGGGTGCTGCTGGCCGAGGTGGGGTCGAGTGTGGCTCCGGTGCCGGCCTACGCGACGTTGGTGCTGGGCGCGGACACGATCGCCCGGCACGGAAGCCACGAGCAACGGCAACGGTTCCTGCCCGGCGTCATCGCCGGGAGCCGCATCCTGAGCGCCGGCCTGCAAGAGCCCGGCCGCTCCGACCCGATGAGGCCGTTCACCAAAGCCGTTCGCGACGGCGCGAACTGGCGCCTCGACGGAGCCAAGGAGCTGGTGCCGGCGGCCCAGCTCGCCGACACCGTGGTGGTGTCTGCCACCATCGACGACGGCGAGGCGAGCCTGTTCCTGCTGCCGTGCGACGCTGCTGGTGTCGAGATCCGGCCGGTAGCGACCACCAACCACGAGCCGCACGCGGACATATTTCTCGATGGCGCAATTGTTTCCGATGCCGATCGGCTCGATGGACCGATCGAATCCCTCTACACCCGAGCCTTGATCGGCCTGTGCGCGATTCAGCTCGGTGTCGCCGAGCGGGCCTTGCGCCTTGCTGCCGAATACACGACCGGGCGTGAGCAATTCGGCCGGCCAATCGGCAGCTTCCAGGCGGTGCAGCAGCGGCTGGCCGACGCCTTCATTGACGTCGAAGCGATCCGATGGACCACCTGGCACGCGGCCTGGCTGATGGCGAACGGACGCCCCTTGAAAGAGGCACACCGGGCGGCCCGGATCGCGAAGTTCTGGGCCGCCGACGCCGGGGCTCGCGTTGCATCGGCCACCCAGCAAGTGCACGGCGGCATCGGGATCGACATCACCTATCCCCTGCACCGTTACTTCCTCTGGGCCAAGCACAACGAACTCAGTCTTGGTTCCGCGTCCGCGCAGCTGGCCGGTATCGGCAGCACATACACTGAAGAAGGACATCGATGACGACGACCGCAAACCGCACCTCCACCTTGAAGTGGGCCGACATCGAGATCGGCGACGAGGTCGCTCCGCTCGAAATCCCGATCACCACAACGATGATCGTGGCCGGCGCGATCGCCTCGCGTGACTTCATGCCGGTGCACCACGACGTCGAGTTCGCCAAGAAGCAGGGCTCACCCAACCTGTTCATGAACATCCTGACCACCAATGGGTACTGCGTTCGCTTCCTGACCGACTGGGCCGGCCCCGAAGCGATGGTGAAGAATCTCTCCATCCGCCTTGGCGTTCCGTGCTTTCCCGACGATCCGCTGCGCTTCACCGGCAGCGTGACCGGCAAGAGCGAAGGGAAGGACGGCGAAAACTTCGTCGAGGTCACCTTCAAGGGCTCCAACAGCCTTGGCGATCATGTCTCCGGCACCGCAATCCTCAGCCTGCTCGGAGCAGGCGCATGAGTCCGCTACCCGGTAGCTGCGCGATTGCCGGCATCGGCCAGACCGAGTTCTCCAAGGAATCCGGCCGCAGCGAGCTGCAATTGGCGTGCGAGGCGGTCAGCGCCGCCCTCGACGACGCGGGCCTGGCGCCCAGCGACGTCGACGGCATGGTCACCTTCACGATGGACTCCAGCGACGAGATCGACATCGCCCGAAATGTGGGTATCGGCGACCTGAGCTTCTTTTCCCGCGTGCATCACGGCGGCGGCGCGGCAGCCGGCACGGTGGTGCATGCTGCCATGGCGGTCGCGACTGGGGTCGCCGACGTGGTGGTGTGCTGGCGCGCCTTCAACGAACGTTCGGGGTTCCGGTTCGGCGGCAGCGGTCGCAACATGGCGGAGACCCCGCTGTTCATGGCGCACTACGCGCCATTCGGATTGCTCACTCCCGCAGCGTGGGTCGCGATGCACGCGCAGCGCTACATGTCGACCTACGGTGTCACCAACGAGGACTTCGGCCGCATCGCCGTCGTCGACCGCACCCACGCGGCCACCAACCCCGATGCGTGGTTCTACCAGCGCCCGATCACCCTGGAAGACCACCAGAAGTCCCGCTGGATCGTCGAACCCGTACTACGACTGCTGGATTGCTGTCAGGAGAGCGACGGCGGTGTCGCGCTGGTGGTGACCAGTGCCGAACGGGCACGCGACTTGAAGCAACCGCCGGCGATCATCACTGCCGCCGCACAGGGCGCGGCGGCCAACGGGGAAATGATGACCAGCTACTACCGCAACGACATCACCGGGCTCCCGGAGATGGGTGTGGTCGCCGACCGGCTGTGGCGCGATTCGGGGTTGAAGCCACAGGACATCCAAACCGCCTTCATCTACGACCATTTCACGCCGTTCGTCTTCACCCAGCTCGAGGAACTCGGGTTCTGCGGGCGTGGCGAAGCCAAAGACTTTGCCACTGTCGAAAGGCTTTCGCTGGGTGGGGAATTCCCGATCAACACCAATGGCGGGTTGCTGGGCGAGGCCTACATCCACGGGATGAACGGCATCACCGAGGGCGTGCGCCAGATCCGCGGAACGTCCTACAACCAGGTCGACAACGTCGAACACGTGTTGGTCACCTCCGGCACCGGTGTGCCCACCAGTGGCCTGATTCTCGAACCAGCCGGGTAAACGCTAGAGGGGATGGCACCATGCCCAAGCTCGCATTGCTGACCGCGGTCGGGGGGCCGATAGAGCTTGCCGAGTTTCCGCTGTCCACCCCGGCACCGGAAACCGCCGCCCTGAAACTGCGGATGGCCGGAATCTGCGGATCCGACCTGCACATCTTTCGGGGTGAGCTACCGTTGCCCTGTCCGTACGCCATGGGTCACGAGATGGTCGGTGAGATCGCCGAACTCGGCGAAGGCCTCACCACTGACGCGACCGGACAATCGATCGCGGTCGGTGATCGCGTGGTGACGCCGTACTTTTGGTTCTGCGGGCAATGTCATGCGTGTGCGCGTGGCCGGTCGTATGCGTGCCAGAACCTGATGGCCGGCGAATACCGCACCCACGAGCAGGCTCCGCACTTCGTCGCCGCGTACGGCGATTTCTACTACACCAGCCGCCGCCAGCCGTTGTACAAGGTGCCCGAGGACCTTGCGGACGAGGCCGTCGCGCCCCTGAATTGTGCTCTGGCCCAGGTGTTGTTCGCACTGCGCGATGTTCGGCTGGGCGACACCGTCGTCATCCAGGGCGCCGGTGGGCTGGGCATCAATGCCGCGGCCGTCGCGCGGACGGCAGGCGCCGCCGAGGTCATCGTCATCGACAAGGTTGCCGAACGGCTCGATCTCGCTGCCGACTTCGGCGCCACGCACTGCATTGACGCCAGTGCGATCTCGACGGCGGAGGTCACCGCGCAGGTGCACGCGCATACCGACGGGATCGGCGCCGACTGGGTGCTCGAAGTCGTCGGGATACCTGGCGTGATTCCCGATGGTGTCGGGTTCCTCAACAACGGCGGCACGCTGCTGGAGGTCGGCAACGTCGGGTTCGGGCGCACCCTCGAGATGGATCCCAGCGCTCTGGTATACGGCAACAAGTCCATCCGCGGTGTCATGCTCTACGACCCGGTCACCCTGGCAACCGGCCTGTCGTTCCTGCAACACACCAGCTTTCCGTTCGAACGGCTGATGCCCAAGCCGTTCCATCTGGCAGACGTCAACGCGGCCTTCGCCTCAGCCGATGCCGGATTGGTCCCCCGAGGCGCTCTGATTCCATGATGAGCCAAGCTTCCGCGTTGACCCAGGCGACCGATACCCGCGAGCTCATCGTGGAGTCCGCATTCGCGTGTTTCGGCAAAGAGGGATTGCAAAAAGCGACAATCGTCGACATCGCCAAGCGGGCCGGGATATCCCGCAGCACCATCTACGAATACTTCAGCGACAAGGCCGCCATCGTCGAAGCGTGCGCCGAGCACGCGTCGCAGCGGTTCTACCTCGAGATGACCAAGGCGATGGATCGGGGCAGCACCCTCGAGGACAAGCTCTGTTCGGCAGCGGTATTCGTAACCCAGGCACGGCAGGTCCTCGCATCCGAGAAGTACTTCGACGAGGATGCGATCAGCCTGCTGCTGACCAAGGACGCTGCGGTGTTGCTGCGCGAATGCGTCGATTTCTTCGCCCCACACTTGTCCGCTGCCAAGCTGACGGGTGAGGTTCGCAAAGACCTCGACGTGCAGGCCGCCGGTGAATGGTTCGCGCGGATCCTGTTCTCGCTGTTCAGCACGCCGTCCTCGACCCTGGATATGGACGACCCCGAAGTCGCTGCGGAATTCGTTCGGGCCCATGTGGTGCGGGGATTCGCCAGCGATCGGCCGCGGCCCCGCCGCGCGTGAGTCGGCGACTTTTAGGGTGCGCCGGCGGCATTCAGTGTGCGGCGAGGGTGGGATTCGGCCGATTTTCCCGCCATGGGCGCACACCCGACGCCGCCAACGCACGCTCAGTGACCGCGTTGGGCCAGCGCGCGTAGGAAGAACGTCAGGTTGGCCGGACGCTCGGCAAGCCTGCGCATGAAGTAGCCGTACCACTGAGTGCCGAACGGCACGTATACCCGCACCTGATTTCCGGCGTCGGCAAGCCGGCGCTGCTCGTCGTCGCGAATGCCGTACAGCATCTGGTATTCGAATCCGCCGGTGCTGCGGCTAGATTGGCTTACTAAGGCCGGTACGGCATCGACGATCGCCGGGTCGTGGGAGGCTACCATCGGGTAGCCCGACCCGGCCATCAGCGCCCGAAGGCAGGTCAGGTACGACTCGGTGACCTCGGCAGGGTCTCGGTAGGCCACGGATGCCGGCTCGTCGTAAGCGCCCTTGCACAGCCGAATCCGGGCCCCGGAAGCGGCGAACTCTTCGCAATCGCCCAGCGTGCGGCGCAGGTAGGCCTGCAAAACCGTGCCCAGCCAGCCGAAGTCGGCACGCAGGTCGCGGACGATGGAAAGCGTTGAATCCGTGGTGGTGTGGTTCTCGGCGTCCACCGTCACCCACACGCCCGCCCGCCCGGCGGCATCGCAAATCGTCCAGGCATTCTCCCGGGCGATCTTGTCCCCGTCGTGCTGCAGTGACTGCCCAAGCGCCGACAACTTGACCGAGACCTCTAGTGGACGGACACCGGCTCCTGCGGGATCGCCATATTGGCCGAGCTTTTCGATCAGATCCAGGTAAGTCTGCACCCCCGCATGAGCGTCGTCGGTGTTGGACACATCCTCGCCCAAATAGTCGACGCTGACGTAATGGCCCGACATACGCAGGGCGGCAACACTATCCAATGCGGACGCGATCGTCTCCCCCGGCACGAAGCGGTGCACCACACGACGAGTGGCCGGCAGCCCTTCGGCGGCGCGGCGCAGTCCTGGTCGCCGGCTGGCGGCCATGATCGCAGGCCGGAGGGTGTGGGCGAACAAGCCGGCCATCAGTCCGAACCCATGTGCGGGTAGGTGTGAGAAGTTGCTGGGACGAACGTCTCCTTGATGGTCCGCGCGGACGTCCAGCGCAGCAGATTCAGCACCGACCCGGCTTTGTCGTTGGTGCCCGACCCACGCGATCCCCCGAACGGCTGGCGCCCGACCACGGCCCCGGTCGGCTTGTCGTTGACGTAGAAATTCCCGGCAGCGAACCGGAGCCGGTCCTGCGCGGTCAGCACGGCTTGGCGATCGTCGGCGATGACCGCACCGGTCAGTGCGTAGCGCGATCCGGTGTCGACGACATCGAGGATTCGCTCGTAGGAGTCATCGGGGTAGACATGCACCGACAGCAGCGGACCGAAGTACTCGGTGGCGAACGCCTCGTCGGTCGGATCGTCGGAGAGCAGGACGGTCGGCCGCACGAAATAGCCGACGCTGTCGTCGTATTCGCCGCCGACCGCAACGGTGACACCGGCGGCGCCTTTGGCCCGCTCGATGGCGTTGACGTTCTTGGCGAAAGCCCGCGCATCGATCAGTGCGCCGCCGTAGTTGGTCAGGTCGCTAATGTCGCCGTAGCGCAGTCCGGCGGTCGCGCCCAGGAAGTCATCACCCATCCGCTGCCACACCGAATGCGGGATGAACGCGCGCGACGCCGCCGAGCACTTCTGCCCCTGGTAGTCGAATGCCCCGCGAATCAGAGCCGTACACAACACATCCGGGCGCGCAGAGGCGTGCGCGACGACGAAGTCTTTCCCACCGGTCTCCCCGACCAGGCGCGGGTAGCTGTGGTAGCCGCCGATATTGACGCCCACCTGTTGCCACAAATGCTGGAAGGTGGCCGTCGATCCGGTGAAGTGAATGCCGCCCAGCCGAGGGTCGGCCAGTGCGACATCGGAAACCGCGAGGCCGTCGCCAGTGACCATGTTGATCACCCCGGGTGGCAATCCGGCGGCCTCGAGCAGCTGCATGGTCAGATAGGCCGATAGCGTCTGGGTGATCGACGGCTTCCACACCACGGTGTTGCCCATCAGGGCCGGCGCAGTCGGCAGGTTGCCCGCGATCGAGGTGAAGTTGAACGGTGTGATCGCGTAGACGAATCCGTCCAGCGGACGGTAGTCACTGCGGTTCCATTCCCCGGGGCCGCTGATCGGCTGCTGCGCCAGGATCTGTTGGGCGAAGTCCACGTTGAACCGCCAGAAGTCGATCTGCTCGCAGGGTGAGTCGATCTCGGCCTGGTAGACCGACTTGGACTGGCCCAGCATTGTCGCGGCGGCGATCTTTTCCCGCCACGGGCCCGCCAGCAGGTCGGCGGCCCGCAGGAACACCGCCGCGCGTTCATCGAAAGGCATTGCCGCCCAAGAAGGTTTGGCGGCCATCGCGGCCTCGATCGCCGCTGTCGCGTCGGCGTGCACCGCGTTGGTCAGGGTACCCAGCGTGGCGGCGTGCCGGTGCGGCTGGACGACATCGATGCGTTCACCGTCGCCCATCCGGTGATTGCCGCCGATGACGTGTGGGAGGTCGATGGGGTGGTCGGCGAGCGCGGACAGTTCGGCGGCCAGGCGGGTGCGTTCCGGGGATTGCGGGGCATAGTCGCGGGCCGGCTCGTTGGCCGGTGTCGGCACGTGGGAAATCGCGTCCATGTTGCCAGGATCCACGCCGCCGCGATCCGATCTGTTGGCTGATTGGACAAGATATATCGGATTGGCTAGTAAGATCGGACAACATGCGGATGCCTGGCGTCGGACTGGGTCAGCTGCTGCTCGCTTTGGACGCGACGCTGGTCAGCCTGGTCGATGCCCCGCGCGGACTCGACCTTCCGGTTGGGTCGGCGGCGCTGATCGATTCCGACGATGTCCGCCTGGGCATGGCGGCGGCAGCGGGTTCCGCCGATGTCTTCTTCCTGCTGGGCGTCACCGACGACGAGGCGCTGGCCTGGGTGTCCAAGCAGGCACGCGACCGTGCGCCGGTGGCGATCTTCGTCAAGAATCCGTCGGATGCACTGGTGACCAAGGCGGTCGCGGTCGGGTCGGCGGTGGTGGCCGTGGAACCGCGAGCCCGTTGGGAGCGGTTGTATCAATTGGTCAATCACGTGTTGGAGCATCACGGGCAAGGCGACCCGGTGGACGACTCGGGCACCGATCTGTTCGGCTTGGCGCAGTCGCTTGCCGACCGCATCCACGGCATGGTCAGCATCGAGAACGCCCAGTCGCAGGTGCTGGCCTATTCGGCCTCCAACGACGAAGCCGACGAGCTGCGCCGTCTGTCCATCCTCGGCCGCGCGGGGCCGCCCGAGCATCTGGAGTGGATCGGCCAGTGGGGCATCTTCGATGCGTTGCGGGCCGACGCCGAGGTGGTACGGGTCGATGAGCGTCCTGAGTTGGGCCTGCGCCCGCGGCTGGCTATCGGGATCCATCAGCCGTCGAGCGGTCCCCGGCGGCCGCCGGTATTCGTCGGCACCATCTGGGTGCAGCAGGGTTCGCAGCCCCTGGCCGACGATGCCGAGGAGATGTTGCGCGGCGCGGCGATATTGGCCGCGCGGATCATGTTTCGGCTCGCGGCGCGGCCGTCCACGCAGGCGCGCCGGGTGCAACAGCTGCTGGGGCTAGCGGACGGCGAGCCGGCCGACGTGGCCGACATCGCCCGCGAACTCGACTTGGCCGTCGACGGCAATGCCGCCCTGATCGGTTGGGACACCGCGGACACCGGAGCACGCCATGCCCGATTGACTGATGTTTTGGCGTTGAGCGCCAGCGCTTTTCGCCGCGACGCTCAAGTCGCCTCGCGCGGCTCGCGGATCTATATGCTGCTGCCTCAGACCGCGACGGCCCGGTCGGTCACCTCGTGGGTCCGCGGCACTATCGGCGCGCTGCGCGCCGAACTCGGCGTCGGGCTGCGGGCCGCCATTGCTGCGCCGATCGCCGGTCTGGCAGGGGTCGCGGCAGCACGCCTAGAGGTCGACCGGGTGCTCGACAGCGCTGAGCTACACCCGATTTCGATCGGTCAGGTCACCTCGCTGGCCGAGGCGCGAACCACCGTCCTACTCGACGAGATCGTCACACTGGTCGGAACCGACGACCGACTGGTCGATCCGCGGATCCGCCAGCTGCAAGCCCAGGATCCCGTACTCGCCGAGACCCTTCGCGCCTATCTGGACAGCTTCGGCGACATTGCCACCGCCGCGTACTTTTTGCAGGTGCACCCCAACACGGTTCGCTACCGCGTTCGCCGGATCGAAAAGCTGTTGTCGACCTCGCTGTCCGATCCCGAAGTGCGGCTGTTGTTTTCGTTGGGACTGCGGGTAATCGAGCGTTCGGCCTAGGCGGGGCGGGACGGGACGGCTGCACATTTCGGCGTAGCCGACCTAAGACAGGCCGACGGGGATGCCCAGCCTCTAAGCTCCGATCCATGAGATTGGACGACCGGGCCCGCAGCGAACTTCTCGGTGCTCGCGCCCTCAAGCGGCTTCTCGTCGGAACCGTGATAGCCGCGCTCTTGCTGGGCGCGCAAGACAACGGCAAGCCCTGGCACGCAGCGTGCTGGCTTAGTGTCGGAGCAATTCTCGGCACGCTGACCGAGGCCTATGGCACGCATCTGTCCACCCACCGCGACGAGCGAATTCGGGAATACCTCAGGGGACTCGCGTGGAGCATCGTGTACGAATCGACATTCGTAGTTGCTTGTCTCCCGACACTGCTCTTTCTCGTGCTGGCCGCAGCATTCCATTGGCGAGACGATCACCAAAACGCCAATGGCAGTTGGACTGTCGGCTACCCAACGATCGGCCTCAACATGAACGTGATTTTGCTGTTCATCCTGGGGATTGTCGCGGCTCGCCGGGGGGGGCTTTGGTCTGCGGTGGGTCGTTGTGTTCGGTGTCATCAACGCCTGCCTGGGTCTGGCCATCGTTAACGTGGACCTGGAACTTCGGTGATGGGCGCTCGGCCTAGGTCAACGCGAAATCCATGAGGACGATCGGCTGCCGGGCGGGTTCGCTATCGGGTCCGCCGGTTCGAAAAGCTGTTGTCGACGTCGTTGTCCGATCCCGAGGCGCGACTGCTCTTTTCGCTGGGGCTGCGGGTCCTGGAGAGGGGCTAGCCCGATCTTTGCTCGACGGATTCGGGTGATTGGCAAGCGTTCGGACAAAACAGGTGCGACAATTCCAGCCGTAAGGTGATGACGATGTAGGAAGCCGGTGCAAATCCGGCGCGGTCCCGCCACTGTCATCGGGGAGCGACCCTCAACCGCCACGGCTAACAAGCTGGAAGGCGAGGCGAGCAGCGATCCGAGAGCCAGGACACTCGCGTCATTGCGTCCTGCGACCCGGGGCGGAGTACCCCGAGAGAGCTCTCAACGTCCATGTCGCATTCTGCATGGGTGGCCGTCGCCGTTGCCACTAGCCGTCTGGCTGAAGTGAGCGAGGAGATGACCGCTCCGATCTGGCTGGCCTCACCTCCGGAAGTGCATTCAGCGTTGCTCAGTAGTGGGCCGGGCCCGGGCCCGTTGCTCGCCGCCGCGGCGACCTGGCACTCGTTGAGCGCCGAATATGCCGAGATAGCCGACGAATTGACCGCACTGTTGGGCGCCGTGCAGGCCGGAACCTGGGACGGGCCAACCGCCGAGGCATACCTGGCCGCGCATACGCCCTACCTGGCATGGTTGGCGCAGGCCAGCGTCGACAGCACGGTGATGGCCGCCCAACAGGAAACCGTTGCCGTCGCCTACACCACCGCAGTGGCGGCCATGCCAACCCTGCCCGAGTTGGCCGCCAATCACGCCATCCACGCGACCTTGATGGCGACGAACTTGTTCGGTATCAACACAATTCCGATCGCACTGAACGAAGCCGACTATGCGCGGATGTGGGTGCAGGCCGCCACCGTGATGAGCACCTACGACGTCGTTGCGACCGAAGCGGTGGCCGCGGCACCGGAAACCACTGCGGCGCCGCAGGTCATGGCGGCCGACGCGATGGCGGCCAGCACTATCCAGTCGTCGTTGCCTCCCGACACGCAGAACCAGTGGCTGGAGTGGTTGCAGAAGACCGGGTTGTACGACTTCTACTACAAGTACATCCAGCCCTGGATCGATGCGGTGATGAACAACCCGTTCTTCCAGGCGTTGTTTTCCGGATTCGACCCGTATCTGCCCGAGCTCGGTAATCCGCTGATCTTCCTGAACCCGTTCAACATTGCGTTCGCCCTTGGCTATCCGATGGATATCGGTTCCTACATCGCCTATCTATCGCAAACGTTCTCGTTCATCGCGGCCGATCTCGCGGCGGCGTTCGCGTCGGGTAATCCTGCGACGATCGCGTGGACGCTGTTGTTCACCACGGTCGAAGCCATCGGCACGATCATCACCGATACCATCGCGCTGCTCAAGACGCTGCTCGAGGAGACGCTGGTGCTGATCCCGGCGATCCTGCCGCTGCTGACTGTTCCGTTGATCCCGTTGGTGGTTTCGCCCCTGGCGGGTGGCCTGGCGGGCTTGACGGGTTTGGCGAGACTGGCGGCCATCCCGGTGCCTATCGTCCCAGTCCCGGCGCTGGCCCCGGTGGCGCTAGCGCCTCCGCCGCCTCCGGCGCCTACCCCAGCCCCAGCGCCCGCGCCGGCTCCGGCCCCAGCCGCCGCCTCCGCTGCGGCGCCCGCTGCGCCCGCGCCCGGCGCGCCACCGCCAACAGCTGCCGGACCACCGGTGATCGCCATGGAAAGTTTCTCCTACCTGGTTGGTGCCCTGACCGCGGACGCCAAGATGGCGGCAAGCGCCGGCGTCAGCGCGAGGAAGACGGCCGAGCCGGACACCGTCGCGGCACTCGCCCTCGCCCGGCCGGACGAACGAACTCCGGATCGGCGACGTCGGAAGTCCAAGGTCACACAACTCGGTCGTGGTTACGAATACATGGATCCCGAACCCGAGCCGTCGTCGGAGCCGGGCGCGAAAACGTTGGGATTCACCGGAACCGCACCCAAGAAGACCGCCACCGCACCGGCGGGATTGAGTGTGCTGGCCGACGATGCGTTCGGCGGCGGCCCACGCGCGCCGATGATGCCGGGCAGCTGGGACGCCGACGCGGGGCGCGACTGACGGGCGGCTAGCGTCTACGGTTTGTCGTCACTCGATCCGGCCGGACAGATCGAAGGCCGCAAGAACACCCGTAATGAGCTGATATAAGTCGTGTTTCGAGATCTCCCGACCGGGTTGATGGGCGATCACGTTGATGGAGATCCTCCCGCCCAGCTGCATCGAGGACAGAAAAAGCTGCCCAAATCCGGGATCGGGGATCGTCGCTTGTGCCCGATTCTTCACCAATCTCGCCGAGACATAGTCAGCGTCGGAGCCGTCCGGCCGATTGATCGCCGGATCGATCTCGCCGAGATTAGAACAGCCGACCGGAAGATCGGCGTCACCGTACGCCAGCCCGGTGAGCCTTCTCGCCAGCCGCTTCGGGGTCAACGGCGTCAACGGGAGGGCCTGTAGCAATTCATCCGGGGTTTCTTGCAAAGCCCGCAGACCCTGCTTGGTTTTGGCGCGGACCTCGCCCAAGTCTTCGGTCACCCGGGTGGGATCGACTGAGATTGTCAGCGAGGCCAGCGCGTTTGCGCGCTGGTCGCCAACGGTGCGTTCACTGACGGGGATCGCCAGCGTCACCGCTGCGTCCTTAACGCGCCCGAGTCGCTCGGCGAGCTTCGCGGCGAATCCTCCAAACAATGAATTGACCGTTCCGCCGCGCCGTTTCGCGCAGGCATCCCACTCGGCAAGATCGAGGTAAATCGTCAGCGACGGCAAAATGGGTGCGACGCTGCCGTGCGCATCACGCGCGGGCGATCCGGTTGCGACGTCGTGCCGGTGACGCCGGGCCAGGGCTGCCGTAGCAATTACGGCCCGCGCGATCGCAGGTATGTCGTGGGCGGTTTGGCGGGCGTCTTCGCCGAGCGCGCGTGTTCGCGTCCGCGACGCCGGGTGCGGATAGCCGAGATCGCGCACTCGGCCCTTGGCCGCATCCTCTATCGCCAGCGCGACGGCGATTCCATCCGCAACACAGTGGGATACGACCAGGCTGACGGCAGCACCGCCATTCTCCAGCGGGACGAGGCCGAGGTGCCAGCCGGGGCCCCGCTCGGGATCGATCCGGACTTGGGCACGTTCGTCGGCCCATTGGCCTACGTCAGCGCGCGCGCGAGACTTCGTCGCGATATCCAGCGTCGACGGCTGACGGCAAACGACCCACCGATCACGCGCAAAGGGCAGTGGCGAACGCTCGATCCGGCGTGCCAGTAATCCGCGTCCCAGATAATCGCGAAAACGGCGCACTCCGTCCACGTCGATCGCACGCTCGTAAATCCAGGTGAATTGGATAAGCGTCGACTGGCCGGTGGCGCGTAGCTCGAGAAATGCCGCCTGGTCCATCAAATCGATGCGGTTGTCCATCTACCGGCCCTGACAAGCACGAGCAGCGTCTCGGCCACGTCGAGGACTGTGATATGCACCACACTCGTCGAGGCCGCCAAGAAGGGCGGCAGCGCCGTCGCGCATTGCCCCCCTGAGCTTCTGGCGAATCGTCACACCCGCTCCGCTGCCACGATCCGCCAAAACAGGCGTTTTTGCGTCGATTTCCTGCGAAACCGGACCGAGAACCCGGCCCGGCTCGCTACGCTCGAGGACCACCCACGAGGCCTCAAGTGCCGTCCGGCCTCGACTCGCGCGAACGAACTCGACATGTCATGGTATGGCGACACCGCTATTAGGCTACACGCGGCATTTCGGGGGGACGACTTAATTCAATGCACAGAAGAAATGCGTCTTAATACGAGGCGCGCCACCGTCACGTGCTGAATTCTCGGTGCGTCAACGAGCGGTAAGTGGAGGGAAATGTTCTTCGGTACGATCAATGACTGGGCGCCGCAAGGATCAGTGATTTCCTGGCACCCATCCAAGAAGGCATACAAAAAAGCCGCACGAGCGAAACTGAATCCAATACGGGTTAGTTACCAACAATCGCAACACCTTCGGTTGTTTCGCGAAAAGGCAGCCCAGGGTCGCGATGTTCCACGACTGTGCATCGGCGCCTGGGACATCGTCGGCATCTGCGATGTACCCGTCATGACAGACGCAATAAACAAGCATGTCCAACGACAGCCCACTTACCACAGCTGGTTCGCGTTCGACGATGCCGACGAAATCGTTCGGCGCACTATCAACCGTCCCGACACCCTCGAATTTCTGCCCGCCGAAAACGGCGTGATGACCCCGGCAGAGATTCGCGACCATATCTTGAGCACACCCAATCCACTCGAATGGGATTGCTTCGGGTTCGGGATTGTGCAGTCCGAGGACCACTTCACCTTCTACGCCGCCATTGACCATCTTCTCACCGACGGGATGTCGGCCGGGGCGATCTTCATGGACATCCATTCCACGTATACGAGCAAGCTTGCGGGTACGGACGTCGAATTTCCGGCCCCGGCAAACTATGTCGATTACTGCGCACAACAACGGAACTACACCGACGGCCTCACCGTCGACTCCGCCGAGGTGCGCACATGGCACCGCTTCGCAGAACAGAACGGTGGCGCCCTACCGAGCTTCCCGCTACCGCTCGGCGATCAATCGGTCATCGACAAGGGAGCGATAACCGTCTTTCCATTGATGGATAAACAACAGACAGATCGCTTTGAATCCCGGTGCCGGGAAGTCGGAGCTCGTTTCAGCGGCGGCGTGTTTGCCTGCGTTGCATTGGCTGAGCACGAATTGACCGGCAACGATACGTATTTCGGACTGACACCCTTCGATACGCGCCGCGCGCCAGCCGAGTACCTCACCGTCGGTTGGTATGCCAGCTTCATACCGATGGCCGTGCCGACAGCGGGCAGATCGTTCGCCGAGGCGGCCCTAGCGGCGCAGCATTCGTTCGACGGATCCAGACATTTGGGCGGAGTTCCGTTTTATCACATCCTTGATATGCCGGCGCCCGAATTCGGATCGATCAAACTTTCCGAACGGCCGGTACCGATGGTGTCCTACATCGATATCCGCCGGATTCCACTGAGTTCGCACTGGGACGAGTCGAACGCCGGAATCTACAGCGACGACCGGTCGACCGAAGGCGTCTGCATGTGGGTGAACCGTTTTCAGAACGAGACCAGCTTGGCAATACAGTATCCGGACAATCCGATCGCCCGCGATTCGATTACTAAATATGCTGAAAATATTCAGTCGATATTTGGCCAAGTCCTTGACTGCAATCTCGCTGATCGTGCGGATATCGATGAATTACTTACCTGCGCCTCTTGACGACGGCTGAGTCAGCACGACCAAACCTGGTGCAGCACAGCTGATTTTGGGTGTTTTGACTCAGCCGAAGTTAAGGTGCACGCCGTTTAGGCCCAGGGGCACCCACCGCCTTCGCGCCCGGGCGGATCGCCCGGAAGCTCGAACGGAACACCTGTGACGGCGACGCGGCGAACGTGCGTTGCGGGACCATGAGAACTCGCACACGTGCGGTCGGCATCCACCCCCAAGGATGCTCGATGCGGCCGCCGGGCCTTTACTGATTGCGCACGGATTACGCTCACCGTGAATGCAAATCCACAGGTTGCAGCCGATTTTCGCCCAGATAGTCTGCTGTGGTGACCGAAAGCCCCTCGTCATATTTGGTGCTCGCCTCGCAGCGCAGCGGCAGCACGTTGCTCGTCGAATCGTTGCGGGCCACCGGTGTCGCCGGCGAGCCTCAGGAGTTCTTCCAATATCTGCCGAACACCAGCCAGTCCCCCCAGCCGCGCGAGTGGTTCGCCGGCGTCGAGGACGAGTCGATTTTGCGCCTGCTTGACCCGCTGGACGAAGGGAAGCCGGACCTCGCTCCGTCAGAGATCTGGCGCGACTACATCCGCACGGTGGGAAGAACGCCCAACGGCATCTGGGGCGGCAAGCTGATGTGGAACCAGACGCCGCTGCTGTTGCAGCGCGCCAGCGGTCTGCCCGACCGGTCCGGCACCGGACTGCTGTCCGCGATCCGCGACGTCGTCGGTGAGGACCCACTGCTTGTCTACGTGTACCGGCCCGACGTGGTGTCGCAGGCCGTGTCGTTCTGGCGGGCGGTGCAGACCCGGGTGTGGCGCGGCAGACCCGACCCGGTCCGCGATGCGCGCGCCACGTATCACGCGGGAGCCATCGCCCACGTCATCACCATGCTGCGCGGCCAGGAGCAAGGCTGGCGAAATTGGTTTGCCGAAGAGGACGTCAAACCGATGGAGATTCCGTATCCGGTGTTGTGGCGCAATCTCACCACGGTGGTGGGCTCCGTCCTCGAATCGCTGGGGATGGACCCCAACCTGGCACCCGACCCGGTGCTGGAGCGTCAGGCCGATAAGCGTTCCGACGATTGGGTAGACCGATATCGGATCGACGCCGAGCGAGAGGGGCTACCACTATGACGGTGACCGAAGAACGGCGCGTCGACGAACTGCGGTTACTGGAAGCCGAAGCGGTGCACATCATCCGCGAGGTCGTCGCCGAGCTGGAACGCCCGGTGCTGCTGTTTTCGGCGGGCAAGGACTCGATCGTGCTGCTTCGCTTGGCGGAGAAGGCGTTTCGGCCGCTGCCGCTGCCCTTTCCGGTCTTGCACGTCGACACCGGCCACAACTTCGACGAGGTGATCGAGTTTCGGGACCGCAGGGTCACCGGCGAAGGCCACAAGCTGATCGTCGCGTCGGTGCAGGAGTCGATCGATAAGGGCCGGGTCCCCGACCCCGGTCCCTCGGCTTCGCGCAACCGGGCACAGACGCGCACGTTGCTCGACGCGCTGGAAGCCGATGGCTTCGACGCGGCATTCGGCGGTGCGCGCCGCGACGAGGAGCGCGCCCGCGCCAAGGAGCGGATCCTGAGTTTTCGCGACGAGTTCGGCCAGTGGGACCCGCGCGCGCAGCGCCCGGAACCCTGGTCGCTGTACAACGGCCGCATCAAGAAGGGCGAGCAGGTCCGGGTGTTCCCGCTCAGCAACTGGACCGAGCTCGACGTCTGGCGCTACATCGAGCTGGAAGACCTTGAAATACCGTCGATTTACTACGCTCACGAGCGCGAGGTATTCGAACGCGATGGAATTCTGCTGGCCGTCTCGGCGTTCGCCAGTCCGCAAGACAGTGAAACCGCGGCCACCGAATGGGTGCGCTACCGCACAGTGGGCGACCTGACCATCACCGGGGCGGTGCGGTCCGAAGCCACCGACATCGCCGGCGTGATCACCGAGATCTCCGCGGCCACGGTGTCCGAGCGCGGCGAGACCCGCGCCGATGACCGCACCTCGGTCGCCGCCATGGAAGACCGCAAGCGAGAGGGCTACTTCTGATGACCAGCACCGAGACGGCTGACGAAAAATCCTTGCCGGCCAAGGACATAACGCGTCAGCTGCTGCGCATCGCCACGGCCGGCTCCGTCGATGACGGTAAGAGCACCCTGATCGGACGGCTGCTGCACGACACCGACAGCCTGCCGTTGGACCACCTGGAGGCCGTGACCGACGACGAGGGCGTCGCCGACCTCGCCGCGCTGTCCGACGGTCTGCGCGCCGAACGCGAACAGGGCATCACGATCGATGTCGCCTATCGCTTCTTCTCCACCGAAACCCGCAGCTACATCCTGGCCGACACACCAGGCCACGAGCGCTACACCCGCAATATGTTCACCGGCGCCTCCAACGCGCACGTGGCGATCCTGCTGGTTGACGCGCGTGCCGGGGTGCTGCGGCAGACTCGTCGACACGCCAGGATCGCAAAGCTGTTGGGCATCAAGCATTTTGTGGCGACGGTGAACAAAATCGACCTCATCGACTTCGACCAGGCCGGCTTCACCGACGTCGAAGGCCAGCTGCGGAAATTGGCGGCACGGCTGGGTGAGGTGGACATCACGGTGATCCCGCTCGCGGCCAAGCACGGCGACAACGTCGTGCACCGCTCCGACCAGACGCCGTGGTACAGCGGCCCCACCCTGCTGGAATACTTGGAAAGCATCGAACTGGCCGCGCCGCAGGCCGAGCCGTCGCGGCTGCGGCTGCCCGTGCAATGGGTGTCTCGGCCCACCGCCGATGTGCGGCGCCGCTACACCGGGCGCCTTGCCGCGGGAACACTGTCCGTCGGCGATCCGGTGGTTTCGCTCCCCGCCGGCACCCGTTCGACGGTGACCGCACTGGATACCCTCGATGACGACCGCACCACAGGCGTTGCGCCGCTGTCGGTTTCGATTGAGCTGGCCGACGACATCGACGTGGGTCGCGGCGATGTATTGATCAGCGGAGCAGAGGACGCCGTTGCGCCGGTGCTGGCCCGCGAGCTCGATGCGACCGTGTGCTGGTTCGTCGACTCCCCGCTGCGGGCGGGCGACCGGCTGGCCCTCAAACAAACCAGCAAAACCGTGCGGGCGACCGTGCAGGAGCTGCACTCTCGGCTGGATCCCGAGACGCTCGATGAGCTCGATCAGCCAGTTGAGCTGACGCTCAACGACATCGGCACCGTCACGCTGCGCACCAGCTCGGTCGTCATCGCCGACAGCTACACCGACAACCGCGACACCGGTGCGTTCATCCTGATCGACGAGACCACCAACGACACCATCGGCGCCGGCACCATCATCGAGGCGCGGGAGATCAAACCGGGCACCCACTCGCGCACCGACATCCGCTGGCATCCCTCAGCGCTGGACCGCAGCCACCGATGGCAGACCACCGGACAGTCGGGCGCAACCATCTGGTTCACCGGGCTGCCCGCCTCCGGCAAGTCGACGGTCGCGGTGGCCGTCGAGCGCGCGCTCGTCGAATCCGGGCGGGTGGCCTACCTGCTCGACGGCGACAATCTGCGCCACGGCCTCTCCGACGATTTGGGCTTCTCCCCCGGCGACCGCACCGAAAACATCAGACGCGTCGGCCATTTGACGCGGCTGCTGGCCGACGCCGGAGTAGTCGCACTGGCGTCACTGGTCTCACCGCTCAAGTCGGACCGCGAGACCGCCCGCGCCATCAACGACGCCGCCAAGCTGCCGTTCATCGAGGTGCACGTCGCCACCTCGCTGGCCGAGTGCGAAAGACGGGACCCCAAAGGCCTCTACGCGCGGGCACGCAAGGGCGAGCTGAAGGGCCTCACCGGCGTCGACGCTCCCTACGAAGCGCCCGACAACCCCGATCTGGTCGTCGACACCACCGGCGCTGACATCGACGATCTCGTCGCGCAGGTCATTGCGCTACTCGACGAGCGCAGCCCCCGACACCCGGCAACCTAGATTCACCGCGATCCAATCACTTGGTCTGCGGGCCTTCTGGCATCACTGTGTTGGTCGTGAGTGAGTGGCGTGAGCGAGTCGGCTCGATATCGGTGGATTGGTGGGCGACCCTGGTCGCCGGAGTGATCACTGCCTTGGCGGTGGCCAACGTGCTCCCGAAGATTCCGTGGTGATCGGGTGAGCACCACGGACATCGAGCCGGAAGAAACATTCGCCGAGCCGAGCTTCATCAGCAAACAACCGCTGGACTATGCGCCCGGCGTGCTGCTGCTGATCGGCGTAGGACTGCTGGGCAAGTACGCCCAGATCTGGTGGAACGCGCTGGCCAAGCACGAACACTGGCGGGTGCCCGACATCGAATATGTGTTGTGGGCCATCGTGATTGGGCTTCTCATCACCAATACCATCGGCCTGCACCGAATCTTTCGCCCCGGCGTGCAGACCTACGAGTTCTGGCTCAAAGTCGGCATCGTGGTGCTGGGCGCGAGATTCGTGCTCGGTGACATCGTCAAACTCGGCGCGCTGAGCCTGGTCCAGATATTGGTGGACATGACCGTCGCGGGCACCGTCATCATCCTGGTGGCGCGCGCCTTCGGGTTGTCGGGCAAGCTCGGCTCGTTGCTGGCGATCGGCACGTCGATCTGCGGCGTGTCGGCCATCGTGGCTGCCAAAGGCGCGATCCGCGCCCGCAACTCCGACGTCAGCTATGCCATCGCGGCAATTCTTGCCCTGGGCGCGGTCGCCCTGTTCGTGTTGCCTCCGTTGGGACATTCGATCGGCCTGACCGATCGGGAATTCGGGATATGGGCCGGCCTGGCGGTCGACAACACGGCCGAAACCACCGCCACCGGTTACCTGTTCTCCGATCACGCCGGCAAAATCGCGGTACTGGTCAAGTCGACCCGCAACGCGCTGATCGGGTTCGTCGTCCTCGGTTTCGCCCTGTATTGGGCCGCCCGCGGCGAGGCCGACCAGATCGCACCCGGCGCAAAAGCCAAGGCCGCGTTCATCTGGAACAAGTTCCCGAAGTTCGTGCTGGGCTTCCTCGCAGTCTCCGCGATCGCGACCGCGCACCTATTGAGCAAGGGCCAAACCGCGAACCTCGGCAACGTGTCGAAGTGGGCGTTTCTGCTCACGTTCGCCGGCGTGGGGCTCAACACCGATATCCGCCAAATCGCGCGCACCGGATGGCGCCCGCTCGTCGTCGCTGTGATCGGGCTCACCGTCGTGGCAGCCGTCTCCCTGGGCATTGTGCTGCTCACCTCGCGCGTATTGCATTGGGGCGTAAGCGCCTAACGCGGTCACCAAAGGCGCACTGTAACGTAGCGCCCGTGGGGGTTGTCGTATCGCTGTTGCGTGAACGGGCCTAAGCGGCCAGCGCGTCGGATACCGAGCCCTCGATGTGGATCACCCTTTTGGTCATGGCCGTCGCGATCAGCCTCGAACCATTCCGGATCGGCATGACGGTGCTGATGTTGAACCGGCCCAGGCCCACGCTGCAACTACTCGCATTCCTGTGCGGCGGATTCGCGATGGGGATGAGCGTGGGCGTGGTCGTGTTATTCGTCCTGCAGCGCAGGCTGCCGCACTCGTTACACGTCAGCTTGCCGGGAGCTCAGATAGTGCTCGGCGCGCTGGCCCTGCTCATCGCCGCCGTGCTGGCCGTTCAGGTCGCCACCAAGCGGCCAGCCGGCCGGCGCAAGGCCACCGGCTTAGCAGGGCTCTCGACGCGGGCACGACGACTGCTGCGCGGCCGTTCGCTGTGGGTCGCGGGAATCGCCGGTTTGGGGATCGCGCTGCCGTCCGTCGACTATCTGGCCGCGCTGGCCGTCATCGTGGCTTCCGGGACCGCCGCCCTGACCCAAGTCGGCGCGCTGGTCGTCTTTCATGTGGTGGCGTTCGCGCTCGTGGAGATCCCACTGCTGGCGTATCTGCTCGCACCACAGCGGACGCATGCGTCGATGATCGCGCTGCACACCTGGATTCAGTCGCGTCGCCGGCTCGAAGTCGCCTGCCTGCTGGCCACGGCCGGTGCGGTGCTGCTGACCGTCGGCATGACGAGTCATTAAGGCGGGTGTGCCGTACTGTGGACGTTGAGACTCGGGGGAGACGAAACGGATGAAACGGCTAATCGCCGCAAGCCTCGCCACCGTGCTGGTGGGCTCGGTAGGTGGACTCGGAATCAGCGTCGCAACTCCTGACCCCGGAATCCCCTGGATGCCGGTGCCACCGTCCCCGATAGGCGACGACGCGAACGCGAAAGTCGTTTACGCCCTTGGCGGCGCCCGGGCTCCGGGCATCCCCTGGCGCGACTACACGAACCGGGCCGGCTCCGAATACTTCCCCAACGCCAAGCGTGACCTCATCGACTATCCGGCCGGCGCCCCGTTCAGCTGGGTGCCGCAAGCTCTCTTCCCCGGGCCGCGCGACAACGTGACCATCGGCCAGGCCGCCGACCAAGCCACCAACAGCTTGGATCAAGCCGTTCGGCGCGGAACGGAGCCGGCCGCCGCGGTCGGTTTGTCGCAGGGCACGCTGGCCCTCGACCAGGAACAGGTGCGGTTGGCCAACGACCCGAACGCACCACCGCCGGACAAGCTGCAGTTCACCACCATTGGTGATCCGATGGGAACGCACGCGTTCGGCTCCAGCTTCCTAGCCGGCATCTTCAAACCGGGCGACTACGTTCCGTTCATCGACTACACCGTGCCCCGGCCGGTGGAAAGCCAGTACGACACCAACCGGGTCATCGCCTCCTACGACGGCCTGGCTGATTTCCCTGACCGGCCGGACAACATGTTGGCCGACGCCAACGCGTTCATCGGGTCAGCGATTGTGCACACCCCGGCCGCGTTCACCGGTCCCGGCGACGTGCCGCCGGAGAACATCAGGACAGAAGTCAATTCGCGTGGCGCCAAGACCACGACGTATCTGGTTCCGGTGAACCATCTTCCGTTGACATTGCCGCTGCGCTACCTGGGCTGGTCGGACGGCCTGGTCGACCAGATCGACGCGGTGCTAAAGCCGCAGATCGATGCGGGCTATTCGCGCAACGACAATGTGCTCAACCGGCCGACCACGGTAGAGCCCAACGGCATGGACCCGGTGGGCATTCTGGATCCGGGCACCCGCGATTCCATCGAGAACGCGTTCGCCCAGCTTCGCGGCATCCTGCCGCCGCCACCGGGCTGATCCGCTCTCAGCCTTCGGCGACCGCGTCGAACACGCTCTGTTTCTCCGGCTTTGGCTGCGGCTGTTCTTCCCATGGGCGTGCGGGCCACCAACTTGCCCGGCCCAGTAACGCGGCGATGGCGGGCACCGTAATGGTGCGCACCACGAACGTGTCGACCAGGATTCCCACGCCGATCACGAAGCCGGACTGCACGACCGCTCCGATGCTGGAGAACAGCAGGCCAAACATCGACGCGGCGAAAATCAGGCCCGCCGCCGTGATGACTCCCCCGGTAGAACGTACTGTGCGAATGACCCCGGTGCGCACCCCGAAGGCCGACTCGTCGCGCAACCGCGAGGCCAGCAGCATGTTGTAGTCAGCACCCACCCCGACCAGCACCACGAACGCCAATCCCGGCACGCTCCAATGCAATTCCTGCCGCAGGATCACCTGAAACATCAGCACACCGATGCCCACCGCCGACAGGCAGGACAGGATCACCGATCCGACCAGGTACAGGGGTGCGACGACCGCGCGCAACAGCGCCATCAGGATCAACAGCACCACGACGATGGTCACGACGACGATGAGGCCGATATCGCGGTCGTAGTAATCCCTGGTGTCTTTGAGGGTGACCGGATATCCCGAGATCGATATCGACGCGTCGGACAGGGTGGTGTTGGGCTGCGCACCTTTGGCGGTGTCCAGGATCGTGTTGACCTGATTCATCGCCTTGGTGCTGAACGGGTCGAGGTCGGTCTGGACGAAGTAGCGCACCGAGTGGCCATCCGGCGAAATGAACGACTGGGCAAGCTTTTTGAAGTCCTCGGTGCCCAGCACCCCAGCCGGGATATTGAATCCGGCCATCGACGGTTGCGATGCGTCCTGCCCCATGCCGATCAGAAAAGCCGATGCCCGGCCCAGACCCACGCCCATCCGCTTGACCTGGTCCACCAGAATCTGTACACCGTCGGCCACCTGACGGCCGGCGCTGGCCAGGTCGTTGGCGCCGTTTTGCACCATGGCGATCTTCGACCGCGCGGTGCCCGGGTTATCCAGCCCCAGTTTGTGCAGAGATCCGACCGCGCCTTGCAAGGTTCGACTCAGACCGCTGACCGTGGCGGACAGCGTCTGAAAAGACTGCGCCGACTGCAATTGCCGGAAAAGATCGGAGATCTTGCTCAGGGTTCCGTCGTCGCGCGCGGTGATTAACTTGTGAAACTGGGAGCGTGCCGAGCCGCAGACCGGATTGGCGTCGCAGATGGGGCTGGCGTCCAGCGCGGCCACCACGGCGTCGACCCATTCGAAGTTATTCATCACACCGGAGAAGTTGATCTGCATCATGTCGCCGAGCACCCGGATGCTGCTGACAAGCCTTGCCGCAGTGTCGATTTCGCCGAGTGTTCGGCCGCCGCCGAACATCGTCTGAACCGATGCCAACGCATCGACCAGGGTGCTGACACCGCCGATGGCCTGGCCGACTTGGGCCCGCACGTCACCAAGCTTGTCGGCCAACAGCCCCGCTCCCGAGGCCAACCGGTTGAGATCGCCGGAGCGGTCACTGATTTGGCCTGCCCCAGCGCCCAGCTCCTTGCCGACCTCACCTGCCTGATAAGTCGCCCGAGCGAGCTCGAGCGACTGTCCGGTGGGCCGGGTGACACCGCGGACCGTGGCGATGCCTGGAATCTGGCTGATCCGTTGCGCCATCTGTTCCAGATCGGCAAGGGCGAGCGGGCTGCGCAAGTCATGCGGAGATTGAATGAACAGGTATTCCGGTATCGTCTGATTCACCGGGAAATGGTGTTCGAGCGCCGCGTACCCGACCGAGCTCCCGGCTGACGCCGGCAGTTGCTTGCGGTCGTCATAGTTGAACCGGATCAAGGCGGTACAGCTGGCCAGGGTGATCAGCACCACCAAGCTGGCAGCCAGATACCGCGCCGGTCGCCGCACGATGCGTACTCCGGCACGCCGCCAGAAGACGGCGGTGCGTTCGCTGCGCGGCGCCACCCAGCCACGTGGCGCGGCCACCGTCAGGATGGCGGGCAACAACGTCACCGCGGCCAGGAACGCGACGCCGATCGCGATCGCCAGCGCCGGGCCGACCGTGGAGAACAGGCCGAGCTTGGCGAAACCCATGCCCAGGAAAGTGATCCCGACCGTCCCGGCGGAGGCGGCGATCACCTTGCCGACCGAGGCCAGCGCCCGGGTGACGGCTCGGCTCGGATCCTCCTCCGACGCGGAGTCCCGACGAACATAGTCGTGATATCTACTGATGAAGAAGACCGCGTAATCGGTTCCCGCGCCGGCGATCATCGCGGACAGCAACACGATCGTCTGGTTGGACACCGCCATGCCGGTCAGCGCCGACACGCCGGAGACCACCGCCTGTGCGACCACCAGAGAGGCGCCGATGGTGATCAGCGGCAGCAGCATGGTGAGCGGGCTGCGATAGATGACAGCCAAAATCACCAACAACAAGACCGTGATCGCCACTTCGATCGAGACCCGATCGTGCGCCCCGGCGTCGGTCATATCAGCGACGGTGGCGGCTGGCCCAGTCATGGTGGCCCGCAAGCCGGAGTCACCGCCGCTTCGCTTCAGTGTGTCGTTGACCAGGCCAGTGACGTTGTTGTAGGCGCGGTAGGACTCGGGTGTGCCCAGTTCGCCGGAGAGACCGACCGGCAGGATCCACGCCTTGCCGTCCTTACTGGCCAGCAGCTCATGCAGCGGTGGCGTGCTGAGGAAGTCCTGCAGCATCACCACGTCTTTGGTGTCGCGGCGCAGCCGATCCACCAAGGTGCGGTACGCGTTTTCGTCGGCCGCGCCCAACTTCTTGTCGTCGGTCAACAGCACGATCAGCACGTTTTCCGACCCGGCTTCGCCGAACGCCTGAGTGATCTTTTTCGCGGCCGCGGCCGACGGTGCGTCGGCAGGCAGAATGGCGACGGGATGTTTCTGCGACATCTCCGTCAACGACGGCACCGTCATGGGCAGCACCAGCGCGAGTGCAACCCAGCACCCGATAACCAGCCACGGCCGCCGCGATACCAGCGCGCCTAGCCATCCGAAGATGAGTTCACCTCCGGTCGTCTGAATAGCGTTGGATCAGGCGACATTCCGCCAGTGCCCGCGCTGGGCGACGCGCTCGAAAACGGACTTCAACGTTTCCAGATAGCGCGCCACCGATTCTTGTGCCTCCGGGTTATCCGGGAACATCACCGTCACCGCCGTCTCCTGCTCGACCCGGATGACATAGATCGACATCTGATAGGAGTACCGCCCGTCGCTGTAGACGCCGATGTTGAGCCCGTCCAGTTCCGCGGTCAGCAGCACCGACAGCGGGGCGGTGCCTGCGTCAAGGAAGTTGATCACCGGAAAGTTCGGCCGCGGCTTGTGCAGCGTCGGCACCAACTCGATCACCCGGTCGTAGGGCACTTCGGCCAGGTGCACGTCGGTGTCGAAGGAAAGCTGCGCGGCGCGCGCGGCGTCCTCGAACGACGAGTCGGCGATGGGGACGGTGATCGGGATCAGGCCGGTGAACCAGCCTTGGGTCAGTGCGTCGGTCGCAGTTTTGCGGGTGTCGCGCGGTGTGAGGCCGTAATAGGTTTGTGCGCCGGTTAATTCGTGTTCGGCCAGGCCGCAGCAGGCCAGCACGCCACCGATGAATCGGGCACCGGCGCCGGTGCAGGTCGACTCGAATTGAGCCGTCTGCTGCTCGTCCAGCATCCTCATGGTGACGATGTCGGCCTCGGTGGGTTTCGACACGTCCCCGAGCGGCAGGGCGAACTGGGGGAAGCTGCCGTCGTTGCTTTCGGCGAACTGGGTCCACGCGCGAATCTGCGGTGATTCGACGGTGAGCGCATCGGTGAACTGCCGCTGCCGGATGCAGAAGTCGTCGTAGCTGCCCGCCTCCGGCAACTCCAGCGGCGCTCCCCCGCCCACCAGTGAGCCGTACATCATGTGAAACTCCATGAGCGTCACACCGACGATCATTGCGTCCACATGCACGTGGTCAACGCTGGCGAAAAAGGTGAAGTGATCGTCGCCTTGGATGACTCCGAACTGAAAACAGCCCCACTGCAACGGGTCCGGCGTGTTCACCGCAAGGTCCCGAATTTGGTCCAACGTCAGCTCGCCATGATTGACGGGCACGAACTCGATGTCCGCGGCGTCGCGCAGAGTGCGCCGGATGATCCGATCGTCGTCGGTGTACTCGAACCAGCTGCGGTAGGTGTCGTGCCGCCGAAGATGGGCATTGACAACGTAATTCACCGCCCGGACGTCGCATTGACCGGGCTGGTCGCTGCTGATGATCATCAGCCGCGAGTAGTCGAGTCCCTTCTCCTGCTGCTCGACATACCCGCGGATGTGCTGCGCCTGCATATAACTGACCGGCACCGAACTCACCGGCGCCGCCGACACCTTCTCGAGTGCAGCAGGCGTCGGGTGCCAAGAGACGGTGTTACCCGGGCTGGGTTCCCAATCGAACAGGGTTCCTACTGTTAACGGCCCTACCCGCAACGTTCTCTCCTCGTTTCGCGTCAGCTGGTCGCCAACGCAGCTTCCGTAGTTTCCAGCTCGTCGCAGATATGGTCTGCCAGGCCTCGAACCGTGGTGATCTTGGTGGGACTGATCCGTACGCCGGTTTCGGTTTCGATCCGGGTGCGCAGTTCCAGATTGCCCAGCGAATCCAGACCGTAATCCGAGAGCGGTCGATCCGGGTCGATCGAGCGCCGCAACAGCAAGCTGATCTGGTCGGAGATCAGCCGCCGAATCATCCCAGGCCATTCGTCGCGCGGTGCCGATTTCAGTTCGGCCAGGAATTTGCCCTTGTCCGCTTGGCCATTCGCCCTGGACTGGAACGCTTCGGCGAACAGGCTGCGTTGCGCGAAGGCGTCCAGCCATGGCGTCCCCTTGATCGGCGCGTAGCAGGAGTACGGGCGGCGGTAACGCAGTAACTCCTGGAACGCCTGATAGCCCTCGGCGGGCGCGATCGGCGCGTACGTCGTTTCGGCCAGCGCGGCGGCGCGGCCGACCTCGGCCCACGCCCCCCAGGCGATCGCGGTGCTCGGCAGCCCCTGGGCGCGCCGCCAGTGGGCGAAAGCGTTCAGCCAGCTGTTGGCCGCCGCATAGGCACCCTGCCCAGGCGAGCCCACCAGCGCGGCCGCCGCGGAGAACGAGCAGAACCAATCCAGCGGCTGTTCGGCTTCTCCTTCGTTCAAGGCCTGGTGCAGGTTCCACCCGCCGTAAGCCTTTGGCGCCCAGCACCGATCGATGAGGTCGTCGGTCACGTTGAGCAGCGTGGCGTCCTCGACCACCCCCGCGGAGTGCAGCACACCGCGCACCGGCAGCCCCGATTCGGTTGCCGCAGCGACCAAGCGCTCGGCAACTTCGGGGTCAGCGATGTCACCGCACTCGACCTGAATGTCGGCGCCAGTGGCCCGCAGGCTCTCAATTGCAGCCTGCGCCTGGGCATTCGGCGCCGAGCGAGAGTTGAGCACGATCCGGCCGCAGCCCGCCGCGGCCATCTCGCCGCCCAGGTAAAGCCCGAGGCCGGTCAGACCGCCAGTGACGATGTAGGCACCGTCGGGCCGGAACACCAGTGTTTCCTCCGGCGGTATGACGGCCACGCTGCTTCCGGTATGCGGCACATCGAGTAGCACCTTTCCGGTGTGCCCGGCACTGCCGACCAAGCGGACAGCGGCGGCGGCATCCGCGAGCGGGTAGTGCGTGATCGGCGGTAGCCGCAGCACACCGTCGGCCGTGTGTTGGTAGACCGTGGTGAGCAGCCGGCGGACGGTTTCCGGATGGGTGTGCGTCAGCAACGCCAGGTCGACGGCGTACAGCGACAGGTTGCGACGGAACGGGAACAGCCCGAGCCGGGTGTCGCCGTAAATGTCGCGTTTGCCGATCTCGACGAATCGCCCACCGAAGGCCAGCAATTCGACGCCGACGCGCTGCGCGGCGCCGGGCAGCGAGTTGAGCACGACGTCGACGCCGTAGCCGTCGCTGTCGTTGCGGATCTGCTCGGCGAATTCGGTGCTGCGCGAGTCGTAGACGTGCTTGATGCCCATGTCGCGCAGCAGCTGTCGGCGCTGCGGGCTGCCCGCGGTCGCGAAGATCTCGCATCCCACGGCGCGCGCGATTGCGATCGCCGCCTGCCCCACACCGCCAGTACCGGAGTGGATCAGCACCTTGTCGTCCGCTGTGATGTGCGCCAGATCGTGTAGGCCGTACCACGCGGTCGCGGCCGCGGTAGGGATGGCAGCGGCCTCGGCGAGCGGGACCTCGGGCGGCAATGCGACGGCCAGCCGGGCATCGCTGGTGACGAACGTGCTCCAGCAACCGTTGCGCGACAAGCCGGCCACCCGGTCACCGACCCGGTGCTCGGTGACATCCGGCCCGACTGCGGTCACCACACCGGCGAAGTCAATGCCCAACTGTTGCCGGTAGCCCTCGAAGGTGGGGTATTGACCGAAGGCGACCAGAACGTCGGCGAAGTTGACGCTGGACGCGGTCACCGCGACCTCGATCTCACCCGGTCCCGGCGAAACCCGGCCGAACGCAACGAATTCCAGTGATTCGAGGTCACCGGGGGTGCGGACCTCCAACCGCATGCCGTCGCGCTCGTGGTCGACTACCGTGGTCAGCCGGTCGGCCGGGCGCAGCGGACCGGACCGCAGCCGGGCGGTGTACCAATCGCCGGTGCGCCAAGCGGTTTCGTCCTCTTCAGAACCGCTCTGCAATTGCCGCGACACTTGCGCAGCGTCGGTGTGATCGTCCACATCGATTTGGGTGGCGCTCAGATGTGGGTATTCGGAGTCGATCACCCGCATCAGCCCGCGCAGCCCGGCTTGCTCCAGGTTTGCCAGTTCGTTCTCACTCACGGTGGCGGCGTTTCTGGTCACCACGAACAGCCGAGGCACCTCGCCGGGCAGCTCCGCAAGCTCTCGGGCGATCGCGACAAGGCGCGCCACGTAATCGCGGCCCCGCCGCAACTCGGCATCATCGGCCGGCGGTGCTGTCACCACGACCACACCAGTGAGGCCGTTGCGAGGTCCATGGGGTCCGAAGCCGTTCGAACCGCCCAGAGCTTTCCCGCTGAGCAGCGAACGCAGCGCGGTACCGTCCAGCGAATCCAATTGCCCGACGGGCAGGGGCGCGCATACGCATTGCGCGCCATCGGAATTCAATGCCTTGCCGAGTTGCTCGGTCAACTGATCACCGTCGGACGCGCTGAGCAGCAGCCAGCAACCCGGCTCGATCTGCGGTACCTCCGGCAGCTCGCGCGGCTCCCACTCCATGGTGAACAGCCGCTCGTTGAGCACCCGATTGTCGCGTTCGTGCTGCGAGACCCCGGCGGACAGCTGCAGCCCCTCGACGGTCAACAGCACCGTCCCGTGCCCGTCCAAGATTTCCAGGTCGGCCTCGCACTCACCGGCCGGCGACGCGGTGACCCGGGTGAGGCAGTACTGCGCGTTGCGGGTCGAGTGGTAGTTGCGCAGTCTGCGCACACCCACGGGCAATAGCAGACCGCCCGCGCCCGCCTTTTGCACCTGCCGATGCACGATCACCGATTGGAAGCAGGCGTCGAGCAGCGCCGGGTGCGTCGCATAGGCCGACTGCTGTGAGCGGATGGCGCCGGGCAGCGCGACCTCGGCCAGCGCGGTGGTGACTTCGCCGTCGCTCCCGTTGATTTCGTCGGCGGTGTAGGCGGCGGCCAGACCCGCGAAGGCCGGACCGTAGTGAATGCCGACACCGTCGAAGGCGTCCCGCAATTCGGCGCCGTCCAGCCGCAACGGGTGGCTGGCGATCAGCGCATCGATGTCGTGTGCGGGCGGCGCCTGAAGATCCGTCGCGGCGTGCAGCAGCGCGGTGGACCGACGGACCCGCTGGCCCTCATCATGCGTTTCGACCGCGAACTGCAGGGCACCGGACGCGGAGACCGTCGCCGCCGACGATGCCAGCCTCTCGTCGTCCAGCAACAGCGTCGCCTCGAAGGTGATGTCGTGCACCTCGGAGTCGTCGCCCAAGGCGGTGCGCGCGGCAGTCAACGCCATCTCGCAGTAGGCGGCACCGGGAAGCGTTGCCACATTGTGCAGTTGGTGGTCGGCGAGCCACGGGTGCGCCGCAATGCCGACCTCGCCCTGCCACACGTGGCGCTCGGGCTCCTCCAGCAGATGCACGTGCGCACCAAGCAGCGGGTGCACGGCCTGCACCGAGGACCCATGCACCTGTTCGGTGGATTCCCGGCTCAGCAGCAGCTTGCGGTGCGTCCAGGTCGGCAGCGGTGCATCCACCAACCGCCCATCCGGGTACTGGGTGTTGAAGTCCACCGCGGCGCCGGCGCTGTGCACGTCGGCGACAAAACCCCGCAAACCGAATGGCAGCTCCTGCTCGCGCCGCATGGCCGCCAGCGCGGCGATCGGCACGTCGAGGCTAGCGGCGTTCTGCTCGACGGCGTAGGTGAGCAGCGGGTGCGGGGCCAGCTCCGCGAAGACCCGGAACCCGTCCTTCAACGCGGCCTGCACGGCGGCGGCGAATCGCACTGTGTAACGCAGGTTTTCGGCCCAATAGTCGCCGGTGAACGACGGCCGCTCCCGGGGGTCCCACAAGGTGGCCGAGTAGTACGGAACTTCGGGTGCTTTCGGCTCGAGATCGGCGAGGACTTCGAGCAACTCGTCAAGGATCGGATCGACCTGCGGCGAGTGCGAGGCGACGTCCACCGCCACCTCACGTGCCAGCACATCCTGCTCTTCCCACATCGCCACCAGGTCGCGAATCGACTGGGTGTTACCACCGACCACGGTCGACGTCGGTGAGGCGACCACAGCCAGCACGACGTCGGACACTCCGCGAGCGGTGAGCTCCGACAGCACTTGTTGGCCAGGCAATTCCACCGATGCCATGGCACCGCTACCGGCGATGCGGGTCATCAGCCGCGAGCGGCGGCAGATGACGCGCAATCCGTCTTCAAGCGACAGCGCTCCCGCGACGACGGCCGCGGCAGCCTCACCGAGCGAGTGCCCGATAACCGCCCCCGGGCGCACCCCATAGGACTTCATCGTCTCGGCCAACGCCACCTGCACCGCGAAGATCGTCGGCTGGACGCGGTCGATCCCGCTGACCGGCTCTGCCGCCGACATGGCCTCGGTCACCGAAAAGCCCGACTCCTTGGCGATCAGCGGCTCGATCGCCGCGACGGTTGCGGCGAAGACCGGCTCGGTGGCCAGCAGTTCGGCGCCCATCTTCGACCACTGCGAGCCTTGCCCGGAGAACACCCACACCGGACCGCGGTCGTCTTGCCCGACCGCGGGCTGGTAGGGAATCTCGCTGTCGGCGACGCCGCGCAAGGCCGCACTCAGTTCGTCGAAGCTGCTCGCCGGCACCATCGCGCGCACCGGCCGGTGCCCCCGGCGGCGTGACAGGGTGTAACCCACGTCGTACAGCCCGGCGGCGTTGTTCGCCGCGCTGCCATGCTCGTCCACCCAATCCGCCAGCCGGGCGGCTGTCACCCGCAGTTGTTCGGCCGAGGTCGCCGATACCGGGAACAACAGCGGCGCGTCCGTGTCCGCGTGCGCGGGCACCGGTGCCGATGCGGACGCCGGTGCCTGTTCCAGCACGGCGTGCACGTTGGTGCCGGACATTCCATACGAGGACACCGCGGCGCGGCGCGGGTGGTGGCCGTTGGTGGGCCAGGACGTGTTGGCCTGCGGGACGAAGAGTTCGGTGGGGATCGCGGCCAGCTGATCGGGCAACCGGTTGAAGTGCAGGTTCTGCGGGACCAGGCCGTGCTCGAGCGCAAGGATCGCCTTCATCATCCCTAGCGCGCCCGACGTCGACTGCATGTGGCCGAAGTTCGTCTTCACCGATGCCAGCGCGCAGGGCCCCTCGGTGCCGTACACCGCGGCCAGACTCGCGTATTCGACGGGATCTCCCACCGGGGTGCCGGTGCCGTGTGCTTCGACCATGCCGACCGTGGCGGGGTCGACGCCGCCGACCGCCAGCGCCTTGCGATAGGCCGCGACTTGCGCCTGCTCCGACGGCGCCGCGATGTTCGCGGTGCGGCCGTCCTGATTGGCCGAGGTGCCCCGGACGACGGCCAGGATGCGATCTCCGTCGCGCTGCGCGTCGTCCAACCGCTTGAGCAACAGCACCACGCAACCCTCACCGGAGGTGAATCCATCGGCCGCGGCGTCGAAGGCATGGCAACGACCGGTGGGCGACAACATGCCCTGCAGCGATCCGGCAATGGACTTCCGCGGCTCGAGTATCACGACCACGCCGCCGGCGAGGGCGAGCTCGCTTTCGCCGGTGTCCAGGCTGCCGCAGGCTTGGTGCACGGCCATCAACCCGGACGAACACGCCGTATCCACCGTGGACGCAGGGCCGTGCAGGCCGAGGGTGTACGACACTCGGCCGGACGCGAAGCTGTTGCACGTGCCGGTGAACCCATAAGGCCCTTCCGCCGCACCGCAATCGGCGGACAGCAGCTCGTAGTCGCCGTGAGTCAATCCCACGAAGACGCCGGTCTGAGTTTGCGCCAGTGTCGCCGGATCCAGACCGGCGTGCTCGATGGCATCCCACGATGTCTCCAGCAGCAAACGATGCTGCGGGTCGATCGCGGTGGCCTCCCGCTCGGTCAGGCCGAAGAAGTCGCAGTCGAAGCCGCCGACATCGTCCAGGAACGCGCCCCAACGCGATACCGATCGGCCGGGCACACCGGGTTCGGGGTCGTAGTACAAGTCCGCGTCCCACCGATCGGCGGGAATCTCGCCGATGAAGTCGTCACCGCGCAACAACGCTTCCCACAAAAGTTGCGGGGAATCGACACCACCGGGAAGTCGGCAGGCCATGCCTATCACGGCGACGGGTGTGACAGTTGCGGTGCGCAAAGCGCAGCCCCCCCATTTCTCGCCCATGCGTATTGGGCACTCAGTCAACAGTCAGGCGAATGCGGTAGATGCCCCGAGCGCGCCTACGCGCGCAATCCCCGTACATTCGCTCAAATTCGTAATCTGCAGGATCAGCGTACCGATCCAAATAATTAGCCTAGCGTCTAAAAACTACCGCGTCCCGACGAGGCCGGTCACTCCGGACACGCCGAATCCCCTGTTGTCAGTGAGCAATTGCACACTCAGTGACCGCCGCCGCTGGCCGCAGGCACCGTCCGTGTTTGCCCGAGGACGACGCGACGGGTGTAGATCTCGGCGAGGAATTGCTCGACTGCCACCGCGGCGTGCGCCGCGCGGGCAGACCCGAAGATATCGAAAGCGTGCTGTGCATACGGCAACTCGGCGTAGACCACGGATTCGTGGCTGACCTCGCGCAGCCGCGCCACGAAACTGCGGGCTTGCCCGACGGGGACCAACGAGTCGTTGGTGCCGTGCAGCACGAAAAACGGTGGGGCGTCTTGATGCACGTGGCTGATCGGCGAGGCATCCCGAAACGGCTCGGCGACCTCCGCGCGATGCAGCTTGAATACGTTCTTGGCCACCATCGGCGCCATGAGCGGATGTATCTCATTGCCGGTTGCGGTGAAGTCGTAGACGCCATAGAACGGGACGGCCGCGTCAACTCGGGTATCGGCGTCCTCGAAGCCCGGCTGAAATCGCGGATCGTTGGACGTGAGCCCGGCCAGCGAAGTCAGATGGCCGCCCGCCGAACCCCCGGTGATGGCGATCCAGTCTGGGTCGCCGCCGTACTCCGCGATGTGCTCCTTCGTCCAGGCGATCGCACGTTTGACGTCGACGATGTGATCGGGCCAGGTAGAACGCGGGCTGAGCCGGTAGTTGATGGCCACGCAGATCCAGCCCAGCTCGGCCAGATGACTCATCAACGGATGCGCCTGTCCGCGTTTGTTTCCCACCATCCAGGCACCGCCGGGAATCTGCAGCAACACCGGCGCCCGCCCATTGCGGTCGAGGTCGGGCCGCCGCCAGATGTCGAGGTGGTTGCGCGACCCGAACTCCCCGTAACTGATGTCGCCGTCGTGTGCGTAGTCGCGGTAGACCCGCAACATGCGTGCCGCGCCCGGTTTCTTCGCGGTCGCACCTCCGGGTGCGGGACGCTTCCACAGGTCACCCGATTCCGTGCGGCGTTCGGGACCCAGGCCGGCATCCAGCGCCGCGGTCAGCGGCTCGTTGGCCCGGTGCCCGAGCTGACGCAGGCCGAGCAACCCCACCCCGGACACCAGGGTGAGCAGCCAGCAGAACCAGCGCAGCCGCGGTGGCAGCCGGCGCGTCAGCGCCGTCACCGCGGTGAGCTGGACGCCGAGGCTTTGCACCGGGAGTTCCGACGCGAACACGCCGTAGGCGAATGCGAACCCCGAGCCGTATCCACCCTTGGACAACGGCCGGTAGCCGTTGGCGGTGAACGCGAGATTCAACAGGGACACCAACGGGGCTACCAGTCGTTTGAGCACTGTCGTCTCCGCCCTTTCCGTCGCTGCGCGGGCGCGGCCCGACATTTCCTGGCGCCGCTATCCGTCACCGAATCTAATCGCTGGCTTCCGCGGGCTTTTCCGGCCTTCCGGCCTTGGCCGGGTCCTCGACGATGTGGTACGCCGGGTCCAGCATGGATAGCGGCCGGTTGCCGGTCTGCTTGGGCTTGCCGATGATCCGCAACAGCTGACCGGGCTGGATGTCGGCGCCGCCGTGGCCGGGCCGGAAGGTAATGCCGATCTCGCCGCTGTGGTCGCCGACGACGATCGAACGCAGGGTGCGCTTGCCCCGGGTGATGTCCTCGACTTGGTTGACGCGTCCTTCGAAGGTGGCGCGGTTGCCCGGGATCAGGCCCGCCACCGTGATCACCGACCGCGACGGGTCAGGGTGTTCATAGGCTTCGATGTCCTGGTCCTCGCCCCGGGAAACCCACGCTTCGACCTTGTCGAGTTCGCGGGTGACTTTCTGCTCGAAGCGTTCGGGGTACGCCTCCTGGATCCGCGACTGAACGTCGTACGGGACGATCGTTGCCGCGGCGTCCGGGATAAGGCTGACGGCCCGGGCGATCTTGTCCGCGGTGCGGTCGTGGAGCAGTCGCCCGATCAGCGGCGCATACGTTCGACGTGGCAACAGCACCGTCACATTGGTGTCCGATTGCTCGTCGCGAGCCTTGGCGACAAACAACTGCGCCGCCCGAGTGATTCGCCGGTCCGGGCAGTCGACCACCCGCAGCCGGGTGTCGAGTTCGAAGTGATCCCAGCGCTTTCGCAGTTGCGCGGCATACGCCGCGTCAACCATGAAGTGCACCGCAATCAATTCGTCGGCCCGCAATCCTCTGCCGTAGCGAAGCGCTTCGATCACCGCGAGGTCGACCGAGTTCACGAAGACAAACACCTTGTGGCGCGCGTATTTCACCAAGTCGGGCCGATCGGTGCGGAACATCTCGAGAATGGCTGCCTCGGCCCGATATTCCCGGTTGAGGCGGATCAGGAAGAACACCAGCACCGGAAACACAACAACTACCAACCACGCACCCTCGGTGAACTTGGCCACTGCGAAAATGCCGACCACGATGGTGGACAGGATCGCCGCGGACAGGTTGATCGCCAGCTTGCGCCGCCATCCGGGTTCGCGCTGCGTCAGATGGTATTTGGTCATGCCGTAGCCGGCCATCGAGAAACCGGTGAACACGCCGATCGCGTAAAAGGGAACCAACGCGTTGACCGACCCGCCGGTGACCAGCAGCAACGCCACCGACAATGCCGTGAGCGCGATGATTCCGTTCGAAAACACCAGACGGTGACCGCGTTTCATCAGCTGGCTCGGCAGGAAACGGTCTTCGGCGACGAAACTGGCCAGCGCCGGGAAACCGTTGAAACTGGTATTCGCGCCGGTGAACAAGATGGCCGCGGTCGACGTTTGGACCAGAACGTAGAAGACGTTGCCCACCACCCCGGTGCCGAAGACCGCACGGCCAATCTCGGACAACACCGAGGGATAGCCGGCGACATAAGGGGTGGCGTGAGTGACATAGGCCAGATAGGCCACTCCGGCGAGCAAGAATCCGAGAATGCAGGCCATCGCGGTGAGCACCCGGCGCGCGTTGAGGCCCTGCGGCTTCTGGAAAACGGTGACCGTATTGGAGATCGCCTCGACTCCGGTCAGCGACGAACCACCGTTGGCGAACGCACGCAGCAACACCAGGACCGTCGCGCCCATCACCAGGCCATTGCCCTGATGGACCGGCACCGCTCCGGCGATGCGCGCAGCGTCGTATACCGGTAAATCCCCGAATATTTCCCGGACGACGCCGGTCACGATCGTCAGGGAGATCATGGTGATGAAGAAGTAGGTTGGCACCGCGAATGGTCGGCCCGCTTCTCGTAAGCCGCGCAGGTTGGCGAAGCAGATGAGAATCACCACGCTGACCGTGATCGTCAGGCTGTAGGGACCCAATGCCGGGATCGCCGACGCCACGGCAACCGTGCCCGCCGCCGCCTGCACCGCCACCGTGACGACGTAGTCGATCAGCAGGGCTGCCGCCGCGATCTGCGCGACTCGCGGCCCAAAGTTCTCCCGAGCCACGATGTAGGACCCGCCCGCCCGGGTATAGGTCATGACGACCTGCCGATACGACGCGGCCACCAACACCAGAATCAGCAAGATGACGCCGTTGATGGGCAGCAAAAGCGCAAAAGCCGCCAGCCCGGCATGGGGTAGCAGTTCGATCAGGATCTGCTCGCTGCCGTAGGCGGTCGACGAGATCGCGTCCGGCGAAAGTGCGCCAAGTGCAACGGGATTCGATAACTTTTCGGACGCCAGGTCATCGGTGATCAGGGGCTTTCCCAAAAAGATGCGCTTGGCTATGTCAGCTATCGACAGCGGGATGCGCAGCTTGCCAGCGGTACTAGCCGTAGTTGTCACAACCACTTCCTTAACCGAAGTTCAATGCCTTCGGTGCATTCTGCCGTGAGTTAGGGCACAGCGGGAGCAGTCAGCCGTTGTACGGCGGCGGCAATGCGTTCGTCGGTCGCGGTCAGCGCGACGCGGACATGCCGGGCGCCGCCCGGGCCGTAGAAATCGCCGGGCGCGACCAGGATGCCCCGCGCGGCCAACCACGCGACGCTGTCGTGGCACGGCTCGCCGCGGCTGGCCCACAGATATAGACCGCCCTCGGAATGGTCGATGGCGAATCCGGCCGAGCGCAGGGCCGGTGCCAGCTCGTCGCGTCGTCGGGCGTACCGCTCTCGCTGCACTTTTTCGTGGTCGTCGTCGTCCAGCGCTGCGACCATGGCGGATTGCACCGGCGTCGGGACGATCATCCCGGCGTGTTTGCGCACGGCCAGCAGCTCGGCGACCACCGCCGGATCGCCGGCGACAAAGCCGGCCCGGTAGCCGGCCAACGACGAACTCTTCGAGAGCGAATGCACGGCCAGCAACCCGGTGTGGTCGCCGTCGGACACCGAGGGATGCAGCACCGAAAGCGGCTCGGCATCCCAACTCAGACCCAGATAGCACTCGTCGGAAGCCACCAGGGCACCGCGTTCACGCGCCCAGCCGACCACCTTGCGCAGGTGATCGGGGCCCAGCACCCGCCCGGTCGGGTTGCTCGGCGAGTTCAGGTAGATCAGCGCCGGGGATTGCGGACCCAACTGGGTCAGCGAGTCGGCGCGCACCACTTGCGCGCCGGCCAGCCGGGCGCCCACGTCGTATGTCGGATAGGCCAGCTCGGGTACCACGACCACATCCGCCGGCCCCAGGCCCAGCAGGGTCGGTAACCAGGCGATGAGTTCTTTGGTGCCGATCACCGGCAGCACGGCCGCCTCCGGCAGCCCGGTGATGCCGAAGCGTCGGCGCAGCGCGGCCACGGCCGATTTCCGCAATCGCGCGGTGCCGGCGGTCGCCGGATATCCCGGTTCGGAACCCGCAGCGGCCAGCGCCTCTTGAATCAGCGGGGCGACGGGGTCGACTGGGGTGCCGACGGATAGGTCGACGATTCCGTCCGAATGCGACGCGGCCAGCGCTTTCGCGTCAGCCAAGGTGTCCCAGGGGAACTCCGGTAGGGACGCCGACACGGAGGGCCGCTCGCCACGCACCGGCTCGCTCAGTCGCCTTCGCCCTGGGGCGGGAGATCCTTAACCGCCTGCGGGTCGTTCTCGGTCATGCCGACCTTGGCCGCACCGCCCGGCGATCCCAGTTCTTCGAAGAAGTCGGCGTTGATCTGGGTGTACTGGTTCCACTGCTCAGGAACATCGTCTTCGTAATAGATCGCTTCGACGGGGCAGACCGGTTCGCAGGCCCCGCAGTCGACGCATTCATCGGGGTGGATGAACAGCATCCGGGCGCCCTCATAGATGCAGTCGACGGGGCACTCCTCGATGCACGCCTTGTCTTTAATGTCGACGCAAGGTTGGGCGATCGTGTACGTCACGTGCGTCTCCTCAACGTTTCGCTTATTTGCTTGTCATGGGCTGCTGCTGCCTCGCCGTGGCGCTCCCCGGCCGTTCAACAAGGCGTTCGGTTACTGATACTAGACGTCGCACATACACGTCAACTACATGGCACGCACAGCAGGATTGCATGGCGTCAGGCATCCCCGCGGGAGGCCACGCAGGGTCTTCCCTGCGCTTCCCCGGCGACGCTGTGCGATAGCCCAGCCGGACCGGCCGTACCGCGTCATCGCCGTGCGCGTCGGATGTGACCAACGTCACTAAGCTATTGACCTGCACATAGTTACGTTTGCGGCGATGTCTGCGAATAACAGTGCAATACAAGCAAGCCAGCGGGGGCTGGTAGCCTCGATCGGGACGGCAATCGCTGAGGCAGCTGCCGTCTCAGACGATGCATTAACTTCGGAAGGTGTCCACAATGGTGAGGCTGTCGTTGGCGAAATTGGCCGCTGGAGTCGGCGGTGCGGCGTTGGCCCTGTCCGCTGTGACCGGTGTGGCGTCCGCGGATCCCCTGGACCCGATCATCAACACCACCTGCAACTACGGCCAGGTGATGGCGGCCCTCAACGCGCAAGACCCTGCCACCGCCCAGCAGTTGAACGATTCGCCGTTCGCGCAGAACTACATCCGTCAGTTCCTCGCTTCCCCGCCGCCCAAGCGCCAGCAGATGGCCGCCCAGATCCAGGGCATGCCGGCGGCCGCGAAGTACTTCAACACCATCCAGCAAGTCGCCGTCGTCTGTAACAACTACTGAGCCGACCGGCGCAGTAGTTCAGTAACCGCTCAGCAGCTGGCGCACTCGGCCTAAAGCTTCGGGTCCGACGCGGCTGCAAATTCGCGAGGGGTTGGCGGGTCTACGGCCCCACAGCAGCAACACCCGCGCCGCCGCGTCGGTTTCCAGCGTGGCTGGGCCATCCGGATCGGCCATGCCGATAGTGGTGTGATCCGCATCGGCACGCAGCACGACGTCGTCAGTGCCGGCAACTCGCAGTCGAGCGTCGACATGTTCACCGGGCGCCAATCGCTTGGCGCCCTTCGCCACTAGCGGACGTCCCACCGCAATCACACTGTGCGTCGTCATCCATGGCTGGGCCAGCGCGGCCTGGAAGGGCGTCGGGATATCGGGGTCTCCGGTGATATCCCAGCCGTGCAGCACCAGCTCTTCGCGCATGTGCTCGGCGAACCAGGGCACCTTCATGGTCCGGCCGGTCCAGGCGACGTCGGTATCGGCGGACACCTCGTCGGCCGCGGCCGCGACCCGATTCAGGGTGGCCATCCGGTGCGTCAGCGCGTCCCACAGGTCGGCGTCGCCCAGCGCACGCAGTGGTGCCTCGCGCTCCGCGAAGCCGCGGGTGCCGACGGGTTCGCCTGCCAAGTGCGCGCCCAGTACCCGGGCGAGTTCCTCGGCGTTTCCGGCTTGGTGGATGACGATGTCACGCACCGTCCACGCTTCACACCAGGTGCCGGTGTCGGGTCGGCGCTGCTGCACCGCATCGACAAAAGGCTGCCACTCGGGAAATCGCTCGTCGTCGATGCCGTCCACGGTTCCGGGTATACCCGGAACCCCCGACAAGCACGCGCAACTACGCGGCCAACGGGCTGTAAGTGGTGGTCCGCTGCCGTGCCGGGCGCCCGATGCCCTCGGCGATCGCGGCCAGCTCGGCCGCCGTCTTCGCCGACCCGTATTCGGAGCCGGCCATCCGCGAGATGGTCTCCTCCATCAAGGTGCCGCCCAGGTCATTGGCCCCGCCGTTGAGCATCACCTGCGTGCGCGTCACGCCGAGCTTGACCCAGCTGGTCTGAATCTGGGAAATTCGGCCGTGCAACATGATTCGCGCCAGCGCATGCACCGCGCGGTTATCGCGGTGGGTGGGCCCGGGGCGCGCCGCGCCGGCCAGATACAACGGCGAGCTCTGGTGCACGAACGGCAACGGCACAAACTCGGTGAAACCACCGGTGCGGTCCTGGATATCGCGCAACACGTTCAGGTGGCCGACCCAATGCCGGGGACTGTCCACATGCCCGTACATCATCGTCGACGACGACCGCAGGCCCACCTCGTGCGCGGTGCTCACGATCTCGATCCACAACGAGGTCGGCAGCTTGCCCTTGGTGAGCACCCAGCGCACTTCGTCGTCCAGAATTTCGGCGGCGGTGCCGGGGATGCTGCCCAGCCCGGCCTCCCGCAGGCTGATCAGCCACTCGCGAATACTCAACCCGCTCTTGGTCACCCCGTTGGCGATCTCCATCGGCGAAAACGCATGCACATGCATCGACGGAACCCGGGCCTTGACGGCACGCACCAGATCGGCGTACCCGGTGACCGGAAGCTCGGGATCGATACCACCCTGCATGCACACCTCGGTCGCACCCTCGACGTGCGCCTCCCACGCGCGGTCGGCAACCTCCTGGGCGGACAGCGAATACGCGTCGGCATCACCCTTGCGCTGCGCGAACGCGCAGAAACGGCACCCCGTGTAGCAGATGTTGGTGAAGTTGATGTTGCGGTTCACCACGAACGTCACGTCGTCGCCGACCGCATCGCGGCGAAGCGAATCAGCAAGCGCGGCGACGGCTTCCAGCGCAGACCCGTCGGCGGTCGCTAGCGCCAGATACTCGTCGTCGGTGCAGCTGCCGGGGTCGCGTTCAGCCGAGGCCAACGCGGCGAGCACGTCGGTATCGATGCGTTCAGGAGCCCGAGCGGCCAGCTCATTCACGTGTGCGCGAATCGATTCCCAGTCACCAAAGGCGCTGTCGAGATCGCTGCGGGCTTCGCTGTTGCGACCTTCGGTATCGATCGACGCATTGAGATCGACGCGTCCGGCGGACTCCACGTCGTCGGGCTCCTGCCATGGCAGGCCCGTCGGGTTGACATCGCGGGCCAGGCCGGTCGCCGGATCCGCTAGCGCCGCAACGTGACTCTGCACCCGCGGGTCGATCCAGGCGGCACCGGCTTGGACATATTTGGGTTGGGCGGTCAACCGCTGCACCAAGTCGAATCCGGCCTCAGCGGTGACGGCGGCCAACTCGGCCAAAGCAGGCCAAGGCCGTTCGGGATTGACGTGGTCGGGTGTCAGCGGCGATACGCCGCCCCAGTCGTCGACTCCGGCAGCGACCAACGCCAGGCATTCCTCGCGGGATACCAGGTTGGGCGGCGCCTGAATTCGCATACCGGGCCCCAGCACCAACCGTGCAACCGCCACCGTCGCCAGGTAATCCTCGATCCCGGCGTCGGGGACGCCGGCCATCGCGGTGTTTTCCTTGGCCCGGAAGTTCTGCACGATCACTTCTTGGACATGCCCGAACTCTTTGTGTGACTTGCGAATCGCATGCAGGGTGTCGGCGCGTTCGACCAACGTCTCCCCGATGCCGACCAGTAGGCCGGTGGTGAACGGGATGGACAACCGGCCCGCGTCAGTGAGCGTGCGCAGTCGCACCGCCGGGTCTTTGTCCGGGCTGCCGTAGTGCGCAAGCCCTTTCGTCTCAAACAGCCGACGCGACGTCGTCTCCAGCATCATGCCCATGGACGGCGCCACCGGCTTGAGCCGCGACATCTCCGACCAGCTCATCACGCCCGGGTTCAGGTGCGGCAACAGCCCGGTTTCCTCCAGCACCCGGATCGCCATCGCCCGAACATAGGACAGCGTGGAATCGTAACCGCGTTCATCGAGCCACTGGCTGGCCTCGGCCCACCGATCTTCCGGCCGGTCACCGAGGGTGAATAGTGCTTCTTTGCAACCGAGTTCGGCGCCACGCCGGGCGATGTCTAGGATCTCGTCGGGCTCCAGGTACATGCCAGCGCCCTGGGCGCGCAGCTTGCCCGGCACGGTGACGAACGTGCAGTAGTGGCAGTTGTCCCGGCACAGGTGGGTGACCGGGATGAAAACCTTGCGCGAGTAGGTGATCGGAAGCCGACCGCCCGCTCCGCGGCGTCCGGCCGATTCCAGACCCGCATCGCGCACCCGTGCCGCGCTGGCGCACAGCTCGACAAGATCGGCACCGCGCGCGGTCATCGCGACCGCCGCCTCATCGATATTGAGGGCCACGCCGTCGCGGGCCCGGCGCAGCACCCGCCGCAGGGCCGAGGCATTAACCTTCGGCGGGACGACGGGGCTAGCCAGGTTGGTGGGCTCCTGGCCCGGAGTCAGTGCCACGTTGGTGCAACTTCCCCACGATCGAATTTCATCCGCGTGTCCCAAAAATCTTGGCAACTCGGGGTGACATACGCGCAACAGTAGCCTCAGGGCCCGGCCGCGACGCGGTCGACCATCCCGGCGAGTGGGCCAATGTCAGCCGTGCTGTCCGTGCCACCACAACACCCATACCGGTGGCACCACCCCCAGCACGATCAGCACCAGAGCCCCGTAGGCCAGCATGCCCTGGCCGCCCAGGATGATGTCGTCTCCGGGCCCGCCCATGCTGATCACCGCCACAGTCAACAACCAGGTCCACAACGGCAGTGCGGTCAGTCGCGGCGATCTGGTCCATTTCCCGGCGGCCCACACCAGGGCCGCATTGACCAGCCCGCTGAGCAATCCGCTGATCGGAAACGGAATCGTGCCGATATAGAAAGGCAGCAGCAGGGCCCCGGCGAGTGCGGAGAGGACCCCGTCGACTGCCAGCAGCGCCAAGACAACGACGCGAATAGCGGGGTCTGTTGCGCTGGAATCCTCAGCGGACGCCGAGCGCGGCTTGGTTTCGGTCAGGTCGGGACGCTGTCGAACTGCGACATTATCGAGCCGACCACCCACTGCAGGCTGTCGAGCCGATCCTGCCAATGCTGCATATTAGGGTCCATGTCAGGGTCCATGCGAGTTCCTTCCGTGGCTGCCTTGTTTGGCAGCCTACCGCGTGTGGGCCGCGGTCAGATCAAGCCCCGCGAGCAGATCTGTTTCCCAGCCACGCTCATCGCGATCCCCGGCTAGGCCGGCGACCAGGACATAGTGTTCTTCGCCCACGATCGGCAGCGCCATGTTGTTCGACAGGGCGCAGGCACGACCTGTCGGGCCGACCACCACTTGGGTCGCGTGCGCGGCAAGCGCCGCCGTTTTCGCGCCGCGCGCCTCGGGATCGGTCTCGACGACAGCGCCGATCTTGTCGTCGGAGTATCCGAAGTCGAACTCTTCTGGCGGCGGTTTGACCCACCCGGGCAGCAGATCGTCGGGACCCAGCGCGTCCCAGCCGACCGCGAATGCGCTTTCGGCGAGGACGGTCCAGTAGAACTTCGGCACCTGCCACGGCTCGCCCGGGTAGTCCCGATAGTCCGGGCCACCCGCCGCAGCAACCGCGGCCGTGGTGACTTCGTGGGCGTGGATGTGGTCGGGGTGGCCGTATCCGCCGTTGGGGTCATAGGTCACGACGACGTGGGGGCGCAGCCGGCGAATGATGGCCACCAGCGCCCCGACGGCCTCGCGGTCGTCGGCGTCGACGAACCGCTGCCGACGCCGCTTCGCGGTGCCGACCATGCCCGAGTCACGCCAGCGGCCGGCGCCGCCCAGATAGATGGGTGCGCCGACGCCCAACACCTGTAAGGCCGCGGTGAGCTCGCCAATTCGGTAGCCGCCCAGTTGATCCGCGCGATCGACGGCGAGTTCGGCCCAGCGGTCCCCGATGACCTCACCCTCCTCGCCGAGCGTGCAGGTGACGACCCACACCTGTGCTCCGCGGGCGGTGTAGTGGGCAATGGTCGCGCCGTTGCTGAGGCTCTCGTCGTCGGGATGCGCATGGACGAACAGCAGCCGCGGTGTATCCGGCATGGAGGCACCCTACCGTGGGCGCCGCAAATAGGAACGGCGATGGCTACTATCGTGAAATGGCGCACGTCACCCAAACCGCACCGAAGTTCAGCCGCAGCCGCCGGCGAGGCGAGGTGCTCGAACGTGCGCTCTACGAAGCCACGTTGGCCGAACTCTCGCAAGTCGGATACGGCAGGTTGACGATGGAAGGAATCGCGGCGCGCGCCCATACCGGCAAAGCGGCGCTGTACCGGCGCTGGGCCAGCAAGCATGATCTGGTGCATGCCGCGCTGGTTTTCGCGTTGCCGCCGATGCCCGAGCCGCGCTCGGGCCGGTCGGCCAGGGATGCCCTGCTGACGCTGTTCATCGCGCACCGCGACGTGTTAGCCGGCAAGACCGCCTTTCCCGGCCTGGACACCATCCATCAGCTGCTGCACGAACCCGAAATGCGCATCATCTTCGCCGACGCCGTGGTGGGCCCGCGGCTGAAGATCACCGAATCGATCCTGCAAGCCGGCGTCGAGGCCGGCGAAGTCGACCCGGCCACCCTCACCCCGCTGACCGCGCGCATCGGACCGGCGTTGATCAACCACCACTTCCTGCTCACCGGGGAACCGCCGAACCGGCGGGAGCTGGCCCTGGTCGTCGACGCCGTGATCCCGCCAAGGTCGTCCGAGGCGTCCGCGCGGGCGGAGTAGCTACCCGGGTTAAGGCCCGGTTTTCAGCCATTCACCGGCGTCGCCCACAATGCCGACCGGTACCGCGCCGGACAGGCTGACGTTCTGCACGCTCGGGCCGGCCCCGACGATCGTGGTGTCCTGCAAGATCGGCAGCACGGTCGACATGTTCCACAGTCGCGGTTCGACCGCGGTGACGACCTCGTTGATGTTCTTGGTGCCGTTGAGCGCGGCATCGATGTTCGACTGGATGCTGCGATCACACATTCCGGTCAGGTTCGACGGAGCCTGCACCAGTGCGCCTGGCTCAGGCGGGTGCGACGGCGATGGTGACGGCGACGGCGGTGGCGCAGACGCGGTGCCCGGCCCGGCAGGCGGCGTGCCGGCGGGGGTGGACACCGGAACGTTGGAAGGCGCATTCGTGGTCGGCACCGCCGAGGCCTGCAGCGCGGGGCAGCCGTACCGGGAGGCCAGCAGCGTCGCCAGGTTGCCGCCGGCCTGATGCCAGCCCACGATCGCGTCCACCTGGTGGTTGTTGAGCGCGTCGCGGTAAAGCGTGACCGGGTCCAGCGCCGCCACCGACGCGGCGATGCCCACACTGCGGAGTTGGTCGGCCGCCGTGTTGGCCACGGCCACCGAGGTCGGATCGTTCGAGGCCACCCCGACGACCAGTGCCAGCTGTTTGCCGTCCTTACTGATGCGGCCGTGGATGACCTCCGGCGGCCCGGTGCTCACCGGCGAGGTCGTCGTGGGTGCCGGTGATGGTGACGAGTTGCTCTCGATCTGGTACCCCGATGCCGCCAGCAACGCCAGCGCCGCCTGCTTGGTCATCGCGGGTGGCGCGGTGGGCTCGTAGCCCGGGTCGCTCGGCGAACGGATCTGGGCCTGGTCCAACGTGACCGTGTTGTCGCTTCCCGCTCCCACCGCGGCGAGCAGGTCGACATCGAGCAACCCCAAAATCCCCTTGCGGACTTGCGCGTCGGACAGTTTGGGCTCGTTCGCCCGCAGGGTGAAGTGCATGACCCGCGGCGTCACGATCCGGGCGGTGCGCACGTCGGGAATGGCAGACAACTGGGCGAAGGCCGTCGAACCGCCGTGCACCTGGGCCACCTGGGTGTCACCGTTGCGTACCGAGTCGGCCAGCGCCGCAGGCGCGCCGGCCCGGCGGAACAGGATCAGCGCGGGTTTGGCGGGCGAGCCCCAGTAGCGGTCGTTGCGGGCGATCAGGATCTCGTCGCGCTGCGGGTCGACGTTCTCCACCCGGAACTGCCCGCCGGTCACCGGCAGCGCCCGGGCCAGCCCGGCCGCGAAACCGCCTGGCACGTCCTTGACGATGTGCGCGGGCAGCAGGTTGTTGAACAGTTCCTTCCAGGCCGGATACGGCTGCTCGAAGGTGACGACGGCCTGCTTGCCGCCCTCGAGTGACTGCACACCGGTGATCAGGTCATACCCGGCTGGATCGACGACCCCCGGCTGAGTCACCATCTGATGCCACAGGTACCAGAAGTCGTCGGCCCCGATCGGAGCGTTGTCGGTCCACTGCGCCTCGGGCCGGATCTTGTAGGTCACCGTGAACGGGTTCTGGTTGGTCACGTCGGCGGACACCAGCAGGGTCGGGTCCATCTCCCAGCGCGAACCCGTCGGCGTGTTGGGATCCGGAACCGGCCGAAACGAGCTCGGCAACACCAGGGCACTGATCGCCGCGTTCACCGGTGACAAATCAGACAACAGGTGCGGGTTGAACCCGGCGCCGATCGAGTCGATGCCCATGATGATCTGGCTGACCCGCTGCGGAGGCGGCGGCGCATTGTGCGGCGTATCGGTGCTTTGCGGCGCCGGCGGCGGGTTGACGGTACAGGCTGCCAGCGCCAAACCCGCCACCGCGAGCAGCACGCCGATCATCACGATGAAGTGGCGGGCTCGATGCAGCACGAGAATGACAGTATCGAGCGCTCCTGCAGCGGCTCGGCGAATCCCGCGACCGAAGCGGGCCACCAAAGCTAACCCCGGGCCTTTGCTCGCGCCTTACTGCGCGCTCGGGAGGTGGCGTCCAGCTCGACCTTGCGAACCCGGACGATCTGCGGCGTGACCTCGACACATTCGTCGTTCGCGCAGAATTCCATGGCCTGCTCCAGGTCGAGCTGAAGTGGCTTGGCCAATGTCTCGAAGACATCGGCGGTCGAGGACCGCATGTTCGTGAGTTTCTTCTCGCGGGTGACGTTGACGTCGAGGTCTTCGGCGCGCGGGTTGATCCCGACGACCTGGCCCTCGTAGGTGTCATCACCGGGCTCGACGAAGAACTGCCCCCGGTCAGACAGCTGGATCATCGCGAACGGCGTGACCGCACCGGTCCGGTCGGACACCAGCGAGCCGGTGTGGCGCGCCCGGATCTCGCCGGCCCACGGGCGGTAGCCGTCGAAGACGGCGTTGGCGATGCCGGTGCCGCGGGTAAGGGTGAGGAAGTCGGTGCGAAAACCGATCAGACCGCGGCTGGGCACGATGAAGTCCATCCGGACCCAGCCCGCCGCGTGGTTGGTCATCTCTTCCATGCGGCCCTTGCGGGCGGCCATCAACTGGGTGATCGGGCCGACGAACTCGTCGGGACAGTCGATCGTCATCGCCTCGAACGGTTCGTGGAGTTTGCCGTCGATCGTCCTGGTGACCACCTGCGGCTTGCCGACGGTCAGCTCGAAACCCTCCCGGCGCATCTGCTCGACCAGGACCGCCAGGGCGAGCTCACCTCGGCCCTGCACCTCCCACGCGTCGGGCCGGTCGATGTCGACGACCTTGATCGACACATTGCCGACCAGTTCGGAGTCCAGCCGCGACTTCACCATGCGGGCGGTCAGCTTGTGTCCGGACACCTTGCCCGCCAGCGGCGAGGTGTTGGTGCCGATCGTCACCGAAATCGCGGGCTCGTCGACGGTGATCCGCGGCAGCGCGTGTGCGTGGTCGATGTCGGCAAGGGTGTCGCCGATCATGATCTCGGGCATGCCCGCAACGGCCACGATGTCACCCGCGACGGCCTCGTCGGTCGACGTACGTTCCACGCCCTCGGTGACGAGTAGCTCGGTGATCTTGGCGTTCGTGATGACCGGATGGCCGTCCACCTCGCGCATCCAGGCGACCTGCTGACCCTTCTTGAGCTTGCCCTTGTAGATCCGGACCAGCGCCAGGCGGCCGAGGAAGGCCGAAGCGTCCAGGTTGGTCACCAGGGCCTGCAGCGGGGCCTCCGGGTCCCCCTGCGGCGGCGGGATGTTCTCGAGCAGCACGTCGAACAGCGGGTCGAGGTTGTCGCCGTCGGGGTTTTCCCCATTGGCGGGTTCGGTGGTGCTGGCGATGCCCGCGCGACCAGACGCGTACAGCGTCGGCAGTCCGAGCGCGTCCTCGGCGGCCCTCTGGGCCTCCGCATCCAGGTCGGAGGCGACATCGAGCAGCAGGTCGTGGCTCTCGGAGACGACCTCGGCGATACGCGCATCGGGCCGGTCGGTCTTGTTCACCACCAAGATGACGGGCAGATGCGCCGCCAGCGCCTTCCGCAGCACGAATCGGGTCTGCGGCAGCGGCCCTTCGGAGGCATCGACGAGCAGCAGCACACCGTCGACCATCGACAGCCCGCGCTCCACCTCGCCACCGAAGTCGGCGTGCCCAGGCGTGTCGATGACGTTGATCACCGTCACGCTGCCGTCCGGGTTCTTGCGGTGGACGGCGGTGTTCTTCGCCAGGATGGTGATGCCCTTTTCCTTCTCGAGGTCACCGGAGTCCATCAGTCGTTCGACGGCGTCGTCACCACGGTGGGTCAGGGCGCCGGACTGCCTCAGCATGGCGTCGACCAGCGTCGTTTTGCCGTGGTCTACGTGCGCGACAATCGCGACATTTCGAAATAGCACGTCGGTGATTGTGGCAGTGGGGGCCTTATATAGCGAACCGGCACTGGGCGACCTGGGTGCTTATAGGGCGTTGGTCAGGTCGTCGAGCCACTCGCGATCGGCGGGCACCCAGTCGACATCGGCCAGTTCGGCCGCGCCCACCCAGCGCAGCGCGCGGTGATCGTGCGGGTGTGGTTCCCCGCGAATCAGCCGCACGAGGTAGGCCCGCAGCGTCGTCGCGTCGTTCAGCGCGATGTCGCAGCCCAACCGATCGCCCACGATGACGTCGCCGACCTGCACGCCCAGTTCCTCGGCCAGCTCGCGGGCTAGCGCGGCGCACTCGGTTTCGCCGGGCGCGACCTTGCCGCCGGGCAGTTCCCAGCGGCCGGCCAGCTCCGGCGGGCGGGCGCGCTGCGCCACCAAGACGGTGCGGCCGCGGATGACGGCGCCGGCAACGACGATCTGGGTGGGTTTCATCTGCTCGCCGCGTCAGCCTCCGACAACGTCGTGCACGGCCTCGACCAACGCGCGAATGTCCCGTTCGGGATTCTCGGGGGGCGGGTAGTACGTCACCCTCAGATCGGTCGCGCCGGCTTTCGCCTGCGCTGCCGCGTCCGCGGCGACGGCGGCCAGATCGACTCCGCCACCCGCGGCGGCCTTGACGCGCAGCGCGCCGCTCACGCCGAATCCGTCTGGATCGCCGCCGGCGTTCTCGACCGCCGCACGCATCCCTGTGATCCCGGCGGAGATGTCGCGGGCGTCGGGACCCCAAGGGATCCAATAACTTCCGAAGCGAGCAAGTCGACGTGCGACACGCCGGTTGACCGTCCCGCTCACCCAGATGGGCACCCCGCCGGATTGAACGGGCTTGGGCATCTGGTGGATTCGGTCGAAGTTCAGCCGGGGCGAGGCATAGCTCACCTCGTTCTCGGTCCATAGCCGCTGACACACTTCGAGGGTCTGATCCAACAGCGCCCCGCGGCCGTCGAACTCGACGCCGGAGGCCTCATATTCCTCGCGCTGCCAGCCGACGCCAACGCCGAGGTCGATGCGGCCGGAGGACAGAACATCCATGGTCGCAACGGTTTTGGCGAGAACCGCGGCCGGACGCAGCGCGGCGAGCAGGATGTTGGTGCCCAGCCGGATGCGTTGGGTCCGCGCCGCGAGGTAAGTCAGGACCGTGAGCGGCTCGAGCCAGTCGCCGTCCGGCCCGGTGGGTTGGCGGCCGCCCGCGGTTCCACCCGTCTCGGGATTGGCGTAGGCGTCCATGTTCATGCCGAACGCGATGTGCTCGGACACCAGCACCCGGTCGAACCCGCAGCCCTCCAGCAGTTGCGCCCAGTCCGTGAGGTGCTCCCAGCTGGCCGGCGACTCGGCGGAGAATGAGGGAATTCCCATAGAGAGCTGTATCGAGGCCATGCGGTAGGTTAACCGACCGACTCGGGCCTGCCGTCGGTCGCGCCGCCGGGCGCAACCCTGATCTGCATCACTTGATTGAATCGTTCTGCAGTGCAATGGTTTTCAGCTCACACCGCCGTACGATGCGCCGAGGAAACGTTGCACCAACGCCCGTTCGGCCGCAGGATCTTTCACCGGCCAACACCACAGGGCCAGGAAAACCCGGATCAGCCATTGCGCGGCCGGTGAATCAGGGCTGTCGTGACCGAGCATTTCGGCGGCAAACCCGGTCACCACCGGTGAGGTGGTGAGCCACTCGCTGTCGGGCGTCAAATGCATCGACTGCATGAGCTGAGCCAGCGGATCTGAACGTATGCGTTGCAGGGCGACGATGGTTGCGGTCACCACACGCTCCGGGCCGGCGAGGTCTTTGATCGCGTCACGCACCGTGCCGAGGATGCGGTTTGCGTTAATCGCCACGACCGCGTCCCGGATAGCCGTCTTGCCGCCCGCATGACGATAGATCGTCGCGGGTGAGCAATGGACCTTTGCCGCCAACGCCTCGATCGTGAACGCGTCGAATCCCGCATGCGAAATGAGGTCGGCGGCCGCAGCGTAGATCCGTTCCGCGGCCGCACTGCGGCGATCCTGACCGACCAGCCAGTCGTTGTACGGCATCCGTCAGTGATCCTCCGCGTTGCAGGATGCTGAGAGGATTCTCTCATCCTGAGAATTATATACCATTTCTTCTCACACTAATCCGCAGGTTATATGGCGCATTCGATTTCGCGGGCAGTCATGCCGCGGTGGGCGGCTCATCAACTTTGCGACTCAGCATTGACGCTGGTCCCGAGCTGCATCCAGCCTGAACGCATGACCGTTGTTGTCGACGATCCAAGACAGTTCTTTGGCGCCGAAGCGCTGCAGGATCCCTACCCGCTGTATGACCGCATGCGCGCTGAGGCCGCGGTGCACCGCATCGGGGATTCGAAGTTCTACGCCGTGTGCGGCTGGGAAGCGATGATCGACGCGGTCACTCGGGTCGAAGACTTTTCGTCCAACCTCACCGCGACCGTGGTCTATCACGATGACGGAACGGTTGCCGCGTTCCCCATGGGCGAACCCGGCGCGGCGATTCATGCCCTGGCCACCGCCGACGACCCGGTGCACGCGACGCATCGCAGAATTCTGCTACCGCACTTGTCCGCCAAGCGAATTCGCGTCATCGAAGAGTTCGCCACCCGCACCGCCGAACGCCTATGGGCCGAGAATCTGCAGGACGGGCAGATCGAGTGGATGAGCGCCGTGGCAAACAGGCTGCCAATGATGGTGGTCGCCCGGCTGCTGGGCCTGCCCGACGGCGACGTCGATGATCTCATTCGGCTCGGCTACGCCACCACCACGATGCTGGACGGCGTCGTCACGGCCACCCAACTCGAAGCGGCCAGTGCCGCGGTATTCGAGCTGTCCGGCTACGTAATGGGGCATTTCGAAAAAGTGGTCGCCACTTCGGAACCTGGTCTGATGAGTGACCTGGCCGCACGCTGCGCCTCCGGCGAGTTGGGGCAGATCGCCGCGCTCGGGATGATGATCACGCTGTTCAGCGCCGCGGGCGAATCGACTGCGTCGTTACTGGGCAGCGCCGCATGGATTCTCGGCACTCGCCCGCAAATCCAACTGCGGGTGCGCGAGGACCCCACACTGTTGGGCGCATTTATCGAGGAGACGCTGCGCTACGAACCACCGTTTCGTGGTCACTACCGGCACGTGTGGCGCGACACCACGCTGGGCGGCACGGATGTGCCCGCCAACTCCCATCTGCTGCTGATGTGGGGCGCCGCTAACCGTGATCCGATGCAGTTCGACATGCCAAACGAGTTTCGCCTCGATCGCGCCAGTGGCAAAACGCACCTGACGTTCGGCAAAGGCGTGCATTTCTGTGTGGGGGCCGCACTGGCACGGCTGGAAGCCCACATCGTGCTTCGGATGCTGCTGGACCGAACCGGCTGGATTGAGGCAACCGACGTCGGACAGTGGTTGCCCAGCATTCTGGTCCGGCGCTTGGAGCGCCTGCAATTGGCGACCGGATAAGCCATCCTGAGCCGTGTTTCACCGCACCGGCCCAGCGGTACGTTAGGGGCATGGCTGTGTTAACGGATGAACAAGTAGATGCCGCACTGCCCGATCTCGATGGCTGGGAGCGAACCGACGGCGCGCTGCGCCGCTCGATAAAGTTTCCGAGTTTCCTGGCCGGCATCGACGCGGTGCGCCGGGTGGCCGAGCACGCGGAGAGCAAGGACCATCACCCAGATATCGATATTCGTTGGCGGACAGTGACTTTCGCGTTAGTCACGCACTCCGAGGGCGGTATCACCAACAACGACGTCGACATGGCGCACGACATCGACGGGATTGTCGCCGACTAGTCCGCCGCTGTGCCTCGAGCCGGGGCCGCGATCACGGCCAGGGTGACCAGCGCCGCCACGATGTAGATCAGCCCGGCCCAGGCCAGGTACCAGGGGCGGCTGATCTGCCAGATAGTTGGCTGCGCAAACAGCAGCAGCCACGGCACGCCGATGATGGTGAGCACCAACCAGCCCCAGCCGACAATCCGCGCGCCACGGCGCTCGCGCAGTGGTCCGTAAATCAGCCAGATCATCAGCGGCACCAGCCACACCCAGTGGTGGGTCCACGAAATGGGTGACATCAACAGCCCGAACAGCTCGACCACCAGCAGCTTGCCCAGCCGGTCAGACGCATCCAGCGCGCGCCAGGCCAAGATGGCCAGCACCGCGGTGAGCGCGATGGCGATCAGCACCGGCGGCCCGAAGCCGGCGTCGTAGCCCAGGATCCGGGAGAGCCCGCCGCGCCAGGATTGATTGATCGACGTGGCGATGGGCCCGACGCGATGCGCATCGCCCAGCAGCTTGGTGAAGTAGTAGCGGGTGTCGTCGCCGACGACCAACGCCGAGATGCCGATGGTGGCCAGGAAGACCACCGCCGAAAACACCGCCGCGCCGACACGCCGGACGCCGACGAGGTAGACCCCGGCGATCGCCGGGGTCAACTTGATCCCGGACGCCACGCCGATCAGCAGCCCCGACAGCCACCAGCGCGTGGTGTAGGCAGCGCACAGCACCGCGAGCGTCACGAAGACGTTGATCTGCCCGTAGTCAAAGTTGTTGCGCAGCGGCTCGATCCAGATGGTGATCGCGGTCCAGGCCATCGCGACGCGGTGGCCAGCCCCGGCGGGCACGCCGATGAAACGCTGGCTGATCCGGACCACGCCGTACAACGCGGCCATCATCGCGACCTGCCATCCGAAAGCGACCAGGCCGAACGGCAGCCAGTGCAACGGGTAGAAGACGACCGCCGCAAACGGCGGATAGGTGAATGGCAGCGGGAAGTCCGCCGTCTGTTCGCTGTACACGTAGCTGTACAGGGTGCCGGGGTGGTCCAGGGTGGCCGCGCCGCCGAGATAAACGTGCAGGTCGACGAAGTTCGCGCCATGTGGTGCCAGGTACGTCCAGCCGAGCCGCACGGCGATGCTGATGACCAACAGCAGCGGCCCAGCCGTGTCGAGCAAATTCGCCAGCCGCCGGGTGATGGGTGCCGCCGGGGCGGCAGAGGTGGTGTCTATCCGCCCGACTTTAGTGGGGCGGCCGTTTTGCGGGTGTTGGGTCACCGCTGTCACTCAAAGCGATAACGATCAAATAAATGCCACACGTGTCACTTGAGTCACACCAGCATCAACGTAGCTTCAGCGAGGTCACCTGTTGTCGATCCCTTGGGGGAGCAATGCCATCCATTTGGACTTACGCGAAAGCCGCCGCCGTCGTCGTCGGATCTTCCGCAGCGCTACTGACGGGCGGTATCGCCCACGCCGACCCCGTGCCGGCGGTTCCGGACCCGATGCAGAACATTCCGCAGCAGCTGATTGCTTCGGTGGCCAACGCGCCGCAGATTCTGCAGAACTTCGCGACCGCCCTCGGCGCGCAGCCGCCGGCAGCACCGGCAACTCCCGGCATCACGTTCCCGGGATTGACCCCCGCCGCTGGGGCGCCCTCGGCGTCCTCTCCCTCGGCGGTGCCCGGACTCGGCTCGATCCCCGGGCTGACCGCACCGGCAGCACCGGCGGCTCCGGCCTCACCGGCTATCCCCGGACTCAGCTCGATCCCTGGGCTGACAGCTCCGGCGGCCCCAGCCGCGCCGGCAGCTCCGAGCATCCCCGGATTGAGCTCGATCCCGGGCCTGTCGGCGCCGGCGGCGCCTGCTTCGGCCGCCACTGCGGCGTCGTCGCCGCTGTCGCAGGTGGCGAAGGTCGACATGCCGGCGCTGCCCGGCCTGCCGCTGAATGTGCCACCGAAGCTGTCGCTCCCGGGCGACCTTCCGGCGCTGGCCTCCGCCCTCCCGGGTGCGGCGGCCCTACCTGCGGCGGTTGCACCTGCTGCGGTTGCACCGGTGCAGGCGCCGCTGTCGGCACCGTCGCTGTTCTCCGCTCTGCCTTGAGCAAACCGATAGACGACTAACCCACTACCTAGGACCGGAGGACATCGTGGGAAGCACTCGGAATCTATCCAGAGGTGTGGCTGTTGTCGTCACGGCATCGGCTGCCGCGTTCGGGCTCTGCCCGAGCGCGGCGGCCGATCCGGCGGCACCGCCACCGACACCGCCGCAGACGAACTCCGCCGCAGGGTTGCCGGGTCTACCGGCGCTGTCGGAGCTCAGCCCGATCATTCAGCAAGCGGCCGGCAATCCTGGGCAAGCGACCCAGCTGCTGATGGCCGCCGCGCAAGCGTTCACCCACAATCCGACGGCACCCGCCGAGTCCAATCGCGTGGCCGCGTCGGTGAATCAGTTCGTGCAGGAGCCGGGCGCCCCGGTTCCCGGTGCGCCGGTCGTGGCGCCCAGCGCTGTGGCCCCAGCTGACATGTTGCCGGCGGAGCACGTGCCCGCGGCCGGCGTGCAGTTCGGCCAGCAGTCGCACCTGCCTCAGGGCATCGACCCCGTCCACGCGGTGGGCCCCGGGCCTGCGGCGCCGCCCGGGACGGTTATGGTTCCCGGGCCATTGGTAGCTCTCGGGCCGGGGGCGGCACCTGCTCCGGCGGCGGCACCTGGGCCTGCGCCCGGTCCTGCCCCAGCGGCGGCACCAGCGCCTTCGCCAGCCGCTGTCCCGGCGGCAGCACCTGTCCCGGCACCCGCTCCGGCGGCACCCGCGGCACCTGCTCCGGCGGCGGCTGCGCCGGCACCAGCTCCTGCGCCTGGCCCCGCACCGGCGGCGGCTCCGGGTTTCGGCCCGGACACCCCGACCACGCAGGACTTCATGTATCCCTCGATCGGCACCAATTGCCTTGCCGACGGCAGTAGCGCGCTAGCGGCCGCGCTGTCGGTGGCAGGGCCTGCCACCATCCCGCTGCCCGGCCCCAAAGCCGGCCAGACCGCCTACGTGTTCACCGCTGTCGGCACGCCCGGGCCCGCCCAGGTGCAGAAGCTGCCCTTGAACGTCACCTGGGTGAACCTGACCACGGGCAAGTCGGGCACCGTCACACTCCAGCCACGCACCGACATCAATCCTGATGGGCCAACGACATTGACCGCCATCGCCGACACCGGTTCGGGCAGCATCATGTCGACGATCTTCGGCCAGGTGACCACCAAGGAAAAGCAGTGCCAGTTCATGCCCACCATCGGCTCGACGGTGGTGCCCTAAACCCTCCCCTGGCGCGAGCGCGGGTGTCACCGCACGACACCCGCGCTCGCCGTCAGCTCGGGACTAGTAGGCCATGAACAAGATCGAGTCGCGGTCGTAATCCAGGCCCGGATGAACGCTCGAAAGGTGAGCCTGGGTCAGCTCGACCAGCTCGTCCTCATCCTTGCCGACGATGGCTTCTCCGCACGGACACGTGATGTGTGTCTTCACGATGGCGCCTTCCCTTCTGATGACCTTCTACTTAGCCGCCTTGGCTGCTGCTTTCATCTGCTTTTTATACGCTCGCACTTTCCCCATCGATTGGTCGTCGACGATATCGGCGACGGAGATGTGCGAACCAGCGTCGCCGAAGTCACCGGCGGCCGCGCGCCAGCCCTTCGGTGTCACGCCGTACTGCTTGCCCAGCAGCGCCAAAAAGATCTGCGCCTTCACGTCGCCGAAGCCGGGTAATCCCTTGATCCGCCGCAGCAGCTCGCTGCCGTCGGGGTCACCGGCGGTCCACAATCCGGCGGCGTCGCCGTCATAGCGGTCCACCACGATCTGCGCCAGCGTTTGGATGCGCTTGGCCATCGACCCCGGAAAGCGGTGTATCGCAGGCCTTTCCGAGCACAATGCGGCGAACTTGTCCGGGTCGTAGTCGGCGATTTCGGCGGCGTCGAAGCTGCCCATCCGGTCCGCGATCTTCTTGGGTCCCGCGAATGCGGTCTCAAATGTGACCTGCTGATCCAGGACCATCCCGATGAGCAGGGCCAACGGATCCTCGGCCAGCAGCTTGTCGGCCTCAGGATCTTGTGCGAGGCAAAGTTTCACTGTCAACGACCAACCTTTCGCTGAACACCCTAGGACCGATGACGCATTGTTCGAAGACTACCTACCAGAACAGCGGCAACGACCGGCAGATAACCGCCGGGTTATCGTGACGTGGTGGTAGATGAGGCCAAATTGGCACTGTTGCTGGCCCGCGACGAACTGCATCAGCTCGTCAACGCCTATTGCCGGGCCGTCGACCGCGCTGACTATGACGCGCTTCGTGGCCTGTACCACCCTGAGGCGACCGACTCGCACGGCTCGTTCTCGACGGGCGGCGTCGAACAGTTCATCGCGCAGCTCGTGGCGGCGGAACCGTATGTGCGTGTCTCCCAACACAACATCACCACAACGAACTTCATCGTCGAGGGCGACACCGCCCGCGGTGAGATCTACTGCCTGGTGTTCCACACTTTCGCGGGCCCCGAACACGACATCGACGTCATCATCGGCGGGCGATACCTGGACACCTACACCAAACACGACGGCCGCTGGAAATTCAGTCAACGCACCATCGTGGCGGACTGGGCATACCAAAACGACCCGTCGGCAGTGAACTTCGCCCACCCCAGCACCCGAGGAAGCCTGCGCGGCAAACCAGGCCAAACCGACCCCTCGATCGGCTTATTCACACCGCCGAAAGGCTGACCCGCCTCGACACGAAAAGCACTGTCGGACAACGATTAGCCGCTCTTGCGACGAAACTCCCGATGGTTCCCTGCGGCGCCCTGCGCCCGTGACTGCTTGCCGCCACCGTCTCTGTGCTCGGAGCCGCCCGACGACTTGGCCGTCTTACGTTCCAGAGCCTCGCGAAATTTGCGCTTGGTCTCGTCGTCTTGTTCGGAGTTCGATTCAGCCATACCGGCAGCCTAGCCTTGCTACCGCTTACCCGGGGGCATGCCGTACACATGCGAGATCGGCAGCGTCAGCAGGACCCGGCGATCGGTGACCATTGCCTGTCGGTACTCGTCCCAGTCCGGGTGCTCGCCAGCGATGTTGCGATACAAGGCAATCAGCGCCTCGACGGTGTCGTCGCCGGGAGAGGCCGCCGGGGGCGTCAATTCCGCGATACCCTCGACGACCGCGTAGGACCATCCGTCGTCGGAATCAACCAGGATCGACGCCCGCGGGTCGCGTCGCAGGTTGCGGGTCTTGGCGCGCGGCTCGGTGATCGACACCCGCACCACGACCTCCCGCGGGTCGAAGTGATAACTCACGTTCGACAGTTGGGGCCGCCCGTCACCTTTGATGGTGGCCAGCACCCCCAGTGAATTCCCACTGATCAGTGCCAACAGCTTGTCGTCGAAGACTTGGCGTCCCATGCAGAAAGCGTACGTCGTGGTGAAATCGGAGCATGACCACGTACGCGGCCTTTCTTCGCGGTGTCAATGTCGGCGGCGTCAACCTCAAGATGGCCGAGGTGGCCGCGGCGTTGACCGACGCAGGGTTCGCCGACGTGCGCACCATCCTGGCCAGTGGGAATGTGCTGCTGGAATCGGCCTCGGGGGTGGCCGCAGTGCGCAAGAAGGCCGAAGCTGCGTTGCGGAAAACCTTCGGCTATGACGCTTGGGTGCTCGCCTACGACATCGCGACGGTGCGCGCCATCGACGAGGCCTATCCATTCGAGCGCGAAGTCGACGGGTACCAGTCCTATGTCACGTTCGTCGCCGACGCCGGGGTGCTCGACGAGCTTGCCGCGCTGGGCGAGAACGCCGGCGCCGACGAGAAGATCAGCCGCGGTGACGGCGTCCTCTACTGGCAGGTGCCCAAGGGCAGCACCCTGGACAGCACCATCGGCAAGACGATGGGCAAGCCGCGCTACAAGTCGTCAACCACCACCCGCAACCTGCGCACCCTGGCCAAAGTGTTGCGCTGAGTAGGTTGGTATCAATGGACTCCACACAACAGCCCGCAAAAGAGAACGTCACCCTCAGCGGCGTCTCCGAGACCGCCCTGTTGACGCTGTACTCGCGGGCGTCGGAGGCCCGCCACCCCGATGCCGTGATCGACGACCCGATGGCGGTAACGCTGCTCGACTCGATTGACTTCGACTTCGCGAAGTTCGGCACGACAGGCAGCCAGGGCATGGCGCTGCGGGCCCGAGTGTTCGACATCCACACCCTGTCCTATCTCGATCAGCATCCGGCTGCCACGGTGGTCGCGCTCGCCGAGGGCATGCAGACCAGCTTCTGGCGGCTGGACGCGGCCCGTCCGGACGCTCAATTCCGTTGGCTGACAGTTGATCTGCCGCCCATCATCGATGTGCGCACCCGGCTGCTGCCGCCCTCGCCGCGGGTGACGCTGCTGGCCCAGTCCGCGCTGGACTACAGCTGGATGGATTCGGTCGACACGTCGGGTGGGGTCGTCATCACCGCCGAGGGCTTGCTGATGTACCTGCAGCCGGAGCAGTCACTGGGGCTAATAGCCGAGTGCGCCAAACGATTTCCCGGCGGGCAGATGCTTTTCGATGTCCCACCGGCCTGGTTCTCGAAAATGACCCGCTGCGGCGCCTTGCGGCCCTCGCGGCGCTACCGGGTGCCGCCGATGCCGTTCAGCCTGTCCGCCAGCCAGGCCGCCGACCTGTTGAACACGGTGCCGGGGGTGCGCGCGGTGCACGATCTGCTGCCGCCGCCGGGACGTGGTGCGCTGTTCAACGCCGCAGCGTCGTTCATCTACCGCACACCGTTCTTCGAGCTGGTGCGGCCAAGCGTGACGCTGCTGGAATTCGGCTGACGCCGGGCCTTATTCGTCCGGCACGTTGGTCAGGTAGCGCATCGCGTCGGACTTGGTCAGTCCCAGAGCTCGCGCCACTTGCACGTATTCTTTGGCCGCGGCCGCCATCGCCGCGTCGGTCGGGTCGAAGCGGGAGATGAAAGTGCCGAAGCGCCCTCGTGTTTCGACGATCGCCGCGGACTCCAGCTCACGGTAGGCGCGCGCCACGGTATTGGCCGCCACGCCCAGCTGACCGGCCAGGTCGCGCACCGTGGGCAGCCGGCTACCGGGCGGAAGCGCACCGGCCCGGACTCCGTCGATAACCTGCGATCTGAGTTGGTCGAACAGCGGCTTGCCCGCTTTCGCGTCGACCCGTAGCCAATCCCGCAGCTCCACCCATCCAGTATCACTCAGTCTTCGCCACGCGAAGACTATCTTTGTGGAATGCGTGTGACGGTACTCAGCGGCGCAGGGATCTCCGCGGAAAGCGGGGTGCCGACATTTCGCGACGACAAGAACGGATTGTGGGCCCGCTTCGATCCGTATCAGCTGTCCAGCACCCAAGGCTGGCGCGACAATCCCGAACGGGTCTGGGGATGGTATCTGTGGCGCCACTACCTGGTGTCGACCGTCGAACCCAACGACGGTCACCGCGCCATCGCCGGATGGCAGGACCATGCCGAGGTCACCGTCGTCACCCAGAATGTCGATGATCTGCACGAGCGCGCCGGCAGCGCGCCGGTGCATCACCTGCACGGCAGTCTATTCGAATTCCGTTGTGCCAGTTGCAATCTGCCCTACACCGATCCATTGCCGGAGATGTCCGAACCCGCACTGGAAGTCGAACCGCCGGTGTGCCGCGCGCTGCGGCGGCCTGATCCGGCCCGACATCGTCTGGTTCGGTGAGCAATTACCCCAGGGGCCGTGGCAAAAGGCTGTCGATGCAACCGAGGCAGCCGACGTGGTGGTGGTGGTCGGAACCTCGGCGATCGTCTACCCGGCGGCCGGTCTGCCCGAACTCGCGCTGGCCCGCGGCACGGCCGTGATCGAGGTCAATCCCGAACCCACGCCACTGTCCGCAAAGCGCCACCCTCAGCATCCGGGAGTCGGCGAGCCAGGCACTGCCGGGCTTGCTGCAACGGCTGCCCGCTCTACTGAAGTAAGGCTAGGGCCGGTGGGCTTACGGGCACATCCCAGCGCCAACTCCGATACCACCGGCCGGATCGTCCAAAAGGGCAGTGTCCACTCCCGCCGGGAGGTGTCCACCTCGAACCCCACATCGAAGATCGAGCGCTCGGTGTCGCGATGGGTGTGGCAGTTACCGAGAAACTTCGGCCACACCGTCGCGTCGGCAAACCGCTGCAACCGGCCCCGGGCGCCCGCACTGGCCACATGCTCGAGGTAGCGCAGTTGCCCGCCCGGCCGCAGCAGTGACATGAGGTGCCGCAGCACGCCTTCCGGGTCGCGCACCGAGCACAACACCATCGAGCACACCACCGCGTCAAACTGCTCGCCGCCGCTGAACTCCTCGACCGTCTGGCCGATCACCTGGACCGGAACCGGCGCCGTGGCAACCGCGGTCCGGGCGCGCCCGGCCATATGCGCTTCGGGTTCGATGGCGACCACCTGCTCGACCGACTCGGGGTACAGCGCAAAGTTCGTTCCGATGCCCGCCCCGACTTCCAGCACTCTGCCGGACAAGCCGGCCAGGTTCTCCCGACGCAGGGTGCGCACCGCCCGGGATTCGTGATTGACAGCGACAGGCCAAACGCGGGCAAAGAATGGATGGTCGACCGTGGTCCCCGCGGCCTGCCTCATAGCCGAAACTCCTCCAAGGTTGATGCCCCCACCCGGGCCCCTGCCCGAGATTCGCGTTTCGGACCCGACACGCCGGTCATCACGCGCCCACACAAAGTGGAAGACCACACCTTATCGGGATCGAGAAACGCCAGGTGCAGGTTTGGCGAATAACGCCACACCGTCCGCGGGGGCCGGCGACAATCACCGACCGCGGCGCTAACCGATATTGATTACCGACTCGTCGACCGGTCTCCCGTTGTGCTGCACCGAGATCTCTTCCAGCGGCACGGGTTCAGCCGGTTCTGCCGGTCCTTCGCTGATGCCGAACCGTTCGTGCAACCACACCAGCGGCTTGGGTGCCCACCAATTCCAGCGGCCCATCACATGCATGAATGCCGGAACCACAACCATCCGCACCAGCGTGGCATCAGCAAGTACGGCAAGTGTGAGTCCGAGACCGAACATCCGCATGAATGACACGTGCGCCGCGATCAGGGCGGCGAACGACATCGACATCACTAACGCCGCCGCGGTGATGACCCGGCCGGTGCGAGCCACTCCGAGCGCCACACTTTCGTCGTTGGCGGCGTGCGCCTCGGCGGGGGTGATGGTCGCCGATCGCGCGGCCCCGGAGGCCAGCCAGTACTCGCGGATCCTCGCGATCAGGAACACCTCGTAATCCATGGACAGGCCGAACGCGATGCAGAAGAGCAGCACCGGCATGTTGGCCACCAGGGTGCCGCTTGGCGTGGTTCCGAGCGCGCCGAGATGGCCGTCCTGGAAGATCCACACCAGCGACCCGAAGGCGGCGGTCAACGACAGGACGTTGCACATCAGCGCCTTCACCGGCAGAACCACGCTGCCGGTGAGCAGGAACAGCAACACAAAGGTGATGCCGGCCATCAGACCCAACACCAGCGGAAGCCGGTCGGTCACCGCGTCGACGCTGTCGCGGTTGATCTGCGAGACACCGGCCATCTCAACAGTGCGGCCGGCGGGTCCGGCCACCTGGTGCAGCCGGGTGAGCTGAGTGCCGGAGGCTTGCGAAAACAGCGGAGCGTTACTGCTCACCGTCAAGAACGCGCTGCCATCGGCCAACCCGGTGGCCGCCGACGGCGGTCCCACCCGATTGCCGCCCACGAACGTCCCGCTTGGCGCCGACACCGCCGACACGTCGGAGACCCGCGACAAGTCGGCCGCGTACTGATCGAGATCCGCCGGGCTCAGGCCGCGAGCGTCGGGGACGGCGATCGGCACCGACGTCGCAAAGTCCTGCGCGAAATTGGTGCGCAGCTGATCACCGACTTGATGCGATGACGTCGAACTCGGCAGCACGCGGTCGTCCGGGAAACCCCACTTCACCGAGATGAACGGAAATCCGAGCAGCAACAGCAGCGCGACGACGGCCAGCCCGACCGGCAGCCAGCGGCGCATCACGAACTTGGTCGACCGGTACCAGAACAGCTGCTCGACGGGTTTGTGCACCGGATCAGCGCGGCCCAGCATCCGACGCACCAGCCGGCGCACGTCCAGCGAGTCAAGCCGCGGACCCAGCAACGCGATAGCGGCCGGGGTCAGCACGATCGACGCGGTCGCGACGAAGGCCACGGTCGCGACACCGGCGTAGGCAAACGACCTCAGGAAGTACATCGGGAACAGCGCCGTCGCCGACATCGACAACGCCACGGTGACCGCGGAGAACAGCACGGTGCGGCCGGACGTCGTCATGGTGCGGATCAGTGCCTCGTTCGCGGGTCAGCTGCCCTCGGCCAACTCGTCGCGATAGCGGCTGACGATCAGCAGCGTGTAGTCGATGGCCAGCGCCAAGCCCAGAGCCGTGCTCAGGTTGAGCGCGAAGATCGACACTTCGGTGGTAAACGTGACGAGCCGCAACACCGACATTGAGCCGACGACGGCCAGTGCGCCCAGCGTCATCGGTAACGCCGCGGCCAGCAGCCCGCCGAACACCCAGATCAGCACCAGGAAGCTCAGCGGGATCGCGATGATCTCCATCAGCAACAGGTCTTTTTGATTCTGCGTGTTGATCTGGGCGTATTGCATCGCCGAGCCACCCGCGCGGACGGCGACGTCACCACGATCGTGGACGAATTGGTCGGACAGGGTTTGGGCGTTTTTCTGCGCGTCGTTTTCCCCGCCTTTGAGGTTGACCACGATCAACCCCGACTTGCCGTCCTTACTTGTTAGGTCGGCGGCGGCCTGCGGCGGCGCCGTCCACGGCGAGGACACGTTGTACACCAGCGGGGAGCGCTGCATCTGCTCGACGAGGTCGGTGCCCACCGTGCGGGCCTGTTCGCTATTGGTGCCGCCGGGCGCGGTCACCAGGAGCAGCAGCTGCTGACCGCTCTGTCCGAACTTGTCGGTCAACACCGCGATGGCGCGCGCCGATTCGGACTGGGGATCTTGGAAACCGCCGGGAGCCAGGCTCTTGGCGACGGGGATGCCGAAGATGGCAGCGGCGATGAAGACCAAGACTCCGACAGTGAGGATTCGTCGCGGTGCCGCGATGGCCAGTCGAGCGATCCATTGCAGCATCGTGTGGGTCCTCCCGGCGTCGCACGAGGCGCACGCCTGATCCGCGGGAATTTATCAGCGCTAACTGACAGGCGTCGAACAACACCGTCCACTAAACGAAATGACTCCTCGGTTTGTTCAAACCGAGGAGAAAATGGGCGCGGGAGGCTCCGGCGAGCCGCCGATCTGGCGTGGAAGCCGGCCGTTACTGCCCAGTAACGCTACCCGCGAGTAAATTGCCACCATTTTCCGAATCGTGACTCAAAGATTCCTTAATCGTTGCTCCTACGCTCAGTGTCATGTGGATCGACGACACCAGTGCCGATGTCATCAAGGCCGACTTCGAAGCCCTCTACCACGGCGACATGCTGGTGGAGGGTGAGACCTCGGAGCAGTTCGACGACTGGCACCCCCTGCAGACGGCAAGCTGACCGCTCATGAGCATGCTTGCACGGCTACTTATGGCCGAACCCGCTGTTAGTCGATGGTTTCGTCGATCCCACTGAACTTGTCTGAAGTAACGAAAGCTCCCGCCTTGGCGGGGGCTTTCGTTTTGTCGGGGCTCGAGTAGCGCGCTCAGCGCGGCGCCATGCGGATGGCGCCGTCGAGGCGGATGACCTCGCCGTTGAGCATCGGGTTCTCGATGATGTGCACCGCCAGCGCGCCGTACTCGTCCGGGTCGCCCAGCCGGGCGGGGTGCGGCACCTGCTTGCCCAGCGACTTCTGCGCCTCCTCGGGCAGCGAGCCCAGCAGCGGGGTCTTGAACAACCCCGGCGCGATGGTCACCACGCGGATGAGTTCGCGCGACAGGTCGCGCGCGATCGGCAGCGTCATGCCGACCACGCCACCCTTGGAGGCCGAGTAGGCAGCCTGGCCGACCTGGCCCTCGAACGCGGCGACTGAGGCGGTGTTGATGATGACGCCCCGCTCCTCGCCGAGGGGTTCGGTCTTGGCGATGCGCTCGGCCGCCAGCCGCAACACATTGAAGGTGCCGATCAGGTTGACCCCGACCACCTTCTTAAACGCGTCCAGCGGGAACGGGCCGTCCTTGGACAGCGTCTTGACGGCGTTTCCGATGCCGGCACAGTTGACGTTGATGCGCAGCGGGCCCAGCGACTCGGCCACGTCGAGCGCGCCGGTGACGGAAGCCTCGTCGGTGACATCGGCCTCGACGAAACGGGCGCGATCGCCCAGTTCGCGAACGGCGTCTTCGCCCCGCAGGTCGATCACCACGACCTGTGCGCCCGCATCGAGCAACCGTTTGGTGGTGGCTAGGCCCAGGCCTGATGCGCCTCCGGTGACGACGGCAACGGCGTCTTTGATCTCCATCCGAGTCCTTTCGTGCTGCGATACTGCCGACCAACCTGTTGGTCGGGACTATACCCAGTCGTCGAGGACGGCCTGGGCGTCGGTCACCGGCACCGCCGGACGCGGCGTGTCCGGTGCGGTCCGGGAGAAACGCGGAGCCGCCCGGGGCTGCAGACCGCCGTTGACTTCGTAGAACGTGTCGCGCTCGGTGATGTGCGGTTCCGTCTGCACCTCGCCGAAGGCAAGCACCGGCGTGACGCAAGCGTCCGAATCGGCGAACACCTTGGCCCAGTGGTCCCGGTCGTGGCGGGCGAACGTCTCGGTGAACACCCCCCGCAGCTCGGGCCAGCGCGTGACGTCGTTCTGCGGGGGCAGTTCGGCGGCGTCCAGGCCCATCCCGGCCAGCATGGCCGCGTAGAACTGCGGTTCGATGGCGCCGACCGCGACGTAGCGGCCGTCGGCGCACTCGTAGGTGTCGTAGTAGGGCGCACCGCTGTCGAGCATGTTGGTGCCACGCTCGTCCGACCACATCCCGGAACTGCGCATCTGCCACATCATCTGGACCAGCACGCTGGACCCGTCGACCATGGCGGCGTCGACGACCTGTCCCTTGCTTGAGCTCTGCCGCTCCCACAGCGCGGACAGGATCCCGACCAACAAGAACATCGAGCCACCGCCGAAGTCACCGACCAGGTTCAGCGGCGGCACCGGCCGCTCGCCCTCCCGACCGATGGCGTGCAGGATCCCGTTCAGCGAGATGTAGTTGATGTCGTGGCCCGCTTGCTGGCTGCGCGGGCCGGTCTGGCCCCAGCCGGTCATCCGGGCGTAGATCAACCGGTCGTTGACCTTCGCGCAGTCCTCGGGGCCCAGGCCGAGTCGCTCGGTGACGCCGGGGCGATAGCCCTCGATCAAGACGTCGGCCTTGGCGATCAGGTCCAGGACGAGTTGGTGTCCTTCGGCGGACTTGAGGTCGGCGGCCACGATGCGGCGGTTGCGGCTCATGGCGTCTTTGACGACTCCGCCGGTACCCCCGGGCCGATCGACGCGCACCACGTCAGCGCCCAGATCGCCAAGGATCATCGCGGCATGTGGGCCCGGCCCGATGCCAGCGAGCTCGACAACTCGCAATCCGCTAAGAGGTCCGTTTGACGGAGCCGCCATGACCCACCGACCTTTCGTCTGCTCTGACGCCTTGACCCGTTCCGGGTCGAACAACCGGCCGTTCGCATCTTCGCAGTTGCCCCGGATGGCCGCGCAGCCGGTCGCCTAGGGTGAGCGCATGCCGGAATCCGCGATCGCCACACTCGCTCCTGTCGCAGGCCTGGACGTCAGCTTGTCCGACGGCGTGCTGTCGGTGACCATCGACCGGCCCGACAGCCTGAATTCGCTGACCACCCCGGTGATCACCGGCCTCGCCGACACGATGGAGCGCGCCGCGACCGACCCCGCGATCAAGGTGGTCCGCCTCGGCGGCGCGGGGCGTGGCTTCTGCTCGGGAGCGGGCATCAGCGCCGACGACATGTCCGGCAGCGGCGGGGTGTCGCCGGATGCCATCGTCCTCGAGATCAACCGGCTGATCCGGGCGATCACCGCGCTGCCGCATCCGGTCGTGGCGGTCGTCCAGGGACCGGCGGCCGGCGTCGGGGTTTCCCTGGCCTTGGCCTGCGATGTCGTATTGGCTTCTGACAAAGCGTTTTTCATGCTTGCCTTCACCAAGATCGGCTTGATGCCCGACGGCGGCGCCTCGGCGTTGGTCGCTGCTGCGGTCGGCCGGCTCCGGGCAATGCAAATGGCGCTGCTGCCGGAACGACTGCCCGCCGAGCAGGCCCTGTCCTGGGGACTGGTCAGCGCGGTGTTTGCGCACGACGACTTTGTGGCCGAGGTGGACAAGGTGATCGCCAGGCTGGTGACGGGCCCCGTGGTGGCGTTCGCCAAGACCAAGCTCGCGATCAATGCGGCCACGCTCACCGAGGTGGATCCGGCCCTGCAGCGTGAATTCGATGGGCAGGCCGTATTGCTGCGATCACCCGACTTGCGCGAGGGCACCACGGCATTCCAGCAGCGGCGCCCGCCTAACTTCACCGATTCGCTGCACACGTAATCCCATCCTCTGGTGCGTCAGTTCCGAATAACTGACCAGCATCAAAGGGGGATCCATGTCGGATGGACAGGTTCGTTGCCTGGTCACTGGAGCGACCGGCTACATCGGCGCTCGATTGGTGCCGCGGTTGCTGGACGAAGGCCACCGAGTGCGCGCGTTGGCCCGCGATCCGAACAAGCTGGCGGACGTGCCATGGCACCAGCAGGCCGAGGTGGCCCGCGGTGACCTCAACGATGTCGACTCGCTGATCGCCGCCTTCGACGGAATCGACGTCGTCTACTACCTGGTCCACTCGATGGGCAGTTCGAAGAATTTCACTGCCGAGGAGAACCGCTCGGTAACCAACGTGGTGACCGCCGCTCGCCGTACCGGGGTACGCCGGGTGGTGTATCTAGGCGGACTGCATCCGGAGAACCGCGACCTCTCGCCTCATCTCGAATCACGCAAAGCCGTCGGCGAAGCCCTGATCGACTCCGGCATCGAGACAGTGGTGTTGCAGGCCGGCGTGGTCGTCGGGGCGGGGTCGGCGTCGTTCGAGATGATCCGCCACCTCACCAACCGGTTGCCGGTGATGACCACACCTAAATGGGTGCACAACAGAATCCAGCCGATCGCGGTCGACGACGTGCTGCACTACCTGACCGCTGCGGCAACGGCATCCGTGCCGTCATCGCGGACATGGGATGTCGGCGGGCCCGACGTGTTGGAGTACGGCGACATGATGCAGGTGTACGCCGAGGTCGCCGGCCTTCGCCGGCGCTATCTGATTGTGTTGCCGTTTTTGACGCCGACGATCGCCAGCCTGTGGATCGGGGCGGTGACCCCGATTCCGCCCGGTTTGGCGCGCCCGCTGATCGAGTCGCTGGAATGCGACGCGGTGATGCGCAACGCCGACATCGATGACGTCATCAAACCGCCCCCCGACGGCCTGACCGGCTACCGGGACGCCGTCGCACTCGCACTGCACCGCACGACGCGCGGCCTGCCCACGACGTGGGAATCATTGCGCGCCGCGCCGGCTGATCTGCTGCCCAGCGACCCGGATTGGGCCGGCTAGCTCTACAGGCCGAACAACGGAGGCAGGGCGAGCACCATGATCAGACCCCACACGAAGTGGGTCAGCATCGGTGCCAGCACCCCGCCGCTCGCCCGGCGCTCCAGCGCACATACGAATCCCAGCAGCACGGCGGCGAAGCCCAGCATCGGGTTGCCGCTGGCCATGGTGGCGACGGTGTACAGGAGCGTCGAAATCGCCACCGGCTGTAGCCGACCCAACGCGGTGTAGAGCGCGCCACGGAAGAACACCTCTTCTGCGACTCCGTTGACCAAGGTGATCAACACGACGAAGAGCACCGTCCCGTGGCTTTCGAACTGCAGCACCCGGACGATCAACGCCGCGACCGGCGGAATCTCCCGGGCGATCAGGCCGCCCAGCACGAAGATGCCGCCGAGCCCCAGTCCGATGGCCACGCCGGAGATGACCGGGCGCTGGTTGCGGCCACGCCAGTTGATGCCCCCCAGATGCAGCGGCCCGGACACGAACGCGCCGAAGATCCAGACCGCCGCCAACACCAGGGTCAGCCAATAAAAGCTCGACTCGCCCGGTGCACGCCGCAGCGAAAACCCAAGCACCGCCGCGCCGATCACCAGCGTGACGGCGACAACGATACGTCTGCGCCGTTGCGCCGCAGGCGATTCATGGTGCGGCACAGCAACATTGGTGACCGCGCGACGCAGCTCGGAGAGCACGCCGGCGCGGTAGGGGGCCACGGGCTCAGTCACGCCTAGAGCACCTTCGCTGTCAACGCGACCAGCGTGTTACGTCGGGTTTGGGCCGCGCCGGCAAGCGTTCTGGCGAACCGCCGCACGCGCCGCGCATCACCGCCCGCCCACTGTGGATCGGTGTCGGCGAGGTCATGCGGATCCGCCAAGGCGTTAACCGGCCGGACCGGGTGGGACCGGCCCGCCAATGCCAGCGCAATGGCCTGCTGCGCGCCGAGCAGTCCGCCGGGCGGATCGGGCACCCGATCGCGCAGGCCGCTGACCGAGGCCACCATCGGGTGATCCAGCGAGTCGACCAGATCTCCGGCCAGCCCAAAGGGCACCGGCAACGTGTATGCCAGGACCCGCGCGGTCACCGCGGTGTGGAAACCGGGCACCCGGAAAATGACCTGCCGCTTGCCCGCGACGCGGGCATACGTTTTGAGCAGCCGTCGATACGACGTGGTGTCGGGACCGTGAATGTCGTAGGCGCCCGCCGGCACTTGGGCGGGATCCGCCGCCGCGACGAGATAGTGCAGCACATCGCGGATGGAGATCGGGTCGATCGGGTTGTCCAGCCGGGGCGGGGTCGGGATCACCGGGAACCGGTCCGCCACGTAACGCAGCATCTCGAACGACGTCGAGCCGGCGCCGATGATGATCGCTGCACCCAGCCACACCAATTCCGGGCCGCCCACGACCGACAGCGCCTGGGCCACCTCGGCGCGGCTGGCCAGGTGCTCGGACAGGGTTCGGTCGTTGGGCACGAAACCACCCAGGTAGACGATGCGGCGCACGCCGGCGTCCCCGGCAGCGGTCGCGACGTTGGCGGCGGCGGCGTTGTCGACGTCACGGAAATCGCGCTGACCGATGGCGTGGACCAGGTAGTACACCAGGTCGACCGGTCCGCCCGCGGCGTCGGCGGCAGCTGCGAAGGCGTCCCGTGTCGACTCAGGATCGGCTGCGTCCAGACGCACCGGAATAACCTGGTCGAACCAGCCGAAGAGCTTGAGCCGCTCCGGGTTTCGACTACCCGCAATCACCTGGTGCTGGTCGGCCAGCAGGGCCGTAACCAGCCGCGATCCTACGTAGCCGGTAGCGCCGGTGACCAAAATTCGCATGCCTCGACCCTAGCCCGGCTTCGACGGGTGCCGCGCTGCACGCATGAGTGACCAGTGGTCAGTGTCACAACGACCCAGACTGAACCTATCTACCTACGGCACCGTAACCACCTACGTAAGCACCATCCCAGGGGGCGATTTTTGTGCGCGTAAATTCCACAACCACCACGACCTATGCTGATCCGTCCATCGCGTCAGTTGCAGTGAAGTTCCCACCGAACCGGTACACCCAGGACGAAGCGATCGGCGCGCTGACCGACTTCGCCGGCCCGGAATTTCGGCGGTTCGCTATGAGCAGTGGGGTTGCCTTCCGCAACACCGCGCTGCCGCTGTCGCGATACCGCGAGCTCAGCGGCTTTACCGAGGCAAACGATGCCTACGTCGACATCGCCCTCGGCCTCGCCGAGCAGGCGTTTCTCGCAGCACTCGACGAGGCGAAGGTCAAGCCGTCGGAGGTCGACATCGTCTTTTCGACGACGGTGACCGGGCTTGCTGTGCCGACGTTGGAGGCGCGGCTGGCCGCGCGGGTCGGGCTGCGGCAGGACGTCAAACGCGTCCCGCTGTTCGGCCTGGGCTGTGTGGCCGGCGCGGCGGGCACCGCACGCATGCACGACTACCTGCGCGCGTTTCCCGACCAGGTGGCGGCGCTGCTGGCAGTCGAACTGTGCTCGCTGACCATTCAGCGCAAAGACAATTCGGTGGCCAATCTGGTCGCTACCAGCCTGTTTGGTGATGGCGCAGGCGCCGTTATCGCCAAGGGCGCCAACCGGGTTGGCGGCGCGCAGCGTCCCGGTCCGAGGGTGTTGGCCACCCGCAGCCGGATCTACCCCGACACCGACGAGGTGATGGGCTGGCGGATCGGCACGGACGGCTTCCGGATCGTGTTGTCGGCCGACGTCGCCACCGTCACCGAGAAATATCTGGGCGACGATGTCCGCGATTTCCTCGCCGACCATGGCTTGACTCCGAAAGACGTATCCACCTGGGTCTGCCATCCCGGCGGCCCACGCGTGATCGAGACCGTCGAGGAAGTGTTGGACCTGCCCGACGGGGCGCTTGACCACACTCGAAACTCATTGCGCAACAACGGCAACTTGTCTTCGGTGTCGGTGCTCGACGTGCTTCGGGCCAATTTGGCCGATCCGCCGCCTGCTGGTTCGATGGGGCTCATGGTCGCCATGGGTCCGGGTTTCTGCTCCGAGCTGGTACTACTGGCGTGGTAGCGACCCTTAGCGAGATAGTGAAGACATGTATTACCTGCTGATCCTCGCGGTCGGGATCGAACGCGTCGTGGAGCTGGTGCTGTCCAACCGAAACGCCCAGTGGTCTTTTACTCAGGGCGCCAAGGAGTTTGGCCGTCCGCACTACGTCGTCATGGTCATCATCCACACCGCCCTGTTGGTCGGCTGCGTCGTCGAGCCGTGGGCACTGCACCGGCCGTTCATTCCCTGGCTGGGCTGGCCGATGCTGGCGGTGGCGGCGCTGAGTCAAGTGCTGCGCTGGTGGTGCATCACGACGCTGGGGCAACGCTGGAACACCCGGGTCATCGTGATGCCGCAGGAGCCGTTAGTGCGGGCCGGCCCCTACCGGTGGTTGCATCACCCGAACTATGTTGCAGTGGTGGCCGAAGGGATCGCGCTGCCGCTGATACACACCGCGTGGCTGACCGCCGTCACTTTCACGCTGGCCAACGCGATTCTGCTCAGCGTGCGCATCCGGGTCGAGAACTCGGCGCTGGGCTATTCATGACGTCCTACGACACCGACCTGCTGATCGTCGGTGGCGGCCCGGGCGGACTCGCTACCGCGTTACATGCTCGGCGCCTTGGACTTTCGGTCATCGTGGCCGAGCCTCGGGAGGGTCCCATCGACAAGGCCTGCGGCGAGGGCCTGATGCCCGGCGGGCTGGCCGAACTGACCTCGCTCGGCGTGGATCCGGCGGGCATGCCCTTTCGCGGGATCGCGTACGTCAATGAACGTCGCCGGGCCGAGGCACTGTTTCGCGGCGGCCCGGGCCGGGGCGTGCGACGCACCACCTTGCACGCCGCGCTGGCGGCCCGCGCCAAAGAGCAAGACACCGAATGGATCCGGACGAAGGTGACCACCGTCGAGCAAGACGCGCACGGGGTGACGGCCGCCGGTGTGCGGGCGAAGTGGTTGGTGGGTGCCGACGGACTGCACTCGACGGTGCGACGGGCCGTCGGAATCAAAGTCACCGCAGGAACACCGCGGCGCTACGGCGTGCGCTGGCATTTCAAGGTGCCGGCGTGGTCGGAGTTCGTCGAGGTGCATTGGTCCCGGTGGGGTGAGGCGTACGTGACGCCGGTGGAACCAGATCTGGTCGGCGTGGCGATTCTGTCTCGCGGCCAGCCCGACCTTGCCTGGTTCCCGTGGCTGGCCCAGCATCTGGGCGAGTCCGGCCGCGGCCCCGCGCGCGGCTGCGGCCCGCTACGGCAGGTGGTTTCCCGGCGAGTCGCAGGACGGGTGCTGCTGGTGGGCGACGCGGCGGGCTACGAAGACGCGCTGACCGGTGAAGGCATCAGCCTCGCGGTCAAACAAGCCGGTGCGGTGATCAAAGCCATCGTCGAGGATGCGCCGGAGTCATATGAGGCGGCGTGGCACCGAGTCACCCGCAATTACCGGCTGCTCACCCGCGCGCTGGTGTTGGCCAGCACGCCGCGCCCGATGCGCCGTGCGATTGTGCCGGCCGGACAGCTGCTGCCCTCGGCATTCCGGCTCGGGGTCAATATTCTCGCGTCCTGACGGCCGTTCAGCGCGCCTTCCAGACCGGTTCCCGCTTCTCCGCGAACGCCAATGGCCCCTCTCTGGCGTCTTCGGATTTGATCAGGGTGCGCATCTCGTTGAGCGTGCGCTCCCAGCCGGCCACCTCATCGGTGATGACCCCGTTGTCCACGCCGTAGGCCACCCGCTTGCTGGCCTGTACCGACAGCGGCGCGTTGACGGTGACCCGCGCCGCCAGCGCCAGCGCCGCATCCAGCACCGACCCCTGCTTGACGACCTGATTGATCAAACCCCACTCCCAGGCGTCGGCAGCGGTGAGCGGCTCCCCGGTCAACAGAAGTTCCATCGCCACCTTCCGCGGCAGCTGGTTCACGATGCGGAAGACGCCGCCGGCAGCGGCGATCAGCCCACGTTTGACCTCAGGCACGCCGAACTGCGCGCGTTCGTGGGCCACCACCAGATCGCTGGCCAGGGCCAGCTCGGTGCCGCCGCCCAGCGCGGTGCCGTTGACCGCGGCGATGGTGGGCTTGTCGGTGAAGTGCTGGACGTAGCCGGCGAAACCCCATTCCGGGTGTTCGGGATGGTAGATGTTCTCGCGGCGCGCGATGGCTTTGAGATCGGCTCCGGCGCAGAACGACTTGTCGCCGGCGCCGGTGATCACCACGGCACGGATGTCGGGGTCGTTTTGCGCTTCTTCCAGCGCCTCCCCCACCCCGATGCTGACCGCAGCGTTGATGGCGTTGCGGGCCTCGGGCCGGTTGATCGTAATGATCAGCACGTTGCCGGCGCGCTCGACGATCACCGCCGGCGGCGCGGTGGGATCTGTCACAGCAGCTCGACGATGGTCGCGTTGGCCTGACCGCCACCCTCGCACATCGTCTGCAGGCCGTAGCGAATTCCCTTGTCCCGCATGTGGTAAAGCAGCGTGGTCATGATTCGAGCTCCCGAACCACCGAGCGGGTGGCCAAGGGCGATCGCGCCGCCGTTGGGGTTGAGCTTCTTCTCGTCGGCGCCGATGTCCTTCAACCACGCCAGCGGTACCGGCGCGAACGCCTCGTTGACCTCGTAGGCTCCGATATCGTCAATGCTCAGCCCGGAGCGCGCCAAGACCTTCTGGGTCGCCGGGATGGGTGCGGTCAACATGATGACCGGGTCGGCGCCGGCCAGCGTCGCGGTGTGCACCTTGGCAATTGGCTTGAGCCCCAACGACTTAGCCTTCTCGGCCGACATGAATAGCAGCGCGGCCGAACCGTCGGAGATCTGCGAGGAGTTGCCGGCGTGGATCACGCCATCTTCCTTGAACGCGGGCTTCAACGACGCCATTTTCTCCATCGGAGTACCGCGGCGGATGCCTTCGTCTTTGAGGACGACGTTGCCGTCCTGGTCCTTGATGCCGACAATCTGGTCCTCGAATGCACCGGAATCCTGTGCGGCAGCTGCCTTTTCATGTGAAGCTAGTGAGAATTCGTCGAGCGCGATGCGGTCGAGTCCCCACTGCTCGGCGATCATCTCGGCGCCCAGGCCCTGGTTCGGGATCTGACCTTCGTAGCGGTCGATGAAGGACTGCGGGTACGGCCGCCCGCCGTTGGCCAACGAGGCCCCCATCGGGGTCCGCGACATCGACTCCACACCGCCGGCGACCACGACGTCGTAGTGCCCGGCGATCACGCCGGCCGCGGCGAAATGGATGGACTGCTGGCTGGATCCGCACTGGCGGTCGACGGTCACGCCGGGAACGGTTTCCGGCCAACCCGCGGCCAGCAACGAGGTGCGGGCGATGTCGAGGGCTTGCTCGCCGGCCTGCATGACGCAGCCCCAGATGACGTCGTCGACGATCTCGGGGTCGATGCCGGTCTTGTTGATCAAGCCGTTGAGAACCTGCGCGGACAGGTCGGCCGGGTGGACCCCGGACAGACCACCGTTGCGCTTGCCGACGGGTGAACGTACTGCCTCGACGATGACAGCTTCAGCCATGGTGATGTCTCCTTCGACAATCGGTGAGCCACTGATTCTTGGTGCTTGCGCAGTGATCTTCAGACGATTGTCAACCAACGCGTTGGGCGGCAGTGGAGCGGGGTGGCCTCAGCGGGCATCGGCCGCGTCGAGGGCGAGCAGCATGAGCTTGTCGGCAACCCAGCCCGGCTCGGTGATCATCATGTCGTGGCCGGTGTCCAGATCCCACAACCGACCGTTGGCCTTCTGGCGCAGATCGACCACGTCACGCCAGCGCATGTACAACGTCGTGCAGAGGTGGGATTGCGGGATACGCGCGAGCGCGGCCTCGTTGGCCAATCGCAGTGGCTGCTCGAAACACTTCCACGGATGGGGCGTCAACCGCGCCTTCATCCACTCGAGCTGGCCTGGATCCCGCACACCGTAGTACGCCAGCATGGCATCAGTTGGGTACAAACACATTTCGACGCCGTCGACGATGCGGCCTTCGGCGCGCGCAGCGGCCATCATCGCGGGGGCGACCTCGACAAGCGCCTGCCCGTTGACCGGGTTGGCGGCGTCCAGGTAGACGAGGTGGCCAATCCGGTCAGTCGCCCGGTCAGCGGCTCCGGTGATCACCATGCCGCCATAACTGTGTCCGACCAGGATGACGTCGCGCAGATCCTCGAAATGCAGCAGGTTGACGATGTCGGTGATGTGACAGTCGAGGTCGACGCCGCAGCGGAATAGGTGCTCCCGCTCGCCAAGTCCGGTCAGGGACGGGGCGTAAACCTGATGGCCCGCGGCCCGTAAACGCCGCGCGACGGCCTGGTAACACCAGCCGCCATGACCGCCACCATGCACCAGGACGTAGGTGGCGGCCATCGTGCTACCCGCTCGACTGCTCAGACCGCGGGATAGGCCACCGACTTGACCTCGGTGTACTGGTCGAACCCGATGATCCCGTTCTGGCGTCCCACACCGCTCTCCTTGTAGCCGCCGAACGGTGTGTCGGCACCGTAGGGCGCGCCGCCGTTGACACCCATGAAGCCGGCCCTGATCCGGCGGGTCACCGACAGCGCACGCTCGAGAGAACCCGAAAACACGTTGCCGGCCAACCCGTACACGCTGTCGTTGGCGATCCGGATCGCGTCTTCCTCGTCGTCGAACGGAATGACCGACAACACCGGCCCGAAGATCTCCTCCTGAGCGATGGTCATCTTGTTGTCGACATTGATGAAAAGCGTTGGGCGGACGTAATATCCCTTGTCGAAACCGGTTGCTGCACCCGGGCCGCCGACCAGCGCCGTCGCGCCCTCGTCCACGCCCTTCTGGATGTAGCCCGTCACCCGCTCGTACTGCCGCTCCGAAATCACCGGGCCGCACAGCGTCCCGGGGTCCTGCGGGTCGCCACACGTGATGTTCTCGTAGATGTTCTTGAGGATCTCGACGCCTTCGTCGTAGCGGGACCGCGGCAACAACAGCCGGGTCGGGTTGGCACAACCCTGACCGGCGTGCATGCACGGCGCGATGCCGACCATGCATGCCGTGCCGAAGTCGGCGTCCTCCAACACGATGCTGGCCGACTTGCCGCCAAGCTCGAGGAACAGCCGCTTCATGGTGGCCGCACCCTTTTCCATGATTCGCTTGCCGACCACCGTCGAGCCGGTGAACGAGATCAGGTCGACCTTGGGCGACAGCGTCAGTTCCTCGCCCACAAAGTGATCGGATGCGGTGACCACGTTGACGACACCGGCCGGGATGTCGGTCTTTTCGGCGATCAGCCGGCCCAGCCGGTTCGCGTTGAACGGGGTGTTGGGTGCCGGCTTAAGCACCACGGTGTTGCCGGTGCCCAGCGCCTGGCCGAGCTTGTTGAGGGTGACTTCGAACGGGAAGTTCCACGGCACGATCGCGCCGACCACGCCGACGGGCTCGCGCCAGACCTTGCGGGTGGTCAGGGTGCCGGTCAGGCTGATCACCTTGTCGCCCAGGTCGGTCTCCCACGCGTATTCGTCGATCAGTCGTGCGGGATATTTCAGCCCGTCTTCCAGTGGAGCGTCCAGCTGAGGCCCGAACGTGATGGCCCGGGGCGAGCCGACCTCGAGGATCAGTTCCTCGCGCAGCTCGTCGATCTCGGACTCGATCGCCTCGTGCAGCTGCAGCAGGCAGCGCTTGCGCAGTTCCTTGTTGGTCGACCAATCGGTCTCGTCGAAGGCGCGGCGGGCGGCGTCGATGGCCCGGAGCATGTCCTCTTTCGACGCGTCGGACACTTCGCCGAGCGATTCCTCCGTCGCGGGGTTGATGTTGGTGAAGGATCCGGCCTGGCCGTCGACGAGCTTGCCGTCGATCATCATCTTCGGCTCGAACCGGACCTTTACAGTGTCAGTCATTTTTGTTCAGCCCTCTTCTGACTCGTTCACTATTGACTCGTCCCACCGGAGAGCCTTACTGGAAACTAGCCGATTGGCAACATGCAACGTGCGGGTGGTGCCTTGACGTGCGTATTGTGCACGGTCGCCCAGATTCGGGGCGGCCCCTGCAGCCCGCTTCATCGACCGCGCTGGGCTCTGGTTGGACAACTTGTCTCCGTCGACAGGGATCGCAGTAAACCTAAGATTTGTTCAGATGCTAACGTGGCGAGCGCACCGGCCTCAAACGTCCTACCAAAGTGGGCAAGACGAGGGTCGCGGGAGGGCCGCCAGGCGCCGGTTGACCAAATATCTGTTCCGGCGTAGGGTCCGGTTCCGCCTGCGGATTCAATCGATCAGGCTGTCGGTCGTACTTGCTCGGGAGCACAACATGATTGACTTCACCGGCCAGGTGGCGGTAGTAACCGGCGCCGGACGCGGCCTCGGTCGGCTGTACGCGTTGGACCTGGCACACCGTGGCGCCTCGGTGGTGGTGAACGACCTCGGCAGCTCGATGCGCGGTGACGGCGTCGATTCTCGCGTAGCCGACGACGTGGTCGACGAGATCAAGAAAGCGGGCGGCACGGCAATCGCCTCGTATGACTCGGTCGACAGCCCCGCGGGCGGCCAAGCGATTATCGACGCTGCTCTCGGCGCGTTCGGGCGGCTCGACGCGGTCGTCAGTAACGCGGGAATCTTCGGCAGTACGGCATTCGAAGACCTCTCGACCGACGAGTGGACCCGCATGCTGCGCGTACATCTCGACGGCGGCTTTTTTCTCTCTCAGCCCGCTTATCGCGCGATGCGCAACAACGGGGGCGGCAGATTCGTGTTCATCTCCTCCTCCGCCGGGATCTTCGGCCAACCGATGGAGGCTCACTACGCCGCGGCGAAAGCCGGCCTAGTGGGGTTGACGAACGTGATCGCGATCGAGGGCGAAGCACACGGAATTCTCGCCAATTCCGTTATGCCCACCGGCTTCTCACGGATGGTCACCGAGACCGTCGGCGACGAGAAGTTCCTCGCCGAATCCGGATTCATGCGGGCCATCCGGCCCGAACTCGTGGTGCCGCTGGTCACCTTCCTCGCCAGCAGCGCCTGCACGTTCACCCACCGGAACTACTCGGCCGCCGCCGGACGCTACGCGAGAGTGTTCGTCGGCCTCAGCGAAGGCTGGCTGGCAGACCCCGAGAGCGAACCGAGGGCCGAAGACATCGAGGCGCATCTCGAACAAATATCCGCCACGGACAAATTCATCGTGCCCGGGTCGATCGTCGACGAGGTGCTGGAGGTTTGTCAGCGACGCGGCGTCAACGCGATGCCGGATAACGCCGAGATCGCATTCCCTGAACCCCAACGCAACAGGAGCTGACGTTTGCGCCGCGATCGACATCGTTGACCAAAAATCTGCTCGACCGTAGAGTCCGGCTAAACGACCAGGGACCAGAGTAAAGGGACAGTGGAGTTCTCCTACCCAGCGGAAGTCGAAGAGTTCCGCACCGAGCTGCGTGACTGGCTGTCCGCGAATCTTACGAGTGAGCTGATCGCCGCTCGACGCCCCGCTGGCCGCGATGACGCGGCGTTCGACATGCTGCGTGCCTGGAACCAGACAATGGCGGACGCGGGGTGGGCCGCGGTCTCCTGGCCGCGCGACTACGGTGGCCGCGGAGCGACCGTTCTCGAGCAGCTGGTCTACACCGAGGAAACCACCCGCGCTCGGGCTCCCATGCCGCTCAACGTCATTGGGTTGAACAACATCGCTCCCGCGATCATGCAGTACGGCACTGAAACCCAGAAAACGACGCTGCTCCCCCGGATGATGCGCGCCGACGACATCTGGTGCCAGGGGATGTCGGAGCCGGACGCCGGATCCGATCTCGCCTCGCTGCGCACCAGAGCGGTGCGCGATGGTGACGACTTCGTCGTCAACGGCCAGAAGATCTGGACCTCGCTCGGGCATCGGGCGCAGTGGTGTCAGCTGTATGTGCGCACCGATCCGGAGGCCCCGAAGCACAAGGGAATCTCCTGTCTGATCGTCGACATGGGACTGCCCGGCATCGAGGTCCGCCCGCTCGTCACGCTCAACGGCGACACCGATTTCGCCGAGGTGTTCTTTCACGACGTGCGGGTACCGGCTGATGCGTTGCTCGGACCGTTGAATGCGGGTTGGCAGGTGGCCACCACCACGCTCAGTCACGAACGCGCCGGCGCCGCGCGGCTGTATGCCGAGATGGAGGTGCGGCTGGAAGAACTGGTGGACGACATCGCCGCGCAAGGCGACGCGCTCGAGGACCCGGTGACGCTGCGGCGCCTCGGCGAAATCGCGGTCCGCATCAAATATCTCGAGGTGCTCTGCCAGCGATCGATCTCGGCGACCCTGCATGGCGGCTCAGAAATGACGGCATTCGGGTCGGCCAGCCTCGCCAAGACCGTCTGGGGTGAGATCGGACAAGAAGTGGCCGCCCTGGCGTTCGACGTGCTGGGCACCCGCGGCAGCAATGCCCCGTGGGCGAACTACCGCCTGACGTCGCGCTCGCTGACGATCGCGGGCGGCACCACCCAGATCAACAAGAACATCACCGCGCAGCGGGTACTGGGGTTGCCGCGGAAATGAATCTTGAACTCACCGATGAGCAAGTGGCGCTGCGCGATACGACGCGGCGCTTTCTTGCGGAAAAGGCCCCGATTTCGGGTCATGTGCGCCAGTTGCTCGACGATCCGACCGGCATGACCGAACAAGTCTGGCGAGGCCTTGCCGATCTCGGCACCACCGGGCTGCTGGTGCCGTCGGAATACGGCGGGGCCGGTATGACCATGGTCGAGGCCGGCATCGTCGCCGAAGAACTCGGCGCCGGCCTGCATCCAGGCCCATGGTTGTCGACCGCGGTCGCCGCCACGCGGACCTTGACCCGTATTGGCGCTGGAGACGCGGCGGTCAAGCTTTTGACCGGGATCGCGGACGGCACCACGATCGCCACCGTCGGCTTCCTGGACTTCCCGAACAGCTCCGCCGCTGCGGTCGCACAAGGGCCGCACCTCACTGTGTTGCAGGGCGAGCTCGCCCTCGTGCCCGACGCTGCGGCCGCCGACACTGTGCTGGTAGTCGCCGAAGGCTCAACGGGCATCGAGCTTTTCGCGGTGAGAACCGACTCTTCGGAGATCTCGATGGCGCTGGAGGACGGTATCGACCAGACCCGCAAACAGTTTCGTCTCGTGCTCGACGGCGCTCCCTGTGACCGGCTCGGCACCACAGCACCACAAGCCATCGAAGCGGTCATCGACGATGTGCTGATCGCCAGCGCCGCCGATGCGCTCGGCGCCGCCCAGGCCGTGATGCACCTGGCCATTGAATACGCAAAGGTGCGAAAGCAATTCGGTCAGGTCATCGGCTCGTTTCAGGCAGTCCAGCATTTGTGCGTCGACATGTACGAAACGGTGGAGCTGGCCCGCAGCGGGGTGATCCACGCGCTGTGGGCCGCCGATAACGCCGACGCCGACGAGCGGCACTTGTCCGCCTTACGGGCGAAGGCGTTCGCGGGGCGGTTGGCTGCCGTCGGCGATACCGCGATCCAGGTCTTCGGAGGCATCGGCTACACCTGGGAGCACGATGCTCATCTCTACCTCAAGCGCTTGCTGAGTTGGAGTGATTTTCTGGGCGGGGCCGACCGGTACTTCACCAACATCGGTGCGAGCCTTGCCAACAGGGGTCTGCGCTGATGGACATCGAATACCTGCTCACCGCGACGCGTTCGGCGCGCAAAACGCTTGACCTCGACGCGTCCGTCGACCTCGGCGAGATCCGGGAGTGTTTGCGGATCGGCTTGCAGGCCGCCAATGGCTCCAATGCGCAGAACTGGCGGTGGTTGGTCGTCGCCGACCCGGAGTTGCGGGCCGAGATCGCCGAGCTCTACCGCAAGTCCTACCTGCTGCGAGTCGGCGGTCAGCTGTTCGCCGACAAGATGCCGGCCGGCACCCCCGAGACCCGTCTGATGTCGTCGACGGAATGGCTCGTCGTGAACATGGCGAAGGTGCCACTGCTGATAATCCCTTGCTACGAGGCTTATTTGCCGCGCCTGGACGGGGATGAGTCGTTCCACTTGGCGACGCTGTACGGCTCGATCTTCCCGCCGGTGTGGAACTTCGAACTGGCCCTGCACACCCGCGGCTACGGGACCTGCATCACGACGCTGCACCTGCACTTCGAGGCCGAAGTGCGGCAACTGCTGGGCATCCCGGAGACCTACGCCCAGGGCTGCCTGCTCCCGGTGGGGCGGCTACGGGCCGGGCACACGTTCTCACCGGCCATCCGGCGGCCGGTCGAGGAAGTGGTCGCGCTGGACCGCTGGGACGGGCCTGGCCTCTAGAGTGGGTTCGTCACGGCCCTAAGCAGCGCATTTCCGGGGTGGCAGTCTGATAGCCTTCACCAAAGATTTGGTTCAGGTCTCTTTCCTGGGAGGACTGGCAAGCCATGGCCAAAGCCGACGCACTGGCGAAGGGCAGGCGGCCGGCGACCGATCGAGCGGATCACAGCGGCTCCGACGACGGGACGCGGCGGACCGAGATCCTGCAGACCGCGGCCTCCCTGATCGCATCGTCGGGACTGCGGACGTCACTGCAGGAAATCGCAGACGCCGCAGGCATTCTCCCCGGCAGCCTCTATCACCATTTCGAGTCCAAAGAGGCGATCCTCGTCGAGCTGATCCGCCGCTATCAGGACGACCTGAATCGGGTCGGGCAGAACGCGCAGGCGAGACTCGACGAACCCGACGACCGACCCGTCTCCGAAAAGATCATTGGGTTGGGTTCGGCGATCGCCAAATGTGCGGTGCAGCATCGAGCCGCGCTGCAGATGTCGTTCTACGAGGGGCCGAGTGCGGATCCCCAGCTGATGAAACTGACCCGGCAGCAACCGACCGCGATACAAGAGGCGATGCTGCAGACGCTGCGCGCGGGCAGGTGGAGCGGCTACATCAAGCCCGACATCGACCTGCCCACGCTGGCCGACCGAATTTGCCAAACCATGCTGCAGGTCGGCCTCGACGTCATGCGCCACAACTCTCCGGCCGACCAGGTGGCCGGGTTGCTGTGCCGGATCATGTTGCAGGGGTTAGCAGTCCGGCCGCCGACCGATTCAGCGTTGGACTCCTCCGATGCCTTCAAGGCCGCCAGCGAGGTCGTCGAGACGTGGGCCGACGACAGCGAGGCCGACCCCAGCGACAAAGCCGCCCATGTCCGCGCGGTGGCGCGAACGGAATTCGGCCGTAAGGGCTACGAGGCCACCACCATCCGGGACATCGCGGCGGCGGCGGGCCTTGGCACCGGCACCGTCTATCGGGTGATCGGTTCCAAGGACGAGCTCCTCGACTCGATCATGCGGTCCTTCGGCAGGAAGGTCGAGGCGGGATGGGTGGGCGTGCTGCGCTCCGATGCGACTCCCGTCGAGAAGCTGGACGCGCTGAGTTGGGTCAACGTCAACGCCCTGGATCAATTCTCGGATGAGTTCAGGATCCAGCTGGCCTGGATGCGGCAATCACCGCCGACCGCCAGCCCGGGCTGGTCGTATTCCACCCGGCTGCGGCAGATGAGATCCCTTCTCTCCGAAGGGATTCAGCTGGGTGAGATTCACATCGACACGCCATCCACGGCGATGCTGGCGCGGTGCGTCATCGGCCTGCAGTGGATACCGGAGAACATCCTGCGGGCCGCCGGTAAACGCACGGCGCTGGTGCATGTTCGCGACACCGTCCTGCGCGGTGCCGCCGTTCGCGGTAATTAAGCGTCTCGTACAGGCAACCCGGTCTTGAACCAAATAACTGTTACCCATACAGTTGGGCGGTTAGAACCCGGTTGTCGGTGAGTGAGAAGGGGATTTCCATGTCTATTGTCGATCGGTTGCGCTACGACGGTAAGCGTGCGGTCGTTGTCGGCGGCGCGACCGGCATGGGCGCAGCGGCGGCCAAGGCAGCCGCGGAGCTCGGCGCCGAAGTCATCGTGCTGGATTACGCGCCAGTGAACTTCGACGTCGCCAAGGCGATAAGCGTCGACCTGCGCGACCCCGCGTCGATCGACGCCGCCCTCGACGAAATCGACGGGCCCATCCACGCACTGTTCTCGGCCGCTGGGGTGGCCGACGGAACGACCGACCTGTTGAAGATCAACTTCATCGGCCACCGCCATCTGATCGACCGGTTGCTGGAAAAGAACCAGCTGCCCAACGGCTCGGCGATCTGCTTCATCTCCTCGGTTGCCGGCATGGGGTGGGAGAACGACCTGGAACTGATCAACGAGTTCCTGGCCACGCCGGACTACGCGGCGGCCGAGGCATGGTCCAAGGCGCATGAGGCCGAGGGCATCATTCATTACGGCACCAGCAAGAAAATCATCAACCAATACGTGGCCACCCAGGGCTACCCCCTGCTGAAGAAGGGCATTCGCATCAACGCGATCTGCCCGGGCCCGACCGACACCCCGCTGGCCCAGGCCAACGCGGACCTGTGGCTGTCCTTCGCCCAGGACTACCGGGACGAGACCGGCTCCAAGGTGCACACCCCGGAGCAGATGGGCGACGTCATGGCTTTCCTGAACAGCGAGGCCGCCTCCGGCGTCAGCGGCATCACGCTGCTGGTGGACACCGGGCACACGATGGCCTCGATCACCGGGTCGTACGCACCGGGCAAGCCCCTCATCGACCTGATCATGGGCAAAGTCAAGCTTTAACCCACTCACCCCTCGCGTACCGTCGTCGGAAAAAGGGGGGGCCATGGCACGAGTCGTCGTCATCGGCGGGCACGGCAAGGTAGCGTTAGAACTCGCCCGAATTCTCACTGATCGCGGCGACGAGGTCGATTCGGTCTTCCGCAATCCCGAGCATTCCGACGACGTGGCGGCCACTGGCGCCCGTCCGGTCGTCGCCGACATCGAGCGGCTGGACACCGATGCACTGGCCGATCTGGTCGCGGGACACGACGCCGTCGTCTTCTCCGCCGGGGCCGGCGGCGGCAACCCGGAGCGCACCTACGCCGTCGACCGCGATGCCGCGATCCGGTTGATCGATGCCGCCGGTCAAGCGGGGGCGCCGCGGTTCTTGATGGTGTCCTACTTCGGCGCCGGTCCGGATCACGGTGTACCGCCGGGTGATCCGTTCTTCGCCTACGCGGAGGCCAAAGCCGCCGCCGACGCCTACCTGCGTGCCAGCGAGTTGGCGTGGACGGTCTTGGGCCCGGGCCGGCTCACCCTGGACGCGCCGACCGGCAAGATCGCGCTGGCGCAGGGCAACGGTGAGGTCTCGCGCGCCGATGTCGCGCTCGTGGTCGCGGCCGCGCTGGCCGACGACTCGACCATCCGGCGAACCATCGAATTCAACAACGGCGACATCCCCATCGCAGCAGCGCTGGCGGGCTGACTAGACTACTTTTCGCAGCTGGTCTGCTGTCGCCGCACTACGCGGCGCCGGCACCGAACGAAGAATGTTAGTCAGCTTCGTAAGAGGGAACCCGGTGAGAATCCGGGACTGTCCCGCAGCGGTATGCAGGAACGAAAGCCGTCACCAGCACTGGTCACATGACTGGGAAGCGACGGCCGGTAGGAGCACCACCCGGTGCGCGCCTGTGAGTCCGAAGACCTGCCAGCTGCGCCGGGCGCGACCGCGCCCGGCGGCTCATCGCCTCGTGGAATGGGCGTTTGGCTGCAGCCGTTGCGGTTTATGTACCTATTTGAAGGTGCGAACCGCGTCCGGATCGGCTGCACGTCCGCCGGCGGTGACCACCCCCGTCGATTTAAGGACGAACGAAACCGTGACCCCCCAACCATTTACCGCAACCGTTGTCGGCTCTCCGCGCATCGGCCCCAAGCGTGAACTCAAGCGCGCCACCGAAGGCTACTGGGCCGGACGCACCAGCCGATCGGAGCTGGAATCAATCGCCGCCACCTTGCGCCGCGACACCTGGGCCAGCCTGGCCGCCGCCGGCCTCGACTCGGTGCCGGTCAACACCTTCTCCTACTACGACCAGGTGCTCGACACCGCCGTCTTGCTCGGCGCGCTGCCGGCCCGGGCCGCCGCGGTCTCCGACGACCTGGACCGGTACTTCGCTGCGGCGCGCGGCAACTCCGATGTCGCGCCGCTGGAGATGACCAAGTGGTTCGACACCAACTACCACTACATCGTTCCCGAGATCGAGCCGGCGACGAAGTTTTCGCTGAACCCGGACAAGGTGCTCTCCGAACTGAAAGAGGCTCTCGAGCAAGGAATTCCGGCACGACCGGTCATCGTCGGCCCGGTCACCTTCTTGCTGCTGAGCAAGGCCGTCAACGGCGGCGGCGCGCCGATCGAACGGCTGCAGGAGCTGGTGGGAATCTACTCCGAGCTGCTGTCGCTGCTTGCCGACAACGGCGCGCAGTGGGTGCAGCTCGACGAGCCGGCGCTGGTCACCGACATCTCCCCCGATGCCCCCGCACTGGCCGAGGCGGTCTACAACGCGCTGGGCAAGGTGACCAACCGGCCCGCCATCTACGTGGCGACCTACTTCGGTGACCCCGGCGCGTCGTTGGCGGGGCTGGCCCGCACGCCCATCGAGGCGATCGGCGTCGACCTCGTCTACGGTGCGGACACCGCGATCGCCGCGGTGCCCGAGCTGGCCGGCAAGACGCTGGTGGCCGGCGTCGTCGACGGACGCAACATCTGGCGCACCGACCTAGAGGCGGCGCTGGGCAAGCTGGCCACTCTGCAGGGTTCGGCGGCCAACCTCGCGGTCTCGACGTCGTGCTCCACCCTGCACGTGCCGTACTCGCTGGAGCCGGAGACCGGCCTGGATGACGCGCTGCGCAGCTGGCTGGCGTTCGGGCAGGAGAAGGTCGCCGAGGTGGTGACGCTGGCCCGTGCGCTACACGACGGACGTGACGCGGTCGCCGGTGAGATCGCGGCATCCAACGTCGCCGTGGCCTCCCGCAAGAAGGACCCGCGGCTGCACAACGACCAGCTCCGCAGCCGCATCGACTCGATCGTCGCGACGGGGACGCACCGGGGTGATGCGGCCGAACGCCGCGCCAGCCAGGAGGAGCGACTGCACCTGCCGCCGCTGCCGACCACGACCATCGGGTCGTTCCCGCAGACCGTCGAGATCCGCAAGGCCCGCGCCGCGCTGGTCGCCGGTGAGATCGACGAGGCCGAATACGACCGGCGGATGAAGCAAGAGATCGCCGATGTCATCAAGTTGCAGGAAGAGCTGGGTCTCGACGTGCTGGTGCACGGTGAGCCGGAACGCAACGACATGGTGCAGTACTTCGCCGAACAGCTGGACGGTTTCTTCGCCACCAAGAACGGCTGGGTGCAGTCCTACGGCAGCCGCTGCGTGCGGCCGCCGGTTCTCTACGGTGACGTCACCCGCCAGCAGCCGATGACGGTGGAGTGGGCCAAGTACGCCCAGTCGCTGACCGACAAGCCGGTGAAGGGCATGCTGACCGGACCGGTCACCATCCTGGCCTGGTCGTTCGTCCGCGACGATCAGCCGCTGGCCGACACCGCCAACCAGGTGGCACTGGCCATCCGTGACGAGACCGTCGATCTGCAGGCCGCCGGCATTGCGGTCATCCAGGTCGACGAGCCGGCGCTGCGGGAGCTGTTGCCGCTGCGCCGTGCCGACCAGGACGACTATCTGCGTTGGGCCGTCGGGTCTTTCCGCCTGGCCACGTCCGGCGTTGCCGACTCGACGCAGATCCACACGCACCTGTGCTACTCGGAGTTCGGCGAGGTGATCGGGGCCATCGCCGATCTGGATGCCGACGTGACGTCCATCGAGGCGGCGCGTTCCCACATGGAGGTGCTGGACGACCTGAACTCGGTCGGCTTCGCCAACAGCGTGGGCCCGGGTGTCTACGACATCCACTCGCCGCGGGTGCCGAGCACCGGGGAGATGGCCGAGTCGTTGCGTGCCGCGCTGCGGGCCGTTCCAGCGGAGCGGCTGTGGGTCAACCCCGACTGCGGGCTGAAGACCCGCAAAACCGACGAGGTGACCGTGTCGCTGCAGAACATGGTGGCCGCCGCCCAAGAAGTGCGGGCGGGCGCCTAAACCTGGGGAGCCTCCGGCTCGGCCTGGGAAGCCTCCGGCTCGACCGGCTCTTCGGCAGGATCCGACAGCACCTGGACCGGCACATCGTCGGCCCAGGGCTGACGGGTCACCATGTCGGATACTTTGACGATGCCGTGCTCGAACTCACCGGTCGCGGCGTCCACCAGTCGGTATGCCTGGGTCTGCTTGTAGATCGGCTGCGCGTCAAGTAGCACGACGCGCACCTCGCCGGGCGCGAAGCGGCAGCGCTGCTGCATCGCGGCGATCAGCTGCTCGTTGTGCATGTGGCCGTCGCCGAAATTCCAGCCGATGGCGGTGCTGCAGATTCGTTCACCATCGGTGAGGACGTAGTCCTCCTCGTTCTCGCCGGCCATCGCCCGATGCGCCAGCGTGAACAGCGCCCTGCCGTGAGTGTTCATGGCGCGGAACGCATATCCGAGGTACATCGGGATTTGCGCCCGCTCTTTGCCATACACGCGCTCCAGCTGGGCAGCGGGCATGCTGGCGATCGAGACGATGTTGTGTGCGATCTTCTTGTCCGCCGACGGCTTGATGCACCACAGCGTGGTGTCCCAGTTGCCGGCGTAGTAGCGCATGCCCGGCAGAAACGAGATCTTGCGCGGGAACAGGTTGCCGGCAATCACGATGCCGGCAATGAATGCGATGAAGATCCCCACCGCCACAGGGTTTTTCAGGGTGGTTAGCCCGGCATGTACGTGGCCGACAAAAAGCGCGAACACGCCGAAGATCATGAACACATTCCACTCCAGCGGCACCCCCATCGGGATGGCCGTCAGGATTCCGAGATGGAAGGCCACCATGATGGCTGCCGGCACTGCGGTCCACCAGCCGCCGTGCCCGACGAATAGCGCAATGGGCACGCACATTTCGACGAAGGTGCTGACGTGGGCGAACAGCCGCGACAAGCGTCCGGGCCGCAGATCGTCGGGGAACTTCTCGAAGAATAACCGCTTGATGAACCGGGGTCGGAACAGCGGATTGTTGGACATCATCGTCGACATCACGAACGGGAAATGCTTGTTGAGCTTGGAGGTCGCCGCACCGATCCAGATCACCAGGAACACCAACTTGGCGGCGACGATCATGTCCGCGCCGAACAGGAACGTCGCTGACAACGTCGCGTAGACCTCACCGCGGGCGGCCAAGAAGATCACCTTGTCGCGCAATCCCAGCACCGCGAGCAGCGACAGGATCAGCACGATCCGCCACGTGGGTATCAACCCGACATGAGTGCCCAAGCCTGGCACCGGGCCGGTGCCGTCGGCGAACAGCGCCAGGAAAGTCACCAGCAAAAACAGGCCGTACAGCGCGTTGTCCACCAGGGTGCGCGCGGTGCCCTTGGTTGCCGGGACGAGCTTCGGCCATGGCGGCAGCCGGATGGTGTCGGGCCGCAGCCAATACAAGATCGAACCCATTGGCGGGTTGAACCGGTTGTTCAGCGGTCCGAAGCCACAACCGAGCCCGATCACCTCGAACAGCATGGTGTAGAGGACGACCTTCTCGAACACGATCGGCTCGGAGTACCACGACATCACGTTGGTGAACGCCAACCCGCGGGTGGTCGGCACCGCCAGTAGCCACGCGAACAGGATGTATAGCAGGATTTTGCCGACGTAGAACAGGTGCAAGACCACTGGCGTTCCGAAGCCCACCTCGGCCCAGTGTTTGGCCATCGGTCGGATCTTCTCGCTGCGGCTGCCCTTGCTCCACTCTTCGATGTCGAGCTCCGGCAGCTCGGGCTTGAGGAATCCCATGGTGCACACACTAGAACGCGTTCTAGCCCAATGCGCTCAGGACCGCACACCAATTCCTTTGCCTGCCGGTTCTTTGCCGGATAGCGTGAGCTCCAGGCACCTGCCTAGGAGATGTCCGTCATGAGCAGATTTCGGTTCGTCATATCGGCCGCCGCGCTGGCAGTGGTCACGGTTTCGTACGCCCAGGCACCCGCACCGGGTGATTCCTGCTCGGCGCTGCACTCCACCACGCAGGACGCTAATGGCCGCACCATGTGGTGCAACCCGACGATGACCGGGGACCACAGCCTGGTCTGGCAGTACGGCGGGCCCGGCGAATAGCGACCCCCCGCGGGCCGGCCCTACCGAGGCGCCAGAGCTCGCTGCTCGCGCCCGGAGTAGGCACTCAACGGGCGAATCAACGCGTTCGACGCCGCCTGCTCCATGATGTGGGCAGTCCATCCGGTGATCCTGCTCATCACGAATATCGGCGTGAAGCTGCCGATGTCGAAGCCCATCAGGTGATACGCCGGACCGGTCGGGAAATCGAGGTTGGGTTTGATACCGGTCGCTTCGAACATCTCGGCTTCCAGGATGTCGTATATCTGAAGCCAACGCTGACCGCCGCGGATAGCGGCGACATCGGTCAACGCCCGTTTCATAGTCGGCACCCGGGAGTCGCCGTTCTTGTACACCCGGTGCCCGAAGCCCATGACCTTCTCCTTGCGGGCGAGCTTGCCGCGCAACCAGTCCCGCGCGGTGCGCGGGTCGCCGATCTCGATCATGTCGTGCATGACCGCCTCATTCGCGCCGCCGTGCAGCGCGCCCTTGAGCGCCCCGATGGCGCCGGTGACCGCGCTGTAGATGTCGGATTGGGTAGAGGTCACCACCCGCGCGGCGAAGGTGGACGCGTTGAAACCGTGCTCGGCGTACAGGATCGTCGACTGTTCGAATGCCTGCACGATCTCGGGCTCGGGCACGTCGCCGAAGCACATCCGCAGAAAGTTCTCGCTGTAGCCCAGCCCGCTGTGCGGTGCGATCGGCGGCAGGCCACGACGACGACGCATGTCGACGGCGACGATCGTCGGCAACACCGCCAGCATCCGCAATGACTTTGCGCGGTTAGCCGATTCGTCGTCCTCATCGGGATCCTCAGCACCCAAGAAGCTGATCGCGGTCCGCACCACGTCCATCGGGTGGCAGTTGTCGGGCAGCTTGGCCAACAGCGACAGCATCGACCGGTCCAACCGGCGATTGGCGCGCTCCCGCTGGGAGAACAACGCGAGCTCCGCGTCGGTAGGGAGCTCACCGCGCCACAGTAAGAAGGCGACCTGCTCGAAACTGCAGTGCGCCGCCAAATCCTGGACCGGATATCCGCGGTAGGTCAGCGAATTGGTCTCCGGCACCACCTTGGAGATGGCCGTGGTATCCACCACGACTCCGGCTAGGCCCTTCTTGATATCAGCGGTCGGCGCCGTCATCGTTGGTCCCTTTCAACGTGAAATTGTAAGTATCGGTGTCGAATTCGTTGTAAGCCTCGTAGCGCAGCAGCGAGTACAGCCGGCTGCGGTGCTGCATTCGGTCTAAGAGATCGAATTGACTTCCTACTGAGGCTATTTCACGCAGACCCGCCTCGACCGCGAACATGGCCAGCCGCAGGGTGGTCACCGGATAAATGACGACGTTGTAGCCGATGTCGGACAGCTGCTTGGCCGTAAGCAGCGGCGACTTACCGAACTCGGTCATGTTTGCCAGTAACGGAACGTCGATGGCGGCACGGAATCGCTCGAAGTCGGCCGGATCGGTCAGCGCTTCGGTGAAGATCATGTCGGCGCCGGCGTCGGCGTAGGCACGGGCGCGGTCGATTGCGGCGGTCAAGCCCTCGATGCCCGCGGCGTCGGTGCGGGCACAGACGATGAAGTTGGGGTCACGGCGCGCGGATACCGCTGCGCGCAAACGCTTTATCATGTCGACGGCCGGAACGACGGCCTTGCCGTCCAGGTGCCCGCACCGCTTCGGATTGACCTGGTCCTCCAGGTGACATCCGGCCAGCCCTGCGTCCTCGAGTAGGGTCACGGTCCGCGCTGCGTTGAGTGGCGCCCCGAATCCGGTATCGGCGTCGATCAGCGTGGGCAGGTTGGTTGCCCCGCCGATCTGCGCCCCCCGGGTGACGACCTCAGTCAGCGTCGTCAAGCCGATGTCCGGCAATCCGAGATCGGCCGACATTGCGGCGCCGGACACATAAACACCCTCGAAGCCTGCGTCCGCGACGGCTTTCGCCACTAGCGGCGAGAAAGCACCCGGAAAGCGTTGCAGCCGGCCAGAATCCAGAGCAGCCCGCAACGTTGCGCGTTTGTCGGCGGCGCTGCATGCCGCGCCGACCACCGGCCCCGTCATCGGAAGATCCCCGACGGGATGATCGGCGCCTTGTCCAGCACCCGCGGATCGACTCGCACATTGAGCGCGCCCACAGCGCCGGCACGCAGATCGGCAAGAGAATCCACGGCGGACAGGAACCGTTGTTGCTCAGTGGGTTCCACGACATCTTCGGCCAGCTCGGCGAACTTGTTGATGTACTGCTCGCGGGCGAATGGCCGGGCGCCCAGCGGATGGGCATCGGCCAACGCCAGCTCGTCGGAGATCACCTCGCCGCTTTTGAGCGTGACCTCCGCGCGTGCGCCGAACGCCTTCTCGGCCGGGTTCACTGAGTGGTATCGGCGGGTCCATTCCGGATCCTCGACGGTGGAGATCTTGTGCCACAGCTCGATGGTGTCGGGGCGGTGTGCGCGCTCGGGGCCATAGGAGCGTTCGTGGTGCCAGCTGCCGTCCTGCAGAGCCACGGCGAAGATATAGGGCAACGAGTGATCGAGCGTCTCCCGCGATGCGTCTGGATCGAACTTCTGCGGATCCCCGGAGCCGGTGCCGATCACCACATGGGTGTGGTGGCTGGTGTGCAGCACGATCGTCGCGATTTGTTCGAGGTCACCGATGCTCTCGCGCAACCGGCGAGCCAGGTCGATCGGCGCCTGGCTCTGGTACTCCGCGGAGTGCTCCTTGGTGTAGCTGTCCAGAATGGCGCGCTTGGGTTCGCCGGGCGCCGGCAACGGTACCTGGTAGGTGCGCTCGGGGCCGCCGAGCAACCAGGCGATGACGCCGTCCTCGCCCTCCCAGATCGGCGCCGGAGATCCCTCGCCGCGCATGGCCCGGTCGATCGCCTCGATAGCAACCTTTCCCGCGTAGGCGGGCGCGAACGCCTTCCAGCTGGAGATCAGGCCTTTGCGGGATTGGCGGGTGCTGGTGGTCAAATGCAGCGCCTGTCCGACCGCCTGATAAATAGTCTCGGCGTCCAGTCGCAGCATGGTCCCGATACCGGCCGCCACCGAAGGGCCGAGATGCGCGACGTGGTCGATCTTGTGCTCGTGCAGGCAGATTCCCTTGACCAGGTCGATCTGAATCTCGTAAGCGGTGGCCAACCCGCGGATGAGGTCGGCACCGCGCACCCCCAGCTGCTGAGCGACGGCAACCAGCGGCGGGATGTTGTCGCCCGGGTGGGAGTACTCGGCAGCCAGAAACGTGTCGTGGAAATCGAGTTCGCGAACCGCAACGCCGTTGGCCCATGCCGCCCATTCCGCCGAATAGCTGCCGTCCACGCCGAAGACCGCGGCCCCCTGTCGGGCGCGGTGGGCCAGCGCCTGCTGACGGGCGACCGTGACGGGTCGGCGCAGCACCGCAGCCGCACTGACAGCGGCGTTGTCGATGATCCGGTTCAGCACCATCTCGGCGGTCTGCGGGTCGACGGCGACCGGGTCACTGGCGACGTTCGCGATCTTGGCGGCCAGATGTTCCGAACGCGGGAAATCGTCGGCGCTGCGCCGCGTCCGAACCTCGTGCATCTCCATAATCCGCACACTATGCAAAGTCCACGGACTTGGAAAGGCCCAGGACATGCGTATTTTTGTGTCCTCACCCGCCAGAGATTGCGAAGTTTGCGAACACGGTTGTGGAGTAAAGTCGCTGCCGTGGCGAAGATGTTTTCGGGCGCCCGCTTGCGGCGATTGCGTCAAGAGCGCGGGCTCACCCAGGCCGCCCTTGCCCAGGCCCTGAACCTGTCCACCAGCTACGTCAACCAGTTGGAGAACGACCAGCGGCCCATCACCGTATCGGTGCTGATCGCACTCACCGAGCGCTTCGAACTACCCCCGCAGTACTTCTCCTCCGATACCGACGCCCGGCTGGTCGCCGACCTGTCCGACCTGTTCACCGAGACCGGCGCTGAACACGGCGTAACCCGCGCCCAGATCGAAGAATTCGTTGCTCGCATGCCTGAGATCGGTCGCAGCCTGGTTACCGTCCACCGTCGGCTGCGCGACGCCACCGGGGAGCTGGAAAGCTATCGCTCCCGCGCGACCGCCGACACGGTGCTGCCGCTGGAACGGCCGATGCCGTTCGAGGAGGTCCGCGACTTCTTCTATGACCGCAACAACTACATCGGCGATCTCGACGTCGCCGCCGAGCAGCTGTGGGCCCAGAGTGGTTTGCGAGCAGGCGGATTGGACGTGCAGCTGACCGAGTTCATGGCCGACCACCTTGGCATCACCGTGGTCGTCGACGAGAACTTGCCCGAGACCACCAAGCGGCGCTACGACGCGGACGCCAAGGTGCTGCGGGTAGCCCGCTGGCTGATGCCCGGCCAGCGCGCCTTTCAGATCGCCACCCAACTCGCCCTGCTCACCCAATCCGATCTGATCTCGGCCACCGTCGCCACCGACGTGGGGCTCAGCGCCGAATCCCGCGGCGTCGCCCGCATCGGTTTGGCCAACTACTTCGCCGGCGCCTTCCTGCTGCCCTATCGCGAATTCCACCATGCCGCAGAGGAATTGCACTACGACATCGACTTGCTGGGCCGCCGATTCGGGGTGGGCTTCGAAACCGTCTGCCACCGGCTTTCCACCCTGCAACGCCCGCAACAACGCGGGGTGCCGTTCATCTTCGTCCGCACCGACAAGGCAGGTAATATCTCAAAACGGCAGTCGGCCACAGCATTTCATTTCAGCAGGGTGGGTGGCAGCTGCCCGCTGTGGGTAGTGCACGATGCGTTCGCCCAACCGGGGCGCATCGTTCGGCAGGTGGCGCAAATGCCCGACGGCCGATCGTATTTCTGGGTCGCCAAGACAACCGCGCCCGAGGGCCGCGGATATCTGGGCCAGCACAAAAGCTTCGCCATCGGGTTGGGCTGCGACCTGGCCTATGCCGACAGACTCGTCTACTCGACCGGCGTCGTCCTCGACGACCCGACCACCGCCGTCCCGATCGGGGCAGGCTGCAAGATCTGCAGTCGGGAAGCCTGCACCCAGCGCGCTTTCCCCTACCTGGGCGGTCGCGTGGTGGTGGACGAGAACGCCGGCAGCAGCTTGCCCTATTCCTCCACCGACCAATCGGTCTGAACTGCCCGTGAAATCCGCGCCAACACACCGCTGCCCGTTTGCGATCGGTGTAGTTTGCTGGTGAACACAGAGTCGCAACCGAGGAGCCGTCATGACAGACGTCGATTATTGCGTGGTCGGAGCGGGATTCGCGGGGTTGACGGCGGCCTTGCGACTGAAGCAGGCGGGTCGCTCGGTGGCCTTGCTGGAGGCCCGCGACCGGGTCGGTGGTCGCACCTTCACCGTGACCCGCGACGACGGAGTCTGGGTCGATCGCGGCGGCGCCTGGGTCGGGCCCGGACAGGACCGCATCCTTGCCTTGATGAACGAATTCGGCGTGCCGGAATACAAGCAGCACAACGACGGCGACGCGATGATGGTCGTTGGCAGCAAAAAGCACCGCTACGGCGGCACCATCCCGTGGACCGTGAGCCCGTGGGCGGTCGCCAACCTTGGGATCGGTTTGGCCGCCATCGAGGAGATGTGCAAAGCGATTCCTCGCGAGGCCCCGTGGGAGGCAAAGAAGGCCGAGGAGTGGGACCGGATCAGCATCGGGGAATGGATCGAGAAGAACACCCTGTCCAAGCAAGCCGCGGAGATGCTGGACATGGCCTTTGCCGGCCTCTACACCTCGGCAGCGTCAGAGACGTCGCTGCTGTGGGGGCTGCTGCAGACGGCGTCTGCCGGCGGACTCAGCTTCGCGATTTCGGGCAAAGGCGGTTCCCAAGATGCTCGCCCGGTAGGCGGGATGGGTGCCATCTATCGGCCGATCGCCGCCGAACTCGGTGAGGCGCTGCATCTTTCGCGACCGGTCCATAAGATCGCCCAGGACGCCGACGGCGTGACGGTCAGCGCGGACGGCATCACACTGCGGGCTCGGCGGGTCATTGTGGCGATCCCGCTGGCAATCGCTACTTCGATCGTCTACGAGCCAATGCTCCCGGTGGACCGAGCATTTCTGCATCAGCGGATACCAAGCGGCGCGGTCATCAAGACCTCCATCTTCTACGACGAGCCGTTTTGGCGTGCCGATGGATTGTCCGGCCAGTCCGCCGCGCCGGGAACGCCGGCCACACTCACCATCGACGCCTGCACCAACACCGCCGACCCCGGGATCATGTGCGCGATCACCGAGGGACCCGCGGCGCGGCGGCTGACACAGCTCGACGAGGCCGAGCGCAAAGCGGTGGTCATCGGCGAACTCGTCGACCGATTCGGCGACAAGGCGAAAACGCCGCTGGAATACCACGAGCAGAACTGGACCATTGACCGCTATTCCGGCGGCGGGATGATCGGCCACGCCCCCACCGGCGTGCTGACCGAATACGGCTACACCCTGCGCCCGCCGTGTGGTCGCGTGCACTGGGCGGGAACCGAGAGCTCGGCCATCATGTGCGGGTGGATCGACGGCGCGGTCCGCTCCGGCGAGCGGGCCGCGGCCGAATTGTTGGCGGCCGAAACCGCTGCGGTCGGTTAGGCGCTTTGGCCCCAAACCACTTGCGTCACTTATGTTTCGATGGTTTCAAGCCAAGAATTCTTGTCGGTAGGCCGCGATGATATTCGTGGCCGACGTAGAGGTCTGTCGCTTTGGGTAGGGGGGCCTTCTTCCACCTGGTCGGCGTCGAGGTCGTCAGGCAGGCGGTGTGCGCTGGTGGCCAGCCGTTGCAGGGCGGTGGCGGCTGTGAACGAGATGGTGTCCAGCCGTGCGCCGCACGGTGTGCTGCAGACTGTGCGCAAGTCGAGTTGCTAGCCTTTCCAGACGACCTTGTCCGTGCCTCCGGCGTCCCGGTAGACGACACTGTCGGGGTTCGTACCGTTGCGAACGTTGAAGTAAATGCGCCCCGTAACAGGGCTGCCTAAGGGGAGTGGCCCCTCAGGAAGGCCGTCGGTCTGGTTGCCCTTCATCACCGCGAACGTGGAGCTGTTGACGGCCCTAGCGTTGAAGTCGGCAATGTTCGGAGTTGCGTTACCGTTCACACCTTTGGCCGTAACGTCGGAGTACCACACGCCGTCGTTGTGGCCGCTGGGCTGCAGGTTGCTCACGGTGTAGTCGATGGTGCCGCCCATACTGGAAAGCTCTGCCATCTGGCCGAATTGCAGAACTTGCGGATCAGCGAATGCCGGTGTCGCCGCTAGGAGTCCGGCCGCCGCCAATACAGCTGTTACTGCCGTTGTTTTCAATGCAATGTGTGAGAACGCCACATCGGGCTCCCTTCGTGAGGTGCCGGGCTGTCGAAGAGCGGCAGCTGATTCACAGAGTGTGAGCGTTACCCAAAGCTCGGCAATTCAAACCTGATGTTTGCTAGCGCGCTTGTCAATCCTAGGCGCTCGTTAATCTAACTCGATCTCGGAACCATTTTTCGATTCGTTGCTACGTGGACTACCTGGCGTCACACCACATCGCCACGCCAACTGCCGCACCACCGACATGGACAACCTCACCTTCGCCTGCGGACCCCACCATCGGCTACTTAAACCTGGCGGCTGGACCACCCGAAAACACGCGAGCGGCGACACCGAATGGATCCCGCCGCCGCACCTAGACTTCGGGGCTTTGCGGGGCCAACCCCGCACCAACACCTTCCACCACCGGAGAGAGGCTGCTCTGCGAGGAAGGCGAAGACGACCTTAACTAGCCGGTTCGTTGGCCGGCGGCCGGTAGAAGATCAGCAACTGGCCGACGGCCCCGGCGAGCCCGAGCCCTACCGACAGCAGCAGACCCGGCCAGCCGTCGAGCCAGTTCTTGCCGAAGATCACCCAGTCCAGGCTGAGTTTCCCGGCACCCAGGGTGGCCACCGCGACCGCGCTGACCGCCAGGATCAGGTTGTACTCCCAGCCTTCCTTGACGATGAAGAAGCCGTTGTGGCGGTGCACCGTCCAGGCCGCGACCAGCATCAACGACACGAAGCCCGCCGCCGGGATCGGTGTGAGCAGCCCGGCAGCCAGGCCGAGCCCGGCAGAGATCTCGGTGGTGGCGGCCACGGTGGCGTGGAACTTACCGGGCTTCATGCCGATGCTCTCGAACCACCGCGCGGTACCGGGTATCCGGCCGCCGCCGAAGAACTTGTTATAGCCATGCGCGGCCAATGTCACGCCCAACACCAACCGCAGGATCAGTAACCCGACGTCATAGGGAGTCATAGCTGCAAACCTAGATCATCGAGGTGGATCGGATAGCAGCAGCGCCAAGCCGGTGTGTCCGCCGGCCCGTGTGGAAACATAGCGGGCGTTCCACCTTTGCCCGACCAACAGCCGAACCAGGAGGGGGTGCACCACGACTCGTCTCACACGAGGCGCAGGCACCCTCCAAGGCACCCCCGAAAACCAGCCCGTGGTGTTGCTGAACGGCGACACCAATCTGCCGCGGCAGATTCTGGGCAACAAGGGGCACGGCATCGACGCGATGCGCCGGCGCCAGTTGCCGGTGCCCCCCGCCTTCTGCATCACCACCGACGTGGGTTTGCGGTACCAAGCCGAACCCACGGCAGCGATCGACGCCATCTGGGACGATGTGCTGGCCCAACTGAACTGGTTGGAAGGCAATACTTCGCGCACTTTCGGCCGGGGCCCGCGCCCGCTGCTGGTCAGCGTGCGCTCCGGCGCAACCCAATCCATGCCCGGCATGATGGACACCATTTTGAACGTGGGCATCAACGATGCCGTCGAACAGGCCCTGGCAGCCTGCAGCACTGCGGAATTCGCCCGAGACACTCGGCGGCGGTTCACCGCCATGTATCAGCGCATCGCGGGTGGCGGATCGCGCCCCGTTCCCGACGACCCCTATGCGCAGTTACGAGCGGCCATCGAGGCCGTGTTCAACTCGTGGAACTCGCCTCGCGCGATTGCCTACCGTGCCCACTACGGCCTGGACGATCGGAGCGGTACGGCTGTGGTGGTGCAGGCCATGGTGTTTGGCAACCAGGGCCCCAGGTCCGGAGCGGGAGCATTCTTTTCGCGCAACCCAATCAGCGGAGCTAACGACCCATTCGGCGAGTGGCTGTCCGGCGGGCAAGGCGACGACGTGGTGTCGGGACTGGTTGACGTGGAACCGATTAGCGCCCTGCGCGACGCGCAACCGGCGATCTACGACGAGCTGCGCGACGCCGCCGCCAACTTGGAGCGCCTCGAGTCCGACGTACAGGAGATCGAATTCACCGTCGAGGACGGCAAATTATGGCTGCTGCAGACGCGGGCCGCGGAGCGTTCGGCGCAGGCGGCGGTGCGACTCGCACTGCAACTGCACCACGAAGGACTCATCGACGGCGTCGAGACCCTGCGACGGGTAACCCCGGCGCATGTCGAAGCTCTGCTGCTGCCATCGCTGCAACCCGAAATACGTTTAGCTGCACCACTATTGGCTACTGGTCTGCCCGCCTGTCCCGGCGTGGTATCGGGCAAGGCGTACGCGGACGTAGACGAGGCGCTGGACGCCGCCGACCGGAGTGAGCCGGTCATCCTGGTGCGCGACCACACCAAGCCCGAAGACGTCCACGGCATGCTGGCGGCCCGGGGAATTGTCACCGAAGTGGGCGGTGCTGCAAGTCATGCCGCGGTCGTCAGCCGGGAACTCGGCCGGGTGGCCGTCGTGGGTTGCGGCCATGGAGTCGCGGCGTCGCTGGCCGGTAAGCAGATCACTGTCGACGGCTACGAAGGCGAAGTACGCGAGGGCATTCTGACGCTGACGGCATGGTCGGAAAGCGATACGCCGGAGCTGCGCGAGCTGGCCGAGTTGGCGCGGCGAGTCAGCCCGCTACGCGCGCACTCCGCCGGCGACCACCCGAGGCTGGATGACAGTTCCGATACGGTAGTGCGCGCCGCCCTCGACAGCGGGAATACCGATGTGGTTTCCTCTTCGCCGCTGGTCGTCATGCTGGCCGCGCTGCGGCTGGCGGGCCAGGCTGATTCATGACCGAATTGGCTGTGCTGCGAGCGGTCCGACTGAAGGGCCGGGTAGCACCTGCCGACCTGGCCGCGACGTTGGGCGAGGAACCAGATGACCTCAGCGAGACCGTCGAGCAACTGAGGAGTTCCGGGTTTCTGGTCGGCGAGCCGGCACTGCGGATCAGCCCCAGCGGTCGCGCCAGGCTCGACACATTGCTCGCCGAGGAGCGCGCGGGCGTCGACGCGGCCGTAATCGCCGGCGCCTACGACCACTTCTCCGCCGTCAACGCCGATTTCAAGGCCTTGGTCACCGACTGGCAGCTCAAAGGTGGACCGACAGGCACGCCCAACGCCCACGATGACGCCGAATACGACGCCGCGGTGTTGGCCCGCCTCGACGAGGTGCACGCTCGGGTAGTGCCGATCATTGCCATGGCCACAACACAATTGCCACGACTGAACGCCTATTCGTCGAAATTGTCGGTGGCACTGGGCAAAGTCAAAGCAGGCGAAGCCACCTGGCTGACCAGGCCGCTGATTGACTCCTACCACACCGTGTGGTTCGAGCTGCACGAGGAACTCATCGGCGCCGTCGGCCTGACCCGGGAACAGGCGGCCAAATCTGGTGACGCTCAATAACTTAGAGCGCGGCGTCCAGACGTTCCAGATAGTCGTCGATGTCGGCGATGGCCGACTCTGCGGCATTGACACTGATCGCGATCGTCTCACCGATGCCGTGCACCCCGTGCGTCAAACCCATCACCGACGATAGTGGTGGATAGGTGGTCGTCAGTACCACCGGAAGGCCCCCGAAACTCAAATCGGCGGGACCCCGGTTATTGCTGGACACAACGGTGTTGCCGAGCACCTGTGTGGGCCGGGCATCGGGGTCGAACAGCGAGACACCCCAGCGCAGCACCGGGGCGGGCACCGCGGCCAAGGCACGGTCCTCCGAACGCTTCGACGGATGTTCGAAGCGGCGCCGGCCGTTGGCCAGGTCGGTCGCAATCCGCCGCACCCGGGCGTCGCGGTCAAGCCGTGGATACAGTCCGACGACGATGTTTCCGAAGTGGTTATATGCAGGTGGCACACCGGGTTTAGCCATCGGCACTTCCGCGGCCAGCGAATCTGCTGCATCGCCGAACAAACCCGACAGTGCGGTGGACACGGCAGCAAGCACCGCGACCGTGACGGTCGGACCCGGCATTTGCGAGCGGTGACGCACCAATGTCCGTAGCGAGCGGACGCCGGTCGGGCGGGCGTTGGTGGGCAGCAGCGGCCGGTACCCGATCCCGGGCGCCACCGTCCCCGCCTGGGTATCGCGAATCAACTGGCGATGCGTGCGGGCCGCGTCGAGGGCCCGCCAGGGCAAAAAGCCCGCGCGTTCTAGCCGCACCTCGGGCAATGGGGCAGTCCGCCCGAACAGCCAAGCCCCCATCGCCGAAGCACGAACGCCGCCAGCCAACGCATGCGGATACTGCCAGAGCACAACGGTGCCTGGGCCGTCGACGCCCGGGATACCGAAGACCGGCGTGAATACGTGTACCCGCCAAAGCATCTGGCGTATGTCTAACTGGTGATCGGCGAGACCGACGATGGCCGCCAGGCAGCCGTGCCAGCTGGGGTCGACCAAGTCGTGGCAGACCACCTGCTCGCGGCTGACCGGTGCGGGCACCCACTGCGGAAATGTCAGCGGGCTTCCATCGTGGACTCGCATGGTCAGATCGGGACACCCGCGGGCCCGGCGACAGAGCTCGTCGATGGCCGCATCGAGATCGGCGGGTTGGCCGTCGAATGCCCAGAGCTGGAAATCGTCGCTGGGGACTTTGGCCGACATCCAATAGAACTCGGCGTCGATGGCCGCCATCCGGTGCGCCGTCATGGGGTCAGTCTGCTGAGCCGACGAATGCCAGCAACCGCTCGGCAACTTTGTCCGGCTGTTCGAGCTGCAGGAAATGCCCGGCGTGATCGACGATGCTCACGTCGCTGCCAGGCGGTAGCACCTTCTCGGTCCAGTGCGCGAAAGCCGGTGTCATGCAACCGTCGTCGCGGCCATGTAGATACAAGCTCGGCAGGATTGGCGCCTCGGTCCAGAGCCGGTTCAATTCGGCATACCGCTCCGGCGGCCGGGTATTGCGCACCGTGGCCCGATACGTGCCCAGCGCCGCCCGCCAGCTCTGCGGTGTCCCGATCGCGGCGTCGACGTGACGCAGATCCTCCTCGGCGCCGCGATAGCCCGGCGACCACCGCCGCCACAGCAAGGGCAGTATCCAGCGGGCGGAACGTTCCGGCAGGAAGGGCAATTGAAAGTAGAAGATGTACCAACTGCGCAGCAGCTGACGAGGCAGTTGGCGGACCAGCCGGCCCCGCTCGCTCACCTGGCCCCGGAAACCGGCCGAGACCGGCAGCGACATGATCACCGCCTTGGCGAAGGGGCTGTTGGGCATGGCGGCCAGGCCGGTGGCCGCCAGCGCGCCCCAGTCGTGGCCGATCACCACGTCGCGGTCGGTGCCGCCGGCGGCCGAGCGCACCCGCAGTGCGTCGTCCATCATCGCGCCACCGTGATAGCTGCCGTCGTCCGGAATGGCTGACGGTGCGTACCCGCGATTGAACGGTGCGACGACCCGCCAGCCGGCTTGGGCGAGCAGCGGGGCGACCTTGCGCCACCCGTAGGCCGTGTCGGGGAAGCCGTGCAGACACAACGCGATCGGGCCGTCGGGCGGACCCCAGGTCAGCGCCTTGAGGTCGCCGGGCGGGCCCGGCACGTCGATCCAGCGTGGGTCAGTCATAGCACTCGCTCCCTGTTCGGCGCGTCCGCACCGACCAACCTAACGCGTGCCGATCCCCGACCGCACCGACGGTCACTAAAAAGTTCTAAAATGCCTTCCCACCAATAGTTTTCGCGCAGCTACTACTGCGTCACCGCCCGTTCGAGCTCGGCGATCACGATCTTGCGCATGCCATACATCGCCCTGGTTGCCGCGGTCGCACAGGCGGGATCCGGGTGGCTGACCAACTCGTACAGTCGTTCCGGCACGATTTGCCAACACAGCCCAAAGCGGTCCTTGCACCAGCCGCACGGCAATTCCTCGCCGCCGTCGGTGAGCCGCTCCCAGTAGTAGTCGACCTCGTCCTGGTCCTTGCACTCCACCGTGAAGGACACCGCCTCGCTGAACGTAAACTGCGGACCACCGTTGATTCCGATGAATCGGTTGCCGTCCAGGACGAACGTGCCGGACAGCACGTCGCCGGGTTCGCCGGGCCCCGCGTCGGTGCACCTGTTGAGATCCTGCATCCGCGAGTTGGGAAAGACCGAGCCGTAGAACGTCACCGCCTCCTCCAGGTTGTAGTCGAACCACAGCGTGGGCGTGATCGATGGCATGCCGGCTCCTTACGTGTTTGGGATCGCCTAACAGTTAGACCCCGCCAATCAGCAGATATCACCGGCGCATATGTAACGTCAGGTCGATGAACACCCTGAGCAGCAGCCCCCAGATCGTCGAGTTTTCGGGCGTCGGCGGGATCACGCTGGTCGCCGACGAATGGAACCGCGACGCCGAAACCGCCGGACACCCGGCGATCCTGATGCTGCACGGCGGCGGTCAAAACCGGCATTCCTGGAAGAACACCGGCCAGATTCTGGCCGACAGCGGCTATCACGTTGTTGCGCTGGACAGCCGTGGACATGGCGACAGCGACCGCGCGCCGGGTGCGGACTATGCCATCGAAACGCTGCAGGCCGACGTCCTGCACGTCCTCGAGGCGATCGGCGGTCCCGTCGTGCTGATCGGGGCCAGCATGGGCGGACTGACCGGCATCCTGGTCGCCGACAGCGCAGGCCCGGACAAGGTGACCGGATTGGTGCTGGTCGACGTGGTACCGCGGTACGAGAAGAACGGCAGCGCCCGCATCCGGGACTTCATGTTGACCAACCTGAAGGGTTTCGGCTCGCTCGAGGAGGCAGCCGACGCGGTCGCGGCCTACCTGCCGTACCGCGATAAGCCGCGCAGCCCCGAGGGACTGCGAAAGAACCTGAGGCTGCGCGATGGCCGCTGGTACTGGCACTGGGATCCGGCGTTCATGACCGCCCCCGGGGACGATCCGGAGCTGCGCACCGAGCACTTCGAGCAGGCCGCCGCGGACCTGAAGATTCCGATCCTGTTGATCCGCGGCAAGCTCTCGGACGTGGTCAGCCCCGAAGGCGTCAAGCATTTCCTCGCGACGGTTCCCCGCGCGGAGTTCGTCGAACTGTCCAACGCCGGGCACACCGCGGCCGGCGATGACAACGACGCCTTCAGCGACGCCGTGGTGACATTCGTCAGGCGGCTGACCGGCTAGTCAGCCACCCACCCGGCTTCTCCGCGTGTCCGCCGAACTGCTTGCGCATGGCCGACAGCGCCTTGTTGGCGAAGTCGTCGAGGCTGCGCGAGGCGAAGCGGGACTGCAGCGCGGTCGTGAGCACCGGTGCGGGCACGCCCTCGTCGATCGCCGCGATGGCGGTCCACCGGCCCTCGCCGGAATCCGAGACGCGCCCGGAGAACTCGTGCAGATCGGGCGATTCGATGCAGCGCGATCGCGGTCAGGTCCAGTAGCCAGGAGCCGACGACACTGCCCCGGCGCCACACCTCGGCGACGTCGGCGATGTCGAAGTCGTACTGGTAACACTCCGGGCTCGACAGCGGCGCGGTCTCGGCGTCGCCCTCCTGGATGCGTTTGCCGATGTCGGCGTTGCGCAGGATGTTCAGTCCCTCGGCGAGCGAGGCCATGATGCCCGTACTCGATCCCGTTGTGCACCATCTTGACGAAGTGCCCGGCCCCGGAGGGACCGCAGTACAGATAGCCCTTCTCCGGCTGCGCGACCTCGCCGTCGCGGCCGGGCGTGCGCGGCGCGGCGTCCACTCCGGGTGCGATGGTGGCGAACAGCGGCTCGGCGTGCGCAAAGGACTTAGTCGTCGCCGCCGATCATCAGGCAGTAACCGCGCTCGCGGCCCCACACACCGCCACTAGTACCGCAGTCGATCAGGTGAATCCCCTTCTCGGACAAGCAGTTTTGAATGCCTGAGGTCGTCTCGGTAGTACGAGTTGCCGCCGTCGATGACGATGTCGCCGGGCTCCAGCGTGTCGGCCAGGTTCTCGATCACCGTCTGCGTGATCGTGCCCGCCGGCACCATCACCCACACGATCCGCGGCGTGGACATCTTCTCCTCCAGCTCCTCCACCGAGTACACGCCGGTCGTTCTGTCCTCACCGGCCATCGCCTTGACGGCGTCCGCATCGTGGTCGTACACGACGCATTCGTGTCCGCCGTCGGTCGACGCGGCGCGACGATGTTTGCGCCCATCCGGCCCAGGCCGATCATTCCCAGCTGCATCTTGTTCAGGTCTCCTTACTGTGCCGAGCTCGTAGGAAGCCACGGCTCTTGCCAACTGTGGTGACCGCGCAGCAGCGACTGCGCGGCTTCGGGTCCCCATGACCCGCGTTCGTACTGCTGGATTTCGCAGGGCTTGTCGAGCAGCGACTCGACGATCCGCCACGTCTGTTCGATGCTGTCTTCCCGCGCGAAAAGCTGATGGTCTCCGGTCAACGCGGCGTGCAGGAGCAGCTCATAAGGCCCCTCCGGTTCACCGAGATCCGCCGCGAACGAGGAGTCCAGGTGCACGTCCTGCCACGCGTCGCCGACTCGGGCCGACAACTGCAGCCGCAGCCCCGGCGCGGGATCGATGCGCAGCACAATCTGGTTGGCATCGGCCGGCCGGTGCTCCGGCAGGAACGCCAACCTGGGCACCCGATGCAGAAACAGCCGCACCTCGGTGACCCTCTCGGGCAGGCCCTTGCCGGCGCGCAAGAAGACCGGCACACCGGCCCAGCGCCAGTTGTCGATCTCGGTGCGCAGCGCGATGAACGTCTCGGTCTGTGAATCCTTTTGCACACCAACGATATCCGTGTAGCCCCGGTACTGGCCCCGGACGCAGCGCTTGGGGTCCAGCGCCGGCATGGCGCGGAACACCTCGGCCTTTTTGTCGTTCACGTCGTCGGCGCTATTTCCGACCGGAGGCTCCATAGTGACCAGCGCGAGCACCTGCAGCAGATGGTTTTGCACGACGTCGCGCAGCGCGCCGACCGGATCGTAGAACTTGCCGCGGTCCTCCACCCCGATGTTCTCGGCCATGGTGATCTGGATCTCGGAAACGCTGTGCCGGTCCCACAGCGCGGCCACCGCCTGGTTGGCGAACCGCAGGTACTCCAGCTCGACCACGGGCCGCTTGCCCAGGAAGTGATCGACCCGCATGATCTGGTCCTCATCAAGCACGGCGCGCAGCCGGGCGTTGAGCTCGCGCGCAGACTTCAGGTCGTGGCCGAACGGCTTTTCCACCGCCACCCGCGCATTTTCCACCAACCCGGCTTTCCCGAGGTTCTCCACGATGGGCGCGAACAGGAACGGCGGCATTTCCAGGTAGTAGAGAGGACGCTTCCCCGATCCGATTCGCTTGGCCAGCTGCTCGTAGAGCGCCGTGTCGGTGACGTCGCCGTGGATGTAGTCCAACCGGCCGGCCAGCCGGTCGAACACCTCGTCGTCGATCTTCTCGCCGGACTCGTTGATGGCTCCCCGCGCCCGTTCGACCAGCTTCTGCACAGACATGTCGTCACTGGCCACACCCAGGATGGGGCAATCCAGCAGTTTGCGCGCCTCGAGGCGATACAACGCCCGAAACGTCATCTTGCGGGCCAGATCACCGGTAATTCCGAAGATCACCAGCAGATTCGACGAACTACCACCGTCGTCGGCCACGACCGAACCTCCCAAAAGCCACCAAATGGGTTTACTGGAGATGCACTACCCGGGGCGTTCGAGCTCAACCCTAGACACTGCTTATAGGGCCGACAACCGGAAGCCGTCGGGCGCTTTGCAAGGATGCTGACGTGGGTGACGTGCTGCACATCGCGATCTACGCGCTGGCCGGACTGGCTGCCGTCGAAGCCGGCGCACTCGTGGTGATGCGGAGGTTGCTTGTTAGTAGCCGCGAGGAAGCCGAGGAGTTAAGGCAGCGTGCCGACACTCGCAATTGGCTGATCTCCGGTGGCCGCGAAGCAGTCAAAACGGTGTGGAACACCGCGAACATCATGCGCAAGGAGGGCTTTGGCGCAGCGGTGCGCGGATCGATCGAGGACCTGGCCGACTGGGCCGAGGTCGAGCGGCCCGACCTGGCCCGGGTCACGCCGGACGGACGGGTCGTGATCGTGTTCTCCGACATCGAAGAGTCCACGGCGCTCAACGAGCGGATCGGCGATCGCGCGTGGGTCAAGCTGATCAGCTCGCACGACAAGCTCGTTTCCGGGCTCGTCAAGCGCCGGTCCGGTCATGTGGTGAAGAGCCAAGGTGACGGTTTCATGATCGCCTTCGCTCGGGCCGAGGAGGCGGTGCGCTGTGCCATCGACCTTCAGGACGAGCTGCGCAAGGAGGCAAAGCGCAAGCGGCACGAGGAAATTCGGGTGCGAATCGGCATCCATATGGGACGTTCGGTACGCCGGGGCGACGATCTGTTCGGACGCAACGTCGCAATGGCGGCACGAGTGGCCGCCGAAGCCGTCGGCGGCCAGGTCCTGGTGAGCCAACCGGTCCGGGACGCGCTAGGCGACTGCGACGACGTCTGGTTCGACGAAGGCCGCGACGTCGAGTTGAAAGGTTTTTCCGGCAGCTATCGGTTATTCGCGGTGGAAGCTGAGCCGGACGAGGAGTCGGATTCGGCTAACCGCTGATGCAGCCGGGCCCGGATCTCGTCGGGTGTGTAGGCCTTTCGCTTGCGCTGATCGCGCACCACCAGCGCACCGCCGGCCACGACGCCCGCGGCGCCGGCCAGCCCAACCCACTTCCATATGCCGCGCATAGACACAGGCTAGCCTTGAGCCGCAATGGACACGTTGCGCGACAAGGTCTGCGTCATCAGCGGAGCGGCCAGCGGTATCGGCCGCTCCATCGCGCGTGCTCTGGCCGACCGGGGTACGCACGTCGTGGCCGTCGATGTTGACGACGACGGCATCGGAGTCCTTGCCGACGAACTGAGTGAGCGGGGCGCCGCGGTACTTGCGCACCGTGCCGACGTCTCGGGTCCCGATGCGTTCCAAGGTGTTCGGGACGCGGCGCTGCAACGGTTCGGCCGCGTGGACGTGGTGGTCAACAATGTCGGTGTCTTGACGAACGGACTGCCACAAGACATTCCGGTCTCCGAGTGGCAGCGCATCCTCGACATCAATCTGATGTCGGTGGTACGCAGCAACGCCGTTTTCCTCCCACTGCTGCTGGATCAGGGCAGCGGGCATCTGGTCAATACCGCGTCATTCGCCGGGCTTTTCACCTATTCCTATGACCGCCAGCCGTATGCCGCCACCAAGGCGGCTATCGTGCAGATCAGCGAGGGTCTGGCGATTTACTTGCGGCCCAAGGGCATTGGCGTGACATTGCTGTGCCCTGGGCCGGTGCTGACGAATATCGTCGGCTTCGGTACCGACGTTCGGCGACGGTACGGCGCTGCGGACCCCGGGCGAACAGTTCGAGTTACTCGATCCCGCACCCGTGGGCGAGCTGGTCGCTGATGCGATTGTGAGTAACCGCTTTTTCGTGCCCACCCATCCTCAGGTCGTCGATGAGCTTCGCCGCCGCCTCGATGACTGGGACGCGTATATCGACTACCAGATTTCCCGTGAACCCCTGCAATAAGCACAGAAAGGCGACCCACCGATGGCCGATTCGCGCGCTAAGGGCCTGGAAGCGTTCCGGGACATGATGCCCGGCCTGATCCCCGATGACGTCACCAGCCTGGCCGATGACGGCGTCGCCGGCGAGCTCGGGGAACTGACCATCGATCACGTCTTCGGCGCGCTCTGGACGCGCCCCGGATTGGATCGCCGTTCGCGCAGTCTGGTGACGCTGGGCGCGCTGATCGCGCTGCGGGCCTCCGAGGAACTGAAGTTCCATTTCCCGATCGCGCTGCGCAATGGGCTGACGATCGAAGAAATCGATGAGGTGATCTACCACATGACCGGGCTTGCCGGTTACCCGGCGGCCGCCAACGCGCGCAATGTCGCGCGCGAAGTGCTGGCGCGCTCCTAAGGTTTCTCTAACATGCTCACCCTTGACCAGGCACTGAACGAGACACGCACAGGCGATCTTTGGCTGTTCCGCGGCGAGTCGGGCCCCGACCGGGCGATCCAGACGTTGACGAACGCCCCGGTGAATCACGTTGGCATGACGGTGTCCATCGATGACCTGCCGCCACTGATCTGGCATGCGGAACTGGGTGACAAACTCACCGATGTCTGGACCGGAACCAACCACCGCGGTGTGCAGCTCAACGATCTGCGGCAGGCGGTCCTGCAGTGGACGGGGCGTTACCACCAGCGGTGCTGGCTGCGCCAGCTGACGCCCTATGCCAGCCGCGAACAGGAGAATGACCTGCTGCGGGTAGTCGCGCGCATGGATGGCACTGCGTTCCCTACCACCGCGCGGCTGACCGCCCGCTGGTTTCGCGGCCGGGTCCCGACCATCAATGACTGGGTGCGCGGAATCCCGTTGGTGGACAAGAGGGTTCGCGAGCAGTCCCGACGGCGCCGGGAAGAGCGCAAGATGAGCCTCGCTACCGCCTACTGCGCGGAGACGGTCGCGATCACCTACGAGGAGATGGGGCTGCTCCGCACCGACAAAGACACCAACTGGTTCGACCCGGGCAAGTTCTGGAGCGGCGACACGCTGCCGCTGGCACCGGGATATCAGCTGGGCAACGAAATCGCCATCTCGGTCGACTGAGGTCAGCCGACCGACATCTCTCCCATCTCCGACCACCCGGTGGCTTCGATGGTCTGATTGATGATCTTGGGCGTGGACTTCAGCGCCTGCGGGAGGTCTTGCATCGCCTGCTTGAAGTGATCGCTATTGACGTGGACGCCCCCTGCCTCACCGTCGCGGAACGCCTCGACCAAGACATACTCGGCAGGGTTGTCCACGCTGCGCGACCACTCGAACCACAGGTTGCCTGCCTCGGCGCGAGTGGCCGCGGTGAACGAGGCGACCAGGTCCGGCCAGCGGTCCGTCCATTCCGGTTTGGTTTCGAACTTGACGACGATGAAGATCATTGCGGTCCTCGCCCGTGCTCGTAGCTGTCAGTGCGCTCGCCAGGATATCCCAGCTCTTCTTTTCTCAGGCACAGCAAAGTCCGCCTAGAACGCCTGTTGAAATGATAGGCGCCTAGGCGGACTTTGTGTGAATCCAGGATAAAGTGACGCAGCCCACATGCGACGGTGTATCGCGACTACTTCACTTTTTCCATCCGCGTAATGCGATCAATGTGACCAATGTTGCGAAACGATCGGCAGAATTTTCCAACGCTCGCGCAATTCGAACCTTTATCAATTCGGAATTCCAGGGTTACCTGGCGGCGGCAATTCCGGAGCCGGCGGGGGCGGTGGCGCAGGAACCGCGGCATCGACGAGAACGCCAGGTGCGGGGGGCGGCGGTGGCGGCACGTCGGGCGGCGGTGGCGGCGCGTCCGGCGGCGGAGGCAAGCCGGGATCACCCTCCGGGGGCATGGGCAGGAACATGTGATGAGTGAATCCGGCCTGGTAAGCGCCCGGGCCCCCCAGGTGCACGCCGCCACGTTCGCCGCTGGAGACCGAGGTGCCGTCAGGCAAGGTCACGGCCGTGTGGCCACCGTTCCACCCGATCACCAAGGCGTTGGGAGCGGTTCCGTATTGGAATCCTCGCGCCAATAGCGCGCCTTCTTCATTTCCGGTGTTGAATCGGTCTCCCCAAACCGGTCGATCAGTTGCCGCATTCGCAATCCACGAAGCGAGGCCCGAACAATCAGTTCCCGAAGGAGAATCTCCACCCACAATATACGGCGTCCCGGAAACCTGGTTGACGAGTGACATCAATGCTGCAAGAACAATCATGGCCAGGGACGTTAGCAAGTGAATAGTTAGGAAACCAAAATTTGTGGCGTGCATCACGCATGAATTGAATAATGGCGTGTGCCGCAGATACAGCAAACTTATTACATAAAGGCATCTTTATTGACACCAATAGGCCGAGCGGTCCTGCCACCAGCGACGACGGCCGTTCCGTAGGGTAAGTGGGTGTGCTCTCCCGGCCCGGCACGCGTCGCTCGCGTAGCTGCGATGTTCCAATATGGTGCTGTCGATACATACACGCGCACTAAGGGGGCTCGATGACTGAAGCACTTCCCCCGGCCGACTGGTATCCCGACCCAACCGGTGCGCGCGCACAACGGTACTTCGACGGCTCTGACTGGACCGACCACTACACGACGTCGCTCTCGCTGGACCAGCGCTCCGAAATACTCGCCGAGGCCATCTCCAGCCACTATCCGTGGGCCCGGGTCGAGTCACGCACCCCCACCCAAGCCGTCCTATTCCTCGGGGGTGGAGTGTCAGCACCGGCGCACGTGGTGTGCGCGTTGCTCACCATCTTCACCTGTGGCCTCTTCGGCATCATCTGGCTGATCGTGGCCGCGACGTCGCCTGAACGGCGTGCGTACATAGCGGTGGACTCGTACGGCAACGTCACCTTCAATTAGCTGGACCGGGTCGGCCTGGTTTTCGTCGCCGTGGGTGAAAGGGCGGGGCACTCGCCGCAAAACACAGCGCGACCAGCATCAAGAGCGCACCGTGTTACCTGAGGTGTCCCGGTAGTTCACGGACAATTCAAGAAGCCGTGGAATTACCGCTAGACGCTGGCGGGCATGCGTGAGTCATGACTACTCCTACTAGTGCCCCGAAAAAGCTGGTGCTGACGTCACTCATGGCCCTGTCCGTGCTGCCGTCTGAAGCGCCGGCGGTCGCCAGCGCCGCGCCGGACAGTACGGCCGCCTACCTCAGTTCGCTCAACCAGCACGGCATTTCCTACAGCAACCCGACCCACATGGCGAGCATCGGCACCACCCTGTGCCACGAGCTGCGCAACGGCATGGTGCCCGCTGACGAGGCGGTGAACAGGATTCAGGGCATGGGCTACACGGGCAATCACGCCAACGTGATCGCCGCCACCGCAGTGCTGTCCTTCTGCCCGGACATGGACGCCGACGCCAAATAGCGTCTGCCTAAGGGCCGCTAATCGGCCTCAGGCTCAAATGCCGAACTTGGCGCGGGCCTCGTCGGTGACCGGAGTGAACAGGTTGACGAGGTTGCCATCCGGATCGCGGAACAACAGTGCACGGTTACCCCACGGCATGGTTGTCGGCTCTGTCACGACCTCGCCCACGCGTTGGCGAAGCCGCTGGTATTCGGCGTCGACGTCCTCGACGATGAACTCCAGGATCGCGCTCCGGTTGGCCGCCGGCTCGGCGGATCCCGCTCCGAACAGCGGCACGGTCTTGTCGCTACCGATGGCCAGCGTCCCGACCGGCGTCGGAATCTCGGCGAACAGCTCGTTTCCCCACACCGCGGGGATTTCGGTGACCATCTCGTAGAAGTCGACGAGTCGTTTGACGTCGGCGGTGATGATGCGGGTGGAAATGAACTTCACGAAGAACCCCCATGGGTGGTGGCGGTGTCGCCGAGCGATCAGCGCTTGCGTGAGGCATGTTAGGCAGCCCCTCCGACAACCCCGGCGTGGTGACGATCGTGCGCGCCGTTACCCCTTGACGCTGATCCAAAGTGGAACTCCACCCAGTTCCGACCCCTGGAGCCCGACAATCGGTGTATCGGGGCCAAAATTTCATGACGGTTGCGGTTGAGCAAAGGTACGGCAGCTTACCCGCGAGGCGAGGGCCGATATCGCCTGTTTGGCTTTAGTGTTGACTGCTATGGCCGGACTGAGCAATTGCGTGAAGCGCTGGCGCACAGCGCTTCACGCAACCGTGTCGGCATTGATAGTTGCCATCCTCGGACTCGCCATCTCCCCCGTAGCTCATGCGGCTGAGGCCACGGCGACGTTGTCGGTGGAACATGCCTGGCAGACCGGTTTCATCGCCAACTACACCATCACCAACACGAGCGTGGCCCAGCTATCCGATTGGCGGCTCGAATTCGACTTGCCGGCGGGAGAAGGTCTCTCGCACACGTGGAATAGCACCTTTGCGCAATCTGGTACTCACTTTGTGATCACGCCCGCGAATTGGAATCGCAGCATTGCACCCGGTGGTTCAGCCACCGGTGGTATGAGAGGCGTGCTGACCGGTTCCTACTCGCCACCGTCAAATTGTCTGCTCAACGGGCAATATCCCTGCACCTAGCGGCGACTGCGCACGCAGGCTCGACGGCCCCGACTTCGATGCTGGCGTCGGGTAGGCGTCGACTGGCTAAAATTAGTGGACCTTCATCGACGCCCCCAGGGACCGTCGCCAGAGGCCACAGAATTCAGCCAGGAGGATGTCATGGCGTTAAGAGCCGTTGCGTTGGTAGTCCTCGCCGTAGGTTTGGCCGCGCCAGCCCATGCGGACTCCACTGACGACGCATTCATCGCCAACCTCAGCACCTCGGGCATGGATTACGGCGCACCCGAGCGGGCGATCCAGATCGCGAAAACTGTCGTCTGCGGCACCCTCGGCAATAACCCCAACACCAGCAACGCGGACCTGAACGCCAAGGTCACCAATGCCACCCACTGGCCACCGCTCAGTGCCGCCTACTTCACCGGAGCTGCCATCCAGGCCTACTGCCCTCAGTACGGGTCGCTCGAAGCCCCCACTATGCCCAATACGGCTCCGCCGCTCCCCACAAAGCAGCCAGTCGAGACGGCGTAAGGACGGGATGCCTTAGCCCAGAACGGATTTAGCCGATCAGAAGTAGGTATGCGTCTTCAGGAAGGCCGAACCGCCCGTCGGGCGCGTCTGCTCTTCTCAGACGTCGAACCTGAACTCGACGACGTCGCCGTCAACGGGCGCCCCAACAAACTGGGCGGGCGCATGGTTACATGATTGCGCCTGGCGAAGTCAGCGACGCAGGTTCGGTCCAATCACCTTCGCCCCCGTCTACGTTCAGGAGTCTTGCATGGGCGACGCCAATGCCGCGGCGATCCGCGCGGCGCGAGGTGACTGGATCAGCGAGCACCTCGAGACCTATCTGACCTCCGGTGGCACCCGGGGCCACATCTTGGACGTGAGTGCGGTCGGGGGCCGCGCGGTGACCACGCACTGCTTGATCAAGTGTGTGGGTCGCAAATCCGCGAAGGTCTATGTCAGGCCGTTGATCTACGGCAACGTCGGTGGCGAGATCGTGATCGTCGCATCGAAAGGCGGCGCCGACACGCATCCGGGGTGGTACTTGAATATCTTGGACAGCAACACGATTGGCGTCCAGATCGCGACTCAAGCGTTCGAGGCCACCTGGCGCGAACCCGAAGGCGAGGAGCGCCATCAGGTATGGGCATACATGGCCCACCTGTACCCGCCGTACCTCAGCTATCAGCAGTCAACTAGTCGTCAAATCCCGCTGGTGATGTTGACGCTTGAGCGACCGATCGACGTCTTCGCTGCGGAAGGGTCGCGATAACCGCCACTATCCGGGCGTGGCTCCGCTACTTCTTTGACGTAGAAGCTGATCCGAATCGGAATTCGACCACGTCGCCGTCGGCCATCACGTAGTCCTTGCCTTCCATCCGGACCTTGCCGGCCGCCTTGGCCGCCGTCATCGACCCGGCGGCGATCAAGTCGTCATAGGACACGATTTCGGCTTTGATGAAACCCTTTTCGAAGTCGGAGTGAATCACCCCGGCGGCCTTCGGCGCGGTATCGCCTTGGTGAATCACCCACGCCCGCGCCTCTTTTGGACCCGCTGTCAGGTAGGTCTGCAACTTGAGCGTGTGAAAACCGGCCCGGGCCAGTGCATCGAGACCCCGTTCGGTCTGGCCGATGGACTCTAGTAGCTCGGCAGCCGACTCATCGTCGAGCTCCTGCAGTTCGGCCTCGATCTTCGCGTCGAGGAACACCGCGTCGGCGGGTGCGACCATCGCGCACAGCTCGGCCTTGCGGGCATCGTCGGTCAGAACGGATTCGTCGGAGTTGAACACGTACAGAAACGGCTTGGTGGTCATCAGGTTCAGCTCGCGCAGCAGCGACGCGTCGACACCGGCCGCGAAGAGAGTCTTGCCCGAATCCAGCACAACCCCCGCAGCGACGGCCGCCTCGTATACGGGCTTACGCTCCTTGTTGTTGCGGGCTTCCTTCTCCAGCCGTGGTACGGCGTTCTCGAGCGTCTGCATGTCAGCGAGGATCAGCTCGGTCTCGATCACCTCGATGTCGGAGCTCGGATCAACCTTGCCGTCGACATGCACGACGTCGTCGTCGGCGAACACCCGCACCACCTGGCAGATCGCATCACACTCGCGGATGTTGGCCAGGAATTTGTTGCCGAGCCCAGCACCCTCAGAGGCGCCCTTCACGATTCCGGCGATGTCGACGAAGGTGACCGGCGCCGCGACCACCCGTTCGGAGGCGAAGAGTTCCGCCAGCTTGTCCAGTCGAGGATCCGGCAACGAGACAACGCCCTCGTTGGGTTCGATGGTCGCGAACGGATAGTTGGCGGCCACCACATTGTTCCGGGTCAACGCGTTGAACAGCGTCGACTTGCCGACATTTGGCAGTCCCACAATTCCCAGGCTCAGGCTCACGGAGAACCAAGTCTAGGGCTCGGCGGCGCGGCCGGCCGCCGGCACTCGATTAGATGAGCAGTCCGAGTCGGCGAGCGTGGGGCCTATGGACGAATTCACCCCATATCTCGTGCTCAAGGCCCACGCTCGATAACCAGAGGCCAACCAGGGCTCGGCGAGATCTTTTGGTCTCGTTCGGGGCCCAAACCCATGGCACGCCCGGCATCTCTACGTGGTATTTACGAGCGATTCGTCCCATTGCCGGTACGGTCTACATGTGTCAGAACAGCGGGGACGCACGGCGGTAGACGCTGCCCATCGCTCCATTTTCCCGAACATCGCGGGTGTGCCGTGGTGGACAGCGCTGCTCTTCGCCGTGACCACGACCGCCATCGGGTATGGAATCGACGCGGGATCCGGCCACAAGGAGCTGACCAGCGTCTTTGCCGGCCTCTACGTCGTCGGCTGCGTCGCGGCGGTGCTGGCCGTACGCCAGGACGGCCTGTTTACCACGGTCATCCAGCCGCCGCTGATACTTTTCTGCGCGGTTCCGGGCGCCTACTGGCTTTTCCACGGAGGCAAAGTCGGCAATATCAAGGACCTGCTGATCAACTGCGGCTACCCGCTCATCGAGCGTTTCCCGCTGATGCTGGGCACCGCCGGAGGCATCCTGCTGATCGGGCTGATCAGGTGGTACTTCGGCATGTCGCAGCGGTCGGACGCCGCGAGCAGCGCACCCGCCGAGACGGCTGACGGCACCGCCGCGGCAGGCGCGAAGTCCTTCTTTATCAGCGGCATCAGCGCGAAGCTGAACTCGCTGCTGGGCATCGACTCCGACGACGAGGACGCCGACGAGGCATCCCGGGGCACCTCGAAGCGGGCCAACTCGGCACGTACTTCCCAGCGGCCCGCGTCCAGATCCAGCCGAGGCGCACGCAGCGGTCGGCCCAGCGCCGGGTCCCGGCAGTCCCGGCCGCCGCTGGACGACCTGCTCGACCCCCGCGACCCCGGGGTCGAGCAGCGCCGACGCCGACGCCCAGCGCCGCCTCGTGACTACGATCCCGCCGAACCGCCGCGCCGAGCGCGGCGACGGCCGAGGCCACCGGCCGATTCCGACCAGCGCGGCCAGCCGCCGCGGGAAAACCGCCGCGACCCACGCGGCTACCGTGATCCCTACGAGCGTTCCGCGCCGCGCGGCAGCCGATTCGACGGCTACGACCGCTACGAGCCCCCGGGAGCGGCCGCGTCGGTCAATCGATATGGGCCCAACGACTCCCACGACCCGCCGTCGGAGCCGCGGCGGCGGCGCAGCGCACCGAACGGGACGAACGGCGCCAACCCGAGTCATCACCCGATCTCGCAGGTCCGCTACCGCGGGTCAGGCCCGGACGAGCCCCGCGCGGAGCGCCAAGGCCGGTCCCGGGCAAACGGCCGGCCCACGTCCGAATCGTGGGAGTACGACGCCTAGGGCGATTTGAGCAGCGACCGGATTTCCCGGGGCAGCGCGAACACCAGCGTCTCCTGGGCCGTCGTGACCGGTTGCACCATGTCATAGCCGCACTCGGCAAGCCGTTCCAGCACACCTCGCACCAGGACCTCGGGGACGGATGCTCCAGAGGTGACACCGACGGTCGTAACGCCGTCCAACCAGGCCGGGTCGATATCGTCGGCCCAATCCACCAGATAGGCGGCCGCAGAGCCGCCGCCCAACGCCACCTCGACCAACCGCACCGAGTTCGATGAGTTGCGGGACCCGACGACGATCACGAGCTCGCACTCGGGGGCCATCGCCTTGACCGCAACCTGGCGGTTCTGGGTGGCGTAGCAGATGTCGTCGCTGGGCGGATCCTGCAGCTTGGGGAACCGCAGCCGTAGCCGCTGCACGATTTCCATGGTCTCGTCGACCGACAACGTGGTCTGCGACAGCCAGATCACCTTGTTCTCGTCGCGGACGGTCACGCGGTCCACGGCATCGACACCGTCGACCAGCTGCACATGCTCGGGTGCCTCGCCGGCGGTACCGACGACCTCTTCGTGGCCCTCGTGCCCGATCAGCAGGATGTCGTAATCGGCACGGGCGAACCGCCGAGCCTCGTTGTGCACCTTGGTAACCAACGGGCAGGTGGCGTCGATGGTGTGTAGGTTCCGCTCGGCGGCCTCGACGTGCACCGTCGGCGCGACGCCATGCGCCGAGAAGACCACGATGGCGCCCTCGGGAACCTCGCCGGTCTCCTGGACAAACACCGCGCCGGCCTTCTGCAACGTGTCGACCACATGCCGGTTGTGCACGATCTCGTGGCGCACGTAAACCGGGGCACCGTGCTTTTCCAGCGCGCGCTCCACCGTTTCGACGGCACGGTCCACACCCGCGCAATAGCCACGCGGCTCCGCCAGGAGCACCCGCTTACCGATCGGATCGGTAGCTACTGAGCTGGATGCGCCGGGAATCCCCATGTCGATAGTCGGCGCCATGACATCCAGGGTACGGTCTGCCGACACGGGCCCGCCAGCTCGCGGCGCTGGGCTTGGAGTTAGCGGCTGCTTAAGGCAATCTTGGACCCATGGCTTCTGCACCGTACGGACTTCGGCTGCTGGTCGGCGCGGCGACGGTCGCCGTCGAGGAGACGATCAGGCTGCCGAAGACAATCCTGATGTACCCGATGACGTTAGCCAGTCAAGCGGCCCACGTGGTGATGCGGTTCCAGCAAAATCTGGCGGAGCTGGTAATCAAGGGCGACAGCACGTTGGAATCCATTTTCCCGCCGAAAGACGAGAAGCCGGAATGGGTCACATTCGATGAGGACCTGACGGTGGATGGGGCCGACGGCGTTCCTACCGAATTGCCTGACGGTGCGGGCGGCGATCGCCGGGCCGAGGGGCGGTTCGCCCTGTACTCCGTTGCCGATGCTGCGCTGGACGCGGGCGGTCCGGCCAAGGCCGGGCAGCCCAAGAAGTCGGTGCCTGAGCCATCGGTGGCCGCCGAACTCGACTATCCGAGCCTGACGCTCGCCCAGCTGCGGGCCCGGCTGCAATCGCTCGACGTCGACGAACTCGAAGCCCTGCTGAGCTACGAGCAGGCCACCAAGGCTCGTGCGCCGTTCGAGACGCTGCTGGCCAACAGGATCACCCGCGCGAACGCGAAGTGACGAAACCGGTCAATTCGACCGCGAACTCTGCCGAGAACCCGTTCCCGGTTCGCGCGGTGGCGATCCGGGTCGCGGGCTGGATCGACAAATTGGGCACCGTCTGGGTGGAGGGGCAGCTCGCTCAGGTCAACATCCGGTCGGACTCCAAGACGGTGTTCATGGTGCTGCGCGACCCGGCCGCCGATATGTCGCTGACCGTGACGTGCCCGCGCGACCTGGTGCTCAATGCCCCGGTGAAATTGGCCGAGGGTACTCAAGTGGTCGTGTGCGGCAAGCCGTCGTTCTACACCGGACGCGGCACATTTTCGTTGCGGGTCAGCGAGATTCGCGCCGTCGGCGTCGGCGAACTACTGGCCCGCATCGACCGGCTGCGCCGCCTACTGGATGCCGAAGGGCTGTTCGACCCCCGACTCAAGCGGCCGATCCCCTTCCTACCCAACATGATCGGGCTGATCACCGGGCGGGCAAGCGCGGCGGAACGCGACGTGACGACGGTGGCCAGTTCGCGCTGGCCCGCAGTGCAATTCGCCGTGCGCAACACCGTCGTCCAGGGGCCCAACGCGGTCGCGCAGATCGTGGAGGCACTCCGTGAACTCGATCGGGACCCGGACGTCGACGTGATCGTGGTGGCCCGTGGCGGCGGCAGCGTCGAGGATCTGCTTCCGTTTTCCGACGAGACACTGTGCCGAGCCATCGCGGCCTGCCGAACGCCGGTGATCAGCGCGGTCGGTCACGAGCCCGACAATCCGCTGTGCGACCTGGTCGCCGACCTGCGCGCAGCCACCCCCACCGACGCGGCCAAGAAGATGGTTCCGGACACCGCCGCCGAGCAGCGGTTCATTGACGACCTGCGCCGGCGCAGCGCCCAGTCCCTGCGCAATTGGGTCTCCCGCGAACAGCGTGCACTGACCCAGCTGCGTAGCCGCCCGGTGCTGGCCGAGCCGCTCACCGCCCTGAAGACCCGTGCCGAGGAGATTCACCGCGCCCGCTCGGCGGTTCGCCGCGATATCACCCGGTTGCTCGCCGCGGAAACCGAGCGGGTCGGCCACCTGGGCGCACGGTTGGCTACCTTGGGTCCGGCGGCCACCCTGGCCCGCGGCTACGCCGTCGTGCAGAACGTCGATGCGCGGCCTGCGGCGGTGCTGCGCTCGGTCGACGATGCGCCGGCAGGTACCCGGCTGCGGGTGCGGGTTTCAGATGGCGCCATCGTGGCGGTGAGTGAAGGGCTGACCGATGGTCACTGACGAAGGCGGCGGCAGGGCCGAGAAGATGACGCCCATTAGTCAACTTGGCTATGAAGCCTGCCGCGACGAGCTGATCGAAGTTGTGCGCCTGCTGGAGCAGGGCGGGCTGGACCTCGATGCGTCGCTGCAGCTGTGGGAAAGAGGCGAGCAGCTGGCCAAGAGGTGCGAAGAGCACTTAGCTGGTGCACGTAAGCGAGTCGAAGATGCGCTCGCTGCCGGGCAGGCCGAGGACAGCTGAACCGGCCGGGCGATGGATAATATTTTGTCGAATTGGAACACGTTTCAGTTATGCTCGCGAGATGGGTGCTTCAACGTTGACCACCGAATTGGGCCGCGTCCTGGTGACCGGCGGTTCGGGCTTTGTGGGTGCCAATTTGGTGACCACCTTGCTCGACCGCGGATACCACGTACGTTCCTTCGACCGTGCCCCTTCGCCGCTGCCGCCGCATCCGCAGCTCGAGGTGCTGCAGGGTGACGTCACCGATGCGGCCGTCTGCGCCGCAGCGGTGGACGGCATCGACACGGTGTTCCACACCGCTGCAGTCATCGAGCTGATGGGCGGCGCGTCGGTGACCGACGAATACCGCAAGCGCAGCTTTGGCATCAATGTCGGCGGCACGGAGAACCTGCTCCATGCCGGGCAGGCTTCGGGCGTGCAACGATTCGTCTACACGTCCTCCAATAGCGTGGTGATGGGCGGGCAGAACATTCCCGGCGGCGACGAAACGCTGCCCTACACAAGCCGATTCAACGACCTCTACACCGAGACCAAAGTCGTAGCCGAACGATTCGTGTTGTCGCAGAACGGTGTTGGCGGCGTGCTGACGTGCGCGATCCGGCCCAGTGGCATCTGGGGCCGCGGCGATCAGACGATGTTTCGCAAGCTGTTCGAGAGTGTGATCGCCGGCCACGTCAGGGTGCTAGTCGGCCGCAAATCGGCCCGGCTCGATAACTCCTACGTGCACAACTTGATTCACGGTTTCATCTTGGCCGCCGAGCACCTGGTGCCCGGTGGTAGTGCGCCAGGGCAGGCCTATTTCATCAACGACGCGGACCCGATCAACATGTTCGAGTTCGCCCGGCCGGTGGTCGAGGCGTGCGGCGTGAATTGGCCACGGGTCCGGGTGAACGGCCCCGTGGTCCGCGCGGCCATGACGGGGTGGCAGCGATTGCACTTCCGCTTCGGGATACCGGCGCCGCTGCTCGAGCCGCTGGCCGTCGAGCGACTGTATCTGGACAACTACTTCTCGGTCGCCAAGGCGACCCGGGACCTCGGTTATCGGCCGCTGTTCACCACCGAGCAGGCCCTCAAGGAGTGCCTGCCCTACTACGTGGACATGTTCGCGCAGATGAAAGCCCAGACGACGGCTGCCAAGCCGGCGATCAACGCGGCACGCTAAACGCTGTCGGGCCTAACGAAAAGCGCCGCCCCGGACTAAGGTTCAGCTCAACTGCAACGCGGAGGGCGGACTGGGCTGGGTGAATACCGAATTCACGCTCACTCAGAAGCGCGCCCTGGCGATCGTCACGCTGATCGCGTGCGCGTTCGGCGCCTATTTTCTGCGCGACTTCTTCGTCCTCATCGTGGTCGCCGCGGTGGGTGCGTATTTGTTCACGCCGCTTTTCACCTGGTTCAACCGCCGTCTGGGCACCGGATTGTCGGCCACCTGCACGCTGTTGTCGGCACTGGCCGCCGTCGGCGTGCCGATCGGGCTCCTCGTGGTCTTGGCGATCGTTCAGATTTCCCGCATGGTCGCTCATGTCGCCGAGTGGGTCAAGACCACCGATCCGAGCGCGCTCGGTGACAAAGTACTGCACGTCGTCAACGACGCGGCAGCGCGAGTTCCATTCCTGCACATCACGATAACGTCGGACATGCTGCGAAAGGCCATGGTCACCGGGTCGCAGAACGTCGGTCAGTGGCTGCTACATTTCCTGCAGGGCGCCGCCGGAGGTATCGCCGGTGCCGTCACGTACGCGATCATCTTTCTGTACGTGTTCCTCGCTCTGCTGGTGCACGGCGAAAAGGTGCTGACCTTGATCGGTCAGCTCAACCCGCTCGGTGACGAAGTCACCGAGCTGTACGTGAAGAAGACGGGTGCCATGGTGCGCGGCACCGTCTTCGGCCAGTTCGTGATCGCGCTGTGTCAAGGTGTTGCCGGCGCGGCGTCGATCTACGTCGCCGGATTCCACCACGGCTTCTTCATCTTCGCGATCCTGCTGACCGCGCTGTCCATCATCCCGCTGGGTGGCGGCATCGTGACGATCCCGTTCGGCATCGGGATGATCTTCTACGGCAACGTCTTCGGTGGGGCATTCGTGGTGTTGTGGCATCTGCTGTTCGTCACCAACATCGACAACTTCTTGCGCCCCATCCTGGTACCGCGCGACGCGCGACTGAATTCGGCGCTGATGTTGCTTGCGGTGTTCGCCGGCATCGCCATGTTCGGCCCGTGGGGCATCGTCATCGGACCGGTCGTGATGATCCTCATCGTCACCACGATCGACGTCTATCTTGCGGTCTTCAAAGGCGTCGAACTGGTGCCGTCGCCGGACGACGCGCCCGCGCGCCGCAGCTGGCTCCCGCGCCGGGTTGCAAAAGACGTTAAGTCAGCTGCTGAGTGAGGAACTCGACAACCCGCTTGCGCGCCTCATAGGCCGGATGGCCGTCGACCTCACGGACCTCAAGGGTCAGTACCGAATGCGCAGCCTTGCCGAAACCGTGATCATTGCCCGGGCGGGAGTCGATCTCAATCACCTCGAACGCGTCGCCGAGGCGCTCCTTGAGCACGGTGAATCGATCGCGCGGAGACATCCAGTCCTCACTGAATCGCAGGCCCATGGCGCACAGACCGTCATTGGCAGCGCGATTGGCGATGGTGGTCAGCTCCGACTCACTCAGCCCGGTATCGCTGCGACGCGTGCGGCCCAGCGGGAACGGCACCGATGGCTGAGAAAGCACCGGAGCCAGCACACTGTCATCGACCGCGGCGGCCAGCGCGAAGCCACCGGTGAAACACTCACCAATCACGCCGACGCCCTTGCCCGGCGTCGACGCGTTGAGGTCACGGGCCAACGCACGAAGGAAAAGCGATACCGGCCGCTGCTTGTTAGTCGCAAAGGCCGCGAATTCCTTTGCCACACAGGCTCGCGCGACGGTGGTGGCGATATAGCCGGTCGTTGAGGGCTTGCCCGGCTCACCGAACAGCGACGGAATGACGACGGTGAATCCGTTGTCCACCAAGTGATTACCCAAGCCCAGCACTCCGGGATGGATCCCGGGTATCTCTGGAATCAGCACCACTCCAGGACCGGCGCCCTTGCGGTAGACGTCATGGGTGTAGCCGCCGCCGGTGAACGGGGCCGCAGACCATCCGGACAGGTCTGCTTCGAGTGCGGTCATGCACGTCCCTGCTTTCGTTGTCGGCTACCGGCTTGCCAAAGGCGGCTGCGATTGCGTCGCTTCCGCCAGCGTACGAAACTGCTCGGCGCTTCCAGCGCCGGTGATCGCGATCTGGGTGGCACCGGGCGGGCCGTCAAGCCGCGTGGTCCACACCGGCTCGGCGTCCGCCCCGTTTTGGCCGCCACCGCGATAAATGATCCACTTGGTGCCCGCAACCTCGACCGTTCCGGTCGGATACGCCGACGGATGAATCGAAGCGATCAGTTTGTCCTCGTCGGCGTTGCTCTGGGTCAGGCTCAGAAACATGCCGGTCGGGCTGATGTATCCGACATTCGAGGTGGGTGCGTTCAGCCGCTGGCCGTTCACGGTTCGCCCGTTGGCGATAAAGCCGCGGTTGCCGGAGTTGGCCTGCCAGCCCCCGGGCAACGCCGGCAACCGGACCGGGAAGCCCAGCGTCTGGGCATCCGCCCGCAACGCCGCCGCGGCGTCATAGGACGGAATGGTCCCCTTGGTGGTTCCTCCTGGCTGGAACGAGCACATCCCCACCAGGCCGGCCAGCACGATGCACCCGATCAGCAGCGGCGCGAGCGACCAGAACATGTCGCGACCGTCCTGCAGCAGCCGCGGTTTGGCAGGTCTTGCCGCAGGAGCCGGCTCGCCGAATGCATCGGCGTTTTGCTGCGGCTCCTCGGTCACCCCCCGAGTATCCCAGCCCGCGGCCAACAGCCACAGCCCAGCTCCAACGGAGCGATCTGTCTCTGGGACAATCAGCAACCATGACAGCTGAGGGCGAGGGCTCGTTGGGATCCGGTTCGTCGCCGACCGCCGTTGCCGGCCGGACGCGCCGTGAGGCACCCGACCGCAACCTGGCCCTGGAATTGGTACGGGTCACCGAGGCCGGCGCCATGGCCGCAGGTCGCTGGGTAGGTCGCGGCGACAAGGAGGGCGGCGACGGCGCAGCGGTCGACGCGATCCGCGAGCTGGTCAATTCGGTCTCAATGCGCGGCGTCGTCGTCATCGGCGAGGGCGAAAAAGACGAAGCTCCGATGTTGTTCAACGGCGAAGAGGTCGGCAACGGCGACGGCCCGGAGTGCGACTTCGCCGTCGACCCGGTAGACGGCACCACACTAATGAGCAAGGGCATGCCCAACGCGATCTCGGTGCTGGCGGTGGCCGATCGCGGCTCGATGTTCGACCCGTCGGCGGTGTTCTACATGAACAAGATCGCCGTTGGGCCTGACGCCGCACACGTGCTGGACATCACCGCACCGATCGCCGACAACATTCGCGAGGTCGCCAAGGTCAAGAGCCTGTCGGTGCGGGACATGACGGTATGCATCCTGGACCGGCCGCGGCATGCCCAGTTGATTCAGGACGTGCGCGACACCGGGGCGCGCATCCGGCTGATCACCGACGGCGACGTGGCAGGCGCCATCTCGACCTGTCGACCGGGCTCGGGCACCGACATGCTGGCCGGTATCGGCGGCACCCCGGAAGGCATCATCGCCGCGGCGGCGATCCGCTGCATGGGTGGCGCCATCCAGGCGCAGCTCGCGCCCAAGGACGAGGCGGAGCGCCGCAAGGCGCTGGACGCCGGCTACGACTTAGACCAGATCCTGACCACCCGGGATCTGGTTTCCGGCGACAACGTCTTCTTCTGCGCAACCGGAGTGACCGACGGTGACCTGCTGCAGGGTGTGCACTACTCGCCGGGCGGTGCCACCACGCAGTCGATCGTGATGCGTTCGAAGTCGGGCACCGTCCGCATGGTCGAGGCCTACCACCGGCTCTCGAAACTCAACGAATACTCCGCCATCGACTTCACCGGCGACAGCACCGCTGCCTATCCCCTGCCGTAACTCGCCAAAGAACACCGCGACGAAGAGGAACGATTTCATGGCCGATAGTGCCGAATACCGCATCGAACACGACACCATGGGCGAGGTCAAAGTACCCGCAAAAGCGTTGTGGCGAGCGCAGACTCAGCGCGCAGTGGAAAACTTCCCGATCTCGGGACGCGGCCTGGAGCGCACCCAGATCCGCGCGTTGGGTCTGCTGAAGGGCGCCTGCGCGCAGGTCAACTCCGACCTCGGTCTGCTGGCGCCGGAAAAGGCCGAGGCGATCATCGCCGCGGCAGCTGAGATCGCCGACGGACTACACGACGACCAGTTCCCCATCGACGTGTTCCAAACCGGTTCGGGCACCAGCTCGAACATGAACACCAACGAAGTGATCGCGTCCATTGCGGCCGCGAACGGGGTCACGGTGCACCCCAACGACGACGTCAACATGTCGCAGTCGTCCAACGACACCTTCCCGACCGCCACCCACATCGCGGCCACCGAAGCCGCGGTGCGCCACCTTATTCCGGCGCTCGAGGTGCTGCACGACGCGCTGGCGGCCAAGGCCAGCGAGTGGCACACCGTGGTCAAGTCGGGCCGTACGCACCTGATGGACGCGGTTCCGGTGACTCTCGGCCAGGAATTCAGCGGATACGCCCGCCAGATCGAGGCCGGAATCGAGCGGGTGCGCGCCACCCTGCCGCGGCTGGGCGAATTGGCGATCGGCGGCACCGCAGTGGGCACCGGCCTCAACGCTCCCGACGGATTCGGAGCTAAAGTCGTTGAAACGCTGGTTGCTTCGACTGGGCTGAGCGAATTGCGCACCGCAGCAAACTCTTTCGAGGCCCAAGCGGCCCGCGACGGCCTGGTGGAGGCGTCCGGAGCGCTACGCACCATCGCGGTGTCGTTGACCAAGATCGCCAACGACATCCGCTGGATGGGGTCCGGCCCGCTGACGGGTCTGGCCGAGATCGGATTGCCGGATCTGCAGCCGGGTAGCTCGATCATGCCGGGGAAGGTGAATCCGGTTCTGCCAGAGGCGGTTACCCAGGTCGCCGCGCAGGTGATCGGCAACGACGCTGCCGTCACGGTCGGCGGCTTATCTGGCGCCTTCGAGCTCAACGTGTACATCCCGATGATGGCCCGCAACGTCCTCGAGTCGTTCAAGCTGCTGACCAATGTCTCGAAGCTGTTCGCCGAACGCTGCATCAGCGGGCTGACCGCCCACGTCGAGCATCTGCGCGAGCTGGCCGAGTCGTCGCCGTCGATCGTGACGCCGTTGAACTCGGCCATCGGCTACGAAGAGGCCGCCGCGGTGGCCAAACAGGCGCTGAAGGAACGCAAGACGATTCGTCAAACCGTCATCGACCGCGGCCTGATCGGCGACAAGTTGTCGATCGAGGAGTTGGACCGCAGACTCGACGTGTTGGCAATGGCCAAGGTCAAACCGCAGTAGCCGCAGGCCCGCGCAGATCTAGTAAACGAGAGTGAGGATAGCCACGCAATGACGGCTCCCCCCGGTGGTCCCTATGGCCCAGGTCCCTACGGAACGAATCCGTATGGCCAGGGCCCACAGTGGGGTCCTCAACCGCAGGGCGGCCCCTACCCGCCGCCCACTGGCCCGTATCCGTACCCGCCGCAGGGCACCCCCTACCCCACTGGCCCCTACCCGCAGCAGCCGTATCCCCAAGGCGGCCAGCAGTTTCCCCCCGGTGGCCCACCGGGGCCGTATGCGCCCGGACCGCCACCGAATGGACCCAATTCGAAGCTGCCCTGGTTGATCGTTGCGGGTCTGGCCGTGCTGGGCGTCGTCGCGCTGGTGGCAACCCTGGTGGTGATGTTCAGCGGGGACGACAAAAAATCGCCGAGCGCCGCGCCCTCGACCACGACGAGCGCCCCGACGTCGACGTCGAAGAGTGCATCGCAGACCGCCACCGACTGCTCGCCGAATGCGGGCCCTGGCGAGACGCCCAAAGGCGACGCCATCATCGCCGGCAAGCTGTCGTTCCCGGCCAGCGCGGCACCCGGATGGTCGCCGTTCTCAGATGACCAGGACCCCAACCTGATCGGCGGAGTGGGCATCAGCCAAGACGTGCCCGGTGCCAGCCAGTGGATGATGTCGGCCGAGGTCGCCACGACCAACTTCGTGTCCAGCATGGACATCGCAGCGCAAGCGTCGAAGTTGATGCAATGCGTCGCCAACGGCCCGGGCTACGCCAACGCGTCACCCACCCTGGGCCCGCTGAAGACGTCGTCGACGACCGTCGACGGAACCAAGGCCGCCCGGGTGGACGCCGACGTCACGATCGCCGATCCCGCGCGCGGGGTCAAGGGTGACTCCGTCGTCATCATCGCGGTCGACACCAAGCCGGTCACCATTTTCATGGGGAGCTCACCCATCGGCGATGCGGCCTCGGCTGCCATCATCAATCGGATCGTCGGAACGCTGAAGGTCGCCAAGTAACGAGTCTTGCCGCCAAGGGATTTCGGTTAGCCAGGGCCCGCGGGTGCCGAGACGTGGGTAGCTTCGGAGCGACCGCGTAACACGGTGGAATAGCACTCCGCCCAATGCTCCCGCTCAGCGTCGCCGGCCCGCTCGATTGCCGCTGCCGCGCACAGGATTCGTCGATCCGAGGTTTTGGCAAGGTCGGCAAGCCGCGCGGCCTCGTTCACTGCATCGCCGATTACCGTGTATTCATAACGGTTTTCGGCGCCGATGTTGCCGGCAAAAACACGGCCTGCCGAAACTCCGATGCCGAAATCGACTACCGGTAGCCGGCGCAGTTGGATGCCCAGCGCGCGCGCCGTGGCCAGCGCCGCTGATGCCGGCTCGCCGGTCCGCAACGGCGCCCCGAACACGGCGAGCGCGGCGTCACCCGCGAATTTGTTGATCAGCCCCTGATGCTCGTCGACGGCATCGACGACGATCCGGAAAAAGTCGTTGAGCACGTCGGCAACCTCTTGGGGCGGACGGCTTTCCGCGAGCTGCGTGGAGCCGACGAGGTCGATGAAGAGCACCGCCGCCTCGACCACGTCTCCGGACAGCGATGCGCCCTCTTCGAGGGCGCGCTGGGCCACGTCCGCTCCGACATGGCGCCCGAACAGGTCCCGCAACCGATCGCGTTCGGCGAGGCCGGTCACCATCCGGTTGAATCCCGTTTGCAGACGGCCGATTTGAGAACGCTCGTAGGCGCCGACGTACGTGCCGATGTGGCCGTGTTCGACCTCTGCCATGGCGTCGACGACCTCGCCGATCGGATCCGAAATGGATCGCGATGTCAAAATCATCGTGGGCAGCCCGAGCAGCAGCGTTGCCAGCGACACGACCAAGACGGGCACATCCAACGATGTGGATTTGTCGATCAGCCAGCCGTGCGAGCGCAGCACGACCAGTGTCGCAATTACCCCGATGGGTAGCGCGCTGCACAGGAACCACAGCATGACCAGGCGGGCAAATACACTCGGAACGACCAGCCGCGGCTCGAGACCCAAAGTGGCGGCGCCCATGATGGGACGAAGCGTGCGCTGCGCGAGCAGCATCCCGGTGCCCGCGGCGGCCGGACCGCCCAGCAGCAGACCGAGCGCCATCGGCAGTAGCCACGCAGCACCGTCGTGACGGTTGAGCACCATCAGGATCGCGCCCGACACGCACCAGGCGATCAACAGGATTGCGGTTTGGCGGCCGGCGAGTTTGATCGCGACTTCCCGCTGAGCGGTAGTCGGCTCTTTCCCGGGGACATACCACCGCAGCGTGGGCGCAAGGCTGACCGCACCGGCCACGGCAATGCCCGCAATGGCCACCACCACGAGCAGCAGAATCGGCGCCAGGTTCTTCTCTGCGAAGTCGACGGTCGCCGGGTCGGAGGTGCGGCCACCCAGCGGGATCAGAATCGCCGCGGCATCCATGGCGGCAATGAGGTAGGACAGGGCTAGGGCGACCGAGTACTCAATCGACAGCCTGCGGGCCGACTTTCGTTGCCCTGTTGCCGTTGTGGCGGTTTCTTCACGCACCGTTGTTCGGCCCGCCGGAATTCTGGCCCGGAATATCGGTGATGGGGAGGTTGGGCATCGGCTTAGGCGAGGGCGTATTGGGCAACGTCGGGATCTGGGCGGCCGGAATATCATGTAATTCGTTGACAGCTGGCCCGTTTTCCCGGCTACCGTAGCTGCTGCCCGGGGCCCGGGACCCAAGCAGTTCACTGACCGTCACCAGCCGGTAGCCGTTGGCCTTGAGCACCGGGATGAACTGGTAGACCAAATCGACGGTGCTCGAGTAGGTGTCATGGAACAGCACCACCGAGCCGGGCTTGATGTATGTCATCAACATGTACCGCGTCGCCGCCGTGTTCGAATCATTCGCCCAATCGAAAGGGATTACATCCCAGAGGATTTCGGCTAGGCCAAAGTGGGCTGCGGTCTGCCGCACCGTTTCGGTGGACAAGCCGCCTGCAGGTCGGTACAGCGTGGGCGTTCGCCCGGTTGCCGCGGCGATCGCGTCGTTGGCTTTGGAAAACTGACCGGCGATGTCGTCAGTGGGAATCGTCGCCATGTTGGGGTGCTCCCAGGTGTGGCTGCCGATTTCCATTCCGGCGTCGGCGATGCGCTTGGCTCCCGCCGGGTTGGCCGCCACCTTGTTGCCGATCAGAAAGAAGGTGGCCTTGGCGTCGTTGTCCTTCAGGATTTGCAGCAGCCGTTCGTCAAACGGCCCCGGCCCGTCGTCGAAGGTCAACGCGACACACTTGACCACCGCGCAGCTCAGGCTGTCCGCGCGGGTCACGTGACCGGTCAGCCCGCCGATCACCAACACCGCACCCGCTGCGACCACGCCGGCGACGGTTCGCCAGTAGCGCCAGGCCTGGCTGTCGGGTCGTTTCGGCACGGTAAAAGCTTACTCACCGCGAGACTGCAACCAGCGACACGTTTCGCGAGTGGAGCTGTCGTGGAACGCAGTTTCGCGGCAGCAGGAGCAGGGTTACTACGGCGCGGCGATTTCCTCGAGCATCTCGGTGACCAGGGCAGCAATCGGGGACCGCTCGCTGCGCAGCAAGGTGATGTGCGCGAACAGCGGATGGCCTTTGAGTTTCTCGATCACCGCCGCGACGCCGTCGTGACGGCCGACACGCAGGTTGTCCCGCTGAGCGATGTCGTGAGTGAGCACCACCCGTGATCCGCTGCCCAGTCTGGACAACACGGTCAGCAGCACGTTGCGCTCCAGCGACTGCGCTTCGTCGACGATGACGAACGAGTCGTGCAGCGAACGGCCGCGGATGTGGGTCAACGGCAACACTTCGAGCATGCCCCGGGCAAGCACTTCCTCGAGCACCGCCGGGCTGGCCAACCCCTCCAAGGTGTCGAAGACGGCCTGGGCCCAAGGGCCCATCTTTTCGCTCTCGCTGCCGGGCAGGTAGCCCAGCTCCTGGCCACCCACGGCGTAGAGCGGGCGGAAGACCACTACCTTGCGCTGGGTCCGCCGTTCCAGCACCGCCTCGAGGCCTGCGCACAACGCCAGCGCCGATTTGCCGGTGCCGGCCTTGCCGCCCAGCGACACGATGCCGACCGACTCGTCGAGCAGCAGGTCGAGCGCGACTCGCTGCTCAGCTGAGCGGCCGCGCAGCCCGAACACTTCGCGGTCGCCGCGCACCAGTTGGACCCGTTTGGTCGCGGTGACCCGGCCCAGCGCATGGGAGCTACCTCCCAGCAGCCGAATTCCGGTGTGGCAGGGCAGGTCCCGAGCCTCGGCGAGGTCGATCTCGCCGTCGGCGAACAGCGTGTCGATCTCGTCGGCAGCGACTTCCATCTCTTGCATACCCGACCAGCCGGACGCCACGACGTCCTGCGCGTGGTATTCGTCGGCGGCCAGGCCGACTGCCGCCGCTTTGACTCGAAGGGGAATGTCCTTGCTGACCAAGGTAACTCGCTTGCCCTCGGCGGCTAGGTTGGCCGCACAGCTCAAGATCCGCGAGTCGTTGCTGTCGGTGCGGAAACCGGCGGGCAGTACCGCCGGGTCCGTGTGGTTGAGCTCGACATGCAGCGAACCACCTTGTGTTCCAACGGGAATAGGCTGATCTAGTCGTCCGTGCGCCAGCCGGAGGTCATCGAACAGACGTAACGCCTGCCGGGCGAACCATCCCAGCTCATGATGATGGCGTTTGGCCTCCAGTTCGCTGATCACCACCAACGGGACCACCACCTCGTGCTCGGCGAACCGGCTGCACGCCCACGGGTCGGACAGCAGCACAGAGGTGTCGATCACGTAGGTCCGGATATCGGTCACGAAGGCTCCTCGGGCGGGATAAGCCGGCGCGGACCCGCGCAGGCATGTCGGCGGGAACTGCGACACGAGGACCGGGGCCGGCCCTTCCCTCGGGCTGACGGGAGGTGCCGCCCTGGCAGCAAAGCATGACGCTGACCATCGAGAACGACGCTACTCTCGTCGTGGCTTTGCAGCAGCGCAGGCGCGCCGACACTCGCAGCCGGGCGCGAAGATCGGCTTAGCCGATGACGAATTGCTTGAGCGCGGCCTCGTCGGCGACGCCCCAAGCAACGATGCGGTCCGAGATGGCCTGGCGCAGCTGTTCATCGCCGAAAATGCCTGCATCGGCGACGTTTTGCACCTTGTCCGCATAGGAATCGATGTCAGCGCCGACCACCCGCAGATCAGCCGCGCGAGCGGCAATCGCGGCGACCGTGTCGTCGCGGGTGTACTCAAGGCAGTGCGCGACGAGGTTGGAGAAGAACTCTTCGTGCCGCCCCTCGTCCCTGGCGATCCGGTCGACGAGTCCGGCCAGCAGGGGCTCCTCGAGCTTCGCGGCCAGGTTCCGGCAGAAAACGGCGTGGGTGCGCTCGGTGAACGCCATGTACGCCAGGACTTCCAGCTGGCTGTATTGCTCGCTGCGATAGCCCTTCGTCACGTAGTCGACTCGCGCCTCTTCGTTGGCGGTCGGATCGACCTCCCGAGTCACCACCAGGTATTCGCGTAGCGCGATGGCGTGCAGATGCTCCTCCGCGGTCCATCGGCCCAGCCAGCGCCCCCACCAGTCCTCCAGGATGAAGTGGTCGACGAGCTCGCGGTGATGTGCGGCCAGGTTGTCCTTGAGCAGAAGCAGGATTTCGCAGGCATCCGTGTACGGCCGTGGCAGCGTCATGCTGGACGAATCCCAGTCGCGTCCGCCGAGGAAGGCGAAGTTCTCACCGCGGTCGAACGGCACGTAGTCGTGAGCGAACCAGATCTCTTCGGTGCCGAGGTGGCGATCCATGTTCGCTTCGACGACCGGCTCGAGTTCCAGGGTCAGCGCGTTTGCGACAGGTCTTTTTGCCATGAGTTAACTGTAACCCGTAGACACAGATGTATAAAAATGCCCGAGCGTGTCGTACCGAAAGGTGACCTTGGTCCCGCTGGGGTTACCGCCCGATCAAAGCCCAGTCCTCGAGCCCCTCGTACAGCGGGAACTCCCTGGCCAGCCGTACCACCCGCTCGCGTAGCCCGGAAACATCAGCCGAGGTACCGGCCGCCAGCGCGGTGGCGATGATGTCGGCGACCTCACTGAACTCGGCGTCACCGAAGCCACGAGTGGCCAGCGCGGGAGTCCCGATCCGCAGGCCGGAGGTCACCATCGGCGGCCGCGGGTCATTGGGCACGGCGTTGCGGTTGACGGTGATACCGACGTCGTGCAGCAGATCCTCGGCGACCTGGCCGTCCAGCGGCGAGTTGCGCAGGTCAACCAGTACCAGGTGGACGTCGGTGCCGCCGCTGACCACCGAGACACCGGCCTTGGCGACGTCGGCGGCCAGCAGACGATCGGCCAGGATGCGGGCTCCGGACAGCGTGCGCTGCTGGCGCTCGGCGAACTCCGGGGTACCGGCAATCTTCAGCGCGACCGCCTTGCCTGCGATGATGTGCATGAGCGGGCCGCCCTGCTGACCGGGGAACACCGCCGAGTTAATGGATTTGGCGTACTCCTGCTTGCCCAGGATCATGCCGGACCGACCGCCGCCGAGTGTCTTGTGGATGGTCGTGGACACGACGTCCGCGTACGGGATGGGGGACGGATGCAATCCGACCGCAACGAGGCCGGCGAAGTGCGCCATGTCGACCCACAATTTGGCATCGACCTCGTCGGCGATCGAGCGGAACGCCGCGAAGTCCAGAATCCGCGGGTAGGCCGACCAGCCGGCGACGATGACCTTGGGCCGGAATTCGAGCGCCTGGGTCCGGACCACGTCCATGTCGACCAGATGCGTCGTCGAGTCCACACCGTAGAAGCCGTTCTCGTACAACTTGCCGGAGAAGTTGAGCTTCATGCCGTGCGTCAGGTGACCGCCGTTGGCAAGATCCAGGCCAAGCAACCGCTCTCCGGGCGACATCAGCGCGTGCAGCACCGCGGCGTTGGCCTGGGCACCCGAGTGCGGCTGCACGTTGGCGAAGTCGGCGCCGAACAGTGCTTTGGCCCGGTCGCGGGCGATGTTCTCCACCACGTCGACGTGCTCACACCCGCCGTAATAACGCCGGCCGGGCAGGCCCTCGGCGTACTTGTTGGTCAGCACGCTGCCCTGGGCCTGCAGCACCGAGCGCGGCACGAAGTTCTCCGACGCGATCATCTCCAGGGTGTCGCGTTGCCGGCCAAGCTCTTTGCCAAGCAATTCGGCGATGTCCGGGTCGACCTCGGCGAGCGGAGCCGACATCAGGGACTCGGTGGTACGGGCATCAGGTGCAGCAGTCACGCGTGCCAGTGTATCCAGCGCACGCTTTGGCCAGCCCAGCCGTCGGGTGTCCGTTCGTCCCTGCCACACTTGGCACCATGTCCCGGCTGAGCGAGCCGAGCCCGTATGTGGAGTTCGACCGAAAGCAGTGGCGCGCGCTACGAATGTCGACCCCGCTTGCTCTCACTGAAGAGGAACTGATCGGCCTGCGTGGTCTGGGCGAGCAGATTGACCTGCTCGAGGTCGAAGAGGTGTATCTACCGCTGGCCCGACTCATTCACCTTCAGGTCGCAGCCCGCCAACGGCTGTTTGCCGCGACATCGGAATTCCTCGGCGAACCACAACAGCAACCGGACCGGCCGGTGCCGTTCATCATCGGCGTCGCCGGCAGTGTGGCAGTCGGGAAGTCGACCACAGCCCGTGTGCTGCAGGCGCTGCTGGCCCGCTGGGCGCACCACCCCCGGGTGGACCTGGTCACCACCGACGGCTTCCTGTACCCCAACACCGAGCTGGTCCGGCGAAACCTCATGCACCGCAAAGGCTTTCCGGAGAGCTATAACCGCCGGTCGTTGATGCGATTCGTGACCTCGGTCAAATCCGGTTCCGAATACGCGTGTGCACCGGTGTATTCACACTTGCGCTACGACGTCATGCCCGGAGCCAAACACGTGGTCCGGCACCCCGACATCTTGATCTTGGAGGGGCTCAACGTTTTGCAGACCGGTCCGACCCTGATGGTGTCGGACCTCTTCGACTTCTCGCTGTATGTCGACGCCCGGATCGAAGATATCGAGCAGTGGTACGTGTCGCGCTTCTTGGCCATGCGCGGCACCGCGTTCGCCGACCCGCAATCCCACTTCCACCACTACTCGGCCCTCAACGACACCAAGGCCGTCGCTGCCGCGCGCGAGATCTGGCGCTCGATCAACCGGCCCAATCTGGTGGAGAACATCCTGCCGACCCGTCCCCGCGCCACCCTGGTGTTGCGCAAGGACGCCGACCACTCCATCAACCGGTTACGCCTGCGCAAGCTGTAGCAGAGCGAACAGGCCGGCACCTTCATCGGCCGACGCCGAACTAGGGACGAGCCGGAGCGGGGCGCACTCCCCAGGGGGTGAAGTGGAGGCGCCCCGCACCGGCGGGAACGGAGTTACGCCGTCGCGAGACGGCGCACTCCGAGGTACTGCAAGGCCGCGAAGACCGTGGTGTACACAGCACTGACCATCGATGCGGCCACCCCGCTGGCGGTCAGCGGCAGCGCCTCAGCGGCTCCGATGGCGCCCACCGTGAAGGCAATGTTGGCCCCGACGACGGCGACCCCGACGTTGCGCAGGTTCGGCAGCGCCGCCAGGCTCAACACCGCCAGCCCGTACAGCACGAGGAACACGCCCAGGCCGTACTCCACCACGGATGGCAGGCCGGTCAGCGACGACAGCGGATCGGCGAACAAGGCGATGGCCAGACCGCACAATGCCGTGACGGTGGCATCGGCACGCATGGCGAAGCGCAACAACGAGTCGGTCGAGGCGTACAGGTACCGGGTCGGTATGCCAGATACAGCGGACATGTGATTACTCCTCGCAATGGCGGATTGAGTCCAACAGGTTTGAGCGTGCCGCCGAAGCACTGCCATATCGACGCGTGACACTGCCACCTACTGCCACGCAAACAATGACCAGCTCGTTCGACGGTGTATTCCCGATCACAGATGACGAAACAGAAACTAAATGGCAATCGCTTCGACGACGCTGATCGGTGACATCGTCTCGACCACCCGCGTCATGCGAAAGCCGGCGCGGCTGAGCAGCCGGTCGTATTGGGCGGCCGTGCGCTCACGGGCACCGGCTCCGACCAGCATCTCCAGGTCCAGCCAGTGGCCCATGAAGTCGCGATCGGTGCGTTCAGGCAGAACGAATTCCACCAGCAACACGTGTTTGCCTGCCCCGGCCGCGATCCGCACGTTGCGCAGGATTTGCACCGCGTCCTCGTCGGGCCAGTCGTGAATGATGTGCTTGAGGACGTATGCGTCGCCCCCGTCGACCACGGCGTCGAAAAACGACCCCTCGGCCAGCTCAACCCGGTCGGCCACGTCATGTTGTTTGAGTAGCGCCGGCGCGCCCGCGACCACATGGGGCTGGTCGAACAGGATGCCGCGGGCAAGCGGGGTGGCCGTCAAGATCGCGGCCAACAACCGACCGTGCCCACCCGCGACGTCGACGATCGTTGCGTAGCGGCTGAAGTCGTAGCCCGCGATGACCGGACCGATCGCGAGTCCGGATGCGTCGGTCATGGCGTCATTGAAGATCTCGTCGAGCCCTTTTTCTCCGGCCATGTACTCGAAAGCGGACATGCCGCGCAGCTCGGGGACGACGGCCCGGCCGGTGCGAATGGCGTTGGTGAAATGGCTCCAGTGCTCACGCTGCTGGGGTGCACCGACAAATCGGGCAAAAGCGCGCAGCGAGACATCGCTTTCGCTGCGCAGCGTGTCGGCCAGCGGGGTGAGGTCGTATCGCCCGTCACGCAATTGACGGAAAATGCCGCGGCCGATCAAGGCCCTCAACAGACGACGGACGGTATCGGCTTCCGCGTCGAGGGCGGCGGCCAACTCGTCAGCCGACAACGGCCCATTGGCCAGTGCATCGGCGATGCCGAGGTCGGCAGCTGCGGTAATCGCTTGCGCGGCCCAAGCATTCGTGATCATTTCCATCATCGCGGCTTGCGGAGGAACCATGCGCCGGTGCAGCTGAGCGAGCTGGTGCCGAACAAGTTCCATTGCCCGCACCACATGAGTGGGTGAAGGTGCCAACGAAAACATAAGCCCCCCTAAAGGACTCGAGATTTACGACTTGCAGACCGGTTGGTCGCACACAACGTATTCGCCGCCGGGCAGCCAACGGATGGGTCGCAGTGCCCTTACAACAAGCGTTGTCAAAGAGTCAGCGCGAGCGGGAGTTTACTTACGCCACGTTGTTCGCTGGCGTCACTGGATAGTTGGGCTAATCGCTGGGGACTGCGACACGTCCGCGGAGATCAGCGGCGATCAGCCGGGCGGCGGCGCTTTGCCAATTGTGCAGCGACCGCTGCGGGACCTCGGTCACCAACCACTGCCAGGCCTGCCGAGCGGTCGGGTCCAGACCGGCGGCGGTGGCGTTCTGGGCATATGCGCGCACGCCGACGACGTAAGGGAAATACAGCGCGTTGTAGTACCGCCACTCCTCGGTGGTGCCGAAATCGCCGCTGTCGCGCGGCTTGAGCCGCCCGATGCCGTCGGCCAGCACGGCCTTGAGTTCGTTGGCCCGCTCCAGCGGATGGTCAGCAGCGCCCCGGGCGGCCAACCGCTCGTCGATCACGGGCAACGCGGTGAGCGGGCTGGCGACCAGCTTGGTCAGGTCTGCGTAGTGGCCCAAGGCCCGACGGGTGAGCCTGGCGAAGGTGTCGTCGTCGACATCGACGAGCGGATCCGCGGCCCGCAGCGGCAGGGCCGCCCCGGTATGCCGCAACGCGGCCCGGTCAGCGCGCAGGGTGGGAGATTTCGAGAACGCCATCCGGTCCAGTACCCCGGCCAGCGGATCGGCCAGCACCTGCACCGCAATGGCGGCCGCCAGCGTGGTGAACAACAGCACCGTCAGCGCGGTCTGTGCGGGGGACTTTTCACGGGTCAGCGCCAAGCCGATCAGCACCTGGCCGCCGAACACCGCCGCCACCGCCGAGCACCCGATGAACGAACGCAACATGTCGGCGCGCAGCGCCTGGCCTTCGTCGAAGGCGTCCCACAGGGCGACGGCGATCCCGAGCGAAAGGACGTCGAAGCTCGTCGATGCCAGCGCCACCCAGCTGGGCACCAGGCCCAGCGGGATGATCAGGATGGCGTTGCCCAGCGCGAAGAATAGGGTCGCGACGATGGCGAGCCCGACGGCAGGCACCGGCCTGCGCGGCCGCCGCAACGCGAAGGCCATCGCGCCGAAGGTGGACACCGAGATCACCGCGAACATCAGCCAGTGACCGGGCCGCAGCGGCCCGTCGACGCTGCCGGCCAGCACGGCCCCGAACAGGGTGAGCGCGGCGACCCCCGCCACGAGCAGCAGCTCGCGGGTGCGCGCCCGCGAGCTGTCGGACGGCCGGGCCAGCTCGGCGAGCACTGCGAACCACGCCACGCCGGGGACCGATACCAGGTAAACCTCCGCCCGGCTCAGCAGCTGGGCGTGCGCAGGGCTGGCCGTGCGCACCGCGTCGAGGGCCACCACCAGAGCGAAACCGCACAGCCCGACCGCGGCCAACACCAGCACGGGCTTACGCGGATCGCGGGACAGCAGATACAGCCCGAGCCACCCGCTCAGCGTGAACACCACCGCCGACAGCGCAGCCATTCATCTAGTGTGGCACGCGCGCCACCCGCCGCTAAGGCTCGCGAAGCTACTTGCCGTACCTGCGGTGGCGCTGACTGTAGTCACGCAGTGCGCGCAGAAAATCGACTTGGCGAAATGCCGGCCAATGCGCTTCGCAGAACCACATCTCCGAGTACGCGCTTTGCCACAACAAGAAGCCGGACAGCCGTTGCTCACCCGACGTCCGGATCACCAGATCGGGGTCCGGTTGCCCATAGGTGTAAAGGTTTTCGGAGATGGCCTCGACGGTCACCGCCTCGACGAGTTCCTCGCCGGTCGCGCCGTTGGCGAGTTCTTTGTTCAGCAATCCGCGAACTGAGTCGACGATCTCCTGGCGACCGCCGTAGCCGACCGCGACGTTGACATGAAACCGCGCGATGCCTGGCGTGGATTTCACCGCGCCCCGCAGCCGGCGGGCGGGCTCCTCGCCGAGCAGCTCTAGATCGCCGACGGTCCGCACGCTCCAGCGGTTGGCCGGTGCGCAGATCTCCTCGACGACATCGGTGATGATTTCGATGAGTGCGGCCAGCTCGTCGGGATCGCGCTGCAGATTTTCGGTGGAGAGCAGGTAGACGGTGGTCATTTCGATACCGGCCTGCTCACACCAGCGCAGCATCTCGGCGATCTTGGCGGCACCCATCCGGTAGCCGTAGCTGACGTCGTCGTAACCCGCGTCGCGCGCCCACCGCCGATTTCCATCGCACAGCACCGCGATATGGCGGGGAAGTTCGGATTTCGAGGCCGCCAGACCCTGTCTCAGCCGCAGCTCGTAAACACGATACAACGGGTCTTTGAGGCGCGGCGGGATAATCTCCACGAGAATCCACCCTACTGTGGGGGGCAACAAATTCCGGCGTGCATTCCCAGGTTGCATCCAAGAATGTCACGGGTAATCCGACACTATCGTGCGACCGTTGAGCATTAGTGTTGAGCGTGATCAGGTTCTGGCATTCACCGCTAACCGACTAAGGCAGCAGGAGACATGAGCGGCCACACCAGCACGGCCACCACCGAGGAACCCGAACCCCAAGGCGTCGCGGCCAACGCCGCGCAACACCTGGTCGACGGCGTCGCCCGGGTACTGACCAAGCCACGCTTCCGCGGTTGGATCCATGTGTATTCCGCAGGGATCGCCGTCGTCGCGGGCGCGTCGTTGATCGCGGTGTCGTGGGCGGTCGGATCCACCCGGGCTGGACTTGCCACCTTCGCGTACACCGCAGCCACGATTGTGATGTTCACCGTCAGCGCCACCTACCACCGCGTGCACTGGAAGTCCGCGACCGCCCAGAAGTGGATGAAGCGGGCGGACCACTCGATGATCTTCGTGTTCATCGCCGGCAGCTACACGCCATTCGCGCTGCTGGCCATGCCGCCGGCCGTCGGGCATTTGGTGTTGTGGATCGTCTGGGGTGGCGCGCTGGCCGGGGTCCTGTTGAAAATGTGCTGGCCGTCGGCGCCGCGCTGGGTCGGCGTACCGCTTTATCTGCTGCTGGGCTGGGTCGCGGTCTGGTTCACCGGGACCATCCTGCACAACGCCGGCGTGACCGCGATGGTGCTGCTGTTCGTCGGCGGCGCGCTGTACAGCATCGGCGGAATTCTCTACGCACTGCGCTGGCCCGACCCGTGGCCGACGACGTTCGGCTACCACGAGTTCTTCCATGCCTGCACCGCGGTAGCGGCGATGTGCCACTACATCGCGATGTGGTTCGTGGTGTTCTAGCCCGCTACAGCTGGGTGGCGTCGGCCGCCGACCAGTAGGCCTTCATCGCGCTGACCTTGCCGCGGTGGTCGAACACCATCACGTCGATGGGCTCGATCCGCATCTTGTGGTCGCCGGCCGTGACGGTCAACCGGAAGTGGAACGCGGCCTCGTTGCCTGCGACGCGCAGCGATACCAGCTCGGCTTCCCGCTGCAGGCCGCCGATGGCCGAGTAGAAACCCTTGATCGCCTGGCTGCCGATGTGGACCTCGCCGCCGACCGGGTCCTCGACCGTGGCGTCGTCCGCGTACAGGCCGACCAACTCGTCCACGTCGCCGCCGGCGAGTAGCGCGATGTAGCGGTTGACCGTATCGGTGATCGCTTGGACCTTGTCGTCGGCAGTCGGCATGGGACGCAACGCTACTACCCCGGCACCCCAAGGGCGGCAGCTAGTTCCGCTGACCGGGTGACCGGCAGATCGCAAACCCGGCCGCGGCACACGTAGGCGGCGTCGGCATCGGCAATCCGGTTGCGGCCCACCAACAACACCGACGAATCGGGCTCGCCGCCGACGACGATCGCGCCGCCGGGTGCCAGCCGGCGCGCATCGGCCAGCAGCGGCGACCGCGACGGGTCACCGGCGACCGCGATCTGCAGCGGTCCGCGCACCGCTGCTTCGGCAACCGCCAGCCAGTGTCCGGCCGAGCGCGGTGCCTGCGCCAGCAGCACGGAATGCGCGCCGAGCGCGTCGGCCGCCGCTTGCAGATATCGCGGCGCGCGGTCACCGTCGACCAGGTGAGCGGCGGTCAGCAGCGCTTCGGTGATCGTCGACGCGCCCGACGGAGTCGCGCCGTCTGCCGGGTCGGCAGGCCGCAGCATCAGCTGCTCGGCATCGTCGGCGGTGTCATACCAGCGGCCGGGGCGCTGCGGGTCGGCGAAGTGCGCCAGCGCGGTGTCGAGCAGGTCGGTTGCCGTTGTCAGCCAGGCCTCGTCGGCGCTCAGCTGATAGAGCGCGAGCAGCCCGGTGGCCAGCATCGCGTGGTCCTCCAGGATGGCGGCGCTGTCGCCGACCACCCCGCCGAGGCTGGCACGCCGCAGCCGGCCGTCCACGACGTGGGTGTCCAGCAATGCCGTCGCGCAGCGCCGGGCGGCGGCGGCGAATTCGGGCTCGTCCAGCGCCACACTGACCTCGGCCAGGGCGGTGATCGCCAGCCCGTTCCACGAGGTGACCACCTTGTCGTCGCGTCCGGGCTGCACCCGGGTTCCTCGGGCCGCCAGCAGCGCGGTCCGGATGCGTTCGAACCGCTGCGGGTCGTCCGGATCGGCCGGTTGTTGTAGCACCGATGTCCCGTGTTCGAAGGTGCCGCCCTTAGTGACCGCGAAAACCTCTGCGGCCCAACGACCGTCGTCGTTGCCGAGTACCTCGATCAGCTGCTCGGGCGTCCAGACGTAGGTCGAGCCCTCTACGCCGGCGGCGTCGGCGTCCAGCGACGAGATGAACATGTCGGCGTCGGACAGCTCGTCGAGCAGAAACCTCGCGGTCTGGTCGGCCACCCGGCGGGCCAGCGGATCCCCGGTGCGTCGGGCCCAGTGCGCGTAGGCGCGCAGCAGCAGCGCGTTGTCGTAGAGCATCTTCTCGAAATGCGGTATCACCCAGGCATTGTCGACGCTGTAGCGGGCGAAGCCGCCGGCGAGTTGGTCATAGATGCCGCCGCGGGCCATCGCGTTACCGGTGCGGGCAACGGCGTCGAGCGCCGCGGGCGATCCGGTGCGTTCATAGTGCCGCAGCAGCGCCTCGAGCAACGCCGACGGCGGGAACTTGGGCGCACCGCCGAAGCCGCCGTGCACCGTGTCCTGGTCGCGCAACACGGCCGCGACCGCGTGGTCGCACAGCTGCGGCGCCACGTCCGGGCCGCCACCCGGCAGGCCGGTAGCCATCTTGCGCAACTCGCCGGCGATGTGGTCGCCAGCCTCCTCGACCTCACCGCGACGAGTCCGCCACGTCTCGGTGACAGCCGAAAGAAGTTGCAGAAAGCCATCTTTCGGGTAGTAAGTGCCGCAGAAGAAAGGCCGTCCGTCCGGTGTCAGGAAACACGTCATCGGCCAGCCACCCTGACCGGTGAGTGCAACGGTGGCGTTCATGTAGACCGCGTCGATGTCGGGCCGTTCCTCGCGGTCGACTTTGATGCAGACGAAGCCCGCATTCATCGCCGCGGCCACCTCGTCGTCCTCGAACGATTCGTGAGCCATGACGTGACACCAGTGACACGCGGCGTAGCCGATGGAGAGCAGCACCGGCAGATCGCGGGCGGCCGCGTGCGCCAGCGCCTGCGGCGTCCACTGCTGCCAGTGCACCGGGTTGTCGGCATGCTGGCGCAGGTACGGGCTAGTGGCCAGCCCGAGGGTGTTCGTCGCCGGCGATTCAGCCGGGCTCATCGTCGGGTCCCGGCGGCCGCTTCGGATCGTCCGCCTGTTCAGGCCCGTGGGTGTCGGTGCCGTCGTCGGCGGCCTGATCGGGCTCGGGGTGCTGGGGATCGAACGACTCGGGCACCTTTTTCAGTTGCTTGTTCATCGATCTCAGCAAGAACATCGTGGCGATCAGCAGCAGCACCACAACCAACAGCCCCAGCGGGCTGGCCTTGCCGAAATCCGGCCCGTTGTGGTGCGGGGCCCCGTCAGCAATCACCGTGAGCAAAAGATGGTTCACGAGTTGCGCTCGATTCCGGCGAACAGATCGGTCTCGGGTAGGTCAGCTGGAACGCGGGATCGGGCCAATTCGTATTCCTCAGTCGGCCACAGCCGCACCTGCCATGCGATGGGAGCGGCGAAGAAGTCGTGATTCGGATCGATCTGGGAGGCGTGCGCCCGCAGCGCATCATCGCGCTGGCCGAAATACGCCGAGCACTCGACGCGGGTGGTCACCCGCGATTCGAACGGGTCATGCGCGGGATCCCAGTGCTCGAGCCACTTCTTGAACGGGGCATCTTGACCATGCTTGACGGCCTCGTCGTGCAGCAGCTGCATCCGCGCCCGCAGGAAGCCGTGGTTGTAGTAGAGCTTGGACACCGCCCAGGGCTCGCCGGCGTCCGGGAAGCGACAATAGTCGGCGGCTGCTTCGTACGCGTCTACCGAAACCTGGTGGCAGCGAATGTGATCGGGATGCGGGTAGCCGCCGTTCTCGTCGTAGGTGGTCAGCACGTGCGGGCGGAATTCGCGGATCACCCGCACCAGCGCCTCGACGGGCTCCTCCAGCGGCACCACCGCAAAGCAGCCCTCGGGAAGCGGCGGTGGCGGATCGCCCTGGGGCAGACCGGAGTCGACGAAGCCGAGCCAGGTGTGTTCCACGCCGAGGATCTCGGCCGCCTTGGCCATCTCGTCGCGGCGAATCTCGGTGATGTGTTCCAACACATCGGGCAGGTCCATCGCCGGGTTGAGGATGTCGCCGCGCTCTCCACCGGTCAACGTCACGACCAACACCCGCCGGCCCTCGTCGGCATACCGGGCGAGCGTGGCCGCGCCCTTGCTGGATTCGTCATCGGGGTGGGCGTGTACCGCCATCAGCCGCAGCTCGCTCACGTGCCCCCTTGTAGGTTCTGCCGGTTCCGCCGTGGTGACCCTATAATTCCAGTTCCCGATCTTTACCATCCTGTCGGCCGGGGTCCGGCAGCCAACAGTGCAGTTGTGAAACACCGATGACCCAGCCTTGCATTCCGCGTCCCGAGGCCCGCTACGGGCGTGCCCGACTGTCCCGCCTGTCGGGGCATCGGGTGGCGATCGCGCTAGGTGTGCTGGTTGTCGGGGTGGGCATCGCCGTTGCCTTTGCCGGCTACCAACGGCTGGGCACCAGCGACGTCTCCGGGTCGCTGGCCGGCTATCAGGTGATCGACCACGAGACGGCGTCGGTGACAATCAGCGTGACCCGATCCGACCCATCGCGGCCGGTGGACTGCATCGTGCGGGTTCGCGCGAAGGACGGCAGCGAAACGGGAAGACGCGAGGTTTTGGTCCCGCCGTCGGAGGCGGCCACGGTGCAGGTGACCACGACGGTGAAATCTTCACAACCGCCGGCGATGGCGGACGTCTACGGCTGCGGCGCCAACGTGCCCAGTTACCTGCGCGCGAGCTGAGGACGAACCGCGAATGGCGTCATCATCTGTTTGCACAGTGGTAACATGGGTGAATGCACGGTTCCTATTGGGACCGTGTATTGCTGCATTAAAGGCCGTGAGCGCACGGAACGGCAGTACCGGCTAGGACCCGGATACGCCCCGACAGCGGGGCCCACAGGCTTACGCGGACACGCGGAACGACAGAACTAGGAGCGCGACGAGATGACCGACACTCAGGTGACCTGGCTGACCCAGGAGTCACATGACCGGCTCAAGACTGAGCTCGACCAGTTGATCGCGAATCGTCCGGTCATCGCCGCGGAAATCAACGATCGCCGCGAGGAGGGTGACCTGCGCGAGAACGGCGGGTATCACGCCGCTCGCGAAGAGCAGGGCCAGCAAGAGGCCCGCATCCGATCGCTGCAGGACCTGCTCAACAACGCCAAGGTCGGCGAGGCGCCCAAGCAGTCCGGCGTCGCGCTGCCCGGTTCGGTGGTGAAGGTCTACTACAACGGCGACAAGTCCGACACCGAGACCTTCCTGATCGCCACCCGCCAAGAGGGTGTCAACGAGGGCAAGCTCGAGGTGTATTCGCCGGTCTCACCGCTGGGCGCCGCCCTGATCGACGCCAAGGAGGGTGAGACCCGCAGCTACACCGTGCCCAACGGAAACACCGTCAAGGTCACGTTGGTCAGCGCGGAGCCCTACCACTCCTAAGCGAGATGGTGGCGACCCTCCCCCGCAAGCGGGCGGTACCCCCTCTCGCCCGGCTCCGCCGCGCTCGCGATCGCCACTAGGCGAGCGCCTGCTCGAGATCGCCCAACAGGTCGGCGATGTCTTCGATACCGACCGACAGCCGCACCAGATCGTCGGGCACTTCCAACTGCGAACCGGCGGTCGACGCGTGCGTCATGGCGCTGGGATACTCGATCAGCGACTCCACCCCGCCCAATGATTCGGCCAGGATGAACACGCGGGTCCGGGCGCACAGCCGCTCGGCCGCCGCCCGGCCGCCGCGCATCCGCACCGACACCATGCCACCGAAGCCACTCATCTGGCGCGCGGCGACCTGGTGCCCGGGGTGGCTGGCCAGGCCGGGGTACAGCACCGTGCTGACCGAGGGCTGCCCGGACAGGAATTCGGCTACGGCAGAAGCGTTTTCGCTGTGCCGCTGCATCCGCAGCACCAAGGTCTTCAGGCCGCGCATCGTCAGGTAGGCGTCGAACGGCCCCGGCACCGCGCCGGCCCCGTTCTGCAGGAAGCCGAAGGCGTCGTCCAGCTCTTTGTCGTTGGTGACCAGTGCACCCCCCACTACGTCGGAATGGCCCCCGATGTACTTGGTGGTCGAGTGCAGCACAATGTCAGCGCCCAGCGTCAATGGCTGCTGCAATGCGGGCGAGGCAAAAGTGTTGTCCACCAACACCTTTGCCGAGTTTTGCCGGCCGAGCTCGGCGATGCCCGCGATGTCGGCGATAGACAGCAACGGATTGGTCGGCGTCTCGACCCAGATCAGCCGGGTTTTCGGGGTGAGGGCGGCGGCAACGGCGTCGAGATCCGACAGCGCCACCGGTGTGTATTGGACGTTCCATCCGGTGAAGACCTTGTCGATCAGCCGGAAGGTGCCGCCGTAGGCGTCATTGGGAATGACGATGTGATCGCCGGGCCGCAGGATGGCCCGCAGCGCACAATCGGTGGCGGCCATCCCGGAACTGAATGCCCGCCCGTATGCGCCGTCTTCCACGACTGCCAGCGAGGCTTCCAGCGCCGCCCTGGTCGGGTTACCGGTCCGCGCGTATTCGAATCCGCCGCGCAAGCCACCGACACCGTCCTGGGCGAAAGTGCTGCTGGCATAGATCGGGGTGTTCACCGCCCCGGTCGCCGGATCCGGGCGGTAGCCGGCGTGGATGGCTTTGGTGGCCAGGCCGGTGAATTCGTGGTGTTCGCTCATCGACGATCAGCTTAGTGATCGGCCGCCACCTCGAGCGCGGACCGTCGTCTCAACTTCGGGGCAGGCCCAGTAGCCGTTCGGCGATGATGTTGCGTTGGATCTCCGAGGTACCGCCGGCCGTGGTGCCCGCGAAGGTGCCGATATAGCGCGCGAACCAGCTGGCCGTGAACAGGTCCGGGCGGTAGGGGTTGTAGGGCGCCGTCGTCATCGGGTCGACAAGGCCGTCGAGTCCGGCCGCATCCAGGGCGCAATTGGCCGCGTTCTGCTCGGCCTCCGAGCCCAGCAGTTTGAGCACCGACATCCCCGCGCCGTTCGCCTCGCCGCTGGCCGCACGGGCCAACGCCGCCGACCCCAATAGCCGAAGAGCCTGCGTATCCATCGCGATGGTGGCGTAGCGATCACGGTCGACGGCCCGCACCGGACGGAAGTCCTCGAGGAGATCGCGCAGCCGATCGGCGAAGGCCATCCACATCAGCGTGCGCTCGTGCATCAGCGAGCCGTTGGCCACTTGCCAGCCGCCGTTGAGTGGGCCGACGAGATTCTCGGCGGGCACCCGGACATCGGTAAGGAACACTTCGTTGAAGTCGAGATTGTCGCGGTCGTACACCGCGGGAAACGGCCGGCACAACACACCGGGAGTGTCCCGTGCAATGAGCAGCGCGCTGATCCCCCGATGCTTGGGCGCGTCAGGATCAGTGCGCACAAAAGTGAGCAACACGTCGGCGTCGTGTGCGCCGGAGGTCCACAGCTTGTGTCCATTGACCACGAAGTGGTCGCCGTGGCGCACCGCCCTGCTGCGCAGTCCCGCCAGGTCCGAACCCGCCCCCGGCTCGCTCATGCCCAGCGACGCCGTCAGCTCGGCTCGCAGAATCGGCACCGCCCAGCGCCGCTTCTGCTCGTCGGTGCCGAAGGTCAGCAGGGAGGCCGCGATGATCCCGACGCCCTGCGGGTTGAACGAATGGTAGATACGCCGCCGGGAGAGTTCTTCCCGGTACACGTACAGCTGCAGAACGCCGGCATCGCGGCCGCCGAATTCCGGCGGATTGCCCGGCAACAGCCAGCCGTGGTCGAACAGCAGGCGCTGCCACTGACGCGCCCAGTGCGGTAGGTGCGAGGTCGACCGCGACCGCTGGGCGGCGGCCAACTCATCGGGCAGGTGCTCGTCGAGGAAAGCGATGAAATCGGCTCGGAATGCCTCGACTTCGGCGCTGAAAGTGAGCTCCATCGACCTCATTTAACGGCTCACGCCGAACAGTATCAAGCACTTGACATAGCAGCGCCGAGCGGGAGAACCTACTTGGACGCCATGCCCGAAAAGGAGGGAAAGCCCTGCGCGGACAAAAGATCTTGATCACCGGAGCGACCGGGAAGGTCGCCTTCCCCATCGCGCGGGCGCTGGCAACCGATAACGAAGTGTGGGGCGCTGCCCGATTGAGAAACCCGGCCGATCGCGACAAGCTGACCGCCGCCGGGATCACGCCGATCGCGTTCGACGTCAGCACGGGCGACTTCTCCGAGCTGCCCGGCGACTTCGGTTATGTCTTTCACGCGGCGGTCGACCCCGGTGCCGATGACTGGGTTCGCTGCCTGCACACCAACGCCCAGCGCTCGGGTGATCTGCTGTACCACTGCCGCTCGGCCAAGGGATTCGTGTTCTGCTCGACCGGTTCGATCTACGCCTATCAAGGCCAGCGGCCACTGACCGAGAGCGACCCGCCCGGTGTTCCGCTGCGGCCGAACTATTCCTTCTCCAAGGTCGCCGCCGAGGCGGTGTGCACGTGGGTCGCCAAGGCGCACCGAATTCCGTTGACCATCATCCGGATCTGCTCCACCTACGGGCCCGAGGGCGGTGCCCCGGCCGACCGTTTGGAGATGCTGTTGGCGCGCAAGCCGATTCGGCTGCACCCCGACACGCCGAACAACTACAACCCCATCTACGAGGACGACTACGTCGAATTCGGTATCCGCGCAATGGAAGTCGCGGACACGCCGCCGGTCGTGGTCAATTGGGCCGGCAGTGAGACGGTCAGTGCCGAAGACTACTGCGCGTTCCTGGGAGAGCTGGTCGGCGTGCAACCCGTCTTCGAATACTCACCGCAGGCGCACACCCCGCTGTGGCCCGACGTCACTCGGATGCACGAAATACTCGGGCGCACAAAGGTTTCCTGGCGCGAGGGATTCCAGCGGATGGTCTCAAGCCGGCACCCCGAGCTCGTCTCGACGACCACACCGGCGAAATGACAACGCAGTTTCCCGGGACACCGTCAGACCAGGTTGCCGAGGTCGTGGCCACCGGGCGCGGCGACATCACCACGGCTTTCGTCTCGATGGCCACACGGCATCCCGACGGCACCGACGCCGACTATCTGCGCTGGCACACTCTCGACCACCGGCCCGAGCAGCACCGGCTGTCAGCGGTGCGCGCCTCGCTGCGGCTGGTGTCCACGCCGGAGTGCCGCGCCGCAAGGGCCATCAACGGGGACAGATTCGACCCCGTCGATCACGTGATGACCTACTTCTTCACCGACATCGGCGGGCTGGACGGTTTCAACGAGCTGTCATCCGCGCTGGGCGATGCCGGACGGAAACTGACCCTGCTGCCGCACATCGAGCGCGGCGTATACGGCCTACAGACCAAAGTGGCTGCGGCACGGGTCAAGGTGGGCGCCGACGTGCTGCCGTGGCGGCCAATCCTGGGCGCATATCTGCTGATTGAACACGGCACCGCCGCACCGGCAGAACTGTCCGCGGTCGACGGCGTGGCCGGCGTCTGGTCGTTCGAGTCGCTGCGCGTCGACGAACGGTTAGCGGCCGCGCCGCCGGGTCAGCTGCTCACCTACTGCTTCCTCGATGACGACCCGGTGGCCACTGCCACGCGACTGCGCCCGGTGCTCGAACGGCGCTGGGAAGGCGCAGGCGTGAAACCGCTTTTCGCCGCCCCGTTCCATCCGGTTGTCCCCTACGAATGGCACCGCTATGTGCCGTGAGACGGAGCCGTTGTGCGGATAGGGCTGATGGTCGGCACCGACAGGGATTGCCCGCCCGCCGATCGCCTGCCCCGGCTGCTGGCGGCAGCGCAGTCGGCGGAGGGCCACGGCTTTGCCTCCTTCTGGTTCCCGCAGGTCCCGGGCTACCTCGATGCCATGTCGGTGCTCGCCCTGATCGGCCAGACCACCGAGCGCATCGAGCTGGGCACCGCGATCGTGCCGATCCAGACCCGCCATCCCATCGCGATGGCTCAGCAGGCGCTGACCACCGGCATTGCGTGTGCGGGGCGGTTCACCCTGGGCATCGGGCCCTCGCATCACTGGATCATCGAGGAGCAGCTCGGCCTGTCCTACCAGCGTCCGGCCCACCAGGTGCGTGACTACCTCGAGGTGTTGCGCGGGGCTTTCGACTCGTCGGGACCAGTCGATGTCCAGAACGAGACCTACCGGGTGCACAGCCCGATCGACGTCACTGACACCGGCCCGCCGCCGGTGCTGCTGGCCGCCCTTGGGCCGACGATGCTGCGCCTGGCCGGCCAGCACACCGACGGAACCATCCTGTGGATGGCCGACGAACGCGCCATCGCCGAGCACGTGGTCCCCCGCATCACCACGGCCGCTGGCACAGCCGGGCGGGGCGCCCCGCGGATCGTCGCCGGTGTACCCGTCGCGCTGTGTTCGGGCAGTCAGGTCGACCAGGCGCGCGCCCACGCCAATCAGGTGCTCGGCCACGCAGAGCTGTCACCGAACTACCTGAACCTGCTCGACCGCGGTGACGCCAACGACGTCGGCGACACCATGGCCGCCGGCGACGAGACCGCGGTCCTGACCCGGCTGCACCGCTACCGCGACGCCGGCGTCACCGACCTGGCGGCGCGCGTCATCGCGTTGGGCGACAGCCCGGCCGCACGCAGCGAGTCACGTTGTCGCACTGAGGAATTCCTCGCGACGATCGTTTAACCGATCGGCAGGACCACCGTCGTCATGATCTTGTCGGCCAGGGTTTGCCGCTTGGCGTCCCAGAGCGGAAACAGGAATCCGATGTAGCAGATGATCGCGTCGACGATGTGAGCGAGCTGGCGCACGATCGACAGTCCGAAACCGATCGGCTGTCCGCTGTTCTCGCTGACCACCTTGATCTTCAGCACCGACTTGCCCAGGCTCGAGCCGGTCGTGCCCTGGCGGTAGCCGAAGTTCCAGATCGCGTAGACGAAGATCGCCAGCGATGCCAGCCCCTGTGCGAGGAAGCCGATGACCGAGTCCTGCGGGTAGCAGTACTGACTGACGTCGTACTGGGTGACGCTGGAGACGCACTGTGACTGCTGGGTGAGCAGTGCGATCACCCAGCCGATGCTGTACACGACGGCGATCGGGACGCTGTCAATCAGATATGCCAACACCCGGGTCAGCCACGGCGTGTAGGACTCCGTCGGCAGCGCGCGGACGGCCGGTCCGGGCGGTGGTGGCGCGTATCCGCCAGCGGCCGGCGGTGGCGGCGGGTAGGAACCGCCGCTCGGCGGCGGAGGTGGCGGCGGCGGGGGTTCATACCCACCCGATGGCGGCTCATAACCACCCGGAGGACCGGGGGGCGGTGGTGGGTAGGAACCACCGGGAGGCGGCTGATCGGTCATCGGACAACCTTCCACTGCGGGTTAGCTGAACTGGCGGCATAACAGTACCTGACAGCCGAGCTGGTGCGACATGGATTTGCTCGAAGCACCTACCGCCGCCGCGGCGGGTCGGAAAGAAATCCCAGCAGGTCGTATCGGGTGATGACCCCGACCGGCTTGCCCTGCTCGACCACCATCAATGCGTCCCAGTCCCGCAGTTCCTTGCCGGCCGCGCCGACCAGTTCGCCGGCGCCGATCATTCGCAGCGGCGGGCTCATGTGCTCGGAGACGGCGTCGGCCAATTTGGCCCGACCCTCGAACACGGCCGAGAGCAGTTCGCGTTCGGAGACACTGCCGGCGACCTCGCCGGCCATCACCGGCGGCTCGGCGCCGACGACCGGCATCTGGGACACCCCGTACTCGCGCAGAATGCCGATCGCGTCGCGGACCGTCTCGGATGGGTGGGTATGCACCAGGGTGGGCAACGCGCCGGATTTGCCGCGCAGCACATCGCCGACCGTAGGTTGCTCCGTCGAGCCGTCGAGGCGACTGCGGAAGAACCCGTACGAAGACATCCACGCGTCGTTGAAGATCTTCGACAGGTAGCCACGGCCGCCGTCGGGCAGCAACACGACGACCAGTGCGTCGGGCCCGGCTTCCTCGGCCACCTTGGCCGCGGCTACCACCGCCATCCCGCACGAGCCACCGACCAGCATCGCTTCTTCACGGGCCAGCCGCCTGGTCATGTCGAAGGAGTCGGAGTCAGAGACGGCGATGATCTGATCCGGTATGCCCGGGTCGTAGGCCGCGGGCCAGAAATCTTCGCCGACGCCCTCAACCAGGTAGGGCCGGCCGGTGCCGCCCGAATACACCGATCCCTCGGGGTCGGCGCCGATGATGCGTACCGCGCCGCCCGACACCTCCTTGAGGTAGCGACCCGCGCCGGTGATCGTGCCGCCGGTGCCGATGCCGGCGACGAAATGGGTGACCTTGCCGTCGGTGTCGGCCCAGATCTCAGGGCCGGTGGTTTCGTAGTGGCTGGCCGGACCTTGCGGGTTGGCGTACTGATCGGGCTTCCAGGCGCCGTCAATCTCCGCGACCAACCGGTCGGAAACGCTGTAGTAGCTGTCCGGGTGCTCCGGCGGCACCGCCGTCGGGCACACCACCACTTCGGCGCCGTAGGCGCGCAGCACGTTCTGCTTGTCCTCGCTGACCTTGTCCGGGCAGACGAAGATGCACTTGTAGCCGCGGGGTTGGGCGACCAGGGCAAGACCGACACCGGTGTTGCCCGAGGTGGGTTCGACGATGGTGCCACCGGGCTTCAGCAGTCCGCTGGCCTCCGCAGCATCGATCATCTTCGCCGCGATCCGGTCTTTGGCGCTGCCGCCCGGGCTGAGGTATTCGACTTTTGCCGCCACCGTGCCTGCGCCGGCGGGGATGACGGAGTTCAACCGAACCAGTGGTGTACCGCCGATGAGCTCGCTGATGTGCTGCGCAATTCGCATGCGTTCATCGTCTCAGGCGATTTCGGGCCACGCACACCCGCTCCTGGTGCCGCTAGCCGGTGGCTTCGCGGATGTACTCCCCGATTTGGCGCAGCGAACGCTCGGCCTCAGGAACCAGCAACCCCGCCAACTGGAAGTCGTGCACCTGGCCGGGCCAGACCCGCACCTCAACCGGCACCCCGGCGGTGGCGAGCCTGCTGGCCGCCAATTGCGCGTCGTGCAGCAACACCTCGGACCCGGACACATGAATCAGGGTGCGCGGTAGTCCCGGTGTGATGTGTTCCAGCGGTTCGTAGATCTCTTCGGGTTTGCCGTCGACGATGTTCTTCTCGGCTGCGCTGGCAACCAATTCGACGAGCGCATCGAAAACGTTCGCCGCGAACATCGCGTCGGTCTTGATGTTGGGGTGGGCCTGTTTGCATTCCTTGGCCAGCTGCAGCAGCGGCGAGATCGCTACCAGCGCCGCCGGCTCTTCACCCTCCTGCTGCAGTCGCTGTGCGAGCGCTAATGCCAGATACCCGCCCGCGGAATCGCCGGCCAGCACGATCTGGTCCGCGGGGTAGCCGTGCAGCTTCACCCATTGGTAGGCGTCGTAGCAGTCGTCGAGTGCCATGCCGACCGAATGCTTCGGCAACAGCCGATAGTTGACAACCAGGACGGGCGAATCAGCGAACTTCGAGATGGCCTCGACGACACGGCCGTGCGAGTTCGCCCCACAGGTCAGGAAGGCACCGCCGTGGAAATAGACGACGATTCGTCGGGTGCCGTCCGCCGGCAGCACTCCGGGTGCGCGGACCAGCTGCGCCGAAGCGTTGGGCAGCTGGACCGTGTCCCGAACGGTGGCCGACACCGGCAGCAGGGCCTTGGCCGCCAGGTCGATGAGGCCCCACGGCCACGGCAACGTGGGCGCGTTGCTGCCGACCGAAAGGATCGGCCGGATAGTCAGTCGCGACGCCAGCGTGGCCACCCGGGCGGCGACGCTGGGCCCGGATTCGAGAACCTCGACCGGGGCGCCATCACTGCTGGCGAATCTGCGTCCCGCAGCCTTGCGTGCTTTGAGGACATCGCGCGGGCGAACAACATCTCTTGGCGAACCGAAAACCCTGCTAGGTGCACTCATGCTCAACACTTCCTACGCCGTTGTAGTCCGATACAGCATGCGGAGAGTCAGCTAGACGTCGGCCATTTGCTTCACCGAGCAGTTCAGCCCTCCCGTTAGACTCAGCTTCGCAAGCATTTCTGTGTCCAACGTTTGAAGAGTCTGAATTGATACCACATTTGATTCACAACGTGACCACATTGTTTGCCAGCTGTCCGCGCAAACATCAATGCGGTTCTAAACTGATCGCGTGACCATGCGGTTGCCAAGTCGCTCCACCCTCGCCCTTGCCGCAGCGGGTGCTCTCGCCTCGACCGGTACGGCCTATCTGGGTGCACGCAACCTGCTCGTCGTCCAGGCCTCCCAAGCACGCACTGTCATCCCCAAGGCGTGGGACATCCCGCCGCGCGCCGACGGCGTCTACACGCCCGGCGGCGGACCTGTCCAACGGTGGCAGCGCGGCATGCCGGTGGACCTGCACCTGATGATCTTCGGCGACTCGACCGCCACCGGTTATGGCTGCATGAGCGCCGAAGAAGTGCCGGGCGTGCTGATCGCACGGGGACTCGCCGATCAGACCGGCAAACGTATCCGGTTGAGCACCAAGGCAATTGTCGGCGCCACCTCGAAAGGTGTCTCCGGTCAAGTCGACGCGATGTTCGTGGCCGGGCCGCCGCCGGACGTCGCGGTGATGATGATCGGCGCGAACGACATCACCGCCCTGAACGGGATCACCCCGTCTGCTCGGCGGCTGGGCAAAACGGTGACGATGTTGCGCACCCGTGGTGCGGTGGTGGTCGTCGGCACCTGCCCGGATCTGGGCGTCATCACCGCCATCCCGCAACCGCTTCGCTCGCTGGCTCACGCCAGGACGTCCCGGTTGGCCCGTGCCCAGGCCGGCGCCGTGCGCTCGGCCGGCGGCACACCGGTGCCGCTGGCGAATCTGCTGGCTCCCCAATTCCGGGCCACACCGGAGCTGATGTTCTCCGCCGACGGCTTTCACCCGTCACCGGCCGCATACGCACTGGCAGCGGCCCAGCTGCTGGTCGCCGTGTGCGACGCATTAGGCCAAGAGGTGCACAGCCCGGTACTCAACCTGGCAGCTCGGTCCGACGAACCCGACCTCGGTGCTCCGAGTACGCGTTTGAGCGCCATGGCACGGCTGTGGCGGCGCCCGGCACCCAGTTCGGCTGCCCCGTCGTCGTACCAACCAATGGGCAGCGACTAGATTTATCTAGGACTTGTCGAGTCCGCCTGCGTGGTTTCCACCTGGTTGTCAGGCGAGCCCGTACCCATTTGCAAGGGATTTGAAGGGAACTGTCATGCCCGAAGCCGTCATCGTCTCCGCCGCCCGTTCGCCGATCGGTCGCGCTTTCAAGGGGTCGCTGGTGAGCATGCGGCCCGACGACCTGGCCGCCCAGATCGTCCGCGCCGCGCTGGACAAGGTGCCAGCGCTCAATCCGCACCAGATCGACGACCTGATCATGGGCTGCGGCCAGCCGGGTGGTGAGTCCGGCTTCAACATCGCCCGCGCCGTGGCCGTCGAGCTCGGCTACGACTTCCTGCCGGGCACCACCGTCAACCGCTACTGTTCGTCGTCGCTGCAGACCAGCCGGATGGCATTCCACGCGATCAAGGCCGGCGAGGGTGACGCGTTCATCTCGGCGGGGGTCGAGACCGTGTCCCGGTTCCCCAAGGGCAGCGCCGACTCGTGGCCCGACACCAAGAACCCGCTGTTCGATGAGGCCAATGAGCGTTCCGTTGCCGGGGCCGCCGGCGCCGACGAATGGCACGACCCCCGCGCCGACGGGAACATCCCCGACGTCTACATCGCCATGGGCCAGACCGCCGAGAACGTCGTCCTGCTGACCGGCATCAGTCGCGAGGACCAGGACCACTGGGGAGTGCGCAGCCAGAACCGCGCCGAGGACGCCATCAAGAGCGGGTTCTTCGAACGCGAGATCATCCCGGTCACCCTCCCGGACGGCACCACGGTCAGCACGGACGACGGCCCGCGCGCGGGCACCACCTACGAGAAGATCAGTCAGCTCAAGCCGGTGTTTCGGCCCAACGGCACCGTCACCGCCGGTAACGCCTGCCCGCTCAACGACGGCGCGGCCGCACTGGTGATCACCAGCGACACCAAGGCCAAGGAACTGGGGCTGACGCCGCTGGCCCGCATCGTGTCCACCGGCGTCAGTGGCCTCTCGCCGGAGATCATGGGCCTAGGCCCCATCGAGGCTTCCAAAAAGGCGCTGCAGCGGGCCGGCCTGTCGGTCAGTGACATCGACCTGTTCGAGATCAACGAGGCGTTCGCGGTGCAGGTGCTGGGCTCCGCCCGCGAATTGGGCATCGACGAGGACAAGCTGAATGTGTCCGGCGGCGCGATTGCGCTGGGCCACCCGTTCGGCATGACGGGCGCGCGCATCGCCACCACGCTGCTGAACAACTTGCAGACCTACGACAAGACGTTTGGTCTAGAGACCATGTGTGTCGGCGGCGGCCAGGGCATGGCAATGGTGATCGAGCGGCTCAGCTAGCCATCGCGCACGAAAAAGCCGGCACGCCAATTGGCATGCCGGCTTTTTCCGTCGAGCAGGCTAGTCGTTCTGCAGATAACTGAGCAGACGCAGGATCTCGAGGTACAGCCAGACCAGCGTCACGGTCAGGCCGAGCGCAATGCCCCACGCCGCCTTCTCAGGTGCTCCGGCGCGAATCATCTGGTCGGCCGCGTCGAAGTCAATGAGGAAACTGAACGCCGCGATACCGATGCACACCAGCGAGAAAAGGATCGCAATCGGTCCACCGCTGCGCAGGCCCAGCCCCGTCCCACCGCCGACACCGAACATGGCCAACACGAAGTTGCCGAGCATCAGCGCCAGCACGCCGAACATCGCGCCGACCAGCCAACGGGTGAACTTGGGCGTGACCCGGATGGCGCCGGTCTTGTAGACCACCAGCATCCCGAAGAACACACCGAAGGTGCCCAGCACAGCTTCACCGATCAACGCGCCGGCATTGGCATGCTGCACCTGGAAGTTGGCGAAGACGAACGAGATCGCGCCGAGGAAGAGACCTTCGAGCACCGCGTAGCTGAGCACGATGGCCGGGTTGTCCTGCTTGCGCCCGAAGGTAGCGATCAGGACCAGCACCAGGCCGCCCAGCGCGCCGATCAGGGTCAGCGGCATCGCCAGTGCGACGTTGGATGCCACCAGGAAGTAGGACACGATCGCCGAGATCGTCAGTACGCCCAGCGTGATGCCGGTCTTGGTGACGACGTCGTCGATGGTTACCGGACGGGAGGCTCTGGCCTCCTGATACGGCGCCGTGTAGGGGTCGGCTTGGTAGTAGCCCTGCTGCGTCGGGGGCACGCCACCGCCGAATTGGGCGTATCCGCCGCTCTGTTTGGGCAGCGAACGAAATACCGGGTTGCTTGTCTCCCGCACCGTCGGATCCTCTCTAAAGACTGTGGGTCGAGCTACGCGAACACCTGCTCAACGATCAAGCATCGTCCGGGGTTCCCAGTCGAGCTGGGTTTTTAACGATCTTTCCGGGTTCGGATGCTGTCGTCGGGTTAAACATAATCCTTACCCGCGGGTACCGCTGCAGTAGTCACGATCTAGATTGCTGGTCAAGGCCCGAACGGCCAGCATGGCACCACTTCGGGTACCGATTCCGGCAATGGGAGGCTAGGGCGTGACCGACGGCGTGACCGACGAATCCGACCGCGAAACCGACGAGGTCTTGACCCAGATCGACAATGGGGTCGGCTTGATCACGCTCAACCGCCCCAAGGCGATCAATTCGCTGAATCAGACGATGGTGGACGCGCTCAGTGCCGTCCTCACCCGCTGGGCAGACGACGACGCCGTGCGCGCGGTGGTGCTATCCGGGGCCGGCGAGCGTGGGTTGTGCGCCGGCGGCGATATCGTCGCGGTCTATCACAGCGCCCGCAAGGATGGTGTTGAGGTACGGAAGTTCTGGCGCGACGAGTACCTGCTCAACGGCCAGATCGGCCGGTTTGCCAAGCCCTACGTGTCGTTGATGGACGGCATCGTGATGGGCGGCGGAGTGGGCGTCAGTGCGCACGGCAGCGTCCGGGTGGTGACCGAGACTTCAAAGGTGGCAATGCCAGAGGTCGGTATCGGATTCGTTCCCGACGTCGGCGGGGCATTTCTGCTGGCCCGGGCGCCCGGCGCGCTGGGCCTGTACGCGGCACTGACCGGCGCGACGTTTTCCGGATCCGACGCCATCGCACTGGGATTCGCCGACCACTACGTGCCGCACAGCGATCTCGAAGCGTTCACCGCAGCGATCGTCTCCGACGGCACCGACAGCGCCGTCGCCGCCCACGCCGTCGAGCCACCGCCTAGTAACCTTGTCGCACAGCGTGATTGGATCGACGAGTGCTTTGCCGGTGACACCGTCGCGGACATCGTCGCCGCGCTGCGCGGACAAGATTCCGAACCGGCCAACGATGCAGCCGACCTGATTGCCAGTCGCTCCCCCACCTCGCTGTCGGTGGCCTTGCAGGCGGTACGTCGCGCCGCCAAACTCGAAACGCTGGAAGATGTTCTGATCCAGGACTATCGGGTGTCGTCGGCGACGGCGCGCTCGCACGACCTGGTGGAGGGCATTCGGGCACAGATCATCGACAAAGATCGCAACCCGCAGTGGTCTCCGGCGTCGCTGGCCGCGGTGACCGCGGCCGACGTCGACGCGTATTTCGCACCGGTTGATGACGACTTGAGTTTCTAGAAAGGCGATTTGGATGACAGATAGCAACCCCAAAAGCTACGAAACCATCCTGGTCGACCGTGATCAGCGGGTAGCCACCATCACCCTGAACCGGCCACAGGCGCTCAACGCGCTCAACAGCCAGGTGATGAACGAAGTCACCAGTGCGGCAATAGAATTGGATAACGACCCGGGTGTCGGGGCGATCATCATCACCGGTTCAGCCAAAGCATTCGCCGCGGGCGCCGACATCAAAGAAATGGCCGACTTGACGTTCGCCGACGCGTTCGGCGCGGACTTCTTCGCCACCTGGGGCAAGCTGGCCGCCATCCGCACCCCGACGATCGCCGCGGTGGCCGGACACGCGCTGGGCGGCGGATGTGAGCTCGCGATGATGTGCGACCTGCTGATCGCGGCGGATACGGCCAAGTTCGGTCAGCCGGAGATCAAACTCGGCGTACTGCCGGGCATGGGCGGCTCGCAGCGTCTCACCCGTGCCATCGGCAAAGCCAAGGCCATGGACCTGATCCTGACCGGACGCACCATCGGCGCCGCCGAAGCCGAACGGAGCGGCCTGGTGTCCCGGGTGGTGCCGGCCGACGATCTGCTGACCGAGGCCAAAGCCGTCGCCACCACCATTTCGCAGATGTCTCGCTCGGCCGCCCGGATGGCCAAAGAGGCCGTCAACCGCGCCTTCGAATCCACCCTGACCGAAGGCCTTCTCTACGAACGTCGGCTGTTCCATTCGGCTTTCGCGACCGACGACCAGTCCGAAGGAATGGCCGCCTTCATCGAAAAACGCGCTCCCAACTTCACCCATCGATAGGACGCTTCGATGAGCGACACCGACTCTGCGACCAACACCGACGCTGATGACGAATCTGTCACCGGGGCAGCCGAGCCGGAAGCCGGCGCCCAAGCCCCGGTGGCAACCGAGCCCGACGCTAACGTCGCGGCAGCGCACGTTGTCGCTCATCACGCGCTCGAAACACCCTGGTGGGTCCGGCATTACACGTTCACCGGTTCCGCGGTTGGCCTTATCTTCATCTGGTTTTCCATGACGCCGTCGCTGCTGCCCCGCGGCCCGCTGTTCCAGGCGCTGGTCAGCGGCTTCTCCGGCGCCATCGGCTACGGGCTGGGCGTCTTTTCCGTCTGGCTGGTGCGCTACATGCGCGAAAAAGAGTCCAGCCCGCCGCCGCCGGGCTGGGCGTGGAAGGTGCTGATCCCGGTCGCCGTGCTGGGCCAGGTGCTGATGGCGATCTGGTTTCACGTCTGGCAGGACGACGTCCGCGACCTGATGGGCGTGACGCACCTGCAGTGGTACGACTACCCGCTGACGGTGGTCCTGTCGGTGGTGGTGTTGTTCACGCTGGTCGAAATCGGACAGTTCATTCGGATGTTGTTCAGTTTTCTTGTCGGACAACTCGATCGGATCGCGCCGTTCCGGGTCTCGGCGACCATCGTGGTGATCCTGCTCGTGACGCTGACGATCACGCTGCTCAACGGCGTGGTGATCAAGTACACGATGCGCACCCTGAACAACACCTTCGCCTCGGTCAACAACGAGATGAGTCCGGACACCACGGCACCGAAAACCCCGCTGCGATCGGGCGGCCCAGAATCGTTGGTGTCGTGGGAATCGCTGGGCCACCAGGGCCGCATCTTCGTCAGGGGCGGCCCCCGAGTCGACGAGCTGACCACCTTCAACGGCGCCCCCGCCATCGAACCCGTCCGCGCCTACGCGGGGGCCTCCGCCGACGGCATCACCGCGACCGCTGAGCTGGCGGCGCGCGAACTGCAGCGCGAGGGCGGCTTGCAGCGCGACATCGTCGCGGTCGGAACGACAACCGGGACCGGCTGGATCAACGAAGCGGAAGCCTCGGCGCTGGAGTACATGTACAACGGCAACACCGCGATCGTGAGCATGCAGTATTCGTACTTGCCGAGCTGGCTGTCCTTCCTGGTGGACAAGGAGAACGCGCGGCACGCCGGGCAGGCGCTGTTCGAGGCGGTGGATCGACTGATTCGGCAGATGCCAGAAGGGCAACGACCCAAACTCGTCGTGTTCGGTGAGAGCCTCGGATCATTCGGCGGCGAGGCGCCTTTCATGAGCCTCAACAATGTGCTGGCCCGCACCGACGGCGCGTTGTTCAGCGGACCCACCTTCAACAACACCATCTGGACCGACCTGACAGCGACCCGCGACGCCGGTTCGCCCGAGTGGCTGCCGATCTACCACGACGGCAATAACGTCCGGTTCGTCGCTCGCGCAAGCGATCTGGGCCGTCCTAACCCGACGTGGGGACATCCGCGGGTGGTGTATTTGCAGCATGCGTCCGACCCGATCGCGTGGTGGACGCCCGACTTGCTGTTCAGCGAGCCGGATTGGCTGCGCGAACCGCGCGGTTACGACGTGCTGCATCAAACGCGCTGGATTCCCGTGGTGACGTTCCTGCAAGTGTCGGCCGACATGGCGGTCGCGGTGGACGTGCCGGACGGGCATGGGCACCACTACGTCGCCGACGTCGCCGACGGCTGGGCCGCGGTCCTGTCACCGCCCGGCTGGACGCAGGAGAAAACCGCGCGACTCCGGCCGCTGCTGCACTCCAACGGCTAGTCAGAGCCAGCGACGACCGGGCGTCCCGGCGTTCGCCAGTGCTGCCGCGGGCGAATCACCGGCCAACTCGGCCAGCACACCGGCTCCAGCCAGCGCGTGGTAGCCGCCGATGACGTCGGTGGCGCGGTGCAGGCCGATATCCAGCAGCGCCGCCGCCGCGAGGCTGGATGTGTAGCCCTCCGAGCACAGGATCACCCACTCGACGTCATCGCCGACGGCTTCGGGTAGCCGGGCGTCGCTGGTGGGGTCGCAACGCCATTCCAGGACATTGCGTTCGACGATCAGGGCGCCGGGCACCTCGCCCTCCCGGAATCGCTGGGCCTGCGGCCTGATGTCGACGAGCACCGCTCCTCGCCGCAGCGCATCGGGCACCTCGGCCGCGGGCAGCCGGCGATAGCGGCGCCGCGCTGATCTCAGGACTAGGTCGATTCGGCTCATCGCGTCCCCTCTGGTTGGTCGGTCAGCTCGGTGCGCTGGCGGCGCAGCCTGTTGCGGTCGGTGATCTCGTAGTACGACATGGCAGTCAACGGCGGTGAGTACGCGTGCACGCTCAGTGTCGGCGCTACCGGTTCCTTGAGCGCGATCACAGGTCCCGGCGTCCGGCGTGGCGCCCACACCACATCATGCACCCAGCCCAACGGGAACCCGGCCTGATCACCGGCGTCCAGCCGTCGGCGGCGCAATTCCCTTCCATCCCAACGGAATTCGTTGAGCGCTCCGGACAGCACGGTGAGCGCGCCGAGCGACCCCCCGTGGTCGTGCAACTCGGTGGCGTGACCGGGAACCCAGCTGATCAGCCAGATGTCCAGTTCGTCGTCGCCGTGGATGCGGCTGAACCAGCGATCCGACTGCGGTACGCCACCCTCGGGCAGCAGATGGTCGCAGCGCCCGCTGAGCACATCGTCGGCGGCTCGGTCGGTGGCATGCAAAAGGTCGGGCACCCGCAGCCGGGTGGGCCCTGCTGAAGGGGCGGCGAGGGTTCGCGGAGGCAACACAACGGAACTGACGGCAGGCAAAGACATTGGTAAGGGCTCCAGGGAGAACGGATGGGCAAGCGGTGGCGTATTAGGGCCGACAACACTCGCAAAATCCGAGCCGCTCCATCACGGCCGCAAGTGTTGCATAGATTGACACCGTGCGCTGGTGCAGTCATCGGCCCCTGCGGTGGGGCGCGGTCGTTGTCGCGGTTGGCTTGATCGGCCTGTCTGGGGCCACCGCGTGCGGGCATGCCGGGCACAACAGCACGCCCACGTCGTCGACGACAGGGGCGTCGACCGCTCGAAGTTCAGCGCCGCCCGACGCCATCGGGCTCTCCCCGGCCGGTGTGACCACCAGGGTCGACGTCCCCGCCGAGTCGACCGAAGAGCAGTACTACCAGGCCTGTCATGCCGCGAAAGTGTGGATGGACGCCCAGCCCCAGACCGGTCAATCGCTGCTGGAGCCCTATCTGGCGATGGTTCAGGCGTCGCCGTCCGGCACGGCGGGCAGCTGGAACGCCCGGTGGGCGGACCTGACGCTGGCACGGCAGGCGGCGGTGATCGTCGCCGCGCTCGCTGCCACCACCGACGGATGCGGGTAGCGCCCTTCGAACTCTTGCGCAATTGAGATCACGGGTGGCAAAAGTGCCCGCGACTGCCTGGGTCGCGCAGAATGAAGGCGTGCCCGGTGAAGTCGTTTCTCGTCGATCATCACCGCTTCGGGTGGCGCTGGCACTCGGTAGCGGTGGGGCCAGGGGCTACGCCCACATCGGGGTGATCGAAGCGCTGACAGCGCGCGGCTACGACATCGTGGGGATCACCGGCTCGTCGATGGGTGCGATGATCGGCGGTCTACACGCGGCCGGACACCTCGACGAGTTCGCCGACTGGGCGAAATCTCTGACGCAGCGGACCATTCTGCGGCTGCTGGACCCGTCCATCAGCGCGGCCGGAGTGCTGCGGGCTGAGAAGATCCTGGACACGATGCGCGACATCCTCGGTCCGGTCACCATCGAACAACTTCCCATCCCCTACACCGCGGTGGCCACCGATCTGCTTGCCGGCAAGTCGGTGTGGTTTCAGCGCGGCCCGCTCGACGAGGCCATCCGGGCCTCGATAGCCATCCCCGGGGTGATCGCCCCGCACGAAGTCGACGGCCGGCTGCTGGCCGACGGCGGAATTCTGGACCCACTGCCGATGGCCCCGCTCGCCGCGGTCAACGCCGACCTGACGATCGCCGTGAGCGTCAGCGGTAGCGAGGCAATCGACAAACGATCCCCGGAGCCAGGCGCCACTGTTGAGTGGCTGAACCGTATGGTGCGCAGCACTTCCGCGTTACTCGACACGACGGCCGTACGTTCGCTTCTCGACCGGCCGACCGCAAGAGCGGTGTTGAGTCGGTTCGGCGCCGATACCTGGTCGGAGGATTCGGACGAGGAAATGCCCGAGAGCGAGAGCGAACTCGTTGAGGCGCCCGGTGTTCCGAAATTGGGCAGCTTCGAGGTGGTGTACCGAGCGTTCGACATCGCCCAATCCGCGCTCACCCGGCATACGCTGTCGGCCTACCCACCCGACCTATTGATCGAGGTTCCGCGTTCGACGAGCCGCAGCCTGGATTTTCACCGGGCGGAGGAAGTGATTGCAGCAGGCCGAGCGCTGGCCGACCAAGCCCTCGACCGCCTCGACACCGATCCGGACCCGCCGCCGGCCATCGAGGGCTGAACACAACGCAAGGGCCAGGCGCGTTTTCGGCTACATCCGAGCTGAGCGATCTCGTCTGATCAGACACCCAGGAACCGCGCGATAGCCGACGCTTCGCGGCGGCCCTGGGCACGTCCGGCCACGGCCGAGTCGATACGGCAGCGCGGATCCAGTGGGTTGGGTCCGAAAGCCGCCAACGAATCCGCGTCGGCGTACACGGCGAACGCTGCGCCGTTGAACGCCGCGATCTCAGCGGCCGGCCCGGCGCCGAACGGCGACGGGACATCCACGCCGGAGGGCACCAGCACCACGGCCACATCACAGTCGCTGGCAACGCCGAGGTTGACCGAGCTGGCCACCCCACCGTCCATGTACCGTCGGCCGTCGATAGTCACCGGCGGCCATGCGCCGGGCACCGCACAGCTGGCCGCCACCGCATCGACGAGCCCAACACCCGAATCCCGGTCGAACACAACCAGTTCACCGGTGGCTGTGTCGATCGCAGCAAGGCGCAGCACGCGTTCGGGCCAATCGTGAGACGGCAGGCGCTGCGCGATCACCTGGCGCCGGACGGACTCGGGAACGGTTTGGGTCGCCAACGCCACGGTGCCGATCCGCTGCATCTGCTGTCGCGTCTTATCGAGCGAGCTTTCGTACGGCCCGTCCAGGGCGGTCAGGAAGAGTTCGGTGATGGCCTCGATGTCGACGCCGGAATCGATCTCGGCCGACGCCTCGGCGACTTGCCGATCGTAGAGCTCGGCCAGTGCGGCGCCGCTGCCAATCTGTGCGGCAACCGCCGAACCGGCCGAGGTACCTAGCAGCGCATCCGAATCCAGCAGCAGCCGCGCCGCTGCGGGCGACTCGTCGGCGATCCCCCGCAGAACACCTGTCTCCCAGGCGATTCCTGCTATTCCCCCACCGGCCAGCACCAGTGCGCGTTTGGTTGTCACGTTCACTGTGCGCCCTTCACGCCGTCGTGTGCTGGGCCCGCTGCGCCGTTGGGCTCAGATCCTGTTGGTGCAAAAGCTGTTTGGGCGGATCGGGCAGTACCAGGCTGCGGGTGACCCGCAGCCTGGCGTCGACGTGGACAAGTTCACCCGATTCAATCAGCGACCACCGCGGATCGTCATCCACACGTTCGGTGGCAAACACCACCGACGCGCGACTGCACAGATGCTCTGACTTCGCGTGAATCCGCTTGGTGCGCAAGTCGAATTGCGGACCGGAGGTGGCGGTATCGTCGCGTCGATGCAGGAGGTAGAGCGGATTGGACTCGGGGTACCGCAGCGCCCACATGTCGGTAGCCGTGCTCAGCAGCACGTTGACCGCAAAGATGGGTACATTCGCGGCCAGCCACTGCACCGCGTCGACGAGACCGGCTGTCACGTCGCCGTCACGGGCGCGGATCGAGGCGGTGATCAAGGCGAATACTCGCTCCGAATCCGTCTGCCCCAGCACCAGGTCGTCAGTGCCGACGTCACGCAGCCGTTCGTCGATGACGTCGAGCCCTTCGACCACACCGTTGTGCGCGAAAATCCGGCCGTCCTGCAAGAACGGGTGGGTGTTGCGGACGTCGAGTGACCCGGTGGTCGCATAGCGCACATGGGCGATGAACGTCGTACCAGTTAGCTGGTGTGCTTCGGTGGCGAACTGGGCGTCCTGCCAGGCCGCTATCGGCTCCTTGTGCAGCCGCGGGCGGCCAGCTGCGTCGAAGACACCCAGTCCGGTGCCGTCCGGGTTCCTCCGGCTCTGCTCGGCCAGGCTGTCCGGCGCGTCCAACAGCCAAAACGTCGCGGTGCACACATGCGTACCGGCGTGCAGGCCAAAGAGTCGACACATGGCTGAGACGGTACCGAATTCAGTGCGTCAGCATCGCCGAGAGGTGGGCCAGCACATGACGCGCGTAGCCCTTCCACATCTTGGCGAACAACGGGAGCGCCCACGAGGTCAGCGGCGATTTCGGATGGATGTCCCAGCGCCACGTGATTTCGGTGCCGCCGGGCGCCGGGGTGAATATCCACTCGCCCACGACATGATCCACCAGCAGCGCCATCGGGCCCGTGATCGACGTGAGCCGGTAGCCGAACGACCGGGGCGGCTCAACACTGGTCAGCTCCTCGCGCATGCTGGCGCCGCCGGCCAGCCGCACGGTGCGGGTCTGACCCGCGGCATCCCATGCACCCGTTTGGTCCCGCACCTCTTCGATGGGCGGGAAGAGCCCGCGCCTGCGGTGGAAAAGTTGTGGGAGCGGGGCGGGCAGCGTGCGCGAAAACGCGTCCTCGGCGGCAATGGCAATCACCCGGGATTCATCGACAACGATCGAATGTGCCATTGCTGTAACGTCTTTCAGCTATCGGTTCGAGCCAGTGCGGGAGCCGCCCGGCCAGTGATGAGCGGTAGATCGAAGAAGGTTTGAATTCCGGCCGGCGCGGCAACGGTGGCCGGGATCGCATTGACGCAGTGCGCCGCGGTCGCGACGATCCCGGGGTTGCTCTGCAGCCCGGCTTCCACGCTCTCCGGCTGCCATCCCTTGACCGTCACGAAGGTGTCCGGGTTTCCCCGTACCTCCATCTCGTAGCGTTCGCCGACGGGCCCGAATGACCAAGGCGGGTCGAGGTTTTCCTCCCCCATCAACCAGTTCACGGTGATGCGCACCACCACGGTGTCACCGACCAGCGCCTCCCAGTGGAAGCGGCGCCCGGCGACCTGGCCCGGCTCGATGCTCCCGATCGGCGAGCCGATCGGCGCGGTCGCGACGGCCACCTCCTGCGAGGTATGGACCTTCGGATCGGCGGCAAAGCCCAGCCGGTCGACGATCAGCCGAACGGATTGGATGAAGCCGCCGTCGAGCAGCTTTTGCATCGGCCCGGTCAACGCGCTGTCCGGCGTCCCGCCGAAACCCATCACATAGCGCAGCACATCCGGTGCACCGTAGGTGCGAAGGTCGGAAAACTCTTCGGCACGAACAAAAGTCACGCCGGTGGACATCACCGACAACAACAACGGGAACAACTCCGTTGCGGCGCCGGGCCCGATTCCGGCGCCGTGCAACGTCGCGTTGCCGGCCTGCCCGGCGACCTCCAGCGGGGCGGCCTCCTTCTCGCTGGGGTAGAACCAGCCCAGCGGGGACACGACGTTCTTGCCGGAGCGCAGCAGCGCGGCGACCTCCTCGGCGTTGGGCATCAACGGTGCGTAGATCACCGCGTCGGCTTCCAGCGCGAGCACCTCGTCGATGCTGTTGGTCGCGATCACGCCGAGGGGCGACGTGCCGATGATCTCGCCGACGTCCTTGCCGTTCTTGGCGTCGGAATGCACCCAGCAGCCGACGAGTTCGAGTTCGGGATGCTCAAGCACACCTTTGATCGCCGCGACGCCGACCGACCCGGTTGCCCATTGCACGACCCGCAGGCTCATGAACACCTCACCTTCCTCGCGAGCAGACACAGAATCGCACTTTTGGCGGCGAAACTATGCGATTCTATGTCTGCTCGCGCCTAAGCCCTCAGTCGCGCGCCTCGATGACGTCGTAGGCATCCTCGGCGTAACGGGATCGGATGGTCTTCTTGTCGTACTTGCCCACGCTGGTGCGCGGAATTTCGTCGGCGAACGCCCACCGCTCGGGCAGCCACCATCGAACGACCTTGTCCGCGAGGAACGTTCGCAACTCGTCCGCGCTGGCCGATGCTCCTTCATTGAGCACGATGACCGCCAGCGGACGTTCCTGCCAGCGCTCGTCGGGAACCGCGACGACCGCGGCCTCGAGCACGTCGGAGTGCCCGATTAGATGATTCTCCAGCTCGACCGAGGAGATCCACTCCCCGCCGGACTTGATCACGTCCTTGGAGCGGTCGGTCAGGGTGGTGAAGCCCTGCTCGTCGATTCGGCCGACGTCGCCGGTGCGCAACCAGCCGGAATCGAACTTGGAGTCGTCCCGCCCGCGGTAATAGGAACCGGTGACCCAGGGGCCGCGGACTTCGACCTCGCCCACGGCCTCGCCATCGTTGGGCAACACCGCGCCCTCGTCGTCGACGATCCGCATCTCCACACCGCATACCGGCTGGCCCACGGTCGCGCGGTATGCCCAGTGCCGGTCGTCCGGGGTGCCCGGCGGCGGCCAGGCCATGGTGGCCAACGGCGACGTTTCCGTCATGCCCCACAACTGCTTGATCAGCACGCCGTACTTGTCCTCGAAGGTGCGCATCAGCGATACCGGCACCGCCGAGCCGCCGCAGGCCACCAACCGCAGCGACGACAGGTCGTGGTCGGGCTCTTTCTCGAGGTAATGCAAGAGGTCGTTCCAGATGGTCGGCACGGCGCCTGCCACCGTGGGCCGCAGCTTCTCGATCATGTCGATCAGCGCTCGGGGGTTGAGGTGGCAGTCGGGTAACACCAAGTCGGCTCCGGCCATCAGCGCCGCGTACGGCAGCCCCCAGGCATTGGCATGAAACATCGGCACGACCGGCAGCACCCGGTCGCTGGACCCCACCCCGATGCCGTTGGTGCTACACGCGCCCATCGTGTGCAGAAAGCTCGAGCGGTGGCTGTAGACAACGCCTTTGGGATTGCCGGTGGTGCCGCTGGTGTAGCACATTGCCGCCGCGGACTTCTCGTCGATCTCGGGCCAGTCGAACTCGGTCGACTCCGCGCCGATCAGCTCGTCGTAGCGCAACACGGTCTTGCCCGATTCCTGCAGCGACGCCAGTGTCGCCGTCACCCACCGCGATCACGGTGTGCACGGTTTCCAGATCGGGCAGCACCGGCGCAAGCAGTTTGGCCAGTGACATGTCGACCAGCACGACCTGGTCTTCGGCTTCGTTGGCGACATAGGCGATCTGCTCGGGAAACAGCCGGATGTTGAGGGTGTGCAGCACCGCGCCCATCGACGGCGCCGCCAGGTAAGTCGCCAGGTGTTCGGCGTTATTCCACATGAACGTCGCGACCCGCTGGTCCCCGGTAATGCCGAGGCGGCGCAACGCGTTTGCCAGCTGCGCGGCCTGTTCACCGAGTTCGCGGTAGGTGGTGTGCCGGTAACCGTCATCGGTGGCGGTGGTGACGGTGCGCGCCCCGTGGACGTTGCAGCCATGCCGCATGATCGCGGTGATCGTCAACGGAAAGTCCTGCATCGTGCTGTCCATCGATCTGCCGCCTATATGCTATCGCCGCGCGCGGCCGTGGGAAATGGCTCCCCCGCTCACGCGGGTTGTGCCTCGAAGTTGGTCGGCCGCCAGCGCGGTTAGGTGAGCGCCGGTTCGAGCTCGGGCATCAGCCAAGCGGCCGGTACGCCGCGCTCGGAGGTGGCGCTCTCGATGGCCAACGGGTTGGTCGAGGCGACCGGTGTCACGGTGATGGTGCCGGAATAGTCGGCGATGTAGAGCTGCGTCGCGTCCGGGCTTTCCACCACGCACGACGGTTGGGCGGTGACGACCAGCGTGGCGATGACATCGTGGGTGAGCGTGCACAGCACAGTCACCCGGTCGTCGCTGACCAGGTAGGCGCGGTCGCCGTCGGCGGACAGCGTCAACCCGGTGACGATGCCGATGTCGCCGAGCTTGCGGGTGCTGGTGATCCTGTCGGTACGGGTATCGATGACGTCGACCACCGCGCCCACGTCGGGATCGCAGCTGGCCACGTAGGCAAGGGCGCTGTTGGGGCTGAGCGCGACGCCACGGATGGGCAACCCGATCGCAACGGAGCCGACGACGCGCAGATCGGCTTGCTCGCCTGCTCTGATCGGACGTCGTTGGCGCCAACTCGGGCGCGGCGTCGGCACGGTTTCGTCGGACCGCGCGGGTGCGCCGATTATGACGAGCCGGCCACCGGCGGCCCCGTTGACGCCGACGTAGGCACGATTCCCGTCCGGGGCGACGCGCACACACTCGGTAGTGGTTCCCGGCTCCGGGGAGCCGAGGTCGATCGCGTCGACCCGACCGGTAGCGGTGTCCAGCACCGCCACGTCGGCGAACTTGGCGCCATTTCTGCTGGCGTAGACCCGCTGGCCGAACGGGCACACCGCCAGATCGCTCACGCTGAGCGCCAGCTGATGAGTCGCGACGACCGTTTGGGAGGACATGTCGATCACCGCGATCGCGTCGTATGCGGGCGACGCGGTGCTGACGTAGGCGCGGTTGGTCGTCAAACCGCCGGTGGCGATGGCGAACGGTTCATCGATGCCTTCGACGGTATTGACGACCTGGCAGCGGTCGGCGTCGATCACCGAGACGCTATTGCGGCCAAAGTTGGTGACCATCAGTCGGCTGCCATCGGTAGTGACGGCGATGTCGCTGATCGGACCGTTGCCGACGACAATCTCTACAGAAACAGGGGTGATTGGGGCGTCATCGACGTCTGGGACTTCAGGGGCGGCCTCCCGGCCGTTGGCATCGCTCATGATGGCACCGCCTTTGCTGTTGTGGTGGGCTCTGCCGGCGCGCAACACACGTCTGCGCAACACTCGACTAAAGCCGTATCCAGCACTTAAATGCTGACTTCCGGCTAATTCTAGTCATCGAATTTTTCGCCCAAGAATCCGAATTAGTCACTGTTGTCCATCTCACGTTCAAGAACGAAGTGGGTGGTAACTGATGTTTATCGAATAACACGGATCGACCGTCATTGGCAACCCTAGTTGATCGTTTTAGCTGCATATTTGCGTGCTACAGCTACTGATCGGGGGCACCCGATTGATTAGCCTGTCAATAAGTAATTCTCAGAATTGAGCAGGCAAAGAGGTAAATGTCACATTCTGCACACCGACCGTGTCGGGGGCCGAAAAATATTTGCTCAGACGCCGCGGCGTCGTCACAATTGATCGCCGCAGCCGCCGCGGGTGTCGTCGACGTCAGAGCGCGTTGCGATCGCGCTCGCCGGTCCGGATACGGATCACGCTCGCTACCGGAGAAACCCAGACCTTGCCGTCGCCGATCTTGCCCGTGCGGGCGGCGCTGACGATGGCATCGGTGACTCGTTCGACAAGCTCGTCGTCGACCAGCACCTCGATACGGGCCTTCGGGACGAAATCGACCTGGTACTCGGCTCCCCGATAGACCTCGGTGTGTCCGCGTTGCCGTCCGTAACCCTGCACTTCGGTAACGGTCAAACCAAGCACACCGGCGGACTCGACGGCATGCTTCACGGCATCGATCGTGAAGGGCTGCACGATCGCGGTGATCAGCTTCATGGCGTGTTCATGACGTCAATCATCGGATGGCTCAGCGGGTTCGGCGGCCACCCTCGCGGTCCGCGCCGCGACGGGTGAATCGACTCGACGGCCGGTGACGAGCGCTTCGTCGGGGTAGGCCTCTTCGTCGTGAACGCCGAGGTCACCGGTTTCCAGGACCTGGTCGGGCAACCGCAACTTCATAAACAGGCTAAGGACTTTCAAGATGACAAAGGTGACGAGTGCATCCCAGACTATGACCGTGGCCGCAGCACCGGCCTGGATCAATATCTGCTTGGGATGGTGCCCCCACAGCCATCCCGAGTAGGTCACATCCTGACCCCCGCTACCACCAAGGTAGACAACAACTTTCGGGTCAGCGAGCACCCCGACGAGCAAGCCACCCGCGAGACCGGCCACGCCGTGGGTGTGGAAGACGCCCAGGGTGTCGTCGACCTTCTGGAACAGCCTCGTCTTGCCGAGCCAATTCCAGGACATCCAGACCAGCGACGACGCGACGACACCGATGATCATCGCACCGAAACTGTTGACATAACCGGCCGCCGGGGTGATCGCGACCAGGCCGGTGATCATGCCATTGATGGCACCGAGGAATGTCGGCTTGCGCTGCTTGCTCGCGAAGATGTCCCAGAGCACCCAGGTGAGCAGTGCCACGGCGGTGGTGAGGTTGGTGTTGATCACCGCCAGCGATGCGTCGGCCCCCGAGAAGTACGGGTCACCGCCGTTGAACCCGTTCCAGCCCAACCAGAGGACGCCGGCGCCGACCGCGGCCATCGGGAGGTTGTTCGGCACCGCGCGCTCCCGGTCCCGGGCCAGTCGCGGACCGATCGTCGCGGCAGCCACGAATCCGGTGGTGCCGGCGGCGAGGTGAATCACGTAGCCACCGCTGTAGTCCAAGGCGCCCGCCTGTGACCACCAGCCGCCGCCCCACAACAGGAAGGCGTTGACCGAGTAGGCAAACGTCGACCACAACGGCACGAAGATCAACCAGACCTTGAAGTTGATACGGCCGATCACGCTGCCGAGGAACAGCAGCGGGGTGATGGCGGCAAACACGAACTGGAAGTACGCGAGCGTCGTCTCCGAGAACCGGAATTTCGGCATGGTGCCGTCTAGCAGCGGGATGACGGCTTGCTCTTGGTTGTTGGTGCTGAGGATGGTGTGGGGCATCCCGACGGCCGCACGCAGGATGCCTGGGCCGAGCTTGAGCGGGTCCCCGAAACCCATCTTGAAGACCCACAGCACCCAGACGACGAGCACCAGCGAGAAGCCGGTGAACGCCATCAGCATGGTGTTGACGGCCCACTTCTTCTGGACGATCCCGCCGTACAGCACGGCGATGCCGGGAAGGCTCATCAGGCCAACGAGCGTCGCCGCCATCAACTGCCAGGCGTTGTCTCCGGGATTTAGCCAATCGGGATAGGGCAACATGGTTCAGACACACCCCAATTCGAGCCAATACGCTCATTGGAATCAGCTGCCGTGCGTATCACGCCATAACGGGTGGAAGCCTCGAATTTGAATGTTTCGGTGGCGTTTTCAATGGTTTAAATATTCATTTCATTGCACCGACTGCGCGGGGTCTACCTGCCTGGAGGCCCATGACGTAGCCCTCGATCGACGGTGCACCCCAATGTAATTGAGAAATGACTGGTGGTCACCTGCAATTTTCCTGCGCCTTAGCTGCGAATTATTTGTCAAATTGCTGAGCGTCACCAGCGGCCCACCGTCAACGGGAATGCGGCGCGGGCAGGGTGCATTTCGGATTAGCTAATTAGCTTAGCTGCTTTGCTACCACTTCGGAGCATTAGGAAGCGAGCAAACTCCGCGAGGTTTCCCACCCACTGCGCTGAACGTGCCCGCCGGGTACGACTGCGCCGCGGGCCGGCTAGCTGAAGTGGGTCTGTGGCCGGGGCAGTGCGACCCCGTCGATGGCAATATCCAGCTTTTCGTTGTAAAACGCGACCAGGCCGGCGATCTGGCTGACCGCAGGCACCGGATAGTGGTAGGTCCACGCGAGGTCGGCATGTAGCGCGTCACCGACCCGCACCGACCAGTAGCCCGATGTCGTTCCCTTGTAGGGGCATACGGTCTGGGTCGAACTGGGTTCCAGATGCTCGAAAGCGACATCGGTCGGATCGATGTAATACCTTGTGGGCAAACCAGTTTCGAAGAGCAATACCGGGGACCGGGTGTCCGCCAGCACGACGCCGTCCAGCTCGACCCGGACGTGGCGGCCCGAGCGCAGGGCGTCCACCCGCGTGTAGGGGCTGCGCGGGTGGAGATAGATGGGCTCGTCCTCCTCGAACCACCGCAGCGCATCCCACTCGAATCGCACCGTGCCGGCGACCGGGCTGTCCGAGTCGGCGTCGAACACCCGCGCGGCGGACTCGTGTACCTGGCCGGCCCCGACCAACGAGTGCAATCGCGACGGACCGAATTGCACCTTCTGCGGGTGGTCCTCGTCGCGCAGAAACTCCGTACGCACGTCGGCTAGCGGCACGTAATAGGCTGGGTAATAAGGGATTTCCCACACGTAGCGGGCTGCGGTGGTGTCGAATACCAGTTCGCTGCCGAGAAATCCACGGACTCGACGCGGTGCCGGCTCCACCCGTCCGCGGGCGGTGGCATTTTCGGGGTAGTCACGCTCGGCGGTCATCAGCGGCTACTGGTCCTTGGACGCCAGGCCGGCCGGCGCGTGCGAGATCGCTTTGCGGATGGCGTCGGCCAGCGCCAGCGCGCTCTCCTCGGTGAGTTCGAGAGCGACCCGCGCCGACGGACCGAGCTGCGGGTTGATCACGTCGATGTTGACCGTGTGGGTGTAGGGCGCGTGCACGGCGTGGTCGACGTAGACGATCGCGCGGTCGGCGCCGAACCACCCCGCCGGGCCCTTGCCGCTGCCGTCGATCTCGACGTGCTCGGTCAGATGTGTGCACATGGCTTGCCGCACCTAGCCTTTCAGATGAGTAGCGAAGAATTCGTCGATGTGACGCCAGCCGTCCACCGCGGCCTCGGGGCGGTACGCGGGCCGGTCAACCGAAAAGAAGGCGTGGCCCGCCCCGTCGTAGGAGTGGAACTCGTGCGGCTTGTCCAGCTTGGTCAGTTCGGCGTCCAGCGTGGCCACCGCGGCGGGCGTCGGGAACACGTCGTCGGCCCCGAACAGGCCCAGCAGCGGGCAGCCTAGGTTCGGCGCCAGGTGCAGGATCGGTTTCATGGCCTTGGGCATTCCCTCCCGGGCATCGTCGACGACGTACCCGCCGTAGCAGTCCACCGCGGCGTCGAACGGCAGTGAGCATGCGGCCAGGTATGCGTGCCGCCCGCCCGAGCAATGCCCGATGACCCCGAACTTGCCGTTGGCGCCCGCTAGCGAGCCCAGGTGGGACACCGCGCCTGCGACATCGCCGACCAGCCGCTCGTCCGGGACCCCGCCCGCCGCACGTACCGTCGCCGCGGCGTCGTCGGGAGCGGCGCCCGGGGCCTCCCGCGAGTACAGGTTCGGCGCCACCACGTGATAGCCGTTGACGGCGAGCCGCCGAACGAATTCTTTGGTTTCCCGGTCGTAGCCGGGCATGTGGTGGATCCAGACGATTCCGCCGCGCGATCCGGCGGCGAGCGGCGTCGCGAGGTAGGCCTCGATCTCGTCGCCGCCGTGGCCGACGATCGAGATCGTCTCTGCGCGAATGGCATCTGGGCTAAACGAATTCATCGCGATGCTCCTTAGTTTCTGCAGACGCAACCAACGTAGTCAAACTCCGGTTCGGCGGCTGCGGCGCAGGTGGGGCCCAGCTCAGCCGACCCTCTTCGGCAGAGGCGCGACGGTTGCTGCCGAGGCAGACCGCTCTCCTTACGCCGCGCAACCAGACATCGCCACTAGTGCCGCTGGTCGCGCACTTTGTAGGTCGAGGGCCACGATTTCCGGGATTCGTCGCCGGTCAGTGGGGTGCCCATTCCGCCGACCTTGACTTGGTATGCCTCTTTGCCAGGGCCGACTTCGCGGTTCGCGTGTTCCTGCGCGAGGTAGTACAGCTCGTCGATGGTGGCCTCGTCGTAGGCCACGAACGAGGTCTCCCTGGCCAGGTCCTCGATCCCGACGAGCATGCGGTCGGGCAACCAGCGCGACGCCAGCGCCGCCAGGCCCAACAGCGAGAACGGGATCACCCAGTAACAGACGAACGACAACGGGGTCTTCGTGTCCAGGATCGTGGCATTACCCTGCACCATCGGCGGGATCGCCGACGACACCGTCATACCGGCGAACGCCGCGATCCAGACCCAGGTCAAGACTCGGGTGATCCGGCCGAACAGCTCGGTCTTGACCACGTCGGGAGGCTGCTCGGCCGCGGCGAACTCACGCACGAACGGCTTGCCGATCAGCAGGCTGATCAACGCCGTAAGGAAGATCCCGGCGTTGCCCAGCGGCTGAATCCAGCGCTGCATGAACGAGTCGCTGAGCGTGAACGTCAGCACTGTCAGCACCGCGAACGTCGCGATGGCTCCGAGTTCCAGCGTGCGTCCGGGCTTGCCTAACCCGCTGCCCAGGAAAAACGCAGCCACCGCGATCCACAACGCGACCACGACGGCAAAGGTGAAAGGGACGTTACCGACCAGGACCCAGTAGACGATCCACGGCGCAAAGCCGAACAGCATGCCCACGATGGGTCAGTGTATGAGTCTCGGTTCATGCCCCGACGACCGCCGCCGCATCGCGGCTTCGGCTAGGCATCCTGCGACAACCGGGCAAAGCCACTACATTGCGTCTGTAGTGAACGACGGTCCAATCCACACCAAGGAGTCGACGAATGAAGAACGCGGCACGGCTGGCCGGCCCGATCGCTGCCGTTGTGGCCTGTCTTGGTGTCATCGGCGCGGCCCCGACCGCGAGCGCCGACCCTGTGGATGACTCTTACCTACAGAACCTGCAGCAGCACGGGCTCAGCTGGGCGCCCGGCGCTGACGGGACGATGATCAATGTGGGGCACGCGGTTTGTCAGGACTTTGACGGCGGGGACACGCTGGCCCAAGCCGTCGGCGATGTGAAAAAATCGCTCGGGGTAAGCAACGGCGGCGCCGGCACCATAGTGGGCGCGGCGGTTGCGAACTATTGCCCGGCAAACCGCAGCAAAATGTAGTGCTCGCCGCGGAACCGCACGGTGCTTTGCCGCTGCGCGCTCCGGCGGCTCTCACCTCGGCTTGACGTTCCGCGGTGGAGGCTCAGCACACCCCCTTACCGTGCCCCCAGTCGGACTCGAACCGACACTGTGACGGATTTTAAGTCCGCTGCCTCTGCCAATTGGGCTATGGGGGCCCCGGCGGCGAATCTAGCGCGCGGGACCCGGATCTCCGACACCGCATCCCGTCCAATTTTGGCCGAATTCCGGGCGTGCGGGCCAGCCATGCTTCGCGTAAGATCCGCGCGCCACGCGTCTTGTTGCTGCTCCGCCCTCTGCGGCCAGATGACACAGCTATGTCGGCCGGCAAGAGCTTGTTAAAACGAACCGCGTCGGTGTTAACAAGCCGTAAACGGCTGTCCCCTCAGGGCTTTCAGTCGAGAAATGTAACCAGGGGGGCAATTAGCGTTACGCCAACACACAGGGGCTCGTAGGCCAACACCCAGGGTCGGCCCAGCGTTTGGGGCGGCAAGTTTCGACACCATGAGGAGTAACTAATGGCACCATCATTCATCTTAGGGCCGGGAGTACTGCAGGCCGCCGTGACGGCGCTAACCAACGCCGACACCGAGCTGGGCACGGTGATCGCTGGGGTCGCCGCACCGATCACCACTGTCGTGGCGCCCGGAGCCGACACCGTGTCGATAGCGCAGGTTGCGGCAATCGATGCCTTTGCCGCCACGCTTCAGACAGCCCTGGCCAATGGTCAGTCTTATGCAACCCAGTTCATCACCAACCTGAGCGCCGCCAGCGACACCTACAGTTTCAGCGAGGCCACCAACGCGGCCAACGCTGCCGCGGACCCCTCGGTCGGTAGTGGGGGGATCATCGACAGCATTGCCGGGGCCCTCGGTGGCCCCTCCGGCAGCCTCAATGGCAACCCGTTCAGCCTGTCGAGTAACAGCGCCAACATAGGCAACATCGGCGCTGGGAACTGGGCGTCGGCCATGTCCGACTGCCTCGGTATGGCCGGTGGTGGTCTGCTCCCGGCGGGTAGTGACACCATCGGTGACGCCGCCGGTGCCGCAGCACTCGCCAGCTCGACGACGCCTGTCGGCGGCATGGCTGGCATGGGCGGCTTCGGCATGATGCCAATGGCTGGCATCTCCCAGGGCACCATGGTCGGCAACCTGTCGGTCCCGCCCAGTTGGGGCGGTCAGGTCACCCCGGTGGTGGCTGCCACCACGCCGATTCAGACCGTCGGCCTTACCGGCACTGCGCCGCTAACCGCGGGCGGAACGGGAATGGCCGGCATGCCCGGAATGGTCACGGGCGGCGCGGGCCGCAGTTCCGCCGGCTTCGGTGCGCCGCGTTACGGCGTGAAGCCCATCGTCATGCCGAAACTGGCGACCGTCTAGGCAAGCACCGACGCAGTCATACCTGTCAACGAACAAGCTGAATTCGATCCAAAAAGGAATGGGGTACAGATGAGTTTCACCGCAGTAATTCCTGAAGTCATCGCGGCGCAAATCGTGGCTGGCGACCAAGGGGCGTCGCTGGCTGCCGCCTCGACGGCTTTGACCACCTTGGCCGCCCAGCTGGGCGACACGGCAGCCATTTGGACATCCACATTCGCGGGTCTGACCGCTGACGCGGGGTGGCAGGGCACGGGGGCGGCCGCAGCGTTGGCCGCGGCCGACCAGTACATCAACTGGCTGACCACCACCCAAGCGGAGGTCGAGGCGGCGCAGACCGCGGTCGCGGCGTCTCTGGCGGCGTACGAGGCGGCACGGACAGGAGTGGTGGACGTGGCGACGGTCGCGGCCAATCGGACTGCCCTCGCTGCCGCGCTTGCGGCAATGCCTTTCTCCGCCGCGACTGATGGCGGCGTTGGAAGCCGCGTACGCGGCGTTCGCGGCCACCGACCTCACGGTGATGAACGCCTACCAAGCGGCGGACACGGCGGCCCTCCCCGCCCTCACGGCGCCGCCCCAGGACGTGACGGGGGCCATCATCCCCATCACTGCGGCGGCCGCCCCCGCGGCTGCGGCTGCGGACCCGGCGGCGACTCTTTCCGCCGGGTCGCTCATCACCTCGCTTGACGGCCTGATCGGCACCCCGGCTGTCTCCAACACCGTCAACGGCACCGTCAACACCGCGGCTTGGTTCGTCGGTAACACCATCCCGACCGCGGTATCGCTGGGGCACACGCTTGGGTCCGCCACAGTGCCAGCGCTCGCGGTCGGCGACGTGGTGCCGGACGGTGCTGCAGCCGGCGTGACGGAAGGGACCGTGGTCGGCTCGGTGTCGCCGATGGCCGGCGTGGGAAGCTGGGCCGGCATGGGAGCGTCGGCAGGCGTTGGCGAGGCAACCACGGTCGGCAAGCTTTCGGTGCCGGCCACCTGGGCGGGAGCCACTCAGGCCGAAGCAACGTTGGCTTCGTCCACCGCTCCACTGGGGGGCTCGGGCTGGACCGTTGCCGCCGAGGAAGCTGGCGCGGGAGGCATGGGGGCGCCCGGTATGCCAGGAATGGTCGGCGGCGCCGGCGCCAAGGGTGCGGGTGCCTTCGCCGGGCCGCGCTACGGCACCAAGCCAATCGTCATGCCCAAGTCGGTGGTGGTCTGATCGGGGGGGAAGGGGGCGCATGCAACGCGTAGGACCACCGCGCCCATAGCAACAAGACGTCAATTTCCAACGGCTTCAAAGACAAAACGAAAAGGAGAAAGAAAATGGCAACACGTTTTATGACCGACCCGCACGCGATGCGGTCCATGGCAGGTCGGTTCGAGATGCACGCGCAGACGGTGTCCGACGAAGCCCGCAAGATGTGGGCATCCTCGACGAACATCGCCGGCGCTAGCTGGAGTGGGCAGGCCCAGGCGACGTCCTACGACACCATGGGTCAGATGAACCAGGCGTTCACCAACATCGTCAACATGCTGCACAGCGTGCGTGACGGCTTGGTCCGCGACGCGAACAACTACGAGACGCAAGAGCAGGCCTCGCAGCAGATGCTCAGCCACTAGTCACGAAAATCCCTACTCTTCAATACTTTTGACACAGGAGGACGTAAACCATGAGCATTAACTACCAGTTCGGAGATGTCGACGCCCACGGCGCCCTCATCCGTCAGCAGGCCGCCTCGCTAGAGGCCGAGCACCAGGCCATCGTTCGCGATGTGCTTGCTGCCGGTGACTTCTGGGGCGGCTCGGGTTCAGTGGCTTGCCAGGAGTTCATCACCCAGTTGGGTCGTAACTTCCAGGTGATTTACGAGCAGGCCAACTCCCACGGCCAGAAGGTGCAGTCCGCCGGCAACAACATGGCCAGCACCGACAGCGCCGTTGGGTCCAGCTGGGCCTGACACCCACTCTGCAGCGGGGCCGCACACCAATTGGTGTGCGGCCCTGTTGTTTTGTGTGGTTTGTGGTCGCCCGTTACCCGGCCACCGGTGAACGGGAGATCAACGAGGCACGCAGACCAATACGCCGAACCGTACCGTCGGGCTGGCGCCCGAACTTCCAGACGTCGCGGCTGGCGCTCGGCGATGGTATTGCGCCCCACCCGCCCGGCATCACGTTGGCGTCCAGTACCGGTGTCTGCTCCACCATCCCGAGAGCATCGGCCCAACTCGGCGGCACCGACAGGGTGCCCAGACCATCGGCTTGACCAACGCCGGCCACGGCTTCGGTGTCCAAGCCCAATGCGCCGTCGCCCGTCGAGGCCGCGCCGGGACCCGTCGACGATCCGGGGGTCGACAACTTATGCAGGGCTTGCGGCACTGAAGACGTCACCCGCGCGGCCGTCTTCACGGAGCTGCTGTCGGCCTGGTTAGTGCCCGCGCTCCCACACAGCGGCGCGGTGAAATTCGACATCGTCGACGCGGACCGGGAACTTGCCGCGTAGCGGTACATCGCGGTGGCGTCCTTGGCCCACATCTCGCCGTATTCCGCTTCGGTCGCCATGATCGCCGGCGTGTTGTGGCCGAAATTGTTGGTCGCAATCAATGTCGCCAGCTGGACACGGTTGGCCGTGATCATCGGCGGCGGCACCGTCATCGCGAAGGCCGTCTCGTAGGCGCCCGCCGCGGCGATTGCGTGGCTGGCCGCTTCCTCACAATGGGCAGCGGTGCTTCTCATCCAGGTCAAGTAGGGCGTGACCGCAGCCACTACGGACGTCGACGACGCGCCGGTCCACGATCCGTCGGTCAGGGCCGAGATCACTGACTGGTAGACGCCGGCGGCCGTGTGCAGTTCGCCGGCCAGCCTGTCCCACCCCGCTGCGGCGGCCAGCAGGGTCGCGGGCCCCGCGCCCGAGTGCATCCGGCCGGAGTTGACCTCCGGCGGCAGGGCTCCAAAATCCATCACTGGTTCCTGTCGTTTGAATTCGCCACCGATGGTAAATCGAGTTTGTGACAACGACTTTGAGCATTGTTACGAAAGCCACTGAGATTGCCCGGCCTTCGTAACTCGGCGTAATACCGAGTTAACTAATGAGAGTTCAGCACCGCATTGGGCGGTCGTGTGTATGCCCTGTGAATCCACGACCAGCGAAGCGCCAACGGTCATTGATGATTCAAATCCGTTCGCGCAGAAACCTTTTCAGGAACAGCAACTCGCGATGGCTCCGCGGCGTGCAGGCTAAAAGCTATATATCCCAGTAATTTTCGCGCAACGATTCATCTCAGCCCAAGCGATAAAACACATATAAAACACATATTTAACCCGCCCGGCACCCCGAGCCCGCTAGGTAGCTCAGATTTGAGAACTCTATGAAGTCCGTGACAACTGCATGTGTTCTTTGCGAGAATCCAGGAACATGACAGCGATGGGATACGCAGGCAGCGAGCGGCCGCGACAGGCCATTCTCGGGCAGCTGCCCCGGATCTACCGCGCGGATGGTTCGCCGATCCGGGTTTTGCTGGTCGACGATGAGCCCGCGCTTACCAATCTGGTGAAGATGGCGCTGCATTACGAAGGCTGGGTCGTCGAGACCGCCCACAACGGGCGCGAGGCATTGGCTAAATTCGAGAGCGTCAACCCGGACGTGCTGGTACTCGACATCATGCTTCCCGATGTCGACGGTCTGAGAATTCTGCAGCGGATCCGCGAATCCGACGTGTACACACCCACGCTGTTTCTCACCGCGCGCGATTCCGTCATGGACCGGGTCACCGGGCTGACCGCGGGTGCCGACGACTACATGACCAAACCGTTCAGTCTCGAGGAGCTGGTCGCGCGGCTACGCGGATTGCTGCGCCGCTCCAGCCAGCAGACCCCGCCCGCCGCTGAGGCTCTCAAGGTCGGCGATCTGCGAGTGGACACCGCCAGCCGCGAGGTCAGCCGCGACGGAACGCCGATCTCGCTGTCCTCAACCGAATTCGAATTGCTTCGCTTCCTGATGCGCAATCCCCGCCGCGCGCTGAGCCGCACCGAGATCCTGGACCGAGTCTGGCAGTACGATTTCGCCGGGCGCACCAGCATTGTCGATCTGTACATCTCGTACCTGCGGAAAAAGATCGACTCCGGCAGAGAGCCGATGATCCACACCGTCCGCGGTATCGGATACATGCTGCGGCCACCGGAATGACCGACGAGCGCAACACTCCCAGGGGGTTCCCCCGGTCGTTGCGCGGCCAGCTGTTAGCGGGCGTATTAGCAGTTGTCACAGTCGTTTTGGTGACTGTTGGGATCGTCTCGGTGCTCAGCCTGCGCGGCTACGTCACCACTATGACCGACGCCGAGGTCGCGAATTCCCTGCACGCGTTCGACAACGCCTACACCAGATACCGCAATGGCGAACACACTTCGGCACATCAAGGCGTTCCGCCGGTGTCGCAGGCGTTGCTGGAGTTCACCGGACAAACCCCGGGAAACCTTATCGCCCTGCTCCACAACGGCGAAGTGATCGGCTCCGCGGTGTTCTCTGAAGATGAACCACGCCCCGCGCCGGCCGACGTCGTGCGCACCATCCAGGCACAGAAATGGGAGGACGCTCCGCCGCGCACCCTGCGACTTGGCCGGTCGGGTTCCTACCGGGTCGACTGCCTGATCGAAGGGTCCGACATCTTGGTCGTCGGGGTATCGCAAACACTCGGCGACCGGATCATCGCCCGCAAAAACCTCACCACCACAGCGCTTGTCGCGGCCGCTCTGATAGTCACCGCGGGACTCACGGTGTGGGTGGTCGGGTATACCCTTCGCCCGCTGCGCCGGGTCGCCGCGACCGCCGCCGAAGTCGCCGGGATGCCACTCGCCGGAGATGACCACCAGATCAGCGTCCGGGTGCGGCCGCAGGACACCGATCAGAGCAACGAAGTGGGAACCGTCGGACATACCCTGAATCGGTTGCTGGACAACGTCGATAGCGCACTGGCGCATCGCGCCGACTCCGACATGCGGATGCGCCAATTCCTCACCGATGCCAGCCATGAGCTGCGGACGCCGCTGGCAGCGATCCAGGGCTATGCCGAACTCACCCGGCAGGACAGTTCGACGCTGCCACCGACCACCGAGTACGCGCTGGCCCGTATCGAGTCCGAGGCCCGCCGGATGGCCTTGCTGGTCGACGAATTGCTGCTGCTGTCCCGTCTGGGCGAGGGCGAAGATCTGCAGAACGAAGATGTCGACCTGGCCGATCTCGTTGTCAACGCAGTGAACGACGCGGCGGTCGCGGCACCGACCCACCATTGGATCAAAGACCTACCAGACGAACCGGTGTGGATTCGCGGCGACCATGACCGGCTGCACCAGCTGGTGAGCAATCTGCTCACCAATGCACGGTTGCACACGCCGCCCGGCGTCACGGTCACCACGGCCATCGCCTGCCACAGCTTCCGGTTGGAGGCACCCTATGCGGAACTCACCGTGGCTGACGACGGGCCCGGCATCGCTGCCGATCTACTCCCCCGGTTGTTCGAGCGATTCGTCCGCGCCGACCCGTCGCGAACCAACGGTTCAGGAATCGGACTTGGCCTGGCCATCGTGAGTTCAATCGTCAAGGCGCACCACGGCTCGGTCGCCGCCGAATCCACCGAGGGCCGAACGGTCTTCCGGGTGCAGCTGCCGTTGATCGACCCTAGCGACCGGTAGCAACTACCGAGGCCAATGAGGCACACGAGACGTACGGTGCGGCAAACATCAGGATGGCCGCAAAAGTGACCCTCAAGTCGTAAAGAAAATGTTAAGAGCCCCCGTTCAGGGTCACCGGCGGGCCTAGCCTCGGTCATGTCCTCTTTGCTGAGGTCAAAATACTGTTGCCGAGAACGAGCAGGCAGCAATCGGTCATCGAGCGAAAGACGAATATGTCCGTGCTGATTTACCTCGTGCTGACTGCGGCGGTGTTCGCCGCGCTCGGCTTGACCCTGAAGTTGGGATCGTGAGCATCGCTAACGTCGTCGGTTTAGTGCTGTCCGTCCTCGTCGCACTCTTGCTCGGGGCGGCCCTGATGTTTCCGGAGCGGTTCTAGTGAGCGGCACCGCGGCGGGCGTGGTGTTCCTCGGGCTACTGATTCTTGCGCTGGCGGTCGCGCACGTGCCGTTGGGCGACTACATGTACCGGGTCTATAGCTCCCGAAAGCATTCGCGCACAGAGAAATTCATCTACCGGCTGATCGGTGCCAACCCGGACTCGGAGCAGACCTGGAAAACGTATGCCCGTAGCGTGCTGGCGTTTTCGGCGGTCAGTGTCATATTCCTGTTCGTCCTGCAACTCGTCCAGGACAAGCTGCCGCTGCATCTGCACGATCCGGCGACAAAGATGACACCGGCGCTGGCGTGGAACACCGCCGTCAGCTTCGTCACAAACACCAACTGGCAGAACTATTCCGGCGAATCGACCATGGGCTACCTGGTGCAGATGGCCGGACTGACGGTGCAGAACTTCGTGTCCGCCGCGGTCGGCATGGCGGTTGCGATCGCGTTGGTCCGCGGATTCGCCCGGCACCGCAGCAACGAACTGGGCAACTTCTGGGTGGATCTGACGCGGGGCACGCTGCGCATCCTGTTGCCGATCTCCATCCTCGCCGCGATCGTGCTGATCGTCGGCGGCGCTATCCAGAACTTTCACCTCAACGACCAGGTCGTCAACACGCTGGCCGGTGCTCAGCAGACCATCCCCGGCGGGCCGGTCGCCAGCCAGGAGGCGATCAAAGAACTAGGTACCAACGGCGGTGGCTTCTACAACGCCAACTCCTCGCACCCGTTCGAAAACCCGACGTCATGGACGAACTGGGTGCAGATCTTCCTGCTCCTGGTGATCAGTTTCTCGCTGCCGCGCACTTTCGGCCGCATGGTGAACAGCAAGAAGCAGGGCTACGCGATCGCGGCGATCGTCAGCGTCCTGGCAATCCTGAGCGTTTCTTTCATGATGATGTTCCAGTTGCAGCATCACGGCACCGTTCCCACCGCGGTGGGCGCCGCGACCGAAGGGACCGAACAGCGTTTCGGAGTTGCTGACTCCGCCGTCTTCGCCGACGCAACCACGCTGACGTCGACTGGGGCGATCGACTCGGTGCACGACTCCTACACGAGCCTGGGCGGCATGATGGAGATGTTCAACATGCAAATGGGTGAGGTCGCACCCGGTGGCACCGGCTCGGGTCTATACGGCATCCTGATCCTCGCGGTCATCACGGTGTTCGTCGCCGGCTTGATGGTAGGCCGAACACCGGAATACCTTGGTAAGAAGATCAATCCGCGCGAGATGAAGCTGGCCTCAGGCTATTTCCTGATCACCCCGCTCATCGTGCTGCTCGGCACTGCCATCGCGATGGCGCTGCCCGGCGAGCGCGCCGCTATGGCCAACACCGGACCGCACGGCCTGTCCGAGGTGCTCTACGCATTCACCTCGGCGGCCAATAACAACGGCTCCGCGTTTGCCGGACTCTCGGGCAACACCGTCTGGTGGAACACCGCTTTGGGCTTGGCGATGGCGTTCGGTCGCTTCCTGCCGATGGTTTTGGTGCTCGCGCTGGCCGGTTCGTTGGCGCGACAGGGCATGACGCCCGAGTCGAGTGGCACCCTGCCCACCCACAAACCGCAATTCGTCGGTCTCGTGGTGGGAGTGACAGTCATTCTGGTTGCCCTCACCTTCCTGCCCGCGCTGGCGCTCGGGCCGCTCGCTGAAGGGATCCACTGACCCGATGATTTCAACTGAAAATGTGACGACCACAATCGATTCCAACGTGCGCCGACGTAGCACCCCGGCTCCCGGCGAGAAACTGCAGGGCGGGTTGCTCGACCCAGCCTTGCTGCTGAAGGCACTGCCGGACGCGGTGCGCAAGCTCGATCCGCGCACCCTCTGGCGCAACCCGGTGATGTTCATCGTGGAAATCGGCGCCGTCTGGTCGACGATTCTTGCGGTCGGCGACAACAGCTGGTTCTCCTGGCTCACCGTGTTCTGGCTATGGCTGACAGTGATTTTCGCGAACCTGGCCGAAGCCGTCGCCGAAGGGCGCGGCAAGGCGCAGGCCGATGCGTTGCGTAAATCCAAGGCCGACGCCGTCGCCTACCGCCTGCGGAGCTGGTCTCCGGGCAGCACCGACAACACCCCCGAAGAGGTTGCGGCGCCGTTGCTGCAGCAGGGCGACTTCGTGGTGGTCACCGCGGGCCAGGTCGTCCCTGGCGACGGCGATGTCGTGGAAGGCATTGCCTCGGTTGATGAGTCGGCCATTACCGGCGAATCGGCACCGGTGATCCGGGAATCCGGCGGCGACCGCTCCGCGGTGACCGGCGGGACGACCGTGCTCTCGGACCGCATCGTCGTCAAGATCACCCAGAAGCCGGGCGAGAGCTTCGTGGACCGGATGATCGCACTCGTCGAGGGCGCGAATCGGCAGAAGACACCGAACGAGATCGCACTCAACATACTGTTGGCAGCGCTGACCCTCATCTTCGTGTTCGCCGTGGCGACGCTGCAGCCGCTGGCGATCTACTCCAAGGTCAACAATCCCGGTGTACCGGACACCTCGGCGCTGAATAGCAACGGCATCAGCGGCATCGTCTTGGTCGCTCTGTTGGTCTGTTTGATTCCCACCACCATCGGCGCGCTGCTGTCGGCGATCGGAATCGCCGGCATGGATCGGCTGGTGCAACGCAACGTGCTGGCCATGTCGGGCCGTGCGGTCGAGGCGGCCGGGGACGTGAACACGCTGCTGCTGGACAAGACCGGAACGATTACCCTCGGCAATCGCCAAGCGTCGGAATTCATTACGGTCCGCGGAGTGACGGAGGCGGATCTAGCCGATGCCGCACAACTGTCCAGCCTCGCCGACGAAACCCCCGAGGGCCGTTCCATCGTCGTCTACGCCAAAGAGGTCTATGGGCTGCGCGCCCGAACCCCCGGAGAACTGGCCCACGCCAGCTGGGTGGAGTTCAGCGCGACAACCCGGATGTCGGGCGTGGACATCGACGGACGACAGCTGCGCAAGGGGGCGGCCAGCTCGGTGTCCGATTGGGTCCGCAGTCACGGCGGCAGTGTGCCACCCGAGCTCGGCGAGATCATCGACGGCATCTCCGCCGCCGGCGGCACCCCACTGGTTGTCGGTCAGATCATCGGCGACGGCGCCTCCCAGAAAGCAGAGGTGCTCGGCGTCATCTACCTCAAAGACGTCGTGAAGCAAGGCATGCGCGAACGGTTCGACGCGATGCGGCTGATGGGCATCCGAACGGTAATGATCACCGGCGATAATCCGTTGACCGCCAGGGCGATTGCCGATGAGGCCGGTGTGGACGATTTCCTTGCCGAAGCCACCCCCGAAGACAAGATGATGCTGATCAAAAAGGAGCAGCAGGGCGGTCGCCTGGTGGCAATGACCGGTGACGGCACCAACGACGCGCCCGCGCTGGCGCAGGCCGACGTCGGCGTGGCGATGAACACCGGTACCTCGGCGGCCAAAGAAGCCGGCAACATGGTGGACCTGGACTCCGACCCCACCAAGCTCATCGAGATCGTCGAGATCGGCAAGCAGTTGTTGATCACCCGCGGGGCGTTGACCACCTTCTCCATCGCCAACGACATCGCCAAATATTTCGCGATCATCCCGGCGATGTTCGTGGCGCTGTTCCCCGGGCTGGACCTGATCAACGTGATGCGGCTGCACAGTCCGCAATCGGCGATCCTGTCGGCGGTCATCTTCAATGCGATCGTCATCGTCGCGCTGATTCCGCTGGCGCTGCGTGGTGTCCGGTATACGCCCAGTCATGCGTCGAAGTTGCTCAGCCGCAATCTCTACATCTACGGACTGGGTGGCATCATCGCCCCGTTCATCGGAATCAAACTCATCGACCTGCTGGTTCAACTGCTTCCCGGGATGGGCTGAGATGAAATTCGCCAACACGCTTCGCCAACACTGGGCCGCGCTGCGCGCGCTGCTCGTCTTCACCGTGATCTTCGGTTTTGGCTACCCGCTGCTCATCTGGCTGGTGGCCATGCTTCCCGGGCTACACGGCAATGCCGAGGGCTCCATCCTCACCGCCGGCGGTAAACCGGTGGGCAGCAAGCACATCGGCCAGCTGTTCACCGACGCCTCGGGCAACCCGCTGCCGAAGTATTTCCAGAGCCGGCCGTCGGCCGCGGGCAGCAACGGATATGACCCGACCGCCAGCAGCGGCAGTAGCCTCGGGCCCGAGAGCGTCGTCGACACCCCCGGCGATCCGGCCAAGCTGGCCGCCGGTGCCAGTGCCAGCGACGCCGGTTTCAAGCCGGGCCTGCTGACCCAGGTGTGTTCGCGCAGTGCGGCCGTCGGCCAGCTCGAAGGGGTGGACGGGTCGCGCCCGTTCTGCACGGGTGGCGGCGTCGGCGCGGTGCTGTCGGTGATCGGCCCGCGCGATTCTCGCGGCTACGTCGTGCACCCGGCCCGGGTTGTCAGCGTCAACGAACCGTGTGCGACGACAAAGCAGCCGTTCTTGGACTTCTATGAAGGCGTTCGGGTCGAGTGTGCAAAATTCGACGAGGATTACTCGAGTGGTCAGATCGTGCCGATCCGCGGCGCTGCCCCGGAGAACCCGCAAGTTCCGGCTGATGCTGTCACCGCCAGCGGCAGCGGCCTGGATCCCGACATCTCGCCGGCCTACGCCGACCTCCAGGTCGCCCGGGTGGCCAAGGCCCGGCACGTCAGTCCGGATCAGTTACGTGCCGTCCTGGCGCAGTACCGCAGTGGCCGTGATCTGGGATTTTTCGGCGAACCTACTGTGAATGTCCTCGAACTCAACTTGGAACTCGACCGTCGATACCCCGTTAACGGTTAACGCTAGGGGATGATGGTTGACGTGAGGGACGTCAACCGTGAGGACCACCATCCCAAGCGCGGAGAGCTACGGATCTACCTCGGCGCGGCACCGGGGGTCGGGAAAACATACGCGATGCTCGGCGAAGCACACCGGCGCTTGGAGCGTGGCACCGACCTAGTGGCCGCGGTGGTGGAGACCCACGGCCGCCTGAGAACCGCGGAGATGATCGAGGGCATCGAGATCATCCCGCCGCGCTACCTCAAATACCGTGGCGCCAGCCTCGCCGAGATCGACGTGCCGGCCGTACTGGCACGTTGCCCTCAGGTGGTCCTGGTCGACGAGCTTGCCCACACCAACACGCCGGGCAGCAAGAACGCCAAGCGATGGCAAGATGTCGAGGAGTTGCTCGACGCCGGGATCACGGTGATCTCCACCGTCAACGTCCAGCACCTGGAGAGCCTCAACGACGTCGTCGCTCAGATCACCGGTATCGAGCAGAAGGAAACGATCCCGGACTCGGTTGTGCGGCAAGCGGCACAGGTCGAGCTCGTTGATATCACGCCGGAAGCGCTGCGCCGCAGGCTATCTCACGGAAACGTCTACGCGGCGGAACGCGTCGACGCGGCGCTGTCGAATTACTTCCGCCCCGGAAATCTCACCGCACTCAGGGAATTGGCGCTGCTGTGGGTCGCCGACCAAGTGGACACCGCGCTGGCGAAGTACCGCGCGGACAACAAGATCACCGACATGTGGGAGGCGCGCGAGCGTGTCGTAGTGGCGATCACCGGTGGGCCGGAATCAGAGACGTTGCTGCGCCGGGCATCCCGGATCGCATCGAAAGCCACCGCCGAGCTGATGGTGGTCCATGTGGTGCGCGGCGATGGGCTGGCCGGGCTATCGGACGCCCGGATGGCCAAGATCCGTGAGCTGGCGAGCAGCCTGGACGCCTCGGTGCACACCGTGGTCGGTGACGACGTCCCCACGGCGCTATTGGATTTCGCGCGCGAGCTCAACGCCACCCAGCTGGTGATCGGCACCTCGCGACGATCACGGTGGGCCCGGATTTTCGAGGAGGGCATCTCCTCGAACATTGTGCAGCGGTCCGGCAAGATCGACGTGCACATCGTCACGCACGAAGAATCCAAAGGCGGCTTCCGCCTCGGTTCGCTGGCGCCCCACGAGCGACGCATCGCGTCCTGGCTCGCGGCGGTCATCGTCCCGTCGGTGGTTTGCGCGACCACCGTCACCGTGCTGGACCCGTATCTGGATACCGCCGGCGAAAGCGCATTGTTCTTCATCGGGGTGTTGTTGGTCGGACTCCTCGGAGGTATCGCGCCCGCCGCACTTTCGGCGGTGCTGTCCGGGCTGCTGCTGAATTACTACCTGATCGCCCCGCGACACAGCTTTACCATCGCCGAACCCAGCAGTGCCATCACCGAATTGGTGCTGTTGCTGATCGCGGTCGCAGTCGCGGTGCTGGTCGACTTCGCGGCCAAGCGGACCCTGGAAGCCCGACGCGCATCCCAGGAGGCCGAGCTGCTGACCCTGTTCGCGGGCTCGGTACTGCGCGGTGCCGACCTCGAGACGCTGCTCGAACGGGTGCGCGAGACCTACGCGCAGCGGGCGGTCACCATGCTGCGCGAACCCAGCGAGGAAGAGCGCGCCGGCGGCACCAAGAGCGAGGTTGTCGCCTGCGTGGGCAGAGATCCGTGTATCACCGTGGATTTTGCTGATACCGCGATCGAGGTCGGTGACGACCAGTTCTGGATGCTGCTTGCCGGCCGAAAGCTGTTCGCACGTGACCGGCGGGTGCTGGGCGCGGTAGCCAGGCAGGCCGCGGGTTTGATCAGACAGCGTGAACTCGCCGAAGAAGCCAGCCAAGCCGAGGCGATCATGCGGGCCGACGAGCTGCGACGCTCCCTGCTCTCGGCGGTCAGTCACGACCTGCGTACGCCGCTGGCCGCCGCCAAGGTCGCGGTGTCCAGCTTGCGCGCCGAGGACATCGCCTTCTCCGCGGAAGACACCGCCGAATTGTTAGCCACCATCGAGGAATCCATCGACCAGCTCACCGCGCTGGTCGGCAATCTGCTCGATTCCTCGCGCTTGGCCGCCGGCGTGGTCAAGCCCGATCTGCACACGGTGTATCTGGAGGAGACCACGCAGCGCGCGCTGGTCAGTATCGGCAAGGGCGCCACCGGCTTTTATCGGTCTGCCATCGACCGCGTCAAGGTCGATGTCGGTGACGCCGTGGTGATGGCCGACCCTGGACTGCTCGAACGGGTGCTGGCCAACCTGATCGACAACGCGCTGCGCTATGCGCCCGACTGTGTGGTCCGGGTGAATGCAGGGCGCGTCGGCAATCGCGTCCTGATCAACGTGATCGACAACGGCCCCGGGGTCCCGCGCGGAACCGAGGACCAGATCTTCGGAGCGTTCCAGCGCCTCGGCGATCACGACAACACCACCGGTGTCGGTTTAGGGATGTCGGTGGCGCGCGGATTCGTCGAAGCGATGGGCGGCACCATCGCGGCCAGCAATACGCCGGGTGGCGGGCTGACGGTCGTGGTGGATCTGGCTGCACCGCAAGAGATCGGTGCGCCGTGACCCGGGTACTGGTCATCGACGACGAGCCACACATCTTGCGGGCACTGCGAATCAACCTGACCGTGCGGGGCTACGAGGTCGTCACCGCATCGACCGGTGCAGGCGCGCTGCGCGCCGCCGCCGAGCACAAACCCGATGTGGTGATCCTCGACCTCGGCCTGCCCGACCTATCCGGCATCGAGGTCCTGGCCGGTCTGCGTGGCTGGCTCTCGGTGCCGGTGATCGTGCTGTCGGCGCGCACCGATTCCTCGGACAAGGTCGAAGCGCTGGATGCCGGTGCCGACGACTACGTCACCAAACCCTTTGGGATGGACGAGTTTCTGGCCCGGCTGCGCGCCGCGGTCCGCCGAAATGCCGCCGCGTCGGAAACAGATCAGCCGGTTATCGAAACCGATGCGTTCACAGTCGATCTGGCCGCCAAGAAGGTGACCAAAGATGGCGCGGAGGTGCACCTCACCCCGACCGAGTGGGGAATGCTCGAGGTGCTGGTTCGCAACCGCGGCAAGCTGGTCGGCCGCGAGGAACTTCTCAAAGAGGTGTGGGGGCCGGCGTACGCCACCGAAACCCATTATCTACGGGTGTATCTGGCGCAGTTACGACGCAAACTCGAAGACGACCCCTCACATCCCAAACACCTGTTGACCGAATCGGGCATGGGCTACCGCTTCGAAGCCTGAGCGTGCGTGCCCACCTCGGCGGGCGTAGTCGCTACTGTCGTACCCGCACCGCGACGAAGTACTCGTGCTGCCGGGCGCAGTCGACGGTATAGCCAATCGCCTTGTTCACGCCCTCGGAATCGAATTCCAGCCAGCGCAAGGTACGTTGGCGCTCAAACTCGGTCCACGACGCGACGGTGAACCTTTCCAGGAGCAGGTCCGGTTGTCCGACGCTGTGATAGAGCCGCCAACTGTGGCCCCCCGTTCGTAGCCGTGATCGCCTGACCGCTTGCATCGCCTCGACGAACTCGTTGAGGCGATCGCTCGGCACTTGGTAACGGACGGTGACGAGCACCGGTCCGTCGTTAGGAGACGGTTCAAAAACCAGCGTCGGTGTCGGCCACGCAGCGGAAACTTCGACGCTGAGCGTCCCGGTAGTCGGGCGCAACGGAAGTACCACGACGCTGAGAGCAACAAGACCCAGCACCACCGCCGAACCCAGCATCGCCACGTGCAGCCCGGCCCGGGTGGCGATGGCACCCCAGACATACGAGCCGATCGCCTGGGATCCCGTGGCGACCAGCAGGTACACCGCCAACCCACGCGCCATCACCCAGCGCGGTAGCGATAGCTGCGCTGCCGCATTCAACGTTGTCAACGTGATCAGCCACGCCATGCCCGACAACACCAGGAAGGGGGTCGCCGCGGCGAACGGCAGCCAGACCACCGCCACCGGCGCCAGAGCGTATGCGGCAGCCGACGCCGCCAGCAGCACGTTGTCCGACACCCGCCGGCGTAACCGCGCCGCGACCACGACGGCGAGCACCGCACCCAAACCGATGGCCCCCAGCGCCACACCGTATCCATCTGCTGCCAGGTGCCATCTGTGGGCGGCGGCCACCGGCAGCAGAGCGAACACGGCCGAGGCGGGAAAGAGGAATAGCGCCGCGCGCAACAGGATCCTGCGGATATTAGGCCCGTTACGGACGAACATCAGTCCGGTGATCATGGCCTGCCCGAAGTGTTCTCGCTCGATAGGTGCGAGCTGGATAGGCCTTTTCCACGCCACCAGGGCGACGATTATTCCGGCGAACGACACCGCGTTGATCGCGAAGACCGCTGCGGGGCCGGATAATCCCACCACAACGCCGCCGATGGCCGGTCCGATCGCTCGGGCAGCATTGCCCGCGACGCTACCCAAAGTCGCTGCGGCCGTTATCTGCTCACGCGGGACAACCTCGGGCTGAATCGCCTGCCAGGCCGGCGCGGTGAGCGCAGACGCGCAGCCGATGGCCACGGTGAACAACAGCAGTGCGGTCGGACCGAGGCGACCGAGGTATGTCAGCACGGCCAGGGCCAGCGCTACCAGCACCGCATACGTCTGCAGAACGATCAGCAGCCGGCGCCGGTCGAACAGATCGGCCAGCGCGCCGGCGAACAATCCGAAAAGCAGCGTCGGCCCGAGGCTCGCCGTCTGGACGAGGGCCACGATGACATCACTGCTGTGCCTCTCCACCAAAAACCATTGCGCTGCCACACTTTGCATCCAGCTCCCGATGCTGGAGCCGAACTGCGCAGTCAACAAATGGCGGTAAACACGATTGCGCAACGGCGCCCACGCCGACGGTTGCCCGTCGGCACGCTCGGCCACCTGACTCACCACGGAACCGATAGTGAACAGCCCATCCCAGGCGAAAGCAGCCGGAGAGCGAGATCGGACATGGCACGCCTTTCGCGTCCTGCGGGGATTAGGAGTCTAAGGCAATCAGCCAAGTCGGGCACACCCAAGAAGACGCCGCGGTGGGCGAGGGTTATTCCGCGATTGATAGCACGATGCCATCCAAGATGTCGTGCTCGCTGACGGTCAGTTCATCGATGCCGGCCCGGGAACGCAGCTCGCGCGCCAGTTCCTCGACGACGATCGCGCCGCCGCCGATCACATCCGCCCGGCCCTCGTGCATCGGCGGCAGTGCGGCGCGCTCGGCGCGCGTCATCCCGATCAGCCGCTCGCAGACCGCCAGCAAATCGCTGCCCGCGACGCGTGAAAGATGAATGGCCGCAGCATCATAGGTTGTCATCTGGTGAGCCAGCGCAGACAGGGTGGTCATTGTCCCGGCCAACCCGACCCAGGTTCGGGCCTTTTCGACGGGTACCGCGGCCAGCGCGACGTCAAGCCGCTCGCGCACCACCTGGCGGGCCGCCGCCACCTGGGCTGCGGTGGGCGGGTCGGAGTGCAGGCAGCGTTCGGTCAGCCGGACGCAGCCGATGTCGGCTGAGTAGCTCGCCGCCACCCCGTCTCCCCCGCCGAGCACGATCTCGGTCGAGCCACCACCCAGGTCGACGACAACGAAAGGACCTCTGGCGCTGTCTAATTCGCCGACCGCACCGCGAAAGGACAACGCGGCTTCTTCGGTGCCAGTGATCACCTCGGCGACGGCGCCAGGGAGCACAGCGCCCAGCACATCGGCCGTCATCGCAAAGAACACATCACGATTGGCGACGTCGCGGGCGGCCGATGTGGCCACCATCCGTACCCGCTGGACGCCATGCTTTCTCAACAGGGCGGCGTAGTCGCAGAGCGCGGCCCTGGTCCGGGCGATCGCATCGGGCGCGAACTGACCCGTCGCATCGACGCCCTGCCCCAGCCGCACGATTCGCGTCTCGCGATGCACATCGCGCAGCCGGCCGCCCTCGACATCGGCGATCAACAATCGAATCGAGTTGGTACCACAGTCAACTCCCGCGAAGCGGCTTACCACGCGCCAACCTCCAAAACCTGCGCCATTGCCGGCTCGGCGGCCAGCAGCGCCAGTGCCTCGTCGCCCAGCGGATTGCACCCGGGCCCCTTGGCCAGCGAGTGCGCGATCAGCACGTGCAGGCACTTGACCCGGTCCGGCATGCCCCCACCGGAAAAGGTGGTTCCCAGCGGCTCGATCGCATCACGCTCGGCCAGATACGACTCGTGAGCCCGCCGATACGCGGCCGCCAATTCAACGTCGCCCGCCAGCCGCTCGGTCATCTCTCGCATCAACCCCGTCGTCTCCAGTCTGCTTGCGGCGGCTGTCAAAAGCGGATGCGTCAGGTAATACAACGTCGGAAACGGCGTGCCGTCAGGAAGTTTCGGCGCGGTCTTCACCACGCCGGGCTCACCATTGGGGCACCGGTAAGCGATCTCGAGCACTCCGCGCGGCTCCCGGCCGAGTTGGCGCTCCACCGCTTCCAGATCGGCACGATCAACCACCGGGAGCCGTGGGGTTCGGCGATACCGACGGCACCGGACCCGCGGGCCCGGGTTCGGCCGGCGGGGTAGCCACGCTGGCCGGTGGCAGGTGCGGCTGGTCAGCGATGGTATGCCACAGCGACGTGTACCAAGGATTGTTGTCGGCCGGTTTGGTCGTATCGCCTCCAGGCTGCGGGGCGGCTCCCGCCGCCGTCGGCAGCTGGACTTGGAATGGAATATCGCCCGGTTTCACAAAACCCAGCCGCTCGCGGGCTTGGGCCGCGATGTAAGCCGGGTCGCCCAGCTTGCCCTTCTTCTGCTCGAGGTCGGCGATTTGAAGACGTAGCGCGGCTTCGGTGGCAGTCAACTGAGACAACTCGGTGCGCTGGGCGAAGTAAGTACGCACCGGCCCGGCGATGGTCAACGTCAATACGCAGATCACCGCGGCCAGCACCGCTGCGCGCCGCGCGGTGAAACCCAACCGCTGATCGGCCCGCTGCTCGACGGACTCGGCGATCTGCCGCTTGATGGGTTCGACGACGTGCTCGGCCGTTGTCCGCGTGGTACTGCGAGCGGTCGCGGTCTGCGCCGGTCTCGAGCTCTTCGCGGAGCGGCCGCGCCGAACCGAATCGCCGGGCTTCGCTGGCCGCGATGCCGGAGAGCGGCGCTTCGGATCTGGTCGCTTCGCGTCAGGCATTGCCGGGAGCTAGCCGTGCTTATCGATGACTGTCACGCTGTGCCAACCTATTTCGCTTCCGGTGCGTAGCGCGGAAACGCCAGGTCGCCGGCGTAGCGGGCGGCGTCGCCGAGCGCCTCCTCGATCCGCAACAGCTGGTTGTATTTTGCGACGCGCTCGCTGCGGGCGGGCGCCCCGGTCTTGATCTGCCCGCTGCCGACGGCCACCGCTAGGTCGGCGATCGTGGTGTCTTCGGTCTCGCCGCTGCGGTGGCTCATCATGGTGCGGTATCCACTGTGGTGAGCCAGCGCGACGGCGTCGAGTGTCTCGGTCAGCGTGCCGATCTGATTCACCTTGACCAGCAACGCATTTGCCACACCCTTTTCGATGCCCTCCTCGAGCCGCTCGGGGTTGGTGACGAAAATATCGTCGCCGACGATTTGCACCCGGTCGCCGATCGACGCGGTCAGGGCCGCCCAGCCGTCCCAATCATCTTCGGACAGTGGGTCTTCGATGGACACCAGCGGGTAGGAGCCGAGCAGTCCGGCGTAGAACTCGGTCATCTGCTCGGCGGTGCGGGTGCTGCCCTCGAAGGCGTAGCCAGTGCCGTCGGTGTAGAACTCGGTAGCCGCGGCGTCCAGGGCCAGCGCCACGTCGACACCGGGTTTGAAGCCGGCTGATTCGATGGCCACGCTGATCAGGTCCAGCGCCGCGGTGGTGCCGGCCACGTCGGGGGCGAAGCCGCCCTCGTCGCCCAGGCCGGTGGACAGGCCCTGCTTCTTCAGCACCGCTTTGAGGGCGTGGTACACCTCGGCGCCCCAGCGCAGTGCCTCGACGAAGCTGGGCGCACCGATGGGCGCCACCATGAATTCCTGGATGTCGACGCCGGTGTCGGCGTGTGCCCCGCCGTTGACGATGTTCATCATCGGCACCGGCAGGATGTGTGCATTCGGTCCGCCGAGATAGCGGAACAGCGGCAGTTCGGCAGAATCGGCGGCCGCTTTGGCGACGGCGAGCGAAACGCCCAGAATCGCGTTGGCACCCAGCCGGGACTTGTCGGGGGTGCCGTCGAGATCCACCAGCGCCTGGTCGACCAACCGCTGATCGTCGGCATTGAGCCCGATCACGGCCGGACCGATCTCGTCGAGCACGGCTTGCACGGCCTTCTGCACACCCTTGCCGCCGTAGCGCTGCCCACCGTCGCGAAGCTCCACAGCCTCGTGCTCTCCGGTCGATGCGCCGGACGGCACCGCGGCGCGGGCAAACGTCCCGTCGATCAGCGCAATCTCAACCTCGACCGTCGGGTTGCCGCGGGAATCGAGTATCTCGCGGGCCCCGACCTGCTCGATAATCGGCACTAGGTTCTCTCCTTGCGTTGTAGCTGATGCCAGCCCCCAGGCCGCCTTTAGCGTAAAGCCTGGGTTAGCGATTCATCCTGCTACAGCGGGCGACCCGCCGCATAGGCGGTTGCCCAGTCCCGGACCGCCCGCGCGTACACGCCTGAGTTGTTATAGGCGCGCAGCGCGGTGATCCATCCCCTGGGGGTGCCGAGATCCTTTCCGCGCCAGCACAAGTAACCAGCTGCCGCGAGCGCAGCGTCGTCGATGTTGTCGGGGCTGACGTGGCCGTCGTTGTGAGCGTCGACACCGTACAACCGCCAGGTCTCCGGAATGAACTGCATCGGTCCCATGGCGCGCGTCACACCGGATTCGCCGGTGCTGGTGTCTTCGGCGGTGTCGACGATGCGCATATTGCCGCTGGTGCCGTCGAGACGGACGCCCCGGATGGGTGGACTCACATCGCCGTTCGGCGCCAGCGTCGCGCCCCGGTAGGTGCCGTGATGGCTTTCGACCTGGCCGATTCCGGCCAGCGTGGTCCACCCGATGTGGCACTTCGGGTTCTCGACCTGGGCGACCCGAGCGGCATACGCGTAGGCCTCCAGCGCGATGACGGGAATCTCCAATATCGAGGAGCGCTGCAGCGCCCATTCCCGCAACTGGTCGGCAGGCCGTCCGCTGGCGTGCGTGTCGACCGGCGGCACCGGGGCCCCCGCAGGCGGCGGCACGCCGTCGGGGATGAACATGCTGAGTTGCCAGGTGCAGCTGGACGCCATCAGCATCGCGGTCGCGCCGATCACGGCGGCCGTGCGCAGCCAACGCCTCGGCGACACCACGCTCCCCTTAACGTCCGCTACATCAATTGTCACCATGATCATCGTCCCATGAGTTTTCGGACTCGTTGGCTCCTTCACGGTCCGGGTGCGTTTCGCTGCGAATATTGGGTGCATCGCCGATTAGCTGGTAGCGAGCTTGGCTAGCAAAACCAGAACGACGTCGCGACTCGAATTTGCAATCTCACAGCACCCATGCCGGGCGGTAAACGAACCGACCAGCAAATATTAACGCGGTGGCTGGTCGGGACGGCTTAGCACTGCAACCTAGCCGGCTTTTTCGTCGGTCCCGGGATCCTGCCCCGACGCCTCTTCATCGGGTTCGTCCCCGGCGGTGTCGGGCTCGGGGTCCGTCGCGACTTCTTCGCCGGCTTCTTCGGACTCGTCCGACGGTGCCGCGGTCTGTCCGGACGGCCAGTGCCGGCGCCACTCGTCTTCGCTGACCTCGCCGAGGCGAGCCACATCGAACTCTTTCGGAACGCTGTCACCACGGCGGGTGGCGGCAATCGACTTCTCGACGCCGCGGACCGTGTCGACAAACTCTAAAACCGCTGTGCGCAAGGAACCTTCCGCATCGATATCTGCCGATACCGAGATCGCCGTGATTTCGGCCGGAATCAGATCAGCGGGTAGCCCAGCCTTGGTGGCGCGTTCAATCACCTTCTGCGCCAAAGCCAATGCCGGCTGGCCAGTGTGCACATCGTCCATCAACGAGTTCCGGGATTTCTCCGCCGCTTTGCGCTCTTCCCATTGCGCCAGCTGGTCCTCGAGCGAAATAGACTGTCCGGCAAGCACTCCCGGTACCCGATTGCCAAGCTTTCGCATCAGCGTGTTGGCGACGTCGTCGATGCCGAAGGGGGACTGCGGCGCGTCTTCGGCAATGCGGGCATGGAATAGCACCTGCAGCAGTACGTCCCCGAGTTCTTCGCATAGCTGATCGGCGTTGCCGCTGCGCACCGCGTCGAGCAGTTCGTAGGTCTCCTCGAGCAAGAATCTGCGCAACGAGTCGTGAGTTTGTTCGCTTTCCCACGGCCCGGCGGTGCGTAGCTTGTCCATCATGGCGACGGCGTCGACCAGTCGTTCACCGCGCGGGGTCTCGGGTGCCGAGATCAGTCGGGCGCCGGCAGCCAATCGAGCGGTGACGGCGGGATGGCTGGGGTCCGACGACAGCAATACCGGCGCGTCGGATCCGGTGTGCACCGGACGCGCCGACGGCAACGACCACGGCACCGCGACGGGCATCTCCTCGGTGTACTGCACTTCGCCGGTGAGATGCTCGATCGCTTCGACAGGTACCAGCGACGGACGGCGGGGGTCGAACAAGACGACGATCATCGCGTCTGTCACTCCTCCCTCGACATCGGTCCAGGTGAACTCGTTATACCAATTTCTTGTTGCGGTTTCCCCTGCAGTGCCGTCACCAGGTTGGCCACCATCTGCAGCAGCTCGACATCGCGGAGCCGCGGCGCACCCATCCCGCCGGCTCGTGGAATGGGAACCTGCACCGTGGACGTGGTGGCGCGGTAATTCGCGGCGGGATACATCCGCTTGAGCCGCACCTGCGCCGAATCTAGCAGCGTGACCGGCGCCAGCCGCACGGTTGCCGCCGAGGGGGCCGATACCTCGGTGATACCGGCGGCACGACAAATCAGTCGTAACCGCGCCACGGCCACCAGCCGCTGGGCGGGTTCGGGAAGGGCTCCGTAGCGGTCGTTGAGCTCTTCCACCAGGGCATCGACGGCGGCGTCGTCGGACGCGGCCGCCAGCCGCCGGTAGGCCTCGAGTCGCAGCCGGTCGCTGGCGATGTAGTCCGGCGGCAGGTGCGCGTCCACTGGCAGGTCGATGCGGACATCCTTGGGCTCTTCGGCAGTGGTGACCGTTTGACCGTCGGCAGCCGCCCGGTAGGCCTCCACGGCCTCGCCAACCAACCGCACGTACAAATCGAAGCCGACCCCGGCGACGTGGCCGGACTGCTCGACACCCAGCACATTGCCGGCGCCGCGGATCTCGAGGTCCTTCAGCGCGACCGCCATGCCCGCGCCCAGCTCGTTGTTCTGCGCGATGGTCGCCAGCCGGTCGTAGGCCGTCTCGGTCAGCGGCACCTGCGGCGGATAGAGGAAGTACGCGTAGCCGCGTTCCCGGCTGCGGCCAACCCGCCCCCGCAGCTGGTGCAGTTGGGAGAGCCCGAAGGTGTCGGCGCGCTCGACGATCAGCGTGTTCGCGTTGGAGATGTCCAGGCCGGTCTCCACGATCGTGGTGCACACCAGGATGTCGTGCTCCCGGTTCCAGAACCCCTCGACGGTGCGTTCCAGCAGTTCCTCGGGCATCTGCCCGTGCGCGACGACCACCCGCGCCTCGGGCACCAGCTCGCGCACCCGCGCGGCGGTGGCGTCGATCGAGCTCACCCGGTTATGCACGTAGAAGGCCTGCCCGTCGCGCAGCAGCTCGCGGCGCAGTGCGGCGGCGATCTGCTTTTCCTCCTGCGGGCCGACGTAGGTCAGCACCGGGTAGCGCTCTTCGGGCGGCGTCAGGATCGTCGACATCTCCCTGATCCCGGCCAGGCTCATCTCCAGCGTGCGTGGGATCGGGGTGGCGCTCATGGTCAGCACGTCGACATGGGTGCGCAGCGACTTGATGTGCTCCTTGTGTTCCACGCCGAACCGCTGCTCCTCGTCCACCACGACCAGGCCCAGATCCTTCCAGCGCACCCCGGTCTGCAGCAGCCGATGCGTGCCGATCACGACGTCCACCGAGCCGTCGGCCAGGCCGTCGATCACGGTCCGGGACTCGGCGGGGTCGGTGAACCGCGACAGGCCCTTGACGGTCACCGGGAAACCGGTCATCCGGTCGGTGAACGTCTGCAGATGCTGGTCGGCCAGCAGCGTGGTGGGCACCAGCACGGCGACCTGTTTGCCGTCCTGCACCGCTTTGAACGCCGCCCGCACCGCGATCTCGGTTTTTCCGTAGCCGACGTCGCCGCAGATCACCCGGTCCATCGGGATCGGCTTTTCCATGTCGGCCTTGACCTCGGTGATTGCCGTGAGCTGGTCGACGGTCTCGGTGAAGCCGAACGCGTCCTCCATCTCGGCTTGCCACGGCGTGTCCGGCCCGAACGCGTGCCCCGCGCTGGCCTGCCGTTTGGCGTACAGCGATACCAGCTCGCCGGCGATCTCGCGCACCGCGCGGCGGGCCTTGGTTTTGGTGTTGGTCCAGTCGCTGCCGCCCAGCTTGCTCAGCGCCGGGGCCTGGCCGCCGACGTAGCGCGACAGCTGATCCAGGGAATCCATTGGGACGTAGAGCTTGTCGGCTTGCTGCCCACGCTTGCTGGACGAGTATTCCAGCACCAGGTACTCGCGCCGGGCGCCGCCGACGGTGCGCTCGACCATCTCCACGAATCGCCCGATGCCGTGCTGATCGTGCACCACCAGATCGCCTGCGGTGAGCGCCAGCGGGTCGACGGTATTGCGCCGTTTGGCCGCCAGCCGCTTGCCGTCGACGGCTGTGGCCCGGCTGCCGGTCAGATCGGCTTCGGTGATGACGACCAGCTTGGCGCCGGGTATGACCACGCCGCCGTGCAGCGGACCCTTGAGCACCCCGACAACACCGCTTTTGGGAGCGGCGCCCCCATCCAGCATGGCGGCCGGGGTGTCGGACTCGGCCAGCCGCTCGACGACCCGGTGTGCGGTCCCGGTGCCCGGAGCGACGATCACGCCGTACCCGCCGGTCAAGACATGGGCGCGAAGCATCGCGAAGATGGCCTCGATGTCGTGCTGATGACCACGCGCGGACGGCGCAGCCCGGATGTCCAACTCCACCGCCGACTCGTCGGACAACTGGCTCAACGTCCACCACGGATGCCCGGACCGGTCCGCGGCGGCCTGCACGTCGTCCAGCTCCGCGAATCCCGACCCGCCCAGCTGTTCGACGTCGACGGGGGCGTCGGTCCCCATCGCGGCCACCGACCAGGATGCCTCCAGGAATTCCCGGCCGGTCTTGATCAGATCAGCGGCCCGGGTACGCACCTTTTCCGGGTCGCACAGCAACACCGGCGTTCCCTCGGCCAGCTGTTCGACCAGCAGCGCGTGGTCGTCGGGCCGTAGCACCGGCAGCAGCGCCTCCATGCCGTCGACCGGGATGCCCTCGGCCAGCTTGGCCAGCATTTCGGTGACGCTGCCGGTGATCGCGCCGTCCCCTGTCGGCGACCCTGCGACCAACTCGGCGGCCCGCGCCCGCACGTCGTCGGTGAGCAGCAACTCGCGACAGGCCACCGCGACCAGCGTCTCGACCTCGATCTCGGGGATGGAGCGCTGATCGGCAACCGAGAACATCCGCATCTCGGTGACCTCGTCACCCCAGAACTCGACGCGCACCGGGTGCTCGGCCGTCGGGGCGAAGATGTCGAGGATCCCGCCGCGCACGGCGAACTCGCCACGTCTGCCGACCATGTCGACCCGGGTGTAGGCCAGCTCGACCAGCCGGGCAATCACTGCCTCGAAGCCGATATCTTGACCGGCGCGCAAGGTGACCGGTTCCTGGTGACCCAGCCGCGGTGCCATTGGCTGCAACAGCGAGCGCGCCGCGGTCACCACTACCCGCAACGGCGGGCCCAGCCGAGTGTCGTCGGGGTAGGCCAGCCGGCGCAGCACCATCAAGCGGGTGCCCACGGTGTCGACGCCGGGCGAGAGCCGCTCGTGCGGCAGTGTCTCCCAGGACGGGAAGACGGCCACTGCAGTGCCGAAGACGCCGCGCAGTTCGGCGGCGAGGTCGTCGGCTTCGCGCCCGGTGGCGGTGACCACCAGCAACGAACCCTGCTGCGCCAGCGCACTGGCCACAAAGAGCCGGGCGCTGGCCGGGCCAACCAGGTTCATTTCGGCGGGCCGAGCGGACGCACTCTCGACGAGCTGCTGGAAGGTCGGCGCCGTCAGCGCCAATTCGACGAGCCCCGCGATCGGGGTTTCTGGGAGTGCAGGCCCCGATACGGTCATGATGCACCCATTCTAGGTGCGCCGAACATCATCAAAATTGCGCCGGGGGCCGTCAAAGGATTGTAAGGATTGCCCAACCCGGCACCGGGTGAGCGCACGGTGAAGTCATGACATTGCTCGATATGCTGCCGTCCGTTGGTCGGGCGGCGCGCCCCCGGCTGGATCCCGCGATCTGGCCTGCCACTACGCATTCCGACGAGGAAGGCCGGTTGTGCGTGGGAGGCGTAGCTCTGACCGATATCGCCGACGAGTTCCACACCCCCACCTACGTCATCGACGAAACCGACTTCCGCCAGCGCGCTCGTCGCTACCGCAAGACGTTGCGCGGCGTCGAAGTCGTCTACGCCGGAAAGTCACTACTGACCACGGCAGTAGCCCGGTGGGCGCGCGAAGAAGGACTGGGCGTCGACGTCTGCTCCTCCGGTGAGCTGGCCGTCGCCTTGGCCGGCGGCGTCGACCCCTCCCGGATCGTCATGCACGGCAACGCGAAGTCCCCCGACGAGCTGCGCGACGCGACACGCGTCGGGGTCGGCCGGATCGTGCTGGATTCCTGTATTGAGATCGCCTACCTCGCCGGCCTGGCCCGACGACGTCAACCGGTGCTGATCCGGGTGACCCCCGACATCGACATCCACGGACACCGTGCGGTCACCACCGGTATCAGCGACCAGAAATTCGGGTTCACCCTCGACGGCGATCACGCCGCGGATGCGGCAAAGCGGGTACTGGCGCATCCGATCCTGGACCTGGTCGGGCTGCACTGCCACATCGGCTCGCAGGTCACCGACGCCGCCCTCTACGGCGAGGCCATCCATCGGATGATCTCGGCGATGGCCGACATCCGCGCCCAGCACGGCGTCATCCTCACCGAATTGAACATCGGCGGCGGCCACGGCATCCCCTACCTGCCGGGGGACGCTGGACTCGACATCGAGGAGCTGGGCAGGGTCATCGAGGACGCACTCGACGAGGCCTGCGCCGCCGAGCATTTCCCGCGGCCGACCATCGTCGTCGAACCGGGACGCGCGATCAGCGGCCGGGCCGGGGTGACGCTGTATCGCGTCTGCTCGATCAAGACACAGCCGGGTGGCCGCACCTTCGTCGCGGTCGATGGCGGAATGAGCGACAACCCCCGGGTGTCGTTGTACGGCGCGCAATACACGGTCGCGCTGGCCAACCGGCATTCGCTGGGAATCAAGCAGCTCGTCACGGTGGCCGGCCGGCACTGTGAGGCGGGTGACGAGATCGCCCGCGATGTGGAGCTCCCGGCCGACCTGCATCCCGGCGACCTGCTGGCCGTCGCGTGCACCGGCTCCTACCACCACAGCATGGCGTCCAACTACAACATGGTCGGCCGGCCGCCGCTGGTGGCGGTCAAGGATGGCCAGGCCCGTGAGCTGGTCCGCCGCGAAACGCTCACCGACCTGTTGGCGCGCGACTGCGGCTAAGGGCGGCGCGGCTATTCGTCTCGCAGCCGGGGATCGGCTTCCAGATGCGTCAGGCCGTTCCACATCAGGTTGACCAGGTGGGCGGCGACGACTTCCTTTTTCGGTTCCCGGGTATCGAGCCACCACTGCGCGGTCATCGACACCGAGCCCACCAAGGCCTGGGCGTACAGCGGCGCCAGGTCCGCGTCGAGCCCCCGACGGGCGAAGTCGCCGGCCAGGATGGAGCTGACTTGGCTGACGGCGTCGTTCAGCAGGCTGGAATAGGTGCCCGAGCTGATCGAGGCCGGCGAGTCGCGGATCATGATGCGAAAGCCGTCGGTGCGTTCTTCGACGTAGGTGAGCAATGCCAGGGCGACCCGCTCGACGCGTACCCGCGACCGGTTGTTGGTCAGCGACGAGGTGATGCCGTCCAGCAGCGCCGACATCTCCCGGTCGACGACCACCGCGTACAGGCCCTCTTTGCCGCCGAAATGCTCATAGACCACCGGCTTGGACACGTTGGCGCGCTGGGCGATCTCTTCGATCGAGGCGCCTTCGTAGCCGCGTTCGGCGAACAGCGACCGGGCGATATCGATGAGCTGGTGTCGACGCTCGCTGCCGGTCATCCGGGCGCGCGGCGGTCGCACCTCTTTTTCCGGCCTGTTGTCGGGCACTGCCACGTCGTCAGCGTATCCGTTGGCGCTGGTGCTCGACGTGATGCGCTACTCGCGGATGTTCGACATTCCCTGGGCAGCCGCCGGGGCAGCGCACCGTCTAAAGTCTTCTTGGCGCGATCGGTGGTCAACCGCCGCCCGCCCCCCGTATGCGGTCCGTCGTGGTGTAATCGGCAGCACCTCTGATTTTGGTTCAGAAAGTTCAGGTTCGAGTCCTGGCGACGGAGCTTCGGCGTTTTGCCACCACACCACACGAATGACACTCTTGACGGCGTGTCGCGGCTGTTGCCTTTCGCCTAGCGTGGGACAAGCAATGAGGAGAGTTGATGTCGTTTCGTGGTGACACAGCGGTCCTGGTTTTAGCGGCCGGGCCCGGCACCCGGATGCGGTCCGACACCCCAAAGGTGCTGCACACCGTCGCCGGGCGCAGCATGTTGGCGCATTCGTTGCACGCGACCAGCAAGATGGCGCCGCAGCATCTGGTCGTCGTCCTGGGCCACGCGCACGAGCTGATTACGCCCGTCGTCGCCGAGCTGGCCGATAGCCTCGGCCGCTCGATCGAGGTGGCGCTGCAGGACCGCCCACGCGGCACCGGCCACGCGGTGCTGTGCGGGTTGAGCGCGCTGCCGCAGGACTACTCCGGCGTCGTCGTTGTCACCTCGGGCGACACCCCGCTGTTGGACTCCGACACCCTGGCCGAACTGATCGCGGCCCACACCGCTGGGTCGGCGGCCGCCACGGTGCTGACCACCACGATCGGTGATCCCCTCGGTTACGGACGGATCCTGCGTGCTGCGGACAACGACGTGGTGGCGATTGTCGAAGAAGCCGATGCGACGCCAGCGCAACGGCAGATCCGCGAGATCAACGCCGGTGTCTACGCGTTCGACATCGCCGCGTTGCGCTCGGCGCTGGCCCGGCTGAGTTCCAACAACGCCCAACAGGAGCTCTACCTCACCGACGTCGTCGGGATCCTTCGCGGCGACGGCCAGACCGTGCAGGCCCGGCACGTCGATGACAGCGCGCTGGTGGCCGGTGTGAACAACCGCGTGCAGCTGGCCCAGGTGGGCGCCGAGCTCAACCGCCGGATCGTCGCCGCCCACCAGATGGCCGGGGTCACCGTCGTCGATCCCGCCACCACCTGGATCGACGTCGACGTGACGATCGGCCGCGATACCGTCATCCATCCGGGGACCCAGCTGATCGGCCGCACCCAAATCGGCGGCCACTGTGTGATCGGCCCGGACACCACCCTGACCGACGTCACCATCGGTGACGGTGCATCAGTGATCCGGACGCATGGCGACTCGTCCGCGATCGGCAGTGGCGCCACGGTGGGTCCGTACACCTACCTGCGGCCTGGCACCGAGCTGGGCGCCGACGCCAAGCTCGGCACCTTCGTCGAAGTCAAGAACTCGGTGATCGGGGCCGGCACCAAGGTGCCGCATCTGACCTACGTCGGCGACGCCGACATCGGCGAGCACAGCAACATCGGTGCGTCCAGTGTGTTCGTCAACTACGACGGGCAGACCAAGCGCCGTACCACCATCGGCTCCCACGTACGGACCGGGTCAGACACCATGTTCGTGGCGCCGGTGACAGTCGGCGACGGCGCCTATACCGGTGCCGGGACCGTCCTGCGTGAGGATGTCCCGCCGGGGGCGCTGGCGGTGTCTGCGGGCCCGCAACGCAACATCGAGGATTGGGTGCAGCACAAGCGGCCGGGCAGTCCGGCGGCCGAGGCCGCCGAGAAAGCGTTGCAAAAAGGCGCCGAACAGTCGGCTGCGGCACCGCCGCCGACGGAATCCGAATAGACACCGTGAGTTTGTGGTCTGGCAACCCGGCCATATTTCCGTACCATTCGCTACGTACGATGGGGCTTCCATGTCGATGACGAACGGCGAGGACAGCAGGGTGAGCCACGACTGGTCCGATAATCGAAAAAACCTGATGCTGTTCTCTGGGCGGGGGCATCCCGAACTGGCCGAACAGGTAGCCAAGGAACTCGACGTCCACGTCACCGCGCAGACCGCGCGGGAGTTCGCCAATGGCGAGATCTTCGTGCGGTTCCACGAATCGGTGCGCGGTTGCGACGCCTTCGTCCTGCAATCGAACCCGCCGCCGGTGAACAACTGGCTGATGGAACAGCTGATCATGATCGACGCACTGAAGCGGGGCAGCGCCAAGCGGATCACCGCCGTGATGCCGTTCTACCCGTACGCCCGCCAGGACAAGAAGCACCGCGGACGCGAGCCGATCTCGGCCCGACTGGTCGCCGACCTGCTCAAGACCGCGGGAGCCGACCGGATCGTGACTGTCGATCTGCACACTGATCAGATTCAGGGTTTCTTCGACGGGCCCGTCGACCACATGCGCGGCCAGATGCTGCTGACCACCTACATCAAGGACAACTATCCGGACGGCAACATGGTGGTGGTCTCCCCCGACTCCGGCCGGGTGCGCATCGCGGAGAAGTGGGCCGACGCATTGGGCGGTGTTCCACTGGCCTTCATTCACAAGACCCGTGACCCGCGGGTACCTAACCAGGTGGTCTCCAACCGCGTCGTCGGCGAGGTCGAAGGCCGTACCTGCGTGCTGATCGACGACATGATCGACACCGGCGGCACCATTGCCGGTGCGGTGAACCTGTTGCGGCAAGACGGCGCCAGTGACGTGATCGTCGCAGCGACTCATGGTGTGCTGTCCGACCCGGCCGCCGAGCGGCTGGCCGCGTGCGGTGCCCGGGAGGTCATCGTCACCAATACGCTGCCGATCGGTGAGGAAAAGCGTTTCCCGCAGCTGACGGTTTTGTCGATCGCCCCGTTGCTGGCCAGTACCATCCGTGCTGTTTTCGAAAACGGCTCAGTCACAGGGCTATTCGACGGAGACGCCTAGATGGCCCCCGCTTTGGGCGACACCGTCATCTATCACAACCCTAAATGCAGTACTTCTCGCAAGACGTTGGAACTATTGCAGGACAACGGTTTTGAACCCACCATCGTTCAGTACCTGAAGACTCCGCCGGCCCGCGACGAGCTGGTCAACATGATCCGCGACGCCGGCATCGACGTGCGGACGGCGGTGCGCAAGCGAGAAGCGCTGTATGCCGAACTCAATCTCGCCGACGCCACCGATGATCAGCTGCTCGACGCCATGGCCGAGTATCCGATTCTGATCGAGCGCCCGTTCGTCATCACACCGAGGGGTACCCGGCTGGCCCGCCCGATCGACGCGGTCCGAGAGATTCTGTGAGACGCTGGACGTCCGCCGCGATTCTCTCGTTGGCGCTGTCGGCGGTCGCCTGCTCGCCGAAAGCCCCTGACTACACGTCGGTTTGGACAACGAGTTCGACCGCTACCACCACTACCACCGTCGACAAGCCCGTCCCGTTGTCGCAATATCTGGTAAACATCGGTGTCACCGGCAAACCAGTGGCACTGGGCGCCCTGACCGATTTGAAGGTGTCGATACCGACACCGCCGGGCTGGACGGCGTTCAACGATCCGAGCAAGATTGCGCCGGAGACGATGCTGATCTCCAAGGGCGGCAAGTATCCGACAGCACGGCTCGTGGTCTTCGCGCTGCACGGAAGCTTCGACCCAGCCCAAGTCATCAAGCACGGCAATGACGATGCCCAACTGTTCGACAAGTTCCATCAGCTGGACGGATCGGACGCGCCCTTCAACGGATTTCCCTCGTCGATGATCCAGGGCAGCTACGACCTCGACGGCACCCGGCTGCACAGCTGGAACCGCATCGTCATCCCCACCGGTTCGCCGCCTGCAAATCAGCGATACCTCGTGCAGCTGACCATCACCAGTCTGGCCGACCAGGCCGTCACGCAGTCCACCGATATCGAGGCGATCATCCACGGATTCGTCGTCGCGGCAAAATAAGTCGCTGGTGAATTGCACCCGCCCACTAGTTGGTCTTGACTTTGAGGACCGACTGCAACGCTAAACGTGGGGGTGAAACGTGGCAGGCGTGCTCCGCATGCGGCTCGAGGCGACCGCCAACACGGCACAGTATCTGTCTCAGCAGGCTGACGACCTGGGCAAAGAACTGACCGACATCGCACGGTCCTGGGGCGAACTGGCCGCCAAATGGACCGGTAAGGCCCGTTCGGCCTACGAGCCCGCCTGGGAGGAATGGCATACGGACGCTCATACGGTCGTGGCCATCTTGGCTGAGCATTCCGCTCTGCTGATCAAGTCGGTGAGTCTGCTCGCAGAAAACGAAGCCCAAGCGACGGCGGCACTCGGATCGTTGGGTCAGACGGGTGGCCTGTGACGAGCCGTTATTCCATCGACATCGACGAGTTGATCGCGTTCGCGGATCGGTTGAAGCGGTTCAATCAGCGCGCCGACCAATTAGAGTCGGCCGTCGACCAGGAGATCTCCAAACTCCATACCACCTGGGAAGGTGTTGGCGCTGAGAGCGAGCGCGAATACCACCAAGATTGGATGCGGCGCGCACGCGAAATGCGTGAGACCGCGGAGTTCCTTCACCATGCCGCCACCGTCGCACAGCGAAACTACACCGGCGTCGGTCAACTCAACCGCGACATGTGGCCGTGACGCAAGATGTAGATCCCGAGGTATTGCTGGGCGCTGCAAAGGTTTACACCAGCGTGCGCACCTCTGCGGCAGCTGCAGTCGGCGCTCTGGCGAGCACGCTTGGCGGGTCGGCGGGGATGGCGGGGACCGACACCGGCGCGCATTCTTGGGCAACGAAATACGACCCGTTGGCCTCTGATCTCATGGGAGCGGCCGCTGGGACGGCGCAGGGCGCCGGCCAGTGTTCGGATCTGCTGTACGCCACCGCGGTCAACCATTTGAACGCGGACGGACAGTCGGCAATCGACAACGAAACTGTGCTCAATATGCCCCCAATGGGTGCATTGCCGCTTCCCAAGCCGAACGTTCCGTCGGCGGAGGGCGGCCACAGCGACGTGCCGGATTGGTGGCACACGATCGAGGCGTATGTCGAGGGTCAAATGTGGCCGAATGGGCATCAGGACAAGCTGCGCGCGGCCGCCGACGCATGGACGAAGGCGGGGCAGGACCTGCGTTCCGCAGCGATGCAAGTCAACGGTGGCCCGAGCTCAATGGGTGCGCTCGCGCCACTGATGGACCAGAAGTCGCCGGAAATGCCCGATCTGATCAAGAACTGCACCCTCGAACGCGATCAGATCAAAACTGTCGCAGATAGTTTCGACGTCGCTGCCAAGGCATGTTCCTCGTACGCGCAAGCAATCGACGATGCGCATTCCAAGATCCTCCATGAAATGCTTGTCCTCGGCGCCACCGTCGCCGTCACCGAGGTGCTCGCCGCGATCCTCGTTCCCCTGAGCGCCGGCATTAGCGAAGCGGTGTCGAAGGTAGTGGACGTCTCGCGATTGACGGCGACCGGTGCCCGAATCGCAAATATCATTCGCGAATTTATCGCCGCGGCAGAGCTTTCCGCGTTACCCGCTGTTAGTGCGGCCGGGGCAGCAGCGCGCGCTCTGACTGAACTCGGCCCGCTCTTGGCAGCCCGACCTATGATCTTCGCGGCCGAAGCGGCTGGGCAAGGCGGCAAAACCGTAGTGGGCGCCGAGGCGGCTAGGCTCGCCCAAGCGAGCATCAGAGAAAAACTCGACAAGTACCTTCTCAACCCCGACCACCCAGTGGGCGGCCCTAAAGCTAAATGGTTCGAGCAGGCGCTGGGATTCACCCGAACAAACTCTGGTGATTTGGAACGCCAGATCGTGTTCGATCAAAGCAGAGCGGTGGAGACAGGGGTCACTCAATATGGGACAAAGTACAACGAGGTGATACCGATAACGGGCGCAAACGGAAAAACGATCGATGTGACATTTGCTTTTATTCGCAACAACGACGGCGTCGTGCGCCTGGTGACCGCGATCCCGAACAGCAAATAGAAGATTGGACCACGTGAAACCTCAAGACTCGGACGTCGTCAAACTGCGGAGGCCGTTACCCGAGCACGACCTTGCTGCCGGGACTCAAGGCACTGTCGTCAACGATGTGCAGACCCAAGGTCTTCCGCCCGCCTACCTCGTCGAGTTCGCGGATTCCGACGGGATTACCCAGGCATTGGTGCATGTGCCGGAAGACAACCTCGACGTCGTATGGCGCCCAGACTAATTGGACGTCAGCTGTGCCGGGCGGCTTCTTGGACCAGCTGTACACGCGAGGTCAGACCGAGCTTGGCGTAGACGTGGGTGAGGTGGGTCTGCACGGTGCGCGGTGAGATGAAGAGCCGAATGCCGATGTCCTTGTTGCCCAACCCCTCCTGGACCAGGCGCACCACGTTGTTCTCCATCGGAGTCAGCGATCCCCAGCCGCTGGCCGGACGTTTGCGCTCCCCGCGGCCGCGCTGTGCATACGCTATCGCCTCGTCGGTCGATAGGGCCGCGCCTTCCGCCCACGTGGTGTCAAAATCGCTATCGCCCAGCGCCTTCCGAAGATTCGCCAACATATCGTCATAGCTGGCGTGATACATCGGCAAACGCCCTTCCCCGGTGCGGTGCCGGATGGCATCTGCCGCCCCCAACAGCCGCGCCGCATAGGAATGGTTGCCGCCGTCGGTCGACAGTCGTGCCAGGCATTCCAGGGTGTCGGTAACCCGCAGGTAGCCGAGTGTGCGTGTGGCGATCGCCAGTGCGTCGTGGGCATCGCGCTCGGCCTGGCCGGGGTCGCCTTGAGCTAGCGCGATGAAGGCTCGCTGCGTTAGCGCCAACATTCGATACCAACCAGGCACCACCGCAAGGGTGTCGTCGGCCCACTGGCGGGCCGCGGCCAGATCACCACATGCCAACAAGATCTCGGCCGTTGGGCTGACGCCCCTAATCCAAATTTCGTGCACCGGATTGGTATGCCGCCAGGCTTCCTCGGCCGCTTGCCTGGCCGCGACGGCGTCGCCCGCGGCCAGGGCGGCCGCGGCCAACCCCGCATACACCCCGTCTTTGTAGATTCCGATCGAGTTAGCGCCCGCAAGAGCGGATTGGGCTGCGCCGTGGGCGGCAACCGCTTCACCCTTGTACGCGAGCGTGATGCTTAGTGCCGTCTGGACGATGATCGACATGGGGAGGTCTCCGGCGTCCTCCGAGTCCTGAGCCAAGGAGCGCAGTACCTCGACGGCATCGGCGAGGTCCGCGCGCATGGCGAGCGCCGCGCCCAGCCACTCTCGACACGCCCGTGAGTAGAGCACGTTGCCGAGCGCGTCAGCAAGGTCACGTCCTTCCGCGGCGACCGCAGCCGTTGCGATTGGTTCGCCTGCGTAGTAGCCCATAGTCGCCTGATAGGTACGGATTTGGCACAGGCTCCACCGATCACCGGCTGTGCTGGCAAGTTCAATCGCTTCGGCGAAGTACGGCTGGGCCAGTTCTGCGCTGTATATAGCGACACACCCACACCCCACGAGGGCTCGACCGATCAGTGCCGGATCATCACACTCCCTCGCGAGCGCCAGTGCCTGCTGGGCCCGACCAACGCTGGCGGGAGCGGCGATCCAATTGGCAAGCACGCTCTGGTCGGCGACCGCGCGCACCCACACCGAGAGTGCTATGTCTGGATCACGGTCTTCGGTCAAGATGGCGTCGAAGCCCGCAATGCCTTCTCTCCATCGGCTACGGGCCATCCAGAACGGGTGTAGCGACGACACCAACCGCAACGCCGTCTCGTGATCGGCGTTCTCCAGACTCCACGCGAATGCCGTTCGAAGATTTTCGAGTTCGACGTCCGCCCAGTGCAACAACTGCTCGAGACCGGTTGGCCCGCGCGATTCCAACTCGGTCGCCCGCGCGGCGTAGTAGTCACGATGCCGCGAGCGCACCTGGGCGGCCTCCCCGGACTCGCCAAGCTTCTCCTGTACGTACTGACGCACGGTCTCCAGTAGCCGGTAGCGCATTCCAAAATCGTTGTCGGTGTCAGTTTCGAAGGCGACCACCAGAGACTTGTCCACCAATAGGCTGAGTTGGTCCATCAGCTGGTAGCTTTCGGCCTCGCCGCTGGCGCCGATGGCCTGTGCCGCTTCCAGATCGAAGCCGTCGGCGAATGCCGCCAGCCGTCGGAACAACACCCGTTCTGGTTCGGTGAGCAGCGCATGAGACCAGTCCACCGACGCACGCAGCGTCTGCTGGCGGCGCACCGCGGTGCGCGCGCCCCCGGTCAACAGCCGGAACCTGTCGTGCAGGCTGTCCACGATCTGGCGCAGCGACAGCGCCCGAACCCGTGCCGCGGCAAGCTCAATCGCCAACGGCATGCCGTCAAGACGCACGCAGATCTCTTCGACCAGCGCGCGGTTGTCCTGGCTCACAACGAATTCTGGGCGGGCGCGGCAGGCCCGGTCGGCAAACAGCTCGACGGCCTCGTCGGCAAGGGGCAACGATGGCACCCGCCAGCTCAACTCCCCCGGCACACCAAGCGGCTCACGGCTGGTGGCCACGATCGTCAACCGCGGGCACGCCGCCAGCAGCTCAACGACTATCGCGCCAGACTCATCCAGCAGATGCTCGCAGTTGTCGAGTACCAACAGCACTGTCTTCGTTCCGAAAAACCCCACCAGCAGATCCATGGTCGAGCGTCCGGGCTGATCTGGCAGACCCAGCGTGCGGGCGACAGTCACCGAGACCAAAGCGGGATTGCTGATCGGCGCCAGGTCGACATACCAGACCCCGTCAGAAAATTCGTCATTCACTTGCGAGGCGACCTCGATTGCGAGCCGCGTCTTGCCGGCTCCGCCGGCGCCGGTCAACGTCGTCAGCCGGTCGCCCAGAAAAAGATCCCGCAGCTCGCACATCTCCGTCTGGCGTCCAATAAAATTGGTTAGCTGAGCTGGAAGATTATGCGAGGCAACAACACTGTGCACCCGAAGCGGGGGAAACTCGTTACGCAGATCCGGGTGACATAGCTGCACAACCCGTTCCGGGCGCGGCACACCACGCAACGGGTAGCTGCCCAGCGCGGTCAGCCACACGCCGTCGGGCAGTCGATCAGCGACCAGCGACTCGGCCACCCCCGACAACACGGTCTGCCCGCCGTGGGCGAGATCGCGTATCCGCGCGCTGCGATTGATCGTGGGGCCCGCGTAGTTGGACTCGTCTCGTAGCTGGATCTCGCCGGTGTGGATTCCGATGCGGATCTGGATCGGGGCCAGTGGGGCGCGCTGCAATGCGAGGGCGCACGCGATCGCGTCGGACGCGCGGGCGAATGCGGCCACAAAACTGTCGCCCTCGCCCTGCTCGACCGGCCGCACCCCGCCATAAGTGGCGACCGTTGAGTCCACAGTGCGATTCAGCTGGGCCAGTGCGGCGGTCATCTTTTCGGGCTGGGTTTCCCAGAGCCGCGTCGAGCCCTCGACGTCGGCCAGCAGCAACGTCACCGTTCCGGTCGGCAGCAACTCGCCCACGCCCAAATCGCTCCAAGTCAGCGACGGTATCTCCGCGTTTCGGCTCATAGTAGCCAGCATCGCGGCGCGCGTTCGGCAAAACATCGGCCACAACGCGTAGATCCCGCTCGCCGGGGCCACGGACCTACGACATGCCGCGCGGAGATCTACGCATGAAGGCGGATGGTCTTGGTCCTCGCGCGCCGGATAGTCGAGAGCCATGACCACTCTCATCAACGACTGCCCGAGCGTTTTTGACGCGGGATTGCCCGCAATTGCCTACGACCACCTGACCGATCCCGAGGAGGCACAACGCATCCTGGCCGACGCCCGATGGCAGGCCCCCATCGCGATAGGCCGTTACGGACCCGAGGTGTTGAGCTACGACCTGGTCCGCACGGTGCTGCGGGACAACCGGTTCGTCACCGCACAGGGCCTCGGCCTTGACGCGCAAGGCGTCACGTCGGGTCCCCTGTGGGATCGGGCGACCGCCAACATTCTGGGCCTCGACGGCGCCGTGCACCACCGCCTGCGCCGACTGGTGTCGAAGGCCTTCGCGCCCCGCGGGGCCGAGCGACTGCGCACTCTCGCCGCCGAAATCATCAGCGGGATGGTCGAACCGCACATCGCCGTCGGGCACTGCGACGTCGTTTCCGATATCGCGCGCGGCTACCCGACGCCCGTCATCTGCGCGCTGCTGGGCGCGCCGGCCACAGATTGGCAGTTGTTCTCCGACTGGGTCGACGACATCAAGAAGATCTTCGAGTGGGATGTCGTCGACAACACCCCCGCGATCCTCGCGGCGTGGGATGAACTCGACGCCTACCTCGAAGACCTGATCGCCCAACGCCGAGAGTCCCTGACCGACGATCTGATTTCCGATTTGATCCGCGCCGAAGACGACGGCGACCGGCTCACCCACGACGAACTGGTCATGCTCTGCGGCACCCTGCTGGGCGCCGGCACCGACACCACCCGAAACCAGCTGGCCGCGGCGGTAGGGGCGCTGTGCGCCCACCCCGACCAATGGGCGCTGCTTGCCGCGCATCCGGAATTGGCGCCCGCCGCGGTTGACGAATTAATGCGTTACCGCCCAATCATTTTTGGCACCATCCGGCGAGCCTCCGAAAACGTCGAGTTGGCCGGGGTTCGCATCCCGGCCGGCACCCTGGTGGCCGCCAACACTGCCATAGCCAATCGCGATCCGCGCAGCTTCGACGACCCGGACCGGCTCGACATCACCCGTCAGAGTGCAGCGCCGATCCTGAACTTCGGTGGCGGCGTTCACTATTGCCTGGGTGCTCACCTGGCGCGGCTGGAACTGACTGAGGCTCTTCGAGTCATCACCCAACGCATGCCCAACGCCCGTCAGACCGGACCGAGCCCGTGGAAAGGCATGGCCGGGATAACCGGACCTCTCACCGTGCCCCTGGAGTTCGACCCTGGGCACTAGAGGACACTGACAGTCATGACTGACTGGACCGCCGCAGATCTGCCGTCGTTCACCGGACGCACCGTGATCATCACCGGCTCCAACAGCGGGCTGGGTGCGATAACGGCCCGCGAGTTGGCGCGCAACGGCGCCAAGATCGTCATGGCCGTCCGCAACACCAGCAAGGGCGAGGCTGCCGCGCGGGAGATCCCCGGCGAAGTCGAGGTGCGCCGACTCGACCTGCAGGACCTGTCGTCGGTGCGGCAATTCGCCGACGGGATCGGCACCGCCGACATCCTGATCAACAACGCGGGTGTGATGGCGGTGCCCTACGCGGAGACGGTCGACGGGTTCGAGAGCCAGATTGGCACCAATCATCTCGGGCATTTCGCGCTGACGAACCTGCTGCTGCCCAAGCTCACCGACCGGGTGGTGGCGGTGTCGTCGATGGCGCACTGGCCCGGACGCATCAGCCTCGACGACCTCAACTGGAAGACCCGGCGGTATCGGCCGTGGCTGGCCTACAGCCAGTCCAAACTCGCCAACCTCCTATTCACCAGCGAGCTGCAAGGGCGCCTCGATGCGGCCGGTTCGCCGCTGCGCGCCGTAGCGGCCCACCCCGGCTACTCGCACACCAACCTGCAGGGCGCGACCGGCCGCAAGCTGGGTGACGCGCTGATGTCGCTTGCCACCAGGGCGTTTGCCACCGACGCCGACTTCGGCGCCCGGCAAACGCTGTACGCCGCGTCGCAGGATGTTCCGGGCAACACCTTCATCGGGCCCCGATTCGGCCAGGCAGGCCGCACCCAGCCCGTCGGCCGCAGCCGAGCGGCGCAAGACACGGCAACCGGCGCCGCGCTCTGGGACCTATCCGAGCAGCTCACAGGCACCAAATTTCCGCTCTGAGGTGCGGATGCGCTACCCTGGCCGAGCGTCACGGCGAGGGTGTCCGGCAATCGAGCCAGCACCGTTATCGACGGAGACCGACTCACAGTCGCGATCCTCGCCGTGCCCTCAGCACTTAGTAGCGAGCACACAGGAGCGACACGATGGCCAAGTCCACAGTCAACAAATTGAAGGCCTCGGTCCGAACCGAGACCGGCAAAGGCGCATCCCGCCGTGCCCGGCGCGAGGGCAAGATTCCCGCGGTCATCTACGGCCACGGCGCCGATCCACAGCACCTGGAATTGCCCGGAAAAGACTTCTCGACGGTGCTACGGCACTCCGGCACCAACGCGGTGCTGACCCTCGATATCGAGGGTAAAGAGCAGCTGGCACTGACCAAAGCGCTCGACATCCACCCGATCCGCCGCTCCATCCAGCACGCCGACCTGCTGGTCGTGCGTCGTGGCGAAAAGGTCGTCGTCGAGGTCAACGTCGTCATCGAGGGCGAGGCCGGCCCTGACACCCTGGTCACCCAGGACACCCAGACGATCGAGATCGAGGTCGACGCAATGTCGATCCCCGAGCAACTGACCGTGTCGGTCGAGGGCGCCGCGCCGGGCACCCAGTTCGCCGCCGGACAGATCACGCTTCCCGCCGGCGTCAACCTGATCTCCGACCCCGAATTGCTGGTCATCAACGTGGTGAACGCCCCGACCGCCGAAGACCTCGAAGAAGAGGGCTCCGGCGACACAGCCGCGGCCCCGGAAGCCGAAGAGGGCGGCGAAGAGGGCGGCGACGCCGAGGCCACTGCCGACGAGTCCGAGTAGGCGACTCGCGAGGTGGCCGAACCACTTTTGCTGGTCGGCCTGGGCAATCCCGGAGACAACTACGCGCGGACCCGGCACAACGTCGGGTTCATGGTGGCCGACCTGCTTGCCGGCAGGCTCGGCTCGAAATTCAAGGCCCACAAGCGTTCCGGCGCCGAAATCGCCAGCGGCCGGTTGGCCGGGCACTCGGTGGTGTTGGCCAAGCCGCGCTGCTTTATGAACGAGTCCGGCCGTCAGATCGGACCGCTGGCCAAGTTTTACTCGGTCCCGCCCGTCGACATCATCGTCATCCATGACGACCTCGACCTCGAGTTCGGACGCGTCCGGCTCAAGATCGGCGGCGGCGAAGGTGGCCACAACGGGCTGCGTTCGGTGGCATCCGCATTGGGCACCAAAGACTTTCAACGGGTGCGCATCGGGATTGGGCGCCCGCCCGGGCGCAAAGACCCAGCATCGTTCGTGTTGGAAAACTTCACGGCCGCCGAGCGCGCCGAAGTCCCCACCATCTGCGAGCAGGCTGCCGACGCCACCGAGTTGCTCATCGAATTGGGTCTCGAGCCCGCGCAAAACCGCGTCCACGCCTGGTAGGTAGGCGAAAGTCAGCCCGCCGCAACGTCGTTGGTTCGCTGCCGATAGGTGGACGGCGTCTCGCCACAGAACTGGCTGAACGCGCGAGTGAACGCGCTGAGGCTGTCGAAGCCGACGGCAGTGGCGGTCTGCTGCACCGACTGCCCCGGCGCGGCGAGCAGCGCCATCGCGCGCAGCATCCGGGCGTGCAGCAGATACGTTCGCCACGACATGCCGATCGCCTCGTCGAACTGGCGACGCAACGTGCGCTCCGACACCGCGACGCAGCGACTGACATCGGCGGCGGTCACCGACGACAGATGCGCCTTGGTGTAGCTCATCGCGGCGGCCACGATCGGGTTGGTCGAAGTCGGCAGGCTCAGTGGCGCCTCATGCTCGAGTGCCTCGAAAACCAGATGCCCCAGGGTTTGGAAGAAGCCATCGGAGACCGGGTCGCTATCGGCGCGGTCGATCGGCCATCGCAGCCCGTAGATCATCATCTGCCGGATCAGCGGCGACACCGCCAGGATGCGCGCTCGCTTGTCGACCGGCGGCAGCAGCTCGGGATCGAACATCACCGCCACGCTGCGCACATCGGGGGTCATCGTTGCCTGGTGTTCCAGCCCGACCGGAATCCAGGCGGCCTGCTGCGGCGGCAGCAGGTAATGCGCGGCCGCGGTCTCGACCTCGACCACGCCGCCGATCGCGTACTGAATTTGGTGCAGGTCGTGCGAGTGCCAGCCGGTGACCAGCCGATTGCCCTCGTACAGATAACTGCCGGCGCGGGCCCGTCCGCCATGGCGCAGCTCGACCCGGCTCACATTTCCCGGATTGGCCGATCCGGATAAAACATTGGCCGAAGATGCGGAGACGGTCACGGAAGTCAAGGGTACAAGTGGAGGCGTGAATATCGACGACTTGATCCTGGTAAGCATCGACGACCATGTCGTGGAGCCGCCCGACATGTTTCTCCGCCACGTTCCGGCCAAATACAAGGCCGAGGCACCGATCGTCGTTACCGACGACAAAGGCGTGGATCAGTGGATGTACCAGGGCAGGCCCCAGGGCGTCAGCGGCCTGAACGCGGTGGTGTCCTGGCCGGCCGAGGAATGGGGCCGCGACCCCGCCGGCTTCGCGGAGATGCGGCCCGGCGTCTACGACGTCCACGAACGCGTGCGCGACATGAACCGCAACGGCATCCTCGCGTCGATGTGCTTCCCGACGTTCACCGGTTTCTCGGCCCGCCACCTCAACATGACGCGCGAAGACATCACCCTGGTAATGGTGTCGGCCTACAACGACTGGCACATCGACGAATGGGCCGGGTCGTACCCGGACCGCTTCATCCCGATCGCAATCGTGCCGACGTGGACCCCGGAAGGAATGTGCGCCGAGATCCGCCGCGTCGCCGCCAAGGGCTGCCGCGCGGTCACCATGCCGGAACTGCCGCACCTGGAAGGTCTGCCGAGCTACCACGACGACGACTACTGGGGTCCGGTGTTCGCGACGCTGTCCGAGGAGAACGTGGTGATGTGTCTGCACATCGGCACCGGCTTCGGGGCGATCAGCATGGCGCCCAACGCGCCGATCGACAACCTCATCATCCTGGCTACTCAGGTCTCGGCGATGTGCGCGCAGGACTTGTTGTGGGGTCCGGCGATGCGGAAATACCCGGACCTGAAATTCGCCTTCTCCGAGGGCGGCATCGGGTGGATCCCGTTTTACCTGGACCGCAGCGATCGCCACTACACCAACCAGAAGTGGCTGCGCCGCGACTTCGGCGACAAGCTGCCCAGCGATGTGTTCCGTGAGCACTCGCTCGCCTGCTACGTCACCGACAAGACGTCGCTGAAGCTACGACACGAAATTGGCATCGACATCATCGCCTGGGAATGCGACTACCCGCACTCAGACTGTTTTTGGCCCGACGCTCCCGAGCAGGTGCTGGCCGAACTGAACGCCGCCGGCGCCGACGACAGCGACATCAACAAAATCACCTGGGAGAACTCTTGCCGGTTCTTCGGCTGGGATCCGTTTGCCCGCACACCGCGCGAGCAGGCGACCGTGAAAGCGTTGCGCGCCAAGGGCGCTGACGTCGACGTGTCGATTCGCCCGCGCAAGGAATGGGCGCGCCTCTACGAGCTTCAAACAGCTCGCCGTTAGGTAACGAGGGTGACCGAGTTCGCCCGGCGCAGCTTGCCCGACGGCGTCTTCGGGATGGTCCCGGGGCCGAGCACCACGACATTGCGCGGACGCACATCCACTTCGCTGACGACCTCGTGCGCCACCTGGTGCTCGATGCGGCGCACCTCGGCGGAATCTTCGAAGGCGTTCGACTCGACGGCCACCGCGAAGGTCTCCCGCGAGTGTCCGGCATCGAGCCGTACGGCGACGGCGCAACCCGGGCGGACACCCTGGACGCGGCCGGCGGCCCGCTCGATGTCGGTCGGGTAGATATTGCGGCCGGCCATGATGATGACGTCTTTGACCCGGCCGCACACCACGACGTGCCCCTCCTCGGTGAGGTAGCCGAGGTCACCGGTGTCGTACCAGCCGTGCTCATCCTGGGCCGGCATGAAGCCACCCATGGTCAGGTAGCCGGGCGTCAGCGACTCACCGCGCAGCTCGATGACACCGACGCCGCGTGCCGGCATCACGTCGCCCTGGTCGTCGATGATGCGGGCTTCGAGGTCTGTGAGGAGCGGGCCCAGCGTGGCCAGCCTGCGGGTGTTGCCCTTGGTAGCCGGCACGGCGCGGCGCAGGGCGGCCAGCAGGTCGGCGTCGACCTCGTCGACCACCAGGCCGGCGTCGCACTCGGAGAACGAGACGGCCAGCGTGGTCTCGGCCATGCCGTAGGCGGGCAGGATCGCCGAGGACCGCAGGCCGAACGGCTTGCCCGCGTCGAGCAGGTCCTCGACGTCGGCGGGTTCGACGGGCTCGGCGCCGGACAGCGCGAAACGCAGGGTGGACAGGTCGAAGTCGCCGGGCTTGGCCTGGCGACGCAGCCGCTTGGCCAGCAGCGCGTAGGCGAAGTTGGGCGCCGCGGTCATGGTGCCCTTGTACTTGTCGATGAGCTTGGCCCACAGCAGCGTGTCGCGCAGGAAGTCCATCGGCGTGACCTTGACCAGCTCCGCGCCGAAGTACATCGGGATGGTCAGGAACCCGACCATGCCCATGTCGTGGAAGCAGGGCAGCCAGCTCACCATGACGTCTTTGGCGATGTCGTAGTGAGCGCCGATGAACATCGCCTCGGCGTTGGAGTGGATGTTGCGGTGGGTGATCTGGACGGCCTTCGGCGAGCCGGTCGATCCCGACGTCAGCTGCATCAGCGCCAGGTCGTCCTCGCCCACCTCGATGGGGTCGATCGGCTCCGACGCCAGCAGGTCGGCGACGGTGAGGACCTTGATGTTCTTTTCCTCGAGGACGGGAATGGCCACCAGGAAGGGCTCCGACACGATCACGGCCTTGGCCTCGATCATGCCGATGACGGTCATGGTGTCCTCGGCCCACACGGCCAGGTCGGTGCGTGGCGTGGGCTGGTGCAGCATGGTCAGGCTGGCGCCGCGCATCCACAGGCCCTGCGCAGTCGGGGCGATTTCCACCGGGAAGCCGGCCAGCACACCGATCGCGTCGCCGGGGCCGACGCCCGCGGCGGCCAGGCCGCCGGCGATGCGCCGAGCGCGCTCGTGCACCTCGCCCCACGTGTGCCGGACGGGTTCGTGCGGTTCACCTGTGACCATGCCCGTCGTCGCGGTGTGGGCATTGTGGAACATCTTGTCGGTAAACCTGCTCACCAAACCCTCCTCGGTTCCGGCAGTTTCCCCAACGCTCGAAAGTTCATAATCTGCCCGGTAAGCGACGCTGTGTAGCAGGCGCGCGTGCACAGTTGGGGAGCGATTAGGTCTCGAACCTGTGGCGAGCTGGCAACCCTCAGTGGCCGTCCACCGATCCCCGCGGCGGACGACGAAATCAAAGACCATTGCCTACCGCTATTCGTCACCGCGGATATCTTAAGCTCCTCTTAAGTAACCACCAAACTCCCGGGCGTGTTGAGTCCGACGTCACACTGGATTCAAGCGTCGGTCATCGGTGTGGGCACCACGCGGGCACCCGGCACCGGGCCGCTGGCCACCCGCACCGTGCGGCACACGCCCGCCCCGGACAGTTCGGTGCCGACGTCGATCGCCGCGGCCGCGGAGGCGCACAGGAAGGCACACGTCGGGCCGGAGCCGGACACAATGGCCGCCAGCGCCCCAGCCTGCAGGCCGGCGCTCAGGGTGCGCTGCAGTGCCGGGTCCAGGCTCACGGCGGCCGATTGCAATTCGTTGCCCAGCAGCGGCGCCAACTGCTCCGGATCGCCTGCTGCCAGGGCGGCCAGCACCGGCCCCGCCTCCTCGAGCCGCGGCGGATCAGCGCCATCTCTGAGCCGGTCGAGTTCGGCGAACACCGAGCGAGTGAGCAGCCCGGTGTTGGCGAATGCCAGCACCCAGTGGAAGGTGTTGCGGGACAACACAGTTGCGAGCTCTTCACCGCGACCGGTGCCCAGCGCGGTGCCGCCGTGCAATGCGAACGGCACATCGCTGCCCAGCTGCGTGGCGAGCAGTCGCAGGTCGCGGCGAGGCAGGTTGAGTTCCCACAGCGAATTCATGGCGACCAGCACTGCCGCCGCATCCGCGCTGCCGCCCGCCATACCGCCGGCCACCGGAATCGTCTTGTCGATCATGATCGACACATCAGGCGCCCGGCCCACGTGGTCGGCCAGCAACTCGGCGGCTTGCCAGGCGAGGTTGCGTTCGTCGGTCGGCAGCGTGTGGGCGCCCTCACCGACGAGTTCGAGGGACAGCACATCGGCGTTGCGCACCGTCACCTCGTCGAGCAATGAGACGGCATGAAACACCGTCGTCAGCTCGTGATAGCCATCCTCGCGACGATCACCGACCGCCAGATACAGGTTGACCTTGCCGGGCACCCGAACGGTGACCGACCCGGTGGGCACCCACTGCGCGGCAGTGTTGCCGTCAGACGCGGACACCGCAGCAGACTATCGCTGTGCGGGACGAACGACACGCAACGGCGCCCGACGGCGCTGTAATCAGGTGGCAGAAGCCGCAGTTGCGCTCTGCCCAGGGTCGGTCGGTGTTGCGCCGCCGTCCTTGTCTTCGCAACGTTGCAACAGCCGCACGAAATCGTCGACGGACAGCGTCTCACCACGACGCGCGGGATCGATGCTGGCGGCCAGCAAGCGGCTGGCCGATTCATTGCCAGTGCCCGCCCACTGCACGAATACGTTGCGAGATGTCTTGCGGCGCTGGCTAAATGCGATGTCTACCAGTTCGAAAACTTGCCGCCGGAAGGCGTCGTCGGTGGGCCAGGGTGACGTCGTATACCGGTCGAGGCGAACCAGACCGGAATAGACGCGGGGAATCGGCCAGAACACGGTCGGCGAGACCATGCCACAACGACGCACCCGCCCGTAGAAACGCAGTTTGACGCTGGGCACACCGTACTCCTTGCCACCCGGCTCGGCGGCGAGTCGTTCGGCGACTTCGGCCTGCACCATCACCGTCACGGTTTGGATGGACGGGAATTCCTCCAGCAAATGCAACAGCGCCGGGACCGCGATGTTGTAGGGCAGATTGGCCACCACCGCTGTCGGCGCCACGGCCAGATCGCTACGGCGCAGGGTCAAGACGTCGTGGTGACATACCGTCAGCCGACCGATGGCGCTGTGGGCATGCTCGGCGACGGTCTGCGGCAGCCGAGCGGCTAGCACCGGGTCGATTTCGACGGCAGTGACGGTGGCGCCCCGGTCGAGCAATGCCAGCGTCAGCGATCCGAGGCCGGGGCCGACCTCCAGGACGTGGTCAGCCTTGCTGACGCCGGAGGTCGCAACGACCCGTCGCACGGTGTTGGCGTCGTGAACGAAATTCTGGCCAAGCGACTTCCGCGGCCGCAATTCAAGCTCTTTGGCCAGCCGCCTGATGTCGGTGCGCCCAAGCAGCTGGATGGTCAGCGGGCACCAGCTCTTCCGCTGCATACCGGCCACGCGCCCCAGCCCTGACGCTCCCGCGTCACCTCGGCAACGGTGATCTGTTCTTCGCGGCTCGCCAGGTCGGCGCGGGAGGCAAACCGCAGGCCGCCGTTGCGCTCCCAGGTGCCCTGGTCAAACTGCACACCGCCGTAGTAGCCGTTGCCGGTGTTGATCGCCCAGTTGCCGCCTGCCTCGCAGCCCGCGATGGAGTCCCAGACGGATCCGTCGCTCACCGGCGGCACCTCGGTGCCGGGCTTGGTGCCCACCCGCACCACCGATTCACGGGCCGGGGCGATCACCACGTTGGCGACGGGCAGTCGGCCGGTCTCCACACCGTTGACGACGGCCACCGCGTAGGTCACATCCTGCGTGCCCGCGCTGCCCGGGTCTTCGACGACCTGCCGGCTCATGTTCATGTCGGGGTCCTCGACGCGGCGCGCGTTCGGCGACAGCGGGATTCGCTCGGTGACCCGCTCGATGCGGTTCCGCGTCACCTGGATCTGCATGCCGTCCACCACCGGCGAGGTCGCGCTGGGCAGCACCGTGTCGGTCTCTTGCAGCGGCACGCCCGCGGCACTCAGCAGCCCCGCGACGTTCGGGGCGGGCAGGTGCACGGTGCGGATCACGCCGCCGTCATTGATCTGGGCCGTCTTGGCGCTGACGACCGGCAGCGCCATGCCGGCCAGCGGAACCCGGCTGCCCCGCGAGGCGGCGGCAGGGGCGGTATCGGTCATCGCGAGTTGGGCCAGCGCCTCGTCCACGGTGGAGGCCGTCGTCCACACCTGCTTGACGTCTTGGCCGTCCAGCGAGATCTGCAACGGCCGGCTGCGGCGCAACACGATCTTGTCAGTGTCGCGGACCTGCACGTCGCCGGCTGGGTAGAGGTCGTCACGCCCGTCGACGACGTAGCCGTTCTCCTGGACGATGTCGATCACTCGCGACTTCATCGTGGTCACTCGCATCGCGATGCCGTCGACGGTCAATGTCACCGTCTTGGATACCGAGACGGCAAAGCCGCCGGCGAATACCAATACTACGAGCAGCCCTCCGACTACTAAGCGCAACATCGGTGAGGGGGTTTGATGCAGCTTCGCCAGTACAGTCAATTCCCGTTTACTCCGACCTCAGCGACCACTTGAATGGCCTATCCAGCAGCAATGTCACAAAGACTCACGAACCAACGATGATCACAAGACGGTAACGAACCGGCCAATGTTGGGCAACTCTGCCACGAGGCTGTTGTGCAAATCACCCGGTCGGCGAGTCCAGTCCATAGACCCGGCGAGCATTACCCGTGGTGATTCGCGCCAATTCTTCGGCCGGTCGATCGACCAGTTCTGCGATCGCCCGCACAGTATATGGAAGGCAATACGGCTCGTTCGGAGCGCCACGGTAAGGATGCGGTGTCAAAAATGGCGCGTCGGTCTCCACCAGCAGCTGCTCGGCCGGTATCAGCTGAACGGCTTCGCGCAGCGCGCGAGCGTTGCGGAAGCTCGCGGTCCCGGACAGGCTGAGAAACCAGCCGGCATCCACGCAGCGGCGGGCCATCGCGCTGTCTGACGAAAAGCAATGGAAGATCACCACGTCGGGAGCACCCTCGGCGCGTAATACGTCGAGCACCTCGGCGTCGGCCTCCCGGTTATGGATCATCAGCGGTTTCTGTAACCGCTTGGCCAGATCGATATGCCAAGCGAAGGCTGCCCGCTGCACCTCGGGCTGGGCGCAACCGTCCAGTCGCGAAGGCCAGTACATATCCATGCCGGTCTCGCCGACGGCCACCACTCGCGGATGAGTCGCCAGCGCTGTGATCTCGGCCCGCGCGGCGTCGTCGAGCGCGTCGGCACGTGTCGGGTGCAGCGCCACCGCGGCGTAAACCCGCGGATCCCACTCGGCGGCACGGGTTACCCAGCGCGCCGATTCCAGATCGTCGGCGATGGTGACCATCGCGCCCACACCGACGGCCGCGGCGCGGTCAGCGATGGCATTGACGTCATCGGCGTTGCGGGCACCGCAGGCATCCAGGTGGGTATGCGCGTCGATCAGCGGCCCCAGCGGCTCCGGGGCGGGCGGTGCTTCACGTTCTCGTCGGTTGGAGCTCACGCGCACACAATAAGGTGGAGTCTCGATGAGGCCCTACTACGTCACCACCGCGATCACCTACCCCAACGGCAACCCGCACGTCGGGCATGCCTATGAGTACATCGCCACCGACGCTATCGCCCGGTTCAAGCGGCTCGACGACGTCGACGTCCGCTTTCTTACCGGCACCGACGAGCACGGCCTCAAGATGGTCGAGACCGCGGCGGCCGAGGGCATTCCCACCGCCGAACTGGCCCGGCGCAACTCCGACGTGTTTCAGCGCCTGCAGGAGAAACTGAACATCTCCTTCGACCGGTTCATCCGCACCACCGACGCCGACCACCACGAGGCCTCCAAGGAGATCTGGCGACGGATGGAAGCCGCCGGCGACATCTACCTGGACACCTACTCCGGCTGGTACTCGGTGCGCGACGAGCGATTCTTCGTCGAATCCGAAACCACGGAGGTGGACGGGACCAGGATCGCCGTCGAAACGGGCACCCCGGTGACCTGGACCGAGGAGCAGACCTACTTCTTCCGGCTGTCGGCCTATACCGACAAGTTGCTGGCCCACTACGCAGCCAACCCGGATTTCATCGCGCCGGATGTGCGGCGCAACGAAGTGGTCAGCTTTGTCTCCGGGGGGCTGCGTGACCTGTCCATCTCGCGCACCTCGTTCGACTGGGGCGTCAAAGTTCCCGAGCATCCCGACCACGTCATGTACGTCTGGGTCGACGCGCTGACCAACTATCTGACCGGGGTCGGCTTTCCCGACACCGACTCCGAATTGTTCCGCCGCTACTGGCCCGCCGATCTGCACATGATCGGCAAGGACATCATCCGGTTCCACGCCGTGTACTGGCCGGCGTTTCTGATGTCGGCCGGAATCGAGCTGCCGCGAAGGGTTTTCGCGCACGGCTTCCTGCTCAACAAGGGCGAGAAGATGAGCAAGTCAGTGGGCAACATCGTCGACCCGGTGACCCTGGTCGACACGTTCGGCCTGGACCAGGTGCGTTATTTCCTGTTGCGCGAGGTGCCGTTCGGACAGGACGGCAGCTACAGCGAAGACGCGATCATCACCCGAATCAACACCGACTTGGCCAATGAGCTCGGCAACCTGGCACAGCGGTCGTTGTCGATGGTCGCCAAGAATCTGGACGGGGTGGTACCGCAACCCGCGGAGTTCACCGCCGCTGACAATGAGTTGCTCAAGACGGCCGACGGATTGTTGGAGCGGGTCCGCGCCAGCTTCGACGAGCAGGCCATGCATCTGGCGTTGGAAACGATCTGGCTGATGCTCGGGGAGGCGAACAAATACTTCTCGGCCGAGCAGCCGTGGGTTTTGCGCAAGAGCGAATCCGAGGCGGATCAGGCGCGGTTTCGCACCGTCCTCTACATCACGTGCGAGGCCGTCCGCATCGCGGCGTTGCTGGTACAGCCGGTGATGCCCGACTCCGGCGCCAAGCTGCTCGACCTGCTCGGTCAAACCGACGAGCAGCGAACTTTCGCTGCCATCGGCGCTCGGCTGGCCCCGGGCACGTCGCTGCCACCCCCGACGGGCGTGTTCCCGCGCTATCAGCCGGCTTCCGACGTTGACTGAACCGAACGAAGTGATGGGAACGAGACGAGCATCCGGCGCCGACGGCGAGTGCCGCATGAGGTTGCAGCACAACCGTATTCACGGGGGCCTGTTGCCTTCCGCGATACCCCCATGCCGACGACTACCGCGCACGCTCCGGTATAGCCCGCGATCCCGGTCCAAACGCGGGGGCATGTCGGTGGCTGCGGCTACGGCGAACGCGGCGCTGACGATCAGCAGTCGAGACTGTCGGCCTTGAGAAATAGTGCACGGCATACCCCCTGCCATAGGCAATAATCGGCCTGTGGAGCGACGACGAAACCGGCATCACAGCCAATCGCCGATGACCAGCTTGAAGCAGTTGCCGGCATTGGTCGTGCTGGAGAGGATCCCGATTCCCATGCTCGCCATCGGGCATGACGGCAACATCTTATTCACTAACACCGCATTTGCCGAGATGGTGGGCTGGGAGCCGGACGAGGTCTTGTCGCTGCGATTCGATCAGATCTTCCACCAGGCTCCGGCCTCGGAATCCCTGCTAACGGTCGTTCATGCCCTCGCGAATATGGTCGTCGAACTGGCGCACAAGGACGGCTCGGCCGTGCGGGCGCTTATGAGCAGGTCCGCGGGAATGCGGGTGGACGACCAGTTTGCCCTCGCGGCGTTCCAGGATCTGACTGAGCAGTTGTGGGAAGTAAAGCGTTAGCCATGGGTATGGAGCTGTCGCCGTTCGGGACTTCTAGTGGTTTCTCGGATGATCAAGACGGGCGAGAACTTGACGCTTACCTGGCGGCGGACTTGAGGGCGAACCGTCTTGGCGCGGCGGAAGTTCGGCTACCGACTTTGCGCGCCCCGCTTATTTTCCAACGTTTATTGCGAAAATCCCAATACTGGACGAACACTTCCAGAACGCCGTTCGGCCACCCCGTCGCTATTGGTTGAGACTGCGGACGAAGCTCCTGGGCGAAAGGCTCGTGTTCTATCCTCGTACACCCCGACCCGAGCTGGGCGCATTACAGGGCCCGCATCGGCGCGAGTTGTCACGTCCAGCGGGGCGTGACGATCGGTGAAGCCAGTGGCAAGGGGCATCGTGGGCGATGTCTGGATCTATCCCCTTGCCATGGTCCTCGACGTCGATATCGGCGATCGCGCGAGCATCCCTTCGGAAGCTGTTGTTACCAGACCGGTGCCCGACCCTCCCGTGACGGCCGGCATTCCTGCCCGGATCGTCGAGACGATTCGCCTGACCAGGCAGTCGGGAACGCCTAGTTGTCTTCTCGCGCGACGGTGTCACCAGGGGAAGCCGCAGCAGGCCGGGCATGGCGGAGGGCCTCGCGCGCTAAGAATTGGCGGAAATACGGAAGCGACGCCTCGGCAACGATGCCGGCCAGCAAAAACTCCCACATTCCACTTATACGGCCGGTGAGTTCGACAGCGTCGCCGGCTAAGCCCTTAACTGATTTCGCGTTGGACAGCAATCGCATTCCGAACATGGTGCCGATGAGCGACTCACTGACTAGTACCGGATCAAGGTCTTGTCGGAGGTCTCCTTCAGCGCTTGACCGCTGAGCCTGATCCGCCATCATCTCAACTAAGTCCCCGCAGAAGCGTGCTGCCGCTTTGTTGAATCCGCTTAGGGCAGAGGCCAATTGCTCGGCCGCGTGGGCCGTCTTATCCGAGCTCAGCACATTCGCGATCGTGAACGTGCCATGGACCATATTCTCGAACGCCGGCGACGACGACCCACACACATTGCGGAAGGCGATAAGTACCGCTTCGGAACCTTCCTCGATGATGGCCGACGCCAGTGATTCCTTCGAGTCGAAATGGTGATAGAGGGCTCCCTTGGTCATCCCCGTCCGCTCGATGATCGTGTTCCACCCGGCGGCGGCATACCCGACCTCGCCGAACACCTCAATCGCGGCATCGAGGATCTTTCGCCGGGTGGCTTCGGATCGAACCTGGCGCGCCATCGCTTCTGCACCTCCGGAGTTGCGTCGATCTGCTTAGATTCCGGGCCTCCGGCGTCTCAATATCTTCCGGTCAGAAGGATAAGCGTAACAGCCGCTGCTACGCCGTCGCGATCCTCCGACCTTCCGGCCGCCAATCAGAATCCGTGCCGGTCGGCTGGCATTGATCGCGAGTGCTGCGCGCCGCCTGAGGAATTGGCGGAAACACCATCAGGCTTCCCACATCCTGGGGCTCACACTGTTGATCGACATCACCTCTGCGATGGCTTGCTCGGCAACTCCGGCGAGGGCTTGGCCTATTCGTCTAATAGCCTCTCCTGCAGCCTTTCCGACCGACAACCGATTCGCGCAGGTTCAGTCCGCCCCTGCCCCATCCGCAGCTGTAGGCGTACCCGCGAACTTGCGATCGTCAGGAGCGTCGAGGGGCAGCGTGCGCGGATCGGTAGGCTGCACCTGCGGCCACGAGACACGGAACTTGGCGTCATACGATGCAGGCCTCGCCGGATCCGCCGTTGCGCGGGATTGCCTTGCCGGAAAAGCGGATTCACATCTTCGTACTGGCCGCGCAGCGGATTGGATATCTCACGAACGGTGGTCGGTATGGCCTGACTTCACCGTCGCGGACAGCGGCCCGGGGTTACTCCGCCCACCGCATCCGTTTAGCACCAGCGCCGCGCACGCGACAACGGCCGGCGCGCCATTACTCAACGAGCAGAAGATCCTCACCAGTGCTAGATCGCGCCCAACGACTACGCCTCGCGATCGGCGAGGAACGGCATCCGGATCCGGCCCCCGGACAGCAGTGACTCCATGGCGTCGGCCGCCACGGGTCTCGACAACAAGAACCCCTGCGCCCGGTGACATCCGTGTTGCATCAAAGTGAGTGCGGCAGCGGGTGTCTCGACTCCCTTGGCGACCAGTTGCAAGCCGAATGCGTCAGCCAGCCCGATGATCGCCCGAACGATCGCCAGGTCACCAGCGTTGGTGCCCAAGTCGCGCACCAATGCGGTGTCGATTTTGACGATGTCGACCGGCAGTGACTTCAGTTGCGACAACACCGCGAAGCCGGTGCCGAAGTCGTCGATAGCGATCTGGACCCCGACCTCCTTGAGCTCCGCGAGGGTTCTGCGGGTGGTTTCCATGTCGTGCACCACAGCGCGTTCGGCGATCTCCAGGCATACCGATCCGGCATCGATGCCGAACTCCTTGATGGTGTCGGCAACGCTACGCACGAAATCGCGGGTGATCAGTTGAACGGGCGACACATTGATGCGCAATATGGCGCTCTCTCCGATACCGTTGGCTCGCCACCGGCTGAAATCGGCGCACGCGGTTCGCATCACCCACCGGCCCAGTTCCCCTGCGAGGTTGGTCGATTCGGCCACCCCGAGGAACGAATCCGGTAGCAGCAACCCCCAAATCGGGTGCCGCCACCGGACCAGCGCCTCTACGGCGACGATCGCGCCGGTCCACAAGTCGACCTCGGGCAGGTAGTGCAGCAGCAACGCTTCGCTGTCAATGTCACCCTGCAGATGAAGCTCGATGTCGTTGCGAAAGGCGTTTTTTAGAGACATGTCATCGGTGGAGACCGCGATCTGATTGCCGCCCCCACGCTTGGCGGTCAGCACCGCCTCGTCAGCACGACGCAGTAGATCGGCGCTGTTGTCACGCCCCGGCACGCCTACCGCCAGCCCAATGCTGACGGTACGGGTGATCATGTGGCCGCCGATGGCGAGGCGCTCGCGCAGCATCGTCACCAGGCGGCGGGCGAAGGACTCTGCAATCCAGGTCGACATCGGTTGGTTGGGAATCACGACGAACTCATCGCCACCCAACCGGGCGATCATGCTCTGACTTCCCACGCAAGCCCGAATGCGTTGCGCGAACGCCCTGATGAACCAGTCGCCGGCGGTATGGCCCAGGTAATCGTTGATCGACTTCAGCCGGTCCAGGTCGAGATACAAAAGGGCGACGGGTCCGGGGCTCCCCGCGGCGAGCCTTTCGGAAAGGTGCGCAACCAACGCCCGACGGTTGTATAGGCCGGTGAGGTCGTCGTGCTCGGCCAGATAACGTAGCTTTTCTTCGGCTGCGATGCGGGCTTGGAGTTGAGCAAAAAGAGCGGCGACCGCCTCGAGCGTGTTGATCTCCTTTTGCTTCCACTTCCGGGCGCCGAACTTGACGAAGCCGAGCACGCCGGTGGTCAGCTCGCCCGAGACGAGCGGCGCGGCGGCCACCGAGGGCAACTCCTGCTTGGCTCCCACGACCCACCGATAAAACGAACGGCTGGTCTGGTCCGGCCCTATCACGAATGGCTTCCTGCGGTGTTCACACTGGACGAGCACTGGGTCGGCGCTGCTGAATTGGACGACGGCAATCGGATCCGGGTCCGGAACGTCCACTCGCGGCGGCCACTCGGCAACCAGGATCGAGGCCCGGATGTCGTGGTCATGGTGCCGTAGGAAGCTGGCGTCCACATCGAACTGCTCGACGAGCTCTGCGAGTACCTTTTCACTGACCTGAGTCGCAGTGGATCCCGTGACCTCCATCAGCTTCGTGGCGACGGAGGTGACGACGAGGTCCAGGCTACGCGGCACGGGGACCTCCGATGTGGCACATGTCCCGGCTGGGCGCCAGGAACAATCAGGGGATGGTCGTCTTCAACAGCCCCAAGTGTTCGCGTAGCTGGCAAGTAAGTGTATTCGGAAAAGGGCAGGTAACGACTCGATATTAATAGCGCGAAGCGTAACACGCACGATGCACGCAGCTGGGCGGCAATTATCGCCTGGCCACGCTGCACGCGTGGGTGCCCGCTAGGCGTCGACAAGCTGTCCACTCGGCTGGTGGCTCCGCAAATCGCACCAGAGACCACAGCAGATGCGACGCCGTCGGCGCGATCACCACGTTGTTGACCGGGCTCGGCTACACGGGTTACTTCGACCTCGACGACGTCCGGCGCCCGATCGAAGAGTTCGACGCGACCCAGCACCAGAATCCGGCCAACGTCGGCGACCGGGACAACGACTGGGCGCCCCGCGGCGTCTACGTGAACAACTTTGCCTTCGTCCCCAAGGACGGCTGAGCCGAGGTTTTACGTGAGTCAGCTCACAGTTGCCGGCCAACTTGTCACGCTTGGCCGGCCTGCGGTGTCTCCAGGGCACAAGTCCCGCAAACCTAGGAGACAGCAATGACCGACCTGCCCGGGCAAAAGACCCATGTCGTCATCGTCGGCGGCGGATACGCCGGCACCCTGGCCGCCAACCATCTGCGGCAGCGTAAGGACATCGAAATCACCCTGGTGAATTCGCGTCCGGTTTTCGTCGAGCGAATTCGCTTGCACCAGTTGGTCGCGGAGACCGGCGCCGCGACCGCCGATTACGACTCGCTGCTGGGCGACGGAATCCAGTTGATCGTCGACACCGTCGCGCGTATCGAGGCCGTCGGTCGCCGCGTGGTGTTGACCTCCGGCACCGAGCTGAACTACGACTACCTGATCTACGCCGTCGGCAGCACCGGCGTGAAGGCCGCCGAACTGTCTCGGGTACCCGGCGCCGCCGAATTCGCCTATTCGATCGCCGAGTTGGAGGGTGCCCAGCGGCTCCGCTACGCGCTCGCCGACCTGCCGCCTGACGCACCCATCACCGTGGTCGGCGCCGGACTGACCGGGATTGAAGCGGCCGCCGAGCTGGCCGAGGCTGGACGGCCGGTGACTTTGCTCTGCGGCGGGACGCTCGGGCCGTCACTGAGCAAGCGGGGTCGGCGGTCGGTGGCCAAGACACTGCACAAACTCGGCGTCACCGTGTTGGAATCCGTCAGCGCGAGCGAGGTCGGATGGGATGCCGTGGTGCTGTCTGACGGGGCGGTGCTGCCCAGCGCGGCAACGGTGTGGACGGCCGGATTCGGCGTGCCCGATCTGGCCGCGCGCAGCGGGCTGCGCACCGACGCCCTGGGCCGGCTGCTCACCGACGAAACACTGACCAGCCTCGACGACGACCGCGTCGTCGCCGCCGGCGACGCGGCCGCACCATCGGGCCAGCCATTGCGGATGAGCTGCCAGGCCGCCGGGCCGTTGGGGGCCCAGGCCGCCAACACCGTGCTCAGCCGCATCGCGGGAACCGCGCCGGCGCTACTCAACCAGGCGTTCACGGGGCAGTGCATCAGCGTAGGTCGCGCCCACGCCACCATTCAGTTGGCGCGCAAGGACGACACGCCGGTGAACGTGGTCGTGGCCGGCCGAAGCGCCGCATCCATCAAGGAAGCGGTCTGCAAGGCCACCCTGTGGGCCATCCGGCGCGAGGCCGCAAAGCCCGGCTCGTACTTCTGGCTCAAGGGCGGCGACCGGCCCGCGCAACTGCCGGCCGACCATCAGGCAACACTGCGATGAGCACCAATGGTGAGCACGCCGAACGGTTCACCCTGCTGCGGCCGTTGCTGTTCACCATTGCCTACGAAATCCTGGGCTCGGCGACCGAATCCGACGACGTGTTGCAAGACAGCTATCTGCGGTGGGCGGCCGTCGACCTCTCGACGGTCAACGACACCAAGTCCTATCTGGCCCAACTGGTCACCCGTCAGGCGCTCAACGCATTACGGGCCGGGGCGCGCCGCCGCGAGGAGTATGTCGGCCCGTGGCTGCCTGAGCCACTGCTCCTCGACGACCAGGATCCGTCAGCCGATGTTGTTCTGGCGGAATCAGTTTCGATGGCCATGCTGGTACTGCTGGAAACACTGAGCCCCGACGAACGAGCGGTGTTCGTGCTGCGCGAAGTGTTCGGTTTCGACTACGCCGAAATCGCCGACGCGGTCGGCAAACCGGCGCCGACCGTGCGGCAGGTGGCACACCGGGCCCGCGAACACGTGCGATCCCGGCGCAAGCGTTTCGACACGGTTGACCCGCAACGCAACGCCGAGATCACCGCCCAGTTCCTGGCCACCGCGGCCAGCGGCGATGTAGACGCGCTGGTGGCAATGCTGGCGCCGGACGCCACCTGGATGGCCGACAGTGGCGGCAAGGTTTCGGCGGCGCGGCGGCCCGTCGTCGGTGCCGAACGGGTGGCCCGGGCCATCGCCGGGTTGATACGCATAGCCGGGCCGGAGTTGCGCGTGGAAATGGTGACCTGCAACAGCGCGCCGGCGGTGTTGCTGTACCTCGGCGAACAGCTCGAGGGCGTGATCACGCTGGAGATCGCCGAGGACAAGATCACCAACTTCTACGTGATGCGCAACCCCGACAAGCTGGCCGCCCTGGCGACCGCCCGCGACATCAGCCGCAGCTAGCCCGACGGCAGCCCTGGGGTGCGAAAATCCACCCTTCTGTCAAGCTAGGGCGGTGCGGATCGAGCGGCTCGGCGACCTTGGCGAGGCACCCCGGGTGCTGCGCGCCGTGGGCGATGCCACCGGCCGGCTCGGTCTGCCGCCGCCGGCCGCGCTGACCGGCGACTGGTTCGGCGCCCTGGCGGTGATCGCGCCGAGCGTGGCGGTGCTGCCGGTGGCCGCCGCTGACGCCTTCGCGGTCCAACTCGACTCGCAGGTATCGGAGTGCGGCGCGGTGGGCGGCGGCTGGGTCGGGTACCTGTCTTATCCGGACGCGGGCGCCGACGGGCGGGGAAACCGGATACCGGAAGCCGCCGGCGGCTGGACGGACTGTGTGCTGCGCCGCGACCGGGACGGGCATTGGTGGTTCGAAAGCCTTTCTGGTGCGTCCATGCCCGACTGGCTGGCCGCCGCACTGGCCGCGACGCCGACGCCCATCCGCGACTGCCGGATCGACTGGGACGTGGCCGACCGCAAGGCACATCGCGGCGGCGTACTTGCCTGCCTCGACGCCATCGGCGCGGGCGAGGTCTATCAGGCCTGCGTGTGCACGCAGTTCACCGGGACGGTCGCCGGAACTCCGCTGGACTTCTTCATCGACGGCGTGGCACGGACGTCGCCGGCCCGGGCGGCCTATGTCGCCGGGGCGTGGGGTGCGGTGGCCTCATTGTCTCCGGAACTTTTCCTGCAGCGCCGCGGCGCGGGCGTGACGTCGAGCCCGATCAAGGGCACCTTGCCGCTGGATGCCTGGCCGTCGGCGCTACGGGCTTCGCCAAAAGAGGTGGCGGAGAACATCATGATCGTCGACTTGGTCCGCAACGACCTCGGCCGGGTGGCGGTCACCGGCACGGTACGGGTGCCTGAGCTGTTGGTGGTGCGACGCGCCCCTGGCGTGTGGCATCTGGTGTCGACGGTCTCAGCACAGGTTCCCGTCGAGCTGCCGATGTCGGCACTGCTAGACGCCGCCTTCCCGCCGGCGTCCGTCACGGGCACACCCAAACACCGTGCCCGGCAATTGATTTCGCAGTGGGAATCTCGTCGACGTGGAATATATTGCGGCACAGTTGGTTTAGCGTCCCCCGCGGCCGGGTGTGAGCTGAACGTCGCGATTCGCACCGTGGAGTTCGACGCGCGGGGCCGGGCCGTGCTGGGCGTGGGCGGCGGCATCACCGCCGATTCCGATCCCGACGCCGAATGGGCGGAATGCCTGCACAAGGCCGCGCCCGTCGTCGGGCTGCCCTATCGCACCAGCGCGGCTTCAGTCGGTTAACCCCTCGCGACGCGACTGCAGCACCGCGTCGTAGAGCTGGCGCGAACGTACTCCCGGATGCGACCCGGCGACCTCGCCACAGGCGTCCTTGACCCGAGCGCCGTCAGCGACGAGCTCCTGCACTTGGGCTACCAGCGCGGGCAGGTCGGCGCGCGGGGTCGCGCCGCCCAGCACGACGGTGATCTCGCCGAGCACGCCGTCGACCGCCCATGCCGCGAGCTCGTCGAGCGATCCGCGCAGCACTTCCTCGTGCACCTTGGTCAGCTCGCGGCAGACCACGGCCGACCGCTCACCGCCGAGCTCCTCGACGGCATCGCGCAGGCACGCCGCCAACCGGCGCGGCGATTCAAAGAAGACACAGGTGCGTCGCTCGTCGGCCAAGGCGGCCAACCATGTTCTGCGCGCGCCGCTTTTGCGTGGGGCGAATCCCTCGAAGCAGAACTTCTCCGACGGCAGACCCGATACGGCCAGGGCGGTCGTCACCGCGGACGGCCCGGGTAAACAGCTGACCGGGAGCCCGGCCTCGACACACGCCCCGACCAGCCGATAGCCCGGGTCGCTGATCAGCGGCATGCCGGCGTCGCTGACCACCAACACGGTCGCCCCGGCTTTGATCTCCTCGACCAGCGCCGGCACCCGCGCGGCCTCGACCTGGTCGAACATGCTGATCACCCGTCCGGTGATGGTGACGTCGAGCGCGGACGCGAGCGTTCGCACCCGCCGAGTGTCCTCGGCCGCCACCACATCGGCGTCGCGCAGCGCATTGATCAGCCGCGCCGAGGCATCCGACGGCTGGCCCAATGGGGTCGCACCGAGCAACAGGCGACCATGGGACATGACGGACAGCCTACGATCGACACCGATGTCTGCCCCGCCCAGCGAAACGCCGATCGCCGTCCAGGAGCGTGTTGTCCCGGTCGTCAGCCCCGGGCCGTTGCTGCCAGTCGCAGATTTCGGGCCCACCGATCGCTTCCGCGGCTGGGCAGTCACCGGCGTCATCACCCTGGTGGCGATGATCACCAGGTTCATCAACCTGGGCTCGCCGACCGATGCCGGCACACCCATCTTCGACGAGAAGCACTACGCGCCGCAGGCCTGGCAGGCGCTGCACAACCACGGCGTGGAAGACAACCCCGGGTTCGGCCTGGTGGTCCACCCGCCGGTCGGCAAGCAACTGATCGCGTTCGGCGAGGCGCTGTTCGGCTACGACGGGGTGGGCTGGCGGTTCACCGGCGCGCTGCTGGGCGTGGTGATGGTGACGCTGGTGACGCGGATCGTGCGCCGGATCAGCCGCTCGACGATTGTCGGCGCCATCGCCGGCGTGCTGCTCATCTGCGACGGCGTCAGCTTTGTCGCCGCGCGCACCGCGCTGCTCGACGGATTGCTGACCTTCTTCGTGGTCGCGGCGTTCGGCGCGCTCATCGTCGACCGCGATCAAGTCCGACAACGGATGCACGTCGCACTGCTGGAGGGCCGCAGCACCGCGACCGTGTGGGGTCCGCGGCTGGGCGTGCGCTGGTGGCGCTTCTTGGCGGGGGTCCTCCTCGGATTGGCTTGCGGGACAAAGTGGTCCGGCCTTTACTTCGTGGTGTTCTTCGGCGCGATGTCGTTGGCCTTTGACGTGGCCGCGCGCCGCCAGTATCAGGTGAGCAGGCCGTGGCTGGGAACGTTGCGACGTGACTTGATCCCCACCGGGTATGCGCTTGGCGTCATCCCCGTAGCGGTGTACCTGGCCAGCTACGCGCCGTGGTTCGCCTCGGAGACCGCGATCGACCGGCACGAGGTCGGCATGACCATTGGCCCGCAGAGCGTTGTCCCTGTCCCCGATGCCCTTCGCTCGCTGTGGCACTACAGCGCGAAGGCGCTGCAGTTCCATGCGGGGCTGACCAATGCCGCCGGCAATTACCACCCGTGGGAATCCAAACCGTGGAGCTGGCCGATGTCGTTGCGGCCGGTGCTCTACGCCATCGATCAGCAGAACGTCGGCGGGTGCGGCGCGCAATCCTGCGTCAAGGCCGAGATGCTGGTCGGCACGCCCGCCATGTGGTGGCTGGCGGTGCCGGTCTTGCTGTACGCCCTCTGGCGATCGACGGTTCGCCGGGACTGGCGCTACGCCGTGGCACTCGTCGGTTACTGCGCCGGATGGCTGCCGTGGTTCGCCGACATCGACCGGCAGATGTACTTCTTCTACGCGGCGACGATGGCGCCGTTCCTGGTGATGGCCATCGCGCTGATCTGCGGCGATATCTTGCATCGACCGGGCCAAAGCCGGGAAGGCCGGACGCTGGGGCTCATCGCCGTGAGCTGTTACGTGGCGCTCGTGGTGACCAACTTCGCCTGGCTGTTCCCGGTGCTCACCGGTCTGCCCATCTCGCAAGAGACCTGGAACATGGAGATCTGGCTGCCCAGCTGGCGCTAGGCCTTGCCGCGAAGTTAGAGGGGGTCGCGGGCGACGGGACACGACATGCAGCGGGGACCACCACGGCCGGTGCCCAGTTCTGACCCCGCGATGGTCAACACTTCGATGCCCGCCTCCTGCAGGCGAGTGTTGGTCTGCACATTGCGCTCGTAAGCGACGACGACACCGGGCGCCAACGCCAAGGTGTTGTTGCCGTCGTCCCACTGTTCCCGTTCGGCGACGACCGGATCCAGGCCGGTGTCGATAACCCGCAGCTTGTCGATCCCCATCGCCTTGGCCGCGGCTTCGAGAAACGGCGTCTCGTCGCCGATGGACACCCCGTCGGGCGTGCGCTGGAGGGTGAAGGCCGACAGCGTGTCGACGATGTTGGCGTACATCACCACCGTGTCGGCGTCGACCATCGTGCACACCGTGTCCAGGTGCATTTGCGCCCGCCGCTGGGCGATCGGCACGGCAAGCACCGTGTGCGCGAGATCATCGTCAAAAAGACTGCGCGCCAATGCTTCTGCACCGGCCGGAGTGGTCCGCTCGCCCACCCCGACGGCAAGGACGCCAGGGGCGAGCAACAATACATCACCGCCCTCGACCGGGGCGGTGCGTGATTCGTAGGCGCGGCGCACCCCGGTGAACCGCGGGTGATGGGCGTAGATGAGGTCGGTCAGCGAGGCCTCGCGGATGCGGGCCCGCAGCGCCAGCGACGGAATCACCACCCGTGGGCCGATCCATATCGACGAGTCACGGGTGAACACCAGATTCGGCAAGGGCTCGATGGCGAAATCCGCGCCGTGGTGCATGCGAAGCACCAGCGACACGTCGGTCCGGGTATCAGAGGGCAACTCGTTGAACGTCATGCCTGCCATCAGCACGTGCGCCAGCTTGGCCGGGTCCAGGCCGCGCAAGTGGGCGGAAAGCTCTTGCGCCAGCGGCACTCCGAGGCGGCGCGCATCGACGGCGGCGGCGACTCCCTGCATCCGGGCGGCCCCGCTGTGACTGAGTGCCTCGGTCAGCAGGTCGGACAGCAGCAACACATCCACCCCGCGCGACCGCAGCAGCTCGGCGAACTTGTCGTGCTCTTCTTGTGCGCCCGCGACCCAGGGCAAGCCATCGAACAGCAGTTGGTCGTTGTTGCCCGGATTAAGTCGCCGCAGCTCGGCGCCGGGGCGGTGCAGGATCGCCACCCGCAGCGTTCCGACCTCGGAATTGGTGCTCAGCTCAACACCCACAGGCTCAACCGTAGCCGCGCCGATCCTGACCGTCGCGCCACACCCGAGGCGGCCCTGGTGGCTCGACGAGTCCGAATTGATCGAACAGATGTGGTGACTCAGCCGAGCGCCTCGACAACTTGGCGGGCCACGCGGTTGATCTCGTCGGCCAGCTCACGTTTTATGCCCAGTTCACGCGGGCCGGGCACCTCGATCACCGTCGTAATGACGCCGATGTCTTCGCGCTGCCAGACCGCGCCGAAGTGATCCAAGATCGCACGCATCGGCACATTATCGGAAAGCATTCGCGCGGAGAATCTTTCAACTCCGCTAGCCCTCGCAGCGATGGCCAGCGCACCAATCAAAAAGCCGCCGATCCCCCGGCCCTGATAGGCGTCGGCGACGGTGAACGCGATCTCGGCCACGGTCGGGTCGGACTCGTCACGAACAAAGCGCGCGTCGGCCACCGGATCGATCCCGTCGGTCACCACCCAGACAAAATGGTCGACATAGTCGACCTGCGACAGATAGTGCATCAACGCCGGGCTGGGCAGCCGAGCCGTCATGAACCGGCGATACAGCGTCTCGCTGGAAAATAAGATATGACCGTGCACAGTCCGCTCGTCGTCCCCGGGTAAAACCGGGCGCAACAGGAGCAGCGCCCCGTCGCGAACCCGGATCGGGATGGGCGTGATGAAAGCCGCAAGACGCTGACGCACCGTGCGCAGCAGCCGTGGCATCACCCCGGGAATATGCACCATCACGGTGAAGGCGTCGTTATCGCCGACCCAGCCCGTCAGCGGCTCGGCCGTAATGACCGTCGCGATCCGCGGGATGTCACGCAACAGGGCGATTTCCCCGACAATCTCGCCCGCAGCCGCCTGGCCGACCTCCACCACACCATCAGCACCGACGTGTCTTATCTCGGCGGTACCCGACGAGATAAGCAGAAACGACACCGCCGGCTCCCCCTGCTGCATGAGCACCTGACCGGCCGCAGCGCGCAACAGCTGAACCCGCGCCGCCAACGCCACCAAATCCTCGATAGGGCAACCCGCAAAGATGCCCATCGCAGCGAGCTCTTCCGCCCGCCCCGCGATCAACTCGGCCACTACGTCCCGCTGACTCTGGGAGCTCGATGCGCCCTGGACACCTGCGGTGTTCGCACTACCATGGACCCGCCGCCTTGCACTCGTCCACCCTCGACAGTCATCCGGCCCACCTCGCGGTCCGATTCGCTTCAGGCTATGGCGCCTGTTGGCGATGCGGCAAGAACGAGAAGAGGGTCTGTTTGGCCAACCCGCTGAGACGCCCAGGCCGACCAGACATTGAATACGCGATAGCCGCCACCTCGGTCGATGGCCAGAAAGAGCCTGACCAAGGATTCCACGAGAACTATTGCGAATAATAGATTGCGTTGACGCATTGACCCGGTGACCGACCGGCACCAAGTCCGATGCAGCCGCATTCGGATCTAGCAAACATTCGGCGAGCAATAAGCTCTCATCTGAATAGATCGATCCTGTTGCCCTACTCCGGATAGGCGCCTGATCAAGTTGTGCTCACGACGCATGTAAGCGATGCTGCATGCGCCGGCTAAGACATTCTCCAAGTCTTTATAACTAGATCCGAACAAAGCTTCTTGAACTCTCGCGATCTGACTCCAAACCTAGCCTGAAGATGGTCAAAGGTCGTGCGCCAGGGCATTAACCACGACCGCCCTACTGAAAGGCTGAGAAGATCGGACAGTGGCTCACCCGAATGCGTATATGCTCAGAGTTCCGGCCTTGGACGTTGCGAATTTATTACTGATCTCCCACGGACCGGTCGCGGGTATTGCCGCGCAATAAGTCGTTGCTGCAAACCTCGTCACACCAACGACGTTCAGTTCCAGCCGTGACCAGCATTCGCGAAGCAATCTCGCGGGGTTTTCGCAGGTCGACCTTGGCCGCCGGGAACTGAAGGTGGGCAGCATTCTGAGTTTCAGGTACGCGAGGATTGTGAGCGCGGGGTATCCCCAACTCGCAGATTAAATCACCGGTCAGCCAGGCACCGGATCGGTTACCCAACGCCACTCCCTTAAGTTTCGTCTAGCCGAAGATTACCGGGCGGTAACAAAACGCTGCGCCGTTTTGCCTCATTGGGCACATTTTTCCAGCTTAAGAAAACTGTGTTGAGTATTTGAGGGCCCTGTGATTTGTAATATAATGAACCTCGGTACGCTGGCCGTTCGCATCCCCCGAGTCTGGGATCCGTTAAAAAGGAAGGCCCACTGAACGGCTGACAGTGTCCGGCAGGGCTGTGGTCCGCAGAAGGCCATGAATCCATCCCATACGTACCAAAGGCGCCGGAAAGGTAAACGAGAAGTCGGCGCCCCAACATGAAGGACGCCGATGACTGTAATTTCCTTGGATACCGTGAGCACCGAGAAATTCCGACTCGAGGAAGGTCTCAGTTGGCACGATCCCGACGTCGACTGCACGCTGGTGCTTTCTCAGCCATCGGCTGACCCCGACTTGTGGACCGAGTATGCGCACGGCGCACAGGAAAGCTATCGCAAGCATGGTGTCGAGGGCGCCCTCGATGTTGACGCTCTGTGCACCGGTGCCGATACGGTCATGTTCTTGGCCGCGATCGACCGCACCGGAAAGATGGTAGCGGGCGTTCGGGCCAAGGGCCCACTGCGGTCGGCCGACGACTCGCACGCGGTTGCTGAATGGGCGGGACAGCCCGGCCAACAGACCGTCCGCGACATGATCAACGACCGGGTGCCGTTCGGCGTCTTGGAGATGAAGTCGGCGTGGGTAACAGACGATCCCGACAAGAATCGGTGTCTCACCGCCACTCTTGCCCGCAGCGGTTTTCATATGATGGCCCTGCTTGACGTCCAATTCTGCATGGCGACAGCGGCCGCTTACGTATTGAACAGGTGGCGTTCGTCCGGCGGGGTCGTGGCAGCCATTCCCGCGACGCCCTACCCCGACGAGCGGTACCAAACCAAAATGATGTGGTGGGACCGGCGCGATTTCGTCAAGTACGCGGAGCCAGAACAGGTCGCCAAAATCCTCATGGAAACGAACCACCTGACTCGAGAGTTTGACCGTTACGAGACCGTGCCTGCCTAGCGGTCGAGAATGCTTGCGCAGCGTAGTCGCGGACCGGCCTGGGGTGCCTAAGCCGTTACACCGTAGAAGTCCATTGGTATGACGCGCTTGGCGAGCAGCGACCCCATCGCCGCGCTATCCAGGGGGCGGGACAGTAGAAAGCCCTGCGCGCGCTTGCACCCGAGACCAAGCAGGGTTTTCGCCGCGCTTACGGTTTCGACGCCCTCGGCCACCACGTCGAGTCCGAAGGCATCCGCCAAAGCCACAATCGATTGGACGATGGCTAGGTCACCCACATTGCTGCCGAGATCACGGACAAATCCTCTGTCGATCTTGAGCGTGTCGACGGGAAGCGATTTCAAGTACGCCAGTCCGCTGTAGCCGGTGCCGAAGTCATCAATAGCAATCTGTACGCCAATGTCCTTCAATCCGGTGAGCGTTTTTCGCGTTGCATCGATGTCTGCGACCACGACGCTTTCGGTAATTTCCAGACAGACCGAGCTCGCATCGAGCCCGAACTCGTCGATGGTTTCGGCAACCGAATCGATAATCCCGTCCGCAACGAGTTGCACGGGCGATACGTTGACAGCCAGCACAGCACCCTGCCCCACACCGCGCGATTGCCAGAGCCCGAACTGCGTACAGGCTGACCGCATTACCAGACGGCCCAGTTTTCCCGCCAGGTTGATCGATTCGACGATGCCGATGAACGAATCGGGCATTAGCAGCCCGCGAGTCGGGTGTTGCCAACGGATGAGGGCCTCGGCGCCCAGGACCACGCCGGTTTCCATGTCGAATTCCGGCAGGTAGTGCACCACCAGGTCGCCGCTCCCGCTATCAATGCTGTCTTGCAGGAGCAATTCGATTTCGTTCCGGAACGTTTCCTCTGCAGCCATTTCCGGGCTGAAAGCTACGACTTTGGCGCCGCCGGTACGCTTGGCCGACCGGGTGGCCTGATCCGCCCGGCGCAGCAGGTCGGAGGCGCTGTCACCTCCCGGTACGCCCGTGGCGACGCCGATACTGACGGAACGGGTCAGCCTCTCGCCGTCAATCACGATTTGTTTGTGAAGTTGACTCTGCAGCCGTTGAGCGTAGGCCGTGGCGCTGTCGATGTTCATTGGGGGGGTCGGCACGACCACAAACTCGTCACCCCCGAAACGGGCCATGACCGAGGGAACGTCGGTGACCGTGCGCAACAGCGCGGCGAAGGCCTCGATAAATCCGTCGCCGGCGTTTTGACCGAGCTGATCATTGACGACCTTGAAGCGGTCCAGATCCAGGAACAAAACCGAGATTGGGCCCGATCGTCTCTTCGCCAGTCGCGCGTCCAGGTCAGCTATCAGCGCCCTGCGATTCAGCAAGCCGGTAAGGTCATCGTGTTCAGCGAGATAGCGGATTTGCTCCTCGGCGACGACGCGGGCTTGCAGCTGCGCAAAGAGTGTGGCAATCGCCTGCAGGGCGTTGAGCTCCTCCGGCAGCCATTCCCGGTCTCCGAACTTGACGAAGCCTAGGATGCCGGTGGTGACGTCACCGGACAACAACGGCACGCAGGCGAGAGAGCTGGCAGGGACGCCCGTGCCCTCCTCGATATTCTGCTGATAGTCGGCGTTCGCCGCCTCAGGACGCAGGACGTCGGGCCCTTTCATTGTTTCGGCCCTGGCGAAAACCGAGTCGGCATCGGCGAAATACACCACACCGATCGGGTCAGGGTCGGGAACGTCCGTGCGTGGCGGCCATGAAGCTACGAGCACTGTCGCGTGGATCGTGTGGTCGTTGTGGCGCAGAAAACCGAAATCCACGCCGAAGTGGCTAACCAAGTCAGCGAGCACCCGTTCACTGATCGCGACGTGGCTGGCCGTCGTGGCCGCCATCATTTCGGCGGCCGCCGCAGTGACCAAATCGTCCAACGAACCGGGCATTCCCCCTACGGTAGCCGCAATTGACTCTACAGCAAACGGACGCGCTCAATACTGCGCCGGCTTCGCACCGAAGTCGGGCCACTGAAGGCTAATCGCAACACGAGTGCAACAAAACTGTCGGGAGGTGTATGGACAAGTCGCCGGAAAGCTTTCATCAATTCCTCGAGTTCGCCAGCAAACGATGCCGACAATCCGGCAAGCTCGTCAACATTTCGGGCATACAAGAAGACCGGTGAAATCGGTTGAACCGAAAGTCCGCACTGCTGAGCAGTAATCCATACCGCCTCGGCAGCAACTCCACCTTGCGCAAAGTCGGCCAAAGTACTACCCGACAGCGAAACGACGCCTATGGCAGAACTCGCCAACACGCGGACACGCGTGTCCGCGCCCAACGCAGCCCCGGCATTCCACTGCGCCAACTGCGCCATTACATCGGGGCGCTTCAATATATCGACCATCGCGAGATCACCGCGGTCGAGTTGGAGGCTGAGCACGTCGATTCCGGTTTCCGGACTCGGATCACCGGGCCATCGCAGCTCGGAAACCATCTCAGCATGCAGCTGGGGCGTGAGATACCGGATGCGGTCGGAGGCAGCGAAAAGCGCCGCCACAGAGGCGATATCGTCCGGATCTGTCACGAATCGGAGCTCGGCGCCCTCCCGCTCGGCGACAGTTCGCAGCAGTTTCACTGTGCCTGCCGGAATCGGGCGGGGCGCCCCGAGGCCGCGGTTGGTCTCACGAGTCAGCATGGGTTCGTAAAGGCCGGCAAGCTCGGGATCGCCACCGTCAGCCAGGTGCAGCGTCGCCTCCAACGGTGAATCGCCAACGTCATTCATCAGGGTCACCGGCCCCAGCACCTGCTGGGCGGCTGCGGCTACCTTGGCATTGAAGAGGGCCGCTCCGAGCGCGACTGCGCTGCCGCGGAACCCGACGTCTAAGGTCGAGGTGTGTTCGGGGACAAGCCGAATGGTGATGGTGTCGGGGCCGGTCTCCACATTCCACGGCTGCGCATTTGAGGCAGAGGGCGCGCGAATAGCAGCTGCCGCGATGACGCCCGTCACCCCCGGCAGCGCGGGGTCTGGATACTCCGCCGGCGGCGGGGGGGCCTTAATAGCCATCTGCGGTTCGTCAAGGCGGTCGAGGGCCGAGCCGACGTCAATACGGGTCCGGCCTGACCGGAGGTCTTTGCCTAATCCGATCCGGCGCACCGACTCGGCAATTGCAGTCGCGCCCAAAACGACCTCGCTGGACAGCTGCGGCCAGGTCGACAGCGTCTGGTCGACCTCGACCACGGAAGCCAGAACGCGGGGCGACAATTCGTCGGCTTCGAGGAAACGCAGCATGTGCGGAACCATTTCCCGCTTACTCATGCTGGGAAGGCGCGAAAAATCCAAGTCGCCGAGGAGACCGTGCAAAATCGGACGCTGCGGCTCGAGGTCGAAACGTTCCACGTCCAGCAGTCCTCGGTCGCTCGTCGCCATCAGCACCGGTATCCGACGGGCACGGGCACCCTCCCGCAGGGTCGCCTTCATGTCTAACGAATCGCACTCCTCGACAACGACATCCAATCCGTCGAGGAACTCGTCGATGGTGTCGACCGTCAGCCCGACGTCCAGAACCCGGACGAGGAGGTATGGATCGATTTCGGCGATTCTGCGGGCGGCCACCTCAGCCTTGTTCAAGCCCAGGTCGAGCACGGTCGCCGGCACCCGGTTGAGATTGGACAGCTCGATGCGATCGAAATCCGCCAGCCGAAGCTCGCCGCACATGCCCTGCCCAGCCAAAGTGTGGGCGATGATATGTCCGACACTCAAGCCAGCCACGCCGATGCGCAGCGTACCGAGCCGTGCCTGTTCCTCGGCGGTGATCAGATTCCTGTTGCGATCCAACCGCACCGCTCGAAACGCACGGGGGCCCAGCACCGCCACGACTGCTCTCCGCCAGGGGTAGTACGCCCATCGGCAGGATTCGGCAACCAGCTCGGGATCGGGTGGCGGCCGAAGGCCCAACAATTCAACGACTTGTTCCTCGTGGTGATCGATGAATTCGATGACCGGGTCGGCACGGAGTTGCTCCAATACCGCAGTGTCGGTGGGGTTTGCGTCATCAAGAATTTGGGCGGTACAAGAAGTTATGGTTGACCCCTCAGTGCTCAGCCCCCTGAACGAATGGGTACCTAGATCGGACGGCATGCCGTCGTGCGAAACGGTGCCGCCATCGCGAACTCATCCAGCGAAAAAATCACGCTGGCCCGAATAGCGGGGCCTAGATCCAACGTGAGCCTCCAGTGTTGCGAGATGATCCTATCGACCTACCCATTGCCGGCGAGCGTCTCTCGGTTCGGTGTGCCACGCGGCGCTGCAGTGCGGCGACGAACACGCAGTTCTTGCATTGATGGTTACGAAAATTTACGGCTCACTGTACCGCGAACGGCTGAAGGTGCGCGAAGTCATAGAGCAGACCGACGCGGACGCCGCCTATCTTACGACTGAACGTCTCGCCCGATCCAACTGGCCGACAACGGCTGCGACCGCACCGCCGCGAACGTCATCGAGGAGTTCGGCACCGGCTTCTGCCGTCCCGTCGCACCTGCGCCCCTGCCCGTCTACCTGCCAAGATCGAGACGACGTTTGTGCGTGAACTTGGCACCAACGTCGGTGACTTGGCGATCGTTTCGGGCGATCATCTGGCTTGCTGAAACCTTCGATCTTCGATCGCGTTGAGGCGGTCGAAACCACCAATGCCGCATCGACTTTGATGCAGCAGTAGTGTTATCGGGTGCGAGCCGTGTCGCTTTCGCACCCCTCCCAGAACGATGCTATGGCGCCGCTGCTAGCCGCGGGCGGCTGACAACGTCTTGTCTTCGACCACCACAACGCCTATGACCATCGCGTGACTTGCGCTTGCTGACTCCTTGCGATCAGCGGATGCGCCGTGCCGGCTGATGACCGCATGGCGCTTTCCCAACCGAAAAAGGCTATGCCCAGCTGGAGCCGACGGCGCTGTCGGTGCTCGCCATGTTGTTGCCGGCGCTCTGCACCTTCTGGCCGTGGGAGTTGGCCTGCTCGTAGATCACCTGGAAGTTGCGACCCAACTGGGTGATGAACTCCTGGCAAGCCACCGAACCCGAGCCGCCCCAGAAGTCGCCGGCAGCAAGCACATCGCGAACGATGGCCTGGTGCTCGGCCTCTAGCGAGGCAGCCTGCTGACGGATGAGGGCGCCGTGGGCGTCGACATCGCCGAACTGGTAGTTAATGCTCATTGTTTACATCCTCCTATGCGAAAAGTATTGGATGGTAGTGGGTTCTGACGACTAGTGGCTGAGCATCTGCTGCGAAGCCTGCTCTTGCGTCTCGTAGTTGTTCGCGTCGCGGACCAAGCCGTCACGCACGCTGTGCAACATGTTGACGATGTTAGTGAACGCCTGGTTCATCTGACCCATGGTGTCGTAGGACGTCGCCTGGGCCTGCCCACTCCAGCCAGCGCCGGCGATGTTCATCGAGGACGACCACATCTTGCGAGCCTCGTCAGACACCGTCTGCGCGTGCATCTCGAAACGACCTGCCATGGACCGCATCGCGTGCGGATCAGTCATAAAACGTGTTGCCATTGGGTTGCCTCCTTAACTTCGAAAATCATTGGACGTGATGGACGTGAACACACCGGACGGGCTACGCGGTCGCATAACCGCCGGCTTAAAACACTCAGATGGCCCCCTCCCTTATCCGCCGTAAATCGCGTTCTTGCACCACGGTCGGACGGTGCCCGCTTCCGCAGTGGAGGAGGTCACAGCGATTGTTCGTACCGCGCGCCGCGGTAGCCCTACCTGTCATCGGCATGCCACCGGGCGGCTTCCCGGCCCGACTGACGTCACCGCCGCCGAACGCGCGCTCACGCTGGTGCCAGGCAACGCCGAGCCAACCGGCTGAATGCAGGGGCGGCCGAAGTCCAGCCCTGTGGCACCGAGAGAAGCCCGAGCTGGTGCCGCCCGTCCCACGCCCGCGGTCATCTCGTGGAGCTCATACCAGACTGCGGCGAACATGCCGGTTCCCGAGCTGAAACCGTTACCCACGGCGAATCCCAACGGCTGGAATTGGCTACCGAATACGCCGGCAGTCGGGGCAAGGATGGCATGAGCGAACCGCAGCCCATGACAATGCCCAAAGTAGACATCGGCGCAGACGGCCGGTGCCCGCAAGGCTGGCAGCCGACGTAAATGCCGCAGACGAGGCCGTCCACGACGACAGCGACGATGAGGATGACGTCGACGTGGTAGCCGAGGCGAGTCGCTGGCAGCACGTCTGACCCGGCTGCAGTGGACAGCGGTGCAGACATCATCGAACCCAGCTGGCTAGACATCACAGAACTCGAGCTGGCTAGACATCACTGAACTCAGCTGGCCGGACAGCATAGAACTAATCTCGGTGGACATCATCGAACTTATTTGCCGGACAGCATGGAACTCAGCGGGGTGGATATCAGAGAGCCCAGCTGGCCGGTCACAGCAGCAGGACTCGCCCGTGATGCCGTCTGAGCTGCTGTGCTCGCAGCGGTCTGACCGGCTTGGGCGGCCGCCTGGGTTCCGCGTCAATCGCTGCCGCGACGGTGGTCAGCGGGGGAACCTCAAACGGCGCGAACGTGGACGCCGCCACGGATGCAGCCGGCATAGCCATACATCGCCGTGGCGTCCTGCGCCCACATCTCCATGTAATGGGTCTCGGTGGCCATAATCGCCGGTGTGTTCTGACCGAAGAAGTTCGTCGCGACCAACAAGCCAACAACGCGCGATTCGCCGCAATCACCGGCGGGGGCACCGTCATCGCAAACGCCGCTTCATAGCCGCGGCCACGGCCGCCGTAACCTGCATGCCCTTGGCCTCGGCCACCCCGGCAGTCGCAGTATCCACGACATAAACGGGGCTGCCGCGGCCGCCATCGCTACCGATGCCGGCCCCAGCCACACGCCATGAGGTCTGTGATCACCGAACTGTAGGACCGATGCCGTCGATAATGCTCGCTCGGCGAGAACATCCCAGGCTGCCGCGGCGGCCAACATCGGGCCCGAGCCGACACCCGTATACATCAACGCGGAGTTGACCTCTGGTGGCAACGCCGCGAAATCAAGCATCTACAACCGCCGAAGATCAACTCGTCGCGATCAGCGCTCGGACATTGCGGATACGAACGACATGCGTTCTCCTCACGAACGTGGACAGACCCCAGAACGACCGCAGTGGTATGCCGCGACATCAGGGTTAGTACCGTACAAACGGATGATTCAGATCTAGCCTAGTATACATACCTTTAGAACGCCAGAAAGGCTTCCCGATATACCCATGGTCTTTCTTACCGGGCGGCTGGCCTCTGCGTCACAATGTCTGCGGGAGGGCGTTGCGGCGGTGGTTGCCGGATGATCGGTCGGGCAACTCGCGGTCGGGTTCGGCCGTCACGAAGTCGCAATCGCATCGGTGGTGCAGCAGCGATTCTTGGCCGCGCGCTCAGCTGGGGAGCCACCGCCCTGGTCGCGGTGTTCATCGTTGCCGGGCTCACCGCCTACGTGTGGCTGGGTCGGAGCCATGAAGATCCGCTGCAGCACGCCGACGCCGTCATCGTCCTAGCGGGAGCACATGACGGCCGCGAAGCATATGGTCTTGTGGTGGCTCGGCAGGTATCCGCGAGCACGCTGGTGCTGTCTGACCCCTATCGAGCTGACGACGCGGTGATGCAGCGGGCCTGCGCAAGCCCCCGCGGAGACATTACGGTCATCTGTCCGCGCCCGGCCCTGACGAGCACTCGGGGCGAAGCGCTCATGGCTCGTACTCTGGCGGCCGAGCGGCATTGGAATCGGATTGTGGTGGTCAGCTGGCATCATCATCTGCCCCGCGCACGCCTCATCTTCTCGCAGTGTTTCTCCCAATCGCCTGGCGCCGTGCTCATGCGAGCAGTGCCACGCGACGGCTCAATGTCGCTTGCGGAGTGGGAATATATCTCGCTTTACCAAGAATTAGCTCTGGTGAAAGCTCACATACAGGGACCGTGCCGTTGACGACCAACGCGGCGCCCCTCAGCTTGACTTTTGACCTCGTGAGACGTCTCCTATCTAGAAGTTTTACGCTCTATCGGCTGAAACGCCAGCGGCGAGCCTAGAAAGCATAGAAAGATTGCGCCGCAAGCACATGATTACGGAGGTGGGAATCCAGTGAAGCGAGCCCTCATCACCGGGATTACCGGGCAGGACGGCTCGTATCTCGCCGAGTTGCTGCTGCGTAAGAACTACGAAGTCCATGGGTTGATCCGCCGAGCGTCCACGTTTAACACGTCGCGGATTGACCACCTCTACGTTGATCCGCACGTGCTCGGCGCGCGATTGTTCTTGCACTATGGCGATCTCACCGATGGTGCTCGTCTGGTCACTCTGCTCAGCACCATCGAACCCGACGAGGTGTATAACCTTGCGGCGCAGTCGCATGTGCGTGTCAGCTTTGACGAACCGGTGCATACCGGTGACACCACAGGCACGGGATCGATCCGGTTGCTGGAAGCCGTTCGCGTGTCCCGGGTGCAATGCCGCTTCTATCAGGCATCGTCTTCGGAAATGTTCGGCGCGACACCGCCGCCGCAGAACGAGGAGACACCGTTCTATCCGCGCTCGCCATATGGCGCGGCAAAAGTTTACTCGTACTGGGTGACCCGCAACTATCGCGAAGCGTATGGTTTGTTCGCTGTGAACGGCATCTTGTTCAATCACGAGTCACCCCGGCGCGGTGAGACTTTCGTGACCCGAAAGATCACGCGCGCGGTGGCACGCATCAAGGCCGGCATCCAGTCCGAGCTGTATATGGGCAATCTGGATGCGGTGCGCGACTGGGGGTATGCGCCCGAGTACGTCGAAGGAATGTGGCGGATGCTGCAAGCTTCCGAACCCACCGACTTCGTTCTCGCGACCGGGCGCGGTTTCTCCGTGCGCGAGTTCGCCCAAACTGCGTTCGAACACGTCGGGTTGGACTGGCAAGATTATGTGAAATTCGATGATCGTTACCTGCGGCCGACCGAGGTGGATTCGTTGATCGGTGACGCGACTAAAGCGGCCCAAACGCTCGGGTGGAAGGCGTCGGTACACACCGCGGAGTTGGCCCGAATCATGGTGGACGCCGACATCGCCGCCCAGGAGTGCGAGGGCGAGCCGTGGATCGACAAGCCGAACCTCGCCAGTCAGCTATGAGCACGACGGTTGGCTCCCTTGACCGTTCGGCTCCTGTGTATATCGCCGGGCACCGCGGGTTGGTCGGGTCCGCCCTCGTTCGCAGGTTCCAAGCGGAAGGATTTACCGACCTCCTCGTTCGGCAGAGATCCGAACTCGACCTGACGGATCGCGCCGCCACGTTTGACTTCATTCGCGACTCAAGGCCGCAAGTCGTCATCGACGCCGCGGCCCGAGTTGGTGGAATTCTGGCGAACAGCACTTACCCCGCCGATTTCCTATCCGAGAACCTGCAGATCCAGGTCAACCTACTCGACGCGGCCACGGCTGCCCGGGTCCCGCGGCTGCTGTTTCTCGGTTCCTCCTGCATCTACCCGAAGCTCGCCCCCCAGCCGATCCCCGAGAGCGCGCTACTCACCGGGCCGCTGGAGCCAACCAACGATGCATACGCGATCGCCAAGATCGCCGGCATCCTTCAAGTACAAGCGGTTAGGCGTCAATACGGGCTGCGGTGGATCTCTGCGATGCCAACCAACTTGTACGGACCGGGTGACAACTTTTCCGCAACGGGATCACACCTGCTGCCCGCGCTCATCCGCCGCTACGACGAAGCCAAAGCCTGTGGGGCGCCGGAAGTGACGAACTGGGGCACCGGAACACCGCGGCGTGAGCTGCTGCACGTTGATGACCTTGCAAGCGCGTCGCTATTCCTTTTGGAGCACTACGACGGGCCGGATCACGTCAACGTGGGTACCGGGATCGACCACAGCATCCAAGAGATCGCCGAGATGGTTGCCTCAGCGGTCGGCTACAACGGCGAAACTCGTTGGGATTCAAATAGACCGGATGGCACGCCGCGAAAGCTTTTGAATGGCTCTCTTTTACACGAGGCAGGTTGGCGGCCCGAAATCTCACTGTCCGGCGGCATCGAGGCCACGGTGGCGTGGTATCGCGCAAACGCAGGCGCGGCACGGAAATGAACGTGGGAGACGCGGCCGCCCTGATCGGCCACGCGATGCTGGTACACCAAACCAGTCAGAGTTCCTGATACTGTACGCGGCGAAGGGTATTCGGCGATTCGGGCTTTATCGTCCTGATGGTCCGCGACTGGAGTAGTGGGTAAGTGCGCATCTGCGTCGTCAGCATCAACTACGAGCCGGAGGAATCCGGGATCGCTCCGTACACCACCGGAATGGCAGTAGGCCTGGCGGCTCGGGGACACGACGTCGAGGTTCTCACTGGGCTACCGAACTATCCGGAGTGGCGCGTCAACTCCGCCTACCGTGGCCTGTCCGGGACAGCGAAAACCATCGACGGCGTCGTGGTGCGACGGTTGGCGCACTACGTACCCGCCAATCCGACAACGCGCAATCGGGTGATATTCGAGACCACCTTCGGCGCTCGGGTAGTGTCAGCGCGCTGGCACAAGCCGGAACTCATCCTCACTGTCAGTCCCTCGCTAATCGCCAGCGCGATGGTCATCACGCGCTCGAGGACAGCAAGCATTCCCGTGGGCCTCATCGTGCAGGACCTTTACGGGAAGGGTCTTGTCGAGACCGGCGCCATGTCCGCCACGATAGCTGGGCCGGCAGTGCGGTTTGAAGGCGCGGTCCTCAAACATGCGACGGGCACGGCCGTAGTCCACGACCGCTTCGCGGACGCGGCGGTCAAGATGGGGGTAGAACCCAAGCGACTCACCGTCATACGAAACTGGGCGCACATCAAATCACCAACCGCCGTGGACAAGGCGGAAGTGCGCGTAAAGCATGGCTGGCGACCGCAGGAGCGCATCGTTTTGCACAGCGGAAACATGGGCGCGAAGCAGGGCTTGGAAAACGTTGTCGCGGCAGCGCGACTCGCAGACCAGCGGGGGTTCGACATCCGGTTCGTGCTCTTGGGCGATGGCAACCAGCGCAGGCTCCTGCAAGAGTCGGCAAAAGATGTGCAGCGAATCGAATTCAAGGATCCGCTGGACGCGGAAGAGTATTGCCAGGTGCTGGCCTGCGCCGACGTTTTGTTGGTCAACGAGCGCCCGGGTGTGGGAGAGATGGCGGTTCCGAGCAAGTTGACCTCATACTTCTCGGCCGGCCGTCCGGTCCTGGCTGCAACCGACGCCCACGGTGTCACCGCTGGAGAGATTGGCGATTCGGGGGCGGGGGTCGTGGTCCCGGCCGGCGATCCGGTGGCTCTGCTCGACGAAGCCATGCGCTTGGCTGACAACACCGAAGTCGCCGGCCTGCTCGGTGCGGCCGGGCAGCGCTATGCACACCGCCTGCTGAGTCCTGAACGGGCGCTGAACGAATACGAAGACTGGTGCTATCGGTTGGCGGGAAACCAGACCAGCTAAGGAGCGAGAACTGTAGCGCCAGAAGGCGCTTCCCACTTCCCACTACTTATCCAAACGAAATTTCTCGTCGTCGAAAGGCAGAGGCGGCGTGTGGGTGTCGGTGCGGTCCCACCAATCCGACCTGTCGCGCTGTTTGATGAAACGCGCCGGACTCCCCCCGTAAAGGCCGGAGGTCGGTAGCTCAACGCCTTCCTTTGCCCGTAGCAGCACCGAACCAGCTGCGAGCAGCGATTTCTCGGGCACGTACGAGTCTTTGAGCAGGATGCAGCCAGTCGCGGTCACTGCATACCTGCGCAAGACGATCCGGCCGGGTTCCGTTCTATTGTCTACTAGATCGAGTTCGTGGCTCTGCAATATGCTCTTGAGCCCGCCCACTAAGGAGTGCGGCTCGAGGATGATCTGCCCGGAACAATCGAAGTAGTGACGGTTGGTGACAAGCGCGCGCTCGCCGATGATGAGCCTTCCCACCCATCGGCTGAACTGCTGATAGTCGGGCGCCGCGGTGAAGTAATTGAAGTAGCCGATCTGGCTCTCCGCTCCAAGCTCGACGTTGGACAGCCCTCTGAAGATGTTGAAGTACATGATCGCCGCGCCGTCGGCGATCTCGAAACGCCCACAGTTGACCACGAGGTTGGGCCCAAGGACCGCACCTTGTCCGATGTGGTTGCCCAACAATCTCAATACCCATAATTTAAAGCGACTATTCGGTAAGAGCCAGGCAAACAATGAGAGCCACTTGTTGGGCCGACGATCTGGCACTCTCATCCTCCTAATCCCGCTCGGTATGTGATGACCGTATCGAACCACGACTCTCGGGGTGAAGTCAGGGAGTAATTCTCCTTCCAGAGCGCCACCCGCTAGCTTTGCGCCCAGATTTCGGTGAATCCCACGCGGGAATCCGTTACGCCGTGATCCGCGTATGCCTCGAATGTGGCAAAGGGGCCGGCCCAGTCGGCGATGCGATGATCCGTCACTGTTTGGTGCTGGCCATCGGGTAGATCGATATCGGCTCGCGCGCCGTTGATTTCGACCCGCGTCTCGTAAACCTGATCGCCGTCCTGATTGAGCGGGACGTCGAAGGGTTGCGACTGCAACGTTTGTAGCCCACCCGGCGTGGCGCCATCGGGTGGCCACACTCCAAAACTCCACTCGCCCGGCGTAATTACCAAATGCACCGAGAAGGGGAGGTGCATCGCGGTCTGGGATACCAACAGTGCCATCGCGCCGGGCGTACCGCCTTGCCGCCTAAATGTCCAGCGAGCGCCAATGGTCCTGATCGGTCCGCCCAAGCTCGCCGACGTGTAATATCCGGCCGCGCGACCGCTGAGCGTGGACTCATTGGTCAGCTTGCCGCCTACGATTCTCAGTTGCGTGGCCGCGTTATCGGGCGGTGCGGTTGTCTGCAGGGCCGGGCCCGGACCGAAGTTCGCGGGTGCCGGACCATTCGGGAGGGTTTGGAAATTCAGGCGTGCCTCGGCAGGGGTCGCGTTCGCACGTGCGCAAGACATTCCTGCAAATACCAATAAGGAAAAGACTATTGCGAGCAGTCGATGATACAAGACTACGTCCCCATCACTTCGGAGTCAGCCAGTCAGGCGTGCGGAGACGTGATTAGAAAGTCCGCCGGGCACGGGGAGCAGGCAGTGGATACGATCAGCCCATGGTAGTCGATGCAGGTATTAATCGTCCCGCACGACTGTCGCCATACATCGCTACCGGCGCCGTACTGGGCGTTGCGGTCCGCGAAGCGTCCGCATCCATGTGGCCCATGCTTGCCGAACGATCGGCACTTATGGTGCTCTTCGCCGTCGTCGCCGCTTTTCCGCTGGGGTGGACTCTGGTCGTTCAGGGGCGGCTTCGCCTGCTGGCTGTTGTGTGGGGATGGTCGGGCGCGCTCTGCAGTATCAGCGCGATCTCGACGTTTGCGCTTGGTGCACCTCCGCTTTGGGCGTTGGCCTGCACGGCATTAGTCCCGCTGTCCGCCGCCACGGCCGTCGCTGTGGGGGCGATCGTGGGCTTGCGACGTCGTCAACGACACCCCGGGGCGCACGAAACAGCGCGATGAAACCGCTGATACCGATGTGCATTGGCGGCGCTGGTGCGACAGTCGTGTTGTATTTGTTGCACTACCGCCTGCCGTCGTGGCGTCTGGCCATTGCCATCAATTGCAGTGCTTGCGCTCTGCTCGGGGTGCTGTTGACGCATAACGAGTCCCATCATCCGCTCCCGATGGCATTGGCGAGCGGCTTCCTGTCCGCAGCGGCGCCATTGACGTCGCTGTTAACGCGGCGGCCAACGATCGAAACAATTTCTCAAGCAATACAATTCGCCTGTCGCGTCGGCGGCCTTCTGGCACTGAACTTGCTGTACGGCGTCGCCTTCGCGATGGCAGGATTCCTCGGTGTTCTGCTCACCGCAACACCACGATTTTGACGTCGCAGGACATTTCGCTCGTCACGGTCGGGCGCGCTGCCCTATACATCGGCCCGGGGCCACTACCCGATCTACCGTCTGGTGGCGCACGTTCAAGCTGACTCAGGACTGGCGACTATCCGACCGCGGTGACCGTAAGACCTGACCCGGGTGTCTTTACCGCACGTTCGCCCAGAGTTGAACCCGGAACTTCGGCGCCGTCGCGGCCTCCGGCGACTCCGCTCAGCTCCCCGAACGACACGACGAATCCGGCAAAGCAGTGGGGACTTTTAGCTGCCACCACTGGGGACTTTCTCACGGCCATGGACGACCGCGCGGGTCTAGAAGTTGTGACTACGAGTCAGGGCTCACATCGTCCCGACTTTCATACGTCAGGCGACAGTTCGCACTCGATCACCGGCGTCGGCTCGACCACGACATGGCCGGAGCGCGGGAGTACCGAGACTGTTGAGCTCGATGACCGCGGTAAACCCCAGACGAATGCGTCGTCAGGAGATGTCGCGATTGGGCGATCTCCCCTGCCCGCAAACCGACGCCAATTTCGGATGACACGTCACCCGTCAACGCTTGCAGATGTAGATGTGAAGCTCCGGCCGCAGTGGCGTCGGCAGATGCTTGTTTAGCAATTTCATGACGCGATAGACGAAAGGGTGTCCAAAGTGGTACGCGGGCTCAGACGACGTCCGGACCGCGAAGACGTCGGCGCCCCCTCCGAAAGCTTTCCGCAGCGCCTTCGGCGTGTTCAGGCGGTAATAGGTAGGGAAGACGTCCTCCGGCTTTCTTTCGGGCTGAATGGCACCAAGAGCCCGCACGTGACGGTCGTTGGGCACCAAGCGTGCAGCAACAGCGATGTATCCCGACTTGTTCGGGGTGACAGCGGCTATTAGCCCGCCAGGCTTCGTCACTCTGAGCAGCTCGGCGGCAGTGACAGCGGGGTCTTCAATATGTTCGAAGACGGATCGCGCGACTACCACGTCGAACTGCTCGTCGCGATAAGGCAACTGACCACTGGGACTTATTACCTCGGCGTGGTCCAAGAACGGGTGCTGAAGAATGACGGGGTCAATGTCGCATCCTTCTACATGCGCACAGCGCCCTTGTAGATTGCTGAGTTGACGACGATAGTCCACCTCGTCATCGATCAGAGGCTCGCCGCGGCCTGCGCCAAAGTCGAGAACGTGGTCGGACGACTTGAGGGAGGCCACAATATGATTGAAGAAAGCGATGGTCCCGTCGACATCGCTGAATCCGCCGACATTCGCCTCAGGATAAAAGCGGCGAACCAAGTCATTCGTCTTCATCGTCCGGAGTATAGCCAACGTCCGGAAGCTCCGAAAAAGTTCTGGACGAGTTAGATCCTGTTCACCAAGGTCGCGTTTCCACTGTTCATAGGTCAATCGAGGCGGTCATACCATGCCCGACAAGCGAATTCGCGATCCCGTCGACCACCGCATGAGGTTGCCGCACAAGCAATGACGCCGCCTGGAAAGGCGGGGTTCGCGTGGAAGCAGTTAGCCTTGACGAGCGCATCACGTACCTGACCGCAAACCATTGACAGAGCATCGAATACGAATCGAGCCGATGGCTGATGCATTAGTCCTGACGAGCCACAATGACGGGGATGCGGGCTGCGTGCACCACTGCGGTACTGACTGACCCGAGGAGCATCTGGTCGTAGCCGCCGCGCCCGCGACTGCCCACGACGATGACTTGGGCCGATTCGGACTCCTCGAGTAAGTGGCCAGCCGGGCGATCCCACACCACCCGGCCGCGGGCTCTGACCTTGGGGTAACGCTGCTCCCAGGGGGCCAGACGCGCCGCGAGAGCGTCTTCCGCGGTCGATTGACAAGTCGACCACCCGGTGCCCGGAATTCCAAACATATCGTTGTCGCACCACGCGTTTACGGCCACCAGATCCACACTGCGCCGGAAGGCCTCTTCGAAAGCGATCCCGATGGCCAACTCCGATGCCGGGGAGCCGTCGACGCCAACCACGACCGGCAGCCGGTTCAGCCGTAGCCGCGATAAAAGTTCGTCGTGGATCACCGCCACCGGACAGTGCGCATGGTGGACCAAACCAGTGCTGACCGAGCCAAACAAGCTGCGCCGCAACGCATTCTGACCTCGACACCCGACCACCACCAACTGGGCGCTCTTTGACAGGTCGACCAAAGTCGGCACCGGGGCCGCGTGGATCACTTCGGTGTTTATCTCGGGCAGGCCGATATCCTGGGCAACCTCGTCGACGGCCCTGACTGCTTCATCGATCGTTTGCCGCGCTTGGTCATTCTGGTACTCGCGGTTTCGTTCTGTTTCAATCGGCGACCGTAAAGATGGCCAACTTAACGCCGCCGAGCCGAAAACTGGCGCCGGAACGGCGATGATAATGTCCAGCAAAAGGTTGCGCATGGTTGCCTCGCGGGCGGCCCACCGCACTGCTACATTCGACGTCGCCGAGCCGTCGACACCCACGACAATCCCCGAATGTATTATGGGACTGGCCATTTCGTTGTAACTCCTCTACGGGGCTAGCACCGTCAAGGCGATCGATCGGATGCGGGGCGAAACTCAGGCGAGCGCTAGGTACATGTCGTTAGAAGCCAAGTCGTACCGTAACAGCTCAGATAGCCCCCATCGGCTGCCAGGGGTTCGGACGCGCGTGAAATTTGCGCCTTACCTACCAGGAGACCGATGGCGCACCCAGTTGCGCCAGAAGCCCTCGGTCTCAAGGGTCGACCTACCACACTCGGCCCTTATCCAGTCCTTGATTGTGGCCGCTCGCCTGTCTCGCGCCCCGTCTGTCCACGGCTGTGCGCACAAGTATTCGACTGCGAAGTTGACGAAATCGACGTCGCGAGGGCAGACCGTCCACCCAAGTCAGGGACGAACTCCGCGATCAGCCCGCGATCGGTAGCGAGCACCGGACACCCGGCGGCAAGAGCTTCGTAGATCACGAGTGGCGCAGCTTCCTGCCGCCAAGCAGTCGGGAAGAGGAACATATCGATGTCGCGATAGAAGGCGACCTTGACGTCGCCGGTTACGGGTCCGAGGTGACGCACCAGTGGACCGTGCGCTGCGATCAGGCCAGCCAGACGGTCCTCGACCGCAGGCTCGAGGATTGGCCCGGCAAGGGTCAGCGTCGCATCCATACGATCGGTACGGAGGGCGTCGAAAGTGTCGGCGACCGCGAAAAATCCCTTGTCGGCACACAGATTGCTCAAATGGCCGAGCCGAATCGGCATCGTGCCGTGGCGCGAGAGGACGCGCCGCCTCGTCGGCTACAAAGTGCGCGTTGGTGGCGACTCGGTATGCGACATCGCCGTATTGCCGCTGGAAGGCCGCCGCCATGCCGTCGGTCAGGAACACATGGGTGGCGCGATCGCGGGCAATCGTGACGATGGCAGCGATCGCGCGGTCGTGCCCTTCGATATAACGGCAGGAGTGATGATGGATCATCACGCTCCCGTAGCGCCGCGCCGCGCCGGCCATATGGGCGCGCGTATACCAAACGCCAAAGCCGGCATCGGGCACCAGGTAGAGCGCGGCGCTACGCGAGGCCGTCGCGCGGGCACGGCGGAGTCCGAGTAAGTTCCGTGCCGCCCGACGCGCGTGATAGGCGACGCTCCGGCTGTGGGCCAGCCGCGAACTGGCGACGTTTATCCGGGTAACGTCGACACCGCCGGCGATCAGCGAATTGGAAACCATCGCGTTCGTCATTGCGGCCCCAGCGACAGGTGGCGGGAAGCTGCCGATCATCGTCACGCGTGCGCCGCTCATGCGCGAAATTCAGCTCTTCTGCATCGCAGCTGACCGGCGCGCATATGCATTCATCCCCTAACTCCGTAATCCGTATGACAAATCTTAAAGTCAATCAACCAGGCCGGATTAGTGCGGTCTGGCTCACCGCCTCTAACTGCGAGCATGGTGCGGGCGTTCGCGGTTGCGCATCTTCCGGAAAGTAAATCCACCCGGTACGTACCGCGCGGCGTCCGACGTCCCTCCAAAACCCCTGCTAATCAGAGTGTTTGACCGTGCGGGAAGGCAACTTGCGCTTCTTGATGCCCGCAGTGCCTACCCAATAGCCTGTCGTTAGAACCTCCGGTGACATCCAGGACGCGTATCCTTCCAACACGCCGTATGTAGATCGACAGCCCGGAATCGCTGACCCAACCGCGCCTCCAGGTTCCAACGGCACGAGAGGAGTTCGAATGGCCACTGACGCCGATTCGCCACACCGGCTCAGATCCTTGAATGTGTGCGCGGCTACCCGCCGGAGCGACGGCTCCGAGCCTAGCAAGGTGGTCCAGTGATTCGAGCGCGGAGCGTACAGCGGCGCGTGCGTGATGCCGCGCGCAAGACGCGCAAGCTTGGAGTGCTTCTGACTCAGCCCGAATGGAGGCATGGGCTGCGCTCCTCGGTCGCGGCGACCGTGGAGCACGACGCGCTCCCGTTGCGCAATGACCTACGCACGATCGTGGATGTCGGGGCGAATCGTGGACAGTTCACCCTGTACGCGCTCACACGATTCCCGTCCGCCCACATCGTTGCGTTCGAACCATTGCCGGCGGCCAGAGAGAACATGCTGCGACTCTTCGCCGGTGAAGAACGGGTCGAGGCCTTACCGTTTGCGCTGGGTGACCGCGATGGCAACGTGGTCATGCATGTCAGCGCCCGGGAAGATTCTTCTTCGCTGCTCCCGGTCGGGGAAGGCCAGGTGTCGGCCTTCCCCGGCACAGACGAGGTCGGAACGACCAACGTTGAGGTTCGGACACTGGACAGCGTCATGGCCAACCGGGACCTGGAGAAGCCGGCGCTGCTCAAAGTCGACGTTCAGGGCTTCGAGCTACCGGTTCTCCGCGGCGCCGGACTATCACTCCAGTTCTTCGACCAAATCCTCATCGAGGCATCATTCGTCGAGCTGTACGAGGGACAGGCTCTATTCCCTGACGTCTCTCATTGCATCGAGGAACACGGCTTCCATTTGGTGGCCGGGCATATCTCGCGCAGTGACTCGACCGGACGTTGGCTGCAAGGCGATTTCCTTTACGAGCGCGACTGAGGCCGCGGGCGGTTTCCCCGATCACCGTATGCGCAGAAAGCGCTGCACTGCGCCCAATGCCGGCTTCGGGCTGAAATCCGAGCGGAGCAGACCGTAGTCATTCTCAAGCTTCAGACTGTCGTCGGCGTCTTGGTGGTCAAAGACGAAGATGGGTCCGCAGTTAACGAGTGACTGCATGTATCTGATGCCATCGGTGAGGATTGCGGCCTGGCGCGGCTCTGTTACGCCAACGTCCTGTTCGCCAAAGTCCGGTGCTTTCGCCTCCTTCGGTGCTGTTGACGCTCCGAACTCGGTGAACCAAATCCGTTTATACCCTTGGCCATTGCTGGTCATCACATCGCTCACCTCCTTGATCTGACGGTGCGACGAGTACGTGGGCCCGTCATCGCTGAGGAAGTCGGGCGAGCTGTATGGGTGCATCGCGACCGCATCGAAGAAATTGCCGGCGCCGTTCTGATAGAGCTGGCGAATAAAGTTGGCCGGCGTAAGGGAATCGTGAGTGTCGATCGAAGGTGAAGTCCCGCCGGTGATAACCACCGAACCAGGGTCCACGAATTTGATTGTGGAGTAAGCATTTTCGAGCATCGCCGAATACAAGGGCACATTGGCCGCCGGGCTGAAACTGTCACCGATATTCGGCTCGTTCCAGATTTCCCAATTGCGGATGACACTTCGGTAGCGCTCGGCGGCGAGCTTTACGAAAGCGCCGAAAGCTTTGGAATCGGCCGGAGGCGAGTGAATGAAAGACCGCCCTTCGGGCGCAAGAGCCCACGACGGAGCCCCGAAGAGAAGGCCAAGGACCGTTAAGCGGTGACTCACGGCGCCGAGGACGATCTTGTCCGTATAGCTCCAATCAAACTGGCCTTTCTGAGGTTCGATGCGGGGCCATTCGATGTCCAGCCGAACCGCCGGGAAGCCTTCGGCTTTGATCAGCTCGTATTGCCGGTTTCGCGTCGATTCCACTCTGACGGTTTCTGCGGTGACTCCGACCACGCCCTGGATTAGTGAGCCGGCCGCGTCCGCGCAACAACTTGGCGTGTGTAATAGCAATGGGGAGAGTGCCATTAGCGATATCGCGATGGATGCAACAACCAACAATCGAAACAATCGCGTTGTCCAAGTGCGATTCCTCCGCCACTCCATATAATTCCTCCCGTACCGGCCCATAGCGCGACGGCCTGTCTGAACCGACGTTCGATCATACGTATCAAATGAACCGGAACAGTGGGCATCATCCCAGCCCGGGCGTCATCCGCTGGCATGCCCAGTGGCCGTGTCCCGGTACTACTGATACCCTCCCGACCAAGGCCGCGCTTGCCCACGCGTCACCGGTGCCAGACATCATCGTCGTCAAAGCGACACCCATCGGATTAATATGCGGTATACCGTCAAGCTCAACCTAACGAAAGCGAACCGCAAGACACCAGCGCCTTGAGACCGGTGTCGCCTAGTGGTATTCGTCAGGACAGTGCGCGCACGGCTTCGCCGTTCCTGTCGAACACACATACGCGTGCATACATGGAGTAAGGGAGCGTCTCGTGTCTTCTTTTTATACTTCAGTGAGACGCGAACACCCGCTGAGCCGACTGCCGTCGCGACACCGGTTCAGGCGACCTCGGCGTGTGTCAACGTGCCTCGCGAAGGTAATCGGGATAAACTTCACGATCTGTGCATCGCTAGTTGCAGGGTGTTCGCAGCAGCAGCACAGGGCCGCGGCGCCGACGCCGCCCGTCTTCCGGCCACCACCACCGGCGGTGGCCACCGGGATCGTTGTGGAAAAGTGGCAGCCACAGTCGGTGATCATAGGGATGATCGATCCTACGACTGGGGACTACACGGATTACACAACGTTCGCTGCTTCCGTAGCAAAATTTGACCTTAATGCAGAAGGTCCGGATTACAAATTATCGGAAGACTTCACCAAATACAGCACCGTTCTGCATCTCCCCGGTGGCATCAACCATGCGGGCTGGGTAGACCGAAATGGTTTGGTCACTGACGTCAATACGAATGTGCCCAAATTGACTGCCTTCGGCTACGCTTCCCCGGACTTCTATGACGTTGGATTCAACCGCGCCGGGAATTATTATTACTCGGATTACGACCCGAATAATACTACTGGTGCCCCTGAGATCTTCGAATTACCGAGCGGCGCCACCGAAGGTGGACAACCGATTCGCGGCAGAACACCTATTGGGCCCGGGAACGGCACTATTAACTGGCAGTTCGACGGCAATGGCGAATTGCAGCAGTATCGCCCTGATTGCACCCCTTCGGGTAACTGGCTTACTCCCGACGAATACTTGCAGGTCCAAAATTTCAGCGTGGAAGGTTCAACGTACTCGCAACTCTTCAAAACCAAGGTGTGCGGCGGCGAGGGGGTGGCCCTTCTTCCCGTGACCCACAGTTCGGTCGTACTCGATCCCGCAGGCAGTCCAGACGGAACCCAGGTGGCATTCAAACGTGGAATGAACGAACTATGGGTGGTAGATGCAACGGGTGACGGCATCCCACGCCAGGTCAATGTGAACAGCATCGATTTAGCCGATTTTCGCGTGATTCGCTGGAGGTAGAAACCGCGAAATGCGCCTGGAAAACAGTTGCGTGGCGAATCTGAATGCCGAACACTGACGGCTGGAAACCGTAACACCACGATCCGGATCAAAATGTTCTGCAGCGACGGCCGACTGCGGCGATCCCTCAGCGGCCGCGGCTCATGTTTGCTGCAGATGAAATCGCGTCGCCGCCGAGTTAGGCTCGTCTCAGTGTCAGAGTGAGGTTGCCGCTTCTCGCGGTGGTTGGATCCTGATCATCTGGTGTCTGGCTCCTAGGCTCGATGCCGCCCTTTGGGTTGGCGTTCGAGTGTTTTGTCGGCATCAGGCGTTAAGGACCGGCCGGCGTGACTGCATAGGGAGCGTGGCGTCGCCCCCACTGAGATGTGTCCGCCGAGCGGCCCAACTGTTACTTAACTGTGAAGGAGGCAACCACCATGGTTGTTGTTGGAGCCGATGTCGACAAGCGGACCCACGCGTTCGTCGTCGTCGACGAGGTGGGCCGCAAGGTCGGCGAGAATACTGAACGCCGCCCTACACCGCATCGCCGTCACTCAGGTCCGCCTCGAGGGCCTCGGACAGACCTACGATCACAGCAGACTCGCCGCCGGCGACTCCAACGCCGAGACCCTGCGTTGCCTCAAACGCCGAACTCGCCCGAGTGGTCTTCCACCACCTCCACACAGACCACGACACCCCAACAAAGCCTTGCCAACCGGCAGCTGCTCGACAACGAGAAACTCATGAGCCGCGCACACACTGAAGCTCGTCGCTTATCTGGGCGAGTTAATTTTTATCAGCAAATCGTGATGACTCAACCCTGAACAGCTGCGACGTCTGCCGATCAAGGAGCGATTATGCGAAAGTTACTGAGATTCTGCATTCCAATGATCGATCTCATTCTCGTTCCTATCGCCGTAACCGCCTCCTTGATGATGCGTGCTATTCGCCAGATCAGTCTTGGACGACTGCCACTGACTCTGCAGGCATTTCGGCGGGTGGGAGTTTTTCCGATCCTCGATCATTATTACGAACCACTATTTAATCCGAAGCATTTGCGAAAGCCCCTGTCGGAAGACCGAGAGTTGCCGGGCATCAATTGGAACGTCAATGGACAATTGGAACTTATGACGAAGTTTCAGTTCAACGACGAGTTGGTTAGGTTTCCGGTTGACCGACCCTCCGATCGCGGGTTCTTTTACGAAAACGGCTTTTTCGAATCAGGGGACGCCGAATTTCTATACAACATGATTCGACTGTATAAACCGCATCGGATTTTTGAGATCGGAAGCGGCCAGTCAACTCTTCTGGCAATAAGCGCCGTGGAAGCGAACCGCGGTGAAGATGCGACCTACCACTGCGAGCACGTATGCATCGAACCCTATGAAGCCGGATGGCTTGAACAGTTCAATGTCAATGTAGTCCGCAAACCGGTGCAATTGATCGACGTCTCATTTTTCGGCCAATTAGACAACAATGACATCCTCTTTATCGACTCGTCGCACATCATCCGACCGCAAGGCGACGTCCTCTTCGAGTATCTCGAGATTCTGCCTATCCTCAAGCCCGGGGTATTGATCCACATTCATGACATATTCAGCCCAAAGGATTACCTGACGGAATGGATCGAATCGGACGTTTGCTTCTGGAATGAGCAGTACCTGCTGGAGGCCTTCCTCAGTTACAACTCGGAGTTCAAGATCATCGGCGCACTGAACTTCTTGAAGCATCACTACCCAGACGAACTGACCGAGGCCTGCCCTGTCCTGGGGCAGCAACTAGAGTCCCGCGAACCCGGCTCGTTCTGGCTGAGGCGGGTCTAACTGGTTCCCAACCAACGCTGGCGTGTACGGTCTGCCTACGCGATCGCGGGGGTGAGTCTCGATCTCGCCGGAATCCGCGCTATCGAGATGCTCCTCATCCAGCTTGGCGGGCAAGTGCCGCGCCGCGAACAAGACGGCGAGAATGGCATATGTGGGAAGGACGTTGTACGACCACGGCGAAAAAAGCAGATCCCACGTGCTCTGGACCGCCACTAAAGTTGCAAGGGCAGTCCACTGGCCATATCGATCGGAGTGGAAGATAATCGCAAATGCTGAAATCCACAGCCAGAGCGCCAGCAGGCCCGCGAAGACTCCGCCCTCGGCCAGCGCCTCGAACAACACCGCGTGCAGCGCGACATCGCCGTTCGGGTAATACCATGTTTGCGTAAAGTCATAGGCCGGGTCGAAGCCAAGCGAAATGGCGAGCCTTCTGGCGCGGTCGAAAACTTCGACGCTGATATTGTTCGCGCTGCCCCAGCCGAACCATGGCCGATCGAGAATCGCCGAAATGGACAGCGGCGATTCCGTCCGCCCGGCGAGGATAAACGGCACACCGTCGTTTGCCTGCTTGTTGGTCTTACGCTGTACCGCGTCACCGGCCAGGCCGCTGGACGCGATCTTGAGGACGAGCTTGTAAATCACACTCCCGATGACGGCGACGATTGCGAGCTGCTGCCATCGCTTGAGCTTGCCGGCGAATAGCCAGCCCACCAAGATTATGATTGCGGCAACTACGCAATTCGTCGCGAGCGATCGGAAATCCTCGATGAGGCTGAATCCTCCGATCGCCACAAGATACGCAGCCTGCAGTGGGATGGCGACCTTGAGAAGAATCAACAAGAACAGCAGGATGATGACGGTCCACTCGCCGAATGCGAATTTCCAGATAGCCGTAAATCCAACGGCCTCGTTCGCCCCGACCACCGGCTCCGGCGGTAGCTTGCCGGGCTGCAGAAAGTAGACAAAGACGCCTAGCGCGATCCCGCACAGGATGGAGCTCACGCGTTCCAGGTCTCGTCCCGCCAAGACGAGAAAGCCTACGTAATAACAAGCGAATGACGGCCACTGCAGCACTCGTGGATCTGTGAGACTCACATGATTGATCTGCGCTGAGACAAAAAACCCGACAAAGCCGATCCCGGCAAGGACCAACGGGATCCACTGCCCAGTTGTCGGTCGCCAAACAAGCAGCGCTGGGGCCAGCAGCAGGCAAAAAGCGTTGAGCATCGTCAAGGTGGCACCCAGAAAGTGGAAGCCCGATATCGCGCCGAATCCGATGAGCGCGAGGATGGTGAGCGCTCGTCGCGCGTTCGCGCGTCGCATCTCGAACGATCCGGTTGACGACAGATTCGCAGCGGGGAAGGAGCGTGGCGGCGCCGTCACGCGATCTGGTATCAGGCTCGCGAAACGAGCAGCGACGCCGTGGATTGCCGAAGACGCCACTGATTTCAGGGCGCGCATTCCATCGGACGCCCGTCTCGCTGTCTTGGAAACTCCGGGAGATTGCGTCCGGCGCGACATGTCCGCTACACGCCAACGAGTGGTCGAATCACCGTCGGAGAATAGCATGGCCCGGCCTCGACATTATCGGAAATCGTAAGGCCCAGGCCCATTCTCATATTCAGCGGAGCGGTGTCAATCAGCCGCGATCGCGATCCGTTGCGGCGGCTACCTTTTATTGCGACTTATTGCGACGAAGATTCTTTGACCGAATCTTCATCGCCCAGGCGGAGATTGACCTCAATGCGGCTTGACTGCTGTCCGCTGGCCGATCGATCGACCCTTCGAGATCGGCCTATCCATCTCGAGCGACTACCTTGGGTTCCTGACTGCACCAGGACCGCGCCCAGCACCTTTGCCCTGGCAGCTTTTAGCTCGCCCATGGCTCTCTCGACATGCGAGCGGCGTGCCCTTTCCGCGTTCACTATTAGAAGGTTGGCGTCCACCGTCGATGACAGAACCGCTGCGGCGCTACTGGTGTTAATAGAGGCAGTAGCGATGACTACGCGGTCAAATTCTCGTCGAAGATCATCCAAGAAGCGACTCATAGCAGTCGACGAAATCAATGCCTCGATGCCGGCCGAAGAAACCCCTGCACGTCGAACACGCCGTCGGGCGGTTGGAACCAGGAACAGGTTCGAGCGACCGGTTGGACGCAAGACCTCGTGAAATGATGATTCCCCCCTCAGTAGGTCGACGAGCGCAGGCGCCGCATCACTGAAATCTGCTCCAAATGACAGGAAATCGAGTTCAGGATCGGCGACTATCAACGCCGTCGCGGCTCCCGTTTCGCAGAAAGCGACTGCAAGACCGATCCCGAACGCGGTAGCCGTGATGCCCGGAGAGGCCGATGTCACCAGAACGACGCGCGGTGTGGGCTCGTGAGCCTCGACTTCGACCCGGAGTCGACGGAGCTCTTCCATCTCCCGCGCGTCCCAAGCTCCTGGGCCGGCCAATTTGGCTATGATCCCGCGATCTGGCGTGCTGATGGGGCCAAGTGCCGGCAAACCGGTGACGTTGGCGAGCTCCTCAGCCGAGCGAATTCGCCTCGAGAACGTCCTGGCCAGGGCAATAGCCGCCAGACCGAGGGCGATGCCGCCCACGACGCCGTAGAAGACATTCTTACCGGCATCCGGTGAACTCGGGGCCGACGGCGCCTTGGCCCGATTGAACACGCTGATTGTCACGCGGGGGAAGTTCTGCCCGACGGGTGTCTCTAGTGCGCCGGCATAGACGACGAACTGATCCGCAAGCGCGTTGGCAATAGCGGCGGCTTGATCCGGTGATGGGTCGGTGACGGTCACGTCGAAGAGCACCGTTCGAGGGACGATAGCGGCTGTCACTTCGGCCGATAACTCCCCGGCGGTCATCGGCAGCGCGAGCTGGTCGACGACGCGTTCGGTCAACTGTTCACTGGTGATCATTCGCACGTATGACTCGGCGCGTTCTTCGGCGAATTTGCTTCCAGATTCAGCTTCGGTCGAACTGCTTCCCCCCGTTGCGGAGACAAACAACCTCACAGTCGCCGTGTATTGCGGAGTCGCGAGACTGGTGGCGACGATACCGGCCAAGATGCCGACGATCACTGAGATCGCGAGAATCCACCACCTGCGTACGATTGCCGCGAAAATCGGCCTGAATTCCACTAAATCTCCTTATTGGACCTAACCAGAAAGATCGGCTAGCTGGTCGGGAGGGTCCGGGATGCTATTGACCGCCTTATTTTCGCGGTACCGAAAGTTTACTCGGCGATCGGCCGCGGTTTCATCAACGAATACGACACCCGCGATATGCCCGCCTTCGCGAGTGATGTCGGCCGAGGCCGTCCGAAGTTCGTCGAATCCGGTATGGCCGGCCTTCGCCACCAACAACACCACATCGGCATTGTGCGCCAAGCGCGGCGCGTCGCTGAAATCGTTTGCTGCGGGCGTGTCGGTAACCACCCACTCATATCGGGCGCGGAGGGCTTCGAATAACGATGCAATTCTCGGACTGTCGGCCGTCGAACCGGGGTTCTCCTCGGGCAATCCGAACGGGATCACACTTACCCCGTTCCAGTTAGCCGACGGCAGCTGGTCGGTGGACGCTATCGGTGAGAAGTGATGGTGTCGAACGTTTTCCGGCGAATCCCCGACTTGCTGGACCCGGCCGAGTTGAGTTTTGTGACGTTGAGCGAGGGCGCGCACAGTCGTTGGGTCACTGAGCCCAAGAGCGGGTGCAAGGCGGGAGCCGCGGGAATCGAAGTCGACCAGGGCCACCGATGATTCCCGGTCGGCCAGGGCCCGGGCGACGGTGAGCGCGACGCCGGTCTTCCCGGCGCCGCGCTCTGCAGACGCCACAAGAATCACCTTGGATCCGAGGAGGGCGAGGCGGTCCAGCGCGCTTCGAAGCTCCCGTCCCGATTCGCCGGCCAACGGCTGCGCTTCCGCCTGCTCCCATGGAACCAAAGCAGCGAACCGCGCCAGCACGGGCGTCCCGGTCGCTTCGGCGGCGTCCTCGGGCTGGCGGATCCGTCCATCGAGCATGGAAACGCCCACCGCGGCGAACAGACCGATTAACAGCCCCGCCCATCCGGCGGCTCCGAGGAGCATCCATGCGGGGAACTGTCGGCCAGGTTGACCGAACGTCGGTGGCTGCACCACGGTCAGCGCTGCCCGGGGCGTCAGTCCCCCCGCGACGGCTTCAAGGACACCCACGCTGCGGCGAAGTTCCTCGACGTACGCGTTGCCGGTCACCTGAGCCGACTGCGGAGTATCGCCGGTAGTGGTCAACTGGAGCAACGCGGTACCCGGAACGGCGATCAGCTTTGTTCCGCTGAGCAGTACCTCGGGAGCCACTTTGGCTCCGACGTCATTGATGACCCGCTGGGCAACCTCGGTGCTCTTGCCGAGGGCGAGATAAGACGCCAATCGAACCCGAGCGTACTCATCTCCCTGGTAGGCGGTTTGTGCGTCGTCCCGTGGAGTCGAAACGAAGAGCACCGCGGTGGACCGGTAGGTGGTGGGCGCGGCCATCAGGTAGAGCGCGGCAAGCGTCACGAAGCCCAACGAGACCGCCGCCACGATCCGCCACCAGCGGCGCAGCACGATCGCGTAGCTACTCAGTCCCGAGCTCATCCGACGTTTGCCAACCCGGCATGGGTGAGGGCGGCGGTTAGCAATTCCGCGATCTTTTCCTCCCCTTTGACGTTCGGGTGCACGCCGTCATCGGCGGTATAGGGCGAGGTGTCAACACCGTCAAACCACTTGAGTGCACCTGGATCTATGAGGGTCACGGCGTCGAAGTCCGGAGAGCTCCGAAGAACCGACTCGAGCTCTTGACCGATCGTCTGACCAGAAGCGCCCGGCGGACGTATGGCGGGTTGCGAGATGAGGAAGGGCGCTATCACGACGATGCGGCTGTCGGGCCACGCTTCCATCGCAAGTCTGACGGTGTGCTCGAACGCATTTCGCACATCCGCCATGTCGAACCGAACGTCGGCACGCCCGGCATCGAGAACAACGACGTTCGCCGTATACAGTTCCCGAAGGCGAGGGAACCGTTCGCCCAACGATGTTGAATCGGTGTCCCGAACGCCATACTCTTTGCGCAGCCGGTGTCCCGGGCCGCCGCTGACATACCCGGTCCCGTCTTGAGCGACCACGCTGCATTGCCAACCCATCTTGGTCGCGGTGAGGCACGCGTATCCCGAGTCGGGTGTGGGGCCTCCTTCGGGGCCGATTGTGTAGGCGTCACCGATGAACAACGCGGATGGCCGCGATGGGGTTGAAAAGCCCGAGAGGCCGTTGTGCCCCGGAACGTCTGGTTCTGTGGGCGGCGTTGCCGGTGCGGGACCGCCGAACAGCACGAGCCCGGAGCTGATGACGGCCGCGGCCGACAACGCGGCGAGAAAGATCGTGGACTTGCGCGCGCTCCCCACCCGGCGCCAGCCGTCGCGAATCATGATGCGGCCGCCTTGTCTTGCTTGCGCATATGGCCCAGCAGAATGGTGCCGAGGTGCCGCGCCAAGACCGACTGGCCGAGATCGGTGGGGGTGAAGCCATCGTCCTGGATCAGGCCATCCCCAACGAGCCATTTTTCATTGATCAGCGGGATGTAAGTGGTGTGTGTGGCGGCTGCCGCACTAGCGACCGCCGAATCCAGTTTGATGAAGTGCTCGGGGACCGGGTCGGTGTGCGATATGGGGCCGAGGACCATGAGCTTCGTCGCTGGCGCCCGCCGGATTACTTCCGTGAACAAGTCGATCGCGGATTGAGCGACGAGGCCGTCGGATTTCGACGCATCGCTCATCCCGCCGAAGACGACGATCACGGCCGGTTTTGACGCGAGCGCCTTATCGATCTGAGCGGTGAACGGCCCGCTGTGTCCCGGACTACTGACATAGCCCGTACCCGGGAACGCCACGTCTGAGATGCTGAGCTGTGATCCAACGGCAACCAGCGCCGGCCACACGACCTGGTTGCCAAAGCCGGAACTGTAGGAATCGCCGATCACGGCGACGCGCACCGTCTCCTCGGGCGCCGACGCTGCCACCTCGCGGGCGTGACCTGTGAGGACGATCGTTGCGCTCGCCGTAGCGCTCACCAACAGCACGGCCAAAAAAGCCGTGCCGATCTGAGATTTCCTCGACAAGATCCACGTTCTAACCCGGAACACCATCAGATAGGCCCAGGCCTCAGCGGCGCGAAGACGTACATTGATTTCCCATGCTCGCGCGGAAAGCCGTCGTCGCTTGGAATCGGGCTCGATGCCTAAACGATGCCGGCCAGGCGAACGCCTCGACTCGCTTCGAGCTACCTTCGTCGGGACCCAGCAAGGCCACCGTTTGCGGCATTCTCACGGTATCGCCTTTCCATCCGCCCGAGGTCGTTACGCGTGCGAGTGTAGTGGGTTGGTGAGGCCGAAGAGTCGCGATCAGCAATGGCGGCTTCCGCTGGTTCGTCGGCAGTTGCGAGTTCTTGGACACGGCGTCGAAGCAGCCGCGGAATCCACACGAAGTCGGGGACGATCTGCGCTGCCACGGTGGCGACCACCGCGGCGGCCATAACACCCGTGCCGCCCCACCGTCCGCCCCACCACACTCCGAGCACCACGGTGGACGCACCCATCGCCAAAAGGCAGTGGGACTGCCATCTCATCTCGCTCGGCATCGTCAGCATCACGCCGCCGGGCAAATGGATGCACTGCACGACCAGCAGCAAAGCGATTGCAATTGCCAAACCCCGGCTGGCGACCAGCTGACCGTTCCAGAGCACGGACGTCGGCCCACGGCCCCAGAACGATAAGGCCGACGCCGGCCAGAGCGGATGATCCCCCGAGCAACGCCACCGACCTCAGCCACAGCCGAGTGGAGGCCGCTGTGTCGGAGCGACGCTTGACGAATACCGGCCATGCTTCCACCTGGTCTTGCGCCGAACACCATCCACGTAACCCCATACACCTGGGCGATCAAGGCATAGCGGGAGCTTCGAGGATGTCGAGACGTGCGAAAGAATTAGCCGCTGCGATTGAAGGCCCATCGGAAGACCGATGCTCACTACGAACATCCACAGCGAACCCTGCGAGCGTCCGGGCCTGTTGCGTGCTCGGCTCCCGGTCGCGCGAAAGGCCGACCGCCCGAGACCGCTCAGCTTGAGCGCCACAATCGCCGTGGCGATGCAATTGCCGATCAACGCGCCGCCGGCGCCCGAACCCGCATACCAGATTCCTCAGATTCAGCGGCGGCTCCCCGGCCAAGCGTGATGAGCAGCGCGAGGATCGCATTGCTCATCGTCAACAGCACTGCCAACGGATTCATATCGAGGCCAATGAGAATCCGAACTCCGATACCCGCCGGGACGCCCAATTCGGTGATCAGGCATGCGGCGATGGTGATCGCAATCCGGTCTGCCGGTCCCGCTGTACTTCCGAGCAGGAAGCCCCAGAAGATCAATTCGTGGCCATGATTACCAGGCTGATCGCTATCAACACCATCAGCGACCAAGTTGAGTCTGCGAAGACCGCTCGGCAATTCGCTGCCACAGCCACCTCGTCGTCGGTCGTACGTCCTCGCTGAGAGCAAGCGCTTATCACGACGGCGCCGATCCCCAGGTCGGCGTAGAACGGCAGGAGCAGCGACAGGGCGGGCGTCACGAACGGAACCAGAATCCGAAATCGGCCTCGCCCGTCTGGCGCACTATCACGGCGGCGTTCAGAGGCCAACCAGCGCGATTAACGGCGTGCCGGCGACCCGGAAAATCGTCCCGAGCACGACGGCCCTGCGTTCGGCCGGCTCGAAGACAGAATCATTTCGGTCGACACTGATGGAAGTCACGTGAATATCCTCAGGTCTAATTCCGACCGCAGGGAGAACAACGCCGTGCGGTTGATCCTCCCCGATGCGAGCAAGCGGGTAAGGGTGGTGCTGCGCAGTGAGCAGCACTGCAGCTCATCGACGAGAAGCTGCATCATCTTAGCCCGGTCAAACGCACATTCGGGGTCGTCGGCGAGGCGGTCGTGTAGCAAGACGATGCTGCCGGGCACGGCCCGAGCGACCACCCTGGCTGCGACCTGCTCCTCCTCCGCCGAGGACCAATCGAGGCTGTCCACGTCGCAGTACACAGTTTCCAAGCCGACGATGCGTGCTGAGATGTATAGGTCGTGACGGTCTGGGCATTGTAGGGCGGCCGGAAGTACCCGACTGGCATGCCTGCGATCCCTGCCAGTTCCGAAGCCGCGCCCTCGAGGAGACGCCGCGTCCATCGTCGGGAACCGCCGATCAAATTGCGGTGATTGAGGCCGTGCAAGCCCACCTCGTGACCTTCGGCAACCACCCGGCGCACCAGTTCGGGGAAGGCGCGAGCATTCTTGATGAGCATGAAAAACGTGCCATGCGACTGTTGGCCCGCGAGGATATCAAGTATGCGCGGGTCCCACTCGGGGTCTGGACCGTCATCAAAGGTCAATGCGATCATCCGCTCGTCAGTCCGGCAGATTTCGCAATCGATCCCAAACAGGTGGAGCAGTGCATCGGCAGCCCGCTGAGTCAGCCGCTGGATCCGCTCCTGGGGACCACCGTGCGGCTCATCCGTCGCGACCTGCGGGGTGATTGGAATGCGGGGGTCGCAGCTTCGACCGCTTTTGTGATCGGAAACGCGGCAGCCTTCGCCCTGATCGACGGCTTCCCACATGCGCATGTAGTCGAGCGACCTGCGGCGTCCTCGCAGGGGACAGCGGCCCTCGACGTCACACATTCGCTGTACGTCGCGAAAGCCACCGGCAAGGGGCCGTATCGATCCTCCTCCCGTGCAGTCGAAGTTGGACACCACACGCTGAAGAGTGACCGGATCCCGCAGCAACGCGGCTTGCAAGATGAACAGCTGGTCAGCCGCCGTTCCGAAGTCTGTGTCGTAGCCACCGAGCTTGCCGACCAGCGACGCCCCGAAGATCGCGGCTCGACGCGAGACCGCCATTCCGCCAGTGACGTACTTGTAGATGTCGAAAGGCACAGGCGCCCAGCAACCAACGGCGTCGTCCTGTTGGTCCGACCGCGTGTTTTGCAGGCCGTAACCCCATACGTCGCGCGCATCCCCCTGCGCCGAGATCGCCTCCACAACCTGAGCCACGGCGTAGGGGTCGTAAAAAGTATCCTTCGAGTGCATGAACGACAACAGATCGCCCGACGACGAGCGATACCCCGGTTCATCGCGTCGTAACTTCTGCTTTGTCGGGTTCCCACTGCCAGTGTGTGAGTCTCCGTCTCGCACCCCGACAGATAGTCGGGATTGTACATCGTCACCCGATCCACCGTCGATCACGATGTGGTCGATCTGTCCCTCACATCGCTGAGCTCGCACGCTTTCCACCGTGGACTTCAGCCCATCGAGATCGTCTCGGGTAATCGTTATCACCGAGACCCTAGGAGCAGATGTCACCCACGCACTCCCTTACCTTTGCCAACTGGCTTCTCAACTGGCCCAGAAGAGTTCCTGACATGGTTGCCGGAACGTAGGCCCACGCCCATGGTCCCGGCCGCCCCCATCGCACGCCCGCAACCATCGACCCGGCAGCACCACGAACCACCCAGTCTCACCGCCGGTGGGTCTCTCTCCGCTAACCAAGACATAATTGCCCATGGCACCCGTGGCGATTCATCCGCGAGTTCGCGCACGCCCCAGTCTATGTCGTCCTTGCTCCGATCTACCCCGGGACGAGACAACGACCCCCTCGTCACGTTCACTTCGACGAGGGCGTCAGGAACTCGAATGATCCGCAGATCCGGCAGAGCACGTTGCACTTCCATCAGCCACTTCGGATCGTCATGTAACGAGCCCGCCGACACCGACAACGGAACCCGGTGCGCAACTTCCCGCGGAAACACAAGCGATGGCACCGGCAAGGCCGGTGCCCCGGTCCCTGCGTATGGAACGGAACGTGAACAAGTAGCGGGAGACGCGTTCGTCGGGCTCCATCAGCTTGCGCGGTTAGACCACTGGCTTGCGCCAGTCGGCGCGGAACACCTCGATCGGCACGAGACAATCCATTGGTCGCTTCCCGGCGCTGCTTGCCAGCCGCTTTTCGAATTGGTCCGGATACCAGAGATCGTCATCGTCGAGCAGTGCGATCACATTACCCTTTGCCGACTCAATACCAATCTGCTTGGCGCGGCTCGGACCGACGCCTCCCGGCGTGTGAACCATGTGGATCGAGTGCGAGTCGGGCAGGTCCGGATCGCAGTCCCTGTCCAACACCACGATCACTTCCATCGGTGGCGTTGTCTGATTCAATGCCGATTAGACCGCACCGCGCAGACTCTCTCTGCCGATACTGGGGATGACAACGCTGACCATCGTCACGATGCTTGCTGCCGCGTTACTCGGCTGCAAACATGACCGGGTTGGAATACCGGATTCCACACTGGCGACACCTTCCCGTGTGACTAAGGCATTGACTGCTGGTGGAGAATCGCTGCGCTGCAACGACTTCCGAATATCTACGGCCCGGAAGCCAAAAGTCACGGTTGGGGCTCCGCTCCAACAACCCACACCGGCGGGGCTCCGCTAGTCCTGTAGATCACCCATGTCGCATCCGTGTTGCCAAACGGGCCAACGGTCGCCCCGAGGAACTGGGCGAACATCTCGTCATTGATGGTAATCCGGTTGCCGGCTATGCGCGCACGGCACCCCGCGTTCTCGAGCGCGTCGCAGGCCACGCCGATAACGTGATTGCCGGCCACCACCGCGGCCACCTGCTCAGCGGTGAGCAAATTCGTCTGGCCTCCCAGGCGCGCTGCTAACGTGGTCGACGTCGTCTCAGTCATTTGAGCGCCTTTTGCCCGGAATGAATTTGACGTTCGCGACGTAGTCGACAGTGTCGCAAACTCCACTCCCCTGCTCGTCCGGAAGTATTCCGGACCCAGCTTGAGCGTGAAATCTTATTCATGGATGTCCTGCTCCTATTCATGGGTCTTGCGTTGTCCCGGGGATGATCGAAAATGCTTGAGGGCTTGCGTTCCGCTAGTACGCCCCTGATCGCTGAGGACGGCGCGAATGGTCTTGAGAATGATCACCAGATCACTTGCCATGGACCAGTTTTCGACATACGAGAGGTCGAGTCGCACGGAATCTTCCCAGCTCAAGTCAGAACGACCGCTGATCTGCCACAGCCCCGTGACTCCCGGCCTAACCAAGAGCCGGCGTTTGACATCCCCGTCGTATGTCTCAACTTCCGGCCGCAGGGGCGGTCGCGGTCCAACAATGCTCATATCATGCTTGAGGACGTTGAAGAACTGCGGGAGTTCGTCGATGCTGTACCGGCGTAGCACCTTCCCGACAGCCGTAATCCGAGGGTCCTCCCGCATTTTGAACAGCACCTCGCCCGGACTGTCGTTCTGCGCGATCAAAGCTTTAAGTTGAGCATCAGCGTCGATAACGATGGCGGGCAGCTTCAACATCCTGAACGGTTTACCGTCTAGCCCGATTCGTTCCGCGACGTAGAACATCGGCCCTGGGCTGGTAAGCCTTATCGCTATCGCTGCGCAGATGAAGATCGGCGAGACCGCGGTGAGTGCGGCCAGTGCGAAACAGAAGTCGAAGGCTCGCTTTTGGAATCGGTTGGCACCTTCGTATTCGGCCTTCGACGTGAATGAGCGCATAGCCAGATACCGGGCGCATCGTCAGGCGCTGGCCGGCGATATCCACCACTCCGGGGGAGAGACAACCAGATCTACATCCATCGCCTCCAGTTGCCATGCCAGTCCGCGGATCCCATCGACAGCCGAAATGCTCGCCGCCGGTGACGGCGACGGTGTTGGCGCCGCATTCCTTGATTGCCGCCAGCGCCGCAAACTCGTCGCCCAAAATAGGTATCTCTACGTCGTTGACGACGATCGCTTCGCCCCTGCGCTCCCCATAGCCGGGCACTCCGACCCCCACGATCCGGTACCCGTGCGCCTGCTTGCGCATGAGCTCGCGGGCCAGCACAGATACCGCCCGTCTGTCACCAATGGCCAAAACTAAAGTCTGACACCGGCCTTGAGCGCGCTCACGTGCTATCTGCATGGACCAGAAATGCCGGCCCAACAGCAGGCCCACCGTACCCACGGGAAGCGCAACGGCCAGGTAGCCGCGGGCGACCTCAAGCTTGAGAAGCAGGCTCGCGATGGCGATGACTCCGAAGGTCCAGAAGGAGGCATTCAGAACGTGCCGGTACTCATCGATTCCGCCACCGATAACTCGATGTGACCGGGTCCGGAACATCGCAAGAGCGGTCAGCCAAAGCAGCGCGAAAAGTATGGAGAAGCCGGTTAGCCGCTTGGCCGCCTCGCTTTCAGACAGCCCCGTGCCGAACTTGATGTACTGGGCAAGAAAGACGGCTACCGCAACCACCGCAATGTCGGTAAAGAGCAACCGCAGCAGGTAAGGCGCTTCCCATCGGGTACGACGCTTTTCGTCGACTGGGATCGTCGCGGTAACCATGGCTTTGCACCGATCTCGATGTATCTAGGCAGATTCGCTAATCGCTTCAGGCCCAGCTGGATCCGACGGCGCTGTCGGTGCTGGCCATGTTGCTGCCGGCGCTTTGCACCTTCTGGCCGTGGGAGTTGGCCTGCTCGTAGATGACCTGGAAGTTGCGGCCCAGGTCGGTGATGAACTGCTGGCAGGCCACCGAACCGGCGCCGCCCCAGAAGTCACCGGCAGCCAGCACATCGCGAACGATGGACTGGTGCTCTTGCTCCAGCGACGCGGCCTGGGCGCGGATCAACGCACCGTGGGAGTCGACGTCGCCGAACTGGTAGTTAATGGTCATGGTGTAGCTCCTTAAAAGTGTTGGACAGCAGTCGTTTCGGCGACTAGCTGGACAGGATTTTGCTGCGAGGCCTGCTCTTGCTGCTCGTAGTTGTTTGCGTCGCGGATCAGCCCGTCACGCACGCCGTGGAGCATGCTGACGATGTTGGGGAAAGCCTGGTTGACCTGACCCATGGTGTTGTACGAGGTCGCCTGGGCCTGACCACTCCAGCCCGAGCCGGCGATGTTCATCGACGACGACCACATCTTGCGGGCCTCGTTCTCAACGGTCTGACCGTGCACCTCGAAACGGCCCGCCACGCCCGCATCCCATGGGGATCCGTCATAAAACGAGTAGGCATTTCGTCTCCTTAACTAACTGATTGGTCTCGTGTTAGTAGCCGAGTTAGCTTGTGCGGCTAGATCGACAGACCCGGCTGCATGGATGTATCCGTCGCCTGTCAGACGTTGGACTTCTTGTCTCCGTTGGTTGGCAGGTACACGATGGCCGGCTGGTATCCAGGGGGCGCGTGTCCGTTTGTCGGGAACCCGGCGGGCACAGGATATTTCGCGATTGACGGGCCTGCCGACGCAGCCGCGTATCCGGCGGCTGGTGAGCGTGCTACTACGCTGAGGCGTGGCAGGTATTTGGCGCCAGCAGCGCCCGCGACGACCCCTGCAGCGCCCGCCATGGCGGCCCGCGGTAGCCCGCCCATCATCATTGGCAGCCCGGTTGCAAGTGGCAGCCCACCTGTTGCGCCCACATCGATGCCTGGCAACACCAACGGCACGTTGCCCAACGTCGCCGGTAGACCGGCCGCGGCCCAGCCCCAGCTCTGCGGCACCGCCAGCGCTCCGACCGAGGCAGCTTCACCGATGCCCGCCATACCGCCCAAGTCTGCAATACCGGCGCCCGCCGCGCCGCCTGCCGCGTCCGCCGCCCCGGCCGCACCCGCCGCTACATCGGCTACGGGCGCGACCGCGGCGGTCAATGCATTGCTCATCGGCGTACCAATAAGGGGCCCGAGCACGGTGTTCATCAAAGAAATGCCGGCCCAGCCCGGCAGAGAAGCGTAGTTCGTAAGCAAACTCTCCCCGATGCCACCGAACGAGGTCGAAAGCCCTCCTAGGGTCCCTGTCGTGGTTGCCCCGGAGGAAGACCCGCCCAGCAGGCCGCTCAGGATTCCCGAGAGTCCCGAGAGTCCCGAACCCGTGGACGACGACGAGCCGGGCGACGAGAGACTCTGGAGCTCTGACGTCAGCGCGGAGATCAGCTGTGCAAGCGTTGACTGCGTGCCCGCGCCAGCCGCGTTGCCGGCGGTCGAGGCACCTTGCGCGGCCAACCCGGCACGGTTGGTGGTCTCCGGCGCCGCGGTGAGCGGCTTCACGTGCGATGTGATCGCCGCCGAGTGCGCGGCATAGCCGTACATCGCCGCGGCGTCCTGTGCCCACATCTCGCCGTATTGGGCCTGGGCGGCCGCGATCGCCGGCGTGTTCTGACCCAGTAAGTTCGTCGCTACCAGCTGCATCAGATGAGAGCGGTTCTCCGCGATCAGCGCCGGCGGCACCGTCATCGCGAATGCTGTCTGATACGCACCGGCCGCCGCTTGGGCCTGTGCCGCCGTCATCTCAGCATCTACAGCGGTCGCGTTCAGCCACTCCACGTAGGGCGTGGCCGCCGCCTCCATCGCCGCTGACGACGGCCCCAGCCACGATCCGTCGGTCAATCCTGAAATCACCGACTCATAAGACGAAGCCACCGAACGCAATTCGGCGGCCAACCCATTCCAGGCGGTGGCGCCGATCAGCATCGACTCTGGCCCCGGACCGGCATACATCCGGGCGGAGTTGAACTCTGGTGGGAAAGCCCCGTAATCCATAGCTGAACCTTCGGCGGCTTAAAGCGCCGCAGCCGCGTGCGACGTCGGTGGCCGCATACGATGCGGCGCTGGTCGTCAGCGCGTTGACGAATAGTTCGTTAATTGCCGTGGCTTGGGCGCTCAGTTGCTGGTACAGGGTGGCCTGTGCGGCGAACTGCGCCGCCGTCAGCGCCGACACTTCGTCGGCAGCCGCGGGAATCACCCCGGTGGTCGGGGCCGCCGCCGCTGCATTGCCGGCGGCCATTGAAGAGCCGATGCCTTGCAAGGCTCCGGCCGCGGCCGCTATCGCCTCTGGCTGTGTGGTCATGAACGACATGTGGTCCTCCTACTGGAAGCAGCTCAACCCGGCGGCGGGCGTGGTTATCGCGGCGCTCGGCCGCGACATATATACCGATGATATACCTATCGCACGATAGTACATACTATTTGGCATCATGCCAATCGCTTACGTAAACTTTGAGTATCCCGCGTCGGCGCCGAACGCACGCGGCTCGGATACCTGCCCGAGGTCAGACTCAGACGGCAGCCCAGCTTGAGCCGGCGGAGATAGCGCCACTTACAGTCGGCGGGTGCCCGAGGCCGACGGACCAGCGATGCTGGCGCGGTTTGCCACCGACGAGAGCTGCTCCTACCGACGCTCGTGGCCAGCCGAACTCAATCGACAGCAGCCCATAGATCGAGCGTATCCGCCACCTGCACAACAATTTCAGGCTGTCAGTGCGCTCAGTCCCGCCGAGCACGAAGAATGACAGGACTCAGACGACGAGACCGCCCAACCCGGGGTGCCTAACGGGGCACACACAGGACTGCTATTCCTCGTCCATCCACAGCTGCGCCGTCAAATCTTCAAACGTCACCAGAACAACCGGATCATCGCGCCGCATGAACGCCGATTTGCTCATCCTGGCCCGCACCGGCCAACCCTCGCAATGCTTCAACTCGACGATCATATTCGCCAGTGCATCGAGGGCAGAGAGCGCGAACAGCGTCGCTGGCAGAGTATTGAAGACCAGGGGGAACGTTAGGCCCGCCAACCGGTCCTGCTGGTGACCCACCATCTCGGCAAAAGCTGAATTCGCAAACAAGATGATGCCGTCGCGCGACATAGCGAGCGAGGGAACCGGGAGCCGCTCCAACACCACCACAGCAGGCAAGCGCGTCAAAATTTCCATCGGTGAATCGTCGGGACTGCCGTTACGCCGCCGCTCAATCGGCCGACTGGCGTCCACACAGGTTCCGTTACGAGGGAAGCGGTTTAATCCGCTAGCAAGCAGCCATGCTTTCGGCGTGGTTGGGACGGATGTCAGTATCTCCGGCTGTGTGGTCACGACGGACATGTCCTCCTCCTAATTGAAGCTGCAAGCAGATCGACCGGAGTAGGCCGACTTTCCGCCGGCCTCGGTGCGACCACTACGGTAGATACCGATGATGCATCTGAAGCAGAAGGATACATACTAAATGGCGGGTGGTAAAGCCTGTAACAAACCGGTAGTCTGTTCGTCAATTGACGTAATAGTAAACGATGTTGCTACAGGCACGGGATGCCGGACGAAAAGGGGACCGCAACGCAAGAGTCCGGCGGAAACGGCACCGCCGCCCCAGGCGGGTCGGCACAGCCGGCGAGTCATCACCCATTACCATCGAAGGGAGAGGCTCAATTGACATCGGCTTTGCGGGAAGCCGTCCCGCCGCAGCGTGGTACGCGTGACGAGACAGGAAGGGCGATGACCGAGGCCACCGAACGACGAGCCGGCAATACTCGCCACCGGCTCATCGCCGCCGCATCACGCCAGTTTGCCCACCACCCCTACAGTGTGGTCAGCCTCGATGACATTTTGGCAGAGGCCGAACTCACCAAAGGGGCAATGTATTTTCATTTCCCGTCTAAGCAAGCACTTGCCTTGGCGATCATCGACGACCTCAGCGAGATGAGCAAAGCCGTAGTCACGGAGTTGCTGGCCCGTAATATGTCGGGACTGGAAACACTGATCGACCTCGTCCACGTACTTGCCGTCCAAGACACCCAAAACGAGGTAGCCCGAGCCGGGGTCCGATTACTCGAGAGCCTGGACAACACAACCGACATGCCCGCCACGCTCTGGCAATCATGGATTGACTTCGTCGCCACCCGCATCCAAAAAGCAGTCACCGAGGGCGACATCATCGATCACCACGACCCTGAAGACATCGCCAAAATGCTGGTGTCGCTGTGGGTGGGTATCCGCCGAATCGGCGATCTCGACCAACCTGAGCACCTCCTCGATGACCTCCAAAAAGTGTGGATACTGGCACTACCCAGCTTCACCAATCCCGACCGACTCGACTACTTCACCCAATTCATCAACCGACGCCACGCACTCGCCGTGAAAAAGGTTGCTGCTAAGCCACTCTCACTTGATCTCCACGCCATAGCCGCTGCATCGGCGCATACTGACCATTAGCCCAGCGCGGCTGGTCTTCAGCCACCGACACCGACACAGGTACGACATATAGCTGAGGTCCGCCGCCCACAGCCGATTCGGCGCCGGCGGTCCAAACCGGCGCCCAACGAGATCGCCCGGGCGGGGGCTGCGCCCGGACTCAGCGATCGTCATCTTGGGTGCCGTACCACGCATTGCCCCGAACAGGCCGAGTTCAGCCGTCAGCGCTCCACGGTGCATTTGGCCCCGGGATGCCTTACGGTTCGGCGCCAACCGCACTTTGCGAGCACCTTAGACAACCTAGTCGGCGGCCTGGACCCGCGCTATCTGGCGCTCGAGGTCCTCGTCGCGTCGTTGCCGCCGGCTCGGTTCACGGTTGAGCTGGTGACATAGTAAGTCGAAGGGGCGATCGGCACACCCAGCTCGCTCAGCCGCCTCGACACCCGACCGCAGACCAGAGCCGTCGCGGAGACCTTGATGATCGGCAATAAACCCAGATTCGCTACCCACCTACCAATGGAAGCGGGTGGGCCGTGGCTACCGCCGCGCCTGAGAGGGGCCGTACTGTATATACGTGCAATGCACTCCGATGTTATATTTCCATACTATGAGGCCGGATAAATCGACGTTAGAAAACTGTTAGTCTCCTCGCGAGGGCAAGCCACAACGACTTGGGATGCTAAGTGAGACCGCGGACCAACCGAAGACTTCGAGACACAGCGCCACCCCCAGGCGGCCGCTGCGTGGTACGCGTGACGAGACAGGAAGGGCGATGACCGAGGCGAGCGAACGACGAGCCGGCAATACCCGCCACCGGCTCATCGCCGCCGCATCACGCCAGTTTGCCCACCACCCCTACAGTGTGGTCAGCCTCGATGACATTTTGGCAGAGGCCGAGCTCACCAAAGGGGCAATGTATTTTCATTTCCCGTCTAAGCAAGCACTTGCCTTGGCGATCATCGACGACCTCGGTGAGATGAACAATGCCGTAGTCACGGAGTTGCTGGCCCGTAATATGTCGGGACTGGAAACACTGATCGACCTCCTCTATCTCCGTGCCGTTCAAGACATCCAAAACGACGTAGCCCGAGCCGGGGTCCGATTACTCGAGAGCCTGGACAACACAACCGACATGCCCGCCACGCTCTGGCAATCATGGATTGACTTCGTCGCCACCCTCGTCCAAAAAGCAGTCACCGAGGGCGACATCATCGATCACCACGACCCTGAAGACATCGCCAAAATGCTTTTGGCGATGTGGGTGGGTATCCGCCGAATCAGCGATCTCGACCAACCTGAGCACCACCTCGATGACCTCCAAAAAGTGTGGATACTGGCACTACCCAGCTTCACCAATCCCGACCGACTCGACTACTTCACCCAATTCATCAACCGACGCCACGCACTCGCCGTGAAAAAGGTTGCTGCTAAGCCACTCTCACTATGACCTCCACGCCATAGCCGCTGCATCGGCGCATAACGACCAATAGCCCAGCACGGTTGGTCTTCAGCCACCGACAACGACAGGTGGCATCTGTTGGCCACGGCGCCAACTCACGTCTACCGCACTTCGCAGGTCTGGGGACTATGGCGCCCCCAGGCCCGGTCTGACATCACCCGCCAAAATCGTGGATGCCACGATGGATCTTTTCAGCGAGGTCGGGTACGCGCCCGCAGGGCTGTGCTGGTGCGGCCAAAGGCCGCCCTATACCACCACTTCAATTCCCAGAAACGCTGGCAATTGCCATCATCGACAAAGGCACCGAACCCAACTGACGACGCGTTCCGTCACGCCCACTGCGCACGCGCCGAAGGCGACCTCCGCGAGGGCTTCGATCCCTGCGCGATGAGGGAATCAATCCTCAACGCCATGCTCGGCGCCCACCCGCTCGCCGCGACAGCACACGCCAGCGACCACATCAAGCGATTAACCCGGGCCCTAAAACTTCTGCTCCCAGCGATCGTCGCCGACACGTCATTGGCCTACGTCGGCGAATTTCTTGCCCCGCGAGTCCCTACGCAACCACCAAGTCACCGGTTCGACTGACCGAGCGCACCAGCCGCACTATCGCTCGTCAACCCAGAGCCGCTCCGTCAAGTTCTCAAACGTGACCAACACAACCGAATCATCGGAGCGCATTAGTGCCGACTTACTCATCCTCGCCCGCACCATCCAACCCTCGCAATGCTGCAGCTCCACCACCAGATTTGCCAGTGCATCGACCCCAGAGATCGCGGATAACGCGGACGGCACGGTATGGAAGACTTCAGCGAATGCCAGCCCCGCGAGCCTCTCCTGCTCGTGACCTACCATCTCTGCAAACGCCGTATTCGCGAACAAAATGGTGCCGTCCCGTGCCATGGCGAGTGAAGGAACCGGGATCCGCTCCAACACCACCACAGCAGGCAACTGCGTCAAAATGTCCGCCGGTGAATCACCGGACCCCCCATAAGACCGCCGCTCCACCCACTCATTGCCGTCCACCCCAGCGCCGACGTGGGGGTGGCTCTCTGAGCCCTCACCAAGTAACCGCGCATTCAACATGCATGGCAGAGTAGCAACCTGACAAGATCAAAGCATCAAAACGGTGAAATCTGCAGACTGCCGCGGTCGGTGTTTGCTCCTCCGGGTGCTATCGCGCCCGGTGGTGAACGAGGTTGGCATGCAACCGGGGCGGCCGTGCCGGCTCTTTCACCAATCGCGCGGTGCGGGTGGCGTGGATGGTGTTGGCCGCATAGGCCTCAGACCTGGGCGAGTGCAACCGGTTGGGGATCGAGGAGTGCACCCAGCCAGTCGACGGTGCGCTTGATGCCTTCGGTGAGGTCGGTGTCTGGTTTCCAGCCCAGCTCCCGGCCCGCCCGGGTCGGGTCCAGTGCGCTCGCATGTACCTCGCCGGTGCGGGCCTCGGCGTAATCAGGTCGACACGAGACACCGACCGCCGCGGCGATCAGCTGGTGCAACTCGGTGACCGTCGTCTGTACGCCGGTGCCAATGTTGAAGGTGCCGCTCGTCGTGATCGGCGCTTCCGCGGCGCACAGGAAAGCGGCCACGACGTCGTCGACGTAAACGTAGTCGCGGGTGGCGCTGCCGTCGCCGTAGATGGTAGTGGGACGGCCGGAGATCATCGCATTGCCGAAGACCGTAACCACACCGGGCTCACTGTATGGGTATTGGCGTGATGGGTATTGGCGTGGCCCATACACCTTGGCCAGTGCCAAACAGATGGGCGTTAGCCCGTACATCCCGGCGTAGGCGCGCATATAGAGCTCGCCGGCGACCTTGGCCGCCGCATACGGGGAGAGCGGGTCCACGGGAGTGTCCTCGGTGGCCGGCAAGGTGGCCGGAGCGCCGTAGCGGGTGCCGCCCGAGGCGGCGTACACGATCCGCGGTACTTCCGCCCGCCGGGTCGCTTCCAGCAGGTTGATGGTGCCCAGCACATTATTGCGGGCGTCGTATTGCGGATCATCAACGGACCTGCACACGTCGACTTGGGCGGCCAAATGGAACACCACGTCAGGGTTGGATCCCATGACGACGTCGGACAGCTCGGGGTTCCGGACGTCGACCGCGACGAAGGTGAAGCGACCGTCGCCTTTATGTCGGTGGGCCGACGCTAGGTTGGCGGCGTGGGAGCCGGCGCTGAGATTGTCGACTCCTGTCACCTGGTGTCCTTCCTCCAGCAGGCGGTCGACAAGGGTGGAACCGATGAATCCGGCAGCGCCGGTGACGAGGGTGCGCATTATCAGGTATCTCCGGTTCGATGGTGAATTACGGACGGCGGCAACCGGTTTGAGGCGGAATCGGCGACGACACCGCTGCGAGATCGCGGTGCACGGGCCCGGGCGGTAGACACCGCCACGCGGTGGCAGCCCTGGACGACCGGTGGCGTAGTTTTCCGGTCCGTCGCCTCGCGGATGTAGTTGCCAATCTGGCGCAACGACCGGTTGGCCTCCGGCACCATCGGCGCGGCGATTTGGAAGACATGCATCTGGCCAGGCCACACCCTCAGCTGGACCGCTACTCGGGCCGCGGCCAACCTTCGCGCCGCCAGCCGAGCGTCGTGCAGCAGGACCTCGGAACCGGACACATGGATCAACATGGGGGGCAGACCGGCCTCGATGTGGTCGAGCGGCTCGTAGATCTCCTCGGGGCGCCCATTCATGATGTGACGCTGGGCCGCCTTGGCAATCAGGTCGACGAATGCGTCAAACGCCTTGGCTGGGAACATCGCGTCGCTGCGGATGTTGGGGTGCGCCTGCTTGGGAACCTTGGCGATCTGCATTAGCGGTGACATGCAGACGATGGCCGCAACCTCCTCGCCCTCGTTGAGGAGCCGTTCGGCCAGCGCGAGTGACAGGTAGCATCCAGCGGAGTCACCGGCCAAGACGACCTGGTCGGGCCTGTAGCCTCGGCCACGCAGCCACCGGTAGCCGTCATAGCAATCAGCGATTGCCTCACCGATCGAATGCTTGGGCATCATCCGGTAGTTCATCACCAGCACTGGGGTATCGGCGTACTTCGACAAGTTGGTGACGAGCCGATCATGCGTGTTGGCGCCACAGGTCAGGAAGCCGCCACCGTGCATGTACAACACGACGCGCCGGCTACCGTCGGCAGGCAGAACACCCGCAGCGCGGACCAATCGCGCAGTGCAATGCGGCAACCGAATCGTGGCGCGAACGCTGCCCGGCGCCGGCGTCACAGCCCGGGCGGCGAAGTCGACGAGGCCCCATGGCCACGGCGCGTTCGCCAAGTGACTGCCAATGGCCAGGGCTGGCCAGATTGTAAGCCGAGCGCCGAGCCAGGCAAGGCGGCCAGCGACGCTCGGGTCATCCTCCACGATTTCCCGAACCATCCCCGAGCCCCGCCCGGCGAACGTGATCGACGGGCGCCGGTGAGCGGCCGCTACATCGGCACCGACGTCGGCCAGGCCACCTGGCCGACTAAGTTCTGTGAGCGTCCCTTGTGCGTTTTGCATGGTCAGCCATCGGCCTGAGTTCCCTGGGCCCGCATGGCATCCCCGACAGGCGGTGACGTGGTCATCAATGCACCGCTGGCGGCGCCGATGCGCGCCCGGTTGAAGTATCGAATCCCTGCCAGGCAGCGACGGCGTAAAGCACCGGAGCCACGTCGGCGGCCCACCAGATGTGGTGGTTTGGATGGGTGGCGCGCTTGCGCCACAAGTTGGCAACGTGATGCAGCCAGGTCAATAGAATGGCAAAGCGCTCGTCAATGCATTCATCGGTACCGTCATGGTCGCCAATGTCCGCGTCCGCTGGGTGACGGGCGGCACGCAACGCGTTGCGCTCGCTGTCTGAGAGGCCACCCGCCCGTAGCCGCTCAGCGACTAATGTGCCCAGATCAGCTCGCTCCACCTGGCAGCTCGCCGTCAGCATCATCAGGTACTCGTCGATCAGCGCCGGCTGGCCCGGCCGTGCCCCGCCCCAGTCCACGATGCCGGTGACCGGGCCCTCCACGCCAGCCACCCGAACATTGCCTGGGGTGTAGTCGCCATGCGTCCAGCTCACCGGCGTCCGCCAGCCAACAAGGGCCTGTCGTAGCATCGCTCCAAGCTTGTCTACCTCGTAAACAAGGTGGGGATCTAGCCGCCGGCACATGTCTCTCAGGACCGCCAAGGGCACTCCGACCCACCGCCGTAACAAGCAAACGTTGTCGACGACGAACTTGGCAGTCCGCCGGTGCAACGGCGCGATGGCGCTCAGGGCCACGGCCGTCAGTTCCTCGACACGGTTCGGGTGATGCGCCAGCACCTCCGCCAGGTCCATTCCCGGCCGATAGCACTCCACTGACATGGTGGCATCGGTGCGCGCGTCGAAGGCAAGGATCCGCGGCAGCAGTTCGCGCCAATCTTCATCGAGTCCCGGGTGGATCGCGAGTTCGGCGAGCACGCGCCGCTGCGTGCGTAGTCTTGCGGCCCCCAGTCGGCCGCGGGCGACCTTCAAAACCGCGGGCGATCCGTGCTCAGGACGCAGCAGAAACGCGGCGGTGTCGTCGACGAGATCTGTCGGCGGCGTGCTTAGTTCGATGTCGATAAGACCGATCGGCATGTCATTGATGTCGATAAGCCGGGCCGAAAACGGTGGATTTGACCTGCTCTGCCTGCTACTCATCGCTAGCCGACCATCGCCGACACGGTACGTACGGGCGGCGCGACACGCCCGAAACCGCCAGAGCGAGGATCGCGCAGGCCGCTCCGCAGCAATCGCGTGCAGGTGCGGATCGCGTGCCCAGGTCCCATGTTGCTCCTAAACGCCAACGCGGAGGCAGGCCGCGGCTACGGCGGCGCCTGATTGCCGCCATACCGATAATGCACTTAAATCCATACCATACATACTATTCGTCGTATCACAAAGCAATACCCAGACTTCTGGTTCTTTAACACCGGCAAAGCATCCTTACCTGGGGCGAGGACAGTCTCGGCGCCCTGCGAGTCAGCGGCCCGGCCCTGGTGGCCCGGCGAGTCCGATTGATCGAACAGATGTGCGATAGAATGTATCGTGTGGGGACCGCGGTACAGGGCTCGCTGTTCGAACACACCGAGCGCAGGCAGCTCAGCGACGGCGCCTTCATCGAGATCCGGGCCGGCTGGCTGGAAAGTGATCCATCGGTGGAGGAGGACCTGCTCGACGATCTGCTGGCGACCGTGCCGTGGCATGCCGAACGCCGTCAGATGTACGACAGGTTGGTCGACGTGCCGCGGTTGGTCAGCTTTTACGACCTGGCGGTCGACGATCCTCCGCACCCAGCGCTGGGGCGGCTGCGCCGGCGGCTCAACGACATCTACGCGGGCGAACTCGGCGAGCCCTTCACCACCGTGGGATTGTGTTGCTATCGCGACGGCTCCGACAGCGTTGCCTGGCACGGTGACACGATCGGCCGCAGCAGTTCTGAGGACACGATGGTGGCGATCGTCAGCCTGGGTGCCACTCGTACTTTCGCGATGAGAAAACGCGGCGGCGGCCCGGCGTTGCGGCTGCCGCAGTCGCACGGCGATCTGTTGGTGATGGGCGGGTCGTGCCAGCGCACCTGGGAACACGCGGTCCCCAAAACGTCGTCACGAGCCGGCCCGCGCGTCAGCATCCAGTTCCGGCCGCGCGACGTGCGATAGCAGCCCCCTCCGGTCAACCCCGGATCGCGGCCACCGCTTTGACCAGGAGATCGCGGGCGCGTTGGGTGTCCACCTTGGCGACCGGCTGGTCCGGAATGACAAGCGGGTTGGCAATGACGATCACCTGGTAGTCGCCGAACTGAGCGGAGTAGTCGTAGAGCTCGCCGGTGCGGGGGCCGCCCAGCGCCGCCGTCTGCAGGACGCGGTGCACGCCCAGCGTGTGTGTCCCGTCGATGTGCGGCGCATCGACCACCTCGAAGCCGCCACGCAGCGCGGGTCCGGAGAACGCCACTTTGGCGCACTCTTTCGACGGGTCGTTGATCGGTATCGGCTTGGAGGTCTCCAGGGCGATGACGACGAAGCGGTCGCCGTTGCCCTCGGCGGAGACCGCGGTCATGTTGCCCTGCACATCGGCGGGCATGTCCGGCCCCACCGCCACTTTCGCGCAATTGGCGGGATCGAAGGCCAGCCCGTCCGGCAGCTTGCGGGCGGCCAGCAACTTCGGGTCGACCGCCCTTTCACTGATGTCGGCGACCTTGAACTCGGGCCCGAAGCTCGATTTCACTCCGACGATCTTGGTGATATCGGCGTTAGTCGAGGCGGCGTTGGTGCCCGATGAACAGCCCGCGAGCACGCACACCGATGCGATCGCAAATGCCCGCCTCAACACCGTGGCTAATCTACCCAAACTCGGCGCTCAACCACGCAACGTGGACACCGTTTTGACAAGTAGATCGGCGGCGAACTGCGTTGGCAGTGCCGGAAGCGCGGAGCCCGGATCGGTGGTCAGCGTGGTGAACGCGTAGAAGTTGCCCAGGTATGCGATGAATGTATATGTCCGCGAATCGATTTCGGTACCCGACTCGACCGATGATTTGATGTCGGCGACCATGGCGACGGTTTCGGCGCCGTCGACATGCGGGGGGTCGGTCAGCCGCACACTGATCGTGGTCCGCGCGGAAGTTATGCTCCACTGGCTGCATGCGGCGACGACATCCTGGTCAAGGACAGCCGGCCCTGGCAAAGACACCACGATGGCGTCGATGACGCCGCCCGCACCCGACCCGGACATGCCTTGCGCGGCCTGGTCGCGACCATCGCCGGGGTCGGCGAGGGTGGCGCACTGCTGGGGCTTGACCCTCCCGTCGGCGTCACGACTCCAAATCACTCTGGGCGACACCGCGGTGGGGATGCCGGTGGTGACTTCGTAGTTGGGCGGCAGCTCGCGAACGACCTTCTTGACGTTGGCCGGGTTGACGACAGTGCCATGGGCCGACGACGAAGGCGGGGCCGGCGGCTTGGGCGCCGGCGAATGGGCGCATGCGGTCGGCAACAGCGTGAGCATCACGCCAATCCAGAACGGCCGCATGCCCGTTCATAGCACGGCGGATGGCGCCTCAGGTAGCTTGACGCGTGCGTGCACGCGAGTTCTTTGGAACACCAACGACCTCGCCATTCTGACCGGCCGCAGCATGGACTGGCCGGAAGACGGCCCACACCAGTCGGCGCTCTGAGCGTGGTGACTCAGCCGAGCGCCTCGACAACTTGGCGGGCCACGCGGTTGATCTCGTCGGCCAGCTCACGTTTTATGCCCAGTTCACGCGGGCCGGGCACCTCGATCACCGTCGTAATGACGCCGATGTCTTCGCGCTGCCAGACCGCGCCGAAGTGATCCAAGATCGCACGCATCGGCACATTATCGGAAAGCATTCGCGCGGAGAATCTTTCAACTCCGCTAGCCCTCGCAGCGATGGCCAGCGCACCAATCAAAAAGCCGCCGATCCCCCGGCCCTGATAGGCGTCGGCGACGGTGAACGCGATCTCGGCCACGGTCGGGTCGGACTCGTCACGAACAAAGCGCGCGTCGGCCACCGGATCGATCCCGTCGGTCACCACCCAGACAAAATGGTCGACATAGTCGACCTGCGACAGATAGTGCATCAACGCCGGGCTGGGCAGCCGAGCCGTCATGAACCGGCGATACAGCGTCTCGCTGGAAAATAAGATATGACCGTGCACAGTCCGCTCGTCGTCCCCGGGTAAAACCGGGCGCAACAGGAGCAGCGCCCCGTCGCGAACCCGGATCGGGATGGGCGTGATGAAAGCCGCAAGACGCTGACGCACCGTGCGCAGCAGCCGTGGCATCACCCCGGGAATATGCACCATCACGGTGAAGGCGTCGTTATCGCCGACCCAGCCCGTCAGCGGCTCGGCCGTAATGACCGTCGCGATCCGCGGGATGTCACGCAACAGGGCGATTTCCCCGACAATCTCGCCCGCAGCCGCCTGGCCGACCTCCACCACACCATCGGCACCGACGTGTCTTATCTCGGCGGTACCCGACGAGATAAGCAGAAACGACACCGCCGGCTCCCCCTGCTGCATGAGCACCTGACCGGCCGCAGCGCGCAACAGCTGAACCCGCGCCGCCAACGCCACCAAATCCTCGATAGGGCAACCCGCGAAGATGCCCATCGCAGCGAGCTCTTCCGCCCGCCCCGCGATCAACTCGGCCACTACGTCCCGCTGCAAGGGCCTGCGACCCATACCGACCGCTTTGCCATGACCTGCCGCCCATGTTGCCGTCGTCTAATTGCGCCGCGCCGGAGCACTCCTGCGAGCGCAGACGGATGCTGCTCAGGTTATGAGGGCGTTGCGGCCACGGCAAGGATGCACACGCCCCCGTGGTCAGGCGTAGGGGTTCGCCGGAGTGTCGACGGGTGTGACGGTGACGGCCCGCAGCGTCGGAATCGGCGGCTGGTTCGGTTGCCGCTGCAAGGGGCTCACCTCGCCCTCCACCCGTAACCAGGTGTTGTCCGCGAACCGGAAGACGCTATTGCCGGCCACGTCGCGCAGGTGGATGCGGGCCAGTTGAGCATCGGCGGCACAACAGATGATGACAATGCGGGCGAGATCGGCCCCGCCGGGTTCGTTGAGAATGAAACCGGTGACCGTGATCCGCCGATTCGTCAACGATCCCGAGCTGTCGTTGGCGGCTCGCATGACCACCTGCGGCAACGAGATCTCAGGGGCCCGTCCCGGCGGCAGTGGCGGAAAATCCTGGCGTGCAACAGCATTGGATGCATTTGTCACCGAGCCGGTGGTGGCCATTGGCCGCAACGCCGGAGGGGTGATGAAGATCAGCACCACTACGGGCAGCACAAGCAACCACAAGACGCCGCCGCGATGGCGGTGTCCTTCTTCGGGATGTCCCTCGTGGCGCCGCGGGCCGCCACGGCGGATGTCCCCGGCGATCGACACCAGCGCGAGACCGACCAGTAGCACCGCGGTAAGCGCCAGCCATGGCAACAGCGCAGGCTTGACGTAGCGGGTGAATGCACCGGTCAGCGTGATCATCCCGACGCTGAGCCCGACCAGCAGCAGCAGGGTGTTCTCGGTTTCGCGGCTCACCAGGAGCCACCCAGCAACAACAGACCGACCGTGGTCGCCGCCACGACGGCGACCACCAGCGTGGTCGGCGCGAAGCGGGCCGCGAACGCGCGTCCGAACATGCCCGATTGCATCGCGAGCAGTTTGACGTCGACAGCCGGGCCGACCACCAAGAACACCAGCCGGGGCACCAGCGGGACCATGGTCAGGCTCGACGCCACGAACGCGTCGGCCTCCGAACAGACCGCCAGCACCACCGCCAACGCCGCCATGACGGTGACGCCGAAAATCAAATGCGCACCGACGTGTTCGAAGACGCTCGGCGGAACCAAAACGTGCAGCGCCGCCGCGGCGGCGGCGCCCACCACCAAATACGCCGCCGCCTGCAGGAAGTCGTGGCGGGCCACCTCGCAGAACACCAGCCATCTCGGCCGGCTTCCGGGGCTGTGCGACTCGTGCGGCGGGAGGCGCCGGGTGACCCATTCGGCGCGACCCCACCGCGACCACAGCCAGCCCATCACCACAGCGGTCAGCAGTGACGCGCCCACCCTGGCGATGACCATCTTCGGCTGACCGGGAAACGCGACGGCCGTCGCGACCACCACGACGGGATTGATCGCGGGCGCGGCCAGCATGAACGTCAATGCGGCTGCCCCCGCCGCGCCACCGTCTCCGAACAACCGTCGGGCCACGGGCACCGAGCCGCATTCGCATCCGGGAAGGGCCGCACCCGCCACCCCGGCGGCGAGCACCGCCACCGGAGCGCGCCGCGGCAGCCAGCGCACCAGCCGCTCGGGCGGCACGAACACCGCGATCAGGCCGCTGACCACCACACCCAATCCCAGAAAGGGCAGCGCCTGGACAAACACTCCGCTGAATACGGTGCCCGCGGTGGCCAACATGTCGCTACGGGCCACCACGGCCCGCAGCCAGGTCCCGGCTAGGGCGGACGCCACCAAACCGACGACCAGGATCTCCATGGACCCGACGCGCAGTCCGCGCGCGGCAGGTCCATTATGTGCGGCCACCCGGCTATTCTCCCCGCCCGGCCGCAGCTAGCTGAACCTGCGTCAGGAGGCCGCTTTGCAGACGCCGACGATCCGGACCACCGGCGTGCCCGCTTCGCACTCCAGAACCCACGGCTTGCCGCCGTCGACAGGTTCCGAGGTGAGGGTGAACATCACCGGCTGGTCGATGTGCTGAGACATCTGTGTGCATTCGACCTGGAAAAGGCGGTAGTCACCGTCTTGGTACACCGCCAGCGAGAAGCCCGGCTGGACGGACTCCACCGGCACCTTTTGGACGTAATAGTTGGTACTCACCCCCACGACATTAGGACCGGGACCGTTCCGTATCCGACACCGCCACGCAATCTTATGGAATGTTCAGCTAATTTTTGGATCTAGGTCAGGCGCGGCGAGACTTTTCAGTGCTACTTGCGGACCGCGCTGGACAGGTCCGTGAGTCGGTGGGTTTCTTCGGCGCTGAGTGCGACCTTCATCGCGCCGGCCGCCTCGGCGGCGTGATGTGGTTTGGATGCGCCCGGGATGGCGATGACCGTGTCGCCGTAGTTGGTGATCAGCCACGCCAAGGCCACCTGGCTCACGGTTGCCTGGTATGCGCCCGCGATCTCGCGCATCGCATCGATCAACGGCGTAGTCCGATCGAGGTTTCTGTCGGTCAACCCGTGCACGGTGCGCCGCAGTCGCGGGATAGCCGCGGCCAGTTCGCGGTTGTCGTGAAATTTGCCGGTCAGCATTCCGCTGCGCAACGGCGAGTAGGCGATCAGCGTGATACCGAGTTCTCGAGCGGTGTCCAGGATTCCGTTGAACTCGATGGTTCGGTTCAACAGGTTGATCTGAATCTGATTGGAAGCCAACGGTATTCCGCGCTGAGACAGCAACGCGTGAGCGGTGGCCATCTGCTTTGCGGTGAAATTGCTGACGCCCACGGAACGAATCTTGCCCGCTGCCACCAGCTCTGCCATCGCCTCGAGCTGCTTGCGCACCGGTGACAGGCCACCGAGGCCGAAGTGAATCTGATGCAGATCGATGGGAAAGGGGCTCAACGCGCCAAGCCGGTCGCCAATGGTGCGGCCGACGCTTCCCGCGGTGCGTCCGATCGGACGCCACTTGGTGGCAACGGCCACCTCGCCGGGTGAGATACCGGCATGAGTCAATCCGGCGGCCAGTCGCCGTTCTGACTCGCCGCGGCCATAGAGCTCGGCGGTGTCGAACAGTGTGATGCCGCCGTCCACGGCGGTCTTGACGATTGCATCCGCGCCTGTCTGCGACATGGGCGAGAAGAAGCCGGACAGGATTCCCTGGGCCGAGAACTGCATGCAGCCCAGCCCGATAGGCGAAACGTGGATCCCGGTGCGACCAAGCTCGCGAGTAGTCATCACACGATGACACCACATCGCTGAGGCCTATCCCGCGCGGGCCTCACGCGGCTTCCGGGCAGCAGCCGAATGTTCAGGCGGCCACATTGCCCTTGCGGAGTTCACGCACCGCGGTGCGCAGTCCGCGTCGTTTCCCGGAAGTTGGCCCGGTGCCAAAGCTTTCGCTAGACAGAGAGCGGAACTTCAACTCTGAGTTCGTTTCCGGCGCGTCGTCGGGCGTGCCCTTCAGGTATCTGTTCGGCAGCGCGAGCTTCGCGATGGTCCAGAACGTCTGTCCGTATTGACCCCAAAGGGATCCCGTCGTGTACGGCAGGTCGTACTTGTCGCAGAGCGCCTGGACGCGCACCGCAATCTCGGCGTACCGATTACTTGGCAGGTCGGGGAACAAGTGGTGCTCAATCTGATAGCACAGGTTGCCACTCATGAATGCCAGCACCTTGCCGGCACGGAAGTTGGCCGACCCCAACATTTGCCGCAGGTACCACTCGGCCTGGGTCTCCGCCTCGAACTCTTCCTTGGTGAATTTCTCTGCGCCGTCAGGGAAGTGGCCACAGAAAATCACTGCGTAGGACCAGTAGTTGCGGATCAGGTTCGCCACCGCGTTGGCCTGCAGCGTGCGCTTCCAGCCGCGGCCAGCCAACGCGGGAAATACGACGTAGTCCTTGCCGACCTGCTTGCCGACCTTCTTGGCGATGATGCGCAGATCTTTGCGGACCTCTGCGTAGGTTTTGTCGTGCCTGCGGACATGGGACAGCTCCAGCCCGTGCGCGGCGACACCCCACTCGAAGAGCGTTCCCAGCAGCAAGTTGTAAATCGGATTGCCGATCATCCATGGGGCCCAGGGCTCATCGCGGGTGACCCGCATGATGCCGTAGCCCACATCGTCATCCATCCCGACGATGTTGGTGAACTTGTGATGGATGTAGTTGTGGGACTTCTTCCAATGCACGCTCGGCGACGTGGTGTCCCACTCCCACTCGGTGGAATGTATTTCCGGATCGTTCATCCAGTCCCACTGACCGTGGGTGATGTTGTGGCCGAGTTCCATGTTCTCGATGATCTTCCCGGCGCCCAGCATCGCGGTCCCCGCAACCCATGCGTACTTGTTGCGGCTCGCCATCAACACAATTCGACTGCCGACCACCAGGGCGCGCTGCAGCTGGATAGAGCGACGGATGTAGCGCGCGTCCCGCTCACCGCGCGACTCCTCGATATCGGCTCTGATCGCGTCCAGCTCGCGCCCGAGTGCTTCCACATCTTCCGGACTCAGGTGTGTGTAGGCATTCAAGTCGGTGATTGCCATGACGTCTCCCCCTAAATTTTCAGCGTGCAGTCACCCGACGCCGCCGAGATGCACGTTTGGATTCGATCGCCGGCGCCGTGCTCGGTGCCGGACCGGAAATCGCGGACGTGGCCGGATTCGAGCGGCAGCACGCAGGATTGGCAGATGCCCATTCGGCATCCGAAGGGCATCTGAATGCCGACCTTTTCGCCGGCCTCCAGCAGCGAGGTGGCGCCGTCTACCTCGACGGTCTTGTCTGAGATCTCGAAGGTGACGGTGCCGCCCTCGCCACCCTTGTCGGTGCGGGCGATGACGAAACGCTCGGTATGCAGATTGTCCTGCAGCCCGGCATCGGTGAAGACCTTCTCAATCGAATCGAGCATGGCCGTCGGTCCGCAAGCCCAAGTCGGGCGCTGGGCCCAATCCGCCACGATGTCGTCCAGCGCCGCGAAGTCCAGATGCCCGGCGTCCTGAGTTAGTTGCAGTCTCAACTGGTAGCCGGTGTGGTCGTCATCGAGCTGGCGCAACTCGTCGTGAAATATGACGTCCTCGACCGACGGGGCGGAGTGGATGTGCACGATATCGGGACTTGCGCCCCGGGCCTTCAATGCACGCAGCATCGCCATGATGGGCGTGATGCCACTGCCCGCGCTTACCAGGAGCAACTTGGGCGGCGGCGGATCGGGTAGTGCGAAATCGCCCTTGGGTGCGGCCAGTCGGACGATGGTTCCGGGTTTGACGCCGTTGACCAGGTGCGAAGACAAGAATCCTTCGGGGGTCGCCTTGACCGTGATCGATATCAGTTTCTTGTCGCGTTGCGGAATCGATGTCAGCGAGTAGGACCGCCAGTGCCAGCGACCATCGATCCGCAGACCGATTCCCACGTATTGCCCGGGTTGGTAATCGCCGGAGAAGCCCCAGCCCGGTTTGATCGTCACGCTGGCCGAGTCCTCGGTTTCCTGCCGAACCGCCACGACCTGGCCGCGCAGTTCCCGAGCAGACCACAGCGGGTTGAGCAGTTTCAGATAGTCATCGGGCAGCAGGGGTGTTGTCGCCCTGGCCACCAAACCCCGCAACATATTGACCTGCGGGGTAGACGCAGTGTCCACATCTTTCGCCGGCGCAACACTCCATCGCCGCACACTGCGGATCGTCGAGCCCATGCACACCTCGCTTCTTTGCCCCGCGCGTGTTACCGCGGTCACATCTGGCGGGATGTCCCGTCCAGCCAAGGCTCAAACATGTGAATGGGCTTCGGGCTGCTCGGTAGCCTTATTGCCCGGTCAGGTTCATGACGTGTTTGATGACGTTCGGGTAGCGCATCAGGTGCGCCCCGCCGTTGAGGTCGAGCACTTCGCCGGTGATCCACGACGCCTTGGACGAGCACAGAAAAGCTACGGCGTCGGCGATGTCCTCGGGTGTGCCCGCCCGGCCGAGTGCAGTGTTCTCCACATATTCCTCAAGCACCCCGGGGACGCTCAGCACAGGCTCGGTGAGCGGGGTGTGCACGAATCCCGGCGAGACGGCGTTGACCCGGATGCCCCGCGGTCCCAACTCCAGCGCGGCGACCTCGGTGAGCATCGCCAGCCCGGCCTTGGCCGAGCAGTAGGCGCTCATTCCGACGGCGGGTTGGCGGGCGTTCAGAGAGGTGAGCGAGACCAGCACGCCGCCCTCGCCGAGGTGGCGGCCGGCATGCTTGATGACCAGGAACGCGCCAACCAGACAGGTGTCGATCACGGCACGGAATTGATCGGCCAGGAGCTCGGTGATCAGCCCGACGCCGCCGAATCCGGCACAGTTCACCACGACATCGACGTGGCCGATCTGCTCGAAGAGCTGTTGCACCGCGCCCTCGTCGGTGACGTCCACCGTCACCGCATGATGTTGATTACCAAGTTCTTTCGCGCGAGCTTGGGCGCCCTCGGTGTTGAGGTCGGCGACCGTGACGATGCACCCCTCGGCTGCCAGTGCCTTGGCGGTAGCCCACCCGATGCCCGAGGCCGCACCGATGACAACTGCAATTCGATTGTTGCTCATGGGGATTGATCGCTCCTGGTGTTTTTACATGCTCCGATTACGTCTCTTATTGCGCAGTTCTTCGACGGCGTCCTCAGGGCCCTATCCGCGTCGTTCAACGGCACCGCAATCCCCGACGGGTCTCACCACGGACGCCGACGTTACGGTAAGTAATCCAGTATGGTCAACGACCGATGCTGGCTCGGCCCAGCCACTCAAACTGTGAGGATGAGACTCGTGATGAAGGATCAGCTGTCGTGAACCCGACACTGCGGGACGCCGTCCTCGGCGCGTGGGAACTGGTGTCGTTCGTCGCCCGTGACGCGACCACCGGCGAGGACCGCCAGCCACTCGGCACGACACCACGCGGGCTCATTCTCTATACCGCCGACGGTCACATGTCGGCCCAGCTGGCCGAGCCGGACATGAGTGGCTACGTCGGGTACGGCGGACGATTCTCGGTCGACGAGGGAACCTCGACGCTGCACCACGACGTCACCATGTCGATGATGCCGGAACTGTTGGCGCAACCGCAGTTTCGGCATGCCAGCGTCGACGGCGACCTGTTGACTCTGTCGGCGTCGAGGACCGACGATGCTGGCGTGACGACGCACAGCCGACTGGTGTGGCGGCGGGCTTCAACGACGCCGCCACACCAGTAACGCCGAGGCCGGTACCGCGGAACTGTGTGATGCCAAGGGGATTCGACCCCCCGGTTGCCCCGCTCCATCGTCACCGCTTGGCGCGTTGAAAGAGGAACGTCAAATTGCGTCGCCGGTTGGTGAATCCGCTTGCGAAGGTGAAGCCGTCGGTTTGATGGAAGAGGTGTCCTTCAAACAGGACCGCCCGGTTCGCACGATACGGAACGACCGTCGGTTCAGCGTTTTGACTCTGCAGGAACTCCCGCACGCGGTCTCCCCCGGAGTTGTAGTCGTCGAAGCTCCAATCCTTCGGCGCCCGTTGGTTCCACACTTTGATGCCGCCCGTGCTCGGGTCGAGGTTCGCGGCATCGGAGGTGATCCACAGGTTCAATGTGACGTCGCCATCGTCAGCGTGGATATCGGTTCCTGGCAGTTTGGCGTCGTAGGCGAATCCCCACCATTGCCACAACCGATGTCCGGCAAGCACGTCACCGAGAGCCTCTTGCAGTTCTTCAGCGATGGCGAACAGCGAGATACTGGCGAATCCGTCTTCGGGAAATGCGCCCAGGTAGCCGAATTTGTACGGGTGGCGCCAGACGGTGGACTCGAGGCAGAACTTCTGCACTTGCTCTAACGCGCTGGGGTGAGGAAATCGTCGATGACCTGTATCTTCTGGCCGCCGGTCAAGAAGGCTTGTTGGATTTCACCGTAATCGACATCCGGGTTCAGGTAGCGCGGCAGCTTCTGTTCAGAGACCCGCACGTAGTGCAGGTCTGCGAGAATCCGACCGTTGCGGCCATGGACGGAAACCTTCGGCGCCTTGGCTTTTGCTCCGTCGATGATGTCGGTGAGCTGACGGCGCAGGCCTTGAATTTCCTCGTTCGAAACGTCGGGGAACGCGTGCACGTCGTCAGAGCCGATGGTCCGCAGGTGGTCAAGTTGTTCAATGTTGTGCAAGGCGAAGTGCGCTGGAATCGAGTACTCCTCCGGCGGATGCTCTTGACGACGTAGCTCGGCCGCGGCGACAAAATCCGGCAGTGCGCGGCGGTAGTGCCTCATCGCCACATTAACCCTCGCGAGCAGCGCCCTGGCCGGCGCCGAAGACGGTTCCGATGCCACCGCGACCGACGCATGACGAAGTGCTGACTCATGCTCTCCGAGTTCGAGATACGACGAACTGAGCAGGCATAGTGCTTCAACGGTCGGCGCCCGCTCAACGATCTGCTGAAGCACTTCGACTGCCGACTGATAATTCCCGCAGCGCATCAAACGCTCGACTTCGGGAATGTCCATGGACGCGACGTTACGGCTAGCAGCCCGTCGCTACCAGCCCGCGCGCGAAGGTGGCTGCACCGGGCTAGGCGGCCGAACTAGATCGGCATCCGATAGCCATAGAACTCGTGGTCTTCGTTGTAGCCACCTTGTCCGAAACCAAGGTGGTCGAAACTTTCTACGAACTCGATCGCTTCGATCCACTTGACCTGTTTGAAACCGATCTCACGCTCGTTACGCAGCCGCAGCGGCGCACCATGGGCTTCGTTTAGCGGCTCGCCGTTCATCTCGTAGGCGAGCAGACACGTCGGTTCACGCATGTGCCCGATCTTGTGGCAGTCGTAGTAGCGGCCTTCGGGCGCCCCGCCGGCGCCTTCGGCGAAGGAGTAGAACACCACCCAGCGAGCCGTGGGCTCTGGACGCACGATATCGAGAATGTCCGACATGAGGACGCCTCCCCATTTGGCGACACCGGACCATCCTTGAATACAGTAATGCTGAGTGATCTTTTCGTGCTTGGGCAGTGCGCGAAGTTCGTTGTAGGACAGCACAACCGAATTCTCAACCAACCCTTCGATGCGAAGCGAGTAGCTTTCCCAGTTGTCGGCTCGCAGACCGCGGTAATCATCCGAGGTCGGTAGCGTGCCGTTCGGCCAGAGGTACGGCGAAATGTCTTTTTCGGAATAGGAGGCGTTGGGATGGAGCCGTTCCAAAGCATCCTTCAACCATCCGACTATCCAGCGACCGACCACCTGGACCGCACCCGGATAGCGAAGCGTAATCGGGGATGCACCTAACCACAGCCCGGTGATGAGGACCATCGCCACGAGGTAAACCAGTAACGGCCAGTAGGACTTTGTATCCGTACCCAAGACGATGTGGTTGAGGTTCCCCACGAGTCCGGTGGTGAACACCATCACGGTGTGGACGAAAATGAAAAACACCATCCACACCAGAATTGCGAAATGGACGGTACGCGCGACCTGTCGATTGAAAACGCCCCGGCCGAAGCCGAACCGCGCGGCAATCGCCGGCGCCTGCAACAGTCCGGTGAGGAAAGCCAGTGGGGCAGCGACGAAGACGGTGGTGAAGTAGGCGATGATCTGCATCCCGTTGTAGTTCGTGAAACCCTCGTTGGACGGGAAATCTATGGATGCGTACTGGACGGCCGTGGAGAGCGCGTTGGGAAAAACCTCCCACGACCGTGGGACGATCCGCCGCCATTGGCCCGTACTGAAAAGCAGTACGTAAAAGACAAGCCCGTTGACCAGCCATAAGAGATCGAAGCTGAAGTGCCACCACCGCGCCAGCCCGATCGTGTGCCGTATGCCGGGTATGCCCAACCACTTCGGCAGCGCAACCGCATCATCTTTCGCCGTCCATACGCGCGCCGCGTCCTCTTGGTCCATGCGGTCCGACGGAACCGGATCGCGCATTCTGAACCATTCGGTCCCGGGGCGGCATCCTGAATTGAGGTACAGCCGCGGGTGATCGGCGAGAATCTGTAATCCCGCTCGGATGATGAACATCATGAAGATGATGTTGAACAGGTGCTGCCAACGCAGCCATGCGGGAAACCCGGCGGTGACGGGCGCCGCATACGTTGTCGACGTTCCCGGATAGGTGTCGAGGAAGCTCTGCATCCAGCCGTATTGGCGTAACTGCTGCGCCAGCGCGACAGCGACAAGGAGTCCGGCCACGCTGATCGGGATCAGCCACAGCGTATTGAGCCAGCGCCGGCCGACCCGGAACGCGGGGACCCGCGCCTGCTCCTGAGGTATCCCACCGGCCCAGTCCTTGAGATCGACGGAGCGTTTCAGCACTGGCGGACGTCCACGTTGATCGAGTAACGACTCAAGGCGGGCGTCGGCAGCGCTACCGCGATCGGGCTGCGGATTGCCAGTCATGCGGTGTCCTTTCCGCTTCACGCGCCGAGACGACTTCGATCAGACCGATGGCTCCCCTAGTCGATAAGCTACGACTCAGCCACGCGTTTGCGCAGCTGAATGCGCTGACAGCACAGAGACGGCTTTGCTCACAGGGCCTGCTCAACCGCCGGTTCGCCTGCCCGGCAAGGGGTTTGCCATATCTGAGCTGCACACGAGTACAGTAGCTGCGATGGCTGTCGCCCCGTCGAATGAGCGGATGATCGCCGGGGTTGCCGCAGCGTCCGTGTCCCTGGGGGTAGCCCAGCTGGTCAGCATTCCGTTCGGAGCGCAGGCCGATGCACGCGCCGCGATCGGCTCGGCGGCCGTCGACCTGACACCCGGACCCATCAAAGAGTGGGCGATTCAGTCGCTGGGCTCGCTGGACAAACTCTTCGTTGCCATCGCCGTTCTCGTCGTGATCGCGACGATCGCGGCAATTGCCGGCAGCCTCGAAACTCAGCGCCGGCCGGTCGGCAGCGCCGCGATCGTCGCGGCTGGCGTCCTCGGATGCCTCGCAGTCCTGTCGCGCCAGGGTGCAACGGCACTCGACACGATTCCCACCATCGCGGGCGCCGCCTGCGGCGTCGCGGTCTTGCGCTGGCTCACCCATCGGTTCTGGCCCGGCCTCAGCGACCCGCAAGACAGCGCCGACCAAGACGAACCGGACACCGGCAGGCGCCGGTTAGTCATGGTGGGGTTACTCGGACTCGGACTAATGAGCGGCGTGGTGGGTGCGGTTGTCACCCGGTTGGTGCATTCGGTAGCCGGCGACCGCAACACCTTCACACTCCCCCGCCCGCGTTCACCGGCTCCGCCGGTACCCGTCGATGTGCAACCGAACAACGTTGCGCTACCAAGCTTTATCACCCCGAGCGCCGATTTCTACCGGGTGGACACCGCACTCAGTGTTCCCCAACTCAGCCACGGCGACTGGCGGCTGCGCATCCACGGCATGGTGGAGCACGAAGCCACCTACGGCTTCGACGAGCTCGCCGGCTTCGACGTCGTCGAAATGGTGATGACGTTGACTTGCGTGTCGAATCCCGTTGGCGGCGGCCTGATTTCGACAGGCGTCTGGACCGGTTACCGGGTTGCGGATCTGCTGGCGGCGGCCCATGTGCACGCGGACGCCGATATGGTCCTGTCGACATCGATCGATGGGTTCACCGCCGGCACGCCAGTTGAGGCGTTCATCGACGGCCGCGACGCGCTCCTGGCGGTCGGCCTCAACGGCCAGCCGCTGCCGATCGAGCACGGCTACCCTGCCCGGCTGCTAGTACCCGGGCTCTATGGATACGTGTCGGCCACCAAGTGGGTGGTCGACCTGGAGCTGACCCGCTTCGACAAGGCACAGGCCTACTGGACGCGGCAGGGCTGGGCACCGCGTGCACCCATCAAGACCGAGTCGCGCATTGACGTGCCGAAAGGTGGCCAGCAATTGGCGACGGGTCCCACGGTGTTCGGCGGTGTCGCGTGGGCACAGAATCGTGGGGTGCGCGGGGTGGAGGTCCGCGTCGACGACGGCGGGTGGCAGCCGGCCGCACTGGGCGCGAGCTATTCGAACCAGACATGGCGGTTGTGGAGCTTCGCATGGCAGGCGAAAAGCCCCGGGAAACACACCATCACGGTGCGCGCTACCGACAACACCGGAGCTACTCAAACTGCAGATCAGCTTGGTAGCGTCCCCGACGGCGCGACCGGCTGGCACACGGTGCACTTCACAGTGGCGGAGACCTGAAGCACTACTTCGACGAGATTTTCCGCCAACTGAATACCGCGATCACGACGCCGATCACCGCCGTGATCGGACCAATGATCGACCAAGTGGTGGTGTTGCTCATCGGGCTACCACCAAGCACTCCGAATCCCTGCAGCGCCCAGATCAGACCGAACAGCGCGAGGAGCAACCCGACCGCGAACGTGACGACGAAAGTCCTACTCATATGGGGATCCTAGGCGCAGAACTTTCAGCTGGCGACGGCGCAATGGCCGCGCCTAAGCGTCCAAGCGGACGAAATCGTCGCTTCGGTATTGCTCGACACACGCTGCTCGCCTGACCTTGCCGCTTGTGGTGATGGGGATCGAGCCAGGACCTACCAGAACGAGATCCGCGACGCTGATGCCGTGCGAGTTCGATATCGCCGAGGTCGATTCACGCTTGACGACGGCGAGCCTCTCCATGGCGTCCTCGTGCGAGTCGCCCCGCTTCTTGCATTCGGCAATGACAACCAGCTTCTCGGTGTGATGATCCGGTACCGCGATCGCCGCACAGCGGCCTCCGGTGATCTCCTGGATCGTCGCCTCGATGTCGTCGGGAGAGTGGTTGCGGCCGTACACGATCAACAGATCCTTGATGCGCCCGATAATGAACAACTCGCCGTCGGAGAAGAAACCCAGATCTCCAGTTCTCAGCCAGGGTTGCTGCGGGGTGCCCGGCGATGGATCGACCAGCTTCCCGCCGAACGTCTGCTCCGTCGCGTGCGGATCTCGCCAGTAGCCGCCGGCGACATTGTCGCCGTGGACCCACACCTCCCCCACCGTGCCCGCCGGATTCTCCACGCGGGTCTCCGGGTCGACGATCCGCACCGTGGCCGCACGCGGTACGCCGCAGCTGACCAGTTCGACACCGCCCTCGTCGTCACACGGCTTCGCATCGCTGGCCGACAACTTCTCGTAGTCGAATCGGGCAATCGTCGCGGGCCGCCCCGGCGGGTTCGACGTCGCGTACACCGTCGCCTCCGCGAGGCCATACCCCGGTCGCAACGCGGTCTCGCGCAGGTTGAAGCGGGCGAACCGACTGGTGAAACGCCTGATCGTGGCCGCGTGGACCCGTTCGGCACCGAACGCGAACGTGTGGACGTCCGCGAGGTCGAGCCCCGCCATGTCCTCGTCGGTGGTGCGTCGTGCAGCCAGTTCATACGCGAAGTTCGGCGCCCCGGTGTAGGTCGCGGTGTTGCGGGCCACCTCCTGCATCCAGCGGGCGGGCTTCTCCAGAAACGCGGCCGGGCTCATCAGTACGGTGTGGAGTCCTGCCGCTATCGGAAAAGCTATGCCGCAGATCAGGCCAAGGTCGTGATAGAAGGGCAGCCAGGAGACGACCGTGGTCTGCGGCGGCGCAAACTTACCGTGATTCTCGAAGGTGTCAGAGATCAACTGCCCGAGATTGGCCATGACGTTTTGGTGCGTCACCATGACACCGGCCGGCTGGCGAGTCGAGCCGGAGGTGTATTGCAAATACGCTGTGCCGGTGTGATTCTCGCGTCCGGATCCGGATCCCATCGGGGCGTCAGGGTTCAGCAAATCAACCTCGACGACTGAAAGCGCAGGTGCGTCGGACTGCGGCGTCGCAGCCTGGACAACCGCGCCTACGACGGAGGACGTGGTGAGAATGACCGACGGCGACGCGTCGCGCAGCACTGAGCTGACGCGCTCATCGGTGGCACCACCGAGCGGAACGGAAAGCGGGACTGCGATGAGTCCAGCCTGCAATGCGCCCAGGAACGCAGCGATGTAGTCCAGTCCCTGCGGTGCCGATATCACCGCCCGGTCACCGGGCGACGCGCAGAGCCTGAGCTCGCCGGCGACGCCCATCACTCGCCGATACAGCTGCAACCAGGTCAGACTTGCGGCAATACCGGCTGCATCTTGCTCGTAGTCAATAAACGTGAACGCTGTGTCATTGGGCTGCAGACCGGCGCGCTCGCGCAGCACGGTGCAGATGGAAGCATTACTAGCCGACGTCATATAGAAGACTTAATCACCGGGTCCACGGTACGTTACCTGGCAAGTCTCCGCGTGGACCGGCGAGGTTGCCTAAGCTTGGCAAGCTCGTTTGCCCGCTGGGCATTTCGCTTTTCACCGATATCGAGGTTCGCTCGGACGCGTAGCTGACCAGATTTCAAGTATGTTGCGGCGCAACCGAATTGATTTCGACTAATACGTTGAAATTCGACCATTTTCGGTCGCTTTTTTGCCGTTTTTGCCCGTCTTTTCACGGCAGCTGAAGTGGAGTCGAACCCCTTGGGCGCCGCGCAATTCCAAAAAAACTGGCTGCGCACAAGACCCTGTATTGAACAACTGTTGATGCAGGGCTGGCAGGAGGTAACAACGGGGCGATGATCCGCATCCCTTCCCGAGGAGATGCCGGGAATCGAACCCGGCCCATAAATCCGATTGACCTGCGCAAACAGCGGAATCCACTACCCAAGACGACGGGAACTGACCTGCGTCAATACCGAGGGTTGTTGATGGCATCGACACAGCTCATCAATGATGATGCAGCGCTCGATCGTCGACGGACGCCCGCCGATCGGACCTCAGTAATAGGTACCGGGCGCGGCTACCCCGCCCGGCGGTTGGTAGCCACCGGCCGAGTTCCGCAGCTGCCAGATCAGCTCAGGGCACAGCAAGTTAACCGCATATGAGACCAAGTAATTAGCCGCGAACTCGTCGCTGGGCGTGACGTCGCCCTTCACGTCACCCATAATTTGCCCGTAGCCCTCGCCCCGGCCGACCTTGTCGCAGATCCCGTGACCGTAGCTAAGCGCGTCATTGTTCGGAAAATTGTAGTGCCGCCGCACCACCACGTCATAGACAAATTCGACCTCAGGCGCCGGGACAGCATCTGCCCGCGCCGCCAGTATCAGCGGGACCCCGCTGACGGCGGTCGCGGCGACGATCACAGTAGCCAGCGACTTCCACCTCTTCATAGCAGGCGGGTCGGACGAGCGGCCTGTGCTGCGGCAACCGGGCCGACGAAGAGTGCTCCTTGGTCGACCGGCTGACACGACCGGGCTTCGCACGACTACCGGCATAGCACGAGACATTAAACTATATAACGGATAAGATCTAGCTATTTCCAGGCGAACGCTACCGTGCTGACCGGGGACAGCGGATGCGAAATATTAGTTGGCCGATGGGCGCGTGTGTACACGTACATCACGTCGCCCCGGTGCGTCGACGCTGCAGGTGTGAATCCCGAAGTTCGGCGCGCACGAGCTTGCCTGCGCTGTTCAGCGGCAGCTCGGCGACCACATACCAATACTGCGGAATCTTGAAGCCGGCGAGCGCTACGCGAGTGAAGGAAGCCAGTTCCTCGGGCTGTGGCGGATAAGCCGGGTCCGTCGAAACCACGAATGCGGCCAAGGTTTCTCCGAGTCGCGGGTCCGGCACGCCAACCACACCGACGGCGGCGACCGCGGGGTGGGCACTGAGCACGTTCTCGACTTCCACCGGATAGACGTTCTCCCCGCCGCGAACCACCATGTCGTGCCGACGACCACAAAGATGGAGATAACCGTCGGCATCCAGCACGCCCAGATCACCGGTATGCAACCACCCATCCTCGTCCTGGGCCGACAGGTGCCCCGCGGCCGCGAGCACTTCGCCGACTCCCGCTCCGTCCGGCTCGTCGATCTGCAGACGAAGACCGCTCACCGGCCGACCGACCGTAGTTAGAACCTCGGGGTTTTTGACTGCGGCTAATCGGTGGTCGTCGGGGTCCAAGCTGGTGATCGGGCTGCCCTCGGTCTGGCCGTAGAGGCTGACCATCGTGACGTCCGGCAGGACGTTGATAACGCGTCGCAACGTCTCGACGGTGATCGGCGAGGCACCGTAGATCAACGTCTTCAGCGGAACCGCGTCGAGAAGCCCCTCACTCAGCAACATTTCGATCATGGTCGGCACAAGCAGGCAATGGGTGGCATCGAGCTGCTTCAGGCTGCGCCACCAATCGAAAGAGAATCTGGTGGTGGGAATCACCGCCGCCCCGGCGGCAAGAGCCACCAGGACGTTACCCAGCCCGCCGATGTGATGCAGCGGTGAGCCGGTGGCGTAACGGTCGTTGGGCCCAATCCCCATCAAGCGACGCAGCAGCTCGGCGCGGGCGTCGAGTACTCGCTCGGTGAGCGAAACTCGCTTAGGAACTCCGGTCGTTCCCGCGGTGTGCAAGTAGATCGCCGTGGGACCAGGCTCCGGATGCAGCGGCCGCGTCGAGACCGGCAATGAACGTATCGTCACCGCCGCTATCCCAACGGCGTCGGCAACTTGGCGAGCCGTCTCGGCGAATGCGGCCTCGGCGAGCAGGACTGACGAGCCGCTCCGGCGCACCGTCTCGGCCAGCTCTGCGGAAGTCTGCCGCGGCCCGAGCGGAGCCAACGGTCTGTTGGCGGCGGCACCGCCTAACAAGAGTGCAAGCGCACGGGCGTTGGTGGTGAGCAACGCGGGTATCGGCTGACCTGCCGGCACGTTGAGGTCGATGAGCAGGTCCGCAGCGGCAACGGCTTGTCCGATCAGTTCGCGGCCACTGACGGAACCCTGGTCGCCGATGACGGCAGGACGTTCACTGCGTTCGTGGACGGCGCAAATCCGCTCGAGCCACGTCATAACAGCGGCTGAACCGAACGGGTTGAAACGGAGCTTCTCAACGTTCTCCTCACCATTTCACCAAAGCGATAAATAGTTTACTGTTTGTGTGAACTGACGCGAAGGAGGGCTCGGCAGCGTGCGGATCATCGTCACGGGCGGAAACAGTGGCGTCGGGAAGGCGACCGCACACGCCATGGCCGCGGCCGGCCACGAAGTGGTGATCGCTTGCCGGACGGTGGCCAAGGCGCACGAAGCTGCGGCGTCCATGGCCGGCGACGTCGAGGTGCGTGAGCTCGACCTGGCCGACCTCACCAGCGTGCGCAAGTTCGCCGACACCGTCGACTACGTCGACGTGCTGGTGAACAACGCCGGTGTGCTGGGCTTGCCGCTGACCCGAACGGCCGACGGCTTCGAGGCTCACATGGGCACCAACCACCTCGGCCATTTTGCGCTGACTTGCCTTCTCGGCGAGCGGATCCGCGATCGGGTCGTGGCGGTAGCGAGCACCAACTACAACACCGCCCGCATGCACTTCGACGACCTCAACTACCACCATCGCCGCTACAACCCGTGGTCCGCCTACGGAGAGTCCAAGCTGGCGAACCTGTTGTTCGTGCGCGAATTGGTCGCGCGCGGCAAGACCGCCTACGCCTCCGATCCCGGCATGACAGACACCGGGATCACCCGCAACGGTTCGGGTGCACTGCAATGGGCGGGCCGAGTCCTCTCGCCGCATATCGCACAGAGCCCGGCCGACGGCGCCCGCGCGACCCTTCAGGCGATCACCACGACACTGCCCAATGGGACCTACATCGCGCCGCGCGGCCTGATGCACCAGTGGGGCACACCGAAGCCGACCAAACTCAGGGACAAGGCCCGTGACGCGGGTAGCGCGCGACGGCTCTGGGACATCTCTGCCGAGTTGACCGGTTGCGAGTGGCAGGACAGTCGGCCGTGACCGTCGAGCGTCTGCTGCCCACCCCTGAGGCACGCGAGCTGGTCCGACTGGCCGCCGATGTCGCCGACAAGGTGCTCGATCCGATCGTCGACGAGCATGAGAAGAACGAGACCTACCCCGAAGGTGTCTTTGCAACCCTGGGTGAGACCGGACTGCTGACCCTGCCGCATCCCGAGGAGTTCGGCGGTGGCGGGCAACCCTATGAGGTGTACCTACAGGTTCTTGAGGAATTGGCGGCTCGGTGGGCGGCAGTCGCCGTAGCAGTCAGCGTCCACGTCCTGTCCTGTCATCCGTTGATCGCGTTCGGCACCGACGAACAGCAACAGCACTGGCTGCCCACCATGCTGGGTGGCCACACGATCGGTGCCTACAGCTTGTCCGAGCCGCAGGCCGGTTCCGATGCCGCCGCCCTGACCTGCAAAGCCGTCGCAGTCGACGGCGGTTACCGGGTCGACGGCGCCAAGGCCTGGATCACCCACGGCGGCATAGCAGATTTCTACAGCTTGTTCGCCCGCACTGGTGAAGGTGGACAAGGTATTTCGTGCTTTCTCGTCGATAAAGACACCGACGGACTTACGTTCGGCAAACCCGAGGAGAAGATGGGCTTGCATGCCATTCCGACCACCACGGCGCACTACGACAATGCGCTCGTGCCTGCCCAACGCCGGGTCGGGGCAGAAGGGCAGGGCCTCCAGATCGCCTTCAGCGCACTAGATTCCGGACGCCTGGGCATCGCTGCGGTGGCGGTCGGGCTCGCGCAGGCAGCGCTCGACGAGGCGGTGTCCTACGCTCAGCAACGGACGACGTTCGGCCGCAAGATCATTGATCATCAAGGCTTGGCGTTCCTACTGGCCGACATGGCCGCCGCGGTCGACTCCGCGCGTGCCACGTACCTGGACGCGGCGCGGCGCCGCGACGCGGGACTGTCCTACTCGCGCAACGCTTCAGTGGCGAAGCTGATCGCCACCGATGCCGCGATGAAGGTCACCACCGACGCCGTGCAGGTGTTCGGCGGCTACGGCTACACCAGGGATTATCGTGTCGAGCGCTACATGCGCGAAGCCAAGATCACTCAGATCTTCGAGGGCACCAACCAGATTCAGCGACTGGTCATCGGCCGATCATTGGTCGGTTCATGACCTACCAACGTCCTCAATTGCGATTGGCGCCCAGCCCTACCGCCGAGTCACATGGGTTCTGGACGGGCGGGCGCACTGGCGAGTTACTGATTACCCGCTGCCACGGCTGCGGCCACTTCTCCCACCCGCCAGGGCCGGCCTGCTGGCGATGCCGCAGCACAGACGTTGCGCCAGAACCCGTTTCCGGGCGCGGCGTCGTCGCGGCGTACACGGTGAACCGCCAGAACTGGATTCCGGGTTTCGAACCGCCCTACATCGTTGCGATGGTCGAGCTCGCCGAGGAGCCCGACGTCCGATTGATCACCAACGTGGTCGACGTCGCCCCGGACGAGATGAGCGTCGGGATGGCCGTCGAGGTCTTTTTCGAAGACTGGACGGCATTGTCGGGCGAGGAGGAGAGCCGGGTGTGGTTGCCGCTGTTCCGCCCGGTCAAGACGACCTAGGCAGCGGCGCGAAACCTGGTCAGTCCCATAGCTTTGGTGATAACATGACAGTCAACTGTCATACTTGAATCTCAACGATGAGGATTGCGATGACCGGCCAAGCTCTGCACGTCACGCTTCAGTCCGCAGATGACATCAAGCCCGAGGTCTTGACGTCGCTGTTACGCCGACACGATCCCGAGGCGACGGTTACCGGCGTCACGATTGGGCACACGTGGCAGGGCACCACGTCGCACCTGCACCTCGACGTGGAGTACGCCGATCGGCATACCCGACTTCCCAACCGGCTCTTCATCAAAACGCAGTTGGGAACGGTGCACGACCTGCCGGAGGCATTCGACGAGTCGCTGTCCGAAGGCGGCGGCGGGACCGTTCTCTACGACGACGAGACACGGTTCTACCGCGACCTGCGTCCGCAGCTGGACATCGAGACGATGACGACATTCTTTGCCGACCACCTAGACGGTCCGTCGCAATTTCTGATCCTCGGTGAGGACATCACATTGCGGGGCGCGCAGGTCCCCGACGCGGTGACAGGCCTTACCGTCGAGCAGGCCGACGCGCTGCTCGCGACACTGAGCCAACTGCACGCTCCGTTCTGGGCCAGCCGACGCTTGGCCGACGGTGGCGATCTGTCCTGGCTACAGGATCCCGTCACCGGCGGGTTCGCACACTTTCTGCGCGACAACGGGTTCGCGATAATCCGCGCTCTCATCGACGCTCCGTACAAGAAGGCGCTGCTCGATGCTGCCGGCACCGACATGGACGGGATCGAGTCGGCGTTCTGGAAACTCCAGGAGCGGGTGGCCCGCGGCCCGGTCACAGTGCTGCACGGCGATCCGCATCCGCGCAACACATATGTGCTGCCCGATGGCCGAGTGGGTGTCCTTGACTGGCAACTGATTCGGCGAGGATCGTGGTCACACGACATCGGTTACGCGTTGATCGCCGCACTGTCCCCGGAGCTTCGGCGGGCCCATGAGCGCGAGCTGCTGGACAACTACCGCGGTCGACTGCTCGACGCCGGCGTCAGCTCGCCGCCCGACCGCGAGGAGATGTGGACCGCGTATCGCCAGAGCCCGGCTTGGGGCTTCTGCATGTGGGCGATCGCGCCCGACCAGATGTACTCGGTCGAGGTCGTCGGCGCGGTGCTCGGCCGATTCGCCGAGGCCTATTCCGACCTGGGCACCGGTACGCTGCTGCGCTGACTGCAGTCAGGTCATGTTCATGCCGGCATCGAGCATTAGCGTTGTGCCGGTGTAGTACCGGCCACTGTCTGAGACCAGGAACAACACCGTCTCCGAGACGTCAGACGGTTCGATCACCATTACCGGCAGGGCGTTAGCCATTGCCTTAGCGAGATGCTCATTCTGGGCGATCACCTCGAACAGCGCCGGATTCTCCACGATCATGGCGGTGTTGACACCGGTCGGTGCGATCGCCATGACACGGATGTTTTTGGCGGCCATGCGCTGTGCGTACGCCCGGACCAGTCCCGTGACGCCGATTTTGGCCGCGGCGTACGCGTCCGCGCCGCCGCTGCCGTCAGTCAGTGCCTTCAGACCGGCCATCGAGCTGGTGGCGACAATGGCACCGCCCCGATCGGACTTCATCATGTGGGCGCTAGCGATCTGCAGGGTGTTCCACACACCGGTGAGCAGCACGCCGATGCCGAGTTCCCATGCCGCCTCGGGATCGGGCTCGTCGACCCGGTTAAGTACGATCCCCGCGTTCGCCACCACCGTATCTATGTAGCCGAATTCTGCGACGCCATCGTCGAAGGCGGCCTGTAGTGCTTTGCGATCGCGGACGTCGGCCTGACGGGCGATCATCCGCTGACCGGTCTTCTCCACCAAGTTGACGGTCTCGTCGAGGTCTTCCGGCGTGGCCATCGCGTACAGCACGCCGTCGAGTTGGCGGCAGATGTCGACACCAACAATGTCGGCGCCTTCCTCGGCTAGCCGGACGGCGTGTGACCGCCCCTGGCCCTTGCCAGCTCCGGTGATGAAGGCGACGCGACCGTCCATTCTGCCCATCTGCTGCTCCACTCCGCTTATTTGATAACGAATTCGGGTATGCGATAACCGCTTTCGCCGAGATCGACGATGCGTAGCTCGACGTCTTGTCCGATTCGGACGTCGGCGGGATCGGCGTCGATGACCGCGTTGATCCGCAACCCCGGCTGCTCGGCTAGTTCGACGAGCCCGACAACGTACGGTGGCACGCGGCCGGGAACGAGGGCCTGCCGGACCACGATGTAGCTGAAGATCGTGCCGTCGCCGCTGACTTCCTCGAAGTGCACCGGGCCCCCGGTGTGCCGGCTGCGCTCCAGCGGTGGATGGATCCACTTGCCGGTGTCATCGCAGCGGCACAGCATCAGCTTGCCGTCCTTGAGACCCTCCCAGTACGGCGCCGAGTCAGGGTCGGGCACCGGAATGGGTGCTACCAGTGCTGGATTCGTCACGGGGGCTCCTTGCTGTAGACGTTCGCGCCACCGAACGGGCCGCCGCCGGCGGTCACCAGGGCCAGTTGGGCGTTCTCCACCTGACGCACACCGGCAGCGTGTCGCAGTTGCACCGCCGCCTCGTAGTGGTGGTTGAGGCCATGGATGTAGCCCTCGGACAGCAGCCCGCCGTGCGGGTTGACCACAACGTCCCCGCCGTAGCTGGCGCGTCCGGTCGAGAAGAACTTGCCCACCTCGCCTTTCTCGCAGAAACCAAAGCCCTCCATGGTGGCCATCACCGTGTAGGTGAAGCAGTCGTACATGCATGCCAGGTCCATGTCGGCGGGAGTCAACCCCGTCTTCTCCCAGATCTTCGGACCTGCTGTGCGCGAATACATCTCGGTAGGGTCATCCCATTCGCTCCAGCCGGCACCGCCCTGCGAATTCGACGATCCGACCAGCCACATCGGGGGCTGCTTGGTGTTACGAGCGATGTCCTCACCGACGATCAGCACCGCTACCGCGCCGTCGACTTCCGATGTACAGTCCAGTACCCGAAACGGCTCGTTGATCCAGCGGGCCGCGAGGTACTCGTCCATGGTCAGCGGGTCACGTCGTAGGGCGTGCTCGTTGGGCCCCGCATGATTGCGCTGAGTGATCGCGATGTGCCCTAAATCCTCGCTGGTGGAGCCGTACTCGTGTTGATGGCGACGTGCCCACATGGCGAACCACTGCGGCGGCACCATGAACCCGGACGCCGTGTCGAACTGGTCGTGGTGCTGAACCTGCATCGGTCCCTCGATGTGGCCGAAGCGGTAACCCGAGCGGCCGTTGAGCGAGCGATAAACCAGCACGGCCTTGCACATACCGGCCTCGATCACCGCGGCGGCGGTGGCGATTTGGTCAGCCACGAGATTCCCGCCGCCGTACATAGCGTTGGCCCAAGCCAATTCGTCGATACCCAGCGCCCACCCGACGTAGATCGGCTGCTCGGAGTCGTTGGCCATGAACGTGCAGATACCGTCCACGTCGGCCGGGCTCAGGCCCGCATCGGCGATGGCATCGCGGCATGCAGCCACGGCCATCCCGCGGGTGGTGCGGCCGGAATTGCGGGAGTACTCGGTCCGGCCGATTCCGACGACGGCACAGGTCATATGACGCTCCGATCTATTTAGGCGCCGGATCGCGCGGCAGGCCCAGGATGCGCTCGGCGATCAGGTTTCTGACGATTTCCGACGTGCCGCCCGCAATCGTCAGACATCGGCTGAACAGATAGTCGTGTACGACGTCGGGTTCCGCACCGACCAGGATGGCCCGGTCGGCAATACGCAGTGCCAACTCCGCCACCCGCTGCGCGTGCTCGGCCCCAAACAGCTTGGCGATGTTGCCTTCGATTCCGGGCCCGACGTCAAAGACCGCCCTCGCCGCCTGCCGCAGGTTCAGCGTGGCCAAGGTATACGACTCGATCAGCAGCGCACCGACGTCACGTGCCGAGCCGGTGTCGTCCGGCCGGTGCCGAGCCAACAGATCGATCAAAGCGTCGGCGGTCATGGTGACAGAGCCACCCCCGATCGACACCCGCTCGTTGCCGAAGGCTGCCATCGCCACGCTCCACCCGTCGTTCACACCGCCGACCACGTCGCGATCGGGCACGAAGACATCGTCGAAGTACACCTCGTTGAACAGCGTCTCACCGGTGATCTCGGTGAGGGGACGAATCCGCACCGCCGGGTCGGCGAGGTCAATGATCATCGCCGTAATGCCCTTGTGCTTGCGCACATTCGGATCAGTGCGCACGGTGGCCAGCCCACGCTGGCAGTTCACCGCGTCACTGGTCCACACCTTCTGACCGCTGACCACCCAGCCGTCGTCGACTCGTTTCGCTTTGGTGGCAACAGCCGCCGCATCCGAGCCGGCGCCGGGCTCACTGAACAGCTGGCACCACCGCAATTCACCCTCGAGGCTCGGCCAGATCAATCGGTCGACCTGTTCGGTGCTTCCGTGCTGCAGCAGGGTCGGCACCACCCATTCGCCGAGTCCGAGGCTGGGTTTGTCCAATCCGTCCAGGGCGTCCTCGATGATCAACTGCTCGACGCTGTCCGCAGCTCGTCCGTACGGCGCAGGCCAGTGGGGTTGCAGATAGCCGCTGCGCGCCCAGAGCCGTTGGCGGTCATCGGCGTCGGCCACCTCGAGTTCGGAGCGGAAATCCAGGGCGGCCTGGCGATACTGCTCGGCGCCCTCGGGCAGGTCTACCGACTGGCGCCGGCGAACGCCGTCGCGTTGCAGCGCAATCACATCGTCCCGCAACGCATCCTGGTCGCCGGCGAAGGTCTGCAGTACGGTAGCCCGCCGGATGTAGAGGTGGGCGTCGTGCTCCCAGGTATAGCCGATGCCACCATGCACCTGCACGTTCTGCAGCGCCACCCGTTGATAAGCGGTCAGCGCATGTCCGGCAGCCATCGTCGCGGCCAGATCGGCCTCCACACCATCAGCGCGCGCGGCGTCCCAGGTGGCCGCCACTGCCAGTTCGGTATCGAGAAGCATGTTCGCGCAGTGATGTTTGACCGCCTGGAACGAGCCGATAGGCCTGCCGAATTGTTCGCGACCGACGGCATATGCCGTCGCCATCTCGGTACACGCATCCAGCCCGCCAACGGCTTCGGCCGCGGCCAGCAACCGAAGAATGCGCGTCGCTATCCCAGCGGCGCCCGGGAAGATCTCGGCAACCGTTGCCGAATTCAGGCTAAGTACCACCACTGGGGCCAGCAGCCGGTCCACCGAGTCGACGGTTCGGATACTGACGCCGTCGCCAGCCTGCACCAGGAGGAGGTCGTCGCCGGCGGGCAGCAGGAACAGGTCGGCGGCCGCCTCGGCCAATGCCGGCACCGCAGCGGCCGAGGCCGTCGAATCACGAACGACGACAACGCTATTGGTACCGATTCCGGCGACCACGTCGCCGGATACCAGCCGCGGCAACCAGCGCTCACGCTGGCGGTCGGTTCCTGCTTCGTCGATCACGGCGGACACCGCGACCGTGGGCAGAAACGGCCCGGCCAACGCGGCCCGACCGAGCTGCTCCAGCACGATCGTGAGCTCAGGCAGTCCGTAACCTTGACCGTCGAATTGTTCGTCGATGTGCAGGCCAAGCCACCCCGTCGAGACCATTTCTTTCCAGAGCCCGTCGGTAGACCACCACCGGCCGCTCCTCTCGCCTTCGAGCAAGATCCGGCGGGCGCCCGCGGTGCCCGCGCGCCCGGCGATCATCGCGCCGGCCACTTCGGCGAGCGCGCGATGGTCCTCGCTTATCGCCAATGGCATTGGCAACTCTCCGTTCTGCTCACCAGGGCGTGCCGAACCGCTCGCGATAAGTCACCGACGTTGCCGGACGGCGGCGCGGTGGCGAGAGTTTGCGTGCGGGCAGACCCACGTAGATCGCGGCCATCGGGATCAGGTTCTGCGGCAGCTGAAGTAGTTCGCGCACGCGGTCGACACCGAAGGTGGTCAGGCCGGTCGTCAGACATGAGCCATAGCCGAGGTCGGCAGCGGCGAGCAGCAAATTCTGCACAGCCGGGTAGATCGACGACGGTGCGTAGACCTCGGGCACGCGATCAGTGTCGGCACACACCACCAGCACGACCGGCGCCGCGGCGAATCCGCCTTTGCTGAAACCGAATTCCAGATCGGCGACCAACACCTTGTCCTCAACGCTCTGCCGAACGAAGTCGCCGCCGCCCGCGTTCCACGTCTCTGTCCACCAGGCCGCGAGCAGAGCGCGGTTGCTCTCCTCACGGACCACGATGAACGTCCAAGGCTGGGTGTTCTCCGCGCTCGGTGCGTGCACCGCGGCCGCCAGCATCTGCTCGACGTCGGAGTCGGCTACCTTGCCGTCCGGGTCGAAGCGCCGGCACGCGCGCTGGGCGTGGATGCCGGCGAGCAACTCGCCCACTAGCGCTCCGCCAGGAAGCGTTCGCCCCGCGGGGCCCATCCGGTGAGAGATACCGTGGTCAGATCAAGCCACTCCCCCAGTGACAGCGTTCCTGCCATTACGCGTTCCAGGAACTCCGCCATCACGATGTCGGGCTCGTTGTCCAGCTCGTAGATCACCATGTAACGGTGGGTCGGCGGCGGCAGCTGAGCGGGCAGGTCCTGGCCTTCCGGGACCTTCAGTTCGGTGATGTCGTAACGCTGTGCCGTAACGACTCCCGGAACGTCGAGAACCTCGGGCACGTGCTGAGTGTCGTACCACTTGTTGAATGCGTCGTCTTCGCCCTCGATCGGATTGGTGAGCGCAATGAACAGGTTCGGAGCCACGCAACACGCCTTTCGCAACGGCCAGGGGTTACAGTCACATTATGACAGTCAACTGCCATAGTCAACGCCGGGCATGCGCCTTGACGTGTGACAGTAGACTGCCATAATTATGGCATCACGATCGACGTGCCGTCGGATCATCCCGTCGGCGCTCCGCCACCGGGCCATGAAATCGGAAGGCGCCAAATGAGATTCGCTGTGTACCTACCCAACTGCATGCACGTCGCAGCGATCACGCAGCCGTGGGAACACCAGCTCACCGGTTCCGACATTGCGCGAGTTGCCCAACGCGCCGAACAGCTGGGCTATTCGATGGTGTTCCTGCCCGAGCACTTCCTCACTCCGGCGAGTCATCTCGAGTTGTCCGGAGACCACTACTTCGACGCCACCACCGCCCAGGCCTTCGTCGCAGGCGCCACCTCGACGATCACCATCGGGTCGATGGTCACGATCCTGCCGTTGCACAACCCGATCGTCGCTGCGAAACAGATCGCAACGCTCGATTGGTTCAGTGGCGGTCGCGCCCAGACCACCGTCGGTGTCGGCTGGCTCAAGGAGGAGTACGACGCGATCGGTGTCCCCTTCACCAAGCGTGGCCGCATGGCGGACGAGTATCTCGAGGCGATGTTCGAGTTGTGGCATAGCGATTCGCCAAGCTTCGACGGCGACTTCGTCAAGTTCAGCGACATCGCGTTCGGGCCTAAGCCAATCTCCAAGCCCCACCCGACGGTGTGGATGGGCGGAGACGCCGACGCGGTGCTGCGCCGAGCGGCGCGGTTCGGCGACGGCTGGGCGCCATGGCTGACGAAGCCCGACGAACTACCGTCCAAGATGGACTACCTACGCTCGCAGCCCGGGTTCGACGACCGGCCGTTCTCCCTGTTCTACAGCCTGGCGGTGCTGTCCGTCGGCCAGGAACACGCCATCGTCGACGACCCAAATGCGCATTTCGGTCAGAGCGCCCAGCAGGTTATCGACAACTGCAACATGCTGGCCGAGCGTGGCGTTACGGACACCTGGGTCAACCCGCCGGCACTGGACGGCTTCAATGCCTACCTCGACCACATGCAGTGGGTGGCTGAAGAAATCATCCCGAAGGTCGGATGAGTCTTCACGCGAAAACCGTCAGATTTACTGACTCCGCGACGAAGGCTTGATATTCAGCGGTACCGATTGCAGAGACATCGTCCCGGTCGGCCAGAGCATCTGTGGCGACTTGTCCTGAGCCAGAGTGTATTCGGGTATGCGGGAGTGCCATTCCTCGAGGATGAGTCGGAGTTCGAGACGTGCCAGGTGCGACCCCAGACACCGGTGCGGTCCGCGCCCGAACGCGAAGTGCACGACCTTGCTATCGAGATGAACCTCGTCGGCGTCCTGGTACCGCCGCGGATCACGGTCGGCGCTGCCATAACTGAGCATGACCGTGGTGTCCTTCGGCACGACCCTGCCCGCCACTTCGACCTCCTCGATGGTGACACGTGGCGCGAACGGGACGGGTCCGTCGACGCGCAAAATATCCTCGATGAATGCCGGGATGAGCGCGAAGTCGTTGGCGACACGGTGGCGCATCTCAGTGTCGGCCGCCAGCCTGGCCAGGGAGAACCCCACCGCAGAGGTGACGGTATCCAGCCCGGCCAGCACGAACATGAAGCACAGGCCAAGGATCTCGTTGTCCGACATGCCGCCCTCGTCGGTGTCTTGTATCAGCTGGGTGAGCATGTCGCTGCCGGTCGAATCGGCGCGCCGCTCGGCGATGTGCTCGGTCAAATAAGTGAACAATTCCAGCGCGTGAGCCATCACCTCCGGGGTCGCCTCGGCGCTACTCGGATCGGTGAATTGCAGAATCGCGTCCTTCCACTGCACGAGCCGGTCGCGGTCCGCCATGGGCAGCCCGAACAGAGTCAGAAACACCTGCGAGGGAAAAGGTGTCGCGAGATCGGTTACCACGTCGCACTCACCGCTCGCGACGATGGCGTCGATCAACTCTCCGGCCTGCCTGCGCAATTCGGGCTCACGCTCGGCCATCTTCCTTGGGCTGAAGAACGGATCAAGCATTCGGCGGAACCGAGTGTGATCCGGCGGGTCGATCGCGATCGGTACCAGCGGTACGGGGCTACCTAGGCGGTCGAAAGCTCTTGCCGACGAAAAGATCTCGGGCCGTTTGGCCGCGAACTCGACGGCCTCGGCGCTGGTCAGCACGACCTCCTCGCCAGAACTTACCGCCTCGCCCGCCTCCCGCAGTTCGCGCCAGGCGCGCGTGCGGTCCGCAGTGAAGGGCAGATCGTTGATATTCAGCATTCCGGTTGCACCCAGCTCGGTCATTGAGACGGAGGATCCTCTCTACCCGCGGCAGTCGACCTCAAGTCTTACTTTGACAGTGCACTGTCATATATCGGAAGTATCATCGGTACCACGAAGAGTGTCAACGACGTGTCGGCATCCGTAGTCGTTGTACTGTCGGGACATCCAGACGGACGAGGAGGTTGGCCGATGGCCCGGGGCGACCGATCACCGCGGGACGAGCATGCGGACCGGATCCGGAATGCTCTGCTGAACGCGGCCCTGAACCTGTTCAGCTCCAACGGGTACGACGAGACCACCACAGACCAGATCGCCGAAAGCGTGGGGGTTTCGCCTAGGACCTTCTTCCGGTACTTCCCAACCAAGGAGTCGGTGCTTTTCTTCGGCGAGTACGACTTCATCGACGCGGTGAGTGGCGTCTACCTCGCTCAACCGGAGAAGATGTCGGATTTCGAGGCGTTGGCCAATTCATTTGCGTTGCTTGCGCCAGGCCTCAAGCGCATCCGTAAACGGATCGCGCAGTACCACGAGGCCGTCGCGTCGTCGCTCGTGCTGCTGGGCCGCGAGCGCAAAAACCACGAGGCCAACGCTGAGACGGTCGCCAAGGTGGTCGCCGAACGACGCCGATTGCCGGCCCCCGACAGCGAATGCCGGCTGTTGGCAGCGGTCGGCATGCTGCTCGTCGAGCGGGCCCTTAATCAATGGTTGTTGACGGCGGGACGCTCGCTCGACGACTTGATCCGCCAGGAGTTCGCGGCCCTGCCCGCGGTTCTGAAGTAGCGCGACTTAGCGATCGTTGAAGCGGGTGCCATCGGGGCAGCGCCGTGGTGTGTCCGGTCCGCAGTACTGCGTGCGCAAGTAGCTCGGATAAGTCTGGGTCGGCCCCGCATAGAAGCCGGCGAGGTTCACCGGCAGGTCGTACACCCCGATCGCCACCACGTGTAGAAAGCCGGTGACGGCCAGCACTCTCAGCAGTCCTCTGACCCGTGGGCCGGCCCACCGCAGAGTCTCCACACCAGCCTCGACCCGGATCCTGCCGTCGTGGTTGCGGAAAAACATCAGTGCACCGCTCGAACTCAGCACCAGTGACCACAGGATGGGGCCGTACAGCGGGATCTGGACAGTCTGACCCGCCCACAAGGTGACGCCGGGAATCGACGCTGGATAGCCCAGCAGACCGTGGCGCACCGCGAAGATCTCGAGCGGAAACTCGATGACGTAGACCGCGAGCCAACCGGCACAGAAGGTACGGACCGGTCCCAGCGCCGGCCATCGCCGGCGGGCGCGACCCATGGCCCCGCGGGCGATCAAGCCCATGGCCAGCGGCATCCAGATGTAGATCATTCCGATCATCAGCAGCGGTTCGGCCATCAATCGGCCGTCGGGGCTCAGCCAGCCGGGAATGTTCTGCGTCCAGTTGCCGAAGTTGACCAGGCCGGCGTTGTAGAACAGCGCTGGCTGAAACCAGTTGATCAGCGGGTCGTGCCACCAGGCGATCGCCGATCCGATCACGATGGCCGCTTCGACACAGAGTTGACGCTCGCGGACGCTCTTACGGACGACGTAGCCGATCGCGGCCAATGCCATGAGGGGGCAGGCGATTTGGAAGGCGGTCATCGCCCACCGGGCGGCTTCGGGGATCGGGTCGGGACCCGGACTCACCGGTGTCGCATTGCCCGACGCGATCCACGAGATGTAGACGTGGGCGGCGATGACGATGAACACCGCGCCGAGGCTCGACCAGAACAGCACCGGCCGAGTGGTCTTGGTCCGCGCGGCCTCGATTGTCGACGGCTCTGTATGCCGAGGCGACTTCAGATCCGTCACAGCAGCTCCCTTGACACGACCTAACCAAAGATGGCAGTTAACTGTCATAGTGTCAACGTCCGGCATCGGAGGCCCGTGGCGGCTATCGGTACAGCCGGTTCATCAGCGGAGCGGTGTCGAGAGCCTCGACCGCCGTAGAAGAGCTTCGCGTGACAAAGACTATGTAGTGAACTAGGTTACACAAGTACATGGATTCCTCTCCATCACTTGCTCGTTGAGAGGCAACGATGCTTTTGGCCACGTCACAATTAGCACCGCCAGCGACCCTCAACCCGTCCGGTGTCTGGTTCTGCAACTGGGTGATACCGATCGCCGGCAGCATCTTCATCGTTCTCGCGGTGGCCGATGTAATCCGTCGGCGACGCCTGACCTGGGGGTTTCTGTTCCTGTTCAACAGCCTTGCGGTGTACTGGATGGAGACCATCGGCGACTGGGGCCAGATGTTGTTTTACAGTCCGGCGTTTGCCCAGCACCATCTGCTCGAGTGGCTGCCGCTCAAGACTCCCAACGATCCTCTGTTCATGCCATTCGCATACGCGGTGTACTGGGGAGTACACGCGCTTCTGGTGTTGTGGCTGAGTCAATGGGTGTCCGCGCGGTTCGGCTGGACCATGCTTAAATCCATGCTGGTACTTGCGATTCCGGTCAACTACATCTGGGATTTCGTGGTCGAGGGCACCGCCACGGCCATGGGTTGGTGGACCTACGATCCCGGCATCGGTCCCGTTCTCGAGTGGGGCAACGGCGGTCGCATCACATTGCTGTGGACCATCGGCATCATGTGCGTGTGGCCCAACCTGATCGCCTATTGGGCCGGTAAGCCACCGATTCGCGGCCTCAATCATTTCGAGCGATTCTGCCGATTGGATCGTTACACCGTCCCCAAGATTTCGTTGCATCCGTCGGGCGGCAGCGAAAGTATGGGCGGGATAGCCGTTGCCACCAAGCGGGCGCCCTTGACCAAGCAGCAGGAATTCGACGACTACCTCAACTACGAGGTCGCGATTCCGCGATGGCGATTCGAGCTCATGCGACTGGGCGCCTGGTTCGTCGTCTTCCAGATCACCTTCTTCGTTCTTCTGGTCATGCCGCTCGTGGTGTTGCGCACTGCGACCGGCGCCGACAGCCCCTACATTCCGTGATCCGAAAGGAGCCTCGTGGCAACCGACCGCGTGAAAGGGATGCCCGCTGAATTCTTTCTGCCTCCGCAGTCCAACGCCGCGCTGTACGGAGAAACCGTCCGGCTCGTCACGGTAAGCGTCGCGTTCATCGTGATCCTCGGCTTCATCGTGGCACTGACCCAAGGCATCGTCATCACGATGTGACGCGGTAGGCCGCCAGGGCGACGGGTTTCGCCATGGCGGCAGACTCATCTAACATGAGTGTCACTTCTAGCGAAGAGGTGGTGGACGTGACTGCAGAGCGCTTAATTGTCTGCGCAAGCCACAGCCCGGGCAAGGAACGCGACGTCGAACACGCCTTCGGTCGCCGGTTTCGCTCGGCACTGGCATCAGCGGCCGAGCGCGCACAACACTTCGACCCGGACGTGGTGATCGTGTTCGGCGGTGACCATCGCCGCGCATTTCGCCACGTAGTACCCGCATTCGGGGTCGCATTGTCCGCGTCGATCCTGGCCGAGGGCGGCCATCCGGCCGGCGACCTGGATGTCCCGTCGGCTTTGGCACGCCGACTGTGCGAACACCTGCTATCTGCCGGATTCGACGTCGCCGCATGTCGCGACATCGGGCTGGATCATGCGTTCGCCCAACCCATTCGGGATCTTCTCGGCGACTTGGCGGCCAAGCCCGTCATCCCGGTGCCGGTGAACTGTGCCACGGCTCCGCTTCCGGCTGGCCATCGGGTGGCCGAATTCGGCGCGGAGGTGGGCCGGTTCCTTGACGGCATCGCCGAGCGGGTCCTGGTGATCGGTACCGGAGGGTTGTCACATTCCCCGCCGAGTCTGGAAGTCGACACCTACGACCTCAGCGACGAGGACCGGGCGCGGATCATCGCCGAGGGTATGGCGGAAGCGCGGACCAAGATCCGTCCCGACTGGGACGCCGAAGTGTTAGACGCGATGTCGAATTGGGATGTCGCTGAACTGATTCGACTCGTCGACACCGCCCACGCGCGCGCGGGCGCGGGTGCCAACGAGGTCAGGACCTGGCTGGCCGCAGGCGCCGCCGGCGGTGGGCGGCCGGTGACCCCGATGGTCTATGAGCCTGTGCCGGAATGGATCACCGGAATGGCCGTCGCCGCCTCAGCGTGATCACGTCAGTCCACCCAAGCCCAATGTCGGCCAGTTCGACGAATCTGACATTGCTGTCATCAGCTCGAGGAGGGGGCCCAAAATGACCGATGCGCCACTGGCCGGCATCACCGTCGTGAGCCTCGAGCAGGCGGTCGCCGCTCCGTACGCCACCCGTCAGCTCGGCGACCTCGGCGCGCGGGTGATTAAGGTCGAGCGCCCGCAGGGGGGTGACTTCGCCAGGGGTTACGACCGCGCCGTGCACGGCGAGTCCAGCTACTTCGTCTGGCTCAACCGCGGCAAGGAGTCGTTGACGGTGGACGTCAAGCAGCCTGAGGGCAGACGCATCGTCCACCGCCTGCTGGAAGGCGCCGACGTGCTGGTACAAAATCTGGGGCCGGGCGCTGCGGCCCGGCTGGGATTAGACGCTGAGTCGGTGGCCCGCGCACACCCGCGGACCATCACGGCGACGATCAGCGGGTACGGCCAGGACGGCCCCTGGAGCGACCGCAAGGCCTACGACCTGCTGGTGCAGGCCGAGGCCGGGCTGTTGTCGGTGACTGGCTCGCCGACCGAGGTGGCGCGCACCGGTGTATCGATCGCCGATATCGCCGCGGGCATGTTCACCTTCTCCGGAATCCTCACCGCCCTCTACGCCCGCGCCACGACCGGTGTTGTTCGGCCGGTGTCAGTGTCGTTGTTCGACGCGTTGGTGGAATGGATGTCCCAGCCGCTCTACTACGGCCGGTACGGCGGAACGGCGCCGTCACGCACGGGTGCGCGGCATCCAACGATCGCCCCGTACGGCCCGTTCACCGCCGCCAACGGCGGAACCGTGTTGCTCGCCGTGCAGAACCCAGCCGAATGGCAGCGGCTCTGCGAGATCGTCTTGGACAGAACGGATCTCGTCTCCGATCCGCGGTTCGCCACGAACCCGGATCGGGTCGCGCACCGCGACGAGTTGGAGTCGATCATCACCACCGTGGCGGCGCGGCTAAGCGCAGAGGAGCTCGAGGAGCGCCTGCAGAGTGCGGGCGTGGCACACGCGCGCATGAACGGCGTTGATCAGTTGTGGCTGCATCCGGTGCTCGTCGGCCGGGACCGGTGGCAGGAGATTCAGACGCCCGGCGGTCAAGCCGCCGCGCTGGCGCCACCCGCCGCACTGGCCGGCGTCGATCCGGTGATTGGCGATGTGCCTGCACTGGGCGAACACAACCGAAAGATATTGTGCGAGTTGGGATATTCGGCGCAAGCGATCGATGACCTCATCGCCGCAGACGTCACAACGGCATAGCGGCAGGCCCGTACTACTTCAGGCGTCCGAAGAATCCGCGGCTGATGCAAGTCATCAACACATTGATGAGCTCGTCGTCGTCAATCGGTTCGGGCAGATCGAGAGCGGCCTGCGGCACCCGGGTGACCAGCGCGCGCAGGATCAGTGCCGAGACCACCGGGTCGAACGGGTACCGATCCGGTCCGCGGATCAACATCCTGGCCGCGCCGATGTCCATCTGCACCTGTCCGTTCTCCCCGATGTTCACGATTGTGGGATCGTCGGTAGTGCCCTCGGCCCACGCCTCGATGCAACCCGAATACTTGTCGTAAAATTCGACGTAGGTGCCCAGCCAGTGCCGCAGTGTCGACTTCTTTGCCACCGGATCGACGTCGGCGATCCGGTCGACGAATGCCATTCCGGCGCCGTAGATTTCGGCGGCCACAGCTGCGAGCAGATCCTGCTTATCGCTGAAGTACTTGTAGAACGTACCTCGCGCAACGTCGGCAGCCTCGACGATGTCGTCGACGCTGGTGCTGCGGTAGCCCCGGGCACGGAATTGGGCGGCGCCGGCATCGGCTAAAGCATTCACCGTGATGACGGCGCGCTTGCTGAGACTCGCGGTGCGCTCACTGACGGATAGCCCTTCGACGTCCGGCGCCGGGGGCACCTCGACGGCGTCGATGTCGGCCGCCGGATCAGCGCTGGCGTGTAAAGCCAGCGACCGCAACACCGATGGCCGGGTGTCGGGGAACAACATCAGCTGCAGGAATACCGACAACGTGTCGACCGCTTCCTTGGCGCTGCGGCCGTAGGCGCGATCGGTGTGCACGAACAGATTGATGCGGTGCACCAGCGCGGTCATCGTCATGGCGGCGACTTCCGGGTCCATGCCCTGAAGGCCCGAGGCGGCGAGTCGCTCGGCAACGCGGTGGTTATAACCGCGCACGAACCGGGTGATTTCGGGACGCACCTTGGTGTCCGATGACGCGATCGCCGTCCACTGCACGAACATCGTGGAGTACTTGTCGAAGACCCAGCTCCACTCGCCCAGCCACCAGTTCAGATTGTCGAAGCCCACCTCGTCGGGTCCAAGCGGGCCGATGCGCCGCGCCACTCGGAACAACGCGCCGCCGCATTCGTTGAGCAGCTCGAGGAAGATCTCGTCCTTGCCCTTGAAGTACTGATACAGGGTGGCCCGGGACACCCCGGCCGCTTTGGCGATTGCGTCGACCGAGGTGTCGAAGTACCCGACCCGGCCGAACAGCTCCAGCGAGACCTCGGCGATCCGGCCACGGGTGGTGGCACCGCGAGCGCCCACGGCGGGGCTGGAGGGGCCGTAGCTGGCCCTGCGGACAATCGAGGCTTCGGACATGACGTTTCCAGCCTATGGCTGATCCGGGTTGCCCGCGTGGCGCCCTGGGGCGTTTCGCGGGAGAAGAAACTCCGCGGCGCCGGTGATCGCCACCCCACCGGTCTGCCGGGTGGCGGTCAATTCCACGCTCACCCGGTCGGCGTCGGACTCAGCCGATACCGCGGTCACCGTGCCCGAACAGGTCAACACGTCGCCCGGCCAGACCTGTTCGCGGAAGCGGACGCCGAAGCGGCGCACGCTGCCCGGGCCCAGCCAATCGGTGGCGAAGCCGGCCAGCAGCGCCGCGGAGAACATCCCCTGCGCAAAGACCGACGGGTAGCCGGCGGACTGCGCGAGTTGGTCGTCGTAATGCATGGGATTGAGGTCACCGGAAGCGCCGGAGTAGCGGACGAACATCTGCCTGGTGAGCGGGCCGAACTCGCGGGCCAGAGCCTGCGTGCCGACACCCAATGGGGTGGTCGCCACCGTCATTGTTTCGCCGCCGTCTCGATGAAGGTGGCTTTGGCCTCAGCGACGAGCGCGCCCTCCGCGTCGCGGTACTCGGTGACGACGGTGGCGAAACGCATCGTCCCCCCGCGTTTGCCCGGTTTCGAGTACCGGTCGACGACCCTCTCCTGTGCGGTCAAGACGTCCCCGGCGGCGGGCAGGTCGCCGTGGAAGATGTACTCCTGTTCGCCGTGCAGCAGGCGCTTGCGGTCGAAACCCACGTCAACCCGGACGCCGGCCGGCGCCCAGCGGCCTGCGGTGGCCAGGAACGTCGGCGGGATGATCGCGTCCGGACCACGGTAGGAGGGATCGTCGCACAACATGGCCTCGGCGAACTCGGCGATCTTGCCACGCTCCACGACCAGCTCCCACGGCCGTCCGGCGTAGGCGTCGGCGCCGCTGGCAGGCGATGCAGTCATAGTGACCAATACTGTCAGAAAATCTGCAGAACCGAAACTGAAATAGCGCTTCACCACCAATGAGCCGCTTGTCCAAAGATGACATTGCTGCCAGAATCGATGCCCATGGTCGAGTTGGCGGCAAGCTACGTTGCAGGCAAATGGGTGTCGGGCGCGCACACCGGAACACTGGATGTGACGTCCCCGACCACTGGCGAGCTACTGGGCACCGTCGGTGTCGCCGGCCGTGCGGAAGTCGACTCCGCAGTCGCCGCAGCCCGCGGCGCGCTGCAGTCTTGGGGGCGGGTCTCCGCTGCCGATCGCGGCGCCGCGCTGGGCCGACTCGCCGACGCGCTGAGCACCCGCAAGGGCGAACTGGCGAACCTGACGACCGCGGAGATCGGCTCGCCGCGATCCTGGAGCACATTCGGTCAGGTCATCACCGCGGTCGGCGTGCTGCGCGCCTACGCGGCGATCACCCCGGACTATCCCTTCTCCGCCACCCGTCCATCGATGACGGGCGGCACCGTCGAGGTGCGTCAGCTTCCCGTCGGCGTGGTCGGCGCGATCGTGCCGTGGAACACGCCGCTGTTCATCGCCGCGTTGAAGCTCGGCCCCGCGCTGGCCGCGGGGTGCACGATGGTGTTCAAGCCAGCGCCGGATGCCCCGCTCGAATTCGGCGTGCTGATGGAAGCGATCGAGGAAGCCGGGCTGCCCGACGGCGTCGTCAACGTCGTCAACGGCGGCGCTGAAACCGGCGAGATGCTGACCGAACATCCGGGTGTCGACAAAGTCAGCTTCACCGGCTCGACGGCCGTCGGTGCTCGGATCGCGGCGTCGTGCGGCTCCAGAATCCGCCGCTGCAGCACCGAACTGGGCGGCAAGTCGGCCGCCATCGTGTTGCCCGACGCCCCGATCGAGACGACGGTGCCCGGATTGGTCGCCGGCGTGATGGGCAACAACGGTCAACTGTGCGCTGCCTTGACACGTATCTTGTTGCCGCGCAACCGGTATGACGAGTTCGTAGCGGCACTCACCTCCGCTGTCGGCGATCTGGTTGTCGGAGATCCCGCCGACCGGGCCACCGATATCGGTCCACTGATCAACGAGGCTGCGCGCGACAGGGTCGAGGGCTTCCTGCATCGCGCCCCGGGCGAAGGCGCCACCGTCTTGGTCGGCGGCGAGCGGCCCGACCGACCCGGGTGGTTCGTCTCCCCCGCGCTCGTCGCCGCGACCAACGACATGGAGATCGCCCGCGAGGAGGTCTTCGGACCGGTCGCGGTCGTGATCCCCTATGACGACACCGTCCCCGACGACGCCGCCGAGGCGGTGGCCATCGCCAACGACTCCCGCTACGGGCTGGTCGGCGCGGTGTGGTCTGCCGACGAGGAACGGGCGGCGACAGTGGCGGCCCAGCTGCTGGTGGGTTCGGTGGCCGTCAACTCGACCGCCGTCCTCGACTTCGCCAGCCCGTTCGGCGGATTCAAGCAGTCCGGCATCGGCCGCGAGGGGGGCCCCGAGGGCATCGCCGGGTTCGTCGAACATCAAGCCATCATTCGTTGAGCCGGAAGGGATTCCAGTGCAGACCCAAGCAGCGGTCCTGTTCGAACGCAACACACCCTGGTCCATCGAGACCATCGCGCTCGACGCGCCGAAGGCGACCGAGGTGTTAGTCGAACTGCACGCTTCGGGCATGTGCCATTCCGACGACCACCTCGTCACCGGCGACATGCCGATCCGACTGCCCTGCATCGGCGGCCACGAGGGTGCGGGCGTCGTCAAGTCCGTTGGCGAGCACGTGTCGTGGCTGTCGCCGGGGGACCACGTGGTGTTCAGCTTCATCCCGTCGTGCGGCCGTTGCCCCTCCTGCTCGACGGGCCATCAGAGCCTGTGCGACCTCGGCGCAAAGATCTACTCGGGCATGCAGATTCACGACGGCACTGCTCGCCATCATCTCGGCGACGACGACCTTGCACTGGCCTGCGGCGTCGGCTCATTCGCGCACCACACCGTGGTGCACGAGGCGAGTTGCGTGAAGATCCCGGAGCACTATCGCCTCGACCTGGCCTGCCTTCTCGGCTGCGGCTTCATTACCGGTTGGGGATCATCGGTCTATGCCGCCGACGTCCGGCCGGGCGACACGGTCGCCATCGCCGGGGTCGGTGGCATCGGAGCCGCGGCGGTACAGGGCGCTCGACTCGCGGGTGCCCGCACCATCACCGTCATCGACCCGTCGGAGTACAAACGGGCCGAAGTGGTGAAGATGGGAGCCACTCACACCGCGGCGGACTGGGACGAGGCCAAAGACGTTGTCGCCGAAGCTACCTGGAACCGCGGTGTGGACAAGTTCATCTGCGCGATGGGCGTCGGTGACGGCCAACTGGTCGGCCGGGCGCTGGCCATGACGGCCAAGCGGGGCCGGCTGGTGGTCACCAACATCCACCCGATGCTGGAACGGGAGGTCCGGGCCAACCTGATGGACCTCACCCTCACCGAAAAGCAGATCGTCGGGACCCTCTACGGCTCGGGCAATCCCCGTGCCGACATCCCGAAGATCCTCGAGCTGTACAGCGCCGGGCAGGTGGACCTCGAATCCATGGTCACTCGCACCTACCCCCTGGAGAAGGTCAACGACGGCTATGCCGACATGCACGCCGGCGCCAATATCCGTGGCGTACTGATCTATCCGCCCGCCGAGGCCTCGCTCGGCTGACCGTCCGCTAGGCGCGCACCGGCTCCCAGCCGCCACCTTCGGACGAGCGGTGCGCCGCGTCGATGACCGCGAGCGACAGCAGCCCGTCCTCGAAGGTGGCCGCGCCGCTAGGGCCGCCGTCGAACGCGGGCAGCCAGTCCTGCAGCATCAGCGCCATCGCCCTGCTGGCCTGACCCGCCAGACCACCGGGCAACCGCTCTGGGTGCGCGGGCTCGCGCTCATCCACCGCCAGTGGACTCAATCCCGCATCGGTCGCGGCACCGAGACTGTATGCCGTGGAACGCAAGTCGCCGTCGCCGATGATAGTGCCGTCGGAACCGAACAATTCGAGGCGGTAGTGATCGGCGTGGGCGCCCATGACCGACAGGCTCAAAATGGCGGTCACCCCGGACTCCATGCGCATCAGCAGTGCCGCGGTGTCGTCGGCGGTGACGGGCAGGGTCCTGCCGTCGGGCAGTTCGCGGACGGGGTCGCTGGTACGGACCTCCGCGCACACCGAAACCGGGCGGCCCAGCAGACTGCACAGGAAGTCCAGGTCGTGTACCAGCATGCCGGCCAGGTAACCGCCGCCCTGCTCGCGGTCGTACATCCAATGGGCCTGAAGCGGATGACTCGGATGCCAGTAGGACGCGCTGCGACTGACCCGCGCGAGGTACTGCGAGCCGAGGAAGCCCGAGCGCACCCGGTCCGCGACAGCCAACCAGTCGGGATTCCACCGGTTCTCGAAGCAACAGGCGGTGGGCAGGTTGGAGTCGGCCGCGGCACGCACCATGTGGCGGGCCGCTTCGAGGTCACCCGCCAGTGGCTTCTCGCACAACACTGGCTTACCTGCCGCCAGTGCCGCGATCGTTATCTCGTGGTGCAGCACGGTCGGAGTCGCGACCGAGATGACGTCGAGGTCGTCGCGGGCAACGAAGGACTGCCAATCGGTGGAGGTCTGTTCGATGCCCAGCTTGCCGGCCACGCGTTCCAGGCGCTCGGATGTGCGCGCACAGAGCGCGACCGGCTCGAAGCCCTTGGCCGCCCGGAAACCGGGTACCTGCACATGCGCGCCCCATCCGACGCCGATGATGCCGACCCGTAACGTCATGCGCTCTCCTTCATCCCTCTGGTTGCAGTGACACTAATGTTAGATAACTCGTGCCGGCGGTCAAGAAATATCGAGCCATTGCGCCACTTATCCAGTATCCCGGCATTGCCTATAAGTGACATGAGTGCCAGAATCGGGTGCTGTGAGCGCGATCGACACCGACGAGCAGCAGTTCGCACCGCTGATCGATCTGCGGTGGTGGCAGGAGCGTCCGGCGGACCGGAGCGACCTCTACCGCCGCCTTCGCGAGGCCGGCGGCCCGGTGTTCGTCCGCACCAACCGACCTCACTCACCGCAGCCGCGCGGGTTCTGGGCGGTCGGTGCCCACCGCGACGTCGTCGACATCAGCCGCCGCCCCGGCGACTTCAGTTCCGGGCAAGGCACGCAGATTTTCGACCAGACCGCCGAGATGCGCGAATACCGCGGCTCGATCATCGACATGGACGATCCCGAACACATGCGGCTGCGCAAGATCGTCTCGCGCGGCTTCACCCCCCGAATACTCTCCGAGCTGCGGGGCCTGGCCGAAGAAACCACCGCCGAGATCCTCGAGGAGATGCCCCGTTCGGGCGAATGCGACTTCGTCTCGTCGTTCGCGACGCTGCTGCCGCTGCGCATCATCGACAACATGCTCGGCGTTCCACGCGAACACGAACAGTTCATCCTGCGGGCGACCAACATCGTGCTCGGCGCCTCGGACCCCGAGTACGTGCCCGACCAGACCGTCGCAGGCATCGGAGCAGCGGTCACCGAGATCAGTGAGCAGCTCATCGGGCTCCTCAAGCGAATCGCCGAGGACCGCATCGCCCATCCGCGTGACGACGTGATCAGCAAGCTGGTCACGTCAGACGAAGAAAATCTCACACCCCAAGAATTGGCCAAGTTCTTCATCCTGCTGATCGGCGCGGGCAACGAGACCACCCGCAATGCGCTGACCCATGGGCTGCTCATTCTCAGTGCCCACCCCGAGCAGCGCGACCGCCTGTTGGCGAACTACGACGACATGGCGCCCACCGCGATCGAGGAGATCCTGCGGTACGCCAGCCCGGTGATCCATTTTCGCCGCACAGTGACCCGCGACGGCGTGACGCTGACCGATTCGCAGGGCGAGGTCACCCACACCTTCAACGCAGGCGACAAGGTCGTGGTCTGGTATCCCGCCGCCAACCGCGACCCCGCGGTCTTCGACCAGCCGGAGCGTTTTGACATCGCACGAAAACCCAACAACCACCTTGCTTTCGGCGGTCCGGGACCACATTTCTGCCTGGGTGCCCACTTGGCCCGGCTGGAGCTGAACGTGGCGTTCCAGATGCTCTACGCGCGCTACCCGGATATCACCGCCGCGGGCGAACCGGTCATGCTGAGGTCGAACTTCGTCAACGGCGTCAAGCACCTGAAGGCTACGTACACACCATGAACACCCACGCTGCCATTCTGTCCGACGTCGCGGACGGCGTCATGACGATCACCTTGAACCGGCCCGAAGCGGCCAATGCGGTACGTCCCGACGACCGTGATGCGCTCATCGCGTTACTGGGCGCCGCCGACGCCGACGAGAAGGTGCGCGTGGTGGTGCTGCGCGCCAACGGCAAGCACTTCTGCGCCGGCGCCGACGTAGCCTCGCTCGCCGAACGGCGCGCGAGCGGCGAGAAGCGAGTGCTGGAGCCGACCCGGCGCATCATGAACGGGGCCCAGAAGTTGGTGGCCAGCGTGCTGGACTGCAACAAGCCGGTGATCGCCGCGGTGAACGGGGCCGCGACCGGCCTGGGGGCCCACGTCGTGTACGCCTCCGACCTGGTGATCGCCACCGAAAACGCCTACTTCGCAGAGTCGTTCGTCAAGCGTGGGCTGGTCGTCGACGGTGGCGGCTGTTACCTGTTGCCTCGTCGCATCGGCATGCAGAAAGCCAAGGAGATGGCATTCTTCGGCGAAAAGCTCTCAGCCACCGAAGCATTCACGCTGGGTCTGGTGAACCGAGTGGTCAGCGCCGCCGACTTCGACGCCACGGTCGCCGATTTCGCCAGCCGGCTGGCAGGAGCGCCGACTTCCGCGATCGCATTCACCAAGCGGCTCCTCAACGACTCCCCCGACACCGACCGCTCCGGCGCGTTCGTCGCGGAGGCCATGGCGCAGGAGATCCAGTCCTATTCGCACGACTCCACCGAGGGCATCCAAGCGTTCGTGGAGAAACGACCGACCGAGTTCACCGGGTGGTGACGGTGGCTCGCGCTGACATTCCCACTATCGACGCGGCGAGCGCTCCCTACTGGGAGGCAGCCCGGCAAGGTCAATTGCTGATCGCCGAATGCGCGGCGTGCGGCAGGGTGCACCACTACCCCCGCCCCTTCTGCCCGTTCTGCTGGAGCGAGGACGTGCGGCCGGTGGGGGCGAGCGGAACTGGAACCCTCTACACGTATTCGACTGTCTACGTGAATGATCTGACGCCGTTCAAGGACCGACTGCCGTATGTCGCCGCGATCGTCGAGCTGGCCGAAGGCCCGCGGCTGATGACGGCGATCGAAGGCGCGGACGCGGACGACCTTCGGGTCGGGATGCCGGTCACCGCAATGTTTCGCCCGGTCGACGACGCCGATCCGGACAGCCCCTATCTGACGGTCTTCACACCAACCGAGGAGAGCCCATGACCGGACTACTCGACGGCAAAGTCGCCCTGGTGACCGGGGCGGGGCATGGCATTGGCCGCGGCCACGCGCTCGAACTAGCGAAGCACGGCGCCACTGTGATCATCAACGACCTCGGCACCAGCTTATCCGGCGAGGGCACCGGCAAGGTGGCCGACGAGGTGGTGGCGATCATCGAAAGCCGTGGTGGCATAGCAGTTTCCGACTTCAGCGACGTCGGCGACGAGGAGCAGGTCGACTTGGCCGTCGAGCGCGCCTACTCGCAACTGGGGCGGCTGGACATCGTCGTCAACAACGCGGGAATCGTTCGCGATAAGGCGATCTGGAACATGACGGCTGACGATTTCGACCTGGTGATGCGTGTGCACGTCCGCGGTAGCTGGCTCACGAGTCGCGCGGTTGCCCGCAAGTGGCGCGCGGAATCGAAGGAATCCGGCGGAAAGGTGTACGGCCGCATCATCAACACCACCTCCGGTGCGGGACTGCACGGCCACTTCGGGCAGACAAACTACAGCGCCGCGAAGGCCGCGATCGTCGGTCTGACCCAGACCCTGAGCCTCGAGTTGGCGTCGATCGGCGCGACCGTGAATGCGATCAGCCCGGGTGGGCGCACCCGGATGTCGGCATCCATGCCCGGCGCGCAGGCTCCGATCGAGCCTGACGAGCGCGCAGAGGACGAGTTCGACCCGAAGGACCCGTCACTCGGTTCGCCGGTGGTCGCCTGGCTGGCCAGCCCGGAGGCGGGCCACGTCAGCGGTCAGGTGATTCGCGCGATGGGCGAACATCTCCAACTACTCAAGGGCTGGCATCCCGTCGCGTCTGTCTCGAATGGCGAAAAGCGCTGGGATGCAGAGAAGATCGGTGCCATCATGGCCACCGACGTGTTCGGCACCCGTAACACCGGGCTGCGACTCGGAGGATGACCACCACGGCGGACGTCGAAGAAGTCGAGCGGGAGTTCCGGCGGTATTTCATGACCGGGCCGGTACTCGAGGACTGGCACGCCTGGGCACATCTATTCACCGACGACGCAACGTACTTCGACCACTTCTACGGAACGTTCACCGGCCCAGCGGAGATCACCAAGTTCATCGAGGGGACGATGGGTGCCGCACCACAGGTCTACAGCCCACTCGTCTGGTACGTCGTGGACGGCGCGCGCGTGGCATACAAGGTGCTAAATCGCGCCGACAATCCGCAGCCCGGCGGCCAGCCCATCGACTTCCCCTCGTATCAATTCGTCGAGTACGCCGGCGGCGGCAAGTGGCGTTCCGAGGAAGACATCTGGCTACTGCCCGAGATGAAGGGCTTCGCCGCTCGTTACACGGCCGCCGAGGCCGCACACCCACAGACGCTCACGCAGAAGCTCCGTCGCAATGATTGGGGTTCGTGGGTGGACTGGGCACGTCCGGAACCCGGACACAACGCAGCACCGTCATGGCTGGGCAAGTCCGGCTTCAGACCGTTCTCCGGCGTTGCGGACATCGACTTCGGGGCGCGATCACACTGACGCCGCGAGGTGTCGCTACGACTCGGTGGCCCAGGCCCAGGCCCAGGCCCAGGAAAACAGATACACCCGCACAGCACAGCCCACAGTCCCAGGCAACAACTTTCCAATGCGCCCGCAATGGTATTGGCGCGCTGTGGAGTTCCAGCGAGGCGTCCTCTGGCCGGTGAACGCCGTTTTTCCGCGAGCCGACCCGTCACCGGTCTGCCCCTCCCACCGCCCAGTCGACGCCCAGGGCCAGCGGGCCCTCCCGAACTGCGGTCCCCAGCAATCCAAGTTCCACACCCGCTTCGGCCGCGGCCTCGCGGCAGGCCGCGATGTCCTTGCGCAGGAACGGGCCGGCCAACTCAGCGAACCGTTCCATCCCGCCGATGCGCTGAGCCTGGTCCGCCGCGTGGCTCCTCGCGCTGCACACCTGGAGCGTGGACAACAACACGTCCGGCTCGATGCTCAACTGACTGCCCAGTTGCGTTGCCGCAGCCAAGAGTTGAGCGTTCGCCGCGAACAACAGATTGTTGATCAGCTTGAGCGCCAACGCGCTGCCTAGTGCGCCGGTCGCCACCACCGGGTCGGCATAAGCGGTCAGGATCGGCGTCACCGAGGCGACGGCATCACTCGGGCCGCCGATCAGCACGGTGAGCGTGCCAACATCAATGTTCTCGACGGTGCCGCTGACCGGCGCATCGAGGATGGCCGGCGCCCAAGGAGAACTATCCCGCAACGCCTCGAGAGTGGACAGCGTGCCCGTCGTATGGGAAACGAAGACGGCTCCCGGCTTCGCGTTGGCGATGAAACCGTCTGGGCCGAGACCGGTTTCGCGCAGCTGCGCGTCGGAGAACAGGCACGAGATGAGAATGTCGCTGCCGCTGGCCAGGTCGGAAATCGACTTGGCCGTCGCCGCGCCCTTCGCCTCCAGTCGGCGGCGAACCTCCTCGCGCCGGGCGTAGACACGCACGTTGTGGCCGGCGCCGAGCAACCGTTCGACCATCGGTTCGCCGAGTTGTCCGGCGCCGAGGAATCCCACGGCGCTGGTCACTGCGCCCTCCTCAGCTCCACGTCAAATTCAGCGAATCCACGCCAAACACCTGACCGCCATGCTCGATCGGCTGTCCGGAGACCTCGTAGTCCGGGATGCGCTTGTGCCACTCCTCCAGCACCACCGCCATCTCCTGCCGGGCGAGGTGCGAACCGAGGCACCGGTGCGGGCCACCGCCGAAGGACAGGTGCCGAGTGACGCCGCGGTCGAGGTCGACCGCGCGCGCATTGGTATAGGCCGATTCATCCCGGCCCGCGAACGCCAGCGAGAACGACGCCATGTCGCCCGCCTTGACCGGACAGCCGTGGAACTCCATGTCCTGGGTCGCCTTTCGCGCGGTCTGCACGATCGGATAAACCCGAAGCAGTTCCTCCACCGCCCTCGGAATGAGCGCGGGTTCGGCCACGATCCGGGCGCGGTCGGCCGGATGGGTGCCCAGATGCAGCATCGCGTAGGACAGCTGGTTGGAGACCGTGTCGAGCCCGGCCATGAACAACAGCAGCAGGCAATTGAGGAGTTCCAGGTCGTTGATCGGTTCGCCGTCCAGAGTCCAGTCGATGGCCTTGCTGACGATGTCGTCGGCGCCCGGGTCACGGTTCTCGCGCCGCTGTTGAATCAGGCCCGAGAAGTAGCCCATCACATGCGTCATGCCTTCGAGCCGGGCCGCGTTGACGTCGTCGCCTACTCCGCTCTGATGCAGGATCATGTCCTCCCAGGCCAGGAACTGCTCGAGATCCTCGACGGGCATGCCCATAATCGTCAGGAAGACCGTCGACGGGAACACCCGGGAGATCCGCGCCACGAAGTCGCACCCGCCCTCGCCGACAACCTGGTCGATGAGTTCCGCGGCCAGCTTCTGCTGCGCCTCGCGCAAGCCCTTGACCCGGCCTGGTGAGAAATACTCCGCGAGCACATGGCGCCATTTCGCATGGTCGGGCGGGTCGATCATGATCGGGATCCACTTGTAGGGCGGCTCCGGTTCGGTCGGCACGATGACGCTGCTCGACCAGAGCTCAGGGTGCTGGAGTCCGTCCAGGATCACCGAGTTCTCGGTGAACACCCAATAGCCCATGTCCGCCTCGGTGTTCCGGAAGACCGGACGGGCTTCGTCCTGGCACTCGTCCAAACGGCGGAAGTGCGTCAGCGCAGGCGAGTCAGGCGAGTTCATCTCGACGCTCTTTACGGGACATGTTGCCGTTGGCTGGTTCTGGATCATGACGTCCTTCCGTACGGCCGAGAACAAGCGCGAATTACGAGCACGCGCGGCTCGCGTACTACGACAGTCCACTGTCAACCTAGCGCGAATTGTTACGACGGATCAATCGAGACCCGTCGAACTAGGTTAACTATGTGGGGATACGAACGCAATACTCCTCGACATCCGCCCGGACCGTCAACGGACGGCGAAGCCGGCGTCGAGTGGCCAGGCGGTGCCGGTGATGAACTTCGCCTCCTCGGACACCAGGAACGCCACCGCATTGGCGATGTCTTCCGGCATCAGCATCGGGATCGGCAGCGCGTTCTGCATCGTGGCCAGCGACGGATCATTGGCCTCGAACATCGCCGCCATCACGTCGTTCATCACCATCCCGGTGGCAACCCCGGTCGGGTGAATCGTGTTGACGCGGATCGAATGCTGCGCCAAGTTATTCGCCCAGCTCTGCATCAGAGCGACTAGACCGCGCTTGGCCGCGCCGTACGCTTGCCCGCCTGCTCGATCGGTATTCGGGGCCTTCAGGCCCGCGCTCGAACTGGTCAACACAATCGAACCGCCGCGTCCGCCGTCGATGAGGGCTGGGATAGCCGCCTCCACCGTGTTCCATACCCCGATCAGGTTGACGTCGATGATGTCGCGGAACGTCTGCCGCCGATCGCCACCCGGACCGAGCCGGATGACACCCGCGTTCGCGATCACGATGTCGAGCCTCCCGAACTCGGCGAGGCCGTCGGCCACTACCTGCTCGACGGCATCGGCGTTGCGGACGTCGGCCTGGCGGGCGACGATGCGTCTGCCCTCCTTCTCGACGAGCCTGACGGTCTCGTCGAGGTCCTCGGGGCTGGCGTTGGGGTAGTCGATGGAGTCGATGTCGCGGCAGATGTCCAGCGCGATGACGTCCGCACCGTCCGATGCGAGCCGGACCGCATGGGCGCGACCCTGGCCTCGGGCCGCTCCGGTGATGAAGGCGACTTTGCCATTCTGATTTCCCACGCGTCCGGCTCCCTGTGTCTAGTCATGCGAACTTCCGGTGTGAATCCTTGCTTGCCGCAACCCTTCCTGCGGATCGTCGACCTCGACGTCCCAATCGCCGCACGAGCAGGTACAGCGGAAGTGACCGTTGACGGGCAGGATCGACTGACCGTCACAGGATCCGCCGGTGTTGGCGATGCTGGCGAGGAACTCGAGGGGCTTCTCGTGGAGAGCGCTGTCGTCGGACACGGCGTTACCGCTCGTCCCGGTCGCCGACGCGAAAGACCGGCAGCAGCCAGCCATCGGCGATCGGTGAGAAGTCAACGTGGACAGGCATTCCTATCGTGACGTCAGCGGGAGCGATGTCGACGACGTTGGAGACCAGTCGCGCACCGGGCGCGTCGGGCAGGTCGAGGACCGCCGGCACCAACACCAGATCCGGCATGCCCGGGAAGCCGTGCACGACGGCGAAGCTGTAAACGATGGCATCGCCGCTGAGGTCGACCCAATTCACGGTCTTTGATTGGCAATTGGGGCAGAACGGTGTGGGTGGCAGCCGGAAGGTACCGCAGTCGGCACACTGCGGTACCACCAGTCGACGTTCCTTCGCGGCCTGCCAGAACGGCTCGGTGTCTTTGTTCATCGCGATCCGCACGTGCTCGCCGGGGATGGCGGTGGCCAGAGTGACCGCGGCGGTGCTCACGCGGCACGTCCCAAGATCAGCCCGCTGACGGGCAGACTCGCCGGTCCGCCCGTGACCAGGGCGAGCTCGGCGTCGGCGACCTGATTGATGGCGGTGCCGCGCATCTGCTCGACTCCTTCCATGATGTGGGTCATGCCGATGATGTAGGCCTCGGATAGCTGACCGCCGTGGGTATTGACCGGTATCGAGCCGCCGTCATACCGGATCGCTCCGCTCTCGACGAACGCGCCGCCCTCCCCCTTGCCGCAGAAGCCGTAGTCCTCGAGCTGCATGAGCACCATCGGGCTGAAGTGGTCGTAGAGCAGGGCCACGTCGATGTCGTCAGCGCCGATGCCGGCCTGCTCGTAGAGCCGCTTGGCGATGGGCGCATTGCCCGAGGAGGCGAAGTATTCGTCGGGCATCCCCATCCATGCGAACGCCCGCCCCCAGTCGCGCACGCCACCGTGGGCGGCGGCAACCACCGGCACCGGCGGCTGCCGCAGATCCTTAGCACGATTCATACTGGTGGTGATTACCGCGACGGCACCGTCGGTCTCCTGACAGAAGTCGTAGAGGCACAACGGTTCTGCGATCATTCGCGCATTGAAATAGTCGTCCAACGTCAGCGGTTGGCGATGCATGGCCTTGGGGCGATTCAAAGCATTGCTTCGGGTGGATAATGCAACCTCGGCGAATGCCTCGCGACGAGTGCCGTAGAGGTGCATGTGCCGGCGAGCCATCACAGACATCAGATGTCCCGGGCCGAACAGTCCCGACGGCTGCAGGAACGAGTTGATCGGATCGGGCTCCAATGCCGAAAACACCGATCCGAGACGCTGTTTCGCCTGCTGCAGCGCCATCACCGTGACAACCACCGAGGCGTCGCCGGCGACGATGGCGGCCCTCGCCAGCCCGATCGCGCCCGCGGATCCGCCCCCACCAGAAGTCAATGCCGCGGTGAACCGGATCTCCGGAATGCCAAGGGTCTCAACGAAGTCGGCGGTGTCCATCTTCTCGGTGTAACCGGCGCTGGCGCCCGAGTAGTAGGCGAAGCCGTCGACGTCGGTGACGGGAAGGCCGGCGTCCGCACACGCCGCCAGGATGGCGTCGCCGGCCAACTCGGTGATCGACTTGGGCAACGACCCGCCGCGTTTGTAATAGGGCGTGGCGCCGACGCCAACGATCGCGACGTCCCTCAGCCCGTTCGTGGCGGATGAAGTAGCCACGCGCTCAGAAGTTTTCGGCCGGGATCGGCGGGACATCGGGGAACAGTTCGTAGAACGTGCCCTGGGTGATGCGCAGCCGGGTCTCGTCGCTCACGCCGTCGAAGAGCCCCTTCAGGGTGTCCTGGGTGTGCCCGAAGGTGCCCTCCATATGCGGGTAGTCGCTGCCGAACATCACGTTCTTGTAGCCCATGTGCTCATAGGCCGCGACCGCCGTTTCGTCGTGCTGGAATGACGCGTAGACCTGGCTGAACAGGATTTCCTTGGGGTTGCGCGTGAGCTTCGGCCGCACCGCGAGATGATGCTGGCGGTACCCCTCGAGCAGCCGGTCGCCCAGGAACGGCACCCACGTCGCACCTCCCTCGGAGATGAGCACCTTCAGGTTGGGGTGACGGTCCAGCGCGCCGGAAGCCACCATCTTCATCGCCGCCCGCTGACCCGAGAACGTGGTCTCGGCGTAGTTCATGATCGCGCCACCCGGACCGCGGTACACCTGGCCTGCGCCACCGGTCGCGCTGTTGCTGGCCGTTACCTCGACCGGATCGGTGCCGATGTGGAACGCCATCACCATGCCGGCCTCCTCGGCCGCCGCCCAGAACGGTTCCCATTCCTTGCGATGCCAGTCCGGTGCACTGGGGTGCGGAGTGGTCGGCAGGAACACCGCTTTAAAGCCGTTGTCCGCAGCCCACTGCACCTCCTCGACAGCGTCCTCCACCACGAGCGTCGACACCTGGGCGGTCACCACATATCGCGGCGACACCGCGCAGATCTCCTCGATAGCCCACTCGTTGCTCGCCCGCATGCATGCCTTGAGCAGCTCCGGCGTGCGGAAGGTGGACGCCCACATGCCCAGTGACGGAAAAATAACTTCGCCCCAGACGCCCTCGTTGTCGAGATCCCCGAGCCGCGCCTTCGCATCGCGAGTGCCCTGCGGCCTCGAGCTCAGCTCGGCAAAGGCCACCACCGCCGACGACGGCAGCTTGCGCCGGAAGATCTGCCCGTCGACCGAGACGGTCTCGTACTCCCCATCGGGATCCTTCTCGGCGTGCGGCGTCAGGTCGGCGAGTGCCTTCGGCAACCGGGACTGCCAGAGGTCGTCGGGTTCCAGAAAGTGCGAGTCACCGGAATTCGTCCAGATCATGTTCATTGGTCCTCCACGGATCCATCGCTCATTCGAATGATGCCAGCTGCTCAGGCGCAAGTCCAGTATTTCTAATGACTGGCCATTACTATTTGGTCGGAAGGGGCGACGTCGGTAAAACTGAGGCGGACTGGAGGAGGCCGATGCCGGAGCTGGAAACTGAGTCGCCCGCGGGCGAGCGCAGGCGCAACGCATCGGGTGAGTCGACCCGGGTGATGTTGATGGAGGTCGCCGAGCGACTGTTCGCCACTCGCGGCATCGAGGCGGTGACACTGAAGGAGATTCAGCAAGCGGCCGGGCAGTCCAACACCTCGGTGATCCGCTACCACTTCGGCTCCCGCGACAACCTGATCCGCGCGCTGATCGCCTACCGCCAAGCGTCACTCGGAATCGATCGCCAAGAGATGCTCGCCCGCATGCGCGAACAAGGCAAGGAGGCAGACCCCCGCGCCGTGGTGTGGCTGCTGGTGCGGCCGCTGGCCAACAGCATCGCAGCGGGCGAGATGTTTGCGCCTTTCCTCGCCCGGCTCATGGAGGATCCGCGGGCGCGCAGCGACTACTGGCCGGATCACCTCGACGATGAGTGGACGCAGGAGAAGCTGGAAGAGCTGGTCGACGCCGCGCTGCAGGATCTGCCCGAGCGGATCCGGCGCGGTCGAACGTTCCAGCTTTACATCAGCCTGATCAATGTCCTTGCTGCGGCGGCCCGTTCGGGCCACGGACTCAGCGAGGCCCAGCTGCACAATTATGTGGACACCTGGGTCGGAATGCTGACGGCACCGGTGTCGTATGAGACCCGCGCGCTGATCGCCGACGACGGCGTCTGAGCCGTCAGCTGCCGCCGACGATCTCGCTGGCCCTCAGGTCAGCGATCGCCATGTCGTCCAGTCCGATTTCGCGCAGCACCGCATCGGTGTGCTGCCCGACGGTGCATCCCGCGTCGGCCCGTGTCAGCGATCGCGAGAACCGGCACAACGGTGCGAGCCGCCGGTGCTCCTCGAAGATCGGGCTGTGGGCGTCCACGGCATAGCCCGCCTGGTAGTACGAGTCGCCCTGCAACACCAGCTCCGAATTGGTCTCCACCACCTCGACGCACCCGACGTCTTGAGCGGACAGTTCCTGCTCCCACTCCAGCTTGGTCTTGGTCGCGAAAACCGTTGTCAGTGCGGCGATTAGCTCCTCGTCGTACTGTGCGCGAGATTCAGCGTCGGCAAAGCGCTCGTCGGCGTGCAGGTCGGCGTAGGGCGACATCGCTTTGGCCAGGGCCGGCCATTCGCGTGGCAATGGTGCGGCGAGAAAGATATAACCGTCGGCCGCACGGTACATCCGGTACAGAGCATTCATACCGAAAAACTGTTCGTCGGCGGGCGTTTCGGCGGGTCGGGACGCGTAGCTCGCGTTGTAGCCGATCATCGCCTGCTGCACGGTGCCGAGCATGGTCGTGACCACGTTCGTCAGCGTCTTGCCGCGGCGCTTCGCGTACAACGCGACCAGCAGCGCCGAACCGACACCGTGCGCCGCGATGCCGTCGGACTGCACGGCGGGGACGGCTCCGCCCGCGTGGAGTTTGACCGCCCGCCGGTGCAAGTCATCCAGGTCGGTGGGTGGCTCACCCGTGTCGTGGCTGTCGACCTGCGCCAGGCCGGACGCCGCACCGACCGACGGTGCGTAGGCCGCGCGGTGTGCGAACGGTCCGTCGACCCCGTAACCCGAGGTCGTCACGAACGCTAGCTGGGGGTTGACGGCCTTGAGCGACGCCTCGTCGATCTTCGCCCGTTCGGCCGCTTTGCCCCGGAAGCACTGCAGCACGATGTCGGACCGTTTGGCGAGTTCGTAGACCAGGTCGAGGCCCTCGGGCTTGGTGAAGTCGATCGCGACGCTTTCCTTGCCCTGCAACACTTTTGCGCCGCCCGCCTCGGGGAATGCGACCAGGTTGCGGATGTTGTCGCCGTCGAGGGGCTCGACCTTGATGACGCGGGCGCCCAGGTCGGCCAGCAAGGTCGCGCCGTAGGGTCCGGCGAACATGCTGCCGAACTCCAGCACCGTCACACCCTTCAGTGGCGGGTCGTCGTGGTCTTCACGAGGTGGGGGAACGGCGACGCCTACTTGGTCGAAGGCGACCGAGCCGTTGTGCTCGCCGACTCGCGGGGCCGGCCGAAGCTGGGTCAGCGGTTTGCCGTCGGCATGAATGAGGGTCGACGGCTGCCGTACGGGTCCGAGATCGGGGTCGATGACGGTGGTGACGCGGCCTTCGTGAACGGTCTGCGGGTGGTTCAGCGAGTCCTCGGAACTCCGGAACAGTTCACCGCTCAGGTCGAGGTTCTCCGTCATGGCCTGTTGCCATTCGGCGAGCGTGCGGGCCCCGACCCGCTCGATCATCATGTCCCACCACTGCGTGCGAAGTTCGGGGGTCGGCAGCATCGGAAAGCCCTGCCACTTCGGGTCGGCGAGCTCCCCCAGCAGGTCGAGTTCGGTCAGCCAGGCGCCAATCAACTTCGGCGACACCTGCGCGAACTGCAGCCATCGCCCGTCCTTGGTCGCACACACCAGCAGCGCATAGATGAGATAGGCCTGGGGCCGGCCTTGATCGTCGTACGCGGCGTCCATCGGTGCGAAGGCGCCCGGATACCGTTGCAGCACCATCTCGTAGAACCAGTTGTAGGGATCCATCGAACCCATGCCGGTCACCAAATTGGTCTCGACGGTTTGGCCGCACCCACTGCCCTCCCGCTCGAGCAGCGCGGCCAGCACACCCTGAACGGCGGCATGGGCGGCGCCCCACGAGGCATAGGTAAACGTAGTGAACGCCGGGCCCGGACGCGGGGTGAGCCCGCGCTTCTCGTGCATGACGCCGGTCTTGGCCATGATCAGGGCCTCCCAGCCCTTGTAGTCGCGGAACGGCCCGGTCGAGCCCCAGCCGGTGACATTGGCGACCACCAACCGCGGATACCGCGTAGAGAGCGACTCGGGACTTAGGCCGAGGCGGTCGGCGGTGTTCGGCCGCAGCGTGTTCACCATGACGTCGGCGCGCCGCAGCAGTGCCCGCAACCGGTCGAGGTCCGCGTCGTCGTGCAGGTCCAGTGTCACGCTGCGCTTGCCACGCAGTAGCGCCGGCCAGCCGGCGAGATCACGCAGCGGACTGCCGTCCGGGGGCTCGACCATGATCACCTCGGCACCGCAGTCGGCGAGGAACTGCGTGGCCTGAGCTCCGGGCAGCGTCGTCGACAGGTCGACGACCGCTAGACCGGCCAGTGGACCGTCCGACGCGACTTCCGACATGTTCGCTCCTACGGTGTGCTGAGGCAGGGCGCGTGTGACGCATGCCACGCCAGCATCGCAGCGACCGATATTAATGTCAATGCATTAGTCTCGTGGGATGACAGAGGCCCGAGACACGGAGCCACGGGGCGGGTTCCCGCCGATGCGGACCTGGCAGGAGCCGACGGTACGCAGCCCGGGTGGGGGCGCCGAATACGGCGACATGATCGCCGCGCTGCGCGATTTCCTCGACGATGTGGCTGCGGCCGCCCCGGACGCGGCGACCACCGTGGCCCTGACGGACGACTTGAACAGGTGGGCCGACCGGCTGGCCCAATCCGCAGTCCCCGAGCGCCGACAGATCTTCGCTCGCCGCCTAGATCTGCCCGGCCGCGGACAAACCATGTCCCCCAGCTTTATTCCGATCGCGGGCGACCGTGAGAAGGTGGCGGGCACGGTAACGTTCGGCCGGTATTTCCTCGGCGGCGGTGGAGCCGTGCACGGCGGGGCCATCCCGCTGTTATTCGATGAGGTGCTTGGCCGCCTGGCCAGTAGCGGCGGCCGCGCGCCTGCGCGAACCGCGTATCTACACACCGACTTCCGGTCCATCACACCCGTCGGCGTGGAACTCGCGGTGCGGGCGTGGTTCGTCAGCGAGCAAGGGCGCAAACGGACTCTCCGCGCTCAACTCAGCCGCGGGGATACGCTATGCGCCGAAGCCGAGGGCCTTTTCATCGAGCTGCGCCCCGATCAACCATGAGTCACCGCTTGCACCCATCGGTCGGGCAGCCCTCTCAGCTTGTCGGCCGTCGACGTTGAATGTCTTTGTCGTGCAACCTGATCAGCTCCCGCAGGGCAAGCCGGTCCGGCTTGAGCATCGCCGTCAGCGGTAGCTCGTCGACGATCAGCAATTCGTCGGGCGCCTTGTAATCGGCCAGCTCGTCGGCCACATGAGTTCGCAACTCGGCCAGCCCCGGGGGCCTAGCGGCGTCCGCGGGCACCACACACGCGACGCCGATCTCCCCGATCACCGGGGCCGAGCGTCCCACTACGGCGGCATGTTTCACCGCAGGGTGGCCGGCGAGCGCGCGCTCCACCTCGCCGGGGTGCACGTTGTAGCCGCCGCGAATGTACATGTCGCCACTGCGCCCGACCAGGGTGAGATTGCCGTCGGCAGCGAGGGCGCCGATATCGCCGGTGCGCAGCCAGCCGTCGTGCAGCACCTCTGCGGTGAGTTCCGGGTTACGCCAGTAGCCGCGCATCACGCAGGGACCGCTTACCTCGACACCGCCGTCGGGCCCGACACGCACCTCCATTCCGGCGGCCGGCCGCCCGACCGTGCGGAACTGAATCTCGGGGGCGTCGTTCGGTTCGGTGCCGCTGATGGTCGGGCACTCAGTCATCGCGTACCGCACCACCAGCGGGACCCCGATGCACTCGGCGACCCGTCGTACCAATTCGGGCGGTGCCGGCGCCGTGGCCACCACCCCGATCCGCAAGTGCGGCAACGCCTGCCGGCTCACTCCGTCGACATCGAGCAGCTTGGCCCACTGGGTCGGCACCGCACCCGCCACGGTGACCCGCTCGTCGCGGAGGATGTCGAACATGCCCTGCGCCGACCACGGCGTCGGCGGCACCACCAGCGTGCTACCCCACACCAACTGATCCCAGAGCTTGAACATGTAGCCGGCGTGCGAAAACGGCGTCGACGTGAGGCGCCGGTCGTAGGGCGCACTCATCACCCCTGCCGCCGCCGCGCCCGCAGCCAGTCGGTCGGCATCGAATGCCGCGCCCTTCGGCGTCCCCGTCGTGCCGCTGGTGAAGATCAACGCAACAAGGTCCCGGCGGGTCAGCTCCACCGGGGGCGGCAGCAATCCTGAGGTATCGGTGGACAGCGAGCCCCGTGGCAGGACCCGATGCCCGGTGTCGGGTAGCGCACCGAGCCGTTCATCGGCGACGACCAACGCGGGATCCGCCTGCTGCAGAATCGATTCGATCTCCCTGCGGCCCAGACGCGGGTTGAGGCCGGTGGTGATCGCCCCGATCATCGCCGCGCCGGCGTAACACGTCGCGTAATCGATGCCCGACGGGAGCCACAGCACGACTACGTCACCCTTGCCGACGCCGAGTTCGATGAATTGCGCTGCTACGCAATGGGACCGGCCGACCCACTCGGCGAACGTGACCCGCGCACCCGGCTCCACGTAGGCCTCACGGTCGCAGTGGACGGCAGCAGCGCACTCCAGCATCGCCCGGGTGTCGGCCACGTCGGAACTCAAAGGTGCGCGCACCGCCTACGGTTCCTCGGCGCCGAGAATCATGGTGCCGCTGGAGCAGAACCAGCCGCCGGTGCCGCTGACGCAAGCGATCCGGGCGTCGGACACCTGCCGCGGCCCGCATTCACCGCGCAACTGACGGGCCGCCTCGACCAGAAGGAACAACCCCCGCTGACCCGGATGGCACGCCGACAGCCCGCCGCCGTCGGTGTTGGTGGGAAGCTCGCCGCTCAGGCGCAACGCGCCTTTCTCAATGAAGCCGCCGCCCTCCCCCTTTGGGCAGAAACCGAGGTCTTCGACGGTGAGCAGCAACATGTAGGTGAACGCGTCGTAGATTTCGGCGACGTCGACGTCGGACGGCGAGACCCCGGCACGGGCGAAGGCCAGTGGCCCGCTCACTGCGGCCGGCCCGACAGTGAGGTCGTCCCACTGGGAGGTCAGCATGTGCGAGGTGGTCTCCCCCGAGCCCAGCACCCACACCGGCTTACTACGGAGATCCTTCGCGCGTTCCGCGCTGACGAGAACGGCCGCGGCCCCACCATCGCTGCGAATGCAGCAGTGCAGCTTGGTGAATGGGTCGGCGATCATCGGGCCGCCGAGCACGTCGTCGATGGTGATCGGATCGCGGTAGTAGGCCTCGGGATTGTCGGCCGCGTTGAACCGCGCGGACACGGCGACCTCGGCCAGCTGCTCGATCGTGGTGCCGTAGGTGAACATGTGCCGCCGCGCGGCCATGGCGTACTTAGAGATCAGGGTGTGGCCATAGGGCGCTTCCCATTGCAGTGGCCCGCGTGCGCCCCAGTTGATGTTGGCCCCCCGCAGTCCCTTTCGAAGATCCGAGCGGGCGGTCGAGCCGTAGGTCAGCAGCACCACGTCGGCGTGCCCGGCGGCGATCGCATCGGCCGCGTGGGCGGCCATCACCTCCCACGACGCTCCCCCGACCGCGGTGGAGTCGATCCAGCGCGGGCGCAGCCCCAGATACTCGCCGACGTCGACCGGGGGCAGCGTGCCCTGACCGGTGGAGGCCAACCCGTCGACATCATCGGGCGTCAGACCGGCATCGGCCAGGGCGCGGCGGCTGGCCTGGGCGATCAGCTCGTAGGGTCCCTTATCGTCCACCCGGCCGACGTCGGACAGGGCGACGCCGGCGATGGCTGCCCTCCTCGAGGCGCCGCTCACTGGGCGCGGTCCTGGGCCAGCAGTTCGGCTAGCACATCGGTGGGCTCACCGAACAAGTGCCGAAACACGTGCGCGCGCTTCAGATACAGGTGCATGTCGTTCTCGAACGTGTAGCCCATCCCGCCGAATACATGGATGCCTGCGGCGGCATTGTCGACGGCCGCCGAGCCGGCTACCGTGACGGCCGACAGCACCTGTAGCAGCGCATCGGCGCGTCCATCCGCCACCGCGATCGCGGCGAAGAATGTCTGCGCCTGTGCGGCCTCGGCAGCGATCTCCATGTTGACGCAGGCGTGCTTGATCGCTTGGTGCACGCCGATTGGTTTGCCGAACTGCTCACGAGTCTTCGCGTGTTCGGTCGCCGATGCAGCCGCTGCCGCGGCCAAGCCGGTGAGATAGCCCGCCGCGAGCACCATGGCGCGGCCCCAGATCCATTCGCCGTCGACAGGCAACCAGTGCAAGGGTTCGGCGGATTCGACTGTGGCCGTGGATATCCGGATGCCAGGGTCGGCGGCGGTCACGGCTGCCATCGGGCCGAAGGAATCGATGTCGACCAGAGCGGCACCACTACGGGCCACCAGTAGGGCGTGCGAGGCCCCCGCCGGTTCGAACAGATCGAACGTGCCTTTAATGGGCCCCGCGGGGCGGCCGTCGCCACGCAGTACCGCGAGGGCGACCCGGGCCTCCCCGGAGCCGATACGCTGCGCCAGCGCGTCGTCGCCGCACCGGGCGGCCACCCGGGCACCCAATGTACAGGCCAGGAACGGCCCCGACGCGAGGCGCTTGCCGAGTTCGACGAACAGCAGTGCCTCGTCGTCCAAGGGCCGGCCCGATCCGCCGGACTCCTCGTCGAGTCCGAGTGTGAGCAGGCCCAACTCGGCGCATTCCCGCCACAGCGAGTCGGGAATCGGCGCCTCCGCATGGCGGCTGGCGCGGATCCGTTCGACGGGCATCCGGTCGGCCAGGAAATCTCCTGCTGCCGTGATGATTTCGAGTTGCTCAGCTCCGGGCAGCAGATCCACCGTCGTCTCCTCTCATCGCGGCAGTCCCAGAACGCGTTCGCCGACGATGTTGCGCTGAATCTCCGACGTTCCGCCACCAATGGCTTGGGAGAAGCTGTAGTAGTAGTAACCGACCCAGCCGTCGACGTCCCAGCGCGACGAATACCGGACGGAGGCGGGACCGACAACATCCATCGCCAATTTGCCGATCTCCTTGGCCAATTCGGCGTACATCAACTTGACGATCGAACCCCGCGGACCGGGCGTCTCGGTCTTCATCGCCTCGCAGATATTCGTGTAGGTGAGCGCCCGCAGCGACGCCACCGAGGCGCGGGCCCGGGCCAACCGCCGCGCGATCTCGTCGTCGGCGATGGCAGGCCTGCGCCCGTCCGGGCCGACGTGGTCGCGGGCATAGTCGATGAGGTCCTCGATGATCTTCGCCAGCCGCACCTGGTTGGCGGTGAACGCCGTGCCACGCTCGAAGGACAGTGTCGCCATCGCGACCGACCAGCCTTCACCCACCTCGCCAACCACGTTGCCCAGCGGGATGCGGACGTCATCGTAGAAGACTTCGCAGAATTCCGAGCCACCCTCGATGGTCTCGATCGGGCGGACGTCGATCCCCGGCGTGCTCATGTCACAAATCACCCAGGTGATGCCCGTGTGCTTGCTGCCGGTGTTGTCGGTGCGCACCAGCAGTTCCTGATAGTCGGCGACAGTGGCGAAGCTGGTCCACAGCTTCTGCCCCGACACCACCAGGTGCTCGCCGTCGATCACCGCCTTGGTGCGCAACGCCGCCAGGTCCGATCCGGCGTCGGGCTCGGAGAAGCCCTGACACCAAATCACCTCACCGCCAAGGATTTTCGGCAAGTGGAACGTCTTCTGTTCGTCGGTGGCCCTGGTGATCAGGGTCGGCCCGGCGTGCGAATTACCGACGAAGCACGCATCGATGCCGGGGAACCCCCGCGCCGCGTACTCCTCGTACCAGATCAACTGCTGAAGCAGCGTCAGCCCCTTGCCGCCGTACTCGGTGGGCCAAGCGATGCCGGCCCAGCCGCCTTCGGCCTGAGTGCGTTGCCAGGCCAGGTCGTATTCACGGATACCCGCGTCGTCGCGCGGGCGCGGTTCGGCCGGTTTGTGCTCGTCGAGCCACGTGCGGACCTGGTCGCGGAACTCGAGCTGGTCAGGCGTGAAGTCGAGGTCCATGATCCGGAATTCTAGGTGACACGATAGTCAGAAACAATGCGTCGGTCATGGCCTGCGATACCTCGCGGCCAGTTCTTCGGCACCGCGGGCCAGCAGTGCCACGTCCGCTCCTACGAGCACGAAGCTCGCGCCGGCCGTCATGTAGCGGCGTGCCAGCGGTTCGCTGAACGCATTCACCCCGGCGCGCTTGCCGTGCTCCACGATGGTCGCCAACGCGGTTTCTATAGTGCTCACGATGTCTGGATGCTCCGGCTGACCGAGTTTGCCCATCGAGGCCGCCAGGTCGGCCGGACCGATGAAGACGGCGTCCACCCCGTCGACGTCGGCGATCTCGCCGAGCTGCGCCAGACCGGCCACACTCTCCACTTGCACGGTCAGCGAGACAGATGCGTCAGCGGTGACAAGGTAGTCAGAAATACGGTTCCACCGGGACGCCCGGGCCAACGCGCTGCCGACCCCGCGAATGCCCTCGGGCGGGTAGCGCGTGGCGGCAACCGCCGCGACTGCTTCACCGGGGCCATCGACCATCGGAACGATGATGTTCTGCGCGCCAATGTCGAGCAGCTGCTTGATGAACACCGGGTCAGCAGACGGCGGACGCACCAGCACATCGACGTCCGGGTAGCCGGCCAGCACCTGCAGCTGTTCGAGCGTGGTGCGCAGATCGTTGGGCGCATGCTCCTGGTCCAGCAGCAGCCAGTCGATTCCGGACCCCGCGCAGATTTCGGTGACGTAGCCGCTGCCCGAGGCCACCCACATGCCGATCCGCGGGTCGCCGTCGCTGATCCGCTGCGTCCACCGGTTCGTCACGATGCCTCCGAATCGAACGTCACCGACACCGTGCCCAGCGGTCCGTAGTCGGCGACAAAGCTGTCCCCCGGTTCGGCGAACACCGGCTTGGTGAACGATCCGGACAGGATCACCTCGCCGCGATTCAGTGAAACACTGTGCGGGGCAAGCTGATTGGCTAGCCAGGCCACGCCGTTGCCGGGATGATTGAGCACCGCCGCGGCCACCCCGGACTCCTCGATGGTGCCGTTGCGCAGCAACAGGGCCGCCACCCAGCGCAGGTCGACGTCCAAGGGGCGGAACACCCGCCCGCCCAGGACCAGACCGGCGTCCGCGGCGTTGTCGGCGATGGTGTCGACGATGGTGCGCAGATGGCCCGTCTCGGGATCCGACATCTGCACCCTGGCGTCGAGGATCTCGAGCGCAGGAGTTACGAACTCGGTCGCCCGCAATACGTCGAACAAGGTGACGCCCGGGCCCGACAGCCGCTCGCCCAGCACGAACGCCAACTCGACCTCGACGCGCGGACGGATGTAGCGGCCCAGCCGGTACCCGGCCGCCGTCCTCGATGAACATGTCGTCGAACAGCGCGCCGTAATCCGGTTCGTCGATCGACACGGCCCGCTGCATCACCTTCGAGGTCAGTCCGATCTTGCGGCCCTTGACTTCTCGCCCGTCGGCCACCTTCAGCGCGACCAGTGCCCGCTGCACCGCATAGGCGTCCTCGATGGTCATGTCGGGATAGTCCAGCGACAACTGCCGAATCGGCGTGCGGGTCCGCTCAGCCTCGTACAGCCGCCGGGCGATCTCCGCGACCTCGTCGTCGGCGGGTCTGCTCATCTCGAGAGGAATTCGATCGCCGCGGCGTTGAACGCCTCAGGATCCTCGAAATGCGGCCAGTGCCGCACCGAGGGCATCTCGAACACCTCTGAGTTCGGGATCAGGTCCGCGAGGGTGCGCGCGGTGTCCTGGTACACACCGTGGTCCTTGCCCGAGGCCACGATCATCACCGGCGCCTCGATGCCGCGCCACTGGTCGTCCGGAATCAGGTTGCGGTGGCGCACCTTTTCGTCCTGCAGGATCAGCAGCCGGTCAATGGTGTTGCGGGTGTCCTCGCGCCGATAGACAGCCTGGCGCAAACCGATGAGATCAGGCAGGCGATTGCCCTCGTCGGCGATCAGGTGGGCGAACACGGCGTGCAACGACTCCCACGTCGGCTCGTTGACCGCCTTGGTTCGCTCGGCCCGAATGCGCGCCATGTTCGACGCCGACGCCTCCCGCCCGGCCGGC
>CAWGXA010000026.1:0-32539 GCA_963826365.1 uncultured Actinomycetota bacterium | reverse complement strand
GACTGCGTGCGCCTCGGCTGCGCCGAGCCCGAACAAACGCAGCACACTCTCGGTGACGATGTCGGCGGCTTGGGCGTCGTCGCGGTCCGGGTCGTCACGCAACAGTTGGCCGAGCCCAAGCAGCGCGCCCCCGGCCATGGCGAGGGCAAGCTCGGGGTCGTCGAGGTGAAACCTGCCGGCGTCGACGCCGGCCCGGATGTCGCGCAGCGCGCGCGGAGCCAGCCCGCGTTCGGCCGACAGCAGCGCCGGTCCGTGCGCCAGCAAGATCTCGCTCTCCTGGGGGCGCTGACGGAATAGCCGACCGGTCAGCCGAAAGCTGGCAGCGAACGTTTCGGCCGGATCGTCGATCGACTCGGCGAGGCGGTCCAGCATCCCTCCGCGAGCGTCGAGCACGTCGGCGACCGCGGCCTCGAATAGCTGCTCCTTGCTGTCGAAGTGGTTGTAGAAGGAACCCATGCCCACATCGGCAGCCCGGGTGACCTCCAGCACCGGCACATTGACTCTTCCTTCGGCGATCAACCGTTGCGCAGCCTTGACCAGGGCTGCCCTGGTGCGCAGCTTGCGTCGCTCCAAACGGTTGGGCGGGCCGGAATCGTCGGGCATCGCGGTCATGGGTAGAAGTATGAATCACTTTTGATGATTTCGTCAGCAAGCTTGACGGACTAGTGTTCAATATGTGACGATTTCGTCAGTTACTTGGGAGAGTTTGTGATTCAAGCCAGCAGCGGGCACCGCGACCTGCACAGTGAGCAAGGGGCGCTGCCCGGCGAACACCCGGGCCGGTCGCGAAACCCCGTGATCAAGGCCGTCGACCTCGCCTGGCTCGAATTCGAGAAGCCGGACCTGACGCGCTCCGAGGCGTTTGCGAGGGCCTTCGGTTTTCAGGGGTTACAGCGCGGTCCCGACGAGGTTCATTTGCGCGGAACTCGCAGGGCGCGCCGTGCGATCGTCGTCGCGGGCCGCATACCCGATTCGCCGGCGCAGCGTTCCGGGCCGGCGACGACCCGACCTACGGCGGCTGGCGGACAATTTCGGCACCCGCGTACGGCGGCTGCCGGAGAGCATCGGCGGTCAGTGGGTCGATCTGATCGATCCCGGCGGCATGCAGGTCCGAGTGGTCGCCGGTGTACACGAACAACCGGAGCTAGATGTCCAGCGGCCGCACACCTTCAACTTCGGAGATGACGTGCTGCGCGCCAACATCGCCCAACGTCCGCCGCGGGTGCCCGCACGGGTCGAGCGCGTTGGCCATCTGGTGGTGCAGTCGACCAAGTATCTCGAAACGCTGAATTGGTATCTGGACAACTGGGATGATCGTCAGCGACTTCCTGTTCTTTCCGGGCCAGCGCAGACGCGGCCCGACCATGAGCTTCATCCGTTGGGATCAGGGCTCGACACCGGCCGATCACCACACTCTTGCAATTGCGCTGGGCCCGGCCAACCGGTACGTGCATTCGGCGTATCAAGTCAGCGACCTCGACGCCCTGGCGGCCGGCGGCGAATACCTCAGGGAGCGTGGCTATCTGCGGTCCTGGGGAATCGGCAGGCACATCCAGGGCAGTCAGATCTTCGACTATTGGCGCGACGACGACGGCTTGCTGGTCGAACACTTTGCCGACGGCGACATGTTCACAACACGCTCGAACCCGGCTGGGCGCCCTTCGCCGCATCCGGGTTGGCGCAGTGGGGACCGCCAGCGAGCAGAACTTCCTCGGCACCGACTTCAAATCGGCTCGCCACGAACTAGTTTCGGAGATCACCGCGCTCGGGACCCGCAACGGAACTCAATATCAGCCGCCTCATCGGCCTACTGAAAGTACCCGTCTCATGACTATTTCCGTGCTGCACACTTCTGACGGCTGGTGGGTCAAGACGCTACCGGCGCCAGCAAGATCGAACCACAGCGACGACGACTGGTGAGCTGTTGGCCGACCGGGCCGCGATCCAGGCTGCCGCCAGCGGTGTCGACACCGTCTCGGTCGAGGGCCTGAACCTGCTCTCACCGCTGACCAGACCATGCCGAGTCGTGGCGCAGATGACCAACTTCGTATCGCACATCAAGGATGCGGGCATGGACCCGGCGTCGGTGCCACTGACGTTCTTCCGCAAAGCATCGGCGTCGATCACCGGCCCCTTCGACGAGATCGTCAAACCCGAACACGTCAAGCTGCTCGACTATGAGGTGGAGATCGGGCTGGTGATCGGACGCGCAATTCCGGTCGACACAACGATTTCCGAGACGAACCTGACCGAGTTCATCGCCGGACTCGTTGTGGCCAACGATGTTTCGGCTCGAGACATCCAGCTTCCACAAACCCAGTTCTACGAGGCCAAGTCCTATCCGACCTTCACTCCGGTCGGGCCGGAGCTGGTGCTGCTGACCGGTGACGAGCTCAGACGGTTCGGTGATCTACGGCTACGTCTGAGCGTCAGCGGCACCGAGCGGCAGAATGCGTTGGTCGCCGACGACATGCTGTATCGGCCGCTGCAAGCACTGCAGTCGCTCACTCGGTTTCAGGAGCTCGCCCCTGGCGATCTGATTCTCACCGGCACCCCGGCCGGCACCGCGCTGAGCGCCCCGCCAAAGCCGTTGGCGATGATGGGAAACCTGCTGCCGACGACCCTCAAGTGGAAGCTGTTCTTCAGCGGCCAGGCCCGCAACCCGAAGTACTTGCGCGACGGTGACATCGTGGAGGCGTCGGTGGCCACCGACGACGGAGCCATCGACCTCGGAACCCAGCGCACCACAGTCAGATCCGCGTGAGCGATCGGGCCATTCGGCACGTTCCGGTGGTCATCGTCGGGGCGGGACCGACGGGTGTCACCGCCGCCACGCTGTTGGCACAGCACGGCGTGGACTGCCTTGTCCTCGACCGCTGGCCCGGCGTGTATCCGCAGCCGCGTGCGGTACATCTGGACGACGAGATCTACCGCATCATCGCGCGTCTGGGCATTGCCGAGGAGTTCGCCGCGATTTCTCGTCCCACGCTGGGTTTGCGGCTAGTCGATCCGCGGTTCAAGGTACTTGCCGAATTCACTCGAGACACCTCGCATAGCCGAAACGGCTTCCCGCAGGCCAACATGTTCGATCAACCGGAGTTGGAAGCACTGTTGCGGGCAAATCTCGAGCGCCACCCGAACGCCCAATTACGCGGCGACACCGAGGTTACCGGGGTCGCCGACCACGCGGGCCGGATGCGCGTCACCTTTACTGACCGCTGCGACGGACAGCGGCATCGGGTCGACGCCGACTACCTGCTGGGCTGCGACGGCGCCAACAGCACTGTGCGCGCTCAAATAGGTTCGCAGATGCGGGATTTGGGCTTCGAGCAGCGTTGGCTGGTTGTCGATGTCGCCACCGATGCCGATCTGCGCCAGTGGGAAGGCGTCCACCAGGTGTGCGACCCGATGCGCGCGGGCACCTACATGCGCATCGGATCGGGCCGCTACCGGTGGGAGTTTCAACTGCTGGCCGGTGAAAGCGCCGACGACTTCGCCACACTGGCCGCAATCCGACCACTGATCGCACCCTGGACCGTTGACGTGCCGCCAAGTGAACTCACTCTGGTGCGCGTGACGGAGTACACGTTTCGCGCACAGGTTGCCGACCGATGGCGCCGCGGCAACACTTTCATCCTCGGCGACGCCGCACACCTCACTCCCCCATTCATCGGTCAAGGTATGGGGGCGGGCATGCGCGATGCGATGAATCTCGCCTGGAAGATTGCCGCCGTGCGCAACGGCTCCCTCTCGGCAAACGTTCTGGAAAGCTATGAGCAGGAGCGTAAACCACATACCCTGCAGATGATTCGGCTGGCTTTGAACGTCGGCCGGGCGATGACCCAGGGTGGCCGGCTCGGCAACCTGGCACGCCGCCTGGTGCTGCCCCGGCTGCGGCTGGTGCCCGGGCTGCGCGACAGGGTCGTCGACTCCACCACGCCGACATTGCATTCATCCGTACTGGTCTGCAGATCTTCTCGACCGCGCCAGCTCGCGGGCACGCTGTGCCCGAATCCGCTGCTGCCAGAAGGTCAGCGGCTTGACGACAGGCTGGGACACAGTTTCGCCTTGATCACCGCCGGCCGCCCGGATGCAGCCGACCAAGTAGCGCTAGAACACAGCGGAGTCGTCGTACTCGTCGCCGACCCCGGCAGCGCCCTGCAGAGGTGGCTGCGGCGCGGACGCGCCACGGCCGCGATCGTGCGCCCCGACCGAACGGTCCTGCGCGCGGGGCACGACGTCGCCGCGCTGTGCGCGTGGACCGCTAGTCGCTTACGACGGCCGGGCGACGATCAGCGGCATTCGCACGGCGTGCAGGACGCTGTTGCTGACCGAGCCCAGCATCGCGGTCAAGCCGCCGCGGCCGTGACTGCCCACGACGACGAGCTGCGCGGACTCTGACTTCTCCACGAGCTGTCGCGCCGGCCGATCGCGCACGATCAGTCGGTGCACCTGCACATCGGGATAGCGTTCCTGCCAGCCGGCCAGACTCTCGGCCAGACTGCGCTCCGCTTCACCCTCCACCGCCGACCAGTCAAAACCCGAAATGTCCAGTACTGCAACGTCACTCCATGCATGCATGGCCAGCAGGTCAACGCCGCGCCGGGACGCCTCGTCGAACGCGATCGCCGTCGCGAGCTCAGAGGCCGGCGAGCCGTCGATTCCGACCAACACCGGAGCGTGCTGCGGATCCGGCATCAACGGATCTTCGTCGCGGATGACCGCGACTGGACACTCGGCATGCCGCACCACGCTCGAGCTGACCGAGCCCAGCAGTCCGCGGGCCAACAGCCCGCGCCCGGAGCTGCCGACCACGACCAACTCCGCGTCTTCGGACATTTTGATCACGGTCAGCGCCGGGGTCGAATACACCAGTTGAGCGGTGATGGCGACCTTCCGGTCAACCGGCATCGACTCCTCGGCGATCTTGACCGCGTGCGCGACGATCTTGCGGCCTTCGTCTTCCAGCCCCATCAGTAACGAATCAGGGTATGGAACAGGTGGCCACGTCGCCATGGGGGTGACAACCGCGTGAACCACGGTCAGCGCAGTGCTGCGCAGTGCCGCGTCACGCGCCGCCCAACAGACGGCCGCATCCGATGCGGACGAGCCATCGGCGGCGACGACAATGCCGAGATGTTTCCCGGGTACCGACATTTCGTTCTCCCTTCGTCACCAGCGACGTTATAAGCCGGCGAAGGGGTCGGTCGTGAGGCTTTAGTCCCTAACCGTCGGGGCAGAGGACCCTGAAGCTAATTCTGGTGATCATTCCGCAGCGTCGTAATCGCGGTCACGACACCGGCAATGTCATCCTCGCTGAGCTTGTCGGCGTCGAAGACGTGGTTGAGCAGGACCTTGAGATCGAGCATCTGTTGCAGGTAGATCAGACACGGGTCGCAATCCTCGAGATGTTTTTCTACGATCGCTCCCCACTGCTGTGGGTCGGAGTCGACCAGGTCGTCGACCAACCGGACGAAGTCGACGCAGTCGATCGCGGGAACTGTGTTGTCGTGAACAGTCATCGTTGGTAGACCTTCTCCAGTTCGTTTCGCAGGTTGCCCCGGGCGCGGTAGAGCAGGGCGCGCTGCGCCTCGGCGGACAGTTCGAGAATCGCCGCCGCTTCCTCGCTGGACGCGCCGGCGAGATCGCGAAGGATCACCAGCTGACGTTGCCGCGCCGGCAACGTGTCCACAGCCGCCCGGACAAACCTGGCGAATTCTGCTGCCACGGTTTGGTCTTCGGGAAGAAACCGCCTCGACGGCGGCACCATCCAGTGCCCGGCGTCGGGGTGCCCGGCCGGATGCATGCGGCCCGACAACGGGTCGGTGGCCTCGCCGCTATCGGGGGCCAGCACCTCGTGCTCGCGGATCCGCGACTCGCGGCGTCGGTGTCGTGAGGCGGTGTTCTTGACGATGGCAAACAGCCAAGTGGCCACTGATGAACGCCCTTCAAACGAACCCGACGACTTCAGCACCTGCACCCATGCCTCTTGCACCGCCTCTTCGGCCAGCGCCGGCGAATTCACCATGGTGCGTGCGAAATTGAGCATCGGCCGGTGAAAATCGCGCACCAGGCTGGCCAGCGGAATTCCGCCGACCAGATGCTCGGCTGCGGCCTGCGACTCGGGTCCATCGGACGTCACCGTTGGCCTGGGCCGTCGCTCACTCGCACCGATCGAGTTCCCAGCGCAACTGAGCCTCCGACGGCGACTGGACGGGGATGAAAGCAGCTTCACGATAACGGCGGCTGGCCGGCGTCCGGCTCGCATACCCCTTGCCACCCGCGGTCCGAATCTCCAATGCCGCACTGGCACTGGATATCTCAGCTGATGCGAGACGCAACGTCAGCAGGTCTTTTTTGCTGGGCGGCTGCGGCCCGCCGACGGCGGCGGCCGCACTCGCCAACGCCTGCTGCGCGGCCTCGAGCTTGCGTTCGACGTCGGAGACCTCGTCCGCGAAAACCGCGTTCACCCCGGTCAGTCCGAGTTTGCTTTGAGCCAGGGTGGTTTGAGTCAGCCCGAGGCACATGGCCGATTGCAGCACCAGGAACGTGGGACGCACGGCGGTGAGGAACCCCAGGAAGTCGGCCGACAGCACCTGCTCGGAAGCGATAAACGCGTCGTGCAGTTTCAGGTACGACGACGCCGTACTTCCCATTGCCAGCAGCGAGAAGTGGTCGCCGAGCACGACACCCGATGTGTTCAACGGCAGCGCCACTATCAACTTCTCGCCGGCCTCGGTACTTGCCGCGGTGATCATCAGCGAATCGTCATAGAGATTGCTGGCCCACCTGATCGAACCGCTCAGCCGGTAACCGCCGTCGACCGGAGTGGCAGCGAGGTCGAGGCTGCCGCAGCCGGCTGCGTCCTTGAAGGCCGACGCCATTCCGGTGACCCCCGGAGTTGTCCCGGCGAGCAACCGCTGCGCAGCGGCGACGCTGAATGGGGTTGCGGCAGTGAGCAGATACTCCACCGCCATCCGGTGCGCCCACAACGAGAACCCGGTGCTCATGCATTCCGCGGAGATCCGGCCGATCACATCGGCCATCTGCGGCAGCAGTCCATCGACGTTGCCCGGCGCGCCGAGCCCGAGCAGACCCGCCGCGCCGAGCGCGGCGAAGCTGCGACGGGAGGTGTCTTCGTCACGGTCCAACGCGTCGGCATGGGCACGAATGTCGGGCAGCAATTCCGACTCGAGCAGGCCGATTCCGGCTTCGACGGCCGTGGTCACGGTCCGCCCTCCTGTTCTGCGTGCTTCCACGCGTAGTCGAGAAACTTGCCGTCGAACGTCACGATCACTCGATCACCGTTCGGGTCCGGACGGCGCTGCACGCTGAGCTGGAAGTTGATGGCGCTCATGATCCCGTCGCCGAACTCTTCGTGGATGAGCTCCTTGATGGCCGGTCCGTACACCGACAGCGCCTCGTGAAACCGGTAGATGGTCGGATCGGACGCCACCGCGTCGCCGCTCCCCCGATACGGCGTCAGCTGCAGGACCGCGACTGCCTCGTCCTCGAGCTCAAGCAGTTCAGTGACGATCGAGGCATCTTCGGCCGACAGCGGATGCTGCCCGAGCAGCGCGGCAACGGTCCACGCGGGATCCTTGCCGATCGACTTGGCGATCTGCGCCCAGCTCAAACCTAGTTTGAGCCGGGCCAGCTTGATGACCTCGGCGAGGTCGGACTTCGTCAATGTTCTTGCCACCGTGGGCTTCCCGTCTTGAGTTGCTAGCCGATGGCCAGGGTCGAGTCGACGCTGACCGGGTTGCGGAACGTGTTCACGACGGGTGACCAGGCAATGGCGTTGTCGTGGATCTCCTTCAACGTCGCCTCATCGGCGTCGCCGGCCAGAGTCACCTTGCAGCGCACCGCGCTCAGGCCGAGCAGCTTCCCGTCCGGGGTGTCGCCCACGCCCCACACCGCGGAGATGTCGATGTCACCTTCCATCTCGACCTCGATTTTGGTGAGGGTGACGCCACGGTGCGTGGCATTCGCCAGCAAGCCCACCGAGACGCACGACCCCAACGCAGCCAAGGCGGTCTCGGAGGGGTTGGGCGCCGAGTCATCGCCCAGCAACGCGGGCGGCTCACCCACCAGCATCGGTGCGAGGTCACGCACGTAGGTCATGTTGCGGAACCCGGTCTCGCACACTGTCTTGGCTTTCAGCGTCTTCTTGCCGGTTTCCGGGTTGGCTTTGGCGTTACAGGACAGCCGGTCGAGCCCTTCAGCGTCGATGACGAGCGCGTCGGTCATGAACTTCCTCCGTTTGTCGATGAGTTTGATCTTCATGCGGTTAGTGCTCGCCGAGTGCGAAAGCGTGACGGCGGCGTCTTGGATTTATCGTCAAGACGGCGAGGTTCGCTTGCCGCGGACACCACCGGCGATGTGGTCAGGACCGGGTGGATGAGGCATTGCTCAACTGAACAGAGTTTGGGCGATGAAATGGCCTTCTTCGGGTGCCGGCGGTATCGCGAAGATAGCTGAGCCGATGTGGCGGATGTATTCGTTGAGCAGGTCGTGGGCGCCGAGCCGATTCTGCAAACGAATAAAATCGCCTGGATCTTTTTGATACGAGACGAACAACAAGCCGGCGTTGAGTTGGCCGTTGGCGTCGAGGCCGTCGGTGTAGTTGTAGGACCGTCGACGGATCATGACGCCGTCGTTGTTCTCCCTGGCCGCCAAGCCGACGTGTGATGACGGGTCGATGAGCAGATTGCCCTCGGGGCCCTTGGCCGCGAAATTGGGCGTATCGAATTCGGCCTTACCGCTCAGCGGTGCCCCCTCCTCTTTGGTGCGGCCAAAGATCTTCTGCTGATTGCCGATCCGGTCGACGTCCCACGTCTCCAGCAGCATCCGGATTTTGCGGACGACTTGATAGGTGCCCCCGTTCATCCAGGGCTGGTCGCTATTGTCGACCCAGACGAAACGGGCGTACTCCGCGTCGGTGGCGATGTTGCGGGTTCCGTCTTTGAATCCCAACAGGTTTCGCGGCGTGAGCTGACCGGGCCCGGCTGATGCTCGCCCGAAGCCCAGCACCGCCCAGAACGGGAAGACGATATTGCGGCCGAGGCGGGCCAGGTTGCGCACGGCGTGGTAGCAGACCTGGGGGTCGTCGGCACAGGCCTGCACCGACAGGTCGCCGCCGTGCAGGCGCGGGTCCAGGTTGTCGCCGTCGAGCGGGGGCAGATCGGTGAAGACGGCGGGTCGCCGTGCGGCCAGTCCGAAACGGTCACCGAACAGCGAAGGGCCCAACCCGATCGTCACGGTGAGACTGGCCGGGCTGAGTCCGTAGGCCTCCCCGGTGTCGCTGGGAGGCTGCACCTCGACCGGTGGCTGGACCGTGCCGACGGGCTTGCCCTGCTGCAGCACCGCGCCGGCGGCCGACCAGCGGGCCAGCAGAGACTGCAGATCGGTGCGACCGGCGCCGGCGGCCAGCGAGAAGGACATGAAGACGGCGTAACGCTGTGGGAGGGTGGCGATTCCGCCTTGGTGGACCTGGCCGTAGAAGGGGTAGCTACGGCGCAGGTCGACAGTATCGTCATCGCTGCTGCTGCTGCGGGCGGTCGCGGCGGCGTAGCCGGCGAAACCGCCGCCGGCGGCACCGACGGCGGTGCCGGCCAGCCCGGCCAGCATGCTCTGGCCGAGCAGGCGGCGCCGCGAGACGGCGGTGGTATCGGCGGCTTCGTCGGCCAGGTCGTCGTCGGCCATGGTCAGTTGGGGGTGACGACTTTTTGGGCGACCGTGGACAGGCTCTGATGCAGCGGCTGGATGACCGCGGTCAGTTTCGGTGCGTCGCTGGCCCGAAGTGCCGGCGTGTAGGTCCGGTAGCCACCCAGCGCCGACGGATCGCGGTAACCGTCGAGCACACCGAGGACCGCCTGGAACTGCTGATCGATCTGCTTGACCAGATTGTCGTCGATCTTCTGCAGCCCCGGCCGCAGCGAGGCGTAAGCCTGCTGAGCACCTTCCACGTTGCCCGAAAAATCAACCAGGTCAATATGACTGAAGGCCTCCTCTTCGCCGGTGATCTTGGTGTTCTGCACCTCTTCGATCAGATCGCTGGCGCCGTTGGCCAAATCCTCTGGCTTGTATTGCAGGGAAGCGACGATGTTCTTCAATTTGCCTACGTTGCCTACCAATTCGGTGCTCAGCGCCAAGGTGGCGGGAGTGATCGCGTTACCCTGCCAGAGGTCGCGTTCGATGGCATGGAATCCCTTCCACCCGACTTTGGCGTCGACCGGGGTGGACGCTCGCATGTCGATCAGATAGTCGAGACTGCCCGCGTTGTCGCCGGCCGCGAAGCCCGGCAGCACGAAGCCCTCCACGGTGGACTCCGAACGCTCCCAGAACAGCCGCGCTTTGGCATAGGCGGCCTTGGCGGCGTCGACGTTGCCCGACTGCACCGCGGCATCAAGCGCTCTGACACCGTCGTTGAGCTGACCGATCTGGGTGACGATGTACGCCGCGTAGTCCTTGGTGCCCTGGTCGAAGATGCTGGCCACCGGGCCCGTCGGGGTGGCCGGTGCGCCGCCGGTCACCGTCAGGATTTGATATTCGGTGCTCGCGCCGGGGCAATACAGCTGATACGAGCCGCCGTCCAGGGTGACGGTGAACGACACCGGATCCAGCCCGGGCGCGAGATTCTCCTTCTCACCGACGATCCGCTGATCCCTGAGCAACTCCATCTCGGTGATTCCCGGCGCGCTGGTGTTGGCCACCGTGAATGTCACCGGCCCGGCCGCCACGCTGGTCGTATCCAGCGCGCAGCCGTCTTTGCCGCCGTTGTTGGCCATCGTCACCTTGACCGCGTTCGCCGCGCCGGCTTGCCCGGATTTCGAAGGGCTCGACTGGCTGTTCGAGTGGCCGCATGCGGTCACCGGAAAGGCAACTACCACAGCAAGAACCGTTGCGGTCAGCCAGAATTTACGAGACTGGCACGTTGCCCGGACGGTGCGACTCACCATCGATCGATTTCCTCTCATCGTGTTGGGCGCGGTCACTGCGCACCGAGGCTATCGCTGACAGCGCGCAAGCCAGCGCAAGACCGGCCATTACCAACGGCAGCCAGACGTTCCAGAGCTGCCGCTCCGCGCGATTCCGCTCGCTGGCGTTGATTGCTGCCGCAGTCGAGTGGTCTTCGGCGCTGGCCGTGGACCAATCGGTCGGCAGCCCGCCGAGACTGACGGTTTTGGCCCCGGTCAGCCCACCGCCGGTCAGTATCGCCGTGCGGTTGCTCGTGGTTTGCGCACTCACCACGGAATCACCGTGTGCGAGCACGGTATACACGGTGGTCGTCGACCATTGCCCCAGAAAGGGCCCCGGAGTGCGGCCAACCGCGAGACCGACCGGCAACCGGCCCCCCGTCATGCTGAGCAACTGATCCAGCGTGACTGCCGGCGCACCATCGGCCCCAGCAGCCTCTGAAGCCTGCCATGCCTGCACCGGTAAGCCGTCCACCGTTTGCTCGCCTGCCGGGATAAGCGTGATGTTGCGGACCGTCGAGCCGCCCTCCTCGGCGACCGTCAGCTCGCGTCCGTGCGGCCCGGTCATGATCGACACCTTGGCGACGTGGCCTGATCGGTCGGTGACGGCGCGATCGCTCGATGCCGAGCTGACCGAGGGCACCAGCATCGTCAAGATCGCCGCGACGATCAGCAGCACCGCCGAGGCGGCGGCCAGCAGTCGGCTGCGGATTCGCGGCGCCGCGGCAAGCCGAGCCGGCCACAAAAAGACGACGAGCACCGGCACCGCATACAGCAGCCAGCCCAGCACTTCGACCAGACGCGGGTCGGCGGGGATGCCGAACATGCCGGTGACCAGCGCGCCCAACACGGACTGGCCGGGTATCCAGCCGGACAAGTCCAACACCTGCTGCTGACCCACGGTCACCCAGCCGGCCTCGTGCGCGGTGCGCAGCGCGCCCAACACCAACCCCGCGGCGATCAGCACCAAGAACACGCCCGTGATGCGAAAGAACCGGCCGAGGTTGAGTTTCAGGCCGCCGTAATACACGCCGGCGCCCAGCGCCACCGACAACGCGATTCCCGTTGCCCCGCCGAGCACCGCCAACCACCGGTTGCCGTGCGACGTCTCCGCGGCCGCCAGCAGGAACACCGCGGTCTCGAAGCCCTCTTTGAGGACGGCGAGAAAGGCCATGGCAACCAACGCCAGCGCTCCGCCGCGGTTAAGCGCCTGTTGGGCTTCGTGCTCGAGTTCGCCCTTGAGCCGAGCGGCGTTGCGGTTCATCCAGACGATCATGGAAGTCACAAACACCACGGCGACGGCGTTGATGACGGTCTCCATCATCTCTTGCTGGGCCTGCGGCAAAGTCGCCGAGAGCAGGTCCAGGCCGACGCCCACCCCGACACTGATCAGCACGGCCAGGCCAACACCGGCAAACATCGGGCGGGTCGGTTGGCCGTTTCGCTTGAGGAAGGCGCCGACGATGCTGACGATGAGCGTCGCTTCCAGGCCTTCACGCAGCCCGATGAGGAAGGTGCCCAGAAAAATGCCGAATACGCCCTGCATGCGCCCGATTCCTGTCCCGCGGATCGCGACCTTCGAGTTAGCCTAACCTAACTTCTGACCGCGGTTAAGGCGCCTCCCGGGCCGCGATGTGTCAAGCACCTGGCTGCGTCACAAAGTCGATGAGCTCTTCGACCCGGCCGATCAGGGCCGGCTCCAGATCGTTCCAGTCCCGCACCCGCGACCGGATGTGCCGCCAGGCCGCGGCGATGTCGGCCTGGTTCGCATGCGGCAGACCGAGCTCTTGGCACACACCACGCTTCCACTCGATGTGGCGCGGCACCTTCGGCCACGCTTTCAGGCCGAGACGCTGCGGCTTCACCGCCTGCCAGATGTCGACATAGGGATGACCGACCACCAAGGTGTCGGGTCCACCCGGCCCGCGGCGTACGGCATCGGCGATCCGCGTCTCCTTAGAGCCTGCGACAAGGTGGTCGACCAGCACACCGAGCCGGCGGTTCGGCCCGGGGCGAAACTCCGCCACGATGCCCACCAGATCGTCGACACCGCCGAGGTGTTCGACGACGACACCTTCGATGCGCAGGTCGGCTCCCCAAACCTGCGCGACGAGTTCGGCGTCGTGGCGGCCCTCCACATAGATCCGACTCGCTCGCGCGACTCGCGCACGGGCATCCGGTACCGCGACCGAGCCGGATGCCGTCCGCCCCGCGCCGGTCGGTGCCGCACGCCGCGGTGCAGTCAGGATTACCGGCCGGCCCTCCAGTAGATAACCGGGCCCCAACGGAAAGCCGCGGGTGTGGCCATGACGATCTTCGAGCTGGACGCGGCCGTACTCGACTCGCACTACCGCGCCGACGTAACCGCTCTCCACGTCCTCGACGACTAGGCCCACCTCGGCCGGGTGCTCGGTTGAGCGAGGCTTGCGCCGACCCGCGGCGAGAACATCGGCTCCGTAGCGATCGTCCACTCGGCAATACTAGGAAGGCTGTTGGGCGAAAAGGGCTACGACGCGCCAGGCCTATGTCTTCACCGGGCCGCCGCAGGCCGACAGATAGTCCGCGAAGTTCCAGGTCTTCAGGAAGTTTTGGCCCGCTTGCAGCCCACTCTGATAGAGGGCTTCGCGTTGTTGGTCGGTGATATCGAAGTCGATCGAGCTCACCTGCTCAGCCGGCACGAAGATGGTGCGGCGGACCGTGCAGGGATCGTCGATGTAGGAATTGTCTTGATTGCTCACCAATGTCTCAATCGCCGCGAGTCCCAACGACACCGGTCCATGCACTGGGTGCGTGGGCGGAATGCCCGGACGTGCCGAGAGCCGGATCCCGAAGGTCGGCCAGCGCGGCCCGGGGCGGTCGAACAGGTCCACCGGAAAGTTGGAGAGCAATCCGCCGTCGACCCAGGTGGCACCGCCGACCCGGACGGGCTCGAACACATAGGGAATCGCGGCCGAGGCGTGCACCGCGCGGGCTACCGGAAAGGTGTCCGGGTCGATGCCGTACGAGCGCAGGTCCCACGGGATACGCACCAGCTGGCGCCGGGACAGATCACTGGCGGTGACGACCAACGACCAGGCGAACTGTTCGGGCTCTTCGCCGGTGCGCAGGTCGCCGAAGGTGTGCACGCCGAGCTCGGCAAGCTGTTCAGCCACCAGCTGTTCGAGATAAGCGCCGCGGTATACACCGTCGGACACCAGCAGCGACAGTCCCCCACCGATGAGTGGAATGTGTCCAATCAGGTTGCGGTCGAGGAACTTTCGATAGTCGATACTGCGCATGATCTCGGCCAGCTTGCTGAGCGGTTCGCCGGCATGTTGCAGGGCCGCGACAAGGGATGCGACGATCGCCCCCGCACTGGTCCCCGCGACTCGCGGGAACCGGTAGCCGGCCGCGGCCAGCGCGTCCACCGCGCCGACCAGGCCGATGCCTCGAACGCCGCCGCCTTCGCAGACCAGATCGACCGAGTCCACAGCGACCCCCTACGTCGGGTTCAATGTACTTGCGGTGCAATGAAAATAGCTTCTCCCAGCATACGCCGACACCACGTCCGGTAGCCGGATGCGCTCCAGCCAGCGCGTTTGCCGCGGATATCGCCTCGGCCCGTCGCTTCGCCGGATTAGCCCACATCGTCGACCGGCCGGTCGCATCGTCACACTGCGATCCGGCGGCCGTCGACGCCGAAAAAGTGTAAGTGGCCCGGTCCCGGATGCAGCCGAACCCGGCTGCCCTTCTGCGGCGGGTTGCTACCGTCGGTGCGGGCAACGACGTTTTGCGCGATTACCTTGCCGGCATCGGCGATTCGGCCATACAGATAGGCGTCCGCTCCGAGCTCCTCGACCACGTCGACCTCCATTTCGACACCGAGGCCGCCCAGTTCGAAATGTTCCGGACGAACCCCGACGACGACCTCACTTGCGCCGTCTGCGATTTCACGCGGCAGCTGTGATCGGCCAATCCCCCAGCGAGACAGCAGAATCGACGATGGGAAGGGTAAACAGATTCATCGCGGGAGATCCGATGAATCCGGCCACGAAGACGTTCACGGGGTTTCGGTAGAGCTCACGTGGCGCCGCGAACTGTTGCAGCAGACCGTCCCGAAGCACCGCGACGCGGTCACCCATGGTCATGGCCTCGACCTGGTCGTGCGTGACATAAACCGTGGTGGTTTCCAGCCGACGTTGCAAAGCGGCGATCTGATTGCGGGTCTGCACCCGTAATTTGGCATCGAGGTTGGACAGTGGCTCGTCCATCAGGAACACCTGCGGGCGGCGCACGATCGCACGGCCCATCGCCACCCGCTGACGCTGGCCTCCGGAAAGATCTTTGGGTTTGCGGTCCAGATATGGTTGCAGGTCAAGCAGTTTCGCTGCATCCAGGACCCGCTCGCGGATCTCGGCTTTCGGCGTCTTTGCGATCTTCAACGCAAACCCCATATTCTGCGCCACCGTCATATGCGGGTACAGGGCGTAGTTCTGGAACACCATCGCCACGTCGCGATCTTTGGGATCGACGTTGGTGACGTCGCGGTCACCGATCCGCACCAGTCCGGCGTCCACCGTTTCCAGTCCGGCCACCATCCGCAGCGAGGTCGTCTTGCCACACCCGGAAGGTCCGACCAGGACGACGAATTCGCCGTCGTCGACAAACAGATCGAGGCCATCCAGAGCCGGCCGATCCGCACCCGGATAGCAGCGCGTTGCTTGCTCGAAACTCACCGAAGCCACCGTTAACCACTCGTTCCGGTCACCGCGATACCACGGACGAAGGAACGCTGCGCGAACGCGTAGATGATCACCAGCGGCACCATAATGAGCATCGAAGCCGCCATGATGACCGGCCAGCGCGCGACGTACTCCCCCCGCAGCCGGACCAGGCCGAGTGTCAGTGTGGCCAGGCTGTTGCGCTGAATCATCAGCAACGGCCACAGAAAATCGTTCCAGACGTTGACCCAAGTGAGCACCGCGAGCACCATCACGGCAGGCCTGGCATGGGGTAACAGGATCCGCCAGTAGATCTGCCACGGCGAGCAACCATCCAGGATTGCGGCCTCCTCGAGATCGCCCGGGAGCGTTTGGAAGAACTGGCGCATCAGGTACGTACCGAATGCGCTGCCGAACAACCCCGGCACGATCATCCCCCAGGGCGTGTCGACCCACCCCGCGATCCGCATCAGAATGAATTGCGGGATCACGGTAACGGTCAGCGGAACCATCAGCGTGCCAAGGTAGAGGACGAACAGTGTGTCGCGGCCGCGAAATTGCAGGCGCGCGAAGGCATATCCGGCCAGCGAGCAGAAGAAGACCTGCCCCGCCGTCACGCAACCCGCGTACAGCACGGTGTTGCCAAACATCCGCCAGAACGGCATCAGCTTGAACACCTCGGTGTAGTTCGACCATCGCGGGTGAGCGGGAAACAGCGTCGGTTGGCTGATCTCCCCTTCTCGTTTCAGCGAGCCCGACACCGCCCAAGCGACCGGGAACAGCCAGAACCATGCGATGCCGACCAGCGCGACGTAGGCCGGGACGGCACGAAGAACACTGCGCTTCACCACGCGCTCAGCTAAGGCCACGAGAAGCCTCCCAGGAACGCTGCCGGGTGATCCGCAATTGCAGCACGGTCAGCACCAGCAAGATCGCGAACATCACCCATGCCAGTGCCGAAGCATAGCCGAATTCCAGAAACGAGAACGCGTGCTGGAACAGCATGATGCCCAGCACATAGGTCGAGGTTTCCGGGCCACCGTTGGACCCGTTGAGCACGTACACCACGTCAAACGCCTGGAACGCGTGGATGATTGAAATGATGACGACAAACGATATCGACCCCCGGATCAGCGGCACCGTGATGAAGGCGAACTGCCGTACCTCGCCCGCCCCGTCGATCTTGGCTGCCTCGTAGACCGTCTCGGGAACTCCCTGCATCGCGGCCAACAAGATGACCGTGGCGAACGGAACACTGCGCCACACACTGACGATGCACAGCGAGGCCATAGCCCAATCGGGGTCGACCAGCCACGGGACCGGGCCGACTCCGATCCAGCCGAGCATGATGTTGAGCAGCCCGTTGTCGGTGTTGAAGACGAACTGCCAGACGACCGCCATCACCACCGACGAGATGGCCAGCGGCATGAAGACGATTGTCCGGAAGATCCCGATGCCCTTGACGTTTCGGTTCAGCACAGCGGCAACGACGAGGCTGATGACGACGGTCGGAACCACCGTTCCGACGGTGAAGACCAGGGTGTTGCGGATGGCAATGAGGAACAGCGGATCGGAGGTGAATAGTTGTTCGAAGTTCGCCCAGCCGACGAACTTTGGCGGGTTGAAGACGTCCCACCGTTGGAAGCTCATGTACAACGAGAAGCCGAGCGGAAAGAGCATGAACACCATGACCGCGAGCAGGTTCGGCGCGACGAATAAGCGTCCGGCCCAAGCGCGTCGGCGCGATGGCCGCGCTCGGTTGGGTCGCGGTGTTGCGACGGCCGGGCTGGATTCAGCGGACGTGTTGGTCGATGTCATGGGCTTTGCAGCACCTCGTCGACGGCGTGCGACAAGCCGGTCAGCGATGTCGCCGGGCGGGCCCCTCGCAGCACCGGCCCCATGTTGCGATCCATTAGCGCTACAACTTTTTCCCATGCCGGGGTGACGGGCAGGCCTTCGGAATTGGCCGGCCCTTCGGTGAGCACGGCGAGATTACGGATCCTGCGGTGGGCCTTGGCGAAACCGTCCGACGAGAGCACCGACCGCAACACCGGCACGAACAGACACGATTCCGCAATGATCGCTTGACCGACCGGGCCGGTGGCGAACTTGACGAACTGCCAAGCCTGATCCTTGCGTCGGCTGCTCGCCGAAATGGACAGACCCGTCGTGCCGATATTGGAGCAGGCGCTGCGCCCGCGGGGCAGCGATGGTCCTACCGGCAATGGGGCGACGTCGAAATCCAGGCCCTCGGCTCGCATGAACGTCTGATAGCGCCAGTGCCCACCCAGCGCGATCGCCGCCTTGCCGGATGCGAACAGGTCGGGCGTCGACATCGACTGCACATCGGAGGCGTTGGGCGCGACGTTGTGCTTGTTGGCGAGGTCGGCGTAGAACTGCACCGCCTCCATGAACGCGGGGTTGTCGAAATTGAGGTGGGTCGGGTTCTTCTGCGGCGTAGACCACGGAACGCCGTTGTTCAACGCGAATAGCCCGGCCGAGTAATACGAGACAAAGGTATTGACGAATCCCCATTGCGTGGCCCGGCCCGATCCGTCCCGCTTGGTCGAGGCTTTGGCCGCGTCAAGGAACTCGGCGAAAGTCCAGGTCTTGTCCCACGCTGTGGGCGGGGCCGGCACACCTGCGTCGGCGATGAGCTGCCTGTTGTAGAACAAGAAGTTTCCAGACCATTGCTCCGGGAACGCATATTGGCCGCCCTTGAAGGTGAACGTGTCATACAGCGGCCCAGTGCTTTCCGCGGTCAACTGCGCGGCGAAAGTCTGGTCGTGCGCCAAGAAATCGTTCAGGTCCAGCAGCACGCCCCGGTCCGCCAGCTCGGCATAGGTCAGATCCCACGTCTGCAGCACATCCGGACACTTGCCGCCCGCGCAAAACGTCGACAGCTGCTGCATCACGCCCGGCCCGGAGAGCACCGCCCGTATTTTGATATCGGGATGGCGCCGTTGGAATTCGCTGACGACACGCATGCGGGCAGCGGCCTCGTCGGGATTCGCGGCGAAAAAGAAGGTCAAGGCGTCGTCGTCGGAAGCGCAGCCAGCGCCCCACGGGACCACTGCGGCCGCGGTGAGTGCGCCGGCTCCCCGCAGCAAGCTGCGGCGGCCGAACGGCTTATCGAGCATCGTGCTTCCGATCTTGGCCCGTGAGCCACCTCCCCGCCGACTGTTTCCGTTGTCCTTGGTACCCGATGAGGCTGCGATGTGCCTGCGATGCCCCATCCGGCAGCGCCAGGATCGCCCGGTGCAGGCGGTCGGCGTCGCCGGTGATGTCGATCGAGTGGATGCGATGATCGGCTCCGATCCCGATTTCCAACAGGACCTGCGCCCGCCCACGAGGCGCGATCGCAATGCCAGGAACACCGTCGATGAGCAGCACCACACCCGCGCGCGCCCGCTGGGTGAACTGACGAGTCTCCTCGGCGACCGCACCGGCCCCGCGCAACTCGGTCGGCACATCACCAGGCACCAGCGCCCGATCAACCCTGCGCACCACGTCGGGGGCAAGCAGCTCGAGCAACGTGGCGATATCGCCGCCGCGGGAAGCCGCCAGAAACGCTTCGACGATTTCGAGGTGACCGGCTGGACGGCGGGGTTCAGCGGCCGCATCGTCGTGCAGCCGCCCCCGTGCCCGGCTTGCGAGCTTCTTCGCCGCAGCCGGTGACCGGCCCAACAGGCCGGCGATCGTTTCGAAGGGCACCGCGAAGACATCGTGCAGGACGAATGCCACCCGCTGTGCCGGTGACAGCCGGTCGAGCACGACGAGCAGCGCGCGACTCACCGAGTCCGCCAGCAGCGCGTCGTCGTCGGCTGGCACTGAGACGGCGGGTGCCAACCGATCCAGGTCTTCCAGCGGTTGCTCGGCGCGACGTTTGCGCACTCGAAGCTGGTCGAACGCCTCATGTGCGGTAATCGTCGTGAACCAGCCGGTGAGGTTGTTCACGGCATCGAAATCGGAGCGACTGGCCTTCAACCACGCCGACTGCACCGCATCGTCGGCGTCGGCCACCGATCCGAGCAGCCCGAACGCGACCGATCTCAAGTGCCGGCGATCGGCCTCAAAGCATTGCGCCAGATCCGCGAGATTTCTCGTCGCACTCATGGGGTCACCTTTTCTGCACGGGAGTCGTCAAGACGTTGACCGCATCTGTCGAACCCTCGGAAACAAGGAGACCTGAACCATGACCCTATCGATTGTGCGCCGCACCGGACGCGGCAGCCACGCGGCTCGCCGCCGCGGAAACAACTGCACCGCAAGGGATTGACTCGTGCATTTCGCCTACGTCTCGATCACGCTGATTACCGCGGTCCTCACCGGCGCAATCGCCTTGCCAGACTTCGTCCCCGCCAAGTTCGTGCTGGCGAACTCGGCCGAGGTTGGGGTGCCCCGATCCTGGCTTACGGCACTGGGAGCGGCGAAGCTGGCTGGGGCAATCGGCCTGGTGGTCGGACTGCTGGTGATGCCAGGGTTAGGAATCGCGGCCGCGGTCGGGCTGGTGCTGTACTTCGTCGGCGCGGTGCTGGCTCACATCAGGGCCGGCGTCTTTTACAACATCGCCTTCCCCGGCGCTTACCTGTGTCTGTCGGCTGCGACGCTGACGTTGATGGTTGCGCACGAAGCCTTTAGCTAGGCAGCTTGGCCTTGACGATCGCGTCTTGCTTGGCTGCCAAGTCGAGCACAACCTGCTGCGGTGCGGGGTCGTTGGGCGCGCTGTCGAACTCCAAGTCCACGCCGACCCTGCCCTCGGCGAACGTCACATAAGTCACCGCTTTGGAGTTGTCGGGCGACATACCAACGGCGATCAGTCCGTTCGTGCCAACGTCGAACGCCTGCGGGGCGGTTGTGACGTACTTGGGGAAAGATTGCGCATGATCTTTGGCCTGCTGGGCGGAGACCGTTGGATCGGTAAAGACGACGATGAGGTCGTCAATGGTGCGGGATCGGTCCGAGTTGCCGAACGACAATGCCGCTCCCGCCACACCACCGGGGTTTTGCATCGCCGGCCCCGTCGCGGTGGTATCGGCACCGACGTCGCTCGCTTGGAGCAGCAAGTACGTGTAGTCACCCAATGGCGCAACCCCGGAAGGCGGCGCGCCCGACGTGGTCGACGCTGCCGAACTCGACGACGTCGGTGAAGTCGAAGACGACGCCTTCGACGAGCTCGACGAGGAAGACGTTTTCGTGCTGAAGCTGCAAGCTGTTGCGACACTCAATGCAGCGGTCAACGCCACCGCCACCCCGAAAATTCGCACCACACGCATGATCTGCCTCCAGTCAGTGACAGCTATTCTTACGGCACTCAGACGTGCACGGCAATACGGCGAAGCCGACCGGTTGGCAAACTCTCGTTGCCCATGGGAACCGAGGTCGGTGGTTAGGCGGGAAAGTAGCGGATCTTGTTGATCGCGTTGCCTTGCCACGCCACGTCGGCGAACACGATGCCACGACCATGATCGGAGTTGAGCGAAACGGCGACGGTGGACCCGGCACCGATCACCTTGTTCCAACTTGCGTGGGCGAGTTGCTCGGCGAGTTCGGCGATGTCGAGTGCGTCGGTATCCCCCAAAGTCGTTGTGGCATTGGGAGATAACGCATGTGCCGCGGCGGCTGTGTTCCCATGCGCAAGAGCCTTCAGGAATGCCTCGACTAGCTTTTTGTGCCGCGCACCCACGCGCCGAAAGCCGCTCATGAAGCCCGCGGTTCCGCGCATCCGCTGGTTGGTCAGCAAGCTTCGCGACAGTTGCAGGGCCGGCGACAAAGCCGTCGACCCGGTCCGCAGGAATTGCCACATCATCGCCGGCAACTCCCAGTACGCTCGCAATTCGGCAATCTGCCACTCGCCGTGAGCTTCTCGCAGGTCATAGCGCAGGAATGCGGGAATGAACATGGTCACCGCGGAACCCATCGCGACCTCGAGCTCGAGGTCGCGCAGCACGACAGTGCCCAAGACGATGTCGAGATCGCGGTGGAACTTGATGTCACGCGGGCCGATGAAAGTGTCGTAAAAGCGACCGATTTCCGCCTGCCCGACATGCGGCGCAGAACCGACCGGGTCTTCAACCCTGGCGTCAGCAGTGAACACACCCACCCAGCCGTCGCGGTCGTGCACGGTGAACGCCTGCGGCGATCGTTCGACCGCGGCGAGCAGATGCTCTCGGTCCAGTGGCACCACCATTTGCTAACCCTCCACCAACTCGACGCCCGCGGTCCGCATCTCCGCCAAGGCTGCTGCGGCCGAACTCGGTGATACCGCGGCCGTGAGGTCCACCAGCACCCGGGTCGTCAGGCCCGCCCGCGCCGCGTCCTCGGCGGTGCGACGGACACACTGGTCGGTGGCAATACCGACTAGGTCGACCTCGTCGACTCCCCGCCGGCGCAACCAGTCAAGGAGTGAGGTCCCGCTGTCATCGACGCCCTCGAAGCCGCTGTAGGCCGCCCCGTGGGCGCCCTTGTAGAAGACCGCCTCGATCGGGCTGGTGTCGAGGGCGGGATGAAACTCCGCTCCGGCGCTGCCCGCGATGCAATGCGGTGGCCAAGACGTGGAGAAATCCGGCTGATTCGAAAAATGGTCACCCGGGTCGATGTGGCTGTCTTTGGTCGCCACCACATGTTGGTAGCCGGGCTGGCCGGCCAGATAGTCGTTGATGGCGAAGCCCAGCTCGGAGCCCCCGGTCACCGCCAGCGAGCCGCCCGCGCAGAAGTCGTTCTGCACGTCGACGATGATCAACGCCCGCATACGGCCCACCCTAACGCCGCGACCGTTGCGAGCTGGGGCGATAAGCCGGGCGTTTGTTTGCCGATCGGCCGGGTAACCAGGTTGTCATGGTGATTCGGAGAATCGCGCGACCCCTGTTGTCCGCGGCATTCATTGGGCAAGGAATCAATTCGCTTCTTAATCCCAAATCGGCGGCGGAGGCCGCGGCGCCTGCGGTGGACGGCCTGCAGTCGCTTCCCGATCCGCTCGGCAGCAGCATTCCGAGCGACCCCCAGACGGTCGCCCAAGTCAACGCCGCCGTGCAGATCGGCGGTGGCTTGCTGCTTGCCAGCGGCAAGCTGCCGCGGTTCGCTTCCGCGGCCCTGGCGTTGACGGTGGTCCCGGCCAACCTCGGGACGCACTCGTTCTGGAATGAAATCGATCCGCAGCTCAAAGCCGAGAAGCGTCAGCAATTCCTCACCGACCTGAGCCTGGTGGGCGGACTGTTGATTGCATCCGCCGATACTGCGGGCAAACCGTCACTGGGGTGGCGTGGCCGCCGGGCCGCCGAGCGGCTCTCGGAGCGGGTGTCCTCGGCGTTGCCGGGCTCGGATGACTCCGACTTCGGGGAGTTTGGCGAGAAGATCGTGCATGGGTTGCAGGCGCGCGCCGAGCGTGGCCGCGAACTCGCCAACACCGCCGCCGAACGTAGCGCCCCTTACGCCGAAGCCGCACTCGAACGCGGTCGCGAACTCGCCAACACCGCCGCCGAACGCAGCGCCCCTTACGCCGAAGCCGCACTCGAACGCGGTCGCGAACTGGCCAACACCGCGGCCGAACGCAGCGCCCCGTTGGCGAAGAAGGCGCGCAAACGCGGCGAGAAACTGGCCAAGACCGCCCGCGCCCGGGGCATCGAGTTGGCCGAATCCGCTCGCGAGCACGGTAGCGACTTCGCCGACACGGCGGCCACCCGCGGCGGTCAGCTGGCTGACACCGCGCGCGAACGGGTCGGTGCACAACCTAAGCGGCGCAAGCGTCTTCCTTGGTAATCGCCGGTGAGCTGAACGCAGCTCAGCTGTCCGTGCCGTGACGGGTTGCCACGCCCGCGAGGAAGTCATCAACAATGTCCTCGACGCCTTGACTGATGTCGACGGTGACTCCGGGCTCGTCGGGGCCGAGCGGCTCCAACGCGTCCAATTGCGACTGCAGCAGCGCGGCCGGCATGAAATGGCCGGGCCGCTCGGAGATCCGGCTGCTAATCAGCTCCGGTGAGCCACTGAGATAGAGGAACTGGATGCTCGCGCAGTGCGTGCGCAGCTGGTCTCGATATTTGCGTTTGAGCGCCGAACAACTCACCACGCCGCCGCCGCGGTGGCCGGTCAGCCACTGGCCGACTTTCTCCAGCCACGGATAGCGATCATCGTCGGTGAGCGGTTCGCCGGCTCTCATCTTGGCGATGTTGGACGGCGTATGCAGGGTGTCGGCGTCCACGAAGGGCACCTGCAAGCGTTGTGCCAGTGCGGAACCCACCGTTGATTTACCTGAGCCCGAGACACCCATCACCACGATGGGCGATGGCGCGTGGTGCGGCGCTGCGCCTATGTCCGTTGCTCCAGGTTGCGGTTCCATTCGATCCAACCCACGCCGGTGCGCCCGTCCGTCGCGTTGACGCTGACCCAGGCGCGCGCGAACTCACTGACGCGTCCGTCCGTGGCGGTCAGCCGAACCGGCGCATTCCCTTGCACCTGGGCATCGGCGGTGAGCCCCGCCGGATCCAGCGTTAGTGTCGCGTCCATGGGTAACCCGTTGGGGCTGAACGCTTCTCGTGAGTTTACCGCAGTCAGCTCGACGACACTGCCCGTGGAGTCCTGGACATAACCGACGCTGAAGCCTCCGACGCCCGGGATTCGTAAGTTCACGCCGTGCACATGGGTTCCGTCGTTGAGGTGCAGGGCACTCCACACCCAGTCCATGCCCCACCAGTCGCGCACTCCCCACGAGTGGTCGCGCTGCCCTGGTACCGAGTCGAATCGATAGCTCTTGCCGTCGATGGTCACGGTGCCCGAAACGGTGCACGGGATCTCGTAACGTGTTGTGATTCGGTACTTGTACGGCGTCCCATCGGTGGCCCACACCAGGTTCATCGTCAACTCGACCGGAGTTCCCGGCTCGCCGCGTAACAGCGCCGACGGGTCCGGATAGGACTGGCCCTGCCCGCGCAGATCCACCCGGTAGCTTTGTAGCGGCGTGCTGGCGGCGTGGCCGAGCTCCAGCCCGTCGGCGTGCACCACCCATGGATCCGACGGCAGCGGCACCTCGACTGCGATGGCCACCGTGGGCAGATCGGGCCCGCACAACAGAGCCTGAACCCACGCGGTTTGCTCATTCGCGATCAGGCCGAGCCGGAACCAGCCGCCCAATCCCTGTGCGGCATCGACGAAGTCGGAGTACCAGCTCTCGCTCCACAGCGGCTCGTCGGTCGGTGTGTGCGCGAGTTCGTCGTCTTCTGTTGGCCGCAGCGGCTCCGGCGTGGCCGCCGCGGGCAGTGCGGCCAACGCATCGGTGTCCAGTGCGTGATCGCAGTTCCGTTGCAGCATGGTCATGAACATCCGGTCGCCCCGCTCGGTGCGCTCCACCAACATCGACGAGACAATCGCCATCATCACGCCGAAGAAGCTTTGCCGACGGACACCGTCGGCGACGTCGGCGAGGCTGACAGGCGCCCCCGGCCCCAGCGCATCGTGATATGCCCGCAGCAGCGCGTCATAGTGCGCACGACGAACCTCAGCCGGCAACGCGCAGCCGAGGAAGTAGGCCAAATCCGTGAAAGCCGGGCCCCAAGAGACGGTCTGCCAGTCGACGACGGTCAGCGGGCGGTCGGCCCCGTCGGTACCGAACAGCATGTTGTCCAGTCGATAGTCGCCATGAACCAGACCCTGAATCCGAGCAGCCTGAGACTCGGCAGCCACGTACTCGTCGAACGAACCCACCAGGCGCTCACACACCACGCGGTGTTCTGCCGCGATCTGGTCGCCGAATCGGTCGATGAAACCGGCGTAGAGCGGGGCGATCATCGCCTGGCTGAGCGGCGACTCACGATTGAGCCAGGGCGCTTCGGCCAGCGTGGCGTCGCTCAGCAGCGGGCCGTGCAGCCGTCCCAGTTCGGTGACCGCGAGGCTGGCCTGTTCGATTGTGGCGCCGGCGATTTCGTCGCCGACGACGGCCGGGCCGGCATCACCGAGCAGCAGATCGAACGCGCCGGTCGCGGCGTCGATCGCGGCGTGATAACACGGCGCTATCGGGCCGCCCAGCCGGGGCGCGATGTCGTCGTAGAAACGGACTTCGCGCTCGTAAAGGCCTAAGGCCGAGCCGGTTTGCCGGCTCACCGGATCGCCGGCCGCGACCTTCAGCACCACCGACTCCGGCCGGCCGGGGTCGACGGCTCCATCCGGGTATTGCAGCTGGACGCGGTAGCACTCGCTCATCTGACCGGTGCCGATGCGCTCTACGGCGAACTCGGCGACGGCTTCCGCGCCGATCGCCGCAGCCAGCCAAGAGGCGGTCAGATCGCTGGGCCGTTCGATGACTCGCTCGGTTACGGAGTCCATGAAGTCCTCTGTCGTCGTTGACAAGTAGCGTGCCAGGTCAGCGTGCCAGGTCAAGGCGCCAAAGAGAACCCATCCCATGCCATCCGGCGGTCCGGATGCGGATCGAACTCGACGCGGCACTTGCGGTCGAAGACCATGACAGCACGGTCGGCAGGACTGTAAAGGGGCCAGTCGTCGCCGGGAACCCCGGTGCGGCTGAACGATCGCCAGCGCCGTTGCACCTGGTCGCTGACCCGAAGCGCGGCGCGCTGGTCGGCCGCGGCGGTCAGCAACGCGCCGAACCGGGTGCGATAGACGTCGAACACCGCGAGCAACTCGGTGGCATGCGTCGCGCCCAGACCCGACCAGCGCAGCGTGCGCGGCGCATAGTCGTAGCGGTATAGATACGTGGGCGCGTGGGTGCTGTGGGCCTCGGCGATCTGCCAGGCCGCCGAACTGAACGCGAAATCACCGCCCAGCTGAATGCACGCCGATGCCGACGGATAGTCGGGGTAGGCAGCCGTAATCCGTTCGCGCGCATCGGGTTCCGTGTCCGCTAACAGCTCGTCGATCATCAATTTATTCGTCGGCAGCAGCTTGAGGAAACGGGTGAACAGTCGCCCCTCTTCGGCGTTGGTACCGACGATGAGCGGAACGCGATGCGCTCGGCCGGTGCGCATGGCTTCGACGGGATCGATGGGCAGGATGTCATCGCCGATGACCGGGCCGATCGGGAAGGCGCCCAGCCTGCTTTCCATGCCCTGATCGATCAGTTGATGTTGGGCCTGGACCAATTGGGCCGCAGGTACTCGCAATAGCTCCGCAGCGGCGTCCTCGGTGTCTACATCCAGCAGGCTGACGAATCGCTTCGCGAACTCGGCGGAAATCTCCGCCGAGCGCACCAGGCCGGACGCCGGGCTCTCCGCGATCGCGCGGGCGAACAGGCCCTCCGCGGCGGGCACCGTCAACAGTGTGGCGGTGATGCACGCGCCCGCGCTTTCACCGAAGATGGTGACTTTGTCTGGGTCACCGCCGAATTGCGCGATGTTGTCGCGAATCCATTGCAGTGCGAGCACCAGATCGCGCAGGTACAGGTTGCTGTCGATGGTGATGTCCGGGGTCGACAGCGACGACAGGTCTAGACAGCCCAGCGCCCCGAGCCGGTAGTTCACCGATACGTACACACATCCGCGGCGGGCCAACGCGGCGCCGTCGTACAACGGGGTGGCCGAGCTGCCCAGGATGTAGCCGCCGCCGTGAACGAAGACCATGACCGGCAGCGGTTCCGCGGACGGAGCTTCGGGCGTGACGACATTCAGGGTGAGGCAGTCCTCGCTCATCGGCTGGTATCTGCCGACGCCGAGCAGGGTGTAGCGGCGCTGCTGAGGAGCGCAACCGGTGAAGCCGTGACAGTGCCGCACACCGGACCACGGCTGCGCGGGCTGCGGCGCCCGGAACCGCATCCGGCCTACCGGAGGCCGCGCGTACGGGATGGATCGCCAGCGGTTCACGCCGTCGCGGGTGAAGCCTTCAACAGTGCCGGTGACCGTCTGGGCGCGGATAGTGCGCTCATGCATAGCCCGACGGTATCCGACACTGCGGAGGTGGGGTGCGCGTAGCGGCCAAATCCACAGTGTGACGGTTAGCCTGACGAGATGCGGATCGCCGCGCTGGTCACAGTTTTGCTGCTGGTGACCGGGTGCTCGCACCAGGTAAGCGGGCAGTCCGGACCGACGCAGAGTTCCTCCCCGGCGAGCCCGGCCCCGACGAGCGGCAAACCGCCGGGGCCGTCGACCCCACCGGCCGCCGGTGCCGCGATCTCCGACGTCGTCGCGTGGATCGAGGCAGGTCATCCCGCCGATCCGGCCCGCTATCACGCCGTCACGCGCGACGGTGTCACCACCCAACTGGGTAGTGACATCGCCTTCACGGTGCCCGCGGCCAAAGTCGCGTGCACGACGGATTCCACGCACACCGGAGGCGCGCTGGTCTGTCTGGTCGATCTGGCCAAGCCGCCGCCCCGGCCCGACACGGCCTACGGAGAGTGGAAAGGCGGCTGGGTCGACTTCGACGGCACGAACCTGCAGATCGGGGCGGCGCGCGGCGATCCGGGTCCGTTCGTCAACGGCGATGGGCCCGAATTGGTGAGCGGCGACACGTTGTCCTACGACGACTACCGCTGCCGCGCCGACCAAGTCGGGCTGTTCTGCGTGAATTACGCACACCAGTCGGCAGCGCGGTTCAGTAACGCCGGAATCGAGCCGTTCGGTTGTTTGCGGTCGGTGCCACCGCCGGACGGCATCGGGATAGCGTTGCGCTGCTGAGGCGCTGCTCGCCTCCTGTCGCCCTCAGCCGGCCATAATCGTCGCGAAGAGCTCGCCCATCTCGTCGGCGGGTCCGCCGGGCACCGTGTAGCCGGCTTCGTCGCGAATCTCGTCGAGGTGATCGCGCACCTGCTCGATCGATAGCTCGGGGCTATAGAAACCTTTTGTCCTGCCGATGAAAAATCGCGAAACATGCCCTGCGCCAACGGTATAGATCTCTCCCGTGACCGGGCAATCGCGATGGGTCAAGAAAGCCACGACCGGGGCCACCAGCCCAGGGTCCAGCTTTTTCAGGTATTGATTGACCAGGTCGTCCAGTACCGCCTGGGACGCCGGGTCGTCCGGCTGCCCGGCGGTGTCGATCGAGTGCGTCAGCATTCGCGTAAAGGCAATCGGGGCAACGGCGTTGACCTTGATGTTGTGGTCGGCGCCTTCGGCGGCCAGCACGCGGGTGAAGCCGATCAGCCCGGTTTTGGCCGAGCCGTAATTGCTCATGCCGGCGTTGCCCAGAATTCCCGCCGCCGACGTGGTGTTGAGTATTCGCCCATACCCCTGCTCGCGCATCACTTTCCACGCCGGCCGCGTCACGTGGAACGCGCCCCGCAAATGCACATCCAGCAGCGGTTCGAACTGCTCGGCGGTCATGTTCTCGAACGGCGCGTCCCGAACGATTCCGGCGTTGTTGATCACGATGTCGACCCGTCCCCAGGCGTCCAGGGCGGTGTCGATAATCGCCTGTCCCCCTTCGGGACTCGTGACATTGTGATTATCGGCAACGGCCTGGCCGCCGTGTTGGCGAATCTGGTCTGCGGCAGCCTCCGCCGCTTCGCTGTTCGAACCATCCCCCGTCACGGAGCCGCCGATGTCGTTGACCACGACGCGCGCGCCGCGGGATGCGAGCAGCAGGGCGTACTGCAGGCCCAAACCACCACCGGCGCCGGTGATCACGGCAACCTGATCGTCGAATCGCAGGTCGTTCGTCATTGCATCCTCACCAACTGACCGGAAGCTCCTTCATGCCGTAGATATCGGCCTCTTTGAACTTCAGCTCATCCGGCGGCACCGCCAATCGCAGCTCGGGCAGGCGCCGGGCCAGCGTGGCGAACGCGACCTGCATTTCGACCCGGGCCAGATTCTGACCGATGCATTGGTGCACGCCGTAACCAAAACCCAAGTGCCCTCGAGTGTTTCGATCGGGATCGAGGATTTCCGGATTATCGACGAACTCGGTATCCCAGTTTCCCGCGGGAATGTTCATCAGGACCATGTCGCCGGCATGGATCAACTGGCCGCCAAGAACGAAGTCCTCGGCAGCAACCCGATCCACCTGGCTGTGCACGATGCTCAGATAGCGCATCAGCTCTTCGACGATGTTGGCGACAACGGCAGGATCGTCGGTCTGGCCGAGTCGCTCGAAAACTTCCGGGTACTCCAGCAGCGCAACCGTTCCCAGGGAAATCATGTTGGCGCTGGTTTCGTGACCGGCCAGCATCATGACCACGCCGTCCATCGCCGCGGTCTCGCGGGTCAGTTGGCCGGTCATGACGTAGTCGGTGACAAGACGGCTGATCAAATCGTCGCCGGGATCAATCTCGCGGCGACTCACCAGCTCCTGGATAGAGACGTACATTGCCGCGAAGGCTTGCGCCTTTTGCTCGTGGGTCGTGCTGGTCTGCAGCCCCACCGTCGAGTTTCGCTGGAAGATCTCCAGGTCTTCTCGCGGCACACCCAGTAGCAGCGCAATCACCAGCGACGGCACCGGCAATGCGAAGTCGTCCACCAAATCGGCGGGCGCTCCATTCCCGATCATCCGATCCAAATGGTGGTCGACAAGTTCCTGAATCTGGGGCCGCAGCGCTTCGCAACGCCGGAAGGTGAAGTCACGAGTCATCATGCGTCGCAACCGATTATGCTCAGGATCGTCGATCCGGGCAAACATCACCGGCGTGGTGCTGTCCGGGCTGGCCGGCTTCAGCGACGCCGGGATGGTGTCGGCGGACAGGCGCGGATCGAGCAGCGCCGCCCGGATGTCCTGGTAGCGACTTACCACCCAAGCCGGTTCGCCGTGGTACAGCGCGCGCCGCAGCCCGGGCTCCGCACGCCAGTCCGTGAACTCGGGGGGAGGATGAAGCGGACAGTGCGCAGCGCGCGGGACGGGGATGACCGGAAGGTCCGTGTCGGAGCGGGAATCGGAAGTTGTTGTCATAAGCCGCGTTTCCTCATGGTCGAGTTTGCATTCCAGTGCGAGTACACGGTCACCAGCTGACCGGCAGCTCCGTCATGCCGTAGATGTCGGATTCTTTGAACCTGAGCTCATCCGGCGAGACCGCCAACTTCAGCCCAGGAAGCCGTCGCGCCAGCGTGGCGAACGCGACCTGCATCTCAACTCGAGCGAGGTTCGCTCCGATACATTGGTGCACGCCGTAACCAAAGCCCAAGTGCCCGCGAGCACTTCGTTCGATATCGAATGCTTCCGGGTCATTGACGAATTCGCTGTCCCAGTTGCCGGCAAGCAGGTTCATCATCACGAATTCCCCCGCGCGGATCAATTGACCGCCGATAGTAAGGTCTTCGGTCGCCACCCGGTCGACCTGGCTGACCACGATGGTCAGGTAGCGCATCAACTCTTCGACGGTATTCGCGACAACGGCAGGATCGTCGGTTTGGCCGAGCCGCTCGTAAACATCGGGATGTTCCAGCAGCGCAACCGTTCCCAGCGAAATCATGTTTGCGGTGGTCTCGTGGCCTGCTTGCATCATGATCACGCTTGTGATGGCCGCGGTCGCATGATTGAGTTGGCCGGTCGCGACGTAGTCGGTGACAAGGCGGCTGATCAAGTCGTCGCCGGGTTCACGCTCTTTGCGCTGCACCAGCTCCTCTAGGTAGGCGTACATCGCGCCGAAGGCCTGAGTTTTCTCCTCGTCGGAGGACTTTTGGTCCAGCCCAACAGTGGTGTGGCGATGGAAGAGTCCAAGGTCTTCTGGGGGCACCCCGAGCAGCAGTGCGATCACCAGTGACGGCACCGGCAACCCGAAGTCACGGACCAGGTCAGCCGGCGGTCCATTGCTGATCATCTCGCCGAGATAGTGGTCGACCATCTCCTGAATTTGCGGCCGCATCGCCTCGCAACGCCTGAAGGTGAAATTGCTTGTCAGCATGCGCCGTATCCGGTGGTGCTCAGGATCGTCAGTACGCGCGAACACCACCGGGATGTTGTTGTCGGAATCCGTCGGCATCATGGCGTCGGGAAGGGTCTTCGCACTAAGGCGCGGATCGACCAGCGCCGCCCTGATGTCCTGGTAGCGGCTCACCACCCAGATCGGATTGCCGTGGAACATCGCCCGTCGTAGCCCGGGCTCTTCCCGCCAGTTCACGAATTCAGCGGGCGGTGCAAGCGGGCAGCGCCGCGCCCGCGGGACGGGGAGTACAGGAAGATCCGCGTCAGAGCGGAGTTCGGAAGTTGTTGACATCACCGGCGTTTCCCATTAAGTGTCAGTTGGCTGTCAATTATAAGAGCGTAGAGGGCATGTCATTGGCAGTCAACTGTCAGTTACGCTGTCACGGTGACCGTGGTTGCCGATCGGCCGTTGCGGGCAGACGCGGCCCGCAACGTCGAGCGCATTCTGCGCGCCGCGCGCGACGTCTACGGCGAGCTGGGACCCGACGCGCCCGTGGAGGCGGTCGCCCGCCGCGCCGGCGTTGGTGAACGAACCCTCTACCGTAGCTTCCCGGCCAAGGCCGACCTGGTTCGGGCGGCGTTGGATCAAGCCGTCGCCGAGTACCTGGCGCCGGCCATCGTGGACGCCCGTCGCGATACGATCCGTTGCGCGGTCTCACCCAACTGATCGAAGCGGCGATATCGCTGGGCGCCCGTGAACATAACCTGCTGACCGCCGCGCACCGGGCCGGATCGCTGACCTCCGACATCTCGGATTCGCTCTTTGAGGCGCTCGACGAGCTCGCCCGCCGAGGCCAGCAGGCCGGCGTCATCCGCGCCGACCTGGTCGCCGATGACCTACTGCGCTTGATCGGGATGCTCTATAGCGTGCTGTCGACGATGGATCCGGGCAGCGACGGCTGGCGCCGCTATGTCGCTCTGATTCTCGACGCGATATCGGCCAAACGCGGCAGCCGCTGCCTCCGGCGGCGGCATTTCACGCCCCCGAACCGACCAACTGGCGACTGGAAACGATCGGCCGATCGGCTGCTAGTCGCTGTGTGTCCGAACCGCCGGCCCGTC
>CAWGXA010000025.1:0-12973 GCA_963826365.1 uncultured Actinomycetota bacterium | reverse complement strand
CGCTCCACGGTGGTCGCGGATCGCTCCCAGTGCCCGACGCTGTCGACCGCAAAGAGACACCCCCGCTTGGGCATGTGGCGGACCCTCCTACCAAATTCACCATGCTGAATCAGCGTGGTGTCAGTAGTCTGTGGCGATTCGGCGCCGTGTGTCAATAGATTCAACATATTGAATACGGTGAATGCAGGCTGGCACCCGCTCGGCGATCAACTCGAACCGCCCGCGCAGGGTGCCCAGGGGTATCCCCCGGACTGACCCGGCCTCCGCGAAACGCGCTAGCGGCGCAAGTGCCTGATCGTATGGAAAAAAATATATCCTAGCGCGATGGAAGACCACGCGGTGCACGACGATACTGCGCGGATGATGTGCGACGAATTCGCGGCGACACAGGTGGTGCTTAGGGAGCGCGAAGCGCGTGACCGTTGCTGGTGGGCTGAAATGGCGGATTGCTTTCACGACGAGTCCACTGTCACGATCAGCTGGTTTCAGGGTTCCGGCGCCGATTTCGTTGCCCAGTCCAAGGCGATGACCGAGCGCGGCGTGTCGTCGCGTCATCGGCTTGGGCCTCCGACCGTCCGGATCCACTCCGACCGCGGTGTGGTGATCCTGCCCGCGGTCGTCGAAACCTATCCGAGCGTCGATGGTGTGGCCTGCGCGTTGAACGCATATTGCCGGCTTCTGTACCGCGTAATGAAGGCAGGCGGCGTGTGGAAGATCGCGGCAGTAGAGGTCGTCTACGAGCGTGACGACCTTCGCCCGCTGGTACCCGGGGCGCGCATCACCGTCGATGATGCGGAGCTGGCCGGGCTGCGTGCTCCCTATCGGTTCGTCGCCTGGACGATGGGCAAGGTGGGTATCACCATCAGCCAGGAGCTGCCGGGCGACGATCGCCCGGCAGTGGTCGACGCACTACATGTCGACGCTTTCCAGTGGGCTGGGATTCCGTGGCCTGGCGACAGCCCGACCCCGCCCACGTAATCGCTACATTCGACAGCTCAGCGCCCAGGGGCATGCCCGCGAAATATACGTGGGCTGGCACTCAATGCCTTCAGAGGGGACACGCCCTGCGGCCCAGCTGCAGTGACGAAGCACACTGATTTTGGCACTGGCCAGCGGTCCTTCTCGAATGCCCGCGGCGCCAAATCCGCTAGACTATAGCATTTATGAACCCTGAACAGAGTCCGACGGCGGTGCTAGCCCCCAGAAGCCGGCTACGTTCGGTCGCCGGACCCGAGTCCACGGTGGACCGGGTGACCGCCGAAATCCGCCGGGGTGTTCTCAACGGCACACTCGCGGCCGGATCGAGTTTCTCGATTGTGGATCTCAGCGGCCAATTGGGGGTCAGCCACATACCCGTCCGCGAGTCACTGCGCCGACTGGAAGCGCAAGGCCTCGTCGAATTGCGGCCAGGTCGCAGCGCGATGGTGAACCCACTGGACCGCGACGAACTGCGCGCCATTTACCGCCTCCGTCGAGACATCGAGCCCAGCGTTGCGGCCCGGGCATGCCCGCTGTTGACGGACGACGACCTGCAAGAGGCCGAACGTCTACTCGCTGAGCACATCCGGGGCGATCGCGATGCCGATACGCTGTGGGAAGTGCACCGCGAGTTCCATCTGACGTTACTTCGACCCGCCTTGACATCTTGGGACCTCCGCATTTTGGACCAGCTCTGGCACGCAAGCGATCGCTACACCCGCGTCCTGTTCGAGAGCTACGAACTCGACGACGACGAGCGGAAACGCCGCGAAGTCGCGCACCGAGCCATCATCGACGCCGCTCGGTCACGATCCGGCCTGGAACTCAAGCGGGCCATCACCGAGCATCTGGTCGAGAACGAAGTCGCCTGCTTGGAGTGGCTGGCTGCACTGGGTACGAGCGACTGACATCGCCCACTCCGACTAGCCGCGACACAAAATGGACCAAGTGGAAGTCTGGGATCGACTTCATCCGGCGATGAATATATCGTAGCGAGTGTGGTGGATACTAGCGGCCTCTGGCGAAACCGCTGCCCTGCTTGCCCAACCAAGTGGCAGGAATTGACAGTGCTGTCGACGGCTCAGTTCGCGGGGGCCGCCCGCTAATGAGGTTCGCCAACATCGACGAGCGCGGGTGCATCGCGATAGGTGCCAAGTACTTCGATATCGCCAAGGCCAGCGGCGGCCGCTTCAGTGGCGACGTGCAAGCAACGTACGCAAGCTGGTCGGACCTCATTGACTGGTACGCATCGGATTTCGACCCCAAGGGTCTAACCCCGGTCGAGGGGCGACTGGGCGCGCCGGCGCCCGCGCCTTCACAAGTGTTCGGCATCGGCGTGAATTACGCCGATCATGCCGAGGAGGCCGCCTTTGCGATTCCCGAGGCGCCGCTGGTTTTCCCCAAATTCGCGTCGTGCATTGTGTCCCCCGAGCAGCGGCTGCCGCTCGACGCCGACACCGTCGACTGGGAGGTCGAGCTGGTGGTGGTCATCGGGCAGACGGCACGTCGCGTCAGCGAAAGAGACGCGTGGAGCTACATCGCCGGGTTAACGATTGGCCAAGACATCAGCGACCGGGCCCTGCAGTTCTCCGATCCCGCCAACCCGCAGTTCGGGCTCGGAAAATCCAAGTTCGGATACGGTCCGATCGGCCCCGTGATCGTCACACCCGACGAATTCGACAATCCCGACAACTTGTCCATTAGCTGCTCTCTCAATGGCGAAATGGTGCAGCAGTCGCGCACCAGCAAGCTGATTTTCAATGTCGCGGCCTTGGTGTCGTATCTGTCGAGTGTGGTCACCCTGCGCCCTGGCGATCTCATCTTCACCGGAACGCCATCAGGAGTGGGAGTGGCTCGCACTCCCCCTCGCTACCTGGTCGACGGCGACACCCTGGTGAGCTCCATCGAGGGGATCGGCAGCATGGTCACAACCGCGGTGCGAGACGACGCCACGTGATGAATCGCCAGCCTGCCGAGTCCCCGCCAACGCCTGTGGGACATCGCGACGCGCTCGAGGAAGTCGCCCGGCAGGTGCTGTGGCTCTCTACCGCCATCATCCATCACGCAAACCGCGTGCGGCCCAACCCCTCTGGACTAAAAGTCGGTGGTCACCAGGCTTCCTGCGCTTCGATCGTCTCGATCATGACGTCGCTGTGGTTTGAGCAACTTCAAGCAGGCGACCGCGTTTCGGTGAAACCCCACGCATCGCCGGTACTGCACGCGATCAACTACCTGCTGGGCACGCTCGACGGGAAGTATCTGACCACGCTGCGGGAGTTCGGCGGTCTGCAGAGCTATCCCAGCCGGTCAAAGGATCCCGACCCGGTGGATTACTCGACGGGGTCGGTGGGTATTGGTGCTACCGCACCGATCTGGGGGGCAATCGCCCGGCGCTACATTGACACCACGTTCGGTAGCACCGGCACCGGCCGACAGTACTCCCTGGTGGGTGACGCGGAGCTCGACGAAGGCGCGGTGTGGGAAGCGATCCTGGACCCATCGGTGCAGGAGCTCGGCGAAATCGTGTGGATCGTCGACATGAACCGCCAGTCGCTGGACCGAGTGGTGCCCAATATCGCCGCCGGGCGACTCGAAACGATGTTCTCGGCCGCGGGTTGGCAGGTGATCACCGTCCGGTTCGGAAGACTTCTCGAGGAGCTGTTTACTCGCTCGGGGGGAGACGCGCTGCGGCGGCGGATCCTGGAGATGCCCAACCCCGAGTATCAGCGCCTGCTGCGATGCAATGCCGAAGGCCTGCGTGCACGCCTACCCGGGGACGGCACCGACGCCGACGCGGTCGGTCAGTTAATCGCCGGCTTGGATGATCAGACGCTGGTTCGGGCGATCAGCAATCTCGGTGGCCACGACCTAGACAGTCTGCGTTCGGCGTATGCCCAGATTGACGACACCCGCCCGACCATCATCATCGCCTACACCATCAAGGGTTACGGACTTCCCACACAAGGACATCCGCAGAACCACTCCTCGCTGCTGACGGACGAACAGTTCGCCGATTTCTCGGTCACCCTGGCCAAAGATCCAGGCCAGCCGTGGTCTCGATTCGAAGACTCGACCGCGCCCGGCAGGTTATGCCAGAGTACGGCCGAGCGCCTGGTCCGGGCCGAGCAACCCAGCGCCCCCGCTCCCGCGGTGCCCATCGATCTAGGCCGCACGCCATCGGCTGTGTCGACCACACAGGCGGCGCTGGGCCGGGCACTGCTGGATCTCACCCGCGAGGCCCCGGAGGTGGCCAAGCGCGTAGTGACCGTCAGCCCAGATGTCAGCTCTACCACCAATCTCGCTGGTTGGCTCAATAAGGTCGGGGTCTGGTCGCTCGACGAACGGCGCAACTGGTTCGATGACGACAGCGAGACCATCATGCACTGGCGTGAGAAGCCAACCGGCCAGCACATGGAGTTGGGAATCGCCGAAACCAACCTGGTGGGGCTCATCGGGGAACTCGGCGCGACGTGGAGCAGGTGGGGTCAGCCACTGTATCCGATTGGCGTGCTGTACGACCCGTTCGTCGAGAGGGCTCTGGAACCGTGGTCTTACGGGATTTACGCTGGCGGCCAATCGATTCTGGTGGGCACCCCGTCCGGAGTGACCCTGGCCGCCGAGGGCGGCGCACATCAGTCGATCAAGACTCCCTCGATAGGCCTGGAGCAGCCCGGATGCATAGGCTATGAACCGGCTTTCGCCATCGAGGTTGAATGGACGCTGCTCAGCTGTATCTCACGACTCGGCCGGCCAGACGGAGGGTCGTCTTATCTTCGGCTGTCCACCCGCCCCGTCCAGCAGGAGCTGGCCGCGGTTCCCACGGACACCGCAGCGCGGGAACGGCGTCGTCGCCAGGTCGTGGCCGGGGCCTACACTCTGCGGTCCTGTTCGGAACCCGCCGTCGCCGTTGTCGCGGTCGGTGCGCTGGTCACCGAGGCGCTCGAGGCGGCGGATCGTCTGGCCCAGATCGGGATTCCTGCGGAAGTGATATGCGTGACCAGCCCTGGGTTGTTATTCGAGGCCAGCCAAGCGCGACAGGGTCTGGGCGACGCGCCGTCCTGGATCCTTGATCAAGTCTTCCCAACCAACCGCGCCGCCCCGATGGTCACCGTACTCGACGGTCATCCGCACGCTTTGGCATTTTTGGCGACCATCAACCAAGTTCACTCAAAATCCTTGGGCGTCAGCCGCTTCGGGCAGGTCGGATCGCTGGCAGCGGTGTACCGCTACCACGGTATCGATACCGACAGCATCGTAGGCGCCGCGCTGGATCTGGTGAATTGAGAAGTTGAACGCCTAACGCGTCCGCCATCGCCATCGTTATGCACCGCGCAACCACACTTCAGGAGCCCAAAGTGATCCTCGTAACCGCCGCCAACGGCAACCAAGGCAAGCGGTTGATTCCTAAGCTCATTGCCGCGGAATTGCCAGTGAGAGCGTGTGTTTCGACGCAGGCCTCCGCGGACCATCTGCAGCAGCTGGGGGTAGCGGAGATCGTCGTCGGAGATATCTGTGACCCGGCGGTGGCGTCGGATGCTGTGCGTGGAGTGGACAAGATTTACCACGTGGGTCCCACCGCACATCCCAACGAGCGCCAGATGGGAATTTCGCTGGTGGATGCTGCCCGGGCGGCAGGGGTACGACACTTCGTACTGAGTTCGGTGCTGCACGCCATCGTGACCGATCTGGTGCAGCACGAGATCAAACGCGATATCGAAGAACATCTGGTGTCATCCGGGCTGGGATTCACGATTCTGCAGCCGACGAATTACATGCTGCCCCTCAAACTTCGGCGTGTCTTCACCGAGGGAATCTTCGAGATGAACTGGGCGCTGGACCGTTACCAATCCCTAGTAGATCTTGGGGATGTCACCGAGGTCGCTTGCGCGGTGCTCACCGACAGCGCAAGCCATGACGGGGCGACCTACGAACTGGTGAGCCCAGGCCGCTACAACGCCCACGATCTAGGCGAGATCATCGCCAGTGTGCTGGGACGCTCAATCGAAGTACGCCAAGTCAATGTCGACGACTACATGGAAGCTTGGTTCGGCAAGGACCTCGACTCCGAAAAGTACCGGCATCAAAGCAACGTCATGCGTGCCATCTCCTCGTACTACAGCCACCACGACTTTGTCGGGAACGCCAACGTGTTGACGTGGTTGCTCGGCCGCGCCCCAACGACTTTCGCAGAGTTCGTGAGTGAACAGCGAGACGCGCGCAGCGGATCCACCGAAAGGAAATAGATGAAGCTCGAGGGAAACACGATCCTGATCACCGGCGGCAGCAGTGGTATCGGGCGGGGCCTGGCCGAGCATTTCCATCGTCGCGGAAACGAGGTCATCATCGCCGGGCGCCGGGCGTCTGCTCTGGACGAGGTGGTGGACGCCAATCCGGGTATGCACGCAGTGGTTCTCGATGTCTCCGAGCCGGAGAACATCCGCAAGGTCGCCCCGGAGCTGATCGCGCAGTATCCGACGCTGAATGTGGTCGTCAACAACGCCGGCATTCAGTTCGCCGATGATGTCGGCCAGCCTCTCGACGAAGAGCAGGTCAGCTCCACCATTGCGACGAACTTGCTTGGGCCCTTGTGGCTTAACTCGGCACTGATCACCCACCTGCGCCGGCAACCGGTCGCGACCATCGTCAACGTCACCTCGATGCTGGGTTATGCGCCACTGGCGACCACGGCGCTCTACTCACTTACCAAGGCTGCGATGCGGTCGTACACCTTGTCGCTGCGCTACCAACTGCGCGACTCCTCAGTCGCGGTGGTGGACCTTTCACCGCCCTACGTCGAGAGCAATTTGATGCCGAGAAACCGCACCGACCCGCGGGCAATGCCGCTCAAGGATTATCTCGACGAGGTCATGCCGCTGCTCGCCACCGACACTCCCGAGGTGCTCGTCGAGCGCGCCAAGATCCGCGCCGATGCGCAGCGCCCCAATGAAGTGACGGTCACACACCAGTTCAACGACATGTTCCATAGCGTCTGATTAGCGTCAAGCACTGGCCTTTACCCGGACCTTGAGAGCAGCCAGCTGCGCGGCGGAGTAATGAGTGCCCGCTCTGACGACGGCGTTGATCCGGTGCAGGTTTTCGACGTTGTCCAGGGGGTTGGCGTCCAGCACGACCAGGTCGGCGTTACGCCCGGGCTCGACCGTACCCATGGTGTCCTCTCGCCCCAGATATTGCGCGGGATTGATGGTGCTCATCTGGAGGATCTTCAGCGGTGAGAAACCCGCCTTCGCCAGTTCGCCGAACTCCTGACGCAGGGTCAAGCCGGGCGCCATCATGGACCCGCCATCCGTCCCGGTCATCATCCGAACCCCATTGTCGGCGAACAGTTTTGCCAGACTCAGCTGGCGCGGATAGAGGTCCTGGTAAGTCTTTTGCGCCTCGGCGGGCAGTGCCAGGAACTTCGCGGTCACCGTGCGCCATCTCTTGATGTTCTTGGCCGGCAGATACGCCAACGATTCGTCGCTTTCATATTCCGGCGCACCGGCGTACTGCATGCTGCGCAGCCGAACCAGCGTCGGCACCTGCCAGGTGCCGTGTCTGGCGAGTTCCGCGGCCACGGCGGCGGCCTTGTCCGCGCTGTAGGTGTCCAACGCGCGCTGAATCCGGGCGACGTCGATGGGATCGGAGAAGGCGGCGGGATTGACCAGCAGACTCTGCATCCGCCAGGTGACGATGCGTTCGAGGAAGGGAATCTTGATGGGCGGCCCCTTGATCACCGGTCTCGCGTAGGCCTCCGAGCGCAACTCGTCGTCGATGGCGGAACACGCCGTCCACAGCGGTGAGCCTGGCCCGAGATGCTCGACGGACCGGAAGCCGGCTTGCGAAGCCGCCACGATGTCGACGCCCTCTTGGAGGTGACCAAGGATCGGAATCCCGACGGCAACGGCTTCTTCGACCGCCGCCATGAAGACGTCGGGGCCCGCCATGACCATCTTGACGAAGTCGGCCCCTTGGTCGTGCTGGCGCCGGATCTCGGCGGCAACAGCCTTACTCGATCCGGAATTGAGCGGGGTGAGAACGGTTCCGGGCGTCTCAAGCAGAGCCGGCGCCGCCGGCCCGATCGGCAACGTGTTGTCGCGGCGTTTCTTCAGCAGGGCCGGCGAACCCGACATCTGGCGAAACCCCGTGACGCCTTCGGCGAGCATCAGGGCCAGGCTCGCCGAGGGATCAGCGAGATTCAACGCGTGCGAATGCATGTCGTTGTAGCCCGGCACGATGAATCTTCCCGCCGCATCGATGCGTTCCGTCGCCGGGTCCTCGCGGCGCAGCGTCGCGCGGGGATACCTCGACAATGCGGCCGTCTCGTATCCGGACACTGACGTTGACGGCGGTGCTGCCGTCACGGGGATCGACAACTGTGCCGCCGTCGAGAAGCAGTGTGCGGGTCGATCCGGAGTCGACCGCAACCTTCCGTTTACTCGCGCCCGTGGCCCATTCCCAGTTCACCGTCGCCCGGCTGAACAGGCTTGGACCTGACAAGGGCTGTTGGTACGCGCAGCAAGGACACCCGGCTGACTGCATCTGTTGACCTACTCTCGTGTTTCAGACACGCCCGGAGACCGTTCGCATGAGCGCCTCCGGGTCGGATGTTGTTGTGCCGCGCCACGCGACGTGTTGGTCGGGCCTGACCAACGTCAACGGGGCCCCGAAGAGCTGTTCGGTCAAGTGGCAGTCCAGTTCGACGGTTGTCAGCGGAATTCGCAGGCTCGCAGCGGTTTCGACGAGTTGTCGCCCAGCTGGGAGGTTTACCTGACCGACCAGACTGTACTCACTGCCCAACGTGTCGTAGAGCGAGCGATGACCGGCAAGCCACTTGTGCGGCAGTCTGTTACCGGGCGCGGCGTTCGGAACGTACACGCCGGGTTCGTGAGTCGCGGTACCAGACTCTGTCACTGCGTTGTCACTGACCACTATTGGCGAATCGGCATAGCAGGTTCCGAGAACGAGGTCCAGGCTGTGAAACTCCACGCGCTTGGCGCGCTGCGTAGCAGAGGCCACTATTGGTTGCGCGGTTGCGAATTCATCATCGCTGCCCATCAGGCGCGGGTCGGCGAGCTCGGGGCCGAGGGTGGACATGTTCCTGGTGGCCACGGATATCGTCTCCATTGCGACCGGCCTGCGCTCGAGCTCATAACTGTTCAAAAGCGCGTTCGCGCCCCACCCGTTGAGCACCGCACCGAGTTTCCAACCGATGTTGACGGCATCACCGATGCCCGTGTTGAATCCGTGGCCTCCCCACGGAGGGTTCTGGTGCGCCGCGTCGCCCGCCAGGAAGACTCGACCGGATCGGAACGTGTCGGATACCTGCATCCGCGCCCGCCACGGATCGGTGGCGAGTACCTCGATCGCGACCGGTTCGGTCGCGTCGCCAATCAGATTGTGTACCAATCGCGCTGGATCGACGGCGCCCTCTTCGGCGCCGACGCCCATGATGACGCACCACCACTCGTCGACCAGATTCAACCGACCCACCAGGCCCGGTTGGCCGGGGTTGAGCACCCAGTAATGCACGGCGTCGCCCAAATGCATCCGGGCCGCCAGCGATTCGGCGCGAAAGACGACATTGAAATTCGGTCGCTCGTCGGCGCTACCTTCATATTTGGCTCCGATCGCCTCGCGCACCGCGCTGCGGGACCCGTCGCATCCGACGAGGAACTCGGAAAAAATCGTGATGGGGTTGCCGGATTCGTCGACGACGGTGGCGACGACCCCGCTGTCATCCTGGGTCAGGCCGACGAACCGGTAGCCGACGAGCAATTCCGCCTCGGGGAGTTCGCCTACCCGGTCGCGCATGATGGACTCGATCAACGGCTGTGGAGCCTGCTGGCCGCCTTCGGCCACCAAGTCGTCGTCGATGAGATCCAGCCCGAGGCAACGGTCGAAGCGCGTTACTTCACGACCCAAAAGAGTTGTGCAGAAGACGACTTCATCAGACCAGGACTGGGGTATCGGCGCACGCCGCCGGACGGTGTCCGCGATCCCCCAGCGGCGGAAGTGCTCCATCGTCCGCGTCGACGTCGTCTTTGCGCGCGGCCTCAGCCAGGACACGTCAGCGCGTGGCTCGACAACGATGCAGGCGGTGCCATGTTGAGCGAGTTCGATCGCAGTGCCCAGGCCGACGGGGCCGCCACCTATCACCAGCACCGGCGTGCGTCTGCGCCCGTCGGTGCTGGGGATCGGATTCACCGTGCCGAGGTCCGCGAGCTGCTGGGCCGCGCGGCACGACTCCCGTTCTTAGCGGGCGCCTTTCGATCTTCCGGCCCGTTCGTCGCATCGGTGCGGTAGGCATCCAGCGCCATTCGCGCAGTCTCTTCGTTGCGGGCGAGATGGTCGTAGATGGCTTGCGCGGCGAGATCGGGATCCCGCTTGCGGAACGCCGCGATCAGTTCCTCGTGGGCTTTTTCCCGTCGCTCATGCTCATGTGGTTCGTAGTCGAGCAGGCCGAACCCGATGCGCACATACCTTTCCCCCGCTCGCCACAGCGTGGTGAGCACCCTGGTATCCCAACTGGTAGCCGCCGGCTCCAGCAGTGCGAGGTGAAACTGGAGATGGCTGCTGTAAATGCCATCCATGCCGAGGCTTTCATCGCCAAACTCAACTGCCTGCGCGTCGAGGCGATCGAGCTGATCAACCGTCAGCAACAAGCAGGACCGGCGGGCAAGTTCGGGCTCGAGAATGCGGCGCAGTCGGTAAATGGCGTGCAAGTCGTCAAGATCGAGGGGAGCGACGAGCGCGCTACGTCCCGGTCGGATGACGACGAGTCCTTCTCCCTCAAGACTTCGCAGCGCCTCGCGTACCGGGATGAAGCTCACGTCCAGCATCGTCGCGATCTCCCGCAGCGAGAACTCCTGCCCGGGAGCCAACACACCGGACAGGATCGCCCGCCGCAGCTCCTCAGTGACCTGGGTGACGACCGAGCGCGACGAGATCGGGCGTATATCGGCGTTGGACGAGGTCAACAGCTGTCCCACTTCCTGATCACAAGCTCGGCGCTACCGCTCGAACGATAGCAACTATATATCGATTTGTCTCGGGCCTGGACTCGGTCCAACGGGCATAGACGCAGCTAAATGCCTAATCAAGGCCGGATCCGTGCTACATGCAGGCGTACGCTGCGCAGCCTTGCTGTTATCACATATCGCTGTTAGCTTGTGTCCTACGCCACAGCTGCGCACGGAGGTTGTGCGGCGCCGGCAGATGTGAGGAGCCGCCATGTCCGCGAGTCCAAAATTCGCGCACGTCGTCTTTCAAACCGGTCAGCCGGAGCAGATGCGCGACTGGTACTGCACCGTGCTGGACGGCCACGTCGTCTACCAGGATCAAGCCTTGTGCTTCATCACCTACGACGACGAGCACCATCGGGTGGCGCTACTGACCCCCCCGAACGAGTTACAGCGCAAACTTCCGACCACCGCCAGCGTTCATCACGTGGCCTACACCTTTGAGAACATCGACGACCTCCTCGAACGATACGTCCTACTTGCGCGACCAGGAGATAACCCCAGCGGTTTGCATCGCCCACGGGGTGACGACGTCGATCTACTACCAGGATCCCGACGCCAATTTCGTCGAGATGCAGATCGACAACTTCGCCACCCCCGCCGATGCCACCAACTACATGCTCGGTCGGGAATACGCGAACGACTCGGTCGGTCCAGCCTTCGATCCCGAAGCGATGCTCGCGGCCCGCCGCGGCGGTACCAGCGTCGAGGAACTCATCGGCCGCGCGTGGTCGCTGCAAGCCGGCTTGCCCGATCCGATGGCGATTCTCATCGGCGCGTGAAGCCGACCCGCTCGATCAGTACCTTGGCCGAAACGGACCGGGAGCCAAGTTCGTTCGGTCGCAAGCGAATCCGGCAACTGAGAGGTACGGAGAGATGACGACAGCGAGTGAAGTAATCGAATACTCCGAGATTCCGGCACGGGCGAAGAAGGTACTGGAGGGATTCCTGCCTCCCGAAGACAAGATCGCCGCCCGGGTCGCCGAATTGGGCCAGGTTCCTGCGCGCCCATTCGACTCCGAAGGCGATCAGGAAGTGCTGGACGGGGTGACATTCACACACCACTTCGTCGATGCGCCCGGTGACGAGGAGACCATCCGGTTTCACTACGTCGAGGCCGGCCAGGGTGAGCCCATCGTGTTCCTGCACGGAATTCCCGACTCGTGGTTTCAGTGGCATCACCAGATGGCCGCGTTGTCCGCAACGCACCGCTGTATCGCGTTCGACCTAAAGGGCTACGGCCAGTCCGGGACCGCCGTCGGCGACTACCGTCACGAGGCTGCTGCTGAGCAACTGCTGCGCGCCATCGATCTCGCCGGTGTCGACAAGTTCAACGTCGTGACCCACGACCGGGGTACCGTCCAAGCCGACTTCATCGTCGCCAAACACCCGGCCCGGGTATTGCGGTACGGACGGGGCGAGCAACACCTGTACCACTTCCATCCCGATCTGGCCCCGCAGGGCGCTCTGTTTGCCGACGCCCCCCACTCCGGGTTGATGGACGACCCTGCTCACTTCGTCACCTGGGTCTACACCTGGATCTGTAAGTACCGCGTGCCCGACGCCGAGATGCGCCGGACGATTCAGGAGTTCTCGTACCCCGACGTGAACCGGGCGGTGCCGCGTTACTTCAATTCGCAGTCGTTCAGACAGGAATGGTTGCGACGCCGCAGAGACCTCCTGCCGGCATGGAAATGCCCGGTGATGATCATCGAGGGCTACGACAGCAAGACTCAGCCGCGCGAATTCTACGAAAACTCACGTGAATACATTCCCAATGCGGCCAGCGTGGCTGTCGAGTACGTCGATGCCGGCCACTTCTGGTCGATGGAGCGGCCTGAGGCGGTCACGGCCCTGATCAGGAAATTGCTGGAGATGTAACCGTCGGCATACCTGGCGGAGACGCCAATGCGCCAAAGGATTGGCTACTCGGCCCTGAACTGCTCAAATATGGTGGAGCTAAGGGGATTCGAACC
>CAWGXA010000024.1:0-295846 GCA_963826365.1 uncultured Actinomycetota bacterium | reverse complement strand
TGCTTGGGAACGTCCCAGTTGGTGCGGGCCACACACAACGCATAGTCCGACTTCCACGCGTATGTACTCCAGATCTTCGACCCGTTGAGAACGAAGAAGTCATCCTGGCGGTCAGCCCGCGTCAGTGCCCCAGCCAGGTCGGAGCCGCCGGTCGGCTCGGAGAGGAACTGGACCCACAGTTCCTCACCCTTGAGCGCGGCGGGGATGTACCGCTTCTTCTGCTCTTCGGTCCCGAAGTCCAAGATGGTCGGCAAGATGATGGTGAAGGTGGGGGTGTTGAACAGCCGGGGCAGCTCGTAGCCGTAGCTCACGTCGATGAACGCGTCCTGATATTCCGCGGGCAGCCCCCGCCCTCCGTACTCGACCGGGTAACACAGCCCGGCGAACCCGGCGTCGAAGAGTTTGCGTTGAATCGCCTTGGCACGCACCACTTGGTCGGCGTCGTCGGTGGCGTGGCCCAGGTAGGGGTCGGCGCCGTCGAGGGGCTCCAGATTCGCGGTCACCCATTCCTTGGCCCGCGCGTGGAAGGTGCCGAGGTCTTCGGCCAGTCCTCCGGATGCTGTCGTCGTCACGGTCATGGTCGTCCCCCTCCGATCGGCCAGGATTGCCACGCAATCGCGCTGGTGCATTGGATCGCCGTAGGTCTGCCGATTGACTATGACCCGACGCAAATACAGGTGCAGGTCGTGGTCCCAGGTCACCCCGATCCCGCCGTGGATCTGGATGCAGTCCTGGATCAGCTCGGGGCATCGCTCGGCGACGTAGGCCTTGGCGATGCGGACTACCTCACCAGCGTCGGGGGCGCCGTCCTGGACGGCCCTGGTGGCGTCGACGGTGATGGCCTGGGCGGACTCGAGCCACAGTTTCATGTCGGCGAAGCGGTGCTTGAGGGCTTGATAGGACGCCAGTGCGCGACCGAAAGACGAACGGTCGAAAGCGTATTGGACGGTGAAGTCGAAGACCCGGTCGGTCGCGCCCACGATCTCAGCGCACTGCAGTACCAGGACGGTCTGCAGCTGTGCCTCGAACGACAGCGAGGCGCCACCCAGGACCCCGACGACCGCCGAGGACGGTACCCGCACGCCGTCGAACCCGATCTCGGCGTGTTGGCGGACCAGGTCGAGCCCGCGCAGGGGGGTGATCCGCAGACCGGGTGCCGACGACGGGACGAGGAACTGGGATAGGCCCTCGGACCCGGTGGCGGTGACCAGCAGCCAGTCGGCCTGTCCCCCGGTGTCCACGGGTCGTTTCACCCCGTCCAGGACGAACTCGTCGCCGTCGCGTCGCGCCTGCAGGGTCATCCCGTCCGGGGTGATGTCGCGGCCCGGCTCCGCGACGCACCACGCGGCGATCGACTCGCCTGAGAGCAGGCCCGGCAGCACGTGCGATGCGAGCTCCTCAGATGCTTCGCGTGACAGGGTCTGCGCGACTACGTTCGTCGCGATCAGCGGCCCTGGGGACACCATCGCGCCCATCTCCTCGGCGACCAGAGCGAGGTCACGCAATCCCTCGCCCGAAATGCTCCCTCCGCCTCGCCGCTCGTCGACGAGCAGCGAGGTCCAGCCGAGTTCAGCACCGCGCTGCCACCACCCGCGGTCAAACCCTGCCGCGTTCTCGGCCAGCGCCCGCACCGCGGTCAACGGGACGGTCGCGTGCAGGAACTTGCGGGTGGTGTCCCGCAGCAGCTCCTGATCCGGAGTCAGATCAAGATCCACATTCACCTTCGATCACCGATAACATCATTCTTTTCAAACTAGTATGACTAGTGTTTGAAAAACAACATGTTCACTGCATAAAAGGGCCATGGCGTTGCCGTAGGGCCCGTCACCGACGCAGGGCGCGGATCACGCTCGCCGTCTCGCATTGCGCGGTGGTATCCACCGCAGACCGGCACAGGGCAGGAGGTACCGAAGCGTGGTCCGAGACATTCGCGAGGGTCCAGCCGACGAATACTGGGATCGTCTGCGGGAGATGATGGGTCCCGGCGGTCTCATCACCTACTGGTATCTCGGCCGGGCGTTCAACCAGACCGTGGATCCCGAAACGGTGCGGCTGCGCCGCGACATGCGGAACAACACCGGCGGAATCATGGCGGCGCCATTGGCGATCGCCGCGCCCGAAACCGGCGGCTGGCGCGATCGCGAAGTGATCCCCGCGCCCGTCACCTACGGGCTGCACATCCTCGACGACGCCCGCGACGTCGCCGAGATCCGGGTGGCCCGCGCCACCGTGCGCCGAGGCGCCAAGATGGGCTTTAGCCGGTCCCTGATCACCGACGCCGCCGACTCCTCCCGGGTCATTGCCGTCACCACCGGCGTCGGCGTCACCCTCGGCGACGCGCCGCCGTCGTTTCGGCCGGTGGACGTGCCCCCAGAGTTACCCGACACCGCCGAGCTCCCCCCGCTGCACGTGGTGTTCGGGGCGCAGCGCACCGCCGATGGCTGGCGCCTGCCCGCCCTCACCTCCCGGCACGCCTCGACCTCGGCGTCGCTGCACCTGGGCCCGATCCACGTGGTGTTCGAGGCCGCCGCCATGGAACTGGCCGCCGAGCTGGCCGGGACCGACACCGTCCAGGTTCGCGACTGGGACGTCCACTTCGTCAGTCCCGGGCGCATCGGCCCGTTCCTCGTGCATTCGGACGGGTGGGCCGGGCCCGACGGGCGGGTGGCGGTCCGCTTCACCCTGATCGACGAGGGCCGCGACGGCGTGGTGGTCGCCGCCGGCGCAGCGGCATTCGCGGGCGGGCGGCAGTGATGGTGTCGGCGGACGATCCCCAGACGCTGCCCCACGCCATCCTGGCCGCGGCCCGTGCCCACCCCGACGTCCCCGTCATCTTCCACGGCGCCGCGTACAGCGAGGCGGTGTCACTCGCCGACCTCGTCGACCGGGCGGCGCGCTGCGCGGCGGCCTTCGGCAGCCTCGGTGTGCAGCCCGGCGACACTGTCGCGGTCCAGGTACCCAGCCGGATCGAAGGGGTCATCGCGCAGGCGGCCGCGGTGCTCGCCGGGGCGGTACTGGTACCCGTCGTGCCCAGCTACGGCCCGCGCGAACTGGGGTTCATCCTGCGGGAGTCGCGCGCCCGGCTGCTCGTGACGCCGGACCGCTGGGCCCGGCGGGACTACCTCGCCGATCTGCATCGCCTCGGCGACTGCCCGGAGCTATCGTCGGTCGCCGTCATCGCGGACTCGGTACCGCAGAGATACATCGACTTCAGGCAGCTGGTGAATGGCAGCGAACCGTTGTCCACGCCGACGGCTGCCGCACCGGACGACGTATGCCTGCTGGTCTACACCTCAGGCACGACCGGGCAGCCTAAAGGGGTCCAGCACACCCACACCACGCTGCTCGCGGAGCTGCGCACGCGCCTGACCGGCGTCGGCAGCGACAGCGTCATCCTCGCGGCGTTCCCCTCCGGCCATGTCGCGGGCACCCTGGGGCTGTTCCGCATGCTGCTCCAGGGAGTGCCGCACGTGGTGATGGACGCCTGGGATGCCACTACGGCAGCCCGTCTCATCAACGAGCACGGAGTTACCGCAACAGGTGGGACTCCATTTTTCCTGACGACGTTGCTCGATCTCGCCGACGAGGTCGACCTGTCCTGCCTGCGTGAGTACGGGGTCGGCGGCGCCAGCGTGCCGCCGAGCGTAATCGAGCGGGCCCACCAGCACGGGATCATGGCCTTCCGCGCCTACGGTTCCAGCGAGCACCCCACCATCAGCGGGGGCTCGTCGGAGGACGCCTTGGACAAACGCGCACACACCGACGGCCGGCTCATCGATGGTGTCGAGCTCCGGATCGTGGGTGACGCGTTGCAAGACCTTCCTGCGGGCACTCCCGGCGAGATCCTCAGCCGCGGCCCCGAATTGTTTGTCGGCTATCGCGATTCGGCGCTGGACGCAGACGCGTTCCTACCCGGCCGGTGGTTTCGCACCGGCGACATCGGCGTGCTTGACCGCGACGGCTACCTCACGATCACCGACCGCCGAAAAGACCTCATCATCCGCGGCGGGGAGAACCTGTCCTCGAAGTTGATCGAGGACATCCTGGCCGAGCACGAGGCGGTGGCCGAAGCCTCGGTCGTGGCAGCACCGGATCCTCTCTACGGAGAACGGGTATGCGCCTTCGTCGTGCTGCGGCCCGCAGCCGCGTTGTCGCTCGCCGACATCCGTGCGCATTTCTCCATCAGCGGTACCGCCCGGCACCTGACACCCGAACGCCTCGAGATCGTCGACGACCTACCGCGCACGGCCACCGGCAAGGTGCGCAAGGACGAACTCCGAAGACGCCTGCACCGCTCAGCCGCCCCGTCGGCAGACCTTCCTGCCAGCTAAGCGCGCGCCGCCCGCGCTCATCCCTGCTGGCTCAGCTCCACGCGATGGATTTGAGTTCGGTGAACTCCTCGATCCCGTGGTGGCCCCATTCCCGGCCAACTCCGCTCTGCTTGAATCCGCCGAAGACACCGGTGATGCCCACACCGCTGGGCTGATCGGCTGACCAGCCAGGGCCGGAGCCGCCCAGCGCCTCGGCGTTAGCCGTGGCCGAACCCACCGTCTGCACCGAGACGTTTCCGGCTCGGATTTGACGGGCGACATTGAAGCCGCGCGCGGTATTGCCTGCGATGACGCCGCCGCCGAGTCCGTAGATCGAATCGTTGGCGATGCGGATGGCTTCGGCTTCGGTCTTGTACGTGATCACGGTGAGGACCGGACCAAAAATCTCCTCCTGGGCAATCCGCATGTCATTGCGGGCGTTGATGAATAGCGTCGGCTCGTAGAAGAATCCCTTGGCCAGGTGCGCGGGACGTTTGCCGCCGAAGACCAGCTCGGCTCCCTCGTCGAGGCCGGACTGGACGTAGCCCTCCACCCGGGCGCGCTGCTGCTCGCGGATCAACGGGCCGATCAGCGAGTCGGGCTCGCGGGGGTCGCCCACCTTGAGCGACAACGCGGACTTCTTGGCCCCGTCGACGTACGCGTCGAGCAGGTGCTCGGGCAGCAACAGCCTGGTGTGGATGGCGCAGCCCTGCCCGGCGTGAATCATCGAGGTGATGATGCCCATGTTGGCGACGTGATCTTCAGGGACATCGTCCAACACGATCGACGCGCTTTTGCCACCGAGCTCGAGCTGAAGACGTTTGACCGTGGGCGCTGCGGCCGCCATGATCGCCCGCCCGGTAGCAGTAGAGCCAGTGAACGTCACCATGTCGACCAGCGGGTGCGTGGTCATCTCCTCGCCGACTTCTGGCCCGCCGGCAATCACGTTGAGCACGCCGGGCGGAAGGTCGGCATCCTGCGCTGCTTTGGCGATTTCGAAGGCGTCCAGCGGCGTCCACTGGTGTGGCTTCAGCACGACGGTGCAGCCGGCCGCCAAAGCCGGCAGGACCTTCACGATGTTGAGAAAGAACGGGAAGTTGAACGGGGTAATCGCGGCCACCACGCCGACCGGCTCCCGGACGACGGCATGCCCGGCCATCCCGGTCGGGCCCCCGGCCGGCGGCGACACCTCCGTCCAGCGCACCGAGAGTTCCATGGCCTCGGCGATCCACTCGGCGATGTCGATGGTGCCGCGGACCTGAATGATGTCAGCGAGGAAGCCGACCGACCCGGATTCGGCCATCACCAGCTTCTTGAGGAAATCGTGGCGCTCATCCAGGATGGCGGCGAACCGGCGTAGCACCGCTGGCGCGTTCCCGAGGCGACGTCCGCGGCCAGGGCCCGTCGTCGAAGGCCCGTCGCGCCGCCACGATGGCGGCATGGGTGGCCTTGAGGCCCGCATCGGGAACCGAGCCGATGACCTCCTCGGTGGCCGGGTCGATGACCTCGATGACCCCGACTGTGTCGTCGGCCGTCCAGGCGCCGTCGATGAACATTTCGTCGTAATCCCACCGGTCACTCACCGCGTATTACCTCCGTCTCCAGGACTCAGCTCGATAGGCGGCCCTTTGCGCCTGACGCTAGCAGTCACTTCTTTTGAAGAGAACACTATGTTCTTTTTTCACACATGACGTATCTTCTCAAGGGCAGAGATCATCTTCGGAGTAACCAAACTTCTTGGGAGGACGCATGGACGACGTTCTGGGATATGCCGGACGCCACGTGGTGGTCACCGGCGCCGCATCCGGGATGGGCGCAGCGACGGCGGCAATCCTGACCAAGCTGGGAGCACGGGTCACCGCGCTCGACGTGCGGCCCACTGAGGTTTCTGTCGACCGGGTGCTCGAGGTGGACCTGCGCGATCGCGCATCTATCGAGCGGGCAGCCGAATCCATCGAGGGGCCGGTGGACGGCTATTTCGGCTGCGCAGGCTTGCCCGGGCCGCCGTTCTCCGGTCTGGACGTGCTGCTGGTCAACTTCGTGGGGGCTCGGCATCTGGTGAACCTGGTCCTGCCCAAGATTCCGGCCGGCGGGGCGATCGCCGTGGTCGCATCGAACGCCGCCATGGGGTGGCAGGTGGAGCTTGAGCAGCTGATGCAACTGGTGTCCACCGACGGATTCGACGAGGGCAAGCAGTGGTGCGAGGCCAACGACGAGATGGGAGCGGTCGGGGCATACCCGTTCTCCAAGAAGGCGATCAACGCCTGGGTTGGATCTCGTGCCGCCACGCTGATCACCGACGGCATCCGGCTCAATTGCATCAACCCCGGACCCACGGACACCGCCATGCTGCCGCACTTCGTGGAGTTCGCCGGGCAGAGCATCATCGACGCCTTCGTCGGCCCGATCCGGCGGCGCTCAACCGCAGAGGAACAGGCGTGGCCGCTGATCTTCCTCAACAGCCCCCGATCGAGCTACATCAACGGCGAAGCATTGGTTACCGACGGCGGATTCTTCGGCGCGGTGCAGTCCGGCCAGCTCGACCTGACCAAGATGTTCGACGCCCCAGACACCGCCGCAGCGGGATCGTGACGTCCAGTCGAGGAGAGGTTCCCGCCGTGCCGTACCGAGTCATCCAATGGGGCACCGGCAACACCGGGGCACACACGTTGCGCTTCCTGCTCGACGACCCGGCGTTCGACGTCGTCGGCGTCTGGGTGAATCGGGAGCACAACGTCGGGCGCACCGCCGGCGACCTGGCCGGGTTGGCGACCGGCGGCCCGAACGCTACCCATGACGTCGATGCTCTTGTCGCGTTGGCCGCCGACTGCGTCGTGTACATGGCCGCAGAGCCCACTGGGTCTCCCAAGGAGCCTGGCACCGACGGCTGGGAAAGCGTCGACACGATGTGCCGGCTCCTGGCCAGCGGCAAGAACGTCGTCGCCACCGGCATCTCGGGGCTGACTAACCCGCGGGCGTTCGGCGACGATGTTTACGATCGCCTGCGCCTGGCGGCACAGTCGGGCGGGACCACCTTCTTCGGCACCGGCATCGAACCGGGGTTCATGTGCGACGCGCTGGCGCTCAGCCTGAGCAGCATCTCCCGCGACGTCAGGTCGATCCGCGCCCAGGAGTCCCTCAGCTATGCGACGTATGACCAGCCCAACTACCACGTCTCGCACGGCGGGATCTGGGGCGCGCCATGCGATCCGAGCTTTGGCGACGCGTTCGCCGAGCACATCCTCGCCGCAGGAATGGGCGGCCCGGTGCTCCTACTGGCCGAAGCCCTGGGCGTGACACTCGACGACCTCAAGGCCGTGGTCGACCTCGCCCCCGCCACCCAGGATTTCGAGGTGCCCATGGGTCCGATCGCCAAGGGCACCGTGGCCGGTTACCGCTTTGAGCTGCTCGGCATGGTCGGCGGCGAGGCGCGGATCGCCGTCGAACACATCACCAGGATCCATCCCGACGTGGCGCCGCACTGGCCGTCGGTCGGTACCGGGGGCTTCCGGGTAATCGTCGAGGGCACGCCATCATTCACCGCCGAAGTCATCTTCGACGAGGACGATCCCACTACTGCGGGTTGCGTGGCCACGGCGGCGCGAGTGGTGAACTCGATCCCCACCGTGGTTGCCGCACCGTCGGGCGTTTGCTCGTTTCTGGATCTGCCCATGATCAGTGCGGCGGGGTCTTTCGCCTGATCCTGCCTGCTTCAGAGCAGGCCGCGTGCGCCGTGTGGCGGCAGGTCCAGGTAGGTAAGTACCCCGGCGGGAGCCGCGCAGACCGCGGGAATGGCGTTGGTGACCGGTGTGACGGCGACGATGTAGCCGGCGTGGGTGCTGTCACCGAAGTCCGAGGTGAGCGACATGTCCACCTTGATGTTGGGCTCACCTTCGATCACCACCCGGTAGCAATCGTCAAGGCCGTACTCCGGGAAGTCCTCCCGACGGAGTTTGGTGATGTGCTCGATCACGATGCGAGCCTCGCCGTCGACCATCCCCCTGATTTCGAAGGACATGCCCGACACCATGCCCTTCGCGATGCGGCCAAAGGGGATCTCGAAGTCTTCGTCGGCACGGATGACGCGGTGCGCCTCGTCGATGCTGTCGAGCGTCACGCCCATCGCGTCGGCCAGCATGGCGACCGACGGTCCCCAGATGCTGGCCGTCACCCCGGGCAGCAGAATCATCGAGGTGGACGTATCGGGCTGGCCGAAACCGTAGAGGCCCAGTTGCGGGTTGTTCCACGGTCCGTAGTTGTAGATCTCGAACAGCTTGATCGAACGAACCTGCTGGGCCACGGTAAGTGGCGCCAACGCCAGCCCGAAACCGGCCCAGCCCGGGTCTCCCCCGCTGGTGTAGAAGGACGTGTTACCGGCCAGGCAGGCTTCCTGGAGGCGGTCGTAGATGTCGCCGCCCTTCGCCTTGGGGTACACCAGCGCCGGATCGGACACGTTGACCACGTTCTTGCCCGCCCGCAGCATTTTGATGCAGTCGTTGACCACCTCGTCCTCGCGCCCCATGCTGTCGGTGGCGTAGCAGATGCAGTCGGCGTCACCCGAGATCAGGGCGTCGGCATCTTGGGTGGCAAGCACTCCGATCGCCGGCACCCGGGACAGCTCCCCGACGTCGCGTCCGGCCTTTTCTGCCGAGGACACCCAGGTGCCGATCAGCTCGAGGTCGGGATGCTTGAGGATGCTCTGCACCGCCAAGGTGCCCAGATTTCCCGTTCCCCATTGAACGACCTTGAAGGTCATGAATCCGCTCCGATCTCGGTCACCTCACGGCGCCGCCTCTGGAAGGCATCCTTCTACATAGAAGAGGATATAGTCTGCTTTTGATGACAGTTGTTAATACCAGTCAAGTAACCTCAGCTGCTCATCACCGACATGCTGACAACCACCGCCACCACCTAGGTCGGCGATCACAGAGAAGTGAGTCCAGTGACGTATTCACGCGAAGAACTTGCGGCTGCCCATGATCACCTCATCGCGCTCAGCGTGGCCGCCCAGGGCAACGGGCAGTGGGACGACTACTGCGAACTGTTCACCGAGGATGCGCTTTATATCGAGCACTTCTTGGGCACCTACCACGGGCGCGACGAGATCAAGCAGTGGCTGATCCCGGCCATGACCGCGTGGCCGCAAATGAGATTCCCCGTGCTGTGGCGCACCTTCAACGAGGAAGACGGGCTGGTGGTGTTCGCCGTCGGCAACGATATGCCCGACGTCGACGGGAACGGGCCCTACTCGGTGCCGTCGTGGACTCTTCTTGAATACGCGGGAGACAACCAGTGGTCGCGTGAGGAAGACATCTATAACCCGGACGCCATGCTCAAGATGCTGAGTCGGTGGTGCGATGCCGCAGGCGTCTCATTTCCCGCCCCCGAAATTCACGGCTGATGGATTTCGCATCCTTCCGTCTGACTGACGACGAACGCAGGCAACTTCTTGCAGTGCAGACCGAATGCACCGTCGGGTGGCTCAACAGCGACGGCTGGCCGGTGTCGGCATTCCTGACCTACCTGTTTGAGCGCGATGCCTTCTGGGTGACGTCTTTCCGCGACCGTCCCCGCGTCGGCTGTCTAATCGCTGACCCCCGCAGCACGGTCGCAGTTTCCAGCACCGGTAAACCACTAGGCCATGGCCAGATGATCAGTGCCCGGACCTCTGCAGTCGTGCACGATGACGTGTCCACAGCCGAATGGTTCTACCCGCAGTTCTGCAAAATGGCGGGCCTGAACGCCGCGGTGTTGGCCCGGCAGGACCGCGTCGTCATCGAGCTTCGTCCGCAAGCGTGGAACAGCTTTGACAGCAAGCGGATGCTCCGCCGCTAGTCAGCTAGTCAGCTCCAAGACGCGACGGTAGCCGCTACGGCGTTGGGTCGACCGCGCTCCGATATTTCGGGCAGTAGACCGAGACCGAAACGGCCATCATGCGCCCCGCCTCCTGTGCCGAGAATCCGTCCGCCAGCAGGCTTTTCACCACAGCGGCGCGCGTGCCACCTTGGTTGAACGTCACACACACCGAGTGGCCCGCCGCCATTGCGGCGTCACGGTCGGCGACCGTCACCCCTTTTTGTTGAAGCGCCGAGATGAACGCATCGTCGGTAGCGTCCGCGCGAGCCATCGGTGCATACGCCACAGCGGCGAATAATGCACATACCAGGAGGCCAGGAACACTCCTCATGAATTGGAATGGTAGCGGCGTGGCACCGGAAAGGCATTCTGAGCTTGCCTGGACGACACTCATCGACTGCCCTGCGGCCAGCTCGCATTAATCTGACACACCCTTGCCTGACCGCGAAATGAACTGTGCTCTAACAGAATTGCTGCCGTCCAGCGACCTATCCCCCGGCGACATAGGGTTTTTTTCCAGGGGGTCAGGGGGTCTGGGAGGAATGGAGCGGTCATGTCTCGTCCAGTCAGCAAAATCGGCGTCGCCCTGATCATCGCCTTCGCCGCGTTCGCGGTGAGCGGATGTGAGGTGGTGTTGTCAGCCCCGGCCACGGCCCCGGCAAACGGTTCCGCTTCCACCATGTAGTTCTTCCAAACGTGATTGAGCCCCAACTGTTCTGGATCCTGCGTCACCCGTCCAGGATCATCGGGAAGGGGGCATTGTTGCGGAGGATCTGAGGAGGCAAGACGCCGGCGATGACGGCGCCCATGTTCCGCAGAGCCGGGTTGTCGTAATCCCAGTAACCGCCGTGGGCCGCGATACTGGGGGTCAACCCAGTCGGGTCGCTGCTCGCCCCGGCCGCCGCCAGCAATCGGGTACCACCAAACTCTGGGGCTGCGGGGTCTCGGCCCAGCGTCAGGCCGGTGGCCAGCTCGATGATGTCGTTGGGGGCCCGCATGGCATAGACGTTGGCGCCGGGAGTCAGATTCAGGTCGCCGGCGTGATGGGCGAGCATTCCGGGGCTGCCGACGGCGATGACGTTGTCGGCATCGAGGTGATGGCCACCCGTCGCCGCGGCACCGACTTCCGTTGAGCCGTAGCTGTATCCGATCACCGTGTCGATCGACGGCCCTCCGACGTGGGAGGCGCGCTGCCCGTCCTGGAACGAATCGAGAGCCGCCGCGCCCGCGCGGGCGCGATCAGGTGAGGCGGCCTCGAAAAGATTCATCGGGCGCTCGTAGCCCATCCAGGTCGTGACCGCCACCTCGCCGGCCCCCAGGGTGGGGTCAGCCCGTAGTGCAGCGTCGTACATCCGCACCGATTTCTGATCGCCGTCATCGAAGGCCGAGAGGTCTTGGCCGGTGCCGGGCACCAGGATCGCATTGCGTTTGGCGTAGTCAGGATTCCCGATAGCCACCGCCCCATGACCTTTGTCGTCGATCAGACCAAGATAGCGCCGCGCCCCATCGGTGCGGTTCACGTCGGCCTGCACCGCCCGGTAGGCGTCGAGGCCGTGTCTGGCCACCAACAGTTGCGGCGCGAGCGCGGCGAGTTCGTCGCCAGTGGGTTGGCTGCGATCACCCATGTACACCTGGCGCACCAATTCGTCGACGCGGTGCTGCAGGCGGTCAACGTCGGCCTGCGCCCGTTGGTGAAGTTCGGACAGATGAAGCCGGTTGTAGTGGTCCCTGCCCCGATGATCCGTTGAATCCCAAGGCATCCCAGGGCGATTGCCGATGTTGTGATCGCGACCGTAGAGCCGGTCCTTTTCCTGCGGGGTGAGGCTGTTCCACAAGTCGTTGAACTGCTTGGGATCCTGCGGCAAGGGCGCCGGCACCGCCTGCTGCGCGCAAGCCACGTCGCCGTCGGCCATGGTGATCGCCGCCGCCAACTCCTGGTCCACCGAATTCGCCTCGGCCACAATGGCGTTCAACCGCGTTTGCAGCTCGGTGCGCCATTCCCGCATTCGCGCCCATTCAGCGGCGGTGTACCGCGATTCAGCAATAGCCATCATCTGGCCGCTCGCGGCACCGACCTCCAGATCGGCGGCGGCAGCATCCGCGCGCAACTTCGTCAGGTCGGCTTTGACCTTCTCAATCTCGTCGGCGGCTTTTCGGGCGGCCAGCGCGACCGCGAGCGCCTCATTGCCGTACGCGTCGAGGTCTTGGCGAATCGCCGCATTCTGCTGTGCGGCAGCGTCACGGGTGGTGCCTTGCCAGGTAGCGAACACCGACAGCGACGCCAATTTGCGCGAGGCACCGAAGGCGGACCGAGATCGGGCGACGGCGGCGTGAAACACTTCGCGCACCGCCTCGGCATTCCACCGGTCAACGTCTGCGACCGATAGCACCATGCCCCGCGGTTCTAGACGAGCCGGCGGCCGCGGGCTGTCGTACCCACACCAGCGAGTGCCTTGGCCCGCTCATCCAGTAACCGATCGATCAGTTCGGTGTTCGGCATCCGGTCGCGCATGCGGGGAGCGTAGATTCCTAGCGCCGCCGACCGCACTTCACTGCGCGACGCGCTTGTGGAATCAGCGCGTTAGGACCGTAAGATAAAGCAGTGCAATAGCTTTCGCTTCGGGTCGTTGGTTCCCGCGTTTGGCGCTCTCGCGATGTCGGCGGGCGAGATGGCAGTGCGCCGGGCAAACCGCCAGCGCGACCTGATCTGGCGCCAGGGCATGCGGTCGCTGGTTAGCGGCTCGCTGCTGTTCGGTAGCGGCATCGCGCTGTCGTACCTGTTCACTCGTCCCATGGTGGGCGAGTTCGCCGGCGAGCTGTTCGGCAACGGCGTGTTCCTCGTAGTGGCCTGGGTCGGCCTCTGGTACCCGATCGACGTGCTGTTCATCGCCCGAGAGCAGGCCAAGCGCGAGGCCAGGGTGCTCCACCTGATGTTGACCATGCCGGTCGTCGTTCGGGCCCGGGGCACCGATTCGCCCATCGCGGCCGCCCCCAGGTCACCCAACAGCCCATCTCGTAGATCCGGGGCCTCGCGCGTCTCGCGCATCCGATTACGGGGCGCCCCGGCGACCGGAACACCCGGCACCCGGTGAAATAGCTCTGGCCAGCAAACGAATTCGGCGACTGCCAAGCGGAGTGTTTTAGCAGTTCAGGCTACATTTCTGAGACCTCGAGAAGACCGCCGACGTTAGCGTCGGGTCCAAATTGGGCACTACAGTGGGAAGCAATCACATGGGAGGAGCCCACACATGCTCACACGGTCCTTGACGAGACTGGGTGTCACGATCGGCGGTCTGGCCTTGGCCTTGACCGCTGGAGCCGGGGTCGCGTCCGCTGATCCTGATTATGGTCCGATGATCAACACGACCTGCACGTACGACCAGGCGGTGGCGGCACTGCGCGCGCAAAACCCGATGTTTGCGTCGTACCTGGAACAATCGCCGCCGAATGTGGCGTTCTTGCATCAGTACGTCAATTCGACGCCCGATCAGCGCGTGGCACTGCTGCACAAGGTGCAGAACAATCAGGGTGCGCAGCAGGCGTTCCCGATTTTCCAGCAGATGTTTACCACCTGCAACAACTTCTGAGCGAGCGATCGCACCAATAAGTCAGCGCCGTAAAGCTTTACGGCGCTGACTTAGTTGGGGGCCCTTAGAGCGGGTCGTTGCTCATGTCCGGGCAAAATGCCAAGACAGCGGCAGCGGCGATCACGTTGGCCTGGCTGCTCGTATAACCCTGACTTTGAATCCGTTGCACGGCTTCGTCCGCCGGCATCATGTTGTTGCGCAGTTCGTGGCAGAGCGTGGTACCAATGTGGACGATTTTGTCCTGGCTGGCGTAATTGATGTGGTGCGAACTCAGCGTGGAGAGATAGTCAGACGTGCTGTCGGCATGGGCAGCCCCCGGCACGGAACAGAGCACTGCGGGTAGGGCGGCCAGTGCCGCCAGTGCTATTTTCATGCGCGAAGCATAAATCGATAGCCTTACGATTCGGTGAACTGCGACTGAACGAACGGGCCGCTGGTGGCCAACATAATGAGCTCTTGAGCCTGGTTACCGGCCCTTTTTGGTCAACCCGGCAATTTTGACCAGCCGGAGGTAAAAGGCGCCGGCACGCAGCCGCTCCCAGGCTCGCCACTACCCCTGTAGCCGAGGCTCCCCCAGCAGGGCCGCTGCGCTACCAGCGCGAAGCCATCGCTCTCCGCCCGATTCCATGCTTTTATGGCAGCGAGAAAGAAGGCTCGACGGCGCGCGGCCACGGCAATACGGCGGTCGCGTTTCGCGCCCTACTGTGAGGAACTGCCGTGAGGTTCAACCGATTTGGCGGGTCGCTGAGTCTGCTGGTACGGCCGTCAAGGCGTTCCTGCAAAGCGCTATCGGCCCCGGACAGAAGGGGTTGGCGGACGATGGAAATGTCCCGCTCCCCGATGATTTCAAGTCGAAATTGTCGGCTGCGATCAACGCCGTTGCGTGATCTGAGTTAGGTGTCCTCCTTGAAATTTGCGGTCGCAGGCTATGGCAGTCGCGGCGATGTCGAGCCGTTTGCCGCCGTCGCCCGAGAATTGCTGGGCCGCGGTCACGATGTGCGCCTGGCGGTTTCGCCGTGGATGCTCGGCTTGGTCGAGGCGGCCGGGCTTTCCGCGACGCCGTTCGGGCCGCATCCACCGGCAGCGACTGAAATAACCGATCTGGTGCGGCGCGTCACGCAGATGTGGACGGAGTGGAGCGCAGGGTTCAAAACGCTGGCAGCTGACGCCGATCTGCTCTTGAGCGGCAAAGGCGAGCAAGGGTTGGCCGCCAACGTCGCGGAGTACTACGGGATTCCGCACGCAGCGCTGCACTTCTATCCCGGCGGCTACGCGAGCCTAGGTGGCGTGCTCGGGGACCTGGCGCAGCAGGCCGAAGCCGCTCAACGCCGCGATCTGGGCTTGCCGGGCAGCACTGCACCCGCCCAAGAAACGCTCGAGGTCCAGGCCTACGACGAGCTCTGCTTTCCCGCGCTGGCGGCCGAATGGGCGCAGCGGGGACGACGGCGGCCCTTCGTCGGCGCGCTGACGCTGGAACTGCCGACCTACGTCGACGCTGAGGTCTTGTCGTGGACCGACGTGGGAACACCGCCCATCTACTTCGGCTTCGGCGGCGGCATGCAATTGCCCTCTTTTGTCGAGACCGCCATGGTGATCACCGCGGCCTGCGCGCAGTTGGGCGAGCGGGCGTTGATTGCCGGCGGCTCGCACGACCTATCTCAGATTCCGCACGCCGATCACATCAAGGTGGTCAGCGCGGTCAGCCACGCGGCGATCTTCCCGGCGTGCCGCGCGGTCGTTCACCATGGTGGTGCCGGAACCACGGCAACCGGGATGCGCGCCGGGATCCCCACCCTGATCCTGTCGCTTGCCGTTGACGACCAACAGGTCTGGGCAGAGGCGGTCACCCGGCTGGGAGTCGGCGCTGCCCGCGAATTCTTTTCCACCACACTGGATTTACTCGTCGCGGACCTGCGCTCGATACTCACGCCGGAATACACCACCCGAGCACGCGAGGTAGCCGCCGAGATGACCAAGCCCGCCGAAAGCGTCGCCCGTGCTGCCGACCTGCTGGAAGAAGCCGTCCGCGCGGGGCGCGCCGGCTGATTCACTCAGCCGGGCAGGCCGGCCTTGATCGCCGCGTCCTGCTTGCGCGCGACATCGAGAACGAAATCCGGTGGCAGCGGATCACCGGCTGCACTTTCGAACTCGATGTCAACGAAGGTTTTGCCCTCGGTGAACATCACGCTTCCCTTTGACTTCGGACCCTCGGGCCTCATCGTCGTCCCGACAGCCATCGTGCCGCCGTTGCCCACGTCGACCGGTGTCGGCGTTCCTCCCCGCACGCCCAAATCGGGGTCGGTCAACGTCGACACCGACATGTCACGCGCCTGTGTCGCGGCGCCGGCGTCGGGATAGACGTAGATCGTGTCATTGACCGTGCGAGAACCGGCATCGTTGGCGAACAGGCCACTGATGCCAGCCGGGTTGGGCACCGGCACCGTTTGCTGCAGCTTGAAGTTGTCGCCTGGCACGACGATGTCGCTGGGCTTGATCAGCAAATTGGTGTACTGCTGCGCGGCGGCGCTGCTTGATGTCGGTGCCGCCGCAGACATTGCCGGGGCAGAAGATTTCGACGATGTGGCCGATGACTTTGGGGCCGGCACCGTGTCGCCTCCACACCCCGTAACCGCGGCGCCGACCACCAGGGTGGTCGCGGCCAAACCGGCTGCCGTCGCCGATATCTGCTTCACTATTGGCTCCTAAGAGGTAGTCGCTGGGTCTTGGGGAACATAGCGGACTTATGAATTCGCCGAGGATTAACACGTTAAATGAAGTTCCATCAGCCGCGTCGATATCGTTCGCGCAACTGGGGATCACTCTCCCACCACAATCCTGATGGCGCGGCATCGTCGGACTCGGCCACCTCTGCCCGGTCCAGCTCGGCGTCGACCTGGACGGCGTGCGCGCTTTCATCACGCGACAGTGCGCGCATCAACAACAGCACAAACGGCAGCCCGACGAGGTCTCCGAGGATCCATAACACCCCTGCGCCGATAGTCTGGTCCAACCGCTGATCCGGGCCCCAACTACGGTGCAACGCAACGTAATACGCCGAGGCGATCAACGAGCCCTGCCAGAGGACCAAACCCAGCACCCCGTCGCCGAGGGTTTCGGCGACGCTAATGAGCAGCGAAATGAGCTGAGAATACTTGCGGGGAACGGGATCTGCCTGGAGACGCGCGTAAAAGTATCCAAAGCCGATAAACACCAACATGACTCGAGTTGGGGCGCCGACCCATTCGTTCTCGAGGGCCGCGGTGTACCAGGGTGACAGATAGAGCAGCCACGGCGTGGCAAGCATCGCCAGCGACGTCGTCAACGGGTGCGCGATCACTCGAGCCAACCCGGTTCCCAGCAGCCGATCAAAGCGGTCGCGGCCGTGCGGGCCCAGCGCGTTGCGTAGGACGGTCAGTGGTTTGCCCTGGGCAAGGAAAAATGGCACCAGATAAATCAGCAGCAGGACTTGCAGCGCACGCACCCAGAACAGCAGGTAGGCATAGGTGCCGATGGCGCCGATCGTGGCCAGCATCCACAGCAGCATGCCGACGCCGAAGCAGGCGGCCTGCCGCGGTTCACTGCCCCGGCCGCGCCGATAGCACCAGGCGTACCCACCGGTCAGCAACACGATGACGGTCGCGGAACCCAGGTCCAGCTGCCAGGTCGCAACCAGAGCACCTGCGGTCAGCGGTCCCGGATCGAAGTACATAGCGTGAGCGGCAACCAGGTCGGCGCTCAGTGAGTGCCGTCCGGATTGGGAGGTCAACCCTCCCCGGTTACGTAGCGCGGGCAGTAGGAATTGGCCGCGATTGCGGTGAACTTGGCGGCACCGTTGCCGCTGAATCCCGGATTGCGCAGCTGCAGGTTGTTGACGATATTCGTGTCCTGCTCGCCGTTATCGACCAACTCGCACACCGTCCTGGCAGCCGATATCGCGGCGGCCGGATCCTGGAAGTTGAGCCCGGCCTGTCTGAGCTGGGCCAGGAAATCAACGTCCACGGCCGGGTCCGGAGTCTGTGTGGGACTGGGGCTGGGATCGGCGTGTGCTGGCGCGGCCAGGGCGATCGCGGCTCCGACGCTCAACAGCGTCAATAGGCGCCTCATAATTTCGAGATTCTTTCAGAGTTGTGGCGGGCACGCATCCCCCTGAGTCGGGCAATGCACCCTCGGATGGTGTTGGCTGGATCGACGTGGCCGCCATCATCATCGTTCTAGACGTCTTTGTCGGAATCATCGCTGTGCTTGGGCTGATCGCCGGGGGGAATCAGCTGCAGGCGCGGCTGCACAAACCCGGTGCCACAGGTGTTGTCCTCGCGATCGATCGTCTTACGCCGCGGCGCAAGAACATTGCCCGCCTGCAGGTCAGCCTGCGGATGGTGGGACCGGCGGTGCGCTACGAGGTGGCACTTGACACCGAAGCCGATGGCAATCGACTCGAGGTGTCCACGCCCAAGCCGCAAAGCCGTCCGTCGATGGGCTGCGATGACGACGAGCTGTCCTGGAGTTTCGAGATTCCCGAGGATGATCTCGACGCAGTGTGGGTGATCGCCTCATGGATCGACGACCGCAACGCTCACCTACGAATGGGAGCAATCGCGTCGAACCTGGGCACGCTCGAGGTCTACGAGTGGAGGTGGGCGGCCGACTGGCGTCTCTCGGCGGCCGGTCACTGGCGGAAGCGACGCACCGCGACAGTCCCCCCGCGCACCATTCCCGGGATGGGTCCGCTGGAGCTGGGACGCGCGCCCGGGCGCAGACGGTTAGCGCAAATCGCGGACGAGGCCGTGCCGGACGCTAGCGACTAGCCGCTATTCGTCGGGGTGGCGGCCGCAGGGGCGGGCGCGGCAGCCGGAGGCGGGAGCTTGCTGGGGCAATACGCGCTGGCGGCCAGTGCGGTGAACTTGGCGGCGTTTTCCTGATGCAGTCCGGCGTTTTCGGACTGGACGGTCCTGACCACATCGGCCATCTGGGTGCCCTGGTTGAGCGATTGGCAGACCCACTTGGCCGCCGCGATCACCTTGCCCGGGTCCTGGTAGGTGACGCCCGACGCCGTGAGCGCGGCAAGGAATTGGTCGTCGCTGGCGTCGGCGGATGCCGGCGCGGCCGTGCCGATGATCGCGGCCAAGCTCAGCAGCGCGAGGAGGGGTTTCATAGTTCACAAATAGTCTCAGAGCGGCGGCGCGCGCGCATCTCTTCGATGATCCAGGTCACATCCGCGACGGGGCCTTGCCCGCGCTGACCAACCCCTCCCGTTCCCGATACCCGTGTGCGATCATGCGAAGGTCCCCTGCAAGGTTGCCTAGGAGGCGTAAGACATGGCGAAGACGCACCGCTGGCTCATCGTCTTGTCCGCGTTCCTCGTTGCCGCGGCGAGTATCACCGCGATCGGCGTGGCCGCCCCACGCGCGCACGCCGGGGACGCCCCGATCGGCCACATCGGCGACACGCTGCGGGTGGACACCGGTACCTACATCGCCGACGTGACGGTCAGCAGTGTCGCGCCGTGCGACCCGCCCCCGGGATTCGGCTACACGCGCGAGGGCGTTCCGATCAAAAGCTTTCCGGGCAGCACCGCCGACCGTGCCGACGTGACGATCCGCGCGATCCGGGTGCCCAATCCCTACATCATGGCCACCAGCTTCAGCTTCGACGGCGTCACTCCGTACGCCGACGCGTACAAGCCTCGGGCCAACGATGCCCCCGATGCGCTGGACGCCGCGCTCGGCAATGTGCCGAACGGCGCGATCGTGCGCGGCGGCGTGTATTGGGACGCCTACCGCGATCCGGTGTCCAATGTCGTTCTGCTGGACCGTAAGACGGGCCAGCACCTCGCGCAATGGAACATGTGACGGGAAGCGTCCATCTCGCCACGATCGATTCTGTTGATCCGCACGAGCTGGCCGACGTTGCCGCGCGCACGTTTCCGTTGGCGTGCCCGCCCTCGATCGAGCTGCAGAACGTCGCGTCCTTCATCGCGACCAACTTGTCGGCCGAGCGCTTCGCGGCGTATCTGACCGACCCGCAGCGGGCGATCCTCGCCGCGCAACACGATGGCCGGATCGTCGGCTACGCGATGCTGGTGGACGGCGTCGAGGACAACCCCGACGTCGCCCGCGCTGTCGAGATCCGCCCCGCCGCCGAGCTGTCGAAGATGTACGTCCTGCCCGACTACCACGGCGGCGGGTGGTCGGCAACGCTGATGGAACGTGCGCTGGGCACCGCCGCCGACTGGGGCATCCGCTGCGTGTGGCTGGGCGTCAATCGGGAAAACCAACGCGCACAACGCTTTTACACGAAGAACGGATTCAGGATCACCGGCACCAGGACATTTCAGGTGGGCGACGACCTACGCGAGCACGACTACGTCATGGTTCGCGAGGTGCGTTAGCCCCCCGCGGTCAGGGCCAACAACCGAGACGTCGCGCGCAGGTATTTCTTTCGGTAGCCACCGGCCAGCATCTCCGCACTGAAGATGGCGTCCACCTTCGCCCCGGACGCCACCACCGGAACGCCGGCGTCGTAGAGCCGATCCGTCAACGACACCAGCCTCAGCGCGACGTTCTGGTCGTCGATGGCATGAACTCCGGTCAAAAACACCGCGGTCACACCCTCGATTAAACTCAGATACCGCGACGGGTGCATCGTCGCCAGATGCGAGCACAGCGCATCGAAGTCGTCCAGCGTCGCACCGGGCACACCCGCGGCACGCGCGGTCACCTCCTGGTCGGACAGCGGCTGCGGCGCCGGCGGCAGGTCGCGGTGCCGATAGTCCGGCCCGTCGATCCGCACTGTGGTGAAAATGCTTGCCAGCGTGTTGATTTCACGCAGAAAATCCTGCGCGGCGAAGCGGCCCTCGCCGAGTTGTTCGGGCAGCGTGTTGGAGGTGGCAGCCACCGACACTCCCTTTTCGACCAACGCCGCGAGCAGCCGCGAAATCAGCGTGGTGTTGCCCGGATCGTCGAGTTCGAATTCGTCGATGCACACCACGGTGTAGTTGGCCAGCAGCTCAATGCATTCGACGAAACCGAATACCCCGGCCAGCTGGGTCAGCTCGCCGAATGTCGCAAACGCCTTGGGCGTTTCGGATTCCGGTCCGTCGCCGGGCAATTGGTAGTAAGCCGAGGCCAGCAGATGGGTCTTACCCACGCCGAATCCACCGTCGAGGTAGAGCCCGACGCCCGGCAGCACCGCCCGTTTACCCAACAGCTTTCGCCGGCCCGCGCGCCGCTGCACGGCCTGTTGGCAGAAGTCCTGGCAAGCAATGACCGCGGCGGCCTGGGTCGGTTCGGCCGGATCGGGACGATACGTCGCGAAGCTCACGTCGGCGAACGTTGGCGGCGGCCTCAATTGGGCGATCAGTCGTTCCGGCGACACGGTCGGATGCCGATCCACCAGATGACCCGGTGAGGTGGACCCGTGCATGCAGGAACTGTAACGGCGTGCTGCAATCAACCTCATGCCCGACTCTGCGGCCGCCGGCAACGTCGAGACCTCACTGACGCTGCTCGGCTCGGTGCGCGAACTCGGCGACGGCGAGCTCCCCCAGCTCTATGCCTATCCCGAACAGCAGCGCAATTGGGTGCGGGCGAATTTCATCACCAGTGTCGACGGCGGGGCCACCACCGACGGTAAATCCGGCTCCATGGGCGGGTCCGGCGACCGCCTCATTTTCAACCTGCTGCGCGAACTCGCTGACGTCATCGTGGTCGGCGCGGGCACCGTGCGCATCGAAGGCTATTCCGGAGCCCAGCTCGGCGCCGCCCAGCGCCAGCACCGGCAGGCCCGGGGGCAATCCGAAATCCCCCCGGTGGCGATCATCACCAGATCGGGCCGGCTGGACCGGGATATGCCGGTGTTCACCCGGACCGAGGTATCGCCCCTGGTCCTTACCTGCACGGCTGCCGCCGACGAGACACGCCGCCGGCTCACCGACCGCGCCGAGGTGGTCGACTGCTCCGGCAAGGATCCCGGCGAGGTCGACGAAGCCGCCGTGCTGGCGATCCTGGGAGCACGGGGAATGCGTCGCGTCCTCACCGAAGGCGGCCCGACGCTGCTCGGCTCGTTCATGCAGCGTGACCTGCTCGACGAGCTGTGCCTGACCATAGCGCCCTACGTCGTCGGCGGCCTGGCCCGGCGCATCTCGACCGGCCCGGACCAAGTACTGACCCGGATGCGCTGCGCCCACGTCCTGACCGACGACGCCGGCTACCTGTACACCCGCTACACGAAGGCCTAGGGCGTGACGACACGGCAAAGCCGCGCCCGGTGGCTACTGTGGTCGGCATGAGTCGGCACGTCAGGTCCGCCACGACCCTGGTCGCGGCGGGGGTTGCGGTGAGCACCGTGCTGGCCGGCTGCGTCCCGGGCCTGGCCGCGGACCCGCGGTTCGCCACCAACTCCGGCGCCCGACCCCAAGGCGTGGCCCCATCGAAGCCACCACCTAGCGGTCCACCACCGATCGCCGCACCGAAGAACGACTTGTCTTGGCACGACTGCACATCGAAGGTTTTCACCGACGCCGGAGTGCGACCCGCGCCCGACGTCCAGCTGGATTGCGCGAATTACGACGCCGACCTCGATCCGGTCAACGGCGGGGCCGGCACCTTGAGCATCGGGGTGGTGCGGGCCAAGTTGAGCCGGACCCCGAAGGACGCCGGTCCGCTGGTCTTCACCACCGGCTCCGACCTGCCGTCCTCGACACAGCTGCCGGTCTGGCTGTCCAGAGCGGGCACCGACGTACTGCAAACGCACTCGGTGGTCGCCGTCGACCGCCGCGGTATCGGCACGTCCAGCCCGATCGACTGCCGGGATCGCCTTGACCGCCAGGCGATGCGGGATCAGGCGCAGTTCCAGAGCGGCGACGACCCGGTTGCCAACCTCTCCGACGTCTCCAACAACGCCACCTCCAACTGCACCGACGCGATCGCACCGGGCGCCAGTGCCTACGACGACGCCCACGCCGCCTCCGACATCGAGCGACTGCGCAGCCTGTGGGACGTGCCCGCCGTCGCGCTGGTCGGCATCGGCAACGGCGCCCAAGTCGCGCTGGCCTACGCCTCCTCGCGTCCCACCAAGGTCGCCCGGCTGATCCTGGACTCCCCGGTTGCCCTGGGTACCGGCGCCGAAGCCGTCGCCGAGCAACAGGTCAAAGGCCAGCAGGCCGCTCTCGACGCGTTCGCCGCGCAGTGCATTGCGGTCAACTGCGCGCTGGGCTCCGACCCGAAAGGCGCGGTGAACGCGCTGCTGGCCGACGCCCGCGCCGGTAAGGGGCCCGGCGGCGCCTCGGTGGCCGAAGTGGCCAGTGCCATCACCGTCGCGCTGGGCTTCCCGTCCGGCGACCGCGTCGGCGCCACCACCAGCCTGGCCAACGCACTCGCCGCGGCACGCTCCGGCGACGCCAACCAGCTCAACGCCTTGATCAACCGCGCGGACAGCACCCAGGACAGCGACGGCCAGTTCGTCAGCGGCTGCAGCGACGCCATCAACCGCCCGACCCCGGACCGGGTTCGTGAACTCGTCGTCGCGTGGGGGAAGCTCTACCCCCAGTTCGGCACGGTGGCCGCGTTCAACTTGGTCAAATGCGTGCACTGGCCGACGGGTTCGCCACCGCCGCCGCCCAAGGACCTCAAGATCGACGTCGTGTTGATGGGCGTGCAGAACGACCCGATCGTCGGCTCTGAGGGAGTCGCGGCGACCGCGGCCACCGTCATCAACGCCAACGCGGCCAGCAGGCGGGTGATGTGGCAGGGCATCGGCCACGGCGCCAGTATCTACGCGCCATGCGCTGTCCCGCCGCTGCTCGGCTATCTCGACAGCGGCAAGCTACCCGGAACCGACACGTACTGTCCCGCCTGACACTTGGGCGTGCGCGCCGGTGTACGGTGCGCTGGTGACGGCAGCTGACCCCACCCGATCCGGCTTACGCGACTGGCTGCTCGCCGCGTTCCGTCCGCCCACCGGTCCACCGAGCACGCCGATAATCCTGCGGTCGGTGCTGTGGCCGGTGGCGATTATGTCGGTGTTGCACCGCAGCATCATCCTCACCCTCAACGGCAATATCACCGACGACTTCAAACCGGTGTACCGCGCGGTGAATAACTTCCGGCACGGCCTGGACATCTACAACGAGCACTTCGACTACGTCGACCCGCACTACCTGTACCCGCCCGGCGGCACGCTGTTGATGGCGCCGTTCGGGTACCTGTCCTTCTCGCCGTCGCGCTACCTGTTCATCGGCATTAACACCGTGGCGATCCTGATCGCCTGGTACTTGCTGCTGCGGTTGTTCAACTACACGCTGTCCTCGGTGGCCGCCCCCGCCCTGCTGCTGGCCATGTTCTGCACGGAAAGCGTGACCAGCACGCTGGTGTTCACGAACATCAACGGCTGCGTGCTGCTGGCGGAAGTGCTCTTCTTCAAATGGCTGCTGGACGGCAAAGTCAGCCATCAATGGTGGGCCGGCCTCGTGATCGGCCTGACGCTCACGCTCAAACCCGTGCTGGCTCCGCTGCTGTTGCTGCCGCTGCTGAACCGGCAGTGGCGGACGCTGGTGCCGGCGTTCGTCGTGCCCGCGGTTATCAACGTGGTCGCCTGGCCATTGGTCAGCGACCCGATGGACTTCGTCACCAAAACGCTGCCCTACATCGGGGGCGTCCGGGATTACTTCAACAGCTCGATCGAGGGCAACGGCGTGTACTTCGGCCTGCCCACCTGGCTGATCGTCTTCCTGCGAATTCTGTTCGTTCTGCTCGCGATCGGCGCGCTGTGGCTGCTGTACCGCTACTACCGCACCCGAGACCCGCTGTTCTGGTTCACCAACTCGTCGGGTGTGCTGCTGCTGTGTTCCTGGCTGGTGCTGCCGCTGGCCCAGGGCTACTACTCGATGATGCTGTTCCCGTTCTTGATGACGGTGGTGCTGCAGAACTCGCTGATTCGAAACTGGCCGGCCTGGCTGGGGATCTATGGCTTCATGGCGCTGGACGACTGGCTGATTTACCGATACATGCGGTATGGCCGTGCGCTGCACTACCTGAAGATCACCTACGGCTGGTCGTTGCTGCTGATCGTCGCGTTCACCGTGCTGTACTTCCGCTACCTGGACGCCAAGGCCGAGGACCGGCTGGACGACGGGATTGACCCTGCCTGGCTGCCGGCAAAGCCGGATCGCGACGCGGTGACCGCAAGCGCGGCGGAGCCGGGCGCGGCGGGTTAGCGCCATTCGAGCTAGCGTGGATGCATGACTTCACCCGACTTGTCGCAGCCGAAGGTGCAACTCTCCGACGACGAGTGGCGCAAGAAACTCAACCCGCAAGAGTTCCAGGTGCTGCGTCGCGCCGGCACCGAACGGCCGTTCATCGGTGAGTACACCGACACCAAGACCGAGGGCATCTATGAGTGCCGTGCCTGCGGAGCCGAATTATTCCGCAGCACAGAGAAATTCGATTCACACTGCGGCTGGCCGTCGTTCTTCGACCCGTCCAACTCCGATGCGGTGATTCTGCGTCCAGACCACTCGATGGGGACGACACGTACCGAGGTGCTCTGCGCGAACTGCCACAGCCATCTCGGTCACGTGTTCGCGGGCGAGGGCTATCCGACACCGACGAATCAGCGATACTGCATCAACTCGATCTCGCTGCGCCTGGTCCCCGACGCCTAAGCGGTCGGCACGTCTGCGGATTTCCCAGCTGTCGCATGCTTTCGCCGTTGCGCCAGCTGCGGTACCGTTGCGCCAACGGTAAGGTTGTCTAACTATCGGGAAGCACACGAGTATGAACAAAGACGACATGATCCTGATCAGCGTCGATGACCACATCGTCGAGCCACCGGACATGTTCAAGAATCACTTGCCCAAGAAGTACGCCGACGAGGCGCCACGGTTGGTGCACAACCCAGATGGCAGCGATAGCTGGCAATTTCGCGATGTAGTGATTCCGAACGTGGCGCTCAACGCGGTGGCCGGTCGGCCGAAGGAGGAGTACGGGCTCGAACCGCAGGGTCTGGACGAGATCCGGCCGGGGTGTTGGAATGTCGATGAGCGGGTCAAGGACATGAACGCGGGCGGGATTTTCGCCTCGATCTGTTTTCCGACGTTTCCCGGGTTCGCCGGCCGGCTGTTCGCCATCGAGGACCCCGAGTTCGGCCTGGCCTTGTTGCGGGCCTACAACGACTGGCATGTCGAGGAGTGGTGCGGGGCGTATCCGGCACGGTTCATCCCGATGTGCCTACCGGCGATCTGGGACCCCGAAGCCTGCGCGGCCGAGGTACGACGCAACGCCAATCGTGGCGTGCACGCGTTGACATTCACCGAAAACCCAGCGGCGATGGGTCATCCCAGCTTTCACGATGACTACTGGACTCCGCTCTGGGAAGCCTTGGTAGATACCGACACGGTCATGAACGTGCACATCGGTTCCTCGGGAAAGCTGGCCATCACCGCGCCCGACGCGCCGATGGATGTGATGATCACGCTGCAGCCGATGAACATCGTGCAGGCCGCCGCGGATCTGCTGTGGTCGGCACCGATCAAGAAATACCCCGGTCTCAAGATCGGCCTGAGCGAGGGCGGCACCGGGTGGATCCCGTATTTCCTGGAGCGGGCCGACCGCACCTACGAGATGCACTCGACGTGGACGCACCAGGACTTCGGCAACAAGCTGCCCAGCGAGGTGTTTCGCGAGCATTTCTTGACGTGCTTCATCAGCGACGACGTCGGAATCCAGCTGCGACACCAAATCGGCATCGACAACATCGCGTGGGAGGCCGACTACCCGCACAGCGACTCGATGTGGCCCTCAGCGCCCGAACAACTTTGGGATGTTCTCGGCGGCCACGGCGTCCCCGAAACTGACATCAACAAGATGACCTACGAAAACGCCATGCGCTGGTACTCGTTCGACCCGTTCAGCCACCATCCGCGCGAGCAGGCCACGGTGGGCGCGCTTCGCCAGGCGGCGGGCAGCCATGACGTGTCCATCCGGGCGCTGAGCCATCACCAGAGTGGCGACCGCGTCGCGAACGCTTTGGCCGACGCAACCCGCGGCAACGGTTAGCAGCGGGTTCGGTTAGCGGTCGAAAAGCGTGTCGCAACTCACCCTTCGAGTGTGCGGTGAGGGCTTCGAGGGTGCGCTGGGGGCGAGAATTCCGCGAAATCTGCGCCCTAGCCGCACAGTGAAAGCCTAGAACGCACACTCGAGGGCGGGGAAAGCTCAGTCGATCCGGGTGGCGTGGACTTCCCAGAACGGGGCGTGCACCCTACCGTTGACCAGCCACGGCTCCATCGCCCGAAACCGCTCCAGCAGCGACTTCGATTGCTCGGCCATGTCGGGATTTCGCGCGGCCATCAACTCGAGGGTCTCGGCGCTCATGTTCACCTGATAGGTCGTCGTGCCCAGGTACGTGATCTCCCAGCCACCGAGCGGAAGGAGGTCGCGAAAGTCGTTCTCGGACAACGACCGCATCATCTTGAAGCCGTTGACATTGCCCTCGCCGAACTCGAACATATACAGCCGCGCGCCCGGCTTGGTGGCCCGGTGCAGCGCTTGCGCGTAGGACTTCTGCAACTCGGGTTCGCTGCTGAAGGTGTGATAGAAGGCGCAGTCGACGACGGTGTCGAACCGGCCGTCGAACCCATCCAGTTTGGTGGCGTCTGCCAACTCGAAATTGACTGATACGCCGGCCTTTTGCGCGTTGGCCCGAGCCCTTGCCACGGCCCCTTCCGAGCCGTCGATGCCGGTGGCCGAATACCCCTTGGCGGCGTAATAGATCGCGTGATGGCCTGGCCCGGTTCCCGGGTCGAGCACCTCGCCCTTGATGGCGCCCAGCGCGACGAGCTGCTGGACCACCGGCTGCGGGCCGCCGATATCCCATGGTGTGGCGGCGGGCAACCCGTTCGACACCCGGTCGTCGCGGTACATCTGCTCGAAACGGGTCGGGTCGGTCGGATCGAATTCAGTGGTCATGGCAGTGCGTTCACCAGCTGCTCGACGGGCACCCGCGGCCCCGTGAAGAACGGCGTCTCCTCGCGGGTATGCCGACGGGCGTCGGTGGCACGCAGTTCGCGCATTAGGTCGACGATGCGGTGCAGTTCGGGCGCCTCGAAGGCCAGGATCCACTCGTAGTCGCCGAGCGCGAACGCCGGAACGGTGTTGGCGCGGACGTCCTTGTACTCGCGGGCCGCCATGCCGTGCTCGGCGAGCATGCGGCGGCGTTCCTCGTCGGGCAGCAGGTACCACTCATAGGACCGCACGAAGGGATACACGCAGATGTAGGCACCGGCTTCCTCACCGGCCAGGAACGCCGGGATGTGGCTCTTGTTGAACTCCGCCGGCCGATGCAGCGCCACACTGCTCCATACCGGCGAGCTGGCCCGCCCCAGCGTGGTGGTGCGGCGGAAATCGGCGTAGGTGGCCTGCAACGCCTCGACGTGCTCGGCGTGCGTCCAGATCATGAAATCGGCGTCCGCCCGCAGACCCGCGACGTCGTAGAGGCCGCGCACCACCACGCCGCGTTCTTCCTGTTGCTTGAAAAACCGGGTCGCGTCGTCGATTACGGCGTCACGCTGCTCACCGAGCTCGCCGGGCTCCACAGAGAACACCGAGAACATCAGGTAGCGAATCGTCGAGTTCAGGGACTCATAGTCGAGTTTGGCCATGCCCCCTATCGTGCCACTTCCGCTTGGAGCGACTCGACCGCGCGCCCGGCGGCCCCGATACACGCAGGTACCCCGATGCCGTCGAGGTAGCTGCCGGCCACCGCCAGGGTCGGCGGCAGGCCGGCGCGGATCTCGGCGACCACGTCGGCGTGACCCGGCCCGTACTGCGGCATTGCCTCGATCCAGCGCTGCACCCGGGCATCGACGGGTTCGACGTCCAACCCGAACACGGCGGCCAGGTCTTGGGCCGCCCAGGCCAACAGCTGCTCATCCGTCGCGGTGGCGGCCAGGTCGTCGCCGAATCGCCCGAACGACAACCGCAGGAATTGCACGTCGCCTCCCAGGCCCCATTTGCGCGACGACAGGGTGATCGCCTTGGCCCGCAACGGCTCTCCGCTGGCCATCAGCACACCCGAACACTCCGGGAACGCGGTATCACCCGGCACCCCGAGCGCCACCACCACCGACGACGCACTGGCGATCCGGCTGGCGGCGGCGCTGCTGCGCGGGGCCACCGCGGAGATCAACCGCGCCAGCCGCGGGGCGGGAACGGCCAGGATCACCGCGTCGGCGTCCCAGTGCGATCCGGCGTCGTCGCGCAGCGACCAGCCGCGCTCGGCACGGTCGAGCCGGTCCACTGCGGCCCGCACCCACCGCAGCCGGCTGCGCTCGACGAGCTCGTCGAGCAGCACTTGGTAGCCGCCGTCCAGCGCACCGAACACCGGCCCGTCGCTGGCCGGCGGCAACCCGCGCCGGACCGCATCGGTCAAGCTGGTGGCGCCGCGATCCAGCGCCGCCACCACGCTGGGAGCCGCGGCGCGCAGCCCGATCGTCGCCGCCGAACCCGCGTACACCCCGCTCAGCAGCGGGTCCACCGACCGGGCGACGGTCTGCTGGCCGAATCGGTCGCCGATCAATTCGGCCGTGGCGGGGTCACTGCCGGGTTGCCAGTCCAACGGGCGCTCGGGCTCGGCGTTGATGCGCTCGATGGTGGCGTCGTCGACCAAACCGGTCACCGACGTCGCCGACGACGGGATCCCGACGACGGTGGCCGTCGGCAGCGGGTGCAACTGCTGGCCGCTGTAGATCAATGGCCGGGCGCCGGTGGTGGACATTTGACGATCGGAGAGCCCGAGCTCGGCCAGCAGCGCCGGCATCTCGGGGCGGCGTCGCACGAACGCCTCGGCGCCCAGCTCCATCGGCCGCCCGGCCACCCGCTCGGTGCGCAAGATCCCGCCGAGCTTGTCGCCGGGATCGAACAGCGTGATCGTCGCGTCGTCGCCGGCGGCCTGGCGCAGCCGGTAAGCCGCCGTCAAGCCTGAGATACCGCCGCCCACAACACAATACGAGCGAACAGTCATAGCGAGTGGACCAGCGACACCAGTTCGGTCAGCACGCCGGGGTCGGTCTCCGGCAGCACTCCGTGGCCGAGGTTGAAGACGTGGCCGGCAGCCCCGGCGTCGACGGCTTGGCGTCCGTCGTCGACCACCGCCCGCGCGGCGCTCTCCACCGCCGGCCAGCCCGCCAGCAACACCACCGGATCGAGGTTGCCCTGCAGTGCGGTGCCGGGCTCGACGCGGCTGGCCGCGTCGCTGAGCGTGGTTCGCCAATCCACCCCGACGGCCGTCGCGGTGGCCGGCTTCAGGGCCGCCGACATCGCGCCCAGCAGCTCGGCCGTCCCGACGCCGAAGTGTGTCATCGGGACACCGCATTCGGCCAGGGCAGCGAAAACCTTTGTGCTGTAAGGCATTACGTAGTGCCGATAATCGGCCAGCGACAGCGTTCCGGCCCACGAGTCGAACACCTGGATGGCATCGACCCCGGCGTCGATTTGACCGCGCAGGAACGTGACGGTCAGGTCGGTCAGCTTCGACATCAGCGCATGCCAGCTCGCGGGTTCGGCCCACATCATCGCCTTGGTGCGCGCGTGATTACGGCTGGGACCGCCCTCGACCAGATAGGACGCCAGGGTGAACGGCGCACCGGCGAAGCCGATCAGCGGAACCTCGCCCAGCGCGTCGACCAGCAGCGCGACCGCCTCGCATATCGGCTGAATCGATTGTTGTTCAAGGTGTTTCATCGCATCGATGTCGGCATTGGTGCGTATCGGATGCGCAATCACCGGTCCGACGTCGGCGACGATGTCCAAATCGATGCCCGCCGCGCGCAGCGGTACCACGATGTCGGAGAACAGGATCGCGGCGTCGACGTCATGGCGGCGGATCGGCTGCAGGGTGATCTCGCAGACCATCTCGGGCTCGAAGCAGGCCGCCAGCATGGTGTGGTTTTGGCGCAACGCCCGGTACTCGGGCAGCGAGCGGCCGGCCTGCCGCATGAACCACACCGGCACCCGGCCGGGTTTGCGACCAGTAACCGCGGCCAGGTAGGGCGACTCGGGAAGTGCGCGACGAGTACTCATTGGCCTTAATGCTGCCACGCAGACCGCAGCCCGTCCGGCGTGCCCGATGCCGCTGCGTAACATCAGCCCGGTGGCACCAGCACCAATCTCCGTCAATTACGACGAATTCCCCAGTCTCCGCTTCGAACCGGGCGACAACGGCGTCCTGACGCTGGTTCTCGACGCGCCGGGGCTGAATTCGGTCGGGCCGCAGATGCACCGCGATCTCGCCGACGTCTGGCCGGCGATCGATCGCGACCCCAGCGTGCGGGCTGTGCTGGTCCGCGGCGAAGGCAAAGCGTTTTCCTCCGGCGGCAGCTTCGACCTGATCGCCGAAACCATCGGCGACTACGAGGGCCGGATCCGCATCATGCGTGAGGCCCGCGATCTGGTGCTCAACCTGGTCAACTTCGACAAACCGGTGGTCTCAGCGATCCGGGGCCCGGCCGTCGGCGCGGGACTGGTGGTGGCGTTGCTGGCCGACATCTCGGTCGCGGGCCGGACCGCCAAACTCATCGACGGGCACACCAAACTGGGGGTCGCGGCCGGTGACCACGCCGCGATCTGCTGGCCGCTGCTGGTCGGCATGGCCAAAGCCAAGTACTACCTGCTCACCTGCGAGACGCTGGTCGGCGAGGAAGCCGAGCGCATCGGCCTGGTCTCGATCTGCGTCGACGACGACGACGTGCTGGCCACCGCCACCCGAATCGCCGACGATCTGGCGCAGGGCGCCCAAAATGCCATCCGCTGGACCAAACGCAGCCTTAACTCCTGGTACCGGATGTTCGCCCCGACCTTCGAAACGTCGTTGGGCCTGGAATTTCTCGGTTTCGGCGGCCCAGACGTCCAGGAGGGTCTGGCCGCGCACCGGGAGAAGCGCCCGGCCCGATTCACTGGCGGAAATGCCACCTGAGCAGGGTAAACAGCGATTGTCGACATTGTGTTGAGCTCTGGTAACGGCTTGGTCGCGGCGGGTGCGCAATTCGGCGCGCCTGTTTCGGCGTGTCAGCCCATAGGTCTAGCGTCGGACGTTGTGACCTCAGCTGAACCGGCCCCTTTCCGCGAGGCAGTAGCGGCGATGAACGCCGTCAACGCGCGGCCGGAGATCGAGCTGGGCCCGATCCGGCCACCGCAGCGCCTCGCGCCCTACAGCTACGCCCTGGGGGCCGAGGTCAAACACCCCGAACTCGAGATCGTCCCCGAACAATCCGAGGACGACGCGTTCGGCCGGCTGATCCTGTTGTACGACCCCGACGGCGCCGACGCGTGGGACGGCACCATCCGCCTGGTCGCCTACGTGCAGGCCGACCTGGATTCCAGTGAGGCCGTCGACCCGCTGTTGCCGGAAGTGGCGTGGAGTTGGCTGGTCGACGCGTTGGAGTCGCGCACCGATCAGGTCACCGCGCTGGGCGGCACCGTCACCGCCACCACGTCGGTGCGCTACGGCGACATCTCCGGACCAGCACGCGCCCACCAGCTCGAGCTGCGGGCCTCGTGGACGGCGACCACCCCCGAGATCGGCGTTCACGTCGAGGCGTTCTGCGAGGTGCTCGAGCACGCCTCGGGCCTGCCGCCAGTCGGGGTCACCGACCTGGGCTCGCGGTCACGCGCCTGACATGTGCGAACCGGCGGCCGCCGAGTCCGGCAGCACCGAACCCGAACCAACCCCGCTCCTGCACCCCGCCGAGGGGATACCCGAGCTCTCGGTCAGCGTCGGCCAGATCGCGGCGGCCGCGGAATTCCTGGACCAGGGGCACGGACCGTTTGCGGTGGACGCCGAGCGGGCGTCCGGCTTCCGCTACTCCAACCGTGCATATCTGATTCAGATCCGGCGGGCCGGTGCCGGCACCGTGCTCATCGACCCGGTCAGCCACGACGCGGACCCGTTGACCGCGTTGCGGCCCGTCGCCGAGGTGCTCGGCACCGACGAATGGATCCTGCACTCCGCCGATCAGGATCTGCCGTGTCTGGCCGAGGTCGGCCTGCACCCGCCCGCGCTGTACGACACCGAGCTGGCCGGGCGACTGGCCGGGTTCGACCGGGTGAACCTGGCCACCATGGTCGAGCGGCTGCTGGGTTTCGGGTTGGTCAAAGGCCACGGCGCGGCCGACTGGTCCAAGCGCCCGCTGCCCACCGACTGGCTGAATTACGCGGCCCTCGACGTGGAACTGCTGATCGAACTGCGCGCCGCGATCTCGCAGGTCCTTGCCGACCAAGGCGAAACTGATTGGGCTGCACAAGAATTCGAATATCTGCGGACCGCCGGCGAGCGGGAGGCGGTTCCCGCGGCCCGACGAGAGCGCTGGCGCCGAACGTCGGGAATCCATCAGGTGCGTGACCGCCGCGGCCTGGCGGCAGTCCGCGAACTATGGCTGACGCGCGACGTGATCGCCCAACGACGTGATGTCGCGCCGCGGCGCATCCTGCCGGATTCGGCCATCATCGACGCCGCCAAGACCGATCCGAAGACGGTCGAGGACCTGGTCGCCTTGCCGGTGTTCGGTGGACGCAACCAGCGTCGCAGCGCCTCGGTGTGGCTGGGCGCGCTGCAAGCGGCCCGGGAAAGCCGCAACCAGCCGGAAGAGGCCGAGGCGCCCAACGGGCCGCCGCCACCGTCGCGGTGGGGCCGGCGCAAACCCGAGGCCGCCGTACGGCTGGAGGCGGCCCGGGCGGGGCTGACGCAGGTGTCCCAGCGAGTGGGGGTGCCGCCGGAGAACCTGATCGCCCCCGACCTGGTGCGCCGCCTGTGCTGGGACTGGGCGGACGCAGCTGATCCGGTCGCGGCCGTCGACGAGTTTTTGCGGGCCGGCTACGCGCGGCCGTGGCAGCGCGAACTCGTGGTAGCCGCTCTGGCGAAGGCGGTGCAGCCGCCAGCCGAGGCCGAGGCCGAATCCAAGGCCGAATCCGACGACGCCGACGACTAGTCGAGGTGCTCGCGGATCTCCGCTTCGGACTCCGAACTGGCCAGCGCGGCAACCCAACCGGTGATCCGCCGGGCCACGTCCTGGTCGGTGAGCCCGAGATCGGCCAGCACCTCACCCCGGGAAGCATGGTCGAAGAACTCCTGGGGCAGGCCGACGTCGCGACAGAGCACATCGATGTCCGCGCTGCGCAACGCGGCCGACACGGCCGATCCGACCCCGCCGTGCACGCCGTTGTCCTCCAGCGTGACGACCAGCTTGTGCTGCGACGCCAGCTCGATCACGCCATCGGACACCGGCAGCACCCACCGTGGATCGATCACCGTCACGCCGATGCCCTGATTGTGCAGCCGCTTGGCCACCGCCAACGCCATCCGCGCGAACGCGCCGACCCCGACCAGCAGCACGTCGTGGTTAGACCCGCTGGCCGGCACCGCGAGAACATCCACGCCTGACTGCCGCTTGAGGGCTGGAATATCTTCGCCCACATCGCCTTTCGGGAACCGTATCGCCGTCGGGCCGTCGTTGACGTCCAGTGCCTCACCGAGTTCCTCACGCAACCGGGTGCCGTCCCGCGGTGCGGCCACCCGAATGCCGGGCACGATGCCCAGCAACGACAGATCCCACATGCCGTTGTGGCTGGGGCCGTCGGAGCCGGTGATGCCGGCGCGGTCGAGCACCATGGTGACGGGCAGTTTGTGCAGCGCGACGTCCATCATGATCTGGTCGAACGCCCGGTTGAGGAACGTCGAGTAGATGGCCACCACCGGGTGCATGCCGCCCATCGCAAGCCCAGCTGCCGACGTCATCGCATGCTGCTCGGCGATGCCGACGTCGAACAACCGATCCGGGAACCGTTGCCCGAACGCCGACAAGCCGGTGGGGCCGGGCATCGCCGCCGTGATGGCCACGATGTCGCGGCGCTTCTTAGCGTAGCCGATGAGCGCGTCGGAGAAGGTCGCCGTCCAGCCCGGGCCGGCGATCGTGGTGGCCTGGCCGGTAACCGGGTCTATCGGGACCGTCGAGTGCATCTGCTCGGCCTCGTCGGCTTCGGCCGGCGCGTAGCCCATCCCCTTGCGGGTAGCGACATGCACAAGCACCGGTCCACCGAAGCCGCGGGCGTGCCGCAGCGCGGCCTCCACGGCGCGTTCGTCGTGGCCGTCGACCGGGCCGACATATTTCAGTCCCAGGTCGGTGAACAACAGTTGCGGCGACAGTGAATCCTTGATGCCCGCCTTGACGCTGTGCATGAAGCGGTAGGCGATCTTGCCGAACAGCGGCATGGAACGCACCACGTCGCGGCCCTTTTCCAGCATGTGCTCGTAGGCCGGCTGCAGTCGCAGCGAAGCCAGATGGTCGGCGACGCCGCCGATCGTGGGCGCATAGCTGCGGCCGTTGTCGTTGACCACGATGATCACCGGGCGGCCGGAGGCGGCGATGTTGTTCAGCGCCTCCCAGCACATGCCGCCGGTCAGCGCGCCGTCACCGACCACCGCGACGACGTGGCGGTTGCGGTGTCCGGTCAGTTCGAAGGCCTTGGCCAGGCCGTCGGCATACGACAATGACGCGCTGGCGTGGCTGGACTCGACCCAGTCGTGTTCGCTCTCGCTGCGTGACGGATAGCCGGACAGCCCGCCCTTTTTACGCAGGTTTTCGAATTCCTGGCAACGCCCCGTCAGCATCTTGTGGACGTAAGCCTGGTGGCCGGTGTCGAAGATGATCGGATCGTGCGGGGAGTCGAAGACCCGGTGCAGCGCCAGCGTCAGCTCGACGACACCGAGGTTGGGTCCCAAATGCCCCCCGGTAGCAGCAACCTTATGGATCAGGAACTCGCGAATCTCGGCGGCCAGATCGCGTAGCTGCTCTTGGGAAAGGTACTGCAGATCTGCAGGGCCGCGGATCTGTTCCAGCATCCCGACAGTCTACGCAGCGACCGCGGGATGAGTACGGATCAATGTGACCGACATCCCTGCCTGCCCACGGCGATATCTGTCCCCATAAATCAGAACGCGCGGAGCGAACCGAGCGCCCTACTGATAGCTTGGCCTTCGGTGAGCCGGGAAGCCGGGTCGGCGTTGTTGTCCAGCGACCCAGGAGTCCCGTTTGCGCCGCCACCACCGATCGGACCATTGCGCTTCCACAGCGAATCTTGACGACTTCTTGATGCCCAGCGTTCGTATGATTGGCCGCATGCGCGCGGGCGAGATTGCCGAAGAGTTCCCGGTCGTGAATATCGACTCCAGTGCGCTGGACGCAGTTCGCCTGCTCGCCGCGCACCGGCTGACCGGGCTCGTGGTGAGTACCGGCGTATCCGAGAAGCCATATGCTGTACTGCCGGCATCCGAGGTCGTCAGATTTATCGTGCCCAGCTATGTGCAGGAGGATCCCGGGTTGGCCGCAGTGGTCACCGAATCGGTGGCCGACGACGCCACGGAAAAGCTGGGCGGCAAGACGATTCGCGAAGTGATGCCCAAGCAGCGCCAACACATACCCGTCGTCGACGTCGACGACACGATCATCGAGTTGGCCGAGGTCATGTCGCGTCTGCGAAGTCCGCTGGTAGCCGTGGTCAAGGACGGCACATTGCACGGGGTGGTCTCCGCGTCGCGCCTACTAGCCGCGGCGTTGGAACATTGATCGCGCCTGCGCAAGGTCGGCGCCGATGATGTATTACGCGATGACGGTGTTCGTGGTCGTCTACGCATTCATCGTCACAGAGCGCTTCAACAAGACGACGGTCGCGCTGGTAGGCGCCGGGCTGGTGATCTTGTTGCCGGTGATCGATTCCGCCGACGTGTTCTATTCCCAAGCGAGCGGAATCGACTGGGACGTCGTCTTTCTGATGCTGGGCATGATGCTGATTGTCAGCATCCTGCGCCAGACCGGCGTGTTCGAATATGTCGCGATCTGGGCCGTCAAGCGCGCCAAGGGCTCCCCGTTGCGCATCATGATCCTGTTGATGCTGGTGATGGCGCTCGTTTCGGCTGTGCTACCCAACGTCGTCGCAGTGTTGTTGATCGCCCCCGTCACTCTGCTGGTGTGCGACCGGCTGGAGATCAACCCAGTACCGATGTTGATCGCCGAGGTGTTCGCCTCCAACATCGGCGGCGCAGCGACGCTGGTGGGTGATCCGCCGAACATCATCATCGGCGCTCGCAAGGGCCTGTCGTTCAACACCTTCCTGGTGAATATGGCGCCAGTCGTGGTCGTGGTGATGCTGGTCTTGATCGCGTTGTCGCCACTGCTATTCCGCGGTTTTTCCACAGTCGATGCGGAACGGATCGCCGACGTCATGACGCTGCAAGAGGGCGAGGTCATCCGGGATCGCGGGCTGCTGGTCAAATGCAGCGTCATCATGGTCATGGTCTTCGCCGGCTTCATCGTGTCCCCACTGGTCCATATCGCGCCGTCGCTGGTGGCGCTGCTGGGCGCCGGTCTGCTCGTCTTGGTCTCCGGGCTGGACCAGTCCGACTACATGTCCAACGTCGAATGGGACACCCTGCTGTTCATGGTCGGTCTGTTCATTATGGTCGGCGCCCTGCTCAAGACCGGGGTCATCGGGATTGTGGGCCGGTGGGCGGCCGGGGCCACCGGGGGCAATGCCCTGGTGACGAGCATGCTGATCCTCGGCTTCTCGGTAGTGGTGTCCGGTGTCATCGACAACGTCCCTTATGTGGCCACGATGACACCGATCGTCAGCCACCTTGCCTCCACCATGCCGGGCCAGGCGCATCACAATGTGCTGTGGTGGTCGCTGGCGCTCGGCGGCGACCTGGGCGGCAACCTGACCGCCGTCGGGTCCACCGCCAATATCGTCATGCTCGGCATCGCCCTGCGCTCCGGCAACCCCATCTCTTTTTGGGAATTCACCCGTAAGGGCGTGGTCGTCACCGCGCTCTCCACCGCAGTCTGCGCGCTCTACTTGTGGCTGCGCTACTTCGTCTTGGGCTAACGGGTCAGCAGCGCGATGCATTCAATGTGATGGGTCAGCGGGAACGCGTCGAAAACCTTGATGTTCTCGACGGCGTAACCATGACCGCGATACAAGCCGATGTCGCGAGCGAAAGATGCTGCCTCACAACCGATATGCACCACCCGCGACACCCCGGCACCGGCCAGCAGGTCGATCACTTCACGTCCGGCACCCGATCGGGGCGGGTCCAGCACCGCCACATCGGCGCCGGATCGTTGCACCTCCAATGCCCTGCGCACCGAATCGGTGACGACGTGAACCTGCGGCAGATCCGCCAGGGCCGCACGCGCGGCCCGCGACGACGCGCGCGAGGTGTCGACGGTCAGCACTCGACCGGACTCCCCCACCGCGTCGGCCATGGCCGCGGCGAAAACACCCGCGCCGCCGTAGAGATCCCAGACCCGCACGCCCGCACCCGGCTGGGCCCAGTCGGCGACCAGACCGTAGTACACCCGCGCGGCGTCCCGGTGCGCCTGCCAGAAGGCCGTCACCGGCACCTGCCAGGCACGCTGGCCCACCCGCTGGGTCACCTCGTAGCCGCCCTCGACCACCTTGGTCGCGGTGCGCCCACCCTGTCGCAGAGTGCGCACCACATGGCGCTTGCCGTCATCGTCGACGGCAACATGCACCTGGGCGTTCGGCGGCCAGTCGAGGGTGGCCAATCCGTCCAGCATTCCATGCGGTAACTGGGCACACCGCAGATCGGTCACCAGCTCGTCGCTGTGGTAGCGGTGAAAGCCGGGGCGACGGTCGCTGCCCACATCGAGCCGGACCCTGGTGCGCCAACCGATCGGGCCGGAGTCCGACAGCGTCTCGGCTTCGCCGGTCCATTGATACCCGCCGAGGCGCTCCAGCTGATTGGCCACGACCTGTGCCTTGAGCACGCGGGCCGCCTCGGGGGTGGTAAATGCCAGATCGCAACATCCGGCGCCGTCCACGCCGGCGATCGGGCACAGCGATGCGATCCGATCGGCCGACGGGTCCAGTACCTCGATAGTCTCTGCGTGCCAATAGGATCCGCGGTCGGCGTTAACGCGCACCCGCACCCGTTCACCGGGTAGGGCGTAGCGCACGAACACGACGCGACCTTCGTGATGCGCCACGCAACTGCCGCCGTTGGCGGGGGCGCCGGCAACCAGCGTCAATTCCCGACTCGCGGGTGACGTCGACAGCTCGGGCCGCATGGGATATGCCTCGTCCAGCTCGGGGGTCATGTCGGACTCAATCGAAGATTCCCCGCCGCGCGTCACCCGGCGCCACGCGCGGCTGCAGCGCCTGCAGTCGTTCCGAGGAATTCAATTGCCAGGGAACAGAAGTCACCATCACGTTGGGCATGAACAACAGCCGGCCTTTGAGCCGCAGTGCACTTTGGTTGTGCAGCACCTGCTCCCACCAGTGGCCGACCACGTACTCCGGAATGAACACCGTCACCACGGTGCGCGGCGAGTCTTTGCTTACCCGCTTCACGTAATCGAGTATGGGACGGGTGATTTCACGGTACGGCGACGAGATGACCTTGAGCGGGACGCTGATATTGCTGTGCTCCCACGCATGCACCAGGGCACGGGTTTCCACGTCGTCCACACTGACCGTGAGGGCCTCGAGCAGGTCGGGACGGGTCGCCCGCGCGTAGGCCAGGGCGCGCAGGGTGGGCAGATGCAGCTTGGATACCAGCACCAGGGCGTGATTGCGGCTGGGCAGCACCACCTCGGTTTGGGCGGCTTCTTGCTCGGCCAATTCCCGGTTGACGGTGTCGTAGTGCTTGCGGATCAGCTTCATGACGAGGAACAGCGCACTCATCGCCACGATGGCGATCCAGGCCCCGGCAAGGAACTTGGTGATCAGCACGACGAACAACACCGCACCGGTGGAAACCAAGCCGACCGAATTGACCATTCGCGAGCGCTTCATCTTGCCCCTCGCGCGGGGATCAGTTTCGCTGCGCAACAACCGGGTCCAGTGCCGAACCATCCCGATTTGGCTCAGAGTGAACGAAATGAACACACCGACGATGTAGAGCTGGATCAGCGCGGTCACCTCGCCACGGAACGCGACGACGAACGCGAGCGCCGCCGCCGACAAGAACAGAATTCCGTTGGAGAACGCCAACCGGTCTCCGCGGGTGTGCAGTTGGCGCGGCAGGTAACTGTGCTGGGCCAGCACCGAGCCGAGCACCGGGAACCCGTTGAACGCGGTGTTGGCCGCCAAAACCAGGATGAGGGCAGTGACCGTGGCGATGAGCAGAAACCCGATGTGGAAGCTGCCGAACACCGTCTGCGCCAGCTGAGTGACCAGTGTCTTCTGCATGTAGCCGGCCGGGATGCCGCCCAGCTGCGTGGCCGGATCGTCGACCAGCTGCACGTGTATCTGTTGAGCCAGCACGATAATGCCCATCAGCAGTACCACTGCGATACCGCCGAGCATCAGCAGAGTCGTTGCGGCGTTGCGCGACTTGGGTTTCTCAAACGCCGGCACCCCATTGCTGATCGCCTCGACACCGGTGAGCGCCGCACAGCCCGACGAGAACGACCGGGCCAACAGGAACGCAAACGCGAAACCGACGATATGGCTGTTCTCGGCATGCATCTGAAAACCGGCGGACTCGGCCCGCAGCGGATTTCCCAACACGTAGATCCGGATCAGCCCCCAGCCGATCATCACGACCACTCCGACGATGAATGCGTAGGTCGGGATCGCGAAGGCCGCCCCGGATTCACGGATCCCACGCAGGTTCAACGCCATCACGATGATGATCGCGCCGACGCAGAACAACACCTTGTTCTCGGCCACCACGGGAACCGCCGAGCCGATGTTCGCCATCGCCGAGGCTGTCGAAACAGCAACGGTCAGAACATAATCCACCATCAGGGCGGCCGCGACGACAAGACCGGCGGTGTCGCCGAGATTCGTGGTGACCACCTCGTAGTCGCCGCCCCCGGATGGGTAGGCATGCACGTTCTGCCGATAGCTGGCCACCACGACCAACATGACCGCGGCCACCGCAAGCCCGATCCACGGCGTCAGCGCGTACGCGGCCGCCCCGGCCACCGAGAGCATGAGAAAAATCTCCTCGGGCGCGTACGCCACCGAGGACAGGGCATCGGAGGCGAACACCGGCAAGGCGATGCGCTTGGGCAGCAGCGTGTGACTCAGCCGGTCGCTGCGCTGCGGTCTGCCGATGAGCAAGCGGCGCGCTGCGGTTGAAAGTTTGGACACGAGAGCCAAGAGTAAGCGTTGCCAGGCTCACCGGTAGCGTTCCCCGGGCGAGAATATTCCCGACCGAAAGCCTCTGGCGAACCTGGTTTGCCAAGCGAGTGACACGGACAGGACCTACCGAGAGGACCTGAAGTGCGGGTGGTTGTGATGGGCTGCGGTCGGGTGGGCTCTTCGTTAGCCGACGCGCTGTCCCGAATCGGGCACGACGTCGCGGTCATCGACCGCGACAGCACCGCCTTCAATCGACTGAGTCCGGAGTTCGCCGGGGAGCGGGTGCTGGGCCAGGGATTCGACCGAGATGTACTGCTGAAAGCCGGAATCGAGGGGGCCGACGCGTTCGCGGCGGTGTCCTCCGGGGACAACTCCAACATCATCTCGGCCCGGCTGGCCCGCGAGACGTTCGGCGTCCAGCGCGTCGTCGCCCGGATTTACGACGCCAAACGCGCCCAGGTCTACGAACGGCTCGGCATCCCAACGATTGCCACGGTGCCCTGGACCACCGACCGGCTGCTCAACGTGTTGACCCGGGAGAGCGAAACAGCCAAGTGGCGGGATCCCACCGGCACCGTCGCCGTCGCCGAGCTCGATCTGCACGAGGACTGGGTGGGACGGCGTGCCACCGACCTGGAGCAGGCCACCGGCGCCCGGGTGGCGTTTGTGATCCGGTTCGGCACTGGCATATTGCCGGAACCGAAGACCGTCATCCAGGCCGGCGACCAGGTCTACATTGCCGCGATCTCGGGCCGCGCCGCCGAGGCGGTCGCCATCGCCGCGTTGCCACCCAGCGAGGACCTCGATTCGGGAACGGGTCGATGAACCGGGCGACCGGGATTAAGGAGCGACGCACATGAAGGTAGCTGTCGCAGGGGCCGGTGCCGTCGGCCGCTCGGTCACTCGCGAACTCGTCGAGAACGGCCATGAGATCACCCTGATCGAGCGCAACCCCGACCACATCGATGTCGACGCCATTCCGGCCGCGCACTGGCGGCTGGGCGATGCCTGCGAACTGACCCTGCTGCAGTCGGTGCATCTGGAGGACTTCGATGTGGTCGTCGCCGCGACCGGCGACGACAAGGTGAACGTGGTGCTCAGCCTGCTGGCCAAAACCGAGTTCGCGGTGCCGAGCGTGGTCGCGCGGGTCAACGATCCTCGCAACGAATGGCTGTTTACCGACGCCTGGGGCGTGGACAAGGCGGTGTCGACTCCGCGGATGTTGGCGTCGCTGATCGAAGAAGCCGTCGCCGTGGGCGATCTGGTGCGGCTGATGGAGTTCCGCAAGGGTCAGGCCAACCTGGTCGAGATCACCCTGCCCGACGACACCCCGTGGGGCGGCAAGCCGGTGCGCCGACTACGGCTGCCCCGCAACGCCGCCCTGGTGACCATCCTGCGCGGGGCACGGGTGATCGTCCCGGAGGCCGACGAACCGTTGGAAGGCGGCGACGAGCTGCTTTTCGTCGCGGCCATCGAGGCCGAAGAGGACCTGCGCAAATTGGTGTTGCCCGCGGTTGTACCGCCCGCCGACTAATCGGCGACGCTGTCCGCCTCTAGCCGGGCGCCGTCATCGTCGGCGGGATTCTCATCGGCGGCCATGGCACGTAACGCGGCCTTGATCGCCAGGTAGGTCACCAGCGCCGCCAACGCGGTCAACGGCCAGCCCATCGCGATCCGCGCCACGCCGAGCCAACCCGTCTGGTCGGCCTCGTAAAGCAGTCGTTGCACCACGAATCGCGCGGCGAATACCAGCGTCCAGCACAGCGAGGCGATGTCGAACGCGTAGACGGCGCGGCGTACCCGACGCCAACCGCGATCGCGGCCGGTGGCCCAGCTCCAGATGTAACCGACCACGGGCCGCCGGATCAGGATCGACGCCGCGAAGAGCACCGCCCACAGCAGCGCCATCCAGATGCCCACCAGGAAGTACCCCTTGGACGCTCCGACGGCGTAGGCGACCAGCGCGCAGAAGGCCACTCCGACGAACCCGGAGAACGCCGGCTGCGTGGAGTCCCGCCGAATTAGCCGCCACACCAAGACCAGTGCAGCGACGCCCATGGCGGACGCGATCGCGGGCAGCAAGCCGAGCAGGTTGGACGTCGCCACGAAGACGACGATGGGCAGCGACGAGTAGATCAGCCCACTGACGCCGCCTAGCTGTGCGAGCAGGCGTTCGGGGCTGATGCGATAGGTGGTGTCGTTATCAGGCAGGGTCAACGCTGAATTTCGTAGTGCGGGTTGTAGATGGCCTTGGTGCCGTTCTCCAGCTTGCCCATCCGGCCCCGCACTCGCAACGTGCGACCCGAGTCGATGCCGGGAATGCGGCGTTGTCCCAACCACACCAAGGTGACGGTGTCACTACCGTCGAACAACTCGGCGCGCACGCCGCCCGCGCAGTCCTTGCCGTTGCATTCCACGCTGCGCAAGGTACCGATCATGGTGACTTCCTGGCCACGCTCGCAGTCAATCGCGCGCTGGGCTCCGGTGCTGGCGACCTCGTCGGATAACTCCTCGGAGTCAAGCTCTTCCGGGTCTTCGGTCAACCGACGGGTCAGCCGGCGCAGATAACTCTGGGCCCCCATGGCGACTCCTGACAATGCCGGTAAAGCTGCGGTGCTCTCATCCATGCCAACGGACACGGTAAACCCGAAAGTTCCCCGATGCCAATCGGGCAAACGTAATTTTGGACTCCGGCAATCGCCGGGCAATATCAGGGAGTGAGTGTCGATCTGCGCGGTGTCACAACGGTGTTGCTGCCCGGAACCGGATCCGACGACGACTACGTCTACCGCGCATTTTCTCCCCCTCTGCAAAACGTGGGTGCGTTGCTGGTAGCTCCGCCGCCCGAACCGCATCGGTTGATCGCCGGCTATCTGTCGGCACTGGACTCCGCCGCGCACGACGGTCCGATCTGTGTCGGCGGTGTATCGATCGGTGCCGCGGTCGCCCTCGCGTGGGCACTCGCGCATCCTGACCACACCGTCGCCGTGCTGGCCGCACTACCGGCCTGGGCCGGAGCACCGGGATCAGCACCGGCCGCACTGGCGGCGCGCTACTCGGCGTCCCAGCTGCGCGCCGAGGGTCTGGCCGCAACGACCGCGCAGATGCAAGCGTCGAGCCCGCCCTGGCTGGCCGCGGAGCTGACCCGGTCGTGGCGCGCTCAGTGGCCGGAATTGCCCGACGCCATGGAGGAAGCGGCGGCCTACGTCGCGCCAACCTGGGCCGAGCTGAGCCGGCTGGCCGCGCCCCTGGGCGTCGCGTCCGCGGTCGACGACCCGATTCACCCACTGCAGGCCGGCGTTGATTGGGTCGCCGCCGCACCGCGGGCGGCGCTGCGAACAGTCACGCTGGATGAGATCGGGGCGGACACCGCGGCGCTGGGCGCGGCGTGCCTGGCGGCTCTCGGCGACGCGTAACCGTTGACCGGACCGGGCGCTAGCCGCCGGTGGTGGTCCGCAGCTGCTGCATGGCAGATCCGTCCTCACTGCGGCGCGCGGCGGGCTCGTCGGACGGTTGTTGCGCGTCAGGTTGTGCGTCGGTTTGTTCGGAGACCTGCTGCGCCTCCGCGGCCGTCCGCAACTGCTCGGCCATCGGCTCGGGCAGCTGCACGGGCAACGGCGTCCGGACCGGCAGCGGCGTCTCTCCCCGGCGAACCACGGTGTCCGTCAACGCCGCACGCGCCTCGTCTTCCAACGCCTCTATGGTCTCTTGCGGGCCGTTAATGACGCAGCGGATCATCCAGCGGTAACCGTCGACCCCGATGAAGCGCACTACGCCGGAGGCGGTTCCGACCACTTCGCGCCCCCACGGGCCGTCTTTGATGCTGACTTGGGCGGAGTCCTTGCGCAGCGAGTCGGCGAGCTCGCCGGCCACCTCACGCCACAAACTGCCCGTCTTGGGCGCCGCGTAGGCGGCGATCGTGAAACGGCCGTTGGGGGTGACGACCCACACTGCGCTGGGCACCCCGGTCTCGGTCAGCTCGACCTGCAGCTGCCCGTTCTCCGGCATGGGAATGAGAACGGAGCCCAGGTCGAGGCGGGCCAGCTCCGCGACGGCGGGGTCGTCGAAGTCATCGATGTCGAACGGCCCGTCGAGGTCTTCGGAGCCCTCCGGATCCTGCGCGGCGGCAACCTGTTCCTCGACGGGCGCCTCGACCGGGTCGTCGCCGGCCGGTTGTTCGTTGTCGTCTTTGCCTGAGCGTCTACCGAATGCCATCACAAACTCGCATGTCCGCCGGAGGACCCGTGACCACCGTCGCCACGGGATGTCTCGGCCAGCCCGGCCGCGTCGAACGACGCGACTTCGACCAGCTCGACTAACTCGACCCGCTGCACCAACAATTGGGCGATGCGGTCGCCGCGATGCAACAGGATCGGCTCGGCGGGGTCGAGATTGATCAAGGCCACCTTGATCTCGCCGCGGTAGCCCGCGTCAATTGTGCCGGGGCTGTTGACAATCGAAAGCCCAACCCGCGCGGCCAATCCCGAACGCGGATGCACCAATCCGACCATCCCGAAGGGAATGGCGACCGCGACGCCCGTTCGCACCAGAGCCCGTTTCCCGGGGTCCAGCCTGACGTCTTCGGCGCTGTAGAGGTCCACGCCGGCGTCGCCGTCGTGCGCACGGCTGGGCAGGGGCAGTTCGGGGTCAAGGCGGACTACGGCCAGAGTGGTCGACACGGGGCCACAGACTACCCTTGACCGCGTGTCAGGTACGCGCGTCGCGCCGCACAGTGTGCGATATCGCGAACGGCTTTGGGTGCCATGGTGGTGGTGGCCACTGGGTTTCGCGCTAGCAGCGCTGATCGCGTTCGAAGTCAACATGGGTGTCAAGACGCTTCCCGAGTGGCTGCCGTTCGCCACGCTGTTCACGGTCGCCGCCGGGACGCTGTGGTGGCTTGGCCGGGTGGAGATCCGGGTGACCGTCGCTGACAGCGGGGTGCAACTGTGGGCGGGGCACGCGCATTTGCCGGTCACCGTGATCGCCCGATCAGCGGAGATTGCCCGCTCGGCAAAATCTGCGGCGCTGGGCCGGCAGCTCGACCCGGCCGCCTACGTGCTGCACCGAGGCTGGGTCGGACCGATGATTCTGGTCGTGCTCGATGACCCAGACGACCCAACGCCGTACTGGCTGGTGAGCTGCCGTCACCCGGACAGGGTGCTGTCGGCATTGCGCAGCTGACCTTCTTCAGACTCAGGCCGCGCAGTCCGTACAGATCATCACGCCGTTCTTCTCGCTGGCGAGCCGGCTGCGGTGTTGCACCAAAAAGCAGCTCGAGCACGTGAACTCGTCAGCCTGCTTCGGAATAACACGCACCGACAGCTCTTCGCCGGACAGGTCAGCGCCAGGCAGCTCGAAAGACTCGGCGGTTTCGGTTTCGTCTACGTCGACAACGGCCGACGCCGCTTCGTTCCGTCGTGCTTTCAGCTCCTCCAGCGAGTCTTCCGAGACGTCGTCGGTCTCGGTGCGCCGTGGAGCGTCATAGTCGGTAGGCATCGTCCAATCCCCTCACATGCCTGCGTTACCTCAAGCAACGCTTTGTACCAGCGTCGAACGCATCCACCAAATGATTCGTGCCCGGATCGCCGTCCATTAACTTGTGATTTACGTCACACTGTCAATTTAAACCCGCCGTTTGGCTTCAAAAAGCGGGTTTAGCGTCCGGCTAGAGTGCAGCTGTGGTCGCGCAAATCACCGAGGGTACAGCCTTTGACAAGCACGGTCGTCCATTTCGGCGGCGCAACCCCCGACCTGCGATTTTCGTGTTGGTTTTCCTGGTGGCGGTGACGGGCGTGGTGTGGATCGTCGCCTTGACGCGACCGGCGAAGGTCCGTGAGGCCGAGGCTTGCAACCCTCCCCCGCAACAGGCCGGCTCGGCGCCGGCCCAGCTCGGTGAGCAGATGTCACGATCCGCGATGATCGATGTCACACCGGCCAAACTCGCCGACACCAAGGTCCGCGTCCTGAACGCCAGCGGCCGGGGCGGGCAGGCGGGCGACGTCGCCGGCGGGATGAAGGATCTGGGATTTGCCCAGCCGACCGCGGCCAACGATCCGATCTACGCCGGCTCCCGGCTGACCTGCCAAGGCCAGATTCGGTTCGGCACGGCCGGCCAAGCCACCGCCGCCGCGGTGTGGCTGGTGGCGCCGTGCAACGAACTGTTCAACGACAACCGTGCCGATGACTCCGTCGACCTCGTCCTGGGAACGGAATTCAGCGCGCTGGCCCACAACGACGACATCGACGCCGTGCTGGCCACCCTGCGGCCCGGCGCCAACGAACCGTCAGATCCCTCGCTGCTGTCGAAGATTCACGCCAGCAGCTGCTGACTCAAACCAGGATCGGGTCCAGGCCGCCGAAACTCTGCAGGGCGGCGAGCAGTTGGTCCGCGATCCCGGGCGCTGCAGCCACCACCAACCCGGCTGAGCCGACCGGTCCGTTCGGCTCCGGCAACACCACGCGGGCCCCGGCCTCGGCCGCGATGAGCGCACCCGCCGCGCGATCCCACACCTGCAGCCCGTGCTCGTAATAAGCATCCAGCCGGCCCGCCGCAACCATGCACAAGTCCAGCGCCGCGGACCCGATGCGGCGCACGTCGCGAACCACCGGTAACAGGCGAGCCAGCAGCTCCGCTTGCCTGGCGCGGCGCTCGGGCGCATACCCAAACCCGGTGCCCAGCAACGCCATCGACATATCGTCGACGTCGGCGCAGCGCAACACGCTCGTGCCGTCGGCATCGGTGACATGCGCGCCGAGGCCGGTCGCCGCCGAATACACCCGGCCCCCGACGACATCAGCGACCGCGCCTGCCACCGAAATGCCGTTGATCTGCGCCCCGATCGATACCGCGTAGGCAGGTATGCCGTAGACGAAATTCACCGTGCCGTCGACGGGGTCCAGCACCCAGGTAACCGTGTCGGCGGGGGTGGCCTCCGAATCCCCCGTATCGACGGGCCCACCACCTTCCTCACCGAGAATCGGGTCACCGGGCCGTAATTGAGCCAACCGATCGCGCAACAGCCGTTCTGTCTCGGTGTCGACCACCGTCACGGGATCGGTCGGTGTGCTCTTCGACCGCACCGCTGAACTGTCGGCAGAACCGGCGTCGGCGCCGAATACCTCAGCGCGGCGACGCCGCACGAACTCGGCCGCTTCGGCTGCCAGCGTTTCGGCTACTGAGCGCAACTGCGCGGGCCGGACCTCAGGTCGCGTCACCGGCCTATCGCATCACAGTCGGCCGGCTTTTCCGACCGACCCGATCGCCCGGGACCCACAACGGCCGCGAACCCGGCTGGCCGCCAGCTAAGGTGAAAGCCACCCAAAATCTCGCCGAGGAGATTCATGACCAGCACCGACTCGAACACGGATGCGCCCAGCCTCGATACCACCTCAGGCACTGGACAGCGTCGCGCATTCGGCATCGATTTCGGCGGCAGCGGAATCAAGGGCGGCATCGTCGACTTGGACACCGGGGCGTTGATCGGTGACCGGTACAAGGTGCTGACCCCCAAACCCGCCACGCCGTCGGCCGTGGCCAAGAAAATCGCGAAGGTGGTCAACGAATTCGGGTGGACCGGTCCGCTCGGAGTGACCTATCCCGGCGTGGTCACCCACGGCATCGTCCAGACGGCGGCCAACGTCGACAAGGCCTGGATCGGAACCGATGCGCGCGACGCCATCGCCGCCGAACTGGACGGCCAGCAGGTCACGGTCCTCAACGATGCCGACGCGGCCGGGCTCGCCGAAGCACGCTATGGCGCGGGCAAAGACAACTCGGGGTTGGTGGTGCTGCTGACGTTCGGAACCGGAATCGGGTCCGCATTGATCCACAACGGCGTGCTGATTCCCAACACCGAGTTCGGCCATCTCGAGGTGGGCGGCAAAGAGGCCGAGAAACGCGCGGCGTCGTCGGTCAAGGAAAAGAAAAACTGGAGCTACGAGAAGTGGTCTAAGCAGGTAACCAGGGTGCTGGTCGCCATCGAGAATGCGGTGTGTCCGGACCTGTTCATCGCGGGCGGCGGCATCAGCCGAAAAGCCGACAAATGGGTGCCGCTGCTCAAAAACCGCACCCCGGTGGTGCCCGCCACGCTGCTCAATAGCGCCGGGATCGTGGGTGCGGCGATGGCGTCAACCACGGACGTAACGCACTGAAATTTCCCGGTAGAGCGGCATCCGCCCGCACTGTCGTTACAATGGGTGACGGCGACCGCCCGACTGATAGCGTGCAAGGGTTCACGCTGATCTCAACGCCGACATTCGACATAGCAGACACTTTCGGTTAACCATGCCCAAACCCACCGAAAGTGAGTTCAACCGAAGGGGTGTAAGTGGCAGCGATCAAGACCAGCCCGGCGACTGATGAGCCGGTGAAACGCACCGCCATCAAGTCCCCCGTTAAGCGGCCGGCGGCAAAGGCCGCCAATGGCTCCGCGCCGGCGAAGCGCCCAGCGCGAGCGGGAAAACCCGCCTCGGAATTGGAGGCCACCGCAAACGGTAGCGCCGAGAAGAAGAGTCGCACCGCGGCGAAGGGTGCCGAGGCAAAGGCGCCGACGGCCCGGGGCACCAAGGCAGCGCCCAAAGGCGCGAAGGATGATCCCGACGACGTAGTCGAAGGCGCCGTCGAAGAGCTCGACGGCGAACCCGACCTCGAGGTGGAGCCCGACATCGACATTGACACCGACATCGTCCTCGACGACCTCGAAGAGGATGTCGTGGTCGTGGTCGAAGAGGCCGAGCCGGCTGACGCCGACGACGATGCCGCACCCGCTCCGGTCGCTAAGGCCGCCAAGGTACCGGCCGAAGAGGACGAGGAGATCGCCGAGCCCTCCGAAAAGGACAAGGCTTCCGGCGATTTCGTCTGGGACGAAGACGAATCCGAGGCGCTGCGGCAAGCCCGCAAGGATGCCGAGCTCACCGCCTCTGCGGATTCGGTCCGCGCCTACCTCAAGCAAATCGGTAAGGTCGCGCTGCTCAACGCCGAGGAAGAGGTTGAGCTGGCGAAGCGGATCGAAGCCGGCCTGTACGCCACCCAGTTGATGACCGAGATGGTCGAGCGTGGCGACAAGCTGCCGGCCGCTCAGCGCCGCGACATGATGTGGATCTGCCGCGACGGCGACCGCGCGAAAAACCATCTGCTGGAAGCGAACCTGCGACTGGTGGTATCGCTGGCCAAGCGCTACACCGGCCGCGGCATGGCGTTCCTCGACTTGATCCAGGAAGGCAACCTGGGCCTGATCCGCGCGGTCGAGAAGTTCGACTACACCAAGGGTTACAAGTTCTCCACCTACGCGACGTGGTGGATCCGCCAGGCCATCACCCGCGCCATGGCCGACCAGGCCCGCACCATCCGCATCCCGGTGCACATGGTCGAGGTGATCAACAAGCTGGGCCGTATCCAGCGCGAGCTGTTGCAGGATCTGGGCCGCGAGCCCACGCCTGAAGAGCTGGCCAAGGAAATGGACATCACGCCCGAAAAGGTGCTGGAGATCCAGCAATACGCCCGTGAACCGATCTCACTGGACCAGACCATCGGCGATGAGGGCGACAGCCAGCTCGGCGATTTCATCGAGGACAGCGAAGCTGTGGTGGCCGTAGACGCGGTGTCGTTCACGCTGCTGCAGGACCAGCTGCAGTCGGTGCTCGAGACGCTCTCGGAGCGCGAAGCCGGTGTAGTACGACTGCGCTTCGGCCTCACCGACGGCCAGCCCCGCACCCTGGACGAGATCGGTCAGGTTTACGGCGTCACCCGCGAGCGGATCCGCCAGATCGAGTCCAAGACCATGTCGAAGTTGCGGCACCCCAGCCGCTCCCAGGTCCTGCGCGACTACCTCGACTAATCGCCGGAGCCAGCCGGCCGCCAACATGCCGCGATAGGTCTGCTCATCTAGGGTGTGAGCGTGGCCGTCGACGTTGGCGTCAAACGTAATTCGGCGGCACGCCGAAGACCTGCGCTCCTGCTACTCGCCGTGGGCTTGTTCATAGGCTTGGTGGTCTTCAGCGCGGTCTCGTTTGAGGGCGAAGGCCACGCAGCGGGGGTATCTGGCGATCCGAACCTGGTCGACGGTGTTCGGATCCACGCCAACCTCGAAAAAATGGTTCCCGGGGATCCCCAGTTGGTGCTTCGGCTCGACTTCGAACCGCGAGGACGCTTCGCGCAGGATGGGGTCTTCCTGGCCCAACGCCTCCGGGTCATTGCGGTCGGCGGCGCCGGTTTGGTTGACGAATCGTTCGCCGCGGGCGGAATGATGACGCCCAGGACGCTGCCCGTCGCGCTCGAAGGCGGCGACGTCAGCCAGTACCCCTTCGACAGTTACTCCGCGCTTTTCGGTGTTCGTGTCCTCACCGGCGACGGCGCCGCGGTCCCCTCGGTGGTGGTCGCCGACGGGTCAATGCATGGCTACAGCGTCGATATTGCCCGCTCCACCCGGGAACCGAACGGCGGCAACGACTTGACCATCAGCGCCTCACGCGCGCCCGCAACGTTGATATTCGCCGGATTCATCATGTTGCTCATGTGGACGGTGACGCTCCTCGCGCTGCTGCTCTCTGCGAAGCTGATCCGCACCAGTGCCGCGATCGACACCCCACTGATCTCGTTGTTCGGTGTTCTGCTGTTCGCCTTTACGGCGCTGCGCAACTCGATGCCCAACGCTCCCGCCCTTGGTGCGCTCGCCGATTACCTGTCCTACTTCTGGTGTGAAGTGGCACTGGGACTCGGCCTGGTCGCCCTGCTCGTTTTCCGCATCCGCCGAACCTGAATGCCGTTCTGGCAGTGCAGCGTAAGAACCTGTTTTCCAACATCTTTCGCGATAGCATCGTCGCGGATCACCTGGCGACGGCTACTGTAACCGCATGGCGGCGAACCGCAAACTCATCTCCTCTGGATCCGATTTTGAATCGGCCGTAGGTTACTCGCGCGCAGTGCGTATCGGCGCGCATGTGGCGGTGGCCGGGACCACCGGAGCCGGTCCGGCTGGCGATATCGCCGCTCAAACGCGAGACGCCCTGCGCCGCATCGAGATTGCGCTTCATCAAGCGGGTTCGTCGCTGGGTGACGTGGTCCGCACCCGTATTTTTGTCACCGACATTTCCCGTTGGCGCGAGGTCGCGGCCGTCCATGCCGAAGTCTTCGGACAGATACGCCCGGCGTCCACCATGGTCGAAGTCGCGGCGCTGATCACACCGGAGCTGATGGTGGAGATCGAAGCTGACGCCTACGTGGAGTCGCCGGAAGACTAACCAGCCCCCGCAACGGGCAAGAAGCTGCCGTCCGGGGCGGGCAGGTAGGCGCTGACTCGGATCACGGCGCCCACCGGCAGCGGACCGTACAGATGCGGGAAGAGCATCGACTCCGGATCCGTCGGCACTCCCGGCTCCCAACGGACCGGCGAGTCGAGCAGCGCCGGGTCGATGTGCAACAGGACCAGGTCTTGGCGACCGCGGTACAGCCGATTGGCCGGCAGGTGCACCTGCTGGGGTGTGGAGAGATGGATGAACGGGGCGTCGCCGGCTGAGCCGGACGCTTCCGGGCGAATCACGCCCTGGGTTTGAGCACGAGACCACGTGTCTATTCCACACATGTGGATCAGAACCTCACCAGCGGGGACCACGGTCGGCAACTTTATGGGATGTCCAGCAGCGGCCGGAAAAACTCGTGAGAAACGACACACCCGATAACGATCGGGGAACAACGCGAAAACCGGATACGTCTGAGAGAGTGAATGAACGAGAACGGGAGAAGCCAATGCCATTGAACGCAACTTTGACCAGTCCCGAGTTGACCAGAGCAGACCGTTGCGACCGCTGCGGTGCCGCAGCACGAGTGCGCGCCAAGCTGCCTTCTGGAGCCGAGCTTCTCTTCTGCCAACATCATGCTAACGAGCATGAGGCAAAGCTTGTTGAGTTGGCTGCCGTGCTGGAGGCTAGCGAAAGCTAGTCCTACCGAACTCGCCCAGGCGACAATGTCGGTTGTGCGAGTAGTTATCGGTAATGCTGGACCACGATGAGTGATCAGGTTGCGGCAAAACCGTCCCGGCATCACATTTGGCGAATCGGCTTAAGGACTCTTTCAAAAAGCTGGGACGACTCGATTTTCTCCGAGTCTGCGCAGGCCGGATTCTGGTCAGCGCTGTCCACGCCGCCGCTGTTGCTGGGGATGCTGGGGGCACTGGCCTATGTCGCCCCGCTGTTCGGTCCGGACGCGCTGCCCAGCATCGTGCATAGCGCGATCTCGGCGGCGCACAGTTTGTTCTCCCCCAGCGTGGTCAACGAGATCATCGAGCCGACCATCCGCGACATCACCGCCCACGCCCGAGGCGAGGTGGTGTCGTTGGGCTTTCTGCTGTCGCTGTGGGCGGGGTCGTCGGCGATGTCGTCCTTCGTCGATTCCGTCGTCGAGGCGCACGACCAGACACCGTTGCGCCACCCGGTCCGACAGCGATTCTTCGCGCTGTTCCTCTACCTGGTGATGCTGGTGGTCACGGTGGTGATGGCGCCGGTCGCGGTGCTGGGACCGCGCACGGTGTCCGAACACATTCCTTACGGCCTGGCCAACGTGCTGCACTACGGCTACTACCCGGCTCTGATCCTCGGACTGATGGTCGGGGTCATCCTGCTGTACCGAGTCGCGCTGCCCGAACCACTGCCGACGCATCGGCTGATTTGCGGCGCCGTCCTGGCGACGGCGGTGTTCGTCATCGCGACCCTGGGCCTGCGCGTCTACCTGGGGTGGATCACCAGCACCGGTTACACGTACGGCGCGCTGTCCACGCCGATCGCGTTCTTGCTGTTCGCCTTCTTCGCCGGTTTCGCGGTCATGATCGGCGCCGAACTCAACGCCGCTATCCAGGAGGAATTCCCCGCTCCCCGAACGCATGCCCACCGGCTGCGCACCTGGGCGATGTCGCGTTCACCGGCGTTCAAAAAGACCATGGACTCGCTGTCGAATCCGGTGACGACGAATCCCGTGACGCAAGAGCGTGAGGTCGCGTCGGCAGAGCCGCCGGCCTGATCAGCCCTTCTTGAGCTTTTCGTAGATCTGCTTGCAGTCCGGGCAGACCGGTGACCCCGGCTTTGCCGCCTTCGTCACGGGAAACACCTCACCGCACAACGCGACCACGTGGCTGCCCATGACGGCGCTCTCGGCGATCTTGTCTTTCTTGACGTAGTGGAAGTACTTCGGGGTGTCGCTGTCGGTCCCGTCATCGACGCGTTCGTCGGTCTCGGTGCGCTCGATCGTCTGGGTCTCCATGCCTCATATTGTGCACGCTCGGCATCGCTGCAAAACCGGCTGAGCCCGAATCGATCACGTGTGGGACAGTGGAGGGATGAAGCGCGGCTCCCATCCGGAGTTCGACGACAAGTTTGACGACTTCGACGGCAACAAGGCGCAACCAGTGCTGATCACCGCCGCGGAGCCTTCGTACGAAGTGCAGCATCGCGCCCGGGTCCGTAAATACCTGACCCTGATGTCGTTCCGTATTCCCGCGCTGATCCTCGCCGCCCTCGCCTACGGCGCCTGGCACAACGGCCTGATCTCACTGGCGATCATCGCCCTCTCGCTGCCGCTGCCCTGGATGGCCGTGCTGATCGCCAACGACCGGCCACCGCGCCGCTCTGGCGAGCCTCGGCGGTTCGACGACGACCGGCGGCGCACTCCGCTGTTCCCGACGGCCGAACGCCCCGCGATCGAGGCTCGACGCCACCCGGAGCCGCAACGCGACTCGCGGGGCTTCGGGCACGACGGCAGTTCCGACTAACTGCCCGTTCGCCGCACTTCTCAGGACATTCTCAGGTCGACGGCACATTTCTGCACGTCAAGGCGTGTGAGATGGCGACCGGTTGGGAACTCTCTGGACTGATTTGTCGTTTAACACCATGACAGTTACAAGCCAATCGGGAGGTCGCTATGGCGAACGCCACCACAAGCAGATTTAACGGCGATCTAGATGCTCAGAGCCCCGCAGCGGACCTAGTGCGCGTATATCTCAATGGGATCGGTAAGACGGCATTGCTCAACGCCGCAGGCGAAGTCGAGCTGGCTAAGCGCATCGAAGCCGGGCTGTACGCCGGCCATCTGCTGGAAACTCGTAAGCGCCTTGGCGAAAACCGCAAACGTGAGTTGGCCGCCGTCATGCGCGATGGTGAGGTGGCGCGTCGTCACCTGCTGGAAGCCAATCTGCGCCTGGTGGTCTCGCTGGCCAAGCGTTACACCGGTCGGGGGATGCCGTTGCTGGATCTGATCCAGGAGGGCAACCTCGGCCTGATCCGCGCGATGGAGAAGTTCGACTACACAAAGGGATTCAAGTTCTCCACGTACGCCACGTGGTGGATCCGTCAGGCCATCACCCGCGGTATGGCCGATCAGAGTCGCACCATCCGGCTGCCCGTTCATCTCGTCGAGCAGGTCAACAAGCTGGCCCGGATCAAGCGCGAGATGCATCAGAACTTGGGTCGCGACGCCACCGACGAGGAACTCGCCGAGGAGTCCGGCATCCCCGCCGAGAAGATCGCCGATCTGCTCTCGCACAGCCGCGACCCGGTAAGCCTGGACATGCCGGTCGGGTCCGAAGAAGAAGCCCCGCTGGGCGATTTCATCGAGGACGCCGAGGCGATGTCCGCGGAGAACGCGGTGATCGCCGAGCTGCTGCACACCGACATCCGCAGCGTGCTGGCCACTCTCGACGAGCGCGAGCATCAGGTGATCCGGTTGCGCTTCGGTCTGGATGACGGCCAACCCCGCACCCTGGACCAGATCGGGAAGCTATTCGGTCTGTCCCGCGAGCGGGTCCGCCAGATCGAGCGCGACGTAATGGGCAAGCTGCGCAACGGCGATCGCGCCGATCGGTTGCGGTCCTACGCGAGCTGAGACACGGCGGCCCCCAGTGCGGGCCGCCATCTAAGTGGGTAGCAGTATGCCCGCCGCAGACGCGGCGGGCATACTGCTTGCCTAGGGCAGCGTTAGACGCATTTGGGCGGACGGCCAAGTAGACTCAGCCTCAATGGAGGGTGCTGGATGAACGACCTGGTTGATACCACCGAGATGTACCTGCGGACCATTTACGACCTGGAAGAAGAGGGCGTAACTCCGCTGCGCGCCCGGATCGCCGAACGGCTCGATCAGAGTGGGCCGACGGTCAGCCAGACCGTGTCACGGATGGAGCGGGACGGCTTGCTGCACGTGGCCGGAGACCGCCACCTTGAACTCACCGACAAAGGCCGGGCGCTGGCGGTTGCCGTGATGCGTAAGCACCGCCTCGCCGAGCGGCTGCTCGTCGACGTCATCGGGGTGCCGTGGGAAGAAGTACATGCCGAAGCGTGCCGGTGGGAACACGTGATGAGCGAAGACGTCGAACGCCGGCTGGTCAAGGTACTCAACCACCCGACCACCTCCCCGTTCGGAAACCCGATCCCGGGTCTGCTGGACCTGGGCGTGGGCCCGGATTCCGGTGCTGACGACGGCAATCTAGTCCGCTTGACCGAGCTGCCGGCAGGATCACCGGTCGCGGTGGTCGTCCGCCAACTCACCGAGCACGTGCAAGGCGACATCGACTTGATCACCCGGCTCAAAGACGCTGGCGTCGTCCCCAACGCCCGAGTGACCGTCGAAACCGGTCCCGCGGGCGTGACCATCCTGATCCCGGGCCACGAGAACGTCACGCTGCCGTTCGAAATGGCGCACGCGGTCAAGGTCGAGAAAGTCTGACTCCGCTACCCCGCGCGCCGGCCGAACGCCCGCCGCGGTGGCAACCGCACCCCCAGCCGCTTGGCTATTCGGTATCCGCTGATCGCGAGTTCGCGGATCTGTTCGGGCCGTAGGCCGCTCTGCAATGCCGTGTCCAGCATGTCCGCCATCCGATGGTCCGGTGCGCAACGCAGCGCGGCTTCCAGCGACACTCCGGCCAGCGGCCCGTCGCCGCGGACGTAGGCGCTGAACGCGAGCAACACCAGTGCCTCCACCCGCCATGGCGGTGGCATCGTGCGCGCCAGCAGCGCCCACAACGACTCTGCCTCGCCGGCTGTTTCGCTGACGGCAAGGGCGTACAGCGTGTCACGCACCTGCACGTCGTTCAGCGCACAACCCAACTCGGCCAGCTCGGCGTCGGGCAACGGTTGCCCGCCGGCGAGCCGAGCGGCAGCGGCCATTGCGTGTTCCACGTCACGGCGGCCACAGCCCAAGGGATCAGCCTCGTGCGCCGCATCGCGCCTGGCCGCGTGTTGGGTGAGCGCGGCAGCCAATTCGTCGCTGCGGGACGGGTCGTCGACCGCGACGACGGCCTGCAGGTCGGCGCGGCGCGGATAGAGTCGCCGCCCTTCCAGAACCGCCGCAGCGGCCAATGGCGACGCCGAAGGATCGTCGACCTCGCCGCCCGCCCCGCACCCATCCACGCAACGCCAGCGCCCGCCAGCGGCGACCCGATCCACCACGTGCGCTGCCCAGAGCTCAATATCGCGCTGCGACAACGCTTCTGCGAGCACCGTGCACAGCCGTCGGTAGTCCGCGTTGCATTGCGGACAGTCGGCACCGTCGGCGTCGACGATCACCGCGATCACGGCCTCGGGCTCAGCGGCGGCGGCGACCTCGACGAGGTGTTCGACCCGGTCGATGAGATCCGCACCGAGGTCGACCCGCATCACCGCCCCCAACTCGCCGTGCCCCAACGACACCAAGACCAATGAATTTTCCGGAACGAAGCCGAGAACGGCCGGTAGCGCAGCGATCAGTGCTGCCGGCCGATCCAGTTCAAAATCAGGCGAATGCGTCGTCATGAGCCCAACGCTGACGGCCACCACCGTCAGGCCGGGTTCGCGCGACTCCGATCCCGCGTCGTCTTGTGGAGAAAGTCTCGACTGTGGGCCTTATCGTCTACATCATGGGTTCGATGCAGGAGTACGACATCGTCGTTATCGGTTCGGGTCCGGGGGGCAGAAGGCGGCGATCGCCTCGGCGAAGCTCGGCAAGTCCGTGGCGATCGTCGAACGCGGTCAAATGCTCGGGGGCGTTTGCGTCAACACCGGCACCATCCCGTCAAAGACGTTGCGCGAGGCGGTTCTTTACCTCACCGGGATGAGTCAGCGCGAACTGTACGGCGCAAGTTACCGCGTGAAGGAAAAGATCACTCCGGCCGATCTGCTGGCCCGCACCCAGCACGTGATCACCAAAGAGGTCGACGTGGTGCGAAACCAGCTGATGCGCAACCGGATCGACCTGCTGATCGGGCACGCCCGGTTCACCGACCCGCACACCATCGAAATCGAAGACCCCACCCGCCGCGAAAAGTTAACCGTCAGCGGCCAATACATTGTCATCGCCACCGGCACCAAGCCGGCGCGCCCGCCCGGGGTCGAGTTCGATGAGGACCGAGTGCTCGACTCCGACGGGATCCTCGACCTCAAGGCGCTGCCGTCGTCGATGGTCGTGGTGGGTGCCGGTGTGATCGGCATCGAATACGCCTCGATGTTCGCCGCGTTGGGCACCAAGGTGACCGTCGTGGAAAAGCGCAGCGACATCCTGGACTTCTGCGACTCGGAGATCGTCGAGGCGCTGAAATTCCACCTACGCGACCTCGCGGTGACCTTCCGGTTCGGCGAGGAAGTGACCGCGGTCGACGTCGGCGCGTCCGGCACCATCACCACGCTGGCCAGCGGCAAGCAGATTCCCGCCGATACCGTGATGTATTCCGCAGGACGCCAGGGTCAGACCGATCACCTCGACCTGCAGAATGCCGGACTCGAGGTTGAAGGCCGTGGGCGGATCTTCGTCGACGACAAGTTCCGGACCAAGGTGGACCACATCTACGCCGTCGGCGATGTCATCGGCTTCCCGGCACTGGCCGCGACCTCAATGGAACAGGGGCGGCTGGCCGCCTACCACGCTTTTGGGGAAGACTGCGAGGGCATCACCGAACTGCAGCCGATCGGCATCTACTCGATCCCGGAGATCTCGTACGTCGGCGCCACCGAGGTGGAACTGACTACGAACTCGATTCCCTACGAAGTGGGGGTGTCGCGGTACCGCGAGCTGGCCCGCGGCGGGATTGCCGGCGACTCCTACGGCATGCTCAAGCTGCTGGTGTCCACCGACGATCTCAGGATCCTCGGCGTGCACATCTTCGGCACCAGCGCCACCGAAATGGTGCACATCGGGCAGGCCGTGATGGGCTGCGGTGGCACCGTCGAGTACCTGGTCGACGCGGTGTTCAACTACCCGACGTTCTCCGAGGCATACAAGGTGGCCGCGCTCGACGTGATGAACAAGGTGCGGGCGCTCAGCCAGTTCCGCCGCTGAGCGACTAACAGGGGTCGTCGAGATCGACCGGCACCGGGTCGCCCGGTCCGCCTGCTTCGGCGCGGGCCAGTAGCTCGGTGATGTGTACATCGAACGGTGCCGAGTACGACACGTTCTCGGCACACCCGCCACGCTCGAGGCCACCGATCACGCCGATCACCGTGGTGCCCGTCACCCAGGGCGCGCCGCTGGTGCCGCCGACCAGCCCGTCGCAGATCAATGAGGGAAAGCCGCCGTCGGTGACTGCGGTACGGCCCTGACAGCCGATTGGCGAGCCGCCCACGCCGGACGGATAACCCACCACCGCGACGTGACTGCCCGGGGCGGGCGCGGTGCCCAGCGTCAGCGCCAAACCGGCGTGCGACTCCACCGAGCCAGCGTGGTCGTTGTTGACCCGCGCGATCGCGTAGTCGGCGTGCGGATCCTTGCTGGCCAGCCAGCGTGGATCCAGATAGACGTTGTCGGCCGTCCAGATCTCGGTGGGCGGCCCGTCACCGACCAGGCCGGGCACAAAGGCGATCTGGGCGGCCCCGGCCAGGCAATGCGCGGCGGTCAGCACCAGGTTGCCGCCCGCCGAATGCAGCACCGAGCCGGTGCACACGTGCTGGGTGCCACCGTCCAAAAAGATTGCGCCGACGCGTCTGTCGGGATCCACCGGCCCCGCGACCGCCCCTTGCTCCCATTGACCGAGGTGCTGTGCCGACCCGCCGTTGCGGACTGGCGGCGCGGTAATTGGGGAGGCGTGCGCCGGCGGCCGGCTGCACGACGCCATGAGCGTCAGCAGGCCGACCAGCGGGCACAGCAGCACCATCGGGATCCGCATCGGCTCCTATCATGCCCGACCACAGGATCACTGGCTGAATTCAACGCGTCGCACTGTCTCAATGGATTTGCTGGCTGACGTGGCTGGGCAGGCAAATTTTCCGCCAACGAATTAGATCCGAGCCTGCACGCGTTTCGATTATTGGTGCCCGTTGATTTGGGGGAAACTGGTTAGGGCACCCTGGAGAGCCCCCGGAGAGGAGGTATCGGCGATGTCGCACCACCAAGACCCCGACGATGGGTACTACCAGCCAGGGCAGCCCGGCATGTACGAGCTCGAATTCCCGGCGCCCCATCTCGTGACGTCCGACGGCCGCGGCCCGGTGCTGGTACACGCGTTAGAGGGCTTCTCCGACGCCGGTCACGCGATACGGCTGGCTGCCAGCCACCTGAAAGCAGCCCTGGAGACCGAACTGGTCGCGTCTTTCGCGATTGACGAATTGCTGGATTACCGCTCGCGGCGTCCGCTGATGACTTTCAAGACCGATCACTTCACGCATTACGACGACCCGGAGCTGAGCCTGTACGCACTGCGCGACACCACCGGCACCCCGTTTCTGTTGCTGGCCGGTTTGGAACCAGACCTGAAATGGGAGCGATTCATCACCGCGGTGCGCCTGCTCTCCGAACGGCTGGGCGTACGGCAGACCATCGGTCTGGGCACCGTCCCGATGGCCGTTCCGCACACGCGCCCGACCACTCTGACCGCGCACTCCAACAACAAGGACCTGATCTCCGATTTCCAGCCGTGGATCTCCGAAATCCAGGTCCCGGGTAGCGCGTCCAACTTGCTGGAATACCGGATGGGCCAACACGGTCACGAGGTCGTCGGGTTCACCGTGCACGTCCCGCATTACCTGACGCAGACCGACTATCCCGCCGCCGCCCAGGCGCTGCTCGAGCAGGTCGCCAAGACCGGATCGCTGGAATTTCCGCTGTCGGCGCTGACCGAGGCGGCCGCTGAGATCCGGACCAAAATCGACGAGCAGGTCGAAGCGAGTGCCGAAGTCGCTCAAGTGGTGACCGCACTCGAGCGCCAGTACGATGCGTTCATCGACGCTCAGGAGAACAGGTCGTTACTGGCTCACGACGAGGACCTGCCTAGCGGCGACGAACTTGGCGCAGAATTCGAGCGATTCCTGGCTCAGCAGGCCGAGAAGAAGCGCGACGACGACGACCCGGCTTAATCGCCCTGAATTGGCCCGACAACAAGGTTGGCGAGATGACCGAGCGGAAGCGCAAGACCGATCTTCGCCCGGTGCGCGAAGTGACCACGCCCACGCTGGAGTACCGCACCATTCACGGGTACAAGCGGGCATTCCGGATTGCCGGGTCCGGGCCGGCCATTCTGCTCATCCACGGCATCGGTGACAACTCCACGACGTGGAATACGGTGCAGGCCAAGCTCGCTCAGCGATTCACGGTCATCGCCCCGGATCTGCTCGGTCATGGGCGCTCCGACAAACCGCGCGCCGACTACTCGGTCGCCGGCTATGCCAACGGGATGCGCGACTTGCTTTCCGTACTCGACATCGAGCGGGTGACTATCGTGGGTCATTCGCTCGGCGGCGGGGTGGCGATGCAATTCGCTTACCAGTTCCCGCATCTGGTCGAGCGGCTGATCCTGGTCGCCGCCGGTGGAGTCACCAAGGACGTCAATGTCGTATTCCGGCTGGCTTCACTGCCGATCGGCACTGAAGCTTTGGCATTGCTGCGACTGCCCTTCGTGCTACCGGCGGTGCAACTGGCGGGGCGGATAGCGGGCCTGGCGATCGGCTCGACCGGCGTGGGCCGCGATCTCCCCAACGTGCTGCGAATTCTGGACGATCTGCCGGAGCCGACGGCCTCATCGGCGTTCAGTCGGACCTTGCGGGCAGTGGTGGACTGGCGCGGGCAGATCGTCACCTTCCTGGATCGTTGTTATTTGACCGACGCCATCCCGGTGCAGATCGTCTGGGGCACCAAGGATGTGGTGGTCCCGGTCCGGCACGCCCGGATGGCACATGCCGCGATGCCCGGCTCGCGGCTGGAGATATTCCAAGGATCCGGCCACTTCCCGTTCCACGACGACCCGGCCCGCTTCATCGACGTCGTCCAGCGCTTCATCGACGCGACAGCACCGGCCGATTACGACCAGACCGCGCTGCGCGCATTGCTGCGCACCGGAAGGGGCGAACGGACGGTCACAGGCTCGGCCGACACCCGTGTCGCGGTACTCAACGCCATAGGCTCCGACGAGCGCAGCGCTACCTGATCGGTCCCGCCCGTACAGTCGGGTCATGGGCATCGACGTGACGGTGTTACGGGTCTTCACCGATCTAGACGGCAACTATGGAAACCCGCTGGGCGTGGTCGACGCCGGGCAGGCCAACCCCGCCGACCGCCAACAGCTGGCAACCGAGTTAGGTTACAGCGAAACGATATTCGTCGAGCTCCCCAGCGCAGGCGCATCCACCACGGCCGCCACCATCTACACGCCGCGCATCGAACTTCCCTTCGCCGGGCACCCGACCGTGGGAGCGTCGTGGTGGTTGCGCCAGAACGGCACGCCGATCAACACTCTTGCGGTGCCGGCCGGCATCGTGCAGGTGAGCTACACGGGCGACCTCACCGGCGTTAACGCCCGCGCGGACTGGGCTCCGGAATTCGCGATCCACGAATTCAGTTCGGTCGACGAGCTTCTCGCGGCCGACCCCATTGATTTCCCCGACGACGTCGCGCACTACCTGTGGGCCTGGATCGACGAATCCGCCGGGTCGCTGCGGGCCCGGATGTTCGCCGCGAATCTGGGAGTCCCCGAGGACGAAGCGACCGGCTCCGCGGCGATACGGATTACCGACTATCTCAGCCGCGACCTGAGCATCACCCAGGGCAGAGGATCGATGCTCGAGACCACCTGGAGCCCCGAGGGCTGGGTTCGGGTGGCCGGGCGGGCCGTCAAGGACGGCGTGACACACCTGAACTGAAGATCTTGCGGCTTAAGACTTTCGGTGCAACACCGCGGCGAGATGATCCTGCAGGGGTTGGCCGACGGCACCCATCTGCACCGAGTAGGAAAGCTGGTCACCGTCGACGCGAAAGAAACGGCCAAGCGCGCTCACCTCTTTGGCCGTCGGCGCCAATCCGATTGTGGTAGTGGCTAATTCGATTTCGATGACCCCGCTGGTCACCGAATAGCCACCCACCTCGATTTCGGTGATGCCGCTGGGGTGAGCGAGAACCAGCTCAACGTGCCCCGGTTGCGGCACTCGCAGATACCCCGTCTCGGCGTGCAGGGGTTTGCCATCGGTCACCGCCCTGGTCTTTTGCGCGTAGATCAAAAACGGCTTTCCCACATGAGAAAACACGACTTCCTCGAGATACTCGAAGGGCTCGATGGTTGGGTACTTGCCCGCACCTTCACCCGCCCACGCGCCGAGCAGCGGCGCCAGTGCCTCAAGATTGGGATGCAACTCAGGGGCCATCAAAACAGCCTAGGTCCTCAGCTCGGGGCCGATACCTGGCGGTGTTTGCGCAGCGCCTCGATCTCGCGTTCGAAATCGTCGGCCGAAGAAAAGGACCGGTATACCGACGCGAATCGCAGGTAGGCGACCTCGTCGAGGTCGCGCAACGGCCCCAGGATCGCCAGACCCACCTCGTGACTGGGCACTTCCGGCGACCCGGCGGCACGCACCGCGTCTTCCACCTGCTGGGCCAGCAGGTTCAGTGCATCCTCGTCCACCTGCCGACCCTGGCAGGCGCGGCGCACACCTTTGATCACCTTCTCGCGGCTGAAAGGTTCGGTGACACCGCTGCGCTTGACGACGGCAAGGACAGCGGTTTCTACCGTGGTGAAGCGTCGCTGACACTCGGGGCATGACCGGCGGCGCCGAATAGCTTGGCCTTCATCGGTTTCCCGCGAGTCGATGACCCGGGAATCGGGGTGACGGCAGAACGGACAGTGCATGACTGCTCCTTCGCCGTGCTGACATCCCGCGGAACACTCCGAGCGTACCTGTGCACTCCCCCAGCGGGCCAACACGGCCATAACCTGGGGGCGTCGGTTGTCGTGGGCGCCGAGGAGCCTTGGCGTAGAGCGCTTTTCGCAGCTGCCCCGGGCGCGGTCAGCCGATCGGCGCGATCAACGTCTGGCCCGCGGCCACTGCAGGTGACTTCAAGTCGTTGAGTTCACGGATGCGATCGGCCACCTGGCGCGCGGGCGCATCCGGTGCCACCCGGTGCGCCACATCCTGCAGGGACTCGCCGGCCTCCACCCGCACGACGGCGAGCTTGTCGGGCACCGCAGCGGAAGCCGACGTGTCAGAAGCTCCGTTGGCCATCTCCCCCAGGTTCGCCACCAGGCCCAGCCACAGGGTGATGACACCGGCGAGCAGGGCCAGTCCCAGCGTCGTCGCCACCGAGACGGCGCGCCTGCGATGCGGTGCCGTCGACATCGCGACGCCGGTGCCGTGATAGCGCATGCGCAGGTCAGCCGGGCGGGCCGGGCCGGGCCGGCGGGAGCGCACCACACGTTCGCGGTAGTAGCGGGGCTCGGGTGCGAGCGGGCTGATCGGCCGCCGGGCGTCACCGGTACGCGGCGAGACGGTGTGAATGATTGTCATGTGCGTTCCTCCGGTCGGCTACTACTCGCTCGTGTGTTCGACTGTAATCGCTCGTGTGTTCGATACCGAACATTTGAGCGAAGCGTGTCGCACAGGTCGAACGTTAGGCCATGCCACCGACAGAACTGGACGGGTCGTCAGGACTGTCATGCAGCGCGAATACCCGATCTCCCGGAAAGTTACACACGTGTGATTTATTCGTCATTGCGCCTTTGGGCTTCGCGGCCTATTGGCGCGACACGCTAGTCGAACACATGTTTGATTCTGGGCGACGGGACAGCTACATTCAGTGCCATGAGCGACAGCAACGACACTAAAGTCGCCGGCGCAAACCGCCGGCTGCATTCCGTGGATTCATCGCTTACCGAGCGGCAACGCACCATTCTCAACGTCATCCGCGAGTCGGTGACCACCCGCGGTTACCCGCCGAGCATCAGGGAGATCGGCGACGCCGTCGGCCTGACGTCGACCTCTTCTGTTGCCCACCAACTGCGCACCTTGGAGCGCAAGGGCTACCTGCGCCGCGACGCGAACCGCCCTCGCGCTGTCGATGTCCGTGGGGCCGAAGACATTTCGCCGTCGGTGCCCGCCACCGACGTCGCAGGCTCGGACGCGTTGCCGGTACCCACCTACGTGCCCGTGCTCGGGCGCATCGCGGCCGGTGGACCGATCCTGGCCGAAGAAGCCGTCGAAGAAGTCTTCCCGCTGCCTCGCGAGTTGGTCGGCGAGGGCACGCTGTTTCTGCTCAAGGTGGTCGGCGAGTCGATGATCGAAGCCGCGATCTGCGACGGCGACTGGGTGGTGGTGCGCCAGCAGAACGTCGCCGACAACGGCGACATCGTTGCCGCCATGCTCGACGGTGAGGCCACCGTTAAGACCTTCAAGCGCTCGAGCGGTCAGGTGTGGCTGATGCCGCACAACCCGGCGTTCGATCCCATTCCCGGAAATGAAGCGACCGTGCTCGGCAAGGTCGTCACGGTGATCCGCAAGGTCTAGCTTCCGAATCCCGGTTTAGTCGGCCTTGACGAAACCGTTCGCCACGGCCGCTTCCTCGCTGGACAGCCAAATTTCGGCAAGTGTGTCGTGGTAGAGGTCGCTACCGGGGGTGTAGTAGAGCCCGAAGCGCGGGCTGGCCTTGATCGGATATCCGTCAGGCATCTGGTACGGGTCCTCCAACGGCAAGTGAATCGTCGGGCGTCCGGCCGGCGCCAACGCCACGAAGCCCGTCGACTGGGCGAATTCCGGGACGTATTCCACGCCGTCCTCATCGGCGTCGGCGGCTGCGTGCCGCCCGGATCTCGGTCCGGCCGCCGCGGCAGCGGCTATCGCACCCGCAGCGGCCCCGGGGACGGCCCCCGGCCCCGCAAGGTCCGGCGGGGTGTGCGGCACGGCTACATCCGGATAGGCGTCCTCGAGTTCGGCATCCTCGAGTTCGGCCTCCTCGGGTTGGGCTGACTCCGGATAACCGGCTTCCGCGGCTACCAGATCCTCATAGGCTTCTTCGGGATCCGCGATCTCGGCAAACGCGTCTTCCGCATCGTCGGCGTGCGGGTGCGCCGCCTGGGGGTACCCGGCCTCCTCCGAGACTTCCTCGGCATAGCCGGTTTCCGGGTACGAGTCGTCCAGATAACCGTCCTGGGCGTCGGCATCGGGATAGCCGGCCTCCGACAGTGCTTCCTCGGAGACAACGGAAAGGGAATCGGTGTCGACCGCGTCGGGATCTTCGTCGTCGGGGTGCGCACCGAAGACGTAGCCGGCTCCGGGCCAGCGGTCGTCGGCGTCCTGCGGCTGATCTTCGGGTTCGTGGGTGTCACCGAACCGGTAGTGGTCAGTCGCGGCTTCGGCGTAATCGGGCTCCCAGTGAGGTTCGGCTGCGTCGTCGTAGCCGGCCGGGTCCACGTCATGGTCGAGTGCGTAGGGTGCGGCGTTGCGGCGCGAGCGACGCCGACCCCACCGCAGCGCCAGAAACACCGACAACGCGATCAAGATCAGCACCGGGATGATCGCCACCAGGTACCACCAGTGCCAGGACAACCAACCCTTGTCGTGCGGCGACATCGCGGTACTGCTGGGCTGGTTCTGGCCCGACACCTGCAGGCCGGACAACAGCGGCGCCAGGTTGGCCGGGTCGGTGCTGAAGGTGTTCTTCGCGCGGTTCCACGAGATCTTGCCGCCGGTGAACTTCTGGGAGACCACGTCGCCGTCGACGGTCTGGTCACTCACCGGAGCCCCGAGTTTTCCGTTGGCACCACGGAGCTTGTCCCACGCCGTCTTCATTGCGCCGCGCACGGCGAACGCGCCATGGTCAGAGGTCCAGAAGATCACCGGCTTGTCGGCTCCGGAGAACGCGGCGATCCGGCTGGCGGGGCCGACCCCACCGTCGGACTCGTTGGCGATCGGGAAACCGAGGTCGCTGCTGACCGGCCCACCCAACGATTCGTATTTCGTCAGGATGTCGCTCTCGAGGGCGTTGGCGCCGGTGGCCGGGCTGAAAAACACCTTGCCGCCGGCGAAGTTCTGGGCGATCCCATCACCACCGATGGGGTACTGGCCGCCCTGCTTGGCGCCCAGCGGACCGTTGCCGCCACCCGCCGCGCGCCAGGCCATGTCGATGGCCGCGGCCGGATCGATGGCGACCTGCAAGCCCTTCAGCTGATCGCCGAGCGACGGCGGGTCGGTGTTGAAGTCCTTGGTTTTCCTGTTCCAGGAGATCTGCCCGCCGCTGAACTTCTGCGAGGAGACCTCGCCGTCGTAGGTTTCATCCCCGACCGGGGCGCCGAGCACGCCGCCCGAGCTGCCGAGCTTGTCCCAGGCCGCGTTCAGTGCGCCGCGCACCACGAACGCACCGTGGTCGGGCGTCCAAAAAATGACCGGTTTGTCACTGGCCGAAAAAGTAGCCACTCGACTGTCGGGCCCCGCCAATCCGGGCACTTCGTTGATAGTGGGGAATCCCAAATCGCTGCCGACCGGACCGCCGAGCGTTTCATATTTGTCCAGAATCGGCCCGAAAACGAACTTGGCTCCGGTGGCCGTGGTGTAAAACATCTTGCCGCTGTCGAAGTCCAGTACGAAACCATCTCCGACGGGGTAGACGTCACCTTTTCGGGCGCCCAGCGGTGATGTGTCGCCACCGGCCTTGTCCCACACAGCCATCATGGCCGCCTCGGCGTCGCCGATCGGAGACGCCGAAGCAGCAGGCGCCAGCAATGTGGCGGCCACCGCGGTGGCCGCCAGGCTAACCAGCGCTCGCCCAATGAGCTTGCGCAGTTGCCCTATCTGCCCGTTCACCCAGCCTCCCAGCCGACGGATGTGCCCCAACCTGTGGCCAAGCTCGTAACCTGCAGGCCGTGCGGGTGTTTCATACCCCCACAGCAAGTTACTAACCTCGCTCGGACCTGTGTTGTCGCGGGCTCGCATAACTGTGCTCCAGCGAACGATGAATACGAAGTCAAATAGAAAATATTACGAGAATGGATACCGCACTGATGTCGAATTGATGCGAGACCACGCCCGTATCGCGACCATTGGCTGGGTGCCTGCAATGCCGAACGGCTGGCGATAGATTGCGCCGTCAACGTGCGCGAAACACCTATACCGACGGTATGCGAGGGCCTCATTTGATCGGCAATCTACCCGAACAAGGGGCCAATCATAGGCATTGACACCGTTGCTGCCGGCCGCGGCAACGAGGCCGTCGGCCGACAAGGGAGATTGTCGTGGTGAAGTTCGGCAGCATCGCGACACTGCGGTCGTTGCGCGACACCGAAATTGGCTAGACCCCGAGGCTTCGGCCGACGATCTCCTTCATGATTTCGGTCGTGCCGCCGTAGATCGTCTGCACCCGCGCATCCAGATAGGCACGGGCAACGGGGTATTCGCGCATGTAGCCGTAGCCACCGTGCAGCTGCAGGCAGCGGTCGATCAGGTGCACCTGCTTCTCGGTGGAATACCACTTCGCCATTGCCGCTTGCTCAGCCGTCAGCTTCTTATCCAGATGCAGCCGGATGAATTCGTCGACCATGATGCGCACTACCGTCGCTTCGGTCGCCAGCTCGGCAAGCACGAAGCGGCTGTTTTGGAAGCTGCCGATCGGCTTGCCAAAAGCTTTGCGCTCCTTGGTGTATTGCAGCGTCGCGTCCAGCACCTGCTCCATCGCTGCGATCGCCATGATGGCGATCGAAATCCGTTCCTGCGGCAGGTTCTGCATGAGGTAGATGAACCCCTGGCCCTCCTGGCCGAGAAGGTTTTCGGCAGGTACGTGCACATCGGTGAACGACAACTCGGCCGTGTCCTGCGCCTCCAGTCCGATCTTGTCCAGATGGCGCCCGCGTTCAAAGCCCTCCATGCCGCGTTCGACCACGAGCAACGAGAAGCCCTGAGCACCCTTGTCCGGATCAGTCTGCGCTACCACGATCACGAGGTCGGAGTTGATTCCGTTGGTGATGAACGTCTTTGACCCGTTGAGCACGTAGTGATCACCCTGCTTGACCGCTCGTGTCTTGATGCCTTGTAAGTCGCTGCCGGTTCCCGGCTCGGTCATTGCGATCGCGGTGATCAGCTCGCCGGTGCAGAACTTCGGCAACCAGCGCTCTTTTTGTTCTTCGTTCGCCAACTCCAGCAGGTATGGCGCCACGATGTCGTTGTGCAGGCCGAAACCGATCCCGCTGTAGCGCCCAGCGGTGGTCTCCTCGGTGATGATCGTGTTGTACCGGAAGTCGGGATTGCCTCCGCCGCCGTACTCTTCGGGCACCGACATACCCAGGAAGCCTTGCTTGCCTGCCTCGAGCCAGACGCCGCGGTCAACGATCTTCGCCTTCTCCCACTCCTCGTGGTGCGGCGCGACATGGCGATCGAGAAAGCCCCGGTAGGACTCGCGGAACAAGTCGTGTTCGGGCTCGAACAGGGTGCGCTGGTACTTGACGGCACTGCTCATGGACGACCTCCGGCGACTGGGAACTCTGCCGCCCAACATATACCAACCAGACGGTTGGTCGGCAGCAGGGCGGCGTGGCGCTCAGCGGGCGGAAAAGTCGCGCAAGCTAGCGGCCAGCGCCACCGGAACCCGGGCCCGCAGCCGGGTGCCCTCCGGGTTGTGCTCTTCGGCCTGGACGCGCCCATCGGCGTGCACCCGGGCCACCAGATCGCCGCGGTCGTAAGGGATCAGCACGTCGACGGCCGTGTCGACGGGGACCGTGAGTTCGGCCATCCGCCTGCGCAAGGTGTCGATACCGTCCCCCGTACGCGCCGAGACGAAGACCGCGCCTGCAAGCGCGTGGCGTAGCTTGGCCAGCGCCAGATCGCCTGCGGCGTCGACCTTGTTGACGACCAAGAGCTCGGGCGGCGGATCGGACTGGTGGTCGGTGACGACGTCGGAGATCACCTGCCGGACGGCGTTGATCTGGCCCAGCGGATTGACATCGGAGCCATCGACGACGTGCACCAGCAGATCGGCGTCGACGACCTCCTCCAGCGTCGAGCGGAATGCCTCGACGAGCTGGGTGGGCAGGTGGCGCACGAAGCCGACGGTGTCGGTCAGCACGAACGGCCGACCGTCCTCGAGTTCGGAGCGCCGGGTGGTCGGTTCCAGGGTGGCGAACAGCGCGTCCTGCACCAGCACCCCGGCGCCGGTCAACGCGTTGAGCAAGCTGGACTTGCCGGCGTTGGTGTAGCCGACGATGGCGACAGACGGCATGTCGCTATTCAACCGGCGACTGCGCTGGGTGTCGCGGGCCTGCTTCATGTCCTTGATCTCGCGGCGCAGCTTGGACATCCGCTCGCGGATACGGCGCCGATCGGTCTCGATCTTGGTCTCACCGGGTCCACGGGTGCCCACACCGCCGCCGCTGCCGCCCGCGCCACCGCCCTGCCGCGACATCGACTCACCCCAGCCGCGCAGCCGCGGCAGCATGTACTCCATCTGCGCCAGCGTCACCTGTGCCTTGCCTTCCCGGCTGGTGGCGTGCTGGGCGAAAATGTCCAGGATCAGCGCGGTGCGGTCGATGACTTTGACCTTCACCACCTTCTCCAACGAGTTCAGCTGCGCCGGGGACAGCTCGCCGTCACAGATCACGGTGTCGGCACCGGTCGCCAGCACCACTTCGCGCAGCTCCTGCGCTTTGCCGGAACCGATGTAGGTGGACGTATCGGGCTTGTCGCGGCGCTGGATCAGCCCTTCGAGCACCTGCGAGCCGGCGGTCTCGGCCAACGCGGCCAACTCGGCCATACTTGCCTGGTTGTCGGTCGCGCTGCCCTCGGTCCATACGCCGACCAGCACCACCCGTTCCAGCCGCAGCTGGCGATACTCGACCTCGGAGACATCGGCGAGTTCGGTCGACAGCCCGGCGACGCGGCGCAGCGCCGCTCGGTCGTCGAGAGCGAGTTCACCGACGCTGGGCGTCGAATCTAGCGAGCCCGTGTCGGGCGAATCAGGAAATGTCATAGCCACTTTCGATGGTTCCACGTTGCGGGTGACGATGCATCTGAATTACAGCGCGCTCCACCAGGCATCGCTGATCTCGCCGCGAGCCACCAGCACCGACGGCCCCCGCAAGTAGCTGGTGGAGTCGGTGACGATGACCACGACGTCACCGCCGGGCACCCGCACGGTCAGCGTCCCGGTATCGGCCCCGGCATCGGCCAGTGCGGCCACCGCGGCCGCCACCGTTCCAGTACCGCAGGAGCGGGTTTCGCCCACCCCGCGCTCGTGGACCCGCATGTGCACCAGTCCCCCGACCGCCGCGGTGAGCACCTCGATGTTGGCCCCGTCCGGGAATTGCGCACGGTCGAACTGCACCGGCGCGCCGACGTCCAGGGCCGCGAGCTCGTCGATGGTCAAGTGCGCAGCCACGCACGCCAGGTGCGGATTGCCCACATCGACGGCCAAGCCGGAAAATCGTCGACCACCGACGATGGCGTCGAAGGCCGTTCCCCCGCTGCCCAGCCGGTTGGCCTTGCCCATGTCGACGGTGACATCGGCGTTGGTCGCATCGACCTGGTGCAGCGTGACCGGCCGCGGGCCGGCCAGTGATCCGACGACAAACTCGTCGCGGGCCTCCATGCCACTGGCACGTAGGTAATGCGCGAACACCCGCACACCGTTGCCGCACATCTGGGCGGTCGACCCGTCGGCGTTGCGATAATCCATGTACCAGTCGGCGGCGCTGACTCCGTCGGGCAGCCGATCGAGCACACCGGCTGTCACGGCGGCACCCGCGGTGGTGATGCGCAGCACGCCATCGGCGCCCAGTCCCCGGCGCCGGTCGCACAGCGCGGCTACCCGGTCGGCGGTCAGCCGCAGTTCGGCACCGACGTCGGGCAGCAGCACAAAGTCGTTCTGAGTGCCGTGCCCCTTCGTGAAGATCACCAGTTCAGGGTACTTGCCGCCACGCCAGCAAAGTCTCCTCGACGAGGCGGCCACGATCTGGCGCGCCACCGGCGCCAACATCGAGCCAGCGGACTCGGTGATCACGACGAAACCACGACCGCTGCCGTCGCACGTAGCGCCGGGTGCCCACGAACGTCTGCTCTCGCGCGTCACGCAGTTGGTCGGCGTCTGGGGCCGTTGCCCCGCTAGTTTCCAAGCCGGCGTCCAGGGCGGCGAGCACCTGGGCGTAGCCGAGCGCGCGGGAGGCGGTCACCCCGTCGCGCAGGCCCTCGCGTAGCAGCCCCCGTACCTCGTCGACCAATCCCTGATCGAACATCGCGTCGGTGCGCCGGGCCAATCTCTCGTCGAGAATTGTTGTGTCACAGTCTAATCCGACGATAGCAGTGCCCCATCGCGGTGTGCCGATGCGCGGCGCGGACGCAGCGAAGGGCTGTCCAGTGAGCTCGACGACCTCCAGTGCCCGCACAGTACGGCGCCCGTCGGTGGGCAGGATCACCGCGGCCGCGTCCGGGTCCCGGCGGGCCAGCTCGGCGTGCAACCCGGCCACGCCGACCTCGGCGAGTCGCTGTTCCCAGCGCGCGCGAACCTCGGGGTCAGTGGCGGGAAACGACCAATCGTCCAGCAGCGATTGGACGTACAGCATCGAACCGCCCACCACGACCGGGACCGCGCCGCGGGCCGCGATCGCCTCGATGTCTGCGGCGGCGGCCTGCTGATAGCGCGCGACGGTCGCGGTCTCGGTGACGTTCAGGACGTCAAGCTGGTGATGCGGGATGCCGCGACGGTCGGTGACGGGCAGCTTGGCGGTCCCGATGTCCATGCCGCGATAGAGCTGCATCGCATCGGCGTTGACGATTTCGGCGCCGGCCCCGTCGTCGCCGAGCCGTTCGACGACGTCGAGCGCCAGCTGCGACTTGCCGGTGCCGGTGGGCCCGATGATCGCCAGGGGTCGCACGGCTTGTCTCACAGCTGCCAGGCGCCGGCGAAGTACCCCACGCCATAAGGCGCTCCGCGGTAGAGCTCCTTGGCCGACCGCGGGCCCGGCTCGGTCAGGCCGGCCAGCACCTGGAAGGCGACCCGTCCCAGGATCGGCTCGGGCAGCCGGGCCAGCGCCGCGACATCGCCGTTGGCCAGCGCGTCGTCCAGCACCAGCTGGGCCTCGGCATTGTTCGGGTCATAGCCGCCCGGGGCGGCTGGTGTCAGGGTGTTCGCGCCGTCGGCGACGACCAGCACACCGATCGGGTCGGGCAGCCGGTCGACCTCGGCGCGCAGCTGCCTACCGCGGGCCAGCGCAATGTCGGCCGGATGGTCGCCGGCGTAGACGCGGGCCTGGGCGGTGGCATAGGGCCGCGCCTGGCCCCGCACCCAGCCGGCCAGCAACGCACACAGCGGTAACTCACCCGGTTCGGCGGTGCGACCGTTAACGGCCTGCGGCGAGAGCCCAACCCGCACGTCGACGCCGAAACCCGCGAAGGTGCCGGCGCTGTCGGGGCCCAGATCGCAGTCCGCGGCACCGGTTCCGACGACGATCCAGTGCGACGGCAACAGCGCGGCGGCTTCGAGTACCGCCGCGGTGAGGTCGGCTACTTCGGCGGCGGCCGCTCCGGCGAGTTCGGGGACAAGCACCGGCGCGGAGGGGACGATCGCGATGGCGCTCAGCACGGCACCAAACTAACCGACGCGTCAGCGCCGCTAGGCCGACCCGCCTCGCGCCTGCACACAGCCGGGAAGATCGGTGGGCGCGTCATCGGACTGCGGCTCAAGCGGATGGGCCCGATCGGAGGTCTCCGAGATGGTCACGGCCTCACCCCGGGCCAACGCCACGGTCGAAATAACCACCACCACCACGCCGGCGGCGAGTACGAACTTCGCGGGCCCGGTGCAGTCCAGCGTCTCGCCCAGCACGGCCATCCCGAGGATCGAACCGACCAGCGGCTTGGCCACGACCGAGGTGGGCAATGAGGCGGTCAATGAACCGGCCCGGAATGACGACTGCTGGAAGATCATTCCGGCCAGCGCCGCAGCGATCCAGACGTAGAACTCCGGTGCGGTGAGTAGCGCGCCGACACCGCCTTGGACCACCTGGACGACGGCCTTGGTCAAGACCGCGAACAACGCCAGCGACGAACCGGCGACCACCGCCAGGAGTACCGCCGACACGACGCCCGACCAGATCCGCGCGCCCACCACACAGAAGACCAACGTCGGGCCCATGACCAACGCCACCACCAGCCAGGTGCCCAACGAGCCGCGCGAAGCGCCAGGGTCCGGGTCGCCCACCGTGACGACGACGGCCAACGCGGCGGCCAGCAGTACCGCCCAGGTCCACTCCCAGCGGGTCACCCGGCGCCGGGTCATGTGCGCGTAGATCGGCAACGCAAACAGCAACGCGGTCACCTGTAGAGCCGTGACCATCATCACCGATCCCAAAACGAGCGCCGCGGCCTGCAGCACGTAATTGGCGATCGCCCCGACGGCGCCCAGCCACCACTTGGCGTCGCGCACCGACATCCGGAACAGCTGGAGGTGTCCGACCTGTTTGTCGGTGATCTCCTGCGCCGAACGCTGACGGACGACATTGCCCAGTGCGGACGCGAGGGCTGCGAGAAGGGCGAGGACAACCGCGATATCTGCTTTTGTCACCCCGACCTCCTCCCCAACGGTTGGCCCGGGACCATCATCCGGGCCGGGTGTTCACCCGCGCACAACCTGCGCCGAAACAAATTCCCGCGCAAGCATCCTCAACACCTAGTTCACGAACCTATGCCGCAGCTGTGTCTCGCCTATGCGTTGCCGGCCACGCCCGCTAGGACCGGAGAACTAGCTTCCAATGGTGGCACAGCTAGCCCGGCGACCGCCTGCTCGGGCGCCTGACCGGCCTCTTCGGTGGCCACCATGGTGGCCGCTTCACCGCGAGCCAACGCTATTGTCGCGACAACCACCACTGCCACCGCGGCGACCAGGACGACCAGTTGGGAGCCGTCGGCCCGCAACGTCTCGCCCAACACGGTGACGCCCAGCAGCGACGCCACCAGCGGCTCGCCAACCGTCATCGTCGGCAACGATGCGGTCAGTGAGCTGGCCCGAAATGACGACTGCTGAAATATCGTGCCGAGCACGGCGACCAGCGCCCACCCGTAGAGCTCTGGTGTGCGCAGCAGCACCAACACCCCGCCGTCGCACACGTCCACGATGGCCTTGGTCAGTACCGCGAACAGTGCCCACGACGTGGCCGACACCAAAGCCAGCAGCACCGCGGCGATGCTGCCCGACCAGATCCGGGCGCCCAGGACGCAGCACACCATCGCCGGGCCGACCACCGCGGCCACCATCGTCCAGGTTTGCAGTGGTGCGCGCTGGTAGCCGACGGCCGGTTCGGCCACCGAGACGAAGACCGCCACCGCGATCGCCAGCAGCACCGCCCAACCCCACTGCTGACGGGTGAGCCGGTGTTTGGTCAGCCACGCGTACACCGGCAACGCGAACAGCAACGCCGTCACCTGGAGTGCCTGCACCAACACCACCGAGCCCAGTCCCAGCGCCACGGCCTGCAGCGCGGCGCTGGCCACGGCAACCGTCCCGCCCAGCCACCACCGGGCGTCGCGCAGCGACATCCGCAGCAACTCGATGTGACCGACTTCTTCGTCGGTGATTTCCTGCGCGGAGCGCTGACGGACCACGTCTCCGACACCCGATATCAGCGCGGCGATCAATGCGAGCAGCGCCACGATATCCACCTTGGCGATGGTTATTCGCCCCCTCAGCCCCACAAGCAACAGCTACAACATTGGTCACGGTCACGTTACCGGGATGAACGACCCCGCCATATGGCCCGAGCGACGGTGGAACCGAACTGTTATCCACCGGTGCGCGTGTCGTCGAAGCGACGACTACGCCGGCTGCTCGGCCGTGCTGTCCAGTGCCGCTTCGATCCTTTCGCCGGTCGCGACGGCGTCGACGCGCGCGAGCTGGACGGTGGCGATCGTCATCACCAGGGCCGCCACGACTAGGGCGACCACCCCCGCGCGTCCGGTGTTGAGCGATTCGTCGAGGACGACCACACCCAGCAAGGCCGCCACAACCGGCTGCGACACCTGCAATGTCGGCATCGACGCGGTCAACGCACCGGCCCGAAACGCCGACTGCTCCCACACGAACCCGCCCAGCGCGACCAGAATCCAGGCATACAGCTCGGGGTAGCGGAACACCGCCCAGCCGCCTTCGCCCAGTCGATGCACGGCGCCCTTGGTGAGCACCGCGAAGATTCCCCAGAGCGTGCCGGAGACGAAGGCGAACAGCACCGCGGCCAGCGCACCGCCCCAGATGCGGGCAGCCACCAGGCACCCGACCAGCAGCGGCCCCAGCACAGCCACCACGGCGGCCCAGGTCTCCAACGATGCATTCGAACGACCGGCCTGCGGGTTGCCCACCGTGACGATCACGGTCACCGCCGCGGTCAGCACAATGGCCCAGATCCACTCGCGACTCGTGACCGATCGCTGCTCCAGCTTCGCGCTGAACGGTATGGCGAACAACAGCGAAAGCACCAGCAGCGCCTGCACCAGCAACACCGAACCCCGGTTCAGCGCGGCTGCCTGCAAGGCGATGCTCACCACCAGGATCAGCACGCCCACCACCCAGCGTCGATTACGCAGCAGGTTGGCGAACTGCTGCCGCAGCGCCAGCGACTGGTCGACGATGCCGTGGGTCGCGCGTTGCTGCATGACGTCGCCGATTGCGACGCACAGCGCGGAAGCCAACGCCAGCGAGGCGGCGATATCCAGCGTGTCCATAACTGTTTCTCTCCGATGTGAGGGCGTTTCACAGTCGGCTTTCGCCGACGGCAACAACAAGGTTGCCGCATACGATCCGCCAAGCTGCTTGAATACTGTTGGAATTCGGTGAGAAGCAGTTGGTGTTTGGGTGCCGCTACGCGCGGCAGGTGCGCGGGATAGCAACCGCGCGAAGGGTAGGTGACGAGCGCATGACGACCGACGAGCCCGTAGACAACGACTCCGCTGGACCGGTAGCGGCCCCGGGGCCGAGGCCGCGCCCGGGTCCGCGGCCAGGTCCCCGGCCCCCGAGCTCGGGGTCACGCCCCAGTACTCACCCGGTGCCCCTGGCGCCCCGCAGCAATCCACACCAATTCGGCCGCGTCGACGACGACGGCACGGTATGGCTGATCAGCTCGGCCGGCGAACGCGTCGTCGGCTCCTGGCAGGCCGGCGACCGGGAGGCCGCATTCGCTCACTTCGGCAGGCGTTTCGACGACCTGAGCACCGAGGTCACCCTGATGGAAGAGCGGCTGGCCGCGGGGACCGGCGACGCGCGCAAGATCAAAGCCAACGCGTCCGCCCTGATCGAAACGTTGCCGACGGCATCGGTGCTGGGCGACATCGACGCGGTGGCGGCTCGGCTGGCGGGCCTCGTCGACCAGGCGGGGGCCACCGTCGCCGCGGATCGCTCGCGACGCGACGAACACCGGGCCGCGCAAACCGCCCGCAAGGAGGCGCTGGCGGCCGAAGCCGAGGAGCTGGCTACCAACTCCAACCAGTGGAAAACCGCCGGCGATCGGATGCGCGAGATCTTGGACGAGTGGAAGACGATCTCCGGTCTGGACCGCAAGGTCGACGACGCACTGTGGAAGCGGTATTCGGCGGCCCGGGAATCCTTCAACCGGCGGCGCGGATCCCACTTCGCCGACTTGGATCGCGAGCGATCGAGCGTTCGGCAGTCCAAGGAACGGCTCTGCGAGCGGGCCGAGGAGCTCTCCGATTCGACCGATTGGGCCGGCACCAGCGCCGAATTCCGCAATCTGCTCACCGAATGGAAGGCGGCGGGACGCGCGAGCCGGGATGTCGACGACGCCATGTGGCGCCGCTTCAAAGCCGCCCAGGACTCGTTCTTCAGCGCGCGCAATGCCGCGACCGCGGAAAAGGATGCGGAGTTCCACGCCAACGCCGACGCCAAACAGGCGCTGCTGGCGGACGCCGAGAAGATCGACACCAGCAATCACGAAGCCGCCCGAGCGGCGCTGCGCTCGATCGCCGACAAATGGGACGCGATCGGCAAAGTGCCCCGGGAGCGGTCGGCCGACCTGGAGCGGCGGCTGCGCGCCGTGGAGAAGAAGGTGCGCGACGCCGGTGAAGCGAATTGGGCTGACCCCGAGGCGCAGGCACGGGCCGAACAATTCGCGACCCGTGCCGAGCACTTCGAGCAGCAGGCCCGCAAGGCGGCCGCGGCCGGCCGGACCAAGGAAGCCGAAGAGGCACAAGCCAACGCCGACCAATGGCGGCAGTGGGCGCAGGCCGCCGTCCAGGCGTTGAAGCGCTAGCGGCCGTCCGGCTGCTCAGCAGGCGGTTCGGCGGCCGGGCCGCCTGGGATGTCTTTCAGGGTTTCCAGCAACGTCCGAGACTGCTCTTGCGCGACCACCTGGCGGCGCTGCTCTTCGGCCGCGAGTTGCACGATGGTGCGCGACCAGACCACGCGTGCCCAGTGAAACGTCAACAAGATCACGGTGATCCATGCCACGAACAGTCCCACCCCGGGACCAGGATGGCCGACGGACACGGTTTGGCGTGACCACACCGCCAACAGCCCGGTCGCACTGGCGATCGCCGAACCCGCCAGCGCAATCCAGGCCAGCGACCAGCGCCGCGTCAACAGCGCCAGCATCGAGAAACCGACGCCGAACACCAATGCCAGCCAGGTGAATACCCGCGACGGCAGGGCCAGCGCGGCCGCGCCGGCGCCGTGGCTGCTGAACAGCACGTCCCATCCCCGCACGCTTCCGGTGTGCGGCAAGATGAACGACCCGATCAGCACGAATACCAGGATCGCGACAACGAATCCCCGTACACCGGGGTCGATTTCACGCGCGACGCGGCGTTCTGCGGCTTCGATTTCGGCGCGCAGGGCGTCGATGTCGGTGTGTTCTTTCTTCATCGGGCACATCCCAGGGGTTCGACTGGCGCGTCGGCCTGCCCGATCCCGGGCATGCCCAGACCGATGCTGCGCGGGCGCTGCCCGGCGGCGTGTGCGTCACCGGCGCTGGTGCGGCGGTGGGTCAGGATGCCGGCATCGGCGATGAGATGGTGCGGCGCGGCTCCGGTGACGACCGTGGTGACGATGTCGCCCGGCCGCACCGACGTCTCTGCCGCGAAATGCACCAGCCTGCCGTCGCGGGCGCGGCCGGACATCCGGGCGGTGCGAACGTCCTTGCGGCCTTCACCGGCGGCGACCAGCAGCTCGACGGATTGCCCGATCAGCGCCCGATTGCCGTCCAGCGAGATCTGCTCCTGCAACTCGATGAGCCGTTCGTAGCGTTCTTGCACAACGGCTTTGGGTAGCTGCTCGTCGAGTTCGGCTGCCGGCGTGCCGGGACGCTTGGAGTATTGGAAGGTGAACGCGGCCGCGAACCGCGCCTGGCGAACTACCTCGAGGGTTTGCGTGAAGTCTTCTTCGGTCTCGCCGGGAAATCCGACGATCAGATCGGTGGTGATCGCCGCGTGCGGCATCGCCGCGCGAACCCGGTCGATGATGCCGAGATAGCGCTCGGCACGGTAGGAACGCCGCATCGCCCGCAGCATCCGGTCGGATCCGGACTGCAGCGGCATGTGCAGCGCGGGACAGACATTGGGTGTCTGCGCCATCGCCTCGATGACGTCGTCGGTGAACTCGGCCGGATGCGGCGAGGTGAACCGGACCCGCTCCAGCCCATCGATGCGTCCACATGCGCGCAGCAGCTTGGCAAACGCGCCGCGATCACGCGGCACTGCCGGGTCGGCGAACGAGACCCCGTAGGCGTTGACGTTTTGGCCCAACAGGGTCACTTCGAGCACACCGTCATCCGCCAGGGATTGGACTTCGGCCAGGATGTCGGCCGGAGCGCGGTCGACCTCCTTGCCGCGCAGCGACGGCACGATGCAAAAGGTGCAACTGTTGTTGCATCCGACGGAGATGGAAACCCAGGCGGCATAGGCGGATTCGCGGGCGCTCGGCAGTGACGACGGAAACTGCTGCAGCGATTCGGCGATTTCGACCTGGGCGACCTTGTTGTGCCGGGCCCGGTCCAGCAACGTCGGCAACGATCCGATGTTGTGCGTGCCGAATACCACGTCGACCCACGGCGCCTTGCGCAGCAACGTTTCTCGGTCTTTTTGGGCCAGGCAGCCACCGACCGCGATCTGCATGTCGGGATTCTCGCGCTTGCGCGGAGCCAGATGGCTGATGTTGCCGTAGAGCTTGTTGTCGGCGTTCTCGCGCACAGCGCAGGTGTTGAAGACCACCACGTCGGCGTCGGTGCCTTCGGCTGCGCGCCGGTAGCCGGCCGCTTCTAGCATGCCCGCCAACCGCTCGGAGTCGTGGACGTTCATCTGACAGCCGTAGGTGCGGACTTGGTAGGTGCGCACCGATCCAGGGCCCGGCACAGCCGCAGGCCCGGCGTCTGGCGCCACCATCGAAGTCACGGGGCAATGGTACGGCGGCGAGGGGCCACCGGATTAACCCGCAGGTTGTTAGACCCGCCTGCGCTCGCGCTCGGCGCTGAGTTCGGCGAGAACGACCTCGCACGCCAGGCTCTGGCCGTACCCGCGCCGCGCCAGCATCCCGACCAGCCTGCGAGTGATCCGCACGTCGTCCCCGCTCAGCGTCTCCCGCCGCAGTTTGACTCGCACCAACTCCTCGGCTCGCGCCCGTTCGGCAGCGGCGTCGATCCCGCCCAGCGCCGCGGTGATCACGTCCTTGTCGACGCCCTTGGCGTGCAGCTCGGCGGCCAGGGCGCGCTTGCCCTTTCCGGCCCTCGACCGTCGGGACTGCACCCACTGCTCGGCGAAGTCGGCGTCATCCACCAGTCCGACGGCGGCCAGCCGGTCGAGCACCTGCGTACTCACGGTGTCGGGGTAGCCGCGTTTGGTCAGCTGGCCGAGCAACTCGGCCCGGGTGCGCGACCTCGCGGTGAGCAGGCGCAGGCACAGTGCCCGCGCCTGCTCTTCGCGGGCGGGCTCAGAAATCGACGGGTGCGGGCAAGACGTCGTCATCAGTCACCACGGCACCAATGCCAAGCTTTTCCTTGATCTTCTTCTCGATCTCGTTGGCCATGTCGGCGTTCTCCACCAGGAAGGTGCGGGCGTTCTCCTTGCCCTGGCCGAGTTGTTCGCCCTCATAGGTGAACCAGGACCCGGACTTGCGGATGAAGCCATGATCCACACCCATATCGATCAGCGAGCCCTCCCTGCTGATACCCCGGCCGTAGAGGATGTCGAATTCTGCCTGCTTGAAAGGCGGCGCCACTTTGTTTTTGACAACCTTGACCCGGGTGCGGTTACCGACCGCATCGGTGCCGTCCTTGAGCGTCTCGATCCGGCGCACATCCAAGCGCACCGACGCGTAGAACTTCAACGCCTTTCCACCCGTGGTGGTTTCCGGACTGCCGAACATCACCCCGATCTTCTCCCGAAGCTGGTTGATGAAGATCGCTGTGGTCTTTGAATTGCTCAGCGCGCCAGTCATTTTCCGCAGCGCCTGACTCATCAGCCGAGCCTGCAGCCCGACGTGGCTGTCCCCCATCTCGCCTTCGAGCTCCGCGCGCGGCACCAGCGCGGCTACCGAGTCGATGACCAGGATGTCCAGGGCGCCGGAGCGGATCAGCATGTCGGCGATCTCCAGGGCCTGCTCACCGGTGTCAGGCTGGCTGACCAGCAGGGAATCGGTGTCGACGCCGAGTTTCTTGGCGTAGTCCGGGTCCAGCGCGTGCTCGGCGTCGATGAACGCCGCGACGCCGCCGGCGGCCTGGGCATTGGCCACCGCGTGCAGTGCGACGGTGGTCTTACCCGAGGACTCCGGGCCGTAGATTTCCACGACCCGGCCGCGCGGCAGGCCGCCGATGCCCAGGGCCACGTCCAGTGCGATGGATCCGGTCGGAATGACCGCGATCGGCTGACGTATCTCGTCGCCGAGACGCATCACCGAGCCTTTGCCGTAGTTCTTCTCGATCTGGGCCATTGCCAGCTCGAGAGCCTTCTCACGATCGGGCGCTTGCGCCATGGTGTCTCTCCTGTGGTCGGTGTTCCGTGACCGGTTTCGGTCGGTTGGCCGTGACACTAGGGAAGGCCACCGACAAGTCGTCCTCTTCGAGCGATCACCACAGTAGACGAACACCTGTTCGATTCAAGCTTGACACGCCGGACTAGATCCGTGTGGCAATATCGGCTACCGAAAGGGCGCCGACGGGCCCGCGTAACGCTGAGGAAACCGGTGCGAATCCGGTGCGGTCCCGCCACTGTGATCGGTCAGGTCATGACCGAGAGCCAGATACTCACCGTCGGCGCTTCCTCACGACACTGGGGCGGATCTCCCCGGAGAGGGTGGTCGCGCGAGAATGGACATTTCCGCCGAGCTAGCCGAAATATCCTCCTATAAGGGATTTTTCGCGCTGACCGTGGGCGGCGATGCGGCAGGATGGCACCCAGTCCGCCAGTCGTATGCCGACGGCTTCGCCGAATTGATCGACGTCACCATCAAGCGCTACCACACCCCCGACGCGCGGATCGGCGCCTCGCTGGTCCACCTTGGCCATGCCACCCGATTGTGGTCGCCCGTTCTGGCGTGCGCCCTGGTTCACGGCGTCATTCCAGACTTCAAAGACCTGCAACGCGCCGACGACGGAGCGCAGCTTCGGATGCCGGAACCCACCGGAGCGCCCGCCGACAAAATCTCGGCCGGCTTGTTGTACCGCGTTGTGGTGCAACAGCATATGCAGCCGTTTGCGGCCGGCCTGCGGGTCAAGCTGGCGGCCACCCTGCTGGCGGGCAACATTGCGTCAGCGCTGGTCGGCGCGTCGCGGGCGCTGCTTGCGGCCCGGCCCGACTTGCGCGGCCCGATCGTCGAGATCACCAACTCCCTGCTGGACACGGGCGTGTTGTCCGGATCCGGCGTGATCACCGGCTCACATCTGGGCTTCCGGCGCGGCAGCTGCTGCCTGTTCTATCGCATCCCCGGGCGATCGGTCTGCGGCGACTGCGTGTTTCGCCGGACACCGCACTCGAACCGGCGTTGAGTGTGCGTTCCGGGCGTCGAGTGTGCAGGCAGGGCGCGATTTCGGCCGATTCACCGCCCTGGACGCACCCTCAATGCCGCCAGCGCACACTCGCGGATGGCTAGGGCGTCACCACTGCTCGCGGGGCACGTCGAAGTCGGCGCACAACGCCCGCCAGATGTCGCGGGGCTCGATGCCGTCCTCGATGGCCTTGGCCGCGGTCCGGCCGCCGAAGCCGGACAGCACGTGATCGACCAGCACCGATGCGCCGTAGGCAGCACCGAACCGCAAAACGACCCGCTCGTTGAACTCCGTCAGCCGCACGCCAGCCAAGATACCCAGGGCGATTACCCGGTAAGCGCCAGCGCTTCGTGGCACACCCGCACCGGGTCTGCGACGCTGCTGATGCTGGCGGCGGCCGCCTGCGCCGCCTCCCGATAGCTGGGCGAGGACAGCACCTCGCCCACCGCGGCCACCAGCGCGTCGGCGGTCAACGGGCGAATCAACCGCCCACTGCCCTGCCGTAACACCCGATTGGCGATCTCCCACTGGTCGCCGCCGCCGGGAACCGCCACCAGCGGCACCCCCGCCGACAGCGTCTTGACCACCATCCCGTGCCCACCGCCGCAGATCACCAGGTCGGCGCGCGTCAACAACTCGGCCTGCCGGCCCAGCCCGACGACCGCCCACGGCGGCACCGTCAGATCCGACCCGCCGAGCCGGGACACCACCAGGCGGGACCCGGACGGCAGGGTGTCTCCCGGCGTCAGGCACTCCAGCGCGAGTTCGGCCAGCCCGACGGTCCCGATCAACGCCGTCGACGGCGCGACCACCACCACCGGCCCGGAGCCGTCGGGAATCTCCAGCACCCGGTCGGTCGGCTCGAAGTGCAGCGGGTCCACCACGACGGCCTCGGCCGGCCAGTCCGGGCGGGGCACTTCCAACGCGGGCAGCGTGGCGATCAGCCGGCGCAGCGGCCCGGGATCGCGGGCCGGCAGCCCGATCTCGGTCCGCGCCATCTCGCGCTGCCGCTCTCCGGCCCGCAACGAACGCGCTGTCAGCGCCCGCATCGTCGCATCGCGCAGCCGGCCACCGATACCGGTGCCCGGCGCCAGGCCACTACCGATGGGCGGCAGCCCCTTGGACGGCATGTAGAGGGGATGCGGCGTCAGTTCTATCCACGGGATCCCCAGCAGCTCGGCGGCCATCCCGCCGCCGGCGGTGATGACGTCGGAGACCACCAGGTCGGGAGCCAGCTCGCGCAGCACCGGCACGTTGAGCACCGCCATCCGCGCCGCCCGCCGGTGGATCCTGGCCCCGGCGTCCAGGTCCTCGTCGGTGGCGACCAGCCCGTCCAGCGGCGCAGCGTCGATACCGGCGGCCCGGGCGGTCTCGATCCACTCCGTACCGGTGAACAAGGTGGGCGTATCGCCCGCGTCGCGAAAGCGTTGGCAGAGCGCGATCGCGGGAAACGAATGCCCAGGATCCGGCCCGGCGACCACCGCGACGCGCATCCGCCCACCCTGCCACAGCGCCGGGTCGCCGGGCTCGCCTACGCTGGCGTCATGACCGAGCTGACTGGAACAACCGTCGCGAATACGCGCACGGTCGAGGGTTTCCTGAACGCCTTGCAGGACGCCGATTACGACGCCGCAGACGCCGCACTGGACGACAACCTCGTCTACGAGAACGTCGGGATGCCGACCATTCACGGCCGCGCTCGGGCGATCAAGCTCTTTCGCCAAATGGAAGGTCGCGCCGCATTCGAAGTGAAGATCCACCGCATTGCCGCTGACGGCGCCGCGGTGCTCACCGAGCGCAGCGATGCGCTGATCTTCGGCCCACTGCGGCTGCAGTTCTGGGTCTGCGGCGTGTTCGAGGTCCACAACGGGCGAATCACGTTGTGGCGGGACTACTTCGACTTCTACGACATCCTCAAGGCGACTGCCCGCGGGCTGGCGGCGCTGGTGCTGCCGTCGCTGAAACCGACGTTTTAGACCGGCCAGGAAGCCGCGATGAGTCAGGACGCGGGCCGCACGAAACCGACTGCGTGGCAGTACATCCGGTATTGCTACGGAGGTCGGCTGCCCGACTCGATGCGGGACTGGGTGCGCAACGACCTGGCCGGCAAGGGCGCTGCGGGCCGGATGATGATCCGCGTCGCGGTGCCCGCGGTGCTGGTGCTCGCGCCGTTCTGGCTGATCCCGACCACGGTCGAAGTTCACCTGAGCATGACGCTGCCCATCCTCATTCCGTTCGTGTACTTCTCGCACGCGCTCAACAAGGTGTGGCGCCGCCACATGCTGCAGGTGCACGGCCTCGATCCGGAGTTGGCCGACGAACGGGCCCGCCAACGCGACGCCCACATCCATCAGGCCTACATCGAGCGCTACGGCCCACGACCCGAGGCTGGCCCGTCAGCCACGACGCCGCAGCCCCCCGGCCCGGATCACTAACGACGCGGCAATCCGCCGAGTTCGTCGAAGGCCTGCGCCCAACCGACCAAGCGGTCGGTGGCATCGACCAGCTCGGCGCGGTAACGCTGCTGCGCGGTGGCCAATCCGGCATCGCCGTTCACTGAAGAAACCAATTGTGCTGCGGCAGTGACCATTTCGTTGTACTGGCGGACACCGGCACTCAGCTGCGCGGTGAACGCGTTGATGGTGGGCACCAGATACGACCGCGACGATTCCGAATAGTGCGCGGCGCGCTCCATCGACACCACCTCGGTGGCGGTCGCCGCCATCGCCGCGGAAGTCCGGTTGGCCGCTGCGGTCAAGCCGGCGATCTCATCCGCCGGCAACATGGCGCCGCGCTCCAACACACCCAACAACGAGAAGAATCCGCGTTCGGAAGCACCCAACGCATACATCGACGGGCGGGCGGCCGAACCGGGCGGCGGCAGCCGGCGCACGCTGGTCGGCCGCTGCGCGGGCAGCGGCTCTGACTTCAGCCAGTGGTATCGAAAGAACAACAGCGTCGCGGGAATCACCTCGACGACCGCGATGCCGCCGGTGATCTGCAGCAGCAACGCGAACCAGCCCCAGGCCGCCAGCACCGCCGTCACCGCGCCCCAGAACACGATGCCTACGGTGAAGATCCAGGCCCACCGCAGCGCGCGGCGACGGCGGCGCAGCAGTCGCGCCCGCGGATCGGCCGCGGCACTGATCTTCTGGGCGAGGAAGCCGGAGAGATCGGCGGCGGTGTCCAGCCCCCGCTGCAGCAGCGCGCGCCATGGCCCGCGCTGGCTCACGTTCACCGACATGCCGCCCCGATCGCCGTGTTACTGACCCAACGGTTTCTCGGCGACCGGCCCGCCGGTGGTCTCGGCAGGCGCGGGCGTGGCCGCAGTAGCGCCGGGAGCGGCCGTCCCGCCCGTCGGCAAGGCGTCGCCGCGCATCGACGCGCGGATCTGTTCCAGCCGGGAGTGACCGGCCATCTGCACACCGGCCTGCTCGACCTCGAGCATCCGGCCCTGCACAGTCCCCTGCGCAAGTTCGGCGGAACCGATCGCATTGGCGTACCGACGCTCGATCTTGTCGCGCACCTCGTCGAGGCTCGGGGTAGTGCCCGGAGCGGCAATCTCGCTCATCGACCGCAACGACGCGCTGACCTGCTCCTGCATCTTCGCCTGCTCGAGCTGGCTGAGCAGCTTGGTGCGCTCGGCGATCTTCTGCTGCAGCATCATCGAGTTCTGCTCGACGGCCTTTTTTGCCTGACCCGCGGCGGACAGCGCCTGGTCGTGCAGGGTCTTGAGGTCTTCCACGCTCTGCTCGGCGGTCACCAGCTGCGCCGCGAACGCCTCAGCGGCGTTGTTGTACTCGGTGGCCTTGGCGGCGTCTCCGGCGCCAGTGGCCTGGTCGGCCAGCGTGAGGGCCTGACGCACGTTGACCTGAAGTTTTTCGATGTCGGCCAGCTGCCGGTTGAGCCGCATCTCCAGTTGGCGCTGGTTGCCGATCACCTGCGCCGCCTGTTGGGTCAGCGCCTGATGGGTCCGCTGAGCTTCCTCAATGGCCTGCTGAATCTGCACCTTGGGGTCGGCGTGCTCGTCGATTTTCGCGTTGAACAACGCCATGACGTATTTCCACGCTTTGACGAACGGATTGGCCATGACTTAGCTCCACCTTCGTGTCTAGGCGACCCAGGGCCCGGTTAGGCCCCAGCGCTGCGCCTGCCGCTCAATTTATCGGGTCAGCGCCATTCGCCCCACCCCTGGCGCTAGCTCGTGTCGCTCGACACTCACGCCACCGCCAGCGAAGCCACCGGCGGGATGACGACCTTGGTGCCCGCGTCGATAGTGACCGTACCGGCCTCGCTCGGCTGCGCGCGCTGCGCTGCACGTTCCTCGCCGGCCATCCGCTCGCCGGCGTCGGTGAGCACCGTCGACAGTGGGACATCCAACGCATCGCAGATCGCGTTGAGCAACTCGCTGGAGGGCTCCTTGCGGCCGCGCTCCACCTCCGAGAGGTAGCCGAGGCTCACCCGCGCCGAATCAGATACCTCGCGCAGCGTCCGGCCCTGAGACATCCGGGCTTGGCGCAGCACCTCGCCGACGACCTCGCGCACCAGTGGCGGCATCCTGCTCTCCTTTTCCAGTCAAGCTGCCCGGCGCCGCATCAGCGCCGTATTAGGTGAACGCCGGCGATGACCGTCTAGGTTCCCGTCCGCCGCACTTCCCTGATCGTGGAGGCGACGTAGTCGAGACCGGTGACCACTGTGAGCACAATCGCGATGCCCATCAACACCGACGCCGCGGTCAGGAACGGCCCGGACAGCGGTAACACGAACAAGCCGATCGCCACGGCCTGGACAAAGGTTTTGAGTTTGCCGCCCCAGCTGGCCGGTATCACCCCGCGGCGAATCACCGCGAGCCGCAGCAGTGTCACCCCGACTTCGCGGACCAGGATCAACACGGTGACCCACCAGGGCAGCTCGCTGAGCATCGACAGCCCTACCAGCGCCGATCCGATCAGCATCTTGTCTGCGACCGGGTCGGCGAACGCGCCGAATTCGGTCGCCATCCCGTAGTTGCGGGCCAACAGGCCGTCCAACCGATCGGTGATGCAGGCAACCGCGAAAATCGCGAAAGCCGTTATACGCCAAGGTGTTTCATGGCCACCGCCGGCGAAAAGCGCCAGCAGGAAAACCGGGACCAGAACCAGCCGAATTAGCGTCAGGACGTTCGCCAGGTTGGCGATACGTACACGGCCTGCAGCCGGACCTGTCTGCGGCTGCCCCAACACCGCAACAGAATAGCGGTTGACCAGCGCAGCCGTCCCTGATGTCGATACTGTTATCCGTGACCGAAAGCTCAGGGGACAAGCCAGCAGCCGTGATCCGGCGCGCGCGAACATCCGATGTCCCTGCGATGAAGCACCTCGTCGACACCTACGCGGGCAAGATCCTGCTGGAAAAGAACCTGGTGACGCTGTATGAGGCCGTCCAGGAGTTCTGGGTGGCCGAACTCGCAGGCACCGTGGTGGGCTGCGGGGCGTTGCACGTGTTCTGGTCCGATCTCGGCGAGATCCGGACCATCGCGGTCGACCCGGCCGCGACCGGGCACGGCATCGGCCACGCGATCGTCGGGCGGCTGCTCGACGTCGCCCGCGAGCTGCAGTTGAGCCGGATCTTCGTGCTGACCTTCGAGACCGAGTTCTTCGGCAGGCACGGGTTCACCGAGATCGAGGGCACGCCGGTCACCGCCGAGGTGTTCGAGGAGATGTGCCGCTCTTACGACATCGGTGTGGCCGAATTCCTGGACCTGAGCTACGTCAAGCCGAACATCCTGGGCAACACCCGGATGCTGCTGCTGCTCTAGGGGCCCAGATCCCCGCGAGCAGACGCAGAATCGCACCCTGAGGGTCCGCGCAGCGCGATTCTGCGTCTGCTCGCGAGAGCTAATCAGCTTCGTCGTCGGATCCGTCGGCGTTGGCACCACCGCGGATCAGCGCCAGCGTCCCGGCCAGCTCGTCGGGCTTGACCAGCACTTCGCGCGCCTTGGAGCCCTCGCTGGGCCCGACGATGCTGCGGGTTTCCATCAGGTCCATCAACCGGCCCGCTTTGGCGAAGCCCACCCGCAGCTTGCGCTGCAGCATCGAGGTGGAGCCGAACTGGCTGGACACCACCAGCTCGACGGCCTGCAGGAACACGTCCATGTCGTCGCCGATGTCCGGATCGGCGTCGGTGCGCTCGCTGGTCGTCTTGGCCGCCGTGACGCCCTCGGTGTACTCGGGTTCGGCCTGGTCCTTGCAGGCCGCGACGACGGCCTGAATCTCCTCATCGGTGATGTAGGCGCCCTGCAACCGGATCGGCTTGTTGGAGCCCATCGGCAGGAAAAGCCCATCCCCCATGCCGATCAGCTTCTCGGCGCCCGCCTGGTCCAGGATCACCCGGCTGTCGATCAGCGACGACGTCGCAAACGCCAGCCGCGACGGCACATTCGTCTTGATCAGCCCGGTGACCACGTCCACCGACGGGCGCTGGGTGGCCAGCACCAGGTGGATGCCGGCGGCACGCGCCTTCTGGGTGATCCGCACGATGGCGTCCTCGACGTCGCGCGGGGCGGTCATCATCAGGTCGGCCAGCTCGTCGACGATCGCGAGCACATACGGGTAGGGCCGGTACACGCGCTGGCTGCCCAGCGGCGCGGTGATCTCGCCGGATCGCACCTTGGCGTTGAAGTCGTCGATGTGACGCACCCGGGACGCCTGCATGTCCTGATAGCGCTGTTCCATCTCCTCGACCAGCCAGGCCAGCGCGGCCGCCGCCTTCTTCGGCTGGGTGATGATCGGCGTGATCAGATGCGGAATGCCTTCATACGGCGTCAGTTCCACCATCTTCGGGTCGATCAGGATCATCCTGACCTCCTCCGGGGTGGCCCGGGTCAGCAGCGACACCAGCATGGAGTTGACGAAGCTGGACTTTCCGGATCCGGTGGAGCCGGCGACCAGCAGGTGCGGCATCTTGGCCAGGTTCGCCGAGATGAAGTCGCCTTCGATGTCCTTACCCAGCCCGATCACCAACGGGTGGTGATCGCGGCGGGTCGACGCGTCGGTGAGCACGTCGGCCAGCCGCACCATCTCGCGGTCGGTGTTGGGCACCTCGATACCGACCGCGGACTTGCCGGGAATCGGCGCCAGCATCCGGACGCTCTCGGTGGCGACCGCGTAGGCGATGTTCTTCTGCAGGGCGGTGATCTTCTCCACCTTGACGCCGGGCCCGAGTTCGACCTCGTAACGGGTGACGGTGGGTCCGCGGGTGCAGCCGGTGACCGCGGCGTCGACCTTGAACTGGGTCAGCACCTCGCTGATGGCGTCGGCCATCTGTGTGTTGGCGGCACTGCGCTTCTTGGGCGGGTCGCCGGCGATCAGCAGGTCCAGCGACGGCAAGTTGTAGGGGCCCTCGACGACCCGGTCCAGCACCTGGCTGTCCTGCTTTTTGGCGGCGCGACGACGGCTGCGCGCGGTGGGCTCCGGGATGGTGGGCGCCTCGTCGTACGGGTCGGCGGGCGAGGCCGCCACGGAGTCCGGCGCCGGCCAGGCCAGCGGCTCCTTCTCGACAACGCCGTCGTCGTACTCGGCGGCCATCTCGCTTGGCGGATCGTCGTCGAACTCGTCGGCGTAGTCGTAGGCGTCCTCGTACTCCTCGTCGACGAACCGAGTGTGGAACATGGCGCGCATCACCACCGGCACCTCGCGGATGGTGGTCCCGGTCAGCAATAGCAGGCCGAACATGAAGCCGATGAACAACAGCGGCGCGGCGATCCACGGTGTCAGGCCTTCGGATAACGGCCCACCGATCGCAAAGCCGATGAATCCGGCTGCGCGACGGCGCAATTCCGGGTCTTCAGGCGAGCCGGACCACAAATGACGCAGGCCGAGAACCGACAGGCCGATCATGCTGGCGCCCAGGATCAGCCGCGGCCGCGCGTCGGGATTGGGCTCGGTGCGCATCAGCACCACGGCCACCGCGGCGAAGACGACCGGCAGCGCCAACACGGCCGAGCCGATGAACGTCCGCAGCACCATGTCGACCCAGGCGCCCACCGGCCGGGCGGCGTCGAACCAGGAACTGGCGGCGATCACCACCGCCAGACCCAGCAGCACCAGCGCGAACCCATCCCGGCGATGCCTCGGCTCGATGTCACGGGCCCGCCCGATCGACCGCGCCGCGCTCCCGGTTCCCCGCGCCGCCATCAGCCAGGTGGCGCGCATGGCCCGCCCACACGTCACCCCGGTGGCCACCAGCAGCGACTGGTTACGCCGCTTGGCGGGCCTGCTCACCCGTTTGCGGGGTGCTGCTGGTCGCCCCCCTCGGGGCCCGCTGGCCCGCGATGGGGCCTTTGACCTGCTCGTTCGGTTTCCTGAGCGGGCAGCGGTCTTACTAGGCATGACGCCAAGGGTAGTCGCAATCGCCCCACATTCACCATCTGCCACACGGGTCACAAAAGTGTGTCAATTCGGCGATCTGCCCGCTCTACCATGCCGAAATGGCCGAAACCACTGCTTCTCCGCCCACAGCGGGCTTGCCGACAGCCAGCAAGGTCCTCTGCGCCGGCTACGCCGTCATCGCGATCGCCGCTTTCGTAGCCACCTGGAGCCAGAACGCCGCCTACTTCGACCGCCCCGCGAGCTTTCTCGCCGCGTTCCTCAACGACTCGAGAGTCACGCCCGCGTCGAGGTCGCTGACGGCCGATATCCTGCTCTTCTTCCTCGCCGCCGCGGTGCTGATGGTGATCGAGGCCAGAAAGCACGGCGTCAAGTTCGTGTGGCTCTACGTCGTGGCTGGAGTGTCGATCGCCATCAGCGTGGCATTCCCCTTGTTCCTGATCGCCCGCGAACTTCGCATCGCAAAGACCGCTGGATCGCGACTGGGCACTGCCGACACCATTGCGCTCGCCGTCTTCGGCATCGCGATCGCGGCCCTCACCATTTGGGTGGACGCGGGATGAATCGCACCGCCGGCGCCTGAGTAGGGTGGCTTGGTGTGATCTAAGGGTGATGAAAGTCACGCCGCCAACTACCCCTTGAGCTGCCAGGAGGCCCCAGCATGCCCGTTGTCGTCGTCGCTACCTTGACCGTCAAACCCGAATCGGTCGACACCGTTCGCGACATCCTCACGACCGCGGCCGAAGAGGTGCACACCGAACCCGGCTGCCAGCTGTATTCAGTGCACGAATCGGGTGAGACCTTCGTCTTCGTCGAGCAGTGGGCCGACGAGGAGGCGCTCAAGGCGCACAGCTCCGCTCCCGCGGTCGCCAAGATGTTCACCGCGGCCGGCGAGCACCTGGCCGGGGCGCCCGACATCAAGATGCTGCAGCCGGTTCCCGCGGGCGACCCGGACAAAGGTCAACTCCGCCGGTGACTGATCGACCGCTAGAGGGAAAAGTCGCGCTGATCACCGGCGCGGCCCGCGGTCAGGGCCGCGCCCACGCGGTTCGATTGGCCTCCGACGGCGCAAACGTGATCGCGATCGACATCTGCGCGCCGATCGCGAGCGTGCCGTACGCGCTCGCCACTGCCGAGGACCTGGCGTCCACCGTCAAACTCGTCGAGGACACCGGTGCTCGCATCGTGGCCAAGGAGGCCGACGTCCGCGACCGCGCAGCGCTGTCGGCCGCTGTGCAGGCGGGCATCGACGAGCTCGGCCGACTGGACATCGTGGTGGCCAACGCCGGTATCGCTCCCATGCAATCCGGCGACGACGGCTGGCGCGACGTCATCGACGTCAACCTCACCGGCGTCTACCACACCATCAAGGCCGCGATACCGACCATGGTCAAGCAGGGCGCCGGTGGATCCATCGTGTTGATCAGTTCGGCCGCAGGTCTGGCCGGCGTTGGTAGCCCGGACGCCGGCTCCGTCGGCTACGCGGCCGCCAAGCACGGAGTGGTCGGCCTGATGCGGGTTTACGCGAATCTGCTTGCACAGCAAATGATTCGGGTCAACTCGATCCACCCGACGGGCGTCGAAACCCCGATGATCAACAACGAGTTCACCCGGGGATGGCTGGCCCAGATGGCCGCTGCGACCGACACGCCGGGAGCCATGGGCAATGCCATGCCGGTGGAGGTGCTGCAGCCCGAGGACATCGCCAACGCGGTGGCATGGCTGGTATCCGATCAGGCTAAATACATCACCGGAGTGACATTGCCGGTGGACGCCGGCTTTTTGAATAAGTAGCCATGGCACGAAACCCGGCGGCGCAGACCGCTTTTGGTCCGATGGTGCTGGCCGCCGTCGAGCATAACGAGCCGCCGGGACGCCGGCTGGTCGACGACGATCTCGCCGAGTTGTTTCTGCCGGCACCGCTGCGGTGGCTTGTCGCGACGACCCGGTTCACTCCAGCCCGCCGCTTGATGGTCCGCGCATCGGAGTGGAGCGGCCCCGGCCTGTGGGCAAATCTGGCCTGCCGTAAGCGTTTCATCGCCGACAAGCTCACCGAAGCGCTCGCCGACATCAACGCGGTCGTCATTCTCGGCGCGGGATTGGACACCCGCGGCTATCGGCTGACCCGACAGGTCCGCATCCCGGTTTTCGAGGCGGACCTGCCGGTCAACATCGCGCGCAAGGCCAAGACGGTCCGGCGGGTGCTGGGCGAGGCGCCGCTGTCGGTTCGGTTGGTGGCACTGGACTTTGAGCGTGACGACTTGCTGACCGCGTTGGCCGAACACGGGTATCACACCGACTACCGGGCGTTCTTCATCTGCGAAGGCGTGACTCAGTACCTCACCGAGGCCGGTGTGCGGCGGACTTTGGAGGGATTGCGCGCGGCCGCCCCGGGCAGCCGGCTGGTGTTCACCTATGTCCGCCGGGACTTCATCGACGGAACCAATCGTTATGGCACCCGGACGTTGTACCGCACAGTGCGCAAACGAAAGCAACTGTGGCAGTTCGGCTTAGATCCCGATGAAGTTGCCGGGTTCATTGCCGAGTACGGTTGGCGGTTGGTCGAGCAGGCCGGGCCGGACGAACTAGTCCAGCGCTACGTCGAGCCCGCCGGCCGCAAGCTGAAGGCGTCGGAGTTGGAGTGGTCGGCTTTCGCGGAAAAGATCTAGCCGAGAAAGACCTGATTTAGACCTCGATGACGGTCGGCACGATCATCGGCTGCCGACGATAGACGTCCCCCACCCATTTGCCCACGGAGCGGCGCACTCCCTGCGCGATGCGGATCGGGTCGGTCACGTTGTTGGCGGCCAATGACTCCATCTCTTCCTCGACCTTGCGCACGGCGGGCTCGAGCGCCTTGGGGTCTTCGGAGAATCCGCGCGAATACAGGTGCGGCGTGGTCACCGGTCGTCCGGTGCCGCGCTGTACCACCACGGTCACCGCGATGAAACCCTCGGACAGAATCAGGCGTTCGCCCAGGGTGATGTCGCCGACATCGCCGGTGATCAGCCCGTCGACGAACATCTTGCCGACCGGCACCGCCCCAGCGATCGACGCCTTGCCGGCAACCAGGTCGACGCTGACTCCGTTCTCGGCCAACAGGATTGACTCCCGCGCCACCCCGGTCGATTCGGCCAGTTTGGCGTTGGCGCGCAGCATCCGCCAGGTCCCGTGCACCGGCATGACGTGACGTGGCCGCACCCCGTTGTACAGGAACAGCAGTTCACCGGCGTACGCGTGGCCGGAAACATGCACCCGTGCTTGGGCATTGGTGACGACGCGGGCCCCGATCTTGGACAGCGAGTCGATCACGCCGTAGACCGCTTCCTCGTTGCCCGGGATCAGCGACGACGACAACACCACCAGGTCACCGGCGGTCAGGGTGATGCTGCGATGCTCACCGCGCGACATCCGCGACAACGCCGCCATCGGCTCGCCCTGGGTGCCGGTGGTGACCAGCACTACCCGCTCGGGCGGCATCATCTCGGCGGACGCGATGTCGATCACGTCGGAATCGTTGACGTTCAGGAAGCCCAGATCCCGGGCGATGCCCATGTTGCGGACCATCGATCGCCCGACGAACGCCACCCGCCGGCCCAATACCACTGCGGCATCGATGATCTGCTGCACGCGGTCGACGTTGGAGGCGAAGCAGGCCACGATGACGCGGCCCTCGGCGCCGCGAATCAGCCGGTGCAGCGTCGGGCCGACTTCGCTTTCCGACGGGCTGACGCCGGGATGTTCGGAGTTGGTCGAGTCGCATAGAAACAGGTCCACACCGGCGTCGCCGAGCCGCGACATGCCGGGCAGGTCGGTGGGGCGACCGTCTAGTGGGGTTTGGTCGAGTTTGATGTCACCGGTGTGCAATACGGTTCCCGCACCGGTGTATACCGCGATCGCCAGCGCGTCGGGGATCGAGTGGTTGACAGCGAAGTATTCGCACTCGAACACGCCGTGGCGGCTGCTCTGCCCCTCTTTGACCTCCATGAACACCGGCTTGATGCGGTGCTCGCGGCATTTGGCGGCGACCATGGCCAGGGTGAATTTGGAGCCGACGACGGGAATGTCGCGCCGCAGCTTGAGCAGGAACGGGATTGCCCCGATGTGGTCTTCGTGGGCGTGCGTCAACACCAGCGCTTCGATGTCGTCAAGCCGGTCTTCGATATGGCGCAGGTCGGGCAGAATCAGGTCGACGCCGGGCTCGTCATGCGTGGGGAACATCACCCCGCAGTCGACGATCAGCAGCCGGCCCAGGTGTTCGAAAACGGTCATGTTGCGGCCGATTTCGCTGATGCCGCCCAATGCCGTGACCCGTAACCCGCCCGCGGTCAGCGGACCTGGTGGGCTGAGGTCTACATCCACTTCTGGGCCACCCTTTTGCTTATCTGAGCACCGAGGCCGCGCGCATGTCGGCGGCTAGTGCCTCAATCTGGTCGGGCGTCGCCGGCATCTGCGGCAGCCGAGGATCCCCGACCTCGATGCCCTGCAGACGCAGGCCCGCCTTGGACAACGTCACGCCACCGAGGCGGGTCATCGCATTGCACAACGGGGCAACCGACACGTTGATCTTGCGGGCGGTCGCGACGTCTCCAGAATTGAAGGCGGACAACAACTCCCGAAGCTGACTAGCGGCCAGGTGCGAAATCACGCTGATGAAACCGATCCCGCCCATCGCCAGCCAGGGCAGATTGAGCGCGTCGTCTCCGGAGTAGTAGGCCAGCCCGGTCTCGGCGATGATCTGCCCGCCGCCGTGCAGATCGGCCTTGGCGTCCTTGATCCCGACGATGTTGGGGTGCGCGGCCAGCGTGCGGATGGTGTCGGCCTCGATCGGCACCGCCGACCGCGGCGGGATGTCGTAAAGCAGCACCGGCAGCTCGGTCGCATCGGCGACGGCGCTGAAATGTGCGACCAGCCCGCTCTGCGGCGGCCGCGAGTAATAAGGCGTCACCACCAGGAGTCCGTGCGCGCCCTCGGCCGCGCTGGCCTTGGCCAGCTTGATGCTGTGCGCGGTGTCGTAGGTGCCCGCGCCGGCGATTACTCGCGCCCGGTCTCCCACCGCTTCGAGCACCGCCGCCAGCAGCTTGAGCTTTTCGTCGTCCGTGGTGGTCGGCGACTCGCCGGTGGTTCCCGACAGCACCAGGCCATCGCATCCGGCATCGACCAGGTGCTGCGCCAATTGCGCCGCCGCAGCGGTGTCCAGAGAGCCGTCGGCGGCGAACGGTGTCACCATCGCGGTCAGCAGGGTTCCCAGGCGTGCGGGGGCGTCGAATCCCACGGAACTCACGGTGTTCAGGCTACCTCGCGGTAGCAACCTGTTAAGCATCCGCTGGCCGGTCAGCGGGCATCGACTGTGCGCTGCCGGCTTCGGGTGTGCGCCGAGGGCGCCCTAGACGCACACTGGCCACCTGGGCCGCGCGTCAGGCTTCTGTCGCGAGCGGGCTGGTTGCGACCTCGGTGCCGTCGGCCAGGGTGGCGATCTCGAAGTCGGCGAAGACCGCGGGCGCGACGTCGAGGAGCTGACGCAGACATTCGATGGCCAGCCGCCGGATTTCCACGTCGGCGTGCTCGCTGGCCCGCATCGCGATGAAATGCCGCCACGCCCGATAGTTGCCGGTCACCACGATGCGGGTTTCGGTGGCATTGGGCAGCACCGAGCGCGCGGCCTGTCGCGCCTGCTTGCGGCGCAGCACCGCATTGGGTTGATCGGCGAACTTGGCTTCCAGCTTGGCCAGTAGCTCGGTATAGGTGGCGCGGCTGGCGTCGGCGGCCGCCGCGAGAATCTGCTGCAGCTCGGGGTCGTCGTCCATTCCGGGCGGTACCACGACCCGAGATTCGCCCTCCGGCACATAGCGCTGCGAGAGCTGCGAGTAGGAGAAATGCCGGTGCCGGATCAGCTCGTGAGTTAAGGACCGCGAGATGCCGGTGATGTAGAACGACACGCTCGCGTGCTCGAGCACCGAGAAGTGCCCGACGTCGATGATGTGCTTGATGTAGCCATCGTTGGTCGCCGTCCGGGCGTTGGGCTTCGACCAGCTCTGATAGCAGGCCCGGCCGGCGAACTCGACCAGCGCCGGGCCGCCGTCGGAATCGGTGGTCCACGGCACGTCGGGTGGCGCCAAGAACTCCGTCTTGGCGATCAGTTGCACGCGTAGCGGCGCGGTCTCGGCCACGGCGCTCACCTTAACGTGGTGGCCGCACCGCGAGCTCACCCGATATCAGCCGCGGCAGCACGGCGTCACGCAAGGCGGCCAGCCGAGCGGATTCGGTGCGGCGGGTATCACACAGCACGCCCAGGCCGGTGATCGTCTTGACCGCCGCGTTCGACAACCGGCGCACGTCGCGCACCCGAACATCGAGTAGGTCGCCCGGTTGGATCCGTTGGTGACTGCCCGACGTCCCCGCGACCTGCTGCGCCACGACGTCCAAGACGTCGGGTTGGCGTACCGCCGACCACAGCGCCGAGGTGTCGACATCTCGTGGTCGCAGCACGACGAACTCGGTGCTGGCCAACGCCATTTCGGACGGCAGACGCACCACATTCCAGATCCGCGGAATCCTGGGATTCAGCTTCGCGACCAAGACGCACGGCCCGGGCAGCACAAACTTGGCGCTCCTGACAGATCCCGCCGCGACGAGCTGCGGCTGCGCGTGGTCATCGAAGGCCGGGAGGCTGAAATGCGCTATGACGTCGTCGAATTCGCCGGCATTCAGTGACACCGTCGAGCGGCTCGCCAGCGTGGACAACGGCACGTAATCGTTGATCGGTTCGGCGGTGGCAACCATCAAACTCTCGGCAGCTTCGATCACGCGTCGGTTGGCGGCAATCTTGTCATCGAGGGCGCCGAGCAGTCCGGCGATCCGCTGGCGTTCGCCCGCTGCGGCGGTCCGCACCGGAACGTCACGGAGGATCGCCCGATTGAGCAAGGGCTGCCCCGACCCGGCCCGGTGATCGTTGAGCCCGCAGGTTTGCAGCGCGTAATACCAATATCGCGTCTCGAGCGGGTTTTTAGCACGGCAGACGAAGGCGTTGTCGGTGACCCAGACGTCGGAATCGCAGTAACGCACACTGCCGCAATATGATCCGACGCGGCCGATCACGATCAGCGGGCCGCGGGCATTGGGTTGGGTCGCATAGCCGATCGGGCCGTTGGCGCCGTACACCGGAATATCGCCATCCGATGTTCGCACCGGCGAACCGCTGCCGTTGCTGAAGTCGAGGTGGTCGCCCAGGTTGGCTTTCATCGCAGCCGCTCAATCTGCTCGCGCACCAGCGTCTCCAAGCGCGCGGATTCGTCGAGCGCTGACAGCAGGTCTTTGGTCAGGCGCGCGATTTTCGCCTCGGCCGGCTCCCGGTCCTGTCGAGCCCGGGCAGCACCGACGTACCGACCCGGTGTCAGCGGGTAGCCGGCGGCTCTGATCTCGTCCAACGACACCGATCTGCAGAATCCGGGAATATCTTGGTAAGCAATGCCTTTCGCGGTCGCAGATGGCAACCCGCACCAGGCGTGATAGGTGTCGCCGATCCGGACGATCTCCTCGTCGGCCAGCACGCGCTCGGCCCGGTCGACCAGGTGGCCAAGCCCGCGGGCGTCGATGAACAACACCTGGCCCGCGCGATCGGCAGCCTTGTCCATGGCGAAAAACCACAGACATACCGGGATGCCAGTGCTGCGGAAAAGCTGCGCGGGCAGTGCGACCATGCACGACACCAGGTCCGCGTCGACGATGCCCGCGCGAATCTCGCGTTCCCCGACGGTGTTTGACGACATCGAACCGTTCGCCATCACCACGCCAGCCTTCCCGCCGGGTGCCAACTTCGACAGGATGTGCTGGATCCAGGCATAGTTCGCGTTGCCCGCGGGCGGAACCCCGAAGCGCCAGCGGGGGTCGTGCTCGTCGCGCGCCCAATCCTTGATGTTGAACGGCGGATTGGCCATCACATAGTCCATCCGCACGCCCGCATGCCGGTCGTCGACGAACGTGTCTGAACAGCAGGCGCCCAGGTCCGCACCGTCGATCCCGTGAATGGCCAGATTCAGCTTGGCCATTCGCCGCGTCTGCTCGACGCTCTCTTGCCCGTAGATCGAAACGTTCTTGGGGTTGCCGTCGCGTTCGGCGATGAAATTCTCGGTCTGCACAAACATCCCGCCCGAGCCGCAGCACGGGTCATACACCCGCCCGCTCGACGGTTCGAGGACCTCGACGATCACCCGCACAACGCCGGGCGGGGTGAAGAATTCACCACCGCGCCGTCCTTCCGAGCGGGCGAAATTACCGAGGAAGTACTCGTACACCTCCCCCATCAGATCTCGCGCACGATGCGTGCCCTGCCTGCTGAACCGCGTCCCGCCCAGCAGGTCGATCAACTCGCGCAGCCGGCGCTGATCGACGCTGTGATACAGCCGCGGTAACGTCTCGGCCAGCGCCGGGTTGGCTGCCATCACCGCGTCCATCGCGTCGTCGACGACCTGGCCGATCGCGTCAGTATCGCTGTCCTCCAACACTTTCCAGTGCGATTCGGGCGGGACGATGAATGCGCCGCCCGGCCGCTCGTCGGCCGCATCGGCGATGAACTTCAGAAACACCAGCCCGAGGATGACGTCTTTGTACTGCCCCGCCGACAGCGATCCGCGCAGCTTGTCGGCGGCCTTCCAGAGGGTGGCCTTGAGCTCTTTGTCCGTCGACGCCGCCATCAGCTGACCCGCTTGGCGGCCGCGCGCAACTCGCCGGCCAGATCACCCCGGTCGGACACCGAAAAGCCGCTCAGGCCAAGCCATGTCGCCATCGACACGAGTTCGCCGGCCAGCGCGGTAGCGGCCCGGGCCCGCGGCGCATCCGGCTCACCGAAGGCGCCCACCACACGCAATGTGTCGGCGGCCCGATCGGCTTTCAGGTCGACCCGCGCGACCAGGTGGCCGTCCATCAGCAACGGCCACACGTAGTAGCCGTACTGCCGTTTTGGCGCCGGGGTGTAAATCTCGATGCGGTAAATGAAATTGAACAGCCGCTCCACCCGGGGCCGGAAGAAGATCAACGGGTCGAACGGACACAGCAGCGCGGTGCCGGTGTCCAGCCGAGGAACCGTGCGCCCGGCCCGCAGGTACGCGGGCGCCGACCAGCCGTCGACGGTGACCGGCTCGATCTCGCCGGCGGCCACCAGCTCGGCGACCGCGGGCTTGACCTGTTGGGCCGAGAGCCGGAAATAGTCGCGGATGTCGGCCTCGGTGCCCACCCCCAGCGCGCTGGCAGCCCGCAGCGTCAGCTCGCGAACCGCCTCGTCGTCGTCGACCTCGCGGGCCAGCACACTGGGCGGCAGCACCCGCTCCACCAGGTCGTAGTGGCGGGCGAAACCCACCCGGGTCGCGGTGGTGAGTGCCCCGGAGGCGAACAACGCCTCGGCGACCCATTTGGTGTCGCTGCGGGTCCACCAGGTCCCCTTTTTACGACGCGGTTCGGCGGCCAGATGCGCTTCGATCTGTCCGGCGGTGCTCGGTCCCAGTTCCGCGACCGCGGCCACGACGTCCTCGACGAGCCGCGGATTGGCCTTGACGATGTGCTTGCCCCAGCGGCCATGCCGATACTCGCGCATCCGCCAGCGCATCAGCGGCCAGTCGTCGACGGCCATCAGTGCGGCTTCGTGCGCCCAGTACTCGGCGAGCAGCCGCGTCGAGCGCGGACCCCACGCCGCGCGGTCCAGCACGTCGCGATCGTAGGGGCCGAGCCTGCTGAACACCGGCGCATAGTGGGCGCGCACCGCCACCGAAACCGAATCCAGTTGCAGCACTTGGATTCGCGAGATCAACCGCTTCAAATGCGCGCGGGTGATCGAGCCGGCGGGCCGCGGCTCACTAAATCCTTGGGCCGCAACGGCTATCCGCCGGGCCTGCGCGACGCTCAGCCTGCGGGTTCCGATCGCCACGCGCCGAGAATACCGGCCCGCTATGACAGCCTTCGGCGATGACGCGAGGTCACCCCGCGTTGACTGTTTCCTTCACCGGGTTGTCTTGATCGTGGTAGGCCGAGTCCAGAGCCTCCGGAACCGATTCCAGGTCGCGGTACACGTCCATCAGTTGCTCGAGGATTTTGATTCGTTGCCGGCTCGCCTCGTCCACCGCCTGCCGGGCCTCGTCACGATCCCGATCGGCTCGCTGCTTTGCGTCGGCGAGTAGCTGCTCACGCGCCTGCTGAGCGTCAGCACGCAGGCTGGCCAGGTCGGCCTCGAGCTTCTCCTTGGTTTCCGCGTACTCGGCTTCCATGGCTTTTTGCTGCGCGGCCAGGTCTGCCAGCAGCTCTTTGTGCTTTCGCTGCTCGGCCTCGATCTCGGCCTCGGCCCCGCTGATCAGCGCGTCTGCCTCGGCCCGCGCCTCGGTCTGCATCTCGGAAACCTCGTCCACCGCGCGCCGCAGCATCTTGGCCATCCGCTGCTGCATCGCATGTGGCGACGGTGAGGTGTCCGTGAGGACCGTGACCTCCTGACGCAGCGCCGCCGACTCGTCGCGGCTTTGCTGCAACTTGGCCCGCAGGCTTTCGACGTCGGCGAGCAGCAGCTGCTGCTTGGTCGTCAACGCCTCGACAGAGGCGTCAACCGCTGCCGGGTCGTAGCCCATGAATTTGCGAGAAAACGTCTTTGCGGGTTCGGGTATCACTGCCAATTTTCCCCTCCTTGAACACCTAGACCCGTGCAATCGACCCCCGCGCCAAGTATGTCAGGCGCTGTCGCCGGCGCAGCTAGAGGTGTTCAGGCCCGACGGTAGGTGTGGAAGCGGTAGCGCAGCCCCGAGCGGCTGACCTGCCAGTCCTGCGTCTCGCCCAGCCAGCTCTCGTCGAGCAGCGGGGCCACCGCGTCGTCGTCATCGCGGGGCAGGTCGATGTCGACTTCGGTGACCTCACATCGGGTGGCGTGCGGCAGCCCGAGCAGATAGATCTGCGCCCCGCCGATCACCCACGTCTCGGGTTCGGAGGTGGTCAGGGCCGCCTCGAGTGAATCCACCACCTCGGCCCCGGCAGCGGCGAAGTCAGGCTGTCGGGACAGCACGACATTTCTGCGCCCCGGCAGCGGCCGCACGCCGGCGGGCAGCGAATCCCAGGTCTGACGGCCCATCACCACGGTGTGTCCCATGGTCACCTGCTTGAAGCGGGCCAAGTCTTCGGGAACCCGCCACGGGATGTCGCCGCCGCGGCCGATCACGCCGGACGTCGACTGAGCCCAGACCAGGCCCACCCTCATACAGCGACGGGAGCTTTGATCGCCGGGTGCGGATCGTAGTTCTTCACCACGACGTCGTCGTAGATGTAGTCGAAGATCGAATCTCGTTGAGCCAGAAAGAGTTCCGGGTAGGGCCGTGGATCGCGACTGAGTTGGGTGCGCACCTGGTCGACGTGGTTGTCGTAGATGTGGCAATCGCCGCCCGTCCAGACGAAATCACCGACCGAGAGACCGGCCTGGGCGGCCATCATGTGGGTGAGCAGCGCGTAGCTGGCGATGTTGAACGGCACCCCGAGAAACAGATCGGCGCTGCGCTGATAGAGCTGGCAGCTCAGCCGCCCGTCGGCGACGTAGAACTGGAAGAACGCGTGGCACGGCGGCAACGCCATCTGCGGGATCTCCCCGACGTTCCACGCCGAGACGATGTTGCGCCGCGAATTCGGGTCGGTGCGCAGCAACTCGAGTGCGGCGCTGATCTGGTCGATGTGCTCGCCGGACGGCGTCGGCCAGGACCGCCACTGCACGCCGTAGATCGGCCCGAGATCGCCTTCCTCACTTGCCCATTCGTCCCAGATGGTGACTCCGTGCTGCTGCAACCAGCCGACGTTGGAGTCGCCGCGCAAGAACCACAGCAACTCGTAGACCACCGATTTGAGGTGCACCTTCTTGGTGGTCAGCAACGGGAAACCGGCCGACAGGTCGTAGCGGATCTGCTGGCCGAACAGGCTGCGGGTTCCGGTGCCGGTGCGATCGGATTTGGCGGTACCCGTCTCGAGCACCAGACGCAGCAAGTCCTCGTAGGGCTTGGGAACCGGGACAGCGATCGGCACGCGGTCAGCTTAGCGGCGATCGCGAGCGCGGCGAAGCCGGGCGCGGCGGGTCGACGCCAAAAAATCTAGCGGGATGGCGACCGCGGCGAAGCCGGGCTCACCGGGTCGGCGCCGATGAAACTGCATAGCTGCGCTAGGAGTACAACGGAGGTCATGCCGAACATCGTCGACACCGTCACCACTGAAGATGGCACCTGCACTGTTCACCTGTTCACCCCCGAAAGCCGGGAAAGCCAAGCCCCCTGGCCGGGCGTGATCATGTTCCCCGACGCCGGCGGGGTGCGCGACACCTTCGAGCAAATGGCGGCCAAGCTGGCCGCCAAGGGCTACGCCGTACTGCTGCCCGACGTGTATTACCGCAGCGGCGATTGGGCCCCGTTCGACATGGCCAGCGTGTTCAGCGACGAGCAGGAACGCAAGCGTTTGTATTCCATGATCGGCGGCCTGACGCAGGACAAGGTCACCAGCGACGCCAGCGCATTCTTCGACTATCTGGTTGCTCGCCCGGAAGTGGTGGGCCAACGTTTCGGCGTGTGCGGCTACTGCATGGGCGGACGGATTTCGGTCACGGTGGCCGGCCGTCTTCCGGAGCAGGTCGCGGCGGCGGCGTCGTTCCACGGCGGCGGCCTGGTGACCGACGGCGACGACAGCCCGCATCTGCTGGCCGACCGGATGCGCGGCACGGTGTACATCGGTGGGGCACAAAACGACGCATCGTTCACCACCGAGCACGCTGAACAGCTCGACAAAGCGCTGACCCAGGGCGGCGTGCAGCACACCATCGAGTGGTACCAGGCCGGCCACGGTTTCGCGGTCCCGGACAACGCGCCCTACGACGAGGCCGCCGCGGCGCGGCATTGGGAAGCGATGACGGAGGTCTTCGGTGCGGCGCTGCCGCGCTAACCGCTGACGAGCTCCAGCAATAGCTTCGCGGCCACCGTCGCACCGTCAGGACGCATCTCGCGGGCCACGTCGCGCGCGCATGCCTCGGTCGCGGGCGTCAGGATGGCCTGCAATGCGGTGGACACGGATTGCCGCGGCGGGACCGGACCGTCGCACGCGACGCCGATGCCCAGTTCCGTCACCCGGCGGGCCCAGTACACCTGGTCGGCACCCTGGGGAATCACCAGCTGCGGGGCGCCGGCCCGGGCGACCGTCGTTGTGGTGCCCGCACCGCCGTGGTGCACCACCGCGGCCACCCTGCCGAACAGCGCTTGCTGATTGACCTCGCCGAGGACGAAGCAGTCGTCCCGGTCATCGATCAGCTCCAGGTTGGCCCAGCCGCGGGCGAGCACCACCCGCCGGCCCTGCGCGCGGGCCGCCTCGATGGCTGTGCGGCCGATGTCCTTGGCGCCCAGCAGAGTCATGCTGCCGAAGCCGACGTACACCGGCGGGGTGCCGGCGTCCAAGAAGGCTTCCAGGTCGGCCGGCAGTGGGCGTTCGTCGTGCAGCAGCCAGGCGCCGGTCTGGACGACGTCGAAGTCCGCCGGTTGTGGCCACGGGCCCAGTACCGGATCCGACGCCAGCCACGGGCGGTCGGTGTAGGCGTAATCGCGGACGTTGCCGACCAGCGGCATGCCGAGCCTGGCCCGGTTGCCGTTGAGCGTGGGACCAAAGCCCGCGTTCGTGGTTTGGGAGTTGAGGTTCCACAGCACCCGGTTGTCGTCCTGGCTCGATCGGAGTCCGCGGCCCGCGTACTCCGGGGGCTGATGGTGCGGCGACGGCAGGTGGGTCGGGTGGTAGCTCGCGTAGACGTAGTGGATGCCCAGGTTGTCGGCGACCGAGCGGGCGCCGGCGGCGGTCCACACCAGGCCTGCCGAGAGCAGCGCATCACATCCCTGGGCCGCGCCGGCGACGGTGTCGAATTGGTCGTCGATCAAACCGAGAAGACGTCGGTTTATCTCTGCCTCGGACCACTTCGTCACCGCGGAGTTCATCGCGCGGACCGACTCGCCGAACGGCACGACTGGAACCCCGAAATCGGCCGCCCGCTGGGCGAATTCCTCATCCGGCGGCACGCACAGCACCGCTTCGGCCCCGAGCGCCTGCAGCTGTACCGCGAGCCCCAACAGGGGTTCGACGCCCCCGCGGGAATCGTATGTCGACAACAACACCCGCATACCGCTGCTCCTGTATCCCCAGTCGTGTCCGAAAAGACTACGAAACCGGCAGATCCACCAATTCGGCCAGCCGGGCGCGGTGACGGTAGGCGGTGCCGAGCGCCAACTGATCGCTCTTGGCGCGCTTGAGGTAGAGGTGCGCCGGATACTCCCACGTCATTCCGATGCCGCCGTGCAACTGTACGCACTCCTCGGCGGCGTGCACGGCGACGCCGCTGCAGTAGGCCTGCGCGACGGCCGCGGCGATCCCCGCGTCTTCGTCGCGACGGGCGCAGCTGTCGGCGGCGTAGCGGGCGGCCGCCGTCGCCGAACTGACCTCGAACCACAGATCCGCCAGCCGGTGCTTGACCGCCTGGTAGGAGCCGATCGCGCGACCGAACTGCTTGCGCTGCTTGGCATAGGACAGCGTGGTCTCAAAACACCACTGCGCCAACCCAAGTTGCTCGGATGCCAGCAGCGCCGCACCCGTCTCCAGCGCGGCGGCCACGGCCCCACCTGCCGGACCCACCCGCGACGACGATGCGGCCGAAAACCGAACATTTGCAAGGGGTCTGGTCATATCCAACGCCAGCAGCGGGGTGATCTGCACACCCGAGGCGGCGCGGGCGACGGTATGTATCTCCAACCCGTCCGGGCCCGCGACCGGCACCACCAGCACGTCGGCCTCGCCGGCCCCCGCGACGCTGCTGACTGCCCCGGTCAGTCCGTCGGCGCCGATGTTCACCCCCGCGATCGGGTCGCCCGGGGCGGTGGACAGCGGCACCACCAGCGCCGCGGTGGATTGGCCTTCGGCCAGCGCCGTGACGGTCTCGGTGTCGCCTGCGCCCAAGAGTGCGACGGTGGCCAGCACCGCGCTGGACAAAAACGGCACCGGCGCCACCGCGCGGCCGATCTCCTCCATCACGACGGCGGCCTCGCGCGCACCCGCGCCGGCGCCGCCCAGCGATTCGGGCACCAGCAGCCCCGCCGCTCCCATTTCGGCGGCCAGTGTCCGCCAGATGTCCGAAAAGTCTTGTGGCTCAGGGTCGTAGGCCCGGACCACCGACTCCGGCGGGCAACGGTCGGCGAACAGGTGACGAACACTGTCCCGCAGGGCATCCTCGGTGTCGGAGTACAGCAGGTCGCCGACGCTCATCGGTCCAGGTCCTTCCAGGCAACGTCCTTGTCGACACGGTGTTCGCCGGGCAGCCCGAGAATCCGCTCAGAGATGGTGTTGCGCAGGATCTCCGAGGTGCCACCCTCGATCGAGTTTCCGCGGGCTCGCAGATATCGGTATCCAGGTTCGCGCCCCACCAGATCCACGACTTCGGTTCTGCGCATGGTCCAGTCGTCGTAGTGCAACCCGGACTCGGCGTGCAATTCGAGGTCGAAGCCCGAAATAGCCTGCGCCAGCTTGGCGAAGGCGACCTTCATCGCTGCGCCTTCCGGCCCGGGCTGACCAGCGACGGCCTGCTGTCGCAGTCGTTCGCCGGACAGCCGAAGCACTTCCGCGTCAACCCACAGCCGCATCAGCTCGTCGTGCATCGCGGCGCTGCGCAGTTCCGGCTCGTCCCGCCAGGCCTGGGTGAGCTTCCCGATGATCCCGCCCTCCGGTGGAGCGCCGGCACGCGAACCGATCGCGACGCGTTCGTTGTTCAGGGTGGTGGTCGCGACTCGCCATCCCCCGCCCTCTGGGCCGAGCCGATTCGCGTCGGGCACCCGGACGTCGGTGAGGAACACCTCGTTGAACTCCGCTTCGCCGGTGATCTGGCGTAGCGGCCGGACGTCGACGCCAGATTGCGTCATGTCGCACACGAAGTAGGTCAAACCGGCGTGTTTGGGCACGGTCGGGTCGGTGCGGGCGACCAGGATGGCCATCTGCGCGTGTTGCGCCATGGACGTCCACACCTTCTGCCCGTTGACGATCCAGTCGTCACCGTCGCGTACGGCACGGGTCGCCACTGCAGCCAAATCCGAGCCAGCGCCCGGTTCGCTGAACAACTGGCAGTAGACCTGCTCGCCGGTGAACAAGGGGCGCAGTAACTTTCGCTTCTGCTCGTCGGTGCCGAACGCGGCGATGGTCGGTGCCGCCATGCCCATGCCGATGAAGTTCTTCGGGGTGCCGCCCACCGGGGCGCCCGGCGTCGGCCAGCTGGGCGTCGATGAGCTCCTGCGCTTTTCGCGGCAATTCCAGACCGCCGAATCCCTTGGGTAGATGCACCCAGGCCAGGCCCGCATCATATTGCGCGCCAAGGAATTCCCGCGGATCGCTGGTCACCGGGTCGTGTTCGTCGAGCAGAGCCTGCACGCGCGCGTCCAGGTCGGCGGTGAAGTCGTCGTTACTCATTGCGTGCCGTCTGATGGTGCCTGAAAGCCCTGCGCCGGGCCGAGGAGCAGACCACCGTCGATCACCATCGTCTCGCCGGTGATCCAGCTCGCCGCATCGGAAACCAGGAAGGCCACCGCGTGTGCCACATCGATCGGTTCGCCGATGCGCCCGAGCGCGATCGTCGACGCCAGCGGATCTTCGTGGTCCTTCCACAGCGCCTCGGCAAGCTTGGTGCGCACCACGCCGGGGCAGATGGCGTTGACCCGGACCCGTGGTGAGAGTTCCAGCGCCAATTGCTTGGTGACGTGGATCAGCGCGGCCTTGGTGGCGTTGTACATCCCCATCCCCGGGGATTGGTGCATGCCGCCAATGGAGGCGGTGTTGACGATGGAGCCGCCGTGCTCCCCCATCCACGACTTGACCACCAGTGAGGTCCACAGCACGGGAGCCCACAGGTTGACGTCGAAGATCTTGCTGAAGCGGGCATGATCCTGGTCGATCAGCTGGCCGTAGGCCGGATTGGTGCCGGCGTTGTTCACCAGGATGTCGACGCTGCCGAACCGCTCCAAGGTCAGCTCCACGCAGCGCCGCGCGGCGTCCTCGTCGACCGCGTGAGCGCCGACGCCGAGCGCCTTGTCACCGACCTGCGCCGCGGCTTCGTCGGCGGCCTCCTGCTTCCGAGCGGTGAGCACCACATTGGCCCCGGCAGCGGCCAGCTGCTGGGAGATCGCTAACCCGATGCCACGCGAGGCCCCGGTGACGATCGCGGTCCGGCCGGTCAGATCCAGTGAGGTCATATCGGTACGCCTTCTTCGGTGATGGCAGGCCGGGTTCCGCCTGCGGCGGATAGTTGCATCAAATTTTGCTCACGATGTTTTGTACACGTGTCTGCGTGGTATGCGAGTCGAATGTTAGCGAAATTGACCCTCATGAAACCACTAGTTGTTGCCGGGGCTGTTGCCGCTGCGATCGCGGCAGCGCCAGCAGCTGCGGCAGACTTCTCGGTGGCTGGACCTGCATCGACAGGCCCAGCTACGCACGTCGTCTTCAAGGATGACCCGGGTGGCGGTGGCTGCGATGCCAACGGCAACTGCGGCTCCGGTGGACAGTTCAACGGGCCGGGCGGCGGTCCGGGTGGGCAAGGCTGCCTCCCCGGCGTCGGCTGCGGCTCCGGCGGCCAGAACGCAGGCCCGGGCGGTATTCCGGGCGGCACCGGCTGTCTGCCGGGCGTCGGCTGCGGTTCGGGCCACGCCTGATAACCCATATCGGTACGGCCCCTCAGGCTCTCGGCAAACTGGTAATCCAGGACCGCGAGCTTGAGGGGTCGATTACGTCGTCCAGCTCGAACGTGGTGGCGGCACGAAGTGCCTTGCCGTGCTCATAGGCCGCGGCCACCAGGCGATCGAATAGTTGTTGGCGTTCCACGCCATCGGTGGCTGCGGCCAGTTCCTTACTGAAGCCGAGCCGCACCGCGCCTTCCAGCCCCATGCCACCGATCTCGCCGGTCGGCCACGCGACGGTGAACTGCGGCGCGTGGAACGAGCCACCGGCCATGGCCATCGCGCCCAGCCCGTAAGCCTTGCGCAAGATGATCATTCCCAGCGGCACGGTGAGCCGCGCCCCCAACACGAACATGCGGCCGAACCGGCGTACGGCGGCCTCTTTTTCGGCTTCCGGCCCGACCATGAATCCCGGGGTGTCGCAGAGCGAGATCACCGGCAATCGAAACGATTCGCACAGAGCCAGGAAGTCGCCGGCCTTGTCGGCCGCTTCGGCGTCGATCGCACCGCCGAGATGGTGACTGCTGTTGGCCAGCAATCCATACGGGACGCCTTCGACCCGGACGAGTGCGGTGACGATGCCCACCCCATAGTCGGGACGTAGCTCCAGGATGGAGCCGACATCGACGATCGACTCGATGGCTCGGCGCACATCGTAGGCACGCAGCCGGTTCTGCGGCACCACATGCCGGGCCAGTCGCGGGTCCGGCGGCTCCCAATTGTCGGTGCTGCCTTGGAAGTAGGACAGATACTGCTTGGCCAGCGACACCGCATGCGCTTCGTCGCGGGCGACCAGGCTCACCACTCCGTTGTGTCGCTGCACATCGATAGGCCCGATCGCTTCCGGCGGGTAGACCCCAAGGCCGCCGCCCTCGATCATCGCCGGGCCGCCCATCCCGATGTTGGCATCCGGGGTTGCGATGATCACGTCGCACACCCCGGCCAGCGCGGCGTTGCCGGCGAAACAGCGGCCGGACACGATCGATACCAGCGGCACCCGGCCACTGAGACCGGCCAGCACCCGGAAGGTCGGCACGTCCAACCCGGCGGCCCCGCCGACATCGGTGTCGCCGGGGCGTCCGCCGCCGCCTTCGGCAAACAGCACTATCGGCAGCTGTTTTCGGGCGGCCACCTCGAAGACGCGGTCCGTCTTGGCGTGGTTGCGCATCCCCTGCGTCCCGGCCAGCACCGTGTAGTCGTAGGACACCACCACCACTTGCGCAGCCGCACGCCCGAACTGATCCGCGCCGATGGTTGCCAGGCCCGCGACCAGTCCGTCGGCCGGGGTGTTGGCGATCAAATCCTCTTCGGAGCGGCGACTGCGTTGCGCGGCAATAGCCAGCGCGCCGTATTCGACGAAGCTGCCGGCATCGACCAAATCAGCGATGTTCTCCCGGGCGGTGCGACGACCTTTGTTGTGCCGCTTGGCGACCGCGGCAGCCCGGCCCTCGTCGCGAGTAAGTAGCTGGCGGTGGGCCACTTCGTCGAGGTCCGCGCGCGAATTATCGAGTTCGACTGCGGCAGTGTCGGACTCGCCATCAGCCAAGATACCGGTTCGGGTGAAGACCAGCAACGGATCCCCGGTTCCGACGACCTGGCCGGCGGTCACCAGGTTTCGGACGGTGCGCAGCGCATCCGGCGCGACGAGCACATGCTCCATCTTCATCGCCTCCAGCACGACCAGTTGGCTGCCCGCACCAAACTCGACGCCGGCTGGGGCAACCTCGACCACCGTCCCGGCCAACTGGGCACGCAGCGCCTCCTCGCCCGGGTACAGCTCGACCGCCGCGACCCGCGTGTCGTGCTGGTGAACCAGCGCGGCGCCAGCGAATTCCGGAAGTTTCTCGTCGAGAAACCCCGTCGTGACACAACCTGACTCGAACATACTGTCGGACAACAACTCTCGCAGTACGCCGATGTTCGTGCGCACACCATCGATGCTGAATTCGGCCAGGGCGGTTCGCGTCTTGCGTAACGCCGCTGGGAACGACGGCTGATGCACATGCGTGATGACCTTGGCCAGCAACGAGTCGTAGCGGGCGCCGATCACCAAACCCGGCCTACCGTAGGTGTCGACACGAACGCCCGGACCGCTCGGCGGTGAGAACGCCGTCAAGGTACCCGCCGCGGGCACTACCGATCCGTCAGCGGCAAACGTTTCGGTGTTGACCCTGGCCTGAATCGCGATGCCTCGCCTGGCGGCGGGCTCGCCGATGACTTCGGCCCCGTCGGAAGCGATTCCGGCGGGCAGCCCCAGCTGGTAATAGGATGCGCCACCCGCGACTGCGAGCTGGGCGGCCACCAGATCGACGCCGGTGACTTCCTCGGTGACGGTGTGTTCGACTTGGATCCGCGGATTGACCTCGAGGAAGACGTACTTGTCATCGACAACCAGAAACTCGACGGTGGCCAGCCCGCGCAGGCCGACTCGCGCGCACAGCCGAGCCGCCCCCTGATGTAGATCGCGGCGCAGCATGTCTGAAATACCCTGCGCTGGAGCGACTTCAACGATCTTCTGATAGCGCCGCTGCACACTGCAATCACGGTCACCGAGAGCCAGCGCATGCGTTCTAGGGCCGGCCGCTGCGGCGATGATCTGCACTTCGATGTGCCGCGCATCGTCGAGAACCGCCTCCGCGAACACCGCCGCGTCGCCGAAGCCCAGTTGCGCCTCACCGGCGCACTGGCGATACGCGGTGTCGATCTGATCGGCGCTGTCCACTCTTCGCATTCCGCGCCCGCCGCCGCCGGCTAGCGCCTTGATCATGACGGCGCCGTGGTGGTCGGCGAAAAATGCGTGGATGTCCGCCACGCTGCTCGGGCCTTCGGTCGCGGGCAGTACCGGCACGCCGGCGGCCGTCGCGGCCGCGCGGGCCGCCGACTTGTTGCCGACCAGCTCGAGTGCGTCGGCGTCGGGCCCCACGAACGTGTAGCCGGATGCCGTGCAGGCGCGGGCGAATTCGGCGTTCTCGGAAAGGAAGCCGTATCCGGGGTGGATCAGCTCGGCGCCGGCGCTTTTGGCTGCCGCCAGCATCGCCGACTGATCCAGGTAGGCCTGCGGGCCTGCACCGAGCAGCCCGATCGCCTCGTCCGCGGCGTGCACGTGCGGGCTGTCGGCGTCGTCTTCGGCGTACACCGCAACCGTTTTCATACCTAATTCGATTGCGGTGCGGATGATTCGAAGCGCGATCTCGCCGCGATTGGCGATCAGCAGCGTCGTCATCGGAGCGGGTCGCCCCACTGCACTTGTTCGCGAAGCTTGGCCTTGAGCAACTTGCCACCGGCGTTGCGCGGCAGCGCTTCTGCCACCACCGTGACGTACTGCGGGATCTTGTAGTCGGCAAGCTCGCCGCGGCAGTGTTCGAGTACAGCCGTCACGTCGACGTGCGCAGGGCCGCCGTACAGTACGGCTCCGACTTTTTCTCCCATCACGTCGTCGGGCACCGCGAGCACGCAGGCATCCGCGACATTGGGCGCCGCCAGTAGTACGGCCTCTACCTCGACGCTGGAGACGTTTTCCCCGCCGCGATTGATGATGTCCTTGAGCCGGTCGATGATGTGCACCCGGCCCGCGGCGTCGACGCGAACCACGTCGCCGGTGTGCAACCAGCCGTCCACGATGGTGGCCGCAGACGCTTGCGGCCGGTTCCAGTATCCGGCAGTCACATTCGCTCCCCGCACCACCAGCTCGCCGACGGCTGGATCGTCGCCGCTGGGGATCACGCCGATTTCCACCGAGGGAACGGCGTAGCCCACCGAGTCGGCATGGTCGACCGCGTCGGAGTCCGGCAACACGGTCATCAACGAGGCGGACTCGGTCATACCGTAGCCGTTGAACACCGTGGCGTGCGGAAACGCTTTCTTCACCGACCGCACCAATGACGGGGCGATGGGTGCGCCGCCGTAGCCGACCCATCGCACGCCCGAAACATCCGTTCCCGCAAAATCCTTGTTTCGCAGCAATAACGAGTAGATCGCCGGAACCGTCACCATCAGCGAAATGCGTTCGGCGGTCAGGGTCGCTATCAGCTCGTCCAGCTTCAGCGCCGGCATGATCACCGAGGCTCCCCCAAGACGCATCGCCGCCAAAAACTGTGAGTTGCAGCCGGTCACGTGAAACAGCGGGACCGAGATGAGGGTGCGCAGTCCTTCTCCGATATCCCTGCTCAGCCCCAGGCACCGGGCGGAATTCTCGGTGTTAGTCACAAATGCCTGGTGCGTGGTCGGCACGCCCTTGGGGTGACCGGTGGTTCCCGAGGTGTAAAACAGCGCGGCCGTGTCCGTCCGCTCGAGTCGCTCGGTCACATACGGTGGGCCGTCAGGCAAGGGGGCATCGGCGGCCAGATCCACCTTTGCGCCCGCGTCGGACAACATGAACTCGACCTCGGGCTGCGCCGAGCGCGTATTGACCGCTACCACAACACCACCGGCGAGCACGGTGCCCCAGAAGGCCAACACCCAGTTGAGGCCCGCCGGGTAACGCACCGCGACACGGTCGCCAGAGTGCAGCCCGACCGCGCGCAGCCCGCCGGCGACTCGCGACGCCTGGTCCCATAGCTGCCGGTAGGTCAACCGGCCGGCGCCGATCTCCACCACGGCCTCGCTGTCCGGGCGGCTGGCCACCTGCTCGGCCAGCAGGTCCAACAAGGTGTCGGGCACATCGTCGTAGCGCGGGATGCCGTTAGCGTCGCGGGACACGCCCGTCATCGGGAACGGGTTGTGGTCCCGTGGAACTTCGATCACTTCAGGCATGCCCGGTCCTTACTATCGGCGTGTCCTATCGTGATAGCGGTGACGATCCAGGATTCCGCCATCATGCCCGAGGCCTTTTTCACCGTCGACGGCGACTCCTATGTTCCGGGCAGACTCACGCAGGGGCCGTGGGGCGCGGCGATGGGCGGCCAGATTGTCGGCGGCCTGTTGGGTTGGGGGATAGAGAATTCCGGCATCGATCCCGACTTTCAGCCGGCCCGCTTCACGGTAGACCTGTTGCGTCCGGCGCTCATGCAGCCAGTACGGATTCAGACCTCGGTGCAGCGGGAAGGCAGGCGCATCAAGCTGGTCGACGGCACGCTGGTGCAGCGGGGCACGATCGTCGCGCGGGCCAGTGCGCTGTTCTTGCGTCGCGGCGATCATCCCGACGGTCAGGTGTGGTCGTCGGCCACCCAGATGCCGCCGCTTCCGACGTCGTCGGACGGCTTCGTAGCGGACATGCCGTTTCTCATCTGGGGATACGGGGCCACCTTCAAAGGCAGTCCCGGTATCGCCGCCGGCGAGTGGGAGCAGTCGCACTCGCAGAAGTTCGCCTGGGCGCGGCTGTTTCGGCCGATGGTGCACGGCCACCCGCTGACCCCGTTTACCCGACTGGCTTTCGTCGGGGATATCACGAGTTCGCTGACGCATTGGGGCACAAGCGGATTGCGTTACATCAATGCCGACTACACGGTCACCGCGAGTCGGTTGCCCGACGGTGAATTCCTCGGGTTGGCCGCCCAGAGTCACTACGGTACGGCCGGTGTGGCCACCGGTGCAGCGACGCTGTTCGACCGGCACGGCCCGATCGGCACCAGCTCGGCGCTCGCTGTGGCCCAACCCGCCGGGTCTTTCAAGCCGTCTTACGTCTAACGCAGCATTAAAGGCGCGTGGTTGTCGCGGTCATCCGCCGCGCTTAGGCTGTCGCCGTGGTCGATGTCGTCATCGCGGGGGCTAGCCCAAATGGATTGATGCTGGCCTGCGAACTGGGATTGGCCGGGATCCGGCCGGTGATGTTGGATCCGGCGTCCGGCCCCAACCCGCAGGCGCGGGTCAACCGCATTGTCGGGCAGGTGGCCCGGATCCTTGATCACCGAGGTCTGTACAGCGCGCTCACCGGGACGGCAGAACTACCAAAACCCGCTCCGCACTCGGTGTTCGCGGGCTTCCCGTTGGAGCTTGCGACGGTCCCGGACTCCCAATTGTTCGTGATCCCCGTTCAGCAGCGGGGGCTCGTTGAGGTGCTTGCCGAACGGGCCGGCGAATACGAGGCGGACATTCGGTGGGGTCACGCCCTGACCGGTTTCGAACAGGACGACGACGGCGTCACCGTACATGTCGCCGGCCCGGACGGTGCCTACGATCTGACGGCCAAGTACATCGTCGGCGCCGACGGTGGTCACAGCAAAACACGCCACCTCGCAGGCATTGAGTTTCCCGGGATGTCGTCATATGACCTGGTCGTCCGGATCGGGTTCAATGTGGTGCCGCCGGACGAATGGCTTGCCCCGGTCAGCGGAGCGCCCGACGCACCCGGGTCCGGTCAACTCCCACCCCAGCGGTTCCATCGAACTGACCGAGGCGTTTTCGCCTTCGGTGCGATGGGGAACCGGGTGGCGGTAATGACGTACGAACTCGACATTACCGCCCGCGAACAGCGCGGCGACGACAGCGCCGCGCAGCCGCCGATGAGTTTGGCCGAGTTGGAGGCCAGCGCCAAGCGCGTGCTGGGTACCGATATGCCGCTGCGGCCCGTATCACCCGACGCGCCAATGGATTTGCGTCGGTTCTTCGGCATCAACTCGAGGATCGCGTCGCGCTACCAGATCGGCAGGGTGATACTTCTCGGCGATGCCGCGCATGTCCACGCGCCGATTGGCGGACCGGGTCTCAATCTGAGTTTGCAGGACGCGGTGAACCTCGGTTGGAAGCTGGCCGCGGTTTCACATGGGCGGGTAGCGCCCGGGCTGCTCGACACCTACGAGACCGAGCGCCGCCCCGCCGCCCAGCGGCTGATCATGCAGAGCAGGTCCCAGCTCGCGCTCTTCCGACCCGGGCCCGAAGTCACAGCCTTGCGCGAACTCTTCTCCGAATTCCTCACCGAACCCGATATCGTCCGCCGCCTCAGTGACCTGCTCTCTGGGGCCGACAACCGCTACCCGATGGGCGCTGATATGCATCCGCTCGCCGGCCGGTGGGTGCCTGACTTCGCCGTGACGAGTGCCGGCGGAACGCAACGTGTTGCGGAGCTCGCCCGCAGTGGGCGGCCGGTACTTGTTGATCTGACCCAGGGCGGCGCGATCGCGGCCGCGCTGACCGATGTCGCAGACCAGCTCACCGTTGCCGCCGGACGGCCGGTCGGTGAGATAGCGGCTACGGCCGTGCTGGTTCGTCCCGATGGTTATGTGGCCTGGGCGTCGTCGCAGCCCCGGCCCGAGCCGGACGAATTGCGTGAATTGCGTGGCGTGCTCACGCAATGGTTCGGGATTTAGGCTCACCCAGGTTCATGAGTGAGATCACCGTAGAACGCACGCCGCAGCACGGGCCCTTTGCCGGAGAGCTCGAACCGCAACGCATCGCCGCGTACGCGTTGGCCACCTCGGATGAGACAGCAGCGGTACTCACCGGCGCGGCGGTGCCGGCTGTGTTTCCGGCAGTCTTGACTTTTCCCGCGCAGCAGGCCGCCAACGGGGACATACCGCTAGCCGCATGGCGGCAGGCGCACGGTGGCGTCCACGGGGAGCATGACATCGTGCTGCACCGCCCCCTGATCCCCGGTGAGGCGCTGGACACCTGGTCACGACTTGCGGCGGTCCGCACAGCGCGAGCGGGCACCCAGGTCGCGCTGTATATAGAACAATTCGACGCAGACGGCCAGCTGGCAGTCGAACAGTATTGGACCACAATGCTTCTCGGCTTGCGCGCAATGGCCGACCTGGGATCGCTACCTGCCGATCACCGTTTTCCCGACTCGGCGAGAAACAACCCGATCGGGTCGGCGATACAGCACGTCGATGAGCAGGTGGCCCACCGTTACGCAGAGGTGTCCGGTGACTGGTCGGCGCACCACTTCGACATCGATGCGGCGCGAACAACCGGGTTCGACTTCCTGTTCACCCACGGCCTGTGCACCATGGCGATGTGCACACACCAGGTGCTGGCCATCGTCGGGGTGGACGATCCCGGTGCCGTCGCGCGGGCGGCGGTGCGTTTTGCTTCACCAACCCGGCTGGGTGGTGATCTGAGGGTGGATGCGTACGGCATCGCCCCCGGATCGTTCGCATTCGAGGCAACCTGCGACGGTGCGGACGTCATCACCCACGGACGAGTGGAGCTCCGGTCGTGAGCGGACTCCTCACTCCATCAACTGGGCGGCCACCGTCGCGCCCAGGTTCCAACATGCCTCGACGTCGGCCTTGCTCGGTTTACCCGAAACAACAACGGTGTCAACGGCTTTCACCCAGCCCAAACCAGTCGTGATTCCATCGATGCCCCGCTCGGCACCCTCGGTGCCTTGGTTGCCGTGCAGGTACAGCCCGAACGGTCGCCCACCTGTGGTGTCGAGCAGTTGGTAGTACGACTGGTCGAACGCATGCTTCAAAGCGCCGGACATGTAGCCGAGGTTGGCCGGGGTGCCGAGCACATAACCGTCGGCCTCCAGCATCTCGACCGCCGAGACGGTCAGCGCCGGTCGGCGCACCACCTCGACTCCCTCGATCTCGGGGTCGGTCGCCCCGGCCAGCACCGCCTCGAACATCTCCTGGCAGTGCGGCGACGGCGTGTGATGCACGATCAGCAAGCGCGGCATCGACAAACCTCCGGTCCACTCAAACTGCCCGTCAGACGGCAATCGCTGGGTCAGTTCACGGCGCCGCGAGTCACTTGCGGCCCGGGCGCGGGGCGATGTCGCGACAAGAGACGCGCTGCTTGACCAGGCGCACCGAGTTGGAGCATCGCGGCCAACGCCGTTTCGAGGACCACTTCTTGTTGCACACGACTACCGCCAATCGACGGTAGCGTCGCGAGCGATTCGAGGAGATAGTCCAGGGCGACGCGCGGCTCACCCTCCGTCAGCGCAATGAGACCTTCGCCAATGAGGCGCAACGTCGTTGCCTGCGCTTCGGTCGCACCCGGAACATCGATCGCGCGGATCGCGGCCGGATCGTTCGCAGCGGCCAGTACAAGCAGCGCATGGAACGCGATAAACGGTGTTTGCGGCGCGTACGCAAGCGAACCGACCTCGGCCAGCACCGGCATCGGATCGGGTGGAGTGACCCAGTCCGGATGTAGGCGTGCCCGCCATGCGAGCGAACCGGCATCGACGAGACAACGCACGTCCTTCGAGTGGGGCGGCCCGAGACACGCGGTGTATCGACGCGCCGCGGCAGCCGCGTCACCCATCGCGAGCTCGTGCAGCGCGGCGTGCCACTGAAAATGCGGGAGGTAACGCTGCGTACGGCCGTCGCTTGGGATCCAGTCCGTCAACCATTTCAGCCCGGCTCCATGGGCGTCGGTCTCGTAGTGCACGTGCGTCAGCGCATGCGCGGCGTTGCCGTTGCCAGGGTCGAGTTCGAGTGCGGCGTCAGCCAGGTCGGCCGCGTCATACCAGAGGCCCTGCTCCGTTCGGCCGTAGGCGCGCAAGCCGAGATACCAGGGCGCCTCGCCGTGCACGCCAATGAACCGCTCCACGTACTGCCACGCGTCCGGCAATGCGTCACCTGCGCCTGCGAACGCAATCGACGGCGCGAGCACAAGCAATGCGACTGCGTCGTTCGGTACGCGGTCGAGGTGGTCGATGAGTGCGTCTGTGCCCGCCGCGTTTCCCTTCTCGCACCACGTCGCGATGGCCTCGACGTGGCTGCGGTCTTCGTCGCTCCCATGTACAAGCGCGGCGCGTGCTCGAGAGAGATGGCCACTGACTGCGTCAGGGCCGCCCGCGCGGTCGGGGCGTTCGGTGGCGATCATCGCGAGTGCGACGTGCGCCCGCGCATGGTGCGGATCTTCGGCGACCGCGGCGGCGAAGGCTACCGAGGCGCCGTCTTGGACGGAGAGCAACCGACGCACACCTTCGGCGTAAGACGCTAGCGCGCCAGCTAATTCCGGTGTGGTCCTGACCAGACTCGGCGTCCGCACTGGCCGTTCGCGCGTGTCCGCCACGAGCAGCTGCGCGATCGCGGCTGCCTGGGCACGGATTTCGGGAATCGCGGTGCTCTCCCACTCCTCACCCTGACGGATCAAGCCGAGACAGATGACGTCCGGGACGGTGGCCCCGGCCCCGTCGATGAGGTAGCCGTCCGCATCCAGTCGCACACCTACGCCGCTCGGGTGCAGCGATGCGACGTTGTTGGACAATAGGTTTGACCAGAGCGGGGAGCGGTGTAGCGACCGCCGATCCCACGAACTACCGGTCGCGACGACAACGGCGTCACCACGCCGACGCACTGATCGGTCGCTCGTCGTCACGACCAGTTCGACACCACTGCCCTGCAGTGACACATCGGCGACCTCGCCCGCCTCGATGGTCAGCTGGCCGCTGTCGATCGCGGCATAAATCGCATCGGCGATCGTGGGCGGCATGCGGTGGCGAATGATGTCCCACTGCCGCAAGTCCTCGCGCAGGAACCGGCGCTGGTCCTCCCACCCCAACGACCGCCACAGCCGGGCCGTCCGTGGCCGCAGTGCGTCGATCACTTGTCGCCAGTCCGAACCGGCGTCGCGCGCGTGGGCGAGATCCGCGGCGAGCGCGGTGCGCATGTGCTCAAGCGACACCTCGGCGGCGAGCGCATCGATGTTGGGCAACTCCGTCGGCGCGCCCGTCATGCGGAATCGGCGCGGGAGCGCGCCGTGACGGGACAGCAGGGTGACCGTGGCACCGCGCGCCATGAGAGGCAGCGCGACATCGACGCCGGTGAGTCCCGAACCGATCACCAGGACGCTCGCCGGCCGGCGTGCGCCGAGAGTCGCAAGCGCGCCTGGCGCCCATGGATCCACGACTACCTTGCCGTCGGTGGCTGAGTCGGCTACTAAGGCCAGCACCGGAGCGAAGGCGCGTTCCAGCGAGTCCGGCATGCCCCCTTTGGGGCGCCCGGTCGCGAGCACAACGGCGTCGGCCGAAAGCGACCGTCCATCGTTCAGCGTCATGCGCACGGGCGGGCCCGGCACCAACCCGACAACCTCGGCAGTCTCGATCCGCACGTCGGCGACCGCGAGTTGTTCCTGCAAATAGCGGCCGTAGGCAAGGCGCGGTGCGAAGCTCTGCACCGGCGTAACAGCTCGTTCGTCGAGCCAGCGGCAGAAGTGATCGGGATCGTCTGGCCATGCAGACATGCGTTGCGCAGGAACGTTCAACAAGTGGGTCGAGTCGTTGGTGCCATACGCCGCGCCGGTGCCGGGACGACCGGAGGCGTCGATCAGGGTGATCTGCGCTGCTGCGTTGCTCCGGCGAAGATGGACCGCGGCGAGCACGCCCGCAGCACCACCGCCCACAATTGCGACGCGCATCATGACGGAATGCTATAACTTGCGGGTGGGTTGAGGTGCTTGATCGCGCAGCGTCTCCGAGAGGTGCAGTCGTCGGCCCTCATCGACGCCACGAACTCGACGGCGCCGCAACGTCGGCGAGAACGTCGCGCTCGGGCAAATCCCGGTGCGGGAGAACGCTTCTCTACGAAGGCCTTCACATCTCCTGACAGCGGTGTAACTCCAAGGCGGTCTTCATGGCCTCCCGCGCGCGACGGCGATCCCCCGCGTAGTCGTAGGCGCGGGCCAGCCGGTACCAATGTCGCCAGTCGTCCGGATCGGCCTCGACGTCGGCACGCACGGTGGCAAACAGCGCGTCAGCCGCGTCGTGCTCGATACGGCCGGAGGGCCGCCGCGGCAGCGCACTGACGTCGAGTTCCATACCGTCTTCGGCCGCCAGCCGGGCCAGCTTCTGATGGGCGAACCCGGCCCGCAGGGTGGCAATCATCGCCCACAGCCCAATGACCGGCATGATCAGCACCGCCACCCCGAGCCCCACCGCGGCGACCCGGCCCGAGCCGATCATCCCGAACGCCATGCGGCCCAGCAGCACGAAATACACCAGCATCGCCGCGCACAAGAACGCGATCAGCAACTGGATGCGCACCGTGCGCGCGATATCACTCATTACAGATTGAGCAGCGGCTCGATACCGATCGTGAGGCCGGGCCGTTCGTGAATGTGCCGCACCGCCAACAGCACTCCGGGCACAAATGACGTCCGGTCCAGGCTGTCGTGGCGGATGGTCAGCGTCTCACCCTCGGTGCCGAACAGGATCTCCTGATGGGCGACCAGTCCGGCCAGGCGCACCGAGTGCACCGGGATTCCGTCGACATCGGCGCCGCGCGCACCGGGCAGGCTGGTGCTGGTGGCATCGGGGTTGGGCGGCAAGCCTTTCCGCGCTTCGGCGATCAGCTTGGCGGTGCGCGTCGCGGTGCCCGATGGAGCATCGGCCTTGTGCGGATGGTGTAGCTCGATCACCTCGACCGAGTCGAAGAACGGCGCGGCCTGCCTCGCGAAATGCATAGACAGCACCGCTCCGATCGCGAAATTCGGCGCGATCAGCACCGAAGTGTTGGGGTTATCGGCCAGCCACGACTCCACTTGCGCCAGCCGTTCCTGGGTAAAGCCGGTGGTGCCCACCACGGCGTGAATGCCGTTGTTGATCAAGAACTCCAGGTTCCCCATCACCACATCCGGGTGGGTGAAGTCGATGACAGCAGCGGTGTCGTGATCGGTCAGCAGGCTCAACGAATCGCCGGCGTCCACCTCCGCGGACAGGGTCAGATCCTCGGCGGCCTGCACCGCCGCCACCATCGTCGCCCCAACTTTGCCTTTGGCTCCCAACACGCCTACTCGCATGTTCTTCACCCTAGACGGGGCGACCGGAGGGCGATTAGTACGGGCAATACATCGATTCTGCGAGACTGATCATGGACGTGACGTCGGCGAAGTTAACGCCTTTCGGGCCCAAGTTGTTGTGGATATCCTGGGCAAGCCCATCGGGCGTCGCACCATTCCAGCGATCGATGCAGATTTGGTGCGCCATATTGACGACGTCACCGTCCTCCTGCGGCGGCCAGACGAAACCGAGGCCGCGCAATCTTGCGAGGAATTCGTCGTCGTGCGGGGTGGCGCCCGAAATCGCAGCGTTAGCGACCAGCACCGCACCAACCACGACGGGCATGGTGATTCTGGCCAGCCAGCGAGGTAAAGCCATTCGACGCGTCTCCTTCTTCGTGGGTGCCGTCATTGTGCTGTCCCAAAGCGGCACGAATATGAAGAAAAGAAAAATAGTCGGCTTTGAGGCCCTCACGCAATCATTAGAAAAGTAGCGCGCGTAACTGCGAACGCTACGTCTTGAACCGTCCGGCAAAACCGCGCAGTGGCAGGTCGGCACTGGTGATCAGTCCTGGACGCGCCGCCACGACGGCCTTGATCGCATTGAGAGCGGGCATTCCGGTCACGTCATGGCGATCGAGGCGAATTGTCGGGATCGGACAGTCCATACCTTTGGGCTTGGGGAAGATCATGTGTTTGTTGTAGACGCACGGGTCGCCCTTGATCTGGGTGATGTAGCAGCCCTTGATGTCCCAGTTCGGATCGGTGTGCGGGGTCATCTGCCATTCCAAATGCGTTTCGACCCGCGGGATCCCGTCCACGATCCCTTGGTACTTGATGTAGTTGCCGCCGAGTGAACCCTTGGGCAGGATGTACCAGCCCAAGTCGACGTCTTTGGTGCAGGCACCCAATTCGTAGCTGAACTTGACCTCGTCGAGGACCAGGTCGAAGCAGTCGGCCATCATCAACACGCTGTCGGCGAACACGCGGGTGTACTTCTCCAGCTTCGCCGGAATCGACGGATCGTCGACCGGCAAGCCGTAGCCGACTTCGATCCAGGTGTCCTTGGAGTGATGGCACGACACGTCGACAGATTCGATGGTGGTGACGTTCTCGATGTCGGCGACGTCGGCCGAGCACACCACGCCGAGGATCTGGTTGAGCCCTGGGTTCATCCCGGTGCCGTAGAAACTCGCACCGCCCTTTTCGCACGCCTCGGCCAGCAGCTGGCTGACCGGCTTGCCCGACGGGTGCGGGTGGTTGGTGTCGCGGTGCCACCCGGTGATCCAATCGGCGGTGGTGACGATATTGATGCCCGCCTCAAGGACTTTGACGTAGAGGTCCTCGTCGGGGAACACACCGTGAAAAGTCACTACGTCCGGTTTGGCGGCGATGATCTCCTCGATCGTCCCGGTGAACTTGACCCCGTTGGCCGCCAGGCCGGCGAACTCGCCCGTGTCCTTGCCGACCTTCTCCGGCGAATAGCAGTGCACCCCAATGAGTTCGAGATCGGGCTGGGTGGGGATCCGCCTGATCATCTCCGAACCCACGTTTCCACTTCCGACTTGGAAGACGCGGACCGGTCCAGCGGGTGCATTCATGCGGATTCAGCCTTTCTGGGTTGCTGCGTACACTTCGGCAGCGTTGCCGCCGATGCCATCGGGATAGAACTGTTTGGCCCACTTACGAATTGCCGTGAAGCCCTCGTACTCGCTGGTGGCCAGCGCCGGCGGGTCCGAATAGCGTTGGTGCTGCCAGATTTCGACGTCCTGCTCGAATTGCCGGATTACTTCTCGTCCGAATTCGGTCGCCTTGGTCTCGGCGCGTACCGGATCCTTGTGCGGCGTGCGGCCGATGTAGACCATGAAACGGACGTCGGAGGTGAAGTCGTCGATGGGCGTGATGGCCGAGATGGTGCGGTTGTCGATCATGCCCCAGCTCTTGGTCACCGCGATGCCCAGACCGCCGTTGATCGCCTCCACCCCGCTCTTGACGTCCTCGATCAACTGAGCGTCGTCGCCTTCGAAGGTGATGGTGAAGTCGACGAACGACACCGGATCGTCGAAGTCGTGGCGGGTGAAGATCGGCACGATCGGGGTGTTGTGCACGTACTTGAAATGCGCGAAGTCCACCCCGTTTTCGAGCACGTACTGCGGATGCAGTTCCAGGCCCTCGCGGTGCAACCGCTGCTGTGGGTAGTAGCTACCCGCGTTGCTGCCGTCTTGAAAGGCGGCGAATACGTCGGGCGCATCGAAGAAGGGTTCACGACGATCGGCGTCGTGCCAAATGTAGACCGACTCGTTGCGCTCCACGACGGGATAGGTACGCACCCGCCGGCCCCGGTTGGGACGATCCTGATACGGGATGCAGACGTTGCGGCCTTCGTTGCTCCACTGCCAGCCATGGAACGGGCACTGCAGCACCTCACCGATGACCTTGCCGCCGTAACCCAGGTGCGCGCCGAGGTGTTCGCAGTAGGCGTTCATCACGGTGAGCTGGCCCGAATCGGCCCGCCACGCGACCATCTCCTGGTCGAAATACTTCATCTTGTGGACGTCGCCGACGCCGATCTCCTCGGACCAGGCGACCTGGAACCATCCGGTCGGCTTCATCGACAACGGCGGCTTGGCCATCTACGCGCTTCCTCCTCGGGCGAATCCGTCTGCACAATCACAGTACCTTCTATGAAAACGTAAGTCGAGACCCTAGGATCAACAAGATGACAGGGCGAGCCAGCGGTGCCGGCATCGTGGGCCGACGTCCGAACCGGCGCGGCAACGCCACCCGCGAAAACATGCTGGAGGCAGCGCTGCGGTCCCTGGCTTCGGGCGAGCCCGGCTCGGTGTCGGCCAACCGCATCGCCAAGGACATCGGCGCCACCTGGGGCACGGTGCAGTACCAGTTCGGCGATACCGACGGCTTCTGGGCCGCGGTGCTACACCACACCGCCGAGCGACGTCAGGCGACGTTCTCGACGCTGTCGACGCCAGTGCGGCCCGACGCGCCCCTGCGCGAGCGCGTCGGTGCCATCATCGAAACGCTCTACCGCGGACTGGCTTCGGCGGATTCGCGTGCCATCGAAAATCTGCGCGCAGCACTCCCCCGGGATCCCGAGGAGCTCGAACGCCTCTACCCACATACCGCCGCGGAGCTGTTCTCCTGGGGCAAAAGCTGGCTGGAAACCTGCCAGAACGCCTTCACCGGTCTCGACGTCGACCCGAACCGGGTACGGGAAGTCGCCGCCCTCATCCCCGGCGCGATGCGGGGCCTGGTCTCCGAGCGCCAACTGGGTTCCTACGCCGACCTCGACATGGCACGACGTGGCTTGACCAACGCCTTGGCGGCGTATCTGGAACACTCCCGGATGTGAAGTCCAGCGACGTCAAGATCCGCAGAGCCGGGCCGAACGAGTTCGAGAAGGTCGCGGAGATGCACTTTCCGGTGTGGCGCCAGTCCTGGGCCGGCATGCTGGAGGATTACATGCTCGATGTGATCGCTACGCCGAAGTGGTGGGCCACGGTGAGCTACCCCGAGGCCGTGAACCGCCCTGGCTGGGGTCTGTGGATTGCCGAGGCCGGCAAGAAGATTCTCGGCATGACGATCTTCGGGCCGGACACTACAAGCGCCGATCTTTTGCGAATCGAAGCCCTCTACACGGCGGCGGGAGCGAACAAACTCGGAATCGGTGTCCGCCTACTGAACAAGGCGGTGCGCTCGAATCCCTCGGGTGACGTGATCTTGTGGTGCGCAGAAAAAAACAGCAAGGCGCGCCAGTTCTACGAGAACAACAACTTCCAGCTTGACGGCCGCAGCTACATCTGGAAGCCGCTGCCCGGCGTCAGTGTGCCCCACGTGGGCTATCGACGTCATCGCTCCGCGTCCGACGAATGAGCGCTCAGGTGTCGATGACTACCCGATCAGCTTTGGCCCGGGATACGCAGACCAGCATCTCGTCGTCACCCACGGCCATGCGGCCGCGGTGATCGACCTGTCCGCCAAGCACTTTCACCTTACACGTCCCGCAGAAGCCTTGCTGACAGGAATACGGGGTGCTCGGGTCATCATCGAGCAGCACCGCCAGCGCGGAGCGATCGGCCGGAATGCTGAGCACCCGCCCCGACCGGGCTAGTTCGAGCTCGAATGCGACGCCGTTGACGATGGGCGGCGGGCTGAATCGCTCGTAATGCATTGGTGCACTGGCATGTTCGTGACGAGCACTGCGCACTGCTTCCAGCATTTCGCTCGGCCCGCACACGTAGACAGCGGTCGTTGGGCCGACCCCGGCCAGCAAGTCGTCGACGGTGGCAAATCCGCCGTGTTCGTCGTCGGCCCACACGGTGACCCGGTCAGGCGCGACCGAGACCACTTCGTCGAGCAGCGGCAGGTATTCGCGGCTGCGGCCGGCATAGATTGCCCGCCAGTCGATTCCGCGCTGCTGGGCCATCCGGATCATCGGCAGGATCGGCGTCACCCCGATGCCGCCGATGACGAACAGCACGTCGTGCTCGGACGTGCCGAGGAAGAAAGCATTGCGCGGGCCTTCGAATGTCAGCGTGTCCCCGACGTCGAACGCATCGTGCATTTCTATCGAACCGCCACCGCCGTCGGCGATCCGGCGGACGGCGATGCGGTAGTCGGTACGCCGTCCGGGCGGCCCGCACAGCGAATACTGGCGACGCCGGCCCGACGCTAGCGCGACGTCGATGTGCCCGCCCGGTGTCCAGGACGGCAGCAGCCCGCCGTCGGTATCCGCCAACGTCAGCGCGACCACGTCGGGTGCCACGAGTTCACGCTTGGTGACCACCGCGGAGTGCATGCGCCGCACCGGCTTTACCCGCGACGGCTCCCACCGCGAGACCGAGCTGAATCCGTCGAACAAGGCGCGGATACCGCACAGCACCGTGCCCAGACGGTCGCGGTCGCGCCGTCCGTACAGGTCGGCCGGTCTGCTGGCCCAGATGCTTTCGGTCATGGCGCGATGTTTCGGTCGATCCACTCGTCGGTCAGCCGCGCGATGACCTCGGGGTGTGAGGTCACCACCCAGTGCCCGCCTTCGATTCCAATTACCCTGCCACCGGCCGGTATTGCGCCGGTGAACCGCTGCAAGGCCCCAGTGACGAAGATGTCGCGGTGCGGCACCAGCACCTGGCTCGCGACGGTGGTCTTCGGCAGCTCTTCCCGCGACAGCAGCGACGCCAGCATGTTGGCCCGGTACAGGTTAAGCCCGTTGAGATAGTCGCCCATCGAGCGAGGCGTCGCGCGCCGTCGACCTCGCGCGCCGATGCGTTCAAAAGCCGCAACGAGTTTGACCAATAGCCGGGATCGAAACCCGAGCTCCGGCAGGCCGGGGCAGAGGAAGAAGGCGATGTATGTCGAAGCCAGCAGCTGCCGGGCGACCTGGGCCGCCGTCCGAAAATTACGCGCCGAGCGCAAGAACGCGCCCGCGTACTGCAGGTGTGGTCCCGAGATCGAGGTGAACGAGGCGATCTTGCCCATCACCGATTCGTCGGTGACTGCCGCCCAGGCCTGAATCGAGCCCCAGTCGTGGGCCAGCAGATGGACCTGTCCGACCTCCAGGCTGTCGATCACCGTACCGATATCCGACACCAGCTGCGGGAATTCATATCCGGATCGCGTTGGCGGGCGTGATGATTCGCCGGCTCCCCGGACGTCGTAGCCGACGATGTTGTATCGGCCGGGGTAGCGCTGCGCGAACTCCTCGGCGACCGCGTCCCAGATGTGGTGGTTGTCGGGCCAACCGTGAATGGCCAGGATGGTCGGGCGCTGCGGGTCCATCTCGGTGTAACGACGCACGGCCAGTGACACGCCGTCGGATGCGGTGAGGCTCATCGGGTTAGTGGGATGCACGCGCGGCGGGTGAGACGGCCAGGTAGTCGACGGCGCGGCCGAGCCCGCCCAGTTGCGACGGGTGAAAACCAGGCCGGTAGTAGTCCGCGACACCCCTTACGAATCGCAGCGGCCCGGGTAGCAATCCTCGGCGCGCCGCGATGATGTAGTCGCGCCAGCGCGGCTTGGCGCCCGGCGGCAGCTGCGGGTCCACCGAGTACAGGAATCGCACGCCGCGAATCCACAGCAGCAACATCGCCGGCGACACCACCAGTTGCGCGCGCACCTGCCGCCAATACCCGGCACGCAGATGCTTCATGGTGTCGAAGGCGACCGCCTTGTGCTCGACTTCCTCGGCGCCGTGCCAGCGCAGCATGTCCAGCATCACCGGATCGGTACCGATCCCGTCGTGGGCCGGAGTGTTCAGGATCCACTCGCCCAGGATGGCGGTGTAGTGCTCGATTGCCGAGACGAACGACACCTGCTCCAGCAGCCAACTGTCCTGCCGTCGCCGACTCCACCGTGGCTTTTGCCCCAACACCTTCTCGAACATCCATCTGACCTGCTCGGTATACGGCGTCACATCAACGCCCTGCGCGGTGAAACGGTCGAGCACCCCCGAGTGCGCCTGCGAATGCACGGACTCCTGGCCGATGAACCCCTGCACGTCCAGCCGCAGCTGGTCGTCCTTGATCAACGGCAGCGTCTTCTTGAACACGTCGACGAAGAACTCTTCGCCGGCCGGCAGCAGCATGTGCAGCACGTTGAGCATGTGGGTGGTGAATGGGCTCATCGGGGACATAGTGAAACGGCAGCCGTGCCCAGTCGAAGTCGACGTCGCGAGCCTCCAGCATCAGCCGCTCGTGGTCGAGCGCGGCCCCCGACTTACCTGCGTGCGGACCCGCCGCCCGGTCGTCAACGGTAACCATCGCGGCCCCCCTAGCTGCGCGTTTAGCCTCGATCAACGTCGTCTCGGTGGACGACACACGTCGCAAGTATAGCGACGGGAACAGATATGCGGAACCGGCGGTATCGGGTTCTTTTTCACTAGATGGGCGCGGCCCCACGGAGGTGCTCGAAGATCAGTGATGTCTGGGTGCCGGCGACGTCGGCATCGGCGTTGAGGTTCTCCACGACGAACGAGCGCAGGTCTTCGGTGTCACGGGCGGCGACGTGCAGGATGAAATCGTCTGCGCCGGCCAGGAAATAGACATCGCGCACCTGTCGCCTGCTCCGGATCTGGTGGATGAAGCTGCGGATCTTGCCGCGCGCGCTGGACTGCAGGCTGACCGAGATCATCGCCTGCAGTGGCATTCCCACCGCGACCGGATCGATGTCGCTGTAGAACCCGCGGATCACTCCAAGCTCTATCAAGCGCCGAACGCGGCCATGACACGTCGACGGTGCGATCCCCACCTCTTCGGCGAGCGCATTGTTGGCGATGCGCGCGTCGGCATGCAGCACGCTCAGAATGTGGCGGTCGACGTCGTCTAGGTCAGCGGGCCGAACATCCTTCGGAGACTCCATCAGTTCGCCTTCGATATCAGTCGATTTATCTGGCATATCACAATACTATCGAATTACCATCGGCATGTTTGCCAGTTGATCGAACTTTCTTCACACTGGAGGCATGCGAGTCGGTATACCCACCGAGACCAAAAACAACGAGTTCAGGGTGGCCATCACCCCGGCTGGCGTCGCCGAATTGACGCACCGCGGCCACGAGGTGCTCGTGCAGGCCGGCGCCGGCGAGGGGTCGGCACTGACGGATACGGACTTCAAGGCGGCCGGCGCCCAACTGCTCGGCACCGCCGAAGAAGTGTGGGCCGACGCGGACCTGGTGCTCAAGGTCAAGGAGCCGATGCCGGCCGAGTACGGCCTGCTGCGACGCGGACAGGTCCTGTTCACCTATCTGCATTTGGCCGCCTCGCGTGCCTGCACCGATGCACTTTTGGCGTCCGGCACGACGTCGGTCGCCTACGAAACAGTTCAGCGCGCCGACGGCGCACTTCCGCTGCTGGCGCCGATGAGCGAAGTCGCCGGGCGGCTGTCCGCCCAGGTCGGGGCTTACCACCTGATGCGGACCCAGGGCGGGCGCGGCGTGCTGATGGGTGGGGTGCCGGGGGTCAAGCCCGCCGACGTCGTGGTGGTCGGCGCCGGAACGGCCGGCTACAACGCCGCCCGGGTCGCCGGCGGCATGGGGGCCAGCGTGATGGTCTTCGACGTCAACATCAACAAGCTTCGGTTGCTTGACGCGGAGTTCACCGGCCACATCCAGACTCGCTATTCGTCGGCGTACGAGCTGGAAGGCGCCGTCAAGCGTGCCGACCTGGTGATCGGCGCCGTCTTGGTGCCCGGCGCCAAAGCGCCCAGGCTGATCCCGAATTCGCTTGTCGCACAGATGAAGCCGGGCGCCGTTCTGGTTGACATCTCCATCGACCAAGGCGGCTGCTTCGAGGATTCGCGGCCGACCACGCATGATGACCCGACGTTCGGCGTGCACGACGCGCTGTTCTACTGCGTGGCGAACATGCCCAGCGCGGTGCCCAAGACCTCGACCTACGCGCTGACCAACGCGACCATGCCCTACGCGCTGCGGCTTGCCGACCACGGCTGGCAAGCGGCATGTCGTTCGGATCCCGCACTGGCGAAAGGTCTTTCGACACATGAGGGTGCGCTGTTGTCCGAACGGGTGGCCAGCGACCTGGGTCTGCCGTTCACCGACCCGGCCGGCCTGCTGGCGGACTAGTCGGCGGCCGCAAGGCTGGTGACGATGTCAGCCACCGGCCCGGTCTGCGCGTTGGGGAACGATGTTCCCGCCCAGAGGTTCATCCCGTTGGGATCTTCCCAGTTGGACGCCGCTTCCCGGATCGGCAGCGTCATCTGGTTGACCTCCGGATAGCCCAGCGGCGCCACATTGTCGAAGAGGCGAATGAATTCGTTCTCCAGGCCGCGTGCATACCTGCCCGAGAACGCGCGCGTGACGATGGTCTTACCGAAGAGTTGGTTCTTCATGGCGGTGCGCTGCGCGATGGTGGTGTTGGCTTCATCGCTGAGCAGCAGCGCGGTGCCCACCTGTGCGGCCACCGCTCCCCTGCGCAGCACACCGGCGACGTCCTCGCCGGTGCCCAGCCCACCGGCCGCGATGATGGGGACATCGCGGTGCGCCCGGTGGATTCGATCGATCAGTTGGTGCAGCGACTCGGTGCCGGGCTCCATGTCCGGCGCGAAGGTAGCTCGGTGCCCGCCGGCGTTCGGGCCCTGGACCACTAGGCTGTCGGCGCCTGCGGCAACGGCCACACCGGCCTCGTAGGCTGACGTCACCGTCACCATCACCAGCAGCCCGAGCGCGCCGAGCCGCGCAATCACATCCGGCGAGGGCACGCCAAAGGTGAAGGAGACCAGCTCCGGGCGCAGGTCTGCAATGACCTCGAGCTTGCGTTCCCAGTCGTCGTCGTCGCCGAATTCGGGGGTTCCGACCGCCACTTGGTAGTGATCGGCGATGCCTTCGAGTTCGTCGGCGTAGTAGTTCAGCTGGTTCCAGTCGGCGACACTGGGTTGCGGCACAAGGAGGTTCACCCCGAGCGGGCCGGTGGTGGCGGCGCGCGCCGCGGCGATGTCCTCGGCGAGCCGATCGGCGTTCAGGTACCCGCCGGGGACGAATCCGAGTCCGCCCGCGTTGGACACCGCGGCCGCCAACGCCGGGCTGCCGGGTCCGCCAGCCATCGGCGCGCCAACAATGGGCACCATGATGTCCCAGAAGCCCAGTACCATCCGGTTAATTTACCATCGCCCGAAGTTGTTGTGGCAGCGATCGTTTCGATGCATACGGCCCCACAACGGCGGCGCCATATCGCTTGCCCAGCAACCGGGTTGCCACCGCATTGACCTCTTCGACGGTCACTTCGCCAATTTGCTGCAAGGTGTGTTCGATGCTGCGGTGCTTTCCGTAATTCAATTCGCTGCGCCCGATGCGGCTCATCCGGGAACTGGAATCCTCCAGGCCGAGGACGAGCCCGCCGCGCAACGATCCCTTGGCAATGCGGCATTCTGCCTCGGTGATGCCATCGCGTGCCACCGATCTGAGTACGTCGCTGGTCACCTGCATGACGTCGGGGAACCGCTCGGGCAGGCACGCGGCATACACCGACAGCGCGCCGCTGTCGGCGAAGACGTCCACTGACGAGTACACCGAGTAGGCCAGCCCGCGCGACTCCCGGACCTCTTGGAACAGCCTAGAGCTCAGTCCGCCGCCCAAGGCGGTGTTGAGCACCGCCAGCGCCCAGCGATGTTCCCAACCACGCCCGGGCGTACGGACGCCCAACGACAGGTGGGTCTGCTCGGCGGCCCGTTTGGCCAGCGCCAAGGTGGGTTCGCCGGTGAGCCGTCCGGCTGTCTTGCGTGGCGGGGCAGGCTGGCGACCGCGAACCAAATGCGGCCTGAAATGTTCGCGGACCAAGGCGACCACCTCGTCGTGGTCGACGTTGCCGGCCACCGCGACCACCATCCGTTCCGGCGTGTAGCGGCGCACGTGAAACGAGTGCAACTGAGTCCGGGTCATCGCCGACACCGACTGCGCGGTGCCGATCACCGGACGGCCGACCGGATGGTCGCCGAACAGCGCCGACAAGAACAGGTCCCCCAGCGCGTCCTCCGGGTCGTCGTCGCGCATCGCGATCTCCTCGAGGACGACGTCACGTTCCAGCTCGACGTCCTCGGCGGCGCACCGGCCGTTGAGCACCACATCGGCGACCAGGTCCACGGCCAGCTCCAGGTCGGTGTCCAGCACGTGCGCGTAATAGCACGTCTGTTCCTTGGCTGTGAACGCGTTCAGCTCTCCGCCGACGGCGTCCATCGCCTGAGCGATGTCCACCGCAGTGCGGGTCGGAGTCGACTTGAACAGCAGATGCTCGAGGAAGTGCGCGGCCCCGGCCACGGTGACACCTTCGTCACGCGAGCCGACACCGACCCAGACGCCGACCGAGGCGGAGCGCACCGCGGGCAGATGCTCGGTGACCACCCGCAGCCCGCCCGGCAGCGTCGTGCGCCGCAAAGCGGCTTGGTGTTCGGATTTCACTGCGGCGGTGTGCTTACCCCGCCGCAGCGCGGGGTCAGCTGCTGGCCGTCGCGGCATCGGCTGGTGCGGCCTCCGGAGAATCGGCAGGAGCGTCGGGAGCCGACCCGTTGCCGGCGCCCTCGTCCTCGGCCACCAGGACCAAAGAGATCTTGCCCCGCTTGTCGATGTCGGCGATCTCGACGCGCAGCTTGTCGCCGACGTTCGCCACGTCCTCGACCTTGGCGACGCGCTTGCCCCTGCCCAGCTTGGAGATGTGCACCAGACCGTCACGCCCGGGCAGCAGCGACACGAACGCACCGAAATCGGTTGTCTTGACCACGGTTCCGAGGAATCGCTCGCCTACCGTCGGCAGCTGCGGATTGGCGATGGCGTTGATCCGGTCGATCGCGGCCTGCGCCGACGGGCCGTTGGTGGCACCGACGAACACGGTGCCGTCGTCCTCGATGGAGATCTGCGCGCCGGTCTCCTCGGTGATCGAGTTGATCATCTTGCCCTTGGGGCCGATGACCTCACCGATCTTGTCCACTGGGACCTTGATGGTGGTCACCACCGGCGCGTAAGGGCTCATCTCGTCGGGCGCGTCGATGGCCTCGGCCATGACCTCGAGAATGGTCAGACGCGCATCCTTGGCCTGCGCGAGCGCACCCGCGAGCACCTGCGACGGGATCCCGTCGAGCTTGGTGTCGAGCTGCAGCGCGGTAACGATGTCCTTGGTGCCTGCGCACTTGAAGTCCATGTCGCCGAACGCATCCTCAGCGCCCAGGATGTCGGTCAGGGTGACAAAGCGGCGCTCGGTCTTGCCGTCAACTTCGACGTCGTCGGAGACCAGGCCCATCGCGATGCCGGCGACCGGCGCCTTTAGGGGCACACCCGCGTTCAGCAACGCCAGCGTGGACGCGCAGACCGAGCCCATCGAAGTCGAACCGTTGGAGCTCAGCGCTTCGGACACCTGACGGATGGCGTACGGGAATTCTGCGACGCTGGGCAGCACGGGCATCAGGGCCCGCTCAGCCAACGCGCCGTGCCCGATCTCACGCCGCTTGGGCGAGCCGACCCGGCCGGTCTCGCCGGTGGAGAACGGCGGGAAGTTGTAGTGGTGCATGTAACGCTTCGTCTTCTCCGGGCCGAGCGAGTCGATCTGCTGAGCCATTTTGACCATGTCCAGCGTGGTCACACCCAGGATCTGAGTTTCACCGCGCTCGAACAACGCGCTGCCGTGCGCCCGCGGAACAACGGAGACCTCGGCCGACAACGCACGGATGTCGGTGATGCCGCGACCGTCGATGCGGAAGTGGTCGGTGAGGATGCGCTGGCGAACCAGCTTCTTGGTCAACGAGCGGAACGCGGCGCTGACCTCTTTTTCCCGGCCCTCGTAGGTGTCGGCGAGCCGCGCAAGCACCTCGGCTTTGAGCTCGTCGGTGCGCGCGTCGCGCTCGGCCTTGCCGCCGATGGTCAGCGCGGCGGCCAGCTCCTCGGTGGCCACCGAGGCGACCGAGTAGTAGACGTCGTCCTGGTATTCGGGGAACACCGGGTACTCGGCGGTTTCCTTGCCAGCAGCGTCAGCCAGCTCCTGCTGCGCGGTACACAACGCGGCGATGAACGGCTTGGCGGCCTCAAGGCCTTCGGCCACAACGGTTTCCGTCGGCGCCTTGGCGCCGCCTTCGACGAGCTCGAGGACGTTATCGGTGGCCTCGGCCTCGACCATCATGATCGCGACGTCATCGCCAGCCTTGCGGCCGGCCACGACCATGTCGAACACCGCGCCTTCGAGCTGCTCGACGGTGGGGAACGCAACCCACTGGCCGTCGATCAGCGCGACACGCACGCCGCCGACGGGACCGGAGAACGGCAGCCCGGAAATCTGGGTCGATGCCGATGCGGCGTTGATGGCCAGCACGTCGTACAGATCGTTGGGATCCAGGCTCAGGATCGTGACCACGACCTGGATCTCGTTACGTAGGCCCGAGACGAACGTCGGGCGCAGTGGCCGGTCGATGAGCCGGCAGGTCAGGATCGCGTCGGTGGACGGCCTGCCCTCGCGCCGGAAGAACGAACCGGGGATACGACCAGCGGCGTACATCCGCTCCTCGACGTCGATCGTCAAGGGGAAGAAGTCGAAGTGGTCTTTCGGGGTCTTGCTGGCGGTAGTCGCGCTCAGCAGCATGGTCTCGTCGTCGAGGTAGGCGACGACGGCGCCGGCGGCCTGTTGGGCCAACCGGCCGGTCTCGAAACGAATGGTGCGGGTGCCGAGGCTCCCGTTGTCGATGGTGGCGGTCGCTTCGAACACGCCTTCTTCAATTTCAGCTACAGACATAGGTGTCCGTACGGCCTCTCTCGAGTTATTCAGCTTTTTCGCGCCGTCACGCGCAACCCGGAGGGTTTCGGGACAGCTCACCGGCCCAGACGGGCACCGCGAGCCAGCCTGGAAGCTTCCCGAAGAACGAAAGTCTGAATACGGCTACGGCCATCGATCGAAGCGGCCGACCTGCCCCAGATCCGGGGGAGCCCGGCAGCCACTACCGAAGACCGCCCGATACAGACTGGGCTGCTTCCGTCATGACGCGCTGGAACGGAGCACGCGGATCTGCGCGGACCGCACCGTTTGCTCGGGCCGAAGTGGCCCAGAACGTCCCCACTCTACACCGGAGAACCCGGCCTGCCAGCAAGGCCCCGTGCTTCGCCGGAGCTCAGCGACTGGGCTAGCGACGCAGACCCAGCCGCTCGATCAGCGAACGGTAGCGCGCGACGTCGATCTGGGAGATGTACTTGATCAGCCGGCGCCTGCGACCCACCAACAGCAGCAATCCGCGCCGCGAGTGGTGGTCATGCTTGTGCAACTTGAGGTGCTCGGTGAGGTCCGAAATCCGCTTGGTCAGCAGCGCGATCTGCGCCTCTGGCGATCCGGTGTCGGTGTCATGCAGGCCGTAGGAGCCCAGAATTTCTTTTTTCTGCTCAGCTGTAAGCGCCACGAAACTATCTCCATCAATTGGTCCGCGATCATTGAGTATCAAGGCACGGCCACCGCGAACCGCAGCGCGCGCCGATGTCGTCCGGCAGTTTAGCAGCGGTTTAACCCGCAGACATAAACGCTCCGCTAGCCCGCGGACAGCATGGAACGAGTGCGGTCGGTGTCGGCAGCGATGGCGTCCACCAACTCCTGCACCGAGCCGAACTTGCGCTGCCCGCGAATTCGGGCGACGAAGTCCAGCGCCACATGCTGTCCATACAGGTCAGCGGTGGTATCGAGGACAAACGCCTCGACGGTGCGGGTGCGCCCGGAGAACGTCGGATTGGTGCCGATGGACACCGCCGCCTGGTAGCGCTCGCCCGGGACGACGGTCCCGGTCACCGGCCCGTGCCCCAGCACGGTGAACCAGGCGGCATACACGCCGTCCGCCGGGATGGCCGAATACATCGGCGGCGCCACGTTCGCGGTGGGAAAGCCCAGCTCGGCGCCGCGGCCGTGGCCGCGGACCACCACCCCCTCGACGCGGTGCGGGCGGCCCAGCGCCTCGGTGGCCGCCACCATGTCGCCGGCGTCCACGCAGGACCGGATATAGGTGGATGAGAACGTCACGGTCTCGTTGCTGAGGTGCTCGGAGAGCAGCGACATCGCCTCGACCGCGAAGCCGAACCGCTCGCCGGCTTGGCGAAGCGTGTCGACATTGCCGCCGGCCTTCTTACCGAAGGTGAAGTTCTCCCCCACCACCACCTCCACCACGTGCAGGTTTTCCACCAGCAGCTCGCGGACGTAGCGCTCCGGGGTGAGCTTCATGAAATCTGTGGTGAACGGCATCACCAGGAAGACGTCGACGCCCATTTCCTCGACGAGCTCGGCGCGACGGGTCAATGTGGTCAGTTGCGCCGGGTGACTGCCCGGATAGACCACTTCCATGGGATGCGGGTCGAAGGTCATCAGCACGCTCGGCACGTTGCGGGCCCGGCCGGCTTTGACGGCGTGTGCGATCAATTCGGCGTGACCACGATGTACCCCGTCGAACACTCCGATGGTGAGTACGCATCTGCCCCAATCCGTGGGGATCTCGTCTTGGCCGCGCCACCGCTGCACGATGGCAAGCCTACGACGCAACGGGTACCGCCGCGCGCACAAGATGCCGATTCGCCCCCTGTCCACCGACGAGCTGCCGGTCAGGACGCGGGATCCAACCGAGGGTGCCTAGACTTTTTGGTTGTGAGGGCAGATGACGAGGCGGGCGGCATCACTGCCGTTGGCCAAGACTATTTAAAAGTCATCTGGAATGCCCAAGAGTGGTCGGTGGAAAAGGTCAGCACCAAGATGCTGGCCGCCAAGATCGGGGTGTCGGCCAGCACCGCCTCGGAGTCGATTCGCAAACTCGCCGAGCAGGGCCTGGTCGATCACGAGAAATACGGTGCGGTGACGCTGACCGAGGCGGGACGGCGAGCCGCGCTGGCGGTAGTGCGCCGCCACCGGCTGCTGGAGACGTTTCTGGTCAACGAACTCGGTTACGGCTGGGACGAGGTCCACGACGAGGCCGAGGTGCTCGAACACGCGGTGTCGGACCGCCTGGTGGCCCGCATCGACGCCAAGCTGGGATACCCGCAGCGCGATCCGCATGGCGACCCGATCCCGGCCGCCGACGGACAGGTTCCGACGCCGCCGGCCCGCCAGCTGTGGGTGTGCGGCGACGGGGACACCGCGACGGTGGCGCGCATCTCCGATGCGGACCCCGAGATGCTGCGCTATTTCGCCAGCGTCGGGATCCGGCTGGACTCCCGGATCCGGGTCCTGACCCGGCGCGAATTCGCCGGCATGATCTCGGTGGCCATCGAGTCGGCCGACGGCGACGAGACCACCGTGGACTTGGGCAGCCCCGCCGCCCGGGCGGTCTGGGTCGTCGCTTAGCGCTGGGCGCGCCACCTCGGGGTGCGCCGAACGTGCCCTCACGGCGATATTTCGCCGGATTTTTCGCACTCACTTCACGTTCGGCGCCTTTAAGCGCGCCTACTCGGCCAGCAAGCCTTTGGCGATGTGGGTGACCTGGACCTCGTTACTGCCCGCGTAGATCATCAGCGACTTCGCGTCCCGCGCCAGCTGCTCCACCCGGTACTCGGCCATATAGCCGTTGCCGCCGAACAACTGCACGGCCTCCATCGCCACCTCAGTGGCCGCCTCTGACGAGTACAGCTTGATGGCCGAGGCTTCGGCCAACGTCAGTGGTTTGCGGGCCTGCTGGCGCTCGATGGTCTGAAAGACCATGTTCTGCACGTTCATTCGGGCAATTTCCATTTTCGCCAGCTTGAGCTGGATGAGCTGGAACTGCCCGATGTTCTTGCCCCACAACGTGCGGGTCTTCGCGTAATCCACGCAAAGCCGGTGGCATTCGTTGATGATGCCCAGCGCCATCATCGCGATCCCGATCCGCTCGGCGGCGAAATTGTCCCGGGCGCTGTCGCGGCCGTCCCCGCCGGCGAGCTGTTCGCTCCCGCCGAGCAGCCGGTCCGGGCCCAGCCGGATGCTATCGAAGAACAGTTCGCCGGTCGGCGAGGACATCATGCCCATCTTCTTGAACGGCTTGCCCTGGGTCAGACCTTCCATCCCCGCATCGAGCACGAAAACCAGCACCGGGCGGTTCCGCTTGTCCACCTTCTTGTCCGAGGGTGCATCACCGTCGTCGAGCTTGGCGTAGACCACCAGAACGTCGGCGCAGGGCCCGTTGGTGATGAATGTCTTCTGCCCGTTGAGGATGTAGTCCTGACCGTCACGCTTGACGTAGGTCTTCATGCCGCCGAACGCATCCGAGCCGGAGTCCGGCTCGGTGATCGCCCACGCCGCAATCTTTTCCAGCGTCATCAGCTCGGGCAGCCAGCGTTCTTTTTGGGCCAAGGTGCCGCGGCTCATGATGGTCGCCGCACCCAGACCGAGACTGACCGACGCGGTGCTCAGCAATCCGATGCTGACCCTGGCGATTTCGGAAACCAGGACCGCGACCATCGAGCCCTGAACGTTCAAGCCTCCCGAATCGTCTGCGCTGTCCGACTTTTCGTCGCGCGCGTCACCGTTTTGCTTGGCGCGCTCACGGTCGAGCATCTTTTTGACCGATTCGGCGGCCATCGCGTCCAGACCGAATTGGCTGAACAGCTTGCGCGCGATCGGATAGGGCGACAGCTCACCGCTTTCCAGTTCGTCCAGGTGTGGACGAACCTCCTTGTCGACGAACTGGCGAACGGAATCCCGGACCATCAGGTCGGTTTCGGACCATTCGAACATGGCGCCCTTAGCGTTCGGCGCGCTGATAAGCGGTGACCACGGCCGCTCCGCCCAGCCCGATGTTGTGTTGCAAAGCGGCGGTGACGTTGTCGACCTGACGTTTGTCGGCCTGACCGCGCAGCTGCCAGTTCAGTTCGGCGCACTGCGCCAGCCCGGTCGCGCCCAGCGGGTGGCCCTTGGAAATCAGGCCGCCGGACGGATTGACCACCCAGCGTCCGCCGTAGGTGGTGTCACCGTTGTCGATCAGCTTGGGCGCCTCGCCCGGAGCGCACAGGCCGAGGGCTTCGTAGAGCAGCAGCTCGTTGGCCGAGAAACAGTCGTGCAACTCGATCACCTGGAAGTCTTCCGGACCTAGCCCGGACTGGTCGTACACCTGTTGCGCGGCTTGAACATTCATGTCATAGCCGATGAGGCCTTTGGCACTGCCGTCGAAGGTGGACTTGAAGTCGGTGGTCATGGCCTGGCCGACGATCTCCACCGCCTGTCCGGCCAGCCCGTGGCGGTCGACGAATGCCTCCGAGGCCAGGATCGCCGCGCCTGAGCCGTCCGATGTCGGTGAGCATTGCAGCTTGGTGAGCGGGTCGTAAATCATCTTCGCCGCCAGGATGTCGTCGAGGGTGTACTCGTCCTGGAACTGCGCGAAGGGGTTGTTGACGGAGTGCTTGTGGTTCTTGTAGCCGATCTTGGCGAAATGCTCGGCGGTGCTGCCGTATTGCAACATATGCTCGCGGCCCGCCGCGCCGAACATCCAGGGTGCCGCCGGGAAGGCGAACTCGCTGATCTCGGCCATCGCCTTGACGTGCTTGTCCATCGGGTTGGTGCGGTCTTCGTAAGTGGTCGCCAGCGATCCGGGCTTCATCTTCTCGAAGCCCAGCGCGATGGTGCAGTCGGCCAGCCCGCCGCGAATCGCCTGTGCCGCCATGAACAACGCGGTCGAACCGGTCGAACAGTTGTTGTTGACATTGATGACCGGAATGCCGGTCAGACCCAATTCGTAGAGCGCCCGCTGCCCCGCGGTCGACTCGCCGTAGACATAGCCGACGTAGCCCTGCTCGATCTCGCTGTAGTCGATGCCGGCGTCAGTCAGGGCGTTGGTCCCCGATTCGCGCGCCATGTCCGGGTAGTCCCAGCCCTCGCGGCGCCCCGGCTTCTCGAATTTCGTCATCCCGACACCGACGACGAACACCTTGTTGGACATTGCGCGCCCCTTCTTCAGCCCGAGGGTTCTTGACACCCGTCTAGTCGGCAGCTTAACCGTGCGGCCCGTTGGCCGGAACCCTGCCCGCGGCGTATTTGCGTAGGCTGAAATTGACGACCGCCGACGAAAGACTCACGACTATGAAGGCAACGGTTACCCCGGAAGCCGCCAACGCCATCGCCGACATCGCCCAACGCCACGGGCTCTCCCAAGAAGCGGTGCTGGGCATGCTGGTTGCCCTTCGTGAGGGCGGCGGCACCATGGCCCAGTTCAACGTCCCCGAGCTCGGCGGAAACGGGCAATGGATGCGCGGCGGGATGACGATGGTCGGCAACATGTTCGACAACGCACTCAAGGCCCGCGTCGACGCGCTGTGCAACGAGCTCTCCCAGCTGCTCGCCACCACCGCGGTATTTCCGGCACCCGCCCCGAGCTCGCAGGCCCAGGTCGGATTCGGCGCGAACAACTGGTGGTCGGCCGATCTCGGGGTCCCCAGCTCGGTCGGCGGGCAGAACGACGTGCGCTACGCATTCTTTCCGGGGACTCGGCGGCTCGCGATCCAGATCAACGGGGTGACAAAGGTTTTCGACACCGGCGAGCACCATATCGGCGGCGTGCAACAGCAGCAGGGCACCGGGTACAGCTCGGTCGGGTTCACCAGCCAATTCGGCACCTTCGGTGTCTCAAGTCTGCACGAGCTCGCTACCCAGCAGGTGGCTCACCCGCCTGCCGCGGAGCACCAGTCGCAGTACCAATCCGGCCCGGTGCCACACTTCCCGCCCCAGGCACCGGCACCCGAGCCACCCGCACCCGAGCCACCGCCGGCCAAGCCGGCATCCGACGATGCTGGGAATTCGGCGGCCATCGTCGCGGCCATCGAATCGCTGGCCGGGTTGCATCAGCGCGGCATCCTCTCCGACGAGGAATTCAGCACGAAGAAAGCCGAACTGCTCAGCCGGCTCTGACGCGTCCCTACAGCGTCGCCGGGCGAATCACCACGACTGACTTGGTTCGCGAACCCTCGTCGCGCAACAGGGCGATCACCCGGCCGTCGGCGGCGCTGGCGGCGTAGACGCCGTCGATTCCGGCGGGCGACAGCGGCCGGCCGTTACTGGTCGCGTCGACCTCCTCGGGGGTCAGATCGCGGCGCGGGAACATCAGCCGACACGCCTCGTCCAGCGTCCAGTTCAGGCGCGGGGCTTCCGCCAGATCGTCCAGTGTGCGGGCCTCGTCGAGCCCGAAGCGCCCGACTCGGGTGCGCCGCAACGACGTCAGATGTCCACCTACCCCGAGCGCGTCCCCGAGATCGCGGGCCAGCGCGCGAATGTAGGTTCCCGACGAGCAGTCGACTTCCACGTCGAGATCGACAACGCCGTCGGCGTCCCGGCGCGCAGCCATCACCTCGAACCGGTCGATACGTACCGCTCGGGCCGCGAGTTCGACGACGTGGCCCTCGCGGATCAACTGATAGGCACGACGCCCACCGACCTTGATCGCGCTGACCGACGACGGCACCTGCTCGATGTCGCCGCGCAGCCCGGCGACCGCGACGGCGATCTCCTCTTCCGTCAGGTGTTCAGCGGAAATCGTCTGCAGCAGTTCACCTTCGGCGTCTTCGGTGGATGTGGTCTGGCCCAACCGGATGGTGGCGGCATAGGATTTCGAGGTCGCCGACAGCAGGCCGAGGATCTTGGTGGCGCGCTCCACTCCGATCACCAGCACGCCGGTCGCCATCGGGTCCAGCGTCCCCGCGTGTCCCACCCGTCGGGTGGAAAAGATTCGGCGACAACGCCCCACCACGTCGTGACTGGTCATGGCGGCTGGCTTGTCGACGACGACGATTCCCGGACCAATCCCCTGCTGGCTCATAGCACGATCGCGGTCAACACCAGTCCGCGATCAACCGACCAACGACCATTGAGCGCGGTCAGCGGCGGACCCGATAACGCCTCCGGATCGATCAGAATCCGCGAGACGAATGCACCCGTCGTCGCGCTGTCGGCCTCGAAGGTGATGTGAGCGTCTTCGAAACCCAGCCATCTCTTGGTCAGCGGGAACCATGCCTTGTACGTTGCTTCCTTGGCGCAGAACAGAATTCGGTCCCAATGCAGACCGTCCGGCATCTGCTCCGGTATTTCGCTGCGCTCCTCCGGCAGACTGACCGCGTCCAGCACGCCGTGCGGCAATGTGTCGTGCGGTTCAGCGTCGATACCCACCGAGCGCACCGCCGCACTGCGACCCACCACCGCCCCACGGTAGCCCGTGCAGTGGGTGAGGCTGCCCACCACGCCATCGGGCCAGCAGGGTTCGCCCTTGTCCCCCTTGAGGATCGGCACCGGTGCCACGCCGAGTTCACCGAGCGCGATCCTGGCACAGTGCCGGACCGTGACGAACTCGTTGCGCCGCTTGGCCACCGACTTGGCGATCAACGCCTCTTCTTCGGGCAGCGGAGTCAGCCCGGGCGGGTCAGAGTACAACTCCGAGTAGGCCAGACCGTCGGACGCCGTCGCGGGCAGCACCGAGGAGACCAGCATCTGCTCCGTCACGATTGCCGCTGCCGCAACCGTTCCCGGAACTTCGCGGACTGTTCGCGCATCTCCGGAGTGATCGCGAAGTGACCGCCGAATTCGTTCAGGTAGCCGGGCGCGTACTGGGGGGCCGGCAATATCTGGCGCAGCCAGGTGGGCGGCTTGCGGCGCCGCCACTCCCGCGGATAGCCCACCGACACTTCCTCGAAGCGCACGTCGTCGTACCAGGTGGTGCGCGGAATGTGCAGGTGGCCGTAGACCGAGCAGACCGCGTTGTAGCGGGTGTGCCAGTCGGCGGTCTGGGTGGTTCCGCACCACAGCGAGAATTCCGGGTAGAACAAGGCATCGCACGGCTCACGCACCATCGGAAAGTGGTTCACCAGGACCGTCGGCGTCATCCAGTCCAGCTTTTCGAGCTTGGCGCGGGTGGCCGTGATCCGCTCCCGGCACCAGGCGTCGCGAGTGGCGTACGGCTCCGACGAGAGCAGGAACTCGTCGGTGGCCACCACGTTGGCGTCCCGCGCGATGGCCAGGCCCTCGGCTTTGGTCGTCGCCCCCTTCGGCAAGAAGCTGTAGTCGTAGAGCAAGAACATCGGCACGATGGTGGCCGGGCCGCCGCGTTCGGTCCACACCGGAAACGGATGCTCGGGCGTGACCACGCCCATCTCGTCGCACATGTTGACCAGGTAGTCGTAGCGGGCCCGGCCGAAGATCTGCACGGGATCCCGGGTGGTGGTCCACAGCTCGTGGTTGCCCGGCACCCAGATCACCTTGGCGAACCGTCGTCGCAGCAGGTCAAGTGCCCAACGGATCTCGTCGGTGCGTTCGGCGACATCGCCGCAGACGATCAGCCAGTCATCCGGCGAGGTCGGGTACAGCGACTCGGTGACCGGCTTGTTGCCCAGGTGTCCGGTGTGCAGGTCGGAGACCGCCCACAATGTTGGTTGGCCGGCCGCCGGTGCCGTATCGGTCGAGTCGTGCCCAGGTTCTTGTAAAGCCACGAGTAACCAGCCTAATGACCCGGTGAGATGACCGGGCCCAGCCAGGGCCCTTGCTTGCGGGATTAGAACGTGTTCTCGTTTCACTGTGACGCCGCTGACCCGACTTGTACACTCCCGGCAAAGGACCGCGGCGACGTCAGGGGGTGTCGTGTTCGCCAGGATGCGTTTGATCGGAGCGTTAGCTGCGCTGATCACCGCGGTTGTCGTGGGTTGGCAGAGCGCCCCGCCCGTGCCGAGCGCAGCCCGCACCGTCGAGCTACGCTCGACCGCCGCCCCGATGGAAACCACCATGAAGAGCCCGATCGTGGCGACCACCGACCCGAGCCCGTTCGATCCATGCCGGGACGTCCCGTTCGACGCCTTGCAGCGGCTTGGTCTGGCCTTCACCCCTCCCGAACCCCAGGACGGGCTGCGCTGCCAATTCGACGCGGGTAACTATCAGCTGGCGGTCGAGCCCATCATCTGGCGTACCTACGAGAAGTCGTTACCAGCCGACGCGCTGGAGACCAACATCGGTGGCCACCGCGCCGCCACCTATTGGGTGCTCAAGCCGACCTATCACAACAGCTACTGGTTCTTCTCCTGCATGATCGCGTTCAAGACCAGTTACGGCGTGCTGCAGCAGGCGCTGTTCTACTCCACGGTGTACTCCAACCCCGAAGTCGACTGCCCGTCCACCAACTTGCAGCGGGCCAACGACCTGCTGCCGTACTACAAGTTCTAGGCACGGTCGGCGGTCGAAAGTCGGTCCGGCCTAGCCTGATGGTCGTGAGTACGACAGCCACCCGACCCGCACCGCCGACGCCGCGCACTTTCCGACGAGCCGGCGAAAGCGCTCTCGGCCGGCTGTTGGGTCTGCCCCGGGCGATCACCCGGTACACCGTCAATCGGGTTGAAGTCCCGATGCGCGACGGCGTGCAGCTACGAGCCGATCACTATGCACCGGCCACCGCTACCCCTGCCGGTACCTTGTTGGTTCGCGGGCCCTATGGGCGCGCCTTTCCGTTCTCGCTGGTATTCGCCCGGCTGTACGCGGCACGCGGCTACCACGTGGTGCTGCAGAGCGTGCGTGGCACGTTCGGGTCCGGCGGCGTGTTCGAGCCGATGGTCAACGAGGCCGCCGACGGCGCCGACACCGTGGTGTGGCTGCGCGAACAGCCCTGGTTCACAGGGCAATTCGCCACCGTCGGGCTGTCGTACCTGGGATTCACCCAGTGGGCCCTCTTGAATGACCCGCCGCCGGAGCTGGCCGCGGCGGTAATCACGGTGGGGCCGCACGATTTCAACACCGCGGTGTGGAGCACCGGCTCGTTCACCAACGACTTTCTCGGTTGGAGCAACCTGGTGGCCAACCAGGAGGACCCGATCCGCGTGCGCGCCGGCATCCGCCAACTGCTGGCACCGCGCCAGGTAGCGCAGGCCGCCCTCGGGCTGCCTTTCGGCGAGTCGGCGCGCGCATTTCTGGGCACCGGTGCGCCGTGGTTCGAATCCTGGGTCGAACACCCCAGCGGCGACGACCCGTTCTGGGAGCGATTGCGCTACGGCGCCGCGCTGGACCGCGTGCAGGTGCCGGTGCTGCTCATCGGCGGCTGGCAGGACATCTTTCTGCAGCAGACACTGCAGCAGTACGCGCACCTGCGGCGCCGCGGCGCGGACGTCGCGCTCACGATCGGGCCCTGGACCCATTCCCAGCTGCTCACTAAGGGGCTGTCCACCGGCGCGCGCGAGACCTTGGACTGGCTGGACACCCACCTGGGTGGGGCGGACTCGAAGCGCCAGAGCAGGGTGCGGGTGTACGTCACCGGCCAGGGCTGGCGCAACGTGGCCGACTGGCCACCCGCCGCCACCGAACGCGCGCTCTATCTGCGGCCGGGCGGCTATCTGGACGAGATCGCCCCGGCTGACCTGCCCAAGGTCGCCCCGGCGACCTTCCGCTATGACCCCGCCGACCCGACACCCACCATCGGCGGTCCGCTGCTGTCGGCCAACGGCGGATACACCGACGACAGCCGGCTCGCCGTGCGCGACGACGTGCTCGCGTTCACCAGCGCGACCCTCACCCACGACGTCTGCGTCTACGGAAACCCGGTCGTTGAGTTAGCGCACAGCTCGGACAATCCGCATGCCGATCTGTTCGTACGGGTCAGCGAGGTCGATTCAAAGGGCCACTCCCGCAACGTCACTGAGGGCTATCGGCGGCTGACCAGCACGCCGAAATCCCGCAAGCTCGTCAGTCTGGAACTCGACGGCATCGCCCATCGCTTCACAGCGGGCTCACGCATCCGGGTGCTGATCGCCGGCGGCTGGTTCCCCCGCTACGCACGCAACCTCGGCACCGACGAGCCCACGTTGAGCGGGCGGCAGCTGAAGCCGGCCACCCATACCGTGCGCTACGGACGCTCCCGGCTGTTGCTTCCCGTCGGGGCGGCCGACCTGTCAGCCAACGGCGTCGCGGACCCGGCCAGCGACCGCGGTTAGCGCGGCATCGTCGTGGATCGGCGTCCCTAACGCCGACCGCAGCGGCAGCTGCACCCAACTCGTGCACCCGGCGTAGTCGGGGGTTCGGACGATGCGCACCGGCTCCACGAGCGGAATCACCGACACCACCAGCACCGCCAGTTTGTGCTTGGGCCGAAAGTCAAGCCGGTCGGCACGCACCGACTCGGCGGTCCAGATATGCAGATCCTCAATCTCCTCAAGTCGATCAGGTTGGTTAACCGGCAGTGCGGCAACGACTTTCGCCGCCGCCCGGATCACCAGCTGATCCTCGGTGCTGTCCGCCGCCGCGCGAGGCAACAAGTCGCGATGCTCGGGACGGACCCGCTCGACATGGCTGTGCGCAACCGTCGGAAACAGCACGAACTCCGCAGCGGCGACTTCGAACCGCTTTTCCCCGATGCCGCCTTTGCGCAGCAGCACCAGCTGGCGACCGTCGAGCAGCGCGTGTACTGCTGCGCTCCACTCTTTGAGCGCGGGAACCGTTGCCGTGCCAGTCATTTCGCGGCGAGCCGGGCCACGACCTCGGGCCGGCGCAGCGGCGGGACGGTCTTCGGCGGCTGGCGGCGCGGTGGCAGCGCGCCGAGCAGTCGCATCGTCGTGTCGGTGACCTCGGCGACGGCGGCCTCGAACGCCTCGCCGTTGGCCGCCGACGGGTGGGTGATGCCGCTGACCTTGCGCACATACTGACGGGCCGCCGCCGCGATCTCCTCGGCGGTGGCCGATGGCTGCAAACCGCGCAGCTCGGTGATGTTTCGGCACATCCCTCCACGATAGGCGCCGCAGGTCAGGAGACTACGGTGATGGCATGACCGACGACATCCTGGTGATCGAGACCGACGAGCGGGTGCGCAGCCTGACCCTCAACCGGCCGCAATCTCGCAATGCGCTGTCCTCGGCATTGCGAGACCAGTTTTTCGGGGCGCTGACCGACGCCGAGACCGACGACGACGTCGACGTCGTCATCCTCACCGGCACCGATCCGGTCTTCTGCGCGGGTCTTGATCTCAAGGAGCTGGGTGGCCAGTCGGCGCTGCCGGATATCTCACCGCGCTGGCCGGCGATGACCAAGCCGGTGATCGGTGCGATCAACGGCGCCGCGGTCACCGGTGGGCTCGAGCTGGTGTTGTACTGCGACATCGTCATCGCGTCCGAGCAGGCGCGGTTCGCCGACACGCATGCTCGCGTCGGCCTGTTGCCGACCTGGGGCCTGAGCGTGCGCCTGCCCCAGAAAGTGGGCATTGGCCTGGCCCGGCGAATGAGCATGACCGGGGATTACCTGTCCGCCGCCGATGCGCTGCGGGCCGGGCTGGTGACCGAGGTGGTGGCACACGATCAGCTGTTGCCCACCGCCCGCCAGGTGGCCGCATCCATCGTCGGCAACAACCAGGCCGCGGTGCGGGCATTGCTGGCCTCCTACCACCGGATCGACGAGTCACAGACCAGCGAGGGGCTGTGGCTGGAAGCGGCGGCGGCCCGGCAATTCCGGACCAGCGGCGACGACATCGCGGCCAACCGGGAAGCAGTGCTGCAGCGTGGCCGCGCGCAGGTGCGCTAGCCACCGCGCTCGCCAGCCCATACGATCCCAGCAGCTATCCGCGGATAGTCATTACCGCAGGAGGAATCGATGCGTGGTGTCGCCGACCTCGCCATCCGCGCCCTGGGCGTGCTGACCCTGGCTATGGCGTCGGCGATTGCGTCGGCACAGCACGCGGCCGCCCAGCCGCCGCCACGATTCCCCAATCTCGACGGTTTCACTGCCGTCCCGTCTGACGGCTACGCCACGACATCGAGCACCGGCAACCCGCCGCGAATCAATTTCTCGGCCACCAACACCCTGGTGTGCGACTTCTACGGCGGCGCGTCGCCCGCACCGCAACCATCGCAAGACATCAAGTGCAGCGGCGACATGCCCGGCATGGACGACGTCTCCTTCCCGGGCGCCGGCCACCTGCGACCGGGCGACTGCGTGGTGGGTTCGGTGAATTTCAAGGGCCCCGGCTATGAACTGAGCCGGATGTCCTACGGCGGCTGTGGCGGCAACCCCGCCGCATTGCCCTACGGTGCAAAGCCGTTGGGGTCAGGTCAGAAATTGACTTACCTGAACGTCACGTGCGCGGTAGGTGCCGACAATCTGGTCGCCTGCCTGGACACCACCAGCGGAGACCACGGATTCGTGCTGCAGCCCTCGGGCAGCTGGGCGTTTTAACCCAGCGCGGCGCGCAGCGACGCCACCGCGTCGTCGATCAAGCCGCTGGTCGAATATCCGGCGGCCAGGCGATGTCCACCCCCACCGAACACCGAGGCAACCGCGGCCAGGTCCACCTCGGTCTTGGCCCGCATCGACACCGACCACTGCTGCGGGGCGACCTCTTTGAAGACCGCGGCCACTTCGGCCTGCTGCGTGGTACGCACGATATCGACGATGCTCTCGACTTCCTCCGGGCGCGAACTGACCCATTGCTGGTTGTCGACGACCACGTACACCAGCCCGCGACCACCGGCCGCATCCGGGCACAGTCGCGCCGAGTCCAGCACGCGCGAGAGCATCGGCAGCCACACGAACGGATGGGTGTCCATCAGCGTTCGGCTGATCGACGCGTTGTCCACGCCGATGTCGAGCAGTCGCGCCGCCAGCCGGAACGCGCGGGCGCTGGCCCAACGGAACGAGCCGGTGTCGGTGGTCAGCCCGGCGTAGAGGCAGTGCGCCACGTCGGGGTCGATCGGCTTGCCCCACGCATCGAGCAATTCGGCGACCAACAGCGTGGTGGAGTCCGCGGAGGCATCGACGTAGTTCGCGGTGCCGAACATCTGGTTGGAGGCGTGATGATCGATCACCAGCAGCTGCTGGCCCGGGCCGGCTAACTCACCCAACGCGCCGAGTCGTTTGAGACTCGGAACATCAACGGTCACAACCAAATCGACGTCGCGGCGGATAGCGTCGGGGCTGACCAGCAAGTGGCAGCCGGGCAGCGAACGCAGCGACTCCGGCAGCGTCTCGGGCGCGGCGAAACTGACCTCGACCTGTTTGTCGCTCCTGTCCAGCACAGTGGCCAGCGCCAGCCCGGCGCCGATGGTGTCGGCGTCGGGGTGAACGTGACAGATCACCGCGACTGTTGTTGCCGCCGAGAGCAATTCGGCAGCTGCGACGGCGTCGACGTGGGCCCCGGAGAACGAGGCCTCGCCCAGTTCAGTCTTCGGGTCGGTTGTCGTCACCAGCGCCCTCAACGTCGAGTCCGTTCAGTGTCCCCGACGCCGGCTCCACTGCCGACCCGCTATCACGGTAGGGATCGGCCTCCCCGGCCGGCTGGGCCCCCACCCGTACCCGTGCCACATCAGCGTCCGCGGCACGGGCTTTGGCCAACAGCTCGTCCATCCGCTGCACCGTGTCCGTCGTCGTGTCCCGGATGAACGTCAGGGTGGGCGTAAACCGCACCCCGGTGCCGGCCCCGACCCTGGTGCGCAACGTCCCCTTGGCCCGTTCCAGCGCGGCCGCGGCCGCCTCGTAATCGGGCTCGTCGTCGAGCGTGGGTCCCATCACCGTGTAGAACACCGTCGCGTCGTGCAGATCGGCGGTCATCTTGGTGTCGACGATGGTCACTCCGTCCAGCCCGGGATCCTTGATCTCGAACTCGATCGCCGAGGCGACGATCGTGTTGATCCGCTTGGCGAGCCGGCGGGCCCGTGCGGGATCAGCCATCAGGTGCGTTCCTTTTCGACCAGCTCGAAGGACTCGATGACGTCGCCCTCCTTGATGTCGTTATAGGTCAGCGTCATACCGCATTCGAAGCCATCGCGAACCTCGGTCACGTCGTCCTTCTCGCGGCGCAGCGAGGAGATCGACAGGTTGTCGGCCACCACGATGTTGTCCCGCAGCAGTCGGGCCTTCGCATTCCGGCGTACCACACCGGAGGTGATCAGGCAGCCGGCGATGAGGCCGACCTTCGACGACCGGAAGATCGCCCGGATCTCGGCGCGACCCAGCTCGTTCTCCTCGTAGATCGGCTTGAGCATGCCCTTGAGCGCGCTCTGGATCTCATCGATGGCCTGGTAGATCACCGTGTAGTACCGGATGTCCACGCCCTCGCGGTTGGCCAACTCGGTCGCTTTGCCCTCGGCCCGCACGTTGAAGCCGATGATGATCGCGTCCGAGGCCGACGCCAGGTTGACGTTGGTCTCGGTGACACCGCCGACGCCGCGGTCGATGACGCGCAGTTCCACCTCGTCGTCGATCTCGATGCCCAGCAGGGCCTCTTCCAGCGCCTCGACGGTACCGGCGTTGTCGCCCTTCAGGATCAGGTTGAGCTGGCTGGTTTCCTTCAACGCGGCATCCAGATCGTCCAGGCTGATCCGCTTGCGCGAGCGCGCCGCCAGCGCATTGCGCTTGCGTGCACTGCGGCGATCGGCGATCTGGCGGGCAATCCGGTCTTCGTCGACCACCAGCAGGTTGTCGCCTGCACCGGGCACCGACGTGAAACCGATGACCTGCACCGGCCGCGATGGCAGCGCCTCGTGGACGTCCTCGCCGTGCTCATCGACCATGCGGCGGACGCGCCCGTAGGCATCGCCTGCAACTATCGAGTCGCCGACCCGCAGCGTGCCGCGTTGGATCAGCACGGTGGCGACCGGACCACGGCCGCGGTCCAGGTGCGCCTCGATCGCCACACCCTGGGCTTCCATGTCCGGATTCGCCCGCAGGTCCAGCGCGGCATCGGCGGTCAGCAGCACCGCTTCGAGCAGGTGATCAATGTTGGTGCCCTGCTTGGCGGAGATGTCGACGAACATCGCGTCGCCGCCGAATTCCTCTGCCACTAAACCGTATTCGGTGAGCTGAGACCGGATCTTGGTCGGGTCTGCGCCCTCCTTGTCGATCTTGTTGACCGCCACCACGATCGGCACATCGGCCGCCTGCGCGTGGTTGATGGCCTCGACCGTCTGTGGCATCACGCCGTCATCGGCGGCGACCACCAGAATCGCGATGTCGGTGGCCTTGGCACCACGGGCACGCATGGCGGTGAACGCCTCGTGACCGGGAGTGTCGATGAAGGTGACCGGGCGCTCGTTGCCGTCCAGCTCGGTGAGGACCTGGTAGGCGCCGATGTGCTGGGTGATCCCGCCGGCCTCGCCCTCGCGGACGTTCGCCTTACGGATCGTGTCCAACAGTCGGGTTTTACCGTGATCGACGTGACCCATCACGGTCACCACCGGTGGGCGGAACTCCAGATCGTCCTCGCCACCTTCGTCCTCGCCATAGGTGAGGTCGAAGGACTGCAACAGCTCGCGGTCCTCGTCCTCCGGGCTGACGACCTGGACGACGTAGTTCATCTCGCCGCCCAGCAGCTCCAGGGTCTCGTCGCCGACCGACTGAGTGGCCGTGACCATCTCGCCGAGGTTGAACAGGGCCTGCACCAGCGCGGCCGGGTTGGCATCGATCTTCTCGGCGAAGTCGCTCAGCGACGCGCCGCGGGCCAACCGGATGGTCTCGCCGTTGCCGTGCGGCAGCCGCACACCGCCGACGACCGGCGCCTGCATGTTCTCGTACTCGGCGCGTTTCGCCCGCTTGGACTTGCGCCCACGCCGGGGCGCGCCGCCGGGACGGCCGAACGCGCCGGCCGCACCGCCACGCTGCCCGGGACGGCCGCCACCGCCACCGGGACCGCCGCCCGGACGGCCGTGGAAACCACCGCCGCCGCCGGGTGCAGCTCCGACTCCGCCTCCGCCGCCGCCGCCGCGGTAGTTACCGCCACCGCCGTCGGGGCGGCCGCCACCGGGACCACCTGGCCGGCCACCGCCGGGTCGGGGGCCGCCGGCGCCACTGCCGGTACGTGCCGGACGGAATCCGCCACCGGCGCCACCGGTACTACCGCCGGGACGCGGCGGCATGCTGCCGGGCGAGGCGCCGCCCGGTCGTGGGGCGCCCGGTCTGGGCGCTCCGGGGCGCGGAGCCTGCGGATGCGGACGAGGGATGGGCCGGTCGACGGGCTGCGCCGACGAGAACGGGTTGTTTCCGACGCGTGGGGTACGGGCTGCCGGCTTCGGAATCGGGCCGGGCCGCGGGCCGGGCGTCGCACCGGCGGGTGGCGCCTGTTCACCGGCCGGCGGCGGTGTCGGCTGTCCAGGGGCCGGCGCCGCGGGGGGTGCGGGCGACGGTGCAGGCGCTGAGGGCGCGGGCGCCGTCGGTGCAGCGGCTTCGGGAGCCGGAGGAGCTGGAGCGGCAGGGGCTGCCGCAGCACCGCGATCGGCGGGCTTGGCGGGCGCGCTGGTCGCCTCGCCGTTGCCGCCGACCTTTTGGATCGCCTTGTCCAAGGCCCGGTCGAGCGATTTGTCGGGGACCTTGGCGGCGCCCTTAGCGCCTGCGGCCGGCTTGCCGCCGCCCAATGCTTCGCGCAGCCGACGGGCGACTGGCGCCTCTACGGTCGACGATGCGGATTTGACGAATTCGCCCTGTTCATTCAGTCGGGCGAGCACTTCCTTGCTGGTGACACCGAGTTCCTTAGCCAACTCGTGTACGCGGGCCTTACCTGCCACTACATCTCCTGTGTAAAGAGGCGACAGTCGTGGGCCGCGCCTCGGGTTTAGCTATGACGCATGGTCATCGGGACTTCACGGTGTGCTCATGTTCTTCGCTACCTGTTCTCTTCCCTGGTGAGTCGAGCGCTTGTAAGTGCTCAACCACCCCGGTGGTGTCCGGTGGACGGTCGATGCGCAACGCTTTGGTGAAAGCCCGCCGCCGAATCGCCTGTTGCGCGCACTGCGGCACGGGATGCAGCCATGCACCCCGCCCCGGCAGGCTACTGGCTGAATCAACGATCACGGCGTATTCGCCGTTCCCCGCCGACACAGCCACCACTCGAAGCAGTTTGACGGCCAACTCTCGCTTCCGGCACCCGACGCACGTCCGCACAGGTTTACCCGTGTGTCGGTGCGCCAAGACCGAATGCTCGCGCTGGATCACGGCTCAGTCTAGCGTCACTTGAGCGCTGGCCCGAACCGCCCGCACGTGGCGCTCAGGCGCGGTCAGTGATCGTGCGCCACCGGATGGCCGGCGCCGTGTTCGGGCTGGTTTTCCGGATGCCCCGGCGAATCGCCGCGGATGTCGATACGCCAGCCGGTGAGCCGGGCCGCCAGCCGCGCGTTCTGGCCTTCCTTGCCGATCGCCAGCGACAGCTGGAAGTCCGGAACCACCACCCGGGCGGCCCGGCCGGTTTGGTCGATCACCGACACCGACACCACCTTGGCGGGCGACAAAGCATTGGCGACGAAGTGGGCCGGGTCCTCGTCGTAGTCGATGATGTCGATCTTCTCTCCGGAGAGCTCACTCATCACGTTGCGGACCCGCTGCCCCATCGGACCGATGCACGCGCCTTTGGCGTTCAGGCCCGGCACCCGGGATGCGACCGCGATCTTGGACCGGTGCCCGGCCTCGCGCGCCACGGCCACGATCTCGACCGATCCGTCGGCGATCTCGGGAACCTCTAGCGAGAACAGCTTGCGCACCAGGTTGGGGTGGGTACGCGACAACGTGATCATCGGCTCACGGGATCCGCGAGTCACACCGACCACGTAACAGCGCAGCCGATTGCCGTGGTCATAGCTCTCGCCGGGGACCTGCTCAGCCGCCGGAATGACACCCTCGGAGGCCTTGGTCTCGGTGCCCATCCGCACCACCACCAGGCCACGGGCGTTGGCCCGGTTGTCGCGCTGAATCACCCCCGCGACGATCTCGCCCTCGCGGGTGGAGAACTCGCCGAAGGTGCGCTCGTTCTCGGCGTCGCGAAATCGCTGCAGCATGACCTGACGTGCGGTCGTGGCGGCGATGCGGCCGAAACCCTCGGGGGTGTCGTCCCATTCGCTGATGACGTTGCCGTCCTCGTCCACCTCGCGGGCCATCACCTGAACGACGCCGGTCTTGCGATCGATCTCGATACGCGCGTCGGTCTGGTGGCCCTGGGTGTGCCGGTAAGCGGTCAGCAACGCGGATTTGATGGTCTCGAGTAGCTCGTTGACCGAGATACCACGGTCCACCTCGATGGCATGCAGCGCGCCCATATCAATGTTCATGTCCCGGCCTCCGTCCTGTCGGCTCGATCCCCGATTACCCCTGTCGCCAGTGCCAGCTCGGCGTCGGTCGGCGGCGAAAACTCGACCTGGACAACAGCATTCGCGATGTCAACAAGAGGGATCTCGCGTGTGGCCCACTCCCTGCCGTGGCGGACTATCAGCGTGATCGTGCCTTCGCGGGTCTCGCCGACCCGACCGGTCAGCTGCGACCCATTCGCCAACGTCAGTTCGACCTTGCGGCCGCGGGCACGACGGAAGTGTTTCTCGGTGGTCAGGGGGCGGTCGATGCCGGGTGAAGAGACCTCGAGCACATAGCTGTCGTCGATGTCATCCACGTCGTCCAGCAGAGCTGACGCCGATCGCGACAGCGTCGCTACGGCGTCCAGGTCGAGCGCCGTATCGCCGTCGGCGATCACCATGATCCGAGGCGGGCGGGTGCGGGAATCGATGACCACGTCTTCAATCTCATAACCAGCGCGCGCGAACTCGCCACCGAGTAGCTCGATCACCTGTGTCTGGGAAGGTAGCCCGGTGGCCACGGCGAGCTCCTCATCTTGAGTTGTCCGGTCATCTGGCGGATGTCGCCGCCCAAGTTAACGTTTGGGCAACTTCCGGTGTCCCGGCCGAACGCAAAAGGTGCCGTTCGGCGAGAACCGACTATTAACGATACGCCAGGAAGCGCAGATGGCGGCGTGATCGCGTGGTCGGGGTCAGCGCATCGTGCGTACCGTCTGCCTATCGTCTGGGCCCAACGTTCTGATGGCAGGATGTTGCTGTGTCTAGCGCCGTACCCGTCACCAACAGGCGGGGCGTGCTCGCTGGTGGTGCGGCTCTCGCCGCGCTCGGGGTGGTGGCGTCCGCCTGTGGCGAGTCCCCGCCCAAGGCTCCCGCTGTCGAAGAACTGCTGGGGCCGTTAGACCAGGCCAGGCATGACAGCGCGCTTGCCGGTGCCGCCGCCGCGGCCGTCGGCAATCCGCCGCAGATCGCTGCCGCGCTGACGGTGGTCGCAACCCAGCGGGCAGCGCATGCCCGCGCTCTGGATACCGAGATTTTCCGTACCGCCGGCAAGTTCAGCTCCTCCTCGAGCAAAACCGCCAGCCCTAGCCCCAGCCCGTCGGCGCCGGGCACACCGCCCCCACCGCCCCCACCGCCACCACCCCTGGCCGACGTGGTCAATTCGCTGCGCGCCTCGGCCGAAAGCGCCAGTCGTCTGGTGGCTACGTCGTCGGGCTACCGAGCCGGGCTACTTGGCTCCATCGCCGCCTCGTGCACCGCCTCCTACACGGTTGCGCTAGTGCCTCCGGGACCGACGCCATGACTTCCGTCGAGCCAACCTCGGGTGCGTCGCCCAAGCGCGGCCCGGTCCCCAAGGACGCCGACGACGCGGCGTTGTGCGATGCGCTGGCCGTCGAACATTCGACGATCTACGGCTACGGCATCGTGTCCGCGCTCTCGCCCCCCGGGGTGAACAACTTGGTGGTGGACGCGCTGGTCCAACACCGGCAGCGGCGCGACGACGTCATCGCCATGCTGGCCGCCCGCAAGGTCACCGCACCGGTCGCGGCCGCCGGCTACCAGCTGCCGATGCTGGTGGGCAGCGGCGCCGATGCGGCACGCCTGGCCGTCCGGATGGAGAACGACGGAGCGACGGCGTGGCGCGCCGTGATCGAGCACGCCGAGACGGCCGAAGAACGAGCGTTCGCCTCGACGGCGCTGACCCAGAGCGCGGTGCTAGCCGCCCGATGGAACCGAGTGCTGGGCGCCTGGCCCATTACGACGAGCTTCCCCGGCGGCAACGAATAACTCGCCGGTCGGGCGGGCCGGCCACTAACCGGTCAGGGCCGCCGCGATATCGGTGGCGAGCGCAGCCCCGGTGGCCAGCTCCCGAGTCTGTCCGCTGAAGCGGTCGCGCAGTTCCACCACGCCGTCCGCCCAGCCGCGCCCGACCACCACAATCCACGGCATTCCCAGCAGCTCGGCGTCCTTGAACTTGACGCCGGGCGAGGCCTGGCGGTCGTCGAGCAGCACCTGCAGCCCCAACCGGTCCAGGTCATCGGCCAGCGCGGTGGCTCCGCCGCGCGCCTCGGGGTCTTTGTTGGCGATCACCAGATGCACGTCGTAGGGCGCGACCGCCTTCGGCCAGCGCAAGCCCAGTTCGTCATGCTGTTGCTCGGCGATCACGGCGACCAGCCGCGACACCCCTAGCCCGTAGGAGCCCATGGTCAACCGCACCGGCTTGCCATTCTCGCCGAGCACGTCGACGGTGAAGGCATCGGTGTATTTGCGGCCCAGCTGGAAGATGTGCCCGATCTCGATTCCGCGCGCCATGACCAGCGCACCGGCGCCGTCGGGAGAGGGATCGCCCTCGCGCACCTCGGCGGCTTCGATGGTGCCGTCGGCGCTGAAGTCGCGGCCGGCCACCAAACCGACGACGTGTCGGCCCGGCTCGTCGGCGCCGGTGATCCAGCTGGTGCCGTCGACCACGCGGGGATCGATAAGATAGCGAACCTCGTTGTCCCGCAATGCCTTCGGCCCGATATAACCCTTGACCAGGAAGGGGTACTTGGCGAAATCACCGTCGGTGAGCAACGCATACTCGGCCGGCTCCAGCGCCGCGCCCAGCCTCTTGTCGTCGACTTCGCGGTCGCCGGGCACTCCGATGGCCAGCAGTTCCCACTCCCCGCCGGGTTGCCGGACTTTGACGAGCACATTTTTCAACGTGTCGGCCGCGGTGACGGCGCGACCGAGGTCGGCCTGGTTCGCCCACGCCACCAGGCTGGCGATGGTCGGGGTGTCGCCCGTGTCGTGGACGACCGCCTCGGGCAGCCCGGCCACGACTTCTGCGGGCAACGCCTCGGGGCGGGCGGTGATCACCGCCTCGACGTTGGCCGCATAACCCGACTCGAGGCACCGGACGAAGGTGTCCTCCCCGCTCGGGCTTTCGGCGAGGAACTCCTCGGAGGCGCTGCCGCCCATCGCGCCGGACACCGCCGACACGATCACGTAGCGAAGCCGCAGCCGATCGAAGACGCGCTGGTAGGCCTCGCGGTGCGCGTGGTAGGCGGCCTTGAGGCCGGCAGCGTCGATGTCGAAGGAGTAGGAGTCCTTCATCACGAATTCCCGGCCGCGCATGATGCCGGCCCGCGGCCGGGCCTCGTCGCGGTACTTGGTCTGGATTTGGTACAGCGTCAGCGGGAAGTCCTTGTAGGAGCTGTACTCACCCTTGACGGCCAGGGTGAAAAACTCTTCGTGCGTCGGGGCGAGCATGTAGTCGTTGCCGCGCCGGTCCTGCACCCGGAACACCCCGTCGCCGTATTCGGTCCAGCGGTTCGTCGTCTCGTACGGCGCCCGCGGCAGCAAAGCCGGGAACAGGATCTCCTGGCCGCCGATCGCGTTCATCTCTTCGCGGACAACGCGTTCGATGTTGCGCAGCACCCGCAGTCCCAGCGGCAGCCAGCTGTAGAGCCCGGGGGCGATGGGCCGGACATATCCCGCACGAATCAGCAGCTTGTGGCTGGCCAGTTCGGCGTCGGCGGGATCGTCTCGCAAAGTGCGCAGGAACAACTCGGACATCCGGGTGATCACAGCGGGCCAGCCTAGCGGTGACCGTACGCGCGGCGAAGCCGGGCGCATGGGGGCACCTCCCGCTTGCGGGGGAGGGTCGCCGCCATTTGACCTAGCGTGCGGCGAGTTTGACGATTGCGGGCGCAGCGATGGGACGTCGGAGCTTAGATCTCGCCCGCGTCGATGGCTTCCTTGACCTCCTGAGCGTGCGCAACCTGCTCAGGGGTGTAACCGATGAACAGCGCTGCCACACCGACGATCACGGCCGCGCCGGCGATCCACAGCAGGCCATAGGTGTAGCCATGGTCCAGTGCGTTCAGCTGTGCGTCGTTCATGCTCTTGACCGGGCCGGTGGTGCCGCCCAGGTAGAGCGTGCGCGAGGTGATCACGGCCTGGATGACGGCCAGCACCAGCGGCCCACCGAGGCTCTGCAACATCAGCGTCATCGCCGATACCGGACCGATCCGGTCGAAACCGACGCCCGCGATCGCCGACAGCGTCAGCGGGACCACCACCATGCCGATGCCGATGCCACCGACAACGATGGGCACCACCAGGTTGGGGAAGTAGGAAGCACCACGATGCATGCAGGCCGAGCCGTACAGCATCGCCGCCAGCAACAGCCAGCCACCACCGATCGTCAACACCCGCGGCGAGAACCGGGACACCAGCTGCGAGGAGATGCCCAGCCCGATACCCATCGCGATGACGAACGGGATGAAGCCGATGCCCGCTCCAAGCGCGGTATAGCCCAGGACGTCCTGCACGTACAAGCCGATGGACACGGTCAAGCTGAACATGACGCCACCGGCCAGGAAGATCGCGACGAACGTGACCAACCGGTTGCGGTCGCGGAACAAGTCGAACGGGACGACGGGGTTTTCGGCGGTGCGCTCCACCACGGCGAACGCGATCGCGGCTGCCACGGCCACCACACCCGAGCCGATGGTGGTCAGGGAGATCCAGCCCTTTTCCGGGCCGATCGAGAAGGCGAAAACAGCGGCGGTGCATGCCAAGGTGGCCAGCATGGCCCCGGCAGCATCGAGCTTCATCCGTTCCCGGTTGGTTTCCCGCAGCGCGGTGCGGGCCAGGTAGATCATCACCAGCCCGATCGGCACGTTGACCAGGAACGCGAGCCGCCACGACCACTCGGTCAGCGCCCCGCCGACCACTAAGCCCATCACCGAGCCGATGGCGGTCATCGCGGCGAACACGGCCGTCGCAGCGTTGCGCGCCGGGCCCTTAGCGAAGGTTGTGGCCACCAGTGCGAGGCCGGTGGGCGATGCGATGGCCGACCCGACGCCCTGCAAGAGCCGAGCAATGACCAGCGTCACTTCGTCCCAGGCCACCGCGCACAGCACCGAGGAGATGGTGAACAGCGTGACGCCGACGATAAAGGTGCGTTTGCGGCCGATGGTGTCGCCGAGGCGCCCGCCCAGCAGCATCAGCCCGCCGAAGGTGAGCACATACGCGGTGATTACCCAGCTACGGCCGGCATCGGACAAGCTCAGCTCGTTTTGAATCTTAGGAAGCGCGACGATGGCGACGGTGCTGTCCATGGTTGCCAGCAGCTGCATACCGCCGATGGCGATGACCGCGGCGATGAACCGAGTTGAGGGCATCCACGCCGGGTAATACCTGCTAGTGCGGGTACTGGCGGTCTCGGAAGAGGTCCCAGACGGGCGCTCCGCGCGCGCCGGCGCCGGACGATCGGGGCGTGAGGCAGTCCAATTCTGGGCCGCACGCTCTGTGTCGTTGAGGGCCGTCATAACGGGTTACCTTACAGTAATCTTAAGAATTGTTTAAACGGCGAATCCCGCGACGGGGCCGATCACGATGATCGCGGGAGGTCGAATCCCGTCCGCACGGACCTTTTGCGGCGTGTCGGCAAGAGTCGCCCGCAACGTGTGCTGAGCTGCCGTTGTTCCGTGTTGAACCACGAGGACGGGCGTATCCGCAGGTCGGCCACCCGCTAACAGCGCCTCGACGAAAAGTTCGACGCGTTCGACCGCCATCAGCAAAACGATGGTGCCGGACAGCGCGGCCAGTGCATTCCAATTCACTAACGATTCCGGGTGGTCGGGCGCCAGGTGTCCACTGACCACCACGAACTCGTGGTTCACCGCACGATGAGTGACCGGAACGCCCGCCATCGCGGGCACCGCTATGGCACTGGTCACACCGGGCACCACGGTCACCGGTATTCCGGCGTCGACGCAGGCCAGGACTTCTTCGTAGCCCCGCGCAAACACGAACGGGTCCCCACCCTTGAGGCGGACCACAAAGCTGCCGGACCGGGCCCGATCGATCATGACCTCGTTGATGGCGTCCTGGGCCATGGCCCGTCCGTACGGGATCTTGGCCGCGTCGATGACTTCGACGTGCGGCGGCAGCTCGGCAAGCAACTCCGGTGGCGCCAGGCGGTCGGCAACCACGACGTCGGCCTGGGCGAGCAGGCGGCGCCCGCGCACCGTGATCAGTTCGGGGTCGCCGGGCCCGCCGCCGACCAGCGCTACCCCGCCGCGCACCACGTCCGGACTTTCTGGGCCTTCAGCTGTTTCGGGCGTGATCACGCCCGTCTGTAGCGCCTCGCGGATGGCCGACCGGATCGCGGCCGATCTGCGGTGCTCGCCGCCGGCCAGCACCCCCACCGAGAGCCCGGCGTAGCTGAACGACGCGGGAGTGACCGCGGTCCCCTCGAGCGCAATATCGGCGCGCACGCAGAAGATCCGGCGGCGATCGGCCTCGGCGACGATGTCCGTGTTCACCTGCGCATCGTCGGTGGCCGCGATCGCATACCAGGCTCCGTCGAGGTCGCCGTCGCGATATTCGCGCACCGACAAGGTGATTCCGCTCATCGATTCGACGGCGGGAGTGGCGGTGCGGGTGATGACGTGCACGTCGGCGCCGCTGGCAATCAGCAACGGCAACCGGCGCTGAGCAACTGTGCCCCCGCCGACCACGACGACCTTTTTGCCGGCCAGCCGCAATCCGACGAGGTAGGGGCTCTCGGTCACCCGGTAAGCCTAGTGGCGGTCCCGGGCGCGGCGATGATGCCGGGCAGCGGCGTGGGTGACGAAGCGGGCAACCGCGCCGGGTGCCGCGGCCGGGTGCGTGTGCAGGTAGGACGCGTGCACACCGGCCTGCACCACGCCGTCTCGCACCGGGGCCTTCGTGTCGTGCATATCATCGCCGCCGTATACCCAGGCGGGCTGATAACTCTCGGCGAATGTGACCACCGTCCGGTGGAATTCGTGTCCCACCACCCGTTCGCCGACGGAGTACAGCGACGAATCGGCCACCGCGACGGCGTCGCGGTAGGCGAGCTTCAGTCGATCGGTGAACCGGGCCGATCCGGCCACCACCCCACACATCGGATAGCCGTCGAGTTCGGAGGCCAGGTAGATCAGCCCCGCGCATTCGGCGTGCACCGGCGCACCGGCGGCGGCCAGTTCGGCGATCTGGCCGCGCACCACGTCGTTGGCGGAGAGCTCCGCGGTGAACTGCTCGGGGAACCCGCCGGGCAGCACCACGGCGTCGGTGCCGTCGGGCAACGCATCGGTGAGCGGATCGAACTCGACCACGTCGGCACCGGCGGCCCGCAGCAGCTCGGCATGCTCGGCGTAGGCAAAGGTGAAGGCCTTCCCGGCCGCCATGGCGACCAGGGCGCGCCCGCCCGATGTCGACCGCAGCGCCGCCGCGGGATCCCACGGCGGATCGGCCACCCGGCTTCCGGCGGCGGCCACCACCGCGGCCAGGTCGACATGGCGAGCGACCAACGCGGTCATCGCATCGACCGCCAGCCGGGCCCGTTGTCCGTATTCCAGGGCGGTGACCAGGCCCAAATACCTTGTCGGCAGCTCTAATTCGGCCGTCCGCGGAATAGCGCCAAGCACCGGGACACCGACTTGCTCGCATGCCTGGCGCAGGACGTGCTCATGCCGGTCCGACCCGACCCGGTTGAGGATTACCCCGGCGATCCGGGTCGCGGAATCGAACGTGGAAAACCCGTGCAGCAGTGCGGCGATGCTGTGGCTCTGGCCGCGTGCATCGACCACCAGGATCACCGGCGCGCCAAGCAGACCGGCGACGTGAGCCGTCGAACCCGCCGCCGGCATGGTCGCGGCATGTCCGATCCGCCCGTCGAACAGCCCCATCACGCCTTCAATCACCGCGATCTGCGCGCCGTCGGCGCCGTGGGAGTACAGCGGCCCAATCAGCCGCTCCCCCACCAGGACCGGGTCGAGGTTGCGTCCGGGCCGGCCGGCCGCCAGCGTGTGGTAGCCGGGGTCGATGAAGTCCGGGCCTACTTTGAACGGCGCGACCGTATGCCCGGCCTGTCGCAGCGCACCGATCAAACCCGTTGCGACCGTGGTCTTTCCGCTGCCCGACGCGGGTGCGGCGACGATGACGGCCGGGACGCTCACCACTCGATGCCCTTTTGCCCCTTGCGTCCTGCGTCCATCGGGTGTTTGACCTTGGTCATCTCGGTGACCAAGTCGGCCGCCTCGACCAGCCGCTGCGGGGCGTCGCGTCCGGTGATCACCACATGCTGATGACCCGGTCGGGCCGCCAAGGCGTCGACCACCTCGTCGACGTCGACCCAGCCCCACTTGAGCGGATAGGTGAACTCGTCGAGCACATAGAAGTCGTGTCGTTGCTCGGTCAGCCGCCGCGAGATCTCCGCCCAGCCGTCGGCGGCCGCCGCGGCGTGGTCGGGTTCGCTGCCGGCCTTGCGCGACCAGGACCAGCCGCTGCCCATCTTGTGCCATTCGACCGCGCCGCCGATCCCCTGCTCGTCGTGCAGCCGGCCGAGCTCGCGCAGGGCAGTCTCTTCGCCGACTTTCCACTTGGCGCTCTTGACGAACTGGAACACCGCCACGTTCAGGCCGATGTTCCAGGCGCGCAATGCCATTCCGAATGCGGCCGTCGACTTGCCCTTGCCGTCGCCGGTGTGCACCGCCAGCACCGGCGCGTTGCGCCGGACCCGGGTGGACAGGCCGTCATCGGGGATCTGGGTTGGGGTTCCCTGCGGCATCGGCGCCTACCTTTCGTCAGGCCACGCTGCGCACGGCTCGCGTCAGATGGTCGGCGTGCAACTGCTCAAGCCGGACCACGGGCGCACCGAGCTGGTGGGCCAGCTCACCCGCCAATCCCAAGCGCACATAAGAGGATTCGCAGTCCACCACCACCGCGGCCGCGCCTTCGGCGACCAGTCGAGCCGCCGCGATTGCACTGCGGCCCAACGGGTTCGGTCCGGCAGTGGCCCGCCCGTCGGTGAGCACCACCACCAGCGGGCGCCGCGAGGAGTCGCGTGCCCTTTCCCGAACGATGAGCTCACGCGCGGCCAGCAGACCCTCGGCCAACGGCGTTTTGCCGCCGGTGTCGAACCGGGCCAGTCGCCGGCCGGCGATGTGCGCCGACGATGTCGGCGGCAGCAGCAGTCGCGCCTCAAGCTGGCGGAACGTGATCACCGCGACCTTGTCACGGCGCTGGTAGGCATCGCGCAGCAGCGACAACGTCGCGCCGTTGACCGCGGCCATCCGGTCGCGTGCGGCCATCGAACCGGAGGCGTCGACGACGAAGATCACCAGGTTGCCTTCGCGGCCTTCGCGAATGGCCCGGCGCACGTCGCTCGGCCGTGGCCGCAGCGGCCCGGAGCCAGCCCGCTCGGCCGCCGAGAGCAACGTGGCGAACAGATGCAGCCCATGCGCACCCGGGACGGGGTCGCTGCCGTCGGTCGCGGCGACCGCGCTGCCCGAGGAGTTGCGGGCCCGCGACCGTCGGCCCGGCGCGCCCTGGCCGACTCCAGGCACGGTCAGCGCCCGAGTGCGGAAGGTTTTCGACGGCGGCGCACTCGGCCGCGACGGGAGCGGCTTGGTCGAATGGGAATTCTGTTGTGGTGGTTCACGATCCGTCTCCGCGGCCTGGCCGCCGTCGGGTGGATCGGGATCGGGCTGCGAATCCGCGGCGCCCGCCTGCTCGAGTGCCGCGTCCAGCTGGTCGCGATCAATGCCCGGGTCGTCGAACGGGTCGCGGCGGCGGCGATGTGGCAATGCCAGCTCGGCGGCCACCCGAACGTCTTGTTCCTCGACGGTGCTCGCGCCGCGCCACGCGGCGTGCGCGACTGCGGTGCGGGCCACCACCAGATCGGCGCGCATGCCGTCGACGTCGAATGCCGCGCACAGCGCGGCGATACGGCGTAATTCGTTGTCCGGCAGCACTACATCGTCGACGAGGACCCGCGCGGCAGCGATCCGCCGGGCCAACTCGGCGTCGGCCTCGGTGTAGCGCGCGGCGAACGCGTCCGGGTCGGCCTCGTAGGCCATCCGAGAGCGAATGACCTCCACCCGCACGTCGACATCGCGTGAGGCGTGCACGTCGACGGTGAGACCGAACCGGTCCAGCAGTTGCGGACGCAGTTCGCCCTCCTCCGGATTCATCGTGCCGATCAGCACGAAGCGGGCCTCATGCGAATGCGAGATGCCGTCACGTTCGACGTGCACCCATCCCATTGCGGCGGCGTCGAGCAGCACGTCTACCAGATGATCGTGCAGCAGGTTGACCTCGTCGACGTAGAGCACGCCGCCGTGCGCGCGGGCCAGCAAGCCCGGCGAGAACGCGTGCTCCCCGTCGCGCAGCACTCGCTGCAGATCCAGTGAGCCGATCACCCGGTCTTCAGTTGCGCCAAGCGGCATTTCGACCAGGCCGCCTGAACCGGCGCCGTCCCCGGTCGCGGCCGACAGCAGGGTAGCCAGCCCACGCACGGCCGTCGACTTGGCGGTGCCCTTCTCGCCGCGGATCAGCGCGCCGCCGATTTCGGGGCGCACCGCACACAGCAGCAGCGCCAGCCGCAGCTGATCGTGGCCGACGATCGCGCTGAACGGGTAAGGCTTCACGGCTTTGCCGCCAGTCCGGAGCCGGGCCGCAGCATCGGGACATGCGGAACGCCGTCGTCGAGGAAGTCCTCGCCGTCGCGGACGAACCCGTGTCGGGCGTACATCTCCGCGAGATAGGTCTGCGCGTTGATGCGGCACGGGTAGTCACCCACCTCGGCCAGTGCCGCGCGCAGCAGCCGGGTGGTGTGGCCCTGTCCGCGGGCGCTGCGTTTGGTGCACAGCCGGCCGATCCGGAATACCTTCTGGCCTCCGGCATGCTCCTCCATCAGGCGCAGCGTGCAGATCACCTCGCCGTCGTGCCTTTCCAGCCAGAAGTGCCTCGTCTCGGCAAGCAGGTCCCGGCCGTCCAGCTCGGGATACGGGATCGCCTGCTCCACGACGAACACCTCGACCCGCAGCTTGAGCAACTCGTAAAGAGTAGGCACGTCAAGGTCTTTGGCCCACACCCGTCGCAGTGCTTCTGTCATGACACGCTCAACTTCAATACCTTCGTTCCCCATGACCAAACCTCGTCGAACAACGCCGGCTCATCGGAGAGCTTGGCGCCCAGTGATGGAACCATCTCTTTGAGCATGGGCAGCCACGACTGGTATCGGTCGGCGAAATAGTGCTGCAGAACGTCGAGCGTAATCGGCACGGCGGTCGAGGCCCCCGGCGAGCCGCCGAGCATGCCCGCGATGCCGTCGTCCGACCCAACCACGGTGGTGCCGAACTCGAGCACTCCACCTTTTCGCTTGTCGCGCCTGACTATCTGCACCCGCTGGCCGGCCGTGATCAACTCCCAATCCGAATCCGCGGCGGCCGGGGCGAATTCGCGCAGTACGCGGACCCGGTCGGGGTGCGTGAGCCGCAGCTGGCCGATCAGGTAATTCAGCAATGTCATCTCCGTCAATCCGACACCAAGCATGGACAACACGTTGTCGCCCTTGATGGATCGGGGCAGATCGCTGGCGCGGCCATACTTCAAGAACTTAGGTGACCAGCCGGCATAGGGCCCGAATACCAGCCACGACTTGCCGCTGACGAAGCGCAGGTCAAGATGCAGTGCGCCGAGCGGCGGTGCCCCCGGCGCGGGAACGCCGTACACCTTGGCCCGGTGCGCGGCCACCAACTCCGGCTCGGCGGTACGCAGGAACCGGCCGCCGATCGGGAAGCCGGCGAAGCCTTTTGCTTCTCTGATTCCGGACTTCTGCAAGAGCGGCAACGTGTCGCCACCGGCGCCGAGAAAGACGAATTTGGCATTCAGCTTTCGCTTTTCGCGGGTGCGGCGATTTGCGACCAGCAGCGTCCAGCTGCCGTCGGATTGCCGGGTCAGGTTGCGAACCTCGTGACCGAACAACGCGGTCGCGCCATTGCGGACGCAATAGCCCAGGAGTTGCTTGGATAGCGAGCCAAAGTCGACATCGGTCCCGTCGGCGGCCCAGTTGAGCGCAACTGGCTTGGAGAAATCACGTTTGGCCGCCATCATCGGCAGCCGGCGGGCGAATTCGTCCGGGTCGTCGATCAATTCGGTGCGGGCGAACAATGGATTGCCGGCCAGCGCCAGCCGGCGCCGCCGCAAGTAATCGACGCGCTCGGCCCCGTGCACGAAGCTCACATGCGGGACGGCGTTGAGGAAGCTGCGATCGGTCAGGATGCCGTTCTCGACGGCGTAGGCCCAGAACTGCCGGGTCACCTGGAACTGCTCGTTGATATTCACCGCTTTGCTGATGTCGATCGATCCGTCGGGGCGTTGCGGGGTGTAATTCAGCTCGCACAGTGCGGAGTGACCGGTGCCGGCGTTGTGCCACGGGCTGCTGCTCTCGGCGCCCGCGGCGTCCAGCCTTTCGATCACGGTGATCGACCAGTCGGGCTCCAGCCGCCGCAGCAACGCACCCAGGGTGGCGCTCATGATGCCCGCCCCAACAAGCACGACGTCGACGCGTGTGGTTCCTACGTCTGACACCGGGTCGTTGGTCCTCTCCTTGGCTGCTTCGCCGGTCCCAGGTTATCCCGAGCGACGTCACCGCACCGACCTGCGCCGGGGACCTCAGCAAAAGCTATAAGCTGGCTTCGTGACTGGCTGGGAGCCCGACATCCTGCCTGGCTACTGGCAGTGCACGATCCCGCTCGGGCCCGATCCCGCCGGCGAAGGCGACATCGCCGCAACCCTGATCCGGCGCGGTCCGGAATCCGGGGGGAATCACGCGGTCCTGGCGGTGCACGGGTACACCGACTATTTCTTCAATACCGCGCTGGCCGATCACTTCGTGCACCGCGGCTTCGACTTCTATGCGCTGGACATGCAGAAGTGCGGCCGGTCCCGGCGTGACGGCCAGACCCCGCACTTCATCACCGACCTGGCCCGCTACGACATCGAGCTGGGACGCGCCCTGGCCATCATCGGCGAGACGGCCCGTCCCGGCCATCCGGTCAAGACCCTGGTGTACGGCCATTCCGCCGGTGGGCTCATCGTGTCGTTGTGGCTGGACCGGCTGCGGTCGCGGCACCCCGAAGCCCACGCCAACGTCGCCGGCTTGGTGCTCAACAGCCCGTTCCTGGATCTGCACGGCCCGGCAATGCTGCGCCTGCCGGTGACCTCGGCGATGATCGCCGGCCTGTCGCGGGTGCGCTCCAAGGGCGTCATCCGGGCCTCCAGCAAAGGTGGTTACGGCACCACATTGCACCGCGACTTCGACGGAGAGTTCGATTACAACCTGCAGTGGAAACCGTTGGGCGGCTTTCCCATCACCCTCGGATGGCTGCACGCCGTACGCCGCGCTCACGTCCGGCTGCATCGTGGGCTCGACGTCGGGGTGCCCAACCTGATCCTGCGCTCCGATCACAGCGTGCCGCTCGGCGACCCGGCGTCCATGCAACGCGGCGACGCGGTTCTCGACGTCACCCAGATCGCCCGGTGGGCCGGCTGTATCGGTAACCGCAGCAACATCGTTGCGGTAACCGATGCCAAACACGATGTCTTCTTGTCGTTGCCCGAGCCGCGGGCAGTCGCCTATCGCGAATTGGACCGGTGGCTGGATGGCTACCTGGCCAGCGATCGCACCGGAGCGTCGGCATCGTTTGGAAAGGGGTGACGGCGTGGAAACCTACGACGTCGCGATCATCGGGGCCGGTTCGGGCAACAGCATTCTCGACGACCGTCACTCGAGCAAGCGAGTGGCGATCTGCGAGCAGGACACGTTTGGCGGCACCTGCCTCAACGTCGGCTGCATCCCCACCAAGATGTTCGTCTACGCCGCCGAGGTGGCCCAGACCATCCGGGACGCGGCACGCTACGGCGTCGATGCGCACATCGACCGAGTCCGCTGGGACGACATCGTCTCGCGCGTGTTCGGGCGCATCGATCCGATCGGGCTGGCCGGCGAGGATTACCGAAGCTCCGCGCCCAATACCGACGTGTACAAGCAGCACACCCGCTTCGGCCCGGTCCAGGCCGACGGCCGCTACCTGTTGCGCACTGATGCCGGCGACGAGTTCACCGCCGATCGGGTCGTGATCGCGGCGGGGGCACGGGCCACGGTCCCCTCGGCGATCCTCGAGTCGGGCGCCGACTACTACACCAGCGACACGATCATGAGAATCTCCGAGTTACCAGAGCATCTGGTGATCGTCGGAGGCGGTTTCGTGGCAGCGGAATTCGCGCACATCTTCTCCGCACTCGGCACGCGGGTCACCCTGGTGGTCCGGGGCTCCACGTTGCTGCGGCATTGCGACGACATCATCTGCAAACGCTTCACCCGTATCGCCTCGAGCAAATGGGAACTGCACACCCACCGCAATGTCGTGGGCGCCGCCAACCGTGACTCGGGCATAGCGCTGCGGCTCGACGATGGCCGCACCTTGAACGCCGACGCGCTGCTGGTGGCGACGGGCCGGGTGCCCAACGCCGACCTGCTCGATGCCGACCAGGCCGGAGTCGATGTCGAGGACGGCCGCGTGGTTGTCGACGAATATCAACGAACCACGGCGCGTGAGGTTTTCGCGCTCGGCGACGTCTCGTCGCCGTATCAGCTCAAGCACGTCGCCAATCATGAGGCCCGCGTGGTGCGCCACAATCTGCTGTGCGACTGGGACGACACCCAAGCGATGGCCGTCACCGACCATCGCTACGTTCCGTCCGCGGTGTTCACCGATCCCCAGATCGCCTGCGTTGGGTTGACCGAAAACCAGGCCGTTGCACAGGGTTTCAATGTCTCGGTAAAGGTCCAGGATTACAGTGACGTCGCCTACGGCTGGGCGATGGAGGACACCACCGGGATCGTGAAGCTCATCGCCGAGTCCGGCACCGGGCGCCTGCTGGGTGCGCACATCATGGGCCATCAGGCCTCCTCGCTTATCCAGCCCTTGATCCAGGCGATCAGCTTCGGCATTACCGCCCCACAGATGGCCCGCGGTCAGTACTGGATCCATCCGGCGCTGCCCGAGGTGATCGAAAACGCGCTACTGGCATTGGGGGCATAGGCCGCGCAGGGTCAGGCCGGCCCGCTCCGAGAGCGCGAAGGAGCTACCCGCCATCGCATGTTCGAGCGCAACGCTCAGCTGCCCCGCGGGCACTTCGATGATCGAGCTGCACTGTGTGCACACCGCGTGGTGATGCGGGGCGGCGGCCAGCCCGTAGGTGGTGACTCCGCCGTCGAGGGTCAGGGCGTGCAACACCCCCTGATCGAGCAGGGTGGTGACGGTGCGGTAGATGGTCGCCACGTCGGGCGGCTGCGTGCCATCAGGCAGGCAGGCGCGCACCCGCTGATGGATCTCTGCCACCGGCAGGTGACCGTTGACCGGCTCCAGCACGGCCAGTACCTGGATCCGCGACGCCATTCGCCGCAGCCCGCGGGCCCGCAGAAACTCACCGATGCGCTCGGTGACCGCGGGATCCAGAGCCGACGATGCAGACGTCACGTGTTCAGTGTCGCGCCGCAAACCCGGGTTCGCCAGTGGGGCGGCAGGCGGGACCCGAATGCTTCCTGCAATCGACTTGCATCAGCTCGGGACTGAACTTACAGTCGTGGCGTTCTGCCCGATGCCGGAAGGACCGCCATGGCCAGCAGTGAGCTCGCCCGGCGGTCGAGGTGGTCCACATTGCGTGGCGCCCTGACACCCCCGGAATGGCAACGGCTGGGATTGATGTCGGCAACCATCGTCGCGCTGCACCTGGTCGGCTGGGGCATCCTGGTGTACGTCGTGGACCCCGCCCAATTCAGCCTGGGCGGCAAGGCATTTGGCATTGGTGTCGGGCTGACGGCTTACACCCTGGGCCTGCGGCACGCGTTCGACGCCGACCACATCGCCGCCATCGACAACACCACCCGCAAGTTGATGAATGACGGACGGCGCCCGCTGGCCGTCGGCTTCTTCTTCTCCCTGGGCCACTCCACGGTGGTATTCGCACTGGCAGTGCTGCTGGCGACCGGGGTCAAGGCGATCATCGGAGGAGTCGAAGACGATTCGTCGACCCTGCACCACTACACGGGCCTGATCGGGACCAGCGTCTCGGGCCTGTTCCTCTATGTGATCGCCATCCTCAACGTCATAGTCCTGGTGGGGATCCTGCGGGTTTTCGTCCGATTGCGCCGCGGCGACTATGACGAGGCCGAGCTGGAACAGCAGCTGGATAACCGCGGATTGCTCAATCGATTCCTTGGCCGCTTCACCAAATCGATCACCCAGTCCTGGCAGATGTATCCGATCGGGTTGTTGTTCGGTCTGGGTTTCGACACCGCCACCGAGATCGCCCTGCTGGTCTTGGCCGGCAGCAGCGCCGCAGCCGGGTTGCCCTGGTACGCCATTTTGTGTCTGCCCGTGTTGTTCACCGCCGGCATGTGCCTGCTGGACACCATCGACGGCTCGTTCATGAACTTCGCTTACGGCTGGGCGTTTTCCAGCCCGGTCCGCAAGATCTACTACAACATCACCATCACCGGGCTGTCGGTCGCCGTCGCGTGGGTGATCGGCAGCATCGAACTGCTCGGCCTGTTCGCCGGCCAACTGGGGTGGCAGGGCCCGTTCTGGAACTGGCTCGGCGGTCTGGACCTCAACACCCTCGGCTTCGTCGTCGTCGGGATGTTCGTAGTCACCTGGGCGGTCGCCGTGCTGGTGTGGCGCTTCGGCCGGATCGAAGAGAAGTGGTCCTCAGCCGAAAGTTGAAGCCGGCTCGTGTCACGCGGCTACTCGTCGCGGCTTGTCGGGTGTAGAAACGATTTCATGGGCCTACGCCCGACGCCGGTGACCGGCGATGCATGAGCTATCGCTATGCGAGGCGATCGCCGGCGTGGTCAAGACACATGCCGACGGTCGGCACGTTGACGTGGTGCGGGTCCGGATTGGCGCTCTTCGCCAGGTGGTGCCGGAATCGTTGTCATTCTGCTGGACACTCGTCCGGGACTCCGAGGACATACCGGACGCCGAGCTGGAACTCGAATGCGTCAGCGCCGAGGTGCACTGCCGCGCGTGTGGGCGGCAGTCGGAGATCACATCGGCCTGGTCCATCTGGTGCCCGCGGTGCGACAGCACCGATGTCGAGGTGCTCCGCGGCAATGAATTCCTGGTGACGTCGTTGGACGTCTCGTGAAAGGTGCTGACTATGGGTAGATTTCATCGGCACGACGATCCAACCGCGCACACCCATGAACACGACCACCTTCCCCACGACCACGAACATGGCGATCACCGTCACTACGAGACCGGCAAGCAGCGTATCGATGTGCTGGAAGCCATCTTCGCTGAGAACGACGTGCTCGCCGATGCCAATCGCGCGGCGTTCGAGCGCAACGGAATCCGCGTCCTCAACCTGATGAGCTCACCAGGATCGGGAAAGACGACGGTGTTGCAGGCAACGCTCGACGAGCTCGCCGGCGAGTTCGCGATCGGTGTGGTCGAAGGTGACATTGCCACCGACCTCGATGCGGCCAAACTCAGCGGCCGCGGTGCTCAGGTGTCTTTGCTCAACACCAGCAACGGGTTCGGCGGCGAATGCCATCTCGACGCACCAATGGTCAATCGCGCGCTGCCGGGCCTCGACCTCCCCGGCCTGGACCTGGTCATCATCGAGAACGTCGGGAACCTGGTCTGCCCAGCGGAGTTCGACGTCGGTGAGCACGCCAAGGCCATGGTCTACTCGGTCACCGAGGGCGAGGACAAGCCGCTCAAGTACCCGGTGATGTTTCGATCGGTGGATGTGGTCTTGCTCAACAAGATTGACTTGGTGCCGCACCTGGATGCCGACGTGGACACGTACATTGCGCATGTCCGCGAGGTCAATGCGGCTGCGACGATCCTGCCGATAAGCGCGCGCACCGGAGTCGGCATGGCCGCCTGGTTCGGTTGGCTTCGGCGATTTGCCGGAGGCCCAGAAACCTAGCCGGTCGCGTTGGCACGGACCCAATGCGGATCAACAAGTCCTGCAAATGACTTGCATGAGACGCCGTCGTCTCCGAACGCCAAAACCTCCGGTGATTAGCCATGCTCACTGGTTCGTCGCAAGTAGCTGCGAACACTGAAATCCCTTGCCGTGCAGCCAAAAAAGGGCAGCGGGGACATTTTTACAGGTGCTTAATAGCGTGGGAGCCGTTGACAACTCCTAAGGGCCGGAGTAGACCCAAAAACAGCGCTGTGCAAGTGGGCCGATGGTCGACTCCGGCGGCGTAGGGGCCCCAGCCCGGCCCCGGAAAGCTGCAGCATGCTTACAGAAGCGGCAGTCAAGGCAGAAGAAACGTTGATCCATGTGCTGTGGATCAACGCAGGTCTGAGTTGTGATGGTGATTCTGTGGCGTTGACTGCCGCCACCCAGCCCAGTGTCGAGGAAATCGCCCTCGGAGCGCTTCCCGGACTGCCCAAGGTCGCCGTCCACTGGCCTCTGATCGACTTCGAATGCGGGCCCAACGGGGGGGCAGATGACTTCCTTGAGTGGTTCTTCAAAGCCGATCGCGGCGAGCTGGAACCGTTTGTGCTCGTCGTCGAGGGATCCATTCCCAACGAGAAAATCAAGGACGAAGGGTACTGGTGCGGGTTCGGCAACGACCCGGCCACCGGACAACCGATGACCACCAGCGAGTGGCTCGATCGGCTCACCCCCAAGGCAACCGCGGTCGTCGCAGTCGGGACCTGCGCGACCTACGGCGGCATCCACGCAATGGCCGGCAATCCGACCGGAGCGATGGGCGTGCCCGACTACCTCGGCTGGGAATGGAAGAGCAAGGCCGGCATCCCGATCGTCTGCGTTCCCGGCTGCCCGATCCAGCCGGACAATCTCTCCGAGACGCTGACCTACCTGCTCTACATGGCGACCGGCCAGGCACCGATGATCCCGCTCGACGACGCGCTGCGGCCCAAGTGGTTGTTCGGGGCGACCGTGCACGAAGGTTGTGACCGGGCCGGCTACTACGAACAGGGCGACTTCGCAACCGAGTACGGATCGCCGAAATGCATTGTCAAACTGGGTTGTTGGGGCCCGGTCGTGAAGTGCAACGTGCCCAAGCGCGGGTGGATCAATGGTATCGGGGGTTGTCCGAACGTCGGCGGCATCTGCATCGGGTGCACCATGCCGGGCTTTCCGGACAAGTTCATGCCGTTCATGGACGAGCCGCCAGGTGGCAAGCTCTCCAGCACCGCATCGGGCCTGTACGGGACCGTGATCCGCAGCCTGCGCGGTATCACGGGGCGCACCCTCGACAAGGAACCGCGCTGGCGTCACACGGGCACAGAACTCACCACAGGAGCCCGCCGCACCTGGTAGGTGGTGGCGCGCTTCGTCTCGCTTTCACGACCTTCACCACAGGAGCCCTCGGGGGCAGAGAGCAGTAACTGCGATGACAACCATCATTCCCCAGCCGTCGACATCCAAGCGGGAACCGGGCCAGCTCGTCGAAATGGCCTGGGACCCGATCACCCGAATCGTGGGCAGCCTCGGCATCTACACCAAGATCGATTTCGAGAACAGAGAAGTCGTCGAGTGTCACAGCACCTCCTCGATCTTCCGCGGCTACTCGATCTTCATGAAGGGCAAGGATCCTCGCGACGCCCACTTCATCACCAGCCGCATCTGCGGTATCTGCGGCGACAACCACGCCACCTGTTCGTGCTACGCGCAGAACATGGCCTACGGGGTCAAGCCGCCGCACCTCGGCGAATGGATCGTCAACCTCGGCGAAGCCGCGGAATACATGTTCGACCACAACATCTTTCAGGAGAACCTGGTCGGTGTGGACTTCTGCGAGAAGATGGTCGCCGAGACCAACCCGAGCGTGCTCGCACAGGCGGAGAAAACCGCGGCGCCGCACGCCGGTGAGCACGGGTACAAGACGATCGCCGACATCATGCGGTCGCTCAACCCCTTCAGCGGTGAGTTCTACCGCGAGGCGCTTGTGGTCAGTCGCTGGACGCGAGAGATGTTCTGCCTCATGGAGGGTCGCCACGTACACCCGTCCACGCTGTACCCCGGCGGTGTCGGCACCGTCGCGACCATCCAGCTGATGACCGACTACATGACGCGGTTGATGCGGTATGTCGAATTCATGAAGAAGGTCGTCCCCATGCACGACGACCTGTTCGACTTCTTCTACGACGCACTGCCCGGTTACGAGAAGGTCGGCCTGCGCCGCACGCTGCTCGGCTGCTGGGGCTCCTTCCAGGACCCCGACGTGTGCAACTTCGAATACAAGGACATGGAGCGCTGGGGTAACGCGATGTTCGTCACGCCCGGCGTGGTGGTCGACGGCAAACTGGTCACCCACTCGCTGGTCGACATCAACCTCGGCATCCGGATCCTGTTGGGCAGTTCGTATTACGACGACTGGACCGAGCAGGAGATGTTCGTCAAGACCGATCCGCTGGGCAACGCCGTGGACCGCCGACACCCGTGGAACCAGCACACCAACCCGCACCCACAGAAGCGGGAATTGGATGGCGGCAAGTACAGCTGGGTGATGTCGCCTCGCTGGTTCGACGGCAAGGATCACCTGGCGCTGGACACCGGCGGCGGTCCGCTGGCCCGGCTATGGTCGACCGCCCTGGCCGGCCTGGTCGACATCGGCTATGTCCAGGCGACCGGTCATAGCGTCAAGATCAACCTCCCCAAGACCATCCTGAAGGGTCCGGTCGAATTCGAGTGGAAGATCCCCAAGTACGGCAGCAACACGATAGAACGTGACCGGGCCAGGACCTACTTCCAGGCCTACGCGGCCGCGTGCGCCCTGCACTTCGCCGAGAAGGCGTTGGAGGAGATCCGCGCCGGGCGCACCAAGACGTGGGAGAAGTTCGAGGTGCCCGACGAGGGCATCGGTTGCGGCTTCACCGAGGCGGTTCGCGGTGTGCTCAGCCACCACATGGTGATCCGGGACGGCAAGATCGCCAACTACCACCCGTACCCGCCCACTCCGTGGAATGCCAATCCGCGCGACAGCTTTGGGACGCCGGGACCCTACGAGGATGCGGTGCAGGGCCAGCCGATCTTCGAGGAGAACGGCCGGGAGAACTTCAAGGGCATCGACATCATGCGCACGGTACGCAGTTTCGATCCGTGCCTGCCCTGCGGTGTGCACATGTATCTGGGGAACGGCAAGACCCTGGAGAGATTGCATACGCCAACCCAGTCACCTGCCGGGGAGTGACATGGCGGATCGCCCGGAAACTCCTCAACGCGACGCGCAGTGGCGCACGGCGGGCGATCGGATCCAGACCCTGTTGGATTCTTTTGCGGCGGGTGGTGTCGCCGCGCAGGATCGCGCCCGGCAGTTGGTCCGGGAGGTAGTCGGGCTCTACGGGGCCGGACTGGATCGGATCGTCGCGCTGTCCGAGCAGGGGATGCGTGAGCGGCTGGCCACCGACGACCTGGTGGCCAGCCTGCTCCTGGTCCACGGCCTGCACCCGCACGACATAAACCGACGGGTATCCGACGCGCTGGACCGGGTGCGCCCCTACCTCGGCTCGCATGGTGGCGATGTGGAGCTGTTGGAAGTGAGCCACGACGGGACCGTGCGCCTGGCGTTCGCAGGGAGCTGCAAGAGCTGCCCGTCGTCGGCGGTCACGCTGGAGCTGGCCGTCGAGGACGCGGTGCGGGCGGCCGCGCCAGAGATCTCGTCGATCGAAGTCGTTGCTCCCGAGCCGAATTCGACAACAGTGATTCCGGCGGAATCACTGCTGGCCAGGATCAAATCCGCGCCCAATCTCAACGGCACGCCAACGTGGCATCAGGTGCCCGACCTAGGCCAGCTGGCGCCCGGCGAAGTCGGCGGCTTCCTGATCGACGGGGTTGCTGGTCTTACCGTGCTGGCGTGTCGCGTCGACGACCAGCTTTACGCCTACCGGGACAACTGCCCGGCGTGCGAAGGTTCACTGGCCGGGGCCGCGCTGCACCGCGTCCTGGGTAATGCAGACCCGGTGCTGCGCTGTCCGCGCTGCCACGCGCATTTTGACGTCGTGCATGCCGGGGCCTGCGTCGACCACAATGCCGACTGTCATCTTGAACCCATCCCGCTGCTGCTGCGCGACGGAGTGTTGTCCATCGCGGTGGCCGCCGAGGCGCTGGGAGCTCCAGCATGACGAGCCCGTATGACGTCCTGGCGCGCATCACCAGCAACCGGCCCGCCCCCGAGCCGGCCGGCGAACGGTGCGAAATGTGCTCCGAGCTCATCGCCGAGGAACACCAGCACGTGGTGAATGTGGCTGGCCGGCAGCTGATGTGCGTCTGCCGCGCCTGCTATCTACTGTTCACCGATACCGACGCCGCGTTGCGCTACCGCGCGGTACCGGATCGGTATCTGTCATTTCCGGATTTCGCGCTGGACCGTCGCGCCTGGGAGGCACTGCAGATTCCGGTAGGCGTGGCGTTCTTTTTCTCCAACTCCGCGCTCGGGCGCACCGTCGCCTTCTATCCGGGACCGGCCGGTGCCTGCGAATCCGAGCTGGACCTGGAAGCCTGGCACGCGATCAGCGCCGCCGACCCCCGGGTCGGTCTGCTCACCGACGACGTGGAAGCGCTGCTGGTTCGGGTCCCCGACTCCGGCGACACCGAAGACGGCGAATTCGCAAGGCCACAAAGCTATCTTGTTCCCATCGATGCCTGCTACGAGTTCGTCGGGCGGTTGCGGATGATGTGGCGGGGTTTCGACGGCGGCCAAGAGGCGCGCACGTTCATCGACGGCTTCTTCGCGCAGATCGCCGATCGCTCTAGGGCAACACCCGTGGGCACGCCACCATGAGCGACGTGACTTTCACCGTCGGAGATGTGGCGCCCGAGCCGTACACGGTGAACCCGGTGCTCACCGCCCGCATTGGCGTCGCCACCACTGGTGACGACCCGGTACATGCCATCGCGCTGCGGTGCCAGGTCCGGATCGAGCCGCTGCGGCGCTCCTACTCCGACGAGGAAGCCGCCGGGCTGACCGACCTGTTCGGGCCCCGCGAGCGTTGGGCGCACACCCAACGAACCTTCCTCTGGCAGCATTGCACCGCGATGGTGCCGGGATTTACCGGCGACACCATGGTGGCGCTGCCCCTCGACTGCACCTACGACTTCGAGGTCACCGCCGCCAAATACCTGCATGCACTGCGCGACGGCACACTGCCGCTGCAATTCCTGTTCAGCGGAACCATATTCGTTAAGTCCGAGCGCGGCTTCTCGGTCCAGCAGGTGTCCTGGGATTGCGAGGATCGCTACAACATGCCGGTCGGAGTCTGGCGGGACCTGATGGCGCAGCACTATCCAAACACCGGATGGGTGCGGCTCAACCACGACACCGTCACCGCGTTGGCGCACTACAAGTCGTCACGCGGGCTGCTGGACCTCGACCATGCCGTCACCGAGTTGCTGGCCGTCACCTCGCCCCGGCAGGTGGCGCGATGACGTCGAGCTGGGATCGGGCCCGCGCCGTCGCCGATGCGGTGCTCTACGAGGGTTACCTGCTCTACCCGTACCGCGGGACATCGGGCAAGAACCAATCGCGCTGGCAGTTCGGGGTTTTAGGGCCGCCCGGCGCCGCGGATGCCGGGCTGGGCGAAGACGATACCCTCGCGGCGCAATTCCTGGTTGACGGAGCCCAGGCGATCACACTGGTGGTGCGGTTCCTGCAGTTGCAGCATCGCACCGCCGAACGCGAACTCGCCGTAGGACGATTCCAGCCCGTCGATGAACTGACCACACCAGCCGGGCGCTGGCTGACCTGGGACGAAGCCGTCGAATCCGAAATGTCCTTTGGCCCACTCGCATTCGACGGTCAACCGTGGACGCTGCCGGTTGTGGCACCCGAGGCCACGCAGAGTGAACAACTCGACGGCGGGCGCCTGGTCCGCGAACGCCGAGAGGTCCGAGGCGAACTGAGCGTCACCAGCGAACCGGACGGAGATCTGCGCAGGGTCTCGGTGCGGCTGAGCAACATCGGAGCCGCCGCGGTCGACAAAGACGACGCGATCGCGCGATCCATGATCGGCAGTCATCTCCTAGCCGAAGTCATTGGCGGCCAGTTCGTCTCGCTGCTCGAGCCGCCGGCCACCGCAGCCGACGCGGTATCCCGGTGCGGCCGTCACCGCTGCTTTCCCGTGTTGGCCGGTCCACCTGGCTCGCAGGACATGCTGCTGATCTCACCGATCATTCTCTACGACCACCCCGAGGTGGCCGAGCAGAGCAATGCCGCGCTGTATGACTGCACAGAGATCGACGAGATCCTGACCCTGCGCGTGATGACAATGACGGATGAAGAGAAGGCGCAGGCCCGGGCCACCGATCCGCGGGCGGCCCAAATCATCGACCACTGTGACGCGATGTCGCCAGATGCCATGGCGCGCCTGCACGGCGTGCTGCGGGATCCGCACGGGCCCGAGATTTCAGCAGGGCTGGTGCCTGAGATTCCGGAGGGTATCGACTGGTGGGACCCATTGGCCGACAACGCCGTTCGTCCCGAGATCGATGCCGTGCTGGTCAACGGGATCCGCGTCGCCCGAGGTAGCCGGGTTCGGTTACGGCCACGCCGCAACGCCGACGCTCAGGACATCTTCTTCGCCGGCAAGACCGCTCGCGTCACTTCGGTGCACGAGGACGTCGAGGGCAACAAACACGTCGGGGCAGTTGTCGACGACGACCCCGCCGCCGACCTGCACGAGTGGTACGGCCGCTATCTGTACTTCTCCCCCGACGAAGTTGAGCCGTTGGAAGCAGAGCAAAACGCACTAGGTGAAAGGAGTCCGACATGGAGGTCCTAGGCTGGATATTCATCGCCATCATCGCCTTGGTGGTCGGGATTGCGGTGGTGTTGGGCGTGGTATCGCTGCCCGATGCTCGCCGCTATCTCAGACTGAGGCGGATGTAGCTACCGCGGCCAATCCGATGTCAGCACGCATTCTGGTAGCCGGGATCGGCAACATCTTCCTGGGAGACGACGGGTTCGGCTCCGAAGTAGTCCGCAACGCCGAGCTACCACAAGACGATCCGGCTGTCCGTGTCATCGACTACGGCATCCGGGGCATGCACCTGGCGTATGACCTGCTCGAGGAGTGGGACACGCTGGTCCTGGTCGACGCGGTGCCCAGTCGCGGCCAGCCGGGCACGTTGCACGTGTTTCAGGCCGACCATGAGAGCGGTGAATCAACTTCGGCCGCATCCGGTCTGGACGGTCACAGCATGGACCCGGCCGCGGTGTTCGCCAGCCTTCGGGCGCTGGGCGGCACTCCGCCTTACACGGTCGTGATCGGGTGCGAAGCCGGAAGCGTCGAGGAAGGCATCGGGCTCACCGAACCCGTCGCCAGGGCCGTCCCCCGAGCCGCGCAGGCCGTCGAGGAGATAGTGGCGGCGTTGCAAACTGCGGGAGCCACTGCGTTGAGCGACGGGTGCTGACATGTGCCTCGGGATACCCGGTCGAGTGATCAGGATGCTGGACGGCTACGAAGGTCAACTGGCGCTGGTTGACGTTGCGGGCGAGCCGCGCAAGGTCAACATCGGCATGTTGCCGGAAGAGACATTCGCTCCCGGCGACTGGGTGATCATTCATATGGGATTTGTGGTCGAGAAGACGGACCGGGCCGGAGCCGAGCAGGCCATGGCCGGTCTGCAACTAATGGGCCGAGGCACCACCGAGGCGACAATCAGCCCGGAGGGCGGCTGAGATGAGCAACGCCCCCTTGATGTTGCGATCGCAGGCCGCCGATACCGTTGTCCGGCAGCACTTCACCGTGACCGGTGTTGTTCAGGGGGTTGGCTTTCGCCCGTTCGTCTACCGCATCGCCAGCGAGCTGGGCCTGGCCGGGTTTGTCGGGAACGATTCCGGCGCAGTCTTTCTCGAAGTGCAGGGCGAACAGGTACGGGTGGCGGAATTCGGTCGCAGGCTGCGCGCCGAGGCCCCGCCATTGGCGCGGATCAGCGACGTGTGCGTGACTGACCTGGCAGCAGATCACGCGTATGGAACCGACTTCCGGATTGTGCCCAGCCAGACGCTCAACGGTGCGACTACGCCGATTCCGCCGGACATCGCGGTGTGCGACGCATGTGTGGCGGAGCTGTTCGACCCGCACAACCGCCGTTACCGCCATCCGTTCATCACCTGCACCAATTGCGGGCCGCGGTTCACCATTATCGCGGAGTTGCCGTACGACCGCCCGGCCACCACCATGTCGGCGTTCGCCATGTGTGAGCGATGCGCTGCCGAATACCACGATCCGACGGATCGCCGATTCCACGCACAGCCGATCGCCTGCCCCGAGTGCGGGCCGTCGCTGTGGTTCTCGCAGACCGGGGGGCGGGTCAACGGAACAGACGCCGCGCTGGCCGCGACCCAACGGGCTCTGGCCGCCGGTGCGGTGATCGCCATCAAGGGTATCGGCGGCTACCACCTCGCCTGCCGCGTCGACGACGAGGCGGCCGTCGGTACGCTACGCGCACGAAAGATGCGGGGCGGCAAGCCCTTCGCCATGCTGGTTCGTGACCTCGGCGTCGCGCGCCGCTATGCCGGCATCGACGACGCCGAGGCCGGTGCCCTGTCGAGTGCCGCTCGCCCGATTGTGTTGCTGCGCAGGCGGCCCGGCGCACCGGTCGTTGAGGCGGTGGCCCCCGGTAGCCCGCTGCTCGGACTGATGCTGCCCTACTCCCCCATCCATCGTCTGCTGCTGGCAGCCATTCCCGGCGCCGCCGGGCCGGTGCCCGATGCGCTGGTCCTGACCAGCGCCAACCGCTCCGATGAACCCATCTGCTTCACCGACGACGATGCCGCGCTCCGACTGCCGGGGCTCTGTGACGCCATCCTCGACCATGATCGACCAATCCATGTGCCCTGTGACGACTCCGTGGTGCGCATCATCGACGGCCAAGAGCTGCCGATCCGCCGGTCCCGAGGCTATGCGCCGCTCCCGGTCGACCTGAGGCTGGACGGGCCGTCCGCCCCAGCGGTGCTGGCGGTCGGCGGAGAACTCAAGAACACGTTCTGCCTCACCGACGGCTCGCGCGCCTACCTATCCGGGCACATCGGCGACATGGCCACCGTGGCGACGCTGCGCGCGTTCGAGCGCGCAGTCGGCCAGCTCAGCGGAATCCGGGGCCAGCCAATGCGCCTAGCGGCAGATCTGCATCCGGGGTACCACACCCGAAGCTGGGCGGAACGGCACACCGGCGATCGGCCGCTGGATCTCGTTCAGCACCATCACGCTCATGTGGTGTCGCTACTGGCCGAGCACGGTCGCATCGGCGAACCCGTCGTCGGGGTCGCCTTCGACGGCACCGGTTACGGCTGCGACCACACGATTTGGGGTGGCGAGGTGCTCACACTCGGGCCCGACAGCCACCGTTTCGTACGCGCCGGCCATCTGTTAGCCGTGCCGCTACCAGGTGGTGACAAGGCAGTGCGCAACCCCTGGCGGATGGCGCTGTCCCAGTTGTGGATGGCCGATATCGACTGGACGTCGAATCTGGCACCCGTCGCCGCGGCAACACCAAACGAATTGCGGCTCATTCGTTCGCAATTGGAGAGCGGCACTGGATGCGTGCCGTGCTCAAGCATGGGCCGGCTGTTCGACGCTGTCGCCTCTCTACTGGGGGTTCGGCATCGGATCGACTACGAGGGCCAGGCCGCCATCGAACTCGAGGCGCTCGCCGAGCGTGCCGGCGGCCCCGGACCGTCGCTGCCACTGACGGTCCGTCCCGACGGGGTCATCGATCCGGCGACGATGGTGCAAACGATGGTGTCCGCGCTCTACGCCGGCACCCCACCGGCGATGTTGGCGGCCGCGTTCCACCAGGCGGTCGCGATCGCCGTCGCCCGGCTGGTTTCTCAGGTGGCCGGCCCGATACGGCTGGTGGGCCTTACCGGCGGCGTCTTCCAGAACGCTCTGCTGCTGCGCGAATGCCGTACTGCGTTGCAAATGAACGGATTTGAGGTGTTGACCCATCGTATGGTGCCACCCAACGACGGCGGCCTGGCACTGGGGCAAGCGGCGATCTCGACGCTGATCGCGCTCGAGGAGGGATGAGATGTGACGGCCTCTACTGCGATCGATCGAGGACTCGGCGCCGAGCTCGCCACTGACTTGGCTGCCGCGGCATTCACGCTGGCAAAGCGATTCGCCGCGGGCGCCACGATGTGGTCCATCGCTCCGTCGTGGGAACCGCATGCACTGCACATCGCGGTCGAGTTCGTCCATCCGGTGATCATGGGGAAACGGGCACTGCCCGCGGTCGCGCTCACCGGACCCGCCCTGGTCGATCAGGTGCGGATATCCGTGCAGCCCGGCGACATCGTGGTCGCGGTCGCGTCAGCGCACAACACGCAAGCGCGCTCGGTGATGCGACGAGGCCCGGCGTGGGGCGCCACCACGATTTGGATCGGCAGCGGTGAACGGCCCGAGAGTGGAATGGCCGACCACGTGTTGTGGCTCGACGACCCAGATCCGCGAGTGCCCGCGACGGGCGGCTTCGTCCTGTTCTATCACCTGTTGTGGGAGCTGACCCACGTTTGCTTCGAACATTCCGGATTGCTCAAACCCGAAGGCGCCGAGCCGGTCTGCGTTACCTGCAGCGATGAGGGACGGCTGGGTGAGGTGGTGATGGCCTCGACCGGCGGCCAGGCCCCGGTACGTACCGCACGGGGAGTCGAGGACGTGGTGACAACGCTGATCGACCCGGTTGGCGCGGGTGAGCTGGTGCTGGTGCATGCGGGCATGGCAATCAGCAAAATCGAAGAGGGGAAGGTCTTTGATGAGTGACGAGCCGACCAACTTCCTCTACCCGTTCATCGACGCCGAGCAAGACGACGCGGTAACGCTGCTGGCCGACTTGGCCGCGTCGGCGCAGGCCAAAGCGACCGAGAGCCTGGCATTGCGGCGCTCGACTCTGCAGGTGAACGCCGACGAGTTGAACCGGGCCGCTACCGAGATGGCACGCCGCTTTCAGGCAGGCGGGCGCTTGTTCACCTTCGGAAATGGCGGCAGCTGCACCGATTCCACCACTTTGGCGTTGCTGTTCGCCCGGCCGCCGATCGGAAAAGCGGTGCCGGCCTGGTCGCTGACCGCCGATCAAGCGATCGTGACCGCGCTTGGCAACGATGTCGGATTCGAGCTGGTGTTCGCCCGACAACTGATCGCCCGCGCGAAGGCCGGCGACATCGCCATCGCCATGTCAACCAGCGGCAATTCGCCGAACCTGCTCGCCGCGTTCGCCGAGGCGCGACTACGCGGCCTGTACACCATCGGTTTCGCCGGCTACGACGGCGGCGCATTCGCCAACAATCCGAATGTGGATGCCTGCTTTGTCGTTCGTTCGCAAAGTGTGCACCGGATTCAGGAATCCCAAGCGCTACTGAGCTATCAACTGTGGTCGATGGTCCACTCCGGCGATCAAGCATTGGGGGCCGCATGAGTAAGTCTGCAGGAGAATACATCTCGTCGGGGCCGCGGTTTGCCGAGGGCGAGGTGATCGAGCGGATCGAGTCGTTCCGTCGGCGCCGTCCCCGGTTGCTGGACGAGCATGTGACGCTGGCGCACGGAGCCGGCGGCAAGGCATCGGCGGCGTTGGTGGACGCGGTGTTCATGGATGCGTTCCGCAACCCGGCACTCGAGTCGCTCGGTGACAGCGCGGTCCTGACGTTGCCCAGTGGCGAACGGATCGCAATGTCCACCGATTCGTTTGTTGTGCAGCCCAGGCGTTTTCCCGGCGGCTCCGTCGGCCAACTCGCCGTTCACGGAACCTGCAATGACCTGGCGATGGCGGGCGCGGTGCCCGCGTGGATTTCTGCGGCTTTCGTGCTTGAAGAGGGCTTTCCGATCGCCGAGTTGAAAGACATCGTCGCCGATATGGCGGCCGCGGCGGCCCAAGCGGGTGTCCAGATCGTCACCGGCGACACCAAAGTGGTGCCCAAGGGCGCCGCCGACGGCCTGTTCGTGACGACTGCGGGAACCGGCGTCATCCCCGCGGGGCGCACGCTGTCGGCGGATTCGGTACGCACCGGTGACAAGATGCTGTTGTCCGGGTCGATGGGCGATCACGGCATGGCCGTAATGCTCGCCCGGGGCGATCTGGCGATCGAGGCCGATATTCACTCCGACACCGCATGCCTAAGCCCGCTGGTCGAACTGCTGATGGCGGCTGCGCCGTCCACCCGCTGGCTACGCGACGCAACCCGGGGCGGCGTCGGCACCGTGTGCAACGAACTGGCCCAGGCCTGCAGGCTGGGGGTGGTGCTGGACGAACAGCGACTACCCGTGCAGGCAAACGTCAATGGCGCATGTGAATTGCTCGGCATCGATCCCCTGTACGTCGCCAACGAAGGCAAGTTCATTGCCGTCGTCGCACCGCAGGAGGCCGAGGCCGGGCTCGCCGCCTTGCGGTCGCATCCACTTGGCGCCGACGCGGCCGAGGTTGGCGAGATCGTCACCGAACCAGCGGAGACCGTCGTGCTACGTACCGGATTCGGCGGCACCCGGATCGTCGACATGCTCGTCGGCGACCCGCTGCCCCGAATCTGCTGAAGAGAGAGGAGCCCAGATGTGCCTTGGGATTCCGGGCCGGATCGTTGAGATCACCGATCCTGCCAACTATCTGGCGAAGGTCGATGTCAGCGGTGTGCAACGCACCATCAGCGTGCGGCTGCTGGAAAGCGACCTGCCCGCACCCGACGACTGGGTGCTGGTCCACGTCGGGTTCGCGATGGCCAAGATCGACGAGACCGAGGCGTTGCTCACCCTGGCCGCGATCAAGAAACTCGGCGACGCCTACGCCACCGAAATGGAAGCCTTTGACTCCTCGGCCATCGTCTGACAAGTGAGGTACCGCAATGAAATTCGTTGACGAATTCCGTGACCCCGCGGCGGCCCGCAAGCTCATGGTCGCCATCGAGCACCTGGCCGGGGCCGGCCCGGAGCACTTCAAGTTCATGGAAGTGTGCGGCGGGCACACCCACACCATCTACCGGCACGGCATCGAGCACCTGCTGCCCGACAACGTTGAACTGGTGCATGGCCCAGGTTGCCCGGTCTGCGTGATCCCGATGGGCCGTATCGACGACGCCATGTGGCTGGCCGCCCGTCCCGACGTGATCTTCACCTGCTTTGGCGACATGATGCGCGTTCCCGGGTCGGCCGGCAGCTTGCTGGACGCCAAGGCACGCGGTGCCGACGTGCGGTTCGTCTACTCCCCGCTGGACGCGCTGAAAGTCGCGATCGACAACCCGGACAAACACGTGGTGTTTTTCGCCATTGGGTTTGAGACCACCGCGCCGTCGACCGCGGTCACGCTGGTACGGGCACGCGAGTTGGGTCTGTCCAATTTCAGCGTGTTCTGCAATCACGTCACGATCGTGCCGCCGATCAAAGCAATCCTCGAGTCACCGGATCTGCGGCTGTCGGGCTTCATCGGCCCTGGGCACGTGTCGACCGTGGTGGGCAACCGGCCGTACCGATTCGTCACTGAGGTGTACCGAAAGCCGCTAGTGGTAGCCGGGTTCGAGCCACTCGACATCCTGGCATCGGTCGCGATGCTGCTTCGCCAGATCCGCGAAGGCCGCTGCGAGGTGGAAAACCAGTACAAGAGGGTGGTGCCCGAACACGGCAATCCGGCCGCACTCGCGCTGATGGGCAAGGTGTTCGCGTTACGACCGCACTTCGAATGGCGTGGCCTGGGGTTCATTTCGCAAAGCGCACTGCGACTGCACGACGACTTCGCGGAGTTCGACGCTGAGTTGCGGTTCGCCATGCCCGGTGTACGCGTCGCGGATCCCAAGGCCTGTCAATGCGGTGAGGTACTCAAGGGTGTGCTCAAGCCCTGGGAATGCAAGGTTTTCGGCACCGCCTGCACGCCGGAAACCCCGATCGGAACGTGCATGGTGTCCCCCGAGGGCGCCTGTGCGGCCTACTACAACTTCGGCCGCATGCATCGCGACGCCGCCAAACTGGTGGGGCAGTCCGGCCGGGTATGAACCATGTCGGAGTCTGATCCACCAGGCACCCGCGCCGTCGAAAAGGGTGCTGAGATGTTCGCGCGTTACGCCTACGCACCCAATGCGCTCGGCTACTGCGGTCCGCCATTGGGCGCCACCTTGCGTGACGGTTCGGTCGACGATGTACGCAGTGCAGCGACCAAGTTTTCTGGGGCCTGGCCGTATCTGCGGGTGTTGTCCGCGCTCACCGGTATCGCCGATCCGCTGGATTACCGGCTGGTCGAGTCATATTGGCTCGGTGGTGGTGTCGGCGCCACCATCGACCCAACGGACTTCGTCGACGCGTTGCTGGCGATCATCGGCCCGCAGGCGGGCCGCTACTGGTCGCATCTCACCGCAGATCTGGCCTGCGAGGCGGCCGCTAACCACTGCTTTCATGTGTTCGGCGTCTACCCGTGGACGCGCTTCCTTGGCCGCGGCATCGACGAGCAGCCGCTGAGCGTGTTGGACAGTTGCCGGATCACTGCGGGCACGGTTGTCTCCCGTGCCGGCGATGACGTTGAGGTCATGTGCCGGCGGCTCGCTTGGGATGGCCAGGCGCTGGCCTTGTCCGAGCCGTCGGTGCGAACCCTCGAGGTCTGGGCTGACGGCTACAGCGCGCTGCCCGATGTGACCGTCGGCGACGAGGTCGCGGTGCACTGGGATCGGCTGTGTGGCCGGCTGAGTCCACAGCAGATTCGAGCACTCGCCGACGGCACGGACCGCCAACTTCGGGTGACCAGCCAGCGGCTGGCGCGCGTCTGATCACGTGCCACACTGGGCCCGTGTCTGGTCCGGTGCCGGGTTCGATCTGCGACGTGCTGCCCGCCGCGGCCGCGCTGCTCGGGATGCCGGGCGCGGTCGACAGTCTGGGGTTGACGGAATCGGTTGCCGGGCAAGTTGATCGCGTCGCGGTCATCCTGGTCGACGGAATGGGCTGGCACCTGCTGCCGGAGTTGGCCGCGAGTGCCCCGCTGCTGGCCGACGTGCTCGGTGGGGGCACCGGCCGGCTGACCGAACTGTCCTGCACCTTCCCGTCGACCACGCCCAGCAGCCTGGTCTCGCTGGGCACCGGCGCACAGCCCGGCCAGCACGGCATTTTGGGCTTCACGCTCAACGTCCCCGGCACCGACCGGGTCCTCAATCACATTCGGTGGCGCGACGATCCGCCACCCAGCGAATGGCAGCCGCTGCCAACCTGGTTCGAGCGGCTCACGCAACACGGGCTCGGCGCCCGCGCGGTGCTGCCTGCGGCATTCATCGGCAGCGGCCTGACCGACGCCGCGTATCGCGGCGCGGAGTTCCACCCGACCCACCCCGCCGACGATTACACCCAGCTCCTTGCGGATGAGTTGGCGGCCGCACCGGGCCTGGTCTACGGCTACACCGCAGACCTGGACACGGCGGCACATGTGTTCGGTGTCGGATCACCACCCTGGCATGAGGCGGCGGCTTGCATCGATGCGCTGCTCACCCGACTGCTCGAGACGCTTCCCCCGCGCACGGCACTGCTGGTGACCGCCGATCACGGCGGCCTCAACGTCGCACCGGAGGCTCGTATCGACCTCGACGCCGACCCGCGCCTGGGCGAAGGAGTTCGGGTGGTCGCCGGCGAACCCCGGGTCCGCTATCTGCACACCGAACCGGGTGCGGCGGCCGACGTGCACGCCACCTGGTCGGCGCTGCTGGACGGCCGGGCCCGGGTATACCGCCGTGAGCAGGCTGTGGCTACCGGGATGTTCGGGCCGGTCGACCCGCGGCATCTGGCCCGAATCGGCGACGTTGTCGTCGTGTGCACCGACGGTTCGGCCGTGCTGGCAACCGCGCATGAACCCCCGGAATCGGCTCTTCTCATTGGTTTTCACGGCGGCGCCACCGAAGTCGAAATGGCGATTCCCTTAATCGTTTTCACGTCGTGAGAACGACTGTGTGAGCGCGCTTACACTACTGGGCGAATACACAAGGGACTTTGAGCGTATTCACAGCTCGCTTCAGGTGCCGGCCAAGTTTGGTGCTATACAGTCGGGCCACTGTGACATATCGGGGACCTGGGAAGAGTCGACGATGGCGGTCCGCCGTCGCCATCGTCGCCGCGCTCAGCCTGTTCGCCGTCATCGCCGGGTGGGCGTCGCGGGGCTCTGCCCTGATCGACGTCGCGCCGCCCCAGCCGGCGGCGTTGTCCCAAGGCGCCCACGCACACGTCGGCGAGCACGCCGAGAGCCGGCAGTCTCGTACCGATTCACCGGTGCATCAGAATTTCACCGCGTGGATGACCCGCGAGCGACCGCCGGAGTGGCCACGCGTGACACCGGAATCGGTCTGGTTGCCGGTGCCGAGTTCGCTTGTCGCCTTGGATGTTCCACCCGGCCACACCCATTCCACCGCACGCCCGGCAGCTCTTGCTGATCGGGATTTATTGACCTTGCTCTGCGTCGCCCGACTCTGATAGGCCCAGGCTTTCGCGCTCGCAGACTCGACGCCGGTCGGTCTGTAACCCCTGTGTCTATTTCTCGACGAAGAAGAAAGAGCCCTGGCAATGAATTTCGCGATGCTACCGCCGGAAATCACCTCCGGTCGAATGTATGACGGTCTCGGCTGGGTAACCATGGTCGAGGCGAGTAGAGCCTGGGAGCGGTTGGCCATCCGATTGTGCACCGCGGCGGCCGACTACCGGGCGGTGACCTCGCAGCTGGCGAGACGGGGCGGCCCAGCGGCGGCGGCCATGACCGAAGCCGTAGTCCCCTATATCGACTGGCTCAACGGCGCTGCCGCACAAGCTCAGCAGGCCGCCGGCCACGCTCAGGCGGCCGCAACGGCCTACGAAGCGGCCTTGGCGGCGATGGCACCGCCCTCGGCCATCGGGCACAACCGCGCACAGCGGGTGTATCTGACCAAGACGAACTGTCTGGGCCAAAACAGCACGGCCATCGCGGATGTCGAGGCCTGCTACGAACGGATGTGGGCCCAGGACGCCGACGCGATGTACAGCTATGCCGCCGCTTCGGCGCGCGCATCGAGCCTTACTCCGTTCACCTCGCCGCCCAGCGGCCACGAAGCGGCCGGCGACCGGGCGCTGCGATCTGCTCCGGAGCTCATATCGGCCGGCCACCAAGTGATGGCGGCCATTCCCGGCACCCTGCAAGAGATTTCGTCGTCACCCACGACCTTCGATAGCTGCCTTTTGCCGGTGACGGCGCCGCTGTCGAAACTGAGTTCACTGACGGCGCCCTCGGGTGCCGCGATCGCTTACCTGAACTCGCTCAACAAGGCAGCGGCGTTGCGGTGGCTGCTGCCAAACCAGGGTGGTGCTCGCGGCGAGGCGATCACCGCGCGGCTTTCTCGCGCGACGTCGATCGGCAAGTTGTCGGCACCGCAGGCCTGGTCGACCGGCGTGGCGACTGGGCTCGCCGGTGCAGCGGTTAGAGCGGGGTGACGTAGGCCGAGCTGATGCCGCCGTCGACCAAGAACGTCGACGCCGTGATGAACGACGCGTCGTCACTGGCCAAAAATGCTACTGCGGCGGCGATTTCGTCGGGTTCGGCGAAGCGTCCCAGCGGGACGTGGACCAGCCGGCGAGCCGCCCGCTCGGGATCTTTGGCGAAAAGCTCCCGCAGCAACGGAGTATTGACCGGCCCCGGGCACAGCGCGTTGACCCGGATGCCCTGCCGGGCGAATTGCACGCCCAGCTCGCGTGACATGGCAAGCACTCCGCCCTTGGACGCGGTGTAGGAGATCTGCGACGTCGCCGATCCCAGCACCGCGACGAACGACGCCGTGTTAATGATCGACCCCTTGCCGGCGGGCACCATGTGCCGCAACGCCGCCCGGCAGCACAGGTACACCGATTTCAGGTTGACGTCTTGGACCCGTTGCCACGCGTCCACTCCGGTGTTTTCGATCAGATCGTCGTCGGGCGGCGAGATGCCGGCGTTGTTGAACGCAATGTCGACCGAACCGTAGGTCTGCGCGGCGTTGTCGAACAACGCGTTGACCGCATCCTCGTCGGAAACATCCACCGGCACAAACAAACCCGATAGATCGGCGGCTGCCGCCGCTCCGCTGTCGACGTCGATGTCGGCGACCACGATCGTCGCCCCTTCGGCGTGCATCCGCCGTCCCGCGGCCAACCCGATGCCGCTGCCGCCACCGGTGATGACTGCGACCCGGCCCGCCAATCGTCGGGTGAGATCGAACGCCGCCACTAGCCCTCCTCGCGGATTGCGATGAACACATTCTTAGTCTCGGTGAAGTGCAACGGCGCGTCCGGGCCGAGCTCACGGCCCAGACCGGACTGCTTGAACCCGCCGAAGGGGGTGTTGTACCGCACCGACGAGTGCGAATTCACGGATAGATTGCCGGATTCGACGGACCTCGACACCCGCAGCGCGCGAGACAGGTCGTCGGTCCAGATCGAGCCGGACAGGCCGTAGGCGGTGTCGTTGGCCAACGTGATGGCGTCATGTTCGTCGTCGAACGGCAACACCGTGACGACGGGACCGAAGATCTCGTCGGTCACGCTGCGGTCGGTGCGCCGCGGCGTGAGGACCGTAGGCGGAAACCAGAATCCGCGCCCTGCCGGCGCCGTGCCGCGAAACGCCACTGGGGCGTCGTCAGGAACATAGGAGGCCACCTTGTCGCGGTGCGCGGCCGATACCAGTGGGCCCATGTCGGTGTCGCGGGACGCGGGATCACCAACGGCGACACCCTTGACCGCCGGCTCGAGCAATTCCATGAAGCGTTCGTAGACATTGCGCTGCACCAGGATTCGGCTGCGCGCGCAGCAGTCTTGGCCGGCATTGTCGAAGACCCCGTTGGGCGCAGTCGCCGCGGCGCGCTCCAGGTCGCAGTCGGCGAAGATGATGTTGGCGCTCTTGCCGCCCAGTTCCAGGGTCACTCGCTTGACGTGCGCGGCCACGCCGGCCATCACCTTTTTGCCGACCTCGGTGGACCCGGTGAACACGATCTTGCGCACGCCGGGATGGGTCACGAAGCGCTGCCCGACCACCGGGCCCGTGCCGGGTAGGACCTGGAGCAGGTCGCTGTCCAGTCCCGCTTCGACCGCCAGCTCGCCGAGCCGGATGGTGGTCAGCGGTGTCCACTCTGCGGGTTTGACCAGTACCGCGTTGCCTGCGGCCAGCGCCGGGGCGATGCTCCAGGACGCGATCGTCATCGGGAAGTTCCACGGCGTGATCACGCCGACCACACCCAGCGGTTCGTTGAAGGTGACGTCGAGTCCGCCGGCAACCGGAATCTGCTTGCCGGACAAGCGCTCCGGGCTTCCCGCATAGAACGTCAGCACGTCGCGGACATGGCCGGCTTCCCATTCGGCCGAGGCGATGGGGTGTCCCGAATTGGCGACCTCGAGCGCGGCCAGCTCATCGATGTGCGCATCGACGGCCGCGGCGAATGCCCGCAATCCGGCCGCCCGCTCGGCCGGCGACAACCGCGCCCAGCGCCGCTGGGCCACCCGGGCCCGGGCCACCGCATCGTCGACCGCCGCGGCATCGACATGGTCGACCGACCGAAGAACTTCCTCGGTGGCGGGGTTGATCAGTTGCGTGGTGCTCATCGGTTGCCGGCGTAGGACCGGGCGGCGTCGACCACCGCTTGGAACAGCCGCAGGTCGTCCAGAGTCTTCTCCGGATGCCATTGCACCGCCAAGGCGAAGTTGTCGCCGGGCAGCTCCAGCGCCTCGACCACGCCGTCTCCGTCCCACGCGCTGACCACCAGCCGCTCGGCGACCTGGTCGATGGCTTGGTGGTGATAGCAGGACGCGTCGACCGACGCGCCGATCAGTTCGGCCAGCCGGGTGCCCGGCACCGTGCGGACCGGCAGCTGGGTGAAGATCCCGTTGCCAGCCCGGTGGCCGTTGTGCCCGAGGACCTCGGGCAGGTGCTGGTGCAGGGTGCCGCCGAAGGCGACGTTGAGCACCTGCGCGCCACGACAGATGCCCAGCACCGGGAGCCCGCGGTCGACGGCGCCGCGCAACAGTGCGAACTCCCAGGCGTCGCGGTCGGTGCGCGGCTGATCGGTCGTCGAATGCGGTTGCTGGCCATAGGCCGCGGGATCGAGGTCATAACCCCCGGTGATCACCAGCGCGTCCAGGCTGTCCAACACCGCGCTGACGGTCTCGGGGTGCACTGGCTGCGGCGGAAGCAGCACCGCGATCCCGCCGGCCGCGATGACGCCCTGCAAGTAGTCGGCCGGCAGATAGCCGGCAGAGACGTCCCAGATCCCGGTCCGCACCTGCTCCAGATAACTGGTCAGGCCCACCACCGGGCGTCTAGAGGCGTTCAAACCCACGCTTCCTCTCCCAATCGGTGACCGCCGCGTTGAACGCCGTCACCTCGACACGCGCGTTGTTCAGATAATGCGCGACCACATCGTCGCCGAACGCAACGGCGGCCAGCTCCGACGTCTCGAACAACGCCGCCGCCTCGGCCAGCGTGGCGGGCAGCCGCTGCACGCCGTCGGCGTCATAGGCGTTGCCCGCGTAGGGCTCCGGCAGTTCGAGGCCCTGTTCGATACCGTACAGCCCTCCCGCGATGAGCGCCGCCACCGCGAGGTACTGGTTGACATCGCCGCCGGCCACCCGGCATTCGACTCGCATGCTGGGGCCATGACCGACGACCCGCAGCGCGCAGGTGCGATTGTCCAGTCCCCAGGACAGTGCGGTGGGCGCGAAGCTGCCGTCGGCAAAACGCTTGTAGGAGTTGATGTTCGGTGCATAGAACAAGGTGAGTTCGCGCAGCGTGGCCAGGAGTCCGGCGACGAAGTTACGGAAAGTCGACGACATGCCGTGCGGGCCGGCGTCGTCAGCGAACACCGCTGTTCGGTTTCCAGAGCCGTCGGTCGCGCGCAATGAGATGTGGACGTGGCAGCTGTTGCCTTCGCGCTCATCGTATTTCGCCATGAACGTCAGGCTCTTGCCGTGTTGGTCGGCGATTTCCTTGGCGCCGTTCTTGTAGATAGCGTGGTTGTCGCAGGTGATCAACGCCTCGTCGTAGCGGAACCCGATCTCCTGCTGGCCGTTGTTGCACTCGCCCTTGACGGCCTCGAACCGCAGACCGGCACCCTCCATACCCAGCCGGATATCGCGCAGCAGCGGGTCCATTCGCGTCGACGCCAAGATCGCGTAGTCGATGTTGTAATCACTGGCCGGGGTCAGCCCCTGGTAGCCGGCTGCCCACGCCTGGCGATAGGACTCGTCGAACACGATGAACTCCAGCTCGGTGGCGACGTCGGCGGCCAGCCCACGGGCCGCCAGCCGGTCCAGCTGCCGGCGCAAGACGGTGCGCGGTGCCACGCTGACGGCGCTGCCGTCGGCCCAGCCCAGGTCCGCGATCACCAGCGCCGTGCCGGGCAGCCAGGGAATCAACCGCAGTGTGCCCAGGTCCGGCGTCATCACCATGTCGCCGTAGCCGGTGTCCCAGCTCGACATCGCATAGCCGGGCACGGTGTTCATTTCGACGTCGACGGCCAGCAGGTAGCTGCAACACTCGGCCCCGTGAGCGGCCACCTCGTCGACAAACAGCCGGGCGGACACCCGCTTGCCCACGAGCCGTCCCTGCATGTCGGTGAACGTCACGATGACGGTATCCACATCGCCGATCCCGACCAGTTGTTCCAGCGCGGCCAGCGACAAGGCTGCCGAACCCGGACCGGTTTCCTGGTGACTCATGACCCGCTAGTCAACCAGGCATTTACCAGGTGCTGGTGCGCAACACGATCTCGGCGGCCAACTGCGCGGTCGACTCTTGCGCATTGCGCCGGGCGAGCAGATCGACCGTGCGGTACTCGGAGTACACGTAGCGCTGGCTGTTGCGGGCCACCGTCCGCGCGGCGGGCGAGCTGACCAGCACGGTGGTGCCCACCTCCACCGGCGGGCAGTCTGCGTCCCGGATCGCGCCTTTGACATCGGCAACCTTCGGATGTCCGCGGTCGACGGCCACCAGGCCGACAAACCGGCCCACCCTGGTTGCCGCGAGTTCCCAGGCTAGGTCGCCGCCGGCGCGGTCACCGACGACCACCGCCCAGCTGATCCCCAGCGCATCGAGAATGCCGACCACCGACTTCGCGGTCAGCCGTGCGTCAAAGCCGATGACAACGGTCCGCAGCGACGCGGTATGCAGGCGCTCGCAGACCGCGTCGTAGGCGGCCACCGGACGGTCCTCATCGCACATGATGACGACGACCACACCCTTTTCCGGACCGGCGAGACCCACCGGGACCGCAAAACCGTCGAGCGTGGTCATCATCGAAGACACTCACGCACGTTACAGCGAATTGGTCTGGGCACGCGAGGGTTCCTTAGCTTGGCTACGTCAGTAGCTGAGTTGTCAGCCGCGGTCGTCGCGGCGGTGGGCCATCGAGCAGGGCGAGCACGGCGTCGAGATCGAGATGCGCCACCAACAGGTCGGCGATCCGATCGAGTTGGGCGCCGCGCCGCGCCGCGACGTCGGTGTCGTCGGCGACCACGAAGCCGGTCCGGCCGGCCGCATCGGCGACACCGCTCAACCACGCCCGCCGGAAGTCGTCGTTGTCGAGCAGACCGTGCCAGTGCGTGCCGTAGACCGCGCCGCACCTGATGCCCTGTGTTTCGGAGTCGGCGGCAAACCAGCTTTCCTCGACGCACCTGGTGAGCTGCCCGTGATGAATCTCGTAACCGGTCAGCGGCTGCTGCCAGCTGCGCAATGTCTTGACCTCGTGGAAGGCGATGTCGGCATCCAGCAATCCCAGTCCGGCGACGTCGCCGGCCCCGGATTCCACCGTGTCCTTGATGCGGCGGCACAGCATCTGCATGCCCCCGCAGATACCCAGCAGCGGCTTGCCGGCCCGGGCGTGCTCGACGATCGCGGCGGCCAGACCCCGATCGTGTAGCCAGGACAGGTCGGCGACGGTGGCCTTGCTGCCCGGAAGCACCACCAGGTCCGCGTCGGCCACGTCGGCGGGGTCGGTGATCCAGCGCACCAGCACGCCCGGCTCGCAGGCCAGCGCCTCGACGTCGGTGGAGTTGGAGATCCGCGGCAGCCGGACCGCGGCCACCCGCAGCCACTGCTGGCCGCGCGGTGGCACCGGCGTACCCACCACGCGATGGGCAACCACCGACAGCGAATCCTCGGCATCCAGCCAGAGCTCGTCGGTGTACGGCACCACCCCGTAGGTCGGGCGACCGGTCATCTCGAGGAGTTGACGCAGCCCGGGTTCCAGCAGCGCAGGGTCGCCGCGGAATTTGTTGACGATGAAGCCCGCGATCAGCGCCTGGTCGTCGGGTTCGAGCACCGCGACGGTGCCGAACAGGTGAGCCAGCAGGCCGCCGCGATCGATGTCACCGACCAGGACCACCGGCAGGTTCGCAGCCCTGGCCAATCCCATGTTGGCTAAATCTGTTGCCCGCAAGTTTATTTCGGCTGGCGAACCGGCACCCTCACAGATCACCGCATCGAAATCATCACGCAGTGAGGATAATTCGTCATAGACGATTCCGGCGAGCCGGTCACGATGCTGCACATAGCTTTTCGCCGTGACCCAATCGACGACCTGGCCCCGGATCACCAGCTGCGACGTCCGGTCACTGCCCGGTTTGAGCAGGATCGGATTGAACCGCACGCTGGGCGCCAGCCCCGCCGCCCTGGCCTGCAACGCCTGGGCCCGCCCGATTTCGCCGCCGTCGGCGGTGACCACGGAGTTGTTGGACATGTTCTGCGCCTTGAACGGCGCGACCCGGACTCCGGAGCGGGCCAGCAACCGGCACAAGCCCGCAACCACTACCGTTTTCCCGGCGTCGGAGCTAGTGCCCGCGACCAGCAGAGCCCCGTTCACGCTTTTACGGCGAGAGTGTCAGACAACAGTGAGGATCTCGGCGCCGGTATCGGTGACCAGCAGCGTGTGTTCGAACTGAGCGGTCCACTTGCGGTCCTTGGTGACCACGGTCCAGCCGTCGCCCCAGATCTGGTAGTCCAGCGCGCCGAGGTTGATCATCGGTTCGATGGTGAACGTCATTCCCGGCTGGATGATGGTTTCGACGGAGGGCTGGTCGTAGTGCAGCACCACCAGCCCGTTGTGAAACGTGGTGCCGATCCCGTGACCGGTGAAGTCGCGAACGACGTTGTAGCCGAACCGATTTGCGTATGCCTCGATGACGCGGCCGACGACGGAGAGGGCGCGGCCCGGTTTGACGGCGTTGATCGCTCGCATCGTTGCTTCCCGGGTCCGCTCGACGAGCAGCCGGTGCTCTTGCGAGACGTCGCCGGCCAGAAACGTCGCGTTGGTGTCGCCGTGCACTCCGTCGAGGTAGGCCGTGACGTCGATGTTGACGATGTCACCGTCGGCGATCACCGTCGAGTCCGGGATGCCATGGCAGATGACCTCATTGAGCGAAGTGCAGCACGATTTGGGGAAACCCTTGTAGCCCAGGGTCGACGGGTAGGCGCCGTTGTCGATCATGTACTCGTGGGCGATTTGGTCCAGTTCGTCGGTCGTGACACCCGGCGCGACGGCTTTGCCCGCTTCGGCAAGCGCGCCCGCCGCGATCCGGCCGGCGACGCGCATCTTCTCGATCACTTCCGGTGTCTGCACCCACGGCTCGGTGCCCTCCTGGGCTGTCGGCTTGCCGACGTACTCCGGGCGCGGGATGCGGCTGGGCACCGCCAGCGTCGGTGACAACACTCCGGGGGCAAGCGCGGTGCGAACAGACATACCGCTAGCTTAATCGCGCTATTTGCGTGGCGGCGGCCGTTATCCGGCCGTCGAGTGTGCAGTGGCGGCGTCGATAGTGCGCACAGGGCGGCCATTCGGCTGTTTTCCCGCCGTCAGCACACACGCAATGCCGTGGGCGCACAGTCGACGCGCAGCGCCGGCTGGCCCGGCCGTCAGACGCCGCGGCGATGCAGCAGCGAGCGGCGCGGTCCCCGGATGGTCACGGAACCGCACACCACCCGTCCGGTCAGCACCACATGCGGCGTTCCTTCACCGGGCGGATCCTTGCGGCGGTCGCGGGCGCTGCCCCCGTACACCTGGACGTCGTCGATCGAGGCGCTGGCGCCCTCTGGCAGCCAGATCTCCACCGAGCCGAACCTCATGTCGAGTTCGATGACCACCACCGGACCCGCGAATCGGGCCTTGCTGAGCTCGAGTTTGACCGAACCGAGCCGGCGTACCAGCGCCAGCCGGCTGGGCACCGTCCATTCGCCGTGCCGTCGCAGCGAACCGGCCCAGCCGCGCAGTTCGACCCGATCGGCGGCGGAGGTGATGATCGCGCCCGGCCCCGGCAGGTCATCGACCAAGCCGTCCAACTCGGGTCGGGTGCGCGCATAGGACACCCGCGACGACCGCTGCTCGAACTCGTTGATATCGATCAGGCCGAGCGCAACCGCATTGTGCAGCCGCCGCATCGTGCCGTTCCGGTCGGCGTCGGACACCCGCAGCGCCAGCATGTCTCCGCCGGTTTCCGTCATGTTCGCAATTTACCGCTGTTGCCGGCCCGGGGACCGGGCGCTTCAGGCCAGATAGCCCGGCGGCATCGATTCGAACATGAACTTCACCATCCGGACCGCCCACTCCGAGCTGCCGCCCCCGACGATCAGCGCGGCGAAGGCCAGATCGCCGCGGTACCCGGCAAACCAGGAGTGCGACCCGCCCGGGAACTCGGCCTCACCGGTCTTCGCGTAAATCTCGCCGCAACCGTTGATCTCCTTGGCGGTCCCATTGGTCACCACCAGCCGCATCATCGGCCGCAGCGCGTCGACCATCTTCGGGGTGATCGGGGTGTCGTCGCCCTCGACGGTGGTCGGTCGTCCGGCGATCAGTTGCGGCACTGGCGTTTTGCCGGCCGCGACGGTCGCCGCCACCAGGGCCATGCCGAACGGGCTGGCCAGCACCTTGCCCTGACCGAAGCCGTCCTCAGTGCGCTCGGCCATGTCCACCGTCGGCGGCACCGACCCGGTCACCGTGGTGATGCCGTCCACGGTGTAGTCCAGCCCGATGCCGTAGCGGTTGGCCGTCTGGGTCAGCCCGCGCGGTGGCAGCCTGCTGCTCAACTCCGCGAACGTGGTGTTGCACGAACTGGCGAACGCGCGGGACAGCGAAACCACGCCGAGGTCGAAACCGCCGTAGTTCGGGATGGTCCGGTGCCCGATGTCGAGGTGGCCCGGGCAGCCCAGCATCGAGTTGGGCGTGACCATGTCCCGGTCAATGGCAGCACCCGCGGTGACCATCTTGAACGTCGACCCGGGCGGGAACAGGCCGTTGGTGGCGGGCAGGCCGTCGGCGTCGGCCCCACCGTTTTGCGCGACGGCGAGGATCTCCCCCGTCGACGGCCTGATGACGACGATCATCGCCTTACCGCCCTTGTTGTCCACCGCGCGCTGCGCGGCGTTCTGCACCGTCCGGTCCAAGGTGATCGACACCGACGGAGCCGGCGCCCCTTCGACCTCGTGCAGCACCGCGACGTCAACGTTGTTCTGGTTGACGCTGACCACCCGCCAGCCCGCCTGGCCGTCGAGTTGGTCGATCACGGCCTTCTTGACCGCACCGACGACGGCCGACGCGAAATGCGGGTCGGTCGCCAGCATGTCGGCCTGCGGCGTGACCACGATGCCGGGCAGTCTGCCGATCAGGGGAAACACCTTGTCGTTGTCACTCGGAAGCAGCGTGACGCCCAGGTCCACCTGTTGGGAGGTCGAGCTGGCTTGCTCGGCGAGCAGCTGCGGGTCGGTCAGCGTGTCGTTGAAGGGCCGCAGCACATCGACGATCGAGTGGGTGGTGAAGCTCAGCGACTGCGGCGGTCCGGCCTGGGTCGCGTCCAGCGTGTAGTGGTAGCGGTAGCCCGGGGCCAGCACGTCGCTGCCGCCGAGCTCGTTCACCGACGCACGGTGCGGCGCATCGGCCCGCAGCGCGAACGTCTGATGCTCGCCCAGCCTGGGATGCAGCCCGGTCGGGGCCCACCGAACCTCCCAGCGGCCCTCGTCGCGTTCCATCTGCAACTGGCCGTCGTAGGTCCAGATCCGGTTCTTGGGTAGGTGCCAGCCGAAGCGGTAGCTGATCGTGCCGGTGTCCTCGGCGTACTTCGCGCTCAGGATCTGGGCGTCGAGGTGGGTGGCCTGCAGCCCCGACCAGGCCGCGTTGAGCGCTTCGCGGCATTCGTTGGCGTTGTCGCAGAGCTGAGCGGCCGTCGCGGTGTCTCCGACCGCCAGGGCGCGGAAGAATTTCTCGGCGACCGGACCCGGACCGTCAGGGCGCGGCGTGCAGCCCGACAGCGCGACGACCGCAACCAAGAGCAGACCTGAAACAATTGAGGCTAATGAGGTTCTAGTTACCATCGTTGCTGATGTTAGAGCTGTGGCGTCCACACCAGCGCCGACACACCGAGACAGAAACGTGATCTAGTGCGGAGCCCGCTCGCCGAGGCGGCTAGTCCAGCAGCACCGTGGCGAAAGTCCCGACCTCAGCGAAGCCGACGCGAGCGTACGCGGCGCGGGCCACCTCGTTGAAGTTGTTGACGTAGAGGCTGGCGACGCGACCGCTACCGACGATCACCGCGGCCAGCATCGCGGTGCCGCGAGCGCCCAGGCCCATACCGCGCCATTCGGGATGCACCCAAACGCCTTGGATCTGGCCCACTCCCGGGGATTGGGAACCCACTTCGGCCTTGAAGACAACGTGGCCACGATCGAAGCGGGCCCAGGCCCGTCCGGCCGCGATCAGGCTCGCCACCCGGCGGCGGTAGCCGCGCCCGCCGTCGCCGAGGCGCGGGTCGACGCCGACCTCGCCGATGAACATGTCGACAGCGGCCACCAGGTAGGCGTCCAGCTCCTCGGGACGAACCTGGCGTACTTCGGTGTCGAGCTCACAAGTCGGGTGGCTGGCCAGCGCCATCAGCGGTTGATCGGCCCGCACGTCGCGTGCTGGGCCCCAGGCCTGCTCGAGCCGGTCCCACATCGGCATCACCAGTTCGGCCCGGCCGACCAGCGACGAGCAGCGGCGCGTCGCGCTCATCGCCTCGTCGGCAAACGCATTCAAGTCGTCTGGTCCGCCGCGCAGCGGGATCAGGTTGGCGCCCGCGAAGCACAACGACTCCTGCGGTCCACGCCGGGTCCACAACTCGCCGCCAATCGCGTTGGGTTCGATGCCGTGGTCGGCGACCCGTGACGCCACCATGCACGACCCGATGGGGTCGTCGCTGAACACGCGCCACACTGCGGCTGCGTCACGCACCACTGAGACCCGCCGGTCACCGACTAGGCGAAATAGAGGCGGAGCCGACATCTGGCGCACTCTCTGTGGGGCGAACTGAAGGCCAGCAGAAGCGAACTGGCGATTATCAGCTTACGGTCACAATCGGCGAACCGCTCGCTGTTGTGCCCGGTCCGTTATCCGTTCCCGCCGCGTGTTCTGCCGCGTCGCCCATTTCGCCAGCCAGCCGCATGGCCTCTTCGATCAGCGTCTCGACGATCTGGGATTCGGGCACCGTCTTGATCACTTCGCCGCGAACGAAGATCTGGCCCTTGCCATTTCCCGACGCGACGCCGAGGTCGGCTTCGCGGGCCTCGCCCGGACCATTGACGACGCATCCCATCACGGCGACCCGCAGCGGCACGTCGAGACCGTCGAGGCCGGCGCTGACAGCGTTGGCCAGGGTGTACACGTCGACCTGTGCGCGCCCGCAGGACGGGCAGGACACGATCTCCAGCCCCCGCGGCCGCAGGTTGAGCGACTCGAGGATCTGGGTCCCGACCTTGACTTCCTCGACCGGCGGCGCCGACAACGACACCCGGATGGTGTCCCCGATGCCCCGCGACAGCAGTGCCCCGAAGGCGACTGCCGACTTGATGGTGCCCTGGAATGCGGGGCCGGCCTCGGTGACGCCGAGATGCAGCGGGTAGTCACACTGGGCGGCCAGCTGCTCGTAGGCGGCGACCATGATCACCGGGTCGTTGTGCTTGACGCTGATCTTGATGTCGCCGAAGCCGTGCTCTTCGAAGAGCGAGGCCTCCCACAGCGCGGACTCGACCAGCGCTTCGGGCGTGGCCTTGCCGTATTTCTCCATGAACCGCTTGTCCAGCGAGCCGGCGTTCACACCGATGCGGATCGGGACGCCCGCGGCGCCGGCGGCCTTGGCTACCTCGCCGACCCGGCCGTCGAACTCCTTGATGTTGCCCGGGTTGACCCGGACCGCAGCACACCCGGCGTCGATCGCGGCGAAGATGTACTTCGGCTGGAAGTGGATGTCGGCGATCACCGGAAGCTGGCTGTGCCGGGCGATCTCGGCCAGCGCGTCGGCGTCTTCTTGGCGCGGGCAGGCCACCCGGACGATGTCACAGCCGGCCGCGGTTAGTTCGGCGATCTGCTGCAACGTCGAATTGACGTCATGAGTCTTGGTGGTGCACATCGATTGCACCGAGATCCGGTAGTCGCTGCCGACCCCGACATCGCGAACCATCAATTGACGGGTGTTGCGGCGGGGGGCAAGCGTGGCTGCCGGAGCCGCCGGCATGCCCAAACCAATAGTCACTGTTCCCCCTCCCTCTTAATTCGTTACTGGAAAAGCCGGATCGGGTTGACCAGATCGGCAGTCACCGTCAGCAACATGTAGCCGACCACGAACACCAAGACCACGTAGGTCGCCGGCATCAGCTTCAGGTAATTCACCGGTGCCGCAGCGACCATGCCTCGGGTCGACCGGATGATGTTGCGGATCTTTTCGAACAGCGCGACGGCGATGTGGCCACCGTCGAACGGCAGCAGCGGCACCAGGTTGATCGCACCCAGGATGAGGTTCAGCTGGGCCAGGAAGAACCAGAACGCCACCCACAGCCCGTGGTCGACGGTGTCGCCGCCGATGATGCTGGCCCCCACCACGCTGATCGGCGTCTGCGGGTCACGCTGCCCGCCGCCGATGGCGTGCACCAGCGCACCGACTTTCGTCGGGATGGCGGCCAGCGCCTTGCCCACCTCGACGGTCAGGTCGCCGGTGAAGGCGAACGTCGCCGGGATGGCAGAGAGCACGTTGTAGTGGCTGGGCGTGAGGCGGACGGCCGCCACCCCGATCGCACCGACCGTCGACGGCTGGGCTTGACCGCCCTGCCCACTGCCGACGAAGCGCTGGGTGGGCGTGACGTCGACGTAGGCGGTGATCGGGGTGCCGTCACGCTGGACGACGACCGGGACGATGCCGTGCAACTTGCGGATCGCGGCCGCCATGTCTTCGAAGGTGGACACCGGGGTGTCGCCGACTTTGACGACGACGTCGCCGGCCCGAATGCCGGCCAGCGCGGCTGGGCCGGGCCCGTTGCAGTTCCCGATTTTTCCGGGAGCGGTTTCTGGTGCGACACAAGCGGTTTCGCCGATGGTGGCCTGGGTCGGCGGGTGCAGGTTGGGCAGCCCCCAGATCAGCGCGATGGCATAGATCAGCGCCAGACAGATGACGAAGTTCATGCCCGGCCCGGCGAACAGCACCGCGACGCGCTTCCAGGTCTTCTGCTTGTACATGGCCCGGTCGGATTCGTCGGGCTCCAAATCCTCGATGGGGGTCATCCCGGCGATGTCGCAGAACCCACCCAACGGAATGGCTTTGACGCCGTATTCGGTTTCGCCGCGCCGGGTGGACCACAGCGTGGGGCCGAAACCCACGAAATAGCGGCGCACCTTCATGCCGGTCGCGCGCGCGATCCACATGTGGCCACACTCGTGCAAAGCCACCGAGATCAAGATGGCGAGGGCGAACAGCGCAATGCCGATTGCGAACATCAGGCGCTAGGACCTTTCTGAGACCATTCGGAGTCCTTCGGTTCAGACTCCGGCGGGACTCGCCGCGCTCACGGCACGTTGTGCTCTCTCACGTGCCCAGCGCTGCGCGTCCAGTACGTCATCCACGGTAGCGGGTAAAACGGCCCATTGGTCTGCGGCGTGCAGCACGTCGGCGATAGTTCTGACGATGGCGGGGAAGCCGATCCGCCCGCCGAGGAAGGCCGCCGCCGCCTCTTCGTTGGCGGCGTTGTACACCGCGGTCATGCAGCCACCGGCCTCCCCGGCCTGCCGGGCCAGCTCAACTGCGGGAAAAACGCCGGCATCGAGTGGCTCGAATTCCCAGGTAGAGGCCCTGCTGAAGTCGCAGGACGCGGCCGCCCCGGGTACCCGCCGCGGCCAGCCCAACGCCAACGAAATCGGCAGCTTCATGTCCGGCGGGCTGGCCTGCGCAATCGTCGACCCGTCGATGAAGGTGACCATCGAATGAACGATCGACTGCGGGTGCACCACGACCTCGATCCGGTCATAGGGAATGCCGAACAGCAGGTGGGTTTCGATGAGCTCTAGCCCCTTATTCACCAGCGACGCCGAGTTCAGCGTGTTCATCGGGCCCATTGACCAGGTCGGGTGGGCGCCGGCCTGTTCGGGGGTCACCGCCTCCAGCTCGGCGGCGGTCCAGCCGCGAAACGGCCCACCAGAGGCGGTCAGCACCAGCTTGGCGACTTCGTCGGGGGTCCCGCCACGCAGGCACTGGGCCAGCGCGGAGTGCTCGGAGTCGACGGGCACGATCTGTCCCGGGCGGGCCGCCGCCAAGACCAGCGGCCCCCCGGCGATCAGCGACTCCTTGTTGGCCAGCGCCAGCCGGGCGCCGGATTGCAGGGCGGCCAGGGTCGGTCGCAGGCCTAGCGCTCCGACCAGCGCGTTGAGCACGACGTCGGCCTCTGTTTCCTCGACCAGCCGGGTAACCGCGTCGGGCCCATGGAACGGAACGTCTCCGAGCAGTCCGGCCGCACGTTCGTCGGCGACGGCGATATTGGTCACACCGGTCTCGGCGCGCTGCTGCCGCAGGGTGTCGAGGTTGGCACCGCCGGCGGCCAGCCCGACCACTTCGAAGCGGTCGGGATTTTCGGCGATGACTTCCAGCGCCTGGGTGCCGATCGAGCCGGTACTGCCCAACACCAGCACGCGCAGCCGGCCAGTGGCGTGCGCTTCGGTGGTCGGGTTGGTCACCTTCTCATTGTGCCGCCCCGCACGCCGGCGCCGCATTCGTCTATCGAATTTTCGGATCACACCGAAAATGAACGATCTTCGGACCCATCCGTGACCGGCGTCACTCCGAATCACTTGGGTTAACCGGGAGGACGGCGTGACGGCCGTATTTAGCAAAGGAATCGAAATTCAATGATGAATGTGCAGGCCAAGACGGTCGGGGCGGCGAGCCTCGCAGCAATTGCGATCGTGGGTTTCGCTGGGTGTTCGAGCAACAAGCCCGCGGCTCAGGACAGCACCAGCACGACGCCGGCGACCAGCATGGCGGCACCCGCCATGACCGCGGCAACGCCGAATCCGGCCGCGGACCTGATTGGGTCCGGGTGCTCGGCTTACGCCACGCAGAATCCCAGCGGCCCCGGATCGGTGGCCGGAATGGCGCAGGACCCCGTCGCGACGGCGGCGTCGAACAACCCGATGCTGACCACCCTGACCTCGGCGCTGTCGGGCAAGCTGAACCCGAACGTGAACCTCGTCGACACCCTGAACAACGGGCAGTACACGGTGTTCGCCCCGACTGACGCCGCGTTCGGCAAACTTCCGCCAGCCACCGTCGACAAACTCAAGACGGACGCCCCGCTTCTCAAAAGCATCCTGACCTACCACGTGGTGCAGGGTCAGTTGAGTCCGGCGAAGGTCGACGGCACTCACCCGACCTTGCAGGGCGCCACCTCAACGGTGACCGGCCAAGGAAACGACCTCAAGGTCAACGACGCGGCCCTGGTGTGCGGCGGGGTGCACACCGCGAACGCGACGGTGTACATGATCGACACGGTGCTGATGCCGCCGTCCTCGTAGGGATTTGCGCCACGCGCGCATGGCGGCCCGCGCCGACGGGCCGCCATGTCGTGTCGGTGCCACCCGAATATGTGTGACGAAATTACCTGCTGCCCTTGCCAATCCATGGCGACGACGGTGACGAATACCAGCCATGTTGACCCTTGCCTTGATCGGCTTCCTCGGGGGCCTGATCACCGGAATATCACCATGCATCCTGCCGGTGTTGCCGGTGATATTTTTCTCCGGCACCCAGCGCGCCGGCCCGGTGACGTCACCGGAATCCGAAGGTGCTGTGGCGGTTCAGCCGAAACGGGAGCTGTCCGAGACCTTGCGGCCGTACCGGGTGATCGGCGGTCTGGTGCTCAGCTTCAGCGCGGTGACCCTGCTCGGCTCGGCACTTCTGTCGCTGCTGCACCTACCCCAGGACGCCATCCGCTGGATCGCGCTGGTGGCATTGGTAGTGATCGGTTTCGGTCTCATCTTTCCCAGGTTTGAGCAGCTGCTGGAGCGGCCGTTCTCACGCATCCCGCAAATGCAAATCGCCAACCGCAGCAATGGTTTCGGTCTCGGTCTCGCGCTGGGTGTGCTCTACGTCCCCTGTGCGGGGCCGGTTCTCGCCGCAATCGTCGTGGCCGGGGCCACCGCAACCATCAGCGTGGGCCTCGTCGTGCTCACCGGCGCGTTCGCGATCGGTGCCGCGCTGCCGCTACTGTTCTTCGCACTGGCCGGCCAACGGGTGGCCCAGCGCGTCAAGGCTTTTCGGAGTCGACAGCGCGAGATCCGGATCGCCGCTGGATGCGTGACGATACTGCTCGCGGTGGCGCTGGTATTCGATCTGCCTGCGGCACTGCAGCGGGCCATCCCGGACTACACCGCCGCACTGCAGCAGAAAGTCGGCGGCTCTGACAAGATCCGGGAGAAGCTCGACCTCGGCGGCATCGTCAACGCCCAGAATGCGCAGCTGTCGAATTGCAGCAATGGCGCACCTGACCTCGAAAACTGTGGCCCTGCACCCGATCTCAAGGGAATCGAAGCGTGGCTCAACACTCCGGAAGGCCAGCCGATTGCCCTGAATTCGTTACGCGGCAAAGTCGTGCTGATTGATTTCTGGGCTTACTCCTGCATCAACTGCCAACGCGCCATCCCGCACGTCGTCGGCTGGTATCACGCCTACCGGGACAGCGGTTTGGAGGTCATCGGCGTACACACGCCCGAGTACGCGTTCGAGAAAGTGCCGGACAACGTCGCCCAAGGCGCGGCGGATCTGGGCATCACCTATCCGATCGCGCTGGATAACGGCTACAGCACCTGGACGAACTACCGCAACCGGTACTGGCCCGCCGAATATCTCGTCGACGCCAGCGGCACGGTTCGCCACATCAAGTTCGGCGAAGGCGATTACAACGTGACCGAGAACCTGGTCAGGCAGTTGCTGACCGACGCGAAGCCGGGCGTCAAGCTCCCCCCGGCTATCGACGCGGCCGACACCACCCCGCAGCCCGGCCTCACGCCTGAGACGTATTTAGCCGTTGGCAAAGTGGTGAATTACGGCGGCGGTGGCACGTATGACGAAGGGGCCGCAACGTTTGAGTATCCGCCGGCCTTGAAGGACAACAGCTTTGGGTTGACGGGGCCGTGGTCGCTGGATTATCAGGGCGCGACGGCCGACGGCGACAATTCGGCGATCAAACTCAACTATCACGCCAAAAACGTTTACATCGTCGCCGGCGGAACCGGAACGCTCACCGTGACGCAGAACGGAAAACCAACGACGGTGCCGATCAGCGGGCCGCCGACATCTCACCAGATTGTTGCCGGCGATCAGGTAGTTCCCGGGACGCTCGAGGTCCGGGCAACCAAGGGCATGCAGCTATTTTCCTTCACCTTTGGCTAATTCGCTGTTGCGACCAATCTGAAAGCTGATCGGCTCCGAACAAATGATGTCGGGGTTCAGCCAGACGGGGTGGACTTTTCCCGGCCTACAGGGAGTGAATGGCAATGAAAGTACACAGCAAAATTGCGGCAACCGGTTTCGCAGCGGCCAGTATTTTGGGCCTCGGCGTCGCTGTCTCTCCGACGGCCGCGGCCGCGGATTTAGTGGGTCCCGGCTGCGCCGATTACGCGGCGGCCCACCCCAACGGTCCCGCCTCGGTGGACGGGATGTCGCAGGTCCCGGTGGCGGTCGCGGCGTCGAACAATCCTCAGCTCACCACACTGACATCGGCACTTTCCGGCCAGCTCAACCCGGACGTGAATCTGGTGGACACCCTCAACAATGGTCAGTACACGGTGTTTGCACCGACTGACGCCGCGTTCAGCAAGCTCCCCGAGTCCACCATCGGCCAGCTGAAGACGAATGCGCCCCTGCTGAAGAGCATCCTGACCTACCACGTGGTGCAGGGCCAGCTGAGCCCGGCTAAGGTCGTCGGCGCTCACCCGACGCTGCAGGGAGCGAGCTCGACGGTGACCGGTCAGGGCAACGGCCTCAAGGTCAACAACGCCAGCGTGGTCTGCGGCGGGGTGCCCACCGCGAACGCGACGGTGTACATGATCGACACGGTGCTGATGCCGCCCTCGTAGACGGGTAGAGACGGCGCTGCATGTCAGCCGAGGTTGGTGGCCAACCCGATCCGAGCGGTCGGTCACCAACCTTGCCTGCGCAGCGCCGCAGCTCAGTGTGTGTGCCAGAATCGAGGCACAATGCCGATCCGATCCGAAGGGATTCGTCGTGGCCAGTACTGAGTTGGAGCACTACGACGGCGTCGACCCCGCCGAGGTGCCGTCGGCAGCGTGGGGCTGGAGCAGGATCAACATCCGCTCCTGGCACGCCTTCGGGGTGTTCGGGGTCATCTTCCTGCTGGCGATGCTGCGCGGTAACCACGTGGGCCACGTCGAGGACAATTACCTGATCGGGTTCGCCGCCGTCACCCTTGCCGTTCTGGTGCGCGACTGGTGGGGTCGCCGACGCGGCTGGCTCCGCTAGCGGGTCCGCGCCCGTCGACGCCAAGCGGCGGTGAGCGCACCGAGCATCAGTACCGACAACGCCACCACCCATGGCCAGAGGCCGTGCTGGTGCACCCAACCGGCCAGCGTGCCCTGTAGGCGGCCGGCCGCGGTGATCACCGCATCCTGCGGGATCGCATCGGCGTTCAACAGCCGCAGCTCATAGAGCCCGTAGTAGCCCACATACAGCCCGACCAGAATCAGCAGCACGCCACCGATCCGGTTGACCAGCGGCAAAATTCGCCGCAGCAGACCCGCCAGCGCGGAACTCGCCGTTGCCGCGGCGATCGCAAGCACGCCGACCACCAAGGTCAATCCCGCGACGTAAGCGACGTAGATCAGCACGCCGCTGGCAATCGATCCGCCCCGAAAGCCGGCGGCGGTGACCGCCAGAAACGGCGCGATGGTGCAGGACAGCGAGGCGATCGCATAGCTGACGCCGTAGCCATACATGCCGATTACCGCAGACCCCTGCCGCGCCGTGGGCGCCCACCGCGGGCCCAACGGCCGCGGCGTCAGCATCGTCAACTCCCGGCCCGATAACAGCCAAATCCCGAGGGCGACAAGCACAACGCCGATCCCCGCTGTCACATACGGCAGGTAGCGCTGCACCGTGGTGCCCGCCGATATGGTCAGCGCCCCGAACAACCCGAACACCGTCACAAAGCCCAGCGCCATCCCCGCGGTGGCACCCAGCGCACGCCCCACCCTGCCAAGCGGACCGGTGCGTTCGCCCGACGGCTGCCCGCGCACCACCAGCACGAGGTAGCCGGGCAGCATGGCAAACCCACACGGGTTGACGGCCGCTACCAATCCGGCGGCGAAGGCCAGACCAATGAGCCCCTGATTCATCGGCTTAGTGCGTCAACGCGGCCACCCGGCCGGACAGCTCCTGCTGAGACATCGCCGAGGTGGGGTTGTTGACGAACGTCGAGCTGCCGTCCGCGCGGTAGAACACGTAGGCCGGCTGCCAGGGCACGTTGTAGCGGGCCCAGATCGAGCCGTCGGCGTCGTTGAGGTTGGTGAAGTTCAGGTTGTACTTGGAAACAAAAGCCTGTTCCGCGCCGACGTCCGAGTGCCCGGCGATCCCGACGAAGGCGACACCGGGATTGGCCGCCGCCACCTGAGCGACACCGGGTGCTTCGGCGTTGCAGAACGGGCAGAACGGCGCCCAGAACCACAGCACCGCGGGCTTGCCCTGCAAGCCGGCGCCATTGAACGGCGCCCCGCTCAGCGTGGTCCCGGTGAACTGCAGACGATCGTCGGCGGCCTGCGCGCGCGGTGGAGCGGACAGCCCAAAAATCAGGGCGGCGGCACAGACGGCTACGGCAAACAACCTGAGCGGCGACAAGAGGCGAGTGATCATGGCCTTCCTTCTTTGCTGGTGTTACTCGATAAGACGCGGTAGCCGGCGCTGCGGTTCACCTCAGCCGGCTACCTGCCCGCATACCCGCGTTCTATCCCTTTTCGAAGGCCAGCTGTCCGCAGGCGGCGCTGATCTCCCGGCCGCGGGTATCGCGCACCGTGCAGGACACACCCTGCGCGCGGATCCGCCGGACGAACTCCCGCTCCGCCGCCTTGGGGCTGGCGTCCCACTGGCTGCCGGGCGTCGGATTGAGCGGAATCAAATTCACGTGCACCAGCGGTCCCAGCGCGCGATGCAGTCGCTTGCCGAGCAGCTCAGCCCGCCACGGCTGGTCGTTGACATCGCGAATCAACGCGTATTCGATCGACACCCGTCGCCCCGTCACATCGGCGTAGTACTTCGCCGCGTCCAGCGCCTCGCTGACCTTCCACCGGGTGTTGACCGGAACCAGCGTGTCGCGCAGGTCGTCGTCGGGGGCGTGCAGCGATAGCGCCAGGGTCACCCCGAGCCGTTCGTCGGCGAGCTTGCGGATCGCCGGCGCCAGACCGACGGTGGACACCGTGACCGCGCGGGCCGAAATCCCGAATCCGTGCGGCGGCGCCTCGGTGATGCGCCGCACGGCGGCCAGCACCCTGGCGTAATTGGCCAGCGGCTCCCCCATGCCCATGAACACCACGTTGGACAACCGATCGCCGAACTCGTCGCGCAATGCCACAGCGGCGGCACGAACTTGTTCGAGGATCTCGGCGGTCGACAGGTTGCGCGTCAATCCGCCCTGGCCGGTGGCGCAGAACGGACACGCCATGCCACAGCCCGCCTGCGACGAGATGCACACGGTGTTGCGCTGCGGGTAGCGCATCAACACCGACTCGAAGGTGGTGCCATCGACGGCTCGCCACAACGTTTTTCGGGTCTGACCGGCGTCGCAGCTGATTTCGGCGGCGGTGGTCAGCAGGGTCGGGAACATCGCCTCGGCGACCGCGTCACGCACCGCCGCCGGAAGGTCGGTCATCTGCCGCGGATCGGCGATCAACCGGCCGTAATACTGCTGCGCGAGCTGCTTGGCCCGAAACGCCGGCAATCCGAGTTCCGCGACGGCCGACGCGCGCCCGGCCGTGTCGAGGTCGGCCAAATGCCGCGGCGGCTTGCTCGGGCGTGGCTCATCGAAAATCAGTTGTTGGACCATGACCTGTCCAGTATCGGCCTTCTCAGGCCGGCAGCAGTGTGAACAACGTCCAGGCCGCCACCGCGGCCGGGAGCACGCCGTCGAGCCGGTCCATCAGGCCACCATGACCGGGGAGCAGCCGGCCCATGTCCTTGATACCGAGGTCGCGCTTGACCTGGGACTCCACCAGATCGCCAAGCGCGCAGGTCAGCACCAGCACGAGGCCCAGCAGAACGCCTTCCCACGGCGGCCGGTGAACCAGGTAGGTCGCGATCAAAACGGCTGAGGTGATCCCGCAGACCAGCGAACCGCCAAGTCCCTCCCACGACTTCTTCGGGCTGATCGTCGGAACCAGTGGATGCTTGCCGAACAGCACCCCGAACGCGTAGCCACCCGAGTCGGACGCGACGACCGTCATCATCAGGCAGAACACCCGCCCCGCGCCTTCGGACGGGTGGTAGACCAGCAATGCGGCGAACGAGGCGAACAGCGGGACCCATGCGGTCAGGAAGATGGTGGCCGACGCATCGCGCAGGTAATTCGACGGGGGTGGCGGGCCGGCGGCAGGATCGTGGTGCCTGCTTTCGTCGTGCATGAACAGCCGCCAGAACATGCACACCACGACCGTGGCACCGAAACCGGCCAACGCCCCTCGAGCACCGAATGGCCAGGTCAGCCACACGGTGACCTGTCCACCGACCAGCAGTGGGATGACCGGAATGACATAGCCCGCTTCGCGCAGCCGCCGCACCACCTCATGGCTGGCAATCAAAATCGCCCCAGAGCACAGCACCACCCAGTAGCGCGGTGCGAAGACCAGCGTGACAACCACAAGTCCGCCGGTAAACAGCCCCACCGCGAAAGCGGCGGGCAGATCGCGCCCAGCCCGGGACGTCTTCTTGGTCGGCTGCATTGTTTTCTCGGCTTCGGACGCCGGCTCGTCTGGCGGGATGCGTGCCCCAGCATCGAAGGTTGCCACGGACTTGGTTGCTGAGCGGTCGCTAGACCTCCAGCAACTCGCCTTCTTTATGCTTGACCAGGTCTTCGACCTGGGTGACGTACTGCTGGGTGGTCTTGTCCAGATCCTTTTCCGCGCGGCCGACCTCGTCTTCGCCGGCTTCGCCGTCTTTGCGGATGCGGTGCAGCTCTTCCATCGCCTTACGACGGATACTGCGCACCGAGACCTTGGCGTCCTCACCCTTGCTTTTGGCCTGTTTGGCCAGTTCGCGCCGACGCTCCTCGGTGAGCTGCGGAACCGCCACCCTGATCAGGTTCCCGTCGTTGGTGGGGTTGAGCCCCAAGTCGGAGTTGCGGATCGCGGTCTCGATGGCTTGCAGCTGATTGCTTTCGTAGGGCTTGATGACCACGAGCCGCGCCTCGGGGACATTGATGCTGGCCAGCTGGGTGATCGGGGTGTTCGTGCCGTAGTAGTCGATCACGATCCGGTTGAACATGCCTGGGTTGGCGCGGCCGGTCCGGATGTTGGACAAGTCGTCACGGGCCACGGACACGGCCTTTTCCATCTTCTCTTCGGCGTCGAAGAGAACCTCATCAATCATGTGCGCGTCTTCCCCTCAGGTGGTGACCAGCGTTCCGATCTTCTCACCAGCAACCGCGCGGGCGATATTGCCATTGGTCAGCAAGTTAAACACCAAGATCGGCATGCCATTGTCCATGCACAGGCTGAACGCGGTGGCGTCGGCTACGCGCAGGCCGCGGTCGATGACTTCACGATGGCTGATCGCAGTGAGCAGTTCGGCCTCGGGGTTGTGCCGCGGGTCCTCGGTGAACACCCCATCGACCGCCTTGGCCATCAACACCACCTCGGCGCCGATCTCCAGCGCGCGCTGCGCTGCGGTGGTGTCGGTGGAGAAGTACGGCAGCCCCATGCCGGCCCCGAAGATCACCACCCGGCCCTTCTCTAGATGTCGCACAGCGCGCAGCGGGAGGTACGGCTCGGCGACCTGGCCCATGGTGATCGCGGTCTGCACACGGGTGACGATGCCTTCCTTCTCCAGGAAGTCCTGCAGCGCGAGGCTGTTCATGACGGTGCCGAGCATGCCCATGTAGTCCGAACGGGTGCGTTCCATGCCGCGCTGCTGCAGCTGTGCGCCGCGGAAGAAGTTGCCGCCACCGATCACCACGGCGACCTGCACGCCGTCGCGAACCACCTCGGCGATCTGGCGTGCCACCTGCGCGACGACGTCGGGATCCAGCCCGACCTCTCCGCCGCCGAACATCTCGCCGCCGAGTTTGAGCAGCACTCTCGAATACTTAGCCTTACCCGCGGGCTGGACGCCGTTGGCGATGGTCGGCTCGGGCTGCGTCATCAGACTCCTCGCATGACAGTGCCATCCCAGGCGACCCCCACCCGGAACGGCATTTCACATCCTGCCCCATCGCAGCACACTCTCGCGTCGGCGGGGTGCATTATTTGCGCAGTTATCGGACCGGGTTGTCGCAGCACGCCGTCGACGCAGGTCATAGGAAACCAGCGCGCTCACGACTTGGCTTCCGGCACCGAATGTTTGAGCTTGCTACGGCGTGGGAACCCGCACCAACGCGGCGGGGGAACAGATGGTCTTGAGAAATAGGGCCGAGCCACGTCGCTTTATCGGATCGACCCTTTTGGTCGGTCGGCAGGAGCGCAAGACGCTCACACCAGTACGCCTGAGGAGGAATCATTCATGGCGGACAACAAATCGGGACCCGCAGAAGCCGTTAAGGGCGTCGTCGAGGACGTCAAGGGCCGAGTCAAGGAAGCCGTCGGCGCCGTTGCCGGTCGTGACGACCTGACGCGCGAGGGCCAGGCTCAGCAGGACAAGGCAGAAGCCCAGCGCGACGCGGCGAAGAAAGAAGCCGAAGCCGAAGCGGCTCGCGGCGCCGCCAAGGTCGCCGAGGAGCGCCAGAAGTCCAATCAGTAGCTTGTCGCAAAGATGGGCCCGGTCCGTGCACAACGGACCGGGCCCATCGATCTTTCTGGGCGGTTAATAGTCGGCTCGGTCGGCTGGAATGGACATTTCCCCGAACAGCGGCCGAAAACTTTGGCATACTTCTGCCCTGACGGGGGTATCCAGCGCTGCGCTGGCGGTCATCTCCTGATGAGGTGCCTACGGGGTCGGGGAGCAAGGCACGCTCTCTCGAGATTTTGGAGATGTCTTTGTGGACGTACTACTCGTTACCGACGAAAACGACTTCGAATCTGCGTTACCGACCCTGACGTCATTGACGCAAACCATTCGACGCGCGCCCCTCGATGAGCTCACCGGTGGGCACCACGACACCGCCGACGTGGCGATCATCGATGCACGCACCGACCTGGCGGCGGCGCGCGGAGTCTGCCGCAGCCTCACCGCCAACGCACCAGGTGTCGCAGTGGTGGCCGTCGTTGCGCCCAGGGACTTCGTTGCGGTCGACGTCGACTGGCATTTCGACGATGTGATGATGCCTGCCGCCAGCGCGGACGAGCTGGAGACACGGTTGCGGCTGGCGATCAAACGGCGACGCAGTACGGTGCACGGCACCTTGAAGTTCGGCGAACTCCTCCTGCACCCGTCCAGTTTCACCGCGTCATTGGCCGGCAAGGAGCTGAGCCTCACCGTCACCGAATTCAAGTTGCTGAATTTCCTTGTGCAACATGCCGGTCGGGCGTTCAGCCGAACCCGCCTGATGCATGAGGTGTGGGGCTATGACTGCAACGGTCGGGTCCGCACCGTCGACGTCCACGTTCGACGGCTGCGCGCGAAGCTCGGAACCGAGCACGAATCGATGATCGACACCGTCCGCGGCGTCGGCTACATGGCGATGACGCCACCGCAGCCGCAGTGGATTGTCACTGACCCGGCGCAGAACACAGTCCGGGCATAATCGCTTATCCTGCAACCAGTTTCGCATTAGCCACTACGCAAACAGCGGCAGCGCACGCTTGCGCGCGAGTGCATCCATTCCTCGCTGGATACTGTCTTGAACTTCTCGGTATTTGCCGTCGACGTACTCGTCGTCCTCGGCGCGCGCCGGATCGTGGTCGAGCTCGACAGCGGGCATGAACCGGGTCCTGATCTTGGCCGGCAGCGGAAGCTGCGGAAGGGCCGCCGGGGCGATGCCCCACGGAAGAGAGATCGCCAGCGGAAATACCTTGAGCCGCAGCAGGCGGTCGAGTTGTAACACCTTCGACAGTCGATCACCGCGGATGAGCACCGGCATGGCGTCGGCGCCGCCGACGGTCGCAATCGGCACTATCGGCACCCCGGCGCGAATCGCCATCTTCACAAAGCCGTTGCGCCCCGCAAGGTTTGCACGATCGCGTTCAGCCCACGGACGCAGCGAGTCCACTTCCCCGCCGGGCCATAGCGCGACGTCGCGGCCCTCCGCCAGTGCGGTGGCGATCGCATCCGGCGCGGCCGGAAGGACCCCCATCGACCGGAAGTAGCGCCCGATCATCGGGATCGCCATCAATGCGTCATGGGCTGTCCCATGCAACGGACGGTCCTGGCCGAACCGCCGCCACCACTGGATACCAACGGTCCAGGCGTCCCAGACGAACGGGGCGCCCGAGTGGATGCCGACCAACAGCACCGGCGACCCGGGAATCTGCTCCCACCCGTCGATCTCCATGCGGAACCAATAGTCGATCAACACATTCCAGAAAAACTTCTGGCGTTGCAGGGTGGCTTCATCCTGCCCACTGAGGTCCCACTCGCCCGCGCGATCCGCTACCCAACCGCTCAGGCCGCCGTCCTGATCGCGGCGACGTTCCTCCATCTTCGTCCGCGCCTGTTCGGCGTGCTCCTGTGCTTGTTCACGTACCGGCGCTGGCCTGTGATCTGTGTAACTCATCCCTGACTAGTACCCACCCAGGCCTGCTTAAACTCGGCATGTCTGCCATCAAAATGCCTGGGCCAGCCGCTAATACGCAAAACTCCCCGCGCCACCGGCGGTGGCGCGGGGAGTCCGCAACAGTCAGGCCCGGATGGGCTGACCGCTTAGGTGTGCGTCGGCATGCTGGGCGCCGGGCCAGGCAGCGCACCAGGTGCCGGGCTCTGGGTCGGCGCGCCAGGCGTCGAGCCACCGGAGATGTTCGACGTCCAGATCAGGATGTCTTGCGTTCCTTCGTTGTACACAACGCCATTCGGCGGTGCACCGGTCACGTCGAAGTACAGCGTCCCGGTCGACTCGTTGCCCTGCATGATCGGCGCCGGGTTGAGGCTGCCCGGGGCCTGAACCTTGTCGATCACCCGGTAGTTCTGGCCGTTGGGCCCGCGGGCGATGAAGTCGTTGACCATGGGCGTAACCATGCCGCCATCCGACCTCGCGGTGACGTCGGCCTGGTACAGCGTGCCTTTTGGCGTGTACCCGGGGATCGCCGAGCTGCTCGGCTGCAGGTTGCTCACGGTGTAGTTGGTGACCAGAGGCCCCTCGATGAGCTGCTGGCTAGTGCCGAAGCCCTGGATGTTGGGCGGCGCAGCGTATGCGGTCGCTGCGGTGAAGGCGCCAACAGTTGCAATACCGGCGGCACCGATCACCGATTTCATAGCAGTAGAAGTGATCTTCACGCTAAATACCTCTCAGTCGAATCGTTACCAAATTCTTTTCCACGATGATTTGCCCCATTGCGCGGGAATCACCGCACCCCAACTCGCATAGCCGGTGTTCATCGGCTTCAAACATTGCGTGGTTGTACTGCGGCAATACGGCAGATATTGGGAAATAAGGTGATTCGCCGATGCGATATCTAATGATGTTGCGCCCCAAAGCCCGCAACCGCCCCAAAGATTAAATCCAGCCCCAAAAGCCCCAATGCCCACTCGCGCAGTTGCTTAGCCGACGTGTGTTATATCGTCGAAAATGTTGCAGCCGAATTGCTTTCGCGACCGCAGGTCACTTGCCCCGGACGCGGCGGTTGTGCTTCTTGATCGCATCGACCAGCTCCGACTTGTTCATCTTCGACCGACCCGGCACATCGAGGCGGCGTGCGACGTCCATCAGGTGCCTTTTGCTGGCGTTGGCGTCCACGCCTTCGGCCGACGGGATGGCGTTTTGCAAACCGCCGACCTCGGCCCGTTTGTCTGACGGCCCCTTCTTTTCCTTGGGCTCCCAGTGGTCGCCGATCTTTTCGAAGCTGTGTTTGACCGCCGCGTAGGCGACGCGATGTGCCCGCTCTTCGCTGCCGTATTCTTCGGCGGCCGCATCGTGCGCTTTGGCGAACGTTCGCTGCGCTTTGCGATTGGAACGGCGCAGTGTGCTCGGCAACTCGTCCTTTCTCGCCTCGCCACCCTTGGTCGTCTTAGGCATCCAAAACCTCCTCGGCTTCACGTCGGCTACCCCAGGCCGGCGTTTTCAATCGGGTGAGGCAGGTTCGATACGAGGCGCTGATATGTCAATATCGTTGACGTGGTTGCGACTGACGATGCCCCGCTTGGCTACCTCCTTTACCGGGTGGCAGCCGTGCTGCGACCCGAAGTCGTCCGCCGTGTTGGGTCCACTTGGCCTGACCCTTCCCGAATTCGTCTGCCTGCGAATGCTTTCGATGAACCCAGGACTGTCGAGTGCCGAGCTTTCCCGGAACAGCAACGTCACACCGCAGGCCATGAACACGGTGCTGCGCGGGCTGGAAGAGGTTGGCGCCGTGGCACGGCCAACGTCGGTGTCCTCCGGGCGCGCCCTGCCGGCCAGCCTGACCAGTCAGGGCCGCACGCTGTTGAAACGCGCGGAGGCCGCGGTGCGGGTCGCTGATAGCCGCATCCTGGCCAAGTTGACCGCGACCCAACAACGCGATTTCAAGCGCATGCTCGACAAACTCGGGTCCGACTGACGCGGATTACGCTGCGGCTTGGATCCGGGCCCAGGGCCGGGCCTCTTCGAGTTCGTAGGCCAGTTCCAGCAGCAGCGCTTCCTGCCCGATGTCGGCGCCCAGCATCATGCCCACCGGCATACCGTCGGCGCTTTGGGCCAACGGCAGCGAAATCGCCGGGTCGCCGGTGACGTTCTGCATCGGGGTGAACGCAACCCAATCGATCAGCCGATCGATCACCTGCCGATAGTCGGTGGGAGCCAGGTAGCCGATGCGCGGCGTCGGATCGGCAAGCGTCGGGGTGAGCAGTGCGTCGTACGTGCGGTAGAACTCGGCGCTGCGCCGCCGCATACCGCGCAGCCGCAGGATCGCGCGCGGAAGCCGGTGCAGGTTGCGGCTGGTGTGCCGGTCCAGGCCCAGCGTCAGCGCGTCGAGCTTGCTGCGGTCAAACGACTTGCCGAACGCCCGACGCCCGGAGCGGACCTGCGCCAGCGCCAGGAATCCCCAATACAGCACGAAGTCGTCGACGAAACTCTCCGGCACCGGGTGCTGGTCGATGTGCTCGACGCGATGCCCTAACTCCTCCAGGAGCCCCGCGGTCTTCAGCGTCAGCTCGCGCAATTCGGGGCTGCACTCACGCAGCACCGAACGGGTCGCCACGGCGATCCTCAGCCGCTGTCTGCCCGGTCCGGTGACGTCTCCGATCGGCGCCAGTTTGTGGTTACGCCAGATGTGCTCGGCTTCCCGGTAAAACGCCGCGGTGTCGCGCACCGAGCGGGTCAGCACGCCGTGGGCGACGATGCCGACCGGCATCCGGCTCAGCTCCGGGTCGAGCGGCAACCGGCCACGCGACGGCTTGAGGCCCGACGATTCCGTTGCAGGCGGCGGGAATTCGAATCGAACCGCCGCCGTCGTTGGCATGGGCGATCGGCACCACGCCGGCGGCGACGAACGCACCCGAACCCGACGACGACGCGGCGGCGGTGTAGTCGGTGTCCCATGGATTGCGGACCGGCCCCAGCCGGGGATGCTCGGCGGACGCGCTGAACCCGAACTCCGACATCTGCGTCTTGCCCAGCGGTGTCAGGCCGGTGGCCAGATACAGCTGGGTGAACTGGCCGTCGGCCGCAGCGTCAAACGGCGTCCAGGCGTCGGCGCCCCGCATGGTCGGTTGGCCGGCGACGTCGACGTTGTCTTTGAAAAACGTGGGGACGCCGCTGAAGAAGCCGGTCGACGGGTTGGCCGTAGCGGTTTTGCGGGCCTGGTCAAACGCCTTGTACGCCAACCCGTTCAGGGCGGGGTTGACGGCGTCGATGCGGGCGATGGCCGCCTCGACGACGTCGGCCCGGCTGACCCGACCCGATCGGATGGCCTCACCGAGGCCGATCGCGTCGAAGTCACCGAGGGCATCGTCACCGAAAGCGTGCACGCGTCGCATACCACTGACGCTAGCCGCTCACGGTCGCCGGCTAGGTCTGGCCCACCTCGAAGCGAACGAACCGAGTCACCGTCACGCCCGCCTCGTCGAGCAAGGCTTTGACCGTCTTCTTGTTGTCCGATACCGACGGCTGCTCGAGCAGCACGGCGTCCTTGAAGAAGCCGTTCAGCCGGCCCTCGATGATCTTGGGCAGCGCCTGCTCCGGCTTGCCCTCCGCCTTGGCGGTCTCCTCGGCGATGCGTCGCTCGCTGGCCACGACGTCTTCCGGCACCTCGTCGCGGGTCAGATAGCGCGCCTTGAGCGCGGCGATCTGCAGTGCGGCGGAGTGTGCCGCTTCTGCGTTGCTACCGGTGTACTCGACCAGCACGCCGACGGCCGGGCGGCAGGTCCGCGGCCCGCTTGTGCAGGTAGGTCTCGACCGTGCCGTCGAAGAACGCGACGCGGCGCAACTCGAGCTTCTCCCCGATCTTCGCCGACAGATCGGCGATGGCCTGCTCGACCGTCTTGTCGCCGATGCTGGCAGCTTTCAGGGCATCGACGTCGGCGGCCTTGGACTCGGCCGCCGCCGCAACGATCTCGTCGGCAGCCGTTTGGAACTCGGCGTTTTTGGCGACGAAGTCGGTTTCGCTGTTCAGCTCGATGAGCGCGCCGCCCTTGGCCGCAACCAAGACCTTCGGCGGTGGCCCGCTCGGCGCGCTTGCCGACGTCTTTAGCGCCCTTGATCCGGAGTGCCTCGACAGCCTCGTCGAAGTCACCGTCCGTTTCCACCAGCGCGTTCTTGCAGTCGAGCATGCCGGCGCCGGTCAGCTCACGAAGTCGCTTGACGTCGGCAGCGGTGTAGTTCGCCATCTCAGCCTTCCGTGGGGGTTGATTCTGGAGCGCCATTAACGGATTCGGTGGTGCCTGCGGCTGGCGCGGCGGCCGTCGCCGTGGCCGAGGCCAACAGCTCCTGCTCCCATTCGGCCAGCGGCTCGGCAGCCTCCGCCTCGGGCTTGCCGTCGGTGCGGCCAGCTCCGGCGCGGGCTTGCAGGCCCTCGGCGACCGCCGAAGCGATGACCTTGGTCAGCAGCGCGGCCGAACGGATGGCGTCGTCGTTGCCCGGGATCGGGTAGTCGACCTCGTCCGGGTCGCAGTTGGTGTCCAGGATCGCGATGACCGGGATACCGAGCTTGCGGGCCTCGCCGACGGCGATGTGCTCTTTGTTGGTGTCGACGACCCAGATCGCCGACGGCACCTTGGCCATGTCGCGGATACCGCCGAGGCTGCGTTCCAGCTTGTTCTTCTCGCGGGTCAGCATCAAGATTTCCTTCTTGGTGCGGCCCTCGAAGCCACCGGTCTGCTCCATCGCCTCGAGCTCCTTGAGGCGCTGCAGACGCTTGTGCACGGTGGAGAAGTTGGTGAGCATGCCACCCAGCCAGCGCTGGTTGACGTACGGCATGCCGACGCGGGTCGCTTCGGCCGCGACGGACTCCTGCGCCTGCTTCTTGGTGCCGACGAACATGACGCTGCCACCGTGGGCGACGGTCTCTTTGACGAACTCGTACGCCTTGTCGATGTAGGTCAGCGTCTGCTGCAGATCGATGATGTAGATGCCGTTGCGGTCGGTGAAAATGAACCGCTTCATCTTGGGGTTCCAGCGACGGGTCTGATGCCCGAAGTGGGTGCCGCTGTCAAGCAGCTGCTTCATGGTTACGACAGCCATTACCGGCCATTCCTTTGTGTCGGTTGTCGCCCGGCATCGGGTGAAGCCAGGCCCTGGCGACTGCTGCGATGCCGGACCCAGCCAGAAACCTGGTACGGGACCGCCCGGCACGCGGTGCGGACTCCCAGTGGAACGGGAGCCGCGGTGCAGACGCGCGAAGTCGACCCGCGAACGGGCTGCGACGAGCAGTTTACACCGACTCAGCTGGTGGTTTTCCCAACGCGTGTCCATACCCGTCCACACAAAGGCATCCGTGCACAGATTGGGCAAACGCGAGTAGCCCGGTCGTCAACACCACGCTGAACTCATGGCGTGTGGCGCGCGGTACTGATCCTGACTCTGGCACTGGTCAGCGCGGCGCCGGCGGTTGCCGACGACGTTCGGCTGGATTGGCCGCTGCGGCCCGCTCCGGCCGTCGTCCGCGGGATTCGACGCCCCCTCGCCGGACTGGAAGCCGGGGCACCGCGGCGTGGACCTGTCGGGCAGCCCTGGCCAGCGGGTATACGCCGCCGGCAGCGCCACCGTGGTGTTCGCCGGGGTGCTGGCCGGGCGACCGGTGGTGTCGCTGGCCCATCCCGGCGGACTGCGGACCAGCTATGAGCCGGTCCGGGCGGCCGTGGTCGCCGGTCAGCAGGTGACGGCGCAGACCGTGATCGGCGAGTTGCATGGCCGGGCACGACGGCTGTGCGGCCGCGGCGTGTTTGCACTGGGGCGCGATGTGGGGTCCGGCGTCGGGAGCCGACTATGTCGATCCACTGGGCCTGCTGAAATCCACCCCGGTCCGGCTCAAACCGCTGAACCCGTAGCCGGCCTCGCGCGTGCTGCTACGGCTTTGTGTGTGCGGCTAGGGCGCTCTGCGGCCCGAAATTTCGCCCTGCACGCACGCTCGACCCCATCAGCGCACACTCGACGCGCCGATCAGGCCCGCGGGTGAGCCTGATCGTGCACCGCACGCAACCGGGACACCGCCACGTGGGTGTACAGCTGGGTCGTCGCCAGGCTGGAATGGCCCAGCAACTCCTGGACGACCCGCAGGTCGGCCCCGCCTTCCAGTAAATGGGTGGCCGCGCTGTGCCGCAGCCCGTGTGGCCCCATGTCGGGCGCGCCGTTTACCGCGGCGATGGTCTGGTGCACCACAGTGCGCGCCTGACGCACGTCGAGCCGCCGCCCCCGCGCGCCCAGCAGCAGCGCCGGCCCGGATTCCGCGGAGACCAGAGCCGGACGCCCGTCGCTGTGCCAGGCACGAAGTGCGTCGGCCGCGGGCACGCCGTATGGCGCGGTGCGCTGCTTGTTGCCCTTGCCCAGCACCCGCACCACTCGGTACTGAGTGTCCACATCGTCGATGTCCAGCCCGCACAGCTCGCTGACCCGGATACCCGTCGCATACAGCATCTCGACGATCACCCGGTCCCGCAGTGCTAACGGATCGCCTTGCTCGGCACCGGATTTCGCGGCCGCCATGGCGTCCAGCGCCTGATCCTGGCGCAGCACTGCCGGCAGGGTGCGATGTGCCTTCGGCACTTGCAGCCGGGCGGCCGGATCGGCGGTCAGCAGGCCACGCCGCGTCGCCCATGCGGTAAACGTTTTGACCGACGAGGTACGACGGGCCAGCGTGGTGCGGGCGGCACCGGTCGTGGCCGCGCTGGCCAGCCACGACCGCAGCAGGGGCAGGCTCAATCCGTCCAGGCCGACACCCTGGGCGTCGAGGTAGGCGAACAACGAACGCAGGTCGCCCGAATACGCGCGACGAGTGTGCGCGGAACGCAGGCACTGCAATTCCAGGAACTCGTCGAACTCCTCGAGGATCGCCTGCACTCCCCCACGGTCGCAGGCAGCAGCCGCTGGGCCTTAGCCGACGCGCCGAAGTGTGTCCGGGGTGAGATCTTTGCGCGTCGGATAGCCGTCAACGGCCATGATCAGGTCCGCTTCGGCGAGCAGCGTGCGCAGGACGTGGACGATGCCGTCCATGCCGCCGAGCGCCAAACCATATGCGTAGGGGCGGCCCACCCCCACCGCCGTCGCGCCGAGCGCCAGGGCCTTGATGACGTCGGCCCCGCTGCGGATCCCCGAGTCGAACAGCACCGGCAGGCCGTCGGCCGCCTCGACGACCCCGGGCAGGCAATCCAGGGCGGGCAAGCCGCCGTTGGCCTGTCGGCCGCCGTGGGTGGAGCAGTAGATGCCGTCGACGCCGCCGTCCTTGGCCCGGCGGGCGTCGTCGGGGTGGCAGATGCCCTTCACCAGCAGCGGCAGCTTGGTCAGTGACCGCAGCCAGGGCAGGTCTTCCCAGCTCAGGGGGTTTCCGAAGACCTGAACCCAGCGCAGAATGGCGCCTTGCGGGTCTTCTTCCGGCGGGCGTTGCAGGCTGGCGCGAAAGACCGGGTCGCTGAAGTAGTTGTTCAGGCAGTGGCCGCGCAGCTGCGGGAAGTTCGAGGTGCGCAGGTCACGCGGTCGCCAGCCAGTGACCCAGGTGTCGAGGGTGATGACGATGCCCTTGAATCCGGCCGCCTCGGCGCGCTGCACCAAGCTGGCAGCCAGCTCGCGATCGGTCGGGGTGTAGAGCTGAAAAAACCCGGGTGTATCGCCCAACGCAGCCGCGATGTCTTCCATCGGGTCGACGGTCAACGTCGACGCGACCATCGGTACGCCGGTGTGCGCGGCCGCGCGTGCGGTGGCCAAGTCGCCATGGCCGTCTTGAGCGCAAAGCCCGATGACGCCGATCGGCACCATGAACAACGGAGACGGCAAGGTCAAGCCGAACAACTCCACCGATAGGTCGCGTTGGGTGGCCGCGGCGAACATACGCGGGATCAAACCCCAGTGGTCGAAGACCTCGCGGTTGGCCCGCTGCGTGCGTTCGTCACCGGCGCCACCGGCGACGTAGGACCACACCGACGGTGGCAGGGCCAGCTCGGCCCGCGCCTCCAACTCGGCGAAGGCCATCGGCAGGCTTGGCACCACCCCGGCCAGACCCTGGAAGTAGATCTCGTTCTGGTAGTCGCCGAATGCCATGCGATCAGAATGCCAGCAGGCGGTCAGCCTGACGAGCCCTTAGCGGGCCCCGGCTTCCGCCTCGGCAAGTTCCTTCTTCCATTGGCGGAACGTCTCTTCGGTGCGCCCCCGACGCCAATAGCCCGAAATCGACGACGCCCACTTCGTCTCCACGCCACGCTCTTTGCGGATGTATGGCCGCAGGTTATGCATGACGACCTGCGCCTCGCCGTGGATGAAGACGTGCACCTGACCCGGCAACCACAACGTGGTGGTGACCGCCTCGATCAACGGCGCGAAATTACCGGCACGGTCGTCGGACACCATGTCGGCCCGGCCACCGCGATAGACCCAGCTCACCTGGACACCCTCGGGCGCGGTCAACGAGATTATGTCGTCGGGGCCAGCCACCTCGATGAACGCCTTGCCAATCGCATTGGCGGGCAACGCTTCCAGCGCGGTGGCGATGGCCGGCAGCGCGGATTCGTCGCCGGCCAACAGATGCCAATCGGCCGCCGGGTCGGGGGTATAGGCCCCGCCGGGCCCCATCAGATAGATCACCTGGCCCGGCTGGGCGGTGGCCGCCCAAACACCCGCCACGCCGTGCTCCCCGTGAGTCACGATGTCGAGTGCGATCTGATGCGCCGCGGCGTCGACCTTGCGAACGGTGATGGTCCGCACCGAAGGCTTTTTCTCCGGGGGCAGTTCGGCGAAGCTGTCCAAGGTCAGCGGCCGGGGCAACCCGGCCACGTCGACGTCGTCAGGGACGAATACCAGCTTGACGTAGGAGTCGGTGAAATTGCTCGGCACAAAGGTGTCGAAATCACTGCCCTCAAGCAGTACCCGAACCATATGCGGTGCGAGTTGTTCAGTACCCACGACTTTGAAGCGCTGAAGGGGGCGACCTGCCACTTGTCCTCCTGTCCGGACCCGACCACTAGCCGACTATACGAGTCGCGGCATCTTCGCAGCTCGGGCGTCGCGGACAATCCGCCACCTACCCTCGCGACGCTCGGCGAACCCGGCCACCTCGAGCATCGCCAGCGGTCCCAGCACATGCTCGGGCACCAGCCCCGATGCGACCGCGATCTCGTCGACGGTGGCCGCACCGCGGCCAGGCAACGCCTCGTACACCTGACGCTCGGCCTCACCCAGCCCGTCGAGCGTCGTGACGGGCCGTGGTTCCTCGGCGGCGATTTCGCCGACGTGACCAACGAGCTCCACGATGTCGTCGGCTCGGGTGACCAGCTCCGCGCCGTCGCGCAGCAGGGCATGACAACCCGCCGATGCCGACGACGTCACGGGCCCGGGCACCGCAGCCACCACCCGGCCCAGCGCCCGCGCCCAGGCCGCGGTATTCGCCGCGCCGCTGCGCAGGCCGGCTTCCACCACGACCGCGGCCCCGGCGACGGCGGCCACCAAGCGGTTACGGGTCAGGAACCGGTGCCGCGCCGGCCGGATTCCCGGCGGGTATTCGGTGAACACCAGCCCGTGTCGGGCGATGCGGTGCAACAGCGCCGAATGGCCTGCCGGATAAGGGATATCGATGCCGCCGGCCAGTACAGCCACGGTGATCCCGTCGCAGGCCAGTGCCGCGCGGTGAGCCGCGCCGTCGATGCCGTACGCGCCGCCGGAGACCACCGCGACATCGTGCTCAACCAGCCCGGCCGCCAAGTCGGCGGCCACCTGCTCGCCATATGCGGTGGCCGCTCGGGTCCCGACCACAGCGGCCGCACGATGCGCCACTTCGTCCAGGCGCGCCGGGCCCTTGTGCCCACAACACCAGCGGCGGCCCGACGCGAGGCCTGGTTCCGGCCCCGGCGAACGCGGCGAATGCGAGCAGCGGCCACTCGTCGCTGTCCGGTGTGATCAACCGGCCACCGCGCTGCGCGAGTAGCTCGAGATCTGCTGCGGCTGAATCTATTTGATGCCTGGCTTCGGTGTGCCTTGCCAGCTCGTCGTTGACCAGCCGCCGACGCACTCGGTCGGCCGCCTCCTCCGGGCCAACGGCCCGCACCAGGGCGGCCAGTTGTGGGCACGGCGGCTCGGCCACCCGAGACAGGTAGGCCCACGCCCTGCATGCGGCGTCGTCCAAGGTTGCGGTCATCGCCGGACCCCCGCTTGCCGAAAGCTCAGCGCCGCGGCGACTTCGTTGAGTCCCGGCGAATTTCGGCCGGCCAGGTCGGCCAGACTCCACGCGACCCGCAACGTGCGGTCCAGCCCACGAATGCTGAGCAACCCCCGGTCCAGGGCGGTGCGCAACGGGTCCATGGCGGCGTTGCTGGGGCGGAACTCCCGGCGTAGCAACGACCCGCTCACTTCGGCGTTGGTGTGGAATCCGTGTGGACGCCAGCGCGCCGCGGCCGTCTCGCGTGCCTGCGCCACCCGGTCGCGGACTTGTGCCGTGGATTCACCGTCGGCCGCCGAAATTGCGCCTGCCCGCACCGAATGCATCTGCACCCGCAGGTCCACCCGGTCCAGCAGCGGCCCGGAGAGCTTGCCCAGATAGCGCCGCTTGGCCGCCGCCGCGCAGATGCAGTCGCGCGGATCCGAGGGCGCGCACGGGCACGGGTTGGCGGCCAGCACCAGCTGGAACCGGGCCGGATAGCACGCCACGCCGTCGCGGCGGGCCAGGCGAATTTCGCCGTCCTCCAACGGGGTTCGCAATGCTTCGAGCGCGGAAACGCTGATTTCCGCGCACTCGTCCAGGAACAGCACGCCGCGGTGCGCTCGGCTGACGGCGCCGGGTCGGGCCATCCCCGAACCGCCGCCGACAAGGGCTGCGACGCTGGAACTGTGGTGTGGCGCCACGAATGGCGCCCAGGTGATCAGCGGCGTGTCTGCGGTCAGCAGTCCTGCTACCGAGTGAATCGCGGTCACCTCGAGGGCCTCACCGTCCGTCAGTCTTGGCAATAATCCCGGAAGCCGTTGCGCCAGCATCGTTTTACCGACACCAGGCGGGCCGGTCAGCATGAGATGATGCGCCCCAGCTGCGGCCACTTCGACCGCGAACCGCGCCTGCGACTGCCCGACCACGTCGGCCAGATCCGCGGTCTGCTCGGCGACCGTGGTCTCGCCGGTAATCCGCTGGTCCAAGCGCGCCGAACCGCACAGCCAGCTCTGTAGTTGGCCCAGGGTGCGAACACCCCACACGTCGATGCCGTCGACCAAGCTGGCCTCGGCGAGGTTGTCCGCCGGAACGACGACGGCCGGCCAGCCGCCACGTTTGGCGGCCAGCACGGCGGGCAGCACCCCGCGCACCGGCCGGACTCGGCCGTCCAGGGACAGCTCGCCGAGCAGCACCGTCTTTTCCAGGAGCTCCCACGGATTTTTTCGCTGCGCCGACAGCACGCTCGCCGCCAGCGCGATGTCGTAGACGGATCCCATTTTCGGCAGCGTCGCCGGTGACAGTGCAAGCGTGAGTCGAGCCATCGGCCAACTGTTTCCACAGTTCGTCACCGCCGCCCGCACCCGGTCCCGAGACTCCTGCAGCGCGGCGTCGGGCAGACCCACCAGGTGCACACCCGGCAGCCCGGAGGTGATGTCGGCCTCGATTTCCACGATCTCGCCATCCAGTCCGCGCACCGCGACTGAGAACGCACGACCCAGCGCCATCAGCCGATCCCCTGCACGTGCGTGATCTCCGGGCAACGCCGCCGCCCGACCCGCACTCCGATCACATCGATGCGTACCGCGGCCCAGTGCTCGTCCTGGCCGGCCAGCCACAGCCCCGCAAGCCGGCGTAGCCGTCGGACCTTGCGCTCGGTGACCGCATAGGCCAAGCCGCCGAAACCGTCGCCAGTGCGCGTCTTGACCTCGACGAACACCACCGTGCGGCTGGCGTCGTCGCAAGCGATCACATCGAGCTCGCCGTACCGGCAGCGCCAGTTGCGTTGCAGGATCCGCAATCCCATCCTGCTCAGATGGTCCACAGCGAGGGCCTCGCCCATCGCTCCAAGCTGGATCCGGGTCAGTGTCTTCTCGGCCCCGGAGGCCTTTGCTGTCGTCATGCCGCCAACTTGCCCAGTGGCGCTGACAAGACATGGCACGGCGGCCGTTTCCGACCCGACCCAGCGACCGGTTATCCACAGTCGCGGGCGCATCCACAGCTACGTGATTCGATCCGCTCGGGTGTACACGTTCATCGAATCCTCCCGCAGGAAAGCCACCAGCGTGAGCCCGGACTCTTCGGCCAGCGACACCGCCAGCGACGACGGCGCCGACACCGCGGCCAGCACCGGAATCCCGGCCACCACGGCTTTCTGCGTCAGCTCAAACGATGCCCGCCCGCTCACCAGCAGCACCGAGCCGGTCAACGGGACCCGCCCGTGTTCCAACGCCCAGCCGATGACCTTGTCGACGGCATTGTGCCTGCCGATGTCTTCGCGCACCACCAGCATCACGCCGTCCGGTGCGAACAACGCCGCGGCGTGAAGTCCGCCGGTGCTCTCGAAAACCTTTTGCGCCCCACGCAGTTCACCGGGCATGGCCTTGAGCCTGGCGGCGCTCACAGTGGCGGGATCATCACCCGGCGAGAAGCGGCTGATCACCCGGACCGCGTCCAGGGACGCCTTTCCGCAGACCCCGCACGACGAGGTGGTGTAAAAGTTCCGGGTGACATCGAGATCGGGCGGTTTGACGCCGGGAGCCAGGGTCACATCGAGAACGTTGTACGTATTGACCCCATTGTCGTCGCGGCCGTCGCAGTAGCGGATGGTCTGCACGTGCTCGCGATCGGTGATGACCCCTTCAGTGAGCAGAAAGCCTTGGGCGAGTTCGATATCCGAGCCGGGTGTCCGCATGGTCACGGTCACCGGCGTCCCGTTGACCCGGATTTCCAGCGGCTCCTCGACGGCCAGTGTTTCCGGCCGGATGATCGCCCGATCAGCGTTGAGATGCTTTGCGCGCCGACGCGCGGTGACGTTCCCCATTACGCCATCACGATCGCCAAGCGGTGAAACCTCACCACGCCAAACTACATCGGCCCACGTCCGACCACCCGAAACACGGTCCGGCTGCAGCGCGTGAATTAGGCTACGACGTGGGGTCGTGGGCTTCGGGCGCCTACCGACCAGTCCACCGAGATGGCCGGAAGTGAGGCACAACATGGCAGACACATCGAGTGCCGGTGCGCCCGACGAGCCACTGCCCGGCGGAGAGATGGCCGACCCGGGGACGGTCTTCGCGGCGCTCGCCGAGATCATCTACCAGGGCTCCGATCCCGGCGAGATGTACGCGGCGATCTGCGTCGCCGCGACCCTGGTCGTCCAGGGCTGCGATCACGCCAGCCTGTTGGTGCGCGACCACGATCGCTACGTCACGGTCGGCGCCAGTGACCACCTCGCGCAGTCCATCGACGAACTGGAACGGCGCAGCGGCGAGGGCCCGTGTATCGATGCGATCGAGGAGGAAACTCCTCAGATCGATCCGGACCTGACCACGCCGTCCATGTGGCCCAAGCTGGCGGCCGTGCTGGTTGCCGAAACACCTGTCCGCGGAGCTATGGGATTTCGGCTGCTGGTCGACAAGCGCAAGGGTGCCGCACTCAACCTGTTCAGCGACACCCCGAACCTGTTCGACGCCGAGGCCGCCGGACGAGCCGCGGTGCTGGCCGCGTTCGCCAGCGTGGCCATCAACGCGGTCGCAAAAGGCGAAGACGCCGCCAGCCTGCGCAGAGGCCTACTCAGCAACCGAGAGATCGGCAAGGCGGTCGGCATGCTGATGCTGCTGCACGGGATGACCGAAGAAGACGCATTCGACCTGCTGCGCCGCCACTCCCAGACCCTGAACATCAAGCTGGCGGACGTGGCACGGGCCGTGATCGAATCGCGGGGTCAGCTGCCGTCCATCGGCGCAGGCGAGAATCCGCTGGCTACCTGAGTTATTCCGGTAGCCGCAGCTCCGGCTTCTCGACTTCCTCGATGTTGACGTCCTTGAAGGTGACCACTCGCACCTGTTTGACGAACCGCGCCGGCCGGTACATGTCCCACACCCAGGCATCGGAGAGCCGCAGCTCGAAGTAGACCTCGCCGTCGGCGTTGCGCGGCACCATTTCCACGCTGTTGGCCAGATAGAAGCGCCGCTCGGTTTCCACCACGTAGCTGAACTGCCCGACGATGTCCTTGTATTCGCGGTACAGCGAGAGCTCCATCTCGGTTTCGTACTTTTCGAGATCTTCCGCACTCATCTGCTCAGACGTCCTTTTCCTGCCACTGTCCCCGCCTTCCCGGCCCCCGGGGCGGAAAGTCTCGCCCCATCTTTCCTCACCGGAATTCGCCCCGCTCGCCCGGAGGGTCGGGTTTGCACTCGGCCACCACCCGTGTCTTCGCACCCTTGCCAGATTGGGACGCCACCCGCCGGACGTTGATGAACGAATACCGGTGCTCAGCGCAGGGCCCCAGCCGGGTCAGCGCCATGCTGTGCGCCGGCGTGCTGTAGCCCTTGTGTTCGGCGAACCCGTAACCGGGGTGGTCGGCTTCCATGGCCACCATCAGCCGGTCCCGGCTTACCTTCGCCAGCACGCTGGCCGCCGCGATGCAGGCGGCGGCCGCGTCTCCCCCGATCACCGGCAGCGATGGCATCGGCAGGCCCGGCACTCGGAAGCCGTCGCTCAGCACATACCCGGGGCGCATCGACAAGCCGGCCACCGCGCGCCGCATGCCTTCGATATTGGCCACATGCACCCCGCGCCGGTCGACCTCGACCGAGGGAATGAACACCACGTGATAGTCCAGTGCGTAGCGACAGATCAGCGGGAACAGCCTCTCCCGCACCTTCTCGTTGAGCTTCTTCGAATCATCAAGTGCAGCAAGGCTTTCCAGCCGGTTCGGGCTGAGCACGCAGGCCGCCACCACCAGCGGGCCAGCGCACGCGCCGCGGCCCACCTCGTCCACCCCGGCCACCGGCCCCAGGCCGCTGCGATGCAGCGCTGACTCCAGGGTGCGCAACCCCGACGACTTGCGGATCACCGCGCGCGGCGGCCACGCCGTGGCCACGGCTACTGACCCTGCTGAGGGTTCACCGAACCCACACCACCCCATCGCGACGGCGGCCACACGATGAACCTGGCCTTGCCGATGACATTGGACACCGGCACCGTTCCCGACATGGGATCACCGGTGCACAGAATGCCCTTGAGTGCGTCGGCGGGGATGCTCGTGCAGTGGGCCCGCGAGTCCGCCGAGTGTGTCCGATTGTCGCCCATTACCCACAACCTGCCCTGCGGGACGCTGACGGGCCCGAACTCGCTGCCCAAGCACGGGTACACCGCCGGATCCGCCATCATGGTGGCGGGGTCCAGAAACGGCTCCTTGAGCGGTTTGCCGTTGACGGTCAGGCCGGTGTCGGCCCGGCACTGCACCGTTTGCCCGCCGACCGCAATGACCCGCTTGACGAGGTCGTTTTCGTCCGGCGGCACGAAACCGATGAAGGACAGCGCGTTCTGCACCCAGCGCAGCGCGGTGTTGGGAGAACGGATCGACTTATAGCCCAGGTTCCAGGGCGGCGGTCCCTTGAAGACGATGACATCCCCGGGATGCGGTGTGCCGAAGCGATAGGTGAGCTTGTCCACCATGATCCGGTCGCCGACGCAGCCAGTGCAGCCGTGCAGCGTGGGCTCCATGGATTCCGACGGAATCAGGTACGGACGCGCCACGAACGTCAACATGACGTAGTAGAGCACCACGGCGATGACCGCCAGGATCGCCAGTTCCCGCAGCGCGGACTTTTTCTTGGGCTCGCCTTCGCCGTCGGCCGCGTCGTCCAGCACTTGCGTCGCCTCGCCAGAGGAAGCGTCGTCCGGGGGGCGGGTAGAGACCTTAGGCTCTGACTTACCGGGTTCCGACTGGGGCTCAGATGAGTCCGTGGTATCGGTCACGAGATCAGCGTAGCCAGCAGAGTTTGTCGGCTGGTAAAGCGCCGCAACGACCCGACGGGGCCGCCCACGCGCACCAGATCAGCGCTTCTCCTTGATCTTGGCCTTCTTGCCGCGGAGTTCACGCAGGTAGTACAGCTTTGCGCGGCGGACATCGCCACGGGTCACCACCTCGATATGGTCGATGTTCGGCGAATGCACCGGGAAGGTCCGCTCGACGCCGACGCCATAGCTCTCCTTGCGCACGGTGAACGTCTCACGACTGCCACCGCCCTGCCGACGGATCACCACGCCTTTGAACACCTGGACGCGCTCCTTGGCGCCCTCGATGACCTTGACGTGCACGTTGATGGTGTCGCCCGGGCTGAAGGCCGGGATGTCGTCGCGCATCGACGCCTGGTCGACGAAGTCCAGCCTGTTCATCTGAGATGACACTTCCTTGCGGATCGCGGCTTGCGGCAGCTACCCACGCGTGAGCGTGGGCGGTCACCGAGCCGATGGTTCGGGCATTTTGGGCGCATCTCGCAGCGGGCAAGGGCACCAGCCCACCGACAACCGCTCGAGACAACTGGTCAATTGTGCCAGATAGAGCCCGCGCTGTGAAAATCACATGAAATCAAGCGGTTCGTGGCAGGCCGAAGGTGCTGGTGAATGGTTACATATGACTGGGGTCAGAACGTGCTAGCCAACCCGAACCTCCAGAGTGAAGCCTGGGAGTGGCTGGCGCGGTGGCCGCCGCATGCCGGTTTTGCATCAGAGGAGTACGAAACTGAGGAAGCGCACCCGTCCGCTCACCGTCCTCACCGCCATCGCCGCGGTGACGATGGTGATGGCTGGCTGCGACGAGGCCTTGCTAGAGGCAAAGGTCCAGGCCAAGCAGGCGAGTAAGCCCTCGGTGGCCGGACCGCTTCGCTTTCCATTGGGTCCGCAACCGCAGCTCGTCGAGCTGCTGCTGGACAGCATTTCGACGGCCGGCGTGGCCGCCGCGGCGATGACACCACCGGGCGCCGGGTTCAGCGGAGTACAGGCACGTATCCAGCAGGCAACTGACGAAGCCGCAGGCAGCGGCGCTGCCCTTTCGGTAGCCATCCTGGACCGCAAGACCCATGAGCTGGTCTCCAACGGCAACAGCCAGATCGTCGGCACCGCCTCGGTGGCCAAGCTCTTTATCGCCGACAACCTGCTGCTGGCCGAATCCCAAGGCCGAAGCACCATGTCGCCGGACGACCGCCAGGCCCTCGACGTCATGTTGTCCTCATCCGACGACGGCGCCGCCGAGAGGTTCTGGGGTCAGGGCGGCGGAGACAACATCGTCACGCAGGTAGCGAACCGGTACGGGTTGTCCTCGACCACGCCGCCTAGCGACGGGCGCTGGTGGAACACGATGAGCACGCTGACCGACCTCATCCACTACTACGACATGCTGCTCGACGGGGCGGGCGGGCTGCCGCCGGATCGGGCCAAGATCATCGTCAACGACTTAGCTAATTCCACACCGAACGGACTCGACGGTTACCCGCAGCGGTTCGGCATCCCCGACGGGCTTTACGCCGAACCGGTGGCGGTCAAGCAGGGGTGGATGTGCTGTATCGGCGCCGACTGGATGCATCTGTCGACCGGCGTGATCGGCTCCGATCGGCGCTACATCATGGTCGTCCAGTCGCTGCAGGCCTCCGATGACGCCACCGCGCGGGACACCATGACCCGCGCGGTCAAGACGATATTTCCCAACGGCCGGATCTGATCCGCCGACGCGCTAGGACTCCAGGTCGGGCCGACGTTCGCGGGTACGCTGCAACGAGACCTCGCGACGCCAGGCGGCGATTCGCGCATGATCCCCGGACAACAGCACGTCGGGCACATCAAGGCCGCGCCAGCTGGACGGCCGGGTATAGCTCGGCCCTTCCAGCAGACCGCCCAGCGTCGGAGAATGTGAGTCGTCGCGATGCGACGCGGGATTACCCAAAACGCCTGCCAGCAGCCGCAATACGGCTTCGATCATGACTAAGGCCGCCGATTCGCCACCCGACAGCACGTAGTCGCCGATCGAGACTTCTTCGACCCGCATCCGCCCTGCGGCGTCATCGACGACGCGCTGGTCGATGCCCTCGTAGCGGCCGCAGGCGAACACCAGGTGCGCCTCGGCGCTCCAGCGTGCGGCGGTGGCCTGGTCGAACAGCACACCCGCGGGCGTCGGGACGACCAATAGGGTTTCCCCAGTACAGATTTCGTCCAAAGCTTCGCCCCACACCGGCGCCTTCATCACCATCCCCGGGCCACCGCCGTACGGCGCGTCGTCGACGGCGTGATGCACGTCATGGGTCCACTGCCGCAGATCGTGCACCTGCAAATCGACCAGGCCGGACTCGATCGCCTTGCCCGGCAACGCTTGTCGAAGCGGGTCGAGGTAGGCCGGGAAAATCGTGACCACGTCGATCTTCATGTCGATGCTCCCCCGCTAGTCCAAATCCAGCAGGCCCTCGGGCGGATCGATTTCGACGATTCCGTCGTCCAGCGACACCGACGTGACGATGGCGCTGACGAACGGCACCAACACCTCAGTGCCGTCATCAGATCGCTTGACCGCCAAGAGTTCCCCGCCCGCGGTGTGCAGCACTTCGGCAATCACGCCGACATCGTGGCCTGCCGCCGTACGGACGTGCAGGCCTTCGAGCTGGTGGTCGTAGTAGGTGTCGGCCTCGTCGATCGGCGGCAGATCATCGGTGTCCACCAGAAACACATTGCCCCGCAACGCATCGGCGGCGTCGCGGTCGTCGACCCCGGCTAATCGCACCAGTAGCCGCGCGCCGTGTTGCCGCGCGTCGGCGACGACATAGCCGCGTTCCGGGCCGCCACGGCGGGAATGCCTGGCGCGCAAGGCAGCACCCGGCGCGAAGCGGGCAGCGGGATCGTCGGTGCGCACTTCCACGACCACCTCGCCGGTGATGCCGTGCGCTTTCACCACGCGCCCGACGACTAACTCCAAGGGAGCCCCCGGCCTACTGGTCGGTGTCCACCACGTCAACACGGATACCGCGGCCACCGATACCGGCGACCAGCGTGCGCAATGCGGTCGCGGTACGTCCGCCGCGACCGATCACCTTGCCCAGATCATCGGGATGGACGTGAACTTCAACAGTCCGCCCACGCCGGCTGGTAACCAGGTCAACCCGGACATCGTCCGGGTTGTCCACGATCCCACGGACGAGATGCTCAACAGCGTCTACGACGACGGTACTCATGGCCGCAGTCAGCCTTCGGTCGCCGGTGCGGGCTGCTCGCCGCTCTCAGCGGCAGGCTCAGCCGCGGCCGGCTCAGCTGCGGGCTCAGCCGCTGCGGGCTCAGCCGCGGCGGTCGCACCCTCTTCGGCTGCGGCTTCGGCGCCGGATTCGTCAGCCTTCGCGGCCTTCTTGGCCGGCGCCTTCTTCTTCGGCTTGGCTGCCTCGCTGGTGGGCGCGCCGTCGGCCTCGGCCAGTGCGGCGTTGAACAGCTCCAGCTTGCTGGGCTTGGGCTGGGCGAGCTTCAGGGTGCCCTCGGTACCGGGCAGGCCTTTGAACTTCTGCCAGTCGCCGGTGATCTTCAACAGCTTGAGGACGGGCTCAGTCGGCTGAGCCCCCACGGACAGCCAGTACTGGGCGCGCTCGGAGTCGATTTGGATGAGGCTCGGCTCTTCCTTCGGGTGATAACGGCCGATGACCTCGATGGAACGGCCGTCGCGGCGGTTGCGCGCATCGGCGACGGAGATGCGGTACTGGGGATTGCGGATTTTTCCAAACCGCGCGAGCTTGATCTTCACAGCCATGGTTGAGCGACTTCTCCTGTGTGTGTCACGCTGCAATTCAGCGACCCTGGCAGGATGCCGGACCCGGTTTTGCCTCGCGTGTCTGACCGGCCGTGCGAGCACCCGTGGGTGGGTCGCTCGGCGGACAGCCGCCAATTGTGCCAGAACAGCGGCCCGCGGCAGAAATCCGGCTTCGTAGCGGCCTACTGCACCTTCTGGTAGATCTTTGTCTCGACCCGGCGGGTCATCCGCCAGCCCTCGGGGGTGCGGACGAACTCGTCGTCGTACCACAGCCCGCAGAACAGCACCTGGTTCTTGTCGCCGGGAAGCACCATCGGGTTGAAGCAGATCACCCGCGACGACGCTGTGTCGCCTTCGACGCGCACCGAGAAGTTGCCGAGCATGTGCGCATATACCGGGAAGGTCGGCAACACCTCCGACAGCCACTTCTTCACCTCGGGGAAGCGACCATCGATGCCGCCGAGCTCCCGGTAATCGATGTAGGCATCGGGCGTGAACACCTTGTCCAGGTCGTCGAATCGGCGCTTGTCAATGGCGGTGGAATAGTCGACGAGCAGCTGCTGGATCTCCAAGCGGTCCGAGATTTCGGCCAGGCTCAACATGCATCGATTGAACACCCGCACTGGTGTCGACGCCGAAGCGCCTCACCCTGAGATCTGAAAGCTCGTCAGTTCCCTTGTGCTTCAGCATGTTTCGCACTCACCGCTGCCGGTGGGCTACGAAAGCTGATCGCCAACCGGTTGTAGGTATTCATCAGTCCGATCGCGAGCGTCAGGTCGACAAGTTCCTTCTCGTCGAAGTGCGCCGACACCGCCGCGTAGGCACTGTCGGGCGCGCCGGTGCGCGAGATCCGGGTAACGGATTCCGCCCACGCCAAGGCGGCCCGTTCGCGAGTGTCGAACAGCTCACCCGCCTCCTCCCAAACCGGAACCAGGGCGATCTTTTCGTTCGACACCCCCAATTCGCGCAATTCCCGCGAGTGCATGTCGATGCAATAGGCGCAGCCGTTGATCAGCGACACCCGCAGGTACACGCTGGTCAGCAGCACCGGCGCGAGACCCGACTGGCTCACGTAGAGATGAACGCCGCCGAGCGCTTTCACACCGCGCGGGGCGACCTGTGCGTAGTCGATTCGTTCACTCATCGCTGCCTCCGGAAATCCATGTCGAAAAGTACAACACGCGGCTACCGCGCAAAGCCGGCGAGGAGAATAATCCCAGCTGTGAAGGCAGGGATCGCCTGGCTAGCAACAACCGTACTGCTTTGCAGCGGGGCGGCCCTGCCCACCCATACCGCCGACGCCGCTCCCGGGGGTTGCGCGCCCGGAAGCTCCTGCCAGCGCTGGTGCCCCGGCGATCCCGACCCGGCGGGCAGGCCCATTCCCTGGGATCCGAATGTCTGCCACGACTTTTACTGGGACTCCGCCGGCGTCCACGACATCGGCACCGGCACCTTCTACGCGTGGTCGTCGCTTCCGTTCAAGAAGCCGCCTCCGCCCGGCCCGGTACCGACGCAAACGTCGTACCTGCCGCTGCCGACGCTGCCGTTTTGCCCGATCCCGCCATGGTGCCCGTAAGGCGTCTCGCGAGCCCGGCCGTTAAACTTTGCCCCCATGCGGAAACTCATGGCCGCAGTCGCTGCCGCCCTCACCATCGGTGCCTGCACCCTCACCGCGCCGCAGTCGTGGGCCGACAGCACGCAGCCGATCGGTTCGGTACCGATTCCCGACGGCCCGGCCCAGACCTGGATCTTGGCCGATCTCGACAGCGGTCAGGTGTTGGCCGGCCGCGACGAGAACGTGGCCCACCCGCCGGCGAGCACCATCAAGGTGTTGTTGGCGTTGGTGGTGCTGGATCAGGTCAGCCTCGACTCGACGGTGGTCGCCGACGTGGCCGACACCCAGGTCGAGTGCAACTGCGTCGGCATCAAACCGGGCCGCACCTACACCGGACGCCAGTTGCTCGACGCGCTGCTGCTGGTTTCGGGTAACGACGCCGCCAACACGCTGGCCCAGATGCTGGGCGGCGCGGACACCACGGTGGCCATGATGAACGCGAAAGCGGCCTCGCTGGGGGCGGTCAACACGCACGCGGCGACCCCGTCCGGCCTGGACGGCCCCGGCGGCTCCGGGACCTCCACCGCGCACGACCTGGCCGTCATCTTCCGAGCCGCGATGGCCAACCCGATGTTCGCCCACATCACCTCCGAGCCGTCGGCGATGTTCCCCGGCGATAACGGCGATCACCCGATCACCAACCAGGACGAACTGTTGCAGCGCTACCCCGGCGCCATTGGCGGCAAGACCGGCTTCACCAACGCGGCCCGTAAGACCTTCGTCGGCGCCGCCGCCCGTGGCGGCCGCCGGTTGGTGGTCGCCATGATGTACGGGTTGATCAAACAGGGCGGCCCGACGTATTGGGATCAGGCCGGCAGCCTGTTCGACTGGGGTTTCGCTCTGAACCCGCAGTCCAGCGTCGGCTCGCTGTAATCAGGGCTGCTGAATCGGGGCGAAACCGGTTATCAGGTTGGAGAGCAACGTAATTCGCTGCTCTTCGATGTCGGGTTCCGGCAGCACCGCGCGCACCAGGGCAGCTCCGTCGAACACATTGGTCATCAACGCGACCAGCACCGGAAACGTCTTTTCGCCGAAGCTGTCCGCGCCGGGTAAGGCGCGCGCGGCGTCGTGGATCTTGGCGGCGTATTCGGCGAGAACCTCGCGCAGATGGGCGTTGAGCTTCTCGTCGGTGCGGGCGGCCACCATCAGCTCGTAGAGCACCGCGTTGGTGGGGCTGCTGGTGAGATCCCGCAGAATCGTCAGCGCCGCTTCCAGCGCCGGCCGGTCGGCCGGGATCTCGGCGACCTGCTTGGTGAACGACTCCACCTGCCGGCGCAGCACCTCGGACGCCGTCGCCGCCATGAAGTCGCCCATCGTCTCGAAATGACGGAACAGCGCGCCCACGGACACCCCAGCGCGTTTGGTGATCACGGCGGCCGACGCCCGCGCGTATCCGACCTCGACGATGCTGGCGATACAGGCCTCGAGGAGCCGACCGACGGTCTCCTCGCGGCGCTGTTGCTGCGTCCTGGCCATCTCAGGCTCCGACTTTGACGGCGCTCCGGACTGCAGGCCGCTGTTGACCGGCCCGCAGGTAGCGGCCCGACTTCACGGTCTGTCCGTAACCGTCGCGGAACTGGCCGGCGCGGAAGACCACGGCGCCGCCCACCCCCGTCGCAACCACGGCGTCGTCGTTGCGATTGACCATGCGCCGCAGGCCACCGTAGAAGGGCACCGCTTCCTCGTAGTAACCCTCGACCGCCTCGTTCAGTCCGGCCGGGTCGATCACCGCGAAATCGGCGCGGTCGCCCTCGCGCAGGGTGCCGGCGTCGATGCCGAACCACTCGGCCAGTTCACCGGTCAGGCGATGCACCGCGCGCTGAGTGGACATGAACGGCGCGCCGGCCTGCGCAGCGTCCCGGGTGCGCTTGAGCATCTTTACCGGGAAGTTGTAGAAGGCCATATTGCGCAGGTGCGCACCGGCATCCGAGAAGCCCATGTGCACGCTGGACTCGTTGGCCAGTGCGTTGAGCAGCTTGGGCCGGTGGTTGGCCACGATGGTGGTCCAGCGGACGTTGCGCTCACCGTTTTCAACCAGCACGTCGAGGAACGCGTCCAGCGGGTGCAGTCCGCGCTCGTCGGCGATCGCGCCGAAGCTCTTGCCGATCAATGACTCGTCGGGGCATTCGACGATGACCGCATCGTGAAAGTCGCGGTGCCACAACGACGGTCCAAGCTTGAGCTTGTCGAACTGACGACGGAACCGGCGACGGTACTCCTTGTCGGCCAGCAACTCGTTGCGCTGCAACTGGTCCCGCAGATGCAGGGCCGCGGTGCCGGCGCCGAACTCTTCGAAGACCGGCAGGTCGATTCCATCGGAATACAGCTCGAACGGCACCGGCAGGTGCTGGAACCGCAGACTGGAACCCAGCAGCTTGTTCGCCAGGCGAGTTGCCGGCCCCATGACATACACCGCAAGCGGCATCGACTTGGCGTCGGCCGATACCAGCAGGCTCATCCGAACTCCCTTGCCGCGACCGAAGATCCGGCTACTGGTCAGGAAGAACATCAGCGCCGACACGGGGTTCTCGACATCGGGTGCGCTCTGCAGAATCCGGCCGCGCTTACGCAACACCTTGATCAGCCTGCGGCGTTCCCGCCAGGTCGCGAAGGTGGACGGCAGCGCGCGCGACCGGAACCGCTCGCCGTCGAGCTTGTCGATAGCCGCGTCCATCCCGGACATGCCGAGCACTCCCGCGTCCAGCGCCTCTTCCAGCAAGGCCGCCATCTTTTCCAGCTCGGCGTCGGTGGGCTTGACGGCGGCGTCGGTGGCCCGGTCCAGGCCCAGCACCGCGGTGCGCAGATCCGAATGACCAAGCAAAGAGCCGACATTCGGGCCGAGCGGCAGGGCGTCGATGGCCTCGACGTACTCGGCGGCGGTCGACCAGGTCTTGTTGGAATCCAGTGCGCCGTAGACGTATTCGCGCGGCACGGCCTCAACCCTGCTGAACAGATCGGCGGCGTCCTCGGTGTTGGAGTAGACGGTCGACAGCGAGCAGTTGCCCAACAGCACGGTGGTGACGCCGTGACGCACCGACTCCCGCAGCCCCGGGTCCAGCAGTACCTCGGCGTCGTAGTGGGTGTGCACGTCGATGAAACCGGGCACGATCCACTTGCCTGCGGCGTCGATCACCTCGGGGTAGCCGGTCTCGTCCAGCGGGCCGTCGGACACCGTGGCCACCACGCCGTCGCGAATACCGAGCGTGCGGGTCAGGGGCGCCTCGCCCGTGCCGTCAAACCACAGTCCGTCGCGAATGATCACGTCGTAGCTCATTTTTACCTCCGGGTCGGCTGATCTTCCCGAACGCTAACATAGATAGCAATCACTCGCAATCTTTTTCTTGGCGCGGCGTCGACCCCACAAATACCTGGCCCGGTCAGCGATGGGGGCCCGACGGCGACGTGGTCGGGGTCGCGGAGGTGTCGGGAATCGTCACCGGATCCGGCACGATCACGTCCGATGGCACGTCGGCAGTGCGGGAGGCTGCCGCGGGGGCGCGGACCACGCCTCCCTGCTGGCCGCAGTCATTGGTCTGCACGGTGATCGTCATTTCGCCGGTGAGATCGCCCTGCGGCTGCGGTCGCAAGCTCAACACCTGGGCGGTCACTTGCGTGCCTGTCGCTCCGGTTGGCCCGATGCAGGCGACGCTGCCCTTTTCCGGACGGGCCAGCCAGCGGCCGTCGCGGAAATCCAGGACGACCGGCTCACCGCCGGGTGTCTTCGCCCGGGCATGGTCGTCGTCGTCCAGCTGCAGGCCGGCCGCGCTGCATGCGCTCGGCGTGCAGGACGACCGGAACGCCCACCACGTGGTCACGTCGGGTGGTTGCGGATCGGGCGTGAAGTTGAAGGTCTGCTTGGTGCGCTCGACCTCGAGCCGGTACACGCCGTCCAGCGGAACAGGCGGGGAGGCCGGATTGCTGGGCGGCGGGGCGGCGGCCGCGGGCGACGGGGTCGTGGTCTCACCGGCGGCCCCGGTGGTGTTCGCGTCGGTTTTGCGACCGAGCAGGAAGCCCACCGCAATCAGGACAGCGATGAGCACCACGGCCGCGGCACCCAGCACGATCCTGCGCGGCCTGCGTCTGCGCGGCATCGCCGCCCGACGCTCCCCTGTTTCCGGCGCCCTCGGGATGTTCGCCGGGGGCGAGTCGCTGAAGCGACGTGCCATCGCGGGCGGCGCCGAGCGTTTGGTGGCGCCGGGAGCGTTCGTGGTCCGGGCGGCGGATCGGAGTTTGGCGGCCGACTTGAGGTCTTCGAGATCGTCGATATCGGGCCACTCGTAGGCCGGGTAGTCGGCCACGAACATGGCTTCGGGGCTGCGGTCACCGGCCGCGACGCCGCCTTGTTCCGTTGCCGCGTCCGCGAACTCGCGGCAGCTGGGGAACCGGTCGGCCGGCCTGGCGGCCAGCGCGCGCAAAAAGACGCCGTCGAGGCGCGCCAGCTCCGGGCGCTGGTCGCTCAGCCGCGGCGGCGCGGCGTCCGGATCGGCTTGTTGCACCGGCGGTGCGCCGGTGAGCAGGTGAAATGCGGTGGCCGCCAGCGCGTACTGGTCGGCGCGCCCATCGGGCTCGGCGCCCGTCAACTGTTCGGGCGCGGTGTAGCCGACTGTCCCGACCGGGATATTGGACGCACCGGCCTCGCCGAATTCGCGGGCTATGCCGAAGTCGGTCAACAAAATCCGTTGTTCGCCCTCTCCCCCTCGACCGGTCAGCAGGATGTTGGCGGGTTTGACGTCGCGATGCAGCAGCCCGCGACGATGAGCTTCGTCAAGAGCGCCGCCGACGGCGGTCAGGATGGCAAGCACTTCGCCGACCGGTGACACCGCCGGGAAGCGGTCGGTCATCAGCTGCGCGGCGTTGAGGCCTTCGACATAGGTCATCGCGATCCACAGCTGGCCCTCGTATTCGCCGCGGGCGTGCACCTCCACGACATGCGGGTGCAGCAGGTTTGCCGCGATCGGGGTCTCGGCGTGAAACCGCTCGCGGAATTCGCTGTTCGACGACCACGCCAGCGACAGGACTTTCAGCGCAGCCCACCGCTCGGATTGTCGGTCCTGGACTAGGTACACATCGCCGGTCATCCCGGATCCCAGCCTCCGCGCGACGATGTAACCGGCGAACGTCGCGCCGCTGGCTAACGCCATTAAGCGATCCTATCCGCCGTCGCGACACCGCGCGCGACTAGCACTTGGCTGGTTCTAGGGCCGAAACGTCTTGCCGCGCAGGATCACCAGATCGGGTTGGCCCAGCACCCCGGGACCCAGCCGCGGGTCCTCGGAGTAGCACAGCAGATCAGCGGGTGCGCCGTGCTCCAGACCGGGGCGGCCCAGCCACCGACGGGCATCCCAGCAGGCCGCGCCCAGCGCCTCGGTGGCACTCATCCCGATGCCTTTGAGGGCTTCCACCTCGTCGTTGATGCGCCCGTGCGCGACCATGGTGCCTGCGTCACTGCCGGCGTAGATCGGGACGCCCGCTTCCCGCGCCGCGGCGATCCGCGCCAGGCCGTGGTCATGCAGGTCGCGCATGTGAGCGGCGTAGCTCGGATAGCGCTTGGCGGCTTCGGCGATGCCGGGGAAGTTTTCGATGATGTTGACCAGCGTGGGGACCAGGACGGTTCCGTGCTCGACCATCAGCGTGATGGTGTCGTCGGTGAGCCCGGTGCCGTGTTCGATGCAGTCGATACCGGCGTTGATCAAACCGGGCAGCGCGTCCTCACTGAAGACGTGCGCGGTAACCCGTGCGCCGTGCGCGTGTGCGGTGTCGATCGCGGCCTTGAGCACGTCGTCGGACCACAGGGGCGCCAGATCGCCCACTTCCCGATCGATCCAGTCACCGACCAGCTTGACCCAGCCGTCGCCACGGCGGGCCTCCTCGGCCACCGCGGCCGGCAGTTGCGCCTCGTCTTCGAGCTCGCGCGAAAAGCCCGGCGAGTAGCGCTTGGGCCTGGCCAGATGTTTTCCGGCCCGGATGATGCGGGGCAGCTCATCGTGGTCATCGAGGCTGCGAGTGTCGGTGGGCGAGCCGCAGTCGCGCAGCAGCAGCGCACCGACGTCGCGTTCGGTCTCCGCCTGCGCGATCGCGTCGTCGAGCGGGATTTCGCCGTGCTCGCCTAGGCCGACGTGGCAATGGGCGTCGACGAGTCCGGGCAGAATCCAGCCGCCGTTGAAGACGGTGTCGGCGCCGGCTACCGGCTCGGTGCTGATGCGGCCGTCAACGATCCACAGTTCGAGCTCGGCCTCGTCGGGCAAGCCCAGACCCCGCACGTGCATCCGCACCGGGCGGCTACTTCTTGCCCGGGAACTTCAGCTTGGACAGGTCGAAGTCGGCCAGCCCGGGCGGCAGCTCGTTGAGGCCTTCGGGCATCTGCGAGATATCGGGGAACCCCGCCGGCATGCCCGGGATGCCCGGCATTCCGGCTCCGAAAGGACTCCTGACCTTCGGCGGGGTGGGGCCGCGTGCGCCCTTCTTCCCTTTCTTGCCTTTTGCTCCCTTGGCTTTTCGGGTCGCAGACTTGCGGCCGAGGCCGGGGATGCCCATGCCGCCGAGCATCGACGACATCATCTTGCGGGCTTCGAAGAAGCGGTCCACGAGCTGGTTGACCTCGGCCACCGTGACGCCCGAGCCGTTGGCGATCCGCAGCCGGCGTGACGCGTTGATGATCTTGGGGTCCGACCGCTCCTGCGGCGTCATGCCCCGAATGATGGCTTGCAGCCGGTCGAGTTGTCGGTCGTCGACTTCGGCCAGCGCATCTTTCATCTGTCCGGCACCGGGCAGCATGCCCAGCAGGTTGCCGATCGGTCCCATCTTGCGGATGGCAAGCATCTGCTCGAGGAAATCCTCCAGCGTCAGCTCGCCGCTGCCGATCTTGGCGGCAGCGGCCTCGGCCTGCCCGGCGTCGAAGACCTGCTCGGCCTGCTCGATGAGGCTGAGCACGTCGCCCATGCCCAGGATGCGGCTGGACATGCGGTCTGGGTGGAAGACGTCGAAGTCGTCCAGCTTCTCGCCGGTGGACGCGAAAAGGATTGGCACACCGGTGACCTCGCGGACCGACAACGCGGCCCCCCCTCGAGCGTCGCCGTCGAGCTTGGTCAACACCACGCCGGTGAAACCCACGCCCTCGCGGAAGGCCTCGGCGGTGTTGACGGCGTCCTGCCCGATCATCGCGTCCAGAACGAACAGGACTTCGTCGGGGTTGACGGCGTCGCGGATGGCCGCGGCCTGGCTCATCAGCTCCTCGTCGATGCCCAGCCGTCCGGCAGTGTCGACGATGACGACGTCGTGGTGTTTGGCGCGGGCCTCGGCAAGACCGGCCGCCGCCACAGCAACCGGATCGCCCGGGCCGGACCCTGGCGACTCGCCCGGATGCGGCGCGAACACCGGCACCCCGGCGCGCTCACCGGTGACCTGTAGCTGGTTGACCGCGGCCGGGCGCTGCAAGTCGCAGGCCACCAGCAGCGGCGTGTGCCCCTGGCCGCGTAGCCAGGCCGCCAACTTGCCAGCCAGCGTCGTTTTACCGGAACCTTGCAGGCCGGCCAGCATCACCACGGTCGGCGGGGTCTTCGCGAAGGCGAGTTGCCGGGTCTGGCCGCCGAGGATGCCGATGAGTTCTTCGTTGACGATCTTGACGACCTGCTGCGCCGGGTTCAGCGCACCGGACACCTCCGCGCCCCTGGCGCGGTCCTTGATCCGGCTGACGAAGGCCCGCACCACCGGCAGCGATACGTCAGCTTCCAGCAGCGCCAGCCGAATCTCGCGGGTGGTGGTTTCGATATCGGCGTCGGTCAGTCGACCCTTGCCGCGCAGGCCCGCAAGGGCACCGGTCAACCGGTCGGACAGCGATTCAAACACCTTGCAAGCCTAGCGGGCGTGAGCGGCAAGCTCGCCGCGGCCGGAAAGGGCCGAAGGGCTTGACGGCGCGGTTGGCTGCAATAAAGGTCAGTTCATGATCGAGGTGATCGATAAGGGAAGCCGCACCGCGGTGCCGCTGCTTTTCGTGCACGGCGGCTGGCATGGCGCTTGGTGCTGGGACGACCACTTCCTGGACTACTTCGCCAATGCCGGCTACCGCGCGGTGTCGATGAGCCTGCGCGGGCACGGCACCAGCCCGACCCCCAAGCCGTTGCACAAGGTCTCCATCGCCGATTACCTCGACGACGTCCGGTCGGTGGCCGACGATCTGGGCGGCGCTCCGGTGCTGATCGGCCATTCCCTGGGTGGCTTCGTGGTTCAGCGCTACCTCGAAGAACACCGCGCCCCGGCCGCGGTGCTGGTGGGCTCGGTGCCGCCGCAGGGCGTGCTCACCTTGGCGTTGCGGGTCTGGCGCCGCCGGCCGTCGATGACCATGGAAGCCTGGTCCGACCGCACGCTGCTGAAATTCCTCGCCACCCCGGCGCTGGCCCGCGAGTACCTCTTCTGCGCCGACACACCCGAGGCCATCGTCGAATCCTGTAGGCAACGCGCCGGAGCCGAGAGCGTTCGCGCCGCTATGACCGATCCGATGCTCCGTCGCGTCAAAACCCGGCGGGTGCGCACCCCGATCCTGGTCCTGGGCGCCGAGCACGACGGGTTCGTCAGCACGGGCGAGGTGCGCGCCACGGCACGCGCCTACGCGACCGAACCGGAATTCTTCGACATGGGACACAACATGATGCTCGAGCCGGGCTGGAACGACGTCGCCGGACGGATCCACGCGTGGCTGCAAAGCCGCGACCTGGCGGGCGCCTCGCAGTTGTCGGGATAACCCGGCCATGTCATTGCAGCGCCGAAAAGCGTTGCCATGCTAGATTTCACACCCGTCGTCATGGCGGTTAGCATCGCGGGCCGGGCGCAAGACTTGTCAGAGCGAAATCAGCTACAGGGGGACCGTGTCGATGCAGCCGGTCACCGCCGCCGACGTGAACATCGACGGCGACGCCGGCGAAATCGACCGCCGACCGCTACGCGGCTGGCAGCGCCGCGCGTTGGTGAAGTACCTGGCCGGTCAGGCCCGCGATTTCCTGGCGGTGGCCACGCCCGGATCCGGGAAAACCACCTTCGCGCTGCGGGTGGCTGCCGATCTGCTCGCGCATCGCGTCGTCGACCACATCACGGTGGTGGTGCCCACCGAGCATCTCAAGGTGCAGTGGGCGCAGGCCGCGCAACGCCACGGCCTGGCGCTGGACCCGAGATTCTCCAACACCAGCGCGGCGACCTCGCCGGAGTACCACGGCGTCATGGTCACCTACGCGCAGGTAGCGTCGCGCCCGACGCTGCACCGGGTGCGTACCGAGCAGCGCAATACCTTGGTGATCTTCGACGAGATCCACCACGGCGGCGACGCCAAGACGTGGGGCGACGCCATCCGCGAAGCCTTCAGCGACGCGACACGCCGACTTGCCCTGACCGGCACGCCGTTTCGTAGCGATGACAGCCCCATCCCCTTCGTCACCTACACCTCGGGCGCCGACGGCATCCAGCGGTCGGAAGCCGATCACATCTACGGCTACTCCGAGGCTCTGGCCGACGGTGTGGTCCGCCCGGTGGTGTTTCTCGCCTACTCCGGGGAAGCCCGGTGGCGCGACAGCGCCGGCGAAGAGCACTCCGCCCGACTCGGCGAGCCACTGTCCGCTGAACAGACCGCGCGGGCTTGGCGCACCGCGCTGGATCCCGCCGGCGAATGGATGCCCGCGGTCATCGCCGCCGCGGACCAACGCCTGAAGCAGCTGCGCGAGCACGTGCCCGACGCCGGCGGCATGATCATCGCCTCCGATCAGACCGCAGCCCGCGCCTACGCCGCCCTGCTGACAAAGCTGACCGCCGAAACACCCACCGTCGTGCTGTCCGACGACCCCGGATCATCTTCGCGCATCAGCCAATTCGCCGAAGGCACCGGCCGGTGGCTGGTCGCGGTGCGGATGGTCTCCGAAGGCGTCGACGTGCCCCGGCTGTCGGTCGGGATCTATGCCACCAGCGCGTCCACGCCGCTGTTCTTCGCCCAGGCGATCGGGCGATTCGTGCGGTCGCGGCGACCCGGGGAGACCGCCAGCATCTTCGTCCCGTCGGTGCCCACCCTGCTGCAGCTGGCCAGCGAACTGGAAGCCCAACGCAATCATGTGCTGGGCGCACCGCATCGCGAATCGCTGGACGACCCGCTCCTCGACGATCCCGCACTCCAGCAGCAAACCGAAAAGACCGATGAGGACAAGGGTTTCACCTCGCTGGGCGCCGACGCCGAACTCGACCAGGTCATCTTCGACGGATCTTCTTTCGGCACCGCCACCCCGGCCGGAAGCGAGGAGGAGGCTGACTACCTGGGCATCCCCGGGCTGCTCGACGTCGACCAGATGCGCGCCCTGCTACACCGCCGCCAGGACGAGCAGCTACAGAAACGAGCCGCCTCGGGTCAAGGGGCACCCGCGCCGGGGTCTTCGACGTCAGGGGCCATGCATGGTCAGCTGCGGGAGCTGCGCCGCGAACTCAACTCGCTGGTCTCGGTGGCCCATCACCGCACCGGCAAGCCGCACGGCTGGATCCACAACGAACTGCGCCGTCGCTGTGGCGGACCGCCGATCGCCGCAGCGACCCGCGATCAGCTCAAAGAGCGCATTGTCGCTGTGCGCCAACTGAATTCCGAGCATTCCTGACGAGTGGCTTAGTCACCGACGAGTTCGTGAACCACCGCGTCCTCGGAAACGCCCAACACCGCCAATAGGTGCTTTTCCACGTCGGTCGGCGCGTTGTCGGATTCGGCGGGCAGTGACATGCAGAACACATCGGCGGCCGTCGATCCGAAGGTATTGACCTTGGCCCACGCGACGTCTGCTCCCGCACGCTCGAGTGCTTGGGCCAGCAGGGCGAGCAGTCCGACCCGGTCTATCGCCCGTACCTCGACGATAAGTTGGCCGGGCGCAACGCAATCCAGCCACAGAATGCGGGGCGGGGCCGTCGAACGGGTCAGCGGCGCGCCGGCCTGAATTTCGCCGGCCCGCGCCTGCGCCGAGTTGGCGGCGTCGCTGTACCGCTTCTCCAGCATGCCCAGCACGTCGACGTCGCCCTTGAGCGCACCAACGAACTGCTGACGCAGCAGGTCGGCACCGGGTGGAGAGCCGAACAGCGGTGACACCACGAATTCGGCGATGGCCACACCCTCGTGCACGTTGACCGACGCCGAGTGAATCCGCAGCGAGTGCAGCGCCAGCACCGCGGCAGCCTTGGACATCAATCCCCGCGCGTCGGGTGCGACCATCACTGCGTGGCTTCGCTCGCCTCCGCTCGGCGTGATCTCCACGTGCACACCGTGGTCGGCCGCGAGCGAAAGGTAGTGCGGCGTAGTCGGTTCGGCTTGCGGCAGCGGCTCACCAGCCATCAGCAGCCGGCAGCGACGCACCAGGTCGGCCATCAAGGATGCTTTCCAGTCGCTCCACACGCCCGGCCCGGTGGCCTTCGAGTCCGCTTCGGCGAGCGCGGCCAGCAGTTCGAGCAGTTGCGGATCGCCGCCCAGCGCCTCGGCCACGCCCTGAATAACCTTGGGGTCGTTGAGATCGCCGCGGCTGGCCGTGATGGGCAGCAGCAGGTGGTGTCGCACCATTGCGGACAGCGTGTCGACGTCTTGGGGCGACAGGCCCAGCCGCTCGGCGATCGGGATCACCAGATCGGCCCCGAACACGCAGTGATCGACGCCCCGGCCCTTGCCGATGTCGTGCAGCAGTGCGCCAATCGCCAGCAAGTCCGATCGCGCGACCCGAGTGGTCAGCGGGGCCGCATTGACGACGGTCTCGATGATATGACGGTCGACGGTCCATTTGTGCGAGACGTCGCGCGGCGGAAGGTCGCGGACCGCATCCCATTCCGGCAATAACCGGCCCCATAACCCGGTTTGGTCCAGCGCTTCGATCGTGTCTACCAGCGTGGGTCCGGACAACAGCACCACCAGCAGATCGTCCAGCGCTTCCCGCGGCCACGGTGTCGGCAAGTCCGGCGCGCTGTCGGCCAGCCGCCTCAGCGTGCCGGCGCCGATCGGCAAGCCCGTGCTGGCCGACGCGGCGGCAATGCGCAGCACCAGGCCGGGGTCTTTGTCCGGTTGCGCCTCGCGAGCGAGCACGATTTCGCCGTCATACTCGTGCACACCCTCGTCCAGCGGCCGGCGCTTCGGGCGGCGCACCAACGCCGAGATGCCGCGGCGCGGCAGCGCGTTCTGTGCGGTGCGCAGCCCGGTTTCAGAGTGAAAGGCTATGGTGCGACCCGCATTTGACAAGATGCGCGCCAAGGCGAATCGATCACCGACGCCCAACGCGGCGCTGACTTCGTCGCCGAACTGGGCTAGTAGTTGATCGCGGCCGCGGCCAGATACCCGGTGCAATTCGGTGCGCACATCCTGCAGCATCAGGTACGCGGCGTCCAGCGAACCCCCCGGGGCGTCCGGGTGAGCCATGCCGCGCCGGTCGATCAGCTGGGCGATACCCAGCGCGTCCAGCAGTTGGACGTCGCGCAGGCCGCCGCGACCCGACTTCAGGTCCGGCTCGGCCCGCTGCGAGATGCGTCCACAGCGCCGCCAGCGTGCGTAGGTCATCTCGATGAGCTCGTCCATTCGCGAACGAATGCCGCTGCGCCACTGCCGCCGTACCCCGTCGATCAGCTCCGTCGACAGCCGCTCGGCACCGGCGATATAGCGCGCATCCAATAATCCCAGCGCCGCCGTCAGGTCCGCATTTGCGACACCAAGGGCCCCCGACACCGTTCGCACGCTGTGGTCAAGCCGAACGTTGGCGTCCCACAACGGATACCAAAGACCGTCGGCAACCTCTTGTAGCAAGCCGTCAGACACGTTGTCGTGCAACAGCACTAGATCGAGATCGGAATACGGCAGCAGCTCGCGGCGGCCCAGGCCGCCGACGCCCACCAGCGTGAAGCCACTGTTGTCGGTGATGCCGAGGTCGGCCGCCTTGGCGGTCAGCCAGGACTCGTGCAGATCCAGGCAAGCCTGGCGCAACTCGGCCGCATTCAGTTCACTGCTTTCAGACAACAGTTGGCGCCGTGCGGCAGCCAAATCACTTGCCCCGCAGGCGCCTTCTGTTTCTTCGCTAGATGACCCGGACGGGCCGGGTGGGTTATTTTTCATACCCTCCCGGCCCGTCCGGCCTCAAGCAATGTACGACTGCCGTCAGAGGGCATCGGTTCCGCGTTCACCAGTACGCACTCGCACAATGGTTTCCACGGGACTGACCCAGACCTTGCCGTCGCCGATCTTGCCGGTGCGCGCGGCCCGGACAATGCTGTCGACCACCTTGTCGACAATCGAATCGTCGACGACGACTTCGATCCGAACCTTCGGCACGAAATCGACCGAGTACTCAGCACCGCGGTAAACCTCGGTGTGACCCTTCTGCCGCCCGTAGCCCTGGATTTCGCTGACCGTCATCCCCAGGACGCCCGCCTCTTCGAGGCTGGTCTTGACGTCGTCGAGGGTAAATGGCTTCACGATCGCGGTGACTAGCTTCATGACTGCTCCGCCTCCACTTTGGTGTCCACTCGATCCTCCGAACCGTTAGCGCTATCCGGCAGGCTCGCATGAGGGAGAATCGAGCCCGTGCCGGAAGCTACTCCGAAATCGTAGCCGCTCTCTGCATGCTCGGCCTCATCGATACCGGCAGCCTCCGCCTCGGGATTGAGACGCAGGCCGATCGTGTACTTGAGAATCAAGGCCAGGATCAGCGTGACGATGCCGGAGTAGAAGAGAACGGAGAACGCGCCGACCGCTTGGCGTTCCAGTTGCGACCAGCCGCCGCCGTAGAACAATCCCTTCGACACACCCGCGACCCCGTTGATGGCCGTGGATTCCGGGGCAGCGAGCAGACCCACCAGCAGGGTGCCCGTCAGACCACCGATCATGTGCACCCCGACCACGTCGAGCGAGTCGTCGAAGCCGAGCTTGAATTTCAACCCGACCGCCAGTGCGCACAGCGCCCCGCCGACCGCCCCGATAGCCAGGGCACCCAGCACGTTCACCGACGAGCAGGACGGCGTGATGGCGACCAGCCCGGCGACGATGCCCGACGCCGCACCCAGCGTGGTGGGCTTGCCGTCGCGGATGCGCTCGACAAGCAGCCACGCGAGCATGGCGGTGGACGTCGCGATGGTCGTGGTCATGAAGGTGCTACCGGCGGAGCCGTTCGAGCTGGTCGCCGAACCGGCGTTGAACCCGAACCAGCCGAACCACAGCAATCCGGCACCGAGCATCACGAACGGCACGTTGTGCGGGCGGAACAGCGTCGTCGGCCAGCCCTTGCGCTTGCCCAGCACGATCGCCAGGGCCAGGCCCGCCACACCGGAGTTGATATGGACCGCTGTCCCTCCGGCGAAGTCGATCGCGTGCAGCTTGTTGTTGATCCAGCCGCCGTGCTCGGACGCGAAACCGTCAGCCGCGAAGACCCAGTGCGCGACCGGGAAGTAGACGATCGTCGCCCAGAGTGCGGAGAACACCAGCCAGGCGCTGAACTTCAGCCGGTCGGACACCGCGCCCGAGATCAGGGCGACGGTGATGATCGCGAACATCAGCTGGAAGGCCACGAAGACGGTCGCCGGCATCGTCCCGGCCAGCGGGATGTCCGTCGCGGGAGTGCTGCCACTCGCCTTGACGGCGTTGCCGCCGATGAGGCCCTTCAGGCCCCAGTAGTCGCCCGGTTTGCCGACGATTCCCCACTTGTCGTCACCGAACGACATGGAATAGCCGTAGAGCACCCACAGCACGGTCACGACGCCCATTGCGCTGACGCTCATCATGATCATGTTGAGTACGCTTCTGGTACGAACCATGCCGCCGTAGAAGAACGCCAGTCCAGGCGTCATCAACAACACCAGCGCGGAACTCGCCAACATCCAGGCGGTATCGCCCGTATCTGGTTGGCCTAATTGCGGGAAACTCACTCGCTGTCACCTCCGGTCGGCCCTGAACCCGCCATCAGACACATGCCTGATGACCTGATCCAGAACCTTGCGCAATAGTTGTTTCAGCAATGGAGCCACTGTGTTTCGTGAGGATTAACGAAAGGCTCCCCGTGTAAGGGGTTTTAGCCGAGCAGGGCGTCGACGAACGCGGCCGGTTCGAACGGCGCCAAATCGTCGGGGCCTTCACCGAGTCCGACCAGTTTCACCGGGACCCCGAGTTCTCGTTGGACGCGGAAAACGATGCCGCCCTTGGCCGTTCCGTCCAGCTTGGTCAACACCGCGCCGGTGATGTCGACGACCTCGGCGAACACCTTGGCCTGAGCCAGCCCGTTTTGCCCGATCGTGGCGTCGAGTACCAGCAGCACCTCGTCGACGGCCGCGCGCCGGGTCACCACCCGCTTGACCTTGTCCAGCTCGTCCATCAACCCGACCTTGGTGTGCAATCGTCCCGCGGTGTCGATCAGCACGACGTCGGCGCCCACCGCGATGCCCTTGTCGACGGCGTCGAAGGCGATCGATGCCGGGTCTGCGCCTTCGGGTCCACGCACCACCTCGGCGCCCACTCGGGACCCCCAGGTTTGCAGTTGATCGGCGGCCGCGGCCCGGAAGGTGTCGGCCGCACCCAGCACGACGCGCCGGCCGTCGGCGACCAGCACGCGCGCCAACTTACCGACGGTGGTGGTTTTTCCGGTGCCGTTGACGCCGACGACAAGCAGCACCGACGGATGATCGGCGTGCGGCAGAGCGCGAATGGATCGATCCATGCCCGGCTGCAGCTCGTTGATCAGCACGTCGCGCAGCACGGCCCGTGCGTCGGCCTCGGTGCGCACATTGCCGCCGGCCAGGCGGCTTCGTAGCTGCGAGACCACCGAGTCGGTGGCCACCGGGCCCAGATCCGCGACCAGCAGGGTGTCCTCGACGTCCTGCCAGGAGTCTTCGTCCAGGTCGCCGCCGCCGATCAATCCCAACATGCTGCGTCCGAGCGCGTTCTGCGATCGGGCCAGCCGTCCGCGCAGTCGTTCCAGCCGGCCATCGGTTGGCTCGATGGCCTCGATCTCCGGAGCCGCAGGCGTTTCCGGAGCTACCGGGACCGGCGGGGCTACCGGGATCGGCGGAGCTTCGGGCGTCGGGGCCGTCTCCGGTTCCGGCAACTCAACGTCGGAGATGGTGCGCCGCGGCGCATCGCGCGGGATGGTCGCGTCGTCGCCGACCGCCGGCAACCCGGTGGTGTCGATCCGATCTTCAGTCGCTGTTGCGCTCTGGCTGAACGTGATGCCCGACGACGCGGTGTAGCCGCCGGATCGGTCGAGCGCGCTGGGGTCCGGTCGCGTCGACAAGCTGATTTGGCGCCGGCGGTAGCGCCGCAGGCCCAGGACCAGCGCGGTGATGAGAACCAGGGCAGCGACGACGGCAATGGCAATCCAAAGACCTTGGGACACGTCGACATTCTTTCAGGGCCACGGCGTCGGCCCGAGCCGCGGGGTTGAAGCGGAGGACGGCTAGGAAGGATTGCCGACCAGCTGCTCGACCTGCTGGCCGCGCATGCGCTGGGAGATGACCGCGGTGATGCCGTCGCCCTGCATGGTCACGCCGTACAGCGCGTCGGCGACTTCCATCGTCGGCTTCTGGTGCGTAATGATGAGCAGCTGCGACCGGGCCCGCAATAGCTCGAACAGGCTGATCAGACGCCGCAGGTTGGTGTCGTCGAGCGCGGCCTCGACCTCGTCCATGATGTAGAACGGCGACGGACGCGCACGGAAGATCGCGACCAACATCGCCACCGCGGTGAGCGCCTTCTCGCCACCGGACAGCAAAGATAGCCGGGTGACCTTCTTGCCGGGCGGGCGGGCCTCCACCTCGATACCGGTGGTGAGCATGTCGTCGGGGTTGGTCAGCCGCAGCCGGCCCTCGCCGCCCGGGAACAGCACGGTGAACACCTCGCGGAATTCCCGCTCTACGTCGTAGAACGCATCAGCGAACACCTGCAGGATGCGGGCATCGACCTCGGCGACCACGCCAAGCAGATCCTGGCGGGCACCCTTGACATCCTCGAGTTGGGTGGACAGGAAGTTGTAGCGTTCCTCCAGCGCAGCAAACTCTTCCAGGGCCAGCGGATTGACCCGCCCCAACTCGGCCAACTCACGTTCGGCCCGTTTGGCGCGGCGCTCCTGGGTGGGGCGGTCATACGGCATCGGGGCGGGCATTGTCACCTGCTCGCCACGCTCGCGAGCCTGCTCGAATTCGGCCATCTCGAGCTCGCTCGGCGGCAGCCCAACCTGCGGTCCGTACTCGGCGACCAGATCCGCGGGCGCCATGCCGAACTGCTCGAGCACCGTCTGCTCGAGCTGCTCGATCCGTAGGGCCGCCTGGGCGTTGGCCACCTCATCGCGGTGCAGGGAATCGGTGAGAGCCGCCACCCGGGCGTTCAGCGTGTTCACTTCACCGCGCACGCCCGCCATCGCGGCCGTCCGCTGGGCGCGTTCGGCGGCCAGCGCGTCGCGGATCTGCGATGCCGCCGTCACCACCGTGGTCAACCGCGCCGCCAGCAATCGCCCGGTGTCGGCCACCGCCGCGGCTATCGCCGCTGCCCGCAGTCGCGCGGCGTGCGCCTGCTGGGCCCGTAGCCGCGCCTCGCGTTCGGCGGCGGCCGCACGGCGCAACGAATCGGCCCGTCCGCGCACCGCGTTGGCCCGTTCCTCGGCGGTCCGCACCGACAGCCGCGCCTCCACTTCGACGCCGCGGGCGGCTTCGGCCTCCGTGGCGATGCGCTGACGGACCTCGGCGTGGCTAGGCTCCCCCGCGTCCACCGAGTGAGTCTCTTGGGCGTTGCGCAGCCGGGTTTCGAGTTCGGTGACCTCTTCGAGGGTCTGCACGCGTCCGGATTCCAGCTCCTGGCGCTGCCGCACCAGCCTGGTCCACTCGTCCTCGGCGCCGCGGGCTTCCTGCCCGAGCCGGCCCAGCTGCTCATACATCGCCGAAATCGTGGTGTCGGATTCGTTGAGTGCGGCCAACGCCTCTTCGGCGGAGTCCTGACGGGAGGACTGCTCGGTGAGCGCGCCGGACAGCGCCGCGGTCAGGTGCGCCACTTGCGCCTCGGCGGCGGTCAGCTCGCTGCTCGCCTTGTCGATCTCGGAGACCAACTCCAGCGTGGACACTTTGCGGTCCGACCCGCCGCTTATCCATCCGGCGCCCACCAGGTCACCATCGAGAGTGACCGCGCGCAGGCGCGGGCGCGACGCCACCAGATCCAGCGCTTGGCCCAGCTCGTCGACCACCGCGACGCCGGACAGCATGGCAACCATCGCGCCGCGTAGCCGCTGCGGCGCCTCGACCAAGTCAAGCGCCCACAAGGCGCCGACGGGCAGCCCGTCGGTCGGCGTCGAATGATCGGCCGGCCAATCGCCCAACACCAGGGCCGCGCGGCCTCCGTCAGCCTGTTTGAGGGCGGCGACCGCCGAACGGGCCGCACTGGAACTTTCGGCGGCCAGCGCGTCGGCCGCCGATCCGAGCACCGCGGCCAACGCCGCCTCGTACCCCGACCGGACCTTGACCAAATTCGCGATTGTCCCGAAAAGTCCTGGGCCGCTGTGGTTTTGGGTAAGCCACGCCGCGCCGTCTTTGCGTTCCAGGCCTACCGAGAGCGCGTCGATGCGGGCCCGCAACGACGCCACCCGACGCTCGGCTTCCCGCTCGGCCGCCTGCAGTTCGGTGACGCGTCCGTCGGCCAGCCGCATCGCCGCCACCGTCCGCTCGTGCTGCTCGTCGAGGCCGACCTCGCTCTGGTCCAGCTCACCGACGCGGCCCTGCACGGTTTCGAACTCCGCCCGAGTCTGCTGCACGCGGGTGGCGCCTTCTTCGATGCGCTCGGACAGCCGCGCGACGCTGTCGTCGATCGATTCGACCCGCGCCCGCATCGTCTCGACCTGACCGGCCAGCCGGGCCAGACCTTCCCGCCGGTCCGCCTCGGCGCGCACGGCCGCCAGGTGTGCACGGTCGGCCTCGGCAGCGTGGCGCTCCCGCTCGGCCAATTCGGTGCGGGCCTCATCCAGTCGGGACCGCGCCGCGTCGAGCTCGGCGAACAGCTGCTGCTCGGCGACCGCTACCTGCTGGGCCTCGGCCTCCAGGGCGTCGGGATCGGTGTCACTGGTCGACACGGGCTCGATATCGAGGTATTGCGCGCGTTCGCTGGCGATGCGCACCGTGGCGCCCACCCGCTCGGCCAGGGCAGACAGCCCGAACCAGGTGTGCTGCACGCTCTCGGCCCGCGCCGACAACTCTTCCAGTGCGCTCTCGTGGGTGGTCAACTCGTGGCTCGCCACCGCCAGCCGGGCAGCGGCCTCGTCGTGGTCGCGGCGCATCGCGGCCTCGGCTTCGAAAATCGCGTCCCGCTCGGTCTGCCGGTTGACCAGGTCGTCGGCGGCCAATCGCAATCGGGCGTCGCGCAAATCCGCCTGGATCGTCTGCGCGCGGCGGGCCACCTCGGCCTGCCGGCCCAACGGTTTGAGCTGGCGTCGCAGTTCGGTGGTCAGGTCGGTGAGCCGGGCCAGGTTCGCCTGCATCGAGTCGAGTTTGCGAAGCGCCTTTTCCTTGCGCTTGCGGTGCTTGAGCACGCCGGCGGCTTCTTCGATGAACGCGCGGCGATCTTCCGGGCGCGACTGCAGGATCTCGTCGAGCTTGCCCTGCCCGACAATGACGTGCATCTCCCGGCCGATGCCGGAGTCGCTCAGCAGCTCCTGAACATCCATCAACCGGCAACTGCTGCCGTTGATTTCGTATTCGCTGGCGCCGTCGCGGAACATCCGCCGGGTGATCGACACCTCGGAGTATTCGATCGGCAGCGCATTGTCGGAGTTGTCGATGGTGACGGTCACCTCGGCGCGTCCCAGCGGGGCGCGCGACGACGTGCCGGCGAAGATGACGTCTTCCATCTTCCCGCCGCGCAGGGTCTTTGCGCCCTGCTCCCCCATCACCCAGGCCAGCGCATCGACCACGTTGGATTTGCCCGAACCGTTGGGTCCGACGACGGCAGTGATGCCCGGCTCGAAACGCAGAGTCGTCGGGGAAGCGAAGGACTTGAAGCCCTTCAGCGTCAGACTCTTGAGGTACACGGCGTGCCAGACTACCGCTCAAATCGCCCGCGCCAGCCTCACCGAGGGGTGTCGTCCCGCCCGAAATAGGCCTCGTATTCACAGCGCGACGCATTAGCCTCAGTGGCCACATCAGTCACTGCGGGAAGGTCGACGTTGGGTGCTGAAATGCGATAGCTCGGGCGATATCAAGTTCACAGTTGGACCATGCCGAGCTTTGGCGGTGCCCGTGTGGCTGGTGTGACTCGCCGGCTCGTCAGCGCTCGACGAAACCGGCGAACTGCTCGGCCGGTGGCGACCAATCGGCGACGACGTTGTCGACACGGCCCGGCCGGGACGGCCACGAATCGCCGCCTTCCAGCAGGTGCAGCAGTTTCTCGCCGGCGGCCCGCGGGCCCTGGGCGACCACCTGCACGCGTCCGTCGGCCTTATTGGCCGCGTAGCCCGTCAGACCCAGCTCCAGCGCCCGGCAGCGGGTCCACCAGCGGAATCCCACCCCCTGGACATTTCCGTGCACCCAGGCGGTCAGCCGAACGTCAGGATCCGACATTTTTGGTCTCGGAGGCGACCTTGAAGTTGACTTCGGTGCCGGATTTCAGCGTGCGACCCACGGTGCAGACCAGGTCGATCGCCCGTTCAACCACGACCAGCAGTCGTTCCTTTTCCTCCTGCGACAATCCGGACAGGTCCACCTCGAGCGTCTCGGACAGCAGCGGATAAATCTCCGCATCACGATCGGCGTCCCCGGACACTCGGACCACCGCTTTGTAGTCGTCACCGAGGCGGCGGGCCAGTGGGTGGTCGCTGGACATCCCGCTGCATGCGGCGAGTGCGATCTTCATCAGCTCGCCCGGAGTGAACACGCCGTCGACATCTTCGGAGCCGACCAGAACCTGCGCGCCTCGCGAGCTATGGCCGGTGTAGCGGCGCGTCCCGGTGCGTTCAACCCACAGTTGCGTCATGGCTTATTTCTACCGGGGCGCACTCAGCGGACTATCAGCGACAATAGCTTCTTACCCAGAGGCATTGTGGCCGAATCGTTTTCGCACGAGACCGTTACCTGCTGCCGAGGACCGAGACCAGCTCGATCGAGCCGCCTCACTTTTTTGCGACTGGTTGTAGCGCCGAGCTAGCTACGGGGCCGCGGCTGACATTTCGGGCAATAGAACGACGACCGGTTCATAAACTTCTCGCGACGAATGACCGCTCCACACCGCCGGCAACTTTCGCCTTCGCGGCCATAGGCATCCAGCGATCGGTCGAAGTACCCCGACTCGCCGTTGACGTTGACATACAGCGAGTCGAACGAGGTCCCGCCCTTCGCCAGGGCGTCGCGCATCACGTCGGCGGCGGCATCCAAGATGGCGGTCAGCTGACGACGGCTCAACGTCGCCGCGATCCGTGCGCCGTTCACCTTGGCCCGCCACAGCGCTTCGTCGGCGTAGATGTTGCCGATACCCGACACCACCTGCTGATCGAGCAATTGGCGTTTGATCTCGGAGTGCTTGCCGCGCAACACTTTCACCACGGCTTCGCGGTCGAACCGGGGATCCAACGGGTCACGTGCCAGGTGGGCCACCGGCACCGGCACCACGCTGCCGTCCACGCTCACCAAATCGGCGAGCATCCATCCACCAAAGGTGCGCTGGTCGGCGAAGCTCAGCACGGTGCCGTCGTCGAGCAGCGCGGAGATCCGCACGTGGTCCGCGCGCGGCACCTCGCCTAAGAGCATCTGTCCGCTCATGCCGAGGTGGACGACCAGCGCCGTGTCTTCATCCAGCAGCAACCACAGATACTTGCCGCGCCGATCCGTCCCGGCGATCCGCGCGCCGAGCAGTCGGGCCGTCAGGTCGGCGGGGCCGGCCTCGTGGCGGCGCACCGCGCGCGGGTGGTGCACCCGAACCGCGGTAATCGTCTTGCCCACCACATGGGCCTGTAAGCCGCGGCGCACCACCTCGACTTCGGGCAGTTCAGGCATCTAGACGGAGGTTTTCCCCGCGGCGTCCATGACTTCGAGCGCTTTCCAGGTCACCGCGGCGGCCTTTTGCTCGGCTTCCTTCTTGGACCGGCCCACCCCCGAGCCGTATTCGGTCTCCATCACGACGACCACCGCGGTGAATTCCTTGTCGTGGTCCGGGCCCGTCGAGGTGACCAGGTAGGACGGCGCACCCAGACCGCGCGCTGCGGTCAGCTCCTGCAGACTGGTCTTCCAGTCCAGCCCGGCCCCCAGCGTGGGCGCGGTGTCCATCAGCGGACCGAATAACCGCAGGATGACCTCGCGCGCCACCGTGATTCCGTGCTCGATGTAAATCGCGCCCAGCAGCGATTCCATGCCGTCGGCCAGAATGCTCGACTTGTCGGCTCCGCCGGTGTTCGCCTCGCCGCGCCCCAGCAGCAGGTGACTCCCCAGGCCGTCTTCGGTCAATTTGCGCGCGACTTCGGCCAGCGCCAACGTATTGACGACGCTGGCCCGCAGTTTGGCCAGGTCTCCCTCCGAACGGTCGGGATGGCGGTGGTAGAGCTCGTCGGTGATGGTGAGGCCGAGGACGGCGTCGCCGAGAAACTCCAAGCGCTCGTTGGTCGGCAGCCCGCCGTGCTCGTACGCATAGCTGCGGTGGGTCAACGCGAGTTCGAGCGCCCCTTCGGGCAGCTCGACGCCGAGCGCGTCGAGCAGGGCTTGTCGGGAGGTCACTGCTCACCCCGCGATTCATCCGGGTCCGCAGGCAGCAGGGCGGCCAGCTTGGCCCAGCGTGGGTCGATGTTGTCGTGTTGATGGCCGGGCTCATCGGCGAGCAGGGCACCACATTCGGGGCACAGTCCCGGGCAATCCGGTCGACAGGCCGGGGCGAATGGGAGATCGAGTCCGACGGCGTCGATGATGGGCTGTTCGAGGTTGACGGTGTTGTCGACCACCCGGCCGACTTCGTCTTCCTCCGTGGTCGCCTCGGTTTCACTGTCCGGGTAGGCGAACAGTTCGGTCAGCGCCACCTGCACGCGCCCGTTGACCGGGGTCAGGCACCGGGAGCACTCGCCCACCGTGGGCCCGGCCACCGTCCCGGTGACCAGCACGCCTTCCGACACCGATTCGACCCGTAGATCCAGCTCCAACGGCGCATCCTGCTGAATCGCGATCATGTCCAGTCCGATGCGCGCCGGACTGGGCACGGTGTGACGCAGGGTCACCATCGATCCCGGGCGTCGCCCGAGCCGCGTGACGTCGATTGCCAGCGGGGAGGTGGGACGTCGCGCTGTGCTGCTGTGTTGCCGCGCCATAGGTGAAATGTTACGGCGCCGGTCAGCCAATGCCACGGGCCGCCGACGGGCGACGCCTACTAGCGCGTTGCGTAGTCGTGCGTGCCAGCTGCCGTGCGGAGTTGATGGCGGCCCCGGCCCACCGAACGCAGCGTGCCGTTGAGGAACTCCTCGAACTCGGCGAGCTTGTTGTCGACGTAGATGTCGCACTCCCCACGCAGCCGGTCCGACTCGGCGTGTGCGGTGTCGATGAGACGCGTCGATTCGGCGTTGGCTGCCTGCACGACCTCGTTCTGCGAGACCAGGCGCTGCTGTTCCTTGATGCCCTCTTGCACGGCCTTCTCGTAGGCGATATTGCCGTTTTCGATCAGTCGATCGGCTTCGGCCTGGGCGCGGCCGACGCTGGCTTCGTACTCGCGTTTGGCCGCGGTGGCGATGCGGATGGACTCCTCGCGAGCCTCCCCGACCATGCGCTCGCTGTGCTGGCGGGCCTCGTTCACCATGCGATCGGCCTGCGCTTTCGCATCGGAAAGCAGCCGGTCCGCCTCGGCACGGGAATGGTTGAGCAACGAATCCGACTCGGTGGTCGCCGAGGAGACCATGGATTCGGCGTGCGTCTTGGCATCGTGCAGCATCGAATCGCGCGCATCCAGCACGTCCTGGGCGTCATCCAGCTCACCCGGGATCGCATCCTTGATGTCGTCTATCAGCTCCAACACGTCACCACGGGGCACCACACAACCAGCAGTCATGGGCACACCGCGGGCTTCTTCGACAATGGCGCCCAATTCATCCAGCGCTTCAAAGACTCGGTACACGGCCATACCCTCCTGGCATCAGTTGTAGTTACCAGTGTGCCTGGTGTTACGTCTGTGGCGGTGGTGGCGACGCCGGTGTGTCGGGATTGGCATCAGGGGCTTGCCACACAGGCGATTCTTCCAGGACTTCTGCGCCGCCGCCTGGGCAGGCCGGCCCGTGGCGGCGGCCGGGCAGCTAATCGCATCGCGATAGGCTGAGTCAGTGAATAGGCCCACCGACCAAGGCAACGACAACGCGAGTTCACCGACGCTATATATATTTCCCCATGCCGGTGGGTCCGCAAAGTTTTATGTTCCCTTTGCCAAGGCGTTCTCCGCGGATATCAAGCGAATTGCCGTCCAATATCCGAGCAGCGGCGACCGCGGCTTAACACAACTCGCGAGCGTTCCCGAGCTCGCCGAGGAAATCTTCACGATGATGGCGCCCGCGGCCCAAAAGGGCGGCCGGGTGGCATTTTTTGGCCACAGCATGGGCGGCTTGATGGCCTTCGAGGTGGCGCTGAGATTCCAATCGGCCGGCTATCCGATCGCCGCTCTCTTTGTGTCGTCCTGCGCAGCCCCGGGTCATATCCGATATAAGGAATTGCAGGGATCGGACCGCGACATCTTGAACTTTGTCGCCCAGCTCACCGGCACGAGTCCCGAGCTTCTGGCAACGGATGAATTCGCCAGGACAATGCTGCCTACATTGCAGAGCGTCAGGACCATCGCGGCATATACCCGCCCCCCGGAGATAAGGGTGTCGTGCCCGATCCATGGCTTCGTCGCGGATAACGACATCATCGTGGCCGACGAGAACATGGCGCCCTGGGCCGACCGCACCACCCAGGAGTACTCCATCCGGGTATTCCCCGGCGACCATTTCTACCTCAACGACAATTTGCCAGAGCTGGTGGAAACGATCGAGAAAGTCGTCCTCGACGGCACCGCCGAAAGTTAGCTGGACGAACAGCCATCGGATGTCGCCGGGGCCCGGATCCACCGGTGTCACACGTCCGCGGCGCCTAGCGGTCGGGTCCGGGTTCGCACCGACACGGGTCCGGGGACGTCCATGCGGCCGACTCGGCGCCGAATTGCCACCATCGGAAGCCGCCGCAACTGGGCGATAATCGTTTCTGTGAAAATGGTGCGCCGGTCCCAGAACGCCGGGGCTCAGCGAGCCCCGGAAGACGGTGAGCTTCGTCTCACTCCAGCTCTCATTGACCACCTGCGCCCCACAAGCACCACAAGTCACTCTGGCCATCACCCCACGTGAACTGCAGGAACATGCGCAGTATGGGTCTATAGTTGACGCACGGAAAATACGGCGGCATGGACCCCGCATGAAATCTGTGGATTTCGTAAATCCCGACACTTCCCCGTGAAGATTGCTTACGTTGTTAAGGGGACGGGTGGTCGGGGTGGACGATCGTCGCGCCGTGGCCGTCCGGCTCTAACGCGCCGACGTTTCCACCAGCAGCTGCCGTCTTCCGGGGGGCTCCACCAAGGAGCCGCGAGAGCCGCTGAACGGGGCGGCACGCATGGTGCGTGCGGATAGCGCCCACAGCGAATTGGGAAGGTAAAGCGATGCCGGTGACCGACTCTTCCATACCTGCTTTGCTGCAGGAGCGGGCTAGCCGACAACCTGATGCAGCGGCGTTCACATTCATCGACTACGAGCAGGACCCTGAGGGGTTTGCTGAAACGCTGACGTGGTCCCAGGTGTTGCGGCGGGCCCGCATTCTCGCCGAAGAGCTTGCGCTGTGCGGCTCGCCCGGCGACCGAGTCGCGATTCTGGCGCCGCAGGGACTGGAATACATCGTCGCATTCTTCGGTGCCCTCGAGGCTGGCTTCATCTCAATCCCGCTATCGACACCGCAATATGGCGTGCACGACGACCGCATTTCCTCGGTGTTGCGCGATTCCAGCCCGGTCGCCATCCTCACGACTTCCGCCGTGGTCGGCGACGTGACGAAATACGCAACCGGAGACGGAGGGCGGCCAGCCCCGTTCGTCATCGAGGTCGATCTGCTGGATCTGGACTCACCGCGCGAACTCCCGCGCGGTCTGAACCACTCGGCCGGTCCGGCCTATCTCCAATACACGTCCGGCTCGACGCGCACACCGGCCGGTGTCATCGTGTCGCACAAGAACGTCGTCGCCAACGTGACTGATGCCATGTACGGCTTCTTCGGCGGTCCGGCGGGCGTCCCGAAGAACCTGGTTCTGACCTCCTGGCTGCCGCTATACCACGACATGGGCCTCATTCTGGGGCTATGTGCGCCACTGGTCGCCGACCGCAGCGCGGTGTTGATGAGCCCCATGTCGTTCTTGGTGCGCCCGACCCGCTGGATGCAACAGCTCGCGACCAACGGCCCCTGCTTTTCTGCGGCACCCAATTTTGCCTTCGAATTGGCCGTCCGCAGAACGTCCGACGCCGACATGGCCGGACTCGACCTCGGCGATGTGCAAGGAATCGTCAGTGGCAGCGAACGAATCCATGTCGCTACGGTGAAGCGTTTCACCGAGCGTTTTGCTCCCTTTAATCTGAACCCGACGGCGATACGCCCCTCTTACGGGCTCGCGGAAGCGACGCTTTTTGTGGCGGGTCCCGAACCTGGCAGCGCGCCCAAGACGGTTCGTTTTGACTACGAGCACTTGACTGCCGGTAAGGCCATACCCTGCCGAACCGAGGGCACGCTCGGCACTGAACTTATCGGCTACGGCTCGCCCGACCCAGCGTCGGTGCGAATCGTCAACCCGGAGACCATGGTTGAGAATCCGCCGGGAACCGTCGGTGAGATCTGGGTGCGTGGCGACCTTGTGGCCCTGGGATATTGGCGAAAGCCCGAACAGACGGCGCGCGTTTTCAACGGCAAACTGGCCAATCCCGGGCCGGGAGCCGCCGAGGGGCCGTGGCTTCGGACTGGAGACCTGGGCGTCATCTCCGACGGCGAACTGTTCATCATGGGCCGCATCAAGGACCTGCTCATCGTCGACGGGCGCAACCACTACCCCGACGACATCGAGGCGACGATCCAGGAAATCACCGGCGGCCGCGTCGCGGCGATCTCGGTGCCCGATGACATCACCGAGCAACTAGTGGCGATCATCGAACTCAAGGGGCACGGAAAGTCCGAGGACGAGGCGAGCATCCGGCTCCGTTCGGTGAAACGCGAAGTCACCTCGGCGATATCGAAGTCGCACAGTCTGCGCGTCTCCGATCTGGTGCTGGTGTCCCCTGGCTCGATACCGATTACCACCAGCGGCAAGATCCGCCGTTCGGCCTGTGTGGATACCTATCGCAGTGATGGATTCAAACGGCTGGACGTGTCGGTATGACCTCGTCGAACATCAGTGGCGAAGCCGATCTCCGCCACTGGCTGGTCGACTATTTGGTGACCAACATCGGCTGCACACCGGACGAAGTGGATCCTGATCTCTCCCTGGCCGACCTTGGCGTCAGTTCTCGGGAGTCGGTGGTGCTGTCTGGCGAATTGTCGGAGTTGTTAGGCAAGACCGTATCGCCGATCGAATTCTGGGAGCACCCGACGATCAACGCGCTGGCCGCCTACCTGACCGCGCCAGAGCCGGCACCCGAGTCCGAGGACACGCTGAAGCGCCCGGCTCGCAACTCGCTTGACGAACCGATTGCCGTGATCGGGATGGGATGCCGGTTCCCCGGGGGCATCTCGGGTCCGGAATCGTTGTGGCAGTTCATAGTCGACCGGGGTTGCTCGATCGGCCAGGTGCCAGAGGAACGGTGGAAGCCGTTCGAGAACGGTTCACCCGCGGTCGCCGCGGCGTTGGCCCGCACCACGCGGTGGGGCTCGTATCTGTCCGACATCGACGCATTCGATGCGGAATTTTTCGAGATCACCCCCAATGAAGCGGCCAAGATGGACCCGCAGCAGCGTCTGCTGCTCGAAGTCGCTTGGGAGGCCTTGGAGCACGCCGGAATTGCCCCGAGTTCGCTGCGCCGGTCGCAGACCGGGGTATTCGCCGGGTCATGCACCAGCGAATACGGTGCCATCGCTTCCGGCGATCTCACCCAGGTGGACGCCTGGAACAACACCGGTGGCGCGATGAGCATCATCGCCAACCGGCTGTCGTACTTCCTTGACCTGCGGGGTCCGTCGGTGGCGGTGGACACCGCGTGTTCGTCGTCGTTGGTGGCCATCCACCTGGCCTGCCAAAGCCTTCGGACGCAGGATTCGCACCTGGCGATCGCCGCCGGCGTGAACGTGTTGTTGTCCCCGGCGGTATTTCGCGGTTTCGACCAAGCCGGCGCGTTGTCGCCGACCGGAAAGTGCCGAGCGTTCGACGCGGCGGCCGATGGCTTCGTGCGGGGCGAGGGCGCCGGTGTCGTGGTCCTCAAACGGCTGACCGACGCGCAGCGCGACGGTGATCGGGTGCTCGCGGTGATCTGCGGCTCGGCGATCAACCAGGACGGCCGCTCCAACGGCCTGATGGCCCCCAACCCGGCGGCCCAAATGGCGGTGCTAAAAGCCGCGTACGCCAACGCAGGGATGCAGCCGAACGAGGTCGACTACGTCGAAACTCACGGCACCGGAACGCTGTTGGGCGATCCGATCGAAGCGCGCGCTCTTGGCACGGTGCTGGGCCGCGGACGCCCCGAAGATTCTCCCCTGCTCATCGGCGCGCTCAAGACGAACATCGGCCACACCGAGGCAGCAGCCGGGATCGCGGGCTTCATCAAGGCGGTACTGGCGTTGCAGCGCGGGGAAATTCCGCCGAACCAGCGCTTCGAAAGCCCGAACCCGCACATCCCGTTCGGCGATTTGCGGATGAAAGTCGTTGCCACACAGACAGACTGGCCCGATACGCGGCATCCGCGCCGGGCCGGGGTGTCATCCTTCGGATTCGGTGGCACCAACGCACATGTGGTGCTCGAGCAGGGTCAGGAGGTTGCGCCGGCCCCGCGGGTGACGTCCGATCAAGGCGTCTCCACGTTGGTGGTGGCAGGTAAGACGCCGCCGCGGGTGGCCGCGACCGCGTCGGCGCTGGCCGAATGGATGGACGGCGGCGGGGCCGAGGTTGCCCTGGCCGACGTGGCGCACACACTGAATCATCACCGGGCTCGCCAATCCAAGTTCGGCACCGTGGTTGCTCGCGATCGCGACCACGCAGTGGCCGGTCTGCGCGCCCTGGCCGCCGGCCAGCATGCTCCCGGAGTGGTAGGCCCGCAGGAGAGCGACGAGCCGGGACCGGGCACGGTGTTCGTTTACTCAGGGCGCGGATCGCAGTGGGCCGGCATGGGCCGCCAATTGCTGGCCGACGAGCCCGCGTTCGCCGAAGCCGTCGTCGAGTTGGAGCCGGTATTTGTCGAGCAGGCCGGCTTCTCGCTGCACGACGTGCTGGCCAACGGCAAGGAATTAATCGGTATCGAGCAGATCCAGCTCGGTCTGATCGGCATGCAACTGACGCTGACCGCGTTGTGGCGCTCCTACGGGGTGCACCCCGACGTCGTCATCGGTCACTCGATGGGTGAGGTCGCCGCCGCGGTGGTTGCCGGTGCGCTGACGCCCGCCGAGGGCCTGCGGGTGACCGCGACGCGCTCGCGGCTGATGGCACCGTTGTCGGGGCAGGGCGGGATGGCCATGCTCGGACTCGATGTGGCCGCCACCGAGGCGTTGATCGCCGAGTACCCGCAGGTGACGTTGGGCATCTACAACTCGCCGCGCCAGACCGTGATCGCCGGTCCCACCGACCAGATCGACGAGTTGATCGCCCGGCTGCGTGGTCAGAACCGGTTCGCGAGCCGGGTCAATATCGAAGTGGCCCCGCACAACCCGGCGATGGACGCGCTGCAGCCGGCGATGCGCGCGGAGTTGGCCGATCTGGTACCCCAGGTGCCGACCATTCCGATCATCTCCACCACCTATGAAGATCTCGACCGTCGTGCGTCCTTCGACGCCGAGCACTGGGCTACGAACATGCGCAACCCGGTGCGCTTTCAGCAGGCCATCACCGCCGCCGGAACCGATCACCACACCTTCATCGAAATCAGCGCACACCCGCTGCTGACCCAAGCCATCAGCGAGACCCTGCACAGCGCCCAGCACGGAAGCAAGTACACCAGCGTCGGTTCCTTGCAGCGCAATTCCGACGACACCATCGCTTTCCGCACCAGTCTCAACACGGTGCGCACCACGCATCCGCCGCAGACGCCGCATCCGCCCGAGCCACACACCCAAATCCCCACCACTCCGTGGCACCACACCCGCCACTGGCTCGACACCACAGCGATCGCGCGCCAAGCGTCCTTGCAACACCAGAGCGCTGCGCGGCCGACCGGCACCGGCGGACCGCTCGATGACTGGTCGTATCAGTTGTCATGGTCGGCAATGCCATTGCCGGACCCCGGGCTGACGGCCGCGGCCGAGAGCCGGCGCTGGTTGGTGATCGGCGATCAGCAGCTCGCGACCCAACTGGGCGCAGACACGCTGGCCGCAGATGCCGGTCCGGTGGAGTTGGCCGCGTCACTGGGCGATATCGATCATGTGTTGTATGCGCCTGGGGTGGACGGTGATTCGTTCGATGTCGGGTTGGCCTACCAGCTGTTCGACCAGGTTCGCCGGCTCGCCGCGGTGATGGCCGACGGCACTTCGTCGGCGAAGTTGGTCATGGTGACCCGCAACGCCCAACCCGTGGCCGAAGGCGATCGCGCCAACCCCGCACACGGGCTGCTGTGGGGCCTGGGTCGCACACTGGCCCTCGAACATCCCGAAATCTTTGGCGCCATCGTTGATTTCGACGCCTCGGTGCCGGCCCAAGTGGTGGCCAGGCACCTTTTGGAGGAAGTCGACAACAGCGACGGAGAAGACCAGGTCGTCTACCGACGCGGCGCGCGCCATGTGGCCCGACTGCAACGGCGGATGCTGCCCACCGAATCGCCGGTCACGCTGGACGCCGACACCAGTCAGCTGGTCATCGGGGCCACCGGGAACATCGGACCGCACCTGATCCGTCAGCTCGCGCAGATGGGCGCCAAAACCATTGTCGCGGTGTCCCGCAACCCAGGCTCGCGCCTGCACGAATTGACGCAAAGCCTTGCCGAGGTCGGGACGAGCCTCGTCACGGTGGCCGCCGATGCCACCGACGAAGCCGCGATGAGCGCCCTGTTCGACCGGTTCGGCAATGACTTGCCGCCGCTGCAGGGAATCTACCTGGCGGCCTTCGCCGGTCAGCCGGTCCTGCTCAGCGAGATGACCGACGAGGACGTGCGGGCGATGTTCGCACCCAAACTCGACGCCGCCGCGCTGCTGCACCGATTGTCGATGGGAACATCGGCAACCTCGCTTCGTCACTTCCTGTTGTTCTCTTCGATTTCCGGTCTGACCGGCTCGCGCTGGCTGGCGCACTACACCGCCACCAGTGGCTACCTGGACGCGATGGCATATGCGCGTCGCGTCATGGGCGTGCCGGCCACCACGGTCAACTGGGGACTGTGGAAGTCGCTGGCCGACACCGACGAGTCCAGTCAGGTCAGTGTGGGATCCGGGCTGCTGCCCATGGACGACGAGATCGCGATCGGCGCGCTGCCGTATGTGATGAGCCCCGCCGCCGGAGTGCATTCCGTTGTGGTGGAAGCGGATTGGCCGCTGCTTGCGGACACATACCGGGCCCGCGGATCGCTGCACATCGTCGACGACCTGCTGCCGGCACCCGGCGAGACGACGCTGCCGGACAGCGAGTTCCGCATCGCATTGCGCGGCTGCGAGCCAGAGCGCCGGCACACCCTGTTGTTCGACCAGGTCGCCAAGGTGGCGGCCAAGGCGATGGGGCTGCCACCCGCCGAGTCGCTGGATCCCTCGACCGGCTTCTTCCAGCTCGGGATGGACTCGCTGATGAGTGCGATGCTGCGGCGGTCGTTGTCCGAGGATCTCGCTGAACCGCTGCCGGTGTCGGTGATCTTCGATTACCCGACCGTGTACAGCCTCACCGACTATCTGGCCACCGTGCTCCCCGAACTCGCCGACGCAGACATCGAACCGGTCGCCGACGCCTACGACGAGCTCGACGAGGATGCGTTGCTAGCCGAACTTTCGGAAAGACTACGAGGCTCTTAATGACAGCAGCCACGCCGGATCGCCGGGCGATCATCACCGAGGCGCTGCACAAAATCGATGATCTCACCGCACGGCTGGAGATCGCTGAGAAGGCCAGCACCGAGCCAATTGCCGTAGTCGGCATGGGCTGCCGGTTGCCCGGTGGCATCGACAGCCCCGAGGAATTCTGGGACTTGTTGCGCGACGGGCGAAGCGGGATCGTCAAGGTTCCCACCGAACGGTGGGACGCCGACGCCCTGTTCACCGAGGATCACACCGTTCCGGGAACGATCTGCAACCGCGAGGGCGGCTTCCTCTCCGGCTGGCAGCCGGACGAGTTCGACGCCGAGTTCTTCTCCATTCCGCCACGCGAGGCGGCGGCGATGGACCCGCAACAACGGTTGTTCATCGAGGTTGCCTGGGAAGCGTTGGAGGACGCGGGTATTCCGCCGCACACCATCCGCGGTACCCAAACCTCGGTGTTCGTCGGCGTCACCGCCTACGACTACATGCTGACGTTGTCGGCCTCGATGCGGCCCGAAGAGCTGGACGCCTATGTGCTGACCGGAAACTCGGCGAACTTCGCCGCCGGGCGCACGGCGTATCTGCTCGGCGCCCGCGGTCCCGCGGTGGTGCTGGACACGGCGTGCTCGTCGTCGTTGGTGGCCATCCACCTGGCCTGCCAGAGCCTGCGCGGGCGCGAAAGCGACACGGCGCTGGTCGGCGGGACCAACCTGCTGCTGAGCCCGGGAACTTCCATCGCCTGCTCGCGGTGGGGCATGCTCTCGCCCGAGGGTCAGTGCAAGACCTTCGACGCCGGCGCCGACGGCTATGTGCGCAGCGAAGGCGCTGGAGTGGTGGTGCTCAAGCGGCTGGCTGACGCCCAACGAGACGGCAATCGCATTCTCGCCGTGGTGCGCGGTTCGGCGGTCAATCAGGACGGCGCCAGCAGTGGGGTGACGGTGCCCAACGGCCCGGCGCAGCAGGCGCTGCTTCGTCAGGCATTGACGTCGGCCAAGCTGACGCCGGCCGACATCGACTACATCGAGGCCCACGGAACGGGCACCCCGCTGGGCGATCCGATCGAACTCGACTCGCTGAGCAAGGTTTTCGACGATCGGGAAGGTCGGGCGCCGCTGGTGCTCGGCGCGCTGAAGACCAATCTCGGCCACCTGGAGGCCGCCGCCGGGATCGCCGGATTCATGAAGACAGTGCTCTCGGTCGGACATGGCCGCATTCCGCGGATCCTGAACTTCAACGAGCTCACTCCCCATGCCAGTGAAGGCGTTTCGCGGCTGCGGATCGCCACCGAGGACATGGAATGGCCGGCGACCGAGCAACCGCGCCGGGCCGGGGTGTCGTCGTTCGGTGTGAGCGGGACGAATGCGCACGTGCTGATCGAGCAGGCGCCGGATCCGGTGCCCGCACCGCAGCGTGACCCTGATCCGGCGGTGTCGACTCTGGTGGTCTCGGGTAAGTCGGCGCAGCGGGTGGCGGCGACGGCGTCGGTGCTCGCCGACTGGATGGACGGCCCTGGCGCCGCGGTGCCGCTGGCCGACGTGGCGCACACCCTCAACCATCACCGAGCCAGGCAGCCCAAGTTCGCCACCGTGGCCGCGGTCGACCGCGAGCAAGCGGTGGCGGGATTGCGTGCGCTGGGCGCCGGTGAACCCGCCCCCGGAGTGGTGGGCTGCCCCGAGGGCTCCATCGGACCGGGCACGGTCTTCGTCTATTCGGGTCGCGGATCTCAGTGGGCCGGAATGGGACGCCAGCTGCTGGCCGACGAGCCCGCGTTCGCGGCCGCGATCACCGAACTCGAGCCGGTCTTCGTTGCGGAGGCCGGGTTTTCGCTGCACGATGTGATCGCCGGCGGCAAGGAATTAGTCGGCATCGAGCAGATCCAGCTGGGTCTGATCGGGATGCAGCTGGCACTGACCGCGCTGTGGCGCTCCCACGGGGTGACACCCGACCTGGTGATCGGTCACTCCATGGGAGAGGTGGCGGCTGCGGTGGTGGCCGGGGCGCTGACGCCGGCCGAGGGCCTGCGGGTGACCGCGACCCGGTCGCGGCTGATGGCCCCGTTGTCGGGACAAGGCACCATGGCCATGCTCGAACTCGACGCCGCCGCCACCGAGGAGCTGATCGCGGATTATCCGCAGGTCACCTTGGCGATCTATGCCTCACCACGCCAAACCGTCGTCGCCGGCCCAACGTCGACGATCGACGCAATCGTCGAGAAGGTGCGCGCGCAGGACCGGTTGGCCGGTCGGGTCAATATCGAAGTGGCCCCGCACAACCCGGCCATGGACCCGCTGCAGCCGGTGATGCGGTCGGAACTGGCCGATCTCACCCCGCGGCCGCCCACGATTCCGATCATCTCCACCACCTACGCGGATCTCGACGCTCATCCGGTGTTCGACGCCGCGCATTGGGCCACCAACATGCGCAACCCGGTGCGGTTCCAGCAGGCGATCGCGGCCGCCGGGGCCGATCACCACACCTTCATCGAGATCAGCGCGCACCCGTTGTTGACCCACGCCATCAGCGAAACCCTCACCGCGAGTGAGAACGCAAGTGATGCCGCAAGCTATCTGAGCATCGGCACCCTGCAGCGCGATGCGCACGACACCCTGACCTTCCGCACCAACCTCAATGCGGCCCACACCACCCGCCCACCCGAGACCCCGCACACCTGCGGACCGCGCCCGGTGTTGCCGACCACCCCCTGGCAACACACTCGGCACTGGATCTCCCCGTCGGGTTCCGCACACCACGCGCCAGACACCCACCCGCTGCTTGGTTTTGGTGTCACCGATCCGACCAGCGGTACCCGGATATGGGAAAGCGAGCTCAGCCCAGATCTGCTGTGGCTTGGCGATCACGTGATCGACGATCTCTGCGTGCTGCCGGGAGCGGCCTATGCCGACGTGGCGCTGGCGGCAGCGACGGACGCGTTCGGAGCGTCCGACGACTCAGCAGAAGACCGGCCGTGGATGATCCGCGAGCTCAGTCTGCATCAGATGCTGCAGGTCACCGACGGGACCGTGCTCGTCACGACTCTCACCGGCAACGAGCACACCTGCCAGATCGAAATGCGCACCCACAGTGCCACTTCGGGATGGATCAAACACGCCACCGCTACCGTTGCGCGCGAGACCGATGGGCAGCCCGCAGCGCTCGCGGTTGACACCTTCGATGACGTCGCGGCCGAACTCAACCCCGATGACCTGTACGAGCGGCTGCGCGGCGCCGGCCAACAACACGGAACAGCCTTCCGCGGAATCACCGGCCTGGCCGTCGCAGAGTCCGGCGCCGCCCGTGCCGACGTGCGGCTACCCTCATCGGCCAAGGCCGGCTCCCGCAATTTCGTGCTGCACCCGGTGATGATGGATATCGCGGTGCAGGCGCTCGGCGCCACCCGGGCCGCGACCGACCTGGCCGGCGGGCAGAATGCTCGCCAAACGCTTGTGTTGCCAATACGTTTCGCGGGTGTTCATGTCTACGGCAACGTGGCCGACGGCGTGTGCTCAATCGGCTCACTGGCCGCCACCGACCGCCCGGACCGGATGCTGGGACACGTCGAGCTGACCGACGCAGCGGGCAACCCGCTGCTGGTCATCGACGAAGTCGAGATGGCGGTGCTCGGTTCGACAAGCGGCGCAGCAGAACTCAACAGCCACCTGCTCGCCGTGGAGTGGGAACCCGTACCGCTGGACACAGCGGCCAGCGATCTCGGCAGCCTGCTGTTGATCGGCGACCCCGCCGCGAACGACCCACTGCTGGCCGCGCTGCCTTCATCGGTGAGCGATGGCGTCGGCGAAGTCGAAGTGGTGTCGCCGACCGACACCGTCAAGCTGCGCGCGGCGATCAACCGAAACGCGTGGGACAGCGTCGTCGTGCTCTGCCCGCCGCAATCCGTCGACGATTCGCTGCCCGAGTCCGACCAACTGGACCTGGCGCTGGCCCGCACGCTGCTGATCGCGGATATCGCAAAGACCCTGGCGCGAATGGGTGCCCGCAACAGCCCGCGGCTGTGGATTGTCACCCGCAGCGCCCAGCAAGTGGACCCAGGTGATCGGGTTACGTTGGCGCAGACGGAACTTCGCGGCATCGCGCGGGTGCTGACATTCGAGCATCCGGAACTGAAGAGCACGATCCTCGACGTCGAGGGTGACGGCACCGGCTCGCTGGAAGCGCTGACCCAGGAGTTGCTCGCCGGCTCCGATGCCGACGAGGTCGCGCTGCGCGGCGGGCATCGTTACCTGAACAGACTGGTGCCCGCGCCCACCACGTCGGCCGGTGAGCTCGTCGGAGAAACTCGCCGCACCGTGGTGAACCTGGATGCCGGTGGCGCGGTACGGCTACAGATCGATGAACCCGGACGCTTGGATGCGCTGAGAGTGCATGCGGTGAAGCGGGTTCCGCCGGGAGCCGATCAGGTCGAGGTCCGGGTCGCCGCCGCGGGCCTCAATTTCAGTGACGTGCTCAAGGCGATGGGCATCTACCCCACCCTTGACGGTGCGCCGCCGGTGATCGGTGGCGAGTGTGCGGGCGTCGTGACGGCCATCGGCGCCGACGTCGACTCGGTCGAGGTCGGGCAGCGCGTGATCGCCATCGGCCCCGGCACATTCGGCTCGCACATGACGACACTGGCCGATCTCGTCACCCCGATCCCCGACACGCTGCCCGATCCCGAGGCGGCCGCGTTCGGCATCGCGTACCTGACCGCCTGGCACTCGCTGTGCGAGGTCGGGCGACTGGCCCCTGGCGAACGGGTGCTCATCCATTCCGCCACCGGCGGTGTGGGAATGGCGGCGCTGGCGATCGCCAAGATGGTCGGCGCCCGGATTTACACCACCGCCGGTTCGGATGCCAAGCGTGAGATGCTCGCCGGCCTCGGTGTCGAGTACGTCGGCAACTCGCGAACCGTGGACTTCGCCGATGAGATACTCGAGGCCACCGACGGCTACGGGGTGGATGTCATTCTGAATTCGCTTCCGGATGAAGCGATTCAACGCGGGGTGAAGATACTCGCGCCCGGCGGCCGGTTCATCGAGCTTGGCAAGAAAGACGTCTACGCCAATGCCAACCTGGGATTGGCGTCGCTGACGAAAAGCGCGTCGTTCTCCGTCGTCGATCTCGACTTGAACTTGAAGCTGCAACCGGCCCGGTACCGGCAGATGCTTTTGCACATCCTGGGGCACGTGGCAGACGGCAAACTGCAGGTTCTTCCCGTCACCACGTTTAGCCTCGACGACGCGGGTGACGCCTTCGCGCTGATGGCATCCGGTCGACACACCGGCAAGATCACCGTCACGATTCCGGCGCACGGCAGCATCGACGCAATAGCGGCTGCACCGCAACCACTGGTCAGCCCGGACGGCGGCTACATCATCGTGGGCGGCATGGGCGGCCTCGGCTTTGTCGTGGCGCAGTGGCTGGTGGCCCAGGGCGCGGGATTGGTTGTGCTGAACGGACGTTCGGCCCCCAGCGCCGACGTCCAGGCGGCGATAGCGGAGCTGGCCGCCGCGGGTAGCCAAATCGAGGTGGTCACCGGCGACATCGCCGAACCGGACACGGCCACCCGACTCGTGCAAGCAGTCCACGACGCCGGCTTCCGGGTGTCCGGAGTCCTGCACAGCGCAATGGTTCTCGAGGACGAGATCGTGATGAACATCTCGGACTCGGCCGCGCGGCGGGTGTTCACCCCGAAGGTCACCGGCAGCTGGCGGCTTCACCAGGCCACCGCCGGTTTGGACGTCGATTGGTGGCTCACCTTCTCCTCGGCATCCTCGCTGCTGGGTACGCCCGGCCAGGGAACCTACGCCGCAGCGAACTCGTGGGTCGACGGGCTGGTCGCCTATCGGCGCTCCCTGGGACTTCCCGCCGTCGGAATCAACTGGGGCCCATGGGCAGAAGTGGGCCGTGCCCAGTTCTTCGCCGACCTCGGCGTCTCGCTGATCACGGTCGAGCAAGGGCTGGCGGCGATGCAGCTGCTGCTGTCTACCGACCGGGCTCGTACCGGTGTGATACACCTCGACGCCCGGCAGTGGTTCCAATCCTTCCCCGCCATCGGGGGCTCGTCGCTGTTCGCGAAGCTGCATGACTCGACGAAGGTCCAGCGGCGTGGCGGAGGCGCGATCCGTGCCGAGCTGGATGCCACCGACCCCGCCGAACGCCCGGCCCGCCTGGCGACCGCGATCGCCGACGAAATCCGGGCGGTGCTGCGCTCAACGGAGCCGATCGGCCACGATCTGCCGATGGAGTCGCTTGGTCTCGACTCGCTGATGGCTCTCGAGTTGCGAAACCGGCTGGAGGCAAGCTTGGGCACGACGTTGCCCGCGGCCCTGGTCTGGGCGTACCCGACCATCCAGGATCTTGCCGGTGCCATGTGTGAACGTCTGGGTTACGCGACGTTGGCCGACGCCGAACCGGCTGCTGACGAGGAAACTGAGCTATCCGACGAGGAAATGGAATTGTTGTCCGATCTCGTTGCGGCAAGCGAGCTCGAGACGGCAACAGGGGGCAGTGAGTAATGACGAGTCTTGCCGAACGCGCGGCACAGATGTCACCCAAGGCGCGCGAGGTGCTCGCGCGTGAGCTGGTTCGCGCCGGCACGGCCTTTCCCACCGACATTGCCGAACCCATCGCGGTAGTCGGCATCGGCTGCCGGTTGCCGGGGAATGTATCTGGGCCAGAAAGCTTTTGGCAGCTGCTAGTCGACGGTAAAGACGCCGTCGGCGAGGTGCCAGTCGATCGGTGGGACGGGGACGCGTTCTACGACCCCGATCCACAAGCACCGGGGCGGATGACAACGAAGTGGGGGGGTTTTCTCGACGATGTCGCCGGGTTCGACGCCGACTTCTTCGGCATCACCCCGCGCGAAGCGGTGGCGATGGACCCCCAGCAGCGGATCTTGCTCGAGGTCGCCTGGGAAGCCCTCGAGCACGCCGGTGTCGCGCCGGATTCGTTGAACGGCAGCCGAACCGCCGCGATCATGGGCGTGTCGGCCTGGGACTACACGATTCTCAACCTCGAGCGCAACGCCGAGATCGACGCCTACATGAGCACCGGAAACCCCCACAGCGCCGCGGTGGGCCGGATCTCTTACCTGTTGGGACTGCGCGGCCCGGCGGTGGCCGTGGACACCGCGTGCTCGTCGTCGTTGGTGGCCATCCATCTGGCCTGCCAGAACCTGCGGCTGCGGGAAAGCGACGTGGCACTGGCCGGTGGGGTGCACCTGTCCCTGTCACCGTTCACCAGCATCGCGTTGTCCAAGTGGTCCGCCCTGTCGCCGACCGGCCGATGCAAAACCTTCGACGCCCTGGCCGACGGATTCGTGCGCGGCGAGGGCTGCGGAGTCGTGGTGCTCAAGCGGCTGGCCGACGCCGTCCGCGACGGCGACCGGGTGCTGGGCGTGGTCCGCGGTTCGGCGATCAACCAGGACGGCCGCTCCAACGGCATGACCGCCCCGAATGCGGCCGCCCAGCGCGACGTGATCACCACCGCGCTTCGGATGGCCGACGCCACGGCAGACAGCGTCAACTATGTCGAAACCCACGGCACCGGAACCATTTTGGGCGATCCGATCGAGTTCGAGGCACTTGCGGCCACCTACGGCGGCGGCGAAGGCCGCTGTGCGCTGGGGTCGGTCAAGACCAACATCGGGCACCTGGAAGCCTCAGCGGGCGTCACCGGATTCATCAAGGCAATCCTGTCGGTGAACCGAAATTACATTCCACCCAATCTGCACTTCACCCGGTGGAACCCGGCCATCGACCCGTCGTCGACCCGCCTGTTCGTGCCGACCGAAGGCGACGCATGGCCCGCCGAAGGCACCCGTCGGGCCGCGGTGTCGTCCTTCGGGCTGAGCGGGACCAACGCGCACGTGGTGATCGAGCAAGCGCCGACCCCGGCGCCACAGACATCAGCCACTCCGGTCGTCTCGACGTTGGTGGTGTCGGGCAAGACACCGCAGCGACTGGCCTCGACGGCCGCGACACTGGCCGACTGGATCGCCGGCCCGGGAGCGGCAGCCCCACTCGCCGATATCGCGCACACCCTGAATCATCGTCGGGCCCGGCACAGTTGGGTGGGCACCGTCGTCGCACGCGACCACGCCATCGCGGCTGCGGGGCTGCGGGCATTGGCCACCGGCACCCCGGCACCCGGCGTCGTGGCCGCCGCCGAAGCCGGCCACGGATCCGGCACGGTGTTCGTCTACTCCGGCCAGGGTGCGCAATGGGCCGGCATGGGCCGCCAACTGCTGACCGATGAACCCGCCTTCGCCGCCGCAATCGACGAGTTGGAGCCCGATTTCGTTGCCCAGACTGGCTTTTCGCTGCGGCAAACGCTGTCCGACGGCAGCCCGGTCACCGGCATCGACAAGATTCAGCCGCTGCTGGTGGGCATCCAGCTCGCGCTGACCGCACTGTGGCGCCACTACGGCGTATCCCCCGACGCGGTGATCGGACACTCGATGGGTGAGGTCTCGGCGGCAGTCGTTTCTGGAACGCTGACCCCCGCCGAGGGGCTGCGCATCATCGCCACTCGTTCAAAACTGATGGCGCAGTTGTCCGGCCAGGGTGCGATGGCCTTGCTCGAACTCGATGCCCCCGCGGTCGAAGCGCTGATCACCGACTACCCACAAGTCACACTGGCCGTGCACGCCTCACCGACCCAATCGGTGATCGCGGGCCCACCCGAACAAGTGGACGCGGTGATCGCGGAGCTGTCCGCCCGCAACTTGCTGGCCCGTCGCATCGAGGTCGACGTGGCCTCCCACCATCCCATCATCGACCCAATATTGCCCGAATTACGCACGGCCCTGGCCGATTTGGCGCCCCAGGCGGCGACCATCCCGATGATCAGCACGGTATCGGAAGATCCCGCGCCGGTGCTGGACGCCGAATACTGGGCCGCCAATCTGCGCAACCCGGTCCGCTTCCACCAAGCCATCACCGCTGCCGAGCACCACACCTTCATCGAAATCAGCCCGCACCCGTTGCTCACCCACGCCATCACCGACACGCTGGGCGACGCTAAGAGCCGCACCATCGGCACGCTGTACCGCGACACCGACGACACCGTCACCTTCCACGCGCAGCTGGCCGCCGTCCGACGCCCGATCACCATCGACGGTGGATTGGCGGACGTCCCGGTAACCCCCTGGCAGCACACACATTTCTGGGTCGCTGATCGGTCGGCGATCTCGGATTCCGTTGCGAGCCACCCGCTGCTCGGAACGCACATCGAAGTCCCGTCCAGCCGCGACCACGTCTGGCAAGCCGATGTCGGCACCGCCGTGTCACCCTGGCTCGCCGACCACAAAGTGTTCGGCCAACCCACCATGCCCGGCGCCGGGTTCGCCGAAATCGCCTTGGCCGCGGCAAGCGAAGCGTTGGGCGTGCCGGTGCAGGCGCTGTCGATCAACCAACTCGAAGTCGAGCAGATGCTCACTTTGAACGACCACACCCAATTGACGACGCAACTGACGCGGGGCGCAGACGACAAGACCCGGATCGAAATCTATTCCCGCTCATCCGGTCACGGCTGGACCCGGCACGCGACAGCCAGGGCCGAAGTGCGCATGCAGGAAGCCGCCCCCGACCGGCTCGCGCCCGTCACCGAGCACGGCGGAACACCGATCAACCCGGCCGACCTGTACACCGGCTTGCGACAGGCCGGTCAGTACCACGGCCCCGCTTTCGCGGCCTTGACCGCGATTCACCGACTGCCCGGCGGTTCGGTCGAAACCGAGATCGTCCTGCCCGACGAGTCGCCGCGGCACTCCGAGTTCCGACTCCACCCGGTCATGTTGGACGCAGCCCTGCAGAGTTTGGCCGCCGCAATGCCTGACGACGAACTCGCTGGATCGGCCGAGGCCAGCTATCTGCCAGTGTCTTTCGACTCGGTGCGGGTGTACGGCAGCCCTGGCCGGCGCGCCCATTGCCGGGCCCAGTTGTCCGCCCTCGACGAGGGCGGCGCGGGCAAGCTCGGCAGAATCGTCTTGACCGACGACGCCGGGACCGTCACGGCGGAAATCAACGACATCTACGTGCGACGGGTGGAGCGGCGCAGCGTGCCACTTCCGCTGGCGCAGAAGATCTTCGACACCACCTGGGTATCCCGGCCCGTTGCCACCGGGCGCTCCGATGTCCCCGGCAGTTGGCTGGTGCTCACCGACGGACAAACAGCCGAGGCAAACCAGTTCATCGCCCAGTGGCGGTCCCCGGTGCGCAGGGTAATCACCGCAGATCTCAACGATGAGTCCGCCTTGCTCGCCGCATTCGCCGAAACGGCAGGCGATCCCGAGCTCCCGCCGGTCGGTGTGGTCGTATTCGCGGCGGACAACCCGAGCGCCACCGACGCCGGGATCGCTCAGGCGCGGGAATTGGTCTGGGCGGTTTCAACCGTCGTTCGTGCGATCACCGGCGGCTGGCACGGCCAAGCACCGCGGCTGTGGCTAATTACCAGGAACGGCCTCGCGCTCGGCGACGAGCCGGGCCAACCTGGGATAGGCGCGTTGAAGGGTCTGGTACGCGTACTGGCCTACGAGCACCCCGAGCTGCGAACCACACTGGTCGACCTCGATGTCACCCTGAACCCAGTGGCCGCGCTGAATGCCGAACTCGGGTCGACGATTTCCGGCTCGATAGACGACGTGGTCGCCTGGCGAGGTGACCAGCGATACGCCGAGCGCCTTTCCCGGGCGACCCTGGACGAGCCCACTTGTGAAGCGGTCCGCTCGGGAGCGTCGTACATCATCACAGGCGGGCTGGGGGGTCTGGGCTTGGTGGTCGCGCGATGGCTGGCGGACAGCGGCGCGGGCCGCATCGTCCTCAACGGCCGCAGCGAACCCTCAGATGAGCAGCGCGCTGTTCTGGCTGAACTGGAACGCAAGACCGAGATCGTCGTGGTCTCAGGCGATGTGGCTTCGGAAGGCGTCGCTGACACTTTGGTGGCGGCCGCCGGCGAGTCGCACCTGCGCGGCATCCTGCACGCCGCCGCGGTGCTCGACGACAGCCTGGTGTTCTCCATGACCAAAGACAGCGTCGAACGGGTGTGGGCGCCCAAGGTCGTCGGTGCGCTGCGGCTGCACCAGGCAAGCATTGGCTGCGAGCTGGATTGGTGGCTCGGGTTTTCTTCCACCGCGTCGCTGTTGGGCGGTCCGGGACAGGCCTCGTACGCCTGCGCGAGCGCGTGGCTCGACGCGCTGGTCGACTGGCGCCGCGCCTCGGGTCTGCCGGCAGCAGTGATCAACTGGGGGCCGTGGGCAGAGGTCGGACTTGCCCGCACGCTCACCGGGGGTGCTCTCGATCCCATCACTCCCGCCGAAGGCGTCGCGGCGCTGGAGCCGTTGTTGGGCAGCGACCGGTGCCACACCGGCGTTGCACGGCTGCGTCCCGACAGGGCGCTGATCACTTTCCCAGAGATCCGGAACCTCGGCTATTTCACTAGTGTGGTCGAGGAGCTGGAGGCCACCGGAGACGGCGGTGACTGGGCCGGTCCCGACGCACTGACCGGCCTCGATGCCGATGAAGCACAGCGCCTGATGACAGACCGACTGCGCGCGCGTATCGCGGCAGTCATGGGATACGCCGACCGATCTGCCGTCGATACCACCATGCCACTCACTGAGTTGGGGATGGATTCCCTTATGGCGGTGCGTATTCGCAACACCACCCGCGCGGATTTCGGTGTCGAGCCGCCGGTAGCACTCCTGTTACAAGGCGCCTCACTACAAGACCTCACGGCTGACCTGGTCCACCAGCTCGGCCTCAGCGGGGACTCCCAAGCACTCGAGCAGCAGCAGGACGCCGTCCGCGACCGGGCACAGCAACGCGCGGCGGCGCGCCAACAAGCCGCGATGCGGCGGAAACGAGGACAACAGGTATGAGCACGGGCTCAGAAGCATTGCCGGCCAACGCCATTGCGGTGATCGGCATGGCGGGCAGATTCCCGGGTGCCAACAATGTTTCGGCGTTCTGGGACAACCTTCGGCGCGGCGAAGAGTCGATCGTCACGCTCTCAGAGGGAGAGCTCAGGGCTGCCGGAGTGGGCGACGAGGTGCTGGCGAATCCAGGATATGTCCGGCGCGCCCCGATCGTCGACGGGGTCGATGAGTTCGACGCTGACTTCTTTGGATTCCCACCGCAGTTGGCCCGGACGCTGGATCCACAACACCGATTGTTCCTGCAGTGCGCATGGCATGCGTTAGAGGACGCCGGCTGTGACCCCGCGCAGTTCGACGGCTCAATCGGCGTGTACGGAACCAGCTCACCCAGCGGCTATCTCCTGCACAACCTGGCATCTCACCATAGCCAGAATGCCTTCATGGCAACGGGACTCGACTTCGAGCAGTTCAATCTGTTCCTGCAGAATGACAAGGACTTTCTGGCGACGCGGGTCTCGCATCAATTCGATCTCCGCGGCCCGAGCATGACGATTCAAACCGCATGCTCATCGTCACTGGTTGCGATCCATCTGGCCTGCCAGAGTCTGCTCAGCGGTGAATGCGACATGGCGCTTGCCGGAGGGGTATCGCTGTCCGTCCCGCACCAGGTCGGTTACTGGAACTCGCCGGGAGCGATGGTGTCGGCGGTCGGGCATTGCCGGCCCTTCGACGTGCGATCCGATGGCACCGTCTTCGGCAGCGGTGTTGCGATTGTGGCCCTCAAACCGTTGCAGGCCGCGATCGAAGCCGGGGACCGGATTCACGCCGTCATCCGCGGATCGGCGATCAACAACGACGGATCCATGAAAATGGGCTACGCGGCCCCCAATCCGGCCGCGCAGGCCGATGTCATCGCGGAAGCCCATGCGGTCGCGGGCATCGACGCCTCCAGCGTGAGCTATGTCGAGACACACGGAACCGGCACGCCCCTTGGTGATCCCATCGAGGTCCAGGGGTTGCGGAACGCGTTCGCCGTGTCTCAAACACCCAGACCCGGCCCGTGCGTCCTCGGGTCAGTCAAGTCGAACATCGGCCACCTGGAGGTGGCGGCCGGCGTTGTCGGTCTGATCAAAACGATTCTGTGCCTAGAGAACAAAGCGATCCCCGCGACGCTGCACTTCACGAGTCCGAACCCGGAACTTCGTCTGGACGAGACTCCGTTCACCGTGCAAAGCAGATATAGCGCATGGGAATGGGACGGAGTGCGCAGGGCCGGGGTCAGCTCATTTGGGGTGGGCGGGACCAACGTGCACCTCGTGGTCGAAGAGGCGCCGGCAGTTCCGGCACACGCCGAACCTGCCCGTCCCCAGGTGCTGCTGCTGTCAGCGCGAACCACGTCGGCGCTGGAGGAATCGCGAACTGCCCTGGCCGCTGCGCTGGCCGACCCAGACGGCCCGGACCTGTCCGACGTCGCCTTTACCCTGGCCGGGCGCCGCAAGCACAACATCGCCATGGCGGCCGTGGTTCACGACCGCGAGCAGGCGGCCAGAGTGCTGCGGGCGTCCGAGCACGATAATGTTTTCGTCGGGGAGTCCACTGGCGAAAACGTCGAATCAGCCGCAGAACGCGTCGTTTTCATGTTTCCCGGGCAAGGCGCTCAGCACGTCGGAATGGCTCGGGGGCTGTATGACACGGAGCCGGTCTTCGCCGAGCACTTCGATACCTGCGCCGCGGGCTTCCGTAACGAGATGGGCATCGATTTGCACGCGGAGGTGTTTGGCTCCGCTGCTACGGATTTGGAGCGCATTGACCGGTCGCAACCCGCGTTGTTCACCGTGGAATACGCGCTCGCGAAGTTAGTTGACAGCTATGGCGTCCGCGCTGGGGCGTATATCGGATACAGCACCGGCGAATACATTGCGGCCACCCTGGCCGGGATTTTCGACCTCGACACAGCGATCAAAACCGTGTCATTGCGTGCCCGTCTGATGCATGAATCGCCGCCGGGCGCGATGGTCGCTGTGGCGCTGGGCCCCGACGACATCGCGAAGTATCTTTCGCCGGGGGTCGAGCTGTCCGCGGTCAACGATCCCGGCAACTGCGTGGTCGCCGGGCCGAAGGACCAGATCCGCGCGTTCAGCCAACGTCTTAACGAGCATGGGATATCCGCCCGCCGGGTCCGCGCGACCCACGCGTTCCACACCAGCTCGATGGATCCCATGCTGGAAGAATTTCAGGACTTCCTGTCACGTCAAGAGCTGCGCGTGCCGCACACGCCGCTACTGAGCAACCTCACCGGAACCTGGATGTCCGATGGGCAAGCCACCGACCCGGCCAGTTGGGCCCGCCAGATCAGTTCGGCGATCAGGTTCGCCGACGAACTTGGTGCGGTACTTGCCGATCAGGACAGGGTCCTCGTCGAAGTGGGCCCCGGCGCCAGCCTAACCGGCACGGCGATGCGGCACCCGAAGTGGTCGAGCGGGCACCGCGCGGTTCGGCTCATGCGGCACCCGGTTCAGAACACCGATGATCGGGACACCTTCTTGCTCGGGCTCGGTCAATTGTGGGCAGCCCGTGTGCAGGTTGACTGGAAGCCGTTGTCGGGGCCGAAGCGGCCAATCGTCTCCCTGCCCGGTTATCCCTTTGCCCATGAACGACATTGGGTTGATCCGAAGCCGATTGCCCGGAGTGACCAGCCCAGCGACACAGAAGTCTCCGCATACCCGGCCTCCAACGGCGCCACTGGCCATCGCCCTGTAGCCACCAACACCCAATCGGCAACCGAGGCCACGCTGCATCGCATCTGGACGCAGTGCCTGGGCGTCACCTCGCTCGACCGAAACGCCAATTTCTTTGAAATCGGCGGCGATTCGCTCATCGCGATCGGCATCTCGACGAATGCCTCCAACGCCGGCTTGAGCGTCACCCCTCAGCATCTGTACGAACACCCGACCGTGGCCAGCCTGGCCGCCGCCCTCGATGCCGAGTTCACCGGGGCCGGCCTGACGGAACCGCCTGGCGCCGAGTCACATTTGCCGGTACCCGCGAATATCGCCGGGTTCCTCGAACACGGTGTGCAAGAGACCGGTCGCTGGCGGGTCCCGCTGATCTTCCGGCTCGCCCCCAACGTCGGCATCGACGACGTCCGGGCCGTGCTTACCGCGTTGGCAAACCACCACGACGCGTTGCGCGTTCAGCTCGTCGACCGCGCCGGAACGTGGGAGCAGCACATCGCTGCACCACAGGAGTTCCAGCGGCTGTCGTCTCGGTCACTTCCGGACGACTTGAAAGGCGAAGCGGCTGACGTACGCGCGGCAGTGCTGGACGTGGTGGCCGAGCTGGCCGCTACGGATGAAGCGTCGTTCACCGCCACCTACATCTCCGGTGACCAAGGCGGTGCCTATCTGGTGTTGTCCGTCCACGAGATCATCGCGGACAACACCTCTCGGGAGATCCTGCTCACCGACCTCTTCACCGCGTTCACCCAACAACTTGCCGGCGAGGAGATCCTGCTGTCCCCGACCAGCGCCAAGTGGCGGGATTGGTCGCTGCGGTCCGGGGCACTGGCGACGCATCCGGCGGTCCTGGACACCTGCGATTTCTGGCTGGAGAGCGCGAGCAAGGCGACACTGCGGCTGGGCGATCGCGAGATCACCGGCCAACCCCGGTCCAGTGACCTGGTGCGGCTGCCGTCCACGCTGACCGTCGACGAGACAGCCGAACTCGACGATGCCCGTCGCAAGCTGGGCGTGTCGATGGAAGAAGTTCTGCTGGCGGCGTTGGGCCGCACGATCGCCGACACCCTCGGCGAGGGTGTGGTTTCGGTCGACGTCGAGGGCGCCGGGCGTTCGGTGTTGCGGCCGGCCGTCGACCTGCGCAGAACCATTGGCCGGTTCACCACCATCTACCCGACCGCACTTAGGTGCGCGCAGGACGGTGCCGCGGCAGACCAGCTGTCGGCCGTGCACGACTCGCTGAAATCCGTTCCGCACCACGGCGTTGGATACGGACTGCTGCGCTATGTCTATGCGCCCACCGCGCGGCTGCTGGCCGCACTGGGCCCCTCCGACATCCACCTGCGCTACATCGGCATGATCCCGGAGCCGCCGGTTCTCGACGCGCCGGTCCAGTTCGACTCGGATGCCGCGATGCCGGTGCGAGAAACGATTCCCGGCCTGGGCCACGCCGTCGAATTTCGGGTGTACCGGCATTCCGGTGTGCTGCATCTGGATTGGTGGTACGACGGACGCCGCGTGCCGAGCGCGCGGGCTGAGACCCTCGCGCAGCGCTTCCCCTTGGCGCTGCGCGAGCTCATCCAGGACGCCGTCGACGCCATCCCGGCCGATGGCGACATGGGTTCGCAACCCGTGGAACTGGCTCTGGTAGATCTGTCGGCGCTCGACTAGGGGTAGCACAGTGTTTCCCGGATCTGTGATCCGCAAGTTGGCGCACAGCGAAGAAGTGTTCGCGGCCAACGAGACGTATTTCGCGCTGACTGTGCAGATCAGTGGCGAGGTCGACATCGACGCAGTGTCAGATGCTTTCGACGCGGTCCTGCAATCTCACCCGATCTTCGCGGGCCACCTGGAGAAGGCCGACGACGGCCGGCACCAGATTGTCGCCGAAGATCTCATGCATCCCGGGATCTGGCTGGTCGACGAGCGCACGTCGGAGGCGGCGCTGGCCGGCATGCAACTGGATCAGAGCCAATCCCTGCTGAATCTTCGGTTGAAAATCAGCGGCGACCTCAGCGACCTCACGCTGTACGCACACCACGCCCTGGCCGATGCGCACCACGTATTCGGTCTGCTCGAGGAGTTTTTCTCCCGCTACACCGACGCGGTGGCCACCGGTGACGCCGGACAGGTGACGCCCCAGCCCGCGCCCGAACCGCTCGAGGTGTTGCTCGAGCAGCGCGGTGTGACCAAGCAGGCACGGTCCGGCCTCGAACGGTTTTTCCCCGCGGCGTTCGCCTACGAGTTGCCTGCCGTGGCGAAGCCGCCGGTGGCGTTGAATCCCGATTCGATTCAAATCATTCCGGCAGCACGGATCCGGTTGAGCGAAGAGGAGACGTCCGACCTGGTCGAGTTCGGGCTTGCCAATCAGCTCAGTCTCAACTCCGTGGTGGCCGCCGCTATCCTGCTGACCGAGTGGGAACTTCGCAATACCCCGCACCTGCCGATCCCCTACGTGTATCCGGTCGACGTGCGGTACCTGCTGACCCCGCCGGTCAGTGCGACCGGCAGCACCCTGCCGTTGGGGTTGGCGAGCTATCTCGCCGAGATAGGGCCCGATACCGAGCTCGTCGACGTGGCCCGCGGCATCGTGGACGCGTTTCGTGCCGACCTGGCCGACGGCCTGATTCAACAGTCCACGCTGCATTTCAGCCTGCAATACGAAGGCGCCCTGCCCGGGCTTCCGCCGTTCGTGATGTGCACCGACGCCGGTTCGATCCCCGCGGTCCGCACACCCGAGGACGTCGAAATAGTGGATTTTCATAGCGAACTGCACTTCCCCACCCGCGCCCCCGTCGACATCTACAGCTGCGGAAACTTTGCCGGCCGGCTGTTCATCGAGCACCATGCACACCTTGAGGGACGTGAAAAGTCCTTGGATGCAATCTATTCGAGGTTGTGCTCGCTGTCCGAAGAGGACAGCTGGGTCATGGAGTGAGCGAACGCGAGTTCGACATCGTCTTGTACGGTGCCACCGGTTATTCCGGCAGGCTGACGGCCGAATACCTGGCGCGGCAGGGTTCGCGGGCCCGGATCGCATTGGCCGGTCGCCACATCGAACGGCTGCAGGCAGTGCGACAGGCACTCGGACCCGCCGCACAGGATTGGCCGCTACTCGTCGTCGACTCATCCCAGCCGTCGACGTTGGCCGCGGTGGCCGAACGCACCCAGGTGGTGCTCACGACCGTTGGCCCCTACGCACAATATGGTCTGCCCCTGGTGGCGGCCTGCGCCAAGGCCGGAACGGACTACGCCGATCTGACCGGTGAGCTGATGTTCGTCCGGGACAGCATCGACCTGTACCACAAACAAGCCATCGACACCGGATCCCGGATCGTGATCTCATGCGGATTCGATTCTGTCCCTTCAGATCTCAACGTCTACCAGCTTTACCGCCGAGCGGTCGGCGACGGTGCCGGAGAACTCACCGATACGACCTTGGTGCTGCGTTCGTTCAACCAACTCGGCGCGTCGGGTGGCACGGTCGCCTCGCTACTCGGCACGATGCGCACCGCGTCCGGTGACGCGCAGGCCCGCAGCATCATCAACGACCCATACACCTTCACCACCGACCGGGACGCCGAACCTGACCTCGGAGCACAGCCCGACTTCGCCTGGCGCCGGGGGCTGCGGGTGGCACCCGAGCTCGCCGGCTTCTGGACCGGCGGATTTGTCATGGGCCCGTATAACTCTCGGATTGTCCGGCGCAGCAATGCGTTACAAGACTGGTCCTATGGTCGGCGGTTTCGCTACTCGGAGGCGATGAGCCTGGGAAAGTCGTTCGCGGCGCCGGTGGCTTCGGCGCTGGTGACGGGCGCGCTGGCGGCTGCCATCGGCTTGGGCAATAAGTATTTCAGGCGATTGCCCCGACGGTTCGTGGAGTTCCTCACGCCCAAGTCGGGCGCCGGGCCGGGCGATGCCGCCCGAAAGCGCGGTCGCTACACCGTCGAGACATACAGCACCACCACGACGGGCGCTCGCTACCTGGCGACTTTCGGGCAGAATTGCGATGCCTACCAAGGGACGTCGGTGATGCTCGGGGAAAGCGGTCTGGCGCTTGCGCTCGACCGTGACCGGCTTTCCGAACTGCGCGGCGTGCTGACTCCCGCCGCGGCGATGGGCGATGCGCTGCTGGCGCGGCTTGCGGCCGCCGGGGTAAGCGTGGGGACGACCCTGCTCACAGCGTAGCTAGGTTGTCGCCAAGGCCTCTTCCGACGCCAGTGTCTCCGCGACGTGCAGACTCAACGTGCGGGCGGTGTTGTGGGTGGCGATGGCCTTGGGCGTAATCCGGACACCGGTCTCGGCTTCGATGCGGGTGCGCAGCTCCAGATTGCCCAGCGAATCCAACCCATGGTCGGCGAACGCCCGGTCGGGGTCGACCGCACGGCGCAGGATCAGGCCGGTCTGTTCGGCAATCAGCCGCCGTAGCCTGGCCGGCCATTCGTCGGGCGACAGCGTCCGGAGTTCGGCACGCAGCGCGGAGCTTCCGGCCGCGTGCTGTTCTCCGGCGGACTTGAACGCTTCGGCGAACGGGCTGCGCGCAACCAGCGCGGCTAGCCACGGTGCGCCCGTCGTCGGCACGTAGCCGGTATAGCCGCGGTCGTAACGCAGCAGCGTCTCGAAAGCCGTTGCGCCCTCTTGCGGTGCGATCATCGTGGTCCGGCCGCCCTCTGCCAGGAAGGTGGCGCGGCCGATCTCGCCCCATGCCCCCCACGCGATGGTGTTAGCGGGCAAGCCCTGGCTGCGACGCCAGTGCGTGAACGCGTCCAGCCAGCTCGACGCCGCGGCATACGCGCCCTGACCGGCCGAGCCGAACAGCGCGGCCACCGAGGAGAACGCGCAGAACCAGTCCAGCGGCTGTCCGGCCGCCGCATTGTGCAGATTCCACACACCGTTGACCTTGGGTGCCCAGTCCCGATCGATCAGCTCGTCGGTGATGTTGGCCAGGGTGGCGTCCTCGACTACCGCGGCGGCATGCAGCACCCCGCGCAACGGCAGCCCGGTCGCCGTTGCGGCGGCCACCACCTTCTGGGCGGTCTCTGGCTCGGCGATGTTGCCACACTCCACCACGACGTCGGCTCCGGTCGCGCGAAGTCGCTCAATGGCCTGGCGCGCCTTGGGAGTTGGGTTGGAGCGCGCGGTCAGCACGATGCGGCCGCAGCCGCCCTTGGCCATCTCAGCGGCCAAGAACAAGCCAAGCCCGCCCAGACCGCCGGTGACGATGTAGGCGCCGTCATCGCGGAAGACCGGAGCCTGCTCCGGCGGCAGCACCGCACGGGTCTCTCCGGTGTGCCCCACGGTGAGCACCAGCTTGCCGGTGTGCTCGGCACCGCTCATCACCCGAATCGCGTCGGCGGCCTCGGCAAGCGGATATTCGGTGATGATGGGCAGCGGCAGGTCGCCATCGGCAATCTTCTGGTACACCGTCTGCAGCAGTTCGTGCAGCCGACGCGGATGCGTCTCGGAGAGCAGCGCCAGGTCGACGGCGTAGAACGTGAGGTTGCGCCGGAACGGGAACAGCCCCAGCCGGGTGTCACCGTAGATGTCGGCTTTGCCGATTTCGACGAACCGGCCACCGTAGGCAAGCAGGTTCAGCCCGGCGCGCTGGGCGGCACCCGTGAGCGAGTTGAGCACGATGTCCACGCCGTATCCGTCGGTGTCGCGGCGGATCTGCTCGGCGAAATCGGTGCTGCGGGAATCGTAGACATGTTCAATTCCCATGTTGCGCAGGATTTCTCGGCGCTCCGGGCTGCCCGCGGTGGCATAGATCTCGGCCCCGACAAAGCGTGCGATCGCGATAGCCGCCTGCCCGACACCGCCGGTCCCGGAGTGAATCAGCACCTTGTCCTCGGCCGTCATTCTGGCCAGATCGCACAGGCCGTACCAAGCGGTGCCGTAACCCGTTGCCGCAGAAGCGGCCTCGCCGGCTTCCAGGCCGGGTGGCAAGGTGGCGACCAGCCGGGCGTCGCACGTGACAAAGGTGCCCCAGCAGCCGTTGGCGTAGCCGGAGAAGCCACCCACCCGATCGCCGACCTGAAGATCGGTGACGTCGGCGCCGACTCGGCTCACCACGCCGCCTAGGTCGAAGCCCAACTGGTGCGGCCGGCCTTCCAGATCGGGGTAGCGGCCCAGCGCGGCCAGCACGTCGAGGAAGTTGAGGCTGGACGCGTCGATCGCGATCTCCACCTCGCCGGGTCCAGGCGTTTTGCGTTGCAGCGCAATGAATTCCATGGTCCGAAGGTCGCCTGGATTGCGAACGGTCGCGCGCATCCGGTCGGATTCGTGCTTGACGCTGGTGACGCGACGCTCCTGCGGCCCCAGCGGCGTGGCGCGCAGTCGCGCGGTGTACCAATGGCCGCCGCGCCAAGCGGTCTCGTCCTCGGCCGATCCGGCCAGCAGCTCCTGGGCCACCGGCTCGACGTCGGCGTCGTCTTCCAGGTCGATCTGGGTGGTCCGCAGCTCTGGATTCTCCGCGCCGATCACCCGCAGCAGGCCACGTAAACCTGCCTGCACCAAGTTGGGCCGGTCGCCCGGCAATACGATTTGCGACCGCCGAGTGACGACGTACAGCCGGGGCAGTTCGGCCGACATCTCCGGCAGCTCCCGAAGCATGCGGATGACATGACGGACCTGCTCACGGCCGGCCAGCAGGCCTTGCTCATCAGGTTCGCCTGCCGGTGGTGGGCACACGACGACCAGACCTTCCAGGCCGGCGCGCACCGCCGCGGCGAGTTCGTCGGCGGCGGCCCGGTGGTCGGTTTGCTGCGACCAATTGAGCGTTGTGCACTGTGCACCAAGGGATTTCAGCGCATCGGCGAGCCTCGGCTCCAGCAGGTCAGCCTCCGCGGTGTTGACCAGCAGCCAGCTCCCGATCGCCCGCTCGGGCACCGACGGCAGCGTCTGCTGCTGCCAGTCGACCGTCAGCAGCCGCTCGGCCATCAGCTGATCGGGACCACCCCCACTGGTGCCCATCTGCAAGCCGTGGGCGGCCAGCAGCACCGCGCCGTTCTCGTCGAGCAGGTCCAGATCGACCTCGAACGTCGTCCCGGTCGCCGATACCACCCGCAGGTGGCAGTACCGGGTGCTGCGCGTCGACGCGTACTGACGCAGCCGCCGCACACTCAGCGGCAGCAGCACCCCGTCACCGGCGTCCTTGATCGCCGGATGCGCGATCACCGATTGGAAGCAGGCATCCAACAATGCGGGGTGGACGTGATAACCGGCCTGCTGCGACCGAACCGAGCTGGGCAACCCGACCTCAGCAACGACGCTGCGGCCCTTACCTTCTGCGGTGCGTGCCGAAATCAGACCGGTGAAGGCGGGGTCGTAGTGAATGCCCCGCGCATCGAACGACTGTCGCAGCGCAGCACCGTCGGTGGCGTGCGGATGGGTGGCCAGCAGGGCGGCGATGTCGCGTTGCTGTGGCTGTGCGTCGTCGGCGCTGTGCAGTACCGCGACCGCTCGCCGGGTGCGCTCCCCTTCCCGCTCGGTCTCCACCACGAAGTCGGCCACGCCGACGTCCTCGACCGAGGCCACCGCGCTCACCGACGTCTCGTCGTCGAGCATCAACATCTGCTCGAAACGCAAGTCACGCACTTCGGAGTCCGGTCCCAGTACGGCCTCGGCTGACGCGAGCGCCATCTCACAGAAGCCCGCCGCCGGGAAGACCGCCACCCCGTTGACCTGGTGGTCGGCCAGCCAGGGCTGTGTCGCGGTGCCGACGTCGCCCTGCCAGGCGTGGCGCTCAGGCTCTTCGGGTAGCCGCACATGCGCGCCGAGCAGCGGGTGCACTTCGATGGTCGACTGGCCACGCGCGGGCGAGCCGGCGGACTCAACATAAAGCTGTTGACGGGTCCAGGTCGGTAGCGGCGCATCCACCAGACGCCCGCCCGGAGAGGTCACCGAGAAGTCGATCGCGGCGCCCGCGCCATACAGGTCCGCGAGGAATCCGCGCAGCCCGTAGGGCACCGGCTGCTCGCGCCGCATCCCGGCCAACGCCGCGACGGTGATGTCGGCGGAGGCAGCGGTCTGTTCCACCGCCCGGGTCAGCAACGGGTGCGGCGACGGCTCGCCGAAGACTCGGTGCCCATCGTCGAGGGCCGCCTGCACCGCGGCCGCGAACTTGACCGACTGCCGCAGGTTGTCCACCCAGTAGTCGGCGGCGAACGTCGGTACGGCACGCGGATCATCAAGTGTCGCAGAGTAATACGGCACTTTCGGCGTCCCGGGCGTGAGGTCGGCCAGCTGGTCGGCCAGGTCGGCGAGGATCGGGTCGACCTGCGACGAGTGCGACGCCACGTCCACGGCCACCTCACGGGCCATGATGTCTCGGCTCTCCCACTGCGCGACCAGGTCGCGAACCGTTTGCGCGGCACCGCCGATCACCGTCGAGTTTGGTGAGGCGATCACCGCTACCACGACGTCGGTCACGCCGCGGGCGGCCAGTTCGTCGCGCACCTGCTGGGCGGACAGCTCCACCGAAGCCATCCCGCCCGCACCCGCGACGCGACCCATCAACTTGGAGCGCCGGCAGATCACCTTCGCGCCGTCCTCGAGCGACAGCGCCCCCGCGACGACGGCGGCAGAGGCCTCGCCGAGCGAGTGCCCGATCACCGCGCCGGGCTCCACGCCGTAGCTACGCATCGTGGTGGCGAGCGCGACCTGGAAGATGAACAGCGTCGGCTGCACCCGGTAGATACCGGTGACCGTTTCGGGTGCCGACAGCGCCTCGGTGACTGAGAAGCCGGACTCCCGCGCGATCAGCGGTTCGGCCTGCGCGACGGTGGCGGCGAAGACGGGCTCGGTTGCCAGCAGCTCTGCGCCCATCGCCGCCCACTGCGAACCCTGACCCGAGAAAATCCAGACCGGCCCGCGATCGCCGCTACCGGCGGCCGTGACGTAAGGCGCATCCCCGTCGGCGATCTCACGCAGCCCCGCGCTCAGCCCGTCCAGGTCTTCGGCGATCACCGCGGTGCGTACCGTCCGGTGCCCACGCCGTCGCGCCAGTGTGTAGGCCAAGTCGGACGCGGCGACAGCTTCTCTGTTGGTGTCCAGCCAGTCGCTGAGCCGCCGCGCGGTGCGGCGCAGCTCGTCAGCCGACGTCGAGGACAGCGGGAACAACAGCGGCCCGGTCGCGGTGGCGGCCTCGGTGTGCGTCTCGGGTGCCTGCTCGAGCACGGCGTGCACGTTGGTGCCCGACATTCCGAACGAGGTGACCCCGGCCCGGCGCGGCCCATCACCTTTATCCGGCCACGAGGTGACCTCGGTGGGAACGAACAGACCGGTTTCCAACTGCTGCAGTTCGTCGGGCAGCCGGTTGAAGTGCACCATCGGCGGCACCACCCCGTGCCGCAGCCCCAATACGGCTTTGATCAGCCCGATAGCGCCGGCCGCGCCCTCGGTATGGCCGAGGTTGCTCTTGGCCGATCCCAGCGCCACCCGGTTGCCGCCGGCGCCGTACACCTCGGTCAGGCTGCGGAATTCCAAGGGGTCACCGACCGGGGTGCCGGTGCCGTGCGCCTCCACCATGCCGACGGTGGCCGGATCCACGGCGGCAATCTCTAGCGCCGCCCGGTAGACCGCGGCCTGGGCGGTCGAGGACGGCGTGGTGATCGTCTCCGAACGGCCGTCCTGGTTGGCCGCGGTGCCGCGCACCACCGCCAGTATCCGGTCGCCGTCGCGCAGCGCATCGGGCAGCCGCTTGAGCATGACGACGCCGCAGCCCTCCGAGCGGACAAACCCGTCGGCGGCCTCGTCAAAGGTGTGGCAGCGACCGGTCGGCGAGAGCATGCCCTGCGCCGAGGCGGCCGCGGAGACGCGAGACTCCAGCAACGCCATGGCCGCACCGGCGATCGCGAGGTCGCTTTCGCCGCGATCCAGGCTCTGGCAGGCCATGTGCAGCGCGACCAGACCCGAGGAGCACGAGGTGTCCACCGTGATCGCCGGCCCCAGCAAACCCAATCCGTAGGCGATTCGTCCCGAGGCCATGCTGAACGGGGTACCGGTGAAACCATAAGGGTCATCGAGGGCACCGGCGTCGCTGGTCACCACCGTGTAGTCGTGGTGGCACAACCCGACGAAGACGCCGGTGCGCGACCCGGCCAGGCTCGGCGGAACGATCCCGGCGTGCTCGATGGCCTCCCAGGACGTCTCCAGCAACAACCGGTGCTGCGGATCGATCGCGGTGGCCTCGCGGTCCCCGAAGCCGAAGAACGAGGCGTCAAAACCGCCGATATCGTCGACAAACCCGCCCCAGCGCGACACCGAACGGCCCGGTACACCGCGCTCGGGGTCGTAGTGGTCCTCGACGTCCCACCGGTCGGCGGGGATTTCGGTCACCAAATCGTCGCCGCGCAGCAGTGCCTGCCAAAACGCGTCGGGCGAATCGATCCCGCCGGGAAGCCGGCAGCCCATTCCGATGATCGCGATGGGCGTGACCCGTGAGTCCATTCGCTGTTCAACCTCGTCTCAGCTCAACCGGTGCTGCTGGAATTCCCCCGAATTTCGGTACGCGCAACGGAACCCGCGCAGCAGTTCGCACAGCCCGCAATCCGGCTACCGACACGGAATGCGCTGCACGAACCGCCCAAGTTTAGACGGCCGTCCCAATCGCTACTGGCGAATGCGCAATTTTGCCTGGTCGACCATAATCACCTGGTGAGCAAAGCGCTGGCGGCGGTCGGTCACGCTTTGGCGCTGGCCGGGTCGATGACCTGGGAAATCACCTGGGCGTTGATCTTGGGCTTCATCTTGTCGGCGGTGGTGCAAGCGGTGGTGCGACGCTCAACGGTGGTCAGCCTGCTGGGCGACGATCGCCCGCGCACTTTGGCGGTGGCGGCCGGGCTTGGCGCGGCGTCGTCGTCGTGCTCCTATGCCGCCGTGGCGTTGGCCCGGTCGCTGTTCCGCAAGGGCGCCAACTTCACCGCCGCCATGGCGTTCGAGATCGGGTCGACCAACCTCGTGGTGGAACTGGGCATCATTCTGGCGCTGCTGATGGGCTGGCAGTTCACCGCCGCGGAGTTCGTCGGCGGACCGCTGATGATCGTGGTGCTGGCAATTCTGTTCCGGCTCTTCGTGCGCACTCGGGTTCTCGATGCGGCTCGCGAGCAGGCCGAGTTGGGAATCGCCGGCTCGATGGAAGGCCATGCCGCCATGGACATGTCCATCAAGGGCGACGGGTCGTTTTGGCAGCGGCTGTTTTCCCCGGCCGGATACACCTCGGTCTCGCATGTGTTCGTCATGGAGTGGTTGGCGATTCTGCGTGACCTTGTCCTGGGCTTGCTGATTGCCGGCGCGATCGCGGCGTGGGTTCCCGAAACCTTTTGGCAGAGCTTCTTTTTGGCCAGCCATCCGGGCTGGGCGGCGGTGTGGGGGCCGATCGTGGGACCGGCCGTCGCGATCGTGTCGTTCGTCTGCTCGATCGGCAACGTGCCATTGGCCGCGGTGCTGTGGAACGGCGGCATCAGCTTCGGCGGCGTCATCGCCTTCATCTTCGCCGACCTGATCATCCTGCCGATCTTGAATATCTACCGGAAGTACTACGGCACTCGCATGATGCTGACGCTGCTGGGCACCTTCTACGTCGCCATGGCCGCTGCCGGGTATTTGATCGAATTACTGTTCGGTGTAACAAATCTCATACCGACCACGCGCAGCGCCACGGTGATGCAATCAGAAATCTCGTGGAACTACACCACGTGGCTCAACATCGCCTTCCTGGTTATCGCCGCGTTGCTGGTGGCGCGGTTCTTCACCTCGGGTGGGCGCGAGATGGCGCGCATGATGGGCGGTGATCCCCCCGACGCCGGGGACGACCACAGCCATCACCACTAGCGGTTTTGACGCCGGCCGCGTCGCCGGGCCGGGCCGTGGGATCGAGGTTGTGGGACTAAGTGCTCTATCGCGCGGCCGGCGTCGGTGTTCAGATCTAGGTAAATGGCAGCCGCATGCGCCGGAGCGATCTCGAACTGCTGAAGCCCCATGAGTCTGACCCAAGGTCAACACCCAGAGGAGAAAATGCATGATGGTCGCCGCGTTTTTCTTAGGCCTGGCAGCGGTGGTAGCGGGCGTCTATTGGTTAATTGGCCGCGACATCGATCGCTCGGGCGCGGCACCGGCAGCGGACCGTTGAAACCTCGTGACAAAGACCCGATAGCCTGCGAGATTCAGGGACTTGGAGAGAAGACGATCCGACATGGTTGATAAATGGTTCTCCAACTTCGGTGCGCCGGGAGCGTTGATCCTCGCGGACGTGTGCGACCAAATCGAGCAGAAAATCCACGCCAACGCAGACAACCAGAAATTGCCGCAGGAGTTCCCCGACTGGCAGTCGTGCGTGGAAAGTCGGGACGCCACCATTTACAAGTTGAGCGCGGCTGTCGTCAACCTTTGCCGGATGGTCGAGTGCTTGGCATCGGAGCAGCAGCGCGGGGCCGCCAGCCACGCCATTCTATGAGGCAAGCCCGTCGATACTGA
>CAWGXA010000023.1:0-78667 GCA_963826365.1 uncultured Actinomycetota bacterium | reverse complement strand
GCAGTTGGTACTTGCCGCGTGTGATGAGCGCGTCGGGAAAGTTAAGCGCGCCAGCATGGTTGGTGATACGAATCTGCTCACTGCCGCACGGCGGGCTTGGTAATTCCTGCAGTTCGAGACCGCTTTCCCCGTCTAAGCTTGTCGCGACCCACGCCCTCACCGGTCCAGTCCGATCCTGGCCGCTGACACAGCGTCGATCGCGCTGTCGCCCAACGCCATCCACGCCAGCCCCTCGTAGTTTGCGCCATCGTGAACACTGAGCCCGCCACACACGTTGAGCATCTGTCCGGTCACCCAGGCGGCGTCGTCGGAGGCGAGGAATGCGACTGCATTGGCGATGTCAGCCGGTGTGCCCAGCCTACCCAGATAGGTCTGTCGCAGGCCGACTTGCACGGATCGTTCCGTGAGTTGGGCGCTGACGGCGTCGGTCAGCACGACACCGGGCCGGATGCCGTTCACCCGGATTCGCAGGGGACCGAGTTCGCGTGCGGCGCAGGCAACCAGGGTGTCCAGTGCCGCCTTGGTGACGTTGTAGGCGGGCATGTATTTACTCGCGCGCAGCGCTTCTACGCTGGAGATCGCTACCACTGCGCCCGCGCCACGGTCGCGCATGACCGGGCTGGCGTGCTTGATGCAAAGGGCCGTCCCGACGACGTTGACGTCGTAGGCAATGTGCCACTGGGCTTTGTCCATTAGCTGCACGGGGCCCGGCCACCCCGTTCCTGCGTTGGCGACGAGTACATCCAGTCCACCGTTCACGGTGGCCGTCTCCACCGCGAGCCTAACCAGCTCCTTGTCGGTGACATCGCAGACCGTTGTGCGGACCGCCCCGTTCCCGGTGGCGTCGCGGAGTTCAGCAGCGGCAGACTCCAGGACGTCACCGTCTGGTCCGGCGATGGTCACGGTGGCGCCGTGCGCCAGGAAGTGCTGGGCACAGCCCTTTCCGATGCCGGTGCCGCCGCCGGTAACGAGCACCGAACGGCCGTCGAATCTGCTCATGACAGAACTCTCATCCCCATCGATGGTCATCAGTGATCCCGTGGTGTAGCTGGATGCGTCCGAAAGGAGGTAGACAGCCGCTCCTGGGCCGACGCCGGTCAGATCGACGCACACCGCCTCCTCAGGTGCCTGTCCATTTCGGCGGGCGCTTCTCCGCGAACGCAAGGGCGCCTTCCTGCGCGTCGTTGGAAGCGAAGGCCGGCAGCAGGATCTTGATCTGCTCTTTCCATTGCTCCTCGGGCGACCAATTCCGCGACTCGACGATGATCCGCTTGGTCGCGGCTACCGCGAGCGGGCCGTTGGCCGTGATCTTTTCGGCCAGCACGATCGCTGCGTCCAACGCATCGCCCGGTTCGGCCAGAACGTTTACCAGGCCCAGCTCGTGCGCACGCAACGCGGGAAAATTGTCTCCGGTCAACGCCAACTCCATCGCGACCGCATACGGGATGCGCTGCGGCAGGCGCAGCAGGCCACCACCGCCGGCCACCAGGCCACGCTTGACCTCAGGAATGCCGAACGCTGCATCCTTAGCCGCGACGATCAGATCTGTGGCCAGCGCCACCTCGGTGCCACCGGCCAGCGCATATCCCTCAACAGCGGCGTCAGCGGCTTCACCGGTGGGCGCTCGGTGAAGCCCAGACCGCGACCGTCGATGTCGCAGCGCTCACCACGGGCGAAGGCCTTGAGGTCCATCCCGGCACAGAACGAGCCGCCTGCCCCGGTCAAGATCGCGACTGACAAGCCAGGATCACCGTCGAGACGGTCCATGGCATCCGCCAGACCCTGACTGACCGCCATATTGACCGCATTCTTGGCCCTGGGCCGGTTGATCGTGATGACCAGGATCCGGTCACGCTGCTCGACGATGACTTCGGGTTCGGTGGCGCTGTCCATTCTTTTCCTTCGTCCAGTGGCTTCTAGCGATCCCAAGGCAGTCAACAGCGTTGACCGTGGCAGTGTCAACAGTGTTGACTAATGCCGTCAGGTGATGGGGGGAAGTCGGGAGGAGCGCGCGCGGAGTCTGGCTGCCGTGGGTGGATGTCAAGGTAGGTCGCGTAAGTCACGCGCGTCACGGGACGCGGACAGCAGTCGTCACTGCGCCAACAATCAGTAGCCGGGACCAGTATTGACGGCGGAATCAACCAGCCGTTAGCGCGTATACGGAGCCCTGGTGGCCCCGGCATTTGGGGGTCGGCGTGCCACGGTGCTCACGAGGTTCTGTCCGAACTGTGGGCTCACCCCGCTGGAGTGCGACTTTCGCGTACGGCTCGGCGTTGTGCGGCCGGCGCGTTCGTGGTGGCCGCGGTGGCGTTTCTTTGACTGGGACTCCAGCTTGTTCGGGCCGAGTCACCGCGATGTCAACGTCTTGGTCGGCTGCCGCGAAGATCGCAACGTCGTCGGGGTGAATTTCATAGCCGAGTTCGTCGATAAATCCGACGTGCACCGCACGTCCGGTTCGCCGGGCTCTGCGGAACATGCTGGGGCCTTCTTCACAGGGCAGATGCTTGTCACCCCAATCCGACAGTGCGCCAATGACAATGTGGAGTTCGCGACCAATGTCGGTTAGGTGATAGGACGGCCGGCTGCGTTGCCCGGGCTCCTGGTAAGACCCGCGGGTCATGATGCCGTAGTCGACGAGAGTGGACAGGCGGTCTGCCAGCGTGTCGGGGGGCAGGCCGAGTTTGCGTTCGAAATCGGCGTAGCGGGTCTTTCCCGCCAGCGCCTCCCGCAGGATCAGTAGAGTCCATCGTTCGCCGAGGATGGTGAGTGTGCGGGCGATCGAACATTTCTGGTCGTCGACGTTTTTCTGTCCCATTGACTGCAGTCTAACGGTCTGGCTTCGAGGATTCTACCCACGTAGCTACCCGGCAGCAGGGCCATCGGCATTGGGAAGACTCGGACGACGTGTGTTCAACGCTCGAGTCTGCTTGGGCCGCTGGCGGTGTGGATGACATCGGCCCTCTTCTGGAGTCTTCGCGTCGAAGCAAGCTGCATTCAACGCTGACGTCAGACTAGACATTTCCAAGTCAGGTGGCGTACGGTTCTCCGCATGTTCTCCAGTGACGACTTCGCGCCGCGGCATCCGTGGCTCAACGAGGTGCCACCTAGGCCTTGCCAGGTCACGGCCGGGCTGGCAGCCGAACGGTGGCGCGCAGACCATGTGGTCTAGCAGTCGGCAAGTGCACCAGCCGCTTTCGGCGGCGGGCTGCCGCTGGATCCGCGCGTATAGGTGCGGTGATCGATGAGTGGGGATGCAGGTCGGTTCGCTGGGTGGCCCAGCTGGGCGCCAGGTTGGCGAACCTCGAGCTGGTACCTGACACCATCTCGTTGGGAGTCGCAACAACGCGCGGAGTGGTGGTAGTGCCGAGCGCGGCGAAGATACTTGGCATGTCCGCCCCGCAGGACATGGACGATCTACTCCAGCATGGCCGTGCTGCGGAAGTCCGTGCAGTGCTCGACGCACTCGACGCACTCGACAGCCGATCCCGCGGGGCGGTGTTTCTTGATCCGGCGGCGCTGCGCTTCGCGCCGCTGGTCACCCGCCCGCAAAAGATTGTGTGCGTGGGTTTCAACTACCGCGAGCACGCCGAAGAGACTGGGACACCGATCCCAAGGTGCCTCCCTTGTTCAATAAGTACAACAACTCCTTAAACCGCCACGGCGGCACCATCGCGCTACCGACACGGGTGGCCTATCAGTTCGACTACGAGACGGAACTAGTGATCGTGATGGGTCGCGAAGCCCGCAATGTCAGCGAGGATCAAGCGCTGGCCTATGTCGCCGGCTACGCGACCGGCAATGACTTCAGCGCTCGCGACCTGCAAACGGCGACAACGCAGTTCATGATCGGCAAGACCTCCGATGGCTTTGCGCCTGTCGGGCCCTGGCTGGTGACCGCGGACCTGGTCCCGGACCCCAACGGCCTGCGACTGCAGACCCACGTCAACGGTGAACAGCGCCAAGACTGGAACACGAGCGACATGATCTTCAACTGTGCACAGCTGATCAGCTTCGCCTCGGGAATCTTTCCGCTCAGTCCAGGCGACGTCATCTTCACCGGCACCCCACAAGGTGTCATCTTTGGCCAAAAAGAGCCGCGAGATCAGCGCGCCTGGCTTAAGGCCGGCGATGAAGTGACCTCCGAACTAGAGTGCCTCGGCCGGTTGACGGTGACTTTGGCCTAACCAGCCGACGTCAACACTGAGAGCCCGACCCCCTTCACCGAAACGAGGAATCATGAACCAGTTTCACCACTTCGGTTGCGGCTCAGCATGAACCAGAGCTACTCGGACAGGCTGTCATCGTGATCCGTGGCAGCGCAGGCATCGGATTCCAAACAACGCGTCGTGCTCGGGCCAAGGGGGCCGACGTCATCATTACCTGCGGCAATGTCGAACCAATACGTTCGGCCAACCCTGCGCCGCCCGTGGCCTGGGTGCGGTCACGCTTCCGATGATCAGCGGCCGGCGCGTGGATGTAACGACTGGAAGGAATTGAGATGACTGTAACTGCAACCGATCAACCTCTCGGAGCCCTAGAAGTTGTGCATCTGTTCCATGGCGCGATGCCTACCGGGGTGAGCGTCTCGCACTCCGGACGGATCTTCGTCAACTTCCCCAGATGGGGCGACGACGTGAAGTTCACGGTCGCGGAAATCCGTGACGGCGAGCTGGTCGCTTACCCCAGTCAAGCCTTCAATGACCACAATGGCTCCGCGGATCCGGACGCGCTGGTATCGGTGCAAAGCATCGTCGTCGATCCCGCTGACCGGCTGTGGATGTTGGATACCGGTAGCCCGATGTTCGAGCCCACATCCCCTGGCGGCCCGAAACTGGTCCGGGTCGACCTCGACCGCGATGAGGTCACGCAGACGATCGTGTTTCCTGGCGATGTCGCACTTTCCACCAGCTATCTCAACGACGTGCGCTTCGATCTGCGCCGCGGTCGCGCCGGGGCCGCCTTTATCACCGACTCGTCCGACCAGGGACGCAACGGGGTGATCGTCGTGGACCTCGCCACCGGACAGAGCTGGCGCAGGCTTGACGATCACCCGAGCACCAAGGGCCAGGCACCGCCCGAGCTCCGCATGATCGTCGAAGGCCAGCAATTCTTCTATCGACGCCAGGACGGTTCCACCAGCCCGTTGAAAATTGGCTCTGACGGCATCGCCATCAGCGCCGATGGCGAGCGACTCTATTACTGCGCGCTGTCGAGTCGGCAGTGGTGGAGTGTGTCGGTCGAGGCACTGTTCGACCGCTCCCTGAACGACGACGCCGTTGCTGCCACCGTGATCGACGAGGGTGACAAGGGCTCGGCTGGTGACGGGATGGAAACCGATGCGGCAGGCCGCCTTTACGTCACCGACGGCGAGCACAACGCTGTCCATCGCCGCTTAACTGACGGCACATGGGAGACCGTGGTGCACGACGAGCGGCTGCTGTGGCCGGACACCCTGTCGGTGGCAGCTGACGGCTATCTCTACGTCACGGCCAATCAGTTCTTCCGCCATTCGATGTTTCGTGGCACTGACGAGCGACGCAAGCCCTACGTGCTGTTCCGCACCCCCATCGGCGCCGGCCCGGTGGAACTGCGCTAACAACACCAATAGCAGCTGGCCCAGGAATGTCCCGGGCCATGGAAATGACCAACACATCAGGAGCGACATGAATCAACAAGTGACACAGGGTGATACCGCGACGACGCAGCAAGTGCTTGCCCACCACCTCGAATTCTTCGGGAAACTCGACCTCGCAGCCACCATGGCCGACTACGCCGACGAGGCGACGTTCTTCAGTCAAGGTGGCGTGCTGCATGGTTTCGACGCTATTCGCCAATTCTTCGGCAGGCTGTTCGAGGAGTTCGAGAAGCCGGGGATGTCCTTCGATTTGCTCCAGCAGGAAGTCGACGGCGACACCGCCTACATCGTGTGGAAAGCCGAGTCGGCAGACAACGTCTTCGAAATCGGTACCGATACCTTCATCGTGCAGAACGGAAAAATTGTGACCCAAACTTTCGCTGGCAAGGTCACGCCCAAGAGCTGATTTCAGCCTCGACGCGGTTCAATAAGACAAGGACATCCACCATGCCACTCGCCCGAATCGACCTCACGCAGGGCCAATCGGCCGAATATCGACAAGCCATCGGAGAAGTCGTCTATGACGCCATGGTCGAGATTCTGAAAGTGCCTGAAGGCGACCGCTTTCAGGTCATCACCGAACATCCAGCGCAGAACTTCATCTTCGACCCCGACTACCTGGGCATCCACCGGTCCAAGGACTGTGTTTTCATCCAGCTGACACTCCTGGCCGGCCGGACCGTGGACCAGAAATCAGCCTTTTACAAGGCCATCGCAGACGGACTACACCAGCGCCTGGAGATGCGCCGAGAAGATGTATTCATCAACCTAGTAGAAGTCAGCAAAGAGAACTGGTCCTTCGGCAACGGTGAAGCCCAATACGCGAAATAGCAAACAGCGCACGGGGAACCGCAGGAATTTGCCCAAGGAAATTAACTTATCGACAGGAAGGGTGACCTAGTCGTGCCGACATATGTCTGCTGGGCCGAACGCGGCCAGATCAGCGCCGGACAAAGGCAGCGCATCGCTGCGGGAATCACCCTGATCCACAGTGAATACACCGGCGCCCCACCGGCTTTCGTGCAATGCATCTTTCAAGACCTCGACGCGGCCAGCCACTACATCGGCGGTGAGGCCGCGCCGCAAAGCGTATGGGTGTACGGGCATATCCGGGATGGACGTGACGAAGAGGTCAGAGAGCGCATCTTGATCCGAATCTCTGAACTCCTCGTCGATACCTTGCAGATCGACCCGTCACTAACGTGGGCCTACATCAACCCGCTGGCCAACACCGACATGGTCGAATTCGGCCGCACCTTGCCCTTGCCCGGCGCCGAACAACAGTGGATCGAGCAGATGCCCGCCGGCTTGCGCGAGCACCTCCTCGAACTCAACGAGCGCGCCACGCGCTGATTCCAACTGCGTAGCCCATCGCAGGCTGGCCGCGAGCCTGCTCGGCCATCAGCGCGCTGAAAATCCAGCTGCACTGGCACTGAGTCCTTCCTGCCGACCGGATCGTGTGGCCACAATTTGGCCACAATCCAGCCTTAGTAACAGTTAACTCCGGTGAACTAGCGTGAAATGTTCACGCAGCTAGAAGACATTTTTTGCCGCTGGCCAGGTAGCTGAATAGGGTTCAAATCCCTCCGCCACCGCCATGAGCCCCTGATCTGCAATGCAGGTCAGGGGCTATTTTCATGCCAGATGCGCGGCTGTCGGCACCCGTGTGGGCACACTTCAAATCCAACGCCGCCGCCACCGCGTCAAGATCGGTGTCGAACAGATCGGCATAAGTGTCGAGCGTGACCTTTGTCGACTGGTGCCCCAGCATCCGAGACAGCTGTGGCGTCGTTTCTGGCGCAGTTTTTCGGTATGGGTAATCCGTCATCCCATATCTATCCAGATCGTAAAGCCAGCGGTAAGAATGGCGACGACCGCAAGCAGGATCGTGTCGATTGCGCGAAGCTGTGGTGCGTCGGACTTGCTGATCTGTACTTCGCGGGCGATCAGAAAGACGGGAAACGCGGCACTCATCGCGACGATGTATGCGGCGGCTACGTAGAGCCAAACGAATTTGACGCCAAGTTTGCGGGCCTCCACCACCATGAAGATCACAGCGGCAAGACCGAAGAGAAAAAGGCCGGATGTCTGCGCCCGCGAGGCGGGCAAGAGCCTGGCATCGTTAAAGAAGGCGAGTAGAGACCCGGCACCCTTGTGCGAATACGCCAGACCTTGACTGAACGTCGCAATGAGCCCAGCGACAGCGATAGCGCCGTAGACGGCACAGAGAATTTTCCGCGAAGTAGGCATGGATGAGGCCTGGTCGACTGTTGTCATGACCGTCAACTTAGAACCAACGAAACCGCAGCGGCTCAGATTCGCCCAGCGCCCAGCCCATCGACCGTCACAGCACTACCAGGGGCGAACGGACCTTTTGTTTGACGCTGGCACCCTTGTCGCCTTTCTGGCTAGCTCCAAATCGCTGCCGTTTGCTGCTGCAGAAGTGGGTAAACCACGTAGTAACGCGACATCAGGTGCAGGTGATCGCTACCTGCGTAATCGCTGCGAGCCGTGAGAGCACCTTGTGGCCTCCCTCGCGACGCCCAAGAAATCGTTGCCGTTCGCTGCGCCAGAAGTGGGTAGACCACGTAGTAGCGCGACGTCAGATTGGGAATCAGGTCACTACTCGGAAGGCGGCATCGGATGGTTGGTGACGAGGGGGGCCGGTGGGACGTCGGTCTCAAGGACAGGGCGGTTCACGTTGAACGCATCTCTGAGGACGACAAGTCGTTATTCGACGATTTGTTGGAGCCTGACGAGGCCCGTGAACTAGCTGGGCTGTTGACGAAGTACGCGGACAAGGTCGACGAGTCAGAGGACTCCGATAAGACTGAGGACTCCGACGAGTCTGACGACACTGAGAAGACTAAGGACTCCGACCAGCCTGACGACTCCGACAAGACTGAGGACTCCGACGAGTCGTCGGATTAGGTTCGGGCCCTGAGGGTTAGATCCGCCGCGCGCCTTGAGTGGTGACCACCTTTCGAGCGGACACCTTTTCCTCTACCCGGGTCTGGCGCTCGAGGTAGCGCTGCTTGGACTCCTCGAACTTCTCGGACTCCGCTGCGAGTTCCTCCATGAGCTTGCCGAGATCGTCGCGCATCCAGGCGGCCTCGCCGGTGAAGTCCTCGCGTTCGAAGATGCGCCACTTTTTGAGCACCGGCAGCACGACCTCGTTGAGGTGGATACCGATGTCGTAGACACCGCCGACGGCGATGATTACCGCCTTGCGTCGGAATTCGGGCACCGAGAAGCCGGGCATCCTGAAGTGGCGCAACACCATGTGCAGCGACTTCATCGCCTGGTTGGGCGCGAGGTCAAACGCGGCCTCGCTGACGTCGCGGTAGAAGATCATGTGCAGGTTCTCGTCGGCCGAGATCTTGGCCATCAGTTGGTCGGCGATGGGGTCGTTGCAGGCCTTGCCGGTGTTGCGGTGCGAAATCCGGGTGGCCAGCTCTTGGAAACTGACGTAGATGAGGGAGACGGTGAGACTGTCGGCGAAGGAATCGCCCTGGTTGTTCTGGCCGGGACTGAAGCCGCGGTTGACCACCTCGAGGCGAAGCCTTTCCAGTTCGACGGGGTCGACGGCACGGGTCACGACCAGGTAGTCGCGCAGTGCAATGCCATGCCGGTTCTCCTCGGCGGTCCAGCGGTTGATCCACTGGCCCCAAGCGCCGTCCATGCCCAAGTTCATCGCGATCTCGCGGTGATACGACGGCAGGTTGTCCTCGGTGACCAGGTTCTGCACCATCGCCACCTGCGCGACGTTAGAAAGCTGGCTCTGCTCGGGGTGCCAATCTCGCCCGCCAGAAGCATAGAAGTTCTTGCCATCCGACCAGGGAATGTAGTCGTGTGGGTTCCAGCTCTTGTGCATGCTCAGGTGCCGGTTCAGATACTTTTCGACGACCGGCTCAAGTTCTTGCAGCAGCTGTACTTCGGTCAGCTCGGCTGACATGACACCCCCAAGGTCACATCGCACTTCGCGTGCCAAGCGGCTTAGCGATCCCACGAACTCCTGAAGTTGTTACTGAGATTTAGGAATCTGTCGCACGGCGGGCCGGGTGATATCCCAGCCCGCACGATACGGGGCCGCAGGCAGAACCCCGGGACCTTGTTCGGCACGCCGGGCACCTAGAACCGCGGCGCATCCGAGGTGCGCCGCACTGCATGCACCTCGCCAACGGCGATCAGTGGCTGATGTAGACCGCCTTGGTGTTGAAGTAAGCCTCGATGCCCTTCTTGCCGCGCTCGCCGCCCCAACCCGACTGCTTGTGACCGCAGATCGGCATCGACGGGTCGGCCCCGAGCGCACAGTTGACCCAAACCTGGCCCGCGCGAAGCTCATTCGCGACGCGATGGGCGCGGCCGACGTTCTCGGTCCAGATGGCTCCCGCGAGTCCGTACTCCGTGTCGTTGGCAGCTGCGAGCACCTCGTCCTCGTCGTCGAACGGAATCACGCAGCCGACCGGGCCGAAGATCTCCTCGCGGATGAGCCGCATGTCGGGCTGGGTGTTGGTGACAATCGTGGCCTCGTAGAAGAAACCACGGCGGTCCATCCGCTTGCCGCCGGTGACGATCTCGGCGCCGCGTGAAACACCTTCGGCCACAATGCCTTCCACGCGCTGGCGCTGCTTCTCGCTGATCAGCGGCCCGAGCACCGAGTCGGGGTCTTCGCTGCCGCCCATCGGCAACATCTTCGCGAAGGCGACGATGCCTTCGACGACCTGGTCGTAGATGCCGCGCTGGACGTAAATGCGCGATGTGCACGAACAGTTCTGCCCCGAGCCCACGAGCAGGCCCAGGCTCGCATTCATGATCGCCTTGTCGAGGTTGGCGTCGTCGAACATGATCAGCGGCGACTTGCCGCCGAGCTCCAACGTCAGGCGTTTGAGGTTGCCCGCGGCCGCTTTGACGATCAGCCGGCCGACCTCAGTCGAGCCGGTGAACGCGATCTTGTCGACGTCGGGATGAGCGGCCAGCGCTGCACCCGCGGTCTCGCCGTAGCCGGTGATCACGTTGAAGACGCCATCGGGCAGCCCGGCGTCGCGGAAGATCTCTTCCAGCTTCAGCGCGGTCAGCGGTGTCTCTTCGGCGGGTTTGAGGACGCAGCTGCAGCCCGCGGCCAGGGCCGGTGCGGCTTTGAGCATCGCAACGAAGAACGGTCCGTTCCAGGGAATGATGAGGCCGGCGACGCCGACCGGCTCCAGCTGGGTGAAGTTGTGGAAGTTCTCGTAGTGGCCGAGCAGTCCGTCGGACACGACGTTGCTCGACTCGCCGTGGATCTTGCCGACCCAGCCCGCGTAGTAGAGCAGCATCTCGTTGGCGACCTTGATGATCTGCTGCGCCGCCACCGCGTTCATGCCGTTGTCAATGGACTCCAGCCCGGCGAGTTCGTCGGTGCGCTCCTTGATGATCTCGGCGGCGCGGAAGAGCACCTCGGCGCGGCGCGCGGCGGGTAGCTTGCGCCACACGCCCGACTCGAACGTCTCGCGCGCCCGGGCCACCGCCGCGTCGACGGCCGCCTGGTCGGCATCGGCGACCTCGGCGATCTGCTCCTCGGTGGACGGGTTGAAGACCGGGATGATGCCCGAGCTACGGCTTTCGACTGCGGGGTCGACGTCGATGGCGTTACTCAATGTCCTGCATCCTTTCGTCGAGCCGCTCCGACATGGAGAAGCGCGATGCGTTCAATCTCGGGGAACCCTTGGCGGTAGCAAGCCAACGAAAGATCTGGTGGCCTGCAGATGCCCGCAGGGCTTGGTTACGCGCCTGATCAGCGTGAGATTACGCGCTTAACCAAACGTCGTCCAGTAGGTCTGCTGCGCACCGTGTTGGCGAGGATCAGTTGCGGATTTGGCGCTGTCGCACCCGCAACGTGGTGAGCCGCAGTGCGAGCCAGTCGCACGCTTTAGCCGTGAGAGGTGTTGCTCGGCTGCGCTGCGCGTGGATCGGCGCGAGGTGATCGTAAAGTTTCCCGCCGCGGGGTGCGGCCAGAGGTGTTGGGGGAATCTCCAGGTTACGGCCGTTCTGTCGACTCCTCGGGGTAACCGCGTGGGGGGCTTGCGTCAACTTTCGCCGCTGAGTATTCGTTTGTTGGCTGCTATTCCGACAGGGACTCTTGAGGGACGTGAACGTCGTCGGCGGGGCAGGAGGATCGCGATGGATGTGGAGTATGTGTTCCGCGGACTGCCCGACGAGGTGTGGGCGATTGAGTTCACCAACGTTCGCGGCGATCGCGTCGTTCAGGTGGTGGGAACGGAGTACGCCGCACGCCAGGCTGCCGAGCATTACGCGGTCGCCAACGCCGTCTTGCTACGCGCACCGACGAGCTTCCAAACAGTCCCGAGCGACTCGGTCTAGTAGCACTCGTCGGCGCTCCCGCGCCGCGCTAGCCCAGCTGGCCGGTCAGCCCGCGAATCGCCTGCATTTCGCTGTCTCGATAGGCGCGTCCGTCGGGCATCACGAGGTCGTGGAACCACACTTTCGGGGGCGCCGCGTACGGGTGATCCCACGAGTCCCACGGGTAGTAGGTCTGGGTCTTTCCGGCGACAAAACCCCAGTTGATGGCACCGACGTTGTGGCGTTTTGCCACAGGCAGGTTCCCCTCAACGGTGCTGCCCTGCGGTCGCGCCATGTACTCGGTGCAGATGACCGGCCGGCCCATCGGCGTCAGTTCGTTGATCCGGGATTCGAACTCGGCCGGCTTGCCGTAGTTGTGGAAGCTGATCACGTCGGAGTTGTCGAGTTGGATGGCATTTATTGCGCTGCGGCTTCCGGGGTCTCCCCAAGCCCCTTGCCAGACCCCGCTGGTCAACGGTTGCGACGGGTCGGCCGCACGCGCCCATCGGAACACCTGGGGGAGCAGGTCTGTGACGTGTTGCAGTTTGTCTTTGCGTTCGACCTTGCGATATTCCTTCGCCGGGTTGTCGGGTTCGTTCCACAGATCCCATCCCAGGACCCGATCGTCGTTGCGGAACTGAGTCAACACCCCGGTGACATAGTCCTGCATGACGGCGGTGTAGCCGGGGTCGCCGAGGCGTTCGGCACCCGGGCTTTGCACCCAGCCGGAGTTATGGACCCCCCGGATGGGTGCGCGTTGCGGGCCGATCTTAGGGAACGGGTCCCAACAAGAATCGAAGAAGACGAAGAGCGGCTTGATGTTGTGCCGCGCTGCGATGCCGACAAATTGACCAAGACGGCTCTGGAAGCCCTGGCGATCCTGAGCCCACAGCTGATCGTGCAGGAAGACCCGCGCGGTGTTGAACCCGTGCGACCGGGCCAAGCCAAGCTCGCTGTCGATGCGCTGGGGGTCGTAAGTTCCCGCCTGGAACATCTCAAGCTGATTGATGGCATTGGACGGGATGTAGTTCGCGCCAACAGGCCAACCTTGCGCGCGATACCAGGTGTTGGCGCGATCAGCCGACCACCGGGTCGCCTCGGCAACGACGCCGGGCGTTTTGGCCAGGGCTGCACCCGCTGCCAGCAGCAGCGGTATCTGGAGAGCGGTTCGACGGTTCACGATGTGAACGTAAGTTTCCGGCGCGATGTGCTCGGTCAGGCGCACCGACACGCATTTGTTTGAGGACAGAAATCGTTATCGCACTGTTACCCAAGCGCCTTGGGGCGCGGCCGACTAGCGCAGCTTGCGGCCCGCGCCGTCGTTCACGCTGCCGGTGAAGATCATGATCGCGTCGACGACGGCCCAGACGATGCTGCCGAGCAGGACCGGGAGGCCGAAAAGACAGAACACGGTGAAGAAGATTCCGAAAAGCCCCACACACAACTGCGCAACGGCCATCTGCGTCGACTCCAGATAGAAGCGCCCCGCGCCGAAGGAGCCCAGAAACAGCTGCAAGAGCCCGGCCGTGGTGGCCGACTTATCCGAAAGAGGCACGCCCGTAACGGGATCGGTTCCGAATGGCGCTTGCGGACCGTATCCCGGGTAGCCGGGCGGATAACCGGAGTAGGGCTGAGGCGGTGGGTAGCCAGGGTAGGGCTGCGGGGGTGGGTAGCCCGAGGCCTGCGGTGGGTAGCCCGACGGCGGCGGGAATTGAGGGCCCGGTTGCGGTCCGTACCCGTACGGCTGCCAACCCTCCGGCGGCGGCCCGTAAGGATATTCGGGTGGGTTCGGTGGCGTCGACATGGGCCTCTGTTAACTCCTGCTGCTAGGGGCACATTCGCGAAATATCAGTCGGACATCGATCGGCCCACTGTATACGTCCCTAGAAGGCGGCGGTGCCTCTTCAAACCTCGGCCCCGAGGGGGCAATACTGAAGCTGTGTCAGATCGCAACGTGCTGGGCGGCCCGCTGGAGCCCTGCGGCACCGAGCCGCTCACCGGGTACTACCGCGACGGTTGTTGCTCGGCAGGGCCCGAGGACCGCGGCAGGCACACCATTTGCGCCGTGATGACCGCCGACTTTCTAGAACATCAGCGCTCCATCGGCAATGACTTGTCCACCCCGGTTGCCGAATACCGGTTTCCGGGGCTGCTCCCCGGCGACCGCTGGTGCGTCACCGCCCTGAACTGGCTTCGTGCTCACAACGATGGGTGCGCCGCTCCGGTGGTACTGGCCTCCACGCACGAGCGCACCCTTGAGGTTGTGCCGCTGGAGGCGCTGCTGGAACACCAGGTCGACGTGCCCGACGACCTGGCTAATCTGTAGAACTGAATATTGAACACCCAGTCGAGGAGGCGGTCGCGTGGGCGCTGCCGGCCCCGACATCGCTGATATTGACTTCGACGATCTGACCTCGCCCGTGCTGACCGACGTCCAGCGCCAGGTTCTGGAATTCACCGAGGCCAAACGCGTCGAGTTGGACATCGATCGGATGCTCGCCGAAGCCATCGACCAAGCCGGGGTGGGCAGCGACCTGGACGACGCGGACGGTTTCGGTGACCGGCTGAGCGCGCACATCGCGGCGATCGAAGCCGACGACGGACTGCGCGAACTCACCCGCTCGACCCTGCGGCAACGAGTGGTTCGGCTGCTGCGCAACCGGCTGTCGTTGACCGAACTCATCAAGCGCTATCCGGAGATCGAATCGATCCCGATCGAGAAGCCCTTCATCGTCGTCGGGATGCCGCGATCCGGCACCACCCATTTGGTGAATCTCATCGCTGCCGATCCCCGCCGGCGTGCATTGCCCTACTGGGAAAGCCAGGATCCGATACCCGCCCGCGGCGAGGGCCCCGGCATCTTCGGGGTTGATCCCCGTTACGCGCGCGCCAAGGCCGAGCATGAAGCGCTGATGGCGAGCGCCCCCCTGGTCGCCGCCATGCACGACCGGTACCCAGAGGCGATCGAGGAGGAAGTCGAGCTCCTCGACCTGGACCTCGCCGGCTATGTCCTGGAATGGCATGCGCGCGTGCCTGATTGGCGGGATTACTACCTGGGTCTGGACCAGAACCGGCACTACGCCTACCTGAAGAAGGTGCTGCAGGCCCTGACATTTCTGCGTGGGCCGCAGACGTGGATCCTCAAAAGTCCTCAGCACTGTGAGCAGCTCGGGCCGCTGATGGCGACGTTTCCCGACGCGACCGTTGCCTTCACGCACCGGGACCCTGCCGCGGTCATCCAGTCGGCGATCACGATGATGGCTTACTCCGATCGGCTGCGCCGCAAGAGCATTGAACCCGGCTGGCTGCTGGATTACTGGAGCGACCGCGTGCACCGTCTGCTCAGCGCGTGCGTGCGCGACCGCGACATCGTGCCCGCTGAACGCAGCATCGACATCAACTTCCATCACCTCAACGGCAACGAAATGCCGCTGCTGGACGAGCTTTACCGGCGCGGCGGCGTGGAATTGCCGCCAAAGGTACGCGGGCGATTCCAGCGCTATCTGGACGGCAACCCGCGCGGCAAACACGGCCGCATCCGCTATGACCTGCAACGGCACTTCGGTGTTTCGGCTGACGAACTGCGCGGGCGGTTCGACTTCTACTTCGACAGGTTCGACGTTCGCGCCGAACAGTCCGCTACAGGATGAAAGAGTCGTCACCCATGAGCCACGAGTTCGAACCGGTTTATCGCAGCAGGCCGGGCGCCGACGGGTTGCGGCCGGCGGCCTCCGAAAAGGCCGAGCAGATCGCGCCAGGGCTGTGGTGTTCGCCCGGACTGTCGAATGCCTACCTGCTCACCACAAGTGACGGCCGGGTGATCGTGAACTCCGGCATGGGCTTTGAGGGACCCGTGCACCGCGCCAACTTCGACGCCGTCGACTCCTCGCCGGTGCGCTACATCATCTTCACCCAGGGCCATGTCGACCACGTGGGCGGCCTGGACAGTGTCCGCGACGCCGACACAACGGTTGTTGCGCAGGCGAACTGGACAACTTGGCGGGATGACAACGAACGGCTGCTGCCGTTCCGCGCCAGTCGCAGCGCCTTTGCCTTCAGTGACACCTTGACCACGGGTATCCAGGCCATCCATCGCCGACTCGGCACCACCCGCTTGCCAGGGCAGAGTGTGCCCACCGTCGACCTGGACTTCGAGGACAATCTCACCCTCGAGATCGGCGGCCGACGACTGGAGCTGATTGCCGTGTCCGGCGGCGAGACGACCGACTCGCTGGTGGTGTGGCTGCCGGAGGAAAAAATCTGCCTGTGCGGCAACACCTTTGGTCCGATATTTGGGCACATCCCCAACCTCGTCACCATGCGTGGCGACCGCTACCGTGACGCGCTGACCGCGATTGCGTCGGTCGAGCGGGTGCGCGACCTGAAACCCGAGCTCCTGGTGACCGGTCACTTTGGGCCCATCGCGGGTGCCGACCTCATCCACGCAGAGCTCACCAGATTGCGCGACGCCATCCAATACATCCACGACCAGACCGTCGCAGGAATGAACGCAGGCAAAGACGTTCAGACGCTGATGCGCGAGATCACCTTGCCCGCGGAATACGAAGTGGGCCAAGGCTATGGGAAGGTCGCCTGGGACGTTCGTGCTGTGTGGGAGAACTACTCGGGGTGGTTCCACCAACGGTCGACGACGGAGCTTTATCCGATCGGCTTCGACGCCGTCACCTCCGACGTGGTCGAGCTGGCCGGGGCCGACGCGCTCGTCGAGCGGGCCCGAGCGCACCTTGTCGCGGACCGCCCCCTGCAAGCCATTCACCTTGCCGAGGTTGTCTCTACCGCGCAGTCAGATCATCCGGGTGCACGCGAAGTCCTGCGCCAGGCCCACGACGCTTTGCTGCACGCCACCCAGAACTTCTGGGAAAGAGCCTGGCTGTCAAAACAAATCGCGAGGTACTCATGACGGCGCGTATCGGCTTCGACTTCACCGCAACCGCGGCGCTGATCACCGGCGGCACCAGCGGGATCGGGCATGCCACCGCGGTGTTGTTCCGGGACGCCGGAGCCGAGGTCACCGTCACCGGAACCAAACCATCCGCCGCGGACTACGACGCGGACCTGTCCGGCATGTCCTATCGCCAATTGCAGATCACCGATCACGACTCGGTGGACGCCCTGGCCCAGAGCTTCACCCGGCTCGACGTACTGGTCAACAACGCGGGCGCGAACTTCCCCGGCGGCCTGGACGAATCGAAGCCCGACGGATTCGAGGCGTCGGTCGGGCTCAATCTGACCGGGCCGTACCGGTTGACGCTGGGGCTCTACGGCGCGTTGAAAGCATCGACCGCAATCGGCGGCGCCAGCGTGGTCAACCTTGCGTCGATGTCCGCGTTGCGAGCGGTGCCGTTGGTACCGGGCTACGGCGCAGCGAAGGCGGGAATCATCTGCCTCACCAGGAATCTCGCCGTGAAGTGGGCAGGTAAAGGAATCCGGGTGAATGCGGTGGCACCCGGGACCATCGACACACCGATGACCGCTCCCATGCATGTCGCCGTCGAACTGGTGGAATCCGAATTGGCGCACATTCCGTTGCGGCGCTTCGGATCCGTCGCCGAGATCGCGCCCACCGTAGCCTTCCTGTGCACCGAGCAGAGCAGCTACACCAGCGGCGCAGTGTTCGTCGTCGACGGCGCGTCGGACTGCGTCTGAGAGGATATCGACCATGGCATATGCACTTCGACCCGACGACTTCTACCACACCGGAATCGTCGTTCCCGATCTTGACGCGGCGATGACTCGCCTCAGCGCGCTGGCCGGCTATCGGTGGATCACTCCGCTGAGTTACACGTTGCCTTTCCGGACCGCGGGCGGAGTTCGCGAACTGACCTCGACGATCGTCTACTCCGTGCAGAGCCCGTACCTCGAGCTGGTCCAGGAGGTTCCGGGCACGCCGTGGACGGCAGCACCGGGTAATTCCGTCCACCATGTCGGCTATTTCACTGACAACCTCATCGAGAGCGCACGTGCGTTGGAGGGCAACGGTTTCAGCTTCGAAATGACCGGAGAAATACCGGGATCCGAGCTTGGGATGTTCGCCTACTACGTCGACGCGTTCGGCACCCGGATCGAGATCGTCGACCGCGCGCTGTTCCCCGACTTCGCCGCATTCGTTGAGTCCATGGCCGCACCGGGCCCTGACGGAGCCTGACATGTTGCTGACGGTGCTGCGCTTCAATTTCGCTTCGCCGCAAGGAGAACCGCGCACTCAAGGCAAACTGCTGGCCGCGGCTCTGGAACTGGCGCAGTGGGGCGAGTCTCATGGCATCACGTCGATCAGCGTTGACGAGCATCACGCCACCGGGCACGGATGGAGCTGCAACCCGATCATGGCGGCGGCGATGTTCCTCGCGCGCACCTCGACACTGATTGCCAGTGTGGACTGCGCGCTCGGGCCGTTGTGGAACCCGGTCCGGCTCGCCGAGGACATCGCGCTGGTCGACAACATGAGCCGCGGCCGGCTGCACACCACGGTGGGCCTGGGCTACCGATCCGTCGAATACGACTCGCTCGGTGTGGATTTCGATCAGCGCGGCAAGCTGATGGACGACCTGGTCGAGCGGATGCTGTCGGTCTGGTCGGGCAGTGACGCGGGAATCTGTACCGGCACCTGGACCCGGCCGCATCCGCCGCTGTATGTCGGGGGCGGGGCGCGAGTCACCGCACGGCGAGCAGCGCGATTCGGGCTGCCGCTCAGCCTGGCCGACCATCTGCCGGACATCGCGGCCTACTACCGCGAATTGTGTTCGCAGGCCGGCATCAAGCCGTTCATCCTGATGCCCGGACCGATCAATCGCGGAATGATCTACCTGCATGAAGATCCGGATCGGGCGTGGGCAGAGCTCGGCGAGTATATCCTCTGGGAGGCAGAAACTTACGGCGAGTGGTCAACCGACCAACGTTCGCTCATGCACCTGCCCGGAGTCCGGACGCTCGACGAAGTCAGGGCGTCGGGGCGATACCGCTTTCTGACTCCCGACCAGCTGATCGCCGAAGTCCGTGACTCCGATAACTACGGACCGCTGGTGATGCATCCCCTGGTCGGCGGCATGCCCGTCGACGAAGCGTGGAAGTCAGTGCAACTGCTCACCGACGTGGTGTTGCCCGCGCTCAGCTGACGGCCGCCCACTCAATGGGGGCCACCGGCGGCCGGCACCGGCGGGGTGATGAACAGTCCTGGATCGGCCACGATGACGCTAGCCGCCACGTCACCTGTACGGGTCGCGACGAACGGGGTCCGGTACACGCGTCCTTGGATGCCGCACCCGTTGTTGAGCACGGTGCCGATCTGCACGCCCTTGAACGTGCCGTTGGGCTGCGGGTCCCATGACCACAGTCGGGTCTCGTCCTCATGGCCCGGCTTGTTGGTTTTGTCGCATCCCATCGGCGCCTGAAGGGTGGGCGTGCCCTGCCAATGGCCGTCGGCGAATTGGAGAACACTCGACGTGCCCGTTCCCTCCTGCTGATTCGATTCGGCCAATTGCGATCCTGCCGCCGCGCAGCCAGCCGATGTGCACACGGAACGGAAGGCCCACCACTCCGTAACGGCGGCGCCCAGGCCGGTGACGGTGCCATCGATCGTCTGATTCTGCAGATCGAAATCCAGCCGGTAGCTGCCGTCGAGGGCGGGGCCCGGGACCTGTTGGGCAGTGGTGCTGGTCGACGGAGCGGCGGCGGCAGGCGCCGGGTCGGCGACGGTGACGCCGTTCGGCACGTCGCCGACGCGAGTGGCGACGAAGGGGGCCAGGGCCACCTGTCCCGCAAAGCCGCATTCGTTGGTGATCGCGGCGGCAGACATCACGCCCCGAAGAGTGCCGTCGGGCTGTGGATCCAGTGACCACGTCAGCACGGCCGTGTTCGCGCCCGCGACGACTTGTCCGTCTGCGCCCAGGCAGCGCGACTGGTTGAGTGGGCGCTGAACGGGTGTGGACTGCCAGTGGCCGTCGACGAAGCGGTAGTCACCCGACTGAGCGGGGGCGCGTGCCACCTCGTGGTTATTGGTGTCGAGCCGGGTCGTGGTGGCAACGCATCCCGCGGATCCGCACGAGGTGCGAAACGCCCACCACGCGATGTTGTCGCTGGTGTGCACGGCGTACGGCGCGCCGTTGATCGTCTGCTTCTCGTAGTCGTACGTGAAGCGGTAGGTGCCGTCGAGCAGGACGGCGGGTCGCGGCGCAGCGCTGGCCGTCGGGGTGGCGGCGACCGGAGCCGAGGCCGCCCGTGCTTGTTCTTTGGTGGGTTGCCATAGGTAGGCGATGACGCCGACAGCGATGAGGACCACCCCCGCCAGCGCCGCCCCGATCAGGATCCGGGAGCGCCGTTGTCGGGGCGGCTTCGGCCCGCTCGCCGACGGCGTGGAAACGGGTGTGCGCGATGGCACGGTGATCGCAACTTGGGTTTCGGCTTGCCCTAGCGAGTCGACTGCGGAACGACCGAACGCAGAGCGTTGGACGCGGTCCCCGTCCGCGTCCTCCCGCTGGGAGAGTGCTGCCGCGAAATCCTGGCATTGTGCGAAGCGGTCGTCGGGGTTCTTGGCCAGTGCCCGCGACAACACCTCATCGAGGCTCGTCAATTCCGGACGCCAGTCGCTCAGCTTGGGTAGGGGTGCGGTGAGATGCCGGCTGATGACAGCCACCGGGTTGGAATGTTGATACGGCGGAGTGCCGGTAAGAAGGTGAAATGCGGTGGCGGCCAGCGCGTACTGGTCGGCACGCGCGTCGATGTCGCCGCCCATCAGCTGTTCGGGCGCCGCGTAGGTGATTGTTCCCACGGTGAAGTTGGTGTCTGTCAATCCGCTGATGTCATCGTGATATCGGGCTATTCCGAAGTCCGCCAACAATATTCGACGGTGTCCGTCTTCGGGATCGGAGAGCAGGATATTGGCCGGCTTGACGTCGCGGTGCAGTAGCCCGCACTGGTGGGCATAGTCGAGCGCTCCGGCCACCGCGGTGATGACGGCGCACGCGTCGTGTACCGGCATCCCGGCCGGGTACCGGTCTCTCATCAGTTGCGCCGCATCGGCACCGTCGACGTAGTCCATTGCGATCCACAGCTGGTCGTCAGACTCGCCGCGGTCGTGCACCTGCACGATGTTGGGGTGCCACAGCGTTGCGGCGAGTTCGGCCTCGCGGTGGAATCTTTCCCGGAAGCCGCGATCGGCTGTTGTCGGTTCGGACAGGATTTTCAGCGCATCGCGGCGCGGCAGCCTGGGGTGCTGGGCCAGGTAGACCTCGCTCATCCCGCCACGGCCGAGTAGCCGCAGGATGGTGTACCCGGCGAAGGTCGCGCCGCTGTCCAACGGCATGCCGGGATCGTACCGCCGTTGCGGGTTCTGTCACGCCGAAATTGCCGCGGGTGCTGCGGTTGGAGCCAAAACCACTGCCACAGCGGCAATCTCGTGAAGGCCTCAGGCGGTCCGGCGCTGCTCCAGCCAATCGACCAGCGAACGCCCGGCATCGAGGACATGTCGCTCGGCGATGGTCCGGGCCCGCTCGACGTCTTTCTCAGCGAGCGCGTCAAGCAACTCCTGGTGGTCGTCGAGTGAATGCTTCTCGTGATCGGGGAAAAGAGTGAGAAAGTTGGTCGGCACTACGCGTGCGGCCTGCTTTATTTGCGTCATCAGCCGAGGGGAGTGGGCGGCACGGTGAATCTTCTGGTGGAAATGCCAGTTCGCCTCGCCGATGCTGTCGTCACCGGATCGCGCAACCACATCCGCGGCGAGCCCGCGCAGCATGTCGAGTTCCTCTGACTCGATGCGCTGCGCAGCCCACGCGGCTGCCTGTCCGGTCAGCACACCGAGAATAGTGAAGCTGTCCAGCACGTCGGTGGGACTGATGCCAATCACGGTCACGCCGCTGCGGGGTGCGACCTGAACCAGGCCTTCAAAGGAAAGCTCCAGCAGCGCCTCGCGCACTGGCGTCCGGCTCGTCGCGAACTCCTCGGTGATGGCGTCGAGGTCGATCCGCGAGCCGGCGGGCAGCGCGCCGGTGAGAATGCGGTCCCTGAGTTCACGGGCGGCGCGCTCGCGCACCGTGCCGGAGATGTCGATCCCCGAAATCGAAGCCATTCCGGCATGCTACCAAACGGAACATCTAGCATTTGAAATCTGAAATATCAGATGTTACATTCGGCTCATGACTGATCGACGCAAAGACAAGATGTCCCTGGTCGCGTTCATGCAGGCGGGCAGTACCTCGGTATATGCCGGTTCCTGGCGCCATCCGGCGACCGAACACGGCTATCTCGACGCGTCGTTTTACGCCAAGATCGGCCGCCAGCTCGAAGAGGGCTGCTTCGACCTGATGTTCTTCGACGACCGCCTGGCGATGCCAGGCGTCTACGGCGGGTCGGTGGCCGAGGCCGTCTACCACGGTGCGCGGCCGGTCAAGCTGGACCTCGGGGTGGTGCTCGGGGTGCTGGCGCAGGCCACCTCCAAGATCGGGCTCGGCGCAACGTACTCGACCACCTACTACGCGCCGTTCCATGTCGCGCGGACTTTCGCCACGCTGGACCACCTGTCCCGCGGTCGGGCGGCCTGGAACGTGGTCACATCGGTCAACGACAGTGAGGCGCAGAACTTCGGCGTCAACGCCCACCTGGGCCACGACGAGCGCTACGACCGCGCGGACGAATTCATGGACGTGGTCGCCGGGCTCTGGGACACCTGGGAGGACGGCGCGATACTGCACGACCGGGCGGGTGGCCAGTACGCCGACCCGGCCAAGGTGCACGAGCTGGGTCATGTCGGTCGGTTTTTCTCCGCGCGGGGGCCACTGACCGTGCCCCGAACCCCGCAGGGACGGCCGGTCATCATCCAGGCCGGGTCTTCGGGCCGCGGGCGCGAATTCGCCTCCCGCTGGGCCGAATTGATCTTCACCGGAGATCCCGGGCTTGAGGTCGCACGCAGCCACTACACCGACCAGAAACAACGCATCGCCGATGCAGGACGCGATCCTGCTGCGGTCCGCATCTGCCCGATGGCATACGCTGTGGTCGGCGAATCCGAGGCGCACGCCAAGGAGCGCGAAGCCTTATTCCTCAATGATCTGGTTGACCCCATGGCATCGCTGACACTGTTGTCGGAGTTGATGAATTACGACTTCGCACAACACGATCTCGACGACCCGGTGACCGACGAGCTGATTGCGTCGGTGTCGGGCATCCGCGGGCTCGTCCAGAACCTGCGCACCCATATCGGTGGAGACACCATCACGGTGCGCGACCTCGCCGGCCATCGCGCCACTCTGCTGCAGGGGCCTCGTTTCGTCGGCACCGGCGCGCAGGTCGCCGACCAGATGGCGGACTGGTTCGAAAGCGGAGCCTGCGATGGGTTCGTCCTGGCCGCTACGCATCTGCCCGGGGCATTCGAAGACGTGGTGCGGATGGTGGTCCCGGAGCTACAGCGCCGCGGCCTGTTCCGTACCGCCTACGAGTCGTCGACATTGCGGGGACACCTTGGGCTGCAACGGCCTTCGAACAGCCGGGTGCCTGCCGGGGCGGGCGTGTAGATGGAGTCGATGCTCGACGGAGTGCGAGTGCTCGACCTCGCGACCCTGGCCGCTGCGCCGCTGGTCGCGACTTATCTCGGCGAGTTCGGCGCCGACGTGATCAAGGTCGAGGATCCACGCAATGGTGACCCGATCCGCGGCTGGGGCAATCAGCGCGACGGCGTTGGCTTGATGTGGAAGTCCTTGTCGCGCAACAAGCGATCCATCACGCTGGATCTGCGCTGTGCCGAGGGCCAGGCGCTGGTGCGTCGGCTGGTCGAGCACGCCGACGTCGCTATTTTCAACACCCGGCCGCAGACCTTGCGGAAATGGGGCCTGGACTACGAAAGCCTGCGTGCGGTCAACGACCGCTTGGTGATGCTGCATATCACCGGATATGGGTTGACAGGTCCGAAAAGCGAGCGCCCGGGGTTTGGCACCCTGGGCGAAGCGATGAGCGGGTTCGCCCACATCACCGGCCCGGCCGGCGGCCCGCCTACGCTGCCGCCGTTCATGCTGGCCGACGGCGTCGCGTCATTGAACGCCACGTACGCGGTGATGATGGCGCTCTACCACCGCGATGTGCACGGCGGGCCGGGGCAGCTGATCGACGTCAACCTCATTGACCCGCTGGCCCGGCTGTTGGAACAGACGTTGCTGAGCTATGACCAGCTCGGCTTGGTGCCCGAGCGGGCCGGCAACCGGTGGGACATCTCGGCCCCGCGCAACACCTATCAAACTGCCGACGGGCGCTGGCTGGCCATGTCCGGGAGCTCACCGGCGTTGGCGTTGCGGGTATTCCGCGCGATCGGCCGCGACGACCTGCTGACCGACCCCGACTTCTCCGACCCGCAGCGACGACTGGCCCGGGCCCGTGAAGTCGACGACCTGGTAGCGGAATGGGTTGCCACCAAGACGCTTTCGGAGGCGATGGCGGTCTTCGAAGCGCATGAGGTCGCTGCGGCCCCGGTCTACGACATCCGTGATCTCATCGCCGATGAACAACTCACGCATCGCGAGGTTTTCATCTCCGTCGACGACCAACAGCTCGGACCCATGACCGTGCAAGCGCCGGTTCCGCGCTTCTCGTCGGCAGCTGGGGTTGTCGATCATCTGGGACCCAGCCTCGGTGAGCACAACGACGAGATCTATGGCGAAGTGCTTGGCCTGAGTAGCGCCGAGATCAACGACCTGCGCGCCCGTGGCGTGTTGTGACAGAGGGAAATTGATGACCGATCTTCTCCGTCGTTCCGAACTCGCCGTACCCGCGAGCAACGACAACATGTTCGAGAAAGGCGCCCGCAGCGGCGCGGACCTGGTGTTCCTGGACCTCGAGGACGCGGTCCCGCCGGCGTTCAAGGAGGAGTCGCGGGTCAAGGCCATCTCCGCGCTCAATGACATCGACTGGGGTCGCACCGCGCGTGCCATCCGGATCAACGGTCTGGACACCCAGTGGTGCCACGACGACGTTGTCGACGTGGTCACCAAAGCCGGCGAGAACCTCGACACGATCATCATCCCGAAGGCCCGCCGGGCACGCGACGTCTGGTGGGTCGATGTGCTACTCACCCAACTGGAGTCAAAACTAGGCTTGCGCAGGCAAATTCGACTCGAGGTTCTGATCGAAGAGGTGGAAGGCCTGGCCAATGCGGAGGAGATCGCGGCGGCCAGCCCCCGGCTGGACGCGCTGATCTTCGGGGTCGGTGATTTCTCGCTGTCACAAGGCGCGCGGGTGGACACCAACTTCGTTCCCCTCGGCGAATACCCTGGCGAATTCTGGGCTTACGCGCGGAACAAGGTGATCGTCGCGGCGCGCATCGCCGGAATCGATGCGATCGACGCTCCCTACCCCGACTACCGGGATGTGTCCGGATACGAGCGTGACGCCCGACGCGCCTCGCTGTTGGGCTACACGGGCAAATGGGCGATACATCCCGACCAGGTTCCGATCGCCAACGGTGTCTATGCACCGACCGCGGACGAGATCGCCCGTGCCGAAGCCAACATCGCCGCCTATCGGGAGGCCGAGGCCAAGGGCCGTGGCGCGGTCGGGGTGAACGGTGTGCTGGTCGACGCGGCCCACGTCAAGCAGGCGGAGCAAACGCTGGCCCGGGCCGCGTTGGTCAACGGCAGCCGCTAGCGAAAGCTCGCCAGCGTCGGATGTTGTGATTGAGGGCGTCTGCGCCGGGGTAGTCCGTGATAGATCAATTCAACGGAAGCCCAATAGAAGGGGGCAAGACGTGATTATCCTCGGCATCGTTCTCGCCGTAATCGGTTATGTCACCGGCATTTATATTCTGGAAACGCTCGGCGGCATTCTCGTGCTTGTCGGTGTGGTCCTGTGGATCCTCGGAGCGGTCGGACGTCCGGTGGGCGGCCGCAAGGTGTGGTTTTAGCGCCGCAACGGCTTAATCGCTGTCCAAGGCCTCACCAACACCCACGTGGGTGTTGGTGAGGCCTTGCGTAGTACCTCTCGACCAAGAGGGCGTTAAATCTTCTGATGGCCAAAATTCTATTCGTCGTCACCGCAACTAGTTTCTGGACACTGAAGGACGGCAGCAGGCACCCGACCGGGTATTGGGCCGAGGAATTCGCGGCCCCGTACAGCGCGGTCAGCGGGGCTGGTCATGACATCGTGGTGGCAACTCCGGGCGGCACTGTGCCGTATGTGGACGTGATGAGCCTGCGCCCCTCGATGGCCGGCAGTGTCGAAATCGCCGGGCAACTCGAAGAAGTCCTGCGCTCGGCCGAAGAACTGCGCAGGCCAATCGAACTCGCCGACGCGCGACTGGACGACTACGACGCCGTGTATTACCCCGGCGGCCACGGTCCGATGGAAGATCTATGGCGGGATGCCGACTCCGGTCGGCTGCTCATCGCGGCCCTCGCGTCGGGCAAGCCGCTGGCGATCGTCTGCCACGCACCGGTCGCGATGCTCGCCACCCGCCGCAACGGCGTATCGCCCTTCGCCGGCTATCGGGTCACCGCATTCACCAACGACGAAGAGGACGGCGTCGGACTCCGTGAGAAAGCCCCATGGACGGCCGAGGACGAATTGGTCAAGTTGGGCGTCGATTTCGTCCGGGGCGAGATGTGGAAGCCCTTCACCGTCGTAGACCGCAATCTCTACACCGGGCAGAACCCCGCCTCGGCCGGGCCGCTGGCCGAGGAATTCCTCAAGGTCCTGTCGCGGTGATTGGCCACGCGCTAGATCCACCTCAGGCCGACTACATCCGTAAGGACGATTGGACCGCCGCTACCCGACAGCCGTCGAGGCGAAATCATAGACATGGACAGGCTTCTCCGATCGCACGGTTACGGGGATGTCCCAGTCGACGTCCCCGTGATCCCGTACCGCGGATGGTGTGAGCGACAGAAGTACCACCATTCGCCGGGGCCGCAGGTGCGGGCGTCGCTGGCGGCCTGAGCAGCATCCAGATACCGGCTGCCGACGCCAGCAAAACTGCCGAACCGATGCCCGAGGCGATGGCCAGGCCACTGCTGAAGGCGGTCTTTGCGGCCGTCACCACGGCTAGCGCCTGGCCGGCGGGAAGCTGCTTCGCCGCCTCGATGGCGCCGGGTAACGAGTCCTCGGCATGCGAGGCGACCGCGTCCGAGGCTCCGGACGGGATGGCCAACGCGTGGTACACGCCCGTCACGATGGAGCCGAGGATCGCGATCCCAAGCGCCATGCCCAGCTCGTAGCCGGTCTCCGATACCGCAGCCGCGGCACCTGCTCGCTCCGGCGGAACGCTGGTGAGGATGACGTCGCTGGCCGCGGTGAACGCCAGGCCGAGGCCGATGCCGAGAACAAAAAGTGCGATGGCGAGGTGCGGGTAGGCGGTGGACGGCCTGATCAGCGTGAACGACGCCATCGCGAAACCAACCAGCGTCAGCCCGATCGAAAGAATCGCGCGCTGCGACGAATAGCAGATCGCCACCCCGGCCAGCAGGCCGAATAAGGTCGCGCTCGCCGCCGCCGGAAGCTCAGCCAGCCCAGCTTTTAGCGGGCTGTATCCCATTACCAGCTGGAAGAATTGGGACAGGAAGTACACCACGCCAGACAAGCCGAGCACCGCCAACAGGTTGGCGACGACCACTGTCGAGAATGTGCGATTGCTGAACAGGCGTAGTTCGATCAGTGGGGCAGGCAGCGTGAGTTGTCGCCGGATGAACAGCGCGAAGGCAGCGAGCCCGACGACCCCTACGGTCACGACGTCGGGACGGATCCCATGTGCTGCCCCCTCCTGAAGGGCGTAAACGAGTCCGAGCATGCCGATCAGCGACAGCCCAACGCTGGGCATGTCCCATGGCCCGGGCATTGGGTTGCGTTGCTCCGGCAACAGCACCATGCCGCCAACCAACAGCACGACGCTCACCGGGACGTTGATCAAAAACACTGAGCCCCACCAGAAATGCTCCAGCAGCAGCCCTCCGATCACCGGACCCAAAACTGCTCCCGCTGAAAACGCGGAGGCCCAAATACCCACGGCCATGCTGCGTTCCCGCGGCCGCTCAAACAAAACGCGGATCAACGCCAGCGTCGACGGCGCCAGCGTCGCCCCGGCCACGCCCAGCAGCGCCCGGGCGCCAATCAGTAGCCCAGCCGTCGGCGCGTATGCCGTCGCCGCCGAGGCAACTGCGAAAGCCGTTGCGCCGCATAGCGATAATTTCTTGTGGCCAATACGGTCGCCAAGGCTGCCCATCGTGACGAGTAGACCGGCCAGCACGAACGAATAAATCTCGCCGATCCACAACACTTGCGTTGCCGACGTCCCGAGATCCCTACCGATGAACGGGATCGCGAGGGCCAGTACCGTGCCATCGACGCCGATCAGCAGCACCCCAAGGGTAAGCACCGCCAGCGCCAGCCAAGCGCGCGTCATGACCGACTCACCCCGTGCAGCAGCAGATCGGTGACCATATCGGTAAATTCCCTACGCCCGGCGCCCCCGACCGAGACCACCCACGCCGCGCCGGCCATCAGGTTGAAGAACGCCTCGGTCAACCAGAACGCGTTCAGATCGGGGCGGAATTCGCCGTCCCGCTGACCGCGCAGGAACAGCTCCTTGATCTCAGCATCGATTTCCGCCCACACTTGCTTGGGCTGGTTGGTCTCGAAATCCTGACTCTGCGTGTAGAGCAGGTTGAGGTATCCAGACACCGGCTGGCACACCGCCACCAACCGTCGCAACGCGTCGGCGGCCGATCCCTCTTGTCCGCGAACGCCTTTCAACGCTGCGCGCAAGTGGGCGGTGGCAAACTGATCAAGGGCATCGAGGAGCGCCGCGCGCCCCGAGAAGTAGCGATGCAGAGTCGCACGGCTGACGCCGACGGCCGCGGCAATCTCGTCCTGGGTTGCGTTCGGCCGCCGAGCGAGGAAGTCCGCCGCGACGCGCAATACAGTCTCACGATCGAGTGCCATGATGACGATCATATCTCATATGAGACTTGTATGTCGCAAATGAGACACTAGGATAACGATGATGAGAGCCGTACCCAGTTGTGCCACGTGACACCAAGGCCAGGGGACTGAATGACAAAGTATTGCCGAGGTGACAGACATGACAGCACCCGCCAGCGGGCTCACCGGTGATGTAGTAGTTGCTGGCGATCCCCGGTACGAGGCGGCGCGTGTCGGGTATAACCATCTTTACTCCCACCACCCCCAAGCCATCGTGTTCTGCAGCGACACAACAGATGTCGTCAACGCCCTCACATGGGCACGGCATAACGATGTCGCCGTGCGGGTGCGCAGCGGAGGGCACTGCCTGGAGGGCTGGTCGTCTGTCGACGACGGCCTCGTCATCGATGTCAGCGGGCTGAAGTCGGCCCAGATCGATGCGGCCTCAGGTTTGGCGACAGTTGGGGCGGGGCTCAACCAACTGGAGGCGGTGACCGCGCTCGGCGCCCACGGACTCGCGGCGCCGACCGGAACGGAAGGCAGCGTCGGGCTGGTCGGCGCGACCCTCGGTGGCGGCTTCGGCCTGCTCACCCGCAGCCTCGGGATGGCAAGCGACAACCTGATGGCGGTCGAGATCGTTGTGACCGACGCGGTGAACGGCGCCAAGGCGATCACCGTCGATGACACCTCGCACGCGGACCTCATGTGGGCACTGCGCGGCGCCGGCAACGGCAACTTCGGCATCGTCACCGCACTGACTTATCAAGGTCCACCCGCTACCCCACGTCACCTACGTGAAGGCGACATGGACAGGGCTCGATGACCTACCCGAAGTCTTCGATGTCTGGCAGCACTCGGCGCCGAACACCGATAATCGCCTGACTAGCCAGCTCGAAATCCATTGCAGCGAAATCCAATTGTTAGCGGCTCTCTGCTCAGGGTCGGGCGTCGAGGCGACGGAACTGCTGGGGTCGATCCTTTCGGTCGGAGCGCCTCACATAACCATTACCACCGCACCTTGGGCCGACACCTACGCCGGTTTCCAGATACCAACTCCGGAGGAGGCCGCCAACTGGAAGTTCACGTCGCAGTTCATTGTGCAACCCTTCCCGGCTGCCGCGATCGAGCTGATCGGTCAGTTCATGGCCAAAGCCCCGTCGCCGGACTGCAATTACTTCGCCAACGCCTTCGGCGGCGCAGTCAAGAGCAGCGAGCCCGCCGGCGGCTCGATATTCGCCCATCGCGACGCATTGTTCTACGCCGAACCCGGTGCCGGCTGGGGCATTCGCGGCGGACCCGCCGTCGATGAGCAGCTGACAGCGCGAGCGCTCGCCTGGATCGCGGACATCAGCGAGTCCTTGCAACCCTACGTAGACGGCGCCTACGTGAACGTGCCGAACGCCGGCATGGCTAACTGGGCCACGGCCTATTGGGGCACCAACCTCGACCGGCTCCGGACAGTCAAATCAAAGTACGATCCCGGCAACATGTTTCGTTACGAGCAGAGCATTCCACCGGCGACATAAACACCGATTCAGGAGCTCAGAACCACGCCGTGTCCACGGCCGGGGCGGCCCGCGTCGCAGTACCGCGGTTGTGCTTCTCTCATTAGGAAAGCCAGGCTAACTGATGACCCAAGTAATGACAGGCGATGAGGTCGCCGACGAGATATGCCGAGATTGCGGGTATGAACCGGAGCTGCGACACACTGGCGGCGCTACTGATCGTCGGGGGCCTGCCCGGCGCAGGTCTCGCGTACTTCCTTTTCGACTCCGGCGCTTCCTCGCGATTGAGTTGCCGGCGCACCGGCAGATGGAGAAGGATGGTCCCGGCGTAGGTCTTGGGCCCCATGATCGCGACGCCGTGATCAGCTCTAGTAGTCCGCGCCAGTCAGCGCGAACAAGCCTCGGGCTTCCGGTGGATGCTCGGGAGGTGACTGACTTATGAGTGCTTGGATGGTGAGTAACGTCCCGTCCTGGCTGCTATTGCTCGGACTCAACCTCCTCGTCGCAGGCGGCGCAGTGCTTGCCCTGAAATTTGTCCGGCATCGATTCCCCGGGCTCAGGGGGGACGAGCGCAGCGAAGTGACACAGTTCGCCTTCATGTTGGTCGGCTTCGTGTACGCGTTCTTCACCGGTTTCATCGTTACCGCGATGTGGGGCCAGAACAATACTGCGGACGACGACATGCGGGTCGAGGGCGCGACCGCGGTACAGATGGCCAACGACCTCACCGTGTTCGACAAGGCCGACAGCGACCGAATCCGCGGGGCGCTGCTGGACTATGAACGCGCGGCGGTCACCGAGTGGCCGCTGGTCGCACACGGCCATACCTACCCTGCGGCTGGCCAAGCGCTGCAGCGTCTCCGGACCGCATACGAACAAGTTCAGCCGCGCACCGATACCCAAAAGACTTACCTCGCCACCTCTTTCGATTCCCTTCACAAGATCAGCCAGGCGCGTACCGAACGGACGCTGCGGGCCCGCACTGACAACGGCCTGCCCTGGTCGATGTGGACGGTCTTCTTCCTGACCAGCGGGCTGGTCCTTGGCGGTGCTTTGGTTTACGGCGTCGAGAAACCTGCCATTCACTACGCGTTGGTCGCGACGGTGGGCGTGCTGCTAGCCACCGACCTGTTCCTCGTCGTGGAACTTGCCCACCCGTACATCGGCGACACCGCGACGTCCCCGGAGTCACTGGGCGCCGCTATCCAATCCCTGTCGGCCAACCCAGGGTAGACATCTCCGGTTGCCAGGACCCAGACGTGCAAGGCTCGATGTCGCGACCGCCACCTCGAATTCCACGAAAAGCGATATACCCTCCTTCCCCGGCATAGTCTCAATCCAGGTTTGGCCGCGTTGTCGAAAAATGCCCGATTGCCGGGGTGGTCCCACCGGGGGGCCGGCCCACACCGGGCGTCGACCACAAAAGGAAACATCATGACCACCACCCATCAGCCCGACTGCACCACTGCGCCCAAACTGAAAAGATTGGCCGCCCGAACTGTTCTCGCCGGTGGGTTGGCGATGGCTGTTATGGGACTGCCCGCCGCAATGGCCAACGCAGACCCCGCACCGCCGAACACCCCGGGCCCAGGCCCAGCGATGACCGCAACCCTGCACCCGCCCGCCCCGAACGGAGAATCGGGCCTCTGCAACCGTGACTCAATGCCGCGTAACGCGCCCCCGCCCTTGAACTGCTAGGACGAGTAGAGGCGTCTCCACCGTGCAAGCGGCCACCGATCGTGGCGGTGGCATCCCGGTTCCGGTGCTGCCCTCAGACGCATCGGCGGCGTTCGGCGACGTGGCACAGGCACTGGCCGACAGCATGACTGAGCACCGCATTCCCGGTGCGGCCGTAGGTGTTTGGTTTGCCGACCGCGAGGAGCACGCCGCGCTCGGGGTGGCCAGCATGAACACACTGCGGCCCGTAGGCCCCGACACGGTGTTTCAGATCGGGTCGTTGACCAAGACCTACACCGCCACCGCCGTGTGGCGTCTTATCGAGCGCGGCCAGATCGCCCTGGACGCTCCCGTGCGCACCTACCTGCCCGCGCTCACAATGGCTGACGAGACGACCGCCGCCGGGGTGACCATCGCGCATCTACTGACCCACTGCGGAGGCTGGTACGGCGACGACGGCACGTACACCGGCGAGGACGACGAGGCTATCGCCCGCTTCGTTGCGACGCGGCTGCCCCAGCTTCTCCAGGTGTTTCCCCTGGGAAAGTGGTTCTCCTACAACAACTCCGGATTCGTTCTGCTCGGCCGAGTAATCGAGGTCGTCACGGGTTCGTACTATGACGCCGCCATGGCCGAGCTCGTGTTCGACCCGCTAGGAGCCCGCGACACGCTGCTGGTGCGCTCGGCCGTGCTGGGCCGCCGCTACGCCGATGGACACTACGCCGGGCAGATCAATGGCGTCGATGCCGTTGCGGTGCAATCCCCGTTGTGGTTGCCGCGCAGCATCAACCCCGCCGGAGGCATCTGGTCGACCACCCGCGACGTGCTGCGCTACGCCCGCATGCACATGAGCGAGTCGACGACGGACAACGCGCCACTGTTGTCGCCTCTGGCGTTGCAGCGAATGCAGCGGCCCGCAATGGGCGTTGCGGGACTCGATCTGAGCATGGGACACGGCTGGTTCGTCCAAGACATCGACGGGCTGCGCGTCATCATCCACAACGGCGATACCGGAGGGCAGCACACGACTTTCATCGCCGTCCCCGAGAAGCGATTCGCGCTGGTGCTGATGGTCAACAACGTGCTCGCCGGCGTCTGGGCCGAACTGGCTACCCTCGACGCGGCGCTGAGCAGCTACCCCGGAATGGCCTCGCTGGCCGGCAAAGTCGGCATACCGCGGGCCCTCCTTGCCCCGGCAGAGGTGCCGGCGATCGCGGTGCCCACGCATGAATTGGCCCAATATGCCGGCCAATTCACCGATCCGGGCAACTCCATCGAGGTGGTGCTCAACGGCGATGCACTCACCGCGACCACCCGTCCGCTGCAACAACAGCACACCTACCAACCCGCGCTGGTGCCGCCGGCGTCCGAGTCGCCGACGCCGATGACGTTTCTCGCTGCGGATGAGGGCGTCCTGGGCCGGGTGCGCGTGCCGTTCGTCCGCGATGATGCCGACCAAGTCAACTGGATCTCGTCAGGGCTCCGGCTGGTACCCCGCCAGCCCGCCGCATGCGCGACAACGGCGAGCCGGCGCCAGTGATCGCTGATGCGGTCGGTGTCAGCCGAGCGACGTTGTACCGCTACCTGGCGAGGACGACTAACGCCGCGCTGCCTTCAGGTACAACAGCTAGGGTCCAACACTCGGCATAAGGCCGTGAGCGAGTCACGTCGGGCAGTGTGATGCACGCTCATCCCCTGGCGCTCCGAAGCAACGAACCCGGCGGTGCGGAGCTGCCCGAGGTGATGACTGACGGTGGACACCGACAGCCCCACCGCAGCCGCAAGCGATCCAGTCGTGCACGGCTGGTCGGCGGTGAACAGCAGCGATATCAGCTTCACCCGCGCAGGGTCCGCGAGTGCCTTAAGCCGCATTGCCACGTCGAGCGCCGACGCCTCGTCGACGGGTCCAGCCGCCATCGGGGCGCAGCAGACCGGCTGCGACATGTCGATCACTGGCAGCGTCTTGGGCATGTCCCCATCTTCGCGAGGGTATTGACATAAGTCAAAAAGGTGGAGTACACCGGACCCCGTAACCTTTTCGGCATATGTCACACACCTCGGAGGTGTTCTCTCGTGTCTCGCGTCCAACTCGCCCTCAATGTCGACGACCTCACTGCGTCGATCGCGTTCTACACGACATTGCTCGGGGCAGAGCCCGCGAAGGTCAGGCCCGGTTACGCCAACTTCGCCGTCTCCGAACCGCCCCTCAAGCTCGTGCTGATCGAGAACCCCGGCAAGGGCGGCTCGCTGAATCACCTTGGCGTCGAGGTCGATTCCAGTGACGCTGTGCACGCCGAGATCGCCCGATTCGCCAATGCTGGCCTGTTCGCCGAGGAGGAGATCAACACCACCTGCTGCTTCGCCACCCAGGACAAGGTCTGGGTCACCGCGCCCGACGCCGAAAAATGGGAGGTCTACACCGTCTTGGCCGACGCCGACACGTTCGGCGCTTCTGGTCCCGTACTCGCCGAGGATGACGCCTGTTCGTGCAACTGCGGACCAAAGGTGGCCGAGTGACCGCACCCGCTGCCACCGACCACGCACCCCTTGTCAGCAAGCTCTCCACGCTCGACCGATTCCTGCCGGTGTGGATCGGCGCGGCGATGGCGGCGGGGTTGCTCTTGGGTCGCGCGGTAGCTGGCCTCGACCGTGCGCTTGGTGCCGTGCAGGTCGACGGCATCTCACTACCTATCGCTGTCGGGCTTCTGGTGATGATGTACCCGGTGTTGGCGAAGGTCCGCTACGACCGCCTCGACGCCGTGACCGGCGACCGCAAGTTGATGGCAGCCTCCCTACTGCTGAATTGGGTTATCGGCCCGGCGTTGATGTTCGCCCTGGCCTGGATGCTGCTGCCGGACCTGCCCGAATACCGCACCGGCCTGATCATCGTCGGGCTCGCGCGGTGCATCGCCATGGTGATCATTTGGAACGATCTCGCGTGCGGCGACCGTGAAGCCGCCGCCGTGCTGGTCGCCCTCAACTCCGTGTTTCAGGTAGTGATGTTCGCCGCCCTGGGCTGGTTCTACCTGTCGGTGCTGCCCGGTTGGCTCGGCCTTGACCAGACGACCATCAGCGTCTCGCCCTGGCAGATCGCCAAGTCCGTCCTGATCTTCCTCGGTGTGCCATTGCTGCTCGGCTACCTGTCCCGGCGGATCGGCGAACGCACCAAAGGCCGCGACTGGTATGAGACTCGGTTCCTGCCTCGCGTCGGGCCGTGGGCGCTCTACGGGCTGCTATTCACCATCGTCATCCTCTTCGCTCTGCAGGGCGCGCAGATCACCTCGCATCCGTGGGACGTAGCGCGGATCGCCCTGCCCCTGCTGGCGTACTTCGCCGTGATGTGGGGCGGCGGATACGTGCTCGGCGCCGCGCTCGGCCTCGGATATCAGCGCACAACGACTTTGGCGTTCACGGCCGCAGGAAACAACTTTGAACTAGCTATCGCGGTCGCCATCGCTACCTACGGCGCGACGTCCGGCCAGGCACTCGCTGGTGTCGTCGGCCCACTGATCGAGGTGCCGGTGCTGGTCGCCCTGGTGTATGTCTCGCTCGCGCTGCGTCGACGGTTCGCCATCGCCGCGAGGACTGATCCGTGACCACCAAGCCGAACGTGCTGTTCGTCTGCGTCAAGAACGCCGGCAAGTCGCAGATGGCTGCCGGGCTCATGCGCAAGGTCGCGGGCGACGCGGTCCAGGTGCATTCAGCGGGTACTCACCCCGGCGCGGCGCTCAATGCGTTGTCGGTGCAATCGCTCGTCGAGGTCGGCGTCGACATAACCGCCGAGTACCCCAAGCCCATCGACCTCGACCTTTTGCAGCGTGTGGACCGAGTAGTCGTGCTCGGCCGTGAAGCCCACGTCGATGCGCCGGGCGTACAGGTCGAGACATGGGTTACCGACGAGCCATCCGACCGCGGCATCGAGGGTATCGAACGAATGCGCCTAGTACGCAACGACATTAGCCGTCGCATCGAAGAGCTTTACCACCGTCTGACCGCTATCTGAAACGGTCTGCGTCGCCCGTCACTTCTCGATGCCGTGGCCACCGCGGAGGTCCGTGTGGGCGGCTTTCAACAAGCGGTTACACAGCACCACCAGCGCATCGACGTCAAGGTCCGACTCATCGCCAAGTTCCTTGAGGAACGATGCTTCTTCGTCCTTCAACGAAGTCCACTTTCGCCTCCGTTCGATCATCGGCTCATCGTTTTCAGGTGGAACGTCGACGGCTGTCTGGAGTTGCTCCTTGCACGCATCCAGCTGCGTGAGCGAGTAGCCGTGCTCGCGGAATTGACGGTCCCATTCGTCAAGGATCAATTCGGTGAGGTCGCGCACCGGCTCTGCGGCATAAATCATCAGCTCGGCGACTCCGTCGTCGAGACCCAGCCGTGCGCGGAATTCGTACAACTCTCTGATGGCTCCGGCCCGGCTTCGGCTGGTGCTCTCTTCGGTGACTTCGGTGCCCGCGAGTGGTTCTGCCCCGCGCTTGAGGTAAAGGGTTGCAGAGATGAGACGCTTCAGCACAGCCTTCTTGTCATCCCCAGCCCGCTTCTCGTAGTCGAGGACTAGCGCGTGGTCTCGGTCCTCTCGCTTAGTTCTGGCGTCGAGGCGCTTCGTCCAGATCGCCACCGTCGCAGTGGACAAAACGGACGCGACCGGGACAAGAGTGGTCGAGAGCAAGGTCTCCCAACTCATGGCACTACTGCCAGCCTTCCCGGCGCTTGCGCGGACGCGCTTCTCCGCGTGTGCGCCCGGACGTGCTCATTTCCACGTGGCTCAGTCTGCCTGACTGGGCCGTAGTCCACGAGGGTTTGTCAAGCATGACGTGAGCGTTTCGGGGAAGTAGCAGTCTCGGGCCGACCGTCACGTTCCAGATGAGATCGCAATGGATTTGGTGTCTAGGTAGCCGTCGAGGCCTTCGGGACCCAGCTCACGCCCGTAGCCGCTGGCTTTGACGCCGCCGAACGGCGCAAAGGGATCCATGGTGTAGCCCTGGTTGATTCCCAGCGTGCCGGCGCGGATGTGCTTGGCGATCGCCAGGGCCCGGTCGGTGTCGCCGGTCCACACCGACCCGGCCAGCCCGTAGTCGGAGTCGTTGGCAAGCAACACCGCATCGTCCTCGTTGCGATAGGGGATGACGGTGATCACCGGACCGAAGATCTCTTCACGGGCAATTCGCATGGCGTTGTCGGCGGCGGCGAACAGGGTGGGGCGGACGTACCAGCCGCGGTCGATTCCGTCCGGCATGTCGCTGCCGCCGACAACCAATCGCGCGCCCTCGTGCTGCCCGCTCTCGATGTAATTCCGCACGCGCTGCTGCTGACGCTGCGAGACCAGCGGACCCATCTGAGTGTTCGGATCGCTCGGGTCGCCGACCGCAATCTTGGTCATCTCGGCCGCCAGCGCGTCGACGTACTCGTCGTGCCGTGCGGCGGGGACCAGGACGCGGGTCAACGCGTTGCAGATCTGACCGCTGTTGGAAAGGCTGGCCGATCGCACCCCGGCGGCAACCTTGTCCGGCGCGGCATCATCGAGAATGACCGCCGCGGATTTGCCGCCCAGTTCCAGACTCACCTTGGTGAGGTTCGCAGCGCACGCTGACGCGACGGCCCGGCCCGCCGCGGTCGATCCGGTGAACGAAACCTTGTCCACCCCGGGATGGCCGACGAGCAGCCCGCCCACCGCGCCATCACCTTGCACCACGCTGACTACGCCCGGGGGCAGGTCGATTTGCCCGATCATCTCGGCCAAAAGCGCGGCATCCAATGGAGATTCGGGTGCGGGCTTGAGCACGACCGTGCAGCCGGCCAGCAGCGCGGGGACCAGCTTGGTGATGATCAGGAACTGCGGCATATTCCACGGCACGATGGCGGCGATCACCCCAACGGGTTCTTTGTGGACCTGCACGTCGGCGCCGAAGAAGCCGCGCCGCGCCTCCTGCCAGGGATGCCGTTCGGCAAGGTCGCAAAATGCGCGCATCATCATTGCGGGCAGACCGACCTGGGCGCGCTGGGCGAAGCTGATCGGAGCCCCGATCTCGGCGGTGATGGTTTCGGCCATCTCGGCGCGCCGCTGGTCGTAGAGGTCGGCGAGCCGACGTATGGCTGTGATGCGATCCGAGGGCTCGCAACGGCTCCAGGCGCCGGAGTCAAAGGCGGTGCGCGCAGCGCCAACGGCGGCGTCGACTTCGTCCGGCCCCGCGGCGGCGACTTGCGCGATGGACTGCTCGGTGTGCGGTGAGATGACGTCGAAAACGTTCACTCGGCCCTCCCTGGGCGCCAATATCAACTACTTGCGATCAACGGTGCGAGGATATACCGTCGGCCCGACGGAGCCCTACGGATCTACCGGACAGGAGCGCGGTTATGCCTCGATTTCCCAAGCCGTCGGAGGGAAGCTGGACGCAGCATTACCCCGACCTGGGCACGGAGCCGGTGTCTTACGAGGACTCCATCAACCCCGAGATCCACGAGCTGGAGCGAGAGGCCATCTTCAAACGCGCCTGGCTGAATGTCGGTCGGGTTGAACAAGTTCCGCGTAAAGGTAGCTACTTCACCAAAGAGCTCAAGGTCGTCAACACGTCAATCATCCTGGTGCGTACGGGATCCGGTGAGGTCAAGGCGTATCACAACATCTGCCGGCACCGCGGCAACAAGTTGGTGTGGAACGACATGCCACTCGAAGAGACCAGCGGCGTGTGCCGGCAATTCACCTGCAAATATCACGCTTGGCGATACGACCTGGACGGCAACCTGACTTTCGTACAGCAGGAAGAGGAGTTCTTCGACCTCGACAAGAGCCGCTATGGGTTGGTTCCGGTGCACTGCGATGTGTGGGAAGGCTTTATCTTCGTCAACTTCGCCAAGACGCCCGAACAGTCGCTACGCGAGTTTCTGGGGCCGATGGTGACGGACCTGGAGGGCTACCCGTTCGACCAGCTGACCTCGCGGTGGTACTACCGATCCGAGGTGAAGGCGAACTGGAAGTTGTACATGGACGCGTTCCAGGAGTTCTACCACGCGCCGGTGCTGCACGCGAACCAGTCGCCGACGGCGTATTCGAGGGCCGCCGCGGAGGCTGGTTTCGAGGCGCCGCACTATCGCCTGGACGGTCCGCACCGGTTGGTCAGCACGTCTGGTATACGGGCCTGGGAGATGCCCGACGAGATGCGCAAGCCGATGGATGACATCTGCCAGAGCGGACTGTTCGGGCCTTGGGCGAAGCCCGATCTGGGAGAGATGCCAGTGGGGCTGAATCCCGCGAAATGTGATCCGTGGGGGCTGGATTCGTTCCAGTTGTTCCCCAACTTCGTCGTGCTGTTCTGGGGCCAGGGCTGGTATCTGACCTACCACTATTGGCCGACGTCGTACAACAGCCACATCTTCGAGGGCACATTGTATTTCCCCGAACCGCGCACTCCGCGTGACCGGGTCGCGCAGGAGCTCGCGGCGGTGACCTTCAAGGAGTTCGGACTGCAGGACGCCAACACGCTGGAGGCGACCCAGAGCATGATCGAGTCGCGGGTGATCGACAAGTTCGTACTCAACGACCAGGAGATCCTGCTGCGTCACCTGCACAAGGAGACCGCGGCCTGGATTGACGAATACCAACGCACCAGCGCGGCGGGGGTGTGAACACGATGCCCCCAGTGCTGCCAACCGAATTCGCCGACCTCGAACCCTTCGCCGAGTGGTGCCTGCCCACCGAGCCCGAACGCTACGCCAAGCGGCTCGCCAGCTCGATGACCCAGATGAAGGCCTTCTACGACGCGATCACCCCGCGCGCCGAAGAAGCCCTGGCCTACTGCGACAAGTTCCCCCTCGACGAGTTGCCCGACGACGTCCTCAACCTGATGCACCTGCTGTATTCGATGATCATGGTGTCGTTCCCGGTGGAGTGCTGGAAACAGCCCCGGGTGCCCGATTCCGGTGCCGCCACGCTGGATTGCGTTTCCGAGCCGGTACCGTGACCGACGGTGTGACCGTTCTACGGGCGGCCCGCTGGGCCGACGTCGACGCCGGCCAGGTCCGCTCGCCGGCCGTCGTGATCATCGACGGGCAGCGTATTACCGCAGTCAATCCCGAAGGGCCGGACTGGATTGGAAGCCGGATTCGGCAACCGATCATCGACCTCGGCGACGTCACGCTGCTGCCCGGTCTGATGGACATGGAGCTCAACCTGCTCATCGGCGGCGCGGGCGGACCCGACGGCCTGCCCGCCCCGATGCACGGCGTCCAAGACGACCCCGCCTATCGCACCCTGCGTGGTGCGGTCAACGCACGGGCCACGCTGGACGCCGGGTTCACCACCGTGCGCAACCTGGGGCTGATGGTTAAGACCGGTGGGTATCTGCTCGACGTCGCGCTGCAGCGCGCCATCGACCAGGGCTGGCATCCCGGCCCCCGCATCTATCCCGCGGGACATGCCGTCACCCCCTATGGCGGGCACCTGGATCCGACGGTATTCCAGCGGCTCGCACCCGGGATCATGCCGCTGTCGGTTGCCGAGGGCATCGCCAACGGTGTGCCTGAAGTGATTGCGTGTGTTCGCTACCAGGTTCGCCACGGCGCCAAGCTGATTAAGGTGTCAGCATCCGGTGGAGTCATGTCACACAGCACCGCCCCTGGCGCCCAGCAATATTCAGACGCCGAGTTTGCCGCGATCGCCGACGAGGCCCATCGCGCCGGGGTGCGAGTGGCCGCACATGCCGTCGGCGACAAGGCGATTCAAGCATGCATCCGCGCCGGTATCGACTGCATCGAACACGGCTTCCTGGCCACCGACGAGACGATTCAGATGATGGTCGACCACGGCACCTTCCTGGTCTCGACCACCTATCTGACCGAGGCGATGGCGATTGACCGGATCGCACCGGAACTACGCAAGAAAGCGAACGAAGTCTTCCCGCAAGCAAAAGCGATGTTGCCCAAGGCGATTGCGGCCGGGGTGCGGATCGCGTGTGGCACCGACGCACCGGCGATCCCGCACGGCCAGAACGCTAAGGAACTCGGGGCGCTGGTGGCACGCGGCATGACGCCCATGCAAGCGATCCGGTCGGCCACGGTGGTGGCCGCCGAACTCGTCGAAGCCGACCACGAGTTGGGCCGTCTGGCACCGGGTTACCTGGCCGACATCATCGCCGTGCCCGGAGATCCGTCCCGCGACATCACCACCACTCTTGAGGTTTCTTTTGTCATGAAGGACGGCCAGATCTACAAGTCGCCGACCGCGTCACAAAGTGATTCGTAGGGAGACGGAAATGGAACTCGTCGAAAATACCCTGTGGCTGCTCAAGCAGGCCTTCTATTTCTCGCTGACCGCGGTGAACGAGGCGATCAGCGTCCACGGGGTCAGCACGGCCCAGATCGGTGTCCTGCGCCAGCTGTCCAACGAGCCCGGGTTGTCCGGCGCCGACCTGGCCAGGCGGCTGCTGATTACCCCGCAGGGCGTCCAGCTGGCTCTCACAGCACTCGAGCGTCAGGGTCTGGTCGAACGAAAGCAGGATCCTCAGCACAAGCGGATCCTGCAGGCCTACCTCACTGAGCAGGGACGCAATGTGGTGGGCACGGTCGTCAACGACGCCGTCGCCGCGCACGAGAGGGTGTTCGGAGTGCTCAGTGACGAGGAGCAGGAGACCCTGCGCGAATTGCTCAGCCGTGTCATCGAACAAGGCACGGGCCACGAGTTGTTCACGGACCACATCCCCCCTCAAGTATCTAGTACTTGATACTAATCACAAGTAGTTGATACTCTTGGGCCCGATGACTGAATACCGCGCCTCTTCCTATGCCGGTCCGGACACCGGCGTCGTCGTCACCGAAGAGGTGACCATCGAACTGGACGGACGCAGCAAGACGGTGTCCTACTCGGCGGGCGACACCTTGTTGCAGACGGCCCGCATGGCGGGTCTGCAGGCCCCGTCGTCATGCGAAGTCGGTTCCTGCGGAACATGTATGGCCCGGTTGACCGAAGGTTGCGCTCGGATGCTCAACAACGACGCGCTCGAGGACGATGAAGTGGAAGAAGGCTGGGTGCTGACCTGCCAGGCCCTGCCCACCAGCCGCACGGTGCGGGTGGTTTACGAATGAGCACCCAGGCTCGCCGGGTGGCTGTCGTGACCGGCGGCGCCTCGGGCATGGGTGAGGCGACCTGTCGCGAACTGGCCCGCCGGGGGCTGGGCGTCGCGGTCCTCGACGTCAATGACGAAGCGGCGCAACGTGTTACCGAAGATCTGCGCGCAGCCGGGAGCACGGCCATCGGTGTCGGCGCCGATGTCACCGACCGAGCCGCCGTCGAGCAGGCGTTCGCCAAGGTCCGAAGCGAGCTGGGGCCGGTGTCGGTCCTGGTGACCAGTGCCGGAATGTTCGGGTTTTCCCCGTTCGCCGAGATCACCGCCGAGTCCTGGAACAAAATCATCGACGTCAACCTGACCGGCACTTTCCACTGCTGCCAAGTCGCCCTGCCGGACATGGTGGCCGCGAATTGGGGCAGGATCGTGATGATTTCGTCGTCCAGCGCCCAGCGTGGATCACCATTCGCCGCGCACTACGCGGCATCCAAGGGCGCGGTCATCACCCTGACCAAGTCGCTGGCCCGTGAGTACGCCCGGCACCGGATCACCGTCAACAACATCCCACCCTCGGGCATCGAAACCCCGATGCAGCATCAGGCGCAAGCGGCCGGATTGCTCAAGTCGAACGAGGAAATCGCGGCCAACATCCCGCTGGGTTATCTGGGCACCGGAGCCGACATCGCCGCGGCGGTCGGTTTCCTGTGCTCGGAGGAGGCCGGCTACATCACCGGACAGGTACTAGGCGTCAACGGCGGAGCGGTGATGTGAGTGTGACGCAGGGAGGTTCACGATGACGCGCGCTGGTAGGCCCCCGGAGGGGTCATGGACCGAGCACTACCCCGAATTAGGCACTGGCGACATCTCATTCGCCGACTCCACGTCCAAGGAGTTCTACGAACTAGAGCGCGAGGCGGTGTTCAAGCGTGCGTGGCTCAACGTCGCCCGCATCGAAGAGTTGCCCCGCCTCGGCAGCTACGTCACCAAAGAGATCGAGGTGGCTCGGGTATCGGTCATCCTGGTCAAAGGACGAGACGATCGCATTCGCGCCTTCCACAATGTCTGCCGACACCGTGGAAACAAGTTGGTGTGGAACGACTTTCCCAACGAGGCCACCCGCGGAACATGCCGCCAATTCACCTGCAAGTACCACGGATGGCGCTACGACCTTGATGGTGCCCTGAAATTCGTGCAGCAGCAGTCGGAGTTCTTCGACCTCGACGTGGCCGACTATGGGCTGAGCCCGGTGCACTGCGATGTGTGGAACGGATTCATCTTCATCAACCTCGACGCGGAGCCGCGGCAGAGTCTGCGTGAGTTCTTGGGTCCGATGGTCACCGGGCTCGACGGCTACCCGTTCGACAAGTTGACCGAGCGCTACGAGTGGGTCGCGCACAACAACAGCAACTGGAAAATCTTCGCGGATGCGTTCCAGGAGTATTACCACGTGCCGTCGCTGCACCCCCAACAGGTGCCCTCGGACGTGCGTGACCCCAAAGCCGGATTCACCTGCGGCCACTTTCAACTCGACGGCCCACACCGGTTGGTGTCGACGGCGGGACGGCGCCGCTGGCTATTACCGGCGGAGAACATGTACCCGATCGAGCGGGTGACCCAGAGTGGACTCGTCGGCCCGTGGCGCACCCCCGACATCGGCGAGCTGCCGGCCGGGCTGAATCCCGGCGGCATCGAGCCCTGGGGCATCAGTAACTTCCAAATCTTCCCCAACACCGAGATTTTGATCTACGGCGGCTGGTATCTGCTGTACCGGTACTGGCCCACTTCCCATAACACTCACCGGTTTGAGGCCTACACCTACTTCCACCCGGCGCGCACCGTGCGGGAACGCATTGAACATGAAGTCGCCGCGGTGGTGCTGAAGGAATTCGCGCTCCAAGACGCCGGCATGCTCGGCGGAACCCAGGCCGCGCTGGAGTACGGCATCATCGACGAATTTCCACTCAGCGACCAAGAGATCCTGGTGCGCCACCTGCACAAGGTGGTCGTCGACTGGGTCGACGCTTACCGGCGCGAAAAGGCTCCTGCGCCGGTGGGAGTCTGACCATGCCGGATGCCTTGCTGCCCACGGCCTTTGCCGAACTCGAGAGCTACGCCCGCGTCTGGTGCCTGGCCACGGAAACCGAGCGCTGGAACGCGCGGATGGCCAGCACCATGGGCGAAATGCACCAGTTCTACGACGCGTTCTTCCCGCGTCTCGAAGAGGCAATCGGCTATTGCGACAAGTTCACGCTCGACGACCTGCCTAACGATGCGCTCAACCTGCTGCACCTGATCTATTCGCTGATCATGGTCGCCATGGCGGTGGAGATCTTCCACCAGCCCGCCCCGACGGACGCCGCCGACGCGGTGATGATTCGCACCGACGAACCGGTGCCCTAGACCCCAACGGACCATAAAAGGAAGGACAGACCGTGAGTCTGCTCACCATCACCAAGCTCAGTGACTCGGTCGGCGCCGAAGTCTCCGGCCTGGATCCCACCCACCTGGCCGCGGACGACCCGGTGGGTGAAGCCATCCTGGATGCGTTGGAGGACAACGGTGTTCTCGTCTTCCCCGGACTGCGACTTGACCCTGAAGCCCAGGTCGCGTTCTGCCGCCGCCTCGGCGAGATCGACTACTCCTCCGACGGCCATCACCCGGTGGCCGGTATCTACCCGGTGACGTTGGACAAATCGAAGAACTCTTCGGCGGCCTACTTGAAGGGGACGTTCGACTGGCACATTGACGGCTGCACGCCCACCGGGGACGAGTACCCGCAAAAAGCCACTGTCCTATCGGCGCTCCAGGTTGCCGAGGTGGGTGGCGAAACCGAATTCGCTTCTTCCTACGCGGCTTACGACACGCTGACCGACGACGAAAAGGATCGGTTCGCAGCATTGCGCGTCGTGCACTCGCTGGAGGCATCGCAGCGGCGTGTCACCCTGAACCCCACCCCAAAGCAATTGGCGCAGTGGAGATCCCGTCGCACCCACGAACACCCTTTGATCTGGACACACCGCACTGGCCGCAAATCACTGGTGCTGGGCGCGTCGGCCGACTACGTGATCGGCATGGACCTCGAGGACGGCCGCGCCCTGTTGGCCGAACTTCTGGAGCGCGCCACCGTGCCCGAGAATGTCTACCGCCACACCTGGTCGGTCGGCGACACCGTCATCTGGGACAACCGCGGTGTGCTGCACCGCGCCGCTCCCTACGCGCCCGACTCGCAGCGTGAAATGCTGCGCACCACCGTTCTCGGTGATGAGCCGATCCAATAGATGACCGACCGACACCCGTTGCGGCTGACCCCGCTGCCCGCCGACGAATGGGACGACCGCACCCGTGCGGCACTGGTCTCGCTGATACCCGCCGCGCGGGCCAACCCCGGTGGCGCAGGCAACGTCTTGTCGACCATGGTGCGCCATCCCGACCTCACCGAGGCCTACCTGCCGTTCAACGCTTACCTGCTCAACGGATCCACCTTGTCGCCGCGAATCCGGGAGGTGGCGCTGCTACGTGTGGTGTATCGGCGCGACTGCGATTATCTGTGGACCCATCATCTTCCGATCGCGCGCCGGGCGGGATTGATCGATGGCGAGATCGACGATATTCGCGACGGGCGCCTCGCCAACGAGGCCGATCAAGCGGTGCTGAGTGCGGTGGACGACCTCATCGATCGCGGCACCATCTCGACGCCGGTGTGGGCCGAGTTGGGCCGTCACTTCACCGAGCAGCAGCGCATGGACCTGACCTTCACCATTGGGGGTTATTGCCTACTGGCGATGGCGGTCAACACGTTCGGCATCGAAGATGAGAAGCTGTGACCGAATCCGCGACCGAGACTGAGCTGTTCGTAGCCACCACCCGCGCCTTCCTGGACCGGCATGCGACGCTGGCTCAGCAGCGGGCGCTGCGCGCCGAGGACCGTGACGTCGACGCCGGGTGGTGGCGGCAGGCCGCCGAGCTGGGCTGGACCGGGTTGCTGGTGCCCGAAGACCTTGGCGGCGGCAATGTTTCCGGCAGTGGTCTGCACGACTTGGTGGCCATCGCCGAACAGATCGGCCACACCGTCGCGCCCGGGCCGCTGCACCCGGTAAGCACCGTCCTGGCGGGGCTCGTCGACGCCGACGATCACCTCAACCACGCCAAGACAATCGAAGCGCTCGTCTCGGGTGAACTGGTGGCGACATGGGCGGTCGACGAACCCGGCCTGCCGTTCGCCCCACACCGGAGCACCCTCACCGCGACTGCGACGTCGGACGGTTATCGCCTCGACGGCGTCAAGGACCGGGTAGAAGCGGGCGCGCAGGCCGACCTGCTCTTGGTCACCGCTCACACCGGCGACGGCCTGCGCCAATTCCTGGTTCCCACCGATGCCAACGGTGTGACGGTCCACTCGCAACGCAGCCTCGATCTGGTGAAGCGTTACGCCAGAATCGAATTCGACGGCGTTGAGGTCGGCGAGTCGGCGTCGGTGGGGTCTGCTGCCAGCACACCGGAACTTATCGACCGGCAAAGCAACCTCGCCATGGTGCTGCAGTGCGCTGAAACGGTCGGAATCCTGGACACCGTGTTGAGTATGACGGTCGACTGGACTCGTGATCGCTACAGCTTCGGCCGGCCGTTGGGTTCCTACCAGGCGATCAAACACCGCCTCGCGGATATGACGATGTGGCTGCACGCGTGCCGCGGCGTCACCGCCGCGGCCGTCGACCGGGTGGCTGCGCGCGACACCGATGCAACGCTGTGGGTCAGCGCGGCCAAGTCCTACTTGGGTGAGCATGCCGGTCCGCTGGTGCAGGACTGTGTGCAGCTACACGGCGGTATCGGCGTCACGTGGGAACACGATCTGCACCTATTCCTGCGTCGAATCACTCTGTACCGCAACCTGTTCGGAACACCGAGCGAACATCATCGGGCCATCTACCTGCACGTCAGGAACCAGGGGCCGGCCGCATGACCGAGACGGTAACCGCGTTCGCCGCCCGGGCCGCGACATGGCTGGCCGACAACATGCCTCGCCTGGATCCCGACATCCCGCCCTTGGGTGCCCGCGACGACGAAGCCGCGTGGCAGCGCGCCCGCGAATTGCAGCAACGCCTCTACGCCGGCGGATTCGCCGGGATCTGCTTTCCGCGCGAATACGGCGGCCTCGGCCTCGACGTTGCCTACCAGAAGGCCTTCGACGCCGAGACCGACGGCTACGAGATGCCGCTGATCCTCAACGTTCCAACCTTCACCATCTGCTGTGCGACCCTGCTCGACATCGGCACCCAAGACCAGAAACAGCAACATATTTCAGCTGCACTGCGCGGCGAAGAGGTGCTGGTCCAGTTGCTCTCCGAACCCGGCGGTGGGTCGGATTTGGCCGGATTGATCACCCGTGCCGAACACGACGGCCAAGGGTGGATCATCAACGGCGCCAAGACATGGAGCACGAGTGCCTTCGCCGCCGACTATGGGCTGCTGCTGGCCCGCACCGACCCGACGGTGCCCAAACACAACGGTCTGACCATGTTCCTGATGCCGATCCACGCACCCGGCGTGACCCTGCGGCGTATTGAGCAAGTCGACGGCTCCAACGAATTTTGCGAGGAGTTCTTCGATGGGGTACGCCTGGACGACTCGGCGGTCGTGGGTGAGGTAGATCAGGGCTGGGACGCGGCGGGACGACTGCTGTTTCACGAACGCCGTGCCGTCGGGCAGGGCTCAGAGTTCGCCAGCGGCCGCGGCCGCGAGCGTTCGGAAGACTCCTACGCCGACTATTTCGCCTTGGCCGAAGCCGCGGGTACGGCCGATGACCCGTCGACACAGGACAAGATTGGCCGGGTGCTGGCACGCCGGATGGTCCGTGACGGCCTGGTCGAACACGTCGCCGAAGCGATGCGGGACGGGACGCTGCCGCCAGCGGCCGGCTCGATCATCCGGCTCTTCCATTCCGACGTCACTTTCCTCCAAGTCGACACCGCAATGGAGATCGTCGGCCCCCTGGGCGTCGTCGACGACGATCACGAATTGCTGAAAGTCGGCGAGCGCTACCTGTCCCGCCAAACCGTGGCACTAGGCGGCGGCAGTGATGAGATGGCCCGCAATGTCATCGGTGAGCGGGTGCTCGGACTTCCCCGCGAATACGCCGCGGACCGCGGAGTGCCGTTCAACCAGGTGCGCCACAACAAGACCCGGTAGCGGCACGGTCCTAACGATTGAGGGTGGCGCCGTGGCGACGAGACGCTACGAGCGCCGTTTCCAGTGCGGGCTCTTGATCGCTTCCAGCGCCTCGGTGACATAGCGATCCAGCGGTCGTCGGTTGGTCGACTGTCGTACCCACTGCTGGAAGGCGAAATCCGCTGCAGTAAAGGCGAGCTGGATCAGCAGCCCAGGACGCGTGTCGGCATCGGGGTTGGCGCCCATTCGTTCGGCGATCAGTTTCATCGCCCGCTCCTTGTCGGCGGGCGTGTGGATCGTGGCCTTGTCTAGCAGGCCGGGGGCAACCAGCAGGGCTTCGCGCCATTCTTCGCAGTCGGCGCGATCGAATGACCGGGTGCGGGTGACGATGGCGTTGATCAGCGCGACGTCGGGCGATTCAGTAGCGGGCCGCTTTTCCAGGAGATTGACAATCGCGGCACCGCCATGGCGAACGGGCGCAAGCAGCAGCTCCTCCTTGGTCGGCACGTGCCGAAAGAAGGTACGCGGTGAAACACCTGCGGCAGTGGCGATCTCCTCGGTGGTCACGGCGTCATAGCCGCGTTCGACAAACAAGCGAAACGCCGCACGTCTGATCTCGGCGCGGATCTGTGCGCGCTGTCGATCGCGTAGCGATTCGCCTTCGGCCATCACCGGAAGCAGCCGATCCCGCCGTCGACGTGAATGGTTTGCCCCGTGATGAAGGTGGCGTCGCTGCCCAGCAGGAACGCGACCAGCGCGCCCACGTCCGAACGGACGTCACCGATGCGCTTCATCGGAACACGCCCCACCGCCTTTTCATACTCCTTGGGCGCGAACGACTTCCAGAACTTGACGCCGTCTGATTCAGCGAACGGGCAGATGACGTTGACGCGGATGTTGTCGCGCCCCCATTCCAGGGCGGCGACCTTCGATAGCCCGCGGATGCCTTCCTTGGCGGCGGCATAGCCACCCCATTTGGGCTCGCCGCCGGTGCCGGTCCCGGAGCCGAGATTGACGATCGAACCGCCGCCCGCCTCAACCATCAAGGGGTGCACGGCCTGCATGAGCAGGAAGGTCGCCCGGGGGCCCACGTCATGACCGAGCGCCAGGTCTTCGAGGGTGATGTCAACGAATGCCTTGGGCTCGTTGGTGGCGATGGCGTTGTTGACCAGACCATGCACAGTGCCGAAGGCGTCGACCGCGGCAGCCGCGATCCGCTGCGCGCTGCTCGGGTCGCGCAAGTCGGCAACCAGCATTTCCGCCGGGCCGAGCTCTTTCAGTTCGGCGGTGGTTGTGGCTAGGGCCTCGTCTTTGATATCGACGAGCAGCACCGACCCGCCGCGTTCGAGCAGCGCGGCGGCAACGCCCTTGCCCACGCCTTGGGCGGCGCCGGTGATGATCGCGACGTGGCCGCGCATCGAATCCGGGTGGGTATAGGTGGCATTGAACGATTCAGTCACTTGGCGGGTCCCATCTGTAGCCGCACGCCGCGGTGCATCTCGTAGGTGCTGCGCGCCCCGTCGGGCAGTTCGATGAACTCGACCGGTGTGCCGTCCGGATCTTTGACGAAAAACATGCGGACACCGCCGATCTCGAAGGGGTTCTGGTCCGGTGGGTAGCCGGCGGCGGTGACGCGGCGGTGCGTATCGTCGAGGTTGGTCACCGACAACGACAAATTTTGTATCCCGGTGATGCCGCGATGTGGTGGCTTGTCGGCGGCGGGCGCGGTTCCGAGGGACAGCAACTCGACCATCAGTCCGCCCAGTAATCCGCCGACAACGCGACCCTCCTGCTTACGCGTCGCGTGCAACACCGCATCGAAAGGCTCACCCGAGATGAGGGATTCGAAGATGATCTCCATGCCGAGCACGTCGCGGTAGAACGCCAGCGCGCGGTCCATGTCGGTGACCCCGACGACGAGATGACAAAACGAGACGTCGTCGAGCACGGTCATGTCGTCTGCGCCGCGAGGCCCGGAGCCGGGCGACCGGCGAACAGCGGCAGGTCCAGGTAGGTTTTGATGCCGGGTTCGGCGGCGCACACGTCGGGAATCGCGTTCACGCAGTGGTTCGCGGTGGCGACGACGCCCGGGTTCTTCACCAGCCCTTCGGCGATGGTCTGCGGCTGCAGGCCCTTGAATGTGAGGCTCACGGTGGGGTCACCGGTGACCTCGACTTCGAACCGCTCGCCGATCCCGCCGAAATCCCAACCCGGGTCTAGGTTTTCTTCGCCCATCAGCCAGTTGACTGCCGCCTCGATCACCGGCTCGCCGTTGGCAATGGCCTGCCAGCGGAACCGGCGTGCGGCCACTGTTCCCGTCGTGATCGGAAAGGGGTCGTAGTCGATGGTTGACGTCGCGACCGCGATCTCCTGAATGGTCCGGATGTTGGGGTCGATGCGAAATCCCATGTGGTCAGCCACCATTCGAACCGACTGTTTGAAGCCTGCCTCGAGCAGGCTGGCCATCGGCCCTCCGACGGCTTCCTCGGGGGTGCCGCCGAACCCCATGATGTGGCGGACCACGTCGGGGGCGTTATACGTGCGGATGTCAGAGAACTCCTCAGCGCGCACGTGCGTGACGGCCGATGAGAGCCCAGACACCATCAGCGGGAATCGCTCGGTGATACCGCCGGGGTGGATCCCCGAGCCGTGCAAGGTAACTCCACTTTCGACCGCGGCATCGGCGACCGCTTTATGGCGCGGCAGGGTGAGGTCGGGATATACCCAACCGACCGGGGTGACGACATTCTTGCCGGACCGCAGAATCGCCACGACCTCGTCGTCGTTGGGGACCAACGGGCTGTACATGACGCAGTCGGCATCCAACGCCAGCAGGTCGTCGATGCTGGATGTCGCTGTGACGCCCAACTCTCCGAGCCCGGTGATCTGGCCGACGTCGAGGCCGTCCTTGTCCGCGCTGTGCACCCAGCAGCCGACCAGCTCGAGCTGCGGGTGATTGAGCACGCACTCGATCGCCGCCTTGCCGACGCCTCCGGTGGCCCATTGGATGACACGAAGCTTGGAGCGGCTACTCATCGATGAACCTCCCAGAACGCGCCGTGTTCACGGCGACGACTGGAATGGCACGCTATGACCTTATGGCAGTGACTGTCAACTACGGTCGGCGCGTTCTTGGATGCCGGCCAGCAGCATGTCGAGGGCACGGTCGAAGTCCGCGGCCATCGTCGAACGCTGGCTGGTTTCGGCCAGCGCGGCCATGTGTGGATGTTCACTGCCGGCCAGCCCGCCGATTCGCTTGGCGGCCGTCGCATTGGATTGCTCGCGGTCGTCAGCAGCCAACGGCCCTGCCAATTCGACCTGGGCTGCACCCATAACGAGGCTGAGCACTCCGCGAAACGCCGCCAGCCGATCTGCGTCGGTTAGGCCCGCACGGCTGAGCGCCTCGATCAGGCGTTCGGCGGGAAGGTAACCGGCCGCGGATACCGTCCGTCGGGTCAACACGAGCGGTGCGGCATTGGGGTGCTGGCGGACTGCCCGCCAGATGGCGGTCGCGGTGGATTTGACGTCTGCGCGCCAATTATCCGACCGCCGTGGCAGTTTGACGTCAGCGAGCACCGCCTCGGCGACGAGGCCCTCTAGCTCTTCGCGGTCTTTGACGTAGTTGTAGATAGTCATCGGCCCGGTGCCCAGCGCCGCGGCCAGCGACCGCATACTCAGGCCGCCGAGCCCGTTCTTGTCGACTATCTGGATCGCCTGCGCCCGCACCTCGGCGAGAGTGAATCGTGCCCGCATGTAGTGGCCGCCCTCCTCGTCATCTAGCAATTGACACGTACACCGTACGTATAGTAAAACGTACGGTGTACGCATTAATGGAAGGATCTCACATGAGCACTGCCTATGACACCGCGAGGGTGTCCTTCAGATCGGGCGGTATTCGCTGCACCGGCTGGCTGACTCTTCCCGATGGCCCGGGTCCGCATCCGGGCCTGGTGCTGGCCCATGGCTTAGGGGCCACGCATGAGATGTTGCTGGCCCAGTACGAACAGCGGTTCGCCGCCGCCGGCATCGCCACGCTGGCATTCGATTACCGGTATACCGGCGAATCCGACGGTGAGCCTCGTCAGCAGTTCAGTATGCGTGAACACCGGCAGGACATTGCGGCCGCACTGCAGTATCTGCGCCAACACGAAAGCATCGACGTTGCCAGGTTGGGTCTGTGGGGCACCAGCTTGGGCGCGTTGCACGTGCTGCAGGCCGCCGCACTCGAGCCTGACCTTGCAGCGGTGGTGGTGCAATGTCCGATAGTGCACGGACCGGGAACGCTGCGTCGAAGCGGCTTGCGCCCCATCTTCCGGCTCACACCGGCGATCGTGCTCGACGCGCTTCGCCGGATCTGCCGAGCCGGAAGGACATACGTTCCCATCGTCGGACCGCCCGGCAGCGTGGCCGCGGTGACCGTCGCAGGTGCGCGGGAGGGCTGGTATTCCACGGTGCCGTCCGGCGCTACGTTCGATAACCGCATGGCAGCGCTGGACGTAGCCGGAATCGCGCTGAACAGCGCTAAGCGCAAGGCTGCGAAAATCAAAGCGCCGCTGCTGGTTTGCGTATCGCGACACGAGACGCTGATGGACCCTCGCCATGCCGAGGATGTCGCCGCTGGGGCGCCACGCGGGGTTGTCCGGCACTACGAGGGCGATCACTTCCAGATCTACCACCCACCACTGCTGGGGGTACTACTCGCCGACCAGACGGCCTTTCTGCAGGAGCACTTGGGTGTCCGAGTCTGCTGAGACGTTGCGGGACAATGACATACGGCTGGCCGAGTTGGCGCGAGGTATCAGCGCAGCACAGTGGTCCCAGCCGAGCCTGTGCGCCGAGTGGACGAATCACGAAGTGCTGGCCCATCTCGTCATCGGCTACCAGGTCGCGCTGTCGGCGGTGGCCGCAGGAATCCTGCGGAGTCGCGGCTCGTTCAACACAACCAACGCCGAACTAGCCCGCCGGCTGGCCGCGGAGCGCACCCCGGACCAGTTGATCGTCGACTTCACTGCGCTGGTGCACCGACCGCAAGGAATCGGCCGCGTCTTCCCGAAGCGGCTGCTGCTGGGGGACCACGTCATCCATGAACTCGACGTCACTTATGCGCTGGGCAAGCAGTCGTCGGTGCCGGTGCCGACCGTCGTTGCGGTCCTGGATACCCAGGTGCGGATACCTAACCCATTCGTCCCGGCGGCGGCGCGCGCACGCGGTATCAATCTGCTTGCCACAGATACTAATTGGAATCATCATGGCGACGGTCCCACTGTTATCGGGGAGGCCGCTCACCTGGCGTCCGTCCTCGCCGGCCGACCCTGGGCGCTGCGGCACTTGAGTGGCGACGGTGTAGCGGTACTTTCCTCGCGCATCTGATCAGGCCGTTCTGATCAGACCGTAGAGCGGCCACCGCTATCGTCGAGGCATGAGCGAATTGGAGCCCACTCCTGAGCAGTTCGCGGTGCTGGCCGCGCGGCCGGCTGACGCACCGGTGGTGATGGTCAATCTGTTGACCTTCGAGTCCGCGGGTGGCCGGGAGCGCTACCTGCAGTACGGGCGAGAAGTCGCACCGCACCTGCAGCGGGTCGGCGCCACCGTCCTTTATGCAGGAGAGGCCCCGACGGTGGTCATCGGTGATGGCGAACGGCCTTGGTGGGACGCGATTCTCATCGTCGGATACCCGACACCCCAGGCCTTCATCGAGATGGTGACGTCTGCAGAATATATCGAGGTGCACGAGCATCGCGCCGCTGCTCTGCAGCGCGGTGACTTGATCGCAACCTCGGCCTGGTCGCTCGCGGACTGACCTGGGTCACGGCGATGGGATCTGCTCGGGGACAGATCTGAGGTGCCAGAGCCCGTCGCCGAGCAGCGCCAGCTCTCGGTGGTGGTGTTGTTCGACGGTGCTGCGATGGCTGACGCTGACCACGATGCAGTCCGGCAACGAAGTCCGTAACACGTCGTATAGCAAGAACTCCAGCGCTTCGTCGACAGCGGAGGTGGCTTCGTCGAGGAACACCGCTTTGGGTTTGAGCGCGAGCAGCCGCGCGAACGCGATGCGTTGCTGCTCGCCGGGCGAGAGCACCTTCGACCAGTCCCGGACCTCATCGAGGCGGGTGACCAGATTGGGCAACGCGACCCTGCTCAGCGCCTCCTGCAAAGTGTTGTCGTCGATCTCGCCCGCCACCGCCGGGTACGACACGACGGCGCGCAGATCTCCCAACGGGACGTAGGGCAACTGGGACAAGAACATCACCTCGTTGGCGCCGTCCGGGCAGCGTAGTGTGCCCGACGCATACGGCCATAGCTGCGCGAGGGTTCGAAGCAGTGTGGTTTTCCCGCTGCCCGATCTGCCGGTGACAATCAGGGCGTCGCCGGGGACCAGACGCAGATCGAGCGGCCCGATCAATTGCTCAGCGTCCGGGGTGTGGACCTCGACATCGGCAAGCTCGATCGAGCCGTCGTCGCTGGGCACCGTTGAGAGCTCGGGCAGCTCGCGCGCGTCTGCGTTGGCGTCCACCAAGCCGCTGAGCCGGATGATCGACGCCCGGTAGCTGGCGAAGCGGTCATAGGCGTTGCGGAAGAACGACAGGTCTGTCTCGATGTGGCCGAAGGCGTTGGCCGACTGCATCACGCCACCGAGCTTGATGCCTCCGGCGAACAGCCGCGGCGCCTGCACCATGAATGGAAGCGGGTTGATCGCCTGAGTCACCGTCAGATTCCAGCCGACGAAGCCGATCGTGCGCCGCACGTAGTGGCGGTAATTGGCGATGGTCGCGTCGAACCGGTTGGTCAGTTGGACGCGCTCGGCTCGTTCGCCGCGATAGAAGCCGACGGCTTCGGCGGCATCGCGCAATCGCACGAGCGCGTATCGGAAAGCGGCGTTTCGCATTTCGTTGCGGAAGCTGAGCCAGGTCAGGGGATGGCCTATCCAGAACGCGACCGCCGTGGCGACCACGACGTGTACGAGCACCGCCCAGAACAGCGCCTTGGGAATCCCGATGCCGAGGATGTTCAACGGGCCGGACAGCCGCCACAGAATCGCACCGAAGGAGATGACCGAGACTACGGAGCTGACCGCGCCGAACAGCAACGTGCTTGACGACCCGTTGGACGGATGGTTGGCCGAACCGCCCACGCCGGCAGTGAAGATGTCGATGTCGTGCTGGATGCGTTGGTCGGGGTTGTCGATCTTTTCATCCGCGAACCGAACCCGGTAGTACGCGCGGCCATCGAGCCAGTCCAACGTCAGCCGATCGGTGAGCCAGATCCGCCAGCGGATGATGAACCGCTGGGTCAGATACAAGTCGGCCATATGCCGGACCACGTGCACCGTCGCGATGATGCAAAACGTCCAGATGGCCGTCCAAAAGCCGTGAATCCCGGAGTCGCGCACCGCATTATTGCCCGCCCCGGCGCCCTGGAAGGCGGCCTGCAGCGCCGAGTAAAGGTCGTTGCTGTAGTAACTCAGGACCACGTTGATCCGCACCGCCATCGTTACCGACAGCAGCAGCACACCGAACATGATCCACACCGGGGCGCTGTCCCGGCCGGTGAAGTATTCGCCGGTGACCCGCCAGAACTGGCTGCCCCACCGGGTGAGCCGGACGACGGCGACCCCAAAGAGGAGCAGGCACACCGCGCTGATCGCCCAGGTCTCGAGGATCCAACGCGATGACGAAGCCAGCTCGTCGTTCCAGTCAATCGACGGCACGAATTTATCCATGGGGGTTCCTCGTCTTGCCGTGCCTCGGCCGCTGTTCGGTGGGCCGATGACGCGCTGTGCGCGAAGCTACCGCAAGGCTCGCATGTCGAGCCGCTCTTCGAGTAAAGCCAACATTCGGTCCGGCGAATCCTCCCCGAAGTCCCCCGAAATGGGTCTAATTGACTGATGGAACTGATGATGCCCACCGATGCTGTATTTCTGCTGGGCGAATCACGTGAGCACCCCATGCATGTTGGTGGTCTGCAGTTGTACGAGCCACCGCCGGACGCCGGCCCCGGATTCGTCCGCGACTTCCACGACCAGCTGGTGGCGCAGCAGGAGTTCCAGCCCACCTTCCTCAAGCGTCCGGCGACTTTTCTCGGCGGAATCGGCAGCTTGGGCTGGGCCTATGACAAAGACGTCGACATCGATTACCACGTGCGCCGCTCGGCGCTGCCGTCTCCGGGGCGGGTTCGCGACCTGCTCGAGCTGACCTCGTTGCTGCACAGCGGCCTGCTCGATCGGCACCGCCCGCTGTGGGAAGCGCAGGTGATCGAGGGGCTCAACGATGGCCGCTTCGCGGTGTACACCAAGATGCATCACGCACTGATCGACGGTGTCTCGGCCCTCAAGTTGATGCAACGCGCGTTGTCGAACGACCCCAATGACACCGAGGTCCGGGCGCCTTGGTGTCTGGCCAAACCCACTCGGGAAAAACCCAGCTCGTCGTCCCCGTGGAGTTCACTGCTGCGTACCGCCGGATCTGTTGCGGCACTGGCTCCTTCGACAGTGTCGCTGGCTCGCGCGGCGTTGTTCGAGCAGCAGTTGACGCTGCCCTTCGGGGCCCCACGCACCATGTTGAACGTCAAGATCGGTGGCGCCCGACGGTGTGCGGCGCAGTCGTGGTCGCTGGATCGCATCAAAAACGTCAAGAAGGCCGCGGGGGTGACCCTCAACGATGTTGTCTTGGCGATGTGTTCGGGAGCCCTGCGTTACTACCTGCTTGAGCAGGACGCGCTGCCGGATACGCCGTTGCATGCGATGGTTCCGGTGAGCCTGCGGAGGGAGGACGAGGCCGACGCGGGTGGCAACCTGGTCGGAGCCATCCTGTGCAATCTCGCCACCGACGTTGAGGACCCCGCTAAGCGGTTGGAGATCGTCAGCGAGTCGATGTACAAGAACAAGACGGTGTTCTCTCAGCTGCCCCGACTGCAGGCCCTGGCGCTTTCGGCGATGAATATGAGTTCGTTGGCACTGGCCGCGGTGCCCGGTTGGGTGTCGTCGACTTCGCCGCCGTTCAACCTGATCATTTCGAACGTGCCGGGACCGCGCGAGCAGCTGTATTACGGGGGCGCCCGGCTGGATGGCAGCTACCCGCTGTCCGCGATCCTGGACGGCCAAGCACTCAACATCACGCTGGTCAGCAACGACGACAGTCTCGATTTCGGGCTGGTCGGATGCCGGCGCAGCGTGCCGCATCTGCAGCGGCTGCTCACGCACTTGGAGTCGTCACTCAAGGATTTAGAGCGCGCTGTGGGAGTCTGACGCTCTTGCCCAAGCTCAGCGCGGGCGTGCTGGTGTACCGGACCCGCGACCGCGTCGTCGAAGTTCTCATCGCACACCCGGGAGGCCCGTTTTGGGCCCGCAAGGACGACGGGGCCTGGTCGATCCCGAAAGGCGAGTACGCCGACGGCGACGACCCGTGGTCGGCCGCCCAGCGCGAGTTCGGTGAGGAGCTCGGGTTGCCGGTGCCGGCCGGACCGCGTGTCGATTTCGGTCCGCTCAAACAACCGAGCGGCAAGGTGGTCACCGCCTTCGCCGTGCGGGGTGACCTCGACGTCACCGACGCACGCAGCAACACCTTCGAGCTGGAGTGGCCGAAAGGCTCGGGCCGAATGCGGGAATTCGCCGAGGTCGATCGGGTCGCCTGGTTCCCGGTGGCCCAGGCACGCACCAAACTACTCAAGGGACAGCGGGCGTTTCTCGACCAGCTGATGGCGCGCCCGGAGCTGACCGGATTGACCGAGGGGCCCTGATCCGAGGTATCGCTGGGCCGACCAAGCGCACAGGCACAATGTGCGTATGACGACCGCTCCTATCGAGCAAGCTGAATCCCAAGGGCTGCTGCTGCAGTTGCTGGATCCGGGCAACCGGGCCGACCCGTATGGGTTGGCGGCACAGTTTCGCGACCATGGACCCTTACAGCTGCCCGAGGCCCGCCTCACCGTCTTCTCCACGTACCGAGACTGCGACGAGGTGTTGCGGCACCCGTCGTCAGCCAGTGACCGGTCGAAGTCGGCGCTCGCCCAAGCGGAGGTTGAATCGCATACCCGGGCGCTGACCGAGGCCGGTGTGGTGCTGCCCCCGCCCGTCCCGCCGGGATTCCTCTTCCTCGATCCCCCCGATCACACCCGGATCCGCAAGCTGGTCAGTAAGGCTTTCGCGCCAAGGGTGGTCAGCGCACTCAAGCCCGATATCAGCGCGCTGGTGGACGGATTGCTGGACCAGATCGCCGCGAAGGGCCACTTCGACGTCGTGGAAGACTTCGCCTATCCACTGCCGGTGGCGGTCATCTGCCGACTGCTCGGAGTGCCGATCGAAGACGAGCCGCAGTTCAATCACGCGTCGGCACTGCTGGCACAGTCACTGGACCCGTTCATGGCCTTTACCGGTGCACCCTCGGTCGGTATGGAAGAGCGGATGCAGGCCGGACTGGGGCTGCGTGAGTACCTACACCGCCTGATCGAGCGGCGACGTTCGCAGCCCGGAGACGACCTGATGTCGGCTCTGATTGCCGTCGAGGAGTCCGGTGATCAGCTGACCGAAGAGGAGATCGTCTCGACCTGCGTGCTGCTGCTGGTTGCGGGTCACGAGACCACCGTCAACCTGATCGGCAACGCCATCCTGGCGATGCTGCGCCAGCCGTCGCAGTGGGCAGCACTGGCCGCCGACGCCGACCGCGCCGCGGGAGTGATCGAGGAGACGCTGCGTTACGACCCACCGGTGCAGATGGTTGCCCGATTTGCCGCCGACGACTTGTCGGTTGGGGGAGTCGACGTGTCGAACGGCGACGTGATGTTCCTGCTACTGGCCGCCGCCCACCGCGATCCCTCCGAATTCGACCGACCCGATATCTTCGATCCCGATCGGGATGGGTTGCGACACTTAGGTCTTGGTCGCGGAGCACACTATTGCATTGGTGCCCCGCTGGCACGCCTGGAAGCCGGCGTGGCGCTATCGGAGTTGACGGCGCGTTTCCCGAAGGCCCGACTGGACGGTGCGCCGCAGTACAAGCCGAACGTCACGTTGCGCGGGCTGTCCACCCTGACGGTCGCGGTCTGAACAACCGTCAAATCTTCAAATAGCCTTTGTCGGCCGGGATTTGGGCTGCGGTGATCAACGACGACGCGTCGCTGGCGAGCCAGACCACGATGTCCGAAATCAGGTCGGGGGCAGCCAGCGAATCGGTCGGCAACGCGCCCGGTGAGTAGCTGTGAATGTAATGCGGATGGTCTTGAAAGACTTGATACAGCGACAGGTCGTTGCCCATCGGGGTGTCAGTGCCGTAGGGATGCACGGAGTTGACCCGAATGCCGTACTCGCCCAGCTCTACTGCCAGGGAGTTGGTAAGGCCGACCACTCCGAATTTGCTGGCGCAGTAATGGCCACAGCCCGGCACGGCTTTGATGCCGGCCGCAGAGCTGATGTTGACGATGGATCCGCCATTGCCCGCCGCGATCATCGCCGGGACGGCGGCTTTGATGGTGTTCCATAGGCCGGTCAGGTTGGTGTCGAGGGTCTCCTGCCACTGCTGGGCCGAAATCTCCCACAGTCGGCCCCAATTCAGCACGCCGGCATTGGCCACGACGATATCCAGACGGCCGAACTGTTCGATCGCGTTCGACACAATCCGTTGCTGGCCCGCTAAATCTCGGACATCGATCTCGTCGGCGACGATCTTGCGGCCTTCGCCTTCGACCAGGCTGACGGTCTCGGCGAGATCCTCTGGCAGCGCCGGGGGATAGCCGTTACTTTGGGCGACCGGCGCACAGGCATCGATCGCGATGATGTCGGCGCCGGCCCGGGCCAGCCGGATGCAGTGCGAGCGCCCTTGTCCCCGGGCGGCCCCGGTCACATAGGCGACTCTGCCGGCGAGTGGGGCGGCGGGATCGGTCATGCAGATAGCTCCTTATTCGTAATGCTGCTGGCGAAAATCGTAGTCACTCAAGGGCGATCGCCGGCTGAAACGGCGGGATCCGGGCGCGGCCTCAGCCGAGGCCCGGCACGATGTCGCCCAGGCTGAAGGTCACCGGCTGCTCGAGCTGGTCGTAGGTGCAGGAGCCGGGATCCCGGTCGGGGCGCCACCGGTTGAACTGGGCGGTGTGGCGGAACCGTCGACCCTCCATGTGGTCGTAGCGGACTTCGACCACCCGCTCGGGTCGCAGCGGAACGAACGAGAGATCCTTGCCGGCGTTCCAACGGGAGTATTCGTTTTTGCGTGGGGTGCGCTCGCCGGCTTCGTGGGCGGCCCAGTTCCACGGGTGGTCGTCGAAGCTGGTCACCAACGGCTGCAGGTCGGTGAACAGTCGGCGTCGTTCGGCCATCGGGAAGGCGCCGATCACTCCGACTGAGGCAAGCTGACCGTCGTCCTGGTAAAGCCCGAGCAGTAGCGATCCGATCGCGTCGCCGCCGGACTTGTGCACCCGATAGCCGGCGACGACGCAGTCGGCCGTGCGTTCGTGCTTGATTTTGAACATGATTCGCTTGTCCGGCTGATAGGTGATCGTCAGCGGCTTCGCGATGACGCCGTCGAGCCCTGCTCCCTCGAACTCCTCGAACCACAGCCGTGCGGTCTCGATGTCGGTGGTTGCCGGTGTGACGTGGATGGACGGCCCCGAATCGGCCAGGGCTTCGACAAGGGCGGCGCGCCGCTCGCTGAACGGTCGTCGCGTGTAGTCGTCGTCGCCGAGGGCGAGCAGGTCGAACGCGATGAACGACGCCGGCGTGTGTTCGGCGAGCATCCGCACCCGCGAGTCGGCTGGGTGGATGCGCTGCTGCAGCGCCTCGAAGTCCAACCCGTGATCGGTGGCGACGACGATCTCGCCGTCGATCACGCAGCGCTTCGGTAGTTCGGCCTGAATCGCCGCGACCAATTCGGGGAAGTAGCGGGTCATCGGGCGCTCGTTGCGACTGCCCAGCTCGACCTGATCACCGTCGCGGAAACAGATCGACCGGAATCCATCCCACTTGGGTTCATACGAGGCATCCGGGGGGATCGCCTTGACCGACTTGGCCAGCATTGGCGAAACCGGCGGCATGATGGGTAGCTCCATAGCCTGATTGTGCTGGAATTTGGTATGGCTGCTGCAGCAGAAGAGCTCGACGTCGACGGCATCGCGGTCCGGCTGTCCAACCCGGACAAGGTGTATTTCCCCAAACTCGGAGCCCAGGGCACCAAGCGACGGCTGGTCGAGTACTACCTGTCCGTGGCTGGCGGCCCAATGTTGGACGCATTGCGCGACCGGCCCACCCACTTGCAGCGCTTCCCGGACGGCATCGACGGCGAAGAGATCTATCAGAAGCGGGTGCCCCAGCATCATCCCGACTATCTGGAAACCTGCCGGGTGACGTTCCCGTCGGGCCGCACCGCCGACGCGTTGAAGGTGACCCACCCCGCTGCGATTGTGTGGGCGGCGCAGATGGGGACGATCACGCTGCATCCATGGCAGGTGCGCTGCCCCGACACCGAGCACCCCGACGAGCTGCGCATCGACCTGGATCCGCAGCCTGGTGTGGGCTTCGAGCAGGCGCGCACCGTGGCCGTCGATGTGCTGCGCCCGCTGCTCGACGAACTTGGTCTGGTCGGTTACCCGAAGACCTCCGGAGGGCGGGGCATCCACGTGTTCTTGCGTATCGCCACCGACTGGGACTTCATCGAAGTGCGCCGAGCCGGCATCGCGCTGGCCCGCGAAGTAGAGCGGCGGGCGCCGGACGCGGTGACCACGTCGTGGTGGAAAGAAGAGCGCGGTGAGCGCATTTTCATCGACTTCAACCAGAACGCGCGCGATCGCACCATGGCGTCGCCTTATTCGGTGCGGCGGACCACGATAGCGACCGTGTCGACCCCACTGACGTGGGACGAGCTGGCCAGCGCCGAGGCCGACGACTACACCATGGCGACAGTGCCCGATCTGGTGCAGGGCCGCGAGGATCCGTGGGCCGCGATGGACGAGGTGGCTCAGTCCATTGCGCCGCTGCTGGAGATGGTCGAGGCCGACGAGGAGCGAGGACTCGGGGACATGCCGTACCCGCCGAATTACCCGAAAATGCCGGGCGAACCCAAGCGGGTTCAGCCGAGCCGGGACACCGATCGAACCAGGAAAAGCGAGGGTGAGTGAAGAATCCCGACAGCCCTCAGGCCGACGATTGCGGAAGTCCTCAGCGTCATCATGATGTCGTCGGCCGTCCGGGAACCGACAAGCCGTCCAGCTCATCGGCTGCTGCCTTCAGGTCGGCGGCAACCTCACGTGCCCCGGCCGAGTCGAGGCCATCGAAGTGATGCCCGATGGCAAGCCAAATGTGCAGCCCGCGCAGGGTGCCGCCCATTAACTGATTGCCGGCGATCTCGACGGCAACGTCGGTGCTGCGCTTCGAGACGCTGAAATGGCGCTCCCACTCGTCGGGGCGCACCTCACACCACTCCGTCAGATCAGGTGTGCCGAAACCGGACACCTGTGGCGGGGCGACGGTCGCGGCGAGCTGATTCCGCATTGCGAGCATCTGGGCGTGGGCGATCACGCCGCGCCTGTGACCCTCGGGGCCGTTCGGGTGGGTTGGGTTGGCGTCGAGGCGCTCGAGGGCTTCGTTCTGCACGGGCGTGAGCCGGTCGGCCAGGTCGCGCCAGCTGGTCGTCACTTGATCGATTTCCTTTCGTTTTGGGAGCGTCAGAACCGGAGTGATAGACGCTCTGGTCGGCATACCGTTGATGAGGTCGGCACCCGTAAAGGGACGGGGGCGAACCCAAATGAGTGCAGCCAAGCCGGGACACGATCGAAAAGTGAATACAAACGCACCCGACGTCAGCAACTACCTCGCCAGGATTGGCGCATGGTCGTCGACCTTGGAAATTTCGTGCCGCCGCCAGTGGGATAGTTCAAGAACTAATCGAATGGTAGGACCGCGTTGGGGGCAACGCGATCAAAAGAGTGGCCCGAATAGTGCTGCTGCACAAACTGTTCCGACTCGTACCAATGCTGTCTTGTTGAGGTTTTTTGTTTTGGAGTTGGTGTATTGAAATTATTTTATTTCTGGTAGCCCCCGCTAGCTGATTGGTTGCGCCGGTATTCGGTATTGCGGTGCTTGCGTTGGGTCGTGAATAACTTGGACCAGGACACCACCTCAGGATGCTGCTTGAGCAACGCCCGCCGTTGGCGCTCGGTCTTGCCGCCCCAAACACCGAACTCCATCTGGTTGTCGAGCGCGTCGGCGAGGCACTCGGCAGTGACCGGACAGTGCCTACAAATAACAGCCGCATTCCGCTGCGCGGCTCCGCCAACAAAGAGCTCGTCGGGCTTGATGGAACGACACCGCGCTTTGGATACCCAGACGATTCGGGCTTCGACCCGACCTCTGCCCGCACCGTGGTCAGAAACCGCGACGTCGCCAGTGACGCGGGGGGCTTCCATTGCATCGGTCGCGACTGCGGCGACCAGGCTGCCTGCGTGCATCAGATCTTCACCTGCCTGCTGTCGTTCGGTGTGTGACCGCTGCTAACCATCTTCGAGTCGGACGCGGTGTGCCTGCAATGATAGGAAATGAAATGCAATGATGTCAACCAAGTTCAGCTATGCGGTGGCAACAGATGCCACTATCGGCAGAATTCGGGGTCACACCTTCTTCGGTCGCCTTCCGCGACGCCCGCACTGGTTTGTCGGACATGGCCATCTAGTGCTGGCACACTGAAGCCCACCAGCAGAAGACGGAGGCAGCCATGACGACGGTGTACCTGGTCACGGCGGGCAGCGGCGACACCTACCGCGTCGAGCGGGTGTACCTCGACAGTGACCAGGCCTACGGGTTCGCCCAGGACTACAACGGCATTGTCCCGGCCGAACCGGTCCAGGTGGAGGAATGGCAGATAGGCGCCCCGCCGGGCGCCTACGACGGCCCCTACTGGCGTGCGGAGTGGTGGGCGCGAGTCCCGGTGAGCAAACGTCGCGGTGCATTGCGCAACACGGACGAGGGCGAACGGTTTGACGACTTCGTCATCCGCCAAGAATGGTGGACGGGCGACGCCCTCCCGGACGCCAAAGTGGTACGGCGCGAACTGGCCGGGGTGCCGAGGGTGGAGGTCGTCGGACTCTCCCGCAAAAAGGTCGAGGAGACCTTCTGGGAGACGATTACCCAGGTCAGGTCTGATTTGGCGGGCATACAGCGGCAATAATTTCCGCTATCTTATGCGCCAGGCGGATGAAAACGGGCATGGCGACTCGACATTGCCGCACGGGCGCGACATGATCCTGATATGGACCGACGCGCGCTGGAACGGCTCGGCCACTACATCGTGAGTCGGCGCGTCGCGCTGGGCTTCCGTAACCGCACCGATCTGGCCGACAGCCTGCAGTTCACCCTCCGCACGCTCGCTGACGTCGAGCACGGTGTGCGTAAGGCCAGCCCTGGAACCTACGCCTTGCTGGAGAACAAGCTGGCCTGGGCGCCTGGCAGCATCGACACCATCCTGGCGGGCGGGGAACCCAAAGAGGTAGTGGTCAGCGCGCGCCGAGCGCCCCACCACCCGCTGTCGAGCACCTCCGCCGAAGCTCTCTCTAACGCCTCGACCGAGGAGTTGTTGCTTGAGTTGCGACGGCGCATCGTCGCCCCACGCCCCAGGCGCCGCGAGAGCTGGGACGACTGGGACGGCCTTGATCCGCAAGGCGACTGGCACGAACAGGGTTAGCCGAGTCGGGATACCGATCGAAGATCTGCCGAGTAGCGCCCCGGCGATCTTGGGGATTCCGATCTGACAGGAAACTCTCAAGCTCTCACGACCAGGCCGAGGAATAGCATGTGTTTTGTCGGGCCACAACACTTGGCGAGGCTCAGATGCGAAAATGGGCAACGATATTCGTGGCCGTTGGGTCGTTAACGCTCAGCGGGCCTGTCGCTCACGCTGACTCACAATCGCCGTCTCCCACCCCTCCCTTCAATGCGCCGAAGTGCCTGACATTTAGCGGCCAGCCGCCGCACCTGGACTATCTGCCATGCGGGTGGACAACGGATGGCAAGCGATGGACTCCGCCACCCGACCAGTGACCGCGGCATGCAGCACAAGACAATTCGCAGTGTTGAAGTAGAGACTCACGTGCACTTTTAGTGCAAGGTGTCCGCGCACAATTCGTGCTGCGCCGCCGTGATCATCCCGGGCATATCAGCCGTGGACGTCACGCCCTGAGCTATCTGCTCGGGTGTCCTACCCTCGTGCAGCAATTCGCAGACTTTTAGACCGGTGTAGATGTTCGTTTTCGGAGTGTTGAGCCCGGTGTTGATGTGATGGGACGCGAGGTACGCCATATAGCTCCGGACATCTGCATGCGCTGCCGGCGCGGAAGTCAACGCGGCCCCGAGGGCCGCGCTCAGTACGCCCGCGAGTGCCGCTTTCTTCGCCATACTCCATGACATGGCCTGAGCGCGTGTCCCGCATCTCGAGGCGGCGTTTACATATCAGACTCATACGCTTCCAGCACATGGCCCAGCTCGGAGTCTCGGGTTTTAGTGAAGCAACAACCTACGACCGGACCACGAGCAACAGCTTCTAAGAAAGCGTCGCGCCGTATCGATGAGCAGTCACACGCGAGTGGCCGCGGCCTCAAATTCCCGCTGCTGCAGCGGCATTCGGCCCTTAACGGCGGACCAACGCACTTCCCGGCTGGCGAAGAGCCCGAGCAGCGTCCCGGTCAGTCCGCCGATCAACGCCATCACCGATGGTCCGCACAGCACGAAATAGCAGAACGACACCCCGACAATGAACAAGCCGACGTGGATCGGCGTCCAGCGCGCTATTGAGCGAAGCCGGAAGGATAAACCGATGCCGAGCAGCAGCGCCAACACGTGACCGATGGCGGTGAAGTCCGCCCCCGACGCTGCCATCACCGCGGTACCAAGCCACCAACCGATCCAGACTGTCCGCCAGCGCGCAGGTATCGATGCGGTCAGAGCGCCCAGCACACACACCGCGCCGTAACTGACGCCCACGTCGGTGGCTCGCGCAATGGAGATGGGTAGCAATCCCGCCTTGACCGCGAACGTCAACCACGCTCCGACGAGCAGCGTGGCACCGATATGGCCGACCGCGAAAGCGAGGACCAAACCTCTTCCGCGCCAGATCAATTCGCCGAGAGCCAGCAAGCAAACCAGACCAGGAAGCCAGGCGAAGATGTCACCGCCGTCGCTGACGAACGCGCTGCCGATCAGCGTGTCCAGGTGGCCGTGCGACAGATTGTGCAAGTTGGTACTCATTTGGCTCACCACGACATCGTGTACGCGCGAACCAAGTTTCGTCATCGCAAAGGAAATGGTGACGAGCGCCACAGCGTAGAGCGCGGTGATGCGCACCGACGCGGCGTGAGATAGCGCCCGTGAGATCACCGTGGTCACACCTTCGCGTCCATACCGTCGGCCGACATCGGATTTAGTGCCGGTGTTGTGATCAACAGCCCTGCCTGACATCGCTATTCCCCACCCGACTTGGCGGACACGACATCTCGGCTCGGCTGACCGGACCATCCGCAGTCACGGGCCAGCATGTCGGCGATGGTTTCGCGACGCACCAGTTGATGGGTCCGTCCGTCGGCCACGGCGATCAGCGGCGGGCGGCCAACCGAGTTGGAGCTCGATGCCATTGAGTGGTGGTAGGCGCCGGTGCAGGCCACCGCCACTAAGTCGCCGGGGTGGATGTCGGCGGGCAACGCGACGTCGCGGGCGATTTCGTCGGCCTCGCAGCTCCGGCCGACCAGTGTGACGGGTGCGGTCGCGGTTTTCACCGGCCGATTAGCCAGTGTCACGGTGTATTTCGTGCCGTAGCGGGCGACCCGCGGGTTATCGCTGAAGTCACCGTCCACCGCGACGAAGGTGCGACCGCCGGGCTGGTGTTTGACGGCAATCACCCGGTACACGGTCACTCCTGCGCGGGCGGCGATCGCGCGGCCGGGCTCGATCATGATGTGTGGGCGGGGATAGCTGTATTGCGCACAAGCGGATTCCAGCGCCGTGTCGATGACCGTGGCGAGCGCACCTGGGCCGATTTCCGGATCGCCGGCAAGGTACGGGACCGCGTATCCACCGCCAAGGTTGAGTTCGCTCAGCACGACGTGATGGCGGTCGCGGACCTCGGCCATCAACGCGATCATCTGCTGGATCGCCTCGCCGTACAGCCAAGCGTCGGTGAGCTGCGACCCGAGTTGGCAGTGTAAGCCGACCGGATCCAGCCCCGGCTGATCCAGCGCACGCTTGACCGCGGCGGCCGCCTGGCCGCCGGCCAGGGCGAAGCCGAACTTCTGGTCGAGCATCCCGGCGCTGATCGCCTGGTGCCCGTCAATGTCGATATCGGGAATTACCCGGACCAGCACGCGTTGGCGACGTCCCACCCGGGTCGCCAGCAGCGCGATCTCGCTCGGCGAGTCGATCACGATGCGCCCTACTCCGGCGGTTACCGCGTCGTCGAGTTCACCGGCGGTTTTCGCGTCGCCGTTCAGGATGATCCGTGACGGTGCCACTTCGCCGGCCAAGGCGATAGCGAGTTCGCCGCCCGAGCAGACCTCCACGCCGGCGCCTTCAGTCGCGGCCCACTCGGCCACCGCAGTGCTCAGCAGTGCCTTCGCGGCGTAGATGAGTTCGACGCCGGGCAGCGCGGCCCGATAGGAGCGGATGCGAGCCCGGAAGTCTTCCTCGTCGACCACGTAGCTGGGCGTACCGAACTCCGCGGCGACCTCGGTGAGGGCCACACCGCCGACACACAGCCTGCCCGAGTCGTCGGTGTGGGTGCTCAGCGGCCAAATCGCCGGATCGAGGTGTGGGTGCGACCCCTGCCGCACCGACGGCAGCACCTCGAACAACGTCATGCTTCCAAGATGCGGGCCGAATCCGATCTGCGCCTCGTTCTTAACGAAGCTTTCACACGCAGGTGACGAATCTTCACAGATTTAGCATGCGGCCACGCAAATGCGCTTCGTTTGGCCGCAATCTCCGCGTAACCGCTGATGTTTTGCGGACCGGGGCAGCCGCATGCTGACTAACATGAGCGAGATTGATCCACGCGGGGACGCGCCGCTGGTGGATTGGAGCGAGTTTGGCGTGAGCGGCCTTTTGCCGACGGGCACGGTGACGTTGCTGTTGGCTGACGTCGAGGGTTCGACGCGGCTGTGGGAAACCCAGCCCGCGGAGATGACTGCGGCCATCGCCCGGCTGAATCAGGCGGTGTCGGACATTCTCGCCACGCATGACGGCGTGCGGCCCGTCGAGCAGGGTGAGGGCGACAGCTTCGTGGCGGCGTTTGCCCGCAGCTCCGACGCGGTGGCGGCCGCCTTGGAGTTGCAGCGCGCACCCTTGGCCCCGATCCGGCTGCGCATCGGGATCCATAGCGGTGAGATTCAGCTGCGCGACGAAGGCAACTACATCGGCCCGACCATCAACCGGACCGCGCGGCTGCGCGATCTGGGCCACGGCGGCCAGACCCTGCTGTCGGGTGCTGCCGAGCAGTTGGTCATCGACCGGCTTCCGGCCGACGCGTGGATGACGGACCTGGGCAGTCATCCGCTTCGTGATCTGCCCCGCCCAGAGCGCGTGGTGCAGCTGTGCCATCCCGATCTGGTCAACGAATTCCCGCCGCTGCGCATAGCCAAAGCTGCTGTTGCTCAGCGCATTCCGATGCAATTGTCCAGTTTCGTGGGTCGTGATACCGAGGTAACCCAGGTGGGGGAATTACTGGCTGACAACCGGCTGGTGACGCTGACCGGTGCCGGGGGGGTGGGTAAGACGCGGCTGGCGATCCAGGTCGGGGGTCAAGTCGCCGGCGAGTTCGGTGACGGGGTTTGGCTTGTGGATCTGGCGCCGATCACCGATCCCGCTGTCGTCTCGATCGCGGTGGCCCGTGCATTGGGGTTGCCCGACCAACCTGGTCGCTCGACGATGGACACGATCACCCGCTTTGTCGCCGATCGCCAGATGCTGGTGGTGCTGGACAACTGCGAGCATCTGCTGGATGCCAGCACCGAGCTGGTCGTCGCTCTCCTGGGTGCCGCGCCGGGGCTGACCTTGCTCGCAACCAGCCGTGAGGCGATCGGAGTGGCCGGTGAGCTGGGTTGGCGGGTGCCGTCGCTGTCGCTGGCCGATGATGCCATCGAGTTGTTCGCCGACCGGGCCCGCCATGCTCGGCCCGATTTCGCCGTTAGCGACGACAACGTCACAACGATCACGGAGATCTGCCGGCGCCTTGACGGGGTGCCGCTGGCCATCGAGCTGGCGGCCGCCCGGGTGCGGGCTTTGTCGCTGGGCGAGATCCTCGACAGCCTGCATGACCGGTTCCGGCTGCTGACCGGCGGTGCGCGCACTGCTGTGCGCCGCCAGCAGACACTGCGCGCCTCAGTGGACTGGTCACACGCCCTGTTGACCGAGCCCGAACGGGTGTTGTTTCGCCGGCTGGCGTCATTTCTTGGTGGTTTCGACCTCGAGGCCGCCCGAGCGATCGCCGGCGGCGGTGATGTGGAGCGCTACCAGGTGCTCGACCAGCTCACCCTGCTCGTCGACAAGTCACTGGTGGTCGCCGAGGACAGCCGGGGTCGAACCCGGTATCGGCTGTTGGAGACGGTGCGCCAATACGCCCTGGAAAAGCTCGGCGAATCCGGCGAGGCCGACGCCGTGCGGTCACGTCACCGCGACCATTACACGTCGCTGGCCGCTGCGGTCGACGCGCCGGGAGGCAATGATTATGAGCAGCGTCTCGAGCAGGCCGAAGTCGAGATCGATAATCTGAGGGCCGCGTTTAGGTGGAGTTGCGAGAACTCGAACATCGAGTTGGCACTGGCGCTGGCGTCGTCGCTGCTGCCTCTGTGGGTAGCGCGAGGACGCATCCTGGAAGGGCTGACGTGGTTCGACACCGTCCTGACCGACGAGGTCGCGCAAGACGCCGGAGTGGCGGCCGCGGTACGTGCCAGCTCGCTGGCTGACATAGCAGTGCTCGACACGATCTCTGCCACCGCCGACAGCCTGAATCGGGCGCAGCAAGCCCTGGTGCTCGCGCGCGACGTCGAGGACGCCGCGGTGCTCGCCAGGGCGCTCACCGCCTGCGGCTTGGCGGCCGCCTACAACGCCGAGCTGGCAGAGGAGTACTTCGCCGAAGCGGTCGAACTCGCCCGGGAGTTGGACGACAAGTGGAGGCTCAGCCAGATCTTGACCTGGCAGGCAAGCGCAGCGATCGCCGCCGGTAATCCGATCGCGGTCGCGGCCGCCGAAGAAGGACGCGACCTCGCCAACGCGATCGGCGATGGGGCGAACTCGCGCCACTGCCGCTTGTGCCTCGGACTGACGCAAGTCTGGCAGGGCGATTTGGCTGCAGCGGCCGCACAATTCGCCGCGCTGGCCACCGAGGCCGAGGCCGCCCACGATGGGATCCATGCGGTGGTGACCCGCGCGCACCAGGGCACCGCGCTGGCCTTGCAGGGTGAAACGGCCGCGGCCCGAGCCGCGGCCAACGCCAGCCTCGAGTCCGCATCCGAGTTTGGCGCGCTCGCCGTGAGCATTGGTTACTTTGCGTTGGGCACCGCCGCCCTGGCCGCCGGCGACGTTGGGGCGGCGCGGGACGCGACCGCGGCGGCTTGGGAGCACGGGAGTGTTCTTCCGGGATATGCGGCGCACCTGCGCCCCGCCGTCGCACTGGCCGCGCTGGCGAGCGGGGATCTGACCGCGGCTCGGCGCTGGGCCGACGAAGCGGTCGCGACAGCGCCGGGCCAGGTCATGACGTCGGCTTTGACCACCCGCGCCCGGGTAGCGGCCGCACAAGATGAGCCAGAGCAGGCTGAGCGCGACGCCCACGAGGCGCTCGCGATCGCCGTCAGTTTGTCCGCGTACCTGTACGTCCCCGACAGCCTGGAGTGTCTCGGGACTCTGGCGGTGGACTCTGCCAGTCACCGCGAAGCGGCGCGGCTCTTCGGCGCGGCGTACGGCATGCGGCAACGCACGGGCGCGGTGCAGTACAAGGTGTGGGAGGACGCACACGAAGCCTCGGTGGCGTCGGCCCGAGATGCGATGGGCGAGGGCGACTTTGAGGCGGCGTGGGCCGAGGGGACAGCGCTGTCCACTGATGAGGCGATCGCCTACGCGCAGCGCGGTCGCGGCCAACGCAAACGTCCGGCCAGCGGCTGGGGTTCGCTCACCCCAACCGAGCTGGATGTCGTGCGGCTGGTTAATGAAGGCCTCGGCAATAACGACATCGCCACAAGGCTTTTCGTCTCACCCCGTACGGTGCAATCGCATCTCACCCACGTCTACACCAAGCTCGGGCTCACCTCTCGCGTGCAGCTCGCCCAGGAAGCGGGCCGCCACGCCTGATAACCGCTCACTCGATGTAGTTCGCCGGAGCAAACGGGATATCGTCGGGGGCGGCATGACGAGTGGCCAACAGCGCCCGGGCGGCGTCACCGATCGGAATCCGCAGTGGGAGTTGCGGTTTCTCCGCGGCGTCGACAACCTCGGCGGCCACCTGCTCGGGGGTGATCATTCCGGCCCGCGGGCCGCCGCCCTTCAAAATTGCGGCGTAGGGATCGTCGGGCAGCGTGTACGTCGTCACGTCATCGAGTGCACCGGAGCTCACGGCACCGGGTTCCAGCAGGGCAGCCTGCACGCCAAACGGCGAAACCTCGATAGCCAGAGCTTCGACCAGAGCTTCCAGCGCCCACTTCGATGCCGCGTAGGCCGCGCCGGGTGGTAGTACAACGCGCCCGACGACGCTGGACATGAACATCAACTTGCCGTCGCCGCGAGCACGCAGCTGCGGCAGCACGGCTTGGGCCACCCGGATGGCGCCAACGGTGTTCAGATTGAACAGGCGCTGCAATTCGGCCAACGGTATGGCTTCCACGGCGGCGTAGAAGATGACCCCGGCGTTGCGAGATCATGATGTCGATATCCCCGGCGGCCGCGACCGCCGCGGTGACGCTGGCGTCGTCAGTGACGTCCAGTGCCAGTCGTTGGCTGACGTCGAGGTCGGACAGCGTGCGCGGGTCGCGGGCCGTGGCCACGACGCGGTGTCCACGACGGGCGAACTCGGTGGCGATTGCTCGGCCGATGCCGCGATTGGCTCCGGTAATCAGTACTGAGGACATGGTGATGGCTCCTTGCTAGTTGGTGTCAGACTCGAGCGGTCGCGGCGCTAAAGCGATGCAGGTTCTGCCGGACGAAGTCGATGAAGGGCGTCGGCGGGCGGTTGAGCATGCCTGCCAGTGCCTGCGGATCGGGTGCGACGAGCGGCTCGCTTCGTTGGGACAGCGCGGCACCGATAGTCGAGATATGTTGTGCCATAGCTCTATTGACCGCAGATCCGGGGTTGGCCTCGGCGTCGATCTCCAGTTCCTGGCGCCAGCTGGCCGCGGAAATGTGTTCGTAGCGGACCAGTCGGCCGGTTTCGGCGGAGATGATGCGCGCCAGCTCCGCGTGAGTGATGATCTCGGCCGGCGGTGGATAGCTGATCTGGGTGGAGGCCGGCCGCGGCGCCAGCAGGTGAGCCACGGCGACCTCGGCCGCATCGGTCCCGCTGATCCACGGCGCCGGGGATTCGCCGAAGCTGTTGGCAATCAGGCCGTTCTGCCGGATCGTCGACTCGTGCAGAACTAGGACGTTTTCGTGGAACAGTCCGGCGAACCGCAGCACGGTGGGATTCAATCCGGCCCAGTCGAAGATCTGCTCGGCGACCGCCTGGGCTTGACCCAGCCGGCTGGGGCTGTCGACTGAGGACACCACCATCGACATCACCACGAGGTGTGCGGTCGATCCGCTGTCGCACAGAACCGAGGCGAGGTTAGCGGCGGCCGGAATCACCCCGGCTGCAACGGGATAGGTGAAGTAGACGGCACCCACGCCGGCTGCGGCGGCGACCAGCGATGCTCGATCGTGCAGGTCGGCGACGACTGTTGTGGCCCCGCGCCGGCGCAGCTCGGACGCACGGGCATCGTCGGTGCGGACCATCGCGCGCACTGGGCGCCCCTGGGCCAGCACTCGGTCCACCACGGTGGTGCCGGTTCCGGCATGCCGTCCGGCTGCCCCGATCACCAGAACGGGCGCCGTGTCTACGAGTGGTTGGTGCATGGTGTCCTCTCGGCTCAGCTGGCGGACTTGCCGTTGGTACTGGAATGCGTTGCGGCACCCGGCAAATCAAAGATCAGCAGCGTGCTGGTCGCGGTGGCCACCAGCGCTCCCGACGCATCGGTGATCTCGGCCTCGGTGAACCCGACCCGTGAACCGGCTTTGACGACACGGCCCACTGCGAGCAACGGTCCGCTGGCCTCGGTCACCGATTTGAGGTAGTTGACCTTGATTTCGATGGACGTGTAACCCAGCCCCTCGCGCAACGTGGTGTGCAGCGCGCAGCCGGTGACGGTGTCCAGCAAGGTGCACATCGCGCCGCCGTGAACGGTGCCTAGCGGGTTGTACATCGACCCGTCCGGGGCGCAGCTGAAGGCGATTCGCCCCTTCTCGATCTCGGCGACGCGCATCCGAATCAGCTCGCCGATCGGTGGCGGTGGCAGCTGTCCATCGGCGACGGCCCGCCAATATGCGAGGCCGGACATCGACGCGACGTTGGCCTGCGTGGTGAGCGGGTCACGCCAGGTGACCACGCGCGAGTGTTCTGCGCCCCAGCCGTCGCCGTCCGCCGCGTCGATGCCACCGGTAGTGCGGTATGAAGCCGTCATCGAATGACCCTCCCGGAAACTGATCGGTTTACTTAGTTGCCGCAAACCTAGCGATGTTTCTGTCATTTGTAAACCGATCGGTGTAGTCTGAATGTCATGACTGATGCGCCCGTGTCCGCGCGCCCGCCCAGTGGGCGCGGAGCTCGTGAGCGTATCGAGCGCGCCGCCGCACAGTTGTTCTACCGCAACGGAATCCACGCGACCGGGGTAGAGCTCATCGCGCAGCAGGCCAACGTATCCAAGCGGACGCTGTATCAACATTTCCCCAGCAAGAACGACCTCGTCGACGACTATCTGCGCGGCATCGATGCTCGTGGCGTGGCTCCCGGGAAGCGTCTCGGCGACACTGCCCTGTCCGCCCGCGAGCGACTGCTCGGCATCTTCGAAGGGCCCAGCGCAGAAGTCCTGCGTGGCTGCCCTTTCCACAATGCGGCCGTCGAATCCGCCGGATCCCTGACGAGCACCGACAAGATCGTGCGCAACCACAAGCAGGAATTCACCCGTCGCCTCGTCGGCATCGCGCGCGAGGCCGGTGCCGCGGATCCGCACCTGCTCGGACAGCAGTTAGCCGTGCTGTTCGAAGGCGCCACCGCCCTGGCGACTTCGGTGAATGACGCCGCGCCGTATGTGCACGCGCGGGCCGCGGCCGCCACGCTGATCGATGCGGCAATCAACACGTAGCTAGGGCCCTTGACGCGCTGATCTCGATGCTGCTAAACATGGCCTGCGCCACAAAGTTGGGCGATCGCCCAAAATGGCGGGCGGGAGGTTGCAATGGGCCGGATGGATGGCAAGGTCGCCTTCGTGACCGGCGCGGCGCGCGGACAGGGCAGAAGTCACGCGGTCCGGCTGGCGCAGGAGGGTGCCGACATCATTGCCGTCGACATCTGCAAAAAATTTGAAGCATCACCGGCATCTGGTGCCACGCTGGAAGACCTCGACACGACGGCGGGCATGGTCAAGGACGCCGGGGGCCGTGTCGTCACCGAGGTCGTCGACGTCCGCGATTTCGATGCGTTGCAATCCGCCGTCGACAGCGGTGTCGAGCAGTTGGGGCGCCTGGATGTCATCGTGGCGAACGCCGGTATTGGTACCACCCTGGGCAAGCTGCACAAGGGCAACGAGGCGCTGTGGCAAGAGATGATCGACGTCAATCTCAGCGGGGTCTGGAAAACGGTGAAAGCCGGCGCCCCACACATCCTGGCGGGTGACCGGGGCGGTTCGATCGTGCTGACGTCATCGGTCGCCGGCAATAAGGCCTACCCGCACGTCGGTCACTACGTCGCGGCCAAACACGGCGTGATCGGTCTGATGCGCGCGTTCGCAGTCGAATTGGGCGCACGCATGATCAGAGTCAACGCCGTTCTCCCGACGCACGTGAGTTCGCCGCTGTTGATGAACGACGCCACGTACCGCGCCTTTCGGCCGGAGTTGGAGAATCCCGGCCCCGACGATCTTGCGCCGGTGTGTCAGAGCTTTCACGTCCTGCCTATTCCATGGGTGACTCCGGACGACATCAGCAATGCCGTGTTGTTCTTGGCCTCCGACGAAGCGCGCTACATCACCGGCGTCGCGTTGCCGGTGGATGCCGGAAGCTGCCTGAAGTAAGGAAGCGTCGATGACCGTCACCAACCACACGGACGTCTACTACGACCCCTACGACGTCGGCATCAATACCGACCCGTACCCGACCTTCGCGCGGTTGCGCGAAGAGGCGCCGATCTACTACAACGAAAAGCACGACTTCTGGGCGATATCACGGCATTCCGATGTCGAGCAGGCACTGGCGAACTGGCAGGTTTTCTCCAGCCGGCGCAGCGACATCCTGGAATTGGTGAAGTCGAAATTCGACATGCCCGGCGGTGTGATGATGTTCCAGGACCCGCCGGAACACTCGCGGCTGCGCGGTCTGATGTCGCGGGTGTTCACACCGCGGCGAATGGCAGCCATCGAAGACCAGATCCGCCAGTACTGCATCCGCTGCCTCGATCCGCTCGTCGGGTCCTCGGGGTTCGACATCATCGCCGAGCTCGCGTCGATGATGCCCATGCGGGTGATCGGCATGCTGTTGGGAATACCTGAGTCCGAACAGATTTCGGTGCGCGACGCCAACGACGCCAACCTGCGCACCAAGCCCGGCGCGCCGCTGAAGGTCGCCAACGCCGACTCCATCGCCGACGGCCGGATCTACGCTGACTACGTCGAGTGGCGCTCGAAGAACCCGTCCGACGACCTGATGACCACGCTGCTCAATGTGGAGTTCGACGACGAGAACGGGGTGCACCGCAAGCTGACCCGCAAAGAGGTGTTGCACTACACCCAGGTGGTCGCCGGCGCGGGCAACGAGACGACCGGTCGGCTGATCGGCTGGCTGGCCAAGGTGCTCGCCGAGCACCCCGACCAGCGCCGTGAGATCCAGCAGGATCGGTCGCTGCTGAATCGAACCATCGACGAGACGTTACGGTTCGAACCGACAGGGCCGCACGTCGCCCGTTGGATGACAAGCGATTTCGAGTGCTACGGCACGACGGTCCCGGCCGGCAGCGCAATGCTGCTGCTATTCGGCGCCGCTAACCGCGATCACCGGCGCTACTCCGATCCGGACACCTTCAACATCCACCGCGACAACATCTCGCACATCACCTTTGGCAAGGGTGTGCACTACTGCCTGGGCGCCAACCTGGCCCGACTGGAGGGCAGCGTCGCACTGGACGAGATACTCAACAGGTGGCCGGACTGGGATATCGATTACGACACGGCGGAACTCGCATCGACGTCCACCGTTCGCGGCTGGGAGCGACTGCGAATCGTGCTGCCCTGAAATAGCTTCCGATCAGCCCCGCGTGCCGCGACCGCGGCGGGACTTGGGCTCCGGCATCTCGAATCGGTCCAAGAAGCGGTTCACCAGTGCGACGGCCTCCTGGTGGCCTCCGGAGGAACCCAGCCCCTCCTCCAAAATCAGAGTGCGGCCGATCGCGGCGATGACAACGGCGAGCCCGGCCGGCGGGAATTCGTTTGCATCGAGGTCATGTTCGCGGACGATGAAATTCAGCGCGGTGATCTGCATTTCGCGCCACCGCTCCGACCAGGCCGCGATCTCGGCCTGGATCTCCTTGCGGTGGTTGGCAAGTCCCATGAACTCCAACAGCAACCGAGTGTCCTTGGGCGCGATGAGGGTGTCCCAGAAGGCATGCAGTGGGCGGTCGGACGACAACGCCTTCTGCTGACTCTCCAAATACCCCGCGGCGCCCCGGCGGAACACGGCCAGGTACAAATCGTCCATCGTGGGGAAGTAGTAATGCACCAATGCCGGCTTGACCCCGGCCTTGGCTGCGACCCGGCGGGAGGTGGCCGCGGCGTAGCCCTCCTCGAGCATGACCTGGCTCGTCGCGTCGACCAGCATGTCGCGGGTGGAAGAGTCGCGTGGCTTTGGCCGTTCGGATGCCGTCACATTGTGGTCCTATCACAGGTTCCGTTACACGGCTGGTTCCGCGACCATCTCGAAGAAGGCGGCGCCGGAATCCGGGATGCGATTCTGCTTGAAGACGTTAACGGCATAAGAGACCAGAATCATCGAGTACAGCAGCTGGAGTAACCTCTCGGCGTCGTCCGGCAGCTCGTTGATGTCGAGCCCATTCAGGTAGGCAATTGCCTCCTCGGCCCTGGGCGCGATGGCGTCGTAGAAGGCGACCAGTTCGTCGTAGGGCTTGGCCAATCGAGCCGCATACCGCTGTGCCCTGGTCGGCAACGCCCAATCCGCGACAAACGGTTCGAGATCGGCGAACCCCTGGGCAATCCAGAATCGGACATCATGCCTCCAGTGCGGAGTTGGCAGCACGGTAGGCGCCGACCGTGTCGCGGATGACGGTGTGGAACTGGCGGATCAGTAGCTCCTGGTCGCTAAGGTGGAAGGTGTTCTGCGCGCGGGTTTTTAGCGCTGAGTGAGTGGCTTCGATGGTGTTGACATCCTGCATCGCGAACTCAATCGTGCTGTCCACCACCAATTCCTGCGCTAAGCGGTCGGCTGCGTTTGCCGGCGGCACAAAGTACATGTCGATCTCGTAGATGTGCGTGTCGACGGTCTCGGGCCAATAGGTATAGGTGATGTAGTAATTGCGCGCCCAGAGCTGGATGGAGATGTTGGGGAAGACCCAGAACTGGTCGTTGCCCCACGACGCGATATTGCCGCGGTTCAAGAAATCGGCGCCGCCGTTTTCCAGGCCGATGTCCGGAACGTCGTCGGGCCCGAACAGGCCGGCGCGGAACAGTTTGTAGACCCAGCGCTGATCCTGGCGGGCGGGTCCCGCGGTGCCGGGTTCGCGATACGGCAGCGGCGGCGGCCCGGGCACGGAAGTGAGCATGTGCGGGCGGAACAAGTCGTAGTGGTACGAGTCGACGGGCGGCACCATCTTCTCCGCCTTCGAGACGTCCGGGTCGATGAAGCGGCCATGCACGTAGGGCGGGTGGTACCACTCGCACACCGAGTCGACGGCCAGCTTCCAGTTGCCGTTGATCCGGGTGGAGAAGCCGTAATGCTGTGTCATCTTGTCGAACGGATAGGCCTCGATGCCGAGCAGCCCGTCACCCAGGAAGCTGCGCAGCGGCACCGGGTCTTGCCTGGTTTGGAGGCGAGGTTGACGAAGATGAACCCCGCCCAGACTTCGCAGTGCACCAGCGGCATCCGCAGGGCGGCCTTGTCGATGTTGAAGAATTCGCCCTCG
>CAWGXA010000022.1:0-23921 GCA_963826365.1 uncultured Actinomycetota bacterium | reverse complement strand
GCAAACGCCGCCTCATACGCGGCCACGGCCGCCGTAGCCTGCATGCCGTTGGCCTCGGCCACCCCGGCAGTCGCGGATATCCACGACACAAAGGGGGCGGCCGCTGCTGCCATCGCTACCGATGACGGCCCCAGCCACACAGCCACGAGGTCTGAGATCACCGAACCGTAGACCGATGCCGCCGAGTACATCTCGGTGGCGAGAACATCCCAGGCCGCCGCGGCGGCCAGCATCGGGCCCGATCCCGGACCCGTATACATCAACGCGGAGTTGACCTCTGGTGGCAGCGCCGCAAAATCGAGCATCTTAGATGGCCGAAAGCTAGCCGGCCGCGATCGCGTTCGCGGCCTGATACATCTGGATACGCGCGGCGAACTGCGTGTTGGTCAATGCCGATACCTCATCGGCGACCGCGCGAACCAACCCCGTCGCTGGGGCCGCCGCTGCCACATCTTGGGCGCTCATCGACCGACCGATCCCTTGCAAGTTCCCGGTCGCGGTAGCGCTTCCGGTCGTGTGGACACGAACGACATGCGCTCCTCCTCACAGATATGGACCGTCCCGCAAAGCGACCGCAGTCGCTACGGTGCCGTCCGGCCGCAGCGATATGGCCAGCCCGGCACAAACGGATGATCTAATTATAGGCCAGTATACATACTCTGTAGATGTTAGATACGAATATAACAAACTATCGGTACAACCGATAGGCGGTGATTGGAGAGGATTCGGCCTGTGCTGCTGGCGACCGGCAAGGTACTGGTGAAGCGGTGTTGATGCAGCAATCGACGAGGCGCCGATGAAGACGCAACGCGCGTAAGGGCTGGCCCTGCAGTGGCCGGGGAGCTAGGCCTTCCCCATCGACGTCGCGACGCTGGTAGTGAGCGATCACTTGCCAAGCGCACCGCAGACCATCGCAAAGCAGGAGGATAGATCCCGTGCGGAGCATCTGTGTCGGGGCCTGGTCCGGCCGGGCCGTAACTCCGGCATCCTAACGAAGCTGCGTGGCCCGGAAGCCGACGTTTACGGTGTTCGAGCGCAACCCCAGAAGGCGTCCGCATGGGAAGAACTGGTCGACGATCTGACGGACCCCTCTGATCTCTATTCCACTGCGTAGATGTTGACGTAGTCGTTCTGCATATTGTTGCAGTCTTGCGGTTGTCGAACCCAGCTACATACGGTCGCGTCAGCCTTGGAAACGCCGTGGTCGGTGTAACTCTTCGACATGCGCAGTTTCAGGTTGGGAAACTGCGCTGACAGTTCGTCACGGCGGTATCCGATACTCTGGACCACGAATGTCGGGTGAACCTTCGCCATCTCCGCGGCGAGTGTCATGCCTCGAAGCGATGGTGTCGCAAGTGCGCCACCATCCACGAGTGCACAATCACCAATGCCGTCTCTTGCCATGACCCCGATATCAACGAAAATCAACGCGACGTCACCGGGCCTGCAATTCGCACGAAGGTACGCCGCCCCCTCGGTCATCGCTGACCGGTACCCGTCGTTGAATGCAATCAGGACGGGGCGGATTAAAAGGACGTTGATCGCTAATCCGATTGCGAGGCATCCGACAAGTCCCGAAATCAAGGCGAGTCGATACTTGCGGAGCTCGCGCCTTGGGATTGACCCCGCAAGGAGACCGAATGCGATCGGCCAAGTAGCCATTCCTGGCACGTAATACCGGGCCGCGCTCTGAAGTCCGTCCGTCTTGACGTAGTAAAAGGCAAAGAGTGCGATCGGCCACGCGATCAAATAGGTGAGGGGTGCCGCGTACAGTCGCAGCCTCGCCCGCCCCTCGGTGCACCGTGCCGCTATGACGAGCGTGGCGACCGCGAGGACTATCGAAAGCCCGAACCCGGTGGCGACAACCGAGCCCAGCTGCTTGAGGATAGTCACGTTGACAACGTGGAAGCCGCTGGTCTTGGCGAAGAATGTAGTCGGGATGGGCGTGCCGAAATAAGCTGTGGCGAAAACAATCCACGGGGCAACGGCGACGCAAAACCCTACGACGACCACGAATAACCGCACTCTGTTCTCACGACGCGAGAACCACAGTGCGAGGAATGACAGCGGTAGGAACAGTCCGATCTCGAACCGCACCTCGGTACCGAGCCCAATGAGTAAGCCCAAAAGTGTCAATTGCCAGACGGATTCGCTCTTTGATCGGATGAGCATCAGCGTCGTGAGGGCGATCACGGTCACCGACAGATACCCGAGCGAGGTTTCCATCATCGTCCCTGACCAGCGCCACAGGTGCACATTCGCTGCCGCGACGACGAGTGCAGCGAGTCCGCACGCCACGGACGATGTCATTGCTCGCGTTGCGAGGTAGCCGATTGCGAGTGCCGCGCAGGCGAATACCAGCGAGAGCACTTGCGCGAGCCCGATCGATCCGACTGTCAAGACCGGCAGCAGGAGCACAGTGAATAGTGGACTCGATGACAGGTTAACGCGGTCGTTGGAAACGATGCCCCATCCGCCGCCATCGAGAATGTGCTCCGCAACCGCCATGTGTATGAACGCGTCATCGGAACCGGGATACGCCGGATAGAAGGCAAGCTTCACAAGCGCAGGGACGAGCGCAAACAAACCGATGAGCAATACGGCGACGAGCCGCCGATCGAGGGCAGAGCGCCGAATTCGATTGGGTGTCTGATCCATACGCGCCGCCGCGGTCTGCGCTACCGGCTGGGTGGACACGAACGACATGCGCTTCTCCTCACGAACACGAACTATCGGCGACCAGACGTCTAGACTGCGTCGGCACCTTGAAACGCCTAATTATTGGCCGCTCGACGAACCAATAGACCAGGACACCGACCCCCACCGAAGCTAGCGCCGTGACGATCATGGTCGCGGCCATGCCGGCCGGGTTGTCCAGCGCATGCACCTTGCGCCAGACTTGGAAGGCCGCCGACACAGTAATCACTTGCACGAGGTAGATGGAGTAGGAGGCGTCGCCTAATAGCAGCGGCAGGCGCGCCAACCACGGGCCGGTCTCACGTTCGAGAAAGACACACCCGGACACCAAGAGCGCCGCGGGAATCCCCCACGTCAACGCTCGGTCGCAAAGAGGGCCGGTCAACGCCGTAGCGATCAAGAGGCCGAAGCCGGCGATTAACGCCGTCGCCGCGATCGGGGCAGCCGCGCGACGCTTCGCCGTCACCGCCGCGCCGAGGCAGACGCCCATGGCGAATTCGAGGATGATCGGGGACGTATAGAAGTCGAACTGGCTGGTTCCTGCGTGCGGAATGAAGCCCAGGACCACGAGCCCCACGAGCACGCCCACGACCGCGGGCAGGCGGAAACGCATCGGTGCGAACAGGATCAGCGCGAAGATCGCATAGAACATCATCTCGTAATTGAGCGTCCAGCCCTGGAATAGCAGCGGCTCGAATACTCCCTTCACTGGATGACGCCATGGGATAAATAGGTAGGAGGTCACCACGTGGACAACATCGAAGCGGGATTTCAGCAGCACCGACGGCCTCGCCAGCATTATCACCAACATCACCGTGGTCAGGATCGCGTATAGCGGCACGATCCGCTTCAGTCTCCTGCTGAAGAAGGACCACGAACCGCCCTCGCGCCCAGCAGTGACGCCCCACATGACAAAGCCGCTAATGACGAAGAATATATCCACCCCGCCCGACAGAAACTCGTAATGGAAGTGGTACTGAGGCAGCCAGTGGATTAAGACGTGATACAACAAGACCATTAGCGCCGCAACGGCGCGGAGATACTGAATAATCGGGCTAAACTTAATGGTGTCGCCAGGCGCACGGTCGTTTCGGTTGTGACGCGTCGTGCTTAATGCTGGCTCGCTTATTCGGTCGCGGGTTCCGGCGGAACTGGATCCGGGGCCGGCGTCGGGTGCCTCGGCTCGAGCGCCGATCGGCATGCTCGCGTCGTACGCGCCGGAGAGCAGATGAGTTGGGTGCGCACCGCGCGCCGTAAATTCATCGGGCCGTGTAGCAGATAACGGGGAGCCAACCGTCGCTGGCGGGTCAATCGGCAGAACCATGCCCGCCCGATCTGCTATGAGTGACGGCACCGAGAAGACCGAATATCTTCATGTCGGTAGAGTATACGTACTATTCAGATGATATGGAAGCGAAACCCAATCTTGCAGTATTTGCCTCTCCGGCAGGTTGGCGGCCGTGCAAGGGAACGAACCCGCCAAATCGTAAGCTTCGAGAATTTCCATCGGCGCTAGTCGGACGGGTCGTGAATAAGACGCACCCGGTCTCGTAGTCCGCAAAGAGAGCGCCGCTGCGGGCTGACGAAGGTCACCCGCAGCGGTTCGCCGACTCGACTCGACCAGGCACCGTGGTTTCGTGAGGTGGCCACCGGTCGAGCCGACGAAATGCGTGCGCGTCTCGCTCACGAGGCATTCCTTCCATCCGAGCCTCTTTAAGACGCTGAGCAAGCCGGAGACCCAGCGCAATCCCGAGGAGCGTCGGATTGGCCTGACTGGATGTCGGAAGGACGGACGTGCTCGCGACGTACAACCCGCGCACCCCGTGGACCTGAAGATGCGGGTCCACGACGCCGCCTTCCGGGGTCTCGGACATCCGAGTGGTTCCGGCCTGGTGGAAGCCGGCATTCTCCCTCAAGTACGCGTGTACCGAGCCCTCGACATCGTCGGTCAGCCATTCCACGTGTCCGACACCGTGGCGGCGCAGGTGCTCATCGATTGCGACGATGGCCTTGCGCACGCTCGCGTAGTCGGCCTCGGAGAAGTGCATATGGGTGCGAATCCGCCGCATGCCAAGGGCGTCCCGCTCGTCGGCCAGCTCGACCCGACTCTCCCAGTGCGGAAGATGCTCGCCGTGGTAATGGAGTAGATATTGATTGTCTGCGCTCTTCAGGAAGAAGCCCGGCGCCTTCCGGCCCTTGCGGAGGAACCGGGCATAGAAGAACGTGACCGCAAACCGGATCGACGGGAGCACGTCTCGCACAATATTGCGCAGATGCGCGAGGAGCCGGGGTGAGCCGTCCGTCTTGGTGTGCGCCTCACGAATCGCCTCCGCGAGCATGAAACGGCCGACCGGGGAGATCAGGGTGAGGTAGACGCCCGACAGAATTCCACTTCCGTGACCAGGGTCGCTGATCGGCGGGTTCACCAACCAGACGGCGGCGTTCGGCATCCCGAAGTCACGCTGTCGGTGTGGATCGAAGGTAAAGCGGCGGCGAACGTACACGCCTTCGTTGTCCCGCTCATATCCATAGATGATCTCGTCGGCGGCGAAGTGCACGCGCGCGACCCGGCCCTCGACGTGGGCCATGTACCAGCGTCCGAGGTGGCCACCCTCATTTCCCAGCCCGGCCGGATGATAGCGATCCGACGCAAGCAACAGACGGGTCGCCTCCAAACCGCCGGTCGCGATGACGTGGTCCGTCGCGACGACTCTGCCCTCCCGGCCATCGAGCGTCTTGACTACGAGGTGGTCGATGGAGTCTCCGGCTTTGGCCGTCACAATTTCGGTGCAAGTCAGTCCGGTCCACACCGTAAGACGGGGGGCGTCTCGCAACGCGGCCCTGTACTCACGCCCGAAACGCGTCGGCAAGGACCACCGCTCGAGATCGGTGGTGCGCACCCCGTCATCGGGGAGCCCCGGGACCATGTCCCGATGCGCAAGGTCCGGAATGTCGCGCGCATTGAATGCCGCCCGGCCGCACACCGCCCAATCACAGGCCCTTTGGAGGTACGGCTCGACATCCTCATACCCGATCGGCCAGGGCGCCTGCGCCGTGATCGCCCGGTCCTCGAAATCGATGGGGTCGAACTTGACACAGCGTCCACCCCAGAGCGCCGTGGTCCCTCCCACCTGCCGACGGACCGTTAGCTCACTACGCGAATGGAAGTAATCGTCCTGCCGCGAATCGAAAGTCGCCAGTCCCTGCGCCGGTTGCTCCGTGTGCTCGAGACCACTTTCGATCAGCGCCACCCGAACGCCCGATCTCGTGAGTTCCAGCGCCGTCGCGATGCCAATCGGACCGGCCCCGACGACCACCACATCGGTCTCGATCGTCATGCTCTCGGCGAACTCCTCCGGGCCACAGATCATGCGGCAGCGCCCCCTCGAAACTTCTCAGCGAGACAGCGGAACCGCGTCAAGGTCTCCCCGTCCAGCGGCGACGAGACGGCGCTCGCCGCTTCGACGACCCGTTGTGGATTGGTGGTGCTGTAAAGAATCGCGCGGCAATCCGTTGCCGTGGCAGAAGACGCGAGAATCAGCTTGGCGAGCACGCCGGGAGCGAGCGGATCGATCTGGAGGACCTCGCGCCAATATCCCGCCAACCGTGCGTCCGTTAGCAACGCTCGTGACAGCACCGCGTACGACCTTTCCAGCACGCCAAACGCGAGATCTGCCGGACACGGCGAAGGGTTGAGCAGGTCACTGCGAAGTTGACGCACGCCCTCAGGTGCGAATGCGTCGGCAAAATCTACCTCGAGGCCCGCGTCTTGAGAGACTCCCCAGGCGCGAATCTTGCCTTGTTGTCGGGCGCGCTCGAAAAACTGGCGGAGTTCATCCGTCGCAACCGTGTCTCCTGGCCTCGGGGCGTGAACGAAGAAGATGTCAACGTAGTCGACGTCCAGCGCCGCGAGACTCTCGTCAAGACTGCGTGCCGCGGCAGCCGCGTCGTACGACCGGGCGGTCTCGAACGCTCCGTCGTGCCGCTTCACGGTCCGCCGGAGCGCCGGCGCTTTTTGGAGCAGTGCCCGCGCCGGGGCCTGAAACCGGCCGAGACGCCGTGCCGCACCGACGGTATCGATGCCGAACTTTGTAGCAATCGTCACAGCGTCGCGCTTGACCGTATGTAAGAACTTCCCCAGCTCTGCCTCCGCCTGCCCGAGGCCGTAAATCCGCGCGACATCGAAGTGCGTGATCCCGTTATCCACTGCGCTGCCGAGCACGGCCATCCGCTCCTTCCGCGACGGCGACCGCATCAAGCCAGCGCATCCGAAGCCGACCGCACTCACTCTCAGCTTCGGTCCCCCCAATTCAACCTGGTCCATGGCTACACCGCCTGATAGATCCTGCGAAGCTTCGCGTCGATGACTTTGGGGCTACGCGTCGCCGCAATGTGCGCTTGACCCCGCAGTCCATCACGTTCGGCCAGGTCCGGATCGCGTAGGTACCGGCCAATCGCCGCCGCCAACGCACGCGCATCACCAACAGGTACGAGCATGCTCGGGTCTGACGCAATCTCCGGTGTGCCGCCAACGGGCGTTGCGACAAACGGTCGCGCGCCAGCTAAGGCCTCAGTCAAGATCATCGGCATTGCTTCAGCGACCGACGGAAGTGCGACCACTCGAACCGACCGGAGCAATTCACGGACCACATCTGGATGTACTGGGCCCTCAACCGACAGCCGCTCTGTCGGCAGCGGGGAGTAGTCGTCGGCGAGACCAACTATCCGGCAACGCCCTTCGATGCCCTCGGCGAGAAGTAACCGCCAGGCCTCGACAAGCGTGTCGACACCTTTCCGGCGACCAATGGTGCCAGCGAAGAGCACCACGGGTGGCGTCGAGCTGGCCCCGGGCGCCTCTCGATCAATCGCGATCGGGTTCGCCAGGACAGAGGTTGGTACCGAGGGCGCCAGCCCCACCGCGACGGCGCGTGCCTCCTCCGACAAGAGGATCACGTGGTTCGCATGGTTCAACGTGGTACGCACAACGCGGGGATGGGACTGGGCGAACTCGGGAAAGTCGTAACCATGGATGGTGACGATCACCCGGAACCCCCGAACTCTCGCCAGTCGAATCAACGCTCCTTCGCGCAGCCACGCTCCGCCATTCGTCATGTGGAAGTGCACGATCGTCGTGCGAGAGGCCCGAGTCAGCGCCACCGCCGAGCGCACAGTGAGGAATAGGCTTTTCACGTGGCCTGGCCCGTTCCACGTCGAAAGGACGCGGATCTCGTCCGCGCCGATATTGTTGTCGCGTATAACTCGGATCACGGACTGCGTCCCGCCAAAGCTGTACACATCGGGCCCTACGTGAATGACGTGAATGACTGTGCTCATTCGCCGACGATCAATGCCACGCGCGTGCCAGGTGAAGCGGGCCGCCATGGCCCGCTTCTGATCCGGGTCCGTCATAAAGCGCAGAGACACCTGAATGTTTCCTCACCTGGAAATCAGCAATTGACGGATGGTGACTGCCGGAGCGTCACGCGAAGCCGACGCATCAGGGCCTCGGGCTGCGTGGTCACGACCGACACCTGCTCCTCCTCCGCCGTCTGCGCCGACACCTCGCCGCAGGCGCCGCAACGACGTACGGCCGCAACGACCGAGGCCCGGACTACAAACCAATAGTTGGTGCTGAACGAAGTATACATGCTTTTGATATGATTAAACCTTCACGGCATAACCTTAGTATCCGATCGCGCCCGCGCGGAACACGACTGCTGCCCGGAGGGGTCTAGATGCCCACGCCGTTCCTCGCCCGACCGCCAGGCACTGAGAGATGCGCCGCTCCAGCGCGGCAAACCATCGTTCGTCGACTCAGCACGGTGGCGGTGATAACCGCGGTGCTGGCCGCGCTGAGTGGCTGTGGTGGCCAACAAAGAGGGAGCGGGCCGTTGCGTGCCGTAGCGGCGCTAAACATACCGGCAGAGGTACAGGAGATATCTAATCCGTTGCGCGGCCAGTACGAAGACATGTTGATACCGCTTTTCCCCCAAAGCAATCCCGCGCAAAACCGTTACGCGCCGTGGCCGCAGTCATATGACGCCACCCTGAGGGTGGACTGGCGGGAATTGCAACCTAACGATCCGCGCGCGCTGGGGCGCGATGCTTCCGACGACCGCAAGTTCGACTTCAGCGAGATCGATGACGCGCTGGCAAAAGCCGCCGAGCGCCACATGCGACTGACGCTCCGGGTGATCAACTACGGTTCGTGCTGCGATGTTGACTACCCAAACAACACAAACATAGCGATTCCCGACTGGGTGCGTGCGATGCCCGGCGCGAGTACCAGCTATCCGGGACCGCCAGTCGGCACGTCCACTTCCGGCCTGACGCAGGTGGTACCGAATTGGAATGACAACGGATATTTGACCGCTTTTGAGCAACTGCTTGCGGCGCTTGGTCGCCGTTACGACCGTGACGAGCGGCTCAGCGTGTTCGAGTTCTCCGGCTACGGCGACTGGAGCGAGAACCACAACACATACCTGAGTACAACGCTGGGCGCGCCGGGCCCGGAGCCCGAACAGAGTGAGGCGACTCTTGGGTATTACAGCCAATGGGGCAACCAGAACATCACCAAGGCGTCAATAGCGCGACTGGTCGCGGCAAACGTCAACGCGTTCCCACACACTCAGCTGGTGGTGACCCCGCAGAACCCGGAGATCGTGCGACAGGTGCTGGCCGACACTGTCACCGAAAAGCTGGCCACGCCGGTGGGCTTCCGTTCCGATTGCCTCGGCCTCTACTCGCCTTTGGAGGATTGGGCCGAAGAAAGCCAGTCATGGTATGTGCAGAGAAAGGATCCGCTGATCGACGCGTTTCGGCAGCGGCTCAAGTCGGTGCCGGTGATCACCGAGTGGTGCCAGTTCGGCACCGACCAACGACGCGCCTTTTACCTCAAGGCGCTACGCGAAGTCGTCAAGTACCACGTCTCGATGACGTCAAGCATGAACTTCCCGGACGCGGATTCCAAGACACCCATGGATCCCGACCTCTACGAATTATGGTTCCGGGCCAACGTTTTCGCCGGCTACCGGTATTCGGTACAGGCGAACGAAGGAACACAGCAGGTGCGTAACGGATTCCCGACGATCGACGTCACCTGGACCAACTATGGCTCGGCCGCCGCCACCGAGAAGTGGGTTCCCGGCTATCAGGTGGTCGACTTCGCTGGCAAGGTGATTCGGACAATCCCTTCGACGGTGACATTGAAGACCCTGGTCACTGATTCCGGCGATGGCTCCGGTGACACGCCGCTGCCCGCGTCGACCACCGAGTCCGTGCACGTCGACTTGGCCGGGTTGGAGCCGGGGCACTACACGCTGCGGGCTTCGGTCGCCTGGGAACAGCACAAGCCCAACGCTTCCCACGTGGTGGACTACCCGCCGATGCAGTTGGCTCGCGACGGGCGCGACGGCGGCGGCCAGTATCCGATCGCGACGTTCGACGTCCCACGGCCTGCCGCCCACTAATACTGACTACATATAAGTTCACATACTAGCTGGTATTGAATACCGCATTAATGATACTATCTGTCTGTAGTTCAAGCCTTGGACAAACTCGACGCCGCTAGCGTCTCCGCCCAGAGAGGTCAGTCGGTGGATTTCCGCACCTTCGTTCGAACCCTCGCGGCCCGGTGGAAGATCGCCGTGCCCGCGGTCCTGGTCTGCATGGTTGGCGCGGGCTTCATCACCGCCGTGCAGACCAAGCAGTACCAGGCATCGGCCACCATTCTGATGTCATTCTCCGGCCAGACGAGCCTCAACGATGCGGAGTATGCCGCCCAGGCTTCGCAACAGCGGTTATCGTCCTACGCCCAGATCGCCGGCGGGCCGATGGTGGCTCAGCGTGCGGTCGATCAGCTGCAGATCCCAATGAGCGCCGACGAGCTGGCGGCCAAAACCAAGGTGGTATACACCCCGGACTCAACGGTTTTGCAGTTGACTCTCACCGACACCGACCCGACGCGGGTTGCCGCACTCGCCGCTGCGATGGCCGATCAGTTCACCGCCGTGGTCCCCACGCTGGGAATTGGTGCGCGTCCGGCAACGCCGGTACCCGGCGGTACGGCTCCGCGACCGGACGTGGAAGGCCAACAGACGTTCCAGCTATCCCAAGCCAAAACGGAAACCCCGACTCCGGGCGAGCAACCAGCCAACCCGCTGGGGTCCTCGTTGCCGCTGGCTACCGGGCTGGTGGTGGAGCGGCCTAGCGTGCCCGACGAACCGGTGCAGCCCGTCCCCGAGCGAAATATGGTGATGGGGCTGCTCGCGGGTTTGCTGCTCGGCATCGCCGCGGCCATGATTCGCGAGGCCGCGGACCATACCGTCCGTGACGCAGCGACACTGGGGCAGCTTACGGATTTGCCGACGCTCGCAGAATTGCCCGGGCGGCGCGGCCAAACACCGCGGTTCGGCACCGACGCCCTATTCGACGATTCAATGCGCACCCTGCGTACTCGACTGCTCCGGGCGATCGGCCCCGACGTGAGCCGGTTGCTGGTGACGGCACCGTTCGGCGGCGAGGGCACGACCACTACGGCGCTCAACTTGGGACGCTGTTTTACCGAGCTCGGCGAAAGGGTGTTGCTTATTGAGGGCGACCCACGTCGATCTGTGATCGCACAAGTGATGGGGGTCAAGTCGCCATTGGGACTGGCCGACGTGCTGGCCGACCGTAAAGTCGCCGCCGAGGCCGTGTACGGGACAGCTGTTTCGAACCTATTCGTCTTGGCGTCGAGTAAGTCCCGCCGTGATGCCATGTTGCCGTCCAGCGCGGACCTGCCCGAGGTGCTGGCACAATTGTCCGCCGGCTACGACCGCATCGTGGTCGATGCCCCAGCGGCACTGGCCACCGCCGAAACCTGCCTGCTGGCCGGCGCTGTGCAGGTCACAATCCTGGTGGTGCGCTCGGGGCGTACCACGGCCGACGAAGTGAAGGATGCGCTGCACGCCTTGCGCTCGGCCGGCGCCAACGTCGTCGGCACCGTACTGACCGACGCCCGGGTGTCCCGGCGCACAAGCGCCGCTGCCCGCAACTATCGGGCGAAACTCAGTGGGGCGGTGTGATCACTTACTACGTAGTGGGCCGCCGGCGCTTCGCAGTGGCCGGGGCTATCGCGGCATCGTTCCTATTCGGCTGCTTCGCTATTGGCGTCTTCTCCTGCCGCGGCGCCACCCCGGGACAGCTGCTCATTGCACTGCTGTTCTGCCTGGTCGTGTATGTGACCAAACCGCAGCTGATGGTCTGGTGTGCGCTGTTCTTCGCGTTCGCGTCGCTGCCCGATGGCTGGCACATGGGAGTAGATTTTGGGCCGGTAACGATCTACCTCTACCAGGTCGCCATGGTGCTGGCAGCGATCTTCCTGATGCCGGCCTCGCGCGCGCGGCGATCCTCTTACGTTCTGCCAGGGATGTTTCTGGCAACGATGGTGTGTTGGGCGGTGGTGGGATTCGCGGTCGGGAATCCCACCGACCGAGCGTTGCGCGAATTCCTGTACCTGTTCGAGTTGGTCGTCGGGTTCGTGTTGGCCATTCTGATCATCGACGCCGGCTACGCCAAGCAGGCAATGCGGGCTATCGGTGTGACGTTGTGGTTCTCGGCGGCCATGCTCGTTGCCGGTTCGTTCCACCTCATCGTGCTGGCTGGTCGGACGGAGACCCTGGAGAAGGGGCTGGGCGCGGCGGAAGCTACCCGCTTGGTCACCAACTCCCAAAACATGGCCATTGCCGTCCTGGCCGCCCTGGTCGCCGCCCAGATCGTCGGTCGCGTGAGACCAGCAACGTATTTGATGCTAGCCCCACCGGCGTTGGTCATTGTGCTGCTGGCATTCGCCCGCCACACTCTGCTCTTGTTGGCGGTGGCCGGGGTCGTCGCGTTGCTTACCCGCCCGGGCTGGCAAGCCCTGCGCCGGACAACCATGGCCAGCGTGACCGGTGCGGCGATCTTTGCGGTGGCAGTACCCGGGTCGCTGCTTCTACTAAAGCATTCGTCGGCCGGCGACTGGCTTGGCGACCAATTCACCGCGTTCAACAACCGGGTGCTCCACAACGTCTCAAGCAGCAGATTCGCCATGGACCCCTCCGTCCTCGCCAGGGAGGCCGAAAACACCGAGCTCCGCCGCGCGATCGGCGAAGCCCCAGTGTTCGGTCATGGGCTCGGCTTCCCATACCAGCTGCCGTTCGGTAAGCCCGACTCATTCACGGCGACGCTGGGCACCACCTACGCCCACAACTTCTACCTGTGGTGGCTGGCCAAAGCGGGCGCGATCGGCATGACGGCGTTCGCGCTATTTGCGCTGCTCCCGATATTGCGGGGGCTGCTCAGCGCGTCGGCTTCGGCGAAAACCGCCGCGGCAGTCGCCGCAGCCCTACTCGTGAATTGCACGGTCGACCCCATACCGGAGGACGGGGCCGACGCCTTGGTGCTGGGCCTGGCGCTGGGAGCGGCGCTGCACTTCGCTGTGGTAAGCCGCCGCGCACGGCGCGAAGACAACGCGGTACAACCCGCGAGCCCGTCCGATGTTATCCGCGAGCCCGCGATAATACCGGCATGAGTTCGGCCGAACGCCCGCTGGAGGGCCTCGTGGTCAGGCCGGCACCAGCCGGGCTGGTCAGCCGAGGCGGTATGGCAACAGCTCTCGTCGTTTCCGCCAAGCGTCGGCTCGCGCCGCTGGCGAAACGCGTCGCGCCACGCTGGTTCTGGCGGCGCAAATACCGGATCCTGCAGCAACTCGGAAAATCCCAGTCGGAGTTGCGGCTCGTGCGCTCGCTTTGCGACCCGGACCGAGTGTCGGTGGATATCGGAGCCGATGTCGGCGAATTCGCGATCGCGATGCTGGGGTCGTCGCGGTCGGTGATTGCGTTCGAACCCCGGCCGACGCAGGCGAGCTCGCTGGCGGCGATGTTCGGCGCGGTCGGCGCAGCGGTGCGCGTCGAGGCGGTGGCGGTATCTGACGAACCCGGGGTGACGACGATGCGGGTGTTGGAGTCTGCGCCCGGCCGTAGCACCATCGACAGCCACAACACCTTGAATGACGCCGACAGTGGTCGGGTCAGCACCATCGACGTGCCGGTGGTACGGCTCGACGATCTGCGACTGGACCAGGTCGGATTCGTCAAGATTGACGTCGAGGGCCACGAACTCGCGGTGTTGCGTGGCGCCGCCGACACGCTCAAACGAAACCGACCGACGTTGTTCATCGAGGCAGAAGAACGTCACCACCCCGGCGCCATTGCGGCGATCACTGAATTCCTGGCCGAGCTCGACTACATGGGGTACTTCGAGGTCGACGGAATCCGCCGGCCCGTCGAGGAGTTCGACCTCGCCGAGCATCAGAACCCGGCGAACGTCGACAGCCCGGCAACGCGCGGGATCTACGTGAACAACTTTGTGTTCCTCCCGACGCCGGCTTGAGGTTGTAGTCCACAATCTTGCTTCCCGGCGCAAAGCCGACGCCACGTTCCGGCGGGATGCCGGTGACGCAACGAATGGGTTGAGCTGACGGGTCACAATGGACAGGCTATGACGACGGCGCCGGCTGAGCCCGCAACCAGCTAATTGACGATGATCAGCGCGGAGCCGGTGATACTGGCTAGTACAACCGTGCCGGCGCCCACCCTCCGGCGGGAGGGATACGGGGAGTCAGGCTGCGAAAACCGAACGCAAGAAGTGGCCTTGTCGAGCGGCGAGTCGACCTTCGCACGCAGCTACGCGACCTTTGGTGCGAGCTGCTTACCGACCGAGCGGTCGGCGGGTAGCGAGCGCAACATGCGATACAGGAACTTCGGATTTCCCAACAGATATCGACGTGTCTTGTGTGGTTCGCGGATCATAATCTCGACCCATTCCATACCGGCTCGTCGCGCGAACGTCGACGCCCGCACCCGGGTGCCGGCCCAGAAACCGAACAGCCCACCGGTTCCGGCGACCAGGGGCACCCGCAACGCCGCACGATAGCGGGCGATCCACTCTTCCTGCCCTGGGTTGCCGAACCCGACCAACAGTAGATCCGGTGCGGCAGCGTTGATCAGCTCGATTACCGGGGCGTATTCGCTGATATGAAGCCAGCCGTGGTGACGCCCGACCACCTCGACGTCGAATTGTCGCGCAACGCCGGCCGCCGCGCGGGCATTGACGCCATCTCCATCGCCGAGCAGAAAGACACGCAGCCCGGGTGTTGCGGCGAGCAGGGCCGGCACTAAATCGCTGCCGTTGAGGTTTGCCTGTAGACGCAAGCCGCGGAGTCGCGCTGCCCAGCGCACACCGGTGCCGTCGCCAAATACCAGGTCGGACTCATTGATTATGCGCGCATAGGCCGCGTCGTCCACAGCGAAGTTCAGGGTGTTCGCGTTGACAAAGACGAGCGAATGGCATGCCGCGCGGTCACGGATGATGGACTGCAACTCGGCAACAGCCTCATCCATTTCTTGGTCCACCACATCGATTCCGACAATTCGGGCAACTCTGCGCATCAGGTCAGATCCTCCTAACGAGTTGGGGCTGAATTTTGAAGATCAAGTCCAGTAACCGATCCGCGACACGATCGACATTGCATCGCTGCGCGTAGTGGCGCGCCGCCTCCGCACCGCGCCGCGCCGCCGTGACCGGGTCGGCCAGCTCGTCGAACACCGCGACCAGCCCGGCGACGTCGTCGACACCCACCGGTGGGCAACCCGGCGGTTGATATTCGGGCAGGCCGCCGATCGTGGAAACGACCGGCATGACACCCAGCTGCATCGACATGACTTGCACGCCGCTCTGCGAGGCGCGGCGATAGTGAGCGATGGAGCCCTTCGCGGCCGCCAAGGTGGTGACCACCTCTTGGTAGCGGTAGGTGCCAGCGTGCCACGAGGTGTGCTTGGGCAGCCGTCGGTCCATGATGGGGCCGTCGCCGATGAAAACCAGGTTGTCGCCGCGCCACCCGCCGCCGTCGACGTGCCGCTGCCATGCCTCCAACACGACGTCGACATTCTTGTACGGGTTGAGCCGGCCCACCATCACGAAGTCGCGCCGCCCGTCGGCGCCCGTCAGCGCGGGAACTAGCGCCGGGTCGAGGTCGCTGGTCAGCGGAAGCACGTGCACCTGGGTGTCGGCCACGTCACGGCGAGTGGAGACGGCGGCGGCGACATGATCGCTGTACGTGACGGTGGCCGCCGAGCGGGCGCCCCACCGGTCCAAGACGGCGGCCTCGTAGGCCGGCCGCAGTTCGGCCGCATCGTGGGGACGGTCGTCGTGTACCAGCTGGATGCGTGACGCCCGCCCGGCCAACGCGATCCAGCGCGGATCGCGCACCAGTTCGGCGATCACCACGTCGGGCCGATACCGCCGCACGCTGCGCCAGGCCTCCAGGCTGGCCGGCCAGGTCGACGCGGCACGGAACCGTGGATCGAGCACCAGCTCGTAGTCACGGGCGGCGTCCGACTCCGGGTGCAGGTCGGAGGTCACCAGCAGCACTTCGGCGCCGCGGCGCCGCAGCGCCTCGGCCTGCACCCGCGCCAGCGAACGCATCCACGGCGACAGCCACAGCACCCGTGGAGCGCTCACCACTGCACCCTGGCCAACGTCGACGGACCAGTGTCCGTCGAGCTGGGGATATCCGCGCACCACACTCTCACCCACACTTTGCTATCTATGACGCTTTTTCGGCCGTCAAAGAAACGCCGTGGGAGAAAAGCTTGAGCTTTATGAGCCGCTCCGCACAGAACCGTCGTATTTTGTGCGTGGGCACCCAAGACAACAAAACCTCCGTTGTCATCAATACGCGCAAATACAATCCCCCCACGAATCTCTTGCACGCTTCATTACGCACCGGAATGAAAGGGTAGTATGCGCGCTTGAATCCGGCCTGCCGGACCGCGGCCATGAACTCACGATAGCTGTATTCCTTTAGATGCATGCCCATCGGCCTATCGCACTTGAACACCAAGGAAACATCATGTGGTCCGGTGAACCGATGCGGCGTACGGAAAATGTAGCGGCCACCCGGTTTCAAGATTTGACTCACACCACGCAAATGTCCTTCGACATCGTCGGGGTGAAGGTGTTCGAGCACTTGATCAGAAATGACGACGTCATAGCTGGCGGTGCTTTCGAACCGTTCGAGATGCACACCATCCGAGACACCCCACGAGAGATTCGGTATACCGTCATCCACGTGTTTGCGACCGCGTTCACGGGTTACTTCCGTGGCTTTACAGCGGAAGCCTTGCCGCGCCAGAAACGCGATCAACTCGCCTTTGCCAGAGCCGATCTCATAAATCGCGAGCGGCGGCGCACCAATTGCCGTCTGCCACTTTTCATGATCTTCATGATTACCGACAACAGTGGGCTGGGATTCGCCCGCAAAGCGGTTAAGCCACTCAAGTTCACCATACAAACGCGTGTAGCTGCGGTCAAACGTTTCCCAGCGATTCTCGAGCGTGGAGGAGAGAAGGTCTTGAGTTAGTTGCCTTTCCAGATCCCAGTGGGACAGGATCATCTGTTCCGTGATCGGAGCTTCGACAGGAATGGAATAGACGGCTTTATAACGTGCTATGAGCTCATTTCCTCTAGGCTGCATGGCAATATCCTTCCGAACTAATCAGCGGGTCGGGCGATCACGGTGACGATTATGGTGACGAAGGGTCGGATAGATATTCACAGCACCGCGCCAATCGCCTCGAGGTAGGCGTCGGTCATCGCCGCCACCGTGTAGTGCGTTCGCATCCGCTCAAAGCCGCGCCGGCCGACTTCCGGCAGCGCGGCGCGGTCGGTCAGGATGCGGGCCAACTGATCGCGCCAGCCCGTCACCGAGACCGGATCGACGACGTATCCCGCCCGTCCGAAATCCAGCATTTCCGGAACCGCGCAGATCGCGGACGCCGCCACCGGTACCGCCCGGCTCATCGCCTCGAGAATGACCATCGGAAATGCCTCCGAGCGACTCGGTACGCAGAGCAGGTCCGCCTTGGCCAGCGCGGGTTCCGGTCCGGCCGACCAGCCACGCCAGTGCACTCGGTCGCGTAGCTCGGTGGGGGTGCGGGCCTGCAGCCGGTCCCGGTCGGGGCCGTCGCCGAAGATCGACAGTGTCCACGGCAGATCGGTCAGTCCGCTCAGCGCCTCGATCAGCAGGTGCGGGTTCTTGTGTTCGGCGATCCGCGAGAGCATCACCAAATGCAGCGGGTGGTCGGTCGCGCGCAGCCGCGGCCGCGGTTCAACCCCCAGTTCGACGCCGTTCGGGGCCACGAAATGCCGTCCGCCGAGCCGGTGGTGCACTCCGAGCATGTCCGAATGGCGTTGCGCCAGCACGATGAAACCGTCCGCGCGACGCATCGCGGCTGCTAGCGGCCGCGAGTAGATCGGCCGGTCCTTCTCCGGCGGAGTGTGCGCAGCGACCAGCCAGCGTCGACGGCCCCCGGCGGCCCGCCAGAGTGTGGCGAACCCAGTCTCGGTGTTGGTGTCGCCACTGATCAGCACCGCGGGACCGTCGGGGATGTCGACGACCGGCGCCCACCAGGGTTGACGCACCACGCGCACACGGTGCGGGACCTCATTGATCAGTGGGCCGAACCGCTGCACACAGACGACGGTGACCGGGTATCCGCGGCGACTCAACTCACTGGCCAGCAATACCTTTTGACGCTCGGCGCCGCCGTACACCAGGCGATTGGTGGTAATCACGATCGATGGCAGGTCCGTGCGGCGGCCGCTGCCCGTGGCCCGGCGCGCGTGGCGCCGAGAACGCTGCACCCGGTCCAGCACCGTCCTTCCGGCCAGGTACGCATCCGCCTGGTGGACACTCCGCTCGTGTTCGAGCAGCAACGCGACGTTGGCGTCAAACAGGTCCAGATCGCGAGTACGTTCGTGAGCCGAAACGTCACCGACGTCCACGCGCGAGGCGTCGATACCGCGGCCAATCGCCAAAGCGGCGTGGTCGACCGCTAGTTCGTCGGCCAACAGGATGCGCCAGCCCGCGCGGCGGGCCCGGGCCTGCCAATCGGCTTTGTCGCCGTAGCGGAAGAACTCTTCGTCGAAGCCGCCCACGACGTTCCAGGCCGCTCGGTTGATCACCAGGCACGCGCCGGAGGCGTAGCCCTCGATGGTGTGGGATTCGGTCGGCTGTCGCGCGCATAAGATGGGAAAGCGGCGTGCCGCGCAGCGCATCGGAGTAGCCCGCCGCGGCGACCAACGCGCGTATCAATGTGATGCGCTGCGACGCGTTGTCCCACGGCGCCGGACCCGGACTGCCGCTGACACGCCACAGCGGCGAAACAGCCGCGACCCCCGGCTGACCAAGTAGCTCGCGGGTGCGAGTCAGCGGCCCCCGAAGCCGCACGTCGGAGTTGAGTACCAGCAGATCGGCATCCGGCGGCGCGTGCTCCACCAACGCGTTGAAGGCTGCCGCGAAGCCGAGGTTCACCGGCCCCGAAACCCAGTGCGTCTCGGGGTGGCGGGCGGCCAGTTCCACACGCCCGGGATATCCATCGCCGCCGCGCGCGTAGATGTAGACAGGCAGCTCGGGCAGGTGCTCGGTGACGCTGGCGAGACACTGCTCGAGCAACTCGTGGTTCTCATCCGCCACGATGAGCACCGCGAGCCGGCGCCCGGACGGCAGCGGGAGCACCGCGCCGGGCGCGGGCTTCAGATAGGCCCGGTCCCTTTCGCGACTCACGCCATCACCCGCTGTCCGCGCAGCGCGGCCAGGGTCGACCACTTGATTGGGCCGACGGCCAAGCTGGTCGCCAGATATGCGGCAAATGCAGCTGTACAACGCAGCACCACGTGGTCGTCGGCCAGCAGCAGCGCCACCGCGACACTTGCCGCCAACGGCGTCAGCAGTCGCAGCAAGAAGGCCACCGGTGTGCGGTAGCCGCACTGTCGTCGCAACCACCAACTGGAGATCAGCATGCGGGACACCTCCATACACACCAGGGCGATGCCGGCGCCGACGGCTCCGTACCGTCCGTCCAGAGCGAAGTTGAGCCCGGCGATGACCCCGAGTTCCGCGAAGGACATCCGCAACAGGAACCTTTGATGGTGGCAAGCGAACAAACCCTGGCTGAGAGTGCTGCCGACGAACCGTAGTGCTGCGGCGATGCACAGCAATGCCAGCGTCGGTGTACCGCGACCAACGAACGCCTGATCGCCGAAGAACCCGATCAGGGGTCCGGCCAGCAGACCTCCGATCACCGCAACCGGGGCCGCCAGGAACCACATCAGCTCCACGCTGCGGCGCATGAACCCGGCGAAGGCGCGCGACATCACACGAGAACAGCTCGGTGGCCGTCGACAATGTCGCGTTCTGGAAAAACGTTGCCACGACCACGGTGTTGAACGCGACCGTGGACCGCCAATCCGAACACCCCGACCTCGGCATGGCTGCTCAACAGGGACAGGATCACGCCGTCACAGCGCCAGTACACGGTCGCGAGCACTACCGCACCGATCACCGGCAGGCCTTCGCGCAACAGATCGGCGGTCTCCCGCGACGAAAAGACCGGGCGCAACGAGATGTACCTTGACGCCGCCGTGCCCTGGATCAGCAGTTGCAGGGCGGGCGGGATGAGTTGAGCCACTGCAAACCAGACGATGTCCGCGCGGGTTGCGACCAGCCAGGCGACCGCCGCCAGCGTGGCCAGCCGGCTGGCGACGTCGGAGAAGGCCATAGCAAAGAATCGGACGTTGGCGACGAACAGCGGCTCGAACCGTGCGGTCATCGTCATCATCAGCAGCTGCCCGGACAGCACCACCAGCATCGTTCGCACGTCGGAGTCGCGGTAGACGAGCAATCCTGACCCAGCCGCCAACGCCGCCAGGGGCACGCAGTACACCAATGACAGGCCGCTGTTCATCCGGACTAGGCGTTCCAGTTCGCCGCGGCCGGAAGTCACGCGCCGCACGATGACGGCGCCGATACCAAGGTCGGTCAGGCTGGCCCAGGTCCCGATGAAGACCACCGCGATCGTGAGCTGACCGTAGCGGTCGGGACCCAGATAGCGGGCAGTCATAGACACCGAAACCACTGAGGCCAGCATCCCGAACACCCGGCAGGCCAGCTGGATCGCGAACCCATAAGCCATGCGCTTAGGGGCAATAGAACCTGTCGTCGATGCGGCCACCGGTTCGTCGGCCGGCCGCGCGCCTGTCCGCGCGCCGTAAGTCGCGGCGCACTCAGTACGCTCCGTCGCTCATCAAGACAGCCTTTACCGTCTTGGCGATGATGAGCAGATCGCCGGCCATCGACCAGTTGTCGACGTACGACAAATCCAGCCGTACCGATTCATCCCACGAGAGATCTGAACGGCCGCTTACTTGCCATAAGCCGGTAACACCCGGCTTTACCAGCATCCGTCGTTTCACGTCGCCGTTGTACTTCGCCACTTCTCGCTTCAGCGGCGGCCGCGGACCAACGACGCTCATATCCCGCTTCAACACATTGATGAATTGTGGCAATTCATCAATGCTGAATCGACGCAGCATTCTGCCGATGTGTGTGACCCGCGGATCTTCACGTATTTTGAACAGCATGCCGCCCGTGCTTTCATTCAGCGCCAGCAGGGAGTCGATTTGCTTGTCCGCGCCGTCCACCATTGTCCGGAATTTCAGCATCGCAAAGGGCTTACCATCGAGTCCGATACGCTCGGATGGGTAGAATATCGGTCCTTTGCTTGTCAATTTAATAGCTATAGCCGATGCGATAAGTAGTGGCGATGTTCCGATAAGGGCTGCCAAAGCGAAGCAAAAGTCAAAAGCCCGCTTCTGGAAGCACTTGGCTTCTTGATATTGGGGTTTTTCGACATGCAGTAAGGGAAATCCCGCGACCGGCCGCATAGCCAGCCGTCCTTCCGCGACGTCCATTACCCCGGGCGCGACTACGAGGTCGACGTCCATCGTCTCCAGCCGCCACATCAGTTGCCTGATCTCCTGCACACCGAAACGTTCTGTCCCCGTCACCGCCACGGTGTCCGCGCCGCAATGACCGATGGCAGACAGGGCCTGCGTTTCGTCACCGAGAATCGGGATTTCGCGGCCATGCACCATAAGGCTTTCGCCACGGGACGGCCCATATCCCGGAATACCGACCCCGACCACGATGTAGCCGCCCCTGGGGTTTCGGGTTAATTCGTGCCCAAGGTGCGAGACCGCCCGGTGATCACCAATCGCCAATACCCTCGTCTGACATTTGCCATGCGCTCGTTTCCCCGCGAGGTGGTGACGCCACAATGCCCGGCTGGCCAGCAGCGCGATGGTGCCTACCGGAAGCGCAACCGCTAAATAGCCTCGCGCCAGGAAAATCCTGGCCAGCAAAGTTGCCATCGCGATGGTTCCGAACGTCCAGAACGATGCGCTCACGATGCGGCGGTATTCGTCGATGCCCGCGCCGATGATCCGCGTCGATCTGCTGTGAAACACCGCGAGGAACGACATCCAAAGCGCAGCGAACAGCACCGAGAACGACGTCATGACCAGGGCTGTATAGCCGGACGTGGCCGGGTTGTCCCCGAACCGCACGAACTGGGCCAGCATCACCGATGCGAACACGATCACAGAGTCGCTGACGCGCAGACACGCCGAATACCGACGCTGCCAACGTCGAGTGGTGTCATGGCCGAACGACGACGGGAGCTCAATGGCGGGCGCAGGGCCGGCTGGGCGGGAAAGCGACGAGGTGGTCATGGCGAGTCGACTTAGGCGTTGGCCGCCACGCCCGGGACCTCGAAATGGCACAGGTGATACGGGGTGTAGGAGCTGTATGGCAGACCGTTGCCCAGCTTGTAGGGACTGCCTGAGGCGGGTCGGCCGTCGGCCGTGGGAAGGTGGCCTCCGCATGTCACCGGCCAGCTTCCGCGGTGCGGCGCTCTCGTTGGGATGGCCATCAAAGCGCGGCCTCTGTACAAACTGCCCGTCCACATAGATGCGTATGTTACATACTTTTATGACGGATTACTAGCTTTTCTGTACTTTTGGGTATCACGTGATTAGTGAGGCTGGCGGGATCTCGAGAACGGGCATAGGTCAGGAGGACGCCGGGCGGAACTTGGCGAGTCAAGTAGCTTTTGGGGATCACGCGCGAATGTCCGCAGTGGCATAGGCAGGCAGCCCGGGGCTGCGTCGAACCTCGCGTGCAAGCCGCTGCGGGACTTGCTTCAGCGCACATCCCGCCAGTGTTGCCTGAGGGTGTCCTGTGCGTGTCGATCCTCGCGCTTGCTGAAGCGACTCGAGCATCAGCCGTGCGACCTGCCCTACCTTGGGCAGTTCGAGTAGGGAGGCGTGGTTGGCGGCAAGTGGTTCCACCGTCAACGTCCCTTTGTGAAACTCGTCCCACCCCAACAGATCTGCCTCCAAATCGGCTGCGCTGCCCTCGCTCACGAACAGGTACATCGGCACCTCGTGTCCAGGCTGGCGATAGCGGCATGTGACCTCTCCAGCACCGCGCATGTCGAATCGTTCACTGGTGGCGGTCGTTCTTGCGGGGCCTTTCCGGCTGACCCGTCGGATTCCGAATAGGCTTGCGGCGCAATTGCCAGCAGCGCCTGAAGCCAGAGGCCCTCTACTTGTCGACGTTAGCCGGCTCGTGCCCATTGGTTGGCAGGTACACGATGGCCGGCTGGTATCCAGGGGGCGCGTGTCCGTTTGTCGGGAACCCGGCGGGCACAGGATATTTCGCGATTGACGGGCCTGCCGACGCAGCCGCGTATCCGGCGGCTGGTGAGCGTGCTACTACGCTGAGGCGTGGCAGGTATTTGGCGCCAGCAGCGCCCGCGACGACCCCTGCAGCGCCCGCCATGGCGGCCCGCGGTAGCCCGCCCATCATCATTGGCAGCCCGGTTGCAAGTGGCAGCCCACCTGTTGCGCCCACATCGATGCCTGGCAACACCAACGGCACGTTGCCCAACGTCGCCGGTAGACCGGCCGCGGCCCAGCCCCAGCTCTGCGGCACCGCCAGCGCTCCGACCGAGGCAGCTTCACCGATGCCCGCCATACCGCCCAAGTCTGCAATACCGGCGCCCGCCGCGCCGCCTGCCGCGTCCGCCGCCCCGGCCGCACCCGCCGCTACATCGGCTACGGGCGCGACCGCGGCGGTCAATGCATTGCTCATCGGCGTACCAATAAGGGGCCCGAGCACGGTGTTCATCAAAGAAATGCCGGCCCAGCCCGGCAGAGAAGCGTAGTTCGTAAGCAAACTCTCCCCGATGCCACCGAACGAGGTCGAAAGCCCTCCTAGGGTCCCTGTCGTGGTTGCCCCG
>CAWGXA010000021.1:0-20918 GCA_963826365.1 uncultured Actinomycetota bacterium | reverse complement strand
GCGAGGCCGTCGACATCTGTCCCGTCGGAACGATACTCGAAAAGGGGGTGGGTTATGACGAGCCTATCGGCGAGCGGCGCTACGACGTCGAATCGGTGAAGGACCAGGCGCTGGAACCTTCACGGAGGCATGGAAAGTGACGACGCCGAACACCAATGAGGTTGCATCGCACGAACTTCCGGCCACCCCGCTCGACCCGGAACTGGCGGCCAAGCGGGCTGGGAAGATCAAGGTCTCGATGATCAGCCTGTGCGGTTGTTGGGGATGTAGCTTGTCGTTGCTCGACATCGACGAGCGGATGATCGACCTGCTGGACAAAATCACCATACTGCGATCGTCGTTCACCGACATCAAGCGCATTCCGGAGCGGTGCGCGATTGGGTTCATCGAGGGCGGGGTCGCCAACGCAGACAATATCGAGACGCTGCGGCACTTCAGGGACAACTGCGACGTTCTGATCTCGGTCGGCGCCTGCGCGATCTGGGGTGGTGTCCCGGCGCTGCGTAACCTGGTGGGGCTCAAGGATTGTCTGGCGGAGGCCTACACGAACTCCCCGACGGCGCCGCCCACCTCCAGTCCGGTGGTGCCCTACCACCATCGGATCCCCATCCTCACCAACAACGTCTATCCGTGCCACGAGGTCGTGCAGATGGACTACTTCATCCCGGGCTGCCCGCCGGAGGCGGACGCAATCCTCGACGTCCTGGAGGATCTGGTCAACGGACGTCCCGTGAATCTGCCCAAGTCTCTCAACCGTTTCGACTGATCGGGGAATGCCGGTATGGCGAAGACACTCGTAATCGATCCGGTCACCCGAATCGAGGGACACGGAAAGGTCGTCATCGAACTCGATGACGACCGCAACGTCATCGACGCCAAGCTGCATGTGGTGGAGTTCCGGGGCTATGAGAAGTTCATCCAGGGCCACCCGTACTGGGAAGCACCAGTTCTCATGCAGCGGATCTGCGGGATCTGCTTCGTCAGCCACCACCTTGGTGGGGCCAAGGCGCTCGACGACATGATCGGGGTCGGGCCTGCGTCGGGCACGCGTCTCACCCCGACCGCAGTCAAGATGCGCCGGCTGGGTCACTACGCACAGATGCTGCAATCACACGTCACCGCCTACTTCTACCTGGTGGTACCGGAGATGTTGTTCGGGATCGACGCCGCGCCCGAGCAGCGCAACTTAATCGGACTGATCGAGGCCAACCCCGGTCTCATCAAACGTGTTGTCCGGCTGCGCAAGTGGGGCCAGGAGGTCATCGCCTCCGTCTTCGGAAAGCGCATGCACGGCCTTTCCGCGGTGCCCGGCGGCGTGAACAAAAGCCTCACAGCGGCCGACGTGAACCGTTTGCTGCGCGGCGAGGACGGCTTATCCTCCATCGACGAGGTCATCGACGACGCTCAGCTGGGTCTGCAGATGTTCTACGACTTCCACGACGAGCACCGTGCCCAGGTCGACGGCTTCGCCAATGTGTCGGCGCTGAATATGTGCCTGGTGGACGATGACGGCAACGTCGACTACTACGATGGGCGGCTCCGGGTCGTCGACGAGCAGAAGAAGCTCATCCGTGAGTTTGATTACCGCGACTATCTCGACCACTTCTCCGAGGGTGTCGAGAAGTGGACCTACATGAAGTTCCCGTTCCTCACCGACCTCGGCCGCGACGCCGGATCGGTGCGGGTGGGCCCGCTGGCCCGGCTCAACGTCACGCGGAGTCTGTCGACCCCAATCGCCGCCGAAGCGCTGGAGAAGTTCCACGCTTACACCGGCGGACGCGCTAATAACATGACGCTGCACACGAACTGGGCGCGCACCATTGAAATCATCCACGCCGCCGAGGTTGTCAGGGACCTGCTCAACGACCCCGACGTGCAAAGGGATGACCTGGTGGTGTCGCCCGGTGCCGACGCCTGGACCGGGGAAGGGGTCGGTGTGGTGGAAGCCCCCCGGGGGACCCTGCTGCACCACTACCGCGCCGATCGCGAAGGCAATATCACCTTCGCCAACCTGATCGTGGCTACCACCCAGAACAACCAGGTGCTCAACCGAACGGTACGCAGCGTCGCCGAGGACTATCTCGGCGGCCAGGATGAGATCACCGAGGGCATGATGAACGCCATCGAGGTGGGGATCCGCGCCTATGATCCCTGCCTGAGCTGCGCCACTCACGCGCTGGGGCAGATGCCGTTGATCGTTACCGTTGTGGACACGCAGGGGCGGGTGCTCGATGAGCGTGCGCGCTGAACCGCACTATGTCACGCTCGGGCTCTTCGACAACCCCACGTCGCTGATCTATGGCATCGGCAACGACGGACGTCACGACGACGGATTGGGCTGGGCCTTCATCGACCGGCTCGAGCAGATCCATCCTCAGCCTCGCGCACGCCTACGCCGTACCTATCAGCTGGGCCTCGAAGACGCGGATCTGATCAGCCGATACACGCGAGTGTTGTTCGTGGATGCCACGAAAGACCCTGCGGTCGAATCGTTCACCGTGAGACGTCCGGAGCCGAAGCTGGACTTCAGCTTCACCTCGCACGCACTCTCCGTGCCGGCAATCCTGGCGACCACCCAGCAGTGCTTCGAAACCGTTCCCGACGCCTACTTGCTAGCGATCCGCGGCTACGAATGGGAACTCCACCAGGGACTGACCAGCGCTGCGGAACAGAACCTCAGCCACTCAGTGGAGTTCTTGTCGAGACCGCGGTAGCGCCTGCTGCAACCTTGTCATCGAATTTCAGCCACTGACGTGAGCCGCCGGTGGATGCCGCGGTGCTGCGGAACGTGCTGCCATGGCAGGTCCGAGGTGATCGGGTTCGACGCCCCGCAGGAGGTTCGCCGTGGATATCGAGTGGGCGCCGCTACGCGCTTGCTTGCAGCGGCGTTGCGGCGTTCATTTCCCTGTCAGGTTCGAAACGCTGCTTGTTCATGTCGACAGTCTTCGATGAAGGGGATGCCACCGGCATCGCAGGATTCAGGAGGGGTTGATGTTCCTCCGCAACATGACGATCACTGCCGTGGTCGCCATTACTGCTGCGAGTTGGCTGACAGCGTGTGGAAGCACCAGTGGCGGTGGGGCCGCCAGCAACACCCAGCAGGGCCTAGCGGGCCAGATTTGCGGCCAGCAGGCGGCAGCAAAGCCCGGCTACCCTAGGACGATCCCCAAGATCGACGGCGGTGCGACCAGTTTGTCGGGCGCCGGGTCGACGTTCGTGGCGCCGGCCATGTCGGTGTGGACCAAGAACTACTCACAATCCGATGGGGTGCAGGTCGCCTATCAGCCGATCGGGTCTGGCGGCGGCGTGCAGCAGATCATCGCCGGCACAGTCGACTTCGGTGCATCCGACACCCCGATGAAGGACAGCGAGCTTGCGGCTGCGAAATTCGGCCCGACCCTGCACATCCCGTTGACTCTGGGCGCCGTCATACCCACCTACAACGTCAAGGGGGTTCAAACCGGCCTGAAGTTCGACGGTGACACGTTGGGCAAGATCTTCGCCGGGAAGATCACCAAATGGAATGACTCGGCACTAGTCGCGCTGAATCCGGGCACCACCCTGCCCGACCAGCCGATCGCCGTGGCCCACCGCTCGGACGGCTCCGGCACAACCGCGGTTTGGACAGACTTCCTGACCAAGGAAAGCCCGACCTGGGTGCAAACGCTTGGCGGCCCCGATAGGAGCTTTGGCAAGGACATTGCGTGGCCAGTGGGCATCGGCGGCAAGGGCAATGAGGGCGTTTCCGGGGTGATCAACCAGACCGACGGAAGCATCGGCTACGTCGAGTTGGCCTACGCGTTGGCGCAGAACCTCAATTACGGCGTCGTGAAAAACAAGGCGGGCAACTTCATTCAGCCCTGCGTCGCCACCATCACCGCGGGCACCCAGGGCATCACTTACCCACCCGACCTGCGGGTAAGCCTGACCGACGGGTCCGATCCGAACGCCTACCCAATCACCGGCACCGTCTACGGGTTGGTGTATCAGAACCAGACCGACCCGGCGAAGGCAAAGGCGCTGGTCAATTTCTTCTCCTGGACCCTGTCTAACGGTCAGGACGATGCTGCCAGCGTCAACTACGCCCCGCTGGGCAAGGATCTGCAGGGTTTGGCAGTGGGCGTGGTTCAAAAAATCACCCTCGATGGCGGCCCGGTCGCGAAATGATCCGGGATAACCGCAAGGGAACGTTTTGACCGCGGAAGTCCTGTCCCCGCCCGACACGTCGGAGCAATCATCGGACGGCCGGTTCATCGACGGGCTGTTCGGCCGGGCGATGGCCATCGCGGCGCTGACCGTGATCGCGGTCTTAGTGGCGACTGCAGTGTTCCTTTTAATAAGGGCGTGGCCGGCACTGTCGCACTACGGGCCGCTGAGTTTTTTTCACGCTCGATGGGCGCCATCGGAGGCAGAGGCCACCTTATCCACGCCGAATCCCTACGGGATCTTGCAGTTCATCTACGGGACCGTGGTGACCTCGCTGGTCGCGATGGTGATCGCGGTGCCGGTCGCGATCGCGGTGGCCCTCTACATCACCAATCTGTCGCCCGCGGTGCTTCGCCGACCGTTGTCCTCGTTGGTCGACCTGCTCGCGGCAATCCCAAGCGTGGTCTACGGCTTTTGGGGGCTGTTCGCTTTGATCCCCGCGCTGGGGCCGATCGGTCGCGGATTGACGTCGGTGTCAGGCATCCCGGTGATCGGCTGGTTGTTCCAGGGCCCATTTTTCGGATATTCCGTGTTCGCGGCGGGAGTCGTCCTCGCGATCATGGTGCTTCCTATCGTCACCGCGATTTGTCGGGAAGTTTTCGACACCGCACCGACCGCCGAAAGGGAAGCTGCGCTGGCGGTGGGCGCGACCAAATGGGAGATGATGCGCATCGCGGTGTTGCCGCGGTCGCGTTCGGGAATCATCGGCGCTGCGATCCTGGGTCTAGGCCGGGCGTTCGGCGAAACAATCGCGGTGACCATGCTGATCGGCAACAACGTATTGACGATCCCGCACGGGATCATGCGCGCGGGATCCACCATGCCGAGCGTCATCGCCAATGAATTCACCGAAGCCAACCAGCCTTTCCATCTGGATTCACTGTTCGTGGTGGCATTCGCGCTGCTGTTGTTGTCCTTGGTCGTCAACGTGATCGGCAAGCGCATCGTCGGCCGGGTTTCGGAGCACATCGCATGAGCACGACGATCGAAAAAGAACCGCTCGACGGACTGTCGGAGGTCGACGCGTTCCCCGGTGAGCGCCGCCGCCAAATCATCAACCTGTTCATGCACGCCGTGCTGCTGACGGTCATGATCGCGACCGTCGGCGTGCTGGTCTGGGTGCTCGTCTACGTCGCCGGACAGGGACTGAAGTACCTGGGCCCGGAGTTCCTCACCCAGACCCCGCCCGGCAATCCCAGCCAGCCAGGCGGCGGGTTCCTCAACGGCATCATCGGAAGCCTGATCGTTACCGGCATCGCGACGCTGCTGTCGATGCCCGTTGGTATCGCGGCAGCGATCTATCTGGTCGAATACGGAGGCCAACTGGCCCGGGTGACACGCTTTCTCACCGACATCCTGGTCGGCGTGCCAACAATCGTCACCGGCGCATTGGTGTACGCGATGTGGGTGGTGTTCTTCGGATTCTCTGGCATAGCCGGCGGAATAGCCCTCGGACTGGTCATGCTGCCGCTGGTGATCCGCTCGACCGAAGAAATGCTGCGACTTGTGCCCCGCGAACTGCGTGAAGCCTCGCTGGCGCTGGGCGCCAGCAAGGCAGGCACCATTATGTCAATAATATTGCCCACTGCCAGTTCTGGGATCATCACCGGGATCATGCTCGCATTCGCGCGCGCCATGGGAGAAACAGCGCCGCTGCTGCTGACCGCGCTCGGCAACGACTTGTTCATCGAGCTCAACCCAACCAAGCGCATGTCGACACTGTCCCTACAGATCTTCGGTAACGCCATAACCGGATACAAAGCCGCCCAAGCCCGCGCCTGGGCAGGTGCACTCACTTTGGTGATGATGGTCCTGCTTTTCACCTTGGCGGCCCGATGGATCGCCAGCCGGACCAGCGTTGGTCGCGGACATGTGACCGAACCTAGAGCATGAGCATGGCCCTGGCTTCAGTGTTCAACGCGGCACACACGGGTCGGCTGGGGAGGCCGACGGTCTGGGCAGTCCACCGTTGCCTTAACCCGCGCTCGAGCTGCGCGGTGTCGGTCAACACAGGGCAACAACAACGCAGGTCCCCCTGGCCGGGTCTGCACGCGAACGACATCACAGGAGGATCGCGTGACACAACACATCAACGTGACAACGGACGGCGCGGCGATCGGGAGTTCCGAACACACGGCCCCGCCAGCGCCCGCAGCGACGGAGCCGGCGAGGGGTCCTGTCCAGCGCAGGGGCGCGAAACGGGTGGAAGTCCGGGATGTCGACATTTACTACGGCTCCTTTAAGGCAGTGGCCGACCTCAACATGACGGTCAGTCCGCGAAGCGTCACCGCGTTGATCGGGCCATCCGGGTGCGGCAAGTCCACCGTTTTACGGGCCCTGAACCGTCTGCACGAGACCGTCCCGGGGGGGCGGGTAGAGGGATCGGTGTTGCTCGATGGCTGGGACATCTACGGTGCGCGGGTCGGCGCGGTTGGTGTGCGCCGCATTGTCGGGATGGTCTTCCAGCGCCCAAACCCCTTTCCCACCATGTCGATTCGCGACAATGTGCTCGCTGGATTGAAACTGCAAGGAATGCACAAGAAGAAAAGCCTCGATGAACTTGCCGAACGGTCGTTGCGCGGAGCGAGCCTATGGAACGAGGTCAAAGATCGGCTGGACGCGCCCGGCGGTGGCCTATCCGGTGGCCAGCAGCAGCGGCTGTGCATCGCACGGGCGATCGCCGTCTCGCCTGGTGTGTTGCTGATGGACGAACCCTGTTCCGCGCTTGACCCCATCTCGACGCTGGCTATCGAGGAATTGATCGCTGAGCTAAAACAGCACTACACGATCATCATCGTTACCCACAACATGCAGCAGGCCGCGCGCGTCAGCGATCAGACCGCGTTTTTTAACCTGGAGGCCACCGGCAAGCCTGGACGGTTGGTCGAAATCAACAACACCGAGAAGATTTTCTCCAAGCCGGACCAAAAGGCCACTGAGGATTACATTTCCGGCCGGTTCGGCTGACCACTCAGCCATGCGTACAACTCTCTGCCGTCCTTAAACACATCTGCCTCGGACACATAATCTACGCGGCATCGCCAAGCGCCGGACAGGTACCGTGGCGCTGTGTCCCGCGTCGAGCTTCCTCCGATCTGATGAACCAGGCAAACAGCCCACGACCGGACCGGAATCTGGCGGTCGATTTCTACCGTGTTTCGGGTGTAGTTCTGATTGTGCTGGGGCACTGGCTGGCCGGATCGGTGACCTACCACGATGGACAATTCGGCAGGCAGGACCCGCTCGTCGACCTGCCCTGGACGCAGTGGCTTACCTGGCCCTTCCAGGCGGTCCCCGCGTTCTTTCTGGTGGCCGGGTATGCCGGGGCGGTGTCGTGGACGCATCGGCACGACGGCGATGGCGTTGCGCGCCAGACCTGGCTTCAGCATCGACTAGCCCGAGTTCTCGGGCCCACAGCGGTGTACGGCGTGCTGGTGTCGGTGGTGGTGGTTGCCCTGAGCGCCTGCGGCATCGGCGGTTCGGTGCTCGAATACGCCGGCTGGGCGGTGGCGATGCACCTATGGTTCCTGGCGGTTTATCTGGTCGTCGTATCGCTGACGCCGATTGCCATTGCCGCACATCGTCGTTGGGGACTGTTAGTCCCTGCCGCGTTAGGTGTGGTGGTCGTGGTGGTAGACGTCGCCAGGCTCGGCGGTCACGTGCAGTACCTCGATTGGATGAACTATCTGTTGTGCTGGGGAACGCTTTATCAGCTCGGAATCGCTTGGCGTGGCGGGTTGTTGAACGGCTACCGCCCGGCGCTGCTGGCGATGGTGTCGTCCGTCGCGCTCGGACTGTTGATCTGGCTGAAATTCTATCCGGTCAGCATGATTGGTGTGCCCGGTCAGACGATCGACAACACGACACCGCCCACCGTGGCGCTGTTGGCGTTTGCGTGCGCACAAGCCGGAATAGTGATGGCGTTGGCACCCACGCTCGATCGCGCACTGCGCCACGTCTTCATGCAGCGGATGCTGTCCGTCGGCAACAACAACGTGATGGCCCTTTACCTATGGCACATGATTCCCGTCGTGATCGTGGCGATCGTCGGCTATCCGGCCGGACTGTTGCCGCAGCCGCCCGAGGGAACCGCGGACTGGTGGCTCGGTCGGCTGGAATGGGTGATCATCCTCGGCCTGGTGACGGCGGCCGAAATGGTGTTGTTGTGGTGGGGGCGGCGTCTTTTCGCGGCCCCGCTCCCCCTGCTCGCTATCCCTCTTACGGAGCGCTGGGTGGAACCGGTCATGCTGGTCGGCGCCGCGATGGCCGCCTATGGCCTATCCATGACCGCCGCTGCGGGCTTCGCTCCCGACGGGCACCTTTCGTGGTGGACCGCAGTGGTTTTCGCCGCTGGAGTGCTGTTGGTCGCGTTGCAGCCGGCGCGGGTCGGCCCGCGATCGGTGCACCCCGCAACTACCGGCTAGCCCGCAGCTACGCCTGAAACGAAGATGCCGTCGGGCAGCGGGCGTTGACAGACTGCGTGCGCCTCGGCTGCGCCGAGCCCGAACAAACGCAGCACACTCTCGGTGACGATGTCGGCGGCTTGGGCGTCGTCGCGGTCCGGGTCGTCACGCAACAGTTGGCCGAGCCCAAGCAGCGCGCCCCCGGCCATGGCGAGGGCAAGCTCGGGGTCGTCGAGGTGAAACCTGCCGGCGTCGACGCCGGCCCGGATGTCGCGCAGCGCGCGCGGAGCCAGCCCGCGTTCGGCCGACAGCAGCGCCGGTCCGTGCGCCAGCAAGATCTCGCTCTCCTGGGGGCGCTGACGGAATAGCCGACCGGTCAGGCGAAAGCTGGCAGCGAACGTTTCGGCCGGATCGTCGATCGACTCGGTGAGGCGGTCCAGCATTGCTCCGTGAGCGTCGAGCACGTCGGCGACCGCGGCCTCGAATAGCTGCTCCTTGCTGTCGAAGTGGTTGTAGAAGGAACCCATCCCCACATCCGCAGCCCGGGTGATCTCCAGCACCGGCACATTGACTCTTCCCTCGGCGATCAACCGTTGCGCCGCCTTGACCAGTGCTGCCCTGGTGCGCAGCTTGCGCTGCTCCAAACGGTTGGGCGGGCCGGAATCGTCGGGCATCGCGGTCATGGGTAGAAGTATGAATCACTTTTGATGATTTCGTCAGCAAGCTTGACGGGGCAGTGCTCAATATGTGACGATTTCGTCAGTTACTTGGGAGAGTTTGTGATTCAAGCCAGCAGCGGGCACCGCGACCTGCACAGTGAGCAAGGGACGCTGCCCGGCGAACACCCGGGCCGGTCGCGAGATCCCGTGATCAAGGCCGTCGACCTCGCCTGGCTCGAATTCGAGAAGCCGGACCTGACGCGCTCCGAGGCGTTTGCGAGGGCCTTCGGGTTTCAGGTGTTACTGCGCGGTCCCGACGAGATTCAGCTGCGCGGAACTCGCACGGGCGCGCCGTGCGTGATCGTGCGTCGCGGGCCGCATACCCGATTCGCCGGCGCAGCGTTTCGGGCCGGCGACGACGCCGACCTACGGCGGCTGGCAGACAATTTCGGCACCCGCGTGCGGCGGCTGCCGGAGAGCATCGGCGGTCAGTCGGTCGATCTGATCGATCCCAGCGGCATGGAGGTCCGGGTGGTCGCCGGTGTGCACGAACAACCGGAGCTAGAAGTCCAGCGGCCGCACACCTTCAACTTCGGAGATGACGTGCTGCGCGCCAACATCGCCCAACGTCCGCCACGGGTGCCCGCACGGGTCCAGCGACTTGGCCATCTGGTGGTGCAGTCGACCAAGTATCTCGAAACGCTGAATTGGTATCTGGACAACCTGGGGATGATCGTCAGCGACTTCCTGTTCTTTCCGGGCCAGCGCCGACGCGGCCCGACCATGAGCTTCATCCGTTGCGATCAGGGCTCGACACCGGCCGATCACCACACCCTTGCGATTGCGCTGGGCCCGGCCAACCGGTACGTGCATTCGGCGTATCAAGTCAGCGACCTCGACGCCCTGGCGGCCGGCGGCGAATACCTCAGGGAGCGTGGCTATCTGAGGTCGTGGGGAATCGGCAGGCACATCCAGGGCAGTCAGATCTTCGACTATTGGCGCGACGACGACGGCTTGCTGGTCGAACACTTTGCCGACGGCGACATGTTCGACAACACCCTCGAGCCCGGCTGGGCGCCCTTCGCCGCATCCGGGTTGGCGCAGTGGGGACCGCCAGCGAGCAGAGACTTCCTCGGCACCGACTTCAAATCGGCTCGCCACGAACTAGTTTCGGCGATCACCGCCCTCGGGACCCGCAACGAATTCAATATCAGCCGCCTCATCGGCCTACTGAAAGTACCCGTCTCATGACTATTTCCGTGCTGCACACTTCTGACGGCTGGTGGGTCAAGACCGCTACCGGCGCCAGCAAGATCGACACCACAGCGACGACGACTGGTCAGCTGCTGGCCGACCGGGACGCGATCCAGGCTGCCGCCAGCGGTGTAGACACCGTCTCGGTCGAGGGCCTGAACCTGCTCTCACCGCTGACCAGACCATGCCGAGTCGTGGCGCAGATGACCAACTTCGTATCGCACATCAAGGATGCGGGCATGGACCCGGCGTCGGTGCCACTGACGTTCTTCCGCAAAGCATCGGCGTCGATCACCGGTCCCTTCGACGAGATCGTCAAACCCGAACACGTCAAGCTGCTCGACTATGAGGTGGAGATCGGGCTGGTGATCGGGCGCGCAATTCCGGTCGACACAACGATTTCGGAGACGAACCTGAGCGAGTTCATCGCCGGACTCGTTGTGGCCAACGATGTTTCGGCTCGAGACATCCAGCTTCCACAAACCCAGTTCTACGAGGCCAAGTCCTATCCGACCTTCACTCCGGTCGGGCCGGAGCTGGTGCTGCTGACCGGTGACGAGCTCAGACGGTTCGGTGATCTACGGCTACGTCTGAGCGTTAGCGGCACCGAGCGGCAAAATGCGTTGGTCGCCGACGACATGCTGTATCGGCCGCTGCGAGCACTGCAGTCGCTCACTCGGTTTCAGGAGCTCGCCCCTGGCGATCTGATTCTCACCGGCACCCCGGCCGGCACCGCGCTGAGCGCCCCGCCGAAGCCGTTGGCGATGATGGGAAACCTGCTGCCGACGACCCTCAAGTGGAAGCTGTTCTTCAGCGGCCAGGCCCGCAACCCGAAGTACTTGCGCGACGGTGACATCGTGGAGGCGTCGGTGGCCACCGACGACGGAGCCATCGACCTCGGAACCCAGCGCACCACAGTCAGATCCGCGTGAGCGATCGGGCCATTCGGCACGTTCCAGTGGTCATCGTCGGGGCGGGACCGACGGGTGTCACCGCCGCCACGCTGTTGGCACAGCACGGCGTGGACTGCCTTGTCCTCGACCGCTGGCCCGGGGTGTATCCGCAGCCGCGCGCGGTACACCTGGACGACGAGATCTACCGCATCATCGCGCGTCTGGGCATTGCCGAGGAGTTCGCCGCGATTTCTCGTCCCACGCTGGGTTTGCGGCTAGTCGATCCGCGGTTCAAGGTACTTGCCGAATTCACTCGAGACACCTCGCATAGCCGAAACGGCTTCCCGCAGGCCAACATGTTCGATCAACCGGAGTTGGAAGCACTGTTGCGGGCAAATCTCGAGCGCCACCCGAACGCCCAATTACGCGGCGACACCGAGGTTACCGGGGTCGCCGAGCACGCGGGCCGGATGCGCGTCACCTTTACTGACCGCTGCGACGGACAGCGGCATCGGGTCGACGCCGACTACCTGCTGGCCTGCGACGGCGCCAACAGCACTGTGCGCGCTCAAATAGGTTCGCAGATGCGGGATTTGGGCTTCGAGCAGCGTTGGCTGGTTGTCGATGTCGCCACCGATGCCGATCTGCGCCAGTGGGAAGGCGTCCACCAGGTGTGCGACCCGATGCGCGCGGGCACCTACATGCGCATCGGATCGGGCCGCTACCGGTGGGAGTTTCAACTGCTGGCCGGTGAAAGCGCCGGCGACTTCGCCACACTGGCCGCAATCCGACCACTGATCACACCCTGGACCGTTGACGTGCCGCCAAGTGAGCTCACTCTGGTGCGCGTGACGGAGTACACGTTTCGCGCACAGGTTGCCGACCGATGGCGCCGCGGCAACACTTTCATCCTCGGCGACGCCGCACACCTCACTCCCCCATTCATCGGTCAAGGTATGGGGGCGGGCATGCGCGATGCGATGAATCTCGCCTGGAAGATTGCCGCCGTGCGCAACGGTTCCCTCTCGGCGAACGTTCTGGAAAGCTATGAGCAGGAGCGCAAACCACATACCCTGCAGATGATTCGGCTGGCTTTGAACGTCGGCCGGGCGATGACCCAGGGTGGCCGGCTCGGCAACCTGGCGCGCCGCCTGGTGCTGCCCCGGCTGCGGCTGGTGCCGGGGCTGCGCGACAGGGTCGTCGACTCCACCACGCCGACGTTGCATTCATCCGTACTAGTCTGCAGAACTTCACGACCGCGCCAGCTCGCGGGCACGCTGTGCCCGAATCCGCTTCTGCCAAACGGTCAGCGGCTTGACGACAGGCTGGGACACAGTTTCGCCTTGATCACCGCCGGCCGCCCGGATGCAGCCGACCAAGTAGCGCTAGAACACAGCGGAGTCGTCGTACTCGTCGCCGACCCTGGCAGCGCCCTGCAGAGGTGGCTGTGGCGCGGACGCGCCACGGCTGCGATCGTGCGCCCCGACCGCACGGTCCTGCGCGCGGGGCACGACGTCGCCGCGCTGTGCGCGTGGACCGCTAGTCGCTTACGACGGCCGGGCGACGATCAGCGGCATTCGCACGGCGTGCAGGACGCTGTTGCTGACCGAGCCCAGCAGCGCGGTCAAGCCGCCGCGGCCGTGACTGCCCACGACGACGAGCTGCGCGGACTCTGACTTCTCCACGAGCTGTCGCGCCGGCCGATCGCGCACGATCAGTCGGTGCACCTGCACATCGGGATAGCGTTCCTGCCAGCCGGCCAGACTCTCGGCCAAACTGCGCTCCGCTTCACCCTCCACCGCCGACCAGTCAAAACCCGAAATGTCCAGTACTGCAACGTCACTCCACGCATGCATGGCCAGCAGGTCAACGCCGCGCCGGGACGCCTCGTCGAACGCGATCGCCGTCGCGAGCTCAGAGGCCGGCGAGCCGTCGATTCCGACCAACACCGGAGCGTGCTGCGGATCCGGCATCAACGGATCTTCGTCACGGATGACCGCGACTGGACACTCGGCATGCCGCACCACGCTCGAGCTGACCGAGCCCAGCAGTCCGCGGGCCAACAGCCCGCGCCCGGAGCTGCCGACCACGACCAACTCCGCGTCTTCGGACATTTTGATCACGGTCAGCGCCGGGGTCGAATACACCAGTTGAGCGGTGATGGCGACCTTCCGGTCAACCGGCATCGACTCCTCGGCGATCTTGACCGCGTGCGCGACGATCTTGCGGCCTTCGTCTTCCAGCCCCAGCAGTAACGAATCAGGGTATGGAACAGGTGGCCACGTCGCCATGGGGGTGACAACCGCGTGAACCACGGTCAGCGCAGTGCTGCGCAGTGCCGCGTCACGCGCCGCCCAACACACGGCCGCATCCGACGCGGACGAGCCATCGGCGGCGACGACAATGCCGAGTTGTTTCCCGGGTACCGACATTTCGTTCTCCCTTCGTCACCAGCGACGTTACAAGCCGGCGAAGGGGTCGGTCGTGAGGCTTTAGTCCCTAACCGTCAGGGCAGAGGACCCTGAAGCTAATTCTGGTGATCATTCCGCAGCGTCGTAATCGCGGTCACGACACCGGCAATGTCATCCTCGCTGAGCTTGTCGGCGTCGAAGACGTGGTTGAGCAGGACCTTGAGATCGAGCATCTGTTGCAGGTAGATCAGACACGGGTCGCAATCCTCGAGATGTTTTTCGACGATCGCTCCCCACTGCTGTGGGTCGGAGTCGACCAAGTCGTCGACCAACCGGACGAAGTCGACGCAGTCGATGGCGGGAACTGTGTTGTCGTGAACAGTCATCGTTGGTAGACCTTCTCCAGTTCGTTTCGCAGGTTGCCCCGGGCGCGGTAGAGCAAAGCGCGCTGCGCCTCGGCGGACAGTTCGAGAATCGCCGCCGCTTCCTCGCTGGACGCGCCGGCAAGATCGCGAAGGATCACCAGCTGACGTTGCCGCGCCGGCAACGTGTCCACAGCCGCCCGGACAAACCTGGCGAATTCTGCTGCCACGGTTTGGTCTTCGGGAAGAAACCGCCTCGACGGCGGCACCATCCAGTGCCCGGCGTCGGGGTGCCCGGCCGGATGCATGCGGCCCGACAACGGGTCGGTGGCCTCGTCGCTATCGGGGGCCAGCACCTCGTGCTCACGGATCCGCGACTCGCGGCGTCGGTGTCGTGAGGCGGTGTTCTTGACGATGGCAAACAGCCAAGTGGCCACTGATGAACGCCCTTCAAACGAACCCGACGACTTCAGCACCTGCACCCATGCCTCTTGCACCGCCTCTTCGGCCAGCACCGGCGAATTCACCATGGTGCGTGCGAAATTGAGCATCGGCCGGTGAAAATCGCGCACCAGGCTGGCCAGCGGAATTCCGCCGACCAGATGCTCGGCTGCGGCGTGCGACTCGGGTCCATCGGACGTCACCGTTGGCCTGGGCCGTCGCTCACTCGCACCGATCGAGTTCCCAGCGCAACTGAGCCTCCGACGGCGACTGGACGGGGATGAAAGCAGCTTCACGATAACGGCGGCTGGCCGGCGTCCGGCTCGCATACCCCTTGCCACCCGCGGTCCGAATCTCCAATGCCGCACTGGCACTGGATATCTCAGCTGATGCGAGACGAAACGTCAGCAGGTCTTTTTTGCTGGGCGGCTGCGGCCCGCCGACGGCGGCGGCCGCACTCGCCAACGCCTGCTGCGCGGCCTCGAGCTTGCGTTCGACGTCGGAGACCTCGTCCGCGAAAACCGCGTTCACCCCGGTCAGTCCGAGTTGGCTTTGAGCCAGGGTGGTTTGAGTCAGCCCGAGGCACATGGCCGATTGCAGCACCAGGAACGTGGGACGCACGGCGGTGAGGAACCCCAGGAAGTCGGCCGACAGCACCTGCTCGGAAGCGATAAACGCGTCGTGCAGTTTCAGGTACGACGACGCCGTACTTCCCATTGCCAGCAGCGAGAAGTGGTCGCCGAGCACGACACCCGATGTGTTCAACGGCAGCGCCACTATCAACTTCTCGCCGGCCTCGGTACTTGCCGCGGTGATCATCAGCGAATCGTCATAGAGATTGCTGGCCCACCTGATCGAACCGCTCAGCCGGTAACCGCCGTCGACCGGAGTGGCAGCGAGGTCGAGGCTGCCGCAGCCGGCTGCGTCCTTGAAGGCCGACGCCATTCCGGTGACCCCCGGAGTTGTCCCGGCGAGCAACCGCTGCGCAGCGGCGACGCTGAATGGGGTTGCGGCAGTGAGCAGATACTCCACCGCCATCCGGTGCGCCCACAACGAGAACCCGGTGCTCATGCATTCCGCGGAGATCCGGCCGATCACATCAGCCATCTGCGGCAGCAGTCCATCGACGTTGCCCGGCGCGCCGAGCCCGAGCAGACCCGCCGCGCCGAGCGCGGCGAAGCTGCGACGGGAGGTGTCTTCGTCACGGTCCAACGCGTCGGCATGGGCACGAATGTCGGGCAGCAATTCCGACTCGAGCAGGCCGATTCCGGCTTCGACGGCCGTGGTCACGGTCCGCCCTCCTGTTCTGCGTGCTTCCACGCGTAGTCGAGAAACTTGCCGTCGAACGTCACGATCACACGATCACCGTTCGGGTCCGGACGGCGCTGCACGCTGAGCTGGAAGTTGATGGCGCTCATGATCCCGTCGCCGAACTCTTCGTGGATGAGCTCCTTGATGGCCGGTCCGTACACCGACAGCGCCTCGTGAAACCGGTAGATGGTCGGATCGGACGCCACCGCGTCGCCGCTCCCCCGATACGGCGTCAGCTGCAGGACCGCGACTGCCTCGTCCTCGAGCTCAAGCAGTTCAGTGACGATCGAGGCATCTTCGGCCGACAGCGGATGCTGCCCGAGCAGCGCGGCAACGGTCCACGCGGGATCCTTGCCGATCGACTTGGCGATCTGCGCCCAGCTCAAACCTAGTTTGAGCCGGGCCAGCTTGATGACCTCGGCGAGGTCGGACTTCGTCAATGTTCTTGCCACCGTGGGCTTCCCGTCTTGAGTTGCTAGCCGATGGCCAGGGTCGAGTCGACGCTGACCGGGTTGCGGAACGTGTTCACGACGGGTGACCAGGCAATCGCGTTGTCGTGGATCTCCTTCAACGTCGCCTCATCGGCGTCGCCGGCCAGGGTCACCTTGCAGCGCACCGCGCTCAGGCCGAGCAGTTTCCCGTCCGGGGTGTCGCCCACGCCCCACACCGCGGAGATGTCGATGTCACCTTCCATCTCGACCTCGATCTTGGTGAGGGTGACGCCACGGTGCGTGGCATTCGCCAGCAAGCCCACCGAGACGCACGACCCCAACGCAGCCAAAGCGGTCTCGGAGGGGTTGGGCGCCGAGTCATCGCCCAGCAACGCGGGCGGCTCACCCACCAGCATCGGTGCGAGGTCACGCACGTAGGTCATGTTGCGGAACCCGGTCTCGCACACTGTCTTGGCTTTCAGCGTCTTCTTGCCGGTTTCCGGGTTGGCTTTGGCGTTACAGGACAGCCGGTCGAGCCCTTCAGCGTCGATGACGAGCGCTTCGGTCATGAACTTCCTCCGTTTGTCGATGAGTTTGATCTTCATGCGGTTAGTGCTCGCCGAGTGCGAAAGCGTGACGGCGGCGTCTTGGATTTATCGTCAAGACGGCGAGGTTCGCTTGCCGCGGACACCACCGGCGATGTGGTCAGGACCGGGTGGATGAGGCATTGCTCAACTGAACAGAGTTTGGGCGATGAAATGGCCTTCTTCGGGTGCCGGCGGTATCGCGAAGATAGCTGAGCCGATGTGGCGGATGTATTCGTTGAGCAGGTCGTGGGCGCCGAGCCGATTCTGCAAACGAATAAAATCGCCTGGATCTTTTTGATACGAGACGAACAACAAGCCGGCGTTGAGTTGGCCGTTGGCGTCGAGGCCGTCGGTGTAGTTGTAGGACCGTCGACGGATCATGACGCCGTCGTTGTTCTCCCTGGCCGCCAAGCCGACGTGTGATGACGGGTCGATGAGCAGATTGCCCTCGGGGCCCTTGGCCGCGAAGTTGGGTGTATCGAATTCGGCCTTACCGCTCAGCGGTGCCCCCTCCTCTTTGGTGCGGCCAAAGATCTTCTGCTGATTGCCGATCCGGTCGACGTCCCACGTCTCCAGCAGCATCCGGATTTTGCGGACGACTTGATAGGTGCCCCCGTTCATCCAGGGCTGGTCGCTATTGTCGACCCAGACGAAACGGGCGTACTCCGCGTCGGTGGCGATGTTGCGGGTTCCGTCTTTGAATCCCAACAGGTTTCGCGGCGTGAGCTGACCGGGCCCGGCTGATGCTCGCCCGAAGCCCAGCACCGCCCAGAACGGGAAGACGATATTGCGGCCGAGGCGGGCCAGGTTGCGCACGGCGTGGTAGCAGACCTGGGGGTCGTCGGCACAGGCCTGCACCGACAGGTCGCCGCCGTGCAGGCGCGGGTCCAGGTTGTCGCCGTCGAGCGGGGGCAGATCGGTGAAGACGGCGGGTCGCCGTGCGGCCAGTCCGAAACGGTCACCGAACAGCGAAGGGCCCAACCCGATCGTCACGGTGAGACTGGCCGGGCTGAGTCCGTAGGCCTCCCCGGTGTCGCTGGGAGGCTGCACCTCGACCGGTGGCTGGACCGTGCCGACGGGCTTGCCCTGCTGCAGCACCGCGCCGGCAGCCGACCAGCGGGCCAGCAGAGACTGCAGATCGGTGCGACCGGCGCCGGCGGCCAGCGAGAAGGACATGAAGACGGCGTAACGCTGTGGGAGGGTGGCGATTCCGCCTTGGTGGACCTGGCCGTAGAAGGGGTAGCTACGGCGCAGGTTGACAGTATCGTCATCGCTGCTGCTGCTGCGGGCGGTCGCGGCGGCGTAGCCGGCGAAACCGCCGCCGGCGGCACCGAGGGCGGTGCCGGCCAGCCCGGCCAGCATGCTCTGGCCGAGCAGGCGGCGCCGCGAGACGTCGGTGGTATCTGCGGCTTCGTCGGCCAGTTCGTCGTCGGCCATGGTCAGTTGGGTGTGACGACTTTTTGGGCGACCGTGGACAGGCTCTGATGCAGCGGCTGGATGACTGCGGTCAGTTTCGGTGCGTCGCTGGCCCGAAGTGCCGGCGTGTAGGTCCGGTAGCCACCCAGTGCCGACGGGTCGCGGTAACCGTCGAGCACACCGAGGACCGCCTGGAACTGCTGATCGATCTGCTTGACCAGATTGTCGTCGATCTTCTGCAGACCCGGCCGCAGTGAGGCGTAAGCCTGCTGAGCGCCTTCCACGTTGCCCGAAAAATCAACCAGGTCAATATGACTGAAGGCCTCCTCTTCGCCGGTGATCTTGGTGTTCTGCACCTCTTCGATCAGATCGCTGGCGCCGTTGGCCAAATCCTCTGGCTTGTATCGCAGGGAAGCGACGATGTTCTTCAATTTGCCTACGTTGCCTACCAATTCGGTGCTCAGCGCCAAGGTGGCGGGAGTGATCGCGTTACCCTGCCAGAGGTCGCGTTCGATGGCATGGAATCCCTTCCACCCGACTTTTGCGTCGACCGGGGTGGACGCCCGCATGTCGATCAGATAGTCGAGACTGCCCGCGTTGTCGCCGGCGGCGAAGCCCGGCAGCACGAAGCCCTCCACCGTGGACTCCGAACGCTCCCAGAACAGCCGCGCTTTGGCATAGGCGGCCTTGGCGGCGTCGACGTTGCCCGACTGCACCGCGGCATCAAGCACTCTGACACCGTCGTTGAGCTGACCGATCTGGGTGACGATGTACGCCGCGTAGTCCTTGGTGCCCTGGTCGAAGATGCTGGCCACCGGGCCCGTCGGGGTGGCCGGTGCGCCGCCGGTCACTGTCAGGATTTGATATTCGGTGCTCGCGCCGGGGCAATACAGCTGATACGAGCCGCCGTCCAGGGTGACGGTGAACGACACCGGATCCAGCCCGGGCGCGAGATTCTCCTTCTCGCCGACGATCCGCTGATCCCTGAGCAACTCCATCTCGGTGATTCCCGGGGCGCTGGTGTTGGCCACCGTGAATGTCACCGGCCCGGCCGCCACGCTGGTCATATCCAGCGCGCAGCCGTCTTTGCCGCCGTTGTTGGCCATCGTCACCTTGACCGTGTTCGCCGCGCCGGCTTGCCCGGATTTCGAAGGGCTCGACTGGCTGTTCGAGTGGCCGCATGCGGTCACTGGAAAGGCAACTACCACAGCAAGAACCGTTGCAGTCAGCCAGAATTTACGAGACTGGCACGTTGCCCGGACGGTGCGACTCACCATCGATTGATTTCCTCTCATCGTGTTGGGCGCGGTCACTGCGCACCGAGGCTATCGCTGACAGCGCGCAAGCCAGCGCAAGACCGGCCATTACCAACGGCACCCAGACGTTCCAGAGCTGCCGCTCCGCGCGATTCCGCTCGCTGGCGTTGATTGCTGCCGCAGTCGAGTGGTCTTCGGCGCTGGCCGTGGACCAATCGGTCGGCAGCCCGCCGAGACTGACGGTTTTGGCCCCGGTCAGCCCACCGCCGGTCAGTATCGCCGTGCGGTTGCTCGTGGTTTGCGCACTCACCACGGAATCGCCGTGTGCGAGCACGGTGTACACGGTGGTCGTCGACCATTGCCCCAGAAAGGGCCCCGGAGTGCGGCCAACCGCGAGACCGACCGGCAACCGGCCCCCCGTCATGCTGAGCAACTGATCCAGCGTGACTGCCGGCGCACCATCGGCCCCAGCAGCCTCTGAAGCCTGCCATGCTTGCACCGGTAAGCCGTCCACCGTTTGCTCGCCGGCCGGGATAAGCGTGATGTTGCGGACCGTCGAGCCGCCCTCCTCGGCGACCGTCAGCTCGCGTCCGTGCGGCCCGGTGATGATCGACACCTTGGCGACGTGGCCTGATCGGTCGGTGACAGCGCGTTCGCTCGATGCCGAACGGACCGAGGGCACCAGCATCGTCAAGATCGCCGCGACGATCAGCAGCACCGCCGAGGCGGCGGCCAGCAGTCGGCTGCGGATTCGCGGCGCCGCGACAAGCCGAGCCGGCCACAAAAAAACGACGAGCACCGGCACCGCATACAGCAGCCAGCCCAGCACTTCGACCAGTCGCGGGTCAGCGGGGATGCCGAACATGCCGGTGACCAGCGCGCCCAACACGGACTGGCCGGGTATCCAGCCGGACAAGTCCAACACCTGCTGCTGACCCACGGTCACCCAGCCGGCCTCGTGCGCGGTGCGCAGCGCGCCCAACACCAACCCCGCGGCGATCAGCACCAAGAACACGCCCGTGATGCGAAAGAACCGGCCTAGGTTGAGTTTCAGGCCGCCGTAATACACGCCGGCGCCCAGCGCCACCGACAACGCGATTCCCGTTGCCCCGCCGAGCACCGCCAACCACCGGTTGCCGTGCGACGTCTCCGCGGCCGCCAGCAGGAACACCGCGGTCTCGAAGCCCTCTTTGAGGACGGCGAGAAAGGCCATGGCAACCAACGCCAGCGCTCCGCCGCGGTTAAGCGCCTGTTGGGCTTCGTGCTCGAGTTCGCCCTTGAGCCGAGC
>CAWGXA010000020.1:0-196637 GCA_963826365.1 uncultured Actinomycetota bacterium | reverse complement strand
ACCTGGGTCAACGACCCCCGAGAGCCGACCGAGCTACCTCGCGACTGGGTGCCCGACGAACCTGCCGTGACACAGTTGCCCGACGAGCCGCCCTTCTAGAGCGATGTCGCTACGGCTGGCCAGTAACCTCGGCCTCGTCCTGCACACATATTTATGGCTATGCTCATCGTTGAGGGTGCCTTTGACCCGCCTGCGAACCCCATGTCCGCAGCCGATCGGTTTTCCTCGGTGCTTGCGCACCGAATCTGAGACCGCCTTGCGTTGGAAAAACAGCGTCGGGGCAATTAGGTTCATATTGTCTGAGCCCGGTTTTTTCCAGCGGCCGAGCTATTCGCAAGTGGCCGAATTGTGCCAAATTCCCGTGCTCCGGGCGCTTGAGCAATACCCGATAGCTGCCGTAGCCGTCGCGGACGACGGCGCGGTCCTGTTCGCTAACACAGCGTTCGTAGAGGTACTCGGCTGCTCTTGTGATGCGGTCACTTCGATGAGCTATGCCGACATCTTCTGCGCCCTGCCGACTGACGAAACACTTTTTGCGGTAACCCGGCTATGCCCCAACACCCTCGGGAGCTCGCCGCACTCGGGCGGGGCGACGTGTTTCGTCAAGATGCGCAAGTTGGCAGTGTTGAACGGCACTGCCTCGGTTGCTATCACCGCGTTTGACGAACTGTTGGAACGACTGTCCGCGGTGCGCAGCGAAGGCGTGAGCTACACCGGCTCGGCGACCGCGTCTCATCCGATCGCGCAGCACTTGAAGTGCGCAGCGCAACAGTGCTGGGCAGCCCCATGAGCAGCGAGGCCACGCGAAGTCGGTAGCACTACCTCGAGGCCTCGCTTAGGCGGTGGCGGAGCTACCCCGCGTGTTAAGCCGCAGCACGCGGTCCGCCGCCGCCGCACCCGCGCTAATGCGCCAGCTTTTCGCGCAGCCGGCGATTCACCGATTCCGGCAGCAACTGCGACACGTCACCGCCCATCGTCGCGACCTCCTTGGCCAGCGACGACGAGACGAACGAATACTGCGGCGCGGTCGCCACGAAGAACGTGTCGACGTTGGCGATGTGCTTGTTCATCTGCGCCATCTGCAGCTCGTATTCGAAGTCGGTGTCGGTGCGCAGACCCTTGACGATCGCGGTCATCCCGCGGGACGTGACGAAATCCACCACCAGGCCTTGCCCCGCCTCGACCCGCAGGTTCGCCAGATGCGCCGTCGCCTCCTCGATCATCGCGATCCGCTCGTCAAGGTCGAACATGCCCTTCTTGGCGGGGTTGATCAGGATCGCCACCACCACCTCGTCGAACTGAGCCGCGGCCCGTTCGAAGACATCGATGTGACCCAACGTCACCGGGTCAAAAGATCCCGGGCATACCGCGCCGCTCATGAGGCATGACGCTAGCAAAGCGCGTCAATCAAATTCGGCCAGCTCCAGGCGGGTGTCGCCGTAAATCCGCTCGGGCCACGGGCGCCAGCCGTCCGGCCAGGTCACCGGGCTACTCGCTGCCGCGCGCTCGATCACCGCTACGGCACCCTCACGCACCCAGCCGTAAGTCGCGAGGGCGGCCACCACGGCTTCGATCTCGGCGGTGTCGACCTCGTAGGGCGGATCGGCCAACACCAAGTCCACCGGGGACGGCGCCCCACCCGCCAACACGGACGCCACCACGCCACGGCGCAGCGTCGCACCGGGCAGGCCCAGAGTTTCGATGTTGCGCGTGATGACGGCCGCGGTGCGCTGATCGGACTCGACGAACAGCGCAGACGTCGCGCCGCGCGACAGCGCCTCCAGCCCCAACGCACCCGAACCGGCGTAAAGGTCGAGCACCGCCAGCCCAGCCAGATCCAGCCGGGCGGTCACGATGTTGAACAGCGATTCGCGCACCCGATCGGTGGTCGGCCTGGTTCCGCGCGACGGGACCGCGATGCGCCGCCCGCCGGCGACGCCGCCGATGATCCGGGTCAGCTGAGCACCACCAGCAGATCCCCGCCCTCCACCTGCGCGGTGCTCGACACCGCCACCCGTTGCACGGTGGCGTCTTTGGGTGCGGTGATCGGGGCCTCCATCTTCATCGCCTCGATGGTGGCGATGGTCTGGCCGGCACTGACCTGGTCACCCTCGGACACCCCGACGGTGACCACGCCCGCGAACGGCGCGGCGATGTGATCGGCATTGCCGCGGTCGGCCTTCTCCGCGGTCGGCACCGTGCTGGCAATGCTGCGGTCGCGCACCAGCACCGGGCGCAGCTGGCCGTTGATGATGCACATCACCGTTCGCATGCCGCGCTCGTCCGGTTCGGAGATGGCTTCGAGGCCGATCAAGAGATCAACCCCACGTTCCAGCTCCACACTGTGCTCTTCGCCTTGCCGCAGACCGTAGAAGAACTGGTTGGCCGACAGATGTGAGGTATCGCCGTAGGTATCCCGGTGCTCTTCGAATTCCTTTGTCGGACCGGGGAATAACAAACGGTTCAAGGTAGCCTGCCGCTTGGGGCCGTTCAGCGCCAGTGCGGTCTCGTCCTCAGCGGTCAGCTGCGCAGTGGGCCTGGCCGGGCCGCGACCGGCCAGCGCCGCGCTGCGCAGCGGTTCGGGCCAGCCGCCGACCGGGTCACCCAGCTCACCGCGCAGGAACCCGAGCACCGATTCCGGAATGTCGAGTCGCGCCGGCTCAGCAGCGAACTCGTCGGCACTCACCCCGGCGCCGACCAGCGCCAGCGCCAGATCGCCGACGACCTTCGACGACGGTGTGACCTTGATCAGCCGGCCCAGCACCCGGTCGGCACCGGCATAGGCCTCTTCGATCTCTTCGAAGCGATCGCCCAACCCGAGCGCGATCGCCTGCTGCCGCAGATTGGACAGCTGTCCGCCCGGGATTTCGTGGTGATAGACCCGCCCCGTCGGCCCGGGAAGCCCAGATTCGAAGGGCGCGTACACCTTTCGCAGCGCTTCCCAATACGGCTCCAGCGCGCATACCGCCGACAGCGACAGGCCGGTGTCGTATTCGGTGTGCGCGGCGGCGGCGACGATCGAGCTCAGCGCGGGCTGGCTGGTGGTTCCGGCCAACGGCGCGGCCGCACCGTCGACGGCGTCGGCACCGGCCTGCCACGCCGCCACGTAGCTGGCCAACTGCCCGCCCGGGGTGTCGTGGGTGTGCACGTGGATGGGCAGATCGAAGCGGCTGCGCAGCGCTGACACCAACCGGTGTGCGGCCGGCGGCCGCAGCAACCCGGCCATGTCTTTGATGGCCAGCACATGCGCGCCGGCGTCCACGATCGACTCGGCCAGCTTCAGGTAGTAGTCCAGCGTGTACAACTGCTCGCCGGGATCGGACAGGTCACCGGTGTAGCACATTGCGACTTCTGCTATCGCAGAACCTGTTTCGCGCACCGCGTCGATAGCCGGGCGCATCGACTCGAGGTTATTGAGCGCATCGAAGATGCGGAAAATATCGATGCCGGTCGCGGTCGCCTCTTCCACGAACGCCGACGTGACCAGCTCCGGGTACGGCGTGTAGCCGACGGTATTGCGGCCCCGCAGCAACATCTGCAAGCAGATGTTGGGCATCTCCTCGCGCAGCCGGGCCAGCCGCTCCCAGGGATCCTCCTTCAGGAAGCGCAGCGCCACATCGTAAGTCGCGCCGCCCCAGCACTCGACCGATAGCAGCTGCGGCATCGTGCGGGCCAAATACGGTGCCACCATGCCTAATCCGCTGGTACGCACCCGGGTAGCCAGCAATGACTGGTGGGCATCGCGAAAGGTGGTGTCGGTAACGCCGACCGCAGGCGACTCGCGCAGCCAGCGCGCAAAGCCCTCTGGCCCCAACTCGACCAGTCGCTGCTTGGATCCCGCGGGCGGCGCGGCCTCGAAATCGACCGGATCGATAAAGGGCAGCTTGTCGTGCGGATACACCGTCGAAATCCGGGTGCCGTGTTGCTGATTGACAGTGACGTCGGCCAGATAGGTGAGGATCTTGGTGCCGCGGTCGGCCGAGGCGCGTGCGGTCAGCAACTGCGGGCGTTCATCGATGAAGGACGTGGTGACCCGGCCGGCCTGGAAGTCCGGATCGTCCAAAACCGCTTGCAGGAAGGGGATATTCGTCGAAACCCCGCGAATGCGGAATTCGGCGATCGCCCGGCGCGCTCTGGATACCGCCGTGTGGAAGTCGCGCCCCCGGCAGGTCAGCTTGACCAGCATGGAATCGAAGTGGGCGCTGATCTCGGCACCGAGGTTGGTGCTGCCGTCCAGCCGGATGCCGGCACCGCCGGGACTGCGGTACGCGCTGATCCGGCCGGTGTCGGGACGGAACCCGTTTGCCGGGTCCTCGGTGGTGATCCGGCACTGCAGCGCGGCGCCGTGCGGACGGATGTCCTGCTGCCGCAGGCCCAGGTCGTCCAACGTCTCGCCGGACGCGATGCGCAGCTGGCTGGAGACCAGGTCGACGTCGGTGATCTCCTCGGTCACGGTGTGCTCCACCTGAATCCGCGGATTCATCTCGATGAAGACGTAGTGCCCGCTCTCGTCCAGCAGGAACTCGACCGTGCCGGCACAGCTGTAACGGATGTGCCGGGCGAACGCGACCGCGTCGGCGCACATCTTGTCCCGCAATTCGGTGGAGAGGTTCGGTGCGGGCGCCAGTTCGATGACCTTCTGGTGGCGACGCTGGACACTGCAGTCGCGCTCGTAGAGATGGATCACGTCGCCGGTGTTGTCGGCCAGGATCTGCACCTCGATGTGGCGTGGTTTGATCACCGCCTGCTCGAGATAGACCGTCGAGTCGCCGAATGCCGATTCGGCTTCGCGACTGGCCGCTTCGATCGCTTCGGGCAACGCAGCGATATCGGTGACGCGGCGCATGCCTCGGCCGCCGCCGCCCGCAACCGCCTTGACGAACAACGGAAATCGCATGTCGGCGGCCGCCGACACCAGCTCGTCGACCGACGACGACGGCGCCGACGACGCCAGCACCGGCAGGCCCGCCTCGCGCGCCGCGGCAATCGCGCGGGACTTATTTCCAGTCAGCTCAAGGACTCCCGCGCTGGGGCCGACGAAGGTGATACCCGCCGCCGCGCAGGCTGCGGCCAAATCCGGGTTCTCCGACAAAAACCCGTAGCCCGGATAGACGGCATCGGCGCCCGCCCGCTGCGCGGTGTCGACGATTTCGTCGACCGACAGGTAGGACCGCACCGGATGGCCGACCTCGCCGATCTGGTAAGACTCGTCGGCCTTGAGCCGATGCTGCGAGTTGCGGTCCTCGTAGGCGTAGACGGCGACCGTGCCGACGCCGAGTTCGTAGGCCGCGCGGAACGCGCGGATCGCGATCTCGCCCCGGTTGGCCACCAGCACTTTGGAGATCACCTTTTAACTCCTCACAGCAGGGTCGACCAATAGTCCCAGAACCGCACCATGATCAACAGAAACACCGCGGTGAACCACAGCGCGGTAATCGACCATCGCCATTGAAAAAGCACCCGCACCATTGCGTTGGAGTCGGCCAGCGCCGGGCGAAGCACGATCGAAGAGACCACGACCAACAGCGTGATGGTGACCACCCAGACCACCATGCAATAGGGGCACAGCGCACCGATGCGGTACAGGCTCTGGAAGATCAGCCAGTGCACGAATACCGCACCAGCTAGTAGCCCGACCGTCGTCGCGATCCAAAACCATTGGGGCAATGGCACTTTCGCGACTGCCAGCACGCCGGCCACCACCACCACGGTAAAGGCCATAATGCCCAGCAGCGGGTTGGGGAAGCCCAGCGCCGACGCTTGCGGCGTGACCATCACCGAGCCGCAGGACAGGATCGGGTTGATATTGCAGGACGGCACATACGACGGGTTGGCCAGGATGTCGATCTTCTCCACGGTCAGCGTCATGGAGGAGACCAGCCCGATCACTCCCGCGATCAGCACCCACCATGCGCCCAGGGGCCGGACCCCCGAGTCACGGGGTTGCGCTGACACCGCGCAGCCTCACGACGCCGCAGGAGCGACAGCGGTGTCGATGCCTGGCACGTCGCCCACGATGGTTTTGATCTTGGCGACCAGCGCGTCGGGTGTCGACGGCTCGTAGTTGTCGCCGTTGATCTTGATCGTCGGGGTTGCGTTGATGCTTGCGGCGCCCGCTTCTGCGGTGATGGCGGCGAGGTATTTCCCGCTGTTGATGCAGTCCGGAACCTTGCCTGCCGCGCCGGCTTCGCGGGCGAGCTCGATCAATTTCGCGTTGTCGGGAAAACTGGTGCCCCGCTCATCGGGTTGGATGCTGGAGCTGTACAGCGCGGCATGGAAACGGCGGAACGCGTCCATGTTCTCGTCGGCGACGCATTTGGCCGCCGCACCCGCCCGCGACGAATAGTTCTGGTTCTTGGCGTTGTCGAGGATGGCCACCATCGAGTAATCGGCCGCAATGGCGCCGGTATCGATGAGCTTGGACACCGTCGGCCCGAACGTGCGCTCGAAATTACCGCAGGCCGGGCAGAGGAAATCCTCGTAGAAGGTGACGACGGCCTTGGGGTTGCTGGTGCCTGGCGCGGTGACCAGCTTGCTCGACGTCACCCGCACCGTGTCACCAGGACCAGAGGCGCCGCCCTTCTTGTCGTGATGCGAGGTCACGATGTAGAAGACCAGCGCGACGGCGAAGATCACCACGAAGGCGGTGCCGCCGATCTGGATGAGTCGGCCGGACTTGCCGTCCGTGGACTTCAGGTCGAATCGCGCGGGGCGCTTAGATTTGTCGGCCACGGGTTTAGGTTACCGGCGGCGTTGCCGCGACGAATCAGGCCCGGCTCAGGTGAGCCCGCAGGGCCGAAATCAGATCGCTGGTCGCGGTGAGGCTGCCGCCGCCGAGCTGAAACAGACTGGCGAAACCATGCGTGAGCGAACCCATCTTCCGCAGGTCTACCGGCGTCCCGGCGGCCTGCAGTGCCGCCGCGTAGCTCTCGCCTTCGTCGCGCAACGGGTCGAACCCGCCGACCGCGATCAGCGCGGGCGCCAGCCCGGACAGCGACTCGGCCAGCAGCGGCGACACCCGCGGGTCCGTCGGATCGATGCCGGTGCCCTTCAGGTACTGGGCCTCGAACCACTCCATGTCGTGTTTGGTCAGCAGAAAGCCGCGGGCGAACAGGCTCAGCGACCGGGTCTGCGCGGTGAAGTCGGTACGCGGGTAGATCAGCCACTGCAGCACCGGCGTGGGCCCACCGTCGTCGCGCGCCAATTGAGACACGACCGCGGCCAGGTTGCCGCCCGCGCTGTCCCCGCCGACCGCGACGCGTCCCGGCGTCGCGCCGAGCTCAGCGGCGTGCTCACAGGCCCACCTGAAGGCGGCATAGGCATCCTCGATCGCGGCCGGCGCCGGATGCTCGGGAGCCAGCCGGTAGTCGATCGACAACACCTGGATCCCGGCGTCCCGGCAGGTCAGCCGGCACAGCGAGTCGGCGGTGTCCAGGTCGCCGATCGTCCATCCGCCGCCGTGGTAGAAGACCAGCAAGTCAGTGGCCTCGCCACTGACCGGGCGGTAATGCCGCGCCGCGATCTCCCCCGCCGGTCCCGGCAGGAACAGCTCGTCGACTGCGACGTGAATCTGCGGGCCGGCAAATCCGATCAGCGAGTCGCGCATCCGGGCGCGCGACGCCGCGACATCGTCGTCCGCGGCCAGACCATCGATGCCGGCCAGCCGCATTCCCGACAGCATCAGCTGCAGCGTCGGATCCAGGGTGTTGCCATCGAGGATGACCGAGCGAGCACGGAACAACGCCCGCTTTGCCGGCGCCGGAATCCACGGAATGACCTTGACGCCGACGTTGGTGACAGCGCCCTGCAGGAAGCTGGTCCAGCGCGTCGGCGCGCGTTTCGTTCCACGCTGCACGTCCAGTGCGCCTGGCAGACTCGGTGTCATGGCAGCCCCCTCGGTCACCCTGAACGACGGTAATACGATCCCCGCCGTCGGACTCGGGGTCTTCAAGGTCCAGCCGGCGGACACTCAGCAGGTGGTCAGTGCCGCGCTGCGCGCCGGGTACCGGCATATCGACACCGCCGCGGCCTACCACAATGAACGGGAAACCGGCCGCGCGGTTGCCGAGTCCGACGTGCCGCGCGACCAACTTTACGTGGTCACGAAATTGGCCAACCCGGACCAGGGCTACGACAACACGCTGGCAGCTTTCGACGCCAGCATGGACCGGCTCGGGCTCGACTACCTCGACCTCTATCTGATCCATTGGCCCCAGCCCGCCCTGAGCAAGTTCGTCGACACCTTCAAAGCCTTCGCCCACCTGCGCGATCAGGGCCGGATCCGGTCGATCGGAGTCAGCAATTTCGAGCCGGAGCACCTCACCGTGCTCGTCGATGCCACCGGCGTCGTTCCGGTCGTCAACCAGATCGAGCTACACCCACTGTTGCCCCAGACGGAGCTGCGCGAGGTGCACGCACAACGCGGTATCGCGACCGAGGCGTGGGCCCCGCTGGGGCGGGGTGCGCTGCTGAATCATCCGACGATCACCACCGTCGCCGAAGGTTGTGGGCGGACACCCGCCCAGGTGTTGCTTCGATGGCATTTGCAGCTCGGTAATATCGTGATCCCCAAGTCAGTGAACCCCACGCGGATTGCGAGCAATTTTGACCTGTTCGATTTCGAACTCAGCGCCGATGAGATGGCGTCGATCTGCTCGCTCGACGATGGAACCCGGCTTGGTCCTAATCCGCGAACTTTCAGTTTCACAGGCAGGTGAATGACGTTGACTGGCGATTCGGGCGCCGTACCGTCCATAACTCTCAATGACGAGAACACGATTCCGGTGCTCGGTCTCGGCGTCGCTGGTTTGTCGGAAGACGAGACCGAGCGCGCCGTAGCGGCGGCACTGGAAATCGGCGTCCGGCTGATCGACACGGCTGCGGCGTACGGCAACGAAGCCGCCGTCGGCCGCGCCATCGCCGCCTCCGGGATTCCCCGCGCCGAATTGTTCGTCACCACCAAGCTGGCCACCGCGGACCAGGGCTTGACGATCTCCCAGGGTGCCTGCGATGCCAGCCTGGAGCGACTCGGCCTGGACTACCTCGACCTCTACCTGATTCACTGGCCGGCCGCGTCGCTGGGCAACTACGTCGACTCCTTCGGCGGGCTGATCCAGGTCCGCGCCGACGGACGCGCGCGCTCGATCGGTGTCTCCAACTTCACCGAGGAACATCTGGAGATGGTCATCGACCTGACCTTCACCACACCGGCGGTCAACCAGATCGAGCTGCACCCGCTGCTCAACCAGGCCGACATGCGCAAGGCCAACGCGCAGCACAACATCGTGACGCAGTCCTACACGCCGCTGGCGCTGGGCCAGCTGCTGGACAACTCGACGATCACCTCGATCGCCGGCGAATACGGCAAGACGCCCGCGCAGGTGTTGCTGCGCTGGAATGTCCAGCTCGGCAACGCGGTCATCTTCCGGTCGGCCAACGCCGAGCGCATCGCCAGCAACGTGGACATCTTCGACTTCGAATTGGCCGCCGAGCATGTCGAGGCGATCAACGGACTCAACGACGGCACCCGGCTGCGCCCAGACCCCGATACCTACGAGGGCACTTAGCCGGCCGGGCAGGTGGCCGCCGCCTGCCGCAGCACGCCGGACGACGCCTGATCTACCGGCAGCTGATACCCGCGCAGGACGGCGACGAACTGCATCGCGTACTGGCACGCGAACGCCCGGTTGGGCGGCATCCACAGCGCCGGCGGTGAATCACCCTTGTCCTGATTGGCCTGACCCTGGACGGCCAGCAGGTTGGCCGGATCGTTGGCGAAACGCAGCCGCTCGGCGTCCGGCCAGGCGTACGCCCCCATGTCCCACGCGTAGGCGAGCGGGACGATGTGGTCGATCTGCACCGATTCGCCGACCTTGGCGCCGCGCTGGAAGGCGATGGTGATGTTGGTGTACGGGTCGTGCAGCGTGCCGGTGGCCACCGCATCCGGGCAGCGTTTTATCGACACGTACGTTTTGTCCACGAGATCGCGGTTGAGGATGTCGTCGCGGGTGTCGCAGCCGTTGTGCCCGCCGGGGGCGTCGTTGTCGTCGTCCCAGGCATCCCCGTAGGCCGACCGGTGATAGTCGTAGCGGTGGGTGCGCTGCGGCAGCACCGAAATGCCGGCCAGCACATCGGCGCCGGGCTGCACCGTGGGCACATCGGCGCGGGCGGCGACCTCGGCGCGTCTGGCCGCCGATGACCCCAGCGTTTGGTATGCGACCAGCACCGCAAGAACAGCAGCGACCGACAACCACAGCAGGACTTTGCGGTTCACGACTTGTCCAGGTATTCGATGCGGTCGGTGTTGGTGAAATGTGCTGCCAGCAACGTCAATCCGGGGTGCGGGCCGGCTTCTTGATAGGCCCGCGTGCAGAATTCCCTGGCGGCTTCGATGTAGACCAGGTGGTCGGCCAGCGAGAGCAGACGCAGGGTGATCGCTTTACCGGACTGGTTGCGGCCCAGCACATCTCCTTCTCGGCGCTCCTTGAGATCCAAGTCGGCCAGCGCGAAACCGTCCAACGTCGCGGCGACGGCACTCAGCCGCCGGCCGGCCGGCGATCCCGCCGAGCTCCAGGTGGCCAGCAGGCACAGGCTCGGATGCTGGCCGCGCCCGATACGGCCGCGCAGTTGATGCAATTGGCTGATGCCGAACCGGTCGGCGTCCATCACCAGCATGACGGTGGCATTGGGGACGTCGACCCCGACCTCAATGACGGTGGTGCACACCAGCACATCGATTTCCCCGGCACGAAAAGCCGCCATCGCGGCGTCCTTCTCGTCGGCGGGCAACCGTCCGTGCATCAGCCCTAGCCGCAGGTTGGCCAGCGCACCGGAACGCAGCCTTTCGAAAAGCCCCACGGCAGTCTCGGTTGGCCTCGCGCCTTGTCCGTCGTTCTCCGACTCCTCGGTCTCATCGATGCGCGGTGCCACCACGTAGGCCTGCCGGCCGGCCGCCACCTCTTCGACGATGCGCTCCCAGGCGCGATCCAACCAGGCGGGCTTGTCCTTGACGAAAATGACGTTGCTGGTGATCGGCTGACGTCCGCGCGGCAACTCACGCAGCGTCGAGGTCTCCAGGTCGCCGTAGACGGTCAGTGCGACGGTGCGCGGAATCGGCGTTGCCGTCATCACCAGCAGGTGCGGCGTGATGCCATCAGGAGCCTTGGCGCGCAACCGATCTCGTTGGTCGACCCCGAATCGGTGCTGCTCGTCGACCACGACCATGCCCAGGTTGGCAAATTCCACCGAATCCTGCAGCAGGGCGTGGGTGCCGATGACGACGCCGACCTGACCGCTGGCAATCTCGGCGCGGACTTGATTCTTCTGCGCCGCCGACATCGATCCGGTGAGCAGCGCCGCCCGGGTGGCGTTGTCGGCGCCACCCAGCTGACCGCCCATCGCCAACGGGCCGAGCACATCGTTGATCGACCGAAGATGTTGTGCGGCAAGGACTTCCGTTGGAGCGAGCAGCGCGCACTGGTAGCCCGCATCGACCATCTGCAGCATTGCCAGCACCGCGATGATCGTCTTGCCAGAGCCGACCTCACCTTGCAGCAGCCGGTTCATCGGGCGATTCGCAGCGAGCCCTTCGGACAGCACGTCGAGCGTTTCACGCTGCCCCGCTGTCAGCTCGAAAGGCAAGCGCTGCAATAGTTCCGCCGCCAGGCCGGCAGGCTGCGGCGGCGCCGGGGGCCCGGATTCCGACAGTTCGCCGTGCCGGCGCGACACCAGCGCCCACTGCAGGCCGACGGCTTCATCAAAGGTCAGCCGCTCGCGGGCACGACGGCGCGCAACCTCGTCCTCGGCAAGATGGATCGCACGCAGCGCCTCGTCTTCGGACACCAGGTCGTGGGCGGCGAGGAGCTCGTCCGGGCAGCGGATCGGCCACCGGATCCAGGACCTCGAGCACCTGGCGCACGCAGGCGAAGATGTCCCAGCTCTGCAGTTTGGTGCTGGCCGGATAGATCGGGAAGAAGCGGCGTTCGAACGCCGACATCAACACCTCACCGCTGACGGCCTGCGAGGCGTCGGCGATGGTCTTGAGCGACTTGCTGCCGCGGTTGCGGCCGCCCGGGGAGTCGAGGATGAGAAAGTCCGGGTGCGTCAGCTGCATGACGTTTTTGAAGTATCCGACTTCGCCGGACAGCATCACCTTGGTGCCCTCGGTGAGGTCCTTGCCGAGATAGTCCGCGTTGAAGAACGTCGCGGTCACCTTGCTGCGACCGGAGCCCACCGTGATGCGCAGGCATTTGCGCCTCGGGTTCTTTTTCATCGGGAACGAGTGCGTATCGGTGATGGTGTCGACGAGGGTGATGTGCTGACCCTCGTCGGGCCGCTCGTCGTCGGCATCCCACCTGGTGGCGCCCTCGGTGTAGCTACGCGGGTAGTGACGCAGCAGGTCGTCGACGGTGCGGATGCCGAAGAGCTCGTCCAGCAGGTCAGCGGCCTTGGCGCCGACGATGAAGTCCAGCCGATCGGACAGCGACACCACGGCTACTCGACCCCGATCAACAGCGCGTCACCGCGATGGCGGGTGGGGTAAATCACCAGCTCGGTCCCGGGATGGTGGTCGTGGACATGCTCGCCCAGGATGTCGCCCACCGCGGTGGCGTCGGCGTCGCACTGGATGCCCGTGCCGACCAGCACCGTCACCAGATCGCCGCCCACCGCCAGCAGCACATCGATGCAGTCCGATCGCCGCCGCGGCCGCATCGGCGGCCACGATGAGCACCTCGCCACCGGCGATGCCCAGGCCGTCGCCCGGCTGACAGCGACCCGCCCAGGTCAACGCGCTCTCGGTCGCGATGCGCACCGATCCGTGCCGGGCCCCACCGGCGGCGCGGGCCATGGTGTAGCCGTCGTCGACGGCGTGGGCGCCCGGTTCATGCACGGCCAGCGCGGCCAGTCCCTGCACCATCGACTCCGTCGGTATCGGCACCACGTCGATTCCCCAGCCGATGGCCGCGGTGCAGCCGGCCACCAGCTCCTCGGCGGCCACATAGCCGTTGGGCAGCACCATCACCTGCGCGGCACCGGTGTCCACCACGGCCCGCACCAACTGGTGAGCGCTGATGGCGGTGGCCGGATCGCTGGCCTCGGCGTCCGGCTGCAGCACGCAGGCGCCCTCCCCGGCGAACAGCTCGGCGGCGCCGCTGCCGTCGACCACGGCCAGCACCGCCCGTTCCCGCGTCCAGCTGCCGGCCGGCAATCCGCCGATGCCGGAGCTCAGGGCCGAGACCACGATGCGGCTCAGCTGGCCGGCCACCAGTCCCGCTTCGACCGCGGCACCGGCGTCGTCGGTGTGCACGTGCACCGAGTAGCTGTCGGACGGCGCGGCGGCGATGGCCACCGATTCGCCCAGCTCCTGCAGCCGATCCCGCAGCACGTCCGCCGCCGCGGCATCGCAGCCATCCAGCAGGTACATCACCTCGAACTGCGGCCCCGGCCGCTCGGCGACGGCCTCGGCCGGGCCGGTTCGCGGCGAGAGCTCGTAGACCGTACGGGCCGCCGTCTGGCCGGTGACCGTCGAGCTCAGCGCGTCCAGCAGCACCAGCAGCCCGCGCCCGCCGGCATCCACCGCACCGGCGTCGGCCAGCACGTCAAGTTGCTCGGTGGTCTTCTCCAGCGCGACCACCGCCGCGTCGCTGCCGGCGATGATCGCGGTGGCCAGCCCCTCGGTGGCGCACTCCTCGACGGCGCCGGCGGCGGCGCGCAGCACCGAGACGATGGTCCCCGGGACCTCCTGGCCGCCCATCGAGGTGATGACCAGCTCGACGCCGCGCCGCAAGGCGGCCCCCAACAGCACGGCGTCTATCTGCAGCAATTCCCCGCCGGCATCGGTGGCCGCGGGAGCGGTGACGTCGGCGATGCCGCGCAGAATCTGAGACAGGATCACGCCGGAGTTGCCCCGGGCGCCGTTGAGCGCGCCGGCCGACAGGGCCGACGCCACCCGCGCGACGCACCTGGGACCGCCGTCGGCGCTGACCCCCGCGTTGGCCTCCGCCAGCGCAGAACGCATGGTGAACAGCATGTTCGCGCCGGTATCGGAGTCGGCGACCGGGAACACATTGAGGCGGTTGATCTCGTCGATGTGGGTGATCAGGTCGCTGACGGCGGTGTGCGCCCAATCCCGCAAGGCCGAGGCGTCCAGCTGACGATCCACTCCTGACCCACCTCCTCGGAGCTTCAGCCTAGCCAGCGGGCGCGACACCGGCGGCGTGGCGCCGCGGGTCAACTGTTGATGGTTTTGGTGGTCGCCCACAACAACCGGTATTCTGGCCTAGCCCTGGTCAAGCTGGGCTGTCCTGGCCATGAGCCGGACCCCGATCATTTGAGGAGTTTCAACAATGGCCGCTGTGTGCGAAATCTGCGGGAAAGGCCCCGGCTTCGGCAAGTCGGTGTCGCACTCCCACCGCCGCACCAGCCGTCGGTGGGACCCCAACATCCAGACTGTTCACGTGGTGAACCGTCCGGGCGGCAACAAGAAGCGCGTCAACGTCTGCGCGTCCTGCATCAAGGCCGGCAAGGTCGTCCGCGGCTAGCTAGCTGACTTGGCTAGCTAACGCTTAGGGCAGCCGCCAATCGATCGGATCGGCGCCCTTCGCAGCGAGTAGTTCGTTGGCCCGGCTGAACGGGCGCGAGCCGAAGAACCCACGCGACGCGGACAACGGCGAAGGGTGCGGCGATTCGATCGCCACACAGTCACCGTCGGCCAGCACCGGTTTGAGTGTCGACGCGTCACGGCCCCACAGGATCGCCACCAGGGGTTGCGACCGGGCGACCAGCGCCCGGATCGCACACTCGGTGACCGCCTCCCATCCCTTGCCCCGATGCGACGCCGGGTTACTGGGGCGCACGGTGAGCACCCTGTTCAGCAGCAGCACTCCGCGCTGCGCCCAGGGGGTCAGGTCGCCGCACGAGGGCTTCGGATAACCCAAGTCCGTGGCGTACTCGTCGAAGATGTTGGACAGGCTTCGGGGCAGCGGACGGACCTCGGGGGCCACCGAAAAGCTCAGGCCCACAGCATGTCCGGGCGTCGGGTAGGGATCTTGCCCGACGATCAGCACGCGCACGTCATCAAACGGAAAGGTGAAGGCGCGCAACACGTTTGGCCCGGCGGGCAGATACTTGCGTCCGGCGCTGATCTCGTCGCGCAGAAACTGGCCCAGCTGGGCGATCTGATCGGCCACTGGCTCCAGCGCCCTCGCCCACCCCTGCTCGACAAGTTCGTTCAACGGTCGCGCGGTCACTGCGTCACCTTAACTTCCAAAGGACTCCCAACCCGCGTATCCCTGCCACTGCGCGCCGTCAACGAGCACCCGGGCCGGACCGTCGAGCACTCGGCCGATCACCCGCCATCCGTCCGGCGGCGCATCGGCGAAACACGCCACCAGGGCATGGTCTTCGCCACCGCCCAGCACCCACGACCACGCGTCGATGCCAACCGCGGCCGCGGGGGCGGCCAGCACGTCCCGGTCGACGGCCAGCGCTGCGGTGGACAGGTCGATCCCGACGCCAGAGGCCTCGGCGACGTGTCGCAGGTCGGCGACCAGGCCGTCGGAAACGTCGATCATCGCCTGGGCCCCGGCCGCCGCGGCGGCCGCACCCTGGCCGTAGGGCGGTTCGGGCACCACATGCCGGCGGCGCAGTTCGTCGAATCCATCAATTCCCTTGAGCCACAGGCTATATCCGGCGGCCGAGCGGCCCAGCTCCCCGGCCACGGCAAGCACCGAACCCGGCTTGGCCCCCGACCTCAATACCGGCGCGCGGCCGTTCAGCTCGCCGAGCACCGTCACCGACACCACCCACTGCGGGCAGCTGACCAGATCGCCTCCGGCGATGCCGGCACCGATCCTGCCTGCCTCGTCCCACATTCCGTCCACCAGCGCGTCCACCGCGGCTGCCGGGGTATCGCCGGGCGCGCCGAAGCCGACCACGAATGCCGAGGGCCGCGCGCCCATCGCCTCGATGTCGGCGGCGTTCTGGGCGATCGCCTTGCGGCCGACGTCGTGCGGTGTGGACCAGTCGAGCCGGAAATGCCGGTCCTGCACCAGCATGTCGGTCGACACCACGGCCCGCCCGTCATCGCTGGCCACCACCGCCGCATCGTCGCCGGGTCCCAGCGTCACCGCAGCGGGCTGGCGGCGGCCGCGCACCAAGCGATCGATGATGGCGAACTCGCCGACCTGCTGCAGCGTCTCCGGCTCTTCGTCGCGCACGCCACCTCCTCCGGCGGCTGCCGGCCGGTAAATTAGCGGGCAGACCGCGACAGTGTATGAGATGGGAGGTGCCCGGGTGGCCGAGGCCAGTCCGGATACCGACCTGGGCGGACCGCCGCGGGTCGTCATCATCGCCGCGATTGTGTTGGCCGTGGTGGCCATCGGCGTGGTCCTGGTGATCGCGGCTACTCGCCAGACACCGTCGCAGCCGGTTGTCATTCCCGACGTCCCGGCACCGCAGGCCGCCGATCCCGCCTGCCGCGCGCTGGCGGCGGCACTGCCGCAGCGGCTCGGTGACTATCAGCGTGCGCCCGTCGCAGCACCGGCGCCGGCCGGGGCCAGCGCCTGGCGATCCGGACCGGACGGCGAGCCGGTGGTGTTGCGTTGCGGACTCGAACGCCCAGCCGATTTCGTCGTCGGCTCCCCGATCCAAGTCGTCGATCGGGTGCAGTGGTTTCAGGTTGCGGCCCAACAGCAATCAGCCGGTGACGCGGGTCGAGCCACCTGGTACACGGTGGACCGGCCGGTGTATCTGGCACTGACACTGCCGTCGGGATCGGGTCCGACACCCATCCAGCAGCTCTCCGAGGTGATCGACCGCACCATCGCGGCGGCCGCGATCGACCCCGCGCCCGCTCGTTAGCGCAGACCCGTGCGCAGGCTCGTTAGCGCAGTCCCACGCCGCGGGCCAAGGCCGTCTCAACCATGGTCGCCAGCAGGGTGGGATAGTCGACGCCGCTGGCAGCCCACATCCTCGGGTACATCGAGATCGTGGTGAACCCAGGCATCGTGTTGATTTCGTTGATCACCGGCCCGTCCTCGGTGAGGAAGAAATCAACTCGGGCCAGGCCCTGGCAATCGATGGCCTTGAAGGCACGGATCGCCAATTGGCGCACGGTGTGCGCGATCTCGTCGTCGACCTTGGCGGGCACGTCCAATTCCGCTGCCTCGTCCAGGTATTTGGTCGCGAAATCGTAGAAGGAATCCTCGCGGCCCCGCACCCCGGCCACCCGGATTTCCCCCAGCGTACTGGCTTCGACTGTGCCGTCCGGCATTTCGAGCACACCGCATTCCAGCTCACGACCATTGATGGCGGCCTCGACGATCACCTTCGGATCGTGGCGCCGCGCGTTGTCGACCGCGGCCCCCAGCTGGTCCCAGCTCGCGACCCGACTGACGCCGATCGACGACCCACCCCGGGCGGGTTTGACGAATACCGGCAGACCCAGTCGCTCGCGCTCCTCGGGATGCAACGTCGCCGTCGAGGGACGCAACACCGCGTGCTTGCCGACCGGCAGGCCGTCGGCGACGAGCAGCTTCTTGGTGAATTCCTTGTCCATGCCGGCGGCACTGGCCAGCACGCCGGCACCGACGTAGGGCAGGCCGGCCAGTTCGAGCAGCCCCTGAATCGTGCCGTCCTCGCCGTACGGGCCGTGCAACACCGGAAAAACCACGTCGACCGAGGCCAAGACTTCATTCGCGCCGGGTGAAAGGGACACCAACTGGCCGCCGAGCTGCGGATCGGCCGGCAGCGCCAGCTCGGTTCCGGAACTGGCGGTCACCTCGGGCAGCCGCCGGTTGCTGATCGCCAGCGCGTCCGGATCCCCGTCGGTCAGCACCCAGGCGCCGCCGGGCGTGATGCCGATTGCGACCACCTCGAACCGCTGCGGATCGAGATTGCGCAGGATGCTGCCTGCGGAAACACACGAGATGGCGTGCTCGTTGCTGCGTCCGCCGAAAACGACAGCGACCCGCACCCGGTCACCTGGTTTGGCGCTCACAACCTTCAGAGGCTACCGGTTGAGGCGCCGCCCGACCCGCTACGCGCCGCTAGCTGCGGTTTTGCTCACTCGGGCTTGGGGCTGCGGCCCAGCAACAAGGCCATCGCCTCGTCGACCGAGAGCCCTTTGTGACAAACCCGGTGCACCGCGTCGGTCAGCGGCATCTCGACGTCATAGCTCGACGCCAGGGCCAGCACCGATTCGCTCGAGGTCACGCCCTCGACGACATGCCCGGAGCTGCCATCCGCGGAACCCTGCAAGACCGACTGCACGGTGGCGCCGCGGCCCAGGTGCTCGCCCATCGAGCGGTTGCGCGAATGCGGCGACGTGCAGGTGGCCACCAGGTCGCCCACCCCTGCCAGACCGGCCAGAGTCGCGCCTTTGGCACCGAGCGCAATGCCCAGTCGCATGATCTCCGCCAGCCCACGGGTGAGGATCGCCGCCGCGGTGTTTTCGCCCAGACCGACGCCGGCCGCCATCCCGGCCGCCAGGGCGATGACGTTCTTGCAGGCCCCGCCGACCTCGGTGCCGACCACATCACTATTGGTGTACGGGCGGAAATACCCGCTGTTGAGCATGCGCTGCAGCGCGACCGCGCGGCCCGAGTCGCTGCAGGCGACCACGGTGGCGGCGGGCTGGCATTCGGCGATCTCACTGGCCAGGTTCGGCCCGGAGATCACCGCGACCTGCGTCGGGTCCACGCCGGTCACCTGCACGATGACCTGGCTCATCCGCATCAAAGTGCCCAGTTCGATGCCTTTGGCGGTGCTGACCAGAGTCGCGCCGTCGGCGATCAGCGGAGCCCACTGCTCGAGGTTGGCCCGCAACGTCTGCGCCGGGACAGCCAGCAGCACCGTGGTCACGCCCGCGAGCGCCTCGCCGGCATCGGCGGTAGCGCGGATACCCGGCGGCAGCGGGGTCCCGGGCAGATAGTCCGGGTTGTACCTGGTGGCATTGATCTGTTCGGCGATGTCAGCGCGCCGGGCCCACAGCCTGACCTCTGTCTCCGGACCACCGGCGTCGACGAGCACCTTGGCCAGCGCGGTGCCCCAGGCACCGGCGCCCATCACCGCAATCGCGCCCGTCGTGCTGGCCATCATCTCCTCCGCTCCGTCGTCGGCCGCTACACCCTAGAACAGCTCTGCCTCCCGCGGCGCTGGCAGGATGGCCTCATGAGCGGGACACGCACCGACGGCGCGGGCGAGGGTGCAGGTGACGTGGCCTTGATTGTCGCGGTCAAACGGCTGGCCGCCGCGAAGACCAGGCTGGCACCGGTGTTCTCGGCGCGGACCCGGGAAACGGTGGTCCTGGCCATGTTGATCGACACCCTGACCGCCGCGTCGGGTGTTGGATCGGTGGGCTCGATCACCGTCGTCACTCCCGACGAAGCCGCGGCCGCCGCGGCGGCGGGGCTCGGCGCCAACGTGCTGGCCGACCCGACACCCGAGGGGCACCCCGATCCACTCAACAACGCTATTGCCGTCGCCGAACGTTCGATGGCCGGAACCTTCACCAATACCGTTGTCCTGCAAGGAGATTTGCCCGCCTTACAGACACAAGAACTGGCCCAGGCGATCGCGGCCGCCCGCGCATACCGGCGCAGCTTCGTCGCCGACCGGCTGGCAACCGGGACCGCCGCACTCTGCGCGTTCGGCGCCGACCTCGACCCGGAATTCGGCTCGGATTCGGCCGAGCGGCATCGTCGTTCGGGCGCAATCGAACTGACCGGAGCGTGGCCCGGATTGCGCTGCGACGTCGACACTCCGGCCGACCTGGTGGCGGCTCGTCGACTCGGCGTCGGGGCGGCGACCGCTCGCGCTATCGCACCGCATTAACGCGACATCTGTCCGACGGATGAACGGGACGCCAACGGCGGATGGATCTCTCTCACTCGCTAGCAGCGCGGCCGGTTGTGAGCAATGATCTCAGGGTGACCGAAATCGAAGCTGAAGCACGCGCGGAAGAATCTGTGTGGCCACACGGCGACTCGGCTCTCGCAGCTCCACCCGCTGCGACCCCCGCCGCGATCAACGACCCACTCCCAGAAGACCGTTACCTCAACCGGGAACTGAGCTGGCTGGACTTCAACGCGCGAGTGCTGGCCCTGGCCGCTGACACCTCGCTGCCGCTGTTGGAGCGAGCCAAGTTCCTCGCGATCTTCGCCTCCAACCTCGACGAGTTCTACATGGTTCGGGTTGCCGGTCTCAAGCGCCGCGACGAGATGGGCTTGTCGGTCCGCTCGGCCGACGGCCTGACGCCGCGCGAGCAACTGGCCCGCATCGGTGAGCAGACGCAGCGAATCGCGACCCGGCACGCCAGGGAGTTCCTCGATTCGGTGCGGCCGGCGCTGGCCGCCGAAGGCATCTACATCGTTAATTGGACCGATCTGGATCAGGCTGAGCGCGACCAACTATCGACCTATTTCACCGAACAGGTCTTCCCCGTCCTGACACCGCTGGCCGTCGACCCCGCTCACCCGTTCCCGTTCGTGAGTGGGTTGAGCCTGAATCTCGCGGTCACGGTGCGCCAACCCGACGACGGCGCACAGCACTTCGCCCGGGTCAAGGTGCCCGACAACGTCGATCGCTTCGTCGAACTCGACGGCCCCGAGGAGACCGACGGGCGGGCCGTAATCCGCTACCTGCCAACCGAAGAGCTGATCGCGGCCTTCCTTCCGGTGTTGTTCCCGGGCATGGAGATCGTCGAGCACCACGCATTCCGCATCACCCGCAACGCTGACTACGAGGTCGAAGAGGACCGCGACGAGGACCTGCTGCAAGCGATGGAGCGGGAGTTGGCGCGCAGGCGGTTCGGTTCGCCGGTGCGGCTCGAGATCGCCGACGACATGACCGAGAGCATGCTGGAGTTGTTGCTGCGCGAGCTCGATGTGAATCCCAGCGACGTCGTCGAGGTGCCGGGGCTGCTCGACCTGTCGTCGTTGTGGCAGATCTACGGCATCGACCGGCCGGCACTAAAAGATTGGACATTCATTCCGGCCACCAGTCCCGCCTTCGCCGACCGCGAAACGCCTAAGAGCATCTTCGCGACCCTGCGCGAAGGCGATGTGTTACTTCATCATCCGTATGAATCGTTTTCCACCAGCGTGCAGCGATTCATCGAACAGGCTGCCGCCGACCCCAACGTGCTGGCGATCAAGCAGACGCTGTACCGGACATCCGGTGACTCGCCGATCGTTCGGGCCCTCATCGCCGCCGCCGAGGCCGGCAAACAAGTAGTCGCAATGGTGGAGATCAAGGCGCGCTTCGACGAGCAGGCCAACATCCGCTGGGCGCGAACCCTTGAGCAAGCGGGCGTGCACGTGGTCTACGGATACGTCGGACTCAAGACACACTGCAAGACCTGCCTGGTGGTGCGTCGCGAGGGTTCGACCATTCGGCGCTATTGCCACATCGGGACTGGCAATTACAACGGAAAGACCGCGCGACTGTACGAGGACGTCGGTCTGCTCACGGCATCCCCCGAGATCGGGGCCGACCTGACGGATCTCTTCAATTCACTGACCGGATATTCGCGCAAGGTTTCCTACCGCAATCTTCTGGTCGCCCCACACAGCATTCGCACCGGGATCATCGAGCGCGTCGACCGCGAAATCGCGGCGCACCGCGAAGACGGCGGCGGCCGGATCCGACTGAAGATGAACGCACTGGTCGACGAGCAGGTGATCGACGCGCTGTACCGCGCATCTCGGGCCGGTGTCCAGGTCGAGGTGGTGGTACGCGGCATCTGCGCGCTGCGTCCGGGCGTCGAGGGTTTCTCGGAGAACATCACGGTCCGCTCGATTCTCGGCCGTTACCTGGAGCATTCGCGGATCATTCATTTCAGTCGCATCAACGAGTTCTGGATCGGCAGCGCCGACATGATGCACCGCAACCTCGACCGACGCGTCGAGGCGCTGGTTCAGGTCAAGGATCCCAAGCTGACCGGGTATCTCAACGACCTGTTCGAGTCGGCGCTGGACCCGTCCACGCGATGCTGGGAACTCGCGTCCGACGGGCAGTGGATCGCGGCGCCACGGGAGGGTCACTCCGTGCGCGATCATCAGGAGTCACTGATGGAGCGTCACCGGAGCAACTGAGGTGGTGTGGTAACTTTCCACGTCACGCCCACGGCCCGGGAGCGATCCCGGCCGAATTGACCTGCAGGAGTGAGGTGTCCGGAAGCCGGATCGTTTACGCCGCAGGCGCGGTGTTATGGCGTCTAAGCAGCGCTGATTCGGCCAACCCGGAACTCGAGGTCGCCGTCATTCACCGCCCGCGCTATGACGACTGGTCACTACCCAAGGGCAAGGTGGACCCCGGCGAGACAGCGCCGGTGGCTGCGGTGCGTGAAGTCCAGGAGGAAACGGGGCAGCACGCCATCCTGGGCAGGCGCTTGGACATGATCAGCTATTCCATCGACCAGGGCGTCAAGAAGGTGTACTACTGGGCGGCCCGCAGCACCGGTGGCGAGTTCACACCGGGCAAGGAAGTCGACGAGCTGGTCTGGTTGCCCATCGCCCCCGCGATGGAGAAACTCGACTACGCCCAGGATCGAAAAGTCCTGCGCCGCTTCATGAAATACCCGGCAGACACGCAGACCGTGTTGATAGTCCGGCACGGCACCGCCGGCCGGAAATCGCGCTTCAAAGGTGATGACACCAAGCGCCCCCTGGACAAAAAGGGACGCGCTCAGGCGGAAGCACTAGTGCCACAGCTGACTGGCCTTCGGCGCCACCGACGTGTATGCCGCCGACCGAGTGCGCTGCCACCAGACGGTCGAACCGCTCGCGGAGGAACTCGGCGTCACCGTCCACGACGAGCCGACCCTGACCGAGGAGACTTACGCCAAGAGCGCCAAGCGAGGCCGACACCGGGCGCTGCATATCGCCACCCACGACGACGGCACACCGGTGATTTGCACGCAAGGCAAAGTGATTCCGGACCTGATCGACTGGTGGTGCGACCGCGACGGGGTGCGCCCCGACAAATCCCGCAACCACAAAGGCAGCACCTGGGTGCTGTCGCTATCGGCAGGGCGGCTGATAGCGGCCGACCACATCGGTGGGTCGCTGGCCGCCAACGTGCGGGCCTAGCACGCGAAAACCCTTCGGGAGCAACGCTGCCTCCGAAGGGTATTCGCGTGTGAACTTGGTTACTGCCTTACTTGCGACCGCGCTTGGCCGGCGCCTTCTTGGCGGGGGCCTTCTTGACGGCCTTCTTGGCTGGAGCCTTGGTCGCGGCCTTCTTGACCGGAGCCTTGGCTGCAACCTTCTTCACGACCTTGGTCACGGCCTTCTTGACCGGAGCCTTCTTGGCGGGCGCCTTCTTGACCGGAGCCTTGGTCGCGGCCTTCTTGACCGGAGCCTTCTTGGCGGGCGCCTTCTTGACCGGAGCCTTCTTGGCGGGCGCCTTCTTGACCGCAGCCTTCTTTGCGGGCGCCTTCTTCGCAACCTTCTTGGCTGCGCCTGCGACAACTCCACGTTTCACGGCGGGTCCTTCCGACGGGAGGCGCTGTGCGCCAGCGACAACCGCTTTGAATTGGGCGCCCGGGCGGAACGCGGGAACGGACGTTGGCTTTACCTTCACCGTCTCACCGGTACGCGGGTTGCGAGCCACTCGCGCTGCGCGGCGTCGCTGTTCGAATACGCCGAACCCGGTGATAGTCACGCTGTCGCCCTTGTGCACCGCGCGCACAATGGTGTCGACAACATTCTCGACGGCGGCGGTCGCCTGCCGACGGTCCGAGCCCAATTTCTGTGTGAGCACATCTATGAGCTCTGCTTTGTTCATCCAAACCCTCCGAAGCCAGTGGTCCCATTTTGGGAACCGACTAGCGAACACGGTAAACCCTCACCCAGCAAATTTCCAAGAGCCACGCGCAATTTCGTGACATCCTGATTTGAAATTCGGCAATCCGGTTGCCGCGCTTGACCGGTGGCGCGACCGCAAATTAAGACGGGCTACCTAATCGGCCGGACGCCGAAATCGCACTCCCGATTGACCTTTAGGCGGTGGGCAAGGTGTTCGGTTTCCACGTTGGCCGCGACTGTTCGAAGGTTTCGATTTCTTCGAGTTTCCGCAGCGTAAAGGCTATATCGTCAAGGCCTTCGAGCAGTCGCCATGCGGTGTGATCGTCAATCTTGAACGGCAACACCGCCGTTCCCGCGGTGATAATTCGATCTTGAAGATTGGCAGTGATTTCCAGTCCTGGACTCTGCTCGATCAGCTTCCAAAGCAGTTCCACACCGTCTTGGTCGACTTCGGCCGCCAGTAGCCCCGACTTGCCGGCGTTGCCCCGAAAAATGTCTCCGAATCGAGACGAGATGACTACCCGGAACCCGTAGTCCATGAGCGCCCACACCGCATGCTCGCGTGACGATCCGGTGCCGAAATCGGGTCCAGCGACCAGAACCGAGCCTCGGTCAAAGGGGCTGAGATTGAGCACGAATGAGGGATCCGACCGCCAAGATGCAAACAAACCATCCTCGAATCCGGTTCGGGTTACGCGCTTCAAATACACCGCGGGGATGATCTGATCGGTATCGACATTCGAGCGCCGCAGCGGCACGCCAATACCGGTGTGGGTCTGAAAGGCTTCCATGCTCGTCCTCGATTCTTGTTTCAGTTCAAGTCGGCCGGGGATGACAGCGTGCCGCGAATGGCGGTTGCCGCAGCGACGTCCGGCGATACCAGATGGGTGCGGCCGCCTTTGCCCTGCCGCCCTTCGAAGTTGCGGTTGGACGTCGCGGCGCAGCGTTCCCCCGGCGCAAGCTGATCGGGATTCATACCCAGGCACATCGAGCAGCCGGCCTGCCGCCATTCGGCGCCGGCCGTGAGGAATATCTCACCGAGCCCTTCGGCTTCGGCTTGGGCGCGCACCCGCATCGAGCCGGGAACCACCAACATCCGAACGCCTTCGGCCACCTTGCGGCCACGCAGGATGTCCGCCACCACCCGCAGGTCTTCGATACGACCGTTGGTACAAGAGCCGACGAACACGGTATCGACGGCGATATCGCGCATCGGCGTTCCGGGTCGAAGGTCCATGTACGCCAAGGCTTTCTCCGCGGCCTGCCGCTCGCCGTCGTCGGTCAACATGTCGGGATCCGGCACGGCGGCGGCCAATGGCACCCCCTGGCCGGGGTTGGTGCCCCACGTGACGAAGGGGCTCAAGGAGGCCGCATCGAGAAAGACCTCGGTGTCGAAGACGGCACCGTCGTCGGTACGCAACTGCCGCCAGTACTCAACGGCGGCGTCCCATTCCGCGCCGGTTGGCGCGTGCGGGCGACCGCGCAAGAACTCGTAGGTCGTCTCGTCCGGCGCCACCATGCCCGCCCGGGCGCCGGCCTCGATGCTCATGTTGCAGACCGTCATCCGGCCCTCCATCGACAGCGATTCGATGGCGCTACCCCGGTATTCGATGACATGACCCTGCCCGCCGCCGGTGCCGATCTTGGCGATCAGCGCCAGGATGACGTCTTTGGCCGTCACGCCGGCGGGCAACTCCCCGTCGACATTGACCGCCATTGTCTTGAAGGGCCGCAGCGCCAGCGTCTGGGTGGCCAGCACATGCTCGACCTCCGAAGTGCCGATACCCATTGCCAGGGCGCCGAATGCGCCGTGGGTGGAAGTGTGGCTGTCGCCGCAGACGACCGTCGTCCCCGGTTGAGTGAGGCCCAATTGCGGACCGACGACGTGAACGATGCCCTGTTCGATATCGCCCATCGGGTATAGCCGAACCCCGAATTCGGCACAGTTGCGCCGCAGCGTTTCGACCTGAATGCGTGACACCGGGTCTGCGATCGGCTTGTCGATGTCGACGGTGGGCACGTTGTGGTCTTCGGTGGCCACCGTCAGGTCGGTCCTGCGCACCGGGCGGCCCGCCAGTCGTAGGCCGTCGAAAGCCTGCGGGCTGGTGACTTCGTGCACCAGATGCAAGTCGATGTAGATCAGGTCGGGCGCACTGCCTTCGCCGGAGACCACAACGTGGTCTTCCCAAACCTTTTCGGCCAGGGTGCGCGGACGGCCAGTTGCCATCGGAACCACCTCGATTCGCTCGTCACGACTCGCTGATCAGCTGGGCTGTGATCTCACAATGCGAGACGCTAGTATCTGTCTATGAGACAGCATAGCGGCATCGGCGTGCTCGACAAAGCCATGGAGGTGCTGCACACGACCGCGGAATCGCCGTGTGGGTTGGCCGAACTATGCGAGCGCACCGGCTTCCCGAGGGCAACCGCGTACCGGCTGGCGGCGGCGCTGGAAGTCCACCGCCTGCTGGCCCGCGACGACGAGGGCCGCTGGCGGCTCGGTCCCGCGGTCACCGAACTCTCGGCGCGCGTCAACGATCCGCTGCTGGCCGCCAGCGCTGCGGTGCTCCCCCAGCTGCGTGAGAGCACCGGCGAGAGCGTGCAGCTGTACCGCCGCGAGGGCACCGCGCGGGTCTGTGTGGCCGCCCTGGAACCGTCTGCGGGCCTTCGCGATACGGTGCCCGTCGGCGCCCGGCTGCCGATGACGGCGGGTTCGGGGGCCAAAGTGCTACTGGCGCACAGCGACGCCGCCACCCAGCGCGCCGTGCTGCCGCACGCGAAATTCACCGATCGGACGTTGGCCGAAGTCCGCCGGCGAGGTTGGGCACAGAGCGTGGCCGAACGCGAGCCGGGGGTGGCGAGCGTGTCGGCGCCGGTGCGCGACAGTCGCGGTGTGGTGATTGCCGCCATTTCGGTATCCGGCCCCATCGACCGAATCGGCCGCCAGCCCGGAGCGCGCTGGGCGGCCGACCTACTTTCGGCGGCCGAGGCAATGGCCCGCCGGCTCTAGTTCTGCGGCGAGTGTGCGTCGTCGGCGTCGCGTGTGCGTCGTCGGCGGCATAGGTGCGTTCAGGGCGCCCTGGCCGCACACTCAACGCCACCCGTGCACAGTCATCGCTGACAATTTGACAAACTGACGCGATGGGAACCAATCAGCGCGCGAGCATCGTCATGTCCGACGATGAAATCGCCGACTTCGTCGTCAAGAGCCGCACCGGAACAATGGCCACCATCGGGCGCGACGGCCAGCCGCACTTGACCGCAATGTGGTACGCCGTCGTCGACGGCGAAATCTGGATAGAGACCAAAGCCAAGTCTCAGAAGGCCGTGAACCTGACCCGCGATTCGCGGGTGACCTTTTTGATCGAGGACGGCGACACCTACGACACGTTGCGCGGAGTGTCCTTCGAGGGCGTTGCCGAGATCATCGACGATCCCGACGTCTCGCACCGCGTCGGCGTCAGCGTGTGGGAGCGCTACACCGGCCCCTACACCGACGACATGAAGCCGTTCGTCGAGCAGATGATGAACAAGCGGGTCTGCGTGCGCATCGTGGCGCGGCGCGCGCGTTCGTGGGATCACCGCAAGCTCGGAATGGCGCCGATGCCGGTGGGCGGATCAACCGCTCCGGCCGTACTGGGGACCGGCCAGTAATTTCTTGTAGCCCCGATGGGATTCGAACCCACGCTACCGCCGTGAGAGGGCGGCGTCCTAGGCCGCTAAACGACGGGGCCAGACCGATCCGAGCAGCCAGCTTAGCTCAACGGGCTGGGGCTACCTAATCGCTTGTCTTGAACAGACTTTTGCTGGGGTACCAGGACTCGAACCTAGAATGGCGGTACCAGAAACCGCTGTGTTGCCAATTACACCATACCCCATCGGCCACCTAAAACCGCTGGTCAGAGCGTATTCTGCGGGCTAGCGCCAGCTTCTGAAGCCACTCAGCCAGCCATTGTCGGCCGACGAGCACAATATCAAAGATTTAGGCGGCCCCATCGCGCGCAGCCCGCAACCGCGCCATGCTGCGCTCGCGGCCGAGCAGCTCCAGCGATTCGAAAAGCGGCGGGCTGACCGTCGTCCCGGTGGCGGCAACGCGGATCGGGCCGAACGCCTTGCGTGGTTTGAGCTCCAGGCCCTCGATGAGGGCGGATTTGAGCGCCTCCTCGATGCTTGCCGTCGTCCAGTCCGAAACGCCGTCCAGCGCGGCCAGCGCGGCATCGAGCACCGGCGTCGCGTCTGCACTGAGCTCCTTGGCGGCCGCCTTGGGGTCAATCGCGTATTCGTCGTCGTTGAGGAACTTCAGCAGGTCCCACGCGTCGCTGAGCACGACGATGCGGGTTTGCACGAGCTGCGCGGCGACGGCGAATCCGGTGTCGTCCAGTTTGGTGTCGTGCCCGTGCGCGGTGAAGTAGTCGCGCAGCCGGCCGGTGAAGTCAGCCACATCGAGCATCCGGATGTGCTCGGCATTGAGGGCATCCGCCTTCTTCTGATCGAATCGGGCCGGATTGGAATTGACGTCGACAACATCGAACGCCGCCACCATTTCGTCGAGGCTGAACAAATCGTGGTCGTCGGCGATCGCCCAGCCGAGCAACGCAAGATAATTCAGCAGCCCTTCGGGGATGAAACCGCGGTCGCGATGAGCGAACAGATTGGACTGCGGATCACGTTTGGACAGCTTCTTGGTCCCCTCACCCAATACCGTTGGAAGGTGGGCGAACTGCGGAACGCGCTCGGCGACCCCGATCCGGATCAGCGCCTGATACAGCGCGAGCTGCCGCGGCGTCGACGGCAACAGGTCTTCGCCGCGCAGCACATGCGTGATCTTCATCAGGGCGTCGTCGACCGGGTTGACCAAGGTGTACAACGGTTCTCCGGTCGCTCGGGTCAACGCGAAATCCGGAACGGTCCCCGCCGCGAAGGTGGTCGTTCCGCGCACCAGGTCATCCCAGCTGAGGTCGTGGTCAGGCATCTTGAGCCGTACCACCGGGTTACGGCCTTCGGCGGTATATGCGGCGCGCTGCTCGTCGGTCAGCTCACGGTCGAAGTTGTCGTAGCCGAGCTTGGGGTTGCGGCCGGCGGCCACATGACGCGCCTCGACCTCCTCGGCCGTCGAAAAGGCGTGGTAGGCCTCGCCCGCCGCGAGTAGTTGCGCTACCACGTCGCGGTAGACCTCGCTGCGCTGTGACTGCCGGTACGGGCCATAGGGTCCGCCGACCTCGGGGCCCTCGTCCCAATCGAGGCCGAGCCAGCGCAGCGCGTCGAGCAGCGCCAGATAGCTTTCCTCGGTGTCGCGTTGGGCGTCGGTGTCTTCGATGCGGAACACGAAGGTGCCGCCGGTATGCCGGGCGTAGGCCCAGTTGAACAGCGCGGTGCGGACCATCCCGACATGCGGTGTGCCGGTCGGCGACGGGCAGAACCGGACCCGAACGGTCGCCGGTGCGGTCACGACTTCCCTTTGCGGACCACGGGATTGCTCAGGGTGCCGATTCCGTCGATGGTGACCGAGACGACGTCGCCGTCCTCGATGGGACCAACGCCTGCCGGTGTTCCGGTGAGAATCAGATCGCCGGGCAGCAAGGTCATCACGGCCGAGATCCACTCCACGATGGCACCGACGTCGTGGATCATCAGCGAGGTGCGGCTGTCCTGCTTGATCTCGCCGTTGACTGCGGTGCGCAGTGCCAGATCGGCGGGATCGACATCGGTGACCACCCACGGGCCAACCGGGCAGAAGGTGTCGTGCCCCTTGGCCCGCGTCCACTGACCATCGGCCTTCTGCTGATCGCGCGCCGACACGTCGTTGCCGATGGTGTAGCCCAGGATGTAGTCGGCGGCTTGGGCGGCCACAACGTCCTTGCACGGACGGCCCACCACGGCGGCCAGCTCGCCCTCGAAGTGCACGGGTGATGCGTTGGCGGGCAACCGAATCGGGACGTTCGGTCCGATGATCGCGGTGTTGGGTTTCATGAATATGACGGGATCCGCCGGTGCCGGCCCGGTTGCGAAGCTACTCATCTCAGCGATGTGGTCGGCGTAGTTCTTACCGACGCATACCACCTTGCCGGCCAGCATCGGGGCCAGCAGCCGGACATCGGCCAGCGGCCACGAACGGCCGGTGAAGGTCGGCGTTCCGAACGGGTGCTCGGCGATCTCACGGACTGTCGTCCCGTCCGGCGCGTCTTCAACGCTGACGAACGAGACACCATCGGGGCTGGCGATTCGACCAAGGCGCATTCAGATGAGCCTAGTGGGGTGCCGATGCGGGCCGGAACGGGCCGCTGAGGAACCACCCAATTCAGCCCCGTGCGGCGCCGTGACCCCGGCCAAAAATGAAAAATCTGACGCACCGACACGTCCGGCGGGCGAGAGGCTTCGAACTACATAAGGGGCAGGTTTCGTGACAGGCGAAAGGAGTCCGCGACCATAGAGAGCAGGAATACGTGCCGGAGCAGGCGATCAGCAGCGTCAGACGATGGACGATACTCATCGTCTCGCTCACGGCGACGTTGTGCGCCAATGTCTTCATCAATGGCGTCGCCTTCTTGATCCCGATGCTGCACGCCCGCCATGGCACCAGCCTGGCCGAGGGCGGTCTGCTGGCTTCGTTGCCGAGCTTCGGCATGGTGATCACCCTGTTCGCCTGGGGCTACCTGCTGGACCGCATCGGCGAGCGGATCGTGCTCACCCTGGGGCTAGCCCTGACCGCGGCGGCGGGTTTCGCTGCGGCATCGGCACACTCGACGTTGGCCATGGGTGCCTTTCTCATCCTCGGTGGCATGGCTGCGGCCAGCAGCATCACCGCGTGCGGCCGACTGGTGACCGGCTGGTTTCCGCCGCATCAGCGGGCCCTGGCGATGGGCATCCGCCAGACGGCCCAACCACTGGGAATTGCGTTGGCGGCGTTGGTAATACCCGAGCTGGCGAAACACAACTTCTCGACGGCGCTGCTATTTCCGGCTGGCCTGTGCGCGGCCGCGGCGGTGCTCAGCGCCCTGGGGGTCAAAGACCCGCCGCGACTAGTACGGGCGGACGCCAGCGATGCGCAGCTGGCGAACCCGTACCGCGGCACGGCCACGCTGTGGCGAATCCACGCCGCTTCGGCGCTGCTGATGGTGCCCCAGCCCGTCGTCCTGACCTTCATGCTCGTCTGGTTCATGCTCGACCGCGGCCTGTCGGCGGCATGGGCCGGTGCGCTGGTGGGCCTCTCCCAGCTGATCGGCGCGCTCGGCCGCATCGCAGTCGGCCGATGGGCCGACCACGTCGGCTCGCGGATGCGACCGCTGCGAATCCTGGCCGTCGCCACCAGCGTGGTCATGCTGGTGCTGGCATTGACTGATCACTTGAACTGGCCACTGGCCGTGCCGATGATGGTGACCGCCGCAGCGCTCACCGGCGACAGCGGGTTGCCATTCACAACGATCCCCGAACTGGCCGGGCCGTTTTGGAGCGGACGCGCATTGAGCGCCCAGAATGCCCTCGAGCGACTGATGGTTGCCCTCGGGCCGCCGATATTCGGCGGATTGATCAGCACGGCCGGCTTCCCGGCGGCGTTCGCGGTCTGCGCAGTGTTCCCATTAGCGGCGCTGCCGTTCGTGCCGGTTGGCCCGCAGCCGCCGCCTCCCGGCGGCGAGACCCGGGAAGCGGAGGCCGCTATCGAGATCGAGAGCGCCGCCGCGGTCGAATCCTGATGCGCTAACCGCAGTTAGCATGGGGAATGACCGTTAGCGCGGGCGCGCGCTGGTCGATCATGGTCATCTCGCTGATTGTGACGTCCAGCTCCTTCCTCTTCATCAACGGTGTCGCCTTCCTGATCCCCGCGCTGGAAGCAGAACGCGGAACGCCGCTCACCGAAGCCAGTCTGTTGGCGTCGATGCCCAGTTGGGGCATGGTGGTCACCCTGGTCGGCTGGGGCTATGTGCTGGATCGGGTCGGTGAGCGGATCGTGCTGACCGCCGGCTCGGCGCTCACCGCGGTCGCGGCCTACGCGGCCGCATCCGTGCATTCCCTGGTGTGGGTCGGGGTGTTTTTGTTCCTCGGCGGCATGGCCGCAGCGAGTTGCAACAGCGCCGGCGGCCGGCTGGTCTCGGGCTGGTTCCCGCCGGAGCAGCGCGGCCTGGCAATGGGGATTCGCCAGACCGCCCAACCACTGGGTATTGCCGTGGGCGCCTTGGCAATACCCGAGTTGGCCGAACACAGTCCGCACGCGGGGCTGATGTTTCCAGCGGTCGCGTGCACGCTGGCGGCCCTACTCAGCCTGATCGGCGTCGTCGACTCACCACGAAAACCGTTAGCGACGGCCACCGACGAGGAACTGGCCAGCCCCTATCGCGGATCGTGGGTGCTGTGGCGAATTCACGCGGTGTCCGCATTGATGATGATGCCGCAGACGGTGACCGTCACCTTCATGCTGGTCTGGCTGATCAGAAACGACGGCTGGTCGATTGCGTCGGCGGGCGCGGCGATGACGGTCTCCCAGCTACTGGGCGCGCTGGGCCGAATCTTGGTCGGGCGCTTGTCAGATCGGATCGGCTCGCGGATGCGGCCCGTCGCGGTCATCGCTGCCGGCGCTGCTTTGGCCCTGTTCCTGCTGGCCTACGCCGATGACCGGGGCTCGCATTACGAAGTGCCGCTGATGATCATCGTCTCGGTGCTCGCAGTGCTCGACAACGGTTTGGAGGCAACGGCGATCACCGAGTACGCCGGGCCGTTCTGGAGCGGGCGCGCGTTGGGCATCCAGAACACCACCCAGCGAGTGATGGCGGCCGCCGGCCCCCCGCTCTTTGGTGCATTGATCAGTGCGGCACGGTATCCGACGGCGTGGGTGTTGTGCGGCCTATTCCCGTTGCTGGCAATACCTTTGGTGCCCACCAGGTTGGTGCCGCCAGGCTTGGAAACTACAGCGCGGCTGCAATCCGTTCGCCGACAGCGCTGGTGGAGAGCCGTTCGTCCCCCCGAGACGCCAGATAAGTCTCGACCGCCCGATCCACCCGAGCAGCGGCATCGTCCTCACCAAGATGGGCCAGCAGCAGCGCCACCGAGATGATCGCCGCCGTCGGATCGGCGATGCCCTTGCCGGCGATATCGGGCGCACTGCCGTGCACTGGCTCGAACATCGACGGATTGGTCCGGGTGGCGTCGATATTTCCACTGGCGGCCAAGCCAATTCCGCCGCATACCGCCGCGGCCAGGTCGGTGATGATGTCACCGAACAGGTTGTCGGTGACGATCACGTCGAAGCGCCCGGGGTCGGTGACCATGAAGATGGTCGCGGCGTCGGTGTGTTGATACGCCACCTCGACGTCGGGGTATTCCTCGCCGACCTCGGCCACCACCCGCGACCACAGCTTCCCGGCGAAGTTCAGCACGTTGGTCTTGTGTGTCAGCGTTAAGTGCTTGCGGCGCTGCTGGGCCCGCTCGAATGCGTCCTTGACCACTCGCTGCACACCGAACGCGGTGTTGACGCTGACCTCGGTGGCGACTTCGTGGGGTGTGCCGACGCGGATCGCCCCACCGTTACCGGTGTAGGGCCCTTCGGTCCCCTCGCGCACCACCACGAAATCGATGTCGGGGTTTCCCGCGAGCGGACTGCTCACCCCCGGATACAGCCGGGCCGGCCGCAGGTTGACGTGATGGTCGAGCTCAAAGCGCAAGCGCAGCAACAAGCCTCGCTCCAGCACGCCGCTGGGCACCGACGGGTCACCGATCGCCCCGAGCAAAATGGCGTCGTGCCCGCGCAGCTCGGCAAGCACCGATTCCGGCAGCAGCTCGCCGGTGGCGTGGTAGCGCCGAGCGCCCAGGTCGTATTCGGTCTTCTGCACGCCGGGTAACACCGCGTCGAGCACCTTGGTCGCCTCGGCGACGACCTCGGGCCCGATCCCGTCGCCGCCGATTACCGCGAGTTTCACGACAGATCAACCACTTCCAGCTTGTTAGCGCCGACGGCCTCCGAGATCGCCGAGCGGACATCGCCGGGCACATCGCGGTCCAGGCGCAACAGAATCGTGGCACTCGAGCCCTCGGCATCCTCGGAGAGCTGTGCGGCTTGGATGTTCACCCCGGCCGTGCCCAGCAAGGTGCCGATCTTGCCCAGCGCGCCGGGCTGGTCGTGGTAATTGATCACCAGGTTGGTGCCCGTCGCGCGCAGGTCGAAGTTGCGACCGTTGATCTGCACGATCTTCTCGACCAGTTGCGGACCCGACAGAGTTCCGGCGACGTTGATGCGCGAACCGTCGTGAGCGGCCACCCGCACGTCCAGAAGACTGCGATGGTTGGGACTTTCCGACGCCGTGCTGATTTCGGCGGTAACGCCACGCTCGGCGGCAAGCGCGGGTGCATTGACGAACGTGACCGGGTCCTCGATAACCGCCGAGAACAAACCGCGCAGCGCCGAAAGCTTCAGCACCTCAACATCTTCCGACGCCAACTCGCCGCGCACCTGCACGGACAACGAGGTCGGAGCACCGTCGGAGAGGGCCGCAGCCAGCACCCCGAGTTTGCGCGCCAGATCCAGCCAGGGCGCCACCTCTTCGTTGACCACACCGCCGCCGACGTTGACCGCATCGGGCACGAACTCGCCGGCCAGCGCCAGCCGCACGCTCTCGGCCACGTCGGTGCCGGCCCGATCCTGCGCCTCTTCGGTGGACGCCCCCAGATGCGGCGTCACCACCACTTGCGGCAACTCGAAAAGCGGGCTGTCGGTGCACGGTTCACTCGAGAACACGTCCAGACCGGCGGCACGCACATGGCCGCTGCTGATCGCTTCGGCCAGCGCCGCCTCGTCTACCAGCCCGCCGCGTGCGGCGTTGACGATGATGACGCCCGGCTTGGTCTTGGCCAATGCGTCCTTGTCGATCAGACCGGCCGTCTCGGATGTCTTCGGCAGGTGCACCGAGATGAAGTCGGCCCGGGCCAGCAGTTCGTCCAGGGGCAGCAGTTCGATGCCCAGCTGCGCGGCGCGGGCCGGCGACACATACGGGTCATAGGCGATGAGGTGGGTGCCGAAGGCCTCGATCCGGGCAGCGACCAACTGGCCGATGCGGCCGAGCCCCACGATGCCGACTGTCTTGCCGAAGATTTCGGTGCCCGAGAACTTCGACCGCTTCCAAGTGTGTTCCCGCAACGTGGCGTCGGCCGCCGGGATCTGCCGCGACGCGGACAGCAGCAACGCCAGCGCGTGCTCGGCGGCGCTATGAATGTTCGACGTCGGCGCGTTGACCACCAGCACACCGCGCTCGGTGGCGGCGTCCACGTCGACGTTGTCCAGGCCCACGCCGGCGCGGGCCACGATCTTCAGCTTGGGGGCGGCTGCCAGCACCTCGGCGTCGACGGTGGTGGCCGAACGGACCAGCAGCGCGTCGGCTTCGGGCACCGCGGCCAGCAGCTTCTCCCGGTCCGGGCCGTCTACCCAGCGCACCTCGACCTGGTCTCCCAGGGCTGCAACGGTTGATTGAGCGAGTTTGTCGGCGATTAACACAACAGGCAAGTTCACCCGATCAGGCTATAGGCCAACGCCTGGGCTGTAATGAAGCGGTGGACGTCACCGTCGTCGGCAGCGGGCCCAACGGGTTGACCGCGGCCGTCATTTGCGCTCGTGCAGGACTCAAAGTGCAGGTCGTCGAGGCTCAGCCGACGTTCGGCGGCGGCGCCCGCACCGCGGCCGACCCAGAATTTCCGGGAGTCGAACACGACATCTGCTCGGCGGTTCATCCGCTGGCGCTGGCGTCGCCGTTTTTCGCGGAGTTCGATCTGCCCGCCCACGGAGTGCAGCTGGCCGTCCCGGACATCGCCTATGCCAATCCGCTGGTGGCCCGGCCCGCGGTGATCGCCTACCGCGACCTCGAGCGCACCTGCGCCGAGCTGACCGACGGTGCGTCCTGGCGGCGCCTGCTCGGCCCATTGGTCGACGACTGGCGCGAAGTGGTGGGACTGCTGCTCGGCGATAAGCGGTCGGTGCCTGGATCGTTGCCTTCGGCGGTGCACCTCGGACTGCGAATCCTCGCCCAGGGCACCCCGGCCTGGGGATCGCTGGCCGGTGCGGACGCCCGCGCGTTGTTCACCGGCGTCGCCGCTCACGTGCTGTCGCGGATGCCCTCGTTGACATCGGCCGCAGCCGGATTGATGTTGGCGACCCTGGCCCATTCGGTGGGCTGGCCGATTCCGGTGGGCGGCAGCCGGGCGATCACCGACGCGCTGATCGCCGATCTGCGCAACCACGGCGGCGAGCTGACCGCCGGCGTCGAAGTCACCGAGCCACCACACGGTGTCGTCGCTTTCGACACCGCGCCGACGGCGCTGCTGCGGATCTACGGCGACGCGCTGCCGGGTCGTTACGCTAAAGCATTGCGCCGCTATCACTTTGGGCCTGGAGTCGCGAAGGTTGATTTCGTGCTGAGCGAGGACATTCCGTGGTCGGATCCGCGCCTGCAGCAGGCTCCGACGTTGCATCTGGGCGGCACCCGCGAGCAGATGGCGCACGCCGAGTCCGACATCGCGGCCGGGCGGCACGCGCAGTGGCCGATGGTGCTGGCCGCCTCGCCACACCTCGCCGATGCCGGACGCATCGATGCCGCGGGCCGGCGCCCGTTCTGGACCTATGCGCATGTGCCGTCGGGTTCGGACCTCGACGCGACCGAAGCCGTGACCGGGGTTGTCGAGCGGTTCGCGCCCGGTTTCCGCGACGTCGTGGTGGCCGCCCGCGCGGTGCCGGCCGCCCGACTGGCCGACCACAATGCCAACTACGTGGGCGGCGATATCGGGGTGGGCGGCAACAACGCGTGGCGCGCGATCGCCGGCCCTACCCCGCGCCTGAATCCCTGGCGTACACCGATTCCCAAGGTGTATCTGTGCTCGGCGGCGACCCCGCCCGGCGGCGGCGTGCACGGCATGGCCGGTTACTACGCCGCCCGCACCCTGCTGCGTCGCGAATTCGGTATATCCAAGATGCCCGACCTCGGGCCTAAGCTAACCGCGTGACGAAACTCGCGATCATCTACTACTCAGCCACCGGTCACGGCACCACGATGGCCAACCGCGTCGCTGCGGCGGCCGAAGCCGCCGGCGCCGAAGTTCGGGTGCGACCCGTCGCCGAAACCCACGACCCGGAATCGTTCGCGCACAACCCGGCCTGGACGGCGAACTACGAAGCCACCAAAGACCTGCCCGCCGCCACCGGCGACGACATCGTCTGGGCCGACGCGGTGATCTTCGGCTCACCGACCCGATTCGGTTCGCCGGCAGCGCAATTGCGCACCTTCCTCGACTCCCTCGGCGGGTTGTGGGCCGAAGGAAAGCTGGCCGACAAGGTCTATGCGGGCTTCACGTCGTCCAACACCCTGCACGGCGGCCAGGAGACCACGCTGGTCTCGCTCTACTTCACGCTGATCCATTTCGGCGGCATCATCGTGCCGCCGGGCTACACCGATCCATGCAAGTTCGTCGACGGCAACCCGTACGGGGTGAGCCTGGTCGCCACCCACGACAACATCAACGAGTTCGACGATGCCACCGACAACGCGCTGGACCACCTGGCCCGGCGGGTGGTGTCGGTCGCCGACCGGCTGACGTCGTCCTAAGCTCTTCTCCGAACGTGCACTCACCGCGAAAAAATCGCCGAAAGTTCGCCCTGAGTGCACGTTGGGCGTCGGAAGCTATGCCGTCTCGGTGATCGGGCGGTCGACCCAGCTCATCAAGTCGCGCAGTCGCTTACCCACGACCTCGATGGGGTGCTCGGCGTTTTCCTTGCGCAACTGCTCGAGTTGCTTGTTGCCACCCTCGACGTTGGCGACCAGCTTCTTGGTGAAGTCGCCATTCTGGATGTCGCGCAAGATGTCGCGCATCCGGTCCTTGGTGGCGGCGTCGATGACACGCGGACCGGACAGGTAGCCGCCGAACTCGGCGGTGTCGGACACCGAGTAGTTCATCCGGGCAATCCCGCCCTCGTACATCAGGTCCACGATCAGCTTGAGCTCGTGCAGCACCTCGAAGTACGCCATCTCCGGCGGGTAGCCCGCCTCGACCATCACATCGAAACCGGTCTTCACCAATTCCTCTGTGCCACCGCACAACACGGCCTGCTCGCCGAACAGGTCGGTTTCGGTCTCGTCTTTGAAGGTGGTCTTGATGACACCGGCCCGAGTGCCGCCGATGGCCTTGGCGTAAGACAGTGCCAACGCTTCACCGTTGCCGGTCGGGTCCTGGTCCACCGCGATCAGGGCGGGCACGCCCTTGCCGTCGACGAACTGACGGCGCACCAGGTGGCCGGGGCCCTTGGGGGCGACCATAGCCACGGTCACATCGCCGGGCGGCTTGATCAAGTCGAAGTGAATGTTGAGGCCGTGACCGAAGAACAGCGCATCGCCGGGCTTCAGATTGGGCTCGACCTCGTTTTTGAAGATGTCGGCCTGGGCGGTGTCGGGCGCCAGCAGCATGATGACGTCGGCCCACTTGGCGACCTCGGCGGGAGTGTCTACGTCCAGACCCTGCTCTTCGACCTTGGGCCGTGACTTCGAGCCCTCCTTGAGCCCGACGCGCACCTGCACGCCGGAGTCGCGCAGGCTCAGCGAGTGCGCGTGCCCTTGACTGCCGTATCCGATGACACCGACCTTGCGGCCCTGGATGATCGACAGATCTGCGTCGTCGTCATAGAACATTTCTAATGCCACTGTTGAATATCTCCTTGTGAGTTACTTAGCGGTCCCGATACTGCGCGATCCGCGGGACAGCGCAACCATTCCCGATTGAACGATTTCGCGTATACCGAACGGTTCCAGCACCCGCAGAAAGGCTTCGATCTTGCCGCGGTCGCCGGTGGCCTCGATGGTCAGCGCTTCCGGTGATACATCAACCACCTTGGCGCGGAACAGGTTTACTGCCTCGATCACCTGACTGCGGGTGCCGGCGTCGGCGCCCACCTTGATCAGCGCCAACTCGCGGGCCACCGAGTTGTCGTCGTTCTGCTCGATGATCTTGATGACGTTGACCAGCTTGTTGAGCTGCTTGGTGACCTGTTCGAGCGGCGTCGCCTCGGCGGAGACCACGATCGTCATCCGCGACATGTCTTTCTGCTCGGTGGCACCGACAGCCAGCGATTCGATGTTGAAACCCCGCCGGGAGAACAGCGCCGCCACCCGCGCGAGCGCGCCGGGTTTGTCTTCGACGAGCACCGACAAGGTATGTGACTTAGGCGATCCCGTCATTACGCGTGCCCTTCGCTCGGGTCATCGAACAGCGGCCGGATACCGCGGGCGGCCTGGATCTCGTCGTTGCTGGTGCCGGCGGCCACCATCGGCCACACCTGCGCGTCGGCGCCGACGATGAAGTCGATCACCACCGGCCGGTCGTTGATCGCCCGCGCCTGGTTGATCACGTCGACGACGTCTTCGGCACGCTCGCAACGCAATCCGACGCAGCCCAAAGCCTCGGCCAGCTTCACGAAGTCCGGGATGCGGTGGGAGTGGGTGGCCAGGTCGGTCTGCGAGTAACGCTCCCCGTAGAACAGCGTCTGCCACTGCCGCACCATGCCCAGGTTGCCGTTGTTGATCAGAGCTACCTTGATCGGCGCCCCTTCGATCGCGCAGGTGGCCAGTTCCTGGTTGGTCATCTGGAAGCAGCCGTCGCCGTCGATCGCCCACACCTCGGCGTCCGGGCGGGCCATCTTGGCGCCCATGGCCGCCGGCACTGCGAACCCCATGGTGCCCAGGCCGCCGGAGTTGAGCCAGGTGCGCGGCTTCTCGTAGGAGATGAACTGCGCGGCCCACATCTGGTGCTGGCCAACGCCGGCGACGTACACGGCGTCGGGCCCGGCGATCTTGCCCAGCTGCTCGATGACGTATTCCGGGCTCAGGCTGCCGTCGCTCTGCGGGCCGTAGCTCAGCGGAAAGGTGGACTGCACCTCATCCAGGTAGTTCCACCAGGCCGTCATGTCTGGGGTTTCGGTGGCATCATCGCCACCGTAGTGCCGCAGCATCGCGATGAGTTCGGTGATGACGGCTTTGATGTCACCGACGATCGGCACATCGGCGTGCCGGTTCTTGCCGATCTCGGCCGGGTCGATGTCGGCGTGGATGACCTTGGCCTCCGGCGCAAACGAATCCAGCTGTCCGGTCACCCGGTCGTCGAAGCGAGTGCCCAGCGCGATCAGCAGATCGCTGCGCTGCAGTGCTGCCACCGCGGCCACGGTGCCGTGCATGCCGGGCATGCCCAGGTTCTGCCGATGGCTGTCCGGGAAGGCGCCGCGGGCCATCAGCGTGGTCACCACCGGGATGCCGGTCAACTCGGCCAGCTCGGCCAGCTGCTCGGTCGCCTCGCCGCGGATGACACCGCCGCCGACGTACAGCACCGGCTTGTGCGCGGCCGCGATCAACTTGGCGGCCTCCCGGATCTGGCGGCTGTGCGGCTTGGTGTTCGGCTTGTAACCGGGCAGTTCCATCCGCGGCGGCCAGCTGAACGTGCACTGACCCTGCAGCACGTCCTTGGGGATATCGACGAGCACCGCGCCGGGACGTCCCGAGGATGCGATGTGGAAGGCCTCGGCCATGACCCGGGGAATCTCGTCGCCGGAGCGGACCAGGAAGTTGTGCTTGGTGATCGGCATCGTGATGCCCGAGATGTCGGCCTCCTGGAAGGCATCCGTCCCGATCAGCGCGCGCCCGACCTGCCCGGTGATCGCGACCACAGGAATGGAGTCCATCTGGGCGTCGGCCAGCGGGGTCACCAGGTTGGTGGCACCGGGACCCGAGGTGGCCATGCAAACCCCGACCTTCCCGGTCGCGTGCGCGTAACCACTGGCGGCGTGGCCGGCGCCCTGCTCGTGCCGAACCAGCACGTGGCGTAGCTTTTTCGAGTCGAACAGTGGGTCATAAACCGGCAGCACCGCACCGCCCGGAATGCCGAAGATGAGCTCGACGTCGAGTTCCTCCAACGACCGGATCACCGACTGTGCGCCGGTAAGTTGCTCGGGCCCAACACGTTTCGATTGGCCCGCCGGGGTGGTCGCGATGTCCGGGGTACCATTGGCCGCCCCGACGTCTGGCCTGGTGGGTGCGCTCACGGTGTCCTCGTCCTCTTGTCCTGATTCGCTTGGAAGTTTGGGCTGCTGCGCAAGAAAAAACCCCCGTCAGCTCATCCGCTGTACGAGGGTTGCGCGTTGGTGCTGGATAGCTTCAAATGCTGAAGGGCTAGTCAGCCACCAACGCGCTGACTAATTACTACGAGCATTCCGGGCTTTCCGGCGGTTTCCATAGCTCCCGACGGTAGCCTTCGCACAGGTCAACCGTCAAATCCGCTGCCGTGGGCGCCGATCGCGGCGCCGCCGTGCGCGGGGTGGGTGAAATGATGCTCGGGTGGCCCCTGGTTCGTCTACCCCAACACCCGCCGGTTCGCCCGTGATTATCAAGGTCTCGCCGATGGCGCATCTCGCCGTCGGATTTTTGACGCTGGGGTTGTTGATACCGGTGCTGGAGTGGCCGCTGACGACCCCGCTGTTCGTCATCCCGGTGGTGTTGTCGGCGATGATCGTCCGGCTCCGGACGGTGGCCGACGATCAGGGCGTGACGGTGCGCAACCTATCGGGCAGCCGGACGGTGCGCTGGGAGGACATCGACGGGCTGCGCTTCCACCGGGGTTCCTGGGCGCGGGCCCGGCTCAAGAGCGGGGCAGAACTGCGACTGCCCGCGGTCACTTTTGCGACGCTGCCGGAGTTGGCGGCTGCCAGCGCGGGACGGGTGCCCAACCCCTACCGGTGAGCTGCTCGGCGCAGCGGTCAGGCGATCGGGTTGACGCCGTTGAGCAGCACCCACACGGCGATTCCGGCGGCGATGCCGGCCAGCAGGGCCACGAACGATCCGATGAACGGTCGGTGTGCCCAGCCTCGGCTGGCGTCCAGGCCATACCGGCCGGGTCCGGCCAGAATGATCGCAACGGCGAGCACGATCAGCGTGATCTGGTATTCGTGCCCCTGCGGCAGGAAGTAGGCGAAGGTGTGTGGCCGCCCCGAGATGCTGACCAGCAGCTCGTTGATCAGGAACGCCAACGCACCCGCTGCGGCCACCGGGGTGATCAACCCCAGCACCAGCAGCACGCCAGCTGCGATCTCCCCGCCGGCGCTTACGTAGGAGAGGATGTCGGCGTGCTGGTAGCCGGCGTCGGACAGTGAGTTCTTGAACGCCCCCAATCCCTGGCCGCCCCACCAGCCGAACAGCTTCTGCAACCCGTGCGCGCCCAGCACCACGCCCAGCCCGACCCGCAACACGAGCAAACCAAGGTTCTGGGTGCCGCGCCGCCCGATGGCGTCGTACTGCACGTGGTCGTCGTGCGCCTCGATCTCGGTGGGCTCGGCCGCCAAGTGCCGCGGCGCCGGCTGCGGCTGCACGTAGGGCAACGGCTCCTGCTGATCGAGGAGGTTGTAGGTCGACGCGCCGGGGCCACTCGTGTGGTCCGGGTCCTGGTACGCGAGGTTCGGGTCTTGGTACGGGATGACGGTGGTGGCCCCGAAATCGCCCGGGTAGCCGACCGGCGTCAGGTCATCTTCGGGGTCGACCAAGCGTGCTGCGGCCGGACGTACCGGGACCGGCTCGGGAGCTTCGCCGGGCCGCTGCCAAGGTGCGTCATTCGGTTGACTGCTCACGGGTGACAGGGTAAGGGCATTCGACCCTCAGATTGGGGATTTGAGCGGCGCTTTCGGGCGGCAATCGTTGGTTAACCTGCCAAACACGCCCAGATTCGGCCCAAAAGGCCCGAATGCGTGAACGCTCGCCGAAAACCGGGCGGCCGGCCGATGGCCGGGACGACCACGTGGCGCAGCGCGTACGGGCACGCCTGTGGCGGCCCTACGGGCAATGTCCGTAGCCTGTCGGTCATGCGATTGCGGCGCTCGGTTCGGTGCGGGCTTGCTGTGTTGGGCGCGGCAATCCTGATGTCGACCGGCTGCGCGCGGTTCAACGACGCCGCCTCGGCGCCCTTCACCACCAACCCGGAACTCAAGCCCCAGCCCAGCTCGACGCCGCCCCCGCCACCGCCGCTGCCGCCGACGCCGTTCCCGAAGCAATGCCCGGCGCCCGGAGTGATGCAGGGCTGCCTGGAGACCACCAGCGGGCTCATCATGGGCCCCGACAGCAAAACCGCACTGGTCGCCGAACGCACCACCGGGGCGGTCAAGGAGATCGCGGTTAACGCCGAGCCGAAGGTCAAGACCGTCATCCCGGTCGACCCGTCCGGCGACGGCGGCTTGATGGACATCGTGCTGTCGCCCACCTATTCGCAGGACCGCCTGATGTACGCCTACATCAGCACGCCCACCGACAACCGGGTCATCCGGGTGGCCGACGGCGACATCCCGAAGGACATCTTGACCGGGATCCCCAAGGGGGCCACCGGGAACACCGGCGCGTTGCTGTTCACCAGCCCCACCACGCTGGTGGTGCTGACCGGGGATGCCGGCAACCCGGCGATGGCCGCCGATCCCAGGTCGCTGGCCGGCAAGGTGTTGCGCATCGAGCAGCCGACCACCCTCGGTCAGGCGCCCCCGACGACGGCGTTGTCCGGAGTCGGCTCCGGCGGCGGCCTGTGCACCGACCCCGTCGATGGCTCGCTGTATGTCGCCGACCGCACCCCCACGGCCGACCGGCTACAGCGCATCACCAAGACGTCGCAGGTGTCCACGGTGTGGACCTGGCCGGACAAACCGGGCGTCGCCGGATGCGCGGCGATGGACGGGACCATCATGGTCAACCTGATCAACACGAAAACGACGGTGGCGATCCGGCTTGCGCCGTCGACGGGGGCCGTCACCGGTGAGCCCGAGGTAGTCCGAAAGGACACTCACGCCCACGCGTGGGCGCTGCGGATGTCGCCCGACGGAAACATCTGGGCGGCAACCGTGAACAAGAGCGCAGGCGACGCCGAGAAGCTGGACGACGTGGTGTTTCCGCTGTTCCCGCAGGGCGGCGGCTTCCCGCGCAGCAGCGACGACAAGACCTAGGCCTGGCCGCAGGCCGCCAGCACCAGTTCGCGCACCCGGGCGGCGTCGGCTTGCCCGCGGGTGGCTTTCATCACCGCACCGACGATGGCGCCGGCCGCGGCCACCTTGCCGCCGCGAATCTTTTCCGCCACATCGGGATTGGCGGCCAATGCCTCGTCGACGGCGGCCTGCGTCACGGAGTCGTCGCGCACCAGCGCCAAACCGCGAGACGTCATCACCTGCTCGGGCTCGCCTTCCCCAGCCAGCACGCCCTCGACAACTTGCCGAGCCAACTTGGTGGACAGCTTGCCCTCGTCGACCAGGACCACCACCGCGGCAACCTGAGCCGGGGTGATGGCCAGCTCGTCGAGGGGGACATTCGCCTCGTTGGCCTTCTGCATCAGGAAGTTTCCCCACCAGGCGCGGGCTTGCTCACTGGACGCGCCGTGTTGGACGGTGGCCGTGACCAATTCGATCGCGCCGGCGTTGACGAGGTCGCGCATCACCTCGTCGGAAATCCCCCACTCGTCTTGAATCCGCTTGCGGCTCAACCACGGTAGCTCGGGAATGGTCTGTCGCAGTTGCTCGACCAGCTCGCGGCTGGGCGCGACGGGCTCCAAGTCGGGCTCGGGAAAATACCGATAGTCCTGAGCGGTCTCCTTGGCACGTCCCGCGCTGGTGTAACCGGCCTCGTTAAAGTGCCTGGTCTCCTGGACGATCCGGCCGCCCGACGTCAGAACGGCGGCCTGGCGCTGCATTTCGTAGCGCACGGCAACTTCGACACTTTTCAGTGAGTTGACGTTCTTGGTCTCGGTCCGGGTACCGAATTCGGTTGTCCCCGTTGGCTTCAGCGAGACGTTTGCGTCGCAGCGCAGCGAGCCCTGGTCCATCCGGACATCGGATACTCCCAAAACGCGCAACAGATCTCGTAGTGCGGTGACATAGGCCCGGGCGATCTGGGGCGCCTGGTCTCCGGCTCCCTCGATAGGCTTGGTGACGATCTCGATCAGGGGCACCCCGGCGCGGTTGAAGTCGACGAGCGACGTAGTCGCGCCCTGAATGCGGCCCGTCTCACTGCCGATGTGGGTGAGCTTTCCGGTGTCTTCCTCCATGTGCGCACGCTCGATCTCCACCCGCCAGGTGCTGCCGTCATCCAGCGGCGCCTCGAGGTAGCCATTGATCGCGATCGGTTCGTCGTACTGCGAAATCTGGTAGTTCTTCGGCATGTCGGGGTAGAAGTAGTTCTTCCTGGCAAACCGGCACCACGGCACGATTTCGCAGTTCAGCGCCAGACCGATGCGGATCGCCGACTCGACCGCGGCCCGGTTGAGCACCGGCAGCGAACCGGGCAGCGCCAGGCAGACCGGGCATACCTGGGTGTTGGGCTCGCCGCCGAATGTGGTGGAGCAGCCGCAGAACATCTTGGTCGCGGTGGACAGCTCGACGTGCACCTCGAGGCCCAGTACCGGATCGAAGCGCGCAATGACGTCGTCATAGTCCATGAGATCCGCGCTGGCAGTAACACTCATGCCGACGATCCTAGTGGGACCGGGCCGGCACCATATCGGCCAGTGCGGCGGCCAGCTCCAGGTAGCTGCGCCTGCTTTCCTTGCTCAGCCGGTCCAGGCCGAGCTCTTTGCCCTGGTGGATATGCCGATCAAAGGGCAGCGTCACGGTGGCGGCGACGCGCGCCGACAGTGCCTGAAGTTCCTTGGCGGCCAGCCCGTCCGGCTTGGCCGGCTCGACGTGGTTGACGGCAAGCACCGTCGAGTGCACCAGTCGCTGATATCCGTTGTTGCACAGCCAATCCAGCGTTGTCCTGGTCTTGCGGACCGCATCGATGGAGGCGCTGGTGACCAACACGAGTGCACGCGCCTCCGGAAGCACGGCATCCATCGCACTGGAATTGACGGCCTTGACGCAGTCCACCAATAGCACCGAATAGTGTTTGCGCAGAACCGAAAACGTCTTGACGACACCCGAACGTTCCAACCGCCAATCGGTGCGCGCATAGTCCGGGAGCCCGAGCACTTCCAGCCCGAAACTGTTCATGTAGGTGTGCGCCCGAACCTGCCCGTACTGCGTGACCGAATTGTCGGCGAGCAGCTCGGCCAGGCTCAGCGAATTGCGGCGACCGTGCCGCTCCACCAAGTCCCCGGCATCGATATCGACCGCGATCACCCGGTCGTCGCGCACCGCGGCGAACGTCGAGCCCAGCGCCTCAACCACCGAGGTTTTGCCGACGCCACCCTTGAAGTTCAGCACTGCGATAGGAAAGGCGCCGCCGACGCCGGTGCGGATTCGCGCGCGGAGCCCATCGTTGTAGGCCGAGCTTTTGCTCGGGCCCAGATCCATTCCGGTAGCCCGACGAACCAGTTCTCGCCAGCTGAACCCGGCGGACGCCGCGTCATCGCGATGATCGAGCCCGTCGAGCGCGGTCCCACCCAGCGTCACCTCACGACGAAACGTCGGCGTTACCCGCACCGGTCGGAACTGCTCGGGGACGGTGGCGGCCGTTGGGTCGGCGTCCACCCGCCAAGCCGGGGCGCCGGACTGGCGCCTCCGTCCGCGAAGTGAGCCGCGGTTGCCCATGTCCGGGGGTATAGCCGCTACGACCTGGCCTAAACCAAGACGACGTCAGCCGAAGAAAGCCGCGGCGTCGTCGTAGCGACTGTCGGGCACCAACTTGAGGTGGCGCGTCGCGTCGGCCAGCGGCACCCGGCCGATGTCCTGCCCGCGCAGCGACACCATCTGCCCGTATTCGCCGGCGTGCGCGGCGTCGGCGGCGTTCACCCCGAACCGGGTGGCCAGCACCCGGTCGTAGGCCGTCGGGATACCGCCGCGCTGGACGTGGCCCAGCACCGTCACCCGGACTTCCTTGTTGATCCGCCGCTCCACCGCGATGCCCAGCTGCTGCGCCACCCCGGTGAAGCGCTCATGGCCGAATTCGTCAATCCCGCCCTCGCGCAACTCAATTGAGCCGGGAACCGGTTTAGCACCCTCGGCGACCACGCAGATGAAATGCGAGTCTCCGCGCTGGAAGCGCCGTTTGACGAGCCGGCACACCTCGTCGATATCAAAGGGCTGTTCGGGAATCAGCGTCATGTGCGCGCCCGACGCCAGGCCGGCGTTCAGTGCGATCCAGCCCGCGTGGCGGCCCATCACCTCCACCAGCATTACCCGTTGGTGAGATTCGGCCGTGCTGTGCAGCCGGTCGATGGCGTCAGTGGCCACCATGAGTGCGGTGTCGTGGCCGAAAGTCACGTCGGTGCAATCGATGTCGTTGTCGATGGTCTTGGGAACCCCGACCACCGGAACGTTTTCCTCGGACAGCCAATGCGCGGCCGTCAGCGTGCCCTCGCCGCCGATGGGGATGAGGACGTCAATGCCGTTGTCGTCGAGCGTCTGCTTGATCTGGGCCAGCCCGGCGCGCAACTTGTCGGGGTGTACGCGGGCGGTGCCCAGCATGGTTCCGCCCTTGGCCAGCAGCCGGTCATTGCGATCGTCGTTTTTCAGCTGCGTGCGCCGGTTCTCCAGCAGCCCTCGCCAGCCGTCCTCGAAGCCGACGACCGATGACCCGTATCGGGCGTCGCAGGTCCGCACGACAGCCCGGATGACGGCGTTGAGGCCGGGACAGTCGCCGCCTCCGGTGAGAATTCCGATCCGCATGCCCTTATCTTGCCTCTGACGGCAAGCAGACGCTCAGATGGCCGACGGCAACGCTCCACGGGCGGCCTCGTAGGCGGCGCCTACCCGGTACAACCGGTCATCGGCCAACGCGGGCGCCATGATCTGCAGCCCCACCGGCAGCCCGTCGTCCGGGGACAGCCCCGACGGCACCGACATACCGCAGTGACCGGCCAGGTTGAGCGGCAGCGTGCACAGGTCGAACAGGTACATGGCCAGCGGGTCGTCGACCTTCTCCCCCAGCGGAAACGCGGTGGTCGGCGTCGCCGGCGAGATCAGGACGTCGACGGATTGGTAAGCCGTGTCCAAATCGCGCGCGATCAAGGTGCGTACCTTCTGCGCCTGGTTGTAGTAGGCGTCGTAATACCCAGCCGACAGGGCGTATGTACCAATCATGATGCGCCGCTTGACTTCTGGGCCAAATCCGGCCGCGCGGGTCAGGGCCATGACTTCTTCGGCGCTGTGGGTGCCGTCGTCGCCGACCCGTAACCCGTAGCGCATCGCGTCGAAGCGGGCCAGGTTGCTCGACACCTCCGACGGCAGGATCAGGTAGTAGGCGGGCAGCGCGTGATCGAAGTGCGGGCAATCGACTTCGCTGACCTGCGCGCCCAGTTCGGTCAATTGCTTGACCGCCGCCTCGAACGAGGACAGCACTCCGGGCTGATAGCCCTCGCCGCGCAACTGCCGGACCACCCCGACGCGAACGCCCTTCAGGTCACCGGTCGCGCCCGCCTTGGCGGCGGCGACGACATCGGGCACCTCGGCGTGCACGGACGTGGAGTCCAGCGCGTCGTGCCCGGCGATCACCTGATGCAACAGCGCGGTGTCCAGCACGGTCCGCGCGCACGGGCCGCCCTGATCCAGCGACGACGCGCAGGCCACCAGCCCGTAGCGCGACACCGTGCCGTAGGTGGGTTTGACGCCCACGGTCGCGGTCAGCGCGGCAGGCTGGCGGATGGAGCCCCCGGTATCCGAGCCGATGGCCAGTGGCGCCTGAAATGCGGCCAGCGCCGCGGCGCTGCCGCCGCCGGAGCCCCCGGGCACGCGGTCGACGTTCCACGGGTTGCGGGTGGGTCCGTAGGCGGAGTTCTCGGTCGAGCTGCCCATGGCGAACTCGTCCATGTTGGTCTTGCCCAGAATCGGGATGCCGGCCGCCCGCAACCGGGCGGTGACCGTGGCGTCGTACGGCGACTGCCAGCCCTCGAGGATCTTGGACCCGCAGGTGGTGGGCATGTCGATGGTGGTGAACACGTCTTTGAGCGCCAGCGGCACCCCGGCCAGCGCCGAGGCGGGCTGCTCGCCGGCGGCCAGCGATTTGTCGACGGCGGCCGCCGTCGCCAGCGCTTTGTCGGCCGCGACGTGCAGGAAGGCGTGGTAGCGGTCGTCCGTTGCTTCGATCTGGTCCAGGTAAGCCTGGGTGATCTCGACCGACGACAACTCCTTGGCGGCGATCTGGGCGGCCAGCGTCGCGGCGTCGGAGCGGATGAGCTCTGTCACTGACTCTCTCCGAGGATCTGCGGGACGGCGAAGCGGCCATCGACGACTGACGGCGCCTCGGCCAACGCCTGCTCCTGGGTCAGGCACGGCGTCGTCTCGTCCGGGCGCGTGACATTGACGTCCTTGAGCGGATTGTCGGTCGCTTCGACGCCGGTGACATCGACCGCCTGGATTTGGCCGACGTGGGTCAGGATGGCGCCGAGCTGGCCGACGAAGCTGTCGAGCTCGGCGTCGGTCAACGCGAGCCGGGACAGCCTCGCCAAATGGGCTACCTCGTCGCGGGAGATCTGGGACACGAGCGCAAAGCCTACCTAGCCGCGAGTGTGCGGCTGGCTTCACGTTCATCGGCCATCGTGCGGCTGGCTTCACGTTCATCGGCCATCGTGCGGCTGGCTTCACACTCGCGGCCTGCGTTATCGGCCCAGCTCGCCGGAAATGCCGTGCGGCCAGCCCTGTGCGACAGTGGGCGCGTGCCGTCGTATCTGTTGCGCATCGAGCTGGTCGACCGCCCAGGCAGCCTGGGCTCGCTGGCAGTCGCACTCGGTTTGGTGGGCGCCGACATCCTGTCGCTTGACGTGGTCGAGCGACTCCGCGGTCACGCGATCGACGACCTGGTCATCGAGCTGCCCGCGGGGGCGATGCCCGACACCTTGATCACGGCCGCGGAGTCACTCCCCGGCGTTCGGGTGGACAGCGTCCGTCCGCACACCGGCCTGCTGGAAGCGCACCGCGAGCTGGAACTTCTCGACCATGTCGCCGCCGCCGACGACCGCGAGGCCAAGCTGCAGGTTCTGGTCGACGAGACCCCCAGGGTTTTGCGCGTCAGCTGGTGCGCCGTGTTGCGCAACTCCGACGGAGACCTGCAGCGCCTCGCCGCCAGTCCAGGCGTACCCGAGACGCGGGCGGATTCGGCGCCGTGGTTGCCGATCGAGCAGGCGGCGACGCTCGACGGCACTGCCGACTGGGTACCGCAGGCCTGGCGCGACATGGACATCACGATGGTCGCCGCACCGTTGGGCGATTCGCATACGGCCGTGGTGCTGGGCCGTCCCGGCCCGGAGTTCCGGCCGTCGGAGGTGGCTCGACTCGGCTACCTTGCCGGCATCGTCGCCACCATGCTGCGCTGACGCTCGCCGAAAGCTGCTACTCCGCACGCGATCCGGACGTCGCCACGGGATCGTCGTCGTCCCACAGCAGCAGTTGACGAACCGACGAACGCGTCCCGTAGGGCCGCAGCATGGTGCTGGCCGGACGCGGACGTACCCGCTGCGGCCACCAGAACCAGCGCCCGAGCAGCGTTGCGACAGAAGGCGTCATGAACGACCGCACGATCAACGTGTCGAACAGCAAGCCCAGGCCGATAGTGGTGCCGATTTGGCCGAGCACCAGGAAGCCGCTGAACACGAAGGCGCACATGGTGACCGCGAAGACGATGCCGGCCGACGTGACGACCGAGCCGGACCCGGCCATCGCCCGGATGACCCCAGTCTTCAGGCCGGCATGGATCTCTTCCTTGAATCGGGAGATCAACAGCAGGTTGTAGTCGGATCCGACTGCCAGCAGCAGGATTACGGCGAGCGCGAGCACTACCCAATACAGCTCGATACCGAAAAGGTACTGCCACACCAGCACGGAAAGCCCGAACGAGGCGCCCAGCGAGACGGCTACCGTGCCCACGATGACAAGCGCCGCGATCAGGCTTCGGGTGATGATCATCATGATCAGCAAGATGAGGCTCAGCGCCGCGAACGCCACGATCAGTAGGTCGTATTTCGCGCCTTCCTGGATGTCCTTGTAGGTGGCGGCGGTCCCACCAAGGTAGATCTTGGCGTCGGCCATGGGCGTGCCCTTCAAGGCCTCGTGCGCGGCCTTGGCCATCGGGTCGATGTGCGAAATGCCTTCGGTGGTCGCGGGATCGCCCTCATGCGTAACGATCATCCGGACGGCTTTGCCGTCGGGTGAGAGGAACAATTTCAGGCCGCGTTTGAAGTCGGGGTTGTCGAAGACTTCGGGCGGCAGGTAGAAGGTGTCGTCGTTTTTCGCCGCGTCAAAGGCCCGCCCCAGCGCTGTCGCATTGTCGATCGCGGCGGCGGTCTGCGCGTAGATGCCGGACAGCGTGGCGTAGTTCGTCAGCGTCAGATCGCGATTGGTCGTCTGGCTTTGGATCTGGGGCGGTATCAGCGCGACCAGTTTCGGTTGCAGCGCATCGAGTTTGTCCAACGTTTTGACGAGGTCTTCGAATTTCGCACTGAGCGCATCAGTGGTGTCGAGGGCTTCGAAAGTGGACCGCAGCGCAGAGCAGGCGGGGATGTCGTAACAATGCTTCTCCCAATAGAAGTAGCTACGAATCGGCCTGAAGAAGTCGTCCAGGTTGGCGAGCTTGTCGCGTAGGTCGTTGATGGTGGCGATGGTTTCGTGGAAGTTCTGGGTCTCACTGTGCGTGTCATCGGCAAGCTGTTGCTGCAGCACGTACTGCTGCTTCAAGATGTCGATCGTCTTCGACAATTCGTTGGCTTGCTTGAGGGCGTCGTCCGCGCGATCCCGTTGGTAGGTCAGGTTTTGCTGCTGGGCGGCGCTGGAATTGCTGACCACGAACGCCAGCGAGCTGTGGACGAGCGGAGTTCCCAATGGCCTGGTGATGGTCTGCACCTGCGCGACACCGGGCACGTGAAACACCGCTTTGGCGACCTTGTCCACGATGAGCATGTCGGCCGGGTTACGCAGGTCGTGATCGGATTCGAGCATCAGCAATTCGGGCTCCAGCCGGGCCCGCGAAAAATGCTTCTCGGCTTCGGTGTAACCGACATTGGCCGGCGCGCTGGCCGGCATGTAGGGACGGGTGTCGTAACTGGTCTTGTAACCGGGCAACGCGAGCAGACCCACCAGGGCCAGCGCGGTTGCCGCTGCCAGAACGGCGCCGGGCCAGCGGACGATGGCGGTGCCGATCCGCCGCCAGCCGCGGGTTCTCATCGCCCGCTTGGATTCGAAGATGCCCGCCATGGCGCCCAGGGTGAGGATGGCCGGGCCCAGGGTGAGCGCGGCGAACAGCGCGACCAGAACGCCCAGCGCGGCTGGTATACCCAGGCTTTGGAAGTAGGGCAGCCGGGTGAAGCTCAGACACGCCACCGCGCCGGCAACGGTGAGGCCAGACCCCAACACGATGTGGGTGGTGCCGTGATACATGGTGTAGAAAGCCTTTTCGCGATCTTCACCCGTCCCGCGTGCTTCTTGGTAACGGCCGACGAAAAATATCGCGTAGTCCGTTCCGGCGGCGATCACCAACAGCGTCAGGATATTCGTCGCGTAGGTCGACAGCCCGATTACCCCGGCGTTTCCGAGAAACGCGACAAGGCCTCGCGCGGCGGACATTTCGATGAGCACCGTTGCGAGCACCAGCAGCGTGGTGAGCACCGAGCGGTAGACGAAAAACAACATCAACGCGATCGCCCCGATGGTGATCCCGGTGACCTTTGCGGTTCCCTTGCTGCCCACGTCGAACTGATCGGAGATCAGTGGCGCCGGGCCGGTGACATAGGCCTTGACGCCAGGCGGCGGTTTCGTCTGGTCGACGATGTCGCGAAGCGCGCCTACCGCCTCGTTGGCCAACGCCGAGCCTTGATTACCCGCGAGGTTCACCTGAACATAGGCGGCCTTGCCGTCGGTGCTCTGGGATCCCGCCGCGGTCAGGGTGTCGCTCCAGTAGTCCTGAACGTGCTGGACGTGCTTGTGGTCCTGCTCGAACTTGCGGATCAACGAGTCGTAATACCGGTGGGCGTCGGCGCCCAGCGGCTGATCACCTTCCAGGACGATCATGGCCGTGCTGTCGGTGTCGAACTCATGGAACACGTGACCGATGCGCTCGATCGCCTTGAGCGACGGAGCGTCGGGCGAGTTCAGTGCGACATTGTGGGTCTTCCCAACCTCTTCCAGCTGCGGCACCGCGATGTTAGTGAGGGCGGCCAGCGCTATCCAGAACAGCAGGATCGGCAATGCGAGCCGGCGGATGGTGTGCGGTACGAAAGACCGCTTGGGTTCGTCTTGGCTCAATGGCGGGGTCATCCGGATTTGTCCAGGCAGAAGGTGTAGGCGTCAACTTTGTTGACGGTGCGTTCGTCTTTGACCACGCCGTTGATGGTGATGCGGCAGCCCAGGCTGTCGCCGTCGCCTTGCGCCACCACGTTGGCGAGAACGGCCGGCTCGGTCGAGGTGATGGTGAACGACCAAGGCAGCGAGGCATTTTTGACTTGCTGCACCTGGGCGTTGACATCAAGGTAGTTGATGGTTGCCACCGCGCCCGGTGTGCCGAAGACCTCCAGCACCACAACTTTCGGGTTGAACGGCACGATCTCGTTGGACAGGCCGCTGTTGGCCGACGTGTTGTTGTGCGAGCCGAAGATGCCGTGCAGCCGATAGATGGCAAATCCGGTAATCCCGAGGACGACTACCGCGACTAACACCATCCACCATCGTGCGACGAGGGCGGAAATGGAGATCGCCTTCACCCGTTGGCCTTTCGATGGTCGCACGTCAGGGTCACTCTACGACAGCTCGACAGTACGGTACCGTACGTACGCTACAGTACGGTACGGTACGGTACTGTACAAGGGCTGCGTTATTCACGGGTCCGGGTCAATCCCGGCACCAGGAAGTCGTCGACGAGAAGCTGCACCGTGCGCCGGGTGGGCGGGTGGCCGGGCATGATGGACCGAAAGATCAGGTAGCCGGGCAGCAGGTCCCAAAGTTCATCGGTGATCGCATCTTTGGTGATCTCGCCGCGGTCGACGGCTTGTTGCAGCACGTGCTGGATCAAGGCCTTGCGTTGCTTGAGGAATTGCTCCTCCAGGGCGTCGTTGAGAGCCGAGTGGCGCGACACCTCGACCATCACCGCGCGAATGGTGCTGGCGTGCTGGCGTCCGTGCTCGCCGCAGGCTTCGCCGAGGTTGATCAGATCATCGCGCAGCGACCCGGTATTCGGCGCGACCGCGATCTGGCGGACGCCCTCGATGAAGGCGGCCAACACCAGTTCGGCTTTCGAGGGCCAACGCCGGTACACCGTGGACTTGCTGGCGTGAGCGGCACTGGCCACCGCGTCCACCGTCAGCTGGTCGTAGCCGTGTTCTTGCAGTAGCCGCAGGGTCACCTCCAGCAGCTCGATCTCGCGAGGCGACCACGGCGATGCCTGCGTGCACCGGTCGGTCGTCTGGGTCATAGCGCCCACCATAGATCCGCGGGGGCGGTACTGACCAGTACTGCGCTGTTAACCGGCGGTGGCGTCCGGCGCAGGGCCCTCTTCGAGCAACGTGCGAAACCCGTCCTCGTCGAGGATCGGCACGCCCAGCTCTACCGCCTTGTCGTACTTGGAGCCCGGCGCGTCACCGGCGACGACGTAGGCGGTTTTCTTCGACACCGAACCGGCGGCCTTGCCGCCGCGCGCCAGGATCGCCTCCTTGGCGTCATCGCGGGAGAAGCCCGCCAGTGAACCGGTGACGACGATGGTCAGCCCCGCCAAGGTGCGCGGGGTGCTGGCGTCGCGCTCGTCGGCCATCCGCACCCCGGCCGCCCGCCACTTGTCCACGATCGCGCAGTGCCAGTCGACGGTGAACCACTCGGTGACCGCGGCGGCGATGGTCGGCCCGACGCCCTCGACAGCCGCCAGCTGCTCGGTCGACGCCTCGGTGATCGCGTCCAGGCTGCCGAATTCGGTGGCCAGCGCGCGGGCAGCCGTCGGACCGACATGGCGGATCGATAACGCCACCAGCACTCGCCACAGCGGCTGCGACTTCGCGTTGTCGAGGTTGGCGAGCAGCCGTTTGCCGTTCGCCGACACCGCGCCGCTCTTGGTGGTGAACAACCCGGTGCGCAACAGGTCATCTTCGGTGAGCGAGAACAGGTCTCCCTCGTCGGAGATCACCCCGGCGCCCAGCAGCGCGATGGCCGCCTCGTAACCGAGCGCCTCGATGTCGAACGCACCCCGACCCGCGACGTGAAAAACCCGCTCCCGCAACTGCGCCGGACATGATCGGGAATTGGGACAGCGGATGTCGGCATCGCCCTCTTTGGCGGGAGCCAACTCGGTGCCGCATTCGGGACAGTGTGTGGGCATGACGAATTCGCGTTCGGAGCCGTCGCGCAGATCGGCGATGGGCCCCAGCACTTCGGGAATCACGTCGCCGGCCTTGCGGATCACCACGGTGTCGCCGATCAGCACTCCCTTGCGCTTGACCTCGGCGGCATTGTGCAAGGTGGCCAACCCCACCGTCGATCCGGAGACCTGTACCGGCGTCATGAACGCGAACGGCGTCACGCGGCCGGTGCGGCCGACGTTGACCCGGATGTCGAGCAGCTTGGTCTGCACCTCTTGGGGCGGGTACTTGTAGGCGATCGCCCAGCGCGGCGCCCGCGAGGTCGACCCCAGTCGGCGCTGCAGCGACACATCGTCGACTTTGACCACGACACCGTCGATTTCGTGGTCAACGTCATGACGATGCTCACCCCAGTAGGCGATGCGATCCAGCGCGCCTGCGACATCCTCGACGCGGGTGGTGTGTTCGGAGACGGGCAGCCCCCAGGCCCGCAGCGCCAGGTAGGCCTCATGCAGGGAGGCGGGCCGGAATCCTTCGATGTGGCCGAGCCCGTGGCAGATCATCCGAAGCTTTCGGCGGGCGGTGACTGCTGGATCCTTTTGGCGCAGCGAGCCTGCCGCGCTGTTGCGTGGGTTGGCGAACGGCGTCTTGCCGTCTTCGACCAGCGCCGCGTTGAGGGCCTCGAAATCGGCGAGCCGGAAGAACACCTCACCGCGCACCTCGAGGACATCGGGCACCGGATAGCCCCGGGCGGCCGTCAGCTTTTCCGGGACGTCCTCGATGGTGCGCGCGTTGAGGGTGACGTCCTCGCCGGTGCGGCCGTCGCCGCGCGTCGCGGCACGCACCAGCCGGCCACCGCGGTAGACCAACGCCAGCGCGACACCGTCGATTTTGAGTTCACACAGATAGGGCACGTCTTGCGAACCGGAGGGACCGACCTCGCCGCGCACCCGCGCGGCCCACAGGTCGAATTCCTCGGTGCTGAACACGTTGTCCAGCGACAGCATCCGCTCCAAGTGATCCGCCGAGGTGAAGTCGGTGGCGAATCCGGCGCCGCCGACGAGTTGGGTCGGCGAATCGGGTGTGCGCAGCTCGGGATGCTGTTCTTCGAGGGCGGCCAACTGCCGCAGCAGTTGGTCGAACTCGGCGTCGGAGATGATCGGTGCGTCGCGCACGTAGTAGCGGAACTGATGTTCGCGCACCTCGTCGGCCAGTTCACGCCATTGCCGGCGAACGTCGGCTGGGACGGGGTCAGCGTCTGGCGAACTCACTCCCGCAGGCTATCGAAGCGCGCCGACACAAGTCTTAGATGGCGTCCGGTTCCTCGGCGAAGACGGTGGCGACCGTGCGGGCCAGCTCGATCGCGATGCGGGCCCACTGCGGCGTCGCCGCCGCCAGACCACATGCCGGGGTCACCCCGATGCGATCGCGCAGCGCCGAGCGGGCGAAACCGAGCCGATCGGTCACCGCGACGACAGCCGTGGCCACTTCCTCGGCCGACGGCTGCTTGGCCGGCGCGGTCGCGGGGACCACACCGAGCATGACGGTGCGACCGGAGTCGACGAACGCCGCGAGACCGTCCAGGTCTGCCGCCCGCAGCGTCCCGGAGTCCACCGATATTGCGTGAATAGCGCTGCGCTGCAACATATTCCACGGAAGATCGGCGGCACAGCTGTGTAGCAGCACGTCGGTGCCGGTGGCCGCGATGCAGGTGTCGAGCAGCGGTCCTGCCACCGCCTCGTCGAGCGCAGCGATCGGGCTCAGCGCCGTCACCCCGGTCAGTTGTCCGCCCAGGGCGGCCGGCAGCGACGGCTCGTCGAACTGCACGACCACCGGTGTGTCGAGTCGCCGGGCCAGCTCCGCGCGGTGCGCGCCGACACCTTCGCCCAGCGATGCCGCCAGATCCCGCAGCGCACCGGCGTCGGTGATCGCCCGGTGGCCGTTGGCCAGCTCAAGCCCGGCGGCCAAGGTGATGGGACCGGGAGCCTGCACCTTGACCACCCGTCCGCCGCCGCGCAGGCCGGCCGTTTCCCAGGCCTCTTCCAGGGCGTCCATGTCTTCGTCGAGGAAGCTGATCGCCCGCCGCGCCACCCCGCCTGGCCGAGCGGCGATGCGGTACCCACGCGGCACCGTGTCGATGGCCACGTCAATCAGCAGCCCGCCGGCCCGGCCGAGCAGATCGGCGCCCACTCCCCTGGCAGGCAGTTCGACGATGTGAGCGATCGCATCCGCCAATTCGCCGACCACCACCTCGGCGGCCTGCCGTGCCGAGGTACCGGGCCAGGATCCGACGCCGGTGGCCTTCGTAAAAACGTCGGCGAAAACACTCACCCGGCAACCGTATTCGACGTCACATCGCGCACGCGTTGGCAGGGGTGGGTGCCGGTCGCCCGACGCTACTATTCTGAAGAATCCCGGAAAGGTGCATTTCGGTGCGGCAGATCGCGAGATTGACGCGGCCACTGCTGTTGTGTGGCGCGCTGCTACTGACGGCGGCGTGCACCCGGGTGGTGGACGGTACGGCGACGCCGGGGTTCGGCGGCGGCAGGGATGTCAATGGCGTCAATGTCGACGACATCCTGCTGGATCAGTCCCGGATGCGCGCGATCACCGGCGCCGGTGAGCACCTGACGATCATTCCTTCGATGGATGGCAACAACCCGGTGGATATCGACACACTCGCCGATACCACGCCGCAGGCGTGCCGGTTCATCTACGACGAGACCATCACTTTCGGGCCCGACATCGCGAAGTTTCACAAGACCACCTACCAAGACCCACCCGATGGCGCGTTGATCTCTGAAGGTGCGGCCGCCTATCGGGATATCTCCACCGCCCGGCAGGCCTTTTCCACTCTGGTCACCACCGTCGGGAACTGTGCGGGCGGTTCGGCCGGCGACCTGTTCGTCGGCGACTGGAAGGCCGACGCCAACTCGCTGCACCTGGGGCCCGGGGGCTGCGGCCGCGACTACCGGGTGGTGTCGTTGGCCCTGCTGGAAGTCACCTTCTGCGGGTTTCCGCAGTCGGTGTCCGACATCGTGATGACGAACATCACCGCCAACGTCCCGAAGTAGGGTCACCAGTGCGAGGTGGTCAGCATCTCGAAGTTGGGGTGGCCGCAGTGGATCCACATGGCGACGTGCAGGGCGGTGACGGCGGCGGAGACCGCCAGCGCGGCGATCGCTAGCCCGAATCCGTTCTGTCCGCGCCGCTTGACCTGGTAGAGCCCGACGAGGGCGAGAACGCCGCTCAGGACGGGGCTGGCGTACATGCCCATGATGCTCAAGACGAACGCGGCGATGGCGAAGCCGTTGGTCTGCTCGGCGGCGTCTTGCTGGACTGCGGTGTGGTTGGTGGTCATGTCTGTTTTTTCCTTTCCGCTCGATGGCGTTAAGGAAATAGTCGAAGACGGTGCTTGGCAGATCCTCTAAGCATTCTTGAAGCGGGCCAGAAATGGTCTCTGAGCTGGGATATCAGCGCGATGTGGCGGCGATGGTGGCGCTACCGAGGACCTCGTCGCCAGCGGCGTCGGGGCGGTACAACACCAGCGTCTGGCCGCATGCCACACCACGTATCGGGGCACGCAACCGCACTTCGAGCTCGTCGCCCACCAATTCGGCGACGGCGTCGACGGTTTCCCCGTGTGCGCGCACCTGGACCGCGCACTCCAGCGGACTCGACGGCGGGGCGCCCGCGGTGAAGACGGGTGAGCGCCCGACCAGCGCATGCACGTCAAGGTCGGCGACGTCGCCCACCCGAACGGTCCCGGTGTCGGCGTCGATCGCGGTGACGTAGCGGGGGCGGCCGTCGGGCCCCGGTCCGGCGATGCCCAGGCCTTTGCGCTGGCCGATGGTGAATCCGTGTACCCCGTCGTGGGTGGCCAGTACCGCGCCGTCCGCATCGACCACGGAGCCGCGGCGCACCCCGATGCGCTCACCGAGGAAGGCTTGGGTGTTGCCGGACGGGATGAAGCAGATGTCATGGCTGTCGGGCTTTTCGGCGACGGCCAGACCGCGGCGCGCCGCTTCCGCGCGGATCTGCGGCTTGGGGGTGTCACCGATCGGAAAGGTGGCGTGGCGCAGCTGATCTGCGGTCAGCACCGCCAGCACATAGGACTGATCCTTGTCCGGATCCACGGCGCGGCGCAGCCGCCCGCCGGACAGCCGGGCGTAGTGGCCGGTGGCGACGGTGTCGAAACCCAACGCCAGAGCGCGGGCGGACAGCGCCGAGAACTTGATGCTCTGATTGCAGCGCACGCAGGGGTTGGGGGTTTCTCCGCGCTGGTAGGACGACACGAAATCGTCGATTACGTCTTCGGCGAACTTCTCCGCGAAATCCCATACGTAGAAAGGGATTTCGAGAATGTCAGCGACCCGGCGGGCGTCGGAGGCGTCTTCTTTGGAGCAGCAGCCCCGGGACCCGGTGCGCAGGGTGCCGGGCGCGGTCGACAGCGCCAGATGCACGCCGACCACATCATGTCCGGCGTCGACCATGCGGGCGGCGGCGACTGACGAATCGACACCGCCGCTCATCGCGGCGAGAACCCTCACCCGGACGCTCCCGCGGCGGCCAGGGCGGCCCGGCGCGCGCGAGCCACCGCCGCCGGAAGCACCCGCAGCACCGCATCGACATCAGCGTCAACACTGGTGTGTCCCAACGACAACCGCAGCGATCCGCGGGCAGTGGCGGCATCTGCGCCCATCGCCAGCAGCACGTGCGACGCCTGTGGCACTCCTGCGGTGCACGCGGATCCGGTCGAGCACTCGATTCCGTTGGCGTCCAACAGCATCAGCAGTGCATCGCCTTCGCAGCCGCGGAAGGTGAAGTGCGCGTTGCCCGGAAGCCGTGCCTCGCGGGCGCCATTGACAACCACGTCGTCGATCTCGGCCAGCACCTCATCGACCAGACGATCCCGCAGCGCGCGCAGCCGGGCGCTGCCGGCCTCCAGGCCGTCCACCGCGATCCGAATCGCCGCCGCCATTCCGACCGCACCCGGGACATCGGGACTGCCGGACCGGATGTCGCGTTCCTGGCCACCACCATGCGACAGCGGCACGCAGCTGACATCTCGGCGCAGCAGCAAGGCGCCCACCGCGTGCGGGCCGCCGAACTTGTGGGCGGCCATGCTCATCGCCGACAATCCGCTGGCGGTGAAATGCACCGGCAGCTGGCCCACCGCCTGAACGGCGTCGCTGTGCATAGGGACGCCGAATTCGGCTGCCACAGCGGCGAGTTCGGCGATCGGCATGACGGTGCCGACCTCGTTGTTGGCCCACATCACTGAGACCAGCGCGACGTCATCATGGCTCTGCAACACCGCACGCAGCGCGGCCGCCGAGACCGACCCGTCGGACGCGGTGGGCAGCCAGGTCACCTCGGCGCCTTCGTGTTCGACCAGCCAGTTCACCGAGTCCAGCACGGCGTGGTGTTCGACTTCGCTGGTGACGATGCGGCGATGACGGGGCTCGGCGTCGCGGCGGGCCCAGTAGAGCCCCTTGACGGCCAGATTGTCGCTTTCGGTGCCCCCCGAGGTGAAGATCACCTCGGACGGACGCGCGCCGAGTTTCTCGGCGATCAGCTCGCGCGATTCCTCGATGCGCCGGCGCGCAGCACGACCGCTGGTGTGTAGCGACGACGCGTTGCCCACCGTGGGAAGCACAGCCGTCATCGCCTCGACGGCGGCCGGGCGCATCGGAGTAGTGGCAGCGTGATCCAGGTAAACCATGACGTCGTTCAGGATACCGGCAGGCCAGGGACTCCCCAGACCTAGGAGGCCACCAGCACGTGCCGCCGAGTCCGGCGACGCCCCCGACGTTGGGTGGCCCCGACGCCCACCGCGGACTGGCAGCGGCGAGCCAGATCGCGCCGGTCATCCGTCGGCAGCTGCAGAGATTCGACGTGAACGCGCGCCAGCGTGCGGCGTTCGGTGAGCAGCCGGCCGATCGAGCGGCCCAACGTGTCGTCGCCGACGAAGGCCGGAGCGGTCGAGACACCGCCGTCGAGGTGGTGATAGGTCAGCCGAACCGGCTGGACGGGACGGCCGGCATCGATCGCGGCCTGGAACATCGCGGGATAGAACCTGCCAGACCCTCGATGTGCGGGGGCCACAGCACCGTTGGCTGTCTCGGTGCGATGGCGACCGCACCAGGTGGTGCCCTCCGGAAAGGCCACCACGGTCTGGCCCTCGCGCAACCGCCGCGCGACGGTCGCCACCACCGCGGGCAGGCCCCGCAGACTGGCCCGTTCGATCGGGATGACTTTCAAGCTGCGCGCCACGATTCCGCTGGCAAACCCGGCGAACATGTCGGCGCGTGCGACGAACGAGCCGGGCAACACCGAACCAATGGTGAAAACGTCCAACCAGGAGATATGCGGGCTGACCACCAAGACCCCGCGCAGGTTCCGGATCGGGCTGCCCGACACCGTGATCCGCACGCCCAGACAGCGCAGCGCCAACCGGCAATAGATGCGCTGCACCTTGGTCTGCCCCGGCAGCGGCACCGCCAACAGCGGCAGCCCGAATACCAATAACAGCGCCAACATGACGCGAAGCGTGACCCGCAGTACCACCCGCAGTCGGGGCTCGGGAGCCCCGCCAAGACCGACACAGCTGCTGTCGCACGTCGTGCGTGGCAGCCAGGAGTGTCCGGTGACTGCGGGGGCGGTCACTGGGCGCCGCCCGCCATCTCAGTAGCAGCCGACACCGATCGCAGGCGTCTCAGATATCGGGTGTCGGCGTGCTGTTTGTCCAGCAATACGCAGAAATCGCCGACACCGAAGTCCGGGTCGTGCGCGGGCTCACCGCAGACCTTCGCGCCGAGCCTCAGATAGCCGCGCATCAGCGCCGGAACCGCGGGCCGCGACGGCGGGGTGATGTCGTCGATGCCCTTCCCGTTCACCACCACCGGCCGGTAGGGATTCACCCGGTACTGCGGCGACACCGCGTGCCGGCTGAGGATGAAGTCGCGAACACCGCGCAGCTGGCTGCCAGGCGTGTCGCCGTCGGCCTCGTCGCCGATCGGGACCGAGACGCAGCCGGCCACGTAGTCGTAGCCGTAGCGGTCCAGGTAGGCCAGAATCCCCGCCCACATCAGCAGCACCACACCGCCGTTGCGGTGGCCGTCGCGCACCACGGCCCGGCCCATCTCCACCAGCGACGGTCGCAGCGGGTCAAGCCCGCGAATGTCGAATTCCGTCGCGGTGTAGAGGCCTCCGGCGGCGATGGCGCCGGCCGGCGCCAGCATCCGGTAGCACCCCACCAGCTCGCCGGTGTCGTCATCACGGACCAGCAAGTGATCGCAGTATTCGTCGAATCGGTCGATATCACGGCTGCCCTGGGCCGCCGGCAGCGCGAATCCGGGCGTGCTGGTGAATACGTCGTAACGCAGCTCTTGTGCCGCTTCGATGAGGCCGGGGTCGGTGGACAGCAACAGGGAGTAGCGCGGACCAGCAGCTGAGCCGGTTGCCGCCCCATCCGGCTTGTCGCTGGCGATCAAGACAGAAGCAATGCTCATGTCAACAACGTGTCGCAATCGATGAGCTAATCGGCATCGGTCCTGTGACGTGTCGGTGCACGTGAGATGACCAAATGTCGCGGAAACCGCCCTGGCGGGCGCGGATGCGATCTGTGTCACAGGCCGCGCCGGTTCTAGGGCAGCAAAAACCCCCGACGCGACGTGCGCGCGGGGGCTTTGGCGTTAAGCGGAGATCAGCCCTTGCGGGTCTTGACCGCGTCCGTCAGCTGCGGAGCGACCTTGAACAGGTCGCCGACAATGCCGTAGTCGGCGATCTCGAAGATGGGCGCCTCTTCGTCCTTGTTGACCGCGACGATGGTCTTGGAGGTCTGCATGCCCGCACGGTGCTGGATGGCCCCGGAGATGCCCAGCGCGATGTAGAGCTGCGGGGACACCGTCTTACCGGTCTGGCCCACCTGGAACTGGCCCGGGTAGTAGCCGGAGTCGACGGCCGCACGCGATGCACCGACGGCCGCACCCAGCGAGTCGGCCAGCGCCTCGACCACGTTGAAGTTCTCCGCGCTGCCCACGCCACGGCCACCGGAGACCACGATGGTGGCCTCGGTCAGCTCTGGGCGGTCGCCGGCGACCGCGGGTTCGCGGGAGGTGATCTTGGTGGCGTTCTCCGCGGGAGCCGGCACCTCCACGGTGACCTGCTCGCCGGCGCCGGCCTGCGGCTCCGCGTCGATCGCACCGGCCCGCACGGTGATCACCGGGGTGTCGCCGTTGGCCTGCGCCTCGACGGTGAACGCGCCACCGAAGATGGAGTACAGAGCCTTGTTGCCTTCCCTGACCTCGATCACGTCGACCAGCAGGCCCGAGCCCAGCCGTGCCGCCAGCCGGCCGGCGATTTCCTTGCCGTCGGCGTTGGCGGCCAGCAACACGGCCGCCGGAGTGTTCGATTCCACCAGCGAGGCCAGCACGTCGACCACCGGGGTGATCAGGTACTTCTCCGCGTCGTCGGACTCGGCGACGTAGATCTTGACGGCGCCGGCTTCCTTCAGCCCGTCGACCAGCGGCGCGGCCGTGCCCGGCGCACCGACAACGACGGCGGCAGGCTCGCCCAGCGCGCGGGCGGCGGTGATCAATTCGGCGGTGACCTTCTTCACCGCGCCTTCGGCGTGCTCAACGAGCACCAAAACTTCAGCCATGAGTTATCTCGCTCTTCTCGTCTAAAGGGGACTTGGGTTAGATGATTTTCTGGCCGACCAGGTACTTGGCGATGTCATTGCCGCCCTCACCCTCGTCGGCGACCTTCTCACCCGCGGTCTTGGGCGGCTTCGGCGTCGACGACAGCACGCTCGACCCGGCGTTGGCCAGCCCGACCTCGTCGCTCTCGACGCCGATCTCCGCCAGGGTCAGCACCGTGACCTCTTTCTTTTTGGCGGCCATGATGCCCTTGAAGGACGGGAAGCGCGGCTCGTTGATCTTCTCCGTGACGCTGACCACGGCGGGCAGGGTCGCCTCCAGGGTGAACACCCCGTCGTCGGTCTCGCGCTCGCCGGTGACCTTGCCATCCTCGAGGGACAGCTTGCGCAGGTGAGTGAGCTGCGGCAGGCCCAGGTACTCGGCAATGACGGCCGGCACCGCGCCGCCGGTGCCGTCGGTTGCCTCGTTGCCGGCGATGACCAGCTCGGTGCCCTCGATGGTGCCCAGCGCACGGGCCAGCGCCCATCCGGTCTGGATCACGTCCGAGCCGTGCAAGCCCTCATCCTTGAGATGCACGGCCTTGTCGGCGCCCATGGACAGGGCCTTGCGGATCGCCTCGGTGGCGCGCTCTGGCCCGGCGGTCAACACTGTCACCGAGCCCTCGCCGCCCTCCCGCTCACGGATCTGCAGGGCTTCTTCGACGGCGCGCTCGTTGATCTCGTCCAGCACCGCGTCGGCGGCCTCCCGGTCCAGCGTGAAATCGCCGTCAGTGAGCTTGCGCTCTGACCAGGTGTCTGGGACCTGCTTGATCAGGACCACGATGTTCGTCATGAGTGCGGTTCGTCCTCCTCGACGGAGTCTCGCAGCAGTCGACCGCGAGACTTTCAATACGCGTTTAGCAGCGCACGATTGTGTTACTACTCGGTAACTTTGTGCAGACTGCCTTCACACCATAGCGGGTCGTACTGCAGGTTCTTGAAGAGTGTCTCCTCGGTACGAGCGGGGGCCACCCGCAACACGGTTCGCGAAACGGACACTTCGCGTTAGCCTCCCTATGCAATGAGCGCATTCGTCCCCGACGCCCCCCAACACCTCCCCGGTAACACGTTGCCGGAGGTGGACGCGGTGCTGACGCTCACCGGCGAGCGCACCATTCCCGATCTGGACATCGAGAACTACTGGTTTCGCCGCCACGAGGTCGTCTACCAGCGACTGGCTAAGCACTGTGTGGGCCGCGACGTGCTCGAGGCCGGATGTGGCGAAGGTTACGGCGCCGATTTGCTCGCCGGCGTGGCCCACCGGGTGGTGGCGCTGGACTACGACGCGGCCGCGGTGGCCCATGTCGCTAGTCGGTACCCCCGGGTCGAGGTGATGCAGGCGAATCTGGCCGAGCTGCCGCTGCCCGCCGCGTCGGTGGACGTGGTGGTCAACTTTCAGGTGATCGAGCACCTCTGGGACCAGGCCCAGTTCATCAGCGAGTGCGCCAGGGTGCTGCGCCCCTCGGGCGTGCTCATGGTCTCCACGCCGAACCGAATCACCTTCTCCCCGGGCTGCGACACCCCGATCAACCCCTTCCACACCCGCGAACTGAATGCCGACGAGCTGAGCGAGCTGCTGATCGAGGCGGGTTTTACCGAGGTGTCGATCAGCGGGCTGTTCCACGGGCCGCTGCTGCAGGAGATGGACGCTCGCCACGGCGGCTCCATCATCGACGCGCAGATCGCGCGGGCGGTCGCCGATGCGCCATGGCCCCCGCAGCTGGTGGCCGACGTCGCCGCCGTCACCACCGACGACTTCGACCTAGTCGCCATGGGCGATCGCAATATCGATGACAGCCTCGATCTGGTCGCCATCGCGGTGCGCCCGTGACCAGTTCGGCAAGCCGGGTGCCCGGCATGTTCACCCTGGTGCTGCACACCCATCTGCCGTGGCTGGCCCATCACGGCCGCTGGCCGGTCGGCGAGGAATGGCTTTACCAATCGTGGGCGGCCGCATACCTGCCGTTAATGCGGGTGCTGCGCACGCTGGCTGACGAGGATCGGCACCGGCTCGTCACACTCGGCGTCACCCCGGTGGTCAACGCCCAACTCGACGACCCGTACTGCCTCGACGGCATGCATCACTGGCTGGCCAATTGGCGACTGCGGGCGGCCGAGGCCGCCAGCGTGCGATCCGGCTACCGATCGAAGTCCGCCGACTATCCGTCATGCACCCCAGAAGCGTTGCGCACATTGGGAATTCGTGAATGCGACGAGGCGGATAGGTCGCTCGACGACTTCGCCACCCTGTGGCGGCACGGCGGCAGCCCGCTGCTGCGCGGCCTGCTGGACGCGGGCACGGTGGAGCTGCTGGGTGGCCCGCTGGCTCACCCGTTCCAGCCGTTGCTGGCGCCGCGGCTGCGCGAGTTCGCGCTGCGCGAGGGTCTGGCCGACGCGGAATTGCGGCTGGCGCATCGCCCCAGCGGCATCTGGGCGCCCGAGTGCGCCTACGCGCCGGGCATGGAACACGACTACGCCGGCGCCGGCATCACCCACTTCATGGTCGACGGCCCGTCCCTGCACGGTGACACCGCGCTGGGTCGCCCGGTCGGCGACACCGACGTGGTCGCCTTCGGCCGGGACTTGCAGGTCAGCTACCGGGTGTGGTCGCCGAAATCCGGCTATCCGGGGCACGCGGCCTACCGCGATTTCCACACCTATGACCATCTGACCGGGCTTAAGCCGGCCAGGGTCACCGGACGCAGCGTGGGATCCGACGCCAAGGCGCCGTATGACCCCGAGCGCGCGGATCGCGCGGTCGACGTGCATGTCGCCGACTTCGTCGAGGTGGTCCGCAATCGGTTGTTGAGCGAGTCCGAGCGCATCGGGCGGCCGGCCCATGTGGTGGCCGCGTTCGACACCGAACTGTTCGGTCACTGGTGGTACGAGGGGCCGACCTGGCTGGAGCGGGTGCTGCGGGCGCTGCCCGCCGCCGGGGTGCAAGTGGGCACGCTCAGCGACGCGCTGGCCGACGGGTTCGTCGGCGCCCCGGTGGCCTTGCCGCCGAGCTCCTGGGGTTCGGGTAAGGACTGGCAGGTGTGGGCCGGCGACAAAGTCGCCGACTTGGTCCAGCTCAACACCGAGGTCGTCGACACCGCGCTGACCACCATCGACAAGGCGCTCTCGCAGACGTCGTCGCTGGACGGGCCGCTTGCCCGCGACCGCGTCGCCGACCAGATCCTGCGCGAAACACTGCTCACCGTGTCCAGCGATTGGCCGTTCATGGTGAGTAAGGACTCGGCCGCCGACTACGCGCGCTACCGAGCCCATCTACATGCCCACGCGACCCGCGAGATCGCCGGCGCACTGGCATCGGGCCGCCGCGACAGCGCCCAGCGGCTGGCCGACGACTGGAATCGCGCCGACGGTTTGTTCGGCGCGCTGGACGCTCGAAGGCTGCCGCGATGAAGATCCTGATGGTGTCGTGGGAGTACCCGCCAGTGGTGATCGGCGGGCTTGGCCGGCACGTGCATCACCTGTCGACCGCGCTGGCCGCGGCCGGTCACGATGTCGTGGTGCTGTCCCGGCGCCCCGCGGGCACCGACCCCAGCACACACCCGTCGTCCGACGAGATCAGCGAGGGTGTGCGGGTGATCGCGGCCGCGCAGGATCCGCACGAATTCAGCTTCAGCACCGACATAATGGCCTGGACACTGGCGATGGGGCACGCCATGATCCGCGCTGGGCTCAACCTGAAGAAGTCCCGCAGCACCCGACCGTGGCATCCCGACGTCGTACACGCGCATGACTGGCTGGTCGCGCATCCCGCTATCGCCCTTGCCCAATTCTATGACGTACCAATGGTTTCCACCCTGCACGCGACCGAAGCCGGTCGCCATTCGGGCTGGGTTGCCGGCGCGATCAGCCGCCAGGTGCACGCGGCCGAGTCCTGGCTGGTGCGTGAATCCGATTCACTGATCACCTGTTCGGCATCGATGGGCGACGAGATCACCGAGCTGTTCGGTCCCGGCCTGGCTGGAATCAGCGTGATCCGCAACGGAATCGATGCGGCGCGCTGGCCGTTCGCCGCCCGCCGGCCGCGCACCGGCCCGGCCGAGCTGCTCTACGTCGGGCGGCTGGAATACGAGAAGGGTGTGCACGACGCCATCGCCGCATTACCGCGGATCAGGCGCACCCACCCGGGCACCACGCTGACCATCGCAGGCGACGGCACCCAACAGGATTGGCTCGTCGCTCAGGCCCGAAAGCACAAGGTGCTCAAGGCAACTCGATTCGTCGGGCATTGCGATCACGAGGATTTGCTTGCGCTGCTACATCGGGCCGACGCCGCGGTGCTGCCCAGCCATTACGAGCCCTTCGGCCTCGCCGCGCTCGAGGCCGCCGCGGCAGGCACTCCGTTGGTGACAACCAACATCGGCGGTCTGGGCGAAGCGGTGATCAACGGGCAGACCGGGGTGTCGTGTGCGCCGCGCGACGTGGCCGGGCTGGCTGACGCGGTGCGCACCGTGCTCGACGAGCCCGACGCAGCGCAGCGGCGCGCCAACGCCGCCCGGGAACGGCTTACTTCGGCCTTCGACTGGACAACGGTGGCCAAGGAAACCGCGCAGGTGTATCTGGCGGCCAAGCGTGCCGAGCGTCAGCCGCTGGCACGGCTGCCCATCGTCGAGCACGCGCTGCCCGGTCGTTAGCGCTCAAGGGTTTTCGATACCGGTCGCCTGCGCACAGTACTTCCAGAGGACGTCGCGCTCATGGTCGCCGTTGCGGGTCAGCGGCAGATAGTGCTCCCGGCGGGCCCGGCGGTCATGCCAGAATCGCCCAGTCGGCGGGGCCGGCCGGGTCGCGGCCAGCCACACGGCGGTGTCGGCACCCTGTTCGGGTGAGCGCAACACGGGGCCGGTCAGCATCCGGAATCCCGGCAGCGCAGCCGCTACACCGGGAGTCTTCGCCCACCCCGGGTGCATGGAGTAGACACGGACACCCTGATCTGCCCAGCGGCGGGCCAGCAACGGGGTGAACGCCACCTGAATTCGTTTCGTTCGGGCGTACGCGATGACACCGCGGTAGCGCCCGTCGCGGTATTCGGGGTCGGCGGCGGGCAGCGATTGGGTGTACATCCCGCCCGACGACATCAGAATCACCCGCGGATCGCTGGACGCGGTCAGGATCGGAAGCAAGCGCTCGGTCAACAACAGCGGGCCCAGCACATGGGTGGCCAGGGTGAGCTCGTGCCCGTCGTCGGTCTCGGTGCGCGTCGATGGCAATACGCCCGCGTTGTGGACCAGGACGTCCAATGTCCGCACCCGGCTGGTCAGATCGGCGGCGAAGGCGCGGACGGCGTCCAGGTCGGACACATCACACACCTCAACTTGCACATCAGCATCCGGATCCGCCGCGACGATCTCCTTGCGCGCCTGCTCACCGCTGTCCCGGTCACGCACGGTCAACAAAACGCTGGCTCCCAGCCCAGCCAGGCCCGCGGCGATCGCCTTGCCGATCCCCCGGTTAGCGCCGGTGACCAGCGCCGTACGACCGCGCAACGAGCCCGGCAGCGGATCCGCTGACCAGCCGGGCTGCCGGAGCCGATAGCCCACGGTGCTGTAGCCGGGCACGACCGCACGATCCAACGCAGTATCGAGTAGCCAGCGCAGTTCGTCGACAACGTCCATGCTCATACTTTTCCACCCAACGGCTTTCAGCATGCACGTCCGGCGCCGGTAACGTCTAGGGATGGGCGTGACGTTTTCCAGCGTGGTGGACACGCCGCGCGACGAGGTATTTGCCTGGCACGCCAGACCAGGGGCGATCAACCGACTGTCGCCGCCATGGTCGCCGTTGCGGGTAATTTCCGAAGCCGCATCCCTGAAGGACGGGCACGCTGAACTCGCGCTGCCGGGCGGACTGCGCTGGGTGGCCGACCATCAAGCGGATCTTTACGATCCGCCCCGGCGTTTCGTCGACACCATCGGCAGCGACGGGCTGGCCTCGCTACCGGCGCGGCTCGCGGTCCGGTGGCGCCACACCCATGAGTTCGACGACCTCGGCGACAACCGGACCCGGGTCACCGATCGGGTCGACACACCGGTACCCGCGGCGGCGCTGCGCCCGATGTTCGTCTACCGGCACCGACAATTGGCCGACGACCTGGCCGCGCACCGGCTGGCCGCCGCACACGGCCTGGCGCCGCTGACCGTCGCCGTCACCGGCGGGTCGGGTCTGGTGGGTACGGCGTTGACCGCGTTTCTGCGCACCGGCGGCCACCGGGTCATCGAGCTGGTCCGCCGAACCGCACCGGGCGTCGACGAACGCCAGTGGAACCCGGCAGATCCCGACCCGACGCTGCTGGCCGGCGTCGACGCGGTCATCCATCTGGCCGGCGCCTCGATCGCCGGCCGGTTCACCGATGCACACCGAAATGCGATCCGCGACAGCCGTATTGGGCCGACGCAGCGACTCGCCGAACTCCTCGCGCGCAGCGACGCCGGGCCGGCCGTGCTGATCTCGGCATCTGCAATCGGTTACTACGGATTCGACCGCGGCGACCAGACCCTCACCGAGCACAGTGAGCGCGGCGACGGGTTTTTGGCCGACGTCGTCGCGCAGTGGGAGGACGCGACCGCGCCGGCCGAGCAAGCCGGCGCGCGGGTGGTGCGGGTACGCACCGGGATTGTGCAATCCCCGCGCGGTGGCACCTTGAAGCTGATGCGCCCGTTGTTCAGCGCGGGGCTAGGCGGCCGGCTGGGAAGTGGTCGACAGTGGTTGTCCTGGATAGGGATTGACGATCTAGTCGACGTGTACCACCGCGCACTTTGGGATAACGCGCTGTCCGGTCCGGTCAACGCCGTTGCCCCGCAACCCGTCCGCAACACCGAGTACACCGACACCCTGGCCCGCGTGCTGCGTCGGCCCGCGCTGTTGCCCGTGCCGTCGCTGGGGCCCCGGCTGTTGCTCGGCGAACAGGGCGCCCGCGAACTGGCCTGCGCCAATCAGCGGGTGCTCCCCGACAAGCTCAGCGCCCAAGCGCACCGGTTTCGCCAGCCGGACCTTGACCAGGCGCTGCGTCACCTGCTCGGACGCGCCCGCTAGGGCTTTGCGCCCGCTCTTCGAATTCGGGTGTGCCTACACGCGTGTCTAAAGGCGGCGCCCCACGGCCGCGAGTGCACGAGTGGCGGTCGACTAGATCATTCAGTAATTTAATGGTTAAATAACTTAACTGAGTGGACACCTTGACCAGAGCGGACGGTGGGACCAACTCCGCCGCCGCCCAGTGCTTGCTTTCTCGTCGAAGGGGTAATAAAGCGTGAATCCGAGCCGTTCGAGCCGGCGGCTGACCGACCTCTCCGAGGCCTCGGTGGGAGCTGCTCTCCATTCATTCCGCCCAGGCCGCCTCGCCGAGGCGGTCAGCAGCCCGTCCGCCTCACCCAGTCCCGGCCAATTCGACGCCTGGAAAACAACTTTTCGGCGAGAGGTGCTCGACCGCGTCACCGCATTCGTCACCTCCCGATGCGCCGACGAGCTGGGCCCGTGCGGTGTTGACGTGGCCGGCAAAATCTTGACCGAGTTCGTCGACGGCGGCAAGTGTCTGCGCTCGACGTTCATGTACCTGGGCTGGCTGTGCGGAGCGCCGGCCAGCGATGCGGCCTTGTCGGCGACCGCCAGCCTGGAGCTGTTGCACGCGTTCGCGCTATTGCAAGACGACGTGATGGACGATTCGGCATCGCGGCGGGGCCGCCCCGCGGCGCACCTCCAATTCGCCAGCTGGCATCGTGACCGAGGTCTGTCCGGCTCGTCACGCCGATTCGGCGAGTCGGCCGCCGTCCTGCTCGGCGATCTGTGTTTGATCTGGGCCGAGCAGATGCTGCGCGACAGCGGTCTGCAGCGCCATCAGCTGGCACCGGTGTGGCCGCGCTACGACGCCATGCGTACCGAGCTCGCGGTGGGCCAATTCGCGGACCTGACAATCGATCTGCGCGACCTCCCGACGCTAGATGCGGTGCTGGAGGTGGCCCGGCTGAAGTCGGGGAACTACACGGTGCGCCGGCCCCTGGAAATCGGGGCCGCGATGGCCGGCTGCGACGAAAGCGTGCTGGACGCGCTCGGCGACTACGGTTCGGCGATCGGTGAAGCGTTCCAGCTGCGCGACGACATCCTGGGCATCTTCGGATCGCCGGCCACGACCGGCAAACCGAACAGCGGAGACCTGATCGAACGAAAAGCCACCAGCGTGGTGGTGGCTGCACATCAGTTGGCCGACGCGTCAACCCGGCGGCAATTGCGCGAACTGATGGCCAGCGCCTGGCTCGACGATGCAATGCTGGAGCACTGGCGGACCCTGATCGTGGCCACCGGAGCGGTGCAGTGGATCGAAGAACTCATCGCCGAACGTGTCGCAAAGGCGCAAAACGCATTGGGCCGCAGCATGTTTACGCATCCAATTGCGCCCGCCCTGCTCGACATGGCCGACCTGTGCACCCAGCGGGCGGCATGAGCACACGCACCGTGCCCGGCCGCACCGATCACATCGTCGTGGTCGGTGCGGGATTCGCGGGGCTTTCCGCGGCCTTGCAACTGGCCGGCCGGGGCCGGCAAGTCACGGTGGTGGACCGCAATCCGTGGCCCGGCGGACGAGCGGGCCGCCAGGACGTCGACGGCTACCTGATCGACACCGGGCCCACGGTGCTGACGATGCCCGACATCATCGACGAGGCATTCGCCGCGGTCGGTGAAACCCTTTCCCAGCGAATCGAATTGCTACCGTTGGAGCCGGCCTACCGGGCGATGTTTGCCGACGGTAGCGCGATCGACGTGCACACCGACGCCGATCGGATGGCCGCCGCGGTGCGGGAGTTCGCCGGCCCGCAATCCGAGGACGGCTACCGGCGGCTCCGTGAGTGGCTCACGCGTTTGTACCGCACCGAATTCGACGGCTTCATCGGCGCCAACTTCGACTCCCCGCTGTCGCTGCTGAATTCTCAGCTGGCCAGGCTGACGATGCTGGGCGGATTCCGCCGGTGGGACACCATGGTCAAGCGGCACATCAGCGACCCACGGTTGCAGCGGGTGTTCACCTTCCAGTCGCTCTACGCCGGCGTCGCACCAAAACAGGCCTTGGCGGTCTACGCGGTGATCGCCTATATGGACACCATCTCGGGGGTGTTCTTCCCCTGCGGCGGGGTGCGGGCGCTGCCGGACGCGCTGGCGGCCGCCGCCGCCGACGCCGGCGTGCGGTTCTGCTACGGGTCGACGGTCACCGCGCTGGATCGCACCGGTGAGCGGATCACCGCGGTGCACACCGACCAGCAGGGCCGGATTGCCTGTGACGCGGTGGTTTTGACGACCGAGCTGCCCCAGACCTACCGGTTACTGGGCCGGCAACCCCGGCGGCTGCTGCCGCTGCGCGCCGCGCCCTCAGCGGTAGTACTGCACATCGGTGCCGGCGCTGTCGCGGCGGACAGCGCGCACCACAGCATCCTGTTCGGCAATACCTGGGATCGGACCTTCACCGACATCATCCGCGACGGTCAGCTGATGACGGACCCGTCTCTGCTGGTCACCCGCCCGACGGCGAGCGACCCCAGCCTGGCCCCGGCCGGCCGTGACCTGCTCTACGTGCTGGCACCGGCCCCCAACCTGAGCCGCGGCGACATCGACTGGCCGCGCATCGGCGGCCCGTACGCGGAATCGCTGATCGACGTTGTCCAGCAACGACTTTTCCCCGGCCTACGCGACGACGCTCAACTGCTGCACGTCGACACCCCCGCCGATTGGGCCCGCCAGGGCATGGCGGCCGGAACCCCGTTTGCATTGGCTCATACCTTCGCCCAGACCGGGCCCTTCCGGCCGGCCAATACCGTGCGCGGCATCGACAACGCGGTGCTGGCCGGGTCGTCGACGCTGCCCGGCGTGGGAGTGCCCACCACGCTGATCTCCGGGCGGTTGGCCGCCGACCGGATCGCGGGCACCGACAGCCGGTCGACGACAACCCTCGATCTGAAAGCCCGATCGCGATGATCCGCACCGAATTGCACGCCGCAGGCATCGAGGATCTGCACCTGCGCGCGGCCTATCGACGCTGCCGGCAGATCGCGGCCGAACACGGCCGCACTTACTTCCTGGCCACCCGGCTGCTGGCCCCCGACCAACGCCCGGCGGTGCACGCGTTGTACGGCTTCGCCCGGCACGCCGACGACATTCTCGACGAATTCAATCCGGCCCTCGACGTTGCCGCGCGGGCGCAGCGGCTGCAGCAGTTCTCCGACCGCTTCTTCACTGGCGGGCGCCGCGACGAACCCGTCCTGGTCGCCGTCGATGACACCATCCGTCGCTACCGGATACCCATCGACCTGTTCGAGGACTTTCTGGCCTCGATGCGCATGGACCTCAGCGTCACCGACTATCCGGACCGCGCCGCGCTCAACCACTACATGCGTGGGTCGGCGGAAGTCATTGGGCTGCAGATGCTTCCAGTTCTGGGAACGGTCGGCAGCCTCGACGAGGCCGCCCCCTATGCCGCGGCGCTGGGCCGCGCGTTTCAGCTGACCAATTTCTTGCGCGACATCGCCGAGGATCTGGCCCGCAACCGGATCTACCTGCCGGCCGACGAACTCGCCGCCCACAGCGTAGATCGCGACGTGCTGACCTGGTGTCACGTGCACCGCCGCACCGACACTCGGGTGCGCGACGCGCTGGCGGCTCAGCACGCGATCACCAGGGACATCTACCGATTCGCCGCCGAGGGCATCGCGGTACTGGCGCCGCGTTCGCGGCCCTGCGTAACCACCGCGTTGACGCTCTACTCCGAAATCTTGGATCGCATCGAGGATTCCGATTTCTCGGTGTTCGCGCAGCGCGCCAGCGTCGGTAACACCCGACGACTCCAGGTCGCCGGTGGTGCGTTGCTGCGGTCTTGGTGGGCGCGGGCGGGACGCTCCGAGCGACGAGGGGCCCGTGCGGCGTGAGCGAGAAGTGGCAGTACCTGATCGTGCTGGGGCTGTGCCTGGCGATCACCGCACCGCTGGAATTGTTCGGCCCTGGTGTCTATCGGCAACCGCAGCGGCTGATCCGCGCGATCGTTCCCGTCGCGGTGGTGTTTCTGGTGTGGGACGCGGTGGCGATCGCGGCCGGGGTGTGGACGTACAACGGCGAGTACCTCACCGGCGTCCATCTCCCATTTCGGGTGCCGCTGGAGGAAGTGCTGTTCTTCGTAGTGATTCCGTTGTGCGCCTTGCTGACCTACAACGCGGTGACCGCGATCCTCGAGCGGAGAAAACGCCGATGACCGGCCTCGGCTACACGGTGCCGGCCATGGTGGCCGTGCTGGCAGTTTTGGCATTGGAGTTCGCGCTGCTGCATACCGGACTGCTCCGGCGGCCTGCCTACTGGCTCTCGATGGTGATCGTCCTCGGCTTCCAGATACCGGTCGATGGCTGGCTGACCAAACGCAGCGCTCCGATCGTGCTCTACACCCAATGGCAAACCAGCGGCGTCCGGTTTCCGTTCGACATCCCCATCGAGGACTTCTTGTTCGGCTTCGCGCTGGTGACCGCCGTGCTGCTGCTGTGGGAGCGTCAACGTGCCAGCCGGTAAGCCAGCCATGGACAAAACGGGTCTGCCGCGCGCCGACGTGCCCGGCGCCTTCGACGTCGGCGCCGCGGCCTACGACCAGCTGGTCGGCGCGAATCCTGGCTACCACGCGAACCTCGGCCTATCGGCGCGGCGGATGCGGCTGCCGGATCGCGGCCGGGGACTGCGCCTGCTCGACGCGGGCTGCGGCACCGGCGCCTCGACGGCCGCGTTGCTCGCCGCGGCCCCCGACGCCGAGATCGTCGCCGTGGACGCCGCGCGCGGAATGCTCGCTGCCGCACAGGCGAAGTCGTGGCCTGCCTCGGTTCGATTCGTGCACGCCCAGATTGAAGATCTCGACGAGCACGGCATCACTGGACCCTTCGACGCCATCTTGTGCGCCTATCTGTTGCGCAACCTCGCCGACCCGGATCGCCAACTGCGTGCCTTTCGCGACCTGCTGGCACCCGGCGGCACCCTGGCGGTGCACGAGTACTCGGTGCGCGACTCGCGTGCGGCGACGTCGATCTGGCACGCGGTGTGCTGGGGCATCATCATCCCCAGCGGTTGGTTGCGCACCCGGGACACCACGCTGTACCGGCACCTGTGGCGCAGTGTGTTGAGTTTCGACGGGGCGGGACAATTTCAGCAGCGCATGCGCGACGCCGGTTTCGCCGCGGTGCGCAGCGATACCGTGCCCGGCTGGGAACGCAACGTCGTTCATCTGTTTCTGGGGGAAGCTCCGCGATGATCGACCGCCGCCGCCAACTGCATCCGGCACCGCCGGGATTACCCGACGCCGACTCGCTGTCCTGGCGCCCACGCGTCGTCGTCGTCGGCGCTGGCATCGCGGGCCTGGCCGCGGCGACTGGGCTCGCCGAACGCGGGATTGCAGTGGACTTGGTGGAACGTGAGGAATACCTCGGCGGCCGGGTGGGTGGGTGGACCGAACACGCGGACGGCACCGAACTCGCAATCAACCGCGGATTCCACGCCTTCTTCCGCCAGTACTACAACCTGCGAAACCTGCTGCGGCGGGTCGATCCGGGGCTTGCGATGCTCGCACCCGTAAAGGACTATCCACTGATCGACGGTGCGGGCCGGCGAGATACCTTTCGCGGATTGCCCCGCACCCCACCGTTCAACGCGCTGACATTCGCATTGCGCAGCCCGACATTTCGGCTTCGCGATCTGGCCCGCATCGATGCCCGCGCCGCCGCGCCGCTGGCCGCGGTGTCGGTGCCCGACATCTACCAGCGCCTGGACCACATCGATGCCGAGACGTTCTTGAAAAGCATCAACTTTCCCGAGTCGGCGCGCCATCTGGCGTTCGAAGTGTTCTCCCGGAGCTTTTTCGCCGAGCCGGCCGAGTTGTCCGCAGCTGAGCTGGCGACCATGTTCCATATCTACTTTCTGGGCTCTAGCGAGGGCCTGATCTTCGACGTTGCCACCGCGAACTTCGATGTCGCCCTGTGGAATCCGCTGCGGCAACACTTGAGCGACCGAGGTGCTCGGGTACACCTCGGTACTCAGGTGCACCGCGTCGGCCCGGGATCCGCCAAAGCGCTGCGCGTCCAAATGGATTCGGGCGAACACCTGGACGCGGACGCCGTGGTGTTAGCGCTCGACGTCGGCGGCCTGCAAAAGGTGGTGGCCGCTTCCCCCGAGCTGGGCGATGAGCAGTGGCGCACCCGGATACGCGAGTTGCGCACCGCACCGTCGTTCATGGTGCATCGGCTGTGGCTGGACCGTCCCGTCGACTCGAAGCGTCCTGCCTTCCTCGGCACTGCAGGACATGAGCCGCTCGACAACATCAGCGTGCTCGAACGCTACGAACACGAGGCAGGACAATGGGCACGCGATCATCGTGGCTCGGTCGTCGAATTGCACTGCTATGCAACAAATTCCGAATCATCCGGCGAAGCGGCAATCGCCCAGTTACACCGGCTGTACCCGGAAACCGCCGCGGCGAGTGTCCTGCACCAGCGGGTGCTGCGTCGCAGTGACTGCCCGCTGTTTGCGCCCGGCACTTTCTCGCGGCGCCCGACCGTGGCGACCCCGCAGCCCGGGCTGGTCCTGGCCGGCGATGGGATCCGCATCGACCTGCCGGTGGCGCTGATGGAGCGGGCCGCAACCACCGGATGGTCGGCCGCCAACCACCTGCTCGCCTCGTGGGGGTTGGCCGGTCACGAGTTGTGCACCGTTCCGACCCGCGGCCGGTCGGCGCTGCTGCGGTCATTCGCCGAGTCCCAAGGGCGGCGCCGGCGATGAACCTGCGGGGGCACTGGCCGAAGAACGCACCCGTCGGGATGATTCCGCGGATCTCGTGGGCACGACAACGGCCGACCTACCATGACGCGCAGCCAGGCATCATCAACGTGGCACTGCAGCGCTCCCAGCACCGACCGACCGGCAACTGGTATGCATTCGCCGCCAGCCGGGATGTCCGGGTAGGTCGCGCGTTCGGCGCTCGCGTGGCCGGTGTCGAGTTGGTGGCGTGGCGCGACAAGCAAGGCGGATTGCGAGTGGGCCCGGGCAGCTGCCCACACCTGGGCGCCGACCTGGCCACCGGCATCGTGAGCGACGGCGTCTTGTACTGCCGATGGCACGGGCTGGCCTTCAACGGCGACACCTGCGAATTGCGCTGGAAAGCGTTGCCCGGCCACGACGATGGCGTACTGGCCTGGGTGCGCCTGGACTCCGTCGGCGGCGAGGCACCCCTGGATGAGCCGGTGTTATCGCACCGACCGGCCGGCGACACCCTGACTGCGGTCACCCGCCTGGTCGGTGCATGCGAACCGTCCGACATCATCGCCAACCGGCTCGACCCCTGGCATGGCGGATGGTTTCACCCGTATTCGTTCACCCGGCTGGAGGTGCTGACCACCCCGACCGATGAGGATGACCGCTTTGTCGTCTCGGTAACCTTCCGGATGGGCCGCCTCGGTGTCCCCGTCATCGCCGAATTCACCACCCCAGACGCGCGTACCGTCGTAATGCGCATCATCGAAGGCGAAGGAACCGGTAGCGTCGTCGAAACCCACGCCACACCAATGGGTCTCGGCCCTGACGGCTGTCCGCACGTCGCAATGATCGAAGCCACCATCGCGACGTCGCCACGCCCGGGATTCAAAAACGCGCGTCGCATCCGCCCGCTGATCACACCGCTGATGCGCTATGCCGCCAATCGGCTATGGCGTGATGACTTGGCGTATGCCGAACGCCGCTATCAACTCCGCACCGGTGGCTAGCATGGACCCAGCGCAGCACCTGCCACCAGCGGAAGCCCGAATCGGCCATGAAGAAAGCGTATTTCGCCGTCGTGAGCTTCAGCGTGGGCGCGCACTTCGCCTACCTCGTCTATCTGCCCAGCGGCGGTTTCCTGGCGCTTCGCTGGCCGCGGAGCATCTGGCTGCACCTGGCCAGCGTGGGCTGGGGCGTGGTGGTGGTGACACTGCCGGTGCCGTGTCCGCTGACCGCGCTGGAAGATTGGGCGCGGGTACGAGCCGAAATGAAGCCACTGCCCAGCGGCGGGTTCATCGACCACTACGTCGCGGGAATCCTCTATCCGCCCGGCCGAACCGGTATTGCGCAGGGAAATGGCTTCGTCGCAGCCGCCATCTCGTGGGTGGTCCTGGCGCGAAAACAGCGCGAGGCCGTGCGCAGTGACAAAACGGGCTCGGACGCCGTCCGCAAGCCGAGTGCACTACGCCGACATCACGACTGAACAGGCTGGCCGCGGGATAATTCGGCCCGTCTCCGGTAAGTTCGCGATGACGCGCGGCAAGGTGTGCGAGGCGTTTCGATGAGCGCGCGGATACGCTGGTGTAACTAATGAAGGATGCGAGTAGGTGACCAAGCGCCGCGCGAATGACGCAACGCCCAGCCGGGCTGAGCTGGAACGGCAGTTGTCGGCCGACATACGGGCGATGACGGCGCGGTCCGACCGCGTGGGCCGCCATTTTGCGCGGGTAAACGACGTGAGCAGCAGCGACTTCCACGCCCTGCTGCACATCATGGTCAGCGAAACCGCGGGAGAGCCGTTGACCTCGGCCCAACTGCGTCAGCGCATGGACGTGACCCCGGCAGCGATCACCTACCTCGTCGACCGGATGATCGACGCCGGCCACATCCGCCGCGAACCCGATCCCGGGGACCGGCGAAAGTGGCTGCTGCGCTACGAAGAGAGCGGAATGACGATGGCACACGCCTTCTTCAGGCCGCTGGGCGCTCATCTCAGCGCAGCCATGGCCGATCTCAGCGACAAGGATCTGGTTGCCGCTCACCGGGTTTTCACGGCGATGATTGACGCGATGGCGACGTTCGAAGGTGAGCTTCCCCGCCAGGCCACCGACCCGTCAGCCAGCGTCGGGCGAGTCGCCCCACGGCCGCGGCGCGCGGAGTCCCCGCGTTAAGGCGTTGTGCAGTAGGCGCTGCTCGATCAGGTCGGCACCGCGCGCCACACCGCCGGTCGCGGCGAAACCGGCCGCCACTCGCCGTGCGCCCTCGGAAAGGGTGCTCGCCTCACGGACGGCGGCGCGTAACCGCCTCGCGGTCAACCGACGTGCCGGCAGACGGGTGCCGCAGCGGGCCACCTCAACGCGGCGCGCAACCTCGGCTTGATCGCGGGCAAAGGGCACCGCGCAGACCGGGACGCCACGGTCCAGAGCTTTCACGGTGGTGCCCATCCCGCCATGGGTGACGGCACAGATCGCCCGGTCCAGCACCGCACCGTGGTCGACGAATCGGCACACCGTGGCGTTGGGCGCCGCGGGTAGCCCGCGGGGAATCCCCGCCGGGAACGTCGCGACGACGTGAACCGGCTCACTGGCGAACGCCTGCAACGCAATACGGCCCAGCCTGGCGTCCGCCTGTGCGATAGACGATGTGCTGACTAACACAATGGGGCGGTCGATGGCGGCCAGCCAGTCCGGGACGGGTTTGAAGTCCGGGGCCGGCGTCGGCTCGAATTCACACGCACCAATGAGGTGCACGGAATCGCCCCAATCCGGGTGCGGATATTCGAAGGGCTCACCGCCGACCGCCAACAGCAGTGGGGCGCGGCGCATGAAGTCGTCCACCGTCTTGATCGTCAGAACCCCCAGCCCGGCCCGAAGGGTGTTGAGCCGCGGTACTATCCGACGATCGAACAGGAAGCTCACGAACGGGCGCATCGACGCGTCGCGAACCGTACCCGCAAAACCCGCCAGCGGTCGCAAACCCGGACCGAAGGGCGGCACCGCGCGAGACCTCAGGTAGGGCGTGAACGGCGAAAACACCAGCCAGGGCAGCCCACTGGCCTCGGCCATCGACATGGCTCCCCAACAATTGGCATCCACGATGACCGCGTCGGGCCGCACATCGGCGATCGCGCGCCGCAGATCGTCGACTTCGATCACCGCGCGCCGGCACAGCACGTCGGTCGTTGTCTTCAGAACGCTTAAAGCGTTGCGCTCCAGCCAATCACGGCCGGTAATGGCCTCGATCCGCGGGTCGACGGCCTCGGCGTGTATGCCGAACTGGCGCATGGTGGCAACTTCGGCGGCCAAGGTGTGCAAGTGTATTCGGTGTCCGCGCCCGGTAAGTTCACCCAATAGCGAGCCCAGCGGATACAGGTGGCCCAGCGCGGGTGATCCGTAGGCCAGGATTACTGCCATGTGCCGGCGTTGCGCAGCGCGGGAAGATCGGGCGCTCCGCAGCCGTGCAGACAGATGCGAAGCTCATCGATGAATCGTTGCAGCCAGTCCGTCGCCGCATCGGCGGATTCGATCGCCGGCGCCAGCAGCGGCTGCGCGACGGCCACCACGTCGGCGCCCAAGGCCAACGCCTTGGCCGCATCCATGCCGGTCCGGATGCCACCGGAGCCAACCAATCCGATGTCCGGCAGCGCGGCACGCACCTCGGTAATCGCTTGCGCGGTCGGTATTCCCCAGTCGGCCAGGTCCGGATAGCGCACTTCGCCGTAGCGGACCAGCTGCTCCACCCGCGACCACGACGTGCCCCCGGCGCCCGCCACATCGATCGCGGCCACCGGCGGCTCACCGGTCAACCGCAGCAGTTCGGCGACTGCTTTGCCGCCGATCCCGTGACCTACCTCCTTCAGCAGCACCGGGTAGCCCAGCAGGTCGGCCAACTCGTGCAGCCGGTCCAGCGACCCGGCGCAGTCGGTGTCGCCCTTGTCCTGCACGGCCTCTTGCAGCGGATTCATATGCACGGCAAGCGCATTCGCCCCGACCCGATCGAGTGCTCGGACGATGTCGGGCACCGCGTCCTTGGTCAGCTGCGACAGGCCGATGTTGCCGAACAGCAATACGTCGGGGGCCACGTCACGCACGGTGAAGCTGGGCGCGGCCCGCTCCCCCAACTCGCTGTCGAGCATGACGCGCTGTGACCCCAGCATCATTCCGATGCCGAGCCGTTGGGCGGCGATCGCCAGGTTGCGGTTGATGGTGCCCGACAACTGCGCGCCGCCGGTCATCGCGCCCACCACAACCGGCGCCCGCAGCCGCGCGCCGAAGAACTCGGTGCACAGGTCGATGTCGTCCAAATTGGTCTGAGTCAAGGAGTTGTACCGCAGCCGATAGCGTTCCAGGCCCGTGGTCAGGTTCCGATAGCCCACGTCGCCATCCAGGCAGACGTCGATGTGTCGACGCTTGCGGGCGGTCAGCTCGCCGCGGCCTTCCGTCACGGGTCACCCGCGGTGACCGTCGGGCAATCTCGTTGCTGGGCAGAGCTGGAACCGGTGAGCTCCTCAGCCGAGTGGTCGGGCGCCTCGGTGCCGTGACGGTAACCGGCCACCGAGCCCGCCGCATCGATGACTTCACCGATCTTGGCTCCTATTAACCCGAGCACAGCCACCTCGTTTCTCGCGGTACGTCGTTGGGTGATACCCAGATCGGCCGCCTCCCACTCAACCTGAGCACAGCCGCGGCTTTGATCGGGGCAGCCAGCTTGTGGCGGTCCACCCGGCAGCCAGCGTAATGGATATAGCCGGTTTAGTTAATTTGTTGAATGATTAAAAAATTTAACCTAATCTGGAACTCGAGCGTCAGGTTGAAGACACAAGTCAATGGTTTCAGGTCACACGCGCGGGGTTACCCAACCTAACCTTGCCGAACACCGGTTAGGCGTTGCCGACAAGACAATTGGCCATCGGCGCGGTCGGCCGCCACAACCGACCGCTGATCACTGCAGAGGGCGGCACATGTTAGCGCGAATGGCCCGACTCTCCGTCAATGCACCAAAACGAGTTATCGGTATCGCGGTGCTGTTGATGATCGCCGCTGCCGCTTTTGGCGCACCCGCGGCGAAGAGTCTGTCCGCCGGCGGATTCGTGGATCCGACATCCGAATCGGGGCGGGCGGCTGCCATCCTGGCCGGAAAGTTAAATCAGGGCGAGATGCAACTCCTACTACTGGTGAATTCGGCGGACGGCGTGAAAGACGGGCCCGCGCGCGCCACCGGCACCGAGATCGTCGCACAACTTGCCCAATCACCTTTCGTGGCACAGGTGACATCGCCCTGGGACCCGCAACCAGCCCCGGGCCTGCTCAGCGCCGACGGAAAGACCGCGATGATTCTCGTCGCGCTCAAGGGCGACGAGAACAGCGCACCCAAGCATGCCCAGGCACTGGCCGAGCGGTACGCGCATGACCACCACGGGGTCACGGTGCAAGCGGGTGGGTCGGCGATGGTCTATGAACAGGTCAACCAGCAGACCGAAAGAGATCTGCTGCGGATGGAGATTATTGCCATACCGCTGAGCTTCATCGCGCTGGTGTGGGTCTTCGGCGGGCTGATGGCTGCGGCACTACCTATGGCAGTGGGCGGATTGGCGATCGCGGGTTCACTCGCGGTGTTGCGTGCCATCGCATTGGTCACCGACGTATCCATCTTTGCCCTCAATGTGACCGCTGCACTGGGCTTCGCCTTGGGCATCGACTACACCTTGCTGATCATCAGTCGGTACCGAGACGAACTGGCCGATGGGACGAGCCGCGGCGAGGCATTGGTGAAAACCGTGACCACTGCCGGCCGCACCGTGTTGTTTTCCTCGACCACAGTGTGCTTGGCGCTGGCCGCGACGGCGCTATTCCCGATGTACTTCCTCAAATCCTTCGCCTACGCCGGAACAGCGGTGGTGGGTTTCGCCGCCTTGTCGGCCGTGGTGGTGGCGCCGGCCGCCATGGCGTTGATCGGAGATCGTCTGGACGCGCTCAACGTTTCGCAGCTGGGTCGTCGGGTCTTCCGCCGTCCCGTACCGGCAGAACGGACCATCGAACAAAGCTTCTGGTACCGGACGGCGAAAATTGTTATGCGCCAGGCGATTCCGATTGGACTGGCGCTCACTGCATTACTGCTTGCGCTGGGCGCACCGTTCCTCGGTGTCAGATGGGGCTATCCCGACGACCGGGTATTACCGACATCGTCGTCGGCGCGGGTCGTCAGCGACCGAGTCCGCAGCGGATTCCACACGAATTCTGAGAACCGAGTCACGATCGTCGTTCCCGAGGCAGTGGGCCTCACCAAAACCGACCTTGACGACTACGCCAAGCGACTGTCCCGGGTCGGCGACGTCTCGGCAGTATCCTCGCCGACCGGCACCTTCGTCGAAGGTGAGTACCGGGGGCCGCCATCGGCTCCGGCCGCAATGACGGCAGGCAGCGCCTCGCTGACCGTTGAGACCACGGCCCGCCTGTACACCCGCGCGTCGGAGGTCCAATTGTCCCGCTTGCACGCGGTGGCGCCGCCGCGAAACCAAACTTTCCTCATCACCGGAACGGCGCAAACGAATCGTGATTGCGTCGACGGCATCACGTCACGTTTGCCATTGGTGTTCGGTTTCATTGCGGTCGTCATGCTGGTGCTGCTCTTCCTCTTTACCGGCAGCGTGACACTCCCGGTCAAGGCGGTGCTGCTCAATATGCTGTCGCTGACGGCCACCTTCGGGGCCCTGGTGTGGATATTTCAAGACGGACATCTGGGCGCGGCGGGAACCACATCGACCGGCACGCTGGCCGCCAACGTCCCGGTGCTGATGTTTTGTGTCGCATTCGGATTATCGATGGATTACGAAGTCTTCCTGCTCGCTCGGATCCGCGAATACTGGCTTGGCTCGCGCCGAACGCGTGCCGACAACGATGAAAGCATCGCACTGGGTCTGGCCCGCACGGGCAGGGTAATCACCGCCGCAGCGCTGCTCATGTCGATCTCGTTCGCCGCGCTGATCTCAGCCGGGGTGTCCTTCATGCGGATGTTCGGATTAGGCCTTACCGTTGCCGTCTTGGTAGATGCGACGCTGGTAAGGATGTTGCTGGTGCCGGCCTTCATGCACGTACTCGGCGGCCTGAACTGGTGGGCGCCTAGGTCCCTGGCGAGCTGGCACCATCGGACCTTTGGTAGCCAACCGACCCGATCGCCCAGACACGCGACCACGCCGTGACGCCGTGCACTAGGGCTGGGGTGCGCCCAACTCACCCTGGAAGTGACGCATTGCGGAGATAACCGCGGTGAAGACCCGGTGCGCCGCAGCCAAGTCCGCCTCGGATAGATCCGTAAGCGCCACGCGTGTGTGCATACCCAGCGGTGTGAAGAACGAGCGGGCGGTGGCCAGACCCGGATCGGAGTAACGCAGGATAACCTTTCGCCTGTCCCGGTGGTCGGAGTCGCGAAGGATGTGTCCGGAGTTGATCATGCGCTCGACGAGATAGGTGATCGCCGCCGCGGACAAACCCATCTTGTGGCGCAACTCGCCCGATGTCAGCGGTGCGCCGGCTTCATCGGCCACAAGGATATGTAGCAAGGCACGAAAGTCACTGGGACGCAACTGGTATACCGCGGCGAACACTCGACCCATCTGGTCGGATTCGGCGCTCAGGGCACGCGCGTCAGCCGCGATCAGCGCTTCGAGCCGCACACGTTCGGTCGCACCCCGATCCGGGTTCATCAGATGTGAGCATACCGGGCAGACGCAACTTTGTTAACTTGATTAATGGTTAAGTGACTGAAATACTTGCCATCGTGTTGTGGAAGAGGCTAGCCATTGCCGTGACGGGGCGACGCTCGTGGCAACTCGGATTGGGCATCGTCTTGTTGGGTATCGGCTTCATGGTCTTGATCGGCGGGAACGCGGCGGCGGGCGAGGCGCCGCTCTCGGTGCCCGCCGGCTCGGATTCGGCCAGAGCCGACGCCCTCTCGCGCGAGTTCCCCCGGGGCGATCGTGTTCCGCTGATTGTGGTGGTCAGTCGCGTCGACGGCGCTGCGCTGAACTCCGCCGACCTGAATGCGGCCGCCTCAGCTCGCGACCGAATGCAGGCAGTCGTTGCGCCATTCGGGGCGCCAAATCCGCAGCCGGCCCTGCTATCTGCCGACGGTAGGGCCGCCATCGCGGTGGTACCCATCCGGGCCGGGCTGTCCGGGATGGTGCTGCGCGACGGGGTCACCGCCTTGCGCGCCGCCGCCGTCGCCGGCTTGCCCGCGGATCTGACCGGGCACGTCACCGGCGGGCCGGCATTCGGCGCCGACATCGCCGGCGCATTCACCCACGCCAACGTCACCTTGCTCGCGGTGACGGCTTCGGTGGTGGCGCTGCTGCTGATCGCCACCTACCGCTCGCCGGTGTTGTGGTTGGCTCCGCTGTTGGTGATCGGATTCGCCGATCGGGTGGCCGCGGCGGTGGGCACCGCAGTGGCTTCGCTGACCGGGCTGGCCTTCGACGGCGCCACGTCGGGGATCACCAGTGTGCTGGTGTTCGGGGCGGGCACCAACTATGCGCTGCTGCTGATTTCCCGCTACCGACAAGAACTTCGGCGCAACCCCGAGCATCGCGACGCCCTGCGCCGCGCGGTGCGTAGGGCCGCGCCGGCCATCGTCGCCAGCAACGCCACCGTGGTGCTGGCATTGCTCACCCTGCTTTTCGCCTCGACGCCGAGCACCCGCAGCCTGGGCGCGTTGGCGGCCTGCGGGTTGGTCGTCGCGGCGATCTCGGTGTTGCTGGTGTTGCCGCCGCTGCTCACCTTTTGCGGCAGGCGATTGTTCTGGCCGCTGATCCCCAACGCGCACGACACCACCGTCGACGACGGGCCCTGGCGCCGGGTGGCCGAATGGGTGGCCCGTCGTCCCGCTCTGCTCGCGACGATCGCCATCGTCGTCCTGGCAGCCCTTGGCACCGGCTTGCTGGGAACCCGAATCGGTTTGGCACAGACCGAGCAGTTCCGGGTGCGTGCGGATTCGGTGTCCGGTTACGACGTGGTGGCCGCGCATTTCCCCGCGGGGCTGGCCAATCCGGTGCTGGTCGTCGCCCCCAGCGGCCGGGCACCGCAAGTCCAGGAAGCGATCAGCTCCACCCCTGCCGTGGTCTCGGTGACCGAGTCGGGTCGTTCGACAACGGGTTTGACCAAGTGGTCGGTGGTGACCGGCGCCGCACCGTCGTCGGATCAGGCGTTCAACACTGTTGTGGAGCTGCGCCATTCGACCAAGGGCACCGGCGCACTAGTGGGCGGGGCCGATGCCCAGGCGCTCGACGTCCGTGATGCAGCCGCGCACGATCGCCGGCTGTTGATCCCCGCGATTCTGACGGTGATCCTGCTTGTCCTGTATGCGCTGCTACGGTCGGTGGTCGCGCCGCCAGTGCTGCTGGCCGCAACGATTCTCGGTGCCCTGGCCGCGCTCGGTCTGGGCGGCTGGGCGAGCCAGCATGTTCTCGGCTTTCCGGCGCTGGACAACACCACGCCGCTGTTCGCCTTTTTGTTTCTGGCCGCCCTCGGAGTGGACTACACCATCTTTCTGGTCACTCGCGCCCGTGAAGAGGTGACCCAGCACGGCACTCGCGACGGCATGATCTGGGCGGTATCTGCCACCGGCGGCGTGATCACCAGCGCGGGAATCGTGTTAGCTGCGGTCTTCTGCGTGCTGGGCATACTGCCTCTGATCGTGATGGCCCAACTGGGCATCATCGTCGGCCTGGGAATCCTGCTCGACACGTTCGTGGTGCGCACGCTGGTCATCCCCGCGCTGTTCGAGCTGATAGGCGACCGTATCTGGTGGCCGACCGTCCCCACCACAGCTAAATCTGTTGAACAGCAACCAGAATTTTCCCAACCCTGAGTGGAGGACACCGTGAAAAGATCAACACTTGTCGCGACAACCCTTGCCGTCGCCGCCGCCGCGGGCACCGGAAGCATCGCCAGCCCGGGGCCTGCCGGCGGCTGGTACTCGCGGCTTCGGAAGCCGGCATACCAGCCGCCCGCCGCCGTCTTCCCCATCGCCTGGACCACCCTTTACGGCGACATCGCAGCGACGTCGGCGGCGGCCATCGACGGGTTTCGCGCAACGGGTCAAGAAGACAAGGCGCGCCAATACTCGGCGGCGCTGGGCATCAACCTGGCGCTGAACGCAGGCTGGAGTTGGCTTTTCTTCCGGTACCACAAGCTCGGTGCGTCCGCGCTGGGCGCGGCCGTGCTCACCGTCAGTAGCGCTGACCTTGCCCGCCGTGCCTCGCAAGTGAACCCGCGGGCGGGTGTGGCGCTCGCGGCCTATCCAGTGTGGGGTGCCTTCGCCACGATCTTGTCCACTCATATTTGGCGGCTCAACCGCAGCATCCAATAATGCCCGCGCTGTTGTGGTTTCGGCGCGATCTGCGCTTGAGTGACCACCCAGCGTTGGCCGCTGCCGCCGACGATGGTGGCGAGGTGCTCGCTTGTTTCGTGCTCGATCCGCGCCTGGAGAAGTCATCGGGCCAGCGGCGCCTGCAGTTCTTGGGCGACTCGCTGCGGCAACTTCACGACGACCTCAATGGTCGGCTGCTGGTCATCCGCGGGCGTGCTGAGCAGCGCATCCCGTTGATCGCCAAGGAGATCAGCGCGTCTTCAGTGCATGTCTCGCAGGATTTCACCCCGTTCGGGCATCAACGTGACGAGCGGGTGCGGGAGGCGCTGGATTCGGTGCCGTTGGTGGCGACCGGGTCGCCGTATCTGGTGACACCCGGCCGTGTCACCAAACCCAACGGTGAGCCCTACCGGGTGTTCACCCCATTTCTGCGCACTTGGCGCGAAGTCGGGTGGCGAAAGCCGGCGGCATCGGGTCATGATTCGGCGCATTGGCTGGATCCGGCTCAGCTGCAAGGTAAACCGTGCGACATCCCAGACCCCGGCGTCTCACTTGGCGTTGCGGCCGGTGCGGCGGCGGCGGCAAAGCAATGGAAGTCCTTCGTCGACAACGGAATACAACGCTACGACGAGGACCGCAACAGACCCGACCTCGACGGCACCAGCAGGATGTCGGCGCACCTGAAATTCGGCACCGTCCACCCACGCACCATGGTGGCCGACCTCGACCTGCGCACCAAGGCGGCGCAAACCTACGTACGCGAGTTGGCATTTCGTGACTTCTATGCCGATGTGCTGCACCACTGGCCGCACAGCGCCTGGCACAACTGGAACAGTGACTTCGATGCCATCCAGATCGACACCGGAGCCGAAGCCAACCGCCGCTTCGAGTACTGGAAAGCCGGCGAAACCGGATTTCCCATCGTCGATGCCGGCATGCGCCAACTGCGCGAGACCGGCTTCATGCACAACCGGGTGCGAATGATCGTCGCATCGTTTCTGGTCAAGGATTTGCACTTGCCCTGGCAGTGGGGCGCACATTGGTTCCTCGATCAGCTGGTCGACGGCGACATGGCCAACAACCAGCACGGGTGGCAGTGGAGCGCGGGGTGCGGCACTGACGCCGCGCCGTATTTCCGGGTGTTCAACCCGATCACCCAGGGCGAGAAATTCGATCCGGCGGGCGACTACATCCGGCGCTGGGTGCCCGAACTAGCCGACGCCGGCGACGCACACCTGCTGGGCAAAGACCGGCCGGCGGGTTACCCGGCGCCGATCGTCGAGCACAGCGCCGAGCGTGCCGAAGCGTTACGCCGCTATCGGAGCCTGTAATTGACCGTGGCGCGGAATTTTTCGTCGCCCGCCTTCCCTCAAGCGGTTTGGCATGTAATTATCAGCCGATTCACAGTTGGTAAACTGCCGGGGTGGCGCTTCATGGATCGCTCGCTGCTTAGGACATTGCTCATCTCCGGTGCTGGCGTGGCGGTGATGGCCACCGCCGGGGCCTGTTCGTGCTCGGTCGGCTCGTCGTCGCACGCGGTCAGCAAGGACGACGTCGCCGGCCAGATCACCACCAAGATGACGGGTGCCGACGGCGCCAAGCCCGATTCGGTGACCTGTCCGAACGACCTGGCCGCCAAGGTCGGGGCCCAGGTCGATTGCACGATGAAGGCCAAAGGCGAGACGTTCATCGTCAATGTCACCGTGACAAGCGTCGACGGCAGCAACGTCAAGTTCGACATGGTGAAGACCGTTGACAAGAACCGGGTCGCGAGCATCATCAGCGACCAGTTGGCTCAGCAGACCGGCAGCAGACCCGACTCGGTGACCTGCCCGGATAGTCTCAAGGTCGTCGTCGGCTCGACGCTGCGCTGCCAGCTCACCGGCGGCAGCAACAAGTACGGCGTCAACGTGACCGTCACCAGTACCGACGGCGACAACTACCACATGGACTTCAAGGTCGACGACCAGCCGTCCTAGCCGAACCGTCAATGACCAACGGCCACAAAGTAACCCACGAAACCTAGCAGCTCAGCCGCGGCGGACAGGATCAACGTCGCGGTCGCGAACGGCCAGGCCAGCCGGCGGCGAACCAGAAACCCGATCGTCAGCACGGATCCGATCAGCATCAAGACGCCCGCAGCCGATACCGACAGCAGAACAGACGTGGCGGCCCGATCGGCGTTGCATCGCTCGGGGGGACAGTAATCCGTGAAGGCCAGCATCATGAACTCCATGCCGGCGGCCACCGCCCAGCCGACGACGGCGACCACCAGCAGCACGATGGACAGCGCTACATCCCAGCCGGGGCGCGCCAGTTTGGGATAGCCCGGCGAACTCAGCGGGCCGCCTTCTTGCGTTCGATGTCGGCCAGCGCCGCGGCCAATTCAGCGCGCTGAGCGGCCGAACTCTCCCAGGACAATTGCCGGTTCTTGACCACCTTGGCCGGTGCCCCGACCGCGATCGAATAGTCGGGGATGTCCCCGCGAACGACCGCGTGCGATCCCAGCACGCAGCCCCGTCCGATGGAGGTGCCGCGCAGCACCGTCACCTTCACCCCGACCCAGGTGTCCGGCCCGATCCGAATCGGCGATTTGATGATGCCCTGATCCTTGATCGGCAGGTTGATGTCGTCCATCCGATGGTCGAAATCGCAGACGTAGCACCAGTCGGCCATCAGCACCGAGTCGCCGAGCTCGATGTCGAGGTAGGCGTTGATCACGTTGTCGCGGCCCAGCACTACCTTGTCGCCGAAGCGCAGCGAGCCCTCGTGCGCGCGGATGGTGTTCTTGTCTCCGATGTGAACCCACCTGCCGATTTCCAGCTGCGCCAACTCGGGGGTCGCGTGGATCTCCACGCCCTTGCCGATGAACACCATGCCGCGGGTGATGATGTGCGGATTGGCGAGCTTGAACTTCAGCAGCCGGTAGTAACGCACCAGGTACCAAGGGGTATAGGCACGGTTTTTGAGCACCCATCGCAGCGAGGCCAGCGTCAGGAACTTGGCCTGGCGTGGGTCCCGCAGGTTTGATCCACGCCACCGGCGGTGCACCGGGGCTCCCCACATGGACGTCATGGCCGGAAATTTTAGCCGGGCGACGATGCGCGCCAAGACGGTGGGCTGTGGGCGCGGGCCATCAAGTCCGGCCGGGCAATCCGGGGCACGCGAGCCGACACGGGTTACCCTCACCTGTACTCGATCGCCGCTCAAACTCAACGGCTGAGCGACCGGGGGAAGGATTTGGAAAACCGAGGTGGGTGCCGGACAACTCCGCAGTGAGCTTCGTCGTTGGTCAGCTGTGGTGTCAGCGGCCGTTTTCGCGGTTGGACTCGGCGGTTGCGGCAACACCGACTCGTGGGTGCAGGCCTCGCCCTCGCAGGGCTGGTCCGCGCAGTACGGCGACGCGGCCAACAGCAGCTACACCACCACGCAAGGCGCCACCAAGCTGTCGCTGCAGTGGACGCGGTCGGTCAAGGGCTCCTTGGCGGCCGCACCGGCGTTGAGCGCCCGCAGTTATCTCGCGCTCAACGCGCAGACGCCTGCCGGATGTTCGCTGATGGAATGGGAGAACGAAGACAACGGGCGGCAGCGCTGGTGTGTCCGGCTGTTCCAGGGCGGCGGCTTCGCCAGCCCGTTGTTCGACGGCTTCGACAACATCTACATCGGCCAGCCGGGGGCATTCCTCTCGTTCCCGGTCACGCAGTGGACCCGGTGGCGCCAGCCTGTGATCGGAATGCCTTCTACCCCAAGGTTTTTGGGTGGTGGCCAATTGCTGGTCAGCACTCACCTGGGGCAGGTGCTGGTTTTCGATGCGCACCGCGGCGAGGTGGTGGGCGCTCCGCTGGATCTGGTGGACGGCGTCGACCCCGCCGATGCGACGCGCGGGTTGGCCGATTGCGCACCGGCCCGGCCGGGTTGCCCGGTGGCGGCCGCCCCGGCCTTCTCGCCGGCGACCGGCACGGTGGTGCTGGGTGTCTGGCAGCCGGGCGCCGCGGCGGCCGGGCTGGTCGCGCTGAAGTACCACCTGGGGCAAACACCGCTACTTTCCCGGGAGTGGACCACCGACGCGGTCGGCGCCGGAGTGATCTCGAGCCCGGTGTTGTCCGCCGACGGATCGACGGTCTACGTCAATGGCCGCGACCAACGGCTGTGGGCGCTGAGCGCCGCCGACGGAAAGCCGAAATGGTCGGCGCCGCTGGGGTTCCTGGCCCAGACGCCGCCCGCGGTCACCCCGCAGGGGCTGATCGTGTCGGGCGGCGGACCCGATACCCGGCTGGCGGCCTTCAAAGATGCCGGCGATCACGCCGATACGGCGTGGCGTCGCGACGACGTCACCCCGCTGTCGTCGTCGAGCGTGGCCGGTTCCGGCGCCGGGTACACGGTGGCCGCCGGCCCAGCCAGCGGCATATCGCTGCTGGTGTTCGATCCCGGCAACGGCCGCACGCTGAACAGCTATCCGCTTCCCGCGGCCACTGGATATCCCGTCGGCATATCAGTGGGCACCGATCGGCGGGTGGTGACCGCCACCAGCGACGGCCAGGTGTACAGCTTCGCGCCCGCGTGAGCACCGGCCCAAGCGGGACGTGTCAGACGATCACCACAGCATTTGCTGATGGCCGCTTGTCATTGCAGTCGTTCCGCCAGGACGACGATGCCTTCGGTCGCGCAGCTGCTCGGTGAAGTAGTGGCTTTTGCCCCGGCCTGTGGTTTTGGCCGCGTACATAGCGGTGTCGGCGTCACGCAGGATCTGCGCGGTGGAGCGCGGGTCGTTGTTTTGGATCACAACGATTCCGATGCTGGCCCCGATGCGGAGTGTCACACCCTCGATGACGACCGGTTCCGACAGGGTCGCGTGGATTCTCTCGGCGAGTGCGTCGAGGTCGGGGCGAGCGATCTGGCCGATGAGGAGGGCGACGAATTCGTCACCGCCAAACCGGGCGGCCACGTCGTCGGTTCGGACGGCGCGACAGAGGCGTTGCGCCACGCTGCGTAGCACGTCGTCGCCGGCGTCGTGACCGAGCGAATCGTTGATGGTCTTGAGATTGTCCAGATCGATGAAAAGGACCGCCGCCAAGACGTGGTGGCCGCCGGATTCGAGTGCTTCGGTGATCCGGGTGACAACGTGGGCGCGGCTGGGCAGCCCGGTCAGCGAGTCGTGTGTGGCCTCGAAGGCGAGCCGTTCGCTTGCGGTGCGCTGTGCGGTGATGTCGGTGAGTGAGATGAGCACCGCTGAATACTGGGGATCGTCCGTGTTGAGCAAGCGATAGCTCGCGCACAGCCATACCCGTTGTCCGTCGAAGCGATCGACGCCGAAGACATAATCAGTGATTGGGGCCCCGGTCTGCCGGATCTGGGTGAGCGGATGCCGGTCTGCACCGATGAGGTGGCCGTTGCTGTCGTAGATGGGAAAGTCGAGGGCTCTGGCGGCCGGCCTGTTTTCGACAATCTCGGGCGCTGTGCCAAATATCCGGTCGGCGGCCGGGTTCGAGGATTCGATAAGGCCGTCGCTGCCGATGACCGCGACCCCGTAGTCGAGTGCGGTCACCACGGTTTGGAAGTGATGTTCGGCGCGCCGCAGGGCGGTCCGGTCGGTGCAGACCAGGACATAGCCGTTGTCCATTGCGGTGGCGGAGACCCGCACGTCCAGAGCCGCTCCGTCCGCGGCGTGGTGGGTGCCGTGAACGATTCCGCCGAGGGCGATGATCGCAGCGGGGTCCAACGGGGCGCCGACCGCCTCGCTGGCCGGGAGTGCCAGTGCTCGTGCGACAGGTCGGCGGTAGATGGCTTCAGCGGCCGGGTTCCAATTGGTGACGATCCCGGTGAACGTGGTGGCGATGATCGCGTCACTGACCTGGGTGACCAGCGCCGCCTGGCAGCGCCGCGCCGCTTCGGCGGCCTTCTGCGCAGACAGATCGCGCAAGATCACCTGATAGGCGGGTCTGCCCTCCCAGACTGTGAGCATCGACACTGCCTCGACCTCGAGGGTGGTGCCATCAATGCGCAGCATCACCGCCTCCGAAGGTGGAGATGTGTCCCCCTCGTGCCGCTGGGAAGCGATTCGCGCCAGCATCGCGGGAACCGAGTCCGGATGGACGAATTCGGTGATCACATGTCCCACCAACTCGGCGCTGGACTGTGCGCCGATCCAGCGGACCCCGGCGGGGTTGATGTAGACGACGCGGCCGCCCTCATGCACGACGATGGCATCGGGGCTGTGGTCCAACAGCCGCCGGTACCGCCGCTCGAAAACATCTGCCTGCATCTGCCGACCATCGGAGGCCGGATGCACAACGCCACCTTCGACCGGGCCCTTGCCGGAGTGATCGTTCCCCTCGTCCAAACGAGGTCCTCCCGGTTGCTGTGGAGCCCACTACACGAAGAGATTGGACCACAGCGGTGTGACTAACTGGACATAAATAAACAATTCGGGCGTACCCGCGGCATAACAATGATTCGGGTGTGACGCATGGTGATCATTTGGCGGGCAATCAATACCGGGACGCCCATTCGGGGCCTTTTAGCCGCTAGATAGCGAGCGGCGGAATCGCGTTGCGCGGGACCTGAGCCTGGCTGGCGCCGGCGAACGCCGGCAGCATCTCCCCCGGCGCGAAGTAGAAGATCAGCTGATCGTCGGTGATGGCGAAGTTCTGGTAGTGCGTCGGGTCGAGGCCCGTCGAAGGCAGGATCGCGGCGCCCGCCACGTCCTGGCGTTGCAGGTCGCGCTGCACGAGCGGGAAGATCGCGTCCAGCGGGGACGTGTTGGGGGCGAACAGGGTGTCAAAGGTGATGGGCTGTTTGGTGCCCAGGCTGTAGTTGAACGACTTGTACCAGGTGGATGTGCGTGATCCGCCGACATCCTGGAAGAACTTGAGCACCACGCTGCGGGTGTTATGTGGCGGCTGCCCGGCACTGTGCTGTTCGGTGGTGGCCTCCATTTGGTAGGCGTGGTCGCGCGGCCCGGTGGTCTGTACGACGTTGAGGAACCCGTCGCGGCTTTGCGTGACGTAGTCGATCAGTGCCTGCTCGTCGGGGTAGTCGGCGGGAAACGTCATGTTCAGTGCGTAAACCTGACCCGTGGCGTGGACGTGACACAGCTGCCCGGCATCGACGCTGCCCCCCACGCTGGCGCACGCAGGCGGCTCGGCCGCCGCCTGCGGGCAGCCCATCACGGCAGCGGAAGCAAGCACAGCGGCCGCTAACAGATAACGCATAACTCGAATTGTCCTCGTCGATTGAAAGGCGAGGCCCCCGAAAGTGACCGCCGCTAGCGTACCCGGACGTTATCGCGAGGCTTGGCAGACGTATGCCGTCGCACGACTGGCCGGCCCGGTGCCGAGGCGGGTGATCACCACCGACAGCGACCGGCTGCCACGCACCCGAAGCCGCCGCCGCAGCGCGTCGGGGTCGACGTCCACACCGCGAACCAGGATCTCCACTGCGCCGCAATCGACCGCCGCGAGAGCGTGGCGGAGCCGGCGTTCGTCGAAGTCCAGCTGCTCGAGCACTTCGAAGCCACGCACGTCCGGTGGCAACGCGTCGCCGGACAGGTAGGCGATATCGGGATCGAGTTGCCACAACCCGTGCCGGGCGGCGTAGTGGCGCACCAGCCCGGCCCGGACCACGGCGCCGTCCGGGTCGACGATCCAGCGCCCGGCCGGCCGCACCGCGCAGTCGTCGGGCTCGGTGTCGGTGAGCTGTTCGCCGCGATCAAGGACGCTGGCGCGGCGGCGCACCCCCGGCTCCGCCAACGCGGGCGACCACAGGCAGGCTTCGCGGACCGAGCCACGATAGGACGTTACCTCGATTTCGCCGTCGAACCCGAGGCGTCGCACCTGATCGAAATCTATTCCGGGAGCACACTTTACGACGAGATCGCGGCCCAGGTAGCTGTCGATGAGTTGGTCAAGGGCGGGCTGATAGTCCTGTGGTGAGAACCGACGGCGGCCGCCGCGGCGACGGCCCGGGTCTACCAGAACCACCGTGTCGCGGGTCACCGGGCGCAGTGCGTCGGCGCGGCAGAGGTCGGCCCCTGCCCCGAGGTTGTGGCGGGCCATCGCGAGGCGCACCGGGTCGATATCGCTGCCCAGCGCTGGGACTCCCGCACGCTGCAGGGCGGCCAGTTCGGTGCCGATGGAACACGTCGCATCATGGATTACCGCCCCGGCCGCGGCCAGCCGCCCGGCCCGGTGCCCGGCTACCGGCGCCGCGGTGGCCTGTTGCAGCGCCTCGTCGGTGAACAACCAGTCCGACACCTGGCCCAGCTTCTCGACAGCACGCCGGCGCAGCAACGTCGTCTCCACCAGCACCGGCGCCCGGGCGCCGAATCTAGTCCGCGCCGCGGCGATATCGGCAATGCGGGTGGCGTCGGTCAACTCGAATTCGGCGACCGCCGCAAGCGCCGCGCCACCCGATTCCGACCGCAGATAACCGACGTCGTCAGTGGTGAAGCGCAGACCGCTGCTCAGGAGGGTTTGACCCCGGTGACCATCACGTTGTAGAACCAGCCCTTCGGGGCCAGGTGCCGCCATAGGTTGGCGTCCACCCAGCTCAGCGTCTTCCAACCGTTGAAGGCGAATTTCGCCCAGCCCCAGCCCAGCCGCCCGGGCGGCACCGACGCCTCGAAGGTGCGCACCGGCCAGCCGAACATCGCGGCGGTGAACTCCTCACTGGCAGTCTCGACCTGGATGGCGCCGGCGTTGGCGGCCATCCGCTCCAGGTCCTCGGGTGCGAAGGTATGCAGATCGACGATCGCTTCCAGCGCCGCGACGCGGGAGGACTCGTCGAGCTCGACCTGCGGGCGCCGCCAGCCACCCAAGCCGGGCAACTTGGTGAGGTTGGTGGCGACTCGCCAGGTCAGCGTGGACAACGAACGGGCGTAGACCTCGCCGGTATTGGTGGGCTCGCCGGCGAACACGAACCGGCCGCCGGGTTTCAGCACCCGGATCACCTCGTGCAGCGAGAGCTCCACGTCGGGAATGTGATGCAGCACGGCGTGGCCGACCACCAGGTCGAAGCTGTTGTCCTCATAGGGAATGCCCTCGGCGTCCGCGACGCGGCCGTCGATGTCCAGCCCCAGTGACTGCCCGTTGCGGGTGGCGACCTTGACCATGCCAGGTGAGAGGTCGGTGACCGACCCGCGCCGCGCGACGCCGGCCTGGATCAGGTTGAGCAGGAAAAACCCGGTGCCGCAGCCCAGTTCCAGGGCCCGGTCGTACGGCAACTCGCGCAAGACCTCGTCCGGCACGGCGGCGTCGAAGCGCCCGCGGGCGTAATCCACGCAGCGCTGGTCGTAGGAGATCGACCATTTCTCGTCGTAGGTCTCGGCTTCCCAGTCGTGGTAGAGCACCTGGGCGAGTTTCGTGTCGTGTCGCGCGGCTTCGACCTGCTCGGCCGTGACGTGGGCCGCCTGAGTTGCGTCGGTCATGCAGGGCAGCCTAATAGCCTTGGGCGCCGGCCTCGAACACGGCATTGATCCCGGCCTTGGCGGCGGCCAGCGCCCCCCGCGGACCGTCGAGGAAGCGCCGCGCCCACGCCGCCGCCGCATCGTAGACGTCGTCCGGGGCCACCAACTCGTCGACCAGGCCCAGCGCCTTGGCCTCCTCGGCGTCGAAGAACCGCCCGCTGAACACGAGTTCCTTGGCCCTGCTCTCCCCCGCAATCCGGGTCAACCGGGCCAACCCCCCGGAAACATGGTCGGACAGGATCTCGGTCGCCCCGAACTTGACGTTGTCACCGCTGATCCGCCAGTCGGCGGCCAGCGCCAGGGTGAGGCCGGCGCCCAATGCGTATCCGGTGATCGCGGCGACGGTCGGCTTCGGGATCGCCGCTACCGCGTCGACGGCCTCGGCGCGGACCCGAGTCGCGATGTCGGCCTCGGTCGCGGTCAAGGTCTGCAGCTCGGGCATGTCGTCGCCGGCGGAGAAGATCTCGTGGCCACCGAACAAGATGACCGCGGCGACGTCGTCGCGTGACCCCATTTCGGCGGCCGCGGCCGCGATCTCGCGATAGACCTGCCGGGTCATCGTGTTGGTGGGCGGTCGCGACAGCAGCAGCATCGCCAGGCCGGCGTCCTGCGAGCCGTCGCTGACCACGACGTGCACGAACTCGCTCAATGCCGCCACCCCAGGCCGCCCGCTTCCCTGGCGCGGTGGTAGCGGTCGGAGTCGAAGAACTCGAAGATCCAGTTGTCGCCCTGGATCTCCAGGCGTGGCTGCACCGTGACGATCTGCCGTTCGACCGCCAATACCTCGGTGACGGTGCGACCGGCCAGCGAGTCCAGCTGGGTCCAGGTGGGCGGCAGCAGGAAGAGGCGGCCGGCCTCGAATTCGTCGATCGCGGCCCGCGGCGTCATCCAGCCGGCGAGATCGGATTCGGTGTTCTCGCCATCGGCACGCTGGCCTTCCGGCAGAGCGCCGACGAAAAAATAGGTGTCGTAGCGGCGGGTGCGCTCGGCTTCGGGGGTGACCCAGTTGGCCCACGGCCGCAGCAGGTCGGACCGCAGCACCAGGTTTTCCCGGCGCAGAAAGTCGGCGAACGACAGCGAGCGTTCGGCCAGCGCCTGGCGGGCGTCGCCGTATACCGACGCGTCGCCGACGATCCCGTCCGGATCGCCGGCCGGCCCGGCGAACAGCACCCCGGATTCCTCGAAGGTCTCGCGGGCGGCTGCGCAGACCAGCGCCTCGGCCAGGTCGGGCTCGATGCCGAACCGCTGCGCCCACCACTGCGGTGGCGGCCCGGCCCAGGCGATATCGGCATTGCGGTCGCGGTCATCGACGCCGCCGCCGGGGAACACCACCGTGCCCGCGGCGAACTCCATCTGCGCGTGCCGCCGCATCAGAAAGAGCGCGATGCCCTGCCGTGTGTCGCGGACCAGCATCACGGTTGCTGCCGGCCTGGCGACCAACGGTTGTTCGGGTGAAGTCATTCGAGCCTCCGATGAGAGGCGCGGGAGCGAACGCGCCGCGCAAAGTAACGCCCGTCGGCTTCCTCCAGGGCAATCGACTGGCCGAACGCGGCCGACAGGTTCTCGGCGTTTAGCACGTCGGGCAGCAAACCCGCGGCGATCTCCTGCCCCTCCGACAGCAACAGGCAGTGGGTGTAGCCGGGTGGTATCTCCTCGACATGGTGGGTGACCAGCACGATCGCCGGCGCATCCGGGTCGGCGGCCAGGTCGGTCAGCCGGGCCACCAATTCCTCGCGACCGCCCAGGTCCAGGCCGGCCGCGGGCTCGTCGAGCAGCAGCAGTTCCGGGTCGGTCATCAGCGCACGCGCGATCAGCACCCGCTTGCGCTCACCTTCGGACAGCGTCCCAAAGGTGCGGTCGACGAGGTGCTCGGCGCCCAAGCTCTCGAGCATGTCGCTCACCCGCTGATAGTCGACGTCCTCGTAACGCTCCCGCCACCGGCCCAACACCGCGTACGCCGCCGAAACGACGAGATCGCGCACCACCTCGTCGCTGGGCACCCGTTGCGCCAACGCCGACGAGCTGAACCCGATCCGCGCCCGCAACTCGGATACGTCGATGCGGCCCAGTCGCTCGCCGAGCACAAACGCCACGCCCGTCGACGGGTGTTCGACCGCGGCGGCCATCCGGAGCAGCGATGTCTTGCCCGCGCCGTTGGGGCCGATGACGACCCACCGCTCGTCGAGTTCGACGGCCCAATCCAGCGGGCCGACCAGATTGCGGCCGTCGCGGCGCAGCGACACATCCCTGAAGTCGATCAGCAGATCGGGATCGGCTACGGCGTCGTCGTCTACAGGTCCGGATTCCCAAGCGGTTTCGGGGCCGATGTCGGACACGCGATTATCGTGCCGTACCGGGACGCGGCGACAGCCGTCGGGTCGGGGCGGCCACGCCTTACTCCGAAGGGATCTCGACGCGTTGCACGCCGAGGTCGCCCGCGTCGGCGGCTTCGATCTCACCGCGGGTCACGCCCAGCAGGAACAGCACCGTGTCCAGATACGGACTGCTCAACGACGCGTCGGCGACCGCACGCAACGCGGGCTTGGCGTTGAACGCAATGCCCAGACCCGCGGCGGCCAGCATGTCGATGTCGTTGGCGCCGTCACCGACCGCAACGGTCTGCTCCATCGGCACGCCGGCTTGGGCCGCGAAGTCGCGCAACGCCTTGGCCTTGCCGGGACGGTCGATGATCGGCCCGACGACGCGGCCGGTGAGGATGCCGTCGACGATCTCCAACTCGTTGGCCGCGACGTAGTCCAGCATCAGTTCGTGGGCCAGCGGTTCGATGATCCGCCGGAAGCCACCGGACACCACGCCGCAGCGAAAACCCAAGCGGCGCAACGTACGTAGCGTCGTGCGCGCACCAGGCATCAGTTCCAGCTGGTCGGCGACCTCGTCGATCACGGTGGCGGGCAGGCCTGCCAAGGTGGCCACCCGCTGCTGCAGCGACTCCGCGAAATCCAGCTCGCCGCGCATGGCCGCGTCGGTGATCGCGGCGACCTCACCCTCGGCACCCGCGCGGGCCGCCAGCATCTCGATGACCTCGCCCTGCACCAGCGTCGAATCGACGTCGAACACCACCAACCGTTTGGCACGCCGTTCCAGGCTGTAATCCTCGACCGCCACGTCGACACCCTGGTCGGAGGAAATCCGGGTCAAGGCGGTGCGCAGTGGGCCGTCGCCGCCCGGCGGCACCGAGACTCGCAGCTCCAGGCCGGTCACCGGATAGTCCGAGACACCGCGGATGAGGTCGATGTTGACGCCCAGCGCCGCTACTTGCTGGGCCACCGCGCCGAATGCCCCCGCCGTGATCGGACGGCCCAGCACGAAAATGGTGTGGGTCGAAGGTTCCCGGATGATCGGCACGTCGTCGCTGCGCTCGATGGTGACGTCGAGCCCGACCGCGTGGATGGCGTCTTCAACCGCGTCGCCCAGCACGATGCTTTCGGCGACATCGGGCGGACAGCAGAGCAACACCCCCAGCGTCAGCCGGCCCCGTATGACCACCTGCTCGACGTTCAGCAACTCGATTCCGTGCCCGGACAACGCCTCGAACAGCGCCGCCGTCACACCTGGCTGATCCACTCCGGTGACGGTGATCAGTACCGACACCTTGGGTGGTGCGTTCACTCGCGATTGCCCCCGCGATGGGCCATCAGCTGCGGACGTCTACGTCGTCTAGCCGGGTGACGTCGCTGCCCTCGTGACCGTGGGCACGGCCGACGTGCGATTCGGCGCGCATTCGTTCCACCATGTGCGGGTAGTGCAGCTCGAACGCGGGACGCTCGGAGCGGATGCGGGGCAGCTCGGTGAAGTTGTGTCGCGGCGGCGGGCAACTGGTGGCCCATTCCAGCGAGTTCCCGTATCCCCACGGGTCGTCGACGGTGACCACTTCGCCGTAGCGCCAGCTCTTGAACACGTTCCACACGAACGGGAACATCGAGGCGGCCAGGATGTAGGCGCCGATCGTCGAGACGATGTTCAGGCCCTGGAAGCCGTCGGTCGGCAGGTAGTCGGCGTAGCGACGCGGCATACCCTCGTCGCCCAACCAGTGCTGCACCAGGAATGTGGTGTGAAAGCCGATAAACGTCAACCAGAAATGCAGCTTGCCCAGCCGTTCGTCGAGCAGCCGGCCGGTCATCTTCGGGAACCAGAAGTAGATACCGGCGTAGGTGGCGAACACGATGGTGCCGAACAGCACGTAGTGGAAGTGCGCGACCACGAAGTAGCTGTCGGTGACCTGGAAGTCCAGCGGCGGGCTGGCCAGCAGTACACCGGTCAGACCGCCCAGCAGGAAGGTGATCAGGAAGCCCACCGAGAACAGCATCGGTGTCTCAAATGTCAACTGACCCCGCCACATTGTGCCGATCCAGTTGAAGAACTTGATCCCGGTCGGCACCGCGATCAGATACGTCATGAACGAAAAGAACGGCAGCAGAACGGCTCCGGTGGCGAACATGTGGTGGGCCCACACCGCGACCGACAGCGCGGCGATCGACAGCGTCGCATAAACCAGCGTGGTGTAGCCGAAGATCGGCTTACGGGAGAACACCGGGAAGATCTCGCTGACGATGCCGAAGAACGGCAGCGCGATGATGTACACCTCGGGGTGGCCGAAGAACCAGAACAGGTGCTGCCACAACAGAACTCCGCCGTTGGCCGGGTCGTAGACGTGAGCCCCCAGGTGACGATCGGCGGCCAGCCCGAACAGCGCCGCGGTGAGCAACGGGAAAGCAATCAAGATCAGGATGGACGTCACCAGGATGTTCCAGGTGAAGATCGGCATCCGGAACATCGTCATGCCCGGAGCACGCATGCAGACCACGGTGGTGATCATGTTGACCGCGCCCAGGATGGTGCCCAGACCGGCGACGATCAGGCCCATGATCCACAGGTCGCCACCGGGACCGGGCGAGTGGATGGCATCGGTCAACGGGGTGTAGGCCGTCCAGCCGAAGTCCGCGGCCCCACCGGGGACGACGAACCCGCCGATGGCGATGAGCGCACCGAAAAGGAACAACCAGAACGAGAAGGCGTTCAGCCGCGGGAATGCCACGTCGGGCGCGCCGATCTGCAGCGGCAGCACCAGGTTGGCGAAGCCGAACACGATCGGGGTCGCATAGAGCAGCAGCATGATCGTGCCGTGCATGGTGAACAGCTGGTTGAACTGTTCATTCGACAAGAACTGCAGCCCCGGCGCGGCCAGCTCGGTGCGCATCAGCAGCGCCATCAGTCCGCCGACCATGAACATGGCGATACAGGTGACGCAGTACATGATGCCGATCAGCTTGTGATCGGTGGTGGTGAGCAGCTTGTAGATCAGGTTGCCCTTGGGACCGGTCCGGGCCGGGTACGGGCGGATCGCCTCGAGTTCTCCCAACGGGGGCGCTTCGGCTGTCAACAGCTCCTCCAAACATCCAGCATCGGACAGGGATCCAGAACCCAGTAACGACTCGAATCTTAGCCTCCTAACAGGGGGCTGGCAGGGCTGGTCCTACAAACTGTCGTAAATGCCTCAACGTCGGTGCCGAGCCGGTTCGGCAGACCGGTTCCCAGCTGGCCGGATGTTAGCGTCGGATCCGTGCGATCCGGCGGTAATCGACTCCCCCTGAGGCCCCCAACCCGGCTGTTTGTCGCCGCCGTCGCGGTGACCGCGGCCGTGGTTGCGACGTGCAGCGGTTGCGGGTCGTCGCAACCGGGCCCCAAGGGGTCATCGACTCGACCGCTGGTCACTCCCACCACCCAAATCGCGGGGGCCGGGGTGCTGGGAAACGACCGCAAGCCCGATGAGTCGTGCGCACACGACGCCGCCGCGGCCGATTCGGGGCCGTCGACGCGACTGGTCCACAACGCCGCGGGAGTCAGTCCGGAAGTGGTCGCGGTTCCCGCCGAGGCGCAGCGCATCGTGGTGCTCGCCGGCGACCTGCTCGACGGTCTGTGCGCGCTCGGCCTGCAGTCACGGATCGTCGGCGCCGCCTTGCCTGACGGCTCCCCGACTCAGCCCGGCTACCTGGGCAGCGCCGTGCACGGCCTGCCCGGTGTCGGTACCCGCAGCAATCCCGACCTGAAGGCGATCGCGGCGGCGCACCCGGACCTCATCCTGGGCTCGCAAGGCTTGACGCCGAAGCTCTACCCGCAGCTGGCCGCGATCACCTCGACGGTGTTCACCGCGGCACCCGGCGCCGGGTGGCAGGACAACCTGCGCGCGCTGGGCGCCGCCACGGCGCGCGGCCCAGCCGTCGACGGGTTGATCAACGGCTTCACCCAACGGGCCAGCCAGATCGGTGCCTCGCACGATGCGGCCCACTTCCAGGCCTCGATTGTCCAGCTCACCGCCGACACCATGCGGATCTACGGTGCACACAACTTCCCGGCCAGCGTGCTCTCGGCGGTCGGAGTGGACCGGCCCGCCGCTCAGCGGTTCACCGACAAGGCCTACATCGAGATCGGTATCACCGACTCCGACCTGGCAAAGGCGCCGGATTTCGTCCGCGGCCGATGCCGACGTCGTCTATGTCTCCTGCACCACATCGGCGGCTGCGGATCGCGCAGCGACCCTGTTCGACAGTGACCCGTGGCGCAAGCTGTCCGCCAATCACGACAACCGCGTCTACGTGGTCAACGACGAGATCTGGCAGGCCGGCGAGGGTGTAGTTGCGGCCCGGGGCATCGTGGACGACCTGCGTTTGGTCAACGCCGCAATCAACTAACGCCTGGGCAACCCGTACGCACACATCGTCATAAGCTGATATCTGGCGCTGACCGATTGGCCATAAAAGATTACCTTAGCTAAGGTTTTATGGGACGCTACCGACTCGAAAAGGGATTTTCATGAGCACCGTTTCGGCCTATGCCGCCACCTCGGCAACCGAACCACTGACCAAAACCACCATCACCCGTCGCGACCCGGGCCCCCACGACGTCGCATTCGACATCAAATTCGCCGGGATCTGCCACTCCGACATCCACACCGTCAGGGCGGAGTGGGGTGTGCCGAAGTACCCACTGGTCGTCGGCCACGAGATCGCCGGCGTGGTGACCGCCGTCGGCCCCGAGGTCACCAAGCACAAGGTGGGCGACCGCGTCGGCGTGGGCTGCCTGGTGAACTCCTGCGGTGAGTGCAGCAGCTGCCTGGCCAGGCTCGAGCAGTACTGCAAACGCGGCGCGGTCGGCACCTACAACGCCACCGACCGGGACGGCACCATTACGCAGGGCGGCTACAGCCAGGCGATCGTCGTCAACGAAAACTTCGTCGTGCAAATCCCCGACTCGCTGCCGCTGGACGCGGCCGCGCCGCTACTGTGCGCCGGCATCACGCTGTACTCGCCGCTGCGGCACTGGAAGGCGGGCAAAGACACCCGGCTGGCGATCGTCGGCTTGGGCGGGCTGGGACACGTGGGCGTCAAACTGGGCGCGGCGTTGGGCGCCGAGGTGACGGTGCTATCGCAGTCGTTGAAGAAGATGGAAGACGGACTCCGGCTGGGAGCCAGCAACTACTACGCGACGGCCGACCCCGCCACCTTCAAGAAACTGCGCGGCAGCTTCGACCTGATCCTGAACACCGTGTCGGCCAACCTGGACCTCGGCGAATACCTCAAGCTGCTGGACGTCGACGGCACCCTCGTCGAATTGGGCATCCCCGAGCACCCCATGGAGGTGGCCGCATTCGCGCTGGCCCTGGCGCGGCGCAGCCTGGCGGGATCCAACATCGGTGGGATCGCCGAGACGCAGGAGATGCTGAATTTCTGCGCGGAGCACGACGTGACCCCCGAAATCGAGGTCATAGAAGCGGATTACGTCAACGAGGCCTACGAGCGGGTGCTCGCCAGCGACGTGCGCTACCGCTTCGTCATCGACATCTCAACCTTGTGAGGCTTCTTCCGGGTATCGGCACGCGATCAATTCGGCGGCCTCGCCGTGCTCGTCATCCGGAATAACCTCGCTGACGTCGATACCGGCCAACGGCCAACCGGCGGCGGCCAGCGTCGCGGCCACTCGAATGATGTTCTCCCGGCCGGGGTCTTTGTGCGTGGTCTGGGAGATGAAGTCAGAGATCTCGCCGCTGTTGATCGGGCCGTCGCCGTCGGGATGCGACTCCTTGAGCTTGGCCACCACCTCTTCGAGCTGTTCCGGGGACAGCGGTGTGCTCCGCAGCAGTGCGAACAACGCCACCTGGTCTGGCCCGGGAACGCCCTGCGGGTAGCCGACATCGAGCCAGCGCACCACCGAGCGGAGAAAATTCGCATGCTTGTGAGAGTGAGTTGACGTCACCCCATCAGTCTTGCGGTAGGGGCACACCCTGGCTCCGGACCATAGGCACTATTCATATGCCGTTCACGACCCGAACATCTACTGCTCGAAATCCGACGCGTGTCAGGCGATTGCCGTGCCAGTGGCCTGGAAGATGACCCGTCGACCGATTTCCACGGCGTGGTCGGCGAACCGTTCGTAGTAGCGGCTCAGCAGGGTGATGTCGACTGCCGCGGCGGCGGGGTGTGGCCACTCCCGGTCCAGAACCACGGTGAACAGATGACGGTGCAGTTCATCCATCTCGTCGTCTTCGTCGGCGAGTTCGGCCGCCTTGTCCGGATCACCGGACAGCACAACATCTTTGGTGCTGTGGCCGATCTTGACGGCGATCCGGCCCATCTCGGCGAAGTAGCCGCTGACATCGTCGGGAATCGCGTGCGCGGGGTGGCGCCGGCGGGTGGTCTTGGCGACATGCAGGGCCAGCGCACGCATCCGGTCGACGTCGGCGACGTTTTGAATGCTGCTCAGCACCAGGCGCAGGTCGGTGGCGACGGGAGCCTGCAGGGCCAGCAGGGTGAAGGCGTCATTTTCGGTCTGGGCGGCCTGAGCCATCAGGTCCTGTTCGCCGCTGATCACCGTTTCGGCCAAGACGATGTCCGCCGACAGCAGAGCCTCAGTGGCCCGCTGCATCGCGGCACCAGCGGCGCCGCACATGTCGCCGATGCTCTGCGTCAGCGCGTCAAGCTGTTCGTGAAACGCCGTGCGCATACGCACCACGGTAGCCCGGGCCTGCCGGTACCGGAGGCGGTTGCTGACTAGTGGTCCGAGTCGACGGTCCAGCCGATCGACTCCAACCGTTTCCGCACCCGGTTCAGGTCTTCGCCGGACGGCGCTTCGGTGGTCAGCCGGGTGATGGCCGCGCTGATATCGCCGGTCTCAGCGTGCAGCTGGCCGCTGGCCGCCAGCTGTTCGGCTACCGCCGTCACCTCGTCGTGGGTTAACCGATGCCGCAGCAGCGCAAGCAATGGGTAGTAATCGGTCGGCGGCACGCCCTGCGGGTAGCCGGCCCGGATGAAGTCCAGGATCTTGGTTGCAACGTCGCTCAGAGTCATCCTGGCACCCCTAAATTCAATGCGGCCGACAAAACATGCTCAATCTAGCAACGCTCGCGCCGCATGGACACCACTCGGCGATCGCGCGATGCGAACAGTTGACGACACTTTGTGGCACAGACCATTTCACGTCTGGCCGGGCCGGGGACCCCCCTCTTCGCGACGCCCCCGGCCCGGTACTCACCGGGGTACCCGAAAAAACCGGATCGGAAATGGGCGATTGGGGCGAAGCGCGGCGGGTACGACTAACCGATTACTTCTAGGAGGCAGCCATGCGAACCGTATCCGCGCTCATTCTTGGTGTCGCGATCGCCTTCGTGGCACTAGGCCACGGCACGACCGCGACCGGCGGTATCGGCGCCCCGGCATCGCCCATCCAGGGAACGCCTGTCACCTCAACCCCGGTGTCGACCACGACAACAACGCCGCCCGGCAACTAGCCGGCCCGTCAGCCGTTTTCCTCGAGCAGGGCTTGCATCGCCAGGTTGTCGAGCAGTCGCCGGCCAACTTCGGTGCGCAACCCGGGCAGCAGCGCGGAGACCACACCGGCGGCAGTGAGCGCCAGCTGGATAAGACCGTCGGGTGCCGTGGCGGCATCGGCGAGCAGCTGATACTCGACGCCGGCATCTCCGGAGTGCTGTGCCATAGCAATCTGGGCCACCAGCCGGTTATCCCGATCGAGAACGGCCTCGTCGGCGGCAGCGGCCTGGGTCAGCATGTCGCCGATCTCCGCGACCTCGTCCGGATCGCACAGCTGCGCTACCAGTTGCCACAGGATCGACACGGTGGCGCGGATCAGCTGTGAAAGTCGGTCCGCTGGAATGACTTCATCGTCAAGGATGGCGCGCATGCCAGCGACGTCGCCACGTTCGCCGTGCTGGATAAGCGCCAGTGCGCGACGGAAATCTGCCGCGCCCACGGCCTCATCGTTGCTCATGCTGATCCGACCGATTGCCAAACCCGGCGGCAGTGACCCACCGCCTTGAAGCCTGGCGTTAGAAGTCCCAGTCCGCGTCTTCGGTGTTAACGGCCTTGCCGATGACGTACGACGAACCGGAACCGGAGAAGAAGTCGTGGTTCTCGTCGGCGTTGGGCGACAACGCGGACAGAATCGCGGGGTTCACGTCGGTCTCGTCACGCGGGAACAGTGCCTCGTAGCCGAGGTTCATCAACGCCTTGTTGGCGTTGTAGCGCAGGAACTTCTTCACGTCCTCGGTCAGCCCGACCTCGTCGTAAAGATCCTGGGTGTACTCCACCTCGTTGTCGTAGAGCTCGAAGAGCAGCTCGTAGGTGTAGTCCTTGAGCTCGGCGCGCCTGTCCTCGTCGACCAACGCCAGGCCGCGCTGGAACTTGTAGCCGATGTAGTAACCGTGCACCGCTTCGTCGCGGATGATCAGCCGGATCATGTCCGCGGTGTTGGTCAGCTTGGCCCGGCTCGACCAGTACATGGGCAGGTAGAACCCGGAGTAGAACAGGAAGCTTTCCAGCAGCGTCGAGGCCACTTTGCGCTTGAGCGGTTCGTCGCCGCGGTAGTACTGCATCACGATCTCGGCCTTGCGCTGCAAGTTGACGTTCTCCTCCGACCAGCGGAAGGCATCGTCGATCTCAGCGGTCGAGCACAAGGTGGAGAAGATCGAGCTGTAGCTCTTGGCGTGCACCGACTCCATGAACGCGATGTTGGTGTAGACGGCCTGCTCGTGCGGGGTCAGCGCATCGGGGATCAGGCTGACCGCGCCGACCGTGCCCTGGATGGTGTCCAGCAGCGTCAGCCCGGTGAACACCCGCATGGTGAGCTGCTTCTCGTTAGCGGTCAGCGTCCCCCACGACGGCAGGTCGTTGGACACCGGCACCTTCTCCGGCAGCCAGAAGTTGCCGGCTAGCCGGTCCCAGACCTCGGCGTCCTTATCGTCTTGCAGCCGGTTCCAGTTGATGGCCGAGGTCCGGTCAATCAGCTTCATGGAGAACCCCACTTCACACGCGGTATTTGGGCTGGCGGCTTGTTTGCCGCACTCAGGCTCCAGACACTACCCCTGGGGTACGACAACGCGGGGCAACACAAGAACTTGTGGTTTTGCGTGTCGTGAACCTGCCCGTCACCATTATCCCCTACCCGGGTTGAGCACCACTTTTGTCCAGCCCGGTTCGCGATTGCCGAGATGGCGGTAGGCAGCTGGCGCGTCGGCCAGCCCCAGGTTGTGCGACACCAGCCCTGACGGCGTCGCTTTGCCTTCGTGAATCAGGTCGCGCAGGTACCGGTTGTAGAGCTTGACGTTGGCCTGGCCGGTGGCCATGGTCTGCCCTTTGCCGAAGAAGGTCCCGAAATCGAAAACCATCTTGCCGTCTTTCGCCAATTCATCTGCGGCACCAGGGTCTTGCGGCACGAAGACACCGACCACCCCGATCCCACCGGTCGGCCGCACCACATTGACAAGAGCGTTGATCGTGAGGTTCGGCCGTTCATTGCCCCGACAATCGTGAGCCTGATAGCCAACGGCCTCGATGCCACGGTCCACACCTTCGCCGCCGGTGAGGTCCTTGATGTAGTCCACCGGATCGGTCTTGGACGAGTCGATGCCGATCGCACCGAACTTCTCCGCAAGCACCAGCCGTTCGGCGATGTGGTCGATAACGAAAACCTCTGTGGCGCCTTGAATTATCGACGAGTAGGCCGCCATGATGCCGACCGGTCCGGCGCCATACACCGCAACGGTGTCGCCGGGTTGCACCTCGGCGAGCCGGGTGCCGTGCCAGCCGGTCGGAAAGACGGCGGCGAGCATCACGTAGTCGTTCTCTTTGTCGACGCTGTCGTCGGGTAGCTGCAGCGCATTGAAGTCGGCGAACGGCACCCGAAGATATTCGGCCTGCCCCCCACGGTAGGGCCCCATGCGGGCATATCCGTATGCGCCGCCGGCGGCAGGCGGATTCACCGTCAGGCAAAAGCCCGTCAGGCCCATCTCACAGTTCTTGCAACGCCCGCAGCTCACGTTGAATGGCAAGCACACCCGGTCGCCGGCCCTGATTTTGCAGACCGCGTGTCCGACTTCGACTACTTCACCCAGGTTTTCGTGACCGATCACCGTGCCGGGCTGCAGGTCGGTGCGGCCCTCGTAGGTATGCAGGTCGGATCCGCAGATATTCGACGCGGTGATCTTGACGACGACGTCGGTGGGCTGCTCGATCCTGGCGTCGGGCACGTCTTCGACCGAGACATCGCGCGCCCCGTTGTACACCACACCCCGCATCGACGCGCTCCTTTTGCCACGACAGATCCGATGCCGGATACCCCCAAGAGCAGAATTCAACCCTGCGCGACCGGGTGCGCTAAGGCGATTGTCAGTCAGTCAGTCCAGCCCGGCGTGCCGCAACGTCACGGTGAGACCGTCCTCCAGGGCGCTCAACGCGATGTCGGTGAGGCGGCTGAGTTCGTCGATGTCCTCGCCGCCCAGGCTCATCCAGGCTTCCAGTGCGGCGAACACCGCGGTGGCCAAGGTGTGTGCCGCGATGTCGGCGATCATGGCGCCATCGGCGGTGGGCTTGGATCGTTCATGGATGAAGCGGCCGATTTCGTCGGCGACCTGATCGCGCATCCGCCGAATGTGGTTGGTGATGATGTCTTGGTCGAGGTCGCGCGATCGGATGGTGGCCGCTTCGAGGACCATCCGGAAGTCAAAAGGGAAGGCGTCCACAGCTTTTCGCACCGACGCAGTGATGGACTCCCCATGCGGGCGCCGCGCCAACGCGCGCGCGAACCATTCGAAGCCGATGTCGTAGTCGGCGAAGATCACCGCGTGTTTGGACGGGAAGTGCCGATAGAACGTCCGCTCGGTCACTCCGACGTCGGCGACGATATCGGCGACGCTGGTTTGTTGCACGCCGTCGGCGACGAACCGCTTCATCGCCGCCTGTTGCAGCGCCGCACGGGTGCGCTCTCTACGAGATTCCACGGTGTCAGCACACACCAAATGTCACCATTGACGCAAATATGTCAGGTGTGACATTGTGCGTTCAGTCGACGGATCACCACTGGAGGAGTCAGCATGGCCGACTACGACGCGATCATCATTGGAGCAGGTCACAACGGTCTGGTTGCCGCGAATGTGCTCGCCAAGGGCGGAGCGAAAGTGCTCGTCCTGGAGCGCGCACACTTCCTCGGCGGCATGGCCGCGACCCGGGAACTCTTCGACGGCTACAAGCACAGCGTCGGCGCGTGGGCGGTGTTGATCTGGCGCCAGGAGATGACCGAGCGCTTGGAGCTCCTCAAGTGGGGCTTCGAGCTGATGGATCAGTGGACATCGACATGCACCATCGGCGACGCCGCCGACACTCCGTTCGTGATGTACAACGACCTGGAGCGGATGGGACGTCACCTGTTCGAGGACCACGGGGCCGACGTCGCCGCGGGCCTGGGCGGTCTTTTCGCCCACCTCGGCCGATACGCACCGTATTTCGTCGACTCCGCATTCGGTCCGCCGCTGGACATCGTCGAGGTGATCGCCGCACAGCCCACCCCCGAAGATCGTCACGACTTCGCCCAGATGTGGTACGGCAGCACCATGGACACGGTTCGCCGCTTCTTGGCGCCCGACCAGGGCCGCTGCATCCAGGGCTCGCTGGCCGCAATGTCCATCGACGCCTTCGACGGCGGCCCATGGACACCGGGTTCGAATGCTTCGACGCTGTACCACTATTTGATCGGCGGCGGCAATGTCGAATACATCATGCCGCGCGGTGGCATCGGCTCACTGAGCACCGCGCTGTGCCGACGTGCCGAATCACTCGGCGCCGAAGTGCAGATGAAGCAGCACGTCAAGCAGATCATGGTCACCGACGGGCGCGCGACAGGCGTTGAATTGCGCGATGGCACAACGATTTCCGCTGACGTGGTGCTCTCTTCGTTGGACCCGTACACCACGTTCGTGAATCTGGCCGGCGCGCAGAACTTTCCGCCCGACTACATCCGCAAGATCAAGGAGATCAACTTCAACCTGGGATACATCCAGGCCCACCTCACCATTGACCAAGCGCCGCAATGGATCGAGCGGCTGCAGCCCTACCTGCATGACAACGGCCAATGGTGTCCCACAGTCGCCTACGCGCCGTCGCCGGAGTACATCAGCGACGCGTGGGAGCAATACCGCAAGGGTCAGTTGCCCGACGCCCCGCCGACCTATCTGTACATCCCCAGCATGGTCGACTCGTCGTTGGCACCCGAAGGCAAGCACAGCGCAACCATTTTCACGCCGTACTTCCCCACCGGGCTGGACGCCGACGAAAACCGAAGCTGGAAAGAGCAATACGCCGATACCTGCGTGAACATCTTCGATACGTATGCGCCCGGGTTCGCCGACTCCGTCACCAACCGCGTGGTGTTCTCCAATCGCTACTTCGGCAGCACCTTCAGCGCGCACGCCGGTGACTATTCGCACGGGCTACTGCAGCCCAACCAGCTGTGGACCGGCCGCGTGGTCGACGGCGAGGACAAGTTTGCGACGCCGGTCGACGGGCTCTACCTGTGCGGTCAGTGCACCCACCCGGGTCCGGGAGTGACCGGCATCCCCGGGTGGAACGGCGCCGAGGCCGCCCTCAAGCACCTCGACGCCCGGGTGGCGCAGCTCTAGGCAAAGACCATCACTTGATGTACCATTTGGTACATGTTTAACGAAGACCGTATCGAGATCGATGCGCCACCACAGCTCGTATGGGATGTCTTCAGCGATGTCGAGCACTGGCCCGACTGGACCGCCTCGGTGACATCCCTAGTCGGACAGGACGGTTCGGCCCTGGCCGTCGGCAGAGGCTTCGCGATCAAGCAGCCCGGAATGCGGAAGCTGGTCTGGACGGTCACCGACATTGAGCCGGGCACGTCATGGACCTGGGCGCAACGCTCCCCCGGCGTGAACGTCGTCGCTCGCCACTACGTGACCGCTCGGCCCGGGGGCGGCACGCTGGTGCGCCAGGAACTCGACCAACGCGGATTCCTCGGCGCGCCGGTCGGCTGGCTGATGGCCAAGAAGACCAGACGCTTCCTGCGGCAGGAGGCCCAAGGCCTCAAGGCTCGGTCTGAGCAGCTCAGCCGGGCCGATGGCCCGCACTCCTGACCTGGCGCGGCGTCGACAACTACTTGACGCACTGATCGAGGAATTCGCCGCGGGCGGCATCGGCGACCGCTCGTTGCGCGAAGTAGCCACCGCCGTCGGCACCAGTCATCGAATGCTGCTGCACCACTTCGGGTCTCGAGAAGAGTTGCTTTTAGCGATCGTCCAGGGGGTGGAGCGCCGTCAGATGACGCTTCTTCCCGAACTGCCCGCCGGTGCGGCGGCAAGCTTTGCCGCCATGTGGGCCGACGTTCGACGACCCGAACTGCGTCACTTGGAACGACTCTTTTTCGAGTGCTACGCCCGTGCCGCCCAGGGCGAAAAGCCGTTTGCCGGAATGGTTCCCGGCGCAGTCAACGACTGGCTCACCGAGGTCGAGGTCGTCGCAGACGGTCCATTCGAATCCGCGAAGGTCCGGCTCGGGCTGGCCGTGGTCCGTGGCCTGCTGCTCGATCTGGTGGCCACCAACGACGAGGCCGGCGTCGAAGCGGCCGCGCAGGCATTCATCGAGCTTTTGGCAACACCGAAATAATCGTGTCGATGAGCTCTTCGGCGTTGGTGTGCCACTTGTCCAAATCCAGGTGGCCGCTCAGATCCAGGCCGGTGATGCCGTGGGCGGTGGTCAAAAGGAGCGCTCCATAGCGTCTGGCCCGCCGTGGTCCGGTGATGCGCCCCACCATGTCGAGAAACAGGTTCTGGGTGCGTTCGGCTACCCGAACGGCTGCGGTCGTGTCACCCGACGGCGTGGTGAACATCAGGCGATACAGGTGGGGCCTGGTGCGACCGACCGTGACCAGCGAAAGCAGCGCGGATCGCAGGGACTGCTCGGGCACGTCGTCGCCAGCGGCCAATACCTCGAGCACATCACCTAATTCGCTCAGCGCGTTCGTGGCCAGTTCGTTGAGCAGAGATTCCTTGTCGGCGAAGTGGCGATACGCCGCCGAGCGCGACACCCCGCTACGAGCACCCACCTCGCGCAGCGTCACCGCTTCGACGCCACCGAGGTCGAGCAAGACCCCCGCCGCCTCGAGCAGCGAACGGCGGGTGGCCGCGGCGCTTTCGGATCGTGTCGTCACCCGCAGAGCATAAGCCGGTTCTTGAGTTGACAATGTCAACTCAACTGTTAGTTTGAGATGACACCGTCAACTCAAATCAATCCGCTCGATGGAGACCACCATGATGTCGTCGAAACGCGCCGCCCGTAACGAGCTGGTCGTCGTGACCGGTGCCTCCACGGGTATTGGCGCAGCCACCGCTAGAGAACTGGCCCACAAGGGTTTTCACGTGCTAGCCGGAGTACGCCGCGAGGTGGATGCCGACGCGCTGCGCGCCGACGGCATCGAGCCGCACATCCTCGACATCACCGTGGAATCCGATGTGGCCGCGATCGCCGACCGTGTCGCGCGCGATCCGCAGCGTCGTCCGCTGCGCGCGCTGGTCAACAACGCCGGAATCGCGGTCAACTCGCCAGTCGAAACGCTGCCGATAGCGCAGTGGCGCCGGCAATTCGAGGTCAATGTGTTCGGCCACATCGCGATTATCCAAGCGCTGCTGCCGGCGCTGCTGATCAGCTCGGGCACCGTGGTGAACATCAGTTCCGTTGGCGGGAAGGTGGTCTTGCCAACGTATGGCGCGTACGCCGGTTCGAAGTTCGCCCTGGAGGCCGCCAGTGACGCCTTGCGGCGTGAGGTCGCAGAGCTCGGCATCAAAGTAGTCGTCATCGAACCCGGCGCGGTCAAGACCGAGATGGCCGAACGCGGAATCACCACCGCCCAGGAGCTGCGGGCGGACATGACCGCTGCGCACCTCGCCCGCTACGGCGATCTCCTCGCGGCCGTCACGGCGCAAGCCCGTTCGTTCGGCGAGGTCGGCGTTTCGGCCGAACACGCCGCAAAAGTCATTGCCAAAGCCGCGACCGCGTCGCGTCCCCGGACTCGCTACACCATCGGACGCGACGCCGCGATCCTGGTGCGGATCAGCCGCGTGGTATCCGACCGGGTCCTAGACCGCATCGTGCGGCTGAACCTTCGGTCGTTTGCAAAAAACTCGCAGTCAAGCGAACAGCACAGCGCCGCAACGACTTCGGTCGGAGCCGATCAGCCTTGAGCGGCCGCCGCCGAGCGCGTGACGGCTGAGCCGCTGCCCACGCCGTAGAACTGGTACTCGGCGGGCTTGATGGCGCGGGTGTCTCGCCAGTACTGCCAGGTGTAGCCGCCCCAGAGCACCGTGTTCTTGCCGTGCTCGTCGAGATACCAGCTGCTGCAGCCGCCGCTGTTCCACACCGAATCCTTCAGCCTCAGTTGCAGCTCGTCGTTGAATTGATCCTGGGCGGGGCGAGTCGGGGCCAGCGCCTGGGCCCCCAGCTTGTCGCAGCTCTTGATCGCATCGGCGACGTAGCGAATCTGCGATTCGATCATGAAGACCACCGAGTTGTGGCCCAGTCCGGTGTTGGGGCCCAGCAGGAAGAACAGGTTGGGCATGTTCGCGACGGTGATCCCGCGATGCGCGCCGATACCTTCACGATTCCAGCGATCGACCAGATCCTCACCGTCGCGGCCCTTGATTTGCACGTAGGTGTAGGAGTCGGTGACGTGAAAACCGGTGCCGTACACGATCACATCGACCGGCCGTTGCGTGCCGTCCGTGGTGACGATCCCATCGCGGGTGATCCGCGCGATGGGATCGGTGACCAGTTCGGTCTTCGGGTCGGCGACCGCGCGGTAATAGGTGGTGGAGTTCAGGATTCGCTTGCAACCGATGCGATAGTTCGGGATCAGCTTGCGACGCAGTGCACGATCCTTCACCGAGCGGCGGATGTTGTATTTGCAGTAGGCCTCAATGAATTTCAGGGCGTTGGGCCGCTTGGTCATTCCGAAGGCCAGCGCCTCCTGGCCCCAGTAGATGGCCAGCCGCACCAGCGCGCGCAGCCCGGGGACGACTCCCATGGCCCGACGCAACGCGATGGGCAGGTCGGGGTTGGACCGCGGCACCACCCACGGCGGAGTGCGTTGGTAGAGCTGAAGTTCGCCGACCTGCCCGACGATTTCGGGCACGATCTGGATCGCGCTGGCACCGGTGCCGATCATCGCCACCCGCTTGCCGGTCAAGTCGACGCTGTGGTCCCACTCGGCGGAATGGAAAGCGGCACCCTGGAATTCGTCGCGGCCCTCGATGTCGGGGATCGATGGGATGTGCAGCGCACCCGCACCCGAGATCAAGAACTGGCCGACGAATTCCCGGCCGTCGGTGGTGAACACATGCCAGCGGTGCTCGTCGTCGTCCCAGTGGGCCCGATCGACCAGCGAGTCGAATTCGATGTAGCGGCGCAACCCGTACTTCTCGGTGAGCGCCTTGAGGTAGTCCCAGATCTCGGGCTGATAGGAGAACGGGTTCTTCCAGTCCGGCTTGGGCTCAAACGAAAAGGAGTACAGATGAGACGGGATGTCGCAGGCGCACCCTGGGTAGCTGTTGTCTCGCCACGTCCCGCCGATGTCGCCGGCTTTTTCCAAGATGACGAAGTCCACGCCCTGCTGCTGCAACTTGATCGCCATGCCGAGGCCGGAGAATCCCGTCCCGATGATGACGGCGCGGGTGTACACCGGCTCGTTTGCCTTGGTCGGCTCGACTTGGGTTACGGCGTCGGTCACAGCGGATCGGTCTTCCTATCGGGCTATCGCGGCTCGGACGTCAGCCGGCGCTGCTCTGCCCACCCGCAACTGGCTGACGTGAATACCCAGTACCCAGGGTATCGGATAAGACAGAGTCTTGACGAAAGCCCTGACGATGTCAACGGGACTTTGGTCCTCAGCTCGCGGCGGGGTTGCTGGGAACCACGTCGTGAATCGGCTTGTCGGGATTGAGCCGCAGGCCCAGCGCCTCGGCGGTGCCGACGATGACACCCATCATGATGGTGGTCAGATGGGCCACGAACTGCTCGCGCGGCATGCGTCGTGGGCTGTCCGCATCGGGACCCAGCCACCATTCGGTGGCCGAGGCGGCCGAGCCGAAGGCGGCATGTGCGGCCAGCTCGACCGCCGCGTGATCGAGCTTCATGTCGCGCAGCTCATTGTCGAACATGTCGGCCATCGCCAGGGTGATCTCCCGGCCCTCGTTCAGTGTCCGCAACGTCGCTTCGGTGGGCGACCCGGACCGCGCGTGGATGAAAACCCGCAGCACGTTGGGGTGCTTGTCGACGAGGACGACGTACTCCTCGACGCTGCGGTGGATGACCTCGCGGGCCGAGTCGGTGGCCAAGTTGATCGACGGGAAGATCGCGGACCACAGCATGTCGCGCAGCTGCTCCCCGATCGCCTGGAACAGATCGGACTTGTCGTGGAAATGCCGATAGATCTTGGGCTTGGCGGTGCCGGCCTCTTCGGCGATCTCGCGCACGCTCAGGTCGGGGCCCAGGCGGTCGATCGCGCGGAACGCGGCCTCGACGATTTCGCCGCGCACCTTCTTGCGGTGTTCGCGCCAGCGTTCGCTGCGCGCGTCGACCTTTGCTCCCGGCTTCACGCTGGGGTGGGGTCGAGGAATTCTCACCACATCAAGCACCATACCGCGCTGCCATCGCTGACCTGGGCAGACTGGCTGCTCGCACTGCCCATGTCGTTTCTGCCGTTACGCTCGGCGACGAAGAACAGAGGGGTGGACTTATTGATGGCTCACGTGAACGAACCGACCCAGCAAATCGAAGGTTCTGGCATCGAGGCGCCGGTTCCTGCGAAGGTGCGCCGGGCCTTCGGACTGCTGGAGCGCTTCGCGCCCGCGGTGGGGTCCAGATGGGCCCTGGAAGTCTGGTGCACACCACCCGACATGAAGTCGAGCCTGCGGATGCCGCCCGGCGTCTCGTCGGGTGAGCCACTCGAAGCCACCTGGGACGGACACCGGATCCAGGGCGAATCATGGGGTGCGGGACCGACGGTGTACCTGGTGCATGGCTGGGGTGGTTGCCGCGCGCATCTCGGAGTCTTCATCAAACCGCTGGTCGCAACCGGGCACAAAGTCATCGCCTTCGACCTGCCCAGCCACAACGACTCCGACAATGGCGCGCTCGCGCGAGGACGTACCACCATCGTCGAATGCGCCGAAGCGGTCGAGGCCGTCATCCACGCTCACGGGCCGGCGCGTGCCATCGTCGCCCACTCCCTGGGCGCCAAGGCCGCCGCACTCGCGACCGCGGCGGGCGCCCCAGCGGAGCGCTTGGTTTTTCTGGCGCCGATGGGCGACTTCTCGCTGTATCTGGATATGTTCGCGGACCGGCACGGCTTTGGACCGCGTATTCGTCGTGGTTTGCACCGCCGCCTCGACCAGCGGCTGGGTATGCCGCTGTACGAAACCGACATACCCGTGGTGGCCGCACGCACCGGCAACCCGCCCCTGCTGCTGGTGCATGACCCCGACGACCCCGACAGCCCCTACGAAACCAGCGAGCGCATAGTCGACGTCTGGCCCGGCGCCAACCTGGTGACCACCCGCGGGCTAGGACGCCTGGCGCACTACCGCATTCTGCGACATCGCCCGGCCATAGACGCCGCGCTGGAGTTCATCGGCAGCGCGCCGACCGCCTAACCGCAGCCTTACAGCATGCAGGAGACGCAGCCCTCGACTTCGGTGCCTTCCAGCGCCATCTGCCGCAGCCGGATGTAGTACAGCGTCTTGATTCCCTTGCGCCATGCGTAGATCTGGGCCTTGTTGACGTCACGCGTGCTGGCGGTGTCCTTGAAGAACAGCGTCAGACTCAGCCCCTGATCGACGTGCTGGGTGGCCGCCGCGTAGGTGTCGATGATCTTCTCGTAGCCGATCTCGTACGCGTCCTGGTAGTACTCCAGGTTGTCGTTGGTCAGATACGGCGCCGGGTAGTAGACGCGGCCGATCTTGCCTTCCTTGCGGATCTCGATCTTGGACGCCACCGGGTGGATCGAGCTGGTCGAGTGGTTGATGTAGGAGATCGACCCCGTCGGCGGGACGGCCTGTAGGTTCTGGTTGTAGATGCCGTGCTGCTGCACCGACTCTTTCAACCGCTTCCAGTCGTCCTGCGTCGGAATGCGAATGTCGGCTGCTGCGAACAACTCCCGCACCCGCTCGGTGGTCGGCTCCCACACCTGCTCGGTGTATTTGTCGAAGAACTCCCCCGACTTGTACTTCGAGCGCTCGAACCCGCCGAAGGCCGTGCCGCGCTCGATCGCGATGCGATTGCTCGCCCGCAGCGCGTGATACAGCACGGTGTAGAAGTAAATGTTGGTGAAGTCGATGCCCTCTTCGGAGCCGTAGAGAATCCGCTCCCGGGCCAGGTACCCGTGCAGGTTCATCTGTCCCAGGCCGATGGCGTGAGAGTCGTTGTTGCCCTGCTCGATTGACGGCACCGACCAGATGTGGGTCTGGTCGCTGACCGCGGTCAACGCCCGGATCGACACCTCGATGGTCTGCGCGAAGTCCGGCGAGTCCATCGCCTTGGCGATGTTCAGCGAGCCGAGGTTGCACGAAATGTCCTTGCCCACTTTGGCGTAGGTCAGGTCTTCGTTGAACAGCGACGGCGTGGACACCTGCAGGATCTCCGAGCACAGGTTGCTGTGGGTGATCTTGCCTTCGATCGGGTTGGACCGGTTCACCGTGTCCTCGTACATGATGTACGGGTAGCCCGACTCGAACTGCAGCTCGGCCAGTGTCTGGAAGAACTCGCGCGCCTTGATCTTGGTCTTACGGATGCGCGCGTCGTCGACCATCTCGTAGTACTTCTCGGTGATCGAGATGTCGGCGAACGCAACGCCGTAGACGCGCTCGACGTCGTACGGCGAGAACAGGTACATGTCCTCGTTCTTCTTGGCCAGCTCGAAGGTGATGTCGGGAATCACCACGCCCAGGCTCAGCGTCTTGATGCGGATCTTCTCGTCGGCGTTCTCACGCTTGGTGTCCAGGAACCGGTAGATGTCGGGATGGTGCGCCTGCAGGTACACCGCGCCGGCACCCTGACGCGCGCCCAGCTGGTTGGCGTAGGAGAACGAGTCCTCGAGCAGCTTCATGATCGGGATGACGCCCGAGCTCTGGTTCTCGATGTTCTTGATGGGCGCGCCGTGCTCGCGAATGTTGCTCAGCAGCAACGCAACTCCGCCGCCGCGCTTGGACAGCTGCAGCGCGGAGTTGATGGAGCGCCCGATGGACTCCATGTTGTCCTCGATGCGCAGCAAAAAGCAGCTGACCGGCTCGCCACGTTGCTTCTTGCCCGAGTTGAGGAACGTCGGGGTGGCCGGCTGGAACCGGCCGTCGATGATCTCGTCGACCAGCTTCTCGGCCAGCGTGGTGTCGCCGGAGGCCAGCGTCAGCGCCACCATGACGACGCGGTCCTCGAACCGCTCCAGGTAACGCTTGCCGTCGAACGTCTTCAGCGTGTACGAGGTGTAGTACTTGAATGCGCCGAGGAACGTCGGGAAGCGGAACTTCTTGGCGAAGGCTCGGTCCAGCAGCGTCTTGACGAAGTTGCGCGAGTACTGGTCGAGCACCTCGCGCTCGTAGTAGTCCTCCTTGAGCAGGTAGTCGAGCTTCTCGTCCTGATTGTGGAAGAACACCGTGTTCTGGTTGACGTGCTGCAGAAAGTACTGATGCGCGGCTTCCCGGTCCTTGTCGAACTGGATCTTGCCGTCTTTGTCGTACAGATTCAGCATCGCGTTGAGCGCGTGGTAGTCCGTCTCGCCGGGGAGGGCGTGCGGGGCGGCTACAGGCTCTGCAGCTGTGACGGTTGGTGACACGTCTGGTCCTTCCAGAAATCAGCAAGGCCCGAGCGGACGGCGTCTACGTCGTCCGGGGTTCCCATGAGTTCGAACCGGTAGAGGTACGGCACGCCGCATTTGCGGGACACCACATTGCCCGCGTAAGCGAACTCCGTGCCGAAGTTGTTATTGCCCGCGGCGATGACGCCGCGGATCAGCGAACGGTTGTGCTCGTTGTTCAAAAAGGCGATGACCTGCTTGGGGACGTAACCACCGTCGTTGATGTCGGGGGTTGGCCGGCCGCCGCCGTACGTGGGCAGGATCAGCACGTACGGTTCGTCGACCTCAATACGCCCGTGCAACGGTATCCGTGTGGCGGGAACACCCAGCTTCTGCACGAAGCGGTGGGTGTTCTCCGACACGGAAGAGAAATAGACCAGGTTGGGCCCCGAAATATCCATGGAACCGCAACCCTCCCTTACTTATCGTCCAGTCTCTAGGCGGTCAATACTGCACCGGCGAGTGCCTTGATGCGATCGGGCCGGAAACCGGACCAGTGCTCATTTTCAGTCACCACTACGGGGGCCTGCAGGTAGCCCAATGCCATCACGTAGTCACGTGCCTCGGCGTCCAGGCTGATGTCGACCGTGTCATAGGTGATGCCCTGCTTGTCTAGAGCCTTGTAGGTGGCAGTGCACTGCACACATGCGGGCTTGGTGTACACGGTGATGGTCATATTGGATAGCCCTCCTCAGCGAAAGTATTGACGTACGTGCGGGCGAGACGAAAGCAAGGTACTGCTCTGACTGCAAACCGCGACCGCTGCCCCACAGAAGCTCATCCTGTAAAACGCTCGACTCGCGATTTTCATGCCGCGAACTAGCTGTTCTCGCCGGAAGTGATCTGTAGCACATCGGGTTCAGCAGACACTACATGTAGTGGCTCAGTATCAACAGAGATACGACATATTCTAATGACAAAGTTGAAATTCGCAGGTAGGGAGCCCCCCGACTCGTGCGTTCGGCGTGTCGCCACACCCGAAAGGATTCGCCGTTCGCTACCCACAAGGACTGGTCTACCACGCGCCACCGACAGGTCATGCCTGTCGACGTGGCGTCGAGACCGACCGCTCCGCGAACAACGGCCAGCAAACCTCTGCGAGCCGCCGAAATGCACTCCTGGCATCGACAGAAAACCATGGCCGCCAGCGACAGCCGGCGGCCATGGTTTCTGAGCTAAATTCAGCCGACTTCGGCGGCGAGCTTGCCGACCACGTCACGCACATTCTCGACGAGTTCGGCGTGCTCGGCGGGCGCCTTGCCTTCCAGGGTTTTGAACGGCACCGAGAGTTTGATCGACTCCACCACCCGGGCGCCGGCGATGCCGAATCCCTTGCGCGTGTCGTCGTGCGCCCACACGCCGCCGTACTGGCCGAACGATCCGCCGATGACCGCCAATGGCTTGCCCTTCAGGGCGCCGTCGCCGAACGGGCGGGAGAGCCAGTCGATCGCGTTCTTGACGACGGCCGGGAAGCTGCCGTTGTACTCCGGAGTGACGACCAGGGCGGCGCTCGCGTCGCCCGCTGCGGCGCGCAGCGCGTCCACCGCAGCCAGCGGCGGGGCGTCGGTGTTCATCACGTCATCGATCTCTTCGTTGTAAAACGGCAAGTCCGCCAGCCCCTCGAATACGGTGACGGCGACTCCGTCGGGCGCTACCTCGACCGCCAATTCGGCGATCTTGCGGTTGAGCGACGCCGCACGCAAGCTACCCACCAGCGCCAAAACTTTGACCTCTGCCACTGTTCCGTTCCCTTCGCCTATTGGCCTACATCCTTACACGACCGAACCGGACTGTAGTCCGCTTTATTCCGGTCGCGTTAAAGTGCAGATGTGAGCGGTGTCGAGCGGTTGGGTGAGTTGCCCGTGTCTGCTCAACAAGAACCTCCGCACGAGCGCGGCGACGCCGCACGCAACCGAGCACTCCTATTACAAGCGGCCCGCAGCCTGGTCGCCAAGCGCGGCCCGGACGCCGTCACGATGGATGACATCGCCGCCGAGGCCGGCGTCGGAAAAGGCACGGTGTTCCGCCGGTTCGGCAGCCGGGCCGGCCTGATGATGGTGTTGCTGGACGAGGACGAACGGGCCAGCCAGCAGGCCTTCCTCTTCGGACCGCCGCCGCTGGGCCCGGATGCCCCGCCGATGGACCGGTTGGTGGCGTTCGGCCGCGAGCGCCTGCGTTTCGTCCATACCCATCACGCGCTGCTGTCGGCGGCCAAAGGCGATCCGCTCACCCGTCATGCCGGGGCGGCCGCGGTGCAGCGCACTCATGTGCGGGTGTTGTTGGCCGCGGCGAATACCACCGGGGATCTGGACGTTCAGACCGAAGCGCTGCTGGCCCTGCTCGACGTCGACTACGTCGAGCATCAACTCGGCTACAGCGGCCATACCCTCGAGACCCTGGGCAATGCGTGGGAAAGCTTGGCGCGCAAGCTCTGCGGACGTTGATCACTCCGACACCGCGGTGGGTTCTCCACGTCGACCTCGACCAGTTTCTGGCCTCGGTCGAACTGCAGCGCCACCCCGAACTAGCCGGCCTGCCAGTCATTGTCGGCGGCAACGGCGACCCTACCGAACCGCGCAAGGTCGTCACCTGCGCCTCCTACGAGGCCCGCGAATACGGGGTGCACGCGGGCATGCCATTGCGCACCGCCGCCCGGCGCTGCCCCGGCGCCACGTTTTTGCCGTCGGATCCCGCCGCCTACGACGCGGCATCCGACCGGGTGATGGGGTTGTTGCGCGACATGGGATATCCCGTCGAGGTCTGGGGTTGGGACGAGGCCTATGTCGCGGTGCCGGCAGCCGATCCGATCGACGTCGCCGAACAGATCCGTGCCGTCGTCATGTCGGAAACCGGGCTGTCCTGTTCGGTCGGCATCAGCGACAACAAGCAGCGCGCCAAGGTGGCCACCGGCGTCGCGAAACCCGCTGGCGTCTTTGCACTTACCGACGCGAACTGGATGGAGGTGATGGCCGACCGCCCAGTCGATGCACTGTGGGGCGTGGGCCCGAAGACCACGAAAAAGCTTGCTGCCCTTGCAATTACCACGGTACGAGAGCTTGCCCGCAGCGACGCCGAAGCGCTCACCGCCGCGTTCGGCGCGCGCACCGGCCTGTGGCTGTTACTGCTGGCCAAGGGTGGCGGCGACGACGAGGTCAGCGCTGAACCGTGGATCCCACGCTCCCGAAGCCATGTCGTCACGTTTCCGCACGACCTCACCGACCGCGCCGAAATGGACTCGGCAATAACAGCATTAGCTCGACACGCACTCGATGACGTGCTGGCGTCAGCTCGCGTCGTCGCCCGGGTGGCCGTGACTGTGCGTACCGCGACGTTCTACACCCGCACCAAAATCCGCAAGCTCGACGCACCCACCACCGATCCCGATGTCATCGGCGCGGCGGCCGTGCGCGTGCTGGACCTCTTCGAGTTGGACCACCCGGTCCGGTTACTCGGGGTGCGACTCGAGTTGGTGATGCCGGACTAATGGAGCCGGGCTGGGCCGAAGTGCCCGGGTAAAGATCACATTCACCTGGCGCATCACGACGCTGTAAGGCCACCACGCCAGCCGTTTGAACGCGTACAGCGCCCGGATGTCCGGCGAGGTGTAGATCAGGTACCGGTTCTTTTGCACCCCCGCCAAAATCTTGTCGGCGGCCTTTTCCGGGGACACGGCGTGCCCGCTGAAGCGGTCCACCCAGCGGCTGACCTTGGGGTCCGCGCGGTCGACCCCGGCGATCTCGACGGTGTCGACCAGCGGTGTCTTCACCGCGCCCGGCACCACCACCGATACTCCGATGCGGTGCCGAGCCAGGTCGAAGCGCAGCACTTCCGAAAGACCCCGCAAGCCAAACTTGCTGGCGCTGTAGGCGGCATGCCAAGGCAGCGCGACCAACCCGGCCGCCGATGACACGTTGACCAAGTGCCCACCGTTTCGTGCCGCCACCATCGGCGGCACAAAGGTCTCGATGACGTGGATCGGGCCCATCAGATTGATGGCGATCATCTTGTTCCACTGCTCGTGGGCCAGCCGGTCGACGGTTCCCCATGCGGCCACCCCGGCGATGTTCATCACCACATCCATGCTCGGATGCGCGGCGTGGATGTCCGCGGCAAACGCCGCGACCTGGTCATAGTCGGCGATATCCAGGACTCGGTGCTCGGGCACCTGGGCGCCGAGTGCGCGCGCATCGGCCACGGTCAGCTGCAATCCGTCGGCGTCGCGATCCGTCAGGAACAGTTGGGCGCCCTGCGCCGCGAGCCGCAGCGCGGTGGCGCGGCCGATTCCGCTGGCGGCACCGGTGATAAAACACCGCTTCCCCGCGAAATACCACCCGGCTGCCCTTCGCCCCATGTCGGTGACGATACCGCCGGTAACGAGTTACCTGGCGCCCCCGGCCCACAGCGAGTTCAGCCACAGCTGCTCGAGGACTCGCACGCGGCGGTCCAGGTCGTCGTCGCCGCCGACAAAGATGGAGTCGCCGGTCAGCATCAGCGAGGTGGTTCCGGCCAGGGTGCGAATCAACGTCGGGATGTCATCGCTGATCGGATTCGCGGTCCCAGCCGCCATCTCGGCCTCGACGACGGCGACGATGTCACGCAGTACCACTTCGAACTGCTGCTGGAGGATCTCCCGGATCTCGGCATCGGTGTAGCGGGCGGCGTTACAGGCCATCATGACCGGGTCATTGTGCGCGTACACGGCGGCGGCACTTCCGACCATCCGCTTGGCGAACTGCTCTACCGACTCGCCGGGCTGGCGGGGGGCGAAATACTGCGTGAGTTCTTCGAGTTCTTCGGTGACCTCGGCCAGGATCTGAGCCAGCACGGCGTACTTGGAGTCGAAGTAGAAGTAAAAGCCGGATCGAGCCACCCCGGCGCGCTGGCTGATCGAACTGACCGACAGTTCGGCGAACGGTTTTTCCTCCAAGAGCTCACGCACCGCGGTCATGATCGCTTGCCGATGCTTGTCGCCGCGCCGTCGGGTGGCCGGCTCGCCCGGCTCCCGATTCGCGGCGTCGCTGCTCATTCCCTGACCTTGCACCACGCTCCAGCAAAAGCAAACTTGACAGCCGTCAAGTTTGTCACGAAGGATAGCCAATTAGTGACAGCGGTCACCCCGCCCAGGGGCCGCGACGGAGCGCAAAGGAGCCTCAATGGCCGCGACCATCAGCACCCCGAACTACCTGCTTGACCAGGCGCGGCGGCGGTTCACCCCGTCGCTCAACAACTTCCCCGGCATGGGCATGGTGGAACGTAGGCTGCTGAACCACCAATTTCCCGAGCACAAGCTTGCCGACCCGCCGCCGGGCAGTGGGCTCAAAGCGGCCGTGGGCGACGCGGGGCTGCCGGTCATCGGGCACATCATCGAGATGCTGCGCGGCGGTCCGGACTATCTGACGTTCCTCTACGAGACCAAAGGTCCTGTGGTGTTTGGGGATTCACCGGTGCTGCCGGGCATCGCCGCGCTGGGCCCGGACGCCGCGCAGGTCATCTACTCCAACCGCAACAAGGACTACTCGCAGCAGGGGTGGGTCCCGGTGATCGGGCCGTTCTTCAACCGTGGCCTGATGCTGCTGGATTTCGAAGAGCACATGTTCCACCGGCGGATCATGCAGGAGGCTTTCGTCCGTTCTCGGCTGGTCAGCTACGTCGAGAAGATGGACCAGGTGGTGTCGAAAACGATCGCCAACGACTGGGTGGCCAACGACGCGCGCTTCCTTCTGTACCCGGCGATGAAGGAGCTGACGCTCGACATCGCCTCGATGGTGTTCATGGGACACGAGCCTGGCACCGACCACGACCTGGTCACCAAGGTCAACAAGGCGTTCGCCGTCACCACCCGCGCGGGCAACGCGATCATCCGCACTCCGGTGCCACCGTTCACCTGGTGGCGGGGCCTGAAGGCGCGCGAATTGCTGGAGGACTATTTCCGTGAGCGGGTCAAGGAGCAGCGCGCGAAGGAGGGCACCGACCTGCTGTCGGTGTTGTGCCACACCGAAGACGAGGACGGCAACAAGTTCTCCGACGAAGACATCGTCAACCACATGATCTTCCTGATGATGGCCGCGCACGACACGTCGACATCGACGGTGACGACGATGGCTTACAACCTGGCCGGCCACCCGGAGTGGCAGCAGCGCTGCCGCGAGGAATCAGACCGGCTCGGCGACGGGCCGCTCGACATCGACTCGCTGGAGAAGCTCGAATCGCTGGACCTGGTGATGAACGAGTCGATCCGGCTGGTGACGCCGGTGCAGTGGGCCATGCGGCAGACGGTGCGCGACACCGACCTGCTGGGCTATTACATACCCAAGGGCACCAACGTCATCGCCTACCCCGGAATGAATCACCGGCTACCCGAATTGTGGACGGACCCACTGAAATTCGACCCGGATCGGTTCACGGAGCCGCGCAATGAGCACAAGCGACACCGCTACGCGTTCACCCCATTCGGTGGGGGCGCCCATAAGTGCATCGGGATGGTGTTCGGGCAGTTGGAGATCAAGACGATCCTGCACCGGCTGTTGCGCAGGTATCGCCTCGACCTGCCCCGTCCGGGATACAAGGCCGAGTGGGACTACGGCGGCATGCCGGTGCCGAAGGACGGCATGCCGATTGTGCTGCGTCCACTCTGAGGGCTGCTAGACGGCGTCTTTTCCGCTGTCCAGCCGGTTAGCGCACGCGATCAGCGCGCGCAGCGCCGACTGCGTCGGATCCGCTGCGCAGCCCATTGCCCACTCGGTGCGCATGCCGTCGGTGCCGCAGATGAAAGTGGCGGTGGATTCGCCCGAGCGCATTTGGTGAAACTTCACTGTCTCGACGGTGATCCCGCGCTCGTGCAGCATCGCGGTCAGGGCGGCGATCGGGCCGCTGGCCGCGGCGGTCGAGGTGTTGATGCAATCGCCGACGGCGAGCATGGCGCGAAAATTGCGTGACTGCGGACCCAGCCGAGTGGACGACCGCTCGGGGTCGGTGCATTGCCAGTGCCGTAGTCGTAGCGGGCCGGCGGTGTGACTGTAGGTCGCGACGAAGCTGTCCCAGCACATGGCGTCGGCCTGCTCACGCAGACCCTGCGGCAAGGCGGCGCCGAAGTGCTGGCCGAACCACGCGTTGGCCGCACAGTGGCGTGCCGGGACGCCGGTGGAGTCGTGCTGAGGAGTGGAAAGAGGCCTACTCAGAGGCTTTGAAAGAGGCACTGTGTCGATCTTCTCTGGTCTGAAGGAGCGACCGACGGTAGTAGCTTCCGACCCACAGCGGGGGGTCGGTCTGGATCAGACCCCGCTGCGGGTACTGGCTACTACGGCACTCGCGAGAAGACGCACGAGCGCGACAGTAGACGCCCAGCGCCGATAGTGCAAACTTCGTTCCGCGTCGCAGGTGTGCCGAATACGAAAGACATTCGTCACCACATGTTTACACATGTTCAACAGTGGCTATTGGATACGTGCTAGTAGCAACGACGCCTAGCACGTCGACGAAATAAGGATGATCATGAAGGGTAAAAACGGGAAGAAAACCCTCAAGACTGTCTTAGCCGCCACCGGTGTAGCCGCCATGGTGCTGTTACCGACCGGGTGCGCGACAGCTGCAACCGGGGGCAGCGGCGGAGTTGTCGGCACCGGCAGCGGCGGCCTTTTAGGCGGCATCCTCTAGTCCCTACCGCAGGCAGCCCGCCGGAACTTCGGTTTCCGGTGGGCCGCCTGCTGTTTATGGCTTTTAGCTGGTCGGGCCTGGTAGGGCAGTGAGCCGCAGATAGGCCTGGATTGTTGTACCGCTGGTCGTGGTGTGGGTCCGTACCTGGTCCGATATGGCATTGACGAGGAACAACCCGCGGCTGGCCAGGCCGGTCGGGCCTGGCCAGCCGTCCCACCAACGGATCATCCAAGCGTCCGCTGCCGCGCGCTTCGCACACCAGATGCTCGTCGTGCCGCCAGAAGGCCAACCGGCACCCGCCGTCGGTGTACATCGAACTATTTGGTGGCCGAGTTTTTGGGGCTTATTCAATTTTGCTTGGCGTGGGGTTCTTCCAGGTTGCGCGAATTAATTGCACACTGGTTGAACAGGCTCCCGACGAAAGACCGTCACATGAACGCACGGGGCAAGAAGATAGTGATCATGCTGTTTGCAGCGTCCATCACGGCGATGCTGCCAACGGGATGTGCTTTTGAGGCCGTCCCCGGCATCATCGGCGGCAGTGCTGTTGGCCCGATCAGCGGCGCTGGCAGTGCCGGCGCTGCCGGCGGTGTCGCTGGTACGGGCGGCGGCATGGGCCGAGGCGGTGTCACTGCCGGCTCTATGAGTGGCGTCGGCGGCACGCTTCCGGCGCCGCCGCGGTAGCCGCCGTACCAGCGCCGTCGCGAACGTTAGCTGGTCGGGCCTGGTAGGGCAGTGAGCCGCAGATAGGCCTGGATCGTTGTACCGCTGGTCGTGGTGTGGGTCCGTACCAGGTCCGATATGGCATTGACGAGAAACAACCCGCGGCTGGCCGGGCCGGTCGGGCCTGGGTCCAGCCGTCCCACCAACGGATCATCCAAGGGATCATCCAAGCGTCCGCTGTCGCGCGCTTCGCACACCAGATGCTCGTCGTGCCGCCAGAAGGCCAGCCGGCACGCGCCGTCGGTGTACATCAAACTGTTGGTGGCCAGCTCGGTGGCGATCAATTGCAGATCGTCGATGCCGTCCTGGGACAAGCCAACCCAGTCGCCGTAATTGACGGCGAATGACCGAGCCGGACGCAGGTCCGTGGACTTCCTGACCATGTAGGTCACCGCCCCCGGGTTAGCGGGTAGCGGTTGGTTGCAGTTCGCCAAGATGTCGTCCGGCGCGTACTCGGCGCTGCGCTGTAAAGCACCGCATTTCCACACCAGCGGGTGCGTCGCGCGCGCACCGGCCAGCACGTCCTCGTCCAGCCGGCCCGCGTCGTAAAGACACAACGCCGTCAGCGGGCGACCCATGAACGCCCCGTTGAGCAGGGCTTCATGCTGCAGGCAGGCCGGAAGTTCGGCCGTGGTACGGCCAGGCCAGACGACTTGGCTGACGATGCGCACCCGACGGTCAGGGTGTTCTTCGGCGAAGGAGCCTTCCAGTGCCAGAAATCGGCTTGGGTTGCGTGCGACTTCGGCGATGTCGGCCATCTGCAGCCCAGCCGGCAACCCGCCAGAGGCACTGGCCAGTGCGGCCCGCAGCAGCCCCAGATTCTCACCGGGCACAGCGATCAGCACCGCTTCGTCCATCGACAGACCGTCGCCGACGAAGTCGACCACGGAGTCCAGATATTCCCGTTGCGAGTGGTAAAGGAGCGCGGAATGAACGAACCCTTGATGCTCGTCTTCCGTGCCCATGGCCATTTCGGCGCTCCTGCGTCCCGTCACCAATTTCAACTCCTTGCGGCCCCCTGCCGGACCGACTATCCGCATTGCCTAAATTCCTGCCCCCTGATTACCTATTCCAATACCCCGCAAGGGCGTCCACTATGCAGGCGATAGGTAACAAACCCGCCTAGTTTCGATTGGGCCGCGGGCTACAGCCACCACGAGGCGGCCGCATCCAGATGTCGACGGGTGCGGTACCGGGCCAAGCTGTCGTCGCCGGCGGCGATCGCCTCGAGAATCCGCCGGTGCGCATGCTCGACGGCGACCACGTCATCCCAGGTCGGCAGGGCTTGCCCGGTACTGGACCAATGCCGGCGGAACAGCTCGACGATGATGCGGAGAAACAGCTCCAGTAGCGCGTTGCCGGACAGTTGCGCCAGCCCGAAGTGGAACCGAAATTCCTCGGTTGTGGCCTTACGCACATCGTCCGCGGTTTCGGGGTGGTCGCCGTGCGGGGGCCGGTGGGTTTCCAGGAAGGTCGCCACCTGGGATTCGGGCCGCCGCTTGACGACTTTGGCGACATTGTCGATCTCGATCGCGTCCCGGACGCAGCGCAGGTCTTCGCGGTTCGGCTTGCGGTACTGAAGGTAGAGCGCGATCGTGTCGATGCTTGCTTGCGCCTGCGGTTCGGCGACGACCAGCCCGCCTCCCGGTCCGCGGCGCATCTGCGCGACCGAATGGAATTCGAGCAGCCGCACCGCTTCGCGCAACACCGCGCGGCTGACCCGGTAGCGCTCCAGCAATGCCGTCTCGGTTCCGAAGACCGAGCCGACCTGCCAGCCGCCGGCGGCGATCTCGTCGCCAATGTCGGCCGCCAGCACCTCGGCTAGCTTGCCGCGCGGCGCGCTGACTGGCACTGCGGCCCCGCCGCCTCCGGCAGCTCGGGTGCCGCGCCCGGCTGCGCTGCTGCCGGGGTGATGGTCTTGCAGCCAAGCGGTCACTGCCTGGACATGCCGCTCGCTTAGCGTCTTGGCCCGCCCGGCATCCCCCGCGGTCACCGCGGCCACGATTTCGGAGTGATCGATGTGCATATAGTCCAGCGCCGCAACGGCCTCCCGGGCCGAGTCGGTCTGCGACTGCAGGGCATAGCGGGTGGTGAGCCTCATCAATACATCGATGAACAGTTGTAGGACAGGGTTTTTCGACTGTTCGGCGAGCGCGATGTGGAATTCGTCGCGCGGTGCGGGTAAACCCGGCTGCCACTGCTGCTCGGCGTGCAGCACCGCTCGTAGCCGTTCGATGCCGGATTCGTCGATCCGTTCCGCCGCCAGCGAAGCCGCCAACGGCTCGAGCACCAGGCGCGCGTTGAGCAAGTCGCCGAGCGTGATGCCCAGGTACTCGAGATAGATCACGACGGCACGCGTCGCCGGACCCGCATCGGGCTCGCAGACCAGCAGGCCGCCGCCCGGTCCGCGCCGCATCCGGGCCACCTGGTGGTGCTCGACCAGACGAACCGCTTCGCGAAGCACCGACCGACTCACGGAAAAGTGTTCCTGCAGAGCGCGTTCGGAGCCCAACGACTCCCCGATAGGCCAGCCGCGGCGAACGATGTCCGCTTCGATGTCGCGCGCAATCGTCGAAGCCAGTTTCGTTGTCCGCCCGCTGTCCGGCTCGGTGCTCATTCGGACTCGGTCAGGCCCGTCTCAACACGTGAGCAACATGCATCCCGCGACCGGACCGCCGCCCACCGAAACCACGCCGACCTCGGGGCGCTGCGACACCTGCCGCTCCCCCGCTTCGCCGCGCAACTGCAGACATCCCTCGTGTAGCGCCCAGTAGCCATGCATGCGCCCGGCCGAAAGCTGCCCGCCATAGGTGTTCAGTGGCAGCACACCGTCGCGGGCGATCCGCACGCCGCCCTCGACGAACGGGCCGCCCTCGCCGTCACCGCAGATGCCCAAGGCTTCCAACCAAGCGAGGGTGAGGTAGGTGAAACCGTCGTACAACTCGGCGAGGCCGAGGTCGGCGGCCTTCAACCCGGTACGCGACCACATCTGCGCTGTCGCATCCGACATCGCCATCTTGGGGTAGTCGTCGCGGTGAAACCAGCCGCCGGCGCCGTCGGATCCGCCGATCGCCTCCACCCGGACGGCTCGATGCGGGCAGTCCGGACCGTATTCCGCATTGGAAACCACGACCGCGATCGAACCGTCGATCGGCACGTCACAGTCCAGCAGGCCGAACGGCGTCGACACCAACCGTGCCCCTAGGTAGTCGGCCATCGTCATCGGTTCCCGGTAAACCGCACGCGGATTCAACGCGGCGTTGCGCCTGCCGTTGAGGGCGATCCAGCCCAGCTGCTCCTTGGTTGTTCCGTACAAATCCATGTGCCGACGGCAATTCAGCGCCAGCCAGTTCGCGGCGGAATAAGCCTGTGCGGCAACCAGATCGTTGACATCGTCCATTGCGCCGACAGCCGGTTTGGCCTCACCCTCGGGAGTCTCGAACATCCGTGCCAGCGGCGGGGTGGGCGCGTTCTCTTCCTGCTTCACCGGGACTGTGCCGCCAAGCATTTGGATGGTCCGGTACACCACCACGTGACGAGCACGCCGTTCGGACACCGCGCGGCACGCCGACATCACCGGGCTCAGCAGTCCACCGGTGCCGAATCCGGTTCCGCAATCCGCTGCTTCGATGTGCAGTTCGGCGTTGACTTCCGCCGCCGGGGTGTCGCCCAGGGTCGCTATGCCGTCGATGTCGGCGGGCACCAGACCGGCGTCCGCGATGGCGGCCCGCACCGCCTCCATGGTGAGGTCGCGGCCCGGAATCCCGGTGCGTCGGCCGATTCGTGAGATGCCGATGCCGGACAGGATCGCGTCTTTCTCGAAATACGTCATCTGCACCGCCCGTAGACCGTCGCACGCAAGGACGAATAGAGTGTACTGTATTCGTCGTGCCAGCCGAGTCGACGTCGACGCTGCTTATCGAGCATTGCGATGATTGCGATCGTTGGGTGCATCCCGCGGCCGGGGAATGCCGCGACTGCGGCGCTCGACTCGTCGCCCGGCCGGTTTCAGGTCGCGGCACCGTATTCACCTATACGGTCAACCACCACCCGTACAACCCGGAGATCCCGGTCCCCTACGTGATCGCGATCATCGAGCTCGCCGAACAAAGCGGATTGCGCCTGGCCGCCAATATTGTTGACTGCGAACCGGATTCGGTGACGTGCGGGATGAGCGTCGATATCCAGGGAGAACGGGGACCCAGCGGCGCGCCGTTGTTCGCACCCGCCGGCGACTGATCAGCGCCTGCGCGCCGTGACCACTAGGTACTCCCACTTCATCGACGACGGCCCGGACAGGTATTGATTGCCGAGCTCGGCCAATTCCGCGTCCAGCGCCTCGATCCGGTCGGGCTGCTCGGCAATGTTGCGGTATGCGGCGATGGTCGGCCCGTAATTGGCCTTGAAAAAGTCGCGGAACGTTGCGCCGTCGGCAAAGCGGTCCACCCGTAACGCAGCACGCCGCGCGCTGAATTCGGTGACGCGATCGCCCAGCAAGGCCCGCACATGATCGGCGTTGCCCCACAACGTCGCCGGCTGAGCACCGGGCGGCGGCGGCGCCACGTACGGCTTCATGGCCGCGAACATCTGACCGACGAAGCCCTCCGGTGTCCAGCTGATCAGCCCGATCACCCCACCGGGTCGGCAGACGCGAACCAGCTCGTCGGCCGCCGGCTGGTGATGCGGTGCGAACATCACGCCGATACAGGACAGCACCGCGTCGAATTCAGCACTGTCACACGGCAGCGCTTCGGCATTGGCTTCCAGCCAGCGCAGGCTGATGCCGCGGCTCCGGGCGATCGCTTCGCCGCGTTCCAGCAGGTCCGGGCAGAGGTCGCTGGCAACCACGTCGGCACCGAGCTGCGCGGCCGCTATCGCCGCATTGCCGGTTCCGGCGGCCACGTCGAGCACCCGATCGCCCGCGCCGATTCCACTGGCCCGCACCAGTACCGGACCCAGCGGCGCGGCCACCTCATTGGCCACCGCGCCATAGTTTCCCAGCGCCCATAGCGCGCGGTGTTTGGTTTCGTAGCTGCGGTCGGTTTCAGTTGCTGCGGTCATGATGACGTTCCTTTCTGATCATTTCCCACGATCGTCGGCGCGCCGATGAACCAATTCCAGTGCCGGATCTGAATCGGCCGTAGTTCAGAATCTGTACTAGTCAATTCCGCTGCTAGCGCGTCTACTGGATACAGCGAAAGAAGGTGCCGCGATGTCCGAGAAGTCGAAGTATGGCCAGTTTTGTCCGGTGGCCAAGGCGATGGAATTGCTCGACGAACGCTGGACACTGCTCATCGTGCGTGAGTTGCTGGCCGGCACCGCGCGTTTCAACGATCTGCGGCGCGGGGTGCCGAAAATGTCGCCGGCGCTATTGTCGAAGCGATTGAAGTCGCTGAGCCGGGCCGGTGTTATCGAGCGCACCGATATCGACGGCCGCACCTCGTATGCGCTGACTGCCTGCGGTCGCGAACTCGCGCCGGTGGTGGAGGCACTCGGTGAGTGGGGACTTCGCTGGATACCCGAGATCGGCGACGACGAGCTCGATCCGCATTTGCTGATGTGGGACATCCACCGTGCGATTCCTATCGACGCATGGCCACGGGCGCGCACGGTGGTGGCGTTCCGGATGACCGGAGTGGCCGCCAAGTCGTCTCGCTGGTGGCTGATGGTGTCCGAAGGAGCCGCGGACGTCTGCGACTTCGACCCTGGCTACGAGGTGGCGGCGACGGTCGAGACCAGCCTGCGCACCCTGATCGAATTGTGGCGCGGCGACGTATCGTGGTCGCGCGCCACGCTCAACGGCACCGTGACGATCGAGGGTGGCGCGGACGCCCGCCGGGCCGTGCCGGGGTGGATCGGTCAATCACGCATGGCGGCCGTTGCCCGCCCGGCGTGACGAGCCGGCTAGTTGATCAGCGGATCGCGCGGCATGCCGAGAATGCGCTCGGCGATCTGATTTCGGGTGACCTCCGAGGTGCCACCGGCGATCGACATGCCGCGGGCACCCATGATCATGCGGCCCGCCATCGCGCCGGGCCCTTCGGTCAGCGCGACCTCCGGCCCCAGCAAGGCCGCCGAGAGCGCGGCTCCGTCCACCATGTGTTCGGCCAACTTGAGTTTGGTGACGTTGCCTTCCGGGCCTGGGCCGGCTCCCTCGACGCTGCGGGCGGCGCGGCGTAGGTTCAGCAGCCGCAGCGCGTGATCGTCGGCGAGGAAGTTTCCGACGCGAATCTTGGCTCCCGCCAACTGATCTGGCCGCTGCTGGACAAGGCCGATCAGCAACTCGTCAATGCCCGCGTAGAAGGACCCGCTGCCGCCGATGCTGACGCGCTCGTTGCCGAGCGTTGCGCGAGCGACCGTCCATCCGGTGTTCGGCGCGCCGACCACGTCTTCGTCGGGAACAAACAGATCGTTGAAGAACACTTCGTTGAAGTCCGAGTCGCCGGTCATCTGGCGCAACGGGCGCACCTCGACCTCGGGTGCCTTCATGTCGACGATCACCGTGGTGATGCCGGCATGCTTCTTGGCTTCGGGATCGGTGCGCACAGTGGCCAGCCCGCGCGCGCAGTAGTGGGCCCCGCTGGTCCACACTTTTTGTCCGTTGATCTTCCAGCCACCGTCCACTCGGGTGGCGCGGGTCCTGATGGACGCCGCATCCGAGCCCGCCTCCGGTTCGGAGAACAGCTGGCACCAGACCTCATCTTTGCGTAACGCCTTCTCGACGAATCTTTCGATCTGCCAAGGCGTCCCATGCTGGATCAGGGTCAGAATCACCCATCCGGTGATCCCGTAGTCGGGGCGCTTGATGCCCGCCGCCCGAAACTCCTCCTCGATCACCAGCTGTTCCACCGAGTCGGCCGCGCGGCCCCACGGCTTGGGCCAGTGCGGCATCACGTAGCCGGTCTCGATCAGCTTGTCGCGCTGGGCCTGCTTGTCCAGCGCGGCGATCTCGGCGGCGTCAGCGTGGATCCGGATGCGCAATTCCTCGGCCTCGGGCGGCAGGTCCAGGCTGTTCTCCCGGACGCCGCCCGACGCGGTGCGATCGAAGACATCGGCGGCCGGTGCGTCGCCGCCGAACAGCGATGAGGTCACCAGCGCCCGGCGCAGATGGAGATGCGCGTCGTGCTCCCAGGTAAACCCGATGCCGCCGTGTACCTGAATGTTGAGCTCGGCATTGCGTGCGTAAGCGGGAAAGGCGTGCGTCGCAGCCACCGCGGCGCTCAGCCGGAACTGTTCCTCGTCCTCGGATGCCGCGCGCGAAGCGTCCCATACCGCGGCCGTCGCCGACTCCGAGGCCACCAACATGTTCGCGCAATGATGCTTCACGGCTTGGAAAGTCGCGATGGTGCGGCCGAATTGCTGGCGCACCTTGGCGTAGTCGACTGCGGCCTCGACGCAGTCGGTCGCCCCGCCCACCGCCTCAGCAGCAAGCAACGTCCGCGCCCGGGCCAGCGCCGATTCCCGCGCCCCCACCACGATGTCCTCGGACCCGACGCTCACGTTGTCCAGCCGGACACGTCCGGAACGCCGAGTGGGATCGAGGTTGCCTGGCACCTCGACCGAGACACCGGACCGGCCGCGCTCCAGCAACAGCACGTCGTCGCCCGCGGCGATCAGCAGCAGCTCGGCAAGTCCGGCGCCGAGCACGATTCCGGCGTCGCCGTTGGCGACACCGTCGGTGACCTGGACCCCGCTGTTCAGCCCGATGCCCGCGGTGACGGTCCCGTCGATCAGGCCGGGCAGCAGCCGCGACTTTTGTTCGCTGGTGCCATCTTTGGCGATCACCGCCGACGCGATCACAGTGGGGACGAACGGTCCGGGCGCCACCGCGCGACCGAGTTCTTCAACCACCACGACGAGTTCGGGCAATCCGAAGCCGGAGCCACCGTGTTCCTCGTCGACGTGCAGGCCAAGCCAGTCGAGTTCGACGATGCCCTGCCAGAATGCGGGCCGGCTCTCGTCCGTTGCGTCCAGCAACGATCTCGCCGCCCAACGCGCCTTTTGGGAGGTCAGGAAGCCGCGGGCTACTCCGGCGAGCTCGCGGTGATCGTCGGTCAATGCGATACCCATGACGGCCTCCTCGCAGCGCTACCTACCCCGCGTGGTCGCAAAGGTGGCTAGCCTGCCCCGCTCCGAGGGGGAGCGGGGCGGCTGCCTAAAGAGTGTACTTAATGCACCGAATGCACCGACGGGGTGTCTACTTGGGCGCGAACCGCTGTCCGGCGTCCAGCCGCAGGCATTGGCCATTGAGCATCGGGTTGTCCACGATGGCTGCCGCGAGCTTGGCGTACTCCTCCGGGCGGCCGAGCCGCTTGGGGAAGGCCGCGTCCTTCGTCAGTGCCGAGGCGAATTCGTCCGGAATGCCCTTGGTCAACCCCGTGGCGAACAGGCTGGGCGCAATCGCGAGCACTCGGATGCCCAGAGAGCCAAGGTCACGCGCCATGGTCAGGCACATACCAGCGATGCCCGCCTTGGCGGCGGTGTAGGCAACCTGCCCGATCTGGCCCTCGAAGGCCGCGATCGAAGCGGTGTTGATAATGACGCCGCGCTCGTCGTCTTCGGGCTCGTTCTTGGCCATGTGCGCGGCGGCGAGCCGGCTGATGTTGAAGGTGCCGACGAGGTTGAGATCAATCACGGATTGGAAGGATTCGAGGTCGTGGGGACCGGTCTTGGTCATCGTCCGCTTGGCGATGCCGCCGCCTGCGGTCGTGATGACGACATGCAATCCCCCGAGGTCGTCGACCGCGGCCTGCAGCGTTTCCTCGGTGCCGACGAAGTCGGTGACGTCGACCGGGTAGAACTTGCCGCCGATACCCTCAGCGACCTCCTTGCCATCGGAACCCTCCCGATCGAGCACCGCGACATCCGCGCCGCGCTCGTGCAGAAGCTCGGCGCTGGCCCGACCCATGCCCGACGCGCCGCCGATGACGACGACCTTCTTCCCGTTGATCTCCATACGCGCGCTCCTTGTCAGAATCCGTGTGATCTGTAACGTTACGTAGGCACGCTAGCGTGCCCGTTTGCCGGGGTTTGTCGGTGGGCCATGCCAAGCTCGAATCGTGCTCCTCCTCGACGTGGCAAGCACCTCGCTCAATGTCGGCGCCAGTTCGTCGCGGCTGACCAAGGTCGCCCACATCGCCGAGCTGCTTCGCCGTGCCGCGCCCGATGCCGAGTTGGTCGCGATCATCGTGTCGTGGCTCTCCGGCGAGCTGCGTCAACGCCAGATCGGTGTGGGCTGGGCGGCGTTGCGGTCGCGCCCACCGCCGGCACCGGCCCCGACGCTGACCGTCAACGGCGTCGACGCCACGTTCGCCGAGATCGGTGCGGTTGCGGGCAAGGGTTCTCAAGCGCGCCGCGCCGAACTCGTGTCCGACCTGTTTGCTCGGGCGACTGAAACCGAGCAGATCTTTCTGCTGGGCCTGCTCAGCGGTGAACTCCGCCAAGGCGCGCTGGCCGGGATCATGGCCGACGCCGTCGCCAAGGCCGCAGACATCCCGGCGGCCAGCGTGCAGCGCGCCGCGATGCTGGGCGGGGACCTGCCGGCCGTGGCGGCGGCCGGTCTGTCCGGTGGAGCGGTAGCGTTAGAGGCGTTCGCCTTGCGGGTGGGCCGGCCGGTCGGCCCGATGTTGGCGCAGACCGCGACCAGTGTGGCCGACGCACTCGAACGACACGGCGGCACAGCGATTTTCGAAGCCAAGCTGGACGGCGCCCGAGTGCAGATTCATCGCGCCGGTGACGACGTCACGGTCTACACCCGAAGCCTTGACGACGTCACTGCCCGGCTGCCTGAGGTGGTGGAGGCGGCGCTGGCACTGCCGGTGAGCGCGCTCATCGCCGACGCTGAGGCGATCGCCCTGCGGCCAGACAACCGGCCGCACCGCTTCCAGGTCACCGCCTCCCGGTTCGGCCGATCGGTCGACGTACCGGCAGCCCGTGCCGCACAGTCACTTTCGGTGTTCTTCTTCGACATCCTGCACCGCGACGGCGTCGACCTGCTCGACGCCCCGACCACCGACCGATTGGCCGCGCTGGACGCGTTGGTACCGGCCAGTCAACGCGTCGACCGGCTGGTCACCTCCGACCCCGCGGCCGCCGCGGGCTTCCTGGACGCGACGCTGGCCGCCGGTCACGAAGGGGTCATGGCGAAAGCGCTCGCCGCGCCATACCTTGCCGGCCGTCGCGGCGCGGCCTGGCTGAAGGTCAAGCCGGTACACACGCTCGACCTGGTGGTGCTGGCCGTGGAGTGGGGTTCGGGGCGTCGTCGCGGCAAGCTGTCCAATATTCATCTGGGCGCCCGGGATCCGTCCACCGGCGAATTCATCATGGTGGGAAAGACTTTCAAGGGCATGACCGACGCCATGCTGGCGTGGCAGACGGTGCGGTTCAGTGAACTCGCCGTCAGCGGGACGGACGGCCATGTCGTCGAACTGCGCCCCGAGCAGGTCGTCGAGGTGGCGCTCGACGGCGTGCAGAAGTCGTCGCGCTACCCCGGTGGCCTGGCGCTGCGATTTGCCCGGGTGTTGCGCTACCGCGATGACAAGAGCCCGGCCGAAGCGGACACCATCGACAACGTGCGTGCGCTGTACTGATTCAGCCGGGCAGTCGGCCGCTGGCCGTCGTAGGGTTTGTCCGTGACTGTGCACGACAAAGACGTCAGCTACATCCGCACCGATGACGACCTGCCGCCCGTCGCGATCATCGACCGCTCCCCCATCACCGTTCGGCACAAAATCGGATTCGCGGTCATCGCCGCGATCGGCGCCATCGCCTGGGGCGCCATCGCGTTCGCTCGCGGCGAGACGGTGAATGCGGTCTGGTTCGTGGTCGCCGCGATCTGCACCTACATCATCGGCTTCCGGTTCTATGCGCGGTTGATCGAGATGAAGATCGTGCGCCCGCGCGACGACCACGCCACCCCGGCCGAAGTCCTCGACGACGGCACCGACTACGTGCCGACCGACCGGCGGGTGTTGTTCGGCCATCATTTCGCCGCGATCGCCGGGGCGGGGCCACTCGTCGGTCCGGTGCTGGCCACCCAGATGGGCTACTTGCCTTGCAGCATCTGGATCATCGTCGGCGCGGTATTCGCCGGCGCCGTGCAGGACTACCTGGTGTTGTGGATCTCCACCCGCCGACGGGGCCGTTCCCTGGGCCAGATGGCCCGCGATGAACTCGGCGCTATCGGCGGCGGCGCCGCCCTGGTGGGCGCTTTCGTCATCATGGTGATCATCATCGCGGTGCTGGCGCTGGTGGTGGTGCGCGGACTGGCCCAGAGCCCGTGGGGTGTGTTCTCCATCGGCATGACCATCCCGATCGCCCTCTTCATGGGCTGCTACCTGCGGTACCTGCGCCCCGGACGGGTCGCCGAGGTCTCGATCATCGGCTTCGTGCTACTGATGCTCGCCGTGGCTGCAGGCAATTGGGTCGGCGAAACCTCTTGGGGCACAACCTGGTTGAATCTGTCGGTAGTGACGGTGTCGTGGCTGATCATCGCTTACGGGTTCGTAGCCTCGGTGCTTCCGGTCTGGTTGCTGCTAGCGCCGCGCGACTACCTGTCGACGTTCATGAAGGTCGGCGCCATCGCCCTGCTGGCGGTCGGCATCTGTATCGCGCACCCGATCATGGCGGCGCCGGCGGTATCCCGGTTCGCCTCCAGCGGCGACGGGCCGGTGTTTGCGGGCTCGCTGTTCCCGTTCCTGTTCATCACCATCGCGTGCGGTGCGCTCTCCGGATTTCACGCGCTGATCTCGTCGGGGACCACGCCAAAGCTGCTGGAGAAGGAAAGCCAGATGCGGTTCATCGGCTACGGCGGCATGCTCACCGAGTCGTTCGTCGCGGTGATGGCGTTGATCAGCGCGTCGATCCTCGATCAACATCTCTACTTCGCGATCAACGCCCCGGCCGCGCAGACCGGCGGCACCGCGGCCACCGCCGCGCACTACGTCAACGGGCTCGGCCTGTCCGGCACACCTGCGACCGCGGACCAGCTCAATCAAGCCGCCGCCAGCGTGGGGGAAAAGTCGATCGTGTCGCGCACCGGCGGCGCGCCGACGCTGGCGGTCGGCATGTCCGACGTGCTGAACCGGGTGTTCGGCGGCGCCAGCCTCAAGGCGTTCTGGTACCACTTCGCGATCATGTTCGAGGCGCTGTTCATCTTGACCGCCGTCGATGCGGGCACTCGGGTCGCGCGCTTCATGCTCTCCGACGCGTTGGGCAACCTGGGTGGTCCGCTGACCAAGCTGCGCAACCCCAGCTGGCGTCCGGGCGTGTGGGTCTGCAGCCTGGTGGTGGCGGCGGCGTGGGGCAGCATCCTGCTGATGGGCGTGACCGATCCGCTGGGCGGCATCAACACGCTCTTCCCGCTGTTCGGTATCGCCAACCAGCTGCTTGCAGCGATCGCGCTGGCCGTCGTCACCGTCGTCGTCATCAAGAAGGGCCTGCTGAAGTGGGCCTGGATTCCCGGAATTCCCTTGCTATGGGATCTGGCCGTCACGTTGACGGCGTCGTGGCAGAAGATCTTCTCCGCGGATCCCGCGGTCGGCTACTGGACACAGCACGGGCAGTATCTGGCGGCCAAGCAAGCCGGCAAGACGGCATTCGGTTCGGCGAAGAACGTCCATCAGCTCGACGACGTCGTCCGGAACACCTTCATCCAGGGCACGCTGTCGATTCTTTTCGCGCTGGTTGTCGTCATCGTGGTCATCGTCGCAGTTGTGGTCGCGCTCAGGGCAATTCGCGGTGACCGCAGGCCGCCGCTGAGCGAGGATGAGCCGGTGCCGTCAAAACGGTTCGCGCCGTCCGGGCTGATTTCCACCGCCGCGGAAAAAGAGTTGCAACGGCAATGGGACGGCACGCCGGACAAACACGTCGCGCCGAAGTCCCCGGCACCGTCCTAGGATTGTGCGGAATGAGAGTCGGCATCGACTTCGGCACCACCCACACTGTCGTCGCGCTCGTCGACCGGGGCAACTACCCGGTCGTCTCGTTCGACGGACTGGACGCATGGCCCTCGCTCGTCGCCGCCAACACCGCCGGCGAATTGCGATTCGGTGTGGACGCTGCCGCCGTGCGCCACCAGCCGGGATGGTCGGTGCTTCGATCGATCAAACGTCTACTCAATGAGGCCGGACCACAGACCGAGGTGAACCTGGCCGGTCGCGACTACCGACTGACCGACCTTCTCACCGGCTTTCTGGCTCAGCTCAAAAACGATCTGCACCATCGCTCCAACGGATTCCTGACGCTAGGTGAACCCATCGAGGCGGCGATCAGCGTGCCGGCCAACGCCTCGAGCGCGCAGCGACTGTTGACACTGGATGCCTTCGTGGCGGCGGGTTTTCACGTGGTCGCGTTGTTGAACGAACCTTCCGCTGCCAGCCTCGAATACGCCCACCGGTACCGCTCGACCATCACCGCCAAACGCGAGTACGTCCTCATCTACGACCTGGGCGGCGGCACCTTCGACGCCTCACTGCTCAAAATGACCGGGCACGCGAACGAAGTCGTCGTCAGCGAGGGCATCCAGCGCCTCGGCGGGGACGATTTCGACGAGGCGATCGTGCAGCTCGTCCTTGCCGGCGCCCAGCTGCCGGACGTGGATGCCGTCGCGCGCGATCTGTTGAAAGAGGAGTGCGCCACCCGCAAGGAGTCCGTCGGGCCGCAGACGCGCCGCTTCCTGGTGGACCTTTCCGCCGTGGACCGGCCGCCGTTCTCCTGCGGCATCGACGACGTGTACTCGGTGTGCGCGCCGCTGGTGGACCCGACGATCGAACTCCTCGACCGCATCCTGCACGACCCGGCCCGCGACGGCAGGGACGTGGCGTGGTCGGAGGTGGCCGGGATCTACGTGGTCGGCGGAGCCGGCGGCTTCCCGCTGATCTCCCGGATGCTGCGCACCACCTTCGGCGACAAGCGCGTGAAACGCTCGCCGCACCCGTTTGCCGCCACGGCGATCGGTCTCGCCGTCTTCCTCGACTCGGAAGCGGGTTTCGAGTTGTCCGAACGCTTCTCGCGGCATTTCGGAGTGTTCCGCGAGGCTGAAGCCGGCGCCGGCGTCGTCTTCGATCCGATCGTGTGCAAGGACGCCGCACTTCCCGTCGATGGTCGCAGCCCGCTGGTCGTCCGGCGCAGGTACCGGGCGGCGCACAACATCGGGCATTTCCGCTTCGTGGAGTGCAGTCGCCTGGTCAACGGCCGCCCCGACGGCGACGTGACGCCCTATGACCCGGTGCTCTTCCCCTTCGACCCGGCCCTGCACGATCGGGATGATCTCGGCCGTCAGCCCGTGGGCCGGTGGACGGATGGGCCGGACGTCGAGGAGCGTTACGTCGTCACACCCAGTGGCGCGGTGGAGGTGACTCTCACGACGCAGCCGGGCGGGTTCATGCGCACCTTCCGGCTTCAGCGGTACGCGTCCGCATAGAGTGCGCCCGCCGAATGCGGGAATACGGTCGGACATGACAGAGATAGATCTCGAGGACCTGTCCACCCCCGAACACGGCTACACCGTCAACGACGAGGACGACGACGACCCGGTGCTGCTCGACCGGGCGGGTAACCACGTGCAAACGTGGCGCGAGCGGTATCCCTACGACCGCCGAATGCCGCGCGACGAATACGAGCACTTGAAGCGGCGACTGCAAATTGAGTTGCTGAAACTGCAGAAACACGGCAAGCGCACCGGCGCCAAACACGTGATCGTGTTCGAGGGTCGGGACGCCGCCGGTAAGGGCGGCACCATTCAGCGCTTCATGGAGCACCTCAATCCGCGTAGCGCGCGAGTGGTGGCGCTGGAGAAGCCGAGCGAGCGCGAACAGACGCAGTGGTATTTCCAGCGCTACATCTCCCATCTGCCGGCCGGCGGCGAGATCGTGTTGTTCGACCGGTCTTGGTACAACCGCGCAGGCGTCGAAAAGGTGATGGGATTCTGCACCGAGGAGCAATACGCCGAATTCATGCAGCAGGCACCGCTCGTCGAAGGAATGCTGGTCGCCAACGGCATCAAGCTGACCAAGCTGTGGTTCTCGGTGTCGCCCGCGGAGCAACGCACCCGGTTCGCCATCCGGCTGATCGACCCGGTTCGGCACTGGAAGTTCTCGCCGATGGACATGGAGTCGGTGGACAGGTGGGACGACTACACCACGGCCAAGGAGGCGATGTTCGAGGCGACCGACACCGAGATCGCTCCGTGGATCGTCGTCCGGAGCAATGACAAGAAGCGCGCCCGCATCAACGCCATGCGCTATGTACTCGCACAATCCGATTACGACGACAAAGACCATGAGGTGGTCGGCGAGCCGGATCCGCTGATTGTCGGGCGCGCGCTGACCGACTGAGCGGCATACCATGCCGGAGGACCGCAGTGCTGCGACCGAAAGAAGACCGCCTATGTCCACCTGGCTCATCACCGGCTGCTCGACCGGACTCGGCCGGGCGCTGGCCGAGGCTGTTATCGAAGCCGGGCACAATGCCGTCGTCACCGCGCGCGACGCCGCGCGGGTCAGCGATCTGGCGGACGCGGCACCGCAGCGGGTGCTGCCGGCCGCCCTCGACGTCACCAAGCCCGAGCAGGCGGCCGCGGCAGTGCAGCAGGCTGACGAGCGGTTCGGCGGCATCGATGTGCTGGTCAACAACGCGGGCTACGGCTATCGCGCCGCGATCGAAGAAGGCGACGACACCGAGGTCCACGCCCTGTTCGACACGCATTTCTTCGGCACTGTCGCGGTGATCAAGGCCGTGCTGCCCGGCATGCGGGAACGCCGTAGCGGTGCGATCGTGAACATCTCCTCGATCGGCGCGACGGTGACCCCGGTGGGATCCGGCTACTACGCTGCCGCCAAGGCGGCCATCGAAGGCATGAGCGGGGCACTTCGCGGCGAGCTCGCGCCCCTGGGCATCTCGGTGACCGCGGTTGAGCCGGGCGCATTCCGCACCGACTTCGCCGGCCGCTCGCTCGTCCAATCGGCAACGCAGATCGACGACTACGCCGCCACCGCCGGAAAGCGCCGCAAGGAAAACGACACCATGGACGGCAACCAGGCCGGCGACCCCGCCAAAGCGGCCCGCGCCATCATCACTGCCGTCGAATCCAGCCAGCCGCCCGCATTCCTACTGCTCGGCCCCGACGCGCTGGCGTTGTATCGCTACATCGTGGACACGCGCTCTGTCGAAGTCGCCGACTGGGAAGAGCTCACCAGCAACACCAACTTCGACGCCTGACGCGACCCGGTACGCCAAAACGGAGAACATCTTCGCTTCTTAGGAGAAGGTTATTCTCCTGGATCGAGAGACCCATTACGATCGGGATGATCGACGGGGATTGATGCGCACAACGATCGGAGCTCGACATCGACGCCTGGATTCTCGACGCGGTACGCACGCCCCGGGGGCGCGGCCGTCCCGACGGCGCATTACACGGCGTTCATCCGCAGACCCTGTTCGCGACGTGCCTGACCGCGCTGGCCGAGCGGATCGGCTTCGACCCGGCCGACGTCGATGACGTGATCGCCGGCAACGGCATTCTGTCCGGCGACCACGGCGACGACATCGCGCGCTTGTCCGTCCTATTGGCCGGCTGGCCCGAGACGGTTCCCGGGATGACGTTGAACCGCTTTTGCGGTTCCGGTCAGCAGGCCGTCACCGTGGCCGCCTCCGGAATCGCCGCCGGGAGTGAGGACCTGGTCATTGCCGGTGGCGTCGAATCGATGTCCCGGTGGGACGTCACGGCCGGCGTCCCTACGATCGACGGCAACAACACGGCCTTTCGTGCACGGTATCCGACTGTGCCGCAGGGTATTTCTGCTGATCTGATCGCAACCCTGGAAGGCTTCAGCCGCGAGGTCGTCGACGACTACGCGGCGCTTAGCCAGACCCGGGCCGCCATTGCTATCGACGAGAAGAGGTTCGAGCGGTCTCTGGTCGAGGTCACCACCCCCGACGGCGGATGCGCGCGCGACGAGCACCCCCGCCCGGGAACCTCCGCGGAAACGTTGGCCCGCCTGCGGCCCGCCTTTGCGGCCATGGGCGCCAGCCGCGCCGACGGCGAACCGCTCACCTTCGACGAGATCTGTCTGCAACGCTATTCCGGCATCGACCACATCGACCATGTACATCACGCCGGCAACTCCTCGGGAGTGGTCGACGGTGCTGCCGCCGTGGCCGTCGCATCGTCAAGTTGGATGAGCGCCAACGGCGTAAAGCCCCGCGCGCAGATCCGGGCAGCCGCCGCAATCGGCAGCGAACCCATCATCATGCTCACCGCACCCGGGCCCGCGGCACAGCGTTGTCTGGAGCGGGCCGGCATGAGCGTCAAAGACATCGATCTCTGGGAGATCAATGAAGCGTTCGCGGCCGTGCCGCTCAAGACGATCCGCGATCTGCAGATCGACCCCGACCGGGTCAACGTCAACGGCGGCGCGATTGCACTGGGCCATCCGATTGGCGCTACTGGCGCCATGCTCCTCGGTACCATCCTCGACGAACTCGAACGTCGCGATCTGACAACAGGACTAGTGACCATGTGCACCGGCGGGGGCATGGGTACCGCGACGATCATCGAGCGAGCCTGAGCATGCCAAGCACGCTGGAAGTCGACCGGCCGCGAGACGGCGTCGCCGTGGTGCGCCTTAATCGCCCAAAGCAGCTCAACGCCATCAACGAGACCATGCAGATCGAATTGGGCCAGACGCTAGCCGATTTGGCCGCCGATCGCACCGCGCATGCCATCGTGCTCACCGGTGCCGGTCGCGGTTTCTGCGCCGGCATCGACATGCGTGACTTCGGACCCAATGTTCCGGAGGCCAGCGCGCCGGCCATCGACCGCTTGAACTTTCAGGAGAAGATGGCCGGACTCGCCGAAGCAGTACGCCAACTGCCACAGCCCGTCATCGCCGCCGTCAATGGTCCGTGCGTCGGGGCGGGATTCGCCTTGACCCTGGCCTGCGACATTCGGATCTGTTCGACGGCGGCAGCATTCGGCAACGCCGCTATTCTGCTCGGGCTATCGGGCGCCGAGATGGGCATGAGCTACCACCTGCCGCGCATTGTGGGGACCAGCGTCGCTGCCGACTGGATGCTGAGCGGGCGCACGGTGTCGGCCGCCGAAGCCGATCGGCGCGGCCTGGTCAGCGAGCTGGTCGAGCCGGATGCCTTGGCCGAGCGCGCCATGGAGTTGGCCTCACTGATCGCAGATCTTTCTCCGCTGGGTGTGCAGTTGACCAAGCGTGCGCTGCAGGTCAACACCGACGCAGCCAGCCTCTCCTCGGCGCTGGAGTTGGAGAATCGCAACCAGGTGATCTCGCACGCCACCGACGAAGCGGCCGCGCGCCGGGCAAAGTGGTCTTCGGGACAGGCCCAGTGAGCGGTCCGTTACACGGCGTCCGCATCGTGATGATGGGCGGGCTGGGGCCTGCTCCTTTTTGCGGGATGTTGTTGGGCGACTTGGGGGCAGACGTCATCCGCGTCGATCCCCTCGCCGGCGTCGACGGACCACTGCCCATCGACTATTCAGTCCGCCGCAGCCAACGTTCTGTCGCCGCCGACGTGAAGGATCCCCGCGGTCGCGACCTCGTTCACCGGTTGACCGCCGAGGCCGATGCCTTCGTCGACGTCTACCGGCCCGGCGTTGCCGAACGGCTGGGTATCGGTCCAGACGAGCTGCGCCAACACAACCCGCGTCTGGTCTACGCCCGCATGACGGGCTATGGGCAGGACGGCCCACTGGCCGGACACGCCGGCCACGACATCAACTACATCGCGCTGACCGGTGCCCTGCACGGCATCGGTACGTCCGAATCACCAATACCGCCGCTGAATCTGGTCGGCGACTACGGCGGCGGCGGAATGCTGCTGGCGGTGGGCCTGCTCAGTGCGATTCTCGAGGCCCGCGAGTCGGGTGAGGGTCAGGTCCTCGACGTCGCGATGATCGACGGCGTGGCCACGCTGCTGGCGCCGTACTTCGGGATGGTGCCCGCGGGAACCTGGCGCGATCATCGCGAAGACAACCTGCTCGACGGCGCCGCACACTTCTACGGCGTCTACGCCACCGCCGACGGCCGCCACATCGCGGTCGGTGCAATGGAACCGAAGTTCTACGCCGAGCTTTGCGGTCGCCTCGGCGTCGACGTGCCGCACGACGACGACAACCCGGGCGCCTGGGCCACCCACCGCGCCACGCTGGCCGCATGCTTCGCCGAGAGGTCGCGCGACGAATGGGAGCAGATCTTGGATTCCCCGGGATGCTGTGCGACACCGGTGCTTTCGCTCACCGAGGCGCCACGGCATCCGCACCTGGTTGCCCGGCAGACATTTCTCGATCTCGACGGCAGCACTGCGCCCGCACCGGCGCCCCGTTTCTCGCGGACCGTGCCCGGCGTGCCGTCGTCGCCGTCACTGCCCGGCGACCACACCCGTGCGCTGCTGGGTGAACTGGGAATAGACACCGACACCATCAGCGACCTCGTTGAATCCGGTGTCGTGGCGCAAAGTAAGAAGGGGTGACAGATGTCATGGGACTTCTCGACTGACCCGCAATGGGCTCAGCAACTCGAGTGGGTCGAGGATTTCGTTCGCACCGAATGCGAGCCGATTGACCTGATTGTCAAGGAATCTCATGATCTCAACGACCCGGTCCGGCAAGCCCTCATCCCGCCCCTGCAAGAGATCGTCAAGCAGCGCGGGCTGTGGGCCACGCATCTGGGACCACACCTGGGCGGCCCCGGCTACGGCCAGGTGAAACTGGCGCTACTCAATGAGATTTTGGGTCGTTCGGAGTGTGCGCCGATCGTATTCGGCTCGCAGGCACCCGATTCCGGCAACAGTGAAATACTGGCGCATTACGGCACACCTGAGCTCAAGACCCGCTATCTCGAGCCGCTGCTGGACAACCGCATCGTGTCCTGCTTCTCGATGACGGAACCGCAGGGCGGCGCCGACCCGAAAGTCTTCCGCACCACCGCGGTCCAAGACGGCAACCACTGGATCATCAACGGCGAGAAGTGGTTTTCCTCGTTTGCCTCGATGGCCTCAGTCATCATCGTGATGGCGATGACCGACCCCGACGCACCGCCCTACCAGCGGTACTCGATGTTCGTTGTGCCCGGCGATACGCCCGGTATCAACGTGATGCGCGACGTGGGACTGGGTTATCAGCCCGTCGGCGGCGGGCGGGAAGGCTATGTCCGCTACGAGAATGTGCGGGTGCCCGCCGATCACATGCTCGGCCCGCGCGGGGGCGCCTTCGTCGTCGCGCAAACCCGGTTGGGCGGCGGGCGTATTCATCACGCGATGCGCACAGTGGGCCTGGTTCGCCGGATCTTCGACATGATTTGTGAGCGGGCGGTATCGCGTTATACCCAGGGCGAGGTGCTCTCCAACAAGCAACTTGTCCAGGAGATGGTCGCCGACTCGTGGATGGAGATTGAGGCGTTTCGGCTGCTGACTCTCCAAACAGCTTGGAAAATCGACCAATTCAACGACTACAAAGCGGTACGCGCCGACATCTCAGCGGTAAAGGCGATGATGCAGAAGGTGCTGCACGACGTGTCGGCGCGCGCGCTTCAGCTACACGGATCGTTGGGCACCACGCATGAGATGCCGTTCGTGCAATACCTGGTGGAGTCGTTCGTGCTCGGCCTCGCCGACGGTCCGACCGAGGTACACAAGGTGACGCTGGCTCGGCTGTTGCTCAAGGATCGCCCGGTCGCGCCCGATCTGTTCCCGTCCGAGCACCTGCTGCGGTTACGCGCGGCCGCTGAGGCGAAGTTCGCCGACAAGCTGGCGGGCATTCCGCGCGGCTAGAAGACCGGGTGCCGCTGAAATTTGAAGACACGCTCGGGATCCAGCGCTGCCCTGACCGCCCGTAGTCGCGCCTGTTCGGACGATTCCCAAGCGTCGGCGACGTCCGGTTGCCCTTCGCGAAACGATGCAGCCGAGCGCCCGACGTCGGCAACTCGCCCCGCGTTTTCGACCTGATCAAGGACGGTGTCTACCTGACGTCTCGCGTCGTCGTCCGGGGCCGCACCGACCGCGTGCAGCAGGAACGGCGCGGGAACCGTGGCCAGCGCGCCGGCGGGACCGAAATCCGCACAATCGGTGTGGCGCACCTCAACCATGCTTAAGCCCCCGGGCTGGCCGATCCGGGCGGCGTCGAACATCGCCTCCACGAAGTCGGTCGCCTCGGGTCCCAGCCAGCGACCCGTACCCCGCGCGGGTATCGCCGCGGGCGGATCAAGATGGATGGCCGACAACGACTGCAGATCCCCCGGTCCGGTGGTGTCCACGACCGGTATTGCCGCGTCGCGCACCGCATTTCGCATGACGTCGAGGTGTGCTCCCCCGTCCGGCGACGCATAGGAAAGATGGACGACGGGCGTGCCGAGCAGTTCGGCAGGGAAGGGTCCTTCGGCGGGCAGCTGCAACAGCGAGAGCGAACTGGTCACCGATTCACTCACTAATTCCAGGGCCGACGCCCACCCCGCGATGACCGCGGCAAGCGCGCTCTGCGGCCACAACAGGTAGCCGGTCCACAGTTCGGGGACGCGGAACAGCCCGATCTCGATCGACGTGGCGATTCCGACGGGCGCACCCCCGCGAAACGCCAAAAGCGCTTCGCGATCAACCGGATCGGTGGCATCGTCGGAGGCCCGGCGCAACTCGCCGGCGCCGTCGACGTAGTCCACTGCGCGCAGTGTTCCCGATGCCAGGCCGTACTTCCTGACGAACCAGCCCACTCCGCCGCCGAAGGTGTATCCCGCGACGCCGACAGTCGGTGAGGTCCCGCTCAAGCCGAGCAGGCCGTGGACTTGCGCCGCCTCCTGGACGGCCGGCCACATCGCACCCGAACCGACTTGCGCGGTTCGCCGCGTCCCGTTGATGGAGACGTCGGTGAGCGCCGAGGTGTCGATCAGCACCTGGTCATCGGTGACCGGCCTGCCAGCGCCGTGGCCGGTCGCTTGGACGACGACGGGCGCGCCGAACTGCCACGCGACCTTGACCACCTGCGCGACCTGCTCAGCCGTATGCGGTCGCACGACCACGCACGGCTGCTGAGGGTAACTGGAGTTGTCCGGGCTTGTGGCAGTGGCATATTCGTCGTCGCCTGGCTCATGTACGACGTCGTTCAACTCCGCACGTAGGCCCGCGACGATATCGCTCATGCCTACGCCTGCGCGGGGATCAGCGCTAGCACTGGAATCCTGCGAGTGGTTTTGCGCTCATAGTCGGCAAAGCCCGGATACCGCTGCGCCTGGGTGGCGTACTTGGCGTCGCGTTCGGCGTCGTGCAGTTCCACCGCATGGACCTCGATGTCGTCATCCCCCACTTCGATGCGGGCATCGGGGTGAGCGACGAGATTGTGGTACCAGGCCGGGTTGTGGTCAGCGCCCGCTGCCGATGCGAACACCAAATACCGCTCGCCGTCGGCCAGGTACATCATCGGGTTGACTCGCTCCTGGCCACTGCGCGCTCCCTTGCTGTGCAGCAAGAGAACCGGCGCACCCTCGAATTGGCCGCCGACCCGGCCGTGATTGGCCCGGAATTCCTCGATGTTGCGGCGGTTGAACTCGTCGTCACTCACGGTGCCTCCTTGAAGTCGCTGAATCCGACGATACCTCCGGCCGCGATGCTGAGCAGGCGCCCTAAGCCAACATTGACCCGGCCCGCGCCAGCAGCCGCGGCAACGCGGGCGCCATATCCTCCAATTCCGTTCGCGGCGAACTCCTCCGACGGTTGTGCTTGACGATCAGCGACCAGGTGGCTGCTGACTTGAAGCACGCCAACGCGGAAAACCAGGCGATATCGGCGACCTGGTAGCCCAGCTCCCGCTGGTAAATCTCGGCAAGTTCAGCAGTCGGCGGTGCCATACCCGCCGAGTCCGGGACGCGCCGATAGGTGTCCGCGTCGGAATTGATCAGAAACCAGCCCACATCGATGCGCGGGTCGCCGATTGTCCATATCTCCCAATCAATTACGGCGTTGATGCGGGCCCCGACGGCCAGCAGGTTGCCCAAGCGGAAGTCGCCGTGCACCACACCGGGGCCAATGGCCGTCGGCGCGCAACCCAATAACGCGTCGCGCACCTCGGGCCAGTCCGGCACCAACGTGGGGTCGACGGTCTGCAAGGTGTCGCACCAGCGGTGGACTTCGGCGATTGGATCGACGACCGGCTCGTCGCCCAATCCGAGGTCGTTCGGCGACAGACTGTGCAGGGTAGCCATAGTGCGACACGCATTGCGGTAACGGTCGGCCATGTCCTCGGCCGGTGCGCAGCCGTCGAAAAGCGGCTCTACGCAGTCACCTTCGATGTGCGACATCGCGAACAGCGGTGGAATGTCCGGAGGTTCACCCCGATCTTCCCATACCACCGACGGCACCGGAACATGAGTTGCGCCAAGTGATTTGATGATGCGGGCCTGGCGCAGAACATCGCGGTGCGCGACCGGCTCTACGCCGGGCGGGGCCACCTTGATCACAACTGCCCGACCATCGCGCGCACCACGAAAGGTGAGGCTGGACGCGCCCCCGCTGACCGCGGTGACGTCGACAATGTCGGCGCGGGCGAGCCGCCGGCGCAGTTCGTCGATGTCCAGCTCGGCCATTCAGCCGACCGGTTTCGACCAGCCGACTTCGGCGAGGAACGGCTGGGTATGCGCGATGCGACCGGTGAGGGTCTTCGGGTCTCCCGTACACAGCCGGAACGCGGTTTCGGTAATCAGTTCGATGTCCTCGGTGTCGGTCTTCGCGAGGTCGAGGGTGCCCGCTCCCGGGGTGGCCACCGGATTGGACGGCGCGGCGGCGTTGACGGCGATCCCGTCGTCATACAGTTCGGCGGCAAGGCTTTTCGTCAGCCTATTGAGCGCGGCCTTGGCCGTCCCGTAGATGCCAAAGCCCGCGGTGCGGTCGAATTCGGAGAACGGCGGCCCGGAAGGCAGGTCGCCGCCCACCGAGGTCAGGTTCAAAATCCAGCCCCGCCCACGCTCACGCATCGTCGGAATCACCAGCTGACTCAGATGAAGGGGCCCAAGGACGTGCATCTCCAGCATCAGGCGGGCCCGCCGATCCGGGAACCCGTCCAGGGGCCGCAGGAAGGTGACCGCGGCGTTGTTCACCAAGATGTCGGGAGCCCCGACCGCCTCGACGACCTCCGCGAACAGCCTCTCGCGTTCCTCGGCTTGCGACAGATCGGCTTGCACCGCCACCGCTTGCCCGCCCGCGGCGACGATTTCGTCGCGGGTCTGTTTAAGCGAGCCCTGATATTTGGGATCGGGCTCCATCGTGCGCGCGGTCAGCGCGACCGTGGCACCGCGCGCGGCAAGGCGCTCGGCGATCGCCTTGCCCAGTCCCCGGCTGCTCCCGGTGATCAAAGCCACCATTCCGTCACACCGTTGGTCAGCGCTCATCAACGACCTCCTCCGAACCGCCGCTCTGCGGAAACGGCTTCTCCAAAGCAGAGAATGCCATTATCGTCGATTGGCCTCAGCCCTCAGCCACCACCCCCGCGCCGCCTAGGGTCGGCCCCTTTTTCGCCCAGCGTGAAGTTAGTTTCACAGTCGCGACCGAGCGTGAAACTAACTTCACGCTCGAGTAGACAAGGGTGTCCCAAATTGTGGGGATTGCGGCATTTTGGCCACTCCCAGTCCTGGCGTCAACGCCCCTAACGTGAGTCCCATGAAGCCCGTTCCAGATCTCATCGAGACCGCCGCCGCGCAGGCGGCGATCCGGCTAGCGCAATCCACCGAGTCGCCGTCGGTCTTCAATCACAGCGTGCGCAGCTATTTATTCGCCGAGCTGCTGGCCGCGCGCGACGGCCTCCGCCCAGGCTCCGACTACGACAGCGAGGCGTTGTTCCTCGGATGCGTCCTACACGACCTGGGCGTCGGCACCGCGGCGCCCGGTAAGTCGCGGTTTGAGGTCGAAGGTGCCGATCTGGCGGCGGCGCTGCTGACCGAACACGGCTGTGGCCGCGACGTGGTGGACGGTGTGTGGGAGGCCATCGCCCTGCACACGTCCGGCGGTATTGCCGAGCGGCGTGGAGCGCTGTGCCATCTCGTTCGCAGCGGTGTGGGTGCCGATTTCGGCCGCAACGCCGACTTCATCGACGAGCAGGCCGCGACGGCGATTCACAGCCGCTACCCCCGACTGTCGATGGCCAGCACTTTGGTGGACGCGATCGTCGAGCATGCCCAGCGCAGCCCCGACGCAGCACCGCCCTACTCGATGCCGAGCGACCTGCTGCGCGAACGGCAGACCGGTGGCCCCACCCTGATCGAACTCATGGCCTCACACGGCCGGTGGGGCGACTGACCCGATCAGCGCCCGGTCCTGCGCCGTAGGGCGTCGATCGAGTAGCTGCCCCCGCCCGCGAAAATTAACAAGAAGAAGGCGAAGCAGAACAGAATCGCCAAACTTCCGCCGTTCCCGTTCGGCGGGTCACCGATCGGCCACAGCGAACGCGGTTGATGCTTCCAGAAATACGCCACCGCCATTTCGCCGGAGGCGATGAATGCGGCTGGGCGAGTGAACAATCCGGTCCCGATCAGCAGCCCCGCAACGAATTCGATCAGGCCGGCATACCAGGCTGGCCAAGCGCCGAGCTCGACGTGCCGCGCAGGTTGGACCGGCCATCCGAACAAGATCATCGAGCCCGATCCGGCGAAAAGGAATCCGTAGACCAACCGGAACAGGCTCAGCACGGCCGGCTGGTAGCGGGTCAGGCGATGATTGAGCTTCTGCTGCACATCACAACGTTACGGCGCTGTCCAGCCGTACCCAAGGAGGCGTCTTGACGTACCTGCTGCTGTTCGGCGCGATCTTCGCGGAGGTGGTCGCCACCAGCCTGCTCAAGAGCACCGAGGGGTTCACCCGCCTGTGGCCGACGGTCATCTGCCTGATCGGCTATGGCGTCTCGTTCGCGCTGCTGGCCTGGTCGATCTCCCGCGGTATGCAAACCGACGTGGCGTACGCCCTATGGTCGGCGATCGGCACGGCCGCCATCGTGCTCATCGCCGTACTGTTTCTCGGCTCCCCGATGTCGGTCGCAAAGGTAGTCGGGGTCGGGCTGATCATCGCCGGAGTGGTCACATTGAATCTCTCTGGCGCACACTAACTCTCGAGGGCGTGCCCGCCTGTGACGGTCGCAGCCCAGGCCAGCAGTCGCCGCCATAGGCGATGTCGACTCGACGACATGTTATGGCAGTGTGCGCTGCCGGCGAGGATGACCGTGGTGATGTCGGGGCAACTCGTGTACAGGCCGGCCTCGGCGCGAGGGGCTGGTGAAACATCCACTGCGCCATAGCCGATCAGTACCGGAACGTCGATGCGCGCCGCCTGCTCGGCGACGACCCCGGGGATCATGGCGGTACCGAAGATTCGCGGCACCACTGAGACCGCGGCGTCGGCCTGCGCCACCTCCGCCGGCACGTCGTCAAGATGAAACCAGCCTTGCATGGGTTCGCGTGGGCCGTCGAAATACGGCTCCCGAAGGACCGAAAGGATCTCTTGGGCAAGGGCGGCACGGCCCTGCGGGGTCGCGGCGCGAGCGATGAAGTCAGCATCCAGGTTCAGCGGCGCGACGTGTTGGTTGGTACACCCGAGGACGGCCAGCGCCACGTAGCTGGAAAACAGGGCCTGCTGGGTGATCGCCAGGTAACTGCCCAGCGAATGCGTAACGGCCACCGGGGGTCCGTGCTCGCCGATCGCATCCGGCAGCGCAGCCACCGCGTGCGCCAGCGCGGCCGCGATGTCGGTGAAGTCGAAATCGCGTGCGGGCTTGGAGCTTTCACCGGTGCCCAACGGATCGATCGTCACTACGGCATGGCCGTTTTCGGTGGCGAAGTCAGCGAAGCTGTACCCGCCGTGGCCCACGATGCGCAGGTCCCAGTATTCGCGGCTGTAGGTGCCGCCCGGGAGGCAAATAAAGACGGCGCTGGCCTCGGCAGGTCCCCGGGACGGATAGTAGGTCGCCGCCAGGGATGCGCGCTCGCCGACCGCATCGCTCACGTCGAAGCGCAGCGGCGATCCGAGTTCGGTAGACGAGGTCATCGGGCAACAGTGGAACTAGCTCGGTCCGGAATTCGCAACATCACAACTGATGTACCCAGATACCAAAGCAGCATCGAAGCGGCCGGAGCCCATGCGGAAAAGCCCCCCTCCAGGCAGAACGCACCGGTGCGGAAGAAAACGCCCGCGGTCGAGACAACATCCACGACCAGCACCAGCAGCGCCAGATACCCTGTCCACCTTGGCAACACACCGTAGGCAAAAACGCAATACGCAAAGGCGAACGCTGTGAGCCCCATGATGAAGCCCCACAGCCCGATAACAACCCCGGGGAAATGCACCCCCACGGTGAAGACCACTTCGGCTGCCATGCCGTCCGCGCGCTCGGCGACGGCGATCTGCATCGCCTGCGTGACCACGAGGAGCGTGGCAACGGCTGCGGTGCCGACAAAAAACAGGTCACTGAGGTAGCCGTCGTCGTTCGATTTGCGCAAGATCCGGCGCACCGCAGCGGCGAACATCAGCATCAACGGCGCGGCCATTGCGTACATCCACGCCTGCGTGACGAGTGAGTCGTGGTGGGCGATGAAGTAGCTCTGATAAGTGACGGCTTTTCCGTCCGCCTGCGGTGGGGCACCGGGCAGCGCCGCAGCGATGAAGGAAATGAGGACAAATACCAGCCCGGCGACAGCACCCACTCGAATCCACGGTCTGTCTGGCATAACTACCTCCGCGTGGCCGCAGCAAACTCCGCACGACGGTACGCCACAGCAAGATCGGAAGGAATGCATTTGACAGCCTCAATCCACTGCGAGACGTCAAAGTGTCGGAGAGAATCTTCCAAGAATTTGTTGAGGCGACAGAGAGAGCCTTTTCTCAGCTAGTCACTCGCAGGCTTTTGAAAAGGACACCCGATGATCGGCACCCGTATCGCGGCCCTGGCCCGAACCGCCGGCGTTGCCGTGCTCGCCGGAGCGGCTGCACTCAGCCTGGGGATTGGAACGGCCCAGGCCGCTCCAGGCACGCCCGAACCGCCCAGCAGCGAAGGCACTCTCTACGGCGACCCGACCACAGCCGCCCCCTACTGGCGCTACCAGTCATACGACGACGACTGCCTGGAAATGTCGGTCGCCGACGTGGTCGGAGAAATCACCGGTGACCAACCCTCCGAGCACGCCATCGTCAAATTGGCCCAAACGACTCCGAGTCCCAGCCACCCTGGACCGATCTACGCCAAGCCAGGCAAACGCCATCACGGCGAGGGCACCACATTCTCCGATGAGTCACGTTGCTGGCCCACTACGACATCAAATCCGTGAGCACCGACTCAGACACCAATGAGCCCACCGGCCTCAATGCACTCGAACAAGACCTGGCCAACGGTCGCAAGGTAATCGCCGCGGTCAACGCCGAACTCATCTGGGGCGATCCGGTCGAGGACAAAGATTCCGACGGCAACCCCGCGTCCAATCACGCCGTCGTGGTGACCGGTGTCGACACCAAGAAAGGCGTCGTGCATCTCAACGACCCCGGCAGCGAAGACGGCCAAGACGAGCAGGTGCTGATCGACACCTTCGTCAAATCCTGGAAGACCAGCGACGAGCAGATGACGGTCACCAAATAGCCCGGAAAGCCAAATTCGACGACATCAACGACAGCCTGCAGGCGTTGGGTCGGGACGACGTGGTGGGATGCGCACTCATCACGTTCGACTGAGGCTAAGCCGCATCGCCAGCGGATCTCACACGGTGAACCCAAACGCGTTGACATCGATAAGGATTCGCGCGTCGCTTTGGTCCGCCTGTCCGCTGCTGTCTCTTACCAGGATGCGCCGCGCCGAGGGCACCGGCACACCGTCCCAGAAGCGGTGCTCGAAGGTGTAGTGCGAGGCAGGCCGTCCGCCAAGGACTTCCGGCGCGTAGTCCATGCGTTGCTGCAATCCGGTTCGGGAATCGAAGTAATAGACATACGTTGTTTGGTGGGTTGCCAGGGAGTTCGGGAAGGTCACCTCTAATCGCCGCCACGTCTCCCCGCGTTCGTGCCACGGGTCGATTTCCCGGCTTTGCACACCCGGCCAATGCAGCAGGTACGGCTCGAGCAGGTAGCTCCACATCCCATATCCGACGAAGTATCCGGCCTGTGCCGCGGTCCATGCGTCCGTCGGTTTGATGTCCAACATTGATCCGCGGGGTCGGTCGAGCACCTCGATGGTTTGACCGCGACTGGATGTGACGACGACCCGATCGAGGGCGCCGTCGAAAACAACGGTGTGACCGGACTGTTCGGAGCGCAGCGTCACGTGCTGGCGATTCGTCCATGCCGAGACATTGCAAGGCCCCAGCAACTTGTCCTGGCCCTTGGCTTCAAACGTCGGCCCGTAGATGTCCACGTCGGCCCACACTGACTTGGCCGCAACCCAGCGTTGAATGCCGCCGTGGGCGGTCGTGACGAAGTCCAGTAGATCACTCATTTGGCATCCAGCACGATCAGCAGCTGCGCTTGAACCTGGAACATCAGTCTGCGAACGCCGCGCTGTTCGCCGTGATGAACTCCCCGACGGTCGTGGGCTTCTTTCCGCCGATCCGTTCGACGATGTCGTTGGTGCCGGCGAAGATTCCATTGCGGTAGTCCTCGGCCACGTGGCTCAGGTGCTGGGCTAAAAAGGGTGGAAAGCCCTGAGCCTTAATGCCTTCAATCCACGTCGGAATATCGACGGGCTCGTATCGCACCGGCCGGCCCAACGCCCGAGAGATTTCTTCGGCGATCTCGTAGTGGTTCATCTCGACGGCGCCGAACAGTGGGTAGATATGGCCGGCATGCTCGTCGGGATGTTCCAGGATGGCGGCGATGACCCGGCCCTGGTCTTCTGCCGTGATCGGGGCATGGCGGCCGTCACCGAAAGGCAACCGCAGCACGCCCTCGGTGCGGATCGCGGTTCCGAAGATGGTGAACCACTCGGCGAAATACGTTGGTCGCAAGTGTGTTGCGTTGACCGGTGACCAGTCCAGGACTCGCTCGGCCAACCAGTGGGTCCGCGCGGCGTCGCTGGCGGTACCGCGCCGCGCCGAGATCTGCGACATGTTGACGACCGCTCCGACCCCGGATTCGTGGGCGGCCTGGGCGAAAGTGGTTGTCGCTTCGAGCAATCCCGGCGCGATCGGATAGACGAAATACGCGGCGCGCACGTCGGTGGTGGCCTCGCGAACGGCATCGATGTCGTTCAGGTCGCCCACCACGACCTCAGCGCCGCGATCGCGCAGCGCGGCGGCGCGATCGTCGAAGCGGTGCACCAGGGCACGTACGCGATGACCGCGCTCGAGCAGCAGCCGGGCGGCGTATCCCCCGGTTTTGCCGGCGGCACCGGTGACCAGCAGCGCCGAGGTGTCGGTAGGCGAATTGGATTGCGGCTCAGTAGTCATGCGGATTTCCCTTCTCACGCTTCTCGCATTGCCTCCGCGCCTGTCTGACGGCGGCCTTCCTAACACTTTCGCCTCTGACTAAATTAAAGTCAAGCCAGCATCTGGCTAGCCTTTGGTAGAGCCAGGGTGTACAGTGACCGAGTGGACACACCGTCTGACGTGATGACGCTGGCCGGTCGGCTCGCCGACCGGGACGGCCTGAACATCAGCGACTGGTGCCCTATCGAGCACGCCCTCAAGCTCATCGGGACGCATTCGGCGCTGGTACTGCTCCGCGAGGCCTTTTGGGGTGCGCGTCGATTCGAGGATCTCGCGCGCCGCGCGGGCGTCACCGAACAGATTGCCGCCAAACGCCTCAAGCAACTGGTGGACGCCGGGATCATGACAAAGCAGCCGTATCAGCCAGCCGGGCAGCGCACCCGCTATGAGTACGTGCTCACCGAACGCGGCCGCGCGCTCTTCCCGGTGCTGGTGAGCCTGATCGAGTTCGGGCGGGTACTACAGGGAACGTCCAAGGGTCTAGAACTCGTGCACGGCGACGGATGCGGCGCCCCAGTGGTGTCGCACGTGCAGTGCGCCGAAGGGCATGTTGTGCCGCTGACCGAGACGCACGCACGCATCGCGCCCGGCAAGAAAAAACGCTAGGCCATCCACCTCCGCCGGCGACGCCGTTTCGTCGCAAGCACGTAGGTTCGCGTTCATCTGACAGACGTCAATTCCGGGCCTGGAGTGCAGGCATCGCTGGCAAGCTGACGACCTGCGCGCCGCAGGTGCATCGGTGCGATACTGCCATCATCTCTAGGGAGTAGGACTCACGATGACCGATGTCGAATCGACAACCTCCGACGGATTGGCCGCCGCCAGTTCCCGACCGGCCGATCTGGCCGAGCACTCCCGCACCGGGATGGGCGCCCCCGCGCTGCAGCGGGCAATCACCGATCACCTGCGCTACTCAGTCGGCCGCCCGGCCGCCGCACTACGGCCGGAGCATTACTACCGGGCGCTGGCGCTGGCGGTGCGCGACCGCATGCAGGACCGCCGGGTGGCGTCGACGCAGACCTCGCTCGATCTCGGCAGCAAGGTGACCTGCTACCTGTCGGCCGAATTCCTGATGGGTCCGCAACTGGGCAACAACCTGCTGAACCTGGGCTTGGAGGGCGCGGCGAAGTCCGCGCTGGCCGCGATGGGCCAGAAGCTTGACGACGTGCTGGCCTGTGAGGAAGAGCCGGGACTGGGCAATGGTGGCCTCGGCAGGCTCGCGGCGTGCTATCTGGACTCGCTGGCCACCCTCGAGCGCCCGGCGATCGGCTATGGCATCCGCTATGAATTCGGCATTTTCGACCAGGAGATCCACGATGGCTGGCAGGTCGAGCAGACCGACAACTGGTTAGATCGCGGAAACCCTTGGGAGATCGCCAAACCCGACGTCAGCTATCTGGTCAAATGGGGCGGATACGTCGAGCGCTACACCGACGACGCCGGGCGGGAGCGCGCCCGGTGGGTGCCCGGGTTGATGCTCAAAGGCGTCGCGTACGACACGCCCATTCAGGGCTACGGAGTGAACACCTGCAACGTTCTGACGCTGTGGAGCGCGCGGGCGGTCAAGTCGTTTGCGTTGGATGCGTTCAACACTGGCGACTACTACAAGGCGGTCGAGGACGAGGTCACCTCGGAGACGGTCACCAAGGTGCTCTACCCCAACGACGAGCCGGAGGCCGGCAAGCGGCTGCGGCTGCTGCAGCAGCACTTCTTCGTGTCCTGCTCGCTGCAGCACGTGCTGCACATCATGGATGATCTTGCCGACGCGGGCGTCCGGGAGCTTCCTCAGCGGTTCGCCATGCAGCTCAACGACACTCACCCGTCGATCGGGGTCGCCGAGCTGATGCGGTTGCTGCTCGACGAACGATTGCTGGAGTGGGGCGAGGCGTGGGACATCACGGTCGCGACCTTCGCCTACACCAACCACACCCTGCTGCCGGAAGCACTGGAGACCTGGCCGCTGGAGCTGTTCGACCAATCCCTGCCCCGCCACCTGGAGATCATCTACGAGATCAACCGGCGGTTCCTCAACGAGGTGCGGACCCGTTTCCTCGGCGACGCGGACCGTGTTCGCCGCATGTCGCTGATTGGCGAGGACGGCGGCAAGAACGTCCGGATGGCGCACCTGGCCACCGTCGGCAGCCACGCCATCAACGGTGTCGCCGCGCTGCACTCGGAGCTGCTCAAGGAAAGTGTGCTCAAAGACTTCTTCGAGATGTGGCCAGAGCGGTTCAGCAACAAGACCAACGGTGTGACGCCGCGCCGTTTCCTCGCGTTGTCCAACCCCGGGCTGCGGGCGCTGCTGGACCGCACTGTCGGGGAGGGCTGGCTGACCGATCTGGGCAGGCTGCGCGGGCTCGAACAGTTCATCGACGACTCTTCCTTCCGGGAGCAGTGGCGCGACATCAAGCGCAACAACAAGGCTCGGCTGGCCTCGTTCGTCCAGGAGTCGACCGGCGTCGAACTGAACCCGCAATGGATTTTCGATATCCAGGTCAAGCGGATTCACGAGTACAAACGCCAGCATCTCAACGTGCTGCACATCATCGCGCTGTACTACCGACTCAAGCAAAACCCCGGGCTCTCAATTCCGGCGCGGGCCTTCATCTTTGGCGGCAAGGCAGCTCCCGGCTATTTTCTGGCCAAGCGGATCATCAAGCTGATCAACGCGGTCGGGGAAACGATCAACAACGACCCGGAGGTCAACAAGTCGCTGAAGGTCGCCTTCATCCCGAACTTCAACGTGCAGAACGCTCATCTGATCTATCCGGCTGCGAACGTCTCCGAGCAGATCTCCACTGCCGGCAAGGAAGCATCGGGCACCGGCAACATGAAGTTCATGATCAACGGCGCCCTGACGGTCGGCACCCTCGACGGCGCCAACGTCGAGATTCGCGAGGAGGCCGGAGCGGAGAACTTCTTCTTGTTCGGCCTGACCGTCGACGAGGTCGAGGCGCTCAAGGCCAGCGGCTACCGCCCGGCGGATTACATCGACAGCAACGATGAGTTGGGCGCGGTGCTGGATCTGATTGCCGGCGGGACGTTCTCGCACGGCGATACCGAGGTGTTCCGGCCGCTGGTGGACAACCTGCGTTACGACGACCCGTTCCTGGTGTGCGCCGACTACGCGTCCTACGTGGACTGCCAGGCGCGCGTGAGCGCGGCGTGGCAGGACGGGGAGTCGTGGACCAAGATGTCGATCCTGAACACCGCGCGCAGCGGTAAATTCTCATCGGACCGTGCCATCGCCGAGTACTGCGAAGACATCTGGAAGGTCTGGCCGGTAACCGTAAAGATCTGAGCCGGTCGGCTCCAGCGCCCCGTCGGTGCCGCCGCCGGGGTCGGCGGTGCTAGCGGGTTTCTTTCGCGACGAAGACGATGATGTAGCCCATCGGGATGCCCGTGCGGGTGGCGATGCATTCGCGCGCCATCGAGTCGACCGCCGCCCGGCGGCCAGCGCGGGCAGTCGCATCGATCTCGGGAATCCGAATGAGCCACCCATCGGTCTCACGGGTGATTTCGATGTCGAAGCACTGACCGACCTTTGGGAAGGTCACGCGATGAGCGAAATCTGGGGTACGGCCGCTGCGTGGCGATTGCGCCCGCCGCAGTGTGGGCTGAATAAGCATCCGTGTTTCCTGAGTCGACGATGAGCCGCGAGCAAGAATAATGCCAATCGGTGCAAAATGCCTAATCGGCCGATGTTGTCGGGGCTGACGGCTGTGATCCAGCGTGATCTCAGCCGGGTGCGCTGGTTGTAAGTGGTAGCCCAAATCCGTTATGCCGCTGGCGGTCAACCACCGTCGCGGCTACGGGTCGCGCGGCAGCCCCAACAACCGCTCGGCAATGATGTTCAGCTGCACTTCCGAGGTGCCACCGTAAATGGTGGTGGCACGGCTGGATAGCAGATACTCGGCCCACTTGCCCTGCAACTGCCCCGTATCACCGATGGCGCCGTCGACGCCGAAGGAAGCCAATCCGAACTCGGCGTAGTCCTGGGCGGTGCGCATCGAGAGCAGCTTGGATACCGCCGCCGACGGCAGCGCGTCGCCACCGGCCAGCGTCAGCAGCGTCGAGCGCATGTTTAAGACCTTGGCCGCGTGGCCCTCGGCCATCAGCTGGCCGGCACGGCTTTGAGCGATCTGGTCCAACTGCCCGTCGCGCATCAGCTCGACCAGACGGTCCAGGCTGGCGAGGTTCGGGTTCTCGGCACTGCCGATGGTCACTCGTTCGGCAGTCAGGGTGTTGCGACTGACCTCCCAACCTCGGTTGACCTCACCGAGCACCAGGCCGTCCGGCACAAACACGTCGTCGATGAACACTTCGTTGAAGAATTCGTTGCCGGTGAGCTCGCGCAACGGCCGCACGGTGACGCCTTGGCTGGCCATGTCCAGCAGGAAGTAGGTGATGCCGTTGTGTTTTGGAGCGCTTGGCTCCGTTCGGGCCAGCAGCGCACCCCACTGCGCGTACTGCGCGAGAGTGGTCCAGATCTTCTGGCCGGTGATTCGCCAGCCGCCGTCGACCTTGACGGCCTTGGTGGACAAACCGGCCAGGTCTGAACCGGCGCCGGGCTCGGAAAACAGCTGGCACCACATCATTTCACCGCGCAGTGTCGGCGGCAGGAAGCGTTGCTTCTGGTCTTCATTGCCGAACGCGACAATGGACGGGACAAGAAAGCTGGCGATGCCAAGCATTGGGCGTCGAACCCGGCCGGCGCTGAATTCCTGTGCGGTGATGATCTGCTCGACCGGGGTGGCCGAACGACCCCACGGTCTGGGCAGATACGGCATCACCCAGCCGCCCTCAACGATCGCCTCCGTACGCTGATCGGCCGGAATCCCCTTCAGGGCAGCGACTTCGGCGCGGATCTCGTCGCGCAGCTTCTCCGTCTCGGGGTCCAGATCGATGTCGAGCTTGCGCACGCCGGTGGTGGTGGCGGTCTCGACGACCCGCAGGTGATAGTCGGCGGCGCGGCCGAACGCGGCGGCGAGCCCGAGTGCCCGGCGGTAGTAGACGCCCGTGTCGTGTTCCCAAGTGAAGCCGATGCCGCCGTGCACCTGAATGCAATCCTGGGTGCAGCTCTGGGCGGCGGCCGGAGCTAGCGTCGCCGCCACCGCCGCCGCGAATTGTGCTGCAGATTGCGGCTTTTCGATCCCTTCACCGATGGCGCGGGCGGCGTCCCATACGGCCGCTGTTGCCCGCTCGGTACGGGCCATCATCTCGGCACACTTGTGCTTGATCGCCTGGAACTGACCGATCGGCCGGCCGAACTGCTCACGAATCTTGGCGTAGGCCGACGCAGTCTCGGTGGCCCAGCGCGCGACGCCGACGGCCTCGGCCGACAGCAGCGTGGACACGATCGCCTGCGCGGCGCTGGCGCTCAGGTCGCTCAGCACGCGGTCCTGGCCAACCGCGACCTCGCTTGCGCGAACGTGGGCGACCGGCCGCAGCGGGTCGACGCTTGCGACCTGCTCGATATCGAGTTGGCCGGCATCAAGCCCCACCCATACGGTGCCGGTGTCGGCCGATACCGGCAACACCAGCAACGTCGCCTGCGCGGCCGCGGGCACCGAACGCGCCTCACCCCGGACCACGAGCACATCGCCCTGCCGGATGGCCGTCAACGACGACTCCAACGCATAAGCGGCGATCACCGCGCCCGACGCCAAGTCACCGAGCAACTTCGAGTCCGGATCGTGAGCCGAGATCAGCGCGCTGGCGATCGCCGACGGAACGAACGGACCCGGCACGGCGCCGCGGCCGAACTCGGCCAAAACCACCGCCAGCTCAAGGATCCCGAACCCCTGCCCGCCAACGGATTCTGCCAGGTGGACACCCTGGAGCCCCTGGTCCGCGGCCGCCCGCCAATACGGTGGCGGCGTGGCCGTCGGCGTTTCCATCGCTTGATGCAGCACCTCGGAAGGCACCATGCGGGCCACAAATGACCGAACCGAGTCGGCCAGGTCCTCGTGTTCAGCAGCGATCGCAATCGGCATGAGGCTGAGATTACGCGGGGAGGTTGCTTTGTAATGCCCGGCTTGGTCATTTCCGCGCGCGACGCCCGGCGTACGATCCGCGATGGTCCGCTGCTTTCGACTCGGGAGGGCACATGATTATCGACCTCTGGGTAAATTCGCTGTCCAAAGACGCTGCGGCTGCCTTTTTGGGCAAGTCCGGTTTCGGCTCGGTCGAGGGGTTCTTTGGCGTCGACGTACGGGAGGGGATGACCCCGCTCGATCTCGTGGCGGAGATGGACCGGGTCGGCGTGGACCGGGCGGTCCTGAGCACCTCACTGTCCGCGGTCGATGACGACACCCTGGCGTTCGCCGCCGAGCAACACGACCGGCTGTATCTGGCCGCTTCGGTCGATCGCCCAAATCGGCCCAGACAACAGAGCATGGCCGTCCGTCGGCGGGCCGCCGAGGGAACCGTCGACCTCGTCCGAGTGTCGCCGCTAGTCGACCAGTACCCCCTCAACCACGCCCTCTACTACCCGATCTACGCCACCTGCGAGGAGTTGGGCCTCCCCGTCTCGATCAATGTCGGCATCCCCGGACCGAGGGTCAGGTCCCGCTGCCAGGACCCGGTTCTACTCGAGGACGTGCTGATCGATTTCCCCGAACTCGTCGTCATCGGCGCCCACATGGGCCATCCGTACGAGGATCTGCTCATCGAGTACATGCTCAAATGGCCCAACCTCTACCTGTCGAACTCTGCTTTCCTGGCCAAGTACATGCATCCTCCGTTGATCAAGTTCATGGGATCTCGCCGTGGCCGGGGTCGGGTGCTGTTCGCCTCGGACCATCCATTCCTCCCAATGGAGAAGGCATTACACGCCGCCCGTGAGCTGGCCCTGGACGACGGACCGATGGCCGACTTCCTGGGCGGCACTGCCGAGCGCCTGCTGGAAAAGCGGTCCCATGGTTGACCTGCTGCCTGACCAACTGCGGCTAATGGCGGCGGCCTATCCCGACGAGGTGGCATACCGCAACCTCGGCGACGGGTCCTCGATCACGTTCGGCCGCTGGGAGACAGAGTCGAACCGGTTGGCCCACGGTCTGCAGGCCAAGGGCGTCCGCAAGGGTGACTTGGTCGCGATCGATCTCGAGGCTCAGCAGATTCTCGACTTCATCGTCACCTACAGCGCGGTCCACAAGATCGGTGCCGTGTCCGTGCCGATGAACAACCGGCTGTCGCCGCCCGAGATGCGGTCAATCCTCGAGCACGCCGAGGTCACCGCCGTCGTCTGCAGTGGCGGGTTCGAGGACGCCGTCGCCCCGCTGTCGGCAACCCTCCCGTCGTTGGCCGTCGTGGGCACCGTCGGCCCCTCGGAGCACGGCCGGTTCGCCGACCTCGAGGACCTGAAGAGCGAGGACCCCTCGCCCATCCAGGTACCCATCGACGAGACCGACCTGGCCGACGTCATGTACACGTCCGGGACGACAGGCATGCCGAAAGGTGTTGCGGTGCAGCATGGCAACGTCGCCCTGCTGCCCAACGCACTGCCGAGATGGAACGGATTGAAGTGGCTCAGTGCCACTCCCGTCTTCACCTTCGCCGGTCTCGGCTTCATCTATAACCCGATGAAGGCGGGCATGACGGTGCTGTACCTGCCCAAGTTCGACGCCGGGCGGTGGCTCGACATCGTCGAGCGCGAGCGGCCGGTGATCGCCTTCGTGGTGCCGGCCATGGCCAGGCTCCTGATCCACCACCCCGAGTTCGACTCGGCCGACCTCTCCAGCCTGAGGCGGCTCATCTTGGGGAGCGCCCCGCTTTCCCCGGACACCGTGGAGCGCCTGCAAGCCCGACTGCCTAAAGCCGCGGTACTGAACAGTTACGGCATGACCGAAGGTGGGCACGCCACCTTCACGATGGATCCCGACGGAGCCCGCACGCGCCCAGGCGCAGTCGGGCGGCCGACGCCACCGGTGGAAGTCCGCATCGTCGACGACCAGGACGAGGTGCTGCCCACCGGCGAGATCGGCGAAGTCATCACCCGGAATCCCGACGGACACCGCGAGTATTACCGCAACCCCGAGGCCACCGCTCGGATGTGGGACGGCGGCTGGTTGCACACCGGTGATCTCGGCTACCTCGACGCCGACGGCTATCTCTTCATCGTTGGGCGCAAGAAGGAGATGGTCGTCCGAGGGGGGATGAACGTCTACGCGGACGACGTCGAGGCGGTCCTGCAGGCCCACCCGGCGGTGGTCGAGGCCGCCGTGATCGGCATTCCGCATGAGGTGTTGGGCGAGGACATCGCCGCCTATGTCGTCTTACGGCCCGGGACAACGGTATCGACCGCCGAGCTCCAGGCCTTTGCCGGCGAACGACTCGCCGACTACAAGGTGCCCCGTCAGGTCCACTACCTTGCGGCGCTGCCGCGCAACCCCGGCGGCAAGGTGCTGAAGTCCCGACTAGACACCACGAACGACGGGAAAGACATTGCAGGACCATAGATTTGATTTCGTCGTCGACGGCACGCCCGAAGAGGTATGGGACGTGATGTGGAAGCAAACCCGGGCCGGTATCGAGACCGACACCGTGAAGATCGAGATCTTGCACCCTGGGGACGAGGAGGGCAACGGGCTGGTGCGGCACTGCCACTTTCCGGTACCAAAGTATTTGCTTTCCGGCGGCAAGGCCCAGTCCTGGGAGTGGATCACCGAGGCCCGGCGCCCGGTGTCGTGGCGATACGACGCGATCGGCAAGCCGCTGTGGTCGAAGGCCTCAGGCTGGACCCGGCTGGAGGACGTAGGAGACGGCAAGACCCGGGTCTACTTCCGCGAGACCTACGAGGTTTTCAACCCGTTGATTCGGGTCGTGTTCGAGAAGCGGGTGCATGACTTCATCTCCGAGGGCAACGACAAGTTGATCGAAGCCGGATTGGTGCGCGCGCTCAAAAAACTCCACCAGCGCGGCCAGTAGGGAAGGCGATCGAGGCGCGCCGTTCTGCGTGTTGTTGCAGCTGCCGTGCGACCTCGTCCTTCCCAAAGAATCGCGCAGTCTCGAGCGCAGATGGTGAGCCTGCGAGCGGATCGGCACCCGCTCGCAGCAGCAGTTCCATGATCGTCGTGTCGTTCTTGAACACGGCGCCCGCCAACGGAGTCTGTCCGCGATTGTTGTGTCGATCGATGTCGGCCCGGCGCGCGATCAGTGCGGCGACGGCCGACTCGTGTCCGTAATAGGACGCCAGCATCACGAGGGTGTCGCCGTTGGTGTTGGTCAGGGTTGCAGGTACGCCCGCGTCGAGGTAAGCGGCCAACGTCGCAGCGTCTCCGTTGCGAGCCATATCGAATATGCGTGATGCCAGGTCCAGGATTTCGGGTTCGACCTTGCATCCTGAGCCATCGAAGAAATGGTCTGCCATGTGAATTCCGTTCCGAAGAAGGCGGTTTGGCGCTACAGTGCGGCGAAGGCCTCGCATGCCTTGCGCACACCTTCGCCGTAGGCGGGGTCGGCCTGGGTGCAGTTCGCGATGTGTGTCTCGACGGTCTCATGCCGGGCGCCCTTGATGGCGCGAGCGGTGTTATCGAAGAGCCGCTGCTGCTCTTCCCCAGTCATGAGCCGGAACAGGTCGCCGGCCTGCTCGAAATAGTTGTCGTCGTCCTGCCGGAAATCGAAGTGATCCGCAGTGGACCCGATCGATTCAGCGGGAGAGGCGTAGGTGGGCTGTTCAGCCCAACGGCCGAAGTTGTTGGGCTCGACACCGGCCACCCCGCCCTGGTTGCCGTCGACGCGCATGGCCCCGTCGCGGTGATACGTGTTGACCAGCTTGGCGGCACGTGGGTAGTTGACCGGGATCTGGTGGTGGTTGACGCCCACCCGGTATCTGGCCGCGTCGCCGTAGGAGAACAGCCGGCCCTGCAACATCTTGTCCGGGCTAAACGAGATCCCCGGGATGAGGTTGGCCGGCGTGAACGCGGCCTGTTCGACGTCGGCGAAGTAGTTGTCCGGGTTGCGGTTGAGCTCGTATTCGCCGACCTCGATCAACGGGTAGTCCTGCTGGCTCCACACTTTGGTCAGGTCGAAGGGGTGGAAGCGGTAGCTCTGGGCGTCTGCTTCGGGCATCACCTGGATGTAGACGCCCCATTTCGGGTAGTCGCCGCGTTCGATGGCCTCGAACAGGTCGCGGCCGTGGGACTCGCGGTCGCGGCCGATCAGTTCCGTGGCTTCGCTGTCGGTGAGGTTTTCGATGCCCTGCTTGGTGCGGAAATGGAATTTGACCCAATTCCGCTCGCCGGCGGCGTTGATCAGGCTGTAGGCGTGTGAGCCATAGCCGTGCATGTGCCGGAAGGACTTCGGGATGCCGCGATCGCTCATCGTGATGGTGACCTGGTGCAGCGATTCGGGCAGGTTAGTCCAGAAGCCCCAATTGTTCTCGGGGTCACGCAGATTGGTGCGCGGATCGCGCTTGACCGCGCGGTTGAGATCGGGGAACTTCAACGGGTCGCGGTGGAAGAACACCGGGGTGTTGTTGCCCACTACATCCCAGTTGCCTTCGGTGGTGTAGAAGCGCAGTGCGAAGCCGCGGATGTCGCGCTCGGCGTCGGCGGCGCCGCGCTCGCCGGCCACTGTGGAGAACCGGGCGAACATCTCACAGCTGTTGCCGACCTGGCTGAAGATTTCAGCCTTCGTGTACCGGGTGATGTCGTGGGTCACCCGCAACGTGCCGAAGGCGCCGGAACCCTTGGCGTGCATGCGCCGCTCCGGGATCACTTCGCGGGCGAAGTGGGCGAGCTTCTCGATAAGCCACAGATCCTGCAGCAGCAGCGGGCCGCGCGGACCGGCACTCATGCTGTTCTGATTGTCCGTGACGGGCGCTCCCGCAGCGGTGGTCAGCGGATTGATGTTTTCTTCGAAAGCCATTTCTCATCCTCGGCGTTGACTACTGGACTGACCTAGTTCGACTGGTTCCAGTCTGGTAACCGCAGCATTCCTGCCACAAGCTGCAAAGCGACAAGCGATCCACAGATTCGGACACCATCTCTCATAAGCGTTGTCAGTGGTAGCCAGGTAAATCCGGTACTCCGCTGGCGGTCAACCAACCACCGCCGTCGACAACTAGCACCGCTCCGGTGACGTAGGTCGCCGCATCGCTGGCCAGGTAGAGCACCGCTTCGGCGACCTCGGTGGTCGAGCCGGGACGCCGCAGCGGATTCTGGATGGCGCGGTGCTGGTCGTCGCCAGCGATTCTCCTGACTCCTTCGGTGCCTGACATCGCCCCGGGCGCAACGACATTGACCCTAATCCCGTCGGGTCCCCACTCGATCGCGCAGGCACGGCTGAACGCATCGACGCCGGCTTTGGCCGAAACGACGTGCGCTTGCAGAGCCATACCGCGGTACTGGATCGCCGCGCTGATATTCACCACGGCGCCGCCGTGATCACGCAGCCAAAGGTCGTGCGCCACCTTCGATACGTTGAATGTTCCCAGCAGGTCTATGTCGACGACGGCTTTGAAGCCGTTGGGACTCAGGTCGCTGATCGGCGCCGGGAAGTTTCCGGCAGCGTTGTTGATGACGATGTCGAGTTGGCCGAAGGTCTCCAACACCTGCTCGACGACCGCAGTGACCTCGTCCTGACGGCGGACATCGCAGACGCCATAGCTGGCCTGGATCCCCTCTCCCCGCAGCGTCTCGACCGCCGCTTGAAGATTCGGTTCCTTGCGGCTGCAGATCGCGACGCGAGCGCCGTGACCGCCCAGGACTCGAGCGACCTCGAGGCCAAGGCCGGTAGCGCCGCCGGTGACCAACGCGACCTTCCCTTGCAGGAGATCGGCCCGGAATGGACTTTCTCGGGTGGAGTCCGGCAATCCCGTCACGGCCTCAACAGAACACGCCGCGATTGATGTTGGCAAGGAGGTCGATGTTCGTGACCTACGCTTTCGGAACGCCAATTCTTGGAGACGCAACGACGGTCACAGCGCGATTGACGAAGGCGGCCTCCAACGCTTTGCGCATCCAGCTCGCCACTCCCGACGGCTCTGAATTGGGGCCCGCCCAGCAAAAGGGCGGTGCGGCCGTACTGTTCGGGTTCAAGAACGGCGGCAAGAGTGACTACACCCTATCCAGCGCCGCAGGTGATGAGCTCCAGATCGCCGTGGCAGGAACCACAACAGTCACGCGGCAGAACACACCGATCGGAAAAATCGTGCCGGCCGATGGTGCGGCACGGCTCGAAACCGGCGGTGGCACCGTCCTGGCGACCATACAACCGCACACCGGATTCAAGGCCGATCGCGCCTGGCATCATCGGATCCTGTCCCCCGCCGGTGACGAAATCGGTGTCCTCACCCTGATAACGGTGCACACCGGCTGGCGCGATATCGACTCCGAAGCCATGCAATTGCTGTTCGACTACAACATCAACGTCCAGAAACACCGTCGGCGGGTGCGCTCCTGCAGCTCCGCGCGCCAGTCGCGCCAGAGTTCGGAGATGTACTGGCCGCGGCGTGCGTCGACTTCTCGGTATTGCCCCGCGGCTACGTCGCCTAGCTCGCGCCAGGAAAGTCGTTGTAGCTAGCCGTCTTTCATCGGGCTAACGGCTTGTAGAAGACAATGCCGTTGCCCTTGTTGTCATACACCACGGCGCGGCGTTCATGAGCGTCGTCGTATGGGCCTTTCACGATGCCGCCACCACTGGCCTCAACAGCCTTGGCCGCGGCGTCGACGTCGGCGGTCTTGATGCCGACGACGACCTGCCCGGGGATCGGATGGTCGACTTCGGTCGCCAATGCGACAGTGATCGGCCCGCCGTCGAGGGCCGCGAAGTGGGCTCCGTCGCGAAACTTCAGCGACATCCCCAAGGTCTCACTGTAAAAACGGATCGATTCGTCCAGGTCGTCCGTCGACAAGATGATCATCTTTGCTTCGTGGTCGCCCACTGTTGCCTCCTGCGTTTGCGGTACCAGGGGCGATTTTGTCGCACGCCGACCACCAGCGGTACAGCGGACAGGTAAAGGGATCAGACCTGGTTGAATCCACCGTCGGCGGTGACGGTCGATCCGGTGATGAAGCTGGACAGGTCACTGGCCAAAAACAGTGCGGCGTTCGCGATTTCGACGGGGTCGGCGAAGCGGCCCAACGGGATGTCGGCGACACGACCCGCGCGGAACTCGTCAATGGAGACGCCGGGATTGGTTTGGGCGGCCAGGGTATCGCTGCCGGGGGTGGCCGTGGATCCGGCGACGACCACGTTGACCCGGATGTTGCGGTCGGCGAGTTCGTTGGCCCAGCCGCGAGCCAGCGACCGTACGGCGGCCTTGCTGGCGGCGTAGAGGCTCAGGCCGGTGCGGCCGCGGTCTGCAGTCGTGGATCCGATCAGGATGACCGAGGCGCCGTCGTTGAGCAGCGGGAGCGCCTTTTGCACCGTGTACACCACACCTTTGACATTGGTGGTCAGCAGCGCGTCGAGATCGTCGTCAGTGATGTCGCCCAGCCGCGCGACCCGCGTGAAACCTGCGTTCGCCACGACGACATCCAGACCAGTTCCGGCTGCGCCGACTTGCGCATAGAGCCGGTCGAGATCGCCGGCCACCCCGACATCACCGCGCACCGCGACCCCACGGTGGCCCAGCTCCTTCACGGCGGCGTCGAGTTCGGGTTGCCGACGGCCGGTGATGAAGACCCGGGCGGCGCCTTCGGCGATGAAGCGCTCGGCGGTAGCGAACCCGATGCCGGAGTTCCCCCCGGTGATGACGGCGGTCTTGCGATCGAGCAGTCCCATCACGGTCTCCCGGAGTTGCGGCCGTAGGTGTCCGAGGACTTAGCCTTCGGCGAGACGGCCAGCGCCCTCGGCGGCCTCCTGATCACGCTCGCGGGCGAATCTGCGGAAAGCAGCGACGGCGCCCGAGATACAGACAACGAGCAGGGTGGGGCCGATCGCCACCAGGAGCAGCTGCGAGATATCGACCGACAGGGTGAAAATCCAGACGAGCGCGGCGAGGGGAAACAGGCCGCAGAGCAGTCCGAGCCGCACACATAGCCGGGTGTGCAGCCGGTGCCAGTCTTGAATGTCGTGCTCAGACCACCCTCGCTGGGATAACGCCTTGTCTGCCAGGCCTGGGACGATCGCACCGGTGATCTTTAACGACGTCGGCTTGCCCAACAAGCCGCTCACCGCGAGAGACCATACGAACACGGAAACAGGAATGAGTTCGATGGCCTGGACGACGCGCGGGTTCTTCGTCGCAAAGGCAATGGTCAACGAACATGCGGAGCCCAGGATCATCACTCCGTTGAGCGGTTCGAATTTTCGCTTGCGGACCATGGTGAGCAGGGCCTGCGCCGTCGCAACGCCTATCGCGCCGACCAGCGCCAAGTATGGCGCGACGCCGAATGCGCGAATGACGTAATAGGCAATGAGTGGGGGCACCGTGTTGATCGCGATGTTCGTAACGTATTCGCGCAGGGTTGTCGGTGCGTCGATGGCGGCTTCGGTGGATTCGTCGTGAAGCGCGGACGTCTGCTGCGGCATTAAGCCAACCTAGCTGGGCTCACGCCGCTGCGCCTGCGGTATGGCTCTCGCGCTCTCAGTGCGACGCACGGACCTCGCCGAGCACCTCTGAGATCACTGTTTCGGGCGTCGCGGCCGGAAACCCGGGCAGTACTCGGTCGATCACTCCGCTACAGCGCTTCGCGAGGGCTTGCGCAACCCGATCGATCGGTGCGACGACCGCGAACTCGCTGAGGATGTCGTCGCCGATGAGATCGGCCATCGCGTCCCATTCACCAGTCATCGACAGTGCGCGCAGTTGCGGTTGCAGATCGCCCCAACCGTGCAGCTCGAGCACTGGGCGGTAGGCCGGCGTGGAAGCGTAGAACGCGATTTGTTTACGGAACGATGCTGCGGCAGCAGCCATTTCGATCTCGTCGCGGCCAGTGACGATGAAGACCGGACTGGATACCTCGAAGTGCGTCCGCTCCCTGTCGCCGCGCGCCAGCCCCCGCAAAAGCGCCGGGGTCGTCACTTCATCCAGGTAGCGGCGAGTGGTGAAGACGTGCGCAAGCAACCCGTCGGCGACCTCTGCGCACATCTGCGTCATCGCCTCACCCACCGCGGCGATGAAGATCCTTGGCACCGGGTGTGCCATCGGTTCAGGCGTGAACATCGGCGTCATGAGCTTATGCGTGTAGAACTCACCGTCGAACGTCAGCCGGTCACCCGTGTTCCAGCAGCGCCAGATCTCCTGCAGCGCGGCAACGAATTCCGCCATCCGGCGTACCGGGTGACTCCATGGCATGCTGAAGCGCTTTTCGATGTGGCTGCGGATCTGAGTGCCCAGGCCGAGGATGAATCGACCATCCGAGAAGCTCTGTAGATCCCAGCCGAGATTGGCCACGGTCATCGGATTGCGCGCGAACGCCACGGCGATGCTGGTGCCCAGAGTGATCGAGGTCGTATGTTCGGCAGCCAAAAGCAGCGGCAGGAAGGGATCGTGGTTGATCTCACCCGTCCAACAACCGTCATAGCCGGCCCGCTCATGGCCGCGCGCCTGGTCCCCCACACGATCGAGTTGGCTGGGGATTCCCCGGTCGATCTTCAACTCGCCGTTAACAATCGGACCGGTACGTGGCTCCACCCCGCGACGTTCTGCATGTTCACCCGCTGACAACCGTCCCACTCCACCTCATAGCGCGGCATGAAGTCCAGCATTTTATCGAGCGCGATAGCAGTTTCCATCCGCGCTAATGCAGCGCCCAGGCAACTGTGAATTCCGTACCCCAAACCCAGGTTCTGCGACTGTGTTCGGTCGCGATCGACGTCGAAGCGGTCCGGGTCAGTCCAGGCCAGCGGGTCACGATTAGCCGAACCTCCAACCAGAAACACCGGCTTTTCCGCCGGGATCGTGACACCGTGCAAGGTGATTTCGCGCAGCGAGCACCTGACGTTGTACTGGGCCGGGGCTTCGTAACGCAGCAGTTCCTCGACCGCGGCGCCAACCTTGGTTCGATCATCGAGCAGCTTTTGCCACTGGTCTGGGTTCTGCGCGAAAACGACTGCGGCGCTGCCTAACAGCTTGGTCACCGTCTCAGCCCCCGCTCCCCCCAAAAGAGTTGCGAATTCGGTGATCTCGATGTTGTCCAGCGGAGTCATCTCTCCGTCGTCGCGCTCCATTTCGGCTTGAATGAGCTTGCTGAGTAGGTCATCGCCCAAGTCATTGCGCCGCTGTTTGATGAGTCGAAAGTAGTAGATCGCCATGTCGACAGCGGCCTTCACGCCCTCCTCGCTCATGTCGACCTCGCCGGCCTCTCGATGCAGGAGCGCGTCGATCCAGAGCCGGATTTGTTGGTGATCTGCGTCGGGCACGCCCTGCATGGTCGTCACCACATCGACGGGGAAGAGGGCCGAGAAATCCTGAACAAAATCGAAGCCTGCGGGGTCGACGGCGCAGAGGTGCTTGTCGATCAGGTCGGTCACCAGCTGGCGATACGCCTGAATCGCACGGGGTGTGAAGACCTTGTTCAACAAGCTGCGCATCCGGCGGTGCGCCGGCGGATCCATGGCGATGATCGAACCGTGTTCGGTGACAACTCCCTTGCGCACCTGGCCCAGGTCCACGCCGTAAGCCGAAGAGTACGACTCGTGGTCCTTGTACGCCGCGGCGACATCCTCATGCCGGGTCAAGGCATAGAAGTCGTAATGCTCGCTGTAGTAGACGGGCGCTTCCTCACGCATCCGGCGGTAAATGTCATATGGGTTGGTGAAGAAGTCTTGTGAGAACGGGTCGAACACCACCGTGGCCGCGGTCATGTGTGCGCTAGCAGTTCCTAGGCCGTCGCACTGACGTCTGCCCCGAGCAACTCAAGAGCATTCTCGCGCATGACTTTTCGGACATCTTCCGGGCTGAACTCAGGGAATTGAGGGATGTCGTCGACAAAGGTCATCGGGTCTTCGAGCCCCTCGCCATGCGGCCAGTCTGAACCGAACAGGATCTTGTCCACGCCGATGGTGTCGGCGAGCAAGGAAACGTCGTCTTCGTAGTAGGGCGCGATCCACACGTGGTTCCTGAGCTGCTCGACCGGATCGTCCTTGAAGTGGTAAGGCGCCATGTTCGCCGCCTTCTTCAACCGCTTGATCAGGCGGTACACGAAATACGAACCGTTCTCGATACTTACGGTCTTCAGCTTGGGATGGCGAGTGAAAACCTGATGCACGATCAGGGAGGCGAACGTGTCGTGAATGGCCCGGTCATCAGTGATTACTTGATCGAGCGGGTCTTTCTTGCCGAACCCTTCGAACTTGGGGTTGCCGCCCCACAGCGCCACGACGGCGCCGTAGCCGCTGTCGCTGAGGTGAAAGCCGACCGGAACACCGGCTTCGGCCAGCCGCGCCCACACCGGATCGTGCAGCGGGTCCCCCAACGAGCGAGGCTTCACAACCCCGGGAACGGGGGCCGGACGCACCAGCACCATCCTGGCGCCCCGCCCCAGAACGAATTCGACTTCCTCGACGGCCTTGTCCGGGTCAGCCAGCGAAATAATGGGTGCGCCAACGATTCTGCTGTCGGGACGGTCGAAACCCCAGTCCTCGTCGAGCCACAAGTTGAACGCGTGCACCGAAACCATGGTCGCTTCGATGTCGTGCTTCAGCGCCTCTTCGACACCACAGGCAAAAGTCGGCAGCATGAATACCGTCTCGAGGTTTTGCGTATCCATGATCCCGATACGGGCGTCGCGGTTTTGATACTCGGGATGATTCTCCAGTCGGTCGACCTTCATCAACGACGCCGGGTCCACACCTTCGGGGATCACGCCGCGAAACAACACATCCAGACATCCCGGCTCGATAATCGGATCGAAGGTCGGGTTCGGGATGAAGTGATTGACTTCCTCCCCCATCAACGCCCAGGTGCGCTTGCCGTCTTTCACCATCTGTACGCCGCGGCGTTTGAACTCCTTGGGCAGGTGTCGAGTGAAAGAATCAATGGGCTCGTAATAGTGGTTGTCGACGTCAATCGCCCGGTAATCCAGCGCTGTCATGATCGTGTCCTCTCGGGTCCCACTTAATCCTTTGCCGATTCTGCTCTCAGGCACTCTTGGCCATCAATGGCGGAAAATTCGGCGAACGCTTTTCGAAGAACGCGGTGATGCCCTCGATGAAGTCAGTCCGCTGCATGGCCTCGTGCATAAGCTTTTCGGCCTTCTCGCTGGTCTGCACGATGCCCATGCCGGCATCGGCGTACAGCTGGTGCTTCATCACGGCCAGGGAACTCGGCGCACAATTGCGGGCGATGTCCTCAGCGTAGGCGAGCACGCGCTCCATCAGCTGTTCACCCGGAACCACCTCGGTGACCAGGCCCAGTTCGGCGGCCTCCTCGGCGAAAAAGGTTCGACCCGAAAGCAGTAGCTCGACCGCCGCGCTCCAGCCCACCAAGCGCGGGAGAATCCAAGAGATCCCGTACTCGGCGACCAGACCGCGACGGGCAAACGACGTGCTGAACTTGGCACCGGCCGCGGCAAACCGGATGTCAGCCATCAGTGCCTGCGACAACCCAATGCCCGCGGTCGCGCCATTGATCGCGGCGATTACCGGCTTGGTCAACTGGGTCAGGAAGTATGGATGCTTCTCGGCCACCAGCGCGCTGAAGTCGGTCTGCTCTCCAGACTCCACGGTGTCCGTCGAAAGGGTTTGCATACCGCCCATATCGGCGCCGGCGCAGAAAGCGCGACCCTTGCCGGTGATGACGATAACCCGCACTGCGGGGTCCGCTTCGGCCGCTTCAACACACCGGTAGAACTCCGAGCCCATGGGGTTGCCCCACGCGTTCATTCGCTCAGGCCGGTTGAAGGTCACCAGCGCGACACCGGAATCGCGTGCCTCGTACAGGACGGCAGGCCCACTCTGGGACGGCATCGCCGTCTGGTCGTTCGTGCTCACGACGCTGTCATCGGCGACGGTCACGGGCCGGACCTCTCTTCGTGGGTCACTAATTACTCATACTGTATACCTATCGGTAGCCCACTCTGCAACCGGCGTCAGGCATGCCGATTGCCTTCGAAATATCGTGGCTCAGCTGGGCTAATCCCTCGTCGAGGCGCTCCCCAGTAGCGGGACGCAACACCTACTCGACTTACCCGCTGTCGAGCGCCGGGAAGGTGGGGAACCCCTGCAGCGTTACCTATTTGTGGGCAACGGCGAGAGGACTTCAAGGTGACCGCGACGGGCTTTCACGAGGGTGAGGTGGCCACGCAACGCCGAGCCGGCGTCGAGGCTGAGGCAAAACGCCTCGAGAGAATGCTCGATGCGACTGGCTTGTCGAAGGGCGCTACACAATTCCTGGCATCGCAGCGGTTTGCCGCGTTCAGCGGGCGTGATCAACAGGGAGTCCTATGGATCTCTCCGTTATCGGCGCAACCAGGGTTCCTGCACGGCGCCGGCGACACCCTGCACATTTCGGCCGTTCCCCGCGAGGGCGATCCCCTGCATCGGATGCCGATCGGCCAGCAGGTCGGGTTGATCGCCATCGACTTTGCCACCCGGCGCAGACTGCGGGTGAACGGCATTCTCGTCGATGCCGACGCTGCCGGCATGACGGTGCACGTGGACCAGGCATACGGAAACTGCCCCCAGTACATCCACCGCCGTACTCTCGACATGGCTACGGTGACCGCCACACCCTTGGTCAACTCAACGCGCACAACATCTTTGACCGCGACCGATCAGGCAATGATCGCGGCGTCCGACACATTCTTTCTTGGCACAACGCATCCCACCCGGGGCAGTGATGCATCCCACCGCGGCGGTCCGGCCGGATTCGTCAGGGTCGACTCCCCCGACCGGTTGTGGTGGCCGGACTACCCGGGCAACAATATGTTCAACAGTTTCGGCAACCTGGCAGTCGACGACGAGGCTGCCCTGTTATTCCTCGACTTCACAACTGGCGCAGCGTTGCATGTGTCAGGTACCGCTGCGGTGCAGTGGACGAGCCCCGGCGCGAGCGGTGACGACGGTGGCGCGGGTCGCCGCGTTGCGTTTTCGGTCGGCGCCGTTGTCGCATCGGGCGATTCCGAGGGCCAGGCTTGACATACGTTGCCATCAATAATTTTCGCATGTGACAACACCGGAGCCTGGCTCCTCCGAATTGCGCACAGTCACGACGTGGCGCACACTGGGGAATCAACTTCCCGGGAGAGCAGGAACCGCGATGGCCGGCCGGATCGCATTCGCGTGGAGCTTCCTCTCGGCCCTGATCCTTCCCACGATGATGGTCGGCGCGATGGCGGCTCTGATAGCTACCGCCCATACCCCGCACGTGGTGCCGCTGACCTGCGGGATCACCTATACCCGGATTGGCGGCGTGACGTGGTTTATGCCCGGCAACTGCCCTAGTCAGACGCGGCCCGCACCGTCATCGCCGAACCATCCGCCGCCTGGTCCCGACGCTCCAGCAGGTACCCAGACGACTCCGTGAGTGGGCTGGCTACAACCCAGCCGACTCGGTCGTGTGGGCTGCGAGGTGTTCGAGGAGCATCGCGGAGAACTCGGTGGCGGCCAGTTCGGGGATCCAGTGGCCGATCTCGCCGATGACCTCGAACCGATAGGGCGCGTCGACGTGATGTGCCGTGAGTTCGGCGCCCTCCCGCGCGATGGCCATGTCCTCGGGTGACCACACAAACAGTGTCGGGACCGTGATGTCCGGAAGCCCCATCGTCGTGAAATCGTAAGCCCGGTACCAGTTGAGAGCCGCCCGCATTGCCGCGTGCTGCCCCAACACGGCGATATGCGGTTCGGTGTCGTGCTCGCCGAGGCCGCTGGCTTCGAAAACGAAGCGCAGGAAATCCACTCCCATTCCGTCCTCGGAGCCCAGCCTCTTCATCTCCGGCAGATACGCCGACCGGGCAGGCTGGTCGCTCGACGGGTCGGCGAACGCCGCGGCCCACGCCGTCGGATGCGGCACCGAGACAATGGTCAGGGTCTCCAGACGTTCGGGGTGTGCGGCCGCCACATGCCAGGCGACGATCGCCCCCCAGTCGTGACCGACAAGGTGGAACGTGCTGGCGCCCAACGTATCTGCCATGCCGATGACGTCACCGACGAGCTGGTCGATCGAGTAGTGTTCGATTCCCTCCGGTCGGGCGCCGGGTGAATAGCCGCGCTGTTCAGGTGCCACGGCTCGGTATCCGGCCGAAGCCAGCGCATCGATCTGGTCGTGCCATTCCCAGGAGGACTCGGGGAAGCCGTGCAGCAGCAGGACGAGTGGCCCGTCGGACGGCCCCGCGCTGCGGGCGGGAAATGTGTAGGGAGCGACGGAAAGTTCAATGTCATAGCTGGGGTTCACCTGGTTCTCCTCATGTGTCCGTCGTGCGTCGCTGTCCGAAGCGAATGTCGAACGACCGCACCAGCTTTCGTCGCTCGCCAGCCCGCTGCTCAGCTGACACGGACGGCAACCCCCATCGCTCGGCCACGTCGGTGACTTTCACCACCGTGCAGCGAGGGATGGGCAGGTCACCTTCGGAAAGCTGCCAGCGGATTGCGATATGGCCCTCCCGGTGCTGGGCGGTCTCAAGCCAGTTGGCGGTGCCCGGGTCCTGTCCTGCCACGACGATGGCCACCGACCCGTCCTCGTTCAAAAAGGCGTTCTCGCAAGTGAAGCCACTGAAGACGTTGCGATAGTCAAACGACTCGTACCAGCCGTTGCCCACCTGCACGTCCCAGTAACCACACGGCGCAGGAGGCGTCACCTCGACGACGAGCGCTTCATCGGGTTCCAGTGCCCACCTTGCCGTGACGGCATTGCCCCCCGGCACTCCCCCGCTGATGGAGGTCGGATCGCCGATATCGGTCACGAACTGGTTTTTCGCCGAACCCTTTCCGACCATTTCAGACTGCATCAGCGGCACGAGAATCGAGAAGGTCGCGGCGGATCGGTCCAGCTGGTCGACAACCTCTTTCACGCGCAGGGCTGCGGTCGCCTGTCGGCCGGCGCTGACGTTCTCGATCTCCAGTTGTTCCATCGGTTGGACATCGTCGAGCGTTCCGAAGAACTGCCGTAGCAGCACGGACACCGTCCACTCGTCGCTCTCGATCCAGTTGACAGCGCCCTGAGGCCGCTGGGGCGCAACGAAGATCTCGAAGGTACCGTCGGGGCCGGCGACGATGTCGGGCCGAAAGATGGCGTTGCCGAAGGGAGGAAGTCCGGCCTGGACGCCGGCGGGTGAGCGTCCAAGGATGCACGATACCCAGCGGGCCGAACCGGAGGTCCCGGTGATTCGGAAAGTGTCCGTTCCGTTGGCGGGTGCAGAGAGATACAGACCCTGGGGGTTGTCGCCGCCCATTTTCAGGTGTGGGTCGAGCGCAGGCCAGAAGTACGGGTTGGCGGTGTTGCGGTTCTCGGTGGCGCTGAACAGCGTCAGCCGCACCATCCGGGCGAGGTGGCGGACGCCCTCGGCGAGGTCGATCTCGTCGTGGGTGATGGTCTTGGACAAAGCGTCGAGTCCGGCGGATTCGACCGCGCGACACCACGCGCTCCAGGCCGTCGACGCTTCTTCGAGCCGACTCTCCCAGTCGGTCATGGCATCCCGTACCGCGCCGCGATGCCGGCCATGAGCAGCGCCAGCCGTTCCTCGAACGAGTCGTCGCTGTAGGGGTCGATGGAGGCGACCGCGGGAAGGACCGCGAATTCCGAGGTGGCGCGCCGCCCGGAAGCGGCCAGTATCCGTGCCGGCCACGAACGTCCTTCGGCGACCTTGCGACGTTCGCGAACCTGCTCGACGGCACTTCCCAGCGCCATATCCGTTACGGCAGCCCATGCGCTGAGCGACTGTTCCGGCGTGAAGCCTTGCTGGCACAGCACTTCCAGCGAACCATCGATGGTTGCCAGTTGCGTGTCGTCGTCCATTGAGCCGCCGACGAACTGTTCTAGCAGCGCCGGTTGCGAGGCGAACGCGCCGCGGATGAAGCGGGCACAGCGGATGAGCCAGTCGCTCCAGTGCTCCCCGTCATATTCGGGCGCCGCGGTGCGGCTCATCGTCCGCTCGGCGGCGAGACGCAACAGGTCGTCGCGGCCGCGGACGTGGTGGTAGAGGCCGGGCACACTCAGGCCGAGCCGGTCAGCGACGCGGTCCATGGTCGCCTCTTCGACCCCGATCTGCAGGACCGCGTCAGCGATCGCCGTGGCATCGACGCGGGCGGGCCTGCCTCGTCGACTCCGGCCGGCCGGGCGAGAAGTCCCGTGCCGGGCTGCTGCCATCACAAGGGTTGACGTTAACCATAAGACTTCTAATAATCAACATGAAAATTAGGCAAGGAGGCCTCCCGGATGTTCGACGTTGAGACGCTACTCGCGCGCGCCGCCGACACCGCGGGAACCGACGATTTCGGCGACCCATCGTTCCGGGAAGGACTGGCGCACTTCGTCGATGGCCTCAATCACGAAGCCCACCTATCGGAGCTGGGGACCGTGATGGCCGAGTCCGCCCTGATGTCGGCGTTGACGAACCGGCTCAGGGTCGAGGCGTGGCGTGCCGATCACCCGGAGGTGGCCGACGAGCGGATCGAAGCTCCGATCTTCGTCGTCGGCATGTCGCGCTCGGGGACCACCCTGCTCAGCCACCTCCTTGGCCAGGACGATGGCCTGCGGTCACTGCTGCGATGGGAAGCCATGGAGTCGGTGCCGCCGCCCGAAACAGCCACGTACTCAACCGATGCGCGCTACCTGATGGCCATCGAGCTGGATACCGTCAGCGATATGGTGCTACCCGGATTCAAGGCCATCCATCACGATCCGCCGGACGCGCCGGTCGAGTGCAATGTCCTGCTCACGCATGAGTTCAACAGCACGGTCTTTCCCACCGTTTACTTCGTGCCGAGCTACTTCCGCTGGATGATGTCCGCGGATCCGAACCCGGCCTATGGCTACCACAAGCAACTGCTCCAACTGCTGCAGTCCAGGCTCCCCGGCCGGTGGAATCTCAAAGGGCCACAACACGGCTACGCGTTGGAGGAGCTCAAAAAGACCTACCCCGATGCGACGTTCATCGTCACCCATCGGGACCCGGCCGTGTGTACCGCCTCGACGGCCAGCCTCATCACGTTTCTCAATGAGACGACGAGTGACGGTGCCGACCGTAAGGTAATCGGCACGGTCACAACCGAATTCGTTGCTCACTGCGCCGATGGCCTGAGGGCCTACCACACCCGGCACGGCCCGTCGGCCATGATCCATGTGGCTTACCCGGATCTGGTCCGCGACCCGATGACCACCATGCGGGCCGTCTACCAACAACTGGAGCGCCCCTTGCGGCCGACGGTCGAGGCGGCGATGGGTCAACTTGCCTCGGCGAGGCCGCAGCATCACCACGGAGTCCACCGATACACCGACACTGACTTCGGGCTGGATCGTGGCGAGCTGAACGAGCGATTCGCCGCCTATAACGAAACATTCGACGTCGCAACAGAACAACGAGATTGAGGAGCAGAAACTGATGACCAACCTTCAGGGACGGCGAGCCCTGGTCACCGGTGGCGGCACCGGGATCGGATACGGCTGCGCCGAGCGTCTACTCGCCGCGGGTGCACACGTCACGATCGCCGGCCGACGCGAGGATGTCCTGCAAGACGCCCTGCGACGAATGGATGCTTCCCCCGACAAGGCCGCGGCCGTCGTGTGCGACGTGACCGAAGAAGCCCAGGTCGAACGGGCGGTTCAAGTGGCCGCCGATGGACAAGGCCTGGATATCCTGGTCGCCAACGCCGGCAGCGGATTCCCCGGCGCCATCATGCAATTGGGGCCAGACGCGTGGGACTACGTTCTCCGCTTGAATGTGATCGGGACGGCGCTCTGCATCAAGCACGCTGGCCAGACCATGCGCGGTCACGGCGGGGGCTCCATCATCACGATCTCCTCCACGTCGGCGACCAAGGTGCAGCCCTGGCTGGCGGCGTATGTGACCTCCAAGGCCGCGGTGGACATGCTGACACGATGTGCGGCAATCGAACTCGCGCCACACAACATCCGCGTCAACGCCGTGCAACCCGGGTACATCCCGACCGAGATCATGTCTGCGGTCACGCCGGAGTCCCTGGATCGCAGGCTACGGCGCGCCACTCCCCTGGGGCGCCCGGGCACGCCGCAGGATATCGGCCACGTCGTCACGTTCCTCGCCAGCGATGAGGCGGCGTGGATGACCGGCCAGGTATTCGGCGCCGACGGCGGACTGAACATCCCGGTGATGCCGAGCATGGTCCCCATCGCAGAGACGGCCTATGGCGCCGAAATCACCAGCGAATTCGCGATTCCCGACCTCACCGCCCTCAACGAGGAAGGGCCCAACGAATAATGAAGGCGGTCGTATTCGAGGGCGAACGCAAGGTCGCGGTCCGCGACTTCCCCGACCCCGCCCTCTTCGATGAGCGGTCCGCAATCGTCGAAGTCGAGCAGACCTCGATCTGCGGGTCCGATCTTCACTTCTACTGGGGAGACTTCGGCGACTTCAGCGGAGTGCGGCCGGGCCACGAATTCATCGGAACCGTTGTCGCCGTGGGCAAAGAGGTGACGCACCTGCGTGTTGGCGACCGCGTGATGAACATGGCGCTCTACGGCTGCGGCGACTGCGACCCGTGCCACGAGCTGCGGCCCACCGCATGCGCGCAAGGGTGGGTCAATTTCGGGACGCTGCGAGAAGTCCCAGGCGGCCAGTGCCAGCTGGTGGCGATCCCCCACGCCGATCATGTACTGCGCAAACTACCGAGCTGGGTAACCGACGACCAGGCCATCCTCATGACCGACGTATTGCCGACCGGGGCGTTCGCGGCACGCAATGCCTCCATAACACAAGGTGCCACCGTCGTCGTAATCGGCCTAGGGCCAATAGGACTCAGCGTCGTGGCCAACGCGCTCACCTACTCCCCGGCGCGAGTAATGGCGTTCGACAACCTGCCGGATCGCCGCGAGCGCGCCGAGGCGCTCGGCGCGGAGGTATTCGATCCCGCCGTCGCTCCCGCGTCGGCGCAAGTCGCCGAACTCACCTCCGGACGAGGCGCCGACTGCGTGATCGAAGCCGTCGGGCAGGCCACAACGCTGGTCGAGTCGATGCGCAGCGCTCGCATCGGCGGCACCGTGTCGGTCATAGGCCTGATCACCGATGCCACCGTGCCGGTCAGCCCGATCGAGTTGGGCATCCGCAACCTCACTGTTCGTTTCGGCACGACGGACGTTCCGCTGATGTGGGATCGACTGTTTCCCTTACTGGAGCAGGGCAAGCTCGACCTCGGCAACGACGTCTTCACCCACCGCCTTGCCCTTGACCAAGCGGCGCAGGGATACGAGATCTTCGCCGATAGGCACGATCAGGTGTTCAAGGTCGTGTTCGACCCGAAAAGCTAAGTCTCGACGGCCGCTCGGGCGATCAGGCGCCGACCTGACTCGCGGCATGCGCGACATCCAAGTACTCCCACACCCGAACTATGCGGTTGTCGAAAGTCTGTATCCAGACGCTGTACTCATTCTCATAAGGCTTGCCGTCGGCGAAAAGCGCAGTGGCATACATCGTAAAACGGGCGGCCCCCGTGTCGCCTTCGGCCAGGGTGTGGTGCACGTCTGTGCGGACGTCGGCATACATCTGTCCGAAGATCACCGCCATCGAGTCCCGGATCGCATCGCGGCCGATGGTGGGACTGCCGAGCACACCAACCGTCGGCGTGATCCACCACTGGGCGTCGGAGGCAAGCAGGCTGACCACACGCTCCGCGTTACCGAAGGCGGCAACGAGCTCTGCCAGAAGTCGTCGAGTGAGCTCGGTCGAAGAGTCAGTCATCACGCCCAGGCCCGAAGGCATGCTCGGGTCCGCTGTGCTCCCTCGGGTGACGGGTCGAACGGAATGCCGACGAATTCGTCCACTCCCGCATCACGAAGTTCGTCGAGTTGGTGCGAGATCGTGGACTCGTCGCCGATCAGTGCGGCGTCCTCGGGGCCGGAAAAGCCCTCTCTATCAAGCATGGCGCGATACGACGGCAGGTGACCGTACATCGCGAATTGCTCCGCGGCCAGTGATCGGATCTTGCTGACATCGTCGGTCACGCTGATCGGCAGTGCGGCGGCCACCGCGACCGACCCGTCGGCTCGGCCCGCCTCGGCGGCGGCATCGCGCAGCGTGGGTCCGACGTGTTCGCGCAGCGTCTTCGGGCCCGTCATCCAAGTGATGGTTCCCGCGGTACGTCTACCGGCAACTCGCAGCATCTGCGGACCCAGCGCCGCAACGTAGACCTGGGGTGTCGGAGCGTTTGGGATCTGCAGCGCTCCCCTGGTCGTGACGAGCTCGCCGAGCGCGTCGGCCGGTTCGCCGGCAAGCAGGGGCAGCAGGCCGTCGAGATACTCGGACAGTCGTTTCACCGACCTGTCCCACGAGATGCCCCACATCCCCTCGGTCACCGCCCGGTGGGTGACACCGATACCTAATGTGAATCGTCCGCCGCCAATGATGTTGAGTGTCAACGCCCGTTGCGCAAGCAGCGTCGGGTGCTGGTTTTGGATCGGCACCACGCCGCTGGCCACTTCGATGTCGGGGACTTCACGCAACGCGGCGGCCAGCACCGTCAGCAGGTCGACATCGAAGGGCATCTGCGTCATCCAGAGCCGAGAGAACCCTGCCTCGCGCGCGTCGGTCAAGTCGCGGATACAGGATTCGATCGGGGTCTTGTTGTTGAGGTTAGTGATCAGGCTCATTCGCATGGATTTGACCTTTCGCCGTATCTGGGTGCAGCGTACGCTCGGTGCCTTTTATGCCTTGGCCTTTCGTGGCGGGCGGGGCACGAACCGCGGCACCCGGTCCACGACGTCCTGATAGGAGGGGCGGCGTTGCAAGCTGCGCTCCTCCATCATCGGAATGCTGGCACCGAGCAACATCGCCAGCATCGCGACCGATCCCAGGATCAGCCACCACCAGTCACCAGGTGCCGCCGCGATACCGAATAACGCGACCCCAACCCAGAAACTAAACTCACCGAAGTAGTTCGGGTGCCGCGACCAGCTCCACAGCCCTCGGTCCATCGCCTCGTCGCCACGCCGCTGCGTCACGAATCGGTGCATCTGCAAATCGGCGATAAATTCCAGTGCCACAGCCGCTATGCCCACCACGAAGCCAACCCAGCTGAGCCACACCCATCCCGGTCTGGGCCGCGTCACCGCGACGTATGCCGGGACCATCCCCAGGAAGACCTGAAGCGTCGGGATCAGATGGATGGCCGACAGGTCGGCCAAAATCTCCCAGCGTCCGGCCCGCTGCTTGAACATCGGGTAGCGCCAGTCCTCGTGATGCAGACCGGGAAACGAATAGACCCAGTTCGCGGTCAACCGCACCGCCCACAGCACCACCACGATGGCCAAGAGCCAGCACCGCAACGCGTCGACCGCGGGCGCGGCCCTACTCCACCAATAGAACAACAGCAGCGGCGGAACGACGCTCCAGTACGCGTCGTAGAAACTGGAGTTGCGGTAGGCCCGGCTGAATACGAAAACCACGAGGGTCGCCAACACGTCGGCGATCAAGGTGTCGAGCCAGAGCTGTCCTGTGCGCGGGCCCCAGGTCAGCCATGCCGCTGCCACCGCGATGGCGATGCTGTACGCCACGGTGACCAGCCCCAAAGACCTCGCCTTGCTAACCGTCGTCATGGTCGGAGCGTAGCGAGGCTTGCCGGTGGATCGGCGTCACCTCTCGCCTCTGAGCGCGCACGGACCAGGCGGCACTCGCGCGACTACGGTGCAGGCGGGATGCGATGGCCCTGCGTCGAGGCGCCCGGGTGGCGAATCGTGTTGTGCCCGACCTTGCGATTGTGCATGGGTTCGCGCGCCGACTTCTGGTGTTCGAGCTGCCGGATCAACTCATGCTTGGCTTCGTGAAGGGCGCACGTGACGTTGCGGTTGTCGGCGACGGCCACGACCGGCGGGAGACCAGGCAAGGTCGTCCGCAACGTGACACGCTGCTCCTTGCGGCCGCGGTCCTGCAACGAGACTTCCAGGCTGATGTCATGCGGGTCCCACCGGCCCAGATGCGGCTCGAGCGTGGCCAACGCCTCCAGCACGTGCGGACGTTCCCTGGCGGCGAATCCCGCACCCATGTGCAGGACGTACTCGCCGAGCGGATTATGCGTTCTGTCGCTGGACCTTCTCATCGTACTGATGGTGACCTCATCTCGGGCGATCTGGTTGCTGAACAATCGTGGCCAGCAACTGCGGAAGTGGCGCGGTGGCAATGCCGATGGCGCCGTCGGCGATTCCGTAGGGGATCACCAGGGTGTCGGCGTGAACGAGCGCGCCGCAGGAGTATACGACGTTAGGCACGTAGCCGTTCTGTTCGTCGCGGGCGGGGCTGAGCAGTGGGCGGCGTAGCCGACCGAGCACCCGAGTCGGATCGTCGAGGTGAAGCAGAATCGCGCCGATGCTATAGGTACGCATGGGTCCGACACCGTGGGTGAGCACCAGCCACCCTGCGTCGGTTTCGATTGGCGGGCCGCAATTTCCGAGTTGCAACGCTTCCCATGCCTCGGCCGGCTGCTGGCAGGGCGACGCGCTGGTCCAGACCGCCAGATGGTCGGCGAAGGCGACGGTGTTGGTCTCGCGGTCCGATCGCGACATGGCGGCGTAGCGGCCGTGTATTCGTCGGGGGAATAATGCCAAACCCTTGTTGGCCGCGGCCTTCCCGACGAGCGGCCCGGAAGTGAAGGACTGGAAGTCCTTGGTCTTGAGCAGTTGTTGGCTGATGTGAGATCCGCTGTAGGCCGTGTAGGTGGCGTAGTAGGTGACCGAGCCGTCGTCGTCGACGAAGCGGACGAAGCGGGCGTCCTCCATACCGGCCTGCTCGGCCTCCATCGACGGCCACAGCACGCGCTCGGAAATTGATACGTCGCTGGGGAATTCGACGGCATAGGACCGTGTGGCGATCGTGCGGATCAGGGCGACCGCGCGCTCCCCGTGTCCGCGGGTACTCAGGTGAGCCCGGAGGTGGTCGAGTCGCTCGTCGAGGTCGGATCGCGTGAAGCGGTCACCGAGTGCGTTGAAGACGTAGTTCGCGGCCTCGCCGGCATTGCCGATGCGGCCGAGTTCGCCGCGGAACACCGCGCCGTCGAGCAAGGTGCCCGAGACGCGTCCGGTGGTGGCGAAGGCCGCCGGCTCGTCGATGGTGGCTCGGCCCGCGGTGTCGACGACACCGGTGCGGAACCCGATGGACGAGCAGTGCCCTTCCCCGATCCCCCGCACGCTCATCAGGAAGCGCAGGCTGCCTGCCGCCATGCCGGTCTGATCGGGGTGGACCACCATGCTGGGGTTGCACAGCGCCGCCCCTTCGATGGCGTACTCGCTGGTAAAGGTGGCTCCCAGCAACAGCATTCGCTCATCGGACAGCTGGATGTCGGGATCCAGGCGGTCGGCGAGCTCGTGGGCGTGCCGACGGAACGTGGCCGCCAGGTCGCGGTGGCGTCCGTCGAAGCGGATGACGACGTCGTCCAGGGACGACCGAACGTCTTCGTCGGTCAGGGCGAGGATGCGCTTGAGCACCACTCCCGCTCGGGACTCCTGAAGCTCGAAGCCTTCCTGGCCGGGCACGAAGAGCCGGGTGATCACCCGTGCCGGATTGGCCGCGACCCGGTGAGGTTCGCGGGTGACGAGCCCGGTGCTCATCAAAGTCATTGTGCGACCAGCGAAGAGCGCTGCGCGTGTTGCAGCGTGGAGATCACCGCGAGGGTCGATTCGGCGCCCTGGTTGAGGTTGACGCTGTCGGCGAGCAACCCGTCGAAACCACCACCGGTCTCCGTGTCCCACATTAGCAACCCGGAGTCGTTGGCGCCCTGGAACCAGGCGGCGCACGACCGGATCCCTTCCGGCCAAAACGCCCGCGGATCGGCAGCTGCGGCACGTGCGCAGGCGTCGGCGAGGGCGGCCACCTCTATCGGCTGCTGGTCGAAGGCGGGCCGGCTGTCCTGCGGTCCCCGGCCGCCGACGGGGGTGGGCGACAGGTGGCCGTCAATCGTTTCGTGCTGGAGCAGCCACTCCAGCAGATTCAGGCCACGCTGTTTGAGGTCCGAGTCGTCCAGCGCGACGGCGGCAGCGATCATCGCCTCGGGGAGAATCGCATTCGCGTAGGTGAGCCTTGGCTCGGGCCAAGGCCAGTCGGAGTTGGTCTCGGATCTCGCGACGGTGGCGGCGTAGTCGGCGAGGAGTCCCAGGGCCGCGGAATTACCGGGCTCGAAGCTGAGGAGTTCGGCGGCGCCGACTGCGGCGAACGCCATCGCCCGCGGCCACGGCGACCTGGCCTTGGCGGCGCGCTCGAACTGAATCACGGCCAGTCGGCGCACCAGGCTGACACCGCTGTGGGCGGCGGCGGTGCCAAGTCCCCAGATGCAGCGGCCCCAGTGGTCGTCCGTGGTGGGTTGGTCGGTCCATCGTCCGGCCTGGTCCATCCGGTTGCGGCAGGGGCCGTCGTAGGACTGGGCGTCGTTCAAGAACTGCAGGGCCTTGCGGGCGAGGCCCTTCACGGGACCCGGTGCGTCGGGCTCGCGGGTGGCGACGACGAGCACCCTGGCCATGTCGTCGGTGCAATACCCGTGCTCACGTCGGGGCTCGGTCATGCAGGCGTGCTCGAAGGTGGCGCGATGGTCCGTCATTCGCAACAGGTGCGCGAACACCGGGGTGGGCGCGGCCGCGGTCACGTCATTGCCGATTGGGTGACCACCAGTCGTCGCGCCACGCCCGCGTAGGCGTTGGCGACGACGGGCCAGGCAATCGTCGGGGCCAGCCCGCGGGCCTTGGCAGCCATGGAGTCGGCGACCTGCGGATCGGTCAACAGCCGGCGCAGCGCTGCGACCAGTGCGTCGGGATCGTCGTGACCGACTACGGTGCCCGCGCCGTTGCCGAGGAGCTCGACCGCGTGCGGGAACGCGGTGGCGACGATCGGGCGGCCACTCGCAAGGGAGTCGACCAGCACACCGGAGGTGACCTGGTCCTTCGAGTCGTAGGGCAGGACGACGACGGTAGCCGTCGGGATGAGCGCGGTGAGCTCGTCGGGGGTGCGGTACACGGCGTCGAAGGACACCGAATCTGCGACGCCGAGGCGTTTCGCCTGCGCGACAAGTGCTTCGCGATACCTTTCCCCCTGCGCGGCGATGACCTTGGGGTGAGTGCGGCCGGCGATGATGTACCGCGGCGGGTTGGGCAGGCTCTGCAGCGATGCCATGGCGTCGATGACCCGCTCGATGCCCTTGCCCGGTCCCAGCAGACCCCAGGTCAACAGGGTCGGCCGGTCGGGATGCTGGCCGCCGTTGGTCCTGGGGACTGCCGCGCCGTGCGGAATGACGGTGACCTTGTGGCGGTCGACCGCGAAGCCCGCGCACAGGCGTTGGCGGGCCACCTCCGACATCACGATCACGTGATCGGCCAATGCCATTACCGATTCGAGCACCGAAAGTTGTTGTGGTGTTGGATGTTTGAGCACCGTGTGAACCACCACGATCGACGGGACGCGCAATCCGGCCATGATCTGGACGACTTCGTCTCCGTCGGGACCACCATAAATGCCGTACTCGTGCTGGATGATGGCGACTTCGCTCTGGTTGAGGAGCTCGGAGGTTGCCTCTACGGACGAAGCAGAGCCGTTGACAAGCTCGCCGACGACGTTGGGCTCCTCGCAGACCTCACCGTCGGCAACGCGCACGACGCTGACGTCGGCGCCTCTGGCTGTCAGTGCGCCTGCCAGGGCCGCGCTAAAGGTCGCCAGGCCACATTGCGTCGGCGCGTAGGTGCCCAGGATGCCAAAGCTCGGCATGTACGAAAAGTGTTGCATTCCAAAGGGAGCAATCAACGGCTGAAACAACGATGGAACATTCAAAATTATCCCGACTGAGCGGTAAACGAACGATGTGTCCGGCGTGAGCGGATGCTCGGGCAGTTCAGCAGCAGAGGCTGGGCCGTGCCGGAGGGGCTGGGAGTACCAGCACTCCTGAGACTACACCCTCAGCGGCCGAAAGGCCTGGTCGGCGGCAAACCCGTAACCGGCTCGCGGCACCTTTGCACCGGAATGCCCAGTAGCGCAACGAAACCCGCTTCGGGCTGCGCTGGTAGACAGCGATATGCCCGAGCGCCATGTTCAGAGCGAGTTCGACGGGTCGGGCGGTGCGCATGGTCTGCGCCATCAGCAGTCCACCTTGCAGCGCACTCAACACTGTCAATGCAAGCTCGTCCGGGTCGGCATCCGCAGCGAGTTCGCCATTGCCGCGCATGGTGGCCAAGCCCTTGGATAGGTACGACTGCCACTCGGCAAAGCTCTGCGCAAGCACTTGCCGCGCCGAATCGGACTGTTCGGCGAGCTCGCCTACGCGCGAGCCCAACGGACAACCCCCGACACCTTGGGTCGCACGGGCCATGCTCACGAGGTGATCACACCACCGCTGCAGTCCACCCCACGATGAAATCTCGCCTAAATCAGGCTGCTGGGCAGAGATCACCTGTTCAAGTTGGCTCCGCACGACGTCGTGAATGAGCGCGTCCTTGTTGGCGAAGTAGTGGTAGAGCTGTGACTTGCTGGTGTCGGTCGCCGCCATCACGTCGTCCAGGCTCGTACCGGCCACCCCTTGCTTGTGGATGAGCGACGCCGCCGCAGCGACGATGCGGGATTTGGTCGCCGCACCGCGAGCCGTTAGCGCCGCCGCAGTGGGCCGCTCTTTTGACGCCATCTAGGCAACCTAGCCAGATTGGACTTGATAGTCCAATCTGGCTAGCGCACGATGGCTCACGTAGTCCACCAACCCTCGAAAAGGATCCGATGTCCCGCCTGAACTACGGTCAGCAGTTCCCCCCGCTCGAAGTTCCCGCCGTCGGTGGCGACACGATCTCGCTGCCGGACGATCTCGCCGGCTCGTACGGCGTCATCTTGATATACCGCGGGTCGTGGTGCCCATACTGCAACGCTCAGTTGGCCGCGTTCTCTCGCGCTTTCGACATGCTGACCGAGCTACGCGTCAAGGTCGTCGCCCTGTCGGTCGATGATGAGGAGACCTCCATCGAGCTGGTCTCCAAGCGCAGGCTGCGCTTCCCGGTCGGCCACAGCGCGGACGCCGACAAGGTCGCTGCGGTGACGGGCGCCTACGTCAACGACGACCCGCACTATCTGCAATCGACCGGCTTCGTCTTGGCGCCGGACGGGACGGTTCGGCTCGCCGTGTACTCGAGCGGCGCCATCGGCCGGCTGGTCGCCGACGACGTGATCGGCTTCATCCGGTATCTGACCGAGCACCCGGACGCGCGGTGAGCAACACCGCACCGAGCCGCCCCCGGCGCTGTCGAACCCGGGATGATTTCGGCCCAAAACCATCACCAAAATGCAGCTGGCATAAAGGGAAGAATTTATGAATCCGTCCTCAGATAATAAGATCTTGAAATATAATTCGATGTTTCTAGGTTCGACGATGTTCATGTTTGGCTTCTTGAAATTCTTCGACCCATTTCGTACGCAGTTCGATGTTCAGATCACCAAAAGTGGCCTGCCGCGATTCAGCATTCCAATGGGCATCGCCGGAGAAATATCCATTGGCCTTAGTCTGCTTTCGGCTTCCTGCTTCAGCCGGAAGCTCTCGAATCTTGCTGGCCCGATCGTGTCCGTTGCCTCTGCCGGGCTGATTGCCAACATGGGGGGTGCCACCTATGTGCACTTGCACCCCGAGGTGCCGGCAAACGTACTTCCCCTAAAAATTAAGCCTCCATTTATTCCGTTGTTCTTTATGTTGTTGGCCGCAGTGAATCTCTTTCAACTCCATCGAGAAAACAAGCGGCAATCCTAATGACACGCCGAACCCGCAGTGGACTTAAGTACCCGGCTTACGGCTGGCGGCTCGCAGGGGCACAGTCCGAGGTCTTCTGGACAACGAGTAGCAGATTGCTCTATTCGACCCATCGCCGATTTCGGCCGGGATCGCCAGCTTGAGGAGAGATTTGTGCCTCTAAACTGCGATTTTCTTGGTGGAGCTAAGGGGATTCGAACCCCTGACCCCCACACTGCCAGTGTGGTGCGCTACCAACTGCGCCATAGCCCCAAAGTTGTGCCAATCGAAGCTACACCACTGGCAACTGTCCTTCAAAACTGCTGCTCAGGCCAGCTCCACGTCGGCCTGAGCCGGCAACGGATCTGGCTCCGCATCGAGCATCGGCCGCGTTTCCGGTGCCAACACCCAGCCGACCGCAGCGATCAGCAGAATAATTCCACTGATAGTGAAGTCCCACCTGAAGCTCAGGTGCTCGACCACCCAACCGACCGTCATGGAGCCGATGATGGCGCCCAGATCGGCCATCATCTGCACCGCCGCCACCGGAGTGCCCGCGCGCGCCTCACTGCCGAGGATATCGGCGACGGCGGCCTGCATCGGGGACATGTAGATGCCCGTCGTCGCGCCTGACACAAACGCAATCGCCACGAACGCCGGCAACGACGACACGGCGCCCAGCGCGACGATCGCCACACCGGACGCGGTCAAGCCGACGATCAACAACGTGCGTCGGCCCATCCGATCGGACAAGTAGCCGCTGGGGATGACAGCCAGAGCATTGCCCGCCGCGAACGCCCCGAGCACCACGCCGATGACGCCGACGCTTCGGCCCATGACGTCGGAAATGAACAGTGGGACCAGCGCGATGCGCAGCCCGAACGCCGACCAGCCAGTCGCAAAATTGGCCAACAGCACCGACCAATAGGCACGGAACCGCAGCGCCTCGCGCATCGTCACCGTAGACCGTGTCAGCTCCCGGGGCGCGGCGCCCAGCGTCGAATGCTGCAAGCCGTAAACGAGCACCAGTCCCACACCCAGCAGCGCAACGCCGTAGACGATGAACGGCGCGGTCAACCCCCAGCCCGCCGTCAGGCTCCCGACGGCCGGCCCGCCGACCGCGCCGATCATGAATGAAGTGGTGAACATGCCTGCGATCCGTCCGCGCGCGTCGACCGGGCTGATGTGGATCATCAGTCCCAACGCCGAGACGAAAAACATCGTCGACCCGATGCCGCTGAGGACTCGGAATAGCAGCAGTTGCCAGTAAGTCTGGGAGAACGCGCACGCGATGGTGGACAACGCCACTACCAGCAAACCACCGATGTAGATCCGCCGCTCACCCAATCGCTGTACCAAAAGGCCGCTTACCGGCGCAAAGCACAGCCGGCTCAACGAGAAGACGGTGATCAAGAAAGCCACCGCCGTGATGCTCACCCCGAACGTGCGCGCAAAAGACGGCATCACCGGTGAAACGACACCGTAGCCCAGGGCGATCATGATATTCGCCCAGCTGAGGATCCAGACTTCGCGCGGCAGACTGCCAGATCGCAACCCGCGCCCCCCCGGGCGGGCAGCGCGGAGGGAAAAGGTCACCCGATGACTTTATTAACTACCTCGCGCGCAGATTCTTGCACCTCGGCTAAATGGTCAGGCCCCTTGAAAGACTCGGCGTAAATTTTGTAGACATCCTCGGTGCCCGAGGGGCGCGCAGCAAACCACGCATTGGCCGTCGTCACCTTGAGCCCGCCCAGCGGGGCGCCATTTCCGGGCGCGGCGGTCAGCTTGGCGATGATCGGCTCGCCGGCCAACTCGGTGGCAGTCACCTGCTCGGCTGACAGCTTGGACAGCCGGGCCTTCTGGTCGCGGTCGGCAGGAGCGTCGACCCGGGCGTAGTACGGAGTGCCGTATTTTTCGGCCAACTCCTGATACCGCTGCGACGGCGTGGAGCCGGTGACGGCCAGGATCTCGGAGGCCAGCAGCGCCAGGATGATGCCGTCCTTGTCGGTGGTCCACACCGATCCATCGCGACGCAGGAACGACGCCCCCGCCGACTCTTCGCCACCGAAGCCGATGGTGCCGCCGATGAGACCGTCGACGAACCACTTGAACCCGACCGGCACCTCGACGAGCTTGCGGTCAATGCCGGCGACGACCCGGTCGATGATCGAGGAACTGACCGCGGTCTTGCCGACGGCGATGCCCGCCGGCCAGGACGGCCGATGTGTGTAGAGGTAGTCGATTGCCGCGGCCAGGTAGTGGTTCGGGTTCATCAGCCCCGCGTCGGGCGTGACGATGCCGTGCCGGTCTGAGTCGGCGTCGTTGCCGGTGGCGATCTGATAGCGATCGCGGTTGGCGATTAGCGACGCCATCGCATCCGGCGAGCTGCAGTCCATTCGGATCTTGCCGTCGTGGTCGAGCGTCATGAATCGCCAGGTCGCATCGACCAGCGGATTGACCACAGTCAACTCGAGCTGGTGCCGTTCGGCGATCGCAGCCCAGTAATCCACGCTGGCCCC
>CAWGXA010000019.1:0-528587 GCA_963826365.1 uncultured Actinomycetota bacterium | reverse complement strand
GCCTGCTGATAAACCTCAGTGCCAGCCCGGGATTCCGGCGCGCCAAGCTACCGCCACTGACCCCGCCGCTGGCCGTGATCTTGCTGGGCGGGTTGCGGGAACTGACCGCGCTTGCCGTCGAAGACGGACAGCCCGTGCGCGAAATCGTCGGGCCCGCCGTGGATGCGTCCATCGCGCTGCTGGGTCCGCGCCACTAGCCCGGTCTAGGCTCATCGCACACCCCTAGACACGTAAGGACTGCGATGCGGCTATCCACCCGGAACCAGCTCACCGGAACCATCACCGACGTCGAGCTCGGCACCGTGATGGCGGTCGTCAAGGTGCGCCTCGACGGCGGTGATCAGGTCGTCACGTCCTCGGTCACCAAGGACGCCGCGCTCGACCTCGGCCTGAAGGTGGGTCAGGCCGCGACGGTCTTCATCAAGTCCACCGAGGTCACCATCGGCGTCGAGTAATTCACGATTTGAGAAACGTCCGTAGCCGATCCAGCACCAGGTCGGGTCGCTGCGCGACGATCCAGTGACCGACACCGTCGACTAGCTCTACCTCGAAATCGCTGATGTGGTCGGCATATCCGTCGGTCAGGTCAGCCGTGATCACCGGATCTTGCGTGCCGGTCAGCCAGCGGACCGGGACGTCGACTCGAGCGTCCGCATACTCGCCGCGCACCCAGCGCAACATTTCACCGGTCTGATAGCTGCGGTACCAGCGCGATCCGGCCTCCGCGTGGCCGGGCTGTTGCATGCACTCGGCGTAAAGCCGGGCGCTGTCGTCGGGAATCGAGAACCCGCCACCAACCCATGGACCCAACATTCGCATAAACCGGGAGTCCGGATCCCTGAGCAACCGGGGACCGATCACGGGCAGCGCAATCGGAATCTGGTACCAGAGCCGCCAGATGTTGCGGAGCGACGAAAAGCCGAACTTGACGAAGGGCGCCACCGTATTGATGCCGAAGAAGCCGGTCACCTTCTCCGGATGGCGCAGCATCATGATGAACGCGGTCGGTCCGCCCCAATCGTGGGCGACGAGTTTGACCGGGCCGACGCCCAACCGGTCGAGCACGGCGGCGAGATCCTCGGCCTTCTCGGCCTTGGTATAGCGCGAGCGCGGAGCCGAGCTCCAGCCCGCACCGCGCAGGTCGGGACAGAGCACCCGGTAGCCGTCGGCGGCCAGCGGCCCGATCAGCTCGTGCCATTCCCACCAGTTCTCCGGGAAGCCGTGCACCAGCATGACGGGCGGCCCCTCGGCCGGACCGGCGTCCGCGACATGAATCGTCACGCCCTCGCCGAGCTCGATGTACCGGTGTTCTAACGCGACGGAGCCGTCCAGCGTGGGCATGGTGACCATGCGTTCCGAAGTTAGCCCACTGGCAGTCAGGTGGACGAGACCGAGCGCACGTCGAATTGCCTACCTCCGAGCGACAACGTGCCGTCGCGGTGGACCAATGTCGCGCGGAGGCGGGCAAATGGCTGTCCGGCCTCAACCGATAGCGGCACGACAAGCGGCTACTTGAGGAACCGCTCGACGTAGGGCGCGAACCGTTCGCGTAGCGCGTTCTCCTGGAGCCCGAACATTTCGAACGACGTCTCGACGTTGCCCAATCGGCCGCGCTGGTGGCCCGCCAGATAGTCGGCGATTGACTTGCGCGCTTCGTCGGTGAACGGTTCGCCGGCCAGGGCGTAGACCCGCTCGGCGACGCCGGTTTCGTCGGCCATGAAGTCGTCGAAGCGGATGTCGACCGAGCGGTCGGGACCCAGGGTGTCGCGATCGCGGACGAGCGCGGAAAGCATGTGATCGAGGCGGTCGATCCAGGACTCCGCGATCTGTTCCACCGGTACCGGAGAGCGGTGCATCCGGGCCGAATAGGTGATCATCGCGATCATCGACAACGCGACCGGCACCGGGTCGCGGTGGGTGAACACCACGATGCTGTCGCCGAACACGCGATCCAGCACCGGCACCTGTTCGAGATGCTGCGGCGACTTGAGCAGCCAGCGCTGCCCCCCGCGCAGGAACTGCATGGCCTTGAGCTGCCGGGCCAGATATTGGTAATGCGGTGTTTGATCGTGCGCCCGGTAGTAGTCGCGCCAGCGCGGCACGTCGGCGAGCGTCTCGAACAACATCGTGGATATGTCGTTGGCCAGCAGCTGGATTTCCTCGTGCACGTGATCGGTGGTCATCTCGTGCATCAGCGCGAAATGCGGCATCACCAGGTCAATCACGCTGACGGCGACGTCCATCCGGGTGCGCCGCGGATCCGGTTCAACGCCAACCTCATTCGGCAACGGAAACGGCTCGACGCTTTCCCAGTACGGCATGGTGCGAAAGGTCGGCGGCGCGGCCAGCAGGTTGTGCAGGTGGGTGGTGCCGGTGCGGGGCAGCCCGGCGATCACGACGGGCGATCGCAATTCGATGTCGTCGATCTCGGGATGCCGGTTCAGTAGGTCGGTCAGCAGCAGCCGGTTCTTGAGCAGCTGCAACAGCTGCCCGTAGAAGTTGACCACTCCGGGGTCGTGCAGCCCGTCGATATCGCGCAGCGCTGCGAGGAAGACATCGAGTCGTTCCCGGTAGTCGTCCGGACCGAAGTCGTGCAGGCCGGTGTCGGCGCTGGCCCTGGCGTGCAACGAGTCGGCGTCCAGCGGAGTGTCCGCGGCCATCGCGGCCATCATGTCGAGAATCTGCTGAGCCTCCGGGCTGAAGCGGGGTAGGGCTAGGTCATCAAGGCGAACGGCATTGGTCACGCGACTTATGTTACTCTGAGTTTCGTAATGGTTGTAGATTTTGGAAGACCCCGTGACCCGCGAATCGACGGAGCGGTGCTGAGCGCCACCGTTGAGCTGCTCGCCGAAACGGGCTATCCCGGGCTCTTGGTCTCGGCGATCGCCGAGCGCGCCGGCACCAGCAAGCCCGCGATCTACCGGCGCTGGCCGAGCAAGGCGCACCTCGTCCACGAAGCGGTATTCCCGATCGGGGCCGCGACCGCGATTCCGGACGCCGGGTCGCTGCCCGAGGACCTGCGCGAAATGGTCCGTCGCTCAATGACTTTCCTGACCACACCGGCGGCCAGGGCGGCCTTACCGGGGCTGGTCGGCGAGATGGCCGCAGACCCGACCCTGCACTCGGCGCTGTTGGACCGGTTCGCCGGCGTCATCGGCGGTGGCCTCGCCGAATTGCTGCAGCGGGCCGCCGACCGAGGCGAGGTCCGGCCCGACGTGACCACCGCCGAATTAACCGAAGCTATCGCCGGCATCACCCTGATGGGCCTGCTGACCCGCGTCACCGAACTCGACGACACCTGGGTCGATCGCACCACCACGTTGCTCCTGAAAGGAATCAGCGCATGACCGAACACGAGTCGACGACGGCGTGGCGAGAGTTGCTGGCGACCATCGGGGAACTCGATCGCTCCTTCGTGGAAGGCGACCGCGCGGTCACCGACGACCGGCACGTCGCCGACGGCTACCGGATGCTAGCGGCGACATTGGGTGTGGCGTTGGACGCCTACCTGTTCCCCGAACCGGGGCGCCCGCAGTTCGTCGCGGTGAACACCCCGTTCCGCCGTGATCGTCGATGGGGTGGCGACAATACCGACGCGTATTACTTCATCTGCCCGGTCGATCCGAAGCGGCGCTATCGCATCAGCGGCAATAAGGGTGACAGCGTGTACTTTTCGGTGACCGCCTACAACGAGCCATCACCGGGTGCGTGGTCGGATCGAGTGGTTGCCATCGTGCGTGACAGCGATCTCGACATCGACGTCGACGGCAACTTCAGCTTCGAATTACCCCCGACACCCGACGCGGCCGTGCTGATGACCCGTGACTACCAGGCCGATCCCATGACCGGTCGCCCGGTCGTCTGGCATATCGAAGCGCTGGACGAGGCCGACCCGATCCGGCACGGCGACGCGGAGACTGCGGCGAGTCTGCGGGCGACGGCCACTTGGCTGCGCACCATGTTCGCCATCTTGCCGATGGCCGTCGGGACACGGGTCGACGACGAACACGCGCTCGGGCACGAAACCGCGCACGCCGCAAATAAATTCGCCGATCCCTATCAGGTGCCCGACGCCAACTTCGGCTGGTCGGCCCGCGATGCCTGCTACTCGTACGGCAGTTTCGTGCTCGATGACGACGAGGCATTGGTCATCACGCACCGACCTCCGTCGTGCCGGTTCTGGAATTTGGTGGTGTGGAACCAGTTCATGGCCACTTTTGGAGCGGCCGACGCCCGTTGCTCGATCAACGGCCACAGCGCGGTAGCCAACAGTGACGGCACTGTCACGGTTGTGTTGTCGCGCGGAACGACGCCGCACCCGAATTCACTGACCACGCTTGGCTATCCGCTAGGCAACCTGGCCTTCCGGTGGTTCCTCGCCGATGGGGTGCCGGCGCGGCCCGAGGTGAAGCTGGTCAAGGCCGCAGACGCGCCGACCGACGTGCACTGAGTCTCGCGAGGATTGCTCCCAGCGCTACCGACCGCAAAATCACTTACTCCCGAAGCCGCACACCCCGGACGCGTGGAGTGTCTAATCATCGATCCGTTGAGCACCCCGGAAACGCAGGGCCCAGGATCGACGGAGAATCGGATGGCGGCCGCAGCAGCGTGTGCCGGACCTAAAGGCCGTCTCGAATAGACCACATGTGAGGCTCTCAAAAGATAGTCGCGGGCCACCAACCAGCGCCGCGAAGGCAGAGGGTGTGTGGCATTTGGTACCGGGAGTTTCGCATATACGAGTCGGACGGCTCTCCTGGCGAAAAGGAGCGCCGTCCGAAGCACCAACCACCTGGTTACCAAGCGTGCATGATGGCGCGGTGAAATGTGGCCTCGGCGTCGGGAGAGAGTTGCCCACCTGACGCAAGCCCACCGCGCTGTGCCCAGTTGATGGGCTTTGCTTCGCGTGGGTGCCTAGTGATCGTGCTGGGCGCCACAGCCGAGAGGAGGAATCTTTTCTTCCGGTCCGACCTTGGTCTGCCGTGGATCCGTTCTCTCAGCCTACGCCTGTCCAGGTAAGGAGCGGGAGTTGGGCCGAGCGTTCGACGGCCATCACCAATTCCTTTGCGCGCAACCGACATCGACGAGCAGATCGAGGTGCGTCTGGCCCCTTTCACCTGGAAGACGATCCTGGACACCAGGGTCCTCATCGCCGAAGACCTGGACGCAGCGTCGACGCCCCTGGTGCTCGCGCAGATGGAGTGCTAAACCAGAAGGAGCGCAGCCTGCCGACACCCGTCGCGGTGGCGCGGTGCGGCAACCGGCATGTAGGAGGTGGTTGCTGTGCTTCATCCCGATCCATTCCGTGACATTGACAGACTCGCCGCGCAGCTGCTCGGTACATCGCCCGGATCCGCTCGAGTCCCACTAGCTATGCCGCTGGACCTCTACCGCTCGGGCGATCATTACGTGCTTCACGCCGACCTCCCGGGCGTGGACCCCGACTCGGTGGACGTAAGCGTTGACGGCGGCATTCTCACCGTGACGGCACAACGCAGCGAACGCACCGAACTCGACGTGCAGTGGCTGAGCTCCGAGCGCTTCACCGGCAGTTACCTGCGTCGCCTGTCCCTCGGTGAGGACATCGACGCCGACAACATCGCCGCCACCTATCAGAACGGGGTGCTGACGGTAACCCTCCCCGTGGCGGCAAGGGCCAAGCCGCGCCGCATCCAGATCAGCCACGGGGCACATGAGGAAACAAAGATCGTCGAGCCCAGCGACTCATCCGACCAGCACACCACCTAACCTCTCTTCGCCGGCCGGGGTCCGGGCGGGTCATACCGGGCCCCAACACTCCCTGATTTGTCATGTCTCGAAATAGACGACATGTGCGACTCGCGGAAGTTCGTCTCAAATACACGTCTATCGGGTGACCGGGCCTGATCCGCTGATGTACGAGGTGGGACTGGGCTGCGTGTGAAATCCTGTGAGCGTGTCCGCGGCGGCCGCCCCATCCGGGGTGGTGACGTTTTTGTTCACCGATGTTGAGGGTTCGACCCGTCGGTGGGAGGCCGACGCGGACGGCATGCGGAAGGCGCTGGCCGCCCATGACGAGGTGTTGCGCTCGGCGATCGAGGGGCACGGGGGCTGGTTGTTCAAGCACACCGGCGACGGGGTGTGCGCCGCGTTCGCCTCACCCAGATCCGCCGTTGATGCCGCGGTGGCCGCGCAGCGGGCACTCGAGTTGCCGGTGCGGATGGGGCTGGCGACCGGGGAAGCCGAGCTGCGCGACGGAGACTATTTCGGAGCGGTTTTGAATCGTGCCGCACGCGTGATGGCGGCCGGTCACGGCGGTCAGGTGCTGCTGGCCGACTCGACGGCGGGTCTACTCAGCGGCGTTGATCTCGTCGATCTGGGACCGCGCCGGTTGCGGGATCTGCCGACCCCAATTGGGATGTACCAGATACGAGCAGCAGGGTTACGCGTGGAGTTCCCGGCCCTGCGGGCGCTGGATGCGAGTCCGGGGAACCTGCGGGCTGCGACCACGAGTTTCATCGGGCGCGAGTCGGAGGTCGCCGAGCTGCAAGCGGCGGTGAAGGCTCATCGGTTGGTGACGTTGACCGGGGTTGGTGGGGTCGGCAAGACCCGCCTGGCGGTCGAGGTCGCGGCCCGGCTGGCCGATGAATACCCCGACGGGGTTTGGTTTTTCGAGCTGGCTGCGGTCACCGATCCGGCGGCGATACCCGATGCGGTGGCGGCGGTGCTGGGTATCACCCAGCAGCCGGGAAAGAGCGTGAGCGAGTCGGTGGCCGCCGCCCTCGAGGGCCGGGTGCGGCTGTTGGTGTTCGACAACTGCGAGCACGTTGTCGACAGTGTCGCGGATCTGGTCGAGGCGATCCTGGCCGCCTCGGCGACCGTCACGATTCTGGCGACCAGCCGCGAAGGAGTGGGGGTCGGCGACGAACAGTTATGGCGTGTCCCGTCGCTTGATGTCGACTGCGGAACCGAATCCGTCGCGGTGAACCTTTTCCTCGACCGTGCCCAAAGCGTCGTGTCGGACTTCTCGCTGGCCCAGCCCGGCGAGGCGGACGCGGTAGTGGAAATCTGCCGCAGACTCGACGGCATCCCGTTGGCCATCGAGTTGGCGGCCTCGCGGATGGCGTCGATGACGGCAAGCGAGGTGCGTGATCGTCTGGATCAGCGGTTGCGGCTGCTGGTGGGGTCCCGGCGCGGCTTGTCACGCCACCAGACCCTGCGCCATGCGGTGGCGTGGTCCTACGACCACCTCGATGACGCGGAAAAGGCGCTGCTGGAGCGGTGTTCGGTGTTCGCCGGGGGATTCGACCTGCAAAGCGCCTGCGCCGTCATGGGTTCCGATGATGACTTCGCCACCCTGGATTTGCTGGATGCCCTGGTGCGCAAGTCGCTGCTGGTGGCCGACCGGTCTTCGGGGCGGACCCGGTTTTCGATGCTGGAGACCATCCGCCAGTTCGCCGAAGAACAGCTCGCCACCCGCGGCGAAGCATCCGAGATTCGGGCCGCCCACTCGCGTTACTTCGCCGGACGCGAAGCCGACATCCTGGCCCTGTGGGACAGCCCCCGACAGCGTGCGGCCTACGACTGGTTCACTATCGAGCTGGCCAATCTGCGTACCGCGTTTCGCTGGGCCGCCGACCAGGGCGATCTCGACACCGCCGCCCCCATCGCCAGCTATGGGGGGTGGCTCGGCGCTAATGTCCAAACTCTTGAGCCGATCGTCTGGGCTGAAGAGCTGATCGAGTCCGCCCGTGCGGTCGACCACTCGCGGCTGGCGTTCCTGTATGTGATTGCGTCGCAGTGCTTCACGACCGGACGGATCGAGGCGGCTGTCGGCTACGCCGACGCCGCCCAGCCGGTCATCGCCAATGGCGGCGAGGTGCCGTACGGCATCGAGGGCGTGCTTGGACTTGTATACTTCGCCATCGGGCAGCCCGAGCGGTTGGCCGAGTTGTGCCGCGCCCAGCTCGCACGCCGCCGCGACACCCACGTCTACATCCGGGCATGGCGGGTTTGCGCCCTTTCATTGGCCGGTTCCGGTGGGGAGGCGATGGATTCCGCGGATGGCCTCATCGAGGCTGCCGAGGCAACAGGCAACCCGTCGTTGCTCGCGTTGGCGCTCTTTGCCTACGGTGTCGCTTTTCGTGAGGCGGATCCCGTCGGGGCGCTTCACGCCGTCGGCCGGGGTCTGGTGATCGCTCAAGACAGCGGCAACCGCGCCGCCGCGTCAGTCCTGGCGAACGTTCTGGCCCAACTTGAGGTCGAACAGGGCGGCACCGTGTCCGCGTTCGATCACCTCACTGTGGCGATCGGCAACTACCACAATGCGGGCGACCCCACGACGATCCGCGGCCCGCTGGCCGTCCTCGCCGTTCTTTTCGACCGGCTCGGACGTTACGAACCGGCGGCCACTATCGCCGGGTTCGCGCTCAGTCCCATGGCCGCAGCGTCTTTCCCCGAAATCACCACCACGATCACCCATCTCCGCGATGTTCTCGGCGACCAGACCTACGAATCGCTCGCCCGCAAGGGTGAGACGATGACCGCCGCCGCCTTGGTGACCTACGCCTACGACCAAATCGACCAGGCCCGAGCAGCACTCGAACACCCCAGCTGAGAAGACGCTGTGCCCCGAGCTGCTCCTTCGCCTCACCCGGCCGGGGATTGACAGGGTGTATCGCAGCGATACAACCCTTGCGGCACAAGGGTATTGCGCGCTCTGGTCGCCCTGCGTATCGTCAAAGCAACCCATCCACGGTCCCAACCAATTACCGAAGGGGATCGCCGTGAAACAGCCCGAACTGACGCAACTCATCGGTCTGCAGGACGGCGACGGCGACCGAGTGTTCATCTCACGCCTAGACCGGCCCGACGGCTCCCGCGGCTACCTGCTCGCCATTAGGTCGGGAGAAGTGCACGGCGGTGTGTCTCTCACCGCCGGCGATCTGGACCGGCTGAGCACTGTCATCCGGCACGAAGTGGGCGAGGGGGATGATGATCTAATGGCCGAATTCAGGTTCTTCGCCCGGGCGATCTGGCTCCTGATCTTTTGCGCACTGATGTCGCTCCTCTTATTTGCAGTCACCGGGCCATTGTTTGCATATCCCTGGTCGAACTGAGGTAGGGGACGATCCGGCGAGTGGTCGCATCCATGCTCGCCCCGGAGTCTTCCATCCACGTCGGCGGGGCATGCGTGGTCAAGCCGCCCATGTCACAATAGTCTTTCCCTAGATCAGGGTTAGCGCAGTGCTGTGACCAGGGAAGACAAGGTCAGAGGCGAGCGCTGTGGGCTCGACTATTTGGACTTGAGCAAACAGTCGTCGAAACTGCGCGGACCAGTTCGGTGGATCCCATGATCTGTTGTCTGGGGCGTCCGGTGATGTTCGAGGTGAAGCAGGGTTGGATGTGAGATTCTGCAGAGGTGCCCGCTGCTTCGGGTGTCGTGACGTTTTTGTTCACCGACGTTGAGGGTTCGACCCGTCGGTGGGAAGCCGACGCGGACGAGATGCGGATCGCCCTCGCCGACCATGACGAGGTGTTGCGCTCGGCAATCGAGGTGAACGGTGGCTGGTTGTTCAAGCACACCGGCGATGGCGTAGTCGCCGCGTTCGCCTCACCCAAGTCGGCGGTGGATGCGGCGGTGGCTGCACAGCGGGCACTGGAGTTGCCGGTGCGCATGGGCTTGGCGACCGGCGAAGCCCAGCTGCGTGAGGGCGACTATTTCGGAGCGGTTTTGAATCGCGCTGCGCGGGTGATGGCCGCCGGTCATGGCGGTCAGATCCTGTTGGCCGACTCGACGGCGGGTCTGCTCAGCGGGGTTGATCTCATCGATCTGGGGCCGCGACGGTTGCGGGATCTGGCCACCGCGGTCGGGGTATTTCAGGTCCGAGCGGCGGATCTGCGCACGGACTTTCCTGCGCTGCGGGCGCTGGATGCGAGTCCGGGTAACCTGCGGCCGCGACCACGAGCTTCATTGGGCGCGAGGTCGAGGTCGGCGAGGTGCACGCCGCGGTGAAGGCTCACCGGTTGGTGACGTTGACCGGTGTCGGCGGGGTCGGCAAGACCCGCCTGGCGTTGGAGGTCGCGGCCCGTCTCGTCGATGAATTTCCCGACGGCGTCTGGTTTTTCGAACTCGCCGCAGTCACCGACCCGGCGGCAATACCCGACGCCGTAGCGGCGGTGCTGGGCATCACCCAGCAACCGGGCAAGACCGTGACCGAGTCGGTGGCCGCCGCCTTGGAGGGCCGGGTCCGGCTGCTGGTGATCGACAACTGCGAGCACGTTCTCGACGCCGCCGCCGACCTGATCCAAGCCATACTCGCGCACTCGGCGACTGTACGAATCCTCGCCACCAGCCGCGAAGGACTCGGAATCGCCGACGAGCAACTGTGGCCGGTGCCCTCGCTGGACGTGGGCGCGGGCACCGATTCTGCCGCGGTGGCCTTGTTTGTCGAACGCGCCCGCAGCGTCGCCCCGCGCTTCTCGGTGGGCGAGGCTGACGAGGCGGCCGCGGTGGTGGAGATCTGCCGCCGCCTCGACGGGATCCCGTTGGCCATCGAGTTGGCGGCCTCACGGATGGCGTCGATGACCGCCAGCGAGGTGCGTGATCGTCTCGATCAGCGGTTCCGGCTGCTGGTTGGGTCGCGGCGCGGACTGGAACGCCACCAAACCCTGCGCCACGCGGTGACATGGTCCTACGACCACCTCGACGACACGGAAAAGGCTCTACTGGAGCGGTGTTCGGCGTTCGCCGGTGGATTCGACCTCGAAAGTGCCTGCGCCGTCATGGGTTCCGAGGATGACTTCGCCACCCTGGATCTGCTCGATGCCCTGGTGCGCAAGTCGCTGCTGGTCGCTGACCGGTCGGCGGGGCGGACCCGGTTTTCCATGCTGGAGACGATCCGCCAGTTCGCCGAGGAACAACTCGTGGCCCGCGGCGCAGCATCCGAGATTCGGGCCGCCCACTCGCGCTACTTCGCCGGTCGGGAAGCCGACATCATGGCCCTGTGGGACAGCCCCCGCCAGCGGGACGCGTATGACTGGTTCACGATCGAGTTGGCCAATCTGCGCACCGCGTTTCGGTGGGCCGCCGACCAGGGCGATCTGGATGTCGCCGCCGCCCTCGCCAGCTGTGTGGGGTTGTTCGGCTTTATGGTCCAAACCCTGGAGCCGGTCGCCTGGGCTGAAGAGCTGATCGAGCCCGCCCGTGCGGTCGACCACCCCCGGCTGGCGACCCTGTATGTGATTGCGTCGCAGTGCTACATGACCGGACGGATCGAGGCGGCTGTCGGCTATAGCGACGCCGGTCAGATCGTTGTCGGCAGGAGCCGCGATGCGCCGCCGTACGGCTTCGAAAGCTGGCTTGGAGGTGTATACCTAGCCATCGGGCAGCCCGAGCGGATGGCCGAGTTGTGTCGCGCCCAGCTCGCACGCCGCCGCGACACCCACGTCCACATCTGGACATGGCTGGTTGCCGCCCTTGCAATGGCCGGTTCGCGTGGGGAGGCGATGGATTCCGCGGATGGCCTGATCGAGGCTGCGGAGGCAACAGGCAACCCGTACTTGCTCGCGCTCGCGCTCTTTGCCTACGATGCGGCTTTCCGTGACGCAGATCCCATCGGGGCGCATAACGCCCTCGGCCGGGGTCTGGTGATCGCTCAAGACAGCGGCAGCCGCGCCGCCGCGTCAGTCCTGGCGAACGCTCTGGCCCTACTTGAGGCCGAACACGGCGACACACTGGCCGCGTTCGATCACCTCACTTTGCCAATCCGCAACTTCCACAATTCGGGCGACACCACGGTGATCCGCGTCGTGTTGGCCAGCCTCGCCGTCCTTTTCGACCGGCTCGGACGCTACGAACCGGCGGCCACCGTCGCCGGGTTCGCGCTCAGTCCCATGGCCGCGGCGACGTTCCCCGAAATCACCACCGCGATCACCCACCTCCGCGATGTCCTCGGCGACCCGGCCTACGAATCGCTCGCCCGCAAGGGTGAGACGATGACCACCGCCGCGATGGCGACCTACGCCTACGACCAAATCGACCAGGCCCGAGCAGAACTGAACGCCGTCTCGAAATAGACGAGATATGAGCCTCTCAAAACTCTGTCTCGGAATCACCCACCTTCAAGCCAACAGGGCCTCGTGGAATCGAGACTAGGAGACCGCCGTCATGGCCAAGCTGACCGTACGGGCGCACAATTGAGGTGTCCGTCTGCAACTTGGGGAGCCGCGATGAGCGAGCAACTGTACGACTTTTTCGGCGAGATATTCCAGCGGTACTTCAGACCCGCCATCGACGCATATCCGCGAATGGGTGGAGCACTCGTCGCAAGGTTACTCACGCTGTCTGACGACGTCCCCGATAAATTGGGACAATCCCGGTGCGCCGCAACGGCATGGGCCAAAGCCGAGACCCCGAACGCCAGGATCACCTCGGAACTCTTCGTGATCACTCAACACGGACTGATGTATGCCGCCGGGTTGAACGAGTCGCGCCGGGCGCTGTATTACCTGGCCACGCCGCCGGCACTGTTCGATCCGTTCGTCGATCAGGTTGACACCGCCGAACTGCGTGAAGGCGCGGTAGTCGTGGTGGACAGCCGGCTCGGCCGCGACCTCGCATCCGCGCATCCGATGGACGCCGCGCTGCGCCGGATACTCGATGAGCACCTGGCGCTGCGGGTGGATCTGCCGACGAGCTGATGTGGCTTCGACGCTCACGTCCGACGAAGCGGCCGATCAATCAGCACCCGCTGTCCGCCTCGCCACTGAACGACGCGAATCTGATGGCCGGTTTGCACGCCGGTGACCGTGTCGACACGGAACCGACCGAACAAGGTGGTGGTGTCGAGTCGTTGTGACGCGGCCCGCACCGGCAACGATTCAACAGTTCCGGCCTCCTTCACGCAGCGCTGCCAAACGACACCCGCGGCGAAGGCCGCAGCAGCCGGATAGGGCGGCTCAGTACCGTTCGCGTCCCGGTAACAGTGGCTGAACCACTTGCTGTCGGGTCCGTCCGCGGGATCATCTCTCCCGCCGTCGAACCACTGGCACGGTCCGTAAAGCCCCTCAACGCGATCACCGATGGCCTGCCGGAGCTCATCGACTCCGGCGGCGACCAATCCAACTGCGCGCCAACGGCGTTCGCTGGCCCACTGCGCGATGGCGACGTCATCGTCGAAGGAACCGGCCGACAACAGCACATCGCCCACCGGGACCTGCGCCAGCACGTCTCGCGCCCGGCCTGGCCGAAAAGTGACCGACCGCCGCAGGAGACCGAATCGCCGGGCCGCCACCGCCGCCCCGGCGGCCACCTCGCGGCCGAACCCCGTGTCGACGTGGATTATTACCACCTCCGACCCCGCACCAAGACCTTCGGCGGCAAGGGTGTCGAGCACCGCGGCGAGATAGCGGTAAGCGGGAGACTCCACGTTGACGACACCCGGATACGCCGGCCACGCTAGCCGGGCGGTGGCGCCACCGTGGTTCCAGAGGACCCCGTTGCTGGCGGCCGCGGCCGCCAGCGCCGGCCCCGAACCGTAGGGCCCGAACACCACGTCGGGCCGGCTCCCCTCGGCGGCCCGTATCGCGGAGGCCGCGGAGGGGTAAGCATCGATCACCTCGAGAATTAGTCCGGAACGCTCGGCCCACAGAGCGAGGGCGCTCGCCCCTGCTTTCCCGAATCTGGCCAGCGGCCCCGACAGTGGGGTAACCAGCACGGCGCGAGCTGCCACGCCCACAACTTAAGCGTGTCGAACAACCGCCCACTCCCCGGGGCAGTACCGATCGTGGCGTCCAACGGGATTCAGCCCCCTGCGTACCCGGCTCTCACTGTGCGAACTTCGGGTAGTGGCGGTCGGACGAGGTGCTCCTAGCGCCAGTGCGTAGCCCAACGCCCAATGCCGTGAGAGCACCCGGTTGTGCCGGAGTCGGTGATGTAGACGTTGCCGGCGCTATGGAGGTAGTCACCGATCTTGGCCGCGCGGATCACGCTCGCGATCTCGCTCGTACGTCGACCTGAGAAACTCGGATGCCCTGTGTGGGGCTGAACGGGTGGCGTGGATTTCCAGATCTGTGGTTGTTGATCTGGGCTCGACACAAATGTCGGGCGGTCCGGGTGACGACCTGCCCCGCCCGCTGGATTGGCGAATCGTGGACCGGACGTGCGGGCCGAGGCTACGATTTTGACGGCAACCGGATTGCAGTTGCGTGCGGCTTGTCTTGGAGCATTAGCGGCCCCATTGGGAGGTCCCCACATGGCTCATCCGTCGATCGATCCGACGTTCTACCGGACCGCTGCAGAGGCGGCGGCCGCGCCCGGCGAGCAGCTCGCGTATGTGGTGGCCTTTGACCGCGCCGCACAGAAGCACGACGCGATGACCGTCATCGATGTGAATGCGGCCTCTGACAGCTATGCGCGGGTAGTCGGCTGGACAGAGGTGCCCGGCCGCGGCGACGAGCTTCATCACTTCGGTTGGAATGCCTGCAGCAGCGCGCTGAAGCACGAGGGCCACGACATGCACGGCCTCGAGCGCCGATACCTCCTGGTTCCCGGGCTGCGATCGTCCAACATCCATGTGTTCGACATCCAGCCGAACCCACGCAACCCGACGCTGGTCAAGACGATCGACGGCAAGAGCCTGTCCCAAAAGGCCGGATACTCGCGTCCGCACACCCTTCACTGCGGACCAGACGGCGTATTCCTAACCTGCCTCGGGGGCCCTGAGGGCAACGATGATGGACCAGGCGGCATCGCCCTGCTCGACCATGCGACATTCGACGTCTTGCGTGCCTGGGAGACCGACCGCGGGCCGCAGCACTTCCACTACGACGCTTGGTGGCACCTCAATCAGAACGTGCTGATCTCGAGCGAGTGGGGCAGCCCATCGATGATCGAGAACGGCATCGTGCCGGAATTGTTGCTGGGCCAGAAGTACGGCCACGCCGTCCACTTCTGGGATCTTGCCAAGGGTGAGCACATGCAGCGGGTCGACCTGGGCGCCCAGCACCAGATGGCATTGGAGGTGCGCCCGTCCCACGACCCCGAGGCGACCTGGGGCTTCGTCGGCGTGGTGATTTCCACTGAGGACCTGTCCGGCTCGGTCTGGCGTTGGTTCCGCGACGAGCACGAGTGGAAGGCCGAGAAGGTCATCACCATCCCCGCAGAGCCCGCCGACCCAAACCTCCTGCCTCCCGCACTCAAGCCGTTTGCCGCGGTGCCGCCGCTCATTACCGACATCGACCTGTCGGTCGACGACCGGTTCTTGTACGTGTCGTGCTGGGGCACCGGCGAGATGAAACAATTCGATGTGTCGGACCCCGCGAAACCAAAGCAGGTGGGATCGGTGCGGCTGGGCGGCATCATCGACCGCGTAGCGCATCCAGCGATGCCCGATATGCCGCTGGCAGGCGGGCCGCAGATGGTCGAAGTCAGCCGCGACGGGAAGCGGGTGTACTTCACCAACTCGCTGTACGGGGCATGGGACGACCAGTTCTACCCCGACGGCGTCGGCGCTTGGATGGCCAAGCTCGACGCGGATCCCGACGGCGGGCTGAGCATCGACGAGAACTTTCTCCCGCACGGCGAGGAGTTCCGCGGCCTGCGGGTGCACCAGATCCGGCTGCAGGGTGGCGACGCTTCGTCGGATTCCTACTGCTATAGCTGATTCGCACCGCACCAACAAATCAGCGACATCGCCGAATAGGGACTCGACCGTTGGCCCGGGCCGTCGCCGACGACGTGTTCGACTCCGGTGGGTGCATCTGGAGCGCCCTGGCCACCACCGTTTTAGTGGAAGCTCTGTTGCAACGTGGCGGCGACGCAGATCTCGAGGATGCGCGGGCCGCCATCGACCGGCTTCGGCTACACGAAATCACGCTGCTGCGGCTGTAAGCCCTGCTGGCGCGCGCTCACGGTGACGATGCCCGCTATCGCGAATACCGGGATCGCTACCGCGACATGGCGAAAACGCTTGGCTCGAAGGACATATCGCCTGGGCCGAGGTGATGCCATGACGCCGGGCATCCAGGGAGGGCCGCCACGTTGTCTTGAAACAGACCACATTTGCGACAAGCCACACCGGCTGCCGGAACCGCCCGACTGTCCAGGTCGTGCTGTCTCAGAACTCCATCTCAGAAGTAGCAGTCTCACCTGGGTGCCTAAGCACTTTGAGTCAGTACCACGACGCGAGTACATACCACGCCGGCAGTGGTGCCCGCGTCGGCCGTACCCGCATCAGCACGCCGTTCCAGAACACTCGAATCCGGAGAACATATTCCCTTGCCCTACAGGATTATTCGTCACGGAGCCCGGGTCTTACCCACCAGCTCGATGGCCCGGCCCAGGGTTTCCAGCTTGGCCGCTACCGTGTCGCCGGCGGGATAGAGCCGTACCGTGTTCACGCCGGCGTCGCGCCAGACCGCAAGGCGTGCGCGGACCATCTCCTCGGTTCCGATGAGCGTGGTGGCCAGCACCATCTCGTCGGTCACCAACTGCGCGGCGCCGTCGCGATCGCCCTGCTGCCAGCGCTCGCGCACCTCGGCGGCCACCTCGGCCCAGCCCTGCCTGCTGTAGGCCTGGTTGTAGTAATTGGTGCTCGACGACCCCATGCCGCCGAGACTGAACGCGAGTTCCTTTTTGCGGTCCGCGACCATGCCGTGCAGTTCGTCCTGGTCGGCCGCGAAGGCCACTTCGGCGCCCTGACAGATGTCGAGGTCGGCCCGGCTGCGCCCGGCGGCCGCCAGTCCGGTGTCGAGGTGAGTGAAGTAGGCGTCGGCGGCACCTTCGGGCACGAAGCTGGTGCCCAGCCAGCCATCGGCGATCTCCCCGGTCAGCCGCAGCATCGCCGGGGACAGCGCGGCCAGATAGATCGGAATGGCGTGCTGGGCGGCCGTCGACAACCGCATCGGCACCGCCTCGCCGGGGCGCGGGATCTGAAACTGCGTGCCGGAATACGAAATCTTGCCGCCCGCGAACACTTGCCGCACGATCTCGACGGTTTCGCGCATGCGGGCCAGCGGCCGGCTGAACGAGACGCCGTGCAGCCCCTCGATCACCTGCGGGCCCGAGGCGCCCAACCCCAGCAGGAAACGGCCGCCGGACAGGTTGGACAGGGTGATCGCGGTCTGAGCGACGGCGACCGGTGAGCGAGTACCGACCTGCAGAATGCCGGAACCGAGCAGCATCCGCTCGGTCTTCGCAGCGATGAAGCCCAACGCCGATGGCGCGTCCGCACCCCACGCCTCGGCGACCCAGCAGACATCCAGACCCAGCTGCTCGGCCTCGACGGCGAAGTCGACAACCTCGCCCACCTCGCCGGACAGCTCGATCGTCGTCGCCGTGCGCATCACCGCACCCCGTGTTCGGCCAGCCTCTTGATTGCCGCGAGGGTCTTGCTGATGGCCGCCTCGAACTCGCGCAGCCGCACGAACACGATCTTTTCTTCCTTGTCCGGCATCGACTCGATCGCCACCGACAAGCCCGAGGGTGCGGGTCCCATCTGCATCCAGTAGCTCAGGTTGGTGCCGCCGTCGCGGGGCGTCAGCCGGAATCGCCAGATCGCCGAGGGGTTGTCGGCATCACCGACGGCCCAGGCGAATTCTTTGGGCTGGTCGTAGCCGACGATCTGCGACGTGGTGCTCCATTGCCCGAATGCGTCGTGCTCATTGTGACCGACAAATCGGGCGCCGAGTCGAGGCCCGTCAGCCCCCTCGGCCCACTCGACCGATTGCAACTCATTGCTCAGCGTCGGCATCAGCTTGATATCGGAGATCAGACTCCACACCCGGTCCGGGTCGGCGTCAATCCACGACGAGACTTCTACCGTCGGGTTATCCGCATAGCGCGCACCGGTCCACTCCACGGAGCCCATTGTGCTCCCACCCGGCGCGGGCGTTAAGCAGCGACGGGCTCTCGGTCGTCCGCGTTTTTGGCACCGCCGAGTCGCAGCAACGACGGGAGTTTCACGGAATCCGGGAGGGTGAGCTTGACGATCTTGCGCACCACGGTGCCGAACTGTTGCGGCAGCGGACCCTTGTTGTACGGGATGCCATAGCGTTCGCAGATCGCTTGGACCTCGCCCGCGATGATCGGGATACCGGCGCGCCGGCATGTCCGGGAACAGGTGGTGCTCGATCTGGTGCGACAGGTTGCCGGACAGCAAATGGAAGAGCTTGCCCCCGGTCAGGTTCGCCGAGCCGAGAACCTGGCGGAAGTACCACTGGCCCCGGGACTCGTCCTGGGTCTCCTCGATCGTGAATTCCTGAGTGCCGTCCGGGAAGTGGCCGCAGAAGATGATCATGTAGGACCACACGTTGCGCATCAGGTTCGCCGACATGTTGCCGGTGAAGACGAACGGCGCGAACGGCCCGGCCAACAGCGGGAAGGCAACGTAATCCTTGAGTGCCTGGCGGCGCGTCTTTTTCCAGATGGCCTTGAGGGTCTCGCGCTTGTCGCGGAATTTGATCTCACCGGACCGGATGCGCTCGGTTTCCATCTCGTGCATCGCGACGCCGTACTGGAACAACACCATCAGCAGGAATGCGTACACCGGGTTGCCCAGGTAGTACGGGTGCCAGCGCTGGTCCTCGCTCATCCGCAGGATGCCGTAGCCGATGTCGCGATCCATTCCCACGATGTTGGTGTGGGTGTGGTGCATGTAGTTGTGCGAATGCCGCCATTGGTCGGCGGGGCAAGCGGTGTCCCATTCAAAGTCGCGGCCGGAGATCGTTGGATCACGCATCCAGTCGTACTGGCCGTGCATGATGTTGTGGCCGATCTCCATGTTGTCCAGAATTTTCGCCACACCCAGCATGGCGGTACCCAGCAGCCAGGCCGGCGGCAGGAACAGCAGCGCCCGGCCGCCGACCTCCAGCGCACGCTGCGCCTTGATGACGCGGCGGATGTAGTCGGCGTCCACTTGGCCGAGATCGGCCATCACGCGTTCTTTGATGGCGTCGAGTTCGCAGCCGAATGCGTCAGCCTGTTCGGGGGTAAGGGTGGTCTTGTTGTGTGACATGATGTTTCCTCCCATGATGTAGGGGCGTTAAAGCGACAGTTCGACGTCGCCGACCGGGACAGACACGCAGATCTGGATGTCCTCGTCCGGCACGCTGGAGACCGCGCCGGTGGTCAGGCTGCGCACGGTGCCGGTGTTCTTGCGACGGGTGCAGGTGTGGCAGATGCCCATCCGGCATCCGTTGGCCGGTGTCAGGCCGGCGGATTCGGCCTGCTCAAGCAATGACCGGCCATCGTCGAGGGCGTCAATGCCGCTGTCCGCGAAATTGATCCGGCCACCCGACGGGTTGGCGGGCGCCTCGACGACTGGCGGCACGAAGCTCTCGGTGAACACGTTCACGCAGTGCTCACGGACGGCTTCGACCAAAGCTGTTGGCCCACAGACGAATACCGCATCCGGCTTTGGCATGGCTATGGCCAGGTGCTCCGGCCCGAAGCGGCCGGCGAGGTCACCCGAACCCGAACGGGTGAACCCATGCAGTACCCGCACACCGGGCAGCGCGGCCAGCTCGTCGCGATAGCACGCTTCGGCGGCGTTGCGCGCGTAGTGGACGAAGGCGACTTCGCCTTGATGGCCTTCGGCGACGAGGGTGCGCAGCATGGCCATGACCGGCGTGATGCCGCTGCCGCCGGAGACGAGCAGGATCCGCCGCGGCCGCTGGGGTCCGCGCACCGGCAAGACGAAGTCCCCGCCGACACCGCTGAGCCCCACCACCATGCCGCGACGGGCTTGCTCGTACAGATAGTTCGACACCAGTCCGCGCTCGTGGTGACCGATCGTCAACTCGAGAGTGGCGCTGCCCTCGGCATTGGCCGGGGAGTAGCAGCGGGTGTGCCGGCGGCCGTCGATCTCGACGCTGACGTTGACGTACTGACCGGCCTTGATGGTGTGGGCGGACCTGAAGCTCGCGTTCGGGGCCAGCGTCAGGGTGACGCTGCGCGCTGTGCTGCGGCGCACGTCGATAACCTTGGCGCGGGCTTCGCCCAGCGTCCAGGTCGGCGTCACCAGCTCGGTGTAACGGTCAACTCCGTGCGGCCCGGTGAGCAGGTCGACCAGGCCGGAGCCCAGGACCCGCTGGGCCAGCGTACGGGTGGAAGTTTGAGTGAACATATGTACACCGTGCTCCCGATCCGCCCCGATAGTCAAGGGTTTTAGCAGCTCTGTGGTAGGCTTCACATAGTGAACGACCGTACTCCTAGCTCACGGTCACGCCGGTCTGGCCGGGAGCGTCCTCGCGAGAGCCCGTCGCGCGAGGAACGTAAGGAAGCCACCCGGCGGGCCATCATCGCCGCGGCACTTAAGCTGCTGCAGGACCACAGCTTTTCCAGCCTGAGCCTGCGCGAGGTGACGCGCGAAGTCGGCATTGTGCCCGCGGCCTTCTATCGCCACTTCGAATCCATGGAGGCCCTCGGCCTGGTACTCATCGACGAGTCGTTTCGGCACTTGCGTGACACCCTGCGCGGCGCCCGCGCCGGCAAGCTCGATCCGAACCGGGTGATCGAATCGTCCGTCGAGATCCTCATCGCCAGCGTCGCCGAACGACGCGAGCACTGGCGATTCATCGCGCGAGAGCGCAATAGCGGCCTGTCCGTCTTGCGCTATGCCATCCGTACCGAGATCCGGCTGATCACCTCCGAGCTCGCGACCGACCTGGCCCGCTTCCCGGGGCTCAACGGCTGGAGCACCGAAGACCTCAACGTGCTGGCGACCCTGTTCGTGAACGCGATGATCGTGATTGCCGAGGCCATCGAGGATGCCCAGAGCGCCGAGGCGCTCGAAGACATCCGGCGGATCGCCGTCAAACAACTGCGGCTGATCGCCGTCGGCATCGCCGGCTGGCGAAGCAACCCATGACGGTTACCGCGGCGGCCGCCACATCGCCCACAGCGTCGGGCCTCCGTTGGGCAGCACGATTTCGCCGGTGACCGTGAAGCCGAAACGCTGGTAGTACGGGATGTTGTCGGGCTTGCTCGACTCGAGGTAGGCCGGAGCGTGCTCGGCATCGCAGCGGTCCAGCCGTGACTGCATGAGGACCTGACCAAAACCCTTGCCGCGCACCGTCGGATCGCTTCCGAGTACTGCCAGATACCAGTGCGGCTCTTCGGGATGCACGCGCTTCACCGCTTCCTGCACACCGCGGGCCACCGCGGTCCGAAGGCCGAACACCCGCAGCAATGCCGGCGTCATCGCCAACTCCGCTCGGCGCGTTTCTTGCCAGTGATTCGGCGGATCCCACAATGCGGCCGCACCGATACCCGGTCCGTCGCAGGCGACCTCCACACCTCCGTACCCGAGATGGTGATGACGAGTCATCGCCGCAAAGACTCGGGCCAGATGTTTGGACCGTGCGTTGGCATCGGGCAGGATCCAGGTCGACACCGGATCGTCGTAGAAGGCCCGGCTCAACGTGGCTGATAGCTCGCGAATATCGGCTTTGCCCGCCGCACGTGCCTGCGGAGTCACCACTTCAGGTTAGTGGGTAGGTGATTCTAGAATCTCTGGCGTGCGGCCTTACCGCGATCTCGGTGCATATGACGATCGTGCAGCCAGCTACGACCGGGGCTGGCGTGCCCGGCTGCATCACACCATCAGCGACCGCACCGCCGCACTGGCCACCGCCACCGTTGCCGCTCCGCAACGTGTTCTCGACGTGGGATGCGGAACCGGCTACCTGTTGCGGAGATTGGCTCACCATTACCCGCAGGCCAAGGAGCTAGCGGGAATTGATGCCGCCCCCAACATGATTGACACGGCCAGGGCCAGCACCGACGACAACCGATTGACCTTTGCCGTCGGCGTCGCAGAGCACCTCCCCCACCCCGATGCGTCGATCGACCTGGTGGTCAGCAGCACGTCGTTTGACCACTGGTCGGATCAGTACGCCGGGCTGCGCGAGTGTGCACGCGTGCTGCGGGCCGGGGGCTACCTCGTTCTCGTCGACCAGTTCTCCCCGTTGCTGATTCCGACCATTGCCACCAGTCGGCGGGGCAAGGCTCGGACACCTCGGCGCGCCGACCGGCTGCTGGCGCGCGCGGGTTTTGACCAACCACGCTGGCATCGGGTGCAGGCGATCATCATCAACGCCGCGGTGGCCGCGAAAGCGTCCTAGAAAAGCCACACCTACGATGAGGTGGCTCCATCAACGATGCCGGTGCGACGGTGCACCGGGGAACGGTTGGCCACGGTGTGGGACTTCGAAACTGACCCGGAATACCAGGCGAAGCTGGACTGGGTCGAAAAGTTCATGGTCGAGGAGCTGGAACCGCTCGATCTTGTCGCCCTCGATCCTTACGACAAGCAGAACGCCGAGATGATGGGCGTCCTGCGGCCGTTGCAGCAGCAGGTGAAGGACCAGGGATTGTGGGCCGCGCATCTGGGGCCCGAACTCGGCGGCCAAGGCTACGGCCAGGTCAAGCTCGCGCTGCTCAACGAGATCCTCGGGCGCTCCCGCTGGGCGCCGTCGGTGTTCGGCTGCCAGGCACCCGACTCGGGAAACGCCGAGATTCTCGCGCTGTTCGGCACCGACGAGCAGAAGGCGCGCTACCTGCAGCCGCTGCTCGACGGCGACATCACCTCGTGCTATTCGATGACCGAACCGCAGGGCGGTTCCGATCCCGGCATGTTCGTGACGAGCGCGACCCGCGACGGTGACGACTGGGTCATCAACGGGGAGAAGTGGTTTTCCAGCAACGCCAAGCACGCGTCGTTCTTCATCGTGATGGCGGTGACCAACCCCGAGGGCCGCACCTACGACAAGATGTCGCTGTTCATCGTTCCGGGCGAGACGCCGGGCATCGAGATCATCCGCAACGTCGCGGTCGGCGGCGAGTCGGGCAAGCACGGTTCGCACGGCTACGTGCGTTACAAGGACGTCCGGGTGCCCGCCGACCATGTGCTGGGCGGCGAAGGTTCAGCGTTCATGATCGCGCAGACCCGGCTCGGCGGCGGCCGCATCCACCACGCGATGCGCACAATTGCGCTGGCGCGCAAGGCTTTCGACATGATGTGCGAGCGCGCCGTGTCACGAAAGACCCGGCACGGCCACCTGTCCGACTTCCAGATGACCCAGGAGAAGATCGCCGACAGCTGGATCCAGATCGAGCAGTTCCGGCTACTGGTACTGCGCACCGCCTGGCTGATCGACAAGCACCACGACTACCAGAAGGTGCGCCGCGACATCGCGGCCGTGAAAGTCGCCATGCCCACCGTGCTGCACGACGTCGCCCAGCGGGCCCTGCACCTGCACGGCGCGCTCGGGGTCTCCGACGAGATGCCGTTCGTCAAGATGATGGTGGCAGCCGAGTCGCTCGGCATCGCCGACGGCGCCACCGAGTTGCACAAGATGACGGTGGCCCGTCGCACGCTGCGCGAATACGAGCCTGTGACAACGCCTTTCCCGTCTGCGCACATACCGACGCGGCGCGCGGAAGCTCAGACCCGGCTGGCCGAACGCCTGGAACACTCGATCGCGGAGTTCTAGCCCCGAGCAGACACAGAATCGCACTCATCGAAGCGTTCGCGTGCGATTCTGTGTCTGCTCGCCGACCGTCGCTAGGTGATGTAGCGAACGATGCTCTCGGCCACACACGCCGGCTTGGCCGATCCGTCGATCTCGACGGTCGTCGACACCACCGCCTGGACGGCGCCGTTGCCGACATCTTCGACGCTGACCAACGAACTCTGCGCACGCACCCGCGAGCCGACCGGCACCGGCGCGGGGAAGCGAACCTTGTTCAGGCCGTAGTTGATCGCGAGCTTGATGCCGTTGACGGTGTACATGTCGTGTTGCAGCTGCGGCAGCAGCGACAAGGTCATGTAGCCGTGCGCGATGGTGGTACCGAAGGGCCCCTTCGCTGCGCGTTCCGGGTCGACGTGGATCCACTGGTGATCGCCGGTCGCATCGGCGAACAGGTTGACCGCTTCCTGAGTGACGGTCACCCAGTCGCTTTGCCCAATGGTCTCGCCCGTGGCGGCAGCGAGGTCGTCGACTGACTCGAAGGTGCGCATGGTGTCTCCTTTGATCGTGGGTAAGCATAGAACTCGTGCGACTACTGCTGATTGCCGATACCCATATCCCCAAGCGGGCCCGCGACCTGCCCGCGCGGGTGTGGGACGAAGTCGCGCGCGCGGACGTCGTCGTGCATGCCGGCGATTGGATCGCACCCGAGTTGGTCGATGAGCTCACCGCGCGGTCCGCGCGGCTGGTCGGCTGCTGGGGCAACAACGACGGGCCCGAGGTGCGGTCGCGGCTCCCGGAGCGGGCCGACGTGACGCTGGCCGGCCTGCGCCTCACCGTCGTGCACGAGACCGGCGCCGCGGGCGGCCGCGAGGCGCGGATGGCGCGGCTGTATCCAGACACCGACGTCCTGGTGTTCGGGCACAGCCACATTCCGTGGGACAGCACCACAGCGACCGGGCTGCGTCTGCTCAACCCGGGCTCACCGACCGATCGGCGCCGACAACCGTTCTGCACCTACCTGACCGCGAGCATCGACGATGCGAAAGTGACCGACGTCATCCTTCATCGCGTCGAGAAGTAGCTCAGCTAAAGCCCCGACATAGCCTGCGCACATATTTAGCTCGTAAACAGAGCTATATATGCAAACACTGACGTCACACCCCGATCTGGTCGCCGAGGTTTTCGGCGTCGTAGGCAGGTTCCGTCGGCAACTTCGAAGGTCTGTCGGCCGCGGCTTTGACTCCGCACGGCTGACCGAGTCGCAGTCGGAGCTGCTGTGGCTGGTCGGCCGACGACCGGGGATCTCGGTGCGGGCGGCCGCCACCGAACTCGGACAGGTGCCCAACACCACCTCGACGTTGGTCACCAAGCTGGTCGGCAACGACCTGCTCATCCGCACCGTCGACGAGGCCGACCGGCGTGCCTGCCAGCTCCGGCTCGCGGAGCCGACCCAGCAGATCGTCGACGCGTCACGAGCCGCCCGGCGGGTGCTGTTGTCCGAGGTGCTCGAAGAACTTGATAACGATCAGATCGATTCTCTGACAAAGGGGTTGGAGGTTCTCAACACGGTGACACGAAGATTACAGGAGCGAGGATCATGACCGAACTACTCCCGATGGCGATCGATTGCCGCAACCTCACCTACCGCTACGGCCAGTTCACTGCGGTCGACGACCTCACGCTGAAGGTCCGACCGGGTGAGACGTTAGGCCTACTGGGACCCAACGGCGCCGGAAAGACAACCCTGGTGCGGATGCTGACCACCCTGACCCCGGTCCAGCAGGGTGAACTGCGCATTTTCGGCTTGGACTCCCGGCGCCAAACCACCGACATTCGTAGCAATATCGGCTATGTACCACAACAACTTTCGATCGAGCCGGCATTGACTGGACAGCAGAATGTGGAATGGTTCGCACGGCTGTACGGTGTGGCGCGCGCCGAGCGTGCGCAGCGAGTCGAACAAGCACTGGGTGCCATGGACTTGCTCGACGTGGCCGACCGGCTGGCGGGCGCCTACTCCGGCGGCATGGTGCGCCGCCTGGAAGTGGCCCAGGCGCTGGTCAACCGCCCGTCGCTACTGGTGCTTGACGAACCAACCGTCGGGCTGGATCCGATAGCCCGTGACGGCGTGTGGAAACACGTACAGAACATGCAGGCCCAGTTCGGCATGACCGTGCTGCTGACCACGCATTACATGGAAGAGGCCGACGCCTTGTGTGACCGGGTCGCGCTGATGCATCGCGGCGTGTTGCAGGCTGTGGGCACCCCGACCGATTTGAAGTCGACGGTGTCATCGGCCGCCTCGCTCGAGGACGTGTTCCGCCACTACGCGGCATCAGACTTCGCCGAATCAACGGAAGAGTCGTCCGACTTCCGCGAAATCCGTTCCAGCAGAAAGGTTGCCAGCCGTGCCAGTTGATCACGCAGTCAACGGCCCGGCCGTCAACCTGGTCCGGGCCCCCCGCGGGTGGCAGCGAGTACCCGCGACAATGAGCCGCGTCGGCGCGTTCGCGATCGTCGAGCTGCAAAAGCTGCGGCATGACCGCACCGAACTCGTCACGCGGATGGTGCAACCGGCGTTGTGGCTGCTGATCTTCGGCACCACATTCAGCAAGCTGCACGTCATCCACACCGGGTCGGTGTCCTACCTGGCGTTCTTGGCGCCCGGCATCATCGCCCAGTCGGCGCTGTTCATCTCGATCTTCTACGGCATCCAGATCATCTGGGATCGCGACGCCGGCGTGCTGGCCAAGCTGATGGTGACACCGGCCCCGGCGTCGGCGCTGATCACCGGGAAGGCGTTCGCGGCCGGGGTGCGGTCGGTCGCCCAGGTCGTCGGTGTGATGGCACTGGCCTATGTGATGCGCGTCGGCCTGACCGTCAATCCGCTGCGGATCCTGGCGGCGATGGGCTTCGTGATGCTGGGGGCGGCGTTCTTCGCCTGCCTGTCGATGACGCTGGCCGGACTCGTCCGTAGCCGCGATCGGCTGATGGGTATCGGCCAAGCCATCACCATGCCGTTGTTCTTCGCATCCAACGCGCTGTATCCGGTCGACGTGATGCCGTCCTGGCTGCGGGTAGTCAGCACCGTCAACCCGCTGAGCTACGAGGTCAACGCCTTGCGGGCGATGCTGATCGGCACGCCGCTCAACCCGCTGGACATCGTCGTCCTGGTGGGCGCTGCGGTGATCGGAATCGCAACGGCATCAACGCTATTGCGCCGGCTGGTCGCGTAGCGCGCCATAACGACATCGACGTTAGCGCGACAACATGCCGTAAACGTCCGCGCTAGCGTCGATCTCGCGGCGACGGTGACGGACGGGGTCAAGCGCGATAGCGCATCCGCTGTCGAACTCCAAGATGTCCGCATCGTTCGATAGCCGATCGTGACCTGTTTGCGACGATTGCTGGCCGAGTCTCAATCGTTAGCCAACCGCGATGTGTCGCCGCGGCCGTGACAGAAGAGTTGCACCCGACGTCTGTGTTTGACTCCCGGAGAACAGATTCCACCGCATTGTGCGGCAGATGAAAGTTGGGATGGGGTAGAAGCTATGACGTTCGTTGAAAGGTTGCGTGGCGCTGCAACAGGCGTGCCGCGCCGGCTGGCTATCGCGGGTATCGGTGCTGCCCTGCTGTCAGGTCTCGTCGGCTCTGTCGGCGGCTCGCCGATAGTGGGGGCATTCTCGAAGCCGGGTCTTCCGGTGGAGACTCTGCAGATTCCGTCACCGTCGATGGGCCGCAACATCAAGGTCCAGTTCCAGGGCGGCGGCGACCACGCGGTGTACTTGCTCGACGGCCTCCGCGCGCAGGAGGACTACAACGGTTGGGACATCAACACCCCGGCCTTTGAGGAGTTCTACCAGTCCGGCCTGTCGGTGATCATGCCGGTCGGCGGCCAGTCCAGCTTCTACAGCAACTGGTATCAGCCGTCGTCGAGTAACGGTCAGACCTACACCTACAAGTGGGAGACGTTCCTGACCCAGGAGATGCCGCAGTGGCTGCAGGCCAACAAGCAGGTGTCGCCGCTGAACAACGCCGCCGTGGGGCTGTCGATGTCGGGCGGCTCGGCGCTGATCCTGGCCGCGTACTACCCGCAGCAGTTTCCCTACGCCGGAGCGCTTTCCGGCTTCCTCAACCCGTCCGAGGGCTGGTGGCCGACGTTGATCGGCTTGGCCATGAGCGACGCGGGCGGTTACAACGCCAGCAACATGTGGGGGCCGTCGACCGACCCGGCGTGGAAGCGCAACGACCCGATGGCGCAGATTCCGCGGCTGGTCGCCAACAACACCCGCGTCTGGGTTTACTGCGGTAACGGCACACCGAGTGACCTTGGCGGCGACAACATGCCGGCGAAGTTCCTCGAGGGCCTCACGCTGCGCACCAACCAGCAGTTCCAGAACACCTACGTGGCTTCGGGTGGACGCAACGGGGTGTTCAACTTCCCCGCCAACGGGACTCACTCGTGGCCCTACTGGAATCAGCAGTTGATGGCCATGAAGCCGGACATCATCCAAACCATCAACACGGTCAACGCCGCGGCGCCTCCCCCGCCCCCGGCCGCACCACCCGCCGCCTGAGGCGGTAAGCCGGCATCGGCAGCAGCGCACCGGTCAGCGCTGCTGCCGATGCTTTTTGGGCAGCCAGTCGAGAACGGCGCGTCGGTCCAGGTGGAAATACGTGATGCCCGTTGTCAGCGCGCAGATAACCGTGGCAACCACCAGCATCCAGGTGCCGTTGACCAGCAGGCTGATGCCGCCGCCGATCGCGCCACCCAACGTGAAGCTGGCGAACAGCAAAAAGTAGCCGAGCCAGTCCGCGATCGTTCCCCCGGAAATGTGGCGTTCGATGCCCTGGCCCATCTTGACCAGGGTGCCGGTCACATAGCTCAACGGGATCGACACCTCGCCATCCTTGACGAACGACGTGTTCAACGAGCCAATACCGAACACCACCAACATGATCGGCGCGAAATCGAGCATGTTGACGTCCCAGCCGTCTTCGATGATGTCCACCGCGGTGGCCGCCACCAGACTGAAGGTGGTGAGCACGGTCGGACCGTGCGGATGCGCCGACCAGTAACGCCGGCGGCACACCGAGGCAGTCACGACGCCGGCGACGAAGCACACGATGAGCAGCCCCGCCGTGATCGCCATCAACACGTCGTGCCGGAAGTAGCCCAACACCGCGCGTTGGGCGTTACCGGTCATGAAGGTGACGAAGTATCCCTCGGAGTGGGTGAATGCGGTCGCTCCGAGCACACCGGCCAACACGGCCAGCACCCAGGACAGGCGCGCCTCACTGTCGAAAATCGGATTCGGCACCCGCACATGCTTTCAGACGGTGCCCACGCGGACCTAGTCGACCGAGGTGAGCCGGGCGATCGAGCGCAGTGGAATAGGTAACCACCCGGGTCGGTGCCGCGCCTCGTAACCGGCCTCATAGACCGCCTTGTCGAGCTCGTAGGCGGCCAGCAGCCGCGCGGATTCCCGGGGGTCGGTGCCCGACGCGGCGGCGTAGCCGTCACAGAACGCAGTCCGGTTGCGCTCCACCCATTCTCGGGCACGCGCGGCTAACTGCTTGTCGCCTCCCTGATCCACCAGTGGCCCGTAGGCGGCGTACTCGAAAGAGCGCAACACACCGGCCACGTCGCGCAGCGGCGAGTCGGGTGCCCGTCGCTCCTCCAGCGGCTGGCCCGGCTCACCCTCGAAGTCGATCAGCAGCCAGCGTTCGGGCGTGCGCAGCACCTGCCCCAGATGTAGATCACCATGCACCCGCTGGACGGTGACGGTCTCCCCGGCGAGTTTCTGGAATCGCTGCTCGATGTTCTCGGCGTAATCCTGCAGTTCAGGGACGAGTGCCACGGTCGCCGACAGCCGGGTGAGCACGTTGTCCACCGGGAAGGCTGCCTGCGCCGTCCCGAAGGATTCGGCCAGGGTGGCGTGCACGGACGCCACGGCTTCACCGAGCCGATTGGACTCGCCGGCGAAATCGCCGCCGACCTCGTAGGCGTACAGGTCGCCCTCGGCGAACAAGTCACGAACGCTTGCCGTGGCCATTGCCCAGCCTTCGGCGGCGTTGGCCGCAAACTCAGTGACCATCCCCAGCGGCCAAGCGCCATCAGCGCCGTGGCGACCTTCCGGCGCGGCTATCTCATACGTGCCGAGCAGTCGAGCGACGTGCGGGTTGCCGGCCCGGCCCAGCGCCCGGCCCAGCTCGATGTCGGGGTTGATGCCGCTGTTGACCCGACGAAACACCTTGAAGATCGCGCGCCGATCGAAGATCACGCTGGTGTTGGACTGCTCGGCGTCGGATACGTGCGGCGCCGCATCCAACGGCAGCGCGACGTCCGGCTCTTTGGCAAACACGACTTCGGTGCCGGCGGATTCGCGCACCGCTGCCGAGTCGATCAACGACAGCAGGTACTGCGGCGCGTCGACGTCGTACAGCGCGTCGAAACCGGTCCGGTCATCAGCGGCGCCGATGGTGGCGACGGTGCTGTACTCCGAGACCGGCGCGGAGTCCCACTCGACGAGAACCTGATAGCGATCGGATGAGCCGTTGGTGTAGTCGGCGTCCACCAGCACCAGATCCAGACCTTCGCGCAGCGAGACGACGAGGGCCACCTCGGTGGTCGACAGTTCGCGGTTGCGCCCGGCATACCAGCGTTGCTGTGGCAGCCACTCGCTCCAGGGGAGCTTGGCTGACTGGGTCATGACTTCTCCTCCGATGCGCACAGCTGGAACCAGTAGAACCCATGTCCCGGCAGTGTCAGCAAATAGGGCAGGTGACCGATACGCGGGAACTCCACCCGTCCGGTGAGCTCGACCGGCGTATGGCCACTCCAATGTTGCAGATTCAACTCGAGGGGCTGCGGGAATCGCGACAGATTGTTGACGCACAGCACTGTGTCGCCGTCGTCGGGTGCATGGCGTAAGAACGCCAGCACCGACGGATTTGAACCTTCTAGTTCTTCGAACCCCCCGATCGCGAAGGCCGCGTGGCGGCGCCGCACCGCCAGCATCACCCGGGTGAAGTTGAGCAGCGATGTCGAGGTGTCGCGTTGGGCCTCGACGTTGACGGCCTGATACCCGTAGACCGAGTCTTGGCTCGGCGGCAGATACAGCCGGCCCGGGTTGGCCTTCGAGAAGCCGGCGTTGCGGTCGGGGGTCCACTGCATCGGGGTGCGCACGCCGTCGCGGTCACCCAACCAGATCACGTCGCCCATCCCGATCTCGTCGCCGTAGTACAGCACCGGCGATCCGGGCAGCGACAGCAACAGGGCGGTGAACAGCGTGATCTGGTTGCGGTCGTTGTCCAGCAGCGGCGCCAGCCGGCGCCGGATCCCGACGTTCGCCTTCATCCGCGGATCTTTGGCGTACTCGGAGTACATGTAGTCGCGCTCTTCGTCGCTAACCATTTCCAGCGTCAGCTCGTCGTGGTTACGCAGGAAGATCCCCCACTGCGCCGTGTCCGGGATTTCGGGTGTCTGGGCAAGGATCTCCGAAATCGGGAACCGCGACTCGCGCCGCACCGCCATGAATATCCGCGGCATCAGCGGGAAGTGGAACGCCATGTGGCATTCGTCGCCGCCGGTGGTGGCGTCACCGAAGTATTCGACAACGTCGGCCGGCCACTGATTTGCCTCGGCCAGCAACACGCGGCCGGGGAACTCGTCGTCGACGACCTTGCGGACCCGCTTGAGGAACGCGTGCGTCTCGGGCAGGTTCTCGCAGTTGGTGCCCTCGCGCTCGAAAAGGTAGGGCACCGCGTCCAGCCGGAACCCGTCGATCCCGAGATCGAGCCAAAAGCGCAGCACGTCGATCATGGCTTCCTGCACGGCCGGGTTGTCGTAGTTCAGGTCCGGCTGATGGGAGAAGAACCGGTGCCAGTAGAACTGCTTGCGCACTGGGTCGAAGGTCCAGTTCGACTCCTCGGTGTCAATGAAGATGACCCGGGCATCGGTGTACTTCTCGCTGGTGTCGCTCCAGACGTAGAAGTCGCCGTAGGGCCCGTCGGGGTCGTGCCGTGATTCCTGAAACCAGGGGTGGGATTCGGATGTGTGGTTCATCACTAAGTCGGTGATGACCCGGATGCCGCGCTCGTGGGCCGCGTCGAGCAGCGCGACGAAATCCTCCACCGTGCCGAACTCGGGCAGCACCTTGTAGAAATCCCGGATGTCGTAGCCACCGTCACGCAGCGGGGAGTCGTAGAAGGGCGGTAACCAAATGCAGTCGATCCCCAGCCATTGCAGGTAGTCCAGTCGTTGGATCAACCCGCGCAGGTCACCCGACCCGTCCGCATCGGCATCCAAGAATGCCCGGACCAGCACCTCGTAGAAAACCGCGTGTTTGAACCAGGTCGGGTCGGCGGGCAGCGCCGTGGCGTTCTCGTAATCCTCGGCATTGGGGTGCTCGACCACACCGTCTTCGACGTGACTCCCCTCGGCGGCTTGGTGCTCGACAGCGTCTTTTGCGTCGTTCATCAATTCCACGATGCCAGGAGTACCCGAGGCGGCAACTTGGGAATCACGCCGGCGATCTCGGCCGACGGCAATCGAATTGTCCGACTGCTAAGCATGATCCGCGCGGGCGTCAGGCCGGAGGCCCTTCGCCCAGCGTCACCGGCGCGCTGTGCTCGCCGTCTTGAGCACGCCAGCGCAAGGTGATGGTGTCTCCGGGATGATGCGGGACCATCACGTCCGTCATCGCGGTGGGCCCGTTGATCGCGACGTTGTCGACCGCGATGATGGTGTCACCCGGCGCGATCCCGGTGCCCGCACCCGGGCCGGTGTTGACCACGCGTGTGATCCGCGCCCCGTTGCCGCCGTTCTCCGCCACGCCCAGGCCCAGGAATGCGGTCGGGCCGATGTGCACGGTGTTCGAGCCGGCCCCGCCGCGGATGGCGCCGGCGACGCCCATGGCGCGACCGATCGGGATGGAGAAGCCCTGGCCGCCCGACATCTTGTAACTGTCGGAAGCGGCGGTGTTCATTCCGACCACCTGCCCGGCGTTGTTGACCAGGGGCCCGCCCGAGTCGCCGGGCCGGATCGCGGTGTCGGCCTGGATCAACCCGCCGAGGCGCTCGTCGGCGCCGGTCAGGGTATCGGTGGCCGAGACGGTCTGGTTGAGCGCGAGGACGCGGCCGCCCACCGCACTGGGCGTTCCGCCCTGGCCGCCGGCGTTGCCCAGCGCGGTGACCGGCTCGCCGACTCCGACTCCCCCGCCGATCGCGGCACTCGCCAGGCCACCCGCGCCGCGCAGCTGCAGCACCGCGACATCGGCGTTGCGGTCGTAGCCGATCACGTCGACGGCGTAGGTCTGGCCGTTACCGACGTCGAACGCACTGATATCGGTGGCGGCCGAGATGACGTGGTTGTTGGTCAACACGACGCCGCCCGGATCAATGACAATGCCGGTGCCGGCCCCGATCGCGTTGTTGTAGCCGAACCTGGTGTTGATGTTGACGATCTGCGGTCCGACCTGACCGACCATCGCCGCGGGGTCGCGCGGCAGCATGGGCAGCGAAGGAGACGCGGATGCCGGCACCGTGGCAAGGCCAAGGCCCAGTGTGGTCACAGCCAGCACGCTGGCTAACCATGACCACAAGACTGGGCGGTGGTGCCATCTGCTCATCGGTGTGCCTCCTGCGTCCCCGGTAAGAATCTTGTACCGCCCAAGCCTTTGCTCGCAGCGGTACAAGTTGTGTACATCACCGTAGTGCAGGTAGCTACTTGAAACACTGCTCAAGTCCATAAGCTGGCACGATGGGCGGATTCGACCCGAGGGTCAGTTTCACGCAGTCCCCGGTGGCGCGACTGGCCACCAGCACACCCGATGGAAAACCGCACCTGGTTCCGGTGGTGTTCGCGGTCGACGCGGACGCTGATCACGACGTCGTGTACACCGCCGTCGACGCGAAACCGAAGACAACGCAGCGGCTGCGCCGACTGGCGAACATCGCCGCCAATGAGCAAGTCAGCCTGCTCGTCGACCACTACGCCGACGATTGGACCCAGTTGTGGTGGGTCCGGGTTGACGGTGTCGCGACCATCCATGCCGAAGGCACGGCGATGCATACCGGATATGAACTGCTGCGCGCCAAATACCCTCAGTACCAATCTGTTTCGCTGATTGGTCCGGTGATCGCGGTGACGGTGCGCCGCTGGTCGAGCTGGCACGCCTGAGCCCCCTCTCGATGTGGGTCGCCCATGGCCTTGTGCTGGGCGGCGGTTGGGGGAAAGGTTGCTTACTACGCGCTGTGAGCTGTGCCACAGACGATGGAGGAAAGTCATGGCGGATAAAGCAAACGCTGCCCATGGCGGGCCAGCCGCTCCCACTGCGACCGGCCCGGGCGACGTTCGCAACATCGTCCTGGTGGGGCCGTCGGGCGGTGGCAAGACCACCCTGGTGGAGACGCTGCTGGTAGCAGCCGGAGTGCTGTCGCGGCCCGGTTCGATCGTGGATGGCAGCACCATCTGCGACTACGACGATGCCGAGATCCGCCAGCAACGGTCGGTCGGAGTCGCGGTGGCGTCGCTGTCGCACGACGGCGTCAAAGTCAACCTGATCGACACGCCCGGCTACGCCGACTTTGTCGGCGAGCTGCGGGCCGGCTTGCGTGCGGCGGACTGTGCGCTGTTCGTGATCGCGGCCAACGAGGGCGTCGACGAGCCGACCAAGTCGCTGTGGCAGGAGTGCAGCCAGGTCGGCATGCCCCGCGCCGTGGTGATCACCAAGCTCGACCACGCCCGGGCGAATTACGCCGAAGCGCTGGCCGCCGCGCAGGACGCGTTCGGCGACAAGGTGCTGCCGCTGTATCTGCCGATCGGCCTGTCCGCCTGCGAAGGCCTGATCGGCTTGCTGTCGCAGACCCGGTACCGCTACGCCGACGGCAAACGGAGCGTGCAACCGTCGGATCCCTCCGACGCCGAGCGGATCGAGGACGCGCGCGGCACTTTGATCGAAGGCATCATCGAGGAATCCGAGGACGAGTCGCTGATGGAGCGCTATCTCGGCGGTGAGTCGATCGACGAGGCGGTGCTCATCGATGACTTGGAGAGAGCCATTGCCCGCGGTTCGTTCTTCCCGGTGATCCCGGTGTGCAGCGGCACCGGCGTGGGCACGCTGGAATTGTTGGAGGTCGCAACTCGCGGTTTCCCATCCCCGATGGAACATCCGATGCCAGAGGTCTTTACGCCGCTGGGCGCTCCGCACGCCGAGCTGGCCTGTGACGTGGGAGCCCCATTGCTGGCCGAGGTGGTGAAGACGACGTCGGACCCCTATGTCGGCAGGGTCAGCCTGGTCCGGGTGTTCTCCGGGACCATCAGGCCCGACACGACGGTGCATGTGTCGGGCCATTTTGCGTCCTTCTTCGGGGAGTCCAACGGGAAGCAGCACACCCACCCCGACCACGACGAGGACGAGCGCATCGGCGTGCTGTCCTTCCCGCTCGGTAAGCAGCAGCGTCCCGCACCGGCCGTGGTGGCCGGCGACATCTGCGCGATCGGCAAGCTGAGCCGGGCCGAAACCGGTGACACGCTTTCGGATAAGTCCGAGCCCCTGGTGCTCAGACCGTGGGCGATGCCGGAACCGCTGCTGCCGGTTGCCATCCAGGCCCACGCCAAGACCGACGAAGACAAGCTCTCGGTCGGGCTGGCACGGCTGGCCGCCGAGGACCCGACGCTGCGCATCGAACAGAATTCCGAAACCCACCAGATCGTGCTCTGGTGTATGGGCGAGGCTCACGCCGGCGTTGTTCTCGATGCGCTGGGCAACCGGTACGGCGTCACAGTGGACACCGTCGAGCTGCGCGTTCCGCTGCGAGAAACCTTCGGCGGCAAGGCAAAAGGCCACGGCCGCCACGTCAAGCAGTCCGGTGGGCACGGCCAGTTCGCGGTGTGCGATATCGAGGTGGAACCGTTGCCGGAGGGTGCTGGATTCGAGTTCGTCGACAAAGTGGTGGGCGGGGCGGTGCCGCGCCAGTACATCCCGAGCGTGGAAAAGGGTGTGCGCGCGCAGATGGAAAAGGGGGTGCACGCGGGTTACCCAGTGGTCGACATCCGGGTGACCCTGCTCGACGGCAAGGCGCACAGCGTGGACTCCTCGGACTTCGCCTTCCAGATGGCGGGCTCGCTGGCGTTGCGCGAGGCTGCGGCCGCCACGAAGGTGAGCTTGCTCGAACCGATCGACCAGATCTCGGTACTGGTCCCCGACGATTTCGTCGGCGCGGTGCTCGGCGACTTGTCGAGTCGTCGCGGTCGGGTACTCGGTACCGATACCGCGGGCCAAGAGCGCACGGTAGTGCGAGCCGAGGTACCTCAGGTGGAGCTGACCCGATACGCGATCGACTTACGCTCCCTGGCGCACGGAGCCGCGTCCTTCACCCGCTCGTTTGTCCGCCACGAAGCCATGCCGGAATCCGCGGCAACCCGGTTGAAAGCTACTGTTTAACAGCACCTGCCAAACAGCCTGCCAAACAGCCACAGTGGGGCCCATGTCGACATTCAACGGACTTCCCGCCCATATCCTGCTCAACCATTTCATCGTGGTCCTGGGTCCACTGACTGCGATCCTGGCGATCCTGTGTGCGCTGTGGCCGGCAGCGCGTCGCCGGCTGATCTGGCTGGTTGTGCTGCTGGCGGTGGGCACGCTGGTATTGACGCCACTGACGACCACCGCCGGTGTGTGGTTGTCGGCCCGCGTCGGTCCGGCGACGCCAGTGCTCACTAACCACGAGCAACTCGGCTCAACCTTGATTTGGGTCATCGCCGCTCTGGTGGCTGCCGTCGCGGTCTTGGCCGTCGTCCACGTTCGTCAGGAGCGCGGGGTCGGCGCGACGATCACCCTGCAGGCGGTGGTCGCGGTGCTGGTCATCGCCGCCGCGGTGGCCACCCTGGTGCAGACCTACCGGGTCGGCGACTCGGGTGCACGCGCCGCATGGGGGAACGTGACGTCGTCCGCCCGGTAAGCAGGCGTCAGGCCGGACGGCCGAACTGTTCGACCACCGCTCGGCGATCCAGTGATCCTTTCGCGGTGTGCGGCAATTCGCCGGCCTCGGAGAAGCTGGTCGGGATTTCGTAGGCGGCCAGCCGGTCGCGGCAGAACTCCGCAAGCTCGTCGGGGGTCGGCGAGCCAGCTTCCCGCGGAACGATCACCGCCGCCACCGTCTCGCCGTACATTTTGTCCGGCAAGGGAAACACAGCCACCTCGAGGATGCCGGGATGGCTGGCCAGCACGCCCTCGACACGCTCCGGGGAAATCTTCTCGCCGCCCCGGTTGATGAGTTCCTTGATCCGGCCACGGATGCTCAATTCACCCGTCACCGACAGTGACCCCAGATCGCCGGTGCGTAGCCAGCCGTCGGTGAAATTCGCCGCGGTGATCGCCGGGTCGCCAAGGTAGCCGCGCACCACGGTGGGTCCGTGCAGCCAGACTTCCCCGACCGCTTCGGCAGCCAGCGACTGTCCGCCGGAGTCGACGATCCTGATCTCCGGGCTGGTCGACTGGCCGACGAGACCCGTTGACTCGGCCGGGTTTTCGGTCGAATCGATCCCGGTGGTCGCGACCTGGTGAGTGGCTTCGGTCATTCCGAACGCACAGACCACCGGGGCAGAGAACGTGTCCTGCAGCGTCTGGGCTGTTTCCGTGGTGAGCGGGGCACTGCAACTGCGGATGAAACGCAACACGGCGGGAGTGCTTGCGGTGTGCTCAGTCTTGGTCCGCTCCAACAGGATCTGGTGAATTGTCGGGACCGCGGTGTACCAAGTCGCCGCCACCGCGTCGATGTCGTCCCAGAAGGTGTGCGCCGAGAACTTCCCGCGGGCGGGCAACAGCACTGTGCCCCCGGATGCCAGCGTCGACAGCAGCGCGGCGACCAGTCCATGACCGTGGTACAGCGGCATCACCGCGACGGTCGCATCCTGCGGGCCGAGCCGGTATCCGGCGATGATGGCCCGCACCGAACCTGCGATGTTGGCGCGAGTCCACGGCACCATCTTCGGCGTGCCCGTGGTCCCGCCGGTGAACATGATCATGGCGTCGTCGGGGCGCAGCCCCTGCGGCGTCGAGACGTCCTGCTTGGCCGCCGCGGCGGTGTCCACGTTGACCGCCGCCGCGCCGTCGACGGTCACCGCGATCGGCCACCACCGCTGGTCGGTGCCCTGCGGTCGCTGGTCGGTGCCCTGCGGTCCGGGGCCGTCGACGAGCACCGCCCGCGCACCCGCCGCGTCACTTCGGATCACCTGCTCACCCACGGGCAACGCCGGATCCAACGGGACGACGATCAGATCCGCCCGCGCCGCCGCCAACAAGCCGACGACGAATTCGGCGTTGCTGCCCGTGCGCAAACCGACCCGGTCGCCGGGCAGCAGACCGCCTTGCCTCAGCTGCCCGGCCAGGTCGTCGACCAACCGGACCACGTCGCGGTAGCTGATCGGCAGCCGATCGGCAGTGACGACCAGTGCCGGCGCATCCGGCGCCTGGGCTGCTGCCGCCGCGACCAGATCGGCGATGCTTGGGGATTCGTCGGTCAACTGCGCCGACTTGTGGGTGATCGACTCAGACATCGCCGTGGTCCTTCCGCATTCTTTCCGATGTGTAACAACACCTGGTTGCACGATGCCGAGAAACCTCCCTGTTCGTCCAATACTGTTCAGCTCACGATCGATAATCGTTACCTATCGAGCTTGCGGCACGCCGCTGACCAGCAGTTGATAATCACCATGAATCGCTGCATAGCGGCTCGGTCTTGGACACCGGCCGCCCACCCGGACGACAGTGAATGTCAACAGGCACAGACATACGAGGAGTCGGGACATGACCACATTGACCGATGGCTTTCACCTGGTCGTGGACGCCCTGAAGGCCAACGACGTCGACACCATCTACGGCATCGTCGGCATCCCGATCACCGACCTCGCCCGCGTCGCTCAAGCGTCCGGAATCCGCTACATCGGTTTTCGGCAAGAGACATCCGCCGGCAACGCGGCCGCGGCCGCCGGGTTCCTGACCCAGCGTCCCGGCATCTGCTTGACGACGTCGGGACCTGGCTTTCTCAACGGACTGCCCGCCCTGGCCAACGCCACCACGAACTGCTTTCCGATGATCCAGATTTCGGGATCCAGCAATCGAGCGCTGGTCGACTTGCAGCGCGGCGACTACCAGGACCTCGATCAGCTCAACGCCGCAAGGCCTTTCGTGAAGGCGGCCTACCGGATCACCCGGGTCGAGGACATCGGGCGGGGCATCGCGCGCGCCATTCGCACCGCGGTCTCCGGCCGGCCCGGCGGGGTCTACCTCGATATTCCGGGTGCCGTGCTGGGCCACGCCCTGGAGGCCTCGGCCGCTGCCGACACCATTTGGCGAGTCGTCGACCCCGCCCCCCGGCAACTGCCCGCGCCGGAGGCGGTCGATCGCGCGCTCGATGTGCTCGCTACTGCGCAACGCCCGCTGATCGTGCTCGGCAAGGGTGCGGCCTACGCGCAGGCCGACACCGCAATTCGGCAGTTCGTGGAGACCACCGGGATTCCGTTCCTACCGATGTCGATGGCCAAAGGGCTGCTACCGGATTCGCACCCGCAGTCCGCGGCGGCCGCCCGCTCGCTGGCGATCGCCCGCGCCGATGCGGTGCTGCTGATCGGCGCCCGGCTGAACTGGCTACTCGGCCACGGGGACTCCCCACAATGGTCGGCCGACGCAAAATTCGTGCAAGTCGATATCGCGGCCAGCGAGTTCGACAGCAACCAACCGATCGCCGCCCCGCTGGTTGGCGACATCGGCTCGGTACTGACGGCACTGTCCAACGGCCTGGCGAACCACCCGATCTCGGTGCCCGCAGAGTGGACCGGCGAGCTGGCCGACCGCAGCGCACGCAACGACGCCAAGATGAGCCAGCGGTTGGCCGAAAATCCGCACCCGATGCGGTTTTACAACGCGCTCAACGCCATTCGCGTTGTGCTGCAGGAAAACCCGGACGTCTACGTCGTCAACGAGGGCGCCAACGCACTGGATCTGGCCCGCAACGTGATCGACATGGAACTGCCACGCCACCGCCTCGACACCGGAACCTGGGGCGTGATGGGCATCGGTATGGGCTACGCCATCGCCGCCGCGGTCGAGACGGGCAAGCCGGTCGTAGCGATCGAGGGCGACAGCGCATTCGGCTTCTCCGGCATGGAAATCGAGACCATCTGCCGCTACCGGCTGCCGGTGACCGTTGTCATCCTCAACAATGGCGGGGTCTACCGGGGTGACGAGCAGCCGACCGGAAGCGACCCGGCTCCCACCGTGCTGAACGCGCGGGCGCGTCACGAGCTCATCGCAGAAGCGTTCGGCGGCAAGGGCTATCACGTCACGACGCCGTCGGAGTTGCAGACGGCGCTGACCCAAGCAGTGGCGTCGCATGGCCCGTCGATCATCGATTGCGAACTCGACCCGGCGGCCGGCGTGGAGAGCGGACATCTGGCCGGCCTCAATCCCACCAGCGCGGCCACCCGACCGGCTGCCGTCAGCGCTGGTGCGTGATCCCGAGCAACTGCGCGTCGAAGAACTCGTTGAGCGCCAGCTGCTCGGCAGATGCGCCCAGCGCCCGGGCAATTGGCGAGCCGGGTCCGGCAGAGTTGGTGGCCAGCGCGATCTGAGCTTTCAGCTCGGGATCGACCATCGCGACCGCGCGGACCTCACCCTTCAGCGGCGACGTCCACAGCCAGGTGTGTGGCACGATGCAAGCCCAGTTTCCGGTGGCAACCTGAGCCAATAGCGAAGCGACGGAGTCTGTCTCAACTTGCGGCGCGACGGTGATGCCGTGCCCGGCGAAGGCTTCGTCGATGATCTGGCGGTCGCGCATGCCCGCGGTGAGCAGCGCGAGCGGCAACTGCGCAGCATCGGGCCACGACAATGTCGATGCGCCGGAGGGCAACATATCCGACGACGACAACAGCACGTAGCGCTCCTCATACAGCGGCACCAGGTCCACGTCGTGGGCGTCGTCGGGCGTGGCGTGCACGATGACGGCGTCCAGCTCGAATTCACGCAGCCGCCGATACAGCTCGGTGGCCGCCAACCGGGAGTGCAACTGCACCTTGGCCAGCGGATGCGCCGAACAGAACGCGGACAGCACCAGGGAAGCAGTCGTCGATGCAGTGGGGACGGTGCCCAGCCGAAGTGTTCCGGTGATCCCGGAGCGCACCGCGTGCACCTCGGCTTTGAAGGCGTCGTGTTCGGCCAGAATCCGCTTGGCCCACACGACCAAACGGTCCCCTTCCTGGGTTAGGCCTTCGAAACTGTGGCCGCGATTGATCAGCGTGACATTCAGCTCGCGTTCCAGCTTGGCAATCGCAGCCGACAATGCGGGTTGCGACACGTAGCACTTCTCGGCGGCCCGGGCGAAGTGGCGCTCCTGGGCGACCGCGACGAAGTACTCCAATTGTCGGAAGAGCACCCGCACCTCCTCGGTCTCCGGGCACCGTTGTCGGCTGAGGCTAACGCGTGGCTAACACCCCAGCCAAGCCAGCGTCTGCGCCGTGTCGCGGACCGCAACGCCGATAGCACGGCATTCGTCAATTCCCCGCTGATAGATCGCTGATACCGCATCAGAGGCCAGCACCACCCGAAAGTCGCGTTCGGAGGCCTCGTAGATGGACGTCCGCGGGCAATTCGGGAAGTTGCAGCCAGCGAAAACCAGAGTGCTGCTGCCATTTTCGCGGAGATGATGGTCAAGTCTGGTGTCGTAGAAGGCGCCCCATCGCGGCTTGTACAGCACGTGCTCGGCGGCGCCGATTTGTTGCAACCCACCCGCCAACAGCAATTCATGGTCCAGCTCAACGCTTTCGGGCAGTACTTCCGCCGCGATCTGAGAACCCGGGCTGCCCGGCACGGCAATTCGCGCGCCACGCTCGATCGAATGCCGCCGCACCAGGTCCACATTTGACCCGTCCGGGCGATACAGCCGGACGATGTGCACGATCGGCAGGCCACGCTGCCGGAAGGCGCTGGCCAACTTCGCGATTGCCGGGACCACCGCGTGAGTGCCCGCCACCGGCATCGGGCCTTCGCGGCCCGGGGTGTCGAGAAAGTCACGTTGCACATCGATCAGCAGCAACGCCGCCGAGTCCGCCACCGGGCGCGTGTAGGGGTCCTCGCGCGTCATGTCTGCCCTCTCACCGACGGCCGCCCCGTGATGGCATCGAACCCCATCGGAAACCGGATCGTTATCGCAATCAGCGGGTGCCGTCGTTTGCTAAAACCCGTAATGGATAGACAGCCAGTAGAATATCGTCGTATTGATCGCACCATCTCGGAGGACGGACGCTATGCGCCGCAGGGTTCGTTATCTAGCTGTCGTGGTCGCGATCACGGTCGTCGGCTTCGCCGGGTCCATCGTCGCGTCGCCCGCGCCCAGCCGGGCAGGCGTTCCGCTGCCTCAACCAGTTCCTCAGGTCACCTCGATTTTGCCCGCCGACGGCGCGGTGGTGGGCGTTGCGCACCCGGTCGTGGTGACGCTCAGCGCGCCGGCGACCGATCGTCGCGCCGTTGAAACGACGATCCGGGTGAGTTCGCCGAGTAATACAACGGGTCACTTCGAGTGGCCGGAGAACAATGTCCTGCAGTGGGTTCCGAACCAGTATTGGCCCGCCCACTCCCATGTCTCGGTGGGCGTGCAGGAACTGACGACGGGCTTCGACACCGGCGACCAATTCCTCGGCGTCGCCAGCATCTCCGCTCATACCTTCACCGTCAGCCGAAACGGCGAGGTGCTGCGCACCATGCCGGCGTCGATGGGCAAACCGACCCGCCCGACGCCGATCGGCAACTTCACCGCGCTGGAGAAACAGCGCAGCGTAGTGATGGATTCGCGGACCATCGGAATTCCGCTGAGTTCGCCTGAGGGATACAAGATCACCGCCCAGTACGCGGTCCGAGTCACCTGGAGCGGTGTGTACGTTCACTCGGCCCCGTGGTCGGTTGACCAGCAGGGCCACTCCAACGTCAGCCACGGTTGTGTCAACCTGAGCCCGGACAACGCCGCGTGGTACTTCAACAATGTCAACGTCGGCGACCCCATCCAGGTCGTGGCCTGACAATCGCCGTTGTCCCGGCGGGACCGCCCTTCTGACGTGCCGATTTGCCGCGCTTCCGACGCCCCTTCACGGCTGTGTGGCGACGGTCACACCGGCGCGGTGGAAGACTCGAAGCGGGCGGGCGGTTTCGGCTAGAGAGTCAACTGAACGAAGGGCGGGCCATGACTGGTGTTGCGAAACTCCACGATGGCGCTGCGAGCGTGGCGCCGCGGGACCAAGTTGCCGAACGGATTCGCAGCTTGGCCGCCGATGACGAGCAATTTCGCAACGCGAAACCGGACCTGTCCCTGCAGGCCGCGGCACGCCAGCCCGGTCTGCGACTCCCGGAGATCCTCGAGACGTTCGTGGCAGGCTACGCGGACCGCCCCGCGCTCGGGGCGCGTGCGCGGCAGCTGACGACCGACCCCAGCACCGGTCGCACCACCGCTGCGTTGCTGCCCCGATTCGATACCATCACCTATCGCGAACTGTGGGCCAACGTCCGTGCCATCGCTGCTGCGCTGCGCAACGACGCGGCCAACCCGGTGGCCTCCGGAGACTTCGTCGCCACCGTTGGCTTCGCCAGCCCCGAGTACGTGACCGTCGATCTAGTGTCCGCTTACCTCGGTCTGGTCGCGGTACCGCTACAACACAATGCCGCGGCCTCGCGATTGCAGCCCATCATCGCCGAGATCGAGCCGCGGGTAATCGCAACCGGCGCAGGCTATCTCGACCTTGCCGTCGATGCGGCGCTGGGTAGTGCGTCGTTGCGGCGTTTGGTGGTGTTCGACTACCAACCCGAGGTCGACGACCAACGCGAGAGCGTGCAACGTGCCCGCGAGAAGCTGGCCCAGGCCGGCATGGCGGTGACCATCGATACCTTTGACGAGTTGGTCGAGCGCGGCCGCAATCTGCCGCCGGAGCCCGCCTTCACCGGCGATACCGACCAGCGCCTGGCGATGATCATGTACACCTCCGGCAGCACCGGTTTGCCCAAGGGCGCCATGCACACCGAACGGATGGTCTCAGAGGTGTGGACCGCCGAGCTACAACCCGACTTCGCCGACGTCCCGGTGCTCAACGTCAATTTCATGCCGCTGAATCACCTCGGCGGCCGGATAGCGCTGTCGTCGGCCTTCCAGGCGGGCGGCACCAGCTACTTCGTGCCGGAAAGCGATCTGTCCACGCTGTTCGAGGACTGGAATCTGGTGCGCCCCACTCAGTTGGGCATGGTGCCCCGAATCGCCGATATGCTCTACCAGCGCTACCAGAGCGCCGTCGACCGACTTGTCTTCGAGGGCGCCGACCCGCAGGCCGCCGCCACGGAAGCCAAAGACGAACTGCGCGAACATGTCCTGGGCGGCCGCATCATCACCAGCTTCTCCAGCACGGCGCCGTTGGCTGTCGAGATGAAGAATTTCATCGAGTCCTGCCTAGACGTCCACGTGTTCGACGGGTACGGCCTCACCGAGCTGCTGATGGTCACCAAGGACGGTGTGATCGCCCGGCCCCCCGTCACCGACTACAAGCTGGTCGATGTTCCCGAGTTGGGTTATTTCCTGACCGACAAGCCGCACCCGCGCGGCGAACTACTTGTGAAGTCGACGGCGGCTTTTCCCGGATATTTCAAACGCCCCGACGTCACCGCCAACGCATTCGATGCCGACGGCTACTACCGCACCGGTGATGTGATGGCCGAACTTGGGCCGGATCGCGTCGCCTACGTCGACCGCCGGAACAACGTCTTGAAATTGGCACAGGGCGAGTTCGTCGCCGTCGCGCGTCTGGAAGCCGTATTCGCCAGCGCGGCCCTGGTTCGGCAGATCTTCCTCTACGGCAACAGCGAACGGCCATACCTATTGGCCGTCGTCGTCCCGACCGACGAGGCGCTGGACAAGTTCACCAACAATGCTGACGGCCTCAAAGCCGCACTGAGCGAGTCACTGCGCCAGACAGCCAAACAAGCCGAGCTGCAGTCCTACGAATCGCCCGCAGACTTCCTGGTCGAGACCGAGCCATTCAGTGAGGACAGCGGTCTGCTGTCGGGGGTGGGAAAGCTGTTGCGGCCCAAGCTCAAAGAGCACTACGGCGAGCGACTCGAGGCCTTGTACGCCGAGTTGGCCGCCACCCGCACTGCCGAACTGCGCACGCTGCGCGAAGGCGCGGCGGACCGACCCGTGATCGACACGCTGACCCGCGCCGCCGAATCGCTACTGGGCCTGGCCGGTGGCCCGCCGCAACCAGATGCGCAGTTCCTCGAACTCGGCGGCGACTCGCTGTCCGCGCTCACCTTCTCCAACTTGCTGCAGGACCTCTTCGACGTGGAGGTGCCGGTCGGGCAGATCATCAGTCCAACGTCGAATTTGCGGCAGATCGCCGAATACGTTGAGGCTGAACGCGAATCCAGCTCCAAGCGACCAACCTTCTCGACCGTGCACGGACGCGGCGCCACCGAGGTCCGCGCCGCCGATCTCACCCTGGACAAGTTCATCGATGCACCGACCCTGGCCGCAGCCCCGGCCCTGCCGCGCGTTACCGGCACGCCACACACGGTCTTGCTGACCGGCGCCAACGGCTATCTGGGCAGGTTTTTGGCGCTGGATTGGCTCGAGCGGCTGGACCAGACCGGCGGCAAGCTCATCACGATCGTGCGCGGCACCGACCACGACGCCGCCTACCGGCGCCTGGAGGCGGTGTTCGACAGCGGGGACCCGCACCTGCTCGACCGATTCCGTGCATTGGCCGCCGAACACCTCGAAATCGTCGTCGGCGACATCGGCGAGGCCAATCTTGGCCTGGAGCAAGCGGCTTGGGAATCGCTGGCACAGCGTGTGGACCTCATCGTCCACCCGGCAGCCCTGGTCAACCACGTCCTACCCTACGACCAGCTGTTCGGCCCCAACGTCGTTGGCACCGCCGAGCTGATCAGGCTGGCGATCACCAACCGCATCAAGCCGATCACTTATTTGTCGACCGTCTCGGTGGTGGTGTCCGTCGAGCCCGGCACGTTCACCGAAGACGGCGACATCCGCGAGGTCAGCCCACTACGTCCGGTCGACGACAGCTATGCCAACGGATACGGCAACAGCAAGTGGGCCGGCGAGGTACTGCTCCGCGAGGCACACGACCTGTGCGGCCTGCCGGTCGCGGTGTTCCGATCCGACCTGATCCTCGCGCACAGCCAATACGCGGGACAGCTCAACGTGCCAGATATGTTCACCCGGTTGATCTTCAGTCTGCTGGTCACCGGCATCGCACCGTTTTCGTTCTACGAGACCGACGCTGACGGAAACCGGGCCGTCGCGCACTACGACGGTCTGCCCGCTGACTTCGTGGCCGAATCGGTCAACGCACTCAGCGAGCAGATGGCTTCTTCGGCAGGGATTTACCGGTCCTTCGACGTGATGAATCCGCACGACGACGGCATCTCGCTGGACGTCTTCGTGGACTGGTTGAACGATGCGGGCCACAACATCGCCCGCATCGACGACCATGACGAATGGCTCAGCCGGTTCGAAACCTCGCTACGGGCGTTGCCGGACAAGCAACGCCAGCAGTCGGTGCTTCCCCTGCTCAACGCCTACCGGAATCCGGAAAAGCCGCTGCGGGGTGCGCCCGCTCCGACGGAGGTGTTCCGCGCGGCCGTGCAAGAGGCCAAAGTCGGTGCGGATAAAGATATTCCACACCTTTCTGCAGCCTTGATCGATAAATACGTCTCGGATCTGCGGCTGCTGGGTCTGATCTGATCCCTTAGCCGTGCAGACCATTCTTGATCGCGGCGTCCTGCTTACGTGCGACATCTGTCGCCACGCCGGCTTCAATCGGGTCGTTGGGCGCGCTGTCGAATTCCAGGTCGACCAGCGCCTTGCCCTCGGTGAACAGCAGCACGGTGACCGCTTGGGAATTGTCTGGCGAGATACCGGAAATTATCGCCCCATTGGAGCCGACGTCGATCGGCTGCCACGGGCCGCTGACCCTGCTCCCGTAGTTCGCTTTGGTGTTGTCAACGCCGGCCGCCGCGGTCGCGGGGTCAGCCTCAATCTGGATGCTGTCCCCGATGCGGCGGCTCTTGTCCGCATTGACGAAGAACTGGGCGACACCGACCGCATTGTTGGGATTCAGCACGGGCGGTTGAGGGGCAGTGAAATCTCCGCCGAGATCTTTCGGCGTAATCAGCAACGCGCTGTAATCCAAGGGCTGCCCTGATGACGGGCTTGTCACCGAGCCAGGGCCGGCCGACGAGGCCGCAGCCGCCGAAGACGACGGCGACGAGTTCTTGCTGCTCGCGCAACCTGCGGCAGTTGCGGCGCCCACCACAATCGCGACGACCGCCCAGCTGGCAACCGACGTCCGGGCAATACGCATGGGCATTCCTTCCAGGTGGCGGGCCAGAGCCAGCGCATACGAACATACGCTGGGGTCGGATTCGCGGGATAAGGAGATCGAGATGACCACTGGGGTGGCACGAGCGGTACGGTTCGACCGATACGGCGACCGGGATGTCTTGTATGTGGCCGACATCGACATTCCCACACCGGGTCAAGGTGAGGTGGTGGTCGAAATTCGCGCCGCCGGGATCAACCCGGGGGAGGCCGCGATTCGCTGGGGAGCGATGCACGACATGTTTCCCGCCACGTTTCCGTCCGGAGAAGGCAGCGACCTCGCCGGCATTGTCACGGCGGTCGGACCGGGGGTGAGCGATTTCGCGATTGGCGACGAGGTGTTGGGGTTCAGTTTCCAGCGCTCCAGTCATGCCACCCACGCCGCGGTCCCGGTGAATCAACTGATCCGCAAACCTCCCCAATTGAGTTGGGAGGTAGCGGGTTCGCTGTATGTCGTCGGCGCAACTGCGTACGCCGCCGTTCGTTCGGTCGCCCCGCAGCCGGGCGAAACCGTCGCCGTTTCGGCGGCAGCGGGAGGCGTCGGGAGCCTCGTCGTGCAACTGCTGGTGCTCCGTGAAGCCCGCGTCCTGGGTATCGCGGGACCCGGCAATGCCGACTGGCTGCAAGCCCATGGCGTCATCCCGATCGCATACGGGGACGGGCTGGCGGATCGGTTACGGGCGGCCGCGCCGGACGGAATTGACGCGTTCATCGACCTATTCGGCCCGGACTACGTCCAGTTAGCCGTGGATCTCGGCGTGGCACCGGAGCGCATCGACACCATCATCTCATTTCAGAAGGCCGCTGAAGTCGGCGCCAAGACCGAGGGCAGCAGCGAGGCGTCAACGCCGGAGGTGCTCGCCGAACTCGCCGAGCTGATCGCCAGCGGTGCGATCGAATTCGACGTCGCAGCGACCTACCCGCTGGACCGGGTCGCCGACGCCTACGCGGAACTCGAGAAGCGGCACACCCACGGCAAAATCGTTCTGCTGCCTCATGGTTCAGAGTAGGCCCGCAGGCCCGGCAATACCGACCTCGAAGACTTTGATCGCCACGAACAGGACGGCCACCACCAAGTAGCCGCGCAGCGTCAACAACCCCGCCCGGCGGATCGGCGACATGACCGGGCGTTCCAGGAGCGCCAGATTGGGCGTCTGCCAGTTCGCCCGGTCCTGTCGCCGCACAGCACGCCGCTCGGCACGAGTGAGCAATCCGGTGTCGTCGAGCTCGTCGACCTCCGCGGGATCCAGACCGCCGCCGAATTCGCTAGCGATCGTTTCGGCCTCCCGCCGGTCACTGGATCGCCGCCCCGCGATGATCGCCAACGCGCCGCCGACGATACCGATGACAGCGCCGGCGCCGAGCCCCGCTTCGATGGTCGTGGTGGGCAGGCTTTTGAAGAACGTTGTGACCGTCAACGCCAGCGACAGCAGCACCAGCGACCAGACCACGACCCACGCAACGATGTTCTGCCGCACGGTATTTACCCAAGGTCCCAGGACCGCGCGGTCGTTGCAGAGCAGCACCAGGAAGACGGTCGCCGAGGGAAGCAAGACACCCGCAAGTGCCTGCACGCCCTGGGTCACCAGGCCCAGGATGTGGTCCGGGCTGAACGCGATCGCTGCCGACACCGCGAGAAGTACTGCGTACCCGCCGTAGAACAACGGAGCCTCGCTCATCTTCCAGTGCAGTGAGTGCCGCTTGCCCATCGCATCACCGACGGCGTAGGTGGTGGCCAGCCCGATCGCGTTGGCTCCGATCAACGACGCGTCCAGCAGGATGATCGCGAACAGCACCCCAACCGGGTTGCCGGCGCGGTGGGCCAGGCTGGTTGCCACCGCGCCCGCGTCGGTGAAGTTTCCGATGTCAGCGGTGCCGGTCAAGCCGAATGCGGTGACCGCCATCATCGCGGTCGCCCCGGCCATGACCACAACGATGCCGATGATCAAATCGGCTCGCGCGTAAGGTATCCAGCGCGCCGTGATGCGCTTGTCCACCACGTTGGATTGCTGAAAGAACAACTGCCAGGGCGCCACCGTGGTGCCCACGATCGCGACCGTCAACAACAGCACGGTGGAGTTCAGTCCGCCCGGGAACTGCGGTACCAATCCGCCGGCGGTTTCTTTCAGTGCGGGATGGACCAGCAGCACCATCGGGATAATAAGCACATTCACCGCGATCAGCAGGAACATCAGTCCCTCCCAGCGGCGAAACGACCCGCCGGCTACCACGGCGAACAGCAACACGGCAGCGGTCGGTATCGCAATGACCTTGGGGCAGCCCAAGAAACCCAGTGCCAACGCCACACCGATGAATTCGGTGACGATCGTCAACGCGTTGACGATCAACAGATCACCGATGCTGAAGGCGCCCCAAAACTTACCGAAGCGCTCGAATATCAGCCGCGCGTGACCCACTCGGGCGACCGCGCCGAGTCGCAGCACCATTTCCTGATTCACGTACAGCACCGGGATCATCAGTGCCAACGTCCACAGCAAGCCCATGCCGTAGTTCTGGCCGGCCTGTGTGTAGGTTGCGACACCTCCAGCATCGTTGTCGCCGACCATCACGATCAGTCCGGGACCGGTGATGACCATCAGCGTCCGCAACCGCCGGAAGCGACCGCTGAAGGCGACGCTGTCGTCACGCCCGATACGGCCGAACGCGCCGACGATGTCGCCGGTGTGCGCAGAATCCAGTACCGCCTGGACGCCGCGATGCTGGATAGGCGTCGCCGTCATTGAATTCTCGCCAACTCCAACGAGTTGCGACCGCGGACCGACCCGGAATGCGGACCCGGCGGCAGACACCAGGCCCGCCGCCGAGCCGCTTGGCGGAATGAATCAGTCATTCGGATGCCCACCCAGTGACGCCGTGATGACCGCAATCGGCATCCGCGACACATACAGGTTGGCCCGCTCTTGCGGAGTCAGAGTGAAGCGAGCACGCAGCTTGTTCGCCAACAGCCGGCCGGTACCCAGCATCGACCGCTCGCGCTTCGGGCTAAACCCTGAAATGCGGTGTGTAGTAACAAAAGCCATGATCTCCCCCTCTCGGAGATCCGATCGGCTCGGGTCATTCAAACGCCGGGCACACCAATAAGTTTGGCGCCCAATGAAGTTCAGAGGCGAAAAGAACGGCCGGAACCGGATCGGGACAAGACGGATTTGGGATAGGGACTATCGCTCGGACTCATCTCGCCCTCACCTCCTCACGGCCATGACACGCGCGGGTGTCAATCGTTCACCTGAACGGAAGAGGCACGAATAACCGGCGGCACGCCGCCGATCGCACCCCTCTCGTCGGAGCTTCGGCACTGCACGGCGTATCTGAAACCACCAGAAGCCACTTGGGCTCAACCCTTGGGTCCGGGAAGAGCTGTCCTGACCCGGGGCGTCTCTCGACGTTCGGGGTCAGTGGCCTATATCCATACAGACGCCTCACCTACCGAGGTGCTTGCTGTTCCATGGTTACACCGCTGCCCATCACACGTCAAACGCGTTATCGAACTCTTAACACAACGTCAACGGCGTGGTTTGGCTCACATCCAGCAGCTCGGCCGGGCTCCGGCGATGCGCCGGCGCGGGGGGCATACCCTCGACAACATGGCCACAACATTGCAGGAGCCTCGCGTCGCGACCGTGCTCGACACGATGTACACCGAATCGAAAGCCCAGATGTCGCGCCTGCGCGAGCGAGGTAGCGATTTCAATCGGCCGATGACCACGGCGGAACGCACCGAGGCGATGAGCGAGTTCTACATCCCGGTGACCCCGGAAGCCGGCCGGCTGCTGTATTCACTGGTGCGCGCGACCCGTCCGGCCACCGTCGTCGAATTCGGCATGTCATTCGGTATCTCCGCCATTCATCTGGCCGCGGCGGTACATGACAACGGCAGCGGCCGAGTGGTGACGACAGAACTCAGTGACACCAAGATCGCTGCGGCTAAGCAGACGTTCGCCGAGACCGGTTTGGACGACGTGATCACCATTCTCGAGGGAGACGCGCTGACCACGCTGGAAAGCGTGGACGGCGCTATCGATTTCATCCTGCTCGACGGCTGGAAAGACCTGTATCTACCGGTAATCAAGCTGCTCGAACCACGGCTCAGCACAGCTGCATTGGTCATCGCCGATAACGCCAGTGCCGCGGACATGAAGCCTTACCTCGACTACGTGCGCAATCCCGACAACGGCTATACCAGCTTCAACTTCCTCGTCCGGGAAAGCGACAGCATGGAAATCAGCTGCCGCACCAACGATTAACGCCTAGCGCAACGACTCCTCGAGCCACGGCGTCAGCCACCGCACTCCCTCCGGAGTGAGGTGGACACCGTCGCTGCGTACCTTGATGCCGTCGACCTTGACGGTGTATACGCCGTCCGGACATAGCTTTTTGTTCAGGTCCAGTATCTGAACGTTTGGGTGTTGCGCAACGGTGTTGCGCAACATGGTGTTCCACTCGTTAACCCGATCCGGTTGGTCCTCCGGATACAACCGGCCGTCCGGCTTCTCGCCGCCCCGGCTGTACGGCACGGTGGCCACGACGACGCGCACACCGCTGGCGCCCACCACATTCAGAGCTCGCTGCAGCTCCGCATTGAGATAGGCGTCGAACGTCGGGTCGCCGATATGGGTCCACTGCCCCTCGTTGACACGATCGACGGTCTCCCATCGGCCGATGACCAACAGCGCGACATCCGGCTGGTCTTGGCTGACCTGATTCGCCCATCGGATCGGCCAACCATCGCATTCCGATCGCTGGTCCAGGGTTTTGCCGATATACCGATATGGCGTCCCACGCACCAGGCTGCAGCCGATCACCGTGTGGTCCAGGAACGCGAACCCGGGCGTCGGCGGAAGGTAGTGCATCCAGGTCCACCCGATCGAATCACCGAACACCGAAACGGTGAACGGCCGGTGGGGATCTCGCGGCCCGACCGGTTGACTACCGCCGGGCTGCGCCGCCGAGACCGCCGCAACCGCCGAGACATCGGGCGGCAGCCCGGGCTCGCGCAACCCAGGGCCCACCGGAACCACCAACAACGTCACCGCGGCGGCCGTGGCCACGGTGGCAGCCGCTAGCGGCAGCAACGGCACCCGCGACGGCCGCCAGCGTCGGATGGGTTGTTCGATCAGCCAATACGATGCCGCCGCCACTGCCAAGGTGACACCGCACCGCGCGGCGAACAGCGGCATCCCGGCCCATCCGGTTAGTTCGCCGTTGAGCGCCAGGAAGATTGGCCAGTGCCACAGGTAGATGCCGTAAGAGATAGCGCCCAGCCACACCAACGGGGGCAGCGCCAACGCGCGGGCGACCAACCCGCGCTGTTCCAATGTCACCGGGGCGACCACCAGGACGGCCGCGATCGCGACCCCGATCAGCAGGCCGTGCCGAAAGTCACCAGCGCTGCCCTTGGCCCAGTAGGTCGCCGCGGCCAGGCTCGCCAGGCCGACAACGGGCAGCATCCGGGCGACCCGGCGGCCCCATCGAGTCCGGATCAGGCACCAACCGCGGTTCAACGACGGCCAGTCCCGGACCAGTAGGGCCGCGGCCGCAGAGCCGACAAGCAATGCCTGCGCACGGGTGTCGGTGCCGAAATAGATTCGGTCACGGGTGCCCTCGGAGACAAAGACGATCGCGGCCGCCGCGGAAGCTATCGCTCCCAGGGTGGCGATCACGAAGACTGCGAATCGAACCCCGCCCACGGTGGCCCGCATGAAGTAGCGCTTGGCGCGCCACGCCGACAACAGGGTCACCACGATCAGCAGCACCGGCCAGATGAAGTAGTACTGCTCCTCGACCCCGAGCGACCACGCGTGCTGCAGCGGCGACGGCGGAGCGCCCTGAGTGAAGTAGTCGGTCTTCTGGGCAACAAAGCGCCAGTTCGCCACCCACAGGAAGGCGGCGATGGCGTCGTTGCGTAAGCCGTCAAGGGCCTGGGCCGGCAACAGTTCACGCGCCGCTCCGACCGCCAGAACCATCAGCACCAGCGCCGGCAGCAGCCGGCGGGCCCGGCGAATCCAGAACCCGGTCAGGTCAATACGGCCGGTGCGGCCGAGCTCGTCCAGTAGCAGCGAGGTGATCAGGAATCCGCTCAGGACGAAAAAGACGTCGACACCGAGGAATCCACCGCCCATGCCCGGGATGCCGCCGTGTTGGGCGAGTACCAGCGCGACAGCTACCGCACGAAGCCCATCCAGCGCCGGGATACCCCCACTGCGCTCCGGTTTGTCCCAAATCGCCAGCCGGCCGACGCGGCGCACCGGGGCGACCCATCGACCGTGCCGAGCAGAACGCGCCGGTGCGGGATGCTCCCCGCCCGGCTCAGTTCTCGTCTCTAGCGCGGCCGGACCACTCTGCCGCCCGACGCCATGGTTGCTGCCGATACGTCGCTGCCCCTCCTCTTGACTTGAGCAAGCCTAGAGGCGGCACCGTCGGATATCGGCGAAGACACGCGCCGGTTTTCGCGGTCGCGGATTCGATTTTCTACCCGCCGGCGCAAGAGTTTGCGCGGTTTATTCTGGTGCGTAGCCCAACGTGCTCTTGACCTCCAGATACTCGTGGAAGCCGAACTCGCTCCACTCTCGCCCGTTGCCGCTGCGCTTATAGCCGCCGAACGGCGCATTCATGTCGAACGCGTGATTGATCGTCACCCAGCCGGCCCGGATCCTGCGGGCCACGTCTCGGGCCTTGTCGAGGTCAGCTCCCGAGATGAAGCCGGCCAGGCCGTATTCGGTGTCGTTGGCGATCTCCACAGCGTGGTCGATGTCGTCATAGCCGAGGATGCACAGCACCGGTCCGAAGATCTCCTCGCGTGCGATCGTCATGTCGTTGGTGACGTTCGCGAAGACGGTCGGCTTGACGTAGTAACCCTTCTCCAACCCAGCTGGACGGCCGGGGCCGCCGGCGACAACGGTAGCCCCCTCATCGATGCCCCGCTGGATCAAGCGCTGCACCCTGTCGAACTGCGTCTTCGACGCCACCGGCCCGATTGTCGTCCCTGCGTCGGGATGGCCTACCGTGACCTTCTCGACCGCCTCCTGCGCGACGGAGATTGCCTCGGCCATACGGGAATTCGGGACCAGCATGCGGGTCGGCGCGTTACAACTCTGCCCCGAGTTGGGCATCATGTTGGCCACGCCGGCGCTGACGCCCTCGGCAAAGCCACTGTCGTCGAGCACGATGTTGGGGCTCTTGCCACCGAGCTCTTGAGTCACCCGCTTCACGGTCGGGGCGGCAAGCTTGGCCACCTCGACACCGGCGCGGGTCGATCCAGTGAACGACACCATGTCGATGTCGGGATGGCTGGCCAGCGCGACGCCAACGCCCGCGCCGTCGCCGTTGACCAGGTTGAACACCCCGGCCGGCACGCCTGCGGCATCAAGGATCTCGGCGAAGATGTACGGCGAGTACGGCGCCACCTCAGACGGTTTCAGGATCACCGTGCAGCCGGTCGCCAACGCCGGATAGACCTTGACCGCGACCTGGTTGATCGGCCAGTTCCACGGCGTGATCAAACCGCAGACACCGATCGGCTCCTTGGCGATCAGCGTTGCCCCTTTTTGTTCGGAGAACGCGTAGTTCTTTAGGGCGTCGATAGCGGTGGTCAGATGTCCAATCCCGAGAAAGACCTGCGGCCCCGCGGCCAGCGACGCCGGCGCGCCGATCTCCTCGGTAACCGCCTCGGCCAGATCGGCTGCCCGCTTCTGGTATTCGGCGAGGATGGCCTGCAACAGGTCCAGGCGCTGTTCGCGAGTGCTCTGCGACCAGCTCGCGAACGCTCGCCTGGCCGCCTTGACCGCCACGTCGACATCGTCCGCCGACCCCAGCGAGATCTTGCCGGAAACCTGCTCGGTCGCCGGGTTCTCAATGTCAAAAGGATTGGGCCGCAACGGGTCAACCCAGCGTCCGTCGATGTAGAACTTCAGATAGTCGCGCATGACATCATCCTTTTCTTACTGAGTTCCTTCGGCATACCAGGTCCGGAATCGGTCGTACTTGGGCATCTCCTCGGAATTGGCCTTCGGATCGATGCACACGTGCACTACGCCGACTTTGCCACTGGCGTAGGCGCGGGCGATCGCCGGGCCGATCTCCTCTTCCTTCTCGACGTACTCACCGTGACAGCCAAAGCCCTCGGCAACTTTGTCCATCCGGACGTCCTTGCTCCAGTGCACACCGGGCTGCGGCGACGGCTGTTCGAAGGTGCGCTTGTACACGCCCACCTCCAAGCCCCACTGATGGTCGACACCCACCACGCAAACCAGCGGAAGGTTTTGCCGGGCAGCGGTTTCCAACTCGGCAATGTGGAAGAGGAACGCCGAATCGCTGGTCAGCAACATCACCGGGCGCTTACCACCGTCGGCGACCGAGGCTCCGACCGCGTACGGCAAGCCGGTGCCGAGGTGGCCAAAGTTCTGGTTCCAGATCACGTCGCGCGGCTTGGACTGCGAGTAGGTCCACTGGAAGATCACGGTCGCACCGCCGTCGCGCACCATGATGGCGTCCTCGAGTTCGTTGAATGCCTTGGTCGCCTCGACGACGTAGCGTGCCGGGTGGATCGGCGAGCGTCCAGACGGTGCCGATTCCGCCACGTCGGCAAGCTCTTTTGCGTCCTTTTCGATCAGGACCTGCAGTGCGGGTGCGGGCTTGCGCGGAGAATCCTTAAGCGCCTCGACCAGCTGCGGCACGACACCGCGCAGATCGCCGACCAGCGCCACGTCGACCGGGCGGTTGACGCCGATGGCGGTCGGGTCCTGTTCGACGTACACCCATTTGCGGGTCGCATTGTTGCCGGCCCAATGCTGGGTCCGGCCGTAGTGCATGGGCTCACCAAGTTCGGTACCCAGCGCGACGCACAGGTCGGATTCCTCGACGGCCTCGTTGGCGGCCGGGGAGAACAGGTACGGGAAAGTCCGGTCTTGCAGCCCCGGGATGAACGACGTACCGCCGGAGGTTTGGATGACCGGGCAGGCCATCAGCTCGGCCAGCTCCTTGACTTCCTGCTGGGTGCGCGAGGTGTGCACGCCGTGGCCGACGAGCAGGATCGGGCTCTTGGCCTCGCGGATCAGCTTTACGGCGTCGGCCACCTCTCGGGTGCCGGCGCCCTGGTTGACCAGCCGATAGTTGGACGGTGCCGGCGCGGCGTCGACGTCGAGCTCTTCGAGGATGACGTGCGACGGGAACTCGACGTAGGTCGGACCCGGGGTTCCGGACATCGCCCTGCGAATGGCCTCATGGATGATCTCGTCGGTCTGGTCGGCGTACTCGATGGAGCTGCTGTACTTCACCGATGCAGCGAAAAGCGGCTCCTGCTGGACGAACTGGATCCGGCCGCGACGCACCCGGCGCTCGGTGACACGGGCCCGCTGGCCGCCCAGAAAGATCACCGGCGAATTCTCGACGAGCGCGCACTGGATCGCGCCGGCGATGTTGGCCATGCCTGGGCCCAACGTGCCGATGCACAGGCCCGGCTTACCCGTCATCCGCGACACTGCCTCGGCCATGAATCCCGCGCTCAGCTCGTGGTGCGGTGCCACCACCGACCACCCGCGCGCATCCGCCTCGTGGAACATATGCACGAAGTTCGGGTCCGGGATCCCGAACAACGTATTCACACCCTCAGCCTCGAACAGGTCGAGAATACGTTTGTAGACGGGGACAGTCATGGTGAAAAACTCCTTCATTAGCAATATATTTCGTTGAGCAAGCGTTATCCCGAGCCGGACACGGGGTTGACGTCGACTGCCAGCCCCAGCTCGTCGAGGACGGCTGCGGTGTCGGCGCCGAGTTCTGGCGCCGGCCCCGCGACACGACCCGGTGTGCGAGAGAACCACGTGGGCACGCCCGGGAAGCGGACCGGTCCGTGCGGGGTGTCCACGGTCTCGAACATGCCGACGGCGTTGAGGTGCGGGTCGTCGAACAGCGCACCGGGAGTGTTCAGCGGAGCGGCCGGAATCTCGAGTTCGCGCAACAACTCCAGCCACTCTTGGGTCGAACGCTGTTTCATCGTCTCGGCCAACAGCCCATAGATGGTGTCGATCTGGCGGGCCCGCTGTTCCAGCGTCGAATACAGCTCACTGGCCCACGGCGGGTGCACGGCGTTCATGAACGCGTTCCAGTGCTTGTCGTTGTAGATCAGCGCGGCGATGTAGCCGTCGCTGGTGCGGTAGGGGCGTCGGTTAGGCGCCACGGTGCGCGGATACACCGCCGGCCCCAAGGGCGGGTCGAACATTGCGCCGTTGGCATGTTCGACGAGCATGAACGAAGCCATCGTCTCGAACATGGCCACCTCGACTTCCTGCCCCTGCCCGGTGCGCGCACGGTGAAACAGTGCCATGGTCGTCGCATACAGCGCGGTGAGCCCGGCGACCTTGTCGGCCATGATGGTTCCGACGTAGTCGGCCTCGCCGGTCAGTTGCTGTTGTACCGCCGGCAGGCCGCATTCCGCCTGGATGGTGTCGTCGTAGGCGGGCCGGTCTCGATTGGGTCCGCGGCGGCCATATCCGTAGCAATTGGTGTAGACGATCGCGGGGTTGATCGCGGCGACGTCGTCGTAGCTGAAGCCGAGCTTGGCGATCGCTTTGGCGCGCATCGAATGGATGAAGACGTCCGCGGTCTCGACAAGCGTCCGCAGCGCGCGTACTCCGGCCTCGGTTTGCAGGTCCAGCACGACGCTGCGCTTGCCCCGGTTGACGTTGACGAACACGCCGCTCATTCCCGGCGCCGGGCCGACCGAGATGTAGCGGGTGTTATCGCCCTGTGGCGGTTCGACTTTGATCACATCAGCGCCCATGTCGGCCATGATCTGCGTGCAATACGGCCCCATCACCATCGCGGTGAGGTCGATTACCCGCACATCGGCCATCGGGCCCGTCCTGTCAGCCATGGGGTGTGTCCCGATCGTTTGAGCGGTGGGCCAGTTCGAAGCTGTAGCGGATGTGCTGGTTATGACCGTCGGGCAGGACCGGAAAGATCAACGGCGCCTCGATGTTTCGGATCGCATCGAGATGCTGGCCGACATCCTCGACCGTCCACGACGGGCGGCACACCCCGGGGCTTTCCGCGATGACGGCCCGCGCTATCCGGCCCGCCAACGCGATGAACATCTCCCCGCTCACCGAACAGGATTCGTGCGCCAGCCAGCCCACAACGGGCGCAACGAGTTCCGGGCCCATCGGCGGATAGGCCGAGGTGTCGATACCGGCGGCCATCCTGGTCACCGCGGCCGGCACGATCACGTTGCAGGTCACCCCGTGCTCGGCGCCTTCGAGCGCCGCAACCTGGGACAGCCCGATTACGCCGGCCTTGGCGGCAGCATAGTTGGCCACGTTGTGGTTCCCGTACAAGCCGCCGATCGACGACGTGAGCACGATGCGCCCGTAACCTGTCTCGCACATGATCGGAAATGCTTGTCGCACAACGTTGAACGCGCCGCGCAAGTGCACGTCGAGCACCGCGTCGAAGTCCTCGTAACTCATCTCCTTCAGCGGGGCGCTGCGCACGTTGCCGGCATTGTGGATCAGAATGTCGATGCGGCCGTAGTGGTCGAGCGCGGCCTGGATGATCGCGTTGGCGCCGTCGTGGGTCGCGACCGACGCGGTAGATGCGATGGCTTCTCCCCCAGCCGTTCTGATCGCATCGACCACCTGCTCGGCCGGACCGGCGTCGGGCCCGTCGCCGGCGAGGGTACCGCCATGGTCGTTGACGACGACCTTCGCTCCGCGCTCGGCCAGCAGCCGTGCGTAGGCACATCCCAACCCGCGGCCGGCGCCGGTGACGACCGCGACACGGCCGTCGAACCGCAACTCGCTCACGAAAGCTCGAGGCCTTCCAGGTCACCCCTGGCGCGCCACTCGGCGATCAGGTCGCCGAAGGCGTAGAAGCCCGGCGAGTAGAAATCGCCGAGGAACGCGCCATTGTCTTTGGCTCCACCCCGACCCTCGTTGTTGTAATAGCCAGGGGTGCAGGACATCTCGAAGGCCGAGTTGTCGATCGCGAGTTCGGCGACCGTTCTGACCCAGCCGTCCTGGCCCTCCTGACTGGGTTCGACGGCGGTCGCGCCGCGTTTCTGCGCCTCGGCGATGATGTAGGCGATGTGCTCGGCCTGTTGCTCGAACATCGCGGTGGTGTTGGCCGAGACGCCGCCCTGGATGAAGCCGGTGAAGAACTGGTTGGGGAATCCGCGGGTGGTCACGCCGTGCAGCGTCTGGTACCTGTCGTGCCAGTAGTCGAACAGCGACAACCCGTCGCGTCCCTCGATGACGTCGACCGCGAAGCGCCGACTGATCTCCGTCGAGATCTCGAATCCACTGGCGAATACGACGCAATCGACCTCGTACTCAACACCGTTGGCAACAATTCCCTTCTCCGTCAGGCGTTCCACGCCCTTGGATTCCGACACGTCCACCAACGTCACGTTGGGCAGATTGAACGCCGGCAGGTACGTCTCGCTCGAACACGGCCGCTTGCACATGAAGCGGTAGTACGGCTTCAGTGCCTCGGCGGTGTCGGGTTCGTCGACCAGGGCGGCCACGCGGCTCCGCAGCCGCTCCATGATCTTGTAGTCCTCTTCCTCCCGGATCACCATGATCTCCTCGATCCCCAGCGAGGCGGGATCTGGGCTGGCGGCAATCCGGGCGGTCATGTTGCGGCCCAATTCGGTCCAGAAGTCGCACACCAGATCCGGTTCGCCGAAGACCACCCCTACGAACGGTGACCAGTTGTGGAAGTTGCGCTTGCGCTCCTCCTGCCACCCGGGCTGCAGGGCCGCCGCCCAGGCCGGGTCGGTGGGCGTGTTGGCGCGCATGTCCACCGACGACGGGGTGCGCTGGAACACAAAGAGCTGCTCGGCATCCCGGCCTAGATGCGGCACCAGCTGGACGCCGGTGGCCCCCGTGCCGACGAGTGCAACCCGCTTGTCGGACAGCCTATGCAGGCCGCCGTTGGCGTCGCCGCCGGTGTAGTCGTAGTCCCAGCGCGCGGAATGGAACGCGTGGCCGCCGCCGTCCAGGTACTCCTTGATACCGGGGATACCGGGCAGCTTCGGCTTGTTGTACGAGCCCTGCGCCATCACCACGAACCGCGCGCGGATGTCGTCGCCGCGGTTGGTGATCAGCCGCCAGCGCTTGCTCTTCTCGTCCCAGCGCATGGTCTCGACCTGCGTCGAGAAGATCGCGCCGTCGTAGAGGTCGAAGTGCTTGCCCATGGCCTGGCAGTGCGCGAAGATCTCGGCGCCGTCGGCGAACTTCTTGCTCGGCAGGAAGTCGAGTTCCTCGAGCATCGGGATGTAGCAGTAGGCGTCGTTGTCGCACTGGATGCCCGGGAAGCGGTTCCAGTACCACACGCCGCCGAAGTCCCCGGCCATGTCGATGACCCGAACATCTTGCACGCCGGCCTTTTTCAGGTAGGCGCCCGACAACAATCCGGCGAACCCGCCGCCGAGGACAGCCACTTCGATGTCCCCGTCGATCGGGGCGCGGTCGGCCACCGGGGTGTACGGGTCTACCTCGTAGAGGTCGGCCAGGTCACCGTCGAGTTCGAGGTACTGCGCGGCGCCCTCCTTGCGTAGGCGCTTCTCGCGCTCCTGGGCGTACTTGGAGCGCATCGCGTCTATGTCGACGTGCTGCGCTACGTCGGTGGGCCCGCAGGGCGTTTCAGCGGTGGTCATCTATCTCAAAGCTCCTGCGGCTCGCCGGTACCCATGTACTTCGACAACTGGTAGTGCAGGTTGACGGTGCTGCGTTCGCGGTACGGGTTGGGTTTGGTGCCAGGGAAGCCAAGGGATTTCATGCCCTGTTGGACGGCGGCCATGTTCGAGAAATCCTGTGGCAAGACCGACCGCCACCGGGGATCACCGACCGGCGTGTATTCCCACTCCGTCTGGGGCTCTTCGCCTTTCGGATACAGTTCGAACACCGATACCTCGAAGATGCACTTGTCCGGATGGTAGCTGGGGTGCGGTCGCGCGCCGTAGCACAGCGCGCTGGTCAGCCCCTGCCCGATCTGGAAGTTCGGGAAGACCTGCCACGCGGTGCCGGCCTGCCCGAGGATGTCGCCCGGGATGGTTGGCCAGATCACACCGCGGGCTTCGTCATCACGGCGCGCGGACGCTAACCAATGCTCGAGGACCTTGTCCGACGGTGTGCCCTCGGGTAATTCTTCCACTAGCCGCTTGGCTGCGTTCACCAACGTTTGCGTGGTGGTGGCGTTGGTTTCCTCCATCGTGTACACCTGCATCTGCGCGGTGGACACCCGCGGATCGGCGCCGGTGCCAAGGCGGATCTTGGACTTGGTGGCTTCCAGGTCTTTTGGAGCGTCGTAACCGATGTTGCTGTGCTTGCCCTGCGCCTTGGCCCAGCCCTTGAATTCGCCGAACTGGTTGAACTCCGGATGCGTCGTGTAGACGTGGTAGGTCTCGTTGAAGGCCTCCAGCGCCACCTTCCAGTTGCAATCGAAGTTCAGCCACTTGCGCCACTTGAAGCGCATGTTCTCCAGGCCGAACGGATCCAGAATCTTCGCGGCCGGAAATAGGTGATCGGCCAGCGGTTCACAGTCGGGGTCCATGTTGATCCACAACCAGCCGCCCCAGGTGTCGACCTTGACCGGCCGAAGGTGGGTGTTCTCGGGGGTCAACGCTTCCTGCCAGTCCGGCTGCTCGCGGATGTGCGTGCACGCACCGTCCAGGCCGTAGGTCCAGCCATGGAATCCGCAGACGAAGGACTTGCGCGCCCGGCCGCGAGCGTTCTTCTCGCCGTCGGCTGTGTTGATCAACCGCCGACCACGGTGCATGCAGACGTTGTGATGGGCGTGAAAGTCGGCCGCGCCGGTGCGCACCACAATGATCGAGTCGTCGAGGATGTCGTAGGTCAGGTAACTGCCCACCTCGGGCAGCTCTTCGACGCGGCCCACCTGCTGCCAGACTTTCCGCCAGAGTTTGTCGCGCTCGGCGCGGGCGTACTCCTCGCTGATGTACGCCTCGACACCGATTGTCATCGGTCTCGATAACTCCTCGGCCGCTGCGGAATTCGCGTCTTTGGCCAGGTCGGTCATCACATCCTCCTGATGGCTGCGCGGAAGGATTCGTCCTTGAGAAACAGTGAGGTGTTGTCCGCGTCGAGATGGCTCCATTTAAGGTTGAGTCCGCCATCGACGAGCAGTGTCTGGCCGGTGATGTAGTTCGATAAATCCGAGAGCAGGAACAAAATCGTGCCGGCCTGCTCCTCGGGCCGCCCGCGCCGCCCCATCGCGATGGCCTGCTGATCCCGGGCCGGGTCCTCGTCGACGTAGGTGCGCGAGGCCGCGGTCTCGGTGACGCCCGGCGCCACGGCGTTCACCCGGATTCCGGACGACGCAAGCTCGAGCGCCATGGTGCGGGTCATCGCCGTGATAGCTGCCTTGGCGGTCCCGTAGGCGATGTGAAACGGCGCGGTGTTCATGCCGCTGATCGAGGAGATCGACACGATCGATCCGGGCCGCTGTTGCGCGAGGAGTTCGGCGGCGACGGCTCGGCTCATGAAAAAGGCCGTCTCCAAATTGTCGGCGAAGATGGTGCGCCAATCGCTGCGCGTGACCCTAGTCGACGGCATCCAGGTCGAAGGCGCGGCGCCGCCGGCGACATTGACCAGACCGTAGAGTTCCCCGTCGGCCTTGCGCACGTGCTCGAGGACCGCGGCGATGCCCTCGTCCGTCGACGCGTCGGCCGCGACGGGGATCACCGCCAGGCCCTGTTCAGCGAGCGGAGCGACGTGTTCGTCGAGGTTGTCCTTCGACCGGCTCACCGCGATCACGGTGGCGCCCGCCCGGGCGGTCATCGCCGTCACGGTGGTGCCGATACCGCCGCCTCCGGCGCCGGAAACCACCACGATGCGACCGTCGAGCCTGAGGAAGTCCTCCATTGCCTGCTTCCGCCTACACAGGATGTGTTGCCATGTTTGTCCGGACAAAATATCGCATTCTGTCCCTTGGAGAACACTATTCCCATCGAGGAACTCCGCTGTCAAGGTACGGCACGCTGTAACGAGGGCTATTGTCTGGACTAGGTTGACTTTGATAACGTCCGGCGAAACGGGCACTTCCGTCTAGCAGGGAAGGATCTCGGCGACAGCATGGCCACCGGCGCACAACCATCGCGGTATGCCTCCCCGATTTCCGGGCCGCACGAGGTCGAAGTCGCCGAATCCTGGCGGCTCGAGCGGGTCACCGCTCCCAGCCGGCTGTTCGGCGCGAACGGTCTGCGCACCGGCCCCGACGGTCGCGTCTACATCGCGCAGGTGACGGGTAGTCAGATCAGCGCGCTGGATCACCGGACCGGACAGCTGGGAACGGTCAGTGCCAAGGGTGGCGAGATCATCGCACCCGACGACGTCGCGTTCGACGCGAGCGGCAACTTGTACGCGACCGAGGTCATGAACGGTCGGGTCAGCATGCTCGACACCGCCGGCCATACCCGGGTGCTGCGCGACGATGTTCCGTCGGCCAACGGCATCACCGTCCACCAGGGCCGGTTGTTCATCGGCGAATGCCGTGAGGGCGGTCGGCTGCTGGAATTCGACCTGACCGGCGGGCCGCCGCGGGTACTGCTGGAAAACGTGCCCTCGCCGAATGCGATGGAAGTCGGCCCGGACGGCCTGCTGTATTTCCCGGTGATGGGCGCCAACGAGATCTGGCGCATCGATCCCGACGGTGGCGAATCACAGTGTGTTGCACGCGACCTCGGCGTGCCAGACTCCGTCAAATTCGACTCGCAGGGCTACATCGTGTCGACCCAGGTGGCCAGCGGGCAGGTGCTGCGCATTGACCCGCGCAGCGGCGAACAACGGCTGCTCGCCCAGCTCAATCCGGGGCTGGACAACTGCACCTTCGTCGGCGACCAACTGCTGGTATCCAACTTCACCGGGGAGATCACCGAGATATCGCCGGACGGCGCGACACGAACAGTGTTGCCCGGCGGCCTCAACTGGCCGCTCGACCTGACCGTGGGCCTCGACGGGCGGCTTTACATCGCCGACGGCACGTATTTCTATGTCGTGTTACCCGACGGGTCGCTAGAGACCGTCGGAATGCTTTTCAGCCCCGGCTATCCCGGATTCCTGCGCGGCATCGCGACCAGCGGGCCCGGCGAGTTCGTCGTGACAACCTCGGGTGGCCAGGTCACCCGCTATCGGCCGGGCGCCAGCGAAAGTGAAGTATTGGCAGACGGTTTCGACCAGCTCTACGGTGTCGCCGTTGGACCGGATGGGCCCAATAATGTCGTCTTCACCGAATTGGGCACCGGACGGCTGCTGTCGGTGCGATCGGGCGACATCACGGTGCTGGCCACCGATCTGCATGATCCGCTCGGCGTCGCCGTCGACGCGGACGGGACGTGCCTGGTGGCGCAGGCCGGCGCCGGAACCGTCGTCCGGGTGGACGGGTCGGGTATCGACACGGTCGTCGCCGATCTGCAACGCCCGCAAGGCATTCTGGTGCGCGATGGTGTGCTGTACATCGTCGACGCCGGCGCCAAGGAAGTGGTCGCGTTCGACCTGAGCAGCAAGACCCAGCAAACCATCGCGTCCGGGTTGCCGGTCGGCCCCCCGCCGGGTGTCACGCCCAAGCCACTCAAAGGCATGCCACCGTTTTCCGGGCCGCAGGGCCCCTTCGCCGGCATCACCGCCGGCCCCGACGGGACGCTCTACATCTCGGCCGATGGTGATGGCAGCGTCCTGGCATTGCGCCCGTCACCAGGCGGCCACTGATGCCCCCGGTCATCGCCACCGACCACCGCTACCTACAGATCGCACGCACACTGCGTAAAGAGATCGTCGACGGGGTTTATCCGGTGGGCTCGCAGCTGCCCACCGAACACCAACTGTGTGAGCGATTCGCGGTCAGCCGCTACACCATCCGCGAGGCGCTGCGCCGGCTGCGGGAGGACAACCTCGTCACGTCGCGGCCACGGGCGGGCACCCGGGTGATTCCCCGGTCGACGACGAGTTCCTATGCGCAGGACGCGATGTCGATCGACGACCTGCTGGCCTTCGCGGCCGGCGCGCAGCTGACCATCGAGTCCAACGAGATGGTGACGATCGACGAAGACACCGCCGCGCGGACCGGACTGCAGGCCGGCACGCAGTGGCTGTCGGTGCGCGGGTACCGCCAAGCCGACGGCGCGTCGGCGCCCATGTGCCGCACGGAGTACTACATCAGCCGCACGTTCGCCGCGGTCGGCAGGCTGTTGCACCGCCACACCGGGCCGATTTTCCCGTTGATCGAGGACTTGTTCGGTGTGAGCATCGCCGAGTTGCACCAGGAGATCGCCGCGGTCGTGCTCTCGCCCGAGCTGGCCGACGGCCTCGGAGTGGATGCCGGGACGGCGGCGCTGCAAATGCAGCGCACCTACAAGACCTCCGAGGGTGAGGTCGCCCAGGTGACGGTCAACACTCATCTGTCATCGAGCTTTCGATACGCATTGACCATGCGCCGCGTGAATGGTCAGGCCAACTGAGGTGATTGCCGGGGCCCGACACGACGCGGCACGTGCGGCAGCGGCCTACCAGCGTGGACTGTGGACGCACAGCACGCTGGCAGATTCGCTACGAACTGCCGCAGAGATCTCGCCGCATCGAACGGTGTTGGTAGATAATGATGTTCGGCTGGACTGCGACACGCTGCACACCCAGGCCGCCGGCTTGGCGAACGCCCTGCTGGCGCGCATGCCGACCGGCAGCGCGGTGTCGTTCATGCTGCCGAACTGGCACGAGGCCGCGGTCATCTATCTGGCGGCGACGCTGGCCGGGATGGTGGTGAACCCGATCCTGCCGTCGCTGCGCGACAGCGAAGTGCGCTTCATTCTCGAAGACGTGCAATCCGCAATGATTTTCGTCCCGGGCCAATTCGGCGGCCATGACTACGCGGCGATGCTCGAACGGGTGACCGGCGCGATGAAACCGGCACCCGAAGTTGTGGTGCTGCGCGGCCAGGCCGGGCCACACACAGCGTACCGCGAGCTGCTGGAGCGGCCACCGGATGGCGTAGCGCTGCCCGCGCTCGATCCCGATTCGGTGCGGATGGTCCTCTACACATCCGGCACCACGGGCCGCCCGAAAGGCGTACTGCACAGCCATAATTCGATACATGCGTTGATATGCCAGATCCGTGACCACTGGACCGTCAATCCGGGTGACACCTTCCTGGTTCCGTCGCCGATCGCCCACATCGGCGGCTCGATATACGCGTTCGAATGCCCGCTGTTACTGGGCACCACCGCGGTGCTGATGGACCGCTGGGATCCGGCCGCGGCGGTGGCACTGATGAATAGCGAACACTGCACCCATATGGCCGGGGCGACACCGTTCCTGCAGCAGCTGTTGGCGGCCGCTGAGCACGCCGACACCCGGCTGCCCGACTTGAAGCTGTTCATCTGCGGTGGCGCCTCGGTGTCACCGTCGCTAATCGGCCACGCCGCCGACTATTTCGAGCAGGCGGTCGTCACCCGTGTGTACGGCTGCACAGAAGTACCGGTGGTGACCATCGGAGCACCTCGACAAGATGAAGCCGGCTTGGCCGCAGACACCGACGGACGGCGCGGCATCGCCGAGATCAAGCTGGTCGCACACCCAGGCGCGCCGGCCGGTGACGGCGAGATCTGTGTACGCGGCCCGCAGATGCTACTGGGCTACCGCCATCCCGAAGACGATGCCGAGTCCTTCGATGCCGCAGGGTTTTTCCGCACCGGAGATCTCGGGCGCTGGGTCGACCACCAGTACCTGCTGGTGACTGGCCGCGCAAAGGACGTCATCATCCGCAACGGCGAGAACATCTCGGCCAAGGAAGTCGAGGATCTGCTCGCCGACCATCCCGGTATCGCCGAAATTGCGGTCGTCGGGCTGCCGGACGCCCGCACCGGGGAACGGGCGTGTGCGGTCATCGTGGCTAAGGGCGAGCCGAGGCCGGACGTGGCCAACCTGCTCGCGCTCCTGCAACGCAAGGGCGTCGCGAAATTCAAGGCGCCAGAGCAGGTTGTCGTTTGGGATGAGCTGCCCAAGAACGACGCGGGCAAGATACTCAAGCATCGGATTCGAGCAGTACTGACAGAGATGGATGGGTGAGATGCAGGTCGCAGTCGTCACGGGTGCAAGCAGCGGCATCGGCTTCGGCTGCGCAACAAGACTAGCCGAGATGGGCATGGCGATCGTCGGCGTGGGCCGCGACCAAACGCGGTTGACCGAGCTGGAAACCGCCGTCGGCGATCCGGCGCGGGTCGCGACCATCGCCGTCGACCTGACCCAGGACGACGCGCCGCAACGCATCGTGGACCTCGCGGTCGACCGCTGGGGTCACATCGACTTCCTGATCAACAACGCCGGCGTCGGCAGCCCAAAACCGCTGCACGAGACGGACGACGAAACGCTCGACTATTTTCTCGGTTTGATGCTGCGGGCGCCGTTTCGGCTCGCACGCGACGTCCTGCCACACATGGCCGCCGGATCGGCAATCATCAACATCACGTCGACATTCGCGGTCATCGGCGGCCTGCGCGGCGGCGCCTACTCCGCGGCTAAGGGCGGCCTGACAGCGTTGACCACTCACATCGCCTGCCAGTACGGGGCATCCGGCATCCGCTGCAACGCCGTCGCACCCGGGGTGACGGTGACGCCGATGGTGGAGAAGCGCTTGGAGGATGCGCGATTTCGCAAGATCAATACCGAGATGACGCCGCACCAGCGGCTGGGCACAATTGACGACATCGCCAGCACCGTCGCGTTCTTGTGCTCGCCGGGCGGAAGTTTCATCAATGGGCAGACGATCGTCGTCGACGGCGGCTGGAGTTCGACGAAGTATCTGTCGGAGTTCGCGTTGGCGTCGCAATGGATTGCGCCGTGACGCAACGACTCCGGTGAGTTGGTCAGAGGTCGGCGAAATCGATGATTCCGCGAATGTTGCGGCCTTCGCGCAGATCCACGAACGCCTCGTTGATCTGGTCGAGCTGGTAGTGACGGGTGACCAGCTCGTCTAACTTCAACGCGCCCGCCTGATACATCGACAACAGCAACGGCACGCTCGTGCGCGGATTCATCCCGCCGTAAAGCGCTCCCTTGAGCTGTTTGGACGACAGCACCATCTCTTGCAGAATCAGCGGTACCAAAGGCTCGGTATAGGGGGTGATGCCGGTAAGCACGCATGTCCCACCTTTGCGAAGCAGCCTCATGGCCAACGGGATCAAGTCCACGTGCACAACGCCGGCGGTCACGACGACGCGGTCGGCCATTACACCGGCGGTGATGTCGGACACCAGCGGTATGGCCTCCTCGGCCGAGACGGCGGTGTGCGTGGCGCCGAAGATCTTGGCCGAATCCCGCTTGGACTCAACCGGATCCACCCCCACGACATAGGTCGCGCCGGCCGCGCGCGCCCCTTGCAGGGCATTCATCCCGACACCACCGGTACCGATGACGACCACGGTGTCACCGGGCTCGGTGCCCGCCGAAACCGTTGCGGAGCCCCAGCCGGTGCTGACGCCGCACGACACCAGTGAGGCAGCATGGAATGGGATCGCGGCGTCGATCTTGATGACGGACCTTTCCGTCAGCACCGCATATTCGGCGAATGTGCCGAGTTGACCGTAAGCCATCAGGTTTTCGTCGCCGAGATGCCGGCGACATGTTCCGTCGGTGGGCATCTCCCTCGAGAACAAACTTGCGCCGGCGTCGCAGATATAACTCTGACCGTTCACACAAAACCGGCAATTACCGCATGCCGGAATGAACGACATCGCCACGTGGTCCCCCGGCTGCACCGTCGTCACGCCCGGCCCGATTTCCTCGACCACACCGGCGCCCTCGTGACCACCGAGCATCGGGAACCAGTCCGGCTCCGGGATGCCGGTCGAGGCCCGCACCTCGGGGGTCGGCAACACGTCGCCGGTCACAAGGTGGTCGTCCGAGTGGCAGATGCCGGCAACGGCCATCCGTACCAGGACTTCACCGGCGTGGGGCGGATCGAGATCAATCTCGCGGATCTCCCAGTCCCTGCCGACTGCGCGCAACACTGCGGCGCGACACTTCATTGCAACCTCCTTGACGGTGGCCTCTGGCTCAACGGGCGCAGGAACTGCACGCGAGAGCTACCGCGGTCATCCTAGAGCGTTGCCGGTCTGCGCGTTTCAGCGTGGCAGACGGGGTGGATCGCCAAGCGGGCGCGTGGGATTTGAGGCACCCGGACCGTAACCACTCAGCCGTTTTCAAAGTGTCGGCGGATACCCGCCAGCATCTCGATGTGCGCCTTGACGCCCTCACGAATGGTCACCGAAGCCAGCAGCCGGGGCGCGGCGAACCGGATGCGCTCGGTGACCCGGGTGCCGCCACCGGCCGGCTCGAAACTCACCGTTCCGCGCAACCGGACTCCCGGCGACTGATCGGCCTCAGTCAGCACGTCACCGTGGCCGGGCACCTGCAGCCGCGCAGTGTAGGTGATCTTCATTGTCCACGGCCCCAACGGAATTCGATCCACCACCCGATAGGCCTGCAGGTATCCATCGGCAGTTTCGGTGCGGGACACCTTCTCGACCGACACGATCAGCGGATGCACGATTTTGATGTTGTCCAGATCGACGTAGAAGTCGCGCACCGCCTCGGGTGGCGCCGGTACTTCCTCGGTCAGGGTCCGCTCGGCCTGGGCCATCCACCAGCTCATAGCGGACAACCTAGCCCGGCGGGGTCGACGGGTTTACCGTTGACCCACGCGAGCAGGTGGAGACGACATGGGCAACACGACGAACGGTCAAGTGGTCGAGCGCTATTTGGACTGCCTGGCGGCGCACGACTGGGATGCATTGGCCGACACCATCGCCGAGGAAGGCCTGACGCGTGAGGGCCCGTTCTGCGACCAGATCAACGGCAAGGCACACTACCTCGCCTACCTTCACAAGGTCATCACCAACATCGGAGGCCATCGGCTGACGGTGCAACGGGTTTCGCACGTGAACCCGCGGCTGTCCTTCGCCGAATTGACCGAGACGTTCGAGATCGACGGCGCGCCCGCCGAATGGCCCGAATGCATCCTCTTCGAGCAAGACGACGACGGGCTGATCTCCAAGGTCAGCGTGTTTTTCAAACAGCCACCGACCAGTGGCGCCAACTGAGGAAACGACTATTCCCTCATTCATGTGATTGACCTACTGTGTCATGGGTGGAGGTAAACGGAACCCCGGAATTGGTGCCCGTCGAAAGATTGCACTCTGGCGATCCGATCACTGATTGTGGTCAGCGCTACATAGTTCTCGAATCGAAAACCGTCAGCGATAACTGCGTTGTGCTCGAACTGGAGTCCAGAGTGGACCACCAGCTGCAGGTCATCGAGAAATCGTTCCCCGCCGGGTATCACGTCGGCAGAGCACATCACCGAATTCTGTAAGCGAATCTCGCAATCGGAAAACAATGCGCGAGTAGCCGTTCGACGGCTACCGCGTATTTATGTTTTCGCTACTTAGTCAGCACGCCGCGGTCGTTGGTCGGTGGGATCGTTCGGGTCGGGTTCGCCAAACCATCGTGACGGCTCGTGCTCGCCGTATTCGTCGTGCCAATCCCACCACTCGTAAGGCGCGGTCTGCGGGTACCCCGCGGGCGAATCTTCCCACGTTTCCTGGCGTCCCAGCGCGGTCATGTCCAGGAAGCTCCACGTCGTGCCCAGCGACTCGTCGCCGCGGTTATTGATGAAGTAGGTGCGGAATACCTTTGAGCCGTCGTGAATGAACGCATTGGTGCCGTGCCATTCGTCCACGCCGAAGTCGGCATCGAAACGCGCACCGAAACTGTCCGTCATCGTGTACCACGGCATGTCCCAGCCCATCCGCACCTTCAGCCGCTCGATGTCGGGCTGCGGCGCACGCGAGACGAACACCAGCGTGGTGTCCCGGGCGTTGAGATGGGCCAGGTTGCCGATGTGGTCGGCCACCATCGAGCAACCGCGGCAGCCATGATCGGGCCAGCCGTGAATGTCGGGTCCGAAGAAGGCGCGGTAGACGATGAGCTGTCGACGCCCGGCGAACAGTCCCAGCAGGTCCACCGGGCCGTCCGGCCCCGCGAATTCGTACCGCTGGTCTACCGCTAACCACGGCATCCGCCGACGTGACGCCGCCAGCGCATCGTGGGCCCGGGTCAGCTCCTTTTCCTTCACCAAAAGCTCTTGGTGCGCAGCCGCCCACTCCTGGGCCGAGACGATCGGAGGTGTCTTCATCGGGATCTCCTCTTTCGGTTTCAGGTCAGCGCCGACAGGCCCGACGAGGTGAGTAGGTAGGCGCCGTGGCGCCCGTGCCCGTGCCCGGCGATCTCCAGCACCGACTTTCCGACCTGCTCCGCACTCAGCGCGGGTCCGGCGTCCCGCACGAAGGTGTCGACGTCGACGCCTTGCCGCTCGGCATACGCGCTGACGGCTTTGGCACCCAGGTCGGTGGCCGGTGTCAACCGCGGCAGCAGCGACACGAATCTGATACCCAGTGCGGCCAGGTCCGATTCGCCGGCGGCGTAATCAGTAATGAATCTGACCATCGCCTTGGCACCGGCGTAACCGCCGCTCAGCGGTGACCCGGCCAGGGCGGCACCGCTGGACATCACGATCACCGTGCTGCCCGGCGCCAGCGGCTGTCGCAACGCCTGTCGCGTCCAATGAAATGCCTGTGCGACGTCGACATTCCAGTTGGCGCTGAAGGTCTCCCAGGTCTGCTCCTGCAGCGGGCTCATCTGCGGGGTGGCCCCGGCGCACAGCACCAGCGTTTGCGGCCGGTGCTCGCTGATGAGCCGGTCGGCCGTCGCCGGGTCGGCCGCGTCGGCGACCACCGGGACGAAGGCGGCGCCGAGCTCGCCGCGGACCTCGTCGAGTAACGCAGCGGTGCGCGCAACACCGACGACCTGGGCGCCGGCGGCTGCCAGCGCGGTGGCGACGGCGCGGCCGAATCCGCGGCTCGCCCCCGTCACGACCGCCGTGGTGCCGACGAGGCCGTCGGCGTGGGTCTTCATGGGCTGATTCATGTTCGTACTCACTTTCGTCTGAGTTCTAAGAATTCAGATACCGGGCGGCACCCAAATTCATCGCTCCCGTACCGATGAATTTCGCCCTTCGGGTGTCTCTGTACTGGAGTAGCGTTCGCTCCCACCCGGGACCGCGCCACAAGACAGGAGAGCGATCGTGCCGGCTCAACAGGACTTCATCGAGCGGGCGGCGCCGTTTCGTGCCGAGCTGATTGCGCACTGCTACCGCATGCTCGGTTCGGTGCATGACGCCGAAGACCTCGTGCAGGAGACCTACCTGCGTGGCTGGCGCGGCTACCAGGAATTCGAGGAGCGCGCGGCGTTGCGGACCTGGCTGTACCGCATCGCGACCACCGCGTGCCTGCGCGCATTGCAGAACCGCGCCCGACGCGTGCTGCCCGCGGGGCTGGGCGACAGCTCGATCGACCCGGAGACGAGTCTGGACGGATCCGGCGGCGCCTACCAGTGGCTGGAGCCGATCCCCGACGCCCTGATATTCGAGACGCCGACGCCGACTCCGGAAGACGCCGTCGCGGTAAAGCAGAGCGTGCGGCTGGCCGTGATGACCGCGCTGCAGGAGCTTCCGGCGCGGCAGCGGGCCGTGCTGATTCTGCGGGACGTGGTGCAGTTCAGCGCCGCCGAGGTCGCCGAACTCCTGGAAACCACACCCGCCGCCGTCAACAGTTCCCTGCAGCGGGCCCGAGCACACCTCGCCGAGGTCTCACCCGCCGAGGAAGGTGCCGTTGAGCCCGACGACGCCAAGCGCCGTGAGTTGCTCGACCGCTACTGTGCGGCATTCGAAAACGCCGACATGGTGGCCCTCACCGAACTTCTGCAGGCCGACGTCACGCTCGAAATGCCGCCGCTGCCCGTGTGGTTCATGGGACGCGACCGGGTGATGCAGTTCCTGACCACGCGTGCCCTTGCGAAAGCCGGCGATATTGTGATGGTCCCGACGGCGGCCAACGGACAAGGCGCTGTCGCCGAGTACCGCCGCAGTGCCGACGACGTCATGCAGGCGCATTCGATACACGTCTTGGGTACGGATGCCGCCGGGATCGCCGCCATCACCGTCTTTCTGGATCCCGCCTTATTCACCGCGTTTGGATTGCCGCCCCGTCGGTAAGCCATCATGGAAGCAACAGCGCTTTGATCCGCTAAGCGAATCGCAGAACGCCCCGCAGCCACCGATGTCATCGTGGGGCCCAGCCCGGGCTGCTGTGGACAGGCCCGTGCGACGCCAGGATCATTAGCCGATAGACGTAATTGAAGGGTGACTGAATGAAGATTCCGGGTGTATCCAGCGTCGTCGCTGGAGTCACCGGCGGAGCGGCCCAGATAATACGAGCGGGCGTGTCCACTGCGGCGGGGGCCGCGGGCGCCGTCCAACTATTGGCTAGTCCAGTCGCCGAGCTGGCCGGCCCGGTGGTGCAGTCCGTGGCCGATTCGACCACCCGGGCACTCGGGATCAACACTTCCACTAACGGCTCCGCCGACACCATCCTGCCGCCGGTGCGCTGGCAGAGCGGCAACCGCGTCCACCTGGACCTCGACCCGTTGCTGCCGTTCCCCCGCTGGCACGAATACTCCGCGGTGGTCGAGGAGCCGATTCGCCGGATTCCGGGGGTTGCCGAGGCCCATGTCGAGGGCTCGCTGGGTCGCTTGGTGGTCGAACTGGAAGACGACGTCGACCACACCGCCGTCTTGGCTGAGGTGCGGTCGACGGTTGCCGCCCTTGCCGACGACCTGGTGTCGACGAAATCGGATTCCGCACCGCTCTCGGCGCCCTTCGCCGACCCGGGCAATCCGTTGGCGGTTCTGGTGCCACTCACCGCCGCGGCGATGGACGTCGTCGCGCTGAGCGCCGCGGTGACCGGATGGGTGGCCCGGCTACCCGCGGCACCGCAAACCACCCGGGCCGCGGCCGCGCTCATCAATCATCAGCCCCGGATGGTGGCGATCCTGGAGGCGCGGCTGGGCCGGGTGGGCACCGACATCGCGCTCGCCGCGACCACGGCGGCGGCGAACGGGCTGACCCAGAAGTTCGGCACACCGCTGCTCGATCTGACGCAACGCACCCTGCAAATCTCCGAGGCCACGGCGCACCGGCGGGTTTGGCGAGACCGGGAGCCTTACCTGGCCTCGCCCGAACGGCCGCAAGCTCCGGTGGTCCCGATCATCTCGTCGGCCAAGCCGCAGCTGCCCCGACACCACTGGGCGGCGGCCGCGGCCGGCGACGCTTCGCACGTCGTGGTCGGCGGAACCATCGACGCCGCGATGGACACCGAGAAGGGCTCGATGGCCGGGCCGGTCGAGAACTATGTCAATTCGGCGGCCAACGGATCCTTGATCGCGGCGGTGAGCGCGCTGGTCGCCGGCGGTGGCATTGAAGACGCCGCCGCCGCTATCGAAGCCGGGGTTCCCCGGGCCGCGCACATGGGCCGGCAGGCCTTCGCAGCGGTACTGGGCCGCGGGCTCGCCAACTCCGGACAGCTGGTCCTCGACCCCGGCGCGCTGCGCCGGCTGGATCGGGTGAAGGTCGTCGTCATCGACGGCGCGGCGCTGCGCGGTGATCACCGCGCCGTATTGCAATCCCTGGGCGACGCGCCCGGCTGGGACGACGACCGCGTCTACGAGGTGGCCGACGCGCTGCTGCACGGCGAAGAGGCACCCGAGCCCGATCCCGACGAATTGCCGGCTACCGGCGCGCGGCTCAAATGGGTTCCGGTACAAGGCCCGTCGGAGCAGCCTGCGCAAGGGCTGGAAAGCGCCGACCTGATCGTCGACCGCGAAGTCGTGGGCCGAGTTCAGGTGGGCTGGGAAGTCGACCCGTACTCGATCCCGCTGTTGCAGACCGCCAACCGGACCGGCGCCCGGGTGGTGTTACGCCACGTAGCCGGCACCGAGGATCTGACCGCCAGCGTCGGCGCGACACATCCGCCGGGCACGCCGCTGCTGAGCTTGGTGCGCGAGCTACGAGCCGATCGCGGACCGGTGTTGCTGATCACCGCATTGCACCGCGACTTCGCATCAACCGATACGCTTGCCGCACTCGCCATCGCCGATGTCGGTGTGGCCCTTGATGATCCACGCGCGGCCACTGCGTGGACGGCGGACATCATCACCGGCACCGACCTGGCCGATGCGGTGCGGATCCTGTCGGCGATCCCGGTGGCGCGTTCGGCCAGTGAATCGGCGGTGCACCTGGCCCAGGGCGGCACCACGCTAGCCGGGCTGCTGCTGGTCACCGGTGAGCAAGACCGCCAGACCACGAACCCGGTCAGCTTCCGTCGCTTTCTCAACCCGGTCAACGCCGCCGCCGCCACCGCGTTGATGGCCGGAACCTTCTCCGCCGCCAGGGTGCTGCGGCTGCCCGACCCCACCCCGCAGCCGCTCACCGCCTGGCATGCGCTGGACCCGGAGATCGTGTTCTCCCGGCTGGCCGGCGGTGCGCGGCCGTTGGCCGTCGAAACCGGCGCACCGTCCTGGCGTCGCCGCCTCGACGACCTGACCTACAGCCCGGCGCTGGCGCCGCTGCGCGGCCCGGCGACCAACCTGGCGCGGCTGGCGGCGGCCACCCGGGTCGAGCTGGCCGATCCGTTGACCCCGATCCTGGCGGTGGGGGCGGCCGCCTCGGCGATCGTCGGCAGCAACATCGACGCGCTGCTGGTCGCCGGTGTCATGACGGTCAACGCGATCACCGGCGGGTCGCAGCGGTTGCGCGCCGAGGCGGCGGCCGCCGAGCTCTTCGCCGAGCAGGACCAACTGGTGCGCCGTGTCGTCGTCCCGGCGGTGGCCACCACAAAACGCCGGCTGGAGGCCGCGCAGAACACCACCCGCACGGCCATCGTGTCGGCGAAGTCGCTGCGGCCCGGCGACGTCATCGACTTGGCCGCCCCGGAAGTGGTTCCCGCCGACGCGCGACTGTTGGTCGCCGAGGACCTCGAGGTCGACGAATCGCTGCTCACCGGGGAGTCGCTGCCGGTCGATAAGCAGGTGGACCCGGTAGCGGTCAACGAGCAAGATCGGGCGAGCATGCTGTTCGAGGGCAGCACGATCGTCGCGGGGCGCGCTCGGGCGATCGTCGTCGCCACCGGCGTCAATACGGCCGCACATCGGGCGATCTCGGCCGTCGCGGACGTCGAAACGGCGGCCGGAGTCCAAGCCCGGCTTAAAGAACTCACCAGCAAGGTGCTTCCGCTGACACTGACCGGCGGCGCGGCGGTGAGCGCGTTGGCAATGCTGCGCGGCGCAACACTGCGCCAAGCCGTCGCGGACGGCGTCGCAATCGCGGTCGCGGCCGTCCCGGAGGGGCTGCCGTTGGTGGCTACGCTGTCTCAGCTCGCCGCCGCCCAGCGCCTGACGGCGCGCGGAGTGCTGGTCCGTTCGCCGCGCACCATCGAGGCCCTTGGCCGGGTCGACACCGTATGTTTTGACAAGACCGGCACGCTCACCGAAAACCGGCTGCGCGTCGTCTGCGCCATACCGCACACGGCCAGCCCACAGGATCCGTTCCCGGACGCCGCCGATCCGCAGTCCGCTGCCGTGCTCAAGGCTGCCGCATTTGCGTCCCCCCAGCCCCAAGATGGCCAGGGGCATGCGCATGCCACCGACGAAGCCATCATCACTGCGGCCAGTTCGCTTTTCACTCAAAGCGATTCGGGATGGACGGTGCTCGCCGAGGTGCCGTTCGAGTCCAGCCGCGGCTTCGCCGCCGCGATCGGCACCCAGAGCGCCGACTCCGATTCGCCGGTACTGATACTCAAGGGCGCTCCCGAAACAGTGCTGCCGCGTTGCCGATTCGCCAATCCAGAGGCCGACCACGAGCACGCGGAGTCGTTGGTACACAGCCTCGCCGAGCAAGGCCTGCGCGTGTTGGCGGTGGCGCAGCGCCGCTGGCAGAACGGGACCACCGAGGACGAGGAAACCGATGCCGACGCCGTGGACGCGGCCGCGCAGGACCTCGAGCTGCTCGGCTACGTCGGCCTGGCCGACACCGCGCGTGCCTCATCGCGTCCGCTGATCGAAGCGCTGGTGGACGCCGACCGCAACGTCGTGCTGATCACCGGTGATCACCCCGTCACCGCGCGCGCGATCGCGCGGCAGTTGGGCTTGTCCGACGATGTTCGGGTCGTCACCGGTTCCGAGCTCGCTGGCCTCGACGAGGACGCGTCCGCCAAACTCGTCGGCGGCGTACAGGTATTCGCCCGGGTCAGCCCCGAACAAAAGGTGCAGATCGTGGCGGCGCTGCAGCGCCGCGGTCGGGTGACCGCCATGGTCGGCGACGGTGCCAATGACGCGGCGGCAATCCGGATGTCCGATGTGGGCATCGGGGTGAGCGGTCGCGGTTCGTCGGCGGCCCGCGGCGCCGCAGACATCGTGTTGACCGACGAAGATCTGGGCGTGCTGCTGGATGCGCTGGTCGAAGGCCGCAGCATGTGGACCGGCGTCCGGGACGCGGTCACGATTCTGGTCGGCGGCAACGTCGGCGAAGTGCTGTTCACCGTCATCGGGACCGCATTCGGCTCCGGACGGGCACCGGTGGGGACCCGTCAGCTGTTGTTGGTGAACCTGCTGACCGACATGTTCCCCGCACTCGCGGTGGCAGTCACGTCGCAGTACGTCGAACCCGACGTAGCCGAGTACGTCAGCGAGGAGGAGGCCGAAGAGGCCCGCGCCTACCACCGTCGCGAGGTGCTGACTGGGCCTACACCGTCGCTGGACGCGCCGTTGATGCGCCAGATCATCAGTCGTGGCGCCGTCACCGCCGCCGGCGCAACGGCGGCCTGGGCGGTCGGGCGCTACACGCCGGGTACCGAACGCCGTACGTCGACAATGGGATTGACCGCATTGGTGACGACCCAGCTGGCGCAGACCCTGCTGACCCGCTCGCACAGCCCGCTCGTCGTGGCGACCGCCCTGGGTAGCGCGGGTGTGTTGGTCGGCATCGTTCAGACGCCGGTGATCAGTCAATTCTTCGGATGCACACCGCTGGGGCCGGTCGCCTGGACGGGCGTGTTGGGCGCTACAGCGGGGGCGACCGCGATCTCGGCGCTGGCACCGAACTGGCTGAACAAAACGATCATGGCCATTGAGCCCAAGGAAAGTCCTACGCCGGATTAGGTCGCGAGCTCCTTGCGGATGACCTTGCCGGCGGGATTGCGCGGAATGCTGTCGACGAGGTGGATATCTCTGGGCTGCTCGAAGCGAGAGACCTTGTCCTTTAAGTACTCTCGCAGTGCAGGGATGCCGACGTCGCTCTGCGACCGTGGCACGACGAAGGCGGCCAGTCGTCGGCCGAACTGCTCGTCAGGCACACCGACGACTGCGTTCTCGGCGACGTCGGGGTGCGCCGACAGCGCGTTTTCCAGCGCGCGGGGGTAGACGTTCTCACCGCCCGAGACGATCATGTCGTCCTCGCGGCCAACGATATACAGCCGGCCCGCGTTGTCGAGATAGCCCATATCGCCGGTGCTGGTCAACCGGTCGATGACCGCTTTGGCGCCACCACCGATGTAGCCGTCGGTCCTCAGTTCACCGCCGACGAAGATCCGGCCCGTCACCCGAGGCCCGACCGGCCTGCCGTTGCGGTCGAAAATGCGCACCGGGCATCCGGCGACCGGATGCCCCACCGTCTCCGGCGCGTGCCGCAACTCCAGCGGCGTCGCCAGGGCGCCGATACCGGTCTCGGTGGAACCGTACGCGTTGTAGAGGATTTCGCCGTAGTCACCGATGAACCGGCGAGCCAGACTGGGATCGAGCCGGTCGCCGCTGGATATGACTACTTGCAAGGACGACAACGGATTTCGCGCCCGCACCCGTGGCGGAAGGTCGAGGATGCGCGCCAGCATGATCGGCACCACGCTCAACGCGTCGGCGCGCTGCAGCGATGCCTGCGCGAGGACGGCCTCGGCATCAAAGCGCCGATGGGTCAGCGCCGTGCCGCCCAAGCTCATGGTGAGCATCAGCATGCCGAGCCCCAGCCCATGAAACATCGGAACTGCCACCGCGATTCGCGATCCGACGCGAAGGCCGGTGCGCTGCAGAATCGTCATGCCGACGCCCAATCCCGAACTCATCCGCGGGGAGCGCGGCACACCTTTGGGCACACCGGTGGTGCCCGACGTCAGCAGAACGAGGCGCCCCGATGCGACCACCTTGGGTCGCCGCTTGCCCGGCTGGGTCGGCACGGTAGCCGGATCGATGACCCTGACCGACGCGCTGGCATCCCGGATCTTTTCGGCAAACTCGTTGTCGCAGAACATTGTTGTGATCTGGTGTGCATCCAGTGCACCGGCAAGAGCATCGGCGCGAAACTCCGTACTCACCAGCACAACATCGGCGCCCACCAATGCCGCGGCAAACACGGCCGCGGGGAAATCACGCCCATTGCGGCACATGATCCCGACCGCCTGGCCCGTGCCGACGCCGGAGAGCTGTTGCGCCAGCGACTCGGTTTTGGCCCGCAGCTCGCGGTAATTGACCGCGCCGTCGTCGTCGATGATCGCCGTCCGGTCCGGCCAGCGCGCCGCCGCGATGGCCAGCACCGTGTAGAGATTGGTGCCGCCGCGAAACACCTCGCGGATCAACCGCAACGCCGTGAGCGGCGCGGGCAGGCTCACCAGGCCGGACGACGCCAGCGCTCGAGCCGTCGTCGCGACCACACTGTCGGTCATCGCCCGTCCTCGTTCGAATGGGCGAAGAACCGGTTATGCCACAGCCGGGCCGCGCGATCGGCTGGGCCCGCGAGCAGTACCGACGCCAATTCGGCCGGGAAGACCCAGGGCGGTTCGATGGTGCGCGGCCGCTCAATGACCGCCTTGGCGATCGTGTCGGCGGCCTCGTCGGCGGTCAGACCGGGAAGCCTGCCCAGGACCGGCGTGGGGGCGATCATCCGGGTGCGGACCAGCGCGAAGTACACCGACGTGACGTCCACACCGTCGGCATGCAGCTCGGGCGCCACACTTCGCACCCAGCGATCGAACGCGCCTTTGGACGCCTGATAGGCACCCCATTGCGGACCCGGCGCCACCCGCACGCCGACGCTGGAAATATTCACGACGTGCCCGCCACCGTTTTCGCGCATGGCCGGCAGCAACCCGAGTAGCAGCCAGATCGGCCCCAGGTAGTTGATGTCGATGGTGCGCTGAAAATCGTGCGGGCGGTCGTACTGCTGGTGCAGCGACCGGCGCAAGGACTTACCGGCATTGCTGACGACGATGTCGAGCGGGCCGTGGTTCTCGGTGATCTGCTTCGTCAACACGTGGACGGCGGCCTCGTCGGCCAGATCGGTCGGATAGGCAAACGCGTCGCCGCCACCGGCGTTGATGGATGCCGCGAGGTCGTCGAGCCGTTCCGCCGAACGCGCGACGACCAGCACCGTCGCTCCCGCCGCGGCCAAGCGTCGGGCCGTCGCCTCACCGATCCCGTAGGACGCGCCGGTCACCAATACGGTCTTGCCGCAAACAGCGGTGCGCAGCTTGTCGGGGTCTGATGCCCGCGCCGGGTTGGCCAAGCGATCAGTGGCCATTTTGATGGCCCGTGCTATCAGGTTCACTCTCACACCGCATTCACCGAACGGGTATGGCAAAAGTCAGGTTCCGCGCTGCTTTCCCAACGCTTCCGACTCGTAACCTACAGCTACCAGACCCGGTCTACAGCCCAAGCGCCCGGCCCCCGCCAAACGTCACCTCACGGCGCTGAGCGACCGTCGCGATCCGACGAGACTTCTGCTGCTGAATCGGATCCGTCGTCGCAGGGATCCTGGTGCCAGTCGCCGAATGGATCCTGGTAGCGACTCCATTCCTGCGGTGCGGCCATCTCCTGGTCGGTAAGCAGCGCGCCGCCCAGCGCGTCGAGAATCTCGGCGGGCTCAGCGCCACAGACCAGCACCGTCATCGCGGTGTGCCGATCACCGAACCGGTATTCCCACTGCAACTCGGCGAAGATGCGCCGTTCCGAGTCGGTCGCAGCCACCTCCGCGGCGGTCATGGCCGCCAACCACTTTCCCGCACCGGCGACCCGCAGGCCCTCACCCGCGGATTCCAGCCACATGACCTGGTCAGGTCGGTTGGCCAGCCACAGCCTGCCACGGGTGCGCACCACGCCGGTCAGCAGCAGATCCACCGCGGCATGCAAGCGTTGCGGGTGAAAAGGTCGGCGGGCGTTGAACTCGACAATGCGCACCATGCCATCGGCACCAAGCGGCGGCAGCCCGGCCAGCAGCCAGCCGTGCGGATGGTCGCTGCGGCCGCATCGGGAGTCGTCTTCCAAGTGCGCCAGCGCCATCTCGACGCGGTCGATCCCCACCGTGATGCGTGCCCGGGGAGCAAGGCGGCGCAAGACGGCCAGCGTTACGGGTTCCGGGCGGGTCAGCACCACGACGTCGGCGAACTCGGCTTGGGCAACGACGACCTGGGCTACCGTGCGCCCGTCTGCCAACTCAGCGTCGCCCAATGCCTGGGTGAGCCAGTTGCGCGAGTCGACGCACGTGACGACCCCGGCGATCGTCACGTCCAACGCGGCCGGGCCGTCCAGGTAACCAGGACCGACCCGGACGTGCACCTGATTGATGGCCACGCAAATGGGTTCGGGTTCCAGCCATGGCGCGAGGTGGACCACGATCCGGTCGACGCCGTCGCGGCGGTGCAATATGCGCAGCAGGACCAGTAAGTCACGGCGAACGGTGCAGGCTACGCATCCATGCGCCAACTCCAGCGCGTCCTCGGCGGTGGTTAATTCGCCGTCGCGCAACGCGATCGTGGTCCGCCGCACGACGTGTCCGTCAAACCGGTGCTCGACGACGACGGTGCCGGGCTGGCCCAGCAGAGCGCCCGTCACGGCGTCGGTGTCGCCATTGCCCGCTATCAGCACCACCGGTGTCCGCATCCGCACTCCTTGTTGAAAACGATTTTCAATAGTGTCTCCGTCACGGTACAGTCCCCCGCGGGCCTTGTCGAAAATGATTTTCAATAACGCGGAGCCCTGGAAGGAGCCAGCTATGTCCGCGCGCTGCCAGGTCACCGGTCGCACTGTGGGATTCGGTAATGCGGTCTCCCACTCGCACCGCCGAACCCGGCGACGGTGGTCACCCAACATCCAGACCAAGACGTATTACCTGCCGTCGGAGGGCCGCCGCATCACGCTGCGCGTGAGCACCAAGGGAATCAAGGTCATCGACCGCGACGGCATCGAGGCCGTGGTCGCACGGCTGCGTGGATCGGGACAGCGGATCTGATGGCACGCAACGCGATTCGTCCAATCGTCAAGCTGCGCTCGACCGCGGGTACCGGCTACACCTACATCACCCGCAAGAACCGGCGCAATGATCCCGACCGGCTCACGCTGCGCAAGTACGACCCGGTGGTGCGCCGCCACGTCGAGTTCCGGGAGGAACGCTGATGGCCAAAAGATCCAAGATCGTCAAGAACGACCAGCGCCGCGCGATCGTGGCGCGTTATGCGGAGCGTCGTGCCGAGCTCAAAGAGATCATCCGCTCACCGGCCAGCACGCCCGAACAGCGGGTGACCGCCCAGCAGGCGCTTACCCGCCAGCCCCGCGACGCCAGCGCGACGCGGGTGCGCAACCGGGATGCCGTCGACGGTCGTCCCCGCGGGCACCTGCGCAAGTTCGGATTATCCCGGGTGCGGATGCGCGAATTGGCGCATCAGGGCCAACTTCCGGGCATACGGAAAGCGAGTTGGTAGATGGCCGGCAAGTCAAAACGTCCCGTGCGCCGGGCCGCGCAGCCGCCGGAGACAAAGAAGAAGAACCTGTTGGCCAGTCTCGGCCTCGACGCCGTCGACTACAAAGACACCAGCACGCTGCGGGTGTTCATCTCGGAGCGCGGCAAGATCAGGTCCCGCCGCGTCACCGGCCTGACGGTTCAGCAGCAACGCCAAGTGGCCACGGCCATCAAGAACGCCCGCGAGATGGCGTTGTTGCCCTACGCCAGCACCGCTTAGTCCCTAACGAAACCTTTATTGCGCATCAGGACGTCCGCCAGGAATCCGTCGTGCGGGATTTGCGGTGCGCCGTAGTAGGTCGGGTGGTGGCCGCGGTAAACGTTGGCGACCGTCGGTTCGTCCAGCAGGTCGTCGATCAGATCGTCGTCGTCGGTAATCGCGTTGATTACCAACGAATTCCGTAGTGGCTCCAGGCCCGCGGCACGCGACCACGGCGACACCCACACGCAGGGGAAGGGCAGTTCGATGTTGAGCTTGTCGATATCGGGCTCGGCCAATAGATGCACGGCCGGACGCAGTGCGGCATACCCGTCACCCACTGCGGCGACGACCTGATCCGCGCCGAGGAGCGCAGTCGTGCCGGCGGCCTTGATCGCCAGATAGTTCGCCAGCGCGCGCGCCTTATCGACGGGTTGAGTAGGCAGGATCGCACGCTCGTCCTCGGACGGCAACGGCTCGATCGTCGCCAACCGCTCCGCGATGGCCTCGGCCAGCGGGGCCGGGTCACCCTCGTAGAGCACTGCCGTGGTGTTGACGCACGCCATGCCACCCAGGTTCGCGATCGAGTCGACGACGAGGTCGAGGTAATCACGCCAATCCCGGTCTGCGGTGATCAGGATCTTCGTGCGTCCGGGCCCGTTGACCGTCACCGTCGGATCGATGGCATATTTGTCCACCACGTCCTGACCGCCGTACACCATAGCGAGGTCGGCTGCCCGGATGATCTCGTCGGCCCCGCCGTGGTCGGTCGGCAGATACACCGCATCCTGGTTGCGAAACCCTGCCTGGCGCAACGCGTTAACCAACCGGTGCCCCGTCAGTGGTTCGCGCCGGGATGGGCGCACGGCGACCCGATAGCCCAGCGCGAGCGCTTGGGGCCACAGTCCGTGCACGCCAGGACCGTTACCCGCGGCGTGCACGGCGAACACCTCACCGCGCCGCGCCCACACGGCACTTCCGTCGCGGGTGCGCTCCTCGCGCCAGTCCAGGGCGGCGCCGACCGGCCGGGCCGGCCGAACGGCATCGAACGCCGTGACAACAGCGTCGGCCACCCCGCGGGCTCCGGCGCGGGTGACCGCGATCGGCAGCCCCGAAATCCGGCTGGACAGTTCGACATAGCCGTCGAAGTCCAGTCCGGCGATCACCGAGTTCCCGAACGCCTCAGCCGCTTTGGCCAGCGCCGCTTCGCGCTGCGCGATGGGCAGCGGGCGAACCTTGCGCTGGGCTGCGATGGCACGCGAAACATACAGCGACGGCACCATACTCAGCTCGGCGACGGCGACCCCGGCCGTACTCAGAATGACTTCGCGGTTGCGGGTGCGGTACTGGCCATCGGGGCCGAGCGCCTCAATGTCGACTAAATCGGCCGCAACACAGGGTATTTCGGGAGGCATTTCAGTACACGCCTTCGATGACGGCCTCGCCCTCGAAGGTGCTGACTGGTCGCACCGCGCTGACCGAATCGGACAGGTGCGGTATCGGCCCGGGCATCCGGATCGCCATGTCGCGTTCCAGGTTGTTCGGGAGGAACATGCCCTTGCTGATGTGGTTCATCACCACCTGGCCGAGCTGTCCGTAGGGCACCTGCTCTCCGGTGTCCGGATCGATCACCCAGAACACGACGTACGGGGTCCGGGGGTCGAAGACAAACGTTTCGTCGTCGGCGACCCGGGTGACCGCTTGGGAAAGGATCATCGTGCTACCGAAGGCCATGGTGATCGTTGTGTTCGGGAAGATGTCGCGCAACAGATCCAGCGTGTCGGCGTCCACATGCGCGCCGCTGAGCAATAGGTAACGGATCTTCTCGTTCACCAGGTCAACGAGGTGGTCGTCGCGGGCAATCGCCTCCAGCAGCGGCGGGGTGGCGTGCAGGTTCGCGACATTCTGGGTCTGCAGAACGTGTACCGCCTGCTCGAGCACGTGGTCGACGTAGGCAGCCACTTCCGCGGCGGCATTGCGCGCGGCGATTTTCTTCACCCAGCGCGGATCGATGTCGATCGCATGGAACGCCGCGCCCAGCCGCTCAGAGACCAGCCGCGAGAAAAAGCCCACGCCGTGCGGGCCGCTCGGCATCAGGCAGAGGAAGCCCTGGCCTCGCACGAAGCCGCCGGTGGTGAAGTCCTCGGTTTGCCATTCGATGACTTGCGCGACCCAATCCGGAAGTTGCGCAGTCCGTTTCGGTGCCCCGGTGGTACCACCGGATTCGAATACCTGCGGCACCGGTGGGGGTGAGCCGTATCCCCGGGGTATCAGATCTTCGACCAGCACGTCGCGCAGCTCGGTGAGCAGATTGGGAAACAATCGCAGATCCGCGAATGTCGTGATGTCGGTCAGCGGGTTGAAGTCCAGCGTCTTGGCGTTGCGCAACCAAAATGGCGAGCCCGTCTCTGCACCGAAGTGCCAGGCGATCGCGGCGCGCAGATAGGCATCGGGGTCATCGACGGGTATCGATCTCGGGACATCCAGCAGCGAGAAATCGATATCGGCCATGCCACCGATCCTGTCGCATGCCCGTCGGGCCAGGCAATCGGCTGGCGGTCTGCCGGGCATACATAGCCTGAACGTTAGCCTAAGGGGCGGCGAATTCTTTGTGTCCGAGCGGTTTTCGGAACGCAGCCGGTTCCGTCATAGTCTCAGCAGACGTTCGGCATTGCCGTGCGCCACCTTTTCCCGGTCCGAGTCGGACAATACCGTGCGCTCGAAGCCGGCAACGGCTTCGTGTGACGATTCGTAGGGATAGTCGACGGAAAACATCACCGCGTCCGCCCCGACCTCCAAGACCGCGCCCAACACTGTCGCCGGTGAGAAGACACCGCTGTTGGTGAACACGACGTTGGTGCCCAAGTAGTCCGAAGGCAGCCGCGGAAGCCGCTTTTCGGGACTCTGGGTCTGGTACCGCGAATCAAGCCTGCTGCGTTGGAACGGCAGGAACTCGCCCATGTGTCCCAGGATCAGGGTCGCGCCGGGGTGCCGGTCGAATACCCCGCCGAAGATGAGACGCAACGCGTGGCCGCCCACCTCGGCGCCCCAACTCCACGTTGCCCCATACATTTCCGGGCGGCCCTCCAGAACCTGCCAGTGGTCGGCCGGCGGCGAGCCAGGGTGCAAATACAGGGGGACATTCAACGATTCGAGCGCCGACCACACCTCGTCGTATTCGGGTGCGTCGAGATAGCGACCGCCGGGGCCGTGGATGCAGTCGTTAACCAGAGCGCCGCGCAGACCCAGTTCGGTGACGGCGCGCTCGAGTTCCACAGCGGCGGCCGCGGGGTCCTGCAGCGGTAAAGCCGCGAAGGCGCCGAATCGGTCCGGGTGCTTGGCCACCATCTCCGCCGTGTAGTCGTTGGCGAAACGGGCGTTCTTCGTTGCCAATTCGGGCTCGATGTCGACCTGCAGGCCGGGCACCGTCAGTGACAGAATCTGCATGTCGATGCCGGCGTCGTCCATCTCGGGTAGCCGGTACTTGGCGACGTCGGGCAACCGCGCGGCGAACCGCTTGGCGACTTCTGCGTTCCATCGGCTTGGCAAGCGCGTGAGGCTATCGTTGGGCATCGGTTGGCGTTCGCCGAGTTCGGGGATGTAGAAGGCTTCCTCCAAAGCGACGTACCGCATAATGATTTCCTGTCTTTTGGGTTGATACCGGGGACCGTTGCTTCCAGCCTGCTGATATAGCAGCAATTTGTGAAATGAATTCCTAATATCGTTGGTATGCAGCAAACGCATATTGCCGGAGTCGACCTGAACCTGTTGCCGGCCCTGGCCGCCCTCCTCGAGGAACGTCACGTCTCGCGAGCCGCCACCCGAGTCGGCCTGAGCCAACCGGCCATGAGTCGCGCCCTGCAACGGCTGAGGCGGGTATTCGACGACGCCCTGCTGGTCAGCGGTCACGACGGCTACACATTGACGCCGCGAGCCGAACGCATCCGTGGCCAACTGGCGGTGGTGCTGCCATCACTCGATGCGCTGTTCGGCGCCAAGGACTTTGATCCGCTGACGGCACAGGAGTCCTACCGGCTAGCGCTGAGCGATTATTCCGTGGCGGCCTTCGGTGCGGCGCTGGCCCGAAAGATCCGCGCGAACTCGCCGGGGTCGACGCTGGCGTATCAATTGCTTGACGACGAATCCTTCGATCACCTGTCCACCGGCACCATCGATCTGCTGATTCTCGGCAGGCCCGGCCCCGCGCACTTCTCCAGCCACCTGTTGTTCACTGACCGCTTCGTGTGCGCCGTCGCCGCCGACCACAAGCTGGCCCGTCGGCGCCAGATTTCCGTGCAGGACTACCTGCGCTATCCGCACATCAGGATCGATATCGAGCGCGGCGCGCAGCACCTCATCGAACGCACCATCGGCGGTGCCCGAAACATCGCTATTAGCACCCCATTTCACGCATTCGCGCCCGAAATGCTGATCGGCACCGACCTGGTGCTGACGTTTCCGGCGCGCCTCGCGCCCAAGTTCGCCGATACGTCGGAGATCAGCATTCTCCAGGCCCCGCCGCAGCTACCGGAGCTGAGCTTCTACTCGGTCTGGCACCCTCGCCTCGACAACGACCCCAGTCGCCGTTGGCTGCGAGAGGTCACCCGCGCGAGCGCGGCGTCATGAAGCGCGATTGTGGCGCTTACGCGGGTCGACGCCGGCGTTGCGCCACGCGGTGACCGCCCAGGGCGTGTAGATCAGCCACAACGGAAGGCGATTGACGAGCGGGTTCAGGGTGCGGACGGCGGCGGCGAATCGCTGAAAACGCTTCTCTTTCTTGTCATTCCACTCCAGCTGGCATACGTCGCGCATCTGTTGGGGCATGGTTCCGACCAGCACCAGGCGGGTGTAGGCGGTTCAGTGGCGCGGACAGGAGCTGCCAGACCGGCTTGGGAATCCAGCGCGGGCCCGGTATCCCCTTGCGGATGTATCCGGTGCCGTACAGAACGGTTTTGTGCGGGACGAACCGTTCGAGCATGTCGTCCCAGTACGCCACGAAGTCGGCATAAGTCTGCGGCTGGCCGCGATCGCTGACGCCGTAGAGGCTGTACCAGATCTTGCCTTCGTCGAAGATCTGCTGCTTCTCGGCGTCCGACAGCCGCCGGATGAACGTGTCAGTCATGTAGATGACCTGGTCGACGAACGTGGCGTGCGCCCAGTAGAACAGCTCCGGGTTCAGCGCGTGATACCTGGAACCGTCGCTGATGGTGCCCTTGATCGGCTTATGGAAATCCCGGACCTTGCGGCCCCACCCATGCGGGTCGTCGGAATACACGGTCTTCATCAGCGGCGGCCCGGTCCGCTTGGCCCTGCCCAGGGTGTCGCTGAAGACCACCGAGTGATCGAGCACGCCCTGGCCGAGTTGCTCGATGCAGTTTTCCACGCCGGCGGTGCGCTGGAACCCGAAGAACTGCGTGCGGTTGTCGCCGTAGAACTTCCAGATGAGGGAATCGGGCCCCAGCCGTGCCGCGGCATCGTCGATGGCGTCGATCGGCTCGTCAACTAACACAGGGAGCGCTTCGCGAACACCGGTGTCGAAACGCGCACCAGCCGTCGGCCCAGCCAACTGGTCATTCTGGGCGGTCATGCCCACCTCCCCTGAAGCATTGACACAAAAGAGTATCTTTGTTCCAAAGTATCAATCGGTTGAATACCTCGCAAAGCAGGTGAGTTCGTGCAGCGGACCACGCAGGTCGACATCCGGATCGACCGCGTCGAGTCGAGCACCGACCCTGAACGCGCCATCCTGGACACCGCGCGCCAGGTCTTCGAGACCTACGGTGTGCGCCGCGCGAACATCGAAGACATCGCGGCCCGCGCCGGGGTCAGTCGCAGCACCATCTACCGGCGGTTTCCCACCAAGGACGACCTGTTCGAACGGGTGGTACGGCGCGAGGCCGAACTCTTTTTCGCCACGCTGGACCACGCCACCTCCGGTCGCACTCCACAGCAGGCCGTGATCGAGGCGTTCGCGCTGGGCGTGCGCCTGGTCCAGGATTCGCCGCTGTACTCCCGGATCGTGGAAAGCGAACCCGAACTATTCGGGCTGTTCTCCCGGTCGGACGTCTTCCCGATCCGCCAATTCGCCGACGGCATCACCCATACCCTGCGCCGATGCGGCGCTGATGTCCCCGAGGCCGACCTGGCCAACATCGCCGACATCCTGCTGCGCGTCGCGTTGGGCATCATCGTGTTCCCTACCGACCGACTCGACATCTCGGATCCGACCGCCGTCCGCGACTACGCCGCCCGCTATCTGGTCCCGATCATCGGCGATACCAGCCGCTAGCAGACTGTGGCCTGTCGGTGACCTGCATTAGCCTGGTGAGGTGGCGACGGTTCCGCGGACTCGGTACGCCAATTGCGGCGAGATCGACATCGCCTATCAGGTCTTTGGCGATGGCCCGATCGACCTGCTGGTGCTGCCGGGCCCCCTAATTCCGATTGACTGTGTCGACAGCGAGCCGTCGATGTACCGCTTCCACCGTCGGCTGGCGTCGTTCTGCCGGGTGATTCGGTTCGACCAGCGTGGGATCGGCCTGTCGTCGCGGCTTCCTTCGCTGGACATGATCGGACCGAGCGCCTGGGCACAGGACGCGATCGCCGTGATGGACGCGGTCGGGTGCGAGCGAGCGACGGTCTTCGCGCCCGGATTCACCTCGTTGGCCGGACTGGTGCTCGCCGCCGATTTTCCCGAGCGGGTAAGCAACCTGGTGATCTTCAACGGTGCGGCAAAGACGCTTCGTGGTCCCGACTACCCGATCGGCAGCGACGCGAGCGCCGCGGAACCGTACACGACGGTCGGGGTCGAACCGGATGCCGTCGAGCAGGGCTTCGACATGCTCGGCATCATCGCTCCGTCCGTGGGCGGCGACGACGCATTCCGCGCGTGGTGGGACCACGCCGGCAACCGGGCCGCATCCCCGAGCATGGCTCGCCTCTTCATCGAGACCATCCGGCAATCCGACGTGCGCGACGCTCTGCCGCGCGTTACCGCACCGACGCTGATCCTGCACCGCGACAATGCGGAGTTCAGCCCGATCGGGCACGGCCATTACCTTGCCGAGCACATCGCCGGGTCGCACTTCGTCGAGCTACCGGGCGAAGATTCGCTGTACTGGGTGGGCGACACCGCGCCGATGATCGACGAGATCGAGGAGTTCATCACCGGCGTGCGTGGCGGGTCCGACGCCGAGCGCCTGCTGACCACGATCGTCTTCACCGACATCGTCAGTTCGACCGAGCGCGCCGCCCTGCTCGGCGACCACCGCTGGCGCGATCTCCTAGACAACCACGACACCATCGTGCGCCACGAACTGCAGCGATTCTCGGGCCGCGAAGTCAACACGGCCGGAGACGGATTCGTCGCCACTTTCAGCAGCCCGAGCGCGGCGATCGCGTGCTCAGACGCCATCGTCGACGCGGTCCGGGTGCTGGGAATCGAGGTGCGGGTCGGAATCCACGCGGGTGAGGTGGAGGTGCGCGGCGGCGCCGTGAAAGACGACATCGCCGGCATGGCCGTGCACATCGGCGCCCGGGTTGCCGCCCATGCCGGTCCCAGCGAGGTATTGGTGTCGTCAACACTGCGCGACATCGTCACCGGGTCGCGGCACCGGTTTGCCGACCGCGGCGAAAGTGTCCTCAAGGGCGTGCCGGGTAGCTGGAGGTTGTATGCCCTGGAGAGCGAGCACGCGCTCGTCAATCGTTAACGAAGGCCACATTTTCGGCGGGTCGAGGCGCCCGACGGCTGCGCGTAGGCTGCCTTCGGGGGCTGTCAGCGTCGCAACTCTCGCTCCGATTTCGGCGTACAGCTTGGTGTTTGATCGAAGGAGTACGCATGACCGACGTGCACGTCTCGTTGTCTCCCGCGCTGCGCCGCGCCCTGGAGCTACTCGCCGATCAGCCGGCGAACCCGGATGTCAGCAAGGGCTATCTCGATCTGCTCGGCGACGAATCAGCCGACACTGTCCCGAAGAACACCGGCCCGATTCAGGCAGCGTGGGCATCGCCGATTGGGTCGATGCTCTACGACAACGCCCAAGCCCTTTCGCGCCGGCTGCTCAGCGCATGGCAACTGCCGATCGAGTGGCTGCATATTCCGGCGGGCGGGGTCGCGCTGGATGTCGGCTCGGGTCCGGGCAACGTCACCGCGTCGCTGGCCCGCGCCGCCGGTCCGGACGGAGTGGCCCTGGGCGTCGATATCTCCGAACCCATGCTGGAACGCGCCGTCCGTAACGAAGCCGGACCACAGGTCGGCTTCCTGCGGGCCGACGCACAACGACTTCCACTGCGCGACAACACCATCGACGCGGTGACCTCGATGGCCGTGTTTCAACTGATTCCGGATCCGGCCGCCGCTCTCGGCGAGATCGCCCGCGTGCTGCGACCGGGTGGGCGGCTGGTGATGATGGTCCCGACCGCTGGGCGCGCCGCTCGGTTTTGGCAGCTGCTGCCCAACGTCGGGGCGCACGCGTTCGGCGAAGACGAAATCGCGGACATCTTGGAAGACAAGGGCTTTGCCGGCGTGCGCGTCAAGACCGCCGGCACCCTTCAGTGGGTGCGCGCGAAGAACGGCTAGTCCTGTTTGAAAGCCGGATGGCCGCGCGTCAGTATCGGCAACAGCAGCTCGGGTGGCGCGACGCGGAAAAGCGCCGCGGCGATCCGGTTGACGCGGCCAGGGACCACTACCGCTTTGCCTGCCGCCAGACCGTCGATGCCGGCCTGGGCCACCTTGTCGGCGGGAACCCACATCACCCGCGGCAACGCGGCTTCGGCTTCCTCTTTCTTGAAGCCGGCCGCCTCACCGAATCCGGTGTCGACCGGCCCCGGACACAGTGCGGTGACGGTGACCCCGGTGCCGCGCAGCTCACCGCGCAGGCTATGGGTGTAGGACAAGACGAATGCCTTCGCGGCGCCATACGCGGCCTGCCCGGGTAGCGGGCCGAACGCGGCCACCGAGGCCACATTCAGCACGGCGCCGCGGCGCCGCTGGACCATTGCCGGCAGGAACCTACTGGTCAAGTCGACCACCGCGGCCACGTCGACCTCGACAAGGTTGACTTCTTGCTCCGGAACCGATTTCGCGACGAGTCCCAGGGTGGAGAGTCCGGCGTTGTTGATCAGGATGTCCGCAGTCAACCCGAGCTGCGCGACCCGGTCCGGCAGGTTGGCCCGGGCGGCTCGATCGGATAGGTCCGCGGGCAGTGGATGCGCTTGTGGGCCCAGCTCTGCGGCGAGCTCGGCGAGACGGTCGGCGCTGCGGGCTACCAGCACAACCGGATAGCCGCGCCGCGCGAGGATCCCGGCGAGCTGCGCACCGATACCCGACGAAGCGCCGGTGACGATGGCAGCGCGGTCGCTGGCTGGTGGCGGGAGAGTCATATCGTGCCCTACCTATCCGGAGTCCGGGAACTGTGCGAGCCTCGCGAGCTTGTCGATCGACTCGCGCAGCATCTCGGGCGTCGTCGAACGAGCCTTCTCCAACCGGACCCGATCGGTCAGGGTGGTCCAGTCGTAGGTGTGAGTCACGTTGGTCAGCGTCGAGTTGATCGCCTGCAGCTCCCAACGCCACAGGTGTCCCGGCGGCTTTTTTCCAGGTTCTGCTGGAAGCCAGGCGATTTTGCTGCCTTCGATGAATTCCACGACGTGGTTCTCCCGCACCGAGCCGTTGGTCAACGTCATTTTGAAGACGTCACCGATCTGGCGGATGCGCTGCCCGGGCGCAGCCGAGGCAAGATTGTTGTTGCCATCCCAGCTTGGCTGCTTGCACGGGTCGGCGATCAGTTCAAAGATCTGCTCAGCGCTGGCGGAGATCGCCCGGGCGGCGCTCACAATTTGTTCAGATTCTGTGTCGGGCATAGGGCAATCCAAACACGTCGGGTACGCGACTGGGGGCCGGCATCTCGCCGACCCCCAGAGCGGGTCATTCATCCGCGAATGCGGCGGCGTCAACTCGCGCGGAGCAGCTCGGCCGGTCCAGACAGCGCCGCCTTGAAGTGGCGGGTGAAGTCATCCGCGAGCACTTCGGCCTCGCCGTCTTTGATGCCGTCGACGATTTGCCGGGCCACGTCCCGCGGGTCGTTTTTCGGCACATCGAACCCGGTGGTCATGTCGGTGTCGGTGTAGCCGAGGTGCACCGACGTGACCAGCGTGCCCTGCTTTTCCAGCTCGACGCGCAGCGAGTTCGTCATCTGCCAGATGGCGGCCTTGGAGTCGCCATACCCGCCGAAGCCGCCCACCCAAGACAACACCGAACTGATGTCCACCAGCGCGCCGCCGCCATTGTCGGCCAGGATCGGGGCGAACGCCTTGGCCACCCGAAGCGCACCGAAGTAGTTGGTCTCGAAGACGGCCTTGACTTCCTCAATGTCACTTTCGAGCAGTCTCGCCGCGCCGAGAACGCCGGCGTTGTTGACGACGATGTCGGCGTCTGATGCCGTAATAGCCAGCGCTGCAACTGAATCCGCTTTGGTGACGTCCAGCACGACGCTCACCACGCGCGGGTCATCGCTGGGCTTCGGCGCCCGAGCAGTGGCGTACACCTTGGCCGCACCCGCTTGCAGGAAAGCATCGACGATGGCCCTGCCGAGGCCACGCTGTCCGCCAGTAACCACAACCGTCGACCCCTTGATGTTAACCATGATCCGTTCTCCTTTGACTGATCTAAAGACTGTTTGCCTCTGTCAAGTTAATTGACTGATTCGACATAGTCAAGTAGAGTTTGGATATGTCCGAATGGTCTGCGTCACACCGCTATGAACTCGCCCCCGCGCCCGGCGGCGTCGGGTTGGTGCAGGATTTCCTGAACACGGTAGGCATCGGCGGATACGGCCCCGATTTACTGGCGGACGCCGCGTTGGCCCGCGAATGGTCGACCGGTGCGGTGCAAACGTGGTCTGCATTGCGCGGCGTTCGCGCCGAGGCGCCGTCGTTGAATGACGCGGACCTAACGAAGCTTCGTGCCTTGCGCGACACGATCGCGGCGTTGGTACACGGCGAGGCGGTGGACGGCTCACGAATGGTCGCTGTTTCAGCGTCTTTCGCGTTGTCCGACACCGGCGAGGTGCGCCTGGAACCCGTCGGGAGTGGTTGGCGCTGGCTGGCTTCGCTGCTCTGGGGTGAGATCTTGCTGAGTCAGCAGGAGGGCACCTGGCGGCGGATCAAGCAATGCCATAAAGACGGCTGCGACACGACGTTCTACGACCGCTCGAAGAACAACAGCGGCGTCTGGCACAACGTGAAGACGTGCGGTAACGCAGAAAATCTGCGCGCTTCCCGGGCCCGCCGACGGGACCGCGAACGCACCGCCGCAGGCGGGCTCAGCCCAGCACCGGCAGCAGGTGCAGCAAAACGCGGGCCGAGCTGATCGCGGCCTCTTCGACGAACACGTTGAAGTCGAGTCCGGAGCTAGCGCCGGCCAGGTCGGAGAGCGCACGGATGACCAGCCACGGCATGTCGAAGGCTTCGCAGACTTGAGCCACCGCGCCACCTTCCATCTCGACGGCCAGGCCACCGAAGTCGTTGTGCAGCCGCGTGCGGGTGCGCTCGCAGTGCAAGTACTGGTCGCCGGTGAGGACGGTCCCGTAGATGATCCGCGGTGGCCGGTCTTCTCCGCCCGCGGCCGCGGGCAGCACCGGAAGGGTGAACTCCCCGAGACGATGCTTGACGCGTTCGATGAGCTCGGGTTCGACCGGGTAGCCGAGGCGTTCGGTCGGGTTGATCACCGGCACATATCCGGGCTGATAGGGCTGCAGCCGCTCATCGTGAATGAGACCGAAGTCATGCTGCACGATCCGGTCGGCGATGACGATGTCGCCGATGTGCAGCTGCGGATCCAGGCCGCCGGCGACTCCGGTGAAAACGATGGTGCTGCAATCGAATCGGTCGGCCAGCAGCGTTGCGACCAGGCCGGCGTTGACCTTGCCCATACCGGCCGCGGCCAGCACGACCCGACGGCCGGCGAGTTCGCCGCTATCGAAGGTGACGTGGGCAACCTGTTCGCGGTTTGGTGCCGCCAAGACGCTGTGCAGATAGGCCCACTCTTGCGGGATCGCACAAATGACGCCGATTGTCACCGTGATTCGCCCAGCCGCAACTCGATCTCCCATCGCCGGCCAGCATTAGCGGCCAGCGAGAATTGTATCGACCGACCGACCCATGCCCTGGGTCCGTTAGACCAGCAGAGCGGGCACTATCGGTAGCGCGCGGGTGGGCGTGTTTCCCCACCGGGTTCAGCAGCGCTCTACGCCTTTGCGCATCACCCGGGAGTCCGCTGCTGACCGGCGTGGCCTGGTTCGCAGCACGGCGTTCAATGCGTCGCAGGCGCGCGCCTTGATCGGGGCAACGACATCGAGGTTGGTTGAGCTCTGGTTGATCCAGGTCTGCAGTGTTGACACAATCCCGACCTTTCTCTGTGCGGCCAGGTGGCCGATTGGTTCAAATTTCACCTCGGCTGTTTTACAAGTGTGCAGCACCTTGGTAAACGCCGCGATAAGCCGTTTTGTGGTGTCGGGCACATCGAGGGGCCCGGAACGAGCTCGTCACTTTCGGGCACGCCTGCGGCCCTGACTGCAAGCCAGGGACTGTTAGGTTGCCTAGGTGTCTGACGAAAAGCTCTGCATTGATTACCGCCAGCTCGAATCGTTGTACGGGCCACTGGCCGAATCGATCCGCCGCCTCGTCGACGTCAGCATCCGCACCGAAGCCGACCCCATGACCGTAGCAGCAGTGAAGGACAAAATTGACGGTGCCGTTAGGGAATTGGGAGCATCAGCACACCCGGGGACCTTTGGGGTGCAGCTCACACCTGACGGCCAGACCATCGCATGGGGCAACGCTGTGGTCGGTTTGCGCAACCCGGTCGCACCACCTTTGGTGCTCCATCACGAACTAGACGGATTGGTGTGGTCTGAGTTCGTGCTGGGCGCACCGTACGAGGGTCCGCCCGAACATGTTCATGGCGGTGTGTCCGCTCTGATCCTCGACCACGTGTTGGGCGCGACAGCGCACCGGGCGGGCAGGCCCGCCTACACCGGCACCCTCACCTTGCGTTACCGGCGCCGGACCGCCCTTGGCCGGCAACTGCGCGCGCAGGCTCACATCGAGCGCACCGAAGGGGTCAAGACATTCGCCGTCGGTCACCTCGCCGACGACGAGGGCGTGACGGTAGAAGCCGAGGGCGTTTTTATTCATAAGCGATGATCCGCGGTAGTCAGGTCGTCATCGCCGCCCGCTCGACATCGAGCAGCTGCTCACCGCGTCGTTCCTCGTCGTAGGCCTTGCGGCCGCCCCGCAGACCGAACAGCCGCTTGGAGACCAGCAGGTAGATCACTGCCGCGACATTGATCGCGAAGGTCACCAAGCGCGTCGTCGTGATGCCCTTGGCCAGGTCGTGAATCTCCAACGGCAAAAAGACCGAGGTGGCGATCACCGCGAAGTACTCGCCCCAGCGCTTCAGCAACCACAGCCCGACAGCTTCCAACACCTCGATCAGCGCGTATGCGGTCAGCGCGAGTGTCAGCAGGACCAATGTTGATGGTTTGGCGGCCAGCGCCTTTTCCAGCTCGTGCACGAGGGTCATCTGGTCGACCTTGAATCCGGCGGCGCGGAAAATCGGGAGATCGCGGTCAAGGGTGTCCTGGATGGATCCACGGGCACCGCGGAACTTCCACACGGCGTAGGCGGCGAGGCCGATCACCACGGCGCGGAACAGCCGCTCGACGGCCAGCATGCGGATGATGATTGCCTGGCGTAAAGCCTTGCCGCGCATGATCATCGGCGCGTCCTCGGCGCGGCCGCGGCCGTGCGGATCGCCAAGGGCGAATTCACCGCAGCGCAAGCATCGCCACACGTCCCCTAGCCCGGTCGTGCCACTGAGCCGACCGGCGAGTTTCTCATCGTCCGGCGCATAGGTGACATGCCCCTGTACCGCACAGGTGACCAGTTCCCAGCGGTTGATGCCGCGATCTTTGCCCATGGCCGATCATTCAATGCGGGCCGCGAACAAAGCAAGAGGGCGCGCGCTGTTCAGAATCGCGGCCTGGCCCGCGGCTGCGTGGCGACGGGGCTTGCCGCGCCGAGCAGTGCGGTGAGCGCGGCAATCGGAATCTCATCGAGGTGTTCGACCGCGGTGACGATGTCGGCACGCAACGCCGCATCGCAAAATGGTTCGCCCAACCAGTCGAACTTATCGACTACCCGCTCCCAGGACATCGGCCGAGTCGGTGATCCCTCGTAATCGCTGTCCTCCCGGCTGAATTCCCGTCCGTCGTGCGTGGTCACCCGCACGCGCGTTGCGGTGCGTTCCGGATAGTCTGCGGTCAGATCGGCCGCAGGCTCGACCTCAACCCGTGCCAGCAGGTCCTGGACATCGCTGCGCAGAACCCGTTCGGTCTCAAGCTGTTCGGGGCCCACGCCACCGTCAAGGAGGGCGACGGCGCTCAGGTATTTGAGGTTGTAATCGGCTTGTTCCTTGGTTCGCGGATGATCCTTGTTGCCGTACGCTCCCCCGCCGGCGAAGTCATAGGCGCCCTGGAAAGTCTTCACGGTCACCCGCGCGACATCCTCGCCCCGTAGGGCATTCTCCGTCCGAATTGCCAAGATCGCGTTGATGATTGCCTGTCCGTGAATCAGTGCGCAGTACTGCTTGAGGTAGGTCTGCTCGACCGAGCTCAGTGTTGGGTCGGCGGTGTTGAAATCGATCGGCTGATCGAAGAGCTGTTCTAATCCGTGTGGACCCTCGAACAACGACTTCGGCCCGGTGATACCACGGCCGGCCAACATCGTGGTGTAGATCGCCCGCATGCCGGTGATGGCCGGAGAAATCCCTTTCCAGTTCGACACCGGCTCCGCGTGCACGGCGGCCAGCGACACGTTGTCGGCCGCTGCGGCCGCGATCGCGTTAGCCGTGCGTTCTGCGTCCAGGCCCAGCAACTTGGCCGACCCCGCCGCGACCGACATCGCCAGCTGCAGTGCGTGATTAAGACCACGCGCCATCACGGGAACCTGTGCGCTGAAACGGCATTGGATCTCGTAGGCGACCGCCAGGGCCAACAGGAAATCCGCCCCGCTGGCATTGACATGCTCGGCTACGGCCAGGATTGCACCGAAGTTGTCGGCGGGATGGCACAGTCCACCCACCGTGAGATAGGTGTCCAGCAGATCGGGGTAGCGCACCAGCACCGCGTTGAAAAATGCGGCCTGATCCACCGATGCCCTCCCGCCACCGACGAGGGTCGCCGTGGCCACGCCGCTGAACTGGTCGGTCTGCTCGCGCATCGTGGCAATGAGCTCGCCGTTCAATGACCCGACGGCGCACGCGATGCTGTCGAGCACATTGCGTTTCAGCAACGCCCGCGAACGCCCGGCCAAATCCGACGGCCTGGCATCGACGACGAACCTGCCAAGATCGTCCACGACATAGTTATGTGCCATGGCTTTTCACCCCTTCTTGCGTCGCTGCTGCCACTCAAGCGCGACAACCGGTCGGTGTCCAGGTCTAGTTGCCTACCTGTCTTCGGCCGGGCTTACTACTGCACGCGACCGGCGGAACCCAGGACGGCTCGGTGTGGATCGTCGGCAGGGATCCACCACCGCTCGGCGGGCGGAACCTGCCAATCATGACTGCGGGCCACCGCCAATAACAGGTCTACGACACCACCCACACTGACCCGATCATCATCTTCGCGATGTAGCAACGACCAGGTCCACAACGGAACAGGTTCGGCGACGGGGCGCTCCCCCAGGTTTGGTGGGATTACCGCGGTGTGACGCTTGGGCGAGGCGAGCACGGAAGCGCCGATTTTGCGCACGTGCACATAGAACGCGTCACCGGTGATGCCGCCATCGTCGATCTTGATGACGCGGGCACCCGTGTGGGCGGCGAACTCTTCGGCGAACCGATTCCACGACGACCACGCCGACTCATCCGCGTCAATGAGCAGACTTGTTTGTTCTGCTGCAACAGGTTCCGTCGAACTCACGCCGGGAAGCACCGCATGTAGCCTCTCGGCGCGTAGCAAGTGGGCGGTAAGTCCGCGTTGCTGGGCTTGTCCAGCAGTGATCCACGCCAGCCCGATATCGAGAGTTCCCTCGGCGACGCGGTCGGCCTGCACGTGCGATGGGAGCACCCATTCATCAATCCGCAGTGCCACCGTCGATCCCACTACAGCTTTGAGGTCATCAGGGAGCCAGCTGACGTAACCGAGGCGCACCGGAGCGCTTTGGGCGGCGGCCCGATGCAGCCGCTGCTTGGCATCGTCGGCGAGTGCCAGAATCCTGCGCGCATCGCCAAGCAACGAGCGACCCGCTTCGCTCAACCGAACGCTGCGCCGGTCCCGAACGAACAAGTCGGTTCCGAGTTCGCGCTCGAGCGCGATGATCTGCTGCGACAGGGCCGGCCCGGAGATATGTACCCGTTGGGCGGCGCGTCCGAAATGCAACTCCTCGGCGACGGCTACGAAGTAGCGCAGCTGTCGCAGTTCCATGAGTCGAGCTTAAATGCGGCTACCTGCGGTAGGAAGCGCTCCTTAAGACTGGTCGGAAGCCAGTTGTGGACGCGCGGCGGTGCCGCGTATTGACTGAATTGCAGACACGGAAAGGAGGCCGGATGCGTTTACGTCCACTGCCACCGGCCAGCCTGAACACCGAACAACAACGCCTCTACCGAGACATTGCCGCCGTGATCGACAGCAGTTTTGGCGAACTCGTCACGCGGCGTAGCGACGGCGCACTGATCGGTCCTTTTAACGGATGGCTGCATTTCCCCCAATTCGGCTCAGCTGCTTGGGCATTGAACAAATCGCTGTGGAAGCACAGCGTCTTGCCCAGCAGCTTGCACCAACTCGTCATCCTCGTCACCGCGGCAAAGTTTGGGGCCCGTTACGAAATCTACGGTCACGAGTACTTTGCGTTACGCGCCGGCTTGTCTGACCATAAAATCGCGACCATCGTTGCCGGCGAACGCCCCTCGGACCTGACCGACGGCGAACGCATCGCCTACGACATGGCCGCGGCCCTCAACCGCGGTGGAGTCCTGCCAGAGACCACCTATCGAGCTGCCGTGGATCGATTCGGCGAGCAAGGGACCGCCGAGATCGTATTTCTGGTGGGCTGCTTCTCGATGGTGGCGGTAACTCTCAACGCATTCGACGCGGGCGTGCCCGGCCGCGAGGAAACCTAGCAACTCACCCGTGAGCGACGCCCACACCGAGCAGTTGCGTTAGACCACGCCATGCCCCGCATCCGGATCGGCCTGAGATTCGCTGATGGCCTTCGTCTGTTCTGTGAGCTTTGCTCCGATATCGCGGATCTGCCGCGCGTTCAGCGGCGACAGCGGATGCACCGCAACCATCAGGGCAACCTCGTGGCGCCGGTCGAAAACCGGCGCGGCAATGGTCACGACCGGCTGTTTACGCCGCCCGGGGTTGTCATCGGAGAGAAAGCCGATGGTGGTGAACTCGACGAGCAACTGATCCATGATGTGTCGCACCGGAGTTGGCATTTCGTTGTCATCCAGCGTGGCGACCGCCTGGGCGGCCTGCGCCAGCGCGGGCGTCGTCCAGTCGACATCGAACCCCCGCTCGCGGGTGTGCTGCAAAACCTGCTCCAGGCGCTGCGTGCGATCGGGGTTGTCGCCCGCGCCGCGCCGGATCCACGCCCGTTGTTCCACTTCGGTATCCCACGCCGCCAGCGCGACGCCGAACGGCGGCGCGTAGGGGATGCGATCGCCCGGAATTCCCGACGGCTGGGTGGCAGAGTCACCCTCGAAAGCGGTCACCACCAGCGAATCACCAAATCGCTCGACCACCGAACCGGCATATCCGACCTCGCGCGAAAGCCGCAGTGCCGCGGAACGGGCCGCATGCGCGAGTGGCCGAGCGGTATCAGTCCGCGCCGCCACCACGGCGAGCGCGGGCCCCAAAGTGAAGGTCTTCGCCACCGGGTCGCGGCTGGCCCAACCGCGGTCACACAGCGTTTTCAGGATCGCGTGCGCCGTCGCTTGGGTGAGTTCGAGTTCACGCACGATGTCGGAGAACCGCAGTTGGGTGTTCCCGGACCGGGCCAACAGCTCGACGACGTCGAGCACCCGGGCGGTCGGCGCCGACACAGACCCGCGAATGGCTTGACTCCTTTACGACGAGATTCCTACAGTTGTAGCGAACATTCGATACTTTAACTCGATTATTCGAGAAATTGGAGCGACACGTTGCGCGCTGTGGTACTCAGAGACGGCCATCTGCAGGTACGAGAGACGCCGGATCCCCAGCCCGGGCCGGGTGAGTTGTTACTACGCACACTGAGCACCGCGATCTGCGCGTCGGATGTGCATTTCATGGACCATCCCGAACTCTCCGACCCGACCGGCCGCTCGCTGTACGACAAGGACCGCGACATCGTCCTCGGTCACGAGTTCGTCGGGGAGGTGATCGAACACGGACCCGGCTGCACCGATCAGTTCGCGATCGGCGCCCGGGTGACGGCGATGCCGATACGCCTTTTGGACGGCGGTGCCGGCGGCACCCGGATCATCGGTCAGCACCCCGAGACGCCGGGGAGTTTCGGTGAGCTGCTGGTGGTTACGGAAGTCGCGGCCAAGCCGGTCGCCGCCGGTGTCTCGTGCGACGCTGCGGCGCTCACCGACGCGTTCGCGGTCGGCGAATTCTACGTTCGCTCGGCGCAGGTCCAACCGGGCGAGATCGCCATAGTCATCGGCGCCGGGGCCGTCGGCCTGTCTGCGGTCGCCGCACTGGCCAGTCGGGGCATCGATCCGATCATCGTGGCGGACTACAAGTCCGAACGGCGTGAGCTGGCCCGCGATCCCTTCGGCGCGCACGTCGTCGTCGATCCCGCCGAAAAGTCACCGTTCCAGGCGTTCCAGGAGCTGCGCGCCGAACGTGGATTGCCCGGGCCCGCCGTCGTATTCGAATGCGTGGGCGCTGCCGGGCTGATCCAGAACCTCGTCGAGTCCGCCGAAATGGCCACCCGGATCTACTGCGCGGGCGGCTGGTATACCGGCGACACGCTCGACATCACTACCGCCACCCGGCAAGGCGTCACCATCCAATTCGGCGGTGGACCACACCCGCAGGACTGGTACGGGACGCTGGACGCTATCGCCGCAGGACGCCTGGACCCGCTGCCCAGCGTCGGCAAGATCATCGGCCTCGACGACGTACCCGACGCGCTCGATCTTGCACGCAAGTCGGACGGCCCGCCACGAATCATTGTGCACCCCAACGGAGATATTGAATGAGCGCACGAGAAGACCGCCAAGACATTTCCGAACTGCTGGTGCGCTACGCCACCGGCATCGATCGTCGTGACTGGCCACTATTCCGCACCGTGTTCACCGACGACTGCGAACTCGATTACGGCGAGATCGGCACCTGGCAGGGCGTGGATGCCGTCACCGAGTTCATGGATAAGACGCACGCGATGGCGGGTCACACCCTGCATCGCTTGACCAACCAAGTCATCGCCGTCGACGGCGACAACGCCACGGCCCGAACCTATATCGATGCGGTCATCATGTTCGGCGACAACCAGGCCGGCGTCAACGCGTGGGGTTTCTATGACGACGAGGTGGTGCGGACCGCCGATGGCTGGCGGATTGCGCGACGACGGTTCACGCAGGTGCGCGTCGCGACATTCGGCCAATAACGGAGCAGGAGTACTCATATGACATTTACCACCAAATACGGGCCGTGGGCGCTGGTGGCCGGCGCGTCCGACGGCGTCGGAGCCGCATTTGCCGAGGCGCTCGCCGAACGCGGTGTCAACGTTGTACTGCTGGCCCGCCGCCAGGCCGTGCTCGAGCAGGTTGCCGCCGACATCGGCTCGCGGACTTCCGCCCAAACCCGCACTCTCGCTGTCGATCTCGCCCGGCCGGACGCCGCATCGGTCATCGCTGCGGCCACCAAAGATCTGGAAATCGGCTTCTTGGTGTACTGCGCGGGTGCCGATCCGAATTACGAGCCCTTCCTTGATAATCCAATCGAAGCCGCCGAGGCGATGGTGCAACGCAATTGCATGGTGCCGATGCAGCTCTGCCACCACTTCGCCCCCGCGATGGTCGAACGGGGCAGCGGCGGCATCGTCATCTTCGGATCGGGCGCCGGATTGGCCGGCGGACCCAACATGGTCGCCTACGGCGCCACCAAGGCGTTCGACATGGTGTTCGCCGAGGCGCTGTGGGCCGAACTACATGACAAAGGCGTCGACGTTCTCGGACTCATCCTGGGCAAGACGAACACACCGGCACTGCGGCAACTCGAATACAGCCGGGGCCAGATAGGTTCACCCGACGATGCGCCTGAGGGCGCCGCCACCGTGGACGAGGTCATCACCGAGGCATTAGAGAACCTGACCAATGGCCCGACCTGGATGGCGGGCGACATGATGCGCGCCGCCGAGCAAATGGTGGCCTCACTGACCCGCAATCAGACCGTCGAATTATTTACCCAGGCGGCCGCCGCGTCGATGGGTCCGGACCGCTGACGAGACCCGCGCTGCGCCGGTAAATCACTTCGAGAGGTTTGCCAAAATTTCAAGTTTGTTGGCCCTAACTTTTTAAATTGTGATGCCTGGCCAGCAAAGATAGGCTGATTGGCGTCGTCGCCTGACGCATCCATAACGTTGCTGGGATGCGGGTCAGCGGGTACCGTATGCAGGCAGGTCAAGCCACGGCCGCGAGCCGAAGAAGCGATTGACGATCGGCACCCATCGATTGAGTTGAAGGATGACGATGCTCGCCACCGACCGGCCCGCAATTTCCGTCTCGACATCGGCGCTCGCACCATGGCGCACCCTGACCCGTTCGCTGGCGATCACCGCCGTCTTCATCGTCCCCGCACTGGTGGTTCGGATCGGCGGTCTGCATCCGGACCCGGTTGTCGCCCTGCTGATTTACGGCGGCGCGGTGGTCGCTGCCAGCTTCCTCTTGGCGTGGGGAGCCGAAGCCGCCCAGATTGACGTCTCTGGCGGACTGGCGATCGCAGCCCTGGCATTGGTCGCCGTACTGCCCGAGTACGCCGTCGACCTGTACTACGCCTACGTATCTGGCCACAACCCGGATTACACCCAGTACGCGGCGGCCAACATGACCGGCTCCAATCGGCTGTTGATGGGATTGGGCTGGCCGGTGGTGGTGTTGGTCAGCATTCTGGTGGCCCGAAAGACGGGCGCAGCCAAATCCACCGGCCTGGTGCTGGAGCCCGCTAATCGCGTCGAGCTCGGGTTCCTGTTGATCGCCGGCGTGGTCGCGTTCGTCATACCAGCGACCGGCGAAATCCACCTGGCACTGGGGTTGGCGCTGTTGGCCTGGTTCGGTTTCTACCTATACAAAGTCAGCCACGGCGACGTGGAGGAGCCCGACCTGATCGGTACCGCCGCCGCACTTGGCGAGCTGTCGGACAAGGTGCGACGCATCATCGTCGGCAGCCTGTTCGTGCTGTCCGGCGCGGTGATCCTGCTGTGCGCGAAGCCATTTGCCGACAATCTGGTCGCGGCGGGCACCGAGCTCGGCATCGATCGGTTCCTGCTGGTGCAGTGGCTCGCTCCGTTGGCCTCGGAGGCCCCCGAATTCATCATCGCGACCATCTTTGCCTCGCGCGGTAAGGGCACCGCTGCCATTGCGACGCTGATCTCATCCAAGGTCAATCAGTGGACGCTGCTGATCGGGTCGTTGCCGCTGGCACATCTGTTGGGCGGCGGCGGATCTTCCCTGGTGCTGGACTCCCGCCAGGTCGAGGAAGTCTTGCTCACTGCTAGCCAGACATTGATGGGCGTTGCGTTGATCCTCGCGTTGCGCTTCAACCGGGGTTCCGCCTGGCTGCTGCTGGGGTTGTTCGTCATCCAGTTCCCGCTCACCTCGACGACCGGGCGGCTGGTCCTCTGCGGTGTCTACGGTGTCATCACCCTCGGCGGGTTGATCATCAACCGCCGAAGCCTGGCCGCCACCCTGCGGGCACCGTTCTTCGGGACAGCCATCCGCCACAGCGGTCACCCGCATTCGTCGGAGGATCACGGCCTCCCGGGATAGCACGCGCCACGTTCATCGCGGCGCCAATACCGCGCTTCCCTGCGGCAAGCCGCCTATTCTTAGCGACGGGGTGGTACGACCTGGGTAGGTGGTGCACACGTGACGACGACGACGGCGTGTCCGTCATGTAGCGCGACGTTGCGCGCCACCGCGAAGTTCTGCGACGAGTGCGGAGCAGCCGTCACGGCCGTTGCGACGTCCGCGGAGTACAAACAGGTGACGGTGCTGTTCGCCGATGTCGTGCATTCGATGGATCTCGCCGCGGCGGTGGGCGCAGAACGGCTGCGCGAGATCATGGGCGACCTCGTCGAGCGCGCGGCGATGGTGGTGCAACGATTCGGCGGCCGGGTGGACAAGTTCACCGGAGACGGGATCATGGCCGTGTTCGGCGCACCAGTCGCATTGGAGGATCACGCTTTTCGCGCATGCCTGGCGGCGCTGGGCATCCAAGATGGGGCCGAGCGGGTGGCCGAAGAGGTCGCGCGTCGAGACGGCATTGATCTACGGCTGCGGGTTGGCCTGAATTCTGGCCAGGTGATCGCCGGCGAAATCGCTTCTGGTGCGTTGGGTTACACGGCGATCGGCGAGCAAGTCGGAATGGCACAGCGGATGGAGGCGGCAGCGCCGCCGGGCGGGGTGATGCTCAGCGAGTCCACGGCACGGCTGGTCGAAGGCATCGTGGTGCTGGCAGAACCGCAAGCGGTGCGCATCAAGGGCGGAATCGAGCCGGTGTCCGCGCACCGGCTAGTCGCCACGGCCAAAGATCAACGCCGCCGCAGCGATCCGCGCTTGGTGGGACGAACCTGGGAACTCAACACCATTGCCGGACTCCTCGATGAGACAATCGATGGGGCCGGCTGCGTAGTCGGAGTGCTGGGACCACCGGGCATTGGTAAGAGCCGTATTGTTCGAGAATCGGCTGCACTGGCGAAAAGCCTTGGTGCGGAGGTGTTTACCACTTACTGCGAATCCCATACCAGCGATATCCCCTTCCATGCCGTAACAGGCCTCATGCGCGCGGGCCTAGGGGTCGACGGCCTTGACGGCGACGCGGCCCGGACACAGCTACGCACCCGCTTCCCGGACGCGAATCCTGATGACCTGCTGTTGCTCGACGACCTGCTCGGCGTCGCAGATCCTGACACCGAGGTGCCCAACGTCGAGGGCGACGCCCGGCGGCGGCGGCTGACCGCGCTGGTCAACGCCGCATCGATGGCAAGAATCACGCCGGCGCTGTACGTGGTCGAGGACGCCCACTGGATCGACGAGGTCAGCGACTCGATGCTGGCCGACTTCATGGCGGTGATCCGGCAAACCCGCTCGATGGTTCTGGTGACCTATCGCCCCGAGTACCGCGGCGCGCTGGCGTCGATTCCCGGTGCGCAGACGGTCGCCTTGCGGCCGCTCAACAACACACAGACGGCCAAGCTTATCGGCGAGCTCCTCGGCACCGATGGCTCGACGCATGAGTTGGCCGAGGTCATCTCCGAACGCGCGTGCGGGAACCCGTTTTTCGCCGAGGAGATCGTCCGAGATCTGGCCGAGCGGGGCGCGATCGGCGGCACCCGCGGGTCCTACCTGCTGCGCGGCGACATCGGTGACGTGACTGTCCCCGCGACCTTGCAGGCCGCCATCGCTGCCCGCGTCGACCGGCTCAGCTCCGCGGCCAAACGCACCTTGAATGCCGCGGCGGTCATCGGGTCTCGGTTCAGCCCCGAGCTGATATCGGCATTGGGGACTGACCCGGTTTTCGATGAGTTAGTCAGCGGCGAGTTGATCGATCAGATCGGGTTTACCCCGCGGATCGAGTATGTGTTCCGACATCCGTTAATTCGCACCGTGGCCTACGAATCGCAGCTCAAGTCGGACCGTGCCGGGCTGCACCAGCGGCTCGTCGCTGCAATCGAGCAGCGCGGCTCGGCCGAGGAAAACGCGGCGCTGATCGCCGAACACCTCAAGGCAGCGGGGGATCTGCACGCGGCATTCGACTGGTACATGCGCGCGGGAACGTGGTTGACCCACCGCGACATCACCGCGGCACGGGCCAGTTGGCGGCAGGCGCGTGATGTCGCGGACCGCCTGCCCGAGTCGGATACCGATCGCGCCGCGATGCGAATGACGCCGCGGACGTTGCTCTGCGCCAGCGCCTGGCTGGCGGGCGGCAGCCTGGCCGACACCGGGTTCGACGAAGTTCGCGACCTCGCCACCGCCGCCGGCGACAAGGTGTCGCTGGCGATGGCGATGGCCGGGTGGTTGCCGGCATTGGTCGTGCACGCCCGGTTCGACGAGGCCTCGCAATTGGCGTCCGAGCTCGAGAGCGTGCTCGACTCGATCGATGACCCGACGTTGATTCTTGGATTGCTGTACGGCGCGCTGGCCACCAAGTTCGAGCGCGGTGAGATGACGGAAGCCGTCCGGCTGGCGCAACGGTCGATCGAACTGGCCGACGGTGACGAAACCAAAGGCAATCTGATCATGAGTTCGCCGTTGACCGGCGCGTTCATGATCCGGGGTTGCGCACGATGCCTCCTTGGGGACCCGGGCTGGAAACCCGATCTCGACCGAGCCGTGCAGATGGCCCGCGGGTACGACCCGACCCTGCGCGGCATCGTCCTGCTGTTCAAATACAACCTTTCCGTCAACGGGGTCTGGCTGCTGGATGAGGCGGCCATGCACGAGACGAGCGAGATGCTCGAGATCGCGGAACGGTTCGGCGATGACCTCACGCTCTCCTGCGCCCGGTTCGTGCGCGGCCTTGCGCTCGCAACGTATGACGGCCCTCGACGGGAAGAAGGCTTTACCCTGCTTGCCGCCGCGCGCCAAGCCGCCGTCCAAGAGCGCTTCACGCTCGGAGCCACCTTCTTCGTCGATGTCATGGTCGCCAGGGAGAAGTTGGGTGCCGACGATCTCGACGGCGCGATTGAACTAATCCGCCCTGCGGTCGACCAGGCCTATGCCGCGAACGACGTTCTCGTTCTCGCGGCAGGCACCGCCGCGCTGGTGCAGCCGTTACTCCGCAGGGGCAGTCCGACCGACCTCCCCGAGGCACAGGCGGCCATCGACCGGCTGGCGGCGGTGCAGACTGAGCCCGGATTCGTGCTGAACGACCTGTGGCTGCTGCGAATCCGGGCGTCGGAGGCTGCGGCACGCGGCGACGAAGCCGCGTATCGCGACTATCGCGACCGGTATCGTGCAATGGCGAATTCACTTGGCTTCGAGGGGCATATCGCCTGGGCAGCCGCCATGGAGTGACCCGCCAAGGCATCCGGAATCACTCTGCGTATACGGTCCAGATATGAATCAAGTGTCGGTGATCACGGGTGGTGCGGGCGGCATGGGTCTGGCGACGGCCAAAATCGTCGGCCGCGACCGCACCGTGGTTCTCGCCGATGTCAGGCAGGATCGGCTGGATGCCGCGACCGTAGCCCTGAAAGACCTCGGGATCGATGCGACGGCCGCCAACTGCGACGTCACCGACCGTGGCGCGGTCGCCGACCTATTCGACACCGCAACACGCCTCGGCACACTCGCCTCGGTCATCCACACCGCGGGAGTGAGCCCGAGCATGGGCGCCGCCGACTATGTCATGCGAACCAATGCTGTCGGCACCATCAACGTCAACGAGGAGTTCTACGCGAAGGCCGGCGAGGGCGCCGCGATTGTCAACGTGGCATCGATGGCGGCCTACCTGATACCCGAGGAATTTGTTCCGACAGACCAGTTCCCGCTGGCCCTGAGCGACGCTGACGCCTTCTTCGACGCAATGGTGTTGGCGTGCAACGCCATACCCGAGGAAGCGCGCTCGGGCTACGCCTACGCCGCGAGCAAGAACTTCGTGAGGTGGTACAGCGAGTCCCAGGCCGAACGGTTCAACGCGCGCGGATTACGCATCGTCTCGATCTCGCCGGGGTCCGTCGACACCGAGATGGGCCGGCTCGAGGAGCAGGCCGGGGCCGGGGCGATGGTTGCCGACGCCGCGGTCCCGCGGTGGGGCAAGCCGGAGGAGATGGCCGAGCTCCTGGCGTTCTCCGTCAGCGACAAAGCCGGCTACCTCACCGGTACCGACATCCTCAACGACGGCGGCGTGGTCGCATCGGTGCGGGAGCGAGCCCGCGCGGCCGCCGCGAACGGCTGATCTCAGACCAAGTAGTAGAGGTCGGTGTGCGGGGCGATCTCGGGTGCTGACGTGAACGGCGGTTTCAGCTTCAGCTCGGCGAGTTTGTTGTGGGCATAGCGAACCGCTTTGAGCGTCGCTGAGTATTCCGCGTCCTCTTCGGGGAAGACGTGCTCTGCGACAAACCAACTTTGGAATCCGACGTTGTTCAGCACATGCAGCGTGTCGGAGCGCACCCCGGCAAGCAATATGGTGACGCCGCGTTCGGTCTCTTCGCGCAGAAAGTGCTCGACACGTTCGATGCAGACAACATCGGGGTTACGTACCCGCTTGAGCCGCAATACCAAGAACTTGATGTCATCGTCGGCAATGCGTTTGCTGAGCTCCGAAAGGTAGCGGTCTAATTCTGGTGCTGCGCCGAAGAACAACTCGCCTTCAAGATCGTAGATGACGATCGACGGATCTGCCGCATCGCCCGGAATGCGTTCGCGAACAACGCGTTCGGGTGTGACGATAAGTTCCTTGGCTTTCAGCTTAGCCGCGCGCGGCACGAATAACACGATGGACAGGATCACGCCGAGCAGCACCGATTTGTCGAGATCGATTGCCACCCCGGTGAATGCGGTGATGATCACGAGGCCTGCGTCATAGCGGGACGCCTTGAGCGTGTAGAACAAGCGCTTGAAATCGACCAGCCGCGCGGCGGTGACGAGCAGCAGCCCGGCCAGTGCCGCCTGGGGGACATACCGCAGCAGTGGGGCAAACAACAGCAGCGCTGCGGCGACCGTTGCGGCCGAGACGATTCCGGAGAACCGCGTTTTGGCGCCGGACTGAAAGTTGATTGCCGAGCGTGACAGCGAGCCCGAGCCGGGCAGGCTCTGGAAGAAGCCACCGGCGAGATTGGCCAGGCCTTCGGCCATGATCTGCCGGTTGTAGTCGATCTTCTGCTGGGTTTGGTAGGCAATGGCTTTGGCGATCGACAGCGCTTCGATGATACCGACGAAGGCGATCGCCAACGCACCCGTCGACAGATGAGGTAGCCACTCGGTGTGCACCTCGGGAACGTGCGGCGATGGCAGGCTGCGCGGGATCTTGGCGGCCACCGACACCGCGGTATGCCCGTTGGCGCCCGGAACCGACCAGCCCGCCAGATAGGCGGCCAGCGCGGTAATGATCAGCACGGCCAGCATGTCGATCTGCGGTAATCCAAACCGCTGCACCAGCTTGCGCAGCACGACGGCCAGGATCACTGCGGCGGCACTGAGGATTAGGGCGCGATAGTTGATCGCGTCGCCGTGGGTCAAGGTGAGCCACACCCGGCGTAACACCTGCATGTGGCCGTTGCCCTTGTCGCGCACGCCCAGTGCATTGCCCAGCTGTCCGAGGGCAAGCAGCAGCGACGCGGCCGCCATGAAACCGACGATGACCGATTCGGAGATGTAGCGAGTCAGGTTGCCCAGCTTGAACAAGCTGATCACGATCTGAAATGCGCCAACCAAGACCGCCAACAGAAACAGGCCCTCGAAGAGCTCCTTGCTGTTCTCCGAATCGATGAAGGCCAGTGCGGTGAACACCAGTAGCGAGATGGCGCTCGTCGGCCCGTTGATCAGATGGGACGACGATCCGAAGATGGAGGCGACGACGGTGACGATGATTGCCGAGTACACACCGAACCGAGGATCCACTCCGGCAATCAGTGCGTACGCCATGGCCTGCGGAAAGGAAATGGCCGCCACAGTGAGACCGGCGATCACATCATGCCGGCCCTTCAGCAGGTCGTAATTCAGAGCAAGGCCCACCGTGTGCGCGTCCTTCGCTAGGTTCCCGACACCGCTCCCGGCGGGGCGGCCGAGATCGTGTCCAGGATTCCGTTGGTGCCGAAGAACTGCTCGCGCGCGTCGCTCCAGTCCTTGGCAATGGCGGTAATCGGAAACAGCGCCAGCGGCGGCAGCCGATCGGCATGTTTGGCAAGGATTTCCGCCTTGAACGGCCGGTAGCCGTATTGCGCTACCTGTTCTTGTGCGGCATCGGTGAACAGGTAGTCCAGGTATGCCTTGGCATACGTCGCCGTCTTGGGGTCGGTGACGTTGGCATCGACCCAGGCCACCGCCGGCTCGGCCAGGATGCTGACCGGCGGGTAGACGAGTTCCAACTCGTCCTTGTTAGCGGCGACCTCGCGAAGCGCCTCGTTCTCCCAGGTCAGCTGCACATCGCCGATCTTGGACAGGGTGAAGCTGTCGCCCGCACCACGGGCGCCCGCGTCGGACACCACAACGTGGTGCAACAGCGCCTTCACGTAGTCGGATGCTTGGACCGGGCTGCCGCCGCGAGTCGTCACGGATCCCCAGGCCGCCAGCACGCTCAACTGGCCGTTGCCGGAGGTGCGCGGATTCGGTGTCACCACGGACACGCCGGAATTGATCAGGTCGGGCCAGTCGTGGATGGCTTTCGGATTGCCCTTGCGAACCACGAAGACGATCGTCGACGTGTACGGCACCGAATTGTTCGGCAGGCGCTGTCGCCAGTTGGCGGCGATCAATCCGCGCTTGCTCAACGTGTCGATGTCGCTGATCGTTGCCAGCGACACCACGCTGGCCTTCTGGGTGCCGTCCAGGACACTGCGCAGCTGACGCCCCGAGCCGCCGTGAGATTCCTTGATGTCCAGGGTGATTCCCGTGTGCGTGCGATATTGCGGGATGAATTCCTTATCGATCGCCGCGTACAACTCTCGCGTCGGGTCGTAGGAGACGTTCAGGATCTGGTTGGCCCCGGCGGCCGGAAAGTTCTTCACCACGAGCGCCGTCGTGGCCAAGACCACGGCGACCACGCCGAGAATGTTGAGCCAGGGAATGCGGAGCCAAATACGGGTGCGCTTAGCCAGCGGAGGCGTTTCTACCATCGGCAGGCGTCCCCTCACAGCGATTTACCGGCCCGGAATCCGACTCCCGGCATTTCCGCTGATATTAACCATCAGGCTACTTTTAGACAGCCCTGAGAATCACTCTGACGTAAATGCACGCGCGGTATCTATGCTGTTCAAATGCCGCAGCGGGTGTTGCGTGACCGACTGATCGAACTCGAAGTTCCGGGCGAGGATCAGGCACGCGGTCGGGCATTGCGCAAGACCGCCCCCCGGCGCTCCCTCGCCCAGCTGATCCCGTCCACCCGAACCGCGACGGAGATTCTCGTCGACCAAAATGCCGGACGGCTCAGCGAACTCGTCCCGCTCCGGTTTGCCCGGATGCTCGCCGACCCGTTTTCTTTCTACCGAGGCTCCGCGGCGGTCATGGCCGCCGACCTCGCCGGCAGCCCGTCGAGCGGGATCGAAATCATGTGTTGCGGTGACGCTCACGTCTCGAATTTCGGCCTGTACGCCGCCCCGCACCGGTCGATTGTCTTCGATCTGAACGACTTCGATGAAGCCGCGGTCGCGCCCTCCGAGTGGGACGTCAAACGCCTGATCACCAGCGCGATCATCGGGGGCCGCCATGCCGGGTACCCGGCCAAGGCCATCCGGCGATGTGTCGAAGAGGCCTTGACGGGCTATCAAACCAGTCTTGAGGCCATGCTCGAGGAGATGGATGTTCTGGACCGCTACTACCTGCGGGTCGAACCCGAGCACTACACCGGGAAGGTGTCCAAGGGCCTACAGGCAGTGATTCAGAAGACGATATCCCGGGCACGAACCCGTACGTCAGCGCGAGTCTTCAAGCAGATCACCGAGATTGGGCCGGACGGAACCCCGCGCCTGCGCGAAGCGCCACCGGTCCTACAGCATGTCGACGAGGACATCGAAGCCCCGCTGATTGAGTCCATTCAGGAGTATCTGTCGGCGGTCCCGGCCGACGTGGCGTTGCTGCTGTCGCACTTTCGCGTCACCGATGTCGCGCTGCGGGTGGTGGGCGTCGGAAGCGTCGGCACTCGGTGTTACTTGGTCATCTTGGTGGGCCCCAACGGGACGCCGCTGATTTTGCAGATCAAGGAAGCCACTCGATCGGTGCTCGAACAATACGGCGGTTGGCCCCAGCCGGGCACGCTGACCGCATCCGTCGCGGCCAGCGGCCAGGGCGTGCGGGTCACCGACGGCCAGCAGATCCTGCAAGCCGTGTCGGATGTGTTCCTCGGGACGACCCGTAAGGGCGGCCGCGACTACTACGTCCGCCAGTTCCACGACATGAAGGGCACCGTCGACACCGAAGGCATGTCTCCTTCGACATTCAGCGAATACGTCGTCGCCTGTGCGGTGCTGCTGGCCCGAGCGCACTCGCAGAGCGCTAATGCGTCGATCTTGCGCGGTTACGTCGGTACCAGTGATGCCGTGCATAACGCCGTCGCCGAGTGGTCGTACGCGTATGCCGACAAGTCGCTCGACGACTTTCATCAGCTGCGTGCGGCGGCCGAGGCCGGCGAGATCGAGGTCGCCGACGATCCCGTCCGATAGCGCGGCTAGCTGCCGGCGAGCTGGTTCGCGGTGTCCTCGATTTCGGCATCGGCCAACTTCGTTGCGCCGGCTGCGGTCACGCCGGGCCGGTGCAGCCAATCTCGCCTGCGCAGCCGCCAGGTACGGCGAGCGTAGTCCAGCTCGGTATACGGCCACTGGGTGACGATGCGGCCGCTGGGTGAGCGGAAGTAGCTGTCACACTGCGTCCAGATGGTGCGCTCCAGATCGCGGGAAAGCTGTTTGTTGTAACGGCTTTCCGCATCGGGACGCACGTCGAGGTAGCCGCCTCGCCGCGCTAGCCGGGTGAGCGCGCTGGCTACCAGGCGCGCGCCCGCCTCCAGGATGTAGACGATCGAGTTTCCACCCTGATTGGTGTTCGGTCCATAGAGCATGAAGAAGTTCGGGAAGCCGCTGACCGCCACACCCAAGTAGGCACTGGGATCGTCGCCCCAGCGATCGTGCAGGAGCCGGCCTCCGTCCCCGGCGATGTCGATGCCCGACAGGTAGCGCGATGTCTCGAAGCCGGTGGCCAGCACGATCACATCGGCGTCGACGACTTGGCCCGCGGTGGTGACGACCGCGGTCTCGGCGATCCGGTCGATGGGGTCGGTGACCAGCTCGACGTTGTCTTGCTGCAGCGCCCGGTAGTAATCGTCGCCGAGCAGTACCCGTTTACAGCGGAACGGGTAATCCGGTGTCAGCGCGCCTCGAAGGCCCTCATCGGGCACCGTACGATCCAGAAATGACGTCGCGAACTGGCTGCGCGCGGCGACAACCGGGTCGTCGGCGAAGGTCGCGGTGTTGTCGTGCTGAAACTTCCAGATCTGCCAGCGAGTCCGCGGCACGGCCAACGGATTGCGCCGAAATTTCGCCAATTCGGTTGCGCTGTAAAGCCGGTCGTCTTTAGGGACCATCCATGGTGGGCTCCGCTGAAATACCGTGAGTTGCCCGCCGGCCTTGGCCAATTCGGGAACAACCTGCACCCCGCTGGCACCGGTTCCTATCACCGCCACCTTTTTGCCCGCCAGCTCGACGCTGTGATCCCACTGCGCGGTGTGCATGAGCACGCCCTTGAAGTCGGCCAGCCCGGCGATATCGGGCAACTTCAGCGATCCGAACAGCCCGACCGCGCAGACGACGACGTCGACTGTCAGGGTGCTGGTTTCACCGGCGCGCTCTAACTCGCAATGCCAACGACAGGTGTCGGCATCCCAGCGCATGGTGCGCACGTGAGAGTCCAGCATGAGGTGACGGCGCAGATCGAAGTTGTCGGCCACCGACTCCAGGTAGCTCAGAATCTCTGGCTGCCGAGCATAGGTCCGGCTCCAGGATTTGTTGGGCGCGAACGAGAACGAGTACAGGTGGCTCTGGATGTCGCAGGCGGCGCCCGGGTACGTGTTGCGCCGCCAAGTGCCGCCGACGCCGTCATCCGCCTCGATGATGACCAGATCGTCGATGCCGGCGCGACGCAATGCCACCGCCGTGCCCAGCCCACCGAAACCCGCACCGATGATCGCTACCTTCGGTGACGCACGACGCCGGGTCATCGCGCGCACTCGCCCCACGGCATACCCCAGCCGGGCTTGCCGGCTACTCACGGCCCGGACCCCTTTGCACCACGGATCTCCAGCCCGGCCAAATCCCCTGCCGTCCGCCATGTTTCGAGGATGTCGGCGTACTCGGTGGGTGTGCCGAAGAAGAAGCTGCCCTGCCGCGTTTTGGCGTCCGCCTTGCCCTCCCGGTTGTAGTACCCGGGCGTGCAGGTCGCGGCCCGCTGGGCGGTGGCACTCGACCTGGCCACCACCGTGTCCACCCAGGCGGCCTCGGCACCGGCTGACGCCTCGACTTCAGCGGCGCCGTGCTCGAGGGCCCAGGCGATAATCCAGGCAGCGTGCGTGGCCTGCACGTCCAGCAAATACGGAAAGTTCACCGTCAAGCCGGCCTGGGAAATGCTTTCGATAAAGCAGTTGGGGAAACCGTTGGCGCACAAGCCCTGAAAGGTGCGTACACCGTCGGCCCAGCACTCGGTCAAGCTGACGCCGTCCCGGCCGATCAGGTCGAACCCGGTGCGCCGGCAGTAGTCGGTGCCCACCTCGAAACCCGTCGCGAAGATTAGACAATCCAGCTCGTAGGTCACCCCGTCAACGGCCACGCCGGACTCGGTGATGCGTTCCACGCCGCGGCCACGGGTATCAACCAACGTCACATTGTCTCGGTTGAACGCCTGCAGATATTCGTCGTGGAAGCAGGGGCGCTTGCAGAAGTAGCCATACCAGGGCTTGAGTGCCTCGGCGGTGGCGCGGTCGGCCACGATCTCGTCGATCCGGGCCCGGATTTCCTCCATCTTGGCGAAGTCCGCGATCTCGGCGTCCCGGGACCGCTGCTCGGGATCCACCGAACCGTCGCTGTCGTGACGCATCACCGGGAGCTTGCGAGTGATGCTCGTCCAGGCATCGGCGACCAGGTCTTCGGATGCCTGACCGCCGGCCGTGAGGATCTGGAAATTCTGGATACGCTGTCGCTGCCATCCGGGCTGTAATGCATTGGCCCACTGCAGATCTGTGGGCGCATTGGCGCGCACATCCACCGACGACGGGGTGCGCTGAAAGACGTAGAGGTGCGCGCCGGCCGCGGCCAGATGTGGCACGCATTGGATCGCGGTCGCACCGGTACCGATGATGCCGACGCGCTTACCCGCCAGGTCCTCCAGCTTCGCGCCGGTGTAGCCGTAGTCCCATCGGCTGGTGTGAAAGGTGTGGCCGCGAAACGCTCCGAGACCGGGGATACCGGGCAGCTTGGGTTTGGCTTGATACCCGTTTGCCATCGAGATGAACTTGGCCCGCATCTCATCGCCCCGGTTCGTCCGGATGATCCAACGGGAAGTTGCTTTTTCCCAACAGATCTCACGGACGTCGGTTTGCAGACAGGCGTCGCGGTACAGATCGTAGTGCTCGGCGATACGTCGGCAATGTGCGAAGATTTCGGCCCCCTTCGCGTATTTCTCCGAGGGGATGTAGCCGAGCTCCTCCAATAGTGGGATGTAGACGTAGGACTCGACGTCGCAGGCGATCCCCGGATACCGATTCCAGTACCACGTACCGCCGACGTCGGCCGCCCGGTCGATCAACCGCACACTGTCGACACCGAGCTCGCGCAACCGCGCACCCGTCAGCAGCCCGCCGAAGCCGGCGCCGATGATCGCCACGTCGACCTCGTCGGTGAGAGGTTCACGTGCGAACGTTCCGTCTACCCAGGGGTCCTCGGCGAACCGGGCGAACTCTCCGGCGATCTCGACGTACTGAGCGATCCCGTCGGGGCGCATCCGGCGCGCGCGCTCCTCGGCATATTTCTGCCGCAGCGCTTCCACGTCGAATGTCAGGCCTGCAGTCTCGGTCAAGATCTCGACTCCACTCTTCGTGAGCCCGACTCTATAATTAATCACTTGATCGTATCAAGGGACTTGTGCGAATAACGTTCCTCTGACCAGCACCTTGGCCGAGCTCAGGGCGGCCTGGTAGTCCGCCGGCGCCATCGCGGCTGCCAGCTCGGTCAGGCCGTAGACGAGCGCGTAGATGGCCTCGACCGCGGCCCGCGGGTCTGCGTGATCAGCGAGTTCGCCGCGCCGGTGCGCGTCCGCGACGGCGTTCTCGATGATCTCCCGGAACGTCTCGAACCCGCCGGTGGCGTGGCGATCGGGGGTGATCACGTTCTCCGCCCGGATGGCCCATTCGAACGCGGCCAGGTCGGGGTACTCACGCATCAACGCGCCGCATTCGTCAAGTACCGCTTCGATCCGGTCGGCGATGTCGCCGGCGCCTTCGGCCGCCCTACGCAGCCGTGGCATAGCCGCCTCGGCCCTGGCCGCGATGGTCGCCTTGATCAGCTCGGACTTGTTCGGAAAGTAGTTGTACAGACTGGCGCTGGTCACGTTCGCCAAGCGGGCGATCTCACGGATCGTTGTCCGCGAATAACCAACCTGGGCAACAGATCTCATAGTCGCGGAAATGATCCGCTGCCGGGTCTCTTCGCCGCTGGCGCCGACGGGGCGGCCCAGCTGTGTCTGGGGCATGGGTCGGTCGTGTCCTCACTCGCACTGTGATCTGCCGGCACCGTGGTGCCCTGGTCGAATATATTCGACCAGTGAGTGACCTACCGTGAACATCACTTTGGCGGAATTCACCCGCACCATCGACCTGGCCGGCGTGTTCGTGAATGCGCTGTTGGGTGGTGCAGTGGCCCGCGAATTCCGGATGGACCCGGTGGGATTCGTCGCGCTGGCAATCCTGTCCGGACTGGGCGGCGGCCTGATCCGCGATACCTTGCTGCAGCACGGCCCGCCGGTGGCGCTGACCGACACGCTCTACGTGATCATCGCTGTTGCGGGCGCGGCGGTGGCGTTCCTGATCCCGATGCGGGGGCGGATGTGGTCTCTGACGTATCCGGTGGTCGACGCGTTGGCATTGGGTACCTGGGCGGTGGTCGGCGCCGAGAAGACATTGAGCGTCGGATTGAGCTGGCTGCCTGCGATTTTGCTCGGCACGATCAGCGCGGTGGGCGGTGGGGCGCTACGCGATCTCGCGGTCGGCCGCACGCCCGCGATCTTTGGCGGCAACACCCTCTACGCGACCTGCGCGGTTGCCGCGAGCGGCACCGTCGTGGTCTTCAGCCGGTTCGGCTTGGCCTCCCAAGGCGCACTACTCGGCGTCGTCGTCGGCGCATGTTTGTGCCTGCTGGCCCGATGGCGCGGCTGGCAGCTCAGCCCGAGCCTGAAGTGGGATTATCGCGTGCGCAAGATGCAACGACGTAATCGCAACTGAGCGTCAACCGATGCGTCTGTCGCCCGGAACGGTGGAATATGTTCGACGGATCGATAAGGAGTGTCTGACGCGGAGGTGTCCGGTGAGTGCGGCATGACCGCCACACCGTCGCAACTCGGTCGGCCGGTGGGCGCGAACGCTGAGCAGACTCGCCGTCGCATCCTCACCGCGGCAATGCGCTGTGTAGCCGAAGTCGGCTACCCGCAGACGACGATCCGGGAGATCGCCCGCGCCGCCAACATGACCAGCGGCACCCTGTATCACTACTTTCCGAACAAGAACGAACTACTCAAAGCCACCGGCGACGAAATCGAGGCAATCGTTGCACCCCGACTGCGTGCCGCCGCCGCAGCATCCGACGACGTTGTGGACCGACTGGACGCGGTGCTCGACGAGTCGCAACGGCTGATCCGCGACTATCCCTACCTGGCCGCCTTCCTGCGGGCGGTCCGCGCGGGAAGCACGCGGCCGTCGCGGCGGGAAAGCCTGCCGCATCCGGAATCCAAGGTGCTGCGCGACGTCGTCACCGAGATCGTCGCCGATGCTCAAGCGCGGGGAGCACTGTCGGCCGAGACCGAGCCGGCGGCGGCGGTGGAGACCATCTGCGCGCTGACCCGCGGCTTGTCGGAGCGGGCCGCCAATCTGCCGCCGGCAGTCTATGAAGCCACGCTGGACTCGGCCAAGAAACTCATTAGGGGATCATTGTTCGCGCGGCGAGCGTGACCGATCAAAACCATTGCGGCGCACTGCTTCCAGCGACTCCCCAAGGCTCCATAACGCCACACCGATCAACACCAGGTCCTTGAGTAGGAATTGACCCGGTAGCGCCGACAGCACGGGCAGCCCGCCCGCGTGGGTCGAGATCACCCCGGGTGTGGTGAACAGAAAGCTGATCGTCCCGAGGAACAGCAGCACGGCCAGCGCGCTGCCGACCGCGGACACTCGAGGCCACACCGGCCGCAGCGCAATGAGAAGCGCGGCAAGGATTTCCATCGTCCCAAGCCCGCGCGCGACCGTCGTGACACTGAATACGTCGTAGATCCAGCTCATCAGCGGACTGTGCTCGATCAGCACGCGCGATTCCATCTTCACGTACTTGCCGAAGCCGATCCACGCCAACACAACGACCAGTCCGTAACGGCTGATCAGCTGTCCCGCTCGGGTCAGGTGCTGCGCCAACTGATTTGGGCTCGCGTCGATCCCTGAGTCGATCACTGGTCGTCTCCCTTCAGACAGTCATATCAAGGCACTCAGCGCGTCGACGATGTCGGCGACCTCCGTGCGGGTTGTGTAATCCGGGTGTACGTCGATCCAGCGGATGATCCCGGCGCCATCGACGATCACGACCGTCGGCATCGGAATACCGTGGGTCCCGTCGGCATTGACCTCGGACAGGTCGACATCGAGGGTGCGCTGAGCCGCGCGGACATCGTCGGAGGGAGTGGTGAGCACCCCCAGCGCGGTGGCTATCTGATTGCCCGGATCGGACAAGACGACAAAGCTCAGGTCGTTCTTTTCCTGCATTGACAGTGAGCCGTCGGGCTTTTGCGGGCTGAGCGCTAGCAAGGGGATGCCACGCTCGGACAGCTGCGGCACCAGGTCTTCCTGATAGGCGCGCAACGTCAGGTTGCAGAAGGGGCACCAAGCCCCCCGGTAGAGGACGACCACGGCAACGCGTCCGCGCACGACCTCGGCCAGGGTGGTCGGTGCCCCGTGCACATCGAGCAGTTGCGCGTCAGGCATGGTGTCGCCGGGTGCGGCAACGCCGCCCGGCACTCCGCCGGCCCGCAGGTCAGCCTGCTCAGCATTGAAGGCGTTGCGCACGTCGTCGGGGAGATGACCGGCCACCCCGCTCTGCAGTTCAGCGACGCGTTCGGCGATGGTCGCGTGGTTGGTGTCGGCAGCAGTTGCCATGATTTCTTGCCTTTCGCGTAGATGCCGGCGGGCGCGCAACAGCTTCCGGCACCGAGTAGTAGACGAACTTCCTCAGCCTCCGGGTTCAAAAATGGAGTGTCAACTCCAAAATCGGATGATTGCGCTACATTTTGAAGTGACTACTCCATCCGAGAAGGAGGCGTAGATGACGCCGGTCGCTTACGACAAACTAACCGCGAAGGGCAAGGCAACCCGCGAACGCATCGTGGCCGCCGCCTCGGAATTGATGCTGCTGCGCGGGGTCGCCCGGACCACTATCGAAGACATTCAGCAAGCCGCGGCCATCAGCACCTCGCAGATGTATCACTACTTCGCCGACAAGGACGATCTAGTCGCTGCCGTCATCGACTTTCAGAGTGACAACGTGCTCGGAGTGCAGCACCTCGGCCTCGACCGCATCGAAACCATCGAGGACCTACACCGATGGCGCGACATCATGGTCAACCTCGTACGCGGTCTGGGCTGCGCGGGAGGCTGCCCGATCGGATCGATGGCCAACGAACTGTCCGAGTGGGACCCGGTCGCGCGGGCCCGACTCGCGCGGTCATTTGCGGAGTGGGAGAACATGATCCGCGACGGACTGGTGGCCGTCGCCGCGCGCGGCGAGCTGGCCAAAAGCGCGGACGTGGACCGCATCGCGCTGGCGATGCTCGCCGGTATCCAGGGTGGACTGCTGCTCAGCCAGGTGCGCCGCGACACCGCGCCACTAGAAGCTGCGGTCGACACCATGATCGACCACGTGAGCCAGCTCGGCATGCGGTGATGCCTCAAGCAAGTAGTTGCGCGAGCCCGGCAACGATGAGCTGCAACCCGAATTCGAACTCCTCCTCCAACGGGACGGGGAGATCGTCCGCGACGGCGATGGTTGCGGGATAGCGAGACGGGTCGAGCTGGTGAAAAGCGGCCGATAGTTCGGTGTCCTGTTGCCCGCTGACCGCAGCCGACCCAGCCAGTTGGATCGCGAAGCCGAGCACGTAACGCGCCAATGTGGCGTATGCGTGGGCGGCGACCGCGGGCGGAAGGCCATTGTCGAGAAGGACCGTCAGGCACAGCTCGCGATTGACCAACGCGTTGGGCCCCATCGGCGTGTAGTCGATCAACAGGGAAGCAACATTGCCGTGTCGACTGAGCGCGTCAAACATGTGCTGCGCGTGCGATGTACAGGCTTGTTGCCAGGTCAGACCGGCAACGGACTGGGCATCGAAGTCGACTTCACCGAGTATGTGGTCGATCACCGCGGAGACCAATTCGGATCGATTGGAGAAGTGGCGGTAAAGCGTGGCGGTGCCCGATTCCAGGCGTTGCGCCAGCGATCGCATCGACAGGGCTTCGGCTCCCTGCTCGTCGAGAAGCTCCACAGCCGCGGCGAGCATCCGCGCCACAGGTAGGGCTGGGCGCCCGCGAGAGCGGCCCGGCGACGGTTGGCTGGCGTCGGTCATGTCAGCCAACCTGCGTCCTTTCCGCCCTTGACACCGTATTGAATAATGGCCACACTGTATCCGTTAATCAGACTTCGGGTCAACCCCATTGATAGCGAGGACGTTTCGCCATGCTTCTGCCCTTAGCATCGGAGCCCTACCTGGCTCCAACCGACCGCGACATGCTTCCGTCCGAGCGGCGCGAATTCGTTCGTACGCACCGCACCTGTGTGTTCGGCTACCGCCGCCGCAACGACGGACCGGCCATGTCGGTCGTCTATTACATCCCCACCGACACCGACGAACTACTGGTGTCCACGATGGCCAGCCGAGGCAAAGCCCGCATCATCGAACGCGACGGCAAGGTGAGCCTGTGCGTCCTCGACGAGCGGTGGCCCTTTGCCTATCTCCAGGTCTATGCCGACGCGACTCTCGAAAACGACCGTAATCTTGCGGTCGACGTGATGATGGCGGTCGCCGGTCGCATGTCCGGTGAGCCGCTCGGCGAGGAGGCACGCCCTTACATAACAGAGATGTGTGAGCGAGAAAACCGAGTCGTCATTCGCTGCCGCCCGTATGGCACCTACGCAACGCCGCCGCGGCACCTGCACCGCAACGACCAAGTTGAAGAACTGACCCATTGGGCCTCTGGCGTGGTCGCGTGGGACATGGCCGACCAGTCATGACCTACTTCGCGGCGTACCGGTCACGCAGCTTGGTCAGCGTCGCCTCGATGCCGGATGCATTGGCTTTTCGGAACCCCATCCGCTCGTAGTACTTCAGCGTGTTCTTGATCGCGCCCGCGTCGCGGTAGCAGAACGTCTCGGTGACCCTGGTCAGAGTCGGTGAGAGCGGCTCGAATTCCCATCGCCAGCTGTGGCCCACCGGATGGCGCCAGACAACCACTTCGTTTGGTCGCAGCACGGTCATCGTGCTGGTAACGCGGTAGGGCACGCCGAACATCTTCATGCTCGTCGAGAACTTGGAACCCTCAACGAGTTCCGGGGGCATTTTGATGTTGTCGCGAACGGTCCCCGATCCGTCCAGTTCATGGTGACGCCGGGGATCGGCGGCGAGTGCATAGAGTTCCGCAGCGGGCGCGGCCACCTCCACCGATCGGCTGACTCGCCGAGGTCCCGCATCGACAATCGTGACGGTCATCATCTCTCCTTCCGGCTGTCCGATCGCGCCAGGTCGACGCTACGCTTCGCCAAGTTGCTCTTCTACAACTGTTCGGACAACGACGCGCAGCGCGGAGGTTTCATGCCAACTGCTGTCGAAGTGATGGCCGAAGCGCGCGCGCAGACTGGCCTGACCGACTTCGGTGACGACTCCTTCGCCGAAGGCCTGGAGATCCTGTTGTCGTCACTGCGCAGCGAGGCCCGGTTGAACGACCGCGGCGCAGCGTTCCTGCAGCAGCGCATCGTGGGCTATCTGTCGCAGCGCCTGCAGGTCGAGGACTGGTATCGGCGGCATCCGGAAATCGACGACGTACCCATCGTCGCGCCATTGATCGGCCTGGGGTTACCCCGGACCGGGTCCACCGCGTTGTCCATGCTGTTGGCCCAAGACCCCGACGTGCGTTATCTACGCAGGTGGGAATCCTCGCAACCCTGTCCCCCACCCTCGACGGTGCAGGGCGTCGACCCCCGCATCCCACCCGACAAGGGCGAGATGCTCGGCACCCGCTACCACGTCCCCGGCGACACCCATGGCCCCATGGAATGCCATGAGCTGATGGCGCTGGATTTCAAGTCGCACATCTTTCAGTCGTTTGCCGAAATACCTTCGTATTCAACATGGTTGGTACACGACGCCGACCTCACCCCGACCTTGGGATACCAGCGCCGGGTGATGAAGCTGCTGGCTTGGGGCGAGCCGCAACATCCGTGGCGCCTCAAATGCCCGTCGCACGTGTTGTGGCTCGACGCGCTCAACGCGGCGTTTCCCGATGCGCGGTTCGTGATGACGCATCGCGATCCCACCGACGTCATCTTGTCGGTGGCCGATCTTTATGCCGACATCATCGGGTCGTTCAGCGCCGAGATCGACCGGCCCTACATCGGCAGGCTCAACGTCGAGCACTGGTCGTTGGGCATGGAGCGGGCTTGCAAGTTCCGGGCCGACGGTGCCGAGGATCGGTTCTACGACATCGACTTTCGTGCAATGCAGGTCGATCCGATCGGTGAGGTCAACGGCCTGTATGCCTGGCTGGGCGCCCCGGTGGGCGCGGAATTCGAAGCACGGATGCAGAGTTGGTGGGAGCAAGCTGCCGGCGAGCGCGAGCCGAGCTCACACGCCGACCCGGTTTCCTTTGGCATTGATTTCGACGAGGTGCGGCCCCGGTTCGCGCCGTATGTGGAGAGCGCACGACGGTGGATCGCACACTGAAAGACAAGGGACGAAGGACATCTGATGGCGATTGATCTGACCGGCGGTATCGACCCGTCCCGCGAGTACGTGTTGGCTGACCGGCCGCAGGACCCGGAGATGCGGGACTCGGTGAGCTTCTGGGTCCTCGACGATCGCGGTGAGATCGGCTTGCCGCGGATTGGGATTGAGGCGGTCGGCGCGAATTGGGACGCCCACGACATCCAGCTCAATGTCGCTTTCCCCGACGGCCAGGTATATCGGCTCCGGGGCAACGGGCCGTCGCTGCCCACGCGGGGACTCGACGGGCGGGCTACCGTGCTCGGGGCCGGGGGCTTGGCATTCCGCTGCATCGAGCCCTTCGATACCTGGACGATGACGTACGACGGGCCCGCGGTGCAGACGTCGTCGGCCGATTTGGTCTCGGGCGCGAAAGACGGCCCCTCGGTGGACATCAGTTTTCACGTCGAGGCGAAGATGGCCGTGCCGCCCTGGGTGCAGGGCGCGCTGCAGGCCGACGCCGACACCCAGCTTCGCACCTCGGACGTCGGCGAGATGATGGGCGGACCGCGTTACGAGCAGTTGTTCACCGCCACAGGCGAATTCCGTGCCGCGGGCGAGCGGCACGAGTTCAACGGTAGCGGGTTACGCATCCGTCGTACCGGGGTGCGCAAGCTGGCCGGCTTCTGGGGACACTGCTGGCAGTCGGCCGTGTTTCCCAGTGGTAGGGCATTCGGCTACATCGCCTATCCCCCGCGTCCCGACGGCCAGCCCACCTTCAACGAGGGATTCGTCTTCCGCGGCGACGGCGGACTCATTCCGGCCCGGGCGGTGCAGGCCCCGTGGCTGACCCGGCTGCAACCGCTGGGCGAAGACGTCTCACTGGTCTTGCAGACTGCCGATGGTGTTATCGAAATCGGTGGTGAGACAGTATTTTCCACGCACGACATACATCACGACGACGACATGTATTCGATGCAGGCGCTCAAGCAGGAGATGGCGAGCTTCCCGGCGGTGCAGCAGGCCGGTGTGCGATACAGCTGGGACGGCGAACAGGCCTACGGCATGCTGGAACGCTCGAACCCACTCGACAAGATCACCCGCGGCTAGCGGGCAAAGGGGCGGCAACAACTACGCCGGAGCAGGGGTGCTGGTGGCCTTGCCTTCGGGCGGTGAGGCGCTGCTGCTCGCCGAACGCTTTTCCTGCGCCGTCTTCGGCGGGCCGGGTCATGCTGCTGCTGTCGCAGCCATGACCGCCGACCAGGCAGAATTGTGATATCCCCCCTAACGTGTTGACGGGAATACCCCCGCGGTGTGTATACGTTGTAAGTACCCCAGGGGGGTATCAGTTAGGAGTGTCATGACGGCCGCCGCGGTGCGAAATCTGGAGCTGGACATCGCCGGCATGACGTGTGCTTCCTGCGCGGCGCGCCTGGAAAAGACACTGAACAAACTCGACGGCGTCACCGCAACCGTCAACTATGCGACGGAGAAGGCGCTGGTCGAAGTCCCCACCGGATACGACGCACTGTCGCTGGTAACCGAGGTGGAAAAGGCCGGCTACACCGCGGTCTTGCCTCAACAACGCAAGGAATCCACCGCGGCGAACGACCCCGAGCTGGCGTCGCTGCGCCGCCGCGTGGTGACCTCGCTCGTGCTCGCCACCCCGGTGATTGCCCTGGCGATGATTCCCGCCCTGCAATTCCGTGGCTGGCAGTGGGCGTCGCTGGCGCTGGCCGCACCGGTCGTGCTCTGGGCGGGCTGGCCTTTCCATGCGGCCGCGTGGGCCAACCTCAAACATCGCACGGCCACCATGGACACCCTCATCTCGATCGGAACGCTGTCGGCGTTCGTCTGGTCGCTGTACGCCCTGTTTTTGGGAACGGCCGGCAACCCGCACGCGCACCATCACTTCCAGCTGACCGCCACCCGCACCGGTGGCGGCAATATCTACCTCGAAGTGGCTGCGGGCGTGACGCTGTTCGTCCTGGCCGGCCGCTATTTCGAGAAGCGCGCCAAACGCCGCGCGGGCGCCGCATTACGGGCCTTGGTAGAGCTGGGCGCCAAAGACGTCGCAGTGCTGCGCCCCGATCTTCGCCCCGACGCTCCCAGGGTCGAGACTCGCATCCCGGTCGATCAGCTCAGGGTGGGTGACGAGTTCGTGGTCCGTCCCGGCGAGAAGATCGCCACTGACGGAGTCGTGGTATTCGGCTCGTCCGCAGTCGACGCCTCAATGCTCACCGGCGAGTCGGTACCCGTCGAGGTCGGGCCCGGCGACACCGTCACCGGCGCGACCGTGAATGCCGGCGGGCGCCTCGTCGTGCGCGCCGCCCGAGTCGGCGACGAGACGCAGCTGGCGCAGATCACCAAGCTCGTCGAAGCGGCCCAGGCGGGCAAGGCCGACGTTCAGCGGCTCGCCGACCGCATCTCTTCTGTATTCGTTCCGATCGTCATCGCCATCGCCCTGACCACCCTCGGGGCGTGGCTGCTTGCGGGCTTTCCGCTCACCGCAGCCCTAACGGCCGCGGTCGCGGTGCTCATCATCGCGTGCCCGTGTGCGCTCGGGCTGGCGACACCGACCGCATTGTTGGTCGGCACGGGTCGCGCGGCTCAGCTCGGTGTGCTCATCAGGGGACCCGAGGTGCTGGAGTCGACCCGCAAAATCGACACGATTGTGCTCGACAAGACCGGAACCGTGACCACCGGAAAGATGACCCTCGTCGACGTCATCGCCGCGCCAGACACGGACCGCGCAGCGGTGCTGCGCTACGCCGGGGCCCTCGAAGACGCTTCCGAACACCCCGTCGCGCAGGCAATCGCCAAGGGCGCCAAAGCAGAGCTCGGCGCACTGCCCACACTCGAAGAGTTCAGCGCAGTCCAAGGCGAAGGCGTGCGCGGCGTTGTCGAGGGCCACGGCGTCATCGTCGGCCGGGAGAGTCTGCTGGCGGATTGGTCCCAACACCTCGATGCGTCGCTGTCGGCGGCCAAAGCCCGCGCCGAAAGCGAAGGCAAAACCGCCGTCGTGGTCGGCTGGGACGGCAGCGCCCGCGGAATCCTGGTCACCGCCGACACCGTCAAGCCGACCAGCGCCGAAGCCATCCAGCAGTTCAACCGGCTCGGGCTGACGCCGGTGCTGCTGACCGGTGACAACCACACCGTGGCAAACCGCATCGCCGGCGAGGTCGGGATCACCCAGGTCATCGCCGAGGTTTTACCCGCCGACAAGGTCGCCGCGGTCCGACGTTTGCAATCCGAGGGCAGGGTCGTCGCGATGGTCGGCGACGGAGTCAACGACGCCGCCGCTTTGGCCACCGCTGATCTGGGACTGGCCATGGGTACCGGCACGGACGCCGCGATCGAAGCCGCAGACCTCACCTTGGTGCGGGGTGATCTGCGCGCCGCCGCCGATGCGATCCGGCTTTCCCGCAAGACGCTGGCCACGATCAAGATGAATCTTTTCTGGGCCTTCGGCTACAACGTTGCCGCGATTCCGCTGGCCGCGCTCGGCCTGCTCAACCCGATGCTCGCGGGCGCCGCGATGGCGTTCTCCAGTGTCTTTGTGGTCGGCAACAGCTTGCGGCTACGGTCCTTCGCCAGCCTGACCACTGAACGCGATGTGCGATAGTGGATTTGGCCCACCGTGTCGTCGAGCCACGACGGATGGGTTAACCACCAAGTCAAGTCAGCCTCGCAAAGGGAGCGCGATGCCCGCCGGGTACTACGGCGCACCACCGCACAGACATTGGATTTAGCGAAGGTCACGGTCGTTGCACGAATTCTTCGGACAGCTGTCCTTGCTGCATGGCTGGTTGCCGCCGGCGTTGCAGGTCCTCGCGCTGCTCGTTGTCGGCACCGCCGTCGATTGGCGCCGGCGAAGCTGGTTCAAGCGAGTCCTACCGGCGGCGCTGATCGCCGCGGCCGCGGTGACGGGCCTGTCCTACTGGTACATCGGATCGATCGGCTTGGCCGGCGACCCAGCACCGGCGTCGCTGTGGCTATGGATCGCAATGAGTGGGCTGGCCGCGGCCGTGGTGCTGCTCGGGTGGCTGGGCAGTCGCTGGTGGCGTCGCGGACTCGCCGCGCTTTCGGTGCCCCTCTGCGTGTTGTGTGCCACCGTGGCCTTGAACGACTGGGTCGGCTACTTCCCCACGGTGCTCAGTGCCTGGAACCAGCTGACGTCGGGGCCGCTACCCGACCAGGTCGATCGGCTGCGCGTCACAGCGATGCAGATCGAGGGAACCAAGCCGACCAAGGGCGTCGTGGTGCCGGTGAATATCGACGCCGACGCATCGCACTTCACCCACCGCCAGGAACTGGTGTATCTGCCCCCGGCGTGGTTCAGCAGCAATCCGCCACCCCGGCTGCCGACCGTGATGATGATCAGCTCGGCCTTCAACACCCCGGCCGACTGGCTGCGCGCCGGCAACGCGTTCGACACCATCGACGATTTCGCAGCTCAGCATCACGGCTTCGCCCCGGCGCTGGTGTTCGTCGATCCGACCGGCTCGTTCGATAACGACACCGAGTGCGTCAACGGGAGCCGCGGTAACGCCGCCGATCACCTGACCAAAGATGTCGTGCCCTTCATGGTCTCCAACTTCGGGGTAAGCCCCGACCGCGCCAACTGGGGCGTCGTCGGATGGTCGATGGGCGGCACCTGTGCCGTTGACTTGACCGTCATGCATCCGGACATGTTCAGCGCATTCGTCGACATCGCCGGCGACATCCGTCCCAACATCGGCGCCTCCGACCAAAGCGTGGCCCACTTGTTCGGGGGCAATGCGGCTGCCTGGGCCGAGTTCGACCCGACTAACGTCATCGCTCGGCATGGCCGTTACACCGGGGTCTCGGGCTGGTTCGACATCCCCGCACCGCCCGGTGCGCGCAGCCTCGCGCAGGCAGCTGATCCTGTGCTCGATAGTGGATCGTCGGCCAACCCGGAGGGCCAGGACGCCGCTGCGAACTCGCTGTGCGACATCGGCGGCGCCAACGGGATCACCTGCGCGGTGGTCACCCAGCCGGGTAAGCATGACTGGCCGTTTGCTGCGCAGGCATTCACCGCGTCGCTGCCCTGGCTGGCCGCAACGCTGGGAACCCCCGATGTCCAGCCCGTGCAGCTACCTCAGCGGGGCAGCGGCGAGCCGCACTGAATCGGCGCCGCGACCGTTACCGATTCGCAACCAGAACCACAGCTGACCCTCCCGTAACGCAGCCGACATAATCCCTCGTGTGGTGGTACGGTTCGCTTCCGTGACCGCGAAGTATGGCAAAATCGGCGTCTCCGAGCCGAGCTCGCCTGTCGCCCTTCGCGCCGCAGAAAAGAGTGGACGAATCGGGTTGATCGAGGCAGTGCCATGCCCGAGCTGAATCGCCGCCGTTTCCTCGGGTCGCTCGCAGCTGCAACCGTTGCTGGCGTGGGAGCGGCCCGCCTGATCGTCGACCCGCAGCCGCGGACTTTTGCCCAGGTGCCCGCCGGGACCGCCACGGCAACCTCCGGGCCAACCGCACCCGGCTCGGCGGCGCTGTTGCCGCCGCCACCGCTGAGCGCTCGCATCCCGTTGCCGGGCGGTGGAGCGTTGATGAAGATTCCCGGAGACGGCGACTTGCTCGCGCTGACCCTCGATGACGGGGTCAACAGCGACGTCGTGCGCGCCTACACGCAGTTGGCCAAGGACACCGGCATCCGGATGACCTTCTTCGTCAACGGCATCTACAACTCGTGGACCGACAACCTGCAGCTGCTGCGACCGCTGGTGGAATCCGGGCAGATACAGCTGGGCAACCACACCTGGTCGCATCCGGATTTGACGACGGTGCCGCAGGCCAAGGTCGTTGACGAGCTCAAGCGCAATGACGAATTCCTGAAGAAGACCTACGGCGTCGGCGCGAAACCGTACTACCGGCCGCCCTATGCCAAGCGCAACGCCACTGTCGACTCGGTGGCGGCTTACCTCGGCTACACGGTTCCCACGCTGTGGTCGGGTTCGCTGTCGGACTCGACGTTGATCACCGAGGAATACATCGTCAAGATGGCCGACGAGTACTTCACCCCGCAGAACATTGTGATCGGCCACCTCAATCACCTACCCGTCACGCACGTCTATCCGCAACTCGTCGACACCATCCGCGAGCGGAATCTTCGCACCGTCACGCTCAACGACGTGTTCCTCAGAACCCCTTAGCGACAACCGGTTTCGGTATGCCTGATCCGCAGCGGCTGGGTGGTTTGGCCTGGGCCCGCCGGACGGGCGGTCAGCTATCGCGCGCCGAACGCCGCCGCCTGCTGGCGGCAACCGCAATAGGCCAGTGGCAGAACGCCGTGGGAAGGGCCAAACTCGCGCTGGGCAGGCTGCCGGCTGGAGCCGCGCACGTCGACTTGGACACCTTCCGCGTCCCCGATTCCCGGTTCGCGCGTGAAGCCGAAGAGGCCTGCGCGGAATTGCCGCCCACGCTGCGGGGCCACTCCTACCGCACCTGGCTGTTCGGACGCGCGCTCGCTGCGGTCGACGGGTCCACGATGGACGACGAGCTGTTCTACTGCGGGGCCCTGCTGCATGACTACGGCATCGTCGCGCCCACCGCGAACCGCGACTTCACCCTGGGCAGCGTCGACCGCATGCTCGGCTGCGCGGGTGCGGTGGACGTCGGCGAACAGCGCGCGGACCTGCTGGCCGACGGTATCTGTGTGCACGCCACATCGGGCATCGAGATCGAGACCGACGGGGCGATCGGCTGCTACCTGCAATGGGGAGCGATGGTCGACGGCGCCGGACTGCGCAGCTGGGACATCGCTCCCGGCAATGTCGCGGAGGTGTTACGCCGTTATCCGAGAGGCGATTTCAAGCGCGAACTGGTGGAGATGATCCGCGCCGAGGCAGCGGCCGTGCCGGCCGGACGCATGGCGCTGCTCGTTCGCTGCGGAATGCCGTTGGCCGTACGGCTTGCGCCATTCGACTCGTGACCTCAGCCGCTGCCCCAACGCATGCCGGGGGAATCCGGCTACCCGGCGATAGCGGAAATGTTGTCGATCATCGTGGGCCAGACTTGTCGCGGAAATGCGCCGTGCCCGACACCGGGGAGCATGACGAGTGTCGCTCCGGGGATGGCTTTGGCGGAGGCTTGGCCGCCGGCGGGCAGGATCAGTGGATCGAGAGTTCCGTGCATGATCAGGGTAGGCAGCCGTAACGTCGAGAGAGCCTCGGTCCGGTTCGGGGCGGCGAGCATCGCCGCTTGTTGTCGGAGTTTTCCGGCCGGATCGTATGCCCTTTGGAAGCTCGTGGCACCAACCTCGTTGAGCCACTTGACATCCAGCGGATAGTTCGCTGCCGGTGTACCGATGATCTTGTACAGTTCGACCAGCTGTTGGCCGGCCTCTCGTGCAGAATGCAGTGGCTGTTGCAGCAGGCCGGCCACCTTGGCGCTGAGCCTGATCGGTGCGCGCCCGATCCGCGCCGACGGCGAGGATGCAATGGAGGTCAGCGAGCGCACCCGCTCGGGATGTTCGATGGCCATCGTCTGCGCGATCATGCCGCCCATCGAGCCGCCGACGACGTTGACCGTCGACCAGCCGAGGTCATCGAGGACAGCGATTGCATCATGCGCCATGTCCGAGAGCGAATACCGAGCGGCTGCTTTCGGACGCACGATCATGTTGAACAGGCTGGGTTCACCGAGATGTGCCAGATGGGTGGAGAGACCGACGTCGCGGTTGTCCATCCGCACCACCTGAAAACCGCGTGCCACCAGCTCGCGGCAGAAGTCCTCGTGCCAGAGCACCATTTGCATCCCGACACCCATGATCAACAGCAGCGGCGTGCCGGTGCTTGGGCCGAACACCTCGTAAGCCAATGCGACATCTGAGTGGTGGGCCCGGCCCGGTGCGGTTTCTTGAATCACTTTCAGCAATCCTCTCGGTGCAAGCGGCGGGCAACGTGCTCGCTATGTTCACAAGTGAACAGTTCATTTCAGAACTATTATGAGGTATCGTGTGGTCGTGTCAACCCCGGGCGGTCCCTACAGCGAATTCGGCTACTACATGCAGCGGGTCGCGAGCTTGCTCGACAAGCGAGGCGACGCGATGTTTCGGGCCGAAATGGGCATCAGCCTGCGCCAGTTCCTGCTGCTGCGGCTGATCGAGATGGGGCCCGAAATGCCATCTCAGCAGCTGCTCGCCGACCGCCTCGGTATCGCCAAGAGCGCGGTTAGTAGGCACATCGACATCGCCCGCCGAAACGGCTGGATCCGCGTCGAAGTCTCAGCAGAGTCCCGCCGACAGAACAGCCTCGCTCTCACACCGGCAGGTCGGCAGCTGCTCGCCCATGCGCAAACCCTCATCGAACAATCCGAAATGCAAGGCTTCGCGGGCCTACCGGCGATAGATATCGAAGCCACCGTTCGCACGCTCAAAACAATGCACCAGAAGCTAAGCGAGCCCCGCTGAACCATCCAAGACCCACGGAGGCAGCGCTGACCCGACGGGCCGCGACGAAGGGCAATCTCTAAGAAATTAGAGATTGCCCTTCCGCTGGCAGCTGACCCGTTGTTACCGTTCCGTGATGCGTCGGTTTGGGGGAGTCCTCGCGGTCCTGCTGGTGATCGGTTCAGCGCTGGCCAGCGTCGGAGATGCCCGGGCTGACGGCGGGGACGAGCCACAGTACGCCGACTTTTACACCCCACCGGATCCGCTGCCACCCGGCCAGCCCGGTGACCTGATCCGTGCCGAGCCATCGCGGCTGGTGTTGGAGCCCTCGGGTCAGCTGGGCGCGATCGTGGCCACCGGCACCCGAATCATGTACCGCAGCACCGACGCCCGGGGCAATCCGATCGCGGTCACTGGTACTTACTTCGAGCCAGACAACCCGTGGCCGGGCAAGGGACCGCGGCCATTGATCAGCTATGCACCCGGTACCCAAGGCCAGGGAAATCAGTGCGCCCCATCGCGAATGTTCAACCAGGGCATCCACTATTCGGGTGGCTGGGACATCATGTTCAACTACGAGGAGCTGTTCGTCGCCACGATGGTCGCGCGTGGCTTCGCCATCGTGATGACCGACTACGAGGGCCTGGGCACCTCGTCGATGCACACGTACGTGAATCGCCTTGCCGAAGGGCAGGCCGTGGTCGATGCTGCCCGAGCGGCCATGCGACTGCCGGGAACATCGCTGGATCCGCATGGACCGGTTGCATTTTGGGGCTACTCGCAGGGCGGCGGCGCGACAGCATCAGCGGCCGAGCTGGCCTCGTCGTATGCCCCGGAGCTGCATCTCGTGGGCACGTACGCCGGGGCGCCCCCGGCCGACCTCAAGGAACTCCTCCCCTACGCCGACGGCAGCGCCTTGGTGGGCGTCGTCGGGTACGCGCTCAATAGCGTCATGGCCGCCTATCCGGAAGCCGCCGATGCCATTCGCTCCAAAATGACGCCCCGCGGGCTGGCGATGCTCGAATCGGTGTCGCGGCAGTGCGTCGGCCAGACCGTGCTCGATTTCATGTTCCGCCACCTGCAGCCGTACTTCACCGAAGACATCAATGTATTGGTCAACGAGGAACCGTTCAGCAGCCTGTTCGAAGCGCAGCGAATCGGACGCTACAAACCCAACGCGCCGGTGCTGCTGAACAGCAACCGCTACGACCCGCTGGTACCCCACGGACCGGTCGTGCAGCTCGGCAACGACTGGTGCGCCCAAGGGGCCGATGTGGAATTGCGCACCAACGAGGAGCCACCGTTCCTCAACAAGCTCGTCATCAATCACGCCCTGCCGATGCTGGTCGACGGCGAACCGGCCATGCAATGGGTCGCCGCCCGTTTCAACGGAGAACCCACCGCGCCCAACTGCGGCCAGTTCTAGGCTGGGCCAATCGCTGCACGTAGAAAGCACAACGCGGTCGAGCGACGCCGGGACCTTACCGACGCCGCGATCGAGTTGCTCGGCCGCAACGGGGTCCATGGCGTCAGCCACCCAAAAGTTGACGAACACGCCGGCGTTCCCGCGGGCACCACGTCGTTCTACTTCCGAACACGCAAAGCGTTATTGCACGCCGTCGCTTCCCGGCTGACCGAACTCGATGTGGCCGACTTCTCTTTGATGAGCGAACTCGCTAATCAGTCAACGCAATTCACCGGAACCGCGGGCCTGGCTCGCATTGTTATGTATGTCAACAGCGAACCCTGGCTGACCCGCGCCAGGGCCCGCTACGAGTTCATGCTGCTCGCCAGCCGCGACGCTGAACTGGCCGCAGCCCTGAATGAGTCTGGGGACAGGCTCTACGCGCTCGCCCGCGAGGTTGTCACTCAATGGCATCCCGCCAACACCGCGCCGGATCCGGCTTTGATCGATGATCAGGCAATCGCCACGCTGACATTCATCAACGGGGTAATGATGACTTTCGTTGCGGGGCAGCCAATCGTCGACAGCGCCGAACAACTTGACCGACTCATCCAGGGCGTCATCGCGGGTGTCGCCCAGGCCCGCGATGATTGAACCGTCCCGCGTGCTGACGCGAATCCGGCAGGAGGGATTATCGGGGCGTGGAATTCCTTACCGATTTGGTGACCAACGTTCCCGACGGCACTCCTGACAGCGAAGTGGAAACCACTCGAGCCGCTGAAAAGCGCCGTGCCGGCGAGTTGGCCGAACAAGGGCAGCTGCTCAGATTGTGGAAACCCCCTGCCGAGCCCGGGGTGTGGCGCACCTGGGGCCTCTTTCGGGCTGCAGATGAAGCCGAACTCCAATCGATCTTGGCGTCAATGCCGCTGCACAAATGGATGACCGTTGGCGTGACTCCACTGACTCCGCACCCCAACGATCCGGGGCGTTAACGTTCGTCCAGCATCGCGTCGATGAGCCGGCGCAGCACCTGGCTGGTCTCGCGGCGGGCGCGTTTCGGGTCGTCGGCGGTGGCGATGACCATGGCCGCCTCGTCCAGCGCGCCAATCAACACGTGGGCCAGCGGCCGCACCGGTTGACGAGCCAGTTGGCCCGCCTTCATCGCCTCGGTGAGGAGCTGTTCGGTCATGCCAAGGCTGTAACGCTGCGCGACATCGCGAAAGCCCGCCCACCCGAGCACGCTCGGCGCATCTAGCAGGATCAACTGACGTACCTCCGGATCACCGGAGACTTCCACCCAGGCGTCGACGGCGGCCCGGATCGCGTCTGCCGGTGTGGTTGCCCCCGACGCGGCCACGATGGTGCCCATCCGGGCCATCACATCCTGCTCCACCACCTCGACGACCTCGCTGAATAGTGCTGCCTTGTCGGTGAATTGGTGGTACATCGCCCCTCGGGTAACCCCGGCTGCCGCGGCGATCTCCGGCGTGCCCACCTCCGCATAACCACGTAGACCCCAGAGCTTGCGGGCAGCGGCGATCAGCGCATCGCGGGTCGCCGCGGAACGCTCTTCCTGGGTCCGTCTCTTGATTTCCATACAACCTGTTGGTAACTTACGAACAGACAGCCTGTTTGTAAATGCCTCTCGGATTAGGAGTCATCCATGTCGACGATCGACATTAGTGCCGGAACCATCCATTACGAAGCAACCGGACCCGAAAGCGGCAGGCCGGTGGTGTTCGTGCACGGGTACATGATGGGCGGCGAACTGTGGCGTCCCGTCAGCCAACGACTCGCCAGCCTTGGCCTGCGGTGCATCGCTCCCACCTGGCCGCTCGGCGCACATCCACAGCCACTGCGTCGCGGCGCCGACCGAACTATCTTCGGTGTCGCCCGCATCGTCGCTGAGGTACTTGCCGCCCTGGATCTCGAGGACGTGGTGCTGGTCGGCAACGACACCGGCGGGGTGGTCACCCAGCTTGTCGCAGTGCACCATCCTGAGCGCCTCGGTGCGCTCGTGCTCACCAGTTGCGATGCGTTCGAACACTTTCCGCCACCGATCCTCAAGCCGGTGATCTTGGCGGCCAAATCAAAAGCCTTCTTCCGGACCGCCATCCAGGCCATGCGCGCGCCGGCCGTACGCAAGCGCGCTTTCGACGGGCTGGCGCATCACAATATCGACGATCTCACCGAGATCTGGGTTCGCCCAGCGCTTTCCGACCGGGCGGTCGCCGAGGACCTGCGTCAGCTCACCCTCTCGCTGCGCACCGACGTGACCACCGGCGTCGCCACCCGGCTGCCGGAGTTCGACAAGCCGGCGCTCATCGCATGGTCGGCTGACGACACGTTCTTTGAGGTCGCCGACGGCGAACGGCTTGCCGCGACCATTCCAAACGCCCACCTCGAAGTGATCGACGGGGCCCGGACCTTCTCGATGGTGGACCGGCCCGACCAGCTTGCCGACCTGCTGTCGGGGATCGCGGTGCGCGCTTAGCGGCCGCTGAGTTGCGCGGCGAGTATCAATTGTGACCTTTGCCAGCAGCGCTGCGGTCATCTTGGGGACTGTTATGGATCGCGGGGTGCTTTAGCAGCGGCGGGCCCGAACAGGGGCCGGTGGTGCCGCGAATGCACCCACAGTTCAGTCCGATAATGCAGCCACCGTGGACGGGAACCACAGGCAACGCGCCGCCAGGCCCCTGGGGATCGGCTTGTACTTGCCCGGATGCCGCGGCCATCGCGGCCGCGGCTGGTATGGACAGCCCACTTTGAGCGGCGGCCTGCACGCCACAGCCAATCGCAACGACGAACACGGCGGCGCAACCGCGTAACGCGATCACCGTAATGCCTTTCTTCAACACAACTCCCAGCGTAAGTTCCTCGTGTGACGAGCGCATAAGCGAAACCTCACAGCACGATCTGTGGTGCCCGATCCGCATCGCATGGAATTCGGAGCCGAGTGGCCATTGGACGGGTTGGTAGCGTTTCGGCCATGTCAACGACGACTCCACCCCTGGACGGGCGGAAAATCCTGGTCACTGGCGGAGCGACCGGTATCGGCGCGGCCGCAGTCGCAGTGCTCGCCGAGGCGGGGGCTGCCGTCGCCGCGACCTATCACCAGACGCCGCCCCCGGAGGGTCTCGCTGCCGCCTGGCTGCAGTGCGACGCGCGCGACGCCGACGCTGTCACGGCGATGGTGCAACAAGCGGCCGAGCGCCTGGGCGGACTGGACGTCTTGGTCAACGCCGCGGGGCTGTGGCAAGCCGGGATACCCGGCTACATCGACGCCGACCAGATTTCGTTCTTGCTGGACACCAATATCAAGGCGACGATTCTCACCAATCAGGCCGCCTACGCCGTCATGAAGGACCAAGACCCCAAAGGGGGTCGGATCATCAACTTCGGATCCTCCGAAGCCGTGATGGGCAGCCCGATTTCGGCCGTTTATGCCGCGACGAAAGGAGCGGTGCAGGCGTGGACGCGATCGGCCGCCAAAGCGTGGGCTGCCGACAACGTCACCGTCAACGCCTTGGCCCCGGCGGTGCAGACACCGGGCGCCGACCGGCTGCGGGACTTCCTGGGTCCGGAGGCCGCCGCCCTGATCGACCAGCAAATGAAGATGATGATTCCGCTCGGCGGGACGTTGGGAGAACCCGCGCGCGATGTCGGTCCGATGCTGGTTTTTCTGGCCGGACCTGGTTCGGGCTTCATCACCGGGCAACTGCTGGCCGTGGATGGCGGCCTGATGATGGTCGGCGGTTAGGAGCCGACGACCATGGCCGAACCACCGGCTACTATAAGACGGACCGTCTCGTCTCGTAAGAGCCGAGCCTAGCGGAGGTGGATCAGAGCTGATGACCGACGACACGATGCAGGCGTTCCTGCGCCGGCGCCTGTCCGATCCGAACATCGCCGTCAAACACCGCGACCTGCAATGGAGTTGGAGTCAATATCTGGCGAAGGCGGCCGCCCGGGCCGCCGCCCTGATCGGCGCCGCGGACCCGCAACGGCCGATGCACATCGGTTCGCTGCTCGGGAACTCCCCGGAGATGTTGTTGCAGATGGCGGCCGCCGGGCTCGGCGGATACGTGCTGTGCGGTGTGAACAACACCCGGCGCGGCGAGGCACTCGCCGCCGACATCCGACGCGCCGACTGCCAGTTCGTCGTCACCGACGCTGAACACCGCCCGCTACTGGACGGGCTTGATCTCGGTGCAACGCAGATCCTCGACTCCTCGACGCCACAGTGGGCTGAACTGATCAGTGGCGCCGGCGACCTGGTCCCGTACCGGGAAGTCGCCGCGACGGACGCGTTCATGATGATCTTCACCTCCGGAACCAGTGGCAATCCCAAGGCCGTTCAGGTTTCACACCTGATGGCAATGTTCGCCGGTACCAACCTGGTTCAGCGCTTCGCCCTCTCCGAGCAGGACACCTGTTACGTGTCCATGCCGTTGTTTCACTCCAACGCGGTCGTCGCCGGATGGGCGCCCGCGGTGTGCTCCGGGGCCGCGATCGTGCCGGCGAAGTTCTCCGCGAGCAATTTCCTCGACGAAGTCCGCGAGTACGGCGTCACATACATGAACTACGTCGGCAAGCCACTGGCCTACATCCTGGCCACCCCCGAACGCGATGACGACGCCGATAATCCGTTGCGGGTGGCGTTCGGTAATGAGGCCAACGACAAGGACATCGCGGCGTTCGGCCGCCGGTTCGCGGTCCAGGTGGAAGACGGCTTCGGTTCGACGGAGAACGCGGTCATCATCATCCGCGAAGAAGGCACCCCGAAGGGTTCGATCGGCAAAGGCGTCGAGGGCATCGCGGTGTACAACAGCGACACCGTCACCGAGTGCGCGGTGGCCCGCTTCGATGCGACCGGAGCGCTGGCCAATGCCGACGAATCGGTGGGCGAGTTGGTGAATACCACCGGATCGGGCTTCTTCACCGGCTACTACAACGATCCCGAAGCCAACGCCGAACGCATGCGCCACGGCATGTACTGGTCTGGAGACCTCGCCTACCGGGATTCCGACGGCTGGATCTACCTTGCCGGCCGGACCGCCGACTGGATGCGGGTGGACGGCGAGAATATAACCGCCGCGCCGATCGAGCGAATCCTGTTGCGCCATGGCTCAATTAACAGAGTCGCGGTGTACGCCGTCCCAGACGGGCACGTCGGTGATCAAGTCATGGCCGCGGTAGTGCTCAACGACGGCCACCTCCTTGACCCCGACGCGTTCGAGGCATTCCTGGATGCTCAGCCTGACCTGTCCCCCAAGGCTCGACCACGATACGTGCGTATCGCCATCGAGCTGCCCAGCACCGCCACCCACAAGGTGCTCAAGCGCCAGTTGATCACCCAAGGCACGGCCATCGGCCTAGACGAGATTCTTTGGACACGCGATCCGCGCGGCACGGCCTACCGAATCTCTTCGGGCGCCGATGCCGCTAGCTCTTCGGTACCCGACGGCGAATCTGCCCCTTCGCCCGTCGCACCCGCGTAATGGGATCTCGACTTGTGCCGCTGGCAATTTCGTCACGGAGTTGCTGGATGTTGGAGATTTCCGCATACAACCCACGGATCGCGTAGTCCAGGACGGCAAACGAAGAGCGCTGATCGGGATCGTCGGCGATGCCGAGGTCACGGGACCGCTGCCGCGACCACAGCGCCTCGTCGAGCCGCGCTCGCGTTGCCTCGAGGTGGCGGTCCAAGGTGTCGACGACACGTTCGGGATCCTCGCCGCGCGCGAGCCAGGTTTTCAGGATGACCGGATGCTTGATGACGACCTGTTCCTGGCCCGGAAAGTGCTGGACCCACCGCCGCAGTGCATCGAGCCCGGAATCCGTGGTCTCGTACAACGTGATCGCGCGCTTGCCGGACTGAGCGCCGATCTCGTTGACCATTCCCCGGGCCAACAGTCTGCTCAATTCCCGCCGCACATGACTGACCGATGGCGACCAATAGAAATGGCCGACGGTAAGTTCGGCACGCCCCTTGATCTCGCCGGCCGTGAGTTGTTCATCGTTGGCTGCCAGCACACCCAGCACGAGATACGCGGTGACGGGGAGGCCGTTGCTGGTGCGCCCGGGACTCACGAGAACCCGGTGAAGTACGGCAGCGTCAGGTCGGGACCGACCGCGTGGAATTGCACCTGCACCCGCAAGCCGACCGCCAGATCTTCAGGGGCCACACCGACGATGTTGGTCAACATCTGGTAGCCCTCGTCCATCGTGATGACGGCCGGCGCGTAGGGCGGTTCGAATTCGGGTGATACCGGGCGGTGGACCACCGTCCAGCTGTAGATCTCACCGAGGCCTTCGCTTGGTGTCCAACGCAATTCGGACGAAAGGCATTGGCGGCAATGCTCGGTCGGCGGGAAGTTGGATTCACCGCACGACTCGCAGCGTTGATAGCGCAGCTCCCCATCGCGGCAGCCCTGCCAGAACGGCATGCTGACTTGGCTGCTGGCATGCGGCACGGACTCGGTCTGCGGTTGCAACGGCTCGGAAGTCGGTGAAGTCACAGTGGTTCGTCTCCCAGGATCACCAGCGTGGTGAACAACGCGCCAGCGCCGCCATTGCTGCACAACGCAATATGCGCATCGGGCACTTGCAAGCCGCCCGCTTCACCACGCAACTGTTGGACGGCGCGGATGGCGCGTTGCATCATTTGCGGATTCGAGCCCGCATGGCTGAAGGACATGGTCCCTCCGTCCGTGGTGATCGGGTGACTTCCGTCGATCGCGATATGGCCGTCCGCGACGAATGGCCCGCCCTCGCCCTCGCCGCAGAATCCGAATGCCTCGAGCTGCCGGATGATCTCGAATGAGAACGGGTCGTAGAGTTCCAGCACATCGACATCGTCGCGGCTCAAGCCGGCGTGGCTGAACGCGAGATCGGCGGCTCGGGCGCCGACCACACCATTGACGTGATCGCCTCGCCGGCCGCCGAGATCCCACGCGGGTGGGTGCTGATACGACGGACCGTGAAAGTCCGCACCACTTGCCAACAGATAGACCGGCTGGCTCGCGACCTCGATGTCGTCCACGTTCGCCACCACCAGCGCGCACCCGCCCTCGGAGGTGGTGGCGCAATCCAGGAGATGAAACGGGTCGGCGATCGGCCGGGACGCGGTGATGTCGTCGGTGGTGAACGGCCCGCGTTGGTAGTAAACGGCTTCGGGGTTCTGCGACCCGTTGTTGCGGATGGTCGCAGCGACGACGGACAGCTGTTCGCGGGTGGTCCCGTACCGGTGCATGTGCCGCCGGGCGATCAGGGCGAACTCGGCGGTGGTGAACATCCCCCAGGGCGCCACGAATTCGTTCTCGGGTCGAGTCCACGGCGCCGTCGCCTGGTGATCGCGGTATTCACCGGCTTGGGCGGCGACCAGCACCACCACGTCGGCCATGCCGTGCTCGATCGCGGTGACCGCCTCGGTGATCATGCCCACCCCGAATGCAAGTCCCTGCCATGCCGGGCCAATCCGCAGGTCGTAGATCAATGCGGTCGATAGCGGGCCCGCGCTGATCCCGTCGACGTCGTCGAGGCTTAGACCTGCATCGGCCAGTGCGCCTTGGATGGCTTTGAGCGCCAGGCTGCGCGAGGTTTCACCATCCAGGCGGCGTCCTTGTCGGGTGTTGTGCACCCCGACGATGGCCGCGGTGCGCTTACGCCCGCTCACCCCTGTGGCCCTTTAGTTTTCATCTGCTACTACCCCTAGATAGGTACCCAGTACGTCGCGTGGGCGTCCGTCGCGCACGACGGTGCCGATCGTTGTTGTCCGCGCATCGTCGGGTTTCGTACCCGCTTCGACGATGTCGATGCGTACGTCTATCGGTCGCGCGGTCTGCGGGTCGGTGATTTCGACGATCATTGCCACCGCGCGTTCCCGCTCGTCCCATTCGACGCTGGTAATCCGGTGCCGGGCAGTCAGTTCCATCACGACGGAGTCCTGGCGAACCAAGAATCGCACCGGCGCGCACAGCTCACCGGCCCGCGGCGGCACGCACAACGTGACCGCCATGTCACAAGCCCGCCGGTCGGATGCTGGTGGCGCCCGACGCGCGCAACTGCGCCACGTCGTGTTCGCTGTGGCCGAGAAGGCCGCTCAGCACCTCGTCGGTGTGCTGGCCATACAGCGGCGGCACCCGCCGTATCCAGCGCCGCGGTTTCCCGAGGAATGCGAAAGGCATTCCGGTGCACAGGAAAGAACCGGCAACGGGATGATCCACCCTTTCCCAGAATCCCCGGGTGAGTAGGTGCGCGTTTTCCAGCAAGTCTGCCGCCTGCGCGACGGGCGCGGCCGGCACTCCCGCGGTGCGCAGGGTGCGGACTGCGTCGGTTACCGTGCGCCGCGCTGTCCAATCGGCGATCAGTTTGTCGATGTCGTCGGCTCGCTCTCGCCAGCCGGCCTCGGCCGGTCCCAACTCTGGTTGACCGATGAGGTCCGCCAACGAGACCCGCGCGGCGTCGTCGATGGTGGCGATGGCCACCCACTCGTCGTCGCCGATGCAGCGATAGACGCCCTGGGGAGCCGCGCCGGTGCCCCGATTTCCCGACCGTCGCAGCTGGATTCCATTTCGCGAGTATTCGACCAGCATCTCGGCGGCCACGTTCAGTGCCGATTCCACCATGGTGGATTCGACATGCATCCCGGTCCCCTGCCGATCCCGGACTACCAGCGCCGCAACGGCAGCGAAGGCGGCGTGCAGCCCCGCTATCGGATCGCAGATCCCGCGTGGAATCACCGGTGGTCCATCGGAATGGCCAGTGGTCCAAGCCATTCCGGTCGCTTGTTCCATGGTCTGCGCGAAGCCGACACGGTCGCGCCACGGGCCGTCCAGGCCGAACGCCGGCATCCGCACCATGATTGCGCGCGGGTTCGCGGCCGCGACGGCATCCCAGTCCAGGTCGAAATTCTCCATCACCCTGGGCGAGAAGTTCTCCAGGACCAGATCGCTTGCCGCGATGAGCTCCAACGCGACGGATCGCCCCGCTTCGGTGCTGAGCTCGACGCTGACGCCGCGTTTGTTGTTGTTGCTGCACAGGAAAACCGGGCCCCACTCCCACCATTGGTCCCAGTCCGGTGGGCGACCGGCGGAGAACCTCATGCCGTCCGGTCGGCGGACGCCCTCGAGCTTGATCACATCGGCACCGAGGGCCCCGAGGAATTGGGTGGCGACCGGACCTGCCCAGAACGCGGTGAAGTCGGTGATGCGTATGTCGGACAAGGGGAGCGCGTCGGGATCAACGGCACCGGGCCGGCCCGGGCGGACAGGCCAGTGCACGAGGCCGTTGTCGGCGCCCAGCGGCGGAGGGCGCCCGGGCGGCTTGGTTGTGATGGCGTCGCTGCGATACGGCACCCGCGGCTGCAGCACCCCGACCTCGGATTCGACGAACACACCGCGCGCCACGAAGTGATCGACTTCAGGCAGCGTGGCAGGAGTCGCGATGGGAGCGACCGGGATTCGGAATGCCACCGCGAGGTCGACAATCTCCTGTGTGGTGCGGGTTTGCGTCCACTGGGTAACCATGTCGAGGAACTCGTCGCGGCGTTCAACTCGGCCGGCGAACGATGCCAGGTGGGCGTCGTCAACCAGATCGGCCCGATCGATCAGCACCAAAAAATCCTGGAACTGCTGTGCGGTTATGGTGCAGAAGCCCACCATGCCGTCCGCGGTCGGAACAATCGACGGCAGTTCCAGACTGCGTTGGCGTATCAGGGAATCCGCGCCCAACACGCTGGCGGACATGGCGGACAGCCCGCCCATCGCGATGACCATCGCCTCGTAGGTCGAGACGTCGACGATTTCGCCACCGCCGCCCCGGGCGGCGTGCCGGGCCGCAGCTGCGCCGACCGCCGCGGCGAAGGTGCCCGACAACCACTCGCCGAGCCGGCCGCCTGCCTGCACGGGTTCGTCACCGGGCCAACCCCGGCCGGCGATCGAGCCGCACAACGCCTGCAGGATGAATTCGTTGGCCAGCACGCCCTCGTCGACGTAGGGGCCCGTTGTGCCGAACGGCGTCACGCTGACCACCACCGCCGAGGAACTGGTGTGCGCGGTGATGTCGTCGAGGGTCCAGCCGTCGGTCAGATCGGTGAAGACGACGTCGGCACCGGCCAGCAGCGCCGCGGCCTCGGCGTGGTCGTCGCAGACCACCGACTTCTTGTTCGCGGCCAAATAACCGAACAACGCACCCGAAGCCCCGCCGGCCGACCAGCTGCGCAGGCAATCCCCCTGCGGGGATTCGATTTTCACCACCTCGGCGCCCGCGTCCGCGAACATCTTGGCGGCATAGGAGGCCGGAATTCCGTTGGACAGCTCCAGCACGCGCCAGTCGGCGAACGGTGCCTGGGCTGTCACCCTCAGTTACCCAGGGTGCTGGCGCGCCCGGCGATACCGGTGACCTCCGCCGTCACCGGCCCCTGCGACTGCAAGGCGAACTGCGTCATCCGGGTCCAGGCGTCACGGTCACGCTGACTGGCTTGGCGACCGACATGGGTGACGACGTCGACGTCGGTGGCCTGGGCGCGCAGATAGCCGGCCCGGGCGTGGTCTTTGGGTACGTACCGGAACGGGTCGAATGAGTATGCAGCTATGGCATTTTCGTGGGTGATCTTGTTGATCACCGCGTCGTCGAGATGGCCCATGTTCTCGACGATGTCCTCCGGCGCGAACGGCCAGTTGCTGTCGGAGTGCGGGAAATCGGACTCCCAACACAGCATGTCTTCGTTGAACCAATCCATGTTCTGTACGCCCACTTTGTCGCTGATGAAGCAGGTGTAGAAATGCCGCTTGAACACATCAGTAGGGCCGCTGTAGCCGGGCGGGAAGTCAGCCAACGTCCAGCCCGAATGACGGTTGTAGACATGCTCGGCCCGCCAGAGGAAATACGGCATCCAGCCGACGTCGCCCTCGGTTAGGGAAAACTTCAGTTGCGGGAAGTCTGCCCAAAATTCCGCCCAGATCAGCTCGGTGAAGGTGAACATGCTCATCATCGACGACGCCGTCATCTGCACGCTGGGCGGTGCGTCCGTCGACACCTGCGGAGATCGCGATGCCGACCCGACATGCGTGCACAGCACCGTCTTGTTCTCGCAGACGGCCTCGAATAACGGATACCAGTATTTGGTGTGAATGCTGGGCATTTGCAACGCTTCTGGGTTCTCCGAGAACGTCACCGCGTGGCAGCCCTTGTCGGCCAGTCGTTTGACTTCCTTGGCCGCCTCGGCGACGTCATACAACGGCAAGATGCCGCAGGGGATGAATCGGCCCGGATAGGCCGCGCACCACTCGTCGACGTGCCAGTCGTTGTAGGCCTTGATCATCACCAAGTTGACGTCGCGATCGGGGCCCTGGTTGAGGACCTGGCCCGAGAACCCGGTGAAGTTCGGGAAGTTCAGCCCCGCCAGCTGGCCGCCGGCGTTCATGTCGCGGACCCGCTCGTCGACGTTGAAGCAGCCCGGCCGCATCTCGTCATAGCGAGAGGCGTCGATGTTGTACATCTCACGGGGCTTGCCCGCGACGGCGTTCAGGCCCATGTTCCGTCCCCGGATGTCGCCGTAGTACCACTGCTGGATGCCGTCGGGTTCGAGGACCACCCGCGGGGCGCGATCCTGGTATTTCGCGGGGACATGCGCGTCGAACATGTCGGCCGGCTCGGCGATGTGATCATCCACGCTGATCAGGATCAGATCGTTTTTATTCATCCCGCACTCCTCGAATATAGCGACTAGTAGACAATGGCATAGGTCACAGTGTCAACGCGGGGTGTTCGCGGTGCGGTGCGGTTAATCCGCTGTTTTACACCAGCACACAGGTTCGCGGTGGACAACTCGCCTTCCAGAACTCGTTGCAAAATCAGTTACTATTAGTCACTGTTATTTACCGCTCCGTTCCGGCGCCCGATCGCAGATCGCGCACAGTTCATCCGGGTCGCGTGCCACCATGAGGCATGTCTGGGCCGCGAGGATGACGCGCGTTGACGACGAATAGGCCTGGCCGCCCCACCAACGCCGACGTAGCTCGATTGGCCAGTGTGTCGACCGCGACCGTCAGTTATGTGCTGAACAACGCGGCGGGCCGCAGGATCTCGCCGCAAACTCGAGACGCGGTCCACCGGGCAGCGGAGTTGCTGGGCTATCGACCCAACCTGGCTGCCCGCAATCTCGCCCGCGGCAAAAGCGGCGTAGTGCTGTACGTGGTGCCGCATGTGGCGGTAGGCGAGATGCCGATGCAAGCCGGCAGTCGAATGACCACCGACCTGGCGCGCCTGGGTTTGCTTCAGGTACAGATCTTCGAGACCGAAGACGACCGGCATGTCATCGATGCGATCGAGAACCTCGACCCAGTCGCGGTCACCAGCTTGTTCCCGCTCAGCACGGCGGTTCGCAGTGCGGTACAAGCGGCGGGCATACCGTTGATCGAGATCGGATCGCTGCCGGCACTGGGGGCACCGCACCTCTCGGTAGGCGAGATGCGGGTGGAGCACCTCGTCTCGCGCGGGCACAAGCGAATTGCCTTCGCCTACACCGGGATTGCCAGGTGGCGCGCACTGGGCGATTACTGGTTTGAAGGCGTGGCACGCGCCATGCGAGCGCGCGACCTGCCAGAACTGGTCGTCGGCGCGGTTACTCCGGCCAACGCCGCCGAGGTGGTCAACGAGTGGGTGCGCGACGGCGTCACCGCGGTGTGCGCGCAAAGCGACGAGATCGCCTGCCTGGTCCTGTACGGCATTCACCAAGCGCAGTTGCGCTGTCCACAAGACCTTGCCGTCATCGGCGTCGACGCCAGCCCAATGGGCGTGGTGAGCACACCGCCGCTGACCACGGTGGAGTTCGACCCGTACGCGGTCGCCGACGCTGCGCTGGCCGCCGTGCGCACCGAGTTGGAGCTGCCCGCCCTGCCGCGGCCCCAGCCGACGGACATCGCCCGGCTCATCGTGCGGTCCACGACGTAGCTTCGTCGGAGTCGGGCCGCAGATCCCGCCACCAACACGCGATGTACAGCAACATCGAGACCACCAAGGCGACCAGCACCCACAACACGATCGTCATATCGATCCAGCTTCCGAACGCCGGCGAGCCAGGAAGCGCGTTTCTCAGCGGCACCACTGCGAACAGCATCGCCGCGTACCAGGTCGTCATGGGCGACTGAAACCTTCGTCGGCCTCGCAGTGTCTGAACCGCGACGAACACCGCTGCAGCGGCAATCGCGACCAGGATGCACAGAATGACGATCGCGAACACCGTGGTGCTCGCCGAGCGCTGCATTTCCACCTCATAGACCCCAGCTGGCCTGACCTTATTCGGCCGCGCCGCGTCGACTTTCCAGCCGGGCAGCCGGTCGATGATCACGACGCTGGCGCGCTCGGGTGTCTGCGCGGCGCCGACGAACAGTTCGACCGTGATCGGCCCGGTGTAGTAGCGGTCGAAAGGCCAGCGTTCGACGTCGCGCGACAAAGTCAACGGGACAGGGAGGACGCCGGGGAGCATGCCCTTGGACCAGGTGCGCTTGACCGGCGTCGCGACGGAGGTGACCTCGACCGTGAGGTCTTGCTTGAGGGTTTCGGTCGCCGGATCCAGCAGAGCGGGGCCGGGCGAAATCGCGAGGTTACCCATCAGCACGCTGTAGTTAGATTGAATGCTTTCGATGTTGAGCGTCACGGTGGTCCCACCGCCGGCCGGCGCCGCATCGCTGGAAACATGTCGAGAACTCGCACCATCGATGTACAGCACGATCGACGTGACCATGGCGCTGGCAACGACGGCCACCAGCACGATGAGGCCGGCCTTTAGGTGCGACTTGCCGCCGGTGACCGCGATTTCAGGGTCGGAACGATCCGCCGACCGCGCTCGCACCGTTCGCCTCCCCCGTTCGACAACTTCCGGCCCATGCTAGTCGGACAGGCGCGGGAGACCCGGCTCTGGCATGACCTTCCAAGCACTTCTACAGGTTGGCCGGTAAACCGGGCGTCGGGTGCGTCGCCAAGCGTGCCAGCGTCACTGGAATACTCCCGTCAATGGATATCGTCGACGCGCAGGTCCATGCGAATATGCTCGGCACCGAGGTCACGCTGGCGATCATGGACGCGCTGGGTATCCAGGCCGTGCTGTTCGACGAGTTCGACGCACCCGCCGAGGACGGGAAGCTGCTACCCGGCTATCGGCTCGCCAACGGCGCTTTTCGCAACGTTGGACCCAACGCCGAAGCGGCCGCGATAAGCCATCCCGACCGATTCGCCTTCCTGATGCGGGTGGATCCCACCGATCCCGGCATCGAATCGTGGGTTGAGACCCTCACCGCTGCAACCGGATTCAAAGCCTTACGCACCACGGTCTTCACCCCTGCCGAGGGCGCGGTGTTCGAAGAGGGCGGTCACGATCGGTTTCTGAAGGCCGCGCGTGCCCATGGCCTGCCGGTCTTCGTCACCTGCCCCGGCAGGGTTGCGCACCTGGCGCAGTACGTGCGGCGTTTTCCCGACGTCCAATTCGTCATCGATCATTGCGGCGTGGCGTTCGACGCGCCGCGGGGCCAGGCCAGCATTGACGACGCTGTGGCGCTGGCGAGTTATCCCAACGTGGCCTATAAGTGGGCACACGCGGCATCGTTTCTGTCGACCGAGCCCTACCCGTTTGGCGACCTCGAGCCGAAGCTGCGCCGTGCGGTTGACGCCTTCGGACCCGAGCGGGTGATGTGGGCCAGCGACTACACGATGACCCGGCACCGTGCCACTTGGGCCGAGACGCTATTCGGTATCCGCGATTCGTCGTCGCTGTCCGAGGACGAGAAGGCCTGGATTTTGGGCGCAACGGCCCGGCGAATTCTGAAATGGCCGGCCGCTAGCTCGTAGCGGCAACGGTGATCGCGGATAGGCCCTGACTCACCCGGTCGGGCAGCGACCCGCCGTGGCGCAGCCAGTCGTCCAGGGCGATGCGCACCGTGGCCATCGCCAGCGCGCCGATCAGACGGGGCCTGGGGTCGTCGGGAGTCAGCTCGCGCAGGCGCGGTGCGACCAACTCCGCGATGGCCGCTTCGTAGCGCACATAGATGTGTAGTGTCCAGGCGTCCAGCGTTTCGGATGATCTTGTGAGCGCGGCCAATTCACGCACCTGGTCCGCGATCTCGGCGAATCCCAGCGCGAGGTGATGAAAAGCTCCCGCGACCGCGTCAGTGGCCGACAGCCCGGGCGGCTGAATGGCCAGCGCGTTGGTGATCCGGTTCAGCCAATGCACATTCACGCCCTCGGCGACGGCGTCTTCCTTGGAGTTGAAGTAGCGGAAGAAGGTCGCGCGGCTGATATCGGCGGCATCGGCGATCCGGTCCACGGTGGCTCCCGCCAAGCCATGCTCGGCCACCAGCTGCGCGGCAACCGCGGCAATGCGCCCTCGGGTGGCGGCCCGCCTGCGTTCGGCGGGCGAACTGGTGCTAGACAACGCGTGAGACATAGTCTAAGTATAAGACTATGACTCAAAGTCCGGCGAAGACGCTGGCCGCGTGGCAGTTCTTCCAACAGATGCTGGCTGACATCACCAAGGTCGTGACCGAGGATGCCGAATCCGAGCGGGAGTTGCTCGAAGGGCTGCGGGTCATCGCCAGAGTCTCGTCGCTGTGCTCGCAGCTGTCCGTCGAGGCCGACCTCGCCCGACCGTCATTCTTCGATATGTGTTCGCCGAATCGGATGATCGGCGGCCCCAACCCCGACGGCAACTACTACCTGGCGATGATCCGGGGCGACCGGCGCTACCGAATCACCGGCACCCGCGGCACCAGCGCCTACCTGGGCTTTCAGATCCTGGCCGGCACTGGCCTGACTCCTCGGCGAATGTCGAACTACGTCAGCGATAGTCAATTATCCTTAGCAACAGGCGAATTCACGCTAGTGCTGTCGTCCGAAGAGCCCGCCGACCTCGACGGCGCGCACTGGGTGAACATCCCCGCGGACGCATCGTCGGTCGTCGTGCGGGAGTACATCGGGGATCGCAGCACCGAAGAGTTAGCCACCATGCAGATCGAGGCGCTCGATCCCGACCCCTTGACGCCGCTGACCGACGACGAGCTGGCCGACCAGTTCACCGCCATGGCCTGGACGCTGATGAAACTCGTCACGCTGCACCGCACTATCAAGCCCGAGCTCCTCGAGCAGCCCAACGCGCTGCTGACCGCCGAGGCCGCCGATCTGGGTGCCGCGGACACCACCCCGGACAACCTCTACATGATCGGCACCTTTCGGCTCGACCCCGATCAAGCCCTGGTGCTCGAGATCGAACCACCCGACACCCGCTACTGGAATGTCACGCTGGAAAACATCTGGCATGAGTGCCTGGAGCCGGTCCGCCGGCACAGCTCGGTGACCAGCAGCGCGGTGCAGCCGGACGACGACGGACGGGTGCGCATCGCGATCTCCGCCGCTGACTTCGGATTTGGTCATTGGCTTGATACCGGCGGCCGACATCGCGGATTCGTGGTGCTGCGTTGGCTGGACAACCCCAAGCCGCCCGCCATCACGGTGTCGGTGCGCCGACGTGAGGAGCGAGCATGACACTGCAGGAGCGCTTCAACCCGCAAGCCTTGATCGCCGCCGCTTGCGCGGAAGCGGGCAGCGACGACTTCGGCGATGACGGCTGGCAGGCCGGGCTAGATCTCGTCGCCGAAGAGTTGGTCAACGAGGCACGGTTGTCGGCAATCGGGGTGGAAATCGCCCACCTCGACATGATCCGCGCCCTGAAGAACCGGCTCGAGGTAATCGCCTGGCGCAAAGAGCATCCCGAGATCGCGGACAAACCGATCACCGCGCCGATCTTCATCGTGGGCCAACCCCGCACCGGAACCACCATCCTCTACGACTTGCTCGCCCAGGATCCAGAGCTGCGCGCGCCGTTGACGTGGGAGGTCGACGCGCCCTGTCCCGTCCCGCAACCCGAGACGTATCACAACGATCCGCGCATCGCGCAGACCCAGGCCACCATCGAACTCTCCGAACAGATCGTTCCGGGCTTCCTGGCCTTCCACCCGATGGGCGCGCTGGTCGGGCAGGAGTGCGTCCGCATCACCGCCAGTGAATTCACCAGCATGATCTACACCGTGCAGTACCGGTTACCGAATTACTACCGGTGGCTGCTGTACGACGCAGACCACACCGGCGCATACCGGTATCATCGAATCTTCCTGCAGCATCTGCAGTCTGGCGTACCCGGGCAGTGGGTGCTGAAATCGCCCGCGCATCTGTGGCAGCTCGACAAGCTGCTCGCCGAATACCCCGACGCGTTGATCGTGCAGACTCACCGCGATCCGCTCAACGTCATCTCGTCGATCGCCGCGCTGACCCACCACTTGCGGCGGATGGGCAGCGACGAGTCGAACATCGCCGAGTGCGCGGCTCAGTCGTACGAGGAGATCACCGTCGGCCTTGAGCGCGGGATGGCATCGCGCGACGGCGGCGTTGTCCCGGACGGCCAGATGATCGACGTGCAGTTCTCCGACTTCATGAACGACCCCTGGACCACCATCAAGGACATTTACGAAAAGCTTGGTCGCGAGCTGAAACCCGATGCCGCGCAGAAGATGCGGGACTTTCTGGCCGAGCATCCGGGCGATGGCGGACGCGGCCGCTACACCTGGTCGGATACCGGGCTGGATGCCGGCGAAGTGCGGGAACGGGTGCAGCCATACCAAGAGCGCTACGGCGTGCCGACCGAAGAGCTGCGCTGATCTTTAGCGCCATCACACTTGGCACATGAGCCACTGGATGGCGGGGCATGCGATTTGCCCGCCTCACAGCGACAATCGCACCCGGCAGGCGGTGCTCAGCGAGAAGGCGGATTGTCGCTCGGAGGCGGGCACAACAAGCGTCGCCCCGGACGGAGGCCCGCGTGGCGGATGTGACGAGCTGCGGCGGGATTACTCAGCTGGCTCGTAGCGCAGCAGCGTGACGTCGTGCTCGGGGTAGTCGAAGAACACCGGCCGTACCCGCATGCCGACTCGCAGGTCGGCCGGATCGGCATTGACGATCTCGGTGGAAAACCTTGGCCCCTCATCCCATTCGACGATGGCGAGCAGCTGCGGAACCGCGTCGGCAAAATGCGGGCTGACCGGTCTGCGCGCGACGGTGTACGAGTAGAGCGTTCCCAGGCCGGATATCTCGCGCCATTCCAGGTCGTCGGCCAGGGTGCCCGGTGCGCGCACTCGCGGATAGAAGACGTAGGCCGCCAAGGACGGCGAGAACTGGATGACAATGCGATGCTGCGCCAGCGCATCCCAAAACGGTGCGGTGGTAGGCGTTTTCACCGGCATTGGGCGTTCCAAGGTAGCCACAGTCAGTCTCCTTCGAGGATGAGCGTCGTCTGCTCGGACAGGATTCCACCGTTGCCGGACACGAACGCGCGGTTGCAGTCGCCGACCTGGGCCTCGCCCGCACGTCCCATGATCTGTCGGGTGGCATCGCAGACATGGTGCATGCCACCGGCCAAACCCGCTTGGCCGAAACCGAGTTGGCCGCCGGCGGTGTTGAGCGGAAAGTCGCCCCGGAATGTCATGTCGTGGTTGGCGACGAACTCCATGCCCTTGCCCTTCTCGCAGAAGCCCGCGTCCTCGAGCGACAGCAGCACAGTGATGGTGTAGCAATCGTAGATCGACACCATGTCCATCTGCTCACGGGTCAGATCGGTCATGGCGAACGCGGTGTCGGCTGCCGCCGCGATGGGTGTGGACAGTAAGTCCTTGGCGTAGGTCGGGGTCTTGAACGGCACGTGCTCACCAAATCCCTTGACCCACACCGGCCGATTGCGTGCGCGTCTGGCGACGTCGGCGCTCGCAACGACAACGGCCGCACCGCCCACACAGGGCATGACGATCTCCAGCATGTGCAGCGGATCGGCGATGACCGGGCTGGCCAGCACCTCATCGATGGTGAGTGGCTTGTCCTTCCAGATCGCGCCCTCGGTGTGGTTGGCGTTGACCCGCTGGTCGACAACGATCTTGGCCATGGCCCGCTCGTCGTAGCCGTAGATCGCCGCGTAACGCTGCGCCACCTGCCCGTAGGGGCCGTTCTGGCCGAGGTTGCCGTAGGGGATCTCGAATTCCGCTTGCGGAGAGCCGTATTGGTTGCTCGACGACCCGAAATACAAAGCGTCGCCATATGTCTTGGGCTTCTTGTTGGACATCGGCGTGATGTAACGGGCAGGCAGTGCGCACAGCACCGCGTCGCAGATCCCGAGCTCGACGGCCGCGGCCGCCCGCCACACCATGGCAGCAGCGCTGGCCCCGCCGAGATCCACGTGCTCGGCGAATCGTGCTCCCACGCCGAGGTATTCGGCGATAGTGGAGGGTACGAAGATCTCCGACTCGGCCAGGTGCGACGCCACGATGCCGTCGACGATCTCGAAGGGCAGTCCCGCATCGGCAAGCGCGGCGGCGCCGAGTTCCGCCCATTGTTCGATGGCGAACGGCGCGGGCGTGGCCTTGTTCATCCGCTCGGGTGGCAGCTCGACGTAGCCGACGATCGCGGCTTCTCCACGTAATCCCATGTCGTGTCCTTATTTCCGGGGTAGGCCAAGAATCATCTGGGCGATGATGTTCAGCTGGATCTCCCTCGTTCCGCCGCCGATCAGTTCGGCAGGCAGATGCAGATAGGTCTGCACGACCGGGGGTTCGGAATCGTCGACCATGGCCGTCCGTCCTGCCAGGCGCAACGTCGCCTCGAACGTGCGCCGCAGTAAGACGTTCATCGCGACCTTGGCGATGCTGGACGCCGGACCGGACGGCTGCCCGTCGAGCAGCCGGATGGTTTCCCGCACGCCCAGCGCGCGGATAGCGTTGGTGTAGGCGTCGAGTTCGCCCAGCGCCCGTTCTGCGTCGTCGCGTTCGGGTCCGGGTTCGGTAGCAAGGGCGCGTAGTGCGACGGCCCGGTCGAATTTGACGTATCCACTGATGGCCGAACGCTCTTCGGCCATGGTGGAGATCGCCAGCCGCCAGCCGTCAGTAGGACCGCCCAGCAGCATGTCGTCGGGGACGAACACATCGTTGAGGAAGACCTCGTTGAAATGTGCTTCCCCGGTCGCCGTCTTGATCGGCTGTATCTCGACCCCGGGGGACCGCATGTCGAGGATGAAATAGCCGATGCCGCGGTGCTTGCTGGCGTCGGGGTCGGTGCGCGCCAGCAGCGCGCCCAGGTCGGCATACTGCGCCAACGAAGTCCAGATCTTGTGGCCGTTGATCCGCCAGCCGCCATCGACCTTGGTCGCCCGGGTGGCCAGCGACGCGAGGTCCGAGCCCGCTCCCGGCTCGCTGAACAGCTGACACCAGTGGATGTCGCCGCGCTGTGTCGCCGGGATCAGGCTCTCCTGCAACTCTTTTGGTGCGCCAGCCAGCACCGAGGGCAGGATCCATTCGGCGATGTTCAGCGATGGCCGGACCAGGCCGGGACGCTTGGTGAACTCCTCATCGATGATGAGCTGTTTGAGGGGATCCGCGTCGACGCCCCACGGCGCCGGCCAGTGCGGCGCCATGAGACCGGCGTCGGCGATCAGTGTTCGCTGCGGCCCCATCGCCTGGTCCTCGTAGTCGCCGTGCGGTGCGCGCTTGTCGTTGCGTAATTGCATTGCGGCATCGAGTGTTTCGGCGACCCAAGACCGGAAGTCCGATTCGGCGTCACCCAGGTTGACCGACATATCGCGCTGCTTCGTACAACCCAGTTGTCCCAACAGCCGGGCCCACCGACTGGCCGGGCCGATCGATCCCGCCAGGCTGATGGCCCGCCGCCAATACAGGTGCACGTCGTGTTCCCAGGTGAACCCGATGGCGCCGAGCATCGTCAGGGCGTCGAGCACCAGGTCCGGTACCGGCGAGACCGCGATGGTCGCCGCCCCGGCCGCGGCGAGGCGGTGCTGGTCGAGCGGTTCGTCCGCGGCGCGCACCGCATCCCAGGCCGCCGCGGTGGCCAACTCGCTGTTGACCAACAGCATCGCCGCGCTGTGCTGCAGAGCCTGGAAGGTCCCGATCACCTTGCCGAATTGCTCCCGGGTGCGCAGGTGCGCGGTGACGACGTCGACGCACCACTGGGTGATCCCGGCCGTCGTGCTGGCCACCAGGCTCACCACTACGCAGGCCGCGCGGTCTGAGTCGATTCCGGTGAGAACGTCCGAGTCGGCCGCACCGTACTCGGCGAGCCGCAGCACTCCGACGTCGGCGACGAGGTCCGTACCGGAAGCGGATTCGACTGTCGCAGTGGGCGCTCCGGCGTCCACCGGCACCCAAACGACCTCATCACTGTCGGTGCGGGCTCCGACCAGGACCACGCGCGCCGAACACACGCCCGCGACGACCTGCGAGCTGCCGGTGACCAGCCATCGCTGACCATCCTGGCGTGCGTGGAAGTCTCCGTCGTCGGGCAGGACGATCGCGGCGGGGGCGCCAGAGGCGAGGTCGCGGATCAACGTTTCGGCGCCTGGCGCCGGTTCGGCCAGCAATGCGACGGCGCCGGTTGCCACGCTGGACAGCAAGGGTCCGGGCAGCAGCGTTTTGCCCGCCGACTCCAGCACGCACGCCGCGTCGCTCAGCGTTCCGCCTTGCCCGCCGAGCTCCTCCGGTAGATGCACTGCGTGAAAACCATTGGCGACCAGAGCATCCCACCAGTCGGGGAGCTGGCCCGCGGCCAACTTATCGAAACTGTCGCGCGTCGCGGCGATGGACGCATGCCGGGCGGCGAACTGCCCGACGGCCTCGCCGAGATGCTGCTGCTCTGGCGTCAGACCCAGGCTCATGATCGCGGCCCAGAAGTGTCGAACGTGGGCTTCGGCCGCACGGACTGCTATCCTTCCGTCTTACAAGACGAACCGTCTCGTCTTGTGGCAGATTACGGTCAGGGCCAGCATATGTAAAGCGGGCTGGATGCCTGCGGGCAGCGGCCACAACCACGCGGGATCTGAGAAACGAGGATCACGAGATGCCAGCCGATCTCACTCAGGTGACCCCGCAGGCCGGCTCGCCGAGGCGCCGCAGCGAGAAGTCACGCACCGCGATCGTCACCGCCACCCGCGAACTGCTTCTCGAGCGTGGATTCGATGGCCTGACCATCGAGGCCGTCGCCGCCCGCGCCGGGGTAGGAAAACAGACCATCTATCGCTGGTGGCCCACCCGGCCCGCGCTCGTCGCGGACGTCATGCTGGAAGACGCCGACAAGATTCTCGCGTCGGTGGACCACACCGGCGATCTGGCTGCCGACCTGGTGGCGTGGGTACGCAAACTCACCGCAACGCTGACGACGGCTCGCGGGGCAGCCATGCTGCGAATCTTGACCGTCGCTTGCATGGAACATGAGGACACCGCCGTGCGATTGCGCGCCGGATTCAGTTTGCCGCTGCACGATAGCGTCCGAACCCGGTTGCTCGCCGACGGTATCGATGAGCCAACCGCCGAGTCGGCCGCCGACGCCATCGTCGGCGGGGTGGTGTACCCGATTCTCTCTGACGCGCAGTCATATTCGCGTCGGCGAGCCGAACTGACCACCCGACTCATTGTTGCGGCCCTGGCCCGCGGGCGCTAAGCACTCACCGAGCCTGTCAGTCGCCGGCAAGCGCGTGTTGACCGATGAGCTCGCCGATGCCGCTGGCGCCGAGCCGCTCACGGAACGCCTGCGCCGTATAGCCGACGGCTGTCGCGTCGGTTCGGGCGCGCACCGTCGCCGAGCGGGGCATGTGAAACAGCACACCGATTTCGCCGAAGTAGTCCCCGGGCCCGGCTACTTTGACCAATTCCTCACCGCCGTCGGCCAATTCGCGCACAATGTCGAACTCTCCTTCAGAGACCACGTAGATCAGATCGCCCATCGTGCACTGTTCGAACAGCACCTCGCCGGCCTTCATCTGCACGGTTTCGGGTGGCCGGTTCGTTGACGCGAGCGCGGGTGCCAGCTCGACGACGTGATCTGCCATCGGCAGTATTCGGCTGTCGTGGGTAGCAACCACCACCACCCGCTCGCCCGCCGCGAGCGAGCGGATCAACCGCAGCACCTCCTCCACCTGGATGAAGTCGAGGTGCGCGGTCGGCTCGTCCGCCAGGATCAACGGGGGTTCGAGCGCGATTGCGCGAGCGATCGCGACGCGTTGCTGCTGCCCGCCGCTCAGGTCGCCCGGTCGGTGTTTCATTCGTTCCGCAAGATTGACGCGCGTCAGCAATTCCTCGGCGCGCCGACGCGACTCCGCACGTGACATCCCCGCGGCGCGCAGCGGCACCATCACGTTTTCGAGGGCGCTGAGGCTCGGCACCAGATTGAACGCCTGGAAGACGATGCCCACCTTGTCGCGCCGATAGTGCGCCAGTGCGGTGTGCTCGAGCGCCGTGACGTCGACGCCGTCGAACTTGATTGCCCCAGACTTCGGACGCAGAATGCCGCCGAGGCAGGACAGCAACGTCGTCTTGCCGCAGCCGCTGGGCCCGAGCAGGATCACCAGCGACCCCGCCGCCACCTCGAGGTTCAAACCATTGATCGGCCGGACCGCGTACCCACCGCTGGAGTATTCGACGACCAGGTCGGCAATGCTCAGATCGCTCATCGCCTAGGGACCTCCAAACGCGAGCGCCGGATCGACGGCCACCGCGCGCCTGAAACCAGCAAGGCTGGCCAGCAGACCGACCACGGTCGCGACCAGGGGTAGCGAAACGTAGGCACTCGTCGGCACCACGATGAGCAACGGGAACAACGGTGCCAGCAGCCACGAAAGCACCACGCCCAGCGCCGCCGCGAGCAGCGCGACGACGACGGCCTGCAGCGCCAGCCCCGCCAGGATCGAACGCGCAGGCACGCCAATCGCTTTGAACACCGCAAAGTCGCGCAGGCGCTCTAGTGCGGACAGGTAAACAACCGACCCGACGATCAACACCGCGATGATCCACAGCAACACAGCCACGATCGTGATGGAACCCCCCGCGACCTTTACCGCGCGCATCAGGTCGTCGACACCTGCTGCTCGACCGACGGTCTGGTAGCCGTCCGGGAGCTGCCGGGGCGTGCCTTGGATCGCGATAGACGTAACGATCGGCTGCCCGTTGTACGCCAATTGCTGCACGCCCTGGGTGGTCAGGAAGACATTGGGCATCTTCGCCAGCGAGGTGGAGTTTGGCACGATGCCGACGACCCGCATAGTGCGCACGCCGATCTGGATTTCGTCGCCTACGTGGTGGCCGAGTGTGCTCGACACAGCGACCTCGTCCGGCGTCGAGGGATCGCGCCCCTCCGACACGCTTGGCATGCCGAGTCCGTGTGCTGGTGCCCCGAACGCCGTGACATTTCGTCTTGACGAGCCATCTTTCACCGTCGATGGCGCGCAGGCCAATGGAGCCGCGACGGCGACGCCCGGCACAGCGGCCACCCGAGCCAATTCAGCTTCGGCGAATGGTGTCGCACCCAGGAATGGTCCGGCCGCCCCGTCTTTGATCACGAACGTATCTACGCCAATCGCATCGACGGTTCGCTGAGCCTCGACATGAAAGCCGTTCGCAAGTCCCGTCAGGACGAGCGTCATCGCGAACACCAGTCCGGTGCTGACTACCGCGATGACGAGGCGCCGCATTCGCCATTGCATATCGCGCAAAGCCGCGAACAGCATGGGCAAGACGCTACAGCGGTGCCCGGGCTACTGCTACTAATCGGTGGCCTCAAGTAGAAATCGTTTGGACGACATCGACTGTGGAGAGAACGGCGGTGGCGTAGTTCGGGATATTGACTTCCAGAGCCGCGTGCATCTCTTTATCCGAATAGCTCGCTGTCGCATCTTTGACCACCGTGACCTCATAGCCCAGCTCAGCACCGTATCGAACGGTCGCCTCCAGGCAGGTGTGGGCGATCAGCCCCATCACGATGAGTTGATGGATACCGTGTTTCTTCAGCAGTAGATCCAAGTCAGTGTTAGCGAAACCGCTTGAACACCAATGCTCTTGGGCAACGACGTCGCCCGGGTGCGGCTCGAAGTCGGGGTGTAGCTCCCCGCCCCAGGTTCCGTATTCGAAGGTCTTGCGCGACCACGCCGCCTGCTGGATCGGCGCGATGTATTTCCACGTTTCGTAGTCGCCCGGGCGATATCGATGATGCAGGGCATAGAAAACACGGATGTCTGCCGATCGTGCGGCGTCGAGCACTTGACGCATGTGGGGCACACACCCGTTGGCTTCGGCAACATCTTTGAGGCGATCCCAGACTTTGCCGCCCTCGGAAATGAAATCGTTGTACGGATCAATAACGACGAGCCCGGTTAGCTCCTTGCTATATGTCACAACGGTCATGTTGCCACGCACGCCGTCAGTGCCGGTGGCCTTTAGTGGGCCACACCGCCATCCGATCGATGAGCCTGTCGCGCAGCACCAGGGTGTGAAAAAGCACGGCGCACATGTGAGCGGTGAAAGCCGCAAAGAGCAGGAAAGCAAGGACCCCGTGGCATTCCCGCAGTACCGCATAGAGATCGATGTTGTGCGGTGCGATACCCGGCAGCCGGATCGGGCCCACCACGACGATCGGATATCTGGCGGCCGACAGCATGGCCCACCCCACCACAGGCTGGGCCAGCAGCAGCGCGTAGAGCGCGTATTCCGACCACGTCGCGATCCGGCGTTCGAGGCGGCTCATGGTCGCCAGGAACGGCGGCGGGCGGTGCGTGAGCCGATTCGCCAACCGCACCACCGCGAAAACCAGGATCGCCAGTCCCAGCGGCCGGTGGATCGCCAGCAGCAGCGGGTAGTAGCTCAACGAGGCGATCATCGTGACGCCGATGAGCAACTGCGCGATCACCATCGGCGCCATCGTCCAGTGCAAGATCCGGGACGGCAGGGTGAAACGGGCTGCAGCGCTGGTGCTTTCGCCGTTCGACGGCGTCATGAGCGCACCTGGCGGACGTCGACCTCGCTGGGTGATTTGGGTTCCTCGGCGCGGCGGGTGAAGGACCGCGCGTAGACAGCAGACCGGGCTGCCAGCAAGGGGTCGTCGGATGCGGTGATGCCGTCGGGCAGCACCGTCGGGTCGAAGTTGATATCGCGGGCGTTGCCGGCTTCCTCGGTCTGCACCGCGGTGATGGAGATGGTGCCGGCGTCGACGGACCGCCGTGACGTGGGCCAGGGCTTGGTGGCGTCGTTGGTCGGATCGCCGGGCTCCCCGATCGTGAGTACGAGTCGCCACGTCAACGGTCGCTGTGCGAGCACCCGGATGACCTCGTCGAACAGGTAATCCCTGCCGACCGATCTCGGTGGGGCAGCCTCGCCGGCCTGCTGGGGAACGGCCGACCAACGCACCGGAACGGTCGCGCCGGCACTGTTGGTGAACCAGAACGCATTCAGACCGTGAAACGTGCTATCCGCGAATCCGCTGCTGGGCGGTGACTGCTTGATGATTTTCATTGCCGCTGCGGTCTCGGGATGGCGGTCCAGGAATGCGGCCATCTTCTGTGGGTCCGGCTTGCCGGTATCGGGCATGGGTTTGGACGCAAGCAAGCGCTCGTAAAACCCTTGCGGAGTGGCGTCGGTGAAGACGGGAACGTTGACCATCGCGGTGCGCCACTGCTGGCCGTTGGGCACCTGAAACAGCAGACCCAGACCCCGGACCGTGTCGGGCTTGTCGGGCTGGTCCGGCAGACCGCCCCCTAACGAGAACCGGCCGATCAGCCCGACGCTGCCCGACCGGAACACTGCTGCCCGGCAGATGGCTGCGCCCGCGCCCGTGCTTTCGAAAGTCCCTGTGGCGCTGAGCCCTTTGGCATGGTTTCGCCGAAACCCATCGTGGTGGCCGTAGACCTGTTCGAAGCGATCGGCGAAGCGCGGCGGAGTCAGCGCGGCGGGCCCAGAAAAGCCGAGCCAGCCACCGGCGTAGGCGAACCCGCCCACGTCCACCGCGGCGACACCGGCCACCGCGCCGATCCCCAGCAGCGCGCCTCGCCGAGTCAGCGCGCGGGGTTTGGTTTCGGCGGGGTCTTCGGAGCCGATGTCCTGTTGGCTGTCGCGATCAGCGGGCTCCATGCCCACCGTCCTTTCCGTCCTTTCCCTGCCGGGCCGTGGCGCGGGAACGAAGTCGGTGACGCCAATTCACCCACGGGGCCTATCGCGTGCGCAACTGTTGTGCCGATCGATGCAACCGAATGACGGCGGGCGGCGGGGAATCGTTCAACCCGGGTGCGACGAATGCCTTCACTATTTACGGTACGAGGCGTAGCGTAATGGTCGGCCGAGGCCGGGCGTTCCCCGGCCTCGCGTCCACCAGCTTCGGCCAGCCAGCCCATGGCGACCCCGAACAGACTCGGAGGAAACCCGTGTTTGACCTCAAGATCACCGGTGGCACTGTCGTCGACGGAACGGGTGCCGAGCGCTACCAGGCCGACATCGCCATCAAGGACGGCAAGATTGTCGACGTGGTGCGCCGCGGCGCCAACGATCCGGCGATGGGCGGCGAGGCCGCCGAAACCATCGACGCGACAGGGCATGTGGTGGCCCCCGGCTTCGTCGACATCCACACCCATTACGACGGGCAGGTCAGCTGGGACAGCTTGCTGGAGCCGTCCAGCGGCCACGGCGTCACGACACTGGTGACCGGTAACTGCGGTGTCGGCTTTGCCCCGGTGCGGCCCGGTAGTGAGCAGTGGCTGATCGAGTTGATGGAAGGCGTCGAGGACATCCCGGGCACCGCGCTGACCGAGGGCATCACCTGGGACTGGGAGACCTATCCGGAGTACCTCGACGCGATCGGCAAGCAGAACTATGCGGTCGACGTGGGCAGCCAGGTAGCGCACGGGGCGATCCGCGCCTACGCGATGGGCGAGCGGGGCGCCCGCAATGAGCCGGCCACGCCCGAGGACATCGCGGCGATGGGCCGACTGGTCACCGAAGCAATCGAAGCCGGGGCGCTCGGCTTTTCGACGTCGCGCACGATGGGACACCGCGCGATGGACGGTGAGCCGGTGCCCGGCACGTTTGCCGCCGAGGACGAGCTGTTCGGTCTTGGCCGCGCCATGGCGGCTGGGGGCCAGGCGGTGTTCGAGCTGGCCCCGCAGGGATCCGCGGGCGAGGACATCGTCGCCCCGAAAAAGGAACTGGACTGGATGCGGCGGTTGAGCGGCGAGATTGACCGGCCGGTGTCGTTCGCGCTGATCCAGGTCGACGCCGATCCGAAATTGTGGCGCGAGATGATGGACCTCTCCGCGGACGCACATGCGGCGGGCAGTCGGCTGTACCCCCAGATCGCGGCGCGCCCGTTCGGCATGATGTTCGGATTCCAAGGCCATCACGGCTTCAGCCACCGACCCACTTTCCGCCGACTGAAGGCCGAGTGCGGCCGGGAGGAACTCGCGCAGCGGCTGGCCGATCCGGCGGTGAAGGCCGCCATCCTGGCCGAGGACGACCTGCCCGCCGACCCGACCAAGTTGTTCGACGGCATGTTCGCCATGGTGCAGCACTCCCTGAAGCGGCTGTACGCACTCGGCGATCCGCCCGACTACGAGCCCACCCCGGACCGCACCGTCGCCGCCATCGCAAAAGCACGCGGCGAGGACCCGTTGTCCACCCTGTACGACCTGATGCTCGAACAGAACGCGACTGCCATGCTGATGCTGCCGCTGTTCAACTACTCCGACGGCAACCACGATGCGATTCGCGAGATGATGCTGCACCCCGCGGGTGTGCTGGGGCTTTCCGACGGCGGCGCGCACTGCGGGATGATCTGTGACGCTTCCTATCCCACCTTCCTGCTCACACACTGGGCGCGCGACCGCCACCGCGGCGAGAAGCTGTCGCTGGAGCACCTGATCCGCAAGCAATCGCACGACACTGCCCACCTGTTCGGCCTCACCGACCGCGGCACCATCGAACCGGGGAAGAAGGCGGACATCAACGTCATCGACCTGGGCGCGCTAACGCTGCACCCGGCGGCGATGGCCTTCGACTTGCCGGCCGGCGGACAACGGATCCTGCAGGGAGCCAGCGGCTACGCGGCGACCATCGTCAGCGGAACGGTGACCCGACGCAAGGATGTCGACACCGGAGCCCGGCCCGGGCGCCTGGTACGAGGAGCGCGTTAGGCCGCGTGCCCATGAAGGCAGCCGCGGGCAACCCGACGCGCAGCCGCGACGAGGACGCCATCGGCGTCCCGCCGCCGAGCCCGACTCTGGTGCCGGCCGAGCGCTACTACTCACCGGCGTTCGCGGCGCTCGAGGTCGAACGGATGTGGCCCAAGGTCTGGCAGCTCGCCTGCATGATCGACCACGTCGCGCAGCCGGGTGACTATTTCGAGTACCGCTGCGGCCCGTACGGGGTGTTGATCGTCCGCGGCGACGACGGTGTACTGCGCGCATTCCAGAATGTCTGCCGCCATCGCGGCAACTCGCTGTGCGTGGGTTCGGGTTCGGGATTGCGCGAGCTCAAGTGCGGCTACCACGGCTGGACCTGGGACCTGGCCGGCATGCTCAAGCGGGTGCCCAACCGCAAAGGCTTCGGCGCGCTGCATATGTCGGACTTTCCGTTGCTACCGGCCCGAGTCGACAGCTGGGAGGGTCTGGTCTTCGTCAATCTCGACCTCGACGCGATGCCGTTGCTCGACTACCTGGAGGCGGTACCCGATGACATCGCTTGGTGTCATTTGACTGACTTCCGCTGCTACGCCACCCTCACCGTCGACGTCGACGCGAACTGGAAGACGATCGCCGACGGCTACAGCGAGACCTACCACATCCAGACACTGCACCCTGAGCTACTGCGCTGCGTCGATGACATCCATGCGCCACAGCAGATTTGGGGGCACACCGGCAAATCGGATCAGCCCTATGGGGTGCAGAGCCCACGCTTCGAGGGCACGCTCAGCGACGAAGAGGTATGGGACGCCTACGTCTATACCCAGGGCGCGCTGATGGGCGCTGCCGAAGGCACGCCGCTTCCCGAACGCCAGCCCGGACAGACGGTGGCCGACCTGATCGCAGTGCGCACCCGCGAGTTCGCGGCCAGCCGGGGGGTCGATCTCAACTGGGCTGACACCGACCGGGTCACCCGGCTGCACCAGTACAACGTGTTCCCGAACATGACGTTCCTGGCCAACGCCGACCATCTGACGCTCATGTGCTCGCGCCCGGGCCCGGATCCCGATCGCGGCGAATTGGTCATGTTCCTGATGACCCGGATGACGCCTGGCGCGGCGCGCAATAAGCCGACCGATGTCCGCATGCCCGCTGATCAGTCCGAGCCGGGCGTGGTGCTCACTCAAGACATCAGGGTGCTCGCGAGTTTGCAACGGGGCATGCACCAGCCCGGCTTCACTCATCTGGTGCTGTCGGGCGAGGAACGCCGGGTGATCAACATGCATCGCAACCTCGAGCGCTACCTCGACCTACCCGAATCCGAGCGGATAAGCGGGGGCGCCGTCGGCGCGTGACCGGCCAGGCGGATCGGGTGCGGCGACTGCTTTTGAACACCTGCGTATTCAGTGAATGTAATCGCGCGCTCACCCCCCCAAAATGCCCGAAGCGGTCTAGTATTTCCGCTTGTGACGACCGCGTGGAATCCCTGTGGTGACGAACGAGGACGGCTATCGCACCAACTGCACACGCGATATCAGATTCTCGGCCATCGGCGGGCCCGGCGGATGAGTCAGCGCTTCGCACGCGTCGGGATCGAAGCTCCACCGGTTCGGCTTCAGCAGATGCTCGCAGGCATGCCCGTAACCCAAGATGAAGCGACGGATATCCAATTCGCGCTGATAGCAACCCAGATGGAACGCGACGAGCGTAGCGCGAAGTTCAAGCGCCTACAGCGCCAAGGCACCCGCTCGATGCTATTTGCCGGGTTGATCCTGCTGGTGTTGAACTTCCTATTCTGCGTTGCCTACGTCATGCTGAACCTGACCGACCAGGCCCCACCCCTGTAGCTCGAACTTGTGCGAATCCCGCTAGGCGGATTCGAGCTTGCGGAAGCGAACGAAGTCTCGCCACCGGCTGCCGGTTGCTTCGACAAACGCGAAGTTCTCCGGTTCGGCGAGGTTGCGCAAATCCTGAACACCGATGCGGTCGGGGTCGGGGAACGCCTCGGCGAATACCAACTGCCCGCCCGGCTTCAAGATGCGTCCCAGCGATCGAATGCACGCTTGCTTGTCCGGCACTTCACCGATCACCGCCGCGAGGAACGCGGTATCAAAGGTGTTGTCCGGGAAGGGGAATCCCTCGGCGGCCTGCCCCGCGGTAAACCCGACGTTGTGGAAGCCGGCCCGCTCAAGTTGCCGCCGGGCCTTCTCCAGCATTTCGGGTTGAATGTCGAACAGGTCGAGGTGGCCGTAGGTGAGGCGCCGGGCGATCTCCACGCTGTAAAAGCCCGGGCCCGGTCCAACTTCCAACACGCGTTCAGACCCGGTGAGCCGAATACTGTTGACGATTCGCGTTGGTTTCGAGAATGCCCGCCGCACAGGATTATTCAGGAAGAATGCCGCCTGATGCGGGTACGGAGAGGGATTTTGACGCGCCTTGTGCAGCAATGCGTCGACCCATGTTGTCGGCATCGGACCTCCTTGCTCGTGCCTGAGGTTAGGGTACCCTAAGTAGCTGAATTACACCACGCATTTTTACAGTCGAGCACGACGAGACCCCGATCTAGTCGTAGATGACGGCAAGGCCCCGGCGCTCGAGGTCAGCCAAGCGGTCCCGCATGGTTTGAAGCTGTTGGGGTGAATGCCCCGCCCAGTCCGTGATCTCGCCAACGATTCTCACGGGCTCCCGGGTGCGGTAGGAGCGCGTCGGATTGCCGGGAAAGCGCTTGTCCGTCACGTTCGGGTCATCCTCCACGGCGCCTTCCGGTTCCACGATGTAAATCCGGCACCGGCCCTCGCCGACAGCCAGCTCGGCTCCCCACACCGCGGCATCCAACGTTTGCGTCACATAAACGTGGTTCGAGACGTGACCTCTGGCGTAGTTCGACCTGCGCCCAGGCACTAGCAGATCATCCACCGAAAGGTCTGCCTTGGTACCGTGCAGCAGCGCACCGGACTCGTGCACTTCAAACGGTTTCGGCGTGCTCGTCACAACGACCCCCATTCGTCGTAGTTGGTCGCAAGATTGTGCAGCATTCCAGGGGTCTTGCCGCAAGCCCCCCTGTCGGCCGTATATTTGAGAGGGGAGCTTCTGTCTCTTGTCGGGGTCGGCCGCATTGAGCACCAAAGTGACGGCACCACAGCGGGTTCCCTACCCGTCGCGTTGCGAGGCTCCCGGGATAGCGTGGACTACGGACAGGCGAGCGCTGCGGTGGTTGACTTTCGCTGAAGCGGGTTCTGGCTGTTCGGGTCGAACAAGGTCTTCGTTGACCCGGATCTCAACCGTGCCACCCGTGGCCTGATGCTGTCGCTGCCAGTCGGTAAGTGCCTGGTGCGCAGCATGATCCAGGTAGTTCACCATTAAGTGCACGGTGACCGTGGTGCGCTCGGGCACGGAAGCCAGCACGCGAGTCAACCGTGGCAGGGAAAGAAATGTGCAGGCTCCTTCGACGACCACCCGCCATTCGTCGCCGATCGGCGTCGCTTCCACCCTGGCCCGGACCACCCGCCAGCCGGTCAGCGCGATGGCCAGGACAAGCCCGATCATGACGCCTTGCAGCAGATTGAGGAAGACGACGCCGACCACAGTCACCAGGTAGACGGCTAAATCCCCTGTTTTCAAAGCTGTTTCGACATGGGCCGGCTGCAGCAGCTCTATGCCGATGACGATGAGTAGCCCGGCGAGCGCCGCGGTGGGTATCTGCTCCACCAGCCCGGCGAATGGAACGGCGAACAGCAGTACCCAGAAACCATGCAGGACAGTCGATGCGCGCGTTTTCGCCCCTGCGTTGACATTAGCTGCGCTGCGCACAATGACACCGGCGATGGCGAGGCCCCCGATGGCCCCCGACACGATGTTCGAGGCACCCTGACCTATCAGCTCGCGGTTGAAGTCGGTGCGCGGGCCGTGGTGCATTCGGTCGATCGACACCGCGGTCAGCAAGCTCTGCACGCTGGTGATGAGCGTGACGGTGATGACACCGATCACGATGGCGCCCCAGTTTCCGTGCGGAAGCGCCGGCAACTGCAATGCCTCCACCACCGACCCCTCCAACTCGATCCGAGACACCCGGAACGGAAACACCAGCGAGACAACGGTTACCACCACGATAGCGACCAGCGGCCCCGGGATGGCGGCCACTTTGGCCGGGGCCCAGCGCCAGGCGATCAGGATAGCGATCACCAGCAAGCCCAGCGCAAGGCCTGGACGATGCGCGCCGACGACCTGCGCGGGCAGTTCGGTGACATTTTCCCAGGAGGTGCTCTTAGACTCGCCGCCCAGCAGCACGTGCACTTGTTGCAGTGCGATCGTGATGCCAATACCGGCCAGCATCGCATGAACGACGACGGGTGAGATCGCGAGAGCGGCACGCGCTACCCGGCTGAGCCCCAGCAAGACCTGCATGATGCCAGCGCAGACGGTAATGAAACACGTTATCCCCCAACCGAATTCTCCGATAAGATCGGCTACGACGACCGTCAGGCCCGCCGCGGGGCCGCTCACCTGCAGCGGCGAACCACCTATGACTCCGCCGACGATGCCGCCCACGATGGCAGCGATCAGGCCGGCGAGTACGGGCGCATCCGAAGCGATGGCGATGCCCAGCGACAGCGGGAGCGCAACCAGGAAAACCACCAGCGACGAAGACAGGTCGTGGCGCATCACCGCACGCAATCGGTCCATCCGCGAGGCCGGCGGGTGCTCAAGCGCATCGCCGTCGGACTGTGCTGCGTGCTGCATCGACCCTCCTTGGTTAAGTCTTGTGCCGGGCTCTTGATCATCTGCCCTGGATTGCGGAGGGCAGTATCTCCGTTCGAGCACAGGCGATTACGCCTACTCAGCAACTCCGCTGTCCCCTGGCTTCTGCGTTCGAAGGTAGGTGCACGATCAGACACGGGTCAACCGGACGACCCGGTCGCATAGGGAACGCAAATCATATGAATTGCCGATGTATTCGGAGCCACACGCCCGGATGGGCCCAAAGCTATTGATCTACAGCATCATTCGCGGGGGGCACGGCTCAGGAGGGGCCTCGCCCATCGCCGGCCAGTTTCAGCAGAAGACGCGTCCCACCCAATGAGCTGGCATGCAAGGCGGCGCTGCCGCCATGCAATTCGGCCTGCTGCGCAACCAGCGCCAGCCCTAACCCGGAGCCCGAACGCGATGCCGTCGAACCGCGAGAGAAGCGCGCGAAGACTGCGGTGCGTTCCTCCTCGGGAACACCGGTTCCGTTGTCGTCGATGGCGATTGCGACACCTTCGCTGGAGCTGGTCACGTTCAGCTGAATTTTGGTGGCGCCGCCGTGCTTGACGGCGTTGGCGATGGCGTTGTCGATCACCAACCGCAGACCGGTGGGTAACCCGACCATCAACACCGTCGGTGAGGGCACCAACGACACCGTCACGCCTGGGTAGATGCGCAGCGCGTCGTGGGCGGCGCGATCCAACAGCTCGGTGATATCGAACGGCACGAAATCATCGACGGTCGTCAGTTGGCCCTGCGCCAGCCTCTCCAGCGCCGTCAGCGTCGCTTCGATCCGGCTCTGGGTGCGGATGACGTCACCGATCACTTCGTGGCGCTGCTCGGGGCCGAGCTCCAGGGTGGACAGCACCTCCAGGTTGGTCCGCATAGCGGTCAACGGGGTGCGAAGCTCGTGGGAGGCGACGGCGGCGAAGTCTCGCGCCGATTCCAGCGCTGCCTTGGTGCGCTGTTGCTCCTTGCCGATCCGGTCCAGCATTCCCTCGACCGCTTCGGCAATCTCGACGGCTTCGCGTACACCGCGGACCTGGACTTCGTCCGGGTTGGACTGGGCGCTGATGGCACGGGCTTGCTGGGCCAGCAGCAGGAAGGGGTTGACCATGATCAACGAGATCACCCAGCCGACCAGGAACGTGCCGGTGATGACGCCGCCGCAAATCAATAAGACCCGCAAGTGCAGTTCGTCGATCCGGTGCTGCGCCTCGGCCAATGGCGCGGCCAGCGCAATCGAGGCCGGACCTGCGGAGAAGGTACGGACGCGGTATTGCACGCCGTTGATGGTGGTGTTCGCGTAGCCGTTCTCCAGCTTGGGCACGACGATGTTGCTGGGCACCGATACCGTCACGCCCCCAATGCGTGCGGTGCGTACCAGGTTGCCGTCCGGCGTGGGCCGATCGGAGTTGGTCTGCTGCGGGCTGTTGAGCAAAGTGTTGATGTCACCCAGGCTGGTCACCGAATCAAGTCGGCGATCGAGTTGGCTGTACTGGTCGTTGGTGACGCCGATCCACACCCAGACGCCCAACATGACGACGAGGCCGATCACCGCAAGCTGCGCGACGATGACGATGACGCGCAGCGACAACACTCGCATCGGCAGCCGGAACCCCATGGCTTAAGTATCGTTCACCAGATCGCTCGCACCCCGACTGCCCACGTCTACCCCTTTACGTGTCGAGCATCTCGTAGACGTACCCGACATCGCCCAATCCATCGGGTCAGGTTCGGATGGCTTGCGGCGTGAGCGCATCCATGGGTTACCTTACAGGGCGTAAGATAAACCGCGGATCGTTGCCGGCTGGTTTAGAACGGCACCAAACAGGCGGCTGAGAGGCAGGACGGGTTTTGGATAGATCAGCACTCCATGCGAAATTCGATCTCACTGGGCGAACGGCAATCGTGACGGGTGGTACCCGCGGAATCGGCCTGGCAATAGCCGAGGGCTTGGTGGGCGTGGGCGCCAACGTCGTCGTCGCCAGCCGTAAGCCCGACACGTGCCAGACCACCGCAGACCGGCTACAAGGTCTGGGCGGCAAGGCGATTGGTGTACCGACTCATCTGGGTGAGCTCGGTGATATCAACGCACTCGTTGAGGCCACCATCGGCCGATTCGGTGGAATCGACATCGTCATCAATAACGCTGCTAACCCCTTGACGCAAACCCTCGGCGAACTCACCCCAGAGGCCTGGGAGAAGTCCTTCGGGGTAAACCTGCGGGGCCCGGTGTTCTTGGTAGAGGCCGCACTTCCGTTCCTACGCGAAAGCGAGCACGCGGCCGTACTCAACGTCGTTTCGGCCGGGGCGTTCATCTTCTCCCCGTTGGTATCCATGTACTCGGCGGCCAAAGCGGCGATGGTGTCGTTCACCCGCTCGATGGCTGCCGAGTTCGCGTCCGCAGGAATCCGGGTCAACGCACTGGCGCCCGGTTCTGTTGACACCGATATGGTCCGCAAGAATCCGCCCGAATTCATCGAAGTCATGGCAGCGTCGTCATTGCTGCAGCGCATTGCCGACCCCGACGAAATGGTCCCGGCGGCGCTGCTGTTGGTGTCCGACGCAGGCAGCTTTATCACCGGTCAGACCCTGATCGTCGACGGCGGCATGGTGGCCCGCTAGGAACACTTACCCACGCAAGACAAACCGCACCCGCGAACCAGAAGCGGACTTAAATGCCTTTTCCCACACCCTCTTCCGCACTCAGCGTTGGACATATCGATGATGGCTCGATCATCGTATTGACGATCGACCGGCCTGGCCGCGGCAACTCATTGGACTCACAGACCCTCGCCGAACTGCACCGCGTTCTGGATGCGATCAACGGCGCTCCGACCATCCGCGCTGTCGTACTCACCGGCGCCGGCAACGTGTTCTGCGCGGGTGCCGACATCAAAGCCGCACCCGACGACTTCATCGACCACGACGCCACCCCCTATTCATCGCTACAGGCCCTGGCAACCTCGACCGTCGCAGTCACGATGGCCGCTCAGGAGCTGATGGCCTCGGCGTTCGAGAAAATCCACCGGCTGCGCCAGCCCGTCATCGCTGCGGTGAACGGTGCCGCCGTCGGCGGCGGGTTCGCGTTGGCGCTGGCGTGCGACATCCGCTACGCGAGCCCGAGCGCCAGCTTCGGAGCGGTCTTTATCCGTCACGGCGTCTCGGCATGTGACATGGGCACCAGTTACCATCTCCCACGGTTGATCGGCGCCTCGCGCGCCGCCGAACTGATGCTGACCGGGCGGGTGTTCGATGCCACCGAGGCCGCCAGGATCGGCCTGGTGGTTGACATCATCGGGGCCGAGGCCCTGATCGGGCACGCGATCGACAAGGCCCGCGAAATCACCTGCCACGCACCACTTGCCGTGTGGATGACCAAGGAAACCATGTGGCAGACCGTCGATTCCCCCAGCCTGCGTCACGCCCTCGACATCGAGAACCGCACCCAGGTCATGTGTACCTCTACCGGCGATCTCGCCGACTCGTTCGCCGCGTTTCGCGAGGACGGCACAACTTCGTGGAAGCAACTGTAAGCACTCCCCAATAGTCAACGAGGTGAACATGTCTCCGATCGTCAACTACGACAACAAGGTCGCTGTCGTGACCGGCGCGGCCACCGGCGTCGGCGCAGCTCTGGTCGAGCAACTACGCACCGCCGGCGCAGCACGCATAGTCGCTCTCGATATCAAACCCTGCCGCGGGCCAGTGGATCAGACTATTTCGGTCGACCTTTCCGACCCGCTGGCCATCGACGAAGCGATCAGCAAGCTGCCCGACACCATCGATGTGCTGTTCAACAACGCCGGGGTAGCCGCCACCTTGCCAACCGAGATAGTGCTGGCCGTCAACGTCTTGGCGCCCCGCAGACTGATTAACGGCCTACAGCATCGGATGCCCCCCGGTAGCGCCGTCGTTGTCACCGCATCAACCGCCGGCGGCGGCTACTCGGATCGCCTCGCCGACATCCAGGCCTTGTTGGGCATCGACGATTGGCAGGCCGCTTTGGCATGGGTGCGCCAACGCCCACAGCTGACTAACAACCCCTACGGCTTTTCCAAAGAATGCGCTCAGGTGCTCACTCTGCAATGGGCAACGCGGCTGGGAAGTAAGGGTATTCGAATTAATAGCGCGTGCCCGGGCATCATCGACACTCCTTTGCTAACCGATTTCAATGCCTCCATGGGTGAGCCCATCATCGAGTGGATGGTCAGCCAGAGCGGCGGCCGCCGGGCCGTACCGGCCGAAGTCGCTTCGGTGCTGTCATTCCTGGGCTGCGATGCGGCCCGCTACGTCAACGGCACCAATGTGCTGGTCGACAACGGGTTCACCGCCGCGCTGCTGACCAACCAAATCGACTACACCACAATGCCTTCAGTCGATGCTCTGTTGAACTAAATCCACCATCGCCAATTCCCCGGACGCTGCGGTGTTGACCAATTACAAGTTCGTGCCGTCAAGCATCCGCGCGAATGCCTCCCGATGCATGATCATTTCGTTGGGATCGTCGGGTAATTCTGCCTGCCCGAAAGCAACGGCGCGCAGCTGGATCCGCATCGCGATGATCGCTTGACGCAGCGCTGCGTAGACGATGTAAAAGTCCAGCGCGACAGGCTGGTAGCCGGTGAGCTCGGCATAGGTGTCGACGACGTCGTCACGGCGCAGAAAGTCCGACAGGCCAGGCAAGCCCGCGCTATGCGCAATATCCTCAAAGAACTGGTGAAAGAAGATCATCCAGCCGATGTCGAGCTCGCGCGGTCCGAGCGAGGCCATCTCCCAGTCCAGCAGCGCAACTGGTGTGAAGTCGCGGTAGATGATGTTGCCGATCCGCGCGTCTCCCCAGGACAGTACCGGCGAGATGTGTCCGCGATCCGAATCCGGGTCCACTGGCCAGTGTTCGCGCAGCCAGTCAAACCCGCGGTCGATTAGGGGCGCGCCGGTCCCGCCGGCCTTGGCCCACTCATAGTAATCGCGGGTGTGCCGGACGTGAGCGGCCAGCGCAGTCTCAGCAGTGCGGCGTCGGTCGAGGAACGCGAAGTCGCCGATGGCGGCCGCGTGCACTCGTACGAGTTGCTCGACCGTGGTGCGTTCCACCCGTTGACGATCGACCGGGCTGGCCTCGGTAAGCCACGACCCGAAGTTGTACGGCATCACGTCGGGTGGAATCAGGCCGTCGACGTGATGCATCACGAAAAACGCTGCACCCATTGGCCTTGGGTCGTCCTCGCACCACAACACTCGAGGCACTCTCGGCGGCTTGGACTGTGCCTGCAGCCGTTGAAGTATTCGGTACTGCGTGCGCATTTCATAATGCGGAAAAACTGGGCTTGCCTCGGATTGTGGTGCGATGCGAACCACCATCCGGTGCTGCCGTCCACGCCAATTCGCGACAGCGACGATTGTCTCGCTGGACATGCCATTGGACGCCGGAACCGACGCCTCAATGACCTCGGCGCCGGGTTGCCGGTGGCAGAGCCAACGCTCGAACGCGCCACGCAGCTCGTCGGGATCGCGTTGGGAAGCGCTCGGACGGGCCTGCTCTGAAGAGGAGTACTCCATCAATAAGTCTCCCGCCTGCCCGTCAGTTATCTTACAAGTTGAAAGGTAATTGCGAGACTACGCCTTCCGGGGCTAAAATGTGAGGACATACTCACGTATTGGAGGTGCTCGATGGACGACCCACTGCCGTCGCCGTCCGGATGGTTCGCAATCGGGGTGTCGGGAGACTTTCCCAACGAGCAGGCGGTGCCCGGACATTGGTTCGACCAGGATCTCGTGGTATTCCGTTGCGCCGATGGCACACTCGGAGCCCTGGACGCCTACTGCCCCCATCTGGGAGCACATCTGGGCTACGGCGGAGCGGTCAGCGGTGGCTCCTTAACGTGCCCGTTCCACGGCTGGCAGTGGGCACCCGATGGCAGCTGCGTCTCGGTGCCCTACGGCAACCGAAGAGTGCCCAAGGTCCGCGCACAGGCGGTGTCGATCGTCGAGCAGGACGGTGTCGTCCTGCTGTGGCGCGGAGCGGATAGTCGTCCGACATGGCACATGCCGCGCTTCGATGGTCACCGCTGGACGGCGCCGGTCATCATGCGCCGAATCCTGCCCTCGCATCCGCAAGAGGTGCTGGAGAACGCGGCCGACTTTGCCCACTTCCGCTTCGTGCACCAAACGCACATGATGGAACCCACCACCGAAGTACGCACTGAAGGAAACACTTTCGAACTTTCGATCCAATCGGCACCGGAAGCCGTTGAGCCCGCGGTGCGTCTTGACGATGGCGTGCTCGTCGAAGGCGCAGTGTTTTGTCACGGTCCTGGACTCGCGGGGGCGACGATTGGCGCAAAAGGAATGCCGATCCACGCCATGCAGCGGCTATACGTGACACCGATCGGCGATGGCCAAGTCAGCCTGCTCGGTCTGGTGAACGTTCGCATCGATGACGAATGCGACGCAGACACCGCCGAGTCATTAACCGAGACGATCGGTTCGGCGGTGATCGATAACTGGGATCGCGACATCATGATCTGGCAACACAAGCGCCACCTTCGGCAGCCCGCTCTCAATCCGACAGAACGTGCCATTTGGACGTTCCGCCGCTGGTACGCCAGGTATTACGACAGTGCGTCGCCGACGCCGCACCCCGAGATTCTCGCCGCGACAGCGCCGGCCTGAGCTGGCTACCCGACAGGATAAGGTTAGTCGGGAATCATGATGCCGCGCAGCATGATCGAGCTCAGGTGCTCGATCAATGCCGGCTCGCCGAGCGCGGTGTTGATGACCGTATGCAACATGACTGCGCCCCGGACGGTATCGAGTAGCGCACTGCCGTCGACATCGCCGCGCACGATGCCTTCGGTTTTGCCGCGTTCGATCAGCTCGACGTAGGTGGTGCGGATCGGGGCGATGTACTTTTGCTCAATCTGGGCGACCAAATCGGGCCGGTTGTAAAGCTCGGAGGCAAGTCCGGGTAGCCCGGCCAGATACGCGGGATCCGATTGTATGCGCACCATTGCCGTAAGCAATTCTCTGAACGCTTCGGCAAAACCCTTTTCCTCGTTAAGCTTTGGAGCGGGGTAGGCTGCGCCGAAGATGACCTCCTCAACAAGGGAGAACTTCGTGCCCCAGTTGTCGTACATGTAGGGTCGGGATACGCCGGCCCGTCGGGCCACTTCTGAGAGGGTGACATCGTCGTAGCCCTGGGCGATCAGCAATTCGCGGGTCGCGGCGATAACCGCTTCGCGGCGCTGCGCATCGCGAGGACGGCCCCGATTCGCTTCAGGGCTCTGGGAACCCCGGCCTACCGCGCGACTCGCTTTCCCAGCGGCGGTCTGCCGTGACGTCATGTGCGAACAATACTCAGGACTGGCGACGTCGAATCGCGACTAGCTGACAATGGAGAAATGAGCGAACCCGCAGCCCGCCCGAGGGCTTCTCGCGACGAACACCGAGATCGCGGGCAGACCCTGCCGGCCGCGACCGCGGTGCGCCGACCCGCACGCCAGCAGCGAAGCCAGGCAACCCTGGAACGGATCCTCGACGCGGCGGGCCGGTCTTTCGATGAAGCCGGTGTCGAGGGCTCGACGATGGACGCGATCGCAGAGCGCGCCGGCACCTCGATCGGCTCCGTCTACCGATTCTTCAGGGACAAGGATGCGCTCGTCGCCACCCTGATGGAACGGTGGCGAGAGCAGGCGGCCGGCACCTTCGTCGACCTGTATTCGGACGAACACCTGGCCGCTGATGCTGACGATGTCTTGGCCGACTTCATCGCGCGCTTTTCCCGACTTGTCGCCGACACGCCCGGTGCTCGCGGCCTGCTTGCCGCGGCGATCACTGCCCCGGGCGCACTGCCCGACCAATCGTGGACCCCGTATGTTGAGCGCTTCATCGCCCGGTACGCCCCCGGCCTGCGCCCAGCCAGACGACGCGCTGCCGCGCAGACATATCAGACCATCACTTTTGCCTTGATGGTCGACGCCGCACGGGCGGGTACGGCGATGAGGAGACGACTCGTCGAAGCCCGTAGCGTCCTTGCCGGCTATATCCACCAATTGGCATCGGAGGCCTGACGCTAACCGGGCCATTCGATCCAGCCGACATCGGATCAGCGCACCACCTCGCGGTGACCGGCGTCTAGTCGGCGGGTCCAGCCGCGCGTGTCTAGGTGCTCGAGTAATGGAATGGCGACTCGCCGGGTGGTGTTAAGTGCTTGGCGCGCTTGGCTTGTGGTGAACGGCTGATCGAGCTGGGCCAACGCTCGCATCGCCAGCGCCGGAGCCGTGGGCAGCAGCACCACGCCATCACGCAATCGCAGCACCCGGCCGGCGCGTTCGGCCGCGGCCAGTTCGCGGACACCGAGTTGCAGCTCCGCCAGGTCGTAGGCCTCCGGCGCGTGGAACGGCTCGGCCCGCAGCCGCACCTCCAACTCGTTCACCGCGGCCTCGGCGCGACCGAGGTCGTCACGCGCACCGGCCACCCGGATATGCCCGCCGCCCTGTTCTAGACCCGCGTCGCGGATGACCGCGTTGAGCAACGACTCGTCCGGCAGCGCAAGCAGGTCCCGGGCAGCACCGCGAGATAGACCATCGGCCAACGGATCTCGCGCGTGCAGCTCGTCTACCGCGGCGCTGAGCCGTTGCTGCCAGGCCTGGTATGTGGCGCCTTGGACCCACCATCCGTCGAGTACCCGCACGCCGTCGGGCGGCTCAGCGTCCCCGTCCGGCAGCAGGCCCAGCCGACGTAGGTGGCTCTCCCGTACCGCGCCGCGGCGCGCTACCTCAGCGGCAACGTCGCCGCCGATATCCATCGCGCCCAACGCCGTAGCTCGGCGCGCGCTGTCGCCGCGTCTCCGCAACGCCGGCGGGTCCGCATCGAGCACCTGCGCACCGCCCAGCGCCCGGCTACTGCCGGGGTCGCGCAGTACCAACCGGTCGCCGAGGACCAGCGGCAGCCGCCGGTTCAGGGTGAGCCGGCCGTGGTCGTCGTCGAACGGCCGCAGCCGAGCGGGTACCGCCGCGGTGCCGACATGCGCGATGAGTTGCGCCGGGGCTTGTGTCCAAGGGCCGCCGGTCGTGCGGCGCACATCGAGTGTGCGGGTGGTGGGCCAAGCGTCGGGGGTGACCAGCACGTCGCCGCGGCGGATCGCGTCGCGTGAGACGCCGCGCAGGTTGAGCGCTGCCCGAGCCACCGGTCGCAACGCCGGGTAGGCCTCGCCGCGGCTCTGCAGACCACGGACCGCCACGTCTCGGGTGCGCCTTTCGCCGAGCACCTGCAGCCGATCGCCGTGGGCCAGCGTGCCGGACGCGAGCGTCCCGGTCACCACCGTGCCCGCACCGGCGATGGAGAAGGAACGATCGATCCATAGCCGCAGCCGTGCGGTGGCCTCGGGAGCGGGCAGCCGCGCCAGCACGTCGTCGAGGGCGGCCCGCAATTCGCTCAGTCCGGTGCCGTCGACCGCCGACACGATGACACCGGGCGCATCACGCAGTCCAGTCTCGGCCAGTTCCGCACGCGCCTGAGCGAGGGCCTCGGCGGCGCGGTCGGGCGCCCGGTCGGCGCGGGTGATCACGATCAGGCCGTCCCGAATTCCCAACGCTGCGATCGCGTCGCGGTGATCGCCGGACTGCGCCTGCCAGCCCTCGTCGGCAGCGACCACGAAGCAGACCACCGGCGCAGGGCCGAGGCCGGCCAGGGTGTTACCCAGGAAGCGCTGATGTCCCGGCACATCGACGAAGGCGACCGCGCGGCCCGACGGCAGGGTGGTCCAAGCGAAGCCGAGGTCGATGGTCAGCCCGCGGCGACGCTCTTCCTCCCAGCGATCGGGCTCCATCCCGGTGAGGGCCCGGATCAGCGTGCTCTTGCCATGGTCGACGTGGCCGGCGGTGGCGACGACGTAGGTGTTCAGTGCTCGTCCAGCCGCACCAACGCTGCCCTAACCGCGGCCAGCAGCCGATCGTCGTCGGACTCGGGTATGCAGCGCAGGTCGAGCAGGCACGCACCATCGTGCACGCGCGGCAGCACCGCGGGTTCGCCGGCGCGCAGGCGTTCGGCGGCGGCTTCAGGAAGACGGACCGCCCATCCGGGCAAGGGAACGCCGGGGGCTCCCCCGCCGCCAACTCGGCCGTCGTGGGCGACGACGGACGCGCCGAGCGCCTCGGCGAGACGATCGGCCCTGGCGCGCAGTGATTCGGCATCAGCGTGCAAAGCCTGGGTCACGGGTGATGCGCCGGCTCGGACGGTCGCCTCGAGCGCGGCGAGGGTGAGTTTGTCCGCGCGGACCGCGCGGGCCAGTGGATGGCGTGCCAGCCGGCCGACCACGTCGGCGCGACCGAGCACGATGCCGGCCTGCGGCCCGCCGAGCAGCTTGTCACCACTTGCGGTGACGATGTCTGCGCCGGCGGACAGCGTGGTGGTGGCGTCGGGCTCATCGGGGAGCAGCGGGTCGGGCACGAGTAGCCCGCTGCCCAGGTCGACGATCAAGGGCAGGGCGTTCTCCCCGGTCAGCGCGCGCAGCTCGGACACCGGGACAGCCGTGGTGAACCCTTCCACCCGGAAGTTGCTCTGGTGCACTTTCAGCACGCAGCCGGTTTGCGGCCCGACCGCCTCCGCGTAGTCCTTCAGGTGAGTGCGGTTGGTGGTGCCCACTTCATGCAGTCGAGCGCCGGTCGAGGCGATCAGGTCGGGCAGCCGGAACCCGGCGCCGATCTCGATCAGTTCCCCGCGGCTGACCACCACCTCGCGGCCGGCCGCCAGCGCGGTGGTGGCGAGCACGAGTGCGGCAGCGCCGTTGTTGACCACGAGCGCGTCCTCGGCGGCTGGACAGGCGGTGAGCAGCGCTTCTCGGGTAGCGGCCCCCCGCTTTGAGCGGGTGCCGGTGGCGAGATCGAGCTCGACGTCGACGTAGCCGCTCGCAGAGATCAGCGCTTCCACCGCGGTCGCGGCCAACGGCGCCCGGCCCAGGTTGGTGTGCACGACGACACCGGTGGCGTTGAGCACGGGCCGCAACCGGGTGGGCCGGTGCGCGGCCAGGGATTCCAGCACGGCGTTCTGCACCTGATCGGGTGGCAGCTCGCCGCGCCGCGCCCGGTCCTGGATATCGCGCACCACCGCCCGCACCGCGTGCTCGCCCAGCCGGGTTCGCGCCTGCTGCACCGCCGGCAGCGCGAGCAAGTGATCGGTGCGCGGAATCAGCTGGCGCGGGTCGACCTGGGTCACGTCCCTCCTCCCAGCCCCGACAACGAGTCGCGGAGGCGGACGGGAATCGAACCCGCCAGACCGAGATGCTCGGTCTCACCGGTTTTGAAGACCGGGGGGACCACCAGGAACCCAAACGCCTCCAGCGAACAACCTAACGCGACCGGCCCGGGTAGCGATCGTCACATCGGCCACATTGGCCGCTGGCGGGAGGAATGTTCGTTCTGCCCGCCTCCGAGCGACAACTCCGGGGCGGTGGCCGCGGAGCGTGCCACGATGGCGATTTGTCGCTGTGAGGCGGGCAAAAGCCCTGCCGACGGGCGCTGCGACTCCGCTCTCGTAGGCTCGCCAGCATGACCCCGACGAGGCTCACCGGATACGCGCACGGCGGCGGCTGCGCCTGCAAGATCCCGCCCGGCGAGCTCGAAGACGCCGTCCGCGGTCTCGTCGGACAGTCGGGGGAAAACGTCCTGGTCGGGCTCGATGACGGCGACGATGCGGCCGCGGTGTTAGTCGGCGATCTCGCGATCCTGTCCACCGCGGACTTCTTCACGCCCGTCGTCGATGACGCCTACGACTGGGGCCGCATCGCCGCCGCCAACGCGCTTTCGGACGTCTATGCGATGGGCGGGCGGCCGGTCGTCGCCATCAATCTGGTGGGTTGGCCGCGTGACGTGTTGCCGATGGAGCTGATGACCGAGGTGCTGCGTGGCGGGTTGGCGGTGGCGTCCGAGGCGGGCTGCCCGGTGATCGGCGGCCACTCGATCGACGACCCGGAACCGAAGTACGGGATGGCGGTGACCGGTGTGGCCGACCCGAATCGGTTGCTGCGCAACAACTCCGCCGCGCCGAATCTGCCGTTGACCCTCACCAAACCGCTAGGTCTGGGCCTGCTGAACAATCGGCACAAGCAGACCGGCGAGGTGTTCGCCGAAGCGATAGCGATTATGACCGCGCTCAATCGCGACGCCGCAGAGGCCGCCGTGACCCACGAACTGCGCGCGGCGACCGACGTGACCGGCTTCGGGCTGCTGGGGCATCTCTACAAAATGTGTCGAGCGTCAGGCGTGGGTGCCGTCATCGACCGGGCCGCGGTGCCGGTCATCGAGAGCGCACGGGCGGCGTTGCGCGACGGCTTCGTCTCCGGTGGAACCCGCCGCAACCTGGACTGGGTGCGGCCGCACCTGCGTACCGGCCCCGGCGTGACCGAGGATGACCTGCTGCTGCTCGCCGACGCACAAACCTCAGGCGGCCTGCTCGTCGTTGGCGAACTGCCGGGTTACCCGGTAATCGGCCACACCGTGGTGGGCCAAGGCATCGAGGTGCGCTAACCCGATGTGGTGATCGAGTCGTCGGTGATACCCGCCGCACGGCGCGCCGCCAGCCTGCGCTTCTGCGGTTCGATCGTGTACCGCGGGTCGCGGGCCGATTCTTTGCCCGCCTCGAAGAACCCGAACCTCAGCAGTGCCGACGCCGTCAGCAGCGCCAGACCGGACAGGGCCGCGACACCGCGGTGTCGCCCGCCAAGCAACGCGCCCAAACCGCCTGCGGCGGCCAACCGTTCGCTCCATTCCAGCATCCGGCCAGGCGTGCCGTGGTGCAGCGGTTCTCGGGTCACCGGGTCCATCCGGTGCTCGGTGTACCTGGCCGAGATCAGATCACTGATCGCACCGATGACGGCCAGCCGGCGGGCGGGCCCGGCCTCGGACACCGGCGTGGTGATCATCGCCAACCCCGATGCGGCCAGGCTTGCCGAGCTGGCGAACACGAACGGCAGGTCTCGGTACGCGGCGTTCCACGTCGGGGTTGCGGTGTCGGACAGCAGCACCGCCGTGTAGACAGCAAGCGGCGGTGCGAACAGCGCGGCTTCCAATCCGGCGGGTCCTTCGACGGCGCGGAGCACAGGCCGCAACGGGCCCAACGGAAGTCGCTCGCCCGCCATCCGGTCGATCTCGGATACCGCGGCAACCCCGATACCGACGCTAAAGGAGCTCAGAATCCACGAGCCGACGCTCATCGGTGAGGTCAGCTTGAAGGTTCGCATCATATTGACGAAACGCTCGGGCCGGCCCAGGTCCTTCACCAGGGCGACAGCGCCCAGCATCACCGCTACCAGGGCGGACAGCCTGGTGTTGCGGCGCAATTTGGTGCGCCCGGTCAGCTGAGCGCCGGCAGCCAGCAGGCCGGACCCGCCCGCGACGCCTCCCAGAAACAAGTACGCCGCGACCTCGTGTCCCCACGGCGCGGGCTTGACCACCGGACGTCCGTAGTACGAGGTGAACTCGGCCTCCGGAACCATCGGCATCTCGCGCGAGCCGTCCGCACCGCCCCTGCGGACCTGGCCTTTTCCGCTGCGGCGCCGCTTGCCGCGCACCGGCTCCGGCGGACGCAGGCTGTCGAACTCCGACGTGCTCACCGGCTCCTCCAGAATGCGAGCACGGCGGCGCCGAACATGCCGGCGGCAGCCATGCTCGCCCGCTTGAACATGGTCGGCAGGTCAGCAGTGCAGACCCGCGGATCGGGCGGCAGGCCGTAGACCTCCGGTTCGTCCAGCAGCAGGAACATCGACCCGGTGCCACCGACACCGTCGCGCTCGTTGGCGCCGTAGAGGCGGGCTTCGGTGCGGCCCTGGGCGTGTAGCTCGGCGACTCGTTCCCGCGCCCGCTCCACCAGGTCGTCGTGATCGCCGAACTTGATCGACGTGGTCGGGCAGGTTTGGGCGCAGGCCGGTATCTGGTCTTCGACCAGGCGGTCGTAGCAGAGGGTGCATTTCTGGGCGACGCCGGTGACGATTTTTTCCGCCGGCCGCCCGGGCCGTTCCGCCGGCGTGGCATACGTGCCATCGCTGCGCCGCTCCACCACGCCGAACGGGCATCCGGCCACGCAGGTGCCGCAACCGTTGCAGACGTCGTCCTGCACCACGACCGTGCCGAACTCAGTGCGGAAGAGGGCGCCGGTGGGGCAGACGTCGAGGCAGCCGGCGTGCGTGCAGTGTTTGCACACATCGGAGGACATCAGCCAGCGAAACTCCGGGGTGTCGGGCGCCTCGAAAGGCTTGGTGTCGACGGGTTCGGGAGCCCCGGGCAGCGCGGGCATACCCAAATCGATGAGCGCCTGACCGGATTCGCGTGCCTCGTCGATACGGTCGCGGCCCTGCTCGATGAACGCCACGTGCCGCCAGGTGCTCGCCCCCAACGCTCCGGTGTTGTCGTAGGACGAACCCAGCAACTCGAGGTCGCCGTCGCGGGGATTGCGGTTCCATTCCTTGCACGCCACTTCACAGGCCTTGCACCCGATACAGATCGAGGTGTCGGTGAAGAAGCCCTTGCGCGGCTTGAGATGGTCCCAGCCGGCATCGGTCGCCGGGTCAGTCGGACCGGTCAGTTGGCCCATCGGCTCCCCTAGTGTCGGTCCTGCGCGATGGATCGCTGACATCCCAGCTCTCCCGGACGGCATCGGTGATTCGTATATTGTCCGTCTCGACCGTGGCACCCGAGCGAGATTGATATTCGGCGACCAGACGAAGCAGATCCTCGCCGTGCGGCCGACGGCCCGGGCGGATGTCGCAGGACCCCACCTTGGACTCCTGGATCTGCACATTCGGGTCGAGTGCGACCCCGAGCAGGTCATTGGCCCCGTCCCCGCTGACCACGGCGTCGCCGCCGACGCCCCAGTGGTACGGCAGCCCGATCTGGTGCACAGTGCGACCGCCGATCACCAACGGGGTCATCCTTTCGGTAACAAGCACTTTGGCCTCGATCGCCGCACGGGGCGAGATGATGGTCGCCCACCCGTAGGGCTCGAGGCCACGTTCGGCGGCCAGCTCGGGAGAGACCTCGCAGAACATCTCGGGTTGCAATTCGGAGAGATAGGGCAGCCATCGGCTCATCCCGCCGGCGGTGTGATGCTCGGTCAGCCGGTAGGTGGTGAACACATACGGGTAAATGTCGGCGCCGGGGTCGCCCGCGCTGGGCGCGAAGAGATTGTCCTTGCGCGGGAATATCACTCGCGACGGGTTCTGCTGCTGCCGGTAAAGCCCGTTGGCGACGGGCGATTCCTGCGGCTCATAGTGGGTGGGCAGCGGGCCGTCCAGCATGCCCGTCGGGGCGAACAGCCACCCTTTGCCGTCGGCCTGCATGATGAACGGGTCGTCACCGGCGAGGGCGGCAGGTCCACCAAGATGAGGGTCCGGGCGCGCGCTCGGGGCGCGGTCGACCACAAAGTCGGGCACGTCGTTGCCAACCCAGCGGGCCTGTTTCTCGTCCCACCAGACGTACTTCTTGCGCTCGCTCCACGGCTTGCCTTCGGGATCGGCCGAGGCGCGGTTATAGAGAATCCGCCGGTTAGCCGGCCATGCCCAGCCCCACTCGGACTGGCTCGGCGTCGGGCCGCCGTGCGGGACCCGATTGGCGGCGTGATTGACGCCACCGGCGTGCACTCCGGCGTAAATCCAGCAGCCCGACGCGGTCGATCCGTCGGCGCGCAGCTCGGTGAACCCCGAGACGGCCGTGCCGGCATCCGGGCCCGTCAGGTGGTAGCCGTTGATCTCGGCCAGCACCGCGTCAGACTCGGGGTCACCGTGCTCGTCGACTGGATAATCCCAGGTCAGATCGAGTAGCGGGCGATCACGCTCGTCGGTGGAGCCGGCCAGTCGCTGCCTGATCCGGTTGCCCAACTCGATGAAGAACTGCAGCTCGCTCTGGCAATCGCCCGGTGGGTCGACCGCCTTGTGCCGCCATTGCACCAACCGCTGCGTCTGGGTGAACGAACCGGCCTTCTCGACGTGGGAGGCCGCGGGGAAGAAGAAAACCTCGGTCTGGATGTCCTCGGTGCGCAGCTCACCCGAAGCGATTTCGGGACCGTCCTTCCACCAGGTGGCACTCTCGATCATGTTGAGGTCGCGGACCACCAGCCACTTGAGGTGAGACATCCCCATCCGCTGCATTCGGCCGTTGGCCGACCCGACGGCGGGGTTCTGGCCCAACACGAAGTAGCCCTCGACCTCATCGTCGAGCATCGCCATCACGGTCTGATAGGTGCCATGCGGGCCACTCAGCCTCGGCAGGTAGTCGTAAGCCCAATCATTGTTCGCCTGAGCGGCGTCACCCCACCAAGCCTTGAGCAGGCTGACCATGTAGGTGTCTGCGTTTGCCCAGAAGCCTTTCTGCTTCTTCGACCCGACCGCATCGAGGTATTCGGCGAGGGTGTCGTGAGTGCCCGCCTTGGGCATCGGCAGGTAGCCGGGGAGGAGATTGAACAGCGTCGGAATATCGGTGGAGCCCTGGATGCAGGCGTGCCCGCGGAGGGCCATGATACCGCTGCCCGGGCGGCCGACATTGCCCAGCAGCAGCTGCAAAATCGTTGAAGTCCGGATGATTTGGGCACCAAGGGTGTGTTGCGTCCAGCCGAGCGCATAGGTGAAACAGGTGGTGCGTTCACGCCCGGAGTTCTCGGTGATGGACCGTGCGAGATAGTCGAAGTCCTCGATGCTGATGCCACAGAGCTCGCGAACCATCTCCGGCGTGTAGCGGGCGAAATGCCTTTTGAGAATCTGAAACACCGTGCGGGGGTGCTCGAGGGTGTCGTCGCGTTGCACCCGCGAATGCGGTAGTGGCGGACCACCACTACCGTAGGCATCGCCCGCGGCGCGCTCCGAGGCGCTGGTGCCGTGCTCTGCGACCCCTGCGCCGGCAGCGTCGTTCTCCTGGGCTTCCTCTTCTGCGTAAGCCCAGGTCGATTGGTCGTATTGACCCGTGGCGGGGTCGAGCCCGGAAAACAACCCGCCGAGATCCTCACTGTCCCGGTAGTTCTCGTTGATCAGGGTCGCCGCGTTCGTGTACGCGACGACGTATTCCTTGAACCACAGGTCGTTGCGCAGGACGTGGTTGATAAGCGCACCGAGCAGAACGACATCCGAACCGGCCCTGATCGGAATGTGTTTGTCCGACACCGCCGAGGTGCGGGTGAAGCGCGGGTCGACGTGGATCACCCGCGCCCCACGGGCCCGAGCCTCCTCCACCCACTGGAAACCCACTGGGTGGCACTCGGCCATATTCGAGCCCTGGATGACGATGCAATCCGCGTTGGCCATGTCTTGTAGTGATTGGGTGGCGCCGCCGCGCCCGAACGAGGTTCCCAGACCGGGAACCGTGGCGGAGTGTCAAATACGCGCTTGGTTCTCGATCTGGATCGCACCGGCGGCGGTGAAGAGTTTCTTGATGACGTAGTTCTCTTCGTTGTCCAGCGTGGCACCGCCCAGCGCGGCGATACCCATGGTGCGGCGCAGCAGTTGACCCTTCTTGTCGATGTCCTGCCAGGTGTGGCGGCGGGACTCCACGAAGCGGTCTGCCACCATGCCGATGGCGGTTTCCAGATCCAGCCGCTGCCATTCGGTGGCGTGCGGGGCGCGGTAAAGCATATGGATCTGCCGGCCCGGCGAATTGACCAGCTGCTCGCTGGCCGAACCCTTGGGGCACAGGCGCCCTCGCGAGATCGGCGAGTCGGGGTCCCCCTCGATCTGGACGACCCTCTCGTCCTTGACGAACACCCGCTGACCGCACCCGACCCCGCAGTAGGGACACACGCTTTGCACGACCCGATCGGCCGTCGTCGTGCGCGCGGTGACATCGCGCGTCTGCTTGGAGGTCACCGCGGTCCCGCGGCCAAACGAGTCCCCCGAACGCAACTGACGGATAACGGGCCACTCGAGGAAGAGTTTCGGCAGCGACTTTTTTCCAGCCATGTTCGGAAGACTAGTGCGCGCGAGCACCCTGCGCGACGGACGTTATGTCACCGAGGCCGCGTAGATCTCCGCGATGTTGGAGCCGAGCTTTTCGTCGAATTCCGCTTCGGTCTGCTGGGCGGTCAACCCCTCCGTCAAGGCTCGCGAGAAACTGGCGATCAGGCGATGATTGCGGACCAGGATTGTGCAGCTCTCGGCGAGGCTGTAGCCACCAGACAGGGCAACCACCCGCAGCACTCTTGGATGATCGATCAACGGCGCATACAGGTTGTCTTCGTCGGGCAGCGTCAGCTTGAGCATCACCTGCCGATCGTCGGGGAGTTCGTCGAGCTTCGTGCTCAGCGCCGACACCAGCAGGCTGTCGGCTCGTGCCTTGTCGGGACTTTTGATGCTGACCTCGGGCTCGATGATCGGCATCAGTCCGCGCCCGGTGATCTGCGCTGCGTACTCGAATTGCTGGTCGACGATGGCCTTGATGCCCTCTTGGTTCGGCTCTTGGATGAACGAGCGCATCTTGGTACCGAAAATGCCCTTCTCAACGGCGCGCTCCAACAACGAGTCGAGTTTCGTCATGGGCTTCATCAGCTGCACGCCATTGTCGACGTCGCTCAGTCCCTGATCGACCTTCACGAACGGCACAATGTGCTTCTGCTTCCACAGAAACGCCGCAGAGTCCTCGCCGTTGATGGTGCGGTCCATGGTCTGCTCGAACAGGATGGTCGCGATGATCTTGTCGCCGGTAAAGCTCGGGCTCGATATCAGCCGCGCCCGCATCTGGTGGATGAGGTCGAACATCTGCTCGTCGCCATCGTAGGCGTCCTCCTCAATTCCGTAGAGCTTCAGCGCTTTTGGCGAACTGCCGCCGCTTTGGTCCAGCGCGGCGATAAAGCCGAGCCCCGACGCCATGACATTGCGCTGCTCTTCGTTCACTGCGATCCTTCCGTCGTCGCGCTCGCCCCGGGTTCCAGCATCGCGCATCGCCACCCGGTGCGGCTACCGCGTCCCCGGCACTGATTTGCCCCGGGCGCTGGTGAGTGAGTACTCTCTCACCATGTCCGTCTCGGGGCGTGACCGGCTGCTGGCCGAAGCGCTGACGTTATTCGCCGCCAAGGGCTACGCGGCGACATCGGTGGCCGACATCCAGCGGGCGTCCGGCCTCGCGCCGGGCTCGGGCGCGCTGTACAAACACTTCGCTTCCAAGCGTGAGCTGTTAGAGGCAGCAGTTGCGCACCGGATCGACAGCATTGTGGCCGCCCGTGAGCAGTACGACGCCGGGGATCCGGGCAGCGTCGAGCAGGCGGTACGCACGGCCGGCCAGCTGATCTGGAACAACCTCACCCATGGCGAGGACGTGCTCAAGGTCATGCTGCGCGAACCCGACGAGGTCGGCGATCTCGACGAGAAGACCTGGCAGGTCATTACCGACAACGCCTATCAGCGATTCGCCGACGAGCTCGCCGCGTCCAACCGCTCCGGGCGCACCAGCATCCCGGACCCCGAGGCGGCCGCGGCCGTCGCGATCGGGTCGCTTTCCTACGCCGCGACGTTGCAAGCGCTGACCGGTCGCACGCCCGGCAACATCGACGGCGACCGTTACTTCGAGGCGTGGGTCAACCAAACGCTCAGCGTCCTCGCCCAGTACACCAACCGCAAAAACCCCTGACTGCCAACCTATTTCAGGAGCTGAACATGACGTTCTCACTAGAACTAAGCGACGATGTGATCGAGGTCCGCGATTGGGTGCACCAATTCGCGAGCGACGTCATCCGTCCGGCCGCGGCCGAATGGGATGAACGTGAGGAAACTCCGTGGCCGGTGATCCAAGAAGCGGCGAAGGTAGGGCTGTACTCCCCCGACTTCTTCGCGCAGCAAGCCGCCGAGCCGACGGGACTGGGCTTCATCACCGCATTCGAGGAGATGTTCTGGGGCGACGCGGGCATCGCGCTGTCCATCATGGGCACCGGGCTGGCCGCAGCGGCGTTGGCGGGCAACGGAACTCCCGAGCAGCTGGGCCGTTGGCTGCCCGAAATGTTCGGGACGCCCGGCGACCCCAAGCTCGGTGCGTTCTGCTCATCGGAGCCCGATGCGGGTTCTGACGTGGGCGCCATCCGCACCCGTGCGCGCTACGACGAAGCGGCCGGCGAATGGGTCATCAACGGCACCAAGACCTGGGCCACCAATGGCGGGATCGCCAACGTGCACATCGTGGTGGTCTCGGTCTATCCCGAACTCGGCACCCGCGGCCAGGCCAGCTTCGTCATCCCGCCGGACACCAAAGGACTGTCGCAGGGGCAGAAGTTCAAAAAGCACGGGATCCGCGCATCGCACACCGCCGAGGTGGTGCTCGACAACGTCCGGCTGCCCGAGGACTGCATTCTCGGCGGCCGGGAGAAGTTCGAGGCGCGGATCGCCCGGGTCAAATCCGGCTCCTCCGCAGGTGGACAGGCGGCGATGAAGACTTTCGAACGCACCCGGCCTACCGTCGGCGCGATGGCCGTCGGCGTGGCGCGGGCCGCCTATGAATACGCCCTCGAATACGCCTGCCAGCGCGAGCAATTCGGCCGCAAGATCGGCGAATTCCAGGCGGTGGCGTTCAAGCTGGCAGACATGAAGAGCCGGGTCGACGCGGCTCGTCTGCTGGTGTGGCGGGCCGGCTGGATGGCGCGCAACAACAAGAGCTTTGATTCAGCGGAGGGCTCGATGGCCAAGCTGGTTGCGAGCGAGACCGCGGTTTACGTCACCGACGAGGCCATCCAGATCCTGGGCGGCAACGGGTACACCCGCGACTATCCGGTGGAGCGAATGCACCGGGACGCAAAGATTTTCACCATCTTCGAGGGCACCAGCGAGATCCAGCGCCTGGTGATTTCGCGCGCGGTGACCGGTCTGCCGATTCGCTAGGCCCGGAGAACGTCAGCTGTTGTGCAGCGCGCCGATACTCTCGTCGAGAGCGGCCTCCAGGTAGGACAGGTCGCCAGTTGCCAGCATGATGCCGACCCCGCCCTGGATACCGGCGAGCATGGCCGCGGCGGCGCGGTCGACATCTACCCGGGTGGCGATCTTGCCCTGCTCCTGCATTGAGCGAATGCCGGTAGCGATGGCGCCGTGCCACTTGGCCATCAGCTCCGTCGTAACAGCCTGGGCACCCGGGGTGGTGCGCCCGATCTCGGACATGAGCACCGCGATCGGACAATTCTGTCCCTGGCGGCGATAGCGATTTACCACCACGTCGCGCCATCGTTGCCAAGCCGCCCATGATGTGAGCGCTGCCAGGTGTGGTTGCTGGTCGTCGATCACCATCTGCGACTCGTATGCGGCAACCGCGAGCAGCAACTGTTCCTTGCCGCCCGGAAAGTAATGGAAAAGCTGGCTTTTCGATGTGCGCGTGCGGTCCATGATGTCTTCGAGCGTGGTCAGCGCCACACTACGGGTCCGGATCTCGGTGGCAGCGCCCTCAATGATCCGCTGACGAGTGGCCCGCCCTTTCGCCGTCAATTTCTGGACTTGTAGGTCCATTTCTGTTACGGCAGTATGTGGACTCATGGGTCCAAACAATACGCGGCTATCCGGCCGCACAGCACTTGTCACCGGTTCCACCGGAGGTCTCGGAGTCGCCATCGCGAAGGCGCTGGCCGCCAGTGGCGCCTTCGTCATCGTCAGCGGACGCGACAAGTCCCGCGGCGACACCGTCGTCGCCGACATCCGCTCGGCCGGGGGCGACGGGGCTTTCGTAGCTGCCGACCTCGGCGCCGGTGACGAGGAAGTGCGGCGGATGGCCGAGACGGCCACCGAGACCGCCGGCGGGCACCTCGACATCTTGGTGAACAACGCGGCTACCCTACTGATGCCGACACCGACCGCTGATATCTCGGCGCGATTACTTCAAGATGCGTTCGCCGTCAACGTCTTTGCGCCATTTCTGCTGACCGGCGTGATAGCACCCCAGATGGCGCGCCACGGCAAGGGCGCCGTCGTCAACATTGGCTCGATCACCGGCCTTCGCGGATCAAGTGGCTCGGCGATTTACTCCGCTAACAAAGCCGCGATCCATTCGTTCACCAAGTCCTGGGCCGACGAATACGGACCGTTGGGGGTTCGGGTCAACGCGGTCGCGCCGGGGCCGATCGCCACCGAGCGACAACAGGAGTACGCCGACCACCTCGAACCCGTGCTGGCCCGGCTTCCCTCCCGACGGATGAGCACGCCCGACGAAGTGGCGGCCTCGGTGGTATTTCTGGCCAGCGACGACGCCGCCAATATCCACGGAACCATCCTGAGTGCGGACGGCGGCTGGGCGGCGGTATGACTGCGAGCGTCGCCTACCGGCGGGCCCACTCGTCGGCGAGCAGTTGATAGGACCGCACCCGGTCCGCGTGGTCGTGGGTGATGGTCGTGATGATGAGTTCGTCGGCCTCGGTGGCATCGCGCAACTGCTCCAGCCGATCAGCGACTTGTACTGCAGATCCGACGAATTGGGTATCGACGCGGTCGGCAACCAGATCGCGGTCGACCTCGGTCCAGGTACGTGCGCGGGCTTCGGCCGGAGTGGGATACGGGATCGCGCCCTCCGCGGTGCGGATGCTGCGCACCCAGGGTCCGTAACCCGCGGCCAGCTCGCGAGCGGTGGCCTCGTCGTCGGCGACGACGACATCGGCGGAGACCGCCACGTAAGGCAGGGCCAGCTCGTCCGAGGGCCGAAACTCGGCCCGGTAACCGTCGGCTGCCTCGAGGACGGTGGCCGGGGCGACGTGGTAGTTGGCGGCGAAGCGTAGGCCGCGGTTCCCGGCGACGGCGGCGCTCTCACCACCGCTGCTGCCCAGGATCCAGATCTGCAGATCAGCGCCCGCACCCGGCACGACGTGCGCCTCTTCGCCGTCGTCGGAGTGATAGGTGTCCGCGATCAGCGCCAAGACGTCCTCGACCTGCTCGGTGTACTCCTGTGATTGCGCACCGGGCAGCTGCAGCAACGCCTTCTGCAGCGCGAAGCGCGGCGACTTCAGCAGCGGCCTCGGGTCGAATCCGGCCGGAATCAACAGCCCGTTCGGTGCGCGTCCGTCGATCACCGCCTGCGACGACGCCGCCGGTGTCAGCACTGCCGGCTCGCGTGGCTTACCCGCCGAACGTCCCAACCCCAGATCGAAGCGGCCCGGGTGCAGCGCATCCAACAGGCCGAATTCCTCCACCGTGGCCAGCGCGGTCCGATGCCCCATCTGCACTGCGCCCGAACCGAGCCGGATCGTCGACGTCGCAGCGGCGGTCAGCGCGAGCAGCACCGCCGGAGAAGTCCCGGCGACCCCGGGGTTCAGATGATGTTCGGCGAACCAGTAGCGCGCATAACCGAGAGCCTCGGCCTGGCGAGCCAGATCGATGCTGTTGTGCAACGCCTGGGTCGCGGTCGAGCCCGACGAAATCGGGACCAGGTCAAGGACATTGAGTGGAGTCGTCATGACGCTTACGACGCCACCTCGGTTGAAGAACTCGATCGCAGCGGCGCCGGCAGCGGCGCAAGCCCCAGATGGTCACGCAGCGTGGTTCCGGTGTAGTCCGCCCGGAACACCCCGCGCTCCTGAAGCAATGGCACCACCTGATCGACAAAGGGATCGAGCCCGCCAGGCGTGATGTGGGGAACCAGGATGAATCCGTCGCTGGCGTCGGCCTGCACGAAATCGTTGATCGTCGCGGCGACGGTTTGTGGTGAGCCGATGAACGACTGGCGTCCGGTGACCTCGACGATCAATTCGCGGGTGGTCAGATTCTCCGCTTCGGCCTGGGCCCGCCAGTCGTTGGCGATCGCGATCGGGTCGCGGAACATGCGGACGCTGGCACGGCCGCGCGAGATGGTGTTCTCCCCCACCACCGGGTCCACGCTGGGTAGCGGACCGTCCGGGTCGTGGTCGGACAGGTCGCGGTTCCATAGTTGCTCGAGAAACTTGATCGCCGTCTGCGGGGACACCTGCGCAAGCCGTACCTGGTGCGCAATCTCCTCGGCCTCGGCGTCGGTATCGCCGATCACGAAGGTCGCGGCCGGCAGGATGAGTAGCTCGTCGCGGCGGCGTCCATAGCGGGCGAGGCGACCCTTGACGTCTTCGTAAAACGCTTGCCCGGCCCCCAGGGTGCTGTGCCTGGAGAAGATCGCGTCGGCGCCAGCGGCGGCGAAGTCACGGCCCTGGTCGGAGTCGCCGGCCTGGAAGATCACCGGCCGGCCCTGCGGGCTGCGCGGGACGTTGAAGCGCCCGTGGATGTCGAAATGTGCGTCCCTATGCGCGAATGCACCGGGATTCGGATCGGACAGGAACACGCCGGTCGCCTTGTCCGCCACGATCTCGTCGCCCCGCCAGGAGTCGAAGAGTTCCCGGGTCGTCTGCAGGAAGGTCTTCGCCCGCTCGTAACGCTGGTCCTCGGCTAAAAATCCGCCACGGCGAAAGTTCTCGCCGGTGAACGCATCCCACGAAGTCACGACATTCCAGGCGGCCCGGCCGCCGGAGAGGTGATCCAACGAGGCGAACTGCCGAGCCACCTCGTAGGGCTCGTTGAAAGTGGAATTGATGGTGCCGGTCAAGCCAATTCGATCGGTGACCGCCGCGAGCGCGGCCAGCACCGTGAAGGTGTCCGGACGACCGACCACATCCAGGTCGTAGATCTGGCCGTTCTGCTCGCGTAGGCGCAGCCCTTCGGCGAGGAACAGGAAGTCGAACTTGCCCCGCTCGGCGGCCTGCGCGAATTGCGCAAACGAGCTGAACTCGATGTGGCTGCCGGCCGCCGGATCGCTCCACACCGTGGTGTTGTTGACGCCGGGGAAGTGCGCCGCGAGATGAATCTGCTTGATCGGCTTGCTCATTGAAAGTCCTCGGCTATGTCAGGCGGTTGCGTAGCGGTTAGCGGGGTGACCAAGTCCGAGCAACCCGCGAAGCGTGTCGGTTTCATAGGCGCTGCGCAACAGCCCGCGGCGACGTAAGTCGGGCACCAACGACTCGGTGATTTGGACGAGGTCATGCGGCAGTGTGGCCGGACGTAACCGGAACCCCGATAGACCGCTGGCATGCCATTCCTGCAGCAGGTCGGCCAGCTGCGCCGAAGTGCCCACGAAAACCTCGGCATCGCTGCGGTATTCGGCTCCGATGAGATCGTCGAGTCGGTCCTTGCGCGTCTGTGCGGCCTGCGGAGTGCGATCGAGGAACACCACCAAATCAGCAAAGATGTGCAACGTGTCCGGAGTGCGGCCGACGGCCCGGCGTAACGCACCGATCTCGACCACGATGTCTGCCGCCTGTGTGGCATCGTGCGGAGTCACGAATCCGACGTCGGCGGACTCGGCGATGAGCTGGTAGGACACTCCACCGTGGCCCAGGGCCGCGATGATCGGCTGGCCTTGTGGCGGACGGGGCGTAATGGAAGGCCCCTTGACGGAGAACCAGCGTCCCTCGAAGTCGACGTAGTGCAGCTTGCGGCGGTCGACGAAACGGCCGGTGGCGATGTCGCGGATCTCGGCGTCGTCCTCCCAGCTGTCCCACAAACGACGCAGTACCTCAACGTAATCCGCGGCTTCGGCGAAATACTCGCTGACTTGCTGCTGGGCAGCCGGATCGTTGTTCGGATCGGCCGAAAGGTGTGGAAGGGCGCGGCGCCCGAAGTGTGCCGCCGCATCAGGGCGAGCCGAAATCGCAACCCGCACTCCAGCGCGACCGGTACTGACATAGTCAAGCGTGGCAACCGATTTCGACGCGTGGAACGGCTCGGTGTGAGTTACGGTCACCGTCGGTATCAGCCCAATCCGTTGGGTGAGCGGTGCGACCCGGGCGGCGATCAGCAGCGCGTCCAGTCGGCCGCGGACGCGATCGATGCGCTCGTCGGGCTCAAAAGGGTGGTCGGATTGCAGCGTCAGCGAATCCTCGATCGTCACGAAGTCCAGCAATCCGCGTTCGGATTCGGCGACCAGATCGGCCCAGTAGCCCGCGTCGAACAACTCGTCCGGACGCGCGTCGGCCTCACGCCACGCCGCCGGATGCCACCCGGCGCCATCCAACGCCACCGCGAGGCGGATATGACTCGACGAATTAGTCATCAGCGGAATCGCTTTCGTAGTTGACGCGGAGACCCGTGTGACGACAACGGGTGTGGCCAGTTCCCGCTGGCGCGGGAGTCGCCGATCAGGCGGGGGAAGCCGCCGCGCACACATGCGGTGCCGGCGGCTGACAACACTTCGCTGACCGCATTGTCGACTCCCGTCCTGCTCGCACCCCGCGCGATTCAAATGGTAGTTACGCCGAGCGGGTCGCGTCGGGCCACGAAGTCGCGGTCTGCGCGTCTCGCACCGTCCGATATGCAGCGGCGCTGCTTAAATCACTGCGAATAAAAACTCGGCGCCGAGCTCGATTATTCCGTCTTGGCTAGCAGCGGCAGCACGCCTTCGGCGAACCAGTACGCCTCTTCGAGGTGCGGGTAGCCCGACAGGATGAATTCGTCGAAGCCCAGCGAATGGTATTCGCTGATCAGGTTGGCGACTTCCTGGTGGCTGCCGACCAGCGCGGTGCCCGCACCGCCACGCACCAGGCCTACGCCGGCCCACAGATTCGGGTAGATCTCGAGTTTGTCGACCTGGCCACCGTGTAGCGCCGTCATCCGTCGCTGTCCTTCGGACTCCGAACTGGCATGCAGCGCTGTGGCTTTGGCGATCTGCTCGTCGCTGATGTCGGCGAGCAGATCGTTGGCGACGGCCCAGGCTGCCGCCGAGGTGTCCCGGCTGATGGTGTGCAGCCGAATCCCGAACCGCACCTTCCTGCCCCGGGCGGCGGCCTCGGCCCGCACCTTCTCGATCTTGGCGGCCGCCGCCTGCGGCGGCTCACCCCAGGTCAGGTACACGTCGGCGAACTCGGCCGCGATCGGCAGCGCCGCTCCCGAGGAACCACCAAAGTAGATTTCCGGCAACGGATTCGGTGGTGCCGAGACTCGGGCGTCTTCAACGGTGTAGTACTTCCCGGTGAAGTTCACCGACTCCTGGGTCCACACCGAGGTGACGATCTGCAGGAACTCGGCGGTGCGGCCGTAGCGCTCGTCGTGACCCAGATAATCGCCGAACCGACGTTGTTCGGCGTCGTCGCTGCCGCTGACCACGTTGAGCAGCACCCTGCCCTCGGAGAACCGTTGCAATGTCGCGGTCTGCTGTGCGGCCAGGGTCGGTGGCACAAGTCCGGGGCGAAACGCGACCAGGAACTTCAGCTTCTCGGTCTCGGCCAACAACGCGGCCGAGGTCAGCCAGGCGTCTTCACACCAAGTCCCGGTCGGCGTCAGCACGCCCTCAAAGCCCAGCCGGTCAGCGGCGCGAGCCACCTCGGCCAGGTAGCGACGGCTCGGTGCGCGATACCCGCTGGGGATATCGCGGTTCGCCGACGCGTGGGAGCCACCGACGATGGAGCGGCTGTCGCCGGTGGTAGGCAGGAACCAGAAAAATCTCGCAGACATCTCTCGCCAAGCTAGGTGCCGGGCGGGCGGAGAACAAGTTGGATTCCGGCCGGATTTAACCCGCCCCTTGCCAGACTGCGCCGGGTACGTTAACTCGGCGGGCCCCGCGAACTGCGCGCTTTCCGGAACGCACCCGATCGGCCGGGCCGCGGGCGGCCCCTGGCCGGGCGCGCGACATGATGGCCTTATGACCACCGAGATCCGTGTTCTCGACGCCGAGGACGACCTCATCGCCGCGGCGAACGTGTTCCGCACCGCGATGGTGGGCATTCCACCGCTGCCGGTTCTCACACCCGGCCAGATCACCACGTTGCTCGAGCCCGGACGCACCGTCGGCGCATTCGTCGCGGGACAACTCGCCGGCACCGCCGATGCCCTGACGAACACCCTGACGCTGCCCGGCGGGGCCGTCGTGAACCACGCCGCGGTAACCCACATCGGGGTGCTGCCCTCCTTCACCCGGCAGGGCATCGCGACGGCCCTGATAAACCATCAGTTGCGCGACTTTGCCCAGCGCGGTGAGATCGTCGCCTCGTTGCGAGCCTCGGAGGCAACGATTTACGGGCGATATGGCTACGGCGTCGCGAGCTCGGCGCAAACCGTGGAGGTTGCGACGGCTCGGGCTGCATTCCGTCCCGGCGCCCCGGCCGGCGGTCCGGTGCGACTGGTCGACGCCGCCGAGGCATGGGAAGTCTTGCCTCGCGTCTATGACACCAATCGTCCGTCGCGGGTGGGAACCATCGCCCGGACCGCGGTGTGGTGGCAGGGCGTGCGACTGCGGGCCGAATCGTCGCCTGGCGCTTCGTATATCGCGGTGCACGGGGAGCCCGGATCCGAGTCGGGCTTCGCCCGCTACCGCCCGATGGACACCGCGACATGGTTCTTCAGCGACCAGCGCACCATCGTGGTCGAAGATTTGTTCGCGCCCACGCTGGACGCCTATGTCGGGCTGCTGCGTTTCCTGTTCGAGCTGGATCTGGTCGATCGCGTGACGTTCTGGATGCTCCCGCTCGACAATCCGCTGCCGTGGCTGCTCATCGACCGGCGAGCCATGCGGGTCACCGCGGTGCACGATGAAACGTGGCTGCGCATCGTGGACGCCGAGAAGGCCCTGGCCGCAAGGAAATACGCCAGCGCCGGCTCCGTCACCATCGCCGTCAATGACCCTCTCCTGCCGAATAATTCAGCTAGCTTCACCATCACGGGCGACGGTGTTGAGTCCACGAAGCGCCGCGCCCAGCTACACATCGGAGTAGAGGGGCTCGGCGCCGTCCTGCTCGGCGGCACCACCTGGCGCAGCCTCGACGCCGCGGGCCTGGCCCACACCGACGATCCCGCAGCGCTTGTGGTGGCCGACCAGCTGTTCGCGGTGGCCGAGGCCCCGTATTCGGGAACCTTCTTCTAGCTGACGCTCGGCTAGGCGCCGCGGATTGCGGCCGCAACGGCTTGCGGCGCTTCGGACTGCGGATAGTGGCCCACACCAACGAATTCCGTCACCTTCGCGCGCGGCAGCACCGCAGTCGCCTGCTTCAGGACGTGACGCCCCGAGACCGGATCATCGGGCCCCCACACCAGGTGCAGCGGGCCGTTCCAGTCGGCCAGGGCCTGCTCCCACCGGCGATGATGCACGGCGCGTTCGGCGTTGTAGCGGATGAGCCGATAAGCGAGCTTGTGGCCGTTATCTCGGGAGACGCCGTACCAGAGATCGTCGAGTTCGGCGTCGGTGAGCCGGGACCCGCGGACCGCGTCGAGCCCAGAGCGGAGCCCCGCGGCGGTGACCCGGCTGGCGATCAGCTTCCCGATTCCCGGCAGGATCAACAACTTCTGTAAGAGCGTCGGCCGGTAGGCGCTGTAGACCATGCCGGAGTTCAGCATGACGAGGCTGAAAATCCCGAACCCGAGCTTGCCCGCCAGAGTTCGATCGATGAGCTCCTGGGCGACGATGCCGCCGTAGTCGTGGGCGACCAGGTATACCGAGTCCAACCCAAGGTGTGCCACCAAATCCTCGACCACATCGGCTGATTCGGCAACGGAATACTCATACGGGTTTGGTTTGTCGGAGGCGCCGTACCCGAGGAAGTCCAGCGTGACCACGTCGTGGTCAGCGGCAAGGTCGGTGGCGACGTCAACGTAGTCGTACGACCAGGTGGGAAATCCGTGCAGCAGGAGCACCGTCGGCCCGTTCCCGCGGCGCCGGAAAGCGATGCGGTGTCCCCGGCGGGTGATCAGCGTCTCGCATTGGTCAATCCATTCCCGTGCCCGGGGTATACCCATCGGGTCATTGTCTAGCATCCGACCGGGCTCTTCGAGGTTACCTGAGAGATGATGCAAGCGTGACGGTCATCAAGACGAACGACGTGCTAGGCATCGGCCATTTCGAGCCGACATTCGCAGCAGAGCTAGCAGCGCGCTACGACATCCCTAAGCTACCCGGGGGTCCACAGCGGGCCGAGTTCCTGGCCGAGCACGCGGGGAAGTTTCGTGTGGTCGTGACGTCGGGCCAGCTCGGCATCGACGCGGAGACCATTGCGGCTCTGCCGAAGCTGGAGGCGATCGTCAACTACGGGGCGGGCGTGGATTCGATCGACCTGGAGGCGGCCGGTAAACGCGGTATCGGCGTGAGCAACACCCCGGACGTGCTGTCGGACACCGTCGCCGACACCGCGCTCGGGCTGATCCTGATGACGCTGCGCCGCTTCGGCGCCGCCGATCGCTTCGTGCGGGCGGGCCGCTGGGCGAGCGAGGGCCGTTTCTCCTACGGCCGCGACGTCAGTGGCCTGCAGGTCGGCATCTTGGGCTTGGGCCGGATCGGTTCGGCCATCGCGACGAGGCTACTCGGATTCGATTGTGCCATCGCGTATCACAACCGCCATCGAATTGACGGCTCGCCATATCGCTATGCGGAGTCGCCGCTGGAGTTGGCCGAGTCGGTGGATGTTCTGGTGGTCGCTACCACCGGCGATAACCGGACTCGTCACCTCGTCGACCGTGCTGTCCTCGAGGCGTTGGGTCCCGAGGGTTACCTGATCAACATCGCCCGCGGCAGCGTCGTCGACCAAGACGCGCTGGTCGAGCTGGTCGCAGGCGGTGGGCTGGCCGGGGCCGGGCTGGACGTCTTTGTCGACGAGCCCAATGTGCCTGCCGCACTGTTCGATTTGGACAATGTGGTGCTGTTCCCGCACGTCGGCAGCGCCACGGCCCGGACCCGCCGAGCGATGGCGCTGCTGGCGATTCGCAACCTCGACAATTACCTGACTGCCGGTGAGCTGGTGACCCCGGTGCTGCGCCGGCGCAGTTGACGTCCGCGGTTCGGGGCAGCGGTCAATGCGGCACCTTGACCGGGTACAGGCTGTGCCAGCCCTGGAAGCCTTTGAGTTCGACCTCGCAAGGTTCGCAGAGTTCGATATCAGGCAGCCCGTCGATCGCGTCGCGCACCGATTCGCTGATCAGGATTTCACCACCGTCGGCTTGGCCGGCAATGCGCGCCGCCATCGCGACGTTGCGCCCGAAAAGGTCGTCACCGCGTCGTACCGACGTTCCCACATGGATGCCGATTCGGACGCGAATGCCCTCCCAGCGCTCGGTGTCTTCGAATAGCGCTCGCTGCACATCGATCCCGCATAACACGGCACGTCCAGGGTCGGCGAACGCGAGCATAAATCCGTCGCCCTGATTTTTGACCACGTGGCCGCCGTGCTCGTCGACACGGTTTTGAATGAGCCTGTTGTGCCGCTCCAGCACCTTCACCCATCCTGAGTCGCCCAATGCCTCGTTTCGTGCGGTGGAATCCTCAATGTCGGAGAAGGCAATCACGACGTCGCCGTCAGCGGTGAGCCGGGCGAGATCGGGACGCTCGACCTGTGCCCAGCCGGCGAGATCTTCGACCGAGTTTCGTACCGTGGCGCCGATGCCCTTCGTGATCAGCGAATCGGCCGTCTTGAAAGCCGTCCTGATCGCAAGCGGCGCGACGCCGCGGCGCCGTCGGCGCCGGATGCCCTGGCGGGTGCGGCTGCGCTCGAGCGCGGTTCTGGCTCCCTTGAGTTGTCGTCGCGACACGATCAGGAGCACTCCGAGGGCGATGAGTCCGCCAAGTTCGACCACCGCGATCAATGCGATCACCACGGTCATGGTCATCGTTCGTTCTCCGCCACCGCGGGTCCCCTCATGAGCCGAGTATGACGGTCAGCGCTGCGGGGCAGCCCGCTGCGTCGCCAGAGCTACGGCGGCCACCACCAGGTCGGGTTGGTGCATCTGAATGAAGTGGTCGCTGCCTGTCGCGATGATGTGCGGCGTAAGCGGGCGCAGCCCGACGAGATCCGAGGCGGCCTCCCGCCATGCCTGCTCCAGCCTTGCCCCCTGTTCAGCCGGAACCGACGGGGGAATCACGAAGGGCTCTGTCCTCGTCAGCACGACGGTGGGGATGGGCGGGAACACCGGGGCGTCGCCGACCTGCGCGACGCTCTTATCGATATCGATCACCTCGAACGAAGACGAATCGGTGAACTGCGGCAGCGGTTCATCCAACGCCTGCCGGTAAGCGGGCCAGTCGGAACCCAACAGGTTGGGTATTTCGACACCGAAGGCGTCGACGAAGACCTCCGCGCACACCTGGTCGGGGTAGCTCTGGGCGTACAGCCGGGCGAACAGCCCACCCAGCGAATGCCCCACCAGAATGTAGGGCCCCGGAAGATGTGCGGCGGCAAGCAGCGCGTGCAGGTCGCCGACGACGTCCTGCGCGGTGCGTGGCATCGCGACCGGTGAACTGCGGTCGCTGAGAGTGGGCGGGTCGGAATTTCGCAAGGTGCCGGGCCTGTCATAGGCGCAGACGCGATGCGTGCCGGCTAGGGCGGGTAGCACGGCGGGGCCTACCGCCGGCGCATCGGCGTCGGACTGATTCCACGGATCCGACGAGTTGTGATACCCCGATTCCAAAATGACTGTCGGGCTGCCCTTTCCGCGGCATTCGAGGTAGAGGTGTCGTCCGTTGCCGATGTCAATCGGTCCGCGAAAGTCACCCGAAGAACCCGATCCCGGCGTTGGGCGGCCGGCGTGTTGATCGCCGCAGCCGACCAGCGCGAGCAGCACGACAGCGGCCGCCAGGAAAGCCTGCCACGCTGCACGCATCGCGCCATTGTGCGGCCACGCCACACGATTGCGTCGCACCTACCGCGGCGTTGCGTGAAGTGCCGCTTGGCTCATCCGGTCAGGTATCTCGTGAGCATCGCGACCAACTCGTTCTCGAACGGTGCGACCTCGATCGGCGTGGGCGCGGCGATAAGACGGTGCACGAGCGACTCGATGGCGGCGACGACAAGTCGGGCGGCGGTGTGGGTGTCCTCGACCCGGACCTCAGGGTTAGCGTCCAGCAACGCCTCGGCGAGAGTGACGACGGCGGCCTCGGATTCATGCAGCATGCGCAGAAACTCCGGAGGCCGGGGCGCTTCTTCGAATAGGACGCGGTGCAGTGCCGGCGCGTCTCGATGGTTGTCGATCGTGGCACGAACGAAGAGCCGCAGGATGTCTTCGAGGGAATCCGGCAGGCCGGCGGCGAGATGTCGTTGGGTAGTGGCGATGCCGGCCTGGACGTGTGCGGTCATCAGCTCGACGAGGATCGCATCCTTGTTCGGGAAGTACTGGTAGAGCGAGCCGATGGACATGCCTGCTCGTTCCGCGATCCGGTTTGTGGTCCCGGCGGCATAGCCGTGGTCGGCGAAAACGTGAGCAGCAGCGTCCAGGATCCGTTGGCGTGTCGACTCCGAACGACGCTGTCGCGGCTGCTTGCGCGGCTGGAGTTGCCGTCGTGCTGATGCCATCGGCTGCGGTCCCCAATGCGAGTACCAAAAATGCGAGTAATTACTCATACTAGTTCTCTGGGCTAGCACCTTAGGAAAGTTGGAGATCTGTGCAAACAATCCACGTCGAAACCCAATTACCAACCGACGCCGATCGGGTCTGGGCGGCGGTTTGCCATCCGGCGTCCTTCAACTACGTCTGTCGCGGCTTGCTCGGCATCCCCGCGTTGGTCGGCCGCACCGAGCCGATGCGGGCGGGCGAGATCGGCACCGCCTGGCTTTGGCTGTTTCACCTCGTTCCGTTCTCGCACCACACGATCGAGGTGATCGACATCGATCAGGACACCCGGCAGGTGCGCACGCATGAGCACGGCGGGTTTCTGCGGGCATGGAATCACACTTTGCACGTCGAGCCGATTTCGCCGACCCGTTGCCGCTACAGCGACACCGTTGACATTGATGCCGGCGCGCTGACCTCCGTCGTGGCCAAGGCGGCGGTGGGAATCTACCGGTACCGCCAGCGCCGGTGGCACAAACTCGTACACAAGCATCTGCTCCCCACCGGTTCGGCGTACGCACGGAAGTGACGCTCGGCGCCGGATAATTACAGGCGAAGATTGAGGCAATGGCGGCCCGCACCGCCGGGGAGGTTGACCACCTTGGCGACCAGAGGCGGTGCCGCGCTGTGGGTTGTGGCGGCCGTCGGGTACCTCATTCTCGAGGCGGTCGCCGCGGCAGGGTTTACGCCTGCTTATAGCTATGCGCACAATTACATCAGCGATCTCGGGGTCAGCGCCGACTCCCCCCGGGCTTACTTGATGCATGCGGCGTTCTACCTGCAGGGCACGCTGTTCTTCCTCGGCGGAGTGCTTATCCTGGGGATCCCTGAAAGCCCCAGGGCCCGAGTCTTTTTGGGCTTGCTCGCCGCGAACTCAATCGGCAACATCACGATAGGGACTGTGCACAGCGGGAACGTGCACCGCGCCGGCGCCGCGCTGGCGATTGTCGGAGGCAACACCGCGATTCTGGCGGGCTCCGCGGTGATCGCGACGGTTGGTGGCTGGCGCTGGTACCGTCACATCTCCAAACTCTCAGCCGCCCTTGGCTTGCTGAGTCTGCTGATGTTGATGATCAACTCGGCAACATCAAGGACCAACCTGCTGCCGGACGGGGCGTGGGAGCGCGGAAGCGTGTACTCGATCACCGCGTGGCAGTTACTTACCGCCGCCTGCTTGATGTGGCGTACTGCAGCACGCCGCTAGCTGCGCTGCCGCACCATCCGATGCTCGATGGCGCCCAACATCGCGTCGCTGAGTTTGCCCAGCGCGGCCAGCAGCACGATGGCAAGCAGCATCACGTCGGTACGGCCGGTGTTTTGGCTGTCGAGGAGCAGGAATCCCAGACCCTTCGACGAGGCGATCAGCTCGGCCGCGACCACGAACAGCCAGGCGTTGGCCAGTCCTAATCGGAGCCCATTCACCAACTCTGGTGCCGCGGCGGGCAACATCACCGTGGTCAACAGCGTTGCGCCGTGTCGACCGTAGGCCCGGCCCACTTCCAGCAACTGTGGGTCGACGTGCGAGAGCGCAGACGCCGTCGTCGTGTAAATCGGAAAGAACGCACCGATGGCGACCATGATGATCTTCGGGGTTTCGTCGATGCCAAACCATAAGAGCAGCAACGGCACCCACGCCAAGGAGGGCACGGTGCGGAATGCGGCGACGGTCGGTGCCAGCAATCGGCGCACTGCAACCGATAGCCCGACGAGTGAACCAAGTGTGAGCCCGGCGGCAGCGCCGGCCAGGTAGCCGATCAGCACCCGCGAACCGCTCGCCTCCAGGTGTGTCCATAGTTCGCCGCGCCGAAGTACGCCGCCCAGCGCGGACACCACATCGCCGGGAGGCGGGAGCTGGCTGGGCGAGAAATACCCCGTGCCCGCCGTGGCAACCTGCCAGATCACCAACAGCAGTACCGGGACGATCAGCCCGACCAATACGCGGGGCAACTTCGCCAGCCGCCCGGACCGGGGCGTCAGTGAGCTTGTTGGATGTACTTTGGCTCGATCAGCGTGCTCAGCGAGTTGCGGCCGGCGTCGTCGGATTTGATATCGGAGTCGGCCACCGCGATCGGCTCCACTCGGGTCAGCACCGCCCGCTGCGCGTCGCCCGGCACCGGATTGATGTCCACCAATGTCCGGGTCAGTTCCTCCTGCGCAACGCTCAGCGCTATGTTCGCCTGCGAGGCCAGCAGCGCTGCCAGTTGATCGGGATGCGCCTTCGCCCACTTCCGGGCCTCCTCATAGCTGTCGACCACGGCTTGGACGGCCTCGGGGTGGGCGGCGATGAAATCCTCCCGAGCATCCACGAAACCATAGGAATTGAAACTCGGGTTGCGGTAGATGAACCGCGAGCCCGATTGCTGGATCGTCTGCGCGATGAACGGGTCCAGCCCGGACCAGGCATCGACGTTGCCGCGTTCCAGGGCGGTCTTACCGTCGGCGTGCTGCAAATTGACGATCTCGATGTCGCTGGGCGAAAGTCCCGCTGTTCCAAGCGATTGCAGCAAGAAGAAATATGGATCGGTGCCTTTGGTGACCGCGACCTTCTTGCCTTTGAGGTCGGCCACCGAATTGATGGGTGAGTCCTTGGCGACAAGCAGCGCCGTCCACTCGCCCCCGGCGAACAGATCCACGGCCTTGATCGGTGAGCCGTTGGCCCGCGCGACCAGCGCGGCCGAACCCGCGGTAGACCCGACGTCCAACGCCTTGGACCGAAGGCCCTCGTTGGCCTTGTTGCTCCCTGCCGAAAGCACCCAGGTGACGTTGTAACCGCGGTTTTCCAGCAGGTGCTGATCGCGGACTACCAGGCTTAGCGGGTTGTAGTAGGCGTAATCCAGGTGAATGTCCTTCGCGGCAGAATTGCCCGCATTCGAACCACACCCAGAAACCGCAATCACGCTGGCAATCAACGAAATTAAGGTGAGATATCGACCCTCCACTATGCTGTGGCCTCCTCGTCGATAGCGGCCCGCAGAGTCGCGCCGCTGCGTCGAGGCACGCCGAGCTCGTCCAATAACTGTTCACGCAGGGCGGTGATACACGGATCACCGCGGTCGCGCGGCTTGGGGATTCCGACGTCGTAGGACGCGGCGATGCCGGCGCTGCCCGCCGCGTCGACGCCCAGGATGAGCACACGATCGGCAAGAATCGCCGCCTCATCCACGTCGTGTGTCACCAACACCGTGGTCGTCCCGGCCTCTTGCTGCACCGCGTCGAGCAAGTCCTGCATGCGGAGTCGGGTCAGTGCATCAAGGGCTGCCAGCGGTTCGTCGAGCAACAGCACCTGCGGCCGTCGCGCGAGGGCGCGGGCCAGCCCCGCGCGTTGCGCCATGCCACCGGAAACCTGTCTCGGGTAGTGGCCACCGAACTCGCTGAGCCCGACGACTTCCAGCCAATGCCGCACTACGCCAGCACCTTTCGAGCGCGCCGTCCCGGGCGGCAGCCCATATTCGACGTTGGCGGCCAAAGATCGCCACGGCAGTAGACGAGGTTCCTGGAAGACCATGGCACAGCGCGGATCTATCCCGCGAACGCCCTCGCCGTCGATCTCGATCCGCCCGCCACTTGGACGGTCCAGTCCGGCGATGAGCCGCAACAGTGTCGATTTGCCACTGCCCGACGCCCCGAGCAAGGCCACGACCTCGCCGGGCTCGATCTCGATGTCAACCTCGCGGAGCACGGTATGCGTGCCGAACGTGCGCTCGACGCCGCGCAAAGACACCCGCGCCGGCGCCAGATCGGTCGACATCACCCGCGCAGCCTAGGGATCGCACCCGTTGGCAGCCAGGTTTGCCATGATCATGATTCAAATCCGCATAGTCGTACCCGACCGTCACACCTGAGCGACGTTCGTGGCATTGTCTTTCAATGCGTTCTCTTTATCTGGGTGCCGGGTGCGTCCTTGCCGCGGCCGTGGCACTGACGGCGTGCCACGGATCTGCACCGGGCGTAGGCACGGGCCAGATCTCAGTGCGGACGGTAACCAAATCCGACCCCGCCACAGCCGACACCCCCGAGTGCAAGCAGCCCCCTCGGGCGGCTGCGCCGGGCCGCATCTTGGTGGCCTGTGATGCTGCCCACGCGCGCGTGTACACGCTCGGGCCGCAGGTGGTGGTTTTGCATCAGACGCACGCCGAATCCCGACAAAACGCCACTGGGTATGGCGTGGTGATCACCGTCGACCAAGCCTCGCAGGAGGCATTCGATAGCTACACCTCTGCCAATGTCGGCAAGGAAACCGCGTTCGTCCTCGACGGCACCGTCATCGGAGCACCGCAAGTCAATGCACCGGTGAACTCGGCGCAACTCGAGATCTCCGTTGCGGGTGAAACCGCCGCGCAAGCCGACGACATCGTCAAGTCGCTGCGTGGATAGCCACCCCGGCGACGATCCGTATTCTTGTCGAATGTGGCGGTGACTTGCAGGCGACGATCGACACCGATCACAACGACTGAGCGTGCCCGTCGCGCGCCCGATGCCCTATTCGCCGGCATACTCGCGGTGCTGTTGTCGGCGGGATGGGCCGCCAATCATTTCGCCGGATTGATGCCCGCGATCAGCGATCGCCAGCACCTCGGCAGGAGCACGCTCGATGCGATCTTCGGAATCTATGCACTAGGACTCCTGCCCGGCCTCCTCATCGGTGGTCGGGCATCGGATGCCTACGGGCGTCGATCGGTGACCTGGGTTGGGTCGGTGACCACGCTTGCAGGCACGATGGCGATGCTGTTCTCGCAACATCCGGATGTGTTGCTGGTGGGCCGTTTGATCGTTGGTGTCGGCGTTGGTCTGACGATCAGCTCGTGCACGGCGTGGGCCTCGGATCTGAAAGGCCCCGCCGGCGCGGCTGTCGCGGGGGCGGTATTGACCGCGGGTTTCGCGATCGGCCCGTTCGCCGGGGGTGCAATGGCATCGGCCGGTGTGTCCGGGGTGTGGGTGTCGTTCGGGATCGCCGCGGCCATTGTGGTGGTGGCAACCGTCGTCACGCTGGTGGCGGCCCAACGTGTGGCCCTAGCCGGGCCAACAGCCGCGGCCGAGGCAAACGAGTCGGTGCCGACGCGTCTGGGCATCGCGCGGGCATTGAGTTGGGCGATGCCGCTGGCGCCGTGGGTGTTCGCGTCGGTCACGTTAGGGTTCGTCACACTCCCTACTCGCATGCATATCGGTCTCGCGGCCCCACTGGCGGCCGGCGCTGCCGCGCTGCTCGTCAACGGCATCAGCGGGGTTATCCAACTGGTCGCCCGCGCACGTCGATGGGGACCGCAGGCCGGCACCGTAGGAGCAACGTTGGCCGCGCTCGGCTATGCAGCGGCCGCAGCGGCGCCGCAGGCCATACCGTTGGCGTTGGGCTTGTCGATGCTAGTGATCCTCGGGTGCGCATCCGGTCTGCTGCTCCGCGAAGGCCTCATCGATCTGGAAGCCGCAGCGCCGCAACGCAACCGCGGAGCACTCACCGGAATCTTCTACACATTGACATACGTTGGCTTCGGTCTTCCATTGCTATTGAGCGCGCTCGGCTCAGCGAAGGATTCGGCGATAATCCTTGCCGTGATGGCAGTGTTGGCCACCGTAACAGCCGTCAGCCGAGCCGCACGACTACGTCGAGATAGTCACCGGCAAAACTGATTTCGCGGCGTTAAGACTTGGTGCGCGTGGCGGTGAAGAATTTGGTTCGCATCAGGCGGTCGAAGACCGGCGGCAGTCCCTGGAACGGCCTGCCGTACTCGTGGGCGGCCTTCTCCACTAGGTCGACCGTGCTGACGTCCCAACCTCGTTCGGCGAGCCAGTCTTTGGTATCAATGCGCGGATCGTCGTACCACAGGTCAGCAATGGGAGGCTGCGTGCTGAGTTCGTTGATCGACGGCATGCTGTCGGCGAACTCCTGCACTCCGCCCGGGTCGGGCCCCAGTTCGGCGGCGATGTGGCTGCCCACCGCCGACAATTCATGCAGTTTCCCGAACAGCGCATCCTGAGCGGGCCCAGGCAAATACGGCAACAGACCCTCCAACGCCCATGCCGTCGGCTGGCCGGGATCGAAGCCCGCCGCGATCAAGGCTGCTGCCCAGTCGTCTCGCAAGTCGGTGGCGATGGCGATACGGCGGGTTGACGGCACCGCGCCCTGCCGGTCGAGGACCTGCTGCTTGAACTCGAGGACGCGCGGCTGGTCGACTTCGAATACGGCGCTGTCAGCCGGCCATGCCAATCGGTAAGCGCGGCAATCTAATCCGGCCGCTAAGATGACCGCCTGCGGTGTGCCAGCCCGGGTGAAGAAGTCGTCGATGAACCGGGTCCGTACGCCCACCCATTGGGCATTGAACGCCGCCGCGCTGGTCAAGTCGATCCCGGCCACCGCGGCAGCGAGATTCGGTTCGCCGGCGGCTGCCACGAAGCCGGCGGCGAAGTCATCGTTGGCCAGCGGCGGATCCAGCGCGGCGTCCAGGGCACGCGCGGCACAGACGGCGAGCGCGGTGAAGCCCACACTCGTCACGATGTCCCAGGTATCACCGGCAGTACGGGACATAGCGACCTCCAGGAGCGTGCAGCATTTTCATTCGCAAGACTAACAACACTGTACGCCGGGTGCCGCGGCTGGCTACGAGGGCGGCGAGACAGTGATCGCGTCGCCGGGCTGCTGCTGGCCGAGCAGCTCGGCGTGGCCGACCTCCGGCAGATTGCGATTGCTTTCGACGCCGCCGCGCTTCGTGGGCTTTTTCTTCGGCGCTTTTTGCGAGTCAGCCGCTGCCCGCAGCCCGGCCTGGTGACCGTTGAGGGGCAGCCCGACGGATTCGGCGGTCATTTCGATGGCCTTTTCGGTGTACACGCGGTAGCCGAAATTCGGTAGGTAGCCGTGGATTTCGGGGGTGTCGAGATCGCGCATGAATTGCAGGATCTCCCGGCTGAACACCTGGCCGGGCACCAGGACCGGAAAGCCCGGCGGGTAGGGCGTCACGAAAGTGGCTGACACGATGTCGATTCCGGCGTCCAGCCGTTCGTCAATCTGCTCGCCGCTGAGGTATTCACAATTGGTGTCGTCATAGGAGAGGTAGAACGCTGGCCGGACATCTCCTTCCGGCGTCGGCTCGGTTCCGCTGTGGTTCATAAACGCAGGGTGAAATCCACTGAAATCGGGCAGCGGCACCGGTTGTTTGGTCAGCCGGTGCACCGCCCGCTCGAAATGTTCACGCTCGCCGAGACTCATCTCGGAAATGCTCTGGTCCAGCTCCCGCGCGATACTGACCAGGACTTCCACCAGGAAGGCGACCGAGCTGCGTGTGGTGCCGATATTCGTCATGAACAGCACGCTGTTACGCGACGTCTTGTTGATCTGGATTCCGTAGCGGTCCATCAGCTGTTGGCGTTTGAACGTGTCGCCGTCGTATCCGGTGTTGCCGATGAACAGGGTGATTCTCGAAGGGTCGAGCACGAACTCGTCCTGATCCCAGGCCGCCATCATGTTGCGCAGCCCCGAACGCAACGGCTGCTCGATGGCCGACGGCCGGAAACTCTCGGGGATCAAATCCGACGTACGAAGGCAGCGCATGTACTTGCTGAGCAACGGATGGTTGTCGATCGCGTCGCGCAATTGCATCGCGTTCTCAATCTGCCGCTGAACGAGTTCGACACCTTCCAGCGCGACCTGCCTGCGACCCAGATCCAGGGACGCGAGGATCTGATAGTTGGGCGAGGTCGAGGTGTGGGCCATGTAGGCCTCGTGGAATGGCTCGGCGACCTTCTGGTCGAAGTCCTGATCGAAGACGTGGATCATCGATCCCTGCCGCAGCGCGGTCAGCGTCTTATGAGTCGACTGAGTCGCGTACACCCGCACCCGAGCCCGTGCCGGGTCGGGGATGAGGCGACGGTCCAACAGCTCATCGTCGCTGGGGGCGTCGGCCGCGTCGGCCGTCAAATACTCCTCGTAGCGTCGTTTGTAGTCGGGGTCTTGCAGCCGTTCCCGCAATGCCGCTGCCGATGCCATCGCCGTTCGAGTCCGGTACACCGGGTGAAACCGTGCGAACGCGAACCACGCCTCGTCCCACAGGAACACCAGGTCGGGCTTGATCGCGAGGCACTCCTCCATGACCCGCCCGACGTCGTAGACGACCCCGTCGAACGTGCAGTTGGTCAGCGACATCATTTTGACCCGGTCGAGCTTGCCGGCCCGTCGCAGCGCCAACAACTTCGACTTGATCTCGCGCAACGGCACCGCGCCGTACATCGAGTAGTCGTTGAGCGGATATGCCTCCAAATAAACGACATTCGCGCCCGCCATCATCATCCCGTAGTGATGCGACTGGTGGCAGTTGCGGTCCAACAGCACGATGTCGCCCGGCGCCACCAACGCCTGGGTGACGATCTTGTTCGCCGTCGACGTTCCGTTGGTGACGAAGTAGGTGTGGCGGGAGCCGTAGGCGTGCGCGGCGAGTTGCTGCGCTTCCCGCAACGGCCCGGTCGGCTCAAGCAGCGAGTCGAGACCACCGCAGGTGGCCGACGTCTCGGCCATGAACACCTCGAGGCCGTAAAAGCCCACCATGTCCCTGATCCAGTGTGAGTTCACAATCGACTTGCCTTGCGAAATCGGCAGCGCGTGAAAGACGCCGGTGGGCCGGTGGCTGTACTCCTTGAGCGCACTGAAGAACGGCGTGCGGTAGCGCGCAGCCACACCGTGCAGGATCGACAGGTGCAGCTCGAGCATGCCTTCCCGAGCATGAAACACCCGGCGGAAGTACTGGCCCAGCCGCCCGGCGATCTCCTCGACGTCGATCTCGGTCATCAGATACAGGTCGAGTTCGGGCCGCAAGTTCGCCAAGGAAACCGCGAGGATCTGCGCGCGTTCCTCGGGTGACTGATGATCGTTCAATTCGTTGGACACCGCGGAGTCCACGAACTCAGCGAGCGCCGACATGTCCCGGGTCGATTGATGCGAGAAGCGGCGCCGAATCACCACCGCCTGCAGGTTGACGTTGAGCCGGGCCGCGATGAGAGCCTCGTCTCCGCTGGACACCACGACGAGTTCGTAGACGAATTCGTCGTCCGGCCGCCGCCATTTGCGCACCTCGTTGCGCAGCGCCCGTTCCTGGTCTTCGGTCATCTTTTCGACGACGAGCACTTCGAAATAGGGACGGTCGCGCTGCGGCGATGGTTCCTCGAGCCGGCGCGGATCCGACGGGAACATGTCAAGCTCGTCGGCGCCGGCGTTCTCCACGTCGCCCGACCGGTATGACTCCGTGGTCAGCGCGCGGTTGATCCGCCCGACCGCTTGAGCGAACTTGTCATAGCTACCGCCGGCGAAAAGCCGTTGAACCATTGCGAATTGGGGCGAGCCGGGGTAGGCCCAGTAAGGCTCTAAGGTGCTCAGCCGAGCCAGTAACTCCTGACAGGCACTCACGTATTTCTCTTTCAACGCGCCGGTTGTCGTCGGGCGCATCAGCCGGTCGGCGGCTTCCTCCAAACGGCACCAGGAGTCGCTGCGGACCTGCCACAGGCTGTTGTAAGCGCGCAAATGTTCTGTCATGACGGCCCTTTCTTGAGTCGTGACGACTCGTCATCCGCCCCCGCTGCGTAACTTCAAGGCTGGCAGACCCAGCCCGCCCCCCGGTTGCCAGCAGGCAAACAGTGCATGTCCGTCGTTTGACCGTGCGAATACGCAAAGGTGACGCGGCCGTATCGACCCTTTCCTGGACGGCGGCTGGTTCGGATCCCGCTGCGCCGATGCGGTTTCGCCTTGGCCGGCGCAGCACACCCGAACTGGGCGTTCGTATTTGGACTTCTGCACCTGGCTTGCGGTCGCTCACCGGGCGGGCCGACCGAGCTGATCGACATGGCGGGCCGGCTTAGAGTGGTCCCGCCACGTCGCGGCCCGCCAGGAGAACCCATGCCATTGCCCACAGATGCGGCGCCGCCGCGCCGCCTAACACCGGGAATGAAGCACCCGGCTTGTCGGTTGCCCTAGGTCAATGAAGTTTCTGCTGATAACGCTGATCACCCACGTTCCGGATGCTGTCTCGAGGGAGAAGAAGAGTCCGGCCGATCGGCTGCGCGATGTCATCGACAAGGCGGTGCTGGCCGAAGAACTAGGGTTTGACGGCTTTGCGGTGGGCGAGCGTCACGAGGACCCATTCATCTCGTCCTCGCCACCGGTGGTGCTGAGCAACATCGCGGCACGCACTTCGAAAATTGCTCTGTTCACCGGGGTTACCACGCTGAGCCTGCTCGATCCGGTTCGCGCGTTCGAGGATTATTCAACGCTCGACAACCTGTCCGGCGGCCGCCTGGAACTGATCATCGGCAAGGGCAACGGCGCGGCGCAGGCCGAGTTGTTCCATGTGACCACCGCCGATCAATGGGACCGCAACCGCGAAGGCTACGAGTTGTTTCGCCTGCTGTGGGAGAGCGAGAACGTGACGTGGTCGGGCCGGTTCCGGCCGCCACTGGTCAACGCCAAGGCGCTTCCCCGTCCGTTGCAGAGCCGGATTCGGATCTGGCACGGCAGCGCCACAAGCAAGGATTCCGTGGACCTTGCGGCTCGTCACGGTGATCCGATCTTTTCGGCCAATGTCAGCCACCCTGTCGAGCCCTACGCCGAGCTGGTTCGGCACTATCGTCGGCGCTGGGAGTTCTACGGTCACCGACCCGAGGACGCTGTGGTCGGCGCCGGGACCGCCGGGTTCTACGTCACCCGGACGTCCCAGGAGGCGGTGGCCACCTACCGCCCGATGTTCGAAGCACGCCTGGCGTTCGCGCGCCGCGCTGGGATTCCAACGGTGTTCGAGTCGATTGAGGATTTCGTCGAGCGAAGCTCGGCGTTGGTAGGCAGCCCCGCACAGGTGATCGACAAGGTGGGCCGCTACCACGAGCGCCTCGGGCACGAAGTGATGCACCTGTCCGCCGACGCTGACGGTGTGACGCTCGACCAACAGCGTGACAGCCTCGAACTGTTTCAGTCCGAGGTCGCCCCCGTTCTCCGTGAGCGGATTCCGAGTCGGCCGCTGATCGCGCAGAAGATAGCCAATAATGCCGTTGTATAGATATTTTCGCGTTGAGCGCGAGAGAAAGGCACGTGAGGATCATGTCCACTAGCGCAGACACCACCGCATCGACGTTCGAGGCGGCCTGGAATGAATGGCACGGCGACCGTGAGCGCTCATACGCTGATCCGCTCGGCTGGGTGAGTCTGACCGGCTTGTACTGGCTCACCGAAGAATTCGCGGCCATCGCCGACCTCCCGGGTCGCTGGCGAGCGGACACCGACGCGGTGTACGTCGAAGGAATCGACGGAACCGAACGGCTCGAACCGATCGAGGGCGCACCCGGATTGCTCGTCGAGGCAGGCGATCGTCGCATCGAGGTGATTCGCCGGACCGGTTCGGCGGCGTTGCGCGTGCATGATCCGAAGTCTCCGCACCTGAACGCGTACAACGGTATTCCCGCCTACGCACCGAGCGAGCGGTGGCGGGTCGTGGGTCATTTCACCCCGTATACCGAGCCGAAGACGATCACGACCGGCGCGGTGGTCGAAGGACTCGAGCATCACCTGAACGCCGTTGGTGTCATCGACTTCGAACTGGCCGACACCACCGCGCGACTGGTTGCCCTAGGCGATGCGTCCAATCTGCGCGTGCTGTTCACCGACGGCACCAGTGGTGTGACGACATACCCTGGCGCCAGGGTGCTTTCGATCGATCCGCCGGACGCCGACGGAACGGTGACGCTCGACTTCAACCGTGCGCTTAACCTGCCGTGCGCCTTCACCGACTACGCGACATGTCCAGTGGCACCCGCCGAGAACAGGCTTGCCGTTGCCGTCGAAGCCGGCGAGAAGAATCCGCGCTGAGTCGGGCCGAGCGCTAGGCGCGTTCGCCATCTGAGTATAGTCGACTATATTCAGTTTCGGCGGACATTGCGGTCTCGTCGACCGGTCGGCGAACTCAACCGCGAGGCGAACTTGGCAGCGACGACGCAAACAACGCGCTCGGCAATGACGGTGCTCGTGGTGTCTGCCGCGGCATTTCTTGCCAGCCTGGACTTGTTCATCGTGAACATCGCCTTCCCTGACATCCGTCGGGCGTTCGGCACCGCCGATCTCGGCGCGATGTCGTGGATTCTCAACGGCTACACCCTGGTGTTCGCGGCATTCATGAACCCGGCCGGTCGGCTCGGGGACCGGTACGGACATCGCAGGATATTCCTTTGCGGCTTAGCGGTATTCACAGTGGGATCGGCCGCATGCGGGCTTGCTGGATCCTTCGTCATGCTGGTTGCGTTCCGCGTCGTTCAGGCGTTCGGCGCCGCGATGCTCATGCCCAGTTCGTTGGCGCTGCTGATGGCCGCCGTTCCCGCATCGCGGCGCGCCGCCGCGGTCAGCACCTGGTCGGCGGTAGGGGCGATGGCAGCGGCCCTCGGTCCGCCGGTCGGCGGGTTGCTGGTCGAGTTATCTTGGCGGTGGATCTTTTTCGTCAATGTGCCACTGGGATTGCTGGCCCTTGCCGCTGGCCCCTGGGTGCTTGCCAAAACCATTCCGGCCGGTGCCGGGATTCCCGATCTCTTCGGTGCGCTGTGCCTGGTGTTGGGTGTCGGCGCCTTGGTGTGGGCCCTGATCGAATTGCCCGTGGCTTCCAGTGGCGCGAAGGTCGTGGTCGCCACCGTGGGTGCCGGATGCGCGGTGGCGCTGGCAGTTTGGCGTTCGCTGCGCCATCCATCGCCGGCCTTGGATCTCGCCGCGGTGCGGGTGCTGCCGATGTGGTCAAGTTGCCTCGCCCTGCTGCTGTTTGCCGCGGCATTCGGTGCGATGCTGCTGAGCAGCGTCATGCTGCTCACCACCGTGTGGGGCAAAACACCGCAAGTCGCGGGCCTGTGCCTGTCGCCGGGTCCCGTTGTCGTGGTGATCGTCTCGCTCACGCTGGCCGGTCGCCTGATCGGCAGAGTCGGTGTCGGCGCCGTCGCGGCAACCGGGGCCACCCTGTATGCGTTGGGAGTCGTGATCTGGCTGTGCCGGGTGGGGCCACAGCCCGATTACCTCGCTGATTTTCTTCCGGGTCAGCTGTTGACCGGAGCCGGAGTGGGATTGGTCTTTCCCAGCCTGTCCGCCGTCGCCGGCCTCGCGTTACCCGCGCACCGCTGGGGCGCTGGATCGGCGCTGATCAACACCGCCCGTCAGTTGGGCACGGTGTTGGGCACCGCGGTCCTGACGATGATCTACCAGCCGGGCATCGACCTGAGCAGCGTCCGGCGAGGTTGGAGATTCATGGTGGCGGCCGCGGGCGCTGCCGCCCTCATCGCCGCGGCTTTGGCACTCTCGCGGAAATTCACACCACCCGATCAACCAAAACGCGTGGACGAGCCGAACAAGTCTGCGCCACTGAGTGTTTCGATACGAAGGTACTAACCGCGACCGTCTTCAGCTGCCGGTGCGGGTTCGACCCTCGCAATGTCGGTGAGACCGGTGATAGTGAGGACCCGCAGCAGAAAAGGGTGCACGATCAGGTGCAGACTCTCGATTTCGCCGGCGTGCTTGAAAAGCACATTGATACCGGCACTATCGAGGTACTTCACCGCGCTGAGATCGACGGTGATCGGCCCACGGGCACCCGCACTGGCGGCGGCCAACGTTTCGGTGAACACGTCAATGTTGCTGATATCGATCTCGCCCACCGCAGTCACCCGCGGCGTCCCATCGACGCCACGGTCGGTGTTAAGGGTGAGCAGTGTGGCCATTACGTGATCCTTGCGTACATGTGAACTGTAGTGCCTGCCCCGCTGGATTGGATGTTCAAGTCCTCCATCAGGTGCCGCATGAGGGAGATGCCGCGGCCGCGGTAACTGCCCGCCGAATCGCGCGGCGTCTTCCAGGCGCCGGTGTCGGTGACGGTCACCTGCAGCCCGTCGCCGACTGCGGTTGCCCGCAACGAGATGGCGCCCTCGGGGCGGTCGCGGTGGCCGTGCTCGATCGCGTTGGCGACGGCTTCACCGGCCGCGATGAGCACGTCCTGAATCTGACCGGGCTCGACTCCGGCCTTGGTCAGCCAGCTGCGCAAGGCGGCGCGGCCCGGCGCGAGATCGCTGGCGTCGACGGCGAAGTCCATTGTCAGTGGCGGTGGCTGTCGATACAGCAGGATGGCCACATCGTCGGGGTAGCCGCCCGCGGGCTCAAGCCGCGACATGAGATCGTCTGCCACGTCGTCGAGAAACCGCGAACGGCCGTCCCGGACGAGGCCGGCAGCGCGGCCCATGCCGTCATCGATCGACCCGCCGCGCCGTTCGACAAGACCGTCGGTGTACAGCAGCAGCGTCGAGCGCGGCGGCACCGTGACGCGGGCTTCGGGTCGGTGCCAGTGCGGCTTGATGGCCAGCGGCAGCCCGCGTCCGCCGTCGAGCATTTCGATGGTGTCGTCGGCGTGCACCATGATGGCCGGCGGATGCCCCGCGCTGGAATACACCAGCTCACCGGTGTCGAGAGTGAGCACCGCGCAGAATGCGGTCGTGCAGTCGGCGCCAGGCAGGCGGGCGGCGAAACGGTCCAGCCCGGCCAGCGCGGCACTGGGACTGGACTGCTCGAGCAGCAGCGCGCGGCAAGCGCTGCGCAGCTGACCCATTACGGTCGCGGCGGCCAAGCCGTGGCCCACGCAGTCACCGACGATCAACGCCACCCGCCCCTCGTCGAGATCGACGACGTCGTACCAATCGCCGCCAACCTGCAGCGGGCGGCTCGCCGGGTGATACCGCACCGCAAATCCCCCGGGCAGAGTTGCCGGGCCGAGCATCGCGTGTTGCAGCGCGACGGCGGTCTCGCGCTGCTCGTCCAACTCGTAGACGCGGTGCAGCCCTTGACCGAGGCGCCCGGCCAGCACCGTGAGCAGCGTGTGATCCTCTGGGGTGAAGGGCCTTCGTTCGGCCAGCTCGACCCAGATGACCAGCACTCCGCGCGGATGTCGCAACGCGATGCCGGCCGCGCCCGCTTCCTCGGTTACCGTGGTCAGCAAGTCGGCGTCACGCAACGACTCGATCCGCTGCCGTTGCTGTGGCGACAAATCGGCCCACTCGGCGGGCTCACCGGCGCACATCAGTTCCGGCGTAACGGCATCCGCGGTCGGTGCTCCCGGCAAAGGTCACGGCCAGAACGCGCCGAGCTTGCCACAATCGGCGCAGCTCCTCGGCGGCTTCGCGCAATGCGTCGTCGACCGTATCGGCTTGAGCCAGTTGCTGATTGAGCGCGGCAAGCGCGGTCTGGCGCTGCACGACGTAGTGCTCGGCCGTGACGTCTCGCAAGGTGCCGACCATGATTCGGCGTCCAGAGTCGGGATCATCGGCATGGTTGACGTTGGCCGCGACCCACACCCGGTGCCCGTCGCGGTGGTTGACGGGAACAGTGAAGGCGCTCTGTGGGTTTCGCAACAGTCCTGCGAACGCGGCTTCGACTTGCCGGTAAGCCTCGGGGTCGGTGTCGGCATCCGGCCACCACGGATGGGTGGGTTGGTAGGGCAGCTGTTCGGGGCCGTAGCCGAGAATCTCGGCGAACGCGCTGTTGATCTCGATGACGGCGCCGTGCTCGTCGCAGACAAAGAACGCTTCCTGCAACGAATCCACCAAAGCGGTGCGCCAGCGGACCTGATGGCCGCGCAGCCGTGCCAGTTCGATGTTGGCCCGCACCCGCGCGAGTAGCTCCGCGGCGGCGAAGGGTTTGACAAGGTAGTCGTCGGCACCGGCCTGCAAGCCTTCGATGGAGGCTTCCTGGCCGGCACGCGCGGACAGCAGCAGGACGGGTAAGGCCGCGGTCCGCAGGTCCCTGCGCAGCGCGGTGAGCAGTTCCAGACCATCCAGCTCAGGCATCATGACATCGCTGATCAGCAGGTCGGGAGCTTGGCTACGAATGGCCTCGAGTGCCTGCCGACCGTCGGCAACATCACTGACTTCGTAGCCGGAACTCCGCAGCAGGTTGGTCAGGTATTCGCGCATGTCGGCGTTGTCGTCGGCGATCAACACGCGTGGACGCCCGTCGTCGGTCTCGGCTGGGATCGACGGCCGTCGTCGTCGCCTCCGGACGGTGCGGATTCGGCGGCCGGCAACCAACGCAGCGCTTCCTGCACATACGGTTCGGCGATCACGCCGGAGATCGCGGGGGTGCCGCGTCGGCTCGGTGAGTTCGTCGGTCGGCAGATGGGCCGCACCGAAGGGCAGGCGGACGGTGAACGTGGTGCCCACACCCTCCCGGCTGTCGGCGGTGATGGTGCCACCGTGCAAGCCGACCAGTTCTTTGACCAACGCCAAGCCGATTCCGCTGCCCTCGGTGGACCGTGCCCGCGCGGTTCTCGATGCGATGGAAACGTTCGAAGAGCCGGGGCATCTCCGCGGCCGCGATCCCGATCCCGGTGTCAGTGACCGCGACGACCGCATCGGTGTCCTCGCGGCCGACCCGGACCGTGATGGCGCCTTCGAAGGTGTACTTCAACGCATTGGAGAGCAGGTTGAGCACCACCTTCTCCCACATCTGACGGTCCAGATGCACCGGCTGGTCGAGTGGCGGGCAGTCCACGGTTAACGTCAGACCGGCCCGGTCGATCGCCGATCGGAAGACGCTGGCCAGTTCGGCGGTGACGGACGGCAGGTCGACCGGCTCGAAGTGGGCCTGCATGCGGCCGGCCTGGATGCGCGAGAAATCCAGCAGCGTATTGACCAACTTGGCCAGCCGCAAAGCGTTGCGCTGGATGAGCTCCAGTTCCTGGCGTGCCTGCTCGTCGACTCCGGTCGCCCGGCCCAGCAGCTCGTCGACCGGTCCGAGGATCAAGGTCAGCGGGGTGCGGAACTCGTGGCTGACGTTGGAGAAGAAGGCGGTCTTGGCCCGGTCGAGTTCGGCCAGCGTCTCGGCACGCTGCTGCTGGGCCTGATAACTGCGTGCGCCGCCCACTCCCGCAGCAATGTGACCCGCCACCAGCTCGACGAAGCCGCGGTAGCCATCGTCGAATCGGCGATGCCGGTTCAGCGCGGCGACCAGGAACCCGAGTGGCGCGCCGCCCTGCTGTAAAAGCGGCACCACGAGCGCCTGCTCGGGGGGCTCGCGCCACGCACCGGTCGGCAGATCCGCTGCCCCACCGTCGAGCTCGATCAGGTCAGATTCACCCTGGGCGGGTTTCTCAACCGGCCATATCGAGGAGCCGCTGGCCGGAGCGTCTCCGGGCAGCCGGGTGCCCGGGCGTGATTCCACTGACCCCGGCCAGCCGGGCGTCACCGTCGTCATCGAACAGGTAGGTCAGGGTGAACGGTAGGTCGTACGGATTACCAGCCAGCTGCTCGGCGGCGAAGTCCAAGATCTGTCGCTCGGTGCGCACCACGCTCGGGTCGGAACCCAGGTCGCGCAATGTCGTCATCCGACGCTCACCGATTATTCGCTCGGTGTCCTCGCTGACCACGCAGAGCATGCCGACCACGTTTGCGGCCTCGTCGCGCAACGGGCTGTAGGAAAACGTGTGGTACGTCTCCTCCGAGTAGCCGGATCGCTCCAGCAGGAGCATCAAAGCCTCGTCCCAGGTCGCCTCCCCGGCCGACAGGACACGCTCGATCCGCGGACTGATTTCGACCCAGATCTCCGCCCACACCTCGCTAGCCGGCCGGCCGAGCGCCCACGGGTATTTGCTGCCCAGGGTGTCGCGGCGATAGGCGGCATTGCAGAAAAACGTCAGCTCCGGCCCCCATGCCATCCACATCGCAAACTGCGACGACAGCAGGATGTTCACCGCCGTGACAAGACTTTGCGGCCATTCCTCCACGGGTCCCAGCGGGGTGGACGCCCAGTCAACCGCGGCAAGATCGCGTCCGATCTCCTGGTCGGCACGGAAGACCACTGACATCCCTCTCGAACTGCGACCAGTCCCGGGGGGCGGTCTCTACCTCGTTGCTTTAAAGAAAAGCATCAACCGAGTTGACGCCGCTGGCGTTTGCTCCGAAAGGCCTCCGCAAGACCGTGCTTTTTGCGGCGTCGCGCTACTTCCAGGCGAACACCGGTTGTTCGAGCTCGTCGACCGGGTCGTGGCGACCCTCCAAGCACAGCCACCGCAGTTGTAAGAGAACCGCTCCCGTCGGCGCGTGAATGAGGTCGTTGCCCAACGGAATTTGCACCACCGGATGCGGGCTTTCCGGGATGGTGATGAAGCGCGGCGAATCGTCGCGTTGCAGCTGGTACAGCCCCACCCGGTAGACCGCCACCACCTCGTCGGGTGCAGGGCGGGGATCGAGTTTTCCGCCACCCCAGATCACCACCGGCGTGATGACGTATCCCGACCGGGTCGGGTAGTCGTCCAGCATTCCCAACACGGCCGAGTCGGGCAGCCTGATGCCCACCTCTTCGTCCAGTTCCCGCAGTGCGGCGTCGATCGGAGTTTCACCTGGGTCGAGGCGACCGCCTGGCAGCGCCCATTGCGCAGCATGTGATGTCAGACGAGATGCCCTGCGGCACAAGAGGAAAGCAGCGCCTCCCGACACGTTGACCATCCGGCCGTCCAGGCCGGCCTCCATCGGTCGCCCGGCAATCCAGTCGTCGACCGGCGCCGGATCCACCCGATCCTCACCGACCTCGGAGTCGACCACCACCACCGCGACCGCCGCGTGCCGCTTCGTCGAATCGGTCACGATGCGGCGGTCGTGGCCCGCCAAATTTGTCCCGATGCGTTCCCGCAACGTCTGGTCATAGGCAATCGTCACCGCTCGACCATAAGACGTTGCCAGGCCGGTAGAGCAAGTTGACGGCATCGACCTCGTCGGTCACGATGACCGAAAGCCCGGGCGGTCAGGGGAGGCTGGGAGTCGGAATGGCTGACATCACCATGTTGATCCTCGCCGACCACAACTGGTTCCGCGAACAATTCGCCAAGCTGGACGATCTGCAAGCACAGACTCCGCTCAACCGCGGTGCCCTCGAGCGGGTGTGGGGTCCGCTCGCCGACAAACTCGACGTACACGCCTACCTCGAAGAGAAGATCTTCTACCCGCAGCTGCTGCAGCGTGGTACCGACGATCCCGAAGGCGAGACGCTGGACGCCATCGGTGATCACAACGACATTCGCGACGGAGTTCGCGACGCCAACGCGGTCGACGTCGGCACCGACCAATGGTGGGCGGCGGTTGGCCGTACCCGGGTGGCCAACGACGATCACATGGGCGAAGAAGAACGAGAAGGGCTTTCGGACTTCCGCCGCAATTCCCCGATTGGCCTGCGTGAAGCGCTCGGTCGGCAATACAGCGAATTCATGACCGAGCACCCCACCACCAAGGGCTTGTCGATCATCGACCGCGACCCGCAAGGCTACGTCGACGAATTTGAGGGCACCCCGCAATCCAAACCCGAGGACTTCTCGCTGCGCATCGGCAGCCTGAAAGGCCAATGAGCCTCGGCCCGCGGTAATTACGGCTCTGCACCAACACTATTCGTGCTTTACCGGTGCCTGGTCGAATACCGGGCGTACAGTACGTGATATCACTTATATTACCTAAGTAATGTCGAGCTGCGCAGAAAGGGGTGCGGTCGATGGCCCGTACCGAGAACGACACCTGGGATCTGGCGTCGAGCGTCGGTGCGACCGCAACGGCGGTCGCCACGCAGCGCGCGATGGCTTCCCAGGGGCCGGATCCGCTGCTTGATGACCCGTGGGCCGACCCGCTGGTCCGCGCGGTGGGCTCGGACACCTTCATCAAGCTGATCGACGGTGAGCGCGGGAACAACAGCGATCCGGTACTGAGCCGCCAGCCCGTGCGCGAGCAGATCACCGTGCGCACCCGTTTCTTCGACGACTTCTTCCTGCAAGCGACCGCTGCCGGCATCCGCCAGGCCGTGATCGTGGCGTCGGGTCTGGACACCAGGGCGTACCGGCTGCCGTGGCCGGCCGGAACGGTGGTCTACGAGATCGATCAACCTGAGGTCATCGAGTTCAAGACGCGCACGCTGGCCGGCCTCGGCGCCGAGCCCACCGCGCAGCGACGCACCGTGTCGATCGACTTGCGCGAGGACTGGCCCTCGGCATTGGTTGCAGCCGGACTCGACACCGCAGCGCCCACCGCCTGGAGCGCCGAAGGCCTGTTGGTCTACTTGCCGCCGGACGCGCAGGACCGCTTGTTCGACAACATCGCCGCCCTGTCCGCACCCGGAAGTCGGATCGCAACCGAGCACATGGATATGCGCAACATCCCGTCGGACTGGGCGCAGAAGCTGACGGAGCGGTCCGAGCGGGTCGGCTCCAAAATCGACCTGGCCTCGTTGTTCTTCACCGGTGAACGCAATAGCGCCGCCGAATACCTCGCCGAACACGGATGGCGGGTCGATATCCGCACCAGCGAGCAGGCTTTCGCCGCCAACGGATTCCAGATGCCCAACGACGAGCTGACCTCGTTCGCCGGCGCCTCCGGCTACTTGACGGCGACGCTGGCCTAGTTCTGCCTGCCGACCAGCTCGGCGACGAACCGATCGATAAAACCGTCGAGCGACCCGCTACCGGCGGGCCGTATGACGAATTTCGTCAATCCGGCATCCAGGTAGCCGTCGAGTTGACGGTGCAGCTGATCCCAGCCGGCGGCGATCAGCTCGCCGGGATCGACGTCAGGGCGACGACTGCGGGCCGCCGCGACCAACTCGGCCGACAACTCACCGTCGGCTCACGGCCAACGAAATACCGAAGTGATCCGGTTCGATCTGCCGGCCGGCCTGCTCCGCGGCACGCTGGATCGCCTCGCGTCCGGCCCGCGCCTCGTCCGGGGTGAGGAAGCTGCCCAGCCAGCCGTCGGCCAGCGCACCGATGCGCCGATACGCCGCCGGCGCCGAGCCTCCCAGCCAAATATCAAGCGGGGGAGACGGTTTCGGTGTCACCATGGCCCCGTTGACCGTGAAATAGCGGCCACGATAGCTGGCCGAGTCCTCGGCCAGCACCAGGCGCAGCACCCGCAGCGACTCGTCGAACACCGCTGCCCGTTCGCCGTCCGGCACCACGAAGATTTCCCGCTCGGCCGGAATCGCGGAGCGCAACCCGAAGACCGGGAGAACGCGTCTGGGCGCGATGGCTGCGAGGGACGCCAATTGTTTGGCCACCAGCACCGGATGGCGCCCCGGCAGCACCGCCACCGAGGTGCCGACCTTCAACCGGTTCGTCCGGGCGAGCGCATAGGCCATACCGACCGTGGGATCCACCGCGGGGGCGTACACCAGCTCGGAGAACCACAGCGAATCCACCCCGCTGCTCTCCAGGTGATCGACAATGCCGGCGAGCTGATCGGGAGCGCTGTCCAAACCCAGCCCCACCCCGAAGCGAATCTTCACCCGCATCTCCCTTCGTGTTATTGCCTAGCGCAACACGGCAGCGACCGCATTTGTGCCCGCTTCGCAATCGGCAGCCAGGCTGGCAACCACTGTGTTGCGACGGTAAGCCGACGCCGGACGGGTCGGAATCCGCCCAGCGGTACTCGACTAACCGGCCGTCACGCGGTGGCGAACTTGTCGGCCAGCTCTAGGCTAGTTCTGCGGCCTCTTGCTGAATCCGACCGAATTGTGCGCCCATTGCTTCGGATAACGCCGTCGCCCCCGACAGCGGCCGCACCATGACCACGAAGTCGTCGATCAGACCGTCGTCGTCGAAGTGCAGGAAATCGCAGCCGGTGATCTTGACGCCCGGCGCCCCGGAGATTCCGGTCTCGAACATCAATGCGTGGTCGCGACCGTCGCTGCCGGCGATCTCACGCACGTAATGGAAGTCCTCGAAAATCCGCAGCACACCGCGCAGAATCGCCGCCGTGATCGGCTTGCCGACGTACGGCTTGAACGCCACCGGGCTGGTGAACACGACGTTGTCGGCCAACAGGGCTTGGATAGCCGCCTCGTCGCGCTCTTCGACCGCCTTACGAAAGGGATGCATCACCTCATCGTGCCGGATCAGCCAGGTGGTACGCGAGCACCGGTCGCCGCCAGGCGGTGTTCAACAACTGTTGACACGGCGGGGTCGGGGGCCTACCGTTGACTTCAACAGTTGTTGAACTCACCCATGGGGAGGTTATGGGTATGACCGTCACAGCCATTCAGATCGGACTCGACCCCGATGTGATCGATTGCAGCTCAACTGATTTCGCCCAGTTTCCCGGTCTGTCCAGGGAGAAACTGCGGGCCGCCAATGACCAGAACGTCGCCGTGCTACGCGCCGCGGGCTATCACGTCGACAACTGCCTCATCGACTTCGGCGAGGCAGGCGCCGACAAAGCCCGCCAGTGGCTAGCCGCCAACCACTACGACGCGGTGCTCATCGGTGCCGGCGTGCGCCTGGTTGCCAGCAACACATTGCTATTTCAGTCGATCGTCAACACCGCACACACCACACAGCCCGGCTGCCGCTTCATCTTCAATCGCGCAGCCGTGGCGACTCCCGACGACATCCGTCGCTGGTACCCACACCCGGAAGCGGTGGCCCGATGAGCATCCACGAAATCGACGTCCTGGTTGTCGGTGGCGGCCCGACGGGAATGACCGCCGCTGGCGACCTCGCGCGTAGCGGCCGGTCGGTCACCGTTCTGGAACGCTGGCCGACGATCAACCCGTCCAGTCGTGCCTTCGCCACCATGGCCCGCACGCTCGAGGTTCTCGACGCTCGCGGGCTCGCCGACCAGCTGCTGGCGAATTCGCACCAGGCGCCCGGAGTCACGATTTTCGGCGGCGCCCAGATCGATCTCACGAATCTCGACTCGCCCTATCAATTCGTCATGGTCACCCCGCAGACCAATGTCGATCAGGCGCTGGCCGACTACGCCGTCGCTCAGGGGGCCGAGGTCCGGCGCGGCATCGAGGTGATCGGGCTCGATCAGGACGCCGCTGGGGTGACCGTGACCGGACGATCACACGACGACGACACACACCAGTTCCGTTGGCGGGCAAGGTATGTGATCGGTGCCGACGGCGCCCACAGCACGGTCCGCGCTCTGGTGGGCGCGGATTTTCCGGGCCGGACCATCCTGTCCTCGATTGTGCTCGCCGACGTCAAACTCGCGCACGGGCCTTCGGGCGACGGCCTGACGCTGCACAGCACTCGTGACGACTTCGCGTTCCTGGTCCCCTACGATCGGCACGACGCCGACGGCTCGTGGTATCGGACGATGGTCTGGAACCGCGCCAATCAGCTGCCCGACACCGACCCCGTCGATCAGGACGAGATCGCTGGTGTCTTTGCGCGGGTCATGGCCGCCGACCCCGGCCTGCTCGAGGTGAGCTGGAAATCCCGGTTCCATTGCGATGAAAGGCAAGTCGCGTGCTACCGGCACGGTCGCGTGTTCTTGGCCGGCGACGCCGCGCACGTCCACTCCCCCATGGGCGGGCAGGGCATGAACACCGGCATTCAAGACGCGGCGAACCTCGCCTGGAAGATCGACGCCGTACTCGCCGGTGCGGACGACGCCGTGCTCGACAGCTACCACGACGAACGCCATCCGATTGGCAAACGGGTGCTGCTGCAGTCCGGCATGATGGCCCGTGGCATCACGCTTCATCCGCGAATCGCACGACGGATGCGTGACGTGGTGGCGCCCCGGCTACTTCGCGTTCCCCGGGTGCGCGATGCGATTGCGGGAAGCTTCGCGGGAACGACACTGCGGTACGGCCATCGCAGGGGTGAGAGCTCGTTGGTCGGCACCCGGGCAACGCAAATCCCGTTGACGCACGGCCGAATTACCGAGCTGCAACGCCTGCCCGGATTCGTCCTTGTTCGCGAGCGGGGCGCAGCTCCGGTCGATGCGGCCGGCCTGCTGCAGGCCGAGCGAACCGACGACGGTCCGGCGGTATTGGTGCGACCGGACGGCTACATCGCCTGGACGGGAGATTCGGTCGACCGGTCGGCCTGGGCCCGGGCCCTCGCCAAGTGGAGCGGCCGGGCCCTGCAGCTACTCAGTCCTGCGTGGCGGTAATGCCCACGAGTTCTGCCAGCTGCTCGGCCGAATAACGCCCTGGGCCAAGGCCATCACGGACGGCCACCCGCGCCGCACGTGCCAACGCGGCGTTAAGCGGCGCCGCGATGCCGTGCCGGTGAGCGAGCCGGACGATCTCGCCGTTGAGGAAGTCGGTCTCCACGTTGCCGGTGTTGCGGCTCAGCGACTGCCAGGTGGAATTGCTCGCTGCCGAATCCCACCCCGGTATCGGACGTATCGTCGGTCCATCGGCCCGCGCTGCCTTCGATGTCTCGAACGAGACGAAGTCAATCCCCGAGTGCCGCAACACGTTCTCCCCTTCACGGCGCACCGCGGCCAGCACCTCACCCGTGTCATCAGCGGACAGCGCGCCCGCGGCATTGCCGAGGTTGCTCAGTAGCTTGTTGTACTTCCAAGGGCCCACGTCGTCGGCGATTCGTACCAAAATGCCTGCAGGACTCCATGCTTCAGCGAGCGCGGTCAGCAGTGCGGCATCGTCGCGCGTGCTGATCGACGCGGGCCAGCGGGAGATATGAAACTGGCCGGCCACCGGCCACGACCGCACGATCACCTCACCGGGTTCCAGGTGTACGGCGGGCAGCCACACACAGATGCCGAATACCCGAGAAAAGTAGCGCAGCGCCTTCTCCTCGGCCGCAACACCGTTCAGCGCGGTCATCGCCGGAAGCCATTCGCCGGCAGCCCCGATGACGCCATGCGGGCCATGTACCGGCTGATCCACCCACTCCTGCAGTGCCGCATCGAGTTGCTGGGTCTTGGTGGTAAACACCAAGACATCGCGATCAGTCAACCGAACGTCCTCGGGCCGGGCCGCCGCGGTGACCGCCGTAGCGAAGGTGCCGTCGGGTGTTCGCAGCGTGATACCCGAGGCGGCCAGGACCTCGGCGTGCCGACCGCGGGCAACCAGCACGGTGGACACACCGGCTCGAGCCAGCATCGCTCCCACTGCGCCGCCAATGGCGCCAGCACCAACGATCACGTATCGGTAGCCGTCTAGAGCAGACAATCGCCGCGCCTTTCATCGAACTCCGTCGTCTCCAGCGAGGTTACTGGCGCGTGGCGATCAGCGATCGGGCCAAAGCCGAACGCGAGCGCAGGGCCAGCCCCACCCCGTGATCCTTAGTCACGGCCGATGATGCCGGCGGCGGCCGCGATGAAATCGCGTGCCGCGCGGGACAGCGGGCGACCCGAATTCCAGATCATCCCGACGTCACGATAAGCGTCGGCGTCCGACAGCCGCACTATCACCACGCCCTGCGGATATTCGCTGCCGTCAAAGGGCATCAGGCTGATGCCCAGCCCCGCGGCGACCAAGCCGGCGGACGTGTTCAGGTCGGACGATTCCAGCACGATGCGCGGCTGGAATTGCGCTGCGGCACAAAGCTCGTCGAGCAGTCGCCGCATGCCGTACCCGGGGTGCATGGTCACGAACGGTTCGTTGGCCAGATGTGCCATCGACACCTCGGCGACGCCGGAAAGTGGGTGGGCATGCGGAACGGCGACGCCGAGCCGCTGACGAAACAGGCTGCGCCAGGCCAATGTTGGCCGCGCCGCACGCGGCGAAACCACCCCGATATCGAGCGAGCCGGACTCCACCAAATCAGCGATCGACTCGGCAGCGTCTTCTTCGAGAGCGAATGTCACTCGCGGCGAGGCTTTGCTGAATTCCGCGATCAGCTGTGGCACCAGCGTGGCGCCGAACGAGCGCAGAAAACCCAGCCGGATCTCGCTGACGGCGGGATTGGTCAGGTCGTCGATTGCCCGGCGGGCCGAATCAAGCTCCAGCTGGGCGCGGCGGGCGTGCTGGTAGAAAATGCGGCCGTAGGCGTTGAGCGAGAGTCGCCTGCCGCGACGATCGAACAACTCGACTCCCAGCCGCCGCTCGAGTCGCGCCAGCATTCTGGTGAGGGTCGGCTGCGCGATGCGCAGTTGCTCGGCCGCGGCGGTGACGTGTTGGAGCTCTGCGAGTGTGATGAACCACTCATAGTCGCCGTCGCGCACACCGTCACCTCTACTTATGTCGTGACGGCATCATAATCCGATTAATAATTCATTTCCGTTTCTTGGTGGCGGCGCCGAGGATCGCAGATATGGTTTCGCTCGCTGCCGCCCCCGCCGCCCACCGGGTTGGCAGCAGCGGTTTCCGGCGGCTGACCGCAGCGGTGTGCTGCGCTGGCGTGGCCAGTCTGGCCGGCATGTACTGCACGCAGGCCCTGCTCCCGGCGCTGTCGGCGTACTACCGGATCTCCCCTACCGTCTCGGCGCTGACGATCTCGCTGACCACCGGAATGGTGGCGCTCTGCATCATTCCGGCGAGCATGCTGTCCGAACGCTACGGACGCATCCGCGTGATGCTGACCTCGGCGGTCGCATCCAGCGTCATCGGGTTGTTGCTGCCGTTCAGCCCGACCCTCAGCCTGCTGATCGTCGGGCGAGCCCTGCAGGGTATGGCGCTGGCCGGGGTGCCCGCGGTCGCGATGGCCTACCTCGCCGAAGAGGTGCATGCTTCGTCGCTCGGCTCCGCGATGGGCCGGTATGTCGCCGGGACCACTCTGGGTGGGCTGATCGGACGGATCATCCCGTCCCTGGTCGTCGACGTCAGCAACTGGCGGGTCGCACTATTGGCGAGTTCGGTGACGACGCTGGCCGCCACAGTCGCGTTCGCGGTGCTGGTGCCGCGGTCGCAGTACTTCACCGCGAAGCCTGCGAGCGTGCGGGCCACCTTTGAGAACCTGGCCGGCCATCTGCGAAACCCGGTGTTGTTCAAGCTTTTCAGCCTGGGTTTCGTTCTGATGGGCGGATTCGTCTCGGTCTACAATTACCTCGGGTACCGGTTGACCGCCCAGCCCTTCGGGTTGGCGTCGTCGATGGTCGGCCTGTTGTTCGTGCTGTATCTGGCGGGCACCTGGTCGTCGACGTTCGCCGGGCGCCTCGCCGATCGCAAGGGCCGTGGATTCGTGCTTTCCGGCGCCTTGCCGATCGCGGGGCTTGGTCTGCTTGCGACCGGACCGCATGCCGTCGCCGTAATCGTCGTCGGGGTCGGGGTGTTCACCGCCGGCTTCTTCGCGGCGCACACCGTGGCCAGTGGTTGGGTGGGCGCGGTGGCTTGGCAGGATCGCGGTCCCGCCGCGGCGCTGTACATGCTCGGCTTTTACCTCGGCGGATCGATGGGCGGTGCGATCGGCGGACTCGTCTACAGCGTCGGCGGGTGGGCGGCAACGGTGACGTTCGTCGGCGCACTACTGCTGACCGGGCTGCTTCTCGCTGGACTGTTAGTGCGCGAGACCAGCTCCGCTCGCATCGGCCCAGAGGGAATAGCCTGCTAAGAACGGGCGTTTCGCCACGCGAAGCCGATAGACAGGGGTAGCGCGATGAAGATCGGGATCTCGACGTTCGTTAACGACGACGCCATCGACCCGGTGTCACTGGCTCGGGCGATTGAAGAGCGGGGCTTCGAGTCGCTCGTCATCGCCGAGCACACGCACATCCCGGCCAGCCGCGAATCGGCGTATCCGGGCGGTGGTGAACTGCCGCAGCACTATTACCGCACCCTCGACCCGTTCGTCACATTGGCCGCGGCGGCCGCGGTGACGTCGAAGATCGAGCTCTTCACCGGAATTGCGCTGCTCATTGAACGTGATCCCATCATCACGGCCAAAGAAGCGGCGAGCATCGACCTGATCTCGGGCGGCCGCTTCGTGTTCGGCGTGGGCGCCGGCTGGAACATCGAGGAGCTACGCGACCACGGCACCGACCCCAAGACGCGTGGCGCGCTGCTGGACGAGCGCATCGAGGCCATCGTGGCTCTCTGGACCGCCGAACCTGCCGAGTACCACGGCAAGTATGTCGACTTCCCACTGTCCTACAGCCGCCCCAAGCCGGTGCAGCAACCACATCCGCCCATCTACATCGGCGGCAATTCCAATGCCACCGTCAAGCGGGTGATCCGACATGAAGCGGGCTGGATCTCCAACCCCAACCCGATTGACGACATCACGCAACGGGTGAACCAGTTGCGCGATGGCGCCGGCCACGACGTGCCGCTGGCAATGTTCGGCACGCCGTACAAGGACCTGGACTACTGGCGCGCCGCCGAAGACCTGGGCTTCGGCCAGCTGGCGTTGTTCTTGCCGACCAAGCCGCTCGACGACTCGCTGCGACTGCTCGACAAATTCGCCGCGAAGGTGAGCGAGTACCGCGGCTAACCATCTGGCGGCATACACCCCATTTCATTGCTCTTTTCACGTGTAGCCGGCGCTTGCGCGGGCTAATACGGAGGAGACAACTTGTCACGCGGTTAGCGCGGGCGAAAGAGATGGGGTCGACGACGACATGAAACCGATATCGCCCATCGATGCGCTGTTTCTCATCGGCGAGTCACGCGAGCACCCGATGCACGTGGGATCGCTCCAGCTCTTCAAGCCTCCCCAGGACGCTGGGCCTGAGTATGTCCGCGATTCGTACCAGGCCATGCTCGAGTCCACCGAGGTACAGCCGACCTTCCGTAAACGTCCGGCATTCTTCGGTGGCATCACCAATGTCGCGTGGTCGTTCGACAAGGAGGTCGAGCTTGACTATCACCTTCGTCGCTCCGCCTTGCCTAAGCCGGGGCGGATACGTGACTTGCTGGAGTTGACGTCCCGATTGCACAGCGGCCTGCTCGATCGCCACCGCCCACTGTGGGAAGCCCACCTCGTCGAGGGGCTCGACGACGGGCGCTACGCGGTCTACACGAAATTCCACCACTCCCTCATGGACGGCGTCTCGGCGATGCGGTTACTGCAGCGCGCCTTCGCTTCTGACCCCGCCGACGACGAGATGCGGGTGCCCTGGAGCCTGGCCCCGCGCGAGCGCAAATCATCAGGCAAACGGCCCAATCTGCTGGAGCAGGCCGGCCGCACCGCGGGGTCGGCGTTCGCATTAGCGCCCTCGACGTTGAAGCTGGCGCGCGCGGCGCTGCTCGAACAGCAACTGACGCTGCCCTTCCGGGCGCCGCGGACCATGTTCAACGTGCGCATCGGCGGGGCTCGACGGGTGGCCGCACAGTCCTGGTCGCTGGACCGCATCAAGGCGGTCAAAGAGGCCGCTGGGGTCACGGTCAACGACGTGGTGCTCGCCATGTCTTCCGGTGCGCTGCGCGCCTATCTCGTTGAGCAGAGCGCTCTTCCGGACGCCCCGCTGACAGCGATGGTCCCGGTCAACCTCCGCAAGGACGGCGACGAGCGCGGCGGAAACCAAGTGGGCACGTTTTTGTGCAACCTGGCGACCGATCTCGACGACCCAGCGCAGCGGCTCGAGGTCATCAGCGGCTCGATCCAGGACACCAAAGAAGTGTTCTGGCAGCTGCCCCCGGCGCAGCAGCTGGCCATGTCGGCGCTGAATATCGGCGGGCTCTTCTTCGGGTTGCTCCCCGGATTTCTCTCGTACGCTTCGCCACCGTTCAACATCGTCATTTCGAACGTCTCGACCGGTCGCGCGGAGCCGCTGTACTGGCACGGCGCCCGCTTGGATGGCAACTACCCGCTGTCGCTCCCCCTCGACGGGCAGGCGATCAACATCACCGTGACCAACAACGCCGACAACCTCGACTTCGGTCTGGTGGGATGCCGCCGCAGCGTGCCGCATCTGCAGCGGCTACTTAGTCATTTGGAAACGTCGCTCAAAGATCTCGAGCGGGCCTACGACCTGTGAAAAGTGTTGCAGTAAACGCTAACTGGATCTAAGCGGCGGTTATCGTCGACGTGGATAAGACGGTGACCTCGGAGTGAACGTTGCCGCAAGAGCTGCATTGCACCTGATACTCGAGCGTGTCATTACCGCGATCGAGAAACTGGTACTCGGCTAGGTGCATGCAGCGCGGGCAGCGCGCACGACCGCGTTCAACTGTCACCATCTCTGTGCCCCTTACTTGATTACGCTGACGTCAAAATACCCGCTTGGGCGCTGTTCAAATCGTGGATTCGTAAATATTGGGTTTCGAAGCCGGTGATCGCGGAGACCCTGGCTGAATGGAAACCAGCGCCAACCCACCGAAAGAGCCGAAGGACGCCAGGGAGACGACCGAGGAGCAGCGGGAAACCGAGGAGCTGCTCGAGCACCAGGACGATGATCCGGACGCGCCCGGTTTGCAGCAGACTCGGCATCAGGTCGCGGACGAGACGACGCGGTAATTCGGCTGTGCGCCTGCGAAATTGGTGCGTTTACGCCACAAGCGGTTTCGGGGTGTCCACTATCGAGTAGTCATTGGCGTCGCCGGAGATCGCCCTGCTGCGTTCACCGCGCACGCTCACGGGGATGTCGCCGGCCAGCGTGATCCGGCGCATGCTGCGGGGCTGGTCGCCGTAGTCTGAAACCGCGTAATGCTGGGTGGCCCGGTTGTCCCACATCGCGACATCGCCGAGTTCCCAGTTCCAACGAATCGTGTTCTCAAGCCAAGTGACGCGGTCTTGGAAAATGCGGAACAACGCCTGCGACTCGGCGCCGTTGACCCCGAGGATCGCTTTGGCGAATGCGCCGAGAAGCAGTGCGCGCTCGCCTGTCTCCGGATGCACGCGCACCACCGGGTGATGCGTTTCGAAATGAGTCGATTGGAATTCGGCAGCGTACTTCAGCACGGCTTCCGGGTTTGCCGCCGCTGCCGCCAGCTTGGCGGGATCGACCTGGGCATAGTCGAAAGCGTTGTTGTGCACTGTCCACAAGTTGTCCGCGAGCTCCTGCAGCGGCTGCGGTAGTTGTTGATACGCGGCGACGGTCGAGGCCCAGGTTGTGGTTCCGCCGTAGGGCGGCAGTTCGACGGCGCGCAGGATGGAGGCTTTCGGTGGACGATCGACGAAAGTCACGTCGGTGTGCCACTGGTTCGCGCCGCCGCCCCCGACGGACTCCAACCGCATCACGCGGCTTCCCTCGAACTTCAGCGTCGGGTGGGGAGTCGTTGGCACGCCCAGGCTCTCGGCGAAGCCGTAGTGGGAGTCGTCATCGAGGTGGTGCTGTCCGCGGAAGAACAACACCTTGTGAGCGGCCAGCGCTTGGTTGATTGCGGCCGCGGTCTCCGTATCGAGTTCACCGAGTCGCACTCCCTCGACACGTGCGCCGATGTTCTCGCCGAGCTTCACCACCCGCAGACCGCTACTCATGACTGTCCCTCCCGAGTCTTTTCGTATACAGCCAACGTAGACAGATGACTACGCGGAAGGCAACGTGCTGGAACTGCCGCGGCATCGCCGCAGCGGCTTCTGCCCGGGTAAGGCCCGTTGCGATCAAGTGGAAGAAAACCGGGCGTTAAGAATCCAGGTCGGGCGCCCACGGCGAACCGTTGATGTGACTGCCGCCGTCGACGAAGAGCGTGTTGCCGGTCAGATAGCGCGAGCCCTCCCCGGCCAGGAACACCGCGACCGGTGCAATGTCGTCGTACGGATCGCCCATCCGCCCCATCGGGTTGGCCGCATCGGCCATCGCTTCCAGTTCCGGGTAGTCGCCAATCGCCCGAAAGAAGGCCTGGCTCTTGGCCGCCGGGCACAGCGCGTTCACGGTGACACCGGTGGGGGCCCATTCGCGGGCAGCGGTTCGGGTGAGCGTCCGCAGCGCCTCCTTGGCCGCGTTGTACTCCAGCGACCCGATGTGCGCGTTGACGCCGTTGAGACTGCATAGGTTGACGACCCGGCCCCAGCCCCGCTCCTTCATGTGGCCGAACGCGGCCCGCATCGCCCAATACGGGCCGTAGTACCCGACGGCGATGCCGTGGGCCAGTTGCTCGTCGGTCTTGTTCTCCACCCGGCCCAGGGCTCCCCCACCCCACGCGTTGTTGACCACGATGTCGATCGCCCCGTATTCGGAAACTGCTGTCGCAACGGCGTTTTCGACCTGCTCACGCACCGTCACGTCGGTGCGGACGAACACACCGCCGACGGCTTCTGCGACGGCAGCACCCGAGTCGGGATCCTGTTCGGCGACGACGACGTGGGCGCCCTCGTCGGCGAACCGCCGGGCGATGCCCTCGCCGATGCCCGCACCCGCACCTGTCACCAATGCGACCTTGCCGGCCAGCGCGCCCGTCATCGCGCGACTCCCCGGATTCCGGCGGAAAGCAGATCGCGCGCTTCGGCTTGGCCGTCGAGGGCCCGGGTGGTGCGCGCGACGATCTGCCACCGGCCGTCGATGCGCTCGAATCGGAAGTGGTTCGCCCCGGCGCGCGCGACCGTGAAGCCGTCGTCGCGGTTGCGCACCAAGATCGACTCGCACACCGCGACCGCACTGTCACCGTCGACGGTGACGACGGAGGGGCCGAGGAAGTGGCAGCAGCCCCGAGTGATCAGACCCTGATGCGCGTCGGAGCCCACCATGGCCACGACGTCCGCTCGACTGCTCATCGGCCATCCCTCGACGTCGTAGCTGCCCTCGACCGCCCACAGGTCGCCCGTCGCGTCAGCGACGCCCGCGTCGACCAGCGGACCGTACGAGGCGATCATCCGCTCGATCGCGCGCTCGTCTTCGATGCGGCTGAGTCTTCGCTCGAGCTCCGCCATGCCTGTGTCACCCACGGTGTGCCTCTCCGCGTTGGTCGGCCAACGAATTCTCGTTCTAGTCCGCCGCCAGGAACTGCGGTCCTTGCGTCCCGATGATCGGGACGGCTAACCTCGGTAGAATCAATTCTCTTTTTCCTGATTGGGGTCGCGATGACGATGGTCGATCGGTTCACCTCGATCATCGACGCGTTCGACGACACCACCGTCGGCCTGAGCCTCGACCAAGTCGCGGCCAGAGCTGAGCTGCCGCGCTCCACCACGCACCGCATCCTGGATCACCTGGTCCGGCTGAGCTGGGTCTCGCACTCCGACCGCGGTTACGGTCTGGGCGACCGTGCCATGTCGTGGGGCGCCGGGGACGCCACCGATCTCCGATTGCGCTCGGCCGCGTCGCCGGTGCTGCACGACCTTCAGATGAAGACCGGAACGGTCGTGCACCTCGGGGTTCTTGCCGGCCACGACATCGTCCACGTGGACAAGCTCGGCGGCCATGCGGCGCCCGGAGTACCCACCCGCGTCGGCACCAGAGCACCCGCCGCCCGACTGGCGCTGGGTCTGGCTGTGCTGGCCGCGCATCCGCCCGAGGAGTTCGAGGTCGATGTTGACCTCATTCGGGTGCGGCGATGCGGCGTGGTGTCACGCCGGGGCGACTACGCGCCAGAGTTCACCTCGGTGGCGGCCACCATCGACGGTCGGGCAGCGATCGGAATCGTGCTGCCCGGCAATGTTTCTCCGCAGCGATATGAACCGCTGGTCCGGTCGGCCGCTGGGCAGGTGCGTCGGGAGCTCAGCTGTCGCCCATGAGCTGCTGCATCACCCGGTGCGTGCCCAACACCACCTTGGCGCGGTCCGGGTGGTTGCGCCGGGCGACGTCATCGGCGTTGCCACCCGCGACGTACACGGGCCCGTTGGGCAGTTGCTCGAGGCCTTCGCGCGCGACGTCGGCCGGTTCGGCGACCCGCAAGCCGGGCACATCGAAGTTCAGCCCGACGCGTTCCATCGCGGGTGTTCGCGTCACGCCGAGCACCAATTCCAAGACGTCGACCTCGAATTCGCGAAGTTCAAGCCACAGGCTCTCAGCGAAGATGCGCCCGAACGCCTTGACTCCGCCGTACACCGTGTGCCGCACCGAGCCGAGGTAGCCGGCCATCGATCCGAGCAGCAGGATGCCGCCGCGGCGGCGTTCGCGCATCGGGCGACCGAAGTGCTGCGTCAGCGCCATCATGGTGCCGATGTTGAGGGTGATGACGCGGTCGAACTCGGCGAGTGCACCATCGAGGAACGGCTCGCTGCAGGTGTTGGCGCCGGCGTTGTAGATCAGCAGGCCGACCTCCATGTCCTCGGCGGCCGCGGTGACCTGCCCAACGGCCGCCGGGTCGACGAGATCGACCGCGAGAGTGCGAACCTCGGCGCCTTGGGCGCGGCATGCATCGGCCGTGCGTTCCAGCGGCTCCGGCTTGCGCGCGACGAGGATGAGATTGAAGCCCGCGGCGGCGAGCTGCCGCGCGAATTCGGCGCCGACGCCCTCCGATCCGCCCGCGATCACCGCCCATGGGCCGTACTTCGCCAGATCTGTCACGGTTCCAGGTTCGCCTGCGCACGCACTGGATGAGCGCACCGTCCCGCTCATCGGTACAGCGGCGCGGCCGGGTCTGCCGCCGCCGATACTTGTGGGATGCCGCGCATCAGCGAGCCCCGGCCGCCGGCCCTGCCCGCGACCGACGACCAGCGGGCGCGGCGCACCGCCATCTTGCGGGCCGCCGCGCGGTTAGGCAGGTCGCGGGCGCTGGATCGGATCCAGGCGCAAGAGATCGCCGCGGAAGCCGGTGTCGCATTGCGCACCCTGTACCGGTACTACCCCTCGAAACACCACGTGTACGCCGCGGTGCTGACCGCACAGATCGAGAAATTGAAGCCACCCGCGCGGCATTCGCCCGACGCGGCGACGGCGGTCGCCGAGCTGATGGCCGAGGCGTGCCGGAATGTGCTGCGCTACAAGCATCTTGCCCACGCGATGATCGTTTCGACGCAGGCGGTGCGGGCACACTCCGGTGCCATGGGCGACCGCGCGGTGCGGGACACGATCCTTGCCACCGCCGGGATTGCCGATCCAACGCCCGCGCAGGACCGTGTCGCGCGGCTGATCGAACAGGTGACGTTCGGCGTCCTGACATGGACAGTCGGCGGTGAACTCGACCCGGGCCAGGCCGTGGATGACGCTCGGCTCGCCTGCAGCCTGCTCGCTGCGGATCTGGTTTAACGGAAGGAGCCCTGTCGGGTGCGGCGCGTTTTAGCCCGCGGCAAGGCGGGGTACGCGCCGATCATGGTGAAGGCATTCGGATACAACAGCAATGGCGGGCCCGACGTTCAGGAGTTCTTGGACCTCGAGATGCCCAGCCCCCTGGCCGGCGAACTGCTTGTCGAGGTCCGCACCGCGGGCGTCAATCCGGTCGACTGGAAGATCCGTTCGGGAATGATGGGTCCCGCCAGCCCAAGTGACCTGCCCGCAGTACTGGGTTCGGAGGTGTCTGGCGTGGTCCGGGAGGTGGGCCAAGATGTCGAGGGCTTCGCCGTCAACGACGAGGTATTCGGCAGCGTCGCTCCCGGCTCCGGCGGATATGCCGAATACACGCTCGTGACAGCGTCGGCCGCGGCACACAAACCGCCACAGGTTTCCTTCAGCGACGCCGCGGCGCTACCGGTGGCCGCGGCCACCGCCTACGACGGCGTGACCCGGCTGGCTCTCAAAGAGGGGCAGACCCTGTTGATCAACGGCGTCAGCGGTGGAGTCGGCGTCGCAGCGGCCCAGATCGCCAGAGACGCCAACATCAACGTCATCGGGACAGCGAGCGAAGACAAGCGGGCGCTGGTGGAATCGCTGGGCGCCACCTTGGTGCCCTATGGCGACGGGGTGGCCGACCGTATCAAAGAGCTGCTGCCAGACGGAGTCGACGCGATCTTCGACCTGGCGGGCGGTGACGGGCTGCGCGCCGTGGCGGAGCTGCTGTCCGACCGGAACAAGCTGATCACCGCCGGTGATCCGGTGACGGCGACCGAGCTGGGCGGTCACATGATCGAGCGGGATCGCACGCACCGCGTCCTCGAAATCGTGGCGGCGCTGGTCGCCGAAGACAAGCTGGATCCGCACATCGAAGACATCCGCCCGCTGGACGAGGCGGCTGAAGCGATCGCCGCGGTCGAGGTGGGGCACGCCAAGGGCAAAGTCGTGATCGAGGTTAGCTCCTGAAACTGGTGTGTGATCCACGTCACAATGCAGCGCGGCATGTAGCGGGGGTCACAGTTGCCGCGGTTCCATAGTTGGCGTGAACCGTACGAGCAAGTCCGCCGTCGTCGCACCGCGTTCGAATAGAGCGACCGAATCCCATCGCCTGTTGATGGCCTTTTTCATGCTCGCCCTTTTCATTACTGCAGTCGCAGGCATGGCAGTCGCCGCGTCGACGGGACACACCACCGCTGGGCTCGTCGTAGCCCTGGTAGCGGGCGGGAGTTTCTCCACCGTCTTCTGCTAGCAAGCCTGGGGCAGCCTGCGCCTTAGAGGCATGGCCAGTACCAAGGCGTCCGCACGTTAGTGTGCGTTGGTCGGCCTCGACGAACACGCCGATAGAAGAGTTGAGCAAGTTCATGACTGCAGCAACAGAAGCCTCGCCACTCGAAGCGCGGGTCGGCCATTACTACCAGATGGACGGCACCTACCTGGTCGGCCGCGAAAAGCTACGCGAGTACGCCCGCGCCGTGCAGGACTATCACCCCGCCCACTGGGATGTCGCCGCCGCGGCGGACATGGGATATTCGGACCTGGCGGCGCCGATTACGTTCACGTCGACGCCGGGCATGACCTGCAATCGCCGCATGTTCGAAGAGGTGGTCGTCGGCTACGACACCTACATGCAAACCGAAGAGGTTTTCGAGCAGCACCGCCCGATCGTGGCCGGCGACGAACTGCACGTCGACGTCGAACTGTCGTCCGTGCGCAGGATCGCCGGCAGAGACCTGATCACGGTGACCAACACTTTCACCGACGCAGCTGGCGAGCGGGTGCACACCCTGCACACCACCGTCGTCGGCCTCACTGCCGAGGACCTCGATCCGGCGATCAAGACGGCCGTCCAGAACGCGATGATGCACGACTTCAACCTCAGCGCGGTCGGCAGCGCAGTCGGCGGAAATGATTCCGACTACCAGAAGACGGAGCGCCCCGAGGGCGAGGTGCGCATCTCCGAGGGAGGCAGCACCCGGCCGCCGGGGACGGCGTCCTTCGATGACGTGCAGGTCGGCGACGAGCTACCGGTGCACCACACCCGGCTCGCCCGCGGCGACCTGGTGAACTACGCCGGCGTGGCCGGCGACGCCAACCCGATTCACTGGGACGAGAGCCTCGCCAAACTCGCCGGACTGCCCGATGTGATCGCCCACGGAATGCTCACCATGGGTCTGGGCGCCGGATTCGCCTCCGCATGGACCGGCGACCCCGGTGCGGTGACCCGCTACGCGGTCCGCCTGTCGGCGCCCGCGATTGTGTCGGCCACCGAAGGCGCAGACATCGAGTTCAGCGGCCGGATCAAATCGCTCGACCCAGCGACCCGCACCGGTGTCGTCATCGTCGGCGCGAAGTCTGCTGGCCGGAAGATCTTCGGCCTGGCGACGCTGAACGTCCGCTTCCGCTGACCTGGCGCATCACTTTGTTTCCGCACGGGTCAGGCGTTCAAGCACGCGGAGGAAGACCTTGCGCTCCTCGGCGCTCAATTCCGCGAGCCATCGTTCCTCACCGCGTTGGATGTCGGACTGCACCGCGTTCTTGACGGCGCGGCCGGCCGGCGTGATCTCGAGCAGCCGTACCCGGCGGTCGTCGGGGTCGGGACGGCGTTCGATGTAACCGCGCTGCTGCAGCTCGTCGAGCGTCGTGATGATCCTTGTCTTATCGGCGCCGATGGCTTCGGCAAGAGCGGTCTGGGTGCGCACCGGCGACCTGTCCAATGCGTTGAGCACGACGTATCCCCACATGCTCAGGTCGTGGGTCGAAAGGATCGGTAGTTCGGCCGCAACCAGGTCTCTGAGCAGCGGATGCAGCATCGCCGCAAGGTCGTCCCGCAGGGGCTTCGGTGGCATTGCCACATACTAAGCGTTGCCATATCGTATGCGATTACTTATGATCTGCTCATGCATACTGACATGCCCGACGTCCGTCCTTTCCATCGCATCGCCGTGCTGAACTCCATCGCGGTCGTCGACTCCGTGCGGGCCGCTGATCTCGAGGCGCCCACGCCCTGCGCCGGCTGGAACCTGGCCGACCTGCTCGCCCACATGACCGCGCAGCACCGCGGATTTGCCGCGGCTGCAAGGGGATTCGGGGATGACGCCGACGTGTGGCGGGCCGACGCGGTGATGGCTGCGCTCGCCGCCGACCCCGGCGGTACGTACGCCGACGCAGCCCGCGACGTCTTGGCGGCCTTCGCCGACGACGCGACACTTCAGGCGTCGTTTGCGCTTCCCGACTTCGGGCCGAACGCAACCTTCCCCGGCGCCATCGCCATCGGCTTCCACTTCATCGACTACGTGGTCCACGGCTGGGACGTCGCCGAATCACTGGGTGTGGCCTACACGCTTCCCGACGACGTCGTCGACGCCGCGTTGCCCCTGGCCTTCGCCGTACCCGACGGCGACTTCCGGGAGACGCCCGATGCGCCCTTCGCGCGCGCCGTCGACGCCCCGAGCGCGACGAACCTCGACCGGATACTGCGCCACCTCGGCCGCAGTCCCGACTGGGCGCGGGCGCATTCCGCGGACCGGGTGTTCTGATCAGGGGGATCGTGATCCTTCTGAGAAATCGCGCACCCGCGTAACCTTCGCGGATGGCATCGAGCGTCGGCAGCATCCCCGCCCAGTTATCCCAAGCCGTACCTGCAACTTTCAAACAGGCCCTCTTCATCGCGGTCACGGCCGGGCTGGGTTATGGCTTCGACTCGTACGCGGTGAACATCTACGGTCTGGTGCTGCCGGACATCAAGAAGACGTTGCACATCACCGACGCTGAAGCCGGGTACATCGGCTCCATCTTTTTGCTCGGCTACACGATCGGCACCATCGGATTTGGCTTCGCCGCCGACAGGTGGGGGCGTAAAACCACGCTCGGGGCGTCGATCCTGCTCTACGGCATAACGACTGCGCTGGCCGGACTCACCACGAACATCGCCGCATTCACCGGGCTCCGCTTCCTCACCGGTGTGGGCGGTGCCGGGGAACTGGCGGTCGGCGCTCCCTATACCGCTGAGGTGTGGCCCGCGAAGACCCGCGCCCTCGGCGTTGGCGGCGTGATCTTTTCCTTCTTCTCGCTGGGCTACGTGCTTGCCGCGGCCGTCGCGCTGGCTCTGGTGCCGCACTTCGGCTGGCAATCGGCGTTCATCGTGGCGATCATCCCCGCCATCGTATTATTCCTGGTCCGGCGCGGCATCACCGAGTCGCACCGCTACAACGACGTACAGACCAAAGTCGCGAATGGGGCTGCGAAGCCCCGCCTTTGGCGGCTCCCGGGCGTGCGGCGACGCCTCATCGTCGGCTGGCTCATCTACACCGCCAACGCAGTCGGCTTCTGGGGCGTGACGATCTTTCTGACCAGCTACATCGTGAAGCGGTTTCACGCATCCCCCATCGAGGCGATCCGGTACGCCCTTTTCTTCTTCCTGTTGCAAGTCGTTTTCGTCTACGTGGGCACGGCACTCGCCGACTGGATCGGCCGGCGGCCCTCGGCCATCCTCGCCGCGGTCATCGAGATCACCTCGACCGTCCTGGCTGCCACGTCGCACTCGCTGGACAGATACCTGGTCTTCGGCGCGATCGCCATCGCCACCATCGGGTGGCTGTGGGGCGTCGGTGACACCTACATCTCCGAGCTTTTCCCAACCGTGTTGCGCGGCACCGGTTTCGGAATCGCGGTCGGCGGCGGTCGCATCGTGTCCATCGCGGCGCCAACCGTCGTCGGTTGGGCCATCACGCGCTACGGGCTAGAGACGCCCTACCTTGCGCTCGCCGGCCTCTGGGGACTGACGGTGATCGGCTACCTGCTGGGCCCGGAGACAAAAGGCAAGGAACTCGAAGAGCTCGCTGACGCGGCCCTCACCGAGGATCTCTTGCCGTGACTCTGGACGAGGCGCTTTAAACGTTCCGGACAGGCGTCTAGGCCTGCTTGAGCGCCTCGATTTCGAGAGTCACAGTGACTTTGTCACCGACGACCGCACCTCCGGTCTCCAGCGGCATGTCGATATTGATACCGAAGTCTTTGCGGTTCAACACGACTGATCCCTCGAACCCGGCTACCTCGCCGTGACCCATGCCCGGATTGATGCCGTTGAACACGAGCTTGAGCTCGACCAGCTTAGTCACGCCCTTAAGGGTGAATTCGCCGACCAGGACGTAGCCGTCGCCGTCGGGGCGCACTGCCGACGACACGAACGACGCGGTCGGGAATTGCTCGACATCGAAGAAGTCGGCGGACTTCAGGTGGGCGTCGCGCTGCTCGTTGCCAGTGTTCACCGAGTCGACCGTGATCTGCGCGGACACCGATGGCGTGCCGTCCTCCCCGACGACGACGGCGCCCTGAAAGTTTGTGAAGGTGCCGCGCACCTTGCTCACCATCAGGTGGCGCACGGAGAACGCGACTGACGAGTGGACGGGATCGATGGCCCAGGTTCCGGTGCTGAGGTCGCTGGCTACTGATGTGGTCATATCTGATCTCCTTGGCGTGGGGCCGGCGTTCCCGGCACCTCACCAGATGCTAACCGGACCGCAGTCCGTATCTATTCCTCGGATTCCCCGACAGGTGGGCGCGACAGGCGTCGGCGCAGGCCGCCGTGCGTTACCGGTGTGTTTCTCTCTGCGCACGCCGCGGCCGGTAGTTAAATCCGCAACTAAACTTGGCAGGCATGACCAACCGTAGAGCCAGGACGGTCGCCGCGATCTGCGGCGGGACCGCGGCATTTTCGCTGTTGGTAGCGGGTTTTGGCCAGATGAGCGCGCCGACCACCAGGGTGGATCGGTCGTCCATTTCACCTTCGGCGGGCTCTACCACCGACAGCGGAGGCGCCTTACGGGTGTATCCCGCCGGAGGCGGCGGATGCGTTCCGGGCCTGAACTGCGGGCCCATTAACCCACCACGTCCGCCGCCACCGCGCCACCACCCGAGTCCTGCGCCCGATCCGCAACATCCCGCTCCCGACCCTCAGAGTCCCTAGCCATCTCGGCCATCTAGGCCGCGTGCCCAAACATCGCCCCACCGACATGTGTGGCTTCGCTGCTAGCGAGCCATGTTGGTGAACCGCGACAGGTGCAGCTGGTGCGCGACGGTGACCGTCTTAGTCGGGCCGTTACGGTGCTTGGCCAGAATGAAATCCGCTTCCCCACCGCGCGGGTCGTCACGCTCGAACGCGTCCGGTCGGTTCAACAGAATCACCATGTCCGCGTCCTGCTCCAGGGAGCCGGATTCACGAAGGTCGGACAGCATCGGCTTCTTGTCGGTGCGCTGCTCAGGACCACGGTTCAGCTGAGCGATCGCCACCACCGGCACCTCGATCTCTTTGGCCAACAGCTTGAGTTGACGCGAGAATTCCGAGACTTCCACCTGACGTGACTCGTGCTTTTTGCCCGATGTCATCAGCTGTAGGTAGTCGATCACGATCAGCTTCAGGTCGGCCTTCTGCTTCAGCCGGCGCGCCTTGGCGCGGATCTCCATCATGGTCAGGTTGGGCGAGTCGTCGATATACAGTGGCGCCTCGCTGATTTCGCTCATGCGGCGCGCCAGCCGCGTCCAGTCGTCGTCGTTCATCCGGCCCGAACGCATATCGGCGAGCTTGATTTTCGCCTCCGCCGACAGCAGTCGCATCACGATCTCGGACTTGCTCATCTCCAACGAGAAGATGACGCTGGCCAAGCGATGCTTGATCGAGCACGACCGCATGAAGTCCAGTCCCAGCGTGGAGTTATGCGTGGGAACCATGGCGTCGCTCGCCAGATACATGTGGCTGGCGTTGTCCACTTCGACACACCGCACAGGAACTGTCTCGATCTGGCGCACGTCCACAATGAAGCGTGACCCCGAGCGCTGGGTGTTGGTGGCACCCCGACGTTCCTTGTGCGCTATGGCCTTTCGCTGTAATGCGAACACCTCGTCGTCTGTGGAAAAAGTCAGGGTGTAAGCGATGCTGGACGACTCGTAACGGCCCCGGACACGCTTCATCGAGGTTTGGCAACGGTAGCCCAGGCTGACGATCAGCTCGGCGACATCGCTCGCCAGCCGCTGGTGAGTGACGGAAAATTGGACGGCCCCGCCCGCCGTCACCGTTCCATCGGTGTCGAGCAGGCCGGCGAGCAAGGCGCGCCGCTGGGTCTCGGACGCCCGCCGGTATACCATCGGAATGTGCTTATTCCCAAGCACTCCGAGTGTCCGCAGTCGCGCCTGCAAGGTGCCCACCGCGGCGTGGCAATTCTGGCACAACCGCAGCCCTGACGACGGTCCCGCACAGCGCGCGCAGGTTGGACTCGGCACCGCAGCAGAGACAAAACGTGCCCTGCCACCACATGAACGTCCACAGGTCCGCACCTGACTGGTCTGCGGAATGAACGACTTGCCGCACACAGCGCACTGGCGAGGGGCCTGCGCGTAAGCAGCCGGTAGGCGCAGTTGGTAGCGGTACCGAGCGGATTCCGACGGAACCGCGACGAAACCGTCCGCTTCGATCCGCATGATGAGTTCTGGATCGGCCGTTGTGATCTGGGCTGCGGCACTCGTGCCGTCCCCGAGCCAGGCGCCGAGAGTGTATGCGGGGACTAACAACTCGCGATCCGGGAGGTCAAGTGCTCGCGCGTTGACCACGCTGTGGTTCAGCCGCCGATCTAGCGTGTCGCAACGCAAACTTCCGGCGATCTCGGATGTGGTTCGCACGGCCGCAAACGTGCGCTGATTTTTGTAACGGTTGTAGCCGGTCGCCGCGGCCTGTGCTGATTTCCGGGATGCGCGTGTCTCGGTCAGCCACTGGTGCTCTGCGTCGGCGACGATGACAGTCCCGTCGGAGAACTCCACCTCGTAGCAGGGCCGCCCCAGCATCACGTCGGTGGCGGCCACCACCCGCGTCGGCTGCCCGTCGTCGCCGAGCAACTCATCCCCAACCGCGACCTCAGCCATCGTCGTCCAGCCGGTGGGCGTGGGCAGCGGCGTGTCCAACGCGAGCGCTTTCCCGACTCCAGGCCTCGCCGCGACGATGATCATCTGGCCCGGATGTAGACCGTTGGTGACTTCGTCGAGCTCGGTGAAGCCAGTCGGCACACCGCGCGAGATGCCGCCGTTAGAGGCGATGGCATCGATCTCGTCCATCGTCGGCTGCAGCAAATCCTCGAGCGGAACGAAGTCTTCCGACGTCCGCCGGTCGGCGACGTCATAAATCTCGGCCTGCGCCCGGTCGACGATCTCCGCGACATCCGCGCCGTCGGCGCCGGCATAGCCGTACTGCACGACCCGCGTTCCGGCCTCCACCAGTCGACGCAGTAGCGCCTTCTCGGCCACGATGCCCGCGTAGTAGCCCGCGTTGGCTGCGGTCGGCACCGTGGAGATCAGGGTGTGCAGATAGGGCGCGCCGCCGATCCTGCGCAGCATCCCGCGTCGGTCCAGCTCCGCGGCCACCGTCACCGCGTCCGCGGGCTCCCCACGGCCGTACAGGTCCAGAATCGCGTCGTAGACATTCTGATGTGCCGGGCGGTAGAAGTCCCCGGGCCGCAGCCGTTCCAGCACATCGGCGATCGCGTCCTTGCTCAGCAGCATCCCGCCCAGCACCGACTGCTCGGCGGCCAGATCCTGCGGTGGCTGCCGGCCGAAATCCTCACTGGGCGGCGAAGCACCCATGCCCGGCGCTAGATCGTCGACAACCGCCATGAGCTCTCACCTCCCTCTGGAACGAATACCCGAACATACATTCGATAACCGACATTTCGAGCGTAGGTCAAGGTCTCGCTTCTCCCAACCGGTGACACTCATAAGCCTCGCGCCTCGAAGACCGTAAACGTTGCTAGCCGGTAGGTGAAAGGGCCGCTGTTCATAACCCTGTGCATCGTGTGTGCATATCCTTCGACACCTGTGTTGAGTGGGGTGTGGAGAACCTGTGGATTAATCCGCGGCGCTGCGACATCACTGCTGATAAGGGTCGTACACACCTGCGCATTTAGTGTGGACAAGAATCTCTTCGGCGTGTCGGGCCAGGTTACTGCGTCGGGCGTGTTGGCTTTCGGCCAGATTTTCGCAACGTTACGAGGTGGTTAAGCACCCCACCCGCTGGTGCCGCTAAAAGAGTTCGCCAGGTTAGCGGCCCGGGGCCCCACGCAAAGCTGGCTCTGGGCGCTCGCACAGCGTCAAAAAAATCCGGCGGCCACCATCAGGGGGTGGCCGCCGGAGCGGAGCAAACGACGTCGAGTTAGCTGTCGGCGACGACGTCCAGCGTGAACTCGACATTGACCTCGGGATGCAAGTGTACCGAAACCGGGTGCGCGCCGATGGCCTTGATGTGCGTCTTGGGCAGCCGGACTATGCGCTTGTCCAGGTTCGGCCCGCCCGCCTTCTTGATCGCACCCACGACATCAGCCGAGGTCACCGAGCCGAACAGCTTGCCGGAGTCGGCCGCGGTCTTGACCGGCAGCGGGACCGAGCCCAGCGACTCGATGGCCGTCTTGAGCTCGTTGGCGTGCCCGAGGTCGCGCACGGACTTGGTTTCGCGGGCCCGGCGAATGTCGTCGGCCTGCTTCTGCGCGCCGCGGGAGGCGACAATCGCCAGGCCGCGCGGCAACAAGAAGTTGCGGCCGTACCCGTCCTTGACCTCGACAGTGTCGCCGACGCCACCGAGGTGGTCTACGTCGGACGTCAGAATCAGCTTCATCTTTTCGTACTTTCAGTTGAGCGTCGGCGGTTATCGCGACGAAGAGGTGAACGGCAGCAGCGCGACCTCGCGGGCGTTCTTCACCGCGATCGCGATATCGCGCTGATGCTGCACGCAGTTGCCGGTGACACGACGCGCACGGATCTTGCCGCGCTCACTGATGTAGGTGCGCAGCAGGTTGGTGTCCTTGTAGTTGATCGGTTGCCCCTTCTTCGAGCAGAAGACGCATTTACGCGCTTTGATCGGCTTTTCCGGAGCCGGGCGCCGTTTCGTGGAGGAGGACTTGGCCATGTGTGTTTTCTTTCCTATGTCTTAAAAGGTCTGAGAGTTGTTGAGGTCAGAACGGCGGTTCTTCGTCGCCGCCACCGAAGGAGCCCGACGCGGGGGCACTGCCCCACGGGTCCTCCGCCGGGCCGCTGCTTGGCTGCGCGGCCGCTGCTGGACGTGACGCACCGCCGCCACCGCCGCCACCGAAGCCACCGCCTCCGCCGCCACTGCGGCTGGCCTTGTTGACCTTCGCGGTGGCGTACCGAAGTGAGGGCCCGATCTCGTCGACCTCAACCTCGAACACGGTGCGCTTCTCACCTTCGCGGGTCTCGAAGGAACGCTGCTTGAGTCGTCCGGTGACGATCACCCGGGACCCCCGGGTGAGGCTTTCGGCGACGTTCTCGGCGGCCTCCCGCCAGATGTTGCACCGCAAGAACAGCGCCTCGCCGTCCTTCCATTCACTGCTCTGCCGGTCATAGATCCGGGGTGTGGACGCCACCGTGAAATTCGCGACGGCGGCACCCGACGGAGTGAACCGCAGCTCGGGGTCAGCGGTCAGGTTTCCGACGACGGTGATAGTGGTGTCACCAGCCACTGTTTCCTCCTGGGTACGTCCTGGGCTTCGCCTTGGGACGATGGATGGTCATCAGCGTAGTTTTGCTGAGCTCTGAACAGCCTAGGCAAACGTGCCGACAGCGGGTAGCCCGCGCTACCTGCATGCCTAGTGCTTATCGGTGCGCATCACCTTGGTGCGCAACACCGACTCGTTGAGGCTGAGCTGGCGGTCAAGCTCGGATACTGTGGCCGGCTCGGCCTTCAGGTCGACGATGACGTAGATGCCTTCGGCGTGCTTGAGGATCTCGTAGGCCAACCGGCGCTTACCCCAGATGTCGACCTTGTCTACGCTCCCGCCGTCCTTGCGGACGACATTGAGGAACGTCTCCAATGACGGGGCAACGGTACGTTCGTCGAGCGTGGGGTCAAGAATGACCATGATTTCGTATGGACGCATGGAAACCTCACCACCTCCTCTGGTCTATGCGGCCACGGTCGATCCGTGACAGGAGTGTCGCCTGCGTCGGCAACCGCCCCAGGGTACCGGACCAGGGCCTGCCCAGAGAAATCCGACTGCTGCGTTACTGCCGGGCTTGCCGGTATTCGTTCGCCCTGGCCACCGTCGCTGCGTCGGCCTTGGCGAGCGAGCCTGAGTCGAACGGCGGCTGCGGGTCGTATTCGATGAGCAACTGTGCGGCTTGGGCGGCCTCTCGGTCGACCAGAAGCTCGACGACTCGCAACGCCATGTCGATGCCGCTGGACACGCCCGCGGCGGTGATGATCCGCTGCGGCAGATGCTCGACTACCCGCTCGGGTACATAGCGCGCGCCCAAGTCGTTGAGTAAGTCGGCGGCACTCCAATGCGTCGTCGCGGTGAGCCCGTCCAGCAACCCCGCAGCCGCCAGCAACAGCGCCCCGGTACACACCGAGGTGGTCAGCGTCGTGTTCGGATGGACCGATTGCAGCCAGCCACGGATGTCCTCGTCGTGAACCAGCTGGCGCGTCCCGATGCCGCCAGGGAACACGACGACATCGGGTGCGGCGACTTCGTCGAAGGTGGCATCGCAGGTGACGCCGAGCATCCCGTTCTCCGTGCGCACCTCGCCCCGGCGCTGCCCGACGAACACCACATCGATCGACGGGACCCGCTGCAGTACCTCGTAGGGCCCGACGGCATCGAGTGCGGTGAAGCGGCTGAACAGCGGGATGACAACCAGCATCAGGGCTGCGCTTCAGCGGCCGCCGGCACGTCCTCGTTAAGGGTCTCGGTGCCGGCTGGTCGCTGCGCCAGGCGCCGCAACCCGGGCGGTCGCAATCGGGCGGGCAGCCACTGCGGCGGGGCGTCGGGGGCGCGGTCGAAGGCCCCGCCCGCGGGATCGTCCACCCGGCCGCCCCAGCGCACCAAATCACCTTCGGGTCGATAGATCTGCCGAATCACCAACGCGCACAGCGCCACGACAGCGATGTCGCGCAGCAACACCGTCGTCGTGAAGACCTGCTCGGGCAGCGAACGATTCGAGTTGCCGTACAGCAAGTACATTCGCGGCACCCACACCAGCGCGTCAATCGTCATCCAGGCCAGCAGTATCCGGCGGTGCGGCAAAGCCAGCACCGCCAGCGGTACCAGCCACAGCGAGAACTGCGGGCTCCATACCTTGTTGGTCAGCAAGAACGCCGCCACTACCAAGAACAGCAGTTGCGCCACCCTCGGCCGCTGCGGCGCGGTGAACGCCACGTAAGCGATTGCCGCACAGCATATTACGAATGACACGGCGACGGCCGCGTTCAGCCCAGTCGGTGGTTGCCAGAAGCCCAGCTTGGGGTCGAAACCGCGCCAGCCGGTGAACGACTTCACCACGTTGTACAGCGAGTCCATGTCATCACCGCGCCGGGTGTTGAGCCGGAAGAACTCCGACCACCCCCGCGGATACTTCAGCAGGACAGGCAGATTCACCGCCGTCCAGGTCACCGCGGCCACCCCGGCGGTTCGGGCCAGCGCACCGAGCCGACCGGTCCGGATACCCAGCACCAGCATCGGGCCCAAAAACAACAACGGATAGAGCTTGGCCGCCGCGCCCAGTCCGATGAGCACACCGGCAAGCACCGGCTTACGCCGCGCCCATGCCAGCACACCGCCCATCGCGAAAGCCGTTGCCAGCGCATCGAAGTTAGTGAAGATCTGGAAGATCAGCAGTGGCGAGGCGGCCACCAGGGCCGCATCCCAAATTCGCCGGCCGGACAGACCCGCGGTTGCCCATACCGTCGCCAGCCACGCCAGTGCCAACCCGAATGCGGCGACGTCGAAGAACACCACCACCTCGGCGACCACCGGAAGCGGCGTCAGCTTGCTCAGCGCGGTGTACGTCTTGGCCAGCGCCATCGACGTGTACTGATAGACCCCGGTCAGCACCGGATACTCCATGTAGCGCACCGCGGGTTGGCCGTCGTAGCGGGTCTGTGGTGTGCCGTTGGAATCGGTCTCGACCCAGCTGGACTTGTAGGGAAACAACCCCTTGTTCAACAACTCTGCGCCGTAGAGCGGCACCGTGTCGGAATAGCACAACTCGTAGTAGGCGCGCTGGTTGTCCCAATTGGCGACCCGTAGATCCCCCGGCCCGGTACCGGTGCTCTGCAGGCAGGCCGCCTTGGTCGACCAGCCCAGCGCCAAGAACACCAGCGCGACCATGAACATCACCCGCACCGGTGTCATCAGCCGGGCACGACCGATCAGCGCGTGCCGTCCCACCGGCCCGCCGATGGCATCTGCGAACGATGCGCCCAAAGAGTCGGTGTGGCTGGGGCAATCACGATTGTCGGCGCTACGCAGGTCGGCGGCCAGCGGCCGGGGAGAGATGGTGGCGCTCTGTTGCTGCTGCTCCCCGGTCACGGCGGAGGCTGGGCATATGGCGGCTGTCCCGGTGGGCCCCCCGGTGGCTGCCCCGGTTGCCCAGCCGGCGGAGGTGGTGCGACGGTGATCGTCGTCGGCGGCCCAACAGGAATGGTAATGCCCGGCGCCACTTCGATACTGGGCTGGATGACGGTCTCCGACGGCGGCGGGGGTGGCGGCGGCGCGACAGGTACCCCCGCATACCCACCGATCTCGGTCGGCTTGGGGAAGCTCTCGTTGCTGCTGCCCTTCAAGGCGCCATCCATCGTCGACTTCCAGATGTCTGACGGCAGGCCTGATCCGTAAACCTCTGCGCCCGAAGCGCTTACCAATGGCACATTGTCTTGGACAGTTCCCACCCACACCGCCGTGGACAGCGACGGCGTATAGCCGACCATCCAGGCGTCCTTGTTAGCGTTGGTGTCGCCCAACTGCACCGTGCCGGTCTTGGCTGCTGACGGCCGGTCACCGGACAATGCGTGACCACGCGAGTACGCCGCGATCGGCTGCATCGCCGCGGTGGTGTTATCCGCAACCGCCTTGTCGATGCGCTGCTCGCCCTTTTCTTTATCCGAGTTGCCTGCGTCGAACAGCACTTGGCCGTCCGCATTGACAACCTTCTGCACCAAATGCGGCGGGTGGTAGACGCCGGAGGAGGCCAGCGTGGCGTACGCCGAGGCCATGTCCACCGGCCGAGTTTGGTACTGGCCCAGCACAACCCCGTTATTGGGTGGTCCGCCCTTGCCGTCTTCGGACAGTGTGTGGGAGACGCCGGGGAAGCTGGTCGCAATGCCGGCCTGATGTGCCGCGTCGGCGACGGCCGACGGTCCGTTCTTGAGTTTGAGCATCAGCCGGTAGTAGGCGGTGTTCAGCGACATCTTGAGCGCCTCGGCGATGTTGCAGGTGCCACAGTTCTCGCCGTCGACGTTGGTGATCTTGATACCGTCGACCGTCAGCGGCGAACTATCCACCTGATAACCCAGGCCGATACCTTGTTCAAGGGCGGCCACCAACGCGAACACCTTGAAGGACGACCCCGTCTGCAGCCCAGCCTGAGCGAAGTCGAAACCGTTGGCATCCGAACCGCCGTAGTAGGCGCGTATCGCGCCGTTGTGCGGATCGATCGACACCACCGCACCCCGCATGTCGGGGTCTTGTCCGTCAAGGTATTTCGATATCGACTTCTCGGCGGCCTGCTGAGCTTTCGGATCGATCGTGGTGGTGATCTGCAGGCCCTGAGTATTCAGGGTCTGCTCGTCGATGTTGAACAGCTCCATCAGCTCTTTGGTCACCTGGCGTTCGATCAAGCCATTGGGACCAGTCGTCTGGTTCTGCGCACGGGCCTGATCGGGCGGCACCGTCGGTGGAAACACCTGTGCCGCGCGATCACTGGGCGACAACGCCTTGGTTTCCACCATGCCGTCGAGCACCCAGTTCCAGCGAGCCTCGGCACCCTTGGGATCGACCGCCGGGTCCAGCGAGGACGGCCGGCGGATCAACGCCGCCAACAGCGCTCCCTCGGCGACGTTCAGCTGCTCGACGGGCTTGTTGAAGTAGGCCTTGGACGCCGCCGAAATCCCGTAGGCCCCGCGACCGAAATAGATGATGTTCAGGTAGGCCTGCAGCACTTCGTCTTTGGACCACTCCCCCGACATCTTGGTGGCGATGACCAGTTCCTTGGCCTTGCGCAACAGACCGCTGAACCCGTGTTGGGCGGAGCCGACCATCGCGTTCTTCACATATTGCTGGGTGATCGTCGACCCGCCCTGCAGATCGCCGCTGCCGAACAGGTTGTTGCTCACCGCCCGCGCGAAGCCGCCGAAGTCGAACCCGGGGTTCGAGTAGAAATTGCGGTCTTCAGCGGCGATCACTGCCTGGCGCACATGCACCGGCACCTGATCGATGTTGATATCGACCCGATTACCTTCGGGTGGAATGATTTTCGCGAGCTCGGAGCCGTCGCTGGCCAGGATGGTCGAGACCTGGTTGGTACGCATGTTGCCCGGCTTGGGAATGTCGACGATGAAATAGGCCATCGCGAAGGTGACGATCGGCAGGAGCACCATCACCGCCGCGGCAAGGTAGGCCGCTCGTCGAACCCAGCGCCAGTTGATCTGTTCGACCCAGCTCCAGTTCAGCCCCGCCCCGGGAGCTCGATGGCTGGGCCCATCGGAGCCACCGGGTCCACCGGTCCGAGGCGGCGGTGGCGGTGGCAGTGGGGGTGGGGGTTCCTCCGGTGGCCGACGTCCCGACATCGGGTCGTCGCGCCGCGAGCTGGACGCCCGACTGTCGAGTGCCGCCTTGACCTCGTCGATCGGATCCCTGGGTTGCGACGGGCCGTCCAACGCAGCTTTGACCTCGTCGATGGGATCAGAACGCCGAGCGGAGCGTTCGTCGACGACCGGCGGCAGGATCGTGGTCATCCGGTCGTCGGGACCGATCTGGCGGCGGCGGCCGGGCCCGGGACGCAGGCCACCGTCCGGACGGTCGGGATTGTCCGGGCGGTCGGCGTTCGCACGCTCGCCCATCCGCTCAGGCGCGGACCCGCCCTGGTCATCAGGCGACTGGTCGTGGCGCCCTTCGTTATTCAATGGCCGTGCGGGCGCCGTTGCGCGCCGTCCGCGGGCCGCGGGTCCCCTTGGGCGGGCGTTCCGCGCCGAGCACATACGACTTGACCAGGTGGTTCCAGCTGCAGGTGCGGCACACCTCAACCACGTGGACCGAGAACTCGTCGAACCGGGTCGTCAGCAGGATCAGCTCTTCGGCCGTGCGCGCCGAGCCCGACACCGCGCCCAAGTGATCGCCGAACACCCAGGACACCAGCGTGAGCTGTTCCTTTCGGCAGATCGGGCACATCACCTGGCTCTGTTTCCCGTGAAACTTGGCGGCGCGCAGCAAATACGGGTTCGCGTCACAGACTTCGGACACACCGGTGCGGCCGGAGTACACCTCGGCCAGCAGTGAGCGCCGCTTAAGCGCGTAGTCCACCACCTGTCGCTGCAGTCGCACGCCACCAGAGTACGTCGCCACCCGCACTGCCGATACGCAAGCAAGGCCGTCGCATTGCGAGCGCCGGACTTCTACGATCATCTGCGTGGCGAAATGGCTGGGGGCACCGCTGGGTGGTGGGACAACGGCGGCGACCCGCGCCAAGGACCTCGACCGGCAGGACGCCTGCAAGATTCTCGACGACGCTCTCACCGACGGCCAGCTCTCGATGGAAGAGCACCGGCAACGCGTCAGCACCGCGACTAACGCCGTCACACTGGGCGATCTGCACGCACTGATGAGCGATCTGCAGACCGACAACGCCTCGGTGCAATTGCAGGCGGTCAACTCGCCGAGGTTCCGCGGTTGGGGGCCGGCGGTCGGCGCTTTCCTCGTGTCGGTGTTACTGGGCGTCGGCATCGGTTGGGGTGTCTACGGCAACACCGGTTCGCCGCTGGACTTCACCTCGGACCCGGGAGCCAAGCCCGACGGCGTTGCCCCGGTGGTGCTGACCCCGCCGACGCAGCTGCATTCGGTCGGTGGCCTGACCGGCTTGCTCGAGCAGGCCCGCAAGCGGTTTGGAAACGTCCTGGGCTACCGGCTGTTGATCTACCCGACCTACGCGATCCTGGACCGCCCGGATCCCTCCGACGACCGCCGGGTGCTGTCGTACGACTACCGCGGCGGGTGGGACGATCCGACCAACTCGGCCAAGAGCTCCGCCGCCGGGTCGGTCCCAATCGACCTCAGCAAGTTCGACATCACCAAGACCGTCGGCATCATGCGCGGTGCCCCGGAAACCCTGCGGATAAAGCCGTCCGACGTCAAAAACACCTACTTGATCGTGGAACCGGCCACCGACCCCACCACGCCGGGCGCGGTGTCTCTTTCGCTGTACGTCTCCAGCGACTACGGCAGCGGATCCATCGTCTTCAGCGGTGACGGCACCATCAAGCGGTTGAATCTGCCCTCCTAAAAGGCCAGCTAGACGCCCTTTTGCCACGCCCGTAGCGCTGCCGCAACGGGGTGATTAATAGCACGCCAACATCTGGTGGTGTTGTGGCAAATATATCGAAGCGATACGATTACGCGACGCGTCGGACCGTCGTAACCAGAAATGCAAAGGAGGTGTTTCGATGCTGGAGCTCGCCATCCTGGGTCTCCTGATCGAATCGCCAATGCATGGTTACGAGTTGCGCAAACGGCTGACTGGCCTACTCGGCGCGTTCCGTGCTTTTTCGTACGGATCGCTGTACCCGGCACTGCGGCGCATGCAATCGGACGGGTTTATTGCCGAGAACGCCGCGCCGGCCGGTACCCCGGTTCGGCGGGCCCGTCGGGTCTACGAACTGACCGACGCGGGCCGTCAGCGCTTCGGTGAGTTGGTGGCCGACACCGGCCCGCACAACTACACCGATGACGGGTTCGGGGTGCACCTGGCTTTCTTCAATCGCACTCCGGCCGAGGCACGGATGCGCATTCTGGAAGGCCGCCGCCGTCAGGTCGAGGAACGGCGGGAAGGCCTGCGTGAAGCCTTGGCGCGGGCCAGCAACTCGTTTGATCGTTACACCCGGCAGCTCCATCAGCTCGGGCTCGAGTCCAGCGAGCGAGAAGTCAAGTGGCTCAACGAGCTGATCGCAGCGGAGCGAGCAGCACCCGGCCTTTCCGAGCAGACATAGTCCCCCGCACGAAACCAGCACCAAACAGTCAGTCGCCAGATACCGCGATAAAGGTAATTGAGGTAAGGAGAACGCCCCATGAGTGAGCAGAACGCGTCGACGGATGTACGAGTGGCCATTGTCGGCGTCGGCAACTGCGCGTCCTCGTTAGTGCAGGGCGTGCAGTACTACTTCGATGCCGACGAGAACAGCACCGTGCCCGGCTTGATGCACGTGACGTTCGGCCAGTACCACGTCCGCGACGTGAAGTTCGTGGCCGCATTCGACGTGGACGCCAAGAAGGTCGGCTTCGACCTGTCGGAGGCGATCTTCGCGTCGGAGAACAACACGATCAAGATCGCCGACGTGCCGCCCACCAATGTGACCGTGCAGCGGGGCCCGACCCTCGACGGCATCGGCAAGTACTACTCCGAGACCATTGAGATTTCTGACAACGAGCCGGTCGACGTCGTCAAGGCGCTCAAAGACGCCGAGGTCGACGTGATGGTTTCCTACCTGCCGGTGGGCTCGGAAGAGGCTGACAAGTTCTACGCCCAGTGCGCCATCGACGCCGGCGTGGCCTTCGTCAACGCGCTGCCCGTGTTCATCGCCTCGGATCCGGTATGGGCCAAGAAGTTCGCCGACGCCGGTGTGCCGATCGTCGGCGACGACATCAAGAGCCAGGTCGGCGCCACCATCACCCACCGCGTGATGGCCAAGCTGTTCGAGGACCGCGGTGTGCAGCTGGACCGCACCATGCAGCTCAACGTCGGCGGCAACATGGACTTCCTCAACATGCTCGAGCGTTCGCGGCTGGAGTCCAAGAAGATCTCCAAGACGCAGGCCGTCACCAGCAACCTGCAGCGCGAGTTCAATACCAAGGACGTGCACATCGGCCCGTCCGACCACGTCGGCTGGCTCGACGACCGCAAGTGGGCCTACGTCCGCCTCGAGGGTCGCGCGTTCGGTGACGTGCCGTTGAACCTGGAGTACAAGCTCGAGGTCTGGGACTCGCCGAACTCGGCCGGCGTCATCATCGATGCGGTGCGAGCGGCGAAGATCGCCAAGGACCGCGGCATCGGTGGACCGGTGGTCGCGGCATCGGCCTACCTGATGAAGAGCCCGCCGCAGCAACTGCCCGACGATATCGCGCGTACCCAGCTCGAGCAGTTCATCGCCGAGGGTTAGTCCCTCACTCTTTCTATTGAGTGTGCGGTGAGGTCGCGTTTCACTACGAAATTGCGACTTCACCGCACACTCTTTTTGCCATGGCGTCTCGGGTGTGCGCTGAGGGCTTTGGGTGTGCACTAGGGCTATGCAACTCCACGGATGCCACGCCGCCGCCGCACACTCGACGCCAGGTCCGCACATTCAAAGCAATGTCCGCACCCGCCCCGTATCGACCGCCTGCTGTGCAGTCGCTTAGCATTACCGGCAATGAGAGTTCAGCCCGCCGCGTTTTTGCGAACAACCCTTCCCCTGGACCTGTCCCGGCTGGCTGAGCTGGATGGCGGCCGCTACCACTCGATCTGGCTGCCCGATCACATGGTCAGCTTTTGGCCTGACTCGATCTGGACGACAGAATTCACCGACCTGGCCAGCGCATCGCCATCACCGCATCGCCACCTCGACGGGCTGGCGGTCGCCGCCGCGGCCGCCGTGCTGACCGAGCGGGTTCCGCTGGTCAGCGCCGTTGTCGACACGGTGCGGCGCCATCCTTCGCTCCTCGCCCAGACGGCACTGACCATCGACCACCTCGCCAAGGGGCGGTTCATCCTCGGCCTGGGCAGCGGCGAGAGCGAGAACACCCTGCCGTATGGCTTCGACTTCGCACGGCCGGTCAGCCGTTTTGAGGAAGCGCTCGCGGTGATCCGGCTGCTATGGGAAAGCGACGGGCCGGTTGATTTCGACGGCCAGTTCTACTCGCTGCACCATGCGCGATTGGACACCGAGCCGTACCAGGGGAAGCCGCCGCAAATCTGGATCGGCGCCAGCGGTCCGCGGATGCTCGACATCGTGGGCCGTCATGCCGATGGATGGTGGCCCGCGGGCGCCTGGACTCCAGAGCATTACGCCGAGATGCTCTCTGCGGTGAGGGCATCGGCCGAGCGCGCGGGGCGTGATCCGCTGGCGATCACGCCGTGCTTCATCCAGGTCTGCCTGATCGGCAAGGACGACGCCGCGCTCGCTGAGATCCTGCGAGCTCCCCTGGTCAAGGCTTTTCTGCTGCAGGTATCGGCAGAGACGTTGCGCGGCTTCGGGTTTGAACACCCCATGGGCGAAAGCTGGCGGGGATTTCAAGACATCGACCCGGCGGTGCTCACGCGGGAGCGGATACTGGCGTTCCTGGATGACGTGCAACCGGAGATGATCCTCGCCGTGGTACCACACGGGACACCGACAGCGGTGGCGAAGATCATCAAGACCTACATCGATGCGGGTTTGCGAGTGCCGAAAATCCTCGACTACGGCGCCATGGCCGGTCTGAGCTACGCGGAGTCGTCTGCGGCCAACGTCCGCGCGGCCGAAGACGAACTGCTGCAGCTGTGCGGAGATCTGTCGTGAGCGCCCGACTGGATGCCGCCGAACTCCTCGGCGCCGCACAGACCGCAACCGGATTGCACGACTACGGCGACCCCACCTTGCCTGAACGCTTCACCGTCGCAATCGAGCATCTCAACGGTCTGGGCATGGACGCCGACGGCGTCCGCGAAGCCGTGCAGGTATGTCGATGGCTGCTGACATCGCGGTTGGAATTCATCGAAGACCGCAACCGATACCCGATCGGCGACGAGGTCATCGACGCACCGATGTTCGTCACCGGCGAACCGCGTTCGGGCACAACGCTGATGCACGCGCTGATGTCGGTGGACCCGCACGCGCGGGCGCTGCGGTTCTGGGAAGTGATGTACCCGTCGCCGCCGCCGGGACTGGCCAGCCCGGACGACGACCGGCGCGAGCGGGCCGACGCGGACTGGCGCGAAATCAACGGGAAGATGCCCAAATGGCTGCACAGCCATCCCTATAACGACATGCTGGGCAACGGTCTGCCCGAAGACGAGCGGACCTGGGCGTTCGACTTTCGGGTGATGACACCGACAGCATGGTGGCGGGTGCCGATGCAGTCACTGGTCGGCGGGCTGGCCACCGACCCGGCGGCCCAATACCGGCTGCACCGCGCCATGCTGCAGCAGCTGCAGTACGAACGGTCACGAAAATACTGGGTGCTGAAGGGCTTTCACGGCTTCCGGCTCAAAGAGATGTTCGACGCCTACCCCGACGCCACGCTGGTCTGGCTGCATCGCGACCCGGTACAGGTCGCTGCGTCGCGCACCATGATGATGGCCGACATCGCCGAAGGCATGGTTGGTCCAGTCGACCTGCACGCCCTGGCGAAAATGCATCTGGAACTGACCCGCGCCGGCGTCGCCAACACGATGAGCAATCCCATGGTCGACGATCCGCGCATTCTGCACATCCGTTACACCGATTTCATTGCCGACCAGGTCGCCACTGTGCAGCGCTACTACAGCTTTTGCGGCCGCACGGTCACGCCCGAAGCCGAATCCGCGATGCGCGCTTATCTGGCGAACAATCGCGGTGACCGCTACGGCAAGTTCCGCTACTCCACCCAACTACTGATCGACATCGGCGAAGACCTCGATGCGCTACACGCCGAATTCCGGCCATTCCGTGAGCGATTCGGCGTCGCGATCGAGAACCGCGGCTGACATGACGACAGCCCACCCACGTCTGTCGGTGCACAACGTCACCTTTCTCGGTGCGTCACCGGCCGAGCTGGAAAAGCACTGGACAACGCTAGGTGTGTCGCGGTTGAGCATCCTGGACAGCCAGCTGCTCGACCCCGAGTTCTCAATGCTGTTGCAGCGCAACGACTATACCGTCGAGGCGGTTTACCATCTGTTCGCCGGCGGCCACCTGACCTCGCAGCCGCGGGCCGCACAAGACGCCTTGACCGCGGTCATCGACGCCGCGGCCGCGGCCGGCGCGCGTCCCATCTACCTCCTCACCGGCGGCCGGGACGGCCTGACCTGGCAACAGGGCGCCGAGCACTTCTGCGCCATGGTCGCGCCGTGCGTCGAGCACGCGAAGCAGGTCGGCGTGCGGCTGGCCATCGAGAACGCGTCGAGCCTCTATGCCGACATCCATCTCGCCCACACCCTGCGCGATACCATCACGCTGGCCGAGATGAGCGGGCTGGGCATCTGCATCGACGTTTTTCACTGCTGGGCGGAGGGCGACTTCGAAGCCATGGTGCAGCGCGCGTTACCGCGAACGGAACTCATCCAGCTCAGCGACTACGTACTGGGTGACCGGGCGCTGCCGGGCCGCGCGGTTCCCGGCGACGGCGCCATTCCGATCGAGGCGTTCCTCGCCCAAGCCCTGGCCGGCGGCTATGCGCACGGATTCGACTTAGAACTCATCGGTCCCCGCATCGAAGCGGCGGGCCGGGTGGAATCCGCGCAACGCGCATGTGCGGTCGTCGGTGCAATGTTGAACAGATTGGCTGGGTGACAATGGGTTTCAATGGCCTTTGGTGACGGCGCCGACGACGAGGCGCTGCAATCGGCGTGGAGCGAGTTCTGCGCGCATTTGCAGCGCGCGGGCGAGCAGGTTTTCAAAGACGCGAACGACACCTCGGGCGTGCAACGCGTCGATGCCTTCCGCTTCCTCACCCAGAACCTCGGCCAAGCGTTCGATTTGTCCCTGGAAACCCGCGACACTCGCTTCCCGGTGTTGCACACCTTCTGCGGCCCCACCCGCAAGCTCGGCGGCGACTGCGCCGACTTCACCTACCAGCAAGCGTGGATCGATGGGCAGTCGACCTACCGGCTGACCGGGAACCGCGGCACTGCCCGGTTCCTCAACGTCACGGTCCAAGGCGCGCGAGTACCCGGGCCCGGCGTGCTGCACGAGCCCTTCGGCGATACCCCGGAAGCCAACCTCTTCGGCCAACAACTCGACGTCGCCGATGACGGCAGCTTCGAGATCTACATCGGCGGACCCGAACGTGGACCCAACTGGCTGCCGACCACCGCGGGCTCACGAAAACTGTTCATCCGCCAGGGGTTCGACCGCTGGGACGAACTTCCGGCGCAGCTGTGGATCGAGCGGATCGACATGGCCTCCCCCAAGCCGCTGCCCGCACCCGCGACCATGGTCGAGGCGATGAGCTGGGCCGGCGAATTCGTCACCGGCCTGATGTCGGATTGGCCGGAGTTTCCGTTCACCCACGGCGGCGTCGATGCCGAGCATCCGAATAGCTTTCCGCGCATCGGCGCGACCGACGCAGACCGCAAGCGCGGCCGCGCCGCCGCCAACATGTACTGGGAGCTCGATTCCGACGAGGCGCTGATCATCGAATTCGACGCCCACGCCGGATTGTGGATGTTCACCAACATGGGCGTCTTCTTCAACAGCATGGACTACCTCTACCGCCCGGTGAGCTATACGCCGAGTCGCACCACAACCGACCGCGACGGACGCGTCCGACTGGTCATGGCGCATCGTGATCCGAATGTCCACAACTGGTTGGACACCCAGGGTTTCAGGCGCGGGAACCTGACCTACCGCCACATGCTCGAGGGCGAACCCGCCGTGTTGGACACCCGAGTGGTCGCCTACGACGACCTTGTCAGCGCGCTCCCGCCCGACACCACCATGGTGAGCGCGGCGGAACGCGACGCCGCCAGGTGGGCACGGTTCCACGGTATTCGCCGGCGTTATGTCCTCTAGTGTCAAAGATCGTGACCGAGATATCTGAGGACGGCCTGGCTGAATTGTCGGAGTTCTCATTGCTGTCCGAGAACGCAGAACAAGCCGGTGTTACGGGTCCGCTGCCTGAGGTAGAGCGGGTCGAAACCGACACGGCGAACGGCAGGGTCAGTGCGCTGCGTTGGGGCGCCACTGGACCGCGGATCGTGTTTCTGCACGGCGGCGGCCAAAACGCACACACCTGGGACACCGTCATCGTTGGCCTCGGTGAGCCGGCGCTGGCCGTGGACCTGCCTGGTCACGGCCATTCGGGCTGGCGTGAGGATGGTGACTACTCGCCTCGGCACAATGCCGACGCCGTCGCGCCGGTGCTCCGAGAACTCGCACCGGATGCCGACCTCATCGTGGGCATGTCGTTGGGCGGACTGACCGCGATCCGGGTAGGCGCGATAGCACCCGACCTGGTACGCGAACTCGTACTCGTCGACGTCACCCCGTCGGCCTTGCACCGGTATGCCGAGCTGACCACCGAGCAACAGGGCACGGTGGCACTCGTCCAGGGCGAGCGGGAGTTCCCGAGTTTCCAGGCCATCCTGGACCAGACCGTCGCCGCGGCACCGCACCGCGAAGTCAAGGCGCTGCGCCGCGGCGTATTCCACAACTCGCGGCGGCTCGACAACGGCAACTGGGCCTGGCGCTACGACGCCATCCGCGTCGTCCCCGACTTCGGCGATCTGTGGAACGACGTCGACGCGCTGGCCGCACCCGTCACGCTGATCCGCGGCGGCACGTCGCCCTTCGTGTCCGACGACGATGCCACTGAACTCGCCAAGCGCACAACGCATTTCCGGGATACGCATGTCGTCGAGAATTCGGGGCACTCGGTGCAAAGCGATCAGCCCCGCGCGCTGATTGCGCTGCTGCGGACGGTGCTGGACGCGCGCTGAGGCAGCCTGGGCGCTGGCCTACGGTAGTGCTATGACTTCCGACTTCCCCATCCGCATCGGCGTGCAGCTGCAGCCCCAGCACGCTCCCCACTACCGCGACATCCGCGACGCGGTGCGCCGCTGCGAGGACATCGGGGTAGACGTCGCGTTCACCTGGGATCATTTCTTCCCGCTCTACGGAGATCCCGACGGGCCGCACTTCGAATGCTGGACCGTGCTGGCGGCCTGGGCCGAGCAGACCTCACGTATCGAATTCGGCGCGCTGGTGACGTGCAACTCGTACCGAAACCCAGAGCTGCTGGCCGACATGGCCCGCACCGTCGACCACATCTCGGAAGGCCGCCTGATCCTGGGGATCGGATCCGGCTGGAAAGAAAAGGACTACGACGAGTACGGCTACGAATTCGGCACTGCGGGCAGCCGCCTCGACGATTTGGCGGCCGCATTCCCCCGGATCACGTCACGGCTGGAAAAGCTCAACCCCGCACCCACCCGCGACATCCCGATACTGATCGGCGGCAAGGGTCCGCGCAAAACGCTGCGCCTGGTGGCCGAGTACGGCGACATCTGGCACGGCTTCACCACAGTCGAGACCTATCCGGCGGCAGCCGCGGTGCTCGACGAACACTGCGCCGCCGTCGGGCGCGACCCGGCCACCATCGAACGGTCAGCCGGCGTGGAGAACAACAGCGGTGTTCGTCGCGGAGAGGGCGTCGAGGGATTGATCGCCAACGCCGAAGGCCTGACCGCGCTGGGCGTGACGCTGCTGACCGTCGGCGTCAACGGTCCGGACTACGACCTGACGGCCGCGGAAGCGCTGTGCAAGTGGCGCGACGGGCGCTGAGACGGTCAACTCGCGTTGGTCTCCGCTTCATCCGTCAAACACCGGGACGCGGGCGAGAAGTCATGATTAACTTCTCAGCGCGAGCTGGCCGAAGCGGTTGTTGAAAGAGACTGTAGAAAAACAAATGCCCAAGAAGTACGGGGTCAAAGAAAAAGACCTAGTTGTTTCCCACATCCTCAACCTGGTACTGACCGGGAAACTGCGCACCGGCGACCGCGTCGACCGCACTGAGATCGCGATCGGCTTGGGCGTGAGTCGGGTTCCTATTCAAGAGGCATTGGTCCAGCTGGAACACGATGGCATCGTGTCGACCCGCTATCACCGCGGCGCGTTCGTCGAACGGTTCGACACGGCCACCGTCCTCGAGCATCACGAGCTCGACGGGCTGTTCAACGGCATCGCATCGGCGCGCGCGGCGACCAACCCAACGCCTCGGATCCTGGGCCAACTCGACGCGCTCATGCGCTCGCTGCGCGCCGCCAAGGAATCGCGGGTCTTCGCCGAAATCGCGGGTGACTACCGGCGCACCGTGAACGACGAGTATGCGGGACCGCGGCTGCACGCCGCGCTGCGCGCCTCGGAGAACCTCATCCCCCGCATGTTCTGGATGACTTACCAGAACAACCTCGACGACCTGTTGTCGTTCTACGAGGACGAGACCTGCGCAATACAGCGGCGCGATCCCACGGCCGCGCAGGCTGCCTGCGTGGGCCGGTCCTGTGTGATGGCCCAGACCATGCTGGCAGAACTGTTCCGGCGCAGGGTGTTCAGCGCACCCGACGACGTTCGCCACGTCGTGAGAGCCCCTCTGCACGCACTCGCCACAGCAGACGCGGTCCGCAGCGAGCCGTCGATCGCAATCTGAACAACCTCTAACCGGGCCGAGCGGCCGGCCAGCCGATACGGTATCGGTGATGAGTTTGCCGGAGAGGCCGGGCGCGAAGCTACTCGGATTGGCCGCGACGATCATGATGGTCTGCGGCCTGACATTGGCGGCACCCCTGCAGCTCGCGCGCGCCGATCGAAACCAATGCGCGCCAGGTGGGGTGGACAGCGCGAGCGCGTTGCCCAAGGACCTGACCACGGCCGGCGGCGTCGGTCAGGATGATGACGACACCACAGCCGCCGTCGAACCGCTCACTTCGATCAGCGTTGGCGCGTTGGGGCTCGGCACGCCAGGCGTGCTCACCGTCGGAACCCTGTCGGATGCGCCGCCGTCGATTTGCATCGACGCCACCGGCAAATTCAGCGGTTTCGACAATCAGTTGCTGCTTGCCATCGCGAAAAAGCTGGGCCTGCAAGTCCGCTTCGTCAGCACGGATTTCTCGGCGCTGCTGGCCCAGGTGGCCTCCCGGCGCTTCGACGTCGGCTCGGCATCGGTGAAAGCCACTGACGCGCGGCGGCGCACCGTCGGGTTCACCAACGGCTACGACTTCGGCTACTACGCGCTCCTGGTGCCGGCCGGATCGCCTATCACCAAATTCAGCGATCTGACCAACAGCCAGCGAATCGGCGTCGTCCAAGGCACCGTCGAAGAGTCCTACGTCGTCGACGACCTACACCTGCAACCGGTGAAATATCCCGGCTTCTCCACCGTGTACGCCAACCTCAAGACGCGCCAGATCGACGCGTGGGTGGCACCGGCAGCGCTGGCAGCCAATCTGATGAAACCCGGAGACCCGGTAGTTGTTGTCGCCCACGCCTTCACACCGGGCGATTTCGTCGCCTATGCCGTCGCCAACGACAACCCGCCGCTACTGGCCGCCCTGAACTCCGGGCTGGACGCCGCCATCGCCGACGGCACCTGGGCGCAGCTGTACTCGCAGTGGGTTCCGCGCCCGCTACCGGCCGGCTGGAAACCCGGATCAAAAGCCGCCCCCGCCCCGACACTGCCGGACTTCGCCGCGATCGCGGCCAGCCACCACCACAAGTCGTCGGGCCCATCCGCCCCGAAATCCGTACTGGCGCAATTGCGTGACCAGTTTTTCAACTGGGATCTGTATCGGCAAGCCATCCCCGCGTTGCTGACGACGGGCCTGCCCAACACGTTGATCCTGACCAACAGCGCCATTGTCATCGGGCTGGTACTTGGCATGGTGCTGGCCATGGCCGGAATGGCGCGGTCTCGATGGCTTCGCTGGCCGGCTCGGGTCTACACCGACATCTTCCGGGGCCTTCCCGAAGTGGTGATCATCCTTATCGTGGGGATGGGCATCGGTCCGTTGGTAGGCGGGCTGACGAACAACAATCCCTACCCGTTGGGTATCGCCGCGCTGGGAATGATGGCCTCCGCCTACATCGGTGAGATTCTGCGCTCGGGAATCCAAAGCGTGGACCCCGGTCAATTGGAAGCAGCGCGCGCACTGGGATTCAGCTATCCGGCGGCGATGCGACTGGTGGTGGTGCCGCAAGGAATACGGCGGGTGCTGCCGGCGCTGGTGAACCAGGCGATCGCGCTGTTGAAGGGCTCAGCGCTGGTGTACTTCCTGGGCTTGGTCGCCCAACAGCGTGAGCTGTTCCAGGTGGGCCGGGATCTCAACGCGCAGACCGGAAATTTGTCGCCGCTGGTGGCCGCCGGTCTGTTCTACCTGTTGTTGACCGTGCCGTTAACGCATTTGGTGAACTACATCGACGCCCGGCTGCGCCGGGGCGGTTCGGCACCCGAGTCAGACGAACCCCCCGAGGTCGCCGCGTCCACCCTGGGCCAGGGGATGATGTGACCACCAGGACCACAGAGCGTGAGTCGGTGTCGTTGGAAGCCAAGGGTATTCACCAGACCCTCGGCGGTAACAAGGTGCTGCGCGGCGTCGACATCGCGGTCCCCGCGGGTAGCACCGCGGCTGTCATCGGGCCGTCCGGCTCGGGCAAGTCGACACTGCTGCGCACCCTGAACCGCTTGCACGAGCCCGATAGCGGCGACATCTTGCTGGACGGACGCTCGGTGCTCGAAGACGATCCTGCCGAGCTGCGCCAGCGCATCGGAATGGTGTTCCAGCATTACAACCTGTTCCCGCATCTGAGCATCCTCAAGAATGTTTCGCTGGCGCCACGCAAGTTGCGCGGACTGTCCACCGACGAGGCCCGGGACCTCGCGCTGACGCAACTGGATCGAGTTGGACTGAAACACAAGGCCAGTGCCCGCCCCGGCATGCTGTCCGGTGGCCAACAACAACGCGTTGCGATCGCCCGCGCACTGGCCATGGCTCCGCAGGTGATGTTTTTCGACGAGGCGACCTCGGCGCTGGATCCGGAAATGGTCAAAGGGGCACTCGCGCTCATCGCCGATCTCGGCGCCGGCGGCATGACGATGGTTGTTGTCACGCATGAAATGCGCTTCGCCCGGTCTGCATCGGACGCTGTCGTGTTCATGGATCAAGGCAAAGTTGTGGAATGCGGTCCCCCAGAGCAGATATTCGAAGCCGCTAAAACCGATCGCCTGCAGCGATTCCTGTCCCAAGTGCTATGACGGTTGATAACTAGTCACCGATAGCTACCTCGTACAACACCGATATCGGGTTAGACTGCCGACTTATGGCGGACAGTGAATCCACCGCAACCGATGTGAGCGAGCTTGCGGAAGGGCTCCACCGCGCGCTGGGCAAGTTGTTTTCCATACTCCGCCGCGGCGACCCCACCAGCGGTGTGGTGGCCGGCGAATTGACCTTGGCACAACTGTCGATCTTGATCACCCTGCTCGATCAGGGCCCGATCCGGATGACGGACCTTGCCGCACACGAACGGGTGCGGACCCCCACCACGACCGTGGCTATCCGCCGGCTGGAAAAGGTCGGACTGGTGAAGCGATCGCGCGATCCGTCGGACCTGCGGGCGGTGCTCGTCGACATCACCCCGCGCGGGCGGGCGGTTCATAGCGAATCGCTGGCCAACCGGTACGCCGCCCTGGCCGCAATGCTCAGTCAACTGCCCGCGTCCGACCTGAACACCCTGACCGAGGCGCTGGCACCGCTGGAACGCCTGGCCTCGGGTGAACCGGCACCCGGCCCCAATGGCGCAGCGGCGGCAGCCAATTAGGTGTGAAAGTACCTGGTCTCCAACAATATTGGCGATGCTCGTAGACTGAGTTGCATGCCAACTGCACTCATCACCGGAGCCAGCGGCGGCATCGGCTCCGCGATCGCCACCGCGCTGGCGCCGACGCACACGTTGTTGTTGGCCGGTCGGCCCTCTGACCGGCTCGACGCTGTCGCGCTGCGGCTCGGCGCCACGACTTTTCCGTTGGATCTGACCGACGCCGAGGCGATCGAGTCCAGCTGCGAAATCGTGGACCAGCTCGATGTGCTGGTGCACAACGCGGGCCTGTCCATCCCCGGCCATGTCGAGGAGTCCTACGTCGAGCGAGTGGCGTGCCACCTTCGAGGTGAATGTTTTTGGGCCGGTGGCTCTTACATTGGCGTTGCTGCCGGCGCTGCGCAGCGCCCGCGGTCGGGTGGTGTTCATCAACTCGGGAGCAGGCCGCACGGCCTCGCCGGGCATGGCGTCCTATTCGGCCAGCAAATTCGCGTTGCGTGCATTCGCCGACTCCCTGCGCGACGACGAACCGGCGTTGCGGGTCACCACGATCTATCCGGGCCGTACCGACACCGAGATGCAGCGTGAACTCGTCGCATTCGAGGGTGGCCAATACGATCCCGCCAACTTCCTGCGGCCCGAAACCGTGGCGACGGCGGTCGCCAATGTGGTGGCTACGCCGCTCGACGGGCATGTCCACGAGGTGCTGCTGCGGCCGGGCGGGCGATAGCCGGCCGCGTTCAGACGACCAGGTTCACCAGTCGGCCGGCGACCACGATCACCTTGCGCGGCGTGGCGCCCGCCAAGAAGGCTTGGACCTTTTCGTCGGCCAACGCCGCGGCTTTCAGCGTGTCCTGATCGGCGTCGGCGGCCACCACCACCCGTCCACGCACCTTGCCGTTGACCTGAACCGGGTACTCGACGGTGTCGTCGACGAGGTAGGCGGGGTCGGCCTGCGGGAACGGGCCATGCGCCAATGACGTGCTGTGCCCTAGCCGCAACCACAGCTCCTCTGCCATATGCGGGGCCAGCGGCGCCGACAGCAGTACCAGCGGCTCGACCGCCGCGCGGGGAATGGCATCCCGATGCGCTTTGGTGAGGTGATTGGTGTATTCGATCAGCTTGGCTGCCGCGGTGTTATTGCGCAGTGCCGCATAATCTTCCGCTACCCCCGCGATGGTCCGGTGCAGCACCCGCAGGGTTTCGGTATCCAGCTCTTGCTGGCCCGCTGTGTCGGCGACCCGGGTTTCCCCGGTGCTCTCGTCGACCACCAGCCGCCACACCCGCTGCAGAAAGCGGTACGCACCGACGACATCCTTGGTGGCCCACGGTCGTGAGGCCTCTATTGGCCCCATCGACATCTCGTACACGCGCAGCGTGTCCGCGCCATACTCGTCGCAGATCTCGTCGGGAGATATCGAATTCTTTAGGCTCTTACCGATTTTCCCGAATTCCTGGAAAACTTCGACCTCGCCGTCGGGACCTAGATAAACGAAGCCGTCGCCACGCTCGATGACTTTGTCGGCCGGCACGTAGGATCCCCTGGCGTCGGTGTAAGCGAATGCCTGAATGTAGCCCTGGTTCACCAGCCTTCGGAAGGGCTCTCGCGACGTAACGTGGCCCAAGTCGTACAAGACCTTGTGCCAGAACCGCGAATACAACAGGTGCAGCACCGCATGCTCGGCGCCGCCGACGTACAAGTCGACGCCGCCCGGGTCGTCGGGGCCACGCTCAGCCGGCCGCGGGCCCATCCAGTAGGCCTCATTTTCCCTGGCGCAGAACCGTTCTGAGTTATGCGGATCGGTGTAGCGCAGCTCATACCAGGAGCTGCCGGCCCACTGCGGCATCACGTTGGTGTCGCGAGTATAGGGCTTCAGCCCGTCGCCCAGATCCAGGTCGACGTGCACCCATTCGGTTGCTTTCGCCAGTGGCGGTGACGGCTCGCTGTCCGCGTCGTCGGGGTCGAACGACACCGGCGAATAGTCGGGCACGTCGGGCAGCTCGACCGGCAGGGCGGCGTCGTCGAGGGCGTGCGCACGATCGTCGCTGTCATAGACGATCGGGAACGGCTCACCCCAATACCGCTGGCGGGCGAAAAGCCAATCGCGCAACCTGAATTCGATGCGCGCCCGCCCGCGGCCTTCGGACTCCAGGCGGGCGGTGATCGCCTCTTTGGCCGCCACCACGTCCAGCCCGTCGAGGTATCCGGAGTTCACCAGAGTCCCGTCGCCGGCGTACGCAGACTCCGAAATATCGCCGCCGGCAATGACTTCCACGATCGGCAGGTGAAACTCCCTGGCGAAGTCCCAGTCGCGCTGATCGTGGCCAGGTACCGCCATGATTGCGCCGGTGCCGTAGCCGGCCAGCACGTAGTCGGCAATGAAGATCGGCACCGGTTTGCCATTGGCCGGGTTGGTCGCGTAGCTGCCCAGGAAGACGCCGGTTTTCTGCTTGCTCTCCTGACGCTCGAGGTCGGACTTCGCGGCGATCGCGCGACGGTAGCCCGCGACCGCCTCGGCGGGCGTGGCCGCGCCGTACGTCCAGCTGGGGTCCGCACCCTCGGGCCAGCCGGCAGTGACGAGCTCGTCGACCAGGTCGTGTTCGGGTGCAAGCACCAGGTAGGTGGCGCCGAACAAGGTGTCCGGACGCGTGGTGAACACTTCGATATCGACCTGTGAGCCGGCCCGGCCGCCATTGGTCACGGTCGCCGAGAACAGCGCCTCCGCGCCGGTGGAGCGCCCGATCCAGTTGCGCTGCATTGATTTGACCTTGTCCGGCCAGTCCAGCAGGTCCAGGTCGTCGAGCAGCCGGTCGGAATAGGCGGTGATTCGCATCATCCACTGCCGCAACCGCTTTCGGAATACCGGAAAGTTTCCGCGATCGCTGCGGCCGTCGGAGGTGACCTCTTCGTTGGCCAGCACCGTGCCCAGCCCGGGACACCAATTCACCATCGAGTCGGCCCGGTAGACCAATCGGCGGCCGTCGATCACATCGGCGCGCTCCCCCGCCGACAGCGTCGCCCAGTCGCGGCCGTCCTCAAGATGGCGGACACCGGAGTCGAATTCGGCAACCAGCTCGGCGATCGGCCGAGCCTTGTTGGCCGCGGTGTCGAACCAGGCGTTGTAGATCTGCAGGAAGATCCACTGCGTCCACTTGTAGAACTCGACATCGGTGGTCGAGAAGCTTCGGCGGCTGTCGTGTCCGAGACCTAGCCGGCCCAGCTGACGCCGGAAATTGACGATGTTGGCGTCGGTCCTGGTGCGGGGATGGGTCCCGGTTTGCACCGCATATTGTTCGGCGGGCAGGCCGAACGCATCAAAGCCGAGCGCATGCAACACGTTACGGCCATTCATCCGGAAGTAGCGGGCGTACACATCGGTGGCGATATAGCCCAGCGGATGCCCGACGTGCAGGCCCTCGCCCGACGGATACGGAAACATGTCCTGGACGAACAGCTTGTCCTCCGGGACTGCGGCACCGTCCGCCGGGGCCAGCGAGCCGACCGGGTTGGGGACGTTGAACGTCCCGAGCCTTGCCCAGTTGTTCTGCCAGGTCTCCTCAATGCTGCCTGCCAGCTCCGCGTTGTAGCGGTACGGCGGCGCGTCGGAGTCCGTCTGAGCGGCCGCGGATTCGGTCCGAGGCGCGGTGGTCGGGGGTTCGGTCACGTGACCAGGGTATAAGGGAGCCCCAGCGAACCCGCCGGGCCACAGGTTGGTCTCATTTGAGTTGCGCGCCGATCAGGGGTTCATCCCAGCTCGATTTCGAGCCTGTTCACCGGGTTTAACCGCTGGATACAGTCAGCCTCTAGTACGACGGGTGCTGGTCCCCCAGCCGTTCGGAAGGACCGACGGACATGATTGAAATCGCCGTTCCGTGGCGTGTATTCGTAGGCGGCTGCGCCGCCGGTGCGATCGGGCTCGCCGTTTTCGGCGGTGGCACAGCCTCGGCGGATCCGATGCTTCCCGCCCCGGCTCCGGTCCCCGCTGTTCCCGCGCAGGCACCCCAGAACCTGGTCGCGGTTCCCGGCGGAGTGAGCAGCAACAGGTTCGTCCCCACGCCGCCGGCCGCGAACCCCTTTGCACCGCCAAACCTTGCCGCGTCGCCCGCGGCGGCGCCCGGCGTTGCCGCCTTCGCTCCGACGCCACCGGCGGCCAATCCGTTTGCACCCCCCAGCCTTGCCGTCGCCGCGCCGGTTGCGGCGCCCGGCGTTGCTGCCGTCGCTCCGACGCCGCCCGCCCCGATTCCGGCGGCCTCCGGGACGCTGCGTGAATACCTGCAATCCAAGGGCGTCAAATTCGAGGCGCAACGGCCGGAGGGGTTCAAGGCGCTCGACATCACGCTGCCGACGCCCGCGCGCTGGACCCAGGTCCCCGATCCCAATGTGCCGGATGCGTTCGCGGTGATCGCCGACCGGCGCGGCGCTAGCATCTACACGTCAAATGCGCAGGTAGTGGTGTACAAACTGGTCGGCGACTTCGATCCGAAGGACGCCATTACGCACGGCTACGTCGACAGCCAGAAACTGCTGGCCTGGCAGCCCACCAACGCCTCGATGGCCGACTTCGCCGGCTTCCCGTCCTCGGTCGTCGGGGGCACGTATCGCGAAGGCGATATGACGCTCAACACCTCCCGGCGCCATGTGATCGCGACGTCTGGGCACGACAAGTACCTGGTGTCGTTGTCGGTGACCACCGACCGTGCAGTCGCGATCGCCGACGCCCGAGCCACTGACGCCATCATCAACGGATTCCGCGTCGCCGTACCCGGTGCGCCGGCCCAGGCACCTGTTGCGGCCCCCGCACGGGTCGCGACTCCGGCGCCCGTCGCGGCTTCGGCACCCGTCGCAGCCCCCGCACCGGTCGGCCTTCCCGCCCAAACCCCCGCCGCCGCGCCGGCCGCGCTTCCCGCCCAGACGGCGGTCCCCAACCAGATGGCGGCCCCGCAACCCGCGCCTAATTTGTTGTCCCTGGTTCCCGGTCTGCCGCCGCTGCCGAACTTCACGAGCATCACCGGGCGCTGAGTCTGGGCCATCCCCAGTCCCCGCGGCCGGGCGAGCGGATCAATGACCCGCCTCGTATTGTGAGGCCATGGTGATCGCGGGCGTGCTGTGCATGTGTGCGGCGGTGGCTTCCGCCGGCTTCGGGACCTGGTCGCTTTCCCGTAACCAGGTCGTCGATACCCCTGCCCTGGCGCTGCGTGCCCTGGCGCCGACGCAGTTGGCCGCCGCGATCATGTTGGCCGCCGGCGGCGTGGTGGCACTCGCCGCATCACCGCACACCGCGTTAGTCGTGGTCATCGTCTGCGTCACCGGGGCACTGGGTACGTTGGCCGCCGGCTCGTGGCAAAGCGCTCGCTTTGCGTTGCGCCAAGAAGCGACAGCGGCGGCCGGCTGCGCCGGTGGCTGCGGGGTCTGCACGCAGTCTTGCCACTAAGCGGCCCCGGGTTCGAGGTCGTGTTCGGGCCGCTATGTTGAGGCGGCTCTCGACGATTCTCGACGCCTTTCTGCTGGCCGTAGCCGCGACGGTGGCTCTTGCCGCGCTACTCCCCGCCCACGGCCACGCCGCCGACATGGTGTCGTTCGCCGCCAAGGCGGCGATCGCGCTGCTGTTCTTCCTCTATGGCGCCCGGCTGTCGCCGCAGCAGGCATGGCACGGCGTGCGTCAATGGCGCCTGCACCTGCTGGTGCTGGCCACCACGTTCATGATCTTTCCGTTGTTGGGCCTGGCTGCCCGGGCATTGGTGCCCTCGGTCCTGACGGCCGACCTGTACAACGGGCTGCTGTTTCTCTGCCTGGTCCCCTCGACGGTGCAGTCGTCTATCGCATTTACCTCGATTGCGCGCGGGCACGTCTCGGCCGCCATCGTCAGCGCGTCGTTGTCCAACATCCTCGGCGTGGTGCTGACCCCGCTGCTGGTCGTGCTTCTGATGAATACCAGCGGTGCGATCCGCGTGGACGGCACCGCGATCCGCGACATCGTGATGCAGCTTGTGCTGCCGTTCGGGGCGGGGCAGTTGATGCGGCCGCTGATCGGCGGGCTAGTCGCCCGGTATGCGGCGGTGCTCAAGGTTGTCGATCGCGGATCCATCCTGCTAGTGGTGTACACGGCGTTCGCCATGGGTGTGGTGCAAGGCATTTGGGTCAGCGTCAGCGTGTGGCGGTTGATCGTGGTCGCACTGGTCGCCGCGGCGTTGCTGGCCATGGTCCTGGTGATCACCACGGTGATCGGCCGCCTGAATCACCTCGACCGCGGCGACGCGATCGTGCTGCTGTTCTGCGGTTCGAAAAAGAGCCTGGCGTCCGGGCTGCCGATGGCGCTGGTGTTTTTCCCCGCCGCGACCGTGGGGCTGACCATGCTGCCGCTGATGATCTTTCATCAAATCCAGCTGGTGGTCTGCGCGCTGATCGCCGGCAGGCTCGCGCGACGGGCCGACGAAGCATCCGTGCCGGAGGTGGGGAGGAGCGCTAGTTGCGGCTGACGTCGATCGGGTGAGTCGCAAGCAACGACAACGGCAATGGCTGACGCCGCAGCACCTCTCCCCACAGATCGCCCTTCGCACTGACGAGCACGTCAGAAGGCAACGCGGACAACACAATCCAGTCGTCACGTTCGATCTCACCTTCGAGCTGACCAATGGTCCAGCCCGAGTAACCCGCGAAGATCCGCACTCCCTCGACCAGTGGTGCAATCAGGTCGGGCTCGGCGTCCAGGTCGACCATTACGATCCGACCGTCCACATGCCGCAAACCCGGCATGCCCTGGGGATCCGCGCCGACCCGCAACGTCGCCAGACACAGTGCCGCGTCGCGCTTCACCGGCCCGCCGATGAACATCGTCTTCGGCTTGGCCGTCAGCTTTGCCCACTGCGGCAACACGTTGTAGACCGCGGTCTCGCTAGAACGATTGAGCACCACGCCCAGCGTGCCGCCGTCGTTGTGCTCGACGATGTAGATCACGGAGCGCCGGAAGGTTGGCTCGAGAAGATCCGTGTTAGCCAACAGCAAGGTACCCGCACGCACCCGCTGCGCGGCGGGTGCGACATAGTCTTCGGGGTCTTCGGGCGGCATCACAACATCATCGCATTCCGGTCGTAGGCCCCGGGGAAAACAAGCCCGCAGCATGAATATTTGTACTGTTAGTGAAGCGCCGTCGAGCGTGATGACCTTTTAGCAAGCCAAATCGTGGAAGTCGGTGCTGTGTTTCAAACCCGGTTGCAATCTCGTGCATCCGCCGAACTGTGGCAATCGGTGCGCAGCATGCCCGACTTCTGGCGACTTATGCAGCTGCGCATGGCGAGTCAGTTCGGTGACGGCCTCTTCCAGGCGACGGTGGCCGGAGCGCTGCTGTTCAGCCCGGACCGGGCCGCCGACCCCGCCGCGATCGCGCGCGCATTCGCGGTGTTGTTTCTGCCCTACTCGCTACTGGGGCCGTTCGCCGGGGCGCTGATGGACCGCTGGGACCGACGCTGGGTGCTGGTCGGCGCCAACATCGCTCGGCTGGTCATCATTGCCGCAATCGGCACGATCCTGGCGATCCGGGCCGGCGAAGTCGCCCTGCTGCTCGGGGCGCTGTTGGCCAACGGGATGGCCCGCTTCCTGGCGTCCGGCCTGTCGGCATCGCTGCCCCATGTGGTGCCGCGCGAACAGGTGGTGACGATGAACTCGGTAGCCACCGCATCCGGTGCGATCGCGGCCTTCCTGGGTGCCAACTTCATGCTGGTGCCGCGCTTTTTCGTCGGCACCGGAGATAGGGGCGCCGCGGTCATCATTTTCATCACCGCCGTCCCGGTGTCGATTGCGTTGTTGCTGTCGTTGCGGTTCGGCCCCCAGGTACTCGGCCCGGACGACACTCAACGAGCGATCCACGGATCCGTCGTCTACGCCGTGATCACCGGCTGGCTGCACGGCGCCCGCACGATCGTGCGCTCGCCCACGGTCGCCGCCGCCTTGTCCGCGTTGGCCGCACACCGGATGGTGGTCGGCATCAATTCGCTGCTGCTGTTGCTGCTGGCGCATCACACCAGGGACCCCGCGGTCGGCGGCTTGGGGATTGCGTTGGTGTTCTTCGCCGCGTCGGGTCTGGGATCCTTCGTGGCCACCTTGCTCACCCCGCCTTCGGTGGGCCGCTGGGGTCGCTACGCGGCGGCCAACGCAGCGTTGACCGCGGCGGCCGTCATCCAGGTGGCCGGGGCGGGGCTGGTGTTACCAATCATGGTGGGGTGCAGCTTCTTCCTCGGTATCACCGGCCAAATGATCAAATTATGTGCGGATTCGGCCATGCAGTTGGACGTCGACGACGCGCTTCGCGGACATGTATTCGCGGTCCAGGACGCACTGTTCTGGGTGTCGTTCATCATCGCGATTACGGTGGCCGCGGCGTTAATTCCGGCGGACGGCCACGCACCGATGTTCGTGGTCTTCGGCTCGGTGATTTACCTGCTTGGGCTCGTCGTACACAGTATTGTCGGCCGACGCGCTCAGCCGGTGAAGGTGGAGTAGGGAGGCAAAGATGGCGGATCCTGGTCCATTCGTAGCCGAGCTGCGCGCCGAGAGCGACGAACTCGACGCGCTGGTGGCGCCACTCGCCGCGGCACGCTGGGCCGAACCCACGCCGTCGCCGGGCTGGACCATCGCGCACCAGATCGGGCATCTGTTGTGGACGGACCGGGCTGCGCTCACCGCGGTCACCGACGAAGCGGGTTTCGCCGAGATGCTGGCCGCCGCGGCGCAGGATACTGACGGCTTCGTCGACGCTGGTGCCGAGGAACTGGCCGCGGTGCCCCCGGCCGACCTAATGAACGACTGGCGGGTCACCCGCGGGCGGTTGCACGAGGCGCTGCTCGGGGTTGCCGAGGGCCGCAAGTTGCCGTGGTTCGGGCCGCCGATGAGCGCGACGTCGATGGCCACCGCGCGGCTGATGGAGACCTGGGCGCACGGACTTGACGTGGCCGATGCCCTTGGCGTCAAGCGGCCACCGACCGACCGGCTGCACGCGATTGCCCACATCGGCGTGCGCACCCGCGACTACGCGTTTGTCGTCAACAATTCGACTCCGCCGACCGAGCCGTTCCTGGTCGAGCTCCGCGGACCCGCCGGCGACACCTGGTCGTGGGGCCCGTCCGATGCCGCCCAGCGGGTCACCGGCAGCGCCGAGGACTTCTGCTTCTTGGTCACCCAGCGGCGGCCGCTGACCGCTCTCGACGTCACGGCATCCGGTCCCGACGCGCAACGCTGGTTGGAAATCGCACAAGCCTTCGCCGGTCCACCCGGTCCAGGTCGATAGGCGCTACTCCGAGTCGGTCCGGTCGGCTCCGACGACGACGCGAGCGCGGGTGACGTCCTTGTCGGTGGAGCCTTCCCCTTTGCCGTGCCCCAGCATGCCGCCCGGCGACATCGGCATCCCCGACCCGCCCATCCCCGCCGGGGAGGTGGGGCCGCGCACATCGGCGGCGTTGAGCACGCCGGGGCGCAGACCGGTCGCTCGCCCACCGGCCTCGGGTTCGAAACTGCTGGTAGGACGGGTGTAGCTGGTCAGTGCGGCACTAGAGCTGCCGAGGCCACCGACCCCGCCGCCCAACCCGCCCGCGGCACCACCGCCGGCACCACCCAGACCCGTCGCGCCGGCCAACACCGGTTCGGCGGCGGCACCCGCCGCCCCGGCACCGCCTGCGCCGCCGCCCGACATCATCCCGGTCATGCTTTGCATCAAGCTCTGCGGCAGGCTGGTCATGCCCTGGAACGCTTGCATCGGAGCCTGGACCAACTGCTGCAGCGGCTGCATCACACCCTGCATCATCTGCATCGGCATTTGCATCACGGAGCTCATCTGGCTGCCGCCCTCGGCGGGGGCGGACGCTGCCTGCCCGGCACCCTGAGTTGCCTGGCTGGATGCCTGCATCGCCCCGTTCATGCCAGCCTGCGCGGCCGCCTGTCCCACCGCGGCGGCCGCCGCCGCCGGGGCGGCGGGGGAGGCGCCCATCGGGGCTAGGGGCGGCGGCACCGCCAGCGCCGCGACCAGTGCGGTCAGCGCAGCGGAGTAGCTCCAGCCGACGCCCGAATTGTGCGGCCAGTGCTCACCGAAGTATTCGGTGTCCCGCTCGACGATTGCTGGGGTGTTCTGCCCGATGAAGTTGGTGGCGTTCAACACCATCCACTCGTCGCGGTTCGTCTGCGACACCATGGACGGAATGACCCCAGACCTCGCGGTAATGAACGCCTCGATGGCCGCCTGCGTGATGCCGATTTTGTGTGCCGTCCAGCCCACCAGGCTGTGTAGTCCGACGTTAAGGCCGGTGCTGGTGACCATCGAGGTCAACCCGCTCACGCCCTGCCACTGCACGGCGGTGGCCATCGTATTGACCGTGGACAGGCCGGCGGCAATTTCCTTGTTCGCCGTCTCGGTGACCCACACCGCGTTGTTAGCGAGCGTCGAAACGGGAGTCCCCGCCTCGAAGATCAGCGCGACGAACTCCGGCGGACCGGTCCACCTGGGATCAGGCATTTGACTACTAGAACAGGGAGGCGGCTGCGCCCGCCGCGTCGCCGGCGACACCCGTCACGGAGGCCAGGCCCTGAGCACCCGCGAAGCCGGTTCGCTGTCCGGCGTGCTCGGCCGCAGTCGCCAGGTACGTGGCCCCGGCGGCATTGAGGGCAGCCGCGAACTCCACCGAGTCGGCGTCCGGCGCCATCGGCAGCACCCCGGTGAGCGCAGCGGCTCCAGCGGCGGTGGTGGCGGCCATCTCCTCGCTAATGCCGCCCTCTGTCACCGACGACAGGTCGACGGCGTCTGAAGCCATATGGAATAAACCGCCCATTTTGAGCCCTCCCGTGATCCGTATTGCTGGTCTCAGCTATAGGGGATACCCCTTCGCTGAACTCCCCACCCAGTTGTTTTCCGCCGAAAACGTCGCGGAATCGTCTAATTCTATGGTGGTCACGGAAAGGTGTCGAATCACCTTTCTTCGGCTCAGACCGTCGCGGCCAATCAGATTATTCCGTGGCCCCGACCAGCACACCTTCCATGGCGCCGTCGGTGGTGACCAGCAGGCCACGCCCCGGCGGCAGTTGCTGCGCGCTGACCCGGCCGAACACTTTGACCGCCGCCGGGTCGTTGTCCATGAATAGGGTGGGCGCCCGTGAACTGGTCATCTTCTGGATGAAGGGATTGGTCACCGATACACCGGCCCAGTTCCCCGGCAAGCGCGAAGCGATGACGTGCAGGCCGATCTCCCGGCTGCGTTCCATCAATCCCCACAACGGTGCGGTCGCCGCAACCTTGCCGATCACGCCGTGCGGGCGAAGCTCCTGCTCGTCGTCGATGAGCACGAAATGGTGCGGCCCTTCCCAGGTGCTGCGCCTCATCAGCTCTTCCTGGCTCAGGCCCGAAGGTGGCAGGCGATCGCGCAAGATCGCCGCTAGCCCCTCGATGATCTCGTCGATGTCGTCGGCGGTGTAGGCGTAGGCGCGCACATGCGGGCCCTGGATCTTCCCGATCAGCGAAGTCTTGGGGTCGATGATGGTGATTTGCGCCTGCTCGTGGCCGAGCCGGCTGATGATCGACTGCCCGAATGCCGCCAGCGTCGTGGTCTTGCCGCACTGCTGCCGGCCCAGCACCAACATATTGGGCACCGTTCGGGTCGGCAAAAACGTTGGCTGCAAAGCGCTTTCGCTGATCGCAAACGGGACGTTGAGCGGGTCGGTGGCCGCCTCGCTTTCGGCGAACGCGGCGAAGACCTGCGTGAGCTGAATCCGCTCGGGCAGTCGCGCCAGCCTCTCCAGCCTGCCCGCACCGGTCACGTTGGCGATGACCGCGCCGATCCCACGCGTCGACACGCGCTCCCCGGTGGTCGCGGTGATCTCGGGCACCCCGACCAACAACTCGTGCCCCTCGCGGGTGACGCCGAACCCGGGCCGGTCCAGGGTGTTGCGGGCGGCCTTTCGGCGTTCGAATCCCTCGCCCATCTGGGTTTCGTCGGGATTGCTCAACCGCAGTTGGATACGGGCGTTCGACACGTTGACCAGCTGTTGCTTTTGCCCCACCAGCCATGCCGTGGCGCTAGTGATCACATGCACCCCGTACGACAGGCCTTGGCGGGCGATCGTGACCAGGCGGTCACCGGTGGGCGCGTCCTTGTCGTACAGGTCGCTGAAGTTGTCGACGACGAGGAAGACGTCACCGAATTTATCGTTGGGATCGGTGGGGCCGTCGCGCTCGGTGCCGAACCGCCGCTCCCGGAATTCGGAGATGTCGATTTGATACTGCTTGAACGACGCCTCGCGGGCCAGGATCAACCCTTCGATCGACGCTACGGTTCGCGAGACGCCCTCGCCGTCGGTTTGGCTGACCACCGACGCCACGTGCGGCAGCTCTTCGACCGGATACAGCGATGCCCCGATGCAGAAGAACGTGACCCGCTCCGGCCGGTACATCAACGCCGCCGAGGTCATCAGGCTCATCATGGTCGTCGACTTACCGCGCTGTGCGGTCGCGACCACCATGATGTTGTCCATCTCGGCGTCCATCGCATGCACACGCTGGATGTGGTCTTCAGGGATATCCACGACGCCCACCGGGAACACCAGTCCCGGGTTCTGTCCGTAGTCGACGTTCCACGGCTTGCCCCGCCAGGCGCCCACCAGTACGTCCATCGGCTGACTGACTTCCAAAGGCGGGAGCCAGATTTGGTGCGGGGGCCGGGCCGGATTAGCCAGTAGCGATTCGCGGATGACGTCGACGAGCTTCTTCTTCCGGAATCCGTCGTCGTGATAGAGAAACTCGTCGGGCTCGTCCGGTTCATCGGCGACGGCTAGGGCTGCGCTGTCGGTATCGGTGAGCGGCTGGTACGCCCACGTCAACGCACGCGGCTGGGAGAAGCTCACGTCCACCGTCTTGTTCAGGTTGACCACCCGCTTAGGCACCACGAAGGGCGCCGACACGTAGAAGCACCGGAACTGGTCGAGATCACGTGGCCCGACTTTGAGCAGTGCGTAGCCGTTCTCTTTGGAGGGAAGGTGCAGTGCGGCGTCACTCCCGATCACATCACGGGAGTCCTCTGCGGTCTCTGCGCGCAACGCCACTCGAAAAGAGATGTTGCTCTTGGCTTTACTGAGTGACGACAGATCCAAACGCTGACCACCCAGCGTGAAGAAGACGTTACAGCCGCGGCCCTCTTGGCCGATGTGAATGACCAGATCGATCCATTCCGGATGATGGATGAACAGCTCGAGGTATTCGTCGATGATGACGAGCAGAATCGGTACCGGCTCCAGATCCCGTCCAGCGAGCCGCATCTCTTCGTACTCGTTGGCGTCGCGCGCGCCGGCTTTGTTGAAAAGCCGATAGCGTCGGGCGATCTCACCGTTGACGGCCTTGCGCATCCGCTCGGCCAAGTGCCGGTCATCCTTGCCCAGGTTGGACAGTGAGCCCGCGACGTGTGGAAAGCCCTGCAGGTCCTGGGCGGCCGACTCGAACTTCATGTCGACGAAGATCACGATGAATGTCTCGGGGGAGTGCGTCAGTGCTATTCCGCTGCACAGCGACAAGAAGTACTCCGACTTTCCCGAACCAGACGTTCCGACCACGACCGAGTGGAAACCGAAGCCACCAAAGTCCTTGGCGCGCAAGATGATGTACTGCAGCTCCCCGCCCTGTTTGACACCGACGGGGACCATCGCCCATTTGGCGTCGCCGCGCCCACGGCTTTCGCCCCAGAGCCTGTCGACGTCTAGATCTCGCGGATCGTTGATCCCGAGCGCTCGCAGTAATTCCCCACCCTGGCTGTCGGTCTCCGACAGCTCGCCGGCGCTCATCGGAGACCAGCGGGCGAGCGCTCGGGCATAGCGGCTGGCGGAGCTCTCGGCGAGCATGTCGGCCACCGCGTAGAAGGTGCCGCGGTGGATGAGTCGGCCTTCACGCAGGCCGAAACGTTCGCTGTCGTCAGCGAATCCGACGCCCACACCGGTCCGGGTCGCCAGCCGCAACACGGTGATGCCGGCCATGCCCTTCTGCCCGGTTACGCCCTCCCACTGTTCGGGCGTACCGACGTTGTCGTCGACAATCACCCAGTGCGGACCCAGCGCCAGCCCGCTGGACGATTCCATGGGCGACGGCATCGATGTGGGGCTGGCTCCGACCGGGGGTGTCCACGGTCCCCGGCCCTTGCGGTGCAGCTCGGCGTCCAGCGCCTCTTCCAGCTCGGTCGGCGACGTGAACACCAACCGGCGCAGCCCGCATGCGTCGAACATCTCGTCGTGCTGATTATGCGGTAGCCACACCAGCCAGGACCACAACTCGGGATGCCGGGTGACCACCATGAGCTTGAGATCGCTGGGGCTGTGGTAGACCGCGAGAGAACACAAAATTGCGCGGGCCAGACTGTGCAGTTCGCTCGGATCGTCGCCGATGAAGCTGAATCCGGGTTTCGCCCGCAGGCTCAGCACCTTGCCGATTCCGCGGATCTTGCTCTGCTCGAGAATGAAATCCCTTAGCGCACCGCCGGTTACCGGCTCCAGCTCTTCCCCGATAGGGACGTCGGGCCACTGCAGCGACACCGCCGATTCGCTGGCTTGCTGAACGCCGATCCCCAGTCGGACCTCCAGGAAATCCGGGTCGGCACCGCGGCGCTCCCACATTCTCGGACCGCCGATGACGTTGTCCAGCCGCTGCGGATCACCGTGCACGAAGAGCTGGCTGCGCCGCTGATCCTGAGCGGCGCGCTGGACTTCGTCGCGGTCGTCATCGAGTTGGCGCAGATAGCTGCGGCGCTGCTTTTCCTGCTCGCCCCAGGTAATCCGCCGTCCTCGGCCGAAGCGCCCGCTGAACATCAGCGTGCCGAAGCCCACCAGGCCGATCATCGGAAAGAAGCCGGATTGCAGCGATCGAATCCCCGACGCGTACATCACCACCAGGGTGCCGATGATTCCTACCAGCAATGCCGGAAGCGCAATCATCACCAGGATGTTGCGCGGCTCGCGTTCGGGCAACGCCAACGGCGCGGCGACCGCGATGCGCACCGGCGGAACGTTCGGCGGTGGTTTGCGACCACCACGCACGAAACCCCGTTTGGACATAGTTACCCCCCGTTTTCGTTGGAATCGGGAATGGGTGCCACGGCACCGCCGCCGGTCACGGCGTCACGCGCCACCAGGGCGGCGTCGCGCCCGATCGCCGGTCCGGCGGCAAAGGTTCGCACTATCGGCCAGGGTGCTTGCACGGCCAGGCGCGGATCCAGCCCCAGCGCCTGCAAGGTGGGATGATCCGACTGGATTCCATACCGAACCCCTTGCGGGGAAAGCCAATACAAGCTCTCGCGGCTGTCTGCGGTCGCGACACCGCTGGTCGTGGTCACGAAGTTCGCCGCGCCAGGCAACATCAACGTCTGTTGCGCCTCAGCCGAATTGGGGTCGCGGTCCTCGCGGACAAGATGCACCACGCGAGAGTCCATGCTGATCGGGACGGGTAGGCCGCGGCCAGTGAAGACGGTGATCCTGGCCTGCGGGTCGCCGGATTGCTTCTCCCACCCGACGCATGTCGTCGGGTTCGCCGACGTGTCGACGAATTCCAGCTTTCCGGACGGGTAGTAGTCCACGTCGAGCACGTCGATCACCGGGATTTGGATCAGCTTGTCCGGGGCAACCAGCGCCGGCGTGGTCGAACCCTCGGAATTCGCGGTGCGCAACAGGTCCGCGACGAAGCTGGTGATTTTCTGCACGCCGTCAGCCAGCAGCACATAGAAGCCGTTGACGGTGCCGCTTGCGTCGCGAGTCTCCAGCACGCTGCCGACCGGTGTACCCGCCAACCACCGCGACGGTGTCCCATGGCCCGGAATGACCGGTAGGACAAGGGGTTCCGTCGATGGCATCGCGTCGTAGAGAGCGTTCGAGATTTCGATGGGATAGGTGACCCCGGGATCGAGCCCGAGATTGAAAGTCACCGATCGGTCGGTCGGGTCAATGCGGGACCGCTGACCCCGCCAGATGACGTAGGTCGCGCCCCGGTGGGTGGCGAGGATGGCCTGCGTCGGGCTCATCGGCGCCGATCGGCCGGACGGCGAGAGCTGGCCGGCGATGGAGGTCACCAGGGGAGCGGTCCCGCTGCCGCGGGTGGCCGCGGTGTCGCAGACCGACCATGCCGAGACGGAGCTGGCGGTGGCCGGCAAGCTGTCCGGCGCGCCGGGGATCCCGATCATTGGTCCGGTCGGATACTTTGCGATCTCGCTCGCCTTCACCCAGGCGGGAGAGCCGGCATTGCCGACTGCCAGCCGCGCGGAGGTCAGGTTGAGCGCGGGATAAAGGCGCCCGTTGACCTTCGCGAAGATGGCCCCGGTATCGCGGTCACCGATAATGGCCGATTCGCCAACCAAGCCAGCCGGCTTCATGACATGCAGCAGGGCCATCCAGCCGGCGCCGATCACGACGAGCACGATCGACAACACCACCGCTGCCTGCTGTTTGCGGTCGTCGTGCTTCATCCGGACCGAGAAGCGGGTGATCGCGGCCCGCAACCGCCGGTTGTAAAACAGGTGCCCCGAGTTCTGGTCCCGGTTGGACAGGTTAAGCGGCACGGTGTTTCTCCTTTCGGCGGTCGATGCGGGGCCGCCGCATCGGCACCGGCGTCAATGCAGTTCGCTGCCGTATCGAGCCTGGTTTTCGGCTTCTGCCTCTTCGCGGAGCGCTGCGATCGCGAGGTTCAATCTGTCAGCCAACTCTGCGTGGGCGTAGCCGGTCATCACGTCCGGATGCAACGCCAACTCAACCAACTTGCCATCGGAATTTGCCACCGCCCGAATATCCCCTATGTCCACGCTGTAGGTGATCGTCTCGGCCTGCGCGACAAGGGCCTCCCACTTGTCGGCTGCCTCGCTTAGCTCACGCAGCACAGCTTCAACGAGATCCTTGTCGCTCAGATTCGTGCGACCGCCCGACCCCGACACGTTGTCAGTATCATCGAGCGCTCCAACCAGCGTCAATTCATCATTTGACAGCTGCGTAGACCCGTGCGCACCAGGCTAGAGCGGGCCCGGCGTCATACCGCGAGGCTCCGTCACGACTCCGCGGTCCACTGGCTCGCCGGCGGCTCGTCCAGCTTCTGGAACCAGGCGAAGTGATAGTTCGCCGATATGGGGTCGCCTGCGACGCTGCTTTCGGTGGCCGCCAGCAAGAGACAGTTGCGCAGCAATGCGGGTTCGACGTCGGGATACTGCGTCAGCAGCTGGTAGCGCGCGGTATCGAGGTGCACGCGCAGCAGGTCGGCTTCTTCTTCGACGACGCCGGTGCCCGACGTAGCCGCCTTGGCCAACGTGTGGACAAGCCGCGGCAGTCCGTCCCGCCAGTGCGTGACCCGACCCAGCTCCCAGCCCAGGTCGTCGACCGCGGGCAGCTCGCGGGGCTGCACCGAGGGCTCCGTCGGGGCGAAGTCGGCGGCCCGTCCCACGCGGTCGCCGGGCGTGTAGGTCACGGCGCGTGTCGTGTCACCCAGCAGCGCCGCGACTTTGCCGGTGCGCCGTCCCGGCTCCAGCAATCGCACGCCCACCGGGAGCGTCACACCCGGAGGTATCCAGCCATGGGCGAGGTCGGTGACCAGCACCGTAGAGCCGTCCGTCCGGTCGCCGACCGCCCAGTTCAGCTGCGGTTCTTGTCGGACCACGAAGGCAAGGAGCCGCTGCAACCGGTCGCTGTCGGATTCGGGCGGAATCTGCTCGGCTGGGACCTCCGGTTCGGGGATGCCGGTGGTTTCCGCGGCTTCGTCGCCGGGATCCCGAGCCTGACCCTCCGACGCCTCGATTTCGTCGTCGACGACCGGCAGTGCGGCTTCCGGTTCGGTGTCCTCCTCGAATGCTGCGAGCTCTTGCAGCCGGGTGGTCTCGGGTTCAGCTTCTGCTAGCTCGACGGGGCCTTGCGGCGCCGAAATGACGGCGGTCTGCTCCCCGGCATCATCCTCACCGGAAATCCGATGCCGACCCCCCTCGGCGTCTTCGTCGTCGACAGGCAGCGCGGCTTCCGGCTCTGCCGCCGCCTCAAATGCGGCGAGCTCCGGCAAGCGGGTGGTCTCGGGTTCGGCCTCCACCTCGGCCGGCCTTTGCGGCGCCGCAATGACGGCGGTCTGCGCCCCGGCATCATCCTCACCGGAAATCCAATGTCGGCCCCGCAGAGCGTCGTCGTCCTCGACCGGCGGTTCGGGCGCGGGCCGCACCTCGGTGCCGGCGAGCTCTTCAACAGCGGGTTCGTCGGTTGCCGGGACGGCCGGTATGACCTCCGTCTTGTCCTGTCTGGGCTCTTTCACCGCGGGCGGCCTCAGCGGCGGAACAGCGGACATCACCTGCGTCTGGTCGTGATCGCGGCGGGCGTAGCGCCCGGCCACCTGCCTGCTCGGGTGCCGCGCGTACTGCGGGCGGGCCGAGACCCTCATGGTGTGCAGATGGCGAACCGCCGATTCGACTCGTCGCACCGCATGAGCGCGGGCCTCGTCGATGACTCTGGACTCTGTGGCGTGCCGGCCCGCGTCGTTCATTCCGGCTCGCTTGATGAGCTTCAGCTCGTCGTTGGTCCTGTTGACAATGCGCTGCAGGTCGTCTCTGAGATGTTCTGCAAGCGTGGCATTTTCGTCGGTGATCGTCGATAGTTCGGCAGGCCACAGCCCACCGACCACCCATGGGGTGCAATCGGTGGGAGAGCTGAAGGCCGGCATCGCCAGTGATTCCCGGGTAGCTCTCCGGAGGCGCTCGCGCGCCGTCTTCCGACCGAAGATCGCCACCGGTTCAGCGTACCGACATCCTCGGGGTGGTCACTGCGGACGGTGAATTGTGCGGCCCCGTTGGCCTGGGTAGCGTGTGGCCATGGCTGATTCTGCGCTGCAGCAGCAACTGGACGAAGTGCGTGCTCTGCTGGGCCGCGCTCGAGAGTTGTTCGGCGCCAATCCCATCGAGCCGCCGGCCGATATCGCGCCCGATCCCGACGCCGCCAAGAGGTGGCTGCTCTAGCCGTCGGTACGGTCAGGCCGCTTAATCCGTGCGGTCGCGCCGGCGCAATTTGTGGGCCAGCAGTTTCTCGATGGCCGCATTTAGATCGTGTGGAGTCGGAACCTCGGCGGACGGGGTGTGGCCGGCCGCTACGATCTCATCGCGAATTTCCAGCAAGGCCTTGAGCCACGACACATCGGCGGTCAGCAAGATGCCCTGTGCCAGTGCTGCGGCATCGGTATCCATCGCCTCTTCGCTGAGCGCGACGCTGTGCATGTACCCGCCGCGGCAAGAACGGACAAGGATGTGCCCGCTCGGGTGGACGGTGTCGAAGGCCGGATTGGCGTCGGTCATCGACCGCCGTCGACGATGCGGCCGAGGTGACCGGCCGCATCCTGCTCGTGCTGGTCCCATACCGCGGCCGAGATAGTCAGCTTGTCCGCCATATCGGCGTGATCGTCGGCTTGTTGCTGGTAGCACTGGCGTCTCAGCTCGAGTAGTTCGCGTCCCGCATCACGCATTTCACCGAAGATGGGGCCCAGGGAGTCCAGGCTCTCCTGGATGGCAGCATGCGACGACGGAATGGTGCGCAAATAGTCGGAGGTGTCCTGATGATGCGCAGCGGCTTCACGTAAGTGTGCGGGCACCACGTGGATTCGGTCTGCCATCCGCTGTCTCCTCTTCCTACGGCGCCGGCCGGGCCGGCGCGTTCACTATTGCTCGGTGGTCGACGTGGCCGCCGGCCGGGTCGGTGTCGGTGTGTCGGTGCCGGCCGGTGCGGTCGCGGTTGCCGCGGCCGGCGGATGTTCCCAGCCTAGAAAGCTCGGGCCGCTTACGGTGGCGATGTGCTGAATCTGCCCGTCGAGTAGGGCCTTGCCGTGGCCGAGGCCAAGCGCGTGACGATCGGTGAAGATGCCGATGTCTCCGGGTATGACCTGCACCGGATCGATCGGATTACTGACCGCGGTCCCCGGCGCGGGAATGGTAATTCCCTGCTGGGCGAACGCATCTGCGATCGGCGCTCCACCGGCTGCGGCCTTGATGGCCGCGGCGAGTTGCGGGCTCGCGGCCGTCACCGTCTCGCCGTCAGGCAAGGTCACCGTCGTCGGGCCCGACGGCGGTAGTTCACGATCCTGCGCTGACGGATCCTGATCTTTATCGTGGTCAGCGTCATCCGTCGCAGCCTTGTCATCGGGGTCGTCGGACTCCGCCGGGCCGTCGAGCCCCGTCAGGGCCGCATCGCTGTCGGCTTGCCGCGCGGGCAGCGGGAACCCACCCGGCGTACCCCAACCGGCCGGCGTGCCGCCAGCCGGCAGCGGCGCAGCGCCCAGATTGGGAATGCTCGGCAACGGCAACGACGCCGGCATTGCCGTAGCCGGTGAGCCCTCCGCCGGACCCTGACCCAGGTCCCCGCCCAACAGCGCAGGGTCCTCGGCCAACAGCGACTCCAGTAATGGATCCGTTCCGGCGTCGGCTACGTCCGCCGACGGTTGACCAACCCCGCGTGCGGGTGCGGCATCCGTGGCCGTTGCTGCAAGCCGGCTATCGCCGGATCCGGTTTTCGAGGCGTCGTACAACGATGTCCATGCGGCCATCAACGCCGACTTGGAGGTGTCATCCAGGCTCGCGTTCATGACCACCGCGCGGATGTCTCTGAGCTTGCCGATGAGGAAGCGCTGAAAGTCCCGCGCTCCCGCCGGGGTGTCCAAGTCTGATCGCGTGTGTACCGCAGCTTCGGTATCCCGCTGCAATGTGATCAGCGCGTCCCTGCCTTCGACAGTCTTCAGGTGGGCATTCATGATCGCCGAAATTACCTGCAGATCGAGTTGGGAACTCGCTGAATTCTGATGCGCCAGAGCAGCTTCAGCGCCCGCTATGGCTTCGGCCGCTTCGCCTTGCTCTCCCCCGGATGCGCCCGGTCCGGCCGGGGTCGCCGGTGCGTCGAAGAGGGTCGGATGTTGTTGGCGGATCTTGGTCAAAATCGCCGCGAGGTCCGCCGAGCGAGTAGTGGGAGTGACGACGGCCGTCAGCTCATTCGGTGTCAGCCCCGACTGCCACGCGTTCGGATCGCCGGTGCGGTCGCGCACAACTTTGACCGTGGCGAGCAGTTCGTCATACGTCGACATCAGCTAGATCAACAGCGCTGCACCGCACTGTTTGCGGTGTCGCGACCCCTCCATGCCGGCTGACAGTACTGGGGTGCACTCGTGGCGACAATTCACCTCGACGCGGCTGTGAGTGGCGCTCCGCTCGACGTCTGGCTAGCCTCCGGAGGAGGCATACTGTGCCCGGAGGCCTTCCAGCACAGCCGCTTTCGCGCGATCCAGCTCGTGAGCATCTGCCACGACTGCGGCGATCTCGCGTTGTTTGGCAACCAGGAATTTCTGAAACTCACGCGCCCCCAAGGGCGTATCCACCGCGAGGCCGGCCTGGTTCGGAACGGCGCGATCGATCTCGTCGGCGATCGCGTCCAGTCGCCTGACGCTTTCCCGTATCGCGGCGTGCGCGCTGGCAACCACGTCCGCCAGCACCCGGTCGGCGTCGGCCACCGAACCGTGTTGGTTCGCCAACGCTGACTGCCGCGCCTGAATCGCGGCTAGCGAAGGTCCAGCTGGTTCCGACATGGGTTCAACCTATTCATCGTGTTCGCGGGGGCGATTACTTTTCATATCGGCCGACGAATCGCGGCGTTACTGCCCAGTGGGCTGATCCGTACCGAGGCACCCGAATACGGGGCTTCGACGACCAGGTTGTTGCCGATGGCCAACTGCACATGTCCGGCATGCGGGAAGACGAGGTCGCCCGGCCGGACTTGCGAACGGGGCACCGGGATCCCGTCGTTGATCTGCTGATAGGTGGTGCGGTCGAGATGGATACCCGCCTGCGCGTAGGCCCACTGGACCAGCCCGGAACAGTCGAACCGGTCGGGGCCGGTCGCGCCCCACACATACGGCCGGCCCAGCCGCGACAACGCCGCCCGCACCGCGATCCCAGCTCGCCCGTTCGGCAATGGCGACCGTAATCCGGTCAATTCGGATCCCTGGTGATGCAACATCCGGTAGCGCAGCACTCGTAGCGCCATCAACCGCCGTCGCGCGCGCAGCCTGGCGACCAGTACGTGCGTCCGTTGCGCATGCAGCCTCGCGACATGGCGGCGTATCGCCTCACGCTGGGCCATCGGCGTCGTCGGGGTGGCGACGGCGTCGGCGCGGGCCTCGTCGAGAACGCTCTTGGTCAGCGCATGGGCCTGGGCCCGATCCTGATGAGCACCGGCGATCGCACGCGCGGCCGCGGCATCCGTGCGCTGCGCCGCCAACAACGATTCCCGGCTGCGGTCTACCCAGCGCTGGTAACCACGTTGTTGCACTACGTCATTGCGCTCGGTGCCGCGGCGCAACAGGGCGCTGTAATCCGGGCTGCCGAACGTCGGGCGGCGAGTGCTGCCGACGAACAACTCATGTGCGCGCCGCAGCGCCTCCACATCGCTTTCGATCACCCGGCCCCCTCGACACTGTCGTGATCGGTGTTGCTCGCTGCCGTCGATCCGACAGCATCAGCGAACGCCCGAACACGGGGGAGCGCCCCGGCCGGGATGGCGCCGCGGTTGCGGATGTCCCACATTTCATCACTGCTCACCCCGAGCAGTGATGCGATGATCGCGTCCGGCAACGACGACTGCGCGCAGGCCCGATCGAACCGCGCATTCAAGCTGGTGGGCATCCGCTCCAGCAATGCCGTGCGCGTCGCTTCCAGCGCTTGCAGATGTTCCATGAGTCGGCCGGTGGACTCCGCGCCGGCGTTCACCGCCACCCGCCAGGAGCTGGCGGCGAGCATCTCAGCCTTCACGCACTGCGCGATCACAGAGAGAATATACGTCTCATATTCGTTTGATGTCGTCGCAGGCAATCTATCGATAACGGATTTGAGCGCATCGAGCTGTGCTTCGGCATAACCTTCCAGCACTTCGGTGTCACTGTGACGGTCGACGACCACCGCTCCCGCGGGCCGCGCAGACATGGTTGCCGGCGGCTGTACGGCGATCAATCGGGCCAGCTCGGCCTCCGGATCGGCGGCTACCAGCAGCCGCGAATAGGTGCCGGGCGGCAACCCAAGTCCGTTTTCAACCTTCTGAACTGTGCTTTTGTGGGGTTTGCGGGCGCCTCGCTCCAGATAGCTCAGCCCCATGATGCTGACGCCCGTCGTTGCGGCGAGCTCCGCTAGTGACCAGTCGTGCGACTCGCGCAAGGCGCGGATAGCCGCACCAGCCGATTCACGGGTCACCACAGGCTCCGGCCATAGGCCGGATAGTACACAGCCGGGCCGACCTCTTAACGTATATACGTTTTCGTCACGTTTCTCTTGCGAGAGGCGCCCGACTGTGTATACGCTTCTGTCTACGTTTCAGTGCGGACTAGGAGATCGAGATGGGAAACCCTTGCGCAACCGACCCGGAACTGTGGTTCGGCTACCCCGATGACGACGACGGTGACGGCGCGGCGAAGGCACGTGCCTACGAGCGATCCGCCACCGAGGCCCGTATCCAATGCCTGCGTCGCTGCCCGTTGGCGCAACAACGCAAGTGCGCCCAACACGCCATCGCACACGGCGAGGAGTACGGCGTCTGGGCCGGCGTGAAACTGCCCGGGGGCCAATACCGCAAGCGTGACCAGCTGGCCCACGCCCACGACATGCTGCGCCGCATCGCTGCCGGTGAGATCAATTCCCGCCAGCTACCAGAGAACGCAGCCCTGCTGGCACGCCGCGAACACGACGCCATGCCGGCGCCGGCAATGGTGTTGCACCTGCCGATCGCGCAGGTTGGGCCGCGTTCGGCCGCCTGACGGCACGCTCCGACGTGCTTGTGAACGTTTGTTCACTCAGCTGACGGGGTAGCCGTGGTCGGCAAGGACCGCGACCGTTAACCCGAAGGCGCATCAATGACGTTCGACCTGACTCCGACGGCAGCTCAGCACGACCTTGCCCGACGCACGCACGAGTTCTCCGAATCGGTGATCCGCCCGGTCGCTCTCGACTATGACCAGCGCCAGGAGTTTCCCTGGCCGGTCTTGGAGGAAGCGGCCCAACGCGGTTTCTACAGTCCCTTGTTCTACCGCGATCTGATCGGCGATCCGACCGGCATATCGCTGCCGCTGTTCATGGAAGAGCTGTTCTGGGGCTGTGCCGGCATCGGTTTGGCGATAGTCATGCCTGCACTTGCGCTGTCGGCGATCGGCCAAGCCGCATCCCCGGAACAGATGCTCGAGTGGGCGCCCGAATGCTTCGGAACCCCTGGCGATCTCAAGCTCGCGGCGCTGGCGATCTCCGAACCCGAAGGCGGCAGCGACGTTCGCAACCTGCGCACTCGCGCCCACCGTGACGGTGACGACTGGATCATCGACGGCCACAAAATGTGGATAGGCAACGGCGGCATCGCCAACGTGCATGTGGTCAACGCAGTTGTCGACGAGGAGTTGGGTCACCGCGGTCAGGCATTGTTCGTGGTGCCGGGCGGCACTCCAGGACTGGAACTAGTGCGCAAGCTCGACAAGCTGGGCTGCCGGGCGTCCCACACCGCCGAATTGCGGTTCAACGGTGTCCGGGTGCCGGGAGCCAATCTGCTTGGGGGACAAGAGAAGCTCGAGCACAAGCTCGCGAAAGCCCGCGAGCTGGTCGCCGGCGGACAGCGCGCCGGCTCGGCGACCTTGGGCACCTTTGAGCAGACCCGCCCGATGGTCGCCGCCCAGGCGATCGGCATCGCACGCGCGGCATTGGAGTACGCCACGGCGTATGCCACCGAGCGGGAGGCGTTCGGTGGACCCATCATCAATAACCAAGGCATCGCGTTCCCGCTGGCCGACCTGGCGACTCAGATCGACGCCGCCCGGCTGCTTACCTGGCGTGCCTCGTGGATGGCGGCCAACAACGTCGCCTTCGAGCGGGCGGAGGGCTCGATGGCCAAACTCGCCGCCAGCGAGGTCGCCATCAAGGCCACCGAACGCGCCATCCAGACCCTGGGCGGCTGGGGCTACATCACCGATCATCCGGTCGAGAAGTGGTATCGAGATGCCAAGCTGTACACCATCTTTGAGGGAACCAGCGAAATCCAGCGGATGGTGATCTCGAATGCGTTGGGCGCGGCCGTGGACACCCCGCCGCTGCATGTGGTGCTCGAGCCGTCCGGTGGGCCGCTGAACCGGATCTTTGGGCGGGGCACCCCGCTGCGCTCCCGCGCCGCGGATGCCGCGCTTTCGCTGAAGGACCAAATCCCGGCACCCATCATGCGCGTCGCCATGCAGGTGATTCGGCCACCGGGTAGGTAGCGCGCGTTGATTGCCCTACTGGTTGCCATGCCCCGGTAGTGTCGCGGTATCGGCGCATGGAGCCCGCGCCCAAGGGTGGACGATGAGCAATCTCGAGACCGCGCCCAGCGAACTCGCCTGCAGCGCAACAGAGTCCGCGGACGTCGAAGTACTGCACCCGCGCGAAGTTCCGCTGGGCGGCCCGCGGGCACTTCGGGTCCAGCGCACCTTGCCGCAACGGCAGCGCTCACTGATCGGAGCGTGGTGCTTTATCGATCACTACGGGCCCGTCGCCGCGCGCATGGATGTTCCGCCGCATCCGCACGCGGGATTGCAAACGGTCAGCTGGCTGTTCAGCGGAGGTCTCGAGCACCGCGACAGTGCAGGCGTACAAGCCATGGTCCGCCCCGGCGAGCTCAACCTGATGACCGCGGGCGCGGGGATATGTCACTCCGAAGTCTCGATCGAGTCGGCTGCCGTATTGCATGGTGTGCAGTTATGGGTCGCCCTTCCCGAATCTGATCGCCGCGCCGGGCGCGACTTCGCCCATTACGTGCCGAGTCCGATATCGGTTCCGGGGGCGGTGGCACGGGTATTTCTCGGAGAGCTGGCCGGCGGCCGGTCGCCGGTGCACACGTTCACCCCGCTGCTGGGCGCCCAGCTTGATCTGGACGGAAAGGCCGCCGTGGATATCGATGTCGACCCGACGTTCGAACACGGCGTGCTGTGCGATCTGGGCACGGTCGAGATGAGCGGGACGACCCTGTCCGCCGCCGATCTTGGGTACCAAGGCGCCGGCAGTCCTGCACTTCACCTGCGGAATATGCGGGATCAGCCAGCCCGGGTACTGCTGCTGGGAGGAACTCCGTTCACCGAAGCGTTGTTGATGTGGTGGAACTTCGTCGGACGCAGCCACGACGAGATCGTGCGTTATCGCCAACTGTGGCAGGACGCGGATGAGCGTCTTCGGCACAGTTACCGGATATCAGGGCTCGGTCAGCCGACTGTCCGCCCCGCCGCTACCAACCACCCGGCTGCGTCCGCGGCCACAACCCCACCGCCCGTAGAAAGGGAATACGCATGACCATCGATAAGACCGGCGCTGAAACGACCGTCACGGCCGGGCATCAGACGTACACCATCACCGTCGACGGCAAAACCGTCGGCCACGCCGACTTCGCCGACCGTGGCGAGCAGCGGGTTTTCTACCACACCGTCGTCGATCCAGAGTTCGGTGGACGTGGTCTGGCAACCATCCTTCTTGAAGAAGCGCTGGATTCCGCTCGCGATGCCGGCAAACGGATTGTCCCGGTGTGCTCCATGGTCGACACGGTCCTCAAAAAGCATCCCGAATTCGACGACATCACCGACCCGGCAACCCCCGAGATCGCCGGCTGGGCGCATAGCCAGCCGAGCAGTTGAGGATACGGTTGGCCATGGATCCGGGAGACGGCGATCGCTGCCGGGACGGAGCAGCCGTCGCGCAGTACAGGACGCCGTGCCTTTCGGCAACCCGCCGAGATACGCGGCGCTCGGCCTCGCAGTACCTCCGAAAGCCATCCGGTGAGGACCCGCCTGCGGCCACCGCGCGGTGCGCGAAACACCAGCTAGCAGACCCAACTGGCGGCCCTTTGATGCCCGCCAATCGTGGTGGTGCGGACCAGCTCGCCGGGTATCTTGACGTCTCCCAGCTCACTGACACTCTTCGTGAGCAAAAATGTCGGCAGAGCGCGCCCGCAAACGAGGTAACTCCGGGTTTGTTTGCCGTTTACTGAAGACCGAGCACGGGGATGCTCGATCGGAGGGAGTGACATGGACTTCGCGGTTCTGCCGCCAGAGATCAACTCTGCCCGCATGTATGCCGGCGCCGGCGCGGGTCCGATGTTGGCCGCCGCGTCGGCCTGGGACGGGCTGGCCGCCGAGCTGCATTCGGCAGCCAGCTCCTATCAATCGGCGATCGCTAGCCTGACCGCTGGGCCGTGGCTGGGCTCGTCATCGGCGACGATGGCTGCCGCGGCCGCGCCCTACGTGACGTGGATGCGCACCGCCGCCGCGCAGGCCGAGCAGACTGCCAACCAGGCGATCGCCGCGGCCGCCGCGTACGAGGCCGCCTTCGCGGAGACGGTGCCGCCGCCAGTAATCGCGGCCAACCGCAGTTTGTTGGCGGCGCTGGTGGCGTCGAACATCTTCGGGCAGAACACCTCGGCGATCGCGACTACCGAAACGCAGTACGCCGAGATGTGGGCCCAAGACACCGGCGCCATGCAGAGCTACGCGTGGGCGTCGGCGACGGCCACGAAGCTGCAGCGGTTCAGCTCACCCTCGTCGAGCACCGACGACGGCGGGCAGACGGAGCAAGCAGCCGCTGTGTCCCGGGCGAGCGGCACCTCCGCCGGCAACGCGCAGAACGCCCTCTCGTCGTTCGCACCCAACGTCGCGGCCCCCGCAGCGGCAGCCGACCCCATGACAGGCCTGAATTTCCTAGCGGACCTGAGTTCGATTTTCATTGACCCGACCGGCACTGCCCTCGGTACAGTGTCTCTTCCCTACGACATTGTGGGTGCGCTGACCGGTTTCCACACCGATGACATCGTCAGTGGCTGGGCGGGCATTCAGTCCTGGCCCAGCTATGCGCCCGCACCGCCGACACCGTTCCCGGTGATCACCAGCGTGGGAGCGCCGGTCTCGGCGAACCTGGCCGACGCGACATCGGTCGGGCGGATGTCGGTGCCCGCGGCATGGGCCGCAGCGGCTCCCGAGTTTCGGCTCAGCGCGGTGGCGTTGCCGGCAGCCAATCTCGCCGCCGCCGCGGAAGCTTCGGTGGGTGGTGGCACCGGCAGCTTGTTCAGTCAGATGGCCCTGGCCAGCATGGCCGGGCGCGCCATGGCCGGCACGACCGGCACTGGCACCGGTGGCCCGGGTATCCGGCAGCGGATCGGGGCCGCGACCGGCAAGCCGAATAAGTCGGCGGACGGTACTTCGGACGAAACACCAGAAGTCGCTGCGGGCGGCCCGATCACGGGCATCTCTGCGGAGCTGCGCGAACTGTTCTCGCTGCGCGACGCGGGGATCCTGACCGAGGAGGAGTTCACCGAGCAGAAGCGCCGCTTGCTTCCGCAGTAGTGTGAGCCCGACCCCGTCTACTCCAAATGCGCACTGCCGTCGTGCAATTCGTCGCGGCGCAAGCTCATTGGGTTGACAGACACGATATCGCCGCCAGCGACCACAGCCCGGGTGATCGGCGTCAACGCCTGAAACAGCGTCTCCACCTCGTCGTCGCTGAGCGCGTCGAGCGCCGAGAGCGCAAGAGCGTCGGTTCTCGATTCAATGCTGTCCTTGAGCTGCTGGCCGGCGGCAGTCAGTGAGCCATCGTCGTTCAGCAGCCCGCGCTCGGCCAGCCGTTGTTCGTGTTGACGCCAGGCCGCGTCGTCGTAATCGCGGGCGCGGGCCATGTAGTCGCGTGGCACTCGGCCCGCCGCAGCGTGCAGCACGTTGGATTCTCGACCCGAAACACCTTCGGCAGCCAACACCGCGACGTGTGCGTCACCGCGCTGCTCGCGCAGCAACGTCGCGGCATGCCAGAGCACGGCCAGCGGATCGTCCGGCCACGGCAACGCCCGATTCGCGGCGAACAGCGCTCGTCCGTCCAGGGGCGCCTGGCGTGCCGCCTTGCCCGCCAATTCCGCTGCGACACTGACATTTTCATCTGCGCTAAGGCCGTAACGGCGCAGCGCCGCCACGGCAGAATCCTGTCGGGCACGTATCGCGGCGTCCGGACCAGCGATCTGCCACGCCGCAGGCAACGCCTTGGCGACGCGCTCTGGCGCGAAGTTGTAGAAGATCGCGGTCACTACTTCCGCAGGCGCGAGGCCGAGCGGCGCCGATCGGGCGGCGAAGTAGCCCATCCAGAAACCGCGGTAGCCCAGCCCGTCCAGTGCGGCCCGCGCCTCCGGCGCGAAGTACGTCACGGCGTGAATCGGCTCATAGCGATCGAAGAAGCGTCGCGCCAGCCCGGGTTCCCTCCGCACGTTCGCAGTCAACCACTCGGCGCTGGATTCACTGACGACTGGGGCCCCGACCGCGGCCACGCGGTTCATCGAACCGCTTGGTGGGCGAAGGGGGACTTGAACCCCCACGTCCCGAAGGACACTGGCACCTGAAGCCAGCGCGTCTGCCATTCCGCCACTCGCCCGGGGAAAACAACCGATGGACCATATCACTCTAGTGCCCGCCCGCCCCAACCGCTGCGCTGGCCCAACCGCCGCTCAGGTGCCCGACGGACTGGCCGGGCGCCGTGTTGAGCTGCGGCGATGCGATTCTCAGAATTCTCCCGGTGACGCGGCGTCGCGGTATCCCGATACCATGCGTGGGTGATACGACACGCGGGCGACTCGTTTGCCTTGTGCCCGCGATATACCGCGGCAAGTGCGGATGAGCGCTGACGGATGGGTAGCCAAAAGGGGCTCGCTGCGCGGATCGAGCGCAAGCTCGAGGCGACCGTCGGCGATGCGTTTGCCCGACTGTTCGGGGGATCGATCGTCCCTCAAGAGGTTGAAGCCCTATTACGTCGGGAAGCCGAAGACGGTGTGCAACCGCTGCGGGGAAATCGCCTTTTGGCGCCCAACGAATACATCATTACCCTCGGTGTGCACGACTTTGAGAAGGTGGGCACCGATCCGGACCTCACGTCGAACGCGCTCGCGAGGTACTTGACTGACTATATCGATGAACAGGGGTGGCAAACGTATGGTGATGTGGTCGTCAGATTCGAACAGTTGCCGAACCTGCACACCGGCCAGTTCCGCGCCCGCGGTGCTGTCAACCCCGATGTCGAGCCCCGCCCGACGGTCAGCGATCCCGCCCAGCCACAATCAAATCAGGCGTTCACCGCAGAACCAGGAGTACCACCGATGACTGACAACTCGAGCTACCGCGGCGGTCAGGGGCAGGGGCGGCCCGGCGATGAGTACTACGACGAGCGTTACGCCCGTCCGCAAGACGACCCGCGCGCGGGCCAGGACCCACCAGGCGGACCGGACGCTCGTGGTGGATATCCGCCCGAGCAAGGCGGCTACCCACCCCCGGGCGGCTACCCGCCGCCTCGCCATCCCGAGCAGGGCGGCTACCCCGAACAAGGCGGTTACCCACCCCAAGGCGGCGGCTACCCCGAACAAGGCGGTTATCCAGACCAGCGCGGCGGCTACCCCGAACAAGGCGGCTACCCACCCCAAGGCGGGTACCAAGCCCCCGGCGGCTACCAGGCTCCGGGTGGCTATCCGGACCAGGGTCGCGGCTATCCCGATCAGCAGCAGGGCGGCTACCCACCCCAAGGCGGGTACCAGGCTCCTCCCGCCGGGTACAGCGGTCCGGGCTACGACCAGGGTTACCGTCCGGGCGGCGGCTACGCTCCTCCGGCCGGCGGTCAACCCGGCCCCGGCCAGCCCGGCTACGGCGGCTACGGCGAATACGGCCGCGGGCCTGCTCGCCCGGAGGAGGCCGGTTACGCGCCCCCCGGAGCACCCGAACAGCCTCGGCCGGCCTACCCCGAACAGGGCGCCGGATACGAGCAAGGCGCCGGCTACGACCCGGGATACCCGCAAGGCGGCCAGGGCTATGGCCAGCAGGAGTACGGCCAGGCCGGCGAGTACACCCAGTACGCCGAAAGCGTTCCGGGCGCAGGCTACGGCCCCCAAGGCGGCCCCGAGACCGCCCATCGCGACTACGAATTCGGCGGGCAGGCCGGTGACTACGGCCAAGCTGGTGAGTACGGCCAGGCCGGCGACTACGGCCAGCAAGCGGGGGGCGGCTACGGCGGCGGTTATGGCGGTTATGGCTCCGCCGGCGCCAACGTCACTCTGCAGCTCGACGATGGCAGCGGGCGGACGTATCAGCTGCGCGAAGGTTCCAACATCGTGGGCCGCGGGCAAGACGCCCAGTTCCGGTTGCCCGACACCGGCGTCTCACGCCGCCACCTGGAGATTCGTTGGGACGGGCAGGTCGCGCTGCTCTCCGACCTCAACTCCACTAACGGCACCACCGTCAACAATTCGCCGATTCAGGAGTGGCAGTTGGCCGATGGCGACGTCATCCGTCTGGGCCACTCAGAGATCATCGTTCGGATTCACTGATCGCACCGGGCTAAAAGCTGCCGTGCTTCGCCCCGCGTCGACCGCCATCCAAGTATCGTGACGTTGCTGATGTGCTCGGTGTCACGGGTTCGAGGGTGCGGCGCCAGGACGGAAAGGACGCCAGATGCAGGGACTAGTGCTGCAACTGACGCGCGCCGGATTTTTAATGCTGCTATGGGTCTTCATCTGGTCTGTCCTGCGAATCTTGAAAACTGACATCTATGCACCCACCGGTGCCGTCATGGTGCGGCGCGGTTTGGCGCTGCGCGGGACGTTGCTGCCCTCGCGTCAGCGGGGCCACTCGGCGGCCCGCTACCTGGTGGTCACCGAGGGAGCGCTGGCGGGTGCGCGCATCACTCTCAGCGGCCAGCCGGTGTTGATCGGTCGTGCCGACGACTCGACTCTGGTGCTGACCGACGACTACGCCTCGACGCGGCACGCGCGGCTATCCCAGCGCGGCTCCGAATGGTACGTAGAGGATCTAGGATCGACCAACGGCACTTACCTTGACAGGGCGAAGGTGACGACTGCGGTACGAGTTCCAATCGGAACGCCGGTTCAAATCGGCAAGACGGCAATCGAGTTGCGCCCGTGAGCCTGGTCCTGCGATACGCCGCCCGCAGCGATCGCGGTCTGGTCCGCACCAACAATGAAGACTCGGTGTACGCCGGTGCGCGATTGCTGGCGCTCGCCGACGGTATGGGTGGCCACGCTGCCGGCGAAGTGGCCTCTCAGTTGGTGATCGCCGCGCTGGCTCATCTCGACGACGACGAACCCGGTGGCGATCTACTCGCCAAGCTCGACGCGGCGGTACGTTCCGGCAACGGGGCGATCGCCGCACAGGTCGAGATGGAACCCGACCTCGAAGGGATGGGAACCACACTTACCGCAATCCTTTTCGCGGGCAACCGTCTTGGGTTGGTCCACATTGGTGACTCACGTGGCTACCTGATGCGCGATGGCGAGCTCACTCAGATCACCAAGGACGACACGTTCGTCCAAACCTTGGTTGACGAGGGGCGGATCACCCGCGAGGAGGCCCACAGCCACCCCCAGCGATCGTTGATCATGCGGGCACTGACCGGCCACGAGGTCGAGCCCACCCTGACCATGCGCGAGGCGCGCGCCGGGGATCGGTACCTGCTCTGCTCGGACGGGTTGTCCGACCCGGTGAGCGACGAAACCATCCACGAGGCTCTGCAAATCCCCGATGTCGCCGAGAGCGCTTACCGCCTAATCGAATTGGCATTACGCGGTGGTGGCCCGGACAACGTGACCGTCGTGGTGGCCGATGTCGTCGACTACGACTACGGCCAGACGCAGCCGATTCTGGCCGGCGCGGTATCCGGTGAGGATGACCAGCTGACCACGCTGCCCAACACCTCCGCCGGCCGGGCTTCTGCCATCGGCGCGCGCAAAGAGGTTGCCAAACCGGCTCCGCTGCAAGAGGAATCGGTGCAACGGCCGCGGTGGCCGCGGCGCCGGATGTTTATCGTCGCGACTCTGGCCATCCTGCTGGTGCTCGCGGGCCTGGCGATCGGGCGGGCCATCATCCGCAGCAACTACTACGTCGCCGACTACAACGGCATGGTGTCGATCGTGCGGGGAATCCAAGGATCGCTGCTGGGCATGTCCCTGCACGAGCCTTATCTTGTCGGCTGCCTCAACGCGCGCAACGAGTTATCCGTCATCAGCTATAGCCAATACGGCAGTCACCTCGACTGCCGTGTGATGCAGCTGCAGGATCTGCGCCCCGCCGAGCGCGCACAGGTTCAGGCCGGGCTTCCCGCTGGAACGCTGGACGACGCCGAAGCGCAGCTACGGGAATTATCCGCGAACTCCCTACTGCCGCCGTGTCCGCCACCGCGCGCCACCTCACCGCCTGGATCACCGGCCCCGATGACCAGCGCGCCACCCCAGCCCAGCGTCACTGCACCGACGCCCACTTCCAGCGGACCATCGAGCAGCGCGAATCCCGCTAGCCCTCCCGCAAGCACCACCCCCGCAGCGCCCGCGACCCCGTCGCCCACGTCCACCACCCAGACGGTGACTGCGCTCCCACCACCCCCACCTCAGCCGGGCATCGACTGCCGGGCGGTGGCATGACCACACAAATCCAGCCTCCGGTCGCGGTCACGCCGCCGCTGCCCACTCGGCGTAACGCCGAGCTGGCGCTGCTGTGCTTCGCCGCACTGATCACCGTCGCAGCGTTGCTCATCGTCGAGGCGAACCAGGAGCGCGGCCTGCGCTGGGACCTGATCGGCTATGGGTTGATCTTCCTACTCGTGTTCGGCAGCGCGCATCTGACCATCCGGCGCTTCGCCCCCTACACCGACCCGTTGTTGCTGCCAATTGTGGCTCTGCTCAACGGACTTGGCTTGGTCATGATTCATCGGCTCGATCTTGTCAACAACGAGCTGAGCGGTCGCCGCCACCCCAATGCATCCCAACAGATGCTGTGGACGCTGGTCGGTGTTGCCGTGTTCGCACTGGTACTCACGTTTTTGAAAGACCACCGGCAGCTGGGGCGCTACAGCTACATCTACGGACTGGCGGGTCTGATTTTCTTGGCGATCCCCGCGCTGCTGCCGTCGTCGCTGTCCGAGCAGAACGGCGCCAAGATCTGGATTCGATTCCCGGGCTTCTCAATTCAGCCCGCAGAGTTCTCCAAAATCTTGTTACTGATCTTCTTCTCGGCGGTCTTGGTCGCCAAACGCGGTCTGTTCACCAGCGCAGGCAAACACCTGATGGGGATGACGCTGCCTCGCCCGCGTGACCTCGCGCCGCTGCTGGCAGCCTGGGTGATCTCGGTGGGTGTGATGGTCTTCGAAAAAGACCTCGGCACTTCGCTGCTGCTCTATGCGTCGTTCCTGGTGGTGGTTTACCTTGCGACACAACGATTCAGCTGGGTTATCCTCGGGCTAGTGCTGTTTTCTGCGGGCAGCATTGTCGCGTATTTCATTTTCGAGCATGTCCGGGTTCGCGTGCAGATGTGGTGGGACCCGTTCGCAGACCCCGACGGCCACGGCTATCAAATTGTGCAGTCCCTGTTCAGCTTTGCGACCGGCGGGATCTTCGGTACCGGCCTGGGCAACGGCCAGCCCGACACCGTGCCGGCCGCATCCACCGATTTCATCATCGCCGCGTTCGGCGAAGAACTCGGATTAGTCGGACTGGCGAGCATTTTGATGCTCTACACGATCGTCATCGTGCGCGGCTTACGCACCGCGATCGCCACGCGCGACAGCTTCGGCAAGCTGCTGGCGGCGGGTCTGGCATCGACGCTGGCCATTCAGCTGTTCATCGTCGTTGGCGGAGTAACGCAGCTCATCCCGCTGACCGGATTGACCACGCCGTGGATGTCCTACGGCGGGTCGTCATTGCTGGCGAACTATGTGCTGCTGGCCATCCTGGCACGTATCTCGCACAGCGCGCGACGCCCGTTGCGAACCCGCGCCCACGACACGTCGCCGATCGCGGCGGCCGGCACCGAGGTGATTGAGCGGGTATGAACACCTCTCTCCGCCGGATCTCGGTGACCGTGATGGCGTTGATCGTGCTGTTGTTGCTCAACGCCACCATGACTCAGGTCTTCGCCGCTGACAGCCTGCGCTCTGACCCCCGAAATCAACGGGTCCTGCTCGACGAGTACTCGCGTCAACGCGGCCAGATCATTGCGGGCGGCCAACTGTTGGCCTATTCGGTCGCCACCGACAGCCGCTTTCGTTTCCTGCGCGTGTATCCCAACCCTGCGGTGTACGCGCCAATCACCGGCTTCTATTCACTGCGGTATTCGAGTTCGGGCCTCGAGCGCGCCGAGGATCCTCTTTTGAACGGCTCCGACGAGCGGCTGTTCGGGAGCAGGTTGGCCGACTTCTTCACCGGTCGCGATCCGCGCGGCGGCAACGCAGTTACCACGATCAACCCTCGGGTTCAGCAGGCTGGCTGGGATGCGATGCAGCAGGGTTGCGGCGGGCCGCCCTGCAAGGGAGCTGTCGTTGCCCTGGACCCAGCCACCGGCAAGATTCTGGCCATGGTGTCCTCGCCGTCGTATGACCCCAACTTGTTGGCGTCGCACGATCCCCAGGTGCAAGCGCAGGCGTGGCAGCGCCTCCGCGACGACCCCGGCAACCCGCTGGTCAACCGGGCCATCTCGGAGACCTACCCGCCTGGTTCGACGTTCAAGGTGATCACCACCGCGGCGGCGCTGCAGGGCGGCGCCACCGATACCCAGCAGTTGACGGCGGCGCCCACTATCCCGCTGCCCGGCAGCACGGCCACCCTGGAGAACTACGGTGGCACCTCGTGCGGCAGCGAACCGACCGTGTCCCTAAGTAAGGCCTTCGCCCTGTCGTGCAACACCGCGTTCGTCCAGTTGGGCCTACTTACCGGCGCCGACGCCCTGCGCAGCATGGCGCATTCGTTCGGCCTGGACAGCACCCCGAGCGTCATTCCGCTTCAGGTCGCGGAATCGACCGTCGGCAACATCCCGGACGCCGCGGCGCTGGGAATGTCGAGCATCGGCCAGAAGGATGTCGCCCTGACCCCGCTGGAGAACGCCGAGATCGCGGCTACCATCGCGAACGGCGGGGTAACGATGCAGCCGTACCTGGTCGACAGCCTCAAGGGCCCAGACCTAGCCGTCATCAGCATTACCGCGCCCTACCAGCAACGCCGCGCGGTCTCGCCGCAGGTCGCCGCTAAGCTAACAGAGCTGATGATCGGCGCCGAGAAGGACGCACAGCAGAAAGGGGCCATTCCCGGCGTGCAGATCGCATCAAAGACTGGTACTGCAGAACATGGCTCAGACCCGCGCCACACACCGCCGCACGCGTGGTACATCGCATTCGCGCCAGCACAAGCGCCGAAGGTCGCCGTGGCGGTGCTAGTGGAGAACGGCGCCGACCGACTGTCGGCGACGGGAGGGGCGCTGGCCGCGCCGATCGGACGGGCCGTCATCGAGGCCGCGCTACAGGGGGGCCCATGAGCCCGCGCGTTGGGGTAACGCTGTCGGGCCGGTACCGGCTGCAGCGCTTGATCGCCACCGGTGGCATGGGCCAGGTCTGGGAGGCGGTGGACAGCCGGCTGGGCCGCCGCGTTGCGGTCAAGGTACTCAAAGCGGAGTTCTCCCAGGACTCCGAGTTCATCGAGCGGTTCCGCGCTGAGGCGCGCACTACCGCGATGCTCAACCATCCCGGGATCGCCGCCGTGCACGACTACGGCGAAAGCCAGATGGACGGCGAGGGGCGGACCGCCTATCTGGTGATGGAGTTGGTCAACGGCGAGCCGTTGAACTCGGTGCTCAAACGCACCGGTCGGCTCTCACTGCGGCATGCGCTGGACTTGCTCGAGCAGACCGGTCGCGCCCTGCAAATTGCGCATGCTGCCGGGCTGGTGCACCGCGACGTCAAACCGGGCAACATCTTGATCACCCCCACCGGGCAGGTGAAGATCACCGACTTCGGTATCGCCAAGGCCGTCGACGCTGCGCCGGTGACGCAGACCGGCATGGTGATGGGCACCGCCCAATACATCGCGCCCGAGCAGGCCCTGGGCCACGACGCGACCCCGTCCAGCGATGTCTACTCGCTGGGTGTTGTTGGCTACGAAGTGGTTTCGGGCAAGCGGCCGTTTACCGGGGACGGCGCCCTAACGGTGGCGATGAAGCACATCAAGGAACCGCCGCCGCCGCTGCCTCCCGAGCTTCCCCCCAACGTGCGCGAACTCATCGAGATCACCCTCGTCAAGAACCCCGGCATGCGTTATCGCAGCGGGGGACCGTTCGCCGACGCCGTCGCCGCGGTACGGGCCGGCCGTCGCCCCCCGCGACCCAGTCAGTCGCCGCCTCCGGGACGGGCCTCCCCGGCATCTATTCCGTCCAGCCCACAGGCCAGGGCCGCCGTCGGCCCCCGGACGCCGCCGCCCCGTCGATCCCAGCCGACGACGGGTAGCCGCCGTCAGCAGCAGGCTCGCCGCACGTTCTCGTCCGGCCAGCGCGCACTGCTTTGGGCCGCAGGGGTTCTCGGCGCGCTCGCCATCATCATCGCGGTGCTCATCGTCATCAATTCCCATGGGCAAAACGACCAGTCGCCGCCCCCGACGGTCACCGACACCGGCACCCCGCCCGCGAGCGCCCCGCCGCCGGCGCCCAAGACACCCAGCGGATCGGGTCCCGGCCTTCGACTTAACTGGACGGATGGCCCGGCCGTAGGTAATTCTGGTCTTCAGCGAAGGCCGCCCGAATTGAGCTGGGTTAACCCCCTGACGCCCACCCTGTCGGGAGCCGGACTCGAGACACCGCAATGACCACCCCGCAGCACCTGTCCGACCGTTACGAACTAGGCGACATCCTCGGTTTCGGCGGCATGTCGGAGGTTCATCTAGCCCGCGACGTCCGCTTGCACCGCGACGTTGCGGTCAAGGTGCTGCGCGCTGATCTGGCCCGCGACCCCAGCTTTTATCTGCGTTTCCGCCGCGAGGCGCAGAATGCCGCCGCGTTGAATCACCCCTCCATCGTGGCGGTGTACGACACCGGAGAAGCCGAAACGCCCAGCGGCCCATTGCCTTACATCGTGATGGAGTACGTCGACGGCGTCACCCTGCGCGACATCGTGCACAACGAAGGCCCGTTGCCGCCGCGGCGGGCAATCGAGATCATCGCCGACGCCTGCCAGGCGCTGAACTTCAGTCATCGCGCCGGCATCATCCATCGTGACGTCAAACCGGCGAACATCATGATCAGCACGACCAACGCGGTCAAGGTGATGGACTTCGGCATTGCGCGTGCGATCGCCGACAGCGGCAACAGCGTTACCCAGACTGCGGCCGTGATCGGCACCGCCCAGTATCTATCGCCCGAGCAGGCTCGCGGTGAAACCGTCGACGCTCGCTCCGATGTCTATTCATTAGGCTGTGTTCTCTACGAAATCCTCACCGGTGAGCCACCTTTCACCGGTGATTCGCCGGTCGCGGTCGCCTATCAGCATGTTCGCGAAGACCCGATCCCACCGTCGAGACGGCATGAGGGCATTTCCGCGGATCTGGACGCCGTCGTTCTGAAAGCGTTGGCCAAGAATCCGGACAACCGATATCAGACCGCGGCGGAGATGCGGGCCGATCTGGTCCGGGTACACAACGGCGAGGCACCCGACGCACCCAAGGTGTTCACCGACGCCGAACGAACCTCGATGCTGGCGCCTACGGGTCCCGGTCTCGGAGGTCAGCGCAGCGATCCGTTACCGCGCCAGAACCTCGACCGCGTCGACCGCGTCGACCGCGACGACCCCGGTGGGTCCATCGGTCGCTGGGTCGTCGCAGTCGCGGTGCTGGCCGTCCTGACGATCGTCGTAGTCATCGCGTTCAACACCTTCGGCGGTGGCGCCCGTGACGTCCAGGTGCCAGACATGCGGGGCGAAGTGTCCGCCGACGCCATCGCCGCGCTGCAAAACCGGGGTTTCAAGACGCGCACCCTGCAGAAGCCCGACTCGTCAATCCCGCCCGACCATGTCATCAGCACCGATCCCGGCGCCAACGCATCGGTGGGCGCGGGCGACGAGATCACCCTCAGCGTCTCCACCGGGCCGGAACAACGCGAGGTGCCCGACGTGTCGTCGCTGAGCTACTCCGACGCCGTCACCAAGCTGAAAGCCGCCGGATTCAGCAAGTTCAAGCAGGCCAACTCACCGTCCACCCCCGAATTGTCGGGCAAGGTGATCGGGACCAATCCGCCGGCCAACCAGACGTCGGCGATCACCAACATGATCACCGTAGTCGTCGGTTCCGGGCCGGAGACCAAGCAGATTCCTGACGTCGCGGGCCAGAACGTCGACCTCGCACAGAAGAATCTGACCGTCTACGGCTTCACCAAACTGACCCAGGCACAGGTCGACAGCACGCGGCCGGCTGGTGAGGTGATCGGGACAAACCCGCCCAAAGGTCAGCCGGTTCCGATCGACTCGATCATCGAACTGCAAGTGTCCAAGGGCAATCAATTCGCGATGCCCGACTTGACCGGCATGTTCTGGACGGACGCCGAGCCGCGGCTACGCGCCCTGGGCTGGATGGGGGTATTGGACAAAGGCCCCGACGTCGACGCCGGCGGCTCCCAGTCCCACAAGGTGGTCTACCAAAACCCGCCGGCCGGCGCCGGGGTCAACCGGGACGGCATCATCACGCTGAAGTTCGGTCAGTAGCCGCAGGGTCGGGCGGAAAATGCGGTCGCACCGCGGCGCGCACTTCGTTCTCCAGTCGGCGCACCAGGGTGTCGTCGCGAGACCATCCGCAGTAGTCCAGCCAGTTGGCCAACATTCGGTGCCCGCCCTCGGTCAGGATCGACTCCGGGTGGAACTGGACACCATGGATCGGCAACTCGGTGTGCCGCACGCCCATGATGACCCCGCTGCGGGTATGCGCCGTGACCTCCAGGGCCGCAGGCAGCGACTCAGGCAGGATGGTCAGCGAGTGGTACCGAGTCGCCGTGAATGGATCCGGAAGTCCTTGCAGCACACCGACGTTAGTGTGAAATACGTTGCTGGTCTTGCCGTGCAGCAACTCCGGGGCGCGGTCGACGACTGCCCCGAATGCGACTCCGATGGCCTGGTGCCCCAAGCACACCCCGAGCAGCGGCGTGCGCTCGGCAGCGCAGGCACGCACCAGGCTGATCGACGCGCCCGCGCGTTCCGGCGTGCCCGGGCCTGGGCTGAGTAGAACGCCGTCGAATTGCGTCGCGATGGCGGCGTGGTCTGGTGCGTCGGACAGCCGGGCGTCGTCATTGCGCCACACCTCGGCCTCGACGCCGAGCTGTCCCAGGTACTGCACCAGGTTGAACACGAAGCTGTCGTAATTGTCGACAACCAGGATCCGCATCGTCTCAGGTTACCGTCCAGCGCTACCCGGGACGGCGCTGCGCCGGGCCTCAGTAGTTCACCGGGCCGATCGGCTGGGCGAAGTGCATCCGGACTGGCTCGCTATGGCCGGCGATGTGCACATCGGCAGTCACGTCTTCGCTGTAGCCCAGTCCGAACCGGACGACGTACTGCTTGTAGAGGATCACCAAGGGAGCGGCGGCAAGGGCCGCTTGCATGGCGGCGGCATTGCCGATCGCGGTAATCGTGTACGGCGGGCTGTAGGTACGGCCGTTGAGCAATAGCGTGTTTCCGACGCAGCGCGGTACCGAAGTGGCGATGATCCGCTGGTCCTGCATCTGGATCGCTTCGGCACCCGCACTCCACAGTGCGTTGAGGACGGCCTGGATGTCTTGCTGGTGTACCACCAGATCGTCGGGGGAGGCATCGCGCGGGAAGCGCCCGTTGGCATCACGTTTGGCGTCCTCGAGGGTCACCACCAGGCCGGGCCCGTGAACAGGCTCCATGTCGGCCTCACCGGCCAGCTCCGCGGACCGCCGCAGCATGGCGGCCAGGGCGGCGTCAGAGGAACGCAGGTGCGTCGAGTCGATCTTGGCGGCCAGCTCTTCGCGCTGCGCCTTGAGGCGATCCACCGACGACTGCGCCTCGCGGACCAAGTCGACCAACCGCGGCGCATCGCTACGACGGATCTCGGCGCCGCCGGACACCCCGTGGGTGGCGGCCAACAGCAGGCCGGCCATCAAGCACACCAGCGGGACCCCGAAGCGCCATGGTGAGCGGCGCGTGTCACTCATCGACTCTCCATTTCCTGGTGATGCTGCCAGGTGAGTTAGTCTCGTAGCCGTGCTTTACGTGCGGCAATAATCGTCGCACCCCGTCCTACTGACCGCGTTGTCGAGGTAAGCCCGAGGTAATCATGCCCAAGTCCAAGGTCCGTAAAAAGAACGACTTCACCGTCACCGCGGTCAGCCGCACACCGGTCAAGGTGAAGGTCGGGCCGTCAAGCGTGTGGTTCGTCGCGCTGTTTGTTGGTCTGATGCTGATCGGCCTCGTGTGGTTGATGGTGTTCCAGCTGGCTGCTGTCGGCAGTCAGGCGCCGCCGGCTCTGAACTGGATGGCGCAATTGGGCCCGTGGAACTATGCGATCGCGTTCGCCTTCATGATCACGGGTTTGTTGCTCACGATGCGCTGGCACTAACCAACATCGGCTGGCAAATGAATTCATTTCGGGGTCGATCCGCGGCTAATCCAGCAACCTTGTGCGGACCCAATCACACGCGTGTGATTTATCCCCACTGTTGATAGCTGATGTGGATAACTCCATCGGCAGTGGTGGGAGGGGCTAAGAACCTCGTGCAGCAAACACAGTGGGAGCCGCCCGCCGCGGGAATCGCTGGTTGTGGCGTTGGCGGCGTATTGATGGCTATCGCCAGTGTGACCGTCGTCACAGACACCCCCGGGCGGGTGCTCACCGGGATTGCCGCAGTGGGTCTGCTCTTGTTTGCGGGCGCGACGTGGCGCGCGCGTCCAAAGCTGGCAATTACGCCCGCCGGACTGGTGCTTCGGGGCTGGTTCCGAACGCAGGTATTTCAGCACCCCGATATCAAGATCATTCGGATTAGCGAGTTCCGCCGCTACGGGCGCACGGTTCGGATGCTTGAGCTGGAAACGGCCGACGGGGCGCTGGTGATCTTGTCCCGCTGGGACCTCGGCACCAGCCCGCTAGCGGTTCTCGACGCGCTCACCGCGGCCGGTTATGCCGGCCGCCAACAGCCTTAGCGCAGCGGCTGTCTTACGAGATCGTGATCGACTCGATGACGACCGCGTCCGCCGGGCGGTCGTTGCCGTCGGTGGCCGTGGTTGCGATCGCGTCGACGACTTTCTGCGAATCGGGATCGACTACCTCGCCGAAGATCGTGTGGCGCCGATTCAGGTGCGGCGTCTGGCCGACGGTGATGAAGAACTGGGACCCGTTGGTGCCCGGACCCGCGTTGGCCATCGCCAGTAGGTACGGCTTGTCGAATTGCAGCTCGGGGTGGAATTCGTCGGCGAACTTGTAGCCCGGGCCGCCGCGGCCGGTGCCGGTCGGGTCCCCGCCCTGGATCATGAAGCCCTGGATCACTCGGTGGAAAACCGCGCCGTCGTAGAACGGGCCCGAGGGGCCACCCGAGGAGTTCTGCGTGGAGTACTCCTTGGTGCCCTGCGCCAGGCCAACGAAGTTGGCGACAGTCTTGGGCGCGTGGTTTCCGAACAGGGCGACCTTGATGTCTCCCCGGTTGGTGTGCAGCGTGGCAGTAGCGGTCTGAAAAGGGCTGTTAGTCACGGCATCACAGTCTGCCATAGCCGCGGGCGGGGCCGCACCGGGTGCCACTGGACCGGCGTTCGGTACCCAAATGCGGCGTAGGCTCAATTCGCCCGCGGGCGTCTTTATGGTGGCAGTCTGTAGGTTTCACGCACAGGAAGGCGACAGATGACAGCGAAGGCGGAATCCCGGCTGACGCCCCGGGAGCGACTTGCCAGGGGCCTGACGTATTCGACAGTGGGACCGGTGGACCTCACTCGTGGAATCGTCGGACTGGGAGTCGACTCCGCCCGGTCGACCACGTCGCAGCTGCGCCGCCGCTACCAGCAAGGCCAACTGGCCCGGGAAATCGCTGCGGCGCAAGATGCGATCGGCGAGGAGCTGGCCGCCGCGCAGGAAGTAATTGCCAACCTCCCGCAAGCGTTGCAAGACGCCCGCCGGGCCCGACGCCGCCGTCCGCGCCCGTGGGTGCTGGCCGGCGCCGCGCTCGCGGTGTTGGCCGTCGGCGCTGCGGCATTCAGCATCGTTCGCCGCTCGTCGCACCCCGCGCCTTCAGAGACCTCGCCCCGCCCACCCAGCGTCGACCTCCAACCCCGGCCGTAACCGAATCGGGCCACCCGGGGAGAACAGCGGTGGCGGCCCGGTACACGTTCACCAATTCCGCTGCGGCCGTTGGTTGTCCGATGGGACCAAGGGGATTCGAACCCCTGATCCCCGCCTTGCAAAACGTGCACCGGCGGTCCAGCCCATTGGGCTTGGGTCTCATGCGGGCGCGGTCGTTTGCTGAAGGTGCTACGTTGCGGACCAATCGATTGTCAGACTGGTCTTTACGAGGGAATATGTTCAAATCCCGGATCTGCACCGCTTTGCGCACTGCCCGGGTGGGCGCGTGCATCGGTATGGCCAGCATCTTGTCGGTATCGGCGTGTAGCTCGGCACCACCGTCGATGCGTGCGGCGACGACCTCGCCTGCCACCGCCAGCGTCAACGGCACGCCGCCGGCGAAGCCGACCGCCGGTGGCCTGTACGGCGACCCGGCGGCGGCCGCCAAGTATTGGGTGCAACAGCAGCTGGAGGACACCTGCGGGCTGGCATCTGTCGCCGATGTGGTCGGTGAAGTCAACGGCCACGCTCCGACCGAACAGCAGATCATCAAGCTGGCGCAGAACACTGCGTCGGTGATCCGCGACGGTCCGATTTACCTCCCCACCGGCGACCCGGGCCACGAGACCGAGAAGGGTGGCATCGACATGGCCGATACGGTCGTGCTGCTCGACCACTACGGCATCAAATCGCACATGACCTACGACAAACACCCCGAGGAGGTCGGTGTGCCCAAGTTAGAGGAGTACCTGGGCGCCGACCGCAAGGTTATCGCGTGGGTCAACTCCGGAACCATCTTGGGCAGCAACGACCAGCGCACCTCACCTGATCACTTACTTGTTGTCACCGGGATCGACACCAACGACCACACGGTTCACCTCAACGACCCCTACGCCGATAACGCCAACACCAAGGTCAGCATCGACACCTTCATGACTGCGTGGAAAATCGGGCAGGAATCGATCGTCGTTACCGCGCCGGGCAGCTAGCCGTCGAGCGCTTTGGATTGTGGAGCCTAGGGGAATCGAACCCCTGACACCTGCCTTGCAAAGGCAGTGCTCTACCAACTGAGCTAAGGCCCCTCGCCGTGGAGTGGATCAACGTCCGCCACGTGCCAGATCTCGACTCCACGCCGTGACCACAGCACCGCTGCCGCCACACCGAGTAGCGCCAACGGCAATGCAAGTCTCACACAGCGTCTTGAGGGGCACATGACTGTGGGCCTAGGAGGACTCGAACCTCCGACCTCTTCGTTATCAGCGAAGCGCTCTAACCACCTGAGCTATAGGCCCGTACTCGCGTACGGCCGAGCGCCGAGATTACCGCAATCGCCGCTCTACTCCCAAAACCGTGCCCCTAATCTCGGTCTGCCAGCGTCACTTCGATGCCGCCGATCAGATCGGTCGCCAGGTTGTAGATGAACGCGCCGATCGTGGCCATAGCAGTCAGCAAGACGATGTTGACCAAGCCGATCAGCACGGCACCGCCGAAGATGGTGCCGCTGGAGACCAGTTCTCCGCTGCTACCGCTGGTGTTGTTCAGCAGGTCACCGACGTTGCTGTTCAGCTTCGCCCACACACCCATGCCGCCAAGCACCAGGTACAAGAACGCCACCGCGATCATCCAGACGAAGAACAGCGACACCGAAAGCATCAGGGACACTTTCAACGTGCTCCATGGATCGATCCGGCGGATCTGCATGCTGGCCCGCACCGGGCCGCGGGGTCGCCGCGCCACCTGCACACGGTTGTCCGGGGTTTCCCGGGGTTCCGCGGTCGTCGTGCGGCCCGACCCCGATGTGTTGGAAGTCTCGGCGATGCGATCGGGTGCGCTCTTGCGCTGCGATGGGCGCGGCAGCGGGCCCGACAGATCGGGCAGCTCGCTCGCGTAGGCCTCGGTCGGCGAATTGTCACCCCGGCTTTGGGCGGCTTCGTTCGGCGGGATCTTCGGCTGCGGCCCGCCACCTGCCCCCGGTGCCGCCGTGCCGGTGATGAAGCGATTCAACCGGGCATCAAGGCCCGCGGGCGGGTTCGCCGGCCGCTCGCCCTGCGGTTCCGCCGGACGATTTGTCGGTGGACGGCCGGCCCCACGCTGCCATGGTGGCGAGTCTGGGGCGTCCTGGCTCCGGCCGGCCTGCGGTGACGGCCCGTGGTGTGCACCGGCACGCTCGACCGGGCCATCCCCGTTGGGGCCGTCGCCCTTCTTGGGGGCGCCCGGTTCGTTCGGTGAAGTCACCCCGACTCCTTACCTGTCTTACTTGGCCGCCCAGCGGTGGTGTGTCTGATCGGGCTGAGTCTAATCCCCAGGATTTTTTGGCGAGCCGCTGCTCGACCCGCATCCGTCACGGGCTAGCTCTCCGACTCCTCCACGTCGCCGGCCTCGTCATCGCTTTCTTCGGCGTTGCGCGCAATGGCCAGCAGTGTGTCGCCCTCGCCCAGGTTCATTAACCGGACGCCCTTGGTCTGCCGTCCCGCCTTACGAACACTGCGCGCCGTGGTCCGAATGACGCCGCCACCCGAGGTGATCGCATAGAGCTCGCTGTCGTCATCGACGATCACCGCGCCAACCAGCCTGCCGCGCCGACGGTCGTACTGGACAGTCAAGACGCCCTTGCCGCCGCGGCCCTGCAGGGGGTACTCCTCGATCGCGGTGCGCTTGGCGTAACCACCGTTGGTCGCGACCAGCAGGTAGGTGCCTTCTTGGATTACGTTGAGCGACAACAGATAATCGTCGGTGTTGAAGCGCATGCCCTGGACACCGGAGGTGGCACGGCCCATCGGCCGAAGCGCCTCGTCGGTCGCCGAGAAGCGGATGGACTGACCGTTCGCGGAGACCAGTAGCAGGTCCTCTTGCGACGAGCACAGCACCGCGCCGACCAACTCGTCGTTGTCGCGCAGGTTGATCGCCACGATGCCGCCCGAGCGGTTGGAGTCGAAGTCGGTCAGCTTCGTCTTCTTGACCAACCCGTTGTGGGTCGCCAGCACCAGATATGGCGCGTCCTCGTAGCTCTGGATCTGAATGACTTGGGCGATGCGCTCCTCGGGCTGGAAGGCCAGCAGGTTGGCGACGTGCTGACCACGCGCGGTCCGCAATGCCTCGGGCAGTTCGTAGGCCTTGGCCCGATACACCCGCCCCTGGGTGGTGAAGAACAGGATCCAGTCGTGCGTCGAGCACACGAAGAAGTGCGCGACGATGTCGTCCTGCTTGAGCCCGGCGCCCTGGACACCCTTGCCGCCGCGTTTCTGGCTGCGGTACAGATCGGTTTTGGTGCGCTTGGCGTAGCCCGTCTCGGTGATGGTGACGACGACATCCTCGCGCGCAATCAAGTCTTCGTCGTTGACGTCGCCGTCGGCCGCGATGATCCGGGTGCGACGGTCGTCGCCGTACTTCTCGACGATCTCGGCGAGTTCGTCGTGCACAATCGCGCGTTGCCGCTCCGGCTTGGCCAGGATGTCTTCCAGGTCGGCGATCTCGGCTTCGATCTTGGCCAGGTCATCGACGATGCGCTGGCGCTCCAGGGCGGCCAGCCGCCGCAGCTGCATGTCCAGGATGGCCTGGGATTGGATTTCGTCGATGTCGAGCAGCTCGATCAGGCCGGTCCGCGCGATGTCGACGGTCTCCGACGCACGGATCAAGGCGATCACCTCGTCAAGCGCATCAAGCGCTTTGACCAGACCGCGCAGAATGTGGGCCCGTTCATTCGCCTTGCGCAGCCGATAGGTGGTGCGGCGAATGATGACTTCGAGTTGGTGCTCGACGTAGTAGCGGATCATCTGATCGAGGCGCAGCGTGCGCGGCACCCCGTCGACGATGGACAACATGTTGCAACCGAAGCTGGTCTGCAGCTGGGTGTGCTTGTAGAGGTTGTTCAGCACCACCTTGGCGACCGCGTCGCGCTTGATCTCGACAACGATGCGCAGGCCGACCCGGTCGCTGGATTGGTCCTCGATGTTGGCGATGCCGGTGAGCCGGCCGTCGCGGACCTGATCAGCGATCGAGGTGATGAAGTTGTCGTGGTTGACCTGATAGGGCAACTCGGTGATGACAATCGAGGTACGCCCGCGGGAGTCCTCCTCGATCTCCACCACGCCACGCATCCGGACGGAGCCACGTCCGGTGGTGTAGGCGTCGTTAATCCCTTGTGAGCCAACGATCAGGCCGTACGTCGGGAAGTCCGGCCCCTTGACCCTCTCGCAGACCGCGGCCAGCGTGGCTTCCTCGTCGGCCTCGTGATTCTCCAGGCACCAGTAGACGGCCTCGGCGAGCTCGCGCAGGTTGTGCGGCGGAATGTTGGTCGCCATGCCGACGGCGATGCCGCCGGACCCGTTGGCCAACAGGTTCGGGAACCGGCTGGGCAGTACCGTGGGCTCCTGCACGCGCCCGTCATAGTTCGGGATGAAATCGACTGTCTCCTCGTCGATTTCGCGCAGCATCTCCATGGCGAGCGGAGTAAGCCGGGCCTCGGTGTACCGCATCGCGGCCGGCGGATCGTTGCCCGGCGAACCGAAGTTGCCCTGCCCGTCGACCAGTGGGTAGCGCAGCGACCAGGGCTGCGCCATGCGCACCAGGGTGTCGTAGATCGACGAGTCGCCGTGCGGGTGATAGTTACCCATCGTCTCGGCAACGGAGCGTGCGGATTTCGCGTGTCCGCGATCCGGCCGGAACCCCGAGTCAAACATCGCATACAGCACCCGGCGGTGCACTGGCTTGAGGCCGTCGCGCACTTCCGGCAGCGCGCGACCCACGATCACGCTCATCGCGTAATCGATGTAGCTGCGCTGCATCTCGTGCTGAATGTCGACCGGCTCGATCCGGTCGGTGGTCCCGTCGCCAGGTGGCAGCGTGGTGTCAGTCATCTATTCCTCGTTTGCATCTCACCGAAGGCATGTCTGATCGATCAGACATCCAGGAAGCGGACGTCCTTGGCGTTGCGGGTGATAAAGCTTCGACGTGCCTCCACGTCCTCACCCATCAGGATGGAGAAAAGCTCGTCGGCGGCAGCGGCGTCGTCAAGGGTGATCTGCCGCAGCACCCGGACCGACGGGTCCATCGTGGTTTCCCACAACTCCTTGGCATCCATTTCACCTAGACCTTTGTAACGCTGGATGCCGTCTTCTTTGTTGATCTTCCGGCCGGCCTTCGCGCCCACCTCCAACAAACCGTCTCGCTCGCGATCGGAGTACGCGAACTCCGGTTCGGATCGCTGCCACTTCAGTTTGTAGAGCGGCGGCTGCGCCAAATACACGTGCCCGTGTTCGATCAGCGGCCGCATGAACCGGAACAACAGCGTCAACAGCAGCGTCGAAATGTGCTGGCCGTCCACGTCCGCGTCGGCCATCAGCACGATCTTGTGATAGCGCAGCTTGGTCAGATCGAACTCGTCGTGAATGCCGGTGCCAAGCGCCGTGATGATCGCCTGGACTTCAGTGTTCTTCAATACCCGGTCGATTCGCGCCTTTTCGACGTTGATGATCTTGCCGCGCAGCGGAAGAATCGCCTGGAACATCGAGTCGCGGCCACTCTTGGCCGAGCCGCCCGCTGAATCACCCTCCACCACATAGAGTTCCGACTTTCTCGGATCGGTGGAGCGGCAGTCGGCCAGCTTGCCGGGCAGCCCGCCCAAATCGGTGGCGCTCTTACGGCGCACCAACTCTCGCGCTTTGCGTGCGGCCATCCGCGCTTGCGCCGACGACACCGCCTTGTTGACAACGGTTTTCGCTTCCGAGGGGTTGGCTTCGAACCAGTGCGTAAGTTGTTCGTTGCAGACCTTCTGCACGAATGACTTGACCTCGGTGTTGCCCAGCTTGGTCTTGGTCTGACCTTCGAACTGGGGTTCGCTGACCTTGACCGAGATCACCGCGGCCAGTCCCTCCCGGATATCGTCGCCGGTGAGGTTGGCTTCTTTCTCCTTCAGTAGCTTCTTGTCTTTGGCGTACTTGTTCACCACCGATGTGAGCGCACTACGGAAGCCCTCCTCGTGGGTACCGCCCTCGTGGGTGTTGATGGTGTTGGCGAAGGTGTGCACCGACTCCGAATAGCCGCCGTTCCACTGCATGGCGATTTCGACTTCGTGGCCGGTGCCCTTGCCCTCGAAGTCGATGACACTCTGCTGGATTGGGCTTTTGGTGCGGTTGATGTGCTTGACGAAATCCACCAACCCGCCGGGGTAGTGAAAGGTGCGGTGCTTGACCCTATGCGGAGCCTTCGACTCGGCCGCCTTTTCTTCGGCGGACTTGGGCGCCTCGGCCACGTCGCTGACAACGTCGTCGACGACCTCTTCCTTGGTCACCCGCTCGTCGGTGAGGTTGATGGTCAAGCCCTTGTTCAGGAACGCCATCTCCTGCAGCCGGCGCGCCACCGTCTCGAAGTCGTAGTCGGTGGTTTCGAAGATCTCGGAATCGGCCCAGAACCTGATGGTGGTCCCGGTCTTCTTAGTGGCCTCACCCTGTTTTAACGTTCCGGGTACCGCGCGCTCGTAGTACTGCGACCACTCATGGCCGTCGCGGGAGATGTCGACCTCGAGCCGCCGGGACAAGGCGTTGACCACCGACACCCCGACACCGTGCAATCCGCCGCTGACCGTGTAGCCGCTGTTCTCACCGCCGAATTTGCCGCCCGCATGGAGCTGCGTCATCACCACGTCGACGGTGGGGGCACCGGTGGAGTGCATGGCGACCGGGATACCGCGGCCGTCGTCGACGACCTCGACACCGCCGTCCTCAAGGATCCGCACATCAACCTGGCTGGCATAGCCGGCCATCGCCTCGTCCACCGAGTTGTCGACAACCTCCCAGACCAGGTGGTGCAAGCCTCGCTCACCGGTGGACCCGATGTACATGCCGGGACGTTTGCGGACGGCCTCCAGCCCCTCGAGCACAGTGATCGCTGAAGCGCCGTATTCGTCTTGCGCCTTCTTCTTCTGGGCAGCCACGGTCGGAATGCTCTCCTTGGGGTTTCATGCGGGCGGTTCGGTCACCGCAGCAGTCGCATGCCTTCACTCTACCGTCATCGGGGGTCGGGACCGATTCTCTGGGCGCGTTTCTACCCATCTGGACGCGCCGTGTGATTAATTTCTTTCTTGACGCCGCGTCCGGACGTGCGTCGCGGGGGTCCGTTTCGTTCTCGCGGATCTGAGGGGGCTAACGTTTACAGGTCGTTGACGGCGTGTTGCCGACACCGATGATCTGCCCGGGAGCTCAACCATAGGTGTCCCGCGGCCCGCGGCCAGAGATGTGCCGAGGCCCCTTCCGCCAGGACGGTGCGGCCGGACCAGTGATTTTCAGCGAGGTCACCACACCGTTGCCAACGGCGGCGGCAATTTTCGCCAATACCTGCGCCTGCACCATTCGTAATTGGGTGGCCCAGGCGGTCGACTCGGCCGCAACGCTGAGCACCCCGTCATGCAATGCGGTCGGGGTGGCGTGGTCGGCAATCTGATGCCCGACGACCGATGGCCAATGACCCAGCACCGTCCCTTCGGCGACCCGGATGGACCAGCCCCGCTTTTTGGCCAGGTCTCGCGTCAACCCACCCAGTGGCTGGGGATCACGAACGTCTGGACCCGGTCCCGACCAACTACGCCGCCGCCCGGCGACTCGGCGCGGAACGGGAGCCGACGCCCGCCCGCGGCCGGCGTCCTTGCCCTGCGCCCGGGCCGCCGCGCGAGCCTCTTCGAGAGTGCGCCGGACCAGATCCATACCGGTGAGCCCGCCGAGTTGCTCGGCGCCAGCATCCGGTTGATCTTCGGAATCGGTCATGGCTGCACGACCGATACTCGTCCGGAGTCATCGTCGCGCAAATCGATGTACACCCGCCTAGCATCCCAGCCATCTGGGATGTCTTCCAGTACCGCCGCGGTTACCAATACCTGTTCGGCCGATTCGGCCACCGTAGCCAACGCCCGCCGCCGCGCCGTGTCGAGTTCGGCGAACACGTCGTCCAACAACAACACCGGCTCGCTGCCGTCAGCGCGCAGCAACTCGTACGCCGCCAGCCGCAAAGCCACCGCGAACGACCACGATTCCCCGTGGCTGGCAAAGCCTTTCGCGGGTTGATCGCCGAGCCGTAGCTCCAGCTCGTCGCGGTGGGGACCGACAAGACACATCCCGCGTTCCAACTCGGCGTCGCGGCGGGCGGCCAATGCAGCCAATAGCGCGGCTTCCAGGAATTCCCGGTCGGTGCGCCCGTCATCCGCCGCATCAGCGGCACCCAAGTTATCCGTGCTCGCGCGGTAGGCGATCGACGCCGGTCGTGAGGAGGGTGCCAACAACTGATAGGCCTTCTCTACCTCCGGCGCCAGTTCATTCACCAAATCGATACGGGCGGCCATCAATTCGGCACCGTGCTCAGCCAACCGACTGTCCCACACGCCGAGGGTGTCCAGCGCGCCCGGATCGCCTCGGTGTCGTGAACCGGCCAACGACTTCAACAACGCCGTGCGCTGCCGGAGCACCCGGTCGTAGTCGGCGCGCACCCCAGCAATTGTCGGCCGCCGCAGCGTTGCCAAATCATCGAGATAGCGCCGCCGATCCGCCGGGTCACCGCGAACCAAGGCCAAATCTTCCGGAGCAAACAGCACCGACCTCAACACCCCAACCAACTCACGCGTACTGCGCGTCGGTGAGCGATTCAACCGGGCCTTGTTGGCCCGGCCCGCGGCAATCTCCATATCGATCGCGCATTCCCGGCCTTCGTTGACAACAATGGTCGAGATCACCGCGCGGGTAGCGCCGGCGCGAATCAGCGGAAGATCTGTTCCCACTCGATGCGAGCCCAACGTGGTCGAATACCACAGGGCCTCAATAAGATTCGTCTTCCCATAACCGTTGGGGCCGACGAATACCGTCCGTCCTGGTTCCAGTTCGAGGTCGGCAACGGCCCAGGACCGGAAATCGCGTAGTCCTAAATGCCGGACGTACACCTAGCCGGGCAACCGAACTGGCATCAACAAGTACACGTAGTCCGTCGGTAGAGCGGAAAACGGGCCACTGCCGGTCGGATGACTATCGTCAGCCGGCGCCGGACGCAGCAACGCCGGCTTGCCTGGTGTGGTGAAGCCGAAGGACACCCGCTCCGCGTGCACCGAGGCCAGTCCATCCGTCAGGTACGTCGGATTGAAGGCGATCGTTAACGGCTCACCGGCAAAGTCGACGGCCAAGTCTTCTTCGGCACGGCCGACGTCGTCGGCACCCGCCGAAAGCCGCAACATGCCGTCGGCGAATTCCATCCGAACCTGCGCACCGCGGTCTGCCACCAATGCGACCAACTTGATGGCTTCGGTGAGCTCGGCGACATTGATGGTCGCCACCGAGGTGTGCTCGGCCGGCAACAGCTGACGAAACTTGGGGAACTCGGCATCCAGCAGTCGAGTGGTGCTGCGCTTGCCGTTGTAACTGATACCGAGCAATCCCTCTTTTCCGACACCGGTCCCGGCACCCAACGCCAGCCGAACATCAGACCCGTCGATACCGGCTTTAGCGGCCTCGGCCAACGTCTTGGCAGGCACCAGCACCGACGCTTGGATATCGGCGGACAATGCCGACCACGTCAGCTCGCGAACTGCCAGACGGAACCGATCGGTTGCGGCCAAAACCACCGTCTCACCCGAGATCTCAACCCTGATCCCGGTCAACATGGGCAACGTGTCATCGCGACCGGCGGCGATGGCGACCTGGCTGATCGCTTCGGCGAACAGCTCCGCCGGCAGCGCCCCCGTCTCGTCCGGCAGCGTGGGCAGCGTCGGATAATCCTCGACCGCCATCGTCGGCAACGAGAACCTGGCGCTGCCACAGGTAAGCGCCACCCGATTGCCATCCACGTAAAAGTCGATTGGCTTGTCCGGCAACGCCCTGGTGATGTCGGACAACAATCTTCCAGACACCAAAACGCTTCCCGGAGAAGCTATTTCAGCCGCAACTTGCGCTTCAGCGGAAACTTCGTAGTCGAATCCGGAGATCGTCAGGCCGTCATCCGAGCCGGTCAAAAGCACACCGGACAGCACCGGGACCGCAGGCCTGGTCGGCAAATTCTTCGCCACCCACGACACCGCGTCGGCGAAAGACTCTCGGACCAGACGGAACTTCAGATCGGTGAGTCCAGCTTTTGTCGTCGCCGCGTCCATAGTGTCCCTTCACCTACCAAGATTCACATCCAGGGGCTAGCCGCGTCCCCCGCTAGCGTGGGGCCCCCGAAACGGGGAGTCGAAGAACAACCGTAGATCGTCGCGGGCCATCTTGAAAGCTAATCGCCAAGGCCGACAGCCAGGTCAATGACACCTCTGCGAGCTCGGTACAACGAAGCGTCCCCAACACCTGTCTTCGAAGAAGAAATGAGGAAGATATCTAAGTAACAGTATTAAGGGCTGTGCATTCTGGGGACAAGCAGGCTTCTGTGCAGCTAGGGCGCCGATGACGGTGTGCATGACAGCGCGCAGACCTGTGGGTTGAGTGTTGGGCGATTGGGGATGAATCACAGCACTACCCGGACGGCCGATCAGTGCACCGTGGTTTACCCCGTTTGTACACAGCGCTGCGCACACGGCTGACGTGTGGCTGGTGTTACTGGCGGGTGAGAAGTTTTTTGAAAAAAGTTTGACTCAGACGTTGCAAATCAGCGCTTGGAGCGCTGACGGATGCGAGTCGTGAGCTCTTTGACGTGATCGAACACCTCACGCCGCTGGGCCATCTCGGACAAGATCTTTCGTTGCGCGTACATCACAGTGGTGTGATCACGAGCGAATGCCTGGCCGATCTTGGGTAGCGACAAGTCGGTGAGTTCGCGACAGAGGTACATGGCGATCTGGCGGGATTGAGCCAGCGCTCGGGTCTTGCCCGGGCCACGTAACTCCTCGACGGTGGTGTCGAAGTATTCGGCGGTGGCGGCCATGATGGTCGCCGCACTGATTTGCATGGTGCTGGCATCAGCGATCAGGTCGCGCAGCACGATGTCTGCGAGTGCCTTGTCGATCGGAGTCTTGTTCAGCGAGGCGAACGCGGTGACCCGGATGAGAGCGCCTTCGAGCTCCCGGATGTTGCGTTCGATGCTGCTCGCGATGAGCTCGAGTACGTCATCGGGCACGGCGAGCCGTTCCATCTGTGCCTTCTTGCGCAGGATGGCGATGCGGGTTTCCAACTCCGGCGGCTGAACATCGGTGATGAGGCCCCATTCGAACCGCGTTCTGAGCCGGTCTTCCAGGGTGGCAAGTTGTTTTGGGGGCCGGTCCGACGAGATGACAATCTGCTTGTTGGCGTTGTGCAAGGTATTGAAGGTGTGGAAGAACTCTTCCTGGATACCTTCCTTGCCTTCGATGAATTGGATGTCATCGACGAGCAACACATCGACGTCGCGATAGCTGCGCTTGAACGCGACCTTGCGGTCATCGCGGAGCGAGTTGATGAAGTCGTTGGTGAATTCTTCGGTGGAGACGTACTTGACCCGCATGCCCGGAAACAGTCGTTGTGCGTAGTTGCCGGCGGCGTGCAACAAGTGTGTCTTGCCCAGTCCGGATTCACCCCAGATGAAAAGCGGGTTGTAAGCACGGGCCGGCGCTTCGGCGATCGCCAGCGCCGCGGCGTGCGCGAAGCGGTTGGATGCACCGATGACGAAAGTGTCGAAGGTGTAGCGGCGGTTCAGGCTGGTTCCACCGGCGATCGCCGGATCGACGGTATGGGGACGTTCGGTGAAGTAGTTGGGCCAGTTCTGGTCGACCCCGATCACTTCGCCATTTTCATCACCTTCGTCTGGGTCACCTGAGGTTTCCCACGAGTCGTCGGTGAAGGTGTTCGGGGGAGGGAACAGCATCTCGTCGCCGTCTTCGGGCGGCGGTGCGATGCGGACGCCGAGTTGGATCTGCTGTCCGAGCCGACGACTGAGCGCGTCAGTGATAGGTGTGCGCAGATGGCGTTCGATCTCGTTTTGCACGAAGCTGCTCGGGACCGACAGCAGAGCAAACCCCTCCACGATGGTGAGTGGCTGAACGAGGTTCAGCCAGGCTCGTTGCTGGGGGGTGAGCGGATTATCGAGAGCCGTCCGATTGGCGGCGATGCCGTCCGCGGTGATCTCGCCATTGAGTTCGGAAACGACCGCATTCCACACTGTGGTGAAACCTGAACCGGGGTCATCGGCCAACGACGTATCTCCCTGGTTCTCGCAAACTCTGGGCTGAGCTACAACGTTGCTTGACGACGAAGCAACTGTCCACATAGTTATACACAGGTGTGGACAGGATGATCGTATACAAGCCGCAACCTACCGGCGACGGCTCGCGATCTCCGCGCTGGAGGCAACCCATGCAGGTCGCCTAGGCAGCTAGTCGATCCGCCATCCTCGCTTCGTTGTTATGCGCCGCTGCAGTCTGAAACGGCATTGCCAGAAGCTAACAGTTTTCCATGCGGCTGCCAACCGTTCTGCTGCAATCCAATCCGCTTCTTTTAGGCTCCGCGGGGGCCGCACGCCGGTTTGTGGGGGGCTTGATGTCGGGTACACACGGCCGGCGGTATTTTCGTCGGGGAGTTTGTGCGGTCCCCGTTGGGACGGACCAAGTTTGACCAGGCGAATACTGATCAGTACCCTCATACAGTCGCCCGAAAGTCGGCGATGCGGCTGCGACCCGGGTTGCAAATGCCAGGGGACCGCGCCGGCCAGCAGTTAGCAAGACCACTTTCCGACCAACCCGCGAGTCGTTGTAAACGCGAGCGGCCGGATGGCGGGAAAGCTTCGTGAAAGACACACCGAGGAGAATGCCGTGGCCAAGGGCAAGCGGACCTTCCAGCCGAACAACCGGCGCCGAGCCCGCGTACACGGCTTCCGGTTGCGCATGCGGACCCGCGCGGGCCGTGTGATCGTGTCCGGCCGGCGGCGTAAGGGCCGCCGCTCGCTTTCTGCCTGATCCGTAACGACGGGTTTTCGGGCGGTGCTTTCGGCACGCAACCGCATGAGGCGGTCTACCGAGTTTGACGTGACTGTCAAACGCGGGATGCGTGCAGCGCAGCCAGACCTCATCGTTCACGTTCGCCGCGGCAGTGCCGGCGACGAGACCACGGGTCCGCGAGTAGGACTGATCGTCGGTAAGTCCGTCGGTTCAGCCGTCGACCGCCATCGGGTCGCCCGCCGGCTGCGACATGTCGTCCGCACGATGTTGGTCGATCTCCATCACTGTGATCAGGTGGTGCTCCGTGCGCTGCCGGGTAGCCGCAACGTGTCGTCGGCACGGTTGGAACAGCAGGTGCGAACCGGCTTGCGGCGCGCAGTCGAACTGGCGAGAGCGGACCGGTGAGCATGTCGGCAAGGTCGGCGGTCGGCGGCGTGAGTAAGGCCGTCGTCCGTGCAGTGGTGTTCCTCATTCAGCTGTATCGGCACATGGTTTCGCCGCTGCGGCCGGCGACGTGTCGATTCGTTCCGACTTGCAGTCAATACGCAGTCGACGCGCTTACCGAGTACGGGTTGATTAGGGGGAGCTGGTTGGCTGCAGCCAGGCTCGCCAAGTGTGGGCCGTGGCATCGGGGAGGATGGGACCCGATACCGGAGCGCCTTACAGAATACCGGGGCCGCCGGATGGACTTCGAAGACGCCAGCGTCGCCGGTTGCTGCCGTGCGACGCGAGGGGAGAGTGAATCTTTTGTTCGATCTGTTTAGCCTCGACTTCGTCTACTACCCGGTGTCGTGGATCATGTGGGCTTGGTACAAGTTGTTCGCCGCCATGCTAGGGCCGTCGAACTTTTTTGCGTGGGCCCTGGCGGTGATGTTCTTGGTGTTCACCCTGCGCGCGCTGCTGTACAAGCCGTTCGTGCGCCAGATCCGCACCACCCGACAGATGCAAGAACTACAACCGCAGATCAAGGCGCTGCAAAAGAAGTACAGCAAGGATCGCCAGCGCATGGCGCTCGAAATGCAGAAGCTGCAACGCGAACACGGATTCAATCCGATCCTCGGCTGCCTACCGATGCTCGCCCAGATCCCGGTGTTCCTGGGTCTGTATCACGTCTTGCGATCGTTCAACCGAACGACGGGCGGTTTCGGGCAGCCGCATATGTCGGTGATCCAGAACCGACTGACAGGCAACTACGTATTCACGCCGACGGATGTGGGCCACTTCCTGGACGCCAATTTGTTCGGCGCGCCCATCGGGGCGTCGATGACGCAGCGGTCCGGGTTGGACGCGTTTATTGATTTCAGTCGCCCCGCGGTGATCTTGGTTGGCGCCCCGGTGATGATCCTCGCGGGCATTGCAACCTACTTCAACAGCCGCGCATCGGTGGCCCGCCAGAGTCCCGAGGCGGCGGCCAACCCGCAGACCGCGATGATGAACAAGCTTGCGCTGTACGTGTTTCCGGCCGGCGTGGTCGTGGGTGGCCCGTTCCTCCCAGTGGCGATCATCTTGTACTGGTTCTCCAACAACATCTGGACGTTCGGACAGCAGCACTACGTGTTCGGAATGATCGAGAAAGAGGAAGAGGCGCAAAAGCAAGAAGCCATCCAGCGCCGAGCCGCCAATGCGCCCGCGCCCGGTGCCAAACCCAAGCGCAGCCAGAAGAGGGCACCGGCGGATGGCAACGGATTGCCCGAGGGCGCCGGCGATGGCGCGGCGGCCGACGAGCAGATCGCGGACGCCGACGGCCCGGCCGAAGCCGCGGCCGACGCTAAACCGACCAAGACGCAACCGGACGAGCCGAACTCGGGCGTCGGCAGCAACGGTTCGACCAACCGCACACCCCGGCCCGGGGCGCGGCCGAAAAGACGCAAACGCTGATTGCGGGTGGCGAGGCGTTATCCGCCCGCTGCCGTTGAGTGACCTAAACGAGATAGGGACCCGTGGATGAGGGAGACAAACCGATGACAGAAGCTGAGACCGCCGGCCACGATGTGGACACCCAAGTGGCTGTCGATGACGACCCGCAGGAGGCGGTGACGGCGGATGCCGCCGTCGACCAACCCGACCAAACCGACCAACCGGACCAGCCCGACGAAGCCGACGAAGCCGGCGAACCCGAGGACCTGGAGGAGCGGTTGGTCGCCGAGGGAGAAATCGCCGGGGACTACCTCGAGGAGCTGCTGGATCTGTTGGACTTCGACGGCGACATCGATCTCGACGTCGAAGGCAACCGGGCCATCGTGAGCATTGACGGCAGCGACGACTTGAACAAGTTGGTCGGCCGCGGGGGCGAAGTACTCGATGCGCTGCAGGAGCTGACTCGGTTAGCGGTGCACCAGAAGACCGGCGTGCGGAGCCGGCTCATGCTCGACGTCGCGAGCTGGCGGCTGCGGCGCCGCGAGGAATTGGCGGCGTTGGGCGACAAGGTGGCTCGTCGGGTGTTGGACTCCGGAGACCGCGAAGAGCTGCGCCCGATGACGCCGTTCGAGCGGAAGATCGTCCACGACGCGGTCGCGGCGGTGCCCGGGGTGCACAGCGAAAGCGAAGGCGCGGAGCCGTCACGCCGCGTCGTCGTGCTGCACGACTAGACGCCCCGAGTTACAGCGGTGTAGTTCGCGGCCGGCGCGGAACGCGCAGTACCCACCACCCGACCAGAGGGATGTTTCACGTGAAACATGTCGGTCAATCCGATCGGGCGCAAAGTCCGGAGCCCTCGGATGAGGCGGTGTCACTACGCGAGGCGGCGGCCGCGATATTCGGCCCGCGGCTCGAGATCGCGCAGCGGTACGCGGAGCTACTCGCAACAGCGGGGGTAGAGCGCGGCTTGCTGGGTCCCCGTGAAGTGGATCGGGTATGGGAGCGGCATCTGCTCAACAGCGCCGCGATCGGGGAATTGCTCGACCAGGGTGAGCGGGTGGTGGATATCGGTAGCGGAGCCGGCCTGCCGGGAATCCCGTTGGCGATCGCGCGGCCCGATCTCGACATCACGCTCCTGGAACCGATGTTGCGGCGAAGCGAGTTTCTCAAAGAGGCGGTCGCCGAACTAGGGTTGACCGTTGAGGTGGCGCGCGGCCGTGCCGAGGAATCCTGGGTACGCGAGCGGTTCGGCGAGAGGGACTCTGCGGTGTCGCGAGCGGTTGCCGCGTTGGACAAGTTGACGAAGTGGAGTATGCCGTTGCTACGGCCGGGCGGACGGATGATTGCGATCAAGGGGGAGCGCGCTCCCGACGAAGTCCGGGAACACCGGCGTGTGATGGCGGCCGCGGGCGCCGCGGATGTCAAGGTGTTGGCATGTGGCGCGAAATACTTGCGTCCGCCCGCAACCGTAGTGTTGGCGCAGCGCGGAGAGCGTCCGTTCCGGCGGCCGTCGGGATCAGCGGGATCAGCGAAGGGGAGGTCCCGATGAGTTCTCTCGGAGGCGGGCCCGACGGAGCATCATCGTCGCACAGCGCGCCGCGCCCGGCTTCGCCGGCGATAACGCCCGCCATGCCAGAAGAGACCGTGCCGCTGACCGACGGTGCGCCGGACCACTCGGGCGATGTTTCACGTGAAACAAACGCCGAATTCGATACCCCCATTGGCGCCGCCGCTGAACGCGCCATGCGGGTGCTGCACACCACCTATCCGCCCCTGCCTCGGCCCCGCCATCGCCGGGTCTTCACGATTGCCAACCAGAAGGGCGGCGTCGGTAAGACGACCACCGCGGTCAACATCGCGGCCGCGCTGGCGGTTCAGGGCCTCAAGACTCTCGTTGTCGATCTCGATCCCCAGGGCAACGCGAGCACGGCCCTCGGCATTACCGATCGGCAATCGGGCACGCCCTCGTCGTACGAAGTGCTTCTCGGCGAGGTCTCGTTGCAGTCGGCGGTGCGGCGCAGCCCGCATAGCGAGCGGCTGTTCTGCGTTCCCTCGACCATCGATCTGGCCGGCGCCGAGATCGAATTGGTCAGCATGGTCGCGCGCGAGAATCGATTGCGTACCGCTTTGGCAGAGCTGCAGGACTTCGATTTCGACTATGTATTCGTGGACTGCCCGCCCTCGCTGGGCCTGCTGACCATCAACGCGCTCGTCGCCGCGCCAGAAGTCATGATCCCGATCCAATGCGAGTACTACGCGCTGGAAGGCGTGTCACAGCTGGTGCGCAACATCGAAATGGTGAAGGCCCATCTCAATCCTCAACTCGAAGTCACCACCGTGATCCTCACCATGTATGACGGACGAACCAAGCTCGCGGACCAGGTGGCCGAAGAGGTGCGCCGGTATTTCGGACACAAGGTGTTGCGAACCGTGATCCCACGCAGCGTGAAGGTCTCGGAGGCCCCGGGCTACAGCATGACGGTCATCGACTACGACCCCGGATCGCGCGGGGCCATGAGCTATCTCGACGCGAGCCGCGAACTCGCGCAACGCGACTGACGACCATCCGGGAAGGGACGACCATGACGCAGCCGTTACGCAAGAAGGGCGGCCTCGGGAGGGGGCTGGCTTCGCTGATCCCGACCGGGCCCGCCGAGGGCGATTCCGGGCCGGCGACCCTGGGGCCTCGGATGGGGGATGCGGCCGCTGACGTCCTGATCGGGGGACCGGCATCCGGCGGTGCCGCGATGGGTGCCGTGTACCGGGAGATCGCGCCGTCCGATATCGAGCCCAACCCCCGCCAGCCTCGACAGGTGTTCGACGAAGAGGCACTGGCCGAACTGGTGCACTCCATCCGCGAGTTCGGCCTGCTGCAGCCCATCGTGGTGCGGGCGACGGCCGGAACGCCGGGTGGCGCGCGATACCAGATCGTGATGGGGGAGCGGCGGTGGCGGGCAGCCCAGGAAGCGGGCATGGCCACCATCCCAGCCATCGTGCGCGAGACGGGCGATGACAATCTGCTGCGCGACGCCCTGCTGGAAAACATCCACCGGGCGCAGCTGAATCCGTTGGAAGAGGCGGCGGCTTACCAACAGCTGCTCGACGAGTTCGGGGTCACCCACGACGAACTTGCCTCCCGGATCGGTCGGTCGCGGCCGCTGATCTCCAACATGATCCGCTTGCTGAAGCTGCCCATCGCGGTACAGCGGCGGGTGGCGGCCGGGGTACTGTCAGCCGGCCACGCACGCGCGCTGCTGTCGCTGGAATCCGGTCCCGAGGCACAGGAGGAGCTGGCCGGCCGCATCGTCGCGGAGGGCCTGTCAGTGCGGGCCACCGAGGAGGCCGTCACCCTGGCCAACCGCGGTGACGCCAAGACCCCGCCGTCCCAGCGCCGCAAGCCAATTCAGATGCCAGGCCTGCAGGACGTTGCTGAGCGACTGTCGAACGCCTTCGACACGCGAGTCACGGTCAGCCTTGGCAAACGCAAGGGGAGGATTGTGGTGGAGTTCGGCTCGGTCGAGGACCTCCAGCGAATTATTGACGCGATGTCCCCGTCTCAGGCATGACCGGACATACGGTGTAATTACGTCACTGTGACACCGCGGTCCATTCGGGCGCACTCATGCACCGCGCTCCGCCGGAAAATTACTGTGCGCCAAACCATTTCGGGTTTCACCTCGCGTTTGTCGGAAGGTTCCCAGGTGCTATGCCGGGCCAGCTCACCTCACACCCTCAACACTGGCCCGATCACGACAAACTCTCCTATCCTGGAGCGGTTGGTGGTGCATGTCAGCCTGGATAGCCGGGCTCGACGCAATGGGCCGCCGTACGCACAGAAGCCAGGAGGCTAGTGTCCGCCCGAATCACGCCGCTGCGGCTCGAAGCTTTCGAGCAACTCCCCAAGCACGCGCGCCGATGCGTCTTCTGGGAGGTCGACCCGGCGACCCTGGGCGACAACCATCTGGCCGACCCGGAGTTCGAAAAAGAAGCGTGGCTGTCGATGGTGATGCTGGAGTGGGGTTCCTGCGGGCAAGTCGCGACGACGGTCCCCGACGAGCACAGCCACGCCGAACCCTCGTGCCTGGGGTATGTCCTCTACGCACCGCCAGGGGCGGTTCCGCGGGCGCATCGGTTTCCCACCGCGCCGGTGTCGCCGGATGCGGTGCTGCTGACGTCGATGGGTATCGAACCGGGGCATGCCCCCGACGACCTGCCGCACAGCCTGCTCGCCCAGGTGATCGTCGAGTTGGTGCGGCGCGGAGTCCGGGCGCTGGAAGCGTTCGGCCGTACACCGGCGGCATCGGAACTACACGATCCCCAGCTGGTCGACCCTGGAGTGCGCCCGGTTTTGGAGGCGCTCTGCGACTGCTCGGTGGATCGGTGCATCATCGATGCGGACTTCTTGAAGGACGCGGGTTTCGTTGTGGTGGCGCCACATCCGTACTTTCCCAGGCTGCGGCTCGAGCTGGACAAGGGCCTGGGGTGGAAGGCCGAGGTGGAGGCTGCGCTGGAGCGCTTGCTGGCCAATGCTCAGCTGGAGCAGCCGGTCGGTGCGGGCTCTACGGCGGGAAACGCGTTGAAGGTCAACCAGAACGGTTAAGAACTGCCGAGCCCCGACGCTCGCTCGACGGATAGCTCGTGGGCCAGCAGTTCGGCGAATGTGAAGGTGCCCGTCGGGCGGTCGTTTTTGCCCAGTAGATACAGCCGCTTGACCGCGGCGAGAATGCCTTCGGCGATGGCATCGCGGGTCTGGGTGGAGATCAACATCGCCCGGTCGCCCGGGTTAGTGACGTAACCGACGTCGACCTGAACGGTCGGCATCCGGGTCAAGCGCAGCAGATCCCAGGTTCTGCCATGGGTCCGGCAATCCTGTAATCCGGTGCGCGCCACAACTTCTCGCTGAATGAAGTCGGCGAGGTTGCGGCCGATTGTGGACACCGAGCCGTGTGAATTGCCGAAGTGGAACGAGGCCACGCCGTTGGCCGAAGGGCTGACCTGGGCTTCGCAGCGCAGGCTGATCATCAGGTCTGCGCCGACGTTATTGGCCGTAGCGGCACGCTCGGCGTCTGTTGGGCTGCCGTTGGTCGGCCGGGACAAGAAGGTCTCCATGCCGATGGCGGTCATGCGGCCCTCGAGCCGACTTGCTAAATCCCACAACACATCTGCTTCGCTGATCGGGCCGCCGGCACCCTGCACGATCAGCCCATGGTCGGCACCGCCGCGGCCCGGATCGATGATGATCCGTTTGCCCGACAGGCGGGGGCCTGACCGCCGTACCAGTTCCTCTTCACGAATGGCGTGCGGCGAGCCGCCGGTAACCCGGGAGCTCAAAAAGTACAGGGAGCGCAACGTCTCCGGGCCGCAGATCCCGTCGGCCGCAAGCCCGTACTCGCGCTGATACGACATCAAGGCCTTGTGGGTCTGCAGGCCGAAGTGCCCGTCGACCAAACCGGTGTAGAACCCGAGGTCTTGTAGCCGGGCCTGCAGGGTCGCGACATCATCGCCGTAAAGCGGGGCACCGAATTGGTGAAACAGCGTACGAGCGCCCAGCCGATAGGACGCCTCCTTGAGGGCTCGGTAGGTGGCCTCACCCACGATGCCATCTACCAGCAACCCGCGGTGCTGTTGGAAGGCGCGCACCGCCTGGTCCAGCTCGGCGTCGAACAGCTCGAGAGCCACATGACGGCCGGTGGTCATGTCTTCGTCGGAATTCTCCAGCATCCCCAGCGCAGCCAGTGCAGCCCGGATCTCGGTCACAGCTGCGCTGCGGTCACCACAGCGCAGCGCGTCGCCGTTTTCGCGGCGCGGACTCGACATACCAAGGGCCCTCCGAGACAAAATGAACAGCCTGACAAACGCAGTACAGCTAACCCGTATTGTCGCAGATGCTTCTCTATTTCGGGAAAACCGCAGGCTGAACGGCGGGGGTGCGTCGAGCGGGCCGCGATCAGTTCAGGTTGGGAACCGCGTCGGACAGCTCGCGCAGCAGGGCTGCCTTGCCCTTCGCGCCCACAATCCGTTTCACCGGCTGGCCATCCTTGAACAAGATCAGCGTGGGGATCGACACCACCTGGAAGTCGCGCGCCGTTTCCGGGTTGGCATCGACGTCAAGTTTGGCGACGGTCAGCTGATCGCCATGCTCGGCCGCGATCTCCTCGAGGACCGGTGCGACCATCTTGCACGGGCCACACCAGGTCGCCCAAAAGTCAACCAGCACAGGCTTATTGCTGGACAACACATCTGTGGAAAAGGATGCGTCGGAGACTTCTGTTGTCGCCCCGGCCTTTTCGGCGTCGCTCATCGTGGTGCTCCAATCAAATCGGTACTGTCGGCGTTTCCAGCTGCTTGGCTCTCGGCGGCTTCCGATTCTTCGTGGTCGGCGAGCCAGCGTTCCGCGTCGATGGCTGCCGCGCAACCGCTGCCGGCCGCGGTGACCGCCTGCCGGTAGGTGTGGTCTACGAGGTCACCGGCCGCGAATACCCCGTCCACCGAGGTGTTGGTGGTGTGGCCCTGGACAAGTACGTAGCCTTCCGGGTCGACGTCGACGACGTCGCGCACCAGACTCGACCGTGGATCGTGACCGATTGCGACGAAGACACCCGTCACCGCAAGGGTGGATTCTTCGCCAGTTATCGTGTCGCGCAACCTCAATCCGGTCACCGTGCCGTCGCCCTCGACCGCGACCACGGCAGCGTTCGTGACGAACTTGATCTTGTCGTTGTTGCGAGCCCGGTCGAGCATGATTCTGGATGCGCGGAACTCTTCGCGTCGATGCACCAATGTCACGCTACGGGCGAAGCGAGTCAAGAAGGTGGCTTCTTCCATCGCCGAGTCGCCGCCGCCGATGACCGCGATGTCCTGATCCTTGAAGAAGAACCCGTCACAGGTTGCGCACGAGCTCACGCCGCGCCCCAGCAAGTCCTGTTCGCCGGGGACATTCAGGTAGCGCGCGGCGGCGCCCATCGCCAAGATGACGGCCCGGGCCCGGTAGGTCTGGCCGTCGGCGTTGACCACGGACTTAACCGGTCCGTCCAGCGACACCGACTCGATGTCTTCCATCCGCAGGTCGGCACCGAACCGCAGCGCCTGCTCCCGCATCTGGTCCATCAGCTCCGGGCCGGTGATGCCGTCGCGGAACCCCGGGTAGTTCTCCACCTCCGTGGTCGTCATCAGCGCACCGCCGAAAGCGGTGCCCTCGAAAACCAGTGGTGCCAGCTGCGCGCGGGCCGTGTAGAGCGCTGCCGTGTAGCCGGCCGGACCGGAGCCAATAACGATCACGTCGTGGACTGTCTCGTCAGCAGCAGAGTCGGTCATACCAGCCTTTCCGGTACAGATAGTTTTGCAATTATTCGAACGCCAGCGTAGGCGCGCGTGTTCCCGCGTGTCGCGCAACACGTTCACCACCCTAAGGGCGCGGAATTTGGGTGTCGGCTAACAGCCCCGTATCGGCGGCACTGCAATTCAGCGCGACCGCGTAGACCGCCAAGTCGCCGGGCGTGTCCGCGGGCAGCATCAGCACTATGCCGGGGCGAGCGTTGATCTCAACCGGACGTCCACCCAGTACCTGCGTGGACGCGGGATAGCCGAGTCCGCTGAGGCAGGACGCACGGCGTGCCGGGTCGTCGAGTGGGCCGTAGTCGGGACGGCGGTTGAGCAGGTCGAGAAGTTCGGCCTGCGAGAGCGGGATGACCATGGGTGGCGTCGAGACCGTGATGTGGTTGGCGGTGGGTGAGGTGCTCGGCGTGGGTGCCGGTGCGTTCAGCAGTGCGGCCGTGCCGAAGCCGACCGCGGCCAGCACCGCACAGATCCCGGCTATCCCCGCGATGACCCTGGCCGGACGGACGTGCGGTCGGGCCGCGTGTTCGGAACCACTGCCGGTCACCTCGCTGCGGCCGGCCGACCGGAGCGTCTGGAAAATCCGGGCGTTGACCTCGGCGGGCACCTCGGGGGCTGATGCCGGGTCCGCGCCGAGTGCAGCGACATCGTGGCGCACCTGGTGCAACGCGCGCAGCGCCCCTTCGGCTTGCGGGTCTGCGCGGACTTGTCTGCGAACGCGGGCGGCGGCCTCGTCGTCGAGGAGACCGGCCTGCAGGTCGGCGAGGAGCTCGACCTTCAGCGGCGGGTCTGCTGCCTCATCCGGGGCGTGGTCCGCCGGATCGTTTTCTGCTTCACCCATCCGCCCCAGTGTCCGTCATGCACTGACCGATGGCCACGCACAGGGTGCTAGCGGTCGTGTGTGGACAAGATCCCGGCGTCGAGATGGCCGAGCAACTGGGCGAGACGCACCCGGGCACGCGCGCACCGGCTCTTGACCGTGCCCTCGGCGACGCCGAGCATCCGGGCGGTGTCGGCTATCGAGTAACCCTGCATGTCGACCGCCACCACCGCGGCCCGTTGCTCGAGGGGAAGGCGCATCAGTGCGTGCTGTACCCCGATCGCGGTTTCGACCTGAGCTGTGCGATCAGGCACCGGGTAGACGTCTTCCAGCGGGGCGGTCCGATGGGCCTTGGCGCGCCGCAGCCGGTCCAGGCAGGCGTTGACCACGATCCGGTGCAGCCAGCTGCCGACCGCGGCGTCATATCGGAAGGAACCCGCGCCGCGGTGCGCCGACAGCATGGCGTCCTGCAGCGCGTCTTCGGCATCCTCGCGACTGCGGGTGGTCAGCCGCGCCAGCCGGTGCAGCTGGCGGTGATGACGTCCGAACAACTCGGCGAAGGCGTGGCGATCGCCGGCAACATGGGCTGCCAGCAGCTCGGCGTCACTGCGATCGGCCTGAATACCGCCCTCATACCCCACGGCCGGACAGTAACCAATCGGTGCTGGTGCGGCACTTCACCTAATCGGGACCGGTGGAGTTCTCAGGAGGCGGCTTGAACCGTGATCTCCGAGAAGCCGGCCTGGCTCTTGCCGTTGGTGCTTCCCAGCGTGGTAATCCACACCAGCAGATTCGACGTCGGAGAACCGGCTCTCACCGGAATGACGTTATGGCCGGGCTTGAGTGGATAGGCCGGAGCCAACAGGGTGGTGTCTTCCAGCTTCGACGGCGACGGTGTGGACGCCGAGCGAATCTCCACCTTGGTCCCGGTGCTGGAAACGTCGAGGTTGACTTGGCCCACCACGGTGGGGCTGGGCAGCTGCAACATCAACCCTTCGCCCTGCTTGAAAGACGGGAAGGGAACAGCATCGGTATAAATCTCGGTCGACCAGGAGGTACCGGGATCGCCGTCGATGGCCTGTCCGGCCTGACCGGGATTGTCGGGCTCACCGTCAGGGGAGAAGACGCTCGCCTTGGTGGGCTTGATGGTGGCGCCGGCGGGCGAAGGATTGCCGGTCGATGACGCGCTCGACGAGCTGGGTCCGTTCAGCCCGAGCTCGTCTTTGTTGAGGCCGCCGACGTTGCCAAAGATCTTGCTCACGATGGACGCCAGCACCAGCAGTGCGACGACGAGGATGACGGCGCCCACCCCGACCCCGACCAACAGCCCGCGACGGCGGCGCACCAGGGTCGCATGTTCCTGACCGTTGGGGCGCGGGGCCGGCGGCGCTGTCGAGTCGTCGATCGGACCGAGCACCTCGGTGCGGTCGGCCACCGCAGTCGCCTGTTGTAGAAGATTCAAAAGCGTTGACGCACTGCGGATTCCGCCGTCCTCCTGGACGGCTCGCACGGCGACCGCGGAAATCTGGAAGGGGATGTCGCGGTCGATCACAGTGGGTTCGACGGGAAGGCCACTGGCATCGCGGTCGGCCGGCGCGAACCCGCTGCGCACTCCGAACTCTGGCAGCGGCCACCGGTTGACCAGCAGCGCGTACAGCGAGGCGCCGATTCCGCGGATGTCATCCTCGGGGTTGGCGTCGGGCATGGTCGCCGGATACGCCAGCACCACCTCGCCTTCGATGCTGACGCGCACCCGGCTCGGGTGGTCGATGGATAGGGCGACACCGGCGCGGTGGGCCGCGTCGGCGGCAGCGGCCAGGGACTGCATTGCCCGCACGGCGCCGACGGACGAGGGTGCGGTGTCGGCCACCTCCTGCAGCGATCCGCCACGAATCCACTCGGCGACCACCAGGCCCCCGGAACCGGTATGGACGACGTCGAGTACCCGGGCGATCCCCGGCCTGTCGATTCTGCTGAGCCGCAAGGTGCGAGACAGGATTTCCTGCAGGACTCCTTCGGGCAAGGCCCCGTCCGGGTCGACGAAGGTGAGGGCAACCTGACGGTCCAGGGCGGTGTCGAGCGCCTGCCAGAACTGCAGGGGCGGCGCTCCGCCGTGGAAGACCAGCAGCCGGTACCGGCCACCGGCGATCTGGGCGCCGGGAACCAAGTGGCCGTCGTCGGACGATTCCGGGCCGCGGTCGCGGGGTGCGTCCGACGGGGCCGGGCCGCGTCTGTGCTCGGCGGCGAGATCGCCGTTGCGCTGGTCGGAGGAGGGGGGCGCCGATGAGGGAATGTCGGGCTGGAAGTCGTCGGCGACTGGCCGCTGCGGCGGAGCACCTGACCCGGAGCCGGACCCAGCGTTGGGTGCTGCGCTCTCCATTGGGCGGTCGGTCACCTCCGGTCCTTTCGCTAGCTGGGCGTTGGATGCGCGCTCCGGAGACCCGCGCCGGATCGGCTCCTGGACCGCCTCCGGAAGCGCAGGGCCCCTCGGCGGGGACCAAATCCTCTGCTCAGGGTACGTGACGGGACCCTGGCCAGACGATGCCTCCGGGGCAGTTGCTTTGTGCGGGCTCACCGCCACGCTCCGGCGACTGCCGCGGCCGCCGATGCGACGTCGTACGGCGCCTAGCGCGGCTTGTGCTTCAGGGACGCGGGCGCGGACCATGACCACCGCCGTGATCGGCAACATGATGGCGGCCAGTACCACCAATCGCAGCAGCGAGCCGCCGCCGCCGCCGTGCACGGTCAAGGCGTTGAGTCCGAGCAGCCGGTCGGCGACGTGCGCAACCAGACCGGCGAGCATCGACGCGACGAGCGTCACCAGGACCGTGCGCACCTCTTTGGCGCCGACCAAGTGGCCGCCGGCCCGCAGCAGGGTGCGCCGCAACAAGTAGTAGCCAACGACGGCGCCGGCCAGAAACCCGAGCCCGTTGGCCAGACCGAGATACCCGGCGACCAGCTCGGGGTGACTGGTGGCGCGCGGCGCCAGTACCGAGCCGGCGATCTTGACGGCAGTGATGACCAGGATGATCACGATCGGCGTCCACGGCTGTTCGCGGGCGTAGAACACGCGCAGTTGCAACAGCACCAGCCCGTACGGCAGCAACGTGAACGCTGACAACGCGATGGCGACGCCCAGGTAGCCGGCGTCGACGCCGCCGAAGTGACCGTAGGCGAACAGCGCGCTACCGATCGCCGGCCCACCGACGGTCATGAACGCCACGATCGGAATGAGCGTGATCAAAGTCAGCCGGGTCGCCAGCGACAGGTCGCGGAGCACGGCCTTGGTGTCGCTGGCCGCCGCGTTGCGGCTCAGCCGCGGCATCACCACGGTCAGCACTGTCACGCCGATCATGCCGAACGGCAGCATCAGCACCAGCCAGGTGTAGTTGTAGATCGCCGGGCCAGAAGCCGCTGCGGTGCTGGCGATTTGGTTGCCCACCACCAGGCCGAGCTGGCTGATCAGCACATAGAGCACCATCGCTGCGGCCATCGCGCCGAAACGCTTGAGCCGCTCATCGATGCCCCAGAGCGGACGCAAGCTGATGCGCTCGCGTTTGAGCGCGATCAGCAGCACCGCGGTTTGCGCATAGACGCCGGCGGTGGTGCCGATGCCGAGCACCAACAGCTTGGTGTTGCCCATTTGCACTGGATCGACTGAAAGCTCGCCGGGCACAGCCAAATACACCGCCAGCGTCGCCAGCGCGACGATGTTGTTGACGACCGGCGCCCACGCGGTCGGCCCGAACACGTTGCGGGTGTTCAGGATTGCCATGAACACCGACGTGAGGCCGTAGGCCAGCACCTGCGGCAGCAGCAGGTAGGCGAAAGCGGTGGTGAGCGCGTCGTTGACCTGCGGGTTGCGGCCCAGCATGAGCCGCACCAGCAGCGGCGCGGCCGCCACGGACAACGCCGTCGCGACTATCAGCAGGGTGGTGGTCACCGTCACCAGCCGCCGGACGAAGGCCGCGCCGCCGTCGGCGTCGCTTTGCTCGGCACGCGCCAGCACCGGAACGAAGATCGCGGTGAACGTCGCCTCCAGCACCAGCGCGGCGACCAGGTTGGGCAGCTGGTTGGCCACCGAGAAGGCACTCGACAGCGCGGCGCCCAGGATGGCGGCCAACAAGACGATCCGGGCAAATCCGGTTAGTCGGCTGACCAGCGTTGCGAACGCCATCGCCCAGGATCGCGAAACCAGCGCCGCGTCGGACAGTTCCACCCGCCGAGTAGGCAGACCTGTGACGGGAGGTAGCGGTCCGGTGGGTACCGGAATCCGGCCCTGCGGTTGCGGGCGGGCTGGCTGTCGCGGTGGGGGCTGTGGAGGGGGCTGCGGGAAGGCGTGTTTCATACGCGGTTCTCTTCGTCGACCCGACGGCCGGCCTCACCCCGGGCGGCGGCCCTGGAGCGTGGCGGGTCGGGGCGGTCCAGGTCGGCGCGGTCGGGCTGGCCGCGGAAGCGATGCCAAAGCCGTCGCCCGGCCAGCAAAAACAGCACGGCCGCCGCGGTCAGCGTGATCGCGAACAACACCTTGCCGTAGGCGTTGGAGTGCACCGACAGGCGCACCGGTTCACCCAACCGGGTGCCGTCCGGGGTGTGCAGGGAGACGTCGATCGCCACCCGCTGGGTGAAGTTCACTTCGATGGGCACCCGCAGCGGTAAGTATCCGGGTGGCAATTCGATCTGCCCGACGTCGGTCACGGTCATCCCTGGTGGGGCGTCAACCCGCAGCCGAACCTTGACCGGCACGGCCAGGCCGTTGTGCAGTGCCAACGGAAGCGGACTGTGCTCGGTGGCCAGGGTGTAGGAGCCGCCCGGGTTGACGATGGTGACCGCGCCGAACAGGTCGTTGATCGTGTTAGCGACGACCGCCAGCCGCTGCTGTGCCAGCCCGTTGCGGGAATCGGGTGGTTCCGATTGGCTCAGCACCCGCAACATGTCCTCGCGCAGCGGGGCGGTGTACTGGATGCCGGTCAGCCCGGTGCGTTCGTCGGTGCTCAGGGCCGAAGTCAGTTTCCACAGCCGGCCAACCTGACCGCCGATGTCGGTGGTGACGGTGTCGGCGAACCGGCCGCGTTGCGGTGCGTTGACGCCGGCGGGTTCCGCCGGCACGGTGCTGGCGGCGGCCTCGGCGATCACCGCCGGGAGTGGTCGTGCGACCGCCAAACCGGATCGGATGGTGGTGGCCAGCGCAGTCAGAATGACCTGCGCGTCGTCGGTCTGCAGGTTCCACACCGCAGGCGGGACCAGGATCTGGGTGCGCGGCGCGGCGTCACGGTCCAGCGCGTGCCAAAACATGGAGCCCAGGGCGTCCTGCCGCCGCGCCGTGCCCGAGTCATGGGCAAGCCGGACGGTCAGCGACGGGTCCAGGTAGGTGGGTGCGGTGGGGTTGTTCCCAGCACCGGCCAGCGCGGCACCGACGGCTGGGTCGAACGGGGCGGTGACCACTTGAGGGGACAACCGCCGGGGTGCGGTGTCGACATTGGCGCCAGGCCCGGCGCTGCCGTCCGACGGCGGATCCGGGGCGGCCAAGTCGGCGGCGGCGATTGCGACCGTGCTGTTGTCGCCGCTGAGCAGGTTGACCGCTCCGTTGGTCAGGGGGCCGTCGGGGAGCAGGGTGGCGCCGCGGGTGGAGGGCACGTCCAAAATGTGGTCGACGATGTCGCCGATGCTGTCGGTGGCGATCGCGCTCAGTTCGGCGTTGTTGACCCGGTGCAGCGCATCGAGATCGGCTTGCGCATACGGCAGCGGCGCCACGCAGGTGCGGTGAGCCAGCGCGCGCAACCGGTTCAGCCAGGTGGTCGCGGCGGCCTGACCGCTGCCGGAATGCGTCGGGGTGCCCGGTTGCTGGGCGGGCCCGTCGGGGGAGTTGGACACGACGTAGCCGCCGGTCATCGCGTTGACGGTGACCAACAGATCCGGGTCGACGGCCAGACACAGAGCCCGCCCGACGGCGCCATCAGGATCGACGTCGTGGCTGGTGGCGACCTCGGCCGCGGACAGCAGGATGTCCAGGCGGCCGCCGCTGGCCAGCGAGGCGGCCAAGTCGTCGTCGATCAGCCGGACCGGGATGGTGCCTCCGGGTTGACCCGGGGCCAGCCGGGGGCGATCAGCCAGCGGCCACAGCATGGTGATCCACACGGGTTTAGAGGTGTCGGGCGCGACCGCGGACTCCGCGGCATCGGCCTGGTCGGGTGGCACACCGACCACGGGCAGCAGGAACCGCGCGTTGTCGAGCCGGGCCGGCGCACCGTAATCGGGCGTCCCGTTGACGTTGACCAAAGCGGGATAGATCCCGGGCCGATCGATGCTCAACGATGTCTTGGTCAACGAGCGCAGCGGGGCCGACAGTGTGAAGCCGGCTTCCTGCCCACGCTGCAGTTCGGGTGCCACGGTGAGGAAATCAGCGGCTGGTTGGTATTCATCGGTGCCGCCGTCCAACGAGGTACGCAACCCCGCAGACGCCGTCACCGCTGCGGCGTGCTCGAGCCGGACCATCACGTCCCGGACCGGGCGATCACCGATATTGGCCACCGTCCCGCTGACAGTGACGGTGGGCGGGCTTGTGGTGGTGACCACGTCGGGGGTCACCTGATCGATGCGAACCCGGACGAACGGCGTCGCCCCAGGCTCGTCGGCAGCCGCGCGGGGCATGCCGAGCGGCCCGGTAAGCACCCCCGCAAAACCGGCCACGATGCCGACCACTGCGGCGAGGCGCAAAAGGCCGGCCCAGCAGAGTCGTGGCGCGGTCACGGTCCTGGCCCGTGACCGTTCTTCCGGCCCGTGGCGGGTTTCTCGGCGCCCCGGGTCCGCGAATGCGTCTGCGGATGTCGCCGAGGTGAGCTGGCCGGTAGCGGTGGAAGTGCGGACGGGCCGTCGGTCTGCAGCTTTCCGATCAGTTCGTCGGCGACTTCGGCCAGGCGGCGTTCGTCGGCGTAGGCCAGCCGCGACGGCAGCTCCTGGATTGGCACCCACGCCACTTCGGCGACTTCGAGGTCTTCGTCGGAGAGTTCGCCGCCGGAGAAGCGCATCAAGTAATGGTGCACGGTCTTGTGCACCCGGCGGCCGTCAGTGACGAACCAATAGTCGATGCGTCCCAACGCGGCGAGCACACTGCCGCGAATCCCGGTCTCCTCGGCAACCTCGCGAATGGCGGTCTGCTCGGCCGTCTCGCCTTGCTCGATGTGGCCTTTCGGTAGCGACCACAGCATCCGTCCGCGCCGGTCGATGCGACCGATCAGCGCCGCGACCTGCGAGTCGCGCGGCCCGTCGAGGCCGTCGATGACCAGCCCGCCCGCCGACGTCTCGTGCACGGTGCGCAGTCGCTCCGCGGGGCGTCGCGGCGTCCGGGGCCGGCGCTTCTTGGGCGCCGAGGAGTCGCCGCTGGCTTGGCCGTTCGAATTGTTCTCGGTCGCGTCGACAGCGCCACGATTCCGGCGCCGTCCGCGGCGTCGACGTGGTTTGGCTTGTTCGCCGTCCGACACCCAAGCGATAGTAGCTGGCACGGCCTGGTCTCCTGGACATACTCGCCGCTCGCGGGGCCGCGACGGCGCCAAGTCGCCGGACCGCGACTACTCTCAACGAACGTGCCGGACCCCGCCCACGACGATGCTGAACTGCTGACCGCCGCTGCGGTCGCCCTCAATCAGCACGCGCCCGTGCTGCGCGAGATCGGTGCGGCGTTCGACGCGGCGGGCCGCGAGTTGTATCTGGTCGGCGGTTCGGTGCGGGACGCCTTCCTGGGCCGATTGAGTCCCGATTTGGATTTCACCACCGACGCCCGCCCCGACCAGGTACAGCAGATCGTGCGGCGGTGGGCCGACAGCGTCTGGGAGACCGGCATCGAGTTCGGCACCATCGGCGTCGGCAAAGGCGAGCATCGCTTGGAAATCACCACATTTCGCGCCGATACCTACGACCAGGTGACGCGCAATCCCGAGGTGCGTTTCGGTGATCGACTCGACGACGACTTGGTGCGACGCGACTTCACGGTGAACGCGATGGCGGTGCGGGTTACGTCGGCCGGGCCGGGCGAATTCGTTGACCCGCTAAACGGTTTGGCGTCGCTGCGCGCCCAAGTCCTGGACACCCCGGCCGCCCCGGAGATCTCGTTCGGTGACGATCCGCTGCGGATGCTGCGCGCCGCGCGGTTCGTGTCGCAACTGGGTTTCACCGTCGCCCCGCGGGTGCGGACGGCGATCGAAGAGATGGCCCCGCAGCTCGGGCGAATCAGCGCCGAGCGGGTGGCCGCCGAGCTGGACAAGCTGCTGCTGGGCGCCGACCCGGTCGCCGGCATCGACCTGCTGGTGCAGACCGGAATGGGCGAGGTGGTGTTGCCCGAGGTCGGCGGAATGCAGATGGCCATCGACGAGCACCACCAACACAAGGACGTGTACCAGCATTCGCTGACGGTGCTGCGTCAGGCGGTCGCCCTGGAGGATGACGGGCCCGACCTGGTGCTGCGCTGGTCCGCGCTGCTGCATGACATCGGCAAGCCCGCCACCAGGCGCCACGAAGCGGACGGCGGGGTGAGCTTTCACCACCACGAGGTGGTGGGCGCCAAGATGGTCCGCAAGCGGCTGCGGGCGCTGAAGTACTCCAAGCAGATGGTCGACGACATCTCGCAGCTGGTGTACCTGCACCTGCGGTTCCACGGCTACGGCGGCGGGAAGTGGACCGACTCCGCGGTGCGCCGCTATGTCACCGATGCCGGTCCGCTGCTACCGCGGTTGCACAGGCTGGTGCGCGCCGACTGCACGACGCGCAATAAGCGCCGAGCCGCGCGGCTGCAGGTCAACTATGACCAGCTGGAGGCCCGCATCGCCGAGCTGACCGCCCAAGAAGATCTCGCCCGAGTCCGGCCCGACCTGGACGGCAACCAGATCATGCAGTTGCTCGACATTCCGGCGGGCCCGCAAGTGGGCGAGGCGTGGCGGTTCCTAAAGGAGCTCCGGCTGGACCGGGGCCCGCTGACTGACGATGAGGCAAGGGCCGAACTGCTGGCCTGGTGGCGATCGCGCGGGAACGGCTAGCGATCCGGGCGCGTCTGAAGGGCATGGACTACTGCCTAGCGGGCGACGATGGCACCGCGGCCATCTGGAACGGTCAGCCCGACCTCGATCTCAACGGCGACGGCCGGCTCGATGCGATCGGCCTGGACTTCGACGGCGACGGAATGCACGACGACGCACTGGCCGATCTCGACGGCGACGGGACGGCCGATCACGCGGTGCTCGATCTCGACAACGACGGCACCGCGGAGAGCTTCTACACCGATGACGGATCGGGTACCTGGGCTGTCGCCGTCGACCGGAATGGCCAACTGCGCTGGTACGGGCTGGACGGCGTCGAGCACACCGGCGGTCCGCTGGTCGACTTCGACGGCGTGCACGTGCGAGGCCAGTCGGACGACCGATTGATCGATGCCGACGGAAACGGAGTGGCTGACCGGGTGTTATGTGCGGGCCGCGATGGCGTGACCGGGTACGTGGACACCGACGGTGACGGCAAGTGGAATGTCCGGTTGACCGACGCCGATGGCGACGGCTTGTCCGACGGCGCTACCAACCTTTGACCGCTAAACCGCCAAGCAACCTTCCCGTGCCGTTTGACATGGTTTTTGTTGGTTTTGGGTAAACGAACAGCACTCCGCGTGTGGAGCCCAAAAAAGAACTGAAGTGACACCCGCCCATAGCTGTTTAAACTGCTATCCATGTCCAGGGCGGGGAGCCTAGGAAATCAGGGAGGAAACATGGCAGGCACAACTGTTGTCACACCGGAGCTGCTACGCAGTACGAAGCAACGGATTGAATCACGGCTGCAGGAAGCAGCTGCAATCGTCAACCAATATTTGAGTGGCCACGAGAACATCATCAGCGCCACCGGATGGTCCGGCCAGGCCGGCACGACGTCGCTCAACTCGGCTGGTCAGATCGCGCACGATCTGCAGCAGATGATGAATGGCGGCAACCGGTTGGCGCACGGCCTTGGTTCGGCGGCGGTGCTCATGGAGAACCACGAAGCAGATTCGGCCCACAGCCTGAACGGCCTGTTTGGCGGAGCGCACTCGACCTAAGTCGAGCCGACGTCAATTCCACCCAAAGACTTCATTCACTTAAGGAACTGAAAACATGGCAGACAATATTGTCTACAACCACGCCGCGGTCAGCGGCCTGTCCGGCGACATCGGGTCGCAGGCAGCACAGCTGATGGAAATCCACGGTGACGTTCTGCACCTGACCCAGGCGCTGGGCGACTTCTTCCAGGGCCACGGCGCGACCGCCTTCTTCGACGCGCAGCAGCAGATGCTGCACGGGCTGGAGGACCTCATCCAGACGGTCAGCCTGCACGGCCACACCGTGAGCAATGTGCATGACGCCGCGGTGAGCACCGACTACCAAATGGGCAACTTCTTTACATAGCCACTTGTACGGGGTGGGGGCGTGCGCGGCTTGCGTGCGCCCCCCTGGCTGCGTCAGGGGAACAGCGTGTTAACCACCACACTGGACGGTTTGTGGGCCCTTCAAGTGCTCACCGGCATCGAGGTCTTGGCCCCCGAGATGGGCTTGCGACCTCATTTACCCAGCGTCGAGCCCAAGCAGATGGCGTTGCAACACCCGGTCGCGGCCGAGCTGCGGGCCGCCGGGGTGATCGACGAATTGGGCGTCGTGGACAGCACGGTCGTGGAGTGGCTGACCGTGCTCTCTCGCCGGGACGTCGGGTTACTCGTGCATTTCCGGATGCCCGAGAGCGACGAACCGGCGCGGGCGCTGCTGGCCAGATTCGCGCAATGGTGGGTGGCCATGGAACGGTCCGCGGAAATTGTGCGGATCAGCGGGGCGGGCGTCACCAGCAATGAGGCGACGGCCAGCGCGGCGCTGTCCGCGCAGATCGAGCGATTGTGTGGCGCCAACGAACCGGCGGCGCTGAGGCCCGTTACGGTGGACGCGGATGCCATGCGCGCCGCGACAACTAGTCAAGAGTCCCTGCAGGCGTTCTTCGAAAAGCAAGGGCTAGACCACGACCAGGTGCACAAGCTGGAACTGGCCGCTGACCCAGATCGATCGGCCCAAGCCTCGATCGTCGCCATCCAGTCGGGGGTGGAGACCGGCCGGCCCACCCGGACTTACATCGAACAAGGCGCGGTGACCATCATCGATACCCCCGAGGGACGACTGGTTGCCGAACACGTCTGTTCTGCGGGCAAGAAATGGATGATCATTGCTCCCGGGAACAACAACAACATCGCTGCGGCGATCAACCATATGATGCGGCGCCTGCCCGCCGAACAAGAATGGTATTCGTACCGAAAAGTTGTGTAATAGAGAGGGTATCGCCCAAATGTTAGCATCGGCATCGTGACAAACCCGTGGACGGGCTCATCCAATCCTGCAGAGCAGGGCGGACCTCCCCGGAGAGAAGTCCCGGCCGGTCGCTACCAAAACCAAGACTCCGTATCGGGGACATTACGCATCTCCGATATGGTCGCGCCGCGCAAGATTCCGCCGGGCGGTGGCTGGCGGAGATTCCTTTATAACGCCACGTTTCACGCCATTAACTTTGGTGAATCGCCCGGCGAAAGACATTATCGGGAATTACAGGAGCGAATACGGCGCCACATCCGCAAGCAGTACGTGGTCGGGGTCATATCGGGCAAGGGCGGCGTCGGCAAGACCACGATGACCGCGTGCATCGGCGCGGTGTTTCGCGAATGCCGTCCCGAGAACGTAGTCGCCATCGACGCGGCCCCCGGCTTCGGAACGCTAGCCGGGCGGATCGACGAAACGCCACCGGGCGATTACGCGGCGGTGCTCAACGATACCGATGTCCAGGGCTATGCGGATATCCGAGAACACTTGGGACAGAACAGCCTTGGCCTCGATGTGCTGGCCGGAAACCGTGCATCGGATCAACCGCGCCCGCTGGTGGCCTCGATGTTCGCCGGCGTGCTGTCCAGGCTGCGCCGCACCCACACCGTCATCGTGGTGGACACTTCCGACGATCTCGAACACCCGGTGATGAAGGCAGTGCTGGACGCCTGCGACACGCTGGTTTTCGTGTCCGGCCTGACGGCGGACACATCCCTGCCGGTCACTCGTGCAATCGACCTGCTGCGCTCGATGGGCTACCACGAGGCGGTGTCTCGCAGCATGGTCATTTTGAACGACAGTCGCGATCAATACGACGGCGAGGCACGCGCGTACCTCACCGAACGCTTTGCCCAATCGGGTGCGACTGTCGAATTCATGCCGTATGACCCGTATCTCGCAAAAGGCGGGATAATCGATACGCGGCACGAGTTGAAGAAGAAGACTCGGTTGCGGCTATTCGAGATCACTGCGGCGTTGGCTGACAAATACATTCCAGATGCCGACAGGCCGCGCTAATGGCGAAAGTATCGTTTCCGGCCCGTTGTGCGGTTGCGGTCGTTTGTGGAGAACACCTGGTTTCGCAGGTTTACCCGGCCTCGGTGCCCATCGAGGCCTTCCTCGACAATGTCGTTGAACTGCTTAACGACGAACTCAAGCGGCGGGGCTTTACCGGGTTAGAGCCCGGCTCCGGATACGAGCTGCACAAGGCCAACGGCGTACGGCTGGATGTGACCAAGACACTTGACGAACTCGGCGTCGAGGACGGTGCCACGCTCACCCTGGTTCCCGTGGTGGAGGGCGAATCGTTCGAGCCCCAGTACGAGTCGTTGTCCACTGGCCTGGCTCGGGTCGGTAAGACCTTGTTCGAGCCGGTCACTCTGCAGACGGCTGCACACACCGCGTTGCTGATTGTCGCGATGGTCTTGACGACGCTGCTGGGATTGGCTGTGCGCCAGCGCCTATCGAGCGACTCCTTGATGCCCAGCATCGTGACCGGCGTGGCCGGGCTGCTCACCGCCGGGGGAGCGGTCGCGGTCTGGCGGTGGTGGCCAGGTCGAACCGACATGGTGGACGGACTGGGCTGGGTGGCACTTCCGCTGCTCACGGTAAGCCTCGCGGCCGGAGCGCCCGGACATCTCGGGGCCGCGCATGTATTTATCGGGGCGTTGGCGGGTGCGGTGCTGACGTGTGGACTAGCCACCGCGACGGGGCGCCACGCCAATGTGGCTGCGACGGTCGTGACGGTGGTCGGGCTCGGTTGTGCGATGTCGGCAGTGCGGATGTGGTGGGCGGTGCCCGCCCAATGGCTGGGGATGTGCACATTGGTCGCGCTGCTACTACTGCTGACCATGTCCCCGACGATTTCGCTTTGGGTCGCCCGGATCCGGCCGCCCTACTTCGGTTCCATCACCGGACGCGATCTGTTCCGGCGTAGCGCGGGCCTGCCGGTCGATGCGGTGTCACCGGTAGAGGAGGGCGTCGACGAGGAAGCGAACTCCGACACCACTCCGCGTGGCGCGCAGATCGCGGTCGCAGCGGTCCGCGCCAACAACATCTTGACCGGGATTTGTGTGGGTGCCGCGCTGACGCTGCCCATCGCGGTATGGGCGACGCTGATGCCCGGCCACGACCGGAGCACGGCGGCCGCGGTGTTGGCTGGGCTGTTTGTGGTGATCTTCACCAGCCGCGGCCGGGCGTACGCCGATCGGCGTCAAGCTGTCGCGCTGGTATGTGGCGCCGCGGCAGCGATGTGCGTCGGTGTCGTGAAATATGTTGTGCGCGAGCCTGTTTCATCCGGCTATCCGATTCTTTGGGCCGCCTTGGTGCTGGCCGGGTTCGGTGGCGCCGGGCTGTTGGCGGCGCTACTGGTGCCCATCACCCGCTTCACGCCACTGGTGCGGATGATCGCCGAATGGGTGGAGATCGCGGCGATCATCGCGGCGCTGCCGCTGGCCGCATGGATTGGTGGCCTGTTCACCTGGGTGCGCATGCGATGACCCGAATAGCTGGCGCGGCTCGGGGTGCTCTACTGGTCGCGACGCAGCGGGCGGCTGCGACTTTACTGACGTGTCTGCTCGTCGTGCCAATTGCGAGTCTTCCGGCGGCGCATGCGATTCCGCCGCCGACCGTCGATCCCGGGCGGGTGCCTTCGGATGGCAAGCCAGTCTCGGATCAGCCGATGCGACAAAGCTTTGCCTGCGCGCGAACGATTACCGTCGCCGACCCGAACGTGGGTCTGACCGCGCCGGGCTTCACCATGCTGAACATCAGCAAGGCCTGGCAGTACTCGACGGGCAACGGTGTGCCGGTGGCCGTTATCGACACCGGCATCAATCCCAGCCGGCGGCTGCCGGTCGTCGCGGGCGGCGATTACATCATGGGCGGCGACGGCCTCTCCGATTGCGATGCGCACGGGACCATCGTGGCCTCGCTGATTGGTGCAGCGCCGCAAGGGATCCCGATGCCCGCGCCGATGCCGGCCGTCCCAGCGTTTCCGCCACCGGCGGGGCCACCAGCGACCGACCTGGGCGCGGCACCCCCTGGCGGAGCCCCGCCGCCGCCGGCGCCACCGCCACCGCCGGCGCCGGTGACGATCACCCAAACCGTGGCGCCCCCACCCCCGCCGCCCCCACCGGACGCGCCGTCCAACGGGCCCGGTGACCCCGCACCCGGGCAGCTCGACGACCCAGAGGTGCCGCCGCCGCCGCCGGGCGCACCCGACGGAGTCGTCGGTGTCGCACCGCACGCGGTCGTTATCTCCATCCGGCAGTCCTCGCGGGCTTTCGAACCGGTGAACGGCGGTGGCGGAGACATGGAAGGGCGCAAGAAGGCCGGGACTATCGCGACGCTGGCCAGCGCCATCGTGCACGCCGCGAACATGGGCGCCAAAGTGATCAATGTCAGTGTGACAGCCTGTGTTTCGGCAGCCGACCCGCTGGATCAGGCCGCCATGGGCGCCGCCGTGTGGTATGCCGCCACGGTGAAGGACGCGGTGATCGTCGCCGCGGCGGGCAACGACAGCGAGGACGGCTGTGCCCAAAATCCGTCGTTCGACCCGCTGAACGCCTCGGATCCCCGCGACTGGCATCAGGTGAAAACCATTTCGTCGCCGTCGTGGTTCTCCGACTACGTGCTGTCGGTCGGCGCGGTCGACAACACCGGCGCTCCGGTCAGCAAGAGCCTGGCCGGACCGTGGGTAGGCGCCGCGGCTCCTGGCGTCGGTGTCATGGGGTTGTCACCGGAGACCGGGGGACCGGTGAATGCCTACCCGCCAATCCGCCCGGGCGAGAAGAACATGCCGCTCTGGGGAACTAGCTTTTCCGCCGCGTATGTCAGCGGGGTGGCGGCGTTGGTACGGGCCAAATACCCCGGGCTGTCCGCGCATCAGATCATCAATCGGATTCTGCAGACGGCGCACAATCCGCCTCGTGGGGTCGACAACCAAGTCGGGTACGGCGTGGTCGACCCGGTTGCCGCGCTGACCTTCGATGTGCCTGCGGGCGACAAGCTTCCGCCGGCCGCGGCCAGTCGGGTGCTGCATCCGTTGCCGCCGCCGCCGCCACCGGATCACCGTGCCCGCTATGTTGCGTTGGTATTCGCCGGTGTCGTGCTGGCCGCCATCGCGGTGGTCTCGCTGATCGTCCGGGCGCGGCGGGAACGATGAAGACCGGGACGAAGCTGACGGTCGTCGTCGGTATCTTTGCCGCCGTCCTGGTGGGATGGGCGTTCGGTCGGTACATCGGTGCCGCGGCGGGTTTGGTGGTCGGGCTGGCTGCCGGCGTCGTTCGGTGGCGCGGTCAGCCGCTGTGGTCGTGGTGGACGTTGTGGCACCGGCGCCGTCGACCGATCAACTGGACCGAACCACTCACAGTCGCCAACGACCGTGCCGGCGGCGGCATCCGATACCAAAACGGCGTGGCGGTAGCCGCAGTCCAGCTCTTCGGAAAAGCGCATTCACCAACACTTTTCACCGGTTCGACCGCGACGTACACCGACAACGCCTTCGACCTGACCGACCTGATCCCGCTGCTGCATCAAAGCCTCGGCTTGAAACTGGATTCGATCAGTGTCGTCACCGCCGGTGCGCGGCGGCGCAGCACCGGTGACTATGCGCGGGTCTACGACACGTTGATCGGCACGCCACCGTATGCCGGTCAACGCGAAACCTGGCTCATCATCCGCACCGCGGCGCTGACCAATGCCGAAGCGCTACAAGGGCGTACCTCGGTTGGCACCGCGACGCTGGCGGCAGCGCAACGGATCAGTGCGGCTATGCGACAGCACGGGGTCCGGGCCAAAGTCGCCACGGCCACCGACATCGTCGAGATGGAGCGGCGATTGAGCCGCGCAGGACTTGAGGTTTCCAACAGGCGCTGGCGCTCGGTGCGCGGCGACAGCGGCTGGCTGACGAGTTATTGGTATCGACCCCGCGACATCAACTCCGAGGCGTTGGCGCAGGCCTGGTCGGCGCGCGCGGACGGGATCGTGCAGAACGTCACGCTTTTCGGCGACGGTACCGCCACGGCCACCGTGACGGTACGGACGGCTCAGCCGCCGACGGCGCCGCTGAACCTGATGTTGCGACCGTTGCGGGGCGAGCAAGCGCAGGCTCTCGCGGCGAATCTGTGCGGTCCGCTACCGGCACTTCGGGGAATCCGGCGCGGGGTGCTGCGCGGTCCCCTTGTCATCCCTATCGGGCCGTCGGGTGTGCTGCTGGGCAAGGTCGCGGGCGGAAACCGGATGCTGTTGCCGTTCGACGACGCTGGCGAGTTCAGCCGGGTGCACATCGCCGCCGAGGACGCGCTGGCCAAGCGGTTTGTGATCCGGCTGGCCGGTGCCGGCGAGCGGATTACGGTGCACACTCGAAACATGCAGCGGTGGGACAGTGTTCGGATGCCAGACATCGCGGTGACCGATCAGGCGAAGCCGGTCTCCGGCACCACGGTCAGCGTCGTGGACGGCACGTTATCTCCGGCACCGAGGCCGAACACCCTGATCTCCGTCGGGGAGCCTGGCGAGCCGTACCGGGGGACTGCCAACGTGCTGATCACCCAGACCGGTCCGGCGACGATGGAAGTGACGGCTGGCGGTCAAGTCCATTCGGTCGAGGTCGAGTTGTTCCGCGCCGAGAACCGGTACGTATCGTTGGAACCGATGGCTTTACGAACTTCTGAGCTGGAAGCAGTGGATACACCATGACCAGCAGCACCACTCCAGCTGCCGCACGAAAGTATTTCGACCAGGCGATGGCGTTGCTCGACACCGATGTCAGCGCGGCCGCGATGCGGTTCCGGGAGGCAACGGAAGTTGATCCCTCGATGGCCGACGCCTGGCTGGGACGGATCGCCGCGGGCGACGAGGCATTGTCAAGCGTGCAGCACCTCTACGAATATGGGGTGCGGCTGCACCGCGAGACCAACCGAATCGGCGCACGCTTGTCCGCGCCGATCAAAGCCGGTCCCTACCTGTCCATTTCGGTAACCGAGGCCTCGCATGCCGGTCTGGCGCTGGCAAGCGCACTCATCGACGATCGCCAATACGAGAAAGCCGAAGCGTTACTGGGTGATTCGGCTCTGCTGGACACGTGGGAGAACCACCAGTGGAAGCAGTACATCGAGGCGTATTTGATGTTCGCCACCCAGCGGTGGCCGGATGTGATCTTGGTGGCCGCTGCCATCCTGCCGCCCCAAGCGATCATTATGTCCGCGGTCACGGCGGCAACCTGTACGTTGGCGGCACATGCTGCAGCTCATCTCGGTCAGGCCAGGGTTGCGCTGGAGTGGACTGACCGGGTCGACCTGCGCAGCGGATACGGAGGCCCCACCGAGTCACGCCGTCAGCTGCTCGAGACTGCCGTCACCGCAGTCGATCCCAACGACTTTCCGTTGATCGCGGCCGATCTGGCGTATGTGCGTGGGATGGCGCATCGTCAGCTCGGTGACGAGGCCAAGGCGCAGGTCTGGCTGTCGAAGGCGACGATCAACGGCGCGCTGATCGAAGCCGCCAAGCAGGCGCTGGCCGACCCCGCGCTACAGCTGGTGGTGACGGATGAGGGCGCCATCGAGACCCGCACCGATAAATGGGATGTGAGCACCGAGCTGTCCGAGCAGCAGCGTGCGGAGGAGGGACACAAAGAGCGGCGCGTTGAACTCCTGGAGGAGGGTCGTGCGTTGCTCGACCACCAGGTCGGGTTGACCGAGGTCAAACGAGCGGTCTCCGAACTCGAGGACCAGATCGAGGTCCGCGCGTTGCGCCTGGCGGCCGGCCTGCCGGTGAACAACCAAACCAACCACATGCTGTTGGTGGGTCCGCCCGGAACCGGTAAGACCACCACCGCCGAGGCGCTGGGCAAGATCTACGCCGGGCTCGGTATCGTGCGCCACCCGGAGATCATCGAAGTAAAGCGTTCCGACTTCTGCGGGGAACACATTGGGGCATCAGGCCCGAAGACCAACGAACTGATCAGCCGTTCCTTGGGCCGCATCCTGTTCATGGACGAGTTCTACTCGCTGGTGGAGCGCCATCAAGATGGCCGCCCGGACATGATCGGCATGGAGGCGGTCAACCAGCTGCTGGTGGCGCTCGAGGTGCACCGGTTCGACTTCTGCTTCATCGGCGCCGGATACGAACGCGAAGTCGACGAATTCCTCACGGTGAACCCGGGTCTGGCGGGCCGGTTCAACCGCAAACTGCGGTTCGAGTCCTACTCGCCGGCCGAGCTGGCGGAGATCGCGATCCGCTACGGCAGGCCGCGCGCCACCGTTCTCGAGCCCGCTGCCGCCGAGGCGCTGCAGGCCGCGTGTGCGGTCTTGCGTGCCTACCAGGCGCCCGATGGCCAGCATGGCGTCGACGTCATGCAAAACGGGCGGTTCGCGCGCAACGTGGTTGAGCGTGCCGAGCGGCTGCGGGACTCCCGGGTGGCCGCCCAGAATCGCACCGACAGGGGCTCGGTGACGGTCGAAGACCTGCAGACGCTGCGCACACCGGACGTCAGCGCCGCGGTGAGAGACGCGTGCGCGGAAAAGCATGTGCCGATAGCGCTTTGACCGAGCCCTCGCCCAAGACACCGATTTGCGGTTGACCGCGCCAGTTGGGGTGACTTCCGCCCGGAATACGGACTGACCCATGCCGGACACGCGCAGTGCTTAAGATGCACGCGGGCCCGAAATGCGGGAGGCGATGCGTGGCAAGCCACGACAGTCGCAGCGGCTTGGCGAACGGAGTGTCCGGCGGTGCACCGTATCTTCCTGATCACGGTGGCGCTCACACTCGTCCTGCTTAGCGCGCCGCCCGCGTCGGCCGTCACGCCACCCACCATCGATCCCGGGGCTACGCCAGCCGACGTGACCGGACCCGATCAGCCCCTCGAGCAGAAGCGCGTCTGCAAGGCGCCGTTGACATTGCCGGGTACCAATTTCCACGACCCGCCGTGGCCGAACACCTACCTGGGCATCACCCAAGCCCAGAAGTTCGCGACCGGGGCCGGCGTCACGGTGGCCGTCATCGACACCGGTGTGGACGCCACACCGAGGGTTCCGGCCGAGCCGGGTGGCGATTTCGTCGTTCCTGATGGGAACGGCCTGTCCGACTGCGATTCGCACGGGACGCTCACCGCGTCGATCATCGCGGGTCGACCCGCGCTCACCGACGGGTTCGTCGGCGTCGCGCCCGACGCACGGTTGATTTCGGTGCGCCAGACCTCGGAAGCCTTCGAGCCGAAGGACTCGCAAAACAACCAAAACGATCCCAACGCCACGGCGGCGGCCGGGTCCATCCGCAGCCTGGCGCGCGCGGTGGTGCACGCCGCCAATCTCGGCGCGGGTGTCATTAACATCAGCGAAGCGGCCTGCTTCAAGGTCAAAAAGCCGGTCGATGAGTCCACCCTGGGGGCAGCGCTGAACTACGCGGTCAACGTCAAGGGCGCCGTGGTCGTGGTGGCAGCCGGCAACGTCGGTGGCGATTGCGCGCAGAATCCACCGCCTGATCCGTCGATCGCCTCCGACCCGCGCGGTTGGCTCGGGGTCCAGACGATCGTCACTCCGGCGTGGTACTCACCGTTGGTGCTCACGGTCGGCGGTGTCGGCCAGAACGGGGCGCCCAGCGAATTCTCGATGCACGGGCCATGGGTGAGCGTCGCAGCGGCCGCCGACAACATCATCGCGCTCGGACCCCTCGCTGAACCGGTGGATGCGTTGCCGGGCAAGGAAGGTCCGGTGCCGATCGCCGGTACGTCGTTCGCGGCGGCGTACGTCTCCGGCGTGGCGGCGCTGTTGCGGCAACGGTTCCCCGACCTGGCACCGGCGCAGATCATGAACCGGATCACGGCCACGTCGCGTCATCCCGGCGGTGGCGTCGACGATTCTGTCGGCGCAGGCACCGTCGATGCGGTTGCGGCACTCACTTGGGATGTCCCGCCTAACTCGGCGCGAACTCCGCTCGCTGTCAACCGAATTCAGCCCCCGGTGCCGGTGCCGGGGCCGGACCACGGGCCGATCAACGCAGTGACCGTGGCGGTCATCGGTCTGATCGTGGCGCTGGGACTGGGCGTACTGGTCGGGCAAGCATTGAAACGGCGCTGACGAAACTATGAGATCACTACGCCTACGGTTCACCAGCGGTCACGCGTTGTGGGCGGCGGCACTGGCCCCGCTCTGCATTCTGCTGTTTATGGGCACGCGGTACGAATGGGCGGGCCCGACGCTGGTCGCGGTGGCCGCCGTCGTGGCCACGGTCACTTATCGCGGCCGCCGGATCACCGGCTGGATCGCCGCGATGTTCGCTTGGCTGTTGCGACACCGCCGGCCGCCGGAACCCCCCTCGGAGCCGGACGTCGGCGCGACCGTGCAGCCGGGAGATCACGTAGCCGTGCGCTGGCAAGGCAGGAACCTGGTCGCGATCATCGAACTGATTCCCCGACCGTTCACGCCGACCGTCATCGTCGACAAGAAGGCCCAGACCGACGATGTGGTGGACACGCGGCTGGTGGAGCAGTTGCTGTCAGTGCACTGCCCCGATTTGGAAGCCGACGTGGTGTCGGCCGGCTACCGGGTCGGCAAGACCGCGTCGCCAGAAGTGGTGAACCTGTACCAGCAGGTGATCGGAGACGACCCGGCCCCGGTCTACCGGCGGACGTGGGTCGTGCTGCGGGCCGACCCACAGCGCGCCCGAAAGTCGGCTCGGCGCCGCGCTACCGGCGTCACGGGCTTGGCCCGATATCTGGTGGCGTCAACGACGCGGATGGCCGACCGACTGGCCAGCAATGGCGTGGATGCGGTGTGCGCGCGGAGTTTTGACGATTTCGATCAGGCCACCGAAATCAGCTTCGTACGGGAGAAGTGGTCGAAGATCAAGGGACACGACAACTTCACCACCGCCTACACCGCGCCCGGTGGCCCGGACGTGTGGTGGTCAGTGCCCGCCGATCACACCATCACCAGGGTGCGGATCGGTCCCGGGCGGCCGCCACAATCCACGGTGTTACTGACAACGGCAGAGAAGCCGAAGCGGCCACGCGGGTTTTCTCGGGTGTCGGGTGGCCAGCGCGCCGCGCTGCAAGGCCAGACGCACGTCTCCGGCCGCCACTGGCAGTTGCCGATCGGATCGGCCGGCGTACTGGTCGGCGAAACGTCGAGCCAGTACCCGGTCTATATGCCGTTCGACGACGTCGACGCCAGTCTCAACCTGGGCGATGCCAGGGCATTTACCCAATTCGCGGTGCGGGCGTCGGCGGCGGGCGGGACCGTCACCCTGGGACCGCATTTCCAGGAGTTCGCCACCCTGATCGGCGCACAGATCGGGCCAGAGGCGAAGGTGGCGTGGGCCAACGCGACGACCTATCTTGGCCGGCACACCGGCGTCGAGCGGGTAATACTCCGGCACAACGTCATTAGCACTCCCCGACATCGTCAGCTGCCGATCCGGCCGATATCCCCGCCAGCGGAAGACCGCTACCAGTCGGCGCTACCCGGTAGGAGAGACGACGGATCGTGACGTCGGCGCTGTCTCACTGAAAAGCGGTCAAGGCTAAGCTTTTCCGTGCGTTCAACTTCTGTTCACCAACCGACTCAGACCACGGAGTCTGAGTCGGGGCAATAGCCCAATTAGTGTCGCAGGCCGACCGCAGGTCGCTTTAGACTGAGCATCTGCCGTGGCCGAGGCACACGAGGAAATCGCCCAGGCAGCCAGGCTATCCCCGACGCTAAGGACCATCTGAAGTGGAAGTTGAGCAGCATCCCCAAGTCACTGCAGCCCTGGACGAAATGAAGAAGTTCAACGACCTCCTTGAGGGTGCGTTGAAGCAGAAGGGCACCGGATCCTTTACCGCCGTGGACGACACCGAGACTGTCGAAGTAGTCATCAATCCAGACATGCTTGTCACGCAGCTGCACATCGAAGACGGCCTGCTACGGCTGGGTGCCGAAACGGTGGAGGATCGCATCAACGAGGCGCTGATGAAGGCGCAAGCCCAGGCGATGGCGAGCAACGATGCCATGTACGGGGCGACCTTTGAAGCGCTGGCCGGAATTGTTGAATCCATGCAGAAGATCGTCAGCGAATAGTCGCGGCCGATCGCTGATAGCCGAGGCGGCGAGCAGGGTCGAGTCGTGCAACTGTTCGTCGTGGGGCCGCCGAGGTCCGGGATGACCATCGTCACCCAGTTCCTCAATCACCATGACGACATCAAGATCTTCGACGAGATCGACCTGATCCAGATCAACCGGGGACCGATCAGCGGAACGCTGGCGGCCTTCCTCGATGAGCGCGGGGTCTACGAGGCCTACCGGCATTGCGCCCGGGAGACCGACGACCCGGCCGTTGCCCTGCGGGCGATCATGAGCGACGTCGCCGGACCCTGCACCATTTGGGGTGAGAAGAACCCGAGGTATGCGGCTCAGTCGGAGGCCCTACGGCGCACCTTCCCCGGGGCAGTGGTGCTCTTCGTCCTGCGCGATCCGCGTGAGGTTGTGAATTCTTATCTGCTGCATCGTGATTCACTCTCACGGGCAGACGCAGACTTCTGGATCAAGGACTCCGTAGCCGAAGCCCTGGCGCTGGCGCAAAGTTGCCTGCTGCCGCTCGAGGCCGGTGATGGCGAGCTTGTGGTGCTGCGCTACGAGGCCTTCGCAGCCCGCCCGAGGGCGACCTTGGACGCGGCGCTGGGCCGCTGGGGCTTGAGCTTTTCCGACAGTGCCGCCTCGCACGCCCATCCGGCGCCGGAAACGGCCGGCGACCACCAGTTCTTCCGCGACGGCGGTGCCCTGCCATGGAAGATCGCAAACCTCTCTCCGCTGCGCCAGGCGCCAACCACCCGGGACCGGATCGACGCCGACGATCCAGCCTGGGCCAAAGTCGACGCCCTGGCGCGGCGCTTCGGTTACAACTGAGCGGATCGGGACACGGTGGGTTTCCAACGCGACGAGCTACTGCAGGCAGACAGGCCCGCGGTATGTTTCGTCACCAATATCGGGGACGCCGTGCTAACGCTGCCAACGTTTCGCGCGTTGGGCGAAATGTTCAGCGCGCCAATCACGTTGATCTGTCCCAAGGTCGCGTTCGACCTCTGCTTTCATGAGGTGAGCCCGCGCTTTGTCGACATCACGGGATTACCCCTCGTCGGGACACCCCCACCGCCGGGCCAGCCAGAACGACCCCTCGACTACGACGCGTTGGTGTCGCAGATCGGTGCTGTCGACGTGTTCATCGACACGCTGCCATGGAATTCATTGTCAGATGTCGTGATTCGCCCGTTGCTGCACCGCCTAGCGCCAACGACAAGCATTGGCTTCTCACCCGACAGCGGATTCGACGTGGTGGTGCCCAGAGACGAGTGTCATTCGGCAGACTTGATGTTCACGCTGGCGCGGCTGTTCGATCCTGCACTGCGCATCGAAGACTACGCGCAGCCGGTACCCCTGGCGCCGGCAGTTCAACAGCAAGCCCGATCGATTCGTGCCGCAGTGCCAGCGGGGGTCAAGGTGCTCGTCGTGCACGCCGACACCAATTGGACCGAGAAACGTTGGCCGGTAACCAGGTTCATCGATATGTTGGAGCGGTTCTTGTCGCGCCATCGAGACTTTGTGGCCTGGGTCGTCGGGATGGGATATGAGGAGCTCAACGCCGGAAGCGAGCGGGACCGCATCTTTCCCCAGCTCGGGCTGCCTCTCGACCTCACCATGGGCCTGGTCGCCAATGCGGACGTCTTCGTGGGGATCGATTCGTCCATGTTGCATGCCGCCGATCTGGCTCGGGTGCCTGGCGTCGGACTTTTCGGCCCCACGCGTGCCGCGACATGGGGTTTCAGATTCGCGCCACACCGGCATGTCGAGATGAGCACCATGGCAGACATCACCGCCGCCGAGGTGCTCAGCGCACTGGAAGATCTTGTCGGAGAGATGATCAGGTGATGCGACGCCGCCGCGGTGACGCCCAAGCTCTGGCTGGAGGTTGGTCGGGTTGAGTGAAATGACAGTCCTGCAGGGCGGCCAGTCGTTGAATATTGAGCACGGCACGCTGAGCCATCTGCTGCAGGCACGCAACCCGGTGGTGTATTTCTCCACCTTTATTGGCGACTCCGTTCTGACGTTGCCGACGCTGCGAGCGTTAGCCGAGATGTTTGCCGCCCCGCTCACGCTGATGTGCCCACAAACCGCGTTCGATCTGTGCTTCCGGGAGGTCAGTCCTCGCTTCGTTGACATCACCGGAGTAGTTCCGGCAGGACCGCCGATAGGGGCACACGCACATCGGACTCTCGATTACGAAACCCTCGTATCCGAGATCGGCACTGTCGACGTATTTTTCAACGCAGTGCCGTGGGACATGCCGTCGAACGGCTTTATCCGGTACCTTTGGCGACGCCTGGCTCCCACCTGGAGCGTCGGCTTCCCGACCGACGACGACTACGACATCATTGTCCCGAGAGATCTGCCGCACTCGGCCGACCTGACGTTCAAGTTGGCGCGGCTGTTCGATCCCGCGCTGCAGATCGAAAACTACGCGCAGCCGGTGCCTCTCCCGCCGGCCGTGCAGCACGAAGCCCGATCAATTCGTGCCGCTGTGCCAGCAGGGTTGAAGGTACTCGTCGTGCACGCCGACACCAATTGGGAAGAGAAGCGGTGGTCTGCCACCAGATTCATCGATGTGCTGGACCGGTTCTTGACGCGGCATCGCGATTTCGTGGCCTGGGTGGTGGGGATGGGAAATGAGGAGCTCAACGTCGGGCGCGAGCGAGACCGCGTCCTTCCCTATCTCGGACTACCACTGGATCTCACGATGGGCTTGGTCGCCAGCGCGGACCTTTTCCTGGGGATCGACTCCTGCATGCTCCATGCCGCCGATCTGGCGCACGTGCCTGGGGTCGGCCTCTTCGGCCCGACCCAGGCCACGTTATGGGGGTTCAGGTTTGCGCCCCACCGGCACGTCGAGGCGAGCACCATGGCGGACATCACCGTTGACGCGGTGCTCAGAGCGATGGAAGAACTTGTCCAAGAACATGTTTAAGAATTCAGGGGGCATCGAAGGCCAGGAGCCACGACCGGGGGACACCATACCCGTTGGCGCGCTGTGTGATTCGGTCAATCCAGAGCTCCTCGCCACCGTGCGCCAGTTTTACCAGACCGCATTGTCGTGGCACCGCGAACAGCCCGTCGGCACATCAGATAGCGGCAGGATCGCGGCGAGGGCGATACACCTGCATGCATTGAACTTCGCCCTATGGCATCACGAAGACGCCGTTCGCCGGCCCGACGTCGGCGACTCTGAGGCGGCTCGCCGGAAACGTCGCATCGACGACCTGAACGCCCGGCGGAACGCGGCCATCGAGGGCATCGACGTGTCTCTGCTCGATCACATCAATCTGAATCAAAGTGCCCCGCTGCACACCGAGACTCCCGCCACCATCGTGGATCGGCTTTCCGTTCTCGCGTTGCGGATCGCACACACGAATCGGACAGAGCAGTCCAGTGGCCGCCTTGCGGTACTCGAAGAGCAGTACGACGACCTCTTCGGCGGATTCGAACAACTGCTCGCGCGTATGCAGGCCGGCGAGGTGAGATTCAAAATGTATCGACAATTCAAATCCGCAGAACTGCAAAGTTACTGCGACCTGTTCGAGAGCCGCGATTCCTGACGCCTCAGTAGGCTGCGGACCGCCACCATTGCGCCCAGTCCAGGTACGGGTCCTTGTGCTCTTCGTACTGAAGGTGAAGTGCCAGTGAAGGTATCGGGGTGAACAAGGCTACTTGGGATCGCCAGATCTGGTTGATCGTCGACGCCTCGAAGATGTGATGCTCCTGGCCGTAGGGGGTGCTTGAATAGCGGGCGAGCAGCTCGAAAAGCTCCCAATTGCGTTGCAGCGTACCGATTTCGACCCAGCACGTATTCGTGGTGTGGTTATTGGTCCGCCAGTGTCTTTCGGTGCCGTATATGACGCGGCAGTCCTCTCGACCGTATATCGGGCTCCAATAGTTCTTCGGATCGTCATAGGGATGCAGCGCAACTTCCTGCCCGTCGAGCCTCTTCCGGAACAACGCATGGACGTCGAGCATCTCCTGTATCGCCGACGGGGCGTGTAAGTAGTCGTCCTCAACGAAATACACAAGTTCGCGACCATCGTCGCGCGCCCTGGAAAACGACGTGAGGCAGGATGCGTTATAGCCCCGCTCTTCGAGTGCGACGAATTCCACGGGGTGCCTGCAGTTTCGGAGTATCCGATGCAGCGTCGTGAGAGCCTCGGGAGACGAGTGATCATCAAAGACATGTAGGACGATGTCGCCCTCGGCGCGATTGATCGAAGTGACAAGCGACTGCGCACAGCGCAGCATGACCTCACTTTTCGGCGCGGCGACGTATCGATGCGCGCCGTGCACGCTTATGTCGGAATGAGTCTGGAGGTGAATGTCGAGCTTCATATCAGTGGGTGGGACCGGCGTCCGACTGCGTCGCCCATGGATATCTACCGGGACCTCGCCGATCAAGGTGACCCGGTGCATCAAGCGGTGCTCGTCGTCGTAGTCGTCGACCGCGCGGTGTTGGGCGGCATAGTTGTCCCATATCGCCACGTCGCCCGGCTCCCAGTTCCATTGGATTGTGTTCTCGGGCAGTACGCGCGCCGATGTGCTTGCCCAATTTGCTGACGGTAAGAGCGATTTCCGCCGGCCTTGCCAATGTGGTGGTCCCTTCTGAGTCCGGCCGCCTCGAATATACCCATCGGGACCTGCCCTCGCGGAATATCGCTTAGCCGCTGGAATGCGGTGTTCGGACGGGCGGCGGCCACCGCGATGTTAGCGTTACGCGGTGGGTTTTTATTGGATTGAAAATCGCGCCAATATGACGGTGCGAAATTACTATTCTGAATCCGATTGGCGGCGTAACTTAGTAAAAGAATTCACCTCGCATAAGGTAGAAGCCGTTCTTGACGTCGGAGCGAATTCGGGCCAATATGCCACCTCCTTGCGCCAGGCTGACTTCAATGGCCGCATCATTTCGTTCGAACCCTTATCGGGACCGTTTTCTCGGCTGGCCAGCAGTTCGGCGGCGGATCCGTTGTGGGATTGCCGGCAGTGCGCTCTGGGGGACTTCGAGGGAACCACCGCGATGAATGTTGCCGGCAACGCCGGCGCGAGCAGCTCCATCCTGCCCATGCTTCGAAGTCATCAGGAGGTATTTCCGCAGGCCAACTATGTCGGTGCCGAAGATGTGGCGATACGCAGATTGGACTGTCTGGCCCCGGGACTGCTGCGGGACAGCGCAGCGGTTTTCCTGAAGATCGACGTGCAAGGGTTCGAGAAGCAGGTGATCGCCGGCGGTGAGTCGACGATTAACGACCGTTGCGCCGGCATACAACTTGAACTGTCCTTCGTATCCTTATACAAGGGCGACATTCTGATCCAAGATGCGCTCGAGCTAATGGATTCTTTTGGCTTCGTGCTGGCTGGATTGGCGCCCGGTTTCGTGGACGTGCGCAACGGCCGCGTATTGCAGGCGGATGGCGTCTTTTTCCGTGCAGAAGATTGACCGACGGCACTCTGGGACCGATGCCATGCGAGCGGTCGACGCGGGCTCGCCGACAATGCGCCGAAGGTAACGAGTAAGCGCCTTGAGTTGAACAGACGATGTCGCCGAGTTGAATTCGGAGTGGACGGGACCCGCAGCAACTTCACGCTGCCAAAGAATGCACCGGAGAGCCGCGATTACGCCGGTGATGAGGGTCGAAAATGGGCGCGCCCCGGCCCAGATTGGTGCATTACGATTGCACTCGATAGCGGTCGGCGCTGAAGTGCACGGCTCGCATGGCCCGGCACAACGAAAGGGGTCGTCGGTGATCGCACCTTGGCGATGGCGCCCGAGCATCGTTGGTGCTGTTGAGCGCAAGCAAGTAGTCCGCAGACATGCCAGCCGACGACAACGATAAGCCCATGGGCGTGGGCAGGGTCTGGCTGCTTGCCCACTTCGCGCTGCGGCACAACACGATTGGTACTTCGCGGCAGCGCCAGCCGCCGATCGAGATTGCGCCGACAGGTAACTGAACTACTGAGCACCGTGGCTTGGCCCCGAGGAGAATGAGCCGATATGACGCAGACGATGAACGTCGAGTACCAAGAACTTATGGCGAGGGCTGACGAAATCGAGGCGCCATTGCCTGCTCTGCCGATTGGCAACCCACAGGCACCATGCGCCCTCTCGTTTGTCCGTGATGCTGCCGTGCAAATCGCGATTAATGCCGACTCGTTGCGGCTGTATATCCAAGCGTGCCAGCGGGAGTGGAAGTCGCTGGCGAAATCCTTGCGGAACGCAGCCAAAGCGTATGAGGAGGTCGACGAGGAAGCGGCGGAAGGCATAAATGCGATAAACATGGATGGCACTTCCGGGGCGTCGGCGAAGATGGTGTCCGGGGACGACGAAATGTCGCTTATGTGCGACCCGGATTACATCCCCGCGCCGCCGCCACCGCCGCCGCCGTTCGAATACCCCTACTACGAGGTGAGACAGGCAGCGAAGGACATCGAAAGCCCAGACCAGGGCACCGCCTTCAGGGCGTGCGCCAGCGACTGGAACAGGTACCAGCTGCAGTTCCAGCAACTGGCCTACCGGTTCCGACCGTTCCTCAACTGGGAGGGTGACGCGAGAACGGCCGTTGAGTCGAATTTCAACTCACAGAAGCAGTGGATATTTGGCATGGTGACATTATGTACGTCGCTCGCTAAACAGGCTCAAATGGTTGTCGACGCGCATAAAAGGGTCAGGGCTTCCGGCAACATATATGCCGGGGAGTATTACGGTCTGGAGGGCGAGCATCCGGCGTCCTACGAGGTGCAGCAATGCGATTATTGGTACAAGTTTTATGTACAAAACAAAAGCCCATATCTATATTCGGCCATCGATTGGTACAAGAAGCTGCAGACGAGGTCGGAAACGGCATTGTCCACCTACATTTCGGCTGCCGGAATTCCACTGCCGCCGCTGAATCCGACAGCGCCTTACGGCGCTTACGTCATCAGCCCCCCCAGCACTGATGGCGACCCCAACAACCCGGATCTTCCCGACACCCCCGGCATTCCCTCCGACCCCTCGGCCAACATGCCGATGATGCCGATGATGCCGTCGGCAGGCATGGGCGGCGGTACGCCGGCAACGCCGGATGCGCAGGGGATGGTCGACGACGCGATGAAGAAAGCGGGCGTATCCGGAAAGAGCATGGGGGGAGTCAAACCGGCTTCGTTCGGCGGCGCAGGCGGCGTGCCGGGAATGCCCGGCACGCCATTGCAGGGCTTGGGCGACGGCGAAGCGGCGTCACGTCCCGCCGCAGCAGCACCGGGTGGGGCGACCGCGGGCTTGGGCAAAGGGCTTCCGGGCGCCGGCGCGGGCGGCGGCATGGGCGGTGGCATGCCGATGGGTGGCGCCGGCGGCAAGTCAGATGGCGGCAAGGGCAAGCGCGTGCAGTCCGCCGACGGCGATGAGTCGCTCTACACCGAGGAGCGGGCTTGGACCGAAGGCGTGATCGGTAACCGGCCGCGTAAGGGACCCGGCGAGAAACCACCGCCGCACACGACCGGTGGCGACCGCTGATGTTGCCGCAGTTACCTTGCCTCAACGTCGATTACGCTCATTAATCATGATGTCCGGCAGCAGCCAACGGCGGACGCCGCCCGGACAGCCGGCCCGTCCGACACGAGGCCGCACCCGGACCGGCAACCCGCTAGCGCGCAGGAGTAGCTGATGGGGGTCGCGAAGCCGACGGGAGGCTATGCCGACCGGATGCTCAATCCGGGCGGGTGGCCGGACGTCGACGAGCGGGCCTTCTATGACCGGGCCCAGCAGTACACCCAGGTGCTGCGACAAGTCACCGACGTTTTGGAGACCTGCCAGCGCCAGCGGGCGGAGATCTTCGAGGGAGGTATCTGGTCGGGTAGCGCCGCCAGCGCCGCTAACGGCGAACTCGGGACACTCATCGATGAAATGAAAACCCTGCAAAACGGTCTCGCCACCGTGATTACTTGGCACAAATATATTGCCGAGACGATCGTGGCGGCTAAGTCGGACGTCGCCGACAACGTGGTGGCGGCTCACCGCACGATCGAGGCTCTGGATAATGACGCCAGCCTGAACGCTGACGAACGGTCCCAGCAGATCAATACGGTGGTGAGCATGGCGCACGGAGCCAACGTCAGCATCGTCGACGGCACCGCCGCCCAGATCTTGGTGAGCAAGTCGTGGAAACCGCCGGCCAATGCCCTGCAGGACCTGCTAGACCAAAAAATACCGCCCCCGGTCACCATCCCGGGCGCGCCCGCGGTTCCGCCATCCCCGCGGCCGGCACCCATCCCCCCGGGTGCGGGAGGGCTCACACCGCCCGCCAGCCCAGGCAGGGGAGGGTCAACGCCGCCCGGCACTCCGCCATTGGATGGCGGCGGTCTGCAGCCGACTCCGGTAACGCCCCCCACGCCTGGGCAGCCGGGTGGACCGCAGCCGCTTACGCCGGTAGGGCCGGGCCACCCGGTGCCAGGCGGTACCCCGGGCGGTGGATCGGGCGCTCCCCTGGCACCGGCGACCCCGGCGGTGCCGTTGAGTCCGGCAGCCGGGGCGGCACAGCCAGGAGGGGGGGCTGCGGGCGGCGGCAAGGGTGTGGCTCCGGCCGCGGCATCGGCGGGGGTGTTGCCGGCAGCGGCGACACCTGCGGGGGGAGCGTCATCCGGCCCGCCTGCCGGGGCGACCGGTATGCCGGCCGGTGCGATGGGATCGGGCGGTGCCGGCGGCGGCTCGGGCACAAAGTCGGGTGCTTCCGTCGGAGGAAACTCCGCCGATAAGTCGTCCGGTACGAAACCGGCAGCTAGCACCCGGACTGCGGGGAAGAGCAAGCCACGCGCACAACCGTTGCACGCCAAGCACTTCGATGCCGAGGAAGCTGTTGTAGTGATGTCGGCCCCGGTCATCCCGGTTTCGGCCGCGCGCGCAGAACGTGACGCAGTTGCAGAGGCCGCGACGGCAGACGCGTCGCGTCGGGCCGGTCCCGATCCGCTGCAGTTGGCGCGTCGTATTGGGGCCGCACTGAACGCACCCGGCCTCGGGGGCGAGATGGACCTCGGGTTCTTCTGGGTGACCGGGGTGACTACGGACGGGGCGATCGTGGTGGCCAACAGCTATGGGCTGGCCTACATACCCGAAGACGTGCAGTTGCCCGAGAAGGTCCATCTGGCCAGCGGCGACGAAACGATCCCGGCGACCGACCGGGCACGCTGGGCGACCTATCCGGTGATGGCGGTGCTGGGCTGGGCCGATCACCACGGCAGAAAGCTGCGGGCGGTCATTGGCACCGAGCAGCAGCTGGCCAAGTCCGACGCCGGGGTGGCGACGATTGTGCTGACACCGGACGACATCCCGGACACCGGTGACATGATCGGCCGGTCCCGGCTGGAGGTCGTGGATTCCGAGGCGGCGGATCTGCTGGCGGCGACCGGCGATGCGGGCCTGATCGATCTGTTGCCGGCAGCGCCGGCCGGCGCCGAGTCGGCGGCTGACGCGCAACCCGCGCCCGCCGAAGTGGTGGATCCCGAGTCGGCGGCCGTGCTCGTCGCCCCGGCCGCGGGGGTGGCACGGTTGGGTGAAATGCTCACCCAGATGCCGCTACCGCCGGCGGGTGTCGAGTCCGCTGCCGATGATCGCTTCATTTTGTGGTTCGAGGTGATGAAGCCCTTGGCCAGCAACGCTTCTGGTCGGCAGGCTGCCCACCTGCGGGCGTTCCAGACTTACGCGGCCTGCTCCGAAGAAGTGGTCCTCGGGGAGGCGCACGCCGCGGCCGATCCGGCGACCCAGCGCAGCGCGATCGCGGACTGGCTGTATTGGAAACACCTCGCCGGGCTGCTCAACGCCGCCCTGGCCGATCCGCGCGTCTTGAGTCCCGCTTAGCGCAACGCGGTGAGGAGCTTCAGAGCGCAGTCTCTGACTGGGCCGTCTCTGGCCGGCCGCCGGTCGGTGGCTGGACGGGAGCGCTACCCGACCCTTGCTTGCCCGATGCGGCGCCGTCGGCGTCCTTCGTCGTTGCATCGACCAATTGCGCTGAGTCGGTGGGTGATTCGTCCGGGCTCTGGGTGTCGCCTTTTTTGGTGTCGTCGGCGAGCTTCGCTGACGACGCGCCCGTGTTTCCCATGCCCCCCGAGAACTGTTGCACGCCGGACATAATGCTCTGCATGCCTTGGGTAAGAGGTTGCGCCGCCTGGGCCATGGCGGCCGCCTGATTGGGATTGGCTGGTACCACCGGGCTCGGCTTCTTATCTGGCTTTTTGTCAGGTGTGTCGTCGGTCTTCTTATCGGCTGTCTCGGCACCTAATCGCCGGCTTGCCGGGGCACTAGCCGGCTGATCCGTCACAGCGTCCGTGGGTTGCTGTTCGCGAGCGGCCGAAAATTGGACCGTGCCGACGTGCTCGCCCAGCAGCTGGTCGGTCTCTGCGTACCGGTCAGCGGCAGCGACAATTTTTGATCCCGTATTGGTAAGGGCGGCTTGGACATCCGGTAACCCATCAACGACCGGCGATTCGATGATCGGCATCGTCACGTTGATCGCCGCGCAGACGGAATCGGATCCGGGCGCGGAGATCGGTGCCGGAGCCGCAGGTAAGACCTGGTCGCGCAGCTTGATCCCGGAAGCTTTGAGACGAGCGGGATCAACCACCAGTGATTCAGTCATCGTCCGGTCCTTGTGTGTGCGTGTGCCCGATCTCAGAGATTTTACCGAAGGCGCCGCATGCCAAGTGCAGCAATATTTCTCGAGCGTTGTCGGGGCAGCCCGCCGGCTCAGAATTGGATATTGCGGACGGTGTCATAGACGCCGGCTATCCAGAGCAGGAGGGGCAGGATCGCCGCGATCACGGCGCCGTCGAACAATTCCAGTGTTCGTTTCATCACCGGTGTAATGCGCCGAATCCCGGCCGCCGCACCAACTACGACGAGTGCCACCAGGCTCGCGGCACACAAAATTGTAAGGAACAACCAGGTGCTGTTCGGGTACCAGATGCACAGCCGTGTGGTCACTCCGATCGGAATGGCGACGGCGGTTGCCAGCAGCGACCAGGCGCACCAACGCTCAGCGTAGAGGCGCGCCCTGAACGCGCACATCACCGTGACCAGACCAGCCAATGCCAAGGTGTGGATGAAGAAGTGTCCGCGTGTCAGCACCGCGATCACACCGGCCGCAAGAAACAGGGTGCCCGCTGTGACGAACCCAATCAGCAGTTGCTTGGCGAGGTGGCTGCGTTCCGTGAGCCGTAGCGACGACGCCGGCACTGAAGCCATGATCGCCTGCCAGGTCGCGGTTTCCTTGTCCTGAGGGGATTCGTCGGCCGCAACCGCATCGAGCAGTTCCTCGTGGTCCACCGTCTCGCCGGGTGCCGGGATTGGCGGTAGTGCAATCCGCGCAACGATGACCGTCAGCTTGGCCGCATTCGTTACGGTGAACAACCCGAACACAATTGCGCCGGACGGCAGCCACTGTTGCCAGCCGTATCCCCATGCGACGGCAGCCGCGGTGACCGCAATCGCAGCGACCGCGGTAAACGATGCCAGTTCGGTTCGTCGACGAGGCCCGCCCCGCGTCATCAGGGTCAAAAAGAGCACGGCGGCAGCGGCGCCGGCAAACTGAGGCGGTCCCAACGCGGCCACCCCGCGGGGCCGCGGGATTGCCAGCCCCACCGCTACCACGATCAACGGAAACGCAGTCGCGAGAAGGCTCTCCGAAAAGTTCACGTTCCGGTAGAACCTGTTGGCCGCCCAGCTGCCCACCAGAAAGACGATTCCCGCGATACCCAGCCCCAGTGGCCACCACACGTGCTGGCCGGTATGGGCCCACGCGAGCGCCGCGATTACGGTGACGGCCAGGCTTACCGCCGGGATCGCCGCCCCAACAAACTGATTCAGAGCCGCGCGATCGAACTCCGGTGATTCGTCGAGCACCGCGATCGCGTCGATGACGTCTTCGACGAGCGGTCGATACCGCTCGGTGCGGCTCACCGGCACCAGCGTCAGCAGCGACCCGTCGACGACGGCCGCGTCGTCGAGAGATTGGTCGGCTTGCAGCGGCGGGGCTCCGGGCCGCGCGAACGTCCATGCGCCCTGGGCGGCAAAGTCGAAACCAGCCAGCACGTCCGCCGTCGTTTCGCCAATGACGTCAGCCAGCACCGCGACGGTGTCGTCGATATAGGTCTCTATCGATGCGGCCGACGGCAGTACGACATCGGTCATCCGCCTGCCGGTCAGGATCGTTACCCGGGTGGTCGCGGGTTTGGCGGGGGCCGCAGCTGAGGCCGGCGGAGCGGCGGCAGCTCCCGCACCGGCAGCCGTGTCGGTGGGCGCACTCAACGGCGTTCACCTCTGTCGAAATCGTCGGACAATGCTGCGGCTAGCTCTAAAACTTTACGCTTGTACGAGGGGTCTAGCAGGCTCAATTGGATCTCCGTTCCGGCCGCAATGTGCTTGTCCCAAGGCAATACGATCACCCGGCCGGGCTGAACATACTGCTCGAATTGCCGCACCAGCTCAGCAACGGCGATATTGGTTTCTCCCGCAGACACATTATTGATCACCACGCAGGCGCGGCTCAGCAGATCCTGGTGCCCGTTATTGCGCATCCAGTCGATTGCGACCGCGGCCTGTCGGGCTCCGTCGATCGAGGCGTTGGTCACGATCACCACCGCGGCCGCCGTCGACAGGACGCCACGGGTCACCGGATCGAACAAACCGGCGCCGCAGTCGGCCAGCACGAGATTGTAAAACCTCGACACAGCGTCGGCCGCGTAATGCCAGTCAGCTTCACTGAATGCGCGTCGTGCAGTGCTGTAGTCCTGTCCCGGAAGCACTTCCAGGTTGACTGCGTTGGCGCTGGTGTGCGTGCGGACATCGTTGTAGTGCGTTAAATCTTTGTCGGCCAATAGATCTGCGATGGTGGCACCCGACTGGCGTCCGGCCCGATCGGCGAGGTTTCCGCAACTTGCGTCGGCATCGAAGGCCAGGACCCGATCGCGTCGCACCTGGGCGAATACCGAACCCAGGGTGACAGTTACGGTCGTTTTCCCGACGCCACCTTTCAGACCTAAAATCGCGATCTGATAGGCGCCACGAGGACTGCGGCGAATGCGGTCGCGTACGTCCAGGTCGTATTTCTGCGCGCGCGACAAACCCACATTGATGCGCGTCAGCTTGTGCACCCACCGTCGCCATCCGCGTCGCGAAATCAATTTCGCGGCGGACTTCTTGGCGGGTTTCACGGCGATATGCGAAACCGCGCCCGATGCGTGCTGATCGACCGTCATCGGCGTCATCGCCGGATTTTGTTGTGCTGCAACGTTACCAGTGGATGATACTGGCGGCGGTGCGTGCGTGGGACCGCCATTGCGAGACGGCACAGATGTGTCGGCGCGCGGCCGCGCCGGCATGCGGGTCGGTGCTGGTTTGCCCCGGTTGTGCTCTACCCCGGCGCGGTGGCTGTGCGGCGAGTGCGCGGTCTGACCGCGCGGGGCCTCGGGATCGCGAGGGTCTTGGCGTGCACGCCGCGGCGGCCTGGATTGTGCTGCAGGCGGCGGTCCGGGTTCGATCGTCGGGGGTTTGGGCCGGGGCGGCGGGGGTTGGCCGTTCCGGTCGACCGGCATTGGGGGCCGACGGGTTTGGGGTCGAGCCGACGGAGGTTGGTGGCCCCAGTCGACCGGCATGTGCGGCAGCGCATGGCCATTGGGTGGGGGCGGGTTCGTCGGCATGGGCGGCGCACCCCCGTCGAAGCCCGAATTCACGTCAAAGTCGGATCCCCCGGCCTCATCAGGAATTTCAATTCCCTCCGACGGCTCGAAGATCCGTTCGTAATCAACCGGCGGCCGCGGGGTTTCGGGTCGAGCCGGTGGGGGTTGCTGGTTCCAGTCGACCGGCATAGGCTGCGGTGCATGGACATTGGGCTCGAATGGGCTCGTTGGCATGGGTGGCGCCGTAGCGGGCAAATCGATGTCGAAGTCCGAATCGATGTCGAAGTCCGGCTCCGAGCCGGCCGCATCCGGAATTTGGCCGCCCTCGGCAGGCGCAAAGAGCCGGTCGTAGTCGGTCGCCATGAGAACCTCTCAGAAATTCATCCATATGGTGAAACACGAGAACAGGCGAGTTCTTCCATGGGGTTGAACTCGCCCGATCCCGCGTTTCGACGCTTTTCGCCGTTCTATGTGAACATCCCGGTGACGCCCGACTCCGTCTGGGACATCGTCTGACCGGCCTCACTGATCCGCTGCGACAATGACTGCAGCGAGTTGTTCAGCTCCAAAGAGGTGGTGTCCCAATTGGCTTGGACGCTCTGGTAGGCGTCCGAACCGCTACCGCCCCACGCCTCGGCGAGCTTGCCGAGCGAGGCCTTGCCCTCGTCGAGAAGTCCGTGCACGGTCTGCACCGAACCCGCGATTGAACCCGCGCCGGCTTCGATGCCGCTGAAGTTCCATGACTGATGTTCTGACATATTTTCTCTCCGTTTCTTTTTGAGGCTAAGGGTCTGGTTGTGGTCAGAAGTTCATCTGCGACGACAGAGCACCGGCCTGCTCTTCGTCCGCCCGCGAGTACTGGATCCCGGCGTGGTGGATGTTCTGAGAAATATCGCCGAGTGCCTTGATCTGCGCCGTGCCTGCTTCGTGGAAACGCGTCAGCGCCTGCTGCGTCGCCGAACCGGCCTGGCCCACCATGTGGCTGGCCAATTCGCCACCGGTCTGCTCTACTCCGGCAATGACCCGCTGAAGCTCGCCGGAGATCCGGTCGAAGTTGGCGGCCTCTGCGCTGAGGGCCGCGGCATCAGTTCTCATTTCTGCCATGTTGAACTACTTTCTTTGTGCTCTGGCCTCACCAAATGATGGCAAGTCTTCCGGCCCTGGCGGCCGGGAAGTTTGTGATTGCGGGCGTTCACCATTCGTCGCCTTCGTCGAACAGCTCGTCATGGCCGACCTCGTCCTCGCGTTGCTCGGTGAGCACCGCGGGGGCCGCCAGCCCTGGTTTCACCACGCCGGCGGATTGTGCCCCCTGGCCCCTCGCGCCCATCGGGGCAGCGCCGCCCGCCGCCGACGATCCGGCACCGGCACCGGCGGGCGCGACCGTCGCAGCCGGCTTGTCGATCAATTGGCTCATCATCGAGGTGCGGGGAGACGAACCACCTTGTCCCGGCAGCGCTTCCGCGTGCATCAGTCCCATTCCCACACTGGGACCAGAGCCACCGGCGAACGGATGACTGGACAGCGGAGGCGCACCGAGCAACCCCACCTGCGCGCCGTTTTTGGCGCCCATCTCGCCGAGCCGGCCGCCGCCCATCAGGCCATCACCGAGGCCTCCCGAGCCGCCGAGATTACCGCCCTGACCCGACAGTGACGACATCATCTGCTGGAACGGCTGCATCAACTGCTGCATTGGGCCGCCCAGCTGACCTACCCCTTGCATCAACTGCGAAAATTGGTCCACCCCATCAGCACTCGGTATAGGAACCGGGATATCGTCCTCATCTGCGGCAGCAGCAAGCCCGCGCAATGCGAAAGGGGAGCCTTCGGACGCCGCTTGCGAGAAGGTACCCAGCGCCTGGGCTGCTATGGCCTCGCCCACCCCCGGCGCGACGATCGGCTTCATCGGCGGCAGTGGTTCGAAGACCGTGTTGGCTATGGTCTCCGCCGCATAGATGTCCATGGCGCCGCCGGCCTGGTTCCACATCCGGACGAAGTAGTCCATCTCGTTGAACCCGATCGGCATGGTGTTGATGCCAAAGAAGTTGGTGGCCGTGAGGACGGTATGGGTGATGTGATTCGTCGCGATCTCCGGCAGCGACGGTGTCACTGCCAACGCTTTGACGTACGCCGCGGCCTGGGCGGCGGCCTGCATCGCCCGCTTCTGCGCCGACTGTGCCGCGGTCTGCAACCAGGTCACCATCGGAGTGGCCGCGGCGATGGCGCGATCGCTGCCGGTTCCGGTCCACACTCCCTTGAGGGCGGTCAGGCTGGCGGCCAACTCGGTGGCCTGAGTTTCCAAGGCGGCCGCCACCGTCTCCCAGCCCGCGGCGGCCTGCAGCATCGGTGCCGGTCCCGCTCCGGCCATCAGCCGCGCGGTGTTCAGCTCCGGTGGCATAGCGTGCCACAGCATGGCTCTGTCTCCCTTGGTTGCGAGGTGGGCCGGTTTTTGCCGTCGAGTGTTACGCGAGAGTTTCGGTGGATCCGACGATGCGAGATAGGTTGCATTTAGCATCGTCTTTCTCTAATAATTCGTGAACGAATTTCAAATTCTAAGTGAACAAAAACCATTATTTTTCTGGTGGAAAGCTTAATCGCACAATGCAGGTCCCGGCGCGGTTTATCGCGATTGATTCTCGGCTCCTGTAATGGGCGTTCTGATAATGCTAACCGGCTGCATGTGGTGCTGGATGCACTTCTTCTGGAGGATCGATGTAGGCGGCTTGGATGACCTCCTTGCCGTCCGGCGTGACCAGAAATCCCTGGCCAGGGGGCCGTCGCTTGACTTGGAGATCCCTCGATGGGAAGTCTTGCTTGTCGCCGGATAGGAACAAGGTCGGAGATCCCGCGCCGTAGGCGGCGCCGACGAACTTGTCCATGGTCGCCTTATACGCCTGACTCATTTGGCAGGTGACAATGATGTGCAATCCGATATCGGAAGCCGCAGGTAACAATGGAGCCAACGGCGCCATTGGTGGCATCCCTCCGGCAGCGCCGACGATCATGTGCCAATCGTCGACTAAAAGCACGAGATCGAAGCCTTTCCACCATGACCGTGACCGCAACTGCGCGGTGGTCAGGTCGGACGGCGGCAGCCGCTTTTGCAGGTTGGCCGCCAGCGCTTTGATGGATTCATCCAGCGACTGGGCGTTGCGGTTGATCGCTCCCGCAGCGAGTAGGTGGCTGTCGGGCACCGCGTCCAGCAGGCCGGACCGGTAGTCGGCCAGCATGAAGCGCACTTGATCGGGGCTGTTGCGGGCACAGATGGCTCGGGCCACCGCATGGGCAATGGTTGTCTTGCCCGACTTGGCCGCACCGAAAATCAGTAAGTGCGGGGCCGTGTACAAATTGGCTTGGGCGACCGAAAGGTCGGCCTCGCGCAGGCCGACCGGAATTGTCCAGCGGGTGCGGTAGTCGGAATCCGGGCCGGGTGGGTTCGGGTCGAGTTCGCAGAGGTGGATGCGCTCCGGCAACACCCGGACCCGAGGCGCCTCCTCAGTATGCTGGGCCGCAACATGATCCACCGCCGCGGTGATCGCCTCGACGAGATTCTCGGGGCTGTGCACGTCGTCGAGTCTGGGCACGCCGATCATCAGGTGGTGCTTTTCCACCGACATCGCCCGGCCCGGTCGATTCGCCGGGATGTCTCGGGTGGCGCGGTCGATCTGGGTGTCGTTGACGTCGCCGAGCCGGAATTCGATTTTGGTGCCGAGATAGTCGCGTACGCGTGACTTCAGTTCCGTCCAGCGCGGTGTGGTGATGATGGTGTGGACGCCAAACGACAGGCCCTGCGCGGCGAGATTCTGGACGTGTCCTTCCAGGTCGGGAAATTCGCCGACGAACGCCGGCCACCCGTCGACGATCAGAAAGACGTCGCCGAACGGATCGGCCGCAACCGGCTCGCTGGGGTCCTCGCGCAACTGCCGGTAGGACGCGATCGAGCCCACCCGATGCTCTTTGAACGCCGCTTCTCGTTGCCGCAGAACGGCTTGCACCTCCGCGATCACCCGCATCACCCGGTCGGGTTCCGATCGGGTGGCCACACCGCCGACGTGTGGAAGCTTGTCGAGATACATCAGCCCGCCACCGCCGAGGTCGATGCAATAGAACTGAACTTGCCGAGGTGAGTGCGAGACAGCGGCCGACAGCACCAGGGTCTGCAGCAGCGTCGACTTCCCGGTCTGGGGTGCGCCTCCAATGCCGATGTTGCCGCCCGCCCCCGAAACGTCGACGCCCCACGGTTCCTGGAGGTGCCGGCGCGGCTCGTCCATGATCCCCAACGGAAAGTACAACCGCTGTCGATTGGAGCGCGCGACGAGTTCGCCGACCGGTGCCGGATCGATCAGCGGCGGCAGCCACATCTTGTAAGCGCGCGACTCCGCGGTACTGAGCTGGTCCAGCACCACCTCGCTCAGTGGCCGTCCTTTTGATTCGACACTCATGGTGCTGCCTCGTCGAGGATGGGAGCCGCGGTGAACTGGCGGATGTGCACAGCCCGGGCGCCGTTGCGCGAGCTCTCCACGCCGGCCTCGCCGTTGGTCTCGACCTGCGCCGGCGGAAGGTAGTTGGCACCGGTGTACAGGGTGCTGAACTTGACGGGGTCCTCCATGCCGACCCGTAAAAACCCCACACCACTTTCCTTATTGGTGATGTACTGCGCTTCCGGGGTACCGATCACCGACTTGGATTCATGGGAACTGGTGGTGCGCAACGCGATCCGGTAGGTGAGGTTGGGCTCCAGTTTGTCGATGCGCGCGCCTCCGGTCTGCAGCGACTGGGTGGCAAGCAGCAGATGCACCCGCAACGAGCGCCCGACGCGGCAGATCCGGTCGAACAACCCGACGAAGTCCGGGTGACTTTGCAGCAACTCGGCGAACTCGTCGACGACAACGAAAAGCGTTGGCAACGGTTTCAGGTCAGCGCCGCGCTCACGGTACTTTTCGTACTCGGCCACACCTGACAGCGCCCCGGTCGCACCGACCTGAATTCCGGCCTGGCGCAGCAGGTTTTGCCGACGGTCGAGTTCGCCGGTCAACACCTCACCCATGCGACCGACGAGCTCGGCTTCCTCTGCCATGTTGGTGATGACAGCGGCCGTATGCGGAAGTTCTTCCATGCCCAGAAATGTTGAACCGCCTTTGAAGTCGGTCAGCAGCAGGTTCACCTGGTCGGGGTGGTGCATCGCCACCAGCGACAGGATGAGGGTGCGCAGAAATTCGGACTTTCCCGAGCCGGTGGTTCCGATCAGCATGCCGTGTGGCCCGCCGCCGAATTCCGCCCCCTCCTTGATGTCCAGGTACATGATCTCGCCGGTCTTGAGTTGGTGACCGAACGGGATCTTCAGGCGGTCAAGGTCCTTGTCGGCGAACATCCGCCAGCGGGCGGGTGTTACCTCCTCGACGCTCTTGGCGCCGACCAGCTGGTGCCACTCGGTCGCTACTTTTTTCTTGGCGCCGGAACTCTTCTTGTCGATGAGGGTGCCGGTGATCGACCACCCGGCCAGCTTCCTCGCGACGCGCGTCGCCTGTTGAGCTGACATGCGGTCGGTGCTCGCGGTCACCTGGCGGAACGACTGGCCGGGTAGCCGGTCGTCGGCGGTGCCATCCTCGGCCACCTTGATCCGGTAGTTCGAGCCGCGGTGGTTACCGAGGGTGAGCACCGTGACGCCGGCCCTGCCATCGGGTGGAACCCCCGCCTTGCCGCCCGTCAGATCCACCACCACGACGTACGGTCCGCCCGGAGTCGAATCGGGCGAGTGTGGACCCCGCGCGGCGAGATCGGACAGGCTGTCCGGCAGGGCGGAGATCATCCGGACTGGCCCGGCTGCGTCGGTGTCGGTCGGATGCTGCACGTGTGGAAGCCATTTCAGCCACGACCACTCGGGGTCATCGGGGGTTTCGGTGAGGACTCGGATCGCCAACAGGTCCGGCGGATGGAACACCGCCAGGTGGCAAATCATTGCGGTCAGCAGCCCGGCGGCCCCGGCCGGGTCGCCGCCCACCGCAATCGTCGGAAATGTTCTCAGCTGCACCAGTTTCGGGCAGTCGTGGATAAGGCCGTGGGTACGCAGGAACTTGACCGCCCACATATTGGCGACCGGCTCCAGGTAGGGCTGAGGCGCCGCCGACGGGCCCGCCAGCTCGCCGCCGACCGACGGCTTCATCAGCCGGTCGACCGCCGGCTGGTCGCCAATTCCGATGCGGGTAGCGGCGTAGAAGTCGGCACTGGCCGGGCGCGACCACTGCCGGGGTGTAGCGATGATCGACAGCAGGTCGTCGGGATGAGGGGCGTGGTAGCTGAAGAACGCGACCTGTGCGGTGGCAGAGGACGTCACCCGCGGGCGAAGTCCGGCCAGATACCGCAAGTACTCCCTACGGTCGGCGTTGATCTCGGGCACCTTCTTGCCGCCGCCGCCCCCGCCGGCACCCACCATGCTCAACGACATCATGATCATCATCAGCGGCGTCATCATCATGTACGGCGACAAGGCCTTGGTGCCGGTAAACACCATGATGCCGATCATGCCGAGCATGCAGACACCCATGACATAGGGAAGAACCTTTTGGATAAACGCCGGCGGAACATCGACACCGAGGTCCTCGGGAGGCGTGATGGCGATCTCGCCCGGGGTCAGCCTGGGGCCGCGAGTGACGCTCGGGGTGAATTTTCTAGTCGTCATCAGGAGGCTCCGGGGGTCGCCGGTAGCTTCGACGGACTCGGGTCCGCGGGCAGGGTGTCGTGCTCCAGTAGCGCCGCGTCTTTGGAAAGCACCGGTCCGTCCACCAACAGACGAATGATCTCCCAGGGCGCGGGTTTTGGTGACGACAAGCCCAGTGACGCAGCTGTCTGGCCATCCGGTACCCCGTAGCGCACACCCTCCGGGTCGACGTAGTACAGGGATTCCCCGTACCGCGGATCTGGGGACTGCAGCTGCACGTACTTGCCGCCATCGATGTAAACGGTTGCTGCGCCTTGGATCTGCTTGATGCCCAAATTCATGGCCGACGGCGGGATCGGCAGATGCCGACCGGTCACCACGGTTGTCTTAGCCGCCCCGGACTCGCCGGGTTTGCGTTCCCAGGTCCAGCACAGCACCGGCTCGTTAGGCCGGGACACGATCTTGATCGGTTCGTCGGGCAGCGGCGAAGGGTAATCCCGTTCGGGGAGCCGGACGGCCTGACTCTTCACCACCGACGGTATCGCTACCAATCCGTACGATTCGGTGGCGCGCAGAACCGAGGCGGTGTTGGCGTTCACCCGAGCGACGCCGTCGGGCAGCACCACGAAAAATTGTGCGCCATAGACGGTCTGGACTTGGAAGACCGAGCCGATCACAAGTTCGTCAGGTAACCCAAAAGTGTTGGGTGCACCCGCGCCCGGGATTGGCGGCAACACCCATGACCCGGCATCGGGTATCGCGTTGAACATGGCGGTGGAGATGGGGGTTGGCTTGGCGTTCAACGGGATTCCCAGCGCAGAGGTCAGGGAGCGATTAGACAGATCGGTGACGTGGCGCCCCTTGATGGTGATGATCCAGTCTTTGCCTTGGTAGGTCCCCAGCAGTGTCTCGTTCGGCAGGATCGGATCGACCGAGGAACCGATCGCCAACGGCATTGCTATCACGGCAGTCTGGATGCTGGGGCTAATGGCGTCGGGCCGGGTAACCGTGTCACACAGCGCCCACACCGACGAAGTGTCCGCCGACACGGGGGTGGCGTACGGAGCGCCGGGGATACCGACGGACTGGCCTTTGGGCAACTTGTTCAGTTCGTTGGACTTCACGCCAGTCGGCTCGGCCGGATTGCCCAGCACTAGTCGCGCCGAGGTCAGGTTGTACACCGGGTGCAACTGCCCCGACACCATGAGATAGAGCTGATTGGTCGAGCGGTCGACGAACAAATTGCCGCTGCCGAGTTTCCCCTGTGGCTTGAAGTACGCCATCGCCAAGGCGCCCACCAGGATCAGTACCGAGATGAGGATGCCAAGCACGGCCGATCGGCCGTAGAAGGACAGCGGATCGTCGAACATTCGGGTATCGCGGCGAACGATGGCGTGCTCGAGTCGCCGGAGCAGAAAGCGCCAGCCACTCACCTGGACCTTGGTAGTAAGCCTAAAACCCGCCATACATCACTCGGTGATACTGAGGCGTCCGTGTACCGAGGCGATCGCCTCGGCCATGTCATCACCGTTGATCTCGCTGAGGCGATCCACGTCGAGCTCTTCGAAGTCGACCGCCTGGGTCAGCCGGATATCGCGGTATTGCTCGCCAGCCTCTACCAACTGGCGCGCATAGCGACCGTTGCCGGCGATGTCGATCCCGGCTTTGCCCCGCACGGTCTGTTGGCTGAGCAGCTTGGCCGCACCCAGCAGGTTTTCGGCCGCTTCCAGGCTCAACGACGAGTCATTGGATGACGCAATGACTTTCGCGATATCCAAAATTTCTTCAGGGGAGTAGGAATCGAATTCGATCCGGGTCGCGAATCGCGACCGCAGGCCCTCGTTGGTTTCCAGCAGCCTATCGATGTCGTTGCTGTAGCCCGCGATGATCACCACGAGGCGGTCGCGGTCGTTCTCCATCCGCGCCAGCAGGGTGTCGAGCGCTTCTTGCCCGAACGGGTCGGCTCGACCGTCCCGTTCCTGGACCAGTGCGTAGGCCTCATCGATGAACAGCACACCGCCCAATGCGCGATCAATCGCTTTGGTGGTCTTCACCGCCGACTGTCCCTCGTATTCGGCGACGAAGTCCTTGCGTGCGGTCTCGATCAGTTTGGGTTCGCCGATGACGCCCAACCCGGCCAGAATATTGGCGACCACGCGCGCGATCGTCGTCTTGCCGGTACCCGGCGGCCCGGTGAAGATCATGTGCTTGCTCGGCTGCGCGACCTTCATGCCACGGGCGGCGCGCACTCTCGCCATCTGGGTCGCGGCTCGGTATCGCTCGACTTGATCCTTGACCCGGGTCAGGCCGATCTGTCGTTGCAGCTCGGCGTCCGCCTCGGCGAGCAGCTTTTCCCGTCCAGAGGTGTCGGCCACGACAGTGGCCGCATCCCAGGGGTCGGTCCGCGCCCCGATCTGCTCGGCGCTGGTCGGCGTCAGGCGGTAAGACGTATCTTTAAGCGCTGCAGTTACTTTAGGGCTCGGGTGGGTGGTCTGCAGCCACTCCAACAGGGCCACCGCAGCTTCTTCGTTGCCCTGGCCGCGGCGGGTCATCGCCAGATACCAGGCGATGGCCTGGGCACAGGCTTCACCCGCGGGCGAGGAGTTCGCCTCCGTGAGTCGGCGTTCGGCTTCGGTGAACAGACCAAGGTTGGCCGCCGCGACGCCATGTGCGACGCCGGCGGCCGAAGATAGGAACGTGTCCGGCCACTTACCGGCCGCCCGGACTTCGTCGATCACCTCGGTCCAACGTTGCGCAGCCCCGTAGACGACCGCCTTGGCCCATGACAGCAAATGCTCGGCGCCGGTGGTCGGGCTGCCCTCCACGGCTTCCATTGCGTCCGCGTAATTGCCTTGCGCTGCTTCGTTTGCCGCGAAACCGAGGGTAATGGCCAACGGTGAATTGACCGGGTAGGTGATGTCGCCGTAGAGGCCGCCGATCGGGACCCGGGCGCCGACGGCGTTCATCGAGATTTGGGCTGCCCCCGCCAGCCGACCGAAGTGGGTGCGCGAGTACCAGGCGCGAAATAGCGTCACCCGGTCGTTGTCGCCGCACCGGATGCGACCGACCCAAGCGTCGCAGGCGGACTCGTCGTAGTCGGTGATCTCGGTGAAAAGGTCCAGCGATCGTGCCTGGGAGACGGGCAGCATGCCGACCGCATTTTCGAACAGACCAGCGAGGTGATCGGTCATTTATCGGGGGTGTATCGGGCAGCGAAGACTTCGGTCTGTGCCGCGTCGGCCTGTTCCGGCGTCGGCAATTGCATGCCAGACTCCATCAAGTCGCGGAGGAGTTGGTTGCTGTCTACTCCGATTTCGGCCAGGCCGTCCAGCCCTTCTATCTGAGATGCATTTTCCGTCAGGTAGGTGTGCTGGCCAGCTAGCCCTTTTTTCCGGGCCAGTTCGGCGAGGACCAGGATCTCGTCTGCGAGTTCGGATTCGGTGAGCTTGGTCGCAGTCGCCGACAGCCTGACCCGCTGAGTCCTGCCATCGATGAGTGCTGTAACCGACACCGTCTCTGGGGGGTTGGTCACCGTGAACTGCGGGCCCGACTCTTCGTCTTCGCGCGCGTCCTCGGCGGCCTCGGTCGCCGCGGCGATGGCTTCCAGCTCGGTGTCGATCTCTTCGGTCTCGGTGGGCGCGTAGTCGTACAACGCTGCTACGTCTGACTCCTCGCCGCTGTCATCGGCGGCGGAGAAATCGAGGGCATCTGATTCGTCGTGACCGTCGTCGGATCCGGACTGGTGGGAGGAGAAGTCCAAGGCGGAGAGATCATCGTGCTCATCGTGCTGGGGCATTGGATCCATCTTTCACTGGTAGCGGCAGGAATTCAGCCTCGATAGGAGGCATGAGCGTGATCGTGGGTGTGCGCGGAAGCGCCATCCGAAGTGTGATCGAACCAACCGCGGGCGGGGAGGAACTCGAGCAATCCATCCAGCGTGCGTTGCAGATTTTCCTGTGTGCCGGACAGGAAGCTTCCGTAGAGTTCACCGCCGACACGGCGGGGCAGCGACACCAGCCTGCCCAGCGGCGAGTCGAGAACGCCCGCAGCCACGTCGGTCTGCGTCGAGGTGCCACCCGGATGGCGTTGGCCGGCAGTGATTTCCACCCAGCTGCTCGGGTCGGCGACAATCTCGGCATAGATGCGTGCCGAGGCAGCTGCCACGCCATGACCGACCAACTGTGCCGCGGTGGTGCAGATGGCCAGCTCAGTCGCCACGCCGGTCAGCGGCTCGACATTGGCGGCCGGTGCAGGGCCCAGCACGGTGGTCACCATGCCCGCCAGACCCACCTGCGGAGCCACCAGCTGAAGCACCAGCAGCTCGCCGTCGCGCGCAGCGATGACATGGTGATGGCCCTTGCGGCACACCGCAAAACGAACCATCACACCGCCGACATCGCGCCGCCACCAGCGGCCCTCCAGCGTCCGGTCCGCCCTGCCGAGGGTGTCGACCATCGCCGCAACCGTCGGGTGCGGCTGGCCGGAATGGTCCAGCACCCCCTGTGCGGTCAGGTCCCGCTGCACCTGGTCCCAGACCAGGTTGCGCAGGTCCTCGTGCGGGATGTTCGGCCGGATCCCAAGAGCCGGAGGGAATTCGATCAGATGCAGCCGGTCCGCGATCAGCAGCAGACCGTCAACGGTCACCTCTACGCCGACGACGCTGTCGACGAGCCCGGCACGGCCGGCAGTGAGGGGACCGGACATGTTATCTGTCAAGCATCTGCTTGTTGAGGTTCCCGGCCAACTCGGAGTCGACACCGGTGTAGGCCGCGTTGGCGGCTAGCAGCTTTGCCGCGAGGCCTCTGCTGGCGTCTGCAAGGGCTACGCCCGCGGCTTTGCGGATGCCCTCGATGGCATCGAAGCCCCCATTGGAGCATCCGCTGATCACTCCGTGAGTAAGCCAGCAGTTGCCTCCCGTCCCGTTCAGTGCGCCGGCGGCTGCTTCGGCGTCCGCTGCCGCGGCCGTTTGCTTGTCTGCCAGCGACTTGAGGATCGTTGGGTTCAGTAGTAGATCTGCCATGGGCGGGTCTCCTTAACGTGTAATTTCTCGCTATGCCGTTGTCGCGCTGTGGTTTTGAAGCGCGAGGGCATCAAAGGACGCGTTCGCGGCCTGCTGCGGCCGGTGCGGCGGCGGGCGCCGCGGCGGCTCCTGCGTCGACTGGTGCGCGCTCGGCACCGTCTTTACCCGAGGCGGCGCCCGCTTCCTCGTCCTTCTTCTTGTCCTCGTCGTCTTGCGCGTCCTTGACGTCGTCCACCTCGTGCGCGGGGATCGGAGGAGCGGCCGCAGGGCCCGTGCCCTTTGCGGATTGGGCGAGCGACTGTATCTGTTGCATTCCCTGGCTGAGCGTCTGGCCGAACTGGGTCATCCCCTGAGACGCCTGCCCCATTTGAGCCAGGGTGGGCGGCGTGAACGCCGCCGGCGCGGCCGGCGTGTTGTCGCCGGGGGTCTTCGTCGACGTTCCAGTAGAGGTTTTCGCGGCAGGAGCCTTTTCGCTGGCATTCTCCAGCAGAGCTTTTTGTTCCGGGGCAACCTTGTCGCCGGCCTGGTTGGCCAGCTTCGAAACGGTGATGCCGGCGAAGGAGAAGGTGGTGAGACCGTCGGAGATGCCGTGGAAGCTGGACAGCTTGGACGAAGTCTCGGTCGCGACCTGTCCCTGAATCCTGCCGAAGTTACCCGCCATCTTCGTCCCCACATCCTTGCCGAGCTGGACGTATTTGAGGCCCAATGCAGAGAGGTCGTTGGAAAGGCCCATCGAACTCGACAGCGTGAGCATCTCGACGACGAAGACTGCGGCGCAACACGCGAAAGCGGCGACGATTTGCCACGCCTGCGATATTCCCGGGCCGGCGATGGGGATCAGATACAGGGCTAGGGCAATACCCGCTGCGGCGGTCAGCACGGCCACATTGACCGTGCAGCACAGGTGCGCCTGTTTGACCTCGGCCGCCTGCTTACTCAAGTACCCCTTCAGGATCTGGTCGTAGTCCTTCATCGTCTGCGCGAAGCCCTTTAACAAGGTGTTCTGGCCGATGTAGGCGGTCGCCGCGGTACCACTCCAGTCCCGAGGGTCCGGAATGCAGCCGGGGTCCAAATCTTTCATGAATAGGTTGAGTTTGTCTGCGGCGGTGGATACCGCGGAGCCTGAGTTGGGGGTCCCGAATCCGTTGAGCAAGTCCACGATGGTGACGGCTAACGCTGCCGCATCAACAATGGCTGTCGGCGTCGGCAGCGCCTTTGTTCCGCTATTCTTCAACGCCGCTGCTAGGGTCGCATTCTGCTTACCCGCATAGATCATCCCTTTGCCCAAAATGGTGGCGGCGCTCGCGCCAAGGTTCGCCCAGTCCCCGGCTGAGGCAGCCGTTACGCCGCTTCCAAAACTTTTTACGCACGTCGCCAAATCTGTCGCACCGTTAAGCCAAGCCATGTCGGTGTTTCCCTTCACGCTTACGGATCTGTGCACCGAGTTCTTGTGCACGGTGGATCGAGCCTAACAGCGCCGCGAACAGGTCCAGTGCACGAATTTTTCGGCTAGGCAACAGCTTCCACCACTGGGCGCGCGGACGCCACGGGAAACATTGCGCCAAGGTTGCTGCAAAACGAACAATTGGAATCACGGCAGACGGCCCGCTGAAATTAGTTGATATGGCCGATCAATGTTTCGATCGCGTCGCTCACGTCGGCGGGCAATGCCTCCTCGGCTTCGGCGCGCACGACCATTTCTTCGGTGACGCCGGCCGCTCGCGCGGTCTCCTCCGCGGAAAGGTTGGCCCGCCGCCGGGCCGCATATAGACGTTGCGCCAGCGGGGCACCCGGGGCGCCCGCCCCGAGCGTCATCAGGTCGTCGCGGTGACCGCGAACCGCGCTGAGTGCCTTGATCAATTCGGGAGTTATTTGGCTGATGCGGGTTGCGCGCACGGCAATGGCTTCGAGTTGGCGTAGATCGGCAAGTATCGGTGCTGCCCGCTCGATGAACTCGGGATCTCCGGCCGGTGGCAGCGCGGCGACGGCCAGGCTGCAGCCGTCCACGGCCGCAACGATGGCCTGCGCGATCAACGACGCCGCGCCATCGGACTCCGGGCCATCGGCCTCAGCGGGTGGTGCTGCTGCCGCCTCGTCGATGGGCTGGCCACGGCGGATTCGCGCGATGGTTCCGGTAGGCCACTGCAGTACTTCCTCGAGTTTGGCCCGGGTTCGTTCGCGCGGCCAGCTGCGGCCCTTTTCGAAAGCGATGAGCGCTCCGGCGTTGATGATCCCGTCCGCGGCGAGGCTGCGCTGACTGATGTCGAGCTCGCGACGACGCGCGGCGGCGGCGGCTCCGGCGCGAGCCAGGCCGGGGTCCGGTTCACTGGTCTGGATAACGCCGTCATCTTCGTCCGAATCATCCTGCGGCTCAATAGATTTAGGCGGTCGGACGATCTCGAAGGTCAACGCGTTACCTGCGGCAGGGTCGCCGAATCGGACGATCGTCTTGTCGGTGACCGTTATCGAGGTCTTTCGTAAGCCGTCGACGAACATGCCGGCGGGACTGCTGTCCACGATTCGCCACTGTCCGTCGGCGGGCTCGGCCCGCAGATACGCCTGTGAGATCTGCGGATCATCGATCTGGACGCCGGCCTGAGGTTCTCGTCCAATGGTCACCACACCGCGTTCGGGTTCGATTGCATGCGACCTGTCACCGGCATGCACGACCAGCAAGGCTGGCCGGGCGGGTGACGCGGCGTTGCGCATACTTCGGTGCTTCCTTGCTCGAGACCGGGTGGCGGGGGCCTGTCAGCCAGGGGAGTCTAACCGCTGCACTTGGCTAATCCTATCGCACCGCTACAGTTCAGCACCGAATTATTATGTCGAGAGGGCGCGTGTTGTGGCGTCCGGCAACCGAGGCGCGATCGCTTCGCCGCTGCAGTTTGGCCGGCTTAACGTCGCCGAGCGTCGTCCGGGCGGCGTCCGAACTCGAATCCAGCGTTGGGGTGCACGTTTGTCGTAGCGTTCGACCCCCGTTCCTACGCAGTTAAGGCGCGCGAAGCCTCGGCGGCGTGGTATTTGCAGCAAAGCGCCGAGAGCCGATCCGGACGACGACGCGAGGCGTAACCGTTGCGATGCAACGGTTAGTGCTATAGCCTATCGGTACGTAGGACGAATAACTGCAACGCTTTGTAAAGGAACGTAGCGATGACCGCAACAGCTCCCTACAACATCCCGTTGGGTGCTTGCACGCAGGATCCGGATCGTTGGACGACGACGCCCGACGCAGAGGCCAAAGCTTTGTGCCGAGCCTGCCCGCGCCGGTGGATGTGTGCGCGCGAGGCCGTGGAGTCCTCGGGTGCCGAGGGACTGTGGGCCGGTGTCGTCATTCCTGAAGGTGGTCGGCCCCGGGCACACGCGCTGGGCCAGCTGCGGTCTTTGGCCGAGCGCAACGGATACCCGGTGCGTGAGGCGGCGAAATCGGCCTGACCCGAGGCCTGCCTCCGTTGATTTGAGGGGTCAGCGGCGTAACGGCACTCGGCATCCAGTGAGAAGCCTTGCCCGGCTTCACCTTCGGGCCGACGTAGACAGCGCGAGAAATTACCGAATTTCTCGCGCTGTTTCGCGTCCTGCGCAAAAGGGCGCTATCGCGAGACGTCGGGGTCGAAGCGGAAGACGGCGAGCCGACCCGCCAACGCTTCGAATTCGTCGGCCGTTCCGTCCCGGACCATGCCCGAGCGCTTCGCGAACGACACACCGACCGGAACTTCTTTGGGAAACGCCCGCAACACCGGGCGTGCTTGCGCAGCGGTCAGCTCGACGATCCGAACGTGCCGCGACCGTCGACCCCGGGCCAGCGTGCCGGTGCCGGCGGCGCGGGCGTTGGCCGCCCAGTCGGCGCCGGGATAGCCCGCCACTACGTAGAGGCCGCCCTGGAATTCGAACGGCGTCATCGGCGTGCTGCGGGGCTGCCCCGACTTACGGCCCGGCACCGTCAGCACCATGGCGGGGCCGGTCGGTATCCCGAGCTTCTGGACCGCCATCATCACCTTGTTCATTGTTTTGAGATAGCGCGGCGGACGTGGATCAGACATGGTGGGCTCCTTTCGAAGGATCTAACTGGTGAACAGATCGCGGTGCTGGGCCACCCACTGTGCGAACGGACTCGCCGGCCGACCAAGGATCTTCTCCACGTCGTGGGTGACGAGGGCCGGTTGGGCGACCGTCTCGGCGAGCATCGCCGTGTAGGCGTCGGCGAACTCGGTGGTGAACCCCAAACCAATGAACCGCTCTCGCACCACATCCGCCGGTATTTCCCGGTACTGCAGCGGGCGGCCCAAGACGTCGCCGATAACCCCCACCAGCTCTACGTTGGTGAAGGCCTGCGGACCGGTCAACGGAATCCGCTGACCGAGTTGCTCATCAGTGAGCAGGGCCTGCGCGGCGACCGCCGCAATGTCGGCCTCGACGATCGGCGCGGTCGACGCCGCCGCGTAGGGCCCGGCCACCACATCGCCCGCACGCAGCTGGGCTGACCACATACCGGCGAAGTTCGTCGCGAAGACGGTGGGCCGCAGGCTCACCCACGCCAACCCGGAGTCGACGGCGAGCTGCTCGACTTCCTTGTTGCGGTCGCCGCGAAATCGCGACGGCTGCCGCGAGAAGTCGTCGTGGGCGTTGATCGCGGACAGCGCAACCAGTTTGGCGACCCCAGCGCGCCGGCACTGCGCCACCACGGAGGCGAGTTGCGGTCCCAGCGCGCGGGAATTGAGGAATACCGCCGATGCCCCGGCCAGCGCATCGACCGCCGAGTCGAACACCTGCACGTGCGATCCAAAGCCCGGCTGCGCCGCGCGGGAGATTGCCCGCACCCGGGCACCGGCGGCCAGAAGTTCGGCAACAAGCGGGCGGCCGACGTTGCCGGTCGCGCCCGTTACGACAATCGTCATGATGGGAGTTCCTCCTCGTATTGGAAAGGTGCTCTTCGCTGAGCTCTGCAATAAGGACGGGGACAGGGGAAGGGAAGTTACAGTCGGTGGAAGTAACTTTTTCCGGCCGTAGATCGTCGATAATCCATGAACCAGTCGCAGCCACCGAGTGACCACACCGTCGACGCATGGCGTCGGCACCGTCCCTATCTGGTCAACCTCGGATATCAGATACTCGGAGATGTCGGTGACGCCGAAGACGTTGCGCAGGAGGCATTTCTGCGGCTGTCGCGGGTGGACGCCGACGAGATCGACGACATCCGCGGCTGGCTCACCGTGGTTACCAGCCGGCTCTGCCTCGACCAGGTGCGCTCGGCACGGTCCCGCTACGAACGGTTGACCGAACCCGGCCACTCCGACCGCGGTGCCGATGTCGAATCCAGCGGCCTCGGCCCGGCCGACCGGGTCACCCTCGACGACCAGGTCAGCATCGCGTTGATGGAGGTCTTACGGCGACTCACTCCCGGTGAACGGGTCGCGTTCGTGTTGCACGACGTGTTCGGAGTCCCGTTCGACACGATCGCCGAGACCGTGGGCCGCTCGGTCGGCACGTGTCGCCAGCTAGCGCGCCGGGCGCGAGCCAAATTCGATGCGGCACAACCGAAGGTGAGCGAGGTGGCTTCCGCAGAACATCAGCTCGTCACCGAGAAATTCATCACCGCGTGCGCCAACGGCGACATCGCCGCTCTGACGGCCGTGCTGGATCCGACGGTGTGGGGAGTCGGCACGGTGCTCGCCGACCCGGCACCGCCTCCGCAGATCAACCACGGGCCAACGGCGGTGGCCACCAACTTGATGCGGTACCTGAGTCCGGAAGTGACGCTCGTCAGCGGCCCGGCGGGACAACCGGTCTTGTTGGCCTTCGCCGAGCGCAGGCTTTTCGCTGCCGTTGTGCTGACCATCCGTGGCTGTCTCGTCACCAAAATCGAGGCGATCGCCGACCCCTCGGCGCGTACCGCGGCCATTCCGAATTCACCTGGGCCGCTGGGCAATTAGCGCAAGATCAGCGACCTTCGTCGGTCGCCCGGCGATTGCGCAAACGGTCCGGACGTGCCGCGAAGTACCCGGCGACCATCGCCGTGACCTGCAGGAATTTCAGGCGCGTCGGCGCGGCCATCTCGTTGCTGACGTCGATGACTCCGCCGGGCCGTAGATGGGGGTCGAAGGGGACCTCGACCACCGGCTGGCCGTGATCGACGAACTCGCGGGCCAGCAAGGCCCGGGTGCGCTTGTCGGCATGTCCGTCGGAATCGTTGAGCACAACGATGGTGTTGTGCAACAACTCTGACAGGCCCTGATCCGACAACCACTCCATGGTCCGGGCCGCGGCCGAGGCCCCGTCGGCCCACGGCGAGGACACCACGATCAGCGCGTCCAGGTCGCGCAACACTTCGTGGGTGACCGGTGAGTCCATCGTCGAGCCGCAGTCAATGACTGAGATCGCGAAATGGCGGTCCAGCCGTAACGCGGCCTCCCGGTAGATCGCCGGATCGAGCACTCGGCGCGGACCGGACGCCGGTTCGCCGGCGAGCACGTACAGCCCCCCAGGATTACGGCCTACCCGCTCGGCCACATCGGTGAACGATTCCAAGTTCTTGTCCGAGGTCAACTCCCAGAACGAGCCCCTCGACCGCGGATCGATCCGGCCGCTCAGCCGGCCGAAGGCGGTATCGGCGTCGATGGCCACAACATGGTCCTGCCGGCGGAGTTCGGCAAAAAGCGATCCGACGCTGGCGGCGACGGACGTCTTCCCGACACCGCCCTTGCCGAGCACGCCCACCTTGTGGGTGCCGCGCAAGACGTTCCGGATTGCTGCCTCGTACTGGGCCTGTTGCTGTTGAGCAAGCGACGGACCCGGCTTGACCAGGCCGAAGGTAAGCAGCCGCAGAATGCGCCGCCAGCCGCGGTCAGCGGGAGCCGGAGCAGCTTGAGGCGGGCCAGGCACGCCCGGCTGCGGGGGCGCGACGGGCCGGGGCGCAGCGGCGGCCTGCTGAAAGGGTGCGGCCGGGGGATCCGGCAGCTGGCGCCGAGCCGCAGGTGGCGGCGCGGGTGGTCGTGGACCAGGCGCAAACCCTGGCGGACGCGCCGGGGTGGGTCGCTGCGGAGGCAACGGCGGGGGCGGGGGATCTTTGGGACGGGGACCAGGCGGGTATGCAGCGGGGGTGTTGGGCTGGGCGGGCTGCAGACGGTCCCGCAGGAATTCGTCGCGCTCGTTCATGTGCTCCTCAGTGCCAGCCGATCGATCGCCGCATGTGGCCGATCGCACTGACCTCCAGTATCGGCTACCCGCAACGGCGGGGCCCCTTGGAGTCCCGCGCAAACCCGGGAGAGTTCCCCGCGGTGCCGTTGCGTCGTCCGGTGCACGCGCTGGCGGGATCACAGCAAACTTGGGGAGGCGGTAGAGGTGGTGCTCAACCCGCCGAAACCGCCGTGCAGCGGGCCGGCTTTTATGCGGCAAACCTGCACGTCACGCGCTGGTCAGGGACTTCCGCGGCGGATTTACCTAGCAGCCAGTTGGCGGGTTAGACTTGGCGAAGTTGGCATGTCAGCCGGTTTTTGTCATATCGTTTTACGACTTGTCGAGACTTGGTACACGCCCACCGTTCAGCGCCGCACGGATGATTCCCTGCGCGGATCATTTTCCGCCGGGGAGACAGCCTATCGACAAGACCGAAGTGGTTTCAGCCCGCAACCTAAGGGTGCGGTCCCCGCGGAGCCACTGATAAGGGCAGCGCAGAAGTTCAGGTGGAGGGGCAGGTGCATATGACGCCCAAGCGCGTTGGGTTATACAACCCCGCGTTCGAGCACGATTCGTGCGGGGTAGCCATGGTCGTCGACATGCACGGCCGGCGCAGCCGCGACATTGTCGACAAGGCGATTACCGCCCTGCTCAACCTCGAACATCGTGGCGCTGCCGGCGCTGAGCCCCGCAGTGGTGACGGCGCGGGCATCCTGATCCAGGTCCCCGATGCCTTCCTGCGTGAGGTCGTGGAATTCGAGTTGCCGGAGCCGGATAGCTACGCCACCGGTATCGCTTTCTTGCCGCAATCGTCCAAGGACGCCGCTGCAGCGTGCGCCGCGGTCGAGAAGATCGCCGAATCCGAGGGCCTGCAGGTGCTCGGTTGGCGCAACGTACCGATTGACGACTCGTCGCTGGGCGCGTTATCCCGCGACGCCATGCCCACCTTCCGCCAGGTGTTCTTGACCGGCGAGTCGGGGATGGCGCTCGAGCGACGCTGCTACGTGATTCGTAAACGCGCTGAGCACGAACTGGGTACCAAGGGGCCGGGCCAAGATGGGCCCGGCCGCGAAACCGTCTACTTCCCAAGCCTTTCGGGCCGGACCTTCGTTTACAAAGGCATGCTGACCACGCCGCAGCTGAAGGCGTTTTACCTTGACTTGCAAGACGATCGGGTGACCAGCGCGCTGGGCATCGTGCACTCCCGATTTTCCACCAACACCTTCCCTTCCTGGCCGCTGGCGCACCCGTTCCGGCGCATCGCGCACAACGGGGAGATCAACACCGTTACCGGCAACGAGAACTGGATGCGGGCCCGTGAGGCGTTGATCAAGACCGAGGTCTTCGGGTCGGTCGACGACCTGGACAAGTTGTTCCCGATCTGCACCCCGGGGGCTTCCGACACCGCGCGATTCGACGAGGCGCTCGAATTGCTGCACCTGGGTGGGCGCAGCCTGCCGCACGCGGTGCTGATGATGATTCCCGAGGCCTGGGAACGCAACGAGTCCATGGACCCGGCACGGCGGGCGTTCTACGAGTACCACGCATCGCTGATGGAGCCGTGGGACGGTCCGGCATCGATGACGTTTACCGACGGCACCATCATCGGTGCGGTGCTTGACCGCAATGGTCTTCGCCCGTCCCGGATTTGGGTCACCGAGGACGGCTTGGTGGTGATGGCGTCGGAGGCCGGCGTCTTGGACCTGGACCCGTCGACGGTGGTGCGCCGGATGCGGCTGCAACCCGGCCGGATGTTCTTGGTGGACACCACGCAGGGCCGCATCGTCGCCGACGAGGAGATCAAAGCCGAGCTGGCGGCCGCGCACCCGTATCAGGAGTGGCTCGACAACGGACTGGTTCCGCTTGAGTCGTTGCCGCAGGGTAAGTACGTCCGGATGCCACACGATCGACTTGTCATGCGGCAGTTGGCGTTTGGCTACACCTATGAAGAACTCAACTTGCTGGTGGCCCCGATGGTCCGCACCGGCGCCGAGCCGTTGGGATCGATGGGTACCGATACCCCGGTGGCGGTGCTGTCGCAGCGTCCCCGGATGCTCTACGACTACTTCCACCAATTGTTCGCTCAGGTCACCAACCCGCCGCTGGACGCCATCCGCGAAGAGGTGGTGACCAGCCTGCAGGGCACCACCGGCGGCGAGCGCGACTTGCTCAACCCCGACGAAGAGTCGTGTCACCAGATCCTGCTGCGCCAGCCGATTCTACGTAACCATGAGCTGGCCAAGCTGATCAACCTCAACCCGGACGACGAAGTCAACGGGCGCCCACATGGCATGCGCTCCAAGGTGATTCACTGTCTATACCCGGTCGCCGATGGCGGCGCCGGACTGGCAGCTGCGTTGGAGGAGGTCCGCGCGCAGGCGTCCGCCGCGATCGCCGACGGCGCCCGGGTGATCATCCTTTCCGACCGGGAATCCAACGAACAGATGGCCCCGATACCGGCTCTGCTCGCCGTCGCCGGAGTGCACCATCACCTGGTCCGGGATCGCAGTCGTACCCAGGTTGGCCTGGTGGTCGAATCCGGTGATGCCCGCGAGGTGCATCACATGGCGATGCTGATCGGCTGCGGCGCCGCCGCCGTCAACCCTTACCTGGTGTTCGAGTCGATCGAGGACATGCTCGACCGTGGCGTCATCGACGGTATCGACCGCGACAAGGCGTTGAACAACTACGTCAAAGCCGCCGGCAAGGGCGTGCTGAAAGTGATGTCCAAGATGGGCATTTCGACGTTGGCCTCCTACACCGGGGCCCAGCTGTTCCAGGCCATCGGGATCTCCGAGGACGTGCTCGACGAGTACTTCACCGGGCTGGCCTGCCCGACCAGCGGGATCACGGTGGACGACATCGCCACCGACGTCGCCATTCGGCATAAGCTGGCCTACCTGGACCGCCCGGATGAGCGCGCGCACCGCGAACTCGAAGTCGGTGGGGATTACCAGTGGCGCCGCGAGGGCGAATATCACCTGTTCAATCCGGAGACGGTGTTCCGGCTCCAGCACGCCACCCGCACCGGCCAGTACAAGATATTCAAGGAGTACACGCGTCTGGTCGACGACCAGAGCGAGCGGATGGCGTCGCTGCGCGGACTGCTCAAGTTCCGCGGTGATGTGCGCCCGCCGGTTCCGCTGGACGAGGTGGAACCCGCGAGTGAGATCGTCAAACGCTTCTCGACCGGCGCGATGAGCTACGGCTCGATCTCCGCCGAAGCGCACGAGACGCTCGCCATTGCGATGAACCGGATCGGTGGCCGGTCCAACAGCGGTGAGGGCGGCGAGGACGTCAAGCGTTTCGAACCCGACCCCAACGGCGACTGGCGCCGCAGCGCGGTCAAGCAGGTCGCCTCGGCGCGGTTCGGTGTCACCTCGCACTACTTGACCAACTGCTCCGACATCCAGATCAAGATGGCCCAGGGTGCGAAACCCGGTGAGGGCGGCCAACTTCCGGGGCACAAGGTGTACCCGTGGGTGGCCGAGGTGCGGCACTCCACGCCCGGTGTCGGCCTCATCTCGCCGCCGCCGCACCACGACATCTACTCCATCGAGGACCTTGCTCAGCTGATCCACGACTTGAAGAACGCGAACCCGTCGGCGCGCGTGCACGTCAAGCTGGTCTCCGAGAACGGCGTGGGTACCGTTGCCGCGGGTGTGTCCAAGGCACACGCCGACGTGGTGCTCATCTCGGGGCACGACGGCGGTACCGGCGCCACGCCGCTGACATCGCAGAAGCACGCGGGCGCTCCGTGGGAGCTGGGCCTGGCCGAGACGCAGCAGACCTTGCTGCTCAACGGGCTACGTGACCGAATCGTGGTCCAGGTGGACGGGCAGCTCAAGACCGGGCGCGACGTGATGATCGGTGCGCTGCTGGGTGCCGAGGAGTTCGGCTTCGCTACCGCGCCGCTGGTGGTGGTGGGTTGCATCATGATGCGGGTATGTCACCTCGACACCTGCCCGGTCGGCGTGGCCACCCAGAACCCGGTGCTGCGCGAGCGCTTCACCGGCAAGCCCGAGTTCATCGAGAACTTCTTCATGTTCATCGCCGAAGAAGTCCGGGAATACCTGGCGCAGTTGGGCTTCCGCACCCTCAACGAGGCCGTCGGCCAGGTGGGTGCATTGGACACCACGCTGGCACGCGCGCACTGGAAGGCGCACAAGCTGGACCTGACGCCGGTTCTGCACGAGCCGGAGTCCGCGTTCATGAACCAGGACTTGTACTGCAGCTCCCGTCAGGATCATGGCCTGGACAAGGCGCTGGATCAGCAGTTGATCGTGATGAGCCGCGAGGCGCTGGATTCCGGAAAACCGGTTCGGTTCTCCACCAGCATCAGCAATGTCAACCGCACGGTGGGCACCATGCTCGGTCACGAGCTGACGAAAGCCTATGGTGGCCAGGGCTTGCCGGACGGAACGATCGACATCACCTTCGATGGCTCGGCCGGCAACAGCTTCGGCGCCTTTGTGCCCAAGGGCATTACCTTGCGGGTGTATGGCGACGCCAACGACTACATCGGCAAGGGACTCTCCGGTGGCAGAATCGTGGTGCGGCCGTCGGACAACGCGCCGGCCGACTACGTTGCCGAGGAAAACATCATCGGCGGCAACGTGATTCTGTTCGGCGCCACGACAGGGGAGGTTTTCTTGCGCGGCGTGGTCGGGGAACGGTTCGCGGTCCGCAATTCCGGCGCCCATGCCGTGGTTGAGGGAGTTGGTGATCACGGTTGCGAGTACATGACCGGCGGCAGGGTGGTGATTCTCGGCCACACCGGCCGTAACTTCGCGGCCGGCATGTCCGGCGGCGTGGCTTACGTCTACGACCCAGACGAGGAACTGCCGGACAACCTCAACACCGAGATGGTCGACGTCGAGACCCTCGACGAGGACGACGTCGACTTCCTGCGCGGCATCATCGCAGCGCATGTCGATGCCACCGATTCCGCTGTCGGTCAGCGGATCCTGGCCGATTGGCACTCCCAGCAACGGCATTTCATCAAAGTGATGCCGCGGGACTACAAGAAGGTATTGCAGGCGATCGCCCAAGCCGAACGCGACGGCGCCGATGTCGGCAAAGCGATCATGGCGGCCGCGCATGGCTGATCCCAGCGGCTTCCTGAAGTTCACCCACCGGGAACTGCCGCAGCGCCGGCCCGTCCCGCTGCGGTTGAAGGACTGGAACGAGGTCTACCAGGAATTCAACGATGACACCCTGCGCGAGCAGGCCACTCGCTGCATGGACTGCGGTATTCCCTTCTGCCACAACGGTTGCCCGCTGGGTAACTTGATCCCGGAGTGGAATGACCTAGTGCGCAGGGGCCGTTGGCGCGACGCGAGCGAACGGTTGCACGCCACCAACAACTTCCCCGACTTCACCGGTCGATTGTGTCCGGCGCCGTGCGAGCCCGCGTGTGTGCTGGGAATCAACCAGGAACCGGTGACGATCAAGCAGATCGAGCTGGAGATCATCGATCACGCCTTCGACGAGGGCTTCGTGGAGCCGTTGCCGCCGACCAAGCTGACCGAAAAGGCAGTCGCCGTGGTGGGTTCGGGGCCGGCCGGGTTGGCCGCCGCCCAGCAGTTGACCCGCGCCGGCCACAGTGTCACGGTCTTCGAACGCGACGATCGTATCGGGGGATTGCTGCGCTACGGCATCCCGGAATTCAAGATGGAAAAGCGCATCCTCAACCGGCGGCTAGACCAAATGCGGGCTGAGGGAACCGAATTCCGGGCCGGCGTCAACGTCGGCGTCGATATCACCGCGGAGCAACTGCTTGCCGACTTCGACGCGGTGGTGTTGGCCGGCGGCGCCACTGCCTGGCGCGATCTGCCCGTTCCCGGCCGGGATCTCGACGGCATCCACCAGGCAATGGAATACCTGCCATGGGGTAACCGGGTGCAGGAAGGCGACGACGTCTTGGGAGAAGACGGGGAGCCGCCGATCACCGCTAAAGGCAAAAAGGTTGTCATCATCGGCGGCGGCGATACCGGCGCCGACTGCCTGGGCACCGTGCACCGGCAAGGCGCCAGCGAGATACACCAATTCGAGATCATGCCGCGGCCGCCGGACGCCCGCGCTGAATCCACTCCGTGGCCGACCTACCCGCTGATGTATCGGGTGGCATCGGCGCATGAAGAGGGCGGCGAGCGGGTGTTCTCGGTGAACACCGAGGAATTCGTCGGCAAAGACGGGCATGTGACCGCTCTCAAGGTGCACGAAGTGAGCATGCAAGACGGCAAGTTCGTCAAGGTCGACGGCTCCGACTTCGAACTCGAAGCCGATTTGGTGTTGCTGGCGATGGGCTTCGTCGGTCCGGAGAAGCCGGGCCTGCTGACCGACCTCAAGGTGAACTTCACCGACCGCGGCAACGTCGCCCGCGGAGCCGATTTCGACACTTCGGTTCCCGGCGTTTTCGTTGCCGGAGACATGGGTCGCGGCCAGTCATTGATTGTCTGGGCGATAGCTGAGGGCAGGGCCGCCGCCGCGGCGGTCGATCGGCATTTGATGGGCGCGACCGCGCTTCCGGCACCGGTCAAACCAACGGCGACACCGCTCCAGTAGTCACACGAGTCACTTCTGAAACACAGCCGTTATCGGTCGGCGCGTCTCCCGCAGTTTGCCAGACCGCGGGTGTCTAATTTTCGGTTGTGGGCTCGATCACGTAGGAGTCCGGTTGATCGGAACGATCACAGGAGTGTTCACTGTGCATGTCAACCCATTACCTCGAACGCGGGTGGGGCGAATAGCCTGGTCATGGTTTCGCCACCCCATGAAGAGCCGCGAATTTCCTGCTAAGCAAGAGCGCCTGGTCACGGCTGAGGATCTGCTGCTGTTCGGGGTGTAACCGCACGCAGTTCCACAGCCCGTCGCTCAACGAGGTTTGCTCAGCGCTATCGAATTGTTTTGTGCTGCAGATGGCCCCGCGCAACCGAGAAATCGGCTTATGCGTGCCGTAGTCCCGAATCCCGGATCGCTTCGGCCAACGGTTCCAGGATGGCGGGGTCGTGCGGCGGCGGGAGGTAGACGATGCCCAGGTCGAGCCCTTCGGCGGCCAGGCCGGCCGCGTCCGCGACGACCTTGCTGTAGTCGAGGTCGGGCTCCAGACGCAGGTGGGCCGACAGGGTGATCTCCTTGGGGTCGCGTCCGATATCTGCGCAGTGCGAGGCGAGCACGTCGCGTTTGTGGGCGAACAGGTCGGGTGGGCCGCCGACGAAGTTCCAGTGCTGGGCATAGCGCGCGGTGATCCGCAGGGTGCGCTTCTCTCCACTGCCGCCGATGCAGATCGGCGGGTGCGGGCGCTGCGGACCCTTGGGCTCGTTACGCGCACCCTTCAGCTGGTAGTACTTCCCGTCGAAGTCCGTGGTGTCTTCGCTGAGCAGACTGGTCAGCACCGCACAGGCTTCCTCGAAGCGGTCGAAGCGTTCTTTGATGCTGCCCAGCTCGATGCCATAGGCGCCGGATTCTTCTTCATTCCACCCGGCGCCGATGCCGAGCTCGAGGCGCCCATTGGAGATGACGTCGAGCGCGGCGGCCATGTTGGCCAGCACCGCCGGGTGGCGGTAATGGACGCCGGTGACCAGGGTGCCCAGCCGCAGCCGCTTGGTTGCCTGCGCCAGCGCGGTCAACGTCGTCCAGCCTTCCAGGCAGGGCCCGCTGCTGTCGGAGAAGATTGGGTAGAAGTGGTCGAAAGTCCACCCGGACTCGTAGACGTCGATGTCGTCGGCCGCCTGCCAGACGGCCAGCAGGTCGGCCCAGGTGGTGTTCTGCGGGGAGGTTTTGAACGCGAATCGCATGTATACGACGTTAGTTGATCTTTATGAAGGGCAACTAAACTCGGCCGGACGATGACGATCGCACTTGGACTCGATACGAAGATCACCCTGCTGGCGGCCGGACTGATCTTTTTGCTCGCGCTCGTGCTCGGAGTGTGGAAGTACCGGCAGATCATGGTGTCCGACGAGCACCGGGCACATCCCTATGTCGACATCGCGCACCGGGCGGCGTTGCTCTACTCCTTCGCGACTTTGCTCATCGCGGTGTTCGTCGCTCTGAGCGCGTGGCCGGCGTGGGTCAATCTGACCGCGGCGATGGTCGTCGTGTTCTTCTTCGTCGGGGCGATCATCGGCTACATCAGCCACGGTCTGCGACGCGACACCGTCAACCAATTCGAAACGAAGGACCGGGGACTCGAGGTCTCGATGGCCCTGTTGATCGCCGGTGAGATCGGCGGCTTCGCCGTGATTCTCGCCGGGTTCGTCTACGGGCAACTGCTGTAACAACCGGGGCACACTGGAGCCATGGATCCGATAACCGCGCTGCGGCAGATCGCCTATTACAAAGACCGCAGCCGCCAGGACCCCAAACGTGTGATGGCGTATCGCAACGCCGCCGACATCGTCGAAAGGCTGGACGACGCCGAACGCGAGCGACACGGGCAGGCCAACAGCTGGCAGACCTTGCCGGGTATTGGGCCTAAGACAGCAAAGGTCATCGCTCAGGCCTGGGCCGGCCATGAACCCGACGCTTTGGTCGAATTACGTGATGCCGCAACCGATCTCGGCGGTGGCGAGATTCGCGCCGCGCTACGCGGCGATCTGCATCTGCATTCGAACTGGTCGGACGGCTCGGCACCGATCGACGAGATGATGGCCACCGCGGCGGCCCTGGGTCATGAGTACTGCGCGCTGACCGACCATTCGCCGCGGTTGACGATCGCCAACGGCCTGTCGCCGGAGCGATTGCGCAAACAACTCGACGTGATCGACGGGTTGCGCGACAAGTTCGCGCCGATGCGCATCCTCACCGGCATCGAGGTCGACATTCTCGACGACGGCAGGCTGGACCAGGAACCGGAGCTGCTGGAGCGTCTCGACGTGGTGGTGGCCAGCGTGCATTCGAAGTTGTCGATGGATTCGGCTGCGATGACCCGCCGCATGGTGCGCGCCGTCTCCGACGGCCACGCCGATGTGCTGGGCCACTGCACCGGTCGGCTGGTCGCCGGAAACCGCGGCATCCGGCCCGAATCGAAGTTCGACGCCGAGGCGGTGTTCACCGCGTGCCGCGATCACGGCACCGCGGTCGAGATCAACTCTCGACCCGAACGGCGTGATCCGCCGACCCGCTTGCTGAATCTGGCCCTGGAGATCGGGTGTGTGTTCAGCATCGACACCGACGCCCATGCCCCCGGTCAGCTGGACTTCCTGGGCTACGGAGCCCAGCGGGCGCTGGACGCGGGAGTCCCCGTCGACCGGATCGTCAACACCTGGCCGGCCGAGCGGCTTTTGGAGTGGGCCGGCTCGAATTAGTCGGGCAAGTGCGGCATCTCGGGCCCCCGGTCGCGGCCGACCAACACCGCCGGCGTCAGGGCGGATTTGCCGTAGCGCCGGCGCACTTGGTCGACCGCCTCGTCCACCGAAGGCGGCTGTCCGCCGAACGGCAGCATCAGCTGTTGGGCGCCGGTGCGATCGATCCCGGACACCGCGAAGCCGACCAGCGTCAGCCCGCGCTGTGCGATCAACGGTGCGGCCGAGGTGACCAACTGCCGGGCCACGGCCAGGATGGGCTGCGTCGACGAGGTGGCCCACGGCAACGTGCGTGAGCGCGTCGCGCGGCTGAAGTCGTCGAACCGCAGGCGCAGCACGACCGTTCGCCCGGTGCGATCTGCGGCGCGCATCCGTCCGGTGATCCGGTCGATCAGATTGATGACGACCGCGTCGATTTCGGTGGGGGACATGCGATTACCGGCGCGGCCCAGCGCCCGCTGTGCACCGACCGAACGGCGACGCACGCCGGTGGTGACCCGGCGGCGGTCGATGTTGTGGGACAGCGCGAACAATTGGCGTCCCATTGCGCCGCCCAGCAGCGAGGCCAGCGTGGACTCGCCGAGCTCGGCGACGTCGGCCACCGAGTAGAGACCGTGGGCGTTGAGCTTGTCGGCGGTCTTGGACCCGACGCCCCACAACCGGCGCACCGGTAAGGGATGTAAAAACGCCAGCTCCTGGTCGGGAGCGACCAGTAATAGCCCGTCCGGCTTGGCTTCCTGGCTGGCCACCTTCGCCAGGAATTTGGTCCGGGCGATTCCCACAGTGATGGGCAAGCCGACGCGGTCGCGCACGTCGGCCCGCAACCGCGCGGCGATCTGGGTCGGCGTGCCCGACACCCGGTGCAGCCCGCCGACGTCGAGGAATGCCTCGTCCACCGAGAGCGGCTCCACGATCGGGGTGGTGTCGCGAAACACGTCGAAGACGGCGTCGCTGGCCCGGGAGTAGGCCGACATTCTGGGCGGCACCACCACGGCCTGCGGGCACAGCCCGCGCGCTTGCGCGCCGCCCATCGCCGTGCGCACGCCGTAGGCCTTGGCCTCATAGCTGGCCGCCAGCACCACGCCGCCGCCCACGATTATCGGTCGGCCGCGCAACGTCGGGTCGTCTCGCTGTTCGACCGACGCGTAGAACGAATCCAGATCCGCGTGCAGGATGGAGGCGTCACTCCGCACGAACATATGTTCGCATGCGGGTCTGACAACTATTCAGATTCGCCGTAAATGCTGGTGACCCAGATGTGTGTGAGGGTGTCGACGACCCGGTCGACATCGACGGCCGGGGTCTCCGCCGAGAGAGCTGCCATCATCGTGCGTTCGTTCATCTGATTCAGCGACGTGGCCAGATCGACCGCCGAGATGGTTTGCGGGGCGGCGCCGCGCTCCCGCTCCGCCGCGATCAACGACGCAGTGTGGTCGATCCATTTCTGCATGAAGCCCGACCACATGGCACGCAGCTCCGAACTTGTCGACAATGCCTCGGTTGCGGCCCGGGCCAGCGCAGGGCGCGAGTGGAAAGCCACGAAGAATGCTTTGATCCCGTTGCGCCACACCCGGCGCGGGTCCGTCGGTAGCCGCTGCGCCGCACCGTCGAACTCGGCGTCGGCACGCGCGATCACCGGCTCGAGCAACGACAGCAGCACCGCTTCCTTCGACTTGAAATAGAAGTAGAACGTCGGCCGGGATAGGCCGGCGCCCTTGGCCAGGTCGTCGACCGAGATATCGGTGAACGAGCGCTTCTCCAATAGCTCGCCGGCAGTCGCCAAGATCGCCTGCTCGCGGTCGTCCCCGGAAGGACGTGCGGAGCGGCGGCCTCGCGCTGCGCGCGTCGGGCTGGCGGTAGTCACGCTCGCTACCTTACATGGTGTTGAAAGTTTCGACAGTGTGTTGACCTGTTCGACAGTGTGTTGATAGTTTGTCCCCATGACTGAACATCTCGACGTCGTCATCCTGGGTGCCGGTATCTCCGGTGTGAGCGCGGCCTGGCATCTGCAGGACCGTTGTCCGACCAAGAGCTACGCCATCCTGGAACGCCGCGACGATCTGGGCGGCACCTGGGACCTGTTCAAGTACCCGGGCATCCGATCGGACTCGGACATGTTCACCCTCGGCTTCCGGTTCAAGCCGTGGCGCTCGGCGAAGTCGATCGCCGATGGCGCCTCGATCAAGGCCTACATCAAAGAAGCCGCGGTGGAGAACGGGATCGAACGCAACATCCGCTACCGCCACCGAGCTGTGGCCGCCGACTGGTCCGACGCCGACAATCGCTGGACCTTGACCGTGGAGCACGACGGGCAACAGCGTGTCATCACCTGCTCGTTCCTGTTGTCCTGCACCGGCTACTACAACTACGACGAGGGATATACGCCCGAATTCAACGGCGCCGAGGATTTCGAGGGCACGATCGTCCATCCGCAGCACTGGCCGGAGGACCTCGACTACGCCGGCAAGAAAGTCGTCGTCATCGGGTCCGGCGCTACCGCCGTGACCCTGATCCCGGCGCTGGTGAACTCCGGCTCCGGCCACGTGACGATGCTGCAGCGCTCGCCGACCTACATCGGCTCGCTGCCCTCGGTCGACCCCTTCGCCGAGCGGGCCAACAAACTACTGCCCGACCATGCTGCGCACGTGGCAAATCGCTGGAAAGCGATCGCGTTCAGTACCTTTCAATACCAGCTCGCGCGGAAACGGCCCGCCTACATGCGCAAGTTGTTGATGACCATGGCGGAACGGCGCCTGCCGAAGGGCTACGACGTCGAGAAGCACTTCGGGCCGCGCTATAACCCGTGGGACGAGAGGCTGTGCCTGGCCCCCGACGCCGATTTTTTCCGGACCATCCGGCACGGCAAGGCCGATGTCGCCACCGACACCATCGAGCGGTTCACTAAAACCGGGATCAAACTCACCTCGGGTGAGGAGTTGCAGGCCGACATCATCGTCACCGCTACCGGATTGAACATGCAATTGCTGGGCGGGGTGAGTCCGACCCGCAACGGCGAGCCCTTCGACCTGATATCGCTGATGACCTACAAAGGGTGCATGTTCTCCGGGGTGCCGAATTTCGCCATCACCTTCGGATACACCAACGCGTCGTGGACGCTGAAGGCCGACCTGGTCTCCGAATTCGTCTGCCGGCTACTGAACTACATGGACGCCAAGGATTTTGACGCGGTGGAGCCGCAGCATCCGGGCGAGGACGTCGACGAGTTGCCGTTCATGGACTTCAACCCCGGCTACTTCCGGCGTTCGGTGCACTTGCTGCCGAAGTCGGGGTCACGTGCGCCGTGGCGGCTCAAGCAGAACTATTTCTTTGACATGCGAACGATCCGGCGTGGCAAGATCGCCGGCGAGGGATTGAAGTTCTCCAAAAAGCCGGTGGCAGTGGCGGCTTAGTCGCGTGCAGCGACGATCACAATGCCGTCGTCGTCACTGTAGGCGGTATCGCCGGGGACGAACGTCACACCGCCCAGACTGATCTCGACGTCGCGTTCGCCCGCACCCGTCTTGGTGCTCTTGCGGGGATTGGTGCCCAGCGCCTTGATCCCGATGCCCAGGCCGCGCAGCGCCGCGGCGTCACGCACCGCGCCGTTGACGATCAGCCCGGCCCAGCCGTTGGAGCGCGCCAATTCGGCGATGAGATCCCCGACCAGCGCGGTGTGCAGCGAACCCGCACCGTCGATCACCAGCACCCCGCCTGCACTTGGCTGCGAGAGAATCGATTTCAGCAGCGCGTTGTCCTGGAAACACCGGACGGTTGTGATCGGCCCGGCGAATTCCGAGTGGTCGCCGAACTGGCGGAACTGGAGGTCGCAGCTGCGTACGTCGGGTCCGATACTGTCGACGAGGTCGGCGGTTGGCTGAAATGTCATGGTCACTCAGCGGCGTCGCAGCTGCCGGATCAGCAGGATCGCCAGCAGGCTGAGCGCGACGGCGACCGCCAGCGGCACGGCCGATTGGCTGGGTGACGACGGCACGATGCTGGGAGCGACCGGGTTGTTGGCGTCCTCGACTGTTGATTTCGCTTGTGCCGCTGCATCTTTAGCGGCGGCAGCAAGTTCGCCGTTGGATTCGATCAGCTGCTGGATACTCGCCCGCGGCTGGGGTGGTGTAGGTGCGGGGCTGGTCGCAGGCGCTTTCTTGGCCGGTGCTTTCTTGGCCGCCGCTTTTTTTGCAACCGCTTTTTTCGCGGGTGCCTTCTTAGCGGGCGTTTTTTTGGCGGCCTTGGCGGGCGGCTTCTGCTCCGGCGGCGTCGACTGCTCAGGCGGTATGCCGTTGGATTCGCTGTCAGGTTGATCTTGCGGGTCTGCCATGCGGCCGCTCCTTTACAGCTTTCTTTCGGCCATTTCTAGCGCCACGAAAAGTTACTCGAACCCATCATGCCAGCTCGCGCCGCGGCGGCTCGGCGGCCGGACGGTCAGGGTCTGCGCCGCGCCGTCCACAACGCGCCCACAGCGACCAGCGCCACTGCTCCCACCACGAACGGCCAGACCGGGAAGCCGCCGTCGGTATTGCCGCGAGCGGGGGCGGGTCCGGGTGTGCCGGTCCCGGCCACCGTCAGCCGAAACGACCAGGACCCCGACACCACGTGGCCGTCGGCAGACGTCACCCGGTAGTTCACCGTGTAGGTGCCGGCCGGTCCGAGCGGTCGCAGGCCGACACCGACAACCGCTCCCTGCACGTTGGTTTCCCCGGTCGACCACAGGTTGCCATCGGGCCCGACCACGGTCATGGCCGCGAAGGTGGTCTGTAGTCGTTCGTTGAAAGTCGCACTGACCCGGTCCGGGCCGGTCGTCAGGACCGCATTGTCCACTGGTTCGGCAGACACGCGGGTGGCATGCGCGGATGCGACTGGTCCGGTGAAGATCGCGGTCAATGCCATGCCGGCCAGCAGCAAGCCCGCCGACGCGATGGCCGCGAGGCGTCTCATGCCCTGCGGCGAACCAACACCAGACAGATCCCCAAGGCGGCCACTATCAGGGCGGCTCCGCCCAACAGGCGAGCGGTGTTGTCGGGTGAGTTCGCCTGCTCGGACTGGCCGGCGTGGCCGGTCGGCGCACTTCCATGGTGGTGTTCATGTGGCGCGGCCGACCCTGCGCCGAGAGTCAGCGTGGGAACGGGATGCTCCGGCTCGCCGCCGCCGGCCAGTGGCGGTTGATCCCATTTCACGACCGATCCGTCCGAATAGGTCTGCGTGGCGGGGAAGCTGACCGTGTCGGTGTTGGGCAGTTGCACAGATATCCGGAACAGCGCGAACTGGTCCGCCAGAATCCCGCCGCCCGGCGGCGCTGTCCAGGTCACCGATCCCACGGTGCCGGACGCCGCGTCACGGTCGAGCTTGGCCGTCCACCCGGGCATCGTCTCGGTACTAGCCGACGCGACGTTGGGCAGGGCGACCGTGAGTGCGGTGGTCGCGGCGCCCTTGTCGGATTCATTGGGCACCTGGAAGGTCACAATTGCCGTGGCACCCCGCACGGCGTTGTCGCTGCTGGCATGGACGTGTGCCCAGGCCGCTGGCGTGAGCACGGCCGCGCCGGCGTAAAGCGTGCCGGCGGCGGCAACCGCGACGAGGGCGCGGGACATCCAGCGTCGGTCGAAAACCATGTCAGGGCACCGTTTTCAGCTCAACCCGAGCCGGGCCATCAGGTCCGCCTCAATGCCGTCAAGCTGCGCCGAGATCGCGTCGTGCGCAGCCCGGCGACGTACGGCGGGCATATTTTCCGCTGCGGTAACGGCTGCCGACAGATCACTGAGCCGCTCGGAAATGGCGGAGACGAACCGGTTGGTCTCGGCGTCCTTCGGCCTCTTGTCCTGCACTTGCCGCAATGAATTTTCTGCCCCGGCAATCCGGGCCGACAGTTCGGCGCCGTGTCCGGAAAATTGGCCGATCTGCGCCAAGGGAATCCCGAGTCGGTCGGCACGACGCTGGTCGATCAGCGCCCGGACAGCGGTCGCTGCCGCGATAGATCAGCGGTGTCAGGATCGGCGCGAGCAATCGGGATACCGTCAGCATCCGGCGTATCCGCGTCGGCGACAACAGCTTCCCTTCCCGCGCCGCCTTGAGCCCGGCCTCAGCGACCTTCAACGCCGTGCGGTCGGTGTCCCGCTGAGACTTAATCTGCGCCTTGAGAGCTCTCTCGACGGAACGCCGATCGGCCTTGATCCGGCGAACATCGTTCTTGGCGGCCAGCTTGGCCTCCAACTTGGCACGGGCCTTGATCGCGCGGACTTCAGCACGACGCGTCGCGCGACTCTTTCGCTTGCGGAACAGGCCCATTCCTGGCCGCCTCCCGGTATCTCGTGGACTATCGCTCTCGCGTGTGCGCGATCCGTGAGGCCAACCCTAATCGGCATAAGCCGGCAGCAACCCAACAGGTCGGGCTGCGTGACCGGTCGCGGCCTTAAGCGTCCAGATGCTCCGCTCGGCGCAGTTCGTTGACGCGCTCCACGATGTCCTGCTGGGCTTGCGCGGACAACCCGACAGCCCGCACCGCGATGCGGCGCACTCCGTCGTCGCGCACCGCGGCCAGCCACGACAATTCCTTGTCGAGCTTTTCGTAGTACTCGTCGTCAGTGAAGTAAGCCGGCTTGATCCGGAAGAAGTTCGCCAGTGCGGCCATCGTCGCCGACGACGGGTTCGTGCGGTTGCCCGAGCGCAACTGCGACAAATAGGGAGCCGACATTGTGATGCCTTCCGACTTGAGCGCCGCGATCACCTCTGCGGATGTGTGCGCCCCGCGTCCTGGCGGATACACGGTGTCGAATAGACGGTTCAGGCGAGCAGCGAACGTCGTGCTCATCGATGTGACCTCCACTGGGCTGTAGAAGTGAACTATTACCTAGGTGTATTAGCTGACTATGGTACTCAGTGTTTCTGACCACGACCAGGTGCAAAGACGGGCGGCTTCGCTGGCGCCGTTCGCGAGGTTAGCTGAGTAGCCACCCGACGAGCGTCCAACTAAATTACGCGAGTGTCCATAATGCGAACGAAACTCACAGGTTATCCGCAGAAACGAAGTTGCGGATCGGGGTGTCGTGCCGCCGTGCGCAGACTTGGCGAAGGCAGGGGGTCGGAGGTATCGGGCGGCCGCACCGCAACCGGCTGAAGAAAGACCGCCGACGAAATACTTATTTGCTGTCGGCTGCGCATTAGGCACGGTGAATGGGTTTGAGATGCCCTGAATGGCCCACGGAGAAAACTCTGGGGGCCAGGGCCGGAGACGGCGGACTGAGGGGAGCGGTGCGCGCGGCACCCTAGACGATTTCCGGTGACCTCCCGGCGATCGAAGCGCTCGTCCGGCGCCGGCGCCGGGCTTGCGCCACCGCCACCGCCGCGGCGACCAGGGCCACCGTCGTGGTGGCCGCGATGGCTGCCGGGCGCCAGCCGAGCGCGCTGTCCAAGAGGATCCACAGACCGAACATCAAGAACAACAGACTGGCCAAGACATGCATCAACTGGCGCGGCAGGCGGCGATGCAGCAGCACCCCGACAGCGATGGCCAGGCCGTCGGCCAAGACCATGCCGAGCGTCGAGCCGGCCCACACGCCTATCCAGTCGTGGTCACTGGCCAACGCCAGGGTCGCCAGGGTCGTCTTGTCGCTCATCTCGGCGAGCAGGAACGTTGAGATCACCGCGAGTAGGGCGAACCGGGGCTCATCGGTGGCCGAGGCATCGTCGTCGCTGGTGCTCTCGCGCCAGGCCCAGACGGCGAAAATCAGGAAGGCAACCCCCGACGCAAAGGCCAACGGGCGCGCGGGCAGCGTGGCGCCCAGATAGTGGCCGATCGTCACCGAGACTCCATGCGCAAGGCACGCGGCGATCGCCACCCCGGTCAGCACCACCCACCATCGGTAGCGCAGCGCGTAGGTCATGGTGATGAGCTGGGACCTGTCGCCGAGTTCGGCAAGGAAAACTACCCCGAGGCTGAGCAATGTCGCGGCGAGCATGGCAGTCGACCTTTCGACACGTTGTCGACAACCAACCGGTTATCGAACATCGGTCGAAGGTCTCGCCCACCGGTCCGATTGGACCGGTTCGCCGGCCGGGCTATGCGCCAGTATGTCGACACGACGATTGGGGGCTACTCCCCTTCGCTAACGGTCTCAGGCTACCGGCCGGCTCCGGTGGGCGCCAGCGAGGGGCGAAGTTCGGGCGCCCGTATTTTCCGATTCGATGGCAGCGAATTGCCTTATGCGGCAAGCAGCATTGCCAGGATCGCGGTGTCGGGATGGCTGATCGGGTCGACGCCGACGCGGCTCACCATCGACGTAATGGTGCCGTCGGCTTCTGCCTCGACCCAGGCCGCTCGATGCTCTAATCCCAGATACGGCAGGCCCGGCAGCAGTACGCATCCCGATGCCGCTCCGCTGCATTCGGGCAACGAGGGCGTGGTTTCCGAGGGCGGGTGCAACATCAGCAGCGCGGGTGGCTGACGCTGCGCGAAATACCCTGGCTGGATGGCTGATTCACCGAACACGGTGCCTTCGGCGAGTACGAGACCGACGGTGTCCGGCTCGGGTTCGTCGGGCAATTCCTCGCGGGCTCCGAATACCGTTGTGGTGGAAAGCAATCCGGGCAAGGAAGCGACACGAACCGCGACCATGAGCAGCTGGGCCCACTCCTTGGTGGAGTCTGGCCAACGCCCAGAGATCACAAAACCTTTCAAGGCACCGCGAGCATGAAAGGGCGAAATCCCGATAGGCCCGCTAGACCCAGCTTCCATCTCGAACCTCCCGCGACGCCTCCGTTGTCGAAATAACCACGCTGGTAGCTCGAATACCTCAGCATGCCTGCGGGTTACCTGCGTTGCAACTCGACACGGCCAGTGACAGACCGCTTCTTCGAACCGTCTTCGTGGGCCAACGGGCACCGGAGAAAGCCGGGAAAAGCAAAGGCGCCACGGAATATCCGCGGCGCCTTTGCCTTCTTGAGATCGTCTCAGCCGAAAATCAGGCCATTGGTTTTCGACGTTGCGGCCGCGTACCGCGACTGCACGTCCGCCCAGTTGACGACATTCCAGAACGCCTTGACGTAGTCCGCCTTGACGTTCTTGTACTGCAAGTAGAAGGCGTGCTCCCACATGTCGACCTGCAGCAGCGGGATGATGCCCAGCGGGACGTTGGCCTGCTGGTCGTACAGCTGGAAGGTCAGCAGCCTGTCGCCGAGGCTGTCGTAACCCAGCACCGCCCAGCCCGATCCCTGCAAGCCGTTGGCGGCCGCGCTGAACTGAGCCTGGAACTTGTCGAACGAGCCGAACTGCTCGTCGATGGCTGCGGCGAGGTCACCGGTCGGCTTGTCGCCGCCGTTGGGCGACAGGTTCTTCCACCAGATGCTGTGGTTGACGTGACCGCCCAAGTGGAAAGCCAGGTTCTTCTCGTTCAAGAAGATCGAGCCGTGGTCGCCGTTGGCGCGTGCTTCGTCGAGCTTCGCCACCGCGTCGTTGAGGCCTTTGACGTAGGTGGCGTGGTGCTTGGTGTGGTGTATCTCGTTGATCTGACCCGAGATGTGCGGTTCCAGCGCTGCATAGTCCCAGTCCAAGTCGGGCAGGGTGTATTCAGCCACGGCGTTCCTTTCCTCGATGAAGTTGTTTCGCAGGGTTCCGCTGGGGGCGCGGCCTGGCGTAGTCAACCCTGCTCCATGACTGCGCGCGCCGCAAGAACGCCCCCCCGGGGGCTACCCGATTGCCGGTGATTTAAGACAAGACGATGAGGGCGAGAACCGCGAGCAACGCGAGCGCTACCAGGCCGGCGCGGAGCGCCGCGACGCTATAGCTCTGGTTCCACGCAGGCGAGCCGGAGTACGAGTTCGACGGGGCCGGTGTAGCCGGACCGAACGAATGCGTCGCCATCAAGCGCCTTTCACCTGCTGTGCGTCGTCGTAGTGAGGTGAGTCACAACAACGTTTCGTGATCGCGATCATAACGCTTTGTGATCAGGTTGAAAAATAGTCCGGAGAAGGGGCTTCTGAGCTGCGGGTTCGCTGAGACGGCGGGTATCGGTGCTCGGATCGCATGAGCGCTGCCCGGTCCGGCGCCACCGCTCTGGCGGTCGTTGCTTGGGGGGCAATCCACATTTAGCTGGGGCACCTGTCGGGCTGTTCATGGGATGCCGACATCACCCCGCGTGTTATCCACAACACAATCCGGGTTAGCCGATCGAAGCTGTATTAATGCGTTTCCATACCCACGCACCCGCTGTGGATAAACCTGTGGAAACTGTGGATAGCCATAGGTAACTGTTCGTGCTGTCGGCGATCACTTGAGCACCCCGCTCAAGACCCCGCGAGCGAGTCGAAGCCTGCGCCCGCTCGGCGCCGCTTGCGCGTCGTCGGCAGCACCGAACCATCGCCGCAACTGAGTTGGCTCAGCAGTGACTCCGCAACCCGAGCGCGACGGGACGCGTCCCAATGGCCTGCACCGTCGCCGGCGCTACGCTGGTCCGGTGATCCAGGTGTGCTCCCAGTGCGGCACTCGGTGGAATGTGCGCGACCGGCGCCGCGAGTGGTGCCCCCGCTGTCGTGGGGCGCTGATGGCGCCCGTGGCGGACATGCCGCCAGCCGATCCGCGATGGAGCACGCAACACGGTCGACCGGCGGCGCCCGCTGCACCCCCCGCCTGGCAACGCACCCGGCCCCGGCTGCCTCCGGGGTTTCGGTGGATAGCGGTCCGGCCCGGGGCGCCGCCGCCAGCGCGGCGCGGACGGCGGCCCCTTGGACCAACTCCGCGGTACGCGGTGATTCCGCGCTGGGGCCTGACCGATCGGGTCGAGCAGGCGCCTGCCGCCGCCGACGTCGCTACCCGGACAGGTCCCTCGCCGGCGGCGGTGCGCATCTCGCTGTTCGTCAGCGTGCTGGTGCTCTGCGTGGCAGCCCTGGTGTACGTGGTGCGGTATGTGCTGTTGATGATCAACCGAAAGACGCTGCTGGACTCGTGGGTGGCCTTCGCCGCGGATTGGCTCGGCGTGCTGGCCAGTGTGGCGTCGATCGCCACCGTGATCGCCTCGGGTGTGCTGCTGATCCAGTGGCTGATTGCCCGGCGGGCCGCCGTGTTCGCGCATCACGGCCTGACCGAGCAGCGTTCGGTGCGGACGTTGTGGGCGGGCTGTGCGGTGCCGCTGGCGAACTTGCTGTGGGCGCCGGTGTACGTCATCGAGTTGGCAACCATGGAGGAGCACTACGCCCGGCTGCGCACCCCGATCACCCGATGGTGGATCGCGTGGGTCTTCAGCTATCTGACCTCGATCGTGGCAATCATTACCAGCTTCGCCACCGATCCTCAGGGCATCGCCAACAACACCGCCATCATGGTCTTCGCATACCTGCTGGCCGGGGTGACGGTCGCCGCCGCCGCCCGGGTCTTCGAAGCGTTCGTGCGCAAACCCGTCGAACGGCCCGCGCATCGCTGGGTCGTGGCGACCTCGGGTCTCCCTGACCGGCCAATGGCCACGACATCCGCCGGTCCGGTTGAGCTGGAGGGGCAAGAACCGGCAGCATAGACGTATGACATGGGGCGACGAGGTGCTCGCCGGGCACCCGTTTGTCGTCGCCCACCGCGGAGCGTCTGCTGCCCGGCCCGAACATACGCTGGCCGCTTACGATCTGGCGCTCAAAGAAGGCGCCGATGGCGTGGAGTGCGACGTGCGGCTGACCCGGGACGGCCACCTGGTTTGTGTGCATGACCGACGACTGGAACGAACATCGACCGGTGCCGGTTTGGTCAGCACGATGACGCTGGCCGAGCTGAGCGAGCTCGAATACGGCGCATGGCACGACAGCTGGCGTCCGGACGGAGCGCAGGGCGACACCAGCCTGCTGACGCTGGAGGCCCTGGTTTCGCTCGTTTTGGACTGGAATCGGCCGGTGAAGATCTTCATCGAGACCAAGCACCCGGTCCGGTACGGGTCACTCGTGGAGAGCAAGGTGCTGGCCCTGCTGCAGCGCTTCGGCATTGCCGCACCGGCCTCCGCCGACCGGTCGCGCGCGGTAATCATGTCGTTTTCGGCGGCCGCGGTCTGGCGCGTCCGGCGAGCGGCACCGCTGTTACCCACGGTGCTGCTCGGCAGGACCGCCCGATATCTCACCAGCAGCGCGGCGACTGCCATCGGGGCAACCGCCGTCGGTCCATCGGTGCTGGCGTTGCGCGACTATCCGCAACTGGTCGATCGCGCCGCCGCCCAAGGTCGGTCGGTCTACTGCTGGACCGTCGACGAGTACGACGACATCGACTTCTGCCGTGACGTCGGGGTGGCCTGGATTGCCACCAACCACCCGCGCCGCACCAGGGCCTGGCTACAGAACGCGCGCACCATCGGAGGCAGTGGCTAGTTCGACGACAGGCGGCGACCTCCCACCCGGCCGGCTACTGCTGTGTGTCGAGCACGGCATCGGGCACTGGCGCGTCGGCGCCCAGCGCGGCGAATAGCTTGCCGGCCGCGTCGTCGTCCCAGACCACCACCGAGCCCACATCGCTGCCGGTGAACGATCCGATCGGCACCGTCAATGTGGTGGGGGATCCGTGCAGCGCCCAGCCGAGCTGGGCGAGGTTCCAGACGTGTGCGCCCTGGTCGACGGTCAGTGCGTCGGCGGCCGCGCGCGGCACCGAGTACCAACGCCACGGATTGAGCCATACCTCCGGACTGGCGGCCCGGTGCAGCAGCGCCGACATGAACTGCCGCTGGTTGATCATTCGGTCGAGATCTGCGCGCGGGGTGTCCCGGGTCCGCACGTATCCGAGGGCGTCGCGGCCCTTCAGCTGCTGGCACCCGGCCGGCAGATCGATGCCGGCCAACGGATCGTTGATCGGCGTGGTCGGGCAGACGGTGACCCCGCCGAGGGCGTCGACCAGAGCGGCGAATCCACTGAAGCCGATCTCGGCGTAGTGGTCGAGCCGCAGCCCGGTGGCCTGCTCGACCGTCTGGATCAGCAAGGATGCCCCGCCGGTCGCGAACGCGGAGTTGATCTTGTCCTTGCCGTGTCCGGGGATGGAAACGAGGGAGTCGCGTGGGATCGACACCGTCGTCGCTCGGGTGCTTGACCCGAGCTGTGGCACGTGGACCAGCAATATGGTGTCGGTGCGGCCCGTCCCGATATCTCCGCCGGTGGCCAGATCTTGCTGTTGCTCTGCGCTGAGGCCTTGGCGGCTGTCCGATCCGACCAGCAACCAGTTCGTGCCGCTGCCTGGCCCGGGCCGGTTCGGGTAGTCGGCGAATACCGGCTCGCGGTGCAGCGCCGTGTCGAACCAGATGGCACCGCCGAGGATGCCTGCCCCGACGAGTAACGGGCCGACCAGCAATAGCAGCCCGATTCTTCGAACCCAGCGAAACTTGCTGCGTTTGCGGCGCCGTTTCAGGGCTGCCGGCCGTGCTGCCGGTGTGGACGGCTGGTGGGCACGCGACTTGGGCGCCGCCGGGGCCGGCGGCGGTGCGACAGCAGCGGCCGGGCGGGGTGGGGCCGGCGGTGACAGTCGTTGCAGCGGGACGGTCTCATCCGTCGGCGATGGCGGCGGCCCGGTTTGGCGATGGATCACCTGAGCCGGCTCGGCCGGGCGGATCGGTCCTCGAGGCCGTCCGCGTTCGGGTGATCGGTCGCCGGGCACCGAGATAACCTACGTGCCCGCACCCGGTGCGGCCAGGGGGAAACGCCGGGGAGTGCGGGTCAGGGACGGGCGCGCAGGCCGTTGATGAACGGGCAGCCCATCAGCACCCGGATGGCCTGGCTCAGGCCGGTCATGTCGTCCACCGGCTTGTGGAACGGCAACCGGATGTCATGGTCGCCGTCGTCGCCTTCGACGCGGAAGCGCACGCCGTACCGGTCGAGCCCCAGCGGCCGGACCTGTCCGCGGCGCAGCGGCGCAGGCAGTCGGGACACCAGCCGCGCGACTACGTCGCCGTGGGCGTTATCCAGGTGCCACAACAAGCTGGACTCGATTTCACAGAACGGGTCGGGTCGAGCGGCGAGCAGGTCCGCCGCGCTGACGGGCTCGGCGCCGGTGGCATCGGTCACCACGACGGAGTCGATCTCGAGTCGCAGCAGAACGTAGCGCTCGTCCTGCGGGTTGCTCTCTACGGATTTCGGCGTATCGACTTGCAGCAATGCCGGGTTCGGGCACTCAGAGGCGATCAGGTCGAGAGTTGCCGTCACCGCCACCGGTGGGACCTGGTGCAGGCGGCCACGCACCCACACCAGCGACCGCACCGGCTCGCGTAGCGGGAGCGGCGCGTAGTCGGTCAGCTCGAGCAGTGCCTGAGATCCGGCGACCAGGCAACCCGCCGCACCACCGCGCTCGACGGGCAGCGTCACGGCGAACGACCCGTCGTGCAGCAAGTGATGCACCGGCGTGGCGACCGGGTCTTCACGTTCCACGGCCAACAGCGCGCCGCCGGCCCGGAGGCAGGCGCTGCGGATGCGTTCAGCAGTCGTCGGCGCGGCGCTGGTCAGCGGTAACATCGTTCTCCTTCGATGATTAGGTAAGGCTAAGTTAACTGACTTCGAAGGATGCTGCAAGGCCCGAATCGGATTAACGCCGTTAGGGTTGTTACGTGGCTCGCATCACTTACCTCGGTCCGGAAGGGACCTTCACCGAGGCCGCGCTGCTGCAAATGGCGGCCGCCGGTCTGATCCCCGACCGAGGTGCGGAGGCATTGCGGCAGGTGCCGATCGAGAGCACTCCTGCGGCCCTGGACGCTGTCCGTAACGGCCAGTCCGACTACGCATGCGTACCGATTGAGAACTCGATCGACGGGTCGGTGATGCCCACGTTGGACAGCTTGGCGATCGGTTCGCCGCTGCAGATTTTCGCCGAGACAACGCTGGACGTGGCGTTCAGCATCGTCGTCAAACCCGGCCGCACCGCCGCCGACGTACATACGCTGGCGGCCTTCCCGGTGGCCGCGGCCCAGGTCCGGCAATGGATCGCGGCCAACCTGGCCGGAGCCGAACTTTGCCCGGCCTACTCCAACGCGGACGCCGCCCGGCAGGTCGCCGAAGGCCGGGCCGACGCCGCGGTGACCTCGCCGCTGGCCGCCACGCATTGGGGGCTGGCCACCCTCGCCGACGGCGTCGTCGACGAACCCAACGCTCGCACCCGATTCGTGCTGGTCGGCCTGCCCGGACCGCCACCCGTCCGGACCGGAACCGATCGCACGTCGGTGGTGCTGCGCATCGACAACACCCCCGGCGCGCTGGTGGCAGCGCTCGCCGAATTCGGCATCCGCAACATCGGGCTCACTCGGATCGAGTCCAGGCCGACGCGCACCGAACTCGGCACGTATCTGTTCTTCGCCGACTGCGACGGCCACATCGAGGACTTCGCCGTCGCCGATGCACTCAAGGCGCTGCACCGGCGTTGTGCGGACGTGCGATACCTGGGTTCCTGGCCGACGGGCCCGGCCGCACCGGCGGGGGCACCACCGGACGACGCGGCACGCTGGCTGCAGCGGCTGCGCGACGGCAAACCGGCGCAGCCCGACACGTCCGGGGGGGTCGGGCGATGAGCGGTCGTCTGGTGCTGGTGCGGCACGGCCAGTCCTACGCCAACGTCGAGCGCAGGCTGGACACCCGGCCGCCGGGAGCAGACCTGACGCCGTTGGGCCGCGACCAGGCCCAGGCCTTCGCGCGGGATACCGGCCGGCCGGCGCTGCTCGCGCACTCGGTGGCCGCCCGAGCATCGCAGACGGCCGCGGTGATCGGTGCCGAAGTCGACGCGGCCACCCACCAGCTGCTGGGTATTCACGAGGTCCAGGTCGGACAGCTGGAAAACCGCAATGACGACGACGCGATCGCGGAGTTCAATGCCATCTACGACCGATGGCACCACGGCGAACTCGACGTGCCGCTGCCCGGCGGCGAGACCGGCAACGACCTGCTGGACCGCTACGTCCCGGTGCTCACCGACCTACGGATGCGCTACCTGGACGATCACGACTGGACCGGCGACATCGTCCTGGTCAGCCATGGCGCGGCGATCCGGCTGGCGGCCGCGGTGTTGGCCGGGGTCGACGCAAACTTCGCACTGGACAACCATTTGAGTAACGCCGAATCCGTGGTGTTGGCGCCCATCACCGACGGCCGGTGGAGTTGTCTGCGGTGGGGGACCCGGACGCCGCCGTTCTACCCGGAAGCCGAGTCCACCGCGGTCGCCGATGCGGTGCACGCAGGCACCGACCCGATGGGATAGCGGACGCTCAGACGGCCAGCGCGAGCGGTTCCGTGCACGCGCAGCCGATGGCGTCGCAGTCGATCACGAAGGCATGCGGCATCAGCTCGGGACTGACACAGTCGACCTCGGTGCATTCCGATCGGTGTAGGGCATGACGAATGATGGTGCCGTGGCAGTGATCTAGGCCCGCCCGGCAGTCGCGGCAGTCGGCGCTCATGTGCCGTTCTTAGCACCGGGGGGTGACAAATCCGGGATGCCGCGCCATGCCGGTGCCGGTTTGTCAGGTGACTATCAGGCCCAGCCGAGTTCGTCCAAGCGGTCGTCGTCAATGCCGAAGTGGTGGGCGATTTCATGGATGACCGTGATCGCGACCTCTTCGACCAACTCGTCGTCGGTCTCGCAGACGTCCAGCAGCGCGTCGCGGTAGATCGTGATGGCGTCCGGCAGCGATCCGCCGTAGTCGGAGTCGCGCTCGGTCAACGCCACCCCTTCGTACAGCCCGAGCAGTTCCGGATCGTCGGGATGGCGGTCTTCGACCAGAATGACGACGTTGTCCATCGCGGCCGCCAGCTCGGGCGGGATCATGTCGAGCGCGTCTGCGACCAGCTCGTCGAACCGCTGCGGCTCCATCCGCACGGCCACCCGGCTAGCCTCCCGGTGCGGGCTCGGCTGGCGGGGCCCCCGGCGCCGCGGGTGCGGGCTCGCCGGGTGCGGGTGGCGCGGGCGCGTCCAGCGGTGGCCCGGACCCCGGCGGCAGTCCGCCGTCTTGCGGCGGGACCTGTGCTGGGGCCTGGGTTGCCGGAGCCTGCGAGGCCGGCGACCGAGGCGGGGTCACCACTGGCTGCTGCTGTGGCAGGTGCTGATTGCCCTGCGGCATTTCCGGCGGAGCGCTGGACTGGCTGCTCGGCGGCTGAGCCGGCACCTGAACCGGAATCGGCGGAAGCGTGAGCCGCTCCTCGGGGATGTCCGGCGGCGGCACCGGCGGCTGCCCGTTGATCAGCAGCGCGCCCTTGGCGCTATTGACCAGCGCGGCCCAGCCGCCGTTGCCCAGCGTCGCGCCGATGCTGCAGGCGACCTCACGGCTGCCCGCCGACCAACTCGGCAGTGCCAGCGTCGGGTAGATCAGCGTCAACGTGGTGGTGCGCAACTTGACCGGCGCCAGATAAGCATCGGTCATCTTGGTGCAGGCATCCTTGATGAAACCGTCCTGCTCGGCTTCGGAGGGCAGCGCGACGGGGAACTTCTCGCCCAGGTTGACCGTGCCGGTGACTTCCATGGCGTGCGGCGCGACGCAGTCGACCGGTACGTCGACGGGCTGGTTGGTTGACGAGTCGATGCCCAGGCAGGTGCCGCCCGGCCAAACCTTGGATTGGTCGACGTCGGAGACCTTGCCCTTGAAGGTGGCCTGCGCGCTGTTCTGGCCGGGTAGTTGCAGACCGCACAGCATCCGCCGCTCGCCGGACTGGCGCCAGGCCCGGTCACCGGCCCACAGCATGCTGACGGTGAACTTGCTGTTGGGGTCGAACTTGGCCCCGAGGTAGCGGTGCACGGCAGGCTCGCACTGCTCCTGGCTGATCTGTTGAATGCGAGCAGGCGACGGGGGAGCGGCGTTGGGCCCGTATTCGGATCCCGGGAAGGTTCGCATATCGATGGACTCGGCGACTTCGAACTTGTGGTCGTCCGCGCAGTTGACGATTCGTGCCGACTCCGGCGTGACGTCGGGCCACATCAGGCAGTCGCCGGTGGCGGCCCGGTTGAAGGCGGCGTCGCTCTTGGCGCCGGTGCTGGGCACCGAATCGCTGTCCATATAGCCGGCCAGCCGCCCGCCTCCGTTGCTGCCGACCGGAAGCGCGGTAACCAGCCCGGCGATCAGCAGACCGCCCAGCGCGGTGAGCAGCAAGGCCCGCCTGGTTGCGGTCGCCTGCAAGCCGCCCGGCCATTGCAAGCTGGCCGCCGGCTGTTGCGCCGCGGCGGCGGGCGGGGGGCTGACGGGAGAAGCGTCCGTCTCGAGCGTGTCCGACATCGCCTCCATTCTGACAGGACCAGCTAAGTTAATGTGACAAACGTTATAGAAGTGCATCCTGGTGATTTCGTATGCCGGATGCTCCGCAACCTGAGCGCCGAGCAAAAAGTAGTCTTCAGGCCGTGATCGACCTCAAAGTGCTCCGCGAAGATCCCGATGCCGTGCGCCGTTCCCAAGTCAGCCGTGGCGAAGACCCCGCGCTGGTGGATACCTTGCTCGCGGCCGATGCCGCGCGCCGGTCGGCGATATCGTCCGCCGACACGCTGCGGGCCGAACAGAAATCCGCCAGCAAGAGCGTCGGCGCGGCCTCCCCCGAAGACCGTCCGGCCAAGCTGGCGCACGCGAAGGAGCTGGCCGAGCAGGTAAAAGCCGCCGAATCGGCCCAGACCGACGCCGAGGCCGCATTCACCGCGGCCCACCTGGCGATCTCCAACGTCGTCATCGACGGAGTGCCCGCGGGCGGGGAGGCCGACTTCGCCGTCCTCGACATCGTCGGCGAACCGCCGGCGCTCGCGAACCCGAAAGACCACCTGGAACTCGGCGAATCGCTGGGCCTCATCGACATGGCGCGTGGCGCCAAGGTTTCCGGGTCGCGGTTCTACTTTCTGACCGGTCAGGGAGCACTGTTGCAGCTTGGCCTGCTGCAGCTGGCGCTGCGGCTGGCCATCGACAACGGCTTCATCCCGATGATCCCGCCGGTGCTGGTACGTCCGGAGGTGATGGCCGGCACCGGATTCCTGGGCGCCCACGCCGACGAGATCTACCGGGTGGAGGGTGACGACCTGTATTTGGTGGGCACCTCGGAGGTGCCGTTGGCCGGCTATCACGCCGACGAGATTCTGGACCTGTCCGGCGGCCCGCTGCGGTACGCGGGATGGTCATCCTGTTTTCGCCGCGAGGCCGGTAGCTACGGCAAGGACACCCGCGGCATCATCCGGGTGCATCAGTTCGACAAGGTGGAGGGCTTCGTCTACTGCACGCCCGCCGAGGCCGAGGCCGAGCATCAGCGGCTACTGGGCTGGCAGCGCGAGATGCTGGCGCTCATCGAGGTGCCCTACCGGGTAATCGACGTAGCCGCAGGCGATCTCGGCTCCTCGGCCGCCCGCAAATTCGACTGCGAGGCGTGGGTTCCGACACAGCAGACCTACCGCGAGCTCACCTCGACGTCGAATTGCACGACGTTTCAGGCGCGGCGGCTGGCCACCCGCTATCGGGACGACAACGGCAAGCCACAGACCGCGGCGACGTTGAACGGGACGCTGGGCACCACCAGGTGGCTCGTCTCGATCCTGGAGAACCACCAGCAGCCCGACGGCAGCGTCCGGGTGCCGGCCGCACTGGTTCCCTTCGTCGGGACCGAGGTCCTGGAACCGGTCGGCCGATGATCAGCATCGGAACCCCACTGTCGCCGAATGCGACCAAAGTCATGCTCCTCGGCTCCGGCGAACTTGGCCGCGAAGTGCTGATCGCGCTGCAACGCCTCGGCGTGGAGACCATCGCCGTCGACCGCTACGACAACGCGCCGGGCCAGCAGGTCGCCCACCGCGCGCGGACCATCACGATGTCGGATCCCGACCAGCTCAAGGCCCTGATCGAGGCCGAAAGACCTGATGTGGTGGTTCCGGAGATCGAGGCCATCGCCACCGGGGCGCTGCAGGAACTGGAAGCGGCCGGCGTCGTGCGGGTGATCCCCACCGCCCTCGCGGCGCGCCTGACCATGGACCGGGAAGGAATCCGCCGCCTGGCCGCCGAAACCCTCGGCCTCCCCACCAGCCCCTACCGGTTCTGCGACTCGCAGGCCGAATTGCAGGCGGCCGCGGACGCCATCGGCTACCCCTGTGTCGTCAAACCGGTGATGAGCAGCTCGGGCAAGGGTCAGAGCAAGCTTGACGGGCCCGACGACGTCGCGGCGGCCTGGGCCTATGCGATGGCCGGTGGTCGAGTCAGCCACGGCCGCGTCATCGTCGAGGGTTTCATCGACTTCGATTACGAAATAACACTATTGACTGTCCGGGCGCGCGGTGTCGACGGTGAGGTGGGCACTCAATTCTGCGCACCGATCGGCCACAAGCAGGTCAACGGCGACTACGTCGAGAGCTGGCAACCGCACCCGATGTCTGCCGCCGCGCTCGACAACGCGCAGCGAATCGCCCGCATCGTCACGGAAGAGCTTGGCGGGCAGGGTATTTTCGGGGTCGAGCTGTTCGTCAAGGCCGACCACGTGTGGTTCAGCGAGGTCAGCCCGCGGCCGCACGACACCGGCATGGTCACGATGATCACCCAGTGGCAGAACGAATTTGAGCTGCATGCCCGCGCCATTCTTGGGCTTCCGGTCGACACCACGTGTAAGACGCCGGGCGCCAGCGCAGTGATCTACGGCGGTGTGGACGCCGAGGGCGTGGTCTTCGACGGCGTGGACGAAGCGCTTCGGGTACCGCGCACCGACCTGCGCCTGTTCGGAAAGCCGGAAAGCTTCGTCAAACGGCGCATGGGTGTCGCACTGGCCTACGACGAAGACCTGGACACCGCACGGCGCAACGCGGTCGAGGCGGCGAGTCGGGTCAGGCCACGCGAAAGCTCAAGCGGTCACTGAGATCGGCCGGCCCACTTACACGCCGGCCGGTGCTCGAACCTTAGGCGGCGACCGTCTGGCGGGACAGCTCGTGCCGGCGCTGCCGTTCCATCGTCGCGAAGTAGAAGGCAAACGGGAACGCGAAGCTGGTGAAGAAGCTGGACAGGAAGAACAGCCATGGGCGTCGGATTCCGCGCCGCAGGCCGTCGACGATGGTAAACACCGGCATCAGAATGACATTGGCGATCATGTAGTCCTGATTGCCCGAACCCGCGGCGGGGTTGGCGAACTGCTCCCGCAGGAAGGTCGGATAGCTGGCCGGCCCGGAGATCAGATTGCCCTGCCCGTGTGCAGCCATCACGAAGTGGATGTTGAACCAATAGCCCAGCGCGATCGACGCGATGCCGGCGGCGTAATACACGCATTCCAATGGCGAAAGCCACGGTCCGCCTTCGGGTCTGGCGTAGAGCTTCCGGTTGGACGCGATGATCCCGGCGATGCAGGCAAGCCCGAGCATGAAGTGAATGATGATAGAGGCCATGGGCGCAGTCTCACCCTCGCCCGAAAGTTTTGTCAAGATTGACAAAAGATTTCTTGGTACCTTACTGCCATGGTCAGGCCCGCTCAGACGGCGCGCAGCGAACGCACTCGCGATGCGTTACGTCAGGCTGCGGTGGTGCGGTTCCTGGCCCAGGGCGTGGAAGACACGTCGGCCGAGCAGATTGCCGCCGACGCGGGGGTGTCATTGCGGACGTTTTACCGCCACTTCAGCTCCAAGCACGATCTGCTGTTTGCCGACTACACCGGGCTGCACTGGTTTCGCGCGGCTTTGGATGCCAGGCCGGCCGATGAATCGATCATCGATTCGGTGCAGTCGGCCATCTTCTCATTTCCGTATGACGTTGACGCCGTTGCCAAGATCGCCGCGCTGCGGCAAGACGAGCTCGACCCCGGCCGCATCGTCCGGCACATTCGCGAGGTGCAGGCCGATTTCGCCGATGCCATCGGAGCACAGCTGCAACGGCGTAGCTCCGGGGCCAATGGGGCTGGGGACCGGACGGCCGACGAACGGGTGCGCACGGCGGTGACCGCGCGATGCATTGCCGCCGCGGTGTTCGGTGCGATGGAGGTGTGGATGGTCGGCGACGACCGGTCTCTCGGCGAACTTGCGCGGCTGTGCCACGCGGCGTTGGAGTCGCTGCGGGCCGGCCTCACCGACTCGTGGATCACGGCGGCAACCCGTCAAGTTTCGTCATAATTGACAAAACTTTGTGGCCGTGCGAGCCTCCTTTCCGGAGGGCAGACATGACTGGTTATGACGCGATCGTTGTCGGTGCCGGACACAACGGACTGGCAGCGGCGGTGCTGCTACAGAAGGCGGGCCTGCGGACCCTGTGCCTGGAATCCAAGCTGTACGTCGGCGGAATGGCCTCCACGGTGGAGCTTTTCGACGGGTACCAGTTCGAGATCGCGGGCTCGGTGCAGTTCCCGACCGCCCCCGTCGTCCGGCAGGAATTGGGCCTGGACACGTTGCCGACGATCGACCTGGACGTGATGTCGGTGGCGCTGCGCGGGATCGGCGACGATCCGATGGTCCAGTACAGCGACCCGATCAAGCTGTTCACCCACCTCAACGAGGTGCACGGGGCGGATGCCGTCAACGGCATGGCCGGCCTGATGGGCTGGGCCCAGGCGCCGACCCGGGCGCTGGGCCGGTTCGAAGCCGGCGCGCCGCCCAAGACTCTCGATGAGATGTATGCCTGCGCCACAAACGAATTCGAGCGTTCGGCCATCGATGACATGCTGTTCGGGTCTGTCACCGACGTGCTGGACCGCTACCTTCCGGACCGCGAGAAGCACGGCGCGCTGCGCGGCTCGATGACGGTGCTGGCGGTGAACACTCTCTACCGCGGACCGGCCACCCCGGGTAGCGCGGCCGCGCTGGCCTTCGGGCTGGGCGTTCCCGATGGCGACACCATGCAGATGAAGAAGCTGCGTGGCGGCATCGGCGCGCTGACGGCACACCTGGCTGACTCGTTGGTCAGCCACGGCGGCGAGGTTCGGCTGCGCACCAAGGTGTCCGAAGTCCTGGTCACCGACGGCAAGGTGAGCGGAATTCGCACCGAGTCGGGCGAAACCCTGACCGCCCCGATCGTCATCTCCGCGGTGGCGCCCGACCTGACGGTCAACGAGCTGATCGACCCCGGGGTGCTACCCGCCGACATCCGCGAACGCTACGCGCGGATTGACCACCGCGGCAGTTATCTACAGATGCATTTCGCGCTGGACGAAGCCCCCGAATTCGTCGCACCGTACGAGGCGCTCAACGATCCGAGCATGCAGGCGTCCATCGGCATCTTCTGTACGCCGGAGGAAGTTCAGCAGCAGTGGGAAGACTGCCGGCGCGGCATCGTGCCCGCCGACCCGACGGTCGTCTTCCAGATTCCCTCGCAGAACGATCCGGACCTCGCCCCCGAAGGCAAGCACGCCGCATCGGCATTCGCGTTGTGGTTCCCGATCGAGGGCGACGTGGATTACGGTGCGGCCAAGGTCGAGATGGGTCAGCGCGTGATCGACAAGATCACCCGGTTGGCGCCCAACTTCGAGCGCAGCATCAGCCGGCACACCACCTTTACCCCCCGGCACATGGGCGTGATGTTCGGCGCCCCCGGCGGCGACTACTGCCACGGCTTGTTCCATGCACAGCAGGTCGGTCCCAACAGGCCCGGGCCGAAAGGTTATCTCGGACAACCGATCCCAATCCACGGGTTGTATCTGGCCAGCACCGGATGCCACGGCGGGCCCGGGATCACGTTCATTCCGGGCTACAACGCCGCACGTGCGGCGCTGGACGACCTGGGCCGCTGATCACTAGTCGCGCCGACTGAGCAACCTGTCCAGCAGCGCGGTGAACTCGTCGGGGTGCGCCGGCGTGAAGGCGGGCCGCAGCCGGTGTCCGGGAACGTCGAGGATGATCAGCGTCGACCGCAGCGGCCGGTGCACATCCAGGGGCAGCCAGCGACGCAGATCTGAGCTTCCCCAGAAGCTGAATCGCCCGGAGAGCAGTCCCAGCGACTCCGCTTTGTAGCCACGAATCCTGCTCAGCGCGATGATCTTCGACGTGCCGGACGGAAAGTGGTAGCGGCGCAGCGTGATTGCTGCGCCGTCCAGCTGGATCAGGCCGTCGTCGTAGGTGTCGCTCATGCCCGCGTACTTCGCAGTGGGTGACCTCTTGTGGTCAGACAGCGGCCATCCTCCAGCCGCCACTGCCAGCCATGCAGGTTGCAGGTCAGTGTGTTTCCTTCTATCACACCGAATTTCGACAGGTCGGCTTTGAGATGGGGGCAGCGTCGCTGTATGTTCCAGCCGTCCAGCGTGATCGAGGCGGAGTCGTCGTGAGTCTCGGCGAACCAGCCGTCGGCGTAGGCGATCCGCTCGTCGGTCAGGCATTTGAAGAAGGTGTACAGGTACTCGTTGTAGCCGCCGACCCGCCATGCCTTGAAGCGGGTCGACAAGAAGATGGTGTTGACCCAGTCGGGCTCGTGATCGCGCAGCACCGTCCGGACCAACTCCGGCGCGATCGCGAATCCATAACGAAATTTCTCGTCTGGAATTGGATCGCGGACAACACGTTTCGGGAAATCCAGGATGACCGTCTCGGGTCCGATGACCAGCTCCACCGGGTAGCCGATGCCGTCGCAGATCTCATTGCTTTGCAACATGATCGGCTCGAACAGGGCGCGTAGCGGTTCCAGTAGCGGTTCGCCGGTCGCTGGGGCCCATCCGGCTTGCTCCGCGGCCAGCACCGGCGCCATTCGTTCGGCATAGTCGGCGATGTAGGCCGACTTACCGGTGGTGAAGATCGCCTCGACCTCCTCGTCGGACGCGGGGTGAGTCAGCGAATTCAACGTCTTGCCAGTGAAATCCGCGACGGAGCTGGGAACCATCAGCAGGCCGCCATGGTTCCCGTGGGTGCGCATCTGATCCAGGAACACCATCTGGTCGGGGAAGATGTTGGCCGGATCGCTGCGGTCGTCGTTGAGATCGCGCAATTCAGGATCCAAAAAGCACGGCGGCCCCGCCGACGGTACTACCCAGCTCGCATCGACCTGGGCGATGTACTGGCGAGCGCGGTCCATCTGACGCTGCCGCTTCTGGGTACCGAACGATTCCTTGGCCCGGGCCGGCATGTCGTAGACCATCGGGTACCAGATGGCCCCGGAGTACTGCAGCAGATGCACATCGATGTGTCCGAAGGCCGATGTCAACACATCCAAATCCACTGGCCGGGCGTCGTTCATGTTGAAGACCGTTGTGGTGCCGTCGGAGACCACCAAAGCCGAATCTCCGATCGGCCCGTCCGCGGGTGCCCGCAGCGCGATGATCATGATGTCGAGTTCGCCGCCCGCGCCGCCGATTTGCTGCTTGACCGAGTCGGTGGTTTCGACGAATCGGTGAAAACCTAACTCCTGCAGCTCATTGCGAAGGTCGGGCACCGGAAAGTCGGGCAGCAACACCACCGCGTCTTTGTTGATGTGAGCGCTCAGGTGCTTGGCGTCGAAGTGATCCTTGTGCAGGTGCGAGACATACAGGTAGTCGCAGTCGCCCAACGCGTCCCAGTCCAGGGTGCTGTTGTCCGGAAACGGGAACCAGGACGCGAAGTAGGCCGGGTTCACCCACGGGTCGCACAGAATGGTGCCCGCCTGGGAACTGATCAGAAATCCAGCGTGGCCTACGCTCGTGACCTGCACAAATGCCTTTCTCGGCTGTATCGGTGTGACAGCTTTTCAGCCCCCGAGCTTAGCGCGAGGCCGCATCTGAGGTGTGGTCGAAGGCCTGCCACAGCCGCCGGTAGTAGTCGATGCGGGCCGGGTCGGGTTGCACACCGTAGGCGTTGAAAAACTCCGCCTCCCAGTCGCGGCCGGGATAGTTCCAGCCCAGCGAGAGCGTCGCCACCGCCAGGTCGGCCCACCGGTCGGCCACGCCGAGTTCGCCGAAATCGACATGTCCGCAACTACGGCCGTCGTCATCGACCAGTGTGTTGGGCGCGCAGGCGTCGCCGTGACAGACCACCAGCCGATCGACCGGCGGTGGCTCGCCCAGGCGCGCTCGGCCGGCGGGGGACAGCATCCTCAGCCGGCTGGTCACCGACCAGTCGAACGGGCATGAGGGCACCGGCAATCGGTCGTGCAGCGTGCGCAACCCCGCACCGATGGCCCGCACGGCCACGTTCGGACTGGCCAGCCAGCGCGGGTGGACCGCGGAGCGTCCCGGCAGCGCGGCGGTGCGCAACCACGCGCACTCGTCGGCTATGCCGCGGCCCAGCACTCGCGGCACCGTGACGTAGGCACCCGCCCAGCGCAGCCGGAGCGTCTCAGCGGCGAAGTCGGTGGTGCCGGCGTCGGCCACCTTGATGAATTCCCGGTCGGCGGCGCCCGGGACGGCAGAGCCCAGCCGAAAGGTCACCCCGCCGTCTTCGTTGACCCAGACCGCACGCACTTCTCGGCCGTTGGCAAACCGGGAAACTACCGCCGGCACCGGTGGCGGCGAAGGCGGAAAGGTCACAATCGCTCTCTACACCACTTCAGGCGGCTCACAGTCAGGAGCACTAGGCTGAGAAGTTGTGGAACCGGCTTACGGGACTTGCATCCAGATTGCTCGCTTGATCTGGCGCGTACAGGGGCTGAAGATCACCGTCTTGGGTATGGAGAATCTCCCTGCCAGCGGCGGTGCGGTCATCGCGATCAATCACACCGGTTACCTTGACTTCACTTTCGCTGGTCTTCCGGCGTACCAGCAGGGCCTCGGGCGCAAAGTGCGGTTCATGGCCAAGCAAGAGGTGTTCGACAGCAAGCTCACCGGGCCGATCATGCGCAGCCTGCGGCACATCCCGGTGGATCGACTGGATGGGGCCGCCTCCTACGAGGCCGCGGTCCGGAATCTCAAGGATGGTGAGCTGGTCGGCGTCTACCCCGAGGCGACCATCAGCCGCAGCTTCGAGATCAAGGAATGCAAAAGCGGTGCCGCCCGGATGGCGGTGGAGGCCGGGGTGCCGATCGTCCCGCACATCGTCTGGGGCGCCCAGCGGATCTGGACCAAGGGCCACCCCAAGAACATGCTTCGCCCGAAGGTGCCGATCATGGTGGTCGTCGGCGAACCGATCGAACCGACGCTGGCGGTTGAGGAATTGAAAGGCTTGTTGCACTCCCGGATGCAGCATCTGCTGGAAAGGGCGCAAGAGCAGTACGGACCTCATCCGGCCGGTGAGTTCTGGGTGCCCCATCGGCTGGGTGGTGGCGCTCCCTCGTTGGCCGAGGCTGCCCGTTTAGACGCCGAGGAGTCAGCCGCGCGGGCCGCGCGGCGCGCCCAAGCCCCAGGGGCGCCGGAGTAGTCATCAATGGTGGAACCGACCTACCGCGCCATGGAGATCGCGGCCCAGCTGGCCGGCCTGGTTACCGGCACCCGGGTCACCTACCGCGGGGAAGAGAACATCCCCGACCGCGGCGGCGCCGTCGTCACCATCAACCACACCAGCTATATCGACTTTCTGCCTGCCGCGCTGGCTATGCGCCGGCGCGGTCGGCGGCTGCGCTTCATGATCAAGGCCGAGATGCAGCAGGTGCAGGTGGTCAACTTTCTGATCAAGCGCGCCGGCACCATTCCGGTGGACAGAGGCGCCGGGTCGGGCGCCTACGAGGTCGCCGTGCAGCGGCTTCGCGAGGGCGAGCTGGTAGGGGTCTATCCGGAGGCCACCATCAGCCGCAGCTTCGAGCTCAAGGAGTTCAAGACGGGGGCCGCGCGCATGGCGATGGAAGCGGGCGTCCCGATCGTCCCGATGATCGTCTGGGGCGCCCAGCGGCTCTGGACCAAGGACCATCCCCGAAATCTCGGGCGGGGCAAGGTGCCGATCACGGTGCAGGTGGGTGCACCGCTGCGGGCCGCGGGCGACATCCTGCGAACGGACGCCGCCTTGCGCGAGTCGATGACCGCGCTGCTGCATCAGGCACAGGAGAATTATCCGCATCCGCCGGGGGCGTTTTGGGCGCCGCGACGGCTTGGTGGCGGAGCACCGCCGCCCGCCGAAGCGGCTCAGATAGAGGCGGAGGAGGCGGCCGCCAAGGCCGCTGCCCGTACCGAGCGCCAGGCACCGTAGGGCGAAGGAGACGACATGGCAGAGCCGTTTTACCGGTTGGGTGAGTGGATCGTTCCGCCGATGGTGGCCATGCAGGGCACCAAGTTCACCTTCCACGGGCTGGAGAACATTCCGGCGCGCGGCGGTGCGCTGCTCGCCCAGAACCACACCAGCTACCTGGACTGGCTGCCGCCGTTGTTCGCCGCGCGAGAACGCGGCCGACGGATGTACTTCATGATCAAGGCCGAGATGGCCGACGTGAAGGCGGTCAACTACGTGATCAAGCACGCCAGGCTGATCCCGGTGGACCGCCGGAGCGGCCACGACGCGTTGGCGGTGGGCGTGCAGCGGCTGCGTGAAGGCGAACTCATCGGGATGCATCCCGAGGCCACCATCAGCCGCAGTTTCGAACTTCGGGAATTCAAGACCGGCGCCGCGCGCATGGCACTGGAGGCCCAAGTACCGATCGTGCCGATAATCGTCTGGGGCGCGCATCGGATCTGGCCCAAAGATCAGCCAAAGAAGGTGTGGCGCAACAAGGTTCCGATCACGGTGGCGGCAGGACCGCCGTTGCCGCCGCACGGCACCCCCGAGCAGCTCAACGTCGCGCTACGCAATGCGATGAACGAGTTGCTGTATCGGGTCCAGGAGCATTACCCGCACCCCGAGGGAGAGCATTGGGTGCCGCGGCGGCTCGGCGGCATTGCGCCGACCCAGGAAGACTCGCGAGCGATCCGGCTGGCCGAGTTGCAGGAGCGGATACAGAAGTACGGGACCGACGGGGTGACGCGGCCGGGACAGGACCAAAGCGGTAGACATTGACAGTGATGTCTCGGTGACCCACCCCAAAATTCCGGCGCTCGTCGCCTGCGACGTCGACGGCACCTTGTTCGATGAAAACGAAACCATCACCCCCCGTACTCGCGATGCTGTGCGGGCTGCCGTCGATGCCGGCGCCCGATTCATCGTGGCCACCGGTCGCCCGCCGCGCTGGATTCGTCCCGTGGTGGACGAACTCGGTTTTGCCCCAATGGCGGTGTGCGCCAACGGCGCCGTTGTCTATGATTCCGCGACCGACCGGGTGTTGTCGACGCGCACCCTGGCCGTCGACGTCTTGGGCGAATTAGCCGAAATCGCCACCCGCGTGATTCCGGGTGCCGGGCTCGCCGTCGAGCGCATCGGCGCGCGAGCTCACGACACGGCGACCCCTCAGTTCGTCAGTTCGCCGGGCTACGAACACGCTTGGCTGAACCCGGACAACACCGAAGTGTCGATCGAAGACCTGCTCAGCGCTCCGGCGATCAAGCTGCTGATCCGCAAGGCCGGTGCCCGCAGCGCAGATATGGCCGCAGAGCTGCTCAAGCACGTCGGCATCGAGGGCGATATCACCTACTCCACGAACAACGGACTGGTGGAGATCGTGCCGCTGGGAGTCAGCAAGGCCACCGGCGTCGAAGAGATCGCCAAACCGCTGGGAATCTCCAGCGACGAGGTGGTGGCGTTCGGTGACATGCCCAACGACATGCCGATGTTGCTGTGGGCGGGCCTGGGGGTGGCGATGGGAAACGCGCATCCCGAGGTGCTGGCCGTCGCCGACGAGGTCACCGCGCCCAACTCCGACGACGGGGTGGGACGGGTGCTGGAGCGCTGGTGGGGCCGCGGCTAGGCCGCGGTCGGGTGCGTCGGTAACGAGAAGTGCTCGGGCGGCACCGTCGGCCCACTCGGGGCCTGCGTCGACAACGGGGTCGTGATCCCGTCGATGACTTCGGAGACGTCGCCAGTCAGCCGGTCGTAATTCAACGTTCCGTGTTGGAAGTTCTGGGTAATCTGCAGCGGCTCTTGGAGTTCCGCGCTGGTCGGTAAGCCGAGCGGCCCGCGTTCATAGCTCTGCGACGCCCACGCGTCGTAGAGCGCCCCGGTGACCGGTTGTGGCCCCGTCTCGGGCGACCAGTACATGGCGCCCTTGGCGAAGGTGGCATAGCGGCCATCACCCTCGGTCAGGTCTTCGGGCGAAGTCGGGGCGCCCAGAACACTATTCATGCCGCCGATCGCTTCCCAGTGTTCGTAGATCGCCCCGCCCTTGAGCGCGTTGATCAGCTCCTCGGGGGGATCGTTGACATGCGATGCGATATCGCGGACTTCGTCCATCAACGCATAGGCGGCGTTACCCGGGCAGTCGGTGTTGCCGACGTCGCGGTGGGTAAAGATGGTGGGCAACTTCGCAATAGCGCCGGCTGGGAACGTGGTGTAGTGACTTCCCGCAGACTCCAGTTCGACCGTGCCTTTGGGATCGACGCCGTCCATGCCCAGCCGCCAGCCCAGCAGCCGCCCTAAGCTGCGCAGCTGCAGCGGCGTCGGCGGCACGTCGTCGAAGTTACCGATCATCGCCACACCCCAGGTGTTGCGGTTGAACCCACCGGTGTGGAAGCCCTCGACCGCCTTGGTCAGCCCGCCGGCGCTGCCCTCGAACACCTGGCCGTATTTGTCGACGAGTGCGTTGTAGGCGATGTCGCACCACCCCAGCGTTTTGCTGTGATAGGTGTAGATGGCTTTGACGATGCCGGCGGATTCCAGCGGGGAGTAGTCGTTGCTGCCCGCGGTGTGGTGGACTACGGCGGCCCGAATCCCGTTGTCGTACTGCGGACTACCGCATCGCAGCGACTCGTCGGCACCCCATTCCGCTCGGCTGATGATGGCCGGCGGCTGGCCGGGCATCAGGACGCCGGACGGCGGCGTCCAATGTGTTTCGACCGGGGCTTGCGGCGGCGAGATGAGGATCGCGGAGATGTTCTGCCCAAATGGTTGCTCCCGGGAAGCCGGTTTGTAGCCGAGGTCGGCATGCTGCGTCGCGCCGCTGGGCGCTGGTGGCGGCAGGGTCACTGCCGCGTCGAGCGGACGAGTGACCGCGATCTGCACGGTCGTGGTGGTTCCGACGAACACGGGATCGGTGCTGCGCGGTCCCTCGGTCAGTCCGGTCGGCGGTTCACCGCCCGAGGGGTCCTTGTCGGGCGCCGAGGTTTCATACTCCGTCTGATACCAGGGCCCCCACGAACCGTCGGCACGTTTGGCGCGCACCCGGGTGGAGGTCCCGGCCAGATCGCCGGTCAGCGCGACCAACGAAAACGGTGTGTCCTGGGCGACCTCACGCACTGTGACGCCGGGTCCAAGCCCGACCAGGGGCTGTTCGGAGAGCTGGGTGTCGTGGGCCGCCGGCGGCGCATTGGGGACCCCGTGCTCGCCGGTCAGATTCGACACCGCCGAGACGATCACGACGGTCGCCGCAATGGCTGCGACGAACGTCGTTGGCGTGCGGCTACGGGACGACACCAGCTGATGTTACGTGTGTTTCTATTGGTGTCTGTGAGGTGACACGTTATTTGCGTGTCTAAAACTCCTGGAAACTGTTCGACGGCACCGCAGAGCCTTTGCGACTCTGCGGTGCCGTCAGGTGACAGGACCCCCGAAGATTTAGACGGGAGGCAACGCCGGCGGCAGAGCCGCAGCGGCACCCGGCAAGGCACCACCGATGCCCGGCAGAGCGCCCGCAGCACCAGGCAGAGCGCCAGCAGCGCCCGGCAGACCAGCAGCGCCACCATGCGAGGCCTGCATAATCGCCGGCATGACGAGACCCTTAAGCAGGTCGATGGCCTGACCGGCGCCCAACTGGTTGGCCGCCTGCATCACGTCGTTGACTAGCCCACCCTGACCGCTGCCACCGGCACCGCCGCCGCCCCCACCGAGGGTCGACGGGTCGCCGAGGATCGGGTAGGTGCCGTCGGCACCCGGGTCCGCGCTGATCGGCACCTCGCTCGGGGACAATCCGGTGTTACCGAGTCCGCCGGGCGTTAGGCCGGCGGGGCTGGTCAGGCCGGGGTTGGCCAGGGCCGGGTTGAGTCCCGCACCCGGCGTCGTAGGCAGCGCACCCGGCGAGGTGAGCCCCGGCGTTCCGGGTAGGCCTGGGGTCCCAGGCAGACCCGGGTTCGACAGGCCAGGGCTGGTCAGCCCCGGGGTACCCAGGCCCGGGCTGGTGCCCAGGCCAGGACTCGCCAAGCCGGGGCTGGTCAGCCCCGTGGTACCGAGCCCCGGGCTGGTCAAGCCAGTGGTGCCCAGACCGGTGCCGCCGGAGGCCCCACCCAGGGCGGGAATCGGCGGGATGTTGACCCCGAACTGGGACAAGCCCTGCGAGAGCGCGCCCATCAGCTCATTGGGCAGGTCGGTCATGACCGCTGCCTGCTTGAACTCGTGGTGCTCCGGGGGCTTGGGGCCCGAGGTCGATTCGTAAACCAGGAAGTATGCGCAAGGACTCGCCACTGCCAGGGCGGCAACCGCGCTCATGGCTGTGGAGAGCTTGCGTCGGCGTCGGTTCGGCACGGAAGGCTCCTCAATCTGTGTGTTCTGTCTGTGTGCCCCGCCGGTCCGTTCCGGCAAGAACTACATGGACTCGATGGTACGAGTGGGAACTCTGTGACTGGAGTGACGAGATTGAATCGTGAGGCAATCGCTACCTTGCCGGTTCGAACCGATTCCAGATCGTTGGAAACCGCACTTAAGTGCGTGAACGACTCCCTCCAGCCTTGCCAGATGGGGTTAGGGCGCCGCGGTCGGATACCCTAAGCAACCGATGACTGCTCGTTTTGACCTCCTTGTCGTCGGCTCTGGGTTCTTTGGTTTGACCATCGCCGAACGCGTGGCCTCCCAACTCGGAAAGCGCGTGCTCGTCGTTGAGCGCCGTCCGCACATCGGTGGCAACGCGTATTCCGAACCCGAGCCGCAGACCGGTATTGAAATCCACAAGTACGGCGCTCACCTGTTCCACACCTCGAACAAGAGGGTCTGGGACTACGTGCGCCAATTCACCGATTTCACCGACTACCAGCACCGGGTGTTCGCGATGTACAACGGGCAGGCCTATCAGTTCCCGATGGGGCTGGGCCTGGTATCGCAGTTCTTCGGCAAATACTTCACGCCGGAGGAAGCGCGCCGACTAATCGCCGAGCAGGCCGCCGAGATCGACACGGACAGCGCACAAAACCTCGAAGAAAAGGCGATCTCGCTGATCGGGCGCCCGCTCTACGAGGCGTTCGTCAAGGGATACACCGCCAAGCAGTGGCAGACCGACCCCAAGGAACTGCCCGCGGCCAACATCGCCCGGCTGCCGGTTCGCTACACCTTCGACAACCGCTACTTCAGCGATACCTATGAGGGCCTGCCGGTCGACGGCTATACCGCGTGGCTGAAGAAAATGGCCGACGACGACCGCATCGAGGTCAGGCTGGACACCGACTGGTTCGAGGTCCGCGACCAGCTGCGCGCGGACAGTCCCGAGGCCCCGGTGGTCTACACCGGTCCGATCGATCGCTACTTCGACTACGTCGAGGGCCGGCTCGGCTGGCGCACACTGGACTTCGAAACCGAAGTGCTACCCATCGGAGATTTTCAGGGCACGCCGGTGATGAACTACAACGATCTCGAGGTGCCTTACACCCGTATCCACGAGTTCCGGCATTTCCACAACGAGCGCGACTACCCGACCGACAAGACGGTGATCATGCGGGAGTACTCCCGCTTCGCCGAGGATGATGATGAGCCCTACTATCCGATCAATACCGAGGCAGACCGTGCGTTGTTGTCCGCCTACCGGGGTCGGGCCAAGTCCGAGACCGCCTCGTCGAAGGTACTTTTCGGCGGGCGGCTGGGCACCTACCAATACCTGGATATGCACATGGCGATTGCGAGCGCGCTGAACATGTACGACAACACCCTCGTGCCACACCTGCGCGACGGCGAAGCCCTAACCGACGAGGAAGGCGCGCGCGGATGAGTGCCGTGAGCCTGTTGTCCCGAATCATCCTGCCGCGACCGGGTGAGCCACTCGACGTGCGCAAGCTGTACCTGGAAGAGTCGACCACCAACTCGCGACGCGCTCATGCGACCAGCCGCACCGCGCTGCAGATCGGCAAAGAGTCCGAGGTGTCGTTCGCCACCTACTTCAATGCGTTCCCGGCCAGCTACTGGCGGCGCTGGTCGATCTGCGAGTCAGTGGTGCTGCGGGTCGAGCTGACCGGAACCGGTCGCGTCGATCTGTACCGGAGCAAGGCCACCGGGGTGCGGATCTCGGTGGAGGGCCGCCAATTCGTCGGCACCGACGAGCAGCCGGCCGTCGTCGAGTTGGAGGTGCCGCTCAAGTCGTTCGAGGACGGCGGCTGGATCTGGTTCGACATCACCACCGACACCGCGGTCAGCCTGGTCAGCGGCGGCTGGTATGCGACCGAACCCGCTCCGGGCACGGCCAACATCGCCGTCGGCATCCCGACGTTCAACCGCCCCGCGGATTGTGTCAATGCGCTGGCCGACCTCACCGCAGATCCATTGGTGGACAAGGTAATTGGCGCGGTTATTGTGCCCGACCAGGGTGTCCGCAAGGTGCGCGATCACCCCGACTTCCCGGCAGCGGCCGCGGGTCTGGGTAATCGGCTCTCCATCCACAACCAGCCCAACCTCGGCGGTTCCGGTGGCTACAGCCGGGTGATGTACGAGGCGCTGAAAAACACGGACTGTCAACAGATTCTGTTCATGGACGACGACATCCGCATCGAGCCGGACACCATCCTGCGGGTGCTGGCGATGAACCGATTCGCCAAGACGCCGATGCTGATCGGTGGTCAGATGCTCAACCTGCAGGAGCCGTCGCACCTGCACATCATGGGCGAGGTCGTCAACCAATCGAACTTCATGTGGACCGCCGCGCCGCACGCCGAATACGACCACGACTTCGCCGAATACCCGTTGAGCGACAAGAGCGATCGCAGCGCGCTGCTGCACCGGCGCATCGACGTCGACTTCAACGGCTGGTGGACGTGCATGATCCCGCGGCAGGTCGCCGAGGAACTGGGACAGCCGCTGCCGCTGTTCATCAAATGGGACGACGCCGAATACGGTCTGCGCGCCGGCGAGCACGGCTACCCGACCGTCACGCTGCCCGGCGCGGCGATCTGGCACATGGCCTGGAGCGACAAAGACGACGCGATCGACTGGCAGGCCTACTTCCATCTGCGCAACCGGCTGGTGGTCGCGTCGCTGCACTGGGACGGCGACATCACCGGCCTGGTGCGCAGCCACCTCAAGGCGACGCTGAAACACCTTGCCTGCCTTGAATATTCAACAGTGGTAATTCAGAACAGGGCCATCGACGACTTCCTCGCCGGGCCGGAGCACATCTTTTCGATTCTGGAATCGGCGCTGCCCGAAGTGCATCGCATGCGCAAGGAATTCCCGGACGCCGTCGTCTTGCCGGCGGCCAGCGAGCTGCCGGCCCCGTCGCACCAGAGCAAGGCGATGAAGCCACCGGTCAACCCGCTGTCCATCAGCTACCGGCTGGTCCGGGGGATTCTGCACAATCTCAAGGTCGCCGACCCGGAAAGCCATGAGCGACCGGAATTCAACGTGCCGACCCAGGACGCACGCTGGTTCCGACTCTGCACGGTGGACGGCGTCACCGTCACCACCGCCGATGGCTGCGGCGTGGTGTACCGACAGCGGGATCGCGCCAAGATGTTCGCGCTGCTGTTCGCGTCGCTGCGCCGCCAGCGTCAGCTGTTGAGCCGGTTCGACGAGATGCGCCGGGTCTACCGGGACGCGCTGCCCGTGCTGTCCAGCAAGCAGAAGTGGGAGACGGTGCTACTGCCGACCGCGTCGCAACATGGCTGAAGCGCCAATTTCTGCGGCGCCTACGGGTGAAGTCGCCGCGCTGGTTGCCGTTCAGTCGGCGCTGGCCGACCGTCCCGGTGTGCTGTCCACCGCGCGCGGACTGTCGCACTTCGGGGAACACAGCGTCGGCTGGCTGATCGCCGAGCTGCTCGGCGCGCTGCTGTTTGAGCGTCGTCGTCGGGATTGGCTGGTCGCCGCGGCCGGTACCTTCGCCGCCCATGCGGCCGCGGTGCTGATCAAGCGGGTGGTGCGGCGCAAACGCCCGCATGATCCGGCCGTCGCCGTCAACGTCGGTACACCGAGTGCGCTCAGCTTCCCGTCCGCGCATGCCACCTCCACCACCGCGGCGGCCATCCTGATGGGCCGGGCCACCGGACTGCCGCTGCCCGCGGTGCTGGTCCCGCCGATGGCGTTGTCGCGGCTGGTACTGGGTGTTCACTATCCCAGCGACGTAGCCTTCGGCGTGGCGCTTGGCGCCGCGGTCGCCCGCCTTGCACTCTGGCTCAATAAGAAGTCGCGATAGAGGTGTGGCCGAAATGAGTGAAGACGTGGCGACCGGACAACCTCCGGCGAACTTGATCACCGGGGTGATCAAGGCGATGCGCCCACGGCAATGGGTGAAGAACGTCCTGGTGCTGGCTGCGCCGCTGGCCGCGCTGGGCGGCCCGATCCGCCATGACTACACCGAGGTACTGATCCAGGTCTCGGTGGCGTTCGTGGTGTTCAGTCTGGGTGCCTCGTCGATCTACCTGATCAATGACGCGCGCGACGTCGAGGCGGACCGGCAACACCCGACCAAGAGGTTCCGCCCGATCGCGGCCGGTGTGGTGCCCGAGTGGCTGGCCTACTGTCTCGCGGCGGTGCTCGCCACGGCGTCGCTGGCCCTTGCCTGGTGGCTGACCCCGAACCTGGCGGTGGTGATGGCCGTCTACATCGTCATGCAGCTGGGCTACTGCTTCGGCCTCAAACACCAAGCGGTGCTTGACATCTGCATCGTGTCGTCGGCGTACCTGATTCGGGCCATCGCCGGAGGCGTGGCGACCGACATCCCGCTATCCCAGTGGTTTTTGCTGACCGCGGCGTTCGGATCGCTGTTCATGACGGCGGGCAAGCGTTACGCCGAGCTGCAGCTGACCGAGCGCACCGGCGCCGCGATCCGCAAATCACTGGAGAGCTATACCAGCACCTACCTGCGATTCGTCTGGACGATGTCGGCCACCGCGGTGGTGCTCTGTTACGGGCTGTGGGCGTTCGAACGTGACCACCACTCGGGATCCTGGTTCGCGATTTCGATGGTGCCGTTCACCATCGGGGTCCTGCGCTACGCCGTCGACGTCGACGGCGGATTGGCCGGCGAGCCGGAAGACATCGCACTGCGCGACCGGGTTTTGCAGCTGCTGGCGCTGGCGTGGATTGCGACCATTGGTGCCGCCGTTGCCTTCGGCTAGCCCCGGTCTGGATGCCATTAAGCGTGAGGTGATGCGCCGCCGGCCAATGATTCGGCGTGGTCTTCGCCCCGCGTTCCCCTACGCCCGCATGGTGCGGATCAGCCTGTGGACCAGCGTGGTGGTGGTTGTACTGCTGTTCGGTTGGGGCGCGTGGCAGCGCCGCTGGATCGCCGACGACGGACTGATCGTGCTGCGCACGGTCCGCAACCTGTTGGCCGGCAACGGCCCGGTCTTCAATCAGGGCGAGCGGGTGGAAGCCAACACCTCCACGGCGTGGACCTATCTGATGTACATCGGGAGCTGGGTCGGCGGATCGATGCGCATGGAGTACGTCGCGCTGACGCTTGCGCTGGTGCTCTCGGTGCTGGGCGTCGCGCTGGTCATGCTCGGCGCCGGCCGGCTCTACGCACCCAGCCTGCGCGGACGCAAGGCGATCATGCTGCCCGCCGGGGCGCTGGTCTACATCGCGATCCCGCCGGCACGCGACTTCGCCACCTCGGGCCTGGAAAGCGGGTTGACGCTGGCCTACCTGGGGTTGCTGTGGTGGATGATGGTCCGCTGGTCGCAGCCGGTACGGAACCGGCCGGACAGTGACGTCCAGGTCGGCGCGCTGGCCTTTGTCGCCGGGTTCAGCGTCTTGGTCCGCCCAGAGCTGGCGTTGATGGGTGGGTTGGCCCTGGTCATGATGCTGATGGCGGCCCGGACCTGGTCCCGGCGGCTGCTGATCGTGGTGGCCGGGGGATTCGTGCCGGTCGTCTATCAGATCTTCCGGATGGGCTATTACGGCTTGCTGGTGCCCGGCACCGCGCTGGCTAAGGACGCCGCCGGCGACAAATGGTCGCAGGGCATCACCTATTTCGGGAACTTCGTCGGGCCCTACGCGATCTGGCTACCGGCCCTGCTGCTCATCCCGCTCGGCGTGCTGCTGATGACCACCCGTCGTCGACCGTCGTTTCTGCGGCCCATGCTGGCGCCCAACTACGGGCGGTGGGCTCGGGCGGTGCAAAGCCCGCCGGCGGTGGTGGCGTTCGTCCTGGTGAGCGGAGTGCTGCAGGCGATGTACTGGACCCGCCAAGGCGGCGATTTCATGCATGCCCGAGTACTGCTGGCGCCGCTATTTTGTTTGCTGGCGCCCGTCGCGGTCATCCCCGTGATCGTCCCTGACGGGCAGGACTACTCGCGAGAAACCGGGTACTGGCTGGCCGGTGTGGCCAGCGCGCTCTGGTTGGCCACCGCGGGCTGGTCGCTGTGGGCAGCAAACTCGCCGGGGATGGGCGACGACGCCACCCACGTCAGCTATTCCGGCATCGTCGACGAGCGACGCTTCTATGCGCAGGCCACCGGGCATGCTCACCCGCTGACCGCCGCCGACTACCTGGATTACCCCAGGATGGCCGCTGTCCTGACCGCGCTCGACAACACCCCGGAGGGGGCGCTGCTACTGCCGTCCGGCAACTACACGCAATGGGACTTGGTGCCGATGTTGCAACCCGCGCCGGGAAGCACACCGGACGGCGCCGGGCCGCAAAAGCCGCAGCACGCTGTGTTTTTCACCAACCTCGGAATGCTGGGCATGAACGTCGGGCTCGACGTCCGGGTGATCGACCAAATCGGGCTGGCAAACCCGCTTGCCCAGCACACCCAGCGCCTGACGCACGGCCGGATCGGGCATGACAAGAACCTGTTCCCGGACTGGGTGATCGCCGACGGGCCCTGGGTCAAGGTGTATCCGGGCATTCCGGGCTACCTGGACGCGAACTGGGTCGCCCAAGCGGTGGTAGCGCTGCAATGTCCCGAAACCAAGGCGGTGCTGAGCTCGGTGCGTGCGCCCATGTCGATGCACCGGTTCTTCTCAAACTTCTTGAACTCCTTCGAATTCACCGGCTACCGGATCGACCGTGTTCCGCTCTACGAGCTCGCCAGGTGTGGGCTGCCGATACCCGAACCGAGCCCACCGCCTCCTCGTGAGTGAGCACCGGCGGATACATCTCGGCGGATCCTGACCCGTGCTCTTTTTGCCGTGATCCGACATTGACAGCAACATCACATTTCGGTCTCAACCAGCCGGCAACGACGCCGTTAGGACATGCGGAAACGTGATTCCACGTGCGCGTGTTTGGCGTGAGAACCATTGGGGAAGAGAGCGGAAGCTATGTTTGCGCGGTCTCCTCAATGTGAGCGGACGACCGCTGGTGTGGTTGACTACATGAGCACTGCTGCGGAGATCGCATTGCAGTACGACCCCAATCAACGACGCGTCCTTATGAAGTGCGCGCGCCGAGAGGATGAGGAAGCAAGGATGACGTTTGTTGACAGGTTTCGCGCCGTCGTGGCTCGCATGCCACGCCGACTCGTAGTTGGAGCCGTTGGCGCGGCCCTGCTTTCGGGTCTGATCGGCGTCGTAGGGGGCCCGGCGACCGCAGGGGCGTTCTCTCGCCCAGGCCTGCCGGTGGAGTACCTGCAGGTTCCGTCGGCCGCAATGGGCCGTGACATCAAGATTCAATTCCAGAGCGGCGGCGCCAATGCGCCCGCGGTGTACCTGCTCGACGGTATGCGCGCTCAGGACGACTTCAACGGCTGGGACATCAACACCCCCGCGTTCGAGTGGTACAACCAGTCGGGCCTTGCCCTGGTGATGCCGGTCGGCGGGCAGTCCAGCTTCTACTCAGACTGGTACAAGCCAGCCTGCGGTAAGGCCGGTTGCACCACGTACAAGTGGGAGACCTTCCTGACCAGCGAGCTGCCGGCCTACCTGTCGGCCAACAAGCAGGTCCGGCCGACCGGCGCCGCAGCCGTCGGTCTGTCGATGGCCGGCTCGTCGGCGCTGATCCTGGCCGCCTACCACCCCGACCAGTTCGTCTACGCCGGCTCGCTGTCGGCGCTGTTGGACCCGTCGCAGGGAATGGGGCCGTCGCTGATCGGTCTGGCCATGGGTGACGCCGGCGGCTACAAGACCGCCGACATGTGGGGTCCCAAGGAGGACCCGGCCTGGCAGCGCAACGACCCGTCGTTGCAGGTTGCCAAGCTGGTCGCGAACAACACCCGCATCTGGGTGTACTGCGGTAACGGCAAGCCGTCCGACCTGGGTGGCGACAACATGCCCGCGAAGTTCCTGGAGGGCTTCGTCCGGACCAGCAACCTGAAGTTCCAGGACGCCTACAACGGTGCCGGCGGCCACAACGCCGTGTGGAACTTCGACGCCAACGGCACGCACGACTGGCCGTACTGGGGTGCACAGCTCCACGCGATGGAGCCTGACCTGCAGAAGACCCTGGGTGCCACTCCGGGCGCAGGCCCGGCCACTGCCGCCCCTCAGGGTGGTCAGGGCACCTAAAGACAGTTGAAAGCATGACCGCTAACGGCGGCGATCCCTCGGGGTCGCCGCCGTTAGCGATTCTCACCGAGTGTGGCCTATTTCACTACCCTGCGAGATGGCCGTCCCGCGCCGCTGGTTACTGTGCAAACAGCGGTCAGACATGGAGGTGGGCATGAGGGGTAAGCGGAGTCTGTCGACGCTGGTACGGGTGTTCTGCGTTGCGGCGCTGTCGGTCGGGGTTGGCGGTGTGGCGTTAGCTGCGGGAAACGCGGGCAAGGCCAGGGCGGCGGCATACGAGACGCTGATGGTGCCGTCCGGCGCCATGGGCCGTTCCATCCCGGTGGCCTTTCTCGCCGGCGGGCCGCATGCGGTCTATCTGCTGGATCCTTTCGACGCCGGCCCCGACGTCAGCAACTGGGTCACCGCCGGAAACGGGATGAACACGATGGCCGGCAAGGGCGTCTCGGTGGTGGCCCCGGCCGGTGGCGCATACAGCATGTACACCAACTGGGAGCAGGACGGCAGCAAGCAGTGGGACACCTTCCTGTCCAGCGAGCTGCCTGACTGGCTGGCCGCCAACAAGGGCCTGGCACCCGGTGGTCATGCCGCCGTGGGCGCCTCGCAGGGCGGGTACGCCGCCATGGCGCTGGCCGCCTTCCACCCCGACCGGTTCGGGTTCGCCGGCTCACTGTCCGGCTTCCTGTACCCGTCGAACACCACCACGAACGGTTCGATCCTGGCCGGCCTGCAGCAATTCGGCGGCGTGGACGGCAACGGAATGTGGGGACCCCCGCAGGCGGGCCGGTGGAAGTGGCACGACCCATGGGTGCACGCCTCGCTGCTGGCCCAGAACAACACTCGGGTGTGGGTGTGGAGCCCGACCACGATGGACGCCAGTGATCCCGCCGCCATGATCGGCCAGGCCGGCGAGGCGATGGGCACCAGCCGCATGTTCTACCAGCAATACCGCAGCGTCGGCGGCCACAACGGCCACTTCGACTTCCCGGGCGGCGGCGACAACGGCTGGGGCTCCTGGTCGGGGCAACTCGGCGCGATGTCCGGCGATATCGTCGGCGCCATCCGCTAATTGGGGCCTGCGCAACGTCCCTAGCAGGGCGGATGGTGTGCCGCACCGAGCCGGTACCGTGTAGGAAGTGCAGCAGAGGGCGGGACGGCCGCTTGTTTGTATTCAAGCTGCGACCCACCGACTCTGCTAGCAGGAGAACATGGCCAGCCCCAAAGCCCCCAAAGCCCGGAAGACCGCGAAAGCCCGGAACAAGCGCCGCCGGGTACTTGCCTGGGTCGCCGCCCTCTCGTTGGCCGGCGTGGTGATGCTGGTGATCGTGGCAGTGGTGACCATGTTGCGCAGCACCGAAGCACCGCCCAGCGCGGTGCCGCCGGGCATCCTGCCGCCGTCGTCGACCACCACCCACCCGCACAAGCCGCGCCCGGCGTCACAAGACACGTCCTGCCCCGACGTGCAGTTGGTCGTGATCCCCGGCACCTGGGAGTCGTCCCTGGCCGACGATCCGCTCAACCCGGTGCAATTTCCAAATGCGCTGCTACACAAGGACACTCTGGCGATCGCCCAGCAGTTCCCGTCGTCTCGCTTGCAGGTGTTCACCGTCCCCTACACGGCGCAGTTCAACAATCCGCTCGGCGGCGTCAAGCAGATGTCGTACAACGACAGCCGCGCCGAAGGCACCCGCGCCACCGTCCAGGCGTTGACCGACATGAACGGCAAATGCCCGTTGACCAGCTACGTGTTGTTGGGCTTTTCGCAGGGCGCGGTGATCGGGGGCGATATCGCCAGCGACATCGGTAACGGGCGCGGACCCGTCGACGACGACCTGGTGCTGGGCGTGACGCTGATCGCCGACGGCCGCCGCCAGCAGGCGGTGGGCAACGACATCGGGCCGAATCCGCCGGGCGAGGGCGCCGAGGTGACGCTGCACGAGGTGCCGGTGCTGGCCGGGCTCGGTCTGACAATGACGGGTCCGCGGCCCGGCGGTTTTGGCACGCTGAACGACAAGACCAACGAGATCTGCGCCCCGGGCGACCTGATCTGCGCCGCCCCGCAGGAAGCCTTCAGCGTCGCGAACCTGCCGAATACGCTGAACACGCTGGCAGGCGGTGCCGGCCAGCCGGTGCACGCGCTGTATGCCACCACTGGGTTCTGGAATCTGGACGGGCTTCCGGCGACGGATTGGGCGTTGAACTGGGCGCGCGGGCTGATCGAAAACGCGCCGCATCCCAAACACGGGTGAGCGCTCTAGGGGCGTAGGGAAGAACCGGGCACCGGGACACAGCCGCTAGGTAGGCGGCACCTGGCGACATCACCGGTACCTTGAGATTTGGTCTGCCGCGCGCTGCCCCTTAACATTAAGAGAAAACTAAGAGGCATAAGAGTTTGGTGGTTGCTCCCGATCGGGTAGAGGCTTGCACGGCCGGCGCGAAACGCGTCGTGCTAGGCCCGCGCGCAGGGGGAACCGTCGGCGAGGCCGACACCAGCACCGTCGGCGTAGCTGACCGGCGAGGGTCGTAACAGGAGAGGGCTGCAATGGCTTACCACAACCCATTCATCGTGAATGGAAAGATCAAGTTCCCGGAGAATACGAACTTGGTCAAGCACGTTGAGAAATGGGCGAAGGTTCGTGGCAACAAGCTGGCCTATCGATTCATCGACTACTCCACCGAGCGCGACGGTGTCGAGCGCGACATCGTGTGGTCGGACTTCAGCGCCCGCAACCGCGCCGTGGGTGCCCGTCTGCAGCAGGTCACGCAGCCCGGGGACCGCATCGCCATCCTGTGCCCGCAGAACCTGAACTACCTCGTTGCCTTCTTCGGCGCCCTCTACTCGGGCCGGATCGCGGTGCCGCTGTTCGACCCCGCCGAGCCTGGACATATCGGCCGGTTGCACGCGGTGCTCGACGACTGCACTCCCTCGACGATCCTGACTACCACGGACTCCGCCGAAGGCGTCCGCAAGTTCATCCGCGCCCGCGCTGCCAAGGAACGGCCGCGCGTCATCGCCGTCGACGCGGTGCCCACCGAGGTCGCCTCCACCTGGCAGGAGCCCGACGCCGACACGTCCACCATCGCCTATCTGCAGTACACCTCGGGCTCCACCCGCACACCGACCGGCGTGCAAATCAGCCATCTGAACCTGCCCACCAATGTGCTGCAGACGCTGGTCTCCCTGGAGGGCGTCGAAGGTGACCGCGGGCTGTCCTGGCTGCCGCTCTTCCACGACATGGGCCTGATCACGGCGCTGTGTGCCCCGGTGCTCGGCCAAAGCTTCACCTTTATGACGCCCGCAGCGTTCGTGCGCCGGCCCGGCCGCTGGATTCGCGAACTCGCGCGCAAGCCCGGCGAGACCGGCGGCGTCTTCTCGGCCGCGCCGAACTTCGCCTTCGAGCACGCCGCCGTTCGCGGCCTGCCCCGCGACGACGAGCCGCCCCTGGACCTGAGCAACGTCAAAGGGATCCTCAACGGCAGCGAGCCGGTATCGCCGGCGTCGATGCGCAAGTTCTACGAGGCGTTTGCGCCCTACGGTTTGCCGAAGACCGCGATCAAGCCGTCCTACGGACTGGCCGAGGCGACACTGTTCGTCTCGACCACCCCGGCCAACGAGCCGCCGACGGTCATCCACGTCGACCGGGACGAGCTGAACAACCAGCGTTTCGTCGAGGTGGCTCCCGACTCGCCGAGCGCCGTCGCGCAGGTATCCGCCGGAAAGGTCGGCGTCGACGAGTGGGCGGTCATCGTCGATCCCGACACCGCCAGCGAGGTGCCGGACGGGCACGTCGGCGAGATCTGGTTGCACGGCAACAACCTGGGCCTGGGCTACTGGGGGAAGGAAGAAGAGACTGTCCACACCTTCCGAAACATCCTCAAGTCGCGCGTCAGCCAGTCGCGCGCGGAGGGAGCCGCCGACGACGGGCTCTGGGTACGCACCGGCGACTACGGCACCTACTTCAACGACGACCTCTATATAGCGGGCCGCATCAAGGACCTGGTCATCATCGATGGCCGCAACCACTACCCGCAGGACCTCGAGTACTCGGCGCAGGAGGCCAGCAAGGCGCTGCGCACCGGATACGTGGCCGCGTTCTCGGTCCCGGCTAACCAACTGCCGCCGGCCGTGTTCGACAACCCGCACGTCGGCCTCAAGTTCGACTCGGAAGACACCTCCGAGCAGCTGGTGATCGTCGCCGAGCGGGCCGCCGGCACGCACAAGCTCGATCACCAGCCGATCGCCGACGACATCCGGGCGGCCATCGCCGTGCGTCATGGGGTGACCATCCGCGACCTGCTGCTGGTGTCATCCGGCTCGATTCCTCGTACCTCCAGCGGCAAGATCGGCCACCGGGCCTGCCGCGCCGCCTACCTCGACGGCACTTTGCGCAGCGGTATCGGTTCCCCCGCCGCCTTCGCAAGTGCAACAGACTGAATTCAGGAACTATGGCTGACACCGAATCTGACCTGCCGGACAACTCTGAACCCACCGAACCGACCGTTGGTGGGGAACTGCCCGCCAATAAGGCCGATCTGTCCGTGCCCGAGATGCGGCAGTGGTTGCGCAACTGGGTGGGTAAGGCGGTCGGACAGTCACCCGACGCGATCGACGAGTCGATTCCGATGGTGGAGCTCGGTTTGTCGTCCCGCGACGCTGTGGCGATGGCCGCCGACATCGAAGACATGACCGGTGTCACGCTCTCGGTCGCGGTGGCGTTCCAGCATCCGACCATCGAATCGCTGGCGACCCGGATCATCGAGGGCGAACCCGAAAGGGCCGATGACGACCTCGACGGCGTCGACTGGACCCGCACCGGTGCTGCCGAGCGGGTGGACATCGCCGTCGTGGGGCTGGGCACCCGGCTCCCCGGTGATATGAACACCCCTGACGAAACCTGGCAGGCGTTGATGGAAGGCCGCGACGCCATCACCGACCTGCCCGAGGGCCGTTGGTCGGAGTTCCTCGAAGAGCCCCGGCTGGCCGCGCGGATCGCGCAGGCGCGCACCCGCGGCGGATATCTGAAGGACATCAAGGGCTTCGACTCGGAGTTCTTCGCGGTCGCCAAGACCGAGGCAGACAACATAGACCCGCAGCAGCGGATGGCGCTCGAATTGACCTGGGAGGCACTTGAACACGCCCGCATCCCGGCGTCGAGCCTGCGCGGTGCGGCCGTCGGCGTGTATGTCGGCGTCTCGAACAACGACTATGGCTTCCTGGCGATTTCCGACCCAACCACCGCGCACCCTTATGCCATCACCGGCAACGCCACCTCGATCATCGCCAACCGGGTGTCCTACTTCTACGACTTCCGCGGCCCGTCGCTCGCGGTTGACACCGCCTGCTCGAGCTCGCTGGTGGCGACGCACCAGGCGGTGCAGGCGCTGCGCAACGGCGAGTGTGACGTGGCGATCGCTGGTGGTGTCAACGCGCTCATCACTCCCGCGGTGACCCTCGGTTTCGACGAGATCGGTGCGGTGCTCGCCCCGGACGGCCGGATCAAGTCGTTCTCGTCGGACGCCGACGGCTACACCCGCTCCGAGGGCGGCGGCATGCTGGTGCTCAAGCGGGTCGCCGATGCCCGCCGCGACGGCGACCAGATCCTGGCCGTCATCGCCGGCAGCTCCGTCAACCACGACGGCCGGTCCAACGGCCTGATCGCACCCAACCAGGACGCGCAGGCCGAAGTCTTGCGCCGGGCCTACAAGGACGCGGGCGTCGATCCGCGCAACGTCGACTACATCGAGGCGCACGGCACCGGCACCGTCCTCGGCGACCCGATCGAGGCCGAGGCGCTGGGCCGCGTCGTCGGCCGGGGGCGGCCCGCAGACCGTCCGGTACTGCTGGGCGCGGTGAAAACCAATGTGGGACATATGGAGTCGGCTGCCGGTGCCGCCGCGATGGCCAAGGTGGTGCTGGCGCTGCAGCACAACAAGCTGCCGCCGTCCATCAACTTCGCCGGACCCAGCCCGTACATCGACTTCGACGCGATGCACCTGAAGGTCATCGACACCGCGACCGACTGGCCGCGCTACGGCGGCTACGCGCTAGCCGGCGTATCCAGCTTCGGCTTCGGTGGCGCGAACGCGCACATGGTGGTGCGCGAGGTCCTGCCCCGCGACGTCATCGAACGTGAGCCGGAACTCGAGGTGCGTGCGGATACCGAGGCGGCTCCCGCCGAAGCCCCTGCGCCCGAAGGCCACTCGCTGCGGTTCGACGACTTCGGCAACATCATCACCGACGAATTCGAGGCCGAGGATCTCGAGCCCGAGTTGCCCGGCGTCACCGAGGAGGCGCTGCAACTCAAGGAAGCCGCGCTGGAAGAGCTTGCTGCGCAAGAGGAGTCAGAACCGACGACCCCGCTGATCCCTCTCGTGGTGTCGGCGTTCCTGACCTCACGGAAGAAGACCGCCGCGGCCGAGCTGGCGGACTGGATGGAGAGCCCCGAGGGCCAAGCTTCGTCGCTGGAATCGATCGGCCGCTCGCTGTCGCGGCGTAACCACGGCCGCTCCCGCGCCGTGGTGCTGGCCCACACTCACGAAGAGGCCGTCAAAGGCCTGCGTGCGGTCGCCGATGGCAAGCAGCGCCCGAACGTGTTCAGCGTCGACGGCCCGGTCTCCAACGGCCCGGTGTGGGTGCTGGCCGGATTCGGTGCGCAGCACCGCAAGATGGGCAAGAGCCTGTACCTGCGCAACCCGGTGTTCGCCGAGTGGATCGAGAAGGTCGACGCGCTGGTCCAGGACGAGCTGGGCTATTCAGTGCTCGAGCTGATCCTGGACGACTCGCAGGACTACGGCATCGAAACCACTCAGGTCACCATCTTCGCGATCCAGATCGCGCTAGGTGAGGTACTCAAGCACCACGGCGCCAAGCCCGCCGCGGTCGTCGGCCAGTCGCTGGGTGAAGCGGCGGCGGCCTACTTCGCCGGCGGTCTGTCCTTGAGCGACGCCACCCGGGCGATCTGCTCGCGTTCGCACCTGATGGGTGAGGGCGAGGCGATGCTCTTCGGCGAGTACATCCGGCTGATGGCGCTGGTGGAGTACTCCGCCGACGAGATCAAGACGGTGTTCTCCGACTTCCCCGACTTGGAGGTGTGCGTCTACGCCGCGCCCACCCAGACCGTCATCGGCGGCCCGCCCGAACAGGTGGACGCGATCATCGCCCGCGCGGAATCCGAGGGGAAGTTCGCCCGTAAGTTCGAGACCAAGGGCGCCAGCCACACTCAGCAGATGGACCCGCTGCTCGGCGAGCTGACGGCTGAGCTGCAGGGCATCAAACCGAAGAGCCCGACCGCGGGAATCTACTCGACGGTGCACGAGGGCAGCTACATCAAGCCCGGCAGCGACCCGATCCACGACGTCGAGTACTGGAAGAAAGGGCTGCGCCACAGCGTCTACTTCACCCACGGCATCCGCAACGCCGTCGACAGCGGCCACACCACTTTCCTGGAGCTCGCGCCCAACCCGGTGGCACTGATGCAGGTGGGTCTGACCACTGCGGACGCCGGGTTGCACGATGCCCAGCTGATCCCGACGCTGGCCCGCAAGCAGGACGAGGTCGAGTCGATCACGTCCACCTTGGCCCAGCTCTACGTGTACGGCCACGACCTCGACGCCCGAACGCTGTTCAGTAGTGCCAACGGGCCCGCCGGAGCACAAGATTTTGCCAACATCCCGCCCACCCGGTTCAAGCGCAAAGAGCATTGGCTCGACGTGCACTTCTCCGGCGACGGATCGGTGCTTCCGCCGGGGTCCCACGTCGCGCTGCCGGACGGCCGCCACGTCTGGGAGTACGCCCCCCGCACCACCACAGATCTAGCCGACCTAGTGAAACAGGCTGCGGCCCAGGTCATTCCGGATGCGCAGCTGTCGGCCGCCGAGCAGCGGGCGGTGCCGGCCTACGGCGCCCGACTGGTCACCACACTGACGCGGCACCCCGGTGGCGCGTCGATCCAGGTGCACGCACGCGTCGACGAGTCCTTCACGTTGGTGTACGACGCGCTCGTCAGCCGCGGCGGCGTTGCGTCGGTGCTACCGACCGCGGTCGGCGCAGGCACGGCCATCACGGCCGCGCCGACCATCGTGGCGCCCGTCGGCGATGCACCCGGCCAGGCCGCGATCGATGCCGGCGAGGACCCCAACGCCGAAACCCTCGAGGACAGCCTGACCACCCGCTACATGCCGGCTGGCATGGGCAAATGGTCACCGGAATCCAGCGAGACCATCGGCGAGCGGCTGGGCGCGATCGTGGGCGCGGCGATGGGTTACGAGCCCGAGGACTTGCCGTGGGAGGTGCCGCTGATCGAGCTGGGTCTGGACTCGCTGATGGCGGTGCGGATCAAGAACCGCGTCGAGTACGACTTCGACCTGCCGCCCATCCAATTGACGGCGGTGCGCGACGCCAACCTCTACGCCGTCGAGAAGCTGATCGAGTATGCGATCGAGCACCGCGACGAGGTCGAGCAGTTGCACGAGCACCAGCAGACGCTGACGGCCGACGAGATCGCCAAGGAGCAGGCCGAGCTGTTGCACGGCGGCCCCAAGACCGCCGAGGTACCTGAAGCTCCCACTGCTACCGAGGCTGCGCCGGCCCCTGCTGCCGGGGACCTGCCGATTCCACCGCCCCCGACCGACCCGTCCGGCCCTTCGGCCAACGGCGTCACGCCGAATCTGGCCGAGACGCTCAGCCAGGAGGCGGTGGCCAAGGCGCTGAACTCCGATGTGCCGCCGCGCGATGCCGCCGAGCGGGTCGTGTTCGCCACCTGGGCGATCGTCACCGGCAAATCACCGGGCGGCATCTTCAACCCACTGCCCAAACTCGACGACGACACCGCCGCTAAGGTGGCGCAACGACTTGCTGAGCGGGCCGAGGGGCCGATCAGCGCCGAGGACGTGCTGACGTCGGAGACCATCGAGGCGCTGGCCGAGAAGGTGCGCGTGTACTTCGAGGCCGGCCAGATCGACGGCTTCGTCCGCACGCTGCGCGCCCGTCCCGACGACGACTCCAAGGTGCCGGTATACGTGTTCCACCCGGCCGGCGGCTCGACGGTGGTGTACGAGCCGCTGCTCAACCGGTTGCCGGCGGACACTCCGATGTACGGCTTGGAGCGCGTCGAGGGCACCGTGCAGGAGCGGGCCGCCCAGTATGTGCCGAAGCTGCTGGAAATCAACGACGGCAAGCCGTTCATCCTGGCCGGATGGTCGCTTGGCGGTGCGCTGGCCTATGCCTGCGCGATCGGGTTGCAGCGGGCCGGCGCCGACGTGCGATTCGTCGGGATGATCGACACCGTGCGCGCTGGCGAGGAGATTCCGCAGACCAAGGAGGAAACCCGCAAGCGCTGGGACCGGTACGCGAAGTTCGCCGCACGTACCTTCAACGTCGAGATTCCCGGGATCCCTTACGAGCAGCTCGAGGAGCTCGATGACGAGGGGCAGGTCAAGTTCGTGTTGGACATCGTCCAGCAAAGCGGCGTGCAGGTTCCCGGCGGCATCGTCGAGCACCAGCGGACGTCCTATCTGGACAACCGGGCGCTCGAGACCGTCGAGATCGAGCCTTACGACGGCCACGTGACCCTTTACATGGCCGATCGCTACCACGATGACGTCATCGAGTTCGAGCCGCGGTATGCGATCCGCAAGCCCGACGGTGGCTGGGGCGAGTTCGTGGCGGACCTGGAGGTGGTTCCCATCGGTGGCGAGCACATCCAGGCTATCGACGAACCGATCATCGCCAAGGTCGGTGCACACCTGGCCGAGGTGCTGAATAAGGTAGAGGCGCAAACCAGTCAGACGAGTGAGGTAGGCAAGTAGTGACGGGTACCGTGCCAGCGCCCTCCCCCCACAGCACAGCCGAGAAGCTGGCCGACCTTCGCTCCCGTTTGGAGCTGGCCAAAGAGCCCGGCGGTGAGAAGGCCGCCGCCAAGCGCGACAAGAAGGGCATCCCGAGTGCGCGTTCGCGCGTATACTCGCTGGTCGACCCCGGCACCTTCCTGGAGATCGGCGCCCTGGCCAAGACGCCCAACGACCCGAATGCGCTCTACGGTGACGGCTGCGTCACCGGCCACGGCATGATCGACGGCCGGCCGGTGGGTGTGTTTTCCCACGACCAGACCGTGTTCCAGGGCACCGTCGGCGAGATGTTCGGCCGCAAGGTGGCCCGGCTGATGGAGTGGTGCGCGATGGTCGGGTGCCCGATCGTCGGCATCCAGGACTCCGGTGGCGCCCGCATCCAGGACGCGGTCACCTCGCTGGCGTGGTACGCCGAGCTGGGCCGCCGTCATGAGGCGCTGTCCGGGCTGGTGCCGCAGATCTCCCTGATCTTCGGCAAATGTGCTGGGGGAGCGGTGTATTCGCCGATCCAGGACGATCTGCTTGTCTCGGTACGCGACCAGGGCTACTTCTTCGTTACGGGACCGGATGTGATCCGGGAAGTCACCGGCGAGGACGTCAGCCTCGACGAGCTCGGCGGGTCCGATGCTCAGGCCCGCTACGGCAACATCCACCAGGTGGTGGATTCCGAGGCCGAAGCGTTCCAGTACGTGCGCGACTTCCTGTCGTTCCTGCCGTCGAACTGCTTCGACAAGCCACCGGTCGTCAACCCAGGACTGGAACCGGGGATCACGCCGACCGATCTCGAGCTCGACTCGATCGTGCCGGACTCCGACAATGCGGCCTACGACATGCACGAGATCCTGCTGCGGATCTTCGACGACGGCGACTTCCTCGACGTCGCCGCACAGCACGGGCCGGCCATCATCACCGGGTATGCCCGGGTCGACGGGCGTCCGGTCGGCGTGGTCGCCAACCAGCCCATGTACTTGGCCGGATCGATCGACAACGAAGCCTCCGACAAGGCCGCGCGATTCATCCGTTTCTGCGACGCGTTCGAAATCCCGCTGGTGTTCGTGGTGGATACACCCGGATTCCTGCCCGGGGCCGAGCAGGAGAAGAACGGCATCATCAAGCGCGGCGGCCGCTTCCTGTACTCCGTCGTGGAAGCCGACGTGCCCAAGGTGACGATCACCATCCGCAAGTCCTACGGCGGTGCCTACGCGGTGATGGGATCCCGGCAGCTGACCGCCGACTTCAACTACGCCTGGCCCACCGCGCGCATCGCGGTGATCGGGGCGGAGGGAGCCGCGCAACTGCTGATGAAGCGCTTCCCGGATCCCACTACGCCCGAGGCGCAGCAGATCAAGAAGGACTTCATCGAGGGCTACAACCTGAACATGGCCATCCCCTGGACCGCTGCCGAGCGCGGATTCATCGACTCCGTCGTCGACCCGCACGATACGAGACTGTTGCTCCGCAAGTCGCTACATCTGTTGCGGGACAAGCAATTATGGTTCCGCGTTGCGCGTAAACACGGGCTGATCCCGGTCTAGCGCGAGTACTCACAGCCGCAGCGCCCCGTCGACGAGTTCGTCGAACCGCTCCAGCGCCTCGTCGGAGTCGGCGTCGATGCCGCGCAGTGGGCCACGATCGGCGAGATAGCGTTGGGCGTACAGCCGCGCGACCAGAGCCTTGCGGTCGGTGCCGAAAGTCGCCCGCTCCCAAGCGGATTGCTCGGTGAGCAGCGCGCCCCCATAGACGTCGCCCATGAATTGGGCCAGTGGGAACAGCCGCGCCTCGGCCACGTCGCCGTCCAGTTTGGACCAGGCCGTCACTGCGGCGTCCAGATCTTCGACGCGGCGCGCCACTAGGCCGGTGGTTTCATCGTCGTCGGAGACCGACACCGCGTCGTGCATCCGCGCCAGCAGCGTCTCGTGCGCCTGGGTCTGTTCGATCCCGCGCCGTACGTCCAGACAGAGGATGTTGTCGGGGCCCTCCCAGATCGTGTTCACTTGCGCGTCGCGTAGCAGCCGGGCGACCGGCCACGTCTCGATATAGCCGTTGCCACCGTGGATTTCGATGGCGTCGGAGGCCGCGGTGATCCCCAACCGACACGCCTTGAGTTTGGTGACCGGCACCGCGATGCGCTGCCGCAGGCTGCGCGGCTGGCGATGATTGCTTGCTCCGATGGCATCGAAAACCATTGCCTGCGCGGCTTCGACGTCGACGATCAACTCGGCCAGCTTGCGGCGCATCAGCGGCTTGTCGATCAGCGCCCCACCGAATGCGCGGCGCTGCCGCGCGTAGCAGAGCGACTCGACGAGCGCACGACGCGCGTTGCCCAGGCCGAACAGCGCGATACCGAGACGCGCGGCGTTGGTCAGCTCCATCATCCGGCCCAGTCCCTTGCCGTCGGACGGCCCGCTGTCGCCGGTCGGCTCGCCGGACAGCAAAAAGGCTTCGGCGTCAACGAATTCGACCTCCCCGGAGGCCACCGACCGGGTGCCGAGCTTGTCCTTCAGCCGGCGCACCCGCACTCCGTTGTGCGAACCGTCCCGGCGGGTGCGCAGCACCAGGAAGTTCGCCACACCGCGCGACGAGTCGGGGGCGCCCTCGGGTTTGGCCAGCACGACGAACGCCTCCCCGGCGCAATTCGAGGCAAACCACTTGAACCCGTTGAGCAGCCAGGCATCCCCGGCGCGCGCTGCGGTCGTCTCGAGGGCCCCGAGGTCGGAGCCGCCGGTGCGTTCGGTCAGCAGCTGCGCCGTCTCGCCCGCCCACTCGCCGGACTCGAACTTGGCCAGGACGTGGTCGCGGACGTCGGCCGGTGCGTACGCGGAGACCAGCGATCCCACCATGCCCCCGCCGGTGCCCAGCGCGCAGCCCATCCCGATATCGGCCTGATTGAGCAGATAGTTCGACGCGAACAACGCAAGTCCCGAGCTCACCTTGGCGGCGCGCGCGTCGGTGCGCAGCGCGTGCTGGGCATCCAGGACGGCACGCTTGGATTGCGTGAACGAGGCAGGCATGACGACCTGGCTGACGTCGTGGCCCCACCGGTCGTAGCGCTGTAGCCGCGGCGGGTTCTGGTCGGTTTCTTCGGCCCACCGCGCGACCGGGCCGCCCATCAGCTCACCGACGCGTTCCAGGTGCGGCTCCACCACGGCCAGCTCGTCGGGCCGCAGGTAGTAGGCCATGGTGAATTGCAGGGTGGGGTCAGTGCGGTACCAATTGAGGCCGACCGCACCGCGATAGTCGTCCGTTCGGTAGCGCTGCGCCTTCTCCGGAGTGGAGAAGGGCAACTTGTCGACGGCCTCTAACCCGTATTGAGGGTGGTACTCGCTCATGACGCGACGGTATTACAGCTGCGACCCAGCGTGAAGAAGCGCGCTACTTCCGCAGGGTGAATTGGTTGAGGTCGATGTAGCCCTTGCGGAAGAGGTCCGCGCAGCCGGTGAGGTACTTCATGTAGCGCTCGTAGACCTCTTCGGACTGAATCTCGATGGCCTCGTTTTTGTGTGCCTGTAGGCCTGCGGCCCACATGTCCAGGGTCTTCGCGTAATGCCGCTGCAGCGACTGGCGACGCTTCAGCTTGAAGCCGGCCTTCGCCGAGAACCCCTTCACCATGTCGATGGTCGGTAGGGCGCCGCCGGGGAAGATTTCGGTCTGCATGAAGTCGCCGAACTCGACGATCTTCATCGTTAACGGAAGGCCGGACTCGATGATTTCTCTCTCCGAGAGTTTCGTGATCGTGTGCAGCAGGAACGTGCCACCGGCCGGCAACAGCTCGTAGGTCCTCTCGAAGAAAGCGGTGTAGCGGTCGTAGCCGACATGCTCGAGCGGGCCGATCGCCACGATTCGGTCCACCGGTTCGTGAAAGCGCTCCCAGCCCTCGAGCAGCACCCGCTTGGAACGCGGGCTATCCGACGCCGCGAACAACTGCTCGACGTGGGCAACCTGGTTCTTGGACAACGTCAAGCCGACCACGTTGACGTCGTATCTCTCGATGGCTCGCAGCATGGCGGCGCCCCAGCCACAGCCGAGGTCCAGCAGCGTCATGCCTGGCTGCAAGTCCAGCTTGCTCAGCGAGAGGTCGATCTTGGCGATCTGCGCCTGTTCCAGAGTCATGTCCTCGTCGCCAAGGAAGTACGCGCACGTGTACATCTGCGTGCGGTCGAGGAACAGGCGGAAGAAGTCGTCAGATAGGTCGTAGTGCGCCTGCACATCCTCGAAGTGCGGCGTCAGTTCCTCAGCCATGACGGTGTTGCCTTTCCCTGGACCCCACCGGCGTGCTGTGCCAGGTAGACCGTCGGGTGGTCCAGTCGCTGTGCGCCCCGAAGGGGTGAGTCGTGCATCACTCTAAGGCGAACTCGGTTGGAGTGCTTCGCCGAAGCAGAGTCGCACAGCGACTGGACTACTACGATGCGCTTACCGGCGCCACAAATTCAGAGGTATAGAACTCGGCCGGATTCTGCGAGTTCGGATTGGCGCGCTCGACGATCACCCACACGCCCGTCGTGCCCGGCCGAATTCCCTCTTTGATGGTCACCGTTCCGCTGCCGGCCGCATCGGTATCGAATCCGGAAAAAGCCGTACCTGGATCCCCGCGACCACAGGTGGCCGACGACGGCCGAGGTTCCTGGATCAGGCCGACATCGAAATGCGTGCCGGGGTCGGGAGCGTCCACCAGATGAACCTCCGCGGTCGCGCTCGATCCGGAGTGACTAATGACGGCCGTACCGGTGCCGAGACCGGGATGCGCCACCATCGGGTCCGTGCTTATCAGACTGAAATCGCAGCGTCGAAGGTCGCTATCCAGGACGACGATGGTGCCGGCTTCGGCTGCGGCCCTAGTGATCTCAACGGTTCCCACCGGCGTCATCACCACGGTGAGCGCCGCCCCGCATGCGCCTACGCGCGCCCAAGTATGCATTGGGTCACCCCTTCTATCCCCCTGTTGGCTGCATCACAGCGAAATAGGTAATGACCGAATATTGCGCGAATTAAACCAATTGCGAGGAATTACTTGAACGTCAATAAATGGCGTGCTATTTGACCGGTGACTAATTACATGAGCCACGTTAATTGGATAGCAGGTCCATTTGCGTTGCCTCGCAATCGAAGCCCGCTGACCCGGTCCGCCAGCGTGCCGACCCTCGCGATTGGGCAGATTTCTGCCACCGCAAGGCCGGTTTCGGTTTATCGTGCCTGATAGCTTGGGCTCGCTGTTAGGTCACCGGCAGGTGCCGTGCACGACGGAACGTCGGATGGGCGCTATCGATTGCTGGAATGCATCGGCCGCAACGACAAGGGCGAAACGTGGCGAGCCTTCGATAACGTCACCCAACGCGAGGTCGCGGTGACAGTCGTCAGTGACGGCGGCAGCAACACCGTGACGGTCGTGGCCGACGACGGTGGCGATACCGTGGCCAAGGAGATTCCTCAGTGGGCCGCCGGACCCGCTCCGGCGCTGGACTGCCCGGCTACCGGATCCGGCTATGTGTTTGAGTATCCGGCGTATTCGCCGATCGGGTCCACTCCGGCCGGCCTCCCCCCCAAAGAGCAGACGCCGCAGGAAGATTCGAAAGCGCCAGGCCCCAAGAAATCACCCAAACGCCGGCTCATTGTTTTGTCGAGCGTCGGGGTCGTCGCGGTCACCGCGGCGGTTGTCGCCGGGTTCGTCCGGATCGGCCCCAGCCGACACAGTGGCACGCCACAGGCGTCGTCGACGAGTGCGTCCCCCGCCCCGCCTGCCAACACCGGTCCATTGACTGGAACGTTCACTGTGCACGTGGATCAGGCATACCTGGGCGGCGGAGTCGCCGACACGGATCTCGAAGCGAAGCCATGGACCGAGGCGTGGCAATTTCGTTCGGCCTGCACCGCCAACGGCTGCGTCGCCACCGCGGCAGGCGGCGATCACGCCGATGTCGAAAGCATGATCTTCGACAACGTCGGTGGCCGCTGGCTCTCGGTTGGGATCTCGCACATCGATTGCGGTAACCCCAATGACGAAGCGTGGAACATGATTTCGCCGGCGCCGCAGCCGGACGGGACGCTATCGGGCGAATCGACGCGGGCTTCGGCGGACGGGTGCTTCATCAGACGGAACGTGACGCTGACCCGAAAGGGAGACACCGATATCTCGCAGCTGCCCGACCCGACTCACCTCGACCCGCGTGCGGTGTCACCGGCAGAAGCGTTGCACGGCAAGTACGACACTCGAACGACCATTGCGAACGGTTACAAGCCTGGTGTACTCCATTTAGGTGTGCGAACCGACTGCCTGCGCACCGGGGACCGGTGCATGAGTTTCTTCCTCGCCGGGAACGGCTCTTACGCACCGTATGTCTTCGCCAACGGGACATGGACCCTCAACGACGACTTGGACGACCAATGCTCACTGGGCGGCTCCCGCCACGTCGCCTACACCGCCACAATTTCGCTGCCCAACCCGCCACAGAACCCCATTACGTCGCTTACCGCGCACGGGTACGAAAACGCCCCTCCGACGCCCGGCGTCAATTGCCACAGTCAAACGTACGACGAAACATTCACTCACACCGGCGATTAGGGCTTGATCCGGATTTGCCCCGGCGACCACCAGCCGGTGCGGGTCGCGGTGCTCAGGTCGAGTTGGGCTGGCTGGGCGTCTGCGATCGTCTCGAACTGACGCAGCGATCCCCAGTCGCGGCCCCAGTCACGTGACAGGTAGGTCGACATGACGTGGGCCCGCAGCAACAGGTCGGTGATGCCCAGCAGGCCGCCGTTGACGCCGTCCTGCCAGGTGTCAGTGTCCTGCTTCTTGGCGTTGTAGTCCGGGGTGATGCGGAACTTTGGAATCTCGGTAACGCCGTTGACGTGCAGCATCGGTTGCTGGCAGGGGAAGGCCAAACCGACCGCCCAGTCCAGCAGTACCGGCTGCGTCGAGCCGACGTACTCCTGCAACGAGCGCAGCTCCGGTACCCGTGGCGGGGTCACCGCGATCCAGTCCTCCGGTGTCAGGGACAGGTCCTCGGCCACGACCCGCACCGCGGTCGAGTCGGCGGGCAGCTGGGAGCGCGCGAAGCGCAGGTTCCGCCACACCTTCGGCTGCTCCCCGTAGAGGTCGTAGGGCAGTAGCCTTCCGGCCGGCACCAGGTCGCCGTCGGGGCCGGGCCTGCCGTATTCCAGCACGACGTTCTGCCCGCTGGTGTGCCCGTGCAGCACGCTGTTGCCGGCGATCGTGCCGGCCGCGGTTACCACGACCAGAGGATGCCCGGCGTCGGGTTTGGGTAGCTGGTACCACGCCGAGGTGAGTCTGCTTTGCTGTTGCGCACCGGTGACGTAGCTACCGGCAAGCGGAACCCGTTGCGGGTCAAGGCCGTAGGGCAACGGCGCCGTCGACCCGTTGACACCCGGGGTCTTCAGCTTGGTCGGCCCGTACCAGTCGTAGTCGGTACCGGGCTGCGGCACCGACGTCTCCCGGACGGCTTCGGCCAGAGTGCGTTCCGGTACACCGTTGGGAGTGAATCCCGTTGGGTTGACACCGCCCAGTGGTCCCAACGGGCCGTAATTGTCGGGCAGGGGCGCCATAAAGCCGGCGTTGCTGTCCGGCTCGACGAGCACGTCGTCGGCCAGCCCGCAGCCTCCGCTGAACTCCCGCAGGTTGTCCCAGGCATTGGAATAAGTCGGGTACTGACGAACGATGCCGGCCGCCATCGACGCCACGAACACCAACGCCATGAAGCCGGCCGCAAGTGGGATGGGCGCCGCCGTGAGCGCCCGCGCCAGCCGTCCTTCGCCATGGTTCCGGGATGCCAAGTGCAGGTAGGCCGCGTACAACGCGGTGATCACGAACAATGCGAAAATCATTGCGCTGATGCTGATTCCGGAGAGCCTCGGCATGACGTTGTTGAACGGGACGCCGTAACTCGAGACGTACCACCAGCCGTTGGTAGTGGCGAAGCACAGCGCCAACACGAACAGCACCGCCGCCAGGAACGCCATCCGGTTGCGCGACCAGCGCAGTACCTTCGGCGACACCAGCACTGTGGTCAGGGCGGCCATCGCCGCGCCGACCGCGGCGAACAGTCCGAAGTGGTGGACCCACTTGGTCGGCGTGAACATCAGGAAGAACATGGTGCCGAAAATGACGCCCATCAGCCGCCACGCCGGCCCGCGGGCCACTCCCGGAACTCGCTTGCGCCGCAACATGATGAACAGCGCCGTGAATAGGCATAGCGCGGTGAGTAAAAAGCCGAACCGTCGGGACAGCGAGCCGTCGACGGTGGGCAGGATCAGGTAGTAGTAGCGCAGGTTCTCGGTGTACCACGCCTGGCTGGGCCCGATCGCGGTGCGGATCCTGGTGGCTTCCAACACTGTTGACAGCGTCTGGTCGGCGAACACCACGGTAAGGATGACCGTGCCGGCGGCCAGTATCGGGGCCACCAGCGGCCAGGTGCCGACCACGCGATGCCGGCGCACCAGGATTCGCAGGATCGGACGGCCACCAGCGACCAGGGCGGCCACCGCGATCAGACCGGTGGGTTGCACGCCCAGGGTAAATGCCGCGGTGACCACAGCCAGTGCGGCCGGGGTCAGCCGAGACGCGCACATCGAACGCTCGATCAGCACGTAGGTGATCAGCGAACCGAGCGCGATGATGGGTTCGGGACGCAGACCGTTGTCGAACGGCATCCACGCGGTCAGCAGCACCAAGCCGGCCGCCCAGTTCGCGGCCTTGCTTGACGTCACCGCGGGTCCCAACCGGGGCAGCACCTCACGCGACAGCAGCAGCCAACACACCAGTCCGGCGACGAGGTCCGGCAGCCGCATCCACAGGCTGGCATCGCTGACGTGGGTCATCAGCGCCAGTAAGTTGTAGTACCAACCGAAGGGGTCCTCCGGGCTGCCGAACCAGCGGAAGTAGTTGGACATGTAGCCGGCGTGATCGGCCACCCGGGCCATGCCCAGGATGTAGCCGTCGTCGGAGGAGTTCGCCCCGATCACATGCCAGAGCACGAAGCCGAAAATCACCGTGGCGTCGGCAAGGGTGAACTTCTTCCAGCGAGTCGGGATAAGCCGGTGCATCCTGCGGCCGTCGAGCTGGTCCAGTCGCCACAGTGCAACCAGCGACACGATGGTGGACAGGATGGCGCCCACCATCGCCAGCAGCTTCAATGTTGTTGGGGTGGTGGAGAACCGAGTGTCGATGGTGGTCGTAAACCGCAATCCGGGCGGCGCGGGGCCGGTCAAGTCGGTGAACAAACCGACGATCTGCGGTCGCAGATTAGGGTCGGCGAAACCGCCGGACTGAGGCTTGCCCGCGGGGTCGGTCAGCCCGACGAACGTCGCGAAAGTGCCCGCCCGCGTGGAAGTTATCTCGATGCGCTGGCACTGTGGCGACTCGGCCTGCTCGCGCGACACGCTGGCGATCACCACATTGCGGTCGGTGACGTCGACGCGCTTGGCGTTGACCACGACGAACAACGCGTTGAGCGCCGCGTCCTTGCCCTTCTTTGGTGCGGTGCTCAGTACGACGCCGCCCTCGGCGGGCAGGTTGCGCACCACAGCGCACGGGACGGTGGCCGTTACGTCCACCGGAGATAGCGAAATCAGTGGTGCTGTAACACTATTCAGTCGGCCGTTCTGTGGCCAGTTGAGCATCGCCGTCGTCTGCACCACCGGCAAAAGCGGTGTCGCGACAGACAACACGAAGCCGATCAACCCGGCGATCGTGGCGACCCAGCGGGTGACCCGGACCTTGTCGCGGGTATGGCCGACCGCTTGTTCTTCGTGGATGACGCTCACGGTAGCGCCCGAATCGGTCCTTGACGGCTCCAGCCGTACATGGTTTGCACACCCTGTTCGATGACGGCGTTCGGCGCCTGATCACTAGGCACTAGTGGGAGATACTGCTCGACCGAGCCCCAATCGCGATACCAGTCGCCGCGCAGGTAGGTCGAGATCGTCGAAGTCCGCAGCAGCACCTGGGTGAACAGGAACGGGCCGCCGGTCTCGCCGGCCTCCCAACCGTTCGATGACGACGCCGTCTGTTTATGGTCGGGCAAGATCCGGTACTGCGGAAGCTCGGCAACGCCAAGGTGTTCGGAGAACGGCCGCTGGCACGGGAAGTTGGCTGCGGTCGCGATGTCCATCAGCACGGGTTTCTGTGATCCCATCATTTGCTGCAGGGTCTGTAGCACCGGGACCCGCGGCGGCGTGAACGCGAACCACTGATCCTCACTCAGGTTCGGGTCGTACGCGACGATGCGTGCCACGTTGGCCTCCGGCGGCGCCCAGGTCAGCGGGAACCGCAGATTGCGCCACGCCGGCTCCGGCCCGTTGTCGATGGGCTGCACCTCCCCGAGCGGCTGCGTCGTCCCGTCGGGGCGCGCGACACCCCACTGCAATTTCAGCGATTGACCGTAGGTGAAGGTGCCGTCCTCTTTGTACGACCAGATAGCACCGGCGGCGGAGACCACCACCAGCGGCCGGTCGGGCGTGCGCGGCGGTAACTGGTACCAGGACGAGGTGGCGGTGGCAGCAAGCGTGTTCTCGCCGTAGCTGCCCATCATCGGCGTGCGGGCCGGGTCGAGGCCGAACGGTAGTGCCACATTGGACCCGTTCACGCCGACCGGGCCTTTCCCGCCGGCTGTGCCCGCGGAGTCACTCATGGCGGCGTTGGGCTTGTTGGGCGACGCGTCGGAATTCACCACCCCCGGTTTGGTCACCACCGGGTAGGACCTCAAGTCATCACCCACGCCGTTGGGTTTGAAGCCGACCGGGTTGACACCCCCGAGCGGCCCGTCGGGGCCGAAGGCCTGTCCCGGAACCGGTTGCAGCAGGCCGATATTCGGGTCGGGCTCGGTAAGTACGTCCTCGGCCATGGCGCAGCTGGTGGGCGACAGTCCGGACTCGATGGCCGCCAGGTTGGCCTTGGCTGTGGTGTAGAGCGGGTAGCGGAACGCAGCACCCTTGGCCAGCGACCCGACTTCGCCGAGGACCATGATCGTCGCGACGATCAGTAGCGGGGTGGAAGCCAGGACGCGGTTGCGCCGGTTGTCCTTGACCTCGGTGTGCCCGGCGTAGTCCATCCGGAAGTGCTGCCAGGCGGCCAGCAGTCCGGTCGCGATCGACAGCGCCAGGAACATCGACGTGACCGGGTGGCTGGCGATGACGGGCTGGATGTCGAACCACGGCACCCCGTAGCTGCCGACGTAGAACCAGCCGTTGACGCCCGAGGTCGCCCACGCCAGCACGAACAGCAGCGCCGTCACATACAGCGTCAGGTTGCGGCGGTTGTGCAGACCGATGCGGGCGAGGGCGAAGGCGGTGACGGCGCCGAGCGCGCCGGCCAGTCCGGCGAATGCGCCGAACTGCACGGCCCACTTCGTCGGCGTGAACGTCAGCAGCAGCAGGCCCACCGCGGCGGTGCCGATCAGGCGCCAGGCCGGGCCGCTGGCCAGCCCCGGCACCCGGCCGCGGCGCAGCAGCACCACCAGCATTCCGAACAGGCACAGCAGTAGCACCAGGACCGCGAAGCGTCGCGCCATCGATCCGTCGGGGTTGGACTCGACGGTGAGGAAGTAGTAGCGCAGCCAGTCCTGATACCAGGCGATCGTCGGCCCGACCTTGTATTTGATGCGGGCCGACTCGGCGACCGTCGCCAGCGTTTGGCTGCGGAACACCACCACGAGGATCAGCGACAGCGACGCCGCGAGCACCGCGAGCGGGGCCAGCAACCCGTCGGTCGCGCGGCGGCGCCGGACGACCGCAGCGATGGCCCGGGCCCCGGTCAGCAGCGCGGCGACGGCGATCAACCCCTGCGGCGCCAGCGTCGCGGTGAGCATCGCGATAACGATGGCCACCGCGGCAGGAGCCAGCCGCTGCAGCGCGATCGCGCGCTCCACCAGCATCCAGGTGGCGATCACGCCGAGGGCGATCAGCGGCTCAGGCCGCAGACCGTTGTTGAACGGCAGCCAGGCTGCCAGGAAAACCACGCCCCCGGTGAGCACGGCCACCGTGTTGGATGCCAGGCCGCCCTTGCCGGGCCCTAACCGGCGTAGTCCCCAGCGGCTGATGATCAGCCAGCAGGCGATCCCGGCCAGCGTGGCCGGTAGCCGCATCCACACGCCCGCCGTGCTGACCGAGGCCAATTTAGACAGCACCGATAGATACCAGTCGAACGGCGCCTCGGTCGCCCCGAAGTACCGGTAGTAATTGCCGACGTAACCGGCTTTCGGCGCCACCCGCGCGATGGTCAGGTTGTAGCCGTCGTCCGACGAGGTGGCGCCGATGACATGCCAGACCGCCAGCGTCGCGATCACACCCGCGTCGCTCAGCCAAGTGGCCGCGCTGATCCGCCAGCGCGCCCGATGCCCCTTCGGTCGGTATCGGGATAGCCAGCCGATCGGGGACCGCCAGTTGACCAGCGTGCGGCCGCGGCTATGCCGGTCTAGTACCGACAGCGCGATGATGGCAACCAAGACGGCCAGCACGCCCAGCGCCATTCCCAGCTTTTTGATGGCGGTGGGAGCCGTGATGAATCGAGTGTCGATGTCAATGCGGGCCGACAGCCCCGGCTGTGCGGGCACCTTCAGGTCAGTGAAGATCCCGCCCACCTGGGGCTTTTTCTCCGCGGCCAGCACCCCGGAAGCGCCAGGGATGCCGACGAAATCCGCTCCCGCTGCGCCGGCATCGGCCCAGATGTGCAGGACGCTGCAGGCCCCGGCGGCTACGGCCGAGCGCGGCGCCACCGTGGCTACCGTGTCGCGGAAGGCGACGACGACGACGTCTTTGTCGGCGCGCACGAACAGCCCGTTTTTGCCCGGATCGACCCCGCCGGTCGGCAGCGTCGAAACCACCAGGCCGCCGCTGACCGGCAGGGTGGCTATCGCCGGGCAGGGAATGGAGATGTCCAACGCCCGCGGCGACCCGGACACCAGCGGCGCGGTGACTCCGGTGACGTGCCCGTCCACGCTGCCCTGCGGCCACAGGACGGTCGCCGTGGTCTGGCGAACCGGAAGCAATGGAACCAGCAGGCACAGCAGCAGACCGGCACTTCCCGCGACGAGGGCGACCAACCGCGGGATCCGCTGCGATCGCTGGGTTCCGTCGTGGGGCACGAGGGTCGATCGTAAGCGACGGTGCTGAGTGCGGTGAGGACGCGGGGCCGCATAGCGGCCCGTAGAACGAACCGCACCGTTGGACCCAGTGCGGTGCGGACGCGGGGCCCACAAATTTTCGTAACGTTTTCCGTTTGGGCACGAAAACACGGTCAAAGCTCGACAATCCTTTTGCGCGCTGTGCGCATCAAGCGAGAGGGCGTGGGCGTGAGCGCACCGACGGAGAACCGGCCCGACGCCTGCGTAGTCAGCATTCTGGACTGGCTGCGCAACAAACGGTCCAGCGCCCAGGACAACAAACTCGAGCAATTGGTGAACTTGCTCAACGAAATCGTCGCCGAGGGTGTGCTGCCCGCGCTCTAGCGCCGAAGCGGCCCGCGGTCGCGGGCCTGTCATAACAGCGTTTATCGCTGCGGTGCGTTCAAAATAGAGGTCTAGGGCCGCGCGAAAATGGCCCGAGACTCCGGAAGGCTGGCAGCGCAATGAAAAACCCAGGGCTCGGGTTTGGCGTCTTGGGGCCGCTGCTGATGACCACCAACGGGACCCGGGTGCCGTTGGGCGCCGCAAAACAGCGAGCGGTGCTGGCCGTGCTGCTGATGCGCCGCAATCGGCCGGTGTCCGTCGACGCGCTGATCGATGCGGTGTGGGATGGGGATCCGGTGCCGGCCGCGCGCACCAGCATTCAGTCCTATGTGTCCACCCTGCGTCGGCTGATCCGCGATGCTGGGGGGAACCCGAACGTCGTGCTCGCCAGCGCACCGCCGGGATACCAACTCAACGTCGCCGACGCAGACTGCGACATCGGCCGGTTCATCGCCGAAAAGGCCGCGGGCGTTCGGGCCGCCGCGACGGGGCAGTTCGAGGAAGCCAGCGGCCACCTGTCGGCTGCGTTGAGCGAATGGCGCGGGCCGGCGCTGGACGACTTGCACGACTTCGCCTTCGTTGATGCATACGCCAACGCGCTGTTGGAAGAGCGGCTGGCCGCCCACACCGCCCGAGCCGAAGCTGAGATCGCGTGCGACCGTCCCGGCGCTGTCATCAGTGAGCTCGAGGTGCTCGTCTCCCGTTACCCGCACCATGAACCGTTGTGGGCGCAGTTGATCACCGCCTACTACGTCACGGAGCGCCAATCCGACGCCCTGCGTGCCTATCGGCGACTGAAAACGGAATTGGCCGAAGGGCTGGGCATCGACCCCGGCCCGACGGTGAGCGCGCTACATGAGCAGATCCTGCGTCAGGAGCCGCTGGCCGCCAAACGGGTCAAGCCGGCCACGCTGACTACCCGCAAGCAAGTCACGGCCGCGCCTGCATCGGCCTCCTTCGAACATCCGGTGGTCAGTGAATCTGTTGTCGCCCGGCTGCGTGACAGGGCCGGCCGCCAATATCCGCTGAACGGGGTGACCACCCGGATCGGGCGTCATGACGACAACGACATCGTTCTCGACGATACCGAGGTCAGTCGGCATCATGCGGTAATCGCCGATACCGGAACATCTTTCGTGATCACGGATTTACGTTCGACCAATGGGGTCAAGGTGCAACACCGGCGTATCCGACCCACCGCAGTCCTCGGCGATGGTGACGACATTTGCATCGGCGGCCACGAATTCACGTTCGAAATCCGCTCGCCTTAAGCGTTGGCGCTGTCCATCTTCGGCAGACGCAAGAATTTCGCAAGAATTTCGCGACCGTCTGACAAGCGCGTTACGCCAATCTAATGAAGTCGGCCGAGGGGGCCGACCCCAACCAGGGATTCCCTCACAATTCCCGGGATTGGGACAGCTACGGGCAGCTAAGGAATCACGCCATGAATGCCAACATCCCCAACGAAGAGACCCAAGCAGACACGAACGTCAAAAAGGTGTCCAAGCTACGCATCGCGGCAGGTGTCGGGCTGGCCACCATTGGCCTGTCGATCGCCGGATCACTCATGCCGGCCGTCGCATCCGCGGACCCGTACGTTCCCTGGAGTGGACCTCTGCACCCGTTCCGTCACTACGCGGCTGACGTCATTCACCCCGGTTGGGCCTTGTCACATCCGCTTCGCGCCCTGGTTCCGTAACTCGACAGCTTCTGCCCCGCTTCCGGGTGACATCGCCGTCACCCGGGGCGGGGCTTATGCGTTGAATACTGCTGTGCCTCAATGCCTTAGCGGCGCCGGGCTCCACAGGCCGCTGCGCGTCGCGGTCCCGAGCTGCAGCTGGGCGGGCTGGGCGCCGGGGTAGTAGGGCGTCAACCGCTGCAAGCTTCCCCAGTCGCGCGACCAGTCGTCTTTCAGATAGCTCGCGACAGTCGTCGCCTTCACCAGCAACTCGGTGACGCCCAACGGGCCGCCGCCGTTGTTGTCCATCACCGGCGAGTTGGCCTCGGCGCCGAAGCGGTCAGGCAGGATGCGCCATTTAGGTGTTTCGTCGACACCGTTTTGATGGCTGAACGGTCGCTGGCACGGGAAGGCCAGACCCACCAGCCAGTCCAGGAAAACCGGATCCCGCGAGCCCACCACATCCTGCAGGGTGCGCAGATCGGGAATTCGCGGCGGCGTCAACGCAATCCAGTGCTGCGGCGCCAGGTCCTCGTCGTCGGCAACCAGGCGGACCTGGGTGGCGGCCGCCGGGATCGCCGACATCGCCAGCCGTAAATTGCGCCAGGCCGGCGATGCCCCGACATCGAAGAATTGGAATGACCCGTCCGGATGCCCGCTTGCCGCTCCGCTGTCGGTGGCCCATTGCAGCTGCACTTCGCGGGAATCGAAGCGGCCGGCCGCGCTGACGACGAGCAGCGGTCCGGCCTTGTCCCGCGCAGGTAGTCGGTACCAGGCCGATCGCAGCCGGGCGGGTACCTGAATGCCCGAGCGCCAGCTGCCGAGAACCGGCGTGCGGGCCGGATCCAGGTTGTAGGGCAATTCCGCTTTGGACCCGTTGATGCCGGGTGCGGCGCTGGTGCCGCCCTCATTGCCGGCCTGGCCGCCGGTGATCGTCCCGTTGTCGCTGACGAAACTACGGTCGCCGGGACGCTCCATCACCGGGTCGGCCGAGACGTCGGCGGGAATACCGTTGGGCGTGAACGCTTCCGATAACCCGGCTCCCAGAGCGTCGGCGGGTGAAGCCGTCACGGGTGCCAGCATGCCGGCGTTGGGATCCTGCTCAACCAGCACGTCTTCGGCCAGGCCGCAGGACTTACCGACCAATGCCTGCAGGTTGGAACGGCCCACCGACCATGCGGGGTATTGCCCGGTCATCGCCAGGGTCAGCGATATCACCTCGAAGAGCACCAGCGCCCACGCCGCAATTGCCAACGGAGACTGCACAATTCCGGCCACGCGGGCGCCGTAGCGGGTCTTGGGCGATCCGTTGTCCGGGGCGACGAAGTGGAACCACGCCGCGAGCAGCAGCACCAGCAGCGTTAGCCCGAGTAGGGCGGTGGCAAAGGCGTAATGCCATGCTGGAAATGAATTCGACCACGGCACACCGAAATTGGAGACATACCACCAGCCGTTGACGCTGGCGAACGAGTACGCCACCAGGAACAGCACCACGGCCGCGTATACCGTGCGGTTGCGCCGCGATCGCATCGCCACCGACGTCACCGCGACCGCCGCCAGCGCCCCCAGCGATCCGGCCAGCCCGGCGAACACGCCGAAGTGGTGGGTCCATTTGGTGGGGGTGAACATGATCGCGACGAACGAGATGATGGTGATGCCGACGATGCGACGACTCGGCCCGGCTGCGGTGCCCGGAATTCGTCCCTTACGCAACGACATTGCCACCGCGATGCCCAGGGCGAGGATCAACGCCAGCACGGCGAAGCGCCGGGCGACCGATCCGTCGGGGCTGGCCATGAACAATCGCTCGTAGCGAAGGTGTTCGTCGAACCAGCTCAGGCTCGGCCCGACGGTGCGCTTGAGGGCGCTGGCCTGAATCTCGCCGGCCAGGGTCTGGTCACGGAAGATCAGGATCGCCGTGACCGTGGCCGCAGCCAGGATGGGCGCGAGCAGCGGAAGCAGGCCGAATTGTCGGGATCTGCGGTGCAGGATGGTGCGCAGCGGCCCGATCGCGACCAGCAGTGCACCGATCGAAGCGATTCCAGTCGGACCGGAGAACAGGGTCAGCGCGCCGATGATGCAGGCGATTGCCACCGGCAGCAGCCGACTGGTCGCCACCGCACGTTCCACCGAACACCAGGTCAGCAGGATGCCCAGCGCGATGATCGGCTCGGGCCGCAGCCCATTGTCGAGCGGCAGCCAGAACGCCAGGAACATGCCCGCTGCGGTCCACGCGGCGGGTCGGCTCTTCTTGACGGCATCGCCCAGTCGCGGCAGGACTTCGCGGCTGATCACCCACCAACAGGTCAGCGCGATCACCAGGGTGGGCAGTCGCATCCAGACGCTGGTGGTGCTGACGTGCGCCCACAAGGCGAGTAGGTCGTAGTACCAGCCGAATGGCGCCTCGGGCGTACCGAACCAGCGGTAGTAGTTGGCCATGTATCCGGCATGCTCGGACACCCTGGCCATGGTCAGGATGTAGCCGTCGTCGGAGGTGTTGGCGCCGACGAAATGCCACCACACCAGCACCGCGGTGACCAGGGCGTCCAGGCCGCCGAGTGACCACCAGCGCGGGGGCAGGAACCGGCGGTGCCGGGTGCCGTCGGCGGTGTCGAGGATGTGCAACGCGATCAGCGAGACGGCGGTCAGCACCACCCCGAGCACCATCGCAAGCAGCTTCAGTGGCGTGGGCTTGCTGCTGTAGCGGGTGTCGATGGTTGCGGAGACGCTCAGTCCCGGCGGTGCCGGTCCGGCCAGATCGGTGAAGACGCCGACGATCTGGGGCCGGAAGTCATACCCGCTTTTTTCGCCGCGCAGTGGCGAGCCGGGGTGCTCGGAGTTGGGCCCCTGCGTCAGCCCGACGAATTCGGCGGTGACCTGGTCGGCGTGCGCGGAGAAGGTCAGGCGCTGGCAGGCCGGGCTGAGTACCTGGCTCAACGGGGCGCTGACCACCGGGACATTGCGCACCACCAGCACCAGGTCGTCGTTGGCGCGCTGGATGAGCAGCCCCCGATCGACGGCCTTGGAGGCTTGCTTGGGCACCGTCGACAGCAGCACCGTCTTGCCGGAATTCTTCGGTCCGGCCAGTCCGGCAGCGGCCGCACACGGCACGGCGATGTTCAGGTCGGTGGCCACATAGCCGATCAGCGGTGCGTCGACGCTTTCGAAAGTGCCGTGCTGCGGCCAGTTCAGTTGGGCGGTGGTCTGGTCGACGGGCAGCGCGGGGGTGGCGAGCGCCAGCAGGGCTCCGAGCAGACCGGCGACGACGGCGACGAGTCGGGCGATCCGGTGGTTTGATCCCGCGTCGCTCACGGAGGTAGATGGTAGTTCTTCGGCCAACTCGGGTGAGGCATCGGTAGCCATCGCCGTTACGCCCCCGGCGTGCGGATTGCCAGCACAAACGGGCCGATGCTGCGGACCGTGAAGTGCGGGTCGTCGAACAGGGCGGCGCGTAGATCCACCGTGTAGCGACGGACATTGGGCTGATTGGGGTAGACATCCTCGGCCAGCCGCAGCGTGTAGTTGCCGTTCGCGCCGTGGCGCATCAGGAACACCGTCGGCGGCGGCCAGGGCGACGCGTCCAGCGCGTGGATGAGCTCGTCGGCGGTCTTGAGCTCGGTCCACTTCTTGATCTGCGCGGCCCGCAGGTCGAACTGTGCCAGCGGATTGGCGTAGTGCGACGTCAGCCCCTGGAAGCCCCAGTAGGGGTAGTAGGACAGGAAGCTGTAGTCCGCGGTCAGCAGCACCGTTTGGTCGCGCGGCTTGCCGGTGACGCGCAGGATGGCGTCGTCGATGGCGGAGTAGTACTTCTCGGCACCCGGCGGGCGCCGGTCACCGCGCTGGCCGTGGCCGTCGGTGTCGGTGTAGGCGATGGTCAGGTCTGGCCGCAGCACGTCGGGAATGTCCTGGCTGAACGCGATCGCCGCGGCCAACCCGATCGCGCCGGCCACCGGCAGCACAGCCCGGCTGCGTGGCGCCAGGGCCCGGGTGACCTCCAGAAAGCCGAACGCCCCAGCGGCAACGAGCAGCACGCTCAGCGTCGGCTGTAGCCGAAACGACAACAGCGTGGCGCGCGCCAGCGTCGTCAGCATCGACAGCAGCGACCACAGGTAGACGGCCAGCACGCCAACGCCCAGCGCCCCCGCACGCACGGATGAACGGGTGCGGACCACCAGCCACAGGGCGCCCAGTAGGCAGATCGCGCCCAGCAGCGAGAACTGCAGCATCGGGAAGGTCAGCTCGGCGCCGTCGGCCGGCAGATAGTGCAGCGCACTACCGGAGTTGCTGACCGGGCTGCGCAGCGCCCGCAGCGCAAACGGCAGCAACGTAGGCGCCCAGATAGTCGCGGCGATGACAGCGATGACGCAGACCCGGCGTATCGGGTCCAGCGCGGCTTTCCGCCCGTCCCGCCGCCAGCGCGACACCACCAGCAGTAGCGCCATCAACGCCATCGTGAACGCGGTGAATATGAACAACAGCGTGTACCAGGTGGCGGTGAAGCCGAGGAATAGGCCAGCACCGACCACCGCGGCCCAGCCCTGGCGCTCGGCGGCGCGCAGGCCGGACCAGGTCAGCACCAACACCGGCGGCAGCAGCATCGTGATCATCGCGGAGTAGGGCTCCGGCGAGCTGTAGGCCAGGGTCACCGCCGCGGTGGCGGTGGTGACGATCAGCGCGTACTCGAACCGGATCAAGCGCCACCACAGCACCAGTGCGACGGCGATCGCGATGGTGATCGAGGTGATGGCCCACGGTTTGCAGATCTCCCAGGCCGGCGTCCCCGTCCAGGCCGCCACCCGCCCGCCGATCCAGAACCAGCCCGGCGGGTAGAACGCCGGCAATCCCTGGTAGGTCATGTCGTGCAGGGCGGGCCCGTCGGCGAACCGGGTCAGGTATTCGGTGCGGAACTGTTGATCGACCGAGATGCCGAACAGATAGAGCTTGGTGGCCCCCAACGGCATGCCCAACGTCACGACGCTGAACGCGGACACCAACACCAGCCCGCCGAACTGAGCCAACAGCCGGTGATAGCGACCGCCGCGTCGCCATGTCCAGCCGACCGCCACCAGCCCGGCCAGACAACCGACCTGCCCGACGGTGGTCAGCGCATGTAGCTGATTCGACGACGGAAAAGCCGGCCACTGGACGTGCGAGATGGCGATCAGCGATACCACCGAGACGACAACCGACACCAGCAGGGCCAGAGTCATCTGGCCGACGGTGGCCAGCGCATTACGCATGGTCAGATGGGCAACCTGCGGAAGATGCTCCGCGGAATGTGTCGCAGCACCACCATCACGTACCTGAATGCTGTTGGCGCCCAAACTAATTCCTTACCTTTTGCGGACGCGGTCACGGCGAGGTTGGCGACGTACTCCTTGTCGACGGTCAGCGGCGCTTCCTTGACATGTGCACTCATCCGGGTGCGGACCTGGCCCGGCCGGATGACCAGTACGTGAACTCCGTACTCGCGCAACGCTTCACCGAGACCAAGGTAGAAGCCGTCCAAGCCGGCCTTAGTGGACCCGTAGACGAAGTTGGACCGTCGCACGCGTTCACCTGCCACCGTGCTCATCGCGATGATCTGCCCGAAGCCCTGCGCGCGCATCTTCTCACCCAGCAGAACACCCACCGAAACCGCTGCGGTGTAGTTGACTTCGGCGATCTGCACGGCCTTGCGCTGGTTTTGCCACAGCTCTTCGGCATCCCCGAGCAGACCGAACGCGACGATCGCCACATCGACGTCGCCATCGGCGAAGGCCTGCTCGATCATCTTCGGGTGACTCTCGGCGTCGGTCGCTTCGAAGTCGATCAGCTGTACCGACCGCGCGCCCGCCGCTTTCATCTGCGCCACCGCGTCGTCGCGTCCCGGGTCATTGGGCATGGCGGCCAACAGGATACGTGCGTGCGCGTTCTGCAGGTAGCGCTCGCAGATCGCCAGCCCGATTTCGGACGTGCCGCCGAGCAATAGGACGGTCTGCGGATTTCCCACCGCGTCGAGCACCATTTAGAGCAGCTCCAAACGTCGGGCCATGTCAGAGGCGAACACCCGCAAGGGATCTACCTTGCGGCGCACCGCGATCCACTCGTCGATGCGTGGATACATGGCGTGAAAGGTCTCGGCATTCACCCGGGAATCCTTGGCGGTGTAGACCCGCCCGCCGAATTCCAGTACGCGACGGTCGAGTTCGTTGAGAAACTCGTTGACTCCGGGCTTGTTCGGGAAGTCCATCGCGACGTTCCAACCGGCCATTGGAAAGCTCAGCGGCGCACGGTTGCCCGGGCCGAAGAGTTTGAACACGTTCAACGCCGAATAGTGGCCGCTCGTTTGAATCCAGCGGATGATGGCCTTGAACTCTTCCATCGCATCGGGCGGGACCAGGAACTGATGCTGAGCGAAACCCGTTGGGCCGTAAGCGTTGTTCCATCCACTGACCAGGTCGAGCATGTGGTAGAACTGCGACAGATTCTGGATCTTGCCGGCTGTAGGTTCCGCCCAATCGGTAGTACACCTCGCCGATCGCCATGAACGACAACTTGTTCATCGCGCTGATCGGAAATACGTTCGGCACCGTCAACAGGTGCGGCGCATCGAATTTCAGCGGATTCTTGGCGAGCTTGGCCGGCAGCTGATCCAACTTCGCCAGGCTGCCCCGGCTGACCGCGGCCCGACCGAGCTTCGGTGGCGGACTGATCAGGTCGAACCAGGCGCTGGAGTAGGTGTAGCGACTTTCGCTGCCGTCGAGGTGAACGGCGACTGTTTCGTCGAGATCCTTGGTGGCCACGCCGTCGGCGATGAAGTAGGCCGTCTCCGTCGGCGTCATGGCGATGGTGGCGCGCAGGACGATGCCCGGTCAGCCCGTTGCCCCCGATGGTGGCCCAGAACAACTCGGACTCCGCACCGTCTGGGGTGAGGTGCCGAATCTGGCCGTCCGCCGTCAGCAGCTCCATGGACTGCACGTGGTTACCGAAGCTGCCCGCGCTGTGGTGGTTCTTGCCGTGGATGTCGCAGGCGATCGCGCCGCCGACGGTGACCTGGCGCGTTCCCGGCAGCACCGGCACCCATAGCCCGAAGGGCAGCGCCGCCTTCATCAACTGGTCCAGGCTGACGCCGGCGTCGACATCGACCACGCAGGTGTCGGCGCTGATCGAGTGGATGCGATTCAGCACGGTCATATCGATCACCAGACCGCCGCCGTTCTGGGCGTTGTCGCCGTAGGAGCGGCCCAGCCCGCGCGCGATTACCCCCCGACCGCCCGAGTCGGCGACTTGGGCCACCGCCTTGGCGATCAGTTCGGGGTCACGGGTCGAGAGCACCTGGGCCACCGACGGCGCGGTGCGGCCAAAGCCCATCAGCGTCGTGGTGGTGGTCGGAATATCGGTGCTCAACATCGTCAAAGAGGGTACCGCTTGGCTCGGCGACGATGCGGGACGCGTGCGTCCGGCCCAGGAGTGGGCCGGTGCAGCTTGAGCCAGGTCGGCTCAGCGGATGCGGAAGATAACGGTTCTCTGCACGATGAAGTTGATCACCGTCGCGGTGCCCTGTGCGATCACGAACGCCACCGGTATCGCCCACCCTTGGTAGTGCCACAACACCAGGCACCAGTGGTTGAGGCCGACCTGAACCGCGAAGGTGATGGCGTAGAGAACCATCACCGCGACGAATCGCGCGGTGCTCGGTGCGGCCTGAAATGTCCATCGGCGGTTGATCAGGTAGGCGGTGATGGTCCCGACGATGAAGCTGATGGCTTTGGACAGATCGACCTGCAGGCCGACCACTTTGTAGAGCGTGGCGTAGATACCGAAGTCGACGATCGCCGCCAGCCCGCCGGTGATGACGAAACGGGTGACCTGCCTGGTCAGGCTCAGGTGCGGGCGCGCCAATGCGGCCTCGGGCTCTGGGGGAAGCATTGCGGGGAGTCTAACGGGACTCCGCGGGCGCCCCCGGGACCGCGCTACCTGGGCAGCTTCACCGAGATCAACTCGACCTGGCTCTGCCCTTGCGGCGTCGAGTAGGTCACCGTGTCGCCCGCTTTGTGCCCGACCAGGGCCTGCGCCAACGGACTGCGCGCGGTCAACGTCTCTGCCTCGCGGCCGACCGGGGTCTCTTCGACGATGGAGATCACGTACATGGTGACCACCTCACCGTCAGAGAACTTCAGCGTCACCTCGGTGCCGCCGGGCAGCGCATCGGAAGCGTCCTCCGGCGCGGACCCGGTTCGCACCCGTCGGTCCAGTTCGTTGATCCGATCGGCCAGCACGACCAATTCGTCGGCTCGCTGTATCGCCTCGGCCGCGTCACCGTGATCACCGATCATGCCGCGGTCGTTTTTGACCTCGAGCTCGAGCTGTTCGCGCCGCTGCCGCAGCCGGTCGAGCTCGGCGACGAGGTTCTCCCGTGCCGCATCTGCTACCGATTGGACTTTTTTTCGCACGTCCGTCGACCTTTCGCAGCAGGTATACGACTTTTTGTCGCATTCGCCCGTCGGTTTTGCCAATTATTCATTCATACGCCGCAAAACCGCGCTGTGGCCTTGTCGTGTCTAGTGCGGCATCGGGTCGGTGCCCGCGGTTCCGGTGAACGACCCGTCGTCTCCGTGGTCGTAGTCGATTACCTCGCCGCGGAGCGCGTCGAAGATGGCGACGCCCTGCGAGACCAGCCCCGCGGCCATCTGCCCGAGGCCCTCGGCGCCGTTGAGCACGGTGAGATTGGCGCCGGACAGCCCTACCGCGGCTTTCTCGACGATTTGCGGCAGCTGGTCGATGAGCGCCTTGTCCAGTGCCACCCGATTGTGCGACGCGGCGGCCTCAGCCAGGATTTTCATCTTCTCCGCGTCGGCCACCGCCATGATCCGGACGCGTTCGGCCTCGGCTTCGGCGGGCTTGACCACTTCGGCGACCAGTTCCTGCTGGCGCAGTTCGGCGGCGCGCTGGGCTAGCTCGGTGCGCATTTCCAGCACCTCGCGCTGGGCCTGCGCCTCGGCCAGCGGGCCTGATTGGGCGGCTTGGGCCTGGGCCTTGTCGACCTCGGCCTTGTACTGGGCTTTGACGACGGCGGTCTCACGGGCGAATTCCGCCTGGTTACGCTGCGACTCCTGCTCGGCCTCGGCGGCCGCCTGGTTGGCCTGCGCCTGAGCGATCTGCGCCATCTGCTGGATGGCCGCGTTATGCGGTGCCGACATCGCGTTGATGTAGCCGAGGCCGTCGTCGTCGATGGACTGGATCTGCAACGCGTCGACGGTCAGCCCGATTCTGGCCATCTCCTCCTTGGAGCCGTCGAGCACCTCGGTGGCCAGCTTCTGCCGTTCGCGGATGATCTGCTCGACGGTCATCGAGCCGATGATCGAGCGCAGGTGGCCCGCGAAGATCCGACCGGTGAGCACGGCCATCTGGTCCTGGTCGGACAGGAACCGCTGTGCGGCGCTGATGATGCTCTCGCTGTCGTTGCCGACCTTGAAGGCGATCACCGACCGGACGTTCAAGGTGATGCCTTGCTGGGTGACGCACTTTTCGGCGACCTCGGCCTCACACATCGCCAGCGTCAGGAATCGCGCCTTGCGAAAGATCGGAAGGATGAAGGCGCCGTGGCCGGTCACCACACGGAACGGGGCGTTGCTTTTGGCTCTGCCACCGGAGATCAGCATTGCCTCGTCGGGAGCGGGCACCTTGTAACCGAGCATTGTTGGACTCCTTGCAGTTTTGCTGTTTGTCGGAAATGTCAGTCATCGTTGAGGTCGGGTGAGGTGCTGCCCGGCTGGTTCCACGGCTCGACGACCACCGTCCGCGGGCCCCGGGCTTCGACCACCAATACCTTGCTGCCCTTCGGTAATGGTTCGTCCGACCACGCCAATAAGGTCTCCTTCGAGCCCCGCACGGTCACCAACACCTCGCCGGCGCCCCGATCACCGCGGGTCGCCACGAGCAGCGTCCCAACACAACCGATTGCCGAGGCGTCGCTCACGATCGCATACTCCTCCATCTGTGTGGGCCAACGTCCAGTTTCGTCGTCTTTGCTGCGGTTCGCACGTGTGCCCTCCCCACCTTGACTCCAAGGATTCGTAGAGGTCGTTGTCGGAGCCTTTTCTCACGCCCCCAGATCGCTAGGCGCAGATGAGCAAAGGAGCCCATCATGATCACCGCCAACATTCGCACCGCGGCCCGCAACGCCGCCCGGACTGCCGGCTTCGCCGCCTTCGCTGCATCTCTGACATTCGGCTTCGCGACGGGATTGGCGCGTGCCGACGACACAACCACCGGCGGGATGTACGGCGACCCAGCGACGGCGGCGGCGTACTGGCGCCTACAGACCTATGACGACTGTGTCCTGATGGCGGCCGCCGACGTGGTCGGCGAGGTGACCGGGCAGCAGCCCTCCGAGCAGGAGATCATCGCGACGGCGCAGCAGCTGCCGAGCCAGACGCATCCGGGATCGATCTACACACTGCCCAAGGACAAAGACAACCCGAACACCGGCCAGGGCACTAGCTACAACGACATTCCGCTGCTGCTGGCGCATTATGGCGTCGCCGCCACTTTGACTAACCGGAGCGACGCGTCCCCGACAGGCGTCGCCACCGGCATGGCCGCGCTCAAGCAGTACCTGTCGGGCGGTCGCAAGGTGATCGTCGAGGTCAATGGCGAGCTCATCTGGGGTCAGCCGGTGGATAACAAGGACCGCAACGGCGAGCCCGTCTCCGATCACGCGGTGGTCGCGACTGGGGTGGACGCAATCAACGGCACTGTGCACCTCAATGACAGCGGCGTCTCGGACGGCGCGGACAAAACGGTGTCACTGGAGATCTTCTCCAAGGCGTGGGCCACCAGCGATGACGAAATGATCGTCACCGACGCACCCCGCTAGACCCAGTAGGGAACCCGGGCGCGATATTGCCGCATCGCCAAGGCCGCCATCACCCAGCCGATGATGGTCAGCACCAGCACTACCGCCCAGTGCCGTAGCTCCTGGTGAGCACCCAGCAACGGCGCTCGCACGATATCGAGATAGTGCAACAACGGGTTGAGCTCGACGATGCTCGCCCAACGCCCGGCGCCCTGCTGGCGCAGTGTGTCGTCGTTCCAAATGATCGGCGTCATGAAGAACAGCAATTGCACGACGGAGAACAGCAGCGGGCCGATGTCGCGGTAGCGAGTCGCCAGGATGCCGAAGCACAGGGACACCCACACGCAATTGAGCACGATCAACCCCAAGGCGGGGATGACCGAGAGATCGGCCCACGACCACGGTTTGGGGAAGATGATCGCGACGACGAGGTAGATGACGATGTTGTGGGCGAACAAGATCATCTGCCGCCACACCAACCGGTACACGTGCACGCTCAGCGGCGTCGGCAGTTGTTTGATCAGTCCCTCGTTGGCGACGAATACATCGGCGCCCTCCAGGATGGCGGCGTTGATCAGGTTCCAGATGATCAGCCCGAGCGTGACGTAGGGCAGATGCACCGACAGGTCGAGGTGAAACAGCTTCGAGTACAGGCCACCCATCGCGACGGCGGTGGTTCCGGTCGCGATGGTGATCCAGAACGGGCCCAACACTGAGCGGCGGTAACGCTGTTTGATGTCTTGCCAGCCCAAGTGCAGCCATAGCTCGCGGCGGCGAAAGCCGTCCGCAAGATCACCTCGGGCGCGGGTGAAGGTCCGCGACTGGGCGGCCGCGTCGATGAATGTCACGAGGATCCTCCTGCGTCCGGCCGGCCGAATTGCTCACGACGCCCCAAGCGGCGCAACCGAATCCATTCCCGTAGGCCCTGCGGATCCCGTCGGCTCACCAGGAAGAACCAACCGAACCGCAGCCACTCCTGGGCCACCAGCTTGCGCAGACCTGGCTGCGACTGCAGATAGCCGCGGTTGCGGTAGGTGAAGAACCGCTTGGTGGGATTGTCCGGATACTGGGTGTGCATCCGGCCGCCCAGAATCGGCCGGAATTCCTCGGATCCACAGGGATGCAGGTAGACAGCATCCAGGCAGGTGCCGAACGGCAGACCGGACCGCACCAGCCGGCGATGCAACTCGACCTCGTCGCCGCGGATGAACAGCCGGAGATCGGGAACGCCGACCGCCTCCAGCGTGCCCGCGCGGAACAGCGCGCCGTTGAACAGCGAGGCGATTCCGCGCAGCAGATCCTGCCCCGCTTCAGTGCGCAATTCGCTTGCCCGCCTGCGCCATACCAGGCCGCGCCGCAGCGGAAACGCCAGCCGCTCCGGGTCGTTCATGTTGCACACCATCGGCGACACCTCGGCCAGCTGATATTTCTCCGCACAGGCCAGCAGCGTCGCCAGCACCCGGGTGTCCTGTGGGCGGCCGTCGTCGTCGGCCAGCCACACCCAGTCGGCGCCCTGCGCCAGCGCGTGCAGCATGCCGAGTGCGAAACCGCCTGCGCCCCCGAGGTTTCGGCGTGAGGACAAGTAGGTGGTGGAAATCGGTTGGGCGGCAACCAAATCGCGGACCCTGCTGTCCGCGGAGCCGTCGTTGTCGACCACGATCAGGTGATCGGGCAACCGGGTCTGGGTGCTCAGCATGTCCAACGACTTGGCCAGCTCGTCGGGGCGCCGGTGGGTGACCACGACGGCGCAGACGGATTCACTCATCTCCGGAAACTTGCGGTGCTAGTGGTTTGTCGGTTTGCGTCTCGGCCAGTACCTCACGGACGTGGCGGGCCGCATCTTCGCCCTCATAAGCGCGCACGACGTCTTCGATGCCGCCGGACATGCGGATGACTCCGTGATCGATCCACATGGCTGTCTTGCACAGCCGGGCCAGAAATTCGTTGGAATGGCTGGCGAACACCAGGATTCCGGAACGCTCCACCAGGCCCTGTAGTCGCGACTGGGCTTTCTTGAGGAAGTCGGCGTCCACGGCGCCGATGCCCTCGTCGAGCAGCAGGATTTCGGGGTCGATGCTGGTGACCACGCCCATCGCCAGCCGCACCCGCATCCCGGTGGAATACGTGCGCAGCGGCATCGACAGGTAGTCGCCCAGTTCGGTGAACTCGGCGATTTCATCCACCTTGGACAGCATCTGTTTTCGGGTCTGCCCCAGGAACAGGCCGCGAATGAGGATGTTCTCGTAGCCGGAGATCTCCGGGTCCATCCCGACGCCCAGATCGAAGACCGGCGCTACCCGGCCGGTAACCGTGGCCGAGCCGCGGGTGGGTTCGTAGATGCCCGAAAGTAGGCGCAGCAGAGTCGATTTCCCGGCTCCGTTGTGGCCGACCAGCCCGACCCGGTCGCCTAATTCGAGCGACATGGTGATGTCGCGCAATGCTTCGATGACGACGACGTTGGAGCTGTTGCGCCCGATCGTGCCGCCCGCCTTGCCCAGGAAGGCCTTCTTCAGCGAACGCGATTTGGCGTCGAAGATGGGGAATTCCACCCACGCGCTGCGGGTCTCGATGTGAGGGGAATGATCCGGCACGATGCGCTGCTCGAGGCCTACAGGTATTGCCCGGTGCCCGAGCCCGGACCGTGGCCCGGCCGCCCAATCCCGGGCGGCAGGGCGCCCTGGCGCATCTGCTCGAGCTGTGCGCGGGCGGAAATCTGCTGGGCGAACAGTGCGGTCTGGATGCCGTGGAACAGTCCTTCGAGCCAGCCGACCAGCTGGGCCTGCGCGATGCGCAGCTCGGCGTCCGACGGCTCGGCGTCTTCGTCGAACGGCAGGGTCAGGCGATCGAGTTCGTCGCGCAGCTCCGGGGCCAGACCTTCTTCCAGTTCCCGGATGCTGGTGGCGTGGATCTCGCGCAGTCGCTTGCGGCTGGCGTCGTCGAGCGGTGCGGCGCGGACCTCTTCGAGTAGTTGCTTGATCATGGTGCCGATGCGCATCACCTTGGCGGGCTGCTCGACCAGGTCGGTCAGCGAGCGGCCCTCGGAGTCCTCGTCGTCCGCCACCTCACGAAGCGCCATGATCCGCGGGTCCACGCCGCCGATGATCTCGACGCCGTCGTCGTCTGGGCCGTTACTCAATCCGGTCACCGTCCTCCAAGTACCTCTAATGGTGTGGCGCTGCAGCGTTTCCGCGCCATTCGTAGATTTTCGCGCCGCCGTTGTCGTAGATCAGCACCCACGACTTCGATTTCTCCAGCGACACTAGTCCGTCGGGCACCGCGAACCCGCGCACCGTGGGCGAGCTGACGTAGATGTATCGGATATTGAGCGCTTTGATCGCCGCGACCACCCTCGGGTCGGAATCGCCGCGACGGGCGAAGGCCCAAAAGATGTAGCGCTGCGGCCCCGGCCCGGTTTGCTGGGGATAGTCGTAATGCGTCCACAGCGGATGCAGATCGGCCACCGCGTACATCCAGGCGGTGCCGTCGGTGTTGGCGTCGCCGATCAGGGTGTCGTGTGCGCCCGGCAGTTTCGCGAGATAGGCCATCGCCATCAGGTCGCGCTGGTCGATCATCACCGAGTCGTATTTGTCCCCGAAGAGCACCAGGTGGCGATACAGGTAGTGCCGCGCGATGAACACCGTGGTCAGCACCAGCAGCACTGCCGTCGTCGACACCCAGAATTGTTCGGGAAGTTCTTTGAATCGGGTGGTGACGCGTTTGGCGGCGGCGACCGCCAACAGCACCGCCGCGAACACCGCGATGGCGGCCATCGGCGTCACCAGCATCGTCACCGCGGACGTCAGGCGTCGCGGGTCGTTGTAGAAGAACTCGCTGAACTTCTCGATGGCGGCGCCGGCCAAGTTGTGAAACGGCGCCCCCGAGTAGACCGTCGCCACGGTCAGCACTGCCCAGACCGCCGGCGGCCACCAGATCCGCTTGTACAGCAGGATCGCCATGCCGATGTAGACCAGCGCGACCAAGCTGTATTGGGTCGGGAAATCGTTGAGGTGGCGGGTGTGCAGCAGCAACGCGTCGATCACGCCCTGCTTGGCGCTCTTGAAGCTGGGGAATGCGTGCCCGGCGATGATGTCGGCCTGCCGCAGCACCCCGAGGAACTGCGGCGCCAATATCAGCGCCGTGGGCACCGCGGTGGCAGCCAGGGTCAGGACGTCGGCGAGGCGACCGCGCACCGGATGCCACCACGCGTCCAGCAGCCACCACGCCACCAGGAACAAGATGACGACGAACCCGCCGGTGAGGTGCACCGACAGCACGCCGACGAGTGCCAGCACGGCCACCGGAATGCGGTCGCGGTGCCGCAGCGTCGAGACGATCAGGAGAAACGTCGGGATCGCGACGCCGTAGGCCGCCAGGTTGGGCATCGCGGCGACGCCGAATTCGACGTAGGGCACCGAGGTGAACGACGCCGACAGTGCGGCCGCGGTGGCCGCCACCCCCGCGGTACGCCGGGCGGTGGTCACCGGGCGCAGCAGATGCCAGGTGAGCATCGCCGCGCTGGTCGGAAAGAGCCAGATCGACGCCGCCACCGAACCCAGCGTGTAGGCGGTGGTGGGTGCCGCCCCGGTGAGTTGGCACTGCACGGCGATCAGGGCGTGGAACACCGACGGGTAGTACAGCGGCTGGTGGGTCTCGACGTTGCGGAGCTCACCCATGTGGGTCGACGACGCCTGGCCGGTGTCGAGGATGTAGCGCACCTCGTTGGCGTGCCAGACCGCGTCCCAGGTGCTGGGCACCGACTGCCAATGGGTGAGGCCGCGGTAGGCCGCCCACATGATCAGCAGCACGCCCAGCAGCACACCCGCGGCCACCACCAGCGCCGGTAAGCCGGTGATTCCCCGGGCCTCCGCCTCGGTGTCGCGATAGCGGGCAAGCAGCAGCTGCAAACCCGTCACCACTAGGCACACCGCGACCAGCGCGGCGAGCGCAGTCCAGCCGTTCCAAGGGATTCCGAGCGCACCGAACGGGATGATCGCCAGGGCCACCACGCCGTAGGTCAGCGCCGGGCCAACGGCTACCGCGACCGGCCACGTTAGCTGAGCGATACGAGCAACGATTGTCCCCGGGGCGATCAGCAAAAACAGCGCGATCAGCGTTCCGAACCAGAGCCCCACTCGACTAGTATGGCTGGCCGGGTGACCTTGCTCGGGAAGCCACCGTCTGGCTCGAACGTCTGTGGCACCCGCTACCGTCACAATTTCGCTCTATCGCGGAAGCTCTAAGGTGGCTGGCATGGCTTACGACGTCGCCCGGGTGCGTGGACTGCACCCGTCGCTGGGCGACGGGTGGGTGCATTTCGATGCGCCGGCCGGGATGCTGATTCCCGATTCCGTTGCCACTACCGTTTCGACGGCTTTCCGTCGATCTGGCGCCACCACCGCGGGCGCGCACCCATCGGCGCAGCGCAGCGCGGCAGTGCTCGATGCGGCGCGGGCGGCGGTCGCGGATCTGTTGAACGCCGATCCCGCGGGCGTCGTGCTGGGTGCTGATCGCGCGATCCTGTTGTCGTCGTTGGCCGAAGCGTCATCCTCGCGAGCCGGGCTGGGCTACGAGGTGATCGTCAGCCGTCTCGACGACGAGGCCAACATCGCCCCGTGGCTACGCGCGGCACACCGCTACGGCGCCAAGGTGAAGTGGGCCGAGATCGACATCGAGACCGGTGAGCTCCCGACGTGGCAGTGGGAAGGCCTGATTGGCAAATCGACCCGGCTGGTCGCGGTGGGGTCCGCGTCCGGAACGCTGGGCACCGTCACCGACCTGAGGGCGATGACCAAGCTGGTCCACGACGTCGGCGGGTTGGTCGTAGTCGACCATTCCGCGGCCGCGCCGTACCGCCTGCTCGACGTCAAAGAAACCGAAGTCGACATCGTCGCGGTGAACGCTCTGGCGTGGGGCGGTCCACCGATCGGTGCCATCGTGTTTCGCGAGCCTGCGCTGATCAACTCCTTCGGCTCGGTCTCGACTGACCCCAACGCCACCGGCCCGGCCCGGTTAGAGGTCGGAGCACACCAATTCGGTTTGCTGGCCGGCACTGTCGCCAGCATCGAATACCTGGCCGCCCTCGACGAGTCCGCGAGGGGCAGCCGTCGCGAACGGCTATCGCTGTCGATGCAGTCGGCCGACTCGTATCTGAACCGGATCTTCGACTACCTGATGGCCTCGCTGCGGTCGTTGCCGTTGGTGATGCTGATCGGCCGACCCGAGGCGCGCATACCGGTGGTCAGTTTCGCCTTGACCGGGATCCCCGCCGAGCGGGTCGTGCAGCGGTTGGCGGACAACGGAATTCTGGCGACCTCCAACGAAACGTCGCGGGCGCTCGACGTGCTGGGCGTCAACGACGTCGGCGGCGCCGTCACCGTCGGGCTGGCGCATTACTCGACGACGGCTGAGGTCGACCAGTTGGTCCGGGCGCTGGCATCGCTGGGCTGATCACCGCGCTCGACGGCTAGGCTCCCCCTTCTTCGAGTGTGCAGTCAGGGCGCCCACACGGCACACCGGAAGCTCCAGCGCACACTCGACGGCTGGGTAGGTCGCTAAACGGTCAGCACGATCTTTCCGTGCACTTCCCCCGCCACCAGCTTCTTGAGGGCCTCGCCCGCCTGCTGGATCGGCAGGTGCGCGCCGATGATCGGGCGGACCCGGCCGTCGGCGATCATCGGCCACACGTTGTCGATCACCGCTTGCACGATCTCGCTCTTACTGTTCGGGCCGCTTACCGGCCGGCCGCGCAGCGTGGTGCCGATCACCCGGGCCCGCTTGACCAGTAGCTTGCCGATATTGAGCTCGCCTTGGATGCCGCCCTGCATGCCGATGATGACGAGCTGTCCGTCGGTGGCCAGGGCGTCGATATTGCGGTCCAGGTAGGAGGCGCCCATGATGTCGAAGATCACGTCGGCGCCGTCGGTCTCCTCGCGCAGTCGCGCGACGAAGTCCTCGTCGCGATAGTTGATGGTGATCTCGGCGCCCAAGTCACGACACACGTCCAGCTTGGCCGCTGATCCGGCGGTGACCGCCACTCGGGCGCCCAGCGCCCGGGCGACCTGGATCGCGTGGCTTCCGATGCCGCTGGCCCCGCCGTGCATCAGCAACAGCTGGCCCTCGTGCAGGTGCGCGGTCAGCACCAGGTTCGACCAGACAGTGCAGGCCACTTCGGGGAGTCCGGCCGCGTCGACAAGATCGACGCGAGAGGGAATCGGCAGCACCTGGCCGGCGGGAACCGCGACCCGTTCGGCGTAACCGCCGCCGGCTAGTAATGCACAAACTTCTTGTCCCACAGTCCATTCAGTGACATCGGCACCCAATTCCGCGACGACGCCGGATACCTCCATGCCGATGGTTTCGCTGGCTCCGGGCGGTGGTGGATATTTACCGGCGGCCTGCAGCACGTCGGCGCGATTGATCCCGGCCGCGACGACCTTGATCACTACCTCGTCGGGGCCGGGGGAGACGTCGGGTACTTCTTGCCAGGACAGCTGATCGGCGGACTCGGCGACGATGGCGCGCATGTCGGCCACGCTACTAGCCGCCCGAAACCGCCTGGGTGGCGATAAGGCAGACCCCGCTACCCTTATCAGCGGTGGCGTGGCAGAGCGGCCTAATGCACTCGCCTTGAAAGCGAGAGACGGCTAACACCGTCCGGGGGTTCAAATCCCTCCGCCACCGCAGTCTCAGCGGACAGCCTGGAGCGCCGAGGGCGCGCGCAATAGTCCGATGAACGAAGAATTCGGCCTATGTAGTGCCGGGCTCAGTCATAATCCTGCGACGTCGCGAGATTCGGTCGACGGCTAGCAAAGGATGTGATCGATGCGCACTGAGCGGGCAGTGGTCCTGGGTGCGAGCATGGCTGGATTGCTGGCCGCGCGAGTCCTCGCCGACTGCTTCCAGACAGTCGTCGTGGTGGAGCGCGACGTGTTGCCGTCGGGGATCTCCAACCGAAAGGGCGTGCCACAGGGGCGTCACGTGCACCTGTTATGGGGCCGTGGTTCGTCGATCATCGAAGACCTGTTTCCCGGCTTCGTCGACGGCCTGGTGAGCGCCGGTGCACCGTATTTCGATGGCGACCTGTCCAAGATTTACATCAGCACCGGCGGGCACGCGTTGCCGCCGTCCGGGCACTTCGACGACTTCGGGTTTGTATTGCCCAGCAGGCCCTTACTGGAAAGCCATGTGCGGCAACATGTCTACGGCATCGGAAACATCGAGGTCCGGGATGGCCACGACGTCGTCGAAACCGTGGGCAACGGCGACCGCGTCACGGGTGCCGTCATTCGATCCCGCGGCGGTGGGAGCGATCAGGTCATCGATGCCGACTTGGTCGTCGACGCGATGGGCCGCGGCGGCCGCACCCCGGCTCTGCTGGAATCTTTGGGCTACCAGCGTCCGGTCGAGGACAAGCTCGACGTGCGGCTGATGTATTCGAGTCTGCCGATCCGGCTGCCCGACGGAGCGCTGGACAAGCTGGCTGTCATCATCAGCCCGGTTCCTGGCCGCCCCACTGGCATGGGCCTATTCGCCAACGAGAACAACGTCTCGATGTTCACCGTGAATGCCATGGCGGGAGTGGAACCGCCGTCCGGCCTGGACGAGATGTTGGAGTTCATAAAGGACTTCACTCCCGCAGCCGTACTAGCCGCCATTCGGCAGAGCGAGGTCGTTGGTGAGGGCGCACAACATCGGATGCCGGCAACTCGCTGGCGACGCTACGACAAGATGAATCGGTGGCCGGCGGGGCTGCTCTCCATCGGCGACGCGATTTGCAGCTTCAATCCCATTTACGCCCAAGGCATGACGGTCGCCGCGCTCGAGGCGCAGCTCCTAAAGCGTTGCCTACGTCAGGGATCCGATCAGCTACAGCGACGCTACTTTCGGGCAATCGCCAAGCCGATCGGTAATGCATGGCAGTTGGCCACCGGCGGAGATCTCAGCCTCCCCGAGATAGCAGGGCCACGCCCAGCGCAGGTCCGTATCGCCAACCGCTACGTCAGGCAGGTCCAGGCCACTGCCCGTAACGATGCCGTGGTCGCCCAACGACTGGCTCGAGTTGCGGGACTGATCGACGCACCTGCCAGCCTGCTTCGTCCAAAAATTGCGGCCCGCGTCGCGGCTTCCAGCTTGAAGCGTTTCCGCTCAACGCCGGGGTAACCCCGCCACCGCAGGCGGACGAGCGGGCTGCTTCGCCGGGTAGCGAAGCATCGCACCGACTCCGTCGACCGGGGCGATCCGCTCGTCGGTGCGGACCACGGACGCTCCCACGGAAATCGCCAACAGCGGCAGCGCCTCGTCGGCCCGCAGTGTCTTGGCGGGCACCGCGCCCTGATCCAACAGCGCCTCGGCGTCCGGAGCGATCGTCGTCACGCCCGCATCGGCAACCACAGTGGCGTCGTCGATATCGCCGATGATCATGGTGTCGACGACGCCCTGCCGCAGGGCAGCGCAGACCGCCCCGAGCCCTTCGACGGCCAGCCCAGATCCCCGGCCGAGCTCGGCGATGAACCGCGCCGCCGCCGTGTCCATCGCACTTCGCCGCTGCTGCAGCATCGGGGTGTCGAGGGCCCACTGGATCTCTTCGAAGTCGTAGCCGCCGCGTCGCACCGCGATCGGCAGCGGCATCACCCGCCGGCGAACCGACTCGGGCAGCACCGCCAGCAAACCAGAACGTAGATTCGCGTCCCCCACCAAGAACACCGCACCACAAGCTGTGCTGCGAACGAGTTCGCTGACCCGATCGGCGACGAGGCGCGGCGTCGAACCGGCATCACCGACGGCTTCGACCGATTCCGAGGATCGGGTGAAATCGGTGTGGCGGGTGATGAGAGCGCCGTGCGGGTCTGCCACCACGACCAGATAACGCGTGTACTCGACGCCGTGTTCGAGGATCGGCACGATGTAGGGCAATTCCGACACTCGGACGACGGACCGGGCCGCCGGCCGAAGCAGGTACTCGTTGAGGATGACCCCGGTCGCGCTCGCGATCACCGCGCGCCCGCCGCGTCCGCCGGGCGGCGGAAGGTGCATGACGGCGTGCTCGATTTCGGCGGTGATCGACGCGGCTGCCCCGGATTGCTCGAGGTTGTCGCGCAGTCCGCGCCATTTCAGGGCGAGCGCAACGGCGGTGTCGTCGGCTTCAGCTGAGCCGTCGAAGTAAACCGATGTGAATGGCCCAGGCTCGCCGAGTAGCTGGCGGAAGCGGGCCGAATACATGCCCTGTTGGGTGCCCGAAAGGCTGAGACGCAAAACCCAGTGTTAGCTGCGGGCCCGCCCTCAGAGCGTCGAAGAACGACCGGTCATCGGCGTGCTCGACCCGTTAATCGGTCGGGATTTCCGCGGCGATGCTATTCATCAGCGCGGTGTGGCGGCGGGCCTGCGGGTCCCGGCCGGGTTTGCCGCTGCTAATCAGCCCGGCGGATAGGCCACGTTGTGGGTCGGCCCAGACGGCGATGTTGACCAAGCCTAAATGGCCGAATGCGGCCGGTGCATTGCGCCCGAATGGCCCAAACCGGTTGGTGCCGAGGATAAATCCGGTACCCCAGCGGGCCGGCATCAGGCCCACCGCGAAATCTGGTCGCAGCCGCCGACTTTCGGCCACCGCGCCGCGCACCGTTTCCGGCTGCAGTACCCGCACCCCGTCGAGTTCGCCGCCCCGCCGCCAGATTTCGGCGAAGCGCGACAGCTCGTTTGCCGTCGACACGGTGTTCGACGACGGAATCACCGTCGTCAAGAACAGCCGACCGTTGGTGTACGGAATGACCTCGTGCACGGTTCCGCCGATCGCTTTGCGGAACGCCTGCGCGATCATCGGGGGCAACGGCCGACCGGTGGCGTGGCTGGGCGCCACCAGCGGGAGGTCTTTGGGATCGACGCCGAAGTTCGTCCAGCGAAAGTCGAGTGGCTCGAGGATCTCGGCCGCCAGGATTTCGCGGATGTCTTTGCCGGCGGCCGCGTAGACGATTTCGCGCATCAGCGGACCCCAGGTCAAGGCGTGGTAGATGTGCACCAAACCCGGCGGGTACAGCGGCCGCAAGCCACTGAGCATCTGCTGGGCGTATTCGTGATCGTCGGCGCGTTTGACGTCCGGCCGGGGCCCGGTCGGGAAGGGCAGGCCGGCGCTGTGGGTCATCACGTGCCGGATGGTGATCCGATCCTTCCCGTGACTGGTGAAGGTGGGGATGTAGTCGCATACGCGGTCGTCGAGCGAGAAGACGCCGCGTTCGGCGAGCATGTGGACCACGGTCGCGGTGACGCCTTTGGCGGCCGAGTACACGCAGAACGGCGTGTCGGTGGTGACCGGGATCTTCTCGGCATCGGGGGCGTCGGTCGGGGCATTGCCCCAGCCGTGGCCGATCGCGCGGTTGAGCACGATCCGGCCGTGGCGCCGGATACACAACTGGATCGCCGGGTGCATGCCCGCCTGATACCAATGCCGGGCCGCCTGCCAGATCCGTTCGACGGCGGCAACGTCGACCTCGGAGTGGTCTTCGTCGGCGATCGTCGTCACCGCGTCGAGGTCGACCGGGACGCGGATCTTTCCGTCTGCAGTCACTCCCGCGAGGGTACGGGGCGCCGGACTACTCCCCGGTGAACTGCGGCGGGCGCTTGGCGAACGTCGCTGAGATGCCTTCAGTCAGGTCCTTGGACGGCAGGAAGGCCGCGTTCCAGGCGGCGACGTAGCGCAGGCTTTCCGAGACCGCGGCGATGCGCTGCTGGTCCAAGACGTCCTTGACGCCATGCACCGCCAGCGGTGGGTTGGCGGCGATCTCGGCGGCGGTGGCGTGGGCTGCGGCCAGCGTGGCCTCGGGGTCGTCGTACACGTCGTTGACCAGGCCGATTTTCTCGGCCCGGGCGGCGTCGATGTCCTTCCCGGTCAGCGCGAGTTCGCGCAGGTGTCCGTCGTTCAGGATCAGCGGCAGCCGGGCGAGGCTGCCGACGTCGGCGACGATGGCCAGTCTGACCTCACGTATCGAGAACTTGGCGTCGGCGCTGGCGTAGCGGATGTCGACCGCGGAGATCAGGTCAACGCCGCCGCCGATGCACCAGCCGTGCACCGAGGCGATGGTGGGAGTCCGGCAGTCGGCGACGGCACTGATAGCGCCCTGCATGCGCCTCAGTTCGGCGTGGAAATCCGCGCGTGGCCGAGCCAGCGCGCCCTCGGCCATCATCGGACCGAACGTGCCGCCCATCGCGGGCAGATCCAGGCCGTAGCTGAAGTTCTTGCCCGATCCGGTGATGACGATGGCCCGCACCTCGCGGTCGGCATCCAGCTCCGCGAACACCTCGGGCATCTCAGACCAAAAGGCGGGTCCCTGCGCGTTGCCCTTGCCCGGTCCGATCAGCGTCACCTGCGCAACCTGGTCTTTGATTTCGACCGTGACGGATTCGTATGTTTCGCCCATATCCAGACCGTAGCGCGGCGTCGGGGTGCGCTTAGGGCGCGGGGCGTGCACTGAGAGCGGGATTGGTCGGCGATGCACGCCGTGGACGCACGATCGACGCCGTCACCGCACAGCGGCGTAAGCGCTACACGCGCTCGAGGTAGAAGTAGTAGTACCGGCCGTTATCCAGCACGCCTTTGCCGTTCATGATGCCCATCACGGCGTCGTCGTCGATCTTCTTGAAGTGATCGTGCACGGGCTGGCCGTCGTAGACCATCGTGGCGGTGACCTCGCCGCGGAAGTCCTCCAGCCACAGGCTGGCCTCGCCCTTGCCCATCGCCTTGTTGGAGAACTTGTTCCCGTCGGCGTCGAGGCAGACCAGCGGTTGCACGTCGCTGGGCGAGACGAACGTCTTGCCGAACCAGCCGGCCTTTTCCAGCTGACCGTTCATCATGTGGCCGGTGACGAACTCACCGCCCTTCCATTCGCCGATCATCTCGTCGATCTTCGCGGGCGGCAGTGTCGCCCAGAAATCGTCCAGCTCGGCATCGCCGACATTGCCGCTGCGCTCTTTGAACTCGGTGAAGTGCTTGCGGGCCAAGCTCATTGGTCACTCCTCTGTGATTCGGTTCCGGTGATCCAGCCACGGGCGAATTCCAGCAATGCGTCGTTTTCGTCAGGAGCCCCGATGCTGACCCGTGCGCCGTCGGTGCCGTAGGGACGGACGACGATCCCCGCATCGGCGGCCTGTGCGACGAAGTCCGGTGTGCGGGGGCCTAGTGGCAGCCAGACGAAGTTGGCCTGCGCCGGGGGCAGCTCGAACCCGGCAGCACGCAACCCCGCACCGATCCGCGCACGTTCGGCGACCAGGGCGTCGGTGCGGGCCAACAGTTCGTCGGCGGCCTGCAGCGAAGCGATGGCGGCGACCTGCGCGAGGCTGGACACGGTGAACGGCACATAGACCTGATCCAGCGCCGTGATTAGGTCGGGGTGGCCTATCGCGTAGCCGATGCGCAGGCCAGCCAGCCCATAGGCCTTCGAAAAGGTGCGCAGCACAACGACATTGCTGTGATCTCGCGTCAGGCCCAGGCTGTCCGGTGCCATGCCGTCGCGGATGTACTCGACGTAGGCCTCGTCGAGGGCGATCAGAATGTGTGACGGAACCGCCGCGATGAAGCGGGACAGCGCGTCGGGGTCGACGACGGTCGATGTCGGATTGTTCGGGTTGCAGACGAAAATCAGCCGGGTCCGTTCGGTGACCGCGGCCAGCATGGCGTCGAGGTCGAAGGTGTGGTCGGTCAACGGCACCTTGATTGCGGTCGCACCGGACACCTGAACCTGCGGCGGATAGAGCTCGAAGCTGCGCCAGCCAAAGATCACCTCATCGCCGACCGTCGAGGTGATCTGAACGAGCTGCTGGCACAGGCTGACCGAACCGCAACCGACGGCAATGTTCTCGGGTGCGAAGTCCGATCCCACGTGCTTGGCCAACGCCGCCTTGAGCTCCACGCAGCCGTTGTCGGGATAGCGATTGACGAAGTCGGTCGCTTGCTCGATGGCCGTTCGGACGCTGGGCAGTGGGCCGAATACCGTTTCGTTGCTGGCTAGTTTGATCGCGCCGGGCACGGTCTTGCCAGGGACATAAACTGGCAGCCCGACCAGCTCCGGCCGTAGGCGGGCAGTCACTTCGACAGCATATGCCGCCGCTGTGTACGCTATGGCTCCGGCGGTTCGGGGATCCCGGAAATTCGGTCGGGTACCCTCAGGAAGTCCAAAGGGAGGCGTGCCAGAGTGGCCGAATGGGACTCACTGCTAATGAGTTGTCCCTCTTAAAGGGGACCGGAGGTTCAAATCCTCTCGCCTCCGCAAAGTTTGCTGGCGGACACACAATTGAACACAAGCGCCCGTAGCTCAACGGATAGAGCATCTGACTACGGATCAGAAGGTTGGGAGTTCGAATCTCTTCGGGCGCACTTAGCTCAGATGCCATTTCCGGCATTGTGGAGGCAGCCCTGTTGGCCCTTTGCACGGCAGTAGCCATCGGCGGTCACCATCACATTGCCGGGTTCAGTGGCGAATCTATGCCCGCGACGGCCGAACGCTGAACCTGTTCGATCACGTCGACATACGTCGCTGTGGTCACAGAAATCGAGCTATGAGGCAGGATGCGCCGCACCGTTGCTGCCTCGACACCCATCGCGAACAACGACGTCGCACATGAATGCCGAAGGTCGTGTAGCCGGATGCTAGGCACACCAGCTCGTCGAAGTGTGTTGGCGCGTGCGACCTGAGTGTCGCCGAACTGATTAAGCCGATGCCGCCGCAAGATGGCAACGAGCTTCGCCGGCAACGGTACGGAGGCCGCAGACAATTCGGTTTCACCTCTCGCAAGGGTAGGTTCGGGCCCACGCGAGAAAGCGCCTTTGTAATAACGACCCGTCCATTGACTAGGCCCATATCGACCCACAGAAGCCCGAGCGCCCACAACGCATAAAGCCGGGCGTCTCGTGCAGTTTCGAGAAACGTGCGAGCCGCATCCGCCGACCACGGCGTCACCTTCCGAAGCGAGCCCGATCATCCGCTGGGCCGCGGAGATGATCAGGGCACGCTCGCGGAAACTGCACAGTCCGACCTGAACGAATTCCCATGCGATCGGATCAACGCTTGCGACCTCGATTACACGGCGCGGTCGGGGGTCACCCGCGATATTTGAGTCTCGATGTCGTAGGGCACGATTATCGCGGTCGCACGATGGATCCGGCTGACCGCCTGGGACATCTTGTCCGCGGTGGCGTCATGAAGCAGCCGACCTACCAGCGGCGCGTATTCCCGTCGCGGAAACAGCACGGTTACCCGCGTACCCGGATGGTCGTGGAGCGTCTGTAAGACGAGTTCTTGGGCGGCTCGACCCAGGTGACGATCCGGACAGTCGATCACCCACAGCGGAGTGTCCTCATCGAACTGCTCCCATTGCGCCTGCAAATCCGCGGCATGAGCCGCGTCCACCACGAACTGCACCGCGGTCAGCTGCTCGGGGTGCAATCCCTTTCCGTAGCGCAGCGCCGCGACCACCGCAAGGTCAATCGAGTCCACAAAGACGAACACCCGATGTCGCTCGTCCCCGACCAACTGGGGAGGCTCGGCGCGAGACGTCTCCAGAACGGCGGCCTCCACGCGGTACTGCCGGTTGAGCCGCATCAACGCGAACACCAGCAGGGGGAAAATTACGACGATCACCCAGGCGCCCTCGGTGAACTTGGCCACCACGAAGATCCCCACCACGATCGTCGACACGATCCCCGCGGACAGGTTGATCACCAGCTTGTAGCGCCAGCCGGGCCCATGGTGGGTGAGATGGTGTTTGGTCATGCCGTAGCCGGCCATCGCGAACGCGCTGAACACACCGATCGCGAAAAGCGGCACCAGCGCGCGCACCGAGCCGCCGGTCACCAACAGCAGTATCACCGCCAACACGGCCAGCGCGATGATGCCGTTGGAGAACACCAGACGATGACCGCGCTTCGTCAGCGGCCGCGGCAGAAAACGGTCCTCGGCAATGAAACTGGCCAGCGGCGGGAAGCCGGCGAAACTGGTATTGGCACCCGTGAAGAGGATAGCCGCGCTTGTCGCCTGGACGAGGAAGTACAGGATGTTACCGGTCGTCCCATCGCCGAAAACCGTCCGGGCGATCTCGGAAAGCATCGAAGGATATTCAGCGACAAAGGGAGTGACATGGGTGTGGTGCGCAAGGTAGGCCACGCCAGCCAACAAGATCCCGAGGATCCAAACCATGACGGTAAGCACGCGGCGCGCGTTGGGTCCCTGCGGCTTACGGAAGAGATTGACCGAGTTGGAAATCGCCTCCACCCCGGTCAGTGACGTGCCGCCGTGGGCGAAGGCGCGCAGCAACACGATAACGGTGGCGCCCATCACCAGGCCGTTGTCCTGATGAACCACCACCGCTCCGGGAAGATGCTCCGGATCGTATGCGTATGTCGGTAAGCCCCAAACGACTTCACGGACGAAGCCAGTTGTGATCATCGCCATCATCATGATGACGAACGAGTAGGTAGTCACCGCGAATATCCGGCCCGCGTGCCGCAACCCGCGCAGGTTGGCGTAACAAATGAGAACCACCGCAGACACGGCGATTTCCAAACTGTAGGGACGCAGCTGGGGTATCGCCGACACCACCGCTAGCGTGCCGGCCGCGGGTTGCACCGCGACGGTGACCACATAGTCGATCAACAATGCGGCGGCGGCGACCTGCGCCACCCGGGGCCCGAAGTTCTCTCGCGCCACCAGGTAGGAGCCGCCGGCTCGGGCGTAGGCCATCACGACCTGCCGATACGACAGCGTTACCAATATCAGGACCAGCAAGATGGCGCCGGTGATCGGCAGCACCAACACGAACGCGGCCATTCCGGTATGTGGGAGCAGTTCGACCATGATCTGTTCGGGACCGTAGGCGGTCGAGGAGATCGCGTCCGGTGAAATCGCACCGAGTGCAACCGTGTTGGGCAAGCTCTCCGATTCCAGCTGCTCGCTGATCAGCGGCTTCCCCAGAAGGACGCGCTTACACACATCGGTGAAGGACGGCGAGATCCCCGGCCGGCGACCCGACGTCGTCACATCCGTTGTTGTCACAACACATCACTTCCTCGGTTCTCGACGACTTGGTAGGTGGGGTCGACCATCGACATCGGCTCGCTGCCGTTCAGGCGCGCCTCAGCGGTGATCCGCAGCAGGTGACCGGGCTCGATAGCGTCACCGTGGCCGGGATGGAGGATGACCCGGACCTCTCCGCTGCCATCGCCGACCAGGAGCGATCGAGACGTTTGCAGCCCCTCGGCAATGTCCTCGACCTGACTGACCCGTCCTTCGATGGTGGCCCGTCGCCCGGGAACGAGCCGTGCCACGGCGATAACCGCCGGGCGCCCCTGAGGATGCTCGTGTTCCTCGATGCCGGAAATCCGCGTCAGCACGTGGCTGACTCTTCGCGCGATCCGTTGCTCGAAACCGTCGGAGGTCGCCTCTGCTATCCGAGAACCTGTGTCGTAGGGAACGATCAGCGCGATCGCACCCGGGATCCGGGTGACAGCCCGGGCCATCTTGTCCGCGGTTCGGTCGTGCAGCAGGCGGCCCACCAGCGGCGCATATGTTCGACGCGGCAACAGCACCGTCACCTCGTTGTTCTGGCGTTCGTCGGTGTCGGGATGTTCGTCTAGCGCCTCAAGCACCAGCTCTTGCGCGGCCCGACTGAGGTGACGATCCGGGCAATCGATCAGCCGCAGCGGGGTGTCCTGATTGAAATGCTCCCAGTGCTGCTGTAGGTCCGCGGCATGATCCGCGTCCAGCACGAAGTGCACCGCGGTCAGCTCATCAGGGTGCAATCCCATTCCGTAGCGCAGTGCCTCGATCTCGGCGAGGTCAACCGAATCCACAAAGACGAACACCCGATGTCGTGTTGACGCGGCGGACCCGGCAGGCTCGGTGGAAGACATCTTGAGAACGGCGGCCTCGGCGCGGTAGCGCCGGTTGAGCCGCATCAACACGAACACCAGCGTGGGGAGGACGACGACCACCAGCCAGGCCCCCTCGGTGAACTTGGCCACCGCGAAGATTCCCACCACGATCGTCGACAAGATCCCCGCGGAGAAGTTGATGACCAGCTTGTAGCGCCAGCCGGGCCCACGTTGGGTGAGATGGTGTTTGGTCATGCCGTAGCCGGCCATCGAGAATCCGGTGAACACGCCCATCGCGAAAAGCGGCACCAACGCGTCGACCGAGCCGCCGGTAACCAGCAGCAGTATTAGTGCCAGCGCGGTCAGCGTGATGATGGCGTTGGAGAACACCAGGCGATGACCGCGTTTCACCAGCGGCCGCGGCAGAAAACTATCTTCAGCAACGAAACTCGTCAGCGCCGGGAAGCCGTTGAAACTGGTATTCGCACCGAAGAATAGGATTGCCGCGCTCGCCGTCTGCAGAAGCCAGTACATGATGTTGCCGATCATCCCGTTGCCGAAAACCGCCCGGGCAACCTCCGACATCATCGACGGGTATTCAGCGACGAAGGGAGTGGCGTGGGTGGCGTGCACAAGGTAGATGACACCAACCAACAAGAACCCCAGGATGCAGGCCATTGCCGTGAGGACGCGACGGGCGTTCAGGCCTTGCGGCTTACGAAAGATGTTGACCGCGTCGGCGATCGACTCGACCCCGGTCAGCGAGGTGCCACCGTTGGCGAATGCGCGCAGCAACACCAGCACGGTGGCGCCCATCACCAGCCCGTTCCCCTGATGGACCGGCACCGCTCCGGCGATCTGCGTCGGATCGTATTGCGGTAAACCCCAGAAGATTTGACGAACGACACCGGTCACGATCAACACCGTGAGCATGACGATGAAGGCGTAAACCGGCACGGCGAATATACGGCCCGCCTCCTTCATTCCGCGCAGGTTGGCGTAAGAAATCAGGAGCAACGCACCCACCGTGATTTCCAAGTGGTAGGTGCCCAGCGAGGGCACCGCCGACACCACCGCAAACGTGCCGGACGCGCACTGCACCGCCACGGTCACCACATAGTCGATTAGCAGCGCGGCGGCGGACAGCTGCGCCCACCGGGGCCCGAAGTTGGCCCGCGCGACCACGTAAGAGCCGCCCCGTTGGGTGTAGGCCATGACGACCTGCCGATACGACCCGGTCACCAACGCCAAAATCAGCAAGATGACACCCGCGATTGGAAGCACCAACACATAGGCAGCCAGGCCAGCCGCGGGCAGCAGCTCGACCATAATCTGTTCGGGACCGTAGACGGTCGAAGAGATCGCATCCGGTGAAAGCGCGCCGAGAGCAACGGTATTGGACAAGCTCTCCGATTCCAGGTGCTCGCTGATCAGCGGCTTCCCCAGAAAGATGCGCTTCAACACGTCGCCGATCGACAGCGAAATGCGCAGCCGGCCAGCCGATGATGTCATGGCCAACACTCCCCTTATTCGATCAGACCGACAATGAAAAGCTTGCCTCTTTTGTGCACCGCCGCCGACAGCGATGATCAGCACCGGCTTGTTTTCCGGTAGCCGCCCGTGCTTAGTCTGCTTAGTCTGCGACTCTGACGCAATCCGAGCGAGACCGGCCCAACCAGGAAGTTTGCCACCGCGGAGGGCGGCTACAAGTAACTGGCAGACGATTAGCGCGAGCAACTGCTGTCGATGGACACGCCCCGGTGTTACCGAGCGCGACGAAGCCGAGGTGAGGTCGCGACCGGCTCGAGTAGCGGTGCATGCCTCTACGCGCTCACGGACGAATCACGTTGACGGGCTGAGGATTATTCTTGCCGTGGCTTCGGCATGAAGGCGCGGAGCGATCTCGGCACGGAGTGCCATCTTGTTATCTTGGCCAACTTCGGTCTAAGGCAGATCGTCGATGAGCAGGAGATGTTTGGCACTGGAGTCAGTGGTCGCCCACTTGTGTATCCGACTATATTTAGATCGGGCAATTTTGCGTGCGGCTGCGTGGTACAGATAGCTATTACGTCTCATTTATTCATCAATAATGACCGACAAGCGATAGGAATTGGTGAGGTCTCTTCGGTCTGCTCGCGGTACTAAATGCGGTGTCGCACAAGAATTACCGAAGCTTTCGGCCGGGTAACGAGAACAATGAGTCGCGAATCCGTTGGTCGCGGGTTCGAATCCTGCCGGGGGTCCCCACTTCAGAGGTGTATCCCTCGGCTGATCCTTGACACTCCCGGCGACGGCGACTTCGCTAGTCGTGAATGGCGGACGGCCGAGCAAATGCGTCGTGGTTTGCGGTCGCTGAAGGGGGGTCAGCGGGCGGGTCACGACCAGACGCCGCCGCCGTTCAGGTTTCGTTAACGGTGCTGCGATCGTCAGGCCGCGATTGTAGGGTCGGCGTATGCGCGCCGCGGATATTGCTGAGGACTTCCCGGTGATCACTATCGATGCCGATGCACTCGAGGCCGTCCGCATGATCGCTGAGCAGCGACTGCCGGGGATCTTGGTCGTGGACGCGTCGGGCGGACCTTTCGCGGTGCTACCGGCCTCGCAGGTGGTTCGATTTATCGTGCCCCGCTATGTGCAGGATGATCCGTTGCTAGCGGGTGTGCTGAGCGAGTCGGTTGCTGACCACATTGCGGAGCGACTGGGCGGCAAGGCGGTCGGCGCCATGCTGTCGGAGCATTTGGTCAACGTGCCGCCCGCCGAATTCGACGAGACCATCCTCGAGGTCGCTGCGAAAATGGCGCGGCTGCGTAGTCCGCTGATCCCGGTGGTAAAAGGCGGACGGCTGCTGGGCGTGATCACGGCTTCACGCTTACTCGTTGCGGTGCTCAAGTCGTGATCGCCAGATCGCGGTGCGCGCTGCTGAGCCGCGGACATGCGCGACGGTGGGACGGCAGATGAGCGCGTTTCACGGGATTTACGCGGCCGTGGTGTTCGTGGTCGCCTATGCGTTGATCACCACCGAGCGGGTCAACAAGACACTGGTGGCGCTGGGTGGCGCGACGGCCATGTTCTTCTTGCCGTCGATCAATTCTCATGAAGTCTTCTACTCAGAGGACACCGGAATCGACTGGGATGTCATCTTTCTGCTCCTGGGGATGATGATCATCGTCAGCGTCGTGCGCCAGACCGGCGTGTTCGAATACGTGGCGATCTGGTCGGCCAAGCGTGCCAAGGGCTCCCCGATGCGGATCATGGTGATGCTGTTGCTGGTCACCGCGGTTGGATCGGCCTTCCTGGACAATGTCACTACGGTCTTGTTGATCGCACCGGTCACGCTATTGGTGTGCGACCGGCTGGACGTCGCTGCGGCCCCATTTCTCATCGTCGAGGCGTTCGCGGCCAACATCGGCGGCGCAGCGACGCTGGTCGGCGATCCGACCACCATCATCATCGGCACCGGAGCCGACCTGAGTTTCGTGTCCTTCCTGGCCAACATGGCGCCAGTGGTGATCATCGTCCTGGGCGCCCTGGTGGCGCTGCTACGCCCCATGTTTCCTGCCGCTTTTACCGTCGACCCCGAGCGGATCGCCGATGTCATGTCGATGGATGAACGCGAAGCGATCCGTGATCGCCGGCTGCTGATCCACTCCGGGATTGTCCTGGTCTTGGTTTTCGCCGGGTTCGTCGCGCACAAGCAGATCCACATGGAGCCGTCACTGGTGGCGATGACGGGCGCCGGGATCCTGGTCGTGATCTCCGGGTTGGGCCGTGAGTTCTATCTGTCTAGCGTCGAGTGGGAGACGCTGCTGTTCTTTGCCGGGCTGTTCATCATGGTCGGAGCGCTCGTCAAAACCGGCGTCATCGACAAATTGGCACATTTGGCCAGCCATGCAACCAGCGGCGGACCCTGGATGACGACGCTATTGATCCTCGGCGTGTCCTTCCTTTTCAGCGGCTTTGTCAATAACGTCCCCTACGCCGCCACCATGACACCAGTCGTCGCCCAGTTCACCGCGTCAAATCACGACCTCAACCCGCACGGCGTGCTGTGGTGGGCCTTGATCCTGGGTACCGTGCTCGGTGGCAACCTCACCGCCGTGGGCGCCAGCGCTAACGTCGTCGTTATTGGGATCGCCGAGCGCGCCGGCCACGCCGTCTCCTTCTGGGATTTCACCCGAAGAGGGGCGGTAGTGACCGCGACGTCGGCGGTAATTGGTGTCAGCTATTTATGGGTGCGCTACTTCCTGTTGGCCTAGCCCGCTTACCGAGCGGGGGAATGCGTTAATACGCAAGCGTTTCGGGCGATGATTTGTCGCCCGAGCCAGCCGCTGCCATGAACATCTCATAGCGGCGGGTGACGTCGTCGCGATCTCCGGGGTCGGGCACCGTATCCAGATTCAATTTCTGGATCGCCTCGGCCTGGCGGATCAGTACCGTTCGCCGTGTGCGGTCGGGCGTTTGTTCGACGATCTTTGCCAGCGCATCGAGTTGCCGGATCATGATTGCGGGCATGCCAACTGCCGCCTGGCGGATTGTGTCAAACGCCCGCTGCACCAGCCGCTCGAAATTGGGCTGGTTGGCGATCACGCGTATCTCTCCTTGGGCATCACGCCGGATCGGTTGCGGACGCCACGAGGTGGAAATCCGGCACAAGCCGTCGGCGATCCAGTCGACACACGTCATGCCCGTAAATGTGTCGTTGACCGCGGGTGACAACGCACGCAGGGCGATCTCGACCAACTGGTCGACTCCGAACGAAATATCCTGGGGCAGCGTGCGATACGCACCGGCGATATGGCCAAAAGCCAGATTCTTCTCCACCGCGGCGGCCGCACTGGCCGGCCACACCCGCGCCATCACCTGGCCCGCGACGAAGAAATGCCCTGGACGGTAGGGTAATTCGACGACCGCACCGGCCTTTGAGGCCACTTTCACGAGTTTTTCCATCCGGATCACCTGCAGATAGCCGCTGCGTGGGGTGCGGATCGGGGCACCAGACTCGCCCAGCCGAACCAACAATTCCTCGTACGACGGGCCGCGCTGCACCCCGCTGACGGACAAAGCCCCGCGATTTTGAGACTCAATTTCGGCGTTGAGCGTTCTGGCGATGCTCGCGATCACGACGGGCAACTGAATCATCACGGCGACGTGATTGAGGAAGTAGATCAGCACGCCCACGTTGCCCATGGTCAGCACCAAGGACACGGTGATCGACAGATGCGGCACAAACTCACCCTTGTCGCCTCCGCCACCGACCGATACCAGGGTGATCATCGTGTAGCAGAACGTGGCAACGAAAGCTCCAAGCGCCACTTGGGTTCCCGGGTCACGCACGCAGTTGCGCAACATCCGCGGCCCGAATTGAGTCGAGGCGAGCGTCAGGACCACGATGGTGATCGAGAAGACGATGCCGATCACGGTGATGATCGCCGCGGCAACAGTGGTCAGGATGACTCGCGCGCTATCGGCGGAACCGTTGAGCACCCACCCCGGGAATTGAATGTGCCCGTCAAAGGCAGCGCGGTCTGCTGCATAAGTGATGACGAAGACAAGCGATATGGCGACGGTTTCAAGCGCCGGGACGACCCACAGATTCGTTCGTAGCGCTTCTCGCCGCCAATCGGCCTCTAAATACGCGTGACCGAACATCACTGCATGACCGTAGCTGGGGCGCGTGGCGAACCGCGGCCAAACTCATGAATCCGCATGAATCCGCATGAATCCGCATGAATCTTATGCATGTTTCGCGATGGACATGTCGCCTAATGGTTGGGTCACCGTAAATCCCTGACGACCGAACGATTTCTGGCGGCAGAAGTTATCGATGTCGTGGCCTGCCTCGCCTATCCGGGAAGATGGCGGACTCGACGTCGCCATCGCGTCGGGCCAATGTGCGACCTCGGCCGATGTCAAGCGTGGCAGAGCAAAGGTTTGCGGCCGTGTTGCGGTGATCGCCACACCGCGCTGACAACCGCGTGGCGAAACGCCCGTTAGTCGCTGTCTGGTTCGGGGCTGCCGTCAAGTGCCGGGAGATCGGAGGATTCGACTCGCCGAAGCATCATCAGCGCCGGAATCTTGAGCGTCCTGCCGCCGGCGAGCGGTGTCTTGATCGCGAAGAACACGATCTGCATCTCCAGGCGCACTTCCCGCAGCGGCTGCGTCTTCAGGTCGAAGCGCGTTTCCCGTAAGCGCGTCAGGCCGCGCCCGATGGAGCCGACCAGATCTTTCGGTCCGGGATTTTCGACCTCCGATGCCATGCCGACGACCTTACCGTGCGGGCCCAGCAGCGCACTGCCGCAAAACTAGCCAACATAAGTGACCAGTCGACTACTATCGACGGCATGCCACGCCCACCAAATCCCGAGGTGCGCCGCCGACTGCTTGATGCGGGCCTGCGGCTCGTGCACGCGCGGGGGTTCGCCGCCAGCGGCGTCAAAGACATCACCGACGCGGCCGGCGTCCCGAAGGGATCGTTTTACGCGTATTTCCCCAGCAAAGAGGCTTTCGGCGCGGCGATCCTCGATCATTACTGGTCCGATATCGAGGCCCGGCTGCTGCCGATCCTCGGCGAAGACCACATCGCGGCGGAGCGGATCACGCGCTTCTTCCATGCGTTGGCCGACGACCACGAGGCCGGTGATTTCTTGCTCGGCTGCCTGATCGGCAACCTGTCACTCGAGCTCGGCGGTTCCAGTGAGCCGGTCCGTGCCGAGCTGGTCCGCATTCTCGATGGCTGGAACGGGGCGCTGACCGCGTGCGTGCGCTCCGGCCAGGGCGGCTCCGGCGACATCCGCGACGACCTGGACGCCGCCGATCTCGCCGCCCTGCTGATCGAAGCGTGGGAGGGGGCGGCCCTGCACGGGAAAGTGATCCGCAGTCGCACGCCGTACGACCGGTTCGAAGCCGTCACCGTTCCCGCGCTGCTGCGCTGATCTCCCCCGGCTAGAAATGGTGGGGCGTCCGCTCTTGTTAATTAGACGACCGGTCATCTATAGTCAAACCTGACCGGATGCCCACTCCAGCGAGGATCACCATGACAAGCAGTTACGCCGAACCGACCAACCCGGCGTTGCCGGCGTCCGGGTTCGTGCTCGACCCCGCGCACGCCGCACTCGTCATCACCGACCCGCAGGTCGATTTCCTGAGCCCCGACGGAGTCTCGTGGCCGGTGTTCGGGGACAGCATTCGCGACAATGACACTGTCGTCCACATCGGCGAGCTGTTCCGCGCCGCGAAGCTGGCGGGCATCACCGTCGCGGTGTCGCCGCACTACTTCTTCCCCACCGACAAGCAGTGGCGGTTCGGCGATCCGCTCGAACAATTCATGCTCGGCGTCGGCATGTTCGAGCGGCACAGCCCCTACACCACCGACGGCTTCGCCGGCTCTGGTGCCGACTTCCTGCCCGCCTATCAGCCCTACATTCTCGACGGGCAAACCGTGATCACGTCCCCGCACAAGATCGTCGGCCCCGAATCCAACGACCTGGTGCTGCAGTTGCGCAAACGCGGGGTGAACCAGGTCGTCCTGGCGGGCATGGCCGCCAATCTGTGCGTCGAAGGCCACCTGCGCGAACTCGTCGAGCAGGGCTTCGAGGTCGCTGTTGTCAAGGACGCCACCGCGGGCGCACGCTTACCCGAAGGCGACGGCTATCTCGCCGCGCTCGTGAATTTTCGATTCCTCGCCAGCGCCGTGTGGACCACAGCCGAGGCCATTACGTTCCTCGGCCAGAGAATCAATGTTTAAGGAGCGCAAGGAAAATGGCATCGATCACTAACCCGAATCAGCAAACATTCGCCTTGAACAACGGCCGCGGTGTAATTCCGGCGCTGGGGTTTGGGACATCGCTCTCCGATAACACGCACACGCGCAACGCCGTCAAGGCCGCGGTCGAGGTGGGCTTCCGCCATCTCGATGCCGCCGAGAGATATCGCAACGAAGCGGCGGTCGGCGTGGCGCTCAAAGAACTGTTCGCCGCCGGAACGGTCCGGCGCGAGGACCTGTTTGTGACCACCAAGTTGTGGAACAACAACCACCGACCCGAGCGGGTCAAGCCCGCCCTGCAGGCCAGCCTGAGCAGGCTCGGGCTCGACGCGGTCGATTTGTACCTGGTGCACACGCCCTTTGCCTTTCAGCCCGGCGACGACCAAGACCCCCGTCACCCGGACGGGGACGTCGTGTACGACGACGGCGTCACGTTGGAGGAGACCTGGGCCGCGATGGAAAGCCTTGTCGACGAGGGACTTACCGGAGCGATCGGGCTGTCCGATATCGATGTCGAAACCACCCGAAGAATTGTCGATTCCGCCCGAATCAAACCGGCGGTGGTCGAGGTCGAGTCGCACCCCTATCACCCACAGTGGGAACTCCATGAATATCTGGCGTCGGAAGGCATCATCCTGCTGGCGTTCGCATCGTTGGGGCACGCGCTCGAACCGCGACTGCTCGACGACCCGCTCGTGGTGTCGATAGCCCAGCGTGTCGGAAAGACGCCCGCGCAAGTGCTATTGGCCTGGGGTATTCAGCGCGGTAGCGCAGTTCTCACCGGATCGGTCAACCCCAAGCGGATCAGCGAGAACTTCGACGTGACCGCGCTCCCCGAGAGCGCGATTCAAGAGATCAGCGAGCGTCTGGTCACTCGCTACCGGTTCAACTCCGTGGCCGACGGCGGAGAGCCGGGGTTCGCCGAAGTACCCTCGGGCAGTTAGGGATTCGTAAGTTCGTTTACTCGGCTTCGGTCAACCGGAGTGCCCGCTCGAACAGATGCACGGTGGCCGCGTGGAGTTGGTCGCCGACCGCCTTCTCCGCCTTGCCGGCGAACGCCCGGGCCAGCGTCCCTTCGATGACGATGCCCAGCTTGAAGCAGGCCAGCACGGTGTACCAGGTGATGTGGGACAGGTCGCGGGTGGTGTTGGCGGCGTAGCGCTGGAATAGGTCGTCGATGCTGGCCAACCCGTCCTGGCCGCCCAGGGCGTGGCTGAACACCGCGGTCCCGTCCGGCTGACGCCAGGTCGCCAGCAGCCACCCCAGATCCAGCAGTGGGTCGCCGATCGTGCACATCTCCCAGTCGACGATGGCGACCACCTCGGGCCCGGTGCGGGAGAACATCACGTTGGCTGCGTGGTAGTCGCCATGCATGATTCCCGGCGTCCACTTGGTCGGCCGATTGGCCTCCAGCCAGCCGGCCACCTGCTCAATGCCGGGGATCTCCGGCCCCGGATAGCCGTCGTACTCGCTATAAGAATCCAGTTCGGAAAGCCAGCGCGGCACCTGCCGTTCCAGGAAGCCCTCCGGCTTGCCGAAGTCGGCCAGCCCAACGGCGACATGGTCGACGGCACCGAGCTTGGCCAGCCCGTCGGCCATCGACAGCCCCATGCCGAAGCGCACCGCGGGATCACCCGCATGCAACGGCGGCAGCCCCTCGCCCGCATTGAATCCATCGACCGGCTCCATCAAATAGAAGACGGCATCGCCCAGCACACTGGGATCGTCGCAGGTGGCAATCAGATGTGGGTGCGGTACATCGGAATCAGACAGCGCCGCAAGGACTTTGGTCTCCCGCAGTATCACACTGTTGCTGCGCGCCCGCAGGTGCCGCGGCCCGCGTCGAAGCACATACGGTCGAGAAGACCGGGTGAACCGCAGCATGACGTTCTGGGTTCCGCCGGTGACACCGGCAACGTCTTCCAGCGGGCCCTCGCCCAGCCCCTGCTCGGACATCCATTCCGCGACGGCGGTTAAGTCCACGTGCTCCACGTGGTGTGAACCTACTCTGTGGGTGCGCTCGGCCCGTCAGCTCTTGGGTTGTGGCGTATATCGGACGGTCTGCGCAAGGATCATCCCGTCGCGGAAGACGAAGGTGTCGACACCGTCGTCAACCCGATTGAGCGGCGAATCGGCGGCCCACTCGAGTAACAACACATCGTCGGCGAAGACTTGGTTCTTCAAGTCCCAGATCGCATGGGGCAGGTCTTCGAGCAATTTGGTGAAGGCCTCCCGAACACCGCCCTTCCCGTGGAAGACGCCGGCCGGACTGATCACGACCGAGTCGGCCGTGTAGTCGGCGACGATCCCGTCGAGATCGGCCGCAGCCAGTGACTGGCCGTGATGGGTGAATACATGTTGCGGCGTACGTGTCATCGCAGCACTCCTGTGCAACCTGTGGGCCGTCTGGGAAAAAGCCTAGGACATGGCCCGCGAGCAGCATCGGCTGGCGCGGCCTGGAAGAATAGTGAACGCAACCGACTATCAGTCTGGAGAGGTAAGTAGCGATGCCACGTACCGATAACGATTCCTGGGATATCACTCAAAGCGTGGGCGCCACCGCGCTCGGCGTTGCAGCCGCTCGAGCCGCGGAGACCGAGAGCGTGAATCCGCTCATCAATGACCCGTTCGCGCGAGTATTCATCAATGCCGCGGGCAAAGGGATGTGGAGCGTCTACGCGGATCCTGACGTGCTGGCCAAGCTGCTCGAAATCGAACCGGATGTGCAGAACCGGATCCAACTGATGGTCGACTTCATGGCGACCCGGACCGCGTTTTTCGACGAGTTCTTTCTCGGCGCCGCTGACGCCGGTGTTCGGCAGGTAGTGATCCTGGCGTCTGGCCTGGACGCCCGCAGCTGGCGGCTACCGTGGCCCGACGGCACGGTCGTGTACGAGTTGGATCAACCCAAGGTGCTGGAGTTCAAAGGGTCCACGCTGCGCGAACACGGCGCACACCCGACCGCAGAACTGGTTAACATAGCGATCGACCTGCGCCAGGACTGGCCGAAAGCGTTGCAGGAGGCGGGGTTTGATCCTTCGCTTCCCAGCGCCTGGTCTGCCGAGGGCCTGGTGCGGTACCTGCCGGCAGCGGCTCAGGACCTGTTGTTCGAGCGGATAAATTCGCTCAGTGCGCCCGGCAGTTGGCTGGCTTCCAATGTTCCGGGGGATGGCTTCACCGATCCCGACAAGGTACGGCGGCAGCGCGAAGACAACCAGCGCATCCGCGCGACGGCTGCCAAGCTGATCGACTCCGAGATAACGGACTTCGACGATCTTTGGTACCCCGAGGAGCGCACACCGGTCGACGGCTGGCTGCGTGAGCGCGGCTGGGATGTGTCGTCGGCGAGCTTTCCTGAGCTGATGGCTCGGTACAACCGCAGCATCCCGCAAGGCGCCGAGGACTCGATGCCGCCCACTCAGTTCGTCGCCGCGCAGCGCCGAACCGGCTGAAAAGCTATGGCGTGAAGACGATTCGGTCTTCGGCGTCGGTGTCGTTCCAGGCGGCTTCGACGTCGGAAAGCGGCACCGTGCGCGCATCGAGCTGAAATCCACCGCCGCTGATCTCGGTGGCCAGCGCCCGCAGTTCGGCCAGGATGTCGCGTGCCGGCACCGATCCCTGTCCACTGCCGACGATCTGTAGGCGCATCGCTCGCAGTGCGGCGGAAGGGATTTCGGTTGAAGCGCCGGCGACCGAGCCGATTTCGATCCAGGTGAGCGGCTTTCCCTGGTCGGTACGGTTACTGGCGATGCCTGCCATCAACTCCGCTGTGATCGGACCCCAGAGGTAGTCGATGACGACGTCGACGTCGCGCGCTATTCGCGCGAGATCGCCTAGCGCGGCGGCGCTGTCGAGTCGGACGGTGGTGTCGGCGCCGAGTTCGCGGACGGCGGCCAGGCGCTGGGCGTCGCGGCCGGCGCCGATGACCTCACCGGCACCAAGGCGCTTGGCGACTTGCACGGCCATCCGACCCGAGCTTCCGGTAACACCCAGAATCAGTACGGATTTGCCGGGCTCGAAATCGATGCGCCGGCGAAGGGCTACCCACGAGGACATCACCGGATTCATCGCCGCGGCCACCAGGATGGGATCGGCTCCGTCCGGAAGTACCAGGCTGCTTCGCTGGTCGATGACGGTCTGTTCGGCCATCGCGCCCATCGTGGTGTCGGGGAGCACGAAGTAGCGCAGGGTGCCGTCGGAGGCCCGTCCCACGCCGTCGATGCCGGGGACCAAGGGCAATTCGCCCGAGCTGGTGTAATGCGACCCGTCGGCTTGCGAACGCACCCTGCGGTGCAGACCGGAAGCCACCACGTCAACGACCAGCTCGTCGTCCGTCTGCGGGACGGGGCTGGGGATCTCCCGATAGGCGGGCGGCTTGTCAAAGCTGCTGACGACGGCTGCGTACATGGCACTTCTCCTCGTTGGAGGGGTTTCGAATTAGGTGGTAACACGAACTATATTAGATGGTGTTACGAACTATTTCAAGCTATGATTTTCCCCATGGATACGGTCGAGGACCTCAGGGACAGCCTGGTTCAGGCGTCGTTCACAGTGATCGCGATGGTGAGTCGTGTTGCCGCCGAAGAGGATCTGTCGCTGACACAACTGCGGATGCTGGGGATACTGCGCGACCGCGAACCGGCGATGGCCGAACTCGCGACGTATCTGGGCTTGGAACGCTCGACGGTCAGCGGGCTCATCGACCGCGCGGTTCAACGCGGCCTGGTCCACAAAACGAGCGATGCCGCCGACGGTCGTTCGGTGCGGGTCAGCCTCACCGCTGCGGCGCGGCGCCTAGAGCCCCGGGTTATCGGCGAAATCAGCGCACTTCTGGCGCCGATGACCGACCGCTTGACGTCGGCCGAGCAGAAGCGGCTAACGGCGTTGCTGGGCAAGCTGCTCGAGCGCTGACGAGGCCGAATCATTCAGTCGCCCTGGTAAATGACTAGTGGGGTAGCGATGTTTAGACACAAGTCCAATGGGTATCGCTACGCGACGAGAAACTTTCTCGGACACAACGGAGGTCACGATGCGTGGTCGCGGAATATTTGGCGCGATCGTCCTGGTGTGGCTGCTCATCGGAGTCTTCGCCGCATGGCAGTTGCACTATTTCGAAGATAGTCCAGTGGATTGCGCCGCTGCTGGAACTGTCGCACTGACGGTCATCGCAGGGCCACTGAATTACGGAGTTGTCAATCCGCAAGTTCAGCAATGCCCGAAGCCCCAAGTGCCACAACCGCATTCAGCGCAATAAGTCAGCCACGGAAAGAAGGAAGTCTGTCATGATCGCACTCGGAGTTGTCTTGATCGTCCTCGGTTTACTGTTCCCGACCGTGCACATATTGTTCACGATCGGCATTGTTCTCCTGGTGATCGGCGCAGTGCTGTGGGTCCTGGGCTCGGTTGGCCGCCCGGTCGGCGGCAGGCGGTACTGGTACTAGATCCTTCATCTGACGAAAAAAAGACGCGTGCCTGCTCAGCGGGCACGCGTCTTTGCTTCACAGAACACACATAGGAATGTCATAGCGCCAGCTAAGTAACGCGCGGATACTAAGTCTTGTGACTACACAGCCCCGAGCCTCCGTAGAACGCGTGGTCATGTGCCGCGCAGACGGCAATCCAATCAACGTTCTTGTGGTCGACGACGAATCCGTGTTGGCCGAGATGGTGTCGATGGCGTTGCGTTACGAAGGCTGGAACATCGCGACCGCCGGGGACGGATCGGCCGCGATCGCCTCGGCCCGCGCCCAACGGCCCGACGTGGTGGTGCTCGACGTGATGCTCCCCGACATGAGCGGGCTGGACGTCTTACACAAACTGCGCGAAGAGAATCCGCAGCTGCCAGTGCTGCTATTGACGGCCAAGGATGGGGTGGAAGACCGCATCGCCGGGCTGACTGCGGGCGGCGACGACTATGTCACCAAGCCGTTCAGCATCGAAGAGGTGGTGCTGCGGTTGCGGGCCCTGTTGCGGCGCACCGGGGTGACGACCGTGGACAGCGGCGCGCAGCTCGTGGTCGGCGACTTGGTGCTCGACGAGGACAGCCACGAGGTGACCCGTGCCGGTGAGCCTATTTCGTTGACCTCCACCGAGTTTGAGCTGCTGCGATTCATGATGCGCAACTCCAAGCGGGTGCTGAGCAAGGCGCAGATCCTCGACCGGGTGTGGAGCTACGACTTCGGCGGCCGGTCCAACATTGTCGAGCTGTACATTTCCTACCTGCGCAAGAAGATCGACAGCGGGCGCGAGCCCATGATCCACACGCTGCGTGGCGCGGGCTATGTCCTCAAGCCAGCCCGCTAGCTCTCGGCGCGTCTGGTCGCTGCGGTTGCGGTTGTTGGCCGGGCAGCTCATCGTGCTGGCCCTGGTGTGTATCGGGATCGCGGGGGCGACCGAACTGTCACTCAACCACCACTTGGTGAAACAGCTCGACACGCAACTCGGTGCGGCCTCCTACCGCTCGGCGCTGATGTACCCCGAACCGAACCGCCCGGGATGGCGGCACGAGCACTCCTACTACCCGCGACCCGGCCCCGGCCCACGGTTCCTCGACGCGCCCGGTCAGCCGGCCGGCATGGTGGCAGCGGTCGTCAGCGACGGTAAGACGGTCGATGCCGGATACCTGACCAGCAGCGGTGCCCGGGCCGCGCTGAGCGACAAGGCGCAGGCTCAGCTCGCGGCCATCGCCGGCAGTCGCAAAGCGACGACCCTCGATCTCGACGGCCTGGGCCGCTACCGGGTGGAGGCGGCGTCCAGCCGACGCGGCGACGACGTGATCGTGACCGGTCTGTCGATGGCCGACATCGACGCCACGCTGGTCCGGATGCTGGTGATTTTCGGGATCGTGACGGTCATCGCGCTGGCCGCTGCAACGATCGCCGGCGTGGTGATCATCAGGCGAGCACTCGCGCCGCTGCGCCGCGTCGCCGCAACCGCGCGCCGGGTCGCGAGTCTGCCGCTGTCTCGCGGAGAGGTCGAGCTACCGGTGCGGGTGCCGGAAGGAGACGCCAATCCCTCTACCGAAGTGGGTCAACTCGGCTCGGCGCTCAACCGGATGCTTGACCACATCGCGGCAGCACTGGAGACAAGGCAGGCCAGCGAGACCCGGGTGCGCCAGTTCGTCGCGGACGCGAGTCACGAACTGCGCACGCCGCTGGCCGCGATCCGCGGCTACACCGAACTGACTCAACGCATGGGCGACGACCGCGAGGCGGTCGAGCACGCAATGAGTCGAGTCGCTTCCGAGACGGAGCGGATGACGCGCCTGGTCGAGGACCTGCTGCTGTTGGCGCGGCTGGACTCAGGCCGGCCGCTAGAACGCGAACACGTCGACCTGTCGCTGTTGGCGGTCGACGCTGTCAGTGACGCGCACGTCGCGGGACCAGATCACCAGTGGGAGCTTGACCTGCCCGAGGAGCCGGTGCTTGTCACCGGTGACGCGGCACGGCTGCACCAGGTGTTGACCAATCTGCTTGCCAACGCGCGCGTCCACACCGGCGCGGGAACCATCGTGACGACTCGGTTGTCGGCCGAGCCGACCGAGAATGTGCTTCAGGTGATCGACAACGGTCCCGGCATCCCGACAGCGCTTCAGTCCGAGGTCTTCGAGCGGTTCGCCCGCGGCGATACCTCACGCTCCCGTAAGGGGGGCAGCACCGGGCTGGGCTTGGCGATCGTCTCGGCGGTAGTCAAGGCCCACAACGGGACCATCACGGTCGACAGCTCACCCGGTCATACCGAGTTCACGGTGCGGTTGCCACTCAACGGGTGGCAACCGCCCGCCGAAACTGCTGCTGCTAGCTAGAGCAGGTCACATTGATTTCGAATGGCTTGTTCACCGGTTGCATCGGGTTGGCCATGTCGACGCCGGTGGCATTGCCGCTGATCTTGTAGCTAGTGCCGGTCTTGGTTGCCGTTGCATTGCCCTGGCCGCTGCCAGCGGTGTAAGCGAGCGTCACACCGTTGACGTTGCCCAGCCCAACGGACTTCACCTCGGGTGTGCTGGCGTCGGACAGGACTGCGGCGATACCGGTTGCCGCGCCGCCGATCGCAATGTTGACGTTGCCGCCGGCCGTCGTGCAGACGACCGAGCCGGTCACGTTTTGATTCTTGCCGTCGATCGACACCGACGGCCCGCCACCGCTGGATGCTGTCGCACTGGTACTGCCCGAAGAGCCGCTACCGCTCGACGTTGACTTGTTGTCCGAACAGCCGGAAATACCCGCAGCCAAAATTGCCGCCGCGGCTACGGCGATCGTCGCTTCACGCTTCACCTATGCTCCTTTGCCGATGTAGCGGTCCTCCGAGGGTGAAGGGCCCTCTGCGCAGTATGCGGGTTTGCCGACTCCCGCAAAAGAGGTTGAGGGAAATTGTTTCGTTCCGGTTAACCGGCCCGCTCTACACGCATCCTTTCGGGCAAGGCCGCGTAGGTGGCAATGTATTGCCGGTGGATCACAAGCCCCCCACCGCAGTTATCGAGTCCGCGCATGGCGAGCACGCGCTGCCGTTCCAGGACACCTCCGATTTCGACAACGCCGACCGCGGCTTCATCGCGGCCTTGTCGCCGTGCGTCATCAAAGCCGCCGACGGCCGCGTGGTGTGGGACAACGACTCCTACTCCTTCCTGGACGGTCCCGCCCCGACCTCGGTGCACCCCAGCCTGTGGCGGCAGTCGACGCTTGCCGCCAAGCAAGGTCTGTACGAGGTGGTGCCGGGCGTCTATCAAGTGCGCGGCTTCGACCTGTCCAACATCAGCTTCATCGAGGGCGACACCGGCGTCATCGTCATCGACCCACTGGTCTCCACCGAGGTTGCCGCCGCGGCGTTGGAGTTGTACCGCACCCACCGTGGCGGCGACCGTCCCGTCGTCGCGGTGATTTACACCCACAGCCATGTCGACCACTTTGGCGGCGTACTGGGCGTCACCTCCCAGGCGGATGTGGACGCCGGCCAAGTGGCGGTGCTGGCGCCGGAAGGCTTCACCGCGCACGCCGTGCAAGAGAACGTCTATGCCGGTCCGGCAATGACGCGACGGGCCACCTATATGTACGGCAGCATGCTGGAACGCGGACCCCAGGGACAGGTCGGCTGCGGACTCGGCCAAGCCACATCCAACGGCGAAGTAGCCATCATCGTCCCGACCGTCGATATCCGGGAGACCGGCGAAAAGCACACCATCGACGGCGTGGAAATCGAGTTCCAGATGGCGCCCGGCACCGAGGCGCCTGCTGAAATGCATTTCTATTTCCCGCGTTTCCGCGCGTTGTGCATGGCCGAGAATGCGACCCACAACCTGCACAACCTGCTGACCCTGCGCGGCGCGCTGGTGCGCGACCCGCACGCCTGGTCGGGTTATCTCACCGAGGCGATTGACCACTTTGCCGAACGCGCCGACGTGGTCTTCGCATCCCACCACTGGCCGACCTGGGGACACGACAGCATCGTGGAATTCCTTTCCCTGCAACGGGATCTGTACGCCTACCTACACGACCAGACGCTGCGGCTACTCAACCAGGGCCACACCGGCGTTGAAATCGCTGAGACATTTCAGATGCCGCCGGCGCTCGAGCAGGTCTGGCACACCCGCGGTTATTACGGCTCGGTCAGCCATAACGTCAAGGCCGTCTACCAGCGTTACATGGGCTGGTTCGACGGCAATCCCGGTCGGCTGTGGCAGCATCCCCCGGAGGCCCTCGCGCCCCGCTACGTCGACGCGATGGGCGGTATCGACCGGGTGGTCGAGCTGGCCAAGGCCGCCTTCGAGTCCGGCGATTTCCGTTGGGCTGCAACACTATTAGACCACGCGATCTTTACTGACAGCGAGCATGCCGGCGCCCGCGCGCTCTACGCCGACACCTTGGAGCAGTTGGCTTACGGGGCCGAAAACGCCACCTGGCGGAACTTCTTCCTCAGCGGGGCAACCGAACTGCGTGACGGCAACTTCGGCACCGCGGCGCAGACCACATCCCCGTCGATGTTGACCCAGCTGACAACGGACCAGATCTTCGACAGCCTCGCCATCGCGATCAACGGCCCCGCTAGCTGGGAGCTCGATCTCGCCTTCGACTTCTTGTTCGAGGATTCGGGTGCCAATTACCGGCTGACGCTGCGCAACGGCGTGCTGGTCTACCGCGAGCGTCCACCGGACCACGGGTCGGCAAACGTTACGGTCAAGCTGGCCAACAGGGTTCGGCTGCTGCAGGCGGCGTTCGGGGACTTCGGTTCACCGGGCCTTGAGTTGTCCGGCGACGAATCCGCGCTGCAGTCGCTGCTCGGTGCACTCGACAAGCCCGATCCGAATTTCAATATCGTTACGCCGTAGCCGTCAGACGTCGATAACCACCTTGCCCAGCACCTTGCGCTCGGCCACGTAGCGCAACGCCGCGGGGGTTTCGGCCAACGGGAATCGCGCGCCGATGTAGGGGCGCACGATTCCGGCGGCGAACATCTGCGCTAGTTCTTCATCGTCGCGGACGGCCTCGTCGGGGTAGTCGCTCGCGAAGGTGCGGATCTCCATGCCACGCACGTAGAGGTCTTTGAGCAGAACAAGATTGAGCGGAATGGCCGGAATCGTACCCGCCGCATAGCCCAGGGTGACGAAGGTGCCGCCGTGCGCCAGACCCCGCAGCGCCGGCTCCGAGTACTTTCCGCCGACCGGGTCCAGGACCACTCGGGCGCTGTTGCCGGTGAGTTCGCGGATCCGCAATTTCAGGTCCTCGCGGTCGTAGTCCACGGTGGCCTCGGCCCCACGCTGACGGCATAGTTCCAGCTTTTCCGGGCTGGATGCCGCGGCCAGCACCCGGGCCTTCATCGCGACGGCCAGATCGACGGCGGCCAGTCCCACACCGCCAGCGGCGCCCAGCACCACCACCCAATCGCCCTCTGTCACAGCGGCGGTCGTGCGCAGCGCGTAATACGCGGTGCGATAGGTCACGCCGAATGCCGCGGCCGACGCGAAGTCGGCGTCGTCGGGTATGAGCGTCGCCTGAGTCGAGTCGAGTAGCGCCTGTTCGGCGAACGCTCCGAACGTGGTGCCGGCCACCCGCTGTCCGGGGCTATACGCTGCGCCTGCACCGGCGGCGATCACTTCGCCTGCGATCTCGTTGCCCGGGATGAACGGCGGCGGAATCTTGATTTGGTATTTGCCTTCGATGAACAGCACGTCGGGGAAGTTGACCGCCGCGGCGTGCACGCGCACCAACACCTGGCCGGGTCCCGGGACCGGCTCGGGAACATCGTCGAGCACCAGGCTCTCCGGTGGACCGTAGGCACGACAAACGATCGCCCGCATCAGCCGGTCCCCAATCCGTTCAGACAGAACTGAACCACGTGTGCGATGTCGTCGGGCGTAGGTCGCTCCGCCGAACCCAGGTAGCGGCGCATGGTTGCGGCCGTGCAGCAGAACACCGCCTCGACGTCGCGTTCCACGTCGCTACTGCCCAGCGCCGCAACCGGATCGGCCAGCAGATCCCGCAGTGGCCACATCATTTCCTGGTCGACCGTACGCCAGTTGGTATTCGCCGACATCTGACCGGCCGCTGCGCGGCTCTTGCTGATCAGTTCCGGCTCGGCGACTTGCGCCAGCGTGCCCTCGATCCAGCGAGCGATCTTGTCCTGCGGCCTGGGTTCCTTGTCCATCTGGTGCTGCAGGTAGGACACGACGATGGCGACCCCGCGTTCCATCACCGCGAGGATGAGTTCGTCTTTACCGGCGAAGTACCGGTAGAACGCCTTGTTCGACGAGCCGGCCTCGGCGACGATATCGCTGACCCGGGGTGCCTCGGGGGCGACTCGTTCCATCACCCGCACCGCCGCGGCCAGAATGCGTTCGACCTCCTCGGTGGCCTCTCGCTGGCGGTCGTCGAGGGCACGTTCGACAGCCGCAGTCACCCGGTTGCTCACGACGAATCGGGAAGCGCCGGAACGCGACCGACGAGCGCGCCGTACTTTTCGCGGGCCGCTTCACGGCGGACGTCCAGCATTTCGCTGGGCCAATCCCCGTCTTCGGCGTCATAGCCCTTCAGCAACATCCGGGCCAGGTTGACCTTGTGCGCCTCGGTGGGGCCGTCGGCCAGACCGAGCGCGATGCCTCCGAGTAGCACGTTGACCAGCGGTAGCTGGTCGGTGAGTCCTAGTGCGCCGTGGACCTGGATCGCGCGGAGTGCAATCGATTTCAAGACTTGCGACGCCAGGATCTTGCAGGCTCCGATCTCCGCGCGCGCCGCGCGCTCGTCGCCGTTGTCGATCAGCCACGCGGCGTGCAGCACCGTCAACCGAAACGGAATCAATTCGGTATAAGAGTCCGCGACGAACTCTTGCACCAACTGCTTATCGGCCAGCGAACTACCTTGCGTAAAACGGCTTTTCGCGCGGCGAGACATCATGTCGACCGCGCGTTGCGCCATGCCGATCGCGCGCATCGCGTGGTGTAGCCGCCCACCGGCCAGCCGGGTCTGCAGAATCAGGAAGCCTTGACCCGCTTCACCCAGCAACGCATCCGGGCCCACCCGAACATCGTCGTAGTGCACCAGCGAATGTCCCGGTTCGTGCGGGTCCGCACCGACCAGGTGATGGTTGGCTTCTAGGACCAGCCCTTCGGTACCGGCGGGGATCAAAAATGTCGATGCGCCGGTATGGACTGGGACGTCGGGATCGGTGATCGCGACGACGATGAAAAACGATGCGACGGAAGCGTTGGAGGAGAAGTACTTTCGTCCGGTGATCACCCAGTCGTCGCCGTCACGGACCGCCCGGGTGGTGAAGACGCGCGGGTCGGCGCCGCCCTGCGGCTCGGTCATCGAAAAGCAGGAGAAGATCTCTCCGGATAGCAGTCCGGCCAGGTAGCGGTCCTTCTGCTGCTGAGTTCCGAAGCGCGCGATGATCTCGGCATTGCCGGTATCGGGCGCCTGCGTTCCGAACACGATCGGCGCCCACGGGCTGCGGCCCAGAATCTCGTTGATCAACGTCAGCTTGACCGCGCCGAAGCCCTGCCCGCCGAGCTCCGGGCCCAGATGTGGTGCCCACAGGCCGTTGTCGCGCACCTGCTGTTTGAGCGGATCAACGACCCGCCGACGCTCGTCGTTCAGCGGCAAGAACTCGCAGCCCGGGAAAAGCACCTCGAGCGGTTCGACCTCTTCGCGTACGAACTCGCGGACCCAGTCGAGCTTCTTCTCGAACTCCGGTTCGGTGGAGAAGTCCCACGTCATTTGATACTCCTACTCTTAGGGGATCCCGCCGTCAGAACGCAGGATCGAACCGGTAGTGAAACTGGACGCATCGGAGGCAAGAAACAGTGCGGCGCCGACGATTTCGCGTGGATTCCCGGCGCGCTTCAGGAAATGGTGGCCGAAGCTATCGCCACCGTCGCCGATGTTCCAGGCCTTGCTGACGTCGGTCAAGTAGGGTCCGGCCATCAGCGTGTTGACCCGCACGGTCGGCCCGAACGCCTGAGCCAGTCCTTCGGTCATGGCGTTGAGCCCGGCCTTGGCGGCGGCGTAGGGAATGATGCCCCCGTTGGGCCGCAGCGACCCGGTGGAGCTGACATTGATGATCGAGCCGCGGCCGGCGGCCACCATCCGCTCGCCGACCAAAGCCGATAACCGGAAGGGGCCCTTGAGATTCAGGTTGACCACCGCGTCGAAGAGCTTCTCGGTGACGTTAGTGAGCTTGTCGTATAAGGGTGACATGCCCGCGTTGTTGATCAAGGTGTCGACCTTGCCGAATCGCTCGTAGGTGGCGTCGACCAAGCCGTCGAGCTGATCCCACCGTCCCACGTGCACTTGATACGCCATGGCGCAGCGCCCGGTCTCGGCCTCGATCTCCTTGGCGGTGGCCACGCAGTTGTCCATGTTGCGGCTGGCGATCACCACGTCCGCGCCGCAATGGGCGGCGGCGAACGCCATCTCACGTCCCAGTCCGCGGCTGCCGCCGGTGATCAGGATGACTCGGTCCGTCAGATCGAAAAGCTGATCCGCATAACCCATTTCAGCGGGCCCCCGTCTGCAATGAGCGCGCCAGCTCGGCAGCCGTGGTGATCAGCCGCGGAATCATCGCCCCGAAGGCGTCCTGGATGTTTGGGTCGACCTTCCCGGTGCGCACCCCGGCGGCGTACGTCTTCTCCAGCACAATGCCAAGCTTCCAGTTGGCCAGCACCAGGTAGTAGTCGATGTTCTCGGTGGAAAGGCCACTGATCTTTTCGTAGTGCTGCAGTAGTTCGCTGCGCGTCGGCATGCCCTTCATGTCCAGATAAAAGCCGTCTTCGCTGGGGTTTTCACCGTCGTAGCCCAACAGCGCCCAGGCGAGATCGAGCAGCGGATCGCCGACCGTTGTCATCTCCCAGTCCACGATCGCGGCCAGTCGAGCCGGTGCGGCGTGCTCGAACATCACATTGGCGAACTGGTAGTCGCCGTGCATGATGCCGGGCTGGTAATGCGTGGGCCGGTTGCGGCGCAGCCAGTCGGCCGCCTCGTCCAGGCCGGGAAGTTCGCGCACCTTGTACGACTCGAGAAAGCTCAGCCAGCGATCGACCTGCCGTTCATGGAATCCGTCCGGACGGCCGAAACCGTCGAGGCCTTGACCGCGCCAATCCACCCGGCCGAGCTTGGCGGCGCCCTCGACGAGTTGGAGCGCCAGCTCGCGTCGAGCCTGCAGGTCGGTGTCGAACGGCGCCTGCCAGCCGCCGTCCATCGGGCTCCAGCCGTCGATCGCCCGCATCACGTAGAACGGCAGACCGAGCACGGTGCCGGTGTCGTCGGCGGCGATCAGCTCGGCGTGCGGCACATCGGTGCCAGACAGCGCTCGTACCAGCCGGATCTCACGCAGCAATCCGTCGATACGGGCCGCGTCCGCGCGCGCCCCGGGCATTCGGAGCACCATGCGCTCCGAGCCGCGCTGAATCAGATACAGCGTGTTCTGTGAACCGCCCTTGAGCAGCTCCAGGAGCGGCTTTTCACCGCTTCCCGGAACGTCGTTCGCATCCAGCCAACGACCAAGAACGCCCTCGTCCAGTTGGGTTTCACCGGCAGTCGCCATTGTCCGCACACCCCGCTCTCTGTGCAGAGAATAACATTCTCCGCCGGCCGTGAGACCTGCTGATTACTGCGCGGGTTTATGCGCGCTGAGCAGGAAGCCGGGCGCCACGAAGTGGCCATCGTTATCGCGTTCGACATTCGGGCGATCGGATGCGGTCAGTGCACTTGCGTTGCCGTAGACCTTGGCGGGCCGCAGGTCGTCCACCTGCCACAGCGTGGAGACGGCGTCGCGCAACTCGGTTTCGCCGAAGCCGCGCGGGCCCGGGTGCTCGTCGTCGGGGTCGCCCAATGCGCCGGCGGCAAAGGCCAGGATGTGCAGGGCCGCTCCCGGCGCCGCGGCTCGAAAAATCGACTGCAGGTAGTCCTGGCGTTTCTCGGGCGGCAGGGCATGGAGCAGTCCGCTGTCCAGGATGGTGGCGAAGCGGCCGTCGTAGCCACCAAAGCTTGTGACATCGGCCTGCGCGAAAGTTGCTGTGGTCAGCCCTTGTTCGGCCGCCGCCGCGGCCGCGGCGGCCACCGCGGTTGCACTGCCGTCCAGACCGACCACGGTGTGGCCGCGGGCGGCGAGTGCCAGCGACAGAGCGGCGTGGCCACAGCCGGCGTCCAGCACATCGCTACGGACCTGGTCGATGAGAACCGCCAGCTCGGGTTGCGGCTGGCCGATGCTCCACGGAGGCGGTGTTTCTTGTCGGTAGGCGGCGTCCCAATCTCTACTCGGCTGGCTCATCAAGACCTCCTTGGAATCAGATTAAGAGACAGACGCGATGGTGCGGTAGGCGCGATGAGAAACTGACGAACCGGGCCCGGCGCTGCGCCCGACGATTTCCTCATCAGTCGACGACAGGAATCAACATGCAAGTGCTTCTGGTCCGCCATGCGTTGCCGCTGCGCAGCGAACCAGGCCAGGGTTCCGACCCGGACCTCTCGGATGAAGGCGTGGCGCAGATCGCGCGCCTGCCCGAGGCGCTCGCCCGGTTTCCGGTTTCCCGGGTGGTCAGCAGCCCGCAGCGTCGTGCCATCCAAACCGCAGAGCCGGTCGCCGCGGCGCGGGGGCTGGCTGTCGAGGTGGATGACCGGTTCGCCGAATACGATCGCGACCTTCCGGCCTACATCCCGGTTGAGCAGATCCGTGCGGAAAATCCGAAGGAGTGGGAGCGGTTGATACAGGGGCGGCTACCCAGTGCGGTCGACGAAGACGCGTTCCGGGCACGGGTGCTGGCGGCTGTCGACGATCTGGTCGCCACTGGCGATCCCGAGGACACCGTCGTGGTGTTCAGTCACGGCGGGGTAATCAACCTGCTGCTGCACGAGATTCTGGGAACGGCACGGCTGTTGTCATTTCTGGTCGACTACGCATCGGTGACTCGTCTGCTCTACTCTCGCTCCGGTCAGGCGACCGTGGCGGGGGTCAACGGCGTCGAACACGTGTGGGACCTGTTACCGCGCAACCAGCGATGGTAAACAAGTGCGGTGACCTTGGCTGACCAACTTGACGGGCTGGACCTGCCCAGACTGGACCGGTATCTGCGTTCGCTCGGCATCGAGCGCGCCGGCGAGTTGCGCGCGGACTTTATCTCCGGTGGCCGCTCGAATCTGACGTTCCGGGTCTACGACGACGAAACCAACTGGCTGGTGCGACGGCCGCCGCTGCACGGACTGACACCGTCGGCGCACGACATGGCCCGCGAGTACAAGGTGGTAGCGGCGCTGCAAGACACGGCGGTGCCGGTGGCCCGCGCGATTGCCCTGTGCGAGGACGACTCGGTGCTGGGTGCGCCGTTTCAGATCGTCGAATTCGTTGCCGGACAAGTGGTGCGCCGACGCGCCCAACTCGAAGCCTTCAACCACACGGTCATCGACAAATGCGTCGACGCACTGGTGCGGGTGCTCGTCGATTTGCACAGTGTCGACCCGCAGGCGGTTGGTTTGGGCGATTTCGGCAAGCCCAGCGGCTACCTGGAACGCCAGGTGCGCCGATGGGGCTCGCAATGGGAATTGGTGCGACTGCCCGACGACCACCGCGACGCGGACGTCGAGCGGCTGCATTCCGGCCTGCACCAAGCCATTCCGCAGCAGAGCCGAACCTCGATCGTGCATGGCGACTACCGCATCGACAACACCATCCTGGACACCGACGATCCGACCCGGGTGCGGGCGGTGGTGGACTGGGAGCTGTCCACGCTGGGCGACCCGCTGTCCGACGCGGCCCTGATGTGCGTGTACCGCGACCCGGCGCTGGACCTGATCGTCAACGCGCAAGCCGCTTGGACATCGCCGCTGCTGCCAACGGCCGACGAGCTGGCCGACCGGTACTCGCTGGCTTCGGGGTTGCCGTTGGAGCATTGGGAGTTCTACATGGCGCTGGCGTACTTCAAACTCGCCATCATCGCCGCCGGCATCGATTTCCGCCGGCGGATGTCGGATCAGGCCCGCGGCAAAGGTGAGTCTGAGCACATGCCCGAAGTCGTGGCGCCGCTGATCTCGCGCGGCCTCGGGGAGCTGGCGAAGCTACCCGACTAGACGGTGCCGGCGAGCCCGGCCTGTGCGTCATTAGCGGCTGCGAAGTGCTTCTTCGCGACCCGGCGCAGCTGAATTATGCGCGCGGTGCCTACCGCCACGGTGAGCAGGCCGCCGGCCACAGCCGCCAGCAAAATGGCCACACCCAGCTGCAGGGACCAATGCCAGCCGAAGAACTGAAACGGCGTCGATGTCGTGTTCTGGGCAATGAAGATCAGCAGCAAGATGAGGGTCAGGAAGCCGCCGATCAACGCCGACCACAAGGCGCCCGCCCGGGTGAACTTGACCGGCTGTTCGGTGGGCGTCGGCCCGACGGGATGCGTCGGTGTGGACGGAGTGGGTGAGGCAGGAGGGTCGCTGCTCATAGCTCCATCTTTGCCCCATCTGCCAGATAAAGAAACCAGCAACGCCGGAAACCTGGCGCTGGGCGCGAAACGGCGCGGCGTATCGAAGGTTCTGACGTTAGTGTCGGCGGTATGAGGATGCTGCGGCGCGTGTCCAGCGCGATCGTCCCCGCAGCAGTGTGGCTAGCGGCGGTTTGCTTGCTCGCGTCATGCAGCAGTTCAGATCCGCTGGGGCAGGAAATCCGCAGCCTGAGATCCATTGTGGTGGGGTCCGGCGACTTCCCGGAATCGCAGATCATGGCCGAGATTTATGCGCAGGCATTGCAAGCGAACGGGTTTGACGTCGGGCGGCGGTTGGGAATCGGCAGCCGCGAGACGTATATCCCGGCGCTGAAAGATCATTCCGTGGATTTGGTGCCGGAGTACATCGGCAACCTGTTGCAATACTTTGAGCCCAAATCGACCGCGACCATGCTCGACGCCGTCGAGTTGGAGCTCTACAAGCGGCTGCCCGGCGACCTCTCCGTCCTCACGCCCTCTGCGGCATCCGACACGGACACCGTCACCGTCACCGGTCAAATCGCCGCGGCATGGCACTTGAAAACCATCGGCGACTTGGCCGCACATTCGTCAGACGTCAAGTTTGGTGCGCCCTCGGACTTTCAGGCCCGCCCATCGGGGCTACCCGGCCTGAAGCAGAAATACGGATTGACCATCAGTCCGGGTAACTACCTCGCCATCGAAGACGGCGGCGGTGCTGTGACGGTACGCGCGCTGGTCGAAGGAAAGGTGAACGCCGCCAACATCTTCAGCACGTCGCCGGCCATACCCCAAGATCACCTGGTGGTACTCGAGGATCCTGAGCACAACTTCTTGGCGGGAAACATTGTGCCGCTGGTGAATTCGCAGAAGAAGTCTGACCGTCTCAAGGACGTGCTGGACGCGGTGTCGGCGAAGCTCACCTCCCCGGGGGTGGCCGCGCTGAACGCCGCGGTGGCAGGCAATTCCGGTGTAGATCCCGGCCAAGTTGCGCGAAACTGGATACGGGACAACGGGTTCGATCACCCGCTGGCGCAATGATCAGCTTCGTCGACGTCAGCAAGGTGTTTCCCGGCGGCAATACCGCCGTGGATCAGCTGAGCCTCGAAATCCCCGACGGCAAATTGACGGTCTTCGTCGGCTCCTCCGGCAGCGGTAAAAGCACCGCGCTGCGGATGATCAACCGCATGGTCGAGCCGACCTCCGGCACCATCAGGGTGGACGGGGACGATGTGGCAGGCGTCGACCCGGTGAAGCTGCGCCTCGGAATCGGTTATGTCATCCAGAGTGCCGGGCTGATGCCGCACCAACGGGTGATCGACAACGTCGCGACCGTGCCGGTGCTCAAGGGCCAGTCGCGTCGCGAAGCCCGCAAAGCGGCTTACCAGGTGCTCGAACGCGTTGGGCTGGATGCCAAGCTCGCCACCCGCTATCCAGCTCAGCTCTCTGGCGGCGAACAACAACGCGTCGGCGTGGCGCGCGCCCTGGCCGCCGACCCGCCGATACTGCTGATGGACGAACCGTTCTCGGCTATCGACCCGGTGGTCCGCCATGAGCTGCAGAACGAAATACTGCGTCTGCAAAGCGAATTGCACAAAACGATCGTTTTCGTCACGCATGACATCGACGAGGCGCTCAAACTCGCCGACCAAGTGGCGGTGTTCGGGCGCGGCGGTGTGTTGCAGCAATACGACGAACCCGCACAGTTGCTGTCTCGGCCGGCCAACAATTTCGTGGCGAGGTTCATCGGCCTCGGCCGCGGCTATCGCTGGTTGCAGCTCATCGAAGCATCCAAGCTGCCCCTGCATGACATCGAGCGGATCTCCTTGAGCGCCTTGGCCGATGGCTCGGTCAGCTGCGCTGAACGCGGCTGGACGCTGGTCATCGACGACGACGGCGTGCCGTTGGGTTGGGTCGACTCCGACGGCGCGCGACGCCATCGTGAGGGCGCGCCGCTGTCGGAGAGCCTCAGCGCCGTCGGCTCCCAGCTGCGTCCGACCGGCAACCTCAGCCAAGCACTCGACGCGGCGTTGTCCTCGCCGTCGTTCGTCGGTGTTGCCGTCGACCGTGACGGCAAGGTCATCGGCGGTGTGTTGGCCAGCGACGTACTGGCCGCGATAGAAACCCAGCGTGCGGACTGACCATGCACTACCTACTCACGCATCGCGCCGACGCCTGGGGCCTGACGTTGGTGCATCTGCGGCTTTCGCTGCTGCCCGTGCTGATCGGTCTGGCGATCTCGGTGCCGCTGGGTGTGCTGGTGCAGCGCGCGCCGATTGCCCGGCGGTTGACGACCGCGACCGCCAGCATCGTGTTCACCATCCCGTCCTTGGCGTTGTTCGTGGCTTTGCCGACGATCATCGGAACCCGGATCCTCGACGAGGCCAACGTGATTGTCGCGTTGTCGGCATACACCACCGCGCTGTTGGTGCGAGCGGTACTCGAGGCGCTCGACGCCGTTCCGGCGCAAGTGCGTGACGCGGCGATCGCGGTGGGCTATCCGGTGATCAAGCGAAAGTTGAAAATCGAACTGCCGCTGTCTATCCCGGTGTTGGTCGCGGGATTGCGCGTCGTCGTGGTGACCAACATCGCGATGGTGGCGGTGGGTTCGGTGATCGGCATCGGCGGGCTGGGTAGCTGGTTCACCATGGGTTACCAAACCAACAAGAGCGGCCAGATCCTCGCCGGCATCATCGTCTTACTGCTGCTTGCCGCCGTCATCGACGTGCTGATCGTTCTGGGCGGGCGGCTGGTCACGCCCTGGGAGCGTGTCGCACGCAAGCCTCGGCGTCGAGCGGTCGTGGCCCCGGTAACCGGCGGTGCCCGGTGAACTTCGTCCAAGAGGCGATCTCGTACCTGCTGACTGCCGGCAACTGGACCGGTCCGGTCGGGCTAGCGATGCGCATCGCCGAGCACCTGCAGTACACCGCGCTCGCGGTGGGTGGGTCGGCGCTGATCGCCGTGCCGCTAGGAATGCTCATCGGACACACCGGGCGCGGCACCCTGCTGGTGGTGGGCCTGGTCAACGGCCTGCGCGCGTTGCCCACGCTGGGGGTGCTGTTGCTGGGCGTGCTGCTCTTCGGGCTGGGTATGGGTCCGCCGCTGGTTGCCTTGATGTTGTTGGGCGTGCCGTCGCTGCTGGCCGGCACCTACGCGGGCATCGCCAGTGTGGAGCCGACGGTGATCGACGCCGCCCGTGCGATGGGCATGACGGAGGCCCAGGTGCTGCTGCGCGTGGAAGTGCCTAACGCGATGCCGTTGATCCTGGGCGGGCTGCGCAACGCGACGCTGCAGGTGGTCGCCACCGCGACGGTCGCCGCTTACGCCAGTCTGGGCGGCTTGGGCCGATACCTGATTGACGGCATCAAGATGCGCGAATTCCAGCTCGCCCTGGTCGGTGCGCTGATGGTGGCCGCGGTGGCGTTGATCCTCGATGGCGTGCTGGCATTGGCGGTCTGGGTTTCGGTGCCGGCCACCGGGCGGTGGCGCAGGCCGGGCCGGCGCGACGACGTGACGCCGACCGCACTTATCGACAATGCTGCCGTCGGCGCTGAACACGTCCTACGGTAGAAGCGTGATAGCCCCTTCTGATCCGACCCAGCCCGTTTGGCCGGCGATGTTGACTTGGCGCGCACCGGATATCTCCCGAATGGAGTCGGTGCGAGTCCAGTTGTCCGGCAAGCGGATTCGAGCCAATGGCCGCATCGTAGCCGCAGCTACTGCGAATAACCCGGCGTTCGGCGCCTACTACGAGTTGCAGACCGACGAGAGTGGAGCCACCAAGCGGTTCGGGCTGACCGTCACGCTGGCCGAGCGGGAACGCCAACTTGCGATTGCCCGCGACGAGGAAAACATGTGGCTCATCACCGACCACCAGGGGGAGCGGCGCGAGGCATTCAACGGGGCATTCGACGTCGACGTGGTGTTCAGCCCGTTCTTCAACGCACTGCCCATCCGCCGCCTCGGACTACACGAGCAGGCCGATTCCATCGCGTTGCCGATGGTCTACGTGAACGTGCCGGAGATGTCCGTCAGCGCGGCCATCGTGAACTACACCAGCCCGGGTGGGTGCGAGGGCATCAAGCTGCATTCGCCGGTCGCCGACACCACCGTGAGCGTCGACGCCGACGGCTTCATCGTGGACTATCCCGGATTGGCAGAGCGGATCTGATCACTCCGCCGGCCCGGCCCGCGGCGGCCAGTTCCGCACGCCAGTTCTGCTCACCGATGACGACGGTGAAGATGTCGGAGCGTGGGAAGCGGTCGTAGCGGATGCGGGCGGCGTGGCCGGCCTCGACCAGCTCGCCCACCGAGTTGTCCCAGTCCAGCGAGTCGCGGGCCCGGCTGAGCTGGTCGAGCATCCGGTCGAGTGCCGGCAGCAGCTGAGCGGAGTTAGCTTCACACATCGCGCGGACCAGGTCAGGAGGGCTGCCGGCGACCCGGGTGGCGTCACGGAACGAGCCGGCGGCCAGCGCGAAGGCCAGCGGGACCTCGGCGGCGGTCATTGCCAACGCTTCGGCGAGCAGATGCGGCAGATGTGAGATGGCAGCGGCCGCCGCGTCGTGCTCGTCGGACCTGGCCGGCACCACCACCGCGCCGCAGTCCAGCGCCAACGTCATCACCATCGACCACACCACGGGGTCCACGTCGTCATCGACGCTCACCACCCACGGGGCCGCAGTGAACAAACTGGCGTGCCCGGCGGTCCAACCGGAGTTTTCGGTGCCGGTCATCGGGTGACCGCCGACGAAACGTTCCTGCAGACCGGCCGCGGCGACCTCGTCGAGTACTGCGGTTTTGACGCTGGTGACGTCGGTCAGCGGACACTTGGGTGCCAATTCGCTGATGTGGGCGAGCATGCTCGGCAGCGCCGGCATCGGCACGGCCAACACGATCAACGCGCCGGTATCGGCGGCGCGGGTCAGCGTGTGGGTGAGGTCGGTAGTGGCGTCGAAACCGTCGGCGACCGCACCCCGGGCACCCTCCACCGAGCGGTTGTAGCCGAAAGCTTCACGGCCGACGGCCGCGGTCGCCCGCATAATCGAGCCGCCAATGAGTCCCAGACCGAGTACGCATACCGGTGTTCTCGCCGCAGTCCCAGCCACAGGTAAAGGTTGGCACAATTGCGCCGACGACGGTGCGCCGAGGTGGCTCGCCGGGCGGGCTGATCTGGTCAAGGAACCTGGTCAGCGACTAGCGTAGGCGCCCATGGGAGCACAACGGGCCTCAGCGCAAGGCCCGGCCACGGATACACCGGACGGCTTTGGCGTCGCGGTTGTTCGAGAAGAAGGCCAATGGCGCTGCTCCGTAATGGGTCCCAAGTCGCTGATCAGTCTGGCTGCCGCTGAAACAGAACTGCGTGAGTTGCGCAGTGCCGGAGCGGTGTTTGGACTCTTGGACGTCGACGACGAATTCTTCGTCATCGTGCGCCCAGCGCCGTCCGGGACCCGACTGCTGCTTTCGGATGCCACGGCCGCGTTGGACTACGACATCGCTGCCGAAGTCCTGGACAACCTGGACGCCGACATCGACCCTGAGGACCTCGAGGACGTGGATCCGTTCGAGGAGGGCGACCTCGGGTTGCTGTCCGACATCGGGTTGCCGGAGGCGGTGTTGGGCGTCATCCTCGACGAGTCCGACCTGTATGCCGACGAGCAACTGGGCCGCATCGCACGGGAGATGGGCTTCGCCGACCAACTGTCGGCGGTGATCGACCGTCTCGGTCGGTGACCACCGACGAAGATCTGATCCGTACCGCGCTGTCGGTTGCTACGACGGCGGGCCCACGGGACGTGCCGATTGGCGCGGTTGTTGTCGGCCCAGACGGAACCGAACTCGCCAGAGCGGTGAATGCCCGTGAGGCCCTTGGTGATCCGACGGCGCACGCGGAGATCCTGGCGATGCGGGCCGCCGCCAGTGTGCTTGGCGACGGGTGGCGGCTGCACGGAGCCACGCTGGCCGTCACTGTCGAACCCTGCACCATGTGCGCCGGTGCGCTGGTGTTGGCGCGGATCGACCGGCTGGTATTCGGCGCCTGGGAACCCAAAACCGGGGCGGTCGGTTCGCTGTGGGACGTGGTACGCGACCGCCGGCTCAATCACCGCCCCCAGGTGCGCGGCGGAGTGCTGGCGCAGGAGTGCGCGGCGCCGCTGGAAGCTTTCTTCGCTCGCCAGCGATTGGGGTGAGCGGTAGTTCCTTCTGTAAGCTGCTCGGCGGTGGCGTGTCCGAGCGGCCTAAGGAGCACGCCTCGAAAGCGTGTGACGGCTAAAACCGTCCGAGGGTTCAAATCCCTCCGCCACCGCCAAAGCTCCGCGCCTGTTTACGCAGGTAGAGGGCCGGTGCTGCGCAATTACCCATCCGAGCTGTTGGGTTTGCCCACATTTTGGCCACACTTCATTGCGAATATCGGCGGTCAAGGGCTGTCGCGACCGCGTCCAGGTCGTCGTCGAAGAGATCTGCGTAGGTGTCAAGGGTGACTTTCGCGCTGGTGTGCCCCAGCATCCGTTGGAGCGCCAGGACGTTCACCCCGGCGCTCACTGCCAGGCTGGCACACGTGTGGCGAAGATCGTGGGGAGTGATCTGCTGCACGCCAGCGCGGCGAACCGCAGCCGCGAACCAACCCCCCACTGACTTCGGACGAGGAAGGAATCCGCCGGCGGGCCCGACGAATATAAGGTCTGACGGCGACTTGCTCGCGCTTAGCAGAGACAGTTCATCGAGCACGAACCCTGGAACAGGAACCGACCGCACCTTCCCACCCTTGGTCGGTCCCACGGCATGGTCTACGCCGAGCTGAACAGCGTTCTGCGACACAGTGATGCGCCTGCGTAAGAATTCGACGTCTTGCACCCTTAGGGCCACGGCTTCGCCCCAGCGCAGACCGCAATAGGCAAGCACCAGCACTAGGGTGCGCCTTTCGCCGGACTCATCGGCTAGGGAACGTACGTCGTCAGCCGATAAGTACACATGCCGGCGCGCCGATTTGCGCGGTAGATTCTGCACGCCCTTTGCTGGATTCAGCGCTAGCCGTTTGGCTTTCACGGCGTCGGCAAGAATGCCCGACAGGACACCATGTGCACGCAGAACCGTCGTTGCGCCCGCGCCTTGACGGACCATCCCAGCGATCCATGTTTCGACGGCGAGCTGATCGACATCCACGATGCGGACCGTCGCCCACTGCGGTTGAACATGCACACGCCAAGCGGATTCGAGCATCCGATAGTGCGAAGGCGACGTGGCGTGTTGCTTTCGAGCGAGCCAATCGGGGGCCAATGTCGCGATGCTTGCGCGCCCCAAAGAGGGCGCCACGTATTCCCCACGCATTTTCGTGACCTCGACGGTGGCGGCGAAGGCTTCAGCCTCTCGCTTCGTCTTAAAGCTTCGCTTATCCGTCTGCCCGCGAGCAGGAGTGCGGTAACGGACTCGATACCGCTTACCTGCCTTCGTCTGGTACGCCTCAATCGTCGCCATCGTTCTCCTGACCTTCCGCCGATACCCATTCTCGGAGCTTCTGTTTCTCTTCGTCGCTCATCAGAAGTCGAGTGAAATCATCGACGCCCTCGGGTACAGCTCTAAGCCGGAATCCCACAGCAGACCTCGACGGCGGAGCCAACAAAAGCGGCTCATCGATTGGCGCTCTGGCGGTGAGCCAGTTCCAGATCTGCCGGCGTGCGTAATCGCCACCTTCTTCGGTCACCGACAGATCGGCATGCCCTCTGCCACCATCTGTCTCAGCTGGCAGAAGCAGCGTTGCGGGGGACACGTCAAGAGCCAGCGCCAACGCCACGAGATCATCGACGTCAACCCTGCGCTGACCATCTCTGATCCGGGTGAGCCCCAACGGCGCGATGGGGCGCCCGAGCTCTGTTAGTCGCCTGCTCAGCTCGGCGTATGAGAGGTTTTGGGATTCGCGCAGCTGTTCGAGGTTCTGGGCTACAGCTGCACCAATGGGCCCCGCTTGTAGGGACCTCTTCTCGGGCACACCCTCACCCTATCCTATCAAAATGATGTTGTCATCAATCATATTGACAGTGACCGGCTTGTGTTGGATGCTGTTCAGAGTCATCCAGTTTTGATAGCAGAACAACTCATTGTGATAGGGAGACGGGAAATTGAAGACCACCCGGTCGTTGGCCACCGACGACGAGTTTTGTGCGTTCGCTGGGCTGACCAAGCAGCAGAGCGCGCAGCTGCGCTATCTAGGGATCGGCCCCAAATTCATCCGCGTCACTGGACGCCAGATCCGCTACGACTGGTCCGAGATCGAAGCGTGGTGCGAATCGCGCACCGTGTGGCGATCCGATCAACGAGGCGGGAAGCCCTCGAATCTCACCGACAACACGCAGAGAATCGAACCCCGCTCGTGCTAGCCATTCCGGCAATCACCACCGACGACAGCACAATTGAAGCGGCTTTGAAATATGCGAGCGCTGGGTGGTACGTGCTGCCCGTGCGTCGGGGGACGAAAAACCCTGGTTCGGTGGTAGGCCGCGGCTGGCAGCAGAAGTCCACTCGCGAGCGCCAGCAGATCGCCGCGTGGCTTGCTGGCTCGGATCACGGCATTGCGTTGCACTGCGGTCGATCTGGCGCCGTGGTTTTCGACGTTGACTATCCCGATGCTGTGCCCGGCGTACTGCGAAACCATCTCGACTGTGCGCCTTATCAATCCACCCGTGCCGACTCCCCGGGGCGGGGACACTACGTCTTTGCAATGCCGCCGGGCCGGCAGATCGGTTGTCGCGCAGGCCGATTAGGTGGGGAATGGGGCGAAGTTCGAGGACACAACGGGGTGATCATGGCGGCACCAAGCTTTCACCCGGAGGGCGGACTGTACCGGTGGGAGCGATTTGTAGGAAGCCCGATTCCGATCCTGCCAGAAGAGATCGCTGAACTGCTCGGCGATGCGCTGCCGGCGGCCGGTGCTGCATCGGACGTGGTCGTCGCTACTTTCGTCGCAGACCACCAACGTGCCGATCGTGAACAGTATCTGGATGGCTGGATCAACGCCCTGAAAAAACACCTCAGGAGCGAAGGCTCTCGGCACGACGGCGCCGTATCGATCGTGACTGGCGCCTTAAAAGAGGCGCGCGCGGGCTACTTCTCGGCGCAGGCGGCGCTCGATGCGCTTCGGCCACTGTTCTTGACAGCAGTGACCCGCCGGCCTCGCGACGGGGAACTGCAACGCAAAGCTGAGGAAGCTCAGGTCGAATGGCATGACTTGGTTGCGTGGGCAGTGGCACAGGCTAATGCTGCAGACCTCCCTGACGTCCAGGCCCGTCTTGCCGAAGTATTTCGCGACGATACAGCTCGGCCGCCGCGAATAGTGGTGCACCGCACCAATGCCGAGCAATCAGACGCGCTCGAAAAGGCGCACGCAGTATTTCTGGATTGGCTGGGCAGCGGGTATGACCTCGATGCGTTAGACGCCGTCCTCGCTGCAGCCGCGGCGCATTTCATGGATGGAGATCCCCTGTGGCTACTGCTCGTCTCCGGCTCTGGTAACGCCAAGACGGAGACAACCCAGAGCCTGAGTTTGGTGCCTGGTGTCTGTGTGGTCTCCACCATCGCCTCCCAGGGCGCGTTGCTGTCGGCCACCTCCAGAAAAGAGCGGAGAAGAGCGCAAGTGGCGGGCTTCTGCGTTCTATCGGTGCCAGCGGGATCGTCGTCGTCAAGGATTTCACCTCGATCATCTCTATGAGCCGCGAGGTCCGTGGCGAGGTCCTTGCCGCACTCCGCGAGGTTCACGACGGCCGGTGGGTTCGTTTGGTGGGTACCGATGGTGGGCGTGCGCTGGACTGGGAGGGCCGGTTGACGATAGTCGGGGCGGTCACCACAGCGTGGGACGCTGCGCACACAGTTGTGTCAGCTATGGGCGACCGCTTCGTGTTGTGTCGCTTGGACTCAACAACCCAACGGGTAAGCGCCGGAAGGCGCGCGATCGCTAACACTGGCAGCGAAGACAAGATGAGGTCGGAGTTGGCAACAGCGGTCTCCGATGTCCTCGCCGGAGTAGGAGATACTCGACCGGCGCTGAGTCACCACGAGACCGAAACCCTTCTTCGTGCAGCTGATCTCGTCACCCTCTCACGCACGGCTGTCGAGCGCGACTTTCGTGGCGACGTGACAAATGCCCATGCGCCTGAGGTCCCTACACGATTTGCCAAACAGCTCACCCAAGTGGTTCGGGGCGGCGTGGCGATTGGCCTTTCGCACGAGCGCGCACTCAGGTTAGCCATCCGCTGTGCCAGGGATTCCATGCCACCGATGCGCCTAGCCGTCATCGACTACCTGGCTGCGCACCCGAAAAGCTTCACCGCAGATGTCCGCAGGGGAATCGACAAGCCACACAGCACCGTTGACCGAGAGCTCCAGGCTTTGCACATGCTCGGCGTGCTCGGCTGTGAGGAGGTAGACGTGGGCAAGCCGAACCCCCGGTGGAGTTACTCCCTCCATGAACACATCGACCCGATCGCCCTCGTTCCAGAAATGTCAGTACTCCCGAACCCAACTGTAAGGAAGGGGGATTTCGATCATGGCTACGCCTAGCTGCTGACAAATCTGGAGCGGATGAACGCCACCACACCACCACCGCGCCGACAACAACACACATGCAGCGTGCAACCGGCGCGTACGACACGACGATCACGCCACACCTGGTACGAGGAGAGCCGTTGAGCAGCCCTGAGATGAAACGTGAGTTCGTCGAGAGCCTTCGAAAGCGCCTCTCGGCCGAGGAGTTCACCCTGCTGCTGGAGTGCCTGGACCGCGAGCTGGAGCTCGGTTCTTTAAAGAGGAACGCTATAAGGAACTAATCGAGCGCGCTCAAGCCGTCCTCACCCCGGAGCGTATGGCGCGGTGGGAGCAGGAGCGAAAGGGGTTCATCGAACGGCTGAAACTGCATGAGGAGTTAGAGGGGGGCTGGTGCGACCCGTTCATCCAGCGCTTGTCCCCGCCGCGCCGGGAAGATCTGAATGTCGATGACGTTACCGATCTGGTCAAGTACGTCTACGCCGGGTTGTCGAAGGCGATCGCCGAGCTGCAGTTCCAGCTGGCTGAGCTAGCAGGCACCGGCAAGCTAGATCCTCAAGCCAATAACGATTTATTGCAATTCGGGTGGTGCCTGTCAACGTGGGAGTTTCTGTACTGCAACGCCCGGCGAGGACCGGCGCGAGCACGACACCTGTGATTGGGATTGGGACCGATTCGACAACACGTACTCAAACGGGCTGCAGGTGATGAGCCGGGTAGACGTCGAAGCCATGCGAGATCGCCAACGATCATTGGGAATTCGACGCGTGCCTGTGCGGCGATGGACCATACAGGAATATCCGCGGAATGGCGTCTACCACATCAGCGAACCGCCGTTCTACGAAGGTTGTAGGAGAAGCTCCGATGTCTAACCTCGACGACCTTGATGACGTCGTGGACCACTTGTTTGACGCCACTGGGGCATCGATGCCTTTCGTGAAATTGACTGGGAAAAGGAGGAATACCGATGATCGATGAATCCGATGTCACCAAGCGCCAGGAACAGGTAATGCGGGTGTTGATGGCGGAGAAGCCGGCGGCGGATCTCGATCCGGCCGAGGTGGGAGGTCTCGCGATTGACGAGCTGGCCCAGCAGTTCGGGGTGGGCGAGGAAGAGATTCGTGACGACATGCAGGCACTGAGCGATCTTGGTTATTTCGAGTACTCGCCTGCCAACCGGACCCAAGGAAATTGCTGCACGGATCTTCCGAGCGTCGTCCGGGACCGATGATGAACCAAGACCCGATCCGCGACGCCGACACCAGACCCGGATACCTGGCTGCATGCTTCTGACCTGTTTGAGCCGGTCGCCGTGGCACACAGTGCTATCCCCATGTGTTTATGGCTCTCATGGAGGACCTGGAGGGCACCGGTGCCACCGTCGGCGACCTGACCCGTGTCCTGCCCGACGACGACTGGCTGGATTTCCTGCGGATGCACCTGGGGATCATCAAGTGCGAGCCGCAGGTTGCGCTGAAGTTTTTTGCCAACGAGATCATCGAGCAGATGCTGCGCCGCATCAACGCGCGATACCCGGTCACCAAGGGATATTCGCCCGTACACATCGCCCTAGTGGCGGTGTATCGCGCCATGCGGGCGGCCCACAACAAGGCGGACGAGGAACACGTCGGTAGCCGAGAAAAGCCCAGAGGGGTCGTTCGCCAAAGCCTTCGGCCCCAACCCAACCCAACCGACGAGGGGTTTTCTACCTGGTAAAGCTCTAAAGTCAGACGCCCAGTGGGTACAGCAGCACCTCTTGCGTCGAAGTACCTCGAAATACCGCAAAAAGGCCTGCTTTGTGCAGCGCGGATCGTCGACATGCTGGAGAATCGGGTTCTCGTACAACGCGACTGATCTCGAATCGAGGTGAACATGTCCGTGCTTCAGAAGGATCCCGTTCTGGACACCCAGATCATGGAGCCGGAACGCTTCGCCGAACTGGTGAACGGCTTCCACGTTGAGCCCCGATGTCGGGTATGTCGCAACACTTCACTATCCCGAAAAGTCAACGGCCTGTTGGCTGCTGGAAACAGTTACGCGATGGTGTTGCGCTCGATCGGCGAAGACAACGGCAAGCTCGACGAGCGAGATCGGGTCACGATTGACTCCATCCGCAACCACACCAACCGGCACTTCCCAGTCCAGAACGCTGCGAAGGCTACGTATCGCGCGATCCTAGAGCAGCGCGCTACAGAGAACGGCGTCGACTTCGTCGAGGGCGTAGGCACGGCGATCACGCCCATGGCGTTGTTCGAAACCGTCATGGCCAAGGGTTATGAGACGCTTATCGATCCAAACACCAAGGTGGACGTCAATACCGCGATGATCGCTGCCGGCCGGCTCCACGCGATGGTCGAGTCCCGGGCCAGTGGTACCAGCATGGTCGAGATGCGGGTGGAGATGGATCGGATTATCAGAGCAGTTAAATCGACTGTGCCGGAGTCTATGTGGCCAGAGATTGTGTCCAAAATGAACGATGAGGAGGAAGCCGCAGTGGCGCGGGGAAATGATGCGGATGTCTTCGACTCGGACGACGATCTCTTTGATCAGGACGACCCGGGGGAGTGAATCGGTGTCAATGAAAACGGTGCGAATATCGCTGCGACTGGACCACAGGCCCGCCGTTACGGCGGCAGGGTCTCAGTGTGCGGAGCTTGGCTTATTGCCGCGCGTTCGACGCGCCTGTTTCGGTCTGTCGGGTCGATCACTGCTACTGGCGATGCAGGCATCCCTGAGGGCAGCCGTTCGGGCACAGATCAAGCAGCGCATATGTTCCAACGACAGGCGAGATACCCGCTTGGTCGAGGTTTAAGCCGATCGCGTGATCGTGGCAAGCGAACCAGCCCTCGCCGACCAAGCGGGTATCACTCCAACTTGCCCAGGAAGAATCGGGTGTCAGATTTGGTCGCACGTCGGCAAGGAACCGTTGCTCGGCAG
>CAWGXA010000018.1:0-22632 GCA_963826365.1 uncultured Actinomycetota bacterium | reverse complement strand
CACCGCCGCATCCACCGCCGACTTGGGTGAGGCGAACGCGGCGACTACGCCATCGCCGGTGTGCTTGAACAACCAGCCACCGTTCACCTCGATTGCCGAGCGCAACACCTCGTCATGGTCGGCGAGGGCGATCCGCATCTCGTCCGCGTCGGCTTCCCACCGACGGGTCGAACCCTCAACGTCGGTGAACAAAAACGTCACGACACCCGAAGCAGCGGGCACCTCTGCAGAATCTCACATCCAACCCTGCTTCACCTCGAACATCACCGGACGCCCCAGACAACAGATCATGGGATCCACCGAACTGGTCCGCGCAGTTTCGACGACTGTTTGCTCAAGTCCAAATAGTCGAGCCCACAGCGCTCGCCTCTGACCTTGTCTTCCCTGGTCACAGCACTGCGCTAACCCTGATCTAGGGAAAGACTATTGTGACATGGGCGGCTTGACCACGCATGCCCCGCCGACGTGGATGGAAGACTCCGGGGCGAGCATGGATGCGACCACTCGCCGGATCGTCCCCTACCTCAGTTCGACCAGGGATATGCAAACAATGGCCCGGTGACTGCAAATAAGAGGAGCGACATCAGTGCGCAAAAGATCAGGAGCCAGATCGCCCGGGCGAAGAACCTGAATTCGGCCATTAGATCATCATCCCCCTCGCCCACTTCGTGCCGGATGACAGTGCTCAGCCGGTCCAGATCGCCGGCGGTGAGAGACACACCGCCGTGCACTTCTCCCGACCTAATGGCGAGCAGGTAGCCGCGGGAGCCGTCGGGCCGGTCTAGGCGTGAGATGAACACTCGGTCGCCGTCGCCGTCCTGCAGACCGATGAGTTGCGTCAGTTCGGGCTGTTTCACGGCGATCCCCTTCGGTAATTGGTTGGGACCGTGGATGGGTTGCTTTGACGATACGCAGGGCGACCAGAGCGCGCAATACCCTTGTGCCGCAAGGGTTGTATCGCTGCGATACACCCTGTCAATCCCCGGCCGGGTGAGGCGAAGGAGCAGCTCGGGGCACAGCGTCTTCTCAGCTGGGGTGTTCGAGTGCTGCTCGGGCCTGGTCGATTTGGTCGTAGGCGTAGGTCACCAAGGCGGCGGCGGTCATCGTCTCACCCTTGCGGGCGAGCGATTCGTAGGTCTGGTCGCCGAGAACATCGCGGAGATGGGTGATCGTGGTGGTGATTTCGGGGAAAGACGCTGCGGCCATGGGACTGAGCGCGAACCCGGCGATAGTGGCCGCCGGTTCGTAACGTCCGAGCCGGTCGAAAAGAACGGCGAGGACGGCCAGCGGGCCGCGGATCGTCGTGGGGTCGCCCGCATTGTGGTAGTTGCCGATCGCCACAGTGAGGTGATCGAACGCGGACACGGTGCCGCCCTGTTCGACCTCAAGTTGGGCCAGAACGTTCGCCAGGACTGACGCGGCGGCGCGGTTGCCGCTGTCTTGAGCGATCACCAGACCCCGGCCGACGGCGTGAAGCGCCCCGACGGGATCCGCCTCACGAAAAGCGACACCGTAGGCAAAGAGCGCCAACGCGAGCAACGACGGGTTGCCTGTTGCCTCGGCAGCCTCGATGAGGCCATCCGCGGAATCCATCGCCTCCCCACCGGAACCGGCCAATGAAAGGGCGCAAACCCGCCATGCCCGGATGTAGACGTGGGTGTCGCGGCGGCGTGCGAGCTGGGCGCGGCACAACTCGGCCAACCGCTCGGGCTGCCCGATGGCGAAGTATACAAGTCCAAGCACGCCCTCGATGCCGTACGGCACCTCGCCGCCATTGGCGATGACCGGCTGGGCGGCGTCGGCGTAGCCGACAGCCGCCTCGATCCGTCCGGTCGTGAAGCACTGCGACGCAATCACATACAGGAACGCCAGCCGCGAGTGGTCGACCGCACGGGCGGACTCGATCAGCTCTTCAGCCCAGACGATCGGCTCAAGAGTTTGGACATTAGCGCCGAGCCACCCCCCATAGCTGGCGATGGGGGCGGCGGTGTCGAGATCGCCCTGGTCGGCGGCCCAGCGAAACGCGGTACGCAGATTGGCCAGCTCGATAGTGAACCAGTCGTAGGCCGCACGCTGTCGGGGGCTGTCCCACAGGGCCAGGATGTCGGCTTCGCGTCCGGCGAAGTAACGCGAGTGGGCGGCCCGAATCTCGGATGCTTCGCCGCGGGTGGCGAGCTGTTCTTCGGCGAACTGGCGGATGGTCTCCAGCATCGAAAACCGGGTCCGCCCCGAAGACCGGTCGGCCACCAGCAGCGACTTGCGCACCAGGGCATCCAGCAAATCCAGGGTGGCGAAGTCATCATCGGAACCCATGACGGCGCAGGCGCTTTGCAGGTCGAATCCCCCGGCGAACACCGAACACCGCTCCAGCAGCGCCTTTTCCGCGTCATCGAGGTGGTCGTAGGACCACGCCACCGCATGGCGCAGGGTCTGGTGGCGTGACAAGCCGCGCCGGGACCCCACCAGCAGCCGCAACCGCTGATCCAGACGATCACGCACCTCGCTTGCCGTCATCGACGCCATCCGCGAGGCCGCCAACTCGATGGCCAACGGGATGCCGTCGAGTCTGCGGCAGATTTCCACTACCGCGTCCGCCTCGCCGGGCTGGGCCAGCGAGAAGTCCGACACGACGCTTTGGGCACGGTCGAGGAAAAGGTTCACCGCGACGGATTCGGTTCCGCAGTCGACATCAAGCGACGGGACACGCCATAACTGTTCGTCGCCGACCCCCACTCCTTCGCGGCTGGTCGCCAGAATCGTGACGGTCGCCGAGGCGGCCAGGATCGCCTCGACCAGATCCGCGACACTGTCGACAACGTGCTCGCAGTTGTCGAACACCAACAGCCGCACCCGGCCCTCGAGGGCGGCGGCCACCGACTCGCTCACGCTCTTTCCCGGCTGCTGGGTGATACCCAGCACCGCCGCCACCGCATCGGGTATCGCCGCCGGATCGGTGACCGCAGCCAGCTCGAAAAACCAAACCCCGTCGGGGTATTCATCGGCCAGCCGGGCCGCGACCTCGACCGCCAGGCGGGTCTTGCCGACCCCACCAACCCCGGTCAACGTCACCAACCGATGAGCCTTCACCGCCGCTTGCAGCTCGGCGACCTCCGACTCGCGCCCGATGAAACTCGTGGTCGCAGCCCGCAGGTTCCCCGGACTCGCATCCAGCGCCCGCAGGGCCGGGAACTCCACGCGTAACCCTGCTGCTCGTATCTGGTACATCCCAATTGGGGTCGGCAGATCCCGCAACCGGCGCGGTCCCAGATCGACGAGATCAACGCCGCTGAGTAGACCCGCCGTCGAGTCGGCCAGCAGCACCTGACCGCCGTGACCGGCCGCCATCACGCGTGCGGCACGATTCAAAACCGCTCCGAAATAGTCTCCGTCGCGCAGCTCGGCTTCCCCGGTCGCCAGCCCCATCCGCACCGGCAACTCGAGTGCCCGCTGCGCGGCCACCGCGGCATCAACGGCGGATCTGGGTGAGGCGAACGCGGCGCACACCCCGTCGCCGGTGTGCTTGAACAACCAGCCCCCGTGCCCCTCGATCGCCGAGCGCAACACCTCGTCATGGGCGGCCAGCGCCTTCCGCATGCCGTCCGCGTCGGCCTCCCACCGACGGGTCGAACCCTCAACATCGGTGAACAAAAACGTCACCACCCCGGATGGGGCGGCCGCCGCGGACACGCTCACAGGATTTCACACGCAGCCCAGTCCCACCTCGTACATCAGCGGATCAGGCCCGGTCACCCGATAGACGTGTATTTGAGACGAACTTCCGCGAGTCGCACATGTCGTCTATTTCGAGACATGACAAATCAGGGAGTGTTGGGGCCCGGTATGACCCGCCCGGACCCCGGCCGGCGAAGAGAGGTTAGGTGGTGTGCTGGTCGGATGAGTCGCTGGGCTCGACGATCTTTGTTTCCTCATGTGCCCCGTGGCTGATCTGGATGCGGCGCGGCTTGGCCCTTGCCGCCACGGGGAGGGTTACCGTCAGCACCCCGTTCTGATAGGTGGCGGCGATGTTGTCGGCGTCGATGTCCTCACCGAGGGACAGGCGACGCAGGTAACTGCCGGTGAAGCGCTCGGAGCTCAGCCACTGCACGTCGAGTTCGGTGCGTTCGCTGCGTTGTGCCGTCACGGTGAGAATGCCGCCGTCAACGCTTACGTCCACCGAGTCGGGGTCCACGCCCGGGAGGTCGGCGTGAAGCACGTAATGATCGCCCGAGCGGTAGAGGTCCAGCGGCATAGCTAGTGGGACTCGAGCGGATCCGGGCGATGTACCGAGCAGCTGCGCGGCGAGTCTGTCAATGTCACGGAATGGATCGGGATGAAGCACAGCAACCACCTCCTACATGCCGGTTGCCGCACCGCGCCACCGCGACGGGTGTCGGCAGGCTGCGCTCCTTCTGGTTTAGCACTCCATCTGCGCGAGCACCAGGGGCGTCGACGCTGCGTCCAGGTCTTCGGCGATGAGGACCCTGGTGTCCAGGATCGTCTTCCAGGTGAAAGGGGCCAGACGCACCTCGATCTGCTCGTCGATGTCGGTTGCGCGCAAAGGAATTGGTGATGGCCGTCGAACGCTCGGCCCAACTCCCGCTCCTAACCTGGACAGGCGTAGGCTGAGAGAACGGATCCACGGCAGACCAAGGTCGGACCGGAAGAAAAGATTCCTCCTCTCGGCTGTGGCGCCCAGCACGATCACTAGGCACCCACGCGAAGCAAAGCCCATCAACTGGGCACAGCGCGGTGGGCTTGCGTCAGGTGGGCAACTCTCTCCCGACGCCGAGGCCACATTTCACCGCGCCATCATGCACGCTTGGTAACCAGGTGGTTGGTGCTTCGGACGGCGCTCCTTTTCGCCAGGAGAGCCGTCCGACTCGTATATGCGAAACTCCCGGTACCAAATGCCACACACCCTCTGCCTTCGCGGCGCTGGTTGGTGGCCCGCGACTATCTTTGAGAGCCTCACATGTGGTCTATTCGAGACGGCCTTTAGGTCCGGCACACGCTGCTGCGGCCGCCATCCGATTCTCCGTCGATCCTGGGCCCTGCGTTTCCGGGGTGCTCAACGGATCGATGATTAGACACTCCACGCGTCCGGGGTGTGCGGCTTCGGGAGTAAGTGATTTTGCGGTCGGTAGCGCTGGGAGCAATCCTCGCGAGACTCAGTGCACGTCGGTCGGCGCGTCTGCGGCCTTGACCAGCTTCACCTCGGGCCGCGCCGGCACCCCATCGGCGAGGAACCACCGGAAGGCCAGGTTGCCTAGCGGATAGCCAAGCGTGGTCAGTGAATTCGGGTGCGGCGTCGTTCCGCGCGACAACACAACCGTGACAGTGCCGTCACTGTTGGCTACCGCGCTGTGGCCGTTGATCGAGCAACGGGCGTCGGCCGCTCCAAAAGTGGCCATGAACTGGTTCCACACCACCAAATTCCAGAACCGGCACGACGGAGGTCGGTGCGTGATGACCAATGCCTCGTCGTCATCGAGCACGAAACTGCCGTACGAGTAGCAGGCATCGCGGGCCGACCAGCCGAAGTTGGCGTCGGGCACCTGATAGGGATCGGCGAATTTATTTGCGGCGTGCGCGGTTTCGTGCCCGAGCGCGTGTTCGTCGTCGACCCGTGTCCCGACGGCCATCGGCAAGATGGCGAACATGGTGCGCAGCCAAGTGGCCGTCGCCCGCAGACTCGCCGCAGTCTCCGCGTCGCCGTGCCGGATCGGGTCGGCCTCGTCCAGCGCTTCGATATGCCAGACGACCGGGCGACCGGTCATGGGATCGGCCTGGTAGTCACGGGTCATCAGCACGGCCGCGTCGGGTGTCGGGGGTAATTCGAAGCTGAAGTTGCCGTCGACGTCGATGTCGAGATCGCTGTCACGCACGATGGCAACCACTCGATCCGACCACGCACCCGGTGATGGCTCGTTGTAGGCGGTCACCGAAAAGTACACGCTGTCACCCTTATTGCCGCTGATGCGATAGCGCCGCTTCGGATCGACCGGGCAGATGAAGTAATACGCGTCGGTATTGTCGCCACCCCATCGACGATCACGGCGGAACGGGGTGTTCACCGCGACGAACTGCGGGCGCCCCGGTTCGGGGAACAGGTAGGCGTCCAACGCCACACCCAATGTCGCCGCTAGCATCCGGTAGCCGTCGGCGACGTGCCGGTCGTCGGTGACCGCGCGGTCGCCTTCCACGAAGGAGCGATCGAGTTCCCCGATGGTCGCCAGCAACTCTCGCCACGCCGTCGTCGACTCGTGTTCGGTCATGCGCTGATTCCTTTCAGGAGCAACGTGGTGGTGCGATCGACCCAGGTGTCGTCGAGTTCGGTGACGCGGGTCAGCAGGCCCATCAGGGTGATGCCGGCGATAGCTTCGGTTAATTCGGCGGTGGTCACGTCGGGCCGGACCTCGCCTCGGTCGGCGGCCCGCTGCAGCAATTCGGCGAGGCCACCGCCGATGACGCCGGCGAACCGGTCCAACAGCGCCGAGTGCAGGGTCGGGTCTGCGGCCATCTCGCCGACCAGCCCCGGTAAGGCCGCCCTGGCCGCCGGTGTGGTCAGGAAAGTCATTGAGCGACGGACCATTTCGCGCAGGTCCTCGGGCAGCGACCCGGCGTCCGGAATCGCGGTCGCGGCCCCGATCGGGAATACCGCTTCGTGGACGAGGTGCGCCTTGCTCGGCCAGCGCCGGTAGATCGCGGGCTTGCTGGTGCCGGCGCGCTCGGCGATCGCCGAGACCAAGAGCCCGGGATAGCCCGTTTCGGCGAGCAGCTCAACGGTGGCGCTCAGCACCGCTCCGTCGATTCGCGGGTCACGGGGTCTTCCAAAATCTACAACCATTACGAAACTCAGAGTAACATAAGTCGCGTGACCAATGCCGTTCGCCTTGATGACCTAGCCCTACCCCGCTTCAGCCCGGAGGCTCAGCAGATTCTCGACATGATGGCCGCGATGGCCGCGGACACTCCGCTGGACGCCGACTCGTTGCACGCCAGGGCCAGCGCCGACACCGGCCTGCACGACTTCGGTCCGGACGACTACCGGGAACGACTCGATGTCTTCCTCGCAGCGCTGCGCGATATCGACGGGCTGCACGACCCCGGAGTGGTCAACTTCTACGGGCAGCTGTTGCAGCTGCTCAAGAACCGGCTGCTGCTGACCGACCTACTGAACCGGCATCCCGAGATCGACGACATCGAATTGCGATCGCCCGTCGTGATCGCCGGGCTGCCCCGCACCGGCACCACCCACCTGCACAACCTGCTGGCCGCGCCGCCGACCTTTCGCACCATGCCGTACTGGGAAAGCGTCGAGCCGTTTCCGTTGCCGAATGAGGTTGGCGTTGAACCGGATCCGCGGCGCACCCGGATGGACGTCGCCGTCAGCGTGATTGACCTGGTGATGCCGCATTTCGCGCTGATGCACGAGATGACCACCGATCACGTGCACGAGGAAATCCAGCTGCTGGCCAACGACATATCCACGATGTTGTTCGAGACGCTCGCCGACGTGCCGCGCTGGCGCGACTACTACCGGGCGCACGATCAAACACCGCATTACCAATATCTGGCCCGGCAGCTCAAGGCCATGCAGTTCCTGCGCGGGGGGCAGCGCTGGCTGCTCAAGTCGCCGCAGCATCTCGAACAGGTGCCGGTGCTGGATCGCGTGTTCGGCGACAGCATCGTGGTGTTCACCCACCGCGACCCGGTGCCGGTCGCGTTGTCGATGATCGCGATGATCACCTATTCGGCCCGGATGCACCGCTCTCCGGTACCGGTGGAACAGATCGCGGAGTCCTGGATCGACCGCCTCGATCACATGCTTTCCGCGCTCGTCCGCGATCGCGACACCCTGGGAACCGACCGCTCGGTCGACATCCGCTTCGACGACTTCATGGCCGACGAAACCGGCGTTGCCGAGCGGGTCTACGCTCTGGCCGGCGAACCGTTCACCGACGAAGCGCGCAAGTCAATCGCCGACTATCTAGCGGGCCACCAGCGCGGCCGATTGGGCAACGTCGAGACGTCGTTCGAAATGTTCGGGCTTCAGGAGAACGCGGTACGCGAGCGGTTCGCGCCCTACCTCGAGCGGTTCCTCACGTAGCCGCTTGTCGTGCCGCTATCGGTTGAGGCCGGACAGCCATTTGCCCGCCTCCGCGCGACATTGGTCCACCGCGACGGCACGTTGTCGCTCGGAGGTAGGCAATTCGACGTGCGCTCGGTCTCGCGCACCTGACTGCCAGTGGGCTAACTTCGGAACGCATGGTCACCATGCCCACGCTGGACGGCTCCGTCGCGTTAGAACACCGGTACATCGAGCTTGGCGAGGGCGTGACGATTCATGTCGCGGACGCCGGTCCGGCCGAGGGGCCGCCCGTCATGCTGGTGCACGGCTTCCCGGAGAACTGGTGGGAATGGCACGAGCTGATCGGGCCGCTGGCCGCCGACGGCTACCGGGTGCTCTGTCCCGACCTGCGCGGTGCGGGCTGGAGCTCGGCTCCGCGCTCGCGCTATACCAAGGCCGAGAAGGCCGAGGATCTCGCCGCCGTGCTCGACCGGTTGGGCGTCGGCCCGGTCAAACTCGTCGCCCACGATTGGGGCGGACCGACCGCGTTCATCATGATGCTGCGCCATCCGGAGAAGGTGACCGGCTTCTTCGGCATCAATACGGTGGCGCCCTTCGTCAAGTTCGGCTTTTCGTCGCTCCGCAACATCTGGCGGCTCTGGTACCAGATTCCGATTGCGCTGCCCGTGATCGGTCCCCGGTTGCTGATGGATCCGGACTCCCGGTTTATGCGAATGTTGGGTCCATGGGTTGGTGGCGGGTTCTCGATTCCCGACGACAGCGCCCGGCTTTACGCCGAGTGCATGCAACAGCCCGGCCACGCGGAGGCCGGATCGCGCTGGTACCGCAGCTATCAGACCGGTGAAATGTTGCGCTGGGTGCGCGGCGAGTATGCGGACGCTCGAGTCGACGTCCCGGTCCGCTGGCTGACCGGCACGCAAGATCCGGTGATCACGGCTGAGCTGACCGACGGATATGCCGACCACATCAGCGATTTCGAGGTAGAGCTAGTCGACGGTGTCGGTCACTGGATCGTCGCGCAGCGACCCGACCTGGTGCTGGATCGGCTACGGACGTTTCTCAAATCGTGAATTACTCGACGCCGATGGTGACCTCGGTGGACTTGATGAAGACCGTCGCGGCCTGACCCACCTTCAGGCCGAGGTCGAGCGCGGCGTCCTTGGTGACCGAGGACGTGACGACCTGATCACCGCCGTCGAGGCGCACCTTGACGACCGCCATCACGGTGCCGAGCTCGACGTCGGTGATGGTTCCGGTGAGCTGGTTCCGGGTGGATAGCCGCATCGCAGTCCTTACGTGTCTAGGGGTGTGCGATGAGCCTAGACCGGGCTAGTTCCGCGGACCCAGCAGCGCGATGGACGCATCCACGGCGGGCTCGACGATTTCGCGCACGGGCTGTCCGTCTTCGACGGCAAGCGCGGTCAGTTCCCGCAACCCGCCCAGCAAGATCACGGCCAGCGGCGGGGTCAGTGGCGGTAGCTTGGCGCGCCGGAATCCCGGGCTGGCACTGAGGTTTATCAGCAGGCCGGATAACAGCTCCAACCCGCGCCGCTGGACGGGCCGGGCGACGGCGCCGAGGGAGGGGAGCTGGCGGATCCAACTCAAGGTAATGGCCGGTCGCGCCTCGATGTATCTGACGTAGGCCTCGACGGCCTGACGGATCTGCTGATGCCATTCGGCCTCGGGATCGACCGCCGAAAGGATGCTCGCGCCCAGTCTTTCGATGTCGGTCGCCAGTAGCTCCAGGAAGCACTCTTCCTTGCCGGCGAATTGGTCGTAGAACGTGCGCTTGGACGTGCGCGCGTGCCGAACGATGTGGGCGACGGTGCTGGCGGGATAGCCGCGCTCGCTGATCGAGGCGGTCAGGCCGTCGAGCAGTCGGACCCGAAACGGGTCAGGGCCGCCGACCACCTCGTCGTCGGCCGCTGCGGTCACCGTCACTGAGGACAAAGTCAGCGGCCCTTTCATGCTTGTCAGGTTTGGTACTCCAGAGTACCGTGCTTGAAAAGGATCCTTGGTACACCGCGGTACCAACCCCGATCCGGGGCAGATGTTGGGAGTAGCGCCGCCATGAGCGAAGTAGCCACCGCCGCACCGTCGGCCTCCGCGGTCCGGTTGCCCCCGGCGGTACGAGCCCCAAAGATATTGCAGGGCTTTGGTTTTGCGATGTTACGACGCACGATGATACGACGACTGTCGCGCCGCTATGGCAGTGTCTTCGGGCTGAAGCTCCCGATGTTTGGGAGCGTCGTTGTGGTCAATGACCCACAGCTGGCTAAACAGATCTTCACCACCAGCCCCGACGAACTCGGCAACATCCAGCCGAATCTGAGCAGGCTGTTCGGCTCCGGTTCGGTATTCGCGCTCGAGGGCGACGGCCACCGGCGCCGGCGACGGTTGTTGGCGCCGCCATTTCACGGCAAGAGCATCAAGAATTACGAGAGCATCTTCGAAGAAGAGACGCTGCGCGAGACCGCCGACTGGCTGCAGGGAACCTCGTTCGCCACGTTGTCGCCGATGATGCGGATCACGCTGAACGCGATCCTGCGCGCGGTGTTCGGTGCCGACGGCGCCGAACTCGACGAGTTGCGTCGGCTGATCCCGCCGTGGGTCACCCTGGGCTCGCGTCTGGCGGCACTGCCGAAACCCAAACGCACCTACGGCCGGTTCAGCCCGTGGGGCCGGCTGGCCGGGTGGCGCGACCAGTACGACAACGTCATCGAGAAGTTGATCGCGGCCGAGCGGGCAGACCCGAATTTCGCCGATCGCAACGACGTGCTCGCGCTGCTGCTGCGCAGCACCTACGATGATGGTTCGACCATGTCGCACAAGGAGATTGGCGACGAGCTTCTCTCCCTGCTGGCCGCCGGGCATGAAACCACCGCGTCGACACTGGCGTGGGCGTTCGAGCGCCTGAGCCGGCACCCCGATGTGCTGGCGGCGCTGGTCGAGGAGGCCGACAACGGCGGTAGCGAGCTACGTCAGGCAACGATCCTGGAAGTCCAACGGGCAAGAACCGTCATCGATTTCGCCGGTCGCCACGTCTACCCGCAGACCTACCAACTCGGCGAGTGGGTGATTCCGCGCGGCCATTCGATCATCGTGGGCATCGCGCAACTGCACGCCAACCCCGACCTGTTCCCCGATCCGGAACGCTTCGATCCACAACGCTTCATCGGAACGAAACCGTCGGCCCTGTCCTGGGTACCGTTCGGTGGCGGGACTCGCCGTTGCGTGGGCGCCGCGTTCGCCAACATGGAGATGGATGTGGTGCTTCGAACCGTGCTGCGCGACTTCACCATTGAGACGACGGACGACCCCGGCGAGCCTTGGCATTGCCGCGGTGTCGCGTTCGTCCCGAAAGACGGCGGTCGCGTTGTGCTGCGCCGGCGCTAAGGCTATTGATTAGCCGGCGCGCGGCGCGGCAGCTTCCAGCCCGGACGGATGTAGTGGCAGGTGTATCCGCTGGGGTAGTGCTCGAGGTAGTCCTGGTGCTCCGGCTCCGCCTCCCAGAAGTCACCGGCCGGGCTGACCTCGGTGACCACTTTCCCGGGCCATAGGCCGGAGGCCTCGACGTCGGCGATGGTGTCCAGCGCGATTCGCTTCTGCTCGTCGTCGACGTAAAAAATCGCCGACCGGTAGCTGGTGCCGCGGTCGTTGCCCTGACGGTTCTTCGTTGTCGGGTCGTGGATTTGGAAGAAGAACTCCAGCATCGCGCGGTAATCGGTAACCGCCGGGTCGTAGACGATTTCGATGGCCTCGGCGTGCGTGCCGTGATTGCGGTAGGTCGCGTTGGGGACGTCGCCGCCGGTGTAGCCGACCCGGGTCGAGACGACGCCGGGTTGTTTGCGGATCAGGTCCTGCATTCCCCAGAAGCAGCCGCCAGCGAGGATTGCCTTGTGGGTGGTTGCCATTTCATATCCTCCTCGAGGGGCCGTGACCAAGCCCAGGTTACACTCCGCCGATGAGCTGCAACGGCGCCGCAAAACAGCAACCGAAGGCCGCCCAGTGACTACTCGTTCGTTCACCCGCGACGAATTAGCGGCTGCCTTCGAGGTATTCGAAGCGACCGTTGCCGGCGCCGCGGAAACGCAGAATTGGGACGTCTGGGTCCAGCACTACACGCCCGATGTTTTGTACATCGAACACGCGGCGGGCACCATGCACGGCCGAGACGAGGTCCGCGAGTGGATCGAGCGGACGATGAGCACCTATCCGGGCAGCCACATGGTCGCCTTCCCGTCGCTGTGGTCGGTCATCGACGAGTCCACCGGGCGCATCATCATGGAACTCGACAACCCGATGCGCGATCCCGGTGACGGCAGCGTCATCACCGCGACCAACATCTCGATCATCACCTACGCCGGCGACGGTCTGTGGCGGCAGCAGGAAGACATCTATAACCCGCTGCGCTTCGTGCAGGCCGCGTTGAAGTGGTGCCGCACGGCGCAGGAACTGGGCACCATCGACGAGGACGCCGCACGTTTCATGGAGCAGTACGGAGGCGCGCAGTGAGCGCCAAACCGAAACTTGTCATCGGCGCCAATGGCTTTCTGGGTTCGCACGTGACCCGCCAGCTGGTCAACGACGGTGCCGAAGTGCGGGCGATGGTGCGTGCAGGCGCCAACACCCTTTCCATCGACGACCTCGAACTGACCCGCTTCCACGGCGACGTGTTCGATACCGCCACGGTGCGTGAAGCGATGGACGGTGTCGACGACGTCTACTACTGCGTCGTCGACGCCCGCGCCTGGCTGCGTGACACCTCGCCGCTGTTTCGCACCAACGTCGAAGGTCTGCGCAACGTTCTCGATGTCGCCGTCAAAGAGCCCGGTCTGCGTAGGTTCATCTTCACCAGCACCTACGCGACGGTGGGCCGCCGGCATGGCCACGTCGCGACCGAAGACGATGTGATCGCGTCGCGCGGGCTGACTCCCTACGTGCAATCCCGAGTCGAGGCCGAGAATCTGGTGATGCGCTACGTCGCCGAGGCCGGCCTGCCCGCAGTCGCGATGTGCGTGTCCACCACCTACGGCGACGGCGACTGGGGCGGCACCCCGCACGGCGCCTTCATCGCCGGCGCGGTATTCGGCAAGCTGCCCTTCCTGATGAACGGCATCCAGCTGGAGGTCGTCGGCGTCGACGATGCAGCCAGGGCGATGATCCTGGCCGCCGAGCACGGCCGCATCGGCGAGCGCTACCTGGTCTCCGAAAAGATGTTCGCGTTGAACGACGTGGTGCGGATCGCGGCCGACGAGGTTGGTGTGCCGCCGCCGCAACGCGCTATCTCGGTGCCGACGCTCTATGCCATGGCCGCCGCGGGCAGCCTGAAGGCGCGGCTCACCGGCAAGGACGCCCAACTCAGCCTCGCGTCGGTGCGGATGATGCGCAGCGAAGCCGACGTCGACAGCAGCAAGGCGAAGCGCGAGCTGGGTTGGCAGCCCCGCCCGGTCGAGGAATCGATCCGCGAGGCCGCCCGGTTCTGGAACGCGATGCGCACACCTCGAAAGAACAGTCCGGCCCCGCAACCTGAATAGGCGCCGCCGGGAAGCGTTGAATGCCGGTTGGTGTTGCAACCTGTATCTGCGTCTGAGGAAGGTATTCATCATGAGCCACCGCGAAGTCTTGGAACCCAGCGCCGGGCACCCGATCGCCATCGAACCCACCAAGGGACGAGTACAGGTCCGCATCAACGGCGAGCTCGTCGCCGACACGACCGCGGCGCTGGAGTTGCGCGAAGCCACTATCCCTGGGGTGCAATACATTCCGCTCGGTGATGTGGTCTCCGAACGCCTCACCCGCACCGACACCTCGACCTACTGCCCGTTCAAGGGGGACGCCAGCTACTACAGCGTGACGACCTCAGCAGGCGACACCGTCGAGGACGCGATCTGGACTTACCAGGAGCCGTTCCCCGCAGTCGCCGAGATTGCCGGGCACGTGGCGTTCTACCCGAACAAGGCCGAAATCAGCGTGCTAGCCGAATAGACCCTTACGAGGGGCTCAATGGTCCAGGACCTCTGCGGTCAACCTGGTGTCGCTGTATTCCCGAAGCGAAACAATCAGACCGTCTCTGGTCTCGAAGACGGAAATGTAGGGCGTCTCGTACTGACCGCCGTCGGGTTTGGTACCGGTGGCACAGGCTTCCACGACCACAGTGTCTCCGTCGTTGATGCAGCGGAGCAGGTCGATTCGGAATGCGATGACACTTCTGCGTCGGTCGATCTCTCGGCGGAACCCGTCCTTGTCGACGCACAGGCGGGTAGACAGGCTCCAGTAGGTGAAATCGTCGCTGAGCAGCGTGAAGCCCTCGTCCACATCGTCAGCCTCGCTCAGGCACTGTATGAAGGTCCAAGCCAATTCGGTATTCGGAGCATCGAACGGCGTCGTCACCACGCAATAGTGTCCTGAGGAGCAGTTCCCGGTCAATCATGGCGGTCCGGCCACCTGCGGTGGTGACCACCTCAAACCGGAGTGAGAGATTCGGAGCATTTTTGTGAAGAGTGCGCGCACAGTGACATTTCCCGGGGCTATCAGCTTCGGCCACACCCTGGCGCCGCTTCGTCGCGGTCCCGGAGATCCTTGCTTTCAGAACTCGGGTGACGGCACGACGTGGCGAACCAGCCTGCTCTCCGCTGGACCTGTGGCCGCGCGGCTGCAGCGCGTGGCGCCAAATGCCGTTCGCTGCGAAGCGTGGGGCGGCGGTGCCGAGGAATTTCTCCAGCTACTGCCCGCGCTGCTGGGTACCGATGACGACTCTTCGGATTTCGTTGCGACCCACCCGACGGTTGCCGAAGCCCAGCGGCGGGTGCCGCACCTGCGCCTGGGCCGCACCGGACAAGTGCTGGAGGCGTTGATCCCCGCGATCATCGAGCAGCGGGTCCCCGGCGCCGACGCGTTCCGGTCGTGGCGTGTGCTGGTGACCAAGTACGGCACACCCGCGCCCGGCCCAGCGCCGGCCCGCATGCGGGTGCCGCCGTCGGCGCAAGCCTGGCGAACCATCCCGTCGTGGGAATTTCACCGCGCGAACGTCGACCCGCGGCGCGCGCAAACCGTGGTGGCCTGTGCGCAGCGGGCCGCCGCGCTGGAACGGTTGGTGTCACGTCCGGCGGAGCAGGCTCGCGAAGCGTTGATGTCGTTGCCGGGGGTGGGCGAGTGGACGGCGGCCGAGACCGCGCAGCGCGCATTCGGCGACGCCGATGCCGTTTCGGTGGGCGACTATCACATCTCGAAGATGATCGGCTGGACACTGCTGGGTCACCCCGTCGATGACGCCGGAATGCTCGAGCTGCTCGAACCGATGCGACCCCACCGTCACCGGGTGGTTCGGTTGCTGGAAGCCAGCGGACTGGCCCGCGAGCCGCGCCGCGGGGCGCGACTGCCGGTGCAGCAAATCCACTCCCTTTGACCTGCGGGTGTTTTCGACCTGGACCATCGGGTACCCGCCCTCACAAGCAATGTGTGAGGAAGGAAGCGATGACTCAGTTCACTATTCCGGGGTTGACCGACAAGCAGGCGGTGCGGCTCACCGAGTTGCTACAGAAGCAGCTGAGCACTTATAACGATCTTCATCTGACGCTCAAGCACATTCACTGGAATGTGGTGGGGCCCAGCTTCATTGGCGTACACGAGATGATCGACCCCCAGGTGGAACTGGTGCGCGGATTTGCCGATGATGTCGCCGAACGCATTGCGGCACTTGGTGCTTCGCCGGAGGGCACACCGGGCGCCATCGTCAGGGATCGGTCCTGGGATGACTACTCGGTTGGCCGCGACACCGTGCCGGCGCACCTGGCTGCGCTGGACTTGGTCTACAACGGCGTGGTCGAGGACCTTCGGGCGGCCATCGACGAGACAGACGACCTCGACCCGGTGACGCAGGACCTGCTGATCGCGCAGGCGGGGCCGCTGGAGAAGTTCCAATGGTTCGTGCGGGCGCATCTGGAAAGCGCGGGCGGCAAGTTGAGCCACGGCGGCAAGAGCACTGAGAAGAGTGCGGCCAACACCGCGCGATCGGCTAACTGAGCGGCGGTTCGGCGCCGCGCACTTCGCCATTTTTGGGAACCAGGATGCTGATTCTGTCGCCCGGGGCTAGTCGCAAGTCGTCGGTGGCATCGACGAGTTGCCCGTTGTGGACAACGGAGACGGGAATGTGCCCGTCCGACCAGTCGAGTTCACCGACGGCTTGACCTACGGCATTGGAGTCGGTGGCGAGAGTGTGTTCAACGACGCAATAACCGGAGAGCTCGCTTCGCGCGTCATGTTCAGCCTGGTCGGCTTGCGGATCGGCCCATTCGGCAGCTCGATGGCTGGCGGCGAGCTCCGGTAGGGCCGCGACGAGATAGGCTTCCACCGCGCGCAGCACATTCTGATTGGTCAGCCAGCCTTCGACCCGACGGGCTTCGGTGTCGATGACGGGAAGGCCGTCGCGGCCGTACACCACGAGTTGGCGCAGTGCCTGAGCAAGGCTGTCGTTGGAGAACAGTGCCTGCGGTTCGCGGGTGCGGGTGACGGGTCCTAATACGGGCGTCCAATCCGGTTCAATCGCGGGCGCACGATGGGCGATGTCGAGCGGCACTGTGAGCCGGTGCATCGCGTCAGCGGCGGTTAGTGCGACGAACGCCTGGTCGGGGCTGGGCCGGTCAATGTCGATACCGCGCCGCAGCAACTTGGTGGTGTAGATGGTGCCGTAGGAGATCCCACGGGACACCGTGGTACCGACGGCAACGGCCAACATAATCGGCAACGTGAGGGTGAAGTCACCTGTCATCTCGACCGTGCTGGCCAGTGCCGTGAGTGGGGCGCGGGCCGCCGAGGCGAACACCGCCCCCATACCAACGATGGCGTATAGCGCGGGGTGACCGACTGCTGAGCCGAAGATGTGCTGGGCGATCAGCCCGAACGCCATGCCGGACGTAGCCCCGACGAATAGAGAAGGGGCGAATACGCCGCCGGAGCCGCCGATTCCGATGGTCAATCCGCAGGCCAACATCTTGCCTGCAGCGAGTATGACCAAAAACCACACCGCGTAGTTGCCGGCGAACGCGCCGTACATGACCGGGTAGCCCACCCCGTACAGCTGCGGCACCACGAGCAGCAGTAGCCCGAGCACGGCCCCTCCCACCGCCGGTCGTGCCCAATCCGGACGGTCGCCCCACACGCGATCGCAGAGATCCTCGATCTTGTACAGCACGTTCTTGAACAGAATCCCGATTACACCGGCGATCGCCGCGAGAAGAGCGATCAAAAGATAGTCGGCGATGTGATTCAGCTCGATTCCTGCCGGGAGGTGGGCGAGGAATGGGTCTGAGCCGAAGAAGACCCGAGCGACTACGTCGGCGACCATTGCCGAGAGCATGACGGTGAAGATCGCCTCGGCGGACAGTTCGCGCAGGATCAATTCGACGCCGAAAAACACTCCGGTGATGGGGGCGTTGAATGTGGCTGAGATGCCACCAGCGGCGCCGCAGGCCACGAGCACCCGCAGCCGGTTTTCCGGCATGCGCACCCACTGGCCGAGGCTGGAGGCCAGCGCCGCACCGATCTGCACGATCGGTCCTTCACGGCCGACCGAGCCGCCGGTGCCGATACACATCGCGGAGGCCAGCGCCTTCACCACCGTCACCTGGGGGCGAATACGGCCACCGTTCTCTGCCACCGCAATCATCACTTCCGGGACACCGTGACCGCGAGCCTCGCGGGCGAACCGGGAGATCAACGGACCGTAGAGCAATCCGCCGATGATGGGGATGACCGCAAAGAACGCAACTCCGAGCCAGGGCAAGTGATCGCTGGGCACCCAGCCCTGCTGACCGAACTCCGCGTGGCCTGTCGCCAGCCAGGTGGCGCCGGAGATCAAGTAGCGGAACCCCACGGCGCCCAGCCCCGCGCCGATCCCCACCACGATCGCCACACAGAACAGTCCGAGACGGTTTGCGCGTAGCCAGCCAGCCACGTGTCCACCCGCATTCGACACCGCTCGCTGGGTCCGTACCGGATCGGCGGTCGATTTGTATTGCCCCACTGCGCCATCCTCCCAATCCGCATTGCATCGCTCGCCGTCGCAGCCATCCCAGATATCTCGAAGCCGCAACCGACCGTCTACCAAAGCAAATGTTGCCCTATCAAACCATCGACCGCCTCTCGAGAGTGTGGCTGCTGGATGGAGGCGGATCGGTCCACTGCTCACGCGGCGTCATGAGTATCCGCCGGCTGGCAACCGGTTGCCACCGACTCCCCTGGCGGAAGCCGCCGGAATAAACGGACCTCAGTCCGGTTATACAGACAGTTGGAAATGAGGAGGTAAAAATGCCTGCTATCACCGCAGACACACTGACACTGGCACGGATTGGCGCGGCCAACCCCGCCGACACCGAGCGCCCGGTCCGGTCGATCACCACCGGCCCGCGCGGCTACGAGGGCGAGGGATTCCCGGTTGTGCGGGCATTTGCGGGGGTGAGCACCGCCGCCCTAGACCCGTTTGTCCATATGGACCAGATGGGCGAGGTGGAATACGAACCGGGCGAGCCCAGGGGCACCGATTGGCACCCGCACCGTGGGTTCGAAACCGTCACCTACATGATCGACGGCAAGTTCGCGCACCAGGACTCCCACGGGGGTGGCGGCTTGATCACCGATGGTGCGACGCAATGGATGACGGCCGGGTCGGGCATCCTGCACATCGAAACCCCGCCCGCCGAGTTGGTCGACGGCGGTGGTGTCTTCCACGGGATCCAGCTGTGGGTGAACCTGCCGAAGAAAGACAAGTTCGCGCCACCTCGGTATCAGGCCATCGAAGGCGGTGACGCCCGATTGCTGGCCTCCGACGACGGTGGCGCGCTGGTCCGCATCATCGCCGGCGATGTTGACGGACATAGCGGACCCGGTGTCACTCACACGCCAATCACCTTGGCGCACGCCACGATTGAAAACGGGGCCAGGCTCAACATTCCATGGCAGCGTGATTTCAACTCGCTGATCTATGTGTTGTCCGGGAGCGGATACGTCGGTCCGGTCGGCCACCCAATTCGGCAGGGTCAGTTGGCCGTGCTGGGGCCCGGCGATCGGATCACCGTGGCCGCGCAACCGGCCCAGGACTCATCAGCCACCACCGCAATTGATGTGTTGTTTCTCGGTGGCCAACCGATTCGTGAACCGGTATTCCACTATGGGCCTTTCGTGATGAACTCCCGGGCGGAATTGATCGAGGCGATGGAGGACTACCAAGCCGGGAAATTTGGCCATATTCCGCCGAATGCGTTAATGCCGCATCGAGGCGGTGGCACAATCCACTAGTGCCGTCAACGGGGAGGCGCAGGCCGGGGCGTCCGCCGGCCGCGAAGGCAGACGAGACGCGCAAGAGAATCTTGCGCGCCGCTCGTCTGGTATTCAGCGAGCGCGGCTACGACGGAGCGACTTTCCAGGCCATCGCGGTGCGCGCCGATCTGACCAGGCCGGCGATCAACCACTATTTCCCCAGCAAGCGAATGCTCTATCGCGAAGTCGTCGATGAAACCAACGAAATGGTCGTCGCCGCCGGCATTAAACGGGCCGGCGGCGAAACCACCCTGATGGGACGGCTCGGCTCGTTCATCTCCGCCGCGATGGACGCGAATTCGGAAAATCCGTCCGCATCGGCGTTTCTGGTTACCAATGTGCTGGAATCGCAACGTCATCCGGAACTGAACTCATCGGAAAGCGATTCTGTTCGAACAGTCGGGAGTTTCTGACGTGGGCCGTCAACGACGCAATCGAGCGCGGCGAAGTCGCCGCCGACGTCGACGTCGCGGCATTGACCGAGACGCTGCTGGTTGTGCTCTGCGGGGTGGGGTTCTATGCCGGTTATCTGCGTAGCCGCGAGATGGCCGACCTCACCGGAATGCTGCGGCAGCTGCTGGCCGGCGCGCTGTTTCGGCCCAAAGACTAACCAGCGCGGCGCCGTTGCAGGCGCAGTGAGATCGGGCACAAAGCGCATAGGCTAACTAACTTTTTCGGGTAGCATCGTGGTGGCATGACTGAACTCGATGACACCTCTTCGTCAGCGTCCTCGTTACGTACCGAGGGCGATTCTTGGGCCATCACCGAACTCGTCGGCGCGACTGCGCTGGGCGTCGCGGCGTCGCGCGCCGCGGAGACGGCCGGGCCCGACCCCCTGATTCGTGACGATTTCGCCCGGACCTTGGTGTCGCCGGCCGGACCCGCATGGGCCCGGCCGACCGACCCCGAACTGGCCTGGCTCGACGGCGATGAAGAGGGCCAACGCAAGCACCGCCTCGGCATCAACTACCAGGCGGTACGCACTCACTTCTTCGACGAGTACTTCGCCGACGCCGTCAGCGACGGGATCCGGCAGGTGGTGATCCTGGCCGCCGGGCTGGATTCGCGGGCCTACCGGCTGGATTGGCCGGCCGATACCGCGGTGTACGAGGTCGACCAGCCCAAGGTGCTGGAATACAAAACCGGAATCCTGGAATCCAACAGCGCGGTACCCACCGCCGCCGGCGCACCGTCGCAGTGGACCTGCGCGACGACTGGCCGGCGGCGCTGACGGCGGCCGGATTCGACCGCACCCAACCGACGGCGTGGCTGGCCGAGGGCTTGCTGCCCTACCTGCCCAGCGATGCCCAGGACCGGCTCTTCGAAATGTTCACCGCGCTAAGCGGCGCGGGCAGTCGCGTCGCCATCGAAGCCTTCGGCATTAACTCCAGCAGCAACACCGGGGCTGGACGCGGATGCGTGAGCGGCTCGGGCTGATGTCAACGTCGAGGCCTTGACCTACAACGAGCCCGACCGGTCGGATGCCGCTGAGTGGCTCGCCGACCACGGCTGGCTCGTGCAGGTCGTGAACGACCGCGAAGAGATGGCCCGCTGGCCCGCGCGGGACCCGGAGACCTGTCCGACGACGCCGTGCGCAGCGCCTTGCTGGGGCGCATCTCAACCATGCGTCCAACTAGCCCAAACAGAAAACGGAGCATTCGATGAGCTCATTCCGTACCCGCGGCGACACCTGGGGCATCAAGACCAGCGTTGGCAGCACCGCGGTCATGGTGGCTGCGGCCCGGGCCGTCGAAACCGAGCGACCCGATGCGCTGATCCGCGACCCCTACGCCGAACTGCTGATCGAGGGCGCTGATCCGGGTGTTCTGGGAAGCCATGCTCGACCCCGAGGTCACGGCCAAGATCGAAGCCCTCGACGAAGACTCCGCGCGCACCTGCATCGCGCGCGGGCTACCGGGCGGTGCGGACCAGTTCTTCGACACCTACTTCACCGATGCCGGCGCCGCCGGAATCCGCCAGATCGTGATCCTGGCGTGGGCCTGGACTCGCGCCTTACCGGCTGGACTCGCCGGCCGGCGCCACGGTCTGCTGGTCGATCAGCCGCAGGTATTCGACTACCAATCCAGCACGCTGGTCAAAAACGGCGTGACCCCTACCGCCGATCGCCGCGAGGTGGCCATCGATTTGCGTCAGGACTGGCCCGCCGCGCTGCGGGCCGCGGGCTTCGACCCGACGCAACGCACCGCTTGGCTGGCCGAGGGGCTGCTGATCGTACCTACCAGCCGAGGCCCAGGACCGACTTTTCACCCTGGTCGGCGAGCTGAGCCCGGCGGGAAGCCGGATCTCGGCGGAGACCGCACCCAACCATGCCGAGGAGCGGCGGCAGCAGATGCGCGAGCGCTTCAAGAAGGTGGCCGACGAAATCGGCTTCGAGCAGTCCGTCGACGTCGGCGAGCTGATGTATCGCGACGAGAACCGTGCAGAACGTCACCGAATGGCTGAACGGGCACGGCTGGCGCACCACCGCGCAGCACTCCACCGACGAGATGCGCCGGCTGGGCCGCTGGATTGAGAACGTTCCGCTGTCCGACGACAAGGATGCCTTCTCCGACTTCGTGGTCGCCGAGCTGCTGTAATGGCGCGCACCGCGGACGACTCCTGGGACATCGCCACCAGCGTCGGGGCGACCGCGGTGATGGTCGCCCTGGCCGGGCCGCCGAGACGGCCAGCGCCGACCCGCTGATCCGCGACCAGTTTGCCGAGCCGTTGGTCGCCACGCCCGAACTCGAGGGAGTGCGCGAGCAGGTCGCCGCCTGGTGGGCCGAGGACGACGATCCTGACTCCACTGTCGACTCCCAGCAGATGATCGACTACCAGGCGGTGCGCACCCACTTCTTCGACGAGTACTTCACCGACGCGGTTGCCGGCGGGATACGCCAGGTCGTGATTCTGGCGGCCGGCCTGGACTCGCGCGCTTACCGGTTGGACTGGCCGGCCGGCACCGTCGTCTACGAGATCGACCTGCCCAAGGTGCTGGAATACAAGAGCGAGACACTGGCCGGTCACGGCGCCACGCCCATCGCCGACCGGCGGGCCGTAGCTGTCGACCTGCGCCACGACTGGCCGCAAGCCTTACGCGACGCCGGCTTCGACGCGAGCGCGCCGACGGCGTGGCTGGCCGAGGGGCTGCTGCCGTTTCTGCCGGCGGCCGCCCAGGAAGCGCTGTTCGCCAACATCGACGCGCTGAGCGGACCGGGCAGCCG
>CAWGXA010000017.1:0-23783 GCA_963826365.1 uncultured Actinomycetota bacterium | reverse complement strand
TTTCATGCACGTCTCCTGTTCTAAGGTGCGTTTGCGGGAGGATCCGGTCGTCAGACTTCCGGAACCAATAGTGCGCGTACTCGGGGACCAACGACCCTGGTGCCGTCCGCCGTTGTGTTCCAGGTTTGACACTAGTTTGGAGGTTGATCATGCCGGATGCATTGGTGGACAACGACGTAGTCAGGGCTGCGGTGCAGTTGGCCTGCCGGGCCCCATCGTTGCACAACAGTCAGCCTTGGCAGTGGGTCGCCGAGGGCGCCAGTCTGCACCTATACGTCGATCACAGCCGCATTCTCTACTCCACCGACAAGTCGGGGCGGGAGGCGCTCATCAGCTGCGGCGCCGTGCTCGACCACCTACCCGTCGCGATGGCGGCAGCTGGGTGGACTGCCGACGTCGATAGATTTCCAGACCCAAACAACCTCGATCATCTCGCGTCATTTGAATTCAGCCCGATGAGCCTGGTCACCGATGATGATCGCCGCCGGGCCGACGCGATCCTGCACCGCCGCACCGATCGACTTCCCTTCGCCACACTGGAAAACTGGGAGTCCTTGGAACCTGTCCTCCGCGACGCCGTCGATGCGAGGAGAGTTCATCTTGACGTGATAGCCAAGGAGTTGCGTCCGGAACTGGCCAGGGCATCACGCCTTACCGAATCGCTGCGGTTCTACGACTCCTCGTATCATGACGAATTATACTGGTGGACTGGTCATTTCGAGAATTCTGATGGGATTCCACGCAGTTCACTGCTGTCGGCGGACGAAAATGATCGGGTCGACATCGGACGGGTATTCCCGGTTAGCGCTCACGACGAGCGGTCCGCTGGCTTTGGCCAAGACCAGTCCTTAGTGCTGGTTCTGTCCACCGACGAGGAGACCCGTGCTGACGCCTTGCGGTCTGGCGAAGCGTTGTCCGCCGTGCTGTTGGAATGCACGTTAGCTGGGAAGGCGACATGCACACTGACCCAGCTCACGGAGCTATGGTCCAGCCGCGATCTCATCGGCACCTTGACCGGGCGCGCAGCTATGCAGCAAATTGTGATCCGCATCGGCGAAGCACTTGCCCATGGCGAGGTACCCGCTATGACGCCGCGGCGGCCAATTGGCGACGTTCTGACGTTTCACCCCGAGGCATGAGGTTGGGCCGGCAGCGTGAAGTTCGAGCGGCAACGGGACCCGTCATCGATCACATATCGGCTCAGAGGGTGGACGCCACCAAGCCGGTGAGGTCAGCGAGGCGGTGGGAGTAACCCCACTCGTTGTCGTACCAACCGACAATCTTCACCAGATCGCCAGTGACTTTGGTGAGCCCCGAATCAAAGATGCACGACGACGGATCGGTCACGATGTCGGAGGACACGATGGGGTCCTCGGTATAGGTGAGGAAGCCCTTCAGCTCACCTTGGTGGCGGCGGCGGCGAACGCGGCGTTGACGGCTTCGGTGGTTGCCGGCTCGCGGACGATGACGGTGAGATCGGTGGCTGAACCGGTGGGCACCGGCACCCGCAGCGCGTACCCGTCGAGCCGGCCCTCGAGCTGGGGCAACACCACGCTGATCGCGCGGGCAGCCCCGGTGGACGTGGGCACCACATTGATCGCCGCGGCGCGGGCCCGGCGAAGGTCGCGGTGCGGACCGTCCTGCAGGTTCTGGTCTGGGGTGTACGCGTGGATGGTGGTCATGAGCCCGCGCTCGATTCCGAACACCTCGTCGAGCACCTTCGCCATCGGCGCAAGACAGTTCGTCGTACACGAGGCGTTGGAGACGACGGTCTGCGTGCCGTCGTAGTCGCGGTGGTTGACGCCCATCACGATGGTGAGGTCCGCGCCCTTCGACGTCGCGGACACCACCACCTTCTTCGCCCCGCCGTGCAGGTGACCGCGGGCCTGCTCCGCGGCGGTATACCGCCCGGTCGACTCGATTACGACATCCACGCCGAGATCTCCCCACGGCACCGCCGCAGGCCCGTCCGCGATGGACCACGCCTTGATCCGCCGGTCTCCCACCACGAAGTCCTCGCCGTCGACCGACAGGTCGTGCGGTAGGCGCCCGAGGACGGAGTCATATTTGAGCAGGTGCGCCAGCGTCTTGTTGTCCGTGAGGTCATTCACCGCGACGATCTCGATGTCGGTGGTGCCTGCCGCCCGTTGTACGTCCACCGCACGGAAGAAGTTTCGGCCGACACGTCCAAATCCGTTCACGCCCACCCGAATAGCCACAATGGTCTCCTCATAGTTCTATGGTCTGGATGCCGCATCTGTTGCACGCCATCTCGAGTCTCACCATGCCTCGGGCCGAGCAGCAGAGGACAAAGTCCTCCGATTCCCGGGAGCTTCTCGAGCATCGCCGCGAACGGAGTCCAATCTTCTCGGGAATTGGGACCAATGCCTCTAGGGCCCGGTGTTGCGATCTCCGTAACGTCAGGGACGACAAAGGACAGGACGCCATAGGAGTCGGCGCAGCCTCCTACTGGCGAGGTCACTACGCGCATCACCGTCGCGACCGCCGAGGAGTCTCAACAGTTTTCCGCCCCTCAATAGCTACCGTCGCCGATGTCGGCGCATCGAATACTTTGGAGCGTCAGTGCTCGAATACGAAGATCGACGTTAAACCCGCAAGCCGGCAGTTGAGCAAGTTGCGCGACGACGTAGATAACCTCCTGGCGCGATTGGCCGCGGCCGAGTCATTGTGGTCCTGGTGGCTCATAGGCGTGGCGACCCAGAATCGATCAAGTGCTCGGAACATGCTGCACTATTGGGCAATTCGACAATGTGATCTCCGCAACCTGCAGGCCCGCCTCGCTGCCTACGGGCTGTCGTCATTGGGTCGCAGCGAGCCTCATGTCGAAGCCACCTTGCTCCTGGTGCGGTCGGCGATCTGTGCCATGCTCGGTGACGCCTGGCAACAGCCTCGGCTCCCCGGCGCCAGCGTCGAGGACGGCCCTGAATTGCTCCGCTACCGAACGCAGCAGCTACTGGGCCCAGAGCCGGTCGATCGTGTAACCCGCATCATGGTCACACTCCCCTCGTCGGCAGCGACCGATCGGCGACTTGGTTCGCCAGTTAGTGGAACGCGGGGTGAACATCGCACGAATCAACTGTGCGCATGACGGCGCCGAGGCATGGCGCGCCATGGCACAGCATGTCAAGCAAGCGGCCGAAGCGACCGGCCGAACCTGCTTGATTGCTATGGACCTTGGGGGACCCAAACTGCGGACTGGCCCGCTTGAACCCGGGCCGCGCGTCGTGAAACTCCGGCCATCCAGGAATGCGCTGGGACAGGAAACCGCCCCGGCGCGGGCATGGCTGACTCCGGCGGAAGACCCGATCGACGCGCCCGAAGCCGGCCTGGTGTCGCTACCGGTTTCCGGGCAATGGCTCGGCCGCCGCCACGACGACGACGTCCTGCTTCTGCACGACACCCGCGGCGCGAAGCGCAGCCTGGTGCTGAAAGCCGTTGCTCAGAAATCGGACGCCCCAGGCGGATTCGTCGCCATTGCCGACAAGACCACCTACCTCGCCACCGGGACGGCGCTGCGCGTCCACGGAGTCGAGGATTCGACACACATCGGAGAGCTTCCGCAAACCGAACAGAGCCTCGTCCTGCATCGCGGAGACATCCTCGAGTTGACCAGCGATTGTTCGCCGGCACCGCTGGCCGCCGAGGGTGTTCCGCGCATTGGCTGCACGTTGCCCGAGATCTTCGATCATGCCCACATTGGAGAGAAGGTGCACTTCGATGACGGCAAGATCGGCGGCGAGATAGTCGGCGTAGGTCATGGCGTGCTGCGGTTGCGGATCGAGCACGCAGCAGAGGCGGGGTCCCGCCTCCGCGCCGGTAAGGGAATCAACGTGCCCGACACCAACCTCCCGATCTCTGCCGTGACCGAGAAAGACCTGTCTGACCTGTCGACGGTGGTCGAACTGGCCGATCTGGTCGAGATGTCTTTCGTGCGAGACCCTTCCGATGTCGAACAGTTGCTCGGCGCATTGAGCCGCCTCGGCGGCGACTCATTGGGAATCGTGCTGAAAATTGAGACCCGGCAAGCGTTCGAACATCTTCCCCAACTGCTGCTTACGGCGATGCGGCGTCCGCGCGTCGGTGTGATGATCGCGCGTGGGGACCTTGCCGTCGAGTGCGGATACGAACGCCTGGCCGAGTTGCAAGAAGAGATCCTGTGGCTGTGCGAGGCGGCGCACTTACCCGTGATCTGGGCCACCCAAATACTCGAACAGCTCACCAAGACGGGGAATCCCGCGCGCGCAGAGATCAGCGATGCCGCAATGAGCGAACGCGCCGAATGCGCGATGCTCAATAAGGGGCCGTATATCAACGACGCAGTCGTCGCGCTCGACAGTATCCTTCGGCGAATGACGGATCACCACTACAAGAAGAACGCACTGCTGGGAACCCTGCACTCCTGGCACCCTGGCTCGCACCATGACCAGCCGTAAAGAACGTCTGCAGTGGCCCACCCCTGAAACCCTCTAGTAGGAGTGGGTACCGGTGGAAGCGGTGCTACACCCTGGTAGCGATGCGGGTCGGGCAGCCGCCGGCGCCGCACCATGTGTGGCATGGCCAGTGCCGACCTCAACTGAATCGCTCCTAATTGGGGGCGAAATGCTCTGGTGGCCCGGGCCGTCACGACCCATCCTGTGAAAACAAAGGAGGATGTCGTGTCGAAACTCAGTACGCACCCGGGGGTCGTCGTCGGCGTCGACGGCTCGCCGGGCTCTAAGGTTGCTGTCCAGTGGGCCGCCCGCGACGCCGAGTTGCGCAATGTTCCGCTGACGTTGGTGCATGCTGTTCCGGCGACTGCGGGGACATGGCTGGAATCCTCATTGGTCCCGATGTGGATGCGTGGGCAGCGGGAGCGAGGGCGACAAGTGCTCGACGAAGCGCTCAAGACCGCGGAGGAAAGCTGTCAGCGCGGCTCAGCACACATCGACTGCCAAATGCCTTGTGCTATGACCGTTCCCGCTCTAGTCGACCTGTCCAAAGACGCCGCCTTGGTTGTGGTGGGTTGCCTCGGTACCGGCACATTGCGCGGCCGCCACATGGGCTCGGTGAGCTCCGGGCTTGTCTATCACGCACATTGTCCGGTCGCAGTTATCCACGACGGCGTCCAACTGAATGCCGATGCCGCACAGGCCCCCGTGCTGGTGGGAATTGACGGGTCGCGGGAGTCGGAGTTGGCGACGGCGATCGCGTTCGATGAAGCCTCGCGCCGGAAAGTAGGACTGGCGGCCCTGCACGCGTGGAGCGATGTAAGCGTGTTCGATTCCATCGTCAGTTTGCCCGGCCCCGGCTGGCCGGCACTGAGGGCGATAGAGGACGAGCTACTGGCCGAGCGTTTGGCCGGCTGGGGTGAGAGCTACCCCGATGTGCCTGTTTCCCGGCTGGTCGCGCGCGATAAGCCGGCAAGCGCAATCGTGGATGCGTCCGAGTCGGCTCAGCTCGTGGTAGTCGGCGGTCATGGCCGGGGCGGATTCGCCGGAATGGTGTTGGGCTCGGTCAGCGCGGCAGTGGTGCTGTTGGCCCGCGTGCCGGTCATTGTTGCGCGCGAACCGCTGGCCTAGTTGCGTTGATCCGAGGATGAGGATTAGGTACGCGAGGCCCGGTATCACGAGGGTCGCTAAGGGCATCGCCGACAAACGGCCCACGGGGCGCGGGACTTCGGTCCCTACCGCCGGCGCCCGTCAACTGGTCGGATTCAGGTGTCGCTCACGACAGCCCCGAGAGAGTTGAGCCAATGGCAATGAAGGCCCCGACGAAGTCGGAAACCAGAATTGTGACCCTGACGATGAATCCGGCGCTCGACATCACCACGGACACCGATCGGGTCATTCCCACCGATAAAATGCGATGCGGGCTGCCCCGCTACGATCCCGGCGGCGGCGGCATCAACGTCGCGCGAATCGCCCATGTGCTCGGCGAGTCCGCAATGGCGCTCTTTCCCGCGGGCGGCCACGCCGGCGACAAGGTGACGGATCTGGTGGCTGACTCGGGGGTTCCGGTGCAGCGGATCACCGTGGCTAATTCCACCAGGGAAAGCTTCACCGTGGACGAGCACAGGACCGGGAAGCAGTACCGGTTCGTGCTCCCAGGCCCGCGGCTCACTGATGCCGAGCAGACCGAGTTCCTCGACACGCTGAGCGCCGCAGCAGGATCCGCGGACTTCGTCGTGGCGAGCGGCAGCCTGCCGCCCGGCGTGCCTGCCGACTTTTATCAGCGGGTCGCCGACATCTGTCGCGAGCGCGGTGCGCTGCTGATTCTCGACACGTCCGGAGCTGGATTACGACATATCTCTTCCGGAGTCTTTCTGCTCAAGCCGAGCGTCCGAGAACTGCGCGAATGTGTCGGACGGGAACTCATCAGTGAGTCAGAACAGCTAGCCGCGGCACACGAACTCATTGACCGCGGCTGCGCTGAATTCGTCGTCGTGTCACTTGGCTCCGAGGGCGCTCTGCTTGCCACACCGCATGGAAGCCAACGTTATTCGGCTGTACAGGTGCCTTCCGGCAGCGGTGTGGGCGCCGGGGACGCCATGACCGCCGGTATCACCGTCGGCCTTAAGCGCGGCTGGCCACTCAACAAGGCGGTGCGGCTGGGCATCGCTGCCGGTTCGGCCATGCTGCTGACTCCCGGCACCGCGCACTGCCTCCGCGAAGATGTCGAGCGGTTTTTCGAGATGGTCGCCGACCCCATAGATGTCGACGGCGCCCAATGGTCGTTCGCTCAAGCAAAGACATCGCCATGACGCTGTCGGTCACCGTCGACCCGCGCTACCACGACGCCGTGATCTTCAACCTCGACGCTGTGTTGACCGACACTGATGGTGTTCTGGTCGAGTCGACGATCAACCTGGTGCGAAAGTTGCTCGACGTCGGGGTCGGCACGGCGGTCTATTCGTTGCGCCCGGGCGGTCAACAACTATTGAAATCCGCTGGGATTGATGAACTTTTCGGTGTCTGCGTCGATGGCATCCCTGCCGCGATCCTCGTGGAAGCCATTCGCCAACTCGGTGCGCGTCCGCAACGGTCTGTCGTCGTCGACGACGTCGGTGCCGGGATAGCGGCGGCCCAAAACGACGGTTTCGCACTTGTCATCGGTGTCGACCGCTCCGGGAATCCCAGCCGACTACTGCGGTGCGGCGCCGACGTCGTGGTTGCGGACCTGGCGGACGTCGCGGTACGCGCGGGCGACAGGCGGATCTCCGCGGTCCCCGATGCGGTGGAGTCATACGGTCAGATCATTGGTGTCCTGGGCGCCCGAGAGCCAATGTTGTTCTTCGATTACGACGGAACGTTGTCCCCCATCGTTGCCGATCCCGGCGCCGCCGTCCTCGTGGATGGAGCGGAGAAGGCGCTGGCAAGCTTAGCGTCGCAATGCTCGGTCGCCATACTGAGTGGCCGCGACCTCGCCGACATCCGCGCCCGGGTACCAATACCGGGTATCTGGTATGCAGGCAGCCACGGCTTCGAGCTGACCGGGCCGGACGGCACCTATCACCGAAACGAAGCGGCCGCCGCCGCCGTCGGTATCCTCGAGCGGGCGGCCGCCGAGTTAGGCAAGAGCCTGGCGGAGATTCCCGGAGTACGAGTGGAACACAAGCGTTTCGCCGTCGCGGTTCACTACCGCGAGGTCACACCTGAGCACATCGGCGAGATCGTCTCTGCCACACACAAGCTCGGACAGCGAGATGGCCTACGCGTGACGAATGGGCGCATGCTCGTGGAGCTGCGGCCCGACATCGACTGGAACAAAGGGACCACGCTGGCCTGGATTCGCGATCGCATCGACGCGACGGGCTCCCTGCTGCCGATCTACATCGGCGACGACCTCACCGACGAAGACGCTTTCGACGCAGTCCAATTCGACGGCATCGGGATAGTGGTGCGGCACGACGAGGATGGCGACCGAAAGACGGCCGCCCGTTTTGCTCTGCAGAGCCCCGATGAGGTGCGGGAGTTCGTTCAGCGTGGCTCGAATTGGCTGGCAACCAAATACCAGACATCTTCCAAGGCTTGGGATTTCACCTTTGATGGCTACGACCCGCAGAACGAGAAGCTTCGTGAGTCGTTGTGCACGGTGGGAAATGGCTACTTCGCCACCCGGGGCGCTGCGCCCGAATCGAAGGCCGACCAGGTGCACTATCCGGGCACCTATGTCGCCGGGGTTTACAACCGTCTCGTCGACGACGTATCGGGCACCGCAGTCGACAACGAGAGTTTGGTCAACCTACCTAACTGGCTTGCCCTGACGTTCCGGGTCGACGGCGGCAACTGGTTCGACATCGACGCGGTCAGGGTGCTCTCCTACCGGCAGACCTTCGACCTTCGCGGCGCGATACTGACGAGGGAGGTGCGTTTCTGTGACGACGCCGGACGCACCAGTTCGCTGACCCAGCAACGATTCGCCGCAATGCACTCGCCCCACGTCGGTGCCCTGCAAACGACGATCGTCGCCGAGGACTGGTCAGGGACAATCGAGATTCGCTCGACGCTGGACGGCAACGTGACGAACTCACTGGTCGAGCGGTATCGGGATTTGGCCAACGATCATCTCGGGTTGGTAGAAAAGCGAGAGATCTCAGATAATTCTGTGCTGCTGACAGTCCAGACTACCCAGTCGCGCATTCCCATTGCCATGGCGGCGCGAAGCATCGTGTGGCGGGACGGGATTCCCGTCCCGGCTACCTACCACCTTTTCGACCAGGCAGCCGAAATCGGTCACGACATCGCCGTCAAGGTGTCGGTCGGTGACGAGTTGACCGTGGAGAAGATCGTGACCGTCTTCACCGGGCGCGATGCCGCGACGTCCGAACCTGCTGTCGATGCGCAGCGCTGGCTGAGCCGACTCGGCCGGTTCGCCGAGTTGCGCGACGGGCACCTGAATGCCTGGGTACATCTGTGGGAGCGCCTGTCCATCGAGTTCGAAGACTTCACCGACGAATCGCGCATCCTACGACTGCATCTCCTGCATCTCCTACAGACGGTCTCCCCCAACAGTTGCGATCTCGATGTCGGGATACCGGCCCGCGGACTGAACGGTGAGGCATATCGCGGGCACATCTTCTGGGACGAGCTGTTCATCTTCCCGGTACTCAACTTGCGACTACCCATGATCACCCGGTCGCTGCTGGGATACCGCTATCGGCGCCTGCCCGAGGCACGTCACGCCGCCCGGGCGGCAGGCTACTCCGGCGCGATGTTCCCGTGGCAATCCGGCAGCGATGGACGCGAGGAAAGCCAACGCCTGCACCTCAATCCGCGCAGCGGCCGGTGGAACCCCGACGGCAGCGCTCGTGCGCACCACATCGGCGTCGCCGTCGCCTACAGCGCGTGGAATTTTTATCAGGTCACCGGAGATCTCGCCTACCTCATCGACTATGGCGCGGAGTTGCTGGCCGAGATCGCACGCTTCTGGGTAAGTAGGGCCAGCTACGACCAGGAACGCGAACGCTACGGCATCCGGGGCGTCATCGGGCCCGATGAATTCCACTCGGGCTACCCGGACGCGCCATACGACGGCATCGACAACAATGCTTACACCAACGTGATGGCTGTCTGGGTGATCATGCGCGCCCTCGACGCGCTGAAACTGCTACCGCTGCCGAACCGACTCGATCTACTCGAGACACTCGGACTGCACAGTGCCGAACTAGCGCACTGGGAGGCGGTAAGTCGACGGATGTACGTCCCGTTTCATGACGGCCTCATCAGCCAGTTCGAGGGATACGGCGAGTTGGAGGAACTGGACTGGGACCGTTACCGGCGGCAGTACGGCAACATCCAACGCCTCGACCGCATCCTCGAGGCGGAGACCGACGACGTGAACCGGTACAAGGCTTCCAAGCAGGCCGATGTCCTCATGCTGCTCTACCTGATGTCGGCAACGGAGTTGTGTGAGCTACTAGACCGGCTCGGCTATCGCTTCATGCCCGACAAGGTCCCAAAAATGGTTGACTACTACCTGGCCCGCACGTCGCACGGGTCGACGCTCAGCGGTGTGGTGCATACCTGGGTCCTCGCTCGGGCCAACCGCGATCGTGCAATGGAGTTCTTCCAACAGGCGCTGAAGTCCGACGTCTCAGACATCCAGGGCGGCACCACGTCCGAAGGCATTCACCTCGCGGCCATGGCCGGCACCGTCGACCTCATACAGCGATGCTTTACCGGGATGGAGACTCGGTCCAACCGCATCATCCTCTCCCCGCACTGGCCGGAAGCCCTTGGCGTGCTGGCGTTCCCGATCCACTACCGGGGTCTGCACCTGCACCTGCGGGTCAGCGGAAAGGGCGTGATCATCAGTGTTGATCCACGCGACGCCGCCGGAGTCGAAGTGGAATGCCGCGGTCGAGTCGTTCAACTGATGCCCGGGACCACTGTCCGATTTCCCGGCTGATCGTTGCCGGTAAGTGTTGCTCCGCGTGAGATCCGCGGAGGCGCAGTCAACGTCGGCGGTACGATCGCAATTCGTGCAACGGCGACGGGCGGAGAGCACTATGTGGTCATCATGCCCGGCCAAGGTGAACGGCCACGTCGACCGGTGATCGTTCCGGCGGCAAAAACCAGAAGCTGGCTGACGCGCAATGTGTGGGTGTTATCGGCTGTTTCGTTCCTGCAAGACACCGCCAGCGAATTGCTGTATCCGCTATTGCCGATCTACCTGACCGCAGTTCTCGGCGCGCCACCCGCCGTCGTGGGAGCGGTCGAAGGCGCGGCCGAGGGAGCGGCGTCGCTGACAAAACTGACGACTGGACCACTCGGGGATAGGTTTGCGCGGCGTCCTCTGATCGCGGCGGGCTACGGTATGGCCGCGCTCGGCAAGGTGATCGTTGCAGTCGCGGGTGCGTGGCCCGGGGTGCTGACCGGACGGGTCATCGATCGAGTCGGCAAGGGTGTCCGGGGCGCGCCGCGCGATGCGCTGCTGGTAGACGGAATCGACGACGCCAGCCGCGGGCGCGTGTTCGGGTTTCATCGTGCGATGGACACACTCGGCGCGGTTGTCGGACCGTTGATCGGGCTTGCGGGGTACGAGTTTTTCGACCATCAGATTTCGCCGTTGCTCTACATCGCGATCGTTCCCGCCGTCCTGAGTATGACCCTGGTGGCGTTAGTACGAGAGCGTCCCCGGCCGGTTGAGCGTGCGCGCCGGCCACCCATGGCGGCGGCGATGCGTGAACTGCCGGGACGGTATTGGCGGGTGGTCTGGCTACTGGCAGCTTTCGGCGTCGTCAACTTTCCCGATGCCCTAATTCTGTTGCGCCTCAATGACATCGGATTCTCCGTAGCAGAAGTAATCCTCGCTTACGTGGGATACAACGTGGTATACGCACTGGGCAGCTACCCGGCCGGCGCACTCGCTGACCGCATCCCGAGACGCACGGTGTTCGGGATAGGCATGGTCTTTTTCGCGGTCGGCTACATCGGGCTCGGCCTCACCACCGACAAGGTCTCGGCGTGGCTCATCCTCGGGTTGTATGGACTGTTCGCCGCATGCACTGACGGCGTCGGAAAAGCCTGGATTTCCGGACTCGTTCCGGCCGAGCAGCAGTCGAGCGCGCAAGGAGTATTTCAGGGTGCGACGGGCATCGCGGTTCTGTCGGCAGGTCTGTGGGCCGGTCTGCTATGGGGGGCGAGAGGCCAACTCCCGCTATTGATCTCAGGAATTGCCGGTAGCTTCTTTGCGGCAATCTTGCTTATTCTCTCTATCGCTGCGTGGATCCGTACCAAATCCAGCGCTACATCGGTTAACTGACTGCAAAGTAGAGAAGTATCTGTGGCCTGAGAACCCGGCAGGCCGGGAAAGCGTCGTGCCGCCGTAATCAAAGCGGGACCCACGCGCTGAATGCGGTGGGTGGGGACTACAGGTCGATGCCCACATTGACTCGCCTGCACCACGTGAGTGTGCCGACCAGAGATCCGCTGGCCAGCAGCGACTGGTTTGAACGGGTACTCGGTTTCGCCACCCTCCTGATTGAGGAACACGAAAACGGCGTAGTGGCCATGTTGCTGCAACATCCATACGGTGCCCGTCTGCTGTTGCGGCGCGCCGAGGTGCCGCTGGCCGGATATCCGTTGTTTGCTTTGGGTGTCGCGAGCTACACCGAGCTGTTGCACTGGGGAGAACACCTCACCACGGTCGACGCCGAACACAGCGCGGTACACCCGGCGCATCTGGGCTGGGCTGTGACCGTCACCGGCCCGGACCTGATTCTTATTCAGCTCCGCACAGACGATGGTCCGAGCGGCGCAGACGAGTAGACGCTCATATCCCGCACAGCCGACATGGGAGCGCCCGTGAACGGATGGCCCGGCCACTTCGGCGGTCGTCGTGGCCGGTGACCTTCTCCCCCGCTACGCGCACCTCCCGTCGGACCGTTACCCGTTCGGGTGACCTTCGGCCCTGGCACGGTGCGTGCCGCTGTGCGAGGTTGGCATTTGTGGCGCTATCGCAGGTGTACGCGGGCACCGGAGTGCTCGACCGACGAGACGTGACTTTATGCGTCCCTCAGTCGGCGTGCACTCGAGAGTGGCTACGGCGGCTGCCCGGCGGTGTCGGGCAACGAGATTGGGCGAGTCCAACACCGGATGCCGTGTGGGTCGGACCCGACGCAGCCGACTTCTTGACGCACTATGAGAGGACAAGTCATGAGCACATCCAGGTACGTCCGTTTTTTTGAGGAGTTCGGCATCGATGACGTGCCGCTCGTCGGCGGAAAAAACGCGTCGCTGGGCGAGATGTTACGGAACCTGTCCAGTCAGGGCGTCCGCGTCCCGCATGGGTTCGCCATCACCGCCGAGGCGTATCGCTACATGTTGAACGAGGCCGGCGCCTGGGATCGTCTGCATGCCGAGCTCGACGATCTCGACCCCGCCGACGTCGCCGCCCTGGCGCGTAAGGGCAAGCGCGCCCGTGAGATCGTCTACGGCGCGGGGCTCCCCGACGATCTGGCCGCCGAGATTCTGGATGCCTACCGCAAGCTTCAGCAGGAGTACGGCGAGGAGGTCAGTCTCGCTGTGCGGAGTTCGGCGACCGCCGAGGACCTGCCGACGGCGAGCTTTGCCGGCCAACAGGATTCATATCTCAACATCAAAGGCGAAGAGAGCCTGCTCGACACGTGCCGTCGTTGTTTTGCCAGCCTGTTCACTGATCGCGCCATTCATTACCGAGTCGACCAGGGCTTCGACCACTTCAAGGTCTCTCTGTCGATCGGGGTGATGAAGATGGTGCGCTCCGATATCTCTTCGTCGGGTGTGATGTTCTCCATCGACACCGAGTCGGGCTTTCGCGACGCCGTCTTTGTGACGGGCGCCTACGGCCTTGGCGAGAATGTGGTTCAGGGTGCCGTCGACCCGGACGAGTTCTACGTCCACAAGCCGACCTATCTCGCCGGCCACCGCGCCGTGTTGCGCCGCCTCATCGGCGACAAGGCAGTGAAGATGATCCTCGTCGACGGCGAGACGAAGAACACGACGCGAAACATCCCCACACCAAAGTCCGACCGTGCTCGGTTCTGCCTCACCGACGCGGACGTCCTGGAGCTGGCCGGCTACGCGTGCACCATCGAGGCGCATTACGGGCGGCCGATGGACATGGAGTGGGCCAAGGACGGCTTGGACGGAAAGCTCTACATCGTCCAGGCTCGCCCCGAGACGGTGGCCTCCCAGCACAGCGCCACTGCGCTGGAGTCCTATGTGCTCGAGGGCAGGGGCGAGATACTCACCGAGGGTCGGTCGGTCGGCGAACGGATCGCCTCGGGTGCGGTAAGACGGATCGAGAACCTCACGCAGCTGGCGGAATTCAAGCCCGGCGAGGTGCTGGTCGCAGACACCACCACACCCGACATGGAGCCGGTCATGAAGACCGCCGCCGCGATCGTTACCAACCGCGGCGGTCGCACCTGCCACGCTTCGATCATCGCCCGCGAACTCGGCATCCCCGCCGTGGTTGGCACCGGCGACGCGACCACCTGCGTGCCCGATGGCGAAGTCGTAACGGTGTCGTGTGCCGAGGGCGACTCGGGCCGCGTGTACCGGGGCGAAGTGAGTTTCCATGTGGACCGCACCGAAGTGGCGGATCTGGCTCGGCCGCGAACCCAGATCATGATCAACCTCGGTAACCCCGACCTCGCCTTCAAGACGTCGTTCCTGCCGAACGACGGCGTGGGACTCGCTCGGATGGAGTTCATCATCAGCGAGTACATCCGGGTTCACCCACTGGCCCTGCTGCACCCCGAGAAGGTCGACGACCCCGAGGCGCGTCAGACGATCGATCGGCTCACGCAGGGCTATCCCGACGGGAGCGCCTTCTTCGTAGAACGCCTTTCCGAAGGGATCGGCACCATCGCCGCCGCCTTCTGGCCCAAGCCCGTCGTGGTGCGGATGTCGGACTTCAAATCCAACGAGTACGCCAGCCTGATCGGCGGAGCAGCCTTCGAGCCATCCGAGAGCAACCCGATGATTGGGTTTCGCGGTGCCTCGCGCTATGCGCATCCCGCCTACGCTGAGGGTTTCGCGCTCGAGTGCCGCGCGATGCGACGGGTGCGGGAGGAGATGGGACTGACGAACGTGATTCTGATGCTCCCGTTCGTGCGGCGAATCGCCGAGGCCGACCTCGTCCTGCAGACGATGGCCGATCTCGGCATGCGGCGGGGCGAGAACGGGCTCAAGGTGTATGCGATGTGCGAGATCCCGAACAACGTGATCCTGATCGATGAATTCGCCAAGCGTTTCGACGGTTTCTCCATCGGCTCCAACGACCTGACTCAGCTCACCCTCGGCGTCGATCGTGACAGTGAGATCGTGGCCTTCGACTACGACGAACGCGACGAGGGCGTCAAGGAGATGATTCGCCTGGCCGTTGAGGGCTGCCGTCGCAACGGGATTCACTCGGGCCTGTGCGGACAAGCACCTTCGGACTACCCGGACATGGCCGAGTTCTTGGTCGGCCTCGGCATCGAGTCGATGAGCCTGAATCCCGACACGGTGATCAAGACCACCCGCCATGTCCTCGAGGTGGAAAAACAGCTCGTCCCGGCTCGATGAGCGGTGACGCGTTCGATCGGCCCGCCGCCGGACCTTCGAACGATCTCACGCCGCTTCCGGACTTGTTGCATGGTCAGACCCGGGCCGGGCCGGTGCGTGAGCGCCGACCTGTCTACGTCGATTTGCTGCCGCCCTGCAATGTTGGTTGCCCCGCCGGGGAGAACATCCAGGCCTGGCTTGCCCATGCCACCGCCGGCCGGCACGAACAGGCCTGGCGTCGGCTCGTTGTGGACAACCCATTCGCCGCGATCCACGGCCGGGTGTGCTACCACCCGTGTGAAACCGTTTGCAACCGTGCCCATCTCGACAGCTCGGTATCCATCCATTCGGTGGAGCGATTCCTCGGTGACCTTGCGTCCGAGCGCGGTTGGGGGTTCGAACCACCGTCCACCCGAACCGGCAAGCGAGTCCTGGTCATCGGTGCGGGCCCGAGCGGACTGTCCGCGGCCTACCATCTGGCCCGCCTCGGCCACGAGGTCGAGATACGCGACGCGGGTGCGGTGCCCGGCGGCATGATGCGGTACGGCATTCCGAGCTACCGACTGCCCCGTGACGTACTGGATGTCGAGCTGAACCGGATCGCAGCCATGGGCGTCCGGCTGACCAGCGATCATCGGGTTGATGACCTCGCGGCCGAGCGGGACGAGGGCGGCTTTGACGCGGTGTTCGTCGCAGTCGGTGCGCATCTGGCCAAACGAGTCGACATCCCCGCCCGCGACGCCGGCACGATGGTGGATGCGGTGTCCTTTCTGCGCAACGTCGCCTCCGGCGAAACGCAGACGATCGGGCGTCACGTGGCCGTCTACGGCGGCGGCAACACCGCGATGGATGCCGCCCGCGTGGCCCGGCGCCTTGGCGCCGAGGACGCCGTCATCGTCTACCGCCGCACTCGCGAGCAGATGCCCGCCCACCAGGAAGAAGCCGTGGACGCCGAACGCGAGGGCGTGCGCATCAACTGGCTGCGCACCATCAGCGCCTTCGACGGTCCCGAATTACGAGTCGAGGTAATGGAACTCGACGACGCGGGTTACCCGCAACCGACCGGATGCTTTGAGACGCTGGCCGCCGACACCCTGATCATGGCACTCGGTCAGGAAACGGAATCGGCGTTCATGCGGACATTGCCGGGAGTTGAGTTCGATGGCGACGGCAGCGTCCGTGTCTCGGAGTCACTGATGACCGGCTGTCCGGGAATCTTCGCCGGCGGCGACATGGTTCCCAGCGAGCGCACCGTCACAGTCGGTGTCGGGCATGGGAAAAAAGCCGCCCACCACATCGACGCCTGGTTGCGGAACACGACGGATGCTCGCCCGGCCAAACACCCTACGGCGATGTTCGATTCGCTGCACCTTTGGTATTTCGGTGACACCGCGCGACGTCAGCAGCCCGAACTCGAGCCGGCACAACGCGTCGAAAGTTTCGAGGAGGTCGTCGGCGGTTTGTCGGCCGACGAGGCGGAATACGAGGCGGGGCGGTGCCTTTCGTGTGGCAACTGTTTCGAGTGCGACGGCTGCCTCGGCGCATGCCCGGAGGACGCTGTGATCAAACTCGGGGTCGGGCACCGCTACAAGTTCGACTACGACAGCTGTACCGGCTGCGCCGTCTGCTTCGATCAATGCCCGGTACACGCCATCGAGATGTTCCCGGAGCCGAGATGACACGCGCCACGGTGGATGGCAACGAGGCCGCCGTTTCGGTCGCCTACCGTCTCAACGAGGTGTGCTGCATCTACCCGATCACGCCGTCATCGCCGATGGCCGAGTTGGCCGACGAATGGTCCAGCGCCGGGCGGCCCAATGTGTGGGGCACCGTCCCAACAGTGGTCGAAATGCAAAGCGAGGGTGGAGCAGCCGGCGCTCTGCACGGCGCTCTGCAGAGTGGCGCGTTGACCACGACCTTCACCTCGTCGCAGGGCCTCCTGTTGATGATCCCGAACATGTACAAGATCGCCGGAGAACTAACGTCTGCCGTCATCAATGTGGCGGCCAGATCGATTGCAGCGCAGGGATTATCGATCTTCGGGGACCATTCCGACGTGATGGCGGTGCGGCAAACGGGATTCGCACTCCTCGCGGCGGCCTCGGTGCAAGAAGCGCACGACCTGGCACTCGTTGCGCAGGCGGCCACGCTCGCGACCCGGGTGCCGTTCGTGCACTTCTTCGACGGCTTCCGAACGTCCCACGAACTCAACACGATCGAAACGCTGTCCGACGACGACCTGCGGGCGCTGGTGCCCGAAGAACTGGTCTGGGCGCATCGTGGGCGAGCGCTGTCCCCCGAGCGCCCGTTCATTCGCGGCACCGCGCAGAACCCGGATGTCTACTTTCAGGCGCGCGAAACGGTAAACCCCTTCTACGCCAGGGTTCCCGGTGTGGTCGAGGACCTGATGGCTCGCCTAGGCGAGCGCACCGGCAGGAAGATGCAGATCGTCGAGTACGCCGGGCACCCGGAGGCCCAGCGAGTGCTGGTGGTGATGGGCTCGGGGGGCCAGACCGTGGCGCAAACCGTCGCAGCACTCGCCGAACGCGGCGAGCGGGTCGGGGTCGTGCAGGTGCGGCTGTACCGCCCATTTCCCACCAGAGCGTTCCTCGAGGCGCTGCCGGCGACGGTGCGCACGGTCGGCGTTCTGGACCGCACCAAGGAGCCCGGCTCGATCGGCGAACCGTTGTATCTGGACGTCGTCGCGGCACTCGCCGAGGCCCATAGCGACGGGGAGCGACCCGTCATGCCGCGCGTGACGGGTGGACGATACGGACTGTCCTCCAAGGAGTTCACGCCCGCCATGGTCGCCGGGGTGTTCGCCGAACTCGCTCGCGAGCAACCGCGGCGCCGTTTCACCATCGGTATCGACGACGACGTCTCCGGTACCAGCGTCGACTACGACCCGTCGTTCGACATCGAGTCACCCGATACGTTCCGAGCGGTCTTCTTCGGGCTGGGTTCGGACGGTACGGTCAGCGCGAACAAGAACACCATCAAGATCCTCGGGTCCGAAGAAGGGCTGCACGCCCAGGGCTACTTCGTCTACGACTCGAAGAAGTCGGGTTCGCAGACCGAGTCGCATTTACGCTTCGGGCCGGATCCCATCCGCGCCCCTTACCTGGTGACTGCGGCCAATTTCGTTGGCTGCCATCAGTTCCGGTTTCTCGACAAAGTCGATGTGCTGGGTCGAGCAGCCCCCGGAGCGGTGCTGCTGCTGAACTGCCGGTATCCGCCTGCGAAAGTCTGGGACGCTCTGCCCCGACCGGTGCAGGAACAGATCCTGGCCAAGCGGATCACGCTGTACACCGTCGACGCCGACCGGATCGCTCGTGACGCCGGGCTCGCAGGCCGAATCAACATCGTTTTGCAGACATGCTTTTTCGCGATCTCGGACGTGCTGCCCCGCGAGCAGGCGATCGCCCGGATCAAGGAATCGGTGGAAAAGATGTACGGAAACCGCGGCGCCGACGTGCTGGCGCAAAGAACTGGCCGCAGTGGACGGCGCGGTGGCCGGGTTGCACCGGATCGAGGTGCCCGCCCTGGTCACCTCTACGCGCATACCGGCACCGACCGTGCCCGAGTCTGCGCCGGAGTTCGTCCGCACCGTCACCGCGGAGATGATGGCCGGACGCGGAAATGCCTTGCCGGTCAGCGCACTTCCGGTGGACGGCAGCTACCCGAGCGGAACGACCGCATACGAGAAGCGCAACATTTCCGAGCTGGTTGCGGTCTGGGACGCCGACAGCTGCATTCAGTGCGGCAACTGCGGCTTCGTCTGCCCGCACAGCGTGATCCGCTCCAAGTTCTACGACCAGTCCCAGCTGGCCGGGGCGCCAACACAGTTCGACTCCGCGCCCCTGAACGCCGTCGGCGCTCCCGAACGCCAGGTACTCGCTGCAGGTTTACGTCGAGGACTGCACCGGGTGCGGCCTATGCGTCGAGGCCTGCCCGGTCGTCATCCCGGGTAGCGCCGTGACCAAGGCGATCAATCTCGGCCCCAGCGAGCCGCGGGTGACCGCCGAGCGGGAGAACATCGCCTTCTTCGAAACACTGCCGACCAATGACCGCTCCCGGGTCGACTTCGGCACCGTGCGCGGCACCCAGTTTCTGCAGCCGCTGTTCGAGTTCTCCGGCGCCTGCGCGGGTTGCGGCGAGACGCCGTACCTCAAGCTGCTCTCGCAGCTGTTCGGGGACCGGCTGATGATCGCCAACGCAACGGGCTGCTCGTCGATCTACGGCGGCAACCTGCCCACCACTCCCTGGACCACCGACGCGGACGGGCGGGGTCCGGCCTGGTCGAATTCACTGTTCGAGGACAACGCGGAGTTCGGGCTCGGTCTGCGGTTGGCCAGCGACGGACATGTCGCGCTGGCTCGGCGCCGCCTCGCCGAATTACGCGACACGATCGGTGCCGGACTCGTCGATGCCATTCTGGCAGCGCCGCAGCTGCGGGAGTCGGAGTTGGCAGCCCAGCGTGAGCGGGTGGCCGAGCTCAAGAACCGCCTTGCGGACCTCGATCCCGCGGTGACTGCCGATTTGCGCAGCGTGGTGGACAGCCTGGTCCGGCGCAGCGTGTGGATCGTCGGCGGTGACGGCTGGGCGTACGACATCGGGTCCGGTGGGCTCGACCACGTGTTGGCCACCGGGCGCAACGTCAACGTGCTGGTGCTCGACACCGAGGTCTATTCCAACACCGGCGGTCAGATGTCCAAGTCGACACCACTGGGCGCAGTCGCCAAGTTCGCCGCCGCCGGCAAGACGGTGCCGAAGAAGGATCTCGCGCTGCAAGCGATCGCTTACGGAAACGTCTACGTCGCCAAGGTCGCCATGGGTGCCGACCCGCAGCAGACCCTGCAGGCCTTCCGCGAGGCAGAGGCTTACGATGGCCCGTCGCTGGTGATCGGCTACAGCCAGTGCATTGCGCACGGCATCGATATGCGTCTCGGGATGGATCAGCAGTACCGCGCGGTCGCCAGCGGACACTGGCCGCTGGTCCGTTATGACCCGGTACTGCGCGCCGCCGGCCGCAATCCGTTCCTGCTCGATTCGCACCGACCGCGGATCCCGCTGGCCGACTACGTCTACCGAGAGCTGCGGTACCGCTCACTGGCCAACGCCGAGCCGGTGGAAGCCGAACGGCTGCTCGGGCTGGCAGAGCAGGCGATCGAACAGCGCTGGAATGTCTACGAGGAGATGGCTTCCCGCGGTCCCGAACACTTCCACGCCGACGCCCGCAGGGAACGCTGATGGAGCTGTCGACCCGCTATCTAGGCCTCACGTTGCGTAACCCCCTGGTGGCGGCGGCATCTCCGCTGTCGCGGACCGTGGACGGCATTCGGCGCCTCGCCGACGCCGGTGTCGGTGCGGTGGTGCTCTATTCGCTGTTCGAAGAGCAACTGCGCCGCGAGGCCGAGCAGAACGCACGTGTGGCGGAGGCGGGCACCGAAAGTTTCGCCGAATCTTTGTCGTACTTCCCGCGCGCCGCTGACGAGGACCATGGCCCACGCCGATATTTGAGCCTGCTCGAGCGCGCGGTCGGCGCGGTCTCCGTTCCGGTGATTGGCAGTCTCAATGCCAGCGCGCCCGGCAGTTGGGCCCGCTACGCCCGGTCAATGCAGGAATGCGGTGCGGCCGCAATCGAATTGAACATCTACTGCGTGCCCGGCGATCCGCACGTATGCGGCCGCGATGTCGAGCAGCGTCACCTCGACATCCTGGCCGGGTCAAAGATGCGGTGACCGTACCGGTGGCCGTGAAGCTCAGCCCGTATTTCAGCGCGACCGGCGAGATGGCGCGGCGCCTGGATGAGGCCGGTGCAAACGGGCTTGTGCTGTTCAATCGATTCCTACAGCCCGATATCGACCCCGAGACACTCGCCGCACAGCGCGCGGTGTCGCTGTCCACTCCGGCGGAGATTCGTTTGCCGCTCACGTGGATTGCGTTACTGCGCGGACGGGTCGGCGCGTCGCTCGCCGCGACGACCGGCGTCGAGAGCTCCATTGAGCTGATCAAGTACCTGCTGGCCGGCGCGGATGTGGTGATGACGGCGTCAGCACTGCTGCGCCACGGCCCGGAATACGCCGCCGTCCTGCTCGACGGCTTGGGTGACTGGATGGAGCGCAAGGGATATACCACAGTCGGGGAACTGCGTGGGCTGCTCGCCACCCCCGCTGGCACCGACGGGACCACCCGGGAACGCTGGGAGTACGTCAGCGCGCTACAACAAGCCGACAGCACCGACTACGGCCCCTGGTAATGGGGGGAGGGGGAGTCACGGCGTCAACCCGAACGGTTGCTTCGGGAACGAGGCCGCGATTTCGAGAAGCCGGTTGTACTTCGCGACGCGTTCCCCTCGCGCCGGTGCACCGGACTTGATCTGGCCGCATCCCGAACCGACGGCCAGGTCCGCGATGAACGTGTCGTCGGTTTCCCCCGACCGATGCGAGATCATTGCGGCGTATCCGGAGTCCCGGCATACCCGAAGCGCCTCAAGTGTTTCGGACACGGTTCCGACCTGATTGACCTTGATCAAGGCGGCGTTTCCGACGCCCGCGCTGACGGCGCACGCAATCAACTCCGGGTTGGTGACGAAGTTGTCGTCGCCCACCAATTGGACGCGCGAGCCAAGCCTGGCAGTGAGCTTCTGCCAGCCTGCAGTGTCGGTCTCGCCGAGACCATCCTCGATGCTCCAGATGGGGAATTTGTCGATCATCTGCGCGTAGCGATCGATCATGTCTTCGCTCGACAACGACTCGCCGCCAACGGCGTACCGGCCGTCATGGTGAAATTCGCTCGAGGCCGGATCGAGGGCGATGGCCACGCCGTCTCGTCCGGCGGTATAACCGGCGTCGGCAATGGCGTGCACGATCAGCCCCAAAACGTCTTCTGGCAAGGCGATTTCGGGCGCGAAGCCACCCTCGTCTCCCAGCCCCGTCTCGAAGCCACGCTCCGCCAGTACCGCACGCAGCCGTTGATACACCTCGGCGCCGGCGCGGACCGCTTCCGGCAGCGACGGCGCACCGATCGGCGCGATCATGAACTCCTGGAAATCGAGCGCATTCCTCGCGTGCACACCCCCATTGACAACGTTGAAATGCGGCACCGGTAGCCGCGGAAGCACCCCGTCAGGAGTGAGCCAGCGCCACAGCGGCTGGCCCGACTCGAGAGCAAATGCTTGGGCAGCGGCCATCGACGCACCCACAATGGCGTTGGCGCCCAACCGTGACTTGTCGGCCGTGCCGTCCAGCTCACGCAGGGCGTCGTCAACCTGCTTGAGCGAGGCGAACGAACGACCGGTCACGGCGTCGGCAATCGCTCCGTTGACGTGGGCAACCGCCTGCTGCACGCCCGACCCCGAGTACCGCTTGTCGTCGTGGTCTCGCAACTCGACCGCCTCGCGGCTGCCAGTCGATGCGCCGGAGGGCACCCCCGATGTGACGTTGCGACCGTCGGACAGAGTCACTCGCACCCGCAGGGTGGGTCGACCACGCGAGTCCAGAATCTCAATCGCCGAGATCGACGACAAAATTACGGTCACCTGAACTCCTCCGAGTCATGCACGACAGCGCCCGTCGTAGACAGCGGCATACGGCCACCGGCATGTTCAGGCTCGGAGCAAACGCTCCCGAGTTCAGCAGCGGACAGCCAAATCCATCCCGAACCAGCTGACATTCTCAGCCTTGTCTGACGCTACACCCGTCGGACAATTTTCAGAGACGCCAAATCATGCGCCAGCGCTGCCGCTCTGATTCCCCGATACGCTGAGACGAACTCGATACCCCTGAGTGACAGGGTGGTGCAGTAACGATGACTTCCGGTATCGCGACGATTCTCGATCGGCACGAGCGTGACCGTGCTGGGCTCCTCGACATCTTGTGGGATGTGCAACGCGAATCTGGCTACATTTCCGCCGACTCCGCCGGCGGGATTGCCGATTGGCTCGGGCTGTCGGTCGAGGATGTTCTGGAGACTGCGACGTTTTACCATTTCTTCCACACCACTCCGTCGGGCCGTCACCGAATTTATCTGAGCAACACCGTCATCGCGAAAATGCACGGCCACCGTCAGGTGTATGAGGCCCTGGAACTCGACACCGGGACACGATTCGGCGTGCCTGGCTCGGCCGATTTCGGACTGTTTGAAACCGCGTGCATCGGGTTGAGTGACCACGAACCGGCGATGCTCATCGACGGTGTCGTGTTCACAGACCTGACACCGGCTTTGGTCGGCGAGATCATCGAGGACCTGAGAAAGGGTGATTCTCCGGCGCAGATAGCCAATCCGGCTGGCCTGCCGCGCGACGACGTGGCGTATGTCGATGCGCTGACACGCACCACCGTGCATACGTCGGGACCGGTGTTCTTTTGCGGTGTAACCGATTACAGCGCGTTGTGGCACCGCTGCCTCGCGATGACGCCCGAGAACGTGATCGCCACCATCTCCGAATCCGGGCTGCGGGGGCTGGGCGGCGCGGGTTTCCCCACCGGCAACAAGTGGAAGTTCTGCCGCGCAGCCACCGGCGCCGAGAAGTACATCATCTGCAACGCCGACGAGGGCGAGCCCGGGACCTTCAAGGACCGGGCGTTGCTGACCTACTCCCCCAAGCAGGTATTCGTGGGCATGGCGATTGCGGCCCACGGCGTTGGCGCCCAGCACGGCATCCTCTACCTTCGCGCGGAGTACGCGTATTTGCGCGACTACCTCGCACGGCAGCTGGCGGAGCTACGCGAGGATGGGGTACTCGACGAT
>CAWGXA010000016.1:0-19347 GCA_963826365.1 uncultured Actinomycetota bacterium | reverse complement strand
CGTGTCGTAATCGATATCCCAGTCCGGCCACCTGTTGAGTATCTCGTCCAGTGCGACGCTGCCCTCCAGTCGGGCCAGGTTGGCGCCCAGGCAGTAGTGCACACCCTTGCCAAAGGTGATGTGCGAGATGTTGTCGCGGTGGATGTTGAAGGTGTCCGGATCGGAATAGCGCCGGTGATCGCGGTTAGCGGCGCCGAATAGCAGCAGCATTGCGCTGCCCGCCGGGACCGTCGTGCCGTAGCACTCGAAATCGCTTGTCATCCAACGGGCGACGTGCGGCCCTGTCGGTTCGAACCGTAACGTCTCGTCGATGGCTCGATTCAGCAGTGACCGATCCTGCTGGATCTCACGGCGCTGGTCGGGGTGCTCGGCGAGCACCTTGGCCAGCCAGCCGATCAGCCGACCGGTCGTCTCGTTGCCCGCGCCGGCGACCACCTGGGTGTAGTGCAACACCTCTTTGCGGGTCAGCTTGCGGTGCACCCCGTTCTCGTCGTCGAACTCCACATTGAGCAGCGTGGTCATCAGGTCGTCGGACGGGTTCTTCGAGCGCCACTCGACGTAGTCAGCGTAGATCCGGCCGTCGGCGATGGAGTCGGCGTTGGCGACCTTCAGCGGCGCGCCGGGCTTGGTGCGCAGGTTGGCGTCGTTGGCGTCGCGCACCGAAATCTGTTCGGACTCAGGTATTCCCAACAGCATGCCAATCACCCGCATGGGCATCATCGACGCGAGCTCGGCGATGATGTCGAACCCCGAGGACCCGACGAGCGGATCGAGGCAGCGGATGCAGTACTGGCGGATCTGGTCTTCGATGGCTGCCATTCGCCGCGGTGTGAACACCCGCGACATCAGACCGCGCAGCCGCGAGTGTTCCGGCGGGTCCTGGAACATCATCACACCGCCGGGCATGTCGAATTTCGACTTCACCAATTCCAGGATGTCGCTGCGCCGGCTGGAGAAAACCTGCCAGTTTGCCAGTGCCTGCTCGACATCGGAATGCCGTGATATCGCCCAGAAGTCGTGCTTTTCGTTGTAGTAGATCGGCGCCTCTTCGCGCAACCGCGCGAAGGTCGGGTACGGGTCGGTATTGATGCCGACGTCGTAGGGGTCGTAGTAGACGTCCGTGTGGTTGGTGACGGTCATCGACGCTTCCTTACTTCAGGCAGCTTCCGGCATCTACCGGCAACGCGACGCCGGTGATGTAGCGCGCTTCGTCGGAGGCCAAGAACAGCACGGCATTGCTGATGTCCTCCGGAGTCACCCATGGAATGGGCAGGACGTGAAAGCTCTGACACACCGGCGCAAGATCGTCGGGGCCGGGATTCTCCAACTCCGGCCGAAAGGCGCGGTACGTGGCGTCGTTCATCAACAGCGGCGAACTCACGTGCGTCGGGAGAACGGCGTTGACTCTGATCATGCGTGCGCCCAATTCGACTGCGAACGCGCGCATCAGACCGATCACGCCGTGTTTGGCCGCGACGTAGTGACCGACGTGCGGGTAGGCCTTATTGCCGGCGACCGACGACGTCAGCACGATCGAACCGCCCCGGTCACCCGCCAGGATGTGTGGGGCGCCGGCTTTCACCGTTTTCCAGACCCCGCTGAGATTGACGTCGATCATCTCTTGCCACAGCGCCTCGTTGCCCTTGTGCAGCTTGCCCAGGGTGGTACCAATACCGGCGTTCGCCACGATGACATCCAGGCGCCCCAACTGCTCGACACCACTGTCGACGGCGGATTGCAACGCATCGAAATCGCGGACGTCGACGACATCGGTGACGACACGGCCCCCGGCGTCCTTGACCATGCCCGCCGTCGTGTCGAGGTCTTCCAGCGTGGCACCAGATGCCGGTGATGCTTCAAATTTTTTGCAGATGTCGACGGCGATGATGTCGGCACCCTCCTGCGCCAGCCGGACCGCGTGACTTCTGCCCTGTCCGCGCGCCGCGCCGGTCACGAAGGCGACCTTGCCATCCATCCGGCCCATTGCAACCTCCCGCCCGCCATTTTGGGCGATCGCCCAACTTTGTGGCGCAGGCCATGTTTAGCAGCATCGAGATCAGCGCGTCAAGGGCCCTAGCTACGTGTTGATTGCCGCATCGATCAGCGTGGCGGCCGCGGCCCGCGCGTGCACATACGGCGCGGCGTCATTCACCGAAGTCGCCAGGGCGGTGGCGCCTTCGAACAGCACGGCTAACTGCTGTCCGAGCAGGTGCGGATCCGCGGCACCGGCCTCCCGCGCGATGCCGACGAGGCGACGGGTGAATTCCTGCTTATGGTTGCGCACGATCTTGTCGGTGCTCGTCAGGGATCCGGCGGATTCGACGGCCGCATTGTGGAAAGGGCAGCCACGCAGGACTTCTGCGCTGGGCCCTTCGAAGATGCCGAGCAGTCGCTCGCGGGCGGACAGGGCAGTGTCGCCGAGACGCTTCCCGGGAGCCACGCCACGAGCATCGATGCCGCGCAGATAGTCGTCGACGAGGTCGTTCTTGCTGGGGAAATGTTGATACAGCGTCCGCTTGGATACGTTGGCCTGCTGCGCGATGAGCTCTACCCCGGTCGCGTGGATTCCGTTGCGGTAGAACAACTGTGCGGCGGCGCGCTCGATACGCTCACGAGCTCCGCGCCCACTGGGCGGGCGCGCGGACACGGGCGCATCGGTCATGACGTTCAGACTACACCGATCGGTTTACAAATGACAGAAACATCGCTAGGTTTGCGGCAACTAAGTAAACCGATCAGTTTCCGGGAGGGTCATTCGATGACGGCTTCATACCGCACTACCGGTGGCATCGACGCGGCGGACGGCGACGGCTGGGGCGCAGAACACTCGCGCGTGGTCACCTGGCGCGACCCGCTCACCACGCAGGCCAACGTCGCGTCGATGTCCGGCCTCGCATATTGGCGGGCCGTCGCCGATGGACAGCTGCCACCCCCACCGATCGGCGAGCTGATTCGGATGCGCGTCGCCGAGATCGAGAAGGGGCGAATCGCCTTCAGCTGCGCCCCGGACGGGTCGATGTACAACCCGCTAGGCACCGTTCACGGCGGCGCGATGTGCACCTTGCTGGACACCGTCACCGGCTGCGCGCTGCACACCACGTTGCGCGACGGGCTGGGTTACACGTCCATCGAAATCAAGGTCAACTACCTCAAATCGGTGACCGAGGCCAGCGGACCGTTGCTCGCAGTGGGCCGTGTCGTCAAAGCCGGTTCACGGGTCGGGTTCACCGAGGCCGCGATCACCGATGCGTCGGGAGCGCTGGTGGCCACCGCGACCAGCACGCTGCTGATCTTTGATTTGCCAGGTGCCGCAACGCATTCCAGTACCAACGGCAAGTCCGCCAGCTGAGCCGAGAGGACACCATGCACCAACCACTCGTAGACACGGCGCCCGTTCTGGTGATCGGGGCAACCGGACGGCATACCGGAACCGGCACCACCGTGGTGGACCGAGTGCTGGCCCAGGGGCGCCCAGTGCGCGCGATGGTCCGCACCGACGATGCCCGTGCGTCCGAGCTGCGCCGGCGCGGGGCCACAACAGTCGTCGCCGACCTGCACGATCGAGCATCGCTAGTCGCCGCGGCAGCCGGCGTGGGTGCCGTCTACTTCACCTATCCCATTGCAGCCGGGGTGATTCCGGCCGCCGCTAACCTCGCCTCGGTTCTGTGCGACAGCGGATCGACCGCACACCTCGTGGTGATGTCGATGGTGGTGTCCTCAGTCGACAGCCCCAGCCGGCTGGGTCAAGCCCAGGCGGTCGCCGAGCAGATCTTCGACTGGGCCGGATTGAATCCCACCGTGCTGCGGTTCGCCGGACTGTTCCACGAAAACGTCCTAGTTCTGCACGAGTCGACCATCCGGCAGAACGGCGTGATTGCCAACAGCTTCGGCGAATCCCCGGCGCCGTGGATCAGCGGGAGCGATGCGGCCGAGGTCGCCGTGGCTCACCTGCTGGCACCGCGACCGGCCTCCACTCAGATCAGCTGTCCACCGCCGGCCGAGATCATCACTCACGCCGAGCTGGCGCGCATCATCTCCGCCGAAACCGGCCGACTGGTCAGCTACGAACACATTTCCGCGGCCGGCTGGCGCCAGGATCTAGAGATCTACGCCGAGGCTAACCCCGAATCTGCGGTCAACACAGCTATGGCACAACATATCTCGACAATCGGTGCCGCGCTGTCGCAACGAAGCGAGCCGCTCGTCGCACCCGATCCGCAGGCACTGGCAAGCGTGCTCAACCACCCGCCGACGCCCTTCATCGACTTCGTCCGGCAGAACCTGCATCGCTTTAGCGCCGCGACCGCTCGAGTCTGACACCAACTAGCAAGGAGCCATCACCATGCCCTCAGTACTGATCACCGGCGCCAATCGCGGCATCGGCCGGGCAATCGCCACCGAGTTCGCCCGTCGCGGACATCGCGTCGTAGCCACGGCCCGCGACCCGCGCACGCTGTCCGACCTCGACGTCAGCCAACGACTAGCACTGGATGTCACTGACGACGCCAGCGTCACCGCGGCGGTCGCGGCCGCCGGGGACATCGACATTATGATCTGCAACGCCGGAGTCATCTTCTACGCCGCCGTGGAAGCCATCCCGTTGGCCGAATTCCAGCGCCTGTTCAATCTGAACACCGTTGGCGCCATCCGGGTGGCCCAAGCCGTGTTGCCGCAGCTGCGTGCTCGCGGCAACGGCAAGTTGATGTTCATGTCCAGCGTCGTCGGGCGCGTTGTACTACCACCCGGCGCGGCCTACGCGGCATCGAAGTGGGCGCTGGAAGCTCTGGTCGAAGCTCTGGCTATCGAGGTTTCACCGTTTGGCGTGCAGGCCGCCCTGCTGGAACCCGGTGCCGTGAGCTCCGGTGCGCTCGATGACGTGACCACCTACACGCTGCCCGACGATCCCTACGCCGCAATTTTGAAGGGCGGCGGCCCGCGGGCCGGAATGATCACCCCCGAGCAGGTGGCCGCCGAGGTTGTCGACGCCGCGGAGAAACCGCAACTCCCACTGCGGATTCCGATCGGTGACGCCGCCCGGGCGCTGTTGGCCACTCGTCATGCCGCCCCCGACGATATCCCGTTTGCTCCGGCGAACTACATCGAGTGAGCGGTTATCAGGCGTGGCGGCCCGCTTCCTGGGCGAGCTGCACGCGTGAGGTGAGCCCGAGCTTGGTGTAAACGTGGGTGAGATGCGATTGCACCGTGCGTGGTGAGACGAAAAGCCTTGCCGCGATGTCGTTATTGCCGAGGCCTTCATTAACCAGCCGCACGACATCCAGCTCGGTTGGGGTGAGCGAACCCCAGCCGCTGGCCGGGCGTTTGCGTTCGCCGCGGCCACGCTCGGCGTAGGCGATCGCCTCCTTGGTGGACAGGGCGGCGCCCTCGGCCCACGCGGAGTCAAAGTCTTGCTCGCCCAAGGCATCACAAACCGCCGCCAACGAGGCCTCACAGCCGGCGTCCCAGACCTTGAACCGGACCGCGCCCATACGCTGCCGGATGCCATGTGCTGCGCCGAAGAGCCGGGCCGCTTCGCGGTGACTGCCGACGTCGCCGGCCAAAGTGCCGAGGCATTCCAGCATGTCGGGGATGAGCAGGTGCGCCTCGACTTCGGCGGCACATGCGAGCGCGTCGTGGGCGTCGCGTTCGCCTTGTTCTGGCTCCGCTTGCGCGATCGCCACACGGGCGCGCGTCAACAGCGCCCGCGACAGGTAAAAGTCGGTCGAGGTCACGACCGCCTCGTCAGCCCCGCGGCGAGCCGCAACCAGATCCCCGCCCAACAGAGCGGCCTCCGCACTGACGGCTCGCTGCATCGCCGCCGTCTGCGGCAGGGCACTCAGGTGCGGCCCGGCCTCGGTTGCGTCCCGCAGCGTCGCAACATCCCCGGCGGCCAGGGCCGCGATAGCCAACGCCACGTAGCCGGTGCCCGCGTAGAGCCCACCCAGTTCGGCGGCGGCCCGGGCCGCACCCGGGTCACCCTGGGACGCCAGCACGGCGCCCAGGTACGCGAGGCTAGCTGCCTCAAGGATCCCATCGTGAGCTGCCTGGGCCTCGGCCACCAGCTCGCCGAATTGTGCGGCGGCACCGACCAGATCACCCTGATATGCCTGTGCCACTCCGAGGCACCAGCGGCAATAGCGCGAGGCGAACCGGTCACCGATCGCCTCGGCCAGGTCGCGTCCCTCTTCGGCGGCCGCGCGCGTCGCGAGCGGGTCACCGGCCACGCTCGCCGCCATCGCCTGGTGGGCGAGGATCTGGCCGAGCCGCCACCGATCATCCACGGCACGGGCCAAGCCGATGGCCTCGGCGAAGTACGCGCTGGCCAGCTCGAAACGCGTGAAGAAGGCGGCGATCGAGCCGCAGGCGGTCAGCGCCCGCGCCAGCAGGGCCGGGTCATCGACCTCGCGGGCGATCGCCAGGGCCTGCTGAGCCTGATCCAGGCTGTCGGCGGCGCCCATCCGGATGGCGAGCCCGGCCCCGTCGGCGAGCGCACGCGCACGTACCGCGGGCGCCACCCCGGGGTGCTGCGCGTCGAGATCGGCCAGGGCGGCGTCGAACCAGACCAGCCCTTCCCGGAGGCGGCCGCGCGTGGTCCACAGCGGCTGCAGCGACGAGGCCTGCGTTAGCGCGAGCTCGATGTCGGAGTTTTCGCGGCTCCACCCGAAGGCGGCGCGCAGGTTGTCGATCTCGATTTCGGCCTGATCAACGCGCTGCTCATAATCACGGTCTGCCGGCGCGTCAAGCACAGCGGCCAGCGACGTGTAGTGATCCCGGTGACGCGACCGGACGGCATCGGCTTCACCGGACTCGCCGAGCTTTTCCAGCGCGTACTGACGCACCGTCTCCAGCAGCCGATAGCGGGTGCGGCCGCCGCTGTCGTCGGCCACCACCAGTGACTTGTCCACCAGCAGGGAAAGCTGATCGAGCACCTGATAGCGCTCCACCTCACCACCGCCAGCGACGGCTTGGGCAGCGTCGAGGTCGAATCCGCCCAGAAACACCGCCAGCCGGCGAAGCAACACCCGTTCGGGATCGGTCAACAGCGCGTGTGACCAGTCCACCGAGGCGCGCAGCGTCTGCTGGCGGCGCACCGCGGTGCGCGCGCCACCAGTCAGCAGCCGAAACCGGTCATGCAGGCTGTCGAGGATCTCGGCCGGCGACAACGCCCGCACCCGCGCCGCCGCCAGCTCGATCGCCAACGGCACACCATCCAGACGCACGCAGATCTCGCCCACCGCCGCGGCATTGTCATCAATGAGGGTGAAGTCGGGGCGGGCATGGCGGGCCCGGTCAATAAATAACTCGAGGGCTTCATCGTCCAGCGTCAGCGACGGCACCCGCCAGCCCACCTCACCGGCCACCCCGATCGCCTCACGGCTGGTTGCGAGCAAGGTCAGTTGCGGCGCGGCACCCAAAAGGGCGAGGACCAGCTCGGCGCTGGCATCCAGCAGATGCTCGCAGTTGTCCAGCACCACCAGCATCTGACGCTCGCGAACAAACCGCAGCAGACTGTCCATGGTGGAGCGGCCCGGCTGATCGGGCAGCCCGAGTGCACGCGCTACCGTCACGGGCACCAGTCCGGGGTCGGTGATCGGCGCGAGATCGACGTACCAGACCCCGTCACCGGATTCGCCGGCCGTCTGGCTCGCGACCTGGATCGCCAGCCGGGTTTTGCCCACCCCGCCCGCGCCGGTCAACGTCACCAGCCGGTTCTGAGCCGCCAGCTCCCGCAGCTGGGTCAGCTCTGTGTCACGACCACGAAACTGGTCAGCTGCGCCGGAAGACGGGTGGACACAGCGGTGCCCGATACCCGAAGGGATGGGAACTCGTTGATCAGATCGGGATGGCACAGCTGCACCACCCGTTCGGGACGCGGCAGATCACGCAACGGGTGGGTGCCCAGATCGGTCAGCCACGCGCCGTCCGGAAGCCGGTCGACCACCAGCGGTTCGGTCGCTCCCGACAACACGGTCTGGCCGCCGTGTCCCAGATCGCGCAGCCGCGCCGTCCGGTTGATCGTCGGACCCGCATAGTTACCCTCATCGCGCAGCTGCACCTCACCGGTATGCACTCCGATGCGCAGCCGGATCGGGGCCAACGGCGCCCGCTGCAGCTCCACGGCAGCGGCCACCGCATCAGACGCGCGCGCGAACGCCGCCACAAAGCTGTCGCCCTCACCCTGCTCGACGGGGCGCACACCGTCGTGGGCGGCGACGACATCACAGACGACCAGGTTGAAACGCGCAATCGCGGCCGTCATCACCTCGGCCTGGGTCTCCCACAGCCGCGTCGAGCCCTCGACGTCTGCCAGTAGCAACGTCACAGTGCCCGTCGGCAACAGACCGCTCACACCAAGCTCGCTCCAGTCCACCAGCGGCGCATCCGCGCGTGGATCGATCTCGCTCATGCTAGCCAGCATGGGCCCATCACGGACCCCAAAACATCAGTAAAAACGCGTAGATCGCGCACCAATGTGTCAGGCGTGCCGGGCTACTTCCTGGGCGAGCTGTACGCGAGAGGTCAGACCCAGCTTCGTGTAGACGTGAGTCAGGTGCGACTGCACGGTGCGTGGTGACACGAAAAGCCTTGTGGCAATGTCCTTATTGCCCAGGCCGTCGCTGACGAGCCGGACGACGTCGAGCTCGGTGGGCGTGAGTGAGGCCCAGCCGCTGGCCGGGCGTTTGCGTTGGCCGCGCCCGCGTTGCGCGTAAGCGATCGCCTCCTCGATCGACAAGCCGGCGCCCTCGGCCCACGCGACATTGAATTCTCGTTGACCATTGCATTTCGCCGCGGCGCCGCCGACGCTTCGTACCTGGCGTCGTAGATCTTGAACCGCACCGCGCCCATCGCTGCCGACTGCCGTGTGCCGCGCCGAACAGCCGGGCCGCTGCGCGCTGACTGCCAGCGTCGCCGGCCGGAGTGCCGACGCATTCCAGAATGACGGGATGTGTACCGCTAGTTTGGTTCGCGGCGGCTTGGCTGGTCGGGGCCGCGCGGAACGAGCGGTCGGCTCGCGGCGACGTGAGCGCATTTTCTTCTATGGCTCGGTGGTTCGTTCGCAATGGTAAGGGAGACACGATGCCAAGAGATGTCAAGATTCCACCCGCCAAAGTGGCCCGTATCGTCGAGCGTTTTCGCCACCATCTATATCGACTTCATCAACGGTCGACCCTCGCGCCGGCGGCGATGTTCGAGATGATTACCGGGGCATGGGTAGCGCAGGCCATCCAAGTGGCGGCCGAATTAGGCATCGCCGACGCCCTCGCGGACGATCCGTTGTCCTCGGATGATTTGGCAGACCGCGTCGGCGCGGACCCCGATGCCCTCAGGCGACTGATGCGGGCGTTGATCAGCCGTGGCATATTCCGCCAGCGGCGCGACGGCCGCTACGACCTGACCGCCCTCGCTGAAACGCTGTGCTCGGACACACCATTCTCGATGCGCGCGTATGCGCGCTTCGTCGGTTCGCCGCAACACCGGGAACATTGGAGTCTGCTGGTTGAGTCGGTCAAGTCAGGCAAGGCGATCCTTCCACAGCTGCGCGGTAAGGACGCTTTCGACTTTCTCAGGGATGAACCCGAGTTTTCGAAGCTCTTCAACGACGCGATGACCGGTGCCGACGCCCTGCCGGCGATCGCTATCGTTGGCGGTTACAGCTTCGGTCCCTACCGCACGATCGTCGATGTCGGCGGCGGGCGCGGGGGGCTGCTGTCCACCATCCTGGCGGCAACACCGAACGCACGGGGTGTCCTCTACGACCTGCCTGAAGTCGTCGCGGCCGCGCCCGCGTTGCTGCGGCAGCGGGGAGTCGAAGACCGGGTCCGCGTCGAGGGTGGGTCGTTCTTCGACAGCGTTCCGTCCGGCGGTGACGCCTATGTCCTCAAAACCGTCATCCACGACTGGCCCGATCAGCAGGCCCTGGCGATCCTCCGTAACATTCGCGCAGCCGCGGGCGCCGATGCGACGCTGCTGCTCGTAGAGGCGGTGCTCCCCGAGCACGACCGCGACTTCGCGGGTAAATGGGTGGACCTGGAGATGCTGGTGGAAGCGAATGGCCGCGAACGCGACGCCGCGGAATACCGAGACCTGCTCAGACAAGCCGGATTTCGGATGACCCGGATAGTGCAAACCGCCGCACCATACAGCGTCGTCGAAGCAACACCTGCTTGAGGGCACGAACCAACCTCGAGTGACCAGGCTCATTGGCAGCAAATCATGTACCGCACGCAGGTCTCGGCAGCGATCTACAACAGCTTCAACTCCACGACACCATGTCGCGGGAGGCTCCCGCGGGGCCGACGGATGTGGCACATCAGCCGTCATGTGACGGTGGTGTTTGGTTAGATTGGCCAACCACGCCCGGACCCGAAGGGGGTCGTTTGCTGCAGGGAATCGCTCGGCTCGCCATCGCTGCACCGCGGCGCGTCATCGCCGGCGCGTTGCTCGTCATGGTCGGAACCGCGATCTTCGGCATCCCGGTCACCAACAGTCTGTCGGCCGGCGGCGTGCTCGACCCGACGTCGGAGTCGTCGCAGGCCGCGAAGCTGCTGTCGGACAAGTTCGGTCAGGGCGACATGCCGATGATCATCACCGTCACATCGGACGGCGGTGTGGAGAGCCCCGCGGCCCGCGCAGTCGGCACCGACATCGTTCAGCGGCTGCAGGCCTCCCCGCACGTCGCCCAGGTGACGTCCGCGTGGACCACCCCATCCGCACCGTCGCTAATCAGCAAAGACCACCGGACCGGGCTGATCGTTGCCGGCATTTCCGGCGGCGACAACGAGACGCAGAAGTACGCCAAACAACTGGCCGACCAACTCGTCCATGACCGCGACGGCGTAACCGTGCGCGCCGGCGGCGGGGGGACAATCTACTGGCAGATCGAAGCCCAGACGAAAAAGGACCTGCTCCTAATGGAATCGATCGCGATGCCGTTGAGCTTCGTGGTGCTGGTCTGGGTGTTCGGCGGTCTGGTCGCGGCCGCGCTGCCGATGGCAGTCGGCGGCTTCGCGATCCTAGGGTCCATGGCCGTGCTCCACACGGTCTCGCTCTTCACCAATGTGTCGATCTTCGCGCTGAACTTGGCCGTCGCGCTGGGGCTGGCGTTGGCGATTGACTACACCCTGTTGATCCTCAGCCGCTACCGAGACGAGCTAGCAGCGGGCGCCACCGGGGATGCGGCGTTGATCCGCACCATGGTGACGGCGGGCCGCACCGTGTTGTTCTCGGCGATGACGGTCGCGTCGTCGATGGTCACGATGTTCCTGTTCCCGCAGTACTTCCTGAAGTCGTTCGCGTACGCGGGGGTGGCCGTGGTCACGTTCGCCGCGTGCGCGGCAATCGTCGTGACGCCCGCTGCGATCGCGCTGCTCGGCGGCCGTCTCGACTCGCTAGACGTGCGCAGGCTACTGCGCAGGGTGCTCGGTCGCCCGGACCCGCAGCCCAAGCCGGTGGAGCAGACGTTCTGGTATCGCTGGACGACGTTTGTCATGCGACACGCGGTGCTCATCGGCGCCGTGATCATCACCGTGCTGCTCCTGCTCGGAGCGCCGTTCCTCGGAGTCAGGTGGGGCTTTCCCGACGACCGGATGCTGCCCTCCTCGTGGTCCGCCCGCCAGGTCGGCGATGAGCTGCGCGGCGACTTCGACGTCGACCAGGCGACCAACATCACTGCGGTGGTGCCGCACGCGGACGGGATAAGCGTCGCCGACCTCAGCCGCTATTCCGCCGAGCTCTCGAGGGTGCCTGGCGTGACGTCGGCGTGCTCACCCGGCGGCACTTTCGTCGACGGTCGCCTTGCCGGGCCGCCGTTGGCGCCGACCGGCATCAAGGACGGCAGCGCGTTCTTGACGGTCAGCAGCTCCGCGCCGCTGTTCTCGGACGCGTCGGCGAGCCAGCTCGACCGGCTGCATGCCGTCGCCACCCCGGCCGACAGGACCGTGCAGCTGGGGGGCGTCGCACAGAGCACTCACGACAGCGTGCACGCCATCACCAGTCGTCTGGCCCTCGTGCTCGGGATCATCGCTGCCATCACGTTGGTGCTGATGTTCTTGCTGACAGGCAGCGTGGTGCTGCCGGTCAAGGCCGTTTTGCTCAACATCTTGTCGCTGACGGCCGCATTCGGTGCGATGGTATGGGTCTTTCAGGAGGGGCATCTCGGTGCGCTCGGCGCACCGGTAACAGGCACGCTGGAGGTGAACCTGCCGATGTTGTTGTTCTGCATCGCCTTCGGGCTGTCGATGGACTACGAAGTGTTCCTGATCTCGCGGATCCGTGAATACTGGCTCGAATCAGATCGCACACCGGCCGCCAACAACGAGAGCGTCGCCCTGGGCGTCGCCGGCACCGGCCGGGTGATCACCGCTGCCGCACTGCTGATGTCGATATCGTTCGGCGCGTTGATGGCCGCGCAGGTGTCGAACATGCGGATGTTCGGCCTCGGTATCACATTGGCGGTGCTGGTCGACGCGACCCTTGTGCGAACGCTGCTGGTGCCTGCGTTCATGCGTGTGCTGGGCCGCGTGAACTGGTGGGCGCCCAGACCGTTGGTCTGGTTGCATAATCGGTTCGGCCCCGGCGAGGCGGTAGGGCATCGCACACCCGATGCTCAGACGCTGCGCGATCCCGCGTAGCGGTGCAGCGGTTTACCGGATTCGATCAAAGCCCGCGGGCGCGGTATCAGTCACCTTTGACGTTGCCTCGGTCGTATCTGCGCCGCGTTCTCCTCGCGTGAGCAGCTCTCGAGCGCTTTTCCGGCGCAGTTTGCCCGACGATGTCTTCGGCAGGGTTCCGGCGGGGAACAACCGTACCTCGCGGGGGGCGTGCCCCACGTGCCGGTTCACCCGGGCCGTGATGTCGCGGCTGATACGCAGGCGCACGTCCTCGTCGTCCGCATTACGTACCTCCGCGAGCACCGCGAAACCCTCCCGCTCGGCGTCGACCCGGAGCGCGATCACGCAGCCCTTGCGCACGCCGTCGACGGTCGCGGCCGCACGCTCGATATCGTCTGGATAGAGGTTATTCCCGGCCACAATGATGAGATCCTTCGTTCGGCCGCACACGTAGATCCGCCCCTCCTCGTCGAGGTATCCCAAGTCGCCGGTGTCAAACCAGCCGTCATGGCCGGCGAGTGGAACGACGCCGTCCACCGTGAGATAACGGCCGGCGACCGCCGGACCGCGAAGTTCGATGGTGCCAATCTCTCTGGGCCCCTGCACCGTTTCGTCCCGGGTGATGCGCACGTCCATACCCGTGAGTGGGAATCCCAGGCAGACGATGTGCTGCGCGTCCTCCGAGTCACCGGAAACCGGCTCGGCGCGGTTGGCCCCCGAGACCGCCCGCCTGGACACGGTGTCGACGAGCGGCGGGTCGCTGTGCGCGCCGAAGGACACCGCCAGCGTGGCTTCGGCGAGCCCGTAACTCGGCATCGGTGCACTCGCCGGCAGCCCGAAACGGGCACCCGCCGCCGCGAAATTATTTATATCGCGATGATCGATGGGCTCGGCTCCGGTGCACGCTACCTGCAGCGACGAGAGGTCAATGGCGTCCGGGTCGGTTCGCTCCAGATGGCGGGCCAGTAGGGAGTAGGCGAAACTGGGGCCCGCTGTCATGGTCGCCCGGTGCCTGCTGATCAACTCGGCCCAAACAATCGGGCGCCGCAGGAACTGATCGGGCGTGACCACGACGGCTTCCAGCCCCAATTGCATGGGGAAACAGACAAACCCGACCATGCCCAGGTCGTGCGACAACGGCAGCCAACTCACCAGGACGTCCCGGTCGATGTTTATGTTCGCCCCTACGCTCATCGCCACGGTGGTCGCGGCGAGATTCGCGTGGCTGATCTCCACCGCTTTCGGTATGGCGGTCGACCCCGAGGTGAGCTGCCGCAGAGCGATATCCGCCTCGTCGGCGTCCTCCGGCTCGATTGGCGCGGCGCCGCGCAGCGACTCCACCGTGCAGGCGGCTACGTCGTGGGTCGCCAGGTGATCCAGCGCCATCAGGAAGGGCTCCCCGACGACAACCACGTCAGCACGGATCATCCGGATCGCCCGCACGGTGTCGTCGAGCCAGACCGCCAGGTCGGCGCGTGGCGTCGGTTGCTGCAGCATCGTCAGCGCGGCGCGGCGCATCCAGATCGCCTGCGCGAGTGGCGCGACATCCGCCGCGTCGGCGGCAAGCACCGCGACCGAGCCGTCGCGGCCAATTCCCCGGGCGGCCAGGCCGCCGGCCATCCGCTTCGCCTGGTCGTGGACTTCGCCCCAGCTCAACCGTATGGGATCGGCGAGCGTGCCGACGGTCAAGCCGTGCGGTGACGATGCCGCAGACGCGAGCAATTCGCGGGTCACGATGCTCATCGGATCAGCCCCGTAGCCTCTGTCGTGTCTGCGCCGCGTGTTCGTTGAGTGAGCAGTTCTCGAGCGTCGTTCCGTCGCAACTTGCCTGAAGCTGTCTTCGGCAACGATCCGGCGGGGAACAACCGTACCTCCCGCGGACCGTGCCCAACTTGGCTGTTGACCCGGGCTCTGATCTCGCGGCGGATACGCAGGCGCACATCCTCGTCGTCCACGTTATGCACTTCGGCGAGCACCGCGAAGCCCTCTCGCTCGGCGTCGACACGTAGCGCAATAACGCAGCCCTTACGCACACCGTCGACGTCCCCGGCCGCACGCTCGATATCCTCGGGATACAGATTCGTCCCGGCAAGCACGATGAGATCCTTCGCGCGGCCGCACACGTAAACCCGCCCCTCCTCATCGAGGTAACCGAGGTCGCCGGTATCGAACCAGCCGTCCCTGTGGGCTACTGGAATGGCCCCGTCTGACGTGAGATAGCTGCGGGCAAGCGCAGGACCGCGCAGTTCGATGGCGCCGATTTCTCTGGGCCCCTGCGCCGTTCCGTCCCGGGCGATGCGCACGTCCATGCCCGTGACCGGGAATCCCTGACACACGATATGTTGCACGTCCTCCGAGTCATCCGGAACCGGCTGCGCGTGGTGTGCTTCCGTGACCGCCTGCCGAGAGACCGCGTCGACGACCGGCTCGTCGTGCGCTGCCCCAAGCGACACCAACAGGGTCACCTCGGCGAGCCCATAGGCGGCCGCCGGCGCGCTTGGTCTCAGGCCAAAGCGCGCGCCGACGGCGGCGAAGTTCGCCAGATCGCGGTGATCGACGGGTTCGCCCCCAAAGCCCGCGATCCGCAGCGTTGACAGGTTGATATCGGTCGGGTCGGCGTGTTGCAGGATGCGGGCCAGCAACGAGTACGCGAAGTTGGGGCCCGAGGTGTGGGTCGCGCGGTGGTTGCTGATCAACTCGGCCCATATGAGTGGTCGCCGCAGGAACTGATCCGTTGTGACGACGACCGATTCCACACCCATGTGCATGGGGAACACCACGAACGCGATCATGCCCATGTCGTGCGAGAGCGGCAGCCAGCTGGCCATTACGTCCGTGTCGGTGTCCAAGACCATCGCGTCGCGAATTGCGACGCTGTTCGCGGCGAGGTTACCGTGACTGATTTCGACGGCCTTGGGCGCGCCGGTTGACCCGGACGTCAGCTGACGCATCGCGATATCGGCCTCGTCGGCCTCGTCGGCGCCGTCAGGCCTGATCGGTTCGGCGCCGCGCAGCGACTCGACCGTGCAGACGGCCAGGTTGTGGGCCAGCAAATCATCTAGCGCCATCAGGAACGGCTCCCCGACGACGACCACGTCTGCGTGGATCAGCCGGATCGCCCGCACGGTGTCGTCTAGCCAGACCGCCAGGTCGGTGCGTGGTGTCGGTTGCTGAAGCACCGTCAACGCGGCACGGCGCAGCCAGATCGCCTGTGCGAGTGGCGCGACATCCGCCGCGTCGGCGGCCAGCACCGCGACCGAGCCGTGCCGGCCGACTCCCTTGGCGGCCAGGCCGCCGGCCATCCGCTTCGCCTGGTCGTGGACTTCGCCCCAGCTCAACCGTATGGGATCGTCGACCGTGCCGACGGTTAAGCCGTGCGGTGACGATGCCGCAGACGCAAGCATTTCGCGGGTGAAAACGCTCATCGGATCAGATCCTTTCCATTGCCAGGTCTTCGAACCGAATGACTCGACCAGGCGGCCAACGTGTCCGGCGGGGCGTTGCGGCCGCCGAATATGTGTAACGGGCACGGCAACCGCGCCGGCACCAGCAGCTCGAGCCATGGTGTCACCGGGTCACGCCGGCGGCCGAACCGAGCCGCTCCACCACGAAGTCGACGACGTCGCCGACGCTGTGAATCTTCGGCAGCACCTCGACGATGGCGATATGCCCAAGCTGTGGATAGTCCGCCCGCAGCCGGTCGAAAAGGCGAAGTTGCAGTAGCGAGTCATAGCCCAGGTCGTCACTGAGCCGGACGGACCGGGTAAGCGGGCCGGCTGGATAGCCGCCGACTTCGGCGATCACAGCCAGTACCGCGCCCTCGAGGCCGGCCGATACCCGCGCCGGCTGTTCTCGCTCGGCGACGGGCGTGACCGTCGCAGGCTGGACCGTCGGCGGCGCGGCGGCGACCTCGCCGTCGAACCAGAACCGACTGGAGCTGTCGAAGACGTACGGCGGAATCCGGTGCAGCGGGCCGGCCGGCCGGCCGTACAACGGCGACAGGTCCGGCGAGTACCCGTCGCGCAGCAGTGTCGCAGCTACGCCCAGCAGCTCCATTCCATCGGAATCCGGTCCGGCGCACAATGCCAGCGACCGGGTCTGTGGCGGCAGTCCGCACTGTCTGGCCAGCGTGAGCAGCGTGGATCGCGGACCGGCCTCGGCGACATAGTCGGCACTTGCCGCACCGACGGCGGCCCGGACGGCGTCGAAAAGCCGCACCGGCGAACAGATCTGGGTGGCCCAGTAGTCGGTGCCCATTTCCTGGCCCTCGACTTCCCTGCCGAGAACGGTGGAGAAGAGCCGGAACTCCGCGGGACCCGGCGCCAGCCCCGACAGCTCGCGCCGGAACTCCTCCACCATGGGCTCCATCAGCGGCGAATGAAAGGCGTGGGAGACCGTCAGGTTCACCGCTCGGCCGCCCTGCCCGCGAACCGCGGCGTGGGCCCGCGCCACGGCGTCGGCGGCACCGGAGATGGTCACCGAGCGTGGCCCGTTGACGGCCGCGATCGCGCACCCGGGCTCGTCGGCGACCAGTGCCTCGGCCTGTCCGACGCCGAAATCGACCGCGATCATCGCCCCACCCGGGGGCAACGCGCCCATCAGCCGTCCCCTGGCCGCGACGAGCCTGGCCGCATCATCGACGGACAGCACGCCCGCCAGGCAGGCGACCGCGACCTCGCCGACGCTGTGGCCGACGCCGAATACGGGACGGATCCCGCTCTGCAACAATGTCTTTCCCAGCGCATAGGAAACCGCAAACAACGCCGGCTGCGCGAGGCTGGTGTGATGGAGGTCAGGATCGTCGCCGAGGACCGCCGCAATCAGACCCGAAGGCAGGTACGGGTCGAGGGCGGCCGCCGCGGCATCCAGATTTTCCCGGTACACGGGATTGGCGTCGTAGAGCGGCCGCGTCATGCCCGGGTACTGAGTTCCCTGCCCTGAGCATAAGAGCCCAACCCCGGCGGCGACCTTGCGCGGCGGGGCGGACGACGCCAGGTCGGCGCGGGTACCGGCGAGAAATTCCCCCAGCCCATGGACCAGAGTGTCGCGGTTGCCGTCCAGCACCAGGCGGTGCCGATGCGATCGCTTCACCACGTTGGTGGTGCGGCACCAGGAGGCTACCCATTGATCATCGAGGTTGTGCAGCGCGGTGGCGATCGAATCGGCGTTGCGCCGCAGCGCCTGCTCGGAGGGCGCCGATAGCGTGAGCACACCGGTCGCGCCCCGGTCGGGTACCGCCGCGGCCGGCGCCGACCCCAACACCGCGTGCGCATTGCTGCCGCCCAGCCCGAATGAGCTCACCGCGCCAAGCGCATTGGCGGGCAACGGCTCTGGGCTCTCCACCAGCCGCAGCCCCTGCGCGTCCAGCCGCAATCCCGGATTGGCGCTGTCGCCGAACACGGTCGGCGGCAGCACGCGATGGTGCAGCGCCAGGCACCCCTTGATGAACGCCGCAATCCCCGCGCTGCCCTCGGTGTGCCCGATGTTTCCTTTGACCGAACCCAGCAGACATGGCTCGCCGTCGCGCGTCTTGTGGACATCGCCCAGAGCGTTGGCCTCGATCGTGTCGCCGAGAAAAGTGCCGGTGCCGTGTGCTTCGACGAAATCGATCTGTTCGGCCTCGACCTCTGCGAGACTGAGCGCACGGCGCATCAGCCCGACCTGCGACTGGCGACTCGGGGCGGTGATCCCGTTGCTCCGGCCATCGTGGTTGGCGACCGAACTTTTCACCACCGCGTAGATCGGCAGGCCGTCGGCAACGGCGTCGTCGAGTCGGCGCAGCACCACCGCGGCCACCCCCTCACCCCGGCCGATGCCGTCGGCGCGCTGTCCGAAGGGTTTGCACCGACCATCCGGCGCGGAGAGCCCAGCCTGGGTGTAAAAGATCGAAAGCGCAGGTGTAAGAAGCAGATTCGCACCGGCGGCGATTACAGTGTCGGTATCCCCGGAACGCAGCGCGGCACAGCCTTGGTGGACGGCCATCAACGATGACGAGCAGGCGGAATCGATGGCCATGCTCGGTCCGGTGAGGTTCAGGTGGTATGAGATGCGGTTGGCCGTCATGAAGTAGCCGCTGCCCGTACCGCGAAATGCGGTGACCCCGGGGAAGTCGAACATCTGACGGCTGCTCCACTCGCTGGACATCATTCCGACGAAGACCCCGGTTGGTGTGCCGACCAGCGATCGGGGATCGATTCCGGCATCTTCCAGTGCGCGCCACGACGCCTGCAGCAGAAGTCGTTGCTGCGGGTCGAGCGCCGCCGCCTCGATTGGCGCGATGCCGAAAAAGTCATAGTCGAACGCGTCGACGTCGTCGATGAAATGTGCGCGTCGGGTATTCATCGATCCGGCGACACCGTCGGGGTGGTAGTAGGCGTCGATGTCCCAACGCTGCAAAGGCACTTCGGTGTCGGTGACGACACCATCCATCAGCAGTCGCCAGAACGCGTCCTTGTTGGGCGCGCTCGGGAAGCGGCAGTCGATGCCGACCACGGCGATCGGCGTCACGTCGCCGCTCGCTCAGCGGCCAGATAGACCGCCAGGGCATCGATAGTCGGGTGGTCCCACACGATGGTGGTTTCGACGGCGAATCCCTTCTCGCACTGCATGTCCGTGCACAGCTTCATGGCTAAGACGGAGTCGATCCCACAATCGGCCAATGGGGTGTCGACGTCGATCGTGTCCGGCGCAACGTTGAGGTATCCGGCCACCTTCATGGTCAGCCAGTCGGCAAGTTCCT
>CAWGXA010000015.1:0-9304 GCA_963826365.1 uncultured Actinomycetota bacterium | reverse complement strand
TTCGGCTAGTTGCCCGTCGGCGGCACCAACATCGACTGCCAGGTCTGGTGCTTCGGCGCGGTTTGGGACAAATTGGACTGGCTGTACACGCGCCCGTCGGGGCCGACGTAGTTGCCGGTTGACGGGTCGTACTCGGCTGGGGCGATCGGTGGGGGGTCCGTCGCGGCTGCTGGCGCGCCGGGCGCGCGGCGCTGCCCCCGGCGGCAGCTGCGGGACGTCTTGACCCGACAGGGTGGCGTTGGGGTCGCCTTTCCAGTTGTAGCCGTCGTTGAGGGGCACATACTTCTCATTGCTCTCGCACATCTTCACCGTCGGGGCGCGCTTGCCGGGAACGGTCAGACACGGGTAGTTGCGGGCACCCCGAATGTTGAACGGCGAATCCTGTGGCACCCGGCAATACAGGTCGCCGGGCGGGCGGTCGGGGTAGTCCTCAAAGGAGGCCGCCCGCCGCTGCTGGGGAGGCAGAAACCCGGTGGCGCACGTCGGGGGCAGATTCAAGTTGAGGTGGAAATCGAGGTACAGACCCCGGTAACTCTGTTTGGTGTTCAGGTTGCCCATCTGGGTGCCCTGCTCGACGGCGACGGCCTGCGGAAGCAACACCAGCAGTTGCTCAAGAGCGGGCTGGTAGGTGAGGGCAACTTGGCCGATGCTGGCCAGGTTGGCCAGCAGCAGCGGCAGAGTGGGCTGTAGCCGCTGGAACAGTTGGCGGCCCTGGTCTGCGGCGGCGGCGCCGTTGTGCAGAATCCCGGCGACGGCAGCATCGTGGGATCGCAGCTGGCCGGTGATGGTGGCCAGGTGCGCCGCCCACGCCTGGATGGCATCCGGGGTCTTCGCTTGTGAGTCCAGCACCGGCGCCGATCTGTCGATCAGTGTCACCAACGAGTCGAGGTTGGTGTCGGCGTCCACGGCAAGTTGGGTGGCTCCCTTCACCAGCCGCGACAGGTCGGAGCCCAAACCACCGACAGCGGTGTAGCTTTCGTCGATGACCGTCTTCAAATTGCCCCGGGGGATGGCCGTCAGACCGCGGTTCGTGGCATTGAGCAGCGAGTCGAAATCCGGTGGGGCCGAGGTGTCGCCGACGGCGATGACGTCGCCATCCTTCAGCGGCGCCGCACTGCCGGTGCGTGGCAACAGCTCGACGAATTGCTCGCCGATCGCCGATTGGCTGTGGATCTCGGCGCGCAGGTCCGAGGGAATGCTGACGTCCGATCTCAGGGACAGCACCGCCCGCGCCCCGGTTCGGGTCAGGTCCACGCTTTCGACCTCACCGACCTGTGTGCCGCGATAGGTGACATTGGCCTTCGGATACAGTCCGGCGGCCTGGTGCAACTCGAGGGTGACGGTGTATCGGCCGATGCCGAACAGCAATACCGGCGCGTCGATGTAGCGGAAGATCATCACGGCGCCGGCCGTCACCGCGATCACCATGAACAGCGCCAACTGCACTTTGATGCGCCGGTCCAGCCGCATCGTCAACGTCCCTGATCTGTGCGGTACGGGATCGCCAGTGGGTTCCCGGATGTGACGGGGCTGGGCAATTGACCGATGGTGCGGCCCCACTGCAGCTCCAGCTCGGTCAAGTTGCCTTCCCACCTGGTCCCGGTGAAGAACGCCGTGTCGAGGCGGCTCAACGTCAAGTCGATGACCATGGTGATGTTCACCGCGTCGCCGCGGACGAATTTGGTGATGTTCTCCTTCGGGAAGGGGTAGGTGGCCAGCAAGCTCAGCGAGCGGGTCAAGGCCGGCCCGGCGTTAGCGAGGGAATCAAACACGGGCCCAATGTCTTTGAGCTCCTGAACCAGAGCGTCCTTGGTTTGGTTGGCCGAGTCGGCGGCAAGCGCGCTGAACTTGCCGAGTCTGTCGAACGCGGTGACGAGATTGTCTCGTTGCTCCGTGAGCACGGCCAGCGCATCGGGGATGGTGCGCAAGGCGGTATCCAGCACCGGGGTCTGTTGGGCGAATTGACCGGCGAGGTCGTTGATGCTCTGGGTGGCCGCGAGCAGGTCTTCTTTTTGTTCGTTGAGGTGGCCGATGAATTCGTCGAGCCGCTTAATCAGGTTGCGCAGGTCGTTTTCCCGCCCGGCGAACGCCGTGCTGAACGCCTTGGTGATGTCCTGAATCTGGCCCAGGCCACCGCCGTTGAGCACCATCGACGCGACCGACAAAGTCTGCTCCGTGGTGGGGTAGGCGCCCGCCCGCGACAGTGGAATCAACGACCCGTTCTGCAGACGCCCGCGCGGCGGCTGATCGGTGGGCGGGGCCAACTCGACGTGCAGGGTTCCCAGCAGACTGGTTTGCCCGATCTTAACGCTGGCATTGGCGGGAAGATCGACATCGCCGTTGAGCCGCATGGTGACCAGCGCGTGCCAGCCCTGCCGCTCGATTTTTGTGACCGCGCCGACTGTCACATCCCCGACCCGCACTCGCGAGTTGGGTTCGATGTTGGTGACATCCGGTAGCTGTGCCTGCACCTGGTAGGACCCCGGCCCGTTGCCTTCGGTGCCCGGCAGCGGTAACGAGTTCACGCCACGCCATTCACATCCGGTGAGGCCGGCCAGCGCTACCGCAAGTACCAGGCCGGCGCCACTGCGGCGCAGTATGTTTCGCATCATTGTCCACCGCCGCGGGGGCATCATCATGCCCGACAGACCCGCGGCCGGATTTGTCGCGACCGGCGCTTCAGCCGCGGGCGACGGGGCGCTCACCGGCGCCGGGGGCGAGTCGGGTGGCGGCGCGCTCGGCGGGGGCGCCGGGCGGTAGTCCGGTCGCATCCAGTCCTCGCTGTAGGTGACCTCGTTGGGTCGGGCCGCAGCGTTGACGAACGGATTGACCCCTATCGGAAGGGAGTTGTACTGGCGGTTCTTTATGATCGGCGCCAAATACTGCACGCAAAGCTTTGCTGCTTGCTGGCTGTTGAGTCGTGAAGCGGCCTGAATTGCACCGCACAGGAAGGTGATCGGATTGGCGAAGTTGTTCAGCCCGAGCATCCCGGTGATCGAGCCGTGGGCCGGCTCATAGATGTTGACGAAGTTCTGTAACGCGTTGGGCATCACATGCAGGGTCTGTTTGATGTCGTCGAGGCTGTCAACGAGCGCCTTTGAGAACGACGTCAATCTGTCCGACGTGGTCGCCCAGAGCCTCGCGGTTGTCAGCGACGAATCCGGTCACGTCCTTTACGGCGGCATTGAAATCCTCCACCGCGTGCGCAACCTCGTCGGGATCGTTGGCCAACAGCGACGTCACCGCGGCGAGATTGGTGTTGAGTTGCGCCATCAGATCGGCGCTGTCATGAAGGGCCGCAACCAGAGTCGATAGGTTCTTGACCGAGGCGAAGATGTCCGTGCTGTGATCGCCGAGGGCCGATACCGCCTGAGACAACTTGATGATCGTGTCACGGATCTTGGCGCCCTGTCCGCGCAGATTATCGGCGGCGGTATTGATGGTGGCGCCCAGTGGGCTGACTTCACCGGGTTGAGTCGGCTGCAGGCTTTCGGTGAGTTTCTCCAGCTGCTTGCGGAAGTCGTCGAACTCCACCGGCACCGCGGTGCGACTCTCCGGGATCACCGCTCCGTTCGCCAGCGTCGGGCCGCCGGTATAGGCAGGGGTCAGCTGCACGGCGCGCGATGTGATCAACTTCGGGGACACGATGACCGCGTTGACGTTCGCGGGCACCCGGTATTTGGCGTTGACGGAGAAGGTGACTTTGGCCCGCTGCGGCTGGGGCTCGATCGTGTCGATCCGCCCCACCTTCACGCCGAGGATGACGACATCGTCCCCGGCGTAGATCGCGTTGCTGTTGTCGAAGTAGGCGACGACGGAGATCTTGTTGATCCTCGATTGGGACCGCGCTAGCGCTGCGCCGCCGCCCAGCAGCACGAGCACCAGCGCGATCGCCAGCACAGACCTAGCCCTGCGCGGGGTCACCGGCCCCGCCCCTCGGGCACCTCGCCCGGTGCGGGCACGTATACCGGTGTGGGTGTGACGGGCGGCCCGGGCAGCGGCGGGCCCGGGGGTGGGCCGCCCGGCGGCGGCGCCGGCAACGGCGGGCGGAACGGGTAGCGCGGATCACCCGGCACTCCGGTGATCGCGTCCGGCAGATTGAGCTTCGGTTGGCCACCCTGCCCGGTGCGCGGATACGGCACCGGCAACGGGGGGGTACCCGGCTGGCCGGTCTGCGGATCGGTGCGCTGCGACGGCAACAGCACATTCGGGTCCAGACCCAGATCGGAAAACGCCGCATCGACGAACGGTTGCACGAATTGGCCCGGCAGCAGGTTAGGAACGTAGGCCTGGAAGAACGGGCCCGACGACACCGACTCACCCAGTGAGATTGCGTATGAGTTGAGCAGTTTGATCGACTTCTGGATGCGCTCCTTACGGTTGTCGACGATCGTCAGGACCCCGTTCAGCTTGTCCAGCGCTGGTCGCAACTGCGCACGATTGTCAGCGACGAATCCGGATAGCTGTTTGGACAACGCGGAGATGCCGCCGGAGACATCATCCAACGCCGCGCTCTGGGTTCTGCAGTTGCGCCAGAAATGCGTTGGTATTGACGACCAGGTCGACAATCTGATCGCTGCGCTGGGCCAGCACGCCGGTGACCTTGTTGGTGTTGGCAAGCAAATTGCGCAACTCGGCGTCGCGGTCGTTGAGTATTTGCGAGAACCGGGCCACCCCTTCGACAGCCACCTTGAAATCCGGTGGGGTGTCCTGAAATGTCTCCGCGAGCGTGGACAGTGACTGGTTCACCTGATCGGTGTTGAGTCCGTGGATGGTTTCGGCCAGATCGCCCAAAGCGTCGGGCAACTGGTAGGCCGGAGTGGTGCGGTCCACCGGAATGGGGCCCCGGAGTTCACCGTCGCCGCGCGGCGTGATCTCCAGTACCTTCACGCCGAGCAGGCTTTTTGCCTTGATTGCGGCCTCCGTGCGATCACCGAGGTGCACGTCCTTGCTGACGTCGAACTTGACCAGCACGCGGTCGCCGTCGAGTTCCACTGCGCGTCACCGCGCCGACCTGAAAACCCGACACCTGCACCCGCGCACCGGAATCCAGCCCGCTGGACTCGGCGAAGTAGGCGGAGTACTCCTGCTTGTTCGCGGTGAAGATCGGCAGCTTCTGGTATTGCAATGCGGCCAGCACAATCCCGGCGGTGGCAACCATCCCGATCACACCGATGACGGTGAGGTTGCGTTCGGAGAATGGCTTCATTTGGGCCTACACCGCCCAGTGCTCTGGCCGGCGAGCTTCACATACACCGGTTGGCCACCCTTGCCGTTGACTTTCAGCACCGCATCGCACAGATAGAAGGTGAAGAAGTCGCCGTACATCCCTTGCCGGGACAGCGCCTGATACGCGTCGGGCAGCGTGTTGAGCAGGTCGTCGACGTAGTCGTGGTCGGCCAACACGATGCTGTTGGTGCGATCGGATTGGGCGACGGTGTTCGCAAACGGCGGCCGGGCCTGTTGCAGTAGGTCGGCCACGGTGCGCGCCGCGGCATCGCCGTACGCGACGGCGTTGGTGATGTCGCTTTTGTGCGCGGCCAGGCGCCGCGTGAGTTCGGCCAACGAGGCGACCGTCTTATCCACCTGGCCGCTTTGCTTGCCGAGTGAGCCCAACACCTTATTGAGGTTGACGATCACCTGCCCGATCACCGCCTCGCGGTCGGCGAGGGTGTCGGTCACCGCGGCTGTTTGCGCCAGAAAGGAGCTGACCGCCGCGCCCTGACCCTGAAACGCCGCAATGAGCTGCCCGGTTAAAGCGTTGACCTGCACGGGGTCCAGCGCCCGAAACAGCGGCCGGAAGCCGCCGATCAAAGCATCAAGGTCCAGCGCTGGCGCAGTTCTGTCCACTGGGATGGTCTGGCCCGCAGTCAGGCGCGCCGTGGCCCCGGGCCCGTCTTGGAGCTCCATGTAGCGATCGCCGATGACATTGTCGTAGCGGATGAGCGCCTTGCTGCCGCCGGTCAGCACCACCGCGTCATCGATGGAGAACCGCACGACCACGATGTTGTCGCGCCGTATCGAGATGTGTTTGACCTGGCCGACTTCCACGCCGGCGATGCGTACGAAGTTGCCCGCTTTCAGCCCGCTGATGTTAGTGAACTCGGCGTTGTAGGCCTGTTCCGGCTGAAACCGCAACTGGCCGAATACAGCAAAGAGACCAAACATCACGATGCTGCAGACCACGACGAAGATGCTTAGGCGCCACAACGCGCCGATGGTGTTGTCCCTCATCGGCGCTGCGTCTCTGGATAGTTGTTGACTGTCATGGCGAGGGCCCGGCCGGGGCTGATGGTGGCGCGGGCGGTGGCGCCCCGGGCGGGGGCGGGTAAAGCGGTGTGCCGTCCGCGCCGTACAGCGGCGCCCCGTAGGGGGGCGCACCCGGGTAGGGAATCGGTCCGATCGCCGGGGGCCCGAGTCCATGGAAGCTCGGGGGTTGGGGCACCCCACGCGTCTCCGGGAAGAAGTTCACCCACCAGGGGTGTCCGATGCCGGGGTTGGTCCGGATGTCCTCTCCAGTGCCCCAGCCAGTGTTGGTGATCAATTGGCGTAGCGGAAAGTTCTTGGAGACATCGGGCAGCGAACCGCAGCCGGGTTTGCCGCCAGGGCCGCCCTTCGCGGCCACGATCGGCAGGTTGTCGGGGTATCTGATACAAGTCGGCGCCGAACATAAAGGCGTCGTCGATGACGATGGTTCGGCCATCGCCGCCGGCGGCGTCATAGGCGCCGTTATCCAGCGACCATTTCGCACCCAGCAACAGACACGTAAATTCGGGGTTGTATTTCGACAGCAAATCGGTCGTCGGCTTAAGTACGTTGATCGCCTTGACCAGATTGGCCCGGCTCGGGACGAGCAGGTCGATCCCGGATTGCGAGAGACCAATCGTGGAGAGCAGCAACGCATCCAGATCGGAGGAGTGCGCGGTGACGGTCGCGCTGCTCACGCTGGCCGCGTCGAAGGTGCTCAGAAGGCTATGCGCGGCAACGCTATAAGCGTCACCGGCACCCTGCAGCGACCGCCAGTCGTGCTGCACGGTTCCCATCCGGGGGTTCAGTGCCGCCAGCACATCGTTGGCGGCGGTGGTGGCCTCCCCGATCCGTTGCCCCCGACCGCGTACCGCGTCAGCGAAAGCCGTTAACACCGCATTCAATTTGGGCGGGTCGACCTGATGCAGAACGTCGACAAGGCTCTGAAAGACCGTGTTGACCTCGGTGCTGACGTTCCGGGATACCAGCACCGCGCCGGCGGAAATGTGCTGAGGACTCGGATCTTCGGGGTAGGTCAGATCGACGTACTTGGCGCCAAAGGCGGTGCTAGCGCGGATCTGCGCCTCCGCGTTGGCGGGGATGTAACCGATCTGGTCGGGGAACAACTCCAGGTGCAGGCGGGCCTGGTTGCGGCCGCCGTCGACACCGGAGACGCGACCTACCTGCACACCGCGCATCTTGACCTTGGCGCCTGGCTCCATCACCAGCCCGGCGCGCTCGGATGTGACCGTGACGGGCACATACGTCGTCAAGGTGCCCGCGAATATGGCCGAACAGAGCCACATCGCTGCGCCCACGGCAAGCACCAGAACCGCGGTCCACCACGCCGGGTGGATTCGGTAGCGCTGTGTGGTCAAGTCCATCGGGCTAACCGGATAGGTGGAAATTGCCGGTCTGGCCATAGATGGCAAGGGACAGAAACACAATCAACGCCGACGAAGACACCAAAGACGTGCGCACCGCGCGACCCACGGCCTCGCCCACACCGGCCGGACCACCGGACGCGGTGAACCCGTAATACGTATGGACGAGCATGATGACGAGGGCCATTGCGACGGCCAACACGAATGACCAGACCAGATCAATGGGATACAAGAACGTGTTGAAGTAGTGGTCGTACACGCCGGCGGACTGACCGTAAATGACAGTCGTGGACAGCTTCGCCGACATGAACGCGGAGATCGCCGCAACGCAGTACAGCGGCACCACGACCAGGACTCCGGCGACCACCCTGGTCGATGCGAGGTAGGCGATCGTGCGGATACCCATCACTTCCAAGGCGTCGATTTCCTCGTTGATACGCATCGCACCCAATTGCGCGGTCGCCCCTGCGCCGATCGTGGCGGCCAGCGCTACCCCCGCCGTCAACGGGGCGGCCAGCCGGACGTTGAAGTACGCCGATGCGAACCCGGTCAGTGCCTCGACGCCGATATCGGACAATTGGTTGTAGCCCGCCACCGAAACGAGTGCCCCAGTTGTCATGGTCAAGAACCCGACAATCGCCACGGTCCCGCCGATCACCGCAAGCGCCCCGGTACCCAGCCCCATTTGCGCAATCAGGCGAACCAACTCGGATCTGTACGACCGGAACACATCACCGATGTAGCGCAGCGTCTTGGCGTAGAACAGGGTTTGGAGACCGACCCTGGTCCAGCCGGTACCCCACCGTTTCAGCGCAGCCGAGGAGCGCGGCAGCCGCGCCGCCGAGACGGTCACACCACCACCTTCACGCCGACCGCGGTGGCAACGATATTGATCGCGAACAGCGCCACGAAGGTGTAGACCACGGTTTCGTTGACCGCGTTGCCGACACCGGCCGGGCCGCCCTCGACCGAAAGCCCCTTGTAGCAAGCGATCAATCCGGCCGCCAGCCCGAACAACGCGGCTTTGATCACCGCCACCACCACATCAGCCGCGTGGGTGAGTACGGTCATGCCCGCTCCGTACGCCCCTGGTGTCACGTGCTGCACGAACACCGAAAAGAAGAAGCCGCCCACCAACCCGACCACGATCACGATCGCCGAGAGCAGTATCGCGACCAACGTCGCGGCGAGCACTCGCGGGACGACGAGCGCCTGAATCGGGTTGATGCCCATGACGCGCATGGCGTCAACTTCTTCCCGGATCGTCCTTGCCCCGAGGTCGGCGCACATCGCGGTCGCGCCCGCACCGGCGACCACCAACACCGTCACAATCGGACCGATCTGGGTCACCGTGGCGAACGCCGCGGTCGTACCGCTGAAATCTGCCGCTCCAAACTCCAGCAGCAGGATGTTGAAGGTGAACACGACCAGCACCGAATACGGGATGGCCAGCATCACCGTCGGCAGCAGCGACACCCGCGCCACGAACCAGGCCTGGCGCACGAACTCACGCCAGGCGAACGGTCGTCGTGGCAGCAGGACCAAGACATCGAGGCCCATCGCGAAAAGGCCACCCACGGCCACGGCCGGCTTCCATGCCGGCACTGACACAGTCACGCCGAGTTTCCTAGGACACCCGTGCGAGCCGCGACTGGAGTCTGACGTGATACCAC
>CAWGXA010000014.1:0-690102 GCA_963826365.1 uncultured Actinomycetota bacterium | reverse complement strand
AAACCCCACGCATCGCCGGTACTGCACGCGATCAACTACCTGCTGGGCACGCTCGACGGGAAGTATCTGACCACGCTGCGGGAGTTCGGCGGTCTGCAGAGCTATCCCAGCCGGTCAAAGGATCCCGACCCGGTGGATTACTCGACGGGGTCGGTGGGTATTGGTGCTACCGCACCGATCTGGGGGGCAATCGCCCGGCGCTACATTGACACCACGTTCGGTAGCACCGGCACCGGCCGACAGTACTCCCTGGTGGGTGACGCGGAGCTCGACGAAGGCGCGGTGTGGGAAGCGATCCTGGACCCATCGGTGCAGGAGCTCGGCGAAATCGTGTGGATCGTCGACATGAACCGCCAGTCGCTGGACCGAGTGGTGCCCAATATCGCCGCCGGGCGACTCGAAACGATGTTCTCGGCCGCGGGTTGGCAGGTGATCACCGTCCGGTTCGGAAGACTTCTCGAGGAGCTGTTTACTCGCTCGGGGGGAGACGCGCTGCGGCGGCGGATCCTGGAGATGCCCAACCCCGAGTATCAGCGCCTGCTGCGATGCAATGCCGAAGGCCTGCGTGCACGCCTACCCGGGGACGGCACCGACGCCGACGCGGTCGGTCAGTTAATCGCCGGCTTGGATGATCAGACGCTGGTTCGGGCGATCAGCAATCTCGGTGGCCACGACCTAGACAGTCTGCATTCGGCGTATGCCCAGATTGACGACACCCGCCCGACCATCATCATCGCCTACACCATCAAGGGTTACGGACTTCCCACACAAGGACATCCGCAGAACCACTCCTCGCTGCTGACGGACGAACAGTTCGCCGATTTCTCGGTCACCCTGGCCAAAGATCCAGGCCAGCCGTGGTCTCGATTCGAAGACTCGACCGCGCCCGGCAGGTTATGCCAGAGTACGGCCGAGCGCCTGGTCCGGGCCGAGCAACCCAGCGCCCCCGCTCCCGCGGTGCCCATCGATCTAGGCCGCACGCCATCGGCTGTGTCGACCACACAGGCGGCGCTGGGCCGGGCACTGCTGGATCTCACCCGCGAGGCCCCGGAGGTGGCCAAGCGCGTAGTGACCGTCAGCCCAGATGTCAGCTCTACCACCAATCTCGCTGGTTGGCTCAATAAGGTCGGGGTCTGGTCGCTCGACGAACGGCGCAACTGGTTCGATGACGACAGCGAGACCATCATGCACTGGCGTGAGAAGCCAACCGGCCAGCACATGGAGTTGGGAATCGCCGAAACCAACCTGGTGGGGCTCATCGGGGAACTCGGCGCGACGTGGAGCAGGTGGGTCAGCCACTGTATCCGATTGGCGTGCTGTACGACCCGTTCGTCGAGAGGGCTCTGGAACCGTGGTCTTACGGGATTTACGCTGGCGGCCAATCGATTCTGGTGGGCACCCCGTCCGGAGTGACCCTGGCCGCCGAGGGCGGCGCACATCAGTCGATCAAGACTCCCTCGATAGGCCTGGAGCAGCCCGGATGCATAGGCTATGAACCGGCTTTCGCCATCGAGGTTGAATGGACGCTGCTCAGCTGTATCTCACGACTCGGCCGGCCAGACGGAGGGTCGTCTTATCTTCGGCTGTCCACCCGCCCCGTCCAGCAGGAGCTGGCCGCGGTTCCCACGGACACCGCAGCGCGGGAACGGCGTCGTCGCCAGGTCGTGGCCGGGGCCTACACTCTGCGGTCCTGTTCGGAACCCGCCGTCGCCGTTGTCGCGGTCGGTGCGCTGGTCACCGAGGCGCTCGAGGCGGCGGATCGTCTGGCCCAGATCGGGATTCCTGCGGAAGTGATATGCGTGACCAGCCCTGGGTTGTTATTCGAGGCCAGCCAAGCGCGACAGGGTCTGGGCGACGCGCCGTCCTGGATCCTTGATCAAGTCTTCCCAACCAACCGCGCCGCCCCGATGGTCACCGTACTCGACGGTCATCCGCACGCTTTGGCATTTTTGGCGACCATCAACCAAGTTCACTCAAAATCCTTGGGCGTCAGCCGCTTCGGGCAGGTCGGATCGCTGGCAGCGGTGTACCGCTACCACGGTATCGATACCGACAGCATCGTAGGCGCCGCGCTGGATCTGGTGAATTGAGAAGTTGAACGCCTAACGCGTCCGCCATCGCCATCGTTATGCACCGCGCAACCACACTTCAGGAGCCCAAAGTGATCCTCGTAACCGCCGCCAACGGCAACCAAGGCAAGCGGTTGATTCCTAAGCTCATTGCCGCGGAATTGCCAGTGAGAGCGTGTGTTTCGACGCAGGCCTCCGCGGACCATCTGCAGCAGCTGGGGGTAGCGGAGATCGTCGTCGGAGATATCTGTGACCCGGCGGTGGCGTCGGATGCTGTGCGTGGAGTGGACAAGATTTACCACGTGGGTCCCACCGCACATCCCAACGAGCGCCAGATGGGAATTTCGCTGGTGGATGCTGCCCGGGCGGCAGGGGTACGACACTTCGTACTGAGTTCGGTGCTGCACGCCATCGTGACCGATCTGGTGCAGCACGAGATCAAACGCGATATCGAAGAACATCTGGTGTCATCCGGGCTGGGATTCACGATTCTGCAGCCGACGAATTACATGCTGCCCCTCAAACTTCGGCGTGTCTTCACCGAGGGAATCTTCGAGATGAACTGGGCGCTGGACCGTTACCAATCCCTAGTAGATCTTGGGGATGTCACCGAGGTCGCTTGCGCGGTGCTCACCGACAGCGCAAGCCATGACGGGGCGACCTACGAACTGGTGAGCCCAGGCCGCTACAACGCCCACGATCTAGGCGAGATCATCGCCAGTGTGCTGGGACGCTCAATCGAAGTACGCCAAGTCAATGTCGACGACTACATGGAAGCTTGGTTCGGCAAGGACCTCGACTCCGAAAAGTACCGGCATCAAAGCAACGTCATGCGTGCCATCTCCTCGTACTACAGCCACCACGACTTTGTCGGGAACGCCAACGTGTTGACGTGGTTGCTCGGCCGCGCCCCAACGACTTTCGCAGAGTTCGTGAGTGAACAGCGAGACGCGCGCAGCGGATCCACCGAAAGGAAATAGATGAAGCTCGAGGGAAACACGATCCTGATCACCGGCGGCAGCAGTGGTATCGGGCGGGGCCTGGCCGAGCATTTCCATCGTCGCGGAAACGAGGTCATCATCGCCGGGCGCCGGGCGTCTGCTCTGGACGAGGTGGTGGACGCCAATCCGGGTATGCACGCAGTGGTTCTCGATGTCTCCGAGCCGGAGAACATCCGCAAGGTCGCCCCGGAGCTGATCGCGCAGTATCCGACGCTGAATGTGGTCATCAACAACGCCGGCATTCAGTTCGCCGATGATGTCGGCCAGCCTCTCGACGAAGAGCAGGTCAGCTCCACCATCGCGACGAACTTGCTTGGGCCCTTGTGGCTTAACTCGGCACTGATCACCCACCTGCGCCGGCAACCGGTCGCGACCATCGTCAACGTCACCTCGATGCTGGGTTATGCGCCACTGGCGACCACGGCGCTCTACTCACTTACCAAGGCTGCGATGCGGTCGTACACCTTGTCGCTGCGCTACCAACTGCGCGACTCCTCAGTCGCGGTGGTGGACCTTTCACCGCCCTACGTCGAGAGCAATTTGATGCCGAGAAACCGCACCGACCCGCGGGCAATGCCGCTCAAGGATTATCTCGACGAGGTCATGCCGCTGCTCGCCACCGACACTCCCGAGGTGCTCGTCGAGCGCGCCAAGATCCGCGCCGATGCACAGCGCCCCAATGAAGTGACGGTCACACACCAGTTCAACGACATGTTCCATGGCGTCTGATTAGCGTCAAGCACTGGCCTTTGCCCGGACCTTGAGAGCAGCCAGCTGCGCGGCGGAGTAATGAGTGCCCGCTCTGACGACGGCATTGATCCGGTGCAGGTTTTCGACGTTGTCCAGGGGGTTGGCGTCCAGCACGACCAGGTCGGCGCTACGCCCGGGCTCGACCGTACCCATGGTGTCCTCTCGCCCCAGATATTGCGCGGGATTGATGGTGCTCATCTGGAGGATCTTCAGCGGTGAGAAACCCGCCTTCGCCAGTTCGCCGAACTCCTGACGCAGGGTCAAGCCGGGCGCCATCATGGACCCGCCATCCGTCCCGGTCATCATCCGAACCCCATTGTCGGCGAACAGTTTTACCAGACTCAGCTGGCGCGGATAGAGGTCCTGGTAAGTCTTTTGCGCCTCGGCGGGCAGTGCCAGGAACTTCGCCGTCACCGTGCGCCATCTCTTAATGTTCTTGGCCGGCAGATACGCCAACGATTCGTCGCTTTCATATTCCGGCGCACCGGCGAACTGCATGCTGCGCAACCGAACCAGCGTCGGCACCTGCCAGGTGCCGTGTCTGGCGAGTTCCGCGGCCACGGCGGCGGCCTTGTCCGCGCTGTAGGTATCCAGCGCGCGCTGAATCCGGGCGACGTCGATGGGATCGGAGAAGGCGGCGGGATTGACCAGCAAACTCTGCATCCGCCAGGTGACGATGCGTTCGAGCAAGGGAATCTTGATGGGAGGCCCCTTGATCACCGGTCTCGCGTAGGCCTCCGAGCGCAACTCGTCGTCGATGGCGGAACACGCCGTCCACAGCGGTGAGCCTGGCCCGAGATGCTCGACGGAACGGAAGCCGGCTTGCGAAGCCGCCACGATGTCGACGCCCTCTTGGAGGTGACCAAGGATCGGGATCCCGACGGCAACGGCTTCTTCGACCGCTGCCATGAAGACGTCGGGGCCAGCCATGACCATCTTGACGAAGTCGGCCCCTTGGTCGCGTTGGCGCCGGATCTCGGCGGCAACAGCCTTACTTGATCCGGAATTGAGCGGGGTGAGAACGGTTCCGGGCGTCTCAAGCAGAGCCGGCGCCGCCGGCCCGATAGGCAACGCGTTGTCGCGGCGTTTCTTCAGCAGGGCCGGCGAACCCGACATCTGGCGAAATCCCGTGACGCCTTCGGCGAGCATCAGGGCCAGGCTCGCCGAGGGATCAGCGAGGTTCAACGCATGCGAATGCATGTCGTTGTAACCCGGCACGATGAATCTTCCCGCCGCATCGATGACTTCCGTCGCCGAGTCCTCGCGGCCAGCATCGCGCGGGGATACGTCGACAATGCGGCCGTTTCGTATTCGGACACTGATATTTACGGCAGTGCTGCCGTCACGGGGATCGACAATTGTGCCGCCGTCGAGAAGCAGCGTGCGCGTCGGTCCGGAGTCGACCGCTACCTTCCGTTTACTCGCGCCCGCGGCCCATTCCCAGTTCACGGTCGCCCGGCTGAACAGGCGTCGACCTGACAAGGGCTGTTGGTACGCGCAGCAAGGACACCCGGCTGACTGCATCTGTTGACCTACTCTCGTGTTTCAGACACGCCCAGCGACCGTTCGCATCAGCGCCTCCGGGTCGGATGTTGTTGTGCCGCGCCACGCGACGTGTTGGTCGGGCCTGACCAACGCCAACGGGGCCCCGAACAGCTGTTCGGTCAAGTGGCAGTCCAGTTCGACGGTTGTCAGCGGAATTCGCAAGCTCGCAGCGTTTTCGACGAGTTGTCGCCCAGCAGGGAGGTTTACCCCACCGACCAGACTGTACTCACTGCCCAACGTGTCGTAGAGCGAGCGATGACCGGGAAGCCACTTGTGCGGCAGTCTGTTACCGGGCGCGGCATTCGGAACGTACACGCCGGGTTCGTGAGTCGCGGTGCCGGACTCTGTCACTACGTTGCCACTGACCACTATTGGTGAATCGGCATAGGAGGTTCCGAGAACGAGGTCCAGGCTGTGAAACTCCACGCGCTTGGCGCGCTGCGTGGCAGAGGCGACTATTGGCTGCGCGGTTGCGAATTCATCATCGCTGCCCATCAGGCGAGGGTCGGCGAGCTCGGGCCCGAGGGTGGACATGTTCCTGGTAGCGACGGATATCGTCTCCATTGCGACCGGCCTGCGCTCGAGCTCATAACTGTTCAAAAGTGCGTTCGCGCCCCACCCGTTGAGCACCGCACCGAGTTTCCAGCCGATGTTGACGGCATCACCGATACCCGTGTTGAATCCGTGCCCTCCCCACGGAGGGTTCTGGTGCGCCGCATCGCCCGCCAGGAAGACTCGACCGGATCGGAACGTGTCGGATACCTGCATCCGCGCCCGCCACGGATCGGTGGCGAGTACCTCGATGGCGACCGGTTGGGTCGCGTCGCCAATCAGGTTGTGCACCAATCGCGCTGGATCGATTGCGCCTTCTTCGGCGCCGACGCCCATGATGACGCACCACCACTCGTCGACCAGATTCAGCCGACCCACCAGACCCGGTTGGCCGGGGTTGAGCACCCAGTAATGCACGGCGTCGCCCAAACGCATCCGGGCCGCCAGTGATTCGGCGCGAAAGACGACATTGAAATTCGGTCGCTCGTCGGCGCTACCTTCATATTTGGCTCCGATCGCCTCGCGCACCGCGCTGCGGGACCCGTCGCATCCGACGAGGAACTCGGAAAGAATCGTGATGAGGTTGCCGGACTCGTCGGCGACGGTGGCGACGACCCCGCTGTCATCCTGGGTCAGGCCGACGAACCGGTGACCAACAAGCAATTCTGCCTCGGGGAGTTCGGATACCCGGTCGCGCATGATGGACTCGATCAACGGCTGCGGAGCCTGCTGGCCGCCTTCGGCCACCAAGTCGTCGTTGACGAGATTCAGCCCGAGGCAATGGTCGAAGCGTGTTACTTCGCGACCCAAAAGGGTTGTGCAGAAGACGACTTCATCAGACCAGGACTGGGGTATCGGCGCACGTCGCCGGACAGTGTCCGCGATCCCCCAGCGGCGGAAGTGCTCCATCGTCCGCGTCGACGTCGTCTTTGCGCGCGGCCGCAGCCAGGATACGTCAGCGCGTGGCTCGACAACGATGCAGGCAGTGTCATGTTGAGCGAGTTCGATCGCAGTGCCCAGGCCGACGGGGCCGCCACCGATCACCAGCACCGGCGTGCGTCTGCGCCCGTCGGTGCTGGGGATCGAATTCACCGTGCCGAGGTCCGCGAGCTGCTGGGCCGCGCGGCACGACTCCCGTTCTTAGCGGCCGCCTTTCGATCCTCCGGCCCGTTCGTCGTATCGGTACGGTAGGCATCCAGCGCCATTCGCGCAGCCTCTTCGTTGCGGGCGAGATGGTCGTAGATGGCTTGCGCGGCGAGATCAGGATCCCGCTTGCGAAACGCCGCGATCAGATCCTCGTGGGCTTGTTCCCGCCGTTCATGCTCATGTGGATCGTAGTCGAGCAGGCCGAATCCGATACGCACATACCGTTCCCCGGCTCGCCACAGCGTGGTGAGCACTCGGGTATCCCAACTGCTAGCCGCCGGCTCCAGCAGCGCGAGGTGAAACTGGAGATGACTGCTGTAAATGCCGTCCATGCCGAGGCTTTCATCGCCAAACTCAACTGCCTGCGCTTCGAGGCGATCGAGCTGATCAACCGTCAGCAACAAGCAGGACCGGCGGGCGAGCTCGGGCTCGAGAATACGGCGCAGTCGGTAGATGGCGTGCAAGTCGTCAAGATCGAGGGGAGCAACGAGGGCGCTACGTCCTGGTCGGATGACAACCAGTCCTTCTCCCTCAAGACTTCGTAACGCCTCGCGAACCGGGATGAAGCTCACGTCCATCATCGTCGCGATCTCCCGCAGCGAGAACTCTCGACCGGGAGCCAACACACCGGACAGGATCGCCCGCCTCAGCTCCTCAGTGACCTGGGCGACGACCGAGCGCGATGAGACCGGCCGTATATCGGCGTTGGACAAGGTCAACAGCTGTCCCACTTCCTGATCAATAGCTCCGCTACCGCTCGAACGATAGCAACTATATATCGATTTGTCTCGAGCCTAAATCTCGGTCCAGCGGGCATAGACGCAGCTAAATGCCTAATCAAGGCCGGATATACGGTCTACGTGCAGGCGTACTCTGCACAGCCTTGCTGTTATCACATATCGCTGTTAGCTTGTGTCCTACGCCACAGCGGCGCACCGAGGGCGTGCGGCGCCGGCAGATGTGAGGAGCCGCCATGTCCGCGAGTCCAAAATTCGCCCATGTCGTCTTTCAAACCGGTCAGCCGGAGCAGATGCGCGACTGGTACTGCACCGTGCTGGACGGCCACGTCGTCTATGAGGACCAAGCCTTGTGCTTCATCACTTACGACGACGAGCACCATCGGGTGGCGTTACTGAGCCCCCCGGTCGAGTTAACACGCAAACATCGGACCACCGCCAGCGTTCATCACGTGGCCTACACCTTTGCGAACATCGATGACCTGCTCGACCGCTATGTGCTATTGCGCGACCAGGAGATAACCCCAGCGGTTTGCATCGCCCACGGGGTGACTACATCGATTTATTACCAGGATCCCGACGCCAATTTCGTCGAGATGCAGATCGACAACTTCGCCACCCCCGCCGATGCCACCAACTACATGCTCGGTCCGGAATACGCGAACGACTCCGTCGGTCCAGCCTTCGATCCTGAAGCGATGCTCGCGGCCCGCCGCGGCGGCACCAGCGTCGAGGAACTCATCGGCCGGGCGTGGTCGCTGCGAGCCTGCTTGCCCGATCCGATGGCGATTCTCGTCGGCGCGTGAAGCCGACCCGCTCGATCAGTACCTTGGCCGAAACGGACCGGGAGTCAAGTTCGTTCGGTCGCAAGCGAATCCGGCAACTGAGAGGTACGCAGAGATGACGACGACGAGTGAAGTAATCGAATACTCCGAGATTCCGGCACGGGCGAAGAAGGTACTGGAAGGATTCCTGCCTCCCGAAGATAAGATCGCCGCCCGGGTCGCCGAATTGGGCCAGGTTCCTGCGCGCCCATTCGACTCCGAAGGCGATCAGGAAGTGCTGGACGGGGTGACATTCACACACCACTTCGTCGATGCGCCCGGTGACGAGGAGACCATCCGGTTTCACTACGTTGAGGCTGGTCAAGGTGAGCCCATCGTGTTCCTGCACGGAATTCCCGACTCGTGGTTTCAGTGGCATCACCAGATGGCCGCGTTGTCCGCAACGCACCGCTGCATCGCGTTCGACCTAAAGGGCTACGGCCAGTCCGGGACCGCCGTCGGCGACTACCGTCACGAGGCCGCTGCTGAGCAGCTGCTGCGCGCCATCGATCTCGCTGGTGTCGACAAGTTCAACGTCGTGACCCACGACCGGGGTACCGTCCAAGCCGACTTCATCGTCGCCAAACACCCGGCCCGGGTGTTGCGGTACGGACGGGGCGAGCAACACCTGTACCACTTCCACCCCGATCTGGCCCCGCAGGGCGCTCTGTTTGCCGACGCCCCCCACTCCGGGTTGATGGACGACCCTGCTCACTTCGTCATCTGGGTCTACACCTGGATCTGTAAGTACCGCGTGCCCGACGCCGAGATGCGCCGGACGATTCAGGAGTTCTCGTACCCCGAGGTGAACCGGGCGGTGCCGCGTTACTTCAATTCACAGTCGTTCAGACAAGAATGGTTGCGACGCCGCAGAGACCTCCTGCCGGCATGGAAATGCCCGGTGATGATCATCGAGGGCTACGACAGCAAGACTCAGCCGCGCGAATTCTACGAAAACTCGCGTGAATACATTCCCAATGCGGCCAGCGTGGCTGTCGAATACGTCGATGCCGGCCACTTCTGGTCGATGGAGCGGCCTGAAGCGGTCACGGCCCTGATCAGGAAATTGCTGGAGATGTAACCGTCGGCATATCTGGCGGCGACGCCAATGCGCCGAAGGATTGGCTACTCGGCCCTGAACTGCTCAAATATGGTGGAGCTAAGGGGATTCGAACCCCTGACCTACTCGATGCGAACGAGTCGCGCTACCAACTGCGCCATAGCCCCTGATCGCTAGCAGGTTACCAGTTCCGGCAGCCCACCCTTACCGTCAGGGACTACTGCCCGACGGCCCGCGGCAGGTCGCGCGGCCAGCCGTAGTTCTGCTGCGGCATGGCGTAGTCGAGGTGCTCGAAGATGGGGTCCTCGTCGTCGATCTCCAAGACCACCGCACCCGGGCGCCGCAGCCGCGACGGGACGACGTCGTACTCGCGGTCGTACGAGTTCTCCACGCCGAGCCGCGCGCGCTCCATCCGCTGCGACCGGCGGCGGCGCACCTTCTCCTCGATCCGGGTTTGCCTGCGTAGATAGCCCAGGTAGAGCAGGGTCACGGTGGTGGCAGTGCCGCACACCCACCAGGCCGCCGGCGTGATTTCGAACGCGGCGGTCGCCGTGCCGACCAGGATGACGGCCATCACCATCAACACCCGCTTGCGTTTTGCGTATCTGCGCGCGCTGATCTCGGCGGCATGCTTGGTGTCGAAGCGCCGGCGTCGCGACCTGGACGCGACGATCGCCCGGGTATCCGCGTCGTCGTACTCGTCGTCGGCCTCGGCCTCCAGACCGGACGAATCCTCGACGTACTCGTAGCGGTCGGACCGGTCAGTCTCCGCGTCGTCTTCGTCGTCGGCGGCCTCGTCGACGGGCTCGGAGAGCGCGGCGCTGGCTCCGACCGGAAGAGCCCCGGAATCTTCGACAACGTCGACATCCAGGTAATCCGGCTCGGTCGACTCGACCTGCTCGGACAGGGTCATTCTCATCAGGACCGGGCGTGCGGGCTGCGGCTCCTCGGCGTCGTGGTCTTCGTCGGCGTCGTCGTGGTGGTCCTGGTCAGCGTCGTCCCCGAACTCGTCCTCGGCCGAATCGTCCGCGTGCTCCCAGTCCGGATCACTGCGATGACCGGCGGCGGGGCCGGTGCGCTTGAGTAGCCGCGCGCCCGCGCCTCCGTTGAGGACCCGACTGGCCAACGCAACGTCGCTGGTGCGCCGTACTGCGTCGCGTTTGCTGATGAGCATCGGGACCAGTACGAACAGCCAGAGCACCACGAGTGAGATCCACAACAACGACTGCGGGATGCTTGGCATGATGGCCTGCTCCTTCTGGTCCCAACCCCGGCGAGGTCTATCTGTGGCCTGCACGGCCGGGTCTAGCGACCAGCACAATTACACACCTGTAATTTGCCTCTCACAAGCACCAAACGTCACTCGTGTCGCGCTAGCCACATCGCATCGCATGAAATGACCCCCCGGGCGTGTCGGCAAAGCGTGTCGGCAAAGCGGGTCGGCTAGGCCTGTCGGCGGAGGGCCGCGAGGTGACTTCCGGTCACACCCAACTCGCGTGCCCGCTGCGGACCAGCGTCGATGCGACCGACGCGTACACCTCTTCGACGGTGATGGCCACCAACAGGTGATCCCGCCAGGCGCGGTCGACCTCGAGGTAGCGGCGCAGCAAGCCCTCTTCGCGGAAGCCGACCTTGGCCAATACGGCCCGACTCGCGGCATTCTCCGGGCGCACGGTGGCCTCCACCCGATGCAACATGACCGGCCCGAAGCAGTGGTCGAGACCCAGCGCCAATGCTCCGGTCGCCACCCCGCCGCCGGTGGCTGAGCTTGCCACCCAGTAGCCGATCCACGCCGATCGCAATGCTCCGCGCGTGACGTTGCCGATGGTCAGCTGACCGCAGAACCGCCCGTCGAGCTCGATGGCGTAGGGCAGCATCCGGCCATTGCGGGCCTCCGTACGCAATCCCGAACACAACGGCGGCCACGCCGCGACCGTGTGCCGCATCGTCCAATCGCCGTCGGAGCTGGGCTCCCACGGCTCGAGATGCCCGCGGTCGGCCAGCCGGATACGGCTCCACTGGGCGCCATCGCGCATCCGCACCGCCCGCAACCGAACCACGCCCGCCGGAACCCGCAGCGGCCCCACGGTCATCGGCCAACCGGGATGCCGGGAGTTGGAGCGCAGAAGGTTCACGAGCGTGCGCCGTCGTGGGCTCAGCCGCGCTGAGCCAGGAAGGCGACGTCGACGATCTCACCGGTGCGAATCTGCTCGGCCCCACTGGGAACCACCACCAGACAGTTCGCCTCGGCCAGCGTCGCCAGCAGGTGTGATGAAGCCCCGGGCGCGCCACCCAGTGCCTGCACCAGATACTCGCCGCTGTCCTGATCGCGCATCAACTGACCGCGCAGGTAGCCCTTGCGGCCGGCCACCGACGTGATCGGCGACAGCGTGCGGGCCTGCACGATGCGCCGCATCGGCTGGCGCTTGCCCAGCGACAGCCGGATCAGCGGCCTGACCATCACCTCGAAGACCACCAGAGCGCTGACCGGATTGGACGGCAACAGAAAAGTCGGTACACCCTCGCGGCCCAGCTGCCCGAAACCCTGGACGGATCCGGGATGCATGCCCACCCGGACGACTTCCATCTCGCCGAGCTTGGAAAGCACCCCTCGCACTGCCTCGGCCGCCGCGCCGCCGACTCCGCCTGCGATCACCAGGATCTCAGCGCGATTGATCTGGCCCTCGACGATTTGTCCGAGCTCTTGAGGGTTGTTGGAGACGATGCCGATGCGATTGACCTCCGCGCCGGCATCCCGGCCCGCCGCCGCCAGCGCATAGGAGTTGACGTCGTAGACCTGTCCATTGCCCGGGGTTCGCGAGATGTCCACCAGCTCGCCGCCGATGGCCATGACACACAGCCGCGGGCGCGGATGGACCAGCACCCGCTCCCGGCCGACCGCCGCGAGCAGCCCCACTTGGGCGGCACCGATGATCGTCCCAGCGCGCACCGCGACGTCCCCGGGCTGGACGTCGTCGCCGACGCGCCGCACATACGCACCCGAGGGAGCCCCGCGCAGAATCCGCACCTTCGACGTCCCGCCGTCGGTCCATCGCAACGGCAACACCGCGTCGGCCAGCGTGGGCAGCGGGGCTCCGGTATGGACCCGAGCGGCCTGCCGGGGCTGCAGCCGGCTGGGGGTTCGCGTGCCGGCTTCGATGGTTCCCGTCACCGGCAGCACCAGCCCGTCGCGCGCGTCCTCGTCGGCGATCGGCTCGCCGCCTTCGTCGAGGACCGGCTCGACGCCGACCTCGCCGACGCCCAGCACATCCACGCTGCGCACCGCGTAGCCGTCGATCGCGGCCTGGTCGAAGCCGGGTAGTGGCCGTTCGGTCACTACTTCTTCGGCGCACATCAAGCCCTGCGCCTCGGCAATGGCAACTCTTATCGGCCGCGGGGCCACCGCGGCGGCCGTTATCCGGGCCTGCTGCTCTTCTACAGAACGCACAACCGCGCCTCTCTGCCGTCCAGCCGTGCCAGGCGAATTGCGCCCGACCGCCGGCTCACCCCGTGGCCCGCCTTAGGTCGCCGGGCCCGGCGTTCCCGCCCGGCTACTGCTCGGTCAGGCCCAATCGCGCCACCAACCATCGCCGCAAATCCGGGCCGTAGTCGTCACGATCCAATGCAAAGTCAACCGCAGCCTTGAGGTAGCCGCCGGGATTTCCCAAGTCGTGTCGAGATCCGTGATGCACGACGACGTGGACCGGGTGGCCTTCTTTGATCAGCAGCGCGATCGCGTCGGTGAGCTGAACTTCGCCACCGGTCCCGCGTTCGATGCGGCGCAGTGCACCGAAAATGGCCCGGTCGAGCACGTAGCGGCCGGCCGCCGCAAACATCGAGGGGGCATCTTCGGCCTTGGGCTTCTCGACCATGCCGTTGACCTTGAGCACGTCGGGGTGACCGCCGGGAACCGCCTCGACGTCGAAAACGCCGTAGGCACTGATCTCTTCGCGCGTCACCTCGATGGCACACAACACGCTGCCGCCGTACTGGGCGCGCACCTTCGCCATCGTCAACAGCACGCCGGTGGGCAGCACTAAGTCGTCGGGCAACAGCACCATGACGGCGTCCTCGTCCGGCGCCAGCGTGGGTTCCACACATCCGATGGCGTGTCCCAGCCCGAGCGGCTCGGCCTGGACCACCGACTCGACCTTGATGAGCGCCGGCGCGCGGCGCACCTTGGCCAGCATGGCCATCTTGCCGCGTGCTTCGAGCGTGCCCTCCAACACCAGGTCCTCGACGAAATGCGCGACGACACCGTCTTTGCCTTCAGAGGTGATGATCACCAAGCGCTCGGCGCCGGCCGCGGCGGCCTCGGCCGCCACCAGCTCGATACCCGGAGTGTCGACAACCGGCAACAGCTCCTTGGGCACCGTTTTGGTCGCCGGCAGAAACCGCGTGCCCAGTCCAGCCGCGGGCACGATCGCCGTGTACGGGATCGAGACTTCAACAGGCCGTGACATCGTTCACACCATAGCGCTCATGGGCGTTGCCGCCTCTGCATGGCAGGCCGAATACCCAAGCTGTCATGGTTGACGCATGGCAACGGCGAGCAAAGCCGCGTTGCGGGAACAGCTACTTGCGGCGCGCAGTGGCGTTGCCGAGGCCGTCCGGGCCAGCGAGGCCGGCATGCTCACTGAGCACTTGGAGCCAACGGTAAGCAGCGGCAGCACCGTATGCGCCTACGTACCGGTGGGCACCGAGCCAGGATCCGTCCAGATGCTGGATATGTTGCTGCGGCGGGCGGGCCGGGTACTGCTGCCGGTTGCGCGCACGGCCGGTGACGGCACTGACCTGCCGCTGCGGTGGGGCCAATACCGGCCGGGCGAACTCATCCGCGGTCGGTGGGGACTGCTCGAGCCGGCCGAGCCCTGGCTGCCCGAATCGGCCCTGGCCGAGGCCGCCCTGGTGGTGGTCCCGGCGCTGGCAGTCGATCGTCGGGGAGTGCGGCTGGGCCGAGGCCGCGGCTTCTACGACCGCTCGCTGGCCGGCCGAGACCCGCGCGCACGGCTGATCGCCATGGTGCGCGACGACGAGCTGCTCGACGAATTACCCGCAGAACCGCATGACGTCGCGATGACGCACGTCATCACGCCGCGGCATGGGATAATTGCCTTACCCTGCGGTCACCTCGGGGAATGAGACCGCTTGCCGGACTGTTTTAGCACTCAGGCACTATAGAGTGCTAACAAGACTTGATTCACGGAGGTTTTTCGTGCCGACCTATAGCTACGCGTGCACTGAGTGCGACGACCGCTTTGACGTTGTGCAGGCCTTTACCGACGACACCCTGACCACCTGCGAGAAGTGCTCCGGTCGGTTGCGCAAGCTATTCAACTCCGTCGGCGTGGTGTTCAAGGGCAGCGGTTTTTACCGCACCGACAGCCGCGAGTCGACCAAGAAAGCGGCGAGTGCCAACGGGTCGTCGACCACGGATTCGGGATCGAGCGAGAAGTCCGGGTCGAGCGAGAGTTCGGGCTCGAGCGAGAAGTCAGCGTCCGGCGAAAAGTCGACCGACAAGTCCAGCGACAAGTCGAGCAGCAGCTCCACCGCATCCGCCGCGACAACGTCGAGCTAGCGGGTTATCCACAGCGCAGTTGCTGACCGCCATCGGTGGTGGCAGGCTGCGCCTACCGTTGCGGCGTGGGCGAATCATCGCTGAATCCAACGCTATTGAGCCGGGTGTCGACGCTGTTGCGCCCGGACTGGACCCGGACGGTGGCAGCTCGCCGAGTCGCCGCGGGCGGCCTGGTCGTACTGGCCGCCGTCACGGCGGTGCGATCCAATCCCGACGATGACCGCACCGAGGTGGTGGTGGCCTCGCGTGACCTCACTCCCGGCGCCGCACTGACTCCCGACGATGTCCGTCTCGAAAAGCGTTCGACGACAATGCTTCCCGATGGCGCACAAGCCGACTTGGCCGCCGTCATCGGTTCGACGCTGGCCGGCCCGACGCGGCGCGGCGAGGTGCTCACTGATGTCCGCTTACTCGGTACCCGACTGGCCGAATCGACCGCCGGGCCCGGCGCCCGGATTGTGCCGCTGCACCTGGCGGACGGTGCGCTGATCGACCTCGTTCGGATCGGCGATGTCGTCGATGTGCTGGCCGCTCCGTCGACCGAGGCACATCCCGGCACGCCGGCCACCAGCAAGGTAGTAGCGACCGACGCCATTGTTGTCCTCGTGTCGGCCAAGCAGAAAGTCCAGGCCGCGGACGGTGACCGCGTAGTGTTAGTCGCGCTGCCGGCTCGCGTGGCGAACACGGTGGCAGGCTCGGTGTTAGGCCAAGAGGTAACCCTCACCCTGCACTGAATCCCTGCCCGCTGTTCGCAACGTGGTCTGCCGCAAACTCTCGCCAGCCTCAGAAAGGATCTTCGAATGCTCAAGGGGTTCAAGGAGTTTCTCTCCCGCGGCAACATCGTCGACCTGTCCGTTGCGGTGGTCATCGGTACCGCGTTCACCGCGTTGGTCACCAAGTTCACCGAAAGCATCATCACGCCGCTGATCAATCGGATCGGCGTCAACCAGAAATCAGACGTCGGCATCCTGCGGATCGACATCGGCGGTGGTAACACCATCGACCTGAACATCGTGCTGTCGGCCGCGATCAACTTCATCCTTGTCGCCGCGGTGGTGTATTTCCTGGTCGTGCTGCCGTACAACAGACTGCGCAAGCAGGGCGAGGTGGAGCAGGCCGACGACGCCCAGATCGTCTTGCTTACCGAGATCCGCGACCTGCTCGCGCAAACCAACGGCGGCTCATCCGGACGGCATGGCGGGCCAGACAGCACGCCCCCGCCTAGCTACGGACCTCGCGCGGACGCCGAGTCGCAGTGACCCGACCCCGGTCAGATCTCGAGGCTGGATAACTGCCCGATTATCTGGGCGGCGAGCGGATTCAGCGTCGCCATCCCGTCGCGCACCGCGTAACGGGAACCGGCGAGATTGACCACCAACGTGCTGCCGGACACTCCGGCCAGCCCGCGTGACAACCCGGCGTCGATGATTCCCGCCGACAGTCCGGAGGCACGGACGGCCTCGGCGATACCGAGGATTTCCCGATCCAGGATGTCGACGGTGGCCTCGGGCGTGACGTCGCGCGGCGTGACCCCGGTGCCCCCAACCGAAACCACCAGGTCTACCCCACCGATCACGGCGGTGTTCAACGCGTTCCGGATCTCCACCTCGTCAGCCGAGACCGCCACTACACCGTCGACGACGAAGCCCGCCTCGGTCAGCAATTCGGTCACCAACGGACCGCTGTGGTCTTCATCCCCGTGAGCGGTGCGATCGTCGACCACCACGACTAGAGCCCGGCCGACAACTAACTCCGCACCCGTTTCCATGGGTGCAACCGTATATCCGAGCTCCGACAGTGGCGCGTTCAGAGGCTCATCGACTCTCATTACTGATCCGCCTTGCCCAGAGTGACCTGCACGGTACGGGTTCCGCCGCCGGGATCCTGAAAGGTCAGCGACACCTTGTCGCCGGGAGCTTTGGACCGCACGGCGGCCACCAATGCGTCGGCGCTGTTGATCGGGCGGTCGTCCACCTTGGTGACGACGACGTTCTTGGGCACACCGGCACTCGCTGCCGCGCCGCCCTGGATGACGTCGACCACCTTGGCGCCCGGAGTGCCCTTGTCACTGGTCACCTGCACACCGAGCGAGGCGTGCGACGCCTTGCCGGTGCTGATCAGTTCATCGGCGATGCGCTTGGCCTGGTCGACCGGGATCGCGAAGCCCAGCCCGATCGAACCGCTTTGAGCATCGGGCGAATCCGCGCCCAACGTGGCGATCGCCGAGTTGACGCCGACCAACTGACCGCTCATGTTGACCAACGCACCGCCCGAGTTACCCGGATTGATGGCGGCATCGGTCTGGATCGCGTCCAGCACCGTGCTCTGGTTGCCCGACTCGCCCGTGGTGGACACCGGCCGGTTCAGCGCACTGACGATGCCCGTGGTCACCGTCCCGGACAGGCCCAGCGGCGACCCGATCGCCACCACCGGCTGCCCGACCTTCAGGTCCGACGAGGAGCCCAGCGAAATGGGAGTGAGCCCGCTGACGCCTTGCACCCGAATCACCGCGATATCACTGGTGGGATCCGCGCCGACGACCGTGAAGGGCGCGGTGCGGCCGTCGGAGAAGGTCACCGTCGTTTTCGGTGCCGGACCACCAGGGCCGCCCGCTCCACCAGGTCCGCCCGGCGCTGGCGGAGCTCCGGGAGCGCCAGGAGCACCGGGGGCTTTCGGCGGAGCGGCAGCCGCGACGACGTGGTTGTTGGTCAGAATCAGCCCGTCGGTCGATAAAACGATGCCGGAGCCCTCTTCTGACTGACGCCCCATGTCGGTCTCCAGCATCACCACGCTGGGCACCACCTTGGACGCGACCTGTTCGACGCTGCCCGGCGGCATGTTTGCGGCCGGAACGCTGGGAGCGGCACCGATCACCCGGCCACCGGCGCCACCGGCGGCGTGGGTGCCCAGCTCGACGATCGTTGCCGCGGCGCCGCCGACACCGGCCGACACCACCGCGATGGCAAGTGCGCCTGCGACCAATACGCCTGCCCGGGAACGCTTTTCGGGCATAACCCGGTGAGGAGGTCCCATCGGTGGGTACATCCCCGGCATCGGACCCGTGCCGGTACCCCCCGGGATCGGACCCGCCCCGGTGCCACCGGGGATCGGACCCACTCCGGTGCCGCCAGAGATCGGGCCGGTACCGCCGAATGGCTCGTAGGGCCGCCGGTACTGCGTTGTCGGTGTCGACTGCGTCGGCTGCGAGGGCTGATAGCGCCAATCGAATGGCTGGTTGTACGGCTGCTGGTGGCCCTGGCCATAGGCGGGGGGTGCAGGCTGATTAGGCGCGGCACGATATCCCGGCTGCTGCGGCGGTGGCGAATACCTTGGGTCATTCGTCATGTCGCTAAGTCGCTCTTCCTCTATTTCGATACTTCGGCGTGGTGTTGGCTCGACTCGGCTCGAATCCCAACAGTAACTGCATCTACCTTGCGCGTGCGGACTGAGAGTCGACTGAGATTACGTTCGCTGAATCCCGTGAGTTCGCTCCGTTGCCGCGAGTGGGTCCGGCTGGGCCTGTTGTGACGTCGCCCCTGTCTTCGTCAACTGTCGGGTAGGCCGACTCCGGTATCAGCCGGCCTGGAAGCAGCACATAGATCGAGGTTCCCGGGGGCTCACCGCCCGAAACGGTGTCTTCGACGCGGAGCAGGCCGCCGTGCTTGAGCACCACCTGCTTGACAATCGCCAGCCCCAGCCCCGAACCCGGCAAGGCCCGTGCCGTAGTGGAGCGGTAGAACCGCTCGAACACCAAACGGCGCTCGTGCAATGGAATCCCCGGGCCATGATCGGCGACTACCAGCTCGGCGTGCGACGGGTCGAGCTGTCGCAGCCTGACCCCGACGTGGGCGCCCGGCGGACTCCACTTGGCCGCGTTGTCCATCAGGTTGAGCACCGCACGCGACAGCCCGGCAGCGTCGCCGTACACCTGCCATCCGATCACGTCGATGTCGAAGTGAATATCGTTGCGCCGGCGCCGAACTCGCTCCAGACTGCGATCAACGACCTCGGACATATCGATCTGTTCGTGCACGATGGTGCCGGCATCGTCGCGACTCAGGTCCACCAAGTCGCCTACCAGAGTGGAGAGTTCTTCGATCTGCGCCAGCACATCGGCACGCAGGCCCACCATCTCCTGATCTGGCAATCGCGGCGCCCCCGGTTCCATCGACGCCATCAGCAGTTCGACGTTGGTTCGCAGCGACGTCAGCGGGGTGCGCAGCTCGTGTCCGGCGTCGGTGACCAGCCGGGCCTGCAGTTCCCGGGACTCGGCCAGCGCCCGCAGCATCAAGTTGAAAGCCTCAGTGAGCCTGGCCAATTCGTCACTACCGAACACCGGAATGGGCCGCAGGTCGTCGGTACGCGCGACCCGCTCGGCCGCTTCGGTCAGCCGGGCGACCGGCCGCAGCCCGGCCCGGGTGACCATCCCGCCGGCCACCGCGGCGACCGCGACGCCGATCCCGCCGACGATGAGCAGCACCCAGCGCAGCTTGTTCATCACCGCCTCGGTTGGCTTCAGACTCTTGGAGATCAAAAGTGAACAGCCGTTGGGCAGATGGATGGCGAGTATGCGTTGATCCGATGCGGTGCGCCGCGACATGAACAATTCGCCACGGATGACAGCCTTTTCGGCCGGCCCCACCGGCAGCGTCTGGCCGGGCTGCTGGGCCGTGTAGATGGAGTGGCCCGGGTTCACCAGCATCGCATTGACATCCGAATAGGCGGTGCCCTCGATGGCTTTTCCTGGATCGGCGGCCAGCGAGCCGCTGGCGATCAGCAGCTGCGCTCGGCTCTGCAGCTGGTTGTCGATGTCGCTATACAGGGCCGCCGAGATCACCGCGTAGACGGCGAATGCCATCAGGACGACAACCATGGCCACCATCGACATCGCCAGCAGCATCACCCGCCATCGCAGCGACAACGAGCTGGGAGCCCGCAGCGGCGCGCGCCGACGTCGTCGCAATCGGATCATCAGGGAGGCGTCTCCCGAAGGACATAGCCCACGCCGCGCACGGTGTGGATCAGTCGAGGCTCACCGTCGGCTTCGGTTTTGCGGCGCAAGTATCCGACGTAGACCTCCAGCGCATTGCCCGAGGTGGGAAAGTCGAATCCCCATACCTCCTCGAGGATGCGGCTGCGGGTGAGTACGCGGCGCGGGTTGGTGATCAGCATTTCCAGCAACGAGAACTCGGTGCGGGTCAAACTGATCTTGCGTTCCCCCCGGGTGACTTCACGGGTGACCGGGTCCAGCGCCAGATCGGAGAACCGCATCGCCACCGACTCGGCGTCCTCGGGCTTGGTGCGACGCAACAGCGCCCGCATCCGCGCCAACAGCTCTTCGAGGGCGAACGGCTTGGGCAGGTAGTCGTCGGCACCGGCGTCGAGGCCGGCGACCCGCTCGGACACCGAGTCGCGGGCGGTAAGTACCAGGATCGGCAGGTCGTCGCCGGTGCTGCGGAGGTGGCGGCAGACCTCGAGACCGTCCAGCCGCGGCATCATCACGTCCAGGACCAGTCCGTCGGGCCGGTCGCTGGCAATCATCTCCAGGGCCTCAACCCCGTCGTGGGCCAGGTCAACGGAGTAGCCGTTGAAGGAAAGCGATCTGCGCAGCGATTCGCGGACCGCGCGATCGTCGTCGACGACAAGAATGCGCACGGCCACTAGTTTCGTCCTAGGGCCTGAGAGCGGCCTGAGAGGCGCGCCGGGTATTTCCCGAGATTAGCGTCGGTCGAGATCGATGAGACCCAGGCGAGCCGCCTTGAGCAGCCGGCGGGGCACCTTGTGCTTCTGGCCTGCCACGTTCACACCGACCAGCTCGGGCTTTTCGGCCTTCCACTGCGAGCGGCGGCTACGGGTGTTCGAGCGCGACATTCTGCGCTTGGGTACGGCCATGGTCGGGCCTTCTCCTTGGGGCTTCAGGTTCTTCGGTGTCGCACGGCGTGACCTGGGGGGCCGAACGGCGACGATTGGCTATCAGGATAGTCGCTGGCCTGCCTGGTCACCAAAACGGCCTCCGCGACTATGACACCAGCGCCGAGACGGGCATCCTTGACGTGACACCGGCGGCACCCGCTAACCTACCGGGTGGTTGGTTGGTTGAGCACCGGTGCTTGCTGAATGGAGGACGTTCATGGCCTCTGCAACTGGGCGTTCCGGTCCGGTTCGGATCGCGAACTGCTCGGGGTTTTACGGCGATCGGCTATCCGCGATGCGCGAGATGCTCACCGGCGGCTCAGACGAGCCTGTCGACTACCTCACCGGCGATTACCTGGCCGAACTCACCATGCTCATCTTGGGTCGCGACCGGATGAAACATCCCGACCGCGGCTACGCAAAGACCTTCCTCACCCAGCTCGAGGACTGCCTGGGCGAGGCGCGTGACCGCGGCGTACGCATCGTCACCAACGCCGGCGGCCTCAACCCCGCCGGCCTGGCCGACGCGATACGCGCGCTGACCGAGCGCTTGGGCATACCCGCCCGGATCGCCCACGTCGAAGGCGACGACCTGCAGGCCCGGGCGGCGGAACTTGGGCTCGGCGCCCCGCTGACCGCGAATGCCTACCTGGGCGCGTGGGGCATCGTCGACTGCCTCAACGACGGGGCCGACGTCGTCGTCACCGGCCGGGTCACCGACGCGTCAGTGATCGTCGGAGCGGCGGCCGCCCACTTCGGCTGGGCCCGCACCGACTACCACCAACTCGCCGGAGCGGTGGTCGCCGGCCACGTCATCGAATGCGGCGTACAGGCCACCGGCGGCAATTACGCGTTCTTCACCGAAGTCGCGGACCTGTCCTACCCCGGTTTCCCGCTGGCCGAGGTCAGCGCCGACGGCTCATCGGTGATCACCAAGCACCCCGGCACCGGCGGGCTGGTCAGTACCGACACCGTCACCGCCCAGCTGCTCTACGAGATCACCGGCGCCCGCTACGCCAACCCGGACGTCACGGCCCGGATGGACAGCGTCGAGCTATCGGCCGACGGCCCGGACCGGGTGCGCATCAGCGGTGTGGTCGGCGAACCGCCGCCGCCCACGCTGAAGGTGTCGCTGAACAGCATCGGCGGCTTCCGCAACGCCATGACCTTCGTGCTGACCGGCCTAGACATCGAGGCCAAGGCCGAGTTGGTACGACGACAGCTCGAGGCGGCATTGACGGTCAAGCCCGCCGAGCTGGAGTGGACACTCGCGCGAACCGATCACGCAGACGCCGACACCGAGGAAGCCGCCAGCGCACTGCTGCGCTGCGTCGTGCGCGACCCCGACCCCGCTAACGTAGGACGCCAATTCTCTTCGGCAGCAGTCGAATTAGCCCTAGCCAGCTATCCAGGCTTCCACGTGACCGCCCCGCCCAGCGAGGGCCAGGTCTACGGCGTGTTCACCGCCGGCTACGTCAATGCCACCGAGGTTCCGCACATTGCCGTGCACGCCGACGGCACTCGCATCGACATCGACTGTGCCACTGACACTTTGGAACTTGCGCTGGCTGCGGCCCCGCCATTACCGGACCCGTTGCCGGACGGCCCGACCCGCCGGGTGCCGTTGGGCCGCATCGCCGGCGCCCGCAGCGGCGACAAGGGCGGCTCGGCCAACGTCGGGATATGGGTCCGAACCGAGGACCAATGGCGCTGGCTGGCCAACACCTTGACCGTCGAGCTGGTCAAAGAGCTGCTTCCGGAGGCGGCCGAGCTCGACGTCACTCGCCACGTTCTGCCCAACCTGCGGGCGGTGAACTTCGTCATCGACGGCATCCTCGGCCAGGGCGTCGCCTACCAAGCACGATTCGATCCGCAAGCCAAGGGGTTGGGCGAATGGCTGCGCAGCCGCCACGTCGACATCCCGGAAAGCCTGTTATGAGTATCTGGACCACACCAGAGCGTGAGCAGCTGCGAAAAACCGTGCGCGCGTTCACCGAACGCGAAATTTTGCCCAACGTCGAGGAATGGGAGCGCACCGGCGACCTGCCGCGCGACTTGCACCGCCGCGCCGGCGCGGCAGGTCTACTGGGCGCCGGCCTACCCGAATCAGTCGGCGGCGGAGGCGGAGACGGCGCCGACTCGGTCGTCATCTGCGAAGAGTTGCACCAGGCCGGCGCACCGGGCGGGGTCTTCGCGTCGCTGTTCACCTGCGGGATCGCGGTGCCACACATGATCGCGTCCGGCGATCCGCGGCTGATCGAGGAGTTCGTGCGGCCGACGTTGACCGGCGACAAGATCGGCGCACTGGCCATCACCGAGCCGGACGGCGGATCGGACGTCGGGCACCTTCGGACGACGGCGGTCCTCGACGGCGATCACTATCTGGTCAACGGCGCCAAGACTTACATCACCTCGGGCGTCCGCGCCGACTACGTCGTCAGCGCGGTGCGCACCGGAGGGCCTGGCGCTGCGGGAGTTTCGCTACTCGTCGTGGAAAAGGGCACACCGGGATTCGAAGTCAGCCGCAAGCTGGACAAGATGGGCTGGCGATCCTCCGACACCGCCGAGCTGTCCTACACCGACGTACGGGTACCGGCGGCCAACATCGTCGGCGCCGAGAACAGCGGCTTCCTGCAGATCGCCCAGGCATTTGTGTCCGAGCGTATCGGCCTTGCCGCGCAGGCATATTCCAGCGCGCAGCGGTGCCTGGACATCACCGCGCAGTGGTGTCGGGACCGGGAAACGTTCGGCCGGCCGCTGATCTCGCGCCAGTCGGTCCAGAACACGCTGGCCGAAATGGCCCGCCGTATCGACGTGGCCCGGGTCTACTCACACCATGTCGTCGAGCGTCAGCTCGCCGGCGAAACCAACCTGATCGCTCCGGTGTGTTTCGCCAAGAACACCGCGGTCGAGGCCGGTGAATGGGTTGCCCACCAAGCCGTTCAGCTCTTCGGCGGCCTGGGCTATATGTCCGAATCCGAAGTCGAACGCCAATACCGGGACATGAGAATCCTGGGCATCGGCGGTGGAACCACCGAAATCCTGACCGCACTGGCCGCCAAAACCCTGGGGTATCAATCGTGACCGTGTTGAAGTCCACCCTCGATCCAAAGGCCGACGCGTACACCTCGGCTGCCGATGTCATGGCCGCCAAGCTGGCCGAGGTCGATGCCGAACACGCCAAGGCACTTGCCGGCGGCGGAGCGAAATACGTGGAGCGCCATCACTCCCGCGGCAAACTCACCGCGCGCGAGCGGGTCGAACTGCTGTTGGATCCTGATTCGCCGTTCCTCGAGCTGAGCCCGTTGGCCGCCTACGGCAGTGCCTTCACGCTCGGGGCCAGCGTGGTAGCCGGTATCGGCGTGGTCGAGGGTGTGGAGTGCTTGGTCGTCGCCAACGACCCAACCGTCAAGGGCGGAACCAGCAACCCGTGGACGTTGAAGAAGATCCTGCGGGCCAACCAGATCGCTTTGCAGAACCGGCTTCCCGTGGTGTCGCTGGTGGAGTCCGGTGGTGCCGACCTGCCCACCCAGAAGGAGATCTTCGTCCCCGGTGGGCAGATGTTCCGCGACCTGACCCGGCTCTCGGCGGCCGGTATTCCGACCATCGCTCTCGTCTTCGGCAATTCCACCGCCGGCGGCGCATACATCCCCGGCATGTCCGATCACGTGGTGATGATCAAAGAACGTTCAAAGGTGTTCCTGGCCGGTCCCCCGCTGGTGAAGATGGCCACCGGCGAGGAGTCCGACGACGAGTCGCTGGGCGGTGCCGAAATGCATGCCCGCACTTCAGGTCTGGCCGACTATTTCGCCCACGACGAGCTCGACGCCATCCGGCTCGGGCGTCGCATCGTCGCACGGCTGAACTGGCGCAAGCAGGGCCCGGCACCTGGCCCGGTCGTCGAGCCGCTATTCGACGCCGACGAACTCATCGGCATCGTGCCGTCGGATCTACGTATCCCGTTCGATCCGCGAGACGTGATCGCGCGGATCGTCGACGGCTCGGAGTTCGACGAGTTCAAGCCTCTCTACGGCTCGTCGCTGGTGACCGGTTGGGCCGCGCTGCACGGCTACCCGATCGGCATTCTGGCCAACCACCGCGGTGTGCTGTTCAGCGAGGAGTCGCAGAAGGCCACCCAGTTCATTCAGCTGGCCAACCGGTCCGACACGCCATTGTTGTTCTTACACAACACTACTGGCTACATGGTGGGTAAGGAATACGAAGAACGCGGGATGATCAAACACGGCTCGATGATGATCAACGCCGTGTCCAACTCGACTGTCCCGCACATTTCGCTGCTGCTCGGCGCGTCCTACGGCGCCGGCCATTACGGCATGTGCGGGCGGGCCTACGACCCCCGGTTCCTGTTCGCCTGGCCCAGCGCCAAATCCGCGGTGATGGGCGGCGCCCAGCTCGCCGGTGTGCTTTCGATCGTGGCGCGCGCGGCCGCCGAAGCCCGCGGCCAACAGGTCGACGAGGATGCCGATGCCGCGATGCGAGCCGCCGTCGAAGGCCAGATCGAAGCCGAGTCACTGCCCTTGGTGCTGTCCGGGATGCTGTACGACGACGGGGTGATCGACCCGCGGGACACCCGCACGGTCGTGGGAATGTGTCTGTCCGCCATTGCAAATGGCCCGATTAAGGGGACGTCGAACTTCGGCGTCTTCCGGATGTGAGCCCCATGGGAATCACTCGAGTGCTGGTCGCCAACCGCGGCGAAATCGCCCGGCGGGTGTTCGCCACCTGCCGACGGCTGGGCCTTGGCACCGTCGCCGTCTACACCGACCCGGACGCCGCCGCCCCGCACGTCGCCGAGGCCGATGCCCGGGTTCGACTGGCGCGGACCACTGACTACCTCAACGCCGAGGCCATCATCGCCGCCGCGCGTGCCGCAGGCGCCGATGCGGTACACCCGGGCTATGGATTCCTCTCGGAGAACGCGGATTTCGCGGCCGCGGTCCAAGACGCGGGTCTGACCTGGGTCGGGCCGCCGGTGGACGCGGTGCGCGCGATGGGCTCCAAGATCGAGTCCAAGAAGCTGATGTCCGCCGCCGGGGTACCCGTACTCGATGAACTCGACCCCGAGACGGTGACCCAAGCCCAACTGCCGGTACTGGTCAAGGCCTCCGCGGGCGGCGGTGGCCGCGGAATGCGGGTCGTCAACGAATTGTCTTCCTTGCCAAACGAAGTCGCTGCGGCCCGCCGCGAAGCACAGTCCGCCTTCGGCGACCCGACCGTGTTCTGCGAGCGCTACATGCCCACCGGACACCATATCGAGGTTCAAGTCCTCGCCGACGCGCACGGCACCGTGTGGGCGGTCGGCGAACGGGAATGCTCCATTCAGCGTCGCCACCAAAAGATCATCGAAGAAGCACCGGCGCCGCTGGTCGAACGCACGCCGGGCATGCGGTCCAAGTTGTTCGACGCGGCCCGGCTGGCCGCCGACGCCATCGGCTACACCGGTGCGGGCACGGTGGAGTTCCTCGCCGACGACAACGGCGACTTCTACTTCCTGGAGATGAACACCCGGCTGCAGGTCGAGCACCCGGTCACCGAAGAGACCACCGGACTCGACCTCGTCGAGCTACAGCTCGCGGTGGCCGACGGTGAGCGCCTGGATGCTGAACCACCTGCCACTCAAGGGCATTCGATCGAGGCCCGGCTCTACGCCGAGGACCCGGCTCGCGGTTGGCAGCCGCAGGCCGGGCTGGTGCAGGCCATCGACGTGCCGGCTGTTCGGGCACAATTCGACTCACTGGGACAGCGGACCGGAATCCGGTTGGATTCCGGCATCGTCGATGGATCGGTGGTGTCGATCCACTACGACCCGATGCTCGCCAAGGTCATCTCCTACGCCCCGACGCGACGGCAGGCGGCCCTGGTACTCGCTGACGCGCTGGCCCGTACCCGACTACACGGGCTGCGCACCAACCGTGAGCTCTTGGTGAATGTGCTTCGGCATCCGGCGTTCCTTGACGGCGCCACCGACACAGCGTTTTTCGACACGCACGACTTGGCGGTGCTGTCCGCACCGCTGGCCGACACCACGACGGTGCGCTGGTCGGCGGTGGCCGCCGCACTGGCCGACGCCGCGCACAATCGCGCGACAGCCCGAGTCTTAGGCCCGGTACCAAGCGGATGGCGCAACCTCACGTCGGGCTATCAGGTCAAGACCTACCGCGACGACAGCGACACCGAGCACCGCATCGAATACCGATTTAGCAGAACAGGTTTGGTGCTCTCCGGCGACGACTCCGTGCACCTGATCACCGCAGCGCCCGACCAGGTTGTGCTGGCCGACGACAACGGGGTGGCCTACAGCTTCGCGGTCACCCGCTATGGCGAAGACAGCTACGTCGATTCAGCCCGCGGCCCGGTCCATCTGACGGCCCTGCCCCGCTTCCCCGACGCTGGTTCGTCCGTCGAGAAGGGATCCCTGGTCGCACCCATGCCCGGCAACGTGATCCGGCTGGGTGCGGCCGTCGGCGACGCGGTGACGGCCGGTCAGCCGCTGATCTGGCTGGAGGCAATGAAAATGGAACACACGATCAGCGCGCCGAGCGACGGCGTGCTTACCGAACTCAACGTCGATACCGGCCAGCAGGTCGACGTCGGCGCCGTCCTGGCGCGAGTGGAAGCCCCCGAATCAGAAGGAGATTCATAATGACCGACAACAGCTTTATTGAAAACGAGGATCGCCAGGCCCTGCGCAAGTCCGTGTCGGCCTGGGCGTCCAATTACGGCGCGGAGTACTACCTCAAGAAGGCCCGTGCACACGAACACACCACCGAGTTATGGTCGGAGGCAGGCAAACTCGGCTTCTTGGGAGTCAACTTGCCCGAGGAGTACGGTGGCGGCGGCGCCGGAATGTACGAACTGTCCCTGGTGATGGAGGAGATGGCGGCCGCGGGCAGCGCGCTGCTGCTGATGGTGGTATCGCCCGCCATCAACGGCACCATCATCAGCAAGTTCGGCACCGACGAGCAGAAGAAACGCTGGATCCCGTCCATCGCCGACGGCACCCTGACGATGGCATTCGCGATCACCGAGCCCGACGCCGGATCCAACTCGCATAAGATCACCACCACCGCACGCCGGGATGGCAGCGACTGGATTCTCAAGGGTCAGAAGGTTTATATCTCCGGTATCGACCAGGCCCAAGCGGTGCTGGTGGTGGCCCGCAGCGAAGAAGCAAAGACCGGCAAACTGCGTCCGGCGTTGTTCGTGGTGCCGACCCACGCGCCCGGATTCACCTACACCCCGATCGAGATGGAGCTGATCAGCCCCGAGCGCCAGTTCCAAGTCTTTCTCGACGACGTCCGGCTGCCCTCGGACGCCCTCGTCGGCGCCGAAGACGCCGCCATCGCACAGCTTTTCGCCGGCCTGAACCCCGAGCGGATCATGGGCGCGGCCAGCTCGGTGGGCATGGGACGGTACGCCCTGGACAGGGCCGCCGACTACGTCAAGACCCGCCAGGTGTGGGGTACGCCGATCGGCGCGCACCAGGGTCTGTCACATCCGTTGGCGCAGTGCCACATCGAGGTCGAACTGGCCAAGTTGATGATGCAGAAGGCGGCCACCCTTTACGACAGCGGCAACGATGCGGGAGCGGCCGAGGCGGCCAACATGGCGAAATACGCTGCGGCCGAGGCGGCGACACGCTCGGTCGACCAGGCCGTGCAGTCGCTGGGGGGCAATGGGCTGACTAAGGAGTACGGCGTTGCTGCGATGCTGGCCTCGGCTCGGCTGGGACGGATCGCGCCGGTCAGCCGGGAGATGGTGCTGAACTTCATCGCGCAGACATCCCTGGGCCTGCCCCGAAGCTACTGAGGCCGCACCGATGGACACCGTCGTCGAATACGCGGGCCCGGCCGATACGCAAGGCCCGTTCGCCCGGCTGAGGCTGAACTCTCCGCACAACCGCAACGCGCTGTCGACGGCTCTGGTCACCCAACTGCATCAGGGACTGCGCGATGCCGCCGCGGACCCGGCGGTGCGGGTGGTGGTGCTGGGCCACACCGGCGGCACGTTTTGCGCCGGGGCGGACCTGAGCGAGGCCAGCGGGGGCGACCCCAAGGATCCGGAGGCCACGGCCGCCGACCGGGCCAGGGAGATGGCCGCGCTGATGCGTGCCATCGTCGAATCGCCGCTGCCGGTGATCGCCGCCATCAATGGACACGTCCGGGCGGGCGGCTTCGGCTTGGTCGGCGCCTGCGACATCGCGGTGGCCGGCCCGCACAGCACCTTCGCGCTGACCGAGGCACGCATCGGTGTCGCGCCGGCCATCATCTCGCTGACGCTGCTGCCGAAGATGTCAGCGCGCGCCGCCGCCCGCTACTACCTGACCGGCGAGAAGTTCGGTGCGAGCGAGGCCGCCGACATCGGATTGATCACCATCGCGGCCGACGACGTGGACGCCACGGTGGCCAAGCTGGTCGCCGATGTGAGCAAGGGTTCGCCCCAGGGGCTGGCGGCATCCAAGGCGCTGACGACGGCCGCCGTGCTGGAAGGCTTCGACCGTGACGCCGAAGGCCTCGGCGCCGAGTCGGCCCGGCTGTTCGTCTCCGACGAGGCCCGCGAAGGCATGCTGGCGTTCTTGCAGAAGCGCCCGCCCAGCTGGGCTCCGAGCGACAGCAAAGACGGCTGAGTGCGGCTCTAATTAAGCGCTGAATAGGAAGAAAGTTGCATTTTAGCGAACCCCCTTACAGCAAAACTGCGACGTCGTACGCTCGTGGGTGATGAGCAACGGGGCACAAAACGATGCGAAGCAGGCGCGCGACGATTCGTCGCGCGCGGCAGACACCGATCGCATCCAGCTTGCCCAGTTGCTGGCTTATGCGGCTGAGCAGGGCCGCTTGCCGCTCAAGGACTACGAAGACCGGCTCACCAGGGCCTACGCGGCGACCACTTACGAACAGCTGGAAGAGCTGCGAGCCGACCTGCCGGGCTCGGCGGTAAGCCCGCGCCGGGGCGGCAAGCAGAACCCGGCGCCATCGACGCTGCTGCTGGCGTTGCTGAGCGGGTTCGAACGGCGCGGCCGATGGAATGTCCCGAAGAAGCTGACCACGTTCACCTTCTGGGGCAGCGGCGTGCTGGATCTGCGCTATGCCGACTTCACCTCGACCGAGGTCGACATCCACGCGGTGTCGATCATGAGCGCGCAGAGCATCGTGCTGCCGCCCGAAGTCAACGTCGAGATCCGCGGCCGCGGCGTGATGGGTGGCTTCGACCGCACCATCCTGGGCGACGGCACGCCCGGAGCACCGACGGTGAAGATCCACGGCTTCTCGCTCTGGGGCGGGGTGGGCATCAAGCGCAAGGCCCGCCGATCCCACCTGTAGCAGCCGAACAGCCTGGTCAAGCCCTTCGGTGACTGGCTGAGATCCAACTATTCGTGCCATACTCGCCCACGGGAGACCGGGGGAAGGCAAGAACAGTTATGGCCGAAGAATTGCGCGTTATTCCTGACGTACTGAGCCACGTGGGCAATCAGCTCGCGGACCATGGCGAGAATCTGCTGGCCTTACAGCAGTCGTGCCATGGCGCGGCCGAGGGCGCGCACTCGGGCTGGGTCGGCTCATCGGCGGGTGCGCTGTCGGGATTGCTCGACACGTGGGCGACGGTCAGCACCACCCACATGGGTCGTTTCGGTGAGCATTCCTGTGGCATGCACATCGCCGCGGTGGAATTCACCGAGATGGAGCGGCACAACGCCACGGCAGTCGCCAAGGTAGGTGAGGCTGCCAACGGTGCAGTCCGTCCTGTGCCATGAGCTTGACGCTGGCCGATATCGAGCGCTGGGATGCCGGCGCGATCAGGGCGGTCTTCGACGCCGCGATCAAACGCTCACACGGCACCCGCACCGCGTCCGCCGCACTGTCGGAGACGATGAGACTGCTGGATTTCGGCGGTGACGCCGCCGAAGCGGCGCACGCGTCGACCAACAAGACCACGCAGCTCCTGGACAGCCACGCCGACGCCTGCGACGCCGTCGCTCGGGCCGCGGAAAAATCGGCCGCCGAGGTCGACGCGATCAAGCAACGGCTCAAAGCGATCAAGGACGAGGCACACACCTATCGCCTGACCATCAACGAGGCGACCGGTGTCGCCATGCCCCCGCCCGACTTGTCGTCGTACTCCCCCGCCGACGAGAAGGCCATCATGGACGCGGCGGTGCGGGTGACCGCCAACATCAAGCAGCTGTTGGCTAGCGCCGAGCTCGCCGACGAAGATCTGGCCGCAGCGATTCGCGGCGCCGACGGCGACCTGTCCGCCGACCAGGTCAACAATCAGCTCAGCCACCAGCCGCCGAAAATGCCGCAGGTCCCGCCCCAAGGCACCGATCCCGAAGAAGTCAAAAAGTGGTGGCATTCGCTGACCCCCGGCCAACAGGATCGGGTCAAGGAATGGTTCCCCAACTCGGCACGCAATCTCGACGGCGTGCCGGTCGATGTCCGCGACGAACTCAACAGGCCGGTGTTGCAAAGCGAGCTGAATCGGCTGCAGCAAGGCTGGTTGGACGGAAACGGGGTGTGGCACACCGATCCCGAGAAGCTGGCCGACCTGCAGGCACTCCAGGACACCCTCAACAAACACCCCGGTACCACCCTGATCGAGCTGGACACCACCAGTAATCTCCGCAAGGTGCTGGCGGCCGTCGGAATCGGTGATGTCGACAACGCCGAACGCGTCGGCGTCACCGTGGGTGGCCTGAACACCCGAGTCAGTTCCAGCGTCGACGCCATGGTGCGTGAAGGCGAAACTCAACGCGCCAAGGCGAGCCAGTTACGCCAGATCGCAGGCACTCCCAACTATGACGCGGTGGCCTCGGTCGCCTGGCTGGGCTATGACGCACCCGACAACCCGATCGACGTCGCGATGGACCGGTTGGCGAACAAGGGTGCGGGGCCCCTGAACAATTTCTACAAGGGGCTGGCCGCCACGACAAACGTTGGGGATCAACACATCACCGCGTTCGGCCATTCCTACGGGTCGCTGGTCACCAGTCTCGCACTGCAGCAGGGCGCGCCGGTGAGCGACGTCGTACTGTACGGGTCGCCGGGCACCGAGCTCAGCAACGTTTCGCAGCTCGGCGTTGCGCCCGGGCATGCGTTCTACGAGATCGGCGTCAATGACGGTGTGTCAGAAGTCATCGGGGAGGTCGGCGCTTTCGGCCCGGCCCCACAGGATGTGCCCGGTTTCACCGAGCTGTCCGTCAACACCGATGTCGCGCCGGGCGGCAAGCTCGGCGACGGTCAGCTACACGAACGTGCCTACGGGCACTCCGAATACGCCCGCGACGGCAGCAATGGCCAACTGCGAATGAGCGGCTACAATTTGGCGGCGGTGCTGGCCGGGCTGCCCAATGACCTCGTCAAACCACTACCAATACCGCCGCTGATCCCACCGGGTCAGGCGCCGATCGTGATTCCAGGACCATGACCATGCGGCACAACACTTTTAGCCGGCGAACGGCCTATCGAACAGCTGTGGTCGCCGTCGTCGTCGCAACTTCCGCGGCAGGATGCGTCAAACCGACGACGTTGGATCCCAACGCCAACCCGGGGCGCAGCGAGTTGGATCGGCTACAGAAGATCGTCAACGATCGGCCAGATCTGGAAACGGTCAAGCAGCAATTGGCCGACCTTGACAGCCGCATCCGGGCGACCGTCGCCAAATACTCACCGGAAAGCAAGTTTTCGAGTACTCCGATCAGCCACCCGACGAACGGTTGCAACAACCCATTCGTCCGTACCATCGGCCGCCAGGAACAAAGCGACCAGTTCGCCGGGCAACCCGGGGCCTTTTCCGAGCATTGGCTGCAGATCACCACTGAGCTGGCGCCGGTGTTCTCGGCGGCGGGTTTTCACTCCAACGATGACGCGACACCCGGCCAACCTGCGCGGCCCCTGAGTGCGGACAACGACTCCCAAATCCGCGATGACGGCGCCTTGATCAACCTGGTGAACCACGGGAGTCTCATCGCATACGACTACGACACCGGCTGTCATCTTCCGGCGGCCTGGCGCACTGGGCCGCCGCCGCCGGACATGCGGCCGCCGAACGACCCGAATGTGCATTACCCGTATTTGTACGGGTCGCCGGGTGGGCGGACCGTCGACGCCTTCTAGTGCAAGATCGCGTCGGCGATGAGGTAGACAAACCCAAGGCCCAGCAGCCCCAGAAATGGCCGGCCGATGACGGCGTTGCCCCGCGACGAATTGCGGAGCATGACGATCACGGTCAGTAGCAACACCGCACCGACCCCGACCCACACCGCGACCATCGCCGGCCACACGTGATAGCTGGCGTCGCACGCCGAGTCATGGCAAGCGTCGGTGGCCATGGCGAAAAAGAAGGACACCCAGACTTCCAACGCACCGATGACCACCAGCGCCATGTACAGCAGGTAGCCCAGGGTGTTCCACGCCGCCGTTGCCCTGGAAGCCGTTGCCATGCTGGGCCTTGCGCTAACGACGACGCCGGGACCGCAGGTAGTCGCCGACCACGGCCGCGCCCAGTCCGTCGACGTCGGGCACCACCACCCGACCCTCGACCCGCCGCGCGACCTGGTCGATGAATCGGGCCAGGCCGGGGTCACTGCCCAGCCGGAAGATGGTGACCTGCGCGCCCAGCCTGGCCATGTCGTCGAACCCGCGCACGGTGTGGGCGATGGTGCGCGGATGCGGTGGGTAGTCGAAAAACACCGATGAACCGTCGCCGTCGAAGTCCTCGAGGTGAGCGGTCGGCTCGCCGTCGGTCACCACCAGAACCACGGGCTGCGCGTTGGGATGCCGCCGCAGATGCCGTCCCGCCAGCGCCAGCGCGTGATGCAAGTTGGTGCCCTGTTCGTAGACGCCCTCGAGACCGGTCAGCTCAGCGGCCGTCACCGTCCGCGCGTAACGGCCAAAGGCGATGATCTGCAACGCATCCGAACGAAACCGGGTGCTCACCAGGTGATTGAGCGCGAGTGCCGTCTGCTTCATCGGCAGCCAGCGATTCTCCATCACCATCGAGAACGAGGTGTCCACCAGCAGCGCGACCGCCGCCTGGGTGCGGGTCTCGGTCTCCGAGATCTCCACGTCGTCGACGTTGATATGAATGGTCGCCCCCGAGGCGGCCGGGTCTGTCAAAGTGGCCGTTCCCGCCTGCCGAAGCACCGCGTTGGTCAAGGAGCGGGGGATGTTCCACGGCTCGGTGTCGCCGAACTGCCAGGGTCGCGTCGCGCCGGTCAGCTCGCCCGCGGCACCGGCGCGGCGATGATCACGGTCGCCGCGGCGACCCGAAAGTTGTTGGACCACATCGCGCAACGCCGTCTCGCCGAGCCGCCGCATGGCCTTGGGCGAGAGCCGCCACTGGCCATCGGAACCACGGTCCAGGAAACCCTGGTTGACCAGCGCCCGCTCCAGCTCGGACAGCGTCCGCGCGTCGACGGCGGCCTCGTCGCCGAGCTGGCGCGCCAGCGCATCGATATCGACGTCGTCCATGGTCGCACCCGGGTAGCTCTGCGAAAGCTGCTCGGCCAACTGCTCGAGCTCGCCGATGTCAGATAGCGCCTGGGTGCCTTCGCCCATCCCGAACGGGTTGTCCCCGGAGAATTGCTCAGACCCCATCCAGTCTTCACCGGGCCGCGCGGCCTGCAGGTGCGCATCCAGGCGGCTCAACGAATCCATCAGCGCCGGAGAGCCAAATGCCTGCTGCGCCAAGGCATCGAGTTCGGCACGCTGATCGGGGCTCAGACTGTTGCGGAAACGCTGCGCGGCGGCAGCGCGCTTGGCCAGTGAGTCCAGTAGCTCATCGACATCACGCGGATTCTCCGGGAAGAACTCGCCATGTTTGTCCATGAAGTCGTCGAAGTCTTGTTGGGTGTCTTCGCCACGAGAATGCTTGTCCAGCAGCTGATTGAGGTCGTTCACCATCTCGTTGACGCGCTGGCGGTCCTCGTCGGTGGCACCCTCGAGCGCCTGCTTCATCCCGGAGAAGCGTTGATCCAACATCTCGCGGCCCAGCAGATCCTTGATCTGCTCGTACTTTTGGCGGGCCTCGCCGCTGCGCCAGTTGTAATCGGACAGTTCCTGGACGGCCTTGGCCGGCGACGGCGGCAGCGCCTCCAGCTGCAGTTCGCCGAACCGGGCGTCGTCGTCCAGCGCGCGGGCGAGTTCTTTGCGCTCCGCCAGCACCGCCTCGTCGAGCAGCTTCTTGATCTCTTGCAAAGTGCCGTCTAAGTTGTTGCGGCGCAATAACTCTCGTCGCTTCCGGTTCGCTTCGGCCGCCAATCGATCGGCGCCGCGCATGTTCTCGGTGCCGCGGCGCAGCAGCTCGGACAAGGCACGGCGTGGCGAGGTGCCTGCCATGACGTCCTGCCCGATCTGTTCGAGCGCCTCGCGCAGATCCACCGGCGGTGCCAGCGGGTCAGGCCCGCCGGAGTACGCCGAGTATCGCGACGAATGCCCGTTAGCCATAGACGGTTTGGCCTTCCCCGGACACCTTGTCGACACGCTTGGCCAGATACAGCGCCTCGAGTGCGAGCTCCAGCGCGGCGGCGCGTTCACCCTCGGACTCGGCGTGCAGCTTTGTCGCGATCGCGTCCACCACCGGCAACCCGGGAACCGCGGCCAGCACGTCCTTGGCCGACACCCGCTCGCCCGTCGTCACCGCCGAGCCGCCCTCCACGGCGGACACCAGCGAACCCACATCGAGCCCGCCGAGCACCCGGGACGCGGTGTCGGCCGTCGCACGGCGCAACAGGTGTTCGAGTACCGCTTGTTCGCGGCCTTCCTCGCCGGACTCGAATTCCAGCTTGCCGCGCAGCACGTCGATCACCGTGCTCAGGTCGACGACCCGGGCCACCGGGTCGGTCTCGCCGAGAATCGCGCCCCGGTGCCGAGCCGACGCCGCCACCGTTTCGGCCGCCGCGATCGCAAACCGCGCCGACACCCCGGATCGCTGATCGACGGAATTGGACTCCCGCAGATACCGGGCGAAGCGGGCGATCACTTGCGTGAGGTAGTCGGGCACTTGGGCGCTCAAGTGTGCTTCCTGGAGGATGACGCCCACCTCCGCCTCGAGTTCCAGCGGGTAGTGGGTGCGGATCTCGGCACCGAACCGGTCTTTGAGCGGAGTGATGATGCGACCACGGTTGGTGTAGTCCTCGGGGTTGGCGCTGGCGACCACCAACACGTCCAGCGGCAGGCGCAGCGTGTAACCGCGGACCTGGATGTCGCGCTCCTCCATCACGTTGAGCATCGACACCTGAATACGCTCGGCGAGGTCGGGTAGTTCGTTGACCGCCACGATGCCGCGATGCGCCCGCGGAATCAGTCCGTAGGCGATGGTCTCGGGGTCGCCCAGGCTGCGGCCCTCAGCGACCTTGATGGGGTCGATATCACCGACCAGGTCGGCCACGCTGGTATCGGGGGTGGCGAGTTTTTCGGTGTAGCGCTCGCTGCGGTGCTTCCACTCCACCGGCAGATCGTCGCGCAGCTGCGCGGCCTTGCGGATCGACTCCGGGGTGATCGGGGTGTAGGGATGCTCAGCCAGCTCGGCCCCGGCGATCACCGGCGTCCACTCGTCGAGCAAGCCGGTCAGCGCGCGCAGCAGCCGAGTTTTGCCCTGGCCGCGCTCACCGAGCAGAACGAAATCGTGACCGGCGATCAGCGCCCGCTCCAGCTGCGGTAACACGGTGTCGTCGAATCCGAGGATGCCCGGCCAGACTTCGTCGCCCTCGGCCAGCGCCGTCAGCAGATTCTCGCGGATTTCCTGCTTGACCCCCCGCTCACGGTGACCGGCGGCACGGAGTTCGCCGACGGTGCGGGGCAGATTGCTCGGTGATGTCACCATTCCAAGTTACGCGTTGCGTGGATTCCTCACGCGCTCAGTGAGCGAAGTGACGGGCACCGGTGAGGTACAGCGTGATACCGGCGTTGGCCGCAGCAGCGGTCACCTCGTCATCGCGCACGGAGCCGCCGGGGTGCACGATCGCGCGCACGCCGGCAGCGGTCAACGTCTCCAGCCCGTCGGGGAACGGGAAGAACGCATCAGAGGACGCCACCGCTCCCGGCACGCGGTCACCACCGCGCACAACGGCCAGCCGAGCGGCATCGACCCGATTCACCTGACCCATCCCGACGCCGATGGTGGCGCCGTCACCCGCGATCACGATCGCGTTCGACTTGACCGCGCGGCAGGTGCGCCACGCAAAGACCAGGTCGCTCAACATCGCCGGATCAGCCGGTGAGCCGGTAGCCAGGGTCCAGTTCGCCGGGTTGTCGCCGTGCGCGTCGAGCTGGTCGCGCTGCTGCATCAGCAGTCCCCCACTGACCGGCCGTAGCTCGTTGCCGCCGGCCAACGGTTCGGAGGCCACCAGCACCCGGATGTTCTTCTTACGGGTCAGCACGTCGAGGGCATCCGGCGCGTAGGCGGGTGCCACGATCACCTCGGTGAAGATGGTGCTGACGAACTCCGCCATCTCCAAGCTGACTTCGGTGTTCGAGGCGATGACTCCCCCGAAGGCGCTCAGCGGATCGCACTCGTGAGCCTTGCGATGCGCTTCGGCGACCGATGCCGACGAGATCGCGATGCCACAGGGGTTGGCGTGCTTGATGATCGCCACGCAAATTTCTTCGTGGTCGAAAGCCGCCCGCCACGCCGCGTCCGCGTCGGTGAAGTTGTTGTAAGACATCTCTTTTCCGTGCAACTGCTCGGCCTGCGCCAGTCCCGGCCACGCGCCCGGGTCGCTGTAGAGGGCGGCCTGCTGGTGCGGGTTCTCGCCGTAGCGCAGCGTCGCCGAACGCCGCCAGCTACGGCCGAACCACTGCGGGAACGCCGTTGGCGGATGTTCGGGCGCCAGTGTCGACTCCATCCAGCTCGCCACCGCGATGTCGTAGTCGGCGGTGTGCTGAAATGCCAAGGACGCCAACTTCTTGCGCTCGGCGAGGGTGAATCCGCCGTCGCGCACGGCGGCAAGGACTCCGTCGTAGCCGAGGGGGTCGGTGACCACCGCCACGCTGGGATGGTTTTTCGCGGCGGCCCGCACCATCGACGGCCCGCCGATGTCGATCTGCTCGACGCATTCATCGATACCCGCACCGGAGTCGACGGTCTGGCTGAACGGGTACAGGTTGACGACGACCAACTCGAACGCCGCGATGCCGAGCTGCTCGAGCGCCTCGGCGTGCTCGGGTTTGCGCAGATCGGCCAGCAATCCGGCGTGCACCCGCGGGTGCAGTGTCTTGACCCGGCCGTCGAGCACCTCGGGGAAGCCGGTCAGTTCCTCCACCGGTGTCACCGGAATCCCTTTGTCGGCAATGGTCTTCGCGGTTGATCCGGTCGAGACGATCTCCACGCCCGCCGCGCTCAGCCCCTGGGCGAGATCGACGAGCCCGGTCTTGTCGTAGACGCTGATCAACGCGCGGCGGATCGCCCTTCGTGACTCGTCGGTCATCCTATGGTCGCCTTTCGTCCGGTCCAGGTCACGCCGCGGGTTGCGATCGCGGCCACCACGTCCACCAACAGCTGCCGCTCGGTGACCTTGATGCGCTCATGCAGTGTCTCTTCGGTGTCGCCGTTGAGCACCGCAACGGATTGTTGCGCCAATATCGGGCCGGTGTCCATGCCGGCGTCGACCAAGTGCACCGTACAGCCGGTGATCTTCACGCCGTAGGCCAACGCTTCGGCCACTCCCTGCGCGCCCGGGAAGGCCGGCAACAACGTCGGGTGGGTATTGAGAATACGTCCGCAGTATCGTGAAAGATACTGCGGCCCAAGTATTTTCATAAAACCGGCCGCCACGATCAGATCGGGCGAGTGCGCGTCGGTGGCGGCGGTGATCGCGGCGTCCCAAGCGTCGCGGGTGGGGTAGTCGCCGAGGCGCACGGTGAAGGTGGGCAACGACGCCGCCGCGGCGATCTCGGTGGCCAGGCAGTCACGGTCGGCGCCGACGGCAACCACGCGGGCGGGATAGTCGCCGACGGCGGCGGCCAGCAGTGAACTCAGTAGCGAACCGGCGCCCGATGCCAGCACCACCAGCCGCGACGGCGTACTCGGGGGCACGCGGAGCGGTTCGACCACATCGCGAGCCTACTGGCGACGACGCGCGCCCGACATCCGGCTGGCCACATACACATTGCCCGCCTGCGAGCGACAATCGACGACCTTGCGTCTACCGCTGGGCAGTTGTCGCAAGGCGGCGGGAAGAACGCCTAATCCTCCTCGGCCGGGGGCTCGCCCGTGCCCTCCTCGGCCGCGGCCTCCGACGTGCTGTCGTCGTCAAGCGGCTCCTGATCGGCGGAGTTCCCGCCCGGTTCTTCCTCAAACGCTTCGAACTCTTCGAACGGCTCCGCGAAGTCTGCGGGTTCATCGACCCCGTCGACGACCGGCTCCCCCACGACCTCGTCGACGGGCGGGGGCGGCGGCCGTTTGGATCGGGGGCGCCTGAGCCGACGTCTGACCCCGCCGGTCATCACCACGGTGACCCATCCGACGGCGGCGAACCAGAAGAAGCTGCCGATCAGCAACGCGCCCTGGTCCACCCCGACTTCGCCGAAGTTGCCCAGCCTGCCGCTTGCGCCGTAGGCGAGCAGCGACATCGCCAGCGCCCCGGCCACCGACGCCGTCAGTAGCTTGCCCATCGCCGGAATCAGTGGCAGCGGATACCGGGCGCATTGCTGCCCGACCGCCACCCCCGACGACGCCCCCACGATGAGCAGTGCGACCCAGACCGGCCCCAGCGGCGGGGTGGGGGCCGCGGCCAGGATCGGTAGTGCCGGGATGTCACCGCCGAACACGGTGAACGAACTGAAGGTCGCGAAACCGAGGTGAGCGCTGGACCCGACCGCGACCGCCGAGGTGCCGACGATGACGTTCGGCGCGTACAGCACCGACATCACCGTGAGGCTGAACTGGCCGAAGATGGATTCGGTGATGCCGTAGAGATCTTGCATCGTCGCCCAGTGCACAACCAGCGACCCCGCCGTGACCAGCCCGGAGAGCCCGAGCAGCGCCAACACTCCGGCCACCGCAGCGCGCAGGGAATCAGCTAGCCAATTGGGCAGCGGCGATGCTGCCAATGCCCGTCGCCCCACCCGCGACCACACGCCGATCGCGGCCCCGACGGCATGCACCACCAACACGCTGCCGAACGCCCGCAGGGCGCTAGGGGTCTGCAGTTCGGTGATCACCGATGACGCGTCGTGGATGACGGCCAGCGCGATCGCGGTCATCAGCAACGGGCCACCCAGCGCCGACGCGACCACCCAACGGACCACCAGCCACGACGAGTACAGCGACGTGGCCCGTGCCGTGCTGCGTGCGGTGCCCCACACCATCAACAGGATTGGCAGCAGCGGCAGCGCGCCCAGTTCGCGGCCACCGATCGAGATCGGCACCCGGTGTACGGCAAGCCAAATACTGGCGATGGCGCCCAACGCACCGGTCATGTCGCTGTTGGCGATCAACAGCTGGAGCAACGTGAGCGCGGCGATGATGACCAGCGCCACCACGGCGGGGCCGAACGCGACCCTGACAAGATCGCGCGCCTGGCGAGCGCCCGCTGCGCGGTTGTCCTCCACCCTTGTCACCCTTGGCGCACCTGCCCGATTAGGCGCAAGAGGCCACGGTTAGGACGGCGCCGACCCAGGAGGCGAGGTAGGCGACTGCTGCTCACCGGTGTGGTTCGAATAACCGGCGGTCTCCGACCCGGTGCCCTCACCGCTCACCGACGGCGGCTGGCTGAAACTGGGGAAGCCGGTAGGTGGCGTCAACGGCCCCTGCTGGGACGACGGCTGCGGTCCGGTGTGCCCCTGAGCATTGAAACCTCCGGTGGTCGGGATCGCGCCTTGCGTCGGACCCTGGTTCGGCGAATAACCGCCGTACTGCGACCCGTACCCGGCACCCTGCGCATTGTGCGACTGGGGACCCCCGTGTTGCTGGTAGCCGGGCTGCTGACCGTAGTACCCGGGCTGGCCGCCGGGCTGCTGACCGTACTGGCCGTATTGGCCGCCGTACTGCCCGTACTGCGCGTAGGGGTCGTACTTGGGCCGCGGCGGTGGCGCGGTGATCACGCCGGCTTCCAACAGGACCACGACCACCGCGGCGATCGCCTGCAGCACGCTGGAAGCGACCAGCGGCCATATCGCCCAGCCCAATGCGAAGCCCGCAGGCGTGTTGATCGTCTCTGAGATCGCCAGCAGCGCACCCAGTACGGCGACCGCAGCGACAACCCCCGCGTAGTCCTTCGCCTTGGGCAGCAAGCTCAGCCCGGCGAGCAGCGTGGCAAGCAACGCAACCAGCACCGCGGTGCCGGCATCACCTGCGCGGCCACCGGCAGCCGGGCCCAGGTCGGCGCCCAGCACAAACGTCGGCCCGAAGTTCAGCAGGTACACCGCCAGACCGAGCACCACCACCGCGATGTTCAGGTACAGCGGAAGCTTGCTTTCACCGTCGTCGGCTTTGGCGAACGACGGCGTGGCGCCAGGGTAGGAGCCGCCGGGCTGCGCTGGCGGATATCCGGGATTACCGGGCGAGTAGGTCATGACTCCTCCTGTTGCTTCCAGTGCCGTCGCTAGGCGCCACGCCACTGTTGCAGTGCCACGCTGGGCTCCCGAGGCGGCGTTTCATCGACGCCAAGGTTTGCCCGCGCTTGCTTACGACGCGATCGACCAACCACGCTAGCGCACGTTCGGCCGCCCGTGCCGGAGCGACCGGCGGCGCCGCGTGACCAGCGACGCACACCGGCTGAACCATCGTCTGCACCCACCCGCTTGCCCCGCGTAGGTAGAACACGTTCTAATTCTGTCCATGGATTACGGGCTTGTGCTTTTCACCAGCGATCGTGGCATCTCCCCGGCGGCAGCCGCCAAGCTTGCCGACGACCACGGCTTTGCGACGTTCTACGTGCCGGAACACACCCACATACCGATCAAGCGCGAGGCTGCTCACCCGACGACAGGTGACGAATCGCTGCCGGACGACCGTTATATGCGCACGCTAGACCCATGGGTCAGTCTGGGCGCCGCCTGCGCAGTCACCTCGCGGGTGCGGCTGTCCACCGCGGTCGCGCTGCCGGTCGAGCATGACCCGATCACGCTGGCCAAAAGCATCGCCACCCTCGACCACTTGTCGGGCGGGCGGGTCAGCCTGGGCGTCGGTTTCGGCTGGAACACCGACGAACTGGCCGACCACGGCGTGCCGGCCGGGCGGCGCCGCACCTGCCTGCGCGAGTACCTCGAAGCGATGCGGGCGCTGTGGACGCAGGAGGAAGCGTCCTACGACGGCGAGTTCGTCAAGTTCGGTCCCAGCTGGGCGTGGCCCAAGCCGGTGCAGCCGCATATCCCGGTGCTGGTGGGCGCCGCGGGTAACGAGAAGAACTTCAAGTGGATCGCCCGCAGTGCCGATGGCTGGATCACCACGCCGCGCGACTTCGACATCGACGAACCGGTGAAGCTGTTGCAGGACACCTGGGCGGCCGCGGGCCGTGATGGCGCTCCGCAGATCGTGGCCCTGGACTTCAAGCCGGTGCCCGAGAAGCTGGCGCACTGGTCCGAGCTCGGGGTGACCGAGGTGCTGTTCGGTCTGCCGGATCGTCCCGAGGACGAGGTCGCCGCCTACGTGGAGCGATTGGCCGGCAAGCTGGCCGCGCTGGTCTAGCCGCTGACATCGACGGACGACGCAGCGTGGCGGCTCGCGAGGAGCGGGGTCGGCACTTCCCGTTCCGCTACGAAGCCCGGCTGGCTCCGCTATGGCTGGCCTTTCGGGCATGGCCGAGCCCGCAGGGTGTCACGGTGACCGACGACGACCGCTTGATCGTGCGCTACGGACCGTTCCGGGTCGACGCGCCACTGTCTCAGATTCGGGATGCGCATACCACCGGTCCGTACCGGTGGTGGACGGCGGTGGGAGCGCGGCTGTCGCTCGCCGACGACGGGCTGACGTTCGGCACCAACGCGGCCCAGGGTGTGTGCATTCACTTCGAACCGCGGATTCACCGCGTGTTGGGTCTGCGTGACCACTCGGCGCTCAGCGTGACCGTCGAGGACTGCGAGGGCCTGGTCGCCGCGCTGACCGGCTAGTCCAGTCGCGAAGCGGCCGACTCGCTAGGCGAGCGACGCCTTATTGATGTCCTCGTCGGTCGACTTCACGATGATCCTGGCGCCCAACGGGTCACCGTCGGTCATTAACGCCACCAGATCCTCATCCTCGGTGAGCGCCATGAACCGCGAGTCGTCAACCTCGAGCCGACCGATGATCACTCCGGTGGTCGTCGGCCAGTCGTACCGCACCGAGTACGTCTCAATGACGCCCGCGCCGTTCGCGTTTCGAGTGACCGACACCTTCGGCAGTGCAGCGATGTCCTGCTGCAATTCCTTGCTACGGTCGACCGCCCACTCACCGGGGTTCGTCGAGTACACACCGACCGAATACTTGCTCATCACACCGCCGTTGGCGCCGACGAGCCCGAACGAGCCCGCTTTGTCGCGCATGGCTGCCACGGTCTCGGCGATACCGTGCAGCGAATAGCTGTTGCCGGGTCCGCCGAAATAGGGCAGGCCGCCGGTGAGCGTCAAACCGCGTGGGTCGTCGGCGGTGAGCCCGAAGTCATCGCACACCGCGAAGACCGGGAACGGGAAACAGCTGTACAGGTCGAATGTCGCGACGTCGTCGATGCCGATACCGGCAACCCGAAGTGCCTCTGCCACAGCCTGTCTGGCGGAATAACTGACACTGACGTCGACGCGGTCCAGCAAGTCCTGCTCAGTCTGATCGGCATGCCCACGCAGATAGACCCACTTGTCCTCGGGCACCCCGAGTCGGCGGGCCGCCGACACCGACATCACCAGTGCAGCGGCCCCTTGATTGACGGTGTCGCGCGCCACCAGCAGCCGCGGATACGGGTCGCAGATCATCCGGTTCTCGTCGGTCACAGTCTCGATCTCCACCACCGACCGTTCCACCGGCGAAGACGCGAACGGGTTCTTGGCAGCGACTCCGGTGAACGGGGCGAAAAGCTCGGCCATCGCATGCCGATAGTCCGCGACGGAGAGTCCGAGCCGTCCTCGGCGCGCGTTGTCGAGCAGTCCGTACTGCACGGGCGCTCCGGTCAGCCCATGCTTCGCGGTGTACTCGCTCATGTACTGCTCGAAACCGTAACCACGGTCCTCGAGTTGGCCGCCGACGTACTCGGTGAAGTCCGGCTTGTCGTCACGCCCGGCGAAGTACTTCGCTGTTGACCCGGGCTCGGACCCGAGGATCAACGCGACCTCGATGTCACCGGCGGCGATCGCGCCGGCGAACTCCGTCATCAGCTTCTGCGGACCGTTGCCGCCGATGGGCTCGAGCACCGTCCGGGCCGGATCGGCGCCGACGCGGTTGGCCACAGATCGCACGTAGTTGTCGGAGCAGCCGAGCGGCGGCTTCGTGAACGGGGTACAGATCTCGAACTGACGCAGCCCGGCGAACACCTCGATGGCCGTTGCCACCGTGCTGACGTCCACGCCGGTGTCACCGAGCGCGGCGCGCACAGCCTCGGTCGCCAGGTCCACTGAGGACATCCCCCGGTAACCGGGTTCGTCGATGCGCTCGGTGAACTGGCCAACTCCCACGACAACCGGAGTACGCGGGTCGACCTCCATTACCGGCCTCCTGACACATTGTTAGTTCGTCAGGCTAACCGAAAACTGGAACGTGTTTCAATTCGTCCGCGCCCGGCCTCGGTTACAGGCTCTTCAGGATCTCCCGGGCCAGCTCCGCGGTCTCCGACGGAGTCTTGCCGACCTTGACGCCCGCAGCCTCGAGCGCTTCCTTCTTGGCGGCCGCAGTGCCCGACGAGCCGGACACGATGGCGCCGGCGTGGCCCATCGTCTTGCCTTCCGGCGCAGTGAATCCCGCGACGTAGCCGACGACCGGCTTGGACACGTTGGCCTTGATGTAGTCGGCCGCGCGCTCTTCGGCGTCACCGCCGATCTCACCGATCATCACGATGATCTTGGTCTCGGGGTCCTTCTCGAACGCCTCGATCGCGTCGATGTGAGTGGTGCCGATGACTGGGTCACCACCGATGCCGATCGACGTGGAGAAGCCGAAATCGCGTAGCTCGTACATCATCTGGTAGGTCAGGGTGCCCGACTTGGACACCAGCCCGACCGGGCCGGATCCGCTGATGTTGGAGGGCGTGATGCCGGCCAGCGCCACGCCGGGCGTGATGATGCCGGGACAGTTGGGCCCGATGATGCGGGTCTTCTGGCCCTTGTCGACGTTGTAAGCCCACGCATAAGCGCTGTCCTGCACCGGAATTCCCTCAGTGATGACAACCAGCAGCGGGATCTCGGCGTCGATGGCTTCGATGATCGCGTCCTTGGCGAACTTCGGCGGCACGAAGACCACCGACACGTTGGCGCCGGTCTCCTTGATCGCCTCGGCGACGGTGCCGAACACCGGCAGCTCGACGTCTTTGCCTACCGGGTCCACGTGCGACACCGTGGTGCCGGCCTTGCGGGCGTTCACGCCGCCGACCAGGTTCGTGCCCGCCTTGAGCATCAGCGCGGTGTGCTTGGTGCCCTCGCCGCCGGTGATGCCCTGGACGATGACCTTGGAATCTGCATTCAGGAAGATCGACATTGGTTGGCTCCCTTACTTGTTCGCCAGCTCGGCGGCTTTGTCGGCGCCGGCGTCCATGGTCTCGGCCTGGATCACCAGCGGGTGGTTGGCTTGGGCCAGGATGCGGCGGCCTTCGTCGACGTTGTTGCCGTCGAGCCGTACCACGAGCGGCTTGTTGGCCTCGTCGCCGAGCATGTTCAGTGCGGTCACGATTCCGTTGGCGACGGCGTCACACGAAGTGATGCCACCGAACACGTTCACGAACACGCTCTTGACTTGCTTATCGTTCAGGATCACGTCCAGGCCTGCGGCCATCACCTCGGCCGACGCGCCGCCACCGATGTCGAGGAAGTTGGCCGGCTTGACGCCACCGTGCTTCTCGCCGGCGTAAGCGACGACGTCGAGCGTGGACATCACCAGACCCGCGCCGTTGCCGATGATGCCGACCTGGCCGTCGAGTTTGACGTAGTTGAGGTCGTGCTCCTTGGCCTTGAGCTCCAGCGGGTCGGTGGCGTCGCGGTCTTCGAACTCGGCGTGGCCGGGCTGACGGAAGTCGGCGTTGGCGTCCAGAGTGACCTTGCCGTCCAGCGCCAGGATCTTGTCGTCGGGCGTGCGCACCAGTGGGTTGACCTCAACCAGGGTGGCGTCCTCGCCGACGAACACATCCCACAGCTTGGCGATGGTGATCGCGGCGGCGTCCAGCACCTCGGCCGGCAGGTGGCCCTGCTCGGCGATGGAACGCGCGGTCGCCAGGTCGACGCCCTTGACGGCGTCCACCGGGACCTTGGCCAGCCGATCAGGCTTGGTGGCGGCCACCTCTTCGATCTCCACGCCGCCCTCGACCGAGCACATCGCCAGGTACGTGCGGTTGGCGCGGTCGAGCAGGAAGGAGATGTAGTACTCCTCGGCGATGTCGCTGGCCTCGGCGACCAATAGTTTCTTGACGACGTGGCCCTTGATGTCCAGGCCGAGAATGTTCTTGGCGTGCTCGTAGGCGTCGTCGGGGGTGGCGGCGTATTTGACGCCACCGGCCTTGCCGCGACCGCCGACCTTGACCTGGGCTTTGACCATTACCGGGGCGCCGACCTCGGTGGCGATTTCCTTCGCGCCCTCGGCGGTGTCGGTGACTCGACCGGGCGTGGTGGGCACGTTGTGCTTCACGAACAATTCTTTGGCTTGATACTCGAAAAGATCCATGGCTCCACGTCTTCGTATAGGCCTGTTGGGTGAGCGGTGCCGGATTCGGCGACTCGCACGGTGGAACTGTATCCATTCATCGAACGGCCGCTACCATCGCGTCCGGCGATGTGGCACAGCTCACCGGACCAACGAGGCAAGCTAAACGTGATCCAGTTCACAATATGGTCGGGTTTGCGCTCCAAGGTTGCCAGCCGCATCCGCCAACCGTTACCTTCCTAAGGTCCAGATAACGGTATGGTCACGATACGAGGACATTTCAAGGTTGTCGCAGCATCGAATAGGTCGTTCGCCAGTCCTGGCAGGGACACATCGCGCATTGCGCGACCGCCGGGCAGGCCATCATCCCAACGAAGTCACCGAGATTCTCCCGCTCGACGGGTTTGACCTCGACGACTTGGACTTCGCCGACGACGCGATCGACCTCGGCGACCTCGACTTCAGCAACGACACCGACTTCGACAACGCCGCGCGAGTGCTGCTGGCGCCCGAACTCGACGATCTGGACGAGATCGACAATCTGACGCCGTTGCGGCTGGCGGCCCCCGCCGCGTTCAACGACGTACTGGCCCGCCCGACCATCACGCTCGGCACCGACCCGATTTCCGGTAGCCGCCATGTCGCCGATGTCACCGACGTCATCGGTGTGGCCCACCGCGGCGGGCAGCACCGCAAAGAGCCGACCAGTGCGGCCAGAGGGCGGATGCTGATTTCGGCGATGGCCGCCGGTGCGGCGGCCGCCGCGGCGCACACGGCCACCAGCCATGCCGAAATCACCCAGACCGCGACCGTGCTGACCGCTAACGCGTCGTCGCTTACCGGCGGCGGGGTGAGCAGCGACATCACCCGCGGGGCGCAGGTGATCGCCGTGCAGCCCGCGGCGAACGCCGCCGTGCACAACGAAGAACTCGCTAAAGGGATGGCGTTCGCCAACGACCGGGCCCAGCGCGAGGCCCGGCTGCAGCAGCCCCTCTTCGTCATGCCCACGCACGGGATCTTCACGTCGAACTTCGGCTATCGCTGGGGTGTGCTGCACGCCGGAATCGACCTTGCCAACTCGATCGGAACCCCGATCGTCGCCGTATCCGACGGAGTCGTCATCGACGCCGGCCCGACCGCCGGCTACGGCATGTGGGTCAAACTGCTACACGCCGACGGCACCGTGACGCTGTACGGCCACATCAACACCGCGCTGGTCAGCGTCGGGCAGCGGGTGATGGCGGGCGACCAGATCGCGACCATGGGCAACCGTGGCAACTCCACCGGCCCGCATCTGCATTTCGAGGTGTTGCAGGGCGGCAGCGAGCGAATCGACCCAGTGCCGTGGCTGGCTAAACGCGGATTGTTCGTCGGCAATTACGCTGGTTAAGGTGACCGCGCCGAACGACCCCCCAGAATCGTCTGCACCACCCTCCGAACCGCGAAGCCGGATCATCCGGCGTGCGCCCACTGGGCCCATGCCGACCATCCCGACGTCGCCGACCACTCATATCCCGCGCCAGGTGGAGCCCGATCAGGAGCACACCCGTGCGGCCCCCCAGAGCAGTTCGCCCTTGCCGACGGATGAACCGAGCTCGGCGACGGCCGTCGCCGCCTGCGCGGTCAGCATTATCAGCGGGTGGGCGACGTCGGTGGTGGCCACCGACCTGATCGCGGGCTGGTGGCACACCGATCGGCTGTTCTGCATCGCCGTCGCGTTCCTCGCCCTGGTGTTCGCGGCGACCACGGTTTCCGGCGTGATCCTGTTGTTGCAGCGCCGCAGCCTGGGCCGCTACTTGATCACGGCCGGCGCGGTGGTGGCATTACTCACCTACGGCGGCGTCTTCATCGCCGGCGCCCGCGTCGCGTGGATCGTGCACGCGCTCCCGCTGCTGCCAATCGCCAGCGTGGTGCTGGCGCTGCACGCACAGACCAAGCGTTGGCTGCAGGCCTAGCTCCCTTTTCGCCGAGCGTGTTCTCATTGCGAAAATTTCGCCATCTTTTCGCAGCGGCTGCACGCTCGGCGCAATGGCTCAGAGCTTGCTGACCGGGGCGTGGTTGTGCATCAGCTTGACCCGCCCGGCGCTGCCGAAGTCGATCAGCGACATCGCCGATTCGCCGACGCCCGAGACCTCCTCAACCCGGCCGAGTCCGTACTTGTCGTGGGTCACCCGATCGCCGGCTTGCAAGACCAGTGGCGGACGTTTGCCCGCCCCGGAGCGGGTGGGCGCGGTGCGCGGCGTCCCGAACCGGCCGGCACCGCTGACCGGGGCGCTGAACGACGGGGCGGGTGCGGTGCGCCGCCACTCGAGGAGTTCCTGCGGGATCTCGCGCAGGAAGCGTGATTCCGGGTTGAGCATCGGCTGTCCCCAGGATGACCGGACGATCGCCCTGCTCAGGTAGAGGCGCTGTCGGGCCCGAGTGATGCCGACGTACGCAAGGCGCCGCTCCTCGGAGAGTTCGCGCGGATCGTCGAGCGCCCGCATGTGCGGGAACATCCCGTCCTCCCAGCCGGTGACGAACACCACGGGGAACTCCAGCCCCTTCGCGGTGTGCAGCGTCATCATCGTGACCACACCGGCGGCGTTGTCGGGGATGTCGTCGGTGTCGGCAACCAGCGAGACCCGCTCCAGAAACGCTGCCAGCACACCGGTGTCCGGCACGTCTTCGCCGTCGAGGTCCGAGGTCTCGCCCAACGCGGCGGCGTTGGCCCGGTCGATGCTGAATTCGTGTGCGACGCTGACGAGTTCGTTGAGGTTGTCCAGCCGCGCCAGCTCCTGCGGATCGCTGGAGGACTCCAGCTCCCTGCGGTAGCCGGTGCGCTCCAACACCGACTCGACCAGCTCGCCCAGGTCGTCATCGAGATGGCCCCGCAACTCGTCGAGCAGCTCGACGAAACCCGAAATCAACTTTTCTGCACGGGTATTCAGCATCGGCACTTTGCCCTCGGCGGCGGCGACGAGCGCGTCGGCAAAGCTGGCGCCGGTGTTCTCGGCGTACACCGCTACACAAGCCTCGGCACGATCGCCGATGCCCCGGCGCGGCGTGTTGAGGATGCGCCGCATGCTGACCGCGTCACCGGGGTTGTCCAGCACCCGCAGGTAGGCGACGATGTCGCGGATCTCCTTGCGCTCGTAAAAGCGCACTCCCCCAACGACTTTGTACGGGATCCCGGCGCGGATGAACACTTCCTCCAAGGACCGCGACGAGTTGTTGGTGCGGTAGAAGACGGCCACGTCGTTGTAGGTGATCTCGCCGTTCTCGGCGAGCGCGTCGATCTCTTGGGCCACGAACCTGGCCTCGTCGTGCTCGTTGTCGGCGACGTAGCCGACGATCAATTCCCCTGCCCCGGCGTCGGTCCACAGCCGCTTCTCGCGGCGACCGGAATTGCGGGCGATCACCGAGTTGGCCGCAGTCAAGATGTTCTGCGTCGACCGGTAATTCTGTTCCAGCAGAATCGTTGTCGCGTCCGGGTAGTCGCGTTCGAAGTCTTCGATGTTGCGGATGGTGGCGCCGCGGAACGCGTAGATCGACTGATCGGCGTCGCCGACCACGCACAGCTCGGCCGGTGGCACCCCGTCAGCTGGATCCTCCGGTGAGGTCGCGGCGTCGCGTCCGACCAACTCGCGAACCAGCACGTACTGGGCGTGGTTGGTGTCCTGATACTCATCGACCAACACGTGCCGGAACCGCCGCCGGTAGTACTGCGCGATATCAGGGAAAGCCTGCAGCACCGCCACGGTTTCCCCGATGAGGTCGTCGAAGTCCAGTGCGTTGGCAGCGCGCAGCCGCCGCTGATATTCGGCGAAGACGCTCGCCACGGTACGAGCCAGGTCATCGGAATCGTCAGAAAGATTGGTTAAAGCCTGATCGGGGTCGATCAACTCGTTCTTGAGATTGGAGATGGCATTGGCCAGCAGCCGCGGCGAATACCGCTTGATGTCCAGCCCCATGTCGCGGCCGATCATCTGCAGCAGGCGTCGCGAATCGTCGGCGTCGTAGATGGAGAAGTTGGAATTGAGGCCTTTGACCAGCGAGGCCTGGTTGCGAAGAATCCGCACACAGGTCGAGTGAAAGGTGGACACCCACATCGCGCGGGCACGGTTGCCGACCAGCCGCACCACCCGCTCGCGCATCTCGGCGGCGGCCTTGTTGGTGAAGGTGATGGCCAGAATCTGGCCGACCCCGACACCACGCGCCCCAATCAGGTAGGCGATGCGGCGCGTCAGCACCGCGGTCTTGCCCGAGCCTGCGCCGGCCACGATCAGCAGCGGAGCCCCTTCGTGCACCACCGCTTGGCGCTGTTGGGGGTTGAGTCCGTCGAGCAGCTGCTCTATCTCGCGGTCGGGATTGGCGTCGGTTGCGTGCACAGTCATGTCCGCCCAAATTTACCGTCGTCCACCGACGGCGACTGCCCAGGCCACGTTGACCGCCCCGGTCCACGGATCGAACGGGGCGGCGCCACGGGTGGACGGGGTTCAAATGGGTTGTCGCAGGGGCGCTTGCGGGTGCTAGTCAGATAGCGCACCGACGGTAAGGCCAGAGCCGGGTAGGTCGAACTTTTGTGTGAATGGCGATTAGTTGGTCGTTTCCCTTCCAACGACCCAGGCGCGGTGCAATATCGACATATGCGGTCAATCCGGGGGCGGATCGTTTTTGCGCCGATACAGCCATTGGTGGCAGACTCAGCTTGTGCTCAACACGCAGCGATTTTTCTACGAGTACCGGCAAGCGGTGCCCGTGGGCTAGCTGCCTTCGCAGAGCCCCGTGGTCCGCTTCCGGATTCGGGGCTCGTCTCTTTTGTGAGGCCCGATATCGGATGAGACCAGAACCCCCACATCATGAGAGCGCGGAGTTAGCGGAAATGAACATCGAAATGATCGATACCGAACAGCCGGCGAACATCGAAATGTTGCGCCAGGAAATCGATCGGCTAGACGCCGAGATCCTTGCCGCGGTAAAACGGCGCGCCGAAGTGTCTCAGGAGATCGGCAAAGTCAGAATGGCCACCGGCGGTACCCGGCTGGTGCACAGCAGGGAGATGCAGGTCATCGAGCGCTACAGCGCGCTGGGCCCCGAGGGTAAGGATCTGGCCATGTTGTTATTGCGATTGGGTCGCGGCCGGCTCGGTCACTGAAATGCCGGTTTGTATTTAGGCGTTTCTCGCCGGGAATTTGCGTCTCGGTGCCCAGAATTCGGCCGTGCGCCAGCGCTGGCTCGTTGCCATCGGACCCCATTAGGGTCGAACCATGACCTCCGTGCCCACCATCACCGATATCACCGCCACGCCGGCGTGGGACGCCCTGCGCAAGCATCATGAGCAGATCGGTGATATCCACCTTCGCCAATTCTTCGACGACGACCCGGATCGTGGGCGCGAGCTCACCCTCGAGCTTGGCGATCTCTACATCGACTACAGCAAGCACCGCATCACCCGGGAGACGCTGCGCCTGCTGATCGAGCTGGCGCGGGCGGCCGGCCTCGAAGAGCGCCGCGACCAGATGTTCTCCGGAGTGCACATCAACACCTCCGAAGACCGCGCGGTACTGCACACCGCGCTGCGGCTCCCCCGAGACGCCGAGTTGGTCGTCGACGGCCAAGATGTCGTCGCGGACGTACACCAGGTGCTCGACGCGATGGGCGACTTCACCGACCGACTGCGCAACGGTGAATGGACCGGCGCCACCGGTGAACGGATCAAGACCGTCGTCAACATCGGCATCGGTGGTTCTGATCTGGGACCTGTGATGGTCTACCAGGCGTTGCGCCACTATGCCGATGCGGGGATCTCGGCGCGTTTCGTCTCCAACGTCGATCCCGCCGATCTGGTCGCCGCGCTTGCCGACTTAGAGCCAGCCACAACGCTTTTCATCGTTGCCTCGAAGACTTTCTCCACGCTGGAGACGCTGACCAACGCGACGGCGGCGCGCCGCTGGCTGACCGAAACGCTCGGCGACTCCGCGGTGTCCAAGCATTTCGTAGCGGTCTCGACCAACAAGCGCCTGGTCGACGAATTCGGCATCAACACCGACAACATGTTCGGCTTCTGGGACTGGGTCGGCGGGCGTTACTCCGTCGATTCGGCGATCGGTCTGTCAGTGATGGCGGTGATCGGCCGGGAGGCGTTCGCCGATTTCCTGTCCGGGTTCCATATCGTCGACGAACACTTCAAGACCGCCCCGCTGGAGTCCAACGCGCCCGCGCTGCTGGGCCTGATCGGCCTGTGGTACTCGAACTTCTTCGACGCCCAATCCCGCGTGGTACTGCCGTATTCCAACGACTTGGCCCGCTTCGCGGCGTATCTGCAACAGCTGACCATGGAATCCAACGGCAAGTCGACGCGCGCCGACGGCACACCGGTCACCACCGACACCGGTGAAATCTATTGGGGCGAACCGGGAACCAACGGCCAGCACGCTTTCTACCAATTGATCCATCAGGGCACCCGGCTAATACCGGCCGACTTCATCGGCTTCAGCCAGCCCACCGACGATCTACCCACCGCCGACGGCACCGGCAGCATGCACGACTTGTTGATGAGCAACTTCTTCGCCCAGACCCAGGTGCTGGCCTTCGGCAAGACGGCCGAGGAGATCGCCGCCGAGGGCACCCCCGCCAACGTCGTACCGCACAAGGTGATGCCCGGCAACCGGCCCTCGACGTCGATCCTGGCCGACCGGCTCACTCCGTCGGTCGTCGGCCAGCTGATCGCGCTCTACGAACATCAAGTCTTCACCGAGGGCGTGATCTGGGGCATCGACTCGTTCGACCAATGGGGTGTGGAGCTGGGCAAGACGCAGGCCAAGGCGCTGCTTCCGGTCATCACCGGCGACGGCTCACCGCCGCCGCAATCGGACAGCTCGACCGACGCGCTGGTCCGCCGCTACCGCACCGAACGTGGGCGGGTGAGCTAAGCCCCGACGGGTCGGCCCGCGAGCTCGGACCCGAGTCGGCGTACGAAGGTGCGCAGACGTTCTCCGGATGCGGTCTGCGGATCACTGAGGTGCAGCTGCAGCAATTCGCGACCGGCCGCATGCAGGACTCGAGCGGTGTATTCCGGCTCGTGCAACGCGGGATTGCTGCGGAGGAGTTCACGGACGAAGAACGCGATGACGACGGCCTGAGATTGCGACAGCCGGGCATACAACTCCGGTGGAGCGCCTTGCGGCGGAAACAGAAACAGCCGCCAGATGGCCGGGTGGGCGTCGACGGCGGCCAGCACACCGTCGAACGCGATGACCAGCGACTGATCCTCGGCGACGGCATCCAGTCCGGAGATCGCCTCGGCGAACTGCGCGCCGGCGAGCGCCGCCGCACGGTCGATCAGTGCGACGAACAAGCCCGCCGGATCGCCGAACAGCTGATAAATCAGCGATCGATTGATGCCGGCCTGCGCCGCGATGCGGTTCGGTGTTGCCGCGTGGAATCCTTCGGCGTCCACGATCGCGTGCGTGACGTCGAGAATCTGCTCGCGCCGGCCTTCGGCGGTCATGCGCCGCTTCGGGTTGTCCGCCTTCACGCTTGACAGCATAACTAACAGCTTGTGAGTATTACTCACGAAGTGTTAGTTAACCGGAGGTTGTGATGGTCGCGTACTACCCCGAACTCGCGCAGCGAGTCCGAAGCCAGCGCGATTTGCAGCCCGACCTCTACGGGGACTTCGACTTCGACCACCAGCCGGATCGGCTGGCCACCGAGCCCGGCGTCGACTCCGCCCTGCCCACCTGGGTCGCAGACCGCGAGCCCATCCTGGAAGACGACCGGGTTACGGAGTTGATCAGCACGGCCACCATGCTCGGCGATGTCGTCGCCGATCCCTATGCCGCCCTGATGAATACGTACAGCGTCACGCAGCTCATCGACATGCTCAAGAGGGCATGCCGAGAGGGAATCGAGGAAGTCCCGGAGGCGCCCCCCGAGCTCGCGGCGTTCATTGCCGCCATGGAGGCCGCACCGGAGTGGATCGACTTCGACCTGGTGCGCGAGGGCGCTCGGCAAGAACGCATCCCCGCGGCGCTGCTGGCCCCCTTCATTACCCGGGGAGCTTTTATCGCGACCTTCACCAACAGCTACGCCGCGCTGCCGATGGCACTGACCGGTGCACTCTCGGGCCGCCGCGCCGCCCGGCGGGTCAACGAGACGGCCAGTTTTTTCGCCGTCACCGCGCTGCCCGGTGCGCTGGACCGCTACGGCCCCGGATTCGAAGCCGCCGCCATGGTCCGGTTGATGCACTCGATGGTCCGCTACAACGCGCTGAAGAAATCCGACAAGTGGGACGTCGCCATCTACGGCATGCCGGTGCCGCAGGTCGACCAAATGCCCGCCGGCATGATCGGCCAGTACCTGCTGGCCCAAAAGGTCCGCCAAGAAGGCCGCACCGAGTTCACCGCCGAAGAACGCGCGGTCGTCGAATTCGCCAGGTATCGCTGCTTTCTGCTCGGCCTGCCGGAGGAATTGCTACCCGCCGAACCCGCCGACATCATCCACGTCTTGCATGCGCGCTCGGCACTGCTGCGCCACGGATTCGACAGCATCTGCCACGACCTCGTCCGCGGCACGATGGAGGCCTATCTGCGCCCCGGCACCTCCTTGTTCGACCGTTGCGCCGAGGCGGTCGAGAAGAGCTTCAGCAAGCTCACCTTCGTCCGCACGTTCTGCGGTGGTGATCGCGAGATCGCGGGTGCCATGGGCGTCTCACTCGAGCCGGCCGATCTGCTGCGCATCGCCCTGACCACGCCCTTCATCATCGGACGTTTTACCGCGGTGAGCCGCGCCAGCCGCATCCCGGTGCTTGCCGACATCACCGACGCATACGTCATCGGCCTGCTCAAGCTACGGTTAGCGACTTACGGTAAACCCGAATTCACCAGCGACGCAGCACATTACACACCTGCGCCGCACTGACCGCCGTTACGCGAACGGTTTGGTCAGCGGCGGCGGCAGCACCCGCATGAGCTGCGCCAGCGGCGCCCATGGCCACCGCGGCACCACGGCCCGCCCGGGCTCGCGCTCGATGGCGTGCACCAGCGCCCTGACGCCAGTTTCGTTGTCCACCATCAACATTGTGCTCGCCGACTTGGCCGTCATCTCAGACTCGATGTAGCCCGGCTCGATCACCGAGACTTTGATGGGGCCTTTCGCATATTCGGCGCGCAACGATTCGCCCAGCGAACGCAAGCCGGCCTTGCTTGCGCAATAAGCGGCTTTGACGCCAGGCACCCCGGTATTCCCGAGCACCGACGAGATCAGCACCAGATGTCCCGAGCCGCTCTTGGTGAACATCTCCAGGGCCGTCTCGATCTGCACGAGCGCGGCCAGCAGATTGGTCTCGATGGTCTTCTTGTTCGCCCACAGCTTGCCGGATCCCAGCCGGGCTCCGCTGCCAATGCCGGCGTTGACGATGATGCGGTCGATGCCGCCGAGCTCATCGCTCAGCTCCGCGAACACCTTCGGCACCTGCTCGTGGTCCCTGACGTCCAGCGCGGCCACCGCGATCTTGATCGCTGGATACTGTTGTGACAGTTCGGCTTTCAGCTCGTCGAGCCGGTCGGTTCGCCGGGCGCACAGCGCCAGGTCGCGCCCTTTGGCGGCGAACGAACGCGCCATCCCGGCGCCCAGGCCGGAGCTGGCGCCGGTGATGAGGATTTTCTGGCGAGTCACCCGGGCAGCATATCGACAGGCGTCAAGTCCCGGCCGGTCGGCTACTTGAGCAGCCGGGACATCCGCCGGTCGGCCAGCACCTTGCCGCCGGTCTGGCACGTCGGGCAGTACTGAAAAGACTTGTCCGCGAACGACACTTCGCGCACGGTGTCCCCGCATACCGGGCAGGGCAATCCGGTGCGGGCGTGCACCCTCAGTCCGGACCGCTTCTCCCCTTTGAGCATGGCGGCGCCCTGACCGACCGACCTGTTCACCGCGTCGGTCAGCACCGACATCATCGCGTCGTGCAGCGTGGCGAGCTGCTCGGCCGTGAGCTTGCCGGCCGTGGCGAACGGCGAGATCTTGGCAACGTGCAGGATCTCGTCGCTGTAGGCATTGCCGATGCCGGCGATCACCTTCTGGTCGGTGATGACGGTCTTGATCCGGCCGCTGTTGCCGGCCAGCACCCCGGCCAGGTCGTCGGCGCTCAGATCGAGCGCGTCCGGGCCGAGGGCGGCGATCCCGGGCACCTGCTCGGGGTCATCGACCAGCCACACCGCTAACCGTTTCTGGGTGCCGGCCTCGGTGAGGTCGAACCCCGGCGCGGCCCCGGGGGTCCCCAAATGCACCCGCAGCGCGATCGGCCCCTTGCCCGGTCGCAATGGCGCCGCGGCCAGCTTGTCCGACCAGCGCAACCAGCCGGCCCGCGACAAGTGGGTGATCAACAACAAACTTCCGGCTTGCAGGCCCAGATATTTGCCCCACCGGTTGGCCGCGACGACGGTCTGGCCCGTCAGGGCACTGATCGGCGGATCGAAGGTTTTGAGCACCGACAACGCACCGACATCGACACGGCCGATCGTCAAACCGACGGCATGGCGCCGCAGGTGATCGACCAGCGCTTCAATCTCGGGAAGTTCGGGCACGTGTCCAGTTTGCCGATGCTCACGCTGGGGTGTCCATCGCTGCTCAGACAGCGCGCAATAAATAGGTATCCATGATCCAGCCGTGCCGGGCGCGGGCGTCGGAGCGCAGCGCCGCGATGCGGGGGCCCACCTCGCCCACGATGCCGGCGACCAGCAGTTCGTCCTCGGTACCGAGGTAAGCGCCCCACCAGATCCGGGTGTCGGGCGGGCAGGACGCAAACGAGCAGTCGGCGTCGAGCATCACCACCGCCGAGCCGGTCAACCCGTGCGTGCGCAGCTGCCGTCCGGTAGTGATCAGCACCGGTTCGCCGACGTCGTTGAGCGGGATGCGGTGTCGCGCGGTCAGCGCCTGTATCGCGGTAATGCCCGGAATGACGTCAAAGGTGAAGTCGACGTCGGCGGCGACCGCGTCCAAAATCCGTAGCGTGCTGTCGTACAGCGAAGGGTCGCCCCAGGCCAGGAAGGCCCCCACGCCGTCGGGCCCCAGCTCGGCGCCGATGGCCGTCGCCCAGATCCGGGTCCGCTCCGCATGCCAGTCCGAGACGGCATCGCGGTAATCGGCTTGACCGGCTAACGGCGTCGACCGCTTCGGATCGGGCAGCTCGACGAATCGGTAGCCGGGCTCGCGGATGAATCTCGTGCAGATCTGCCGTCGCAGCGCCACCAGGTCGCTTTTCTGCTCTCCCTTGTCCATCGCGAAGAACACCTGGGTGTCGTTGAGCGCCTCGATCGCCTGGACGGTGACGTAACCGGGGTCGCCGGCACCGATGCCGATTACATGAATATGTCGACCCACCACTGCCTCCTGACTCGCATCGGCGCCGGCGCACATTGCCTGCAAAGATTAGTGCTGGTCAACCGAATTGAAACCGACGAGCATCTAGTCGAGACCCCGGGTACCCGGTACCATGGGTATTGAGTAACTGTTGCGAGCTGCCGTCTGAAGTACCCAACGAAGGGACACCAGCGATGACCACTGCGGTGAAACCAGGTGGCCCGAGTCGTGAAGAGTTCTCCGACCGGCTACTCAAGGGCTCGGTCAAGAAATCCTACGAACCCATCGTCGACATCGACTGGGACGCCCCGCTCGAGCCGGACAAGTTCTATCTGCCGGCGCGGTCGGTGTCGCTGTATGGCACCCCGATGTGGGACGAGATGACCCGCGAACAACAAATCGAGCTGTCCCGGCAGGAACTGGTCAACACCTTGTCGGCCGGGATCTGGTTCGAGAACATGCTCAACCAATCGTTGTTGCGCACCATCCTGCATGAGGACCCCACCAGCTCCAGTACGCATTACAAGTTGACCGAACTCGGCGACGAAACCCGCCACATGGTGATGTTCGGCAAAGCCATCGAGCGCATCGGCGCCAAACCGGTACGTCCACGTCTGCTGCACCGGATGATCATCAACACCTTGCCGCTGGTGTTCCAGCGCGGGTCGATGCTGTGGATGGCCGCCCTGATTGGCGAAGAAATCTTCGACTCGCTGCAGCGGCAGATGATGGAAGACCCGGAGCTGCAGCCAATTATCCAGCGGCTCATGCGGATTCACGTCACCGAAGAGGCCCGTCACATCCAATTCGCGCGCGACGGCGCCCGCAAGCGGGCGGCCGAGATGCCCCGGGTCAACCGGTGGTTCATGGCGAACATCAACGGAGTCGGCGGTTACTTCTTCCGCTATCTGTTCAGCAATCCGATTCCGTATGCGCGGACCGGGCTGGATCCCAAGCGGGCACGCGCGACCGCGCTCAACAGCCAGCATCGTTATGAAACACAGGTCGCCGGGTTCGCCCCGCTGGCAGCATTTCTGACTGAGGTGGGCCTGCTGGGGCCGATCGCACGGCGCAGCTGGAAACGCGCCAACTTTCTGTGACGCAAGCACCGATCGCGGCTAGCCGCGATGTCATCGTCCTCGGCGGCGGCAGCGCCGCCCACAGCGTCTCGGTCGAGCTGCAGGCCGTCGGGATCATTAACGTCGCACGGCCTAGCGGCGACGTGATCAGCTCGCGGTTCGACGACGACACCCACACCTGGGAGTTGCGAACCGCATCCGGCGAACGGTACCTGGCTGGGATCGTCATCGCGGCAGACCCATCGGCGCCCATCCCGTGGACACCGGAGCTCAACGGGCGCAACGATTTTCGTGGCGAGTCGTTTCACGCGGCACGGTGGCACCCCGGTTTTGATCCGGCCGGCAAGCGCGTCGCCGTCATCGGCGCCGACGCCACCGCCGCCCATTACGTCGGGCAGCTGACCGAATCAGCTGCGTCGGTCACCGTTTTCGCACACGGGCCACGCCGGCTCGTCGCCGAGTTGCCGTTGCCGTCCACTCGGGTCAAGCGTTGGCTAGGCCGCCGAACCGGGTTGGCGCGAGGTAGCCGAGGGTCGCAGCCCGCACTCGTGCGCTCGGCAATCAGCACCATCACCGCGTCGGGCATCCGCACCAGCGACGGTGTGGACCACCGCGTCGACGTCATCATCTTCGGCACCGGATTCACGCCTGGGGATCAGTCTTTGGTCGGCGCCGGTGGAATGACCATCAAGGAAGCCTGGGTCGACGGCACGCAGCCCTTCCTCGGGGTGGCCCTGCACGGTTTCCCCAATTACTTCTGGATCACCGGGCCCGACATCGACGGGCAGGTCCGCTATGTCGCGCAGTGCCTGGGGTTGATGGAAACGACCGGCAGCACCCGCATCGAGGTGCGGCGTAGCAGCCAGCAGGTGTTCAACGAGCGCGCCCACGTCCATCCCGCCCAGCCGTTCCGGGTGGCATCGGCGTTCGAGCTGTCGTCCGCGGCCACCCGCGACCCTGCGACCTACGACGGCGACGCGACGCTGACGATAGCCGGCGTTTGCCATCCGGTACGGGTCCGGCTGAGTGGTCGGCTGGACCCGATCGATGGCCATTACCACTGGCAGGGAACGGTTTTTAGTTCGCCCTCGCAGCCCTTGCCGGACGAAGTTCTCAAGCAGGCGCGAGCGGCCACGTTGACAGTCGGTGAGCGCACTGCGCCCGCGCGCATCACCGAACGAACACCGTGGGGCACGCATTCGGTCGCCGGGGTAGGCGACCCGCCCTACGCGCTGAGCGGACACTGAGCGGACCGACCCGCCCGTCATTGCTGCCGGGTCGCTTCATGCCCTCCGCTGCTCACCCCTGCCGAAAGCTTGACAGCCGTTAAATGAGGTAGTCTCGCTAGGCTGATTTCAATCAACGACACGAAGATGAGAACAGCATGGTCGGGGTGGCAGCGGTTAATCCGTCGCAGGCGCACGGTCAAGGCAAGTACCTGGCGCGTGCCCAGCGGCCTTTGATCGATGGCGCACCGGCCCACCGCGTGAACGGTAGCCGGATTGTGACGTCAGGATTCTTTTCGACCGCGTTAGGATTCGGATGCCCCCCCGGCACCGAGGACACCCGCACCCGCGCATCAGTGGGTCACGTGTCGCGATCAGCGAGGATAGATGCCTGAACGGAAGGGACTTCCTGCGGTGAGTGCGCTAGCCGAGTCGCCGGGCTCGCTGGCCGTTGAGACTCGGACCGATCAGTCGGTCGCCATCCTCACCGTCGAGGGTGTGCTTGACGCAGCCAATTCCGGGGCGCTGCGCGACAGCATTCGCAACGCCGCGCTCGACCAGCCATCCGCCGTCATCGTCGATATCACCGCGCTGCAAGTGCCTGCGGAATCGGCCTTGTCCGTCTTCATCAGCGCGTACTTGCAGCTCAGCGCCCAGGCAACCGCACCGATCGTCTTGGTCTGCGGCGACCGGGACACCCGCGATGCGCTCACTCACGCCGAGGTCACCCGCTTCATGCCGGTGTATTCGACCGAAAAAGGCGCGACAAAAGCGCTCGCCAAGCTGACCCGCCGCACGATCCAGCGCGCCGACGCGCAGCTGCCCGCGAACCTGACCAGCCTGCGTGAGTCACGCCGGCTGGTGCGCGAGTGGCTCACCGAATGGTCGCGGCCCGCGTTCATTCCGGTCGCCCTGGTGGTCGTCAACGTCTTCGTCGAGAACGTTTTGGAACACACCGGAAGCGTCCCGGCGATGCGAATCGAGACGGACGGCGCGACGGCGACCATCGCGGTCTCCGATGAGAGCACCGCCGCGGCCCATCGGCTGCCATCGCCCCCGCAGGGCATCGACGTGTCAGGTTTGGCGATTGTCGACGCGCTGTCGCGCGCGTGGGGCAGCACGCCCACCTCGTCGGGTAAGACGGTGTGGGCAGTCATCGGCCCTGAGAACCAGCTTTAACTCCTCCGCCCCAGCCAGGCAGGGGCACCCGAGCGCGAGTCAAACTAGAACACGTTCTAGTCTCGGGTGACGGAGCTCTCACGGAAGGCAGATGACGTGCGGTTCACCTACGCAGAGGCAATGACGGACTTTCGGTTCTACGCCCCACTGGCCCAGGCGGCCGAGGCGGCCGGATACCACGCAATGACGATCGCGGACAGCATCGCCTACCCCTTCGAGTCCGACTCCAAATACCCGTACACACCGGACGGCAACCGCGAGTTCCTGGACGGCAAGGAGTTCATCGAAACCTTCGTGCTGACAGCAGCATTGGGCGCGGTGACGACGAAGCTGCACTTCAACTTCTTCGTCCTCAAGCTGCCCATCCGGCCACCGGCGCTGGTAGCCAAGCAAATCGGGTCGCTAGCCGCGCTGACCAACAACCGGGTGGGCTTCGGCGTGGGCACCAGCCCGTGGCCCGAGGACTACGAGCTGCTGGGCGTCCCGTTCGCCAAGCGCGGCAAGCGCATGGACGAATGCATCGAGATCATCCAGGGCCTCACCAGCGGTGACTACTTCGAATTCCACGGCGAGTTCTACGACATCCCCAAGACCAAGATGAGCCCGGCCCCCACCAAGCCCATCCCGATCCTGATCGGTGGCCACGCCGACGCGGCGCTGCGGCGCGCGGCCCGACTGGACGGCTGGATGCACGGCGGTGGCGACCCGGCAGAACTCGACGGGCTGATCGCCAAGCTCAAGCGGTATCGCGAGGAAGCCGGCAAGACCGGCCCGTTCGAGATTCACGTCATCTCGGTTGACGGTTTCACCGTGGACGGCGTCAAGCGGCTCGAGGACAAGGGCGTCACCGACGCCATCGTCGGCTTCCGCATCCCCTACATCACCGGAACCGACACCGAGCCGCTCGAGGACAAGATCCGCAACCTCGAGTGGTTCGCGGAGAATGTGATCGCGAAAGTCTAGCCGTCACAGCGGATCCCATTTAGGGGCCCGTTTCTCCATGTGTGCCTTGGCCGCCTCGACCGGATTGTTGGTGAAGCCGGTCAGGATCTGAGTGCGGTTCTCTATTTCGATGGCGTGCCGCAAACTGGGCGCGTCCAGCGCCGCATTGAGACCAATCTTGGTCTGCCACACCCCATATGCGTTGTTCTCGGCGATCGAGCGGGCCAGCTTGAGCGCGGCGGGCATCAGGTCGTCGGCCGGCACCACCTCGTGCACCAGCTTGATGCGGAAGGCCTCTTCGGCGTCGATGATGCGACCCGTCAGCATGAGTTCACGTGCGACGCCGGCGCCGACGATCTTGGGCAGCAGGTAACTGGTGCCCATGTCCATCGAGGAGAACCCCGCCTTGATGAAGACCGACCCGAACCGGGCGTGCTCGGATGCGACCCGGATATCGCTGACCAACGTGAACGCCAGCCCACCGCCGACGGCGACACCGTTGACCGCGGCGATCACCGGGATGTCCAGTTCGTAGATCCGGGTGTACAGATTGGCCAGCCGGACCTGCGAGTCGTAGTTGACCTTGAATGCGGGAGTCGACTCGCGGCTTGGGACCCACGCCTCGCCGGTGCCGCTCAGGTCGGCGCCGGCGCAGAATCCGCGTCCGGCCCCGGTCAGGATCGCCACCCGAAACTCGCCACTGCCGAGCGTATCGAGCGCGTCGTGGACGCCGTTGATCAGCGCGCCGTCGATGGCGTTCAGGCGCTCCGGCCGGTTCAGGGTGATGCAGGCGATGTCGTCCTCAAGGGTTTGCATTTCTACTGCGGGCATACCCGCACCGTAAGTGACACAGCGGATGTCCAGGGACCCGGCCTACCGTGAAACCATGACACGGACCGACGATGACACGTGGGACCTGGCCAGCAGTGTGGGTGCCACCGCCACCATGGTCGCCGCGGCGCGAGCCGCCGCGACCCGACGCCCGCAGCCGGTGATCAACGACCCGTTCGCCGAGCCGCTGGTGCGCGCGGTCGGGATTGACGTGTTCACTCGGGTGGCCGCCGGCGAGCTCGACTTCGACGGTGACGATGCCGGAGTGGGCATCCCGCGGATGACCGACACGTTCGCCGCCCGGGCCCGGTTTTACGACGACTACTTCGCGCACGTCACCGATGCGGGCGTCCGGCAGGTCGTGATCGTCGCGGCCGGGCTAGACAGCCGCGCCTACCGGCTTTCCTGGCCGGCGGATACGACGGTGTACGAAATCGACCAGCCGGAGGTGATCGAGTTCAAAACCTCGATACTGGCCAAGATCGGCGCAGCGCCCACTACCGACTACCGCGCGGTGGGCATCGACCTTCGCGAGGACTGGCCGGCCGCGCTGCGGGCGGCCGGCTTCGAACCCACGCAGCCCACCGCGTGGCTGGCCGAGGGCGTGCTTATCGGCTGGCTGCCGCCGCAGGCCGAGGTTGCACTGCTGGACGACGTGATCTCGCTGAGCGCCGCAGGCAGCCGGCTGGCCGCAGACTATGGATCGGTCACCGGAACTACGGAGGAGTCGCGGGAACAGGCCCGGCAGGGGACCGAGGGCTGGCGACGGCACGGATTGGACTTGGACATCGCCGCTTTGACGTACCCCGGCGAACACACCGACGTCGCCGCTTACCTGCACGCGCGCGGGTGGGACGTGACCAGGTTCCGGCTCGCTGAGCTTTTCACCGCCGCCGGGCTACCGGAACTGCAGACGACTCAACCGCAGGTTCCGGCCGACACCATCGGCTTTGTGACGGCCGCGCTGAAATAGCGGGTGCGTCTAGGGCGTTGAGTGTGCGCCTGGGGCGGATAAATCGCGTAATTCCCACCCTGACCGCACACCCGTTGCCGCGAGCGCACACTCAGCCGCGTTTGGCCAACCAGTCGGCCTGCATCACCAACAGCGCCAGCACTTCCAGCTGCGGGGTGTCGGGGTCGAGTTCGCGGTAACGCTGATAGACGTTGACGACGACTCGTTCGGCGTCCAGCCAGCTGGCGTACTCGCCGAGGTCGATGCCGTTGGCGGCTTCGGCCCAGGACAGGCCCTTTCGGTACGCGGCCTCGGCCTGCTCATCGACGTGCGCGAGATAGCCGCGGACCGCGCGGATACCGTCCGGGTCGGTGACCGGGCCATGGCCGGGCACCACGATCGGTGCGTCCAGCGCGATCATCGCGTCACAGGCCGCGATCCAGTTGCTGATCGGGCCCGCCCACACGATCGGGGTGCAGCCGATGAAAAGCAGATCGCCGCCGAACAACACCCCGGCGTCGGGCACATGCACCACGGAGTCCGCGGCGGTGTGGGCCGGACCCAGGTTCAGCAGGTCGACCCGACGGCCCCCGACGTCGATGGTGAGGTCGCGGTCGAAGGTCTCATCGGCGTTGCGCACGTCAATGCCGCTGAAGTCGAAGTGCCCGAACCGGTCTCGGGCATACGGGGTCGCGACCGGACCGAGGTCGCCGGTCTGTGTCATGGCCAGCAACTCCGGCGCCATGCCGTGCGCGATCTCCTCGGCGGTGTCGGTGGCGGCGATGATCCGCACCGAGGCATCGAGCAGTTGGTTGCCGTGAGTGTGATCGCCGTTGGAGTGGGTGATCAGCGCATCGGTGATCGGCGCGCGCTCGGTGATGGACTTCATTGCGGACAACATTTCGCGGGTCAGCGCCAAGTCGAAAAGCGTGTCGACGAGTAACGATGCGCCGTCCCCGGCGACCAGCCCGGCGTTACTCCAGCCATAGCCGCCGTCGGGCAGCGTCCACGCCCACACCTTGTCGGCGACTTCGTGCAGCCCGCGGGTGTAGGGCACGACTCGGGCCGGCGCCCGGTTGACCCGGGTGGGTGCCGGCGCGGCGTCCGGGTTGGGCCGAGCCGCCAATGCGTGCGGTGCACTGGTGGCGCGCACGGTTTGTCGGGTCTCCCCCAGCCCCTGCACCCGCAGCGTGACGACGTCGCCGTCATGCAACCAACCCGGGAAGGATTCCAGCGCGGTCAGGCTGAGGTGCTCGACGAGCGTGCAGGTGGGTACCGTGCCCGAACCGAAGACGTCGCCAGGGCGCAGCGTCACACCGCGCGACGCGTAGGAGATGACTTCACCGAAGCTCCAATCCATCTGAGCCGTTGAGCCCGAACCGATCTCGGTGTCATTGACCAGAGCACTCACCTGCAGGTCCAGCTTGCCTGCCTGCCGGTAGGGCTCCAGCTCGTCGGGCGTGACCAGATACGGGCCCAACGTCACTCCGCTGTCCTTGCCCTTGGCTTGGCCGATCGACAGTTGGCCTTCCAACTGCTGCAGGTCCCGGGCGGACCAGTCGTTAAAGATCGTGTAGCCGACGATCGCCTGCTCGGCTTCCTCGACAGTCAGATCCTTGCCGCTCGTTCCGATGACCGCACCGATCTCCAACTCGAAGTCCTGCCAAGCACTTCCGGGTGCGATAGGTGCGTCCTCGTACGGGCCGAGAACTGTTGCCGGACAGGCGAAGTAGAAGGCGGGGATGCGATACCAGGTGTCGGCGAGTTCGCGTCCGCCGCCCATGGCCGCCTGGCAGTTGCGCATGTGATCCAAAAAGCACAGCGAGTCGCGGATCGACGGCGGACGCGGGATGGGCGCCAGCAACGTGACATCATCCAGACGTACGGCATCCGACGCGGAGACCAGCGCCTCCTCACCGGCTTGCCGCAGCCCGTCGGCGCCGCGGCCGACCAGCTCCAGCAACGTCACACCTGGCGGCACCGCGTGAATCGTGTCACCGGAGAGCACCCCGGTCCGTTCGCCGTCGGCACTTCGATACGTCACCCATTTCATTCGCGCACCACCTCACTAGGTTTCTTATCGTCTCGCAGCCCGCGCCAACTCGATTGGCGCAGACGGTTATCCGGGGTCCATTCGCTGTAGCGCACCTCCCCGACCAGAACCGGCTCGACGAAGGTCACACCCTTGGCGTCGCGGGTGGGCAGCGGAGCGTCGAAGGGACTGTGGTCGGTATGCAGCGGGGCCAGCCTCTTCTTGAGGCTGGCCAGATCGCGTTCGGTGAAACCGGTGCCGACCCGTCCCGCGAAATGCAGTCCGCCGTCGCTCGGGATACCCATCAGCAGTGCGCCGATGCCGCTGGTGCGCCCGCCCTCACCGGCCTTCCAGCCGCCGATCACGATTTCCTGTGTCTTCCAATGTTTGTCCTTGACCCACGACGCCGACCGCCGGCCCGGCTGGTAGGTGGAGTCGCGGCGTTTGGCGACCACGCCCTCCCAACCGTGCTCGGCGGAGTCCTCGAGCGCCCGCGCGCCGTCGCCGGGTAGCTGTTCGGGAACAATGAGATTGCCGGCGTCAGCTAAGGTTTCGAGCAGCTTGCGCCGATCCTGATACTTGGCCCGCAGCAGCGAGCGGCCGTCCAGGTAGAGCAAGTCGAATGCCCAGTATTCGACGCGGGTGGCGCGACTGCGGTTCTGCATCTCGTTGAAGCTGGGCACCCCGGATGCAGTCAAGGCAACGACCTCGCCGTCGAGCACGATATGGTGGTCAGTGAGACCATCTGCCAGGGAGCGCAATTGGGGATACTCGTCGGTGACGTCGCGACCGCTGCGGGACCGCAGCCGCACGGCACCGTGGTCGGCGTCGACCAGCAGCCGGTAGCCGTCCCACTTGCCTTCGAACGCCCACTGGCTCGCCTTCAATGCGGCCACCGAACCTTCCGACGAGAGCATGGGGGCGAGCTCGTCGAATTCGAAGACCTTCTGGTCCTTCATCCGATGCGCCAGCCACTGATCCCCTTTGGTCTGAATCAGCGCGTAGCGCCCGGCGATTCGGCTGCCGTTCAAGTTGACGATGACTTCGTCGTCGCGGAACTTCTCGGCCTCGTAGGTTCCGGCGTCCCAGATGATCACCTTGCCTGCGCCGTATTCACCCTTGGGGATGCTGCCCTCGAAGCCGCCGTACTCCAGCGGATGGTCCTCGGTGTGCACCGCCAGATGGTTCACCGACGTGGTCTCGGGCAGGTTCTTCGGAACGGCCCAGGACACCAGCACGCCATCCTTTTCCAGCCGGAAATCGTAATGCAGCCGGCGAGCGTGGTGCTCCTGGATGACGAACGTATTGCCTTGTCCCGTCTTAGGTTTCGACTTGGGCACCGGCTCCGGTGTTTTCGCCGAGTCACGCATGCTGCGGTATTTGGTCAACCGATCCGGAACGCCCACGTCGGCGTCCAGCGCCGCCAGCAGATCGCCGTCACGGGCCACCCGGGCCAGCACCTCGTCGTAGCGCAACTGGACCACCGCGGGGTCCTCGAGCTCTTCCCAGGTACGAGGCGCCGCAACCGTCGGATGTTCGCGGCCGCGCAGCGAGTACGGCGCGATGGTGGTCTTCGAGCCGCTGTTCTGGCTCCAGTCCACAAATACCTTGCCGGCCCGCACGCTTTTGGTCATGGTCGACGTGACCAGCTTCGGCATCGCCTTTTCCAGTTGCTGGGCAACACGTTTCGCCAATACCGTGGCGCCCGTACTACTCACCGGCTCTTCCAGCGGCGTGTAGAGGTGCACACCCTTGCTTCCGCTGGTGAGCGGAAAAGTCGTCAGACCGATGTCGGTGATCAAATCCCGCACGGCATGGGCGACCTCGCACAGTTGGGCCATCGTCACGCCCTCGCCCGGGTCCAGGTCGAAGACCAATCGGGTAGCCGGGCCGGGTTTGAGTTCTTCACCTTTGCGCGTCCACTCGGCGACGAACCGCCACTGCGGCACGTGCACCTCCAGCGCGGCTTGCTGGGCGACCCACGCCAGCCCGTCGGCGCTATCGATGATCGGATACGTCGTCGTGCCGGACCGGTGCGAAATGCTGGCGCGGGGCAGCCAATCGGGAGCCGAGGACGCCAGCTGCTTTTCGAAAAACGAAGACTGCTCAACGCCATTTGGCCAGCGCTTGCGGGTGGCCGCGCGCCCGGCAATGTGCGGCACCATCGCCTCTGCGACACCGGTGTAATAGTCGAAGATGTCGGCCTTAGTAGTGCCGGTGGCGGGGTAGAGCACCTTGTCTGGGTTGGTCAGCTTCACCCGTGGTGCCATGACAGTCAACCTACGCGTTTCGGGCTTGTTAACCGCTTTGACCACCGATTATCGACCTTAACGATCTATTTATATGTGACATGACCCACGAACGGGTTGGCGCGGCGACCAGCGCGGGGCACAGGGACAGAATGTTTGACGTAATCCCGTCCCCTTGGCGTCCAAACAGTGGCGTCCCCCTGAGCGATTCGACCCTACGACTGCATTCGCAACGAGTTGACGTGCCCACTTACGACAGATCCGCACTGCAGCGGGGTGTCGTTCACATCGGCGCGGGCAACTTCCACCGCGCACATCAGGCCGTCTACTTCGACGACCTGGCGCGCTCGGGCATTTCCAATCAGTGGGGGGTCACCGGCGTCAGCCTGCGCTCCCGCGACGTCAAAGACCTGCTGTCGGCGCAGGATGGGCTGTACACCGTCGTGCAGCGCGGCCACGACCGCCAAACCGCGCGGGTGGTCGGCTCGATCGGCTCCGTCCACTACGCACCTAACGACGGCGGCGCGGTGCGCGCCGCTCTGGCAGATCCCCAAACCCGCATTGTCAGCCTGACGATCACCGGCAACGGTTACTTCCTGAATCCAGTCACCGACGAGTTCAACGCCGACGACCCCGACGTGCGCGCCGACCTCGTCGCGTCCGATGGCTATGCCACCGCGTGGGGATATCTCGCCGAAGCCCTCGACCACCGTCGCCGCGCGGGCATCCCGCCGTTTACCGTGCTCTGCTGCGACAACATTCCCGGCGACACCCAGCCGGCGCGCAGGGCGCTGGTGTCGTTCGCCGCTTTGAAGGACCCCGGGCTGGCCCGCTGGATCGACACGCACGTCGCGTTCCCGTCGACCATGGTCGATCGCATCACTCCGCAAACCTCCAAGTCGGAGCGCAAATTCGTCGAGCAGACATTCGGCGTCGCCGACAAGTGGCCGGTCGTGACCGAACCATATTGCCAGTGGGTGATCGAGGACTCCTTCTGCAATGGTCGGCCGCCGCTCGACCAGGTCGGTGCCGAATTCGTTGCCAATGTCCGCGACCACAAGCTGATCAAGACCCGTCTTCTCAATGGAACCCATATCGCGCTCGCCTGCCTGGCCACCTTGGCCGGCTACCAGCGGACCGACGAAGCGATGCGGGATCGCGTCATCTTCGATTACGTCGAGAAGCTCCTGCGCGACGAGATTCAGCCACTGCTGCCCGCGGTCCCCGGGATGAACACACCCGAGTACCGGGCCAGCTTGCTCGATCGGCTCAGCAATCCCCGCATGAGTGACCAATTGTCGCGGCTGGCTCGACGGGGAACCAGCAAAATATCGCAGTTTGTGCTGCCCTCCTTGCAGGAGGCGATCGCGCAGGGCAGGCCGCACACGCTGCTGATGTTGGCTGTTGCCGGATGGGCGCGTTATATGCGCGGCCACGACCTCAAGGGCCGCAAGCTCCGTCTCGAAGACTCGCAGGCGATACCGGTGGTTAGGTTGGCCAACATGGCGAGCAACAACCCTGATCCGCTGCTGGGGCATGAGATGTTCGCCGAAGTGCGAGCGGTTCCCGGTTTTGCCGAGCAACTGGGCGCCATGATTACCGATATCGACGAACGCGGCGTGATACCCGCGCTGCGCGACGCGATGCGCAACGACGAGCGAGAGTTGGTGTCCCGATGAGCCATGAACCCCATGGGCTGACCTTTGTGCGCACCTTCGACCCGGCGCCGATCACTACCTTGCTCCTCGACGCCGACGACAACCTGTTTGGGTCCGAGCGGCCGGCGTTCGACGCATCGACCGACGTGACGAATCGTTTCCTGGCCAGGTTCGGCGTGACCGCTCCACTGAGCTCCGAGGAGTTGCGCAAGCGGGCCGTCGGCAAGAACTTCCGCACTACCGCTCTCGATCTGGCGGTGCAGTGTGAAGTGCCGCTCGATCAGGCGTTGGCCCAGGGCCGTCCCGCCGCGGTGGTTGCCTCGGCCAGCGACCTGGCGAGCGGCCAAGCGTTGAGTGCCGACGAACTCGAGCAGTGGGTGCGCGAAGAGCGCGAACGGGTCAGCGCTCACCTGGCTGTCACCCTGACACCAGATCCGCAGGTGCTGGAACCGTTGAAAGAACTCGCGACGCACTACGCGCTGGCGGCCGTCAGCTCCAGCGCCACCAAGCGTCTGCGCGCCTGCTTCGCCGCTACCGGTCTCGACTCGCTGATAGCTGAGGCGGTGACCTTCAGCGCGGAGGATTCTCTTCCGGTGCCCACGAGCAAACCCGACCCCGCGGTGTATCTGCATGCCGGCCAGATACTGGGCGTCGAGGCTCATCAGGGTCTGGCCGTCGAGGACTCGGTGGCCGGCACCAGTTCCGCGGTCGCCGCCGGCTACGCGACAGTCGGTAACGTGATGTTCGTGCTGCCCGACGAAAGGCAAAGCCGCCGTGCGGAATTGATTGACGCCGGCGCCGTCGCGATCACCGATTCGTGGCGTGCTCTCGCCGATGTCCTGCTGTTGTCGGCGACGACCAGTGCAGGATCCGGGCGTACTTAGGAGTCTTTGAGGCGTCTTTGAGGCGTCGGCCACCCGCGAGCGAGTGGTAGTCCGCCCCACACCTTCGTCGTACTGTCGAAAGGTGCGGGGAGTCCGATGACGATCCGGGCCGTGGCCCGGGGAGGAGTTGGCCAATGGTGGCTAACGCGATCGATCTGAAAAATGCGTCGCTCTCCGAGCTGCCGATCGAGGCGCCGAACTACGACCGCAGCAGCGTCAGCGTCGGCATCGCCCATATCGGGACCGGTCACTTTCACCGGGCGCATCAGGCCATGTACATCGACAGGTTGCTGCGGCAAGGCCTGGCGCATGACTGGGGCATCTGCGGGATTGGCGTGATGCCCGGTGACTGGACGATGCGCGATGTTTTGACCGATCAGGACGGGCTCTACACGCTGATTCTGGAGAAGCCCGACGGCAGCCGGGACGCACACGTGATCGGCTCGATCATCGACTATCGCTACGCACCCGACGATCCGGAGTCGGCGTTGGAAGTGCTGGCCGCGCCATCCACCCGGATCATTTCGATGACCATCACCGAGGGTGGTTATCGCGACCCGGACGGGCCCGCGTTCGCGCTGATTGTGGAGGCTTTGGACCGGCGTCGCCGTCGCGGAATCGCCGCACCCACCATCGTGTCGTGTGACAACATCGAGAACAACGGTGAAATCGCCGGGCGGGCCGTCCTGGCGAATGCCGAAAGCCGCGACCCCGAGCTCGCCGAGTGGGTGGGCGAACACGTTGAGTTCCCGAGCTCGATGGTCGACCGGATCACCCCGGCCACCACCCTGCAGATGGCCAAGGAAGTGCGGCGCGACTTCGGCGTCAACGACCGATGGCCGGTGGTGGCCGAGCCGTTCGCCGCCTGGGTGCTCGAAGACAAGTTCGCCGACGGCAGACCGCCGTTGGAGCGGGCGGGCGTACTGCTGGTCGACGATGTCGCCCCATACGAGTTGATGAAGCTGCGCCTGCTCAATGCGGGGCATCAGTGCCTGGCCTACTTCGCTCATCTGTGCGGATTCGAGTTCGTCCACGAGGCAGCCAGTGACCCCGTGTTCGCCGAATTCTTGCTCGCCTATTTCGAATCCGAGGCCATCCCGACGCTGCCGCCGGTACCCGGGATCGAGCTGCATGAGTTCAGCCGCACGCTGATCGAGCGGTTCTCCAACTCCGGCGTGCGCGACACCGTGGCGCGGTTGTGCGCCTACTCGTCGGATCGCATCCCGAAATGGCTGCTGCCGGTAATCAACGACAACTTGGCCAGCGATGGCTCGGTTCGGGTCGCGGCAGCGGTGGTGGCCAGCTGGGCCCGCTACGCCGAGGGCACCGACGAATGGGGTGAGCCGTACGAGGTGGTGGATCAGCTCGCGGACTCGCTCATCCCGATCGCCCGCTCGCAGTACGAGAATCCCACCGCATTCATCGAGATCGCGGCGGTGTTCGGCGATCTCGCCCATCAGCCACGCTTCGTCCAGGCCTACACCTGGGCGCTGGATTCGTTGCACCGCAAGGGAGCTCGGGCGACGTTGGAGGCGTTGCTGCAATGACTCGCGGGCTGGTGATCGGCGAAGCACTGATCGACATCGTCGGCGGCGACGAGCATGTCGGCGGCAGTCCTCTCAATGTTGCTGTCGGACTGGGCCGGCTGGGCCGGCCGGTCGATTTCCTTACCCGCATCGGCGACGACGCCTATGGCCGGCGCATCGCCGAGTACGTCAATGCCGCTGGCGTACAACTTGTTTCAGGAAGTCAGACCCCCGAGCGCACCGCGACCGCGCGGGCGACCGTCGCTGAAGACGGGTCAGCCGCCTACGAGTTCGACCTGGACTGGCGCCTTTCCGGAACGCCGCCGGTCGCACCGCCGCTTTTCGTCCATACCGGATCGATTGCCGCTGTGCAGGATCCGGGCTGCCTGGCGGTCGCGGCGTTGATCGACGCTTATCGCGTCTCGGCTACGGTCACCTTCGACCCCAACGTGCGGCCGTCGCTGATTGCCGACCCGGAACTGGCCCGTCAACGCATCGAGCATCTCGTGGAGCGCAGCGACATCGTGAAAGTCAGCGAGGAAGATCTGCTCTGGCACGATCCCGACCGTTCGCCCGAGCAGATCGCGCGTACCTGGCTGAGGCTGGGTCCCGCATTGGTGATGGTGACGATGGCCGACCAGGGCGCGATGGCGGTCTGCGCGGCCGGAGAAGCACGCGTGCCCACTCGCGCGGTGCAGGTGGTCGACACCGTCGGCGCCGGTGACTCCTTCATGGCAGGGCTGCTCGACGCGCTATGGGGATCGGGTTTGTTGGGCGGCGACCGGCGCACCGAGTTGCGTGGGATCGGGGTGGAGGCACTGACGGCGGCGCTCGAAGCGGCGAGCCTGTCGTCGGCGCTGACCGTCGCTCGCGCCGGAGCGGACCTGCCCGATCGCGCTGCGCTGGACGCCGCTTCGCGCCGTTAGGCGACGACAGCCGCCCTGAACGCTCAATCCACCACTCCCCCTGGCCATTTCGCATGGGCTGGCAGTGCCATCACCCGCTGGAATCGAGACCAGCGCGGGCAAAGTCGGCGGTAACGCTACATTGGCTCTGAGTCAACAGCAGCCAACGGTGCGACGTCGGACACCAGGAGGGCATGAGGGAGTTCGGTGGTGAAAGAGTCAGACCAGTTCGACTGGGTCACTGCCTACCTGGACAGTCATGGCCTGCTGACACCGTGGCGCAGGATCACCTTCGTCTTCATCGCTGCTTTTGCGGTTCAGCCGCTCATCCTGCTCGCGAGCCCGGCCGGACCTGTCCATCCAGTGGCTCGAGCGGTGACAATCGTGCTGTCGGCACTGGGGGCCACCGGAGCGATCCTGCGGTTGAAGCGCTGGCCGACACGTCGCCAGTCAAGTCTGTCTTTGCTCGGAGCAATGGTGGGCATCGCGGCAGCGCTCTTAATGCTGTCGAACCCCTATGTGGGATTGATGGCATGCACGACTTTCGCGATTCTCGGCGGTTACATCGCCTATTTCCACAGTGTCCCCTACGTGCTTGCCAACTCCGCCGTGGCCATCGCGTGTGTGGCGATCCTGTCCTGCCGAATTATCGTGACCACGGGCGACGTCGCTCTCACCGTCGGTTCACTGGTCGTCGTCGCGGGTCTCAATATCGGTGTGCCATTTGGCATGCGGTCACTGGTACTTACGCTGCGAACCGATCTGCGAAGCTCCGACCGCGATTCACTTACCGGCCTGCACAACCGGCGCTCCTTCTACAACTCGGCCTACGAACTCATCATGCTTCATCGCAGCGCGCCGGACTCGTATCTGGTGATCACGATGATCGACCTCGACGACTTCAAGCAACTCAATGATCTGCACGGTCACGCCGCAGGCGATCAGGCGTTGGTCGCCGTCGCCGCGGCGCTTCGCGAGAACTGCCGCCCCACAGCCGTGATCGGCCGGTCGGGTGGGGAGGAATTCGTGGTCGCCGATATAGACATCACACCCAACCCCGCGACGATGGCCGAACGACTTTGTGACGCGATTGCCGCGATCCCGTTTGCGATCACTGCCAGCATCGGTACCTCCAGCGCCCCGCTGAGCGTCGGCCCGGCCACCCCCGTCATGCAGCTCATCGACGATCTGATCGACTCGTCAGACGCTGCCATGTATCTGGCCAAACGCGCCGGAGGCAACCAGGTTCGCCACTCCGGGGTGGCTCCTCCGCTCGCGTGAGCCGGCGTCGCTGAAAGGCGGGCCAACCGGACAATCCCAGGTCCGTCGCAGTTCGGGGCCTTGTCGTGCTGTTTTGCCACCGGTCCGATGGGCATACTGGCCCTATGCGTTCCATCTGGAAGGGCTCGATCGCGTTCGGGCTCGTCAACGTCCCGGTCAAGGTGTACAGCGCCACCGAAGACCACGACATCAAATTCCATCAGGTGCACGCCAAGGACAACGGTCGCATCCGATACCAGCGCGTGTGCGAAGCGGATGGCCAGACCGTCGAATACCGCGACATCGCCCGCGCCTATCAGTCCGACGACGGTCAGATGGTGATAATCACCGACGACGACATCGCCACCCTGCCCGAAGAACGCACTCGTGAAATCGAAGTGCTGGAGTTCGTCCCCGCCAGTGAGGTCGACCCAATGTTGTTCGACCGCAGCTACTTCTTGGAGCCCGATTCGAAGTCCTCGAAATCGTATGTGCTGCTGGCGAAGACGCTCGCCGATACCGACCGGATGGCCATCGTTCATTTCACGCTGCGCAACAAAACCCGGCTAGCAGCGTTGCGCGTCAAGGACTTTGGTAAGCGTGACGTGATGGTGATACACACCCTGTTGTGGCCTGACGAGATTCGCGATCCCGACTTCCCGGTGCTGGACAAGAAAGTCGAGATCAAGCCCGCCGAGCTCAAGATGGCCGGCCAGGTGGTGGACTCGATGGCCGAAGACTTCAACCCGGATCGCTACCACGACACCTACCAGGAGCAGCTGCACGAGCTGGTACAGGCGAAACTCGAAGGCGGGGAAGCATTTACCACCGAAGAGAAGCCCAAAGAGCTAGACGAGACCGAAGATGTCTCAGATCTGCTCGCCAAGCTGGAGGCCAGCGTGAAAGCCCGCTCTGGCGACGGGAAGGCACCGGCGAAGAAGACAACCGCCAAAAAGGCGCCCGCCAAAAAGTCTGTGGCGAAGAAAACTCCGGCGAAGAAAACCGCCGCCAAGAAATCCCCGGCGAAAGCCGCGGCGAAGTCCTAAAGACTCAGGCCCTAAGGTAGCGGCGGGATCTGGTCGGCCGGTTGATCAGCAACCGGATCGCCGCGACGGTCAAATAAATCGCGGTCACCAAGATGATCAAGGTCAGCGCCGCGCCCCAGACGCGCTGGAAGCCGGCGTGCTCGGGATTGGTGAGCTCGGTGTAAATCAACAGCGGCAGCGAAGCCATGTTGCCGTGCAGCATGTCGAAGTTGATGGAACGGGTGTACCCGACCAGCACCAGCACCGGCGCGGTCTCGCCGATAACGCGGGCCACCGACAGCAGCACACCCGCGGCGATACCCGGTGCTGCCATGGGAACGACGATCCGCACGATGGTCTTCCATTTGGCGACACCCAACGCGTAACTGGCTTCGCGCAATTCGTCGGGAACCAGCCTGAGCATCTCCTCGGCGGAGCGCACCACCACCGGCAACATCAGCAAGACCAACGCCAACGACACCGCAAATCCGCACTGCTGGAATTTCAGGGTGGCGATCCACAGGCTGAAAACGAACAGCGCCGCCACGATCGAAGGCACGCCGGCGAGCACGTCGACCATGAAGGTGGTCACCCGCGCCATCCGAGTAGATCCGTATTCCGCCAGGTAGATCGCGGTCATCAAGCCCAGCGGCACGGCCAGGACGGCGGCCACGCCGGCCTGCGCCAAACTCCCGTACAGCGCGTGGTACACCCCGCCGGCAAATTGCTCCGGCAGCACGCCACGCAGTGAGTGGGTCCACCAACCTGACCGGGTTACGGCGTACCAGCCTCGTGCGATCACCACCGACAGCACCCACACCAGCGGCACCAGCGCGATGATGAACGTTGCGAAGAAGAAGACGGTCGCGATGTTGTTGGTGATCCGCCGTCGAATCCCGACGGGCTCGAACACCGCTACTTTGACCGGCTTTTCCAGCGTATCGAAATTCATCCGTTGACCTTCCCGCCAGCAACCGCACGAGCGGCCACGTTGACGATGAACGTCAACACGAACAGCGCAAGTCCCGCGGAGATGTAGGCTCCGGTGGGTAGCAATTCGCTGAATTCCGATGCAGCGGAAGCGATCTTGGAAGCGAAGGTGTAACCCCCGTCGAACAGCGACCAATTCCCCGGGTGTGCGGAGGCGCGCAAGATGATGAGCACCGCGACGGTTTCTCCCAGCGCACGGCCCAGCCCCAGCATCGATGCGGCGATGACACCGCTACGGCCGAACGGCAACACCGTCATGCGCACCACTTCCCACTTGGTGGCGCCCAGTGCCAACGCCGCCTCGACCTGGATACGCGGAGTCTGGCGAAATACTTCGCGCGATACCGAGGTAACGATCGGCAGGATCATCGCCGAGAGCACGACACCCGCCGTGAAGATGGTGCCCCCGCCGGCCAGGGAAACGTTGCCGTGCTCGAACAGAAAGAGCCAGCCCAGGTTGCGGTTGAGAAACTCCGCGACCGGCCGCAGCGTCGGCGCCAGCACAAAAATGCCCCACAACCCGAAGATGATCGACGGCACCGCGGCTAGTAGGTCAACCATCGCGCCAAACGGTCGCGACAGCCTGGCCGGCGCATATTGGGTGAGAAATACCGCGATGCCGATCGCGATCGGGACCGCCAAGACCAGGGCGAACAACGAACTCAGCACCGTAACCTTGAACAAGTCGCGGATACCGAACGCCAGGTGCCGGGAATTCGCGGTGTCGAACGTCGTGCTGGTAAAGAAGTTCGCCTGGTTTGCACTCAGGGACGGGACGGCGCGCACCAACAGGAAGATCGCGATCAACACAACCGCAATCACCACCGTCGACCCGGCGGCCGATGCGATGGTCCGGAAGATCCGGTCGGCCCGACCCAGTGCGCGGGTGTTCCGCGCCGCGAGCGTCGGAGCCCGTGCAGCTCGATCCACCGGTGTAGCCGGTGAACTTCGAGTCATGACTTCCTCGGTTTAGCTGATGGCATTGACCGCCGCTGACAGCCTCGACTTGAACGAGTCTGGAATGGGAATATATCCGTTGTCCGCCAAACCATTCTGACCGGCGCCGATGGCACTTTGCAGGAACGCCTTCACCGCCGTACCGACCTGGGCGTCAGGGTATTTCGAGCACACCACCTCATACGTCGCGAGCACGATCGGGTAGGAGCCGGGCTGCGCGGGCTTGTAGAACGACATCGTGTCGAGCACCAGGTCGTTGCCCTGCCCCTTGATCGCGGCCGCGGCGATCGTCTTGCCGACCGAGTCGGGGCTGATCGCTACCGCCTCCGGCCCGGCGGACGTAATGATTTTGGCCATGTTCAGATGCTGTGCCTGGGCGAACGACCACTCGTTGTAGGTAATCGACCCGTCGGTTGCCTTGACGGCTGCCGACGTACCGTCGTTGCCCTTGGCGCCCTCGCCGACACCGCCCTTGAAGGTCTTTCCAGCGCCCTTGCCCCACGCGCCGCCGGAAGCTGCGTCGAGGTATTTCTGGAAGTTATCGGTGGTGCCGGACTCATCGCTGCGGAATACGACGTGAATCGGCTGGCTCGGCAAATTCGTGCCGGGATTTTCTGCCTGGATCGCAGGATCGTTCCAAGTGGTGATGCCGCCATTGAAGATCTTCGCCAGCGTGGCGCCTTCCAGATTCAGCAAACTCACGGTGTTGATGTTGAAAGTGACCGCGATCGGACCGAACACCGTCGGCAGGTTCCACGCAGGCGAGCCGCCGCAGCGCTGTTGGGCAGCGGCGGATTCGTCTTGGCCCAGCGGTGAGTCCGAGCCACCAAAATCGGTTTGGTTGCCGTTGAATTCGCGGATCCCCGCCCCCGACCCGTTGGGCGTGTAGTTCAACGTCTGGTCCGGGCAGGCCTGTTCGAACGCCTTGACAAAGCGAGTCATCGCATTGGCCTGCGCCGTCGACCCGCTGGCCTTCAGCGTCTTCTTGCCTCCGCAGACCACTTTCGCCGATGACGCACCCGTCGTCGCGCCGCCGCCACTCGCGTTGTTGTCACTACCGCACCCCGACACGACGAGCGCTCCGGCAGCCACCACACCGACCAAGCCGCCAAACCGGTTGAGTTTCAATTCACTTCCTCACGTAGTTGATTGACCGCTGAGCCCGTAGCCGCGGTCTGCAAACCAACCGTCATCCTCGCAGCCGCGAAGCTACAGGAAGAATGGGTTAACGTTCGGCAAAATTTGTCTCGGCCGTTTGGCCGCCCGATGAGGCGGCGCTCCCCCGGTAGCGACGATCACGAGATGGCGTTGACCGCGTTCGTCAACCTCGACTTGAACGAGTCCGGGACCGGGATATACCCGTTGTCCGCCAAGCCATCCTGACCGGCACCCACAGTGGACTGCAGGAATGCTTTCACCGCCGTACCGACTTGGGGGTCAGGATATTTGGAGCACACGATCTCGTAAGTCGCCAGCACGATGGGGTAGGCACCGGAGTCGTTGGGCCGATAAAACGAGATCGTGTCCAGGGCCAGGTCGTTGCCCTTCTTGATGATGAAAGCGCTGGCGATGGTCTTGCCCACCGAGTCGGTGCTGATCGCCACCGGATCCGGACCGGCCGACGTGATGATCTTGGCGACGCCCAAGTGCTGCTCCTGGGCGAAGGACCATTCGTTGTAGGTGATCGACCCCTCGGTGCTTTTCACGGCCGCCGAGGTGCCGTCGTTGCCTTTGGCGCCCTCGCCGACGCCGCCCTTGAAGGACTTCCCGGCGCCCTTGCCCCACGCGTCGCCGCCGGCGGTATCAAGATATTTCTGGAAGTTGTCCGAAGTCCCGGACTCGTCGCTGCGGAAGATGACCTGAATCGGTTCCGCAGGCAGGGCGACGCCAGGGTTCAGCGCACCAATTGCCGGATCGTTCCACTTGGCGATGGTGCCGTTGAAGATCTTGGCTGCGGTCGGACCGTCGAGAATCAGCGAAGTCACGCCCTTGACGTTGTACGTGATCGCGATCGGGCCGAACACCACCGGCAGTTCCCAGGCCGGCGAGCCGCAGCGTTTTTGCGCCGCGGCGTACTCGCTGGGCACCAATGTCGAGTCCGAGCCAGCGAAATCGGTTTGGTTGCCCGTGAATTCGCCGATTCCGGCGCCCGAGCCGTTGGGTGTGTAGTTCACCGTCTGACCCGGACATGCCTGCTCGAACGCCTTGACGAAGCGCGTCATCGCGTTGGCCTGTGCGGTGGATCCGCTCGATTTCAGAGTCGGTTTGCCGCCGCAGGTCACCTTCACCGCAGACGTGCCGGGCGCCGTTGTTCCCGAACTTGCGTTGTTGTCATTGCCGCATGCGGACACCAACAACAAGGCACCAGCTGCCAGAACGCTCAGTGCGGCGCTACACCGATTGATTCTCAATGTTCCTCGCACCTGTGGAGCCAACCGTAAGGAGGTGAACGTTCCGCGAATTGCCAGGCTATCGTCGCAGGCCGCCAGCGGGTTCGCAATCGCAACCATCGATTTCTCGGTGGATACACACCGCCTTCCCACGGTATGCACATGGGGGGAGATCGCGCGCTGCTGCGCGGGAGCCATATGCCAAACTAGAACCTGTTTCAGAAATGCCACGACCCGAGACGGCGAGGCTGCTACCGTTTCGGCCGACAGCTCAACGAAGAGAGGCCGTAATGATCCTTGATAGGTTCCGTCTCGACGACAAAGTCGCCGTTATCACCGGTGCTGGCCGTGGCCTGGGCGCGGCCATCGCGCTGGCCTTCGCCGAAGCGGGTGCCGATGTTGTCATCGCCTCGCGCACGGAATCCCAACTAGAGGCCGTCGCAGAACAGGTCCGCGCGGTGGGTCGCAAAGCCCACGTCGTCGTCGCCGATCTTGCCCATCCTGAGGCCACCGCGCAGCTGGCCAGCCAGGCCGTCGAGGCCTTCGGGAAGCTGGACATCGTCGTCAACAACGTCGGCGGCACCATGCCCAACACCCTGCTGACCACCTCGACCAAAGACCTCAAGGACGCGTTCACCTTCAACGTCGCCACCGCGCACGCCCTGACCATCGCCGCGGTGCCGTTGATGCTCGAGCACTCCGGCGGCGGCAACATCATCAACATCACCTCCACCATGGGCCGGCTCGCCGGGCGCGGCTTCGCCGCCTACGCCACCGCCAAGGCGGCGCTGGCTCACTACACCCGGTCGGCGGCGCTGGACCTGTGCCCACGCATCCGGGTCAACGCCATCGCACCGGGCTCGATCCTGACCTCCGCGCTGGACGTGGTGGCCTCCAACGACGAGCTGCGCCAGCCGATGGAAAAGGTGACACCCATGCGCCGGCTCGGCGATCCCATCGATATCGCCGCTGCTGCAGTGTATTTGGCGTCTCCGGCTGGCGACTTCCTGACTGGAAAGACGCTGGAGGTCGACGGCGGCCTCACCTATCCCAACCTCGACATCCCCGTCCCGGATCTGTGAGCCCCGAAGTTTAAGGAGCAGTCATGCCCATCCCCGTCGTCCAACTGGGCACCGGCAATGTCGGTATCCATGCACTGCGAGCACTCATCACCAACCCGGAGTTCGAGCTCACCGGCGTCTGGGTGTCCTCCGATGCCAAAGCCGGCAAAGACGCGGCAGAGATTGCCGGACTTGCGGATTCGACCGGTGTGCTCGCCAGCACCGATCTGGATGCCGTGCTGGCCACCGGTCCGCAATGCGCCGTCTACAACGCGCTGGCCGACAACCGGCTCCCGGAAGCGCTGGAAGATTATCGCCGGGTGCTGGCAGCCGGGATCAACATCGTCGGCAGCGGCCCGGTCTTTCTGCAGTATCCATGGGAGGTGATTCCAGAGGATCTCATCAGGCCGATCGAAGATGCTGCGCGAGAAGGTAATTCGAGTGTCTACGTCAATGGTATCGATCCTGGGTTCGCGAACGACCTGCTGCCGCTGGCCCTGGCCGGAACATGTCAGAGCATCCAACAGATTCGGTGCATGGAGATCGTCGACTACGCCACGTACGACAGCGCCGCGGTCATGTTCGACGTCATGGGATTCGGTAAGGAATTAGACGACATTCCGATGCTGCTGCAGCCCGGTGTGCTCAGCTTGGCATGGGGATCGGTGATACGGCAAATGGCTGCGGGCCTTGGCATTTCGCTTGACGGCGTTGCGCAGACCTACATTCGCGAACCGGCGCCCGAGGACTTCGAGATCGCATCCGGACACATCGCCAAGGGCACTGCCGCGGCGCTGCGGTTCGAAGTGTTCGGACTGGTCAACGGCGACCCCGTGGTGGTCCTCGAACACGTCACCCGCTTGCGTGAGGACCTGTGCCCCGATTGGCCGCAGCCGGCTCAGGAGGGTGGTTCCTACCGCATCGAGATCACCGGTGAACCGTCCTACGCGATGGATGTCTGCTTGAGCAGCCCCAACGGCGATCACAACCACGCCGGATTGGTCGCGACGGCGATGCGGATCGTCAACGCGATCCCCGCCGTGGTGGCTGCTGCGCCCGGCATCGTGACGACGCTCGATTTGCCACTGATCCCCGGTCGGGGCCTCTACCTTCCCGGGTGATCGATAGCGGGGCATGAACCCCACCGTTTCGGCGTTGCCCTAACCACGGGCCACACGAAAGGGGAAGGCCATGTCGAAGCGACGAGTCCTGATCACCGGGGCGTCCAAGGGTATCGGGCGCGCGGTCGCAGACCGGGTGGCCGCTGACGGAAACGAGCCGATTGGACTCGCCCGGACAGCACCGCCTGACTTTCCCGGCCATTTCCACCAGGTCGACCTCGGCGATCGCGCCGCGACCGCGGCAGTCCTCGACGAGATCCTCGCGCAAGGCAGGGTCGACGCGGTGGTCAACAACGTCGGGCTGGCCCGGTTCGGCCACATCGGGTCGATCGATTTGGACGATCTGTTCCTCAGCTACGACATGAACGTGCGCACCGCGGTGCAGATCGTGCAGGAGGTGCTGCCCGGCATGGTCGAGGCCGGCTGGGGCCGCATCGTCAATGTCACGAGTTTGACGACGCTGGGCGTCGCCGAACGGACACCGTACGCTGCGGCGAAGGCCGCACTCGAAACGTGCACGCGCATCTGGGCCGGTGAACTCGCGTCCACGGGCGTCACGGTCAACGCGGTGGCCCCGGGGCCGATCGAGACCGAAATGTATCGCGGGCTCAGCCCGGTTGGGTCGGACCGCGAAGCCCGGGTGCTGACCCGGATCCCGCTGCATCGGGTGGGTACCCCGGCCGAGATCGCGCACGTGATTAACATGCTGCTGCACGAGGACGCCGGATACATGACAGGTCAGATTGTTCGAGTCGACGGCGGCGGGAGCGTCGGCGCGGCATAACCTCGGTGGGCCGCGGTTCGCTGGGGCCGCATGTATCGGCTAACCTAACTTTTTTATTCGGTTGTACGGATCAGAGGTCGATACGTTGGCGCAGGGCACCCAGACCTCGCTCCGAGCGAGCTGGTATCTGCTCGGGCCGGCATTCGTCGCCGCGATCGCCTACGTCGATCCCGGCAACGTCGCGGCCAACGTCAGCTCCGGCGCGCACTACGGCTACCTGTTGCTGTGGGTCATCGTGGTGGCCAACGTGCTGGCGGGTCTGGTGCAGTACCTATCGGCCAAACTTGGGCTGGTAACCGGTCGATCGTTGCCGTCGGCGATCGGCAGGCAGATGAATCGCCCACTGCGGCTGGCATTTTGGGTTCAGGCCGAACTCGTGGCGGTCGCAACGGATGCCGCCGAAGTCGTCGGCGGTGCGATCGCCTTGCGCATCCTTTTCGGTCTGCCGCTGTTGCTCGGCGGGATCATCACCGGAGTGGTGTCGTTATTGCTTCTGGCGATCCAGGACCGACGCGGACAGATCGTCTTCGAGCGCGTCATCACCGGACTGCTGTTGGTCATCGCCATCGGCTTCGCGGCAAGTTTCTTCGTCGCCACGCCGCCGCCGGACGCCGTGCTCAGTGGGCTGGTCCCGCGCTTTCGCGGCGCCGAAAGCGTGCTATTGGCAGCGGCAATCTTGGGTGCAACGGTGATGCCGCATGCGGTGTACATGCACTCGGCGCTGGCGCTCGATCGGCACGGGCACCCCGCGGAGGGCCCGGCGCGCCACCGCCTGCTGCGCATCACTCGGGTCGATGTCGTGCTGGCGATGGCCGTCGCCGGAACAGTGAACGCGGCCATGCTGCTGGTCGCCGCGATCAACCTGCAGGGCCAAGCGGGCACCGCGACGATCGACGGCGCCTACACGGCAATCCACGACACGCTGGGCACGACGATCGCGCTGTTATTCGCGATCGGATTGCTCGCGTCCGGTCTGGCGTCGTCATCGGTGGGCGCCTACGCCGGAGCCATGATCATGCAAGGACTGCTGCACCGAAAGATACCGATGGTGTGGCGCCGATTGATCACGCTCCTGCCAGCACTGGTGGTGCTGGCGGTGGGCTTCGATCCGACTCGCGCACTGGTGCTTTCGCAGGTCGTGTTGTCTTTCGGGATTCCGTTCGCGGTGCTTCCGCTGGTCAAGCTCACTAGCAACCGCAAGTTGATGGGCAGCGATACCAATCATCCCGTCACGACGGTGATCGGCTGGGGGATCGGGCTTCTGGTGAGCGTGCTGAACATAGTGCTGATCTATCTGACCTTCAAGGGTCATTAAAAATAGCCACTGAGATGGCCAGATAGCGCTACCCGTTTACGGACAGCGCTCCATATCAAGGCAAAACTACGGGCACCGATTTGCGAGACCTCGCCGAGCTATTGCCGTCCTGGACGCTTGCGCTTCGCGCCGAACGCAAGGCCCCAGCAGTCTGAGGTCAACCAACCTTTTCAGAGGTTGGACTGTCCACCCATTCCCTGATGGCTGGCGCGAGCCAGCGGCGAAGGTAGCCGCGTAGTTCGTCGGGTTCTCGTGGCGGATCACTGGGGTTGGACATGAACGACTGCACCGCGCGAAGCGTCCATTCAATCAGTTCGTCGAGCGTTTCTGACGTGAGCGGCGTTCGGTCCCAGTCGATTGCGGTGCTCTCCAACAGGACGGCCTGACCGATGTGGCGGGCAGTTTCAGAGGTGACGCTCCGAAGCAACGTGTGGGATGGCTCGTCGAGCAGAAGCTGTAGATACGGTTCGTCGGGCACTGCGCTGACGACCTGGACGACGCCTTCGATGATGGCCTCCGAGACATCGTCGAACGAAGCGAGGCTGTCTGCGAGGCGTTCCAGGAATCGGCGCGTGCCCTCGGTGGCGGCGGCGCGTAGCAATGCGGTCGTACTCGGAAAGTACCGATAGACCGTCGCTCTGCTCACGCCGAGCTCGCTGGCGACGTCGGCGATGGTGGTCTGGCCTCCGCATTGTTGGACGCACCGATCAGCCGCCGCCACGATCCTTGTGACTGCTTCGTCATCGCTGTTTGGCGGCTCGCCCAGCCATCCGTGAGTCCGCATGTATGCAATCTAATGCTCTGTCGCTGAGCGCGTCGGCGAACCTAGACAGCGACGATACATCACTGGTATGACTGTATCGTCGTGGAATCGGTAAGGGCCGCAGTTACTCACCATCCGTGGGGTGCGATGAGAGCGGACTACAGCGGTGCCAGCCAACGAGAATGCCGGGGTAGCAAGCGATGAGTGGTCAGTGCAGCGAGGACATCGAACGCATTGCGAATCGACTCGGGTTCAGTTGCGAGCACGCCGCGCCGGTCGTGCACTTACGCAATCCGTTTGAATTGGCCAACTGGACGTTGCCGGTCCTCGAACTGATGGTGGTATTCGGTGCCGGACTGGCACTGTGGTGGGCGATTCGCCGACTGCGGCGCGACGGTGACCCGGTCAATCTCGTGATCTGGTTCTCCACAGTCATCTATCTACTGATCGTCGAACCGCCGCTGTACTTCCCAACCGTGTTCGGCGCCGACGACACTATCGGCGCGGTGTTTGCGCACAACGTGTTCACCGTGGAGTTCATGTACGACCGGCTACCGCTCTACATCGTCGCCCTCTATCCGGCGATGATGATGCTGGCCTACGAAATCGTGCGCAGCCTCGGTGTCTTCCGCGACCGAGGAGCGGTCATCGGTGCGGTGTGCGTGGGATTCGTCCACCACTGCTTCTACGAGATCTTCGATCAACTCGGCCCACAACAGCAGTGGTGGGCGTGGAACACCAATAACGCTGTCAACCGTCCGATGTTGGCGTCGGTGCCGATGAGCAGCGTGTTGCTCTTTGCGACCGTGGGTCCAGCTTTGGTGGCACTGTGCACGCAACTGCTGGTCGCTCGACGGCTTGACCGAGCACACGCGATGAGTCCAACGGCTCTGGCGCTGCGCACGTTTGGCGTTGCCGCGCTGGTGCCCGTAGGGCTAGTGATCGCGAACATTCCGATCGCGCTGGCCGGTGCAGACCATCCTGACGGCCCGCTGCGATGGGCCGTGTATGTCCTCTTCCTAGCAGTGTTCGCGGTAGTCGCGCTTCCGGCTCTGCTTCACCAGTGGCGCTCGACAGCGCCCATGCCGGACAGGCCCAATCCGTTCGTCCGCGTGTTCGGTCCGGCATTCCTGGTGGTGATTGGTGCTTTGTGGCTCGCCGCACTTCCCGCCAATCTCAACGCCACCGACGGCGTCACCGCCGAGGGCACGCCGAGCGGCAGCGTCGTCTACGCCGCAGTGTGCTTCCTGCTTGCGGTCGCCTTGGCGATGTCGGTGTCGATCCGCGCCCGGACGTCCGAACCAGCCGAAGTCTCAGACGGCGATAGCCGGACCGAGCAGAGCGGAGTAACACCATGACGGACTTGGAAATTCGACGTATCCGCTTCGACCTCGACGGGGATGTCCCATTCAACTGGAACGCCGACAATCCTGCGTTCTCCACGTACATGAACATGGTCTCGGTCATGGCCGTGTGCTTCGAGAAGATGATCGTTGCCGCAGTACGGGAAGCCATGCCCCTCATCACCGACACCGCCGTAGCCGACGAGGCCGACGCCTTCCTACGTCAGGAAGCCCAACACGCCAGCGCCCACCGCCAGCATCTGCGAGCACTGATCAGACGTCACCCCGGCCTACAGGAAACACTCGACGAAGCCGTCGCCTCCTACGACCACCTCACCGCCACAACGCCGCTGAACTACCGGCTGGCCTACATCGCAGACCTGGAAGCTACCTTCACGCCGTTCTTCAAGATGTTGCTCGACAACGAGGCGACCCTCTTCCGTCCTGGCGACGAACGAGTGGCGTCACTGCTGATGTGGCACTTCGTCGAAGAAGTCGAACACCGAAGCTCGGCGCTGATCATCTTCGACGCCGTCGTCGACAACAATTTGTACCGAATCCGTGCTTTACCCCGCATCGTGAAGCACCTCATGACGGTGTCCAACGCTGTGTTCGACGGCATCAACGCCCATGTTCCGGCTTCTGAACGCGGCATCGACGCCCGGGACTTCGTACCGCTCGGCGGCCTGGTCGCCGCGATACGTCACCCCACGACCCCACGCGACCGCAACACGACGCGGACGCGACCCGCGCTGCACACCGTTTCGTGGAGCCAGAAGCTAACCACGGCTGCGCGAGTGCTGATGAGCCAAACGCCGTTCCACAACCCGGCCAAGGAACCCCTGCCCAAGTTCGCCGATCAATGGTTCAAGCGGTACGACCGAGGTGACGACATCACTCACTGGTACTCGACTCAACCAGGGCGGTAGCACCGCCACCCGTCGACCGCCTGCAAACACCTAGTAGCAAGTTCGCCCGAGACATGTATCGCTTCACCTGACATCCGCTCGGACGTGAGCCTGCGGGTGAACGGACTATCTACCCCGTGCAGGTGCCGCCGGGACTAGTGCACTGATGTCTTCGCCTTGTAAAAGCTTGACCGTCAACGACACATCGAAATAGTCCGTCCAGCGCGCGATCTTGCCGTCGTCGTCAACGACGAATGTGCCCATGACAGGTACACCCGGTTTGGTTCCGTCGGGTGCCTGGATGTAGTCAAGTCGTTCAGTGAGAACGACTTGACCGTCGCTGGCGATGTTCACGATCTCGAATGCGTAAGCGTCGGGGAACATGGAGAACTGCGCTCCCATGTTTTCGACGATGGCCTCCACTCCGGTGCATGCGGGCATACCTACGTTCTGGTACACCGCGTCGGTGGCGAGCAGTGGCCTCAAAGCCTCCGAGTTACGCTGCTCCATCAGCGCGCAGAACTCGCGGACAACATCGACAGCATCAGACATAACGAACCTCCACGTCAGGCAAAAGAAACGACGGCTAGCTCCTTTCACATACGGACTGTATGTGACATTCGGACTGTATGTGGCATACCGGTTGTATGCAATAGGCTGTGCCGGTGCCACAGGGCCCAGAAAGACTCGACCCGAAGGCGCGACGTGCCGCGCAAGCCGAGGCCACCCGCGCCGCACTTGTCGACGCCGCTCGGCGACTGTTCGTCGAGAAGGGTTACCACCAGACGGGCACCGAAGAAGTCGTTGCAGTGGCCGGAGTCGGCACAAGAGGCGCGCTCTACCACCACTTCGCCGACAAGCAAGCGCTCTTCGAAGCGGCGTTCATCGCCGTCGAGCAGGACTTGGTCGTGGAGGCCGCGAAGAACCTCGCCGACCCGGCAGACGGAGCATTGAATCAGTTGCGGCAGGGCCTAATCGGGTTTCTTGACGCTTCCCTCACACCCCATGTCCAGCGGATACTCCTCATCGACGGACCTGCCGTGTTGGGCTGGGTCAAATGGCGCGAACTCGAAAGCCTCTATGGGTTGGGAGCCATCCGCGCAATGCTTGAACGCGCCGTTGAGGAGGGCGACCTCGCTGCCGGCCAGCCAGTGGATGCGCTTGCCCATGTCCTACTCGCTGCGGCTGATGAGACTGCTCTATTTATCGCTAATGCACCCGATCAACACGCAGCCCGTGACCAAGGCGTCAGGGCACTAAACGCCGTTTTGGACGGACTGCGAGCGACATAATGCCGTTCCCGCACAGCGGATTTGCCATCTTGAAGATAGTGACAGGCACAGCGCACGCGAGCGACCACGTAATGGCAGGTTGAGCACAGCGCATGCGCTGGCCTAGTGCTGATCTATCTGATTGTGCGACCGCATTGAAAGTTGTTCTCACCTAAGCAGATACGTTTTACCAGGTGTACGGACAGCGCTCATCACGGATGAGTGACTAGATACGTCTCGTTACTCAGTCCGGCGGTGAGTTCCTCGACGTCGAACGGCCGGTCGAGTCGGGCGCGGAGCTTGTCACGGTCCACGAGGAGGCTGATTTCGGCGGTCTGGCGGGCGAAAAGCCTTGCGATGCTGGGGTAGAGCCAGCGCATCAGTGCCCGCTCGGCTTGGGTGCAGCGGGACGCGCAATAGCCGACGTGTCCCACCTCGTCGGTGAGGATGTCGCTGTAGAGCAGGTTGACTCGTTCGGCGACTTCGGGCTCGTCGGCGAAGATTTCATTGCCGACGCGGCGCAGTTCGTCGAACATCACACAGCCGGCCATTTCTGCCGCTCCGACGAACAGAATCCCGAGCCGCTCTGGAAAGAATACCGCGGTCTTGACGAACTGCCGCATCACGAATGGTGGTGGCACTACTTGGAATGTCAGCTCGAATACGTTCAGCACGTAGGCCAACAAGCGTGTGTGGTAGTGCTCTTCGAGTTCGAGGTATACGCGCTCCGGTGGGAGCTCCTCATCGCTGCTGAGACCGTAGGTTTCTCCAAGGCCGACTCCGAATCGTTCGGCCTGATTGAGCTTGGCGGTGGCCAAGAGAAACAGCATCTTTCGGTCCAGCCCCGGCTCGGGTTTGCGACGGCGCAGGTTCCGCAGGAACGTAGCTCGATCGGCGGGATGACGTGATCGGACGGGGTTCGTCTCAAGGCTAGTGAAGAAGTCTTCTCGATTCGCCAAGCGGCGATTTAGCAGATCAGCTTCTCCGTCACGCCTCTTGAGGAAGTCCCGGTAGCCGTCAATTCTGTTGTCGTTCATCGTGTCTCCATTCCTTTGACGATGGTCTTGACATACCGGCCCACGACGGCGTCCGCTGTCGCGACATCTTGACTAGTAGCTAGCAGCGCGAAGAGTCCGGTCATGAAGAACACCCCAAGTTCAGCAGCGTCTGCCTCCGACGAGACCCGGCCCGCCGCTTGCGCGGTGGTGATCGCGGCAATGACGAACTCCGCGAGCGGATGCTCCGCTACCTCCTCGTCAACCGGGCGGTTCGTGGAGAAGTGCAGGCCCAACATGTCTCGGAAGACCACCGGACCCAATCGGCGCTCAGCCGCGACCACATGGCGAACTAGCAGCGACAGCACCGCCACCAAGTCATCGGCGGCGGTCTGTGCGACGCTGAGTTCAGAGACGATCCTGGCCTCTTCGTTTCGCTCCAACTCGACCAACACATGTTCCTTGGTCGGGAAGTGAAAATAGAAGGTGCCGCGCACGACTCCCGCCGTGCTGGCGATGGCCGTCACGTCAGCACCGGTCAAACCGGACCGGCCAATTTCAGCTAGCGCGGCATCGAAGAGACGTGCCCGCGTTTCCAACATCCGAACCTGTCGAACGCCTCCACTGACCGATTCAACTTCCGTGACAGCGTTTGCGGACCCCATGAAGGCACGGTAGTCCCCTTCGTTGACACTCGTCAATGACGGTCGTCAATGACTGCGACCTCGTGCTGCTCAAGTGCCCTATAGCCGCACGCCTGCGGAAGCGAAGGGTTTGCCATCTTCAAGATAGTGACCCGCACAGCGCACCGATCCGACCACGTTTTGGCTGCTTAAGCACAGCGCATGCGCGGGCCTAGTGCTGATCTACCTGACCGTGAAGGGTCACTAGAAGGCAAACGCGTAGTTCCTCGCACGGTATGCGCTGTCACGCCTCTCGTGTGGTTCCCGAATCGTTTCGCTCAGAGCCGACGTTCGCAGATTCGCAAATATCACGTCACGCGTGCGGGCCACACCATTTGCTAGCGGCAGACAAGTCTGGTGAGTGGTGAGACGATATCGACGTGATCGACAGCGTGTCGGGCCGCGTGAGGTGACTGCCACGGAGTTGCCGTGCGGATCGTGCGGCACGGTGCTGCACGAGAGGGCCAAGTTCTGTAGCGAGTGCGGTGCCGCAGTCTCAGCGGGCGCGCCGCCGGCAGAGTACAAGCAAGTCACTGTCCTGTTCGCCGACGTGGTGCATTCGATGGACATCGCTGCTGCCGTCGGGGCGGAGCGGCTTCGCGAGATCATGGCCGCGCTGGTGGATCGGGCGGCTGCTGTGGTGAAACGTTACGGCGGGACGGTGGACAAGTTCACCGGCGACGGGATCATGGCGGTGTTCGGTGCGCCGGTCGCGTTGGAGGACCACGCCGTTCGGGCATGCCTGGCGGCTTTGGGCGTTCAGGAGGAAGCCAAGCGGCTGGCCGTCGACATCGAACACTGCGATGGTGTGGACCTTCGGATCCGGGTAGGACTGAACTCCGGGCAGGTGATCGCCGGTGAAATCGGTTCGGGGCCTTTCGGTTACACCGCTGTCGGCGAGCAGGTCGGTTTCGCGCAGCGGATGGAGTCGGTAGCACCAGCGGGTGAGGTGATGCTCAGCGCATCGACGGCACGGCTGGTGGAGGGTGCGGCGGTGCTAGCGGAGCCCGAGATGGTGCGCATCAAGGGCGCCCGAGACGCGGTGACGGCGCGGCGGCTACTCGGCATGGCCGCGCAGCAGCAGCGGACCGGTGTCCTGGAGTCCAGGTTGGTGGGCCGTGAGCGGGAATTGGCCACGCTGGCAACGATCCTCGACCAGTCCACGGGAGGACGCGGATCGGTTGTTGCGGTGGCGGGGCCTCCTGGAATTGGCAAGACCCGGCTTGCGGGTGAAGCCGTGCAGCTAGCGGCAAACCGCGGTATCGACGTGTTTTCCACTTTTTGCGAATCGCACGCCACCGACGTCCCGTTCCGGGTGGTGGCGCGTCTGCTGCGCGCCGTATTGCAGGTCCGCGGCCTAGACGAGCAGACCGCTCGGGCGCGTCTGCGGGAACGTTTTCCTGACGCTGATCCGGAGGACATACTGCTGTTGGATGATTTGCTCGGCATCGCCGATCCCGCAGTGGAGTTAGCCAAAATCGACCCAGATGCGCGGCGACGGCGATTGATTGCGTTGATCAACACCGCCCAACTAGCCCGCACCCGACCGGCGATGTTCATCGTTGAGGATCTGCACTGGATCGACGACGTCAGCGAATCCATGCTGGCCGACTTTGTGGCTGTCATCTCCCAGACACCCTCGCTGGTGCTCTTCACCTACCGCCCGGAATATCGCGGCGCGTTGAGGCCGGCGCCCGGCGCGCAGAGTATCGCCCTTGCGGCGCTGAGCGATTCGGAGACCACAGCACTAGTCACCGAGCTGCTGGGACCGGATTCATCTGTTGAGGCAGTGGGACAGACGATCGCCGGCAGGGCCGCCGGCAACCCGTTCTTCGCCGAAGAGATCGTGCGCGAACTGGCCGACCGCGGCGTGCTGCACGGAAACCGCGGCACCTATACGTCAATGTCCGATGTCGCCGAAGTCAGCGTGCCACCCACTTTGCAGGCAACCATCGCCGCGCGCATCGACCGTCTCGATCCGAAAGCGAAACGCACGCTTAGCGCAGCGGCGGTCATCGGCTCGCGGTTTAGCCAAGGCCTGCTCGAAACGCTGGGCATTGACCCTGCCCTTGGGGACCTGGTCGCCGCGGAGGTCATCGATCAGGTCAGGTCCACCGGAGGACCGGAGTATGTGTTCCACCATCCGCTGATTCGGGCGGTGGCCTACGAAGCACAGCTGAAGTCGGATCGCGCCGAGCTGCACCGACGCGTCGCAGCTGCGATTGAATCGCGTGACCCGTCGGCGGCCGAACAGCAGGCAGCGCTGATCGCCGAACATCTGGAGGCCGCTGATGAGCTGCCCGCCGCCTACGGCTGGCACATGCGAGCTGCCACATGGGCCAGGATCCGCGACGTCGCCGCGGCGCGACGAAGTTGGGAGCGTGCGGTAAAGATTGCTGACGCATTGCCAGCCGAGCACCCGAACCGAGCCGCGATGGGGATCCCACCCCGGACCATGTTGTCCGCGACCGCTTGGCGCGTCCACCAACACGTCGACCACGAACATTTCGAGGCGTTGCGGGAATTGTGCGGCGCCGTCGGCGACAAGGCGTCACTGGCCATGGCGATGGCGGGGCAGGGGCACGATTACTTCTATCAGGGCCTGATCTCCGAAGCCTCTCGGCTGGCGGCGGAGACGTGGACCCTCCTCGAATCCGTCGGAGATGCGAATCTGACGGTAGGGCTCTCGCCCTCGTTGATCCGCCCCAAGACCGCGACCTTGGAATGGTCTGAGGTGCTGCGGTGGTCACAAAGGGTCATCGATCTGGCCGACGGTGACCCGTCCAAAGGCAACTTCATTTTGGGGTGTCCGCTAGCGGTCGCCTTCGCGACCAGGGGTGTCGCCCGGTATTCGTTGGGGCTTCCCGGGTGGCGCGACGACCAGCGTTACGGCCTCGCCATGGCGCGCCGCTCCGACCCCTTCTCCCAAGCCGGGGTGACCACGTACGTGTATTTCCCGGGAATCTTGAATGGCATGCTCAAGCTGGACGATTCGGCGATGGACGAGATCGAGGATGCGGTGCGGGTTGCCGAGCGGTCCGGTGACGACGTGGCGTTGGCTTTCGCCTGGATGACGCTAGGCGCTGCGCTGGTACATCGTCACACGGATGCGGAGCGCGCCCGCGGACAGAAACTGCTGGTCGACGTTGCCGAAGTGTACAAACGCCGCGGGCAAAACCTGGTCCAAGTACCTGTCATCAACACGTGGGTGGCGCGTGAAAAGGTTCGGTGTGGAGACCCTGATGGGGGCATACCGCTCATGCGCGCCGCCGTCGACGAGTTGCTCCGCGGCGGACGGCCGCAGGCGAACGGCGCTGCTGCGACCGGTGTCCTGGTAGAGACACTGCTCGACCGCGGGACCGACGCTGACGTAGCCGAGGCCGAGGCCACGACCGATCGGTTGGAGGCCGCGCCTGCCGACGAGGGTGGGGTGTCACGTGGCATCTGGCTACTGCGGCTGCGGACTCTTATAGCGCAGGTCCACGGCGACGCCGCGGCCTACACGACGTTGCGCGACCGCTACCGCGACAGGGCGAAAACGCTTGGCTTCGAGGGGCACATCGAGTGGGCCGAGGCGATGCCATAACGGCAGCCGTTCAACACTGCAGCCGATCATGTACCAAAGTCCACGCAGTCTCGGAAAAATGTTTTCGGGCATCTCGACGCCCCACCAGCGACCGGGTCTGGTTGCGCTCCCCGACTACGTGAGGCAGGGCGGCGCCATTGTCGTTTCGGCATCGGCTGTCTGGGCCGCTAAGCCTCCGAGGTTATGACTACCATCCGCGACGTCGGTGGGCGTGGAATCGTGCTGCAGTCAATCCGGGAAGGCATCGACACGTCGAACGCTTCGCGCCGCACGGTGATTTTCTCCCGAGTTGTGCCAGATCCGCGATACGCGGCCGAAGCCCACGTTGCGGGCGCGCCAATTGCTTCTAAGAAAACAGTTTTGGGTTGTCGGCGATGTATCGCCCCACGGTTGAAGGAGGCTGGCCAGTGATCTTCTCGACATCGTCGGTAGCCCGGTCATATCGTCCAGCGCGATGTAACAGGGCCATTGTTTCGATGTGCTGCTCTAGATGTGCGGGTAAACCAAGCGGCTTGAGGATCTCCTCGACCCAGGTTTTATGCGCGATGTCGGTACCGCGGATTGGCCGGTTCAGTCCCAGGGTGTATTCGGCGGCCAGCCCCTGGATGTCGAGGCTGACGGGTCCGGTCAACTCGTAGACCTTGCCAATGCGTTGCGCGGGGTCGACGAGCACCGCCGTCACCGTGCGGGCTACGTCGCTGGCGGTGATCGGTGATGTCCGTCCTGTGCCGAAGGGCAGCGCCAACACGTTTTGGGCGCGAAGCGAGGGTGCAGCCAACCACGTGAATATCGGGTTATCTAGAAAAACGGTTGGCCTGACGTGCACCACCGGCACGCCCGACCAATTCGCCACGTGCTCGGCCAAATAGTGCAACCGATGTTGATGAGACTCGCCGACACTGGTCAATGTCATCTGGGACACCGTCATTTGAGACATGTTCACAAGTACTTGGAGGCGGCCGTATTCCAAAGCGGCGGCACAGACGACCACCGTCGCCTTGAGGTAGTCAGGCGAGACGCCCATCGAGAAGAACATGCGGTCGACACCGTTCATCGCGTCGACCACATCTCGCGGCTCGCTCAGGTCGCCGACGACAACTTCAGCCCCGAGGGCACGCAACGACTCGGCTCGGGAGTCTTCACGGTGAACCAACGCCCGAACGCGATGTCCGCGCTCGCGCAACTGCTCCACTACCTGACGGCTGACGCTCCCGGTGCCGCCTCCCGCGCCCGTGATCAAGTATGACGGAGTGCCCATGACCGGTCCTTACGGTGTGTCTTCCCAATGTTTGGCGAGAGGTGTGCCGTCGAACCTTTCAAACATCGCGCGGGACAACGCCAATACCGCGCTGCGTGGCCGATGATTCACGACGAGCCGGTGAGCCTTACCGGCGGAGTTGAAGTTGACCAACACGATGACGCGCAGCGGCACGCCGCGGACCGAGGACGAATAATCCTCAAGGAAGCTGCCTTCGGCGCAAGGACCGGCGTAATGAAAGTCTGGAAACTCATATATTTCGCGTGCGGCGACGACGACTTCGTGGACTGCTTGTGCACCCTGGATCGTTCCGTCCCACGCCGGGCCCTCGCCGGTGACGTCGTCGGCCAGATTGTCCAGCCACAACGGGTAATAGGGCTTACCCATATAGGTCATCCGGGCCTCCTTTAGGGTGTGCCTTGCCAGTGCTTCGCATACGGACTGTCCACGAACTTCTCCAACATCAGGCGCGAAAATTGCAGCATCGCGCTGCGTGGTCGGTGATTAACCACGACGTGCTGCGTCTGGCCGGCGGTGTTGAAGCTGACCAGGACGACGACGCGCGTGGACATCCCGAGCACTGAGCTGGTGTAGTCCTCGACGTAGCTGCTCTCGCCGCACGGACCGGCGTAGTTAAATTCTTGGCGCTCGTACTGGTCGCGGGCGACGACCAAAATGGCGCGGACATCTTCGGCTCCATGTGCGGTGCCGTCCATCGCCGCCGCCTCAAGCGTGACATCGTCGGCCAGATTGTCGAGCCACTCGGGGTAATAGGGCTTTCCCATGTACGTCATGCGGCGCCTCCCATGGAACCGGTGGGCCCGGCGACAGGTCGACGCTCGCCCCGATTCGCGATGTGTGACTGCGCAAGTATCATTCTCCGTCACCGCAACTGCTGGCAAGCCGCAGAAAATTGTCGTCACAGACGTTCACGGACAGCGCTCCATATGAGCGCTGATTTGCTGAACCAGTGCGAACTTGACTCTCCCCTAACAGGAGGGCCGAGGCTGGTGTCTGACGGTCATCCGACGTCACGACACAAGGAGGAACCAATGACTGCACAGCTCACACTGGAACCCGTGATCACCGCGCACTTCACCGCGATCAACAGCTTTGACGTGGACGCGATCATGGACACCTTCGCAGACGATGCGCTAGTGAACGACTTCTCGCGGGAGTTTTGGGGCCGTGACCACATCCGCGCATTCATGGCCAAGGAGTTCGTCGGCGACCACGTCACTGTGGAACCCGTCGAGATCGAGGACAACGCCGGCATGTGGTGCGTTCGGTGCCGTTACCAAGGTGACTACGACAAGACCGGACTGCCCGACCCGCTGATCATGACCAACTACTTCCGCGTCCGTGAGGGCAAGATTGTCAGCCTGTTCGTCATCAAGAACACCGACCCGCAGTATTGACCGGACGGGCCGCTTCCGCGCAGGGAGCGGCCCGTCCTGGCCGGGAGCCGCCATGAGCATCACCGTTTCGGTCGGGCAATTCGCCACGATGACTCACCTCAGCGTTAAGACGCTGCGCCACTACCACCACGTTGGGTTACTCGAACCAGCACACGTGGACTCGGTAACGGGATACCGCTACTACTCGCTTGACCAACTCTCCACCGCCCAATTGATCCGACGACTACGCGACTTGCGCATGCCGGTCGCTGACGTCCGCGATGTCCTGATCGCGCAGCAGTCCGGCGAGCGCGAAGCCTTGATTGCAGCCCACATCGACCACCTCGAAGCCGAACTGGCCGAGACGAAGGCTGCCGTCAATTCGCTTCGCGCCCTTCTGAACAACGCGATGACTCCGCAACGCGTGCACCGACGCGCCGAGTCGATCACCCCAGCGGTCGCCATCACCGCCACCGTCGATCCAACTAACATCGAAAGCTGGTGGCGCGAGGCGCTATACGAAATTCGCGAGGCGGTGCAGATCGGCGGTCTCGAGGAAACCGGGTGTGCGGGCGGGTTATACGACGACAGCCTGTTTCAGCAAGAACCAGGCCACGCCACCGTCTTCATCCCCGTCACCGCACCACAGCAACTGGGACGCATCGAACCCATCCTGGTGCCCGCTGCGGAGGTCGCCGTAACGACCCATCACGGCTCAATGGCCGACATCGACCTCACCTACGCGAAGCTCGGCTCCTACATAGCCAACCAAGGACTCGCCGTCGGACCGCGCATCCGCGAGTACTACCAGCACGATCACACCCACACGACTGACCCAAGCCAATGGAGAACCGAAGTGGCCTGGCCCATCATCGACGTCCTCCCTCCCAAGGCGTAATTCGTCAGTCCGGCACACTGCTCGGTGTAACGGCTTCGTCTGTTTTGCCGGCTAAAGAGGGTCGCGCTCGGCTGAGATTTCGGCTATCTTTTGGGTCATCCATCCCAATTGCCCGTCAGGTTTCTCAACCCGGGCTGCGAGCTGAAGGTGACTCCAATGAGTTCTGCGGCGTTTTCCGACCAGAAGCAACGGCGTCAAATCCTCGGCAGCGACATGGCGTACGTGGAGGTTGGCGAAGGCGATCCCATCGTGTTGCTCCACGGCAATCCCACCTCGTCCTATCTGTGGCGCAATGTCTGGCCACACCTGCAGACATTTGGCCGCTGCATCGTCCCGGATTTAATCGGAATGGGCGATTCTGACAAGCTGGCCCACAGCGGACCCGGCGCCTACCGCTTCGTTGAGCACCGCCGCTACCTCGATGCTCTGCTCGAGGAACTCGACGTGCGCGAGCGTGTCACGTTAGTAATCCATGACTGGGGATCGGCCCTGGGCTTCGACTGGGCTAACCGCCATCGCGAGGCAGTCAAAGGTATCGCTTTCATGGAGGCAATCGTGGCCCCGCAGGGTCAAGACCATTGGGACACAATGGGAATGCGCCAAGCGTTGGAGGCGATACGCTCACCAGCCGGCGACGACATGGTCCTGAAAGACAATTACTTCATCGAAGAGATTCTGCCGAAGGCCATCTTGCGCAAGCTCTCAGACGAGGAAATGACCGAGTATCGGAAGCCCTTCGCCGAGCCGGGCGAAAGCCGAAGGCCAACGCTGACGTGGCCCCGCGAAATTCCGATCGAGGGCGAGCCCGCCGACGTCAGTGCGATCGCGGCTGACTACGCCGACTGGCTGGGAAGCAGCGATGTGCCGAAGCTGTTCCTGAAGGCGGAGCCGGGAGCCATTCTCGCCAGCGACAGGCTGGTCAACCTGGTACGCGGGTGGCCAGCCTTGACAGAGAAGACCGTGTCGGGAATCCATTTCGTCCAGGAAGATTCGCCTGACGAGATCGGGCACGCGATCGCCGACTGGATTGCGACGATCGACTGACGCTGCCCTGCGCCGCACGGGCTGTTGCTCCGTCGAGAACGAACACCGCGACAGCATGGTGTCGACTCTTGAAGCAACGCGCCCGGGGCGTCCGGCGTCATTCGTCGGGAGTTAGCCGAGCAAACATGCCCATCTCGCACAATTCCATAAAATAGCTGTTCAAACCGACTAGGCGTAGTGTCCTGCCTATGACTTGGCAAAAAATCTCGATATCGCAATTCGGCGGTCCTGAGGTCCTCGATCTAATCGAGGAATCCACCATCCCGGAACCGGGTCCCGGCGAGATCCGCATCAAAGTGCTCGCCGCAGGAACAGGTTTCACCGACATCTTCATCCGTCGGGGGCGTTACCCCGACTACAAGGGGCCGCTGCCCTTCATTCCCGGCTACGACATCGTCGGCCTCGTCGACAAGGTCGGTCCCGGCGTGGCATCACCACGCGAGGGTCAGACGGTCGCCGATCTGTGCGTCGTCGGCGGGTACACCCAATACGCGATACGCCCGGCGGAGTTCCTGGTGCCGGTGCCCGATGGCGTTGATCCCGCCGAGGCGGTCTGCATCCCGTTGGCCTATCTCACCGCATTTCAGATGCTCACGCGGTACCGCCAATTTACCTCTGGTGCAACGATTCTCGCGATTGGAGCCTCTGGGACGGTAGGCACGGCATTGCTCGACCTGGCGCGCCACTTCGGCCTCAACGCGATCGGCACGTGCTCGGCGGCCAACATGCCGGTCGTGGAGAGCTTCGGCGCGCAGGCGATCGACTACCGCGACGGCGACTTCGTCGACGCGGTACACAAGCTCACCGCCGGGGTCGATGGAGTCTTCGACGCCATCGGCGGAGCGCATTTCGCGCGCTCCTACGCCTGCCTCGCATCCGGGGGCCTACTCGTCGGGTATGGATCACAATCCATGGCCGACGGACGCGAGGGCTTGCTTTCGGCCGGGCTGGGCCTCGCCCGACTCAAACTCTGGGACATCTTCAATGCCGCATTCCGCAGACGGCGCGCGAAGTGGTACAGCATCACCTCCCGACGAAAGACCCACCCCGACGAGTTCAAGGCCGATATGGCTGCGCTCTTCGCGCTGTTGCGCGACGGCGCCATCCATCCTGTGGTTATCGACCGCCTACCGCTGGCCGCCGCGCCAGAGGTCCACACCCGGATCGACGCTGGCGGCCTCGGCGGAAAGATCGTTCTGACTCCCTGGCCGCCGAAGCTGGACAACACTGCTGCGATGTTGTCCGCCGATGCACCCTCTCCGATTTGAGAAAGCTTTCGGCAGATTGCTGGGGAGCATCGGCATCTCGCGTTGTTCACCCTGGTGCCGGGCCGGTCGGCTTGGCAACTTCAAGATAGTTGCGGGCATAGCGCCGAAAGCGACCATGTTCGGGCTGGTTAAGCACAGCGTGTGGGCTCACCTAGTGCTATGAGATAAGCGACTGGCGTCCAATCGAATTGGAGCTCGGGATCGCGTGCCCGCAGTTCCCGATACGCCCATCCATACTTCCGACGAGAGGCTCCGTAGGTCATCGCGTCCCGTGATGAAGGCGGTGACGACGAGCGAGTCGCCGACGCGCTCGGACACCGAAGCTACGTAGCCGGTGTCTGTGGCGGCAGCCGATGCAGCCGCACGGGCGGCGTGTGCGATGGACGGGGACTGATCAATCCGCCCGCCAGCCTGCCTAAGGCGTGCACGATGTCACTGAGTCATGTTGTGCTGCTGCGGCGTTCGGCGAGCAGCTCTATGATGTCGACCACCCGCCGGGTCGGCGGAGACGAAGCGGTCACGAAAACTCCTGCGGCAAGGGATGTCGACTATTCGGAGAATGCTATCGCCTAACTGACACGTGCGACAAGAAACGTCGTTGACTCCGAAAACGTTCTTCTCTATGTTTCGTATCCAGCGGTCTCGCTTCGCATCCAAAGGGGCACACATGAACTCCAAGGCCGGTGACGCGCCCGCGTCGAACTTCCGCGATGCCGAGAGCCTCCATGAGGTCGAGGCGATCAAGCAGTTGAAGGCCCGTTACTGCCGATACCTGGATACCAAGGATTGGGATGCTTGGCGCAGCATTTTCGCTGACGACTTCCTCAGCGACACCTCGGAATCCGGCGGTGATGTGGTCACCGGGGCCGATTCGTTCGTTGCCTACACGCGCGGGCATATCGGGAAAGCCTCTCAACCCACGGTGCACCAGGTGCATGCACCTGAAATCGAGCTGACCTCGGCCACCACGGCTACCGGTGTCTGGGCGCTAAACGATGTCGTGTCCCTGGCGCCGGGGCTGAATCTACAAGGCTACGGCCACTATCACGAGACCTACGAGAAGATCGACGGGCGTTGGTGCATCAAGAGTTCGAAGTTGACGCGGCTTCGGGAAGACATCTTCAACCCGGTGTTTACATTTCGGGTTCCTAAACGGCTGCGCGATGCCGCCGGGGCCATGGTGCGGAAACGCGCGAAGTGAGCAACCCCGTCCTCGTCACTGGCGCGTTCGGCCAGGTGGGTAAACGCTGCACCGAGATACTGCTGTCGCGCGGACGCACGGTAGTCGCAACGGATCTGCGCACTGACTCCGTGGTAGCCACAGCCGACGAGCTTGGCCGCGGTCAGCACCCAGGCAGGCTGAGGACGGTGTATGCAGACCTCATCGATGCAGCACAGGTCCAACGCGAACTTGGCTGGGAACCTCAACCTGTCGAACGCTCAGTCCGCGATGCCGCGAAGTTCTTCGTGGCGCAACGCGATTAGCCCCGAACCGACATCGGCATGGGCATCGGCGTGGGCGCAGGCGAACTCACTACTTACCCGTGAAACGTGGTGCACGCTTGGCGGCGAAGGCGGCGAGGCCTTCCTTGGCATCCTCGGAGCGCATCACCTCCACGACCAAACGCTGCTCGATCCTGCGGGCATCTTCCTCGTCGATCCACCCGCTGTTGATCACCGAGGCCTTGGCATTGCGGATCGCCAATGGCCCGTTGGCTGCAACGCGTGCGGCGATTTCGCGCGCCTTGTCCAGCGACTGGCCGGTCGGCACCACATGGCCCACCAGGCCGAAATGGTAGGCCTCGGCGGCCGTGAGCGGGTCACCGGTCAGGATCATCTCCATGGCCTTGGTGTAGGGAATCTGGCGTTTGAGCCGCACCGTCGAACCTGCTCCGGCAATCAACCCCAGCTTGGCCTCGGGCAGGCCGAACTCCGCGTGCTCCTCGGCGATCCGGATGTCGGTCTGTTGCAACATTTCACAGCCGCCGCCCAGACACGGGCCGTTGACCGCGGCGATCAACGGCTTGGTCAGCGAACGGCTGAGCAGTAACCCTTCACTGATGACGCTGCCCACCGACTTGCCCTCCGGAATCGGCGCCGCGCCGTTGCCCGCTTTGGCCCCGCGCACCATCCACCCATCCGCGAGATCGCCCCCAACACAGTAGGACGATCCCGCACCGGTGAGTATGGCGACGCGGATGCCGTCGTCGGCGTCGATCTCGTCCCAGGCCTGCGCCATCAACGTGATCATCGCCGGCGTCAGCGCGTTCTTGCGACGCGGGTTGTTCATCGTGAGCACGACGATGTTGCCGTCGCGCTCCACCTTCAATTGCGGTTCGTCAGCGGGCGATTCGTCGGCCACGTCAGCTCCTCCATCTCGCACATCGGCGCATGCGCTCAGTATTTTCCCGCATACCAATCGAGGGTAGGTAGCGGGCCTCGTTTCGGCTCGATATGCAATCGCATAGTCTGACTAAATGCTGATTCGCCGGAACGTGAGCCGCTGAATGCGGGCCCGCCGGCATCCCTACTTCGCCTACGGGTCGAACCTGTGCGTCGACCAAATGGCGCAGCGCTGTCCGGACGCCACTGATCCGCGGCGGGCGGTGCTGTCTAATCACGATTGGCTGATCAACGAACGCGGCGTAGCCACCGTCGAACCGCTGGCCGGCAACGAGGTGCATGGAGTGCTGTGGCAGCTCTCCGATCACGACCTGGCCGTGTTGGACAGCGCCGAGGGTGTTCCGGTGCGCTACCGCCGCGACCGGATGACCGTGCAGACCGACGACGGGCCAGCGCCGGCCTGGGTGTACATCGATCACCGGGTGACCCCTGGTGCACCCCGGCCCGGTTACTTGCCGAAAATCATCAATGGCGCTCTCCACCACGGCCTTCCGCAGCGCTGGGTCGATTTCTTGCGACGCTGGGATCCCACGAATTGGCCTCGCCCGGCGTCGGCCAGACGAGCTTCTGGCCCTGCGCCACAGTCCCTTTCGGAGTTGCTGACCGAGCCGGGAGTGGCCGAGTTCAGCAGGCTGCGGTCGCGGTTCGGCTTTCTCGCCATTCACGGCGGTGGCTTGGAGCAGATGACCGACGTGATCGCCGAACGCGCCGCAGAGGCCGCCGACGCGTCCGTGTACCTGGTGCGCCATCCCGATCGCTATCCGCATCACCTGTCGTCGGTGCAGTTCGATCCCAGTGAGTCGGCGCGGCTCGCGGAGTTTCTCGACCATGTCGACGTGGCGGTTTCGCTGCACGGTTATGGCCGCATCGGACGCAGCACACAGCTGTTGGCCGGCGGACGTAACCGCGCACTTGCCGACCACCTGGCCCGGCATATCGAGCTGTCCGGTTATCAGGTGGTCACCGATCTCGCCGACATTCCTCGCGAACTGCGCGGGCTACATCCGGACAACCCGGTCAACCGGGTACGTCATGGGGGGACACAGCTGGAGCTGTCAGTTCGCGTCAGGGGGCTTAGCCCGCGCAGTCCGCTGCCGGGCGCTGACGGTTTGTCGCCGATCACCAGTGCCCTGGTTCAGGGCTTGGCGACCGCGGCTCTTTCCTGGTAAGTATCTCGGATCGATTAATGGAGGTTGTTGGTGGCCAAGGATTTTCGCTTCGGCATGAGCATGCGTTTCATCAAGTCGCGCGAGGCATTCGTCGAGAAGGTGAAGCGCGCTGAAGATGTGGGATTCGACATTCTTTGTGTGCCAGACCATCTCGGTGCGGCATCTCCGACTGCTGCACTGACGGCGGCCGCCATGGTCACCACGAAGCTCAAGCTGAGCATGTACGTGCTCAACGCCGCCTTCTACAAGCCGGCCCTGCTGAGCCGCGACCTCGGTGACCTAGACAAGCTCAGTGACGGCCGTCTCGAAATCGGTCTCGGAACCGGTTATGTCAAGGAAGAATTCGAGGCGGCCGAGCTGCCATACCCCAGCGCCGGCGCGCGGGTCGACTATCTCAAGCACATGACGACCTATCTGGCAGAGCATCACCCGAAGACGCCGATTCTCATCGCGGGCAACGGTGATCGGGTGCTGACCATCGCCGCTCAACATGCCCACATCATCGGGCTGACCGGCTCGAGGGTAAAGGAAGCCGACGACCCGCTGACCGAACGCGTCGAGTTCGTCCGCAAGGCGGCCGGCGACCGGTTCGATTCGCTGGAGCTGAACCTGGCGATCACGGCCATGCCGGCCGAAGGTGAAACTCTGCCCGACTTGAAGATGACCCGCAGTTACGCTCCTGGGCTGTCCGACGAGGAGTTGTTAGAGCAGACCTCCGTGCTCAGCGGAACCCCGCGCGAAATGGCCGACAGGCTGTCCTTCTACCGCGAAAAGTACGCGGTCACCTCCGTCACCGTGCAGGACAACCACATCAAGAACTTCGCGAAGGTGATCGCTGAGCTGGGCTGACTGCGGGCGCCTCTGACCTGAAGCCGGGCCGTTTCCCGGTAAGCTCAGCGCGTCCGCCCTCGTAGCTCAGGGGATAGAGCACGGCTCTCCTAAAGCCGGTGTCGCAGGTTCGAATCCTGCCGGGGGCACTCACTGTTTGTATTACGTCGGGTGATGCTTGACATTCCGTCTTCGGGTGATGCCTGACAGTGTTTCGGCTGATGCTTGACAGTTACTTCGGCTGATCCTTGACACTCCCTGGATGAGGGAGTTGAGCGTGGCTGAGCAGAGGTATGCGGCCGTGTTGGCGGTGATTGCCGATGGGTTGTCGGTGTCGCAGGTGGCCGAGAAGGTAGGGGTGTCGCGTCAGACGGTGCACTCTTGGTTGGCCCGGTATGAGGCCCAGGGTCTGGAGGGTTTGGTGGATCGGTCGCATCGGCCGGTGTCGTGTCCGCATCAGATGCCCGCTGAGGTAGAGGCCGCGTTGTTGGAGTTGCGCCGCTCGCGGCCGTATTGGGGTCCGCAGCGGTTGGTGTTTGAGCTGACCAAGCGTGGTGTGGTGCCGGTGGTCTCGGAGTCGGCGGCCTATCGGGCGTTGGTGCGGGCCGCGTTGATCGATCCGAGTCTGCGGGATCGTCGCTCACGCAAGTGGAAACGCTGGGAACGCGGCGCGGCGATGGAGTTGTGGCAGATGGACATTGTGGGCGGTTTCCCGCTTGCTGATGGCAGCAGCGCCAAAGCTCTGACGGGCATTGATGATCACTCGAGGATGTGCGTGGCGGCGCGGTTGATGGCGCGTGAGCGGACCCGCGCGGTGTGTGAGGGGCTGCGCGCGGCCCTGGGCGCCTTTGGGGTGCCGGAGCAGATCTTGACCGATAACGGCAAGGTGTTCACCGGCCGGTTCAACCATCCGCCGGTGGAGGTGCTCTTTGATGCGATTTGCCGCGAGCACGGCATCGAGCATTTGTTGACGCAGCCGCGCAGTCCGACCACCACCGGCAAGATTGAGCGGTTTCATCGCAGTATGCGTGCTGAATTCCTCAGTGATAAGCCAGTCTCGCTAATCGACCGCCCAACAGGCCTAGACGAGTGGGTCGACTATACAACACTGCCCGTCCCCATCAGGCTGTGGCGACCAGCGCAACGTTTCGCCCGTCGCGGAACGCGACCGAAGCATTTGCGACGACGCTCGATGCCCTGTCTTGCGCCGGTGACAGCAGAGGCAACAGGAGCAGCCCGCGGTTCCCGGCCTTGTCGCGCAGCCGCGCAGCAGGAGCGGGCCACCATCGGGGATTCAACGCCGCGCTGCCCAGTTCGGCGGAGAAGAACTCTCATCGCCACAGGCCTCCACCGTGCCCAAGTCCCGGCGGATGTAGTAAAATTACCGGCGTCGGCCAACAGTAGGGTGACGAGGTCATGAGCGGTTTTGCAATCGCCTTTCTAATTTTGATAGGGGTCTTTGTTGTCGTAGCCGTCCTCGCTGGCCGCCAGGGGCGAGCCAATGCGAGAGATGGCGTGATCGCGCACTGGGAAGGGCTGCGCATCACCGAGACCGAGCTCATTGAAGGCTATGGCGAGAACGCCGCACGCCGTCCGCTCAAGGGCCTAACAGCGCGAGTCGACGACACCACCACCCGCATCGGTGGTCGCGATGAGCGTCGAATCCACGTCATCGTCGAGGGACCAAGCACCGCCGTGGTCAAGGGCCGAAAGGTCACCGCAATCTATAACGCTGATCCTTCTGCGAGGAAGTTCGCGGCCGCACTCAACATGGCCAGTCGCCAGCTAGGTCAGCCGAACTGATCCGGATCGGCCGGGCAGATCTTGTCCATGCGCTGCACCGGCGATCTTCCGAAGACGATTTGGTCAAGATCCCCGCCGCCATTCAGGTCTCGTTAAGCACACTGCAATCACCGGACTGCGATTGTAGGGTCGGCGTATGCGCGCCGCGGATATCGCCGAGGACTTCCCGGTGATCACTATCGAAGCCGACGCACTCGAGGCCGTCCGTATGATCGCCGAGCAGCAACTGCCAGGGATCTTGGTCGTTGACGCGTCGGGCGGACCTTTCGCGGTGCTACCGGCCTCGCAAGTGGTTCGATTTATCGTGCCCCGTTATGTGCAGGATGATCCGTTGCTGGCCGGTGTGCTGAGCGAGTCGGTTGCTGATCACGTTGCCGAGCGGCTCGGCGGCAAGGCGGTCGGCGCCATGCTGCCGGAGCATTTGGTCAACGTGCCGCCCGCCGAATTCGACGAGACCATCCTCGAGGTCGCTGCGAAAATGGCGCGGCTGCGCAGTCCGCTGATCCCGGTGGTGAGAGCCGGAAGGCTGCTGGGTGTGATCACGGCTTCACGCTTACTCGCTGCGGTGCTCAAGTCGTGATCGCCAGAGCCCCGTACGCGGTGCGCAGGATTGAGTGCGCCCGACAGCAGACGAGCGGATGAGTTTGTTTTACAGCATCTACGCGGCCACGATATTCGTGGTCGCGTTTGTATTGATCGCCACCGACCGCTTCAACAAGACACTAGTGGCGCTGGGCGGCGCGATGGCCATGTTCCTGTTGCCGGTGATCAATTCGCACGAAGTCTTCTACTCAGAAGAGACCGGGATCGACTGGGATGTCATATTTCTGCTTCTCGGGATGATGATCATCGTCAGCTTGGTACGCCAGACCGGCGTGTTCGAGTACATCGCCATCTCGGCGGCCAAGCGCGCCAAGGGATCCCCACTGAAAATCCTGATCCTGCTGTTGCTCGTTACCGCGGTCGGATCGGCCTTCTTGGACAACGTCACCACGATCTTGTTGATCGCACCAGTCACGCTATTGGTGTGCGAGCGGCTGGAGATAAGTGCCGCGCCATTTCTCATCGCCGAGGCGTTCGCGGCCAACATCGGCGGCGCAGCAACTCTGGTCGGCGACCCGTCCTCGATGATCATCGGCACCGGAGCCGGTCTGAGTTTCGTGTCCTTTGCGACGAATATGGCGCCAGCCGTAGTCATCGTCCTGGGCGCCCTGTTGGCGCTGCTTCCGCGCTTGTTCCCTGGCGCTTTCATCGTCGATCCCGACCGGATCGCCGATGTCATGTCACTGGACGAGACCGAAGCGATCCGCGACCGACGGCTGCTGATCCACTGCGGGATTGTCCTGGTCTTCGTTTTCGCCGGGTTCGTCGCGCACAAGCAGATCCACATGGAGCCGTCACTGGTGGCGATGACTGGCGCCGGCATCCTGATCCTGATTTCGGGCATAGATCGCGAGTTCTATCTGGCAAGCGTCGAATGGGAGACGTTGCTGTTCTTCGCGGGGCTATTCGTCATGGTCGGGGCACTGGTCAACACCGGCGTGATCGACAAATTGGCGCATGTGGCCAGCCACGCAACCGGTGGCAGCGTTTGGGCTGCGACGTTGCTCATCGTCGGCGTGTCCTTCCTCTTCAGCGGCGTCGTCGACAACGTTCCCTATGCCGCCACCATGACACCGATCGTTGCCCAGTTCGTCTCGACGCAGCACCGGCTACACAACGTCGTGTTGTGGTGGGCCTTGATCCTGGGTACCGTGCTCGGCGGCAACCTCACCGCCGTCGGGGCCAGCGCTAACGTCATCGTCATTGGGATCGCCCAGCGTGCCGGCAATCCAATCTCCTTCTGGGACTTCACCAAAAAAGGGATGGTAATGACCGCGGTGTCGCTGGCAATTTCCGTCGGGTATCTATGGGTGCGCTACTTCCTACTGGTGTAACGGAACACCAGGCGGCGCCAACCAAGGCGGGGAATCCATCACCCCGCAAGCATTTCAGGCGGCACTAGCTTTGCGCGCAAATCAACTAGTGCCATGAACATCTCGTAGCGGCGGGTGACGTCGTCGCGATCTCCGGGGTCGGGCACCGTATCCAGATTCAATTTCTGGATCGCCTCGGCCTGGCGGATCAGTACCGTTCGCCGTGTGCGGTCGGGCGTTTGTTCGACGATCTTTGCCAGCGCATCGAGTTGCCGGATCATGATTGCGGGCATGCCAACTGCCGCCTGGCGGATTGTGTCAAACGCCCGCTGCACCAGCCGCTCGAAATTGGGCTGGTTGGCGATCACGCGTATCTCTCCTTGGGCATCACGCCGGATCGGTTGCGGACGCCACGAGGTGGAAATCCGGCACAAGCCGTCGGCGATCCAGTCGACACACGTCATGCCCGTAAATGTGTCGTTGACCGCGGGTGACAACGCACGCAGGGCGATCTCGACCAACTGGTCGACTCCGAACGAAATATCCTGGGGCAGCGTGCGATACGCACCGGCGATATGGCCAAAAGCCAGATTCTTCTCCACCGCGGCGGCCGCACTGGCCGGCCACACCCGCGCCATCACCTGGCCCGCGACGAAGAAATGCCCTGGACGGTAGGGTAATTCGACGACCGCACCGGCCTTTGAGGCCACTTTCACGAGTTTTTCCATCCGGATCACCTGCAGATAGCCGCTGCGTGGGGTGCGGATCGGGGCACCAGACTCGCCCAGCCGAACCAACAATTCCTCGTACGACGGGCCGCGCTGCACCCCGCTGACGGACAAAGCCCCGCGATTTTGAGACTCAATTTCGGCGTTGAGCGTTCTGGCGATGCTCGCGATCACGACGGGCAACTGAATCATCACGGCGACGTGATTGAGGAAGTAGATCAGCACGCCCACGTTGCCCATGGTCAGCACCAAGGACACGGTGATCGACAGATGCGGCACAAACTCACCCTTGTCGCCTCCGCCACCGACCGATACCAGGGTGATCATCGTGTAGCAGAACGTGGCAACGAAAGCTCCAAGCGCCACTTGGGTTCCCGGGTCACGCACGCAGTTGCGCAACATCCGCGGCCCGAATTGAGTCGAGGCGAGCGTCAGGACCACGATGGTGATCGAGAAGACGATGCCGATCACGGTGATGATCGCCGCGGCAACAGTGGTCAGGATGACTCGCGCGCTATCGGCGGAACCGTTGAGCACCCACCCCGGGAATTGAATGTGCCCGTCAAAGGCAGCGCGGTCTGCTGCATAAGTGATGACGAAGACAAGCGATATGGCGACGGTTTCAAGCGCCGGGACGACCCACAGATTCGTTCGTAGCGCTTCTCGCCGCCAATCGGCCTCTAAATACGCGTGACCGAACATCACTGCATGACCGTAGCTGGGGCGCGTGGCGAACCGCGGCCAAACTCATGAATCCGCATGAATCTCATCACTTTTGGCCTGCCTCAACCTATCCGGAAGATGGCGGACTCGACGTCGCCATTGCACTAGGCCGGGGTGGGCCAGACAACGGCAAGGCCTTTATGAGTCGCGGCCGGGTCGACCGTGCAATCTGGGATTCAACGTCGAAGGCCACTATTTGCGGGTACGCACCCGGGATCCGGCTGATGACCTGGGCAATCTTGTCCGCGGTGCGATCATGAAGCAGCCGACCCACCAGCGGCGCGTACGTTCGTCTCGGCAACAGGACCGTCACCCTAGTGTCGGGATGGTTGGTGAGCACCTGCTGGACCAGTCCTTGCGCGGCGAGACTGAGCCGGCGGTCTGAGCATTCAAGCAAGCGCAGTTGAGTGTCATGCTCGAAACGAGCCCAATACCGCTGCAACTCCGCCGCGCGAGCCTGGTCCAAGATGAAATGCACCGCGGTCAGCTCGTCGGCATGCAGGCTCTTCGCGTAACGCACGGCTTCGATTTCAGCGAGGTCAATTGAATCCACGAAGACGAATACTTGGTGGTGCGGACGCTCATCGAACCGTGGCTGGTAGTCGGCAGACATCTCGAGTACGGAGGCCTCTGCGCGATACTGACCGTTGAGGCGCATCAGCGTGAACACTAAAACCGGGAAGACAACGACGATCAGCCAGGCGCCCTCGGTGAACTTGGCCACTGCGAAAATGCCAACGACGAGCGTCGATAAGGTCCCCGCGGACACATTGATCACCAACTTATAGCGCCAACCGCGCCCGCGTTTTGTCAGATGATGTCTGGTCATTCCGAAGCCGGCCATCGCAAAAGCGCTGAACACCCCCATCGCGAACAGCGGCACCAGCGCGCCGACCGAGCCACCCGTTGCCAGTAGCAGGGCCAACGCAAGAGCGGCCAATACGATGATGGCGTTGGAAAACACCAGGCGATGACCACGTTTCATCAGCGGCCGCGGCAGGAAACGGTCTTCGGCAACGAAGTTGGCCAGAGCGGGGAATCCGTTGAAGCTGGTGTTGGCACCGTTGTACAAGATGGCAGCGCTGGCCGCCTGCAACATGAAATACAAGATGTGCCCAAGCATCCCGCCACCGAAAACTGCGCGGCCAATCTCAGAAAGCATCGAGGGATATCCAGCGACATAGGGAGTGGCGTGGGTGGCGTAAGCAAGCCAGGCGACCCCAGCCAACAGGAGCCCAAGTATCCAGGCCATCATGGTCAGAACACGCCGCGCGTTGATGCCCTGCGGCGCGCGAAAGAGATTGACAGTGTTGGAAATTGCCTCGACTCCGGTCAGCGATGAGCCGCCGTTGGCGAACGCCCGAAGTAGTACCAGAATCGTCGCACCCATCACCAGGCCATTGCCCTGTTGGACCGGCACCGCTCCGTCAAGGTGCTGAGGGTCGTAAACCGGTAAGGTCCAGACGATTTCGCGGACTATTCCTGCCACGACCATCAACGTGAGCATAAAGATGAAAGCGTAGGTCGGCACAGCGAAGGTCCGGCCCGCCTCGCGCAACCCGCGCAGGTTGGCAAAACAAAAAACCAGCACCGCAGCCACGGTGATTTCCAGACTGTATGGGCCCAGTGTCGGGATCGCCGATGCCACTGCGACTGTGCCGGCGGCGCATTGAATTGCGACGGTAACCACATAGTCGATCAGCAGTGCGGCAGCGGCGACTTGCGCCACCCGCGGCCCAAAGTTCTCCCTGGCGACGACGTAAGAGCCGCCAGCCCGGGTGTAGGTCATGACGACCTGGCGATAGGAGGCGGACACCAACGCAAGGATCACCAAGATGACGCCGGTGATCGGTAGCAGCAATACGAACGCGGCCATCCCGGCGGCCGGCAGCAACTCCACCATGATCTGTTCGGGGCCGTAGGCCGTCGACGAGATCGCATCTGGCGAAAGCGCACCGAGTGCAACACCATTCGATAGCTTTTCGTGTTGCAGATCCGAGGTGATCATCGGCTTCCCAAGGAAGGTCCGCTTGCAGGCATCGGAAAACGAAAACGGCACCGTCTGCCGTTCGGCCAAGTCGGTCATGGTTTATTCCTAGACGAACGTGATACTCGGCGACGGCTTCGTTAACGGAATCTTGACGGCCCCGACACCGACCCAAACTCTTGGTCGTAGGTAGCCGAATGAATCCATGATCAGTTCATGGCCATTCAGCGGAATTTCGTTCCTGGGAGAGCATTCGGACCCGTTGCGAGCTCGGTCACGATTAAAGTTTCGCAGCGCAGCGACTGCCGCGCTACGACAACACGCCGCGGCCCTGCGGTCCGCGTTGACCTTCGACCTGATTCGCGAAAGCCGCAGTAGCACAAGGGAAAAAGCATCTCAGAAAGATCCAACGATCGTTGCACATCCGATGCGAGCCGAACGAGGGCCGCATCACGTCATGCGATGCGGAAGCCAACGCGTCCGCCACATCTCGGTGGCCAGTCGGCCTGAGTGCGTAGTTTGCCGCGAAGGGGCTTGTCTGTCGAAGTGTTTATGAGCCCGCATCGATGTCCGCGTTTGCTCACCGCACTATTGGCGCTAGATGTGACTTAGGTCACAGTTGCGCGGCGCAAAGACTCACTGGGTGCTGGCGCGATCAGTGCGCGCCGAGGCCTTCTGCTTGTAATGCTTTGCAGCCCTTGTACTTTACCCTGTCCGCCGGCTGGGCGTTGTCGCCTCAGCAGTGCGGAGCCCAGCACCTCTGATTGGGGCAGTAGGTCCGATGCGCGAGGCTCACCATCGATCCGACGTCTCCGATGCTGATGCCTCTTGGGTCCAGGTTGGCGTGGACGTCCTGCGCGATATGGTCCGGCGTCCAACCCCAGCCGAGATCGTCGCAAATGAGTTGCGCCATCCCGATCATGGCGGCGTCATGTTCGGGCGGCCAGTTGAGGCCCGCGGCGCGCAGTTGAGAGAGGTACCCGTCATTAACGGGATCGGCAGTAGCAATCGGAGCGCTAGTAACCAGCGCAGCGCCGGCAATAACAGGGATGACGAGTGTGGGTAGCCAGCGAGGCGAGGGCAGCTTGCTGACGAGACCAGACATGACGACTCCATTCATCCCAGGCCCCCTTGCAGCAACGTACGTCGCTCGGAGGCGGTAAGGCCAGATGCCCGCGATCCTTGTTCGCGCACAATTCATGGAAGCTTGAAGTACAGATCTCCCCCCGACGGCCACGGATCGATCATCGGCGCACAGTGGCCACCGGCAGCTGGAACGACGAGCGAAGAGGCCGCTCACGACAGTAACCGATGACGAGTCTCTTTTCGGGCTACAGTGAGGTCAGTGTGCCCGTAGCAGCGGTTATCGCATGCTCTGAAGGGCGCGAATCATGAATTTTGATTTGCTGGAACCGTTGGCCAGGCTAGTGACGACTGCGGAAGCAATCGAGGGACTCCGAGACCTCTTCGCCGCCGAAGAACCATTGGACGATATAGCCGCGCGGGTCGCGGCCACGGCAGTCGCCGCGATCCCGAATGCAGATGCCGTCAGCATCACCGTGCTGTCGGGTTCTAGTGCGCGTACTGCGGCGTCCACCCACGCACGGGCGGTGGAACTCGATAGCCAGCAGTACGCGTCAGGCCGGGGGCCGTGTCTGAAAGCCGCCTCGGAGCGCACGCCGGTGCGCGCGGTGATCAGCGAAGAACACCAACAGTGGCCGGAATACGTGGAGGCCGCACAGCGACTAGGGATCCACGCGAGTTTGTCGGTTCCGCTGCTGATGGTTGGCCTGAACGAGGACAAGGAACTTGTCGGCTCGCTCAACATCTACAGCCAAACCGCATCCGCATTCGATCCGTTCGACGCCGAACTCATGCGCCTGTACACCGTTGCCGCCGGTCAAGCGATCAGCAACGCCGGTCGCTGGCAGCACTCCCGAGAAACTGTCACCCAGCTCGAGCAAGCACTCAGCTCGCGTTCCGACATCGACATGGCCAAGGGAGCCCTGATCGCGGTGCACGGCTGCGAGCCAGACGAGGCGTTCGCCAGGCTCGTGGACGAATCCCAAAAGCGCAACATCAAAGTGCGCGACGTGGCCCTCGAATTGCTCGACCGGCTGAAGACGTCTTCGTAGGCACAGCTTGCGTCGGGGTCGGCTAATTCTGCGATGCCAGCGTCGAATCCTGTTGCCGCGGCGTCACTATGGCAGCGTGGTGTGCATCAACATCACGTCGTAGGCCGACCACAGCGAGAGGTTGAAGTACAGGTCCCGACCCGACGACCACGGGTGAATCATCGGAGCGTAGATACCACCCGGCATCGAAAACGACGACACCAGTGGCTGCTCCGGACTCCACGGCCCTTCCGGCGCCGGCGCGGTCCGCGCCACCACATCGTTGGAGCCACCGTTGGTGTAAAGCACCAGGTACTGCTTGAGGTAGCTGTTGTATTGGGCCGACATCTCGCCCACCGGGCCTGGGAAAATCGGCGTCGCCGCGCCGGGATTGCTCGGGACCCAGTGTCCGCCGTCGTCGCCGTTCCAGTACTGGTACTTGGTCAGGTCCGGCAGGGCGTTCGGGGGAACTCGCGACAGGAAAGCCGCGCCGCCACGCCCCGACGGCGTCCCGAAGTTGTAGACGTAACCGTCGTTGCCTTTCATGAACGCACCCATTTGGAAATTCTCGTTCCCTGGGGTGAACCCGGCACCGGGCACCGCATCCCCGGACGCCGTGCGCATACTGCCCGGGAAGATCCCCCAGTTCTGCCCGTTGTCATTGGACCTGGCGATGGCCGAGTAGTTCGTCGACCATTCGCCGTCACGGCCCCACTGCCGGATGGACATGTAGTTCATGTATTGGGTTTTGCCGAGCGACATGGCCGCGGTCGGAATGATTCCCGTTTCATGCCCGGCCTTGTGGATGCTGTTGACCACCTGCTTGGAAAGGCCGTTGGCCCACACCGGTGAGCCCGAATAATTGTTGTTGGGCGCCCCGTCGGCGATATGGATTCCGTGGTCCAGGTCATGGTCGTTGCTGCGGAACAGAACGTTGTAACGCCATTCTTGGCCGCGGACCTTGCAGTAGCCGAACGTGTCACCAAAGGCCATCAGCGCCTGGCGGTTGGCGGAATCGCCGTTGTCCCAAACGATTCCGAGGTCAGTCCCGGAGATACCGAAACGTTGCAGGGTTTTGTTGGGGCCGTTCGGACCGGTCACCCAGTCGACGAGCGAGGTCGGTGCTCCCGCGATGGAGACGGGAGGCGCTGCCGCCGGTGCCGGCTGCGGAGCGGGCTTCGGCGGAACTGCGGCCGCGTTCGGGTGCGGCGGGGTGGCGTTCGGGCCCTGAGGAAGGCCCGGCGCGGGCGGGTTGGGCCCGGGCGGCACGACCCCGGCTTGCGGCACCATCGGCGCCGAGTACGTCTGCCCCGGAACGGTCGGCTTGAGGAACGACGAGATCAGTGGACCCAACTTGGGCAGCGGCGCCTGGTCATTCGTGTGAGTGGGCCTGCGCCCAGTTGGCGGTTGGACCACCGGCTGGGGCGCGGGTATCTCCTGCCGGGGGGGAGGATCAATGTTGGCATCGGGCGCGCCGCAAGGTGTGGCGGATGCAATCGGCGCGGGTCCTATCGCGAAGACCATTGCGACAGTCGCCATCGATGCCACCGATAGCGAAGCGCCTCGAAGAATCGCCGACAATGTCACACCTTTCCAACGGGCAAACCGTCTCATTGACGTTTGCAGTGGGCTTATGTGACGATAGTGATCTCTGAGGCTGTTGTGACCAGTGAGCCGCCAATAGGTATCCATCCGTAATCGCGTCGCAATCGAGGTTCGGGGCCATCGCACAGCGAATCTGATAACCAACCTGCAGCACCGACGGCCATCGCGCAGCTCCATCTCACCCCTGCCGATCTGCCACCGACCAGGTACGCTGCCATCCGCCAGCGTCAGAGTTATTCGGGGGCAGTCCGCCGAGGAGGACGACCGATGAGTGTGGGTAGCGACTCGCAGCCCAGACGATTCGGCGGCGCGAATGCCTACCTGCGTCGAGTGGTCGCCGCGTCCATGGCCGGCACGGTCGTGGAATGGTACGAATTCTTCCTCTACGGCACCGCGGCCACGCTGGTGTTCGGCAAGGTGTTCTTCGCCAAAGGCGGCACCGATCTCGACGCCATCCTGGCCGCGTTCGTGACGTACGCCGTCGGTTTCGCCGCCCGCCCGGTCGGCGGCATCGTGTTCGGCCAACTCGGGGATCGGTACGGGCGAAAGAAGCTGCTGCAACTCAGCCTGGTCCTGGTGGGTACGTCCACCTTCCTGATGGGTTGCCTGCCGACGTTCGGCCAGATCGGATATTGGGCCCCGGCCCTGTTGGTGACGCTGCGATTCATCCAGGGGTTCGCCGTTGGGGGCGAGTGGGGCGGCGCCGTTTTGCTAGTCGCCGAGCACAGCCCCAACCCGAGCCGTGGCTTCTGGGCGAGCTGGCCGCAGGCCGGTGTGCCGGGTGGGAACATGCTGGCCACAGCGGTGCTGCTGGTGCTTACGTCCACACTCTCGGATGCGGCGTTTCTCAGTTGGGGTTGGCGCGTGGCGTTCTGGTTGTCCGCAGTCGTGGTGCTGATCGGCTACTACATCCGCACCAAGGTCACTGACGCACCGATCTTTCTCGAAGTGCAACGACAAGCGCAGCATTCGAAACAAGCTCGCGTCGGCGTTCTGGAGGTGTTAAAGCGTTATCCGCGTGGTGTTTTCACTGCCATGGGCCTCCGAGTGGGCGAGAACATCATGTACTACCTGGTCGTCACCTTCTCCATCACCTATCTCAAAGTGCATGTGCACGCCAATACCAAAGCCATCTTGTGGTGGTTATTGGTGGCCCATGCCGTGCATTTCGTGGTCATCCCCTGGTTCGGCCATCTCAGTGACCGATTCGGCAGGCGCCCAGTCTATTTCGTCGGCGCTGTGTTGGCCGGCACCTGGGGGTTCTTCGCCTTTCCGATGATGAACAGCGGACGCAACGCGATCATCCTGTGCGCGATCGTCATCGGGCTGGTGATCCACGGACTGATGTATGCGGTGCAACCGGCCACCATGGCGGAGATGTTTCCGACCCGGATGCGGTATTCGGGCGTCTCGCTGGGCTACCAGGTCACCGCGATCGTGGCCGGATCGCTGGCACCGATCATCGCCGTCCGGCTGCTCGAAACCTACAAGTCCGCGGTTCCGATTGCCTGGTACCTGGCGGGCGCCGCGGCGGTGAGCGCGGTGTCCGCCCTGGCCGTCCGTGAGACGAAAGGCATCGACCTCGCCGACGTCGACTTCGCCGATTCCGGCGCTGCGCCCGATCGCCACGACCAGGCCATCCGGCACCCGGACGGACCCGAGCTTATCGAAGGCGCAATCTAGCCTCGACCAGCACTGATCCTCATTCGAGCAGCTCAGAGCCGGTTTGGCGAATCTGCACCGAAGTTGAAACGTAATGTTTGCGCGGCGCTGGGAGTGGTATGCCCCCAAAGGGTGGGCGCGTGGGCCGGCCTATGCGCCCACCTAGGCCCCGTCGGTTCAGCCCGAGAGCCGACGGGTCCGCCATCTCTGGGCCCTGCAAATGGCCACCGGATCCGACCGAGCCGGCGCCATCCAGGAGTAGCGTGCGGCTTATGGATGGCTCCACAGGCGTCTGGATTCTGGGCGGCTACCAGAGTGATTTCGCCCGTAACCTCAGCAAAGAAGATCGCGACTACGCGGCGTTGACCGCCGAGGTCGTCGAAGGCACCCTCACTGCCGCCGGTGTGGACGCGGCCGGCATCGGGGTCGTCCACGTCGCCAATGCCTTCGGCGAGATGTTCGCCAGCCAGGGCCACCTCGGTGCCATGCCGGCCACGGTCTGCGATGGCCTCTGGGACACCCCGGCTTCGCGGCATGAAGCCGCGTGCGCCTCCGGCAGTGTGGCAGCACTGTCGGCGATGGCCGATCTGCGGTCGGGCGCCTACGACGCCGCGCTGGTGCTGGGTATCGAGTTGGAGAAAACGGTGCCCGGCGACATCGCCGCCCAGCATCTCGGCGCCGCCGCGTGGACCGGACACGAGGGGGCCGGCGCGCGCTACCTGTGGCCGTCGATGTTCGACCAGGTCGCCGACGAATACGACCGCCGATACGGCCTGGACGACCAACATCTGCGCGCCATCGCCCAGCTGAACTTCGCCAACGCGCGACGCAACCCCAACGCACAGACCCGGTCGTGGACGGTCCCTGACCCGATCACCGATGACGATGCCACCAACCCGATCACCGAAGGCAGGCTGCGCCGATTCGATTGCAGCCAAATGACCGATGGCGGTGCGGGATTGGTTTTGGTCAACGATGGCTACCTGCGCGACAATCCCAGCGCGCGCCCGATCGGCCGCATCGACGGCTGGGGGCATCGCACCGTCGGGCTGGGTCTGCGACAGAAACTGGACCGCGCAGCCGACGAACCATACGTGCTGCCGCACGTGCGGGCCGCGGTCCTCGACGCGTTGCGCCGCGCGCATCAGACGCTCGACGACGTCGACGGGTTCGAGGTGCACGACTGCTTTACTCCCAGTGAGTATCTGGCCATCGACCACATCGGGCTCACCGGCCCCGGCGAATCGTGGAAGGCCATCGAAAACGGCGAGATCGAAATCGGCGGCCGGCTCCCGATCAATCCGAGCGGAGGGCTGATCGGCGGCGGGCACCCAGTCGGGGCGTCAGGCGTGCGCATGCTGCTCGACGCGGCCAAACAGGTCAGCGGCGACGCCGGCGAGTATCAGGTTGAGAATGCGAAAACCTTTGGCACCCTGAACTTCGGTGGCAGCACCGCCACCACGGTCAGTTTCGTCGTCAGCACGACCAGGGGTGCGTGATCATGGATGTTGAAATTGTCGGCAAGTTCCTGTCGACGCTGCCCGAAGATGACGACCACCCCTACCGCACCGGCCCGTGGCGACCACAGACCACCGAGTGGGACGCCGACGACCTCATCGCTGTCGAGGGCGAGATCCCGCACGACCTAGACGGTGTCTACCTGCGCAACACGGAGAACCCGTTACACCCGGCGCTCAAGACCTATCATCCCTTCGACGGCGACGGCATGATGCACGTCGTCGGCTTCCGCGACGGAAAAGCCTTCTACCGCAACCGCTTTATCCGCACGGACGGTTTTGTGGCCGAGAACGACGCGGGCGAGCCGCTGTGGCCGGGGTTGGCCGAGCCGGTGCAGTTGGCCAAGCGCGAGCAGGGCTGGGGTGCCCGTACCCGGATGAAGGACGCGTCGAGCACCGATGTCATCGTCCACCGAGGTATCGCGCTGACCAGCTTCTACCAATGCGGTGATCTGTACCGCGTTGATCCGTTCTCGGCCGACACGCTGGGCAAGGAGAGCTGGAACGGCCGCTTCCCGATCGACTGGGGCGTGTCCGCACATCCGAAGGTGGACAACAAGACTGGCGAACTGCTGTTCTTCAACTACAGCAAGCAGGCCCCGTACATGCACTACGGGGTTGTCGACAACAACAACGAGCTGGTCCACTACGTCGACATCCCGCTACCCGGGCCGCGGCTCCCCCACGACATGGCGTTCACCGAAAACTACGTGATCCTCAACGATTTCCCATTGTTCTGGGATCCGCGGCTGCTCGAGCACGATGTGCATATGCCACGCTTCTATCCCGACATTCCGTCTCGCTTCGCGGTGCTTCCGCGTCGTGGCTCGACCGGCGACATTCGATGGTTCGAGGCGGACCCGACGTTCGTGCTGCACTTCGTCAACGCCTACGAGGAGGGCGACGAGATCGTCCTCGACGGCTTCTTCGAAGGCGATCCGCAGCCGCTGGACACCGGAGGGACCAAGTGGGAGAAGCTCTTTCGCTTCCTAGCGCTGGATCGCCTGCAGGCCCGATTACACCGCTGGCGCTTCAACCTGGTCACCGGCGCCGTGCGAGAAGAGCAGCTGTCGGAATCCATCACCGAGTTCGGGACCATCAACCCCGACTATGCGGCCGGCAGCTACCGCTATGCCTACGCCGCGACCGGGAAGCCGGGCTGGTTCCTGTTCGACGGACTGGTTAAACACGACCTGCTCACCGGAGGGCAGGAAGGGTTCGCATTCGGCGACGGCGTCTACGGCAGCGAGACCGCCATGGCGCCACGGGTAGGCGCCACCGGCGAGGACGACGGCTACCTGGTCACCTTGACCACCGACATGAACACCGACGCCTCCTACTGCGTGATTTTCGACGCGGCCCGGTTGGCCGACGGCCCGGTGTGCAAGCTTGCACTGCCGGAACGCATTTCCAGCGGCACGCATTCGACGTGGGCGCCGGGGGCGCAATTGCGGCGTTGGGATACCGCGGACTCGGCCGCCAACGCGGTCGGGCTGTAACCCGCTCAGGTATAGCTAAGAATGGACACCAAGAAACCCCGTCGAACAACACAGTGGCCCACGGAGTTGGCGACCATCGGAGCGATCCGCTTCGCCCGTCGCTCGTCGCACTTCCACGACACGGTGCGGTTTTACCGTGAGCTGGTAGGGCTGCCGCTGTACGAGACATTCGGGGAGAGCTACGGCAGCAATGGCGCCATCTTCGGACTGCCCAGCTCACCGCTGACGATGGAAATCGTGGAGGCCGTCGATGCCGTCGCGGTCGATCACCATGAGCAGCTGTGCCTGTACTTCCCCGACCGGCAAGCACAGCAGGCCGCCGTCGCGCGCTTACAACAAGCAGGGCACCAATCCGTCGAGCAGCATCCGTACTGGGAGGCGACGGGTGCGGTCACCTATCGCGACCCGGACGGTCGCGAAGTCGTCTTCGCGCCTTTCGTGTACGGAGTCAATGAGCCTGGCGAAAGCTCGACGTCCGGCAAGCACGAGTTCCCGCCGGAACTAAACACCTGACCGGCGGGACCGAGCCGCGGCCACCGCAGCGATCACCGACACAATCGAACATGCCACCGCGCACAGCGCGGCGACCCCACCGACATACAACCCGTACTCGGCCGACAACGGCGGGTTGACGTTGAGCTTGTAGTACCACGCCACCAGCGCCACGATCAGCAGCGAAATGACCAGCGCGGCCATGGAAGCGAACTTCACCGACAGGCCGCGAGCCACCATCGCACCGGCCACCAACAGTGTCGAGGACAGCAGCACAATAAGCTGACCCGCGCCGAACCCGGGCGGCAGCTCGAGGCTGCCGTGCTTTCCCCCGATGGCGCTGGCCCACCCGCCGCCACCGATCGTCGTCGTCAGCCACGGTAGCCAGGCGCTGACGGAAACGACCAGGGCGAACAACGCCACCAGCCAACCGGGGCGCACGCGGCGGGTCATGGTTGCGAGGTTAGTAGGGTGTTGGATACCTCGCCGCTCGCCACGCGCGGCGGAGGCTAGGTCGGCAGCGACGACAGGTTGAACGCAACACCCGTCGGGTCGGTCGCCGCGGCCAGCCGACCATACGGGGAGTCCTGCGCTCCTCGCACTACGGCGCCGCCGTTGTCAGCGATCACCCCCAGCGTGTGGTCGACATCCTTGGCGCCGAAGAAGGTGGTCCAGCTCGACGGCACGCCGTCCGGCAGAAAGGCCGCACCATCCATCACGCCGAGTAACTGCTGCTCACCGAACCACGCTGTGGTGTAACGGAATTCGTCGGTGTCAGAAATCTGCTCGGTTCGCCACCCCAGAACCTCCCGATAGAAGTCGACGGCGGCGGCGAAGTCGCGGGTGGTCAGTTGGTGCCAGACCGGCGAGCCGGCCTCCCCGATCACTTCGAACCCGCGGTGCTCCAGCGGCTGCCACAAGCCGAAGAACGCACTCGACGGGTCGATCGCCAGGCTCATGTAACCCTTGGCCGGTACCTCCATGACGTCCAGGCACGTCGACCCGCCCGCCGCCGTCACCGCGGACATCGTCGCCGCGATGTCGTGAGTGTGGAAGTAGGTGGCCCAAGTGTCCGGGGACTGATGCTCCGGCCGATTAGTCATCAGGCCGGCGACCGGACGCCCGTCTGAGGCGGCATTGATGTATCCGCCGTACTCCGGCCCGGCGGATTCGAACGTCCACCCGAAAACGGTGCCGTAGAAATCCTGGGCACGCTCGACGTCCGATGTCGTCAAGTCGATCCAGCAGGGCGCGCCCAGCGGCGCACCGTCACGGATGGGCACGATGTCCTCCTTGTAGTGTCACGCCCCGTTCAGTGGGGCTCACACGTATCGACTGGCGCCGATGGAGAAACTCATCGCGGGACGGCCGTCAGCGACGCGGGCCGCGGTCCCCGTTGCGGCCCGGATCGGGACTCGTGAACACCGTGACGAACTTTTGCAGCGATTGGCGGATATCGCCTTTCAGCGCGGCCGCGACAATCATGCCGATCGGCCCGAACAGCGCCGGTCCCCCAAGATGAACGTCGAAACTGACGACCGAGCCATCGTCTTTTGGTGTGACCTTGGCCATCAGCTTGACCTTGACCCCGCCGACGCCTTCGCCGTTGAGCGTCATGGCTTCCGGTGGCTTGTAGTGCACGATCGTCCACTTGATCCGGTTCAGCATGCCCTTGACCTCGACGATCGATTCGATCACCGTGCCCTTTTCTAAATCGTCGGGCAACTTGCCGCGCCACACCCGGTGGATGCTCAGCCAGTCCTTGTAGCGGGACAGATCGGAGGCGTGCTTCCACGCCTCCTCGGGCGGCAGCGGTACGTCGACGGATCCGGAAAGCTTCGCCATGCGCTCAGTTCTGCTTGTCGCTCGAACCGTCAGTGCCGACGGCTTTCTTGGCCTCGTCCTGCACCGTGTGGATGGTGTCGGAGTACTTGCGCTGCGTCTTGTCGTCGACGAACTCGGCCGCCTTGTCGATCACCGTCTCAACCGTGTCAGCGTTCTGCGCCAACAGATCCTTGGCCTTGTCCAGCAATCCCATGCGCCGTCCCTTCCCCTGGTATTTGGCTGGTGAAACCCTACCTGCCCGCCGCTCGGGCAATTTCTCGAAGGCGCGCCGTCGGCCAGAGCAACGGGTGACGTGGCAAGAACGCACCGGCGCATCCCGTCGGCTGAACTAGCGCCACAGCCGCGGTTGGACGCCGAGCATGCTGGCCCGGATCCACCACGCTGCCTCGATCGCCGCGGCGCCCAGCACCCCAATCCCCAGCGCTGTGAACGTCACGGTCAGGTTCGACGGGTCGAGCAGAAAATTCTTCTGGGCCCACGGGATGCTGAAGATCACCAAATACGCCAGGCCGCAAGCAGTTACCAGCGCGACCCGCCACCACTGGTACGGGCGAGCGGCTACCGCGAGCACCCACACCGCCGATACCAGCAGCGTGATGAGCGCAGCGGTCGAAGCCTGATCCTGTTCGGCGAACGTGGCGTGGCGTCCCTTGTAGGCGATCAGGTAGGAGACGAACGTCGCGGTGCCGACGATAATCCCGGACGGCAACGCCGAAGTCAGCACGTGTCGGACGAAGCCGGGATGTGCGCGTTCGTTGTTGGGTGCCAGCGAAAGAATGAACGACGGGATCCCGATCGTGAACCACGCCGCGATCGTGACGTGGATCGGCTGGAATGGGTACAACAGCGGATCCGCGCCCAGCGGTTTGGACAACAAACACTCGACACCCACCAACAACGCCAGCAGCGCCGAATACACCGTCTTGGTCAGAAACAAGCTGGCGACCCGCTCGATGTTGCCGATCACCCGCCTGCCCTCACCGACGACATAGGGAAGTGTCGCAAACCTGTTGTCCAACAACACGATCTGCGCCACCGCACGCGATGCCGAGCTGCCAGCGCCCATCGCAACCCCGATGTCGGCGTCCTTGAGAGCCAGGACGTCGTTGACGCCGTCGCCGGTCATCGCCACGGTGTGCCGACGCGATTGCAGAGCATGCACGATGGCGCGTTTCTGGTCGGGCCGCACCCGACCGAAGGTGCTGTGGGTATCCAACGCATCGGCCAATTCTCCGGGATCCTCCGGAAGTTGGCGGGCATCCATCGTCTCACCGTGCAGGCCAAGCTTGGCCGCGACCGCACCCACCGATACGGCATTATCGCCGGAGATGACTTTGACCGAAACACCCTCGTTTGCAAAGAATTCCATGGTCTCGCGGGCGTCGGGACGCACCTTCTGCTCGAGCACGACCAGTGCCGCCGCGGTAACACGTCCAGGCGCGCTGGGTTGATCCACCGCCGTGTCGGCGACACCCAATAGCAGGACGCGTAACCCCTGAGCACCGATCTGCTCGGCTCGTTGCGCGGCTGCCGAAGCCGGATCGAGCAGCACATCGGGTGCCCCGATCACCCAGTTACCGTGATCACGGTAGGACACCCCGCTCCACTTGGTGGCCGACTTGAAAGGTGCACTCGCCGTGGCGATCCAGCCGGGCGGTTGGTCGTAGGTCTCGGCGATCGCCTGCATGCTGGCGTTGGGACGTGGGTCGGCTGCGGCGAGCGCGGCCAACGCCTCGGCGAGCGATTGTCGGCCGGCCGCCCCGAGTTCGACGACGTCCGCGACGCGCATCCCGCTTTCGGTGAGGGTGCCCGTCTTGTCGGCGCAGACCACATCGACGCGAGCCAATCCCTCGATGGCGGGCAGCTCCTGCACCAAACAGCGGCGTTGACCGAGCCGGACGACGCCAACCGCGAATGCGACCGAGGTCAGCAGCACCAAGCCTTCGGGCACCATCGGCACCAGCGCGCCCACCGTCCGCAACACGGACTGCCGCCAGCCGGCGTGCGTGGTGAACAACTGCGTGTAGATCGTCAGCAGCCCGGCCGGCACCAACAGGTAGGTGATGAACTGCAGGATTCGGTTAATACCGCTGCGCAGTTCGGATTTCACCAGGGTGAACTTGCTGGCCTCCTCGGCCAACTTGCTGGCATAGGCCTGCGGGCCGACCTTGGTCGCGCGGTAGGCGCCGGTGCCGGAGACGACGAAACTGCCCGACATCACCGCATCGCCGGTGTCCTTGCCGATCGGGTCCGACTCGCCGGTCAGCAGCGATTCGTCGACCTCCAGGTTTTCCTCTTCGAGGATCTCGCCGTCGACGACGATCTGGTCCCCAGGGCCGAGCTCGATGACGTCGTCGAGGACCACCTCGCTGGGCATCAATGCCCGAGTTCCGGATTGCCTGCGCACCAACGGTTTCGCCTGCCCGACGATCGCCAACTTGTCCAGGGTCTGTTTGGCCCGGATCTCCTGGACTATCCCGATCACACTGTTGGCGATGATGAGCAGGCCGAACAGCCCGTTGATGACCGAACCCGTCGCCAGCACGATCGCCAGCAGCACGCCCAGGATCGCATTGATCCGGGTGAAAACGTTGGCCCGGACGATGTCTGAGACGCTGCGGGCGGCACGTACCGGACGTGCGTTGCTGTGGCCCTCGGCTACCCGCCGCGCCACCTCGGCGTCGGTCAGGCCCGAGATGGCCGCCGGGTTCATCGGGTGAACGTTCCCAGTTTGTCGGTGTCGTAGTACTCCAGGTTCAGCGTGGCGCGGGGGGACCCGACGAAGGTGGCCTTGGAAATCGTTCCGGGCGGGGCATTTTCGTTCGTCAATGCGAAGCTGAAGGTATCGCCGTCCCAGTGCGTCAGGGTGAACGCCTGATTCTTCGGACCCAGCGCGAGCTGAAGTTGGCCGTCGTGTTCGGTCACGACCGCCGGGCCCCAATAGTCGCTGTTGTAGATGCCCAGGTAGTCGGTCAGCGGTCGGGCCGGCGCGGCGTTGGCTGGGGGCTGCTTGCCCACCAACGAGCCTTCGGCGTTATTCATCGGGCCGAGCGCGTGGTTGTACAGCGCCGCCCAATCCTCGCGAATTTGGCCGTACTGCACCAGATCCATGAATTGGGCGGTCAGGGCTTCCGGTATGCCGTAGGGCGCGCCGTTGGTCAGCGCGATGATGCCGACGTCTTCGGCGGGCATCACCACGAAGTTGGTCGCCGCGCCCGACGAGAAGCCGCCAGAGTGGCTGTACGTCGTGCGCCCCGACGAGCTCACCGAGGCGTTGAACCCGTGACCGTAGGTGCCGGCCCGCGCTTGTGGCGATGACGCGGCCACCGATATGACTTGCGGAGTGATCGCCGGCAACAACGCCTCGGGCGAGATGATCCGCTGGCCGTTGTAGGTTCCGTTCGCCATCACCATCGTCAGCCAGCGCGCCATGTCGTTGACCGATGAACTCACCCCGCCCGCGGGTGTCTGCGGATCGGCGTCGCGCTGGAAGCGTGGCTCCCACTTGTCGCCGACCTTGACATGGTCGACCGCATGATTGGGCCTGGCCATGTAGTCGGCGTACTTCGAGCTCGTCGAGGTCATGCCGAGCGGGTGGTACAGCACCTCGTCGGACAGGTCCTCCCAGGACTTGCCTGCGGCGGTGGCCACCGCTTCGGCGGCGGCGGTCAAGCCGAAGTTGGTGTAGGCGTAGCTGATTCGAAAGGGCTCCAGCGGCAAGTACTTCAGTCGCTCCAGCACCTGTCGGCGGTCATAGCCGAGGTCCTCCAGTTTGTCGCCGGCGTGATCGGGCAGACCAGAGCGATGCGAGTACAGGTCGGCGACGGTCACATGGCCGGTGACGTAGGGATCCGACAGGGCAAACCACGGCAGTTTGGCGACGATGGATGTGTCCCAGCTGATGACGTTGTCGGTCACTTCATGTGCCACCACGGTCGCCCCAACCGATTTCGACACCGAGGCCAACTGGAAGACGGTGTCGGCGTCGACCTTGTTGTCCTGGCCGCTGCCTTTGCTTGCGTCCTTGACGCCGAACCCTTTGGCGTACAACGTTTTTCCGCCGCGAACAATGGCCACCGCGACGCCGGGGATGCCGGTGTTCTTCATCAGGTCGTTGACCAGGCCGTCGACTTTCGTGATGGCGTCGTCGATTCGGCCGGGCGGAATGTCCAGACCCGACACCTCGTTGGGAGGAGCTTCAGACAACGCGGACGGCGGGCTCGACACCGGTTGCCCAGAACCACATCCGACCAACCCCAGCAAAACCACCACGACAGCGGCTAATGCCGCGCGTTTCGTCATGCCCGCAGACTTTAGTCGCGGTGCCGGCGAATCTAGAGCCGCCACCACGGGTTGAATCTCGACGGCGCGGACGGATCGATCCGTTGACCGGGCGCCGGTAGGGCCACCTTCACCTCGGCGGCTTCGGCGGCCGCGAGCAGCCGCTCGGCCGGTTCAGCCCACGGGTGCGGGGCCAGCCGGAAGGTGGCCCAGTGAATCGGCACGAGCAATCCCGCCCCTTCGGCCGTGACATCCAGGTGGGCCTGGACCGCCTCCTCGGGGTTCATGTGGACGTCGGCCGCCAACGCGTTGTAGGCCCCAATGGGCAGCAGGGTCAGGTCGAACGGTCCGTGCTCGGCGCCGATTTCCGCGAAGCTCTTGGTATAGCCGCTGTCGCCGCCGAAATACGCCCGATGGTTCGGACCGATCAACCCCCACGACCCCCACAGGGTGTTGTTGCGGCTGAACAGGCGCCCCGAAAAGTGCCGTGCCGGCAGGCACACCACGGTGAGCTCGTCGACGTTTGCGCTTTGATTCCAGTCGAGTTCGACGATGCGACCCTCGGGGATGCCCCACGCGCGAAGGTGCGCACCGACACCGAGCGGCACGAAGAACGGGGCCCGCTGCGTGCGGGCCAGCGCAATGATCGTGTCGACGTCGAGATGGTCGTAGTGGTCATGGCTGATAACCACCGCGTCGAGCGCGGGTAGCCCCTCCAAAAGCACCGGCGGCGGATGTAACCGGTGCGGGCCGACGACGTCCGACGGGGAGCACCTGTCACTCCACACCGGGTCGGTGAGCACGCGGTAACCATCGATTTCCACCAGCACCGTCGAATGACCGAGCCAGCTGACGGCCAGCTGGCTGGCATCACCCTGGTAAACGTCCGGCGATGCCAGCGGAATCGTGGCCTTCGGACGGCTCGCGGCGCGTTGGCTCACCATTTCCCATGCGACGTTCCGTAATTGCTCGCCGTCGGGGTTGGGCGCCGAGGCGGGCTCCAAGTTGACGAAGACGCCGTCGCGGTAGTTGGGGGAACCCGCTGCCGCCGCCTGGATTGCAACCGGATCGGCACCGAGAGCGTCCGGAGCGCCATGCAGGGCGCGCAGCACCCACCCCCCGGCGGCCAGGGACACAGTGCCCGCGGCCAGTCGCAGCGCAGCGCGCACCATTACCATCAGGCTCCTTTGAACCTCGGTGGGCGCTTTTCGACACGCGCCACCTGTGCTTCGATGACGTCCTGGCTGGCCCAGGCCTTGTCGAAGAGCTCCTTGTGCACCGGCTCCGCTTCCTCGATAGCGTCATCGTTCAGTACCCGCTTGGCGTGCTGAATCGCCAGCGGCGCCAGACCGGCGATCTCGCCGGCCCAGGCCTGCGCATCTTCCAGCGTCCCAAGGCGATTGGCCATTCCGGTCTGCAGTGCCGTCTCGGCGGACAACTTCTCGGCGGACAGCAGCATCGCCCGGGCCCGCCCGTGGCCGACCAGTGAAGACAGCCGGCGGATGCTCCAGTTATCCAGAGCCAGACCGTATTTCGACGTTGGGAATTGGAAGAACGCGGACGGCGCGACCACCCGCAAATCACATTGCATGGCCAACTGCAGGCCGGCTCCGATAGCGGGGCCGTTAATGGCGCCGATTACCGGGATGGGAGCCGCGTCCAGCACCTTGTGCAGTTCGATGAGCCGGTCTGGATAGTCGGCGGCGAAAGCGTCGCCACTGAGATCCGCGCCGGCGCAGAACACCGTGCCCTGGCCGGTCAGCACGATCGCGCGGGTGGACCCATCGTCGGCTTTCAACACGGCTTCCCGCAGCTCATCGACGAGTTGTGAGTTCAGGGCGTTGCGGCGCTCGGGGCGCTGCAACTCGAGGGTCATAACGGCTTCGGCCTGGGTGACACCGATCATGGCCGCCAGCCTATATAGCCTCGAGGCGTGAGTCGCATCACGACGGAACAACTGCGGACCGAGGTCCTGGACGAGGGCTCCTTCGTCAGCTGGGACAGCGAGCCACTGGCGCTGCCGATCAGCGAGGCCTATGCCGCAGAACTCGCCCACGCGCGCGAGGTCAGCGGCCTCGACGAAGCAGTGCTGACCGGCGAGGGGCGAATATTCGGGCGCCGGGTGGCGGTGGTGGTCTGCGAGTTCAGCTTCCTCGGCGGGTCGATCGGGGTGGCGGCGGCCGAACGGATCACTACCGCCGTGCAGCGAGCGACCGCCGAGCGGCTCCCGCTGCTGGCCTCGCCGAGCTCCGGCGGTACCCGGATGCAAGAGGGCACCGTCGCGTTTCTGCAGATGGTCAAGATCGCCGCGGCCGTCAGGCTGCACAAAGAGGCGCATCTGGCCTATCTCGTCTACCTGCGCAACCCGACCACCGGCGGCGTCTTCGCATCGTGGGGCTCACTGGGTCACGTCACCGTCGCCGAGCCCGGCGCGCTGATCGGGTTTCTGGGGCCCCGGGTCTACGAACAGCTGTACGGCGAGCCGTTTCCATCCGGCGTGCAGACAGCGGAGAACCTGCACCGCCACGGGGTGATCGACGGCGTCGTTGCCCTCGAAGAGCTGCGACCGACGCTGGATCGCGCGCTGACGGTCATCGCCGATGCTCCGGAGCCGCTGCAGAGCCGGCTGCCAGCCGAACCGATTCCCGACGTACCGGCCTGGGATTCGGTGGAGTCGTCCCGGCGACCGGACCGGCCGGGCGTCGGGTATCTGCTGCGGCACGGCGCCACCGACCGGGTGCTGCTGTCCGGTACCAGTGCGGGCGAGGCGGCGACCACCCTGCTGGCGCTGGCCCGATTCGCCGGCCAGCCCGCGGTGGTCCTCGGCCAGCAACGGGTCACGGGCGGGCTCGTCGGACCCGCGTCACTGCGTGAAGCCCGGCGCGGCATGGCGCTGGCCGCCGAGCTGCGGCTGCCGCTCGTGCTGGTGATCGATACCGCCGGCCCCGCGCTGTCGACCGAGGCCGAGCAGGGCGGCCTGGCCGGTCAGATCGCGCAGTGCCTGGCCGAACTCGTGACGCTGGATACCCCGACGGTGTCGGTTCTGCTGGGCCAGGGCAGCGGCGGGCCGGCGCTGGCAATGGTGCCCGCCGACCGGGTACTGGCCGCGCTGCACGGCTGGCTGGCACCGCTACCGCCCGAGGGCGCCAGTGCGATTGTTTTCCGCGACACCACTCACGCCCCCGAACTTGCTGCGGCCCAAGGAATCCGGTCAGCCGACCTGTTGCGGTCCGGGATTGTCGACGCCATCGTTGGCGAATATCCCGACGCCGCCGACGAGCCGATCGAGTTCTCCCAGCGACTGTCCAACGCCATCGCCGCAGAAGTACACGCGTTGCGCGAAATACCCGATGCGCAGCGCCGGGCCGCGCGTTTGCAGCGCTACCGCCGGATCGGATTGCCCTGAGGCGGTTGAGCGGATCCCGGTCGACGCTACATCATCTATATCGTGAAATATGTTGCTAAATGGTCTATTTCATGATCTGCGACTAATAGCTGACGGTACCGTTGCACCCGCGCGAACAGCTCCTCGTGCGTTCCTACGTGGGTGATCGTCGCCCCGACAGCATCGTCGGGTTCCAGCAACACCACCCGATCGGCAAGCAGCACGGTGGATAGTCGGTGTGCGACGACGATGCCGGTAGCCCCGCTGAGCGCGAGCCGCAAGGCCTCGGGGCTTACGTCGAGCCCGGACAAGGTGTCGTCAATCACCAGTAACTTCGGCGCGGCAACGATTGCCCGGGCCAGACACAATCGCTGGCGCTGTGCGCCGGAAAGCCGCACGCCCTGTTGACCGATGCGGGTATCCAGCCCGAACGGCAGGTGGTAAACGAACCGCGCCGCCGCGATGTCGATGGCATCGGCGACCTCGGCATCGCTGGCATCGGGGCGGCCCAATCGAACGTTCTCTGCCACCGACATCGAGAAGACCGTCGGGTCCTCGAACGCCGTGATCACCGAACGACGCAGCGATGACAGCGTCAGCTCGCGAATGTTGTGGCCGTCCAGAAGAATATGCCCCTCCGAGGCGTCGTAGATTCGGGAAAGCAATGCCGCAAGAAGGGATCTGCCAGAATCCGTAGGCCCGACGAGGGCGAGGGTTTCGCCAGGTTCGACGGCCAGCGTGACATGCCGAAGCAGCCATCTGCGACCACGCGCGGGGTCGGGGACGCGGAATCCGACATCGAAAAGTTCCAGTCGCCCAGGCCCAACTGGATCAATATGAACCCCGGCGGTGACGTCGCGGGGCGCATCGAAAATCTCGGCAGTACGGTTGGCCGCCGTCATCGACTCCTGAGTCATCGACAACAGGAATCCCATCGAAGTCACCGGCCAGACCAGCGACGGGGCCATGGTGACGAATGCGATCAGAGTGCCGACGGTGACCAATCCGTGGCCCGCAGCGTAGGCACCGAATCCCAACAAAGCGATGAGCGCGAGGTTCGGGATGACTTCGAGCAAGGTCCAAAACTTCGCTGCCACAGACTCCTTGGCACGACCGATGTCGTCCGTCCTGGTGAAGTCGGCCTCGAACCGATCGAACAGGTGGTCTGTGCGGCCGACGGCCGATACGTCGACATGCGTTGCGATGTAGCCGGATTGGTCCTGAGCCTGCCGCGAGAGTCGAGTGAACTCGCCCTGGTAGCGCAGCACGATAGCCACGATCGGCACGATCGCCGCCAGCACGACCAGGCCCAGTGGCCAATACATTGCCAATAAGCACGCCGTCACCACGGTGATCTGCAAGACGTTGAACAGGATGAACACCGCTCCGAACGACATCAAGTCGCAGATGGTCGACAGATCGCTCATGAGCCGCGATGCCAATTTGCCGGACTGCCGACGCTGGTGAAACGACATCGGCAGGCTCGCGTGCTGGTCCCTGCGGATATCCGCCTCCACACCGCTGGTGTTACGCGCAGCGAGCCACCGGCGGACGAACAGCATTGCCGCATCGCCGATACCGAGAACCGCGGCACCAAAACCCACCACCCACAAACTGGACAGGTCCTGGTGACGCACCGCGCCGTCGATCACCGATCGCGTCATGATCGGGAGTCCAACTGTTGCAATAAGACTGGAGATCGCGACGGCGAGAATTACGATCCAGTGCTTGCGGTTGGGAAGCAGGTACGAATACGGCCGCTTGCGGTCCGATGCCGGCCGGTGACGCGTGGACGCAACGGCGATCGCTGACAATGAGCCAAGCGCAAGCGTATCCGGCGGCTCGATGGCCTTAGTCACCACTAATCAATCTCTCCGGTTCCTTGCGAAGGGCGGATCCAAAATCGAACGCCCGCAACGTCAACGCCGACTAAGGCATCGAATGTCTCGGCCCACCATCCGAATTCGATGATGTCACGGCGCTAGCGGCGAGTAGTCGCGACTGAGCCTCGAAAACATAACCATTTAGCTACCGGACCGCTCCCCCATGACCGGTTCTGGCCAACCATCAGGCAAAATAGGCGGCATGGACACTGGTGCAAGCCCACCTCGCGTCTTGGTCGTCGATGACGACTCTGACGTACTTGCCTCGCTGGAGCGCGGCCTCCGGCTATCCGGATTCGAGGTGTCCACCGCGGTCGACGGAGCCGAGGCGCTGCGCAGCGCCACCGAGACGCGGCCCGACGCGATCGTGCTCGACATCAACATGCCCGTGCTGGACGGCGTCAGCGTCGTCACCGCGCTGCGCGCGATGGACAACGATGTGCCGGTCTGCGTGCTGTCCGCGCGCAGCTCGGTAGACGACCGGGTTGCCGGCCTGGAAGCCGGTGCCGACGATTATCTGGTCAAGCCGTTTGTGCTGGCCGAGCTGGTTGCACGGGTTAAGGCGCTGCTGCGCCGCCGCGGCGCGGTGGCGAGCACCTCCTCGGAAACCATCACGGTCGGCCCGTTGGAGGTGGACATCCCCGGTCGGCGGGCCCGGGTCAACGGCGTCGACGTCGACCTGACCAAACGCGAGTTCGACCTGCTGGCGGTGCTGGCCGAGCACAAGACCGCCGTGCTGTCTCGCGCCCAGCTGCTGGAGCTGGTGTGGGGCTATGACTTCGCTGCGGACACCAACGTCGTCGATGTCTTCATCGGCTACCTGCGCCGCAAGTTGGAGGCCAACGGCGGGCCCAGGCTGCTGCACACCGTTCGCGGGGTCGGGTTCGTACTGCGGTTGCAGTAACGGTGCAGTAAGCAGACAAAACGGCCGTCATGGATTTCCTGTCGCGGATTTTCGCCCGTACGCCCTCGCTGCGGACCCGGGTAGTACTCGCGACGGCCATTGGCGCCGCGATTCCGGTGCTGATCGTCGGCATCGTCGTCTGGGTCGGGATCACCAACGACCGCAAGGAACGGCTGGACCGCCGGCTGGACGAGGCCGCAGGCTTCGCGATCCCGTTCGTCGGGCGTGGCATGAATGAAATCCCGCGCTCGCCCAACGACCAGGACGCCATCATCACGGTGCGTATTGGCGGGATGGTCGAGTCGAATTCCGACGTCACCCTGCCCAAGCTGAACGTCGACTACGCCGATGCCTACGTCAATGGCGTGCGCTACCGAGTGCGCACCGTGGACATCCCTGGACCGGGGCCGAGATCGGTCGCCGTCGGCGCGACGTATGACGCCACCGTCGCCGAGACCAACAATCTGCACCGCAGGGTGCTGCTGATCTGCGGGTTTGCCATCTTCGCGGCGACGGTGTTCGCCTGGCTGCTGGCTTCGTTCGCGGTGCGCCCGTTCAAGCAACTGGCCCAGCAGACCCGATCGATCGATGCGGGCGACGAGGCACCGCAGGTGGAAGTGCACGGCGCCACCGAGGCCGTCGAGATCGCCGAGGCGATACGCGGCATGCTGCAACGCATCTGGAACGAGCAGAACCGGACCAAGGAAGCGCTCACCTCGGCGCGCGACTTCGCTGCCGTGTCTTCCCACGAGCTGCGGACTCCGCTGACCGCGATGCGCACCAACCTCGAAGTGCTGTCCACCCTGGATCTACCCGATGACCAGCGCAACGAGGTGATCACCGACGTCATCCGAACGCAGTCCCGGATCGAGGCCACGCTGTCCGCCCTGGAGCGGCTGGCCCAGGGCGAATTGTCGACATCCGACGATCACGTCCCGGTCGATATCACCGACCTGCTCGACCGCGCCGCCCATGACGCCAGCCGCATCTACCCCGACCTCGATGTGTCCCTGGTGCCGTCGCCGACCTGCATCATCGTCGGATTGCCTGCGGGTCTGCGTATTGCGGTCGACAACGCGATCGCCAACGCAATCAAACATGGCGGTGCCACCAAGGTGCAGCTATCAGCGGTCAGCTCACGAGCCGGAGTGGACATCGCGGTCGACGACAACGGCAGCGGCCTGCCCGAAGACGAGCGTCGGGTGGTGTTCGAGCGGTTCTCCCGCGGATCGACTGCGTCGCATTCGGGGTCGGGTCTGGGACTGGCACTGGTGGCCCAGCAGGCTCACCTGCACGGCGGGACGGCTTCACTGCACGACAGTCCGCTGGGCGGAGCCCGGTTACTGCTGCGGCTTCCCGGGCCCAGCTGACGCCGTCATTTCTTCGATCTCTTGCGCCACGGGGTGAAACCGGCCGCCGCCGCGGACTCCTCGTCGATGAACCAGACCTGGGCGGCGCCTGCGTCATAAGGTGGATCGTCCGGGGTGTAGTAGAGCTTGGTGTCCATCCGGCCCTTCACCAGCCACCCGGGCGGCCCGGCGCCATCCGGGCCGGCATTCGCGGAGCCCGGGCCGTAGGGCGCCAGCGGCGAAACCGGAATCTTGGTCGTCGCCGACTCCGTGGCGACTTGGATTTTCGTCGTCGGGAATTCTTGCCCGACAGAGATTTTCGTGGTCACTGACTCGTTGGCGACCGGAATCTTGGTCGTCGGCGGGTCGAGGGGAATCTTGGTCGTGGGCGGGTCGGCAAGAATCTTGGTCGTCGGTGGATCTGGCTGCGCTGACGGTGCTCGCCGCGCTCGACGCTTGACGGGGCGAACCGTCAACGCGGACGTTAAAACGAAGCCCGTCGCGAAGGACAAGCCGAATAACCACCAGTTCACGTAATTCAACGTCGTGCGCCCAACTTGGCCAGCGCGGCGACGATCAGCCAGGCAGCGGCCGAACCGGCCACGAAAGCCAGCATGTACCACAACCACTGGATCACGAAATCCACGCTGAACCTCCTTAGCTGACCACGATTTGGACGCGGCGATTCTTGGCGCGCCCGTCGGCCGTGTCGTTGCTGGCGACCGGGTCGATCGAGCCGAGACCCTTGACGATCAGCTGGTCGCCGGCAACGCCATGAGCGACAAGGAAATCGGCGACAGCTTGGGCTCGCTGGGTACTCAGCGGGACGTTAATCGCGTCTGTGCCGGAATTGTCGGCGTAGCCGTCGATCGTCGCGTGCGCGTTCGGACATACCTTGAGCTTGTCTGCCACCTGAGTCAGAATCTGCTGGTCGGCAGGGGTCAAGCTGATCCCATCGGTGTCAAAGCTCACCGGCCCGCCGGTTGCGGTATCGATGGACTTTTGCAAGTCGGCACACGGAGCGGGGCTGGGCGGCGCGGGCGGCGCCGCAGGTGCAGTCGAGGAGTTAACGGCAAGGTTGTCAACGACATTCAGATGCGACCAGGTGTGCTTGACCTCCCGCTCGATCGTGTTCTTCTGGTCTTGCGACGCGGCTGTTCCGGCCAGGGTGATGGTGTCGGTGTTGACCGTGAAACTGAAGTCGGTGATCGACCCGCTGTCTTTGAAAATCGGCCCAGCGTGCGAGAAATTGAGCGCGTCGATGTTGGGGTTGAGATGGATTTGGTCGACGATGTTGACGCCCGAGGGCAGCGATCCTTTCAGCGTCTTCAGCAAAATCGCTTTGGCGGAATCGTCGGGAAAGTCGCCAGTCAACGTAATGTCGTTGGCGTTGCGCACAATTGAGAGAGGCGCCAAGTTCATCTTCGGCGCACCGCGCTTGCCCGATGGGCCCAGGGTCGCCAGCGCGCCTGACGATGCGGAACGGGACCGATCGAGCTCGCCGTATCCGATTGCGGCTATCAACAATGGGATGACCACCAGGCCGATCAGCCAGGGCAGACCCAGCGAGCGCCAGCGCGACGCCGGAGCAAGACGTGAGTCGGTGGCTCCGGCCGTCTGGCCGGAACGCACCCGTGCACCCACCGATTTCCCCTCCCCCATTGACCCGCCGCGACTCATCCGACCCGCGGGCGATATGCAGCCTACCGAGTTGGCGTCGCGACGCCGGCTACGTCGGGCACACTAGAGCGATGGGCGATGGCAGTAAACCAACCGACAGCGAAACACTGGCACAGATCCGCGACCTGGTGGCCGAAGAGAAAACCCTGCGGTCACAACTGCAGCAGCACGACATCAGCGAATCCGAGGAGCACGATCGCCTGCGCCGGGTGGAGATCGAACTCGACCAGTGCTGGGACCTGCTGCGACAGCGTCGAGCATTGCGAGAGACCGGGGGCGACCCCCAGGAGGCGGCGGTACGTCCGGCCGGGCAGGTCGAGGGGTATCTCGGCTAGAAAACTCGGCTAGCAAACGACATCCGGCATGGCCGTCGACGGCGCGCGGGATTTCGACGTCGTCGTGGTCGGGGGCGGTCACAACGGACTGGTCGCAGCGGGCTATCTGGCCCGTGCGGGCCTTCGGGTTCAGCTGCTCGAGCGGTTGGGACAGATTGGCGGCGCCGCGGTCTCGGCGCAGGCCTTCGACGGCGTCGAGGTGCGGGTGTCGCGCTATTCCTATCTGGTCAGCTTGCTGCCGCCACGCATCCTTGAGGACTTGGGCGCCGCGGTTCGGTTGGCGCGCCGGCACTTTTCCTCCTATACCCCGCTGCCGGCTACCGGCGGGCGCTCCGGGCTGCTGGTCGGATCGGATAACGGCCGCGCGTTTGCCGCAATCGGCGCCGCCGACGACGAGCCCGGCTTCGACGCGTTCTATCGACGCTGCCGGCTGGTCACCGATCGGCTGTGGCCGACGCTGCTGGAACCGCTACGCACCCGCGAGCAGGTTCGAAGCCACGTCCTAGCCTCCGGTGAGCCCGAGGCCGCCGCCGCGTGGCGGGCGATGATCGACGAACCGATCGGTCACGCCATCGCCGGGGCGGTGCACGACGATCTGGTTCGCGGAGTGATCGCCACCGATGCGCTGATCGGTACGTTCGCCCGTCTCGATGACCAATTCCTGCGGCAGAACATCTGCTTTCTGTACCACCTGATCGGCGGGGATTGGGATGTCCCCATCGGCGGGATGGGCGCGGTGAGCGCAGCGCTGGCAATGGCCGCAGACCGCCATGGCGTCGAAATAGTCACCGGCGCAGAGGTTTACGCAGTGGATCCGGACGCTCAGGTGCGTTATCGGCGCGGCGACGACGAGCACCTCAGCCGGGGTAGGTTCGTCCTAGCCGGTGTTACCCCGGCGGTGTTGGCCGATTTGTTGGGAGAGCAACCGGCGCCGCTGGCTCCCGGGGCGCAGGTCAAGGTCAACATGGTGTTGCGCCGATTGCCGCGGTTGCGCGACGACCACGTCACACCCGAACAAGCATTTGCCGGGACGTTCCACGTCAACGAGACATGGACCCAACTGGATACCGCTTATTCGCAAGCAGCCGCCGGACAGCTCCCTGATCCGTTGCCGTGCGAGGCTTACTGCCATTCGCTGACCGACCCCAGCATTCTGTCGGCGGCACTGCGCGACTCAGGCGCTCAGACGATGACGGTGTTCGGCTTGCACACTCCACACCCGTTACTCCGTGGCATCGACCCCGACGCAGCCCGCGATCGGCTGACCGAGTCGGTGCTGAGTTCGCTGAATTCTGTTCTGGCCGAACCGATTCAGGACGTTCTGATGAGCGACGCAGCTGGCCGGCCGTGCATCGAGACCACGACCACGCTGGATTTGCAGCGCACCCTGGGCATGACTGCGGGCAACATCTTCCACGGCGCGTTGTCGTGGCCGTTCGCCGAGGACGGCGATCCGCTGGACACCCCGGCGCGGCGGTGGGGCGTGGCTACTGCACACGAACGAATCATGTTGTGCGGCTCGGCAGCTCGCCGTGGCGGGGCGGTGTCAGGCATCGGGGGCCACAACGCCGCGATGGCGGTGTTGGCCGCGCTGTAAGGGTTACCGGGAGTCGATACCGACGTAGTCGCGCTCGGTGTATCCGGTGTAGATCTGGCGCGGACGGCCGATCTTGGCGTCCTCTCCGTCGTGCATTTCACGCCAGTGCGCGATCCACCCGGGCAGCCGTCCCAACGCGAACAAGACGGTGAACATCCGAGTCGGGAATCCCAGCGCCCGGTAGATCAGGCCGGTGTAGAAGTCGACGTTGGGGTACAGCTTGCGCTCGATGAAGTAATCATCGGTCAGCGCCGCCTCTTCGAGTTCCTTGGCGATGGTCAGCAGCTCGTCGTCCCCGCCCAGCTTGCCGAGGATCTTGTCGGCCTGTTCCTTGACGATGCGGGCCCGTGGGTCGTAGTTCTTGTAGACCCGGTGGCCGAAGCCCATCAGCTTGACGCCGGCCTCGCGGTTCTTGACCTTGCGGACGAACTCGCTGACGTCGTCGTCGCTTTGCCGGATCTCCTCGAGCATCTCCAGGACGGCCTGGTTCGCGCCACCGTGCAACGGCCCCCACAGCGCGTTGATGCCACCGGAGATGGAGGTGAACAGGTTGGCCTGCGACGAACCAACCAACCGAACCGTCGACGTCGAACAGTTCTGCTCGTGGTCGGCGTGCAAGATGAGCAGCATGTCCAGCGCCCGAACGATCTCCGGGTCCGGCTCGTAGGGCTCTGCGGGCAGCCCGAACGTCATCCGCAGGAAGTTCTCCACCAGCGTCTGGGAGTTGTCCGGGTAGAGGAACGGTTGGCCGACCGACTTCTTGTAGGCGTAGGCGGCGATGGTCGGCAGTTTGGCCAGCAACCGGATCGTCGAGAGTTCGACCTGCTCGGTGTCGGTCGGGTCGAGCGAGTCGGGGTAGTACGCGGAGAGCGCGTTGACCGCGCTGGACAGCACTGGCATCGGGTGTGCGTTGCGCGGGAAGCCGTCGAAGAACCGCTTCAGGTCCTCGTGCAGCATGGTGTGCAGCTGGATCTGACGGGTGAAACCGGCCAGCTGCTCGGCGGTCGGCAACTCACCGTAGATCAGCAGGTAGCTCACCTCGATGAAGGTCGACTTCTCGGCGAGCTGCTCGATCGGCACGCCGCGGTAGCGCAGAATGCCGGCGTCGCCATCGATGTAGGTGATGGAGCTCTTGCAGGCGGCGGTGTTGACGAACCCGTTGTCGAACGTCGTGTAACCGGTCTTGGACAACAGCGGACCAAGCGCAATACCGTCGTTTCCCTCGGTGGCGCGGACGACCTGCAGGTCGATCTCGCCCCCCGGGTACTTCAGAGTTGCGGTGTCATCGGTGTCGGCCACGAGAACCCCTTTGCGCTCTGGCTGGTATGGATGCGCCTGACTAGGCGCTTACTGCAGAAGGTAGTCGTTATCGGCGGGGCGCGCCTGTCCGGGGTCGGCTCCGCTGGTGTTGCGGCTTTCGCTCAGGTGAACGCCGGGTGATCCGGCCGGGGTATCCGCGCGCAATGGCCTGGCAAGTAGTCACGGTTGCAGGCGCTCGACGCGGTCGCCGACAACCCGAATCCGGTTGTGTACCCGATTTTCCCGGCCCTGCCAAAACTCCACCACCTCGGGAGCGATGAGGTATCCGCCCCACCCCGGCGGCACCGGGACGCTGGTCGTGTCGGCGAAGCGTGCGGTCACCTCTGCCAACTGGTCTAGCAACGCGGCGCGCGACCCGATCGGTTGCGATTGATGCGACGCCCAGGCGCCCAGCTGCGATCCGCGCGGCCGCTTGGACCAGTAATCCTCGGTCGCCGCCGGGTCGATCTTGGTCACCGGTCCGCGGACGTGGACCTGCCGCCCCAGTTGAAACCAGGGAAAGGTCGCTGACGCGTAGGGCGTCTCGGCTAGCTCCAGCCCCTTCGCGGAGTCGTAGTTGGTGAAAAAGGTGATTCCGGTCTCATCGACGCCCTTGCACAACACCGACCGGCTGGCCGGCCTCCCGGCTGCGACGGTCGCCAGCACCATGGCGTTGGGCTCGGCCAGCCCGAAGTGTTCGGCGTCTTGAATCCACTTACGGAACAGCGCGACCCAGCCCTCGGCGAGCCAATCCGCGTCGAGATCGGGACTGCCGTCACGCTCGGCGGACCCGTACTCAACTCGCATTCGTTGCAGGTGCGCGTCGTCTGGTCCTGGCATCGAGCCAACGCTACCGGGGCTTAGCTACCGGCCGGTAGCGTGGCCTCGAAGCCGGAGTGCAAGAATTTTCGTATGACTGTCGTCCCGGAAAACTTCGTAGCCGGCCTTGAGGGCGTGGTGGCCTTCACCACCGAAATCGCCGAGCCGGACAAAGACGGCGGCGCCCTGCGCTACCGGGGTGTCGACATCCAGGATCTGGTGGATCAGCAGGTCACTTTCGGCGACGTGTGGGCGCTGTTGGTCGACGGCCGGTTCGGCCACGGGCTGCCGCCCGCCGAGCCGTTCCCGCTGCCGATCCACACCGGCGATGTGCGGGTCGACGTCCAGGCCGGTCTGGCGATGCTGGCACCCATCTGGGGATACAAGCCGTTGCTCGACACCGACGAGCCCACCGCCCGCGACCAGCTGGCCCGGGCGTCGGTGATGGCACTGTCCTACGTGGCGCAGTCCGCGCGCGGCATCTACCAGCCTGCTGTTCCGCAGCGAGTAATCGATGAATGCCCAACGGTGACAGCACGTTTCATGACCCGCTGGCAGGGTGAGCCGGACCCCAAGCACGTTGAGGCCATTAATGCCTACTGGGTGTCGGCCGCCGAGCACGGCATGAACGCCTCCACTTTCACTGCCCGGGTGATCGCGTCCACCGGCGCCGACGTGGCGGCAGCGTTGTCCGGTGCGATCGGCGCGATGAGTGGGCCACTGCACGGCGGAGCACCGGCGCGGGTTCTGCCGATGCTCGAAGAGGTCGAGCGCACCGGCGACGCCCGGGCCCTGGTCAAGAAGATCCTGGACAGCGGCGACAAGCTGATGGGATTCGGCCACCGGGTGTACCGCGCGGAAGACCCACGGGCCCGGGTGCTGCGTTCCACCGCCGAGCGACTGGGCGCGCCGCGCCACGAGGTCGCCGTCGCGCTGGAGCAGGCAGCGCTGGCCGAGCTGCGCGAGCGCCGTCCGGACCGTGCGATCGAGACCAACGTCGAGTTCTGGGCCGCGGTCATCCTGGACTTTGCCCAGGTGCCGGCCAACATGATGCCGGCGATGTTCACCTGCGGGCGCACCGCGGGATGGTGCGCACACATTCTCGAGCAGAAGCGACTCGGCAAGCTGGTGCGACCGTCGGCCATCTACGTGGGCCCGGGCCCGCGCAGCCCATCGGCCGTCGACGGCTGGGACCGGGTTATCGCCGACGCCTGAACCTGTTGTCGGTACCCGTCGGTTGAATGGTTCTGACTGCGATGACTTTGAGTCGCGGACGCAGTCAATAACCGTGAGCCCGACCTCCCCGGCGGGCGCTGGAGACCGACAACAAGGAGACCACCATGGCCATCAACGTCGAACCCGCAGTAATTCCGCACCTCGTCGTCGGAGATGCTGCCGCAGCGATCGATTTCTACGTCAAGGCTTTTGGCGCCGAGGAGCTAGGCCGCGTGCCCGGTCCCGACGGCAGGCTTGTTAATGCCGCTGTGCGCATCAACGGCTCTAACGTCATGCTCAACGACGACTTCCCGGAGACCTGTGGCGGCAAATCGATGACGCCCACGTCGCTGGGCGGAACCCCGGTCACCATCCATCTGACGGTCACCGACGTCGATGCGAAGTTCCAGCGGGCGGTGGACGCGGGCGCCACGGTGATAGCCCCGTTGCAGGATCAGTTCTGGGGTGACCGCTACGGCGTGGTCGCCGACCCGTTCGGCCACCACTGGTCGTTGGGGCAGCCGGTGCGCGAGGTCAGTCCCGAAGAGATCCAGGCGGCAATGTCCGGCGCAAGCGGGTAGTTAGCCGCGCAGCCGCGCCAACAGCCCGCGTCGCGGCGCGGGCGGCGCGGTCGCTGCGATCTCCAGCATGTCGGCGATGTCGGTGAACTTGCTGCGCGGCCGGCCGTCGTCGCTGCCCCGCGTGATCTCGGCGGCGTCAATCGCGCCCCATCCCGCGGAGTCGACGACCTCGGGCTGGCGGGCATGTACCAGGTTGTCCAGCGCCTCCGCCTTGCCGACGGGGTCGGTCAGTTCGCCGGCGTTGAAATCGGTAACCAGGGCTTGCACCGTTTGCAACGAGCACGACTTGTTGGTGCCGATGAATCCGGTCGGCCCGCGCTTGATCCACCCCGCGACGTATGCACCGGGCACCGCCCGGCCCGAGCCAGGGTCAACGACACGGCCGTTCCCGTTCGGCACCACCGCCGCTGACTCATCGAAAGGAAGATCGCGAATCGGCTTGCCGCGGTAGCCAATCGACGTCAGCACCAGTCCCGCCTCGAGTTGGCAAGATTCCCCGGTTCCGGTGACCGCGAACTCCACGCCGGTGGCGCGCTGCTGCCCCAACACGCGTTCGGGCGTGTGCTGATACGCCAGCCGGACTCGCGGGCGCGCCGCCGGCACCGAAGCGTCGCCAAGCTCGCCCAAGATCTCCAGCTTGGTCCTGGTCAACCTGTCCGACGCAGTCGCCAAATCAGCTGCCACCAGCTTGTGGTCGTCAGCGTCCAGAACCACATCGGATGTCGTTGTGAGCCCGATCAATTCGGGCAGGGTGAAAGCCGAGTGAGCGGGCCCACGCCGCGCGGCGATCACGACTTCGCGAACCGCGGAGCTCCGCAAAGCCTTGAGCGCGTGGTCGGAGATATCGGTGCGGGCCAGATCCTCCGGGTCGGCGGTGAGTATCCGAGCGACATCCAGGGCGACATTGCCGTTGCCGATGATCACCACCCGTTCGTGGCTGAGATCGACTGGGAGATCGGTAAAGTCGGGGTGCCCGTTGATCCACGCGACCAGTTCAGTCGCGGTTCCGGTGCCGGGCAGACCCATGCCGTCGATGTCCAGCCGGCGGTCATCGGGGGCCCCGACCGCGTAGAGCACGGCGTGATGGTGGGCCAACAGATCGGCGTGGCTCAGGTGCTTGCCGACCTCGACGTTGAGGTAGAAGCGGAAGTGGCGATGCCGGGCGACCCGGTCGAAGAACTGGGTCACCTTTTTCGTGTTCTGGTGATCGGGTGCGACCCCGGCGCGCACCAGCCCGTACGGCGTCGGCAGCTTCTCAAAGACGTTGACCCGCACGCCATGTTGGGTGAGCAGTTCATCGGCGGCGTACATCGCCGCTGGCCCGGATCCGACGATGGCTACGGTCAGCGGCCGTCGGCGGGCCTGCACCTCGGCGGCCGGAATCACCGGGGCCAACTTCGACGTCGGCGGCAGCTTCACGTCGGCGGGCCGGTTCGGATAGAACGACGCGTTGATCTCAACGAACGGAAGCTGTTTGGTTTCCAGCCGGGAATCGGGAGCGATCGCCCCCACCGGACAGGCGCTCACGCACGCGCCGCAGTCCACGCAGGCGACCGGATCGATGTAGAGCATCTCCGTCGTCGCGAATCCCGGCTCATCCGGCGACGGGTGAATGCAGTTCACCGGGCAAGCGAAAACACAGGACCCGTCGTTACAGCACGACTGGGTAATGACATGCGGCATAAAGGAACTCGCGGTCGGTTACGCAGCCGGCACGGCAGCGAGGTGTTGGCGTTGCGGCTCACTGCGGTAGCGCGACGGCTTCCCGTTGATCCTGCACAGTCGCCACATCAGCCGAGCGGAGCGGTTCTGCATCAGCCCGGTGTCGTGTGCCAGCATCCGCACATCGCCGAACATGTCACTGAGCCACTTGCGCGATTCTGGGGACCGGAAGAACAGTTCCTTCTTGACCGAACGCGGGATGTCGAATTTCCGCCAGAATGCCTTGGGCGGCACCACAATTGCCCGGCACAGCGCCTTCATCGTCAGCGGCAGGTACAGAGCCGTCCAGAACTGCTGTCGCTTGGTCAATTGCGGCAGCCGCTTGTGCAAGAACTCGTGGGCGAACGAGATGTGCCGGGCTTCCTCGGCCACGTGAATCGCCATCACCCGTTCCATGATCGGATGGAGCGACTTGCCTTCGCGCAGCACATTTTTCTGCGTGTGGTCGATCGGTTCCTCGCCGGCGAGCACGCCGATGAAGAACAACACCGGCAGCGGGCCGGCCACCAGCGGAACCAGCGGTGAGAGCCACTTCAGCAGTCGCGGCATGCCCGGGACATCGACGCCGATGCGGTTGACCATCTCCTGGAACATCATGGTGTGGTTGCACTCTTCAACCGACTCGTGCAGGCAGTACCGGTATTCCGGGGACCCGTTGGGCACCCAGAACGTGTAATTCATCAAGCCGCGAATCAGGATGGACTCGAAGTGCAAACCCACCTTGGCGACGTTGGCCTGACGCCACATGCCGATCTTGATCTGGCGCTCTTCGGACTGGGCCTGGTACCAGGGGTGGCGGCCCAGCGGGTCGGTCGCCGGCAGAATCCACCGGGGATCGTTGTCGGTGACGGCGAACTCCGGGGACTCCCAATCGATATCGGTGTACGGATTGAAGTTTCGCCGCACAGACCCCTCGGACAGTGTGGCGAGCATGTCAACGTACTGGGCGTCGTCTCGCACTTCCATCTTGCGCCGCCAGCGCCGGACCATTCGCGTCCTAGCCATATCCAAGCCTCCCCAACGAGGTTTACATTTGGGCGTCGTATGTCTAGACGGTACCGCAGGTACCGGGAATTATCTAGGGGCCCTCTGGCACTGTGGCCTGACCAGTGGTCACCGATTTGGTGTGGGCTAGCTCACACTTACGCTGCGCCACAACCGGTCCATCCAGGCGTTATGCGGCGGTCGCGACGGCCGACAATCGGGCCGCTGTATAGGCCGGTCAGGTCGCCTCACTACCCTGATGAGCATGGCTGACCAGCTCCAGATCCCCGCTGACATCAAACCCCGTGACGGCCGCTTTGGATGCGGTCCGTCGAAGGTCCGACCCGAACAATTGCAGGCATTAACCACCACCGCGGCCGCATTGTTCGGCACTTCGCACCGGCAGGCGCCGGTCAAGAATTTGGTAGGCCGGGTCCGGTCGGGCGTGTCGGACCTGTTCTCCGTGCCGGACGGCTACGAGGTCATTCTCGGCAATGGTGGCGCCACCGCGTTCTGGGATGCGGCCGCGTTCGGGTTGATCGACAAGCGCTCACTGCACCTGTCCTTCGGCGAGTTCAGCGCGAAGTTCGCCTCCTCCGTCGCCAAGAACCCCTTCGTCGGCGATCCGGTGATCATCAAGTCGGAATCCGGCAGCGCACCCGAACCCCAGTCCGATCCGTCCGTCGACGTGATCGCCTGGGCGCACAACGAGACGTCGACCGGGGTTGCGTTATCGGTCCAGCGCCCGGCGGATTCCGGTGACGCGTTGGTTGTCATCGACGCGACGTCTGGCGCGGGCGGCCTCCCGGTCGACATCAGCGACACCGACACCTATTACTTCTCGCCGCAGAAAAACTTCGCCAGCGACGGAGGCTTGTGGCTGGCGGTCATGAGCCCGGCCGCGCTGGCCCGGGTTGAGGCCATTGCCGCGTCCGGTCGCTGGGTCCCCGATTTCCTCTCGCTGCCGATCGCGATCGAGAACAGCCTCAAGGACCAGACCTACAACACACCCGCGATCGGCACCCTGGTGCTGATGGCCGAGCAGCTCGACTGGCTGCTGAGCAATGGCGGCCTGGATTGGGCGGTCAAGCGCACGGCGGACTCCTCGCAGCGGCTGTACTCCTGGGCCGAGGAGCGGGCGTACACCACGCCGTTCGTCTCCGACCCCGCGCTGCGCTCCCAGGTGGTCGGCACCATCGACTTCGCCGATGACGTCGACGCGGCGGCGGTCGCCAAAGCTTTGCGGGCGAACGGCATCGTCGACACCGAGCCTTACCGCAAACTCGGTCGCAACCAGTTGCGAGTAGCGATGTTCCCCGCGGTCGATCCCGATGACGTCAGCGCCCTGACGCAGTGCGTCGACTGGGTCGTCGAACATCTGTAACCGGCCGGCCATCCGCACGCAAACCGCCCAGCGTGTCAGCACAGGTTATGGGCGTCGACTCGGCTAGAGTGCGCACGTGACGGGTCGTCGCTGACCTGCAGAAAGCCTGCGAGGAGAAGCCATGCGGGAACTCAAATTGGTTGGGCTCGATACCGACAGCAAATACATCATCTGCGAGGGTGGCGAGTCCACGGAGCAGTTCAAGCTGCCGGCCGACGATCGACTGCGCGAACTTCTGCGGGGCAACACAGCACCGCCGGAGCAACCGCACCTCGACATCGAGGTCACCAACTTGCTGAGCCCCAAGGAAATTCAGTCCAAGATCCGCGCCGGCGCCTCCGTCGAGCAAGTTGCCGCTTCGTCGGGCTCCGATATCTCGCGGATCCGCCGGTTTGCCCATCCGGTGTTGCTGGAGCGCTATCGCGCCGCCGAGCTGGCAACGGCCGCGCATCCACAGCTCGGCGACGGCCCCTCGGTGATGACCCTGTTGGAGACCGTGAGCACGGCCATGGTGTCACGCGGCCTGCCCACCGATGGACTCAGCTGGGACGCCTGGCGCACCGAAGACAACCGCTGGACGGTGCAGCTGGCGTGGAAGGTCGGCCGGTCCGACAACCTGGCGCACTTTTACTATGCCCCCGGTGCCCACGGCGGCATCGTCACCGCGCTCGACGATGGGGCCAGTGAGTTGATCGACCCCAACTTCGAACGTCCGCTGCGGCCGGTCGCACGGGTGGCGCACGTCGCCTTCGACGAGGTCGCCACGCCGGAAACCGCACAGCGGGAAGTCAGCGAGCCACGCGAGCAGCCGGTGCACAGCCGACGCGGCAGGCCGGTCATTCCGGCTTGGGAGGACGTGCTGCTGGGCGTGCGCTCGAGCGGCCAGCGCTGACCGCTGCCAGCGGCCCTACATAGCCATTGCAAGCAGCGCCAGCCAGGCGCCCGTCACACCGACGCCCGCACCGAGCACGAACCAGCGCAGCACCAAGGTGTGCCGCCATCCCCAGAAAGTCGGCGCCAATCCCCCGGCCGCGACGAGATTGAGCCCGACGGCCAACAGCGGATGCACCTGGACCAGTCCAAGGCTGAGCACCACAATCGCTGCACCGGTCACTGCGGCCACAAAACCGGCCACCGTCAGACCCATTCCCCACGGCTTGGCCTGGGCACCAGGGCCGGGCTTGGCACTCACGCGCCGAGCCTAGCTCGCTCGTAGAACGCCAAAGCCGCAGCCGTCGCGACGTTGAGCGAGTCGGTTCCCCGCGACATCGGGATCCGCACCCGCACGTCGCTCATCCGCAGGGCGGCTCTGCTGAGACCGGGTCCCTCGGCGCCGACCAGCACGACGACGCGTTGGTCGCGCGCTGCCGTCATCGCCTCCGGCAACGCGAGTGCGTCGCCGAGCGGGGTCATCGCCAGCAATCGAAATCCGCTTTCTTGCAGCATCTCCAGATCGCCCGGCCAATTGGTTGCCCGCGCGAACGGCACCAACAATGCATGCCCCATCGATACTCGGACAGCGCGACGGTAGAGCGGATCGGCGCAGCCACTGCCGAACACCACCGCATCCACACCCAACCCGGCCGCGTTGCGAAAGATCGAACCTAGATTCTCGTGATCGTTGACGCCCTCGAGTACGGCCACGGTTCGGGCACCGTCGACCAGCTCTGCGACGCCGGGCTCCGGCACCCGCCGTGCCGCGGCCAGCACGCCACGATTGAGGTGGAAGCCGATCGCCCGCGCCATGACCTCGGCGGAGGCCCGATAAAACGGAGCTGCAGTGCCGGCCAGGTCGTCCTTGAGTTCGTCGAGCCTGCGCTCGGTACCGAGCACCGCGTGCGGGGTGAATCGGGATGCCAGCATCCGCTGCACGACCAGCACGCCTTCGGCGATCACCAGCCCTTTGCCGGCCGGTAGATCGGGGCGCCGGTCGATGCTGTTGAGGTCGCGGAAATCGTCGAGCCGCGGATCGTCGGAATCAGTGACGTCCTCGATGTTGACGGCGTCGATCACGGGCTTTCGTCGACCAGCGCCAACATCAAGTCGGCGGCCTCGCGCAGGACGGCGCGCTTATCGCCGTCCAGCTTCACAAGCTGCTCGGCCAGCCACTCCTGGCGGGCGCGCCGGGCCGCTTTGACCAATTCGGCGCCCGACTCCGACACCGACACCAACACCTGTCGGCCGTCCACCGGATGCGGGGCGCGATCCACGAAGCCCTCGTCGGCCAAGGAGGCGATCACCCGGGTCATCGACGGTGGCCGCACCCGCTCGCGAATCGCCAGTGCACCGGGCGTCATTGGGCCCTCGTTGGTCAGCGTCGCCAATGCCGACAGCTGCGAGAGCGACACCGGCGACGACGGGTTGCGGAACCGCAGTTGGCGGGCCAGCCGCATGACGGCCAACGACAAGTCGCTGGCCAGCCGCGCATCGCTGTCAGGCATGGCGCGAGGTTACATCGGAACTCGCGAAATCGGGACATGAAACGGCGAAGGGCGGACTTCGGGCGCGTTGGCTCGGGTGCAACAAATTTCGCGCGGGCTCGCCGCCGCGGGGCTCGCCCCGGCCTCAAGGCTCGCCGCGGCTCTTTGCCGACGGGTTAGATTGAGCGAGATGAGCGCCGAACCTGGACGACCCCCTGAGCCGCCGCCGCTACCGCCGTCGCTGTTGCGGGCGTGGCCGTTTATCGTGATCGGTGCGCTGGGTTGGTTGGTTGCTGCGGCCGCCGCGTTCCTGGTACCCGCCCTGGAAAGTTGGCGTCCGGTGACACTGGCCGGGCTGGGTACCGGAGTGATCGGAACGAGCATCTTCTTGCTGCAACTCGCCGGCGCCCGCCGTGGCGTTCGTGGCGCCCAGTCTGGAATGGAAACGTTCCTCGACAGCGAATAGCGCAGGCTATTCGGGCGACTCCGTCACAGACTCCTGCGACTCTGCCGCAGGCTCGGGCGACTCCGCCACAGGTTCGGGCGACTCCGTCACGGACTCCTGCGACTCTGCCGCAGGCTCCGACGGTTCTGCCGGGTCCTCGGATGGTTCCGCGACCGACTCGGACGGCGCTGGGGCTGCTGGGGCCTCCGGTGGAGTCTCCATGACGTCGAGGACGCCGTCGTCGTATGGCTCATACGCCGGCGAGCCGGCGCCCGCTGGAGCCGGGGTGTCGGAATGCGCGCCGCAGCCGTACCGCTTGTCGACGACATGCCCGTCGGCGGACAGCTCGTTGCCACATACCCCGAACATCGCGCCCAGCGATCCCGAGATCGGCAGAAAGAAACCGCAATCGCAGCACACGCGTTTGGTGGACCGCGCCATCGCCGAGTCGGGGCCGTAGTCGCCGGTGTGCCATCGCTCAGCCGCCTCGAAGCGACCCCAGGCGCCCATCACCCAACGTCGACCCAGTCCGACCTCGGCGGCGAGCTCATCGACCTCCGGGTCACCGCTGGCGGTGTAGCCCGGAACCAAACGCGGATCGTCGGTCGTCGGGGCCAACAGATCCCCGGGGCCCAAATCCCCCGGACGGACCCGCTCCTCCCACGGCACCCACTGTGGCGCCAGCAGTGCCGTCGGGCCCGGGACCAGCACCACTTCGCTGATGGTGGCGTGATCGGCGCCGGGATAGGCCGCCACGACCGCAGCCCACTGCCACCCCTGGTAACCCGGCAGGTGGGCCAGGAACCGATGGGTGGCGGCGTCCGGATCTTCGTAGCTGACGCCCAGGTAGTCGCCGACGGTTTCCGCGCCGCTGAACTCTTCGACAGCGGCTCTGGCCACATCAACCGCGCCCGTGAGCACCTCTGCCAACCCGTGCGGCCACTCGGCCACGGTTGCCACGGCAGTTTCCTCGCTGGGTTCGGTCACGCTCATCCCTCTCTGCATTGCGTCTCAATACTAGGTTGGCGAGCCACGCCCTGTTGCCTGGCGGTATAGGACAGAATTGATTTGTGTCTGGACGGCGGCGTGATGATCCGGGCCGCGTGCCCCCTAACCCGGGCCGCCGGACCCGCAATGGATCGGTCAACCAGCACCCCGGCATGACCAATTACCCGGCCGACGAGTCCAACCAGCGCCGGACGCGCCGCCCGCCGGGACCGCCCAGCGCCAACCGCTACCTACCGCCGCTGGGCGGACAAAAAGATCGGCCCCGCGGCAGCACCCCGCCCCCACCGCGTGGCGCCTCCCCCGGCGAACGGATCACCGTCACCCGCGCCGCGGCCCTGCGCAGCCGCGAGATGGGTTCGCGGATGTACTGGATGGTCCAGCGGGCCGCCACCGCCGACGGCGCCGACAAATCCGGTCTGACCGCACTGACCTGGCCGGTGGTGGCGAACTTCGCTGTCGACTCCGCTATGGCGGTCGCGCTGGCGAACACGCTGTTCTTCGCCGCAGCCAGTGGCGAGAGCAAGTCGAAAGTGGCGCTCTACCTGTTGATTACCATCGCGCCGTTCGCGGTGATCGCCCCGCTCATCGGTCCCGCGCTGGACCGCTTGCAACACGGCCGCCGAGTCGCACTGGCCCTGTCCTTCGCGCTTCGCACCGTGTTGGCAGTGGTGCTGATCACGAACTACGACGGCGCCACCGGCAGCTTCCCGTCGTGGGTGCTCTATCCCTGCGCCCTGGCGATGATGGTGTTCTCGAAGTCGTTCAGCGTGCTGCGCAGCGCGGTGACTCCACGGGTGATGCCGCCGACCATCGACCTGGTGCGGGTGAATGCGCGGCTGACCATGTTCGGTCTGCTCGGCGGCACCATCGCCGGCGGAGCCATCGCCGGCGGTGTGGAATTCGCCTGCTCGCACATGTTGAAGCTGCCCGGGGCGTTGTTCGTCGTCGTCGCGGCGAGCGTTGCCGGCGCGCTGCTGTCGATGCGTATTCCGCGCTGGGTCGAGGTGACCGCCGGCGAGGTCCCAGCCACCTTGAGCTATCGCCGAGACAGCGAACCGCTGCGGCGAAACTGGCCCGACGAAGTCAAGAAGGTCGGCGGGACACTTCGACAGCCGTTGGGCCGCAACATCATTACCTCGCTGTGGGGTAACTGCACCATCAAGGTCATGGTCGGATTTCTGTTCTTGTATCCCGCGTTTGTCGCTAAGGCGCATCAATCCGATGGCTGGGCACAGCTCGCCATACTGGGCATCATCGGTGCCGCTGCCGGGATCGGCAATTTTGTCGGCAACTTCACCACTGCACGGCTGAAACTGGGCCGGCCGTCGGTCCTGGTGGTGCGCTGCACGGTCGCGGTCTGCACTGTCGCCTTCGCCGCCGCGGTGGCGGGCAACCTGCTGATGGCAGCGATTGCGACCTTGATTACCTCTGGCGCCAGCGCAATTTCGAAGGCGTCGCTGGACGCATCGTTACAAGACGATCTGCCCGAGGAATCGCGGGCGTCGGGCTTCGGGCGTTCGGAGTCGACGCTGCAGCTGGCCTGGGTGTTGGGCGGTGCGCTGGGCGTGTTGGTGTACACCGACTTGTGGGTCGGTTTCACTGCGGTCAGTGCGATATTGATCCTGGGGCTGGCGCAAACCATCGTCAGCTTCCGCGGCGACTCCCTCATCCCGGGCCTCGGCGGCAATAGGCCGGTGATGGTCGAACAGGAAGGCACGCGCCGGAGCGCGAGTAGGCCCGCGGCGGTGCCGAAGTGAAACGCAGCACCGTCGTGCTGCTCGCCATCTCGGTGCTGCTGTCGGTGGGGGCGGGAATCGGCACCTGGTATCTACTACGACCGCGCGGTCCGCAGCCCGTGGAGATCACCGCGTATTCGCACGGACGTCTGATCCGTGTCGGGCCCTACCTCTATTGCAACGTGCTCAACCTCGATGACTGCCAGCAGCCGCAGGCCCAAGGCGAGCTGGCTGTCAACGAGCACTACCCGGTGCAACTCTCTGTGCCCGAAGCTATTTCGCGGGCACCGTGGCGGCTACTGCAGGTGTATGAGGATCCGGCCAACACCGCCACCACCATGTTTCGTCCCGGCACCCGGCTCGCGGTGACGATCCCGTCATTCGACCCCCAGCGTGGTCGGCTGACCGGGATAGTGGTGCAGCTATTGACGTTGGTGGTCGACCCCTCGGGTGAACTACGCGACGTCCCGCACGCGGAATGGTCGGTGCGGACAGTCTTTTAGCTACGCGCCCTTCCGCCGAACGTCGAGTAGCTGCGGAGATTGACGTCGTTTAGGCACAACAAGTCGACACTGGATCGACGGTGTCGGTGCTCAGGGGCACTGTGTCGGCATGCAACACCTGGAGTGGCCGTTTACCGGAACCGACGCATTGGCATCCGGAATCGTCACGCCGCATAGATTGCGGACCGATTTCGAGATGGTCCACCGCAACGTGTACATCCCGCGCGGAAAGAAGCTCACTCCCGTGACCCGTGCGCTCGCTGCCTGGTTGTGGTCCGGGCGTTCGGCGACGCTGGCCGGCCTATCTGCGGCGGCACTACACCGCACCTTGTGGATCGACGATTGGTTGCCCGCTGAGTTGAACCGACGTAGCCGCGACAAAGTGCGCGGGATCATTTTGCACAGCGACCTCCTCGCCGATGACGAAGTGTGTCTGCGTGACGGCATCCGCCTAACTACGCCGGCACGTACCGCGTTCGACCTGGGCAGGCGAAAAGGCTTGACCGCAGCAGTGATTCGCCTCGACGCTCTCATGCGCGCAACCGAGCTGAAGCCAGCCGACGTCGAATTGCTGGCCGACCGCCATCGGGGTGTGCGTGGGTTGGTGCAGTTGCGACAGGCCTTGACGCTGGCCGACGGCGGTGCCGAATCACCCCGCGAAACGCATACTCGCTTAGTCCTCATCGGCGGCGGCTTGCCGCGACCACACACCCAAATCGAGGTGCTCAACGCCCGGGGCGCGGTAATCGCGCGCATCGACATGGGCTGGGAAGAGTGGAATGTCGGCGTGGAGTTCGACGGCGCACAGCACTGGACCGACCCGATGCAGCGCACCCGGGGACATCGATCGACTGGCCGAGCTTCAGGCTCGGGGCTGGACGATCATCCGGGTGAGCGCCGACATGCTGCGACAGCGGCCACACGTCGTGGTGGCACGCAGTCGGAGCGCCCTGCTCGCTGCAGGTTGCCCGCTCTAAAGAGCCGCCCAGCGTCGACTTGTTGCGGAGATTGACGTCGTTTAGGCACAACAAGTCGACACTGGGCGGAAGGAGCTACGCGCCATGCGCGGTCGGCACTCGCTCGCCGTCAACCGGTGGCCCAGGCGGCGTACCGTCTCCGAAAGGTCTGCCGCCCAAGGATTCCCGTCCATGGGGAGTCAGCCAGCCGGCCAACTCCGGCCCCTTGGGCACAATCTGGGTCGGATTGATGTCGGCGTGCACGATGTAGTAGTGCTGCTTGATCTGGACGAAGTCGACGGTGTCGCCGAAACCGGTCGTCTGGAACAGGTCACGTGCGTAGGCCCACAGCACCGGCATCTCGGATAGTTTGCTCCGATTGCATTTGAAATGCCCGTGATAAACCGGGTCGAAGCGGGCCAGTGTCGTGAACAACCGAACGTCGGCCTCGGTGATGGTGTCGCCCACCAGGTATCGCTGATTGGTCAGGCGATCGCTCACCCAATCCAGCGCGGTGAACAGCCGGTCGTAGGCCGCATCGTAGGCCTGCTGCGAGCCGGCAAACCCACAGCGGTACACCCCGTTGTTGATCTCGGTGTAAACCCGCTTGCTCACCTCGTCGATCTCGGCGCGCAGCCGCTCCGGGTAGAGCTCAGGCGCGCCGTCACGGTGGTAGGCGGTCCACTCCGTCGAGAAATCCAAAGTCATCTGCGCGAAGTCGTTGGTGACGACCGCGCCCGTTGGAACATCGACGATCGCTGGGACGGTGATCCCTTTGGGGTAGTCAGGGAAGCGCTTGAAGTACGCGTCCTGTAGCCGCGGAATCTTCAATACCGGGTCGACGCCACCTGGATCCAGATCGAATGTCCAACTGCGCTGGTCGTGAGTGGGGCCGCAAAACCCAATGGAGAGAGCACCTTCGAGCCCCAGCAGTCGACGCACGATGATCGCGCGGTTGGCCCACGGGCACGCGCGGGCCACCACGAGCCGATACCGGTCGGGCTCTACCGGATAGCCGTCGCGCCCGTCGGCGGTGACGCGGGTGGTGATGTACTTGGTGTCGCGGGTGAATTCGCCCGCCGAGGCGACATAGGTGGCCATAGCGATGATTCTGCCTCAGCGATCGCTATTGAAGAACCGGTGAAAACTAAACATTCGCCTCGCTGGGGACGGCCACCGTCAGAAACCGTCGAGCCAGGTTGGCCTCGGTCGACTCTCCGGCCTCCCAGTGCGCGATCCACGGCCCGGTGCCCTCTGACTGATCGATGATGCCGTCCTCGAGCCAGCTGTAACGGCCCTCGAGGACATCGCGAGTCAGCTGTACATCGCCGCTGTCGGTGTTGGTCCACAACGCATCGAACAAAGCCTCAATCCGCAGGGTGGCTTGCTGGCAGAACGCTTCGGCAAGCTCGTAGGCCTGCTGACCGAGAACAGGATCGGCGACCCGTTGCCCCTCGGCGCGCACGCACACCGCGGACATCGCGAACAGCTCGGCACCGATATCGACGATCCGCCCAAGGAAGCCCTGCTTCTGCTCCAGTTTCGCCTGCCACCGCGCCATCCCATAGAAGGTATTGCGAGCCAGCTTGCGGGTGCAGCGTTCGATGAATCGGAGATGCGACGCCAGTGCGCCGAACTCGTGATACGCCCTCGGACGTTGACCTTCGCCAAAAACTAGCTGCGGCAACCACTTTGCATAAAACCCGCTGGCGCCGGCTGCTGCGGCGGCCTTTTGCCGCAGACCGGTGTCAGCCTTGGCCAGATCGCCGGCAGCACTCAAGTGGGCGTCCACCGCCTCGCGGGCGATGAGCAGCTTCATGATCTCGCTGGAACCCTCGAAGATGCGGTTGATGCGCAGATCCCGCAACGCCTGCTCAGCCGGTACCGCGCGCTCACCGCGCGCGGCCAGGGACTCCGCGGTTTCATAGCCCCGACCGCCCCGGACCTGTATCAGCTCGTCGGCGATGACGCAGGCCATCTCGCTCGACCACAATTTGGCCAATGCCGCCTCGATGCGGATGTCGTTGCGGCCTTCGTCGGCCATCTGCGCGGACAGTTCGAGCACCGCGTCAAGCGCATAGGTGGTGGCGGCGATGAACGAGATCTTGCTGGCCACTGCTTCATGTTTGGCCAACGGTTTGCCCCACTGCACGCGTTCGCCAGACCATTCGCGCACTATCTTCAGCGCCCATTTGGACGATCCGGTCGCATTGGCCGGAATCGAGAGCCGTCCAGCGTTGAGGGTGGTGAGCGCGATCTTGAGGCCGTCGCCTTCCCGGCCGATCAGATTGTCGCGGGGAACCCGGACCTTGTGCAGCCGGGTCAGGCCGTTCTCGATGCCGCGTAGCCCCATGAACTTGTTGCGCCGCTCTACCGTGATCCCCGGTGCGTCGGCCTCGACCACGAATGCGCTGATTCCGCCGCGATGCCCGTCGCTTTTGGGCACCCGGGCCATGACTACGAGCAATTCGGCCACCACCCCGTTGGTGGTCCACAGCTTCACGCCCTCGAGTTCGTACGCCTTGCCGTCTTCGACAGGTGTCGCTGTCGATGCCAGGCGCGCCGGGTCAGAGCCCACGTCCGGTTCGGTCAGCAGAAACGCCGATATGGCGCCAGCGGCACAGCGCGGCAAGAACTTCCGCTTTTGCTCGGGCGTCCCGGCGAGTTTGAGTGGCTCGGGAACCCCGATCGACTGGTGGGCCGACAGCAGAGCGCCCAGACTGGGATGGACCGTCGAAATCATCATCAGTGCCCGGTTGTAGGCGACCTGCGACATGTTCAGACCGCCGTACTCCGATGGAATTTTCATTCCAAAGCAGCCCAATTCGGCCAGACCCTTTACGTATTCATCGGGGATCTGGGCGTCGCGTTCGATGACGCTGCCGTCGACGGTGGCCAGAAATTCCCGCAGCTTCTGCAAAAACGCGCGGGTGCGTTGCTCGTCGTCGTCCGACGGTTTAGGAAATGGGTGGATGAGCTCTAGCGGAAAACGACCGAGAAATAATTCTTTGGCGAAGGACGGTTTATCCCAACCGGTTTCGCGGGACTCTTCGGCGACTGCTCTCGCCTGCTCCTCGGTGACTTGTGCTTGCTGCGCCATGACAGCCTCCTCGCTACACGACTTGCGCGAGGTTTGAGTACCCAAAGTCTGTGCACTCAGACCACCAGACGGCGAACACCATCGGCGCGTTAGGCGTCGAGCTCCCGAGCAACCGCCTTGACCACCTCAGAGATTTGCCGAGCCGTCTTGCGGTCGGGGTAACGCCCCTTGCGCAACTCCGGCTGCACAGTGCTCTCCAGCACGGTGATCATGTCCTCGACCATGCCGTGCAGCTCGTCAGGACTGTGCTTGTGCTCGACCGGCGTCGCCTCACGGCGCGTCTTGGTAAGGCTGGGCGGCGGGTCGATCAGCTTCAGACTCAACGCCTGGGGTCCGCGTCGCCCGGAAGCCACGCCGAATTCCACTCGCTGCCCTGCCTTAAGCCCCTCGACACCCTCGGGCAACGCCGACGAGCGGACGTACACGTCCTCGCCCTCTTCCTGCGACAGGAAGCCAAACCCCTTGTCGGCGTCGTACCACTTAACCTTGCCGGTCGGCACTGGTCTCACCTGCTTGTCTGACGGAATACCTAGGATGGACACACAAGACGCGTCCCGCCTGCGCAGGACGCGATGTGGATTCAGATCCTACTCGGGTCGTTGCCCGCCAAGCATCCCCGGTTTCCTCGTTACTCGCTAGGCTGGCGGTACCACTGGAGGAGAAATGCGCCTGATACTGAACATAATCTGGCTGCTATTTGGCGGCCTTTGGATGGCCATTGGATATTTGGCCGCGGCGCTTATCAGCTTTCTGCTCATCGTCACCATTCCCTTTGGCTTCGCGGCGTTGCGCATCGCGTCGTATGCGTTATGGCCGTTCGGCCGCACCATCGTCGACAAGCCCACAGCCGGTGCCGGCGTCCTTATCGGAAATGTCGTGTGGATAGTGCTGTTCGGGGTGTGGCTGGCGATCGGTCATTTACTCAGCGCGGCTGCCATGGCCGTCACGATCATCGGTATTCCACTGGCGGTGGCCAACCTCAAACTGATCCCGGTATCGCTGATGCCTCTGGGTAAGCAGATCGTTCCGGTGGGGTCGGCGAATCAATTCGCCCCGGCGGCCGCATGACACTGACCGCACTCGGCGTCCCAGCGGTGCCAGGCCGAGATCACGCCGTCGTCGCGGACGTACCGGCCAATGGCCCGTTGCTGGACACCTACGGCAGGGCCGCCACCGACCTGCGGGTCTCGCTGACCGATCGCTGCAACCTGCGGTGCAGTTATTGCATGCCGGCCGAAGGCCTGGACTGGCTGCCCGGCGAACAGCTGCTGCGGCCCGACGAGCTGGCCCGCCTGATGCATCTCGCGGTGACCAGGCTGGGCGTCACCAGCGTGCGCTTCACCGGCGGTGAGCCGCTGTTGTCCCGCCACCTCGAAGAGGTGGTCGCAGCGGCCGCGCGGCTTCGGCCCCGTCCAGAAATCTCGATGACCACCAATGGGGTGGGTTTGGCACGGCGCGCAGCGGCTCTAGCCGCCGCGGGACTCGACCGCGTCAATGTGTCGCTGGACAGCGTGAACCGGGAGCACTTCACGGCCATCACCCGCCGGGACCGTCTCGCTGATGTGCTGGACGGCCTGGTCGCCGCGCAGCGGGCGGGCCTGACGCCGATCAAGGTGAACGCCGTACTCGATCCTGTCACCGGCCGAGACGATGTCGTGGAGCTACTGCGGTTCTGCCTCGAGCATGGCTATCAACTGCGAGTCATCGAGCAGATGCCGCTGGATGCCGGGCACCTGTGGCGCCGAGACGCCGCGCTGAGCGCCGACGATGTGCTGGCCGCGCTGCGACCGCACTTCCGGTTGCGACCAGACCCGGCGCCGCGTGGCTCAGCCCCCGCTGAGCTGTGGTTGGTCGATACGGGCCCGAACACTCCGGGCGGAAAGTTCGGTGTGGTGGCGTCGGTGTCGCACGCCTTCTGCGCGACGTGCGACCGCACCCGGCTGACCGCCGACGGCCAGATCCGCAGTTGCCTGTTCTCCGCGGACGAGACCGACCTGCGCGGCCTGCTGCGCAGCGGTGCGCACGATGACGAGATCGAAGCGGCATGGCGCACCGCGATGTGGGGCAAGCCGGCCGGCCACGGCATCAATGACCCCAGCTTCATTCAGCCCGACCGGCCGATGAGTGCGATCGGTGGCTAGCCCGATGAGCCAAGCCCCCGCCGAAGTCGATGGAATCCCGATCACCGTCCGCTACTTCGCTGCTGCGCGCGCGGCCGCTGGGGCCGAATCGGAGACAGTGATACTGCGACCGGGCACCACGGTGGCCGAGTTGGTTGAGCGGCTCGCCGTCCCGGGTACTCGACTCGCAACCGTATTGAACCGGTGCTCGTATCTGTGCGACGGCATTGCCGTCCGCGACGAGACGACAGCGTTACGCGGCGGCAACACGATTGATGTCTTGCCGCCGTTCGCCGGCGGTTAAAACTGTGAGATAGCTCACGTAACGGAATGATAACGGCCAGGACACGCCCCGATCTCGGGCGGTAGTGACCTGCGTAAAGCCTTGGTGTTCCAGGGGTTTTCGAAGATGGCCATGAGGGAAACGCCGAGTTTCGTAAGAAGTGACGCGGTCAACAGAACCCGCTACCGTCCTCCGAAGGTTCGCCAAGCCAGTCGAAAATGGCGTCCCTCCCTCACCTATCGCGCCGAGCTCCATCCAATAGGCGAGGGACCAAAACCTAGTGGATGGAGACGGGGGACCCACCGGTCCACCGAGAACGGATTGGGGCCGCTCGCGGCTCCTTGGGGTGAAGCCGACGATGACGTCGGCCGGGTAGCCTCTCCCACCCGAACCCGACAGCTGACCTCGCAGGCGCGTCCGAGAGAGGAATTTCACCGGGTATGAGTGGACGTCATCGTAAGCCCACAACATCGAGTGTCAGCGTCGCCAAAATTGCAGTTACCAGCGTAGTTCTTGGTGGCGGCAGCATCGCTCTCGCGGGTCAAGCAGCCGCGGCCACCGATGGCGAATGGGATCAGGTAGCCCATTGCGAGTCGGGTGGCAACTGGGGAATCAACACCGGCAATGGCTACCACGGCGGTGTGCAGTTCAGCGGTAGCACCTGGGCCTCGCACGGTGGCGGCGAGTACGCGCCATCGGCCGAGCTGGCCACCCGGGAACAGCAGATCGCCGTCGCTGAGCGCGTGCTCGCGACCCAGGGCCGGGGTGCCTGGCCCGTGTGTGGCGGCCCGCTATCGGGCCCGACGCCGCGTGAGGTCCTGCCCGCGCCGGCCGGCTTAGACATCCCAGGCCTCAACGGCGACCCGGCACCGCTGGCGCCGCCCCCGGCAGATGCGCCTCCGCCAGACGCTCCCCCGCCACCGCCCGCAGTCCAGCAGCCGGTGCAGCTGGCCTCCTTCGACCAGCCGGCGCCTCCCCCGGACGCCGTCCCGCCCGCGCCTCCCGCCGACGCACCGCCTCCCGCCGACGCACCGCCTCCCGCCGACGCACCGCCTCCCGCCGACGCACCGCCTCCCGCCGACGCACCGCCTCCCGCCGACGCACCGCCGCCTGCGGACGCACCGCCTCCCGCCGACGCACCGCCGCCTGCGGACGCACCGCCGCCTGCGGACGCACCGCCCGCGGATGCGCCGGCCGACGTGCCACCTGCGCCGTTGCCGGCGACCAAGGTGGGCTACACCCAGCAGCTGCGGGACGCCATCCAGAGCGCTGACATTCACGGAAACGACGCGTTGGACGCGCTCGCGCAGCCGACTCCCGTCAACTGACTCCAGACGCCTAGTTAATCGAGAAGGCTCCCGGTTGCCGGGGGCCTTCTCGTCATTCTCGGGCCGGCGCGCGGTTGGCGGCTAAGCCGAGCCCACCCACTCCTCGGTGCCGTCGTCGAAGAACTGGTGCTTCCAGACCGGCAACCGTGCCTTGATGGTGTCAACCAGTTGCGCGCAGGTGGCGAACGCCGCCTGTCGATGGTCGGCGGCGACCGCGGCCACCAACGCCGCCTCACCGATGTGCAGCGCGCCGATCCGATGGCTCGCCGCTACCGCGCGCACCCCGCTGGACTCCGTTGCGACCTCGGCCACCACGTCGGCCATGATCTGTGCCGCCGACGGGTGCGCGGAATACTCCAACCGCACCACCCGACGGCCCCCGTCGTGGTCGCGAATCATCCCGACGAACCCGACGACGGCGCCAGCCGACCGGTGTCCCACCAGTTCTTCGTGCTCGTTCAGGAAGATCGGCTGCTCGGTCATCGCGGCGCGCACGACGACCGTCATCGCTCGTGATCTTTGCCAGCAAGTTGGTCGAGCGCGTGATCGAGGACATCGGCGAGCACCCCTAGGCCGTCGCGCACGCCGCCGGGTGAGCCGGGCAAGTTGACGATCAGTGTCTTTCCGGCCACCCCACACACGCCGCGCGACAGCACCGAGGTAGGTACCTTGGGCTCGCCGGACCGGCGAATGGCGTCCGCCAGCCCCGGGATCATGTAGTCCAACACCGCCACGGTCTGATCCGGCGTGCTGTCACTAGGCGAAATGCCGGTGCCGCCCGAGGTGATGATGACGTCGACGTCCTCGTCGAGCGCATCGTGCAGCGCCTCGCCGACCGGGGTCCCGTCGGCGACAACCTTGGGCTCGCTAGTCGAAAACCCATGCTGTTCAAGCCATTCGACGATGATCGGACCGCATTGATCGGTATATACGCCGTCCGAAGCCCTGGTCGAAGCGATAATGATTCGTGCGGATCTAGCGCTCATCACCGTGCCCAATGTCCGGTCTTGCCGCCCTCCTTGCGGAGCACGCGGATGTCGTCAATACGTGCGGCCGGGTCGACCGCCTTGATCATGTCGTAGAGCGTAAGGCCAGCCACACTGACCGCGGTCAGCGCCTCCATCTCCACACCCGTGCGGTCGGTGCTGCGCACCGTCGCGGTGATCTCGATATCCGTCTCACCGACTTTGAAATCGACGTCGACTCCGGTGAGCGCAAGCTGGTGACACAACGGGATCAGCTCGCTGGTCCGCTTGGCCGCCAGAATGCCCGCCACTCGTGCGGTCGCCAACGCATCGCCCTTGGGCAGCCCGCCGCTCGAGATCAGCGACACCACCTGCGACGAGGTCCGCAACGAACCCGCGGCAACGGCGGTCCGCTTGGTGGTTCCCTTCTCGGTGACATCGACCATGTGGGCCGCCCCTCGCTCGTCCAGGTGCGACAGCGTGCCCGCACGGGACTCGCCCGGCTCCCACGTCCCAGCAGGCGTGGGTGCTCTGGATGCCCGAGCCATCCCGGCGCCCTATCGGTTGACGACGGTGACCGGGTGGACGTACGGCAGGTCGTCGGTGGGCAGCGGGAACACCAGATCGCCGAACGGAGATAACGCACCCGTCCGATCGCTCACAAGTTCGCTCACCGCGTGGTCGTCGGGGTCCGTCGCGGGCCAGCCGTTGTCGACGTACCTGGTTTTACCCTCAGCATTGTCAGCCACGCTGTCCATTCTGACAGGTCACGCCCGCGCACGTGACACGAGTGGGATTGCTCGACTCTCCCTGGGGCACCGCGTCGGGTGCTCGCCGCGATCTCGTGGGTCGCAGCTGCTTTACGCTGGTCAGCAATGACCGACAACACCCCGGATATCCCGCTGGGGTCCTGGCTGGCCGACTTGCCCGACGAGCGGCTGATCCGACTACTGGAATTACGGCCGGACCTTGCCCAGCCGCCGCCTGGCAATATCGCTGCGCTGGCCGCGCGCGCCGCGGCTCGGCAATCGGTCAAGGCTGCGACCGACGAGCTCGACTTCTTGCGGCTGGCGGTTCTCGACGCACTGCTGGTGTTGCAGGCGGACACCTCACCGGTGCCGACGGCAAAGCTGATGGCGCTGCTCGACGACCGGGCGCCCGAAGCCAACGTGATCGACGCGCTGGACGACCTCAGGGAACGCGCGTTGGTGTGGGGCGACGCCGCGATGCGGGTGGCCGCCGACGCCGGCACGGCGTTGCCGTGGCATCCGGGACAGGTGACGCTGGAGGACCCGTCGCTGACCAGTGCACAGATCGCCGAACTCATCGACGGTCTCAACGAGGCACAGCGCGACGTGCTGGACAAACTGCTCGAAGGGTCCCCGATGGGGCGGACCCGCGACGCCGCGCCTGGCGCGCCCTCGGATCGGCCGGTGCCGCACTTGTTGGCGATCGGGCTGCTGCGGCGGATCGATGCCGAGACGGTGATCTTGCCGCGCCATGTCGGACAGGTGTTGCGCGGTGAGCAGCCCGGCCCGATGACGCTGACGGCGCCCGACCCCGTCGTGTCGACCACCACAGCCGAGGATGCCGATGCGGCGGCGGCCGGATCCGTCATCGACCTGCTGCGCGAAGTCGACGTACTGCTCGAAATCCTAGGCGCTACACCGGTTCCCGAGTTGCGAAGCGGCGGCATGGGGGTGCGTGAAGTCAAGCGGCTGGCCAAAGCGACCGGCATCGGCGAACCTCGGCTGGGCTTGGTGCTCGAGCTCACCGCCGCCGCCGGGTTGATCGCCAGCGGTATGCCCGATCCGGAGCCGGAGAGCGGTGATGGCCCGTATTGGGCCCCGACGGTGGCAGCCGATCGGTTCACCTCGATGTCGGCGGCGGAGCGCTGGCACTTGCTGGCTACCACGTGGCTTGACCTGCCCGGCCGGCCTGCACTGATCGGGAGCCGTGGCCCGGACGGCAAACCCTATGGCGCCCTGTCGGATTCGCTGTACTCCACGGCGGCACCGCTGGACCGGCGGCTGTTGTTGGGCACGCTCGCTGAACTACCCATCGGCGCCGGTGTCGATGCCGCCACGGCCTCGGCGGCACTGATCTGGCGGCGCCCGCGCTGGGCTAGGCGCTTGCAGCCCGAACCCCTCGCCGATCTGCTGACCGAAAGTCACACAATGGGATTGGTGGGTCGCGGGGCGATCGGTGGGCCCGGCCGCGTGCTGCTGCAAGACGGCGAGGATCCGTCCGCGGCGATCGATGCCATGGCCCGGGCGTTGCCCAAACCGATCGACCACTTTCTCATGCAGGCCGACCTGACCGTGGTGGTGCCCGGACCGCTAGAACGCGACCTTGCCGAGGAACTGTCCACGGTCGCCACCGTCGAGTCGGCCGGCGCGGCCATGGTGTACCGGATCAGCGAACAGTCGATCCGGCACGCGCTCGACATCGGAAAGAGCCGCGATTGGATGCAGGCATTTTTTGCCAGCCGTTCCAAAACACCAGTGCCACAAGGACTCACCTATCTGATTGACGACGTCGCGCGCCGGCATGGCCAGCTTCGGATCGGCATGGCCTCGTCGTTCGTGCGCTGCGAGGACCCGGCCCTGCTGGCCCAGGCGGTAGCGGCCGCCGAGCACCTGCAGTTGCGTGCCCTGGCTCCGACGGTTGCGGTTTCCCCCGCGCCCATCGCCGAGGTGCTCGTTGCGCTACGTGGGGCGGGCTTCGCCCCGGCGGCCGAAGACTCCTCTGGCGCCATCGTCGATGTCCGGCCGCTCGGGGCGCGGGTACCCACGCCGCAGCAACGTCGGCCGTACCGCCCCCCGCCGCGCCCCAGCAGCGACACCCTCAACGCGGTCGTCTCGGTACTGCGTAAGGTAACCGCCGCGCCCTTCGGCAACAGCCGCGTCGACCCCGCGGTCGCGATGTCGCTGTTGCAGCACGCCGCACGGGAGCAAGACACCTTGCTGATCGGCTACCTGGACCCGGCCGGCGTGGCCACCCAGCGGGTGGTGTCGCCGATCACCGTAAAAGGCGGTCAGCTGGTGGCCTTCGATTCGGCCTCTGGCCGGCTGCGCGACTTCGCCATCCACCGCATCACGTCGGTGGTGTCGGCACACGAACGATAATGGATGGTATGACTGACGGACCTTTGATCGTGCAGTCCGACAAGACGGTGCTGCTCGAAGTGGATCATGAGCTGGCTGGCGCGGCACGCGCCGCCATCGCGCCGTTCGCCGAGTTGGAACGCGCACCCGAACACATCCACACCTACCGCATCACGCCGCTGGCGCTGTGGAACGCCCGCGCCGCTGGTCACGACGCCGAACAGGTCGTCGACGCGCTGGTCAGTTTCTCCCGCTACGCGGTGCCCCAGCCATTGCTGGTCGACATCGTCGACACCATGGCCCGCTACGGACGCCTGCAACTGGTCAAAAGCCCGGTACACGGTCTGACCCTGGTGAGCCTGGATCGCGCGGTGCTCGAGGAGGTGCTGCGCCACAAGAAGATCGCACCGATGCTGGGTGCCCGAATTGATGACGACACCGTGATCGTGCACGCCAGCGAGCGTGGCCGGGTCAAACAGATGCTGCTCAAAATCGGCTGGCCCGCCGAGGATCTCGCCGGTTACGTCAATGGCGAAGCCCACCCGATCAGCCTGGACCAGAACGGCTGGGAATTACGCGACTACCAGCAGCTCGCAACCGACTCGTTCTGGGCCGGCGGCTCCGGGGTGGTGGTACTGCCGTGCGGCGCCGGCAAGACGCTGGTCGGCGCGGCGGCAATGGCAAAAGCCGGGGCGACGACGCTGATTCTGGTCACCAACATCGTCGCGGCCCGGCAATGGAAACGCGAGCTCATCGCCCGTACTTCGTTGACGGACGAAGAGATCGGCGAATACTCCGGCGAGCGTAAGGAAATCCGCCCTGTCACGATTTCGACGTATCAGATGGTCACCCGGCGCACCAAGGGTGAGTACCGGCATCTGGAGCTCTTCGACAGCCGCGACTGGGGGCTGATCATCTACGACGAGGTGCATCTGCTGCCCGCGCCCGTGTTCCGAATGACCGCCGACCTGCAGTCCAGACGTCGACTAGGCCTGACCGCCACGCTGATCCGCGAAGACGGCCGTGAGGGCGACGTGTTCTCCCTGATCGGGCCGAAACGCTATGACGCGCCGTGGAAGGACATTGAGGCCCAGGGTTGGATCGCGCCGGCGGAGTGTGTCGAGGTCCGGGTCACCATGACCGACAACGAGCGGATGATTTATGCCACCGCCGAACCCGAGGAACGCTACAAGTTGTGCTCCACGGCGCACACCAAAATCGCTGTGGTCAAGTCGATCCTGGCGAAGCACCCCGGCGAGCAGACGCTGGTGATCGGCGCCTACCTGGATCAGCTTGATGAGCTTGGCGTCGAACTCAACGCCCCGGTGATTCAGGGATCCACCCGGACCAAGGAGCGCGAAGCGCTCTTCGAGGCCTTCCGCCAAGGGGAGATCACTACGTTGGTGGTGTCCAAGGTCGCCAACTTCTCCATCGACTTGCCGGAAGCCTCAGTCGCGGTGCAGGTTTCGGGAACATTCGGCTCGCGCCAGGAGGAGGCACAGCGGCTCGGCCGGCTGCTACGGCCCAAGGCCGACGGTGGTGGCGCCATCTTCTACTCGGTGGTGGCCCGCGACAGCCTGGACGCCGAGTACGCCGCGCACCGGCAGCGTTTCCTGGCAGAGCAGGGCTACGGCTACATCATCCGCGACGCCGACGACCTACTGGGGCCGGCGATTTAGGTTGCGGCGAGCAGACGCAGAATCGCATTCACACCCGACATTTCGTGCGATTCTGCGTCTGCTCGCGCCAACTTTTTAGAGCGACAGGATGGTCGCCGACGCGGTGCCCGGCGCGCCGTACACCTGTGCCAGGCCGACGCGCGGCCCCCCGGGCACCTGACGGTCACCCGACTCGCCACGTAGCTGGCGCACCAACTCGTGCACCTGCCGCAGCCCCGACGCTCCGATCGGCTCACCGTTGGCGATCAGCCCGCCGTCGGTGTTGACCGGAATCGAGCCGTGGATCTCGGTGGCGCCGTCTGCGATGAGTTTCTCTTGCTCACCGTCGGCGCACAGACCCGTCTCGGCCATGTGGATGACCTCGGCGCCGGCGTCGGTGTCCTGCAGCTGCGCGATGTCAATATCCTCCGGACCGATTCCGGCGGCCTCGTAGGCCGCCTTGGCCGCGAACACCGTCGGCGACGGATCCTCGTCCAGGGACGCCGACGTGGCGTGCACCTCGTAGGCGCCGAAGGTCCTGGTGCGAATCTCGGTTGCCCGCACATACACCGGCTTGTCGGTGAAGCGGTGCGCGATCTCGCCTCGGCACATGATCACCGCAGCAGCGCCCTCGTCCGGCGCGCAGAACATGTACTGCCGCAACGGGTAGTTCAGCACCGGCGAGGCCATGATCTCGTCGACCGAGATCTCTTTGCGCCGGAACGCATTCGGGTTCAAGACGCCGTTGCGGAAGTTCTTGTTGGCCACCCGCGCCAGCGTCTCCTCGGAAATGCCGTGCTTGTGCAGGTAATGGTTGGCCTTGATACCAAAGAACTTGGTGGTGACGAATTGCCCGTTCTGCGCGTACCACTGCGGCAGCGCCAGCTTGGCGGGGTCGTCGGTGAAGGCGCCACGCGGGTGCTTGTCCAAGCCGATGGCTATGCCGATGTCGTACTTGCCCAACCGGATGGTGTCGGCGGTCTGCTGGATGGCACTGGCCGCGGTGGCACAGGCGTTGAACACGTTGGTGAACGTGATGCCGGTGAGCCCGACCAGCCGGGTGACCGCGTCGGGGTTGGATACCTCGTGGCTACCCCCGAAGCCGAACTGGATGTCTTTCCACTCGACACCGGCGTCGGTGAGCGCGAGCTGGATCGCGTCGGCGCCCATCTCCATCGCTGTCTTGTCGAAGCGGCCAAATGGATGAAGTCCCACCCCAATGATGGCGACATCGTTGGTCATCTCAGGCTCCTTCTGCGATCGGCTGGAACGCGAACGTGACGATCTCGTTGCCGTCGGCGTCGGCGGTGAACGGCACCATGGTCAGCTCGACCTCCTGGCCGAACTGCAGCTTGGCGGGATCGTTCTCGGTCAGCCGACCCTCGACGCGGATCACGTCGCCGAGCTGTACCAGGCCCACCCCGAACGGCACGAAATCCTTGCCGGTGGGACCGGCGTAGGGAGCCCCAGGCGGGAAACCCTGCGTGGTCCAAGCGACGATGGTGCCCTTGCGCGGCAGCAACAGCTCGCTCATCTGTCCGCCACTGCAGCGTGGGCAGCGCTGCTGGACGGGGAAGGTAGTGGCGCTGCAATCGCCACATTGACTGCCGATCAGCTGCGGGTTCTCGTCAGGCCAGGTCGAGATCTCGGTGGCGAGTGCCTTCTGCATCGAGTGATCCTCCGTCGTACGCGAATGATAATGCGCTCACTAAAAGCTACAACAGCGTTCCATAAAAGCGGAAACTGCATTCTCGCAGCCATAGCGCAGCCGCTCCGAAGCGAAAGCCGGGCGGGATCTTCCCTTCACGGGGAGCCAAACTCTTCAACCCGACGGCCACGTCCGCCTACGGTGACCACGGGCAACACCGGTGTCGACCTGGTAGCGCACGCCCGCTCAACCCCCGAGGCTTTTGAGAACAATGGTGAACAGTCCCGCCGCGACCATCGACGGACCCGTGCCGCCCGCCAACGTCAGCAGGCGGTGGAAGCGGCATCGATGGAGCATCATCCGGATCTCGTCGCCGGTGGTGCTGCTGGTGGGATGGCAGATTCTCAGCGCTACCGGCCTGATACCGCAGGATGTGTTGCCGGCACCGCAGCTGATCTTCGACGCCGGGTTGCAACTCCTGCGCGACGGGAAGCTCGCCGACGCTCTCGAGGTATCAGGGGTGCGGGTGATCGAGGGCCTGACGCTCGGCGGGCTCATCGGAGTTGCGTTGGGCGTTGCCGTCGGTTTGTCCCGGTGGATTGAGGCCGCCGCTGACCCGCCTTTGCAAATGGTGCGCGCGCTGCCCCACCTGGGACTGATTCCCTTGTTTATCCTGTGGTTCGGAATCGGCGAGCTGCCGAAAGTTCTGCTCGTCGCGCTCGGCGTCAGCTTCCCGCTGTATCTGAATACCTTCTCTGCAATCAGGCAGGTGGATCCCAAGCTACTCGAAACCGCTGACGTGCTGGGGTTTTCGCTATGGCAGCGGCTCCGTATCATCATTGCCCCCAGTGCGGCCCCCCAGGTCTTGGTTGGTCTGCGCCAGTCGCTGGCGATCGCCTGGCTGACGCTGATCGTCGCCGAACAGATCAACGCCGACAAGGGGATTGGCTTCCTGATCAATAACGCTCGCGACTTTTTGCGTATCGACATCATCATTTTCTGCTTGGTTATCTATGCACTGCTTGGCATTACCACCGACGCCGTCGTGCGGGCACTTGAACATCGAGCCCTGAGCTATCGCGCATGACGGTGACATCGCAACAGCAAACCGTCGTCGTGGGCAGGCTCAGCAACGTCGACAAGTGGTACCGGAACCGCAAGATTCTCGACGACGTCTCCTTGCAGATCCGCGCCCGCGAGATCGTCGCGTTGGTCGGCCGCAGTGGCGGCGGAAAATCGACCGTGCTGCGGGTGCTGGCGGGGCTTGCCCCCGATCATGGCGGTAAGCGGGAGGTCGCCGGTGCCCCGGCGGTCGCCTTCCAGGAGCCCCGCCTGTTTCCCTGGCGCGACGTCATCACCAATGTGCGATACGGCCTCAACCGCACTCAACTGTCCAATAGTGCAGCGCTAGAGCGGTCCGAGCAGGCGCTGACCGAGATCGGGCTTGCCGATCATGCCGAAGTGTGGCCGCTGACGCTGTCGGGGGGCCAGGCGCAGCGGGTGTCGCTGGCCCGCGCGCTGGTCGCCGAACCGCAGTTGCTGCTACTCGACGAGCCGTTCGGGGCACTCGATGCGCTCACTCGGCTTTCCATGCGCGCACTGCTGTTGGAGTTGTGGCGTCGGCACGGCTTTGGGGTTCTGCTGGTTACCCACGATGTCGAAGAGGCCGTCGCGCTGGCCGATCGGGTGCTGGTACTCGAGGACGGCCACATCGCCCACACCATTGAGATCGAGAACCCGCGGCCCGCCGCGGGTGAGCACACAGCCGAGCATGAGCAATACCGCGTCGAGCTGCTGGACAAGCTGGGCGTTCGGGTTTGACTGCAAGGCAACGGATTACCACTCGTTTCGCCTTTCAGGCCGCTCTAGCGCTGGTACTGGTGGCGGGTGTTTCGGCGTGCGTGTCGCGCTCACTGGGACCGCAGCTGATAGGTGTACCGGCGCCGGTACCTGTGTCACAGCTTTCCGGTGTCACCTTGCAAGTCGGCGACCAGAAGGGCGGTACCGAGGCGTTGCTGCGCGCGGCTGGCGTACTTGAGGATCTGCCCTACCGAATCGTCTTCTCTACGTTCACATCTGGACCACCTCAGATTGAGGCCTTGACTGCCAGCAAGATCGATTTCGCGGTCACCGGCAATACTCCACCGGTCTTCGGAGCGGCGGCCAACTCCAAGACCAGGGTGGTCTCGGTGTGGGACGGTCAGGCGGCCGGCGAGCAGATCCTGGTCCGCGCCGATTCGTCCATCGCCTCGATCAACGATCTCAAGGGCAAGACCATCCTGGTGGCCAAGGGCAGTGCGGCGCATGCCAATATCCTCGAGCATCTTTCCGACGTGGGACTCAAGGCAAAAGACGTCAAGCTGGTCTTCCTGCAGCCCGCTGACGCGCTGTCGGCCTTCGCCAACGGCCAGGGCGACGCGTGGGTTATCTGGGAGCCCTACACCGCGCAGGCCAATCTCACGCTCAAGGTGCGCAGCCTCGGCTCGGCCGAGAATGGCTATTGGTTCGGCAGTGCATCCGTCGCGGCGTTGACCGACCCGAGGCGCAATTCCGCACTGGCCGATCTGCTGGTCCGCTACCAACGCGCAGCCCAGTGGGCACGAGAGAATCCGTCGGAGTGGGCCAAAAAGTACGCCAAGGCCGTCGGCCTGGATCTCAAGGTCGCCGAACTCGCGCAGAGCCGAATACTTCGGCGACCAATTCTGCTCGATGACAAGGTGGTCGCCGCCGAGCAGCGGCTCGCCGATTTGTTCGCGGCCGCCGACCAGATCCCGGAGGCGCCCGATTTCGCCAAATGGGTCGACCGTAGGTTCAATAGCGTGCTTGTGGCTAGCAGCACGAAATGACGATGCGAGGAGACGACGATGGCAGTCACGGTGCTACTTGAATTGAAGTTCAAGCCCGACGCGGTGTCCGCGGGGCAAGAGCTCATGCGCCGGACGCTGGCAACCACCCGGGCGTTCGAGGGGAATCTTCAGACGGACGTCCTGGTCGATGAGGACGACGAAGCGCACTGGATCATCTACGAACTTTGGGACACCGTCGAGCACGACGAGGCCTACCGTGCGTTTCGTGCCGGTGAGGGCAAAGTGACCGAACTGCCGCCGCTGCTCGCCGCACCTCCGGCCAAGACGCGGTACACCACCAGCGACGTCTAGCTCAGCGCGGGAATCACTTCGCGTTCGAACAACTCGATGCCGGACCGATCGTAGGCGGCCTCGGGGAAATAGCAGATCGCGTACTCGCAACCAAGGTCGCGCACCTTGGCGATGCGCTCGATGACTTGCTCCGTTGTGCCCGTGGCCCCTTCGGAACCGCCGGAGAGCATGGCTTCGGCCACCGCCTCGGGGACGTAGCGGGACATGCGATCGAGTATCCGCCGCTGTCGGTCTTTGACGTCGGCGTCCGAGGTGCCGATGATCGCGCTGAAGTTGGCCGAGCGCACGATCGCGTCGAAGTCGGTACCCACCTCGCGGCAGTGCTGTGCCAGCACGTCCGACTTGTGCTTGAAGGCCTCGAGCTCCGGCGTGAAGTTGGTGTACTGCGCGTACTTCGCGGCGATGCGCAACGTCACCTTCTCCCCACCGCCGGCGATCCAGAACGGAATGCCCCCGTCCTGCAACGGCTTCGGTTCGACGATCGCGCCGTCGACCTGGTAGTGCTTGCCGGCCAAGCTGACCTTGCCGTCACGCCAGGCGTCGCGCATGATCTGGACACCTTCGTCCAGCCGGGCCAGCCGCACGCCTGCCGACGGAAAGCCGTAACCGTAAGCGCGCCACTCATGTTCGTACCAGCCGCCGCCGATCCCCATCTGGATACGGCCACCGGAGATGATGTCGGCGGTCGCTGCGACCTTGGCCAAGTAGACGGGATTGCGATAACTCATCGCCGTGCACATCTGACCGAGCTTGATCCGCGATGTGGTTGCCGCGTATGCCGCCATCAGGGACCACGCCTCATGCGTGGCCTCACCCGTCGGCATCGGGACGGTGTGGAAGTGGTCGTAAACCCAGAGCGAGTCCCACGCGCTGTTGTCGGCGTAGGTGGCCAAGTCGCGCATCACCGCCCAGTGCTTTTCGGGTTCGATGTCTACCAGATCCATCCGCCAGCCCTGCGGAATGAAGAGACCAAATTGCATAGCTACGGACTCTAGACCGCACGGCCCGCGACGGAAACGCCCATCACCTCACAGCGGATCCAAGCTCCGGCGATACCTTCACGCAGAACGCCCAGGACCAGAGCACCGCATAACGCCACGTCAGACACCCGGCGTGGCGGGCCCTTCCCGCGAGCCCAAGTTCTAGTTAGGCTTACCTAACTTGGAGAAGTTAGGCGGGGCGTCATGCGGATTCTCATCTCCGGGGCCAGCATCGCCGGCCCAGTTCTGGCTTACTGGCTGACCCGATACGGGTTCGAAGCCACCGTCGTTGAGCGCGCGCCGGCATTGCGAAAAACGGGTGGTCATGCCGTCGACCTATTTCGGCCGGCCATGGAGATCTCGGAAAAGATGGGCGTGCTGCCGAGGATCGAGGCGTTGGCCACTGGAACCGACACGTTAACGATGTACCGCCAGGGGGCCCGCCGGCCGTCCCGGGTGGACCTCACCAAGGTTGTCGGCGCCGCATCCGACCGTCACGTGGAGATCATGCGCGACGATCTCAGCGAGGCTTATTTCGACGCCGGCCGCGACCGGGTCGAGTACCTATTCGACGACTCCATCACGGCAATCTCCCCCGACGGCGCGCTGAGGTTTGAACACGCAGCGCCGCGCAGCTTCGACGTGGTGATCGGTGCCGACGGGCTGCACTCGAATGTCCGGCGCCTGGCTTTCGGTGACGATGCCGGACGCACCCGCTTCCTCGGCGGCTACCTGGCGGTCCAGTCGGTGCCGAAAACCCTTGCGCGCGATTCAGAAATGGTCGTCCACGTCGGCGCGGGCCGCCTGGCGGGGATCTACACCGCGCAGCCTCTGGACGACGCGCGGGCGTTGTTCATGTTCCGCAGCAAGGAAGAACTCGAGTATCACTACCGAGATGCCTTGCGGCAGAAGGAGTTACTTCGGGAAGCGTTTACCGGGATGGACGCAACGGTGGACAGCTGGCTCGATGAGCTCGACCACACGCCAACGTTCTATTTCGACTCGATCACTCAGTTGCAACTGGACGGCTGGTCGCGTGGCCGGGTCGCGCTGGTCGGCGACGCCGGGTACTGCCCTGGCCCCGCGGTCGGCGGCAGCACCAGCATCGCGGTGCTGGGCGCCTATGTGCTGGCCGGTGAACTGGCGCGAGCGCGCGGAGACTACGCACAAGCGTTCGCGGCCTACGAGCGGGAAATGGCAGACTCGGTGCGCCGCAGCCGCGCGTTCGCGCGCACGGTGGCCAAGGGCATTGTGCCCTCCTCTGCAGCCGGAGTGTGGGCACTGACTTGTGGCGCACAACTGATCTCGATGTTGCCCGCCGGGCTCACCAAGGCCGTTGCCAGGCTGAACACCAAGGGCGTCCGGCTTTACGACTCGATGCGGGTACCCGACTACACCGGAGCAGCGGTTTGGCAGCATGGTCCATAGCGGTATGCCCACGAGAGGAATGATTACCGATGGATCTTGCCGGTGTCGGGGTGTGGAGTAGTCAGCTGCGTTACGGCGATCCATCCGAATCTGCCGAGGCTGCAGCGGAACTGGATGAACTCGGCTTCACCGCCCTGTGGATTCCCGACGTCGGTGGGCCCGTGCTCGAGGCAGTCGGCCACCTGCTTGCCGCAACTAAGCGCACGGTGATCGCTACCGGAATCCTGAATCTTTGGATGCACTCCCCCACGGATGTCGCCGCATCGTATGCGGAACTGACCGACGAGCACGGTCAACGCTTCCTGCTGGGTATCGGGGTCAGCCACGCGCCGCTGATCGATGCCGGCAACCCCGGGCGATACCGCAAACCGCTGGCGGCGATGACAGAGTTTCTGGATGGGTTGGACGGTGCGCAACGGCCGGTGCCCGCCGATGGGCGAGTTCTTGCCGCGCTTGGTCCGAAAATGCTGGCACTGTCCGCAAGCCGCGCCCGCGGTGCCCACCCTTACCTCGTCACGCCCGAGCACACCGCGGCGGCCCGGGCCACATTGGGCGAGGGGCCGCTGCTACTGCCGGAACAGAGCGTGATCCTTTCCGATAGCGCCGAGGAAGCACACAGCATCGGAACCGACTGGCTCCGAGCGTATTTGGCATTACCGAACTACGCCAACAATCTGCTGCGCAGCGGGTTCTCCGAAGACGATCTGACCGAAGTGAGCGATCGACTCTTCGATGCGATCATCGCCTGGGGGGACGAAGACGCCATCCTGCGCCGGGTCGCTGAGCATCGGTCCGCCGGCGCCGACCATGTCTGCCTCCAGGTGCTGACGTCCGACCCGACCACCTACCCCCGCGAGCAATGGCGGCGCATCGCCGCGGCCGTCGGATGATGGCCAGCCGGATCGACTAGGCATACCTTGGGGCTATGGCTTCTCGACACACCCTCTTTCGGGTCTTCTACCGAATCGGGTTCACCCCATGGGACGGTCATCCACTCGCGCGGAGTCTGCGCGATCTGATCGAGGGAACCAACGACGCGTCCGCGTTGCCCGCGGCATCGGCGCTGGAACTCGGATGCGGCACCGGCGATTGCTCGATCTACCTCGCCAAGCACGGCTGGAAAGTCACCGCGGTTGATTTCGTCCCGAAGGCGCTCGCCAAGGCCCGCGCCAAGGCCGACTCAGCCGCTGCGCCAGTCGAATTCGTCCGTGCCGACGTCACGCAGTTGAGTCGCGCGGGCATCGGCTCGGACTTCAACTTGATCGTCGACAACGGCTGTCTGCACAACATGAGCGACGGCGATCGCGACGCCTACGTCCGCGAGGTCAGCGCCGTCGCGGCGCCCGACGCGCTGCTGTTGATCGTCGCGTTCCTTCCCGGCGGGCGGTTCGGTGTGCGCGGCGTCGACAGCACCGAAATGGAACGACGATTCGCCCCCGGCTGGACGGTGGTGTCCGCTGGCGAAGAGCGGGAGCTGGACCGCGAACAGACCCCGACGCGGTATTACCTCTATCAGCGTCGCGACACTTAATCGGCTGCGTCAGAAGATGCGAAAGCCCCTGAAACGCCGCTGTCTCAGGGGCTTTCGCGTCTAGCTTTAGGTCAACGAGTCAGGCGGCAAGAAGCGGTCGCCATACTTGGCCGCCAGCTCGCGGGCCCGGGCCACGAAGGCTTCCTTGCCCGTACCACCCGCGCCCTGGTAGCCGACGATGAACTGCGCGCTACCACCGGTGTACGGCGGGAACCCGATGCCCATGATGGAGCCGATGTTGGCATCGGCGGTCGTCATCAGCACGTTCTCGTCGAGGCACTTCTGCGTCTCCAAGGCCTCGGCGAACAGCATCCGGTCGATCATGTCCTGCAGCGGCGGCTGCGAGGAGCCTGATTTGAACGTCTCCCGCAGGCCCGGCCACAGGCTGGTGCGCTTGCCGTCGACGTATTCGTAGAAGCCGGCGCCCTTCAACCGCGACGGCCGGCTGAGCTCGATCATCTTCTCGACGACGGCCTCTGCCGGGTGCGGCTCGTAGGTGCCACCCGCGTCCTCGACACCCTTGCGGCTGGCGACGGCGATCTTGTGCATCAGCTCCAAGTTGAGCTCGTCGGACAGCTGCAGCGGCGGCGCCGGGTAGCCGGCCTGCGAGCCGGCGTGCTCGACGCTTGCCGGCTCGACACCCTCACCGAGCATCGCCAACGCCTCGTTGACGAACGTGCCGATAACGCGAGAGGTGAAGAAGCCGCGGCTGTCATTGACGACGATCGGGGTCTTGCCGATGGCCAGCGTGTAGTCGAACACCCGGGCCAGCGCCTCGTCAGAAGTCTTCTCGCCCTTGATGATTTCCACCAGCGGCATCTTGTCGACCGGTGAGAAGAAGTGGATCCCGATGAAGTCCTCCTGCCGCTTCACGCCGGTCGCCAGACCGGTGATCGGCAGCGTCGATGTGTTCGACCCGAGCAGCGCATTGGGTTCGACAATGTCCTCGATCTCACCGAACACCTGGTGCTTGAGGTCCTGGCTCTCGAAGACCGCCTCGATCACGAAGTCGACGCCCTTGAAGTCGGCGGGGTCAGCGGAAGCCGTGATGCGAGCCAGCAGCGCCTTGCTCTTCTCCTCGGTGGTCTTGCCACGCTGAAGTGCTTTGGCCTCAATCTTTTCCGAGTAGTTCTTGCCCTTCTCGGCGGCCTCGATGCTGACATCTTTGAGCACCACGTCGTAACCGGCCTTGGCCGAGACGTACGCGATGCCCGCGCCCATCATGCCCGCGCCGAGCACGCCGATCTTGTTGATCTTGACCGGCGCGATGCCGTCGGGTCGCGAGCTACCGCCGTTGATGGCCTGCAGGTCGAAGAAGAACGCCTGGATCATGTTCTTGGCGACCTGGCCGGTGACCAGCTGGGTGAAGTAACGGCTCTCGATGCGGCTGGCGGTGTCGAAGTCCACCTGCGCACCCTCGACGGCCGCATCCAGGATGGCCCGCGGCGCCGGCATCGGCGCACCCTTGAGCTGCTTCTTCAGCAGCGCCGGGAACGACGGCAGGATGCCGGCCAGCGCCGGGCTGGACGGAGTGCCGCCAGGCATCTTGTAGCCCTTGGCATCCCACGGCTGGGTGTGCGAATCGGGGTTGGCCTTGATCCACGCCTTCGCCGCGGGCACCAGCTCCTCGACCGAGCCGACGAGCTCGTCGACGAGCCCGTTCTCCTTGGCTTGCGCGGGCTTGAACCGGGTGCCCTGCGACAGGATGTTCATGAAGGCGTTCTGGATGCCGAACATCCGCACGGTGCGGGTCACCCCGCCGCCGCCCGGCAGCAGGCCCAGCGTCACCTCGGGCAGGCCGAGCTGGCTGCCCTTGACGTCGGCGGCGATGCGGTGGTGACAGGCGAGCGCGATCTCCAGACCGCCGCCCAGCGCGGCGCCGTTGACGGCCGCCACCACCGGCTTGCCCAGGGTCTCCAGGGCACGCAGGTCACGCTTCACGGACTCGACGGTGTCGAAAGCCTCGCCGGCGTTTTCCGGCCCGAGGTTGATCATGCTCTTGAGGTCACCGCCGGCGAAGAAGGTCTTCTTCGCGCTAGTGATGACCACGCCGGAGATCGAATCCTTCTCTGCCACAAGGCGTTCGACGGCATTGTGCATGGACTCGGCGTAGTGCTCGTTCATCACGTTGGCCGAGCCGGTGGGGTCGTCCAAAGTCAGGGTAACGATGCCGTCCCCGTCTTTATCCCACGCAATGGTGTTCTCTGCCATGGCCTTAAACCCTCTCAATGATGGTCGCGACACCCATGCCGCCGCCGATGCACAGCGTGATCAGCGCGCGACGCGCGTTGCGGCGCTCGAGCTCGTCGACCATGGTTCCGGTGATCATGGCGCCGGTGGCGCCCAGCGGGTGGCCCATCGCGATGGCGCCACCGTTGACGTTCAGTTTCTCGTCGGGGATGTTGAGGTCCTTCTGGAACTTCAACACGACCGACGCGAAGGCCTCGTTCAGTTCGAAGAGGTCGATGTCGTCGATCGTCAGGCCGGCACGGTCCAGCACCTTCTTGGTGGCGGGGGTGGGGCCGGTGAGCATGATGACCGGGTCGGCGCCGCTGGTAGCGGTTGCCACGATGCGGGCCCGCGGGGTCAGGCTCTGCGACTTGCCCGCGGCCTCCGAACCGACCAGCACCAGCGCGGCACCGTCGACGATGCCCGAGCTGTTGCCACCGGTGTGGACGTGGTTGATCTTCTCGACCCAGTGGTACTTCTGCAGCGCCACGTCGTCGAAGCCGCCCATCTCGCCAACGCCGTCGAAGGCCGTCTTCAGCTTGCCGAGGCTCTCCACGGTGGACCCGGGCCGCATGTGCTCGTCGTGGTCGAGGATGACCAGACCGTTTTGATCGCGCACCGGCACCACCGACTTCGCGAAGTACCCGCCGGACCAGGCGTCGGCGGCCTTCTCCTGCGAACGGGCCGCATAGGCGTCGACGTCTTCGCGGGAGAAGCCTTCGAGGGTGGCGATCAGGTCGGCGCCGATGCCCTGCGGCACGAAACCGATTCGGTAATTGGTCTCCGGGTCGGTCGCCCAGGCGCCGCCGTCGGAGCCCATCGGCACGCGGCTCATCGACTCAACACCGCCGGCCAGCACCAGGTCGTCCCAACCGGAGCGCACCTTCTGGGCGGCCGTGTTGACGGCCTCCAGGCCCGAGGCGCAGAACCGGTTGAGCTGCACCCCGCCGGTGGTCTCCGGCAGTCCGGCCACCAATGCCGCGGTACGGGCGATATCGCCGCCCTGGTCACCGACGGGTGAAACCACGCCGAGGATCAGGTCGCTGATCAGGTTCTCGTCCAGGTCGGGGTTGCGCCTGCGCAGCTCCTCGACCAGGCCGACGACCAGGTTCACCGGCTTGACCTCGTTCAACGATCCGTTGCGTTGCTTGCCGCGGGGTGTGCGGATGGCCTCATAGATGAAGGCTTCTTCGGACATGTCGACTTCCTCTTCACAAATTGGGTTTCGGGTCCGTCTAACTGCACCCTAACAGGGGCTCCCGGCCAACCTGTTGGTTGGCCAAGTCGGCACCGGTCTCACCACGGAGCGTCACGCCGAGCCACTGGCCCAGGCCGCCGCCGAGCGTGATGTTAGTTTCACGCTCGAGCCCGATCGTGACGCTAGTTTCACGTTCGGCTCACGTTGCGGCTTGGCTCGATATTCGCCCTAAGCTCAACGACCATGACAGTGTCGCGACTGCGGCCCTACGCCACCACGGTGTTCGCCGAGATGTCGGCGCTGGCCGCGCGGATCGGCGCGGTGAACCTCGGTCAGGGCTTCCCCGACGAGGACGGACCGCCCGCCCTGCTGAAGGCCGCGCAAGAGGCCATCGCCGACGGCGTCAACCAATACCCGCCGGGGATCGGCATAGCTCCGCTGCGCCAGGCCATCGCTGCTCACCGTAAGCGCCATTTCGGCGTCGAGTACGACCCCGACACCGAGATCCTGGTGACGGTCGGGGCCACCGAAGCGATCGCCGCTGCGGTGATCGGGTTGGTCGAGCCCGGGTCGGAGGTTCTGCTGATCGAGCCGTTCTACGACTCCTACTCACCGGTGGTCGCGATGGCCAGCGCACACCGGGTCGCCGTACCGCTGGTCCCCGACGGCCGCGGCTTCGCCCTGGATATCGACGCATTGCGGCGGGCGATCACACCTGCGACCAGAGCGCTGATCGTGAACTCACCGCACAACCCGACCGGTACGGTGCTCAACACCACCGACCTGGCGGCCATCGCGGAAATCGCCGTCGGCGCCGATCTTTTGGTGATCACCGATGAGGTGTACGAACACCTGGTATTCGACGGCCACCGACATCTTCCGCTGGCCGGCTTCGACGGCATGGCCGAGCGTACGATTACGATCTCCAGTGCGGCCAAGATGTTCAATTGCACCGGCTGGAAGATCGGATGGGCCTGCGGTCCAGCACAACTCATCGCCGGGGTGCGTGCGGCCAAGCAGTATCTGAGCTACGTCGGCGGCGCACCATTCCAGCCCGCGGTCGCTCTTGCGCTGGACACCGAGGACGCATGGGTCGCCGACCTTCGCAGTACCCTGCAAGCCAGACGCGATCGCCTCGCCGCGGGGCTGACCGGCATCGGCTTCGAAGTGCACGACAGCGCCGGCACCTACTTCCTGTGCGCCGACCCGCGACCCCTCGGATATGACGACAGCACGGCGTTTTGTGCGGCACTACCGGAGAGGGTTGGGGTAGCAGCCATTCCGTTGTCAGCGTTCTGCGACCCCGCTGGTGCGCAGATCGATGTGTGGAATCACTTGGTGCGCTTCACCTTCTGCAAACGCGACGACACCATCGACGAGGCGATCAAAAGACTGTCCGCGCTCAAGAACGGCGCGTCTACTTAGAATCCTCGTCGCGCATCACGCGCTTTCGCAGGCCCTCCAGCGCGGCAGAGAGAACTTTGTTGCCGGCCGATCTCACCCAGAACCCGGGCAGCGGCGCCCTGAGCTCGATCGTGAGGCTGAATCGCACCCGGGTCTTGTCGTCGCCCTCACGTTGCAGCTCGTACTCGCCATGCTGGGCATGTTGCTGGGCGGTCTTCTGCGCATCCCAGACCATCCAGTCGGGACCCCAGTGATATTCGACTATTTCGGTATCGGCGATGCCGCTCACTCTGATCGTCATTCGCACGTGGTGTGGCAGGCCGTCGGGATATCGGTCGACTACTTCGACCCGCTTGTGCAACGGAGACCACGACGGCACGGCGTCCATGTCTGCCAACGCCTCCATGATTACTTCCTGGGGCGCCTCAATGACAATTTCGGACGATGCGCGTATGGCCACTGCTTACAAATTAGCAATCGCGGGGCCCTCGTGAACTGAAAATTACGTTGTCTTGTCCGATTCGCGGCCCGCGACGAGATCGCGCAAGCCCTGCACTGAGGCGTCGAGGACGTTTTGCATAGCCCGCCTGACGATGAAAGCGGGAATCGGCCCAGCCGGTTCGACGGTGATGTCGAACCGCACCCGGGTCTTGTCGACGCCCTCCGGTTTGAGGTTGTACTCGACGTGCTGCCCATGCTGTTGGGCCGTGCCTTTGGCGTCGTACACCACCCAGTCGGGACCCCAGTGATATTCGAGAACTTCTTTGTCGACGAGTCCCATAATTCTGATGGTGGTCTTCACGTGGTGGGCCCGACCGTCGGGATAACGGTCGATCACTTCGATCCTTTTATGCAGCGGCGACCAGGATTCCAGCACGGCGACATCCTCGAGCGCCCCCATGACCACGTCTAGCGGCGCATCGACGATAAATTCACGTGATGCTTTTACAGCCACTTAACTCAAGCTAGTCCCGACGCACACTGCGCGGAACGTGTTCGGCGTAATTAACCAGCTACCAGTTGATTTCGCTAATCGGTGTCGTGCTGGCAGGCGGCTTCCCCACCGGGCCGGGCGGTGTCCGGGAAAAGCGCGGAGCGGGTGCGGCCTGCTCGACGCCGTGGGCGGTGATCACCGTCGACCGTGCGTTCAAATGATCATCGTCGGCCGCTTCACTCCAGGTCAACACCGGCGTGACGCACGCATCGGTGCCGGCGAAAACCTGGGTCCACTCAGCACGGGTCCGGCCGGCGAACCGTTGCGCGAAGACGTCGTACATCTGCGGGTATGAACCGATCTCGAGTTGGCTGGGCACCTCGTCGGGCGCCAGGCCAAGCCCGGCAAGCAACGCCGCGAAGAACTGGGGCTCGATAGCGCCGACGGCCATGTACTTGCCATCGGATGTCTCATAACACCGATAGAACGGGGCGCCACCGTCCAGCAGGAACGATTCGCGTTGGTCGCGCAGGCTGCCAATTCCCTTCATGGTCCACATCATCTGGGCCAGCACGCTGACCCCGTCGACCATGGCGGCATCGACGACCTGGCCCTTGCCCGAACGCTCTCGCTCATACAACGCGACCGCGATCCCGAGTAGCACCAGCATCGAACCGCCGCCGAAATCGGCGACCAAATTCAGCGGCGGCATCGGCGGGCGGTCGGCGTAGCCCAGCGCCGACAACGCACCCGTCTGCGACAAATAGTTGATGTCGTGGCCCGCCGTCGCGGCCAGCGGCCCGTCCTGTCCCCAGCCGGTGATCCGCGCGAAGATCAGTCGCTGATTGACCGCCGCGCAGTCGTCGGGGCCGATACCGAGCCGCTCACAGGTGCCGGGCCGAAAGCAGTCCAGCAACACGTCGGCCTTGGCGGCGAGCTCGAGCAGCATTTGAGGCTGGGACTTGACGTCCAGATCGACGATCCGCTTGCCGCGGTGCAACAAGTCGCGGTCTTCGGCCGGCATCGTCAGCCCGCCGGGGCGGCGCACCCGCACCACGTCGGCACCCAGGTCCGCGAGCACCATCCCCGCATGTGGGCCCGGCCCAATCCCGCCGAGTTCGATGACTTTGATCCCGGCCAGGGGTCCCGCACCGCTCACCGCGTCTACTTACCCTTCTTTAACTGCAGCACCCGCTTGCGCAAGCCTTCGGTTCCGGTATCGATCGTCCCTTTGATGGCGCGTTTCAAGACGAAGCCCGGCAGCGGGACAACGGGGTCGACGCTGAGCTGAAATTTGACTTTGGTGCGCTCGCCGTCGGGGATCAAGGTGTAGGACGCGTCCTGCGAACGCTGTTGGCTGGAGCTCACCAGGGTCCAACTCACCTCGTTGTCGCCCCACGTGTAAGCGATCACCTGCTCGTCGGTGATCCCCGCGGCTTTGACTTTCATCTTGACCTTGGTGGGCCGCCCGTCCTTGCCCGTCTCGAGAATTTCAGCGCTCTGGTGTGGCGGCGACCACTCGGTCACCGAGTCGAAATCCGCGATGACATCCAGGATCTCTTTTGGACTGGCTTCGATAATAATTTCGCGTGCTTCGTTGATCGCCATGGCCGCACCATAGCGAAACGACGTCGCAACGGCGGCGGTTTCGACCGAGCGTACCGTCGTCCTCGTGACTGCTACGACTGAAGCGGGGTCCGGTCCCGCCGATCCCGCCTACACCGTCGGTGACTATCTTTTAGACCGTCTCGCCGAGCTCGGAGTCTCCGAGATCTTCGGCGTCCCGGGCGACTACAACCTGGCATTCCTTGACCACATCGTGGCGCATGAAGCCATTCGGTGGGTCGGCTGCGCCAACGAGCTGAACGCCGGCTATGCCGCCGACGGCTATGGACGGCTACGCGGATTGTCTGCTCTGGTAACGACATTCGGGGTGGGTGAGCTCTCGGCAGCCAACGCGATCGCCGGCGGCTATGCCGAACACGTGCCCGTCGTACACATTGTCGGTGGCCCCTCCAAAGATGCCCAGGGCACCAGGCGGGCGCTGCACCATTCACTCGGCGACGGGGACTTCGAGCACTTCTTTCGGATTAGTCGTGAAATCACTTGTGCTCAAGCAAATCTCATGCCGGCCACCGCGTGCAGAGAGATCGACCGGGTGCTGTCCGAGGTGCGCGAACAGAAGCGGCCAGGATACATACTGCTGTCCATCGATGTCGCGCGCTTTCCCACCGAACCACCCGGGGCGCCGTTGCCCCGCTACACCGGCGGCACCAGTCCCCGTGCGCTGTCGATGTTCATCAACGCCGCCACCGAGCTCATCGCCGACAACCAGTTGACCGTGCTCGCCGACCTGCTGGTCCATCGTCTGCAAGCCGTCGATGAACTCGAAGCGTTGCTGGCGGCCGACGTGGTGCCGTACGCGACGTTGATGTGGGGGAAAAGCCTGCTCGACGAGAGTTCGCCCAACTACCTGGGGATCTACGCCGGGTCGGCCAGCGCTCCGCAGGTGCGCGCCGCGGTTGAAGAGGCGCCTGTTTTGGTCACCGCTGGGGTGGTGTTCACCGATATGGTCAGTGGCTTCTTCAGCCAGCGGATCGACCCGGTCCGCACCATCGACATCGGCCAATACCAGAGCAGTGTGGCCGGCGACGTGTTCGCGCCGCTGGAAATGGACGCCGCGCTCGACGCACTCGCTCAGATCCTGACCCGGCGTCAGATCACGTCGCCACCGGTGCCGGCCCCCCGCGCAGAGACACATCCGGTGAGAACCGAAACACCCGAGCGCGACCGGCCGCTGACCCAACAGATGCTGTGGGACCGACTGTGTGAAGCGCTCACAGCGGGAAATGTGGTGCTGGCCGATCAAGGCACGTGCTTCTACGGTATGGCCGACCATCGGCTGCCACAGGGAGTTACCTTTATCGGTCAACCCCTTTGGGGCTCAATCGGTTACACGCTGCCGGCGGCGGTCGGCGCGGGGGTGGCCCATCGCGAGCGTCGCACGGTGTTACTGATCGGCGACGGCGCCGCGCAACTGACGATTCAAGAGCTCGGCACCTTCTCCCGCGAGGGACTATCGCCCGTCATCGTGGTGGTCAACAACGACGGCTATACCGTCGAACGGGCGATCCACGGTCCGCAAGCGCCCTACAACGACATCGTCAGTTGGCGGTGGACCGATCTTCCCAACGTGCTGGGAGTTGCCAATCACCTGGCTTTCCGGGCCGAGACCTATGGTGAGCTCGACGACGCATTGACCGCCGCCGCCCAGCACCAAGATCGTATGGTGCTCGTCGAGGCGGTGTTGCCGCGACTCGAAATACCCACTCTCCTAGGCAAACTCGTCCAGCCGCTGTCGCCCGAGGGAAGTACGCGGCACTGAAGCGCTCTCGCGAAGGAGCGGCTTAGACCGAACGGGCTTTGGACCCGGGACTCGACGATCGCAGTATCGCCTGCACGGTGCGCCGGCAGCGCCCACACTCGGCGCCTGCCCCGCAGACCCGGGCGACATCCTTCGTCGTCGTCGCCCCGGCTGCGACGACCTCGGTCACGGTTTGGCTGGTAACTCCGTTACACAGGCACACGAACACCGAGTGGTCCGCTCACTTAGGCCTCGATACGCATGATGTCGAACATCTGGCCGACGAAGAGCGGCGGGTAAGCGCCGACCCCTGCCCTGGACATCCATTGGGCGGCGGCGTCGGGGTGCTCGATCCATTCCCGCGCGCTCTCCTCGTCGGGGAACTCCTGCAGAATCAGCACCTCATGGTCGTCGTCGAAAGCCTGGAAAACCCAAGTCTTTCGGATGCCGGCCGCGGCGAACCTGTCCATCGCCGCACTGACCTCGGCAGTCAGCAGCGACACATCGTCGACCGTGGTGATCGCCGCGACCACGACACCGGGCACCACCGGATTCGACTGAGGCTGCGGAACGAACCTGTCGATGATCTCACCGGCGAATACCGCGGGAATGTCCTCGACGCCGGCGGTATCGAACCAGTCGAAGAAGATCCGCGACCGGAGTAGCTCCACGATCGGTTCGCGGCTGTGCACTCCGATCATCACCAGGACGCGGCCGTAGTCGTGGGTCGACGTGTAGACAAGAACGTGGTGCGCTCCGATGTCCGAAAGCGCCGCCTTGTTGCGTTCAAGCAGCGGCCAGACCTTGGTCGGATCAGGGACGCGATAGTCCGACGCGATCACCATCGAGTGAATGTCGTTCGTCATCCCGCTGTCCGCCATCGGGCCCTACACCGGGTTGAACGACGAAATGAGCCACTTCCCATCGGCTTTGGTCATGTTGACCACAACGCTGCTGGAGGTATACGTCGGCTCGGGCCGATCCTTGCTCTGCGTGCTCTGGTTGACGAACAACAGCACCGTGGCCGAATTCGCATTGAACTCCGAAAGGGCCGCGCGAAGCACCACCGCCGCCGTCTTCACCGACTTCTGCTTGGCGGCCGGGGCGACGATCTGTGTGGTGAACTGGTTGTAGTACTTCAAGAAGTCACCCGTCAAATGTGACTTCGCGGACGAAAAGTCGTGATCAAGAGTTTCGGGAGAATACGACAGCACCGCCACCGTTCCCTCGCTGGCGGACGCGATCGCCGCCTTCGCGGCCGCGGCGTCGGTATCCCGGTCCGGTAGGTACACGCGGTAGACCAACGTGGCAAGTAGTGCCAACGAAGCCGCAACCAGCAACGCCAGCAACGCCCAAAGAACCCTGCGCGGACGACCGTTTCCTCAGCGCGGCGACGATGCGCTTGCGCCGGCCGGGCGCCGCGCCATCGTCCGCGGTGCCCTCGGCGGGTTCGACGTCGGCGGTCTCCTCGACGTCCTTCGGATCATCGACTTCTGCTGTCTCTTCGGCTTCTGCCGTCTCTTCGACCGATGTTTTGTCTGCGGTCACGGTACGAACTCGACTTTCGATATTTTGAGTTGCCCGCCGTCACGGGCGACCGTCACGATCAGACGGTAGTTACGTGGATCCTGTTTGGCCCCAGCCGCATTGGTGATCTCCGAGGTGGAGGCAACCAACACCACCGCTGAATCGTTGGTCATCGTGTCCAAGTCCACGGCCGCAGCCTGGACCGAGCCTTGCGAGATCACCTTCGACTGTTGGACCACCTTGGTGAAATCGTCCGCCATCTTGACGAAGTCGTCCTTGAACGAGCCGGTGGAGTTTTCGAGGATGTGCTGCACCCCGTCCTTGGCGTCATTGAAATCCAAAGATGTCAATGTCACGACGCCCTGGCGTGCGGCGGCGGCAAATTCGGCCGCGCGCTGGCGCTGCCGCTCCGCATCGCGATGCTCCTTGTACATGTAGCCGCTGGCTGCCAGCGCGGCGATGATGACGATGATGGCCACGCTCGCCAGGATCGTGGACCATTTGGGACGGTGCATGCGGCCGGACACGCTGCGCCAACGTCGCGCGGGTTGTTCGTCATCGGCGGCCGAAGTGTCAGCGGTGGCCGCGACCTCGGCCGGGCTTCTTCGCTCTCGTCACTCTCCGACTCGTCAGCAGCCTCGGTCTCTTCCGGTTCTTTCTCCGAGGCGTCCGGTTCTTCGACCTGAACGGAGTCCGCTGCGTCGTCTTCGGCGGGCGCGGCGGGTTTCGCGGCTGCTTTTGCGACGGCTTTTTCTTTTAACGCGGCTGCTTTTGCGGCAGCTTCTTCTTTTACCGCGGCTGCTTTTGCGGCGGCTTCTTCTTTTGCGGCGTCCGCTTTTGCGGCAGCTTCCTCTTTGACCGCTTCTTCTTTGTCCGCTTCTTCTTTTTTGGCTTCGATGACTTCGGCCTGGCGGCGCAGCTGGATGGCCCGGGCCCGGGCGCGTGCGGCGGCAGCAAGAGCCTCCGCTTCTGCGGCCTCGGCCTCGGCCTGGTCGGCCAACGCCCGGATATCGGCGGCGGTGCTTGGAGTTTCGTCGTCTTTCACAGGAGCCGATTTCGTGTCAGCGGCATTCTGGCGAGCGCCACCACTCACCGCTTACCAGCCCGAGAACGAGGCTGCTCGTGACCCAATGCCAAACTCCTCTATCGCTTGCCCGTCATGGCAAGTTCGCTTCTAGCCGCGGACGGCTGGCCTCGCCGTTGGGCAACCCTACTCGGCGAACGCGATACCGCGCGAGCACCTGCGCCGAGTTTCCGCTGCCCGCGTTCCCCGGCGGCGGTCCTCATGACCAGGAGAACCACGTTATCACTACCAGTGAGCCCCACCACTTACATCGTCGTGCTGCAACTCTAGAAAGACGCTACAAGCTGGGGACATGGGGTTCTCGCAAATCAACATATGGCGCGGCGCGAGCCGGTCAGCGCAGCAGATCCTTGACTACCTTGCCGGTGGCATTGAGCGGTAGCGACTCGAGGAACTGTACCGATCGCGGCACTTTGAATCCCGCCATGCGATCCCGGCACCAGTCGATCAATTCCTCGGTCCCCTAGTGCGCCCTTCCTGACTACGAACAGCCTTGCCCACTTGCCCCAGCCGTTCGTCGGGAACACCGATCACCGCCGCTTGCGCTACGGCCGGATGATTCAGCAGGAAGCCCTCGATCTCAGCGGGATACGCGTTGAAGCCGCCCACGATGAACATGTCCTTCTTGCGGCCAACGATGCGCAGCCGTCCGGTCTCGGTGAAGTTTCCCAGGTCTCCGGTGTGTAGCCAGCCGTCGCCGTCGATCGCTTGCGCGGTGGCCGCGGGGTCGTCCAGGTAACCCTGCATGACGCCGTAGCCGCGGACCAGCACCTCGCCGTCCTCGGCGATGCGCACCTCAACCCCCTCGCAGGGCACGCCCGCGGTGGTGGCGACATCCTCGAAGGAGTCGCCGGGCAGGGACAAGGTCACGTTGCCGGCCTCGGTGAGGCCGTAACCGGTCATCAACGTCTGAAACGGCAGTTCGCCGTGGATGCGGTGGACCAGCTCGACCGGGATGTCGGCTGCGCCGGTGACGCCCGCCCGCAGGGTCGACAGCTTGGATTTGTCGCCGACCGTCAGCAACGAGTGATACAGCGTCGGCGGCCCGGGGAGCATTGTAATGCGCTCGCGTTCAATGAGATCCACAACCGTATCGATATCGAAAACCGCGACCGGCAGCATCGTCGCGCCGCGAAGGAAGGATGTGACGAGTCCCGCCTTCAGGCCGAAGGTGTGAAAGTACGGGTTGATCTGCAAGTAGCGGTCGCCCTGGCGCAGGTCCGCCAGCGTCGCCCACTCCTCGTACATCCGCAACGTCTGGCGGTGGTGCATCATCGCGCCCTTCGGGCGCCCGGTGGTGCCCGAAGTGAAGATGATGTCCGAGGTGTCGGTGCCATGCACCGAGCGCTCGAACGGTGAACCGCTGGAAAGGAAATCGGATTTCAGATCGATGACCGGTATCCCCGCGGGCGCGATGTAGTCCTGGCCCAGGAAACCCTTCTGCACCAAGACCGCCTTGGCACCGCTGCGTGCGATGACGTCGCCGGCCTCTTCGGTCTTGAACCGTGTGTTCACGGGCACGAGTACGCCGCCCGCAGCGAGCAGTCCGAACGCGGCGACTATCCACTCAGCCGAGTTGGGCGCCCAGACGGCGACCCGCTCACCCTTGTCGATACCGAGATCGGCGAAAGCCCCTGCAGCGCAACGTATCTGATCGACAATTTGCGAGAACGTCAAGCGCAGCGGGCCGTCGACGACCGCTTCAGCGTCGCCGAAACGGTCCGCCGCGCTCAAGACCATCTCGGGGATGGTCTCCCAGGGTTGACTGTCTGTCACACCGTGACGAGTCGGGACAGGTTGCCGCCCATGATCTTCGCCTGGTCGTCGGCCGACAGGTGCGATAGCGCGTTGACGTAGAAGGTCGGCTCCGCCAGCCCCTCCGGGTGCGGCCAGTCCGAGCCGTACAGCACCCGATCCACACCGACGAGGTTGACCAGATCGTCGATGCCGTCCTCGAAGAACGGGCTGACGTGGATGCGGTTCTTGACCATCTCGACGGGGTCGCTCGGGAAGGCTTCCGGAGCCTTCCGGAAGACCTCGGCCAGGCCGTCCAGCAGCGGGGTCATCCACTTCGAACCGGCCTCGACGATCGCGACCTTCAGCTTGGGATGGCGGTAGAGCGCGCCGTGAATCACCCACGACCCCACCGAGTCCTGGATCGGCCGCCATTCGTTGAGGATGCCCATCGCATTGGTCTGGAACGGCAGCATCTCTGCGCTGGCACCGTCCCACTCGGAGGTGTAGCGGGAGTAGCCGCTGTCACTGGAGTGCATGCCGACCAGCAGGTCGTGCTCGACGACCCGCTCCCAGAACGGGTCGAACTCGGGTAGCGCGAACGACCGGGGGCCACGGAAGCCGGGGACCGGAGCCGGGCGGACCAAGATGCAACGCGCACCACGCTTGACCACCCACTCCAGCTCCTCGATCGCCTTCTCGACGATCGGCAGGGTGATGACCGGGGTAGTGAAGATGCGGTTCTGGTAGTTGAAGCCCCAGACCTCGTCGAGCCACTCGTTCAGCGCATGGACCAGGACGTGGATGGCGACGGGGTCGTCCGACAGCCGCTCCTCGAGCAGGCTGGCCAGCGTCGGGAACATCAGGGTGCGGTCCAGGCCCAGCTCGTTCATCTTCTCCAGGCGCGGGCCGGGCTCGAAGAACGCCGGGATGGCGCGCATCGGCTCACCGAACAGCTCGCGCTTGGTCTTGCCGTCCGGGTTGCCGTACTTGAAGTATTCCTCCCAGGCACCCGGCCGGGCGACGACCTCGAAGGTCGGGTTGGGAATGTAGTTGCTGATCTGCCCGCGGATGGCAATCTTGGTGCGACCGTTGACCTGCACGTACTGGACGTGGTTCTTGTAGTCCTTGGGCAGGAACTTGGTCAGCGCCTCCGGCGGCTCGTAGAGATGGTTATCCGCGTCAAAGATTGGAAACGGGACGTCTTCCCGATGCGACAACTGACCCATGGAATCCTCCTTCGCGTTTTGTGAGAATACTATTCTCTTGAGAGCCGCGGCCGCAACCGGCCCCCACCGACCACTAGGCCCTATCAGCAGGTCGCGATGATTTTGAAAGTGGCCGAAGCCGCTTCATTCGGCTTGTCGACTTTGAAGCCGTTGGCGGTGCCGGTGATCGTGAATTTGTCGCCGCTGAAGCTCATGGTGGCGTCGCCGCCGTCATTCTTTGAGTACATGCCGGTGAATCCACCCAGATTCTGGAGGCGGACCGATGTTGCGGTGAGCGGCTCGACGCGTTCGTCGATGGCGACGGTGGCCTTAGCGAAATCGCCGCCGATGGCAATCGTCCGATACCACTCCTGCTGCCAGCACTTCACGACGTGATTCCCGGTGTCGGTGCCATTGACCGTCACTGAGGCCGTGCTGGCGAGCTGAGTCTGCGGCCGTGCGGTGCAGGCACCGAGTCCGGCCACAGCAAGCGCCGCGACGGCAGCGACGATGATTCGGTTCGGCACTAGGCCACCTCAATCCTCGATGACGAAACTTCTTGGGCCTGCAGCGATGATGCTATTCTCCGCGCGGGAGAATGCCAATATCGGCGTTTTCGGTCCAAGGAGGCAAGCGGCTCATGGTGGACCTGGAGTTCGACGGCGGACTCGCGGTGCTCACCATCGACCGTCCCCACGCGCGCAACGCCATCTCGCTGGAAACCATGGGGCAGCTGGAAAACGCGCTCGACGAAGCCGCGGACGCGCGGACCCTGGTGATCACGGGTGCCGGGGACCGGGCATTCGTATCGGGCGGTGACCTCAAAGAACTGAGCGCGTCTGCGAACCGAGGAAGACGCCTCGGCGATGGCAAAACGCATGCGGAGCATCTGCGATCGGCTCGCGAGTTTCCCGGCTCCGGTGATCGCCGCCCTCAACGGCCACGCCTTTGGCGGCGGCGCCGAGTTTGCCGTCGCCGCCGATATCCGGGTGGCTGCCGACGACATCAAGATCGCCTTCAATCAGGTGGAGCTGGAAATCATGCCGGCCTGGGGTGGCGCCGAGCGACTGGCCGCGCTGGTCGGAAAGGGCAGGGCGCTGCTATTGGCGGGCACCGGAGATCCTCTCGACGCCGCCGCGGCGGAGCGAATTGGCCTGGTTGATCTGGTGTTGCCGCGGTCTTCGTTCGACGAAGGATGGCGTTCGATCGCGACCAAACTGGCTCGGCATCCGGCAAATGAAATTAAGCGGATAATCCGGGGAGTTTCTGCTGATGAAGCGATAGCATCCTTTGCACGGCTATGGGTTGCGGAGGCGCATTGGCAGGCCGCCGAACGGGTGATGAATCGCACCACCAGACCGCGCCCGGCTACCGGAGGAGCGACATGAGCACCACCGTGAAGAGACTGTTCGGCGCCGGCTCGGCGGTGCCATTAGCGCTGCGGGTCTACTGGTATGGCGGCGGGCTCCCGGCGCATGCCGACCCGGTCTGGCACCAGGTCGTGTACATCGTGTCGTCAGCGAAGACCCGATTACGTCGACATCTACTATCAGGATCACGATCCGACGCTCTCTCCGACTACAGCCACAACCCGTACTCCTTTACGCCGCAGGTCCACGCCGACGTCGCCCCCGATAAGCCGTGGGTGCAGCCGGTGAATCTGTTGAACCCCGATCAGTGGGCGATGGTTACGTGCCGACTACCGGTCGGGCAGTGCCGACAGCCGGTGGCATTCAGTGCAACTCTGTCAGTGGACGGCAACGTGGTGGTTTCTAAGAACGGCCCTAAAGGCGCGCTCTGCTCGCTGCGGACCTGGTGAACCACCCAAGCCCCCTCGATCGGCTGCGGCTCGCCCTCTAACCGACGCAGATAATCTTCGACCAGTTCCAAGGTTTCGGCATGCCCGGCGGACATCCCGATCGCCTGCTCTAGCACCAGAAACCGCGACAAGCTGCTCATCAGCACCGTCCACACCACCGGCGGCACATCTTTGGTGTCCACTCCGTAGCGCTGCAGCGCCGACGTCACCGCTTGCCGTTCCTCTTCGCGAAGACGTTCTGCGTAATAGGCGATTTCGGCTCGCATCTCTTTGCGGTGATTGGCCAGCGCCATGAATTCCATGGAGATCCGAGTGAACGCAGGATCGGTGCCAAATCGCCACAGCGCCCATAGCGGCTGCGGCGACTGCAGCATTTGGGCGTGCACCTCAATAGCTTCTTCACCGCGGCGGCGGAAGACCTCCAGAAATAGTTCTTCCATGGTGCGGAAGTAATAGTGCACCAGCTGAGGCTTCAGCCCTGCCTTGTTCGCGAGGCGGCGCGACGTGACGGCGGCATAGCCCTCCTCGACCATCAGTTGCTCGGCGGCGTCGAGCAGCAGGACGCGATTCTTCGCATCCGGCGCACCGATCCTGCGGGCCGATGTCATGCCTTTGCTCCGTACTCTCTGCGTTTCCCGTGCCAACCCCACGGATCGTAGCGCGGCACAGCGCGATGACCTTGACCACGACATTACCGTCATGCTAAGCAGATGCTCAGCACATTTCTCGACTTCGAACGCGGGGGCGGTGCCGCATGCCGCCGAACCCCACCGTTAAATCCAGCCCAGGAGACGCAACCCGATGACCGACTACGACTCGATCGACTTCTTCACCGACCAGTCGCTGGTCCCGGATCCGCACCCGTACTTCGACTACCTGCGCAGCCAGAACCCGGTGCTGCGCCTGCCGCATTACGGGGTTGTCGCTGTCACCGGTTACGCAGAAGCCACCGAGATCTACAAGGACCCCGAGACGTTCTCCAACATCGTCGCGCTCGGCGGCCCGTTCCCGCCGCTGCCGTTTGCGCCCGAGGGCGACGACATCAGCGCCCAGATCGATGAGCACCGCAGTTCCTTTCCGATGAACGAGCACATGGTCACCATGGATCCACCGGACCACACCAAGGCCCGGTCGGTGCTGAGTCGAGCTGCTGACCCCGAGTCGGCTCAAGCACAACGAGGAGTTCATGTGGAGCCTCGCCGACCGCCAGCTCGACGAGTTCCTCGGCACCGGTGAGTGCGAGTTCATCGCCGAATATTCCAAGCCGTTCGCCACCCTGGTGATCGCCGATCTGCTCGGCGTTCCCGAGGAGGATCACAAGGAGTTCCGGTCCGTCTTGGGAGCCGACCGTCCCGGCGCCCGGGTCGGGGCCCTCGATCATGAATCGGTCGGAATCAACCCCTTGGAGTGGCTCGACGACAAGTTCTGTTCCTACATCGAGGACCGCCGTAGCAACCCGCGCGAGGACGTGCTCACCTCGCTCGCGACAGCGAAGTATCCCGACGGATCGACACCCGAGGTCATCGAAATCTCCCGTTCGGCCACGTTCCTTTTCGCTGCCGGACAGGAGACCACGGCCAAGCTGCTCAGCGCCGCACTTCAGGCGATTGGCGACCGGCCCGATATACAACAGCAGCTGCGCGACGACCGCAGCCTGATTCCTGGGTTCATCGAGGAATCGCTGCGCATGGACAGCCCTGTCAAGAGCGACTGCCGGCTGGCCCGCAGGGCCACCACGATTGGTGGCGTCGACGTAGCCCCAGGCACCGTGGTGATGATCCTGCCCGGAGCCGCCAATCGCGACCCGCGCCGGTTCGAGAACCCCCACGAATTCGACATCCGCCGTAAGAACGTCCGTGAGCACATGGCGTTCGCCCGCGGGGTGCACTCCTGCCCGGGCGGCCCGCTGGCTCGCGTGGAGGGCCGCGTCTCGATCGAACGCATCCTGGATCGGATGCCGCACATCGAAATCAACGAAGCACACCACGGGCCTGCCGCCGAGCGCCGGTACAACTACGAGCCGACCTATATCTTGCGCGGCTTGAGCCAACTGCACCTCAGCTTCACGACCGCCGACTCGGTCGCGGCGGTGGGCTGAAAGCTCCCCGCTCGCAAGCCTTAACGGAGCTGCATGCCGATGAAGTAGCAGCCGAGCAAGGCGGCGCCGATCATCACCACCCACGCGTCGGTGAGTCGGCACAGCAGGACCGGGGCGTTCCGCACTTCCATGAACTCCCGAAAAATGATGCGCACCTTGATAAGCGCGATCACGATGACGCTCGACGTGAGGACTGCACTGGACCTCAGCGACCCGGCCTGATCCTTGCTGGAGTGGTCGATCCACAGGTAGGCCAGCGTCAACGACGCCAGGACCACCCAGACCACCAGCAATCTCTTGTTGAATTTCACTGTTCACCTCACCACGTACAGCAGCGCGAAGATGAGCACCCACAAGAAATCGACGGTGTGCCAATAGGTGGCGCACGTTTCGACGATCTGCTGGGATCGTCTTGCCGGACTGCGGAGTTGGTACACGATGACGCCAAGGACGACGAAGCCAATCAGCAGGTGGACGAAATGGATTCCGGTGAGAAAGAAGTAGTACGTGAAGAAGTCGTTGCTGTCCAAGCCATTTCCGGCGTGGACCAACCGGACCCACTCAAACACCTTCAAAAATAGGAACACCGCGGCGAATGCGGCCGTGAGGAAGACGTCCCGGAGCGCCGCTCGGTAGGCGCCGGCGCGGGCAGACTGGACACACCGCGCCACCGACCAGGAGCTCAGCAACAACACCAAGGTATTGAAGACCCCGATGCGCAGGTCCAGCTGCGCCTGAGCGTGCAGGAAAAGTTCGGGGCTTCGGGCGCGGAAAAATAGGTAGAAGCCGAAATAGGCTGTGAAGACCAAGGTCTCGAACAACACGAATGCCCACATGTCGGGCTGGCCAGGAACGAATCTGGCGCGGTTGGTCTTGCCGGCGAGGTCGGTCACTGCGTCACCGCCTTCTTCCGCGGCAGGTCCGGCAGTGGACCGGTACCGAAGTCTTCGCGGCGGATCATCCGAAACAGCATGACGATGAAGGTGACTTGGTAGATGCCGAACACCACCATGTCCAGCCACCAAGCGATCTCGCCGTCCCACGCGAACACGCCACGCCGGAAGATCCAGCACGGTGCCACGACGACCTCGGTCAGCGCGTTGCACAGGTTGAGATAGCCGAACCACTTGGGGAACACCCGATTCTTGTCGAGCAGGATCGCGACCATCCAGATCAGCGAGCCGATCAGGAACACGCCCATGGTCCCGTCGAAAGACAAGAAGGCGAAGTCGTAGAGCCAACCGATCGCTTCGGGGTCTCGGTCCGGCCGCAGCGTCCCGACGATCAGCGCGATGCAGAGCAGCAGCATTCCGGGAATCGCACTGAGCGAGTAGATGATCAGATACGAATACCCGAAGGCGCGGCTGACCGACATTCGTCGCATCGAATACGCGATGAGGGCATTGTTGATCGCGATCATGCCGCTGATGGCGAAAATGATGCCGAAGCCGACGGGTATCCCGAGGTGGCGTTCGGAGAACCAGTGCACCTGCGTTGCGAGACTCCAGGTGGGCTCCGGCGGGGGCTGGACTTGCGCCACGATGAAGAACATCGGGAAGAACAAGTTGTAGAAGACAAGCATTACCGCCCAAGCCAGCCACAGCTCGCGCTTGGGGCCGCGCAGCAGGTGCCAGGCGATCCGCTGCGGCAGTGGCCCCGGCGGTTGCGCAGCCGGGGTCGTGGGCGGCGTGATTACCGCGCTCATGCGTTGACCAATTCTTCGCCGCGCCGCGGGTTCTCGGCGCGCTCACGGTAAATCGCCTGGCCAAGAACGACTCCCATCACGACGATCCAGACCGCGATGGCAACGTTCTTCACCCAGAACGACAGCAAGCCGTCCCACGCCAGCGGGCCGGTCAATGACACGCCGACGAAGGAAGCGGGCACCAACGCGGCCGCCACCACCAGATTGAAGTGAGCCACCCAACGGGGGAATACCGGATGCGACTGATCGTCGAAATAGATTGCCAGGGCTAGGATCACGCTTTGCCCGATCAGAAACGGGACCACGATGGTGAAGGTGATCCAGCCGAGGTCGTTGAGCAGCTGGGTCAGCTCCGGGCTTCGTTCCGGACGAAAGGCGGCCAGCAGCCAGCAGACGTTGGCGACGAGAAACAGAGTCGGGCCGCCGGCCGCGCAACCCAGCATCGCGTAGGAGAAGATCGGCGTGCGATGCGCCATCCTGCGGATCTGCAGCACGATCAGGGCCAGAATCGGGACGAGGCACACGCCGAACCAGTTGAACATGATCATGCTGTAGCGGATCTCCGGCAGGTGGGCCGGATCGCGATAGAACGCGGCGACCTGCTCCGCCGGCATCGTGGGTGACATCGGCGGATTGAAGCCCGGAAACAGGAAGAAACTGGCGATCCAGAGGATCAGCGCCACGGGCAACGTCCAGAGCAGGATCAGCTTCGCCGTCGATACGGCGCAACGCGGGTCGCGAATCTGCTACCTGGTTTTCGCCGATGTCGGACATCGTGGCTCCTTCGCTGCGATGGCGTGGCTATCCACGGCTAGTGAGCGAAACTAGCCGAACGGCTAGCCTCGGTCAATAGCCGTCGGCTACTCTCGTCGTGTGACATCAGCACGACAGCCGGTCGCCGACGGGCAGCTGCAGGTCGTCAAGCACAGCGCCGCGCAGACGCGCGTGCTCGATGCGGCGCTGGACCTGTTCGCCCAACACGGCGTCAGCGGCACGTCGCTGCAGATGATCGCTGACGCCATCGGAGTCACCAAAGCTGCTGTCTACCACCAGTTCCGAACCAAGGAGCAGATCGTCATCGCGGTCACCGAACGCGAACTCGGGCGGCTGGTTCCGGCGCTCGAGGAAGCCGAGGCCCATAGCGACGGACCGCAGGCCCGCGAGCTCTGCTTGGTACGCACAGTCGAGATGGCGGTACGCGACCGTCGGCTGGTGCGCACGCTGCAGTTCGATCCCGTCGTCGTCCGATTGCTGGCCGAGCAAGAACCGTTTCAACGGTTCATGGACCGCCTCTACCAGGTGCTGCTGAGCGACGCCGGCCAGGACGGGCGGATTGTGGCGGCCATGTTCTCCGGCGCCATCAGCACCGCGGTCATGCACCCGCTGGTTGCCGACATCGATGACGACACATTGCTCGCCCGGGTTACCGATTTGAGTCGGCGCCTGCTCGGTCTGCCTCGGGAAACCCCGGTGTGACCCCTGTGTCATCCAGCTAACGAAAACAGTGACGCTACGTGTCGGCGCGGATCCAGCTCATCATGCCGTCGTGGGCAAAACAGATCAGGAACAGGCCATCGGGCGACTGCGCGACGTAGTTCTGGTAATTCTGGCAGCCGGCGTTTTCGTCCTTGATTCCCGCCATTGGCGGTGACCGGAACCATCGGGGCTGGTATCTCCTCGGCGAGCCGCAGAACATCAGCCGTCCGGGCTGCGAGGCGAAGGAGACATAACCGTCCGCAACACCGAAGGCGTAGTAGGTGGTGTTGTCACACGGCGCGCCGAGAACCTGATGCGGCATGATGCCCGGCGTGCAGTCGGGGTAGTCGCAGACGGTCGGCCCGGCGAAGGACGGCGGCGCCGCCAGCACACCGGTGCCGAGCAACGCGGCAATCAGGGCCACGATTAATCGCACCCGATTACTTTGCCACACCTGAAAAGAAAATTCTCCTGGTTGGAGAAGATGATTTTGGGTCAAATTGAACTTCCCCGCCACGCGCAGTCCGCTCCATGCCTTGCCCGCGTCAGTGCCCTAGCCCGCGCGGCTGGTTGGCCAGAAAACACTGCACCCGGGTAGTGGCATCGTTCGGCTTGACTCCCATTTCCACTAGTCTCTGAGTTATTTGGGCGGCGGGCACACCAGAATCAAAATCCGTCGTTATGACATGAACGCTGGGAAACCAGTCTTCTGCACGTACCCCCGGCGGCGGGGCCTTCGCGTCGCCTCCTAGGCAACTGACGTAACCGTTGATCCCAGTGGCAGCGTGAGCAGAAGAGACCCCCAACATCACCACCGGGGCGATGAGCAACCCGGCGATGGGAATGCCGACCGCCGCAGCGACGTTGAGGCAACGGCCTTCCCAGGCGGGGTAGGTAACTCGCTGACAGCTGCGGAAATTGGGGATCTGCATGGTGATCTTCTCCCAAAACGTCATGTAGCCACGTCGCACATGGTCGCTTCACGCTACTCGTTTTCAAACCGACCCACTACCGATTGCCTGAGCACTAACCGCTGCCCGCGCAAAAGCACCGCAAACGCTATTTCGGCCCCTCCCTAGCAAGCGAACGTTTCCGCATGTGAGAGCGATGCAGGCAGCCGCTCCGCAATGACAACGATGAGCCCAGGCCGAAGTGATAAGCTGCTTCTCCGTGCACGATCCGGAGGGGCCCGACGTCGACCGTTGTGATGACCCCGCGGACGTGACCGAACCCGACGAACCACAGTCGCGCTCGGGCGTCGACTCGGATGCCATGGCGCCAGTCGCGGAAGCGGGCGTCGAAGACGAAGTCGCCGAGGCTGAAGCGCGCGCTGAGGCGGCTCAGGCGCGCCTCGTACGGCTACGCCGGGCAGCAGAAACCGGGGACGCGGACGACGACGCCGTGTCCCGAGATGCCGAGCAGCGCCCCGCAAAGCCGGCCCGGAAACGGCTACGGTTGCCGCGACGTCCCGGGCGTCCGCGGTGGCTCCGCCGCCCAGGGCGGAAAACAATAGCTGTTGGCGTCGGCATCGTGCTCGCCTCCGCCTCTCTCGGCGCGAGCGGTTACATGCTGTGGCAGCACCACACCGCGGTGCATAATCGGCAGCTCGCCGCGGAGCTCACTGCAGCCGCCCGGCAAGGGATCACGGCGCTGATGTCGATTGACCCCGATCATGCCAGGGAGGACGTCCAGCGCATGATCGATGCCTCTACGGGCGACCAGAAGAACAAGCTGTCAGTGCTGTCAACCCTGATAGTCAACAAGGCCGAGGACACGAAGGTCGGCAGCACAGGTCACCGTGGAAGCCGTCTCCGTCGAGTCGTTGAGCGACAATTCGGGAGTCGTGCTTGTGGCGGCGAAAACCGCTCCCACTGGGCCGGATAACGCCAAACCGCCACCGGCCTTGTTTCGGCTCAGTGTCAATATGGACCGCGACGGCGGTCAGCTCAAGATGTCGAAAGTTGATTTCCTGTCATGACTGTCGAGCGTGGCTCGTCGCTGGACAGCGCCGAAACAGCAATCGACGGCACGGAGATTCCGCCCGCCGACGAGGAGGCGGCCACCCGCTGGCAGCGATCCGGCACTGGGCCCGCCGGTGTTTGGCAAGGTGGCGTTCAATAGTCGCGACAACGTTCGTCGTTGCCGCCGTGGGAGTCGCTGCCGGTGTGTACTTCATTGTGTACCGGCCGGATCAGCGGGTCGGCGATGCGACGGCACACCGGGCAGTCCAGGCGGCGTCGGATGGTGCTGTGGCGGTGTTGTCCTATTCCTACGACCATTTAAATCGCGATTTCGACAACGCGAAATCGCATCTCACCGGCGACTTTTTGGCCTACTACAACAAATTCACCGACGATGTCGTCGCGCCGACGGCGCAGAAGGGGCAATTGACGACGACCGCCAAGGTGATTCGGGCCGCAGTTTCGGATTTGCATCCCGATTCGGCCGTCGTGCTGGTTTTCGTCGACCAGACCACGGCAAGCGTGCAAAAGAAAGATCCCGAGAAGACGCAGAGCTGCCGTCCTGGTCACGCTGACAAAGGTCAATGGTTCCTGGCTGATCGCGAAATTCGACCCGGTTGGATGAGCGCGGCAAATCTTGTTCTAACCGTTACCTGGTCGGCCGAAGCGGTGTAACGTCATCGCTCGAGAACGCCGCAACCGATGGCGAAAAGCTGCCAGAGGCACTGTCGGATTATGCGCTTCGAGGAGCACCTGATGCGTTCAGCAAAAACACTCACCACCGCAACGCTGGTGGCTGCCACTGTATTCGGCGGTTTGGGCACGGCATCCCCGGCCCAGGCAACAACCAAGGAAGAAGTGGCCATCAACGGGACGTACCGCGCTACGTCCATCGGCGATTGGGCCCAGAGAAATGATCAATACTTCGGCGAGCCGACGGTCTACCAAACATGGACCATCAGCTCGACGTGCGTCACATTCCAGGAATGCCACGGCACGGTGACGAGCGACCAGGGCTGGAGCGCGCCCCTATATATGAATGATGGGCTGATGTGGAAGGTGAAACGCGAAGTGCCGAATTGGGAGCGGTGCGAAGACGGTACCGCGTTCACCGGGCAGCAGACCTTCTTTTTCTTCCCAGTGAACGACAATGGTGGATATCAAGTGGGGTCGCCGACCTTGTCCGGCAAGGACAAGACGGTCGGCCCAAGCGGTGCCTGCGGGCAAAACCAGTGGCTTGATATCGCGATGCCGTTGCGCCTGGACCAGCTGAGCTGACCGGGCGGTCGTAGCTTCGTTGCCGGCCTAGCCACAGGCCGGCTTCAGGTGGGAAGCATGTCCTTCCACGTCTTGGGCGCTTTCGGAGCAACGAGATCCGACTGCTGGTACAACTTCCCGTCCGGACCGACATAGCGCCCGGTGTGCGGATCGTATTTTGCCACCACGACCGACGGCGCGGGCTTAGATGCGTTGTCCCCGAACGAGCTTGGCGCAGCCTGAGGCTGGCCGCCGTCGACCTGATCCGGTGGTGCGGGGGCCGGTGGTGGTGGCGGCGGTGCGGGAAGTCCTCCCGGCGAAGGGACATCGAGTGGCGCAAAAGCCGGGATATCAGCCGACATCGGCGATATGGGCGCCAGCGTCGGTCCCGACGACGGCACGGGGGGGACAGCCGCTCCTACCGTGCCCGGTGGTGGATTTTCTCCCCGCGGCCCCGGCGGGGCGCCGCGCGGCACCGCTCCCGGCGGCAGCGGCGTTCCCTGGACCGGGCCGAAGATTCTGTCGTTGACGTTAACCCGGTCATCGGGCGGGACGCCCTGGGCGAGCAGGTTCGGATCCAGTGGATAGGGACCGAGAGTGTGCTGGCGCATCGCCAGCGGCATGAACGGCTTGTCGCTGTTGCAGATTTCGACGGTAGGCGCGCGCTTACCCGGGTGACCCATGCAGGGATAGTTGCGGGCACCGCGAACCGCCATTGGCGAATCCTGCGGGAGTTTGCAATACAACCCGTCCGGTGTGTCGATGTCGCTGAGGTCGTCCGGGGATCGCCATGTGTTGGGTGGCATGAAGCCGACCGTGCAAATAGGCGGATCGTCGACCGTGGCTGCGAAGTCGCCGACGGCCTTACCGTCGGGATGGTTTTCGCCCTTAGCAGCCTGCTCGATAGCAACCGCGGACGGCAGCAACACCAGCAGCTGCTCGATCGAGGGGTGATAGGTGACGCCGATCTGCCCGATGGTAGTCAGGTTGGCAAGCAACACCGGCAGCGTCGGTTTGATTTGTTCGAGAAGCCGGGACGCTTCGTCCGCAGCCTCAGGACCGTTTTGCAGGATGGTGCGGAAGTGGGAATCGTTGTTCGCCAACACATCCGAGATCCCGGCGAAGCTACGTGCCCACGTCCTGATCGAATCGGTGGTGCGTGCTTGGGTATCCAATAGCGGCCCAGTGTCTTCGGTGAGGGCTCGGGTGCGATCGACGACGCCGTTGGAGTCGCGGGAGAGCGTCTCTGAGGAATCGATCAGTGACCCCAGGTCGTATCCGGAACCGTTGAAGCCCTGAAAGGTCTCGTCGAGCAATTGGCCGAGTTTGGTCTTCGGGATGCTGCCGACCAACGCATTGAGCTGCTCGAGCATCGGCCCGACCGCCTGCGGAATCGTCGTGTCGCGCATGGCGATAACCGAGCCGTCGTGCAGGTAGGGCGGCGAATCGGTTTTGGGCCGCAAGTCCACATACTGTTCACCCACCGCGGAGACACTGAGCACCTCCGCCGTCAGGTCCGCGGGCACCTTGGGTGAAGTGTTAAGGGACAGCGTCGCTTTCGCGCCGGTCGGCGTCAAGCCCACCGAAGTGACCTTGCCCATCTGAACCCCGCGGTAGGTCACGTTGGAAAACTGATACAGGCCGCCGGTAGCCGGCAGCTCCAGCGTCACCGTCATCCGGCCGATGCCCAGCAGGGTCGGCGCTTGGATGTAGAAGAGGACCATCGCGATCACGCCAAGGGTCCCGACGATCGTGAAAATCCCCAGCTGGATCCGAACGAAGCGCGTCAGCATCTATCCACCACCTCCAGTCGGTGCCGTTGCCGGCGGCGCTTGACCAAGACCCGCGTCAGGCACCGGTCCCGGCAGCGGCCCAGAACGTTCCCCGGGCCCGGTCCCGGGGCCGCACCCGGCGGAGGTCCGGGCAGCGGAAGCGCGTTGGGATCGACCCACGGTGGCCTCAGGGGGTCATGCAGCGGATCGAGGGTGTAATTCAAGCGATACGGGTCCCCGGGCACCGGTGGCATGGGCATGTCCAGCTGCCCCCAGTGGGTGCCCAAGAACAGTCCCCTCTTGAGCCGTGGAATCGTCAGGTCAAAATCGACATGCAGGTTGAAGTAGTCGCCTCGGACCGCTCGGTCGACGAAGTTCTGGGTGAACGGGAACACGAACCCCGCCGCGATCGCCGTGCCGAACTCCGGTCCGACGTCGGCGAGTGCTTTGATGGTCGGCTCCAAGTTTTGGAGATTCTTGACCAGGTCGGCCTGGGTGTCGTTGACCAGCCGGGTGGCGGTGTTGCTGAACACGCGAAGGTGGTCCAGGGCGGCCGTCAGGCGCGGGCGCTCCTTGATCAGCACATCGAGTGCGGGCGGTATTTTGCGCAGCGCGTCGGTGAGAACGTCGCGTTGGTCGGCGAAGGTGCCGGCAAGCCGGTTCAGCGCCTGAATGGAGTCGACGAGGTTGTCCCGTTGTTGGTCCAGAGTCCCCACGAATGTGTCGAGGCGAGTAATCAGATCACGCACGGCGCCCTCGTGCCCAGACAGGGCGGCGGAGAAATTGTGGATGATCTCCCCGATCTGCCCCAGTCCCCCGCCGTTGACGACCGCGCCCAGCGACGACAGCGTCTGCTCTGTCGAGGGGTAGGCCGACGACCGGCTCAGCGGGATGGTGGCGCCCGGCTGCAGCCGTCCGCTTCCCGACTGGCCCAGCGGCGTATTGAGCTCCACATGCATCGACCCCAGCAGGCTGGTCTGACCGACGGTGGCTACCACGTTGGCCGGGACGACGACATCGCGCTTGACCGAGATCTCGACGTCGGCGTGCCAGCCTTGCACCCGCATCGCACCGACACTGCCGACGACGACGTCGTCGATCATCACCGGCGAATTCGACTCCATCGTCCCGACATTGGGCAGCTCGACGTGGTAGATGTTGGCCCCCGGCCCGCGTCCAACCGCACCGGGCAGTGGTAGTGAATTCAGGCCGTGGAATGCGCATCCCGTCGCCGTCAACACCACACAACAGCCGACGGCGAACACCCGCCGAACCGCAACCCGGGCGATCATTGTTGTGGCCCATCGGTCGGCAGCAGCATGTCCGACGCGCCGAACGCCGCCGGCGGTGGCGGCATCGGTGTCGACGGCGGGGGCGGCAGCGGCATCGCCGCACCCGGTATCGGCCCCAGGGGCACCGACCCCGGCGGTCCCACCGGATCACCCGGCAGGCCGGTGTAGGCCGATATCGCGGGCGGGATCTCGGCTGGTCCGGGTTTCGGGCCCTCGCCGCCGGGTGCCAAGCGCGGTTCGGTGTAGAGGATCTTGGACGGGTCGATGGACTTCTGCAGGAACGGGTTGATGGGAAGCGGCGAGTTATTGAAGTTGAGCAATCGCAATCCGGGACCCATAAACAGGGCGCACAGCTTGCCCGATTCAACCGCGGTAACGTTCTCGATGGCGCCGATTTGGTCGCAGCCCGGTGCGGACAGCAGAAGCTGCCCCCCCCAGGTGGGATTCGCGAAGTTCATCAGTCCGAACCCTCCCACGATGGTTCCGGTGTCGGCGTTGTAGTCGTTGAAGAAGTTGCCAAGGGCGTTCGGCGCGCCGTGCAGAATGTTTTCCAAAGCCATGTGGTGATCGACCAGGTTCTGCGTGACGTCGGCCAACCTGGCAATCTGCTCGCTGGTCTGATTGCGAGTCCCGGCGATGAACCGCTGCACCTCGCCGACCGCCGTCGACAGATCCGTAAGCGCCGCGTCCAGATCGGATTTGCTGTCGTTAACCACGCTGGTGAGCGTGGCCAGGCGGTCGTTGAACTGCACGATTTGGACGTTGCTGTCACGCAGCGCGCCGACGAAGGTCTGCAGGTTTTTGATGATGTCGACGATATTGCCGCTACCGTTGGCGAGGATCCGGGCCACCCCTGACAGTTGACCGAGTGTTTGCCGCAGCTTGTCGCCGTTACCATCGCAGAGCGTTGGCGGCGCTGTCGATGAAACGGCCCACGGACGTGCCCGACACCCCGCTCTTGGGCCCCAAATCCGTTGCCAGCCGCATCAATTGGGTTTTGACCTCGTCCCACTCGACCGGCACCGCGGTCCGTTCGACCGGTATAACTGCCCCATCGCGCATGACCGGCCCACTATCGCGATAGGCCGGTGAGAGCTGGACGTAACGGGCAGAGACCAAATTCGAGGCGACGATGATCGCCTTCGCGTCCGCCGGAATGGGCACGTCGCGGTCGACCTCGAGGGTCATCTTGGCCTGTGTGCCTTGCGGCTCAATGGATTTGATGTTGCCGACTTTGACACCCGACACCCGCACCTCGTCACTGGGGATAGATCGCGGTGGTGGTGGTGAAGTAGGCGGTAATCGTCCGTGGGCCGAAGACCGTATTACGGACGACCACGGCCACGCCGGCAACGATCAGCCCGACCAGGACAACCGCCGCCACGGCCGCCAGCCTGTTGCGCGGGATCAATTGCGATCCTCCGATCCTGCCGCCCAACGTGCAGCCAGGGCACGCAGGAATAGCGTTGTACGGCCAGGGAGTCAGCGACCGAGGTACCGGCGACGGGAAGCCGGGACCGCGAGCAGTGTCGAAGGTGCGGAATCCCCAGAGGTAGTCGAACAACGCCTGGAAGAGTTGCGGGACAAGGAAGTTCGGGACGAACGCCGAGTAGGCGTACATGCTGGAGATGGCCTCACCGACCGTGATCTCGAATTTGGCGAGACCCGGCAGCGCTTTGCCGATGTTGTCGCGGTTCTTCTCCAGCACCTCGGTCACCCTATTCAGCCTCTCCAGCGTCGGTGCCAAGGTGCTCTCGTTGTCGTGCACCAACGCCGTCAGCTGCTTGGCCACCACCGACGTGTTGGCCAGCAGGTCCACGATCTCTTGTCGCCGCGCCACCAGGACTTGGAGCAGAGAGTCGGAGTTGAGGATGAGCTTGTTGACCTGCTGGCTGCGTTCGGAAAGAACCCCGGTGACGTCGCTGGCACTCTTGAGCAAGTCGCCCAGGTTCTTGTTACGGCTGTTGAGGGTGCGTGATAACCGGGTGAGTGCGTCGAAGGCCGGTCCCATTTGGGGTGCGATCTGGTCGAGCGTCGCCGACAGCGTGTCCAACGACTGATTCAGCGCCGTGGTGTTGGTTCCCGCAGTGTCCGATGCCAAGTCGCTGACCGCTTCCGTCAACGAATAAGGCGAGGACGTGCGCGAGACGGGAATGAGAGTCATCGGATGCAGCGTGCCGCCGCCGGCGGACTCCAACGTCAGCATCCGCTCGCCCAGCAGCGAGCCGGTGCGGATGTGCGCGGTGGTCTCCGACCCGAGCAGGATGTTGCCCTTCATCGCGAACGTCAACAGAGCATCGCCGTGGCGCAGCGACACATCCGACACCGTGCCGACCTTGATCCCCGACACGATCACGGGGTTGCCCGCCGCGATGCCGCCGGCTTCGGTAAACAGCGCCTGGTACCTGACCATCGTCGCCCAGGAAATGAACCGGTCGGGCGACAGACCCACCAGGATGACCATCACCGCCAGGACGACGCCGATGAGTCCGGCCTTGACCCGCCCGCCTCCGCGATACTTAAGCATTAGGGTTCCGTGCACCTTCCTGCATCTGACCTAAAGATATTGGAGCGCACCGTCCTGCCCTGAAAGATCCGTGCCGCGGAGCCCAAACTCGCAGAGGTAGTACGGGATGGTCGCGCCGTTCACGCCGAGTCGGACCAGCTTGCGGTAGTTCTTCGGCGCCTTCGCGATTGCGGCGTCGAGGCGGTCCCTGTCGCCATCGAGTATCGGCGCCAGCCGATTCAACTGCGCTATGGTGCCGGACAGCGGCGGCCGCGCGCTGGCCAGCAGATCTGCCAGCGAGGCGGTTCCCTTGTCCAGGGCGTCGATGGCGGACCCGATGGTATTGCGGTCATCCGACAGCCCGCTGACAAGCTGCTCGAGGCGATCGATTGCGCCGGAGAACTGGTTGCCGTCCTTGGAGATCGTGCCGACCACGATGTTGAGGTTGTCGATCAGTTGCTGCACGGTTTGATCGTTGTCGGCCAAAGCATTTGAAAACGAGGTCGTCTTGGTGAACAGCGACTCGAGAGTCCCGCCTTGACCCTGGAAGACCTGCAACAATCCCGAGGTTAGCGCGTTGACATCGCGCGCATTCAGGCCCTGGGTAACGGGTTTCAGTCCGCCGAGCAGCAGATCGAGGTCAAGCGCCGGCGCGGTGCGGTTGACCGGAATCTGACCGCCTGCCGGCAGCAGCTTGGTCGAGCCCGGGCCATCGACGAGGTCGAGGTAGCGATCGCCCACCAGGTTGAGGTAGCGGACCGCCGCCCTGGTGCCCTCGGTGAGGACGACGTTGCGGTCGGCGTCGAACTTCACCACAACTTTCTTGTCCGGCTGCAGCGAAACGCTGTCGACCGTGCCCACCCGGATCCCGGCGACCCGCACCGACTGCCCCGGCTTGAGACGCGACACGTCGGTGAACACTGCCGAATACCCGGTCGTCGAACCGGTCCGGTACTGGCCGAAGATGAAGAACAGGAACGCGGTAAGCATCGCCATCACGACCGCAAAGGTCCCGAACTTGATCAGCGTGGCGCGCGTTCTCATCCCTGTTGTCCGATCTGAGCGGGGTTGCGTGGTGGGCCGGCGATCGGCCCGTACAGCAGCTGCTTTGAGGACATCGAAGTTGAGCAACAGCTGCGGGTTTCCGTACCCCACCGGGTTGGCGCCGATATCGGTAATCAATTGCGGCGGGTTCGTGTTGAACGGCAGCGCCGGCATACCCAAGCACCGCGGGCCGCCCGTCGCCGCAACCTTGGGCAGGTTCGTCGGATACCGATAACGTTCGGCGCCCCAGGTGAGACTCGTCGATATGTTGATGCTCGGTTCCGACAACGGCGCACTGTGCGACATAACTACGAGGCCGCCGAAAGCGCAGGTGAGCGCCTCGTGGTACTCGTTGGTCAGATCAAGTGGTCGGCACCAGCAGATGCATCACATCCGTCAGTGGTTGGCGGTTCGTCGACAAGACGTCGTTGCCGATGTCGGCCAAGCCGATCGCGCTGATCAGCAATGCATCCAGGTTGTGCTGCTCCTCGACGATCGTCTTGCTGATCCGGGTCGCGTTGGCCGCGGTCTTCACCAGGTCCGGTGCCGCGTCGGCATAGGCGTTCGACACCACCGGAAGAACCGCGAGGTCATGGCGGAACGCGGGAAGGCTCGGCTCCAGCTTGGCCAGAAACGAATCGAAGTCGCTCAGCGCCTGGCCAAGCTTTGCACCCCGCCCACTGAACGCTTGTGCCAGCGCACCCAGTGACTCGTTGAGTTTCGGCGGGTCGATCTGGGCCAGAACCGACACCAGTTGCTGGAACACCGTGTTGATTTCGACCATGACGTGCTGGCCCTGCAGCGTCTGGCCACTGCGTAGCCGCTGCGCCGAGGGCTGGTCAGGTTCCACCAGCTGGATGGACTTCGCGCCGAACACCGTCGATGACGCGATGTCGACGAGCACGTTGCCGGGAATGAAGCGCAACTGCGATGGGTCCATCGCCAAGTGAATAGCCGCTTGGCCGTTGGGCAGCGATTCGATCGAGGCGACCTTGCCCACCTGCACGCCGCGCATCTTGACCTTGGCGTCCGAGTTCATGACCAGGCCGGCTCGTTGCGAAATCACGGTCACCGGCACGGTTTCGGTGAAGGAGCCCTGAAACAGACCCACCGCCAGCGCGAAAATCATGGCGACGACGGCCACAGTGCCCAGGCCCGCCAGCGGGCGTGCGTAGGACTGGGCACCGAAATGGCGTCCAGGTGACGCCGCGACGGGAGACGCGTCACTGGCGGCTTCAGAACGGCCTATGGGGCCCGGCCCGAATTTCTGTGTCACGTCTACCCTCCTATCCGGACAGGTTGAAGTTGCCGTTGGAACCGTAAATGGACAGCGAGACCAGCAGCGTCACCGACACCACGACGATGAGCGAGGTGCGCACCGCGTTACCGGTCGCGTTGCCCACACCGGCGGGCCCCCCCGAAGCGAAATAACCGTAGTAGGTGTGGATCAGCAGGATGGTGAGCGCCATCAGGATCGCCTGCAGGAACGACCACAACAAGTCGATCGGGTTCAGGAACGTGTTGAAGTAGTGCTCGTACAAACCCTGCGACTGTCCGAGCAAGAACGTCGTGGTGAACTGACTGGCCACGAACGACAGAATTACGGCGATGCTATACAACGGTGCGATAGCCAGCATGCCCGCCAGGATCCTGGTGCTCACTAAATAGGCAACCGGCCGAATGGCCATGCTCTCCAACGCATCGATTTCTTCGTTGATCCGCATGGCACCCAGCTGAGCGGTCACCCCGGCGCCGAAGGTGGCCGCCAGACCGATCCCGGCGACCACCGGTGCCGCGATACGCACATTGATGAACGCGGCCAGAAAGCCTGTCAGTGCCTCGATGCCGATATTGCCCAGCGAGGTGTAACCCTGAATGGCCAGTGTGCCGCCCGCCGCCAGCGTCAGGAAGCCGACGATCACGACGGTTCCGCCAATCATCGCCAAAGTGCCCGCGCCCATGCTGATCTCGGCGATCAGTCGAATGACTTCGCGCCGGTAATGGGTAGCTGCGAAGGGTATCCCGGCGAGGGCTTTACCGTAAAACAGGGTATGGTCGCCAATCCGACCCAACGAGGCGACCGGCCTCTCGAATTGACGGCTCAATCGCGGATATACGGCCCTCAGCGCCATTGGCAGCCCCTACTTCGTCGTCATCTTGATGCCGATCGCGGTGACTACCACGTTGACGACGAATAGGGACATGAAGGCATACACCACGGTTTCGTTTACCGCGTTGCCCACAGCCTTTGCGCCCCCGCCGGTGATCGACAGGCCCCGATAGCAGGCGACCAAACCGGCGATAAGGCCGAAAAGGGCTGCCTTGACGCACGAAATGATGACCTCGGGCACGCCGGTGAGCAAGGTGATACCCGCGGCGAACGCACCGGGATTGACGTCTTGGACAAACACCGAGAATATGTAGCCGCCCAGGATGCCGATGATGACAACGAGGCTGTTGAGCAAAAAGGCGACCAATCCGGAAGCCAGCATGCGCGGTGTGACTAACCGTTGCACCGGGTTGATGCCCAGCACTTCCATCGCGTCGATTTCTTCGCGAATTGTTCGCGACCCCAGGTCCGCACACATTGCCGTGGCACCCGCGCCCGCCACGATCAAAACCGTGACCAGCGGGCCGAGCTGGGTGACGGCACCGAACGCGGCACCCGCACCGGAGAGGTCCGCCGCGCCCAGTTCGCGCAAGAGGATGTTGAGCGTGAAGCTGACGAGGACGGTAAACGGGATCGCAACCAGCAACGTGGGCGCCAGCGCAACCCGCGCGATGAACCAGGACTGGTCCAGGAATTCGCGACCCTGGAAGGGCCGGCGGAACAGGAACTTGACCGCGTCGGCCGACATTGCGAACAAGGCTCCGACCGCCTGCATGGGACCCGAGATGTCCCATTTCAGTTTCAGCATCGGCAAACCCGTTGTCCAGTGGTCTGCGCCCTTAGTTGCCATCGGCGTCAGCCCCTTCCCGCGGCTACGAGACTGACAGTCTTGTTTGTCCGCACTAGGTGAGGTAAATTCGGTTCGACCGACAATCCGAAATGCCCAGCGAGCGGCCGAAATTCAGCGTCTATCGCCGGCGAGGCAGCGCTGCCCTTCCTCACGCCGCTCCCTCCGTTCAGTCGTGCACGTTGACGGCTCAAAACGAAGAGCCTCGCGTCTTGGAGCGTCGGGCCATTGTGACTCATGCCACGTCCATGCGGAGCAAAAAACGCATAACCGTTATCGAGCGCGCAAACATTTCAGGCCAGCTCCACATTTAGGTGACGGCGCCGGCCGTCTTGAGTTCGATAATGCGATCCCAGTCGAGACCCAGTTCCAGCAGGATTTCGTCGGTCTGCTCCGCGAATCCAGGCGCGGGCCCGGTCTGCGGTGCGGCGACGTCGAATTGGACCGGGTTGGCGACCAATTCGAGTTCGCCTGCCTGCACCAGATATTCGTTGGCCCGGATCTGCGCGTCGTCGGCCGCCTGGAGCGTGTCCTGCACCGGCGCCCAAGGGCCGGCCAGCGTGGCAAACCGTTCGCTCCACTCAGCGAGCGTGCGGGTTGCGATGACCTTGGTCAAGATCTCTACCGCTTCGGCCGTGTTGGCGGTGATCGTCTCGATGGTGGCAAAGCGCGGATCGTCGGCCAGCTCGGGCAAGTCGACGTGCTGGCACACGTCCGCCCAGAACTTGGTGGGCTGCATCATCACGAAGGAGATATACCGGTCATCGGACGTCGTGTACAGCCCCACCAACGGATTGTTGGGCGCGCCGTGCACGCCCGGCGGCGGTGCTTCCAGTCGCTGGTTCAAGTGTTTGGTCAGCGCAACCGTGTGCCCCATCGACCACAGTCCGCTGCCCAACAGCGAGACATCGACGACGGACGGCTCGCCGGTGCGCTCGCGCTTGAGCAGCGCGGCCGCGATGCCGCCGGCCAAGTTGGTGCCGGAAATGGTGTCGCCGTAGGCAGGTCCGGGCGGTGCGATCATGCCCGGCATTCCCTTCGGGGTGATGGTGGCCGCGGTCCCGGCCCGACACCAGAAGGCGGTCATGTCGTAGCCGCCCTTGGTCGCCTCTTCACCGCGGGGGCCGAGCGCGCTTCCGCGCGCGTAGATGATCGACGGGTTCACCGCGCGAATGTCGTCGACGTCGATGCCGAACTTCTGTCGGGCGCCGGGCAGGAAGCTGGTCAAGAACACATCCGAGCGGCGGGCCAGCTCGTAGAGCACTTCCTTGCCCTCGGGCACCGACATGTCCAGTCCGAGGCTGCGCTTGCCGCGGTTGGCGTGCTCGATGTTGGGGTTGGGGTCGCCCTCGACGCGCAACATGCCGGTCTGCCGGAGTCCGCGCTGCGGGTCGCCGGTCACCGCGTGCTCGACCTTGATCACATCGGCGCCCCACTCGGCCAGTACGGCGCCCGCTGATGGGACGAACCCGTACATCGCGACTTCCAGGACGCGAATGCCCTCCAATGGCCTCATGCGTTACCTCCCACGACCGGGACAGACACCGTGTCCTGCGATGGCATGCAACTCCCTGGCTGTGGCTGTGGTGGCGATCACGATCGAGGCACCTGGGTGGGGGCCGTCACGAAAATTTGATTCTCGTCCGGGGCGAATCTTACATTCACGTATCGAGAATTCAAGAAATTCATAGGATCGGCTCGGCCTGGTGACCACCGCCTCGAAACGCTCGGATCCCGCCCGGATAGGGGCTTCGGCGCAGGACGACTACGGTTTAGCGCGAATGTTGCACGCCGCTCCGGCGCGAGAGTACGATTCTCATAATTGCAAGGGAGATTCTTTGTGACTGAGACGGCCGCATTTGCCGCAGGGGCCCGCACATGAAGACCGCAGTAGTCACCGGTGGTGGCTCCGGCATCGGCTTGGCCGTTGCGCAGCGACTTCGCGCCGACGGCCTGGATGTTGCCACCATCGATCTCAGACCTTCGGACGCCGATCTTTCGTTCACCGCCGACGTCACCGATCGGTCGCAGGTGGATGGCGCACTCTCGGCGATCCGCGCCCGGCTGGGGCCGGTGGCAGTTCTGGTCAACGCCGCCGGACTGGACGGATTCAAGCGATTCGCCAACCTCACGTTCGAGGATTGGCAGCGAGTGATCGACGTCAACCTGCACGGGGTCTTCCACACTATTCAGGCGGCGCTGCCCGACATGGTGGAGGCCGGGTGGGGACGCATCGTCAACATCTCGTCGTCCAGCACGCATTCCGGCGCGCCCTTCATGAGTCATTACGTGGCGGCCAAATCCGCGGTCAACGGACTCACCAAATCGCTGGCCCTCGAATACGGGCCCAGCGGCATCACGGTCAACGCCGTCCCGCCCGGCTTCATCGACACCCCGATGCTGCGCAACGCCGAAAAGCACGGCTATCTCGGCGACATCGACGAAACCATCGCCCGGACACCGGTGCGCCGGATCGGCAAGCCAGAAGACATCGCGGCGGCGTGCGCCTTCCTGGTGTCAGAGGAAGCCGGCTACATCACCGGTCAGATATTGGGCGTCAACGGCGGCCGGAACACCTGAGAGGAAACAGCGTGAAGGTCTGGGTTGATTCAGAACGCTGCCAGGGACACACCCTGTGCTCGATGATCGCTCCTGATTCCTTTGAGCTCAGCGACATTGACGGCAGTTCGTCGGCCGTCAACGAGGTGGTGCCGGCCGATCAGCAGGACCAGGTGCGCGAAGCCGCGCACTCGTGTCCGGAGCAGGCCATCATGATCACCGACGAGACGTAAAGGGAGACAGCACGTTGAGTGTCGATGACGTCGTGGGCGACAGCGACCGTAAGAAGAATCGGTATCACTTCGACCGGAACGCCGCGGAGTACCGCTCCCAGTTCAAGCAGATCACCGAGGAGATGCACGCCAAGTGCCCGATGGCGTGGACCGACACCTACGACGGCCACTGGGTCGCGGCCGGCAGCAACGAGGTCTTCGAGCTCGCCCGCTGCCCCGCGGTCTCCAACGACCACGACATCAATAACGAGCGCCGCGGCTACGGGGGCATCTCCATCCCGAAGGCCAGGCGCGTCAGCATGGTGCGCGGCGGCATCCTCGAGATGGACGATCCCGAGCACCGCACCTACCGCACCGTGCTGAACCCCTACCTCTCGCCGGCCGCGGTCAAGCGCTGGGAACCGTTCATCCACGACATCACCCGTGCCTGCCTCAACGAGAAGATCGAGGCGGGCAGCATCGACTTCGTCGACGACCTGGCCAACATCGTGCCCGCCGTGCTGACGTTGGCGATGCTGGGCATTCCGCTGAAGAAGTGGAACCTGTACAGCGAGCCGGTGCACGCGGCCGTCTACACCCCTGAACACTCCCCCGACATCGAGCGGGTCACCGCGATGCACCGGGAGATGGGGCTCGACATGGTCAACAGCATGCTCGAGATTCGCGAGAATCCGCGGCCCGGCATCGTCAACGGCCTGCTGCAGATGCGAATTGACGGCGAGCCCGCCCCGGATCTGGAAATCCTCGGCAATCTCGGCCTGGTGATCGGCGGCGGCTTCGACACCACGACGGCGTTGACCGCCCACTCGCTGGAATGGCTTTCGGAGCACCCCGACGAGCGGGATCGGCTGTCGAAGAACCGCGACACCCTGCTCGACCCCGCAACCGAGGAGTTCCTGCGCTACTTCACCCCGGCAGCCGGCGACGGCAGAACATTCTCCGATGACGTCGAAGTCAACGGAAATCAGTTCAAAGAGGGTGAGCGGCTGTGGATTTCGTGGGCCATGGCCAACCGCGACCCGTCGGTGTTCGCCGACCCGGACGAGGTTGTCCTCGACCGTAAAGGCAACCGGCACTTCAGCTTTGGCATCGGCGTGCACCGGTGTGTCGGATCGAACGTGGCGCGCACTGTGTTCAAGTCCATGCTCACCGCCGTTCTGGACCGGATGCCCGACTTCCACTGCGACCCCGAAGGCGCCGTCCACTACGAGACCATCGGCGTCATCCAGGGCATGCGGAAGCTGCCCGCCACCTTCACGCCCGGCCCCACGGTCGGCGCCGGCCTTGACGAGACACTGGACAAGCTGCAACGCATCTGCGACGAGCAACAACTCGCCCTGCCGATCACCGAGCGCAAGGAAGCCGCGGTCATCGACTGAGCCGCTCGCGGCCCATCGACGGGTTCCGCGCCTACAAGCCAACCGTTGACTGCCGCAATTTTTCCGAGTAGGCCTGTTCAGCGTGAATGCGTCTTATATTCGAGGCGAGCGCGTGTGCAGAGAATGGGAGACGCTCAGGTGAAAACTTTCGCAGCGAGCCTTGCATTGGCCACGGCCGCGCTGACCGTCATGCCGACCGCCCACGCGGACATGCTGTTTGGCAACTACCGGGTGGACACGAACCGGGATCCCGGCCACAGCTGGATATGGTCGATTAACCCGTGCATTCCTGCAGGGCCGGGATGCGCGACCGTCTATGGAACTCCGCAACCCAACGGGCAAGCTGCGCCTTGGAAGGCAGATGCTCACCTGTCCAACGGCCGCTACACCGTGGCCGTTGATGTGCCCGACGGTGTGCGCTGCGTGACCCAGTTCTTTCCCTCGCACGACGTTTACTCGTGGGATGCGGTGACGCTGGCGGGTCAGGTCGACTCAACATTCGACACCGGTTGCGGTGGCGGACCTGGGGGCACCAACACTTACCCGTTCTCGCTCGTGCGATGGTAGCCGCGTGAGACGTACCGGAGTCAGTCGATCATGAGGGCGACGGACAGCAAGCATGATGGCTGAGGCGAAAGAACCGCCGCAAGATTCGGTCACATCGAAAGCCGACGCTATGGCGTTGCTCGAGGAAGCCGAGGCCGACGCAGCCGAAGCCGAAGCGCTGGCCGCCGCGGCGCGCGCCCGCGCCCGAGCCGCCCGGCTCGGCGCGAAGTGAAGGCCCAAGCTGAGGCAGAGGCCAAGGCTGAGACCGCCGAAACCACCGAAGAAACCCAGGAAGCCGAAGAGGTCACCGCTAGCGACGAGGCGGAGCCAGACGACGACGTCACTGATTCGGACCCTGACGCAACCGACACCGAGGAAGCGGAGAACGACGAGGCGGAGACCGAGGAAGAAGTCTCCGACGAAACACCCGAAGACACAGAATCGGAAGCCGAGCCCGCTCGCTCGCGGCGACGCGTGCGGTTGCCATCGTTGTCCGTGACGTGGAAAGCGGCCGTCATCCTCCTCATCTGCGCTTTCGTCGGGGCCAGCGGATACATGGTGTGGCAGCGTCATGAAATCACCGAGCGCAACCAGCGCGTCGCGAAGTTCGTCGCGGGGGCCAGACAAGGTGTCGTCAACATGACTTCCTTGGACTTCAACAAGGCCAAAGAGGACGTCCAGCGCGTGATCGACAGCTCGACCGGCCAGTTCAGGGACGATTTCCAGCAGCGCGCAAAAGATTTCACGACCGTCGTCGAGCAGTCCAAGGTGGTCACCCAGGGAACCGTCAACGCGGCGGCCGTGCAAACCATCAACGGGGATTACGCGTTGGTTCTCGTCGCGGCGACATCGCACATCACGAATGCCGCGGGCGCCAAAGACGAACCACGCAATTGGCGGCTCAAGGTGACCGTCAAAGACGACGGCGGGCAATACAAGATGTCCAACGTGGAGTTCATTCCATGAGCGAGGACAACCGCAGCACCGACGCCGCCGACGACGCTTCCGAACCAGCCGAACACAGTGGACCTAGCGAGCCACGCGCGCGGCGCAAGGTGAAAGTCATTCCCGTTATTTTGATAGCGCTCCTGCTGATTTCCGGTGGCGCGGCGACGTGGCTGTACTTCAAGGAGTACCGGCCCGATAAACAAACCGACGCCAGCGTCGCGAGCGCAGTCATCAGTTCGGCGTCCGACGGCACGGTCGCGATGCTGTCGTACTCACCCGACACCCTCGACAAAGACTTCGCTGCCGCCAAGTCTCACCTGTCCGGGGATTTCCTCTCGTACTACAACCAGTTCACCGAGCAGATCGTGGCTCCGGCGGCCAAACAGAAGTCACTGAAAACCAACGCTCGGATTTTGGGGGCCGCGGTTCAGGAAATACATCCGGATTCGGCCGTCGTGCTGGTGTTGGTCGACCAGAGCACCACGAGCAAGGACAATCCCGACCCTACGATGGCTTCCAGCAGCGTGTTGGTGAGTATGACCCGAGTCAACGGCAACTGGCTGATCACCAAATTCGAACCGGTCTAGTAGCGAGTCGCTGATACCCAACTGAGTGCCGATGACGGCCCGGTGTTACGCGATCACAGTGCCGCCAACCAGCGCCTTTCCGGATTCTCACAGTATTCTTGGCGGATTCCGTGGTGCGCCCGCGATCCGTCGGCCACCGAGACCGCGTTGAGAATCCATCAAGGATTCACCGAGGTCGGCATTCGATCCTTTTCTCACACTGCTGGATCACTAGCAGCCGGGAGGAGGTATCGCCATGTCGCTGCTGAGCGACCACATCTCGCTAATACACGGCTGGGTGCCGATGTCGGTCAAGGTCGTGACTGCGCTCGCGTTGGTTCTGGCGGTCGGGTGGCGATCGCGTCGTTGGCGCCGGTTATGGCTGCCGGCGGCCGCCGTCGTCGGAGGCGTGGCGGCTGCCGGTGCGCACGACTACATCGCCGACAACGGCGACCGAACGGGCACCGGGCGCACTATACGTGTGGATCGCGTTGGCTGGCCTCGCAGCGGCTGTCCTGATCCTGGGCTGGCGCGGTACGCGTTGGTGGCGGCGTGGGCTATCCGTCGTGGCCGTGCCGCTGTGCCTGCTTTGCTCGCTGTTCGTGCTCAACAAGTGGGTCGGCTACGTCCAGACCGTGCAGAGCGCATGGGATCAGATCACCTCCGTGCCGTTGCCCGACCAGACCGACAAGACCGCCGCCATGGCGCTGGCGGCGAAGGGCGTCAAGCCGTCGCACGGCAGCCTGGTCCCGGTGCAGATCCCTTCCGACGCATCGCATTTCACGCATCGCGAGGAACTCGTGTACCTGCCGCCGGCCTGGTTTGCGAGCTATCCGCCGCCACAGCTGCCGACGGTGATGATGATCGGCGGCGTGATCAACGAGCCCGCTGACTGGGTGCGCGCCGGCAGGTGCGGTGGACACTATCGACGCCTTCGCGGCCGCGCACGGCGGCAACTCCCCGGTGGTGGTGTTCGTGGACCCGGGCGGGGCGTTCGACAATGACACCGAATGCGTCAATGGAAAACGTGGCAACGCGGCCGATCATCTGACCAAAGATGTTGTACCGTACATGATTTCGAACTTCGGAGTCAGTCCTGACCCGTCCCATTGGGGCGTTGCGGGCTGGTCGATGGGCGGGATGTGCGCGGTGGATCTAACCGTCATGCACCCCAACATGTTCAGCTCGTTCGTCGACATCGAGGGTGACTGGACCCCTAACGTGGGAACCAAAGCGCAAACCATCGCCCGTCTATTTGGCGGAAATGCGGACGCGTGGGCCGCATTTGACCCGACGACAGTGATCAACCGCCATGGCCGCTACACCGGAGTGTCCGGTTGGTTCGCAATCTCATCGGGTGGTTCGCCGACGCCGCGTCGCGATATCACCGTTGACGACACCGCCCCGATGAATCTCGGGAGCCGCGAAGCCGCCGCGGGACCCGGGTAACCAGGCTGCCGCCGCCGCCTCGCTGTGCGCACTCGGCCGGGCGAACGGCATCGACTGCGGAGTGGTCGCCCAGCCGGGAAAGCACGACTGGCCGACCGCCGGCGCGGCGTTCGCCAACGCACTGCCGTGGCTGGCCGGCCAGCTGGGCACTCCCGGCGTGGTTCGGATTCCGTTGCCCGGCAAGGCTACTCAGCATGCCCTCCGATCGCGCTAACCGCGCGGCAGGCCCAGCACGCGCTGGGCGATGATGTTGCGCTGGATTTCGGAGGTACCGCCGGCGATGGTGCCGGAAAAGCTTCTGGCATAACGCTCGAACCAGCTGGCGAAATAGTGGTCGAGGTTCATGTGGGCATACGGGCCGGTCTGACCCGGGTGAACCAGGCCGTCGGCTCCCGCGGATGTCAGCGCAAGATCCATCCCACGCAGCTCCGCTTCGGACCCGAGCAGCTTGAGCACCGAGATCGCGGCCACGTCGTCTTCGCCGCGAGCGGCGCGGGCCAGCGCAGCCGAGCCCAACAGCCGCAACGCTTGTCGATCCATGATGGTGCTGGCGTACTGGTCACGCTCGACCTCGGTGCTGGGGTCGAAGTCGGCGATCATGTTGTCGAGTCGATCGGCGAAGCCCAGCCACATCATGGTGCGTTCGTGCCCGAGCGATCCGTTGGCCACCCGCCAGCCCTGGTCGAGCTCCCCGACCAGGTTCTCCGCCGGTACTCGCACGTCGGTGAAGAACACCTCGTTGAAATCCAGATCATCGATCGCGCAGATCGACGGGAACGGCCGGCGCACGATACCCGGGGTGTCGGTCGGGATGATCAGAACACTGATTCCCTTGTGTTTCGGCGCATCTGGGTTAGTACGCACGAACGTCAACAAGACGTCGGCATCGTGGGCCCCCGAGGTCCAGACCTTCTGGCCGTTGACGATGAAATGATCGCCGTCGCGCACCGCGCGAGTGCGTAGCGACGCCAGATCAGAGCCAGCGCTTGGTTCGCTCATCCCCAGCGACGCGGTGATCTCGGCCCGCAGAATCGGTACCGCCCAGCGTTGTTTTTGCTCGTCGCTGCCGAACGACAACAGCGACGCCCCAACGATATTCACGCCTTGCGGGTTGAAGCTGTGGTAGATCCGGCGGCGGCTGAGTTCTTCTAGGTACACGAACTGCTGAACGACCGTCGCGTTGCGACCACCGAATTCCGGGGGCTGGCTAGGCAACAACCACCCGTTGTCGAAAAGCAGCCGCTGCCAACGACGCGCCCAGGCCGGCATATGCGAGACCGACCGCGGACGCTCCAGTGTTTCGCTTGCGGGAGGCAGGTTTTCGTCCAGGAATGCCGAGAACTCCGCTCGAAACGCCTCGACGTCGGAATCAAAAGTCAGCTGCACGGTACTCCTCAGCGATCCGCGCACGATGCTCTGCCGCGCCACCCAGCAGGAGCTCCCCCGCTTTGGCCCGCTTGAGTGCAAATTGCAGGTCGTTCTCCCAGGTGAATCCCATCGCGCCGTGCAGCTGCAAACCATGCCGGAATACCAGCGATTGGCATTCTCCTGCAGACGCTTTGGCCATCGCGGCGGCAAGCCGGCGCCGGGGATCGTCGGCGGCAATCGTCAACGCGGCGAAGTAGGCCAACGCCCGAGCGCGTTCCACCGCGACGTGCATGTCGGCGGCCTTGTGCTGAACGGCCTGAAAGGAGCCGATCGCTACGCCGAATTGCTGACGGCTGCGCACATGTTCGAGCACCAGATCGAGGATGCGCTGGCAGGCACCGACCATCGTGATGGCCATGCCGGTCAGCGCGAAGTGGTGGGCACGCTCGGCATCAACGGTCAGTCGGTCGGTGTCGGGCACCCGCACCCCGGCAAAGGACAGGTCGGCGACGTGCAGAACCGGGTCGAACACCGTTGAGCGTCGGGCCGACACCTGATTGGACGCCACCAGGAACACCCCGGCATCGGTCACCACCGCCAACCGAGCCGCGCGATCGCCGTCCAGCACATGACGCGCCGTGCCGTCCAGCACCCAGCCGTCTGCATCGCGGTGCGCGGTGACCCCGTGGTAAACCCCGGTGCCCGACTCGTGCGGATCGAATCTATCCGCGGCCAACGGCGCGAACTGACTCATCGTCGCCAAGAACGGCGTGGGATCGGTTGCGCGGCCCAATTCTTCGAGCACGATGGCCAGCTCTACCGCGCTCTCCGAATCGTTCAGCTCGGTCCAGCCCTGGTCTACATACGACTTCCAGAGCGGACTCGGGTCGACGCCGTCCTCGGCCACGCTGCGCACCAGCGAGGGCGGGCACTGCTTGGCGACGGCGTCCCGTACCGTGCTCTGCCACAGTCGCTGATCAGCATCGAACTCCAACAGCATCGGGGCCGCCTCCTGATAGTCATCGCCACCGCGAGAATATCATTCTCTCTTGCGGAAGTAATAATCTCGATTTCCGCGTACGGCGTATCGATGCGCGTTAACGGACGCCTTTTCGGTCAGGTTGTCGAACTCGCCCGTCCAGCGACCAGAAGGTCGTCGGCCGGCTCATCCCAGCGGTCGAGGTTGACGAACTCGGCAAGGGGGCGACGACGAACCGGCCCGTGCTTGCCTTTGGGCCACCCGACCACGATGTGGCCGGCCACCAGCCAGCCGTCGGGTACGCCGATGGCTTCCCGCAGCAGCTGCTCGCCGCCGTAGGACGCCCAGCTAGTCAGACATGCCCCTAACCCTTGGGCGCGCGCGGCCAGCAGGAAGTTCTGCATCGCGGGAAAGACCGATCCCCCGAGCAGCAGTTCCGACGCCGTCGGGTAGTGCTGTTGCGCGAACAAGACCGACGTGAACTCGCCTGCCCGGTCGTGCAACTCGTAGGTGGCGCGGTAGGTACGAGCGCGGCGACTGTCGTCATCGTCGGCCGGCCGACTCATGCCGTAAACCGGCTCGATCACTTCGAGGGCATGCGCCGCGGCTTTGGCAACGACGGCCCGCTGCTCCGGTGATCGCAATACGACGAAGCGCCAGCCTTGGGCGTTGGCGCCCGAGGGCGCCCACCGGGCCGCTTCGAGGCACCGCGCCAAGGCCAGGTCGTCAACCGGCTCGTCGGTGAAGCGCCGAATGGTGCGGGCGGTCGACATCACTTCCCACACGTCACCGCTTGCTGCCGTCATTGGCTGCTCACTTTCCGTCGGTCCTCGCTGCAACGTAACGCGCCCGAATCCGGCGGCGCTCGATGGGGATTGCGCTCAGGCCCTGTGGTTCGCTGTACATCAGGCCCTGGTTGCAAAGGAGAGAGCATTGGATCGCGAAACATATCAGCGCGGGCTTGAAATACGCTCCGCGGTGCTGGGCGAGGAGTACGTCAACAAAGCGCTCGCCGCCGCCGACGACTTCACCAAGCCGTTGCAAGATCTCGTGACCGAGTACTGCTGGGGCGCGGTCTGGGGTCGAGAGGAACTACCGCTCAAGACGCGCAGCATGCTGAATCTGGCGATGATCTCAGTCCTCAACCGGCCGCACGAGTTGCGAACACACGTCAAGGCCGCCCTCACCAATGGCGTCACTCGCGACGAGATTCGCGAGATATTTCTTCAGGTCGCCATCTACGCCGGCGTGCCGGCCGCGGTCGACAGCTTTCGCATCGCGGGTGAGGCGTTCGCCGAACTAGATCGCGGCTAGGAGCCCGCCGTGCAGATCGGGTTTATCGGGTTGGGGAACATGGGTTTTCCCATGGCACGTCGCCTCATCGAGGCGAATCACGACGTGATCGCCTTCGATACAAACGGCGCCACGCTCGAGCGCGTCGTCGCCCTGGGAGCTCGACGTGCGTCATCGGCGAAAGACGTTGCCGACCGGGCGGAAACGGTCCTGGCTAGCCTGCCGACCCCGGCGGCATCACGTCAGGTGGCAATCGGCCCTGAGGGTGTGATCGAGGGCTCGCGCGTCAAGCGCCACGTCGACCTGTCGACGGTCGGCAGCCAGACAGCCGTGCAAATCCATGACCGACTCCGCGAACGGAACATCGTCGCCATCGACAGCCCGGTTAGCGGGGGCACCGGCGGCGCCGAAAAGGGAGCACTTGCCGTCATGGTCTCGGCACCGCGCGCCGAATTCGACGTCATACGAGGCACACTCGAGGCGATCGGCCGCCCGTTCTACATCGGCGACAAGCCCGGCTCGGCACAGACGATGAAGCTGGCCAACAACCTATTGGCGGCCAACGTGTTAGTCGCGACGGCAGAAGTCGTGGTGATGGGCGTCAAGGCCGGTCTGGACCCCAACGTGATGATCGAGGTGCTCAACGCCGGCTCCGGCGCGACGAGCGCAAGCCGCGACAAATTCCCGCGCGCCATCCTGCCGCGCTCTTTCGACTATGGGTTTGCAACCGGACTGATGGTCAAAGATGTCCGGCTGTATCTCGACGAAGCCGCGGCGCTCGGTGTGCCCGTTGAGGTTGCCGAAACCGTCGGCCGGTTGTGGGAAGCTGCGCAGACTGATCAAGGCCCGCAATCCGATTTCACGTCGGTGATCAAACCGTTCGAGAAAGCCGCCGGCGTCGTCGTGGGCCGGCCACCGTCGGACTAGCGCTGCCCACTCCTTCAGCACTTGCCACCGATCCGCTCACAGCATGGCAATCTTTGCTAAGATAGCAAAGTCAGCATACGCTCCCCGAGGAACGGAATGTGACGCCCCGCCGCCCGCACGCACGTCGCCCGAGGCAACGTCACAGCGGCGCACGTCACCCACCGACGAAGTGGAGAATGGTATTATCCAGTTTGAAGAACGTCGATTGCCCTGATGGCTTCAATACTGGTGCCTACCAGGGCCGATATTAACCGAATCGCTTACCGGAAACCGATTGATTGGCAGCCGATAAGAATGTTAGATTGTCTATCATATGACCGGGTCTGACCCATTTTGGCTACCGGATTCGAAGGGTGGCTTCCGTGATCGAACATGCTGATGGAACACACACGCCGCTGATCGATGCCAGCGTGCACATCTTCTTTCCGTCCACCAAAGCCCTGCGGAAGGTCCTGCGCGAGCCGTTCAAGAGTCGCGGCTTCCCCGACTACGAAATGGACTGGTACGGAGCACCGGGCGGCGAGTATGCGCCCAACGCCGAGGGGCCAGATGGCCAGTACCCGGGCTCCGACCCGGAATTCGTTGGCCACGAACTGTTTTCGAAGCGCGGGGTCGATGTGGCGATCTTGCACCCGATGGCGCGCGGCATCATGCCGGACCGGCACCTGGGCAGCGCGCTGCACGCAGCCCACAACGAGATGATGGTGTCGAACTGGCTGGAGTCAGCCGAGTTCGGCGACCGGTTCCGCGGAACCATCCGCGTCAATCCCGACGACATCACCGGCGCGTTGCGCGAGATCGAAAAGTGGCGTGGGCACCCGCGGGTGGTCCAGATCGGCGTCCCACTGCAGTCTCGTGAGGTCTACGGCAAACCCCAATTCTGGCCGCTGTGGGAGGCCGCCGCCGACGCGAACCTTCCGGTTGCCGCGCACATCGAGGTCGGCTCCGGCATCGCAAATCCGCCGACCCCGAACGGCAACACCCGCACCTACGAGCAGTACGTCAGCTTCATGGCGCTGAACTACCTGTACCACCAGATGAACTTGATCGCCGAGGGCGTCTTCGAGCGCTTTCCCGGCCTGAAGTTCGTCTGGGGTGACGGTGCCGCGGACTTCATCACCCCGTTTATGTGGCGAATGGACACGTTCGGCCGGCCGCACCTTGAGCAGACCCCGTGGGCCCCGCGGATGCCGAGCGACTACCTGCCCGGACACACGTACTTCGTCCAGGGCAGCCTCGACGGTCCCGGCGACGTCGAGTTCGCCGGCGAGTGGTTCGGCTTCACCGGCAAGGACGACATGACGATGTTCGGCTCGAGCTACCCGCACTGGCAGTGCGGCGATATCCACAAGCTGCCCAAGGCGCTGTCCGCCGAGCAACGCGAGAAGCTGTGCTGGCGCAATGCGGCCGATCTCTATGGGATCGACATTTCTGTCGACCTGGCGGCGGGCTAGTCGCACAATGAGAAGTGAACGAGGGAGGCCAAGATGACCTTGAGCCATATGCAGGAGCGGGTTCCCGCTGCCGAGCGCATAGCCGTCCGGTGCGTCGACTCGGACGTCCACCCGGCGCCCAAGCGCGGTGAGCTCACCCCGTACATCCCCGAGCCGTGGCGCAGCAAGTACTTCCTGACCCGCACTGTCGGCGATCAGATCTACTACGACGCCCCCGACTACGCGCACAGCTACGCGATGCGCGCCGACGCCTTCCCGGCCAACGGCGAGTTCCCCTGCAGCGACCCGGATATGGCGTTCCGCCAGCTGATTATGGAGGCGGGCTCCGACATCGCGATCCTGGAACCCGCCGCCTACCCCGCCCGCATTCCTGAGGCGGAGCATGCGATGGCGGCCGCGTTGAACGACTGGCAAGCCCATCACTGGCTGGACAGCCACAACAACTGGCACGAGCGGTGGCGCGGTTCGATTTGCGCTGCCATCCAGGACCCGGAAGCGGGTGCGCGCGAGATCGAGAAGTGGGCCGGGCACCCCTACATGGCGCAGATCTTGATCAAGGCCGAGCCGCGTCCGCCATGGGGAAACCCGAAATACGACCCGATCTGGGCGGCCGCCACCAAGCATGACATTCCCGTGAGCTGCCACCTGTCGCGCAGCCATTTCGACGAACTGCCGGCCCCGCCGGTGGGATACCCCAGCTACAACCACGACTTCATGGTTACGTACTCGCTGCTGGCAGCCAACCAGGTGATGAGCCTGATCTTCGACGGCGTCTTCGACCGGTTCCCGACGTTGCGGATCGTCTTCGTCGAGCACGCGTTCAGCTGGATCCTGCCGCTGATGTGGCGGATGGACGCGATCTACGAGGCGCGCAAGTCCTGGGTGGAGATCAAGCGCAAGCCGTCGGAGTACGTCAAGGACCACATCAAGTTCACCACCCAGCCGCTCGACTATCCCGAAGACAAGACGGAGCTGACCCGCGCCCTGGAGTGGATGGAGTGCGAGAAGATCCTGCTTTTCTCATCCGACTACCCGCACTGGACCTTCGATGATCCGCGCTGGCTGGTCAAGCACCTTCCCAAGCATGCCCGCGAAGCGGTGATGTACAAGAACGGGATCGCGACTTATCACCTGCCGGAAACAGTTCCGGTGCTCGAGGGTCAGGTCCGGGTGTTCTGAATTGGCGGAAGAACCCAAGCGGCCCCGCCTCGCTCAGGGCCGCGAGCATGTTGTCGCGACAGTGGACGAAATCCCGCCGGGTACGCACAAGCTGGTACCGATCGGGCGGCACGGCGTAGGCGTTTACAACGTCAATGGCTCCTTCTACGCCATTGCGAATTACTGCCCGCATCAGGGCGGGCCGCTGTGCTCGGGGCGCCCGCGCGGGCGCACCGTCGTTGACGAGACCGCTGCCGGTGACGCGGTGATGGTGCGCGACCTCGAGTTCATCTATTGCCCGTGGCATCAATGGGGTTTCGAGCTGGCGACCGGCACGACAGCGGTCAAGCCAGAGTGGAGTATCCGCACCTATCCGGTTCGTGTCGTCGGCAACGACGTACTGGTGATGGCCTAACTACAGGAGAATCGCGTGTCTTCAATCGAGGTCAACGGTGGAAACGTCGTTTATGAAATCCTTGGTGAGTCAGGCGATCTCATCGCCTTGACTCCGGGCGGTCGATTCAGCAAGGAAATCCCCGGCCTGCGCCCGCTGGCCGAAGCTTTAGTCGGCGGCGGCTATCGGGTGCTGCTGTGGGACCGGCCCAATTGCGGCGCTTCCGACCTCCAGTTCTACGGACAAAGTGAATCGCATATGCGCGCCGAGACGCTGAAGAAGCTGTTGAACGCCCTGGGTGTTGAGCGGTGCATCCTTGCCGGCGGATCAGGCGGCGCAAGGGATTCCATGCTGACCACGATGCTTTACCCCGAGCTGGTGGAGAAGCTCGTGGTGTGGAACATCGTCGGCGGCATCTACGGCTCCTTCGTGCTCGGCTCCTTCTACATCATCCCGAGCATTCTTGCGGTGCGCGGCACCGGAATGGACGGCGTCGCGCAGGTAGGGGAATGGCGCGAGCGCATCGAAGAGAACCCGGACAACGAGAAACGCCTACTCGCCTTCGACAAGGACGAGTTTCTCAAGGTGATGCTGCGCTGGCTCAACGCGTTTGTGTCCAAGCCCGGACAGACGATCCCGGGCGTCGAGGACGAGATGTTCGATCGAATCCAGGTACCCACGTTGATTATTCGCGGCGGCGAGAACGACATGGATCACCCCAAGCGGACGTCGCTGGAAGTCAGCTGCTTGATCAAGGGATCCAAGCTCATCGATCCCCCGTGGCCGGAGGACGCGTGGGAGCGCGCGTCCGAAGAGCGTGCCGCGGGCAAGGTGAAGCACTTCAACATGTTCGACACCTGGGTGCAGGCCGCACCCGCAATTCTCAAGTTTTTGGGCAGCTAATGCGCTCAAACCGTGCGAATGTGGACCTCGCAGTTGAGCGATGCCTCGAGCGCCGTGTGGACTCGGCTTTCCGGAATGTGTTCGAGGTCGTCCTCACGCAGCGTCACGTGCACGATGTCGAAGCCGTCGTCGCCCGGCGTTCGCACGATGTCACCGGTGAGCCCGAACGCGGACAACACGCCCTGCGCATCGTCGTCGGTTCCCCGGCTGATAAAGGTGACGACGCCCGGAACCGGGGTGGCACTGAAAGCCTTGGCGCACAATCCAATTGCGGTGTCTTTGGCCGTGTCGCCGTCTTCGGCGGCGATGAGCAACTCGACTTCACGACGGCTCGCCGGCATGGCCGCGAGGTCGTTTTTGATCACGTCGACGCCCGCCGCACCCGCGAGCTCGAGGAGAGCTGCCATGCCGTCTCGTAGTTGTGCAGGCGTGGATACGCTTTCCGGGTCGACGTTGACGCGCACCACCGCAGTTCGCATGTGCGCAAGCCTAACTAAGACGATGGCGGCCTAGCTTTGAACACCACTCAATCGACCGCCATCACCACCGCCGTGGCACCCGGGTGTCAACCGCGGCTGCTGGGCGAACAGCCCGGCCGCGGGCGCGAGGATCTCGCCGCGTATCGACAGCTTGGCGGCTACCGGCCGCTTGCCGACGCCGATGGGATGCTGAGTGAAGTCGAATCCAGTGGATTAGTCGGCCGTGGCGGTGCGGCCTTCCCGATGGCGGTGAAATTGCGGACGGTGCGCGACAACGGGCGCCTGACCCAAGGCGCAGTGGTCGTCGCGAATGGCGAAGAGGGCGAACCGGCTTCGATCAAGGACCGATGGCTACTGCGTAACCGACCCCACCTGGTCATCGATGGATTGCGGTTGGCCGCGACGATCGTTGGCGCTGACCGCGCCTACATTTATGTGTCCGACCCAGAATCGGCGCACAGTGTTGAAACCGCGCTCAGCGAACTCGATCCCGACACGTTCGGCGCCGTCGCGGTCCAGGTGTTGACGGTGCAGCCCGGCTATGTGGCCGGTGAGGAGACCGCCGCGGTTCGCGTGATCAACGGCGGCCCGGCCAAGCCGACAGACAAGCCGCCCCGCCCCTTCGAAGCCGGCGTCGATGATCGACCCACCATGGTGAGCAATGTCGAGACATTGGCCAATCTGCCTTACCTGCAATGGCACGGCTCCGCCTCGTATCGCTCGCAGGGCTCGCCGCTGTCGCCGGGTACCTTCCTGGCCACCATTACCGGCGCGGGTCGGCCGACGGTTCTCTATGAGCTCCCGCACGGCTTGCCCTTCACTGAACTCCTTGCCCTGCATGGGGTTTCACCCGAAGAAGTCCGCGGCGCCCTGATGGGTGGGTATTTCGCCGGTTTGCTCAATCGCGCCGTGCTGGAAACCACCCTGGACCACGAGACGATGCGCCGGTTCGGCAGCGGGTTGGGCTGCGGTGCGATCTCGGTCATCACCGACGACTGCCCGGTGGCGGTCGCGGCGTCGGTGTTGGACTACTTCGACCGTGAAAATGCGGGGCAATGCGGGTCGTGCTTCAACGGGACCGCCGCGATGGCTGCCGCGGCCGGGGCGCTGCGCGACGGCGCCGCAACCACTGAGGATGTCGACCGATTGCGCCGCTGGTCGGTGGTGCTGCGGGGGCGTGGCGCGTGCGCAACGCTGGATGCCGCCACCAATGTGGCGGCCAGCCTGCTCGACCAGTTCCCGAACGAAGTGGCCCAGCATCTCGATGGCGCGTGCCAGGACTGCGCCGGCGGCGCCTTCCGCGCCGACCGTCCGTATGAGGCTGAGGCGGTGAGGCAAGCATGAAGATCCGCTTGGACCGCACCATGTGCGACGGCTTCGGCTTGTGCGCCAAGCATGCGCCCGGTTATTTCTCGCTGGACGACTGGGGATACGCGTCGCTGATCGGCGATGGCAATGTGCCCGAGCAGGACCACGATGCGGTGATGCGGGCGCTGCTGGACTGCCCCGTCCACGCCATCACTGAGATCGGTGAGCGCAGATTCAGCGCCCCCCACCCGCCCCTCGTCGACGAAACAGATCCGGCAGAGCACCTTAAAACCGAAGACAACGAAGCTGAGTGGGGCTTCACCCGCTGAACGACCGTTTGCTCGCCACCTTCCACGGCTCGATGGCCGGCGCGGTGGCGAAGGCGGACAAGGCATAAGCTGAAGCCAGCCAAAGTCCGGTTGATCCCTGGAGGCGCACCATGAGGTGTTGCGGTCGTCGTCTGGTTTCCGTCCTCACAGCCCTGTTTGTGTTCATGGTGGCCACGGTGTTTGTCACACCGGGCATCAGCTCTGCGCAGTGCGGGTTCAACATGTCATGGAATCCGGTGACCAACGAGTGCAAACAGCCGCCGGCCCCGCCGGCCTGGTACACACCAGGGCCGGCATATGCGCCGTTATTTGCCGGGCAGGATGTACCACCCCCGCCGCCATGGCCATGGTGGTCACCGGTGGCTCCGACGTGGCAAGTCGGTTTTCATCAGTGGGGCGTCTACCTCAACGGCGTCTGGGTGCCGATCTGACGGTGCTCGCACTGCAAGTACGGCCTAGATCGTGCCTGCTCGCCAGTGATAACGTAATTCTCCGATTCGTATAACGGCCCTACCGCGCCTGTCCGGTGCCGGGCCTACCGACTTGCGGAGGTGACGTGTCAGCAGCACCGGGCCGCCCGCTGCCCCTGATCACGCAGGAGAACGAATTCTTCTGGACCTCGGGCGCCGACGGAAAGCTGCGGTTCCAGGAATGCAAGGCCTGTGCCGCGCTGATCCACCCGCCGGCGCCGGTGTGCCGCTACTGCCGATCCCGCGACATCGGTGTGCGCGCCGTCTCGGGCAAGGCGACGCTGGCCGGATTCACCTTGAACGAACGGTTCAGCCTGCCCGGGATGCCCGCGCCCTATGTGGTCGCACAGGTGGCGATCGCCGAAGATCCGCGGGTCCGGCTGACCACCAACATCGTCCAGGCCGATCCCGATGACCTCGAACTCGGCCAGCAGGTCGAGGTCGTCTTCGAGCACATCGAGGATGTCTGGCTGCCGCTGTTTCGGCCGATCCCGGACGCCGAGCCCGCTCAGTTGCCGATCGACGAGATCGCACCCGAACGCTTCGGCGAATACGTCCGGCCGATGCTCACCACCGAGAAGTTCGAAGACAAAGCCGCACTGACCGGGATCGGTATGTCGCCGATCGGTCGCCGGCTCATGCAACTGCCGCTGTCGCTGACCGTGCAGGCGTGCGAGGCGGCCATCGCCGATGCCGGACTGACATTCGACGACATCGACGGGCTCTCGACCTACCCGGGCCCGCTCAACGTCGCCGGCATGGGGGAAGGCGGTGTCACTGCGCTGGAAGCCGCGCTCGGAATCCGGCCGACGTGGCACAACGGCACCATGGAGACGTTCGGCCCCGGCGGCTCGGTGATCTCCGCGATGCTTGCGATCGCATGCGGGCTGGCGCGTCACGTGCTGTGCTTCCGGACGCTCTGGGAAGCCACCAACAGCGAGCTGATGAAGCAGGGCAAGATCACCCCGTCCCAGATGGGCAGGATGTCCGGCTGGCAGATGCCGTTCGGCGCCACCTCGGCGGCCCACACCTTGGCGATGAACGCGCAGCGCCACTTTCACCGCTACGGCACCACCAAAGAGACTCTGGGTTGGATCGCGTTGAATCAGCGGGCCAACGCCGAACTGAACCCCACCGCCATCTACCGCTCCCCGATGACGATGGACGACTACCTGAACGCGCGGCCCATCACCACTCCCTTTGGGCTGTACGACTGCGACGTGCCCTGTGATGCTGCGATCGCGGTCATCGTCTCCGCCGTCGATGCCGCGCGCGATATGCCCAAGCCGCCAGTTTTTGTGGAGGCGGTGGGGACCCAGATCATCGAGCGAATCGATTGGGACCAAAGCACTCTCACCCACGAACCACAGGTGCTGGGCCAAGCGGCACACATGTGGACCCGCACCTCACTGCGACCCGCCGACGTCGACGTCGCCGAGCTCTACGACGGGTTCACCTTCAACTGCCTCTCGTGGATCGAGGCGCTGGGGTTCTGTGGAATCGGCGAGGCCAGGGAGTTCCTCGACGGCGGTAAGAACATCGCGCGCGACGGCCAGTTGCCGCTCAACACCCACGGCGGTCAACTCTCACACGGCCGCACCCACGGCATGGGTCTGCTGCATGAGGCCATCACCCAGTTGCGCGGCGAGGCCGGCGACCGCCAGGTCGTCGACGCCCGTGTCGGTGTGGTCAGCAGTGGCGGCCTCACTCCCAGCGGTGTACTCCTGCTGCGGACCGACGCATGAGTGCACCGCCCCGTCCCCGGCTGGTGATCGTCGACGGGGTGCCCATGTCGGCAGTGGTCGCCGAAGCCGCAGACCCCAAGGCCGTAATCCTGGCCATCCATGGGGGCGGCACCACCGCGATGTATTTCGACTGCCCGGGTTACCCGTCGTATTCGCTGGTAAGGGCCGGTGCGGCAGCAGGATTCACCGTGGTGGCGCTGGATCGCCCTGGCTACGGCAGCTCCGCGCCCTATCCGGAAGCGATGACCCAGCCCGAGCAACGAGTCAACCTCGCTTACGGGGCGGTGGATCGCATCCTCGGCGAACGGTCGCGTGGCGCAGGCCTATTCGTGATGGGCCATTCGGGCGGTTGTGAACTGACGTTGCGGATGGCCGCCGACCCGCGCGGTGCCGACCTGCTCGGCATCGAGCTGGCAGGCACCGGCCGGCACTATCACCCCGCAGCCCGGGAAATACTGAAGACCGCGACGCGAGAACGCCGCCCGTCCGGCCTGCGTGAGCTGTTGTGGCAGCCGGAGCAGCTGTATCCGCCCGAGATCCTCACCGGTGTAACGGTTTCCCCGTCGGCTCCGGCCTACGAGGACCAGATGGTGTCAGACTGGGCCCGACAAACCTTCCCGGAGCTCGCACCCGCCGTACGGGTCCCGGTGCATTTCAGCATCGCCGAACACGAAAAGGTCTGGCAGGCCGACGATTCGGCGATAACCGAAATTACTGCCCTGTTCTCCGCCGCGCCGCGGTTCACCGTGTACCGGCAGCCCGACGCGGGGCACAACATCAGCCTCGGCCACACCGCCGCCGACTACCACTCGACGGTCCTTGCGTTCGTGCAGGAATGCCTGGCTGCCTCGCCGGACGAAGAGGCGGCCGGTTGATGCAAGTCGGATTCATCGGATTGGGCAGTCAGGGCGCGCCCATGGCCCGGCGGATCATCGAGGGCGGCTTCCCGACGACACTGTGGGCACGCCGGCCCGCGACACTCGAACCGTTCGCCGACACCCCAGCCATAATCGCCCAATCACCGGCCGAACTCGCCACGTCCAGCGATCTGGTCTGCCTGTGCGTCGTCGGCGAAGCCGACATCGAACAAGTCGTCAACGGCGAGGACGGGCTGCTCGCCGGACTGCAGCCGGGCAGCGTCGTCGCGGTGCACAGCACCGTGCATCCCGACACCTGCAAGGCGCTTGCGAAAAGGGCTGCCGGCAAGGGTGTTTCGGTGATCGACGCACCGGTGAGCGGCGGCGGCCCCGCGGCCGCGGCGGGTCGGCTGATGGTGATGGTCGGCGGCGAGTCCGAGGCCGTCGAAAGATGCCGTCCAGTGTTCGAAAGCTATGCCGATCCGGTCGTCCACCTTGGCGAACTGGGCTCAGGCCAAACCACCAAGCTGCTCAACAACTTGCTATTCACCGCCAACCTGGGCACCGCCGCCACCACCCTCTCGCTGGCGAGGACCCTCGGGGTTTCCCCGGAACGACTCACCGAAGTCATCTCCCGCGGAAGCGGAAACAGCTTCGCGCTCAATGTCATTGGCGACGAAGGAACTCTGGACAGGCTGGCCGTCCTGGCGGGGACGTTGCTACAGAAGGACGTCCGGCTGATCGTCGACCTGGCCGAGCATGCCGCGAGCCAGGCGGGGGCCGTCCTCGATGCGGCCGATGCCGCGCTCACGCTGATGGATCACCCCCGATGAAAGTCGGATTCGTCGGCGCAGGACGGATGGGCCGCCCGATGGTGGCGCGGCTGCTCGCGGCCGGCCACGACGTCCGAGTGCTGGCCCGCAGCGCCGATCAACGGCACGACCTCGAGCAGCTGGGCGCGGCGGTGGTAGACCAGGTCGCCGAGACCGGCAGGCTGGCCGACGTGGTGCTGCTCTGCGTCTTCACCGACGAACAAGTGCGGCAAGTCTGCCTGGACAGCGCACTGCTGCCCGGCATGCGAGCCGGCTCGGCGCTGGTGGTGCACACCACCAGCAGCCCGAAAACAATCGAGGCAGTCGCGGCCCGGGCCGACGGTATCGACGTCGTCGATGCGCCGGTCAGCGGAGGCCCACACGACATTGCGGCCGGCAAGCTCACGCTGTTCGTGGGCGGGGCCGACGACACCGTGGCACGACTACGACCGCTACTGGGCTGCTATGGCGACCCCATCCTGCACGTCGGACCAAGGGGCGCCGGCCAAAAGGTGAAGCTGATCAACAACGCGCTGTTCGCGGGCCATATTGGGCTACTCGCAGAATCCATCCGGTTAGGCCAGCAAATGGGGGTGCCAGAGCCGACGGTGCTCGCGGCACTGGCACAGGGCAGCGCCGCCAGCCGGGTGTTGGACATCGTCGCCGCACGGGGTTCCGTCGCATCGTTTATCGAGGCAGCCGGCGAATTCGTGCGCAAGGACGTCGCCGTCGTTCGCGGCATCGCCGAAGAGCTCGGCAACGATCTCGGTGCACTCGCAGACGTGATCGAAGTTCTCAATGCCGGCGGAAAGGTCCGACATTGAAGCCACTTCGGTCCTTTTCGGTTCGCCACGAAAGCGCTACCGTTAGCGTTACAGTCAGACATTCAACCGTAACGGTTCCAGCCCGCCCCAACCAACCCTCGCCGCTGAGGAGATGTCCGTGACAAAGCCGAAAGTCGTCTTCGACCCGTACTCAGAAGACTTCTACAACAACCCCTTCGACATATATCGACGGATGCGTGAGGACGCACCGCTTTATTACGACGAGAAGGAAGACTTCTACGCGCTGACCCGTCATGAGGATGTGGCGGCCGCGTTCAAGGATTTTGACACTTACTCCTCGGCACGTGGCTGCGACCTGGCGATGGTGCGCCGAGGTGTCTCGCCAGAGCAGAAGTCGATCATCTTCATGGATCCGCCGGAGCACCGCCATATGCGCAGCCTGCTCAACAAGGCGTTCACTCCACGGGCGATCACTTCGCAGCTGGACACCATCCACGAGGTCATCGACAAGTACCTGGGCGCGTGCGATCCGGACAACTTCGACGTCGTGCAGGACTTCTCCGGGCCGTTCCCAGTGGAGGTCATCACCCGGATGGCCGGGGTCCCGGAGGAATACCGCCAGCAGGTGCGCCACTGGATCGACACCAGCCTGCATCACGAACCTGGGCAGATCGAGATCAGCGAAGCCGGCATGCAGGCCAACATCGACACCGCGATGTACTACTTCGGCCTCATCCAAGAGCGGCGCGGAGACCTACAGGACGACATGATCAGCAGGCTCATCACGGCCGAGATCCCCGGTGAAGACGGTACGACCCGCCAACTCGACGACATCGAAATCACTGGATTTGCAACACTTTTGGGCGGCGCGGGCGCCGAGACCGTCACCAAGTTGATCGGAAATGCAGCGGTCATCTTCGCCCGTAACCCCGACCAGTGGCAGAAGCTGCAAGAGGATCGCAGCAAGTTCCCCGGGGCAGTGGAAGAGCTACTGCGCTACGAGGGGCCGGTTCAATACAACGTCCGCTACACCGTGAAGGAGGCGCACGTCAGCGGCGGCGTGATTCCCCCCTTCAAGCCGGTCTTCCTGTGCGGCGCCGCGGCTAACCGCGATAGCGATGCCTTCACCGATGCCGACACTTTCGACATCGAACGCGACCAGACCGAGGCACAACATCTCGGTCTCGGGTATGGAATTCACAGCTGCCTCGGTGCCGCACTGGCCCGCTTGGAAAGCCGGATCGCGCTGGAGAAGCTCGTCGACTTCATGCCGCGTTACGAAGTGAATTGGGACGGGTGCAAGCGGGTGAACATGCAAAACGTCGCGGGCTGGAAGCACGTGCCCGTCAAGGTGCTCCGGTAAGGGGGTCGTGATGACGAAGAAGATCGATGTCGACTGGGGACTCTGCGAAAGCAACGGCATCTGCATGGGCATCAACTCGGAGATCTTTGAGCTCGGCGACGACGACATGCTGACCGTCCACCAGGAAGAGGTCACCCCCGAGATCGAGAACGACGTGCGCGAGGCAGTGCGGCAATGCCCTCGGCAGGCGATCTCGATCGTTGAGTAGCGATCGGGCTTTAGAACCCGGACAGGATGACCGCGTTGCAATCGGCCGCCGCCTGGCGCAGTTTCGCCGCCTTCTGGTAGCCCTCGGATTCGTACCACGCGCGCGCGGCGTCGACCGATTCGAATTCCAGCACCACGGTCTGATCGCCGTGCCAGGTGCCCTCGATGGTTTTGGGTGCGGTATCGACCGCGAGGATTTTCGCGCCGCTCATCGCTCCCCCGGCGGCCTTGCCGTAGGCCTTCATGCCCTCCGGGTCTTTGATGGCCTCAGTGAGAATGACATATCCCTTAGCCACTACGAATCTCCTTTGATCTCGCTGATCGCTTGCTCGGGACAAAACTCGATGGCTTCCCGGGCTGCCGACTCCAATTCGGTTGGGACGTCGGAATCTATCGACACCGCGTAGCCGTCGTCGGTGAGGCTGAACACGTCCGGACAGACCGTGAGGCACATGCCGTGACCGCGACAGCGCTGGTCATCTACCCACACCTTCATGCCGGGGTGAACTCCAGATGCAGCTCGGTCAGGCCACGCAGAATGTACGTCGGAACGTATTGGTAGCGGCGGTCATTCGCCGGACCGTGCACGCTCTCATCGATCCGGATCTCGGAGGTGCGATCCAGCAGCCTCTCGAGCGCGACCCGGGTTTCGGCCCGCGCCAGCGGCGCACCGGGGCAGCTGTGGATGCCGCGGCCGAACGAGATGTGCTGACGCGCATTCTTGCGGGCCGGATCGAATGTGGCGGGGTCTTCGAACCGGCGCGGGTCCCGGTTGGCCGCCGCCTGCACAATCATCACGGTGGTGCCAGCGGGCAGGTCGACCCCGCCGATGTTGACGGGCACCCGGTTCAGCCGGAAGTCGCCCTTGACCGGGCTCTCGTGGCGAAGCGACTCTTCGATGAAGTTGGGGAGCAGGCTGCGGTCCTTGCGCAACTGCGCCTGGATGTCAGGGTGCTCCCCGAGGGTCTGCAGGGCGGCGCCGAGCAGCCGCACGGTGGTCTCCTGGCCCGCCGAGAAGACGTTGCTGGCGACCCGGGCTACGTCTTCGACCTCGGGTATCGAGCCGTCGGGGAACGTCGCGGTGGCGAGGCCGGTCAGCACGTCGTCGCGGGGCTCGCGGCGGCGGTCGGAGACATAGTCGGAGAACAGGCCGTAGAGAAATTCCAGCGGACTGTGCGACAGCGACTCCTTGCCGGTGCCCCCGATGCCGCCACCCGCGTGCTCGGCGATGCCCTTGACGAACTTGTCCCGATCTTCCATGGGCACGCCCAGCAGGTCGGCGATGACCAGCAGGGTGAATGGGCTCGCGAAGCCCTTGATCCATTCGCCGCGCCCCGGCGGCAGGAAGTCGTCGAGCGCCTGGTCGGCGAGTGCCCACATGGCGTCCTCGTTCTCCTTGAGGCGCTTGGGGGTGATCAGCCGCATCAGCAGGGAGCGATGGTTGGTGTGGGTCGGCGGGTCAAGCGTGGGTAGCTGGTCGCTGAACGGCAGCTCGTCGCGATGCTGCTCGATCAAGTCGGTGATGTCGTCACCCTCGAGCGGTACCGGAAAGCCGGGAAAGGGACCGGTCACCGAGGTGCAGGACGACCACGTCTCGGCGTCGTTCAGCACCGCGCAGGCCTCGTCCCAACCGGTGACCATGGTGACGCCGTGGTGCTCTTCGCGCGTCACCGGGCATTGCTCACGTAGCGCCTCGTAATAGGGGTACGGATCCCCGACGAGCTCTTTGCCGCGGAAGAAGTCCAACTTGGTGAGGTCGTTCGCCATCATGCTCCGTTCGAATCTCAGCAGTGAGAATGAGCCTCTCAGAGATGAGTATTACATTTTCATACACCGCGATCATCGTCAACGACAGCCAAGCGAGGCGGTGTCGAGCCGGCGCCGCGGACAGTCAGCTGGTAGGTACCAGATCGGCCGCGACCGAAGGCCACGCGAGCAGCCCGCTTCGGAAGGTCTCGGTGGGATCGATCGAGCCCACCGGGACAGCGGCGGCGGCCAGCGCTTGACCCTTGAAAATCTGCGCGGCCGAGCTCAGCCGATGTTGCACCAGGCCAACGCTGTCGTCGAGCTCTGCCGGCCACGTCTGGCCCCACAGCGTGACTTCGGTGACGCCGTGATCGAGGGCTTGCAGCACGCCCTGGCGCACCTGCGAATCGCACCCGAACAGATCCGCCGCGGCCGCCAGGGCCTGCGGACGGGGACGGGTATCGACCGACGCCAGGGCGTGCTCGAGGTCCATGGTCTGGGCACCGAGGATCTTTAGTGGCCGGTCGTCTGCGAGGTCAGCGAGCAGGACGGTGACGTCCCATCCGGCCATCGCACGGTCGAACAGCCAGCCGCCGGCGAAGCGCACCACGTCGACCACGCTTGCGGCGACGACGTCGAGCCGGTACCTCATGTCACGGTCTGGGACGTCTGGGTCGGCGCGAAGTCCCGCGCCAGTGTCTCTGCGTACTGCTTGAACACCGCGGTCAGCGGTATCGAAGGATCGAGCAACCATAGGGTTTCCATTCCGTGTATGAAGGCGAGAATCTCCACTGCCTTGACTGCGGGGTCTATGTCGGTGCGATACGAGCCGTCCTCCTGGCCACGCCGGATGACGGTCGCGACGATCTCGGTCGCGGACTGGTGCCTGGCCAGCATGCGGTCGTGCAACGGAGCGTCGGGGAGGATGTTCTCCACGAGCAGCACGGTGAACGTGCTCAGCAGCTCGGGAGCCCGGTTGAAGCGTTCGGCGACCTGCGAGATCTGGGCGAGCAGATCGGCTGCCCGGTCGGCGTGTGACTCGTCGTCGAGGTCGCGCGCGTCCAGTACTGCGTGCAGCAACTGTTCCTTGGACTCGAAGTGATGCAGCAGCCCCGCGGGGGTGACGCCCGCTTCGCCCGCGATCTGGGCCAGCGTCGTGGCGCGCCAGCCGTTGCGCGTGAGGAGACGCTGCGCGACGGAGAGGATCCGCTGCTTGCGGTCCTCACCTTTGGCGAGAAGCGTGTCGTACCGCCGTGCGTCGGGCACCGGACTCCTTTGACCGATTGGCGGGCTGAACCAACCTAGTGAACACACAGTAGGTTGGTTTCTCCGTAGTGACAAGGGTCACCGGCGACTTTTCGCTAGAGGTGGGGCCGAGCCGACGCTCAGCCCGCGCTAATTGAGCAGCTCAACCACGGTGGCGTTGGCCGTGCCGCCGCCTTCGCACATGGTCTGCAGCCCGTATCGAATGCCGTTATCGCGCATATGGTGCACCAACCGGGTCATCAGCACCGCACCGGAGGCGCCCAGCGGATGCCCCAGGGCGATAGCGCCGCCCAGCGGATTGACCCGACGCGGGTCGGCGCCGGTCTCGGCGATCCAGGCCAGTGGCACGGGCGCAAAGGCCTCGTTCACCTCGAATGCGCCCACGTCGGACAGCGCGACGCCGGCTTTGGCGAGCACCTTTTCGGTCGCTGGGATGGGCCCGGTGAGCATCAGCACCGGATCCGCTCCCGTGACAGCACCGGCGCGGTAGCGCACTATCGGCGTCAACCCGAGCTCGACTGCCATTTCCGACGTCGTCACGAGCAGCGCGGCGGCGCCGTCGGAAATCTGCGAGGAATTGCCCGCGTGGATTACCCCGTCATCGACGAAGGCGGGCTTGAGTGAGCCCAGTTTCTCGACGCTGGTCCCCCGGCGGATTCCCTCGTCGACATGGACGACGCTGCCGTCCTCGACGAACACCGGGACGATCTGCTCGGTGAACGCGCCGCTGTCCTGGGCGGCCGCGGCGCGTTCGTGAGACTGGGCGGAGTATTCGTCGAGTTGGGTGCGGGACAATCCCCACTTTGTGGCAATCATCTCCGCTGAGAGGCCCTGGTTGAAGGAGAAGTCGTCATAGCGCGCAAGGACTTTCGGACCGTACGGCATTCCGGTTGCCCGGGCCGAACCCAGCGGGACGCGGCTCATGACCTCGACACCGCCTGCCACGACGACATCTTGCTGGCCTGACATCACCGCCTGCACCGCGAAGTCGAGGGCCTGTTGGCTGGAGCCGCAGGCTCGGTTCACCGTGGTGCCCGGGATGGTCTCCGGCCAGCCGGCGGCCAGCACCGCGTAGCGGCCGATGTTGCTCGACTGGTCGCCGACCTGAGATACGCATCCCCAGATCACGTCGTCGACGATCTCGGGACTGACGCCGGCGCGCTCCAGCAGCTCGTTGAGAACGACCGCGGACAGGTCAGCGGCGTGCATGCCGGCCAGCCCGCCATTTCGCTTACCAACCGCCGTACGCACCGCCTCGACGATGACCGTCTCGCGCATATTCCTACTCCGATCGCTCTTCGTCAGATTTTGACAGCGCCCATCGCCCAGTAAACGACGGCTCGCGCCGCTCGGCGAATGCGGCATAGGCGGCCGCCGCGTCGGTCGTGGCGAAATTGCCGATCTGCGCGCGCGCCTCGTTGGCCAACGCATCGCGCATGGTGCGATCAACCCCCTCGTTCAGGAGCGCCTTTGTCTGGGCGAGCGCGAACGGCGGGCCGGCCGCCAATCGACCGCCGAGGTCGTTGACGAAGGTGTCTATTTCCGCGGCGGACACCACCCAGGTCACCAACTTCAGAGCGAATGCTTCTGCGGCATCGATAGTTTCGGCCAACAGTGCCAGCCGCTTCGCTTGTTGCAACCCAACGAGTTTCGGCAGCAGCCAGGAACCGCCGAGATCGATTGACAAGCCGCGTTTCGAAAAGATCTGGGAGAACGTCGATTCCGGTGTCGCGACTACGAAATCGCAGCCTAGAGCCAGGTTCCATCCAGCGCCGACCGCGACTCCGGTCACTTTGGCGACCGTCGGGATCGCGAGCTCATGCAGCGCCAGCGCCACGTCGGTCAAGCGCTGCAGCTTGTACCTCGGATGAACGTCGTCGGGGACCGAGATGTCGGCGCCGGAACAAAAGCTGCCGCCGGCACCAGTGATTACCAGCGCACGCACGCCGCGGTCACGACCGGCCTCGTTCAGCGCGTCCCGCAACGCAACCCACAGCTCCGGATTGATTGCATTCTTTCGGCGCGGACGGTTGAGGGTCAGGGTGCGCACGCCATCGCTGTCGTCCGATAGCAGGACGGGTTCTTCGATCGACGTCATCAGCGGCGGGCTGGCGTCAGATCACCATGACGCCATCGACCGGCAGCACCGTCATCAATAGCTCCTCGGCAATTTCAGGACATTGGATCCCAGGAAGTTCAGAATCATCTCCTGGCTGACCGGTGCGATCTTCATCAGTCGGGCTTCACGGAAGTAGCGCGTGATGTGATACTCCTCCGCGTAGCCCATCCCGCCGTGGGTTTGCAACGCGCGGTCCGCCGCGGTGAAGCCCGCATCCGCGCACAGGTACTTGGCGGTATTCGCTTCGCGGCCACAGGGTTTGCCGTTGTCGTAGAGCCAGGTGGCCTTGCGCAACATCAGCTCGGCGGCGTCGAGATGTGCCAGCGAATCCGCGAGCGGAAACTGAATTCCCTGGTTCATACCGATCGGCCTGCCGAAGACCTCACGCTCGTTTCCGTACTTCACCGCTTTTTCCAGCGCGACCCGGCCGATGCCGAGCGCCTCGGCCGCGATTAACATCCGTTCGGGATTGAGGCCATCCAGGATGTACTTAAATCCCTTGCCTTCCTCGCCGACTCGGTCCTCGACCGGTACTTCGAGGTTGTCGATGAACAACTCGTTGGAACTGACGGCGTTGCGGCCCATCTTGCGGATCGGGCGGATGTCGATGCGGCTGCGATCGAGGTCGGTGAGGAACAGCGTCATCCCGTCGGTCTTCTTGGTCACCTCGTCGTAGCTCTGGGTGCGAGTGAGCAGGAGGATCTTGTCGGACTCCATCGCCTTGGAGATCCATACCTTACGGCCGTTGACCACATAACGATCACCGTCGCGCTTGGCAAACGTGGTGATCCGCGAAGTATCAAGTCCGGCACCGGGTTCGGTCACGCCAAAGCAGATATGTACCTCTCCGGTGGCGACGGAGGGCAGCGTGCGGGCCTTGAGCTCATCGGAGCCGTGCACGACAACCGGTTGCATGCCGAAGATCGACAAGTGGATCGCGCTGGCCGCGTTCATGGCGCCGCCGGATTTGGCGACTTCCTCGAGTAATAGCGTGGCTTCGGTGATTCCGAGGCCATGGCCGCCGTACTCGGTCGGAATCGTCATGCCCAACCAGCCGCCGTCGGCTATCGCCTTGTAGAACTCGGTTGGGAATTCGTGTGCCTGGTCTTTTTCCATCCAGTACTGGTCGTCGAACTTGCGCGCCAGCTCGGCGACCGACTTCCGGATCAGCTCCTGGTCATCGGTCAGCTCGAAATTCATTCCACCGCCGGGCACTGCTGGATCTCCTTTGGGTCAGTTCATACACCGGCACGCTAATTCGTCCGGTGACGGTTCAATCCTTGTTGCCGGTAAGGGCTTTCGCGTTGGCGGCAAAGTCGGCGAACGACGAGCCGCCCCTGCTGTCCTTGTCGTGGCCCGCCGCCTTGATGGACACGTCGTGTCCCTCGGCCGCCTTGCGCAACGCGCCGACAGTAGCCTGCTCCCGAGTGATGTGGGTGAAGGGATCGAACGAGTACCAACGCATGGCGTTCTCATATGTCATCTTGTTGATCTCGTCGTCCGGCACGCTGTTCAAAGACAGCACGTCCCACAGCTCCTCGGGCGCGCCCGGCCACATCGAGTCGCTGTGCGGGTAGTCGGCTTCCCAACAGATGTTGTCGATGCCGATCATGTTGCGCAGCGCGACGCCCACCTTGTCGCTGATGAAGCAGGTCAGGAAGTGCTCCCGGAAGACCTCGCTGGGCAGCTTGCCCTTGAAGTCCTGGTGGGTCCAGGTCGAATGCATCTCGTAGGTGCGGTCCGCTCGCTCCAGGAAATAGGGGATCCAGCCGGTGCCGCCCTCGGACAGGCCGATTTTGAGGTCCGGGTACTCCTTGATCGGCTTGGACCACAACAGGTCTGCGGCGGCCTGCACAATGTTCATCGGCTGCAGCGTGATCATCACGTCCATGGGCGCATCGGGCGCCGTGATCGCGAGCCGGCCCGACGAACCGATGTGCACATTCATCACGGTGTCCGTGTCGCACAAGGCTTTCCACAGCGGGGTCCAGTAGTCGTCGTGGAAGCTGGGGTAGCCCATCGCGGCCGGGTTTTCGGTGAAGGTCAGCGCGTGCACGCCCTTCTTCGACACCCGGCGCACCTCGGCGGCGCACGCCTCGGCATCCCAGATCACCGGGATCGCCATCGGGATGAACCGCGCCGGGTAGGCGCCGCACCACTCGTCGATGTGCCAGTCGTTGTAGGCCTGCACCAGCGCGATCGAGAAGTCGTGGTCGTCGGTGGCGAACAGTCGTCCGGCGAAGCCGGGGAAGGACGGGAAGCAGATCGAGGCCAGGATCCCCCCGGCGTTCATGTCCTTGACGCGCTCATCGACGTCGTAGCAACCCTTCCGGATCTCATCGAGACCCGTCGGCTCGATTCCGTACTCTTCCTTGGGGCGGCCGGCGACCGCGTTGAGTGCGACATTCGGGATGACCGTGTCGCGGAACTTCCACATGTCGGAGCCGTCGGCGTTGTGCACCAACCTGGGTGCGTCGTCTTGGTACTTCGCCGGTAAGTGGTCCTTGAACATGTTCGGTGGCTCGACGGTGTGGTCATCGACGCTGATCAGAATCATGTCGTCTTTGTTCATGACGTTTCCTTTCCATCGGGTCCACTAGCAGGTCGGCTCCTCAAGCATGGGCTAGCCGACGTCAGTCCTCTACCACTGAAAACTAGCTTCTCACCAAGTGAGAATCAACATCTACACCGCCCGCCCGGCAAATCCGACGTTCGCTCGACATCGACGGACGATGCCGCGTAGCACCCTCCTACCTGCCCTAACGTGACGACAGAAATGCCTGTATCACGCGGCCAACCATAAACCGAACCAAAAATTTGTTTGCCCGGCCGACGGTGAGCCCACCCGGTGCCCCGACAACCGACGCGGAGCCACCCTCCAGTGGCCGGTGCGGCACCCAATGCCGGTCTTATTGACCAGCCGAGCGAATCATGCCAGTCTGTTAGTTAGAAATGAGAATACGATTCTCTTTGACCGAGAGGGCACTCCCGATGCGCTTGCCGCCGCTCCCCGCGGATCAGTGGGATGAGGCTGTTCAGCGGGCGCTCGCCCCGATGCTGCCCGCGGAAGGTCCGCGAGACGCCAACAACGCGCTTGCCACCTTCGCCCACCACCCCGCGCTGGCCAAGGCGTTTCTCCGGTTCAACGTCCACCTCTTGTACTCCTCCACGCTGCCGGGCCGCATCCGCGAACTGGCCATCCTGCGCGTCGCGCACCGCCGCGACTGTCTCTATGAGTGGACCCAGCACGTCGCACTGGCCAAAAACGAGGGCATCACCGACGACGAGATAGCCGCGGTCCGCCAGGGCGAGGCAGCTGACGCGTTCGAGCGCACGGTCCTCACCGGGGTCGACGAACTCGACGAGAAATCGCAGTTGTCCGACCAGACCTGGGCGACGCTCGGCGAGCGCCTCAACGACCAGCAACGGATGGATTTTGTCTTCACGGTCGGCTGCTACACCCTGCTGGCCATGGCCTTCAACACTTTTGGCATACAGCTCGAGCGCGAACAGACCGGATAAGAGAGGTAAGAACGTTGGCCCACTTCCCGAAGCCAGCCGTCGGTAGCTGGACAGAGAACTACCCCGAACTGGGGACCGCACCGGTGGATTACAGCGACTCGATCGATCCGGCATTCTTCGAAGCCGAGCGCGAGGCGGTCTTCAAGAAGACCTGGCTCAACGTCGGCCGCGTCGAGCGCCTCCCGCGCACCGGCAGTTACTTCACCAAAGAGCTGCCATCGGCGGGCCCCGGTATGTCGGTGATCATCGTCAAGACCAAGGAAGGTGCCGTCAAGGCCTTCCACAACGTCTGCCGACACCGCGGAAACAAGTTGGTGTGGAACGACTTTCCAAACCAGGAGACTTCTGGCACCTGCCGGCAGTTCACCTGCAAGTACCACGCCTGGCGCTACAGTCTCGACGGCGATCTGACCTTCATCCAGCAGGAGGGTGAGTTCTTCGACGTCGACAAGAGCGACTACGGCTTGGTGGGCGTCCGCTGCGAGCTGTGGGAAGGCTTCATCTTCATCAACTTCGACCAGCACGCCAAGCCGCTTGTCGACTACCTCGGGCCGCTGGCTAAGGGCATCGAGGGCTACCCGTTCGGCGAGATGACCGAGACCTATTCCTACCGGGCCGAAGTGGGCAGCAACTGGAAGCTGTTCATGGACGCGTTCGCCGAGTTCTACCATGCGCCGATCCTGCATCAGGGCCAGTACACCAAAGAAGAAGCCGCCAAAATCCAGAAGTACGGCTTCGAGGCGCTGTACTACGAGATGGCCAGCCCGCACGCGATGATCTCGACCTGGGGCGGCCAGTCGCCGCCCGTGGACATGAGCATGGTCAAGCCCATGGACCAGGTGCTGCGCAGCGGGCTGTTCGGTCCTTGGGACAAGCCCGAAGTCATGGAGAAGCTTGCTGAATTGCCGCCGGGCATCAACCCGAAGAAGGCGTCGCAGTGGGGCATCGACGAGTGGCACTTCTACCCGAACTTCATGCTGCTGATCTGGGAGCCGGGCTGGTACCTGACCTATCACTACTGGCCGACCGCCGTCGACAAGCACATCTTCGAATGCACGTTGTATTTCGTGCCGCCGAAAAACGCGCGGGAACGGTTGGCCCAGGAGTTGGCCGCGGTGACGTTCAAGGAATATGCACTGCAGGACGCCAACACCCTCGAGGCAACGCAGACCATGATCGGCACCCGGGTGGTCAACGACTTCCCGCTGTGCGATCAAGAGATCATGCTGCGTCATCTGCACAAGGTGACCAACGACTACGTGAAGGAGTACGCCAACAATGGCGCTTCCCACTGAATTCGCCGACCTGGAGCCCTATCTGGATTGGGACTTGGCCAGCGAGCCCGACCGCTACGCCAAGCGGTTGGCCTCGACGATGCCGGAGATGCAGGCGTTCTACGACGTCGCGTTCCCCCGCCTCAACGACGCCATCGCGTACTGCGACAAGTTCCCGCTGGACGATCTGCCCGAGGACGCCAAGAGCCTCATGCACATCATGCAGTCGCTGGTGATGGTGTCGTTTCCGATCGAGGCGTGGAAGCAGCCGCGGGTGCCCGACAGCGGCGCGGCCTGGGTAGAGCTCATCCGGGAGCCGGTGATCTAAAACGGTGTTGACGCTCAAGGCCGCCGGGCTGCTCGATGTCGACGCCGGCGAGATCGTCTCGCCGGGAATCGTACGCATCGACGGCGACCGGATCGTCGGGGTCGGGGGCGAACCCGAAGGCGACATCATCGATCTCGGCGACCAGATCTTGCTCCCCGGTCTGATGGACATGGAGGTCAACCTCCTGATGGGCGGGCGCGGCGAGACGCCCGGGCTGTCTCAGGTGCAGGACGACCCCCCGACGCGGGTGCTGCGGGCGGTCGGCAATGCCCGACGTACGTTGCGAGCCGGTTTCACGACCGTGCGCAACCTCGGCCTGTTCGTCAAAACCGGTGGCTACCTGCTCGACGTCGCCCTTGGCAAGGCCATCGACGCCGGGTGGATCGACGGGCCCCGCATTGTCCCGGCCGGCCACGCGATCACGCCCACCGGCGGGCACCTGGACCCGACGATGTTCGCCGCGTTCGCGCCGCACACGCTGGAGCTCACGGTCGAGGAAGGTATTGCCAACGGGGTCGACGAGATCCGCAAGGCGGTGCGATACCAGATCAAGCACGGCGCGCAGCTGATCAAGGTGTGCGTTTCCGGCGGCGTGATGTCGTTGACTGGTGAGGCTGGCGCACAACACTATTCGGATGAAGAGCTGCGCGCGATCGTCGACGAGGCGCACCGGCGCGGGCTACGCGTCGCTGCGCACACGCACGGAGCGGAAGCGGTCAAGCACGCGGTCGCCGCCGGTATCGATTGCATCGAACACGGCTTTCTCATGGACGACGAGGCCATCCAGATGCTGGTCGACAACGACCGGTTCCTGGTGACCACCCGCAGGCTCGCCGAGGCGATGGATGTGTCCCGCGCTCCAAAGGAGTTACAGGACAAGGCCGCCGAGATGTTCCCGAAGGCGAAGACATCGATCAAGGCCGCCTACGAAGCCGGCGTGAAGATCGCGGTCGGCACCGACGCGCCCGCGATTCCGCACGGCAAAAACGCCGACGAGCTGGTTACCCTTGTCGAATGGGGCATGCCGCCATTGGCGGTGCTGCGGGCGGCCACCACGACCGCAGCCGAGCTGATCAACTCGACCGACCGGGGCCGGCTCGCGGAAGGTCAGCTCGCCGATATCATCGCGGTACCCGGGAAACCCGTTGGAAGACATCACCGTTACCCGCAACGTCAGCTTTGTCATGAAAGGCGGCAAGGTCTATGTCAACAAATCAGCCTAAGAGCGGCCCAACCAGAACTGACGATCTGGTCGAGATTCAGCAGCTACTCGCCCGCTACGCGGTCACCATCACCCAGGAAGACATCGACGGGCTCACCGGTGTGTTCACCCCCGACGGGACCTACAGCGCATTTGGCTCCACCTACAAGTTGGACAGGTTCCCCGAGCTGGTGGCCGCAGCGCCAAAGGGCTTGTTCCTCACCGGAACTGCCCTGGTCGAGAACATCGACGGCGATTCGGCAAGCGGCACGCAACCGCTGTGCTTTATCGACGGCGCCACCCACGACATGCGGATCGGGTACTACCGCGACACCTACTTGCGCACCGCCGACGGCTGGCGGCTGAAAACCCGTGCCATGACATTCATCCGCCGCAGCGGCGTGCACGACTCCGGTCGCCCGCACGCTGTCGGCCGTCCCACGCCGTGAATGTCGAAGAGTTCCGGACCGGTCTGCGCGCTTGGCTCGATGAACACGATCTGACCCCCGGCGCCGATCACTCGCTGCAGGGCCATATGCAGCAATTCCTCCGAGTCAGCCGGGCGCTGTATGACGCCGATTGGATGCGCTACGGCTGGCCGGTCGAAGTCGGCGGGTTGGGCGGGCCCGCGGTGTTTCGCGCGATCGTCGGCGAGGAGGTAGTCGGCCGTCGGCTCGCCGAGCCCGGTCCCTATTCGATGCTCGAGGTGCTCGCGCCCACCATGATCGATTACGCCCCCACCGAACTCGCCGCGGAGATGGTGCCGCGACTGCTCAGCGGTGCAGAGCAATGGTGTCAGGGCTTTTCCGAGCCGGGGTCGGGCAGCGACCTGGCGTCGCTGACCACCCGCGCATTCCAGGACGGGGACAACTGGATTGTCAACGGACAGAAGGTCTGGACCAGCTTCGCCCAATTCTCGACCCGATGCATCCTGCTCACCCGCACCGGGCCCGGCCACGACGGCATCACCGCCTTCTTCGTCGACCTGGACACGCCTGGTATCACGATTCGGCCGCTTCGCACGATGCACGGCGTCGACGAGTTCTGCGAGGTGTACTTCGACGATGTGGTGATCCCGGGCGCCCGGATGCTCGGCCAACCGGGGGACGGCTGGCGGCTGGCCATGGACCTACTGCCCTACGAGCGCTCCAGCTGCTTTTGGCAGCGCATCGCCTACCTCTACTCCCGGTTCGATGAGCTCATCAAAGAAACCGCCGACCAACACGACGGTCACGACGAATACGAGCTTGGCGCAGCCTATCTCGCGCTGCACACGCTGCGCTGCCGGTCCCGGCTCACCCAACACCGGTTACGCGATGGAGCGCGACTGGGACCGGACACCTCCATCGACAAGATATTGCTGGCGTCGGCCGAGCAACGCCTCTATGACACCGCCCGCGACCTGTTGCCCGGGGCTATCGAGCTCGAAGAGGTCCCGTGGCGCTCGGAGTACTTGTACTCGCGCGCGGCGACCATCTACGGGGGTACCGCCGAAATTCAGCGCAATATCATCGCCCGCCGTCTGCTCGACCTCGGCAAGGAGTGACGATGGACTTGACCACGGACTCCGAAGACTTGCAGCTGCTCTCCGACTCGGTGCGCACCACGATGACCGCAGCCTCCGGCGCTAAGCTCGACGCGGCGTTGACCGATCTCGGCTGGCGCGACATGCTGGACGAAATACCCGATATTGCAATACCTTTGGTATTCCAGCTGCTGGGCGAGACCGGCGCGCAGGCCCCTGTGCTCAACGACGTCGTGCTGCACGCTGCCGGAGATAGGGCGGGACGCACCATTGCGCTGCCATTCGCGGGCGGCTCCTGGGTGGTGTGGGAGCGTAGCGACGGTTCAAGTTCAGCCCTCGACGAGGAAGTGCCGATACACCGTGTGACACAGGGAGATCCACTGCCCATCAGCGGACTTGCCGCCGGCCGGCAGGCACTGGGCTGGTGGCTGGTCGGCACCAGCAGGGCCATGCTCTCGCTGGCACGCCAGCACGCGGTGGACCGTGTCCAATTCGGCCGCCACATCAGCTCATTCCAGGCAGTCCGGCACCGGCTGGCCGAGACACTCGTCGCGATCGAGGGCGCCGAGGCGACCCTGCAAACCGCCGCGGATGTCTCAGAAGACCCCGACGGCCTGGCCAGCTTGCTGGCAAAAGCCGCGGCCGGCCAGGCGGCGTTGACCGCCGCACGTCACTGTCAGCAGGTGCTCGGCGGTATCGGATTCACCGCCGAACACATGCTGCATCGTCACGTCAAGCGCGCCTTGCTGTTGGACAGTTTGCTCGGCAGCGCAAGAGAACTGACTCGCGAGGCGGGTACAACGTTGCGGGCCAAGGGATTCGCGCCCCGGCTGGCTGAGTTATAGCAATCCGTCGCCAATGGTTCGATGCCCGAATCCGTTGCGGCTGAGAATCAATGGCAGATCCGCCGTAGTGGCAAAGCCGCAGGGCGCAGCACAGACGGCGGGCACGGCGTTGAGAACCTGCATGGCCGTGGCGACACTGGCCGAGCGAACGTGTTCTTCCATGCTGGCCGCGCGAGTAAAACTGGCCAAGGTGAAGAAGTGGGTCCGCATCGACGGGTCGCCTTCAATGGTCAATGTCCAGCCATGTTCGGGTTTCGGCCAGTGCGTGGGGTATTCGCCGCCGACCGTCCAGAGCGTTTCGATCTCTACGAGAGTCTGGCCACTACGCTGTCCAGACCATTTCCATCGTTGCCCGGCGGTGGTTCCCGCGGGTAAGAAGCGGTCGAATATCTGGTGATCGGCTTCGGCGGCGACCGCGTCCACCGTGACGGCGACCTCGTCGATATCCGCATTGAGCGCATCGGCGATGAACCACACCTGCTCTTCGAATATTCCGCTGTTGAACGCGAGGAATTCGTTGCCGGTACGGCTAATGGATTCCACGGGCTGACCGAAAGCCATGTTGTCGAACGTGATCGACGTGCTTTCGTACACCGACCAGTCGGCGCGTTCCTGCAACGTGATCTTGTCGATGCTGCGACTCATCCCGGATAACGCCAAAGGCAAAACCCCAGAGAGGTTTCCGGGGTTGAGACCGCTGCCGTGCACGGTCGCATTACCGGCTTGGCAGGCTTGCAAGAGTCGGTCACGATCGACTGGGGCGATGCGACGTGGGTGGAACAGGAACGCCGTCGTCACCACGTTCTTGCCGCTGGCGAGGATCGCACAGACGTCGTCGATACTGGTGTTGCGTGGCGTGTAGAGCACACAGTCGGCATCCAGCGCCAAGATCTCGTCGGGATCGGTTGACGCGGCCACGCCGATAGGGTGGCGTCCGACCAGAGCACCGATGTCAGCGCCGTTCTTGGCATCCGAGTAAACGCGAGCACCGACGATCTCCAGGTCGGGTCGATGGTCGATGATCGCCGTGATCATCTCGCCGCCCACCGCGCCGGTGCCCCACGGAATGACCCGGATTCGCATAGCCACACCTTCCGCCGGTTTGAGGCTGGTTGTGGAGTGAGAACCTACACCTAGGATTGGCAGGCATGAGCCATCCCGACGCACCCAGGAACCAACTCGGAGTTGCTTCGGTGATCTTGGGCGGCCTCGCACTCGCCACATGCTGGCTGCTGATTGGCGTACCGCTGGGTGTCGTTGCGGTGTTGACCGGCGATATCGCCAAGCGTCGAGTTAATCGCGGTGAGGCGAGCAACCCCCGCGCCGCGATAGCGGGCATGGTGTTAGGGGCGGTGGCTATTGCGGCGGGGCTGGCCGCCATCGCGTACTACTCCTGGCTGGATTCCCAGGATCCGGACCGCTTGCAGCGGTGTTTGGACAATCCCGCCACTACCAATTGCTGAGCAATCGGGCGTCGGCTAGTTCCGCGGTAGGCCAAGTATTCGTCCGGCGATGATATTGCGCTGAATCTCCGAAGTTCCGCCGGCGATGGTGGCGGCGAAGGTGCGCGCATACCGGTCGAACCAGCTGCTGTAGTGGCTGTCCAGATTCAACGGCGCAAACGGGGCGGTGACCGCGTGCAGCGCAAGCCCTTCGGGCCCTTCAGCGTTCAGCGCGCCCTCGCAGGCACGTTGCATCGCCTCCGAGCCAAGCAACTTGAGCACCGACTGGGCGGGCACATCTTCTTCCCCGCGAGCGGCCTTGGCCAGCGAGGCCGAGCCCATCAGCCGCATCGCGTAGCGATCCATCACCAGGGTCGCGTAATGATCTCGCTGCACCGCACCGGATGGTCGGAACTCGACGCACAACGCGTGCAACATGTCGGCATAATCCATCCACAACATGGCACGTTCGTGGCCGAGCGAACCGGTCGCTACCCGCCAGCCCTCGTTGATCTCCCCCACCAAGTTCTCCGCCGGCACCCGTGCATCGGTGAAAAAGACCTCGTTGAAGTCGACGTCCTCGTGGTCGGACACCGAGGCGAACGGTCGGCGTACCACCCCCGGGGTATCGGTCGGAATCATTAAGGCACTGATGCCCTTGTGTTTTGGCGCCGACGGGTCGGTACGCACGAACGTCAGCAGCACATCGGCATCATGGGCACCCGACGTCCAGACCTTCTGCCCGTTGACCACGAAGTGCTCACCGTCCAACACGGCCCGCGTTTTCAGCGACGCCAGATCCGAACCCGCGCCCGGCTCGCTCATACCCAGCGACGCGGTGATCTCGGCGCGCAGGATCGGAATTGCCCAGCGTTGCTTTTGCTCCGGCGTGCCGAACGACAACACGGACGCGGCGATGATGCCGACGCCCTGCGGGTTGAAGCTCTGGTACATCCGCCGCCGCGACAACTCCTCCATGTACACGTATTGCTGCAACAGCGAGGCGTTGCGACCGCCGAACTCCGGCGGATTGCCGGGCAACAACCACCCGTTGTCGAACAGCAGCCGCTGCCACTGCCGCGCCCACCTCGGGATGTCCGAACTCGAACCCGGTCGGTCGAGGACATCGGCCGACCCGAAGAGTTCGGGCAGATGACTGTCCAGGAACGCTACGAACTCGGCGCGGAATGCCTCGACGTCGGCATCAAAGGTCAGCTGCACGGCACTCCCAGGGATTCACCGGCCTTAAGCGGATCAGGCTTTCCGCAGAGGACGCGGTTGACTCTTACAATTGCACTTCCATACACACGCGTAGGAGAATAGTATTCTCGCAGTACGAAAGTTACAATCTCCGACACCACGCCCGTGAGGGGGTCGAGCACACCGATGGCACGGCGTTCTCCGGTAGAGTCCAATCATGTTCTCCCCTCGCGACAATCGTCCGAGCCGGTCGTGACCAGCGCAAGCGAAGAGCCGGCCTGGAAGCAGCGCGCGGTCGAGCGGTCCATTAAGACAGCGAAACTACGTGCGGCACAACGCGTTCAGCGTTTCCTGGATGCAGCGCAGGCCATCATCATCGAAAAGGGCACCACGGACTTCACCGTCCAGGAGGTCGTGGACCGCTCCCGCCAGTCGCTGCGGAGCTTTTACTTGCAGTTCGACGGCAAACACGAGCTGTTGCTGGCATTGTTCGAAGACGCGTTGAGCCGGTCGGCCGACCAGATCCGCGCCGCCACCGAAAACCACACCGATCCACTCGAGCGCCTCAAGGTGGCCGTCGAGCTGTTGTACGAGTCGTCCCGGCCCGACCCGACGGCCAAGCGACCGCTGTTCACCGACTTTGCCCCGCGGTTGCTCGTTACGCATCCGGTCGAGGTCAAGGTCGCACATGCTCCCCTAGTGGCATTGCTGACCGAACTCATGGAAGCGGCAAGTGAGGCCGGCAAGTTGCGTCCTGAACTCAATCCTCGCCGACTCGCCGCCATGACCATGCAGACGGTGATGTTCATCGCCCAGTCCAGCGGCGGCAACGACGATGCGACGGTTCATCCCATCGGCGCCGATGAAGTGTGGGACTTTTGCTCGCGCGGATTCGCGGCCTAGCCCACCCGCTCCTCGCATCATCGAACTGAGCAAATAGCGCACGCGATTTGCCGCATGAGAATCAAATTCTCTAATATTCAGAACCACAAGTAGCCAAAATGAATCCGCCGTTGACACCTATTGGCGGCTGATGACAGAGTTCAGGATGCGGCACGCTTCGTGGTCCCCAGCGGATGGCGGCGGACGCGATTCCAGCGAGAGGTGATAATCCGTGACGGTCACCGCGGGTAGCGATGCCCACTTCGACCCCTACGACGTCGACCTCAGCGAATGCAAGCTCTCCCCGACGTCCACCGTTCGGGGCTGGGAGAACAATGCCGGCTCATCGCCGTTGAGGCGTGCCGCACCAAATCAAGTCAGGAATTGAGGTAGCCATGACCGGACGTGTGGAAGGCAAGGTCGCTTTCGTCACCGGAGCGGCGATTGGTCAGGGCCGCAGCCACGCGGTGCGGTTGGCGCAAGAGGGCGCCGACATCATCGCGATTGACGTCTGCAAGCCCATTGTGGAGAACACCACCATCCCGGCGGCAACGCCCGAGGATCTGGCGGAGACGGCCGATCTCGTCAAGAGTCACAACCGCAGAATTTTCACGGCCGAAGTCGACGTGCGCGACTACGACGCGATGAAGGCCGCGGTGGATGCCGGCGTGGAGCAGTTGGGCCGATTGGACATCATCGTGGCCAACGCCGGCATCGGCAACGGCGGCGACACTCTGGACCAGTGCAGTGAACATGACTGGCAGGAAATGATTGATATCAACCTGTCGGGTGTGTGGAAGTCAGTGAAAGCCGGTGTGCCGCATCTGATTTCGGGCGGCAACGGCGGCTCGATCGTATTGACCAGCTCGGTTGGCGGCCTCAAGGCTTACCCGCACTGCGGCAACTACGTCGCCGCTAAGCACGGCGTGGTGGGCATTATGCGCTCCTTCGCCGTCGAACTCGGGCAGCACATGATTCGGGTCAACTCCGTGCATCCCACCCATGTGAGCACCGGGATGATCATGAATGAGGGCACCTGGAAGATGTTCCGCCCAGACCTGGAAAATCCGGGGCCCGACGACATGGCGCCGATCTGTCAGATGTTCCACACGCTGCCGATTCCGTGGGTGGACCCCATCGACATCAGTAACGCGGTGTTGTTCTTCGTCTCCGACGAGGCTCGCTACATCACCGGCGTGACGCTGCCGATCGATGCGGGCAGCTGCCTGAAGTAGCCCTAGAAGGGGCTGCTGTTGGACTGCCATTCGGCCGATTCGGGTCTCGGCCCGTAGCGGCGGATGTAGTCCTCATGCATGCCTGCCTGTTTCCGGCGGTTGATCGCATCGACCAGATTTGGGTCTAGGCCGTGGTCAGCCAGCCGGTGCCGGCGCCAGACTTTGTTCAGGGCAAGCGATATCAGCAGCGCCCAGAAGTAGAGCGGCGCGGTCATCTCGAGGTGTACATACGGCGAGGCGGGTAGCAGCCAAAGCGGAGTGATGAGCAGCACGGGTGGTATCGCCCACCTGATCATGTGCCGGCGGATGGCCCCAGCGCCGGCTAGATCGCGCGCGACCCAGCTGCGCATCGAGGCGGGCAGGAGCCGGCCGTAGGAATAGCCAATGTATTGCCAGAGATTGGGTTTCGCGGCGGTCATGGTGGCTCCTTAAGGTGCAGTCAGGATTGCATTGCGCCGGCCGCCAAGGCGGCCGCGTTGATTCGGGTGAGAACCTGATGCAGGTTCTCGAGTTCGGCCAGTTCAACACCCAGCCGTGCGACGACGGCTGGTGGAATCTCAAGTGCGCGCTCGCGCAATGCGATTCCGCGTTCGGTGAGCGTGACATCGGTAGTGCGCTCGTCGGCAGCATTCTTGGCGCGAGTGACCAGGCCAAGTGCCGCCAAGCGTTTGAGCATTGGCGAGAGCGTGGCCGAATCCATCTGCAACGCGGTGGCAATCTGCTTGACCGACAGCGGTGATTGGTTCGCCGCGGAAGTCTTGCGGTGATCCCACAGCGCCAGCATCACCAGATATTGCGGATGAGTTAGACCGAGTGGCTCCAACAAAGGTCGGTACACCGCCAAGACCGCCCGGTTAGTCGTCGCCAGCGCGAAGCACACCTGGCGTTCCAGGGCGAGCGGATCGATCTTGTGTGCAGTCAACGCGGCCATATCTAGATAGTACCCTAACAGTTAGTCCCCTACATGTATGAGTCCGCTCACACGGTCGCCATCGCCATTGGACCCAGATCCAGCCCCCGCGGCCAGGGGAATAGTCTCGGAACCCATGGATGGATTTGAAGGACGCGGGGCAGTTGTCACCGGCGGTGCCAGCGGGATCGGCTTGGCCACCGCCACCGAGTTCGCCCGCCGCGGCGCCCGCGTGGTGCTGGCCGATGTCGATAAGGCCGCGCTGGAACAGGCCGTCGCACAGCTCAAAGCCGACGGGGTCGATGCGCACGGCGTGACGTGCGACGTGCGCCATCTCGAGGAAATGGTTCACCTCGCCGACGAGGCGTTCCGCCTGCTCGGCCAGGTCGACATCGTTTTCAGCAACGCCGGAATCGTTGTCGCGGGTCCGCTCGTGACGATGACGCACGAGGACTGGCGCTGGGTGATCGATATCGACCTATGGGGGTCGATCCACGCCGTCGAGGCGTTCGTGCCGAAGTTGCTCGAGCAGGGCACGGGCGGCCACATCGCCTTCACCGCGTCCTTCGCCGGACTGGTGCCCAACGCCGGCCTCGGAGCGTACGGCGTTGCGAAATATGGGGTTGTCGGCCTGGCAGAGACGCTGGCCCGCGAGGTCAAGGGCAACGGCATCGGGGTGTCGGTGCTATGCCCAATGGTCGTCGATACCAAGCTGATCGCCAATTCCGAACGCATCCGGGGCGCCGACTACGGATTGGCGGCAACGCCGGACGTGACCGGGGATCTCGGGCCACTGCCGGCGCAGGACGAGACCTTGGCGGTCGACGACCTCGCCCGGCTAACGGCCGATGCGATTCTGGCGAATCGCCTCTACGTCCTGCCGCACGGGGCCGCACGGTCGTCGATCCAGAAAAGGTTCGAGCGGATCGACCGCACCTTCGACGAGCAGGCCGCCGAGGGCTGGAAGCACTAGGCGGGCGGCCCGAGCCGGTAATCCGGCATGGTGCTTCCCGTTCTCAGGTCGCCGAATACATTGTCGGCGCCCGGCCGATGACGCCATCGGCTTCCAGCTCGGCGATTTCTGATGCGGACAAGCCCAGCTCGGCCAGCAGCTCATGGTTGTGTTGCCCGAGCAGCGGCGCGGGTTGCGTGTGAAACGGGCCGGGTCCGGTGGAAAACCTTATCGGCACGGTGCTAAGCCTGGCCGGGCCGTTCACCGGATGGTCGACGACCTCGAAGAAATCGCGGAATGACAACTGTTCCAACTCTGTTTGGCGATGCGGCTGCATCACCTTGGCAACGGGCACGCCGGCATTCCACAGAATTGCGACGATGTCGTCGCTGCTGCGGTCGGCACACCACGCCGCCAGGTGCTCGTCGATCGCATCGTGTTGCGCGCGCCGCCCGACGATGGTGGCCAAACTGGGATCCGTTGCCCAGGAAGGTGACCCGAGTGCGTGGCCGAGGCTATTCCACTGATCGTCGGTCTCGACCGCGATGGCGACCCAGCTGTCGAGTCGACCGAATTCGTCGGTGTCCGCGCTGCGGTAGAGGTTTTGCGGTGCCGCCGTCGGCCCGCGGTTCCCGGCACGTTCCAGTAGTGCGCCGTACGCGCAATATTCGACGACCTGTTCGGCCGCGATGTTGGCGGCGGCATCGACCATCGACGCCTCGACGAGGACACCCCGACCGGTGCGCCGACGGTATTCCAGCGCCAGCAGCAGGGCGTTGAGCGCGTGTACGCCGGCGTTCGGGTCCCCGATCGAGTACGGATCGTAGGGGGTGCGGTCGGTATAGCCGGTCAGCCAGCTCAGGCCCGCCGCCGACTCGATGGCGTACGCGAACGCGGGATTGTCCCGCCACGGACCGTCCAGCCCGAATCCGGGCATCCGTACCATGATGGCGTCGGGCCGAACAGCCTGCACCGCAGCGAAATCCAGCCCAATCTGGTCGAGGACCCGGGGGGTGAAGTTCTCGACGACGATGTCGGACGTCGCGACCAGGCGCAGCAGCACTTCTCGGCCGCGCGGGCTCTGCAGGTCCAGCGTCAGACCCCGCTTGTTGGTATTCAGCGCAGCGAAGATCGGCGACTTCTCCCACCACTGGTCTTCGGTGATCGGGATCCCGGCGATCAGCCGGGTACCGTCGGGCCGCCGCGCCGATTCGACATGGATCACGTCGGCGCCGAGCATCGCCAGATAATGCGTGCAGCACGGTCCCGCCCAGAAGGTCGTCATGTCCAGGACCCGGATTCCGCTGAACGGCAGTCGATTTGGTGCTCCTGCAGCGTTAGGGGCCGGTCGCCGGGCCATTTTGGCGGAGCGATAACGCGCGGTGTGCTGACCCAGCCGCGGTGCCGGGCCCGGCTGGCGAAGCTGTCCGTGGCCCATCCGGTAAGGGGGACCCGGCTGCAGAAATCCGTCGCGCGGATTGCGCACGAACGAGCCACGCTCCTGAAAGTGGTCCAGGGAGGTGATGTTGGCTCCGTTGGCCACCGGGGCATTTGGAATCCGGAATGCCGTAGCGAGATCCCGGATTTCGTCGACCGGGGTGGCCGCCACCCATGCGTAGATCTCCTTGGCGTAAACGTTGGCGAGCTCGGTGATCGACAGGGGTGATTCTTCGTCGATCCACTCGGGGTGACCCACCATCGCGCATAGGTCGAACCATTGCTGGGCGGTGCCGCAGCCGAGGTCCACCAGACCGTCCTTCGCCTGCGCGACGCCCGGAATCGTGCGCCGCCGTGCGTCTCGCCAGGGCCGGCCCAACATTTCGAAATAGGTGACGGGGTAGTAGGTGAGGCCCAGGATCTGCGCCTCCAGCATCGACAGGTCGATCAGCTCTCCCCCGCCGCCGGGTCCGCGCAACCGCGACGTCAGCGTCGCGACACTCGCGTACGCTCCGGCCAGATAGTGACCAACCTGCCCGCCGATGAAGACTGGTGCGCGGTCGGCCTCACCGCGTCCGAGGCCCACGATTCCGCCCGAGAGGGCTTGCAGCGTGAATTCGGTCGCCGCTCGGTCGCGCCAGGGGCCCTCAAGTCCGAAGGGCGTGATCGACGTGACGGTCAGGTGGGGGTGGGCGCGGCGGATCGCGGTCGGTGTAAATGCGTGATAGTCAGCGACTTTCGACCCACCCGACCACACCACAGCGTCCGCAGACGCGAGCAGCTTGCCGAGCATCTCGACATCGTCCCCGACATCGGGGTCAGCGACCACACTGTGCTTGGAACCCGCCAGAAAGCTGAACAGCGCCCCGTCACTGTCGGGTGGAATGACCGCACCCGAGGCCGACCACCGGCGCAGTGGATCACCCGTGGGTGACTCGACCTTGATAACGTCGGCGCCGCCGTCGACGAGCAGTTTGGTGCAATACGCACCGGCAATCCCCGAGGATAGGTCGATCACCGTGTAGCCGGTCAGCGGTGCCGCCTGCGGCTCTGCCATACCGTCGCTAGGCATGCCAGAACGGGCTGGAGGTCAGCACCTCGGGACCGTCGGCGGTAATCAGCACCGCCTCTCGCCCGAATACCGCTCCGACGCCCTGCTCGAAGACGTAACCCGTCACCGCGAGCACCATGCCGGGTTCCAAGCGTTCCGCCGCCGCGGTCACCGGCAGGTGCTTGGAGACGACGGGTGGGTCAAAACCCATGCCCAACCCGCGCGCCACCGGCATCGGTGGCGCCGGCTCGCCCGCCACCTCGTAGGCGGCCAACAATTCCGTGGCCCCGAAACCAGGCTGGCACGAGGAAATCAGCTTGGCCCACAAGGTTTCCCAGCGCTTGTACAGCGCCGCGGCGCCGGGCGTCTCGTCTGCGGGCCAGGTGCGGCCCACCTCACCGACATAACCGCCGGCCAGCACTCCGGCCGAGAAGGCGACCAGATCGCCGCCCTGGATGCGACCGTCGCTGTTGGCCCGGCGCCACGGATGCTCGCGTGAAGTCACCCATGCCACATCTTGATTGGACGGGGTGCTCGCGCCGCCGGCAGCCAGGGCCTCCAACAACACTCCGGCCAGCGCTTGCTCGGTGACTCCCGGCCGCAACTCGGACACCGCAACCGCTAACGCGGACTCGACCAACGCGACCGATTCGCGCAGCGACGCCACTTCCTCGGCTGTCTTGATGCGCCGGGCCGCCCGCATCGCGAGTTCTCCGTCGACCAGCTCGGCGTTGGGAAACGCTGTCGGCAGTAGCTGCACGAAAACCGGTGACAGCGCATCGGTTCCGACCCGACGAGCGGTGGCCGCACCGTCGATGCGTTGCAGGGCCGACATGGTGTTCATCGGATTCCACGAGATGCCGTAGAGGTTCTCGTGCGGGATATCCTCGGGAACACCTTCGTCCCAGGTGCTGAGCAGATGAATGGCACCGGTCTCGCGTACCAGCACGCAGGACGGTCCGAACGGCCGCGTCCCGGCCACCCACAACTGCGGCGCGCCCGTCACGTAACGGACATTGGCTTGCCGTCCCAGGACCAGAACATCGAGATCGTGCGCCGCCATCTGCTCCAGCACACGCTGTCTGCGGCCCGACCGGAGCGTGCGCTCGTCGGGCAGGACTTCAGTTGCCATAAGGGTCATAGGGGTAGTCGGTCAACCGAATCCAGCCTTCCTCGGTGATTACCAGGACCTCTTCGCTGCGATAGCCGCCGGTGCCGTCTTCCCACACCACCGGCTCCAGAACCAGCACCATCCCGGACTGCAGGACGAAATTCTCGTCGAACTCCCGCCCGAGATCGGTTCCGATCATGGGCATTTCGGCGGCATTGACGCCGATACCGTGTCCGAGATAGAAGTGCGGCAGCCACGGCTTGCTGCCGCCATTCGCCTTGATTGCCGCCCGGCCCAGGTCCGCGGCGGTGACGCCGGCCTTGGCGACATCCAGGACAGCACTAATGATCTTGAACCATTTGTCGAACTGCGCTCGCTGACGCGGCGACGGGTCCCGGCCGACGATCCAGGTGCGCCCGAAGTCCGAGCAGTAACCCTGGTAGGTGATGCTGACATCGGTCCACAGCACGTCGCCCTCGACCAGCTCACGCTCGGTGCTCAGCAGCGGCAGGGCCAGGTCGCCATGCGTGGTCCATACGCCCTCGGCTTTGCTCGGCGGCATCACCTGCCAGATCGGTTCGAGCATGCTGGCGGTGGCGCCCAACTCAAAGGCGCGGCGCAAAAAGCTTGCCGACAAATCGGTCTGGCGGATTCCAGGGGCCAGGCGCTTCTGGACTTCGACCATCGCCTCGTCGGTGATGCGGATCGCGGTGCGCATGCACGACAACTCATCCGGGGTCTTGATCGCCTTGGCGGCGCTGACAATGGCGGCCGCGTCGACCGGAGCACCGTTGGGAAACAACAGCTTCGCACCTCGGGACATGGCGCCGGTGAGCTCGTCGACCGCCACCACCGAACCAGCCGGAATCAGGCCAGCCAGCACGCGCGCGAAATCGGCTACCCCTTCCTCGAATTCGAGGTAGACCGGCCCGTGCAGGTGATCGGCGGGCAAGTCCGACTCCTGCGATGCTCCTTCGCGGAACGGCAGGAACAGGTGCGGTGATTCGTCATCGGCGAGCACCACGGCCACCGGACGCTCGACGTAGGAAAGCCCGGCGTCGCCAAGCGGCCAACTGGCGCCGGTCGCGTAGACCACCGCGTTGTTGCCCAGCAGAATCATCGCGTCGACGCTGCGATCGGCCATCGCCGAACGCAGCCGGGTGCCGGTCTCCCGGCGCAACCGGGCCAAGTCGGGTATTTCGGGAATCACCAGCCCGTTATCGGTGCCGGCGCCCAGGTGCGAAATCGTCGTCACTAGAGGCCCAAGAACTTCGTCACGTTGTCACTAACGATGAGCTTCGCGTTCGCCGGTCCGACTGCCTCGACAACGGCCTGCAACGATTTCTCGGAATAGCCGTAGGTGCTTTCGTTGTGCGGGTAATCGCTGGACCACATCACCTTGTCCACCCCGATCTGGTCGATCAACTGCAAGCCCAGCGGGTCGACCATGAACGATGCGCTCATGTGGTTGTCCCAGTAGTAGCGCACGTCGTGCTCGAGTGGCCGATTGAACATGTGCTGATAGGACCCCACCAGATGCTCGGCGTCCTGCAGCGCCCACGGCACCCATGCGATGCCGCCCTCGAACCAGCCGAGCCGCAGCGACGGGTGTCGGTCGAGGATGCCGCCAAAGATGTACTTGGCGAACGTTTCCCGGAATCCGTCGATGTTGATCATCATGCCGACCACGACGCTGTTGAACTCGGTCGGGCTTTTCGGCGGGGTTTCACCGATGTGGTGGCTGATCGGAAGGCCCGCGGCCTCGATCTCGTCCCAGACGGCGTTCATCGACGTGCTCGAATAGTCGATCGGGTTGCCGTCGTCATCCTTGCCCGGGTTCAGCGGCATCAGGAAGGTCTTGAGCCCCAACGATTTCAGCTCTTCCAGGGTCTTCCTGGTGCCTTGCGGATCCCACCAGTTGATCAGTCCGGCACCGTAGAAGCGGCCGTTCGAGCGTTCCTGGAGTTCGGCCATGTATTCGTTGTAGATCCGGAACGTCAGCTCGCGAAGTTTCTTGTCGGGGTAATGAAAAAGAGCCAGCACGGCATTGGGGAAGGCCAGTTCCTTTTCGACGCCGTCGTCGTGCAACTCCTGGATCCTGGCCTCGATGTTGGTGCTGGCGGCGCCGGGCAGGTCGTCGTACTGCATCAGCACCGCACTGAAGTCACCCGGCAGGAATGACTGCCCCTTGCGCCCGACTTGGTAGGCACCGTCCTCGTACCAGATCCGCGGCGCCTTGTCCTTGAGGTCGTCCGGGAATCGTTCGTAGAAGATGTCGTCGGCCACCGAAATGTGGTTGTCAGCAGAGAAGACTACGGTGCCTTCCGGCAGGCCGATATCGCTGTCCAGCGCATGCCCGCGGCGATTCTTTGGAGCGCCGTAGCCTCCGGGCGGGTAGAACGAAGTGGTTGTCGGCGTTGACATTGTTGACCCTCCATTTGGATCGGGATTCGAGATCTCGGGCTGCTCAATCGATTTCGTTTACCAGGTCACCGGCAATTCGTAGACGCCATAGGCGAGCCGGTCATGTTTGAACGGGATGTCCTCGATCGGCACGGCCAGCTCCAGGGTAGGGATGCGGCGGAACAGGGTTTGGTACACGATCTGCATCTCCGCACGGGCCAGCTGCTGACCCACACACTGATGGCGACCATAGCCGAATGCAACATTGCGGTCGGCCCCCGAGCGGTGCAAGTAGAGCCGATCGGGCTCGGTGAAGGCATCGGCATCCCAGTTCGCCGGAGCCAGGTCGATGATGATGCCGTCGTTCGCGCGAATGGTCTCGCCGGCGATCTTGATATCTTCCAGGGCGACCCGACGCTGGCCGTTCTGGATGATGCTGAGATAGCGCAGCAACTCCTCTACCGCGTTGGCGAGGATTTTGGGATCTTCGGCGTCGCGGATGACCGCCGCCTGGGAGGGGTTCAGCAGCAGCGCAAGGACGCCGAGCCCGATCATGTTCGCGGTGGTTTCGTGCCCGGCGATCAGCAATCCGGTGCCCAGTTGCGCGGCTTCCTTCACGCTCAGCTCACCGGCCTTGACGCGCTCGGCGAGGTCGGAAACGGCATCCTCGGCGGGGTTTTCCATCTTGGTTTCGACGAGCTGAGCCAGGTACTTATGCAGGCTCATCGCGCCTTTCATGGTGTCCTCGGCGGCGGCGTACCGGGCGAGGCCGACATTGGCGTGATGCTGGAACATCTCGGCGTCCTCGTAGGGCACGCCGAGCATTTGGCTGATCACCACAGACGGGACTGGCAGTGCGATCGCGGCGACGATGTCCGCGGGCTGCGGGCCGGCCAGCATCGCGTCGATGCTGTCATCGGTGACCTGCTGGATCGTCGGCCGTAGGCCTTCAACTCGCTTGAACGTGAACGGCTTCGACAACATCCGCCGGAAGCGGGTGTGCTCGTCGCCGTCAGCGGTGAACACCGATCGGGGTCGCTTGTGCACGGTGGACAACATGCCTTCGTTCCAGTGCGGAAAGCCGGGCACCCGGTCGTCGACACTGACCCGGGAATCCGAGAACAGTTCGCGCACTTGCTCATAGCCGGTGATCAGCCATGGTGTGCTACCGTCCCAGATCCGAACCCTGGACAAGGGCTTCTCTTCGGCCAGGGCCATCACATCCGGGGGCGGGGCGAACGGGCAGCCCGCGTTGCGGGCCATCGGATAATCCGGGATCTCAGCCTCGGTACCAGAAGGCCCTGCGGTCGCTAGTGTCTCCGACATTTCATTCCTCGAGGTAGATGGCCTGGGCTGGACACGCTGCGGCTGCCTGGCGTGCGCCTTCGGTCTGCTCGTCCGACGGGTGCTCGTTGAGCAGAACTACGACGCCGTCTTCGTCCCGCTGGTCGAACAGCTCGGGTGCATTCATCACGCAGTTACCCGAGGATGCGCAAATATCTTGGTCCACAGTCACTTTCATCTGCATACTCTTCACTCGTGCGGCGTCACGGGTGCCAGCCATAGACCCACGATCGCGTCGATGAGGCCGAAAGAGGCTGCTCGCCAAGATGGTTGGGCCATTGGGGAGCCCGCGGCAAGCGCACGTTCACGATCGGCGCAGGTGTGCATCAACAGATTGCGGGCCATGATGTTGCGTTCGAAGTGGACATCGGCCGGCAGATTGGGCAGGCACCGGTTAACGCCGTCGACAACCAGGACCAATGACGGCGAGCTGAGCGCCCCCTTGACGACGATGTTGTAGTAGGCCGGATCGGTCATCGCTTGCGCGGCGAAGCGCGCGTACCAGGTGGGGTTGCCGAGGTCAGCCAAGTGATCGGTGAGGGGGCGCACCAAGCAGGCCACCCAGTCTCGCAGTTCGGCGTTGCCGCCCGATCCGAGTAACTCGGCGACCAGCTGTTCGCGCAGCTCTTCGACGGGCCCACGGTGCTTTCTCTCAATGGCGCGCACCAGGTCGGCTTTGGTGCCGAAGTGGTATCCCACCGCGGCGTTGTTGCCCTGTCCCGCAGCTTCGCTGACCTGCCTGTTCGATACCGCGAACATGCCGTGCTCGGCATACAGCCGCTCGGCGGCCGCCAGGATCGCCTCCTGCGTGGAGCTAGCCCGTTCGGTACGAACGGCCCTTGCCGTGGTCATCGGACTAGTCAACCTCGAAGGTCGTTGTTAAGTCAAGCGCTTGATTTAAATTGCTGGATGCCACATCCAGCGTGACGTTGCAGTCGCGTTCGAGCCGTTCGGTCATGCCTCACGCTTTTTGGATCGCATCACCTTGCCGGCCGAGGTCCCGCCATCGACCGGAAGCACGGTTCCGGTGACGTAGCACGAGCGGTCGGCGGCGAAATAGAGCGCGGCCTGGGCAACGTCATCGGTCGTGCCCTCGCGCTTCAGCGGCCGGTCATCGCGCATCCCCTGGCGAATCCGCGCCTCGAATTCCGCCAGCTCAGCTGGATCCATCCCAGCGGCCGACTTACCCAAAATCGGCGTGGGTATGCTCCCGGGTGCGATGGCGTTAACCCGAATCTCGTAGCGGGCCAGCTCAATTGCCGCCGATTTGGTGAACTGGATGACCGCGGCTTTGGATGCGCGATAGGTCATCACCCCGCCGCCGGCCTGAATACCGCCAATTGACGTCAGGTTGATGATCGAGCCGCCACCGCTTTCGGCCATGTGGCGGGCGGCATCTCGGGTGCCCGCCATCACGCCAAGGACGTTGACTCCCATGACCTTGTGAAAATCGGCCAGGTCGTCGTCGAGCAATCGACCGAGCGGGCTTGAAATCCCGGCGTTGTTCACCATGACGTGCAGACCGCCGAATTCCTTAACGGCCGCCGCCACCAGTCCCCCGACCTGTTCAGGATCGGAGACGTCCGTCCGGCGAAAGAGAGCGCCGGCGCCGAGCGAGGCGGCCAGCTCCTCTCCCCTGTCGGCCTCGATATCGGCGATGACGACCCGGGATCCCTCGGCCACAAACCGTTCCACGATTCCGCGGCCGATACCCGACGCCCCACCGGTGACGATGGCGACCTTGCCATCCAGTTCGTTGACCACAGGACGAGTTAATGGGCCGCACCGCGTTAAGTCAAGCAGTTGATTTAGAGGCACCTCGGGCCGGCGACACACAGCTACTCCTGCAGATGGCCGAATGTGGGTTCGGCATCTTCGTCTTCGTACTCTCGCTTCTCGTAGCGGCCAGCAAAGCGACGACGTTCAGGGGGTTCCGAAGGCGCCGCATCCTTTGCCATGCTGAAGAAGCCAATTCATCGGGAAACTTGAAAGGCGTGTTCATGAAGGTATTGGTGATCGGTGGCAGCGGGCTCATCGGATCGCAGGTTGTCGCGCAGCTAACTGAGCTGGGACACGAAGCTGTCCCGGCCTCGCCGCGCACGGGCGTCGACGCCATCACCGGCGAAGGTCTGGCCGAAGCCGTCGTGGGTGTGCACACGGTGGTGGACGTAGCGAACTCACCATCTTGGGCCGACGACGACGTGCTGAATTTCTTCACCACCTCTAGCCGCAACCTCCTCGAGGCAGGGCGGGCCGCCGGCGTGCAGCACCACGTCGCTCTCTCGATTGTGGGAGCCGACCGGGCCGCCCGAAGTGGCTACATGCGAGCCAAAGTCGCCCAAGAGAAGGTGATCGTAGAATCGGGATCTCCGTACACGATCGTGCGGGCCACCCAGTTCTTCGAATTCGTTGATGGCATTGCCGATTCGCTGACCGCCGGTGACACGGTTCGTGCGCCGCACGGGGCGTTCCAGCCCATTTCCGCCGTTGATGTCGCCACGGCCGTCACCCGCGCGGCGACCGCCAATCCGGCCAACCGAGTGATCAACATCGCCGGTCCCGACAAGCAAGGCATGGACGACTTCATCCGGACCCGGTTCGCCGCAACCGGCGACGCACGCCAAGTGGTAACCGATGCCGATGCCCAGTACTTCGGCGCGGCGCTCGACGAGCGCAGCATCGTTCCCGTCGACGGCGAAGAAGTGACCCTCTACCCCACCAGCTTTAGCGACTGGATGGCTGCCCGGGCACCCAGCGAGACCCACTAGGGCGCTGCCCACTTCCTTGTCAACGGTTGCGCTTCGGCTAACAGCCGAGCACGGTATAACTCGCCTGGGACGAATCGACCGAAGACGAGGAGCGGCCAATGCCGGTGCTACCCACAAGCGGGGTCGGATTCGACGGCGCACAGCTGTCCAGGCGCGGCTTCATCGCTGCCGGGATCGCCGGCGGATTGACGCTGGCGGGTTGCACCAACTCCACGCCTTTGGCACCCGGTGCCGCGGCCCAGATGGCCGCCGCGATCAACGCTGCCGAGGCGGCCCGGCTGCACAGCGGGCGCACCGTGACCGCTAGTTTGACCCCGCAGGTGACGCAGATCGACCTGGGTGGACCCATTGTCCGGACGATGGCGTTCGGTGACACGATCCCCGGACCGGTGATCCGAGCCAAGGTCGGCGACGAGCTGGTGGTCAACGTCTCCAACCGGCTCGGCGAGCCGACGTCGGCTCATTGGCACGGCATTGCGTTGCGCAACGACATGGACGGCTCGGAGCCCGCCACCCCGAATATCGACGCCGGCCAGGACTTCACCTACAAGTTCTCCGTCCCGAATTCGGGAACCTATTGGGTGCACCCGCACGTCGGCCTGCAAGACGACGTCGGGCTTTATCTGCCGCTGATCGTGGAAGATCCGACCGAGGGCAATTACGACGCCGAATGGATTGTCGTCCTTGATGATTGGACCAACGGCGTCGGGAAGTCGCCGCAACAGCTCTACGACGAACTCACCAACCCGAACAAGCCGCCGATGCCCATGCCCGCCGAGACGTCGACGCCTCCGACATCACCGACCACCTCGACAAGGGCTACCAGCTCGACAAGGGCTACCAGCTCGACAAGAGCTACCAGCTCGGCCAGTCCGCCCCCCGCTCCGCCCGCGGCGCCGGCCGCACGTGTCGGCACCAGCGACCTGCTTGGCGGCGACGCCGGCGACATCGCCTACCCGTACTATCTGATCAACGGCCGAATTCCCGCGGCTCCCACGACCTTCGAGGCAAGCCCGGGTCAGCGCATCCGGATCCGTTTCATCAACTCCGGCACCGACACCGCATTTCGCGTCGCGCTGGACGGACATTCGATGACGGTCACTCACACCGATGGCTTCCCGGTGGTGCCCACCCAGGTCGACGCCCTGCTGATCGGTATGGCTGAGCGTTACGACGTCATTGTGACCGCTGCCGACGGCGTCTTCCCATTGGTCGCGCTGGCCGAAGGGAAGAACGCGCTGGCGCGGGCGCTGCTGTCCACCGGGAAGGGCAGCGCTCCCGATCCGCAGTTCCAGCCGGCCGAACTCACCAAACGCGTGGGTACCATCGAGATGTTCACCGCTACCACGCCGGTCAACTTGGGCCGGCCCGATCCCAGCCTCAATCTTCCGGTCGTGTTGGGCGGCAACATGATGCAGTTCAACTGGACGATCAACGGCGAGCCCTGGAACAAGACCAATCCGTTGCAGATACGTCAGGGGCAGCGGCCTACCCTGACGTTCGACAACACCACGATGATGTATCACCCAATTCACCTACACGGCCACACATTCCAGCTCATCAAGGCCGACGGCACCCCGGGCGCCCGCAAGGACACCGTGATCGTGCTCCCCAAACAGAAGTTGACCGCGGTTTTGGTCGCCGACAATCCTGGGCGGTGGGTGATGCACTGTCACAACAACTATCACCAAGTCGCCGGAATGCAGACCATCGTGGACTACGTGTTCTAGACCGCCGCCAAGAAGCCCAGCAGCAGCTCGTTGACGACTGAGGGCTGCTCGATCTGTGGGCAATGGCCGGCGTCGTCGACCACCACCGAGCGGGCGCCGTCGATCCGCTTGGTGATCTGGGCGGCCCAGCCGGCCGGAAGCAGCTTGTCCCCGCCGCCTTCGACCACGAGCGTCGGCACGCCGATGCGCTCGTAGGCTCTGCTGCTCGACGGCGTCGACGCGGGTTGGGTATTAGGACGCCGAAATCGGGCCGCCGCGATGGCTTCCCATGCCCCGGGCGCGGTGGCAGACTCATACCGTCGCTGCACATAGTCGTCGTCGGCCGGATAGCCTACGTCGTAAAACAACGCCTCGACAATGCTCCGCATTGCCGGCAGGGATGCGTCGTAGTGCTGAAGCGCTTCGAAGTACTGATTCTGCTGGATCTCTCCACCGCCGCAGACGATGCCCAGGGAGCGAATCGGTAGCAGCGGCGTCACCGACGTGGCGTCGGTGAGCAGGTTGATGGCCCCCATCGAGTTACCGACGAAATGCGCCGAGTCGATGTCGAGCAGCTCGCAGAAGCGCGCCACATGGCGGATCCGCATTCCGCGGCCATCGACGAAATCGATGACCTTCGCCGACTGCCCGTATCCCAGCTGGTCTGGCGCCAGCACCCGGTACCGGGTGGCAAGCGCGGAAATGTTGCGTTCCCAACCGAGTTCGGCACTGGCACCGAACTCACCGCCGTGCAGCAACACCACCGGATCGCCTTCGCCGGCTTCCAGGTAGCCGGTGGTCAGGCCGTCCACCAGCATGGCCTTGCGCGCAAAGTCGGTCACTTGATCGCGATCGGGTTGACCGGAGAGCCGACTGCGCCGACCACGCTCAGGGGCGGGGCGACGAGCTGGAACTCGTAGACGCCGTCGGCGGCGCAGTCCTCTGCCAGCGCGGTGAGATCCCAATATTCGCCGAAGATCATCCCCATGTCGCGCAGGCAGAGCAGATGCAGGGGGAACGTGACGCCCGCGACCCCGGATTCCAGGTCTTCGACCTGAAGGTTGTCTGCGGCGACCGCGGCGATCTCGTGATCATGCAGCCACTGGGCACATCGCCAGTCCAGTCCGGAATAGCCCTCTGTCTTGTTCCCGGTCATGAGAAACCTTGTCCACCAGCCGGTCCGGATCAGCACAATGTCGCCTCGCCCGATCGTCACGCCCTGCGCGCGGACCACGTCGTCGAGTTCCTCAGGGGAGATAGGGTTTCCGGCTTCGAGGAAGACGTCGGCCCCCCGATGTCGAACCAGGTCCAGCAGCACACCGCGGGAGGTGATGCCCTTGACGTCAACCTTGTCGATGCCGCAGTGGTAGGCGCCCATACTGGTCACCGAATCCGCCGGGAAGCCGTTGTAGAGGTAATCGTCGTAGTAGACGTGGGACAGCGCGTCCCACTGGCTGGCCGCCTGCAACGGCATGATGATGATGTCGTCGTTGAAGCGGAATGGGTTGTCGGCCGTCATGTAGCTGCTCAGCTGCTGCGCCAACGGATTACGCGGCCAGGTCGGGCCGTACTTGGCCAGCGTGTTCACATCGCCGCCGTCGACGGTCATGATGTGCACCGGGTTATGCCGAAATTCGAAGGCGCCCTGCGGACCGGAGGCGCCGAAGTCGACGCCGAGCGGAAACACCTTGCCATGCCGGACCAGGCTCGCGGCCTGTGCGACCTTGTCCGCGGTGATGAAGTTCAGCGTGCCGAGCTCGTCGTCGTCCCCCCACCGTCCCCAATTGGAGACGTCACGCGCGGCTCGCCGAAAATCGGTCAAGTCGGCCACGGAGCACGCCCTTCCTCGAGTTCACGAGCGATTGCGGCGCCCACGTTTCCGCCGTCGACCCACACCACCTGACCCGAAATATAACTGGCGGCCCGACTATTCAAGAAGAGCAGAACCGACGCCTGCTCCGCGGGTTCGGAAACACGGCCCAACGGTTTGGGAATGTCGTCGAGAAAGCCCGGCCCGTACGCCGTGCGCAGCTGGTCCAGGATCGGCGTTTCGGTGACTCCGGGTCCGGTGCAATTGATGCGAATGCCCCGGGCGCCCAACGGTGTTGCGCTTCGCATGGTGTAAAGGATGATCGCTTCCTTCGACAACTGGTAGCCGGTGCCTAGGGCATCGGGATGCCGAGCGCACCAGTCGATTCCCTCCTGCATGGTCGCGGTGTCGAGCAACGGCGCGACCTCGCGCAGATGCTCGCGGTATCCGGACGCAGCGAGCGAGGACACGCTCACGACCGACGATCCCGGCGCCATCTTGGCGACCAGCGCCTCGGTGACGTGGCGCAGCCCCAGAAAGTTGATCGTGACGATCAGCGCTGCGTCGCCGATTCCGGAGGAGACCCCGGCGATGTTGAACAGCGCATCGACGTGGCCGTCGATGGACGCGACCGCGCGATCGATGGAGATCGGGTCGGCAAGATCGACCTCACGAAAATCGTTGATCTCGAAGGTCGGCCGGCGTTTGTCGAGTCCGACGACATCAGCCCCCAGCTCGGTGAGCTGACGCACCACCTGCTCACCGATGCCCGACGCGCATCCGGTGACGACGGCGCGGCGGCCGTCGTATCGCCACAGCTCGTCGATCTGTCCCAACGCTCAACCCTCTTTCGAGGTCACTTGCGCTCTTCCTTGGCGCGCTGTGCCGCTTGGACGCGGCCTTCGTTGATCTCCGCCATGGCCTCGGGGATCTCACTGGCTGTGAAGTTACCGCCACGGCCGGTGGGCAGACCACCGAATGAGTAGTTTTCGTCGAATTGCGGTGCGGTCGGTTTGGGGCGTCGCGCCTCGACCTTCTCGATGACGGGCTCCAGCCGCTTCGCCTTTTCCGCCACCGCCTTTTGGTCGCGTTCGATGAACTCGGGCAGCACCTCTTTGCCCATCAGCTCGATGGATTCCATGGTGCCCTCGTGGCTGCGCGGGTTGAGCAGCAGGATGATCTCGTCGACACCGCTGTCCTCGTAGCCGCGCAGGAATTCGCGCACGGTGGCCGGTGAGCCGATGGCGCCCCGGCCGGGGCCGTAGGCCAGCGTCGGGTCCTTCTCGACCTCCTCGAGGTACCGATCCCACACGCCGGTCCGCCCGGGAGTGTGCACACCGGTCATGTAGTAGTGCATGATGCCGAACGAGAAGAACCCGCCGCCCTGGCCCAGCCGCTGCAGGGCCTGCTCGTCGGTCTTGGCGACCATCATCGACAGGTCACCGCCGATGGCCAGGATGTTGGGGTTGATCTGCGGTGTGATCGGCACACCGCTCTCTTCGAATTCCTTGTAGTAGCCGTTGACCCGCTCGGTCAGCGGCCCAGGCCCGGTGTAGGCGAAACTCAAAGCGCCAATCGCCTTTTGGGCGGCCATTTGGACGCTGGCCGGACGGGTGCAGGCGACCCAGACCGGAGGGTGCGGCTTTTGCAGCGGCTTGGGAACCACGTTGCGGGCCGGCATCTGCACATGCTCGCCCTGGAATCCGGTGAAGGGCTCCTCCACCATGCAGCGGATCGAGACTTCAAGTGCCTCTTCCCATTGCGCACGCTTGTCGGCGGGGTCGATGTTGAAACCGCCGAGTTCCCCGACGGAGGAGGATTCACCGGTTCCGAACTCGACACGGCCGTTGGACAGTAGGTCGAGGGTGGCAATGCGTTCGGCTACCCGCGCGGGGTGGTTGACGATGGGCGGCAGGTGCATGATGCCGAACCCCAGCCGGATGTTCTTGGTCCGCTGGCTGGCCGCGGCGAGGAATATTTCCGGCGCGGTCGAGTGACAATACTCTTCGAGGAAGTGGTGCTCGGTGAGCCATACGGTCGAGAATCCGGCCTTGTCGGCGGCCTCGACCTCATCGAGGCACTCCTGCAGCAAAGCGTGTTCGTCGTCCGGCGCCCAGGGGCGCGGCAGGGCGAACTCGTAGAACAGTGAAATTTTCATTGCTACCTCCTAGGAGAATTAAGGGCCTGCGTGGCAAGGTGTTTGGCGGCGACAAAGCCGAAGGTCATGGCCGGCCCGATGGTCGCTCCGGCGCCGGCGTAACTGCGGCCCATCACCGCCGCGGAGGTGTTTCCCACCGCGTACAGTCCCGGCACCACAGTGCCGTCCGGCCGCAGCACCCGCGCGTGTTCGTCGGTCAGCAGACCACCCGAGGTTCCCAGATCGCCGAGAACGATTCGGAAGGCGTAGTACGGCGGATCCCCGATCGGGTACAGATTGGGGTTGGACAACGTCGGATCGCCGTAGTAGTTGTCGTAGACGCTGTCGCCCCGGTTGAAATCATCGTCGTGGCCTTTGCGCGCGAGTTCATTGAAACGACGGGCTGTTTCGTTGAGTTGGCTCGCTGGCACGCCGATCTGGGTCGCCATGTCATCCCAGCTCGTCGCCGATTTGACCACCCCCGATTCCAGCCAGGCCGGCGGCACCCGGCGCCCGGTGGGTACCGGTGCTCCGGGGATTTTGGGTATCGGCAGGTGGCCCCCGATGACGTACCGATTCCACGATCGGTGGTCGGTGATCAGCCAGCACGGGATGTGCGTGATCCCGGACTTCTGGCCGTCGATCATGGCGTGGCCGAAGTCCATGTACGGCGCCGCCTCGTTGATGAAGCGCTTACCTTCGCCGTTGACGATGAACTGGGCCGGCATCATTCGTTCGTTGAGCATGAATTGCATTCGGCCGTCCGGCCATTGGATCGCCGGGAACCACCATGCCTCATCGAGCAGATCGGTCGCGGCGCCCGCCTTTTGGCCCGCGCGGATCCCGTCGCCCATGGACGCGGGATTCCCGAAACTCCAGTCCTGGTCCACCACGGGTAGGTGCTCCTTGCGCCAGGCCAGATCGTGATCGAAACCCCCGGAAGCCAAGATGACGCCGGCTCGCGCGGCGATCCGCTGCTTGACGCCGTCTCGTTCCACCACCACGCCGGTCACCGATCCGTCGGTGTCGGTGAGCAATTCGGTCATCGGCGAGTCGAGCCACAGCGGGATGTCGTGTTCGCGCATCGCCAGTCGCAGCCGTGCGACCAGCGACTGTCCGATCGCGGCCATCCGCTCGTTGAACAGTCTGGCCCTGACCATCCGGGCGACCAACTTGAGCAGGACGCCCTTGCCGGCCCACGACTGCCTGATTCGATAGAACTGTCGTAACTCTTTGGGCCCCAGCCAGATTCCTCTGGGCGCAAGCGCTAGCGGCTGCAGCAGCTGCTGCTCGTCGTCGCCCAGTTTCCGCAGATCAATCGGCGGCACATTGATCGTGCTGCCGAGTTCGGAGCCGCCGGGCAGTTCCGGGTAGTAATCGGCATAGCCTGGTTTCCAGACGAATTCGAGCCAATTCGACTGGCCTTCGAGGAATTCGAGCATCTTCGGTGCCGACTCGACGTACTGGCGAATGCGCGCCTCGCTGACCAGCCCTTCGGTGATCCTGCGCAGGTATTCGACCACGCCTTCGGGTTCTGGGATGTAGCCCTCCCGGCGCTGCGAAGGTGCCCCGGGCACCCAGATGCCACCGCCGGAAAGCGCCGTGGAGCCGCCGTATCGAGACGACTTCTCCACCATCAATACGTCCAGCCCCGAAGCGGCAGCGGTCAGGGCAGCCGCCATGCCTGCGCCGCCGGAACCGACGATCAGTACGTCGACCACGCGGTCGTGGCCATTGGAATTCGGAGCGGTCATGTCAGCGTCGCCGTCCTGATGGCGAAACCGGCGATGAGTTCCTCGGCCGGCCGGTAGTACCGCAGCTCTGTCTGATACGGCCCCGCGGTTTGCAACGCAGCGAAAGCTGCAACCCACGTTCGGATTTCATGCGCGGAGCCGCCGCCCTCGTAAAGGACGAAGGAGTTCGACCACCCGTCGATCTCGTCGAGCCGTCCCCCGTCGACGATCTCGAGGAAGCGGTGGTCCCACGCAGGATTGAGTGGTTGCAGTTCACTGTCGCCCCCGGCGAAACTTCTGGCCGCCTCCATCACCGCGGTCTGGCGGGCCTGTCGCTGCTCGGGGGTCATCGGTCGACCGTGCACAATCCGATCCAAGGCCGCCGCCGGTGCGGTCGCCAACGTGGGCACCGGCGGGCTGTGCGAAAGCCCACCGGATCCGACGAGCAAGACTCGCTTGTCGAGCGTGGCCAGGAAGGTGCCGACCGCGGTGCCCAACGCCCGGACCCGGTGCAGCGGGCCGAGTGGCACGGCGACGGCATTGATGAAGACCGGTATCACCGGTCGGGAAGTGGCGTCCCCGAAGAGTTTCTCTAACGGCTGCACGGTGCCGTGGTCGACATCCATGCTGGCCGATATCGCTACGTCGATGCCCGCGTCGAGGACGGCCTCCACGCACTGCTGCGCGAGGTCCTCGGGAACATTGAGCGGGCCGGAATGTGTGCCGTAATCGCCAACACCGTTGGCGTTCAACCCGATACAGAACGGCGGCATCGCCTTGTAGAAGAAGCCATTGTAATGGTCGGGGGAAAAGATGACGACGAGTTCGGGATCGTAATCCTCGACGAAGCCGCGCGCCGCGGCGATCGCGCCCTCGACGTCATCAAGCAGGTCCCGCGACGGCCCCGGAAGATTCAGGAGCGGGCTGTGGGACATACAGCACAGAGCCAGCGTCACTTTCGAACTCACCCCCTTCCGGGGTAAGCGTGAGTGCATCGATCAGTGCTGCGCTCAGGTCGGGTGCGAGCTGAGCTATGCAGGTACCCGCGATACACCGATCGGGACGCAGGAACACCACCGATTCCCGGCGCGCGTCGAACCAGGATTTGAGTCCGCCGACGCGATCGCCCACGATGACGACGTCCGGATCGTCGTCCGCGGCCCAGTGCAGCTGCGTCGACGGTCGCAGGGCAAAGAATTGGGCGCCCAATGCTTTCCAGCCTTCGAAAGCCTCGTCACCCAGAATCTTGCGCGGGTTGTTGTTCCAGCACAACACGGCGAACCACGGACCCAGCACGTCGTCCAGGAGGACGTCTTGCTGGGTTCGGGTATCGACCTTCGGCTGGATGAACAGGGTGCCCACCGGCGATTCGGGGTTGCGTGGCTCTGAATGCACGACGGCACCCTGCTCGTAGCGCGGCATCGGCTTGAACCGCATCTCGAGCACATACCGCTTGAGTGAAGGGACAATTGACGCCGAACGGACCAGGAGGTCGCGAGCCGAAGCGACGCGGCGGTTGGTCGGCGAGATGACGCGACCCACCATGGTGGACAGATCGATCATGGCCCGGGCGTGCTTGCGGCGCTCCACATCGTAGCTGTCCAGCAGCCGGTCTCCGGCCCGGCCACGCACCACTGCAGCCAGCTTCCAGCCGAGATTGGCGGCATCGCGAATGCCGCTGTTGTAGCCCTGCCCCTGCCACACCGGCATCAGATGCGCGGCGTCTCCGGCCAGCAGTAACCGACCGCGACGGAACCCGCCGGCGATTCGCGAATGATGGGTGTAGACGCGGCGCCGGATCACATCGACCCGATCGGGGTGCGGCACCATCCGCGCCAGCATCTGGGTCAGAAACGCCGGATCCTCTGCCTGTTCGTCGGATTCGTCGGCGTGAATCATGAACTCGAAGCGGCGGATCCCGTGCGCGATCGAGATCGAAGCGTACGGGCGTTCGGGGTCGGCGCCCACCTCGCTGTTGGGGTGGCCCAGCGGATCGTTGGCGATGTCGACAACCAGCCAGCGCGTCGAGGACGTCGTGCCGTCGAAGGACACGCCCATCGCTCGGCGTGTCATGCTGCGGCCACCGTCGCACCCGACGACGTAGCGCGCGCGCACGCTGGTGGCCTCGCCGTCACCGCCGAGCGTCACGGCGACGTTGTCGGCGCCTTCTTCGCAGGCTGTCATGGGGCGGTCCCACCAGACCTCGACGTGCTCGAATCTGTCCAGACCGACCAGTAATTCAGCGTCGACGAGCGGCTGCACGAAGCCGTTGCGCTTGGGCCAGCCGAATCGCGCGTCCGGCGGCGCCATTTCGGCGAGCACGCGACGCTTGGCGTCGACGAACCGCAGAATCTGGTTGGGCACGGTGTGCGGCAGGACGCGGTCGACCAGACCGATTGACTGGAAGGTACGCAACGACTCGTCATCGAGGCCTACGCCGCGTGGGTAGTCGATGAGGTTGCTCCGTTCCTCGACCACCAGCGTCCGTACACCTTGCTGGCCAAGGATATTGGCGAGGGTCAAGCCGACCGGTCCCGCACCGACGACCAGCACATCGAAGACATGTTGGTTGTTCGAGGCGTCTGCTTTCCGCGCGGCCTGGCCCATCAGCGACCCAACAGGAAATCGAGATGCAAGCGGTTGAAGGTCTTGGGGTCCTCGTACTGCGGCCAGTGCCCGCAACCTTGCATGACTTCGAACCGCGCGCCGGGGATCATCGACGCCATCCGGCGGCCCTCGGTCACATCGGCCGTCGGGTCGTCGCTGGTCCACAGCACCAGGGTCGGTGCGGTGATCGAGCCGTATTCCACCGGGCCCAGGATGTTGCTCGCCCGAATCTCGGGGTCTTGCAGCGCCATGATGTCGCGCATGGCATCGACGAATCCTGGTTGGCGATAAATGCGTTGGCGGCTCGCGACGAGGTCGTCGTAGTCCTTCGACTTGTCGGCCATCAACCACTTGATGCGGGCCTGGACCGTCTCCCACGTCGGGTCCTCGGCGGCCGCCATGGACAACGTGATGATCCGCTTCATCACCACCGCGTCGGCCTGCGAACCGCCGGCCGTGTTCAGGACCAGGCGCGCAACGGCGTCCGGATGGTCGACGGCCGTGCGCGCCGCCACCCAGCCGCCAAGGGACTCACCGCTGAGGTAGACGCGATCGGTACCGATGGCACGCAGCACGTCCATCAGGTGTGCGACGTAGTGATCGACTTCCAGTGGGTGACCGGGCTTGTCGGTGTAGCCGTGGCCCAGCATGTCGATCGACCAAGTCCAGAAATGCTCGGCATGCGACGCCAGGTTGCGGATGTAGGCCTCGGCGTGGCCGCCCGATCCGTGCAGTAGCACCAGCACCGGTTTGCCGGAATCACCGGTGCGTAGATAGCGGGTGCGCACGCCCGCGGCGTCCAGGTAGCCCTGCTCGAACGCAAGGCCCTGCAGGTCGCTCCATACGCTCTCGAACTCCGCCACTGGTTCCTCTCTGGCCAGGCTGGTGGAAATGCGCTTCTCGTTTTAAGCTATCAATATGTGCGAATATCGCACACTGATGTGCGTTATATACTAGAGCTTCGCTCTCGCAGGAAGGTCTGTCAAGGCTGTGACGGCTTCGGGGACTGGTTCGCAAACGCTGGCCCGGGGACTCAACGCGCTGCAAATTGTGGCGGCGTCCCCGACCGGGCTGACGGTGCAGCAACTCGCCGAGCAGATCGGTGTGCATCGCACGATCGCCTATCGCCTGCTGTCGACGTTGGTCCAATTCCGGCTGGTCGCCAAGGGAGAAGACGGGCGCTATCGACCGGCCGCCGGCCTCGCTGTGCTCGGCGCTTCGTTCGACCGCAATGTGCGACAACTGTGCCTGCCGACGCTGCGCGGCCTGGCCGACGATCTCGGCACCACGGTCTCCCTGCTCGTCGCCGAGGGCGATCAGCAGGTGGCGGTCGCGGTGATCGTGCCGAGCCATGTCGCCTACCAACTCTCCTTTCACGAGGGCAGCCGCTATCCACTGGAACGGGGTGCCGCCGGAATCGCGTTGCTCGCGAGCATGCCGCCGCGCCCGAGCGAACGGAGCCTGGTCTCTCGCGCTCGTGAGCGCGGCTGGGTGACGACATACGGTGAGATCGAACCGAATACGTACGGGTTGGCGGTGGCCGTCCGGCGCCCGGCACCGTCTCCACCAACATGCATCAACCTCATCTCGCATCGGGAAGACGTTGTGCTGCGCGGAAAAGAAGCGGTGCTTACCGCCGCGAAGCAGTTGTCCGAGCTACTGAGCTGAAGGGATAACCGTCCATGTCTTGGGACTCAGAAGTCGACGTCGTCGTCCTCGGCAGCGGAGGAGCCGGGCTCACCGCCGCACTGGCAGCCGCGGCTGCCGGTGCCTCCGTTGCGGTGTTCGAGAAAGCCGCCACGGTCGGCGGAACCACCGCGGTGTCCGGCGGAATTGTCTGGATTCCAGCCCACAACCGTTCTCCTGCAGGAGAATTGACTGTCGCGGATGCGTTGCGGTATCTGCATGCGCAGTCGTTCGGTTCGATGGACGACGATCTGGTCGAGACATTCGTGCAGACCGGTCCGGCGATGCTGGAATTCGTGGAGGAACACAGCGCGCTGCGCTTCGGGGTCGCTGACGGCTTCCCCGACTATCAGCCGGAGCTACCAGGAGGACAACCGGCAGGCGGCCGCTCGCTGGCCGCCGGTCCGTTCAACCTGAACGAGTTGGGCGACTGGGCAACTCGTATCACGTCGTTTCCGGCGGACTGGTCCAATGTCGGCTTCGACGCTGAGACCAGAGCGCGATTGCACACGGCGGTAGCGGAAGGCAGCGACCTGTGTGTGGCCGGCACCGCGTTGATCGCGGGGCTGCTCAAGGGATTGCTTGACGCCGAAGTGACGATTCGCACTAATGCCCGAGCCGTGGAACTCATCGCCGAGAGCGGGGAAATCACCGGCGTACGTTTCGACGAACACGGGCGCAGCGCTGCGGTGCGCGCGCGCCGGGGAGTCGTGCTGGGCGTGGGCGGGTTCGAATGGGATCCCACTCTGGTGCAGGCATTCCTGCGCGGCCCCATGCACGGCCCGGTGTCCCCGCCGAACAACACCGGCGACGGTCTGCGCATGGCGATGGCGCACGGCGCGGACCTGGCCAACATGGGCGAGGCGTGGTGGGTTCCGATTGTGCAGATCCCGGGCGACACCATCGAAGGCAAGCAACGTAGCCGCAGCGTACGCCTGGAACGAACGCGGCCCAGGAGTATCATCGTCAACCAGGCCGGGCAGCGATTCGTCAACGAGGCTTGCGATTACAACTCGATGGCCGGCGCCTTTCACTACCTCGACCCACGTGGCGGGTACGTCAACGATCGCGGATGGATGGTCTTCGATTCAGTTCACTTGCAGCGCTATGGATTTCTGGGTGTCGCTCCGGGGCAACCGGTTCCCGACTGGTTCAGCGAATCCGCGGATCTCGCCGAGTTGGGCGCCAAGACCGGTATCGACGCCGAGGGCCTGACGCGCACCATCGATGCATGGAACCGCCACGTGGCCAACGGTTCTGATCCCGACTTCGGGCGGGGTTCCAGTGCATACGACGGGTACTGGGGCGACGACAGTGCCACCACTGCCGCCGGCAGGACACTGGGTCCGATTGACACTGCCCCCTACTACGCAGTGCCGGTGTGTGTGGGCGCGATGGGTACCAAAGGGGGACCGCGCACCGATCATGATGGCCGGGTGCTGCATGTCAGCGGTGAGCCGATTCCGGGACTTTTCGCCGCGGGCAACGCGATGGCCGGTGCGACGGGCCGAGCCTACGGTGGTGCCGGCGGGACCATCGGCCCGGCAATGGTTTTCGGCTACCGGGCGGGTCATGCAGCAGCCACCGGGAAATCCGTCGACCTTAAGTAGTTGGTCAAAGCCACAGCGAAATATTGCTATTCACGTCGAGGCGAGCCGACGTGAGCTTCAGCACGAAGCCGGTCCACCATGTGTGGGTAGTGCAGCTCGAACGCTGGGCGCTCCGAACGGATCCGGGGCAACTCGGCGAAGTTGTGCCGCGGTGGCGGGCAGCTAGTCGCCCACTCCAGCGAATTACCATGCCCCCAAGGGTCATCCACGGTGACCGGCTCGCCGTAGCGCCAGCTCTTGAAGACGTTCCAGACGAACGGGAACATTGACACGCCCAGAATGAACGCACCGACCGTGGAGACGATGTTCAGCGTGGTGAACCCGTCGGTGGGAAGGTAGTCGGCGTAGCGGCGTGGCATACCCTTCGCGCCCAGCCAATGCTGGACCAAGAACGTGGTGTGGAAGCCGATGAACGTCAACCAGAAGTGCAGCTTGCCCAGGCGTTCGTCGAGCAGCCGGCCAGTCATCTTTGGGAACCAGAAGTAGATGCCGGCGAAAGTGGAGAACACGATGGTGCCGAACAGCACGTAGTGAAAGTGTGCCACCACGAAGTAGCTGTCGGTGACGTGGAAGTCCAGCGGCGGGCTGGCCAGCAGCACACCCGAGAGCCCGCCGAGGAGGAACGTGACCAAGAAGCCCACCGCGAACAGCATCGGGGTTTCGAACGTCAATTGGCCTTTCCACATGGTGCCGATCCAGTTGAAGAACTTGATGCCGGTCGGGACGGCGATCAGATACGTCATGAACGAGAAAAACGGCAACAGCACCGCGCCGGTAGCGTAGAGGTGATGCGCCCACACCGCGATCGACAGCGCGGCGATCGCCAGCGTGGCGTAGACCAGCGTCGTGTAGCCGAAGATCGGTTTGCGCGAGAAGACCGGGATCACTTCGGAGATGATGCCGAAAAATGGCAGCGCGATGATGTACACCTCGGGGTGACCAAAGAACCAGAACATATGCTGCCACAACAAGACTCCGCCGTTGGCCGGATCGAAGACGTGAGCGCCAAGATGGCGGTCGGCGGCGAGCCCAAACAGCGCTGACGTCAAGAGCGGAAACGCGACCAGCGCCATGACGCTGGTCACCAGGATGTTCCAGGTGAAGATTGGCATCCGGAACATCGTCATCCCCGGTGCGCGCATGCACACCACCGTGGTGATCATGTTGACCGCGCCCAAGATTGTGCCCAGACCGCCGACGATCAAGCCCATGATCCACAGATCCCCGCCGGCGCCCGGCGAGTGGATCGCGTCGGACAGCGGCGTGTAGGCCGTCCATCCGAAATCCGCCGCGCCGCCGGGTGTAATGAATCCCGCGAGCGCGATCAGTGCGCCAAACAAAAACAGCCAAAACGAGAATGCGTTGAGTCGCGGAAAGGCGACGTCGGGGGCGCCGATCTGCAGTGGCAGCACAAGATTGGCGAAACCGAACACGATCGGGGTCGCATAAAACAGCAGCATCACCGTGCCATGCATGGTGAACAGCTGGTTGTACTGCTCGTTGGATAAAAACTGCAGTCCAGGAGCGGCGAGTTCACTGCGTAGGAGCAACGCCATCAGCCCACCGATGAAGAAAAAGCCAAAGCAGGCAACGCAATACATGATCCCGATCAGCTTGTGATCCGTGGTGGTCACCAGCTTGTAGATCAGATTGCCCTTCGGGCCAACCGGGGCCGGGAACGGACGGTGCGGCTCGAGCGAGGCATCATGCAGCGCGTCAGTAGTCATTGGGCCTGCTATAAGTCTCGGGAAGGGCCAGCGCGCGCAGAGCGTTGCGACAGTTCACGCGCGGCGGCGTACCGCGTCGATCGCGTCAGCCAGAGTCCAGATTGCCAGGCCCAGGATTGCGATGTCCTTCATCAGGAACTCACCGTCAGCAGACAGAACCGGAAACCCGCCGGCGGATGCTTCGCCGATACCGGGCGTCGTGCACATAAAACTGAGGGTTCCCACAAAGAAGACAGTGGCAAGCAGGCCACCCACAACCGATGCCTTCGGGAACCACGGTTTGACCGCCAGCAGCGCAGCGGTGATCAGCTCGATAGTGCCCAGTACCCTGCCAAAGGTGCCGATGGACATGAAATGGTAGACCCAGCTGATAAAGGGACTGTTGGCAACCAGCGGCGAAATGCCATGTGACTCATAGTATGTGAACTTCATGGCGCCGAACCAAACTAATACGATGACCAGACCGTAGCGGGCGGCAATACCAGCCAGCCGCGTCAACAGAAGCCTCCACCCGCCAGCACCGCGATCTTGTTCTGCTTGGTCACGACTGCTGGTCACCACCGATCACCGGCTCCGCCTTCGTGAATAAACCCAGGTATTGCCCAAACCCTTGAGCTTCGAGATCGTCGCGATGGACGAACCGCAGCGATGCCGAGTTGATGCAGTAGCGCAGTCCGCCGGCCTCGGGCGGGCCATCGGGAAAGACGTGGCCCAGGTGGCTGTCGGCGTGGGCCGAACGCACCTCGGTGCGGTCCATGAAGTGACTCCGATCGTGTTTCTCGACGACGTTGTCCGTGTCGATGGGCTGGGTGAAGCTGGGCCAGCCACTGCCACTTTCAAACTTGTCCACCGATGCGAACAGCGGCTCACCAGAGACCACGTCAATATAGAGGCCGGGCTCGTGGTTGTCCCAGTACTCACCCGTGAATGGACGCTCGGTGCCATTCTCCTGCGTGACGTGGTACTGCTCAGGGCTTAACGCTTCAACGGCGGCAGGGTTCTTGCGGTATTCATTTGGCACGCAAACTCCTTCTTTGATGGTTCAGTTATTACGTTGGCTGACTACGGTATTCAAGAGGGGTGAAATTCCCACTCGGGCTAGTTGCGGCCCGCCATGACGCCACCGTCGACGTTGAGAATCGCACCGGTGACCCAGCTGGCTTGCTCAGAGAGCAGATAGATGACGGCGTTGGCGACGTCGGTGGGGGTTCCGACTCGCCCCAAGGGATGCAGCGGCGCGAAGGTCCCAAGCGTCGCATCGATCTCGTCCTTCGGGATGAACCCTTCGTAGAGCGGTGTCTTCACAACGGCAGGCGCCACCGCGTTGACGCGAATCTTGTGCCCGGCAAGTTCAATGGCGAGGTTATGGGTCAGTGCATGTAGACCGGCTTTCTGCATCGAGTACGCAGATGACGGGGTTAGGCCAATAGCCTGATGTGCCCACATGCTGCCGATGTTCACGATCGAGCCGCCCTCCCCCTTAGCAATCATGCCCGCGACGACGGTCTGCGTCAGGAAGAACAGGGCGTAGTTGAGCTCCATGTACGAGTCATAGAACTGCGGGTCGTATTCGAGAAACGGCTTAGGGATGAAGAATCCAGCTGCATTGACGAGCAGAGTCGCGTCGCGATGCTGTTCGTCAAGTACGTTTTGCAACTCGGCGACGGCAGTGCGATCGGTTAGCTCGGCGGCGATGCCCCACGCTTGGCCCCGCCGGCCTGTCAGCTCAGCAACTGTCTCGTCCACGCGGTCTTTCGAACGCCCGACAATCACCGCACTACCGCCGTGTTCGACGACGTCAACCGCAACCTGCCGTCCCATTCCAGCACTGCCACCGATCACGATGACCTTCTTGTCGTCAAAGTGCATTCGTAATTCCCTTTCGACGCAGCCGGGTGAGCCAGAACGGGCAGCAGCTGCGCCGCCGGCTTCTTCTACTAGCGTGATCGCAGGCCGGGTGAACTGTCATCGCCCCACCGCCGATTCACCCGGGTGATTACAGCGAGACGGTGCGGTACATCATCTCCCCGGCGAACATCGAGAGCTACCCTTCGAAGGACGTCCAACGGTGATCAGCGCCGAAGTAGACGGGGTCCATAGTCACCTGGGGTCGCAATAAGCAGTCGTAACAGGGAAAGGAAATCGATGCCGTTCATCCGAGTCAACTGCCCCAAGGGGGCACTTACAGCCGAGCAGAAGGCCAGCCTTGCATCTCGGTTGGTACAAGCCCTAATTCGTCAGGAGATCGATCCGGTCACCGAAATCGGCACGGCGGCAACCGGTTTCTTCTTCAACGAACTTGACGTAGAAAACTGCTTTCCCGGCGGAGTTCCGCTGTCCGAGCATCCCGACAAAGTGTTCTGGACTGTCGAAGCATTCGTGGCTGCGTCGTACTTCAGCCAACCACGCCGCGACGAGATGCAGCGAGATATCGCGGCGGCGTTTGTCGACGTACTCGGCGATGACGGTTCCGTACTGGAACGTGAAGACGTCCGCATAGCGCCCGCCTACCTAATGCGGCTACACGTGATCGTCGTGGAAATTCCGGAAGGCAGTTGGGGCGCTGGCGGTCAAACCATCGATACCGAGAAGATCAGCAAGCTAATCGGGGCGACCCAGGGGCCCTCGCGGCTGGCCGAAGCACTCGAACTCGGCGAGAAGATGAAAAACGCACGCCTGTCCTAGTTCTCGGATGCCCCGCTAAGCCGCCATTGTCACGCGCATTCCATCGTCATCGGCATTAAACTCCGAGGGCTACTTCAAAAGCCAGCCTGCGTCGAGGGGTAGGGTGACACCGGTCACGTAGCGCCCGGATTCTCCACATAGGTAGACCATTGCCTCGCTGACGTCGGCTGGTTCGAGAATGGACACCGGCAGCAAGTGTTGTAGATATTCGCCCCACTCCGGGAGCTCCGCCATATCGCCCGCTATCTGTGGATTCTGGATCATCGGTGTTGCGACTGCGCTCGGATGAACAGTGTTGACACGGATGGACTTCTCCGCGAGCGTCCTTGCGTAATAGCGCATTAGGCCGATGGTTGCGTGTTTGGCCGCGGTGTAGCCGGCGGCGCCGTGACTGCGGCTTCGGAAGCTTGGTACCACCGACTTCAGGCCAGCTGCCGAACTCGTGATCACGATGGCTCCGCCGTCACCGTGCGCCAACAGAGCGGGAAGCGCGGCTTCGATAGTAAAGTAGACCCCGCTGAGAAGCACGTCGACCGCGTCGATGTACGCGCGAATCTCATGTGACGACTTCCCGAACGGCGATCCAATCCCTGCGTTGGCGAGGACGAAGTCCAACCGTCCCAACTCAGCTACGCCCTTGTCCACAACGCCTTTGAGACTTTTAAAGTCTCGGACGTCAGCTTGTGCGGGCACGATACGACGCCCGGTTTTCTCAACAAGGTTGACTGTCTCGTCAAGATCCTCCGGCGTCGCCATCGGATACGGCACGCTGTCGATCTGGCGGCACAAGTCAATTGCGATGATGTCGGCGCCTTGTTCGGCGAACCGGACGGCATGGGAGCGACCCTGGCCCCGCGCTGCCCCGGTGATAAGAGCCACTTTACCTTCGAATTGCATCGACATTTACTGTTTCCCTTCAGCCAAGGGACCACGAGATAGACTGCTGTGCAGCGATATTCGGCTGGCTATTTTGGTTGTGGGCGGCCGGCCTCGAAGGCGGCGCACTGCATTCGTCACACCATAACGTTGCAGCCGGACTGGGCGGGTTGTCATCACCCCACCACGGATTCACCCGGGTGATTGCCTTCGGTGAAGATCCACGCGGCCCGATTACAACAGGCCAAGCTCCTGTGCGCGCTTGATCGCTGCACTCCTGTCCGCCACACCGAGCTTGCGGTACACCGCTCGCTGGTGGGTCTTCACAGTATTGAGCGAGACATACAGTCTTTGGCCGATCTCACGTCGCGACAACCGGCCAGCGAACAGGCGAAGGACTTCAAGCTCCTTGGCGGTCAGCTCTTCGTTGATCAGGTAATCCTCTTTGCGCCAAGTCACCGGGACGCCGACGTTTTGCTTTGCCGCGGCGACCAGTGTGCTTGCCTCTTTCCGGACCGCCAGCGCGGCCTGGTGGTCGCCGAGGTGTTCGAGGATCTCCGCCCTGGCCGAAAGCGCCTTGGCCGTTTCGAGGATGCCTCCACCATGGTGGGCCGAAACGACGGCAACGCGGGCCGCGTCCGCAGCAGCGGCCCAATCGCCCCGCATGTCGAGGACTGTGGCCGCCGCTAGCGACACCATCGCGTCGACGAAGTGTTCGCCACCCGCCAGGGTTGCGCCGCTACCCGTTGCGCGGCGGATCTGATCCTCGGCGTCGACGAGCTGTCCACGTTCGGCCGCGATCGTCGCCAGGTAGCCCAATGCGTAGATCCGGTTGCGTCGATCACCTGCCTGTTCGGCGAGCTGCGCGGCCAGCACGAAAGCGGCTTGGGCCTCGTCGGTGCTGTTCGAAAAGTACAGCGCGGCTCCATAAATGCAATAAGCACCCGATCGGGCCAGTGGCACATGGCCCAGGTCGAGGTTTACCGCCCGACGGGCCTCCTCGAGTGCCGCAACAACATCACCCGTCTTGAACCGGTAGAACGCGCGCAGGACGACGAGTTGAGCATCGAGAGTGCCATCATCGGTTGCACGGGAATCTGATTCGGCCTCGAGCACCTCGATCCAGGAGCGCGCGTCGTCGAATTGTCCAACGGTCAATGCGATCCAGGCCCGAGCCACACTCAGCCGTGCGTCCTGCGGGACGGTCTGGGCGGGAAGGAGGTCGAGCCAGCCGCTAACTGTCGACAGGCTGCCCTCATTGAACCCATCGACCCAGTCGGCGGCGATGAGGTCCGCACTTGCTGCGATGTCACCGGCAGCGACCAGGTGTCGCAGCGCTTCATCGACGAGGCCCTCGGCCTCAAACCAGGCCGCCGCTCGCCGATGTAGAACCGAGACCAGCCCAGGCTCGGTGTGCTGCAATTCGGTGCGCAGCAATTCGCCGAACAAGTGGTGGTAGCGATACCACCGTCGAGAAAGATCCAACGGCACCAGAAACAGGTTCTCGCGCTCGATCCTCTCCAGGACCGATGCGGAATCGGTGGCTTCCAGCACGGCGTCGCAGAGCGCGCCGCCCACCCTATGCAGAACCGAGGTGTGCAGTAGGAAGCTGCGCAGTTGCGGGGGCTGACCGTCGAGCACCTCGGCCATCAAGTAGTCGACGATATGGCGGTTGTCACCCGCGAACGTTTTGATGAACGCCGTGGCATCGGTGCGCCCCGCAAGCGAGAGGGCCGCGAGATATAGGGCGGCAACCCACCCCTCGGTGCGTCGCCACAACAGTTGAACGTCCGTGTCGGTCAACTCCAGTCCGAGAACCTCGTTAAGTAGTTGGCCCGCTTCAACATCCGTGAAGCGGAGGTCATCGGTCCGCAGCTCGAGCAGGTCGCCGCTGGCCCTCAGCCGGGCTAGCGGAAGCATCGGATCCGATCGGCTGGCCAACACCAGGCGAAGAGTCGCTGGCATCCGGTCTATAACGAATGCCGTCTGCTCATGGACCGCCCGGCTCACCACGACGTGATAGTCGTCGAGGACGAGCACGAGCTGGCCGGTGGTCGCAGCAAGATCATTCAACAGGGTGGGCAGGACCACCTGCAGCGGGTCTGCGCCCATCGCCAGCAGTTCATATGCACGTGTCCCCACCCCGGGACTGGCCTTTTGCAGCGCCGCGATCACATACATCCAAAACCACACCGGGTCGTTGTCGGAAGAATCAAGCGACAGCCAGCTCAACCGTAGATCTTCGCTTGCGCCCCCGATTCCCGCCACCCACTGCGAAAGTAAGGTCGTCTTGCCCCAGCCTGCGGGCGCACTCAGCAGCGTGAGCTTGCGGCTTCGTCCCGCAGAAAGAGCGCCCAGCAGAGCGGTCCTGCGAACGAGCTGCCCCCGGGAAGCCGGAACGTGCAGTTTGGTGGCGAGCAGAATAGCTCGCTCACCGGAATTCCGGACGTCATCGTCGCCGTGTCCGACCGAGGCAATCACATTCGCGGTCCAGGAATCGATTCAGTCGAACGGCCGGAGGGCAACCGCCGACTTGGGAATGCCAGAGTCGGGGGCTGGCATCTCGACATCCGAGTTCTCCGTTGCAGGCTGCGTAGGGCTCGCGCGGGCCATGGGCCGCGGTGACCCTAGTATGCATCAGCTCCCGCCAGTACCTGCAGAGGTCGCGGGTCAGGGCCGCACTGCCGAGCGTAGGTAGGGAAAAATGTGGGAGAACCGGTCGGGATCGAGGGCGATGCCGGTGCCCAGCGGAGAATTGGTCAGCAGTGACAGCATGTTGTCCATCACGTTGTCGCGCAGTGATCGGCCGTTGAACCCTGTGTAGTCGAAAGAGGCGGCAGAGCCGAGTTCGTATGGCAGAGTGAGCGATCCGAACAATCCTGCTACCCGACGGCCATAAGCCTCCGGATCGTCGGTTGTCCCGGCCGCGGCGACGTACTTGCCCACCGTCGACACGATGCTTGAGATGAACAAGGAATCGTCGTCGGACGGCCGGCTGCGATTGAACCGCTCACGGCACTCGTCATCATCGAGATAGATGTGGGTAAGCAAAGGTAACCCCCAGCGCGCTACTTGCTGCTCGGGAGCATGCCCGTACAGCGAGACCGTCGTCCACGCGCTCACGCCAGTGCTGTTGGTGATCAACCGGTTTGGCACTTCGAGAATAATTGCTGCCACGGTGCGGTCACGAAAGAAGTTGACACGATTGCGGAACGCCTCGGGCTCTAAACTTCCCTTCGCGAACGCCGCCTTGAACGCCTCGAGCGCCGCTGCGTCACCGGCGAACGGGTCCTCGACGACACCGGCGAATACGCGGACACCATCCTCCCCCGACATGACCTCGTTGGTTTGAGCGGAGACCATCAGGTCGCCGTCAAGGCCTTCGGGAGCGTGCGCAGCCCGGTAGACGTTGAATCTCTGCACGTGGTCGATTTCCCCGGAGTTCGACTGCACGGGGAGTATTTCGCCGAACCGCGCCTTGAAGGACACCTCCTCGCGTCGGTCGCTGTCAGTGTCGAAGCGAAACGCGTAGACAGCGTCATTGCGAAACGGCGCCACGGTTTTCGCATCGGCCGCTGGGTTAACTGTCATTGCCATCGCCGTCGTCCCCGCCTCGCTCCCGGCGAATAGATAGAAATCGCACAGATTCAGTCGCGGGTCCTCGCGGGCAGTCGGTGTGTCAAAGTGGTGCGACAACGTGGATACTTCCTTCGTGCAGTTATGCCGGGTGCAGTGTTGTTGATGGTTGTGCGCTGATGAGGTCAAGGCCGAGATCACGCACCCGGTCTAAGAGTCCGTAAAGCTGTGATTGGTCTCGGATTTCACCAACGAATACGGTTTCAGCTCCGCCAACTTTCAGCTGCATCCCGTCTAGCGCGTATTCGAGCCGCTCCGTCAATCGGCCCCGAACGCAGATTTCGTACATCGTCGGCTCCACTTGCCCTCCGCTCGCCGATCGCTACCCAGACCCTTCACCGGAGCGGGGTGAATCGTCATCGCCCGCGGGCCCTTTCACCCGGGTGATTTGGCAACCACCGCGAGCACTCCTGCGCAGTAACGCACCCCGAACGACTCACTGCTTCAGGGGTATCTCCACACAGATATGGGTGCCCACCGGGGCATCGAGAATGACGAATTCACCGCGGGCCGCTTCCACCCGGGTCCGATGCGATGCCAAACCGATGTGCCCTTCGCCCAGCCGGCGCGCCATGGTCTCGCTGTCGAATCCGACCCCGTCGTCGACGACATTCAAGACGCACCGATCGGCGGTGACCCCGAGCGTGACCGACGCGTGCTGGGCCCGCGAGTGGTGCACCACATTGGACAGCAATTCGCGCACAGCGCCGAACACGATCGGGTCGATCTCGTTGCGGACCGGGTAATCGATGTCGGTGCCGACCTCGATGCCCGAACGCTGCTCGGTGTAGGCGGCCAACTGCTGCACCGCGGCACCCAATCCGACCTGCTCGAGAACGGCGGGATGCAACTCAAAAGTCGCCTGGCGCAGGCTCTGTGAGGCAGCGTGCAGGCCGGCCAGCGCCCGCTCGACACGCTCATCGCCGGGGAACGCGGCTTTCAACTCGACCATCTCCTGGCGCACCACCAGGATGTCCTGCAGCGGTCCGTCGTGAATGGTTTCCGAGATGCGGCGCTGCCACACGTCCGACGCCGTCATCGTCTGGGCAAGCAATTCCTCTCGTAAAGCGCTGAGCCCAGCCACCGCGCGGGTGTGCCGATCCGCAATGCGAACGGCGACGTATGCTGTGGCGCAAAGGAATCCGTAGAGCACGAACCGAAAGATGGCTTCAAACCATCCGATCGTCTCGATCATCTCCGGGTCTTGGAGCACCGCGATCGCGAATCCCGCCATGGACAGGATCAGCACTACCGCCGCGCGCCGCGAGGAGACATCGAGGCCCAACAGGATCGGCAGCATGGTCATGATCAGCAACGGATAGATGCCGTTGGTGGATAACAACTGAAAGACCGTCAACGCGACGACGTCGATCACGTTGAAAGCAAATGGCTCCAGCCGGTGCAAGGCCCACCACAGGTGGAAAGGAGAAAATGCTCGCGCGACGGCACAGAGCGCCATGAATGCATAGATGACGATCAAGACACTCTGCCGTGACCACTCGGATCGCTCCGTGCCAATGATCATGGCGGCGATCATCAGGCCGACCACACCGATCCGAACCACCGACGCAATTCGATAGGACCGCAGCTGATGAATTCTGCGCACTCGCTGCAGTTCTGCGTCGCTGGTGTCGGCCACCCGATCACCGTACTCATCGGCGCCGAGTCCCCCGAAGCAAACAGCGAAAATGCGCATCAGGTGGCCCAGAACCCCACGCTGCGCTTCTGTGGGATAGCGCTAAACTCATCGCCATGGCCGGCCCAGCAACGCCCGAGAAGGTGCGTGTAGTGGTCGGCGATGACCATCCACTCTTCCGCGAGGGCGTGGTGCGGGCGCTTTCGTCGAGCGGTTCGGTGACCGTCGTCGGAGAGGCGGACGACGGCACGGCGGCCCTGGCACTGATCAAAGAGCACCAGCCCGAGGTCGCGTTGCTCGACTACCGGATGCCCGGCATGGACGGCGGCCAAGTGGCGGCGGCGGTGCGAAGTCAGCAATTGCCGACCCGGGTATTGCTGCTGTCGGCGCACGACGAGTCGGCGATCGTTTATCAAGCGCTGCAGCAGGGCGCGGCAGGCTTCTTGTTGAAAGACTCCACCCGCGCCGAGATCGTGAAGGCCGTGCTCGATTGCGCACAGGGACACGACGTGGTGGCCCCCGCGCTTGTCGGCGGTCTCACTGCGGAGATCCGCCACCGCGCAGCACCAAGCGCCCCCGTGCTCAGTGCACGGGAGCGCGAGGTGCTCAATCGGATTGCAAGCGGTCAAAGCATCCCTGCGATCGCCGGTGAGCTATTCGTGGCGCCGTCGACGGTCAAAACTCATGTCCAGCGGCTGTACGAGAAGCTCGGGGTCAGCGATCGCGCGGCGGCTGTTGCCGAGGCGATGCGCCAAGGCCTGCTCAACTAGCGGCCGGCCACGGCTCTGGCTGCCTCACTGATGCCGGTGCTCGGCCGGCCCGCGTCGCCTTGGCGAAAACCTCGGCCTCGGCGACGAGGTAGCGAGCCCTGCGCTCCACTTCGTAGAGGTGGCTGCCGCTGACACCGGCGTCGATCAGCTGCTTTCTGGCGTAGACCAACGGGTCGACCTTGGTGACATGGTTGTCACGCTTGGTGACCGCCCGGACAAGAGTGGGCCCTTGGTCGGCGCTCGCACGCTGAAGCCCGGTAGCGACGCAGTCCCGAACCGCTTCAACATCATTGCCGTCGACCGACAGGACGGGCATCCCGATGCGCTCGTGCAGGGCCCTGTCAGTGCACGTGTTGCGCGCATAGCGAGAGTTCTCGACAACGAACACCACGGGAAGCCGCCACAACACGGCTGCGTGCACGACTTCAGCGAAGTCGGCGGAGTTCACCTCGTGCTCACCGATGACGCACAGCGTCACCTTGTCCTCGTCGGCCAGCCAGTTCGCATAAGCCTGACCCACGGCGCGCAATGCTGATTGCTGCAAAACGCTTGCAGAGGACCACAGTTCACCGCCCCGCTTGATCTCACGCGGGATTGCTTCCCAACCGCAATCCTCATCGAGGCCTGAGCTGATCATCGCGGCGATGGTCGGGCCCAAGGGGAGGGCGACCGAAACCTGCTGGGCGTGCAGGAGATGGGGGACGCTGGTCGTGACGGCGTCGCTCGGCCGCAGCGCGGCTGTAGCGCCGATGGCCACGGCCTCTTGTCCGAACATCGCCTGGACGGGTTCTTTGAGCAGACCGTCGATGCGCAATTCCTGTAGTGCCATATCGAGCAGTCGCAACACCCACATACGGCGATACAGCTCGAGTTGCTCACTCACAAGTGCCGCCGACCGCTCAGTTGTGCAAGTCATCTGCCCGCTCTCCTATCTGGCGCTGAATCTCGTCGGTTGAGGGACCGCCGAGTTGAACACCACCTCAAGGTATGGCGATTTAGCTGGGGAAACCTCCGCCGATCGGTCCGCAAACGTGATGAATGCCGGTGTCCCCCAATCGGGGGACACTCACCGTCTCGGCCTGTCCGCCGCCTGGGTCAATCCTACTGGTCAGCGGGCGGCGACAGCAGGCGTTCGGCCGCGGTATAGGGGTTGTCCCGGCCGTCGACCACCGCCTCGGCAAGCCGGTCGAGGTCGCGCCGGGTCCGCAGTCGGGTTTGCGCCAGCGACAGGATCTGCGCGCGGGCACGGGCCAGCCGGCGGGCCCGGCTGTCGGTGCGGTGGTGATCGTCGATGGCGGCCACTAGCTCCGCCACTCCAACACCGCGAGCGGCGATGAGGCTGACGATCGGGGCCGACGTTTCGGCCCTGAGGTCACGCACGGTCTGTTCGGCGCCGTCGCGGTCGGCCTTGTTCACCGCGACGATGTCGGCGACTTCCAGCACACCGGCCTTGGCGGCCTGCACCGCGTCGCCCGCCCCGGGGTTGAGGATGACGATGGTCGGATCGGCCACGGCGGCGATCTCGATTTCGGACTGGCCGACGCCGACGGTTTCCAACAGCACCAGGTCGTAACCAATCGCGCCCAGCAGGCTGATGGCCGCCGGAACCGCTGCGGCCAGCCCGCCGAGATGACCTCGACTTGCCACCGAACGGATCAGTACGTCGGAATCGTTGATGTGCGCAGCCATTCGAATGCGATCGCCCAGCAGCGCGCCGCCACTGAACGGCGACGACGGGTCCACGGCCAGCACGGCCACCCGGCACCCGCGCTCTCGGTAGGCGCTGACCAACACCGCGATCGTCGTCGACTTACCCGCCCCCGGGGGACCGGTGATACCCACGACACGCACCGGCGCGAGGGCGATACTGGCCAGCACCTCGTCACGTCGCTCACCCTCGACGAGACTCAGCAACCGGCCCGTGGCACGTTGGGATCCGTTGCGCGCGCCGGTAATCAGGTCAGCGATGGTCATGTGAACACATTCATGAGAATAATATTCTCTCAGTCTCAGAGTGCGAGCTGCAAGGAGGTGCGCCGGGTTCGGCCGGGCGGTAGTCAGCGAGGAGACGCAGAATCGCTTATAACGACATCGGAGCGCGTGATTCCGCGACTGCTCACCAATCGATCGGGAGGCACTGCAAGTAATGGCTCAGTTGCAGGGAACGATCGCGGTCCCGGGCGGAATAGTCTGGTTCAAGCGGGTCGGCGGGGGCACGGGTCGTCCGCTACTCGCGGTGCATGGCGGTCCCGGTCTACCGCACAACTACATCAGTTCACTCGAGCGACTAGCCGACGAGCGCGAGGTGATCTTCTGGGATCAGCTCGGCTGCGGCAACTCCGAACGCCCGTCAGACCCGGCGCTGTGGACGATGGAACGCTCGGTCACCGAAATGGATGCGGTCGTTAAAGAGCTGGGGCTGAATGGTTTTCACATCTTCGGCAACTCGTGGGGCGGGATGCTGGCGCAGCAATACGCGCTGGATGTTACGCCGAGAGCAGCCAGCCTCACCATCTCGAACAGCATCGCGTCGATTCCGCAATTCTCGGAGATGGTCACCCGTTTGAAAGCTGACCTCGATCCAGCCACCCAATCCGCCATCGATCGTCACGAAGCCGCGGGTACCACCGGTTCCCCCGAATACCAGGGGGCAATCCGCACCTGGAATGAGACCTATCTTTGCCGCGTCCGCCCCTGGCCTGCGGAACTCGAGGATGCGTTCAGGCGGATGGGAGCCGAAATTTTCGAAACGATGTTCGGCGCGAGTGACTTTAATATCGTCGGGACCATCCGCAACTGGGACGTGTTCGACCGGCTGACCGAGATCGCCTTGCCGACACTGGTTCTCGCGGGCAGGTTCGACGAATGCGTGCCCGAACACATGTGGGACATGCATCAGCGCATTGCCGGCTCACAGTTTGAGTTGTTCGAGTCGAGCGCGCACCTGCCGTTCATCGAAGAGCCCGACCGGTTCGACCAGGTGATGCGCGAATTCCTGCGCTCCCACGACACGTGATCGGGAGCAGCGACCGACACGCCCGAAGCACTACCCCTCGGTGGTGCGGGTGGCTAGCGTCAGCAGGGTAAGTGACTCGGATAGTGCCAGCACGAGACGAGGGATAAACCATGCCGAACGGGAAGCCCAACATTCTGGTGATCTGGGGTGACGACATCGGGATCACCAATCTCAGTTGCTACAGCGACGGCCTGATGGGCTATCGCACGCCAAATATCGATCGAATCGCCAACGAGGGGATGCGATTCACCGACTCCTACGGCGAACAAAGCTGCACCGCGGGACGGGCGGCGTTCATCAGCGGGCAAAGCGTGTACCGCACCGGGATGAGCAAGGTCGGTGCGCCTGGTTTCGATATCGGTTGGGCCGCTGAGGATCCCACTATCGCCGAACTGCTGAAGCCGCTCGGATATGCGACCGCGCAGTTCGGCAAGAACCACTTCGGCGACCTCAACAAGTACCTGCCCACCGTGCACGGGTTCGACGAATTCCTCGGCAACCTGTATCACCTCAACGCCGAGGAGGAGCCCGAACAGTTCGACTACCCGCACGCCGATCAGTTCCCATTGCTGCACGCGTTGGCGCTGCCGCGCGGGGTGCTGAAGTGCCGGGCCACCAGCGAGGAGTCGACCGATCCCGACGATCCGAAATTCGGGCCGGTCGGTAAGCAGGTGATCGAGGACACCGGTCCGCTCGACCGCCATCGGATGGAGACCATCGACGACGACATCGTCGCGTCGACCGTCGACTACATCAACCGTCAGCATGGCTGCGGCACACCGTTTTTCGTGTGGATGAACACCACACATATGCACCTCTACACGCATACCAAGCCGGCGAGCCGCGGCCAGGCCGGGTTGTGGCAGTCGGGCTATCACGACACGATGATCGACCACGACCGCAACGTCGGTCAGGTGCTGGATTGTCTCGACGAATTGGGAATCGCCGAGGACACCATCGTCATCTACTCCACGGACAACGGACCGCATCGCAACACCTGGCCGGATGCCGGGACCACGCCGTTTCGCAGCGAGAAGGACACCAACTGGGAGGGCGCCTTCCGAGTGCCGGAAATGGTTCGCTGGCCCGGCAAGATTCCCGCGGGCGTGGTGTCCAACGAGATCATCCAGCACCACGATTGGCTGCCGACCTTGCTGGCCGCCGCCGGCGAACCCGACATCATCGACAAACTCAAGAACGGCCACGCCGTTGCGCTGCAGGGTGACGACAAGACGTTCACGGTGCACATCGACGGCTACAACCTGCTGCCGTATCTCACCGGCGAAGTCGAAACCAGCCCGCGGCGCGGATTCTTCTACTTCTCCGACGACGGCGACCTGGTCGCGATGCGGTTCGAGAACTGGAAAGCGGTCTTCATGGAACAGCGCTGCGCGGGCACGATGCGGATCTGGGCCGAACCCTTCACATCGCTGCGGATACCCAAGCTGTTCAATCTGCGCACCGACCCATTCGAGTACGCCGACATCACCTCAAACACCTACTACGATTGGTTCCTGCGCCACGACTTCTTCGTGCTGTACATGATCGCGATGGCGACCAAATTTCTGGAGACCTTCAAGGAATTCCCGCCCCGGCACCCCCCGGCCAGCTTCACCATCGACCACGCCGTGGAGAAACTGCACCAATTCCTGGCGAAGGACTAGGTCAACGGAAGGCTCGCCGACACGACCTCAGTTCTTCTTTGCGGCATTGAATTTCGCGACGTTAGCCCGGAAGTCCTCGGTCAAGAACGACTGGCTTTCAGCCGACAGGGCGTAGTCGAGGCTAGCCAGCACGGCGCGTTCCAGATGGATGTTGAGCACCCGCTTGGTGCTCTCGACCGCCTGCTGCGGCAGCTCCAAAATCTTTTTGGCGCAAGTGATCGCCTCGGCCAGCGGATCGGCGGCCACGTGGTTGGCTAGCCCGAGGTCGACGGCACGTTGCGCCTTGATCCGGGTACCCGTCAGGGCGAACTCCTTGGCCAACAGCAGGCTGATGTGCAGCGGCCAGGTCAGCGGGCCGCCGTCGGCCGCCACCAGCCCGACCTGCACGTGCGGGTCGGCGAGGTAGGCGTCCTCGGCGATGTAGACGATGTCGCTGAGCGCAACCAGGCTGCAGCCCAGTCCAACCGCCGGGCCATTCACCGCTGCCACCAAGGGAATTCGGCACCGCGCCATGCCCAACACAATCTCGCGGCCGTCCCGAATGGTCTTGGCCCGCAGGTCGGCGTTATTCGACAGCTCTTCCAGATACGTGAAATCGCCGCCGGCGGAGAATGCCCTGCCCGCCCCGGTGATCACCGCGGCCCGTGCGGTGGGGTCGTCGGTCAGTCGCTGCCATAACCGCGCCAATCCGGAGTGCAGGTCATCGTTGACCGAATTCAGCGAGTCCGGTCGGTTCAGGGTGATGATCCGCAATGGCCCGTCGGCGCGGACGTCGATTTCAGCAGGCATGTCGTACACGTCAGACTCCCAATCCCAAGATTCGTGAGGCGATGATGTTCTTCTGTATCTGAGATGTTCCACCCATGACGCTCTGCGCCCGGCTGTACAGGTAGGCACTGAGTAGCTCCGGGTCACGAGTTCCGGCGACTGCCAATGCGGCGTGTCCGACGGATTGCTCGACCCAGGTCATCAGCAGTTTGTCGAGTGAGCCGTCCGATCCGTGCGACACGCCGTCGAGCTGTTCGGACAACCGCCGGCGGACGTGATGGGTCAGCATCTCCGATTCGACCGCCGCCCAGGCGAGCTCTTCTGGTACAGGCCCGTCATTGCGCGCCAACATGTTTCGGACAAGTTTGCCGTATCTGGCCGCGTAGCCCAGAGTCGACGGTTCCCGTTCGTGCCCGACCACGGTCATCGCGACCGCCCAGCCGTCACCGGGCGCGCCGACCATGCGGTCCGCCGGCACTTTCGCGCCGTCGAAGAACACCTGGCCGAATTCGTTGGTAACGCCGTTGATCATCTGCAGCGGGCGCTGCTGTACGCCGAGTTGTTTCATGTCGAGCACGAACGCTGACAGGCCGCGGTGGCGCTTGGCTTCTGGGTCGGTGCGCGCCAGCAGCAGGCAATAGTCCGCGACGTCGGAATAGCTGGTCCAGATTTTATGCCCGTTCACCACGTAGGTGTCGCCCTCGAGGCGGGCGGTGGTGGTCAGTGACGCCAGGTCCGAGCCGGCGCCCGGCTCGCTGAACCCCTGGCACCACCGCTCGGTGCCATTGATGATGCCCGGCAGGAAGCGTTGCCGCAGTGCGTCACTCGCGTACCTGCCAACACCGTGGACCAGATAGCCGACGCTGGGGCGCGGCGGGGCGCCGGAGCGGGCAAGTTCTTCGTCGACGATGACGTCATACACCGGCGGCAACTCCTGGCCGCCGAGCTCGTGTGGCCAGGACAAGCCGAAGAAGCCCTCGCGGTAGAGGGCCTGATGCCACTGCGCCTGGCGGGCCCAGTACTCGTCGCCCGAACCGGAATATTCCTTGGCGTGCAGTGAAAGCCAGGATCGCAGCCGCTCACGGAAGGCGGCTTCGTCAGCGGAGTCACGAAAGTCCAAGATCGATCTCCTTCAAAGCGACCGGCCACAGCTCGGTCGAGGTCAGGGCACGGCGCAGATAGACGTGCGCCAGGCATTCCCAGGTGTTGCCGATGCCGCCGTGCACCTGAATGGCCGTCTCGCAGACAGTTCGCGTGGCGCGCGCACAGTAGACCTTGGCGATCTGGGCGGCCCGAATCGCCTGGGCCGGGGGAAGTTCGTCGACGCCCCACGCGGCATGGCGCAGCACGCTCACCGAACCTTCAATGAGCGCAAGGCTTTCGGCCAACAGGTGGGCGACGGCTTGGTAGGATCCGATCGCTTTGCCGTACTGCTCGCGGATCTTCGCGTAGTCGCAGGCCAGCGCGTGCGCGCCGCGTGCGATCCCCACCAAGTCCGCGGCCGTGCCGACCAACGCGAGCGCATACCATTGGGCGGCAACATCTTCCGACACCTGACCGAGTTCTGTCGGCGAGCCCACGAGTTGCGCTTGCGCCCTGGTCAAGTCGGCGCCGCCGCCTGTCGCACCCAGGTCGACCGTCAGCACCGTGGTGCCGGAGAGCCTCAGGGCTCGCTGGTAGCCGCGAGCGTCGATTGCGTGATCGTCGACGGCTATCGTTGCTCCCGCGCCGTCGACGCCGATCCGGCGGGCCAAATCGTCGGCCAGCACCGGGCCCAGAAAGGGTGCGTCGACCAGTCGGCGTCCGAATTCCTCAGCGACAATTGCTACTTCGACACCGGAGGCTTCATCGGAGCGCAATGCTCGCCAGCCCGTCGCCTCAATCTGTTTGTCCAGCCGGGCAATCCGACCGTCCTCGCCGAGGTCTTGGACTGCGCCAGGCCCCAGGTCGTCGGCCAGCTTCGCGGCGGCGTCACGTAGTTGCCGTTGTTCAGCTGTTAGACGTACATCCATAGCGATCCTTCAAGACTCGGCGCAGCACCTTGCCCGAAGGCAGCCGCGGAATATCGGAAACGAACACGACTTTGCTCAGGTGTTTGTAGGACGCCAGCTTCTCATCCACCCGGGCAGTCAGGTCGGCGGCGACCGCCGCTGTGTCGAAGGGAGCGCAGGTGGTGACTGCGGCTACCACCGCTTCCCCGTTGATCCCGTCCGGAACTCCGAACACCGCACAGTCTTTGACGGCGGGGTGGCCGTGCAGCAATGTCTCGATTTCGGCAGGCGCGACCTGAAATCCGCGCACTTTGATCATCTCTTTCAAGCGGTCGGTGATCCGTAGCCAACCGTCTGTGTCCAGCCAGCCGACGTCCCCAGTCCGGTACCACCCGTCGCGGATCACCTCGGCGGTCGCCTCCGGCGGGAGGTAGCCGGCCATCAGCGATTTCGACCGCGCCTGAATCTCACCGACCTCGCCGGGACCGACCGGTTCGCCAGTCCGCAGCGAAACCACTCGCAGGTCCACACCCGGCACCGCACGCCCGACTGCGTCAAGCCGGGCGGCCCCGATCGGGTTGCACGCGATGACAGGCAATTCGCTAGTGCCGTAGGCGGGTACCCAACCGACGCCGGTCCGCCTGGTCACGGTCTCGGCGACGCTGGCACTCACCGGTGTAGCACCCCACATGATGTAACGCAGAGACGACAAGTCGTACGACTCGAGGGTGGGGTGCGAAGCGATCGCCAGCGCGATCGGGGCGACGGCCATTTCGACTGTGATGCGGTCACTTTCGATGTGATGCAACACTCGGTCGATGTCGAACCGGGGATGCAGCCGCATCCAGGCGCCGGTGCGCAACACCGTGAGGATGTTGAGCAGGCCGAGGATGTGCGACGGCGGCGTGGTGATCTGGATGCGGTCGCTTCGGGTCAGCTGCAGTGCGTCGCGCCAGTGCCGTACGGCCTCATCCAATGCCGCGTGGGTGTGTCGGACGGCCTTCGGTAGACCGGTGGTGCCGGAGCTGAACACCAGCACCGCGTCGGCGTGCGGCGGCAGCGCCCGCGCTGTCTGCTCCGCGGGCGCGATCGGTTCGTCCAAATGCAGCATCGGCATCAAGTCGGCCAATACCGGATGGTCCCCGACGGCGTGCGACGGGTGGGTGAGCCCGAGTGCGTGATCGACCTCGTCGCGCTTCCACGCGGGACTGAGCAGGACGACCGTGGCACCCAGCCGCCAGATTCCCAGCAACGCGGCGACGAATTCCGGCCGGTTGGACGCCATGACGGCAACGCGTTGACCTGGTGAGAGACCTCTTTTGGCCAGGGTTACGGCCAGCCCGTCCGCCAATGCGCCGAGTTGAGGCAAGCTGAACTGCCGTTCCTCGAACGCGAGCGCGGCCGGCTCGGACACGTCCCTTTCCTTCCCTGACAGGCCCGGCTGACCCGACATCCGCACAGACTTGAGAAGATCCTATCGGTTAGTGAGAATAGTATTCTCTATAGTGAAGAACGCAAGTACGGCGTTAGTACATGAGGGGGCGGCCCGGAACTCGCAGCGTTCCAGCATGCCGTCGCCGCGATCATCGAGGAGACTGCACGGGTGGCAGATCCGGTAAACGGCGCCGAGACCGGCATCGTGAAGATCTACCTGGACCGCAAGAAGGCCGAGGTGCCGCTGGTTCCCGGCGAGACCCTGCTGGAAAGCGCGCGCCGGGCCGGCTTGGATCCGCCGTTCAACTGCGAGGCCGGTAACTGCGGGACATGCATGGCCCGCATCGAGGAGGGTCACGCGACCATGCGGATCAACGACGCTCTCGACGATGACGAAGTGGCCGAGGGCTACATTCTGACGTGCCAGGGCATACCGGATACGGATTCGATCACGGTGCGCTACGAGTAGTCACAGGAGAGGCGGCGACGATGTCCAAAGGCATCATCCTGGTGGAGAGTTTTCCCAGCTCGCCCGATCGCGAGCAGGAGTACAACACCTGGTACGACGAAGTGCATCTCGGCGAACTGGTGGCCCTGGACGGGTTCGTCTCGGCCCGGCGACTCCGTCCGGTGGACGGCAACGGTCCGTATGTCGCGATCTATGAAATCGAAGGCGACAATCTTCAGTCCGTCCTGGACAACATGATCGCCAGCGCCGGACAGCTAACCATGTCCGATGCCTTGAAGTTGGACCCACCGCCGATCCCGCGACTGCTCGAGACGACCACGGAGCACGACGGCTAGCTCCGCAGCTCGGACCTGGCTCCTGGCGCCGAACGTGAGGCTGGTGTCACGCTCGAGGTCGAGCGTGAAGCTGACTTCACACTCGCGCGGCGTCTAACACTCGGGTAGATCGGGCGGCGGCCGGTACTGCGGCTGGTATTCCGAAATGTGGATCGGGGTACCGACCAAGCGGAAATCACCCGCCGTCACAACCATTTCCGAAGTCGCTTCGAGCGCCTCAGGCAGCGACCTGACGGCGGCCGCAGGAACCCCGAGCGGTCGCAGTCGCCGCTCCCAGCCGGCGGCGGTGTCCGTCGCCAGCATGGCCGTGACGACCGCGAGCACCTCGTCGCGGCGGGCCACCCGCTCGGCCATGGCTTCGAAACCTCCGATACCCGCCTCGGTGGCAAAGGATTTCCAGAAGCCATCGTGTGTGATGAACAGGGCCAGATAACCGTCAGCGGTTGGAAAGAGCTGAGCCGGAACGTAATACGAATGCGCGCCGTGAGGCCGGCGCTGCGGCTCGACGCCGTTGTTGAGATAGGCCGAAGCGTGATAGTTCAGCTGCGACAGCATAACGTCGCGCAGCGACACATCCACTTGCCCGCCGGTGCCGGAGATGATCTTGGCCAGAAGTCCCAATGCCGCAGACATTCCGGTGGAGTTGTCCGCCGACGAGTAGCCCGGCAGCGTCGGTGGGCCGTCCGGGTCGCCGGTCAACGCGGCGATGCCGTAACCCGCCTGAACCACATAGTCGAAAGCCGGGTCGTCGCCACCGTGCAGCCCGAAACCGGTGATGGCCACGCAGACGATGCGCTCGTTCCATTGCCGCAATTGCTCGTAGGTCAGACCCAGCCGGCGGATGGCCGACGGCTTCAGATTCACCAGCAGCGCATGGGATTCCGCGACCAGCTCGCCCAACTGTTGCTGTCCCGCATCGGAATTCAGGTCCAGACAGATGCTGGACTTATTGCGGTTGAGGCTGGCGAAGTAGGTAGGCCCGACGCTGCGGGAGATCTCGCCGCCGCGGGGTTCGATCTTGGTAACCTCGGCACCGAGATCGGCGAGCAGCATGGTGGCGTAGGGCCCCGCCAGCATGGTGCCGACTTCGAGGATCCGAATTCCCGCCAGTGGCCCGGGGTTACCCGGCGTCACCGCAACTCCTTCGCCAGCTCGGCGATCATCTCGCGGGTTCGGCGCTTGGAGGCGATCAGCTCGTCACGGTTGTCGCCGATCGGCAGCAGCCGCACCGACAGGTCGGTGACGCCGGCGTCGGCGAATCCGCGCATCCGGGCCAGGATCCCCTCCTCGTCGCCGGCGGCACACAGATCGCCGACGTCACGGGCGTCACCGCGTTCGAGCAGGCGCTGGTAGTTGGGCGACACTTCGGCCTCGCCCAGGATGCGGTTGGCCCGCTCCTTGGCCTCGTCGACTTGGGAAGGTGCACAAAGGCATACCGGGATACCCGCGACGATCCGCGGCGCGGGACGCCCGGCATCTGCGGCGGCCTTGGTGATCTTCGGCGCAATGTGATCACCGATCGCGCGCTCGTCGGCCATCCACAACACGGTCCCGTCGGCCAATTCGCCGGCAAGCTGCAGCATCACCGGTCCCAGCGCGGCGACCAGCACCGGCATCGGGGTATCCGCACCGATCGCCGTCGGATTGTGCACCGTGAACGAATCGTTCTCGACGTCAACAGGTCCCGGGCCGCCGATGGCGGCGTTGAGCACCTGCAGGTAATCGCGGGTGTAGGAGGCCGGCTTCTCATACGGCAGGCCGAGCATGTCCCGAATGATCCAATGATGCGACGGCCCGACGCCCAGGGCCAGCCGTCCACCCGCCACCGCGTGCGTCGAGAGCGCTTGGCGGGCAAGGGCAATCGGATGCTGCGCCTGCAGCGGCACCACCGCCGTACCCAGCTCGATGCGCGAGCTGTGCGCGGCCATCAGCGACACCATGGTCAGGCAGTCGAAGTCGTCGGGCACCTGCGGCATCCACGCGGTGTCCAATCCCGCAGATTCGGCCCATTCGATATCGGAGGCCAACTTGGCAACCTTGCGGGCCATATCGCCACGCTCGGCGCCGATCATTACTCCGACGCGCACGATTCCTCCACAGCAGGTTGGGGTGTGCCGGTCAGTGTGCGGATCTCGCGCACAAGCGTCTCGAGCGGTGTCCCAGTGGGGAATACCGCAGCAGCACCGGCGGATAGCAGTTTGGGCACATCGGCATGCGGGATGGTCCCGCCGACGACCACGGCAATGTCGGCGGCATCGGCGGTGCGTAACGCTTCGATGGTCCGCTGGGTCAGCGCCAGGTGCGCACCCGAGAGGATGCTCAGGCCGACGACGGCGACGTCTTCCTGGACCGCGATGGATGCGATGTCTTCGATGCGCTGGCGGATGCCGGTGTAGATCACCTCAAAGCCGGCGTCGCGCAGGGTACGGGCGACGATCTTGGCACCACGGTCGTGCCCATCCAGGCCAGGCTTGGCCACCAGAATGCGCGCCGCCATCAGAACACCACCGGTTGCTGGAATTCGCCCCACACCGCTTTGAGCGCGGAGACCATCTCGCCGACCGTGCAGTAGGCGTTGGCGCAGTCGATCAACTTATGCATCAGATTGTCGGTTCCCTCGGCCGCCTCCGATAACGCCGCAAGAGTGGCTTTCACTGCGGCCGAATCTCTTTCAGTCTTAACCTTGGAGAGCCGCTTAAGCTGCAGATCGCGGCCCTCGGCGTCGAGCTCGTAGGTGACGACGTCTGGCTCTGGCTCTTCGGTGACGAATCGGTTGACCCCGACGACCGGTCGGGTGCCCGCTTCGATGTCCTGATGCGTGGTGAATGCTTCGTCAGCGATCAGACCTTGCAGATAGCCGTCCTCGATCGCGCTGACCATTCCGCCGTGTCGCTCCAGGTCGTCCATGATCTCGATGATGCGTTCTTCGGTGGCATCGGTGAGTGCCTCGACGAAGTAGGAGCCACCCAGTGGGTCTGCGACACTGGCCACCCCGGTTTCGTAGGCCAGGATCTGCTGAGTGCGCAACGCCAACGTGGTGGATTCTTCGCTGGGTAGCGCGAACGGCTCATCCCACGCCGCGGTGAACATCGACTGCACACCACCCAACACCGCGGCCATCGCCTCATAGGCCACCCGCACCATGTTGTTCTTCGCCTGTGGCCCGTATAGCGACGCACCGCCGCACACGCAACCGAAGCGGAACATCGCCGCCTTCTCGGTCTGCGCGCCGTAGCGTTCCCGCACGATCGTGGCCCAACGTCGGCGCCCCGCACGGTATTTGGCGATCTCCTCGAAGAAATCTCCGTGGGTATAGAAGAAGAACGAGATCTGCGGGGCGAACTGGTCGATGGTCATCCGGCCCCGCTCCACCACGGTGTCGCAATAGGTGACACCGTCGGCCAGCGTGAAGGCCATCTCTTGTACCGCGTTGGCTCCGGCGTCCCGGAAATGCGCACCCGCCACCGAGATTGCGTTGAATCTCGGGACCTCGGCCGCACAGAACTCAATGGTGTCGGCGATCAACCGCAGCGACGGCTCCGGCGGCCAGATCCAGGTACCGCGCGAGGCGTATTCCTTGAGGATGTCGTTCTGGATGGTCCCGGTGAGCTTCGCCCGCGGAATCCCCTTGCGCTCGGCCGCAGCGACATAGAACGCCAGCAGGATGGCCGCCGTGCCATTGATCGTCATGCTGGTGCTGAGCTTGTCCAGCGGGATGCCGTCGAACAGGATCTCGAAGTCGGCCAGGGTGTCTACCGCGACACCGACCCGGCCAACCTCCTCCCCGAACTCGGGATCATCGGAGTCGTAGCCACACTGGGTGGGCAGATCGAGCGCGACCGACAGCCCGGTACCGCCTTGTTCCAGCAGGTATCGATAACGACGGTTGGATTCCTCGGCGGTGCCGAAGCCGGAGTACTGCCGAAACGTCCACAGTTTGCCCCGGTAGCCGGACGCGAAGTTGCCCCGGCTGAAGGGAAACTCTCCCGGCGCCGGCGGTTCGGTGCTTCGATCCGCCGGTCCGTATACGGGCTGCAACGGGATGCCCGACGGCGTTTGAATCTGATTGTCCATCGATTGATAACGTACTTGCCAAAAAAGAGAATGCCAATACCGCCCTGTTGACCAGGGCAAACGAGCCCCGAGATGATGGGCGACGGCGCCGTCGAGATCGTCGCCCACCCGTCGCGGGAAGCCGCCGGCACTTGCTACATCGACTCTGAGGTTCTGCAGTCCAGCGGCGTCGTGGACCTGTCCCACTACGGCGGCGGCCAACAGCGGGTTAGGGACCTTTTCCTGGATTGAGCGCTAAGCTGCTCGGGCGCAGGGCCCGGGAAGATCAGGGCCCACGACGGAGGTCGACATGACGGTTTCCAGGCCATCAGCGGCTGACATCGACGCTGCGGCCAGACATTTCGGCTTCACTCTCGACGCCGACGCCCAACGGGTCTGCCTGGCCGCGGTGCGGCAAATGCTGAAGTCCTATGACGTGGTCGACGAGCTCTACGACGCGATCGCCCGCCCGCAGGCCCCCGAGCGCGGCTATGCGTTCCCGCAGCCGGGCGATAACCCGCTCGGCGCCTGGTATGTGACCACCGAGATAACCTCCGGCGCGCAGGGTCCGCTCTCGGGCAGGCCGGTCGCGATCAAGGACAACATCGCAGTCGCCGGCGTTCCGATGATGAACGGATCGCGCGCGGTGGAGGGTTTCGTCCCGGCACGCGACGCGACCGTCGTCGAGCGTCTGCTTGCCGCTGGGGCCTCGGTCGCGGGCAAGAGTGTCTGCGAGGATCTGTGCTGCTCGGGTTCCAGCTTCACCTCCGCCTCCGGGCCGGTGCGCAACCCGTGGGACACCACTCGCGAAACGGGCGGGTCATCCAGTGGCAGTGCGGCATTGGTGGCCGCCGGCCAGGTCGAGCTGGCCCTGGGCGGCGATCAGGGTGGATCGATCCGGATCCCCGCGGCGCTGTGCGGCATCGTCGGACACAAGCCGACGCACGGGCTGATCCCTTACACGGGCGCGTTCCCGGTGGAGCGGACGCTCGATCACGTCGGTCCGATGACACGCACCGTCGCCGACGCCGCGCTGCTCCTCACGGTGCTTGCCGGAGCCGACGGCCACGACCCCCGTCAGCCCGCGCAGTTGGCGCCGGTCGACTACCGGGCCGCGCTCACCGGTGATGTCGCCGGGCTGCGAGTGGGCATTCTCGCCGAAGGCTTCGGACACCCGGGTTCGCTGCCGGAGGCAGACGAGCTGGTCCGGTCTTGCGCCCGGCGGTTCGCCGAAATCGGCTGCGCGGTAGGCGAGGTCAGTGTGCCGTGGCACCGGAGGGCCCTGCATGTGTTCACCGTCGTCTTCACCGATGGCGCCACGCATCAGATGATGGACGGCAACGGATACGGGCTCGGCCTGGATGGGCTCTACGACCCAGAACTCATGGCGCACTTCGCAACACAGCGAGCCGTCAAGGCCGATCAACTCGCCGGTGTCGTCAAGGCGACGGCACTGTGCGGCCACTATGGCGTGCACACGCTGGGCGGCGTGCCCTATGCCAAAGCACGCAATCTGGTCCCGCAGGTGCGCGCCGCCTACGATGCGGCGCTCGATGATTACGACGTCCTGGTAATGCCTACGGTGCCCGGCACCGCCGACACACTGCCGGCGGGCAGTCCACAAGACATCGCGCTGCTCGCCCGTGCCCTCGGCAAGGCATTCAACACCGCGCCGATGGACCTCACCGGCCATCCAGCGATCTCGGTGCCGGCCGGCCTCGTCGACGGCCTGCCCGTCGGAATGATGCTTGTGGGCAAGCGATTCGACGACGCTACCGTGCTCAGACTCGCCGACGCCTTCGAATCAATGCGCGGAGGCTTTCCGGCGGCTCCGGGCATATCAAATTAATTGCTAGGCGCGGCAAAGGATTTCGCCGTGCGGTATCGAAAGCCAGCCATCCGGCGCCGCAGCCCAGGCTCGCCACGCGGCAGCGATCTCTTCAAGCTGGGCGGGGGTGGCCAGACCCAAGGTCAGCAGCTCGCGAGCGACGCCCGAATGCAGGATCCGGTCGGCCCACATTCCACCCCACCATTCGCGGGTCGCCGGCGTCGCGTAGCACCAGACACTGCCGGTCGGTGTGATGTCGTCGAATCCCGCCTCGAGGGCCCACGACAGCAGGCGTCTGCCGGCATCCGGTTCGCCGCCGTTGGAACGCGCCGCTTGTTGGTAGATATCCCGCCAAAAGTCCAGCGCCGGAAACCGTGGGAACCAAATGAAACCCGAGTAGTCGGCATCACGAGCTGCCACAACTCCACCCGGCCGGCACACCCGCCGCATCTCCTGAAGCGCCCGCACCGGATCGGCAACATGCTGTAGCACCTGGTGGGCGTGGACGACGTCGAACGTGTCGTCCGGAGCGTCGAGGTGGTGCACATCGGCGACCGCGAACGAGACGTTAGCCAAGCCGCGCTGCTGCATCTCCGCCTGGGCCAGGTTGAGGACATCGGCGAATTGGTCGATGGCGATCACCGGCCCCGGCGCGACGCGGGCGGCCAGGTCGGCGGTGATAGTCCCAGGCCCGCACCCGACGTCCAGCACAGACAAGCCGGGCTTCAGATGGGGCAATAGGTAGGCCGAGGAGTCCTCCGCGGTGCGTCGCTGATGACTGCGCAGCACCGATTCATGATGTCCGTGCGTGTACTTAGCCGGACGTTCGTCGTTCATGTGCAGCCCCTCGCGTTACATCGTTCTACGCTCGAAGCGTACCCGCTGCGCCATAATATGGAACTGTAGTTCCACTATATGAGACAGCCTAATCCACCGGAACATTGAGAATGGGACGGTCGACACCGGCTCCGGGACCGTCGAAATGCCACCACTCGCCGGAGTACACGGTCAGGCCGCCGTAGTTCATGGCGTCGCGCAGGCTTTTCCGGTTCGCCTGAGCCTCAGCACTAACGCCCTGGGTTGCGAATGCCGTTGCCCGCGGCGAGAAATCATCGAAATCGGTACCCATGTCGGCCAGGCAAAGTCCGCTCACCTGCCGCTCCGGCGGGCACTGCTGTTGCGCCGCAGTGAATGTCACGTCGACCGAACGCCCCGACTCATGACTATGCGCAAACTGACCTGGGCGCGCCACCCAGGCCGGATTGGGGACGACGTTGAACATTCTGACTTGAACGTCGTGCGGCCGATAGCAATCCCAGAACACCAACACATGGCCCTGCGGACGTAGCGCCGTGGCGGCCGAGGCCAGCCCCTGGGCCATGGATTGGTGCACCAGGCACCTGGCGTCGGACGGATACAGCTGGGTGTGGGTGAAATTGTTCGTGGTCGCATAGCGCAGGTCGATGATGGCGTCGGGGACCGCGGTGCGGACGTCGACGAAACCGGCCGCGCGCGCCGCGTCGCTGACGGGTGGCACGTCAGGGCCGGCCTGCGCGGTTGCCGCGGCATGAGCCGCGACAAGACCGGCAACCACCACAAGCGAGAGAAGTCGCATCTGGTCATTGTCGCGTTTCGTTCAGCGCCGGATGAGGCGGCCACATCGGCCGTCGATGATGCCCCGACTGATCGGCTAGCCTCCGGCCGGCCCGGCGGCGATCCACGCGGCTTCCTGACCGGGTTCCGGGAGCACCCGCCCGCCCTCGATGGCAAACCGCGCCGAGCTGCTTTGCATTACGACAAGCACCCGCTCGACGGGAATGCCCGCGATCCGGGTCACCGCAGCGGCGATTTCGGTTGCGAGGCGGGTTGTTTCGTCGGCAGGATGGCCTTCGCGCACCCAGCCGCCGACGAGCACCGGGCTGGCCGGGACACCATCGGTGTAGATGCCATCAGGTGGCAGCTCATGGAATACGACGTTGACGTAGGTGCTGGGTACGTGATTGATCGCGGAATGGATTTTCGCGATCTCGGTGGCCAGCGCGGCTTTTGTGCCACCGCTGAGCGTCGACACTGTCGTGGTGCAGGTGTAGATCGGCATGCCTTTACTTTCGCCCCAGCGCGGGCGTCCGTCGATGTCTGCCGTGACAATGTCGACGGCGCGATGGTGTCCCCGGAAACAATCCGGCCGCCGCGTCTGAGCGGTCGCAAAGTGACTTGCATCACGCTAGCCATTCGGCTAGCCTGCGGGTCGATAGCCGATCGGCTAGGCGACACGTGAGGTAGGTCCGATGCACACGGTCCGCAGCTTTTGCCGCATCTGCACTTCCGTCTGCGGCATTCTCGTCGACGTCGAGGGCGACCAGGTCGTCCGGGTCCGCGGCGACCACGACCACCCGTTCTCGCACGGTTACACCTGCCCCAAGGGGCGCGCCCTACCGCTGTTGCACCACCATCCGGACCGCCTCGAGCGGCCGCAAATGCGGGTCGACGGCCAACTGCACGACACCAGCTGGCAAGCGTGCCTGGACGATCTGGGCACCCGCCTGAAGGACATCATCGAGCGGCACGGGCCAGAGTCGGTCGCCTTCTACTTCAGCACCATGGAGAGCGCCGGGTTCCGGATGGCCGAAGCCCTACACGCGGCGATCGGCACCCCGGCGAAGTTCAGCCCGCTCACCATTGACGGCACCGCCAAACCGCTGGTCTCGGATCTGGTGGGCGGATTCATGGGACTGTCCGGCCGCACCGACTTGGACAACGCCGACTTCCTGATGCTCGTCGGAGTCAATCCTGTTGTGTCACACGGTCATGCGATCTCGATGCCGAACCCGACCGGCACCATACGCGATATCGCCAAGCGCGGGCAGGTATGGGTGATCGACCCGCGGCGCACCGAGACCGCCCGGCTGGCCACCGGCCACCTGGCGCCACGGCCCAGTACCGACCACGCGGTGCTGGCCTATCTAGTTCGCGAGATTCTGCGCGACGGCTGGAAAACCGAAGTGCCCGTACAGGGCGTCGACGAGCTGGCGGCCGCGGTGGAGCCCTTCACGCTGGAACACGCCGCCGCACTGGCCGATGTGCCGGAAGCGGAGCTGACACGGCTCTGCGGGGCGGTGCGCGCCGCGAAGTGCGTCGCGATCGAAACCGGGACGGGCGTCACCATGACCGCCGACCGGGCCAACGTGACCCAATGGCTGGCCTGGGTGCTGATGATCCTCACCGGCGCGATGAACCGCCCCGGCGGGACTTGGTTCCACCCCGGATTCGCTTATCAACTCGAGGTTTTCGGTGACCTATTGCCGATCACACCCATCGAGGGATCTTTTGGTCCCGGCCCCCGCAGCCGCCCGGAGGCCCAAGCGTTCATCAACGAATGGCCGTGTGCGGTGTTACCCGACGAAATCGAAGCGGGAAACATTCGGGCCCTGATCAACGTGGGCGGCAGCTTGGTTACGTGTATGCCCGAGACGGGGAAGTTGATCCCGGCCCTGAAGAACCTCGAAGTTTTTGCCACCACCGAGATCATCAACAACGAGACGACACAGTTGACCACTCATGTTCTGCCGACCAAGGATCCGTTGGAACGCGCCGATATCACCATTCACGACGTCCTGAGTGCCCGAGTGTCCGTGCAGTACAGCCCTGCCGTCGTGGAACCGGTCGGCGAGCGGCGATCGATGTGGTGGGTATTCGCCGAACTCGGCCGACGGCTCGGCTACGACCTCGGCACTCTTGGGGACCCCGACAGCAGCACCGATGACGATGTCCTCGCCGTGCTGCTGGCCGGTGCCCGCACCAAATACGACGAAGTCGCGGCGACCGGTTGGGCGGAAGTCCCGCAGGACCTGCCGGCGCCGTGGGTTGATGAGCACATCGAGCGGATGGGCGGCTGGCGGCTGGCGCCACCCTTACTCGTCGATCAGCTTGCCGCCCTTGAGCCACCCGCGTCACTGGTGTTTGTGCCGCGCCGGCAACGCAAGAAGCTGAATGGGCAGCTCGATTTTATGGGTGAGCGCGCCGAAATCCTGATCCATCCCGATGACGGCGCCAGCGCCGGAATCATCAACGGCCACAACGTGACTGTCCGCAGCGCCAGCGGAGAACTGACCGGCATCGCCAAGATCGACGACACGATCCGGCGCGGGGCGGTGTCGATTCCGCACGGTCACCACGACGCCAACGTCAATCGCCTCACCAATAAGGACGACATCGACGTGGTGACAGGCATGGTCCGCTACTCCGGCATACCGGTCAGCCTGCACCCGGCGTGACGGTGCGGCGTTAGCGCCCGCGCATCCCGCCGTCGACAACTTTGACCGGCTTGTGCGGATATCGACGTTCGGCGTGGGCCTTGGCCGCCGAGTTCGGCAGCACGTAGAGCGTTTCCTTCTTGTCCTGCAACGGCTTTAGTACCAGGTCCATGAAGCCCTTGCGGTCGTCGAGGTACGGCTCGATGACGTCCTCCCCGGCCGGGCACACCGCCAGGCAATACGCAGCTTTGTAGTTGGGTTTGAACGACAGGCTCTGCCACATCGACGCATTCTCCGAATCGGTCACCCGCGAACGGAAGTCGGACGCATCATCGCTGTCGGCGATGGTCTGGACCCAGTCGGTGAACCCACCCATGAACTCGCGATAGTTATGCACCGAGCAGGCCTGCCAGTCGAATTCGCCGTTCTTGCCGATCGCGCCGACGGGGCACGCCGCCACACACAACTTGCATTCCAGGCACGGGGTGTAGTCCAGCGGCTCGCCGTAACTGCTGATCGGCGCGTCGACCAAGATGGTGCCCAACAAGACGAAGTTGCCGAACTTCGGGTGAATCACGTTGCGGTGGATGCCCATGACGCCGAGTCCCGCGGCCACAGCGACGGGCTTGTGCGCGACCACCCAGATGCGTCCGGGGTAGTTATCCATCTCCATCGGAAAGGTCGCCGAGGGGTTGAGCACCCGATAGCCGGCGTCCTGCAGTTGGCGCACGATGCGATGAGCCGCCTCGTTGAGCACCTCGCCACTGCGGTGGAATTCCTGATTGGCAACGCTGCGCGCCGTCGACCGCACGTTGTCGCGGTTCATCTTCACCACCAGCGAGATATAGCTCTTGGTTCCCGGTAGCGCGGCCTGGACGTGCTCGACCTCGGAGGCTAGGTCGGGGTTGTCGGCGCTGACGAATCCGACGTCATCAGCGCCGGCGGCCAGGCATATTTCGCGGAGCCAGTCGGCGTCCAGCACGCCGGGTTTGCGCGATGGGCGCGCTCGCACCTTGCGCACGGTGGGGTGTTCGGCCAGTCGAGTCGGAAGCTTGTCCGCCATGCTAGGTACAGTACACAATACTCAGATGGCCCGCTTCCGGCCGGATACGCCGACGGCGACGGCGCCGGTAATCGGGCTCTTCGTAATCGAGAGTGCCGGAAAACGAATACGCGGGGTTACCAGTAATCTCCGGCACGTTCGCATTGGGTGCGAATTGGCCGGTCCTCTTGTCATGCGACCCTCCAACCACCCACACTAGTAAGATATCTTTACTACCGTAGTCATACAGCAGTACCGTTAATAGCGGCAAGAAGTACGAATTCGCTGAGGGCCAGATGGCGCGTGCGCGCGCTGCGCACGCGCCGCCGCGGTCGAGTCTGCGGCGATCTGGCTCGGCAGCATTGGCATAGGGGTGTGAATCCCGTGGGAACAGAGTGCGCGAATGGAGCCGAGAGCGGCATGGACGACCAGCAGCGGGTTGATCTAGGGGTGTCGTTGTTCATCCCGTACCGGTATACCGAGGACCGGATTTTCCGGGCCATCCAGGACGCCGGATTCGACGACTGGACCCTCGCCCAGTGCCGGGTGTTTCAACGCATCGCCCAGGACGGTTCGCGTCTCACCGACCTCGCGGACCAGGCGCAAGTGAGCAAGCAGAGCGCCGGCGTGCTGGTCGATCAACTGGAACACTTGGGCTATGTCCGCCGGGTCCCCGATCCCACGGATGGCCGCGCCCGATTGATCGTGATCGAGCAACGCGGCCAGCGGGCGCGCGAGGTGGCCAAGGTGACACTCGACGAGATCCTCTCGGAGTGGAAGGCCTACCTGGGCACCCGCAACTTCACGTTGTTGCACCAGATCCTGGATCAACTCCGCGAGATCACCGACCCCTACGAGCGGTAAACCCGGCCGCGCTGAGCTGTCCGCCCCCGTTTCCCGTTCGCCCGGGCCGCCAGGGGCCTGCGGGGAGCCAGCAGGCTTCGACTCTGGTTTGACATTAGTCAGCTTCATTGACTAATGTCGTCAATGACACTTACGATTCTCCGGCGATGGGCGGGTGGTTGCCGCGATGCAGGCCCAAAACCCCCATTCACCGCCACGCCCATTCATCCCTCAACAGAAAGTGAAATATCATGAAGTTTCTTGTCCTTGGAGCAACCGGCCGCACCGGCATCCCCTTCGTCAAAAAGGCACTCGACCAGGGACACCAGGTCACCGCCCTAGTTCGGCGGGCCGACGCCAACGTTGACTCTCGCGCTCAAATCGTCAGGGGCGACGTCACCGACGCCGCCGTGATCGCGACGGCAGTCCAGGGCCACGACGCGGTCATCAGCACGCTCGGAGTGAAAAACGTCCGCGAAACCCCCACGTTGATCACAGACACCATCCGTGCCGTCATCGCTTCTGCGAAAACGTCAGGGGTCGATCGCTTCGTCGTCGTCTCCGCGTTCGGAGTCGGCGACTCTCTTGCCAAGGCATCATTTCTGGCTGGCCTGATCTTCCGCACAGCGCTACGCAAAAAATACGCCGACAAAGCCGCGTCGGAAGTTCTCTTGACTGCGAGCGATCTGAAATGGACCCTCGAATACCCTGGGGCGTTGAACAACCGGGACAGCACCCGATACACCGCTACCGTGCTCGAGAATGTCACAAAACTGCCGATCCTTCCCTCGGCATCCCGCGCAAACGTCGCCGATTTTCTCCTTCACTCCGCCGTGGAAAACACCTTCATCCGTCAGATCGTCGTCGTCACCGACACCAAATAAGTCACCGATGCACGCCCAAAAAACACCGCTAACCAGTGCCATCACCGGCCCTTCGGAATTCAGAGTGCATTGACGAGTGCGTGGAGTGCGCCGCTGTGCAGCAGTGAACGGATTCGATAGATGAGTGATGTTGCGGAATCCCAGGGCGTTGCGGCGCAGCGCTTCTAAGCGGCCGTTGATGGCTTCGGTGGGCCCGCTGGAGACGTGATGGTCGAAGAACGCCAGTATGTCGCCGCGGCGGCGCCACAGGGTGCGGCCCAGTTGGGCGATCTACTCGAGTCCGACGGGCACACCGCGGCGGATCGAGTCGATCAGCCTGGTCATTACGTGTTTCCCGCGGCGACGGTTCGAGTCGGCGATGATCTTCTGATACGCGTTGGGTCAGGGTCTGTTGCTGAACACGTTGGCCGATCAGGTCGAGCTTGGCCCCGACTAACGCGACGACGTGGAACGGGTCGTGTGTTGGAACCCGAATCGTCACCCACCGAGGCCCCGCCTCAGCTCAACGAAACGAACCCACCACCGGGATATCCCGAGCCTTAGGTGCACTCTCGATTACGAAGAGCCGGCAATCGTGTGAGTTGGATTTCACAATATGGCGGCATGTGATTTGGCTAACTGTGAGCTCTTTATACCTAAATTCGTTGACCAAATTTGATACGTTCTCAACAATATTTGCGGTCGAAATGATGCGTCAGGAAAATAATGCGAAGAATCAACGCGCTGTTGCTTGTTGGCGCCAATATGCTTGGGACGGCCGTATTTTGGAGTATGCCAGCTGTTGCGGCGGCAGATTCCAGTTCCACAGGCTCATTGCAGCCGCTGATACCAAAATTTCGCGCGTGCGACTTCACCTGGGCGGTAAATGTGCCGACATTCGGTACAGGCCGCGGCCAGTCTGTCATCAGTAAGGCAGCTGCCAACAAGGTCGTCGCACAGGTGGAATTAGTTGCCGCCGAGCCGCAGGCGCACTACAACGTCAGGCTGATCCAATCGCCCAGGCCCGGTGTGGGCTGCGCGGCCGGAGATGCCGGCGTCACCGCGGGCGGTCTCGACACCGACGGCTTCGGCGCAGGCACGGTAACGCTGCAAGACACGATCTCCGCGAATACGACAGGCGTCTGGGTGTTCGTCGACCGCCCCTCGCCGCACTCGCAAAGGCCGATTGACTTCTACACATCGGACATCATCGCGCCGATTTAGTCGAAATCGTGGTTAGGGCAACAGCTTCTCGTTGAAGATTGACTGTAGTCGACTTCATCGATAGGCCGAGAGTGGATCGTACGAACCTTCATCGCTTATGGAGAGCGATTCTCACCGGGATCGCGCTCGTGGTGGCTACGGCGTGTTACTTCGCGCCGGTGGTGCTGGTTGCAATTGGCCTACTTCTCGTGGTCCTGCTGTGTGCGCGCTTGGGTTATCCAGGTCGCGACCGCTACATTCCGAACTTATACGCCCGGGACCTCAGGGTTTATGACGACGAATACCGTTCGTTTATCGGTCGCACGCTCTCGGATCTGCGCGGGCGCAGGATTTCAGCCCACACGCTGCTGGCGGAAGCATCGCAACTGCCCAGACCATGCCCCCAGGATTCTGACGAACTACTGCTTGATCTTGGCGCGTGGATCGGCTGGTCCACACGGCTGATATCGGATGCTTCCGATCGCACGGTATACGGCTTCGATACATTTTCGGGCCTTGTTGAAGACTGGCAAGTCGACGACCAGGCGGTCGTCAAGCGTGGAACCTTTTCACTGTCAGAACCGTTCGCGCAACGGTTGATCCGGAATACCGGCGTGAGCTTGCACGACGGCATCCCCGGCGCGCTCGGTCGCAAGGTGCAGTTCGTAAAGGGAAGTACCTACGAGACGTTGGCCCCATTCTTGGCGGACCACCCAGCCGCGCCAATCCGGCTTTTCCACATGGATTTGGATACCTATGAGAGTTGCCTGCACGCGTTAGAGACCTGCAAGGAACGTTTCATCGAAGGAACCGTCCTTGTCTTTGACGAGTACCTCGTCACTGGCAGCGAAATGCGGGCCTTCTATGAGTTCCAGAGCCAGTACGGGCTCGAATGGCGCTACCGCGCTTGGGGTCTCGAGATCATGGAGATGAATGTCGAGATGGTTACCGCGCGTTGGAGGCGCGGGGCGTACTACTTGGTGTGGATCGCGGGGTATTGGCTGATTGGGGACGGTAGCTACGTATGGAAATTTTTCGGTAGGCAGTTTTGGCGATTTTGGCTGGGCGCGCATGTGAGCGACATGCTTTTCATGCTTGCTGTTGGTGGACAACGGAAGTCGGTCAGCCTTGAGATCACCGGTCTAGGTGCGCTCCGCCCAAACGCCCAGCATCACCAAACCGATGGGTGAGCGTGCCGTCACCACGCGCGTATAACTCAACAAAAGTGGCCAGGGCCGGGATCGAACCGGCGACCTTCCGCTTTTCAGGCGGACGCTCATACCGACTGAGCTACCTGGCCGGGCCGGAAGGCAACATGTGCCTCGCCGCATTGGCGACCCTGACGGGACTCGAACCCGCGACCTCCGCCGTGACAGGGCGGCGCGCTAACCAACTGCGCCACAGGGCCTTGCTGTACTGCTCGCTCCGACGTTGCCGCCGTTACGCGTACCCCCAACGGGATTCGAACCCGTGCTACCGCCGTGAAAGGGCGGCGTCCTAGGCCACTAGACGATGGGGGCCAGAACCGAATCACTCCGGGGTACCCGCAACGCAACTACCGTTGGGAGCCACGATAGCTTAGGTCACCTCAAGCCAAATCCTCAAACGAGCGGCGTTCGAGACACATTTGCCACCCAGTATCCTAGGTCTTCGCGCCCCTATAGCTCAGTTGGTAGAGCTACGGACTTTTAATCCGCAGGTCCTAGGTTCGAGTCCTAGTGGGGGCACCGAAATGGCAGTTCACCTGGGTCGATGCTTTTACGACGGCGCCCCAGGCCGGCAGCGCGCTACGGGATAGCGGGCGCCGGGCTAGGCCGGGTTCCAGGATCGAACGCAGGCGGCGCCTGGGGAACTATCTCGGTGGGACGAGGGTCCTGCCGCTCGTCGATATGCGGGGGATCCGGAGGCGCCGGGGTCCGCGGCGCCAGCACCAAAATCGCCGCCACCGCAGGCAAGCCGCACCGCAACAGCTGCACCCCGATCCCGGGTTTCGGATTCCCGCCCACGGTCCCAAGGATATGGCCGAACCGTCCGCTAGCGGCGCGGCTTAGCGGTGTAGCGGCCGGACACCTTGGTTATGCTTCGCGAGGTGACTGTCGATGCGGGGGGGCCCGACGCTCCCATAGCCCTGGTGACCATGGAAATCCGTCACCCGGCAACGGATTCCCTCAGCGAGGCGTCGAACAAAGAACTCAAAAACCGGCTCGCCGATCCCCTGCCGATCGAACGCCAGGGCCAAGACGCCGCGTGGGGGATGGGCCCCAGCGGAAGTCCGGCACCGGCCGGGGAGCGTTTCGTGCGGTACGTCAACCGCGACAACACAGTCGCCGCCTCAATCAAAGCCCACGCGGTCGTTGTCGAGACGACCGCTTACTCGACCTTCGAGGAACTCTCCGACATTGCGATGCGCGTCGTGGATGCCCGCTCCCAAGTTTCGTCGATCGTCGGGGTGGAACGGATCGGTCTGCGCTACGTGTTCGAGGTCCGGGTGCCCATCGCGGCGGATGGCCGAGCGCAGTGGGCCAACCGGATCGCCGAGCCACTGCTTGGACCGCGCCACCTCGCTCCCGGCGGCTTGGCTCTGACCGAGTGGCAGGGCGCCGCGGTCTACCGCGAGCCGCACCCGGGCAAGTCGATGATCGTGCGCTACGGGCCGGGAATGGGTCAGACCCTTGATCCCAACTACCATCTGCGCCGGACGCTGCCGGCCCAACAGGGACCGTTTTTCCTCTTGGATGTGGACAGCTTCTGGACTCCGGCCGCGTCCATCCCGGAGTACAACCTCGATGCGGTGCGTGCGACTTTCCAGAACTTGTACGAGCCCGCTCAGATCGTGTTCGACGAAATGCTCACCGGTCGCGCCAGGGACGACGGGCCTCCCTCCTAGCGGCTCGCGTTAACGCGCAAGCACCGCGCTGCTGTAGGTCACATCGTCGAAGGCTTGCGCGACTTCGTCGTCGGGATAGGCGAATCCGTTGGCCGCGTACAACTCCCTGACCGTGTGCGACGTGGTCTGCCATCCACGCAGCTGCAGGTGGCCGAAGAGGTGACTGCGCTGACCGTGATAGACGAGGTCGTTGAAATCGACGTCGAACCCGAGCTCGCTCATCCGGTCGTGGTGTTCGCGCCACCGTTCGTCGGCGAAAACGGCGGTGTTCGGCACGATGTCGAAGGCCAGCCTGCTGCCGGTGGCACTCAGGGCGGTGATGTTGTCGAACAACGCATCCTGGGCCTCATCCGGCAGGTAGATCAATAGGCCTTCGGCGCTCCACGCTGCGGGCGCCTGCGGGTCGAACCCCGACGCCTGCAGCGCCGCGCCCCAATCGTCGCGCAGATCGACGGAGACAGTGCGCCGCTGCGCGGTCGGCTCGGCGCCAAGCTCGCTCAGAGTCACCGTCTTGAACTCGATCACCTCGGGCATGTCGACCTCGTAGACGACGGTGCCGGCCGGCCATGGCAATCGGTAGGCTCGGGCATCCAGACCCGACGCGAGGATCACCGCCTGCGCAACGCCGCTCTGCGCGGCATCGAGGAAGAATTGGTCGTAGAAACGGGTCCGGGCGGCCATCCCCTGGGCCATTCGCCGCGGATCGAACCCGGTGTCTGCCTCACCAGGAATCTGACCGTTCACCAACCGGACGTAGACATCGATTCCGACCGCCCGCACCAACGGCGCGGCGTAGGGGTCATCGATGAGCTTCGCGTCGGAAGAGATCGCCCGCTGGGCAGCGACCATGGTTGCCGTCGCCCCGACGCTCGTCGCGAGATCCCAACGATCACTGTCGCTGCGCGCCATGTTGCTCCCTGCGGAATACCGATAAATATAGACAGTCTAGTTAATATCACAGCGCCGGCCCGCCACTGCTATTATCTGCGTATGCATGCAGATAGCAGCGCAGCCCGGTTGCCCGACGACCAGGTCGGCCTGGTGGTCGAGGTTTTCCGGATGCTTGCCGATGCGACCCGCGTGCAGGTGCTCTGGTCGCTGACGCATCGCGAGATGTCGGTCAACGAACTCGCGGAGCACGTGAGCAAGCTCGCGCCGTCGGTCTCCCAACATCTGGCGAAGCTGCGGATGGCGCGCCTGGTACGCACCCGCCGAGACGGCACCACCATCTTCTACAGCCTGGAGAACGACCACGTTCGCCAGCTCGTCATCGACGCGGTCTTCAATGCCGAGCACGCCGGTCCCGGAGTTCCGCGTCATCACAGCGGCGAGAGTGGCCTGAAGGCAGTCACCGGGCGCCCGAGCCGGACAAGGCGCGGGTAAATGAATTACCAGCAAGCACAATCTATTTCGCAGAGGAATTGACTATGACCGAGCTACACACCCATGACTCGCCGCACGCCCACGAACATCACCATGGCGAAGCGGCTCATACACATGCGCACACCACGCATGAGCATGACCATGTCACCCACCAGCACTCCCACACCCACGAGGACGGAACCGAGCACGCCCATCAACATGTGCACGAGTCCGGCCTCGAAGACGCGCACGGCCACGCGCACGCGTAACGAACCCGCCGCCCCGGACGCAAGCGCTAAACGTTGGGGCAGTAGTGCATTGGGTTGTCCCGCTCGTCCAACGGCGGGAGATTACGCGCCGGCGTCTGCGGCAGCGGGGCATCGGCCGGGATGCGCCCGGTAGCGCGATCCAGACCGGCGCGGGCCCGCGGGTGCTTCCGGTACCTGGGCGGCACAACGGCGAAGATCATCCGCACCAGGTTGCCGAAGCGTCGGTGCAGCCACTCATCGCGGCGGGACCATTGATAGCCCATTCGTTCGCGGACGGCTGGGTGATACAGGCCGACCGTCAACCAGACGAAGAACGGCGCGGACAGCTTGCACAGGGCCGCCCACAGCCAATCCGGAAGCCATGGCGCGATCGGCGGCTTGCCATACGTTGTCAAATCGAGCACGGCTCGCGTCGCATGGTTGTTCTCTAACACGTTGCGGCACATGTGGTCCCAGTAGACTCCGAACTCCTCCCAGGACTCCGGCACCGGTCGCATGCTCATGCCGTACATCCGATACCACTGGATGTGTTCGTCGAAGAGTTGGCGCTTGTCCGCTTCGGTCAGACCGCCGCCAAAACGTTCGGCCACGTGGATCGTGCCGACGAAGAAAGTGGTATGGGCCCAGTAGAAGACGTCGGGGTTCAGCGCGTGGTAGCGACGCCCCTGGTCGTCGACGCCCTTGATATCGACGTGGTAGTCGCGCACCTGCGCACCCGTCGTTGGGGCGCGGTCACCATCGAAGACGACCCCGCCGATCGGATACAGCGACCGCATCACCCGCGGCAAAGGCTCCCGGAAGAACGTCGAGTGTTGCTCGACAGCCGCGCCCAGCTGCGGGTGCATGTTCTGCATAGATCCCGCAAACGGCCCCTGCAGCATGCCCCGCCAGTCGCCGAAGTATCTCCACGTCAGCGAATCGGGGCCGAGCGGACTTGGCGGCGCCTCGTAGCCCAGCGGGGACACCGGACAGCCATCGGCCACCCCAGCGGGGGCGGCCGCGGCGGTTGCCGCCTGGCCGACGGGAGGCGCGCCGCTACTCGCTCCGTCGCTATTCAGCGGACAGGCTGCAGACGTATGTTGGGTCACTATCGGGTTCCCTGATCGTTATCCTGATTTTGACTACACGCGTTGTCAGATTTGAGCTTAGGAGCGATGTGCCGTCCGGTCAACGACGGGGCCGTTGGTCCGGCGTCCCCCTGGAGAGTCGCCTTGCGCTGCGCCGCGACAACCTGATCGCCGCCGGCGTGCAGTTGCTGGGCAGCGAGCGCGGTCCGGCGCTGACCGTCCGTGCCGTTTGCCGCAAGGCCGCGCTGACCGAACGCTATTTCTACGAGAGCTTCACTGACCGTGACGAATTCGTTCGCGCGGTCTACGACGATGTTTGCACGCGGGCAATGGAGACCCTTACGTCCGCTGAGACTCCCCGAGAAGCCGTCGAACAATTCGTCGAGCTGATGGTCGACGATCCGGTGCGCGGGCGGGTGCTGCTGCTGGCGCCGGCAGTGGAACCGATACTGACCCGATCGGGCGCCGCGTGGATGCCGAGCTTCATCGATCTGCTGCAGCGCAAGCTGTCCCGGATCGGGGATCCGGTGCTGCAGAAAATGATCGCCACGAGCCTGGTCGGCGGCCTGTCGAGTCTGTTTACCGCCTATCTGAACAGACAGCTGGGGGCCAGCCGCAAGCAATTCATCGATTACTGCGTCAACTTGCTGTTCACCACGGCCGCCCCCTACGTCCCTGCTCCCGGGGCGGAACCGGAGTGATTGGGGCTCCGGAGGGGCCGTGCTGATCGTCACTGAGCCGTGACGTGCCATGCCGCGATGGAACTTGATGCTACTGAGATACACAGATATATTGACTGCTACCAATGGACACAGATAACTGGGGGCCGCCATGTCAGCCGAGCTGACGAACCTACAGCTGTTGCAGGAACTCGAACCGGTGGTCGAGAAGAACATCAACCGGCACCTGAGCATGCACAAGAACTGGAATCCGCACGACTACATCCCGTGGTCAGATGGCAAAAACTACTACGCGCTCGGCGGGCAGGACTGGGAGCCCGGCCAGTCGAAGCTGTCCGACGTCGCCCAGGTGGCGATGGTGCAGAACCTGATGACCGAAGACAATCTGCCGTCGTATCACCGCGAGATCGCAATGAACTTCAGCATGGACGGGCCCTGGGGTTACTGGGTCAACCGGTGGACCACCGAGGAGAACCGGCACGGCATCGCGCTGCGCGACTACCTGGTAGTGACCCGGGCGGTCGACCCGTTCGAATTGGAGAAACTGCGCATCGAGGTGGTGAACCGCGGCTTCAGTCCGGGCCAGAACCACCAGGTTCGAGCCGATGTGTTCGCGGAGAGCCTGTTCGACTCGGTCATCTACGTCACATTCCAGGAGCTGGCGACCCGGATCTCGCACCGCAACACCGGCAAAGCCTGCAACGAGACGATCGCCGACCAGATGCTGGCCAAGATCTCGGCCGACGAGAACCTGCACATGATCTTCTACCGCGATGTCAGCGCGGCCGGATTCGATCTTTCCCCCAATCAGGCGATGAAGTCACTGCACATGGTGCTGCGCAACTTCCAGATGCCCGGCTACCAGGTCCCCGAATTCCGCCGCAAGGCCGTGGCCATCGCCGTCGGCGGCGTGTACGACCCCCGCATCCACCTCGACGAGGTTGTGAAGCCGGTGCTGAAGAAATGGCGCATCTTCGAGCGTGAGGACTTCACCGGTGAAGCCGAAGGGCTGCGCGACGACGTGGCGTTGCTGATCGAAGAGCTCGAGACAACCTGCGACAAGTTCGAGATCTCCAAGCAGCGCCAACTCGACCGGGAAGCCCGCACGGGCAAGAAGACCACGGCAGTCGAGCTTCATAAGACCGCCGGCAAGCTGGTGATGAGCCGGCGGTAGCCGCGCGGTGCGAATCGGACCTATCCAGCTCGCCAGCCCGGTGGTGCTGGCGCCAATGGCTGGCGTGACCAATGTCGCGTTCCGCACGCTGTGTCGCGAACTCGAGCAATCGAAAGTCGGCACGGTCAGCGGGCTCTACGTCTGCGAGATGGTGACCGCCCGCGCGCTCGTCGAGCGACATCCGGTCACCCTGCACATGACGACGTTCTCCCCCGATGAATCGCCACGCTCGCTGCAGCTCTACACCGTCGACCCGGCCACCACCTACGCGGCCGCCAAGATGATTGCCGACGAGGGCTTGGCCGACCACATCGACATGAATTTCGGCTGCCCGGTGCCCAAGGTCACCAAGCGCGGCGGCGGTGCGGCGCTGCCGTACAAGCGGCGGCTGTTCGGCCAGATCGTGGCCGCAGCCGTGCGCGGTACCGCCGGCACCGACATCCCGGTTACCGTCAAATTCCGGGTCGGGATCGACGACAACCACCGCACCCACCTCGATGCCGGCCGCATCGCCGAGTCCGAAGGCGCGGCAGCGGTTGCCCTGCATGCGCGCACGGCGGCCCAGCGCTACTCCGGCACCGCCGATTGGGAACAGATCGCCCAGCTCAAGCAGCACGTGCAGACGATTCCGGTGCTGGGCAACGGCGACATTTACGACGCCAGCGACGCGCTGGCGATGATGGCCACGACCGGGTGCGACGGCGTCGTGATCGGGCGCGGCTGCCTGGGCCGGCCGTGGCTTTTCGCCGAGCTGTCGGCTGCGTTCACCGGCAACCCGCCACCGGATCCACCCACGCTCGGTGAGGTCGCCGATATCGTCCGCCGGCACGGCCAATTGCTCGCCGCGCATTTCGGCGAAGACAAGGGCATGCGCGATATCCGCAAGCACATCGCGTGGTACCTGCACGGCTTCCCCGCCGGACCCGAGTTGCGTCGGGCCCTCGCGCTGGTCAAGACGCTCGACGAACTCGACTCCCTGCTGCACCGGTTGGACGGCAGTGTCCCGTTTCCGGACGCGGCGACTGGCCCCCGCGGCCGGCAGGGTTCACCTGCGCGGGTAGCTCTGCCCGAGGGCTGGCTGAGCGACCCCGACGATTGCACGGTGCCGGCCGGAGCGGACGTCATGCACTCCGGCGGCTAGGTGATGTAACGCGAAATCGCGTCCGGAGCGATAACTCAGTACGATGTGGACCTTGCTGGATTGCGCTTTGGCGGCGGTTCGGTTTATCCCGCTGCACGAGGGCTGTCAATGCCGCGCCACCTACGGGAGCGCGCGTCGTAACGCAGAGAACGGCAGGGCTGCCGTGAACGCGATGCAAGCACAACCTGACGTCCGCAACAGAGCTTCGGAGGCGGTAAGACATGAGTGACGGCGACAAGGACGCCACTCGTAACTACCCTCGCGCCTCCGGCACCAGCGCCGGCCAACTCACCGCGTCGAGCCCGAGCTCCGCGCCGTGGGAGCGGTTCTCCGAACCACCGCCCGACGACAACCTGTACCGGTGGCAGGCTGAGCCGCCGACCGCCGCACGCCCAGAAAGCCCGCCCGAGCCTGCCGCGAAGCCGGTGAGATCCTCGTCACGCACGGCCGAGAAACCCGGCTCTCACGCCACCGGTGGACTGACCGTGGCCGACTTGATCGCCAAAGTCGGTGCCACGCCCGTTCGGACGCACACGCACCATCACTTGCCTGCCGACACCGAGTCGCCCGAAATTCCCGTCGACCCGCAGGACACCCAGGTCATCGAGAACCCGGCGTACTCGCTGGAGGTGTTCTCGGAGCTTCCCGACCTGGAGGTCACCAACTACCCCAACGGTGACGAGCCGGAATCCGACCAGGACGCCGAAGAACCAACGGCATCCGGTCCGGTGAAAGCGAAGCGGATCCGCAAGGCGAAAACGGCCCGGAAAGGCCGCCGCCCGATCCTGCTGGCCACTCGCTCGCTAGCGGCACTGTTCGCGGTGCTGGCGCTGGTCCTGACCGGCGGCGCATGGCAGTGGAGCACGTCGAAAAATGCCCGACTCAACACCATCAGCGCGCTCGACCCGGAGTCCAGCGACATCCGCGACCCCAACGGCCAGTACGGCGACGAGAACTTCTTGATCGTCGGCATGGATTCCCGGCTCGGGGACAACGCCAACATGGGCGCCGGCGACACCGAGGACGCCGGTGGTTCGCGGTCGGACAGCGTGATACTCGTCAATATCCCGGCGAGCCGCAAACGCGTGGTGGGGGTGTCGTTCCCGCGCGACCTGGCCATCACCCCGATTCAATGTGAAGCGTGGAACCCTGAGACACAGAAGTACGGACCCCTGTACGACGAGAAGTCGAAGACCTGGGGTCCCAAGAAGGTATACACCGAGACGAAATTGAACTCGACGTTCTCCTTCGGTGGCCCGAAGTGTCTGGTGAAGGAAATCCAGAAGCTGTCCGGGTTGAGCATCAACCGGTTCATCGCGGTCGATTTCTCCGGCTTCGCGAAGATCGTGGAGGCACTCGGCGGCGTCGAGGTGTGCAGCCGAACGCCGCTGCACGACTACGAGCTCGGGACCGTCCTCAAGCATTCCGGGCGTCAGGTCGTCGACGGGCCGACCGCGCTGAACTACGTCCGAGCGCGTCAGGTCTCTACCGAAACCAACGGTGACTACGGCCGTATCAAACGCCAGCAGCTGTTCTTGTCGTCGTTGCTGCGTTCGCTGATCTCCGAGGACACGTTGACCGATCTCGGCAAGCTCAACAATGTCGTGAACTTGTTCATCAGCAACACCTACGTCGACAACGTCCAGACCAAGGACTTGGTCCAACTCGGCCAGTCGCTGCAGGGCATGGCGGCCGGGCACTTCACCTTCGTGACCGTGCCGACCGGCGTGACGGACCAGAATGGCGACGAGCCGCCACGTACCGCCGATATGCGCGCGTTGTTCGACGCCATCATCAACGACGATCCGCTGCCGATGGAAAACGATCAAAACGCCCAAAACCTGGGCAGCACGCGAACCCCCACGCCCGCTACCAAGAACGCACCGACGCCTAGCCCCGCACCGGAGGCTCAGCGGCAGCAGGTGACGACAACGTCACCGGAAGACGTGACAGTGCGGGTGTCCAACGCGACCGCCCAGAGCGGTCTCGCCACGACGGCGAGTAGCCAGCTCAAGCACAACGGGTTCAATGTGATGGCGCCCGATGATTACCCGAGTCAGGTGACTGCCACGACGGTGTTCTTTTCGGCCGGCAACGAGCAAGCGGCCGCCACGGTGGCATCGGCCTTCGCCAGTTCGAAGATCGCGCGGGTTTCCGGTTACGGGCAGCTCGTTCAGGTGGTGCTGGGCCCGGACTTCAAATCGGTGACCGCTCCCCCGCCCACCGGCTCGTCGGTCAACCTCCAGATCGACCACAACGCCGGCAGCGCGCCGAGCAAATTGCCCGAGGACCTGACGGTGACGAACGCAGCCGATACCACCTGCGAATAGCCATTTTTCACCTGACTAGGCCGCCCTTTTCCCGCACCGCGCAGTAGGCTGGGCGACATGCGGACCGCCTACCACGAGCAGCTCACGGAGCTGTCCGAACGGCTGGGCGAGATGTGCGGGTTGGCGGGCGCCGCCATGGAACGGGCAACCCAGGCCCTGCTGCAGGCCGATTTGGTGCTCGCCGAACAAGTCATCTCCGGCCATGAACGGATCGCCGAGTCGAGCGCCCGCGCCGAAGAGAGCGCCTTCGTACTGCTGGCCTTACAGGCACCGGTCGCCGGTGACCTGAGATCTATCGTGAGCGCCATTCAGATGGTGGCCGATATCGACCGGATGGGCGCACTGGCCTTGCACGTCGCCAAGATCGCCCGCCGACGCCATCCCCAGCACGCACTGCCCGAAGAAGTCAACGGATATTTCGCCGAAATGGGCAGAGTAGCAGTTGAATTGGGTAACAGCGCACAAGAGGTGGTGCTGTCACGCGACCCGGAGAAAGCCGCCCGGATCCGCGAAGAAGACGACGCCATGGACGATTTGCACCGGCACCTGTTCTCGGTGCTGATGGACCGGGAATGGAAGCACGGCGTGGCCGCCGCCGTCGACGTCACTTTGTTGGGACGGTTCTACGAGCGCTTCGCCGACCACGCGGTTGAAGTGGCGAGGCGTGTCATCTTCCAGGCAACCGGCAAGTTGCCGGACGAAGACACGGCGCCCACGTCGCCGTAGTTTCTTAGCCGAAGCGGCCCGATATGTAGTCCTCGGTGGCCTTCTCGGTCGGGTTGGAAAAGATCTTGCCGGTGTCATCGATCTCGACGAGCCGACCGGGCTTTCCTGCTGCTTCCAGATTGAAGAACCCGGTGTAATCGCTGACCCGCGCGGCCTGCTGCATGTTGTGGGTGACGATGACGATGGTGTAGTCCTGCTTCAGCTCGCTGATCAGTTCTTCGATCGCCATCGTCGAAATCGGGTCCAGCGCTGAGCACGGCTCGTCCATCAACAACACATCGGGCTGCACGGCGATAGCCCGCGCAATACACAACCGCTGCTGCTGCCCGCCGGACAATCCGCCGCCGGGCTTGTTCAGACGGTCCTTGACCTCATCCCATAGGTTCGCCCCGCGCAGCGAGTATTCGGCGGTTTCGTCGAGTAACTTGCGATTACGAACGCCTTGCAGTTTCAGCCCGGCCACCACATTGTCCCGAATAGACATGGCGGGAAACGGGTTTGGCCGCTGAAACACCATCCCGATCGCGCGGCGCACGCCAACCGGATCAATACCGGGACCATAGATGTTTTCATCGTCGAGCAGTACCGTGCCATCGACCCGGGCGCCCGGAATAACCTCGTGCATCCGATTAAGCGTGCGCAGCACCGTTGTCTTACCGCAGCCGGACGCGCCGATGAACGCGGTAACGCTGCGGGGCAGGATGGACAGCGACACATCCGCTACGGCATGAAACGCTCCGTAGTAGATGTTGACGTCTTTCATGTCCAATCGCTTGGCCACTTAGTACTCCTCGCCTACGAATTCTTGGGGGCAAAAAGTATCGAGACCGCCCTGGCCCCGATGTTGATGACGGCGATCATAAGGATCAGTGTCAACGCAGCTCCCCACAGCCGATCGGTGGGCACCGGGTTTACGCCGGCGCCGGCCAATGTCTGGTCATACATCATTCCAGGCAGGGTGCCCATAAACCCGCTGAAGATGTTCACATTGATTGTCTGCGAATAGCCGACCAGGATCAGCAACGGTGCCGTCTCGCCCACCGCCCTGGCTACCGCCAGCATGATCCCGGTGATGATGCCAGACAATCCTGTCGGAATCACCACTGCAGCAATGGTTTTCCATTTTGTGATGCCCAGCGCGTAACTAGCCTCCCGCAAATCCATCGGAACGATCCGCAGCATCTCCTCGGTGGCCCGCACGATCACCGGCAGCATTAGCAACACCCAGGCCAACGACGCCGCGAACTGCGAACGGGGAAAGCCGAGCGTGGCCACGCACAGCGCGTAGATGAATAGCGCCGCCACGATGGCGGGCACGCCACTGAGGATGTCCACCATGAAGCTGACAAGTCTGCCCAGTCGGGTTCCACCACCGTATTCGACCAGATAGATGGCGACCATGACACCTATCGGGACGGAGATCGCGGCGCACACCAGTCCCTGCAACAGGGTGCCGACGATCGCGTGGTATGCGCCACCACCGGCCACCGACGCCGTCATACCCGCTTGTGAATGCGTCCACCACGCGGTCGAGGTGATCGCTTTGATCCCCTTGGCGACAACCGAGTACAACACCCACAGAAGAGGAACCAAGGCGATTAACATTGCCAGCGAAACCGACACCGTTGCAATGGCATTCGAGGCCCGACGACGAGGACCAAGCTTGGACACTCGCCGCGCCTTGAGCGGGCGGTCAAAGATCGAGATCATCGAGAACCTCTTGCGGTTCTGCCGACAGCGCCGCGCGCCAGGGAGTCGACCACAAAGGTCAGCACAAAGAGCACCAGCCCCGCGGCGATATAAGCGCCGGCCTTGTATTGGTTGTTGAATTCGTATGCGGCGGCGGCGATCTTGGTCGCGAAGGTCGAACCGCCGTCGAATAGTGACCAGCCGAAAGGTGTTTGGGTTCCGCGCAAGATAATCAGCAGCGCGAGCGTCTCACCCAGGGCGCGGCCTAGCCCGAGCACCGCACCGCTGACGAATCCGGACCGCCCGAATGGCAGCACCGTCGTCCTGACCACCTCCCACCGGGTGGCGCCTAGCGCCAGGGCCGCCTCGATCTGGTCGTGCGGAGTCAGCATGAAGACTTCGCGGGTGACCGCGGCGATGATCGGCAGGATCATCACCGCCAAAACGACTCCCCCAGTGAACATTGTGCCGCCGCCGGCCACCGACGCATTGCCGGTCGAGAACAGGAAGCACCAGCCCATCCACTGGTTGAGCCAGATCGCCACGGGTCGCAACTGCGGTGCCAGTACGTGCAGACCCCAGACGCCGTAGATGATCGAGGGCACCGCGGCCAGCAGATCAACGGCGTAGGCCAGCGGCCTGGCGAGCCGCCGAGGCGCGTACTGGGTGAGGAAGATGGCAACGCCCAGGGCGACCGGCATTGCCAGAATCAGTGCAAACAGCGACACGAATACCGTCACCTGCAACAGGTCAAGGATGCCGAAATGCATGGCCGACGGGTCGGTCGTGATCCACTTGCCGCCGTAGCTGAAGAAGTTTTCTTTATTGCGCTGCAACGCCGGTATCGCGCGGATGAGCAGAAATCCGCCGATCGCGGCGACCAGAACGACGATCAGTGCACCAGACGCCTCGGCCAACCAGCGAACTATCCGGTCCCCAAACCGGGGTTTGGTGTTGCCCCACGGATTCATGGGCATTACGGCCGACTCGGAATATGCCGCGGCAACGACTGCGCCCGAACCTGCGTCGGCTGGGTTTGGCGTTGTCACTGTGATCCCGTCACTGCTGAGTGTGCTCTCGTTCCTGGCACCCGAGGGTTATTGCATCGCGTTGATGGCGGTGATCAGTCGCCCTTTGACCTTATCGGGCAACGGCACGTAGCCGTCTGACGAAAGACCGCTCTGCCCACTGTCGGCGGCCGTAGTGAGGAACGACTTGATGGCCTGGGAGGTCTGCGAGTCGTAGCCCTTCGAGCAGACAATCTCGTAAGTGGCCAGCACCAACGGATAGACGCCCGGCTGCTGCGTCCCGTAGGTCGGGTTCAGGTCCAGCACCAGGTCGTTGCCATCGGCCACGAAGGTGGCGGCGTTGACGGCATTGGTGGCGGTTTCGTTGGTGAGCGGAACAACTCCGTTGCCGGTGTTGAGCTGCGCATAGGCAAGGCCGCCCTGGTCGGCAAAGCCTTTCTCGACATACCCGATGGCGCCTGGGACGGCATGCACGGCCTGGACGACGCCAGAGGACTTCGCGCCCCCTTCGCCGACGCCGCCCAGAAATTCGGTGCCGACCCCTTTGGACCAGGTCTCGGGTGCGGCGGCCGTCAAGTACTTCTGCACGTTGTCAGTGGTTCCCGACGAGTCGGCCCGGTAGATCGGCGTGATCTTGGCGTTGGGCAAGGTCTGGCCCGGATTCAGTGCCGCCAGTATCGGGTCGTTCCACGAGGTGATCCTGCCGGTGAAGATTTTGGCCAGCGCATCGCCGTTGAGAGTCAATGTCGTCACGCCTGGCAGGTTGTAGACCAACGCGACCGAGCCGAACACCAAAGGCAGGTCCCACGCGGGGTGTCCACCGCAACGTCGGGCAGCCGGACCGATCTGATCGGCGGTCAGCGGTGAATCCGATCCGGCGAAATCGACATGGCCAGCGATGAATTGCTCGCGGCCGGCGCCCGACCCGGTCGAGTTGTAGGACACGCTCTTGCCCGGGCAGTACTGACCCCACTCGTGATTGAACACGGCCATCGCGTTCTGTTGAGCGGTAGACCCCTCAGACGTCAGGCGGCTCTTGCCGTTGCAGGCCACCGTGCCGGCCGGTCCCGACATGCCTGCCGCCGAGGCGCCATGCCGATTGTCATCGCTGCCGCAGGCCGTCAACCCACTACTGCAGAGCGCCATCGCGAACACCGTCGCCGCCAGCGTCTTGCCGACCCTCCCGAGCTTCACCGATCTCGCTTTCTGACCATTTCTCGACGCGTGCGGTCGCCGCTAGACCCGCGTTGCTAGGCCACCGCGAAACTATGCGTTGATGCAGTCTTACAAGAATGCCTAGGCGGTGAACGTGCGGTGAACAATCAGCCGACGGTGCGACCGCTGCCTGCGCGTTCCCCTTAGCCGGCCGCGGACGCCTGCGCGTAGGCGGTGTCGACGCTGTAGGTGGTAAAGCCCAGGCGCTGGTAGGTGCGCACCGCGGGGACGTTGTCCGACTCCACATAGAGCATCACGGTGGGGTCGGCCGCAGCCGAAGTCACAAGGCGACGGGCTAGGGAGTCGACACCGACGGCTGTCAACGTCTGCCCGAGGCCGCGCCCCTGCGCCGACGGGTCGACGCCGACGATGTAGACCTCGCCGAGTGCTGATTGATCGAGATGCACCTTGGTCCAGTGGAAGCCCAGCAGTCTGCCCGCCTCGTCGAACGCCAGGAACAAGCCCGCCGGGTCAAACCACGGCTCGCTGCGCCGCTCGGCCAGATCGGCCTCGGTCCACCCGCCCTGTTCGGGATGTTCGACGAACGCCGCGTTGTTGACCCGCAGCAGCTCGGCGTCGTCATCGGTACCCGCGTAAGTCCGGATCTGCACCCCCGGCCCGGGGTCCGCGGCATCAGGAACACCGCGCAGCGACCGTCGCATCGCAACGAGCTCGCGGACCGGGACCAGGCCCAGCGCGGACGCGGTCGCCCGAGCCGGCTCCAGCGTGCCGTGCGCCCAGAACCGGTTGCGCCCCGCCGTTTTGGCCAGCGTCGCGCGTACCAGCGCCGAGCCGACGCCGCGCCGGCGAGCCTGCGGGTGTACCACCAGCTCGGCCATGCCCGCTTCCTGATCACCCGATGGCGTCAGATTGAGGTAGCCGGTGACGGCCTCGCCGGCCGAGGTCACGACCAGATGATCGGTGCGGTCATGGGCTAGTTCCCGCAGCACCTGCTCACCGACGGGTGCTACACCGTCGAATTCTGTTGCGGCCATGATTAATTCGCGTACCGCCTGCTGCTGTTCGGCGGGCAGGGCCGAACGCCAGTCAGGCGAGGTCACTGAGTGTGCAACGGGTCAGCTAGAGGGTCTTGAAAACTCTCGGCGTCGGACTCGACGATTTCGGTGTCGTCGGATCCGGAGATCGGCGCCCGGCCGCGCGCCGGCCGAACAGCTTTGTAGCCGACATTGCGCACCGTACCGATCAACGCTTCGTACTCGGGGCCAAGTTTGGCCCGCAGCCGACGCACGTGCACGTCGACTGTGCGCGTACCGCCGAAGAAGTCATAGCCCCACACCTCGTGCAGCAGTTGGGCGCGGGTGAACACCCGGCCGGCGTGTTGAGCGAGGTATTTCAACAGCTCGAATTCCTTGTAGGTGAGATCCAGCGGCCGGCCTTTCAGCCGCGCGGTGTAGGTGCCCTCGTCGATCACCAGCTCGCCGAGGCTGACCTTGCCCGCGCTCTCCTGGTCGGCCAGGCCCCCGCGACGCCCGACCACCAGCCGGATTCTCGCGTCGATCTCGGCGGGCCCCGTGCTGGGCAACAGAATTTCGTCCAACCCCCAGTCGGCGCTGATGGCGACAAGACCACCTTCGCTGACGATCGCTATGACAGGGACCGACCGGCCGGCCGTGCTCAGCAGACGACAAAGTCCGCGAGCGGCCGACAAGTCGGTGCGCGCGTCAACCAAAACTGCGTCCGCGGTTCCGGCCTCCAGCAATGAAGCGGGCTCGGCCGGAGCTGTCCGCACAGTGTGCGGAAGCAGCGACAACGAGGGCAGGACCGGGTCGGGATGCAGCTCCGAGGTCAGCAGTAATAGCTCCAACAAGCCCCTCCAGCTCGTGGGGAAATGCATCTCCCAAATTCGTTATGCAATATGGCGTTAGTAGCCAGGTCATCTAACGATAACGTGACACCTGCTCTTTGGCGTTGTGATGGAGCGCTTCGGCGCCGACTGTGACGAACGGCTCTGATCGCGTTCGAAGCGCTGGCAAACAGCATCCCACCGCAGGCCGCCGGATGGACAGGCCACAATATGCCAATGCGCAAGGTGCTGGTCGGGGTCATCACAGCAGTGGTCGCCGTGACGGTAATCGTCATCGGTGTCGTCGGTGTCGACTACGGGACCAGCATTTATGCCGAATACCGGCTGTCGACGACGGTGCGCAAAGCGGCGAATCTGGGGTCCGACCCCTTCGTGGCCATCCTGGCTTTCCCGTTCATTCCGGAGGCGATGCGCCACCACTACAACCAGCTGGAGATCAAGGCCAACGCCGTGGACCACGCCCCGACCGGCAAGGCCACCCTGGAGGCCACCATGCACTCCATCGACCTGACCGACGCGTCCTGGCTGATCAGGCCGGACGCCAAGCTGCCGGTGGGCAAACTAGAGAGCCGCATCATTATCGACTCGACACATTTGGGCCGGTATATGGGCATCACCGACCTCATGGTTGAGGCGCCGCCCGCCGAAACCAACAACGCCACCGGCGGCACCACCGAATCCGGGATCTCGGGCAGCCACGGGCTGGTGTTCAGCGGCACGCCGAAATCGGCGAACTTCGATCACCGGGTGAGCGTGTCGGAAGACCTTTCAATCGCCCCGGACGACCCGGCGACGCTGGTGTTCACCCCGACCGGCATCCTCACCGGCCCCGACACCGCCAACCAAAACGTGCCCGACGACAAGCGGGCCGCGGTGCTCGGCGCGTTTGGCGCCAGACTGCCTAATCAGCGGCTTCCATTCGGGGTGGCGCCGCACACCGTGGGAGCGCGCGGTTCCGACGTCATCATCGAAGGCATCACCACGGGAGTAACGATCACCCTCGAGGGGTTTAAGCAGTAATGACTACCGTGATCGTCGCGATTGTGGCGGCGCTTGCTCTGGCCGCGCTTACCGGTTGGCTACTCACGCGGCGCTCCGGAAGCGTCAGAGAGGTTCGTCCCGAGTCGAGTCAAAATGCCGACGCTGATGCCACCGACCTGGGCTTGTCCGGCACTGGACCCACCGTCGTGCATTTCAGCGCACCGTGGTGCGGACCCTGCGATCGGGTGCGCCGGGTGGTCGACCAGGTCTGCGACGATATGGGCGAGGTATCGCACGTGGAAGTCGACATCGACGCCAATCCGGCGGCCGCGCGACGGTTTTCGGTGCTGTCGTTGCCTACGACGCTGATCTTTGATGTCGATGGGCAACAGCGTTACCGGGCATCCGGTGTTCCCAAGGCCGCCGACCTGCGGTCCGCACTACAGCCGCTGTTGGCTTGACCACCATGTCTTTGGGTAAGCTAGCCAGCGTGTCAGCCCGCCTGGAGCCCCTGCTCACCAAGCGTCGCGCAGTCGATCTGTGCCGTATCGCGGGCTGTTGTTGTTGCTGTTGCTGTAGCTGCTGAGTAGCCGCGCCCTTCCACTCAGCGCTCGGAGCAGCCTCGGAGTCTTACCGTGGCCTGCCCTTCCCCCTTTCCTACAGCGCGCATATCTAGGAGTTATTCGTGTCAATCAGTAACACCCCCGCCGAGATCGACCGCGTCGACGTGCGCGGGCCACGGTTTGCCGCCTGGGTAACGACCGCCGTCCTGCTGATCGCGCTGATCGTCTCGGCGATCAGCCCACTGGCGGCCGCGGCCATCTTGGCCGTACAGGCCGTGATATTCGCGATCGGCGCCGTCGGCGGCCCGCGCCGACACCCCTACGGGAAGGTGTTCGCCGCCCTGGTCGCGCCCCGGCTGGGGCCAGTCAAGGAGCGCGAACCGGTTCCGCCACTGAAGTTCGCCCAGCTGGTCGGCTTGATCTTCGCGGTCTCCGCGGTGGCCGGATTTGTCGCTGGCGCACCGTTGGTCGGCGTTATCGCGACCGCGTTCGCACTGGTAGCGGCCTTTTTGAATGCGGCTTTCGCGATCTGCCTTGGCTGCCAGCTGTACCCGCTGGTCGCGCGCTTCCGCCACGTCCCCGCTTAACGCGGTTCATCTCAAGCAATCGAAAGGATCCCCACATGGCACGCTCCGACGTCCTGGTCTCCGTTGACTGGGCCGAGAGCAATCTCGACGCCGCAAACGTCGTCTTCGTCGAGGTTGACGAGGACACCAGCGCATACGACGACGGCCACATCACCGGCGCGATCAAGCTGGACTGGCGCACTGATCTGCAGGACCCGGTCAAGCGCGACTTCGTCGATGCGGAGCAGTTCTCCAAACTGCTCAGCGATCGCGGCATCGCCAACGACGACACCGTCATCCTCTACGGCGGCAATAACAACTGGTTCGCCGCTTACGCGTACTGGTACTTCAAGCTGTACGGGCACGACAACGTCAAGCTGCTCGACGGCGGCCGCAAGAAATGGGAGCTCGACGGTCGCCCGCTATCCGAAGACCCCGTGAGCCGGCCATCGACGTCATATTCCGCGGCGCCGCCGGACGACACGATCCGCGCATACCGCGACGAGGTCATCGCGGCCATCAACGCCAAGAACCTGGTCGACGTGCGCTCCCCCGACGAATTCTCGGGCAAGATCCTGGCGCCCGCGCACCTGCCGCAGGAGCAAAGCCAGCGACCCGGGCACATTCCGGGAGCAATAAACGTGCCGTGGAGCAAGGCCGCCAACGAGGACGGCACCTTCAAGTCCGACGAGGAGTTGGCCAAGCTGTACGCCGCCGCTGGTCTGGACGGCACTAAAGAAACGATTGCCTACTGTCGAATCGGGGAACGTTCGTCGCACACCTGGTTTGTTCTTCGGGAATTACTCGGGCACCAGAACGTCAAGAACTACGACGGCAGTTGGACAGAATACGGCTCCCTGGTGGGTGCCCCGATCGAGTTGGGAAGCTGATATGTGCTCTGCACCGAAGCAAGGACTGACGTTGCCGGCCAGCGTCGACCTCGAAAAAGAGACGGTGATCACCGGCCGCGTCGTGGACCGCGACGGTCAGGCCGTGGGGGGCGCGTTCGTCCGCCTGCTGGACTCCTCGGACGAGTTCACGGCCGAGGTCGTCGCATCGGCCACCGGCGAGTTCCGGTTCTTCGCCGCGCCGGGATCCTGGACCCTGCGCGCCTTGTCCAAGGCGGGGAACGGGGATGCGGTGGTGACGCCGTCGGGTGCAGGTATCCACGAGGTGGACATCAAGATCGGCTGACACGCGCCCAGATCGGGATGTCCCGAGAGGCGGCTGCGCGGCCAAGCCGAATAGACTCGTCTCCGTGGTGCTCTTCTTCGAGATCATGTTGGTGGTGGCAGTCGTGGTCATCTCCTGGTTTGCGCTATACACGCTGTACCGGCTCATCACAGACGAGTCGTGAGCTCCGAAGACAGCCCTGACGCAGCTGCCGGGTCCGCGAACTCTGGCGACCGAGCTGTTGCCGCAGCCGTCGAGCGCGCCAAGGTGACCGCAGCCCGCAATATCCCGGCGTTCGACGACTTACCGCTTCCCGCCGATACCGCGAACCTGCGCGAAGGCGCCAACCTGAACGATGCGCTGCTGGCGCTGCTGCCTTTGGTCGGAGTCTGGCGCGGCGAAGGCGAGGGCCGCGGCCCGGACGGTGACTACCGGTTCGGCCAACAAATTGTGGTCTCCCACGACGGCGGCGACTACTTGAACTGGGAAGCCCGCTCCTGGCGCCTCGACGAGGCCGGCGCCTATCAGGAACCCGGCCTGCGCGAGACCGGCTTCTGGCGGTTTGTCCCCGATCCCGACGACCCAACCGAATCCACGACGATCGAGTTGTTGTTGGCTCATTCGTCAGGTTACGTCGAACTGTTCTATGGGCGTCCACGCAACCAGTCGTCGTGGGAGTTGGCTACCGACGCGCTGGCCCGCAGTCGATCCGGTGTGCTGGTCGGTGGCGCCAAACGGCTCTACGGCATCGTCGAGGGCGGCGACCTGGGCTACGTCGAGGAGCGCGTCGACGCCGACGGCGGGCTGGTGCCGCATCTGTCGGCGCGCCTGTCACGATTCGTCGGATAGCGGCCGCCGGGCGCCCGCCTCGGTAGCTCGCGACGCGCAGCGGAGCGAGCCGATTACGTTGCCTTCAGCCGACCTTTCGCGTGTACTGTTCGACGTCCGAACGGCCGATATTCCAGAAAGGGAGTTCGGCGGATGCGTCCCAAAAAGACACCGTCGTCCATATTGCGTTGGGCCGTAACCGGGACCGGCCTGCTGTTGATCGTCTATCTGGCCGTACTCGGTCTGTGGCCCTCGATCATCGACACGCTGCCACGGGCGCTCGGGTGGTTCGGCCGGCCGGGATCGATGCCAACGCTCGGGATCGTTGTCGGCGTACTGATCTGGGCATCGGTGCTGACCTTCCGCTCGGGCAATAGCCACCGGGTGGTGGGTGTTTCGTTCAGCCTGATCGCAGCCCTCGTCCCCCTGACGGCGCTGCTGGGACTCAGCTCCTACTGGGGATGTCACGACGCCAACCATCCGGCCGTCTTCACCCCGCTGATGGCCACAGCGAGTTTGGTCAAGGGCGGTACCGGTGACTTCTCGGTGGGCGGGCACACGTGCCCGAGCCCCACGCCGGTCGGTCTGGAACTGGCGCGGATCGCGGCGTTGTCTGCGATCTTCACCGGACTGGCCGGCGTCGTGGTGGGGGCCTTCCGGTCTCAGGTGGATCGGCTGCGGGCCAACACGGCCGATTCCGTCACCGCCATCGTCGGTGTCGATGCCGACACCCAATCGATGATCAGCGGGGTCGCGCGGACGTTGGATCGGCGCAGCACCCTGGTCGTCATCACCGGCGCCAGCGACGACCGCATGCAGCGGGCCCGTAGGCAAGGCGCCCGGGTGGTGCTGGTGGACTTCAACACCCCGGCCACCCTGGTGTCGCTTCGGTTGTGGCGCCACCTGTCTCGGCTCTACCTGATGGCCCCCGACCCGGCCATCAACCTGATGTGGCTGGACCTGATCAGCCGCCAGCTTTCCGAGGGCGCCCACAAGCAGCGGTTGCCCCTCATCGTGCGCATGGACGACCCATGGCTGGCCCAGGCGTGGCGCGCCCAGCAGTTCGGCGGATCCGACACCCGATGGGCGGCCGACGTCGTCGGCAAATACGAGGTGACCGCGGGCAGGCTGCTGGACGGCATCATCGCCGCGGGCCGAACGAAGCGTGTATATGTCTGCGGCACTTCACAATTGACTCTGGCATTGTGTGCGGACCTGACCCAACGCGCCCTGGAGCGCGACTTCTACACTCCACCCGACGCAGTGCCGTTGCCCGCGATCACCCTCGTCGAAAGGGACGCCGAGGACTACTTGCGAGATCACGAGTTTTACCGTCAGCAGGCCGGATTCATCTCGGCAGGGCCGGCCATCGACGCGGTCGCGGAGGCGCCGACGGTCCCGACCATGCTCAAGCTGATCGCAGACGGCGAACCCGCAACCAGCGCGGTGATATTCGTGGACGCCCACGCCGCGACAACCGCCGCCAGGCTCGCCGCCCGCTTCCCCGATATGTCCATCTTCGCCTCGGACCTCAACACCAGCATCAGTGACGACTCGATTCAGGTCGTCGGCCGTCTGCAGTCCTACTCGTTGGTGCTGGACACCCAGGAGGGTCAGGTCCAGGACGCCTGGGAGCGCGCGGCAAGGCTGATCCACGAGCGCTATGTCTCCACGATCGACCCGAGTTGGACACCGGGACCCGCATCGGTGCCATGGGCCGAGCTCAACGAGTTCTATCGGGGCTCTAACCGTCGACAGGTGCGCAACGCGTTATGGATGGTGGAACAGATCGCAGGACACACGTGGAATACCTGGGGCAGCCCGCCCGCGCAGTTGTCCGGCAGCGAGATGGCGGAATTAGCGCCCTTGGAGCAGCTTGATCTGATGGGCTTCGATCACTACTCCGCCTTGCAGATGGCCAAAGCCGAGCACGAGGACTGGTGCCGCTACTACCGCCGCAACGGCTGGAAATATGGCTCACCCCGGGACGATTCGCACAAGATCCACAACAAGCTGGTCGATTGGTCGGTGGTCGAAAGCGACCCGGATCTGCTCAGTGCCGCGGTACGAAGTTTGGCGGGCACGCTGTGGAGTCTGCGACAGCTGGGTTTTCGGTCGCGTCCGCTGTGGCAATCCTTCACCAGGGTGGGGACGGTTGCCGCCGAACAACGAAGCGCCCCTTGGACATGGACGTCGGATTCGGGCAACACTATGCGCGCCGGCGCCGGCGACTGGGCTGTCGAAGAAGACGGAAAAGTCTGGTCGGTACGCGACGACATCTTCCGAGACACCTACGAGCCGGCAGGTGAAGGACGGTGGCATCGCAAGGGACAGGTGCAAGCTCGGCCTTCCTTCCCGGGCGAAACCATCAACACCCTGGAGGGCCCCACCACCGCCGCGGAAAGCGACTGGGTGGTGCGCGGATCCAGCGGTGAACAATGGCCGGTTCCCGGTGAGGAGTTCGCACGCCGCTATGCCGAATTTCACCCACCCGAAGAAGTAGCTCAGGTTCGCGATGGCGGTGACGGATAAGCGTTCCCGGCGTCGCCGACTCAAAATTGCGCTGAAAATTTGCGCATCGTGAAGGGGCTCAACACTGATACGGTGTCGGCGCGTGTGCGTAAGGGTCGCGCATGCAGGCTTTTCGCCCAGTTGTTCGCTCCGCCCCCTAGGAGACTGTGATGGCGCTGTTCATCAGCTACTCGAGCCAAGATAGGACGACGGTCGACGCCCTGACTACCGCTTTGCGGCGCGGGCAAAACCAAGTTTGGTTCGACCAAGAGCTTGGCGGTGGCGATTCCTGGTGGGCCAAGATCCTCGAGCAAATCCGCGACTGTGAGGTGTTCGTCGTCGCGCTTCGGGTAACTGGTTGCAGTCCAAGCCGAGTCAGGCGGAGTTGCGCTACGCCCAGGCCCTGAACCGTCCCATCCTTCCGGTGCGGATCGGCGACGTCGACAGCATGCGCGTGAATCCCCTTGCCGCGTTGCAGATCATCGACTACCGGGAACCGAGCATTGACGCCGGCATTCAGTTGGTCACCGCGGTGCACGCGCTTCGCGGCAAGCCCGTGCCGTTGCCCGATCCGCTGCATGACGAGCCGCCAGTGCCGTTCGGCTACATCACGCGGTTGGGCAACCAGATGGCCGAAAAAGAGCTCAGCCCACAGCAGCAGCTTCAACTACTGGTCGAACTGCGTTCTGGGCTCGATGAGGACGGCGACGACCCCAGCGCTCGCGGCGACATCGGGCAGTTGCTCCGCATGCTGCGGCTTCGACACGACGTCACCTATCGAACCCGAAGCGAAATCGACAACGTGCTAGCCGAAATCGAGGCCAAAGACGGTGCCGCACCGGCAGCAGGCACCAAGCCGGAGCCGGCGACGACGGCCGCTGCGGCCGCTCCGACCAAAGCCGGCACGAGCGTCACCGCGCCCAGCGCCGCGACCGCGGTCAGTGGTGGTGCCACGACGGGCGGCGGATCCAACAAGCGGCTGCTGATCATCGGCGGTGCCGCCGTCGCCGTCATCGCCGCGATCGCGATCGTGGTCGTAATGACGACGCAGGGAGGCAAGACCAAGTCGCCATCGCGGGCTAACAGTGGTTCGAATTCGGCGGCAAATTCCGGCCCAGGTTTGGCTCCGAATCCGGATGCTTCCTCGAAGTTGGATTCCTACCTGCTCGGCGCGGCCGACATCGGCACGATCGTGGCAGACCCAAACCTGGTGGGCGGTGAGAAATTCAGTCAGCCGCGCTCCCCTAAGTGGTCGCTGTCCAGCCCGGAATGCGCAGGCAGCTACGAACCCGCGGTCGCCGCTGTCTATCAGGGCGCCAACGGCTTGACCGCCCTCAGCGCCCAAGTGGTCCACACCAACGGACAAGATCCGGCCCACCGGATCATCGAGTCGGTCGCGTCGTTCTCCTCGCCCGATCAAGCCAGCGCATTCGTTGCGGCATCAGCCGACAAGTGGAAGGCATGCAACGGTAAAGCGGTGACCGAGACCTACGGCACCCACACTTTTGACTGGAGTTTCAAGGACGTCACCGGCACGGCGCCGAAGATCGCCCAAGAGCGAGCCCGATCGGACAACGCCAAGTTCTGCCGCCACGTGCTGCACGCGGCGGGGAGTGTGGTCATCGACGTGAACACCTGCGGCCCGGACGCCGGGACCGGCGAAGCCGGCAAGATCGCCGAGCAGATTGCGGCGAAGGTAGGGCCATAAGGCAGCCAGACATGGAACGGCCCCCGAGCGATGCTCCTGGTTGGACAGACCGGGAAGCTCGGGGGCCGGGTGGCTACGGGGAATTCGCCAGCGCGCGTAAATCGCCGACTCTTCCGAGCCAATGCAGCTAGCGCGTAGCCACCTCACATGTCCATGAAGCTATCAATTTCGCAGACCACCTCCTTCCCTGTGTACAGCCGAAGCTACCCGCCATTACGCGAGCCGACAACAGAATTCAGCGCTCAGCGATCGCAGACAATGGCGGCGTCGATCAGTTCGGCGAATTCCGTGGCGATCGGGGACCGCGGCAGCCGGCGACCATCGAGCGTGTGCACGCGGGCCGCCAAGGTCATGCTTGATACCAACCAAATGCCTTGAGCCGTAAGTAAATCCGCTACCCGCAGCGCGCGATAATCGCAGTCGTAGCCCTTGGCCCGGGCCACTTCGAAAAGGGCCTGCTGGGTGGTGCCCCGTAGAATCGGATACCACGGCGGTGGTGTCAACAGACACAAATTGCCTGCATCTTCGGAATCCGATGCGATCACCACCGTGGACCTCGGCCCCTCCAAGACGAAGCCGTCCGAGCTGACGAAGATGACGTCACCGGCGCCCCGCTTCGCGGCGTGCCGCAATGCAGCCATATTCACCGCGTAGGACAGCGTTTTCGCGCCGGCCAGCAGCCACGGCATCGCATCGACGCCGTTGGCCGGCAACCCCCGGTCCAAGGTGACCGCCGCCAGCCCGTCGCGCCGAACCTCCGCAACCCTTTCCGGGACAGGGCTGACCATCGCATAGGCGGTCGGCTCGGTCGCGCTCTCGCGACCTCGGCTATAGATCAATCTCAGCGCGCCTTCTTCGGCGGTGCCCGCAGCCCACTCCCGGGTTGCCAAGTCGATGGCGCGCCGCCAGCCGGCCAGGTCGGGCTGGGGCAGGTCCAGGTACTTGGCCGACTGGGTCAGGCGCTGTAGATGGGACTCGACCAGACAGGCTGCGCCATCGCGAATCAGCAGCGTCTCGAAGGCACCGTCGCCGCGTACCGCGGCGAGGTCGTCGGCATGCAGCAGCGGGGTCTGGGGCGGATGGACTTCGCCGTCCAGCGTGACGATCACACCCGTCGGGCTCGACATGGACGCCAAGCCTAGCCACCGGCTGGCGGCCCGCCCCGCGTGCGGGGGAAATGCTGGCTGCACGCTCGCCCCTGGTCCGTAGAGTTGAGGTGTGACTGCAGTTCCCGCACCCGAACAGGGCCCCGACGCCGGCGCGATCTGGCACTACGGCGATCCGCTGGGCGAGCAGCGTGCCGCCGAAACCGACGCTGTGCTCGTGGATCGCTCGCACCGCGCGGTGCTCACCCTGACCGGCAAGGACCGGCAGACGTGGCTGCACAGCATCTCAAGCCAACACGTCAGTGAATTGGCCGACGGCGCCAGCACGCAAAATCTCAGCCTCGACGGTCAGGGTCGGGTGGAGGATCACTGGATTCAAACCGAGCTGGGCGGCGTCACCCATCTCGACACCGAACCGTGGCGCGGTGAGCCGTTGCTGGGCTACCTGCGCAAGATGGTGTTCTGGTCCGAGGTCACCGCGGCCGCCGCCGACCTGGCGGTGTTGTCGCTGCTCGGGCCGCAGCTGGGTGACCCTGCGGTGCTCGACGTGCTTGGTGTGGATGCCCTGCCCGACGAACTGGTCGCGGTGCCGCTGGCCGGCGGTGGCTTTGTGCGCCGTATGCCCGGCCTGCCGGCCGGTCAGATCGAATTGGACGTACTGGTACCGCGTGGCGAGTCGAGCGATTGGCAGCATCGTTTCGCACAAGCGCGGGTGCGGCCGGCCGGGGTGTGGGCGTACGAGGCTCTCCGAGTGGCGGCAGTGCGCCCGCGGCTCGGGGTCGACACCGATGAACGCACCATCCCCCACGAGGTGGGTTGGATCGGTGGTCCCGGTATGGGAGCCGTCCACCTGGACAAGGGTTGCTATCGGGGGCAAGAAACCGTCGCCCGGGTGCACAACCTGGGCAAACCGCCCCGGATGCTGGTGCTGTTGCACCTCGACGGCTCGGCGGACCGCCCCGCGACCGGCGATCCGGTGCTCGCCGGGGGCCGCACCGTTGGACGCCTCGGAACCGTCGTCGACCACGTGGACCTTGGGCCGGTTGCGCTGGCGCTGCTGAAGCGCGGGCTACCCGCCGACACCGAATTAGCGACCGGCGACCAGGCCGCGGTGGCCGCGGCGATCGACGCCGATTCGCTGCCACCCGCCGAGGAGGTTGGTGCGGGGCGGTTGGCCGTCGATCGACTGCGCGGTCGGTGAGAGGGAACTACTGATTACCTCCGCCACAGCGGGCGGGGGGGCCGACGCCCGGACGCGAGGCACGGTATTCTGTTGACAGGACGAAACGACACCAGAGATCGGAGCCGCCTACTTGTTAGGCCGCTCCGTTATTGCGCGAGGGGGTCCCCCCATGGGCCGCGGCCGGGCGAAGGCAAAGCAGACCAAGGTTGCTCGAGAGCTCAAGTACAGCTCTCCGCAGACTGACTTTCAGCGGCTTCAGGCCGAGCTGTCAGGATCGGAGTCCAGCGGCTCCGCGCCTGTCGACGGCGACGGTGCGGACGAGTACGACGATGAGGACAGCTGGCGTCGCTAGCACGGCACACCCCTGGCCTGATGCGCTTCGCATCGGCTTTGCGTTAAGACAGATTCTTCAGAATCGCGGGTGCTGACCCACGAGTTTGGCTCGCGGGCCGCCTTTTCCACTCTTGCAGACCGTTCCCAGTACCCAGCAGTTCAGATGGCGAGCGGTCAAGATGGCCAATGCGCGGTCGGTGTCTTCGGGTGCGACGACGGCGATCATGCCGACACCCATGTTGAACGTCTTTTCCATCTCCGGACGCTCGACCCGGCCGCGCTGGGCGATCATGGCGAACACCGGCGCGGGCGTCCAGGTGCCACGGTCGACCTCGGCGACCAGCCCGTTCGGGATGACGCGCTCCAGATTGCCGGCCAATCCTCCCCCGGTGACATGACAGAACGTGCGGACATGAGTTTCGGAGGCCAGGGCCAGACAGTCCTTCGCGTAGATCAGGGTGGGCTCCAGCAACTCCTCACCCAGGGTGCGACCGAACTCCTCGACATAACCGGCCAGGTTCATCCGATCGATTTCCAGCAGTACCGTGCGGGCCAACGAATACCCGTTGGAATGCAACCCGGACGAACCCAGCGCAATGATCACGTCCCCGGGTCTGACCCGTTCGGGTCCCAGCACATCGTCGGCCTCGACCACGCCGACCCCGGTGGCCGAGATGTCGTAGTGGTCCGGTTCCATCAGGCCGGGGTGTTCGGCGGTCTCGCCGCCGAGCAGCGCGCAGCCCGCGCGCACACATCCTTCGGCGATGCCGCCGACGATCGCGCTCAGCCGTTCTGGCACGGCCCGGCCGACGGCGATGTAGTCCTGCAGGAACAGCGGTTCGGCACCACACACGACCAAGTCGTCGACGACCATCGCGACCAGATCCAGCCCGACGGTGTCGTGCTTGTCCATCGCCTGGGCGACGGCAAGCTTGGTGCCTACCCCGTCGGTGGAGGCCGCCAGTACCGGTTCGCGGTAGCCGCTGCGCAAGGCGAATAGGCCGGCGAATCCGCCCAACCCACCGCGCACCTCGGGCCTGGTAGCTTTCGTCGCCAGCGGCTTGAACATTGCGACTGCGCGGTCACCGGCTTCAATGTCAACCCCAGCCGACGCATAGGTAATGCCCTCGCTGCCCGGGTCGTCTTGTCCGTCGCTCTTTCCGGGATCCGTCATCGCGATAAAGGCTACCGGGCGCCACTCACGGCCGGTATCAGCCGCCTTGAAGTACTACGGACGGACTTCGGTCATTGGGTTGACGGGAACCTCATCGGCTACCAGATCACCCATGGCCGCACCGCGCGCGGCATTCGCAAGCATGTGCTCGACGACGTTCTTGCCCAGCACGGTCTCGCTGGGAAGTTCGATCGGATAGTTGCCGTCGAAGCATGCCGTGCATAGCCGCGAGCCCGGCTGCTCGGAGGCCGCGATCATGCCACGCAACGAGATGTAGCCCAGCGTGTCGGCGCCGATCGCGTGCCGTACCGCCTCGAGCATCTCTTCCTCATCCTCGACGGCATTGGCGATCAGTTCGGCCGGCGAAGGAAAGTCAATGCCATAGAAGCAAGGCCATTTCACCGGCGGGGAGGCAATGCGCACGTGCACTTCGAGGGCACCGGCCTCGCGCAGCATCCGCAGCAGCGCGCGCTGAGTGTTGCCTCGCACGATCGAATCGTCGACGACGATGAGCCGCTTGCCACGGATCACCTCTTTGAGCGGGTTCAGCTTCAGCCGGATACCCAGCTGCCGGATGGTCTGGGACGGCTGAATGAAGGTGCGCCCCACGTAGGCGTTCTTCATCAGGCCCTGCCCGTACGGGACACCGGACTCTTGCGCGTATCCGACCGCTGCGGGCGTACCCGATTCCGGCACGCCGATCACCAGGTCGGCGTCCACCGGGCATTCGCGCGCCAGCCGACGACCGATATCCACCCGGGCGGCGTGCACGGACCGACCGCCGATCGTGCTGTCCGGCCGGGCCAGATACACGTATTCGAAGACGCAGCCCTTGGGCGTGGGGTTGGCGAACCGGGTGGAGCGCACGCCGTCGGCGTCGATGGCCAGCAGTTCGCCCGGTTCGATGTCGCGGACGAACGATGCGCCGACGATGTCCAGCGCAGCCGTTTCCGAGGCCACCACCCAGCCGCGATCCAACCGTCCCAGCGACAGCGGCCGCACCCCGTGCGGATCGCGGCAGGCATACAGCGTGTTCTCGTCCATGAACGTCAGGCAGAACGCGCCGCGCACGGTCGGCAGCAGTTCCAAAGCCGCCTGTTCCAGGCTGGAATCGGCCGCGCCGTGAGCCAGTAGCGCACCCAGAATGTCAGAGTCCGTTGTCGCGGGAGCGGGGAAGCGCTTGGCCATCAACCCCGCACCGCGAGCCCGCGCGGCAAGATCGGCGGTGTTGACCAGATTTCCGTTGTGCCCCAACGCAACCCCGGTGCCGGCCGCGGTGTTGCGGAACACCGGCTGGGCGTTTTCCCAGGTGGTGTCACCCGTGGTGGAGTAACGGCAGTGCCCGATGGCGACGTGGCCCGGCATGGCCGCCAGCGTCTGCTCGTCAAACACTTGGCTGACCAGTCCGAGGTCTTTGAAGACCAGCACCTGGGAGCCATCGGCGACGGCGATCCCAGCGGCTTCCTGGCCGCGATGCTGCAATGCGTACAGGCCGTAATAGGTGAGTTTGGCGACGTCCTCGCCCGGGGCCCAGACCCCGAACACGCCGCATTCTTCGCGCGGTGAATTGAGGTCTTCGGAATCTTGTACGGTCACGGTTCGGCGGCTCCCCGGGGAACGAGTGGTGACGAGCAGAAGTCTACGGCCACGGCGGGCCCACCACCCAATCCTACGGGCGTGTTGGCGCCGCAGTTGCTGTAAAAGTACTCTAAACCTGCAGTTCAGAGTTAGTTTCAGCTGACATCGAACAGGGGCAACCAGTGGTCAATTTCACTCGCGCGTGAGCCCGACATCCTCAGCACCCCGGTGGCCTGCGCGTCGGCGAGCCGCACCAGCCCGGTAGCCAACAGCAACCAGGTCCGCGGATCGGTCTCGACGACATTCGGTGGCGTGCCCCGGGTGTGCTTCGGCCCGGCAACACATTGCACCGCCACAAAAGGCGGGACGCGGACCTCGACACTGGCGCCGGGGGCCACTGCGGCCAGCGTGCGTGCGGTGAGCCGAACCGCGCTCGCCAGTGCGTCCCGGTCCGGCGCCGGACGGGTTTCGTCGTGCAACCAGTCCGCGAGGGCCACCACGACCTGGCGCGTCTTCGCCGGATCGGTCCTCTCCCGGGCGGCCATACCTTAGGGTCTCAGAATCATGAAGCCTCGTCGTTTGGGGGCGCGGCCGCCGTACAAGACCATCGGCCTTGGAACGATCGTGGTGATGGGGCTTGTCGGGTTGGTATTGTTCCTGCAGTTCCGGGGGGACTTAGCACCGCGAACCGAGTTGACCATGGTGGCCGCCCGGGCGGGGTTGGTGATGGACCCCGGCTCCAAGGTCACCTACAACGGTGTCGAAATCGGCCGCGTATCCACCATCTCCGAGATCACTCGCGACGGGCGGCCCGCGGCCAGGCTGGTGCTCGATGTCACCCCGAAGTACGTCAAGCTCATCCCGGCCAACGTGACGGCCGCCGTCAAAGCGACCACAGTGTTCGGCAACAAGTACGTCGCCTTGACCTCGCCGAGTAACCCCGCTGCGGAATCCATCACGCCCTCCACCGTGATCGATGCGACGTCGGTGACGACGGAATTCAACACCTTGTTCGAGACGCTGACGTCGATCACCGAGAAGATCGATCCGGTCAAGGTGAACCTGACGGTCAGCGCGGCCGCGCAGGCGCTGACCGGGCTGGGCGAAAAGTTCGGCGCAGCACTGATCAACGGCAACGCGATCCTCGACGACGTGAACCCGCAGCTGCCCCAACTCCGCTTGGACATTGCGCGGCTGGCGGCCCTGGGTGACACCTACGCCAATGCGTCCCGGGACTTGTGGGATGCGCTCGACCACGCAGTGACCACAGCACGCACGCTCAACCGACAACACGGCGACCTGGATGCGGCGCTGCTGGCTGCCGCCGGACTCGGCCGCAGCGGCGCAGACGTTTTTGAGCGGAGCGGGCCCTACCTGACGCACGGCGCCGCTGATCTCGTCACCACCAGCCAGCTGCTCGACGAATACAGTCCCGAGATCTTTTGCACCCTGCGCAACTTCAGCGAAGTTGCGCCAAAGATCCGCAATGCGCTCGGTGATAACGGCTACGCGCTGGGGGCACATTCCTCGGGAGCAGTCGCCGGGGCCCCCAATCCATACATCTATCCGGAGAACCTGCCGCGAACCAACGCCAGGGGCGGGCCAGGTGGGCGGCCGGGATGTTGGCAATCGATCACACGTGAGCTGTGGCCGGCACCTACTCTGGTCATGGACACTGGGGTGAGCGTGGCTCCATACAACCACTTCGATATCGGTTCCCCGCTTGTGACCGATTACGTGTGGGGCCGCCAGCTGGGTGACAACACCATCAACCCCTAAGGGACGCATGACAAACGAACACTGCGCTGCGATGGGGACAGCCGACCGTGCCGCCGCCGTCGCGCGTCGGCTGGTGGCGTTGGCGACAACCGGGGTCGTGCTGCTGCTCGCCGGCTGCGGTGATTCCGGCGACTATTCCGAGGGCGACGCGTCGGATACGCACTGTCGCACCCTTGCTGGCGATCCGGGATGGTACGGCGACAACCGCGACCGGATCAACGCGATGGCCAGCAAGCTGGGCAGCTGCGGCAAATTGGGATCGGCAACAGATGGCGCGCCCCTGGCGTTGTTCGACTGGGACAACACCGTGGTGAAAAATGCCATCAGCGACGTGACGCTGTTCTGGATGCTGCGCAATTCCAAGGTCCGTCAACCGGCCGGCGGCGATTGGAGCACCAGCAGCGGTTACCTCACGCCGCCTGCGGTCGCAGCATTGGCAGCCGCGTGCGGTGGGCTTGCGCCTCCGGGCCAGCCGTTGCCCACCGGGTCGGCCGCTGGCTGCGCCGACGAGCTAATGTCGGTTTACGCAGATCGCCAAACACGAACGGGCAAACCAGCATTCGTTGGCTATAACCGCCGCCGCTTCGACCCCGCTGCCGCCTGGGCGGCGCAACTGCTGGCCGGCTGGACCGACGCCGAGGTGACCGGATTCGTTGAAGCGGCACGCAACGAGAGCCTAGCGGCACCCGAAGGAACAGAGCAGCAAGTCGGCACCACCCGCCGCGCCGGGTGGGTGCGCTACTACGCACAGATTCGCGACCTCGTTGCCACGCTGCAGGACAACGGATTTGACGTGCGGATTGTCTCGGCCTCGCCGGAGCCGGTGGTGCGGGTCTGGGCCGCCGACGTTGGGATCTCCGCCGATCGCGCGATGGGCACCCGCACCGAACACGACGGTGACGTCCTGACGACGCGTCTGGCCCTGTGCGGCGGGGAGCCGTCCGTGCCGTACAACGAGGGCAAGCGGTGCCGGGTCAACGAGCAAGTGTTCGGCGTGCAGGGGCCGGGGGCGTTCGATCAGTTGCCCGAGCAACAGCGTCAGGTATTCGGAGCCGGCGACTCCGATGGAGATGCGACATTCATCGGGGACGCAACCGCATTGCGCCTGGTGATCAACCGCAACCAGATCGAGTTGATGTGTCGTGCCTACGCCAACCTCGACGGCCGATGGCTGGTCAACCCGATGTTCATCAACCCACTGGGCATCAGCCCGCCGTACCCGTGTGCGACCCAGGGCTTCGACCAACCCAATGGCGACCAAACCCCGCTGCTGGGACCGGACGGAAATGTCGTCCCCGATCAGCTCGACCGCGTCCACTCGTAGCGGCTGGCAGCCCAACATCTTGTGACACCGATGCAACGGCAAGGTTGCCGTTGGATTTCCAAGATTGCGCTAAATCCGCTGCCTTGCAGGAAATATCGCTTTACCCGCACCATATACCTACCAGCCGTGCCGGCCGGGGCGCTCCCTTGTGCCAATCCTTGACGAGCGGGACGCCCGCGGCTCCGCAATGACTTTGGAAGGCGGTGTTCGGATGGCCGTGAATGCGTCGCGCGTGGGCAGTCGGACCAGCCTCGACCCCATCATTGTTACCCGGCGCGGAAAGATCGCCCGCCGGGAATCCAGCTTGACCCCTGACGAGGCACAGATCGAAGACCTGGTTTTCGTACGAAAGGCGTTGAACAGGGCCCGTATTCCTTTCCTGTTGATCCGCAACCCGAAGAACCGGCCCATCCTCGCGATCAATATCGAACGGCGCCCCGCGGTGGAGCGTGCGCTGATCACGGCGTGTGCAGGCGAACCGATGTACGCGAAAACGATCGATGAAAAAGGGCTTTCCCCGGTCCTCATCGCCAAAGGCCAGCTGTCGCCGTTGGTCGATCCGCGTATCCTGCGGCTCTATCGGCGACGAATTGCGCCGGGAGGCTTGCGATATGGGCCGGCGTGTGGTGTGGAACTACAGTTCTGGGTCTACGAAGAGTCGGTGATCCGCTGCCCGGTAGAGAACTCGCTCACCCGGAAAGTCTTGCCACAGGGCGAATTAAAGCCCGCAACCATCAAGCTCTACGGCTACAAGTGGCCCACCATCGTCGGGATGTTCACCCCACACGCGAGCGATGTGACGTTCGATATCGACATGGTGTTCTCCTGGGTGGAGGGCAGTGATCCGCAGTTCCGGGCACAGCGAGCTGCGCAAATGTCGAAGTATGTCGCCGGCGAAGGTGACGACGCCGAAGCGCGCATTCGCCAGATCGACGAGCTCAAATACGCGCTGCGGTCGGTGAACATGTTCGCGCCCTGGGTGCGGCGGATCTTCATCGCGACCGATTCGCCTGCGCCGGCCTGGCTGGCCGAGCATCCGAAGATCACCATCGTCCGCGCGGAGGACCACTTCTCGGATCCGGCGGCCTTGCCCACCTATAGCTCGCATGCCGTAGAAAGCCAACTACACAACATCGGGGAGCTATCCGAGCACTTCCTGTACTCGAACGACGACATGTTTTTCGGTCGACCGCTCAAAGCCAGCATGTTCTTCTCCCCGGGTGGAGTCACCAGGTTCATCGAGGCCAAGACCCGTATTGGGTTGGGCGCCAACGACAACACTCGCAGCGGCTTTGAGAACGCGGCGCGGGTGAACCGGAAGCTGATCTTGGAGCGGTTCGGCCAGGTCATCACCCGCCATCTCGAGCACACGGCGGTACCGCTGCGCAAAAGCGTGCTGATCGAGATGGAACGTGAATTCCCCGAGGACTTTGCTCGCACCCAGGTCAGTCAATTTCGGTCAAGCACCGATATCTCGGTGACCAACTCGTTCTACCATTACTACGCGTTGATGACCGGACGCGCCGTACCGCAGGAGAAAGCCAAAATGCTGTACGTGAATACCACCACGCGGGACGGCTTGAACCTACTTCCGGTGCTACGAAAGAAACGCAGCTATGACTTTTTCTGCCTCAACGACAGCAGTTCTCCCGAGGTGACCTCGGCCGAGCGCACCGAGCGTGTTGTCGGGTTCCTGGAACGCTATTTCCCGATACCCGCACCCTGGGAGAAAGTCGAGGCCGACGTCAATCAACCGGGGTTTGCCGAGCCGATGACGCTAACACCATCGGAGGCTGGCTAAACAGCGAGTCTCGCCGAGACGGTTCGATGAATATGCCGCTTTCGGTGAGTTTGCGTTGCGCCTGCGGGCCGGATACGAAGGTACCCACGGTTTTCCCGGTGCCCAGCGGAACCACCGAGTGCACCACGGTGTCTTGGTAGACGTGCACCACGTTGCAACCCTGGGCGCCATCTCGGCCGCGCGTTCCGCCGGCTTCAACCGTCAGATCCTGGGTGTAACACGTGGACGACGCGACGGACACCGGAATCCCGACGAAGGTGGCACTGGTCGAATAGTGCAGGTGCCCGGCCAAAATGGCCCGAACATCGGTGCCCTTGAGCACCCGACCCAGGGGCGCCTGATCGCGCAGTTCGACCGTGACGGCCAGGTCCAAGACACTGGGAATCGGCGGATGGTGCAGCGCCAGAATCGTGCCGTCCGGTGCTTGCGTAGCCAATTCATCGGCGAGCCAAGCTAATTGGGAATCGCAGATCTCACCGTAGTGATGGCCCGGCACCGAGGTATCGAGGGTGATGATCCGTAGCCCGTCGATCATCTGCACGCGGTCCAGTGGCGCCATCGAGGGCGCCTCATCCAGCAGCAGCCTGCGCAGTTCGGCCCGGTTGTCGTGGTTGCCCATCACCCAGATCAGTTCGGCGCCCAATTGGGCCGCAAAGGGCTCGACCACGGCGCGTAGCTTGCGGTAAGCCCCCGGCTCACCCTGATCCGCCAAGTCGCCGGTGAAGATGATGGCGTTGGGGCGTAGCCCGGACGGCTTGAGCTGCTCGAGTAACTCATCAAGCAGATCATCGGCATCGACTGCCCCGTAGAGAGACCCGTCCGCAATGAGATGCGTATCGCTTATGTGCATCAGCACGTAGTCCGGCCGCGGATGCTCCGCGGCCCTGAGTCTGTGCACCGGAGGTGCCAACCCCTTCCATGATCGGTTAACGCAGATGAAACAAGTGTACTAGGGGTGCCGGCGGGTATCCGCACTTTTTGTGGCTGCCGCCGCATTGGCTGCCCGGTCAACGCGGCGCACGGCGAGGCCGCCGACGCTCAGCCGAAAAGTCGTGGCAACACCGCGTCGGACGTCGCGCGCAATTCCGCCAGCGACACCGTGAACAACCCCTGAAATTCCACCGCGTCCGAACCGTGGTCGCCGACGCCGATGCGGACGGCGGGTAGCCCCCGCGCCTCACACATCGAGCGGAATCGGCTCTCCTCGGTGCGGGGCACCGCGACCAGCACCCGGCCGGCCGATTCGGAGAACAGCATCACGAATGGATCGGCATCCTCGGGGAGCACGATGCGGCAACCGGTTTCACCGGCCAGCGCCGATTCGATGACAGCCTGCGCCAGGCCGCCTTCGGACAGGTCATGCGCCGCGGACACCAGTCCGTCGCGTGATGCCGAGCTCAACACCTCCGCCAGCAACTTCTCGCGCGCCAGATCGACCGCGGGCGGTAACCCACCGAGGTGATCGGCCGTCACCTGAGCCCAGATCGAGCCGTCGAACTCGTCGCGAGTGTCGCCCAGCAGGATCAGGGTCTCGCCGGGATCGCCGCCCAGTCCGGTGGGGATGCGTCGCGCGACATCGTCGATGACACCGAGGACCCCAACCACCGGCGTGGGCAGGATGGCGGTTGAGCCGGTCTGGTTGTAGAAGCTGACGTTTCCGCCGGTGACTGGAATGCCCAGGGCGACACAGCCATCGGCGAGGCCCTTCACCGCTTGGGCGAACTGCCACATCACTCCGGGGTCTTCGGGCGAACCGAAGTTGAGGCAGTTGGTCACCGCCACCGGGGTGGCACCGGTGACAGCGACATTGCGGTACGCCTCGGCCAGCGCGAGTTGGGCACCGGCGTAGGGATCCAGCAGCGTGTAACGCCCGGAGGCGTCGGTCGATAGCGCGATTCCGCGCCCGGTGGCCTCGTCGATGCGCAGCACACCGCCGTCGGCGTGCTCGGCGAGTACGGTGTTGCCCCGCACGTAGCGGTCGTATTGCTCGGTGATGAACGCCCGGCTGCACAAGTGCGGACTGCCAAGCAGCGCAAGCAAAGTCGCGCGCAGTTCAGCGCCGGTGGTGGGCCGCGGCAGCCGCGCGGAGCGGTCCGCGTTCAAGGCGTCCTGGGAGTCGGGGCGGGCCAGCGGCCGCTCGTATACCGGGCCCTGGTGAGCGACCGTGCGGGGCGGCACGTCGACGACCGTTTCGCCGTGCCAAGTGATCCGCAGCCGGTCGCCGTCGGTGACTTCGCCGATGACGGTGGCCAGCACCTCCCACTTACGACACACGGCCAAAAACGCCTCGACGTTCTCCGGCGCGACGACGGCGCACATCCGCTCCTGCGACTCGCTGGACAGGATCTCGGCGGGTGTCATGTTGGCCGCACGCTGCGGAACGGTGTCCAGCTCGACACGCATCCCACCGTCACCTGCTGATGCGAGTTCCGAAGTTGCACAGGATAACCCGGCACCACCAAGGTCCTGGATGCCGATCACGATGCCCGCCGCGTACAGCTCGAGGCAGCACTCGATGAGCACCTTCTCGGTGAACGGGTCGCCCACTTGTACCGAGGGCAGCTTCTTGCGGCCGGGACCGCCGCCCTCGTCGCCGCCAAAGGTTTCCGAAGCCAGCACGGACACGCCGCCGATGCCGTCCAGGCCGGTGCGCGCGCCGAACAGGATGATCTTGTTGCCGGTGCCCGACGCGAACGCAAGGTGCAGATCCTCTTTGCGCAACACCCCGACACACAGCGCGTTCACCAATGGGTTGCCCGCATAGGACGCGTCGAAGATGGTTTCGCCGCCGATGTTGGGCAGGCCCAGTGAGTTGCCGTAGCCGCCGACGCCGCGCACCACCCCGTCGAGCACGCGACGGGTGTCCGGTGCGTCGGCGGCGCCGAACCGCAACTGGTCCATCACCGCGACGGGCCGCGCGCCCATGGCCATGATGTCGCGGACGATGCCGCCCACCCCGGTGGCCGCCCCCTGATAGGGCTCCACGTAGGACGGATGGTTGTGCGATTCCACCTTGAAGGTGACGGCCCAGCCGTCGCCGATATCGACGACGCCGGCGTTTTCGCCGATACCGGCCAGCATGCCTGCGCGCATCTCGTCGGTCGTGGTCTCACCGAAATAGCGCAGGTGCACCTTGGAAGACTTGTAGGAGCAGTGCTCACTCCACATCACCGAGTACATCGCCAGCTCGGTATCGGTGGGCCGACGGCCCAGAATTTCTCGAATTCGCTGGTACTCGTCGTCTTTGAGACCCAGCTCGCGGAATGGTTGCGGCTGCTCAGGGGTGGTTGCCGCGTGCTCGACAGTGTCAATCAGCTGGGTGCGCGCGGTCGTCACGCCACACAGTCTAAGGTCCGCGGCGGCGGCTAGTCCGCTCGACAGGTCACGGGTGCCCGTCGAGAAAGCCGGTGAGACTGCTGGGCCGGTGGGGACCGAGCGCGATCTGTTCGACGACGCCGACGCCTTTGCGGTCGCCCATCGTCGCCACGACGAGGTTCTGGATATGGATCGACCCGAAATCGAGGGGGTCGAAGTCCTCGAGTCGTATTGACTCTCGTCCGATTTCGAGCTGCCCGTGGTTGCTGCCGTGCAACCAGTGCGGGTGCCAGTAGCCGATGCCGCGCATGCGGAAGGTGAACTTCTTCTCGACCTCGATGTGCGTCTCGCCTTCGATCGGGTCGTCGAACCACAGCCGGGCCCGCCGCATCTCGCGCCGCCCAGGCTCCCATTCGATGTCATAGCCGATGCCATCGCATTCGCGCACGCCGTCCTTGCCCCACCCGGGCGCGCCGTCGGGGATGGGATCGAGAACGAGCGCCGTCTCGAGCCATCGGCTGCCATCCTCATGCTCGTGGAAAGCCAAGTGCGTGAACCGATCCCCGAAGTGCAGCGGCGCCCAGAGCCAGAACACCTGGAATTCCATCGGCTGCCGAAGCAACGGGATCTGCTCGCCAACCGGCCGGATCCCCCATGAGCGGTCCCGAGTACCAGACACATCGTCTGGGTCGATGCGGAGCTCGTCGCCGTCGACCACGACGGTGCCCTCCCAGGTGCCCCATTGGGTGAGACGGGTGTGGTCGGTGAGCAGGATGCCCTCCGGGCTGCGGCGTTGCTGTCGGGGCTCCTCGATGGCGACCGTCGTGGCGCGGAAGGTGAGGTCGCAGGCGATGCCGTACTCGTTGGGTTCGACGACGAAGCGGATGGTGCGCATCGGTTCGGGCACCTCGACGCGGATCGGGCCGACTGTGGTCGACCGGTCCAGCGGCATCGCGCCGGAGGCGAAGATGGAGTGCTCGACCCCGTCTTTTACAAGGCTGAAGGCGGCGTCGATGATGCCTCGGACGGGATAGTGACCCATCGCGGCGCCGAAGTAGAAGTCGCCGTCGCGTTGATGCCCGTTGAACCAATAACGGTCGTAGTGGTTCGGGTCGCTACTCGCCGGCGTGGCGATCGGATCCGCCGAGGCGTGGATCGGGAAGTCGTCGTACGCGCTGAGCATCATTCCTCCAGTGGTTCGGCGCTAGGCGGCAGTGTGCTGCGTTCAGCCGTTCACATCGCCCAGCAGTGACAAGGCGTCGAGATCCTCGATCGCGGCGGCCGACCGATCCGCCATCACCGTGAACATCCGGTCGCCGCGCTCCGTCCGTTGGCCGACGAACGCGCCCAGGACGGTGATGAACGGCCCCTGGAATAGGGCGTAGCGGTAGTCGTTCCAGCAGCGCTCGGCGCCGTAATCGGTCACGCCGAGTTGCACGAGCCGACGGTGATAGGCGTCGACGATCCCGCGTTCACCCGCGCGACGGTCGTCTGGAGAAAGACCCGTGGCGAGCAGGAAGGCAACGTCGCGCAGCGGCGAACCGACCGTCACCACCTGCCAATCCACCGCGATCACCAAGTCGTCGGCAGCAGCCGCCGCAAAAAGCAGGTTGTCGAGTCGATAGTCGCTGTGCACCAGCGAATAGGGTTCGGGGCGCCCAGTCGCCCACGTCACAAATCGCTCGGTGAAACGCCGCAAGACCGATGCGGTGCTCGGCTCGACGGGATAACGCTCCAGGAACTGATCGGTTGCGTTGCCGAGAAACTCGGCGGTGAATTCCGGCATCGCCGTGAGATCCGGTATAAGCCAAGCAAACTCGCGAATCGACGGGTCGTTCCATGTCGCCGCGTGCAAACCGGCGACATTCACCGCCGCGGCGAGCGCCTGATCCACCGTGCACCCCGCGATTTGGTCACCCGGCTCGGCCGGAGCGAGATCCTCCAGTACCAAGGTGAACCCGTTGGTCGATTCGTCGAAAGCCGTGAAGAAGCAGCGGGGAATCCGAGTGCTGATCCGGTCGGCGAGCTCGCGGTAGAAGCTTGTCTCGCAGCGGTAGCCCAACATGCCCGCGGCGCGGCTATCCGGTTCTGCCGCAGGCAATTTCACGATCAGCCGGGTGGGGCCTTCGCCGTCGGCATAGCCGACGTGCAACCGGAAGCATGAGCCCATCTGACCGGTGCCCACCCGCTCGGCGGTCACACTGCGCACGGTCCCGGCGATACCGGCCTGACCAAGCACGGTCGTCAGCCAGTCCGCATCGACTTGCTCGACCGTCTCGATGACCAACGGCTTCATCAGCAATTGCGACCCTCCTTGAATTGAGACCCAAGTATCACTAGTTTCGTTTTAGCGAGTCAAGCCTCAAAACCGAACAGGGGGTGTTGTGGCGCTCGGAACGACCCAAACGCTCGACGGTCGCTCGCGCCGACGACAGCGCAATGCCGCCCAGCTCTATGACGCCGCAAGCGGCCTGCTCGCTTCGCGCTCCTTCGATGAGCTGACCGTCGAGGACATCTGCGCGCACGCCGGCATCGGCCGGGCAACCTTCTTCCGGATTTTCCACACCAAGGCGGGCCTGCTGCGTGAGTTCAACCGTCGTCTCGCGCACGATGGGGCCGCGCGCATCGCAGCAGCCGAAACCGCCGACATCGCAAGCACACTCGGGCACATCCGGGCCGCGATCTACGATGCCTGGCGCACGGCCGGCCCCGGCCACATCCGGATGCTCGAGGAGTTCGCCCGTGCGACGCCCTCGAATGATCCACACTCGGCGCACCCGGAATTGCTCGCCCTGATCGTCGACACCATCTCCGCGGCGGTCCAATCCGGCGAATTGCCGAACGCCGTACCGGTCGAACTGGCGGCGTCGCTGGCGCTCATCCAGTTGGTCGCCCCGATGTCTTATGTACTGGCCGGCGAGGACGTGGACGTCGACCAACTTTCCCAGCTGCTGCTCGACCAGTGGCTACGAGGGATGGGAGTCACGAGCCCGGGCTAACCGGCGATCTCGGCCAGTGCTGACGCCACATCCAGGTCGGCGTAGGCGAACGAATACCGTTGCGCCAGTGGGATGGAGACGTCCACACGCTGCCACTCACCGGCGCTTGCGGTAACCAGCCAGAGGGTGAGCCCGTGTGCGACCGACGCCCGGTAACGCAACCAGATCTCCTCGGCGCTGGGCAGCTCGTCGGCCGGCAGCCCCAGCGAGTCCCGATACTCCACCAGGAGGTCGCGCTCGCTACGACGGCGATCCTCGACGGTCAGCGCGCCTTGCAGGAAGTAACCCAGATCCAGCGACCAGTTGCCCCGGCGGGCCACCTGCCAGTCGAGAAACCCGACCTCCCCGCTGGGCAGCAGATAGGTGTTGCCGATATGCGGATCACCATGCAGCAGGGTTTGCGGCGACGTCGCCAGCGTTGCGATGTAAGGCTTCCAGATCGACTCGATCAGTTCGTCGATCGTCAACGACGTCACCGCGGTGGGGGCGTCGTCGCCGAGGCGTTCCAGGGCGGCGGGCAGCGGTGCCGCTTGCATGCCGTCCCACGGCAGGAAGGGTTCGAGCCATCCGAGCCCCGGAGCACGCAGCACGCGTTCTCCCCAGTACTTGCCGTGCATCCGGGCCAGACCGCGCACGCCCGTGGCGACCTGCTCCACGGTCAAAGGCCGGCTGCCGTCGCGGGGATCGGCTCCCCGGGCTCTGACGTCTTCCATGACCAGCATGAAGTCGTAGTCGGCCTCGTCGATGAGCGCGGTGTAGACGGCGGGGTGCTCGAGCGGCAATTGGGCCCCGCAGCTGAACAGCCGTGGCTCATGGAACATGCCACTGGTCAACCGGATCAGTGCTTTGTGCGCGGGATCGGCGGCCTTGACGAAGACGGTTGCCGGACCCGCGCCGTCGCGGTAGGTGACGCCCAACCGGGCACGTCGGTTGGTGCCGTCATCACGAAGCTCGACGGTGACCGTGTCGACCTGCACGCCGGGGAAGTCCGCGGCCAGTGCCGTCGACATCCACTCGGGGGTGATGTCGTCCCAGGTCTTCGGCACTGCTAACGACGGAGCACTCACCGGTGAGCCCTTTCCTAGAAACGACACGTATCGTTTCCTAATATGTCCACGATGAAGGTAGCTCATCCAGACGGCCGCTCGCCAGTGCCCGACGAACGGGTTGGCCGGCCGCGCGACAGCCGGCTGCATCGCGCGATTCTGGATGCCACCCGCGAACTTCTGACCACATGCAGCTACGCCGAGCTGTCGATGGAAAGCGTCGCTGCGCGCGCGGGGGTGGGCAAGAAGACGCTGTACCGGCGGTGGTCGTCGAAAGCACCGTTGGTCGCCGAAGCGGTGTTGGAGGCGTACGGAGGGTCAGGTTCGTTCCCGGTCGCCGAGACCGCAGACATCCGAGCTGACCTGCAGCGTTGGCTCGACGAGCACGCTGATTTCCTGGCTGTGCCGCCCAACGCCGCATTGGTACGAGCCTTGATCGCCGCTGCGGCCGCGCGCCCGGCCGACGGCGAGGATCTCTATCAGCAATTGAGCGCTCCACAACTGGCCGGGTTGACAACTCGACTCCGCCAAGCCGTCGACGGCGGCGAGCTTCGCGCCGATGCGGACATCGATGCCGTCGCCAACGCATTGGTCGGCACGATGCTCTTCCACACGCTGACGCATCCGGGCAGCGGCACGGGCGGATTCGACGGGCTCGTTGACGTGCTGCTCGACGGGGTGTCGAGTTACTGACGGGTCACGCAGAACACGTTGCCCTCGGGGTCGGCCAGTACCACCCAGCCAAAATCATCGCCGAAGCTGTGCCGACCTACCTCGACGGCTCCGCCCACGGTCAGCCGCGACACTTCTTCGTCCACGTCGGCCGCACCGAAATCCAGGTGCACGCGGTTTTTCCCGGGAGTGGGATCTGGCACCTTCTGGAACCCGAGCTGGAGCCCGTCAGGCAAGGTCACCACGGTGAATTCGTCGGCGAGCAGGTCATGCGTCGTGCCTCCGAACTGCTGAGCCCACCACGCGGCCAACGTCGCCGGATCGCTGCAGTCGATGGTGACCATTTCCACGTGGAGCGCCATATCGCCAGACCCTATGCCACGGGCGCTAAAAACGATTGCAGCGCAGCGGAATAGGCGGCGACGTCGTGCGCGCCCATCAGTTCGCGCGCGGAGTGCATGGCGAGCTGCGCGGCGCCGACGTCGACGGTGGGGATGCCGGTCCGCGCCGAGACCAGCGGCCCGATCGTCGATCCGCACGGCAGGTCGGCCCGGTGCTCATAGCGCTGCAGCGCAACCCCCGCTTGCTGGCATGCGAGCGCGAACGCGGCCGCGGTGCGACCGTCGGTGGCGTAGCGCAGATTGGGATGCACCTTGAGGACCGGGCCGGCGTTGACCTCGATCAGATGACCGGGCTCGTGCCGTTCCGGGTAATTAGGGTGAGTGGCGTGTGCCATGTCGGCCGATGCCAGCAACGACGCGGGCAGTCGCCGCAGGAAGTCTTCCCGGCTGCTGCCGGCGGCCAGCACGATGCGCTCCAGCACGGTGCCCAGCAGGTTGGACTGCGCGCCGTGGTCCGACGCCGAGCCGACTTCCTCGTGGTCGAAAAGCACCAGCACCGGCAGGAAGTTCGACGGCTGCGCGGCGAGCAGTGCCTCCATACCCGCGTAGCAACTCGCCAGGTTATCCAGCCGGGGCGCGCTCACCAGGCTGGCGTCGGCGCTGATCACCGACGACGGCGTGAGATCGTGCGTCATCAGGTCGGCGGCCAGCACGTCGGCCGGTGCCACCCCAGCGCGCTCGGCGACGTAGCCCACAAACGAACTGACTTCGTCGCCAACGCCCCACACCGCGTTGACATGTCGTTGCGGGTCCAGCGTCAGCGACTTGCGATCGTCGGCCAGATGGATGGCCAGCTGCGGCACCCGCAGGATCGGGTCGTCAACCCGGACGAGCCGATGGCTGACGCCGGACCCGTCACGCAAAGACAGTCGGCCGCTGATCCCTAGGTCGCGATCCAGCCAAGAGTTGAGCCACGCTCCCCCATAGGGCGCCAGCGCCACCACCCGCCAGCCGGCCACCACCCGGTCCGGATGCTGCTTGACCCGCAGGTTGGGGCTGTCGGTGTGCGCACCAACAATCCGGAATGCGCCGTCGGGGCCAGATGAGTTCCAAGCGACCAGCGAGCCAGCGCGAATGATGAAGTAGCGACCCGGTTGACGGGGCCACGGGTCGGCTTCGCGGAGTTCGGAGTAGCCCGACGCGATTAGCCGGCCGGCCACCGTGGCGCAGACATGAAACGGCGACGGAGAAGCGTCGATGAATTCGCAGAGGCCTGCGGCGCTGGCCGACATGTTCACCATCATGGCTGTCCGTGACCACGCAGTTCACGCTGGGCCCGATTGCGCGGCTCCTCGCTCGCGCACTTCCTGCGCTCCCCGTCACCACGCTAAGGTCGCCCTGTGCCTCCGGTTCAGCCGCAACCCGTTCTTGCGCCGCTGACGCCTGCCGCGATCTTCCTGGTGCTCACCATCGACGACGGCGGCGAAGCGACCGTGCACGACGCACTGCCGGACCTCTCGGGGCTGGTGCGTGCCATTGGCTTTCGCGACCCGACCAAGCATCTGTCGGTGGTGACCTCGATCGGCTCGGAGGCCTGGGACCGGCTGTTCGGAGGTCCACGGCCCGCCGAACTGCATCCGTTCATCGAGCTGAATGGACCTCGGCACACCGCACCCGCCACACCAGGCGACCTGCTTTTCCACATTCGCGCCGAGACGCTGGACGTGTGTTTCGAGTTGGCCGGCCGCATCCTCAAGTCGATGACCGGCGCGGTGACTGTCGTCGACGAAGTGCACGGCTTCAAATTCTTCGACAATCGCGACCTGCTGGGCTTCGTCGACGGTACCGAAAACCCGGACGGCCCAATCGCTGTGAGCGCCACCGCGATCGGCGACGAGGATCCCGACTTCGCCGGCTCCTGCTACGTCCATGTGCAGAAATACCTGCACGACATGCAGTCGTGGGATTCGCTATCGGTTACCGACCAGGAACTGGTATTCGGCCGCACGAAGCTCGAAGACATCGAGATGGACGACGACGTGAAGCCGTCCAACTCACACATTGCACTCAACGTGATCGAAGACGACGACGGCAACGAGCTCAAGATCGTGCGGGCCAACATGCCGTTCGGCGAGCTCGGCAAGGGCGAGTACGGCACGTACTTCATCGGCTATTCGCGGACGCCAGAGGTTACCGAACGAATGCTGAGCAACATGTTTCTCGGCGATCCGCCTGGCAACACCGATCGCGTGCTGGACTTCTCCACTGCCATCACCGGCGGGCTGTTCTTCTCTTCCACTGTCGACTTCCTCGACGATCCACCGCCCCTGCCCGCGCCGCTGGAGACCGTACGGCCAGCTGCACCCGCGCTCGATGACGGCTCACTTTCGATCGGCAGCCTGAAAGGAACTACCCAATGACGAACAACCTCTACCGCAATCTGGCCCCGGTCACCGACGTCGCCTGGACCGAAATCGAATTGGAGGCGACGCGAACCTTCAAGCGCCACATCGCCGGACGCCGGGTGGTCGACGTCAGCGAGCCCGGTGGGCCGGTCACGGCGTCGGTCAGCACCGGCCGGCTGGTCGACGTGCAGGCGCCCACCGACGGCGTGGTGGCGCACCTGCGTGCCAGCAAACCCCTTGTCCGCCTGCGGGTTCCATTCACGCTGTCGCGATCTGAGATCGATGATGTGGAGCGTGGTTCGCAGGACTCCGACTGGGACCCGGTCAAGGACGCCGCTAAGAAGTTGGCGTTCGTCGAGGACCGCACCATCTTCGAGGGTTACGCCGCCGCGTCGATCGACGGGATCCGCAACGCCAGCTCGAACCCCGCATTGACATTGCCCGACGATCCCCGCGCAATTCCGGACATCATCACCCAAGCGCTGTCCGAATTGCGGTTGGCCGGTGTCGACGGCCCCTACTCGGTGCTGTTGTCCGCCGACGTCTACACGAAGGTCAGCGAGACTACCGAGCACGGCTATCCCATCCTCGAACACATCAACAGACTGGTCAACGGAGACATCATCTGGGCTCCGGCCATTGACGGCGCTTTTGTGTTGACCACCCGCGGCGGCGACTTCGATCTGCAGTTGGGCACCGACGTATCGATCGGCTACACGAGTCACGATGCCGAGACCGTAGAGCTCTATCTGCAGGAGACACTGACCTTCCTGTGCTACACCGCAGAAGCATCCGTCGCGCTCAGCACGTAGGAATAAGCCCGCCGGGCCATTGCACGCGACGGGCCGTCAGCGTGCCATTGCCAATTAAGGCATTTCGGGTTCGCTAGAGGTCTAGCACCAGATCGCTTGCCGGAGCCGCCGAGCAAATCAGCACCGTTGATTTGCTCGGCGGCTCCAACGGCATCTGGACGTAGGTCGTCGTACCGGCCACCACACCGGTTTCGCACACGTGACAGACTCCGCTCCGGCACGAAAATCGGGTCGGCACGTCGCAGGCTTCCGCCAGGTCCAGGATGTTGGCGTAGTCGTCAGACCAGCTGACGGTAAGTCCGCTGCGGGCAAAGGTGATTGACGGTCCCGTTCCCGGTGTTCCGGCCGGAGGGTGCGGCGGCCGGCGTGGCGCCCCGTCGACAATCCCAGGATTGATTGGCGGGAGCGCGCCGAACAATTCGCTGTGAATACTGGCGTTGTCGAGTCCGGCCGCGTTGAGCCAGTTGCGCATGTCAGTCATGAATTGAGTTGGGCCGCAGAGGTATGCAGCAGCATCGGGCGGCAGGCCCAGCGCCGCGATTGCCGAGGAGTCCAGGCGTCCCCGCGTCTGGGTAAAGAAGATCGACTGTCGAGCATGCGGCAGTGACTCGATCAGAGCAGTGACTTCATCTGCAAAAGCCTGGGTTTCGCGATTGCGAGTGGTGTGCAGCCACCAGATCTCGCGCGCACTACGGGCCGCTGACAGTGCGTGCAACATCGCCAAAACGGGAGTGATCCCGATGCCGGCCGAGATCAGTATCACCGGATCCGTGCCCTCGGTGAGATAGAAGTCGCCACGCGGTGCCGCCGCCTCGACGAGCGATCCGGGTTCGATGTGGGTGTGTAGCCATTGACTCACCAACCCGTGGTCTTCGCACTTGACGCTGATGCGGTATTCGGCCGCGGCGGGGTCACCCGACAGGGAGTAGCTGCGCAGTGGCGTCGGCTCTGCGGCACCGGGGACTCGCATCGTCAGGTACTGGCCCGGCAGCGGCGGTGGCAGCGGGCTGCGGTCGTCGGCCTGTAGCTGGATCGACATCACCTGTGGGGATTCCCGGCGTATCGCACTGACTCGCAACGGGCGAAATCCGTTCCACCCCGGATCAACTCCGATGGGCGCTGCCGGCTTGACCGCGGTGTCGTCCTGCGCGTGCAGCATCTCGTTGAAGGATTGCTGCCAGCCGGGGCTGAGCGCCGGCACGTCGACGATCTCGCGGAGTTGCTCAATATCGTGCCCTGGAAGGTAGAGCAGCGCGTCGACGTCGGCCACGCTGAGCTCGTGACGGCCGCGGCGGATCTGCACGATGTCGTCACCGGCACGCACGTGCCCCTCGGTGATGACGCGGAGGTAGAAGCCCGGGCGATGCTGCGCCACAAGCAGATTAGGCATTTCCGGCTCGTTGAGCCGAAGACCAATACGAAAGCAGGTGACCCGCGGCTGCGTGACCTCGAATTCGGCGTCCCCGATGCGGTAGCGGTCGCCGATACACACTTCGGCATCGGCGAGGCCGGTAACGGTGAAGTTCTCCCCGAAGTGGCCCGGTCCCAAATCGTCGCGATCCAAATAGGTCTTCCAGAAGTCGTACGACTCGGTCTGATACACCATGACTGCGCGTTGTTCCCCGCCGTGGCCGGCCAGATCACCCTGGCCGTCACCGTCGATGTTGAGTCGGCGCACCATGACCGGGCCCTCGACGGGGGACTTCCAAATCCCGGTGAACACGGTTTTGTCGCGCCATGGCACGTTCTTGGGCATGCCCACATTGACCGAAACAAGTGTGCCCACTGTGTCTCCTTGGCTGCTTAGACCTCGGGCAACAGCCTAAATCAGCGGTTCGCCGCCGTCGACCTTGAGCGTCATACCGGTCATGAAGGTGTTGGTCATCGCGAACAACACGGCGCTGGCGACATCTTCTGGGGTTCCTATCCGCCCGACCGGGTTGCCGGCCGCGATGTGCTTGAAGTAATCCTGTTTGCCGTCCTCGCCGAGCGCGTCCCAGGCCCCGGTATCGATCACCCCAGGCGAAACCGCGTTCACTCGTATCGGAGCGAGTTCGACGGCCAACCACCGGGTGAGAAAGTCGACAGCACCGTTGGTGATGCCCACCCCCAGGTAGCCGACGTTGAGTTTGAACGCATGGACGCCCGCGAACAACACGAACGATCCGCCCGGATTGATATGCGGCGAAAAGTATTTGGCCAGCATGGTGGGACCGATGACTTTTGTGTCAAAAGACTGCTGCAGGTTGGCCCGCTGCAGGTCGGCCAATTTTCCCCGAGCCCGTGCCGACGCGGTCGACACCACGTGATCGACGGGTCCCAGCCGCGCGGCCAGCGCGGCGATGGACGCATCGTCGGTCAGGTCGACAACGTCGGTGTTGATGTCACTGTCGCTATAGGCACTGGCGAGCTTGGCCTGATCTCGTCCCGCCGCGATCACCCGTGCGCCCTCCGCGTGCGCCAGTAGCACGACCGAACGCGCGATCCCGCTGCCGCGCCCCACCACCAGGACGGCCTTGTCCTGCAAGGTGTTACCCACCGCACCCCTCCTGACGATTCAACCAACCCGGAGATCTACGAAATGGGATAGCCGACCCAGAATATTCGTGGTGCGGCCATCCGGTCAACCCCGGCGGAGACTCTTGTGGGCTGCCAATTTTGAGGCATACTGGGATGGTCATCCCATAATTGCGGAGGAATCTCATGCCGGTTGTTCATCATCGTTACGCGACCGTCGACGGTCATCGGCTGTTCTACCGCGAAGCAGGCGTCGCGGGAGCGCCCACGCTGGTGCTGTTGCACGGATTTCCGACCAGTTCCCACATGTTCCGCGATCTGGTTCCGGCGCTTGCCGACCGCTACCACGTGATTGCACCCGACCATCTGGGGTTCGGGCTGTCGGACGCACCGCCCGTCGACGAGTTCGACTACACCTTCGATGCGCTGACCGATCTGACCGCGGCCCTGCTGCGCGGCCTCGGCGTCGAGCGGTACGCGATCTATGTGCAGGACTACGGCGCTCCCATCGGCTGGCGGTTGGCGCTTCGCGATCCGTCCGCTATCACGGCGGTCATCAGCCAGAGCGGCAACGCGTACGACGCCGGATTCGTGGAGAGCTTCTGGAAAGTGGTCCAGGCTTATCAGCGCGAACAGACACCTGACACCGAGGCCCCAGTCCGGCAGTTCCTGACGCTGGAGGCCACCCGGTGGCAATACGTCACCGGCGTGCCCGACGAGACGCTGGTCAGCCCCGAGTCCTGGCAGCACGACTATGCGCTGATATCCCGGCCGGGAAACGACCTGGTCCAGCTGAAACTGCTGCGGGACTACGCCACCAATGTGCCGATGTACCCGCACGTGCAGGAATATTTCCGCGCCAGCGGCGTGCCGCTGCTGGCGGTCTGGGGCCGCGGTGACGAGATCTTCGGCCCGGCCGGCGCCGAAGCATTCGCCGAGGATCTACCCGACGCCGAGATTCATCTGCTCGACGGTGGGCACTTCCTGCTGGAATCCGCACTCGACGAAGTCACCGAGCTGATCCGGAACTTCCTCAAGACTCGCGTGGCCGCCTGACCACTCGGTCGGGCCACTTTGGGCCAAAGATCCCATAAATCGAGGCACCCGCGGGTTAGCCTGACGCGATGGCCCATCCCGATGTTCAGCACGAACAACGGTTGACCGCCAAGGGGCGTGCCACCCGCGACCGGATCGTGCAGGCCGCCGCCGAGCTGATCGTCACCGAGGGTCTGTCGGCATCGAGCATGGAGAATGTGCGCAAGGCCGCGGCGGTGAGCGGCTCGCAGCTTGCCCACTATTTCACTGACAAAGGCGCGCTGATTCGCGCGGTCATCCGACGCCAAATCGGCGTGGTGCTCGACTTTCACCGCCAGCCCAAACTTGCCGATCTGGACTCGTTCGATGACTTCGAGCGGTGGATCGACCTCAACGTGCGCTACCTGAGAAGCATCGGAACATCCAGCGGCACACCGACTTATCACGCCCTGACCGCGCAGCTGGCCAAGGCCGACGATGCAACGCGCGCCACGTTAGGCACGGGCTACTGGCAGTGGGTCGAGTTGCTTGAATCATCGATTCAGCGAATGAAAGAGCGTGGCGTCCTGCAGGCGACTGCGGACTCGCGACGCCTGGCGCTGGTCATCGTCAGCGCGCACCAGGGCGGCGCGACATTGGCCTTCACGTATCGGGCGGAATGGCCGCACGCTGATGCCACCCGGTTCGCCGTCAACTACTTGCGGATGTTCGCTACTGACCCCGCCGACAGGGTCGCCCGGCCCGCGCGGCGGCCTCGCGGCAGGCGCTCGACGGCAACGTGAACGACGACAGCACATCGCGGTTCACCCGCAAGGGACTGGCGACTCGGGCCCATATCGTCGGCGTCGCCGCCCGGGTCATGTTCGAACGTGGCGTCGCGAACACGAGCATCGACAAGGTGCGCAGCGCGGCCGGAGTCGGCGGATCGCAGATCTCGCACTACTTCCGGGACAAGCGCGATCTGACCCGCGAGGTCATTGCCTCCCGCCGCGGCGACGTCATCGCGTTTCATACCCAGCCGCGGCTCGGCGCCCTCGATACCCTGGCGGCTCTGCAAGCGTGGGCCGACGCATGCGTGGCCGACATCGACACCGTCTACCGGTTAGGCGGCTGCGTCTATGGTTCGCTGGCCGGCGAGTTGATCGATGCCGATGACGAGGTCCGCGACGATCTCGCCGACGGGTACGACCAGTGGCTCGAGCTGTTCCAAACCGGTCTCACGGCGATGCGCCAGCGTGGCGATCTGCGACCCGACGCCGACCCGCGGCACCTGGCCGTGTCGCTGGTCGCCGCGCATCAAGGCGGCGCGACGATCACGCACGCCACCGGCGATGCGGAACCGCTGCGAGTGGCGGTCAATGCCGCCGTCGACTATGTGCGCTCCTTCGCGGCGCACCCGCAACCGCGCAAGGGCCGGTCCGGCTCGTCTGGCCGCAGACCCAAATCCTGACCTCCGCCCTGTGACTTAATCGCCCTGGACATCGCTGGGCTGCCCCATCCATAATATTGGGTTAATCGTCCCATTCAGTTTCTCGTGTCGATATCCAAAGCACGACTAACGATTTGGAAAGAGGCAGATGGAAGCCGGCGGCAAGATGGTCGTCGTGGTCGATTGACATTCTCAGAAGAAGGTGCAGAACAATGGGTTTGGCATGGCAGCAAGGACCACTGGCAACCGGTTCGGTAGGACACTTCCTCACCGAGCAACCACTGCCTGCTCGTCTGCTGTTCGCGGAGCCGTTACGCCGTCGGATGCGCGTGCGCTTCGCCGACCAGTGGGTCGCCGACAGCGAAGACGTCGTCCTGCTACACGAGCCGGGTCGTTATCCGGTGGCCTACTTCCCACGCGCCGATATCGAATCGGGCATCCTGATCGCCGAGGATCGGGTGACTCAACACCAGGACCTCGGCGACACGCAGTGGTTCACCGTCAAGGTCCCGCAGCGAGAGGCCAACCACAGCGCCTGGGAGCACACCGGTCTGCCCCCATTCGCCGGCGCGCTGGACGGCAGGCTGGCATTCGCTTGGCGGTCCATGGACGCCTTCTACGAAGAGGATGAACGCATCGTCGGCCACGCCGCCGACGCCTACCACCGCATCGATATCCGTTCCACCTCAAGGCACCTCGTGGTCAAGGACGGCGAGCAGATGATTGCCGAGACCCGACACCCGCTGGCACTGTACGAGTCAGGATTCGCACCCCGGTGGTACGTGCCGCGCGAGGACGTCGACGAATCGGCGCTCAAACCCGTTGCAGGACAGACCTTCTGTCCGTACAAGGGGATAGCCTCCTACTATGACGTCGGTAATCACAAACGTGGGGCCTGGTCCTACGTCAACGCATGGCCGGAGGTAGGGCGGGTGAGCAACCTGGTTTCCTTCGAACCCGACAAGATCGACGTCTACCTCGACGACAAACAGTTAAGGCTGGAGCCCGGGCAAACCGTCATCCCACACGGCGTGGATCGTGGCCTGGACATCGACGAGGTGCTGGGCAAAACGCCCCCCGGGAGCGTTCAATGAAAGACTGGCGCGACCGGAGGTAGCGGTGGATCGACCCGGGATAGCGGGGTTGCACGTCCTAGATTGCGAGGGGAAATGCCGGCACAACCACCAGTACTCGTGTTCGATGTGAATGAGACGCTGATCGATATCGACTCCATCGCACCATTTTTCGGTGAGTTGTTTGGCGATGAAAAAGTACTGCGCGAGTGGTTCGGTCAGCTCGTCATGTACTCGATGGCCGCGACACTGGCCGAGCGCTATGTGGATTTCTTCGCGCTCGGTCAAGGCGTGCTGCGCATGTTGGCCGACATTTACTGGGTTGCCGTCACCGACGACGATGTCGCGCGCCTACGCGAACAGATGCGGACGATGCCAGCGCACCCCGATGCGGCCGAGGGCCTCAGCGCGTTGCGCGACAACGGCTTTCGTCTGGCCACACTGACGAATTCACCGCACTTGCCGGGCACGTCGACACCACTCGAGAACGCCGGGCTCGCTGGGCTTTTCGAGCGTCAGCTCAGCGTCGAATCCGTCCGTGCCTTCAAACCGTCACCATCGGTGTACCGGCACGCCTGCCGGGAGCTGGGTGTGGCGCCCGCCGAGTGCATGATGGTGGCGGCCCATGTCTGGGATACCCTCGGCGCTCAAAGTGTCGGCATGCGCGCCGCTCTCATCACCCGGCCGGGCAACCCACCGCTCCCGGTCGACGGCCTCCCACAGCCAGACCTGGTGGTCGGCGACCTGCGCCAGCTCGCCGAACAGCTCATCGCCGGGCTGTAGTCTTCGACAGGTGCGGGGCCGCTCTGCCCTCCCCTCTACCCGGGGCTCCGCCGGGTTCGCATCGGCGCGCCCGGTCGCTGTCGCGCGTGGGCTCGCAGTCATTCTCCTCACGATGGTGATGGCGGGGTGGCCGTGCGGCCATCCGCTCGCCGCCGCCGACACCTTGAAAGCGCCGCTACGCGGGCTCATCTCGATGGGCGCGTATAAATTCGTACCTGCGCTCGGCGAGCCCGACAACTCCCTGGACACCGTGCGCGCAAAGCCCGGCCTGCTGCAAGGCATCGTCATCCTGGCGACGTGGCGCTCGCTCGAACCGACGCCGACCTCGGGCCTCGTCGATAACAACGAGATCGATCAGGGCCTCGCCAACGTCCGCAAGTACAACCAGGACTACCCGAACGCTCCACTCGCCGTGAAAATGCGGGTGTAGGGCGGTTTCTGGGCACCCGACTGGGTGATGCAAGACAGCGGCGGAAAGATCCCGGTGGTACACACCAACTTCCGCGGCGTCGCCAAAGACCGCGCACTGGGCCACGTGTGGGACGACAAGTACCACTGGCAGTGGGCGCATCTGCAAGAGCTGCTGGCCGCCAAGTACGACAGCGATCCACTGGTCCACGAGGTCGCGGTCACCTCGTGCATGATGTTCACCGCCGAGCCGTTCAATGTCGACTCGCGGCCCCCCGCGCTCGACCCGCTTCGCAGGGCCGGGCTGACCGACGCGAAATACCAGGACTGCCTATACAAGATCGTCGACGATTACGCGCCCTGGAAGAGGGCACGTTTCGAGACGCCGCTCAACCCGTTCAAGGACACCGACGGCGGCAAACCGAAGCACGACCTGGACTTCACGCTGTCGTGGATGGCGGACTGCCGAAAACGTGGCGGCGAGCGCTGTGCCTTGGACAATCACAATCTCGACGTGCCGGCAAAAGTCGACCACGATGAGCAATTGATGTACGCGGCCATGAAGAAGAGCGGCGCCGAAATCGAATTCCAGACCGGCGGCGCGTCGCCGCCCGATCTCGGCGCGGTCATCGGCTACGGCGTCGAAATGGGCGCGACCAGCATCGAGCTTTACCAGGACTATGGCGGCTTCACCCAGGTCCCCGACAACGACCTGCGCAAGTACGCGGCGATGCTCGAGCACAACTGAGCGCATCGTCGCGACCGGCCTACCGAACCGGGGCACAAACCGGCAGGATCGGGAACTATGACAGCGGTTACCGAAGTCGACGTTGTGGTGCTGGGTGCAGGGCCGATCGGACAGAACGTTGCGGAACGCGCTCGGGCCGCGGGCCTGAATGTCGCGATGGTCGAGCGCGAACTCGTCGGAGGTGAGTGTTCGTACTGGGCCTGCGTACCCAGTAAAGCCCTGCTGCGTCCGGTGATTGCCCTTTCCGATGTCCGCCGGGTGGACGGCGCGCGCGAGGCGGTCACCGGGTCGATCAACCCTGCAGGTGTGTTCGGCCGCCGCGACCGATACGTGACCAACTGGGACGACACCGACCAGGCCGATTGGGTGGCCGGAATCGGCGCGACCCTGGTCCGCGGGCACGGACGGCTGGACGGGCCCCGGCGTGTGGTTGTCGCCGTGCCGAGCGGCGACAAGGTGGAGCTCACCGCCCGGCACGCGGTCGTGGTCTGCACCGGCAGCCGGCCCGCGCTTCCCGACTTGCCTGGCATCGCAGAAGCCCGGCCCTGGACCAACCGTCAAGCAACCGACAGCAGCTTCGTGCCGGCCCGACTCGCCGTGGTCGGTGCCGGCGGTGTCGGCGTCGAAATGGCCACGGCCTGGCAGGGATTGGGATCCAAGGTGACCCTGCTGGCCCGCGGATCCGGCCTGCTACCCCGGATGGAGCCGTTTGTCGGCGAGCTCATCGGCCGCGGACTCGCCGACGCGGGCGTCGATGTGCGCGCAGGTGTATCGGTGCGGGCACTGAGCCGGCCCAACCCTGATGGGCCCGTGACGCTCGAGCTGGACGACGACACCGAATTACAAGTGGACGAAGTGCTTTTCGCCACCGGCCGTGCGCCGCTCACCGACGACATCGGCTTGGCGACAGTCGGACTGACCCCGGGTAGTTGGCTCGACGTCGACGACACCTGCCGAGTGCGGGCCATCGACGACGGCTGGCTCTATGCGGCAGGCGACGTCAATCACCGGGCCCTGCTGACCCATCAAGGCAAATACCAAGGACGCATCGCCGGCGCGGCGATCGGGGCCCGCGCCGCGGGAACCCCGTTGGACACCGAGCCGTGGGGCACCCATGCCACGACGGCCGATCACTACGCGGTACCGCAGGCGTTCTTCACCGACCCCGAAGCGGCCGCGGTCGGGCTGACAGCTGAGCAGGCCGAGCAGGCCGGCCACCACGTGCGCACGGTGGACATCGAAATCGGAGACGTCGTCAAAGGGGCCCAGCTCTACGCGGATGGGTACCAGGGCCGCGCGCGTATGGTGGTCGATGAAGATCAGCGCTATCTGCTCGGTATGACGTTGGTCGGCCCGGGTGTCACCGAGATGCTGCATTCGGCCACCATCGCCGTCGCCGGCCAGGTGCCGATCGCCCGGCTGTGGCATGCGGTGCCGTGCTTCCCGACGATCAGTGAGCTGTGGCTGAGACTTCTTGAAGCCTACCGGGATTCGATCGATTCATGACTCAAGGAGCGCTCATGGCTACCGCGGACGGGTTCCACCCCGATTTCGATGACACCCCACAGCAATCGACGAACAATCGCGTGCACCACATCAAGGCGTCGGATATCAGTGCCGACACCGCGCAATCGGAGGGCCTTCGCCGCTTCGCCGCGCTGTCCGGTCGATCCGTTGGCGCGGAGAAGCTGTGGATGGGCGAGACGCACGCATCACCGGAAAGTGCCTCGGCCAACCACCATCACGGGGATTCGGAGACCGCAATCTATGTGCGCAGCGGTAATCCGGAGTTCGTGTTCCACGACGGCGCCCAAGAGGTGCGCATCAAGGCCCAGCCGGGCGACTACGTGTTCATCCCGCCGTATCTGCCGCACCGCGAAGAAAATCCGGATCCGAATAACGGGGCAGAAGTCGTGATCGCCCGCAGCAGTCAGGAGGCCATCGTGGTCAATCTGCCGGAGCTATATCCACTGGAAGACATTCAGTAGACGGCGATCTCAATGAGATTGCCATCGAGGTCCCGGCAGTAGTGCGAGGTCATCGGGCCCAGCGCACCGGTCTTGGTCACCGGGCCCGATGTCACCTCGACCCGACATTCGGCGAGGTGAGCGCGCACCTCTTCCGGGGTCGCCCGGGTGATGAAGCACAAGTCTTCGGAACCGGCGGCCTCGACCGAACCCGTGACCCAGTCGGGGTCGTCGGCCAACGCCCCGACCGGTCGTAAATTGATTTTCTGATTCCCGAAGGACAGCGCGATCCGACGCGACGGCCCGAAGGTCGCGCGCGTCATCCCCAGCACCCGCTCGTACCACGAGGCGCTGGCCTCGACGTCGTGACAATTGATGACGATATGGTCAAACCGGTCCACCGCGAATCCCACAGTCAACCCTCCTGATTCGCACCGAGTTGCGTTGCGAGCGCTGCCGCCACGTCATCCACAGCGCGGGCGCCGACTGGGCGGTGCACGAAAATCATTCGATACCACAGTAACCCGAACATCAAATTGACGACCACGTCGATCCTGGCCGACGACACCGTCTCGGCGGTGTCGCGCGCGGTCAAAGATCTGCGCCAGCGCGTTGCGCCGTGCGGCCGTGTTGTCACCGGGCGAAGGCCAGCGACGGTGCTGGGCGCCATTTTTGTGGGTCGTTGGTTATCCAATCGGTGACCGGATCGTTATACTCAGCTAATTCTCAACAGATTCTTCGCCGACGCTTTGCTTGGCGCATAGGATTCGCAAAGGCGCAGGCCTCAGCATTGATCTCATGACGAGAAAACCGCTCACCGAGCCGTTGTCCGCAAACCTGATCGAACGTTATCTGTGCACCCGCGGCAGCCGGTTTTTCCGCGGCCAGCACGACGGCGAATTCTTCTACGTCGCCAACACGCGGCCGCGCCGGCTGCACGTCCACCTCGGAATCTCCCGTTGGCACAGCGACGAGTTGACGATTCAGGTCACCCCCGGCTGCTTCTTCCCCGCTGCCGATGGCGCTGACCTGGCGGAACTTGCCGACAACTGGAATCGACACCACACCGGCGTCGTCGTGACCGTCCGCGGATCCTCTGACCCACAACGGATCGGCATCGTTGCACGCAACTCCCGCAGGATTCGGGAGCCCGTCACCTTCGACGAGTTCGCTACTTTCGTCGACCACACCATCGCGGCCTCCATCGAATTCTTCGCCGAGTTGGCGCCGGGCACCGAGTGCCCGGTGACGGAGCCGCCGCTGGTGTTAGACGTCGGCTGAACGAGGTCGTCAGGTCGCGGCGGCCTTCCCCGGCTTGCCGCCGTATCCCCCGGTGTGCGGCAAGCCACAGCAAACGGATATGGCGTTCTCCAAAAATGAGAGTTACATTTAACATGCCTGGGGAGGTTTGGGATCACCATCACATCGGCAATCCGTAGTGGTGGTAGCAACAAAGACAGCGGGGAAGCCATGAGAGCCGTCGACGCGGCTGACAATCACGAGACGGCAAAGTGGGATCCGGCGTTCACCGAGCAGGTTGCCAACGCGATCGGCCCGTGGATCAAACGCTGGCATCGTGCTGAGGTACGCAACCTGCACCACGTGCCGGCGACTGGCGGCGCCCTGGTGGTGTCGAATCACTCGGGCGGGATGCTCACGCCGGACGTCTTGATCTTCGCGCCGGCGTTCTACCAGAAATTCGGTTACGACCGCCCCATCTACACCCTGGCCCACTACGGGCTCTTCCTCGGCCCGCTGGACGGCTGGCTGCGCCGCATGGGCGTTATCGAAGCAAGCCGCGAAAATGCCGCTGCCGCACTGCATTCCGGTGCGGTTGTACTGGTTTTCCCGGGCGGCGATTATGACTCCTACCGACCCACCCTCAGCGCGAACACCGTCGACTTCAACGGCCGGACCGGCTACATCAGGACCGCTATTGAAGCCGACGTGCCGATCGTGCCCACGGTATCGGTCGGCGGCCAGGAGACACAGCTGTTCCTGACCCGCGGCAATTGGCTGGCACGCAAGCTGGGACTCACCAAAGCTCGGATGGACATTTTGCCGGTCAGCTTCGGATTCCCATTCGGGCTCAGCGTCATCTTCCCGCCCAACCTCCCGCTGCCGTCCAAGATCGTCACCGAGGTCCTCGATCCGATCAATGTCACCGAGCGCTTCGGAACCGACCCGGACATCGACGAGGTCGACGCATACGTGCGTTCTGTGATGGAAGCAGCGCTCCAGCGACTAGGCGACCAGCGCCGCTTTCCTGTGCTGGGTTAAACGGATGGCCCCAGTCGCTGGCCATAGTGCATCGGCGCGGCGAGGAGGCGCGTGAAAAGACTCAACGGCATGGACGCCATGCTGCTCTACAGCGAGACGCCGAACCTGCACACTCACACTCTGAAGGTGGCGGTCCTCGACCCGTCTGACTTCGACGGCGAATTCGGCTTCGACATGTTCCGCCTTCATGTGCGCCGCAGGCTGCATCTGCTGGACCCGTTGCGCTACAAGCTCGTTGACATTCCCTGGCAACTGCATCGTCCGATGTGGCAGGAAGACTGCGAAGTCGATCTTGATTACCACCTGCGCCGCGTGCGGGTGCCCGCGCCGGGCGGTCGGCACGAGCTCGACGACGTCATCGGCCAGGTCGCCTCCACCCCGCTGGACCGCAACCGGCCGCTGTGGGAATTCCACTTCGCCGAGGGTCTGGCCGGGGGCCGGTTCGCCTTGATCGGCAAGGTGCATCACGCACTGGCCGACGGCGTCGCCTCGGTCAACCTGCTGGCCCGGGCGATGGATCTCGAGGACGGGACGGCCGACGAGCGTGACGACAACGAAGCCAGCGTCACCGCATCGCCCGCTGATCTGCTGCGCGCCGCCGCCCGCGACCACATCCGACAAATCGCCGAGCTGCCGGGGCTGATCAAAGATGCGGCGGTGGGGTCAATGCGGGTCCGTCGCCGGTCCAAGGAGCGCGGCGAGCACCCCGATCTGGCCGACTCCTTCGACGCCCCGCCGACCTTCCTCAACCACGTGGTGTCACCCCAACGGCGGTTCGCCAGCGCAACGCTCCCGCTGGCCGACGTCAAGGCGACCGCAAAGGCGTTGGGCATCACCATGACTGACGCAGTGCTGGCGATGACCGCCGGCGGGCTGCGCACGCTGCTGTTGGGCTACGACGGCGCTGCCGAGCGACCCATTCTTGCGTCGGTGCCGACTGCCACGGACAAATCGGACCGCATCACCGGTAACGAGATCAGCGGGCTGATGATCTCCCTGCCTGTGCACATCGCCGACCCGATCGAGCGGGCCCGGCTGGTCGCGCTGGCCACCCAAATCGCCAAAGAAGACCACGAAATCCTCGGTCCCGAGCTTTACGGGCGACTGATGGCCTACCTGCCCACCGCGTTCGCCCCGGCCGCGTTCCGCTGGCTGGGCGGGCGGGACATACCGAACAAGCTGATGAACCTAGCGGTGTCCAGCGTGGTGGGGCCGCGCCGTCGCGGCCATTTCGGCGGCGCGACGGTCACCGAAATCTATTCGACGGGCGTGCTTTCCCCGGGCGCTCCGGTCAACATCACCGTGTGGAGCTACGTCGATCAGCTTGGCATCGCGGTGCTCACCGACGACCTGACCTTCAAGGAACCACACGAAGCGACCGATGCCATCACCGACGCGTTTGCCGAATTACGCAGTGCTGCAGGAATTTCCGCTTAAGCGGCCAGCACGGAATCAAGCGCCGAATAGAACAAGCCCAACCCGTCGTCGGACGGTCCCGTCAGCGCTTCAATCGCGTGCTCGGGATGCGGCATCAGCCCGACGACTCGGCCGTTGGCTGAGCTGATGCCGGCGATGTCGCGCAGCGAGCCGTTGATGTTGTCGTGGTAGCGAAACACCACCCGGCCCTCGCCTTCCAGTTCGTCGAGCACGTTGGGCGGGGCCACATAGCGGCCTTCGCCGGATTTCAGCGGTACCAGCAGGTCCGCGTCGCTGTCGAAGCGCGACGTCCACGCCGTGGAGTTCGAGGCCACCCGCAGCCACACATCACGGCAGACGAAGTGCAAGCCGGCGTTGCGGGTCAGCACCCCGGGCAGCAGCCTGGTCTCGCACAGCACCTGAAAACCATTGCAAATTCCCAATACCGGCATGCCACGGCCTGCCGCATACACCACTTCGGACATCACCGGTGCGAATCTGGCAATCGCTCCGGCCCGCAGATAGTCGCCGTAGGAGAACCCACCCGGCACCACCACGGCGTCGACGCCCCGGAGGTCGGCGTCGGCGTGCCACAGGCTGACCGCCTCGGCGCCGACGCGGCGCACCGCGCGAGCGGCATCCACGTCGTCAAGTGTCCCCGGAAAGGTGATGACGCCGATACGCGCCGTCACAGCAATTCCCGGCTGATCGTCCAATCCTCGATCACCGTGTTCGCCAACAGCGATTCGGCAATTTCGGCAAGCGCGGAATCGTCGACGGAGTCGTCGACTTCGAGCTCAAACCTCTTGCCCTGGCGTACGTTTGAAATCCCCGGATGACCAAGCCGGCCAAGCGCGCCGACAATCGCCTGACCCTGCGGGTCGAGAATCTCCGCTTTGGGCATCACACTTACGACCACCCGTGCCACCGTCGTCTCCTCCTCAAATCCGCCCCGGCGCCAACTGTACCGGCGACAACTTCCACCTGCGGCTCACGGACACGAGGCGATATAGGCATCGCACAATGGCGCGGTCATCGCGTCCAGCACCTGATTGTCCGCCATCGCGGGCCAGGGCACTTGCGGCGGCCCCGACGACCACAGCGTCAGCTCGCTGATCGTGCTGCTGGCTGGATGTGCGACCAGGTAACTGTGCATGATCACCGGCCCGCTGATCACCGCGGCCATCCGATTCGGTTCGTCGACGGTGACCGACGGCGACTGCAGCGGCGCACCCAGCTGGCAGCCGCGCAGCGCGGCGACGGCATTGCTGAACACCGACGCCGCGATCGCACCGCCGTGTGCCGTATCACCGCGCCAGTGCAGGATCTGCGACTGTAATTGCCACTGCCCGTCCGGGTGGACCACCGTGGCACGAGCGCCGACCGCCCAGGCGCGGGGATCCTGCGGCACCTGACGCGCGCCACAGAGCTCCTCGAAGCGGAATCGCGGACCGGCCCCGGTCACCTGCACCGCCAGGCCGGCCAGCGCGGGCCAGTTGTACACCGAGTTCAACGGCACGGCACGCTGGCCAATCCACGCGGTGTTGGGGATCTGGTCGCACACCGGCGGGCAGGCCTCGGGCTCGGCCGACGCCGGTGGCACGACGACGAACGCCAGCACCAGGCTTCCGGTGACCAACATTGTGGCCAGAGCTGCCCTCACCACTACCACCGCCGTCGGGGCACAATCGAAAACATGCAACTGACGCATTTCGGGCATTCCTGCTTACTCGCCGAATTCGATCACACTAGCGTCCTCTTCGACCCCGGTACGTTCGCACACGGTTTTGAGGGAATCACCGGCCTGTCGGCCATCTTGATCACCCATCAGCACCCGGACCATGTCGATACTTCCCGGTTGCCGTCGCTACTCGAAGGCAACCCGGGGGCCGCGCTGTACGCCGACCCGCAAACCACAGCCCAGCTTGGCACGCCATGCCAGGCGGTGCATGTCGGCGACGAGCTGGTGATCGGCGAGTTGACAGTCCGGGCCGTCGGCGGCCGCCACGCCGTGATCCACCCGGAAATCCCTGTGATAGAGAATATTTCGTTTCTGGTCGGCGACGCAGACCATCGCGCTAGGTTGATGCATCCCGGCGATGCGCTGTTCGTGCCCGACGAGCCGGTTGATGTTTTGGCCGCTCCCGCCGCCGCCCCGTGGATGAAGATATCCGAGGCCATCGATTACCTACGCGCGGTCGCTCCGGCGCGTGCGGTACCGATCCACCAGGGCGTCGTGGCACCTGAGGCGAGGGGCCTTTACTACAGCCGGTTCACCGAGATGACCAGCGCCGACTTCCAGGTGCTGCCCGAAGAAAGCGGTGTCACCTTCTAGCTACGGCGAGCAGACGCAGAATCGCACGATTTCTGCTGATGCCGTGCGATTCTGCGACTGCTCGGCAAGCGGGAGGTGCCCCCAGCTCGGCCACTAAGGGCCCTAGCTGATGTCGTCGGCAGCGCCGCGGCCCGCGGCCCGACCGGAGAAGATGCAGCCGCCCAGGAACGTCCCCTCCAAGGCCCGGTAACCGTGTACGCCGCCGCCGCCGAATCCGGCCACCTCGCCGGCCGCATACAGTCCGGCGATTGGGGTGCCGCCGGCTTTGAGCACCCGCCCTGCCAAATCAGTCTCGATGCCGCCCAACGTCTTTCGGGTCAGGATATGCAGTTTGACCGCGATCATGGGTCCGGCTTTGGGATCGGTCAGCCGATGCGGCGCCACCACCCGGCCCAATCGGTCGCCCAGGTAGCCGCGCGCGGCGCGAATCGCGGTGATCTGTCCGTCCTTGCTGAACTTGTTGGCCACCTCGCGATCACGGGCGGTGACCTCGGCCTCCACCGTCGGGTAGTCCAGGGGCTGCACATCAGGCAGGTTGTTCATCGCGGTCACCAAATCCCGCAGTGAGTCCGCACTGACGAAGTCCACGCCCCGATCGATGAAGGCCTGCACCGGCCCCGGCGGCCCGGAGCTGGCCCGGTTGCGCAGCAGCAGACGAACGCTCTGCCCGGTCAGATCGGGATTCTGCTCCTGACCGGAGAGCGCGAATTCCTTCTCAATGATCTTGGTGTTCAACACAAACCAGGTGTAGTCGTACCCGGATTTGGTGATGTACTCCAAGGTGCCGAGAGTGTCGAAACCAGGATAGAGCGGGATCGGCAGCCGCTTGCCGGACGCGTCGAGCCACAACGATGACGGCCCGGGAATGATCCGGATGCCGTGTAGCGGCCAAATCGGGTCGTAGTTGGTGATGCCCTCGGTGTAATGCCACATCCGGTCGGGGTTGATCACCCGGGCACCGGCCTGCTGGGTAATGGCGATCATCCTGCCGTCGACGTGGGCGGGCACCCCGCTGAGCAGTTGCTCGGGCACTCGGCCCATCCGCTTCGGCCAGTTCTTTCGCACCAGATCGTGGTTGCCGCCGATGCCACCGCTGGTCACCAGGACGGCCGACGCGCGAAATTCGAATTGCCCCAATTCTTTTCGTGATGACGACACACCGCGCGCCTCGACCGATGGCTCCAGCACCGCACCGCGCACCCCGGTGACCGCGTCGCCCTCGACGATCAACTCGTCGACCCGGTGTCGGTGCGCGAAACGGACCGTCGAGCGGTCCCGCAGCTGACGCGCGAAGATGTCGACGAGCGCCGGCCCGGTACCCCAGGTGATGTGAAACCGCGGCACCGAGTTGCCGTGCCCCTGGGCGTCGTAGCCGCCACGCTCGGCCCAGCCCACTAAGGGGAAGATCTTGAGCCCCCGGTCGCGTAGCCAGCTTCGCTTCTCTCCCGCGGCGAAATCGACGTAGGCATGCGCCCACTGCCGTGGCCAGTAGTCCTCTTCGCGGTCGAAACCCGCTGTCCCCAACCAGTCCTGCAACGCAAGCTCGTGGCTATCCCGGATGCCCAGCCGGCGCTGCTCGGGGCTGTCGACGAAGAACAGACCGCCAAACGACCAGAAGGCCTGCCCACCCAGATTGGCACTGTTCTCCTGATCGAGGATCACGACCCGCAAGCCGCGATCGACCAACTCACAGGCGGCCACCAGGCCCGATAGGCCCGCCCCCACCACAATCGCATCAGCGGCGAACCCCGCAGCCGAAGAATCGCTCATGCCGCAACAGGGTAGCCCCCGCGCCTGGCGATCAACCGAATGGCTTAATCAGGCGGCGTCGAGAACCGCCTTGTCGGACCGCCACCGGTACACCGTGGGCGTGCATCCGTGCATCGAAGCCAGGTCGACGGCGTCCAGCATCGCCTGCAGCGGGCCGGGCTTGCGCAACTGACGGGCCGCAACCGCAACCCGCACGATCCCCTCCCGACGGGCGATCCGCTCGGCGGACAGCACCACCATCCGGCACCACCACGGCTCGGTCAGGAAGCCCTCCCCGATTCCCAGAACGCGGGAGCGGACGGTGGTGTGCCTGACCAGGTCAGTGATCCCGTGCAGATCCGCCAGTAGCCGAAACCCGTTGCCCGGTAGCGCCTTGATCGCGCCAGGGGACACCACCCAGCCCGGTGCCGCAAACAGCCGGGTCCGTAGACCAAGGTGCTCGAGCACCCGGTCGGCCGCCATCAGCCGCAGATTCGCCTCGTGTGCGCGCAGCATCGCGAACTCGCCACGCCGCTTTTTGGTGGCTGCGTCGTCGTAGCCGTGCAGCACGATCGCATCGCCATTGGCCCGCCGCTCGGTCAGCCACTCGACCGTGCGCGGGTCGCGGTCGAGCCGGTATTCGCCGGACAGGCGCGGAGCCACCAGCAACGACACCGGCACCTTGCGGGCGTCCATCTGTGCGCAGAACGCCTCGACGTCGGCCAGGGTGCGCTCGCCAATCCCTGAAACCGAGACGATCAATTTTCCAGACACACTCGCAGTCTGCCGAATTCAGGTTTCGGGATGGTGAAGTACACGCAGACGGCAGGCATATATCGACGACGGTTAACTACCCGATACTGGCCCGTCGCATCGGTATTGGGCTTTTCCGCAGGCGCCCGGTTCGACCGCTGCCAGCAAATTGTTCAGGTCGGCTCGACTCGGGCCGTCGTCGCCTGGACCACGACTCGCGACACCCTGCGCTGGCGGCCATCATCTCGGTAACCGACTGGGCGGCCGATAGATTCGGCACCAAGCGGCTCTTCATGACGCCGGTGCTGGCGTTCACCCCCGGCTCCTTACGGTGCGCACAGGCGCCAACTATGCTGCTGCTCATTCTATTTCGTGTGTCGCAGGAATTGGGCGGCGGCATGTTGTAGCCGTCGGGAATTATGATCTCGACGCACGAGGCAGGGCCGAATCGGCTGGGTCACGTGATGGCGGTGCCGGTACTGGGGCCACGGTCGGTGGCCGGCTGATTGGTTCCTGCGGGTGGAAGTCGAACCTCGCGAACGGCGGCATTTCTGCCCACCGGACCGCCAGGTCTCACCGCAACAGTTGCAGCCGACTGGGCACGGGTTTAGCAAACCCGCATCTGCTTTGGAAATCAGTTCGATATGCTAAGCAACGTCATGGAGAAGGCCCAATCCCCAGCAGCGGATACCGCGCTGCCCGATACCCCCGCCCGGCCGGTGGACGTGGGCGAACGCGGCTATCCGGACCACCTGGATGCGCGGCTGTTGCGGATCTCCGGAGTCTGCATCCTGGCCACGGTGATGGCAATCCTGGACGTCACGGTGGTCAGCGTCGCCCAGCGCACTTTCATCGCCGAGTTTGCCTCCACCCAGGCCGTCGTCGCATGGACGATGACGGGCTACACCCTCGCGCTGGCAACCGTAATCCCGTTAGTCGGCTGGGCAGCCGATCGATTCGGCACCAAGCGACTGTTCATAGGCACGCTGGTCGCCTTCATGCTGGGTTCGCTGCTGTGCGCGTTCGCATCAACTATCGCGCAGCTCATCATATTTCGCGTAGTCCAGGGCGTCGGTGGCGGAATGTTGCTGCCCCTGGGATTTGTCATCATGACCCGCGAAGCGGGACCTCTTCGGCTTGGGCGACTGATGTCGATCATGAGCATCCCGATGCTGCTCGCCCCGATCGCGGGCCCGATTCTCGGTGGCTGGCTCATCGACACCGCCAGCTGGAAATGGATCTTCTTCATCAACGTGCCGATCGGGCTTGCCACGATGGCCCTGGCGGCGATCGTGTTCCCGAAAGACCACTCGGAGCCGTCGGAGACGCTGGACGTCGTCGGCCTCCTGCTGCTCTCGCCCGGCCTGGCGACGTTCCTTTTCGCGGTGTCGTCCATCCCCCGCTGCGGGACCGTGGCCGATCGCCGCGTGCTGATACCGGCGGCAATCGGCCTGGCATTCATCGCCGCGTTCGTCGTGCACGCGTTGCATCGCGCCGATCACCCACTCATCGATCTGCGGCTTTTTCAAAATCGGGTGATCAGCTCGGCCAACGTGACGATGCTGATTTTCGCCGGCGCGTTTTTCGGCGCCGGACTGTTATTCCCGAGCTACTTCCAGCAGGCACTGCATCACACCCCGATGCAGGCCGGAGTGCATTTGATCCCCCAGGGGCTCGGGGCCATGCTGACCATGCGGCTGACCGGACCGCTGGTGGACCGACAGGGACCGGGCAAGATCGTGTTGGTCGGTATCGGTCTGATCGTCGCCGGCCTAGGCACCTTCGCGTTCGGTGTGGCCAGGCAGGACCAATACGAACCCACGCTGCTGGTGGGGCTGGCGATCATGGGGCTGGGAATGGGCTGCACCATGATGCCGCTCTCGGTTGCGTCGGTGCAGGCATTGACCGAGCACCAAATCGCGCGGGGCACAACACTGATGAGCGTCAGCCATCAGGTGGGGGGCTCGATCGGCACCGCGCTGATGTCGATGGTTCTGACCAACCAGTTCAACCGAAGCGAAAACATCACCGCAGCAAACAAACTTGCGTTGCTGCAACAGAAGGCCGCTAGTGGCGTTCCCATGGACCCTTCCGCGATACCCCGGCGGACGCTGGCCCCTGACTTTTCGGCCGGTCTGCTGCATGACCTTTCGCACGCGTACACAACAGTGTTCGTAATCGCGTTGGCAGTGGTCGCGTTGACCATCATCCCGGCGTCATTCCTGCCGAAAAAGCCGGCCATTCAAACACAGGACGGCTAGGGCACTTACCCCTGACCACCAGCGGTATCGATATGCTCGGCAACGCCATGGACGACGTACCTCCACCAGCTTCCGACACCTCGGCGCCCAGCGCCACCACTGGGCGCTCAGGTGTGGCCGGGCGCGAGTATCCCGACAAATTGGACGGCGCGTTGTTGCGGATCGCCGGGGTGTGTGGGCTCGCGATGGTGATGGCGGTCTTGGACTCCACCGTCGTCGCCGTCGCACAACGCACCTTCATCGCCGATTTCGGTTCCACCCAGGCTGTGGTGGGCTGGACGATGGCCGGCTACATGCTCGCGTTTGCGACCGTGATCCCGATAACCGGGTGGGCAGCCGACCGATTCGGCAGCAAACGGCTCTTCATCACTTCTGTTCTCATCTTCACACTGGGCTCGCTGCTGTGCGCGATGGCCCCAACGATACTGCTGCTCATCATGTTTCGGATGGTGCAGGGCGCCGGCGGGGGCATGCTGGTGCCACTGAGCTTTGCGGTGATAACCCGCGAGGCCGGCCCGAAGCGGCTGGGTCGCCTGGTCGCGGTGGGGGGAATTCCGATGCTGCTCGGCCCGATCGGTGGGCCGATCCTGGGCGGTTGGCTCATCGGCGCCTACGGCTGGAAGTGGATCTTCCTGATCAACGTGCCGATCGGGTTGCTGGTGATCGCCCTGGCGATGCTCTTCTTCCCGACCGACCAGCCGGCCGCCTCGGAACCCTTCGATGTCGTTGGCGTGCTGCTGCTCTCACCCGGGCTGGTGATCTTCCTCTTCGGCATGTCGTCCATCTCGATCCGCGGCAGCATCGCCGACCCCTACGTGTTGGGGCCGGCGGTGCTCGGCCTGGCGCTGATTGCGGCGTTCGTCGTGCACGCGTGTTACCGAACCGACCATCCGCTCATCGACCTGCGCCTGTTTCAGAATCGTGTGCTCACCCAGGCCAATGTGACGATGTTGATATTCACCACCGCTGCCTTCGGTAGCCTGCTGCTGCTTCCGAGCTATTTCCAGGTGGTGCTGCACAAAACGCCAATTCAGTCGGCGGTGTACATGCTGCCCCAGGGAATCGGGGCCATGTCGACTTTGCCGCTCGCCGGGATACTCATGGACAAACGCGGGCCCGGCAAGATCGTGCTGGTTGGCATCCCGTTGATCGCAGTGGGTCTGAGCATCGTCAGCTTCGGCGTGGCCAGGCAGGACGCTTACGTGCCCACGCTGCTGATTGGGATGGCGGTCATTGGCATGGGCATGGGTTGCATCGTGACGCCACTCACCGCGGTGTCGGTGCAGACGCTGGCCCCGCATCAGATCGCCCGCGGTTCGACGCTGATCAACGTCAATCAGCAGGTAGGCGGGTCGATAGGAACCGCACTGATGTCGATGGTCCTGACCAATCAGTTCAACCGAAGCGAAAACATCACCGCGGCAAACAAACTCGTATCGTTGAAACAAAAGGCCGCTAACGGCGTTCCCATCGACCCTTCCGCGATACCCCCTCAGTCACTGAAGCCCGGGTTTTCCGCCGATGTGCTGCATGACTTTTCGCACGCCTACGCGACGGTATTCATGATCGCAGTGATATTGGTGGCCGTGGTGATCATCCCGGCGTCGTTCCTGTCCAAAAAGCCGGCTATTCACACCCACGGCGATTAGCCCTCGAACAGCATCGTCGCTATCCGCATGACGGTGTCCATCGGATCCGTTTGCCGCACCTCGTCGTTCACCGCATCGTTGAGCCACAACGTCGAAAAGCCATGTACCAGAGACCATGCCGCCAACTGTGCGGCGGCGGGGTCGGCCACAGCGTTGGGATCGTGCAGGGTCGCCACGCCGCGGGACAGTTCTGCGCCGGCGGCGGTCTCCGCGGCGGCCAGTCCGGGGTCGGAGACGTCGAGCAGTGACTTGTTGAACATCACCTGGTAGTGGCCGGGATGCGCGATGGCAAACCGGACATAAGCCAGGGCCGCGTCGGCGAAATGCCCCCGCGCGCCGAGCAGTGCCTCGGCCAGCAGCTGAAATCCCTGGGTGGCCAGCGCGGTGAACAGCCCGCGCCGATCGGTGAAGTGGTGCGCCGGCGCCGCGTGTGACACGCCCGCGTCCCGGGCCAACTCGCGCAGCGAAATCCGTTCGGCGCCGCGCTCGGCGACCAGACGTGCGGCCTCGGTCAGGATCACCGAGCGCAGGTCGCCGTGGTGGTAGTTCGAGCGGTCCATGAATGCAGCATAGCGAATCAAACTTGACACTGACTAGATATCGGTTTACGTTGAGCCGTGTTGTATCTTGTCACTGTCTAGATTGGGGTATCGAAATGGCTCCCTTGATCACTCTGCTGGTGGGTAGCGTCGTGGCTCGAATCGCCGGCTGGCTGGGTGTCGGCTATGTCGACACCTGGGCCGCGGCGATCACCGTCGGGTTGGCGGCGATGTTCGTGCTGACCGGGATTGCGCATTTCGCGCCGCCGCTGCGCCGCGATCTCATCGCCATCGTGCCGGCCCGGCTGCCTGCGCCCGGTCTACTGGTGACTGTGACCGGTGTGCTGGAGCTGCTGGGCGCCGCGGGCCTGCTGTTGCCCGCCACCCGGGTGGCAGCCGCGGTGTGCCTACTGGTGCTGATGCTGGCCATGTTCCCGGCCAACGTCTATGCCGCTCGGATGCCGCATCCGCCCAAGTCGATGACGACGAGGCTATCCGCGCGCACCGCCACCGAGATCGTCTTCCTTGCCGCCGCCATAGCGGTCGCCGTCGGCAGCAGCTAGCAGCCAGGCGTATTGGAATGCCGCTTCTTCCCAGGCCCGGTAGCGGCCGCTGACGCCACCATGACCCGCCGCCATCTGGGTTTTGAGCAACACCGGATTTCCGCCGAAATTGGCGTGCCGCAACGACGCAACCCACTTAGCCGGCTCCACGTAGTAGACCCTGGTGTCGTTCAGCGACGTCATCGCCAGGATGGCCGGATACCGTTTGGTCTCGACGTTCTCGTAGGGCGAGTACGACTTCATATACGAATAGACTTCGCTGTCGCTCAACGGGTTTCCCCATTCGTCCCATTCGGTGACGGTCAGCGGCAACGAGGGATCCAGAATGGTGGTCAGCGGGTCGACGAACGGAACCTGCGCCAGGATTCCAGCGAACAGCTCGGGTGCAAGGTTGGCCACCGCACCGACCAGCAGGCCGCCCGCGCTGCCACCCAACGCCACCTGCTCGTGCGGCCGAGTCACACCCGTATCCACTAAATGCCTTGCCACTGCGACGAAGTCGGTGAAGGTGTTCTTCTTCTCCAAGAGCTTGCCGTGTTCGTACCACAACCGGCCCATCTCGCCGCCACCGCGGACGTGGGCGATGACGAACACCATGCCCCGATCCAGCAGCGACAACCGCGCGATGGAAAAACTCGGATCGGTGCAGATCTCATAGGCCCCGTATCCGTAAAGCAGCGTGGGAGCTGGGAATTCGGTATCCGCCCGGTGCACTATCGATACCGGGATGCGGGTGCCGTCCTCCGCGAGCGCCCAGTCGCGCCGCTCGACGTAGTCACCTGGGCGATAACCACCCAGTACCGGCTGCTCGCGCAACAAGGTGCGTTCACCGGTGCGCAAGTCGACGTCGTAAACCCGCAATGGCGTGACCAGAGATCCCGCCCTGATCCGCAGTTTGGGCGAAACCCAGTTCGGATTGCCGGCCAAGCCAGAAGACATCAAATCGGAGTCGAAGGCGATCTCCTCGGGCTGCCCATACTCGCCGTCGGAGCCGATGGGCCACAACTGGATTCGAGGCAACGCGGCACGGCGATAGCTGATCACCAGGTGACCGCCGAAGGCATCGACACCTTCGAGGCGAACATCGTCGCGATGGGCAATCAAGCTGCGCTGTTGGGTTGGATCGCTGACCGGAGCCTCGGCCAGCGTGAAGTTCACCGCGCCGTCGTTGTGCAGGATCAGGAATCGATCCTGTCCCCCGACCACCGCATGCTCCAGCGAGTATTCGACGCCCTCGCGGCGCGGCAGGACGACGGTGAACTCTGCGTTCGGGTCAGCGGAATCCGCGTAACGGACCTCAGAGGTGATGGAGGATCCCGAGGCGATAATCACGTACGCCTCACTGCGGGTGAGCCCTGCTCCGACCCAAAACCGTTCGTCGGGTTCGTGATACACCAGTTCCGCGGGCTCGCCGGAGCCCAGCCGATACCGCCACACCTTGTCGGGGCGGTGGGCGGCGTCCAAGGTCAGGTAGTACACAGTGCGGTTGTCGGCGGCCCAGGTCACCCCAGAAGAGATGTCAGGGATCTCATCGGGAAGCTTCTCGCCGGTACGTAAGTCCTTGAATTGCAGGGTATAACGTTCGTCGCCGACGGTGTCGACGGAATACGCCAGCAAGTTGGCATCCAGGCTGACCAGGGCAGCCCCCAAGGCGAAGAAGTCGTGTCCGTCGGCCTCGGCGTTTGAGTCCAGCAGAATCTGCTCATCGGGTATTTCGGTGTTCTCGTCGAGGATGGGCGGATCCCAATCGTCGGGATCCGTGACCGGACAACGGCATTGGACCCGGTACTGCTTTCCCTCGAAGGAGCGGGAGTAGTACCACCAGTCGCCTTGCCGAGTCGGCACCGAGAGATCGGTCTCTTTGGTGCGCGCTTTGATCTCGGCGAAAATCTGCTCCCGCAGCGGTTGAAGGTGGGCGGTGGCCGCATCGACGTAGTCGTTCTCGGCCTCGAGGTAGGCGATGACTTCGGGGTTGTCCTTGTCACGCAGCCATTCATAGGGGTCGCTGAAGACATCGCCGTGGTACTCGCGTCGGGTGTCGGTTCGCTTGGCGACCGGCGGTGCCGACGACTCGGCAACAGACTCCGTCATGCGGTCGGGCCGATCCAGTCGTTGAATTTCAAACCCGAAATCCGTTCGTAGGCATTGATGTAGCGGTCGCGAGTGGCCACGACGATGTCGTCCGGAAGTGGCGGGGGCGGTTGCGACCCGTGCCGGTCCCAGCCCGACTCTGGGCTGGTGAGCCAGTTACGGACAAACTGCTTGTCGAAGCTGGTCTGCACCACACCGGCTTGGTAATCCTTGGCCGGCCAATACCGCGAGGAGTCCGGAGTGAAGATTTCGTCTGCCAGCAGCAGATCGCCATTGCGGTCGGTGCCGAATTCAAACTTCGTGTCGGCGATGATGATTCCCCTTGTCAGGGCATGGTCGGCGGCCTGGACGTAGATCTGCAACGTCCGGTCCCGCAGTTGGTTGGCGGGCACTGTGCCGACCAACTCGATCACTTGGGCAAACGAAATGTTCTCGTCGTGATCCCCCAGCGCGGCTTTCGTCGCCGGGGTGAATAGTGGCGTGGCGAACCTGCTGGCCTCGACCAGGCCCGGTGGCAGCGCGATTCCGCAGACTTTGCCCGTCGCCTGATAGTCAAGCAATCCCGATCCGGTCAGGTAGCCGCGAGCCACGCACTCCACCGGAAGCATCTCCAGCTGGCGGACCACCAAGGCGCGGCCAAGCACCTCGTCGGGGATGCGGGGGTCATCCGGCGGCCCGGCCAAGTGGTTGGGGGCGTCGACGAGTCCGAAGAAGAACACGCTCATGGCGGTCAGGATGCGACCCTTGTCCGGGATCGTGCTGTCCAAGACGTAGTCGTATGCGGAGATCCGGTCGGAGGCGACCAGCAGCAGGTGCTCGCCGTCAACGCGGTACAGCTCACGGACCTTGCCGCTGGCCACATGCTGGTAATCGGACAGTGCAGGACGCATCGGGCCAGCCTATCGGGCACCGCAACGGCCGCCCTGTGCTGGGATCAGGGTTATGACATCCCGGTACTTGCCCTACGCCACCACGCCCGGCCGGCTGCTGGCCCAATTGTTCAGCGATGCCGCCATCGCCATGTGGACGGCGATATGGGTAGTTGTGGCAACCGCCGTTTACGACGCCATCTCGACGATTGCCGAGGCCGGACGGCAGGTCGAGAGCGGCACGCACGGTATCGCAGGCGACCTGGCGTCGGCGGGCCATGGAGCACAACACATTCCGGTAGTCGGCGATGCCGTCAGCAAGCCGCTTAACTCGGCCAGCCAGGCAGCCTCCGAAATCGCGGCCGCCGTCCACGACCTGGATACCACGGCCGGCTGGCTGGCCATATTGCTGGCAGTGGCCGTCGTGGCGCCACCGATCCTTCTAGCGGACGTGCCGTGGCTTTTTCTGCGGCTGCGGTTTTTCCGGCGCAAATGGACGGTGACCGCGCTGGCCGCTACCCCGGCCGGCGAGCAACTGCTGGCATTGCGGGCGCTGACGAACCGGCCACCGCGCAAACTGACCGCCATCAGTGCCGATCCTGTCGGTGGGTGGCGCCATGAGGACCCCTTCACCATCCGCGCCCTGGCGGCACTCGAACTGCGGTCGGCCGGGATTACGCTTCGCGCGCGCTAATCCCAGTCACGACCGTGGCGGCCATCTCGACGGACAGAGCTTACGGCTCACGCAGTTCCACGACGAGATGCCGGATGCCGGTATGCCGGTTGCTGCGTGTCCATTCGACGGGCCGCACCACCTGTATGCCGCCGAAGCGCGACAGCAGCTCCTCGAAGAGGACTCGCAGTTCCAGCCGGGCCAGGTTCGCGCCCAGGCAGTAGTGCACGCCCTGACCGAAGCCTAAGTGAGGGTTCGGTTTACGCGCGATATCGAACTCGTCGGCGTGGCCGAATACGCCCGCGTCGCGGTTGGCCGAGCCCTCCCAAACCTGGACCTTCTGCCCCGCCTCGATGGCCTGTCCGCCGAGTGTCACGTCGCGGGTCGCGGTGCGCCGCTTCGACGGCGATGGCGAGGTCCAGCGCACCATCTCCTCGACCGCGGTCGGCAGCCCGTCGAGATCAGCACGCAGCGCACGTAATTGCTCTGGATGCTGCGCCAGCGCCAGCGCGCCGCCCGCGACCGAGTTGCGGGTCGTCTCCGCGCCGGCGCTGAACAGCAGACTGAAGAACAGATACACCTCGAGATCGGACGGGACCGGTCCGCCCAGTTCGTCGACCGTGGCGTTGGCCACCACCGACAACATGTCATCTGTCGGCTCAGCGCGCTTCGACACGATCAACTGCTGGCCGTAGGAGTACATCCGGGACCCGGCCTCTTCGACCGATAGCTGCGACAGCGCCGCCTTGCGCGAGCCGCCGAAGTCGAACTGCGGTTCGATCGCCTCGAACAGCCAATGTCGTTCGGATTCCGGCACTCCCAGCAGGATGCAGATCATCTGCATCGGCAGTTCGGCCGCGATGTCAACCAGGAAGTCGAACGGTTCACCCGGCTGCACCGCATCCAGCAGCCGGCGGGTCCGGTCGCGCAGATCGTCCTCGACGCGGCGGATCATCCGCGGAGTCAGCCCGGAGCTGACGAGTCGGCGAATCTGCGAATGCCGCGGGTCGTCCATCATGTTGAGCACTTGCCCCGCAATGGCCAGGTCCTGCAACAGCGTGCCACCGTAGGGTCGCGAACCCCCGGTGACCGACGAGTAGGCCACCGGATCCTTCAGCACCGCAAGCGTTTCCGGGTAGGTGGCGACTGACCAGAAGCCCTCGCTGTCGGGAGTGTTATCGGTCGGCTCGTGCCAGAACACCGGCGCCTCGCGCCGGTGCACGGCGAACAACTCGTGCGGAAACCCGTTGGCGAAGTTGTCCAGATCGGTGAGGTCGATCTTCGCGAGCGCGCCGGCGAGTGTCACAGGATGGCACCCGGGGTGTATTTGGCCGCATCCGGGTAGCGGCTCACCAACGCGTCCACCTGCGCCGCCACCTCGTCCACCTGGTCACCGGCGGCACCGATGAACGCCTCCTTGTCGGCTAACGCGGCATCGAGTGCTGCCCGGTCCAGCGGCAGCCGGTCATCGGCCGCCAGCCGATCCAGCAGATCGGGTTCGGCACCCTGTTCCCGCATCGCCAGTGCGGTCGCGACGGCGTGTTCGCGGATCACGTGGTGCGCGGCTTCGCGGCCCATGCCGGCGCGCACCGCGGCGATCAACACTTTGGTGGTGGCCAAGAACGGCAAGTAGCGGTCCAGCTCGCGACGCGATCACGGCGGGATAGGCGCCGAACTCGTCGAGCACCGTCAAAAACGTCTCGATCTGTCCGTCGACGGCAAAGAAGCTGTCCGGCAAGGCAACTCGGCGCACCACCGAGCAGAACACGTCGCCTTCGTTCCACTGCGCACCGGCCAGTTCGGCCGCCATCGAGGCGTAGCCGCGCAGCACTACCTGCAGCCCGTTGACCCGTTCACAACTGCGGGTGTTCATCTTGTGTGGCATCGCCGACGACCCGACTTGCCCCGGCGCGAACCCCTCGGTGACCAGTTCGTGCCCGGCCATCAACCGGATGGTGTGCGCCATCGACGACGGTCCGGCGCCCAGCTGCACTAGCGCGGAAATCACGTCGTGATCCAGCGAACGTGGATACACCTGTCCGACGCTGGTCAAAACGGTTGCAAATCCCAGGAAGTCGGCGATGCGTCCTTCGAGTTCGGTCAGCTTCGCGGTGTCACCGTCCAGCAGGTCCAGCATGTCCTGCGCGGTGCCCATCGGGCCCTTGATGCCGCGCAATGGGTAGCGGTCGATCAACTGCCCCAGCCGGGTCAACGCGATGAGCATCTCCTGCGCCGCGGAAGCAAACCGTTTGCCCAAGGTGGTGGCCTGCGCGGCGACATTGTGACTGCGTCCGGCCATCACCAGATCGCGATAGGTCACCGCACGCTCGGCAAGCCGGGCCGCCACCGCAACGCCGTGGGAGAAAACCAATTCCAGCGACTGGCGGATCTGCAGCTGCTCGACGTTCTCGGTCAGGTCGCGGCTGGTCATCCCCTTGTGCACCTGCTCGTGACCGGCCAGCGCGTTGAATTCCTCGATGCGGGCCTTGACGTCGTGGCGCAGCACCTTTTCCCGATTCGCGATCGAGGACAGGTCCACGTCGTGGAGCACCCGCTCGTAATCGGCGACCGCGCCTGCCGGCACCGCGACACCCAGTTCCGCTTGTGCCCGCAGCACCGCCAGCCATAGTCGCCGCTCCGCGACGATCTTGGCCTCCGGCGACCAGATCGCGACCATCTCGGGGCTGGCGTACCGGTTGGCCAGCACATTCGGAATGCTCACAAACACACAGCTTACGGTCGGCGGCCACCGGACCCAGCGGATATCCCTTGCGGCAGAGACAAATGTGATGGATGTGGCTATACCGCAAGCAATAACCTATGCGGATGTACTTCGCCGGCGTCGACCTCGCCTGGGGCGGTCGCAATCCGACCGGCATCGCGGTGCTCGACGTTGACGGCCGTCTAGTGCACATCGGCGCGGTCCGCGACGATGCCGCAGTGCTGGCCGCGTTGCGGCCCTACGTGCAGGGCGATTGCCTGGTCGGCTTCGACGCCCCACTGGTGGTGATCAACCCCACCGGCCAGCGGCCGGCCGAGACCGCCCTCAACCGCGACTTCCGCAAGTTCGAAGCCGGCACCCATCCGTGCAACACCGGCAAACCCGAATTCGCCGACGGTCCGCGCGGTGCGCGATTGGCCGAAGCCCTGGGCCTTGACCTGAATCCACGGTCGCCGGCTCCCCGCCGCGCGATCGAGGTCTACCCCCATGCGGCCACCGTGGCGTTGTTCCGGCTGGAGCGCACCTTGAAATACAAGGCCAAACCCGGCCGCGGCCTCGACCAACTCAAATCCGAGCTGCTGCTGTTGATGGACGGCGTCGAGCGGCTCGCGGACACCGACGTGCCGCTGCGGGTCACCGACAACGCCGAGTGGGTCGAGCTGCGCCGGCAGGTAGTCGTCGCGCAACGAAAAAGCGAGCTGCGCCGCGCCGAAGATCCCGTCGACGCCGTCGTGTGCGCTTATGTGGCGTTGTACGCCCAGCGCTTGCCAGCCGGTATCACGATCTACGGCGACCTCGCGACCGGCTGCATCGTGACACCGTCGCTGCCCAAGAGCCTGATCTGCCGGTAATCAGATCCGCACTGGTCGCTCATCGATGGGTGCGAGCACCTCGATGAGATCGACCATCGTGGTCAATGCGGCTGCGCGCGGATCGCGGCCCTCGACCAGCGCGGACACCACCGAACCATCGACGGCACAGATCAATGTGCACACCAACTCGACGTGCACATTGCGGCCCGATCGCTCGATCGCGTCGGCCACGGCCTCCGCGCGCTGCCGCAGGCTGCGGCGCATGGTCTCGCGCAGCGCGGGCAGCCGAGTGCAGGCGATGTGCCGCTCATATCGCGACGTCAGTTGCTCGGCGAGTCCTGGACCCGAGAGGTCTCCCACCAGCAGGTCGACCAGCAACTCGGCGGTGGCCTCGGGGCCCCGGCGGCGACGGGACAACGCGGCGACCCGCGACCGCAGCTGCGCGATCTCGATCATCCCGAGATGTTCGACCGCCTTGGCGATCAAATCGTCGAGAGATGAGAAGTAATAGGTGGTGGACGCCAAGGGCAGACCGGCCCGACCCGCAACGGCCCGGTGGCGCACGGCCTCGAACCCGCCCTCTTCAAGCAGCTCGGCGGCGGCGCTCACCAAGGCGTAGCGTCGGCGTTCTCCTTTCGGAGTGGCGGCTGCAGTCATGCCTGCACATGCTGCCATGAAAGTGGTACTGCATTGCCATTTCGGCTAAACGGCCATGGCATGATGGCCCGCATGCCCGACTTGAGCCGCCGCGCCGTGCTCGGTCTAGGTGCTGGCGTTGTCCTGGGTGCGGCCGGCGGGTATGGGCTCGATAACCTGCTGCGTTCTCCCCAAACTCGGAACATCCCGGTCTCGACGGCCAGCACTCAGGTTCGGTTAGCGCCGCCCGCACCGTTGGACCCCGCGCCCTCGGGCGATCCCGCGCCCACCATGACAACCGGCTCCTTCGTGTCGGCAGCGCGCGGCGGGATACCGACCAATTGGGCGATCGCGCGCCCCCCCGGCCAGACCAAGGCACTGCGGCCGGTGATCGCGTTGCACGGTAAGGGCAGTGATGCGGCCACGGTGATGGCCGGCGGCGTCGAGCAGGGCCTGGCCCAGGCCGTCAACGCCGGGCTGCCGCCGTTTGCGGTGGTCGCCGTCGACGGCGGAGGCGGCTACTGGCATAAGCGGGCGTCGGGCGAGGACAGCGGCGCGATGGTGCTCAATGAGCTGATCCCGATGCTGGACAGCCAACGTTTGGACACCTCACGGGTGGCGTTCCTGGGCTGGTCGATGGGCGGATACGGCGCGTTGCTGCTGGGTGGGCGGCTGGGACCCGGACGCACCGCGGCGATCTGCGCGGTGAGTCCGGCGCTGTGGATGTCGTCCGGGGCGGCGGCACCCGGCGCATTCGACGGGCCCGACGACTTTGCGGCGAACTCGGTGTTCGGAATGCCGGCGCTGGCGTCCATCCCGATCCGGGTGGATTGCGGCGACAGCGATCCCTTCTACGACGCGACCAAGCAGTTCGTCGCCCAGTTGCCCAACCCACCCGCGGGCGGCTTCTCCCCCGGTGGGCATAACCCCGCGTTCTGGAGCTCGCAGCTGCCGGCCGAACTGACCTGGATGGCACCGCTACTGACGGCCTAGAACCGCAGCCGGGTTACGCTCGCGGACGTGACCGCGCCGTTCGATTGGAGCCTGCCCTACGCCTGGCCGCGCAAGCCCGTCCTGGCCGCCAACGTCGTATGCACGTCCCAACCACTGGCCGCCCAAGCGGGCCTGCGGATGCTCGCCGACGGCGGGAGCGCCGTCGACGCGGCCATCGCCACCGCAATCACCCTGACGCTGGTCGAACCGGTATCCAACGGCATCGGTTCGGACGCATTCGCCATCGTCTGGGATGGCCGGCAACTGCACGGCCTCAACGCATCTGGGCGCTCGCCTGCGGAATGGACGCCAGAATACTTCGGCGGCAACGCCATTCCCGCCGTCGGCTGGAATTCGGTGACCGTGCCCGGCGCGGTCTCGGCATGGGTCGAACTGCACGCCAAGTTCGGTAAGCTCCCGTTTGAAAAGCTATTCGAACCTGCTATCTCGTATGGCCGCAACGGGTTTCTGATTTCGCCGACGGTCGCCGCGCAGTGGGCGGCGATGGTACCGCTGTTCGAGTCGCAGCCCGGATTCGCCGAGGCATTCCTGCCAGGCGGACGCGCACCCAAATCCGGCGAACTATTCAAATTTCCCGACCACGCGGCCACGCTCGAGCAGATCGCCACGACCAACGGCGAGGCCTTCTACCGTGGCGAACTCGCGGCGAAACTCGAGGCCCACTCGAGCGCCAACGGCGGTGTCATGCGCGCCAGTGACCTTGCCGCACACCGCGCCGATTGGGTCGGCACCATCAGCGGAACCTACCGTGGTTACACCATCCACGAGATACCGCCGAATGGCCAGGGCATCGTCGCGCTGATCGCGCTCGGGATCCTGCAGCAATTCGATATGTCTTCGCTGCCAGTCGATTCCGCCGACAGTGTGCACCTGCAGATCGAAGCGCTCAAGTTGGCTTTCGCCGACGCACAGGCCTATGTCGCCGACGCCGACCATATGTCGGTACGGCCGGAGCAACTACTTGACGCAGGAGTATCTGAGGCAGCGGTCGGCGCTGATCGATCCGAAGCGGGCAAAGCCGGCCGCCGCCGGTGCCCCTGGTGGCGGCACCGTGTATCTGACCGCGGCCGATGCCGCGGGGATGATGGTGTCGATGATTCAGTCGAACTACCTGGGATTCGGCTCCGGCGTGGTGGTGGGAGGCACGGGAATCTCGCTACAAAACCGTGGCGCGGATTTCGCTGTGGCTCAAGGACATCCGAATCAAGTCGGGCCGAGCAAGCGGCCTTACCACACCATTATCCCAGGCTTTGTCACCAAAGACGGTGCCCCGGTGATGAGCTTCGGGGTGATGGGGGGCCCGATGCAACCCCAGGGCCATGTGCAAGTACTGGGGCGCATCGCCGACCACGGACAGAATCCGCAGGCGGCCTGCGACGGGCCCCGGTTCCGGTGGGTGCAGGGTATGCAGGTGAGCTGCGAGGGTGGGTTCCCGCCGGCCACGCTCAACGAACTTCGGCAGCGCGGTCACGACCTGCTCACCATGGACGACTACAACAGTTTCGGTAGCTGCCAAGCGATTTGGCGTCTGGAAGACGGGTATTTCGCCGCCAGCGACCCGCGCCGGGACGGCCAAGCCGCGGCCTTCTAGACGCTGATTTCGCCCTCGGCGGCCGCCAGGCCGATGTCGTTACGAAAATGACTGCCCGGCAACCGAATTGAGCGCAATACCGCATACGCTTGCTCGCGTGCCGCAGCCAGGTCTGCGCCGGTGCCCACCACCGACAGCACCCGGCCACCGGACGACACGATCGCGCCATCATCGCGGCGGGTCGTTCCGGCGTGCAGCACCCCGTCGGTCTCGGAGCCGACGATGACATCGCCGAGCCGGGGGCGTCCGGGGTAGTTTTCGGCGGCCAGCACCACGGTTACGGCAGCACCGTCACGCCAGCGCAACTCGCCGAACTCGGCAAGCGTACCGGCGCCTGCGGCGTGCAACAGCTGACCGAGCGGCGAGTCCAGTAGGGCGAGCACGGCCTGCGTCTCGGGATCCCCGAAACGGCAGTTGAATTCGACGACCGCCGGCCCCTTCGCGGTGATGGCGAGTCCGACATACAGCAAACCGGAAAACGTGCTACCGCGCTTAACCAGTTCGGCTGCAACGGGTTCGACGATCCCGCTGACCACGTCGCGCAGGACACTCTCGGGCAGCCACGGCACTGGCGCGTAGGCCCCCATACCCCCGGTGTTAAGTCCGGTGTCACCCTCGCCGACCCGCTTGAAGTCCTGCGCGGGCAGCAGCGGCACCACGGTCTGACCATCGACGACGCAGAACAGCGATACTTCGGGGCCGTCGAGAAAGGATTCCAGCAGCACTGGATGCCCGTCGTCGAGCAGCCCTGCCGCGTGTGCACGCGCCGCGACGCGATCCGCCGTCACCACCACACCCTTGCCCGCGGCCAGACCGTCGTCTTTGACCACCCAGGCCGGGTCGCCGGCAGGCGGCCCGAACCGGTCCAGCGCAGCATCCAATTTCGCTGGACTGTCGACGATTTCGCTGCTGGCAGTCCGGACGCCGGCCGCCTCCATGACGTCCTTGGCGAAGGCCTTGGAACCCTCGATGCGGGCCGCGTCGCTGCTGGGCCCAAAGCAGACGATGCCTGCAGTGCGGACGGCATCGGCCACTCCGCGCACCAGCGGCACCTCGGGACCGATGACCACCAGGTCCGCTGCGACCTCGCGAGCCAGCGCCACGACGTCGTCGCCGGAGGTCATATCGACGTCGCGTTGATCGGCGATTCGGGCGGTGCCCGCATTGCCGGGAGCAACGATTACGCCCGTGACCTGCGGATCTCTGCGGAGCGCCAGCAGCAGGGCATGTTCACGAGCACCGGAGCCGATCACCAGGACGCGCACGACAGATCACACTAGCCGCAACAACTTACAGAATCTTTTCGAGCAGGTGTTTGAGCTCCTTTTGCTGCGCGGCGCTCAGGCGTCCGAGACGCTCGTCGAACTCCCCCGACAGCAGCGCGAGGCCGTCCGTGGCGACCCGACGCCCCGCCGGGGTCAGCAGCAGCCGGTGGCGCCGTAAATCTGCGGGATCGATTTCGCGGCGCACGAATCCCGCCGCCTCAAGCCGCTTCAGATAGACGGTCACCGTCGCCTTGGGCATGCTCAACGTCGCGGCGAGTTCGGCGGGGTAGGGATGCTCGTCGATCTCGGCGAGCAGGAACAGCTCCTTGGATTCGAGGCCCAGTGAGCAGATATCGGCCTCGGCGCACGCAATAACCGACAGCAGCACCCGATAGTTCAGCGACCAGATCTTGGCCGCATCGACCGCAGACACTGACTTGCCAGATCGTTCAGCCATAAACTAGTTTAGATCTAAACAACCTCATATCCGAACAATTTACCAGAAAGCGGTCACCATGCCTCTGGATCAGTACGTGACACTCGGACGATCCGGCTTGCGCGTCAGCCCCCTCTGCCTGGGCGCCATGACGTTCGGAGAAGACCTCGGCTGGGGCACCAGTGTCGAAGAGTCCCAACAGATCATCGATCGATACCTCGAACTCGGCGGCAACTTCATCGACACGGCCAACTTCTACACCAGGAGCCATTCCGAGAAGATCATCGGTGACCACATCGGGCGCCACCCCGCTCGACGCGATCGCACGGTCATCGCGACCAAATTCAGCGGCAACCTATATCCGGGTGATCCCAACGGCGGCGGTTCAGGTCGCAAATCGCTGATCAGCGCTTGCGAGAATTCGCTGCGGCGTTTGCAGACCGACTACATCGACCTGTACTGGCTGCACATGTGGGATGCGAACACGCCCATCGAAGAGACCATGGCCGCACTTGAGGACTTGGTTCGCGCCGGCAAGGTGCGCTACCTCGGTGTTTCCGACACCCCGGCGTGGAAAATCGCCGAAGCCAACCTGATCGCCCGCTTCCGCGGATGGTCAGCATTCGTCGGCTTGCAGATCGAGTACTCGCTGCTGGAACGCACCGTCGAACAAGAGCTCGTGCCGATGGCGTCCGAATTCGGCCTCGGCATCACACCCTGGTCGCCGCTCAAAGGCGGCGTGCTCAGCGGCAAGTACACCCGGGCCAATGGCGGACAAAACAACGCCGATCGCGGCGCGATGGTCGACGCCTTTCTCAACGAGAAGACCTACAAGGTCATCGATGAACTCGAGGTCATCGCCAAGGCGCACGAGACGAACGTGGCCAGCGTGGCGTTGGCTTGGGTGCACGCGCAGGCTGCGGTCTCGTCCGTCATCATCGGGGCGCGCAGGCTCTCGCAACTCGACGACAACGTCCGCGCCGTCGACGTCAACCTCAGCGCCGACGAACTGGCCCGGCTCGACGCGCTCACCAAACCGAGGTTCGGCTTTCCGCACACCATGCTGGGAATGGCCGCGGGCATGATCAACGGCGGAACATCGGTCAACGGTGTGTCCGGGCCGATCTCGGAATACGTTATGCCAGAAGGCGGCCAGCCCTACTGAGGGCTAGTCGGCCGATCCCGGCGAGCAGACGCAAAATCGCACGTTTCCAACTCGGAACGTGCGATTTTGCTGGGGGTACCTCCCGCTTGCGGGGGACTGCTCGGCCAACTTAGCCGAAGGCCTAGGCTATATGGCTGACCCCTAGTCGGTGGCCTTACCCGAGTTCATCTTGATCGCGGCGTCGACGTTCGCCTTCTTGTCTTCGCCCAGACCCTTCTCCGCGGCCTTCTTGCGCTTCGCGATAACTGTTGACACCGCGCCATTGAGGGCCGAACCGAGCGGGAACCCGAGATAGTGCGTGAGGAAGACCGCCATCTCTTTCAGCTCGGTCTCGGTGAGTTCGCCGTTCAGCAACGCGGCGTTGATCTGGATCTCGGCCAGGTCGCGACTGCCGGTAGCGGTCACGGCCGTCAACGTCATGATGCGTTTGTCGCGCATCGACAGCCCCGGCCGTGTCCAGATGTCGCCGAACAGGTGATCGACGGTCAGGTCGAAGAATGCGTCGCCCTCGATGTTCGGCATCTCCCAGCCGTACACCTCGTTCATCTTCTCGAGGCCCTTGCGGCGCAACTCGTCCATTTACGTCTCTTTCTGTGTGTGCGGCAGCCCGAGGCCGGCCGCCAGTCCCTCATACGCCAATCGGGCCAGCGGCAGGTCGATCGATACCGCCTCACCCAACGCTAGCGCCAGGCTAAGGTCCTTCTCGCCCAGGCCCCGAGTGTGCAGGAAGGGCTCATACAGGAAGTTGCCCGGCTCAAGGTCTTTCATGTCCTCGCGCACCATAATCGCTCCCGGCCCGCTGGTGAGCGCATCAGTGTGCCGCACCACCCGGCCCAGCGCCTGCAGATCCAGCCCGGCCGCCTCGGCGAGTTTCATCGCCTCACACGCCGCCACATAAGAGGTGAACGTCAACATGTTGCGGGCCAACTTCATTCGGGTACCCGCGCCCGGTTCGCCGGCATGGATGACCATCGCCGCCCAGTGTTTGAATGCCGGTTTGATCCGCTCGTACACCTCGCGGTCGGCGCCCACCATGGTGGCGAGCTCGCCCCTCGCCGCGGCGGCGGCCCCACCGCTGACCGGCGCGTCGACAACATGGATGCCCTGCGGCCTCAACGCTTCAGCCAATTCGGCGGCAGTGCCGTCGCTGATGGTCGAGTGGATCGCGATGACGGTTCCGGGTTTGGCGTGTGCCGCCAGCTCGCCGACGACCTCACGCACCTGCGCATCGTCCAACACGGTGACGTGAACGATGTCGGCGGCAGCAATGTCGGCGACGCTGTCGGCCAGGCTCGCGCCCTTCTCGACCAGCGGCGTCATCGCCTCGGTCCGAATGTCGTAAACCGTCACCCCGCCCGGCCATTCGGTCATCTTCGTGGCCATCGGCGCACCCATGTTGCCCAGTCCGATGTAACCCAGGCGCAAGTCTTCACTCATGATCGGATGATCTGTCCGCCGTCGACATTGAAGATCTGCCCGGTGATCCACGATGCCTCGTCCGACAGCAGGAACAGGCACATGCCGACCACATCCTCGGGAGTTCCCATGCGGGACAACGGAAGCCCCTTGACGATGTCGTCGACAATCTCTTTGGGGGTGCTGGTCCGGTTGGCCTCGGTGTCGATGGGACCCGGAGCGATCGCGTTGATCCGGATGTTTCGGCCGCCCAGTTCCCGGGAGAGCTGCTGGGTCAAACCGTTGATGCCGGTCTTGGCCAGGCCGTAGTAGTTCGAGTAGACCCACGCGGCTGTGGACGACTGGTTGACGATCGCCCCTCCCCCGCGCTTGGACATCTTCTTGTACACCGCACGGGTACACCACAGCGCGCCATCCATATTGACGCTCATGAACCTCTTGTAGTACTCGGGCTCGATTGTGAGCAGGAAGTCCAGCTTCATGCCTCCGAAGATCGCCGCATTGTTGACGAGGTAATCGATGCCACCGAATTCCGCCAGCGTGCGATCGGCCATCGCCTTGGCCGACTCCGGATCGGAAACGTCGACCGGGATGCTGATGGCCGTGCCTCCGTCGGCGACGATCTGTTTGGCCACCCCGTCGGCGGCCTCCGCGTTGATGTCGGCCACGACAACCGCCGCGCCCTCACGTGCCAGCGCCTCGACATAGGCCTGGCCGATACCGCCGCCGGATCCGGTGACGATGGCGACCTTGTTTTCAAACCGCATGCTCCCAAGCTCCTTTAGTTAGACCGCTGTCGCAATCGTCTTGGTTTCCAAGTACTCCTCGAAGCCGGCCAGGCCCATCTCACGACCGTTCCCGGACTGCTTATAGCCACCGAATGGCGCGTCGGCGGAATACCAGACGCCACCGTTGACATTGATGGTGCCGGCCCGGATCCGCGCGGCGACCCGGGCCGCCCTGTCCGGATCGGCGCCAAACACGGTGCCCGACAAGCCATATGGCGAGTCATTGGCAATGCGTACCGCGTCGTCGTCGCCGTCGTACGGAATCACCGTCAGCACCGGACCGAAGATCTCCTCTTGCGCGCAGCGGGCGTCGTTGTCCAGCCCCGCGATTACGGTGGGTTCGATGAAGAAGCCGACTTCGCGGTCGGCCGGCCGGCCTCCGCCGGTTGCGAAGGTCCCACCCTCGGCGATCGCCGAGTCGAGATAGCCCTGGATCCGATCGCGCTGGAGCGCCGAAATGACGGGACCGCAAATGGTTCCCTTGTCGGTGGGATCGCCGGCCTTGATACCGCCCATGGTGGCGGCCGCGATGGAGACCGCCTCGTCATATTTCGCCCGCGGCACGAGCAGCCGAGTGGTAATGGCGCAGCCCTGGCCCGCGTGCATGCAGACCGAGAAACCGGCCACGCCCACCGCGCCGCCGAGGTCTGCGTCGTCAAGAACGATGAACGCCGACTTGCCACCGAGCTCCAGGAAGACCCTCTTGATGGTCGCCGCGCCGTCGGCCATCACGGCCCGACCGGTGGCCGTGGACCCAGTGAACGAAACCATGTCCACCCGAGGGTCTTTGGACAAGAGCGCCCCGACGCTGTGGTCACTGGACGTGACGATGTTGACCACGCCGGGCGGAAAGTCGGTGTGCTCGGCGATGAGTTCGCCCAGCACGGCGGCGCACCAGGGTGTGTCAGGGGCGGGCTTCAAGACGACGGTGTTTCCCGCGGCCAGCGCGGGCCCGATCTTGGCGAGGTTGATCTGGTGCGGAAAGTTCCACGGGGTGATGGCGCCGACGACACCGACTGCCTCACGGGCGATGGTGCGACGGGTGGGGATGCCCATCGGCGCAGCCTCACCGAGATCCTGCGTGTACTCATACGATTCGGCAGTGTCGGCCGCGAATGCCAGGTCGTTGACCGGGACTTCGAGTTGAGCGATTCCGGTGAGCATGCGTGGCGCGCCGACTTCGGCGATGGTCAGGTCGCGTAGTTCCTCGAGGTGCTGCTGCATCGCCTCGCGCAACTGTCGAATGCACCGTACCCGCAACTCGGTGTTGCGCGACCAGTCCGTGTCGTCGAACGCGCGGCGCGCGGCGTCGATGGCACGGCCCATGTCCTCGACATCGGCGTCGGCGGCGACTCCCAGCACCTCTTCGGTTGCCGGATTGATCGTCGGGAAGGTGCCGGCATTACCGGTGGACACCTTGCCGTCGATAAAGAGTCCGCTGACGCCATCGGCCAACAAGGCCATCTCCCGCTCCCGTCTGTGCGTGGCAAATTCAGGGGTTAAATCTGCCCGGGCATATTAGGTGGACAGTTGTCCGATATTGCCCCATCGCACGATAGCCTTCAGGTTGTCGACGGTGCAAGAGGCGATCTCGACCACGGCAGCGAAGACCGGAAAAATGGCTCATTAAGCAGCATATTCGTGGATCGGTCTTGCTTCGCATCCCATCCATCCGATAGCTTGGACATGTGTCCAGCGATGCCCTGGTTACGGTCCCATCCCAGGCCGAGCCACCGACCGGTCAGGCGCCGCGCAATCGGCGCCAAGAAGAGACCTTCCGCAAGGTGCTCGCCGCCGGCATCGACACCCTGCGGGAGAAGTCGTATGCGGATTTGACGGTGCGCGCGGTGGCCGCCCGCGCCAAAGTCGCCCCAGCCACCGCATACACCTACTTTTCGTCGAAGAACCACTTGATCGCCGAGGTATACCTGGACCTGGTCCAGCAAGTTCCGTTTTTCACTGATGTCAACGACCCCATGCCGACCCGGGTGGACAAGGTGTTGCGCCATCTGGCACTCGTGGTCGCCGATGAACCCGAAGTCGGAGCGGCCTGCACGACCGCATTGCTCGGCGGCGGTACTGATCCTGCCGTCGGCGCCGCGCGCGACCGGATCGGCGCCGAGATACACCGGCGTATCGCGACAGCCATCGGGCCCGGGGCCGACCCCAGCACGGTGTCCGCCCTCGAGATGACGTTCTTCGGCGCCTTGGTACAGGCCGCCAGCGGCCAATTCACCTATCACCAGATCGCCGACCGCTTGGCCTACGTGGTGGGCCTCATCTTGCCCGGCACCGGGCAGACCAGCCAGGAGACAACAGCCCAATGACCGTCCACGTTGGAGACCACGAACTGGTCCTCGATCCATACAACTACGACTTCCACGAAGATCCGTACCCGTATTACCAGCGGCTGCGCGACGAGGCGCCGCTGTACCGCAATGAGGAGCTGGGCTTCTGGGCCCTGTCCCGGCACGCCGATGTGCACCAGGGGTTCCGCAACAGCACCACGCTGTCTAATCGCTTCGGCGTCTCGCTGGACCCGGCGTCGCGCGGCCCGCATGCCAGCAAGACGATGAGCTTCCTCGCGATGGACGATCCGGCGCACCTGCGGCTGCGCACTCTGGTGTCGAAAGGGTTCACGCCCAGGCGGATTCGTGAGCTCGAGCCGCGGGTTACCGAGATCGCACACCAGCACTTGGACGTCATGTTGGAGAAGGCGGCCGACGGAGCGGTCGACTATGTCGACGACTTCGCCGGCAAGCTGCCCATGGATGTCATCTCCGAACTGATGGGAGTCCCCGAACCGGACCGCGACGAGGTGCGCGCCTGGGCGGACGGCGTGATGCACCGCGACGAGGGCGTCACCGACGTACCGGCCGCGGCGGTCGAGGCGTCGATCAACCTCATCGTCTACTACCAGCAGATGGTCGCCGAGCGCCGTGAGCAGCCGACCGACGACTTGACGACCGCGCTGCTGGAAGCCGAGATCGACGGCGATCGGCTGACCGACGACGAAATCATCGGATTCATGTTCCTGATGGTGATCGCCGGCAACGAGACGACCACCAAACTCCTTGCCAACGCAGCATTTTGGGGCCACCGGAACCCCGATCAGCTCACCGGAGTCTACGCCGACCTCGAGCTGGTGCCGTCGTGGGTCGAGGAGACCCTGCGCTACGACACGTCCAGCCAGATCCTGGCCCGCACCGTGGCCGGCGAGCTCACGCTCTACGACACCACCATCCCCGACGGGGACATCCTGCTGCTGCTGCCCGGTTCCGGACACCGCGACGAGCGGGCGTTCGACAACCCCGACGACTATGTGATCGGGCGCGAAATCGGGCCTAAACTCTTGAGTTTCGGCAGCGGCGCGCACTTCTGCCTGGGCGCCCACCTGGCCAGGATGGAGGCTCGAGTGGCGCTCACCGAACTATTCAAGCGAATCAAGGGCTACGAGGTCGATGAGGCCAACTCGGTTCGTGTCCATTCCAGTAACGTGCGCGGGTTCGCACGCCTACCGATGACCCTGGAGGTCTCCTAGATGCCCCGCTTTGCCCCCCTGCCCGAACGTCGGCCGGCAATCGTGGCCGGCGCCTCCTCCGGCATCGGAGAGGCCACCGCCGTCGAACTCGCCGCGCACGGCTTCCCGGTCGCCCTGGGCGCACGCCGGGTCGAGAAGCTCGACGACATCGTCGGCAAGATCAATGCCGATGGCGGCGAGGCGGTCGGATTCCACCTAGACGTCACCGATCCGAACTCGGTGAAATCCTTTGTTGCGCAGTCGGTTGACGCGCTCGGTGACATCGAGGTGCTGGTGGCCGGCGCGGGCGACACCTACTTCGGCAAGCTCGCCGAGATCACCACCGACGAGTTCGAGTCGCAGCTGCAGATCCACGTGGTCGGCGCTAATAGGTTGGCCGCCGCGGTGCTGCCGGGCATGCTCGACCGGCAGCGCGGCGACCTGATCTTCGTGGGGTCCGATGTGGCACTGCGCCAGCGGCCGCACATGGGTGCCTACGGCGCCGCCAAGGCCGCGCTCGTCGCGATGGTCAGCAACTTCCAGATGGAGCTCGAGGGCACCGGCGTGCGCGCCTCGATCGTGCACCCCGGGCCGACGAAGACATCGATGGGCTGGAGCCTGCCGGCCGACAAGATCGGTCCCGCGCTAGAGGACTGGGCCAAGTGGGGCCAGGCCCGCCACGACTACTTCCTGCGAGCGGCGGACCTGGGACGGGCCATCACGTTCGTCGCCGAGACACCGCGCGGTGGCTTCATCGCGAGCATGGAGCTTCAGCCCGAAGCGCCGCTGGCCGACAACACAGATCGCCAGAAGCTCGCACTCGGCGAAGACGGGATACCAGGACAATGACGACCGCTATCGTGCCGCGGGTTTCCGGCGGCGAAGAAGAGCACGGCCACCTCGAGGAATTCCGCACCGACCCAATCGGTTTGATGCAGCGCATCCGGGAGGAGTGCGGCGACGTCGGCTGGTTCCAGCTGGTCGACAAGCACGTCATCTTCCTGTCGGGCTCCGACGCCAACGAGTTCTTCTTCCGTTCCGCCGACGAGGACCTCGACCAGGCCGAGGCCTACCCGTTCATGACGCCGATCTTCGGCAAGGGCGTTGTGTTCGACGCCAGCCCCGAGCGCCGCAAGGAGATGCTGCACAACTCCGCACTGCGCGGCGAGCAGATGAAGGGCCACGCCGCCACCATCGAGGGCGAAGTCAAGAAGATGATCGCCAACTGGGGCGACGAGGGCGAGATCGAACTGCTCGACTTCTTCGCCGAGCTGACCATCTACACCTCGACGGCCTGCCTGATCGGCCTGAAGTTCCGCGAGCAACTCGATCACCGGTTCGCCGAGTACTACCACGAGCTGGAGCGCGGCACCGACCCACTGTGTTACGTGGACCCGTATCTGCCGATCGAGAGCTTCCAGCGCCGCGATGAGGCTCGCGTGAAACTTGTTGCGCTGGTTCAGGAGATCATGAATCAGCGGCTGGCCAACCCGCCGAAGGGCAAGGAAGACCGCGACCTCCTCGACATCCTCGTGTCGGTAAAGGACGAGGAGGGAAACCCGCGCTTTTCCGCGGACGAGGTCACCGGGATGTTCATCTCGCTGATGTTCGCCGGGCACCACACCAGTTCCGGAACCTCGGCGTGGACGCTGATCGAGTTGATCCGTCACCCCGACGTCTACGCTGAGGTGCGGGCCGAGCTGGAAGAGTTGTATGCCGACGGTCAGGAGGTGAGTTTCCATGCGCTGCGCCAGATTCCGAAGCTGGACAACGTGGTCAAGGAGACCTTGCGGCTGCATCCGCCGCTGATCATTTTGATGCGAGTCGCCAAGGGCGAGTTCGAGGTGCAGGGTTTCGGAATCCACGACGGTGACTTCGTCGCGGCATCCCCCGCGATCTCCAACCGGATTCCCGAGGACTTTCCCGACCCCGACGCCTTCAACCCGGACCGCTACAACAAACCCGAGCAGGCCGACGTCGTCAACCGGTGGACCTGGATTCCGTTCGGTGCGGGCCGGCACCGCTGCGTCGGGGCGGCGTTCGCCACCATGCAGATCAAGGCGATCTTCTCAGTCCTGTTGCGCGAGTATGAGTTCGAGATGGCTCAGCCCGCCGACAGCTACCGCAACGACCACTCCAAGATGGTCGTGCAGCTTGCCAGGCCGGCCAAGGCGCGCTACCGCAAGCGGAACGCGTAAGGAGTAAAGCTCATGGGCTCAACGGGATTCAGAATCGAGGTAGATCTCGATCTGTGTCAGGGCCACGCCATGTGCGAACTGGAGGCCCCGGACTACTTCCGGGTGCCTAAGCGGGGCAAGGTCGAGATCATCGACCCCGAACCGCCCGAAGACGCCCGCGATGAAGTCGAGCGCGCGGTCGATATGTGCCCAACGCATGCCCTATTCATCAAAGAGAAAGAAGACTGACAATGGCGTCACACTCCCGCGCTGACCTCGAGGCATGGGTCGACCGCTGGCTGCAGGCCAACAAGGACTGCGAAAAAGCCGGTGACTGGCGGCCGCTGGCGGATTTCTACACCAAGGACTCCACCTACGGTTGGAACATCGGCCCCAAAGAAGACGTCATGTGCGTCGGCATCGACCAGATCCGCGACATCGCACTCGGCCTGGAGATGGAGGGCCTGGAGAACTGGGTGTACGAGTACCAGAAGGTACTCATCGACGAGAAGCAGGGCGAAATCGTCGGCTTCTGGAAGCAGATCGTCAACAAGACCGACGGCACCCAGGGCGAGATCTACGGCATCGGCGGCAGCTGGTTCCGGCTCAACAGCGACCAGCTCATCGAATGGCAGCGTGACTTCTTCGACTTCGGTCACGTCGCCAAGATGTTCGGCAATCTGATCGAATCCGGCGATCTCAGCACCGGAATGCAGAAGCGAATCGAGCGCAGCGTCGCCGGCGAGAAGCTGCCGGGCTACTACCCGCTTGGCGAGGCACCCGTCCCGATCTGGTGAAGGGGACCAACCAAGCATTTGATTTGTTGCACGCGCTATGCTGGCGCCACAAGAGTGCTGTGTGGCACTCGTCACCACCCTGCCGGACATCATCGGGTCAGGCAGTTAATTTCAAAGGCGAAATGGGGTCAGGTCCAACGTGAAGACAAAAGGCGCTCTGATCTGGGAGTTCAACCAGCCGTGGTCCATTGAGGAGATCGAGATCGGCGACCCCGTCAAGGACGAGGTCAAGATCCAGATGGAAGCGGCGGGCATGTGCCACTCCGATCACCACCTGGTCACCGGCGGCATCCCGATGGCGGGTTTCCCGGTTCTCGGCGGGCACGAGGGTGCGGGCATCGTCACCGAGGTCGGCCCCGGTGTCGAAGACATCGCCCCGGGCGACCACGTGGTGCTGTCGTTCATCCCGTCCTGCGGAAGCTGTCCGACCTGTCAGGCCGGTCTGCGCAACCTCTGCGATTTGGGTGCCGGCCTGCTGGGCGGCGCCGCGGTATCCGACGGCACCTACCGCATCCAGGCGCGTGGCCAAAACGTCTACCCCATGACACTGCTCGGGACGTTCTCGCCGTACATGGTCGTGCACCGCAGCTCGGTGGTGAAGATCGACCCATCGGTCCCCTTCGAGGTGGCCGCCTTGGTCGGTTGTGGCGTCACCACTGGCTACGGTTCGGCGGTCCGCACCGCCGACATCCGGCCCGGCCAAGACGTCGCCATCGTCGGTGTCGGTGGAGTTGGCATGGCAGCCCTGCAGGGGGCAGTGACCGCCGGCGCCCGCTACATCTTCGCGATCGACCCGGTGGAGTGGAAGCGCGACCAGGCCCTGAAGTTCGGTGCCACCCACGTCTACCCCGACATCTTCGCCGCGATGGCGGGCATGGCCGAGGTCACCTACGGCCTGATGGCCCACAAGGTGGTGGTCACCGTTGGTGAGCTGCTTGGTAGCGAAATCGACAACTACCTCAACATCACCCAAAAAGGCGGCACCTGCGTGCTGACCGCGATCGGCAGCCTGCTGGACACCAATGTGACCCTGAACCTGGCGATGCTGACCCTGATGCAGAAGAACCTGCAGGGCACCATCTTCGGTGGCGGGAACCCGCAATACGACATCCCGCAATTGCTGTCGATGTACAAGGCCGGCAAGCTCAACCTGGATGACATGATCACCCGCCAGTACAAGCTCGAGCAGATCAACGACGGTTACCAGGACATGCTGGACGGCAAGAACATTCGCGGCGTCATCCGATACACGGACGCCGACCGGTAACACAGCGGCAGAAGGCTCGGACCATGACCCAAACCACTCAAGCTCCGGCACTGACCGCCTCACAGTCGTCGTGGCGCTGCGCGCAAGGCAAAGACCGCGACGGCTGGCTGGCGTTGATGACCGACGATGTCGTCATCGAGGACCCGATCGGTAAGTCCGTCACGAACCCGGACGGCACCGGGGTGCGCGGCAAGGCGGCCGTCGGCGAATTCTTCGACAACAACATCGCCAAGAATCAGCTGACCATCACCTGCGAGGAGACCTTCCCGTCGAGCACTCCCGACGAGATCGCTCATATTCTGGTGTTGCAGAGCAAGTTTGAGGGTGGGTTGACCAGCAAGGTGCGCGGCGTGTTCACCTACAAGGTCAACGACGCCGGGCTGATCACCAACATGCGTGGGTACTGGAATCTCGACGTCATGGAGTTCGGCCAAGAGGAGTGAGCGGTAGCCGCGACTCTGGTGACAATTTCGACGCCCCTATGCTTGGGCCATGGCGTCGATCTTCACCAAGATCATTAACCGTGAACTACCTGGCCGTTTTGTCTATGAGGACGATGACGTTGTCGCGTTCCTGACGATCGAGCCGATGACGCAGGGGCACACCCTGGTGGTGCCGCGTGCCGAGATCGATCAGTGGCAGGCCGTCGACGAAGGTGCCTTCACCCGGGTGATGTCGGTGAGCCAACTGATCGGCAAGGCTGTGTGCAAGGCGTTTAAGGCCGAGCGCGCCGGATTGATCATCGCCGGGCTGGAAGTGCCGCATCTGCACGTCCACGTCTTCCCCACCCGCAGCCTCAGCGACTTCGGGTTTGCCAACGTCGACCGCAATCCGTCACCGGAATCCCTCGACGCGGCACAGGCCAAGATCAAGGCCGCCGTGGAGCAACTGACTTAGCCCACTTCGACGGGCACATCGCTGACGCGCGGCAGCGTGACGCGAAAGCAGCACCCTTCGCCGGGCGCGGTTTGCACCGTGACCACGCCGCCATGCGCCTGGACCAACGAGTCGACGATGGATAGCCCCAGTCCGGTACCGCCGCTGGCTCGGGCCCGCGACGAGTCGGTGCGATAAAACCGCTCGAACACCCGCGACGCGTCTTGCTGATTCATGCCGGGCCCCTCATCGGCCACTTCGATCACCGCATCGTCACCCTCGGTGCCGACTCGGACGATGACGTCGGCGCTAGTGGGCGTGTGCTGCAACGCATTCACGACGAGGTTACTGATCACCTGCCGTATCCGGGGCTCATCGCCGAGCACCTCGGGGGTGCCAGGGCCGTCGAGGACTTCCATGCTGATGGTGCGGTGGGGGTCGATGGCCCGCCCGTCGTGCACGGCATCGCTGGCCAGCGCAAGCAAGTCCACTCGCTGGTGCTCCAGCGGCCGCTGCACATTCAACCGTGCCAACAGCAGCAGATCATCGACCAGTAAGCCCATTCGGCTGGCTTCGCTTTCGATCCGGGACAGCAACATGGCCACGTCGCGCGCGGCGCCTTGCCGATACAGTTCGGCGAAGCCGCGGATGGTGGTCAGCGGGGTGCGTAGTTCGTGGCTGGCGTCGGTGATGAACCGTCGCATCCGTTCCTCGGAGCCGCGGGCCGTGTCGGCCGACGATTCAGAGGACGCCATCGCTCGCTGAATTTGGGCGAGCATTTCGTTGAGCGCCAACGAAAGCCGCCCCACCTCGGTCCGCGGGTCCCGTTCGGGCACCCGGCGATCCCATTCGCCCGTGGCAATGGCCGCGGCGGTTTGTTCGACCTGGGCCAACGGCCGCAGGCTGCGCTGGACCACGGCGAAGCCCGCGATTCCAACGACCACCAGCACGGCCACCCCGATGCCGACTTGCAGCCAGACCAGGGACCGGACGGTGTGGTCGACGTCGGACAGGTCGACGGCGACGGTGGTCAGGCCGTGTGGCCCCCGCACAGTTACCGCTCGCCATTGGATGCGAGAGCCGTTGACCGATGGAAGGGTGGTCGGGTTGGGCCCCACATCGTTGTCGGGCGGTAGCGCCGGTTCGCCGTTGCGGTCGTTGATGGCTGTGAAGGGTTCGCCGTCGTTGTCGATGCCGCGCACGTAGAACTTCGACGGCGGCCGCTCGGGGTCCGAACCGGCATACGGGCGCGGTGGCCGGCGCGGGGCGACCGCCCAGGTGTGGGACGCCTCAAGCAATGTCTGGTCGATCCGGCCGACCAGGCTGTGCTGCAGGATCGAAGTGACCATGATCCCCGAGGCGGCAAGGCCGCAGGCCACCAGGGCCAGGGTCGCAGCGACCAGACTCACCCGCAGCGGCAACCCCCGCCGATGTTGATTGGCCATACTCTCGATCTTCGCTCGCTAATTTGCGCGCAAGCTTAGCGCGGCTCGCGCAGCACGTAGCCCACTCCGCGCAGGGTGTGTAGCAGCCGCTTCTCGCCGGTGTCGATTTTGCGGCGCAGATACGACACATAGGACTCGACGACGTTGACGTCGCCGCCGAAGTCGTAGCGCCAGACGTGGTCGAGGATCTTCGGCTTGCTCAACACCGTGCCCGCGTTTATCACGAAGTAGCGCAGCAAGGTGAATTCGGTGGGCGACAACGAAACCGGCTCGCCGGCCTTCCAGACTTCGTGGGTTTCCTCGTCGAGTTCGATGTCGGCGAAGCTCAGGCGGGCATTGCGCGGTTCGGCGCCGCCCTTGCCTGCGCGCCGCAGGATGACCCGCAGCCGCGCGACGACCTCCTCCAAGCTGAACGGCTTCGTCACGTAATCGTCGCCGCCCAGGGTGAGTCCGGCGATCTTGTCCTGCAGGGAGTCGCGCGCCGTCAGGAACAACGCCGGGGCATCGATGCCATCGGCCCGCAGCCGCCGCAGCACCCCGAAGCCGTCCATGCCGGGCATCATCACGTCCAGGATCACGGCATCGGGGCGGGCTTCACGAGCCCGGTCCAGTGCTTGGGCCCCGTTGGTCGCCGTAGCGACCTCAAACCCCTGGAACTTCAGGCTGACGGAGAGCAACTCGACGATGTTGGTCTCGTCGTCGACTACCAGAACACGTGCCTCCGGTTTGGTTTCGGTTGAGTTAGCCGCCGTCATTGGGGTCACCATCCCGTCCTCTTACTTGGCATCACCTTCGCAATCATTGTGTAATTGCTGGGAGCTCGTTGCCAACCGTCTGCAAGTATTCTGCCAGAAATCATTGCGTCTCCTTTGACCTGGCTGGGTTTAGCAGGCACGCGCCGTGCATAAACTCGAAGGTATGAACCTCGCCAAAAGCATGGTGGCTGCTGCGACCGCCCCCGCTCGGGTGGGCCTGGCCGCCGCGGAGGCGAGCTTGAACCTCGCGAGTGTGGCGGTCGGCGTGGCCAAACGGTCGTTGGGTGATTCAGACAGCAGGACGAACGCCGTGACCTCCATGCTGGGCATAGACGACACGATCCTTCGGGCCAATCGGATCGCCAGGCTGTTGGACGACGATGCGCCACTGGGGCGCGCGGTGGCTCCCGACGGGCCGATCGACCGCTTGCTGCGTCCGGGCGGGGTGGTCGACATGTTGACATCGGAAGGCGGTTTGCTCGACCGCCTCACCGCCGAAGGCGGCGGGCTGAATCGCGCGCTGCAGCCAGGCGGGCTGGCCGATCAGCTACTGGCAGAGGCAGGGTTGATCGATCGGCTGCTGTCCGAGGATGGCCTCGCCGATCGGCTGCTGTCCGAAGGCGGAGTGGTCGACAAGCTGACCGCCAAACATGGTCCGCTAGAGCAGCTTGCCGACGTCGCCGATACTTTGGCCCGGCTGACACCCGGGATGGAGGCATTAGAGCCTGCCATCAGCACCCTGCAAGACGCGGTCATGGCGCTCACCATGGTGGTGAATCCGCTGAGCAATATCGCCGACCGTATCCCGTTTCCCGGTCGCCGACCGCGTCACCCGCCGTCGCGGCCCGTGCCCTCAACGCGCATCATCGAAGGCGACGACTGACCGGTTAGGCTGGCAGCCGATTTACCCGGCCTCCTTAGCTCAGTGGTAGAGCACTCGCCTTGTAAGCGAGCGGTCGTCAGTTCAATCCTGACAGGAGGCTCCGCACATTAGGTCGCCTACCTGAGCAAACGCCGGCCCACCCTGGCCGCGGGCGAATCCGAGGGTGGAGTAGGCGAATCCGAAATAGACGACGGCCAGGGCGAACGCCTTCGCTCGATCCAGAATTTCGGACATGGTGCCCTGTTTTTTCGGGTCGGTGGAACGACCGAGCGCTGTTTCCGTGAGCCGCCACAACGCCATGATCAATAACGCGATCACGCCAGCCCAGAGCGCGAGGATGCCGCCAGGTTTGGCTGACACCGCCGCCAGCGCTCCGGATTGATCGGCGCTGCCGCCCCAGCTACCCAGTGCGATCCGGATAGCAAGGTAGCCGATGATGATGTGGAGCAGGCCGCTGACGACATACCCGGCTCGGGCGAAGCGCTCGAAGACACTGTTCTGGGCGATCCCTATCGCGGCACCCGCCACGTCACGCCCTCCACCGGATCGTCGCATCAAGTCCTAGTCAGGTGCCGGGTTCATCGGGACCCGGTTGTGGGTTGTGGTTCGTCGTGGGCCGCCCCGCGGGTGTCGGATCCTGGGGATGCTGGATCCAGCGTGTCGGCGCGGTCCCATTGCTCGTTGAGGTGGTCGCGCGAGGTGACCGCTTCGCCGCGGTGCACGGCAGCTTGTTGTTGCAGACCGGCGGCTTGAGCCGCTTTGACGTCGGCTTCTGCTTGAGCGGCGCGGGCTTTGGCGGCGGTCTCGTCGGCGAGGGCTTCGTGTTGTTTGACGTGCAGCGTTTCCTGCCGGGCGTCCTCGCGGATCTTGTCTGCTTCGACGTGGCGATGTTGGTTGCGTTTGTTGCGTGCCACCCAGGTGAGTCCTGCGATGAGCAGGATGGCCACGACCGCGGCGATAACGATCAAAATTGTCGTGCTGGTAGCCATGTCGGCTCCTTATGTTGGTTAAGGGGTATCAATGGTCGCCGTGCGGCCAGTCAGTCTTTCGTCTGGCCGCGCGGCGAGGAATCATGAGCTATCGACCCCATAGGGCCGACGTGCAGCGGGTTAGTAGTAGTGGCGGCGTCCGCCGACGGCGTGTCCCGCCCGTCCCGCGACCAGCAGTACCACGCCGACGATGAGCAGGATGACCCCGACGACGAACAGGAGGTGGGCGAAGGCGAAGGTCGGGACGAGGCTGGGGAGGATGAGGCCCAAGACGATGAGGACGATTCCGAGAACGATCATGACTTTTACCTAGTTTCGATGGGTTATGCGGAAATACGGTGGAAGTGGGGTTCAGTGTTTGAAGACGTCTTTGACTTTGGCCCCTGCCTGTTTGGCGTTGCCCTTGGCTTGGTCGGCGCGGCCCTCGGTGCGCAGGCGGGTGTTGCCGGTGGCGCGACCGAAATACTTCTTGGTGGCGCCTTTGGCGGCTTCGGCTTTGTGGGCGAGCTTCTTAGCGATGCTCATGGCGGATCCTTCATTTCTTCGGTGATCCCAGACCGCGGCGGCGGGCTGAGCGATTCAAGCGACGCGGACTATTTACGGGGCTACGTCGACGGGGGTGTGGTCGGTGGTTTGCCGACGACGCATCCAGCGACCGGGCAGGGAAACCCTTTCCCCGGCGGGACTAACTGCTTTCGAATCCACCGTCGAACCGGTGTGCGTGCCGGGTTGCTGTTCAAGTAGTTGGGCGCGGTCACGGTTCACAAATGCCGTCTCGCGCTGAGAGCGTGCAAGCTCGCTTCGGGCGTCGCGCCCACGGGTGGCGCTGCGCCGGGCGCCAGCCAACAACACACTCAGACCCAGCATCCCCACGGCGCCGACCACGATCCCCGAGAGGAACAACGTGCCAGTAGATCCGGTCACGTGATAGCCCAGCAGGGAAAAGTTCTCCGCCAACGGGTGAATGGCCCCGGCATTGCCCAGCACCCCGACAGTCCCGACAATCGCGGCGATTAACAGAACAACTAATCCGACGATGACCATCATGGCAAGCCTCTAATTCCGGTGCTGGAACTCCAGTAAACACCCAGGTAGACGCACTGTCAACACTGTTGGCCGCTACTGTGGGTCTACAGTGTCAAAGAGAATGGAGGTGCTGCTCCGATGAAACAGCCGACTGGAGCCGATATGAGCGTTGGCGGCGCAGGCCCCTCCGTGACGGCCGCCTCCTCAGATGGCCGCCAGATCACCCGGGGACTCATCCTGCAGACCGCGTTAGACATCGTCGACCGCGACGGTGTGGATGGTCTGTCCATGCGCCGTCTCAGCGACGCGGTGAACCGCGATACGACCGTGCTTTACCGGCATCTACCCAACAAAGCCGCCGTCCTCGACGGCGTCGCCGAACTCGTCCTCAGCAAGCTCGCAGTGGACACCACAGACCCCGACTGGGCCGTTCAGCTGCGCACCGTCGCCCACGACTTCCGGCGGCTGGCACTCGCACACCCCAACGTCGTGCCGTTGCTGGTGACCCGCCCCTTAGCCACCCCACTAGGACAACGACCGCCCGGAACGCTACGGCCCCTCGAAGACGTCCTTACCCTGCTGATGGCCGCCGGATTCTCTGGCGAGGACGCCCTGCACATCTACCGGGTTCTATTCGCCTACCTGCACGGCCACATCATTAATGAACTGCAGGAGATCGTCGAACGACCTGAAGAAACAGATCACGTTCTGCGGCTCGGTCTGCACCGACTCTCGATCACCGAGTTCCCCCACCTACGTGCCCTCGCAGCCGCCCTCGCCTCCTACGACGGCGCCGCAGAACTCGACCGAGGCCTCGACCTGCTCCTCAACGGGCTGGCCGAAACCCTCACCCACCCCGACGGAACACCCCGAACCAGCTAAGCGCCACCGACCACAGCGGATCGGGTAACGGGTGCGACGCCCGCCGGGGTCCAGCGCAGGGATTCGGACATGGCCATCGAGGTCTTGACCAGGATGCTCGACAGGACTGGACGGTGCCCGCTACCGGTACATGACTCCTTTTTGGTCGCCGAGACCGATGCCGACACGCTCAGCCGAACCATGACCGAAGTCGCCAGCGAGCACGGCCTTCAGCTGGGCCTGAAAGAGTCCAGGGACCGAACCGCTGAGTACGGATCGGTGGGCAACGGAATCGGGTCCGCGCGTCTTCGGTCCGATCTAGGCGCCAGGGAAATAGTCGCCACGCCAGACCGGCGGTGACCACTCGGGGCGCCATGACAAGCCCCCGCCCCCCAATCCGGCCGCTCCTGATCAGTGCAGGTCAGCGCCTGTTACCTCCAATACGAGGGAGAAGGGGGGAGGGGGTGACCTATAGGCCATGGATCACCCTGGTGCTGAGTGCAGAGACTGGACCGTCCGGTAAAGGCTTGGAAAGGGAAACAACTACGGCCCTGTGGCTTGCGGGCTGGTTGGCACGCCATTGGTTGAGCGCGTCTGGATGATTCCGCGGTTCACGTATTGCCGGGCTCTGACGGGGGCTACCCCGAGACCATGCCCTCGCTGCCCTCCCAGCGGGCGTCCATCGCCAAGGCAGCCAAGACGGACCTCAGTTCGCTGAAGGAAAACCAACCGCGGCGCTGGCAGCATGCCGCGATGTCGCGAACCATGGCGATGGTGAAGTACCGGTACCCGGCTTCCTCAAAACCGCGGCCGGAGGATGCTGGAGTCATGCGAGAAGACGAGAACACGGCGGCTCAATGGCTAACCGTGAACGGACAGCGACGCGAGGTTCGCGCCGAGGACGACACCCCGTTGCTATACGTGTTGCGCAACCACCTGAATTTGAAGGGGACGCGCTTCGGTTGTGGATTGGGTTTGTGCGGCGCGTGTTTCGTGCTTGCCGACGGCCGTCCCATTTATTCCTGCGATACGCCGCTGTGGTCGGTAGCCGACAAGTCGATTCGCACGGTGGAAGGCTTGAGCACCGACGCACAGCCACACCCCGTGGCGCGCGCCCTCATCGCGGGGCAAGCAGCGCAATGCGGGTATTGCATGTCGGGCATTGTGGTTGCGGCTGCGGCGCTGTTGGCTGACAACCCCGATCCGACGGAAGCTGAGGTCCGCACCGCGCTGGATCCCAACCTATGTCGTTGTGGCTCGCATAATCGGGTTGTTCGGGGAGTCCTGAGCGCCGCGGCAACGATGGCTGCTGACATACCGGAGCAGGCCGATGACCAGCGCTGACTTACCCTTGTCGCTGGCTGCCAATCCAGTTCTGGGCCAATGGATTCAGATCAGGGCGGAGGGCATCGTGGAGGTGCGCTCGGGGAAAGTGGAGCTGGGCCAGGGCGTGTTAACAGCGCTTGCGCAGATCGCCGCCGATGAGCTCGACGTGGACGTCGCACGTGTGCAGATGATCAGTGCGGCAACCGATCTCAGCCCTGACGAGGGCTTCACCGCCAGCAGCCTCTCTATTCAGCACTCAGGCGCGGCGCTGCGCCAGGTGTGCGCCGAAGTACGCGCAGTTTATCTCGCTGTCGCGGCGGGCAAACTGGCCGCGACGCCCGACGAGTTGGAAATTTCCGACGGTCAGATCAGCGGTCCGGATAACTCGGCAACCAGCTATTGGGAACTCGCCGATGACTCACTGCTGGATCGGGTGGCCACCGGCGAAGCGGCACCCAAGGCAGCGTCGGATTACCAGATCGTCGGCACCAACGTTGCCCGGCTGGACTTACCCGACAAGCTGACCGGGCGGCCGCGCTACCTTCACGATCTCGTCGTGGACGGGCAGGTATACGGGAGGGTCGTTCGCCCGCCGTCGCGCGGGGCGAGGCTGCGCGATGTCGATACCGGTCCGGCCAAAGCACTGCCGGGCGTGATCAGCGTGGTGCGTGATGGCGACTTCCTCGGAGTGGTGGCCGAGCGCGAAGAGATTGCGTTGCGCGCCGCTGAGCGACTGGGCCGAGGCGCCAGCTGGGATGAGCGGCCGACCCTGCCGGACGAGGACGACCTTCCCGCTTTTCTCGTATCGGCCGAAGCCGACACCGCGTTGCTCGCGCTTAAAGAGGCCCCAGCGCTCGCCCAGCCCACGAGGTCACATTCGGCCCGCTACCACCGGCCCTACCTGGCGCATGCATCGATCGGTCCGTCGGCGGCGACAGCCCTGGCGCACGAGGACGGCCGGCTCGACGTGTGGTCGCACAGCCAAGGCGTTCACATGCTGCGGCGTGAACTGGCCGCAGCGCTCGACTTAGCGCCGGACCGGGTGGTGGTGCGTCACGTCGAGGGAGCGGGTTGTTATGGACACAACGGCGCCGACGACGCCGCGATGGATGCCGCGCTGCTGGCGCTGTCCGTGGTCGGACGGCCCGTGCAGGTCGTCTGGTCACGCCCCGATGAACTGGGCTGGGCGCCTGTCGGTTCCGCGGCGGTCGTCGAGGTAGCCGCTGATTGCAGCGAGGACGGCGACGTGCTGTCTTGGCGCCATGAGATATGGAGCGGCAGCTACATGGGCCGCCCCGGGACAACTCCGACGAATGCATTGCTGGCGGCGAGTCACCGCACCGGCGGCGAGGCGATCCGTGCCGGTGGCGAGCCGCCGATCGAACGAGGTGGCGGAGCCGGACGAAATGCGGTGCCGTCGTACGACTTTCCCGGTTACCGGGTCACCAATCATCTGTTGACCGAGATGCCGCTGCGCACCTCGTCGCTGCGTTCGCTGGGCGCGTTTCTCAACGTCTTTGCGGCCGAGTCCTTCATGGATGAACTCGCCTCGGCCGCGAACCGCGATCCCCTCGAATTCCGTTTGGCCCATTTGTCGGACTCGCGCGGACAGGCGGTGCTCCACGCTGCAGCAGCCCGCGCCGGTTGGGCGGAATGGACATCACGGGAGGCGGTCGGCCACGGCATCGGTTATGCACGGTACAAGAACTCGTCCGCCTACTGCGCAGTCGTCGCCGAGGTCGAGGCGATCAACGAGGTCCGAGTACGCCGGTTGGTCATCGCCGTGGATGCGGGATTGGTCATCAATCCCGACGGTGCGGCCAATCAGATCGAGGGCGGTGCAATCCAGTCCACCAGCTGGACGCTCAAGGAGCGAGTGCGCTTCGACCGATTGAACGTGACCAGCGACACCTGGGAGACCTACCCGATCCTGCGGTTCTCCGAAGTGCCCGCGATTGATGTCGAATTCGTTGCCGGAAAAGGCACTCCGCCATTAGGGGTTGGCGAGTGCGCGCAAGGCCCGACGGCTGCCGCGATCGCCAACGCCGTTTACGACGCACTCAACATACGGGTGCGGTCGCTGCCACTCACCGCCGAGCAATTGATCGCGGCGATCCCGGACTAGCCAGTGCTAATAACAACTCGCGGAGACCCGTCAGAGAGTTCGCCGGTAGGAACAGATCGCAATGAGGTAGTGCCGCTGCCATCGAGCTGGTCAGCGGCTGGAATTCACGCTGTGCCGCCCGCGGGTTGAGCCAGACCAATAACTTTGCGCGGCGACGCACCCTGGCCAGCGCGTGCCCGAGCACCTCGGGCGGGTCGCTGTCCCAGCCGTCAGAGGCAACGATCACGACCGCGCCGCGCAGCGCGTTGCCGTGCGGCGGGGCCAGTAAAGCCGCGACACTGCGCCCGATGAACGTGCCGCCGTATCGGTCGGTGACCTTCGCGTTGGCCCGTTCCAGCGCTACCTCGGCCGAGCGGTGGGACAGCACCGGGGTGAGCCGGGTCAACGACGTCGAGAACGCGAACACCTCGGGACGGATCCTTGCCCGGCGCAGCGCCGTTGCCCGCATCAAATGGAGATAGATCGCGGCGTACGGCTGCATCGAGCGGCTCACGTCGCAGACCAGGACGACCCGCCGGGGCCGGCGGCGAGGCCGCGTTCGTGCCAGCTTCACAGACTCCCAACCCGTCCTGCGCGACGCGTTCATGGTCGCGCGCAGGTCGATCCTTTTGCCGTGTGGGCTCGATTCGAATCGCAGACTGCGGCGCCGGGGCCAACTCTGAAGCGATTCCTCCAGCCACGAACCGAGCAGACGCAGGTCCTTGGGGTCGAATTGGTCGAACGATTCGTCGGCGAACGCGGCGATGCGGCTGGGCAGTAGATCAGGCAAGAGGACGCCGGCGTCCGTTGCGCCATCCCGGTCGGGCGTAGTCCGAGTGACCCATGGCAGCTTTTGGGCGCTCCCTTCGGATGGGCTGCCCGCGGGCTGCGCGATGCCGGCCGCGGGCAGCGCGGGTGTCGTGGGGCCGGCGATCGGCAGGACTGACTCTGGGCTCCGGGTGTCGCCGGGTTGGATACTCCCAAAAACCTCTCGCAACACCGCGTCAAAGGTGCCGAGGTCTTCCATCCTGGTGACCAAAGTCAGCCTGGCGGCCCAGTACATAGCCGAAGTGGTTTGCGGCGCCAGGTGTTGGAGTGCCTGCACGAAAGTCCCTGGGCCACTGGCGGACACAGAGACTCCCGCGCTGCGCAGGCGCGCCACCAGAGCCGTCGCGAACGCTGCTAGGTCTACGCCGCGGAACAGCAACGGGGCGCTCATGCGCGTCTGCGCAGCACCAAGATCAGCACCAGCACGGCTAGCAGCGCCGCGGCCGCGGCGCCGTACTTCTTGAGCTGGTCGCCACCGGCGAGCTGCAGCAGGTCGATGGGCTCGGGCTCGGGAGCAGGGTCCTGGCGGGTGCCTGGGACCGGATTGACCGGCCAGGCCGGTATCGGTTCCTCGGCGCTGGCTGCCTCTGTCGTATTCGCCGGGCTCGCTGTGCTGCCGCCATTCTCGGCGGCGAGCTTGGCTTCAAAGGTTTCCACGAACTGGCCGAGCAGCTTCTCCGACACCTGCTGCAGCATTCCGCTGCCGAACTGTGCCAGCTTGCCGACGATCTTCAGATCGGTGTCGACGGTGACATCGGTGCGACCCCCGGCATCGTGCAGTTGTGCGGTCACCACGGCGGCCGCGTTGCCGGTGCCGCGCGACTCCTTGCCTTTGCCATCGATGACTGCACGGTGCTGGTCGCGGTCTTGCTCGATGAAACGCACCTTGCCGCTGAACTCACTGGTTACGGGCCCGACCTTGACCTTGACCTTCCCGAGGTAGTCATCGCCTTCGTGGCCCACCAACTGTGCCCCCGGCATGAGCGGGATCACCTGTTCCAGGTCGCACAACACGTCCCAGACCTGCTCGATCGGCGCGCTGACGGTGAACTGGTTGGCGATCTTCATACTGTGGGTCCTCTCATGTGCGGCTGTACTCGATGAACGCGTCGCGGATCAGGGCTCGGTCGTCGGGCGTCTTGGCCAGTGCCCCCAGGCTGACCAGTGCCGAATCGACCGAATCAGGCGGGGCGATATCTGAAACTCGAAGCGAGACCAGGGCTGCAACCCAGTCGATGGTCTCGGCCACGCCGGGCGGCTTGTCGAGATCGAGATCGCGTGCGCTGCTGACGAATTGGGTGGCGTGTTCGATCAGCGGTGTTGCCGCCCCCGGCACCGTCCGGCGGACGATTGCGGCCGCCCGGGACGGTTCGGGGTAGTCGATCCAGTGGTACAGGCAACGTCGACGCAGCGCGTCATGCAGATCACGGCTCCGGTTGGAGGTGAGTACTGCGATCGGCGGACGGTCGGCGACGAAGGTGCCCAGCTCGGGCACGGTGACTGCGGATTCACCGAGGAACTCCAGCAGCAATGCTTCGAATTCATCGTCGGCCCGATCGATTTCGTCAATCAGCAGGACCGGGGAAGTCGGGCCGCGATGCCGCACACACTGCAGGATGGGTCGATCCACCAGATAGGTCTCGGTGTAGAGATCGGCTTCTTCGATCGCGCCGCCTTTGGCCTCGGCCAGCCGAATGGACAGCAGCTGGCGCTGGTAATTCCAGTCGTAGAGGGCCTCATTCGCAGTCAGGCCTTCGTAGCACTGCAACCGGATCAGCGTGGTGTTCAGCACCGCCGCGAGGGTTTTCGCTGCCGTCGTCTTGCCGACGCCGGGCTCTCCCTCCAACAGCAGAGGCCTGCCGAGGCTGACTGCCAGATAGATGGCGGACGCGGTCCCAATGTCAAGTAGATAGTCCTGTGCGTCGAAGCGGCGGATCACGTCGTCAGGGCTTGTGAAAATCATGATGGAACCGACTCCACCAGTCGCTGGTAGTCATCCCAAGTATCGACGTCGAGTGGCACTGGGCCCGCCACGGTGATCTCGCGTACCGGGTACCGGCCCGACTGCACCAGCTTCCACACTCCTTTGTCGCCGTGCAGCTGCGAAAGTTCGCCGAACACATCGCGACTGAACCAGAACGGATGCCCGATGCCGTCGGCGTAGCGGCACACCATGACTGCATTGTCGGGAGCGCCTGGGCCCGCGGCGATCATCCGCCGCATTGTTGCGGGAGCCACGTGCGGCTGGTCGCCGAGCATCAGCACGATTCCGGCAGCCTGCGGATCGACCCGTTCCAATGCGACACGCAGCGAGGCCGAGCATCCGGTCCCGTAGTCGTCGACGGTCACCACGTCTTCGCCATCCAGCCGCACCGCGTCGCGCACGGCCTCGGCGGCCCCGCCCAAGGTGACGATGAGCTGGTCGAAACCTGCGGCGCGTGCAGCGTCGAGGGTGGCCCCCAGTACGGTCGTCTGCCGGTATGGCAGAAGCTGTTTGGGCGTTCCGAGCCTGCGAGAGGCGCCGGCTGCCAGCACGACGCCGGTGACTGGGCGGGTCATACGCCAGCTTTCCCGGCTGCGAACGATGTTCGGCATCCCGGGCAGCAAAACCAGAAGTCGACGCCGCTCAACTCGAGGTGCTCGGTGCCGGGTCCGATGGGCACCGTCATGCCGCACACCGGGTCGACCGCCTCGCGCGGGCCGCCGTTCACCGGTGCGGCGGTCCGGATCAGGCTGCCCTCGCGGACGGCGGCAATGAGTTCAGCAGCGATGGATACTGCGATCTCCGCAGGTGTCTTGGCCCCGATGGGTAATCCGACCGGGGTGTGTATCCGGGCACGTTCAGCATCGGAGAGCTCGAGTTCGTTCAGGATCGAAGCGCCGCGAACCTTGCTGGCCACCAAGCCGATATACCCCACGCCGTTATCCAGCGCAGCGCGAATCATTTCGGCTTCCGGCCCGCCATGGCTAGCGATCACCACCGCGGAAGTATCCGTCAGATCAGTGTCAGGCCGCGCGTCATAGCCCAGCACGCCGCAGAGGTCGATCAGCGCGCCAGCGATCGGCGTGGCTCCATTTATCCGGATCAGCGGGGCCGGCAGTTGCGGTGCCAGAAAGATTTCCAGTGACCCGCCGGACAGGCAGGGATTGACCACCACGCATGCGCCGGGCGCCTCCGGGAAGTGCACGTCACCGTCGGGGAGCACTCGCAGCAGCACACTCTCGCCCGCCTGCAGCACACCCAGCCCCGCCTTGCGAACCGAGTTTTGCGCGCACTGGCCGCCGACGAAGCCCTCGATCGTGCCGTCCGCCAACATGATCGCCTCATCGCCGGGGTACGCGGAGGTGGGCTGCTGAGCCCGCACCACAGTGGCGCGCACGAACGGCGTTCGTGCCGCCACCAGTTGCTGAGCTCGCTCGCTGATCGTCATCGTCATTTCTGGAGCCTTCGGCTAGATCGGAGGTGTCGCGCGGCCCTGCATGGCCTCCCAGACTCGGGATGGTGTCAGCGGCATATCGGCGTGACGAACCCCGAACGGCGCCAACGCATCCACCACCGCGTTGACCACCGCTGGCGGCGAACCGACGGTGGCCGATTCACCGACGCCCTTCGCGCCGATCGGGTGGTGCGGCGACGGTGTCACGGTGTGCCCGGTTTCCAGATGCGGCACCTCGAGTGCAGTCGGGATCAGGTAATCCATGAGTGAGCCGCCCAGACAGTTACCTTCCTCGTCGAAGGCGATCATCTCCATCAACGCCATCCCGATGCCATCGACGATCCCGCCGTGCACCTGGCCCTCGATGATCATCGGGTTGATCCGGGTGCCGCAGTCGTCGACCGCGAGGAAGCGCCGCACCTTGACTACGGCCGTGCCCGGATCGATGTCGACCACACAGAAGTACGCGCCGTACGGGTACGTCAGGTTCTCCGGGTTGTAACAGATCTGCGCGTCCAGGCCACCCTCGATCCCCTCGGGCAGGTCGCCGGCGCCGTGCGCACGCATCGCGATGTCCTGAATGGTTACCGCTGCTGACGGGTCACCCTTGACGTGGAATTTCCCTTTCTCCCAATCCAAGTCGGCGACGGAGACCTCGAGCATTCCCGATGCGATGATCTTGGCCTTGTCGCGGACCTTGCGCGCCACCAGGGCTGCGGCTGCACCCGATACCGGGGTGGACCGGCTGCCATAGGTGCCCAGGCCGAAGGGCGTCTGGTCGGTGTCGCCGTGCACGACGTCGATGTCGTCGGGCGGGATTCCCAATTCCTCGGCGACAATCTGGGCGAACGTCGTCTCGTGGCCCTGGCCCTGGGTCTGAACGGAAAGCCGCACAACGGCTTTACCCGTCGGATGCACGCGCAACTCGCACCCGTCGGCCATGCCGAGGCCGAGAATGTCCATGTCCTTGCGGGGGCCGGCGCCGACGGCCTCGGTGAAGAAAGACATCCCGATACCCATCAGTTCGCCGCGCTCGCGCTTCTCCTTCTGCTCTGCCCGCAGCGCGTCGTAGCCGATCATGTCCATGGCCAGGCGCATAGTGGTCTCGTAGTCACCCGAGTCGTAGAGCCAGCCGGTCTTGCTCTTGTAGGGAAACTGTTCGGGCCGCAGCAGATTTCGCAACCGCAGCTCGGCGGGGTCCATCTTCAGGTCGAACGCCAGACAGTCGACTAGCCGCTCCACGAAATACACCGCCTCGGTGATCCGGAATGAGCACGCATAAGCCACCCCACCGGGCGCCTTATTGGTGTAGACCGCGGTCATGTGGCAGTACGCGGCCTCGATGTCGTAGCTACCGGTGAACACCCCGAAGAAGCCGGCCGGGTACTTTATCGGCGCCGCTACGCCGTTGAACGCGCCGTGGTCGGCCAACACATTGGTCCGGATCGCCAGGATCTTGCCCTCTTTGGTGGCAGCGATCTCGCCGACCATGATGTAGTCGCGAGCGAAGCCCGTCGAGGTCAGGTTCTCGCTGCGATCCTCCATCCATTTCACCGGCTTACCCAACACAAGCGAGCCGACGATCGCGCACACATAACCGGGATAGATCGGCACCTTGTTGCCGAAGCCGCCACCGATATCCGGCGAGATCACCTGGATCTTGTGTTCCGGCAGGCCGGCGACCAACGCGTAGAGCGTGCGGTGCGCATGCGGCGCCTGGCTAGTGGACCAGAGTGTCAGCTTTCCGGTCACCGGGTCCAGATCGGCCACGGCGCCACAGGTTTCCATCGGTGCCGGGTGCACCCGGGGATACACGATCTCCTGTTTGACAACGACATCAGCCTTCGCGAACACCGCTTCAGTGGCGGCGGCGTCACCGGTTTCCCAGTCGAAGCAGTGGTTGTCGGTCTTACCCTCGAGGTCGGTGCGGATCACCGCCGCCGATGGATCCAGCGCTGTGCGGACGTCCACAACGGGATCTAACGGCTCGTACTCGACGTCGATCAGTTCTAGTGCGTCGCGGGCCGAATACCGGTCTTCGGCGACGACAAACGCCACTTCCTGTCCCTGGAAGCGGACCTTGTCGGTGGCCAGCACGGCCTGCACGTCGTTGGACAGTGTCGGCATCCAGGCCAGACCCTTCTCAGCCAGGTCGGCGCCGGTCACCACCGCTTTGACTTTCGGATGTGCAAGGGCTGCAGTCACATCGATGCTGACAATGCTGGCGTGCGCGTAAGGTGAACGCAAAATCGCCAGGTGCAGCATGCCCGGCAAGGCGACGTCGTCGACGTAGTTGCCGCGGCCCCGGATGAATCGGGGGTCCTCTTTGCGCAGCATCCTGCCGTGCCCGCACGGCTTTTGATCGTTGTCGGCTGTGTCTTCTGGCGAGGGCGGACGGTTTTCGATGGTGGTCATGAGGTTGCCACCGGTGTTGCGTTGCGTGCGGCCCACTGGATGGAACGCACGATTGTGGTGTAGCCGGTGCAGCGGCAGATCTGGCCGGAGATAGCCTCCCTGATGGTCTCCTCGTCCGGGTCAGGGTTGCGATCCAGCAGGGCGCGAGCGGTGATCATCATGCCCGGTGTGCAGAAGCCGCATTGCAGTCCATGGCATTGCATGAACCCTTCCTGCACCGGGTCGAGAGAGCCGTCCGACCCCGCTAACCCTTCTACGGTCCGGACGCTGTGGCCGGATGCCATCACCGCGAGGATGGTGCAGGACTTCACTGGCACGCCGTCCAGGTCGACCACGCATGTTCCGCAGTTGCTGGTGTCACATCCCCAGTGAGTGCCGGTGAGCCGCAGCTGATCACGCAGAAAATGCACTAGAAGCATCCTGGGTTCGACGTCTGCGGTCACCTGTTCGCCGTTGACGGTCATATTCACCTGCATGGCTAATTGCTCCCTTGTTCCCGCACACGCTCGGCGGCGGTGCGCAGCGTGCGGATGGTCAGTTCGGAGGCCAGGTGGCGCTTGTATTCGGCGGTGCCGCGGACGTCGGTTACCGGATCGCAGGCTTCGCCGGCCCGGCGGCCCGCCTCGGCGAACGTCTCCTCGCTAGCCGGCCGGCCGGCCAAAGACGACGAAAGCTCAGCCAGTGCGACACGGTCGGGATTGACCGCGGTCAGGCCTACCCGCGCGGCGGCGATCGAGTCGCCATCGAGTGTGATCGCCGCTCCGGCCGCCGTGACAGCCCAGTCGCCTACCCGCCGTTCTACTTTCGCGTAGGCGCTAGATGTGTTGTGCCGAAAGGGAATCCGGACTTCGATCAGCATCTCGTTGGGAGCGACGGCAGTCTCGTATGGGCCGATGTGGAAGTCATCGATAGCGATCTTGCGCTCGCCCGACGGTCCACGCACCAGGCACACGGCATCTAGCACCTCGCAGACGGTCGTCAGGTCCTCAGCTGGATCCGCCTGGCAGAGCGAACCGCCCAAGGTGCCGCGATTGCGCACCACCGGGTCAGCGATCACCCGTTCGGCATCGGCGAAGATCGGGCACATCGCGGCCAGAGGCTGCGACTCCAGCAGCTCGCGGTGGCGCGTCATGGCGCCAATCCGAACCAGGGTGGGATCGGTGATCACGTATCCAAGCTCGAGTTCCAGGTCGTTGATGTCGATGAGGTATTCGGGGTTGGCGATGCGAAGCTTCATCATCGGCAGCAGGCTGTGCCCGCCGGCGACCACCCGCGCGCCCTCTCCCAACCGATCGAGCAATCCGATCGCATGGTCGACGCTGGTCGCACGCTCGTATTCGAAGGGCCCGGGCACCTGCATGTGACGCACCTCACTCGAGAATGGACCCCAAGTGTCGGCCGAACCGCCAGGCGCGTCAATGCCGAGTTAAGTGATCCTTTAACTCGCCCTCCACCTGCGCCTCATGGTGGATTCGCCCTGCGATTTCGCCCAGCGGGCGCCCCTTGCCACCCCACCGTCGGGCGATGATGTCGGCCGCGATCGAGACCGCGGTCTCTTCCGGGGTGCGGGCGCCCAGGTCCAGTCCGATGGGGCTCGACAACCTGCTCAGCTCGGCATCGGCTAACCCCGCCGCGTGCAGCCGCTCGATCCGATCGTCGTGGGTCCGGCGCGATCCCATCGCCCCCACATATCCGACATGGGGAAGGCGCAGCGCGACTTCAAGTACCGGAACGTCGAACTTCGGATCATGGGTGAGCACACAGATCACGGTGTTCTCGTCGATTTCGCCAGCCTCGGCCTGGGCGGCGAGATACCGATGGGGCCAGTCAACGACCACTTCGTCGGCGGTTGGAAAGCGAGCGCGAGTTGCGAACACCGGGCGGGCATCGCAGACGGTGACCCGGTAGCCCAGGAACGAGCCCTGTCGAGCCAAGGCCGAGGCGAAGTCGATGGCACCAAACACCAGCATCCGCGGTCGCGGAGCGAAGCTGGACACGAAGACCTCCATGCCCGCGCCCCGACGCTGTCCGTCGGTTCCAAACTCGAGGACCCCGCTGCGGCCCACCGCGAGCAAGCCGCGCGTGTCGTCGGCGATTGCGGCGTCTGCACGCGCTGAGCCCACCGATCCCGTCACCCTGTCTGGCCGGACCGTGAGTCTGCGGCCAACCCACTGCGCGTTTGGGTGAGCGATAACAGTCGCGACCGCGACGGCACGGTGCGCACCGACGTCGTCGCCCACCTCGTCGAGGTCGGGGAATGTAGCCTGCGATATCGACTCGACGAAGATGTCGATGATGCCGCCGCAGGTCAGGCCAACCGCGAAGGCATCGTCGTCGCTGACCCCATAACGTTCCAGCCGCGGAGTCCCGGTTTGCGCGACGTCGGTAGCCAGTTCATAAACAGCGCCCTCCACGCAGCCACCCGACACCGACCCACTCACTGAACCGTCCGGAGCCACCACCATGGAGGCGCCCGGCGGCCGCGGCGCCGAATGAAATGTTCGCACCACTGTCCCGAGCCCCGCGGTGTCACCCGCACGCCAGATCGACATCAGCTCGGCAAGCACGTCATGCACATCTCCTAAATTAGGCCCCGAAGTAGGCTCGTTCCATGACTCCGGCTCAACTTCGGGCCTATTCAGCAGTTGTGCGTTTGGGTTCGGTCCGGGCGGCCGCCGCCGAACTTGGCGTATCCGACGCCGGTGTCTCGATGCATGTGGCGGCGCTCCGCAAGGAGCTCGACGACCCGCTGTTCACGAAGACGGGTGCTGGGCTGGCGTTCACGCCGGGCGGACTCAGGCTGGCGAGCCGCGCGGTCGAAATCCTCGGTCTGCAACAGCAGACAGCGATCGAGGTTACCGAGGCGGCCCACGGGCGGCGGCTGCTGCGGATCGCGGCGTCCAGCGCCTTCGCCGAGCACGCCGCGCCAGGGCTGATCGAACTGTTCTCGGCGCGGGCCGACGACTTGTCTGTCGAGTTGAGCGTGCACCCGACGAGCCGTTTCCGCGATCTGATTTGTTCACGCGCCGTTGACATCGCGATCGGCCCGACAAGTGAAAATTCGTTCGGATCGGACGGTTCGATCTTTGTGCGCCCCTTCCTGAAATATCAGATCATCACTGCGGCGGCGGCGAATAGCCCTCTGGCCGCGGGCATTTCGACGCCAGCATTGTTGCGGCAACAGCAGTGGATGCTCGGGCCATCAGCAGGCAGCGCGGGCGGCGAGATCGCAACAATATTGCGCAGCTTGGCAATTCCGGAGTCCCAACAGCGAATCTTTCAGAGCGAGGCCGCCGCGCTCGAGGAGGTTCAGCGGGTGGGCGGTGTGACGTTGACCATCGGTTTCGCGATCGCCAAAGACCTGGCCGCCGGACGATTGACACACGTGACGGGCCCCGGGCTGGACCGGTCAGGCGAGTGGTGCGTGGCGACGCTGCCGCCGTCAGCCCGCCAGCCCGCCGTGTCCGAACTGGTCCGCTTCATCACCACTCCGAGGTGCATCCAGGCGATGATTCGGGGCAGCGGTGTCGGCGTGACGAGGTTTCGCCCGAAGATTCACGTCACGCTCTGGAGCTAGCGCGCGGTGACCGCACACTGAAGCGGCGTTACCAACTAACCCATCCCTCGCTGCCTAGAGTTCATCTATGTCCTGACCGCCCGCGAGGTCGGCGCAGTCGACGATTTCGACGTCGCGCCTGGTGCTCAGGTACGCACCCGCACCCCGATCCTCGGATATCAGGGCCAGCACGTCGGGCCAATGCCGCCGCGCAATCACCACCGGATGTCCGGGCCTTTCACCGAAATACGTTCGTGCAAGGCCGCTTTCGGAGCCTAACGCGCGGTCGAGCACCCGCGACACCACTGCTGCACCCACATCGGGAGTGTCGATGACATGCAGCACCGCGTAGTCGGCGTGCATCTGGTCGGCCTGCGCCAGACCCGCGCGGACTGACGCACTGAGGCCCTCATGCCAGGACCTCGCGGTGATAGCGGTGACGCCGGGCGGGGGAGCGACCTGTGCAGCGCCCAAGACCAGAATGACGTCGGCGCATCCTCCATCGCGCAGCGCAGCGACCGCGGTGTCCAGCCAGCCATCGACTAGTACCTTCGGCTTGCCATATCGCCGGCCGGCACCCGCGGCCAACAGGACTCCGACGTTGCGTGGCCGCGGATCTGTCGACTGCGGTGACCGCACGCTCCTATGATGACATCCGACTTTTCATTCAGCGATGACCATAAGCGCCATTGACTGACGACGCACAGGGAGTGCGACCAGCGGCCCGACGCCCCGGTACGCCGGAACACGCGTGCAACGCGTCGAGGACAGCCGCCTGTTGACCGGTCGCGGCAGCTTCGTCGATGACATCTCCCGGCCCGGGGCCCGGCCCGGTCTGGTTCGGCCCGCTGCATGCCTGCGTTGTGCGCAGCCCGTTCGCCACGCGCCCGGATCCACAACATTGATGTCTCGCAGCACTGGAGCTGGCAGACGTGCGTACCGGAGCCATGCCGATGCGTGTGGTCGCCCCCAATCCTCGATGGCAATGTCTCGAAAGAGACGAGTATCGAGCGTCTCAAGTCACTCGCAGCCACCGGCTTCGGCTCGAACGAGTTCACTTGGTCGCGTTGCTCTTCGGGCGTGGTCTTGATCGCCGTCTTTTCCGCTGACTGCCCTGCCGTGTCGGCAGGGGTCGTATCGCGGACCTTCTTGGGCCCGCCCGAACTTGGCGCCGTTCGCGCGGGAAGCCAGCCACTTGAGCGCCGTCGTGACCCACCGGAAGGCCCGAATGTCAGCGGTCATCGGCTAGCTACCGACAATTGGCGAGACGCCACGCTCAGCGCCGAGGACGAAGGCGTCGATCGGCCGGTCGTGTCCGCGCAGGTTCAGCCGCCGCTGCGGCGTCACTCCCATCAGCTCGTCGGCCACTCCAGATGCGACGAGCAACTCCCCGCCGGCTGCGTGTTGTTGCATCCGCGCCGAGACGTTGACCGGGTCGCCGAGTGCAGTGAAATCGACCACCGCGCCCCCAACGTTGCCAACGAATGCGACTCCCGCATTGACCGCCACGCCTAAGTGGAGCCAAGGCCCGTCGTCGCTGCCGTATCCAACCGCTTTGAGCAGCTCCATCCCCGCCAGGACCGCGCGGCGTCGGTATCGCGGACCGCTTATGCCTCGGACAAAGAAAGCCATGATCTCGTCGCCAATGAGTTTGTCAATCACCGCGTCATGACGGAGAAGGGTCTGTGTCGCAGCGATGTAAAACCGGTTGAGCAACGCGGCGAAGTCCGAAGCAACGCCGCGCTGACCCAGCGCCGTGGAGCCGCGCACGTCGGCGAACAAGACCGCGACGTCCACCTCGGCACCCCCTGGGGGGAGTGCATCACAACATCGACCGCACAGATTGGGGTTCTTACGCGACGGGCTGAACCCGGCCGCGGCGAAAACACGTCCGGCCGGGCCCCCGAATGGGTTGTTGCAGACCTTGCATCGCGGCGCCGAGGGCAGATAGCGAAACACCCGGCGCGCCCTCACCAAAGGCGCGTGGCCTTCCGTCAGCAGCTTGTCCCACGGCTGCTGTGGGATCGGCGGAGCGGTCTCGCGTGAGATGTTGACGACAACCATGGGGAAATGATTGATGCGAGAGCCATTTCGGCGCATGGGGCATACGCCTCAAAACGCGTGCAAAATGATGGGCGTGCACCCGACCCGGACGCTGCACGGCTCGGCAAAAGGCCTGCGCAGAGCCGAATTGCTGGCGGCGATATCGCTGGCGATCGATCTCGGTCTCGGACAACCGATGGAACATATGCTTCGGTCGTCACTGATCGCGACACGCATCGCCGAACGGATGGGCCTCGACGCCCAACAGCGGGCGACGGTGTACTACGCCAATCTGGTCGGTTGGGTCGGTTGTCACGCCGATTCCCACGAGCTTGCGGCGCTCTTCGGCGACGACATCGCCTTCCGGGCTGACACCTACTCGGTGGACATGACCGGGCGGCCGTTCCTGCGTCTGATGATGAGTCACTTAGGGCTTGGATTGCCCGGCTGGGAGCGCGGCATACGCTCGGCTGCCTTCCTGCTCACCGCGCGTAACCAGGTTGCCAAACTAATCAGTTCGCACTGCAGTTCCGCTCGCGTTCTTTCAGACCGGATGGGACTGGACCCGCAGGTTGGCGAGGCGCTGGGGTATATCTTCGAGCGCTGGGACGGCAAGGGGATGCCGAACGGTGCTCGCGGAGAAGACATTCCGCTCGAAATCCACATCGTTCACCTCGCCGACGTCGTCGAGGTGCACCTTCGGGCGGGTGACATCGAACGGGCAGTCGACGTCGTCCGTTCCCGGCGTGGCACGCAGTTCAACCCGGCGGTGACCGACGTGTTCGACCGTGAGGCCGCCGCGATCGTCGACGGGGTGCTCGAAATGGATGTCTGGACGGCGGCGTTGGCGCAGGCGCCGGATCGCAACCGTACTCTCGACGGCGACGAGATCGACGAGTTACTCAGGGCAATGGCGGATTTCGTCGATCTCAAATGTCCGAGTTCTCCGGGCTACTCGCGCGCTGTTGCGGATCTGGTGGCCGCGGCGGCCCGACACCTGCGGATGCCGTCGGAGGACATCACGCATCTCTACCGTGCCGGCCTCGTGCACGGCCTGGGCAAGCTGGGGGTGTCCAATCAGATCTGGGAGAAGAAGGCGCCGCTCAGCACCGCTGAATGGGAGCGGCTGCGGATGTATCCGTATCTGACCGGACGGATACTCAGCCGGGTCGGCGGCTTGGAGTCGGTGGTGTCTCTCGCGACCCACCACGCGGAACGGATCGACGGGTCCGGCTTTCCCCGAGGGCTCGCCGGCGGGGAGTTGACGCCGCAGGACCGGTTGCTCGCCGCGACGGTGGCGTATTACCAACTGCTCGAGCCGCGTCCACATCAGCCCGCCCTCGAGACGGGTGGTGCCGCCCGCAAGCTGCAGCAAGATGCGCGGGCCGGACATCTCGACGCCGAGTCGGTGGACGCCGTCTTGGCGGCAGCTGGGCATCGGGTATCGCGGCGGACGACAGGGGCGGCGGGGCTGACCGCGCGAGAGGTCGAAGTCCTGCGACTCGTCGCGCAGGGCCGGTCGAACCGCGAAATCGCGGCCAAACTGTTCATCGCCGAAAAGACAGCCCGCAACCACGTCGAGCACCTCTACGCCAAGTTGGGCGTCAACAACCGCACACAGGCGACGCTCGCGGCCATCGATCGGGGATTGACGGCCTTCCCCGACGCCGAACGGATTTAGTGCATTTGAGGCAAACGCCTCATGCCGCCGCAGAAGCGGCGGACCGATGATCACGGCATGACCGAGGCAATCGAACGAACCGCAATCACGACGCATGGCGGGGGCCGGGTAGATGCAGTCAACGTAAGCCGGCGTATCGGTAAGCGGCAGATCCTCCAGGAGATGTCGTTGTCGATCAAACCGGGCGAATTGGTCGCCATCGCCGGCGGCAGTGGAGCAGGAAAGACCACCTTGCTGGAGATCCTCGCGGGATTGCAACCAGCTTCTACCGGGGACGTTCGGCACGACGGCGTCCTTCGCGGTGCGCGAGTCAGCGCCGAGTCCGGTATCGGCTACGTGCCCCAGGACGACATCATCCACCTCGAGATGCCCCTGCGCCGCACGCTGCGTTACGCGGCTCGGCTGCGGCTTCCCTCGGGCACACCGGCGGCGGAGGCGGATCTGGTAGTCGAGGAGACCGTGGATAAGCTCGACCTGGCTGATGGGGCGGAGGTGCCGGTCCGCGCGCTATCCGGCGGCCAGCGCAAGCGGGCCAGTATCGCCGTGGAGCTACTGACCCGGCCGCGCCTTTTCTTTCTCGACGAACCCACTTCCGGGCTCGATCCGTCGACCGCGGCCGACGTGATGCGGCTGCTGCGCCGACTCAGCCAGCGCGGGGTCACCGTCGTCCTCACGACGCACGAGCCGGCCGGCATCGACCGGTGTGACCGGGTGGTATTCCTGGCTCGCGACGGCCACCTGGCCTTCGCGGGCAGCCCGGCCGAGGCTCGGCGCTACTTCGCCGTGGACGAACTCAGCGAGGTGTATGGCCGGCTGGCGGGTGAGCTCAGCCCTTGCACCTGGGCGAAGCGATTCGCGGAGAGCCGTCGGATTTCGGAAACCCCTCCACGCGTGGCTCAACCGCCTACCCCGGCAACCCGTTCAGACATCAAGCGCGCGGGCGTGGTTCGGCAATGGTGGCTACTCACCCAGCGCAATGTTGAAGTTCTCTGCCGCAACCGGCTGACCCTGGCCGTCCTGCTCGGCTCACCGGTGCTGGTCACGGCGATGATGGCCACGCTGTTCAAGCGCGGCGCATTCGATCCGCACGGTCCGGCCGACCTCGGCCCGGCTCAGATCGTCTTCTGGATCGCATTCGCAGGCTTCTTCTTCGGCCTTACCTACGGTCTGCTCCAGATCGTCGGGGAGATGGCCGTCTTCCGGCGGGAGCGCCTGTCCGGGCTGAGCGTCGGGGCCTACGTGGCATCCAAAGTCACAGCGCTGCTTCCGGTGCTGGCCGGAGTGAGCGCGGTGCTCCTCGGTGTCCTGCGGGTGCTCGGTCGACTGCCCGCTGTCGGTTGGGACGTGTACGCCATCTTGTTCGTCACGGTTGTGATCGAGGCGACCTCGGCACTGGCCCTCGGCCTGCTGGCCTCGGCCTCGGTCTCGAACGCTGCGCAGGCCGCCCTCGCCCTCCCGATGCTCTGCTTCCCTCAGGTCCTGTTCGGTGGCGCAATAGTCCCGGTTGACCAGATGGCCACCCCGGGACGCCTGATGAGCCTCGTCCTATCCAACCGCCACGCATTCGACGCATTGGGTCGCGACCTGGATCTCGAGCGGTACACCGCCACGCTGCCTGCCATGTCCGCCTACCGCGACACCTTCCACGGAGGCACCGGCGCGTGTCTCATCGCGCTCGCCTCGTTCGCCGTCGTCCTCACGCTGGCCACAGTGCGGGTACTGGACTGGCGGTCGGCGCCCGGCGCATCCCGGCGATGACCGTTCCCGCACGTCGAGCCCGCGAGATGTCTGAACGGATGTCGAGCGGGCTCAGATTGTGATCGACGGTGGCCGCCACGAAGAGGTGCCGTTCGGGATCGAAGGCTTGCTTGGCGCGCACACCTGAGTGTGCCCGAGATGGCCTGACCGCACGACAAGCGCGGAGCAGCTCCAGTTGCCGCCACCTTCGTGAGAATTCCCCGTCACGGGCCATTGGGGTCGGACGAAACCAAACGGGGCCGCAGGCGCTTCCGTGTGATCTCGGCGGCCGCCTCGAGGTCGTCGATCAGCGCATCGGCGTAGTTGACCAAACTGGCGGCGTCGATCGCATACGGCGCCGGACGGTCGTGGTGGGCAAGACGGTTCGACGCGCGTCGAAGCAGGCTGATCGCACCCTTGACATTGCCGCGCTGGACGTGGGTGATGCCGACCGCGAGCTGGGCCAGGCCCTGCCACAACATCCGCTCGTCTTCCGGGCCGTTCTTCCATGCCGCCTCGAGCACCTCGTGCGCGTTGAATGCCAGGCCCCGGTCTAGCAGGTCCTGGGCATAGGCGAGGGTTTCGAGCGGCGACAACTCCAGGTCATCGGGGATGCGTGGAATGCCCTCACTGCCTTGCGGAAGGGGTCGGCCAAGAGCGTCGCGCGGGCGGGTGCTACGGGGCCGGCCGGATTCGTCGCGATCACGCTCAGACATACTTCGAGCTGTCGCCCCCACACCCGGCTATCGCACCCTCCAGCAGCGCGAAAACACCAAGGCCGATCACTATGCCCGTCCCGCCAGCGCCCATAACCGTCCCCATTCGCCCTTGTTGAACTTTAGGCCGCCGATACCAGGAAAAACGCTACCCGAGACCACGACGCGGGAACACCGATCGTGAGTTCCTAAACGACCTCGCCACCGAGGGTTCACGCCGACGAAATTGCAATGTGAATCTGGACGATCTTCACCGGAATCGTCCAGATCTAAATTGCGAACCCCTGCAAGCGCCCGGCACTGCACGCAACCAGCACAAACTAACCCCAAAATGGAATTGGTCCACCACCGAAAGAGAAACCCATGACCGACACGCCCGAAGACCTGCCGTCGCCCGACGAGTTCCGAAGGAAGATGGCCCACGTCGACCGCGAGTTCGCAGATGCCCGCCGATACCTGTCGGCGTTGTGCGCCGAAGACAATGAGGCGCTCGGTGCGCTGATGGTGGAGATCCACCGCAGCGGACGCGCCATGAACGTCTTGGCAGCGATGGCGGTGCTGGCCCTCGACTTCGCCCACCTGTCCGCGGACCGCCTCGGCGGCGATGTCCAGAAGTGGCTCGACGAGTCGGCAATGGCCCAGGACACCGCCGAGACCGACCGGGACCAGACCGAGCTCGGCGGCGAGGGATAACCTTCGGCACCGTACCTGACCGATAGACCGCTGTCGGTGGCCGGGGGTTTGATGCAGCACGAGCGTTGTTGCCGTGGCTGCCGACCCCTCGGGGTCCGTGCGAGTGACTGCCGCGACCGTTGACGGGGAGCGGCTGGCCCCAACACTCCCTGATTTGTCATGTCTCGAAACAGACACTGAGTATGACCATCTCGTGCCACTTGAACTTGGCGGGGACCCGAACGATCCCCGCAACCTGTGGATCGAACCCGGTGCATCCCCACACCCGAAAGATGGCGTCGAATCTAGGCTGCATGAGCTTGTCTGCGAAGGCAGAGTGCCACTCGCTGCGGCGCAGGAGGCCATCGCCACCGATTGGACTACGGCACTTGATGCAGTGCGTTGAAGTAAGACGGATGTGGGCGCAGTGGGTACGCACGAGGCTGGCAGCGTCGACGGTGATGGCGGGCAGGATCGTCATCTTGTAGAAGTCGATGCCTCGATCGATCTGGTCCGGGCCGACCTTGACCCAGGTGGCTCGGACACAGGCGCCCTCACCCGACCGGTGGTCGCGGTGCAAGACAGCGATCTCCCATTCCTCGACGTCTTGGCTGCGGCCCAGGCCGGATGCTGGCTGGGGCCGGCGCACTTAGCGGGTGCAGTGGCCGAGGCCGACGGATCTGCCAGGGGTTAGGCGTGTCGCGAGTGGTCATCGACAGCACCCCCGGCAACGGTGGTGAACCGCAGTCCGATGCCACGATCGGTACTGCCCCGGGGAGTGGGCGGTTGTTCGACACGCTTAAGTTGTGGGCGTGGCAGCTCGCGCCGTGCTGGTTACCCCACTGTCGGGGCCGCTGGCCAGATTCGGGAAAGCAGGGGCGAGCGCCCTCGCTCTGTGGGCCGAGCGTTCCGGACTAATTCTCGAGGTGATCGATGCTTACCCCTCCGCGGCCTCCGCGATACGGGCCGCCGAGGGGAGCCGGCCCGACGTGGTGTTCGGGCCCTACGGTTCGGGGCCGGCGCTGGCGGCCGCGGCCGCCAGCAACGGGGTCCTCTGGAACCACGGTGGCGCCACCGCCCGGCTAGCGTGGCCGGCGTATCCGGGTGTCGTCAACGTGGAGTCTCCCGCTTACCGCTATCTCGCCGCGGTGCTCGACACCCTTGCCGCCGAAGGTCTTGGTGCGGGGTCGGAGGTGGTAATAATCCACGTCGACACGGGGTTCGGCCGCGAGGTGGCCGCCGGGGCGGCGGTGGCGGCCCGGCGATTCGGTCTCCTGCGGCGGTCGGTCACTTTTCGGCCAGGCCGGGCGCGAGACGTGCTGGCGCAGGTCCCGGTGGGCGATGTGCTGTTGTCGGCCGGTTCCTTCGACGATGACGTCGCCATCGCGCAGTGGGCCAGCGAACGCCGTTGGCGCGCAGTTGGATTGGTCGCCGCCGGAGTCGATGAGCTCCGGCAGGCCATCGGTGATCGCGTTGAGGGGCTTTACGGACCGTGCCAGTGGTTCGACGGCGGGAGAGATGATCCCGCGGACGGACCCGACAGCAAGTGGTTCAGCCACTGTTACCGGGACGCGAACGGTACTGAGCCGCCCTATCCGGCTGCTGCGGCCTTCGCCGCGGGTGTCGTTTGGCAGCGCTGCGTGAAGGAGGCCGGAACTGTTGAATCGTTGCCGGTGCGGGCCGCGTCACAACGACTCGACACCACCACCTTGTTCGGTCGGTTCCGTGTCGACACGGTCACCGGCGTGCAAACCGGCCATCAGATTCGCGTCGTTCAGTGGCGAGGCGGACAGCGGGTGCTGATTGATCGGCCGCTTCGTCGGACGTGAGCGTCGAAGCCACATCAGCCCAGGCCGCGATCGACCGTCTGGCAGGCTGGCCAACCCCTGGAAACCGTGCGTGCCATCCGCGACGACGTCGCTCACCCGCATCGACTTCGTCGTCGATCCGAGAACTAGTGCGCGTGCCAGCGAGCCTGGTGGTCGGCATGGGTCTGCAGGTAGGCGCCTGGGGCGAAGAACTCGTCGTAGAAGTCGGTGTCGATATGTTGTGCTTGGAGATACATCAGCACGTGCACCGTCGGCACGGTCCCGGGTAGCTTGCCGAAGGTGTCGTAGATGTAGGACGCCTCAATCGTGACCAGTTCCTGGATGCCCTCTGGCGGAAGCGCGGAAGCACGCACCACCGGGGTATCTGACCACGGGCCCGGCGTGTCCCGGTTGAAAGGCCCGCCGGGCCCGTACTTTCGGGCGACGAGCTTCTCCACCCCGGCCGCTACCGACGGCACATTCGGCGGGCTGAGGGTCTCGAAGTACCCGGGCAGCCCGGTGACGTTCGGGAAGGGCCAGCGTTCGTCGTCGTCGGCGACGAAGCCCAACCCGGGTGCCCTCGGATCACCGGAGCCGCCCAACACGGACAACCGATTCAGGCCGTCGTAGATCCAGCCGCCGAGGCCAAGTGCCTGCAGTGCGAGCACCCCGTTGTTGGCGGCGATGGCGAGTTCCGCGCTCGCCTCGGTGAGTGTGTATTGCTCGACGAACGACAGCGGCACCGGGTCGTCGGTGTGTCGTAGCGATGAAAATCGTTCGGTGCCTGGGATGTTGCGGTCGTTGATGTCGTCAACGATCACGTAGCCGTTGGTGGCGAAGAACCATAGGTTTTCCATCAGATGCTCGGCGAGGTCGGCCACTGGGAATGCCAGCAGGCTGCCCGGATGGTTGGCGATCCAGAGGTTGTGGCCTTCGATGTGGGATTCTTCGCGAGGCAGTTCGAGGCGGGTGGTCGAGATCCGCACATAGGACTCCGCGGTGTGGCTGATCCACTCCTCGACGGTGTTGAACGCGCGCGGCATCTGGTCACGGGTGGGCAGCAGATAGGTTCCGGTGTCGTCGGTGAAGAACAACTGGCTGGTGTGGAAGCCCGCTGCCGACGGAAAGGCCCGACCGGTTGCACTGCCCGAGTAGTTGGGCAGCGACGGCGCGAAGCCGGGGTTGTATGTGATGCCGTAGTGCCAACCAGTGACCCCGCCGGCGACCGAAAGCAGCAGCGCCCGTTCGACTTCCGACAACGGCTGTACCGGGCGGCGGCTCGTGTACGCCAGCGCCCCAGCGGGGATCCGGGCACCGACCGGGAATCGGCGCGATCGCCGCCCCGTGATCGCAGCGAACAGCGGGAACTGCGTCACCTCGACCAGCGCCGACCGCTCGTGATCGGAGATGATGAGCCCCATAAGCAGATCATGCCCGCTCTGGGCCCTGAAACTTGTCGTTAGGGTGGCCCACGACGTATTCGTGCTCGGGGTCGCTTCGACATCGATTGGGCTGCCCGGCCGCGTGCCCACATCTTGCCCACAATTTACCCACAGTTACAGACATCTCCAATGGTCTCTGGTGACGTCTTTCAGCTGCTGGAGCCGTCTTCGCGCTCCTGGCCAGGGCCGCGAGGACAGTTCAATCCTGACAGGAGGCTCCCACTTTCAGTGCCTACCTGAGCAAACGCCGGCCCACCCTGGCCGCGAGTGTTCGAAGAGCGACTCGGTGTCACGACGATGTCACAACCCTCTGTAGTTCCTCCGGTGGGGTGAGGTCGTCGACGGGGTGGTGGGCCTTGGTCTGGGTGGCGGTGGCGATGGCCTGATGAGCCATTTCACTCATCTCCCCGCGCAGTTGAGCGGATCGTGAGGCGAGTGGCCTAGGTGGTTCCCGTCGTGGCGAAGGAGGCGATGTGATCGATGGTGGTGTTCAGTGCGGTTCGTAGGGGCTCGCCGTCGCGCAAGGTCTTGGCCAGCAGCAGGCCGCCCTGCAGGGCAGTCAGCAGTGCCAGGGCTAGTTGGTCGACGTCGGCGCTGTCGGCGAGTGCGCCGCGGGCCTTCATCGCCGCCAGGCCGTCACGGATGGCCATCTGCCATCGCCGGTAGCCGGCCACGACGTCGTCTCGTGCGACGTCGTCGCTGTCGGCGAGCTCGCTAGCCAACGAGCCCAGCGGGCAGCCTCCCCGAAAGTCGTTGGCCCGCGCCGTGTCCACGATGGCCTGGGCCCAGTCACGCAATCCGCCGATGTCGTCGAGGTGGGCGAGCAGGGGTTTATGAAACCCGATGGTCGTGTCGCTCCAGTATTCGATGACCGCGCGGGTCAAGGAGTGCTTGTCGTTGAAGTAGTGGTAGACCTGTGACGCGCTGACGCCGGCGGCGGCCTGGAGGGCTTCGGTGCTGGTGCCAGCTACTCCCTGCTGGTACATCAGGGTCGCGGCCGCGGCCAGGATGCGGTCGCGGGTGGCTTGGCCCTTACTCGTGATCATCACCCCAGGATAGCCGACTTTGGTGTTGAAATTCCAAAGCCGGAGGGTTTGTCTGGAGGGATCAATCCAGAAAATCGGCGGGTGATCACACGGCAACACGCACCAACCATCGCAACGCAGGCCGAGGGCGGCAGCGGCATCACCAAAGTTCGCCCATGCCAAATTGCCCTGTAAGCGGCCAGGATGCGGGTCGTTGGTGGGGTCGGCCCGTGTGCGTGATCATTGCCTGAAGGTACACCACTTCTGGTGTTGACATTCCAAATATGGTGATGTTTTGTGAAGTAGTCCATCCAAACATTGGGAAGGTGGTCGCATGACGGCGCAGACGTCCCCGCAACCCGCGGTCGTCACCGGTGACGTCGTGGCGATCCTGGGCCGACCGGCGACACCGTTTGCCCAGTGGGTGGACGACCGGCGCGATCCCTTCAACAGCAACTAGCCGAACTTCCAGCAGAGAAGGAACAAGAATGAAATTCAGTGGCAAAAACGTCCTCGTCACCGGTGCGACATCCGGTGTCGGGAGAGAAGCCGCGAAACTGTTCTCCCGTCATGGCGCCGCGGTGATCGTCACCGGCCGCGACGAGACTCGCGGCCACGCCGTGGTCGAGGAGCTCGCCATCGCAAGCGCACCTGCCCGCTTCATCGCCGCCGACCTGAACGTTTCCGACGACGTGCGACGGCTGATTCAGGAGGCTGGGGACGTCGACATTCTGGTCAACAATGCCGGTTTCTGGGAGTTGGCCCCGACCGCGGAGGCCACCGAAGCTGGTTTGGACGCCATGTTCGCCGTCAACGTCAAGGCACCGTTCCTGCTGACCGCAGCCTATGCCCCGGCAATGGCGGAAAACGGCGGCGGCGCGATCGTGAACGTGTCCACGATGGTCGCCGACCGCGGCCAGGCCGGGATGGCCGGCTACGGCGCCGCCAAAGCAGCGCTGGAATCGCTGACCCGCTCGTGGGCCGCGGAATACGGGCCCCAGGGCGTGCGCGTCAACGCCGTCGCGCTGGGCCCCACAATGACTCCGGCGACGGATCCGATGGCAGACATGCTGCCCACCTTCGTCGCCGCTATTCCGTTGGGCCGTGCCGCCCAGCCCATCGAGATCGCCAACGCCATCGCCTACCTGTGCAGCGACGAGTCGAGCTTCATCACCGGCGCCGTCGTCCCGGTCGACGGTGGCCGCCAATCCGTGCTGTGAATGGCTACCCACACCCATCTGATCCTGGGCGCAACGCCCGCAATCGCGCGCTAGAACCTCACAATTAGGAGATTTCCATGAGCAAGCAGCTCTCCCCAAGCGGCCGGATGCGGGGCCAGACCGTCCTGGTCACCGGCACCACTAAGGGCGGTATCGGGTACGAGACCGCCCGCCTTCTCGGTGACGAGGGAGCCACCGTCCTGACGCACGCCCGTACCCAGGAAGCGGCGGTGGCCTCCGTCGGCAGTCTCACGGTCGACGGCAACGGGGCCGGCAGGTTCATCCCGGTCGCCGCCGATCTGAGCTCGATCGCCGGCGCCCAGCAGCTGGTAGACGCCGCCCGAGCCGCCGCCCCCCAGGGCATCCACGGTCTGGTCAACAACGCCGGCGCCGCGTTCAACGAGCGGCGGCTGTCCCCAGATGGCTTCGAGATGACCATGGCCATCAACCACGTGGCGGTAGCCGCCCTGACCGACGGACTCCTCGACCTGCTGCACGCGGGTGCTGATTCCTTGGGAACACCGTCGCGGGTAGCCAACATGACCGCGTTGATCGAGGGGCGCGGGAAAGTCGAGACCGACTGGTCCTATCCGGGCAAGTACAGCCAAACTCAGGCCTACTTCAACGCCAAGTTGACCAACCTGCTCTACACCTACGCCCTGGCTCGCCGACTCGACGGCCGCGGGGTCACGGTCAACGCGGTCAGCCCCGGCACGGTGAAATCGGATTTAGGCGCCAAGGCCGGCGGAACCTTCGGGCTGATGGCACGGTTCGGCGCACCGCTCTACGGCCACCCCAGCAAGGGCTCCCGCGGAGTCGTGCGGATCATGACCGACCCAGACCTGGCCACGGCCACCGGCAACGGCGCCTACTACACGCCCTCCAAACTCAAGAAATCCTCCAAGACGTCCCGCACACCGGAACTGCAGGAGCAGGTCTACCTGCAGACCGAACGCACCCTCGCTGCCCACCGCGGCAAACACCCCGGACGTGTAGAAGATGGCCGCGTTCGCCGCGCATCAGAGAGTTTCGAGTAGGGAGTTATTCGAGGCGGCGGATCGGGTGAATGCCAGGCTCCGATGGCCCCCGAGGACGCGCCGTCGATGACGGCGATGAAACTCATGGGTGGCAACTTCCACGAGTTCAACTCCAACAGCACCGTGATGATTGTTCTCGAGGGCCAGCAGCACCTCGGTCCCGACGCCCACGAGTACAGCTGGGAACCACAGAAGCGGTCCAGCATCCAGGTCGGCCGCAGTGCGATATAGGAGTCATCGTGGATCCGCAACAGTGGCCGCTCGGTGAAGGTGTACCGGCGATGAGCCAGAAACCCCTTTTTGCGTTCTCGCTCAAGCCTTTTGCGGTACTCGTCGATGGTTAGGGATGCCGAGTTGCGCATGAGATCGAGCGCATCCGGATCAGTCGAGCTCTCAATTGTTGCGCCGGTGACGACCACTTCACCAGATTTTGTGTGCCCCCATAGTTGCAAACCCAGTTTGATGAACTCGCGCAACCGTACGTTGGTGGCGGCGGGGAACGCGGCCTCGGGGGAATCACCGATCAAGTCGTATGGCGAGCTTTCCGGCCAAGGTTTGAACCACGTGTCATAGGTATCGCCGAGGACCAGGTCGGGGACCGTAGTCGCTTGGGACTGCATCCGCGCAAGATCGGAAAGTCCTTGGCGCTGAACTTCGCGTAACACCATGTCGTCGTCGACCGACATCGCGGCATAGAACTCTTCGAATTGCTCATCCGTAGGCGGCCAGGAGTTCCCGAGGAAGTCCGGGATGTCCTGACGTTCTTGATCGCCGTTTATCGACATCACCAGGCGGACAAAGTCATTGGTTCCCAAGAAATGATGGGTATCGTCGCCAATGGTGTCCGGGCACCATTCGATGGCCTCCCGGATCAGCTGGGTGATTGCCGACGGCGGCATCAGGATGCGACCGTTGTTGACGGGCGGTGCGGACCTTACGCGCGAGATCCCTGGTGAGCTCGCGGGTGAACTGCTTCTCGAATGCGCCGATACGGGAAACCAGTGCCGCGTCGTCGAACCGAGCGAAGGTTCTACAGACGAATTCGAGGGTAGGAATCAACGAACAGCCGGGCCTGGTGGACGCGATACTTCACCGGCGAGCTCGCGCACTTCTGGCCGTCGCAGCTCGACCAGTCCGAGCCGGACAAGGACGACTACCGCTGGGTGTCGCGCAACGACGTGTTCGCCATCGCCGCCACCGAATCCGAACACCGCGAGCTGCACACCGCTGTGGCTGCGTACGTCTGGGGGCTAGGGAAGAACGCCTACGGTATTGGCCGTCTGGTGCGCGCCTTCAACCACCGTCACCCCGAGGCGTCGAACGCGCCACCTTGCAACTGACCTAAGTTCACGGCACTATCGGCTCCCCGGTTGCGGCACCGGACTCCTGAGCGCAGGGTCTCTTCACCACGGTGGACATCGGCATGGTCAATCGGTACCGGGGCTAAAGTTTTTTCCGACGGATGCGACGGACGGGCGCGCATGCTTGTCGACCTGGACGACGGTCATATCCTCGGTGAGGTGTGCGTGCGGCCCCGCACGAATCCGATCAGTAGCCCGAACGTGTCCCGGTAGGCGCTTATTGCTGGCAGGACTGACCCGGCGTTGGATCTGTAGCCGGTCGGTGAGAGAACGGATACAGGGTAACGACACAAGCTAACTGTTCGGGTTCTGAGTTCTGCCGGGATTGGGAAATGCCGGGTTGGTGTACGCCGGCGACCCTGGCTCATCGCCGGGATAAGGATTCTCTACGGGTGGTGGTCCGGACTGTGGCTCAGCCGGTGGAGTCGGGGGCGCCCGGTGTTCGGGCGGTGGCGGCTTGGGCACCAAGTAGTTTTTCCACGCGCCCGGTGGGTTCGGTGCAGGGCCGATAGTGTTGTCCGGCCAGCGCCATGAACAACTACCGCCCGCACCCCCGAAATCGCCTGCAGGAACGGTTAACCCAAAACCCATAAAGCTTCCACCGATGGGGGCATTGCCACCCGGACCACCCAGGTTCCATCCGCCGTATTCGCAGTGCCAGTGTGTGCTGTTCTCTTCGATGGGAAAATCGCAGTAGTAGTTCGTGGCCCCTGCCTCGAAAGTACTTCCGCCAACACCGGGATAGTCGCACACACCTGGGCCTGGAATATTGCCGCCCGGCCCAGCCCAGGCCACGGGGGAATTGTGGACTACCCACAACGTAGCCCCCAGTGCTCCAAGAAGGCTAATTCCTTTGCTCAACAACTCTTTCACTGTAAACGCCTTCTGGCTTCGGCAATGGCACGCGTGCCTTCTGAGCCGGTTCGTGAATGGGAACCGTATCCTCCTTATCGCGATGAGTCTGCATCCTCGATAACAGTGTGTCTACCACCAGAGCCAAATCCGCTGTGGCTGAACGCAAGTCCAACTCGCCTTGAACTCCAACTAAGTCCTGTTCACGTCTTGATAGTTCGTTCCTGCGCGCAACCGCACTTGCAATCAGATCCGAGACCTGCTCAAGGACCTCTATACGGTTCCCGCCGATCGCTACGGCGGATCGCGTCAGAGGGTCGGGATGCTCGACCGGCTCCGGTTGGACAGAAAGGACGATGACGCCTTCCAGCTGCGACTGGTCAGGAACGACCAGTTCAGCGCCGACGGTTACCTGCGTTCCACCAGAACCTCTGCAAGTATCACCCGCCGCTGTTGGTCAACGGGGGCAAATAGGAGATCAGCGGACACATCCGCGACTTCTTGCCCTGCACCTTGGCCGTCGCATCCGCATGAACCGGGAGGCCCGAAACGACTTCTGACGATGAACCGTCGTGCTCCACGCAGTAATTACTCGCGGCCCGCGATGCCGTCCAGGACTCCCTGCAGACCTCCGAGATCTCCTTGGATGTCCTTCAGTTTTCCTTGGGCGGCTTGCAGATCAGACAGAGCGTTCTGATAGGCGGGTTGCAACTCGTCCGCGGCAGAGGGTTGCGACTCAGGGCAGTACGAGACGATCGCACCGGCCGTCACGTTGGCGCTTTGATCGGCGTCCCAGATCGACGATCGCTGCACGAATCCGACCGCATCCGCGAAATTGCGTTGGTGCGCCAGGAAGTCGCAGACTGCGTGGCCCTGGCTCGTCACGTATTCCTGGCTGGGCACCGGTATGCCTTCATGCTTCAACGTGGCGACGAACGCCATGTCGACGACGTTCACCGGCGGAGCCGGTGCTGTGGGCGCAACCGGTTTGGCGGGCGGCGCCTCCGCCGGCGGCACTTGTGCCGCCTGCTCCGATGAATACTGCTGGCGCAAACTGACTATCACCACTACCGCGGCGACCACGACGGCCACCAGGGATAGCGGCAACACCGCGAGCAGGCCAAAGCGGTGCACGGCACTCTTGCGCCGGCGCGGCTTGGTGGCGGTCTTGGTGCTGCTGCGCAACCAGGCGTCCGGGACGTAAACGGTGTCGGACGCTTTCGCCGACTCCGGGTACGGCGTCCCCGAACTGTGGGCCAGCAGCTCGTCGAGCAGCTCGTCGACCTCTCGAGACGAGGGCTGACGACCCTGCTCGCGCCCAAGCGCAATCCGCCGCAGTTCTGAATCGATCGTCTCGCGGTCACGCATATCAACCAGTTTGCGAGTGTCACGGCATTGTCACAAGTCCCGGGCGATTCCGATCACCGCACCGGGCCGCTGCTGCACAGGATTCCCTGCCGGAGATGTTTTGCTACGCTCGATGCGTTCTGTTTCCGCCTGGGAAGTCGAGGCCAGGAAATGGCTGAAAGACCCAAGGGTCGGGTCCGGGCGCAGGGACCGAGCGACATCGTTTCGGAGTTGGCTGCGGCCGGATTCGATCACGCGCGTCAAATCGCGCGCGGCGCCGTCGGGGTGGTCTTCTGCTGTCGCGAAACCGCACTCGGGCGCAACGTCGCGATCAAGGTACTGCCGACATTTGTCGACGACGACAGTCGCGAACGTTTCCTGCGTGAGGGCTACGCGATGGGCGGGCTCTCGGGACACCCGAACATCGTCAACATCCAGCGAGTCGGCTTCACCGTCAGCGGCCGGCCCTACATCGTGATGTCGTACTGCGCCGCGGGTTCACTGGCCCTGCGGGTGCAGCAAGAGGGACCCATCACCTGGCCCGAAGCTTTGCGGATCGGCGTGAAGCTGTGCGGGGCACTGGAAACCGCGCACCTGACCGGGACATTGCACCGCGATATCAAGCCCGCGAACGTTCTCGTCAACGATTACGGCGAACCGCAACTGACCGATTTCGGGACCGCGCACATCGCGGGGGGATATGAGACCGCGGCTGGATTGTTCTCCGGCACAGTCGATTACCTCGCCCCGGAGGTCCTGACCGGCAGCCCGGCCACGGTTGGCACTGACGTCTACTCACTCGGCGCCACCCTCTATGCGCTCGTGGCAGGCAACGCCGCCTATGAGCGCCGCAGTGGCGACGACCTGCTCGCGCATTACCTGCGGGTGAGCAACACTCGGGTCCCGAACCTGCGATCGCACGGGATCCCGGATGCGGTGTGTTCGGCCGTCGAGAAAGCGATGGCTTTCGATCCCGCTGGGCGGCCGACGTCGGTGGCCGAATTCGGCCGCGGGTTGCAGGCGGTTCAGCGTCGCAACGGCTTGAAACCCGACTCGATGGCCATCACCGCCGTCGGGGCCGGTTCCGGGCGCCCGGCGGCAAGCAAATCCCCGAGCGGCCCAATTTCGCGACCCAGTACGGGCCCGCGAATCGCAGACCCGCAGAGCGCCACCAATCTGATCAACTCGCCGAACAATCGCAGGCCGGCCACGCCGCCACCGCCTGCTGATCGACAGCAGGGCGGTCGAGCGCCCGCCATCTTCCGCGGCTCAAACACGGAAACCCGGGGACCCAAACCGGCTTCGCCGCACGCCTCAGAGCCGACCCAAGCGATCGCGGATCAGACGAGCGTCACCGACCTGATCCCGCCGCGCAGTTCGTCGGAACCACCCCCGGTCAAACCCCCCGGATTAGCGGCCGGGGCGGTGGCATGGTTCACGCCGTCGGGTAAGAAGCGAAGCCCGCTCAAGCTCGCGTTGATCGCCACGGCCTGCGTCGCGGCGGTGCTCTTGTTGGTCAGCGGTGTGTACGTACTGGTGAATCACAACGGCAAGAACAAGGTGGTGGCAAGCCAGCCCAGCAGCCAAGCACCGACCACCTGGCAACCGATCACCAAGGCGCCCATCGCCCGCACCGCGGCGGCAACCACTCAGGCCGACGGCACCATCTGGATCTTCGGTGGGATTGGAACCGATGGCGCCGTCGTTGCCAACCACGAGGGCTACGACCCCGTAATCGACACCTGGAAAAGTGGCGACGATCTCCCGGTACCGATCCAGCACGCGGTCGCGGTGACCTGGCAGGGAAACCCCGTCGTACTCGGCGGCTGGCGCGCCGTCGGGACGCAAAAGGTTGCCAGCGACCAGGTTTGGCGGGTCATCGACAGTCGCTGGGTGGAGCTGCCTCGGATGCTGCAGCCACGGGCGGCAGCGGCGGCAGCCGTGGTGGGCGACCGCATCATTGTCACGGGCGGTGTTGACGCGAACGGCGCGCTGCTGAACACGACCGAGATCTTCGACGGCAATTCCTGGACGCGCGGCGCTCCGATCCCAACTCCGCGGCAGCTGCTGGATGCGGCCTCGGACGGAAAACTCATCTACGCGGTGGGCGGCACCGATGGAAAATCCGACCTTGCGACGGTCGAGGCGTATGACCCGGCCGCGACAACATGGACGCGATTGCCCGACCTTCCCCAACCACGCAGTGACCTTGGCGTGGCGATCGCCGATCGACGCCTGGTCGTTGCCGGGGGGCTGTCAGCGGGCCAGGTCCTCAAGAGCGTGACCGTGCTCGATCTGGTGACCAAAACGTGGGGCGGCTTGCCGGACATGGCGACAGCGCGGCACGGTATGGCCGTCGACGCGGTGGGGAAATCCGTCTACGCGATCGGTGGCTCGACCGATGTCGGCGATGCTGCCGTGACGTCGTCGGCGGAATCGCTGCAGCTACCGGCACGCCAAATCCAGCCAGCCGCGCAGTGGCATTCCCTGCCGGATGCACCGACGGCCAGACTGATGACGGCGTGGGCCGTGCTGCACGGGAAGATCTGGATCTTGGGAGGCCTGCACGAGGGCGTTGCCCTGCAGACAGTCGAGAGCTATGACCCGGTCACCGGCGCCTGGCAAACGCAACCGCCGCTGCCCATCCCACTTCACCACGCGATGGCGGCGACCTATCGGGGCGAGGTGGTGGTGCTTGGGGGTTCCAGCGGCGACCTCACGCAGTCGTCCAACAAGGTGTTCACCTTGCGTGGTGGCAGCTGGGTGGAGTTACCCAGCCTGACGCACGCTCGGGTAGCAGCGGCAGCAGCGGTGGTGGGTGACAAGCTCGTCGTCGCCGGCGGGCAGAACGCCAAGCAGCTCGTCCCGCAGACCGAGGTCTTCGACGGCAACGCGTGGCACGATGCGGCCAATATCCCGACCCCGCGCGAACACCTGGCCGCGGTCTCGGATGGCACCTACGTCTACACGGTCGGCGGGCGGGTCCTGTCCTCCGACAAGAACTCCGCGGCATTGGAGCGGTTCGACCCGCAATCCGGGTCATGGACCACGTTGGCGCCCATGCCGACGCCGCGCGGAAGCTTCGGCGCCGCGTTTATCGATGGCCGAATCTTGGCGGTCGGTGGTGAGCAACCGACGCGGGTGTTGGGGGTGGCCGAGATGTACGACATCGCCGGCGGCAACTGGACCACACTGCCCTCAATTCCGACGCCGCGTCACGCTGAGGTGGTCGCGACGGTCGGCAACACCGTGTACTGCATCGGTGGCGCAAATCGGCCCACCCACGAAGGCCCGGTGGCGACGGTCGAGGCGTTGGACTTCTTCTAGCAACGCCACAGATCGCTCAACGACGCTTGAGCCGGCTGCGCCACCCCACGAAGCTGGCGTAGATGATCGTCGACCCCGCAAGAATGCCTACGTCGAATAGCCACGTACCGGCCGTGTGTTTGAAGTGGCGGTCTTTCGGGGCGAGGGGTCCGGGCTCGATCGTCCACAAGTCGACCGTCGAGGCCTGTGCCGCGTACCCCCAGCGCGAAGGCATCGCCCACGACAACTGATCGAGACCGACCCGGTTGGTGATCGGAACCAGTCCGCCGCAGAGCACCAACTGCAACATGAGGGACACCACCAGCAGCGGCATGATCTGCTCATTGGAGCGAGCCACCGAAGACAGCGCCAGGCCAACCGTTGCCGCAGCCACGCACATCGCGGCGGTAGCGACGTACAGCTCGAGGGTGGCACTGCCGAGGAGCAGGGGCGGCCGAGTTGGGCCGCCTTTGCCCAGAATGGTGATGGTGGTCGCGATCGCCGACTGCATGATTGCGAACAAGAAGAACACGGCCATCTTCGCGAGCAGGTACGCCTTGGTTGATAGGCCGACCGCTTGTTCTCGCTGGAAGATGGGGCGCTCACCGATGAGGTCGCGGATCGTCAGCGCGGTACCCATGAAGACGGCTGCCATGGTGAGCAGCATCAATACTTCTCCGGGTTCGTCGGAGCCTTCACCGTTCGGATCGGCTACATGGAATCCCGTCGAGCCAGGAACGGTGAGCGACAACGCGCCCATCACGAACGGCAATAGCGCCAAGAATATGAAGTAGGCGCGGTCGGAGACGATCAGCCGGACCTGGCGACGCGCAATCGTAGAAAACTGGCGGCGGGTGCTGGAGCGCGATGGGGCACCAAGATCGGCCGGCTTGGCAGCCTCAGCGGCCGGCGTCGGTTTGGCTTGAGCCAGGAAACGACGGTTGGCTTCGTCAGGATCCGCACCCACCATCCCGAAGATTTCGGCCCAGTTAGTGGTCCCCATCGACGCCTCGATCTCGCCGGGCGGGCCGCAGTACGCCGTCTTGCCGCCGGGTGCCATCAGTAACACCTGGTCGCAGAGATCGAGGTAGCTCAGCGAGTGCGTCACTACCAGCACCACGCGGCCAGCGTCGGCCAGCTGCCGCAGCATCGTCATGACCTGCAGGTCCAGTGCCGGATCCAGACCCGATGTCGGCTCGTCGAGGATCAGTAGCGATGGGCCGGTAAGCAGCTCCAGCGCCACCGAAGCGCGTTTGCGCTGCCCGCCAGACAGCTTGTCCACCCGAGTGTCGGCGTGCTTGGTCAGCCCGAGTTCCTCGATGACCTGTCCCACGACCTGCGCGCGGTCGGACTTGCTGGTGTCCGGTGGCAGCCGCAGCTCGGCGGCGTAGTTCAGCGCCTGGCTCACCGTCAGCTGCCGGTGCACGACGTCGTCTTGGGGCACCATCCCGATCCGGCTGCGCAACGACGCGAAACTGGCATGTATGTCGTGGCCCTCAAAGGTGATCGAGCCGGCGCTGGGACAGGTAGCGCCGGCGATCAGCCGGGACAAGGTGCTTTTTCCCGCTCCTGACCCGCCGATCAGAGCGGTCAGCGTGCCGGGCCTCGCGGTCAATGAGACTTTTTGGATCAGTCGTTTGCTGTCGACTTCGAAGTCGACCTCGCGCACCTCCAGCCCCCCGGTGCGGGTCGCCGCTTCGGCGCGGCGGAGCAGGATTTCACCGTTGAAAACCAGGTCGACGTTGCCGATTGTGACCACGTCGCCGTCGGTCAGGGGTGCGGACAGGATTCGGGTGCCGTTGACGAAAGTCCCGTTGATGCTGTGCGCGTCGTGGATCTCCATGCCGGTAGGGCTCGGGACCAGATAGGCGTGAGCGCGCGACGCCAAGACATCCGAGATGACGATGTCGCTGTCGAGGCCGCGGCCGATGACGGCGGTGGCCGTGGGCGGCGCCCCGACCTTCGACCGAGACCGCTGCACGGCACGCCGCAGGTTGGTGCTGTCGAACTCCGCGGCTTCGAGGGCCTCGGCCCCTATCTCGGTGAGCGGTTGACCTTTCGCCGCCGGCTGCGGCGGCGGGTCCGGTTGCTGGACCGGCGGCGGTTGCGGCACCGGCTGTGGTGGCGGGACGGGTTGGGGACCGCGCGGCGGCGCCGGTTGGTTCGAATAGCCGACGGGGCGACGCGGGCCGCTGGCCTGATACGGCGGTGGCCCGCTCGGGGGGTATCGGGGCGGGCTGGCTTGCGGTCGCCCGATCGGAGGCCGAGCGGCGCCGGCGTGCGGTGCGGGCTCCGGACGATACGGCCTGGAGTTACCGGGCGGCGCGATAGCCCGGGCTCCCTGCACAGTGGGCGGCAGTTGGCCGACCGCCCCGTCGTGGCGTCCGATGAGGAAGGTCAACCGTGGCCCGTCCGGCCTCGCGATGTTGATGCTCTGGCCGTCGCGAATATCCACCACCTGCATCCGGCGACCGTTGACGAACATCCCGGTCGGCGAACCGTTGTCGATCGCGACCCATTTGCCGCGATCGAAGCGCAGCACCAAATGCGCGCGGGCGATGAGCGGATGGGCAACCCGCATGTCGGCGCGCAGGTCGGTTCCCACGACCACGTCCTGGCCTGACGCGAAGCTGCGCTGTGACCAGTCAGATTGAACCGTCAGGACCGGCGGGCTGGGCCTACTCATGCCTAAGTATTGGACGCGTTCCCTGCAGTTACAACAGCTGTTGCGGCCGCCGGCCACGGACTTTTCTGCCGGGAAGAGTTTGCGGGCGTCCCCGCTGGCCGGTCGTCAGCAAAACCCGGCCGGGGGGCTCAAGCCATGTGGTTACTGTCGTGCTCCGACGGCTCGGCTCCAGCGGTCAGATCCTCGGCGGTTTCCTTCCGGCGATTGACCGCCCAGAGGACCAGCCCAACCACCAGCGCGAGCCCGCCAAAGCCCACCGCCATGGGCCACCCGGGTTTGGATGGCGAGGGGGGCTGGGAGTTGAAGTCCTGCCGGCCGGCCAGCACCACCAAGTAGCTGCCCTTATCGGTGGGCCCGAAGCCCGGCAGCGACTGGGTCTTGGTCACCCTGATCTGTGTGCTGGCGCTCGGATCGTTGATCTGACCCCAGGCCAAGGTGGAGTCGTCGAGCAGGAAGGTGTCCTGGCTGCCCGCGGGTTGGTGCTCATCGCGACCTACCACCATTACCTGGCCGACTTGCACGGTCTGGTTATCGGCGGGGACAGAGATCGTGACGTCGGGGTACACCGTCGGAGGCGGCGGCAGTCTGTAGTCGGGCGGCGGTTTGCCTTCCCCGGCGCCCGGCGGTATCGAGGCCCCGCCGTAGAAGCTGCCCGCCGCCAGATGGCTCTCGCCGACCGCGGTGAACGGGTACACGCCGAACGGGACGCCGTCGATCACGATCCGACCACCGGATGGCACGAACGCCTCGCGGTAGTCGCCGTTGTAGAAGTAGCGGAAGCTCATCGCCTCGCCGAGCGGGTTGAACAGCGTCGGCCGCCCATAGTCGTCGTACTCGATGTAGTCCCAATGCCGTGGGCGCACGACCGACTGACTGCCTACCTTCACGATGTCGACGTTGCCGCTGTGGGCGTCGACGACGTTCTGCACCCGTTGGCCGAAGTCGTACACCTGCATCGGCGGTACCGGTGGGCTGGCGGGGTTAATCCGTGTCGCCGGTGCGGCCTTGGCGGCCGAGATCGCCGGCGGCGACGCGTCCAGCCCCCGCGGCGGCGGCACCACGTTGGCGATTCTTTGCGCCCCGGGGCCCGGGGCGTTGATCGTCGGGGTCTGGGGCGCAGCCACGGTCGGCGGCGCGGCACTGGTCGGAATGAACGACGGCGGCGGCTCCGGCGGCAGGTTCAGCGGCGGCACCTCCGCAGTTTGGATAGGCACCGTGCTCGGGGCCGGCGCCGGGCGAGGCGCAGAACCATCACACACGTTCGCGGTGTGATACGCGTTCACGTAAAACAGGCAGTGCTGGCAGGACGTGGGATTCGACCCAGCGCCCGAACATGGAGCCGCCTGGACCACACCGGGTGTGCTGACCAGCAGCGAGAGCGGTGCCAAAGCGATGGCGGCCGCCGCCAAGACGGCGAACACCGAAAGTGGCGCCGACGAATAGCGGAGCGGCTTTGCCGTCCCCCAGAACTTCGTCGCTACCCCAGACACTGTCGCACTTTCTATCTATTTCCGATCTGATGCGGACCCGCGCCGGCCGATCCGTGCGGAGACCCTGATCCCGGGTCCGGCCAGCCGCGCTGGGCTAGGCGCGCCTAGCGGCTCGTCTCAGACTACGCGGCAACCATGCGGCGTTCATCGTGCAGCACGCCCGCCACGCTTGTCGACTGGAATTCGTCCTGCCAGGAGCTCTGGGCATAGAGACGTGTTTCGGCTGGTGGAACCGTCGCCAGCGCGCAACCTCAGGGCAGAATGCGCAAACCCCATCGACCAAGCAGAGGGCGCACCAGCACGAAGTACGTCGTGTTGTCGTCACCCTCGAGTGAGCCCATCAAGATGCCGACCGCACTGACGGTGCCGTCCCCGTTATCCACGAATCCCGCACTCCCACTGTCACCGGGCAGGGCGTACACACTGGCTTCAACCACTTCGCCGTCGATGTTTTTGATGGCGCCGCACGTCTCACCGGTAATCGCGCCGAGCTTGCAGAATGGCGTACCCACTTTGATTTGGGAGGCACTCCACACGTCTCGCACTCGCCTGCCGCCCACATCAGCTGCGGGCTTACCGACGTCCGGGTCGAGGCGAATGGCCGCGGCGTCCCTTCGGTCGCCGTCTTCTTCACTGGCGGTGATTTTTCCGAGCGGGACGTCCTGCTTCGTATTTCCACAGCGACCCGTCGTGATGGTCGCAATGTCCACTCGTCAACAGGTAATAGCTGCCGTCGTTTCCTTGCGCCGCGAAACCCGCTGTGCACTTGAAGTTTTCGTCAGTGACCTGGATCCCCGGCGTGGGCGGTGCTGCTGCCAGCGCGGTGCCCGCGAACACGATTGCCGCAATAACCGTGGCCGCGGCCGGCCCCACCACTCGAAACCAACGCACGGTCACACCGCTAGCCCACCATAGAAATGGTCCACAGGCACACTCTGTGATTGCTCCGGCAGCCATGGCGACGACGAAAATGACTGGTTACGAACAATTTTGGCGGCCGGCGGCAGGACGACCTTCGCGCTGTAGCTGCCATGATCTGCGGCGAGTTACCCTGTCCCGGTGAGCAGCAAGCAGGTACCGGGCGGAGTCGTACACGAGTTGCCGGTAGATCTGCGCACGGCGCTGCTCGCTAATTCCACGGCACTCACCGCCTGGAAAGACATCACCCCGTTGGCGCGCAACGAGTTCATCTGCTGGGTCGAAGACGCCAAGCAAAAGGCAACCCGAGAGCGGCGCATTCGCCGGACCCAAGAGGAACTCGAAGAAGGCCAGCGGCGGCCCTGCTGCTGGCCGGGCTGCAAGCATCGCGAGCGGACTGGCAGGTAAGGGGTCCGTCAAGTGCCAAAGATCGCAGTGAGCCGTGCCGCGGTGCTTGCCCTCGGCGCCACAATCGCAATCGGCGGCTGCGCACCGTCGACGGCGACCGCCACACCGGCGGCGTCAATCCATGCGCCGGCGCCCGCCGCGCCGAGCCCGCCCACCGGGGCGCAGCCTCAGCTAGCGGGGGATCCGGCGCAGCTCGCCGACGATCTGGTCGCCGACGAGCGTGCGTTGCGGGAGGCCTCGACCCCGGAGCCGGCGCTGGTGGCGGCCGCGCACCGCGAGCAGGCGACGTACCGCGCCATCGGCCGGCACCCCGAATGGGATGCGACTATTCGACCGCGAATCCCGGCGGAGTTGATCGACGTCTATGACCGCAATGTCGATGCCCGCCGGCAGCTGCAGGCGATGGCACACGTGCGAGATACGTTGCCTGCGTGGCACATTGAGCAGCCAATTCCGTCCGACGAGCTGATGGGTTATTACCACCAGGCGGAGTCGGAATCCGGGGTCGGCTGGAACTATCTGGCGGCGATCAACTTCGTCGAGACCCGCTTCGGCAGCATTGTCGGTGTGAGCAGCGCCGGCGCGCAGGGCCCGATGCAGTTCTTGCCGTCGACATTCGCCTCCTACGGCCAGGGCGGCGATATCACTTCGCCGCACGACGCCATCATGGCGGGCGGCCGCTACCTGGCCGCCAGTGGCTTCGTCAACGATCGCGATCACGCGATCTACGCCTACAACCATGCCCACGAATACGTGCAGGCGGTCGACGACTACGCGGCCTTGATTGGCGCCGATCCCGCTGCGTTTGCCGCGTTCCACCGGTGGGACGTCTACTACGTCACGACCGCGGGCGACGTGTTACTCCCGATTGGTTACGCCGAGAGTTCGCCCATCCCGGTCGGCGATTACCTGGCGGCCCACCCGCAATAACTACCGCTTGCGCGACAGGAAATCCTGCATGTGGCGTTGCGGTTCACCGGTCAGAAAGGCCAGCCCGAACTGCTCGACGCTGTCTTCGATCGCGCCCTGAACCGACATGTCGAACCACTTGTTGAGCAACCGCTTCTGCTGCCGGACGGCGTGCGGGCCGTACCCGCCGAGCTTCGCCGCGAGCTCGGCGATGCGGGTGTCGAGCGCGTCGGCGGCCACGACCTCGTGCACCAAGCCCCAGCTGGCAGCCGTCGCGGCATCGATCGTTTCCCCGGTCAGCAGCAGCCAAGTCGCATGCGAGGCCCCGATCAACGCCGGCATCAACGCCGCGTGGATCACCGACGGGATTCCGACCGCGACTTCGGGCATTCCGAATCGGGCGCCTGACTCGGCGATGCGCAGATCACAGCACATCGCGACTTCCAGACCACCACCCAGACACCAACCCGACAGCCGGGAGATGACGGGGACGGGGCACTGGCGAATCGCCTCGCAGAAACCGGCAAGTCGCCGGATGAACGCCTCAGCGCTGGACTGCTCGAGGGCGACCATCTCATTGATGTCGGCGCCGCCGATGAACGCGTGGTCGCCAGCCCCACGCAGCACCACCGACCGCACGCTGTCGTCTTGACTGGTGACGCGAAATGCCTCGGTCAATTCGCCGATGGCGCCGCTGCCGACGATGTTGAGCGCTTTGGAGTTGATCAATTCGATGGTGACCACACCGTCTTCGCGACCGACTCTGACGAACCGCTTTTCCGTCCTGTTCATCCGCTTCTCCTATCACAGCCCAAAGCGGCGAAACAGTGAAAGCCGCCCCAACCTACGCCGGGGCGGCTCTCACAAAGGGTCGATCAGTACAGCGGGACCCACACCCCGAAGAACCAGTAACCCCAACCGCCGTACTGCCAGTTGAATACCGGGACAACGGTGAAGGTGTTGTAGGCAAACGGGCCGAAGTCCGCCTGTGCGACCACCTGGTCACGCGGCGGGCCTCCCCACGGCCGGTTCCATCCTCCCGGAGGTGGCGGGCCGTCCCAGCCACCCTGCGGCGGCGGACCCACCCAGTTGGGCGGTGCGTGGCCGGGGGCGGGGCCGTCGTTCCAACCCCATCCACGCGGCGGCGGAGGAGGCGGCGCACCGCGTCCCGGAACCGCGAAGGTGATGGACGCATTCCCGCCGGGGCCCCCGATCTGAGCATTCGCGGCGACCAGGTCGTCGCGCCGGGGAATGTAGGCCGGGTGCGGCGGCTGAGTGCTCGGCGGGTTGAGCACCACGGTGATACCCGGCTTGGACGGCTGGGTGGTGTGCTCGTTCGCCGGAGTAGTGGGTTGCGCACTCGGCGCCGTGGTGTGTTCACCCGGCTGCGTGGTCTCCGACTTCGGGGGCTCGCTTCCGTGTGAACCGGGCGGCTCAGAACTTTGCGGCGCCTGACTGGTCATGGCGGGCGGCGAGCTGTGGGTGGCCGGCGGCTCCGAGGACTGCGGCGCTGGCGCCTGACTGGTCATGGCCGGTGGTGCGCTGTGGGTGGGCGGGGGCTCACTTTGCGTGCTGGGCGGCTCATGGGTCTGCGGCTGACTCTGCTGAGTCTGCGGCGGGTTCTGCGGGGCCTGTGGCGCGCCGCCGGGGTTGCCCCCGCCGCCACCACCACCGTGGCAGTTCGGGCATGGCGGTGGAGGATCCATCGGGGCAGCGTTGGCGAATCCGGGATTCAGCAATGCGGAGATGCTGAGGCCCGTCGCGATTGCTGCCGCGCTGACGACACGTTTCATAGACATAGCTGCGTCCCCTTTTGGGTGTCGGTCGCCTGCGCTACGGGCAGGTCACGTCAAGTTCGAATGGCTTGGTCACCGTTTGCGGTTGCTGCGGATTGCTCACATCGGTACCCGTCGCGGTGCCCTTGATCGCGTAGGACTTGCCGTTGACCGCGGCCCCCGCATTGCTGGCCTGGTTGGGGGCAGCGTCGGAAAAGCCGAGGGCAACGTTGTTGACGTTGCCCAGGCCGACCGAGTGGACGATGGGCGGGTTATCGGTGCTGAGCACCGCGCCGACTCCGGCTGTCGGGTCACCCACACCGATGGTGAGGACTCCGTTAGCCGTATTGCACGTGACCGCGCCGCTGATGTTCTGGTTCTGGCCGTCGACGGTGAGCTGCGGCCCGGCTGCCGCCGGCGCCGAGCCCGATGATGATGCGCCGGGGTTGGACTTGTTGCTGGAACAGCCTGCGCAAGCTGCGGCCGCGATGGCCAAGCCGGCGATGCCGACCACGATCTCGCGTTTCACCTACTGCACTCCTTCGTGTCGGTGGTGTCGGTATCTCCGTAGCCTTGTCAGCCTCTGCGGACCCTACTCGCTGGGCCAAAGCCCGCTGTTCGGGACACCGGGACGGCGGGTACCCGCAACCGCTCTCAGCAAAACCGCGGGTTTGACGCGATGCGCCTCAGGGCAGCAGCCGCAGGCCCCACTTGTCCAGCAGCGGAGACACCGGCACGAAGTACGAGATGTTGTCGTTACCGTCCGGCGAACCCATCAAGGTGCCGACCGCCCCTACGGTGCCATCCAGGTTCTTGACGAAACCAGGGCTACCGCTGTCACCGTTCAAGCTGAACACACTCGCTTCGATCACGCCGTCGTCGTGCACGCTCGTGACGGCACCGCACGTCTCACCTGTCACGGCACCGAGCTTGCAGAGGGGCACGCCTACCTTGATCTCGTCGGAGGAATAAACGCCGTGGACCGGCCGGCCGCCGATGTCACCCGTGGGCACACCGATGCTCGGGTCGAGACGGATGATCGCGGCATCCCGGTTGCCACCCTCGTTCTCGCTGGCGGTGATGGTGCCCAGCGGAATATTCGGACCGTACGTCCACCCCGCACCGTTGTGGGCATCGCAGTGTCCACTCGTCAGGAAGTAGTAGCTGCCGTCGTCGTCGCGGGCCGCGAAACTTGCTGTGCAACTCATATTTTCGTCCACGACCCGCATGCCCGGCATCGGCGTCCCGGGGTTCGCAGCTGCCGGGGCGGTATTCGCGAACAGCAACACGGTCATCACCATGGCGCCGACCGACCCCATCCCCCGCAACCACGCTATGGCCACGCCGCTCTCCTGTCGTGTAAGGCGGCCTGCATCGTACCAACCCGAAAAGACCTGTCAGCAACGGCAATACGTGGCTATTTGCGGGCGATGGCATGCCACGCGAGATCGGCTACGGCGTCGCAGTATTTGTCGTCGATGATGGCGTCGGAGTAAAGACCACGAATGTTGAGGGGAGCTATCACAATCTGCACTGCTGCCGTCGTATTCACGCCCTCCCGCAATTCGCCGCGCTCCCTGGCCCGGTCCACCACCGCGCGCACGACCGAGAAACGCAGTCGCCAAAACATCATCCGGGTCTCTTCGTCGTGACGCCCACGCCGGTCCATGACCAACGCCCGCAGCAAGGTCCGGCCGACGTCGCTGTTGATTCGCTCGGTCACGTTCCGGGCCAACGCCGTCAGGTCTCCGCGCAACGTGCCGGTGTCCGTGGCGGAGGCCAGTGCCTCGCCATCGGCCAGAGCGGCATCGACGATGAGTTTTTGGCGACTACCCCAGTACCGGTAGATCAGCGCCCGGTCGAGTCGGTGACGCTCGGCCAAAGCCTCGATGCTGAACCGCTCGACACCCCAGCGGGCTAACTCGTCAAGCACCGCCGGCATGACCCGCGCTCGGATGTCGGGAGGGACATCGACGACGTGGTCATCCGGTGGCTGAGACTGCTCCATTGCATGTCCCCCTCATCTGACCTAGCAACCATGGCACAGGTGTGGCATCCCCGGGTCAGCGGTAATGGACATTCCGAGCGGCCGTTTCTTGACCGTCATCCAGCATCGACGTGCCGGCCCAGGAAGTCTAGAACCGCGCCAGCAAAAACATCGTTGCGGTCGCCGGCGACCATGTGCCCGGCACCGCGCACATCGGTGAACTCCACTTGCGGGAAACGCGCCAGAAATTCGTCCGCGCGTTCCTGGCTGACCAGGTCACTCACCTGACCCCGAATCAGCAACATCGGTACGCCACTGCCCAGGATCGCCTCAACCGCCGCATGCATACGGTCCGGGTCGGTGACCTCGAAGGGCGGAAAGGCCGCCGAACCGCTGATGAACTGCGGATCCCAGTGCCAGTACCAGCGATCGCCGCGGCGACGCAGGTTGGTGGTCAGACCGTTCAGGTCGGTAGGCCGGGGCCGATGCGGGTTGTATTCAGCGATCGCGTCGGCGACCTCTTCGAGCGAACCGAACCCCGATTCCACCTTGTCGACCATGAAGTTGTGGATGCGATTCGCTCCGGATTGCTCCATGTTCGGAACGATGTCGACCAAAACCACGGCGCTGGCAATGCCCGGCGAGATTTCCCCCGCCAACAACATCGAGGTGAATCCCCCCAGCGAAGCGCCCACCAGCACCGGCTTTTCAGGTAGGCCGCGCAGCACTTCGGCGACATCGGCGGCAAAGCTGACGACCCGATAGTCGCCCTCGGTTGACCAATCGGACTCTCCGTGGCCCCGCAGGTCGATGGTGACGGCCTGCCACCCACGCTTGGCGACGGCAGCGGCGGCCCGGCCCCAGGATCGGCGGGTCTGCCCGCCGCCATGCAGGAACACCACGGCACGAGCTTGAGGATCGCCTTGCCGGTCGGCGACGATGCGAACACCGTCCAACCCGGAAGTCGAGAACTGCTCAGGTGCCAACGCCATCAGAAGATGGTAGGACGCGTCGTAACCTGGCGGTACGTGGGCCGGACGCTTAGCGGAGCACGTGTCGCGGCAGGGTGAGCGGAAGATCGAGCGCGCTCAGCAATCCTGGCTTGGCGCCCACTACGTAGGGGATCGCGTTGACGACGCGCATCGCCGTCGACACCATGGCACCGGCGCCCGACTCCATCGGGGACCCCGAGGCTTTCGGCTCCCGCAGGCTTGCGGTCATGTCGCAGGCGATATCCGGCTCGCCCTCGATCCGAATCCGATAGACCGGCTTCGTCATTTCCTCGGCCCATTCCAAGCCGAGATCGGGGGCAAGCCGGTTGACGTGTTCGATGGTGATCGCCTCTCGGCCATCGATCACGGCGATCGCCTGCGTGCGCAAGGCGCCGCAAGTGCCGGCCTCCGCCGTGCCGAATGCCACGTGTAGATCGCGGTCGGTGGCGACCCTGTCGAAGTTCTCCCGGATCTCGTCGATCTGCAACCCGAGACCATGCGCGATGAGACGTAGCCCGGGACCCCATTGGAAGGCGATCGTTCCCGGGTAAGCCAGCAAGGGCACGTAGTCCAGCGGACGCCCGAAACCCATCGCGTCCATCATCGTGTCGACCACGGGATAGTCGTCATACAACGCGATCTCGCTGGCATGGATCGAGGTAATCGTTTTCGACTGCGTGGCCAGCATCAGCACCAAATGGTCTGCGGCGAAACCGGGTTCGATGCCGCTGGCATATAGTGATGCCCCGCCCGCGGTGGCCGCCCGGGTCAACTGCTCTCGCCAGCTGTCCGGCTCGAAGGTCGGGGGATAGATCAGCCGATTCACCGTCGTGGTGACGACGTTGATGCCCGCCTCAAGTAGTTTCGCGTAGTCGGGGACGGCCGCAGCGTCACGCTCCGGGCCGGCGGCCGCGTACACGACGCATTCCGGTTGCAGCGCGATCAGCTCGTCGGCGTCGTTGGTCGTGGTCACCCCGATCGGCCCGATCCCGACGAGTTCGCCGGCATCCCGACCCGCCTTCTGCGGTGAATGAACCCACACGCCGACCAGATCGGTGCCCGGATTCTCCGCAACCGCACGCACCGCAATGGACCCGATTCCGCCGGTGGACCAGACGACCACCCGTATCGCGCCGCTAGACATTAGTCGACTCCGTTGTCTGAAGTTGCACGGCAAGGTCTTTCAGCCGCGCAGTGTATGCCTGCACGCCCCAGACCATCGCCTCGCCGTCAAGTTCATTGGGCAACGATACATCGCGGATGCGATCCCAATTCTCCGCGATGTCCTCGACGCTCGGATACGGTCCGAAGCTCGCGCCTTCGGTGTGCGACACCGCGTATCGGCAGTAGTAGCCACCGGTCGCCCCGAAGATCTGCGCCGTTGCGGGGCAGCTGCGGTGCACCAGCGCCAAGGCCATCGGCGTCACCCGGCTTGCGGTCAGCAATGCTATGTATTCGGCTGCATCCAAGGAGATTTCGAGTTCGGGCGGACGCCCACGCAGCGAGGCGTCGCCGTCCGGGGTGAACACCGAGAACAACCGAGTGTCGAAGGCCGCCGGGGCGAGCGCGTTCACCTTGATGCCGAAACGCGTGCCCTCCCACGCGATCGACCGCATGATCCCGAGCACGCCCATCTTGGTGGCGGCATAAGCCGCCTGACCGAACGCACCCGACAGACCGGACGCCGACGTCAGCGTCACGATGCGACCCCCGCCGTTGTCCTTCATTGCGCGGTACACGGCGCGCAATGTCCGAAACGTGCCACGCAGATTCACCGCCATGATGCTGTCGTAATCGTCGTCGGTGACGTCTTCGAAATGATCATCGAGCACGATCGCCGCGTTGTGTATCAGCCCGTCGATGCGGCCCCAGGTATCCAGCGCGAGATCGGCGATCTGCTGCGGCCCGTCGCCCGAGGACACGCTAGCTCCGCTGGCCACCGCTTCGCCTCCGGCCGAAACGATCTCGTCGACAACGGCCTGAGCCATCGTGGCATCCGAGCCGCCGCCACGCGGGCTGCCGCCCAGATCGTTCACGACGACGCGGGCGCCGCGCCGGCCCAGCTCGATGGCTTGAGAGCGACCGATTCCGCCTGCACCGCCGGTGACGATCACCACGTCACCATCGAACCGAATCTCGTCGCTCACTTGATCTCCTGTCTACAGATCGGGTGACTCGCTGGGAAAGAGCCCGCCCGGAGCCGCTCCGTCCACCTCAAGCAGCTTCCCAGTGATCCACGACGATGCTGGGGAAGCGAAAAATAAAGCGGCAGAGGCGATGTCTTCGGGTGTGCCGTTGCGGCGCATCGGCGTTTTTGACTGCAAGCCAGCCCGCACGTCGGGCATGGCATCCATGAATCCGCGTAGCGACTCGGTTTCCACACAGCCGGGCAGAATCGCGTTCACCCGTACTCTCGGCGCCAGTTCGACGGCCGCAAGCTGAGTGAACTTGCCGAGCGCCGACTTCGCCAGGCTGTACGGCAAAAAGCCCCGTTCGTTTTGCATGCCGGACATTGAGCCGATGTTGACGATCGCTCCACCGCCGCGAGCCAGCATGTGCGGCAACACAAGCCGGCCCAATTCGAACGGCGCCGACACGTTGAAGCGAAACGCATTCTCCAGGATCGCGACCGTCATGGCGGTGTAGGTGCCGAGCTGTTCGACACCGCCCGCGTTGTTCACCAGAATGTCGAGCCGGCCCAGCGCGCCCACTGCCTTCGCAACGACGTCATCCAGTGACTCGATCTCTGTGACGTCGGCCGGGATCGCGACGGCGTTGCGACCCAAGGCGCGAACGTCTTCGGCGACCGCGTCGAGGTCGTCTTTGGTCCGGGCGACCAGCGCCACATCCGCACCCGCCTTGGCAAATGCCAAGGCGATCCCCCTTCCGATGCCCTTGCCGGCACCGGTGACCAGAGCGGCCTTGTCGTCCAGACGAAATTGGTCGGCGATATCCGGCACGGGTTAGACCTTGATGCCGAAGATCTCGGCGGCGTTGCCGCGGCAGATCTGATCGACCTCGTTGGCGGGTACGCCGTCGAACTGTTTCTCAATCCAGTCCGCGGAGAACGGGAATGAGCCCTCGTGGTGCGGGTAGTCGTTGCCCCACATCAGGCAGTCCAGCCCGGTGAGGTCGCGGGACCGGATCGCCAGCGGGTCCCACATGAAGGTGGCATGCGTTTGACGCTTCAAGTAGTAACTCGGGTGCACGTCGATCTTGGCCGGACCCATGAGGTCGTCGATACCGAGCTGGTGTAGCCGACTCTGGCTGAAATGATGGTCGTAGAACTGCATTGCGAAGGCAAGCCATCCGGCGTAGCCCTCGGTGCAGACCACGTGCAGGTTGGGGTAGCGCTCGAACACGCCGCTGTAGGTCATCCAGCCCAGCGTCTCGCCCATGCCGCAGCTCTGCATGTACCAGCCGATGTCCTGGCGGCCGGGGTAGGCCATCAGGCCAGGCCCGACGAGCGGGCTGCGTAGGCCGCCGACGTGCATGGTGATGGGGATCCGCAGGCTGTCTGCGGCCTCCCACAGCGGCTCCCATTCATCCATGTAGTAGGGCCGTTCGAAGATCCCATCCGGCAGCAGCGCGGGCCGAAGCCCCATGCCGGCCGCGCGCTCGAGCTCGGCGACGGACGCGGCAATGTCCTTGAACGGCAAATGGATACCGGGCGCGACACGGTCGAGGTACGGTCCCCAGTGGTCGGCCAGCCAGTCGTTGGCCACCTTGCAGTACGCGGTATCGGCATCGGTCGGAATCCCGTTGGGCATATCGGCGATGCGTCCGATGAGCACCGCGCCGTAGACACCGTCGCGCTCCAGATCGGCGAGCTGCTCGGCGGCGTCCAGGCTCATGCGGGCCTCGCTGACGACGTTCCCCTCGGCGCCGGTCGCATCGGCCTGGATGTCGGAGTCAGCGCCCGCACCGGTCATCATGGAAAGAGAAACGATGTGCCCGAGCTTGTAGACGTCCTTGCCGTTCTCGTTCTTCTCGATGCGAGGGAAGTACTCCCGGTAATGCTCCGGCAGCTCGTTCACTATCGACAGCGGCGGCGTGATGTGACAATCCGCGGTAATCAGCTTGTCGGGCACCATGACTCCTCCTTTTTGGTTACGAGTGCTTGGCCTGTAGTTCCTCGAGGTCGGGATTGTCCGGTCCCGCAGGCATTTCCGGGAATGACCTGGAATCCCAGTAGTCCCTGTTGTGCACAATTAGGCCGCCGTCGTCGGTCTCGCCGACCGACGCTCCGCGACAGGCGAATTCAGTGTTGAAGATCGTGCCTGAAATCGTCCACTCCACGCAGTATTGGTTGCCCTGCCTCATGCCACCGTGATGGGCGAACTTGCAGTCAGGGATCGCCATCAGGGTGAGCTGGACCATCGTCTTCACGCCGTCGAGGCCCTTGTAGTCGATGTGGCCGGACACGTCGTCCCAGTAGATGTCGGGTGAACAGAGGGCAAGCATCGGCTCGACCTCATGAGTATTGAAGGCGGCAATGAAGTCTTCGCTCCACGTCATGGGGAGTCCCCTCCTTCTGGCGACGTAAACTAGACGATCGTATAGCTGTGAGGCAGCCTAGACGACCGTCTAGGGATGTCAAGAGCTGGCGACTAAAGCGCCTGTGCGCGCTGCAGTTTCAGTGAATCGCGGCTATGCCGAGGCGCGGTTGGTACTCCGGGCACCCCGCGGTCGCACCCGCGATGGGGCAGGCAGGTCGATCAGGCGTCCCGCCATGTCGAGTAGCTGGGCGCGCAACGTCTCGTCGTCGAGGCCGGCGACCAGAGGATGCGCGACAGTGCCGCCGACGACGCAGGTCAGCGCGGCCAGGCGCACCTGCGTGTCGGGTCCTGGTTCGTCGCCGACCAGCATGCCGTAGAGGCGTTCGATGAAGTTCTGGAACGGCTGGTGAGCCGAGATCAGCCGTACGATGACGGGGTCGAATTGCAACGTGTTGGCGGCGCGCCGATGTTCGACCGCGTGATCGATGACTCGGTGCAGCAATACCTCGCGGGCCTTCATCCGATCGTCAATGGCCTCGGCGGCCTCCAGTGCATCCTCGAGGCGGGCGAGCTCCATTTCCGCTACGGCAAGGACGATTTCGTCTTTGGTTTTGAATTGGTGATAGATCGCGCCCTTGGTGACCCCTACGCCGTCCGCGATCATCTGATACGACGTCGCGCCCACCCCGTGTTCGGTGAACAGCTGAACTGCGGCGTGCAGCGTGCGCAGCTGGGCAGGACTCCGCGGCGTCGATCCAAGCCGCTGGCTCGGCAGATTCCTGGCAGCCATCGGGAAAGGGTATACCCGGACTCCCCGATTCTTATGGCCCTCGGCGTCAGGTTCCTTCGCTAGCGGCCGACGCGTCCTGATCGCCACGGAAGAACTTGGTGACTCGGCGCAAGACCCGTCCGAGTGGACTTCCGGCTCGCTGCGAGTCCTCGATGCTGTCGAGTGTTTGCTTTCCCTCTGCGACGTAATCCTTGACCGATTCGTCGCCTTCTTCGGCGCGCATGCGCTACCTCCCGTGTGTTCGCTCCATCTGGCTTACCCGCTCGGGCGGTGTCTCAAAACAGTCGTCACGGTGTTTGCCGAAGATGGGCGGGCACCCGAATTCCGTGCGATGGAAATTTGCGTCGATGCAATATGCAATTTGCTGAAATGGTGGCAATCTAAACTCCATCTCCTCGCTGCATTCGAGCGAAACCTGCGACATCAAGAGGTGCGCGATGGTATTTGAGAAGCCGTCGAAACCCGTGACGGAGTTGACTCAAGAATTCCGGTTCGCCACCACCATGACTGGTGGAGTCAGCCTGGCGATATGGATGGCGGGCGTCGCGCGTGAAATCAACTTACTCGCGCAGGCATCACAATGGCGCCGAGCGGGCGGAGAGTTGCCGAGCGATAACGCAACGCTCGTTGGAACCCCGGAGGCTTCCCTCAAGCTCTATACGGCGCTCATCGAGTTGCTCGATGTGGTCGTCGACGTCGACATCTTGTCCGGCACGAGCGCGGGAGGTATCAACGCAGCTTTGCTCGCGTGGTCACGAGTCAGGGGATCCGACCTTGGCCGGCTACGAAGCATCTGGCTCGATCTGGGGTCGCTGATCGACCTCATCAGGAACCCTGCGGACAAGACCACTCCGTCGCTCTTGTACGGCGACGAGCACATGCTCGCTGAGTTGGCGAAGCAGATACCCGGTCTCCCCGACGGTCCGTTCGCGCCGAAAGACGTGGCCAACGCAGCCCGCAATGTGCCAACCACCCTGTACGTCACGACGACATTGCTCGACGGGGAAACAAGCCGGTTCACCGATGCCTACGGCACCCTCGTTCAGGACGTAGATCGGCGAGGCATCTTCACGTTCGACGAGAACGATCTTGCTGACGGAGACACCGCTGGTGCGCTGGCATTGGCGGCGCGCAGTACGGCTTCCTTTCCGCTCGCGTTCGAGCCTTCTTTCATCCCTTTCGACGAACCAGTCTCGAAGAAAGGTCGGGTTCCGGCTCGTCCGCCGATGGGACGGTTCGCCAACATCACCCGACCGCATTGGGTCGCCGATGGCGGCTTGCTGGACAACCAGCCGATCGGACTGTTGCTGCAGAGCATCTTCGACCGACCCGCGCAAAAGGCGGTTCGCCGGGTGCTGCTGTTCGTCGTGCCTTCCTCCGGACCAGCACCCGACCTGATCAAGCCCGCTGCGCCGGAAACTTTCGACGCCCCGCTCGGGCTTCTCGAGGGGCTGCAGAAGGAACTGGCTGCGGTCACGGCACAGTCCATTGGGGCAGATCTACGTACTATCCGTGCGCATCAGGACCGCATGGATGCGCGCACCGAAGCCAAGCTGCGCCTGGCGGAGTTCGCGGTGAAGCTCGGAAACCAACGCCTTCTTACCTCGCCACTTTTGAAGGACTATCGGTCGCGTGAGGCAACAAAACATGCCCACGCTCTTACCAGCGCGCTGCTGCGTCAGCTCAGTACCTGGCCGCCGGCTTCGACTGATGCACAAAGCATCCCGCCGCAGTGGCAATCCCAACTCGACATTGGTGGCAATGCCGAGAGAATTTCTCGTCGACAGATCAAACAGACCATCCTGAATCGTTGGTCACTAGAGCTGCCCGTAGGCCCAGCCCAATTTGCTTCTTACGGCCGACCGGCCCACGACCTGGCGAAAGGATGCGCACTAGCCGTCGTCCAGACGGCCTACCAAATCGCTGTCGCCCAAGCGGCACACCGGCCCGAAGACACCGCGAGCGACGATGTCAGCAAGTCTAAGAACAACATCAGTGCCTTGGCAGGACTCACCGCCAGGATTCACGGCGACCCGGAATCCGTTAGGCGGCTTGATCTCGCTGACTTTGTTCGCACCGCCTGTCGCCGTGGGGACGTCCGGGGCATGTCGCTCGAGGACGCCACCACAGACCTCGCGAACAAGTACCTCGACGAGTTGCCGGCGTCAGAGGCAGATTGGGAAGATCTTGGCGGCGCCGTCTGGAGCGGCTTGGAAATGCTGCGCAAGCTTGTGACGCCAGCCCCGCCCATTTTTCGTCCCGAGGACCAAGATGCGGTCGACCACCTGAATATCTACCTGAATTACCTTGCACCACAAGATTACTCAAATGACAATTTGCAAGTCGGCCCGCAGGTGATTGCGAAGAAATTGTTTGATCTGGCTGTCACGCAGCGGGCGATGCTTCCCGCCGATGCAGACATTGACCAATCCGTTGAACTCGTGCAAGTCAGCGCAGACACGCGCAGCCTGCTCGCACCTGACTGGCAGACAGCGCAGCAGAAGCTTACCGCCATGCAGTTCCACCACTTCGGCGCCTTTTACAAGCGGTCATGGCGCGCAAACGACTGGATGTGGGGGCGCCTCGACGGTGCGGGTTGGCTGGTCCACGTCGTACTCGACCCACGACGCGTCCGGTGGATCGTCCAGACCCGCGAGGAGCGGAGCGAAACCGGCATTGAGTGGTTCCTGCGCAAGCTCAAAGACATTGGAGCACCTGACTTTCCGGAGGAGGGCTTCCCCTTGCCGGGCGCCGACGGCCAGCCAACGCAATATCTGACGGAGGCCGATCTGACTGCAGAACTCGGCTTCCTCGATGACCCGGCTACGGCGGTGCCGTCCAGCATCCCGCATACCGCCCTATGGCTGGCGCACGCCTGGCAACGCCGGATCCTCGACGAGGAATTGGCAGGACTGGCTGACGCGGTGCTCGACCCGGAGCAGAGCGACAAGCCGGACTGGAGCCCGGCGACGTCCAAACGGTGGGCGCAGGAAGTACGGACGTTGAATCGAAAGGCCAACGATCCCAATGGAACCAGGGCAGCGGCCAAAAGGTACTACAGCCTGTTGAATGGTAATCCGGTCGCGTCGGAGACGTTTGCCACTGACAAGAGCTCACCGCTAATGGCGCATACCATCACGAAAGCCGCCGCGACCGCAGCTGCGACTGTTGGTTCTGTCCGGCAGCTGCCCGGTGCCCTAAAGCCCCCGCTGACCACGGTGCGGACCCTGGCATTGGGAGGGTATCGCGTGGTGTCGTCGACCAAAGGCGGCGCTAAGTGGACGATCACCGTCGGAGCCATCCTGCTCGTTCTGGGCGCTGCATTCGCGTTTCTATCGCCGACCATGGCCGGAGCCTGGGCGCTGATCCCTACCGCGATCGGTGGCTATGCCGTCGTGCTGGCGACCTGGCAGCTTTCGGGGAGAGGAGTTTTCGCGGCACTGTCATTCACCGTGGTGCTGGCCATGTTCGCACTGACCACAGCGCGCGTACGCACATACTTGTTCGGCAGCAAAGGCGAGAACGGCGTGATCGCAAGCCACATCTATTGGTTCGGCACCCAGTGGTGGTACCCCTTGATCCCGATCATCGCTGTCGTGCTCATCGTCGCCCTTCTCTCAGCCATCAACCCGCGGCGATCGACCCGCAGATGATTCAGACCGCTGGATCCTTGTGGGCCTTGACCGGCGCGCTGCTCGGCGCCACCTTGAGCAGGTTGCCGCGCAGGCTGCCGCGGGCGGTGCGGACGGCTACCAGCAGCCAGGTGAACAACAGACCGGTGTAGGCGATCGCCGCGGCCACTTTGAAGGCCGGCAGATGGGTGTGCGCGGCGAGCTGCGAAGTGCCGGTGACGAAGGTCCCGACGGGGAACGTCAGACTCCACCATGTCAGCGCGAACGGCATCCCACGCCGCAGCGTGCGCACCGTGAGCGAGGTGGCCAGCGCGATCCACAATACGGCGAAGCCCCACACCGGAACTCCGTACAGGATCGCGAACACATTCATGTCCTCGGCCACGTCGCGGTCCACCGAGCCATGCAGCGCTGCTGTCCCGAGAAGCCCTGCGGCCGTGATGGATTGGCCCAGCGGACCCAACACGATCCAGAGCGTCGGCACCCGCGCCGTACCGGAAGTCCCGTACAAGACCAGCCGGCTCCAGATCATCGCAATGATGTTCAACGATGCCAGCAACGACAAGCCGAACATCGCGTAGCACCCGTACAGCATGGTCTCACGGCCGGTGCCTGCCGCGATGTACGGGAGCAACAGCGCACCCGTCGCCGCCGACACCATGGGCGGAACCACCGGCATCAACCATCCGCCGAATGCCGCATCGGGCTCGACGTCGTGCCGAGTGAACATCAGAAACGGAATGCTGACTGCGGTGAACAACCCGCCGAGCGTGCCCGTGGTCCACAGCACCCAGGCCAGGTCGACGGCGATGCGCTCACCAATGAGATCCTTGCCGACCAACACCGCTCCCCCGCCGACCGTCATCAGCGCCATCGGAGCGGCCCCATAGAAGTGGGCCATCTGCGGATTGCGGGCGTGACCGCGCGCCACCGTGGGGTGGCGCAGCCAGTGACCACCCACCAGGACGATCAACGCCACTAGCAGGACGGCAGCGATTACCCACACCGCATCCGCAAAAGCACGCAACCCCGGCACCTGGACGGGCAAACCCGCGCCGGCGACAGCCAAGATCCCGGTACCCATGACCGAGGCAAACCAGTTGGGTCCGATGTTGCCCAGTACCTCGACGCGCTTATGTGGCGGCGGAAGGTCGTCCGCGCTTGCAGTGGTCATCGCTGACAAACCCTACTTCCCCGGCATTGCTGGATGTTCGGCTTAGACTCCAACCCGTGACGCAATCCCTGCAAACACCCCATGCGTTGAACAAGGTCCACGCAGTGGTGGGGATCGTCGCCGTATTGCTAATTGCGGTGCTCGCGATCCCAATCAAGGCACGGTGCGGTGCGCCCGGCTTGTCCTGCGCTTCGGCGTTGGACGCCCACGGCTACGTGCACTACTACTACGAGGTTGAACCCGTCGGCGTATTCCTCGCTGAGATAGTCACCGGCTCGAATATTCGCATCTTCTACCGCTCGGGCGAAGACCTCGAAAAGGCCAGCTAGACCGTTTGCCGGGAGGAAACATGCGCATCCGCATCGGCGCTGTCACCGCAGCGGTATCGGTGCTGTTGGCCTTCGGCGTTCCGGTCCACGACGCGGCACTCGTCACCGCCCGGCAAAGCCTCTGCGGCCCAAACACGCTGTGCCCTAACGATCCACCGCCGGATGGCGGTGATCAGGCTAGCGCCGAGCAAAAGATCATCGACGGCTACAAAGCGAAGCAGATCAATTGCACGCCGAATCTGCCACCCAACCCGCAGTCCATCACCTGGGATCCACCTGGCTTCGCGCCATCCGTCGGGGGCACCGGCTCCATCCACGACGCGAATCCGCAGCTGGGCGGTCAATATCGCGCCGACTACGTGAACGGCCGTTGGCACATCGAGTACCTGTACTGCTAACGGCGAGAACGGTTTTCGCTAGCCGTGGCAGATCTGCATCACGTCGCCCGCAGACGTGACCGTCAATGCGGGGCTGACCAATTCTTTTTCGATGCCGAATTTCGTCAGGTCGAGTGCCATCTCGACGGTGTCGGGCGCGGTCTGGCCCGCGTGGGTGCTCTTGCCCGACCGGATGTCGGCGCCACCGGTGGTTCGAACATTCCGAATCGCCAGGTCATTGTTGCCCTGCTGGGCGGTCAGCACGGCGAGCGGTGTGCCGTTGTTGGCGAGGCTGTAGCTGAGTTGCGGCGACGGCGGCAGTGGTTGGACGAAGTGGATCGCCAGCTGCAGCACATTGCCCCCGCGGGGATGGGTGACGTCCACCGAGGCGACTGTGACCGACGGCGGTGGGGTGGGTCCGGACTGCACCTGGCAAACGAGCCGGCTCGGCAGCAGTGACCAGTCGTCTCGCCCAGGCGTCACCCAGTGGTAGAAGCTGACGACGACGACGGCCAGCAACAAAACGAGCGGGATGACCAAGCGCGGGCCCGGCGGGATCTGATACCAGAACCCGCGTAAGCCGTGGTCAGACGCCGACGGGTGGGCGGAGCCGCGCCGGTTGTCTCCGCCGGGTGACGAGTTGAGTTCAATCTCGTCGGCCACGTATTCCTCCTGAGACCTCGCCGAGATGCTTGCGGATCACAAGCTCGGCGCATCTTAGCCAGAATGCGCTGGTAGCGCGAAGATCGCGGCCGTGGGTCGCTGGCTGAACCGCCAGGTGGGCCGGCCCGCAGCGGCGCTTACAAGGCCTGTTGGAGGCCGTCGCGATTGGGGGCTTCACAGCAAGCTATCGCATACTTGACCTCATGCTTTCCGCTCCATCACCGCAAACCGCCACGGCGGTAATCGGTGCTGCGCTGGTGATGGGTCGAGGTATCTGATGTCAAGCTCGGGCGGTGCCCGGCACCGCCATCGGGCAGTTCCGCAGCGGTCGCCGGTCCGCAAAGGACTGACCCGCACCTTCATGTCCCTGGTGTCGGTGGGGGCAGTGCTGATGACCGGGGCGGGTTACTACGTGGCGCACGGGGCGCTTGGCGGCATCACTGTGTCGGACGCTCTGAGCCCAGAAGATCCCCGATCCAGCGGCAACGAGATGAACATTTTGCTCATCGGCCTGGATTCACGAAAAGACCAGGACGGCAACGACCTGCCCAATTCGATCCTGAAGCAGCTGCACGCGGGCGATTCCGATGACGGCGGCTACAACACCAACACGCTGATACTCGTGCACGTCAGCGCAGACGATAAGGTCGTCGCTTTCTCCATACCCCGCGACGACTGGGTGGCCTGGAACGGCGTCCCGGGATACAACCACATCAAAATCAAAGAGGCATACGGGCTCACCAAGCAGTACGTCGCGCAGAAGTTGGTCAATCAGGGCGTGGGCAGCCAGAAGGAACTCGAGACGAAGGGACGCGAAGCGGGTCGGGCGGCGACGTTGCGGGCGGTGCGCACCCTGACCGGGGTACCGATCGACTATTTCGCCGAGATCAACTTGGCCGGCTTCTACGATTTGGCCCAGACGCTGGGCGGGGTGAACGTCTGTCTGAACCACGCCGTCTACGACTCGTATTCCGGTGCGGATTTTCCCGCCGGACCCCAGCGGCTGAATGCTTCCGAGGCGCTGGCGTTTGTCCGGCAGCGACACGGCCTGGATAACGGTGACTTGGACCGGACCCACCGGCAGCAGGCGTTCATTTCGTCGGTCATGCGGGAGCTGCAGGATGCGGGCACCTTCACCAACCTGGACAAGCTCAAGAGCCTGATGGCGGTCGCGCGCAAGGATGTGGTGTTGTCCTCCGGTTGGGACGATGACCTGATCCGTCGACTGGGAGGGTTGGCCGGCGCCGCTGGAACCGGTCAGGTCGAGTTCCGGACGCTGCCCGTGGTGCGCTACGACAACATCGACGGCCAGGACGTCAACATCATCGACCCGGCCGCGATCAAATCCGAGATCGCGGCGGCGATCGGTGCTTCCCCCTCGACGGCCGGGTCCACCACCACAGCGGCCAAACCCAATCCGTCCACCGTCGTGGATGTGATCAATGCCAGCAGCTTGACCGGTGTTGCCAGCGACATCTCCCGGTCGCTGAAGAAGTACGGCTACACCGCAGGCCAGGTCCGCGACCGCAGCTCCGGCGACCCGGCAGGTTCGGCGATCCAGTATGGCGCTGGCGCCGAAACCGACGCCCGCAATGTGGCCACCCTGCTCGGTATGGACGCCCCCAAGCAGCCCGATCCCAGCATCGCGCCCGGGCACATCCGGGTGACGGTCGACACCAACATCTCGATACCGCCGCCGGACGAAACCACAATGGACGACAGCTCATCCACGACCAGCACGACGACGTCGACAAAAAGCAGCACGAACTATGGCTATGGGACGAGCACCTATCCGACGCCCGATCAGGGCAAGCCCATCGACGGCGGCGGAGTGCCCTGCGTTAACTAGCGGCTGTCGCAACCGCGGCGAAGCCGGGTGCTGGGGGCACTCCCCTGCGAAGCGGGGGACGGGTCGCCGCCATCAGGCTAGGCACGACTCGACTCAGGCATGCGTGCCGCCATCCATGCGAATTTCAGTGCCCGTGATCCAGGCACCGTCGTCAGACACCAGCATGGCGATCACACCGGCGACCGCGTTGGGTTCGGCCATCCCCGCCCCGCTGGATTCCGTCGTCGGCGGCAGGATCGGCATCAGCCGCGGAAACAGCGACCAGTCTGCATCTTTCGGGAGGTATCCGCCGGTGGCGTCGGTGATCCCAGACTTGATGCTGCCCGGCGCGACGCACGACGCGCGCAGGCCGTCCTTCGCATACTCCAGCGCCAAGGAGTGGGTGAAGGCCTGAATGCCGCCCTTGCTCGCGGCGTAGGCCGCCATGTACGGATGGGCGAAAGACGCTGAGGTAGAACTGAAGTTGACGATCGCGCTACCTGAGTTGGCCAGTAACGCCGGCAGTGCTTCTCGGACCACCAGGAAGGTCCCGGTCAGGTTGACCCCGACGATCTGGTTCCACTGTTCCAGGGTGGTCTGGTGAGTGTGCCAAGCGCGCAGAATGCCGGCCGCATTGACCAACGAGTCGAGGCCACCGAGCGTTTCGACCGCCGAGGACACGCCCGCGACCACCGAATCCTCGTCAGCGACGTTGATCTCCAACGTGGTGAGCCGGTCGCCTGTCGCAGCCTCGCCCGCCTGGGCCGCAGTCTTTTCCAGGCCCTCGACCGCGAGGTCTGCTGCCACGACCACCGCGCCCTCGCTGAGCAGCCGCAGTGCGGTCGCCTGGCCGATTCCCGACGCGGCGCCCGTCACCAGGATCCGCTTGCCTTCGAGTCGCTTCATCTGCCGCTCCTGTTACGCCGCAATAATTTTCAATTGACCACTCCGCGTAGCCCATCGGCACCGAAGGCGGGTTCGAGCATCGCGCTGAAATCCGGCCCGCGCCGCAACATCACTCCGCCGTCGACGTTGATGATCTGTCCCGTGACATAGCTGGCGGCATCGCTGAGGAGGAACATCGCCACGTTCGCAATGTCTTCGACCTCACCGGGTCGCGGCAGCGGCGTGATCGCACGGTAATCCGCGCTCAGCTCGGGCGAATCAAGTACTGGAGCAACCAGCTCGGTGCGGATCAGACCCGGGCGGATGCTGTTGACCCGTACCCATGACGCGCCGAGTTCGTCAGCGGCCAACTGCATCAAGTGATCCAGCGCCGACTTGCCGACGCCGTAGGCACCGAACCAGCGGTGGGTATTGCTGGCCGCGATCGACGAGATGCCGACGAACGACCCGCCGCCGCCGCGCACCATCTCGCGGGCAGAGTGCTTGAGCACGTACATGGTGCCGTTGACGTTGAGATCGATGGTGCGTCGCCACGCCTCCGAGTCGATCTGGGTGATCGGCCCGATGGTCTCGGAGCCGCCGGCGCAATGCACCACGCCGTGCAACTGACCATGCCAAGCCGTCACGGCCTCGACGGCCCGCGTCGTCTCTTCCTCGTTGGTGATGTCGGCGGGCTCGTAGCGAATCGAACCGCCCTTCGCCGCAACCTGTTCGATCTCTTTGACGGCCGCCGCCAGCCGGTCGGGATTGCGCCCGACGATCATCACCGAGGCCCCAGCCGCGACCAGCCCGGCGGCTACGCCCTTGCCGATTCCACTGCCACCACCGGTGACCAGGTACGTCCGGTCGTCAAAAGAAAGCTGCACGCGAGCTCCTCTACAAACTGAAACACGTTCCAGATATAGAACCACGCGGGTTGCGGCGGGCGTACCGCTGCCCCCGATCGCCGGTGCTAGGGCGTATCGCGGCGGGCGACCTTCGTCGGCTTCGCGTTGCGCCAGTCCTCGACGTACGGCGGCTGGCCAACCGGCCACCTGTTTTCGTTGAACGCCGCCCAGTGTGCGTGCCCCAACAGATGCACGTGGAACGCATGCCGCAGCGCCTCGGTGTAACCCATCGCGTCGGAGGCGGCGTTGACCGAATCCTTGATCAGCAGCGACGCCATCGTCGGGCGCTCGGCGATGCGTCGCGCGAATTCCAGCGTCTTTTCCTCTAATTCGTCGACCGCGAAAACTTTGGAAACCATACCCAGTCGGTAGGCTTCGTCGGCGTCCACCGAATCACCGGTCAACAGAAGCTCTTTGGCCTTACGTGGCCCGAATTCCCAAGGGTGAGCATAGTATTCGACACCCGGCATACCCAGCCGGACCGCGACCACGTCGCTGAACTTCGCGTTGTCGGCGGCGACGATCAGATCGCAGGCCCAGATCAGCATCAGGCCCGCCGAAATCGCGTTGCCCTGCACCTGGGCGATGGTGATCTTGCGCAGATCGCGCCAGCGGCAAGTATTTTCGAAGAAGTAGTGCCATTCTTGGTGATACAGCTTCTCCATGATCGGCTCGAGCGTGGCGCCGTTTGAGCGGAAACTCGGATGCTGCCCCGGTCCAGGTGCGCGTTCTGCCAGGGCCTGCTCGGAGCCCAGATCGTGGCCGGCGGAGAAGTTCTTGCCGCGGGCCGCGAGGATCACTACGCGAACGGTGTCGTCGGCCTCGGCCCGGCCGAAGGCTTCGTCGAGCTGCACCAGCAGGCCGCGGCTCTGCGCGTTGTGAGCCTCGGGGCGGTTGAGCCAGATGCGGGCGATGCGGCCCTCGTCGAGGGTTTCGTAGGCCACCAGCTCGCTTGCGTTGGCGTTGGCCGCCTCACCGTTGGCTTGGTCAGAGACTGTCATTCCGCCTACCTCGCTTCTCAGGCTTGCTGCGTACCGCGTCGACGGTGTTACACATTACGACCGGCGCGTAACGAGTTCGGCGTTGGGTTGCTCGTGAATCCGTACTACGGCTGATCGAGTGCGGCCGCCAAAAGGGCCGCGGCGGATTTGATCAGGCCCAGCGAGCGGGCGAGTTCCGCGTTCTCTTTCCTCAGTTGTTCGATCTGGTCGGACGAATCGGAAGCCGCGACCTGACCACCGTTCTCGATTGCGCTCCTAAGGGTCCGCTCGTGGACCGTCTCGGTCACCGTGTTGCCGAGTGTGTCGGTGACAGCACGGATCGCCATCCTCTCCATGTCATGGCGCCCGTGCACCGAGGCAACCCGCGTCTCCTCGAGATGCGAGGCCCCGTTGACCGCCACCGGCGTCGGCACCGCCCGCAATTGTTGCGAGTACGGCCGCGCTACCTGCTTACTGCTGACTTCCACGGCCCGCTCGGCGGCCTGCGGTTGCTCCAACAGCTGATGCAGTCTGACTTCCTGCTCATGTAACTCGGTTTCCTGCTGGCTAAGTTCGGATTCCCGCTCCGCTAGCTGAGCTTCCTGCTGATCGAACTCGGCCTCTTGCTCGCGAAGCTCGGTCTCCCACCGCGCGAGCTCGGCTTGCCGCTGGCGAACCTCAACTTCCCGCTGGGCGAGCTGAGCCTCCTGCTGGGCAACCTGAGCCTGGTGCTGGGCGAACTGGGCTTCGCGCTGCGCAACCTGAGCTTCCCGAAAACGAATCTGGGCGACCTGCTGCGGAAGCGGAGTCGTCCGCTGGGCGATCTGGGATTCCTGCTGGGAGAACTGGGCTTGGTGCTTACGCAGTTCGGTTTGGTGCTTGCGCACTTCGGTTTCGTGGTCATGCAGGGCGGCCTCCCGCTGGGCAAGCTCGGCTTCCCGCTTCTTCAGCCCGCCATCACGGTTGCGAAGCTCGGCGTTGCGATGGCGGAGTTCGGCGTCTTCCTCGATGTGTCGAATTAGCTCTTGCTCAACCAAATCGATGAAAAGATCGACTTCTTGTTCGCTGTAACCACGCTTGCCAACACGTGCCCTGGAGAACGCGACATTATGAACATCGGCCGGAGTGAGAGCCATGTCCTTCTCCCGAAGTCTTAGACGTCAGCGCAGCGTCAAAAAATAGGGCGCTTCGGCTTAGGATAATGCCTTTGCAGCGATGGCATCCTGGTTTGCCTTTGAACAGCTGACATCTGCCAGTAGACGGACAGGTGTGGCGGTCCGCCGCCCGACGCGAAAGATTGGCTGGCCTCCGTCCCGGGGGTGTCGTCCCATGTCGAAGGGGTCTGGCCGTTCCCTGTCACTAGCATGGCGACCGACTCGGCGGCGCCTGAGTACCGGCAGGCAGCCCGTCGACATACGGCGGGCGAGGCCCCACAATTATCCGCTAATCGAAAGCTGGAATTGGTTGGCGGATTCCGATCGACGCCTATCTCGGGATTTCGATCCGGTCGATCGCCTGTTGCTATCCCAGCGGTTGCCGCGCCGTTATTCGGCGAATTCAGCAGGTCGAAATCTAGATTTATTAACGGATTCCTATATTTGCGTGAACAGCGGGCTGCATATGGGTTGCGATGAGATATTTCAGGCGCACTGCAGCGGCTCCAGCGCCGCTTGGGCCGGCGTCCGGGGCGGACCTGGCGAGATCCCCGCGAGCGAACGATCCGCTTCGCCTACAGTTAAGTGATGCCTACGAAATCTGATCCTGGCGAAATCGACGATGTCGAGCCGGTAGCCGACAGCACGGCAAGCCAGGCCAGGCGGGTCGTCGCGGCCTACGCCACCGACGCCGACGAGTGCCGCGTTTTCCTATCCATGCTGGGTATTGGGCCGGCGAAACTCGACGCCTAAATGGCTCCCAGGGGAGGCCAGGGCTCGAAGACGCCGCCCTTCGGGGAGTCGGACTTCGTCGTCGTCGCCAATCGGCTGCCGGTCGACCTCGAGCGGCTTCCGGATGGCACCACCACCTGGAAGCGCAGTCCGGGCGGATTGGTCACAGCTTTAGAGCCGATATTGCGCCGACGCAGCGGGGCATGGGTGGGTTGGCCGGGCGTCACCGATGAGGTGATCGACGTGGTCGACGAACCCATCCAGCAGGACGACCTTCAACTTCACCCAGTACGCCTGTCCGCCGACGACGTTGCCGAGTACTACGAGGGCTTCTCGAACGCCACACTGTGGCCGCTCTACCACGACGTCATCGTCAAGCCGATCTACCATCGCGAATGGTGGGATCGCTACGTCGATGTCAACCGCCGTTTCGCCGAAGCCGCATCACGAGCCGCCGCCCGCGGTGGCACGGTATGGGTCCAGGACTACCAACTCCAACTCGTCCCAAAGATGTTGCGCGAGTTGCGCCCCGACTTGATCATCGGTTTCTTTTTGCACATCCCCTTCCCGCCGGTGGAGCTGTTCATGCAGATGCCCTGGCGCACCGAGATCATCGAAGGCCTGCTCGGCGCCGACCTGGTGGGATTCCACCTGACCGGCGGCGCCCAAAACTTCCTGATCCTGTCCCGCCGGCTGATCGGTGCCAACACCTCCCGGGGAACGGTCGGTGTGCGCTCGCGCTTCGGTGAGGTCGAGCTGGCGGATCGCGCGGTCCGGGTGGGGGCGTTTCCCATCTCCATCGACTCTGGCGCACTCGCCCAGGCGGCGCGCGACCGCAACATCAAGCGTCGGGTCCGCGAGATCCGGGCCGAGTTGGGCGACCCGCGCAAGATCATGCTGGGCGTGGACCGGCTGGATTACACCAAGGGCATCGACGTTCGGCTCAAAGCGTTTTCCGAGCTGCTCGACGAGGGCCGCATCAAGCGCGACGACACCGTGTTGATTCAGCTGGCGACGCCGAGCCGCGAACGGGTGGAGAGCTATCAGATGCTGCGCAACGACATCGAACGCGAGGTCGGCCACATCAACGGCGAATACGCCGAGGTCGGTCACCCGGTGGTGCACTACATCCATCGCCCGGTCCCCCGCGATGAGCTCATCGCGTTCTTTTCGATCGCCGACGTCATGCTCGTCACCCCGCTGCGGGACGGAATGAACCTGGTCGCCAAGGAGTACGTCGCCTGTCGCAACGACCTTGGCGGCGCGCTGGTGCTCTCCGAATTCACTGGCGCCGCAGCCGAATTACGGCAGGCCTACCAGGTCAACCCGCACGACCTCGAAGGTGTCAAGGACGCGATCGAAGCGGCGCTCAACCAGTCCGAAGAGGAGGGCCGGCGCCGGATGCGCTCGCTGCGGCGTCAGGTGCTCGCCCACGACGTGGATCGCTGGGCGCGGTCGTTTCTCGACGCATTGGCCGAGGCGAGTCCTGCCGGCACCAAGTAGGTGGCCGAACCCATGGTGCTGCCGCCGAAACGCTGTGATAATCGATGCAGCTTGAAGGGAGTCTCGACGTGAAAATCCGCCGCGTGCTGGCCACTGGTGCCGGCATCTTTTGCGCAGTGGCAATCGGGACCGCGCTTGAGTCGGGGAACCCGGCTCGTGCCGTCGGACCACCGCCCGACGGGAAGTACACCTTCAACCAGGCCGGCGTGTCCGGCGTGACCTGGACGGTCACGGCGCTGTGCGATCAAGTCAACGGAAGCCGTTACTACAAGGACTATTCCAACCCGGACATCCAGGCAGATTTCTGCGCGCTGAATATAGTCAGCTCAACCGACGAACAGATCAGCCGTCAGGACAAGCTGGGGAATTACAGTGGCCGGGCCCGCCTGGTCAGCCAACGGTGGACCTTCAAGGTGGACGTGGCCGACGGTGTTTCGTGCCCGGGCGGCGGCACAGCCGCTTCCACCGACACCTACGCGTTCGACGACGAGACACTCACCGGTACGCACACCAGCTTGCACGGCGCCGTCTGTGGCCTACAGCCGGCGATGAGCAAGCAACCGTTCTCGTTGGCGCTAGCCGGGCCTCCGCCCAGCCCCATCCAGCGTTACCCGTTGCAGTGCAACGACATTGCGATGTGTTTCTGAACGGCTAGATCGGCGTGATGTAAGCGATCAGCCATTTCTCGCCGATCCTCTTGAAGTCCACCCGCAACCGGCTGCCGTCATAGAGCGGCTGGCGCGTCTTATCGGTCACGGTGCGATTCAGATAGACCATCACCGACGCCGAATCACGCTTGGCAGACATCACGCCGACACCGACGACGTTGGCCTGCACAACCACCTCACGCTTCTTGGCCTCCGGGATGATCTGCGTGTTGGCGCTTTTCTGGAACTCCTGCCGATAGTCAGGCGTCAGTAGCGGATACGCGTCGGCAAGGCTGCGTTCGACGGTCTGATAGTCGTAGGCGAAGACCGCGGGTATTTCCTTGGCGGCGAGCCCAGGCAACACCGTCCGTGCCGCCTGCTCCCCGCGGGTTTGCACCCGGTCCCAATAGAACCAACCGGACGCCGCGGATAGCCCGACAATGCCAGCGACCAACAAGTAACCCGCGACGGCAATCAGCCCCCGGCGCCACCGCATCAGTTGCCCCCATTGGGATATTGCAGGTCGTATCCGGTCATGTGCCCCTGCTCGTCCTCGTGCACGATGACCCGAAGTCGATACGGCTGGGATGGCTTGTGGACACCGTCGATGTCAGCAACCGTGACGCGGACCGACACCAGCACTGAGGCGTTGTCGGTGACTGCATCTTTTGCCTCGAGAGCGGCGCCGTTGATTACCGCTTCCGATGTCGCGTTGGTAGAGCGGAACAGGGCTTTGAGGTTCTCGACAGCGTTGTTGGCGCCGAGCATGCCGCGCAGCGGGCCACTGGTGCTGTTGTAGAACCGGTTCACGCTGTCGTCGATGTTGTCCTGCTTGTAGCTGAACATGTTGACCACCATCTGCGTGGCGGTGTCGACGAAGCGCTGATCGCGAGCCTGTTGAGCCTCGGCGTGCCGTTGCTGGGTAACCAGCAATGTCAGGCAACCGGCCAGCGCGCCAATTGCCAACAGCGCGGCCGCAAGTGAGATCCAACCGACCAGAGACCGGTGCGGCTGTCGCCGTGGCGGTGGCTTGACGCGCTTGAGCGCCTTAGCCGGTTTGGCCAGCCGCTTGGCCTCGGCTGGAACGTCGACCGCTAGCTCAGCGACCGGGCTCGATTCGCCCTTCGCCGGGCCCGCCGCGCGCGAAGCCCGCCGACGAACCCGTTGCGTCTCAGAAGCCACTACATCGGCCTTGGATCAAGCATGAGGTCCACCCAATTCTCAGCGCTGGAGGCGCCGTTCGCGCCGGCCGCGAAGATACCAGTGCCGCCCGCCGGGTCCTTGAATGCGCCGGTGTTCTGGTCGTAGGTGGTGTAGGCCGGGCCGCTGGCCTGCGGCTGCGCGGCGGGCGCGGGCGGCGGCAGCCACTTCGGAAACGGGATCTGGGGCGGTACCGGCGGGATTCCCGGCGGCATCCATGACGGGTTGCCCGGCGGCGGCCCGCTGTCGTTGGGCGGCGCCGGATCCCACGCCGGCTGTTTCTGCGGCAGCGGTCCAGGCCCGGGCACCACACCTGGCGGCGGCGGCCCAACAATAGGAGTGCCCGGGTCGGGTTCAGCCTCCGGCGGGATATACGGAAACTTGTTGGGCGGCAGCGTGTTTAGCCCATTTGTCTCCGGCGTATTGTATGGGACCGGCGGACCGCGCCACGGGTTGCGACCGACGGGCACATAGCCCTTCGGGTCGCGACAAAGCTGAATCGTCGGCGCCCGCTTACCGGGGAACTCCTGGCATGGATAATTGCGGGCGCCACGGGGGGTACTGGGATCGTTCTGAGCTACCTTGCAGTACAGGTCCCTTGGCAGTTCCCGCACCGTCTCGTCGGCCGGTGTGCGCATCAACGGTGGCGGCAAGAATCCGACCGCACACGGCGGCGGGTCGTTCAGGTCGAGCTTGAAATCCAGCTTGGCGCCCTCGTCCTGCGGGCCACCACCGGCGGCTGTGGTGATCGCGGCGAACAACGGCGGCAGCACCACCAACAGCTGCTCGATCGACTTGTGGTAAATGACGCCGACTCGGCCCAGATTGGCCAGGCTGGTGGCCAGTTCCGGGAAAGACGGGCGGATACCGGAGAATGTTGTGCTGGCCTCGTCGATGGCGCCGGGAGCAGTTTCCAACGTCGAGCGAAGCTGTGGATCGGCCTGGCGCACCTCGGACGTGAAGCGCGCCAACCCATCCGAGAGCGACTTGATGTCGGCGCCTGCGCGGATTTGCGATTCAAGGAATGGGCCGGCCTGATCGATCAACTGCGAAACCTGTGGGTAGTCGGCGTTGGCCTCGTCCACCAGCAACCGGGCCGACTCGATCAATCGGGCCAGCTCGGGACCCGACCCGTTAGCGGCCTGGAACGTCTCGTGCAGCAGCTCTTTCAGCCGGGTGTCGCCGAGGCTGTTGACCAATGTCTCGGCCCGCTTCAACAGGTCTGCGACGTCCTGGCCAATCCGGGTGTTGGCCCGATCAATCCGAGACCCGTTGTGCAACTTGGTCGACGCCGGACTGCTTGGCGGTACCAGGTCGATGTATTGCTCGCCGACAGCCGACACACTCTTCACGGTGGCGGTGACGTTCGAGGGAATGGGAGTACCACTGTTCAGCCGCATTTCGGCGGTGACGCCGTTGGGATTCAGCCCCACCGACTCCACCCGGCCTACGGCGACGCCGCGATAGGTGACGTTGCCGTTCTGGTACAAGCCGCCGCCCGCGACGAAATCGGCACTCACACCGTAAGTTCCGATACCGAAGGTGGCGGGTAGCCGCAGATAGAAGATCGCCATAATCGTCAGCGTGACCGCGGTGATCACCGCGAATATGATGAGCTGAATCTTGGTCAGTCTGTCGATCATCTGCGCCGCCCCCTACTGCCCTGATGCCGTGCCGGGCGGAATCTTGAACGGGTCGGCCGCCTGTCCGGACAGGTTGGCCAATTCGCCGGTCAGGAAGTCGGGCGCGTTGAGAACCTCACTCATGTGCATCATGTTCGGATCAAGTGCATACGACGTGGTGAAGAACGTCTCGCCCAGCCGGCGCAGGGTGAGGTCGAAGGTGGTGAACACGTTGAGGTAATCGCCACGCACGGCCTGCTTGATGCCGAAGTTCGGGAACGGGAACGTCAACAACAGCTGCAGTGAGGTGACGAAATTGTTGCGACTGTCGTTGAGCGCTTTGGCGACCGCATACAGGTCTTTGAGGTCGGCGGCGAAGTCCACCTTGGTTTTTGACAGCACGTTGGAGGTGACCGTCGCCAGTTTCTTCAATGCGGCGAACGCGTCGACGATGTGTTCGCGGTTCTTGTTGAGGACGCGAATCGCTTCCGGCAGGGTGTCCAGTGCCCGGCCCAGATTGTCCTTGTCTTGCGCCAGAGTCGCGGAGAATCGGTTCAACCCGTCGACCGCGCCGATGATGTCGTTGACCTGCCGGTTGAGTCCGGCGGTCAGCACGGACAATCTCGGGACCAAGTCGACGAACTGGCTCTGCCGACCCGCGAAGGCCTGGTACGTCTCGTCGGTGATCTCGCCCAACGCGCCGATGTTGCCCTTGTTGACTACGACACCGAGGGCTGAAAACACCTCTTCGGTGGTGGGAAAGCGGGCGGTGTTGGACTCGGCGATCTTCGACCCGTTAACCAGCTTGCCGCTCGCCGGCTTGTCCTTCGGCGCGGCCAAATCGATGTGCAGCGAGCCCAGCAGCGACGTCTGGGCGACTGTTGCGGTCGCGTTGGCCGGCAGCACGACGTTTTTGTCCAGCGCTAATTTCACTGCGGCATAGAAGGATCCATCGCCGCGCTGCTCGGCGGAAATCCCGGCGACACTGCCGACGGTGACATCGTCGACCATGACTGGAGAGTTCTGCGGCAGCGTCGCCACGTCACGCATTTCGACAGTGATCGAGTACGCACCACTACCGTGACCCGCGGTCCCGGGCATCGACAGTGAGTTCAGCCCGCCGAACTGACAACCGGCCAGCAACGCGCTGCCCGCCGCCAATGCGCTGCCACGCAACCAGATTCGGCTCATCCGCCGCCGCCTGACGTCGTACCTGGCGGGGTCGGTGCAGGGCCGGGCAACGGCCCGAATGCCGAGCCCGGGGCGGGGGCCTGCCCGAGACCGGCGCCAGGGCCGGCGGGCGGTGGACCCGGAAGCGCCTGCGGAGCCGTTGGGACAAGCAGGTTTTGCAGATCGGCGGGATTCTGCGGAGCCGACGTCTGGCCGCCTTTAGCCGGTATCCAGGTCAGCTGCGGAACCGGCGTAGCCGCTTTGGCTTGGGTTTCCGGAGTGTCGTAGATGATCTGGCCCTTGTATGCCGTGATCGTGTTGAGCGGGTGGAACATGATCGGCGGATAGTTCACGGCCAGCCGACGTAGCACCGGCCCCAGCCGTTCGCGGCACAGCTCGGCGCGCCGGTAGTAGTCGGGTGCACGCACGCCTGCGGCGGTCTCGAGGGAGCCACCGCAGATGAATTGCACCGGGTTAGCGAATTCAGGTATCGACAGCAGGCCGTTTAGCGTGCCCTGCGCCGGGTCGTAGATGTTGTAGAAGTTGGCGATACCGGGGCCCGCCACGTGCAAGACCTGCTCGATGTTGTCGCTCTGGTCACTCAACGTCTTGGCAAAGTCGTTGAGCTGGTTGACCGTATCGATCAGCGTCGAGTTGTTCTCATGCAGGAATCCCCGGATATCGGACAATGCGTGGTTGAGGGTGCCCAGCGTGTTGTCCAGATGCCGTGAGCTGTCGGCCAGCACTTGGGACACCGACGCGACGTTTCCGGCGAACTGCACGATCTGTTCGTTGCTTGCCGACAGTGCGTTGACCAGAACCTGCAAGTTCTTGACGGTGCCGAAGATGTCACTGCGCGAATCCCCCAGTCGCCCAGCGACTTGCGAAAGCTCGCGCAGCGCGTTGTGGAACGATTCGCCCTTACCATCAAAGGTGTCCGCGGCCTGGTTGATGGCCGCGCCCAACGGGCCCTGCACCGATCCCGCCGCCGGACCCAGCGAGACGGACAGCTGGGTCAGTGCTTCTTTCACCTCATCCCATTCCACCGGAACGCCGGTGCGGGCCAGATCGATGCTCGCGCCGTCGGGCAGCACCGAACCGCCGGTGTATGCCGGAGTGAGCTGAATGAACCGCGCCGCCACCAGGTTCGGTGACATGATGAGGGCCTTGGCGTCTTTGGGGATCTTCACGTCGTCGGAGATCGACATGGTGATCTTGACGTCGGCGGGCCGCGGTTCGATCGAGTCGATCGTGCCAACCGGAACTCCGATGATGCGGACCTGATCTCCTGGATAGAGCCCGACAGCAGACGTGAAGTAGCCGACGATCTTTCGGCCGCCGCCGTTGGACGAGTACAGCGTGTAGACACCACCGATCAGCACCGCGACCAGCGCGATGAGGGTGACGTTACGCAGTCCCCGGCTGCCGAAAGTCCGCTGCATCATGGCGACTTCGGCCTGATGATCCAGCGTTCCTGGATCAATCCACGCAAGTAGTCAGCGAGGCTGGCCGGTAGCTTGCCGGGCTGGTAGAAGAAGTCGAACATGGCCGCGAGCAACGGTGCTGGGATGACGCCGTAGACGTTGACGTTGAATCCGGGTCCGGAACCAACCACCTCGCCCAGCTCTGTCGCATAGGTGGGCAGCCGCTTGAGCGCCTCGGTGATGTAGTCGCGGCGCTCGTTGAGGTTGCTCAGCACGTCGTTGAGCTTGCTCAGCGCCGGGCCGAACTCCTTGCGGTTGTCGGCCACAAATCCGGAAAGCTGTGTTGACAGGCCGCTGATGCCCGAGATCAATTGCGCCAACGCGCCGCGCCGCTCGTCGAGCGCGGCGAACAATTCGTTACCGTCATCGACCAACTTGTTGACCTGGTCGGCGCGCTGTGACAACACCGTTGTCACCGACTTGGCATGGGCCAGTAGGGTTTGCAGCGCCTCGTCACGGCGGTTCAGGGTGCGTGACAGCGATGTCACCCCGTCCAGCGCGCCGCGCAGCTCCGGCGTGGCGTCGTGCAGCGTGTCCGTGAGGACGTTCAAGGCCTGCTCGAACTGAGGCTTGTTGAGGTTGTTCGCGTTTTGCCCCAGGTCCTCGAGTGCGCCGGCCAGCGTGTACGGCGTGGTCGTCCGGCTCAGCGGAATGCTGGTCGCCTTGCCGGTGCCCGCTGGAGTCACCGAAACAGAACGCTCGCCCAGGATGGTGTCGGTGCGGATCGAGGCCAACGACTGATCACCGACGGTGACGTGCCGATCCACCGAGAAGGTCACCTTGGCGGTGTCTCCGGCCAGACCGACGGATTGCACTTTGCCCACCTTGAAGCCCGACACGTAGACGGCGTTGCCGGGCGAGATACCACCGGCGTCGGAGAAGTAGGCGTCGTAGGTCTTTCCCTGCGTGTAGAACGGCAAATTGGAGTAGCCGAATGCGATCAACACGACGCAGACCACCAGCACCACGCCGAAGACGCCGGTGCGCAGCGGGTCGCGTTCGCGCCTCGGGTTACTTGACAAAAGCGCACCTCCCCTGGCTGGAATCCACCTGGCCGCCAAGGGGCAGCAGGATGTCGCCGCCGGCCGGTCCGTTGATCTTGATCGACACCGAGCAGAAGTAGATGTTGAAGAACGACCCGTAGGCGCCAAGTGCGGCCAGGCGCAGATAGTCCTCGCCCAGTTGCTCAACGTCGTTGTTCACCTCGGCCTTGCGGTTATCCAGCTCGGTGGCCAGTGGCCGGGTGTTTTCCAGGATGCCCTGCAGCGGCCTACGTGAATTCTTCAGCAGCTCAGTCAGATCCGTTGTCGTCGACGCCAGCGGCGGGATGGCACCCGCGATCGAGTCCTTGTTCTTGGCCAATCCGGTGATCAATTGCTGCAACTGGTCAACGCTGGCCGAGAATTTAGCGCTTCGTTCGTCGATGGTGCCGAGAACCGTGTTGAGGTTGGTGATCGCATCACCGATGAGCTGGTCACGTTGGCCAAGCGCGGTCGAGAACGCGCTGGTGTCGGCCAGCACGTTCGACAACGCTCCACCCTGGCCCTGCAACAACTCGATCAGGGCGCTGCTGATCGTGTTGATTTTGTCGGCATCCAATCCCTTGAATACCGGCCGCAGTCCACCCAGCAGCGCGTCCAGATCCAGTGCAGGCTGGGTATGTTGGGCGTTGATCGTCGCGCCCGGCGCCAGCTTCCGCAGCTCCCCCGGACCCGACGTGATTTCCAGGAACCGATCGCCGACCAGGTTTTCGTACCGGATCAGCGCGCGTGTCGACGAATACAGCGTGTAGCGGCGGTCAACGACGAACTCCACGTCGATGCTGTTGTCCTGGTTGAGCTTGAGACCCTGCACCGAACCGACCGGCACACCGGAGATGCGGACCTTCTGCCCGGCTTTCAACCGCGACGCGTCGATAAAGGTTGCGTGGTAAGTACTTTCGGGACCGAACCGGAAGTCACCGAAAACCACTACCAGGCCCGCGGCCACCAGCAGCATCGCCAGCGCGAAGAGGCTGACCTTGATCACCATCGACCGGTGCGATGGCATGCTCGACTCCGCCATCAGAAGTCGTCACGCTCTGCGAAAGAGCCGTGGAACAAGAATTGCAACGTCGACGGTGCGTCGAACTGCAATTCGGTGAACGGCTCGTACGGGATATTGGCGTTATCGGTGACCAGGAACGGCGCACGATAGAACGACCCGCCGGTCTGCTTGGTCGGAATGTCCGGCAGTCCACGACAATTCGGGCCCCCGGAGGCATTCACGATCGGCAACGACTCCGGAAACGTGTACGCCGGTGCGCCCAAGACGAAGCTCGACGAGGTGAACAGACCCGCTTTCCGGACACCGATCAACGGGGCGAATTCCTTGATGCCTCGCCCGATGCCGGCGAATAGACAGCCGAATTCCGGAGAATAGTCAGAAGCGACCTTCAGCGGCGCACGCAACCTGTTGATGGCGTCGGTGAGATCCTGCTCAGCCGGTTGCAACGTCTCATACGCGTTGTTAGACAAGCCGATTGTGGCCAACAGCGTGTCGTTGAGATTCTTCTGCTGGTCGACAACGGTCTTGCTAATCGTCGGCAGGTTGTCGAAAACCCTGTTCAGGTCGGGGGCGGCGTCGGCATAGATGTTGGTGACGACCCCGGTCTTGCGGAAGTCCTCCTGCAGGGCGGCCAACTTCGGGTTCGCCTGCTGCGTCAGGGTATTCAGGCCCGCAAGCAGCGCACCAAAATCGTCACCGTGGCCGCGCAGGCCTTCCGACAATGCGCTCAGTGTTCCGTTCAATTCGACCGGGTCGATCTTGTGCAGCAGGTCTACGAGCGACTGGAACAAGGTATTGACTTCCAGCTGCACCATCGAGGCGTTCACGTGCGCATCAGGACGCAGGGACGTCGACGAAGGCGATTGGGGCGGAATGAATTCCACCGACTTAGCGCCGAAGATGGTGTTGCCCGCGATATGCACCGTCGCGTTGGAGGGGATGAAGTGCATGTCGTCGCTGTTGATGGCTAACGTCAGCCGGGCCTGATCACCCGCGTAGTTGATGTCGGTGACCTTGCCGATCTGGATGCCACGGAACTTGACCTTGGCTCCGTTATCCATCACCAGCCCGGCTCGCGGCGACGACACAGTGACGGTGTCAACCGAAGCGAAAGCCGCTGTGTAGGAGAGGTAGGTCAGGACAGCGAACGCCACCAACAAACTGGCCAGCAGCGCTGCTGCCAGCCGGACAGTTGAACGTCGCGCTCCACCCTCTGCCATATTTTTAAGCGGTCCCCTTAACCCGAGAGGTTGAAGTTACCGGACGCCCCGTAAACCGCGAGCGAGATGAACAAAGTAATGACGACCACGACGATCAGCGAAGTCCGCACGGCCTGGCCTACCGCGATGCCCACGCCGACGGGCCCACCACTGGCGTTATAGCCGTAATAGGTATGCACAAGCATGACCGCGATCGACATCACGATTGCCTGTAGGAACGACCACAGCAGATCCGACGGAATCAGGAAGGTATTGAAGTAGTGGTCATACAGGCCTGCTGACTGTCCGTTGATGAACACCGTGGTGAAGCGAGCCGCAAAGAATGCGGCGAGTACCGACAGTGAGTACAGCGGAATGATCGCGACAAGCCCGGCGATCAGCCGGGTGGATACCAGGTAGGACACCGAGTGCACCGCCATGCACTCCACGGCGTCGATCTCCTCGGAGACGCGCATGGCGCCCAGCTGCGCGGTAGCGCCGGCGCCGATGGTGGCCGCCAGTGCGATACCGGCGATCACCGGCGCGACGACGCGGACGTTGAGGAACGCCGACAGGAAGCCGGTCAGCGCCTCGATACCGATGTTGCCCAGCGACGAGTAACCCTGCACGGCGATCACGCCACCGGAGGCCAGCGTCAGGAAGGCAGCGACGCCAACCGTGCCACCGATCATGACGAGTGCTCCCGCGCCCAGGGTCATCTCGGCGATAAGCCGGATGGTCTCCTTGCGATACCGGGTCAGCGCGTTGGGGACATAGCGCACCGTCTGGCCGTAGAAGAGGGCCTGCTCGCCGAAGTCGTCAATCGGCCCTTGCAGTCTCGCCGCGACGTTGCGAAGCCGGTAAGTGAAGTCGTAACTCATCGCGTGCTCACCTGCATCATCATTTGGCCGAGATTCGCACGCCGATGGCCGTCATCACCACGTTGATGACGAACAGACAGATGAACGCATAGACGACGGTTTCGTTGACCGCATTGCCGACGCCCTTGGGCCCGCCCTTGACGGTCAGGCCGCGGTAACACCCGACCAGCCCGGCCATCACGCCGAACAGCAGCGCCTTGACTTCGGCGAGCACCAATTCGCGTAGTCCGGTCAACACGGTCAACCCGTTAATGAATGCACCCGGGTTGACGCCCTGCAGGAACACCGAGAATACGTAGCCACCGGACAAACCGATGGCGCACACCAACCCGTTAAGCAGCAATGCGACAACGGTCGACGCCAGGACGCGGGGTACCACCAGGCGATGGATCGGGTCGATGCCGAGCACCCGCATCGCGTCGATTTCTTCGCGGATGGTGCGGGCACCCAGGTCGGCGCAGATCGCGGTCGCGCCGGCACCCGCGACCACCAGCACGGTCACCACCGGGCCCAGCTGAGTGATGGTGCCGAATGCCGTTCCGGCGCCGGACAAATCGGCCGCGCCGATTTCGCGCAGCAAGATATTGAGCGTGAACGCGACAAGGACGGTGAATGGGATTGACACCAATAGCGTTGGCACCAGCGACACGCGCGCGATCATCCACGTCTGATCCAGGAACTCGCGGAATTGAAACGGCCGTCGCAATGAAGCGCGGCCGGTGTCGATCATCATTTCGAAAAATCCGCCGACCGCGCGGGCCGGCACCGCAAGTTGTTGGAACAAGCCGATACCCCCCCTTGCTGCCCACGGCGAAGTTTGTGCGTCGCCTTAGTCCGGTCTTCGTTCGCACCCAGCTCGCTGTGAGCCGGATCATATTAACTCAGAAGCAGTTCACCATGTCGATGAACAGGTTATCTCTGTCTATAGCGTTAATTTGTCCAGGTCAACGCTGTTGTGATATTGCCATACTGACACACGTTCTACTGGCTGATTCCCCCCCGGGAAGTCGCTTTAGGCGGCTATTGTTCCATCAAACCAACCGCGGAAAAACCTTTCTCCGGATCACGGCCAGCAAAGTAGCCTTCTAATGTGCTGCTGAGTTGAGCAGGCTCCCACGCGGCCCCGTCCGCGTCGAACTTATGCTCGGCGGTCGGCGCCGAAACCAGTGTGACCGAAGGTCCGTAGACGATGAAAACCTGTCCGTTGACCCGCGCCGCCGCCGGCGACGACAGGAACTGGACCAGGCTCACCACATGCTCGGGCGATAGCGGGTCGATCTCGCCTTCTTCTATGTCTGCTACCTCGCCGAACACGTCAGCTGTCATCGCGGTGCGGGCCCGCGGGCAGATCGCGTTGGCACTCACTCCGTAGCGGCCCAGGGCCCGCGCGGCCGTGGAAGTGAGCGAGATAATGCCCGCTTTGGCAGCGCCGTAATTGGCCTGCCCCACCGGCCCCACCAGGCCGGCTTCCGACGAGGTGTTCACAATCCGGCCGTAGACGGAGCCGCCGGCGTCTTTCGCCTTATTGCGCCAGTAGGTGGCGGCGTTGCGAGTAAGCAGGAAATGTCCGCGTAAGTGCACGGCGATGACGAGGTCCCATTCCTCGTCGGACATGTTGAACAGCATCCGGTCACGGGTGATCCCGGCGTTGTTCACCACGATGCTCAGGCCGCCCAGCCCGTCGGCGGTCGCAACCAGCTCGTCGGCCGTGGACCGCTCGCTGATGTCGCCGGCCACCGCGACGGCTTTGGAGCCCAGCGCACTGATCTCGTCGATGACGTCGGAGGCGTCCAGTGCGGCCGCGATGTCGTTGACGACGACGGTGGCGCCGAGGCGGGCCAGACCGAGCGCTTCGGCCCGTCCCAGTCCCGCGGCCGCGCCGGTCACCACCGCGACCTTTCCGGATAGATCAGTCGCGTTCGTGCTGCTAGTCAATTTATGAATACCTCTAGTTTCGGGTCACTCGCCGCTAGTCTTCGCGCAGCAGCGCCGCGCGCGGGCACTCGGCGATCGCCTGCTCGGCCAGATCTTCTTGGTCGGATGGAATGGGATCAGATTTCACGACGGCATAATCCTCATCGTCCAGGTCGAAGATGTCCGGAGCGATTCCCAAGCACACCGCATTACCTTCACACCGGTCACGATCCACGATCACCCGCACGGCACCCTCCTTGAAGCTGGCCTTGGATCTGGCCCCATGTCCCATCAGCATGTAGCTACACCATAGGGCCCCAGTACGTCTGACGAAACGGTCGCTGGATTCCCAGACTAGAACGTGTTACAACCGGGAAGACGAACGGGTAGCCGTTGGTCGAGTTACAGCATGCGACGTTAACCAAAGGACGGCTGGAATGCGCATCAGTTACACCCCTGAACAAGAGGAGCTGCGTCGCGAGCTGCGGTCGTACTTCGCCAGGCTCATGACCCCCGAGCGCCGCGAGGCGCTGAGCTCGACACAGGGCGAGGTCGGGACCGGCAGCGCGTACCGGGACACGGTCCAGCAGATGGGCAAGGACGGGTGGCTCACCCTGAACTGGCCGAAGGAATACGGCGGTCAGGACCGCTCCCCGATGGACTCGCTGATCTTCACGGATGAGGCGTCCATCGCTGGCGTGCCAGTACCGTTCCTGACGATCAACAGCGTGGCGCCGACCATCATGGCGTTCGGCACCGACGAGCAGAGGAAGTTCTTCCTGCCCAAGATCGCGGCGGGCGAACTGCACTTCTCCATCGGTTACTCCGAGCCCGGCGCCGGCACCGACCTGGCCAACCTGCGCACCACTGCGGTGCACGACGGTGACGACTACGTCATCAACGGCCAGAAGATGTGGACCAGCCTGATCGCCTACGCCGACTGGGTCTGGCTGGCGGTGCGCACCAACCCCGAAGCCAAGAAACACCGCGGCATCTCGATGCTGGTCGTACCGACCACCGCGGAGGGCTTCTCCTGGACGCCGGTGCACACCATGGCGGGCGTGGACACCAGCGCCACCTACTACTCCGACGTGCGCGTCCCGGTGACGAACCTGGTCGGCGAAGAGAACGGCGGCTGGAAGCTGGTAACCAACCAGCTCAACCACGAGCGGGTCGCCCTGGTGTCAGCGCAACCGATCTTCCTTGCCCTGCGCGAGGTACGCGAATGGGCGCAACACACCAAGGACGACAGCGGGGCCCGGCTCATCGATTCGGAGTGGGTGCAGATCAACCTGGCTCGCGTGCACGCCAAGGCCGAGGTTCTCAAGCTGATCAACTGGGAGCTCGCCTCGGCGGAAGATGACAACCTGGGGCCCGCGGATGCGTCAGCGGCCAAGGTGTACGGGACCGAGTTGGCCACCGAGGCCTACCGGTTGCTGATGGAGGTGCTGGGTACCGCGGCGACGGTGCGGCAGGATTCGCCGGGCGCCTTGCTGCGCGGCCGGGTGGAGCGGATGCACCGGGCGTGCCTGATCCTGACATTCGGCGGCGGCACCAACGAGGTGCAGCGCGACATCATCGGCATGGTCGCACTCGGACTACCCCGCAGCCGCTGAGCGGCTCTTTACTTTTCAAAGGACGAACATTCATGGACTTCACGACAACTGAAGCCGCGCAAGACCTCGGCGGCCTCGTCGACACCATCGTCGACTCGGTGTGCACTCCGGAGCATCAGCGGGAACTGGACGGCCTGGACCAACGGTTTGACCGCAAGCTCTGGAGCAAACTGGTCGACTCCGACATCCTGACCAGCGCATCGGCCTCGGCGCTGGGCGGCGACAATTTTGGGGCGCTCGAACAGGTCGCCATCCTGGTCGCGCTGGGCCACCAGTTGGCCGCGGTGCCCTACCTCGAGTCGGTGATGTTGGGCGCCGGGGCGCTGGCCCGGTTCGGCTCCGACGAACTCCAACAGAGCTGGGGCACACCGGCTGTCAAAGGCGACAAGATCTTGACGGTCGCACTCGACGGTGAGATGGGTGAAGGGCCGGTGCAGGCCACTCGTAGCGATGACGGCTACCGACTGACTGGCACACGCACCCAGGTCGGCTTCGGCCCGGTAGCCGACGCCTTCCTGGTTCCAGCCGAAACCGATTCCGGCACAGCCGTTTTCCTTGTAGCCACCGACGACCCCGGCGTCAAGGTGACCCCGCTGGCGACGACCGGCTTGGGCAGCATCGCGCACTTGGCGCTGGACGACACTCAGGTCGACGGTGGGCGGCAGGTCGGTGGAGCCGAAGTCGCCACCTGGCTTGGCACCCTTGCGACGCTGGGCCGCGCCGCGTATCAGCTCGGAGTGTTGGACCGAGGATTGCAGCTGACCGCCGAATACGCCCGCGAGCGTGAGCAATTCGACCGACCAATCGGCAGCTTCCAGGCGGTGGCACAGCGGCTCGCCGACGGCTACATCGACGTCAAGGGGCTGCGCCTGACGCTCACCCAGGCGGCGTGGAAGGTTTCCGAGGACATCCCGGCGGAGATCGACGTGGCCAGTGCGGCGTTCTGGGCCGCTGATGCCGGGCATCGGGTCGCGCACACCATCGTGCACGTGCACGGCGGGGTCGGCGTGGACAGAGATCACCCGGTACACCGCTACTTCCTGGCCGCCAAAGAAACCGAGTTCGCGCTCGGCGGTGCGACCAGGCAGTTGCGCCGGATCGGCCGTGAGCTGGCGGAAACCCCCGCCTGACAGTGACTTCGACCGACCCGACCGTCACCGACCTGCTAGTACCGCTGGCTGAGATCGACGACCGAGGCGTCTATTTCGAAGATTCGTTTACCAGCTGGCGCGATCACGTCCAGCACGCCGCCGCGATTGCGGCGACGCTGCGCGCGCGGCTGGACCCGGACAAACCGCCGCACGTCGGCGTACTGCTGGAGAACACGCCGTTCTTCTCGGCGATGCTGGTGGCGGCCGGAATGTCGGGGATCGTGCCGGTCGGCCTCAACCCGGTGCGCCGCGGCGAGGCGCTGGCCCGTGACATCAGCCGGGCCGACTGCCAGCTGGTGTTGGCCGACTCGAAATCGGCTGCGGCGCTGGGTGATATCGAGCACCTGAATGTCGATTCGACCGACTGGGCCGACGAGGTGGCCACGCATCAGGATGCCGAGTTGGACTTCCAATCGGCGTCACCGGCGGACCTGTTCATGCTGCTTTTCACGTCGGGCACCAGCGGTGATCCCAAAGCGGTGATGGTCAGCCACGGCAAGGTTGGGCGGGCCGGCCAGGGAATGACCCAGCGGTTCAACCTGGGCCGCGACGATGTCTGCTACGTGTCAATGCCCTTGTTCCATTCCAACGCCGTACTGGTCGGCTGGGCGGTCGCCGCGGCGTGCCGGGGGTCATTGGCGTTGCGACGCAAGTTCTCTGCGTCGGGATTTCTACCGGACGTGCGCCGCTACGGCGCCACCTACGCCAACTACGTGGGCAAGCCGTTGTCCTATGTGCTCGCCACCCCCGAGCGGCCTGACGATGTGGACAACCCGCTGCGAGCGGTGTACGGAAACGAGGGCGTACCGCGCGACGTCGAGCGCTTCGGCCGCAGGTTCGGCTGTGCCGTTCAAGATGGGTTTGGTTCTACCGAACTCGGCGTGGCCATCGCCCGCACCCCGGACACTCCTGACGGCGCGCTGGGGCCGCTGCCCGACGAAGTCGCCATCGTGGACCCCGATACCGGCGCGCCCTGCCCGCCGGGGGTTGTCGGCGAACTGGTGAACACGACGGGCGCCGGTAGCTTTGAGGGCTACTACAACGATGAGGCCGCCATGGCCGAGCGGATGGCGGGCGGGGTCTATCACAGTGGCGACCTCGCCTATCGCGACGAAGCCGGCTACGCCTATTTCGCCGGGCGGCTGGGCGATTGGATGCGGGTGGACGGCGAAAATCTGGGTGCGGCGCCGATCGAACGGGTGTTGCTACGCTATTCCGACGTGAACGAAGTTGCGGTGTATCCGGTGCCGGATCCCGTCGTCGGCGACCTGGTGATGGCTGCGGTGGTGCTGGCGCCGGGGACCGAGTTCGATGCTGATAAGTTTCGAGCATTCCTGACCGAGCAGCCCGACTTGGGCCCCAAACAATGGCCGTCGTATGTCCGGGTCAGCACGGAGTTGCCACGTACGTTGACGTTCAAGGTGTTGAAGCGTCAGTTGTCGGCCGAGGGTGTCGACTGTGGCGAGCCGGTCTGGCCGATTCAGCGTTAATCGGATGACTTCTCGCCCTCTTGAGCTTGCACTTGAAGCGAGCTTTGATCAGCTTGCCGCATCGGCGCCCGCCGAGGTTGGTGTCGCGATCGCCCGTCCGGACCGTACCTATTCGCTGGGCCGGTGGTCGTCCGGTGTGGCCTGGTCGACGGTCAAGGTACCCCTGGCCATCGCGGCACTACGCACGGATTGGCTGCGCGCGCGGGACCTCGCCGTTAAAGCCATCACCGAATCCGACAATCGCGCGTCGGAGCAGTTGTGGTCCGGGCTGGGAGATCCCACGGACGCGGCGCACCACGTACAGGGCATCATCGCCGAAGGCGGGGATACGGCCACAGTGGTCGAATGCCGCAGGCTTCGAAGAGGTTTCACCGCGTTCGGCCAGACGCAGTGGACCTTGGAGCACCAAGCCCGGTTCGCGGCGGGGCTGTCCTTGATCCCGGGCGCGGCCGACGTCATCGACTTGATGCAGAACCTCACTGCCGATCAGCAGTGGGGGCTTGCCGCCAAAGGCTTTGCAGCAAAAGGTGGTTGGGGGCCCGGCCTCGAAGGCGGTTACCTGGTGCGGCAGTTCGGCATCTTGCCCACCCAATCCGGCCAGTGGGGCGTCGCACTGGCCGCCCAAGCTCAAGTGTTCGAAACGGGTGTCGAGGTGGTCAATACGCTGGCCGACTGGCTCGTCAGTTGGCTGCCAGGGCTAGCCCGTTATTGACGGTACGACCGCGTCGATCAGGTGCGGTCCGGGCTCGGCGAACGCCGCGCGCAGGGCTTCGGCGAACTCCTCAGCGGTGCGCACCCGACGGGCCGGGACTCCCATACCTTCGCTGATTTTAACGAAATCCATTGTGGGGCAAGATAAGTCAAGCAGGTTCAGCGCTTTGGGCCCTGGAGCGGATCCGGCCCCCACGCGTTGGAGTTCGATCCGCAGGATGTCGTAGGCACTGTTGTCGTAAAGCACGGTGGTCACATTGAGGTTTTCCCGGGCCTGGGTCCACAGGCCCGAAATCGTATACATCGCCGACCCGTCGGACTCCAGGCACAACACCGGGCGGTCGGGCGCGGCGATCGCGGCGCCCACCGCGGTCGGGATGCCATAGCCGATCGCCCCGCCGGTCAACGTCAGCCAGTCATGGGCCGGAGCTCCCGCGGTGGCCTGCGGGAGCAGCAACCCAGAGGTGTTCGACTCGTCGACGACAATCGCCCCTTCGGGCAGCAACGCCCCGATCACCTCGGCTGCCGACGCCGACGTCAGGGCGCCGGTAGGTAGCTGCGGGCGCGACGGGTCGGCCACCGCGGCAACGGTATCCGGCGCCAGCTCGTCGGCCAAGGCGGCCAGCGCGTCCGCGGCGCCGCTGTACTCGGCGAGCACGTGTACCTCACAGCCGGCCGGTACCAGGTCGCTAGGCATGTTCGGGTAGGCGAAGAAGGACACCGGCGATTTCGCGCCCGCCAGCACCAGATGCTTGGCGCCGTCCAGCTGGGCCGCGGCGGCCTCTGCGAAATACGCCAACCGGTCAACGGCGGGGATGCCGGCACCGCGCTCCAGCCGCGTCGGGAACGTCTCACATAGCAGCCGGGCACCGGTTGCCGCGGCGATCCGGGTGGCCGCGGAAAGCCCGGGGGCGCGGGTGGCATCGCCGCCCACCATGATCACCGTCGGCTCACCCGATCGCAGCACCTCTCGCACCTCGGGTGCCAGCAGCGGGTCGGCAGCCGCTGGCTGCACAGGCTTTGGCGCGGCGGGATGCGCACCGTCGGACCAGGATGCATCGGCGGGCAGGATCAGCGTCGAGATGTACGAGCCTGCCTTGCAGGCGGAAATCGCCTCGGCCGTGTCGATCGCGACCTCGGCGGCGGCAGCTGTGCGGCGCACCCAGCCGGAGACGCTGCCGGCTAGCGCGTCGATATCGGATTCCAGTGGGGCGTCGTACTTTTTGTGATGGGTGGCGTGGTCACCGACGACGACGACCATGGGCACCCGGGCCCGACGTGCGTTGTGCAGGTTGGCCAGGCCGTTGCCCAGCCCGGGGCCTAGGTGTAACAGCACCGCTGCGGGCTTATCCGCGATGCGCGCATATCCGTCGGCCGCGCCGGTGGCGACGCCTTCGAAAAGGGCTAGCACGCCACGCATTTGGGCAACATCGTCCAACGCGGCGACGAAGTGCATTTCCGATGTTCCCGGGTTCGCGAAGCACACGTCGACGCCACCGTCGACCAGAGTGTTGATCAAGGCCTGGGCGCCGTTCACTTCATTGCCTCCAATTTGAACACGCGAGTGGCATTGTCGTGCAGAAAGTCTCGGCGGGCCTCGTCGGTCAGCCCGAGTTCATCCAGTCCCGCCAGTGCGTGCCCGTGGGCGATCATCGGATAATTGGTGCCGAACAAGACTTTGCGTTGTCCGGTACCGGTTTTCATGAATCGGATCAGCTCTTCCGGAAGCCGTTTCGTCGTGTATGCCGAGGTATCGATGTACACGTTCTCGTGTTTGCGGGCCACGGCGACCATCTCCTCGGTCCACGGATAGCCGACGTGGCCGCACACGATCACCAACTCCGGAAAGTCGAGGGCGACCTGGTCGATGTAGGGAATCGGCCGGCCGGTCTCCGACGGCCGCAGTGGCCCGGTATGACCGACCTGAGTGCAGAACGGGATGGCCGCGTGGACGCACTCGGCGAATAGCGGGTAGTAGCGGCGATCGGTGGGCGGTGCATTCCACAGCCACGGCACCACCCGCAGGCCGACGAACCCTTCACTGACTCGTCGCCTCAGCTCACGGACAGCTTCCATCGGACGATCCAGGTCTACGGTCGCCAGGCCGGCAAACCTGTTCGGATGCAACCGAATCCATTCGGCGACCTCGTCATTGGAGATCAGGTCCTGGCCATTGGGCCCCCGCCACGCGCTGAGTATGCCCAGATCGACGTCGGCGGCGTCCATCGCCGCGATGGACGCCTCGATGGGAATGTCGGTGTCCGGTATAGACCCACCGGTCCAGCGTCGCAGGGACGCCAGCATGTCGCTGCGCAGAAAGCGCGCAGTGGGATGTTGCATCCACACGTCGATCGTCATCGTGATCGACTTTAGCCCGCCGACGATGCGGGTCGGAGGCGCGCGGTGGGGGCACCTCCCGCTTGCGGGGGCGCGGCGGGCGATCCAGCAGTGCCCGCCGCTAGACGGCCAGTGCGGCGCGGGCGACGACGTCCGTTCGCTGCACATGGCCGCCGCCGAACAGCACGACATGCGCCAGCAGCGGAAAGAGCTGGTGCAGCCCGATGCGCTTACGCCAGCCGGGATGCAGCGGACGCACCCGCTCGTAGCCGGCAATTACGGCCTCGTAGTGCGGGCAGCCGAACAGCGCGAGCATCGCCAAGTCGCTCTCGCGATGACCACCGTGTGCGGCCGGGTCGATCAGGACCACCCCGTCGGGTGTCCACATCACGTTCCCGCCCCACAAATCGCCGTGCAACCGGGCGGGATGGTCGTCGTCCTCGAAGTCACCCGCCCGGCACCGCGCCACCACGGAGTCGATGGTGGCTCGCGTCGTTGCACCGAGTCGCGCCGCCGCGAGGTCGGCCATCGGCACCAGCCGCTCGTCGGCGTAGAAGTCGCCCCACCGAAGGTGGCGTCGCAGTGACATCGGCAAGGGCTGCGACAACGGTCCGAAGAACCCCGGCCCGTCCCATCCGTCGGGTCCGGCGCCGAACGCCGGGGCGCCGGCGCCGTGTGTGACGGCCAGCCGGCCGCCGAACACCCGCGCGGCTTCGGGGGTCGGAGCCACCGAGTCAAGCCGCCGCAGGGTCAAGCTGGTCGCGTCGACAGACGTGATCCGCGCGCACGGTACGCCGCCGTCAACGCTCGATAGCCATCGCAGCCCGGCGACCTCGCAAGCAAAGAAGCCGGCGGGCGCACCCGCGTGCTGCTTGACGAAGTCGGTCACACAGGACGAATCAGGCCGTTACGTGGGCCGCATGTACGTCGTCGGCGGGCCGCGCCTCGGTCTGTTCCTTGGCCCAGCGGTAGTCGGGCTTGCCGGCCGGTGACCGCTTGATCTCGCCGACCAACCAAAGACTGCGCGGCACTTTGTAACCCGCGATCTCGCTACGTACGAAGGCATCGAGATCGGCCAGCGTCGGCCGGGTCCCCTCGCGGGCGTGCACCACCGCAGCGACGTGCTGCCCGAAGCGCGGGTCGGGTACGCCGACGACCAATGCGTCGAACACGTCGCGATGACCCTTGAGTGCAGCCTCGACTTCCTCGGGGTAGATCTTCTCGCCGCCGCTGTTGATCGACACCGAACCGCGGCCCAGCATGGTGACGCTGCCGTCCTCTTCGACCGTTGCGAAGTCGCCGGGGATGGCGTAGCGCACGCCATGGAACGTCCTGAAGGTCTCGGCAGTCTTCTTCTCGTCCTTGAAATACCCGACGGGGATGTTGCCGCGTTTGGCGATGAAGCCCCGCACACCCGATCCGGGCTCGACCTCGTTGCCCTCCTCGTCGAGCACCACCGTGGTCTTGTCGATCTGCACCCGCGGTCCGCCGGTGTGCGACTGGCCCTTCGTGACGACGCTGATGCCGCCGAAACCGGTCTCCGAAGATCCGATCGAATCGGTGATCACGCGATTGGGCAGCAGTTCGAGGAACTTCTCCTTGATGCTGGTGGAGAACAGTGCCGCGGTGCTGGTGAGCACGAACAGCGACGACAGGTCGTACTCGTTGCCCGCGTCCTGGTGTGCCAGCAGTGCGTCCAGCAGTGGGCGGGCCATCGCGTCGCCGGTGAAGAAGAGCATGTTGACCTTGTGCTCGTGAATCGCCCGCCAGACCGCGTCGGCGTCGAATTCCGGTGCAAGCAAAGTAGTTTGGCCCGCAAACAGCGCCATCCAGGTGGCTGACTGGGTGGCCCCGTGAATCATCGGCGGGATCGGGTAGCGGATCATCGGCGGGTTGGCCGCGGCCGACTTAGCCAGGTCGTACTCGTCCTTGACGAACTCGCCCGTGGTGAAGTCCGTGCCCCCGAACAACACTCGGTAGATGTCCTCGTGGCGCCACATCACGCCCTTCGGGAAACCTGTTGTGCCGCCGGTGTACAGCAGGTAGATATCGTCGGCGCTGCGTGGGCCGAAGTCCCGCTCGGGCGAGCTCTCGGCGATGGCGGAGTAGAACTCGACGCCGCCATAACTCGAGTAGTCATTGTCGCTGCCGTCCTCGACAACGAGGATCGTCTTGATGTTCGGAGTCTCGGGCAGCACGTTGGCGACCCGGTCGGAGTACTGGCGCTCGTGCACCAGCGCGACCATGTCCGAGTTGTCGAACAGGTAGCGCAGCTCGCCCTCGACGTAGCGGAAGTTGACGTTCACCAGGATGGCGCCGGCCTTGATGATGCCGAGCATCGCGATGACGATCTCGATGCGGTTGCGGCAATACAGTCCGACCTTGTCGTCCTTGCGCACCCCCCGATCGATGAGGTAGTGCGCCAGGCGGTTGGCCTTCTCCTCCAGTTGGGCGTAGGTCAACTCCTCGTCACCGGAGATGAGGGCGACACGGTCAGGCACAGCGTCAATGGCGTGCTCGGCAAGATCGGCAATATTCAGGGCCACGGCCACCAAATTAGAACGTGTTACATTTCTTGACAAGCTGATGCTCATTGACGAGGGAAAGGCGATAGCAGTGGCCGAGGCTCCAGCAAACGAACAATCGGGTCCCGACGCGCTGGTCGAGCAGCGCGGTCACACCCTCATCGTCACCCTGAACCGGCCGCACGCCCGCAACGCCCTGAGCACGGAAATGATGGAAATCATGGTCCAGGCCTGGGACCGCGTCGACAACGACGACGACATCCGTTGTTGCATTCTGACCGGGGCCGGTGGCTACTTCTGCGCGGGCATGGATCTCAAGTCAGCAACCAAGAAGCCGCCGGGCGATTCGTTCAAAGACGGTAGCTACGACCCGTCGCGCATCGACGCGCTGCTGAAAGGCCGCCGGCTGACCAAGCCACTGATCGCTGCCGTCGAAGGGCCTGCGATCGCCGGGGGGACCGAGATTTTGCAGGGCACCGACATCCGGGTCGCCGGCGAAAGCGCCAAGTTCGGCATCTCCGAGGCCAAGTGGAGCCTGTACCCGATGGGCGGCTCGGCCGTGCGCCTGGTGCGGCAGATCCCCTACACGGTGGCCTGCGACCTACTGCTCACCGGCCGGCACATCACTGCCGCCGAGGCCAAGGAGATGGGCCTCATCGGCCACCTCGTGCCCGACGGCCAGGCGCTGACCAAGGCGCTCGAGATCGCCGCGCTCATCGAGAACAACGGCCCGCTGGCCGTGCAGGCCATCCTGCGGGCGATTCGCGAGACCGAGGGCCTGAACGAGAACGACGCGTTCAAGATCGACACCCAGATCGGTATCAAGGTATTCCTGTCCGACGACGCCAAAGAAGGCCCCCGGGCGTTCGCCGAGAAGCGCAAGCCCAACTTCCAGAACCGCTAGCGTTCGCCGCACGAGCAGACACAAAATCGCACTTTTTAGTGCTGACTCGTGCGATTTTGTGTCTGCTCGCGAGTGAAAGCCTTTACCCCAACGGCGCGCTGGGCGTGAATGCCACCGGCATCTGCTCGAGGCCGGACACGAAGTTCGCCGGCCGCAACGGCAGCGCAGCATCCGACGCCAGCCGCATATCCGGCAGCCGCTGCAGCAGGCGCGTCTGCATGATCGACAGTTCCAAACGGGCGAGCTGATTACCGAGGCAGAAGTGCGTGCCGAAGCCGAACGCTAGGTGGTTGTTCGGGTAGCGCTCGATGTTGAAACTCTCCGGCTCCTCGAAGACCTTCTCGTCGAAGTTCGCCGACTCGAACAGCAGGATGATCTTCTCGTCTTTGTGCAGCTGGGTGCCGTGGAACTCGGCGTCGTCGGTGATCGTGCGCGCCATGTTCTTCACCGGTGCGGTCCAGCGCAGCATCTCTTCGATCGCGTTGGGCAGCAACGACAGGTCGGCAGCTAGACGCCGGTGCTGATCGGGGTGCAGCAGCAGCTGCCTGGTTCCGCCGGACAGCGTGTGGCGGGTGGTCTCGTCGCCGCCGATCAGCAGCAGCAGCACTTCGGTGACGATCTGGTGGTCCTCCAGGCGCGATCCTTCGACCTCGGCATGCACCAGAATGCTGACCAGATCGTCCAAAGGTTCGGCCTTGCGGGCTTCGATCATCCCCATCATGTATCCGCTGTAGGCGGCGAAGGCATCCATGGTGACCTGGATATCCGCTTCGGCCGCAGTGCTGCTCAGTGAACTGACCAAATCGTCGGACCACTTGAGGAACATCTCGCGTTCTTCAGGGCGCACCCCGAGCATGTCGCCGATGACCGCCATCGGCAGCGGCGCGGCGAGGTCCCAGACGAAGTCACATTCGCCGCGTTCGCAGACCGCGTCGATCAGCGTGTCGCACAGCGAATTGATCTTGGATTCCAGATCTTTCACGCGCTTGCGGGTGAAGCCGTAGTTGACGAGCTTGCGCCGCAACAGGTGTTGCGGATCGTCCATCTCGATCATCATCTCGACGCCGGGCTGGTCGGGCCGGATGCCGCCGGCATTGGAGAACAGCTCGGGCTTGCGCTCTGCTTCGATGACCGCCTGGTACGTCGACGCGGCGGCGAGCCCGTTGCGATCCCGAAAGACCGGCTCGTTCTCCCGCATCCAGCGATAGATCGACCGCGAGTCACCCGCGTAAAAAGCGCCGTCAGTCAGGTCGACGTCTGGTCTGGTCATCGTCATGAGATCTCCTGGGCATCGCCGAATGTCATTTGTACGTGGTTAGCAGAGCTGGACAACATCGCGCGCTTCGGAAGACCAAGCGACGCCAACTCTTTCGCGTAAGGGTGATCGCCCAACCGGACGCGCACCCCGCCAAGTCGATTGCGCACACCGTCCAGCGTGTGTTCGAAGCCAGTCTCGCGGGTAATCCCGTCGCGGTGCGAGTAGCTGCGCTGCGCCTGCTGGCGTGGGGTCAGCCGAATCGGCAGGCCGCGGCGAAAGTCCATGCCGATCACCAGTTGCCCGTCGACAACGCAGTCAAAACCGAACTGAGCGCCGTCACGAATGGTGAAGTCCGCCATGACTTTTGGGTAGCCCCAGATCGTGGTTCCCGCTTCCAACGTGAACGCCTGGTCGACGGGTAGGTGGTGGATGAAGGCGCCGGCCGATTGCAGGGCGCGTGGCCCGCTCGCCGCCGACCCAGGAGGGTTGACCATGATGCTGGTGCCGAATTCGTAGTACTGGCCCAGGTCGCCGTCGATGTAGTGCATCAACATCAGCACGACGATCGCGCGCCCGGGCAGGTAGCGGCAGACCTGCAACCCGCTGTAGTCGATCAGCCGCTGAGCGGCGTCCGCGTCGACCGAGAACATGGCCATGTGCTGATTGGCTTTGCGGATCTGCACCGGCATGGTGAGGACCGTTCCCGCGATGGTGTGCTGCGATGCAGTCATCCGCACAATCTAGAACGCGTTCTAAACCCCTGGCAAGGACCGGCTATACCAGCGCGGCCAAGTCCCGGACCTGCTCGGGTGTGCGGCCGGACACCACCATCATCGTGACGCCGGAGGCCTCCCAGGCCGCGATCTGCTTACGCACGTAGTCGATGTCGCCGACAATCATGGCGTCGTCGACGAGCTCGTCCGGGATGATCTCGGCCGCCTTGTCCTTCTCATTGGCGCGGAACAGCTTGGTGACCTCGTCCACCACCTCCGCGTAGCCCATCCGGCGGTAGACGTCGGCGTGGAAGTTGGTGTCCTCAGCGCCCATTCCGCCCATGTAGAGCGCCAGATGCGGCTTGATCGCGGCATGTGCGGCCGCCCGGTCTTCGGTAACGACAACCTGAGCCGTCGCGCAGATCTCGAAATCCTCGCGACTGCGCCGGGCGCCGGGCCGGGCGAAACCCTCGTCGAGCCACTCGTTGTACATGTCGGCCATCCGCGGTGTGTAGAAGATGGGCAGCCAGCCGTCGCAGATTTCGGCGGCCAGCGCGACATTCTTCGGCCCCTCGGCGCCCAGCATGATCGGGATGTCGGCGCGCAACGGGTGAGTGATGGGCTTGAGTGGCTTACCCAGGCCGGTGGTGCCCTCCCCGGTCCGCGGCAGCGGATAGTGCGGGCCGGCGCTGGTCACCGGCGCTTCGCGGGCCCACACCTGCCGAATGATGTCGATGTACTCACGGGTGCGGGCCAGCGGCTTGGGAAACGTCTGCCCGTACCAGCCCTCCACGACCTGCGGTCCGGACACCCCGAGCCCGAGGATGTGGCGGCCGCCGCTCAGGTGATCGAGCGTCAGGGCCGCCATCGCGCACGCTGTCGGGGTGCGCGCGGACAACTGGACCACCGAGGTGCCCAGCCGCACCCGCTCGGTTGACGACCCCCACCAGGCCAACGGTGTGTAGGCGTCAGATCCCCACGCCTCGGCGGTGAACACGGCGTCGAACCCGGCCGCCTCGGCCTCGGCGACGAGCTCGCCGGCGTTGTCCGGTGGCTGAGCGCCCCAATAACCCAGCTGCAAACCCAGCTTCATTTCTCCGCCTTTCCCGGCTGAACCGGACCCGATATTGAATCGGTTCTTAGAACCTGTTCTACTCGATGGCGTGACAGCCACTTCGAGCGGCCCGACCACTATCGATCACTCCGAGCCGCCTCTCTCCGCGCCGTTAACCCTCTCCTTCGACTACACCCGTTCAGTCGGTACCACGCTAGGAAAGTTCTTCACCGCGTTGCGTGAGCGCCGCGTCCTAGGGGTGCGCGGATCGGATGGCCGGGTGCATGTGCCACCTGCCGAATACGACCCGGTTACCTACGAACCGCTGGGCGAGATGGTACCGGTGTCGGCTGTCGGCACCGTGGTGTCCTGGACCTGGCAGCCCGACCCGATCGAAGGCCAACCGCTGAACCGGCCGTTCGCCTGGGCGCTGGTCAAGCTCGACGGCGCCGACACTCCCCTGATCCACGCGGTCGATGCCGGCACGCCCGACGCGATCCGCACCGGCGCGCGCGTGCACGTGCATTGGGCCGACGAGACGGTCGGCGCCATCACCGACATCGCCTACTTCGCGCTCGGCGAGGACGCCGAACCCGAGGGGCCGGCCACCGAGCAGGACCCGGTCACCATGATCGTCACCCCGGTATCGCTGACCATCCAGCACACCGCCTCGCACGAGGAAAGCGCGTACCTGCGGGCCATTGCCGAAGGCAAACTGCTCGGCGCCAAAACGGGCGAGCACGGCAAGGTCTACTTCCCGCCACACGGCGCTGACCCGGCCACCGGCCTGCCGACCACCGACTTCGTCGAGCTGCCGGACAAAGGCACGGTGACGACGTTCGCGATCATCAACATCCCGTTCCAGGGCCAGCGCATCAAGCCGCCCTACGTGGCCGCGTACGTGCTGCTCGACGGGGCCGACATCCCTTTCCTGCACCTGGTTGCCGACATCGACGCGCACGAGGTGCGGATGGGCATGCGAGTCGAGGCGGTGTGGCGGCCCCGCGAGGAGTGGGACTTCGGCATCGACAACATCGAGTACTTCCGGCCTACCGGCGAGCCGGACGCCGAGTACGACACCTACAAGCACCACCTGTAAAGGGCTTACCCAGACATGAGTGATCGCAACGTTGCGGTGGTCGGCTTTGCCCACGCCCCGCATGTCCGCCGCACTGACGGCACCACCAACGGCGTCGAGATGTTGATACCGTGTTTCGCCGAGCTCTACGAAGAGCTGGGCATCACTAGGGCCGACATCGGCTTCTGGTGCTCCGGCTCATCGGATTACCTTGCTGGACGGGCGTTCTCGTTCATCTCGGCTATCGACTCGATCGGCGCCGTACCGCCGATCAACGAGTCGCACGTTGAGATGGACGCCGCCTGGGCTCTTTACGAGGCCTACATCAAGATCTTGACCGGCGAGGTCGACACCGCGCTGGTGTACGGCTTCGGGAAGTCCTCGGCCGGCATCCTGCGCCAGATCCTGTCTCGCCAGACCGACCCTTACACCGTCGCGCCGCTCTGGCCGGACTCGGTGTCGCTGGCCGGATTACAGGCCCGGGTAGGGCTCGACTCCGGCAAGTGGACTCACGAGCAGATGGCCCAGGTCGCGCTCGACTCGTTCGCACAAGCCGACCGCACCGACCGCGAAAAGTCCGCCAAGAGCATCGACGAACTGCTGGCCCGGCCGTTCTTCAACGATCCGCTGCGGCGCCACGACATCGCACCGATCACCGACGGTGCGGCCGTGATCGTGCTCGCGGCCGGCGACCGCGCCCGCGAGTTGCGCGAAAACCCGGCCTGGATCACCGGAATCGAGCACCGCATCGAGACCCCGGTGCTTGGTGCACGCAACCTCACCGAGTCACCGTCGACGGCGGCCTCGGCCAAGGCGGCCACCGGCGGCGACAGCTCCATTGACATCGCCGAGCTGCACGCGCCGTTCACCCACCAGCACTTGATCCTGGCCGAGGCCATCGGAATCAAGGGCAAAACGAAAGTCAACTTGTCCGGCGGCGCGCTGTCGGCAAACCCCATGTTCGTCGCCGGTCTCGAGCGTATCGGCTTTGCGGCACGACATATCTGGAACGGATCAGCCGAACGAGTGCTAGCGCATGCCACCAGCGGGCCTGCGTTGCAACAGAACCTGGTCGCGGTCATGGAAGGAAACAACTGATGGCCGGTGCAGGGGCTCACCTCGCCGCGGTACTGGGTACCGGGCAGACCAAGTATGTAGCGAAGCGCAAAGACGTGTCGATGAACGGCCTGGTGCGCGAGGCGATCGATCGCGCACTGGCCGACTCCGGCAGCACCTTCGACGACATCGACGCGATCGTGGTCGGCAAGGCGCCGGACTTCTTCGAGGGCGTCATGATGCCGGAGCTGTTCATGGCCGACGCCGTGGGCGCCACCGGTAAGCCGCTGATCCGGGTACACACCGCGGGTTCGGTCGGCGGGTCCACCGCGGTGGTGGCCGCCAGCCTGGTGCAGTCGGGCAAGTACCGCCGGGTGCTGGCGATGGCCTGGGAGAAGCAGTCGGAGTCGAACGCCATGTGGGCGTTGTCGATTCCGATCCCGTTCATCAAGCCGGTCGGCGCCGGGGCGGGCGGATACTTTGCGCCGCACGTCCGGTCGTACATCCGGCGCTCCGGCGCGCCGCTCAACATCGGTGCCATCGTGGCGACCAAGGACCGGCTCAACGGCAGCCGAAACCCGTTGGCGCACCTGCAGCAGGCCGACATCACCGTTGAGAAGGTGATGGAATCCCCCATGCTGTGGGATCCGATTCGCTACGACGAAACCTGCCCATCCTCTGATGGCGCGGCCGCGATAGTGATCGGCAACGAGGAAATCGCCGACGCCCAACTGGCCGAAGGGCGTCCAGTGGCGTGGATCCATGCCACCGCACTGCGCACCGAGCCCCTACAGTTCTCCGGACGCGACCAGGTCAGCCCCCAAGCAGGCCGCGACGCAGCCGCGGCTTTGTGGAAGGGCGCCGGTATCACTAGCCCCATCGACGAGATCGACGTCGCCGAAATCTACGTCCCATTCTCCTGGTTCGAGCCAATGTGGTTGGAAAATCTAGGCTTTGCCGCCGAAGGTGAAGGCTGGAAGCTCACCGAAGCCGGCGAGACCGCAATAGGCGGAAAGCTCCCGGTGAACCCGTCGGGCGGCGTGTTGTCGTCGAACCCGATCGGCGCCTCGGGCCTGATCCGCTTCGCCGAGTCGGCAATCCAGGTGATGGGCAAGGGTGGCGATCACCAAGTTCCGGGCGTGCAGAAAGCGCTGGGGCACGCCTACGGCGGCGGCTCGCAGTATTACTCCATGTGGGTGGTCGGCGCCGACAAACCCGCAAAGGTAGACGCGTGACTGAGCACCCGGCGCACGAGGCCGGCCGGCGCTCGCGCGAGGCGGTCATCGCCAGGGACAAAGATGCATGGCTTGCGGTGTTCACCGACGACGCCATCGTCGAGGACCCCATCGGCCCTTCGGCTTTCGACCCGGAGGGCAAAGGCCACCGTGGTCACGACGCGATTTCGGCCTTCTGGGACAAGGCCATCGCTCCCACCACCAAGATCGAGTTCGTCTTCCGCGACACCTATCAGTGTGGCAACGAGGAAGCCAACGTCGGGCACATTTTGATCACGACGGGCGACTACCTAACCACCGCGGAAGGCGTGTTCACCTACAAGGCCAACGACGAGGGCAAGCTGGTCGCCCTGCGCGCGTACTGGGAGATGGAACGCGCCGCAGCGGGCACCCGGAAAGTTTAGTCCCGCTTTCAGGCCGGTATTTCGGGATAGTCGGGAATCCAACGTACTTGCGTGATGCGTTGAGCTAGTTCTTCGTTGGTGCGTTTGGGGGCGACCCCGTCAGCAACGGCTTGGGCGGCGACGGCATGGGCGATGCGCACCGCAACGTCCGGCACGTCTGTCCACGTCGGCAGCAGTGGCTGGTCGGGGTCGGCAAGAGCGGGCGACGCATCTCCCAGCGTCGCCGCCGCGACCCGCATCATCTCGTCGGTGACCCGGGTCGCCTCCGCGGCGGTCACGGCCAGCCCCATGGCGGGGAAGATGTAGACGTTGTTGCATTGCGCGACAGGCTGTTCCACGCCGTTGCGCAGCAGCGGCGCAAACGGTGAGCCGGTAGCGATCAGTGCTCGTCCGTCAGTCCAATGATCCAACTCGGCCGGACGCGCCTCGGCGCGACTGGTCGGATTGGACAGCGGGAAAATGATCGGCCGCGCGGTCTTGCCTGCCATCTCGCGCACGATGTCCTCGGTGAAAGCGCCCGCGGCAGTGGACAGCCCGAGTAGCACACCAACGTCGACCCGGTGCACGACGTCGGCAAGCTGGGCCGGCCCGGACAGGCCCCAGCCCGCCACCCGTTCGGCGGCTTGGGCGAATTCACGCTGTGCCGCGGACAGGTCTGTGCGGTCGTCAGTGAGCAATCCCACCACATCGACAACCCAGATACGTCCCAGAGCTTCGCTTACGGACAGCCCCTCGGTCACCATCTGCTGGCGAATCATGTCCAACACACCGATGCCGGCTGAGCCCGCGCCGAGCATCACCACCTGCTGCTGCGACAGCGGACGCCCGGCCGCTTTTGCGGCACCGTGCAATGCGCCCAGCGCGACCGCGGCGGTGCCCTGGATGTCGTCATTGAAGGTCAGCAGTTTGTCGCGGTAGCGAGCCAGAATCGGCTGCGCGTGCGCGGTGGCGAAGTCCTCCCACTGCAGCAGTACGTTGGGCAGTTCCTCGTGCACCGCTGCGACGAACTTGTCGATGAACGCGTAGTAGTCGTCGTCATCGATGCGCCTGTTGCGCCAGCCCAAATAGTGGGGATCATCCAGCAATTCGACGTTGTCGGTGCCCACATCGAGAACGATCGGCAGGGTGCGAGCGGGGTCGATGCCGCCGATGAGGCTGTAGAGCGACAGTTTGCCGATCGGGATGCCCATTCCCCCAATGCCCTGGTCACCCAATCCCAGAATGCGCTGTCCGTCAGTCACCACGATCACGTCGACATCGCGCTGCGGACGGTTGCTGATCACCTCGGCAAGACAGTCGCGGTCGGTATAGGAAACGAACAATCCCCTTGGCCGTCGATAGATTTCGCCGAAGCGCTGGCAGGCCTCACCAACCGTAGGCGTGTAGATGATCGGCAGAGTTTCGGGGATGTGCTCGCGCAGCACCCGGTAGAACAGCGTCTCGTTACGGTCCTGCAAGGCACGCAGATAGATGTGTTTGTCCAGATCGTCTCGGCGAGTGGAGAATTCGTGCCAAACATGTTCGGCTTGCTCACCGAGAGTCTTCACCACGGTAGGCAGCAGACCCAGCAGACCCAACCTGCGCCGCTCCTCCACAGTGAAAGCAGTGCCCTTTGTCGTCAAAGCATCAAACAGCTTGGCCTGTCCCCGCTTTTCATCAGACATCGACAAATCCTCACTCAGCGACTGGAGTTTCCGGCTTCATCTCATACGACTTCTGCATGCTGGCGGGCCGAGTCCCGAGACCGTCCCTCACCTTCTTCGTCCACGGAGCGTCGATCAGTTGCTTGGTCTCGTCGAGCATCGACTTCGGCTCCAGGTTGCGGTAGCTATCGACCTCACCTGCGGCAACCGCCGTCAGGGTGGCGTACACCGGTTCGGGGTCGAATTGAGCTCGGGGAAAGGCGAGCTCGGAGTAATCGAATAGCCGCTCGGCGGGGTCGTCCTGCCAGCTGCGCCACGTCTCGAACCCGCGGTCGTTGAAGCCGGTCAGGAAGGGTCCTGGATTAACGGTTGCCACCTCGATCCCGAACTCTTGCAGCTCCAGGCTCATCGTTTCCGCGATAGCTTCGACGGCGTGCTTGGAAGCCGAATAAATACCGGTGAAGGGATTGGTATTCAGCCCTTCTCGGGACGAGACCCACACTATTCGTCCCTCGCCGCGCTTGACCATCTGCTTTGCGATCCCCTGGGTCAACAAGAGCGGCCCGATCACATTCACCTCAAACTCGTTGCGCATGTTGGCCGCCGGGATGTCCAGGACGGAGCCGCCCTCTAAGACCCCGGCATTGTTCACCAGGATCTCGACGTTCCAGTCCAACGCCTTCCGACGATCGCCCGGGTCCGTCACGTCCAGCTTTTCAACTTGAAGCGTGACGTTTCGGGCGGCGGCTTGCCGCTTAAGCGTCTGCACTTGCGCGTAGATCTCGACCGCGGCGATCACGTCGAAACCTTTTTCCGCGAGTCGCATCGCCGCTTCATATCCGAATCCCGTGCCCGACCCGGTAATCAAGACCCTCTTCATCGTTCGCTCCCCTGGGCACGCCGCGATCGGAAATCTTGTTGGATATTTGCACAGGAATCGCTCGGTGTCGTCCCGTGTTACGGCGACGGATGAAGTGCCACGAACGGCTACGGCCCAGGGCCGACGTGCCAGCCGGTCAGATCGGCTCGAGTCCGGCCAGATGGCGCTGCGCGAGGTCACGGTACGCCTGCGGATTCAGGTTGACCCACATCTCGGCGCCGGTGCCGGCAATCGGGCCCTTGATCTGCGCCGGTGCCCCGACGACCAGCACCCCGGCCGGAATCTGGGTGCCGGCCGTTACCAGGGAATGCGCGGCGATCAGGCTGCGTGCGCCGATGACGGCGCCGTCGAGCACTGTGGCGTGGTTGGCGATCAACGCCTCGGATCCGACGTGAGCCCCGTGGATGACGCACATATGGGCCACCGTCGCACCGGGACCGATGTCCACCGGGATACCCGGCGGTGCATGCAGCACCGACCCGTCCTGCACATTGGCGCCTTCTCGCACCACGATCGGCCCATAATCGCCGCGTAGCACGGCGTTGAACCACACCGACGCCCCTGCCTCGACGGTGACATCGCCGATCAGAGTCGCGGTTGGCGCCACAAAGGCGGTGGGATCGATGCGTGGCGCCCGACCCTCGAAAGCGAACAGCGGCATCGTCTAGATATACCCCAGCATCAATATCCCGTGGCCAGAGCCGCTGTCATTGCGCTAGGCGGTCGCAAAACTGTAACGTGTTCTAGTTAGAGGGCCAGTGAGTTGGAGGTAACAGGATGAGTACCGACACCAATGCGGTCGGCATCCGGGAAATCGACCCCGGCGCCTTGCCGACCAGATTCGCCCGGGGCTGGCATTGCCTGGGCGTCGCAGACGACTTTCGGGACGGTCAGCCGCACTCGATCCAGGCGTTCGACACCAAGCTGGTGGTGTTCGCCGACTCGCAGGGCGACCTGAAGGTTCTCGACGGCTACTGCCGGCACATGGGCGGCGACCTGTCCGAGGGCACCATCAAGGGCGACGAGGTCGCCTGCCCGTTCCACGACTGGCGCTGGGGCGGTGACGGCCGCTGCAAGCTGGTGCCGTACGCCAAGCGCACACCGAAAACGGCGCGCACCCGGTCGTGGACAACCGACGTCCGCGGTGGCCTGCTGTTCGTCTGGCATGACCACGAGGGCAATCCGCCGGACCCCGCGGTCCAGATTCCTGAGATACCCGAGGTCGCCAGCGACGAGTGGACTAACTGGCGGTGGAACAGCATCCTCATCGAGGGTTCCAACTGCCGGGACATCATCGACAACGTCACCGACATGGCGCACTTCTTCTACATCCATTTCGGGCTGCCGACGTACTTCAAGAACGTCTTCGAGGGCCACATCGCCTCGCAGTACCTGCACAACGTGGGCCGGCCCGACGTGAACGATCTGGGGACGTCGTACGGCGAGGCACACCTGGACTCGGAGGCGTCCTACTTCGGGCCGTCGTTCATGATCAACTGGCTGCACAACAGCTACGGCGGCTTTAAAGCCGAGTCGATCCTGATCAACTGTCACTACCCGGTGACCCAGAACTCGTTCGTCTTGCAATGGGGCGCCATCGTCGAGAAGCCCAAGGGCATGGACGAAGAGATGAGCGACAAGCTGGCGCGGGTGTTCACCGAGGGCGTCAGCAAGGGCTTCCTGCAGGACGTCGAGATTTGGAAGCACAAGACCAGGATCGACAACCCGCTGCTGGTCGAGGAGGACGGTGCTGTCTATCAGCTGCGCCGCTGGTATCAGCAGTTCTATGTCGATGCTGCCGACGTCGCCCCCGAAATGGTGGAGCGCTTCGAGATCGAGGTCGACACCACCCGGGCGATCGAACACTGGAACGTCGAGGTGGCCGAAAACCTCAAGGCCCAAGAGGCCGCCGAGGAAGTTCCCGCGGAGCAACACTGACCGACATGTCCGACGACCAGCCGGCGGTTCCCGACGTCGACCGGCTCGCCCGGTCGATGTTGCTGCTGCACGGTGACAATCACGATCACGAAGAACGTCCGACGCGCAACGGCGGCAATGGCGAGTCCTGGTCGAAATCAAGGGATTTCAGTAACGACCCACAGCGTGCCGCCGCGGTTGCCGAGGCCAGCCGCGCCGACCGCGAGCGCTACCTCACGTCGGGGCTGCTCCCGGTGGATTGCCGGTTCTGCCATGTCTCGGTGGCCGTCAAGAGGCTGGGGCTCGGCCATACCGCCGTGCAATGGAACACCGAAGCGTGGCAACGTTGCGCGCACTTCAGCCAGGTGCGGGAAACCGGCGGGGATACCGCACGCGTCAAATCCTGTCCCCGACTCTCCGACAGCATCGAACACGCAGTCGCCGAAGGGTATCTAGATGCGGAGCCCGACGTCGGCTGATCACAGCCCGGCGAAGCGCTCCTTGACCTCTTCAGCAGTGAGGCCGTAATCGGCAAGCGAGTACTTGTGCTTCGGAGCCCGAGCGCCGGTCTGGCTCTCAGCGTGGCTGTCCTCCATAGCTTTTCGGGCCTCGCCAGTCAGCGCCATGTCGAAGTGACCGTACACGTTAGCGACCGTACCGAACGGATCGGCGATCAAATCGTGGTAGTCGACGTCGTAGAACTGAGCCGGATTGTGTTTGGCGCGCACGGTGTTGAACCGCTCCAGGCCACGCGACCAGGTTTCCATCGCGTCGGCACCGATCTGGGCGCCCGAAAAGGTCGTCGACCATCCCTCGGCGGTGTGCTGAGCTAGCGAGCACATCGAGGCCAGGATCGTTTCCACCGGCCGATGGGTCTGGATCACCAGCGCATCGGGATAGGTCTCCAGCAAGGCGTCCAGCGCAAACAGATGGCTGGGATTCTTGAGCACCCAACGCTTTTCGGCGTCGTTGAGGCCGATCAGCTGAAGGTTGCGGCGGTGCCGCTGATACGACGGCGTCCAGTCCTGTTGCGACAGCCACTGCGAGTAAGTGGGCAGGTGCGAGAGCGTCTCGTAGGACACCGAATGCAGCGACTGCCGCAGCAGCTGCCAGCACTCCTCCAGCTCGTAGGCGGCCATGAAATGCAGGCCGGTGTACTCCGGGTTCTCTTCGTGATGCTGGGTGAACTGCGCGTTCAGCTGGCTATACCAAGGGTTTGACTCCCAGGTGTCGCGCGGCGGACGGGGCTGCGGGAACTCGGCCAGCCACAAGTGCAGTCCCTGATGGACCGGGTCCGCGCCCAGCAGCCGGTGCAAAATCGTAGTGCCGGTGCGCGGCAGGCCAGTGACGAAGATCGGCCGCTCGACGGCGACATGCGCGTGTTGCGGGTATTGCTTCCAAGCGGATTCGGAGAAAAGCCTGGCCACCAGCGCGCCGCGCAGGAAGAACCGATTCATCTTGCTGCCCAGGCCGGTCAGGTTTGCGTCACGCTGATAGGACTCCAGGAGCACGCCCAGCGCTTCGCGGTAGTTGTCGTCGTCGACGCCGAAGTCGTCCAGCCCGGTCAGCTTGGTTGCCGACGCGTGCATATCGTCGACGGTGCCGACATCGGTGCGCTCTGCCATCAGGTGTGATACTCCCCGCAGTTGACGTCCAGGGTCTGCCCGGTGATGCCGCTGGACAGGTCACTGGCCATGAACAAGATCGCCGAGGCCACCTCGTCTTCGGTGGGCAGCCGCTTGAGGTCGGAGTCCGCCGCGGTGGCCGCGTAGATCTCGTCGGCCGTGGTGCCATACTTGCCAGCCTGGTGGTTGAAGTAACCCTGCAGCGTCTCGCCCCAAATATAGCCGGGCGCAACGGAATTGACGCGAATCCCCTGCTCGCCCAGCTCGGTGGCCAGCGAGTGCGACATGGCCAACAGTGCGGACTTAGCCATCTTGTAGGCGCCGTACTTGGCCTGGGAGTGCCGGATCACCATGGAGTTGACGTTGACCACCGAGCCATGCGCCTCGGCCAGCGCCGGAGTGAAGCCCTGGATCAGCCGCAGCGCGCCGAGCGCACTGAGTTCGATCGCATCACGGATGTGCTGAAACGAGGTGCCGGCGAACGGCTTCAAAGACGGGACCCGGAACGCGTTGTTTATCAACACATCAACCTTGCCGTAGGCCTCCAGCGTGGCGTCGACGAGGTTGCTCACCTGGTCGTCTTCGGTGATGTCGGTACGCACCGTCACCGCCCGGCCTCCGACGTCGGCAATCTGCTTGGCTACATCGTCCAGACGTTCGGGCGTGCGTGCCGCCAGGACCAGGTCGGCGCCCTCCTGAGTACACCGATGCGCCAGCGTGGTGCCCAACCCGGGGCCAACACCGCTGATCACCACTACCTTGCCGTCGAGCAACTTCGTCATCCCAGCATCCTCGCCTGAATCTGTTGGTGGCGCAGTGCAATTCGCTCACGCCATGCTTCCTCGGAAATCTTGTTGTGCTCAAAATGGGGCAGTGCACTCGGCACCGCGTCGAAGTCGACCAGCTCGACGGTAGGTCCGTCGGCGTCGGTGAGCTGACGCGACACACGCTGCCAGCGGAACTGCAGATAGCCGCGGCGATGGCCTAGCGTTTCGACCCAGTTGGTCACTCCCGGGTTCTGGTCGGCAACCACGATGCGGACCTTGCCGTCCGGATCGGCCTGGGCCTGGGTGTTGTTCAGGGAGGTCTGGTGGTTGATGTAGTCCAGCGAGATGTACCAGAGGCTGCCCAGTTGGAAGCCCAGGTAAGGCGCATCAGAGACCGGAATCGTGATCACCAGCGCCTGATCGGGCCGCAGATCCCAATGCCCAACGGACGAGTACTGGGTGGCCAGTCCGCCCGGCGTCAGCCGAGGCGGCACCATGGTGTTGACCGGGAGATTGTCATAGAACCACTGCGGGAATTGCAGCCAGGTCTTGATTCGCTGCACCAGCTGCCTTGCCGCTGTGGCATAACGCCTTTCGATGGTCTCGCGGGTCAGCGCCGGCGGCGCGGTGCCGACGGTGTCCAGCCGGGCAATCGCCAGCGTGCCGCGCTGCGCCGACCAGTCGCCGTACACCTCGCGCATCACCAGCTGGCCATTGCTCGTCGGGCGCACCCGCCACTCGAAGCTGCCGTCTGGCGCGATGTCGAGTTCGCGGTCGTCGAACGCCGCTTGACTGGCCGGCACGTTGTCGTCGGTGTACTCCCCGCCCAGCAGCTGGAAACTCAGGTCGGTGGTGGTGCCACGCCTGCCAGTGACGACGTAGTCGTGGCCGGCGTGCAGCCGGGTGCCGAAGTACAACGTGTCGGGGTTATCCAGGCCCATCTTGGTGAACGGCCCGGTCCCCGATTGCAGGAAGGGATGGTCACGGTCATAGTCGACGGCCAAATGGATGCAGGCCGAGATACCACCGGCCAGATATTGCAATCCTTCTAGGAGGTCGGCTTCGGTCTCGATGTGCGGTGCGGCGGCCACTAATTTCTCGGCCTCGGCGATCGCATCGGTAAGGGGATCAGAGAACACGCCTAGACGCTAGAACGTGTTCTACTTTTTCGTCAATGGCGAACATTCCCGCGTGTCGTCGCCGCCCTTTAGGAACGAGGCCCGCTCGCTAAGGCGAGCACTGCTGGGACAGGTCGATCAGATGCTGCCGCACATCTGGATGCCGATTCAGGTAGTCGATGACGTTGGGGCCGCCACCCTCCGCCTGAGACTTGGCGGAGAGCTGCTGCTTAACGTCGGGATGCCGGGTGAGGTACGAGTTGATGGACTGGCCCACGGTCTGATTGCACGGGGGATCCGCGTTGGCGATCGGCAGCGCGATCATCGTCGCAGCGGTAGCAGTTAGCAGCCCCCCGGCAAGCACGCCGTAGAGTCCGCGCCGAATGGAGTCAGCGAATGTCACGGTCATGCGGCCGAGGCTACCGGCGGTAGCTATGCCCGCGCTGTGCCCGCGATTAGGACTTTGTGGCAACCCCGCCATCTCGTTCGCGCTTGATCTCCAGCGCGATGTCGATGAGCTGGTCTTCCTGGCCGCCAATGAGCTTGCGCTGACCGGCGCGGTGCAGCAGCTCGTGCGCCGGGACACCGTACCGCTCGCCCTGTCGGACGGCGTGCTTGAGGAAGCTGGAGTAGACGCCGGAATACCCCATGACCAGCGCGTTGCGGTCCAGCACGCATTCGGCCGGCATGGCCGGGCGCACGACGTCTTCGGCGGCGTCGGCGATGTCGAAGAAGTCGATGCCGGTCTTGACGCCGATCTTGTCGAACACGCCGATCAGGGCCTCGACCGGCGCGTTGCCCGCGCCCGCACCGAAGCGCCGCACACTGCCGTCGATCTGCTTGGCGCCCGCGCGCACTGCCTCCACGGAGTTTGCTACTCCCAGCCCGAGGTTCTCGTGGCCGTGGAAGCCGACTTGTGCGTCCTCGCCGAGTTCAGCGACCAGGGCCGACACCCGGTCGGCGACGGCGTCGAGCACCAGGGCGCCGGCGGAGTCGACGACGTAGACGCACTGGCAGCCGGCGTCGGCCATGATGCGGGCCTGGGCAGCCAGTTTCTCCGGCGGGATGGTGTGGGCCATCATCAGGAATCCGACGGTTTCCAGACCCAGTTCGCGGGCCAGCCCGAAGTGCTGGATCGACACGTCGGCCTCGGTGCAATGGGTGGCGATCCGGCAGATCGACCCGCCGTTGTCCTGGGCCTCTTTGATGTCTTCCTTGGTGCCCACCCCGGGCAGCATCAAGAATGCGATCTTGGCGTCTTTTGCCGTTTCGGCGGCGAGCTTGATCAGTTCCTGCTCGGGCGTTTTGGAAAAGCCGTAGTTGAACGAGGAGCCGCCCAGACCGTCACCATGGGTCACCTCGATCACCGGGACCCCGGCGGCATCGAGTGCCGACACGATCGCCTGGACCTCGTCTTTGGTGAATTGGTGACGTTTGTGGTGCGACCCGTCCCGCAACGAAGTGTCGGTCATCCGGATGTCCCAAACCGGGTTGAAGAAGATGTCGGTCGTCATCGCGCGCCTCCGGTGACCGCGAGCGTTTCCTTGGCGATCTCCTCGCCGACCTTGGTGGCCGCGGCCGTCATGATGTCGAGATTTCCCGCATAGGGCGGTAGGTAGTCGCCGGCGCCCTCGACTTCGACGAACGTCGTGACCAGAGCCTGGCCGCCGGAGTGCATCGAGGGCTCGTCGAATTGCGGCTCGTTGAGTAGCCGGTATCCCGGCACGTAAGTCTGCACCTCGGCCACCACATCGCGGATGGACTGGGCGATTGCGTCGTGGTCGGCGTCCTCGGGGATGGCGCAGAAGATGGTGTCGCGCATGATCATCGGCGGATCGGCTGGGTTCAGGATGATGATCGCCTTGCCCCGCTTGGCGCCCCCGATGGTTTGGACGCCCTTGCTGGTGGTCTTGGTGAACTCGTCGATGTTGGCCCTGGTGCCCGGTCCCGCCGAAAGCGAAGCGACCGAGGCGACGATTTCGGCATAGGGCACCTCGACCACCCGCGACACGGCGTACACGATCGGAATGGTCGCCTGGCCCCCGCAGGTGATCATGTTGACGTTGGGCGCATCCAGGTGCTGGCGCAGGTTCGCCGGCGGAATCACCGCCGGGCCCACGGCAGCCGGCGTCAGGTCGATGGCCCGGATCCCGGCGGCCTCATACTTCGGCGCCGCGTCGCGGTGCACGTAGGCGCTGGTCGCCTCGAACACCAGGTCAGGCTTCTCTGACTGGGCCAGTAGCCAGTCGACGCCTTCATGGGTGGTCTCCAAACCCAGCTTGCGGGCCCGGGCCAAGCCCTCGCTTTCCGGGTCGATCCCCACCATCCAGCGCGGCTCTAGCCAGTCTGATCGCAGCAGTTTGTAGAGCAGGTCGGTGCTGATGTTTCCCGACCCGACAATGGCGACGCTTGCCTTCGACGGCATGATGCTCCTTTTCGAAGCTTTAAATCGACTGATTCAAAAGTAATCCGAGCCTATTCAAACGACAAATGCACTGAACCCAGCCCCGTGAAGTCGGCGACGAACTGGTCACCGGGGCGGGCATCGATCGCCTTCGTGCAGGATCCGGGAAGCACCACGTCGCCCTTGCGCAGTCGCACCCCGAAGCTCTCCACCTTGCGAGCCAGCCAAGCCACCGCGGTCACCGGGTTACCCAGCACTGCATCGCTTCGGCCCTCGGCGATCACCTCGCCATTGCGGGTCAGCACCGCGTCGATTGCTTTGACGTCGATATCGGACGGCAACACTCGGGCCTCACCCAGCACGAAACCCGCCGAAGAGGCGTTGTCGGCGATGGTGTCGCAAAGGGCGATCTTCCAGTCGGTGATCCTGGTGTCGATCAGCTCGATGGACGGGACCAAAGCTTCGGTGGCGGCCAGCACGTCGTCCTCGGTGCAGTCGGCGCCGGGCAGGTCGGCGGACAAGATGAAACCCACCTCGACCTCCACCCGTGGATACAGGTATCGCCCCGCCGCGACCGGGACGTCTTCGAACACCTGCATTTCGTCCAGCAGGTGCCCGTAGTCGGGCTCGTCGACGCCCATCATCTGCTGCATTGCCAGTGACGAGAGTCCCACTTTGTGGCCCAGTATCCGGGCTCCTTCAGCAACCCGCTGACGGATGTTGATCAGCTGAATCTCGTAAGCGTCGACGACGTCAATATCCGGGTGTGCAGACGTCAGCGGGGCGATCGGCTCGCGGCTCCGTTCGGCTTGCGCCAGGTCGGCAGCCAGCTCGTCGCGGGTAGCAACACTGAGCATTGACCGAAGTCCCCTCGTTCGTTTGACCGGGCCGGTAGCGCCCGACCCGGGCAATTCTATAACGTGTTCTACATGACAGCGCAGGAGTACGACGTCGTCGTGGTCGGCAGCGGCGGAGCCGGCATGGTGGCTGCCCTAGCCGCCGCGCACCGAGGCCTTTCGACAGTAGTCATCGAAAAAGCGCCTCACTTCGGCGGCTCCACTGCGCGGTCCGGCGGCGGCGTTTGGATTCCGAACAACGAGGTGCTCAAGCGCGATGGCGTGAAGGACACCCCTGACGCGGCCCGCAAGTACCTGCACGGCATCGTCGGCGACGTCGTCGAGCCGGAGCGCATCGACACCTACCTCAACCGCGGTCCGGAGATGCTGTCGTTCGTGCTCAAGCACACTCCGTTGAAGATGTGTTGGGTGCCGCGTTATTCCGATTACTACCCGGAAGCGCCGGGCGGCCGCGCGGAGGGGCGTTCGATCGAACCCAAGCCGTTCAATGCGCGCAAGCTCGGCCCGGACGAGTCCGGGCTGGAGCCTGCCTACGGCAAAGTCCCGCTCAATGTCGTTGTGATGCAGCAGGACTACGTGCGACTGAACATGCTCAAGCGGCACCCGCGCGGAGTGCTGCGCAGCTTGAAGGTCGGCGCCCGCACCATGTGGGCGAAGGCCACCGGCAAGAACCTCGTCGGCATGGGCCGGGCCCTGATTGGGCCGTTACGGCTCGGGCTACAGCAGGCCGGCGTTCCGGTCACGCTGAACACCGCGCTCACTGACCTGTACGTCGAGGACGGCACGGTCCGGGGTGTTTACGTGCGCGATGCCGGTGCATCGGAATCGGCTGAGCCGCAACTTATCCGCGCTCGCCGCGGCGTGATCCTGGCGTCGGGCGGTTTTGAGCACAACGAGCAGATGCGGGTGAAATACCAGCGTGCGCCGATCAGTACCGAGTGGACCGTCGGCGCGAAGGCCAATACCGGTGACGGCATCATCGCGGGCGAAAAGCTCGGTGCCGCACTGGATGTGATGGAGGACGCCTGGTGGGGCCCAACGGTGCCACTGGTGGGCGCACCGTGGTTCGCGTTGTCGGAGCGCAACTCGCCCGGTTCGATCATCGTCAACATGTCCGGCAAGCGGTTCATGAACGAGTCGATGCCCTATGTGGAAGCCTGCCACCACATGTACGGCGGCGAACACGGCCAGGGGCCGGGCCCGGGCGAGAACATTCCCGCGTGGCTGGTGTTCGACCAGCAGTACCGCGACCGCTACATCTTCGCCGGACTGCAGCCCGGACAACGTATTCCGCGTAAGTGGATGGAATCCGGCGTCGTCATCAAGGCCGCCACGCTCGAGGAACTGGCCGACAAGGCCGGCCTACCCGCCGCTGACTTCACCGCGACGGTGGCGCGTTTCAACGGCTTCGCCCGGTCGGGTGTCGACGAGGACTACCACCGCGGCGAGAGCGCCTACGACAGGTACTACGGCGACCCCACCAACAAGCCCAATCCCAACCTGGGTGCACTCGCCCAGGCGCCGTATTACGCCGCCAAGATGGTGCCCGGTGATCTGGGCACCAAAGGCGGCATCCGCACCGACGTCCACGGGCGTGCGCTGCGCGACGACGGCAGCATCATCGAAGGTCTTTACGCCGCAGGCAATGTCAGCGCTCCGGTGATGGGACACACGTATCCGGGGCCGGGCGGCACCATTGGACCGGCGATGACCTTCGGGTACCTGGCCGCATTACACATCGCAGGAGAGAACTGACATGCCGATCGACGTAGACGTCGCACTGGCCGCCGAGCTCGAGCCCCTCGAATTCTCCTGGGAGAGCAGCGATATCCAGCTCTACCAGCTGGGGTTGGGCGCTGGGAAGGATCCGATGGATCCTCGCGAGTTGCGCTACCTGATCGACGAAACGCCGCAGGTGCTACCGACATTCGGCAACGTCGCCGCGACCTTCCATATGACCAAGCCGCCGACAGTGCAATTTCCGGGGATCGACATCGAGCTGAGCAAGGTGCTGCACGCCAGCGAGCGGGTCGAGGTGCCCGCGCCACTGCCCCCGTCGGGTTCCGCCAAGGCCGTCACCCGGTTCACCGATATCTGGGACAAGGGCAAGGCCGCAGTGATCTGGAGCGAGACCACGGTCAGCGCACCCGACGGCACCCTGCTGTGGACGCAGAAGCGGTCGATCTTCGCCCGCGGTGAAGGCGGCTTCGGCGGCGATCGCGGGCCGTCATCGTCGGACGGGGCGCCCGACCGGCCTGCCGACCTGGAGGTCGACGTGCCGATTCTGCCGCAGCAGGCGCTGCTGTACCGGCTGTGTGGCGATCGCAATCCATTGCACTCCGACCCCGAATTCGCTGCTGCCGCAGGCTTTCCGCGGCCGATTCTGCATGGACTCTGCACCTACGGCATGACGTGCAAGGCCATCGTCGACGCGCTGCTGGACGGTGACGCGACGGCCGTATCCGCCTACGGCGCACGCTTTGCCGGTGTGGCGTATCCCGGCGAAACACTCAAGGTGGGCATCTGGAAGGAAGACAACCGCTTCCTGGCCAGCGTTACCGCGCCGGCGCGCGACAACGCCGTGGTGCTCAGCGGCGTGGAGCTGGTTCCGGCCTAACGGAGGACCCCTCTGTTCGGGTCCTCTTTCGCCCTCGAGCGCCTCTTTCGCCCTCGAGCGTCTCTTTCGCCCTTGAGCGTGAAGTTAGTTTCACTCTCGAGGTCGAACGTGAAACTAACTTCACGCTCGGGTCGATAGCGCCGTCCTGACGCGGCGGACAATATCGGCTGGCCGATCACCTGCTACGACGCGGATCAAAATCCAACCCCGGTGTTGCAGCCTCTCTAATCGCCTGATATCCCAGTTGTATTGCGAGCGGTCGCTGCGGTGCTGATCGCCGTCGTATTCCACCGCGACTTTGACGTCCTCCCACCCCATGTCCAAATAAGCAATCGCACTGCCGAATTCGTCGAACACCGGAATCTGCGTCTGCGGCCGCGGCAATCCAGCCTGCACAAGAACCAGCCGCAACCACGTCTCTTTCGGAGACTGGGCTCCGGGGTCGAACAAACTGATTGCAAGGCGCGCTCGTGCGATACCTCGACGTCCCGGGTATCGCTGAGCCAACAGCTCTACATCGGCGACTTTGATGTCCGTCGCGCGGGCCAATGAATCAATGGCAGCAACCCCACTCGTGGTTGGATACCAGCACCCGAGATCGAGTGCCGTCCTGGTCGGCGAAGTTACCGGAATACCGTCAACAACGACGATTTCGTCTTCCCTTATTCGGTCCCCCCGGGTACTAAGACCCGGCAGCCTGTGTCGGTTTTCGTGGATTAACTCCACGGTTGTTGTGTCGTCGACCCACTTGCTGCCATGCAGAGCGGCCGCGGCGAAGCCTGCGACAACCCCTTGCCGCTTGGCCCAGAGCCATCCCGCCTTCGCGCGCAATGCGGCGGTGACTGGTGTGTCCGGACTGACGTACACATCCCGGAACAGTCGGGTGTAGCGGGAAAGCTGGCTCCTGGTCAGCAGGCCTTCGGCTACAGCCTCACTACCCACGAATGGCCCACCCATCGCGGCAGCGTCGCATGCCGCACAGCGCGCGTCACTTCACTCGACGAGCGTGAAATTAGTTTCACTCTCGAGGTCGAACGTGAAACTAACTTCACGCTCGGCGGCAGCAGGGGGCAACGGGAAGAGCTATCCCAGGATCAAGCCGGAGGTCGGCACGCCGGTGCCGGCGGTGACGAGCACATGCTCGACGTCGGGCACCGGGTTCACCGAGGTCCCCCGCAATTGCCGGACCCCTTCGGCGATGCCGTTCATGCCATGGATGTAAGCCTCACCGAGTTGACCACCGTGGGTGTTGATGGGCAACCGGCCGCCCACCTCGACAGCACCGTTGGCGATGAAGTCCTTGGCTTCACCCCGGCCGCAGAATCCCAACTCCTCCAACTGAATCAGGGTGAACGGCGTGAAGTGGTCGTAGAGGATCGCGGTCTGGATGTCGGTCGGCTTCAGGCCCGATTGCTGCCACAGCTGCTGACCCACCAGACCCATTTCGGGCAGGCCCAATTCGGGGCGGTAGTAGCTGACCATCGTGTATTGGTCCGGGCTGGAGCCCTGCGACGCCGCCTCGATGATGGCCGGCCGCTGCTTGAGGTCCCGCGCCCGCTCAGGCGACGTCACCACGATGGCCACCGCTCCGTCGGTCTCCTGGCAGCAGTCCAGCAGCCGCAGCGGCTCCGCGATCCACCGCGAATTCTGGTGGTCCTCAATGGTTATCGGCTTTTCGTAGAAGTATGCCTTCGGGTTCTTGGCAGCGTGCTTGCGGTCGGCCACCGAGATGGCGCCGAAGTCGCGGCTGGTCGCGCCCGACCAGTGCATGTACCGCTGGGCGATCATGGCGACCTGCGCCGCCGGCGTCGACAGCCCATGCGGATACGAGAAGGAGTTGTCGGCGGCCGTCGAATCGGCTTGCACACCAGCGTTTCCCGCTAACCTGGTTTGCACCTGGCCGAACCGCATGCCGGACCGCTCGTTGAACGCCCGGTAGGCCACCACAACATCGGCGACACCGGTCGCGACGGCCATTGCCGCGTGCAGGATGGTCCCACACGCGGCTCCACCGCCATACCCGGTCTGGGCGAAGAACTTCAGGTCACCGATGCCGGCCGCACGTGCTACCGCGGTCTCGTTGTTGGTGTCCATGGTGAAGGTCGTCAGCCCGTCGACATCGGCGGGGCTGAGCCCGGCGTCGTCGAGGGCGTTGCCCACCGCCTCGGCCGCCAGCCGCAGCTCGCTTCGTCCGGAGTCCTTCGAGAAGTCGGTAGCGCCAATGCCGACGATGGCAGCCTTACCCGACAACATTAGGCGTCTCCGATCGTGAGCGTGGCAGTCGCGATGACGTGATCGCCAAGGCTGTTGCGGCCAAACACTTTCACCGTGATCAGGCCATCCTCCACCGCGGTCACTTCACCGGAGAAGGTGATCGTGTCGTAGGCGTACCACGGCACCCCCAGCCGCAGCCCGATCGACTTGATCAACGCCGTCGGTCCGGCCCAGTCGGTCAGAAAGCGTTGCACCAGACCGGTGTCGGTCAAGATGTTGACGAAGATGTCCTTGGAGCCTTTGGCCTGCGCCAGGTCCCGGTCGTGGTGCACATCCTGGTAGTCGCGGGTGGCGATGGCCGTCGAGATGATGAAGGTGGGGTCGCCGTGGATCTTTAGTTCGGGCAGCACGGTGCCCACTTCGATCACCGAGGCGCTCATGCTTGGGGCTCCCAGGCGTACAGAGTCCACTCCGGTCCGGAATCGCCGGCTGGGAAGTCGATATATGTTGCGCGAACTGGCATTCCGATCTTCACCTCAGCGTGGTCGACGCCGCGAAGCTCGCCGAGCATGCGTACGCCTTCTTCGAGTTCGATCAAAGCGATAACGAAAGGCAGCGTGCGCCCCGGCACCTTGGGCGCATGGTGCACCACGAAGCTGTACACCGTGCCCAAGCCAGCGGCGACGACGTAGTCGACCGGCTTTTCCTTGTCCTGCCACACCGCAGGCACCGGCGGATGCTGCAGCGCGCCGTCGGGCCGCCGCTGGATGCGAAGCTCGTGTGCGGTGACGCCTTCCCAGAAGAACGCGGTGTCCCGCGACAGCGCGGGGCGCATCATCGCCTCGGGGTCCAGATCCGCAGGTACGGCGGAGGCCCCGGCAGCGTCTGACTCGCGTGGCTTGAATTTCAAGATGCGCCACGCCATCTCGGCGACATCCTCGTCGCCCACCCGCCAGGTGATGTGCTGGTTGATGAACCAGCCCTCACCGAGCGCGGTCTGCTTCGGGCCGACCACGTCGCGCATTTCAGAGGCGATGGTGACCTGCTCGCCGGGCCGCAGGTATCGGTGATAGGTCTGCTCGCAATTGGTGGCGACCACACCGACATACCCTGCGCCGTCGAACAACTCCATCATTGGGCCCATGGGATCGTCGGTTGGACGCTCGCCGCTCAGGCCGAACATGGTCCAGACCTGAATCATCGCCGGTGGGGCAACGATTCCAGGATGTCCGGCTTTGCGGGCCGCGGCCTCGTCGGTGTAGATCGGGTTGCGGTCGCCGAGGGCTTCTACCCAGTTCTTGATGGTCGGGTCGTTCACCGGATCCCGGGCCACGCGCGGCTTCGCTACAACGGACGCCGTGATCTTCTCAATGGCATCCCGGATCTCGGTCATCGAGGCACCCTCGGCACGTTGAGGCCGGCCGCTGCGATCATCTCCCGCATGACTTCGTTCACGCCTCCGCCGAAGGTAATCACCAGATTGCGCTTGGTCTGCGAGTCGAGCCAGTCGAGCAGCTCGGCGGTGTCCGATTCGGCCGGGTTGCCGTATTTGCCGACGATCTCCTCGGCGAGCCGGCCGATGTACTGAATGCTTTCGGTACCAAAGACTTTCGTCGACGCAGCGTCGGCCACGTTGATGTCCTCGCCGGCGGCCGCGACCTGCCAGTTGAGCAGCTCGTTGATTCGCCACATCGAGTAGATCTCGCCGAGCGCGCGCTTGACATCGGAGTGATCGATCGGCGTGACGCCGTCACCGCCGGGCTTGGAAGCCCACGCGTGCAACCGATCGTAGATGCCGGCAGTACGGCCCGCCGGACCGAGCATCACCCGCTCGTTGTTGAGCTGTGTGGTGATCAGCCGCCATCCGCCGTTCTCCTCGCCGACCAGCATGTCGGCGGGCACCCGCACGTCGTTGTAGTAGGTGGCGTTGGTGTGGTGGGCGCCGTCGGACAAAATGATCGGTGTCCAGGAGTAGCCAGGATCCTTGGTGTCGACGATCAGGATCGAAATACCCTTGTGCTTCACGGCTTCCGGGTCGGTGCGGCAGGCCAGCCAGATGTAGTCGGCATCGTGGGCGCCGGTGGTGAAAATCTTCTGGCCGTTGACGATGTACTCGTCGCCATGGCGCACTGCAGTGGTGCGCAGCGATGCCAGGTCGGTGCCGGCTTCCGGCTCGGTGTAGCCGATTGCGAAGTGCACCTCGCCGGCAAGAATGGCAGGCAGGAATTTCTTCTTCTGCAGCTCGCTGCCGAACCGCTGCAGGGTCGGACCGACCGTCTGCAGCGTCACCGCGGGTAGTGGCACGTCGGCCCGATGCGCCTCGTTGACGAAGATCGACTGCTCGATCGGCCCGAAGCCGTGGCCGCCGAACTCCTTTGGCCACCCCACCCCGAGCTTGCGGTCCTGGCCCATCCGCCGGATCACCGCGCGATAGGCCTCGTTGTGACGGTCGGACTCCATCGCTTCCGCCTCGTCAGGGGAAATCAGATTCGAAAAGTACTCGCGTAGCTCCGCTTGCAGCTGACGCTGCTCCGGAGTCAACTCTATGAACATTGCGCTCCCACCAGATCGAGGCGATGAGAAGGCCCGCCCAGCAACCGGGACAGGTCTTTGATCGAGGAGTAGTACCGGTGCATCGGATAGGTGATGTCCATACCCATCCCGCCGTGCAGGTGATGACAGGTCTGCATGACCGGCGGCGCCTGCGACGTGATCCAGTATCCCAGGACGTCCAGGTCGTCGTCGGCATCTCGGCCTTCGGACAGGCGCCAGACTACCGACTTCGCCGCCAAATCGATGGTGCGCGAAGCGATGTAGACCTGGGCCAGCTGCGCCGCCACGGTCTGGAAGGTCGACAACGGCTTGCCGAACTGCTTGCGCCCGGCTACGTAATCGGCGGTCAGCCGCAGCGCCCCAGCCACCAGCCCGTCGGTGAAGGCGCCGATCGCCGCCAACGCGAGCTCATTGACCCGGCGCGCGGTGGCGCCCGCCAGCACATCGGTGTCGGGAACCGCGACAGCGGCGAACGTCACCGTGTATTCCTCCGAGCCATTCGACGTCGGGGTGCGAACGAGCTCGACACCGTCGGCCTTCGGCGAGACCACGACGACCGCAGTGTCGGCCGTCACGATCAGCCAATCCGCTTTTTCGGCATATGCAACACCGACTTTGGTACCCGACAAACGACCGCCCGCGAACGTGGTGGCCGGCCGGTCGGGTAGCGCGGCACCGGGCTCGTTGAGCGCCGCGGTCAACACCCCGCCCTTGGGGACCGAAGCCAGGAATCGGTCCTGCTGTTCATCGGAAGCCAAATCCACCAACGGCAGGACGCCGAAGCCCAGCGTGGCGAGCACCGGCGTGATGGCACCGCGTCGGCCAACTTCGGTGAGCACCGTGGCGACCTCGGGTAGACCGAGGCCGTCGCCGCCCAGGCGTTCGGGCACCGGCAGTGCGGTTACGCCCCCGCTGGCTAGCGCGTCCCAGGTCAACTCTTTTTCCAGCACGGACGTGACAACGTCGGCGACGGCCTGCTGCGTCGCAGTGAGATCGAAATCCATCAGGCCGTCACCGCGGAGTTTCCGGCGTAGTCGACCTGCCAGTGCTTGATGCCGTTGAGCCAGCCCGATCGCAGTCGCTCGGGCTCGCCGACCGACTTGAGGTCCGGCATGTGATCGGCGACCGCGTTGAAGATGAGATTGATGGTCATCCGGGCCAGGTTCGCACCGATGCAGTAGTGGGCGCCGGTGCCGCCGAAGCCGACGTGGGGATTGGGGTCGCGCAGGATGTTGAACGAGTGTGGATCTTCGAAGACCTCTTCGTCGAAGTTGGCCGACCGGTAGGACATCACCGCCCGCTGCCCCTTCTTGATGGTCACGCCACCCAGTTCGACGTCCTCGTTGGCGGTGCGCTGGAACGCCGATACCGGTGTGGCCCAACGGATGATCTCGTCGGCCGTGGTCGACGGGCGTTCCTTCTTGAACAGTTCCCACTGATCCGGGTTGTTCGCGAAGGCGATCATGCCGTGGGTGATCGAGTTGCGCGTGGTCTCGTTGCCCGCCACCGCGAGCATGACCACGAAGAAGCCGAACTCGTCGTCGGAGAGCTTCTCCCCGTCGATGTCGGCCTGAATGAGCGTGGTGACGATGTCGTCGGTGGGGTTCTGGTTCCGCTCCGCGGCCATCGCCATGGCGTACATGATCAGTTCCATCGACGATTGCGCGGGATCGACGGTGGCGTACTCGGGGTCGGTGCCACCGGTCATCTCATTGGACCAGCGGAAGAGCTTGTCACGATCCTCCTGGGGAACACCCAGCAGGCCCGCAATGGCTTGCAGCGGCAGCTCGCAGGACACCTGCTCGACGAAGTCGCCGGAGCCCTCCGCCGCCGCGCTCTTGGCGATGTTCTGTGCGCGCTGGGCGAGTTCTTCTTCCAGACGCCCGATGGCCCGTGGCGTGAACCCGCGGGAGATGATTTTGCGCAACCGGGTGTGGTGCGGCGCGTCCATGTTCAACATGACGCTGCGCTGCAGTTCGACCTGCTCACGCTTCATCTCCGGCGGCCAGGTCGGGATGGCGCCGTTCTCCATGCTGGAGAAGACGTCGCTGCGACGCGACACCTCCTTGACGTCCGCATGCTTGGAGACGATCCAGTAGCCCTTGTCCTCGAAGCCGCCCGTGCCACCCGGGATGTCGACCCAGTGAACGGGCTCCGCCTCGCGCAGCTCGGCGAGCTCCGCGACGGGCAGCCCGGCGAGGTTGACGTCCGGGTCCAGGAAGTCGAAGTCGGCGGGAATGTTGGGGGGTGGCATAGCTGTGCGCTCCTCAATTGCAACGTGTTCTAGTGCCAGTAAAACACGGCTCCTGCGCAGATAAAAGGCAGGTCACCATCCTCGCTTGTCAGAGTAATGAAACGTGTTCTAGCCTGACGGAATGGGTAACCCTGTCATCGTTGAAGCCACTCGCAGCCCCATCGGTAAGCGAAATGGATGGCTGTCCGGTCTGCATGCCACCGAGTTATTGGGGGCCACGCAGAAAGCTCTCGTAGAGAAGGCCGGTATCGACGCCGGCGACGTCGAACAGATCATCGGCGGCTGCGTCACGCAGTTCGGCGAGCAGTCCAACAACATCACCCGGGTCAGCTGGCTCGTCGCCGGGCTGCCCGAGCACGTTGGCGCCTCGACGGTGGACTGCCAGTGCGGCAGCAGTCAACAGGCCAACGGCCTGATCGCCGGCCTGATCGCCGCGGGCGCCATCGACGTCGGCATCGCGTGCGGCATCGAGGCCATGAGCCGGGTCGGCCTTGGCGCCAATGCGGGCCCCGACCGCAACATCTTGCGGCCCGCTTCGTGGGACATCGATCTGCCCGACCAGTTCACCGCCGCCGAGCGGATCGCCAAGCGCCGCGGCATCACCCGCGAGGACATCGACGCGTTCGGCTTCGACTCGCAGCGAAAGGCCAAGCAGGCTTGGGCCGAGGGCCGGTTCGACCGCGAGATCAGCGGCATTGAGGCTCCGGTGCTCGACGAGCAGAAACAGCCGACCAGCGACCGCCATGTCGTCACTCGCGACCAGGGCCTGCGTGACACCACCTTGGAGGGACTGAGCCAGCTCAAGCCGGTCATCGAGGGCGGCATCCATACCGCGGGCACGTCGTCGCAGATTTCCGACGGCGCCGCGGCGGTGTTGTGGATGGACGAGGACAAGGCCAAGGCGCTCGGCCTCAAGCCGCGCGCCCGGATCGTCAGCCAGGCGCTGGTCGGTGCCGAGCCTTACTACCACCTGGACGGTCCGGTGCAGTCGACCGCGAAGGTGCTGGAGAAGGCCGGGATGAAGATGGGCGACATCGACCTCGTCGAGATCAACGAGGCGTTTGCGTCGGTGGTGTTGTCCTGGGCGCGGGTGCACGAGGCCGACATGTCCCGGGTGAACGTGAACGGCGGCGCGATCGCGCTGGGCCACCCGGTGGGCAGCACCGGAAGCCGGCTGATCACGACCGCGCTGCACGAGCTGGAGCGCACCGACCAGACCACGGCGCTGATCACTATGTGTGCGGGCGGCGCGCTGTCCACCGGCACCATCATCGAACGCATCTAACCGGGTCGGTGCTGGTCTCCGAAGAAAGCCGGATAGCGGCGGCGCAGGCGTACATCGACGCGCTGGTCAGTCACGACGGCGATGCCGTGCCTTTCGCAACTGAGTGCACCCGCGTCGAACAGGGGTTCAAGAACGGGTTCTCCGGAAATCACTTGCGCCGCAGCCTCAATCGCGGACCTCAGTACCGGTTCCTCGCCGAAACCACACCACCGGACTACCGCATCGCCGGCGACGAGGTGAGCGCGGTGTACAACGTGCTCACCAAGGCGGCGTTGGGTGGGCGCCGAGTTGCCGCCCGGGTCGACGAGACCTTCGTGATTCCCGCCGAAAGTTCAAGCGGGCAAGCGGAAATCCACCACATCAAGGTGCGATTCCACCCATTTATTCAACGCTGAAACTAGGTACGAAACGGGGGCCTGACATGCCGAAGCCACGGCCAAAAAATCTGAATGCGCCTTGGGTCAACTTCTTCATCAAGTGGATGGCGAAGGGCAACGCCGGGATCTATCGGATCAGCAACGGAAAACTCGGCGGCAGGTTCCAGAATGCCCCGGTCGCGTTGCTGACCACCACCGGCCGCAAGACCGGTGAACCGCGGGTGAGCCCGCTGCTCTTCCTGCGCGAAGGCAACCGGGTAATCCTGGTCGCCTCCCGGGGCGGCAGCGACAAGCACCCGCTGTGGTACCTCAACCTCAAGGCCAATCCCAAAGTCTCCGTACAGATTAAAGACGAGGTGCTGGCGCTGCAGGCGCGTGACGCCACCAAGCCGGAGCGCGAAGAGTACTGGCCCAAGTTGGATGCCATGTACCCGTCGTTCGGCGACTACCGGTCCTGGACCGATCGGGTCATCCCGGTCATCATCTGCGACCCCTAACGAATAGCTAGGCGCCGTAGACCGGAACCGGCGGCCGCGATTTGGCCAGCAGATCGGCGACTACGGGCCCGACCTCGACGGGATCCCACTTGGCGCCCTTGTCGATCTGCGGGCCGTGCGCCCAGCCCTCGGCGACGCGAATCTTGCCGCCTTCGACTTCGAAGACCTTGCCGGTCACATCGCGGGATTCGACACTACCCAGCCAAACAACCAGTGGGGAAACGTTTTCCGGCGCCATCGCATCGAACTCCTGGCCCTGCGTCGACATCATGTCGGCGAAGACAGTCTCGGTCATGCGGGTGCGGGCCGAGGGCGCGATCGCGTTGACTGTCACACCGTAGCGACCCATTTCAGCCGCGGCGACGAGCGTCATGGCAGCGATGCCGGCCTTGGCGGCGCTGTAGTTGCCCTGCCCGACACTGCCTTGCAGACCCGCGCCGGAACTGGTGTTAATGATCCGGGCGTCAACGGTTTTGCCCTCTTTGGACAGTCCACGCCAGTACGACGCGGCGTGGCGCATCGTGGCGAAGTGGCCTTTGAGATGCACGGCGATGACGGCGTCGAACTCTTCCTCGCTGGTGTTGGCCATCATTCTGTCGCGCACGATGCCCGCGTTGTTGACCACAACGTCCAGCCCGCCGAAGGTGTCGATGGCGGTTTGGACGAGGGCGGCCGCTTCGTTCCAGTCCGCGATGTTGGATCCGTTGGCGACGGCTTCGCCTCCGGCCGCGGTGATTTCGTCGACTACGCCCTGCGCGGCGCTGCCACCGCCCGCGGGAGAGCCGTCCAGTCCCACCCCGATGTCGTTGACGACAACACGTGCACCTTCGGCCGCAAAGGCCAGCGCATGCGCGCGGCCGATACCGCCGCCCGCTCCGGTGACGATGACAACACGGCCGTCGACCACGCCCATAATTCTCGTCTCCTCTACTTGATCGCGCTGGCGTTCGTTGTCGCCAGATAGTGCGGTGGCTCGCCGCCCCCGTGCACCTCTAATGAGGCGCCGCTGATATAGGCCGCCGCATCCGACGCCAAAAAGGCTACGGCCCAACCGATATCCTCGGGTTTGGCCAGCCGGCCCAGTGGCACGTTCTTGGAAATCGCAGCGATCGACTCGGCGTCGCCGTAGAACAGCTCTGCCTGTTCGGTTTCGACCATGCCGACCACGCAGGCGTTCACCCGGACCTTGGGTCCCCATTCCACTGCCAGTGTCTGGGTAAGACTTTCCAGGCCGGCCTTGGCCGCGCCGTATGCGCCAGTGCCCGGAGACGGGCGCCGGCCGCTGAGGCTGCAGATGTTGACGATCGACCCGCCGCCCGGCTGATCCTGCATCTTCTCGTTGGCGGCTTGCGAAACCAGCAGGCCGCCAATGAGATTGAGTTCGATAATCTTGCGGTTGAAGTTCGGGCTGGACTCCGCGGTCAGCACGTAGGGCGATCCTCCGGCATTGTTGACGACGACGTCGAGCCGTCCGTGCCGCTCGGCGATCGAGTCGATGAGCCGAGTCACCGAGTCCTCGTCACGGATGTCGCAGGCATGAAACTCGTACGGCAGACCGTCGACGGGGCGGCGAGCGCAAGTGATCACGGTTGCGCCTTGCTCGGCGAAAACCGAACTGATCCCGGCACCTACCCCTCGAACGCCGCCAGTGACCAAAACCACCCGCCCGGCCAATCCCAAATTGATGGCGTCGGCTGCTTCGGCGCGAGTCACTGTGCTAGCGTACCAAGCAAGTGCTTGCTTAGGTAGTCACCCACAGGGAAGTGCAATGACGATCACAACCACCAGCACAGAACCGGGCATAGTCGCGGTCACCGTCGACTACCCGCCTGTCAATGCCATCCCGTCGCAGGGCTGGTTCGAACTCGGCGACGCAATCACCGCCGCCGGCAACGATCCCGAGACCCACGTGGTGATCTTGCGCGCTGAGGGCCGGGGCTTCAACGCCGGTGTCGACATCAAGGAGATGCAGCGCACCGAGGGCTTCAGCGCGCTCATCGACGCCAACCGCGGCTGCTTCGCCGCGTTCCGCGCGGTCTATGAGTGCGCGGTGCCAGTGGTCACGGCCGTGAACGGATTCTGCGTCGGCGGCGGCATCGGATTGGTCGGCAACTCCGACGTCATCGTGGCCTCCGACGACGCCACCTTCGGGCTGCCCGAGGTGGAACGCGGCGCGCTGGGCGCCGCGACGCACTTGTCGCGATTGGTCCCACAGCACCTGATGCGGCGGCTGTTCTTCACCGCGGCCACCGTGGACGCCGCCACCTTGCACCACTTCGGCTCGGTGCATGAGGTGGTGCCGCGCGACCAGCTCGACGAAGCCGCCTTGCGGGTGGCGCGTGACATCGCCGTCAAGGACACCCGGGTGATCCGGGCAGCCAAAGAGGCGCTGAACTTGATTGACGTGCAACGAGTCAACGCGAGTTACCGCATGGAACAGGGCTTTACCTTCGAGCTCAACCTCGCCGGCGTCGCCGACGAGCACCGCGACGCGTTCGCCGGCACCGCGAAGGGCAAAAAGGCGTAATGGCTGACAAGAGAACCACTCTCGACGAGGCCGTCGCGCAGGTGCGCAGCGGCATGACCATCGGCATCGGCGGCTGGGGATCACGACGCAAGCCGATGGCGTTCGTGCGCGCACTGCTGCGCACCGACGCCAAGGACCTGACCGTGGTCACCTACGGCGGACCCGACCTTGGATTGCTGTGCTCGGCCGGCAAGGTCAAGCGCGTCTACTACGGGTTCGTCTCGCTGGACTCGGCCCCGTTCTACGACCCGTGGTTCGCCAAGGCGCGCACCAGCGGAGCCATCGAAGCCCGCGAGATGGACGAAGGCATGCTGCGTTGCGGACTGCAAGCGGCGGCGCAGCGACTGCCGTTCCTGCCGACCCGTGCTGGGCTGGGCAGCTCCGTCCCGGACTTCTGGGAGGGCGAGCTGGCCACTGTCACCAGCCCGTACCCCGCGGCCGGCGGTGGCCACGAGACGCTGATCGCCATGCCGGCGCTGACCCTGGATGTGGCCTTAGTACACCTCAATCTTGGTGACAGCCAAGGCAATGCCGCTTACACCGGAATCGACCCCTACTTCGACGACCTGTTCTTGATGGCCGCCGAGAAGCGCTACCTTTCGGTCGAACGAGTCGTCCCGACCGAGGAGCTGGTCAAGGCGGTGCCGCCGCAGGCGCTGCTGGTGAACCGGATGATGGTCGACGGGGTGGTGGAAGCGCCGAATGGTGCCCACTTCACCACCGCCGCACCGGATTACAGTCGGGACGAGAAATTTCAGCGACACTACGCAGAGGCGGCCTCGACAGAAGAGGGCTGGCAGCAGTTCGTTGCGACCTACCTGTCCGGCGGCGAGGCCGAATACCAAGCGGCCGTTCGCAAGTTCGCAGAGGAGGCGGCGAAGTGAGCAACACCGCGAGCACTCGAGCTGAAGTCTGTGCGGTCGCCTGCGCCGAGTTATTCAGGGACGCAGGCGAGATCATGGTTAGCCCGATGGCCAACATGGTCTCGGTCGGTGCGCGGCTGGCCCGGCTGACCTTCTCTCCCGACATCCTGCTGTCCGACGGCGAGGCGCAACTGCTCGCCGACACCCCGGCATTGGGCAAGGTCGGGCCCGTCGAAGGTTGGATGCCCTTCGGCCGCGTGTTCGAGACATTGTCCTGGGGACGGCGGCATGTGGTGATGGGCGCCAATCAGGTTGACCGCTACGGCAATCAGAACCTCTCGGCATTCGGCCCGTTGCAGCACCCTACCCGACAGATGTTCGGCGTGCGCGGTGCGCCCGGCAATGCCGTCAACCACGCGACCAGCTACTGGGTCGGCAGCCACTCCAAGCGGGTGTTCTGTGACAAGGTCGACGTGGTCTGCGGCATCGGCACCGACAAGGTGGACGCGGACAACCCGGCGTTCCGGTTCGCCAAGGTGTATCGGGTGGTGTCGAACCTTGGCGTCTTCGACTTCGAGGGCCCCGACGCCACCATGCAGGCGCTGAGCCTGCACCCCGGGGTGTCGCCCGACGAGGTTCGCGAAGCCACCTCGTTCGACATACACGGTCTTGACACCGCCGCCGAGTCGAGACTGCCGTCCGATGACGAGCTGCGCCTGATCCGCGAGGTGATCGACCCGAAGTCTCTGCGCGACAAAGAGATACGATCGTGAAGCTGCGAACGCCACTGACCGATCTGGTCGGTGTCGAGCACCCGGTGGTGCAAACCGGCATGGGCTGGGTAGCCGGAGCCCGACTGGTGGCGGCCACGGCAAATGCGGGCGGGCTCGGCATCCTGGCTTCGGCCACCATGACGCTGGACGAGTTGGCGACGGCCATCGGCAAGGTCAAGGCCGCCACCGACAAGCCGTTCGGCGTGAACATGCGCGCCGACGCAGCCGACGCAGGCGACCGTGTTGAGCTGATGATCCGCGAGGGCGTGAAGGTGGCCTCGTTCGCCTTGGCACCCAAACAGGAACTGATCGCTCGGTTGAAAGAGGCTGGGGCGGTTGTCATCCCGTCGATCGGCGCGGCCAAACACGCACGCAAGGTCGCGTCCTGGGGCGCCGACGCGATGATCGTGCAGGGCGGCGAAGGCGGCGGGCACACCGGGCCGGTTGCCACGACGCTGCTGTTGCCGTCGGTGTTGGACGCGGTCAAGGGCACCGGTATCCCGGTCATCGCGGCGGGCGGATTCTTCGACGGACGCGGGCTTGCCGCGGCATTGTCCTACGGGGCAGCCGGTGTCGCGATGGGCACCCGCTTTCTGCTCACCTCGGACTCCACCGTGCCGGAGGCAGTCAAAAGGCGTTACCTCGAGGCGGCTCTGGACGGCACCGTGGTCACCACGCGCGTCGACGGCATGCCGCACCGCGTACTGCGCACCGAGCTGGTCGAGAAGCTCGAAGCTGGCTCCCCGGTACGGGGTTTCACTGCTGCCGTGCGCAACGCAGCGAAGTTCAAGCGGATGTCGCAGATGACTTGGCGGTCGATGATCACCGACGGCCTGGCGATGCGGCACGGCAAGGAACTGACCTGGTCGCAAGTGCTGATGGCGGCCAACACCCCGATGCTGCTGAAAGCAGGCCTGGTCGAAGGCAATACGGGGGCCGGGGTGTTGGCGTCCGGACAGGTGGCCGGCATTCTCGAGGACCTGCCGTCGTGCGCCGAGCTGATCGAGTCGATCGTCGGTGACGCGATCGAGCATCTGCAGGCTGCGTCCGCGTTGGTGCAGTAGCCCTTATCCCGACTTGTCGGGTCGTGCGGCCCGGCGAGGCCGGCTATTCGATTTCCCGTTGTGCGCGACGATTACCGGCAGGCGCTGTGGTCTCAACGCAGGGGTTGCTTTCCATGCAACGTCTACAACCGGCGTGTGGATGCAACCTCATCGCCACCGGCTGATCGTATCGACCTACCCGTGACCGTGGTGGATCAAACGGTCGCCCGCCGTTAGAGCCGCTCGATGATGGTGACGTTGGCCGTGCCGCCGCCCTCGCACATCGTCTGCAGACCGTAGCGACCGCCGATGCGCTCGAGCTCATTGAGCATGGTGGTGAACAGCTTTGCGCCGGTGGCCCCCAGTGGGTGACCGAGGGCGATCGCGCCGCCGTTGGGGTTGACCTTCTCCGGGTCGGCCTTGATCTCCTTGAGCCACGCCATCACAACGGGTGCGAACGCCTCGTTGATCTCGACCGTGTCGATGTCCCCGATGGACAGTCCGGTCTTCTCCAGCGCGTAGCGGGTGGCCGGAATGGGCCCGGTGAGCATGAACACGGGATCAGCTGCGCGCGCACTGATGTGGTGAATGCGGGCGCGCGGTGTCAACTTGTGGTCTTTGACGGCCTGCTCGGAAGCCAGCAGCACCGCGCTGGCACCGTCGGAAATCTGACTGGCCATCGCTGCGGTCAGCCGGCCCCCTTCGACCAGCGTCTTCAACCCGGCCATCTTCTCCAGCGTTGACTCGCGCGGACCCTCGTCCACCCGGAACGGCCCGGATTCGGTTTCCACAGTGATGATTTCGTTGTCGAAGTGACCGCCGCGGATCGCCGCGAAGGCGCGCTCGTGGCTGGTCAGTGCGTACTGCTCCATTTCTTCGCGCGACAGGTTCCACTTTTCGGCGATCAGCTCCGATCCACGGAACTGCGAGATCTCCTGATCGCCATAGCGATGCAGCCACTGCTTGGACTCGTTGGTTGGCGAGGTGAACCCGAACTGCTCGCCGACGGTCATGGCCGACGAGATCGGGATCTGACTCATATTCTGCAGGCCGCCGGCCACAATGAGGTCGGCTGTGCCGGCCAGGATCGCCTGCGCCCCAAAGGAAATCGCCTGCTGGCTAGAACCGCACTGCCGGTCCACCGTGACACCGGGAACCTCTTCGGGATAGCCAGCGGCCAGCCAGGAGAGCCGCGCGATGTTGCCGGCCTGCCCGCCAATGGCGTCCACGCAACCGGCGATCACATCCTCGACAGCGGCCGGGTCGACATCGACCCGATCGAGCAGTCCACGCCAACCCAGCGCACCCAGGTCGACGGGATGTATCCCGGCTAACGCACCATTGCGCTTGCCGACCGCGGTACGCACAGCGTCGATGACGTACGCCTCGGGCATTTTCAGACTCCTTCTTTGGTAATCCCACCAAGGACGATGGCGAGGTACTGCTGGCCCACCTGTTCCGCGGTGAGCGGGCCGCCGGGCCGATACCAGCGCACCGACACCCAGGTGGTGTCACGGATGAAACGGTAGATGAGATCGACTTCGAGATCGGGCCGGAAGTAGCCCTGTTTGACGCCCTGATTCAGCAACTCGAGCCACATCTTGCGTTGTTGCCGATTCATGTCCTCGATATAGGAGAACCGGGGCTGTGCCAGCAGTCGCTGGGCTTCATCCTGGTAGATGACTACCTGGGCATGCCGGTCCTCGATCGCCTCGAACGACGCCATGAACAGCCCCTTGAGCCGCTCCAGCGGATTGGTTTCGCTGTCGACGATCTCGCGGTAGCGATTGAACAGCCAGTCGAGGAAGTCGCGCAGCAACTCGTCGACCATCTCCTCCTTGGAGGAGAAATGGTGGTACAGGCTGCCGGACAGAATGCCGGCACCGTCGGCGATATCGCGCACGGTGGTGGCGCGCAGTCCGCGCTCGGCGAACATGGACGCAGCAAGCCCTAGCAACTCGTCTCGCCGGCTGTTGGCCTGACCGGCCACTCGATCCACTCGATCAGAGTATCAACCAAGCGCTTGCTTGGCCAGTCGACAGATTACGGGTGTTGGCTGGAAACCGAGATAACCTCACCGGTCAGGTAGCTGGAGTAGTCGCTGGCCAGAAACGCGATGGTGGCCGCGACCTCCCACGGCTCGGCGGCTCGGCCGAACGCCTCCCCGGCGGATAACCGGTCCAGCAGGTCGGACGACGACGTCTTCTCCAGGAACTTGTGCCGGGCGATGCTCGGGGACACCGCGTTGATACGCACCCCGTATTCGGCGGCTTCAATTGCGCTGCAACGAGTTAAGGCCATCACTCCAGCCTTGGCGGCCGCGTAGTGCGACTGCGAATGTTGTGCCCGCCAGCCCAGCACGCTCGCGTTGTTGACGATCACTCCGCCGTGCTGCGCGTCGCGGAAGTACCGCAGCGCCGCCCGAGTGGCCCGCAGTACCGACGTCAGCGTCACGTTCAGGACCCGGTCCCACTCTTCGTCGGCCATGTCGACCACCGGCGTCTGGCCGCCCAACCCGGCATTGTTGACCAGCACATCGATCCGTCCCAGCCGGGCGGTGGTCGAGGAGATCAGCGCGTCGACTTGAGCCGTGGACGTCACGTCGCAGACCACGCTCTCAACCCGACCGAGGCCCAGCGCGGACAGCTCGGATGCGGTCTCTCCCAGCCGACGTTCGTGATGGTCGGAGACCACCACATCGGCACCTTCGGCCAATGCCCGCCGCGCGGTCGCCGCGCCGATGCCGGTTCCCGCTGCCGCGGTAACCACGACTACCTTGCCTTCCAAAAGTCCATGCCCGGCAATCTCTTTCGGCGCTTCGGAGAGCGTCATCCCTTAGCCTCTCGGGGTAAGCCGAGCACCCGCTCGGCGATGATATTGCGCTGGATCTCGTTGGATCCGCCGTAGATGGTGTCGGCGCGGGTGAACAGGAACAACCGCTGCCATTCGTCGAATTCGCCGTCCGCCAAGGTCATTCCGGACTTTCCCACCACGTCCATCGCCAGCTCGCCAAGGCTGCGATGCCAATTGGCCCACAACAGCTTCGACACGTTGTCCTGCCCGGGCTGCTCGACGTCCATGGTGGCCAGCGCGTAGCTGCGCATGGCTCGCAGCCCGGTCCACGCCCGGGTGAGACGCTCCCGGATGACCGGATCGTCGGCGGCGCCGTTGCGCTGCGCGAGTTCGGCCAGATTGGAAAGCTCACGGGCATAGATGATTTGCTGCCCCAGCGTGGACACGCCGCGCTCGAAGGTCAGCGTTCCCATCGCGACCCGCCAGCCGTCGCCCGGCTGCCCTACCACCAGGCCGGCGTCGGTGCGGGCGTCGTCGAAGAACACCTCGTTGAATTCCGCGGTGCCGGTGATCTGAATGATGGGCCGGACTTCAACGCCGGGCTGGTCCAGCGGCACCAGCAGATACGACAGTCCGGCGTGCCGCTTGGAGCCCTTTTCGCTTCGCGCGACCACAAAGCACCACTGCGACAGGTGCGCCAGCGACGTCCACACCTTCTGGCCGTTGATCACCCACTGGTCACCGTCGAGTTCGGCCGTGGTCGACACGTTGGCCAGGTCACTGCCGGCGCCCGGCTCCGAATATCCCTGGCACCACAGCTCGGTGACGTCGAGGATGCGCGGCAGGAAGCGCTGCTGCTGCTCGGGCGTTCCGAATGCGATCAACGTCGGGCCCAGCAACTCTTCCCCGAAGTGGTTGACCTTGTCCGGCGCGTCGGCCAGGGCGTACTCCTCGTAGAAGGCCACCCGGTGGGCCGTCGACAGGCCCCGCCCGCCATGTTCGACCGGCCACCCCAGACAAGTCAGCCCCGCCGCAGCGAGATGCTGGTTCCATGCCCGGCGCTCTTCGAATGCCTCGTGCTCGCGACCGGGACCGCCAAGGCCCTTGAGAGCTGCGAATTCGCCGACCAGATTGTCGGCGAGCCAAGTGCGGACCTCCGCCCGGAACTCCTCGACGTCCTGCATGCACTGTAGGCTAACCTACCAAGCACTTGCTTTGTTAGGAGCGTCGCCGATGACATGGGGGCACCGCCCGCTTGCGGGGGACGATGCGCGTACCGTGCCCGCGGCGCTGGATCGTTTCGCGCAGCAATTCCCCGACCACAACGCCCTGATCACCGAGGACCGTACGTTCACCGCCACCGCCCTGCGCGACGAGGTGCGTCGAGCGGCGGCCGCGCTGATCGGACTCGATGTCAAAGCCGGAGACCGGGTTGCCCTCTGGTCGCCCAACACCTGGCATTGGGTGGTGGCCTGCCTGGCGATCCACCATGCCGGCGCCGCGATAGTCCCGCTCAACACCCGCTACACGGCATCGGAAGCCAGCGACATCGTGGCGCGCACCGAGGCGCCGGTGTTGTTCGCGATGGGCCAATTCCTCGGGCACGATCGCGTCGCCGACCTGGACCGTGCTGCGCTGCCCGCGCTGCGGCATATCGTGCGGATACCGATAGACGCCGACGACGGAACCTGGGACGAGTTCATCGCCCGCGGGATCGACGACGATGCGGTGACGGCCCGCGCGGCGGCGGTCACGCCCGACGACGTCAGCGACATTCTTTTCACCTCCGGTACCACCGGCCGCAGCAAAGGCGTGCTGTGCGCACACCGGCAGTCGCTGTCGGCATCGGCGTCTTGGGCGGCCAACGGCAAGATCTCCAGCGACGACCGCTACCTGTGCATCAACCCGTTCTTCCACAACTTCGGTTACAAGGCAGGCATTTTGGCCTGCATGCAAACTGGTGCCACGCTCATTCCGCATCTGACGTTCGATCCGCTGCGGACCCTGCAGGCGATCGAGCAACACCGCATCACCGTGTTGCCCGGCCCACCCACCATCTACCAGACCCTGCTTGATCACCCGGCGCGCCGCGACTACGACCTGAGCTCGTTGCGGTTCGCGGTGACCGGGGCGGCTACCGTGCCGGTCGTACTGGTCGAACGGATGCAGTCCGAACTCGACATCGACATCGTGCTGACCGCGTACGGGCTGACCGAGGCCAACGGCATGGGCACCTCGTGCCGTGACGATGACGACGCGGTGACCGTCGCCACCACCTGCGGGCGCCCGTTCGCAGATTTCGAATTGCGCATCGACGGGACAGCACCCGGTGAATCAGGCGAGGTGCTGCTGCGCGGGCCCAACGTGATGCTGGGCTACCTCGACGACCCGGCGGCCACCGCCGCGGCCATCGACGCCGACGGCTGGCTGCATACCGGCGACATCGGCGTCCTCGACCCGGCCGGCAATCTGCGAATCACCGACCGGCTCAAGGACATGTACATCTGCGGCGGGTTCAACGTCTATCCCGCCGAAATCGAGCAGGTGCTCGCCCGGCTGGACGGCGTGGCCGACGCCGCAGTGATCGGGGTCCCCGACGAGCGCCTCGGCGAGGTGGGCCGGGCATTTGTGGTGGCCCGGCCAGGTGCCAATCTCGACGAGAAATCGGTAATCGCTTATACCCGTGAACATCTGGCGAACTTCAAGGCACCGAGATCGGTGCGGTTCGTCGACGCGTTGCCGCGCAATGCGGGCGGCAAGGTGGTCAAACCACGACTGCGAGAGTTGGCCTGAATTGGACCTGGAGTTAGACGAAGAGACGTTGGCTTTCCAAGCCGAGGTGCGAGAGTTCCTCTCGGCCAACAGTTCGGAAATCCCGCTGAAGTCTTATGACAACGCGGAAGGCTTCGCGCAGCACCGGCATTGGGACCGGGTCTTGTTCGACGCGGGCTTGTCGGTGATCAACTGGCCGAAGAAGTACGGGGGCCGCGACGCACCGCTGCTGCACTGGGTGGTCTACGAGGAGGAGTACTTCCGCGCTGGGGCCCCGGGCCGGGCCAGCGCCAATGGCATCTCGATGCTGGCACCTACGCTGTTCTCCCACGGCACCGACGAACAACTGGACCGGATTCTGCCCAAAATGGCCAGTGGCGAACAGATCTGGGCGCAGGCCTGGTCGGAGCCCGAGGCGGGCAGTGACCTGGCGTCGCTGCGGTCCACGGCTACCCAAACCGATGGTGGGTGGCTGCTGAACGGGCAGAAGATCTGGAGCTCGCGGGCACCATTCGCCGAAATGGGCTTCGGGCTGTTCCGGTCCGACACCTCAGCCGAGCGGCATAATGGGTTGACGTACTTCATGTTCGACTTGATGGCCACGGGCGTCACGGTGCGGCCCATCGTCCAACTGGGCGGCGATACCGGCTTCGGCGAGATCTTCCTCGACGACGTCTTCGTACCCGACTACGACGTCATCGGTACCCCGAACGACGGTTGGCGCGCGGCCATGAGTACGTCGAGCAACGAGCGCGGCATGTCGCTGCGCAGCCCGGCCCGCTTCCTGGCGGCCGCCGGGCGACTGGTGCAGCTGTGGAAAGACGCCGGCTCGCCCGTGGAGTTCGCCGATCGGGTTGCCGACGCGTGGATCAAGGCGCAGGCCTATCGGCTACAGACCTTCGGCACGGTGACCAGGCTGGCCGCCGGTGGTGAGCTGGGCGCCGAATCGTCGGTCACGAAGGTGTTCTGGTCCGACCTCGACGTGGCGATCCACCAGACGGCGCTGGACATCCGCGCCGCCGACGGCGAGCTCGCCGGTCCTTGGACGGAGGGCTTGTTGTTCGCGCTGGGCGGCCCGATTTACGCCGGTACCAACGAGATTCAGCGCAATATCATCTCCGAGCGGCTGCTGGGGCTGCCGCGCGAAAAGTCCGGGAGCAAGAAGTGAAATTTGCGCTCGACGAACAGCAGCGCGACTTCGCCGCCAGTATCGACGCGGCGCTGGGCGCGGCGGACCTCCCCGGCGCGATACGCGCGTGGGCCGACGGCGACATCGCGCCCGGTCGTAAGGTGTGGGAGCAGTTGGCCAACCTCGGCGTCACTGCACTGATCGTGCCGGAGAAATTCGACGGCCTCGACGCTGATCCGGTGGACCTGGTGGTCGCGCTCGAACGTCTCGGACGCTGGTCGGTACCCGGTCCGGTTGCCGAATCCATAGCCGTGGCACCGATTTTGCTCGCCGACGACGAACGCAGCGCGCAGCTGGCCTCCGGTGAACTGATCGCCACCCTGGCACTGCCTCCGCACACACCGCGCGCCGTCGACGCCGAAGCGGCCGGTCTCGTGCTGCTGGCGGACGAAAACGGGGTCACCCAAGCCTTGGTCGGCGAATGCCACCGCTCCGTCGATCCGAGCCGTCGCCTGTATGACGTGACGGCCACCGGGGACTCCTGGCAGGCAGACATCAAGCGCGCCTACGAGTTCGGCGCACTGGCCACGGCCGCTCAGCTGGTCGGTGGGGCCGAGGCGCTGCTGAGCGAGACCGTCGACTACGCCAAGCAGCGCACCCAGTTCGGCCGGACGATCGGCTCGTATCAGGCGATCAAGCACAAGCTGGCCGACGTGCATATCGCGATCGAATTGGCGCGCCCACTGGTGTATGGGGCCGCGTTGTCGTTGGAGCCCCGCGACGTCAGCGCCGCAAAAGCTGCGGCATCCGAGGCCGGCCTGCTGGCCGCCCGCTCGGCATTGCAAACCCACGGCGCGATTGGGTTCACGCAGGAACACGACCTGTCCCTGACCCTGCTGCGGGTGCAGGCATTGCGATCGGCCTGGGGTACCCCGGAGGCGCACCGGCGCCGAGTGTTGGAGGCATTGTGAGTGAAGAACGCGAGATGCTGCGCGAGACCGTCGCTGCGCTGGTCACCAAACACGCAAGCCCGGCGGCGGTGCGCGCGGCAATAGAATCCGAGCGAGGCTACGACGAGTCGCTGTGGCAACTGCTGTGTGAACAGGTCGGCGCCGCCGCCCTGGTGATACCCGAGGAGCTCGGCGGCGCAGGCGGTGAACTCGCTGATGCCGCAACGGTTTTGCAAGAGCTTGCCCGCGCCCTGGTGCCTTCACCGCTGCTGGGCACCACGTTGGCCGAGCTGGCGCTGCTGGCCGCCCCGGAGCCGGACACCGAAACATTGGCGGCCCTCGCCGAGGGCGCCTCGATCGGGGCAGTGGTACTCGACGCTGACTATGTGGTCAACGGCGATATCGCCGATGTCGTCGTCGGCGCCGCTGACGGCCAATTAAGCAGGTGGACTCGATTCACCGCGCAACCGGTGGCCACGATGGACCTCACCCGCAGGCTGGCCCGGGTTGAGCCGGAAGCCGGCGCAGAAATCACGGTGTTGGGCCCCGACCCGGGTCTGGCTGCCACCGCGGCCATCCTGCTGGCGGCCGAGCAGATCGGCGCAGCCGAACGCTGTCTGGAGCTGACGGTCGAATATGCCAAGAGCCGAGTGCAATTCGGCCGGCCGATCGGCAGCTTCCAGGCGCTCAAACATCGGATGGCCGATCTGTATGTCGCGGTTTCCGCGGCCCGGGCGGTGGTGACCGATGCGTGCGGCGATCCCACACCCACCAACGCCGCAACTGCGAGGCTGGCCGCCAGTGAGGCGCTGTGTAACGTGGCGAGCGAGGGCATTCAGCTGCACGGCGGCATCGCTATCACTTGGGAACACGACATGCACTTGTATTTCAAACGCGCACACGGCAGTGCACATCTGCTGGACTCACCGCGAGCGCTGCTGCGCCAACTCGAATCTGAGGTGCTCAAAACGTCGTGAACGCCTCCGTCGCACTGCGTGCCGGCATTCCGCCTTTCCACGTGATGGATGTCTGGCTTGCCGCTGCGGAGCGCCAGCGCAGTCACGGCGATCTGGTCAACCTGTCGGCCGGCCAGCCCAGTGTGGGGGCTCCGGAGCCAGTGCGCGCGGCGGCGGCCGCCGCCCTGCATGTCAACGAGCTGGGTTACACCGTGGCATTGGGGATTCCGGAGTTGCGCGCCGCCATCGCGGCGAACTACCTGCGCCAGCACGGCATCGATGTGGAGCCCGACGCGGTGGTGATCACCACCGGTTCCTCCGGAGGGTTTCTGCTCGCCTTTTTGGCGTGCTTCGACGTCGGCGATCGGGTGGCGCTGGCCAGCCCCGGCTATCCGTGCTACCGAAACATCCTGTCGGCGTTGGGCTGTGAAGTAGTCGAGATCCCGTGCGGGCCCGAGACCCGATTCCAGCCGACCGCACAGCTGCTGGCCGAGCTCGACCCGCCGGTCCAAGGCGTTATCGTCGCCAGTCCGGCCAATCCCACCGGAACGGTGATCCCAGCGGCTGAGTTGGCGGCGATCGCTTCGTGGTGTGACGAGTCCGGGGTGCGGCTGATCAGCGATGAGGTCTACCACGGCCTGGTTTACCAGGGAGCGCCACAGACCAGCTGCGCGTGGCAGACATCACGAAACCCATTGGTGGTCAACAGCTTTTCCAAGTACTACGCGATGACCGGATGGCGGCTGGGCTGGTTGCTGGTGCCGACCGAATTGCGCCGTGCGGTGGACTGTCTGACCGGTAATTTCACCATCTGCCCGCCGGTGCTATCGCAAATCGCTGCGGTGGCGGCATTTACCCCGGAGGCGACTGCCGAAGCCGACGGCAACTTGCATCACTACACGGTCAACCGCTCGCTGCTGCTCGACGGGCTGCGCCACATCGGCATCGACCGGCTGGCACCCACCGATGGCGCCTTCTACGTCTACGCCGATGTGTCGGAGCACACCGACGACTCGATGGCTTTTTGTTCAAAGTTGTTGGCCGACAAGGGCGTTGCAATCGCACCGGGAATCGATTTCGACACGACCCGGGGCAACAGGTTCGTCCGGCTGTCGTTCGCCGGCCCGACAAGCGACATCGAAGAAGCGGTACGCCGAATGGGGTCGTGGCTGACGGTCAGCGGTTGAACTTGCCGGCGAGGTATGCGGCCCGGCAGGCACGGCGGGCGAGTTTGCCGCTCGTCGTGCGGGGGATGGTGCCTGCGGCCACCAGCCGCAGGTCGGCGATCCGGATGTGGTGGGCACGCGAGACCGCGGCCTGCACGACTTCGGCGATCTGCTCCGGCGCGGTCCGGCCGGCGCCAGCGGCGCGCTCGGCGATCACGACAACCTGCTCGCCGGTCTGACTGCTCGGTGCGTCGAGCGCGTCCGCCGGCACCGAGAACGCGGCGACGAAGCCGGTGCGGATGGCGGGCGAGGAATCGCTGACCGTGGTTTCGATGTCGGTCGGGTAGTGATTGCGACCGTCGAGGATGATCAGGTCCTTGAGCCGCCCGGTCAGGTACAGCTCACCGTCGACGTAGACTCCGAGATCACCGGTGGCCAGCCAGCAGCAGTTGTCTGGGGCGCCCTCGGCGTAGCTGCGCCGGTCGAGCCGAGACTGCAGCTTGTTGCCGAAGACCTGGCGGCTTTCCTCCTCGCGGCCGAAGTAGCCGCGGGCGATGTTGTCGCCGTACAACCAAATTTCGCCGACGGTGCCCTCCGGAACTTCGGCGCCATCCGGGTCGACGATCACCACCCACTGATCCGGGATCGCCTGCCCGCATGACACCTGCTCGACCGCGCCCGGCGCATCGGCGGCGACGACCACAGCACGGCCGGCGCCGAGCTGCTCCCGGTCAAGGAAGATGGCGCTCGCCGCGGCTTCCTGGCCGATGCTGGCGACCGACAACGTCGCTTCGGCCATTCCGTATGACGGCTTGACCGCATTAGCGGGCAGGCCGTACGGCGCGAAGGCACCGGTGAATTTCTTGACGGCCGCCATCGTCACCGGCTCGGACCCGTTCAGCACGCAGACGACGTTGCGCAGGTCCAGGGCCTCGCCCGCAGGAGGCAAGCCCCGCTCGGCGGTCAATTCGAAGGCGAAGTTCGGAGCGGCGGCAAAGGTTCGGCCGTAGGCCGCCTCGATGCCCAATTGCTTGATCCATCGGTACGGTCGGCGCAGGAACGCCATCGGGTCCATCAGCGTGGCCTGCGCCCCGAAAAACGCCGTGAACATGACCATCATCAGGCCCATGTCGTGATACAGCGGCAGCCAGCTCACGGTGCGAACATCCACATCCAGACCGCCGGTCAGGACCATCTGCATGGCGTTGGTGTAGACGGACCGGTGGGTGATCTCCACCCCGGCCGGCGTGCGCGTCGAACCCGATGTGTACTGCAGGTAGGCCACGTCGTCGGTCTCGATGGCCGCCGCGGTGAACATCGACCCGAGCGTTGCCGGCAGCGCGTCCACCGCGATCATCCGCGGCCGCTCGTTGGGCACCAGCGTGCGGACGAACGTCCGGACCGACTCGGCTGCCGAGGTGGTCGTCAGGACCGCCGCGGGCCGGGCATCGACCAGCACCGCCGCCAACCGCTCGGCATGCCCGGACAGGGTGGGTGCGAAAAGGGGCACCGGGATATTGCCGGCATAGACGCTGCCGAAGAAGGCAGCCACGTAGTCGAGACCCTGAGGCGCCAGGATCGCAACCCGGTCCCCGGGCTGGGTGACCTGCTGCAAGCGGGCGCCGATCGCGCAGACCCGGGTCCACAGCTCGTTCCAGCTGAGCACGACGACGCGGCCGTCCTGCTCCTGCGAGAAGTCGAGGAAGCGATACGCCGGGCTGTCGCCATGCTCAGCCCGGTTCCTGTCAAAGTGCGACATCAGCGTCACGCCGTCGGGCACCACGATCGTTCTGCCACGAGAGGCGTAAGCGTCCACTTCGGACACAATATCGTTCAACCAGTGATCCCGACTCACGGTAGGACAGGCTAATAGACGTCCACGTTATTTACTCATCGTTGCACTATGGCACGGATCACTGTCGCCCAATGTCGGCCGATTCGTCACCAATTGGTGGCCGCCCAGGGCACCGCTTCCGGCGTTGCATAACCTCGCCGAACGGCTATTTGGCCGCTAAAACCGCTGTTCCGCGCGCACAAACGCAATATTAGACCTTGCCGAAAATTTCCGAAATCCGCGGTTCCAGATTCAACTCTCAAGAATGCGGTCGATGCGTGATATGAGCAGACTTCGTTCGCCGACGTCGCCGATATTGATCCCGAATCGGCCGCCGAGCATCTCGACGACCGCGGCCGCGTCGTCGAGACGGATTTTTTCCGACTCACCCTCGCGGTGCACGGTCAGGTCGCGGCCGAACAGGTTATATCGAGCGTCGTCGGTGACCAGTGCGACCATCAGGCCGGTCACGAACTGCGACGACGGGTGGGTGGAGACGTACCAGCTGCCCAGCTTCAAATCGATTCCCGGTTGCGTTCGCGTGCTGAATTCATAGAGCGGTCGCCACTCCCCCGAAATCAGGGACTGCAGCAGCAGCCCGTCGCCGCAGTCGTCCAATCGGTACGGCTCATGAGTCGTCTGCTGGGCATTGCCGATTTCGATGCGAATGGGAGAGGTCAGCGTCTGACCGCCAAAGCCGACATCGACCAGATAGGACCCCCCGGAGCCGGGGAACGTCACCGCCAACACCGTGTGGGTCTGCGCCGGTAGCGGCGAGCCGGGCGGCCGCATCCAAACCACCCGTCCGGCCAAGCGCCGCACCCGAAAGCCGATTTCGGCCAGCACGTAGCCCATCAGCCCGTTCTGCTCGTAGCAGTAGCCGCCTCGGCGCCGGTGAACCAGCTTGTCGATCAAGGCCTCTGGCCCTAGGTCATCGACCGGCACTCCCAACACCGGATCCAAGTTCTCGAACGGGATGGTCCGGGTATGGGCAGTCATGAGATCCTGGAGTACTTCGAGCGTCGGCTCAGCGGCACCGCGGTAGTTGATGCGGTCGAAGTATCCAGTCAGATCCAGTGTCATAGCTCCATTCTGGCCCCAAGGTTAACCCGCAGGAAACCCTTGGCGTCAGAACATCTTTGGCGCGAATCAAGCCGCGCAGAGCATCGTCGTCCGCAGCGCGCGATGGGTCTCGTTTAGTTACGCTTGGGTCCGCGAGTCGCATCACGCGGGAGGTAGGGCGCACGTGGCTGAAGGATCCAAAACCGACGGCCGGGCACCGGCACTGAATGGACTCACATGAAGGTCCCATCGCCACCGTCGAAGCCCTCGATTTCACCTAGTCCGGCGGTTGGCGAAACGGTGAACAACAAATATGTGCCTGTGCAAGTCCCGGGCGATACTCTTGAGCTCGCGAATCCGGCTAGCGCAGGGGAAATATGGCTGAGGGACCCAGGGCCGACGCTTCGGCGCCGCCGCCCAGCGGAATCGCAGCGGAGCTAGCCTCCGCTGGATTCGAAGAAGCACGCCAAGTGGCCCGGGGTGGTGCCGGCGTGGTGTTCCGCTGCTACGAGATCGCGCTGGGGCGCAAAGTCGCGATCAAGGTGCTGCCGTCGCATATCGACGACGACAGCAGGGAACGTTTCCTGCGTGAGGGCTACGCGATGGGCGGGCTGTCCGGACATCCGAACATCGTCAATATCTTGCGCGTCGGCGTGACCACGAGTGGTCGGCCCTACATCGTGATGCCCTACCTGGTCGCCGACTCTTTGGCGGTTCAGTTACGCCGAGAGGGACCAGTCTCGTGGCCCGACGCGTTGCGCATTGCCGTGAAGCTATGCGGGGCATTGGAAACCGCGCACAGAACCGGCACGTTGCACCGCGACATCAAGCCCGCAAACGTGCTCATCAACGATTACGGCGAGGCGCAGTTGAGTGATTTCGGGATCGCTCACATCGAAGGCGGGTATGAGACAGCAACCGGATTCTTTTCCGGCACAATCGATTACACCGCACCCGAGGTGATGACCGGCGGTCCCGCGACGGTCGCCTCCGACATCTACTCGCTGGGCGCGACGGTTTATGCGCTGATCGCGGGCAGTGCGGCCCACGAGCGTAAGAACGACGAGGACCTCGTCGCGCAGTATCTACGCATCAGTACAACACGGGTCCCTGATATGCGGCCGGAGGGAATCCCGGACGCGGTGTGTGCGGCGATCGAGCATGCCATGTCGATCGATCCTGCCGAGCGGCCCGCCTCGGCGGCAGAGTTTGGCCGCGAATTGCAGTCTGTGCAACGCAGTAACGGTTTGAGACCCGATTCGATGGCGATCACCGAAGCCGGTGCTGATTCGGGATCGACAGGGATCGTCTACCCGAATATCGCCGGAGCGCCTGCCGTCGCCACCGGCGCCCAGACCGCGTCGACGCACCGTCTCGACAAGCAGCCCGAACCGGTCGGTGGCGACGAGTTCGCCGAAGCGGCGAACATCCTGCGCGGCATACACACCGAACCGCGAGCGCAGGTCCCGACTCGGGCCGGCACGCCCGCGCAGCCGGAACCCGCAGGCGGCGGCTCCGGCATCGCTCCGCCGAGCGGTCCCGGACAACCGGCCTCTCCCGATCCGGCTCAACCTCCTTGGCGCAAACCGCTGTTGGTGAAGACGCGCGAGTGGTTCACAGAGCCGGGGAAGAGACGCAATCGCATCGCGCTGGCCGCCGGTGCCACCGTTCTGGTCGTGCTGCTGGTTGTCAGCGGCCTGTACTTCGGGCTCGCGCACGACACCAGCAATCAGAAGAGCACCGCGACCCCATCGGCTGCTCCCGTGCCGGTGGTGTGGAAGCCGATCACCAACGCGCGCGTGGCACGCGATGCGGTGGCGGCCGCGCAGGTCGACGGCACCATCTGGATCTTCGGCGGCATCCGCAGCGACGGCGCTGCCACACCGATGCAGGAGGGCTACGACCCCGTCATCGACAGCTGGAAAGGCGGCGACGATCTCCCGGTCGCCGTGCAGCACGCGGCGGCGGTCAGCTGGCAGGAAAACCCGGTTGTGATCGGGGGCTGGAAGACGGTTGGTGGCAAAAATGTCGCAACGGACCAGGTTTGGCGGGTGGTCAACAGTCGCTGGGTGGAGCTGCCCCATCTGCTGCAGCCTCGGGCCGCCGCGGCGGCCGCGGTGGTGGGAAACAACCTCGTCGTCGCCGGCGGTGTCGACACCAACGGCGCGCTGCTGAACACCACCGAGGTGTTCGACGGCAACTCCTGGAGCCTGGGCGCGCCGATACCGACGCCGCGCCAGCTGTTGGCAGCCGCGTCGGACGGAAAGCTCGTCTACACCGTCGGCGGCACCACCGGGGACTCCGACCAGGTGAACGTCGAGGCGTACGACCCGGCGGCCAAGACCTGGACGACGCTGCCCGCACTGCCGCAGGCACGCAGTGATCTTGGCGTGGCCGTCGCCGACGGACGGCTGGTGGCCATCGGCGGTGTCTCCGGGGGCGAGATCCTCAAGAGCGTTTCGGTGTTCGATCTGACGGCCAAGACATGGGATGCATTGCCGGACATGGCGAACCCGCGGCACGGCATGGCGGTGGCCGCAGTGGAGAAGTCCGTCTATGCGATCGGCGGGTCGACTGCCGTCGGGGATCGCCAGGTCGTCTCGTCGGCGGAAGTGCTCAAGCTTCCGGCCCGCAAAACTCAGCCGGCCGCCCAGTGGCGTTCGCTACCAGATGCGCCGACTGCCCGGTTGATGATGGCGTGGACCGTGCTCAACGACAAGATCTGGATCATGGGCGGTCTGCGCAATGGGGTAGCCCTGCAGACGGTGGAGAGCTACGACCCGCACACCGGAGCCTGGGAAACCGGGCCCCCCTTGCCCATTCCATTGCACCACGCGGCCGGGGCAACGTACCGCGGCGAGGTCGTGGTGCTCGGAGGTACGAGCGAAAACATCGCGGACGGGTCCAATAAGGTGTTCGCGCTCCGTGGCGGCAATTGGGTCGAGTTGCCTCCCCTGACGCACGCTCGTGCGGCGCCGGCGGCAGCGGTGGTGGGTGACAAACTCGTCGTCGTCGGCGGCCAGAACGCCAAGCAGCTCGTCGGCCAGACCGAGGTATTCGACGGCAGCTCCTGGAAGGACGCCGCCGACATGCCGACCCCACGCGAACACCTGGCGGCGGTGTCGGATGGCACCTACGTGTACTCGATCGGCGGCAGGTTCCTGTCTTCCGACAAGAACTCCGCCGCACTGGAACGGTTCGACCCGGCATCGGGGACATGGACCAAGCTGGTAGGCATGCCCACACCGCGCGGCAGCTACGGCGCCACCTACATCGACGGCCGAATCGTGGCCGTCGGTGGTGAAGAGCCGACGATGGTGCTGAACGTGGTCGAGATGTACGACATCGCCGACGGGAAGTGGAGCACACTGCCCACGATGCCGACCGCGCGTCATGCCGAAGTGGTGGCGACAGTCGACAACACGATCTACGCCATCGGTGGCGCCAACCGTCCAACGCATGAGGGACCAATCGCGACAGTCGAAGCACTGGACTTCAGGTAATGACCGACTTCTCCGAGCTACCCACCACCGATCAAGAAGCGATCGGCAAGACCCTGCTGACATTGCTGAAGGCGTTCGACGATCGCGACGCCGAGCCGCTGCGCAACGTGTACTCCGACGATGCCGACTGGGTCAACGCCTTTGGCACCGTCAAGCGCGGGCGTGACGACATCGTGGAGTACCTGCGCGGCTTGTTCAACGACGAGAACTTCAACCGTGGTGAACTCGCCGGTCCGCCGGAGACCAGTTTCCGGGTGCTGACTCCCGACGTCGTGCTGGTCAGCGCGCATCTGCGGGTCAAGGGGCAGGGCGTGGTCGGCGGCGAAACGCTGGACCGCGACAATTTCTCGCTGCGCGCCCTGGCGCGTCAGCAGGATGGGTGCTGGCTGATCGTCTCGGAGATGTTCTCCGACGCCAACACCGAAACCACCTACGCCCACTAAAAAGCCTGCTCAGCGCGGCTCGGGTCGGCGCCCGATCTTTCCTTGTTTTATTTGTGTCGAATATGGGGAATCGAGTGGGGACGGGCTACAAGAAACGCCACCACACAGATAACGGGAGCCCCTGATGTCCAGCACCACGTGGATCGTGATCGCCATAGCAATAGCAGTCCTGTTGATCGCCGCTCTGGTCGTGGCGACCAACACCGCCAGGAATCGCCGCCGCCACCGGCAAGCCGAAGAGATTCGTGAGCAGGCCAAGTTGGATTCGGCCAAGCTCGAGCGCCGTGAAGCGCTAGCGCAGGAAACTGCCGCCAAAGCACGTGCCGCACAGGCCGAGGCCGACGTCAAGGCTGCCGAAGCCGCCAGGCTGGCCGAGCATGCGACTGCGCATCAGAGCGAGGCCGCGGCATCGCGCGAGCAACTCCAAGAGCGGTGGGACCACGCCGACCGCATCGACCCGAAGGTCGGCAAGCAGGATCGTGCGGCCGACGAGCCGACGTCCGACCGTAGCGAGGCGTGGTCGGCCGAGTCGGCGCAAGCGTCGACCGATGCAGAAGCCGTGCGGCAGGAAACGTATCGCGGGACGCCCGGCTAAGACTGAGCCAGTGCTTCGTATCGCCACTGCGGAATGTTCCCCCTTGATGTTCCGCAGTGGCGTTACGTTTTCGTCGAAATCCCTAAAGCCAGGTGTCCTGAGTCGTGGTCGTGAGGAATGCGTCCAAGTCGTCGCGCCACTGGGCCGGGGTGGTCTTGTCCGGCTCGATGCCGGTGTAGTCGCCGCGATAGAACAGCAATGGCCGGGGTTTGATCTTCGGGGCCTCCGATAGCGAGCCGACCGCCCCGAACACCACGAAATGATCGCCGCCGTCATGGACCGATGCCACCGTGCAGTCGATGTAGGCCAGTGATTCGTCGATGACGGGCGAGCCGAGTTCCGAAGGGTGCCAATCGATACCGGCGAATTTGTCCGGCTCCTTGGATCCGAATCGGGCCGAGACGTGTTTCTGGCTTTCGGTCAGCACGTTGACGCAGAACCGGCCGCTTGCCTCGATGGCCTTCCAGGACCGCGACACCTTGGTCGGGCAGAACAACACCAACGGCGGGTCCAGCGACAGCGCCGCGAACGACTGGCAGGCAAAGCCGACCGGCACGTCGTCGTGCACGGTGGTGATGATCGTGATCCCGGTGCAGAACTGACCCAACACCTGCCGGAAGGCCCGTGGATCAATCGGTGCCGACATGATGGCTAGCCGCGAAATCCGACACTGAAGTCGTGGCCCCACAGGCTGATGGCGGTGCTTTCTCGGGCGACCCAGTCGTTGTCTTCGACTTTCCTGCCCTCACAACCGAATTCGATATCGAACCCACTGGGCGTCTTCATGTAGAAGGACAGCATCAGGTCGTTGACGTGGCGGCCCAAGGTTGCCGACATGGGCACCTTGCGGCGCAGCGCACGATCCAGGCACAGGCCCACATCGTCGGCCTCGCCGACCTCGACCATCAGGTGCACGATCCCACTGGGTGTCTGCCCGGGCATGAACGCCAGGCTGTGGTGGCGCGGGTTGCAGCCCAAGAACCGCAGCCAGGCCGGCGCTCCGTCGGCGGGCCGACCGACCACCTGGGGCGGCAGTCGCATCGAGTCACGCAGCGTGAAATCCAGTACGTCCCGGTAGAAGTGCAATGTCTCTTCGTCGTCGCGCGTCGTCAACACCACGTGGCCCAGGCCCTGCTCAGCGGTGACGAACTTGTGCCCGTACGGGCTGACCACCCGGCGGTGCTCCAGGGCGGCGCCGTGGAAGACCTCCAGACAGTTGCCGGACGGGTCGGAGAACCGGATCATCTCGTCGACCCGTCGATCGGCCAGTTCGACGGCGGTGGCCTCCTTGTAGGGTGTGCCCTCGACGTCGAGCCGGCCCCGGATCTCTTGCAGGCCAGCGGCATTCGCGCATTCCCAGCCGGATTCGATGAGCCGGTCCTGCTCACCGGGCACGATCACCAACCGAGCCGGGAAATCGTCCATCCGCAGATATAGCGCGCCTTCGGTGTTCCCCTTGCCCTCGACCATGCCGAGGACTTTCAACCCGTAATCGCGCCAGGCCGCCATGTCGGTGGCCTCGATACGGAGATAGCCCAGCGAGCGGATGCTCATCACGTACCTCCCAGGAAATCAATGGTGAGCTTGTTGAACTCGTCGAATTTCTCTACCTGCGCCCAGTGTCCACATTGCCCGAATACATGTAGTTGCGCACGCGGAATGGTCTTCAGCGCGACCAATGCGCCGTCCAGTGGGTTGACCCGGTCCTCACGACCCCAGATCAGCAGGACGGGTTGACGCAGTTTGTACACCTCGCGCCACATCATGCCGAGCTCGAAATCGGCTCCGGAGAACGACATTCCCATCGCCCGGGTAGCCGTCAGCGATTCCGGCGTGCTGGCCAGCTCGAAACGCTGGTCCACCAGCTCCGGGGTGATCAGCTTCTGGTCGTGGACCATCACCCGCAGGAAAGCCTCCAGGTTCTCCCGGGTGGGTTGAGAAGAAAACTTGCCCAGCCGTTTGACGCCCTCGGTGGGGTCGGGCGCGAACAGGTTGACACTCAGCCCGCCGGGTCCCATCAGCACTAGCCGGCCGGCCCGGTCGGGGTAGTCGAGCGCGAATCGCACCGCGGTGCCACCGCCGAGCGAATTGCCCACCAGCGGAACACGACTCAGGCCCAGCTGATCAAACAGGCCGTTGAGCGCCCGTGCCGCGTAGTGGTTGAACTGCCCGTGCTCGGCGCGCTTGTCCGAGAGGCCGTAGCCGGGCTGATCGACGGCCAGCACATGGAACTGCCGCGCCAGCACCGGGATGTTGCGCGAGAAGTTCGTCCAGCTAGCCGCCCCGGGACCGCCACCGTGCAGCAGCACCACCGTCTGATCGTTCCCGACGCCCGCTTCGTGGTAGTGCAGCTTCAGCGGCCCATCCACGTCCACCTCGGCGAAGCGCGAGGTGGACTCGAAGGTCAATTCCTCGGTGTGCGACTGGGTCAACGCCATTGCTTAGACCATGGTGTCGCCGGCAGGCAACCCGAACTCGTTGTTTCCGAAGATCACGTAGGCCCGTTCCGGATCGTTGGCGGCGTGCACCCGTCCGGCGTGGGCGTCACGCCAGAAACGTTGCACCGGTGCGTCATTGGACAACGCGGTGGCGCCGGACGCCTCGAACAACCGGTCGATCGAAGAGATTGCGCGTCCGGTGGCGCGAACCTGATCGCGGCGCGCCCGGGTACGCAGGTCGAACGGGATCTCCTTGCCGGCGGACAACAGCGCGTACTCGTCGGCGACATTGCCGATCAGCTGGCGCCACGCGGCATCGATGTCGCTGGCGGCCTCGGCGATGCGGACCTTGGCGAACGGGTCGTCCTTGGCCTTCTCACCGGCGAACGCGGCGCGCACTCGCTTGCCCTGGTGTTCCACGTGCGCGTCGTAGGCTCCATACGCCATGCCCACGATCGGCGCCGAGATAGTGGTGGGATGCACTGTGCCCCAAGGCATTTTGTAGACCGGTGCGGTGTTGGTCTGATAGCCGCCGGCGGTTCCGTCGTTCATGTTCTTGTAGGACAGGAACCGGTGCCGTGGGACGAAGACGTCCTTGACGACGACGGTGTTGCTGCCGGTGCCCTTTAGGCCGACCACGTGCCACACGTCGTCGATGCGGTACTCGCTGCGCGGGATCAGGAAGCTGCCGAAGTCGACGGGCCGGCCGTCCTTGATGACGGGGCCGCCGAGGAACGCCCAAGTGGCGTGATCACATCCCGACGACCAGTTCCACGAGCCGCTGACCAGATAGCCGCCATCGGTCACTACGCCGGCACCCATCGGGGCATACGACGACGACACCCGCGTCTTGGGGTCATCGCCCCAGACCTCCGCCTGCGCCTCCTGGTCGAACAACGCCAGGTGCCAGTTGTGCACGCCGATGATCGAACTCACCCAGCCGGTCGAACCACACGCGCTGGCCAACCGCCGCACCGCCTCGTAGAACAGCGTGGGATCGCACTGCAACCCACCCCACTGTTCGGGCTGCAACAGGGTGAAGAAACCGACCTCATCGAGCTCCTGGACGGTCTCCTCGGGCAGTCGGCGTAGGTCTTCCGTCGCCTGAGCGCGCTCGCGGATCCGCGGCAGCAGATCATCGATGCCAGCCAACACCGACTGCACATCACGCTGTTGAATGGACGTCACTTACGTTTGCCTCCCGGGAGTGCGGACTTACACAGCAGACTAGAACACGTTCCGATTTTAGTCGAGGAGGGTATGCCTGCGGCTGGTGGCGGTATGAATCCGCTTTTCTGTAACATGTTCTAGTTGTGATGAAAGGGAGGACGGGTCTTGACGGAAGCGATTCCTGACGAGCCGCTCGGCGACCACGTCCTGGAACTGCAGATCGCCGAGGTGATCAACGAAACCGACGATGCGCGGTCGCTGGTGTTCGCGGTGCCGGACGAACCCGGCGACTCCGCCATCCCGCCGCAGCGGCTGCGCTACGCGCCCGGCCAGTTCCTGACCTTGCGCATCCCCAGCGACCGCACCGGTTCAGTGGCGCGCTGCTACTCGCTGTGCAGCTCGCCGTTCACCGATGACGCGCTGACCGTCACCGTCAAGCGAACGGCCGACGGATATGCGTCCAACTGGCTCTGCGACCACGCACAGGCCGGCATGCGGATTCACGTGCTGGCCCCGTCGGGCACCTTCGTGCCCAAGACACTCGACGGCGATTTCCTGCTACTGGCCGCCGGCAGCGGGATCACCCCGGTCATGTCGATCGCCAAATCGGCACTCGCCGAAGGCAGCGGGCAGGTGACGCTGCTCTACGCCAACCGCGACGAAAGTTCGGTGATCTTCGCCGAAGCGCTGCGTGAGCTGTCCGCGAAGTATCCCGACCGGCTCACCGTGGTGCATTGGCTGGAATCGCTGCAAGGACTACCCAGCGCGACCGCGCTGGCGACGTTGGCCACGCCGTTCACCGATCGTCAAGCGTTCATCTGCGGGCCTGGCCCGTTCATGGACGCCGCGCGCCAAGCCCTGGAAGGGCTGAAAGTGCCTGCCGCACAGGTACATATCGAGGTGTTCAAGTCGCTGGACTCGGATCCGTTCGCGGCGGTGAAGATCGAGGACACCGCCGAGGGTGACCAACCGCCGGCCACCGTGGTGGTCGAGCTGGACGGCGAAACCCACACGGTGTCGTGGCCGCGCAACGCCAAGCTGCTCGACGTCTTGTTGGCCAAGGGCCTGGATGCGCCGTTCTCGTGCCGGGAAGGTCACTGCGGCGCATGTGCCTGCACCCTGCGCAGCGGCAAGGTCAACATGGAAGTCAACGACGTCCTAGAGCAGGACGATCTGGACGACGGGCTAATTTTGGCCTGTCAATCTCACCCTGAATCTGATTCGGTAGAAGTCACCTACGACGAATAGTCGCGGAGTTAAGTTCTGCATAGAGTTTGACGGAAGGACGCTCCGATGAAGCGGCTGGTAACGGGCTCCCTAACGGCCGGAGCAGCGGTCGGAATCGCGCTGGCTTTGCTGCCGGCCCCGGTCTGCGCGGCGGCCAGCAACACCGCCACCACCCTGTTTCCGCTGGACGGCCCCAACCAGCTGGAAACGCGCATGTTCCTCAACTGCTTCAAATCCGACGGTCATTGTGACTTCACCGCGGGGGCCGTCATGCGTACCCCCGACGGGGTGACGGGGTTCCCCCACGACCTGTGGGCCCGTCAAACCACCGAGATCCGATCCCCGGACCGGATGGACTACCTCGACGCGCACGCGAACGGCCAATACGAGCGGGTGATGAAATCGATGGGGACCGACGAGATCACCACCGTCTACTTCGCTGAAGGGCCGCCGGACAAGTACCAGACGACCGGCCGCATCGACTCCACCGATTGGTCGACGGGCCAACCGAAGACCAACTCCAGCGTCATCACCTGCACCCACATTCAGGTGGTCTATTCCGGGGTCAACATCACCTCGCCGAGCACCTGCGCGCAGACGACGTTCTCCTGAAACGTCGAGTGGGCCACCGGTTTACGAAGATTCGGATTAGGACTTCTCTTTCCAGGCCTGGAGTGCTTGGTAGAGCTCGGCTCGGGATCGGATGCTCAGTTTGCGGTAGATGCGGCTGAGGTTGACTTCCACGGTCTTGGGGCTCACAAATATGGCGGCGGCGATGTCGCGGTTGGTCATGCCCGAGACGGCCAACTCGGCGACACGTTCTTCGGTGGCCGTCAATCCTGGGGCGCGTCCTCGGACTGAGACGCCACGTGCCAGTTCAGTTTTGGCGCGCTCAGCCCATACCGCAGTGCCGAGTTGCTCAAAGGTGTCCCGCGCGTCGCGCAGCGCTGCGCTAGCCACGTCGCGCCGGCGCTGGCGGCGCTGCAGCTGGCCAGACAACAACTGAGTGCGGGCGCGTTCAAACGGCATCGGGAGGCGTTGGTGCTCGGCCAATGCCAGCTCGACGCTTCTCATCGCGGCCGCGACGTCACCGCGCGCCGCCTGCAGCATGGCGCGACAGCGCATACCGACGGCTAGGGTCCAGGCGCGGTCAAGTCGGCGGCCATTGCGTTCCATGGCCTCCACCAGCGGCTCGGCATCATCTAATCGGCCAAGACCGATCATGGCCTCGACGGCCTCGGGAACGAAAGACGAAGAAATAATCTCACTCGACTCTGGAAAGAACTCCACCATGGGCAACAGCGGCTCAAGCGCGCTCAGGGCTGCTTGGTAGTCACCGGATGACACCTCGACGAATCCGGCCAATGTCGCCGGCCACTCGGCCAAACGTGTTGAGCCACAGCGTTGGGCAGCTGCTATCGCCTGACTCAGATCATGACGAGCGTCGTCCAGGCGGCCCAGATAGGCGGCGACCGCGGCCCGAAGGGTGAGCGCAATAAACAGTGGGAAGTCGCCGCCTAGCTGGGTTGCCCGTTCCATCGTGGCGTGCGCCATAACAGCCGCGCTGGCGAGGTCGCCACGCCAGATGTCGATGAGCACGAGGTGAAAGCCGATGAACATCAGCTCCGCCTCCTCGCCGAGAGCGAGGCATTGCTGTTCTACCTCCGCAAGCTCCTCGCGGGCTCTCCCCAGTTCACCCGTCCAGGCGCGCAGCAGGCTCATCTGTACACCAGGTCGCTGCGGCAACGGGACGAGCGAGCGCGGCCCTTGCAGTTCGACTGCGCGTTGCACGGCCGGCTCGTCGAAGCCCTTGCCGCCCATGAAGTCCATCATCGCCCGCATGCCCAGCGCCGGGCCGGGCTGTGTAGCGGCGCCGAGGCGCTCGGCGTCGGTCACGGCCTGCTGAACACGGTCGTACGCACGGTCGTATTGGCCGGCGTTGAGGAGGGCGTACGCCAAGCTGATCAGGATGAGCACTCGCAACCCGATGTCGGTGCCGCTCTCGGTTGCTGCGTCCTCGAGTAGTTGCGCTGCTTCAAGGAAACTGTCGTCGGAGAGGACGACCAGACCCAGCTGATGCAATGCGTCGGCGCGGGTTGGGCCGGCTGGGAGGGCGGCGATGACCGCGTCGAGGATCCGCCTGGCTCGCCCGGTGTCACCTGCCAGGAAATGGTAGTTTGCACAACGGATTTTTCGCCGCGGATCGTTGTCGCCGGCCAGACCGACGGCCAGTTCGACCAGCTCGGCGGCAGCGGCCGGCGCTCCTCTGTCGCGGGCGATCTCGGCGGCCGTGTCCAGGGCGGCGACGGTCTCCGGCTCTCCAGACGTGTCTGCCAGGGCCAGGTGGCGGGCGCGCAACTCGGGCTCGGCGATGAGTTCGGCCAGACGGCGATGCATTTCGCGACGGCGACCAGGCGCCGCTGCGCTGTAGACGCCGTGCGCCAGAATGGGATGGGTGAATCGGAGCTGGCTGCCGTCGATAGCCACCACCGACTGGATTTCGGCCTCACCGAGCGACTGCACCACTTGATCCGGCATCAAGTTGGTGGCCTGCGCCACCATCGCCACCGTGGGATCAGGGAGACTGGCGATGGCAAGCAGAACGTCTTCGGCTCCGACTCGATTGATCCTTGCGCGGACCAAGTCGTTGAGACTACCCGGCAGACCCAATTCGGAAGCTCGGCCCTTTAGGCCGAGTTCTCGGGTTAACTCCAGTGCGAAAAACGGGTTGCCCGCCGCGATCTCGTGAATGCGCAGCAGCGTGGGCCGCGACACCGACTGGCCCAGCCTCATCAGGAGAACCTGATGCAGCTCGCCCACGGTCAAGGGTTGCATTCGGATATGACGCACGCCGTCGGGGCGCGGTAGCTGCAGCCGCGCGGCAGCCTCCTCGGTCCGCGTCGTACACAACAGACCCGCACCGGCCCGAAGCCGGCGCGCCGCATATGCCACCACACTGGCACTCGACGTATCTGCCCACTGCAGATCATCGATGGCAATCACGACGGGACTCACGGAGGCGAGCCGATCGATGACCGCCACGAAAGCCGCCGCCACCGCCCTGGGATCAATCCCGGAAGCCTCGACCAGGTGCCGCAACAGCGCACCATCCAAAGCCTGCTGCTGCGGTGGCGGCAGGTCCGCCCACACCGCGTCATCGACATCACCGAGCAGATCAGCCAACACCGTATAGGCCAGCACCGATTCCGCCGCGGCGGCTCGACAACTCAACACGCGATACCCAGACTCACCAGCCCGACGCGCTGCGTCCGCCCACAACGTCGTCTTACCGATCCCCGCTTCGCCCTCAATGACGAGAGCGGACGACCGATGTGGCAACGAGTCCAGGAAATCACTAACGGCCCGCTCGTCGGCCCGCCGACCAACCACCTGCTCCGCCACAATGAACCTTCGCGTGATCAGGCGGCTACGCCGGCAATTGGCCAGCGACGTCGCGACAACGGCTGAGATTGTTCGCTCCCGACACCCATACCGTGCCCCCTCCGTTTGCCAGACGGAAATCGACCCTCGGCTGCTTCGAGGGTTCTGTCGGCTGAAAAGCGCCGTTTTCTTGGAAATGAGCCCACGGCAAGTATTACTGGGCGGGCAACTGTTTGCAGTACGAATGTCGACCAAGAACGAGGCCGACGTGGTCAGCACCGTCGAAAAGAACCGTCAGCAACCCTGGGGACGCATCCAACCGACGCCGGAGCTGATCCGTTCCGCGGGCGCGCCGACATCGCGGCAGAGCAGTGCGACGGCCTCGGCCGACTCGGCAGCAAAGACACCGAACGTGTAGTTGTCGTCTGGTACCGCCATCGCCGTCAGAAGCTGGACGTGGTCTCCGCTAGCTGACATGGACGCAGCGCGGCTATTGAGGCGATCGACGATGTCGCCGATCGAGTGGGCGGACGTCCGGGGTCCGTACCACTCGACGAGGAACCGTTGTCGTTGAGGCTCGGCGCCAGCCATCGTTCTGACGATATCGATGTCGGTTATCCCCGACATCAGGGTTTTCCCTACTTTCGCATCGATCGAATCGGATCCAACCACGGCGTGACCTAGGCGTGCCGGCCGATCGGAATCGAGGAAAAGCCCAGGGCAATAGTCGAATTCGCTTGCGGACAGCTCTGGGTCGCAGTCATGCGGGCGCAGATGTGCTGAAGCGGGGGCACCCGCTGGGGGTGCCCCCGATCAACAGCGCGTGCTCAGTACAGCGGGACCCAAACACCGAAGAACCAGTAGCCAAAACCCCCGTAGTCGGCGTTGAAGACCGGAAGGACGGTGAAGTTGTTGTAGGTGAACGGTGCGTAATAGTTCTGTCCGTAGGACTGGTCGACCGGCGGCCCTTGCCACGGTTGGTTCCAACCACCGGCAGGCGGCGGCCCGTTCCAGCCACCCGAAGGCGGCGGGCCTTCCCAGTTCGGCGGGGGTGCGCCGGGCGGGGGTCCGTTGTTCCAGCCGTAGCCGCTCGGCGGTGGCGGCGGCGGCGCTCCCTGGCCCGGGAGGCAGAAGCCACCCGGCAGGTTGGTGGGGCCGCCGTATTGATCGGTGGGGTGCAAGATCGGCGGCCGCGGCGGGTAGTACGGCGGGTGTGGAGGCTGAGTCCACGGCGCGTTGAGGACCGGGCGGGTAGGCGTCGGCGTCGGATAGCCGCTGCGCTGGGGCGGCGTCCACCCCGGCGGCGGTGTCGAACCATTCCACCCCGGAGGCGGGGTCGAGCCGTTCCACCCCGGAGGCGGTGTCCCGCCGGTCCACCCCGGCGGCGGTGTCGAACCATTCCACCCCGGAGGCGGGGTCCCGCCGGTCCAGCCAGGCGGCGGACTCGAGCCATTCCACGGCGCCCCGCTTGTCGTGCCCCCGTAACCGGGGCCGGGGTTGGGCGCGGGGGTGCAGCCCTTTTCCCATGCGGGGCAATTTGATTCCGTTGGCATCGACGTCGTCGGGGTGTTCGGTGGCGTCTTCTGCCACGAGCTCGTCGGCGGAGGCGGGGTGTGCACCGGCGTCGTTGTGGTGCCCCCGTAACCGGGGGCGGGGGTGCTGGGGCCGGGGGCGGGGGTGCAGTTCTTGTCCCAGGCGGGGCATTCCACCGGCATCGAGGGTGTCGTGCTGTTCGGTGGCGTCTTCTGCCACGAACTCGTCGGCGGCGGAGTGCTATGCGGCGGCGGCGTGTACGGCGGCGGCTGAGTGCTGTGCGGCGGCGGCGTGCTCGAAGGCGGCGGCGTGTACGGCGGCGGCTGAGTGCTATGCGGCGCCGGGGCCATCGGCGGTTGCGAGCCGGAGCCCCCGTAACCGGGGTTGGGGGCGCCGGAGTTGGGGGCACCGGAGCAGCCCCTTTGCCAACTGGGGCACGGCGCTGGATCCAGCGGGGCGGACCCGGCGAATCCCGCGTTGACCGTCGATGCGGACATGCCCAGACCCGCAGCGACTGCGGCTGCTGCGGCGAGACGTTTGATGGACATTGGATTCGTCCCCTCTCGGGCTTCGGTCCGACGATGCCTGTGGGCCTGCGCTACGGGCAGGTCACGTCCAACTCGAACGGCTTGGTTATCGGCTTCGGCTGCTGCGGATTGCTCACGTCGGCCCCGCTCGCGGTGCCCTTGATCTGATAGGACTTGCCGCTGACCGCGGCCCCGGCATTGCCTTCCTGACCTTTTGCGACATCCGAATAACCCAGGGTTATGCCGTCGACGCTGCCCAGTCCGACGGCGTGAACGATCGGCGGGTTGTCATTGCTGATTACCGCGCCGATACCGGCAGCCGCATCTCCGACGGCGATGTTGATGTTGCTGCCGGCCGGGGTGCAGCGGACCGCACCGCTGACGTTCAGGTTCTTGCCGTCCACGATCACCTGCGGCCCAGCAGGGGCTGACGCGCCGGGGTCCGACGCACCTGACTTTTTGTTGGAACAGCCAGCGCAACCCGCGACCACGATGGCCATGCCGGCTATGCCGGCTATGCCGACGACGATTTCACGCTTCACCACTGCTCTCCTTCGTGTCGCGGTGTCCGCTCGTCGCGACACCTCAATCTCGGTGCCTAGCCAGGGATCTGGTAAGCACACCGACCGGCCTTGTGTTCGGTGAGCGCGACGAGTTGGCCGTCCACCTGAATCGCGCAGTCGTGCGGACCGCCGTTTTTGTCGGTGTAGTTCAACGCCAGGTACGGGTTTCCGGTGACCTGCACGGTCTGCGACCAGGGAGTGGAAACCCAGGTTGTGGTGCTCGCCGGATACACCGGCGTGCCCGGGTCAGGGATGACGGAGTACACGTCGCCGCCGCCGAGGATCTGGTACACCACGGTGTGTTGCCCAGGGTGGGCGTTGGCTGCGGGCAGCATCTCCTGCGGTGCAGCGCTCATGGCGATGGCAACGGCCGCCAGCAAACCGGCCACGACGATTGGCCGTGGGGCCCCGGTAGCGCGGCGCCACCGGCGAGAGTCAGCACCCATGAGGTGACCCGTCAGCCAAATATGTTGACATAGCGCACCTTTCGATATTCAACTGGGCATCATAAATTCACGCCTACACACTCGTGCTCGGCGGTGAGGCAACGAATGCCCGCGCGGTGGCTATAAGCTAAAGCCGCGCACGGCCGACTCTCAATTAGGGATTTCCCTACACTTTTCGGTGCCGGGATTCCCCGCACCTGCTATCGACCGTCAAGGCCGCGCAATCCGCTTCGGCCACCCAAGCAACGGCCTGGGTGGCCGCAATGCCTTGTATGAACCCGCTAGCGGGGCAGGCCCAGAAGCCGCTCGGCGGCCACGGTGAGCAGGATCTGCTCGGTCCCGCCCGCGATCGTCAGGCACCGGGTGTTGAGGAAGTCGAATACCGCGCGGTCGTTGTCGGCCCGGCGATCGACCAGGCCGCCGCCTTCGGCGACGTCCATGGTGAATTCGGCCAGCGCCTGCCGGTAGCGCACCCCGATGAGTTTGCGCACGCTGGATTGCGCTCCGGGATCCTGGCCGCCGACGGCCAGCTGGGCGATGCGCTGGTCGAGCAGCGCGCCGGTCTGGGCCAGGATGATCAGGCGCCCTAGCCGGTCTTGCTCGGCGACGTCGAGGTCCATCGCCGCCAGCAGCTTGAGCAGCTCTTCCATCGGGTTGCCCAGCGCCGTCCCGTTGGCCATCGCGATGCGCTCGTTGGCCAGTGTGGTGCGGGCCAGCCGCCAGCCGTCGTTCACGCCGCCGACCACCATCTCGTCGGGCACGAACACGCTGTCCAGGAACACCTCGTTAAACAGCGAGTCGCCGGTGATCTCGCGCAGCGGGCGGATGTCGATGCCGGGCGATTTCATGTCGATCAGGAAGTAGGTGATGCCCTTGTGTTTCGGGGCGTCCGGATCGGTGCGAGCCAGGCACACGCCCCACCGCGCCTTGTGCGCCGCGGACGTCCAGACCTTCTGCCCGGTCAGCGACCAGCCGCCGTCCGTGCGCACCGCCTTGGTGCGCAGCGACGCCAGGTCCGATCCGGCTCCGGGCTCGGAAAATAGCTGGCACCAAAGGAATTCACCTCGGGTGGTGGCCGGCACGAAGCGCTCGATCTGCTCCGGCGTGCCGTGCTCGAGGACCGTCGGCGCCGCCCACCAGCCGATCACCAGGTCGGGGCGTTCGACGCCGGCCGCCGCTAGCTCCTGGTCGATCAGCAGCTGTTCGGCCGGCGAGGCCGCGCGCCCGTACGGCTTCGGCCAGTGCGGCGCCTGCAGCCCCGCCTCGGCCAGGGCCACCTGCCGCTTCTGGACCGGCAGCTCGGCGATTTCAGCGACGGTGGCGGCGAGCTCGGCTCGCTGGCCCTCGACGTCGGTGAGGTCGATGTTGAGCTGGCGGCGCACCCCGTCCTGGGTCAGCTCGGTGATGCGGCGCAGCCAGCGCTCGGCGCCGCCGAGGAATCGGCCGATGGCGTGCGCGCGGCGCAGGTACAGGTGGGCGTCGTGCTCCCAGGTGCAGCCGATGCCGCCGAGCACCTGGATGCAGTCCTTGACGTTCGCCTTGGCGGCGGCGATGCCGATGCTCGCGGCCAGCGCGGCGGCGATGGAGAACTGACGGTCATCGGCTTCCGATGCGGCCCGGGCCGCATCGGCCGCGGCCACCTCGGCCTGCTCGGCGCGGCACAGCATCTCCGCGCAAATGTGCTTGATGGCCTGGAAGCTGCCGATCGGTTTGCCGAACTGCTCGCGCACCTTGGCGTAGGCGACGGCGGTCTCGAGTGACCATCGGGTGACCCCGGCGGCCTCGGCCGCCAGCACGGTCGCGGCCAGCTCCTCGACCCGACGTCCCGGCGCCTCGATCACGGTTGCCGCTGCCGACTTCAGCTCCACCCGGGCCAGCGGCCGGGAAAAGTCGGCCGCCTGCAGCGGCTCGAGCTGCACGCCGTCGCTTTGGGTATCGACCAGCAGCCATTGGTCGCCCGCGGGCAGCAGCAGCAGGCCCCCCGTCGCGGCACCCAGCACGAAAGCGGCGGTGCCCGACGCCTGCGCTTTCGCGCTGTCGAACTGCACATCCGCGTCCAGTGCCACTCCCGCGAAGCGCTCACCGGAGGCCAGTTCGGCCAGTATTTCGGGATCGGCGACCACCAAGCTGGCCAGCGCAGTGGTCGCGACCGGCCCGGGTATCAGCGCCTTGGCCGCCTCTTCGACCATCGCGCACAGATCCTCGATGCTGCCGCCGGCGCCGCCGGCGTCCTCCGGCACCGCGACACCGAAGATTCCCAGGTCGGCCAGCCGAGCGAACACCGGCCGCCACGCGTCGATCTCGCCCGTTTCCCAGCCCTGCTCGACCTCGCGGATCGCCGCGGTTCCGCCCGGCCCAGAGGTGGTGTTGCGGGCCCAGTCACGCACCAACTCTCGCGCCGCGAACTGTTCGTCGGTGACGGTCGCTACCACTTAAAGCCCTCCGCGTGCTGAATACAACGTGACAACAAGGGGCGCTACAGCCCACTAGAACGTGTTCTAATAGTGCCAGCGATCGACCGTCAAGTCGAATGCCATTGCAGCAGGACAAATCGTTGTCCCGACCGGACGGAGGTGGGAAATTCACACTCGAGTTGGTTATCGTTTGCGAACGAACCGCCCGGAAGAGGAGCAACCCGTCAGATGTCGCCAGCGAACACGAACTCCGGCCGCGTTTCTGACTCGCAGCCGCGCGAGGTCCTGAACGTGGCGGTACTGGCTGAGTCCGAGCTGGGCTCGGAGGCACAGCGGGAGCGCCGCAAACGCATCCTGGACGCCACCATGGCCATCGCGTCGAAGGGCGGCTACGAGGCCGTGCAGATGCGTGCCGTCGCGGATCGGGCCGATGTAGCGGTGGGGACGTTGTACCGCTACTTCCCGTCGAAAGTGCACCTGCTGGTATCGGCGCTGGGCCGTGAGTTCGGCCGCATCGACGCCAAGACCGACCGCTCCCCGGTGGCCGGCGGAACACCGTTTCAGCGGCTGAATTTCATGGTGGGCAAGCTCAATCGGGCGATGCAGCGCAATCCGCTGCTGACCGAGGCGATGACCCGCGCCTACGTCTTCGCCGACGCATCGGCGGCCAGCGAGGTCGATCAAGTCGAGAAGCTCATCGACTCCATGTTCGCGCGCGCCATGAGTGACGGCGAACCGACCGAGGACCAGTACCACATCGCTCGGGTGATCTCGGACGTGTGGCTGTCGAACCTGCTGGCATGGCTCACCCGACGCGCCTCGGCAACCGACGTCAGTAAGCGGTTGGACCTCGCCGTGCGACTGTTGATCGGCGATACGGACTCGAGGGAATAGTCGGCTAGGCCGGCGGCCCTGCGGTGCGCCCGCGAATCAGTTCGGTGTCCAGGAGTTCGACTACCGGCAGACCCGACCTGGGTGGGGTCAAGAGCAGTTCGCCCGCCCGGTGGCCCTTGCGCAGGCTCGGCTGCGCCACTGTGGTCAGCCCGCGGCTGATCGCCTCCGGTATCCCGTCGAATCCGGTGACACTCATCTGACCGGGCACGTAAATGCCATGTGCCCGAAGGTAATCCATCGCCGACACCGCCAACATGTCCGCGGTGCACATCAACGCGGTGATCCGTGGATTAGCCTCGAGGGCCACCTTGGCCGCATCGCCACCCGACGACGGCAGGTGCTCGTAGCTTTCCACCACGGTCAGCGATTCCGGATCCAGCCCGGCGGCCTGCATCGCGTCCCACACGCCGAAGATGCGTTCGCGCTGCACGTCGAAGGTCTGCGACCGCAGCCGCGCTGCGTCGGCCAGCTCTTGACGACGGTCTCGGCCCAGCCGCATGGTCAGCAGCCCGATCTCGCGATGCCCCAGGCTCAGCACATAGTCGGCCATCTCGCGCATCGCCGCCCGGTCGTCGATGCCGACCCGGGACACCCCGGCCAAGCCCTTGGGTTGATCAACCACCACGACGGGCAGGCCGCGCTGCAGGACCGCCTGTAGGCCGGGGTCGTCGTCGCAGGCCGAATACACCACGAAGCCGTCGACCCCGGCGCTCAGCACCGCGGCTTGCCCGTCCTGAAGGTTCCGGCTGGGCCCGACCGCAACCAGCAGCAGACCTTGCCCCTGCTCTTCGCAGGATTGCGCCACTCCCGCCACGAAATCCTGAGCTGCCGGATCGCTGAAGAAATAGGTCAACGGCTCAGCAATCACCAGACCCACCGCCCCGGCTTTGCGGGTCCGCAACGATCGCGCCACTGGATCGGGTCCCGCATACCCCAGTCGTTTGGCCGTCTCAAGAATCCGCTCACGCAGGACGGGCGAGAGCTGATCCGGACGGTTGAACGCATTCGAGATGCTGGTGCGCGAAACCTTGAGTTCAGCCGCCAGCGACGCCAGAGTCGCACGCCGACGCGGTGTGGGCCTCACGTTCGGTGACGCTACAGCGCAACCGCGTGCCCGCCTACCAGGCACTGAACCGCCACTTCCTAATGGAAACGATTTTCATTAGTATTGGGTGGCGGCGAGAGCCGCTCACCACAAATCACACACGGACGGAACTCGAATGGCACTGATCGCCCTGACGCGTTGGTTGCCAACCGTCGCGATCGGTTTGGCCGCGCTCACGGGCTGCGCGCCCGACGGCTCGCCGCATGCGAACGCGGCCACCGTGGTGGCGTCCACCGATGTGTGGGGCAGCGTTGCCAGTGCCATTGCCGGCCGCCACGACACCGTCAAATCCATCCTGGCCGGCGCCACGGTCGATCCGCACACCTACCAGGCGAGCCCAACGGATGCCGCCGCGATCATCGACGCCGGGCTGGTGGTCTTCAACGGCGGCGGTTATGACGGCTGGGTCGATGACGTGCTATCGAAGCATCAGAAAATCAAGCCAGTGGATGCCTTCTCGTTTCTCCCGAACGCGGGCGATGAACAGCCACCCAATGAGCACGTCTTCTATGACCTCAATGTCGCCAAGGTCGTCGCCAGCACCATCGCCGACCGGCTCGCCGCGATCGAGCCCGGCAATAGTGCGGACTATCGGGCTAACGCCGCCGCATTCTGCCGCGCAGTCGACGCCATCGCGAACTCCGAACATGCCCTGGCCAGCACCTACCCCAACACGTCCGTCATCGCGACCGAACCGGTTGCCTACTACTTGCTGCAGGCGTCGGGCCTGGTGAATCGCACCCCGCCTACCTTTAGCCAGGCCAACGAGAACGGGACCGATCCCTCGCCGGCCGACATGGCGTACGTCCTGGACTTGGTCAACCACCGGCAGGTCTCGGCCGTGCTGATCAATCCGCAGACGTCCACCCCCGCGATCAATAGCCTGCAAGACGCCGCTCGACGGGCGGGCGTGCCCGTCACCGAAGTGACCGAAACGCTGCCCGACGGCACCGATTACCTGACCTGGCAGCGCAACACCGTCAACCAGCTCGTCGCTGCGTTGCAGTCCAACCGAAGAAGCCATGCGAGTAATTGACCAACCGGTCGAGACAGCCGACCGCCAGCCACCTGCCGTCTCGCTCAACGGTGCCCGGCTGACCTTCGGTGACCGGGTGCTGTGGGAGCACTTAGACCTGACGGTGGCGCCGGGTGAATTCATCGCGGTGCTCGGCCCCAATGGGACCGGCAAGACCTCGCTGCTCAAGGTGCTGCTGGGACAGCTGGTGCTCAGCGGCGGCGACGCATTGGTCGACGGCAAGCGCGTCACCTCCGGCAGTGGACAGATCGGCTATGTGCCGCAACACCGCCCGATCGACCGAGAGGTGATGCTGCGCGGGCGCGACTTGGTTCGACTGGGCGTCGACGGACACAACTGGGGCTGCGTGCCGCTGCGCGCAGCTGACCGCCGCCGCCGCCGCGAAGCCGTCGAGCATGCGCTCGAGCAGGTCAACGGCGAACGGCTGGCCGACGTCCGGGCGGGTGTGATGTCCGGCGGAGAGCTGCAACGGGTCCGGATCGCTCAGGCCTTGGCCAGCGACCCCATGCTGCTGCTCTGCGACGAACCACTGTTAGCCCTGGACCCTGCCAACGCCAAACTGGTTGCGGAGCTGATCAACCGGCGCCGACGGGAAGCCAACACCACCGTCATCGTCGTCACCCACGAGATCAACACGATCCTGCCGTACGTGGATCGGGTGCTGTACCTGGTCGACGGCCGATTCCGGATCGGCACCGTCGAACAGGTCATGAACACCGAAACGCTATCGATGCTGTACCGCGCCGACATCCAGGTAGCGAAGGTCAAAGATCGCTACGTGGTCGTCGGCGAAGACAGCGGTTACCCGTTATGAACTCGCAGCTCGCCGGCATGCTGCACAACCTGTTCGCCTTCGACATCACCGCCCATCTGCTCAGCCACGACTTCGTCCAGCAGGCACTGCTGGCCGGCGCGCTGCTGGGACTGGTCGCCGGGCTGATCGGGCCGTTCATCGTGATGCGGCAGATGTCCTTCGCGGTGCACGGGTCCAGCGAGCTCTCACTGACCGGCGGGGCGTTCGCGTTGCTGGTCGGGTTCGAAGTGGGGTGGGGCGCGCTGATCGGCAGCGCCCTGGCCGCCGCACTGTTCGGCATTCTTGGTCAGCGAGCCCGGGAACGCGATTCGGTCACCGGGGTGGTGCTGGCGTTCGGCTTGGGCCTGGCCGTGCTGTTCATCTACCTCTACCCAGGGCGGACGTCGACCAGTTTCGCGTTGCTGACCGGCCAGATCGTAGGGGTGGGCTACTCCGGGCTGGCCATGCTTGGGCTGGTCTGCCTGCTGGTCATCGGCGTGCTGACGTTGTGCTACCGCCCGCTGCTGTTCGCCACCGTCGACTCCGAGGTCGCTGCCGCCCGCGGCGTGCCGGTTCGCGCTCTGGGCGTCGTGTTCGCCGCGCTGGTCGGTGTGGTCGCCGCTCAGGCCGTGCAAATCGTCGGGGCGCTGCTGGTGATGTCGCTGCTGATCACCCCGGCGGCCGCGGCGGCCCGGGTGGTGTCCGCACCGGCGGTCGCCATCGTCGTGTCGGTGATCTTCGCCGAGGTTGCCGCGGTCGGGGGAATTATGTTGTCGTTGGCGCCCGGTGTTCCGGTGTCGGTTTTCGTCGCGACAATCTCATTCCTGATCTATCTGTGCTGCTGGCTGCTGGGACGGCGTCGAGAGGTGCGGGCTTAGCTCATAAGCTAGGCGGGTGGCCGGTATCGATCTCAACGCCGACTTGGGCGAGGGCTTCGGCGTCTGGCGTCTCGGTGACGACGACGCCATGCTTGCGATCGTGACTAGTGCCAACGTCGCGTGTGGCTTCCACGCCGGAGATCCCGCCGGCCTGGTGCGGGTATGCCGCTCGGCCGCCGAGCGCGGCGTGCGGATCGGCGCCCAAGTCAGCTATCGCGACCTGGCCGGGTTCGGCAGGCGTTTCATCGACGTCACACCCGAGGATCTCGTTGCCGACGTGGTGTATCAGATCGGCGCATTGCAAGCGGTCGCCCATGCGGCCGGCTCCGCGGTTTCTTACGTCAAAACCCATGGCGCGCTCTACAACACGATCGTCACCAACCGCGAACAGGCGGCCGCCGTCGCCGAGGCGGTGCGGCTGGTGGACGTCGCGCTGCCGGTACTGGGCCTGGCGGGTTCGGCGTTTTTCGACGAGTCCACCCGCCTCGGGATACGCACGGTGACCGAAGCATTCGCCGATCGCGCCTACCAGCCGGACGGTCAGCTGGTTTCGCGGCGCGAACCCGGCGCAGTGCTAACCGATCCAACCCAGATCGCGGAGCGAGTGCTCACTATGGTGACCACGGGGCAGGTCGCCGCGATCGACGGCACCCAGATTGCTGTCAGCGTGGAATCGGTTTGCGTGCATGGTGATTCGCCGGGTTCGGTACAGATCGCGACCGCGGTTTCCGATCGGATCCAGGCCGCCGGTATCGAGATCAAGGCGTTCTGCTGATGCGCCTGAAGCTCGGTCGGCCCGATATCAACCGCTTTTCGGATCGGTTCGACGTACCGGGCGCAGACGTCGGAGCGCTGTCGGTGACGTGGCTGGGTGTGGCAACGCTGCTGCTCGACGACGGATCGTCGGCACTGATGACCGACGGCTTCTTCTCGCGACCGGGGCTGGCGCGGATCGCGGCGGGCAAGGTCTCGCCGTCGGCGGCACAAGTAGACGGCTGCCTTGCCCGCGCCAAGGTATCCCAGCTTGCCGCTGTCATCCCGGTGCACTCCCATTTCGACCACGTGATGGATTCGGCATTGGTCGCCGATCGCACCGGCGCACAGCTGGTCGGGGGCGAGTCGACGGCCAACGTCGGGCGCGGATACGGCCTGCCGGAAGACCGCATTGTTATCGCCGTGCCCGGTGAGCCAATTCAGTTGGGCGCCTTCGACGTAACGCTGGTGGAATCACACCACTGCCCACCCGACCGGTTTCCCGGTGTGATCACCACACCGGTGATACCGCCGGTGCAGGCGTCGGCTTACCGCTGCGGCGAAGCGTGGTCGGCGCTGATCGGCCACCGGCCGTCAGGTCGGCGACTATTGATCCAGGGCAGCGCCGGGTTCGTCAAAGGCGCGTTGAGTGGCCAGCGTGCCGACGCCGTCTACCTGTCCATCGGCCAGCTGGGCCTGCAGCCGCGCTCGTATCTCCTCGACTACTGGACCGAGATAGTGCGCACGGTCGGCGCGCGCCGAGTGATCGTCATCCACTGGGACGACTTCTTCCGTCCACTATCAAAGCCGTTGCGCGCCTTACCATATGCGGGCGATGACTTGAACGTGTCGATGGGCATTCTCGACGAGCTGGCCGCCCAGGACGGTGTCGCGCTGCATTTCCCGACGGTGTGGCGGCGCGAGAATCCCTGGCAATAAGCCTTTTACATCGCTCCCCGAACGCCACCTCTGGCCGTCGCGACCGTTTCCGGCATCGCGATCAGGTAGAGGACGAAGCCCGCACCGGCGGTGGCGCCTAGTGTCATGAACGCCGCACCGTAACCGGCGGCGACCACGATCCCGCCCGCGACAAAGTTCGACAACGATGCGCCGACGCCCCACGCGGCGGTTATCGCCCCAAGGCTGACGTTGAAGCGGCCTGTTCCATGCGTGAGATCCTGGACGACAAGCGGGAACAACGCCCCGAATATGCCGGCTCCAACACCATCGAGCAGCTGCACACCGACAAGCCAGTACGAGCTATCCCAGAGCGGGTACAGGAACGCGCGAACGGTCAAGACGGCGAACCCAACCAAGAAGATCGGCTTGCGCCCCCAAGTGTCGGCTTTAGCGCCGACGAGGTACGCCACTGGCACCATGACGACCTGCGCAGCGACGATGCACGCCGACATCAACGCCGTCCCGACCTGCTTGTTGTGCAACGCCAATTCTTGGCCGACCAGCGGCAGCAGAGCCGCGTTGGCAAAGTGGAACATGACGACCGCCGCGGCGAAGGTCATCAACCTACGGTCGCGCAGCAGCACCGCGAATCCGGACGGCTGGTTGTGCTGGGATCCGGTTGCCCTATCCATGCCGCGAGCTACGTCATGGTCGATCGCGTCGGGCGGGACCATCAGCGTTGCCGCAACACTGATCACCGCCATGACGGCCAACAGCCAGAACACCACCACCGGGCCGAAGAAGTAGGCGAGTCCGCCAGCAGCGGCAGCAGTGGACGCGGTTCCAGCATGCCGGAACGATTCGTTGCGGCCAATCCGTCTGGAGAACGTTCGCGGCCCGACAATGCCCAGCGTGATCGCGGCTAACGCCGGACTGAAAATGGACCCGGCGATCCCGGTAACAGCTTGCAGGAACGAGATCGTAGAGAAGCCGGGCAGCAGCGGCATCGCCAGTGCGCCGGCGGCGACCCCCACAGCACCGCCGATAACCAGCGCTCGTTTTGCGGTTGTCTTGTCGACCCAGGCGCCGACTGGCGTCTGTGCGACGACCCCGGCAATACCGCCGACTGCCATGACGAACCCGATCGAGGCCTGGTCCCAATGGTGGGTCAGCAGAAGGTATATCGACAGGTAGGGGCCCAAACCATCACGAACGTCAGCCAACGAAAAAGCCAGGAGGTCTAGCGCGTGCGCCGTTCGTGGCGGAAGCGCTTCAACAGGGGTTAGGTCCGTCATGGACGAATTCCGGTCTGGGCGGCGGTTAGTGGATCCGACGTAGGCTACCCAAATCTCCACGTTATTCACCGCTGGAAGGCGACCGGTCAGCGGCACGGATCTGTTGCGTTGTAACCGCGTATTCAGGCAGTCGAGGTCGACGCTGCCGGGATGTAACATGCGCGGAGACTGCCTCCTGCTCGATGATCGGTAAACGAGTCACCGGGGCCCGTCTCCTTGTCCGCGATCCAGGTTGTCACCACGTTCACTGATAGGAGGCACGCCGCCGATGACCTCGACGTGTCGATGCGCATCTGACGCTGTGGCGGCGCGAGAACCCTTGGCAGTGAAGCGGTCTCGGAATTGGAACTGACCGTTGCGCTGCTGCTGCTTGCCGTTGTGCTCGGCTTTGCCGTCGTCCGCCCGCGGGGCTGGTCGGAGGCCGTGGCGGCGGTTCCGGCGGCGCTGGTCCTGATCGCGATCGGCGCGATCTCGTTCCATCAGGCCGCAAAGCAGGTCACCGATCTCTCCGGTGTGGTCGGCTTTCTGGGCGCGGTCCTGGTACTGGCCAAGTTGTGCGACGACGAGGGTCTGTTCGACGCCGCCGGCGCAGTGATTGCGCGGGTGCCCTTCGGGTCGCATGGACTGCTGCGGCAGGTGTTTGTCATCGCCGCCACCATCACCGCGGTACTCAGCCTGGACGCCACGGTGGTGTTGCTGACCCCGGTGGTGCTGGCCGCGGTCCGGCGGTTACGAACGCCGGTGCGCCCCTATGCCTATGCCACCGCCCACCTTGCCAACGGCGCGTCGCTGTTGCTGCCGGTCTCGAATCTGACCAACCTGCTGGCGTTTCACCTCGCGAACATCTCGTTCACCAAGTTCAGCTTGGTGATGGCGTTGCCATGGCTGGCCACGGTCGCCACGCTGTATGTGGTCTTCCGGTGGTTTTTCGCCGCAGATCTGCGCGTCGCACCGAACCCCGAGGACCTCGGGCCGCCGCCACGGCCACCGGTCTTCGTATTGGTGGTTGTCGGGCTGACACTGGTCGGGTTCGCGCTTTCGGAGTCGGTTTCGGTGGCCCCGGCCTGGGTGGCGGCTGCCGGCGCCGCGGTGCTGGCGGTGCGCAGCCTGAGCCGTGGACACACCTCGGTGACCGAAATCGTGCGTTCGATGCAGGTGTCTTTCTTGGTGTTCGTGCTGGCGCTGGGGGTCGTGGTGCACGCGGTCACGCTGAATGGAATGGACAAGGTGATGACCGCGGTGCTGCCGAGCGGGTCGGACCTGCCCGCGTTGCTGGCCATTGCGGCGGTGGCGGCCGTGCTGGCCAACGTCGTCAATAATCTGCCCGCGACGCTGGTGTTGTTGCCGCTGGTGGCGCCCAGTGGCGCGGTGGCCATCCTGGCGGTGCTGATCGGGGTGAACATCGGCCCGAACCTGACCTACGTCGGTTCACTGTCGAATCTGTTGTGGCGCCGCGTGCTTCGACAGCACAACGTCGAGGCCGGCGTCGGCGAGTACACCCGGCTTGGGTTGTGCACCGTGCCCCCTGCGCTGGTGCTGGCCGTAGTCGCGCTGTGGGCCTCCGCGCGGCTGCTGGGCCTGACGCCCTAGGACCGCGTGCCCGGACCCAATCGGATGATCGACGCCAGTTCCTCACGCGATTGAGCACCCACCCGCTGGCAGGCCCGGTACACGTGACCCTCCACCGTGCGCACCGACATCACCAGCTGGTCGGCGATCTGGCGGTTCGACAGACCGGCGACGACGAGTTCGATCACGTCACGCTGGCGGCCCGACAACTTGAGTCCCGCTGGAGTCCGCAGCGCGGGCGTGTGCAAACCACCGCAGTCATCGGCCAATTCGCCGGCTAACGCCGCGGCGTACAGCCCACGCCGATGATTCTGGCCCTCGTCGAACGCAACCGATGCCTGTGCCGCCGCGTCGGCGGCCGCGACCCGATCGCCGATCCCCCGGTACGCCGCCGATGCCGCCAGCAAGCCCTCCCCGTCCCTGGCAAGCAGAGCCTCCGCATGTAGTGCGACGGCCGCGGCCAGCGGCAGCGACAACATGCCGGCCAGCTCCCGTGCCCGCGCCGCCTGGGAGGCATCGCCCCATTGAGCAGCGGCCTGGATGCAGGCCAGCTCGTGGGTGGGCTGATTACGGTCGCGGGCGACTCGTGCCGCTTCCCACACGCTTGCCACGGCCTCGCTCAACTGGCCGCTTGCCACCATCGCCCAGCCGCCGGCCAGCGACAAGCCGGTATGCATGAACAAGAATTCCGCCGGCACGCAAGAGCGCGCCTGGGCCACCGCATCATTGGCTTCGTCTGATTGTCCGAGCTTTGCGTGCGCCTCGGCCAACGCGAAGTAGCTCGCAGGCCGCAAACCCGTTGTGACGGCGTGTCTTTGCACTCCGGCAACCGCTTCGTGTATCAGCCGTGCCGCCTCGGTGACAGCGCCGCGGGCCAGCTCGGCGCCGCCGGACAAGGAGGCGAGGTTGGCGTAGGCCAGGCCAGGAATGTCACGGGCCCCTTCGGCCAGTTGCTTTGCAGCGCTGACGAATTCGTCGATCCGGCCGTTAAGTCGACAGGCGCGGCCATAGACGGCGCCGAACCAAAACCGCATCGGAGATGCCTGAAACGACGTCGTCACGCGCCGCAGCGCCTGTTCGGCCACGCCGGTGAGCTCATCGACCCGACCCAGTGCCCCCATTGCCATGATCAACGCAACCGAGGCCATCATCGCGTGAAAGCCCGGCAGTTCAGCGAAATCCAGCGCGGCTCTGGCATTTTCCTGCGCTAGTTCGCAGTGCGCCGACACCGCGTCCAGGCAGGCCTGCACCGCCAACCGCTCCGCCAGCTGCGCCGGGCTCTCCGAGGCTGCGGCCAGGCTGTCCAGGATCGCCGCCGCGTCTCGCGGCTTGCCGAGCATCCAAATGAGATTGGCTGCTCGCAAAGTCGCCCAATGGTGGCGGTCGGGCAGGTCGCCGTCGGCCACCTCACTCAAGGCTGCCTCTGCCTGCTCGCCGCGCCCAAGCAGTACCAGGTTCATCGCCCGTACCTCGGCCGCTCCGGGAGCGCCGGCTCGCGCGGCCGCGGTGGCGAATCGGTCGGCCAGATCCAGATCCAGCAGCGTCATGGCGTGCCTGGCCGATTCGAGGTACAGCGCCGGGTCGGGATCGAGATCAGACTCCAGACGCAGCAACGCGCGGCGCACGGTGGCCTGCATGTCGGCGTCGCCGTCCTTGCCCAGCCGTGTCGCCAGCCGGCCCCGGATTTCCGAAAGATAAAGCTCCCCAGCGCTCGCCTGGCGCAGCTCACCAAAGAGCGGGTGTGCGAGCCGCGCCGTCAGTCCGGCGCCAGTACGTTCGATGCTCACCAAGCCCATTCGCTCCGCGGCCGCCAGGTCGCTACGTCGCGCCAAATCGCACAGCACGTCCACGGCCAGCGGTTCGCACTGCGACAACGTGTCGACGACGACCGTCAGACCTGGGCTCAGCCGACCCATCTGGCGGCCCAATGTGTCGGACAAACTCGCCGAGACCGCGACGTCGCCGTCCCACATCCAAACCCCGGCCGATTTGCGCATCCGCCCGGCGGCCACCTGGTCGGCCAGCAGCTGGCGCAGGAACAAGGCGTTCCCGCCAGTCAGCTTTTGGAACCGGGCTGCGCAGCGCGCATCGATCGGCCCGTCCAGCCTGCTTTCGATGACTTCGCGCGTCGCCGCGGCCGAAAGTGGTTCGAGATCGAGCCGTTCCAACAGCCTGTCCTTCCACAACGCCGTCACCGCATCGGGTTCGTCGGCGCCGGTGCGGATCGTGACCACCAACCGGACCCCGCCCGACTGCGCCAGCTGGTGGACGACGAGGGCAGACAATCCGTCCAGCAGGTGCGCGTCATCAACCCCCACCACCACGCGGCCCCGACGCTGTTGCGCGACAAACGAATTGATCACGCGTCGGACATCTGTCAGTGGGTCCGACATCGCCTCGCCCAGCGAACCGATGAACGCTCCCAGGGGCAGTGCATGCGCCGAGTCGGTGCCGACGATCCATTTCGTCTGTTCGCCCGACACCCCGGCGCGCCGCAAAACCTCGCGCGCCAACCAGGTCTTGCCCACCCCGGGTGCCCCGGCGATCACCACACCTGAGCGATTACCAGTCGCGCTGAGGGCGTGACGAATGGCCCCTAATTCATTGTCACGCCCGGTCAACGGCTCGGCGCCGATCACTCGGCGACTATAACTTTGCGCTCCCGTGTAGTCCACGTTTGACACTCGCGTAGTCAACTACGCTATCGGCGCCCACCGGCGGCCATCAGCATGGATTTCGTCAGACAAGCACTCAGCACAGGCGGTGGGCTATGGCGAAGATCGGCAATCACGCGGTGGTATTGGGAGCGAGCATGGCCGGTCTGCTGGCCGCGCGTTCACTGAGCGAGTTCTACGACACCGTTTCGGTGGTGGAGCGCGACCCGCTGCCCGAGACCGGTTCGGGCGCCTGCACACCGCGCCGGGGTGTGCCGCAGGGCAGGCACTTGCACGGCCTGTTGCCCCGCGGTGCCCAGGTGTTCGAGGAATTGTTCCCCGGCATCCTCGATCAGATGGTCCTCGACGGTGCGCAATACCTGGACGGCCGGGATCTCTCGCTAATTCACTACGAGGTGGGCGGACACCTGATGGTGCGTACCGGAGGCGCCTCGTCGTTAAAACTGATTCTTGCGACCCGCCCCTTCCTCGAGGAACACGTCCGCGCCCGAATTCGCGCCCTGAGCAACGTCACACTGCTGGTCGACCACGACATCGTCGGGTTGACCGTGACGTCCAACCGCCGCCGCGTCACCGGCGTACGAGTACTCGACCGTCGCACTCGAGAAGACGCCACACTGGACGCCGACTTGGTAGTCGATGCCACCGGGCGCGGCTCCCGCACCCCGGCGTGGCTGGAGTACCTGGGCTACGAGCGCCCGCTGGAGGACCACGTCGCAGTGCAGTTGACCTACGTGAGTCAGCCGCTGCGGATGGCGCCGGATGCGCTGCACGAACAAGGTTTCCTCGTCGGTAACGTGCCGGGCCGGCCACATGGGGTGGGCATTCTGCACTCCGAGAACGACACCTGGATGTTCACCGTCTTCGGCATCGCGGGCAATGAGCCACCGTCTGACCTGATGGCAATGTGCGAGTACGTCGAGGATTACGCGCCAGCCCGGCTGCTAAGCGCGGTGCGGGCCGCCGAACCCATCGGAGCGCCGGCCCGGCACTGTCAACCGTCCAGTCGGTGGCGCCGCTACGACAAGATGCGGCGATTTCCGAAGGGCCTGCTGGTCATCGGCGACGCCATCTGCAGCTTCAACCCGATCTACGGCCAGGGCATGACGGTCGCCGCACTGGAGGCCCTGGCGCTGCGTCACTGCTTATCGCGCGGCACCACGGATTTGGCGCGCCGATTCTTTCGCGCCGCGGAGTCACCGATTCGCCAGGCGTGGGAGCTGTCGGCCAACCCTGACCTCTCGCTACCCGAAATCGAAGGCACCCCCCCACTGCTCACCCGGCTGCTCAACCTGTACGTCGACCGTGTTCTCGCCGCAGCGGAATACGACCCCGCCGCCGTCGAGGGCTTCTTCAGGGTCACCGGACTCATCGACCCCGCCGTCGCATTGCTACGCCCGTCCATGATCTGGCGCGCCGTCCGGGCCAACCACGGCCGACGGCTACAACCCATCGATGCGCACGACGCGGGTGGCCTGGCCGACAGTGTGGCTGTCTAGCGACGGTGATATGACGCCGGCAGCGGCATGCCGAGTTCGCTCAGCACACTGCGCAGCAGCGTGGGATAGTCGGTGATCAGGCCGTCAACGCCGTAGCCGATTTGCGCGCGCATCGCGTCGGGGTCGTTGACGGTCCACGGAATCACCTTGAGCCCCAATGCATGTGCATGCTCGACGTAGGGCCTGCCAGTGACCAGCTGGTAGTCGGGTGACACGATATCGGCGCCCACCATCCGCGCTCCGAGCACCGGGTCGCCTACGCCGACAGCGTTGATACCGGCCAGCCACGGCGAATCGGGCGCCCACGTCTCGTCGTCGTACAAGGCCACCAAGGGAATTGACGGCTCGGCCTGCCGCACCATGGGCAGGGTCCGCCAGTCGAAGCTTTCAATCTCCACGGCAGAGACCTTGCCCGCGGACCGGACCGCGGCCAGTATCACGTCGACGAACTCCTGAGGTGTGGCCGACCTGTTGGGCCTATCGGCCTCCACCTTGGTCTCGATGTTGAAGCGCACATCTGCTTTATTCGGGGCCCGATACGAGTCGGCTAGCGCGAAGACCTCCGGCAAGGTTGCTATCTTGTTGTCCCGCACCACTTCCGCATCAGGAAATTCCGCGAGACGGCGACCGCAGTCGAGCGTGCGGAGCTGCACCAATGTCAGCTCGTGCACCAGCTTGCCGACGTAGGGATACTGCGGATCGCCGGTGAACGCAGGTCCCGTGTCGGCGCATTTCTCCGCATCGATCGTCGGATCGTGCCAAACCAGGGGCTGGCCGTCCTTGGTAATGGCGATGTCCAGTTCCAGTGTGCTGACACCGAGTTCAATCGCTTTGGCGAAGGCGCGCAGAGATTCCTCGGTCGTTTCGCCGCGGCCGCCGCGATGGGCCTGCAGGTCAAAGTCGCTCGGTTGCGCGGAAGCCGGCGAGGCAAGCAGCACCGACAGCGTCAGCAGTGCGGCCGCCAGGCGGGCGGGCAACTAACGCCTGCGCTGACGGGCGATCTCGGCGAGCACCACCCCAGCGGCCACCGAAGCGTTGAGCGATTCGGTGTCATCGGCCATCGGAATCGACACCACCTGTTCGCAGTTCTGCCGCACCAGTCGCGACAGGCCTTTGCCCTCCGAACCGACCACCACCACCATCGGATCGGTGCCATCCAAATCATCGAGCACGGTGTCACCGCCGGCATCCAGCCCAACCACCCGCACTCCCCGGTCAGCCCAATTCTTCAGCGCCCGGGTGAGATTGGTGGCCCGCGCCACCGGGACGCGGGCGGCAGCACCCGCACTGGTACGCCAGGCCACCGCGGTCACCGACGCCGACCGCCGTTGCGGTATCAGTACGCCGTGACCGCCGAACGCCGCAACGGAGCGAATGATCGCGCCGAGATTACGGGGATCGGAGATATTGTCCAACGCAACCACCAGCGCCGGCGGCGACTGCAGCGCAGCGGTGAGCAGATCATCGGGATGCAGGTAGTTGTATGGCGGTACCTGCAGCGCGACGCCCTGGTGCAGATGGTTGGTGGTGATTCGGTCGAGATCGCTGCGCGGCACCTCAAGGATTGCGATGCCCAAATCAGCCGCCCGAGTGACTGATTCGGTCAGCCGCTCGTCGGCTTCGGTACCGAGCGCGACGTATAGTGCGGTCGCGGGAACACCGGCGCGCAGGCATTCCAGCACCGGATTGCGTCCCAGCACCGTTTCGGTTTCGTCGGTGCGTTTAGCCGGCCGACGCTGCTGCGACTGGGTGCGCTTGGCCGCTGGATGATTCGGGCGCAGATGAGCGGGCGGTGTGGGCCCGCGACCTTCCAGCCCGCGGCGACCCTGCCCGCCCGAGCCGACGGTGGGACCCTTCTTGGTGCCAGATTTGCGAATCGCTCCCTGACGCCGCGAGTTACCGGCCATTATTTGTCGTCACCGGCCAACAACTCCCATTGCGGCCCGTCGGCCGTATCTGTGACCTCAATACCTGCGTGCTTGAGGCGATCTCGGATCTGGTCGGCCAGTGCCCAGTCGCGCTCCTCACGCGCTTTCTGCCGACTCTCCAATTCGGACTGCACCAGCACGTCGACGGCCGCGAGTGCGGCCGAAGTCTCGTCGCGTGACTCCCAGCGTTCGTCGAGCGGATCGCAACCCAGGATGCCCATCATCGCCCGGATCGCGCGGGCGTTGGCCAGGGCGCCGTCGTGGTCGCCAGCGTCGAGCGCTCGGTTGCCCTCCGCGCGAGCGTGGTGGATTTCGGCCAGCGCGATCGGGACCGCCAAATCGTCGTCGAGCGCATCGGCAAACCGCTGCGTCCACTCGCCCGGGATAACCGCACCGACCCGGACACGGACGCGGTGCAGGAATTCCTCCACTCCCACATAGGCTTTGACCGCGTCCTGCAGGGCGGTCTCGGAGAACTCCAGCATCGACCGGTAGTGAGCGCTGCCCAGGTAGTAGCGCAGTTCGGCGGGCCGGACACGTTGCAACATCGCGGGTATGGACAACACGTTGCCCAGCGACTTGCTCATCTTCTCCCCGCCCAGCGTCACCCAGCCGTTGTGCAGCCAATAGCGGGCGAACCCGTCGCCGGCGGCGCGACTCTGCGCGATTTCGTTTTCATGATGCGGAAATACCAAATCCATTCCGCCGCAATGGATATCGAACTCCGTGCCGAGATAGGTGCGGGCCATCGCCGAACATTCCAGATGCCAGCCAGGGCGCCCGCGGCCCCACGGCGTCGGCCACGACGGCTCGCCGGGTTTGGCGCCCTTCCACATGGTGAAGTCGCGTTCATCGCGCTTGCCGGTCGCCGCGCCTTCGCCCTGATGGACATCGTCGATCTTGTGGCCGGACAGCTGCCCGTACTCCGGATAGCTGAGCACGTCGAAGTAGACGTCGCCGCCGCTGGCATAGGCATGGTCAGTTTCGATCAGGCGTTGCATTAATTCGACCATCTGGGTGATGTGGCCGGTCGCGCGTGGCTCGGCCGACGGCGGCAAGACGTCCAGGGAGTCGTAGGCCGCGGTGAACGCACGCTCGTAAGTGGCCGCCCACTCCCACCAGGGCCGGCAGGCCGCGGCGGCCTTGTTGAGGATCTTGTCGTCGATATCGGTCACGTTGCGGATGAACGCGACGTCATAACCGCGTGCGATCAACCAGCGGCGCAGGATGTCGAATGCCACCCCGCTGCGCACGTGCCCGATGTGCGGCTGCCCCTGCACGGTGGCGCCGCAGAGGTAGATGGAGACGTGTCCGTCGCGCAGCGGAACGAAATCACGCACGGCACCAGCTGCCGTGTCATGTAGCCGCAGACGGCCGCGTTCGGTCACGACGTGCCAGCTTACCTGCTAGTTCCGATTCTCCGGCCGCCGCGCGGCCCTATCCGGTGGGGACGACCAGCGCGGTCGCGATGGCGGCCAGCCCCTCACCCCGCCCGGTCAGTCCCAGGCCGTCGGTGGTCGTCGCCGACACCGACACCGGTGCCCGCAGTAGACCTGACAGCTCCTGCTGCGCCTCAGCGCGACGTGGGCCGATCTTCGGCCGGTTGCCGATCACTTGCACAGCGGCGTTTCCGACCCGGAAGCCGTGCTGCGATAGGAGATCGACGACGTGGCGCAACATGTCGGCGCCGCTGACGCCTTTCCAGCGCGGATCGTCGACCCCGAACACGGCGCCGATGTCGCCGAGTCCGGCGGCCGACAGGAGGGCGTCGCACAGCGCATGCGCGGCCACGTCGCCGTCGGAGTGCCCGGCGCAGCCGTCGGCGTCCGGGAATAGCAGCCCTACCAGCCAGCAGGGCCGCCCGGCTTCAATCGGATGTACGTCGGTGCCCAGACCGACCCGCGGCAGCTCAGTCACCGGCGCACAATCGTCTGAGCCAGCAGCAGGTCCAGCTGCGTGGTGATCTTGAACGCCAGCGGGTCGCCGTCGACTACCTGGACCTGGCCGCCGACCTGCTCAACCATCGAAGCGTCGTCGGTGAAAGCTGCCCCGGCAACCTGCGCGGCGCGCTCATACGCCCGCAATAGCAGGGCGGTGGCAAATCCTTGCGGAGTCTGTACGGCCCGCAGTCCGGCCCGCTCCGGCGTGCCCAGGACCACGCCGTTGGCATCCACGGCCTTGATGGTGTCAGACAGGGGCAGCGCGGGCACGACGGCGCCATGACCGGCCCGCAACGCCTCGACCACCCGCACGATCAACCCAGGTGGCGTCAGCGCCCGGGCGGCATCGTGCACCAGCACGAAATCCGGTTCGCCGGACAGCGCCGACAAGGCCAGCCGTACGGATTCGGTGCGGCCAGCTCCGCCGGCGACGACGGACGCTTGACCGGCTAAGACCTTTTCGGCCTGAGCGATGCGGTCGGCAGGAACTGCCACTACGACGTGATTGACGACCTGTGACTCGAGCAGACCCGAAACGGCGTGTTCAAGCAGGGTGCGACCATCGAGTTCGCAGAACGCTTTCGGGATACCGGCGCGCAGCCGCTCGCCCAAGCCAGCGGCCGGGACCACTGCGATAACTGTGCCCCCGACCACCAGAGCTCAGGTCCTTCAGGAAGCGGCGGCCAGAACCTCGTCGAGGATGATGTCCGCTTTGGCCTCGTCAGTACTTTCGGCCAGGGCCAACTCACCGACCAGAATCTGACGGGCCTTGGCCAGCATGCGCTTTTCGCCTGCGGACAGGCCACGCTCCTGGTCGCGGCGCCACAAGTCGCGCACTACCTCTGCCACCTTGTTGACGTCACCGGAGGCAAGCTTCTCCAGGTTGGCCTTGTAACGGCGGGACCAGTTGGTCGGCTCTTCGGTGTGCGGAGCCCGCAACACTTGGAAAACCTTGTCGAGACCTTCTTGGCCCACGACGTCACGGACACCGACGTACTCAGCGTTGTCGGCGGGAACTCGAACGGTCAGGTCCCCCTGCGCCACCTTCAAGACGAGATACTCTTTTTGCTCCCCTTTGATGGTGCGGGTTTCGATCGCCTCGACTAACGCAGCACCGTGATGTGGATAAACAACGGTGTCGCCGACCTTGAAGATCATCAGTTTCGAGCCCCTTTCGTTACTTCATCCTAACACGACGGCCCAACTCACGTGAAGCAACGCTGCAGGTCAGGGGCACAACACGCGTGGATTAGGGGTTGACAGACGGGATAAGACGTGCAATGCAACACATTACGCCCGCCCTCCTTCGACCAGTGTGGCGGCCTCAGTCCGGTTCCCGCGCTGGTCGTGCGTGTGGTGTTGCTCCCTGCGCTACCGCTGACCGGGCGTACCTACTACTGTGCATAGTTGCACGGTTGAGCCCGCTGGATCGGGCCGCGACTTGCCCATATCCGCACCTGACCGACTCAGCAGGAGGCTTCGAGTGAACCGCATCAGGACCGGCCTCGGAACCCGCCTAGCTGCTCGGGTCGCCCTCGTCGGCCTGGCCGCGCTGCTCGCCGGTTGCGGCGCCGGGCAGATTTCGCAGACGGCGGTCCAAGAGCCCGCAGTCAACGGCAACAGGGCCACGATCAACAACGTGGCCCTGCGCGATATCCGCATCCAGGCCACCCAGAGCAACGACTTCATCCAGTCCGGCCGAACGGTTGAGCTGGTGCTGGTCGCCGTGAACCAGTCGCCGGACGTCGCAGACCGACTGGTCGGCGTCAGTAGCGACATCGGCGCGGTGACGGTCAGCGGCGATGCACGCCTGCCCGCCGGCGGGATGCTGTTCGTCGGTCGGCCAGAGGGCCAGATCGTGGCGCCGGGCCCGATCAACTCCAACAATGCGGTCAGGGCGACGGTCAGCTTGGTCAAGCCCATCTCGAACGGGCTCAACTACAACTTCACCTTCACCTTCGAGAAGGCGGGGCAGGCCAGCGTGTCGGTGCCGATTTCGGCTGGGTTGGCGCCACCGCAGGCCTAACAGGCCCGGTCGCCTACCGGGATTTGTCGCACTCTCCCGATAACGTCATGGCGTGGCAAACCCGCGCTCGCAATACCGATGCTCGGAATGCCGCCATGTCACCGCCAAGTGGGTGGGCCGCTGCATGGAATGTGGCACTTGGGGCACCGTCGACGAGGTAGCCGTACTCAGCGCGATCGGCGCCAGCGGCCGCCGCGCGGTGAATTCGGCTGCTCCGGCCGTTCCGATCAGTTCCATCGAACCCAACGTCAGCCGGCATCGCCCGACCGGTGTCGCCGAATTCGACCGGGTGCTCGGCGGCGGTGTGGTGCCGGGCTCGGTGACGCTGTTGGCGGGCGATCCCGGCGTGGGTAAGTCGACGCTGCTGCTCGACGTCGCCCACCGCTGGGCGCAGTCCGGCCACCGCGCGCTGTACATCTCGGGCGAGGAAGCCACCGGCCAGATCAGGTTGCGCGCCGACCGGATCGGCTGCGGTTCAGACGAGGTCTACCTGGCCGCTGAATCCGACGTGCACACCGTGCTGGACCACATCGCGACAGTCAAGCCTTCGCTGGTCATCGTGGACTCGGTGCAAACCATGTCGACCACCCAGGTCGACGGCGTGGCCGGCGGAGTCACCCAGGTACGCGCCGTTACGGCCGCGCTCACCGCGGCCGCCAAGGCCAACAACGTTGCGCTGATCCTGGTTGGGCACGTCACCAAAGACGGGGCCATCGCCGGTCCACGCTCGCTGGAACACCTCGTCGACGTGGTGCTGCATTTCGAGGGCGATCGCAATGGGACGCTGCGCATGGTCCGCGGAATCAAGAACCGATTCGGCGCCGCCGACGAAGTCGGCTGTTTTACGTTGCACGACACCGGGATCGAGGGCGTTGCCGACCCGTCGAACCTGTTCTTGGATCAGCGCCCGACACCGGTTGCCGGGACCGCCATCACCGTCTCACTGGACGGAAAACGACCACTGATCGGCGAAGTTCAGGCGTTGCTGGCCACGCCCAACGGCGGTTCGCCACGGCGCGCCGTCAGCGGGATCGACAATGCCCGCGCCGCGATGATCACCGCGGTCCTGGAAAAGCACGCCAAGCTGAACGTCGGCGTCAACGACATCTACCTGGCCACCGTGGGCGGCATGCGATTGACCGATCCATCCTCGGACCTCGCGGTCGCGATCGCGTTGGCTTCGGCATACGCGGACCTGCCGTTGCCCACCACAGCGGTGATGATCGGCGAAGTCGGCTTGGCCGGCGATCTGCGCCGGGTCGTCGGTATGGACCGGCGGCTGGCCGAAGCCGCACGGCAGGGATTCACCGTGGCGCTGATTCCACCCGGTTGCGAGGCGGTGCCGCGGGGCATGCGAGCGCTGACCGCGCCCACCCTGGTGGCGGCGCTCGAGCACATGATCGACGTCGCCGACCACCGCAGCAGTGCGCCTTCTGGGCCGCAACGGCTCGACATTGCTACACCGCGGGCGTTTGCGTAGCAGAATGACACGCTGTGAGTCGTCCGACCCTGCGTGAGACTGTCGCCCGCCTGGCGCCCGGCACCGGGCTTCGGGATGGCCTGGAGCGCATCCTGCGCGGCCGTACCGGTGCACTGATCGTCCTCGGCAACGACGAGAACGTCGAGTCCATCTGCGATGGCGGCTTTTCCCTCGATGTTCGCTACGCGCCGACCCGGCTGCGCGAGCTGGCGAAGATGGACGGTGCCGTTGTGCTGTCCACCGACGGCAGCCGCATCGTGCGCGCCAATGTGCAACTGGTCCCGGATCCGTCCATACCCACCGACGAATCGGGAACCCGCCACCGCTCCGCGGAACGCGCCGCAATCCAGACCGGCTACCCGGTGATCTCGGTCAGCCACTCGATGAACATCGTCACCGTCTATGTGGGCGGGGAGCGCCATGTGGTGGCCGACTCGGCAACCATCCTGTCCCGGGCCAACCAGGCTATCGCGACCTTGGAGCGGTATAAAACCAGGCTCGACGAGGTCAGCAGGCAGCTGTCACGAGCCGAGATCGAAGACTTCGTCACGCTGCGCGACGTGATGACCGTGGTGCAGCGACTCGAGTTAGTCCGGCGGCTCGGCCTGGCGATCGATTACGACTGCGTCGAACTCGGCACCGATGGGCGACAGCTACGGCTGCAGCTCGAGGAGTTGCTGGGCGGAAACGACCTCGCTCGAGAATTGATCGTGCGTGACTACCACGCCAGCCCCGATCCGCTATCCGATGCCCAACTGACCGGCACGCTCGATGAGCTCGATGCCCTATCGGACGCCGAGCTGCTCGACTTCACCTGGTTGGCAAAGGTTTTCGGATATCCGACGACGGCCGAGGCGCAGGATTCGGCGCTGAGCCCACGTGGCTATCGCGCGATGGCCGAAATCCCCCGGCTGCAGTTCGCTCACGTGGATCTGCTGGTCCGGTCGTTCGGGACACTGCAGGGCGTGCTGGCGGCCAGCGCCAACGACCTGCAATCGGTCGACGGCATTGGCGCGATGTGGGCCCGCCACGTGCGGGAAGGACTGTCGCAGCTGGCGGAGTCGACGATCACCGACTCCCTGGGCTGAGTTCGGTTATCCCGTCGGAGACGCACCGGGAGCAACCCCCGGCGGTGCCTCAGGCGGTGGCGCCATCGCCGGCTGTCCTGGCACCGGGCCAGGCGGTGCCGGTGGCTGGTTCAGGATGAATGGAACCGACAACGAGCGCAGATTGCCCAGCTGTACGACGAGGTTGTAGGTGCCCGGCCCAATCGCCGGCCGCGGAAGCGGGCAGTGCGGCGCTGAGCCCATCCCGGTCCACGTCACCGCGGTCGTTACCTGCTCGCCCGGCGTGAAGGTCTTCACCAGGGTCTCGTTGGAAGGCGCGCAATCCAGGTTCGACCACAGCCGCTTGTTGTCCAGCGAGTAGACGTAGGCCGCCAGCACCGCGGCACCGACATCGCGCTTGCAGGCCACCAGTCCGATGTTGGTGACGACCATGGTGAATTTCGGCTGGTCACCAATAAAGTACTGGGGCGCGCTGGTCAGGCCCTTGACGCCCAGCGTCGAATCGGGGCAGTCATCGCCCGCGTTGAGCACCGGCGGCGGCATCACCGCGGCCGTTGGCGTCGGAGACTCCGGGTTGACTCCCGGTGGCGGTGCCGCCGGGTTGACGCTCTCTTGCCCGGGCGGTGGCGCCTGAGGCGGCGCCGGTGCTCCCGGCTTGTTCTCGGCGGAGTTCGCTTTGCCGGCACTGGCGGGTTTGGCACCCGCGCTGCTGCCGACAAAGGCGATGACGGTGGCGACCGCGATGCCGATCACGACAACTGCGATGCCCAGGGCCAGCCCCCTGCGCCGCCAATAGATCTCCGTGGGTAGCGGGCCACGCGGTTCCAGATCCAGCACAATCACACCGTAGGCGCAGGTCACGCCGATTTGGCCGATCCTGGTCGGCGTGTCGCCCGGTTAGCTGGCCGACTGCCGTGTTAGTGGCGGGGTCGACGCCCCGAGTTACTCGCCGATGTCACCCACGTGGTCGACCAGCGTCGCCCGCCCGTCGGCGAGCTCGTAGGTGGCGCCGGCGAGCGCCAGAGTGCCCGCCGACACTCGCTCGGAGATGGCCGCGGAACGCGACACCAGCTGTGCCAACGTCTCGCTCACATGTCGCTTCTCGAACTCGTCGGCGCTACTCAGGCCGTCGCGCTTGCCCGCCAGGACCGACGGGGTGACACGTTCCACCACATCACGCACGAAACCTGCCGGTATCGCGCCGTCGTTGACCGCGCCGATGGTGGCCTTGACCGCACCGCAGCCGCTGTGGCCCAGAACCACGATCAGTGGCACGTTGAGCGCCGTCACCGCGTACTCGATGGAGCCCAGCACTGCCGCGTCGATGGCCTGCCCGGCGGTGCGAACCACGAATACGTCGCCCAGGCCCTGATCGAACAGGAGTTCGGCCGGCGCCCGGCTATCCGAACAGCCGAAGATGATCGCGGCCGGCTTCTGTCCGGCCACCAGGCTGGCCCGATGCGCGACGCTTTGGCTGGGGTGCGCGGGCTTGCCGGCGATGAATCGCTCGTTACCCTCTTTGAGTGCTTTCCATGCGGTTACCGGAGTGGTGGTGGGCATGGGGAATATTCTGCGGTGTGGTCGGCACCGATGACTAGCCAACAGCAAATCCGGGCGGATGAACTTCTTGAGTGGTACGAACGCTCGAGCCGGGATCTGCCCTGGCGGGAGCCCGGTGTCAGTGCCTGGCAGATCCTGGTCAGCGAGTTCATGCTGCAGCAGACGCCGGTGGCCCGGGTGCTGCCGATCTGGCTGGACTGGGTGCGGCGCTGGCCCACCCCATCGGCCACGGCGGCGGCCAGCGCCGCCGACGTGCTGCGGGCCTGGGGCAAGCTGGGCTACCCGAGACGGGCCAAACGGCTGCACGAGTGCGCCACCGTGATTGCCCGCGACCACGGCGATGTCGTTCCCGACGATGTCAACACCCTGCTGGGATTGCCGGGTATCGGCAGCTACACCGCTCGCGCCGTGGCGTGCTTCGCCTACCGCCAGCCGGTGCCGGTGGTCGACACCAACGTGCGACGGGTGGTGGCCCGCGTCGTTCATGGACTGGCCGACGCCGGTGCCCCATCTGCCACCCGCGATCATGCCGATGTCTCGGCACTGCTGCCGAAAGACGATACGGCTCCTCAGTTTTCGGCGGCATTGATGGAACTTGGCGCAACGGTGTGTATCGCCCGAAAGCCGCGATGTGGGTTGTGCCCGCTTAGCGAGTGCGCCTGGCGGGCTGCGGGTTATCCACCAGCACAGGGCCAGACCCGACGCGTTCAAACCTACGCTGGAACCGACCGTCAAGTCCGTGGGCTATTGCTAGATGTGTTGCGCCTCAGCGACTTTCCGGTCACCCGAGCCCAGCTGGATGTGGCATGGCTGACCGATACCGCCCAGCGCGACCGGGCGCTGGACTCGTTGCTCGCCGACGGCCTTGTTGCCCAGACCGTGGATGGCCTGTTCGCGTTAGCCGGCGAGGAATGACTCGACCGCCAGGCGGTATGTTTCCGGCGCTTCGTCATGAATCAGGTGTCCGGCTTGCTGGACGGCTAAATATGTTGTGCGAGAATGATTTTTGGTCATCTCGAGCATCTGTCCCGGCGGGGTGACCGAATTGCCTGCCTCGATGAGCAGGGCCGGCGCCCGCACCGCCAACCATTGTGCCCAGTAGTCGCGGGTGCCCCATTCGGCCGCGATCTCAATCCAGCGCGAAGTGTGTCCGTGCAACCGCCAGCCGGTGTCGGTGCGGTCGAAAGCGTCCAGAAAGTATCTTCCGGCGACGGGCCCGAATTCGCCGAATACTTGTTCAGCGGAATCGAATTCGACTGGAAGCGCATGCAACCAGGGCTCCCACGGACCGGTGGTGCGACCCCGGAAGTCAGGCGCCATGTCCTCGATCACCAATGCAGAAACCAAATCGGGACGCGCCGCGGCCAGACACCACGAATGCAGGGCACCCATCGAATGCCCAACCAGCCGGGCCGGCGCCCCCAAGGCGCTCACCGCGTCGGTCAGATCGGCGACGAACCGTTCGGTGCTGATCGGATGGGGATCGTCGACATCGCGGCCCCGATGCCACGGGGCGTCATAGGTGTAGACCGTGCCCAACCGGGTCAGCCAATCCAGCTGCCGCGACCAGGTGCTGCCCCGGCCCATCAAGCCGTGCACCAGCACTAATGGCTCGCCTTGTCCGCCACGGCAGGTCAGCAGGTCGCCGGTCATGTACCCATCTTGCGTGGCACGCCCTCAAGCGGGACACCGGAGGGGGCGCGGTAGCCTGGCAGGCATGCCGCCAGTGGTGAAGATCAATGCAATCGAAGTACCCGCCGACGCTGGTCCTGAGCTGGAGAAGCGGTTCGCCCACCGGGCACATGCGGTGGACAATCAGCCCGGTTTCCTCGGCTTTCAGCTGCTGCGCCCGGTCAAGGGTGAGAACCGCTACTTCGTGGTGACACACTGGGAGTCCGATGAAGCATTCCAGGCGTGGGCGAGTGGGCCCGCCGTCGAAGCCCATGCTGGCCAGCGCGCGAACCCGGTGGCAACTGGCGCGTCGCTGCTGGAATTCGAGGTTGTCATGGACGTCGCGGGAAACAAGCCCACTGCGTAGTCGGCGCGCGGCGAGGCAGCGGCTACTTGCCATCACCGCCGCCACCGCACTGGTGGCGGCCCTGACACCGGGTTGCGCCACCTCTTCTTCTCTGCAGGCGAACGCGGCAAACCCGGCCCGGGCGATCGACACCCGGACTCCCCCGGGTCTGCGGGCTCAGCAGACCATGGACATGCTCAACTCGGACTGGCCCATCGGCCCAATCGGAGTCCGCACCCTGGCGGCGCCGGACAAGGTCGATTCGGTGGAAACCATCATGGAAGCGTTGTGGTGGGATCGTCCGTTCACCCTCGACGGCGTGGATATCGGCGCGAGCGCAGCCACCCTGCGCCTCACCTCCTCCTATGGCGCCCGCCAAGACGTCCGAATTCACACCGACGACTTGGGGCGCGTTGATGGGTTCGATCTCGATACGCTGGCGCCCACGATCACCTCGTGGCACGATGTCGACGCGGTACTGAGCAAGACCGGTGCGCACTACTCCTACCAGGTCGCCAAGGTCGACAATGGTCATTGCGACCCGATGCAAGGCACTAACACCAGCGAATCTTTGCCGCTGGCATCGATTTTCAAGCTGTATGTGCTGCACGCGCTGGCGACTGCGGTCCGCAACCACATGGTGTCCTGGGACGATCAGTTGACGGTAACCGAGAAGAGCAAAGCCGTGGGCTCCTCAGGCCTGGGATTGCCGCCCGGAGCGCATGTTTCGGTGCGGACCGCCGCCGAGAAGATGATCGCCACCAGCGACAACATGGCCACCGATTTGCTGATCGAACGGATGGGCACGCACGCGATCGAGGACGCCCTTGCCACGGCCGGCCATCACGATCCGGCCAGCATGACACCCTTCCCCACGATGTACGAGTTGTTCTCCATCGGCTGGGGTAAACCGGATCTGCGCGCTCAGTGGCAACAGGCGCCCCCGCAAGTCCGTGCAGAGCTGCTGGCACAGGCGAATTCCACGCCGTACGAACCTGATCCCGAGCACGCCCACACCCCCGCCTCTATGTACGGCGCGGAGTGGTACGGCAGCGCCGAGGACATCTGCCGAGTTCACGCGGCGCTGCAGGCCGACGCGGTTGGCGAGGCCGCGCCGGTCCGGCAGATCCTGTCGGCCGTGTCGGGTATCCAACTTGATCGAAACGTTTGGCCATACATCGCCGCGAAAGCCGGTGGTTTGCCGGGTGATTTGACCTTCAGTTGGTATGCCGTCGACAAGACCAAGCAGCCGTGGGTCGTCAGCTTCCAGCTGAATTGGCCACGCGATCACGGGCCGAAGGTAACCGGCTGGATGCTGCAGGTGGCCAAGCAAGTCTTCGGGTTGATCGCACCGCAGTAGCTCTTAGAGCCTTACCCGCCAAGAGTTTTCGCGAAAGTGCATGACGACGCAGCTGGCCGGGGCGACATCGATGCGCCAGAACGAGGTGGGCGGCACGTTCAAGGCGATCAGGATCGCCGCTCGGATGACCGCCGGATGCGTGACGACCACCGTCCGTAAAGTGTTGTCGGTCAACGATTCCAGCCAGCCAGCTACCCGGTCGGTGAGGTTGAGAATGGACTCACCGCCGTGCGGCGCCGCGGCAGGGTCGGTCAGCCATAGCGCGAGATCGGTCGAGCCGACGGTGTCGAGGGGCTGCCCGCGCCAGCTCCCCCAGTCCAGGTCGGCCAACTGCGGCTCGGGACTGGCCTGCAAGCCCAGCAGCTGCGCGGTTTGGCGGGCACGCCGCTCCGGGGCGGTGAATTGGCGAGTGCCGGTGGAGATAGCAAGGCGCGCAGCCGCTTCGGCATGCCGAAGGCCGGCATCGTTGAGCGGTTCGTCGGCAGGAAAACGCCCGGCTGCCATGGCATCGGTCATCGCGTGCGACACCAGGGTCAGCCGGACGACCTCGGTCACGCCGCGATACTCGATGCCCGTTCGCTCGTGGCCGTGTCTGCGACCAGCCGCTCGGCGAGTGGCGCGAAGACCAGGCCGATGGTCACCCATAACACCAGCTGGGTAGCCAGCGAGAGTAATCTGAATTCGTAGAGGACGTCGGCGGGAAAGCCGGGGTAGATGATCGCGCCCGAGGCGTCCCGTAGTGGTTGCGGCGTCTCGTCAACCGTCGGCAGCAACACCATCACCACGACGATCGTCGCCAGATAAACCCCCACGGCGAGCAACCGGCCGTTCCACGCGCCGACCCGGTCGGCCAGCCGCCGGGCGAACAAGACGGCTGCGATCGCCAGCACGACCGATATCAGCACCATCACCAGATACCAGCCGGTGCGCGCGCCGATCGTGTCGGATTGACCGACGGCCGGTGGATTCGGCGGATACTTCAGGAACGGAACCAGGTACACCGCGACGAAAGCCCCCGCCGCCAGCAGAACCGAGAGCTCCCGTGGGGCAGGGCTTTTCGCGCTGCTGGCCGCGCGCGCATAGACGACGCAGAACAGTACGGCGAACAGTGCGCCCATGGCGAGACCGAAAATCAGCACCCCAAAACCCAGCCCGACGCTCGACTGCACGCCACGCGTGAACAGCTCGACGCCGTGCTCGTGCACACCTTGTGCCTGTTCGGCCTCGGTTCGAGCATCCTCAAATGCGATCGCGCGGCCGATTACCGGCTCGGCGCACAGGCGGGCGAAAGCAAACGCCAGCACGGCGCCGATTGCGCCGGCGAGCAGTCCGCGTGCGATCAGACGCTTCTCCACGCTGCGGAGATCAGTGGCAGGGGAAGCCGAGGAGATGCCGTGCGTCGTGTACGAACTCGTGCACATGTGAGTCGCTGCCGAAGAGCGACACCGCACCCTGGTCGACGCCGACGAAGTACAGCGCCAACAGCGCCAGGAAAGCGGTTGCCGCTAACCACAGCGCGGCGCTTGCCGCCGACAGGTCTATTGAGCGCGTACGAGTTGTGTCGGACACAATATTGGACACCGTTGACTCCATTCTGGGGATGTCGCGTCCCGCGTTGGGTGTTGGTGACGAGTTCGGGTCTGACTTTGTACAGTGGCGCGACCGTTCTGGAGTTTCACCAGATTCCGTCGCCCGTCGACAACAAGGGTCAGTCTAGACCGCCGACCCTGCCGTCGATCAAACAATTCACTGCTGCGGTGGCGCACCGCCGTAGCCGAGCTGACTTGCCGTGTACTTCGCCCCGTCGGTGACCGGCACCGCCTGAACCGCGGTCCCGTACGCGCAGATCTCGGTCCAGGTGTCGCCGATCTCGGTGGTGTCGAAGCGCATCGCGACGATCGCATTGCCGCCGCGGTTTTGCGCCTCGGCGATCAACCGACCCATGGCCTCGTTGCGGCTGTCGGCGAGGTTTTTGGTCATCCCGGCTAACTCCCCGCCGAACATCGATTTGAAGCCGGCGCCGATTTGGGAGAACGCATTTCGCGAGCGAACGGTCAGGCCGAACACTTCACCGCACACTCGTTGAATCTCCCAGCCCGGGAGGTCATTGCTGGTCACGATAAGCACAGGCGAACCCTTCTATCGAGTCCACACGAAAACGGGCGGTCAGTCCCGTCAGAGACTAACCGCCCGTTTCTCGCAATCGCTACTGCGTTTCTGGTGCGCTGTGCGCGCCGGCCTTGGCCAGATCCGGCTCGGTCGGCGGCTTGCGGGTGCCGACGAACGTGAACACTGCGTCCTCACCGGTTCCTTCGCCGTCCCAGTTGTCCACGTCGACGGTGACGAGCTGTCCGGGCCCGACCTCGTCGAACAGGATCTTCTCGGACAGCTGGTCCTCGATCTCGCGCTGGATGGTGCGCCGCAACGGACGAGCACCCAGCACTGGGTCGAAGCCACGCTTGGCCAGCAACGCCTTGGCCTTGTCGGACAGCTCCATGGCCATGTCTTTGGTCCTGAGCTGGTTGCCGACGCGGGCGATCATCAGATCGACCATCTGGATGATCTCGTCGCGGGTCAACTGGTGGAAGACGATGATGTCGTCGATGCGGTTCAGGAACTCCGGGCGGAAGTGCTTCTTCAGCTCGTCGTTGACCTTCTGCTTCATCCGCTCGTAGTCGTTGTCCCCACCACTCTTACTGAAGCCCAGACCCACCGGCTTGGAGATGTCGGAGGTACCGAGGTTGGACGTGAAGATCAGCACGGTGTTCTTGAAGTCCACCGTGCGGCCCTGACCGTCGGTGAGGCGGCCGTCCTCGAGGACCTGCAACAGGCTGTTGTAGATCTCCTGGTGGGCCTTCTCGATCTCGTCGAACAGCACCACCGAGAACGGCTTGCGCCGCACCTTTTCGGTGAGCTGACCGCCCTCCTCGTAGCCGACGTATCCCGGGGGCGCACCGAACAGCCGCGACGCGGTGAACCGGTCGTGGAACTCGCCCATGTCGATCTGGATGAGCGCGTCGTCGTCGCCGAACAGGAAGTTGGCCAGCGCCTTGGACAGCTCGGTCTTACCGACACCGGACGGGCCGGCGAAGATGAACGAGCCCGACGGGCGCTTGGGGTCTTTCAACCCGGCGCGGGTACGGCGGATCGCCTTGGAGACGGCCTTGACCGCGTCCACCTGGCCGATGATCCGCTTGTGCAGCTCATCTTCCATGCGCAGCAGCCGCGTGGTCTCGGCCTCGGTGAGCTTGAACACCGGGATGCCGGTCCAGTTGCCCAGCACCTCGGCGATCTCGTTGTCGTCCACCTCGGCGACCACATCGAGATCACCTGAACGCCACTGCTTTTCGCGCTCGGTCCGTTGGGCGACGAGCGTCTTCTCCCGGTCCCGGAGGCTGGCGGCCTTCTCGAAGTCCTGGGCGTCGATCGCCGATTCCTTCTCCCGGCGCGCGTCGGCGATCTTCTCGTCGAACTCGCGCAGGTCTGGCGGTGCGGTCATCCGGCGGATCCGCATCCGTGCGCCCGCTTCGTCGATCAGGTCGATGGCCTTATCGGGCAGGAACCGGTCGTTGATGTACCGGTCCGCCAGGGTGGCCGCGGCCACGATCGCGGAGTCCGTGATCGACACCCGGTGGTGCGCTTCGTAGCGGTCGCGCAGCCCCTTGAGGATCTCGATGGTGTGCTCGACCGTCGGCTCGCCCACCTGGACCGGCTGGAAGCGACGCTCCAGTGCGGCGTCCTTCTCGATGTACTTGCGGTACTCGTCGAGAGTGGTGGCACCGATCGTCTGCAGCTCGCCACGGGCCAGCTTGGGCTTCAGGATCGACGCGGCGTCGATCGCACCCTCGGCGGCACCCGCCCCGACCAGCGTGTGCAGCTCGTCGATGAACAGGATGATGTCGCCGCGGGTGTTGATCTCCTTGAGGACCTTCTTCAGGCGTTCCTCGAAGTCACCGCGGTAGCGGCTGCCCGCGACCAGCGATCCCAGGTCCAGCGTGTAGAGCTGCTTGTCCTTGAGCGTCTCGGGCACCTGGCCATGCACGATGGCCTGCGCCAGGCCCTCGACCACGGCGGTCTTTCCGACGCCGGGCTCGCCGATCAGCACCGGGTTGTTCTTGGTGCGCCGGCTCAACACCTGCATCACCCGCTCGATTTCCTTCTCGCGGCCGATGACCGGGTCCAGCTTGCCTTCCATCGCGGCAGCCGTGAGGTTGCGCCCAAACTGGTCGAGCACCAACGAGGTAGAGGGCGAGCCGGACTCGCCACCGCGACCACCGGTGCCCGCTTCGGCGGCCTCCTTGCCCTGGTAACCGCTCAGCAGCTGGATCACCTGCTGGCGCACCCGGGTCAGCTCGGCGCCCAGCTTGACGAGCACCTGGGCGGCGACGCCCTCGCCTTCACGGATCAGGCCCAGCAAAATGTGCTCGGTGCCGATGTAGTTGTGGCCGAGCTGCAGCGCCTCGCGCAAGCTCAGCTCGAGAACCTTCTTGGCGCGCGGGGTGAACGGAATGTGCCCCGACGGTGCCTGCTGGCCCTGGCCGATGATCTCCTCGACCTGGCTGCGGACGCCCTCGAGCGAGATGCCAAGCGACTCCAGCGACTTCGCTGCGACGCCTTCACCTTCGTGAATCAAACCCAACAGGATGTGCTCGGTGCCGATGTAGTTGTGGTTGAGCATCCGGGCCTCTTCTTGGGCCAGGACGACCACCCTGCGGGCACGATCGGTAAATCTCTCGAACATCGGTGGTTACCTGCTCTCCCTCACCATCGGTACAAACGTCTACCGGCCAGTGGGACCGGAGCGCGTACCTGGAGTCCACTGTAATGGTCAGCCCGCCACGGTTCCCACCCTGCGGGGCCTTGCGGTTCAGGCCCCCCTGCGCCTATCCAGGCATATCTGGCGAATGTCCCTGTGACGTGGAGCCTTATCTCAACAAACGCGGCAAACCACTAAATCGTTTCCCCTAGTGGCTGGCAATATTTTCGCCAGTAGCGAAAGTGAAAAGAACCGGCGCCCAGGCGTTAATGCCCAGGCGCCGGTTAGCGGTTCGTTAGGTCGCCGCGTGGAATGCGTCGATGACGTCTGCCGGGATGCGGCCACGCGTTGACACGTTGTGACCGTTTCGACGAGCCCACTCGCGGATCGCTGCGCTCTGCTCGCGGTCAATGGCGCCGCGGCCGCGTCCAGAGCCGGAACGGCCACGACGGCGACCGCCGACGCGACGGCCAGCCGCCACCCATTGCTTCAGATCACCGCGGAGTTTCGCGGCATTCTTAGTCGAAAGATCAATCTCATAGGTCACGCCGTCAAGCCCGAATTCGACAGTTTCGTCGGCGGCACCCGCACCGTCGAAATCATCGACCAAGGTGACGGTGACTTTTTTCGCCATTGGTTTACCCTCGCGTTTCTTCCTGAGCAGTTGCTGAGCAGATAGACCCACTCCCCGGCCACTAATCTGCCATATCAACGCAGCATACTCAATCTGAGCGCAAAACGTACAGTTCGTCTTTCAGCCGGAGTGCGGCCTAACAATCGGGAACAAAACTGTCTCTCTAATTGACAGCCCGGTCAAACACATCAACAACCGATCGATACCCATTCCGGTACCAGTGCATGGCGGCATCCCATACTCAAGGGCCGCGAGAAAATCTTCGTCAAGCACCATCGCCTCATCATCGCCGGCGGCCGCAGCGCGAGCTTGCTGCGCGAATCGCTCCCGCTGCACAACCGGATCATTCAATTCCGAGTACCCGGTGGCCAGTTCGACTCCGCGCACATAGAGGTCCCACTTCTCGGTCACGCCCGGGATGCTGCGGTGCTGGCGCGTCAAAGGCGTTGTCTCGACTGGGAAATCCTTGACGAACGTGGGCGCGCTCAATGTGTTGCCTACGGCATGTTCCCACAGTTCCTCGACGAGCTTGCCGTGGCCATAGCCGCGGTCGTCGGGTATCTCGGCACCAAGCCGGTCGGCAATGGCACGCAGCTGATCCACCGACGTGTCGGGGGTGATCTCTTCACCGAGCGCCGCCGACAGTGACGGATACATTTGTATGGAAGCCCATTCTCCGTCTATGTCGTAGACAGTCCCATCGGGCAACGTTAGTTGTCGGGTACCGATCGCTTCGTCGGCCACCTCTTGAATAAGCTCTCGCGTGACGACTGCCGAATCGTCATAGGTTCCGTAGGTCTGGTAGGTCTCCAACATCGAGAATTCCGGAGAATGCGTCGAATCAGCGCCTTCGTTTCGGAACACCCGATTTAGTTCAAAAACCTTGTCAAAACCACCAACGATGCATCGCTTGAGGAACAGTTCCGGCGCGATCCTCAGGTAGAGATCGATGTCAAGAGCATTGGAATGCGTGATGAACGGCCGAGCAGCCGCACCACCGGCAAGCGTCTGCAAGATAGGCGTCTCGACTTCGAGAAACCCGCGCCGTTCCAGCGCGCTGCGTAACGCTCGGACGACGGCAATTCGCTGCCTGGCCACCGCACGCGCTTGCGGGCGGACGATCAAATCGACGTAGCGTTGCCGCACCCGCGACTCTTCGCTCATCTCCCTGTGCGCAACCGGTAGCGGTCGCAGCGACTTGACTGTCATCCGCCAGGAGTCGGCTAGCACGGATAATTCGCCGCGCCGTGAACTAATCACATTGCCGTGCACATAGACGATGTCGCCGAGATCGACGTCGGCCTTCCACGCCTCCAGCAATTCCTGACCGACCTTGTCCAGGCTGATCATCACCTGCAGGGTGGCGCCGTCCCCGTCTTGGAGGGTCGCGAAGCACAATTTCCCGGAGTTACGCGCAAATATGACCCGGCCCGCCACCCCGACGATGTCGTCGGTGGCAGTGTCGGTCGCCAAGTCGGGGTGGGCGGCACGGACCTGAGCCAGGGTGTGGGTACGTTCGACGGCCACCGGGTAGGGGTCATGGCCCTCGGCCAACAGGCGAGCGCGCTTATCCCGGCGAATCCGGAATTGCTCGGGGGCGTCTGAATCGGCTGCACTCACGACGTGCCAGCTTAAATGACCCGGCGCCGGGTGTGCTGGCGGCATCGAGTGCGCGCGAGTGGCGTGGGGCGTGCGCCGACGGCGCGAAACCAGCCGAGTTACCGCCGTGGAGACAAACTCGACGGCATGTGCGCCCGTTCGGGGCGGCCCATGAAGCTCAGCGCGCCGTCTTCAAGCGGCCGCGCTGGACCTCTCGGTTGCGTTCGAAGACCAGCTGCAGTCCGTGCAGCGTCAGGTGCTCGTCGTAGTGGCTGACGGTCCGCAGTTCGGCCAACAACAGCGGCGCGGTGTGCCCGGTGGCCACAATCTCGACGTCGTCGCCGGAAAAGCCGTCCACGTCCTCGCGAATGCGTCCGACCAGGCCGTCGACCAGACCAGCAAAGCCGAACACCGCACCTGCCTGCATGCACTCGACGGTGTTCTTGCCGACCACCGAGCGGGGCCGGGCCAGCTCGACCCGACGCAGCACGTTGCGGGCCGCAGCGGCATCCGAGGAAACCTGCACTCCGGGTGCGATGGCACCGCCGAGGAACTCGCCTTTGGCCGAAACCAGGTCGACGCAGATCGACGACCCGAAATCGACGACGACGGTCGGTTTGCCGAACTTGTGGAACGCGGCCAGGCAGTTGACGATTCGGTCGGCGCCGACCTCTTTCGGATTGTCGACCAGCAGCGGGATACCGGTGCGGACCCCCGGCTCGATCAGCACGTGCGGCACCGACGGCCAGTACTGATCGAGCATGACCCGCAGCTCGTGCAGCACCGACGGGACGGTGGACAACGCAGCAGCGCCGGTGAGTCGCTCCGAGTCGTCACCGATGAGGCCGTCAATGGTCAGTGCGAGTTCGTCCGCGGTGATTTCAGGTTCGGTGCGAATCCGCCACTGCTGCGTGACCTTTGCCTGGTCTTTGACGCCGGACAGCAACCCGACGACAGTGTGCGTATTGCGGACGTCGATCGCCAGCAACACGACTACCGCGCCCCCATCCTGGGGTCTAGCAGCTCGGCCGCGTCGTCGGGCACGTGCGCCGGGTCGTGCCCGAGGTCGATCGCCTTGTTGTCGGCGTCGACGAAGACGATCTGCGGCTGATAGGTGCGCGCTTCGGCGTTCTCCATCGTCCCGTAGGCGATCAAGATCACTAGATCGCCCGGGTGGATGAGATGTGCTGCGGCACCATTGATTCCGATCACACCGCTGCCCCGCTCGCCGGTGATGGCGTAGGTGACGAGCCGGGCGCCGTTATCGATGTCGACGATGGTGACCTGTTCGCCCTCCAACAGGTCGGCGGCATCCATCAGGTCGGCGTCGATGGTCACCGAGCCGACGTAGTGCAGATCGGCCTGGGTCACGGTGGCGCGATGAATTTTCGACTTCAGCATGGTCCGTAACATCAGTTCCTCCATGGTGATTGGGCTGACTCGTCCGGCCCAACGGTGCCGGCGATTGCGATGTTGTCCAACAGTCGGGTGTTGCCCAGCCGGGCAGCGATGAGCAGGCGTCCTGGTCTGTCGGCCTGCAGCGGACCCAGGTCTGCGCCGCGCAGCTCCAGGTAGTCGACCTCGATCTCGGGCACGGCGGCGAGCACGGCGCGTGCTGCGTCGAGCGCGGCTTGCCCGCCTGCCGGGGCCACATGAGCGCCGGCCAGCAGCGCCGCTGACAGCGTCGCGGCCAATTCGCGCTGTGCGGAATCCAAGTAACGATTGCGCGATGACATCGCCAGCCCGTCGCCTTCCCGGACGGTTGGCACCCCGATCACCTCGACGTCGAGGTTCAAGTCGGCGACCATCTGCCGGATCAGCACCAGCTGCTGGTAGTCCTTCTCGCCGAAGAACACCCGGTCGGGTCGCACGATCTGCAGCAGCTTGCACACGACCGTCAGCACACCGGCGAAATGGGTTGGGCGAGAAGCGCCTTCGAGCTCAGCGGCCAGCGGGCCGGGATGCACGCTGGTGCGCAACCCGTCCGGGTACATCCCCGCCGCGGTAGGCGCGAAGACGATCTCGACACCTTCTGCGCGCAACAGTGCGACGTCGTCGTCCAGTGTCCGGGGGTAGGCGTCGAGGTCTTCCCCGGCACCGAACTGCAGCGGGTTGACGAAAATCGAGACCGCGACCGCCGAACCCGGCACCAGCTTGGCCGCGCGCACCAGGGACAGGTGCCCTTTGTGCAGGGCGCCCATGGTGGGCACCAACATGACCCGGCGCCCGGTGGCTCGCAGTGCGCGGCTGACGCCGGTGACATCGCGGGGCGTCGAGTACAGGTTGAATTCGCCCGCCTTGAACGCCGGCGGCCGAGCCGTCATGAAATTCATCGGGCCAGCACCTCGAGGACATCCTCGGGAGCGTGCGCCCGTTGCGCCGTCCGTAGGGCGTTCACCCGGTACGCGTGCGCCAGCTCCGGGTCAACGGCACCCAGCGCGGCCAGATGCGCGGCGACGGCCGCGGCATCACCGCGGGCGACCGGGCCGGTAAGAGCGGCCTGGCCGCGTTGCAGTGTGTTCTCCAGCGCCGCGCGGGCCAACGGCCCGATGACGCGTTCGGCGAGGCCGCCCGGCTGGTTATCTACGAGTTGCTGTCCGAGCAATTCGGTGCCGCGCAACGCGGCCCGTAACGCGTCGAGGGCATCGGCGAGCACCGCCACGATGTGGTTGCCCGCGTGGGCAAGCGCAGCGTGGTACAGAACGCGGGCATCCTCGGGGACGCGAAACGGCTCCCCACCCATTTCCAAGACCAGCGACTGCCCGATCGCATACCCGACCTCATCGGCCGCGGTGATCCCGAAGCAGGTGTCCGGCAATCGGCTGATGTCCTCGTCGGAGCCGGTGAACGTCATGGCCGGGTGGATGGCCAGCGGTATGCATCCGTGTTGGGCCAGCGGCTCGAGAATGCCGACGCCGCTGGCGCCCGCCGTGTGCACCACGATCGTGCCGGGCGGCACCGCCGCGGTCGCCGCCAGCCCGGAAACCAGACCGGCGAGTTCGCTGTCGGGAACCGCCAGCAGCAGCAGCTCGGCGGAGGCGGCCACTTCGGGCGGCGAGAGCACCGGGGTGTCGGGCAGCCGACGCTCGGCCCGCTGCCTGGACGCATGTGAGATGGCGCTGCAGGCCACCACGACGTGCTCAGCACGCTCCAGCGCCACACCCAGCGCAGTGCCTACTCGGCCGGCCGAGATGACCCCCACCTTGAGCCTGGCCGGGCGCAAACCGTCGAGCTGCACCATCGCAGCGACCTCACCTGTGTCTTAGTTCGTTCCGGTCCCACCTCGTGGGTACCGTTCGGTCACTAGAACTGTAGTCGATTTACGGGCAGCGCCCAATGTGAGGAAGCTCCCAGCTCAATCCTCACGACGACGACGCCGGCCTCCTCCGGATGGCTGCACCTGGAGCCGCGCCAGCAGTTCGGCAACCGACTGGCCACCGGTGCGCGGGCTGTCCTCCGCGTCTTCCCAGCCGTCCGGCGCGGGCTCTGCGCCGCGGTGCCGGGATGCCGGCTCGGGAGGCGGCGGCGGCGCCATTTGCGGTCGCGGCGCCATTTGCGGTGGCGGCGGTCCCTCGGCAGGCGCGGGAGCGGGCGCAGCTGGCGCTTCGGCCCCGTCCGTCGGCGCAAAGTTGCGCACGCCGTAGTCGCGGTAGTCCGCCGAATGGCGTGACCGCGCGCGCCGGCTGGGCTCGTCGAAGGGCTGTGGGAAATCTGATTCGGATTCGGTGGGCACGCTGGTGGGCGCGTTGTCCGAGTGCTCGTCGGGGCTGGCATCGCGGTACCGGCGGCGCCGGCCCGACGATGCGGGCGGCGGCGTGGGTGAGTCGTCACCGGCCCAGTTGCTGCCCGCCGCTCCCGGAGGCAGCCACAGCCCGTCGGCGCCGACCGGGTGCCAGTCCTGCCTGATCGGCTGCGGTTCCGGTTCCGGCGGGACAGGAGGGGGCGGCGGCGCGGTGCGGTGGCGAGGCTCGAATCGTGGCTCGGGATCGGGTTGGGGCGGCATCGGCGGCGGCGCATACGCGGGCTCCGGCGCAGGCGCATACGGGGGCTCCGGCGTAGCGGCGTAACCAGCCTCGCGCGGGGCTTCGTAGTGGAACCGGGCCCGCTCCCGCGGGCGGGGTGGCAGCAATGGTTCCTCGGGCACGTCGATGATGGCGGATTCGTCGGTGTTGCTCTCGGCGTCGACGGCGAGCGAGTCCTCCGGCCGCACCGACGTGACCCGATCGCTGGACACCCAGTCCGCCGGTGTGGCCTCACCGTTGCGGTCCCAGTCGCTGTACGCCCGCGCGGGCGGCGTGTCCGCCCCCATCGACCCCAGCGCCGGGCGGTGCTCGAGGTCGGTGTCGAACAAGATTTCCAGGCTGGTCCGCAGCGAAGTCAGCTCTGCGCGCAACGCGGCGATATCGTCGGCGGCCTGTGCGCGCAGTTCCGAGGCCAGCTCACGACGCAGCTGGGATTCCACGGTCAGCTCGTATTCGCGCCGGGCCGAGATCTCCCGATCCAGCTGCAGGTCGTACACCAGCTTCAGGTCGCGCACGCGCGACTGGTCGGCATCGCTTTGCCGGCGGTACATCACCGACACAAAAGCGCCGGCGGCCGCGGCCCACAGCGCCAGGATCACAGCGAGCTTGAGTAGTTCCACACGATTGGTGAAAACAAGCGCGCAACTGGCCCCCATCGCGAGGACCAGCAACGCGGTCAAGAGCACCCACCCCGGCCTGCGGCCGCCGCGCCGAACCCGAGCGCCGCGGGACAGAACGGTCATGGCCTGACTGTACCTGCGCGAGGTCAATCCGCGTGTCGCGCCAGTCCGGCGATTCTCACCTGGGTTAATAGCGCGCTAGGATTCGGCTCCCTCAGCGTGCTCGCCCGGATCCTGTGGAGATTTGCAGCAATGCTGCAGCCACATCGCAGCGACGACCAATGCCAGGGCGCTGACGGCGGCCACCACGGTTCCGGTGGTGTCCTGGGCGGCGACTCGCAGCCAAGACCGTCGCGGCAGGAAATACACCAGTACGCCGACCCACCAGCCCAGCGCCAGCGCACCCACCCAGGCCGACGCTTTGGCGACCATGACGCTGCGCGCCACCGCAAGCGGGTGCAGCCATCCAGGACCGGGACCGATCTCCCCGTCGTTGATCTTGGCCCGCACATAACGCGCCCACAGCGCCTCGGCGATGGCGACCCCGAGCAGCGATAGCCCGGTCCACACCGTGATCGGCGGAAACCACCGATACAGCGCGACTACCAGCAGATAGCCCACGAATGCGGCGCCGACCACCGCGCCCGTCAGGTCACGCTTGCGGGTCGGGCCCATTAGCTTGTCGAGTCCGGCTCGAGCGTCAACTCGGACAACCGCACAGCGTCCCGGTCGGCCGGCTCTAGCTCGGCCAGCAACCGGACGACGGGCTGCGGTCCGCCGGTGAGCGTCAGCTGGGCATCCGGGTCGACGGCCAACCACGGGATCATGACGAACGCCCGCAGATGGGCCAGCGGATGCGGCAGCGTCAGGCTGTTCTCCAGGGAGATGATCTCGGTCTCGCCGTAACAGGCGACCAGGTCGACGTCCAGGCTGCGCGGGCCCCAGCGTTCGCCCCGAATCCGGCCTGCGGCCTCTTCGAACTCGTGCGCCCGGCGCAGCCAACCCTGCCCATCGCGCGATGGGTCGTCCGCGATCAGCACCGCGTTGAGGAACGGGGCCTGCTCGACGCCACCCCAGGGGTCCGTCTCATAGACCGGCGAAACCGCGATCACCGTCTCAGCGAGCCCGTCGACGACGGACTGCAGCCGGGCTAGCCGGTCCCCGAGGTTGGAGCCGATGGACAAGACGACCCGCGTCATTACACGCCGCTCGCCGGGATCACCGAACCGCGACCGCCGCGCCGCGACCGCCGCACCACCACCGCCACATCGGCGATCTGCTGCGGAACCGGCGCCTGCGGCTTGTGCACCGTTACCTCGACGGCGTGTACGCGTTCGTCATCCATCACGAAGTCGGCGATCTCGGCTCCCACCGTTTCGATCAAGTTCCGCGGCGGTCCCGCAACGATGTCGGCGGCCCGCTGGGCCAGGATGGCGTAGTCGTAGGTGTCGGCCAGGTTGTCGCTGGCGGCGGCGTCGGCCAACTCGATCCACACGATGATGTCGATGACGAAGTCTTGCCCGTTGGCGCGCTCGTGGTCGAAGACCCCGTGCCTGCCCCGAACAGTCAAGCCGCGCAACTCAATTCGATCAGCCATCGTGTCCAGCCCGCTCGCTGCCCGTCCACGCCCCGACGACTTTGAGAGCGTCCACCGACGCCCGCACGTCGTGCACCCGAACCCCCCAAGCTCCGTATAGCGCGGCCAGCGCGGAAATCACCGCCGTCGCCGTCTCACGCCCGTCGGGCGGCCGCGGCGACCCATCCGGCCCCGCCAACAAGGTACCGAGGAACCTCTTGCGTGAGGCACCCAGTAGCACCGGCACCCCGGTGGCGACCAGATCCGGCAACGCCTGCAACAGAGCCCAATTGTCTTGTCCCGTCTTGGCGAAGCCCAGCCCGGGATCGATGACCAGCTTCGCCGGATCGACGCCCGCGGCAACCGCGTCGTCGACGCTGGCGAGCAGCTCGGCGCGGACCTCGGCCACCACGTCACCATAGTGCGGCACCTGATGTGGCTGAGCCGATGACACCGATCGCCAGTGCATCAACACCCAGGGCACACCGGCTTCAGCCAGCAGCGGCGCCATCGCCGGATCGGCCCGTCCGCCGGATACGTCGTTGACGATCTGCGCGCCGCTCTGCAGCGCCGCCCGCGCGACGTCGGCGTGCATGGTGTCGATACTGACGGTAATACCCTGTGCAGCAAGGTCTTTGACGACGGGCACCACACGGGATGCCTCGACTCTGGGATCGACCCGCGTCGCACCGGGCCGCGTCGATTCCCCTCCGACATCGACGATTCCCGCGCCCTCGGCGACCATTGCCAGACCATGCGCGACGGCACTGTCCGCGTCGAGGTAGCGCCCGCCATCGGAGAACGAATCGTCAGTGACGTTCAGAACGCCCACCACCTGCACGGGCGATGAGCTCACTTACGCAAGATCAGGTCCAGCGCTTCGGATCGAGAAGCGGCACTGGTTTTGAACTGACCGCGCACCGCCGACGTCGTGGTGACGGCGCCCGGCTTGCGAACGCCGCGCATCGCCATGCACAGATGCTCGGCCTCGACGATGACGATCACCCCGCGCGGATCCAGCTTATTCACCAAGGCATCGGCGACCTGGCTGGTGAGTCGTTCCTGCACCTGCGGCCGCTTGGCGTAGAGGTCCACCAGCCGGGCGATTTTCGACAGCCCGGTGACCCGGCCGTCCTTGCCCGGGATGTAGCCGACGTGGGCCACCCCGTGGAAGGACACCAAGTGATGCTCGCAGGTGGAGTACATCGGGATCTCTTTGACGATCACCATCTCGTCGTGGTCCTCGTCGAACATGGTGTTCAGCACCGAGTCGGGATCGGTGTAGAGCCCGCCGAACATCTCGCGGTAGGCGCGGGCGACGCGGGCCGGAGTGTCACGCAGACCACCCCGCTCGGGGTCTTCGCCGATCGCGTACAACAGCTCACGGACCGCGTCCTCGGCACGTTGCTGGTCGAACACCCGTATCCGGCCGACTGTGACGTCAGTGTTCGGCTGCGCCATCGAATCCTCCGTTCGTCAGCCGCGGGCCGGTGGATTGGACCGGCTCACGTCTTCATCCGACTGCTCAGGGGATTTTCCGGCATCCGGGCTGGGCTGACCGGGCGGGGGGTACGGCGGGTACGGCGGATAGGGCGGCGGGCCGCCTAACGGCTGCCCCTGATGGCCCGGCTGCGCCTGATGACCCGGGTGGCCCGGGTAACTCGGTGCCGGCTGTGGCCAATACGGTTGCTGCTGCTGAGGCTGCGGTGGCGGATACCAGTGGCCTGGCGGCTGTTGCTGGGGTGGCCACCCCGGCGCATGCCAGCCCGCCGGAGCGCCGTAATCGGGTTGGGTGGAGCGGTCCGGACGATCTCCGGACCCGCGATGAGAACCGTTGCCGCCGTTAGAGTTTCGGTCAGCCTCGGCTCGTGCGGCCTCGGCGGCCTGGCTTGCCGCCGCAATAGCCGCCTTGAAGGCCGGCTCGGCAATCGGCGGCGGCCAGGGCTCACCGCGCTCGATCGCCAACTCCCCGGGCGTCTTGATCGGCGGCTTGTCCGATGGGATGCGGCCACCGAAATCGTCGAACATGGTTAGGCGAGGCCGCTTTTCGACGTTTTCGAAGATCGCCTTCAATTCGGGGCGGTGCAGGGTTTCCTTTTCCAGCAGCTCGCCGGCCAACGTGTCCAGCACTTCGCGGTACTCGGTGAGGATCTCCCAGGCTTCGGTGTGCGCGGCCTCGATCAGCTTGCGGACCTCGTCGTCGATATCCCGGGCAACCTCGTGCGAGTAGTCGGCCTGATTTCCCATGGTCCGGCCGAGGAACGGGTCACCATGCTCGGTGCCGTATTTGACGGCGCCGAGCTTGGAACTCATGCCGTACTCGGTGACCATCGCCCGTGCGATCTTGGTGGCCTGTTCGATGTCGGACACCGCGCCCGTTGTCGGCTCGCGGAAAACCAGTTCCTCGGCTGCGCGCCCACCCATCGCGAACACCAGCTGGGCAATCATCTCCGAGCGGGTCCGCAGCCCCTTATCGTCCTCGGGCACCGCCACCGCGTGCCCCCCGGTCCGTCCCCGGGCCAGGATCGTCACCTTGTAAACCGGGTCGATATCGGGCATCGCCCAAGCCGCCAGGGTGTGCCCGCCTTCGTGGTAGGCGGTGATCTTCTTTTCGTGCTCGCTGATGATCCGGCCCTTGCGGCGCGGACCGCCGATCACCCGGTCCACCGCCTCCTCCATCGCCGGACCGGTGATGACCGTGCCGTTTTCCCGGGCGGTCAACAGTGCCGCTTCGTTGATGACGTTGGCCAAATCAGCGCCGGTCATGCCGACGGTCCGCTTGGCCAGCCCCTCCAGGTCGGCGTCCGGCGCGATCGGCTTGCCCTTGGAATGCACCCGCAGCACCGCGCGGCGGCCGGCCAGGTCGGGGTTGGATACCGGGATCTGCCGGTCGAAGCGGCCGGGCCGCAGCAACGCCGGGTCCAAGATGTCGGGTCGGTTGGTCGCGGCGATCAGGATGACGCCGGCGCGCTCGCCGAAACCGTCCATCTCGACCAGCAACTGGTTCAGGGTTTGTTCGCGCTCGTCGTGGCCACCGCCCAGCCCGGCGCCGCGCTGCCGGCCCACCGCGTCGATCTCGTCGACGAAGATGATGCACGGGCTGTTCTGCTTGGCCTGCTCGAACAGGTCCCGTACCCGCGATGCACCCACACCGACGAACATCTCGACGAAGTCGGACCCGGAGATGGTGAAGAACGGCACTCCGGCCTCACCCGCCACGGCGCGCGCGAGCAGCGTCTTGCCGGTTCCCGGCGGCCCGTAGAGCAGCACGCCCTTGGGGATCTTGGCGCCCAGCGCCTGATACCTGCTGGGATTCTGCAGGAAGTCCTTGATCTCGTAGAGCTCCTCGACCGCTTCGTCGACGCCGGCGACGTCGGCGAAGGTGGTCTTGGGCATGTCCTTGTTGAGCAGCTTGGCGCGCGATTTACCGAATCCGAAGCCCATTCGGGCGCCGCCCTGCATCCGCGAGAACATCACGAACAAGCCGACCAGCAACAGCAGCGGCAACGCGTAAACGAGCAGCTCGCCCAGGATGCTGCCTTCATTGACGACGGTGCTGACCTTGGCGTTCTTGGCTGTGAGCGCGTTGAACAGGTCGACGGCGTACCCGTTCGGGTACTTGGTGATGATCTTGTCGGAGTTGTCGGTGTCGCCGTTGGCCTTGTTCAGGGTCAGGCGCAGCTGCTGTTCGCGGTCGTCGATCTGTGCGCTCTTGACGTTGCCGCCACTGATCTGCGACATCGCCACTGAGGTGTCGACCGGCTTAAAGCCGCGGGTGTCGTCGCTGAAATAAAAGAACGACCAGCCCAATAGGACTACGACAGCGATCGCAATGACCGTGCGAATCACGTTTTTCCGGTTCATCAATCATCGGCCTTGTCGGCCAGGTCCTTCCCCGATACACGCAGCTGGAAAAGTCCAGGCTACCTCCGTGGCGATTGCCAGGTCCGGCGGAGCCGGGGCGCAGCAGTTGCCACCGTCGCGCCTGGCGGCGATTGCCAGTCCGGCCTATCCGGGCGCAGCAGGTCACCACAACTCTGTGAAGACAACGCGCGACGGTTCCCTATAACGCTTACTCGTAATAGCGGGCTTCGATCACGTTGCCGTCCGGATCGGCGAAGTAGTACGTCTGCGGCGCCCACCCCCGGGCGCCGTAGCTATGGTTCGACCGCACGCTGGTGTCGACACCTGCTGCGTGCAGACGCTGGTCCAGCGCGTCGTATTCGGCCCTCGACAGGGCAAGACAGACATGGTTGACGGGATTGACGTTGCCGCCTTGGGCCATTTCGACCGGCATCAGGTCGATGATCGAGTCTTCGGACACCCGGACACTCGGAAAAGGCGCCTCTCCGGACTCGAACTCGTCGTAGCGAAGCGGGTCAAGACCGACCACCCTCGCGTAGAAGTCCATCGTCGGCCGGGGATCCTTCGTCCATAGGACTATGTGGTCCAATCGCATCAGTCACCGCCTTCACGAATTGCCTGCCGTGTTCACCATTGCGACATCTAACCGCTAATTCCGATCAGGTCGAGCCCTTCTCAGCCCGCGGGCGTTGTGATTTGGTGAGACGGTGCCAACATCAACCCAACGGTTAGTCGACACCAACGGCGTTCAACTTCGGGTGATCGAGGCCGGGGACCCCGGTGCCCCCGTAGTGGTCCTGACCCACGGCTTCCCCGAACTGGCCTACTCATGGCGTCACCAAATCCCGGTCCTCGCCGCGGCCGGCTACCACGTGCTGGCTCCCGATCAGCGCGGCTACGGCGGTTCGTCTCGTCCCGATGCGATCGATGCCTACGACATTCATCAGCTGACCGCCGACATCGTCGGGTTGCTCGACGATGTCGGAGCGGAGCGCGCCGTCTGGATTGGTCACGACTGGGGTGCTCCGGTGGCGTGGCATGCCCCGCTGCTGCATCCCGACCGGGTTTCGGCGGTCGTGGGAATGAGCGTCCCGCCGACGCCGCGCTCCAAGACGCAGCCCACCAAGGTGTGGCGCAAACTCCTCGGCGAAAACTTCTTCTACATCCTGTACTTCCAGGAGCCCGGTGTCGCCGATGCCGAACTCAACGGCGACCCGGCCCGCACCGTCCGCCGAATGATGGGTGGCCTGCGGACATCCGATGACCAGAACGCCGCGTTGCGGATGGTGGCGCCGGGTCCAGAAGGCTTCATCGATCGCCTGCCTGAGCCAGACGCGTTGCCGGACTGGATAACCCAGGACGAGATCGACCACTACATCAGCGAGTTCTCCCGCACCGGATTCACCGGCGGCCTGAACTGGTACCGCAATTTCGATCGCAACTGGGAGACCACCCCGGACCTCACCGGCGCTAAGATCTCGGTGCCGTCGTTGTTCATGGCGGGTAGCGCCGATCCGGTGCTGACGTTCATCCGCGCCGACCGTGCCTCCGAGGTGATCAGCGGGCCGTACCGCCAGGTGATGATCGACGGCGCCGGGCATTGGTTGCAACAGGAGCGACCCGACGAGGTCAACGCGGCCTTGTTGGACTTCCTCAACGGATTGGACCTGCGATGAGCGCCCCGCTGCGGTTCGGCGTCTTTATCACGCCGTTTCATCCGGTGGGCCAATCCCCCACTGTGGCACTGGAATACGACATGGAACGTGTCGTTGCACTGGACCGCTTGGGCTTCGACGAAGCGTGGTTCGGCGAACATCATTCCGGTGGCTACGAATTGATCGCCTGCCCGGAGGTCTTCATCGCGGCCGCGGCGGAGCGGACCAAGCACATCCGGCTGGGCACCGGAGTGGTCTCGCTGCCGTACCACCATCCGCTGATGGTGGCCGATCGCTGGGTGCTGCTGGACCACCTGACCCGCGGCAGAGTCATGTTCGGTACCGGTCCCGGCGCGCTGCCGTCGGACGCCCACATGATGGGCATCGACCCGGTCGAGCAGCGGCACATGATGCAGGAATCGCTCGAGGCGATCCTGGCGCTTTTCCGCGCCGGGCCCACCGAGCGAATCGACCGCCAAACAGACTGGTTCACTTTGCGTGACGCACAGTTGCACATCCGCCCCTACACTTGGCCTTATCCCGAAATATCAACCGCCGCAATGATTTCACCGTCCGGGCCACGACTGGCCGGCTCGCTGGGCACGTCGCTGCTGTCACTGTCGATGTCGGTGCCCGGCGGTTACGCCGCGCTGGAAACCACCTGGGGGGTGGTGCGCGACCAAGCCGCCAAGGTGGGTCGTGACGAGCCGGACCGGGCCGACTGGCGGGTACTGAGCATCATGCATATCGCCGACAGCCGCGAGCAGGCGATCGAGGACTGCACCTACGGACTGCAAGACTTCGCCAACTACTTTGGTGCGGCCGGGTTCGTCCCGCTGGCCAACACCGTGGCCGGCGCGCAGACACCATACGAATTCGTCGAAAATTATGCGGCCGGCGGGAATTGCTGCATCGGCACACCCGACGATGCGATCGCCCATATCGAGGATCTGCTGGAGCGGTCGGGCGGCTTCGGGACACTGCTGATTCTGGGCCACGACTGGGCCCCGCCTGCAGCGACTTATCACAGCTATGAGCTGTTGGCCCGCAAGGTAATTCCGCATTTCAAGGGACAGCTACAAGCGGCACGCTCGTCTCACGAATGGGCTAAGAGCCATCGCGATCAATTGATCGGGCGCGCCGGTGAGGCCGTCGTGAAAGCCATCACCGAGCACGTCGGCGAACAGCAAGGTGGGGTGAACTGATGCGCGCATCCGTGTTACGCGACGGCCACATGGTCTACCGGGACGACTTGCCCGAGCCGGTGCCGGGACCCGGCCAGGTGCTGGTAGCCGTGCGATCGTGCGGAATCTGCGGCTCCGACCTGCATTTCGCTGCGCACGGCGCAGACGTGCTCTCGATGACCGCGCAGGTGGCCGGCCCGGGCGGTGGCATGGATGTCGATTTGAGCCGAGACATCTTCATGGGCCACGAATTCAGCGCCGAGGTACTCGAAGCCGGCCCTGACACCGAAACGCATCCGGCCGGAACTTTAGTGACGTCGTTGCCGATCTTGTTGTCCGCCAAGGGCGTCGAGCCGATTGTCTACAGTAACAGCACATTCGGCGGCTACGCCGAACGGATGTTGCTCTCCGCCCCGCTGCTGATGCCCATTCCGAACGGGCTCGACCTCAAGCATGCCGCCCTGACCGAACCGATGGCGGTGGGATTGCATGCCGTCAACAAATCGAACATTGCGCCCGGTGAGACCGCTCTGGTGATCGGTTGCGGCCCGATCGGTATCGCCATCATTGCGGCGCTTCGGCTCCGGGGCGTGGAAAGCATTGTGGCTTCTGATTTTTCGCCGGGACGACGTGAGCTCGCCAGCACGATGGGTGCACACCAGGTGCTGGATCCGGCACAGGGATCGCCATTCGATTCCGTCAAAGCCGCCGTGGTGTTCGAGGCGGTGGGGGTGCCGGGAATCATCGACGATGTCTTACGTCGGGCGCGGACAGGGACCCGCCTGGTGGTTGCCGGAGTGTGCATGCAGCCCGACGCAGTGCATCCATTCTTCGCGATCGCCAAGGAAATCAACGTGCAATTCGTCCTCGCCTACACCCCGGAAGAGTTCGCCGAATCGCTGCGTGCGCTCGCCGAGGGCGAGATCGACGTGGCACCGATGATCACCGGGGAGGTGGGTCTGGACGAGGTCGGCGCGGCCTTCGACGACCTGGCCGATCCCGAGCGGCACTGCAAGATTCTCGTCACCCCCTAAGGTGCGGGCTGCGCCGGCAACATCTTGTCGGACGTCGTCCCTATAATCGAATGTATGTTCGATGCCGTGCAGGATCTTGACGCCGCCGCGCTGGTGGCGGTGGTCGAGTCCGCGCACCGGCAGGAGTCGATGTTGGTGGCTCGACGGATGGCAGCGGTGGCGGCATTGCTGCGGCTGCGGGTGGCTGCAACCGATCAGGCTGAGACCAAACGCAGCTATGCGCTGATCGACGGTTTCGAGCAGACGGCGGCCGAGGTAGCCGCAGCGATGAACTTGTCCCCCATGGCCGCCAGCTATCTGGTGTCGCATGCCGAGGCACTCGACACGCGGCTGCCCAACGTTGCTGCGCTGTTGGCCGAAGGCCGAACCGATTGGCGCACCGTGCGATTGATCATCAGCCGCACCGATTTGATCTCCGACGACAAACTAATCGCCCAACTCGACCAGTCACTGGCAAAGCGGATCGGCAATTGGCACGGCTGGTCGAGGCAGCGGATCGTCAACGCCGTCGATGCAGCCGTGGCCGCGAGCGATCCCGACGCCGCGCGCGAACGCCGCGCTGCCGCCGAAGACGACCGGCACGTCGGAATCAACGCTCTGGACAATGGGATGGCTGAACTCTACGGCTCCGTTGCCGCTTCGGCCGCGACGGTTTTCGACCGCCGCCTCTCCCAGCTTGCCAAGCAGGTTTGCCCGGCCGACCCACGAACGCTGGATCAGCGCCGCGCCGATGCGCTGGTTGCACTGTCTCAAGGTGGTCAGTTGGCCTGCAAATGCGGAGAATCGCACTGCCCAAACAAGATTGACAGCACCGACCTCAATCCGGTCGGGCCGCAGGTGATCATCAACGTGGTGGCCAGCGATCAGACGGTGAGCGGAAACAGCGCCGCACCCGGTTACCTGGAAGGCTACGGAATCATCGATGCCGAGCAGGTTCGCGAATTGGCCGCTGCCGCCGCGTCACTACGCTTTTGCGATCCGGTGACGAGCGCCCGCGAAGCGTTGCGCTATCAACCGTCGGCGGCGCTCGAGCGCGCCGTTCGTTGCCGCGATCTGACCTGCCGCTTCCCCGGCTGCAGTCGCCCTGCGATGGTGTGCGACATCGACCACACCATTGCATTCGACCACCAGAATCCGGCTGCCGGCGGACTGACGGTGATGGGAAATCTGAAATGCCTTTGTCGACAACATCATCGACTCAAAACCTTCGGAACCTGGCGAGATACGCAACTCGCCGATGGCACTGTTTCCTGGACCTCGCCCACCGGTCGGACCTATCAGACCTCACCTGCTGGTGCGGACCTCTTCCCGCAATCGCGCGCGCCGGCCTGCGGCGTGCCGCCACCCGACAAACGAAACAGGTCGCAGCAGCGGAGCTCTCGAATTGCACAGGCGCGCGAGCACAATCGGGAAATGCGCCCCGTCAACGAAGCTCGTCGCCGGCTAGAACAAGCGCGCAAGCGCGAGGTGGAAGCTCGGCAGTTCCGAAACCACATGCGCGACATGCTGTTTACGTTCAAGGGCGCGCCGAGTACCAGCCCCTTCTGCACCTGGGTCAATGATCCCCAAGAGGCAGAAGAACTACCAGCCGACTGGCGGCCCGACGAGCCGTCCGTTCCGGCTCTCCCGGCCGATCCGCCCTTCTGACACGCAAGCCGCGCTAGGGTGCCAGGCATGTCGATCGCACGAAATGCTAGAAGGTTCGCTCGCTGGTCGATCGCGGTGGCTGCATCCGGCCTGGTTCTGGCCGCCGTGTCAGGGTGCGACAAGCACAATGCAGCCCCGGCGCCGGGGGTGAATCCGCGCCAGGTGACCGTGCTGGGATCGGGCCAAGTGCAAGGCGTCCCGGATACCCTGACCGCCGACGTCGGTATCGAATTCACCGCGCCCGACGTCACGTCCGCGATGAACCAGACCAACGACCGCCAGCAAGCGGTGATCAATGCCCTCGTCGGCGCCGGCCTGGACCGTAAAAACATCACCACCACCGAAGTCACCTTGGCGCCGCAGTACAACAATCCCGAGCCGAACGGGACCACAACTATCACCGGCTACCGCGCCACCAATGCGATCCAGGTCAAGATCCACCCCACCGATGCGGCGTCACGAATGCTGGCCCTGATCGTCGGCACCGGCGGTGACGCCACCCGCATCAGTTCGGTGAGCTACTCCATCGCCGACGACTCGCAACTCGTCAAGGACGCACGTGCGCGGGCGTTCAACGACGCCAAGAACCGGGCCGATCAGTACGCCCAGCTTTCCGGGCTGCAGCTCGGCAGGGTGCTTTCCATTTCGGAGGCCGCCGGCAGTACGCAGACAGCCGGCGCGCCGGCTCCGCCCAAGGCGATGGCAACCGCAGTTCCGCTGGAACCCGGCCAGCAGACGGTGAGCTTCTCGGTGACCGCGGTGTGGGAGCTGGACTAGTGGCGATCGCAAGCGCGGCGTAGCCGGCCCCCTCGGCTACTCCTCGTAGATCCTGGGATCCAGGGTTCCGATGTAGGACAGGTCGCGGTAGCGCTCGTCGTAATCAAGGCCGTAGCCCACGACGAAATCGTTGGGAATGTCGAAGCCCACGTAGGAGATCTCGGCGTTGGCGCGCACCGCGTCGGGCTTGCGAAGCAGCGTGCACACCCGCAGTGAGCGGGGATGGCGGGTTTTCAGGTTGCGCAGCAGCCACGACAAGGTGAGGCCGGAGTCGACGACGTCCTCGACGATGAGCACATCGCGATCGTTGATATCGCGGTCCAAGTCCTTGAGGATCCGCACCACACCCGACGACGACGTCGAAGACCCGTAGGAGCTGACGGCCATGAACTCGAACTGGGTCGGCACCGGAATCGAGCGGGCCAGGTCCGTCACGAAAATCACCGCGCCCTTGAGCACGGTGATCAGCAGCAGATCCTGTCCGGTCTCGGCGGCGCTGGCGCGATAGTGATCGCCGATTTCCTCGCCGAGTTCGGCTATGCGGGCCTGGATCTGTTCGGTCGTGAGCAGCACCGACTTGATGTCCCCCGGGTACAGCTCCACTGGCTGGGCGGGGGTGATCGCCGAGCGGATCTGGGCCACGCCCACAGATTGCCACGTCAGCGGGCGAATAACCAACGGCGGCCTGATGTTTACACAGGTTCGCGCCGCATGGACAGCACACCGTCGCGTCGCGCGGCGATCAGTCGCTCACCCCGCAACGCCGAACCGACCGCTACCCCGCCCTGCCCGCGCCACGCTGTGACCAGCGTGTCCACCCCGCGGATCTGCTTATCGGTCAGCCCGGTCGCGCCGCCGGTCAGCAGCCAGCCGCGGATCACCCGGCGCCGAACCGGGTCCGGCAGCCCGGCCAAAGCCTGGACTTGCAGCCCGGTGCCCACGGTCGTTTCCGGCAGCGCTTGTGCCGCGAGCGTGTCCATGAATTCGGTGTCCTCGCGCAGTGCGGTCGCGGTGCGGGCCAACGCTTCGGCGACTCCACCGCCCAACACGTCCTCCAGCAGCGGTAATACCTCGAGACGAAGCCGGCTCCGGGTGAAACGACGATCGCTGTTGTGCGGGTCCTGCCACGCGGTCAGGCCCAGCTCCCGGCACGCGGCGTGCGTCGTCGTCCGCCGGACACCCAGCAAGGGCCTGCACCACGGCGGATCGTACGGACGCATTCCCGCGATCGAGCGCGCCCCGGAGCCGCGGCCCAGCCCGAGCAGCACCGTCTCAGCCTGGTCGTCAAGGGTGTGCGCCAACAGCACCGGCCCCGCGCGGTATGCGCCCAGCGCGGCGTAGCGGGCGGCCCGCGCCGCGGCCTCAGGACCGCCCGCGTTACCTACTCGTACGCAAAGTACTTGTGCGTCAACGCATCCCAGTGCAACAGCCTGGGCCCGCGCGGTTTCGGCGACCGCCGCCGAATCGGGCTGCAAGCCATGGTCGACGATGCACGCGGTGGTGGGCCGCAGCGCCGCGGCAACCGCGGTCAGCGCCAACGAATCCGGTCCACCCGATAGCGCCACACACCATTGGTCCTCGGTGTCCAGCTGGGCCTTGAGATAAGTCCCAGCGAACGTCTCGACAGCGGCACGCAGCTGCCCTACAGCACTCGGTCGATCCATCGCTCAGGGTCTTCGATCTCGGCGGGCAGCGGCAGCGTATCGGGGCTCGACCAGACGGTGTTGAACCGCTCCATTCCGACCCGGCCCACCACATGGTCGACGAACGCCTTGCCGCGGGTGTACTGGCTGAGCTTGGCATCCAGCCCCAGCAGCGCACGCAGTAGCCGCTGCAGCGGTGGCTGCTTGCGATGGCGACGGTCGTCGAAACGGCGACGGATGGTGGCCACCGACGGCACCGCCATCGGCCCGACCGCGTCCATGACGTGGTCGGCGTGCCCCTCCAGCAGCGTGCCGAGCACCAGCAGCTGATCCAGGGCTTGGCGCTGCGGCTCGGACTGAACCGCGCGCACCAGGCCGAGGATCCCCGACGAACTGCCGTCCGCGTCGGGCGTCCCCAACCCGCGGTTGCGGACGTACTCGGCAAGCCTGCTCGTCACCTGCCCGATGTCGTCACCGGCATCCTGGGTCACCAACCCCAGCGCCTGCGACATGTAGTCGGCCAGCCATCGGTTGGCGGTGAACTGCACCCGGTGGGTCACTTCGTGCAGGCAGACCCACAACCGGAAATCGGCGGGTTCGATACGCAGCTGGCGCTCGACGGCAATGACATTCGGATACACCAGCAGCAGGACGCCTTCCCGGCCTGCTGCGAACGGGTCGTACTGACCGAGGATCCCGGACGACACGAACGCCAGCACCGCACCCGTCTGCGCCCCGGTGATCCGACCGGTGAGAAATCCCTGCGGCTTCTCAGTGCCGTTCGTCATCACCCGCATCGACTCGGCCGCCGCGCCGACCCACTCGACGCGATCGACGACGCGGGCCGCCGGTACCGCGCCCTTGGTGGCCAAACCCGTCACATCGCGCACCAGCGGTTCGGCTTTCAGGGCAGCGCTGCTCAGCTCGTCGACGACCTGGCGGCGGGTGTAGTCGCTGGACGGCGGACCTGGCCGCGTCAAACGCTGGCCGACGGTGGCAGCGAAACGCCAGTCGACAGCGGTACCGATGGTCAGGTCAGCCGATGAAGTCATGCGCACCCACAAGTCCACAACCTACTGGCCAGCGCGTCCATTGCATTGCGTCCATTCGGACCGGCGGCATTCGAGATGAACGCGAACGTCAGCACCCGGCCGCTGCGGTCGGTGACAACGCCGACCAGCGAATTGATGGCGGTCAGCGAACCCGTCTTCGCACGCAACCAGCCGGCCGGACCCTGATTGGTGGCCGGATCGAGAAAGCGGTCGGCCAGCGTCCCGCTGCCGCCGGCGATCGGAAGCAGATCCAGCAGCGCCCGCAGCGACGGCTGGTCCGGACCCGCGGCCGCCTGCACGGTGCCATCGAGTGTCTTGGCGGTCAACCGGTCGTCGACGGAGAGTCCGCTGGAATCCTGCAGCGCGGCACCGGCGGTATCGATGTGTGCGGTGCTCAACCGGTTGGTCACCGCGTCGACCGCGCCGGTGAAGCTGCGCGGCCGGTTGATCGCGCCCGCCACCTCACGGGCGATGCATTCGGCCAGCACGTTGTCGGAGTGGTCCATCATCTCGGACAGCCGCAGCACCAACGGCGCCGACTGCACCACGGCCAGCTGCCGCGCGCCCGACGGCGCCGTGGCAATCGTCACCGCCCCGGGATCGAGGCCGAGCGCCTTGGCCAGCTCCCGGCCGGCGTCCAGGGCCGGCGTCCGCGACCGCCTCGAGTTGACGGTGGTGGGCTGAATGCGACCGGCGTCGATCATCGTCGACTCGATGGGTGCGATGTCGCCGTTGTCGACATCGGACGGGTCCCAGCCTGGCGCCATCGTCGGGCCGGTGAACGCCGAGGTATCCACCTGTACCGCGGTGGGGGTAACCCCGCTGCGGCGAACCTGCTCGACCAGGTCGCTGATCCGCGGCGCACCCCGGTACCAGGTGTCGACCCCCGGCGGTGCCGCCGACAACGTCGGATCGCCGGCGCCCACCAGCACGACGGGCCCCTGCGGGTTCTGGCTGCCGGCCACCACCCGGGTGGTGATCCGGGCCTGACCGTCCAGGGTCAGCAGCGCCGCGGCCGCGGTCAGCACCTTGTTGGTCGAAGCCGGCACCAACGGCAGGTCATCGGCGACCTGCCAAAGTTCTTTGCCGGTAATGGCGTCGGTGATCCGGCCCCCCAACCTGCCCAAGTTTGGGTCGGCGGCCGCGGGTGCCAGCACCGCGGCCAGCCCGCCCGCGCTGGGCGTCTCGGCGGTGTCGACGACGGGCACGATCCCCGGCTTCACCGTCGGCGGCCGCGGCGGGGGTACCGAAGCCCGGGTGCCGCCGCTACCGTGCACACCGGTCGTGAACAACATTGCCGCCGCGACCACGGCAGCAACAAACGCCAGCACGGCGAACCCGACGAGCACTTGGATGGATCTCCGCCGGCGAGTAGGCCCCATGAATCTCCTGACTGTTGGGTCCCATTCTGCCGAACGATCCGCCGTGTAGACCTCTCGGCTAGGGTGAACCCGATCTAAACCGGGCCTACCGAGACACACTTTTTTTCGAAGGAGCCGAGCCAGTGCAATTCGACGTGGTCATTGAGATCCCGAAAGGCCAGCGGAACAAGTACGAAGTCGATCACGAGACGGGGCGGGTAAAGCTGGACCGCTACCTGTACACGTCGATGGCCTACCCGACCGACTACGGGTTCATCGAGAACACCCTCGGCGAGGACGGCGATCCGCTAGACGTGCTGCTGCTGCTGCCCGAGTCGGTGTTCCCCGGCGTGCTGGTCGAGGCGCGGCCGGTCGCAATGTTCAAGATGGTCGACGAGGCCGGCGGCGACGACAAGGTGTTGTGTGTTCCGGCCGGCGACCACCGCTGGGACCACATCCAGGACATCGGCGACGTACCGGCGTATGAACTGGAAGTCATCAAGCACTTCTTCTCGCAGTACAAGGCGTTGGAGCCCGGCAAGTACGTCAAGGCGGCGGACTGGGTCGGCCGCGCCGAAGCCGAGGCAGAGGTGGAGCGCTCCATCGAGCGGTTCAAAGCCGAAGGCCACTAACGCTGCTGGCGTAACCGCGGGTCGAATCTTGGTGGCATCCTGGCGATGTGACCCCGGTATTTCATTTCGCCGCGAATTTCTGGTGGCTGATCTTTCCGTTCGCTGGTGCGATCGGCACTGGCATCAGGGCCGTGACCGCCGCCAACGAGCGTCGTGCGGAGCGACGGCTGGAACGGTACCGATTGAAGCAGCAGGCCAAGATCGCGATTGCGCTGGGCTCTGGACGCACCCGGGACAACGAGGAAACCTCCCGCGCAGCCCTCGCCAAAGTCCTTGAGGCGCATGATCAAGCCGACGCGCGGTGGCTGGACTACGAAGTCGACATCGCCAAATTGCTGGATTTTCCGTTGATGACCGATATGCGCGACCCGCTGACCATGGCATTCCACAAGGCGAAGCGGCACGCGGACCTGCTGCGCCCGGACCGGCCCCAGGACGTGGCGGCCCTGGCCGGCGATCGGGCCGCGCAATCCGAATACCGCAATGCCGTCCACGAGTACATCAGCGCGTTCGAGATCGCCGAGGCGGAGGCGACTCGGCGGCGCCGCAGCGGCTTTTCCGAAGACGAACAGCAGCGATTGGCGCGCGCCCAGAACCTGCTGCACCTGGCGCAGGACGAAGCGGCGACGCGTGAGGAACGTCAAAACGCGTACGCGCGGGCAACCAAGGAGCTCGCCGGCCTTTTAGTGTTGCCTGCGCCGGCGCGAGCCAGCATCGAACGACGCATCGCCGGGCAAATCGAGGCGTAACCCTCAGGCGGCGTTGGCAATTCGCCGGTTGCGCAGCACGCTCCAGGTCAACGCCGCCCCGACGAAGAACACGCCCACCGAAGCGGTGAGCGCTTCGGGGATCTCGAGACGTGGCTCGATCGATGCCAGCATGATCACCGACAGCGCCCCGATCGCCCAGTGCGCGCCGTGCTCGAGGTACACGTAACGGTCCAGTGCTTCCTGTTCGACGAGGTAGATGGTGATCGACCGGACGAACATCGAGCCCACCACTCCCAAACCGAGCGCGATCACGATGGGGTCCGAGGTGATGGCAAAAGCGCCGGTGACGCCGTCGAAGGAGAAGGCGGCATCGAGGACCTCGAGATAGAGAAACAGCATCAGGCCGGCCTTACCGGTGGCCGCAGCCAGGCCGGGGCCACCGGTCGTGGCTGCGAGATCTGTCGGCACAAACGCCCGGCTCAAACCGTTGACGACCAGATATGCCACCAGGCCCAGCAGCCCGGCAGTCAGCACCGCCGCGCGCTCCTCGCTGGAGTGCGTCAACGTCGTCGCGACCAGAACCAGCGCGGCGGCGGCCACCGCTACCGACACCTGGCCGAGCCGACCGATTCGGGCAAATGGGATCTCAATCCACTTGAGCCACTTGATGTCTCGGTCTTGAACGAGGAAGTCCAGGAACAGCATCAGCAGGAAGACCCCGCCGAAGGCAGCGATCTGCGGGTGGGCCGCGATGACCAGCTTCTCGTAGCTGGGTGAGCCGTCGGGGAATTCCAGCGCGCCGTGCGGCGGCGGATTGAGCGCCAGCTCGAACGCGCGCACGGGGTTGACGCCGGCGGTCGCCCAGACCAGCAGCAGCGGAAAGACCAGCCGCATCCCGAACACCGCGATGAGAATCCCGACCGTCAGGAACATCTGCTGCCAAAACCGGCTCAGCCGCCGCAGGATCGCGGCGTTGATGATGGCGTTGTCGAATGACAGCGACACCTCGAGGATGGCCAGCGCCACCAGCAGGAAGAGGGCGTTGAACCCGCCATGCGCGTATCCAGCCACCAGGGCCAGCGCAGTCACCAAAAGTGAGAAACCGAAGACGCGAAACGCTGCCATGGGTCCTTCCTGACAGGCGCTCACACTAGCGAAGCTGATCTACATCTGCGGTCATCGGCTCCCGCACACTTACTATTTTCAAATTGTGGCAATACATCGGGCCAGTCGGCCGAAAGTGCCGCCCCGATGACTGAGGTCGGCGGTGCGGCGTCCCCGCTCACGCGTGCCAGTGTGGCCAGGGTCGGCGCCGCGACCGCACTGACAGCGGTGTGCGGCTACGCGGTGGTCTATCTGGCCGCCCGCGACCTGGCCCCGAGCGGCTTCTCGATCTTCGGGGTGTTCTGGGGGGCGTTCGGTTTGGTCACCGGCGCCGCTAACGGCCTGCTGCAGGAGACCACCCGCGAGATTCGTTCGACGCTCTACGCCGGCGAATCGGCGGCCGGTCGACCACGCATTCATCCGCTGCGCGTCGCGGCCATGGTCGGCGTAGCCGCGGCCGTCGTGATCGCGGGCAGCTCACCATTGTGGAGCCCTCGGGTGTTCGCCGAGGAGCGCTGGTTATCGGTGGCGCTGCTGTCCGTCGGCCTGGCCGGGTTTTGTCTGCACTCCACCCTGCTCGGCATGTTGGCCGGCGCCAACCGGTGGACCCAATACGGGGTGCTGATGGTGACCGACGCCCTCATCCGGGTGACGATCGCGGTGGCCACGTTCGTGGTCGGCTGGGGTCTGGCCGGCTTCTTGTGGGCAACCGTGGGCGGCGCGGTGGCCTGGCTGATCACGTTGGCGACCTCGCCGACGGCACGCTCGACGGCCCGCCTGCTCGCGTCGGGCAGTATGGCGGTCTTCTTACGCGGTACTGCCCATTCGATCACCGCGGCCGGTGCGAGCGCGATTCTGGTGATGGGCTTCCCGGTGCTGCTCAAGCTGACGTCGAATGAACTCGGCGCGCAAGGCGGCGTGATCATCCTGGCGGTGACGTTGACCCGCGCGCCGCTGCTGGTGCCGCTGATGGCCATGCAAGGCAATCTCATCGCCCATTTCGTCGACGAACGCACCGACCGGCTGCGGGCGCTGCTCGCACCGGCGGCGATCATCGCCGGCATCGGGGCAATCGGGGTGGCCGCGGCCGGGCTGGTAGGCCCGTGGCTGCTGCGGGTCGGCTTCGGAGCGCAGTACAACGCCAGCGGCGAGCTGCTGGCCTGGCTGACGGCGGCCGCGGTCGCGATCGCGATGCTGACCCTCACCGGCGCCGCTGCGGTTGCGGCCGCCCTGCACAGCGCTTATTCGCTGGGCTGGGTCGGCGCTACGGCGGCAGCGGGACTGTTGTTGCTGCTGCCGTTGCCGCTGGAGACCCGCACCGTGGTCGCTCTGTTGTGCGGCCCGCTGGTGGGAATCGGCGTGCACTTGCTCGCGCTGGCGCGTGCCGGACGCTCAACCGGGTGATCCTGGCTAACCTGGTGAGCATCGAAACGCATTACCCCGGCGTGTGGATCGTCATCCCTGCCTTCAACGAAGCTGCGGTCATCGGCGAGGTCGTCGCCGATGTGCGCACGGTCTTCGACCACGTCGTGTGCGTGGACGACGGCAGCCGCGACGGCACCGGGGAGATCGCCCGGCGGGCCGGCGCTCATCTGGTGCGCCATCCGATCAACCTGGGCCAAGGCGCGGCGATCCAGACCGGAATCGAGTTCGCCCGCAGCCAGCCCGGGGCGCAAGTCTTCGCCACGTTCGACGCCGACGGCCAGCATCGCGTCAAAGATGTGGCCGCGATGGTGGAGCGGTTGACCGCCGACGACGTCGACATCGTCATCGGCACCCGGTTCGCCGCCCGCGACGGAAGCCGGCCGCCAGACGCAAAAGGCCCACCGTTTCTAAAAAGGGTTGTGCTGCGCACCGCCGTGTGGCTGAGCCCGCGCGGTCGCAGCCTCGGTCTGACCGACACCAACAATGGCCTGCGAGTGTTCAACAAAACGGTAGCCGACGGGCTCGATATCACCATGAGCGGCATGAGCCACGCCAACGAGTTCATCCTGTTGATCGCCGAAAACCGTTGGCGGGTAGTAGAAGAGCCGGTCGAAGTGCTCTACACCGAATACTCGAAGTCGAAAGGGCAGCCGCTGCTGAACGGCGTCAACATCATTTTCGACGGGTTCCTGCGCGGGAGGATTCTCAAGTGAACTGGATTCAGGTGCTACTGATCGGCTCGATCATCGCGCTGCTGGTGTACCTGCTGCGATCCCGCAGGAGCTCACGGTCCAAGGCATGGGTCAAGGTCGGGTATGTCTTATTCGTGCTGGCCGGTATCTACGCCGTGCTGCGGCCCGACGACACCACTGTGGTCGCGCACTGGTTCGGGGTGCGACGCGGCACCGACCTGATGCTCTACGCACTGATCATGGCGTTCAGTTTCACCACGCTGAGCACCTACATGCGGTTCAAGGACCTGGAGTTGCGCTACGCGCGACTCGCCCGTGCCGTCGCGCTGGACGGCGCGCAGGCGCCCGAGTAGCGCTAGGCGCCGTGGGTCGCCCGGAAGTAGTCGACCGTGCGGCGTACACCTTCGTCCAGCCCTACCTTCGGCTGCCAGCCCAAAACCTTTGCCGCTGAACTGATATCGAGGCATGACCGCTTCAAATCACCTAGCCGCGGCGGATGAAACTCCGGGTCGTCGGGCGCCCCGACCGCCGCTGCCACCGCCGTATGCAGTTGCCGGTCTGAGGTTTCTATTCCGGTGCCGACGTTGAACCGCTGCCCACCGCCGGCGTCGGCGGAGGCTTTGACGAAGGCATCCACCACGTCGTCGACGAAGACGTAGTCACGGGTGTTGCTGCCGTCACCGAACACCTTGGTGGCCTTACCCGACAGCAGCGCCTGGGCGAAGATCGCCACCACGCCCGCTTCCCCGTGCGGATCCTGCCGTGGGCCGTAGACGTTGGCCGGGGCGATGTGCGAACAGTCCAGATCGTACAAATGCCGGAAGGTGTTCAGGTAGATCTCGCCTGCCACCTTCCCCGCCGCGTAGGGCGACCACGGATCGGTGGGCACCGTCTCGGGAGTCGGATATTGCGGCGGGGTGCCGTAGATGGATCCGCCCGACGAGGTATGGACGACTTTGCGGACCCCGGCACGCCGCGCCGCTTCGGCCAGCCGCACCGCACCGATGACGTTGACCGAGGCGTCGAACTGTGGGTCGGCCACCGAGTGGCGCACGTCGATCTGGGCAGCCAGGTGGAACACCACCTCGGGACGGTGCTCGTCGAGGATGGCGTCCAGGTCCGCGGTCACGATGTCCGCCTCGACAAAGACGTGGGCAAGGTTGTCGGCCAGATGCTCAAGATTCGTCGCACGACCCGTTGCGAAATTGTCCAGGCTCACGACCGTGTGGCCATCGGCCAGTAGGCGGTCGACTAGCGTCGACCCGATGAATCCGGCTGCCCCGGTGACCAGTGTGCGCACCGGCCCACCATACCGGGGGGTGGTGGCAGCAGCCGTCGCGCTGATAGTGGTGCAGCTGGGGATACATGCGGTGCTGGCCTTCGGCGGCTATTTCTACTGGGACGACTTGATTCTCGTGGGCAAGGCCGGCACCCAGGGCCTGCTGTCGCCGTCGTATCTGTTCGACGATCACGACGGCCACGTGATGCCGGCCGCCTTCCTGGTCGCCGGAGTGATCACTCGGTTGGCGCCGTTGCAGTGGACCGGACCAGCGATCAGCCTGGTGGTGCTGCAACTGCTTGCCTCGCTAGCACTGTTGCGTGCGCTGTACGTAATCCTCGGCCGGCGGTGGGTGCTGTTGATACCGCTGACGTTCGCGCTGTTCACTCCGCTGGCAGTGCCCGGGTTCGCGTGGTGGGCGGCGGCGCTGAACTCGCTGCCCATGCTGGCCGCGCTGGCCTGGGTGTCCGCCGACGCGGTCCTGCTGGTGCGCACCGGCAACCAGCGCTACGCGGTCACCGGCGTGCTGGTCTATATCGGTGGGTTGTTGTTCTTCGAAAAGGCCGCGGTGATCCCGTTTGTCGCGTTCGCGGTGGCCGCCCTGCTCTGCCACGTTCAGGGCGATCGGAGGGCGGCGCTGACGGTGTGGCGAGCCGGTATTCGACTGTGGGTGGTGGCACTGCTGGTGACGGCGAGCTGGATTGGCGTCTACCTGGCCGTGGTCAACCAGCGGCGATGGAGTTTCGACCTGGCGATGACGTGGGATCTGTTGTCCCGCTCGATCACCCACGGCATCGTGCCTGGGCTGGCCGGCGGACCCTGGCACTGGGACCGTTGGGCTCCGGCGTCGCCGTGGGCCACGCCGCCGCCACTGGTGATGGCGCTGGGCTGGCTGGTGCTGATCGGGGTGCTGGCGGTGTCGCTGATCCGCAAACAGCGCATCGGCCTGGTGTGGGTGACCGCAGCCGGTTACGCCGCGGCTTGTCAAGTGCCGATCTACCTGCTGCGGTCATCGCGGTTCACCGCCCTCGAGCTGGCGCAGACGCTGCGCTACCTGCCGGATCTGGTCGTGGTGCTGGCGCTGCTGGCGGCCGTGGCGCTATGCGCACCCAACCGGTCACTCGGGGCGCGTTGGCTGGATACCTCGCTGCGACGCACCGTGGCGACAACGGGTTTGGCGGGGTTGTTCATCGCCAGCAGCCTGTACTCGACGGCGACGTTTCTGATCAGCTGGCGCGACAACCCGGCCCAGCCTTATCTCCACCATGCTCGCGCCAGTTTGGCGGCCGCGCACGCAAATTCGACCGCTCCGTTGCTAGATCAGGAAGTCGATCCGCTGGTATTGCAACGAGTGGCCTATCCGGAGAACCTGGCCAGCCACATGTTTGCGCTATTGCACGATCGGCCCGAATTCGATTCGGCGACAACACAATTACGAATGTTCGACAGCTCAGGCCGGCTGATCGCCGCGCGGGTCACCTGGGTTCGGACCATCGCACCGGGGCCGATGCCGCGGTGCGGCTACTTCGCCCAGCCGGATAAGCCGGCCCGCTTGCCGCTGGATGGGCCACTACTACCGGCCGATTGGACCGTCGAATTCAACTATCTGGCCAACAGCGACGGTTCGATGACGGTGTCGCTGTCGGAGGGACCCGAAATCAAAGTTCCAGTGCGGCCCGGACTCAACCGAGTCTTCGCCAGAGTGCCGGGAGCCGGCGACGCGATCACCGTTCGCGCCAACACCACCGCGCTGTCGTTGTGCATCGCGTCGGGGCCGGTGGGATTTCTCGCTCCCGCTTGAGCGCCGCCTCAATCAGGTGGTCTGCAGGCCGCCCGGTCCGTGGATGTCGTTGCTCCCGCTGGGGTTGCTGATTTGCGGGACGGCGCCGCCCGCCGCTTTCTCCCAGGTGATGTGGTTGCCCGTGCCGGTGGCCAAGATGGCGGCCACGGTCTGCAGATTGACCGTGTTCGCGGTCCCGCTGATGTCGACCTCGCCACACGAGCCGTTCAAGGTGATGGTGGAGTCCTCGCCCACAATTCTGATCGGCGATTGACCGCCGCAGTCATAGGTGACGAACTTGAAGCTGGCGTCGATCTTGGCAGGCGCCGCGTCAGCCCACGCGATATCGCTTGGCATAGAAGCACTTCCAACCAAGACGACAAACATCCCTACCAGCACACGAAGTATGGACGCCGTCACACCCTTGACCATGCCACCGCTTGGACGGTGCTGACCAGGAATTTATTGCTGCCTGGTTTTTAAGCGGCGCTGGGCCCAGTCCAGGGCAGGTCATATTGGACCGCCGCCGCTGGGCGCAGTTGGGTCACCGAAGCCCACTCGGCGTCGCTGGTGTGCTGTCCGCGGTGCGCGGTGCTCCGGTACGTCCACCAGGCGGTGGCCATGATCACGATCGCCGCCGCGAGACCCAACAGCACGAAAAGGTCGCCGAAGGCCAGCACCACGATGATTCCCAACGCGCTCCAGACCACCTCGCCGGCCGGGAAACGCGACTCTTTGTACTCGCTGCCATTGATCTCGCTCATGTGATTGCCAACAAGCGAGCAGTAAAAACGCTGCCCGGAACGGGGGTAATGGTGATCCAACTCACGGTGAAATTAATGGAGCCGCCTGGGGGAATCGAACCCCCGACCTATTCATTACGAGTGAATCGCTCTACCAACTGAGCTAAGGCGGCACACCGGCACGCCGGGCGGCACGAGTGTATCAATCACGCAGCTCTTGGCCGATGGTGGCGACCATGGCATCGACGGCGAACTTGGGCTTGACGTTGACGGCCAGCGCTTCACGGCATGCCAGCACCGCTTCGATACAGCGCAACAGTCGATCCGGGGTGGCGTGGGCGGCCAATGCCGCCACCCGCTCGGCCATGTCGGGGTGGTTGGCCTGCACCGTCCCCGCGTTGGACGAAACCAGCAGGGCATCCCGGAAATACGTCGCCAGGTCGATCAGCGCCCGGTCCAGCGCATCGCGCCCCGCCCGCGTCTGCCGGGACTTCTGCCGCCGCTCCAGGTCCTTGATCGCGCCCGAGGCGCCGCGCATGGACCCGGCGGTGCCCTTCCCGGTTCCTCCGGCCCCCAGCGCCGTGCGCAGCTCTTCGGTCTCGGCCTCGGCACGATCAGCGGTCAACACCACCGCCTCGGTCTCGGCCGCGGCCACCAATTCCTCGGCAGCTTCGTAGGCCCGCGCCGGGGTCGCGGCGTCGCGCACCAATCCCAGCGCCCGCTCCCGGCGCTGCCGGGCCTCCGGGTCGGTGGCCAGCCGGCGTGCCCGCCCGACATGACCTCCGCTGACCGACGCCGCCCAGGCCGCGGTGTCGGTGGCCAGGCCGTCGCTGTCGACCAGCACGCGCGCGATCGCCTCGGTCGACGGTGTCACCAGCGCGACATGCCGACACCGGGACCGCAGCGTGACGGCGATGTCCTCGGGATCCACCGACGGCGCGCACAGTAAGAACACCGTCGACGGCGGCGGCTCCTCGACCACTTTCAACAGCGCGTTGCCGGCGCCTTCGGTCAGCCGATCGGCGTCTTCGATCACCACGATCTGCCAGTGCCCGGTCGACGGGCGGCGCGAGGCGATCTGCACAATGGCGCGCATCTCGTCCACGCCGATGGACAGACCTTCGGGAATCACCCGCCGGACGTCGGCATGAGTGCCGGCCATCGTCGTCGCGCACGCCCGGCACTGTCCGCAGCCAGGGCCGCCGTCTTCAGCGGCAGACGTGCATTGCAGCGCGGCCGCAAAGCACAATGCCGCCACCGAGCGCCCCGACCCGGGCGGGCCGGTGATCAGCCAGGCATGTGTCATAGTCCCGTGGTCCACTTCGCTGTGAACAGGATCACGACGGGCCGCCTTCGCGGCGCTGAGCAGCTCGGCCTCTACCGCTTGCTGGCCTACCAGCCGCGTAAACACTCCGGACATCAACGGCAACAGTAGTGACACCGGCCGACGTGTACCGGATGGCAACCGTATCGCGACAATTCCGTGATCTTTCCGGTGTTTTGCCAGGTTCCAGCGACTTGCCCGGCCAATTAGAGGTTTCCAACAAGTCCCCCCCGACCGATACGGTGGGCAGGTGGCGAACAGGGCAGCACTGCCCGGGCGAATCAATGGATTCGCTCGGTGGGTGGTGCGTACCCCGTGGCCGCTGTTCCAGCTGAGCATGCTGCAGGCCGACATCATCGGCGCCTTGTTCGTGCTTGGCTTCCTGCGCTACGGCCTGCCTCCCCAGGACCGCATTCAACTCCAAGACCTACCAACCCTCAACTTGACGGTCTTTGCTGGCTCGCTCGTCGTCCTGGTCGGGGCCGGATGGGTGGTGAACCTTCGGCTGCTGATGCCGGTTTTCCGCTGGCAGCGCCGCGACAATCTGCTCACCGAGACTGACCCGGCCGCCACCGAACTGGCGCGTAGCCGGGCGTTGCGGATGCCCTTCTATCGCACGCTGACCAGCGTGGTGTCCTGGTGCATCGGCGGTGCGATCTTCGTCCTGGCCAGCTGGTCGGTAGCCCGCTACGCGGCGCCCGTGGTGGCGGTCGCCACCGCGCTGGGCGCCGCCGCGACCTCGATCATCGGCTACCTGCAATCCGAGCGGGTACTGCGCCCGGTGGCGGTCGCCGCGCTGCGCAGCGGTGTGCCAGAGAACGTCAAGGCCCCCGGCGTCATCTTGCGACAGCTGCTGACCTGGACGCTGTCCACCGCCGTGCCGGTGCTGGCGATCGTGCTGGCGGTGGTGGCCGACAAGGCTTCGCTGCTGCACGCCACCCCGGAGAGGTTGTTCACCCCCATCCTGTTGCTGGCCTTGGCGGCGCTGGCCATCGGTTTCGTCAGCACCCTGCTGGTGGCCATGTCGATCGCCGACCCACTGCGTCAGCTGCGCTGGGCGCTGAGCGAGGTGCAGCGCGGTAACTACAACGCCCACATGCAGATCTACGACGCCAGCGAGCTCGGCCTGCTGCAGGCGGGCTTCAACGACATGGTGCGCGATCTGTCCGAGCGGCAGCGATTGCGTGACCTGTTCGGTCGCTACGTCGGCGAGGACGTGGCCCGTCGAGCGCTGGAGCGCGGCACCGAGTTGGGTGGGCAGGAGCGCGATGTCGCGGTGCTGTTCGTGGATCTAGTCGGCTCCACCCAGCTGGCGGCGACCCGACCACCGGCCGAGGTGGTTCACCTACTCAACGAGTTCTTCCGGGTGGTCGTGGACACCGTCGCCAAGCACGGCGGCTTCGTCAACAAGTTCCAGGGTGACGCGGCGCTGGCGATCTTCGGCGCGCCCATCGAACACCCGGACGCGCCCGGTGGCGCCCTGGCCGCAGCCCGCGAGCTGCACGACGAACTCCTTCCGGTGATCGGTACCGCGGAGTTCGGGATCGGGGTGTCGTCCGGCCGGGCCATTGCCGGCCACATCGGCGCGCAGGCCCGCTTCGAGTACACCGTGATCGGCGACCCGGTCAACGAAGCGGCACGGCTTACCGAGCTGGCCAAACTCGAGGCCGGACACGTACTCGCCTCGGCGATCGCGGTCAGCGGCGCGCTGGATGCCGAGGCCCTGTGCTGGGACGTCGGCGAAATCGTCGAACTGCGCGGACGCTCGGCACCCACTCAGCTGGCCCGGCCGTTGAATCTGGCGGCCAGCGCCGAGGGACGGGCCGCCAGGGCAACCGCGAACCGGGCGGCCGCACAACGAGCGTCCTCTGAGTCGATCGGCCCGGGCTACTAGAGGCGAACTAGGTGCGCTTGGCGGCCTTTTTCGCGGGCGCCTTTTTGGCTGGAGCCTTGCGAGTGGTCTTGCGGGCGGGACGTTTCGCCGGACCACGGGCGCGACGGTCAGCAAGCAGCTCGGAGGCCCGCTCGTCGGTAATCGACATCACGTCGTCACCCTTGCGCAGGCTGGCATTGCTCTCGCCGTCGGTGACGTAGGGCCCAAATCGACCGTCCTTGATCACCATTGGCTTGCCCGACACTGGGTCGGTGCCCAGCTCGCGCAACGGCGGTGTCGAAGCACTTTGTCGCCCAGACCGTTTCGGCTGCGCGTAGATCTGCAGCGCCTCGTCGAGCGTGATGGTGAACATCTGTTCTTCAGTACTCAGCGATCGAGAATCCGTGCCGCGCTTCAGATATGGGCCGTAGCGGCCGTTCTGCGCGGTGATTTCCTCGTTCGATGCAGGGTCCACACCGACAACCCGGGGCAGCGACAACAGCCGCAGCGCATCCTCGAGCGTGACGGTCTGCAAGTCCATGCTGCGCAGCAACGACCCGGTCCTAGGTTTGGGGCCGGTGGGTTTCTTGCCCTTCTTGGCCGGCGTGGCTTCGCCGTCGTCGTCGGGCTTGGGCAGCACCTCGGTCACGTACGGTCCATAGCGGCCGTCTTTGGCGACGATGTCGTGGCCGGTTTGCGGATCCACGCCCAGCACGCGTCCCTCCTGCGGCGTGGCGAAAAGCTCTTCGGCCACCTCGAGCGTCAGCTCGTCGGGAGTCAGCGAGTCGTTGAGGTTGGCCCGCTGCGGCGTGGGCTCACCGTCGTCGCCGGTGATCGTGCGTTCCAGGTAGGGCCCGTTCTTGCCGACCCGGACATAGACGACTCGGCCCTCTGCGTCGTCAAATAGCTTGATGGAGTTGACTTCTCGAGCGTCAATGCCCTCGAGGTTGACGCCGACCAGCTTTTTCAGGCCACCCGAGCGGGCCACCGAGTCGGCGACTCCGTGCTCACCGCCGAAGTAGAAGTTGTTGAGCCAGTTGGTGCGTTGCTCGTTGCCCGACGCGATGGCGTCGAGCTCGTCTTCCATCGCCGCGGTGAAGTCGTAGTCGACCAGGCGGCCGAAATGCTGTTCCAGCAGACCGGTGACCGCGAACGCGACCCACGACGGCACCAGGGCGCTGCCCTTTTTGTGCACATAGCCGCGGTCCTGGATGGTCTTGATGATCGACGAATACGTCGACGGGCGACCGATGCCCAGCTCCTCGAGCGACTTGATGAGTGAGGCTTCGGTGTAGCGGGCCGGCGGGTTGGTGGCGTGTCCGTCAGGAGTGAGCTCCAGGGCGTCCAGCCGCTGGCCCTCGGTGAGCCGCGGCAGCCGGCGCTCGGCGTCGTCGGCCTCACCGCCGACCTGGTCGTCCACGGTTTCCACGTAGGCCTTCAGGAAACCGGCGAACGTGATGGTGCGACCGCTGGCCGAGAAGACGACGTCGCGGTCACCGGATTGGCCGTTGATCCGCAGGCTCAGCGTGGTCCCGCGCGCATCGGTCATCTGCGAGGCCACCGTGCGCTGCCAAACCAGTTCGTAGAGCCGGAACTCGTCGCCGTCGAGCTCGCGGCGCACCGCGTCCGGGGTTGCGAACGTCTCCCCGGCGGGCCGGATGGCCTCGTGCGCCTCCTGAGCATTCTTCACCTTGCGGGTGTACTGCCGCGGCGACGGGGAGACGTACTCCTCGCCGTAGAGCTGGCGCGCCTGGGTACGCGCGGCGTCGATTGCCGATGACGACAGGGTCGTCGAGTCGGTACGCATATAGGTGATGTAGCCGTTTTCGTAGAGCCGCTGGGCGATGCTCATAGTGCGCTCGGACGAGAACCGCAGTTTGCGGCCGGCTTCCTGTTGCAGCGTCGACGTCATGAACGGCGCGTACGGCCGCCGGGTGTAAGGCTTTTCCTCGACGGAGGCCACCGATAGCTGTGCGCCGCGCAAGCCGGTGGCCAGCTGTGTCGCACTGGCCTCGTCGAGCACGGTCACTTCGTCGGCCTTGCGCAGGGTGCCCAGCGAATCGAAATCGCGGCCGGTGGCGACGCGCAGGCCGTCGACCGACGTCAGCCGCGCGATGAAAGTGGGTGGCTGAGCCTTCGGGTCGGACACGCTGGCGTCCAGCTGGGCGATGATGTCCCAGTAGGCCGCGCTGCGGAACGCCATCCGGTCGCGTTCGCGCTGCACGATGATGCGGGTGGCCACGGATTGCACCCGGCCCGCCGACAGCCGGGGCGCGACCTTCTTCCACAGCACCGGGCTGACTTCATAGCCGTACAGCCGGTCCAGGATGCGGCGGGTTTCCTGCGCGTCGACCAGGTCGATGTCCAGGTCGCGGGGGTTTTGCGCGGCCTCCAGGATGGCCGGCTCGGTGATCTCGTGGAACACCATCCGCTTGACCGGGATGCGTGGTTTGAGGGTTTCCAGCAAATGCCAGGCGATGGCCTCGCCTTCGCGGTCACCATCCGTGGCCAGGTAGAGCTCGTCGACGTCTTTGAGCAGACCCTTGAGCTCGCTGACGGTGCTCTTCTTCTCCGGGCTGATGATGTAGAGCGGTTCGAAGTCGGCGTCGACGTTGACGCCGAGCCTGGCCCAGGGCTCTGACTTGTACTTGGCGGGCACGTCTGCCGCGGCACGCGGCAGGTCCCGGATGTGTCCGCGCGAGGACTCGACGATGTAGTTGGAGCCCAGGTAGCCGGCCAGTTTGCGCGCTTTAGTCGGCGACTCGACGATCACAAGTCGCCTACGGCTGCCATTCCCGCTGCTGTCGCGGTCTAACTTCGGGTCAGCCAACTGCGCTTACGCTCCATCCCTTGTCCCGGCCTCGGCACGAGACCGCCCTGCAGGAAGAATGACAGGCGGACACCCGAAATTCCGGTGAAATTCAGATACGCCGACGTTCCTTCCGTTTCGGGCACCTGACAATTTCGCACCCATGGGCGGGCTCACGCAAACCGACTCACTGAAAAAGCAGGTCCCCGCCCCCCGTTTGACCCCAATGCAACGACTCGGTCGGGCATTCAGGGACGCCAGCCTAAACCCGAGGCCACAGCGGCAACGCCTCCGCCTCGGCTGGGGGTTCCCCCACGTTCTCTACCAGGCGCGATAGCCGGCGACGGCCGGTAATGCGCAGCGCAGGCCGAGCGCCTCGGGTACCGATGAGGGTAGGCGCAATCCCCACCCTCATCAGGGCGGACGCCAACGGCGAATGGGTGTCCGGGGCGTGTGGATCCAGACCCAGCAGATAGTGGTCGCTCTCGGGACTGCCAGCCGCAAGGGTCCATGCCCGCAGCTCACGCGGCCCGGGCAGCCACCGGGGCGGCACCGTCTTGACCGCGCCGCGCGTCCATTCCGCGGCGATCGAGGTCAAGGAGCGATCGACCGCCGTCCGCACCAACGGAGTGCCCTCCTCGGTGCGGCCGATCTCGGGCGCCATCCCCGCCTCCCGGATCATTTCGGCCAGCGCCGAGGCACGCCAAAGCTGGTCCACCACCACCGAAAGCCGGGCGCCCGCATCGTCCGACGTGCCGACCTTCACGATCTGCCCGGAAGCCGCCAGCACCCCACAAAGATCGGCGACCGCAGGCGGTACCGACTCCGCAGTGAAGAAGGAGAGCTGGCTCACCTCACCGACAGTAAGCCAGGTCGCCGATCCTTGCCTTCAGGCGTGCGGGCGAAGGTTGCGAAGCAGTGAATATGGAATGAAAACCCCCCGCCTGAACCGCTGAGCGGGCCAGTACGGGGGGTTGACGTCGGAATCTGCTCGGTTTAGACGGAGCGGACTCCGGTGGCCTGGGGGCCCTTAGGGCTGTGGCCGATCTCGAACTCGACCTTCTGGTTCTCTTCAAGGGTGCGGAAGCCCGAACCCTGGATCTCCGTGTAGTGGACAAAGACATCTGCGGAACCATCTTCTGGGGCGATGAAGCCGAACCCCTTTTCCGCGTTGAACCACTTCACAGTTCCCTGTGGCATTTCTCGATCTTTCCTTTACTTCGGTGTGCGGTGCATCGCCTTTCGATGCCCCGGGCCAGCTACGACCGCCATACCTCGCGGATTCGCCGGAACTACACCCGACCGATAACCTCGCAGGAACCGCGGCCGCAACGTCGATCCTGCGAAAGTTTGACACGAACACAGAAGCTGCGACCGCAATCATCCAACCACGTTCGTGGCGTCGGCGACAGACTTCAATCCTCGACGGATTCTTGGAGGGCGTGAGGTGGCGAGTTTCGGCAGCGACCTGCTTGCTGTCGCGCTCGCCGGCACCACGGCGGGCGAGCATCCGCTACGCCACGTCGCCGAGCTGGCCGCCCGCAGCGGACGGCCACACAGTTGGCCGGACTGGGCCGAGCCCGACGTGGTCCAGGCGTTCACCGACCGCGGCATCAGCGCCCCGTGGTCACACCAGGCGCAGGCCGCGGAGCTGGCCCACGCCGGCCAGCACGTCGTGGTCAGCACCGGCACCGCGTCGGGCAAGTCCCTGGCTTATCAACTTCCGGTCCTCAACGCGCTCGCGACCGACCCGCGGGCCCGGGTGCTGTATCTGTCGCCGACGAAAGCGCTCGGGCACGACCAGCTGCGCGCCGCGCACGCCCTGACCTCGGCCGTGCCGCGGCTGGCCGCTCCCGGTCTCGCAGTGGCACCCACGGCCTACGACGGTGACAGCCCCGCCGAGATTCGCCGCTTCGCCCGGGAACACTCCCGATGGCTGTTTTCCAATCCCGACATGATCCATCTGTCGATATTGCGCAATCATGCCCGCTGGGCTGTGCTGCTGCGGGGGCTGCGATTCGTGGTCGTCGACGAATGTCATTACTACCGCGGCGTTTTCGGCTCGAACGTGGCAATGGTGCTGCGCCGCCTGTTGCGGCTGTGCGCACGTTACGCGGCTCGACCTGAGTCCCAGCCGACCTTCATCTTCGCCAGCGCGACGACGGATTCGCCGGGCACGACGGCGGCCGAACTGATCGGAGCGCCGGTCGAAGAAGTCGTCGACGACGGCTCACCCCAGGGTGCCCGCACCGTGGCGCTGTGGGAGCCCGCCCTGCGGGCCGACCTCACCGGCGAGAACGGGGCCCCGGTGCGGCGCTCCGCGGGTGCCGAGGCCGCCCGGGTGATGGCTGACCTGGTCGCCGAGGGCGCTCAGACCTTGACCTTCGTCCGGTCCCGGCGCGCCGCCGAACTGACCGCGCTGGGTGCCCAGGCGCGGCTGGGCGATATCGCCCCGGAGCTGTCGCACACCGTGGCGTCGTATCGGGCGGGTTACCTCGCCGAGGACCGCAATGCGTTGGAGCGAGATCTGGCCGAGGGCCGGCTACGCGGGCTGGCCACCACCAATGCGCTGGAGTTGGGTGTCGACATCGCCGGGCTGGACGCGGTGGTGCTCGCCGGGTTCCCCGGAACGGTGGCCTCGTTCTGGCAGCAGGCCGGCCGGTCGGGCCGCCGCGGCCAGGGGGCATTGGTGGTGCTGATCGCCCGTGACGACCCGCTGGACACTTATCTGGTGCACAACCCGGCCGCGTTGCTGGACAAGCCGGTAGAGCGCGTGGTCATCGACCCCGCTAACCCGTACATTCTGGGACCCCAACTTCTCTGTGCCGCAACCGAATTTCCTCTTAGCGAGACCGAGGTGCGGAACTTCAACGCGGTGGACGTGGTCGAGGGCCTGGTCGACGACGGGTTGCTGCGCCGGCGCAACGACAAGTATTTCCCCGTGCCCGGCCTAGAACCGCATGGCGCGGTGGATATCCGGGGCTCAGCGGGCGGCCAGATCGTCATCGTGGAGGCCGACACCGGGCGGCTATTGGGCAGCACCGGCGTCGGCCAGGCGCCGGCCTCGGTGCATCCGGGGGCGGTGTATCTGCACCAGGGCGACAGTTATGTCGTCGACTCGCTGGATTTCGAGGACGGGATCGTGTTCGTGCACGCCGAAGATCCCGGTTATGCGACGTTCGCTCGCGAAATCACCGACATCGCGCTCACCGGCGCCGGCGAGCGCCTGACGTACGGCCCCGTCACGCTGGGTTTGGTGCCGGTCACGGTAACCCACCAGGTGGTGGGGTATCTGCGCCGGCTGCTTTCCGGAGAGGTCATCGACTTCATCGAGCTACAGATGCCCGAACACACCCTGTCCACCACCGCGGTGATGTACACGATTACACCGGATACGTTGTGCGACAACGGGATCGATATGACACGGATTCCGGGCTCACTACACGCCGCCGAGCACGCCGCCATTGGCCTGCTGCCGTTGGTGGCCAGCTGCGACCGCGGTGATATCGGCGGCTTGTCCACCGCAGTCGGTCCCGATGCGTTGGGGCTGCCCAGTGTCTTTGTCTACGACGGCTATCCGGGTGGGGCAGGATTTGCTGAACGCGGCTTCCGGCGCGCCCGCACCTGGCTGGGCGCGACGGCCGCGGCCATCGAGGCATGCGAATGCCCCCGAGGTTGCCCGTCGTGCGTGCAGTCCCCTAAATGTGGCAATGGCAACGACCCGCTGGACAAGGCCGGTGCCGTGCAGGTGCTTCGACTGGTCCTTGCGCAGCTGCCATAGCTGTCGCGCCGAGCAATCCGGCGGATGGCGACCGACCCCTCGACGGTCGACCTCCACGGATCTGCGTCGCGTCGGCCGTCTGCGGAAATGCAATTCTTCTTCGCTAAGAAATGCCAGCGTGCCGTCGCACAGCGCGGCGAACGGTCGGACAACACGGGCCGTTCGCAAGTCCCGACTAAGCGGGCGCAGCAGAAAGCTATCAAGGCCGCGATCGCCTTTGCAAACCCAAACCGCTGCCCGCGCAGCCCCAAATCACTTCCCTGGCCGCCTAAACTCGACGCTATGACCCACGACTGGTTGCTCGTGGAGACGCTGGGGGGCGATCCCGCTGTGGTGGCGCAGGGGCGGCAACTCAAGAATCTGGTACCGATCACCACATTCATGCGCCGCAGCCCCTATCTCTCCGCGGTCCGAACAGCGATTGCCGAGTCGATGCAGACCGGGCAAAGCCTGACCAGCATCACTCCCAAGCACGACCGCGTTATCCGCACCGAACCGGTGGTGATGTCGGATGGGCGCCTGCACGGGGTGCATGTGTGGACCGGCCCTGCCGACGAGGAGCCGCCCGAGCGGCCGATTCCGGGTCCGCTGAAGTGGGATCTGACCCTCGGCGTGGCCACCGATACCCGAGAGTCGCTGGCCATCAGCGGTAAGAACCCCGATGTCGAAGTCACTTTCGGCAGGGCCTTTGCCGAAGACCTTCCAACCCGTGAGCTCAATCCGAACGAAACCAAGGTGCTGGCCATGGTGGTCCGCGCCGAGCCCGGCCTAACACTCTGCAGCACTTGGGATCTCACCGATTGGCAGGGCACCCCCATCCGGATAGGTTTTGTGGGTCGCAGTGCGCTGGAGCCCGGGGCCGACGGCCGGGAACACCTGGTCGCGCGGGCGATGAACTGGCGAGCTGAACTCAAGGGCCCGGTGGTATCCGCCGACGATCTGGCGCAGCGAATTCTCAACGGCCTGCAGCAGGCCGGAGTCCATCGGGCGCTTGTCGACCTCAAGAATTGGGCGCTGCTGAAGTGGCTCGACGAACCGTGCACCTTCTACGACTGGCGCGGCGCCAGCGCCGACAAGCCGAAGGTCCATCCCGACGATCAGCACATGCTGTCGTCGATGTCCAAGGAATTCCGCAAGGGCCCAACCAGCCGCGTCCTGCGGATGCGCGGTCACGACGCGGATTGGGTGCCGGTGCACGTCACGGTCAACCAGGTGGAACTGGAACCCGATACCTACGCCGGGCTGTTGTCGCTGCGATTGCCCACCGACGAAGAGATCGCCGCCGCGGGACTACCGAAATCGTCGGGCGACGCGGGCTGATCACCGCGTGTCGCCCGGCCCGGCCCGCGCGGCGGCCAGCGCCACCCCGGCAAACGCGACGGAGACCGCAACCGTGACGACGACGTCCAGATCCGCTATCCGGCATTGCACGTCGTCGACCCTCATCTCGCGGGCCACCGCGGTAGCCCGGGTGCAGGCCGCGCTGACACCTGCGGGCAGCCACGCCGCGGCGGCCAGCGCAGCGAGATCGGCGGCCGCCTGCGCTCGATGACGCGCCACCACCGCCGATCCGACATATGCCCCGGCGCCGGTGACGAACAGCAGCACCGCGACCATGGCGGCCGCCACCACGGTCGCCGAGCCGCGATCATCGCTGGGGCTCCGCCGCCGAAACCGCACGGGCCGCAATATCCAAGGTGGGCAATAGGTTTGAGTGCGCCACAACGGTCGCGACCAGGAAGTCGCCGTCGCGGTGCAGTTGTACCCGCGCCCCGTCTGGCGCGAGGCGACGCGCCACGTCGACCGCCGAGCGTTCGTCGCCGCGCGCGGCCAGCCGGGCGGCTTCCCGGGCCGCGTCCACACAACGGACCTGCATCGACACCGCCGTGACGCCGGCCAGGCAGAGCACCAACACCACGACCAGCGCGGCGATGCCCAGCGCCGCTTCCACGGTGCTCGCACCGGCACAGCCGACTAGGCCTTGGTGTTGAGCGCGCGGCCGATGATGTTCGTCAACGCCGACACGATCGAGTCGCCGGTGACGACGGTGTACAGAATCGCGCCGAACGCCGCCGCCGCGATCGTCCCGATGGCATATTCGACCGTGGACATGCCCGACTCGTCGATCGCCAGGACGGTCATACGCGCCGCGAATGCGCGAATGATGTTGATCACCAATGGATCCTCTCTTTCGTAGTGGCTGCGGGCCCGTCACAGCAGTCCCGATTGCAGGACCTCGCCGGCCAGCCCGGCCACCACCGGAACAATGCCCAGGCACACGAACGCCGGCAGAAAACACAGCCCGAGCGGGCCGGCGATCAACACCCCGGCCCGCTCGGCGGCCGCTGCGGCCACGTGTGCCGCATCGTGACGAGACTGGTCGGCCAGCTCAGCGACGCCAGCGGCCAGCGCCGAGCCCGAGGACGCCGAACGCCGTGCCAGCCGCAGCAGCGCATCGGTATGGATATCGACTGAGTTCTCCGGCGGAATCGACCATGCAACAACGGGATCAGCGCCCAGAGCGAGCAGGTCGGCGGCCCGTCGCAGCACCCCGGCCAGCTTCGGCGGCGCGGATGCGGCCGTTGCTGCCGCGGCGGTCGACACCGCCATACCCGCGGCCAGGCACACGGCCAGCACGTCGAGGCTGGATGCGACTGCCAGCGGATCCGGACCGGATGAGGATCTAGTCTGCGGCCGCTGGCCGCCGGTTTGGATCCCCGCGCGAGCACGCGCCGCCGACGGTCCGGGGCTGAGCCACAATGCAACCGCCAGCAACACCGACGCCGCGCTCATATCGCGGCTCCCGCCCGCTCGGTGATCCGGTCCGACCACCACATCCCGCCGCATGCCAGCGTTGTGCCGATGACCAACAGCCAGCCGCCCGCGTGCCCGTTGAGCAAGAAACTCAGCGGCCGGGCCCCGATCAGTTGGCCGAGCAACACGCCCAGCGCCGGTAGCCCGGCGAGTATCACTGCCGTAGCCCGTGCTCCGGCCATTCCCGAAGTGACCCGTGCCGAAAATCGTTGCCGTTCTGCGATATCGCGCTGCGCGGCACGCATCAACATGGCGATCGCCAGCCCGTGTTCGCTGGCCAGCTCCCAGCACACCGCGATTCGGTCCCACTGCGCGGGCAGGGCCGACGTTCGCGCTGCGGCCCGTAGGCCGGCTGTCACGTCGGCGCCCAATTCGGCGCGGGCGGCGACCGCGCGTAACGACATGGCAACCCCGCCAATGGTTTCGTCGGCAGCGATTCCGAACGCACGAACCGGGTGTGAGCCCACCCGCAGTTCACCGACTAACACATCAAGCGCGGCCTCCAGGTTCCGGCCCTCGTCGGTCGCGCGCCGCATTCGGCGACGGCGCCGATGACGCGAAACGGCGGTTGCCGCAACGACCACGACCGCGAGCACCGTCGCCAGCGGCAGCACTACCGCGGCGAGAAGTGCGGCACCCGCCGTCATCCAGATGAACGCCGGCCCACCAGCTTCGACCCGGCGACGGGTTGGGCCGGTCGCGCCGAACCGTCGTCGCGGCGACGACGGAAAGACAAGTAGCGCCGACGACAAAGCCAGCGCAGCTGCCGTCGCCCCGATCATGCCGCCAACCGGCTTCGCAGTAGGCGGTACAGATAGCCCGCATCGTCCGTCATCCCGTGGTCGGCGTGCCAAACGGTGACGGCCCGAACGCGCTCGTCGGTTTGGCGCAGCACGGCAATCTCGGCCAGCCTGCGTCGCCCCTGCCGGTCCCGGGCGACATACAGCAGCACCTGGACTGCGGCGGCGAGTTGACTGTGCAGCGCGGCCCGGTCGAGACCGCCGAGCGCGCCCAATGCCTCCAACCTGGCCGGAACCTCGCCCGGATTGTTGGCATGCACGGTGCCCGCGCCGCCGTCGTGGCCGGTGTTCAGCGCCGCCAGCAGGTCGACCACTTCGGCGCCCCTGACCTCGCCGACCACGATTCGGTCCGGCCGCATCCGCAGCGCCTGCCGGACGAGTTGGCGCACGGGAACCTCGCCAACGCCTTCGACATTGGCGCACCGCGCGACCAGCTTGACCAGATGGGGATGGCGCGGCGCAAGTTCGGCCGCATCCTCGACGCACACGATCCGCTCGGTCGGAGACACGGCGCCCAGCATCGCCGCCAACAACGTTGTTTTCCCGGCGCCGGTTCCACCGCACACCAGGAAAGCCAGCCGGGCCGCGATGATGTCGTCGACCAGCGCGGCGGCCCGGGGCTCGATGGCGCCGGCCGCGGTCAGCCCCGCTAGGTCCTGAGTGGCCGGGCGCAACACCCGCAGGGACAAGCAGGTGCCTTCGGCCGCTACCGGCGGCAGCACCGCGTGCAACCGCACCGCGAACCCACCGGCACCGATGCCGGCCAGCTGGCCGTCGACCCACGGCTGCGCATCGTCGAGACGCCGGCCGGCGGCCAGTGCCAGCCGCTGCGCCAACCGGCGCACCGCCGCTTCGTCGGCAAACCGAACCTGGCTGCGTCGCAGACCGTCTCCATCGTCGACCCAGACCGCGTCGGGTGCGGTGACCAAGACGTCGGTGGTGCCGTCGGCGCACAACAGCGGTTCGAGGATGCCGGCGCCGGTCAGCTCGGTCTGTAGCACCCGGAGGTTGGCAAGGACCTCAGTGTCGCCCAGCATCCCGCCCGACTCGGCCCGAATGGCGGCGGCCACCACGTTGGGCCGCAAAGAAGAACCCAGCGGGGCGGATTCGGCGGCCAGCCGCTCGCGCACTCGTTCAATCAACGAGTCACTCACGCCACGTTGCCTTTCTGCCCTGATCCCGCCCGTGGCAGCACACCGAGCACCCGGTCCGCGGCCGCCGCCAGCGGAGATCGCCGGCCCAGTCGCAGACCACCGCGTTCCAATTGCTCGGCAAGGTGCGGCTGCGCTCTCATCGACGCCAGCAGCGGCAGTCCGGCGATGTCAGCAACCTCGGCGGCCCGCAATCCCCCCGGGGACGGCCCCCGTACGACCAGCCCGAGGTTCGGGTTGATCGCTGCCAGTACCGACGCCATCGCCGCACTCGCCGCACATCCGCGGACGTCGCACGGCGTGACGACGACGACGAGATCGGCTGCGTCCAGCGCGGCCTGGGTGGCATCGGTGAGACGACGGGGAAGGTCGCACACCACAGTGACTCCCCCGCGCCGGCCGGCATCGACTACGGCATCGATCGGCCCGGCGTCCAATTCGTAGCCGCGCCGGGTGCCCGAGAGAAAACTGACGCCGCGGTGCCGCGGCAACGCCTCGCGCACGGCCGACCAGACCAGGCGGCCGCCCTGCAAAGCCAAGTCCGGCCAACGCAGGCCGGCCGTCGTCTCGCTGCCCAGCAGCAAATCGATGCCACCGCCCCAGGGGTCGAGATCGACCAACAGCGCGTCGGTGGCGGCAAGGGACAGGGCGACGGCGAACAACGAGGCGCCGCCGCCACCGCAGCCGCCGATCACGGCGACAACCTCGCCGCGCTGTCCGTCGTCGCGCGCCGATTCCGCGGCGTCGGCAAGCCCGCGGATCAAGTCGTCTTCCTGCCCAGGCAACCTCAACACATGCTGCGCGCCCGCCGCGACCGCCGCCGTCCAAGTCGACGTCGAAGGGGCGGCCGAGCTGAGCACGGTGACGTGTGCGCGCCGCGGCAGCGCGGCCCGGCCACATCGGTCAGCTGCCACCTCGTCGAGCACCACCGCCGCGGCCGCCGACCACGTCTTTCTGCTCACCGACGAACCGCCCGCATGCACCACCCGAACCCCGACGGCCGCCGCGACCCGGTCCAGTTCGTCGCGCAACTGCGCATCGGTCAGCACCGCTAACACGCCAGAAGAACTCGTCGCTATGCGGTGGATGCTGCTGGTCACCCATCCACCGTGCGGGGCCGTGACCTTGGGACACCAGTCCCAAATCCGGATTTGTGGAGAGAGACGTAAGTGTGCACAAAGACGTCGGCTGGCGAACACTCAACATTGGATTGGCAGGCTCTGGGCAACGCGCGAACGGTGGGGCTGAGCCCGCAAACCGCTGAGGAAAAACACCCCACAAAAGGGACGACCCCCGCCAGGGGGGAGGAGGCGGAGGTCGTCGTGCATCAGCCCCGGGGGGTCGGGCTGATACACCCTCGGCTCAGGCCGAGTAATGCTTACTATACACACGACAGTGGGCGGTGTCGCAAGTTTCTGTTTCAACTAAAAATCACTTTGAGCCGCAAAAACACCGTCGGTCCCGCCCGCCACAGCGGCCTGAGCGGTCGTTTTGCGCACGATATCGCAGCCCCATCGGATCGCCGACCTATGCTGTGTCCGTGACCGTCTTCGACTCGGCCGCGCAGCAGCAAACAGCGGCGCCCGCTGGTTCCAACGCGCGCACTGCAGCCTTCTTCGACCTGGACAAGACGATCATCGCCAAGTCCAGCACCCTGGCGTTCAGCAAACCGTTCTTCAACCAGGGACTGCTCAACCGACGCGCGGTGCTCAAGTCGAGCTACGCCCAATTCATCTTTCTGCTATCCGGTGCCGATCATGACCAGATGGACCGGATGCGCACCCACATGACCAACATGTGCACCGGTTGGGACGTCGCCCAGGTGAAGTCGATCGTCAACGAAACCCTGCACGACATCATGACTCCGCTGGTATTCGCCGAAGCCGCGGACCTGATCGCGGCCCACAAGCTGTGCGGCCGTGACGTGGTGGTGGTGTCCGCATCCGGGGAGGAGATCGTCGCGCCGATCGCCCGGGCACTCGGGGCGACTCATGCGATGGCGACCCGAATGGTCGTCGAGGACGGTAAGTACACCGGCGAGGTCGCGTTCTACTGCTACGGCGAAGGCAAGGTGCAAGCGATCCGCGAATTGGCTGCCCGCGAGGGCTACCCGCTGGAACACTGCTATGCCTACTCCGACTCGATCACCGACCTGCCGATGCTCGAAGCCGTCGGCCACCCAAGCGTGGTCAACCCGGACCGGGGCCTGCGCCGGGAAGCCACCGACCGCGGTTGGCCGGTGTTGAGTTTCTCGCGGCCGGTATCCCTGCGCGATCGGATTCCGGCGCCGTCGGGTGCCGCGATCGCGACCACCGCCGCGGTGAGCATCAGCGCGCTGGCTGCCGGAGCGGTGACCTACTCGCTGTTGCGACGCTTTGCCCTGTAAAGACCAATTCGACTGGTAGCAAACATCTTAACGGCGTGGCATGACACAGCTTCGCAACATTCGCAGAATTGGGCCTTGCTGTGCTAACGCTCCAGGAGTACAAATGGAGACACGGCAGCCCGGTAAGGCCTAGGTCAATCCGGAAGAGAAGGGTCGATCTCCCGATCCGGGCACCCAGCACGGTACCCGGCACCCACGCGGAGTCATAGCCGCGAAAATGGCAGAAGTGTTGCGGGCCTGCGTAATTGCGAAAATCGAAAGGCATCGACGGCCCTTTGGGTGGGGTTGCAGCCGCAGATATCGCAAGATCGCCGAGGCCACCCACGTAACCCAAAGGTGCACGCTTGGTAACCGAGTTCCGTGCTAGCGGGCGGCGGACCGAATAATTCGGGACGCCGCCCGCTCTACATATTCGTCAACGACTCGGCGATCGACACAGCTTCCTGCGCCCCTTCCCGCAGCGCTCGGCAGCACAGCACCAGCCAGGCTCCCAGACCGGCCGGCGTGCCGTCGGCGAACCCGAGTGCGGCGTCTCGATATTCCGCAGGTTTGCGCATCCAACTCACCTCGGGCACGCCCAGCCCGTGTGGATCCAGTCCGCTGGCGATAGTCACCAGCCGCGACACCCCGCGCGCCACTACGCCGTCGGCGCTGCCAAATGGCTTTAACGTCAACAGTTCTCCGTGTACCACCGCGGCGACCACCGGCGCCGGCGCCTGCGTGCGGCCGCCTACCAGTTCAGCGAGCAGCTCCAGACGCGGCCCCACTTGCGGATCGGGCCGCGGGCGGCCCAGTTGATCGTCGTCGACCTGGTCGGCCGCGGCCAGCATGTGCAGACGGGCCAGTGCCTGCAACGGCGCCCGCTGCCAGATACCGACCAGGGCGCCCCCGCCGCCGTCTAACTCCTGGGCGACTCGTAACGCTCCGCCGAACACCGGGTCGTGGACCGGTGAGGTCTGCGCAACGTCTTCGAGTCGCGCGGGTCCGCCATCGAGCACCGAGGAAGCGCGCGCCGCCCGCCACGCGGCTTCAGCAGCCGACGCCGGCCAACCACGCAAATTTGCCCGGTGCCGATGCGCCCGGCCCAGGGCATCGCGGGCCTCGTCGCTCGCCTCGGCGACGCCGGGGAGGTCCATCAGCGGAGCCAGTGGGTCAACCGTCACAGGGTGCCAACCTATCGGGGCGAGGTCGGCGCGCCGGGAATGGCCTCTAGCAACGCACGGGTGTACTCGTCACCGGGTCGGGTGAACAGCTCCTCGGCGGGAGCCTGCTCGACCACCCGGCCCGCGCGCATCACCAGCACCTCGTCGGCGATCTGACGGATCACCGCCAGATCATGGCTGATGAACAAGTAAGCCAGCCCCAGTTCGGCCTGCAGCTCTCCCAGCAGATCCAATATCTGCGCCTGCACCAAGACGTCGAGCGCCGAAACCGCCTCGTCGCACACCAGCACCTCGGGTCGCAACGCCAGCGCGCGAGCGATTGCGACCCGTTGCCGTTGGCCGCCGGACAGCTCGCGGGGCAACCGGCGCAACACCGACGACGGCAGTGCCACTTGGTCGACGAGCTCACGTACCGTCCGCTCACGCTGCTTGCGGTCTCCAACTCGATGGATGCGCAACGGTTCCTCGATGGCGCGAAACACCGAGTACATCGGATCCAGGCTGCTGTAAGGATTCTGGAAAACCGGCTGTACGCGACGGCGAAAGGCCATCGTCTGGTTGCGGTTCATTGCGCCGATGTCGTTTCCATCGAAAACCACTGTGCCCGAGGTGGGTTGCACGAGGCCCAGCGCCATGCGCGCCACGGTTGATTTCCCCGAACCCGACTCTCCGACGATCGCCAGGGTGCTGGCCCGGCGCAGCCGAAACGACACGGCATCGGCGGCATGAAAGTCCGTGCGCCGCCACGGCGCCCCGCGAGACTCTGAGTAAACCTTGGTCAGCTCCGAGGCGACGAGGATCTCGTCGCGGTCGTCCACCGGTCTCCGGGTCCGTGCCGAGGTCAAGGTCAGCGACGGCGCCGCCGCCACCAACTTGCGGGTGTACTCGTGTTGCGGATCTTGCAGGATCGGTTGTGCTGCGCCAGATTCCACCACCACGCCATGATGGACAACCACCACGGACTCGGCGCGTTCGGCGGCCAACGCCAAATCATGCGTGATCAGCAGCAGCGCGGTGCCGAGTTCGTCGGTGAGGCCCTGCAAATGGTCGAGCACCTGCCGCTGCACGGTGACGTCCAGGGCGGACGTCGGCTCGTCGGCGATCAGCAGCTGCGGCCGGCCGGCCAACCCGATGGCGATGAGCGCACGCTGACACATGCCTCCCGAAAGCTGGTGCGGGTACTTGCCGGCTTGCTTGCCCGGGTCCGGCATCCCGGCCTCGGCGAGCAGCTCCACCGCCCGTCGCCGGGTCTGGCGGGTATCGGTGTTGGCCCGCAACGCTTCCCGGATCTGGAAGCCGACCTTCCAAACCGGGTTGAGGTTGGTCATCGGGTCCTGGGGTACATAACCGATGCGACGACCCCTGATCTTCCGGAGCTGCCGGCGGTCGGCCGCGGTGATGTCGACGCCGTCGAAAACGATGTGGCCGGCGGTAATTCGTCCGCCGGGCGGAAGCAGCCCGAGGACCGCGGCGGCCGTGGTGGATTTCCCCGAACCCGATTCGCCGACGACGGCGACGGTGTGTCCGCGCTGGACAGAGAGGTTCACACCGCGTAGGGCCGGGGCGCGGTCACCGAAGGTGACCTCAAGGCCCTCGACCGACAACAGCGGCGACTCTATATTGCTCATGCGCGCCGCGCTCGCGAGGTCGGATCCAGCGCATCGCGCAGTGCGTCGCCCATCATCATGAAGGCCAGCACCGTGATCGCCAGTGCGCCAGCAGGATAGAACAGAATCGGCGAGCCCGAACGCAGCCGGCTCTGCGCCAGGCTGATGTCACCGCCCCAGGATACTACCGAGGTCGGCAGTCCGACACCGAGGTAGGACAACGAGGCTTCGGTGACGATGAACACGCCGAAGGCCAGGGTGGCCACCGCAAAAACCGGACCCAGGGCATTGGGCAGCGCATGTCGAACCAGTATCTGGAAGTTGCGCAGCCCCAATGCTTTCGCTGCCAACACGTAATCGCTGCCGCGCACTTCGAGCACGGCGCTACGAGCGACCCTGGCTATCCCGGGCCAGCCGAACAAGGCCAGGATCGCGATCACCGTCCACACCCGCCGGTGGTGCATGACGCCCATGATCACGATCGCGGCCAGCAGCAAGGGCAATCCGAAGAACACGTCGGTGATGCGCGAGACCACGGCGTCGATCCAGCCCCCGTAGAAACCGGCCAGCGCGCCCAGGACCCCACCGACGACGAAGACGAGCAGCGTGGACCCCAGCCCCACCATGAGCGAGGCCCGGGCGCCGTACACGGTGCGCGCGTAGATGTCGTGGCCCTGCAAATCGGTGCCGAACCAATGCGCGGCCGACGGCGGAAGCAGGCTCTGGCCCGGATCGCCATAGCTGGGATCGATTCCGGTGAACCACGACGGAAACATCGCCACGACAACGACGAACAGAATCAGGGCGGCAGCGACGACGAACTTGGGACGTCCGCGTAACTCCCGCCACGTGTCGCGCCAAAAGCCGTGTCGATCCGGATTGCGTTCAGCCATAACGGATCCGAGGGTCAAGAGCGGCATACAGTAAATCCACCATCAAGTTGGCCACCAGATAGATCAACACCAGAACCGTGACGATGGACACCACCGTGGGCGCCTCCTGCCGGGTGACAGCCTGAAACAACACGCCACCGACACCGTGGATGTTGAAGATACCTTCGGTGACAATGGCTCCTCCCATCAGCGATCCCAGGTCGGCACCGAGGAACGTGACCACCGGGATCAGTGAGTTGCGCAGGATGTGCACCATGACCACCCGCGGCCGGGACAATCCTTTTGCGGTAGCGGTGCGGACATAGTCAGCGTGCGCGTTGGCGGCGACCGCGGATCGGGTCAACCGCACCACGTATGCGAAAGATACCGAACCCAAGACGATTCCGGGCAGCAGCAACCGCGCGAATGTCGAACTCGGACCCACCGTGACCGGCGCGATTCCGAGCCGGACACCGAACACGAATTGCGCGAGAAAGCCCAGGACGAATACCGGGATCGCGATGATGACGAGGCCGGTGAGCAATACCGTGGAATCGAAGAAACTGCCCTGCCGCAGTCCGGCGAGCACGCCGAAGCCGATCCCCAACACCGCCTCCACCGCCACCGCGATCAGCGCCAGTCGGATGGTAACCGGAAATGCATGCGCCAGAACGGAACTGACCGGAAGCCCGGAGTAAGACCGGCCCAAATCGCCGTGCAAGATCCCACCCAGGTAGCGCAGGTATTGCACGATGAACGGGTCATCGAGGTGGTAACGGGCGCGCAGCGCCGCGGCCGCCGAGGAAGTCAGCGGACGGTCTCCTGCCATCGCTGCCACCGGATCACCAGGCAGCAGGAACACCATGCCGTAGATCAACAGCGTGGCACCGAGAAAAACCGGCACCATGATGGCGATTCGGCGTGCGATGTACCAACCCATCTCAGCCCTTCACGACGTTCTCGTAGTCGGGCAGACCATTCCAGGTGACGTGGACGTTTGTGACCTCCGGCGACCACCCGACCACGCTGATGTTGTCCCACAGCGGGACAACGGGCATGTCGTGCAACAGGAATTGCTGCGCCGCGTTGGCCAGGGTGTCGGACTCCTGCAGATTGGGCGCGGCCTCGGCGGCCGCGAGTGCCGCGTCGAACTCGGGATTGGAATAGCCGACGTCGTTGGATCCCGCCCCGGAGGCGAACAGTGGCGCAAGGAACTCGATCAGTGACGGGTAGTCGCCCTGCCACGCGGCGCGGAACCCGGTCGAGATCGTGTGGTTGGTGATCTCGGTGCGGAACCCGGCGAAGGTCGGCTGCGGCGCGCCGAGCGCGTCGATGCCCAGCACGTTCTTGATGCTGTTGGCCACCGCGTCTACCCACTCCTGATTTCCGGCATCGGCGTTATAGGCGATTACGTACTGGCCGCTGAACGCCGAGATCGCGTTGGCTTGCGACCAAAGTTGGCGCGCGCGATCCGGGTTGAAGTTCAACACGGAGTTACCCGGCAGGTTCGGATCGAAACCTGGCAACGATCTGGCGGTGAAATCCTCTGACGGGGTGCGGGTGCCGAGAAAGACATGCTTGCAGATCTGCACGCGGTCGACGGCAGCCGACAGCGCAAGCCGGCGCAGCCGACCTTCCTCGCCGCCGAAATGCGCCAGCCGCAATGGGGTATCGAGACTGTGTTTGACCGCCACCGGACTGCTGACGGCATTGTCGCCCAAGTCGCGCCGGTAAATCGGCAGCGCACTAGGCGGAATCGTGTCCAGCACATCGAGATTGCCGGAAAGCAGATCTGCGTAGGCGGTGTCCAGATTGGCGTAGAACTCGAACCTCAGACCCTTGTTGTGGGGCATGCGATTGCCGTGATAGCCGGGATTGGGCCGCACGTCGATCTTGACGTTGTGCTCCCAGGCCGGGCCGTCCGGGCTGTCGGCAAGCTGATACGGGCCGTTGCCGATCGGGTTGCGGCCGAACGCCGCCATATCGCGAAAGGCGACGTCGGGCAGCGGATAGAACGCGCTATGACCCAGCCGCAGCAAAAAGTCGACGGTCGGCGCCTTGAGTCGCACGGTGAACTCGCGATCGTTGACCACTTGTAGCCCAGACATGGTGGTCCGCCCCGTTTTTGGGGCCGGCTTCCCGTCACCGGTCACGCCGGCGACCTCGTCGAACCCGTCGATGGGGTCGAAAAAGCTCTGCTGCAGTTGGGTATTGCTGCTCAGCGCTCCGTAGTTCCACGCGTCGACGAACGAGTGGGCCGTCACCGGCGAACCATCGGTGAACTTCCACCCGGGCTTGAGGACGATGCGGTAGTTGACGTTGTCGGTGGTCTGGATCGACTGGGCGACCTCCTCCGCGGGGTGTCCGGCGGCGTCGTAGGACATCAGCCCAGCGAAAAGCCGATCGATGATCCGCCCGCCGTTGCTGTCGTTAGTACTGGTCGGCACCAGTGGGTAGGGCGGTTCCCCGCCGTTGACCAGCACCAGATCGGGGCTCAACACGCCACCGCCGCCGCAGCCGGCCAGCGACGCGGCGACCAGCATGCCGACGGCCAGGGCCGCCGCCGTAGTCCGCATCCGTCGCATGATTGCGACCATAGCGACCGAGCAAAGACGGGCGGGCCGGCACCGGTGAAGTGCACCAGTTGCTGTTCTCGACCTAGTATCGCGCCGTGACCTCCCTATACGCCGCCTCAGATGGAGTCGCGTATCACGCGGGCGCGTTGATGGTGTCGCTTGGCATTCCGCTGATCGGATTGATCTGCCTGGTCATCGGCTTGTGGGATCGGTCACGTCGTCGCCGACAGGCCCATCCCGGCTACCCATACCCGCCAGGACCGCCCGCGCCGCCGATGGGATATCCGGGCCCGTATCCCGGGCCGCCCTACCCGGCTTACCCGCCTTACGGCTATCCGCAGCAACGCACCGCGAAATCGGCAACCGCGCTCATCATCATCGGTGCGGTCCTGCTGGCGTTTGGAATCCTCGGGAATTTCGCGCGCGTTGCCGCAGACATGGCGGGCAGATCCCGCCCCGGTGCGACGGACACCTCAATGTCGGTTGGCGAATGCATTACCCAATCAGCTTATGTCGCACAGTCATTCGGTTCGCGACCGGAAAACGACTGCGCCAATCCAGCGAATGTCGACCAGCTCGCAACCAAAGGTGGTCCCCTGGCGACCTGCCCGGATGGGAAACGCGACGGCTCCAAGTACGACCATTTCAGCGACGAGTCGACCATTCTGTGTTTCGCCCTGAACCTCAAAGAGGGCCAGTGCTACCAGCTCACAGGCGACGTCCATCATCCGCGTCTGAGCTTGGGCGACTGCAATGACCCTGGACCCGGGCTGGTGAGAGTCGTCCAGCGCATCGACGGCGGCACGGATAAGTCGGAGTGCCCGCCCGGAACCAAGGGCAGCGCCAGCTATCCCAGTCCCCCCGTCGTTTACTGCCTGGACAAGGCCTCCGAATAATCCCTATTGGCCAGCGGTCAGCGGATGCACCTGCAGTTCGCAGGCATCGATGGCGGCGGGCACCGTGTACACGACGCCGGTGTCGGGCGGATTGACGCGCAGATCGGTGTAGCTGGGACACGGATTGCCCTTGCCATCGATCGCCATGCTCTCGACGATCGCCTGGCCCTGCGTCGAGATCGACAGGGTGACACTGGGCGGCACGTCGATACCGCTCGGCAAACCACCCATGTATCCACGCAACGTGGGCTTGGCGTGGATGTCCGGTCCACCCGCACCGGACTCGACGGAGGGGTAGCCGGTGAGCGTGCACGGCTCGGCGCCGCCGGCGAGGCTGAACGTCAGCGTCAGCGCCCGATGGCCCACGGCACCTTCGGTCGGGGACGCACTCACGGCGACCTGCTCCGCCCAGCACGGCGTCGCCTCGTCGCTGGTCTCAATCGGTACGGCCCAGGCTGGCGGTCCCAGCAGCGTGGTGGCCGCGTAACACGTTGCGGCGACGGCAAAGCTGGAAACCAGCCGGCGGCTGTCCCGCCTGTGAGGTCCCGGCACAACCGTGATTATGAGGTATAGCGGCGTGCTTTGACCCCGGATTGCGGCACGCATCTTCATCTCGCCGGTCTAGGCTCACAGACGGCTAACGAACCGGCAGAGCCTCGACATAGGAGAAGCCTCAGTGACCGCCACCCACACCGAAGGTCCGTCGTCGCATCCAGCTTCCTATCCGCCATCGGCCAAGTTCGCCGAGCGGGCCAACGCACGCGAGGAGCTGTACAGCGAAGCCGAACAGGACCGGCTGGAATTCTGGGCCAAGCAGGCCAAACGACTGTCCTGGGCAAAGCCGTTCACCGAGGTACTGGACTGGTCGAACGCGCCCTTCGCCAAGTGGTTCGCGGACGGTAAACTCAACGTCGCCTACAACTGCGTGGACCGCCATGTCGAGGCCGGTCTCGGGGACCGGGTCGCTATTCACTGGGAAGGCGAACCCGTCGGCGATAGCCGCAGCCTGACCTACTCCGATCTGCAGGCCGAGGTGTGCAAGGCGGCCAACGCGCTGACCGACCTCGGTCTGGTGGGCGGCGATCGGGTCGCCATCTATATGCCGTTGATTCCCGAAGCAGTGATCGCGATGCTGGCTTGCGCGCGGCTGGGCCTGATGCACAGCGTCGTGTTCGGCGGTTTCACCGCGAAGGCACTGCGCGCCCGGATCGCCGACGCCCAGGCGAAGTTGCTGATCACTAGCGACGGGCAGTTCCGGCGCGGCAAGCCCGCGCCGTTGAAGGACGCGGCCGACGAAGCCGTGGCGCCGGGCCCGGACGGCGACAGCCCTGTCGAACACGTTCTGGTGGTGCGGCGCACCGGAATTGACGTGTCCTGGAACGACGATCGCGACGTGTGGTGGCATGAAGCCGTCGGCTCGGCGTCGCCCGAACACACCGCGCAGCCCTTCGATGCCGAGCATCCGTTGTTTTTGCTGTACACATCGGGCACCACCGGCAAGCCCAAGGGCATCGTGCACACCAGCGGCGGCTACCTGACCCAATGCTGCTACACGGTGCACACCATTTTCGACGTCAAGCCAGAAGCCGACGTGTTCTGGTGCACCGCCGACATCGGCTGGGTCACCGGCCACACCTACGGCGTCTACGGGCCGCTGTCCAACGGCATCACCGAGGTTCTCTACGAAGGCACACCCGACAGCCCGGACCGCAACCGGCATTTCCAGATCATCGAAAAGTACGGCGTCACAATCTATTACACGGCGCCCACCCTCATTCGCACCTTCATGAAGTGGGGCCGCGAGATCCCCGATGCCCACGATCTGTCCAGCCTGCGGCTACTGGGTTCGGTCGGTGAACCGATCAACCCCGAGGCCTGGCGCTGGTATCACGAGGTCTTCGGCGCGGCCACCCTGCCGATCGTCGACACCTGGTGGCAAACCGAGACCGGTTCGGCAATGATCTCGCCGCTGCCGGGAATCGCTGCAGCCAAACCGGGTTCGGCGATGACACCGCTGCCCGGGATCTCGGCCAAGATCGTCGACGACCACGGCGATCCGCTGCAGCCCGACCCGGACGCCGCCAAAAACGTCACCGGATACCTGGTCTTGGACCAACCCTGGCCTTCGATGCTGCGCGGCATCTGGGGTGACCCGGAGCGTTTCATAGACACGTACTGGTCCAAATTCGCCGACAAGGGCTATTACTTCGCCGGCGATGGCGCGCGCTTCGATCCCGACGGCGCGATCTGGGTGCTGGGCCGCATCGACGACGTGATGAACGTGTCCGGGCACCGCATCTCCACCGCCGAGGTGGAGTCGGCGCTGGTCGGCCACTCCGGTGTCGCCGAGGCGGCGGTGGTCGGTGTCACCGACGACACCACCGGCCAGGCCATCTGCGCGTTCGTCGTGTTATGCGCCAGCTACGAGGTGCACGACGAGACCGTCGGCGAGCTACGCACGCAGGTGGCCCAGGAGATCTCCCCGATCGCCAAGCCACGAGAGATCCACGTCGTGCCGGAGCTGCCGAAGACCCGTAGCGGCAAGATCATGCGCAGGCTGCTGCGTGACATCGCCGAAAAGCGTGAGCTCGGCGACACGTCGACACTGCTTGATCCGGGCGTGTTCGACGCGATCCGGGCGGCCAAGTAGCTCAGGCCGGCACCGGGACGAAACCGGCGCCGGGCCGCTTCTTGGCGTTGATGTCGGCCAGGATGGCGGGAAACGACATCACCACCGCCGGAGTGTGTAGCGGGATGTACTTGATCACGCAGTCCGGCAAGGCGTCGCTGAACGCGCCGTGGATCATGCCGACCAGCAGGTTGTCGACGGTCACCGGTGCTCCGGAGTCACCCGGTCGGCCGCAGACCTGCATGACGAGGGTGCCCGGATCCTGGCCCATCCCCCAGGTGACACCGCACGAGTTGCCCGTGGTGCGGCCCTGCTTGCAGGCGACCTGACCGAAGACCGGGTTCGGGCCGATGCCGTTGATCACGAAGCCGTTGTAATTGGCCACCGGCGCAACCTTGGCCGGATCGAACTTGATCACCGCGTAGTCGAGGGCGTCGTTGCCGGCGACCATCACGCCCAGCGCGCCTCGGCCCTGGGCGGCCTCGGCGGCGATCTGCGCACCGGGCCCCCCACAGTGCGCGGAAGTGAAGCCGATCAGCTCACCGGCCGCATCGCCTCCAATGGTGGTCAGGGTGCACATCGTGTCGCCATTGATGACGATGCCGGCGCCGCCGCCCATCGGGACCCGGTCGTCGGCAACAGCCCGGCCGGGCAAACCTTGCAGCGCCAACAGCACTGCCACCAGCGCCACCACCAACCAGCGATGCGCCTTTCGCAAAGCGAAAATCCCTTCAGCTGGCCGAATGTCGGAGAACAGCTGCGCCAGTCTAAATGATCACCAGGGCCCTTCCCGTGTTGTGCAAATTGCGTTGGCCGTCAAAAATTTCCGGCCCGTTCGGTCGGGGGAAGCGCCCGTCTTCGGCTGGCCTCGTCTGCCATCGCAGCGCATGGCAACATGAACCGCGACGACAGCGAACGGAGAGGACCGTCTGTGAGCAAAGACGATCGCAACAACGGTGTGCCCAGCACGCTGACCACGATTCCGTTGGCCGACCCGCACGCCGGGTCCGCCGAACCGTCAATCGGTGACCTGATCAAAGACGCGACAACCCAGATGTCCACGTTGGTGCGCGCCGAAGTCGAACTGGCCCGCGCCGAAATCACCAGCGACGTCAAAAAGGGCCTGACCGGCAGCGTCTACTTCATCGCCGCGCTGGTGGTGCTGTTCTACTCCACCTTCTTTTTCTTCTTCTTCCTCGCCGAGCTGCTCGACAACTGGCTGTGGCGCTGGGTCGCGTTCCTGATCGTGTTCGCGATCCAGGTTGTGGTGGGGGCGGTGCTGGGACTGTTGGGGTTCTTGAAAGTCCGCCGGATACGGGGACCGCGGCAGACCATCGAATCGGTCAAGGAGGCCCGCACCGCACTCACCCCCGGCCACGACAAGGCCGCACTGCGCAAGCTCACCACACCCGAAAGCGGCCCGGACACTCCCGCCATAGATCCCTCAGGCTGGTAAATGTCAGTGCCGGATCCGTCGGTGACCCGCATCGACGGGCCGTGGCGACATTTGGATGTGCACGCCAACGGCATCCGATTCCATGTCGTCGAGGCACAGCCAACCCCCGAGGATTCGACCACACCAGCCACCTCGCGGCCGCTGGTCGTCCTGCTGCACGGCTTCGGCTCGTTCTGGTGGTCCTGGCGTCATCAGTTGCGCGGGCTGACCGGTGCGCGAGTGGTCGCTTTCGACCTGCGCGGCTATGGCGGTAGCGACAAGCCGCCCCGCGGCTACGACGCCTGGACGCTGGCCGGCGACACGGCCGGACTCATTCGCGCACTTGGGCATTCGTCGGCCACACTGATCGGCCACGCCGACGGCGGCCTGGCTTGCTGGACCGCCGCACTGCTGCACGCACGGCTGGTCCGCGCTATCGCGCTGATCAGCTCGCCACACCCGGCCGCGTTGCGACGCTCCGCGCTGACGCGTCGTGATCAGGGCTACGCGTTGTTGCCAACCTTGCTGCGCTATCAGATGCCGCTGTGGCCGGAACGCCAGCTGACCCGCGACGACGGGGCAGAGATCGAACGTCTGGTGAGTAGCCGAAGCTGCGCCAAATGGGTTGCCTCCGAGGACTTTTCACAAACGATCGGCCATCTTCGGACGGCGATTCAGATTCCCGGGGCCGCGCACTGCGCGCTGGAGTATCAGCGCTGGGCGGTGCGCAGCCAGCTGCGCGGCGAGGGCCACCGATTCATCAAGTCGATCTCGCAGCAACTCGGTGTGCCGTTGCTGCACCTGCGCGGCGACGCCGACCCTTACGTTCTGGCCGACCCGGTCGATCACAGCCAGCGTTATGCGCCGCAGGGACGCTATCTATCCATCTCTGGCGCAGGACATTTCAGCCATGAAGAGGCGCCCGAGGAAGTCAACAGACACCTGATGCGGTTTCTCGAGCAGGTGCACGGCCCCCGCGTCAGCTGACGCAGGCCCCGGTCGCCATCTGTTGCGTGTCGCCGATCCTGGAAAGCTGGCCGGACACCTCGCCGGCAGTCAACACGAATCCGGTGTCGGGGTCGTCGACAGCCGCGCCGAACACCACGCCGAGCACATGGCCGCTCATGTCTATCAACGGTCCGCCCGAATTACCTTGCTCCACATTGGCTCTGATGGTGTACACGTCGCGGGTAACCGGAGCCGGGTCCCGGTAGATATCGGGGCCGCTGAGTTTGATGGCCTCACGGATCCTGGCCGGGGTCGCGGTGAAGTTGCCGCCGCCGGGATACCCCAGCACCACAACGTTGCTGCCGGTTTTCGCCTCGGCTTCGGCGAAGGCCAGCGGCTGCGGCGGCAGGTTCGGGACAGCCAGAATGGCGATGTCGACCGACGGGTCATAGTCCACCACGGTGGCGTCCAACGGATTGCCGCTGGCGTAGACCTGCACGCTGCTGGACCCCGCCACCACGTGCGCATTGGTCATCACTCGATCGGGCGCGATCACGAATCCACTGCCCTCCAACACTTTCTGACAGCTGGGCGCGACGCTGCGCACTTTGACGACGCTGGGTGCGACGGACGCAACGACGGGATTGTTGGCCAGGGCCGGATCCGGGGATGCGACCGGAATCACCGGGGTACGGCTGAAGGGTTCCAGCACGGCAGGCAGGCCGGACGTATTCAGTAGCGCCGAGAGCCGCTTGGGGACCGTCTTCAGCCAGGGCGGCGCGACCTCGTTGACCCGAGCCAACACCCGCGAACCCCGAACTGCCGCAGCCAATTCGGGCTGATCCTTCGACTGCGTCAGCGGCGTCGCCAGTAACCATGCCGCGGTCAACACCACGACGAGCTGAACCCCCACCCCGATTACCGAGTCGACGGTCCGGATGGTGCGGCTGTGGATCGCACCACGAACGGCCCGTCCCAGCACCACGCCGGCGACCTCACCGACGACGACCAGCGCCAGAATCAGGAACAACGCAGTGAACAGCTTGGCGCGCGGCGCGGCGATGTGGCTGACGATGTGTGGCGCCAGCAGCACGCCCGCGATGGCGCCGAGCAGCACCCCGATGAACGAGAACAACGAACCCAACGCCCCCGAGCGCCAACCCGAGATCGCCGCGATGAAGGCGACGGCCAGCACCGCGACGTCAAGCCACTGCGAAGGAGTCATCGAGTTCATCGCGCGCCGCCGTGGTCGCCGACCAATGTCATCGCCTCGTCCAGCTCGCGGAGGTCGTTGGTATCCCACGGCTTAGCCCAGCCGGCAACGTCGAGCACCGCAGAAATCACCTGGCCAGTGAATCCCCAAACCAGCATCTGGTTCAACAGGAACGCCGGCCCGGCCCAACGCTGTCCAAGATCGCCGCGATACACCATCAGCCGGTTGTCCGGATTGATGAAGGCGCGCACCGGAACCCGCGACACGATCGCAGTCTCGGCGTGGTTCACGACGGCCACCGGCCCCGGATCGGGCGAATAGGCCAAGACCGGGATGACCTCGAACTGCGATGGCGCAATGAAGGTGCGCTCCATGGTGACCAACGGGTGCAGCCGGCTGACGTCGATGCCGGTCTCTTCGTGCGCTTCCCGTAGCGCGGTCCCAACCGGCCCGTCGTCAGTCGGATCGGATGCGCCTCCGGGAAATGCCGCCTGGCCCGCATGGTGGCGCAGCGACGACGCGCGCACGGTGAGCAACAGATCGGCCTCGTCCGGGAAGCCGCCGTCGGCCGGCCCGAACTCCGGGCCCGAAAACAACACCAGCACTGCGGCCTCCCGCTCGGAAGCCCCTCCCCTGGCCGTCGTCAGCATCTCCAACACATCCGGCGGTAGCCGGCGCCGTAATGCCTCAGGGATCTGACCGACGTTGTCTACCAATGGACGCAGCCAGGACGGGCAGACGTCCGGCGTCAGAGGAACCGTCCCTCGCGGGCGGGTGGGGGCCCCTCCCGCTTGCGGGGGCGTACCTCCAGCACTCACCGGCGCCTCCTTGTCGGGCCCACCTGCCCAGCCTATTTCGGGCCGCCGAGCTCGCTCATACGTCGTTCCCGACCGCCGCAGCGATCTCGTCGGCACTCGCGAAATCGCGCAGCAGCGTCTGCGCAACGCTACCGTCCGACCGCAGCACCACCGTCGCGGGCACCACATTTGCCACCCGCAATGCCGCCGCGATCAGCCGACGACCGTCCTGCAGGGTGGGCAGCCGAACACCGAGCTCGGCCAGCCGCAGCAATGCGGCCGTTTCGTTCTCGTCCTGGTGCACCGTCACCACGATCACGTCAGACCCGACCCGTCGCTGATACTCGGCCATCGCGGGCAGTTCTGCCGCGCACGGCACACACCAATAGGCCCACAAGTTAAGGACCACGCGGCGGCCGGCCAATGCCCGGGCGACGTCGACGGTTGATCCGTCAGCGGCGCATTCCGCAAGCACGCCGCGCAGCGCAGGCGGACCGGGGCCATCGCCGGCGGCCGGACAGGGCGGCAGGTTCGCCCGCTGACGCGGTCCGGCAAGCGCGGCAGGCGTGTCGGCGTCGCGGTGTTCGCGAGCGGTGGTGGGGCCGCTGGTGGCGGTCTGCGAGGAGTTGTCCCGCAACTGGGTCACCAGCGCCACGGTCAGCGCGGCCACCACCGCCAAGATCGCGACTGTCCAGCGGGTTCGGGTAGTCACCCGCGCCGGCCCCGCGTCACATCCCGGCCAAAGCCAGCAAGTGCTCGGTTTCCGGGCCCTGCACAAGTGGCGCGGCCAGCATCGGATCGGTGGGACCAAGGCCAAACGACGGGCAATCTTTAGCCAGCAGACAGACGCCGCATGCGGGCTTGCGGGCGTGACACACCCGGCGGCCGTGAAAGATCACTCGATGGCTGAGCAGGGTCCACTCTTTGCGCTCGATCAATTCACCGACGGCGTGCTCCACCTTGACCGGGTCCTCCTCGGCGGTCCAGCGCCACCTGCGCACCAGCCGTCCGAAATGGGTGTCGACGGTGATCCCCGGGACATCGAAGGCGTTCCCCAAGACGACGTTTGCGGTCTTGCGCCCCACTCCAGGCAGCGTCACGAGGTCGGCCATGGTCGACGGCACCTCGCCGCCGAATCGTTCGACCAAGGCTTGGCCCAGACCAATCAGCGAGGACGCCTTGTTCCGAAAGAAGCCGGTGGGGCGGATGAGTTCTTCCAGTTCGGCGCGGTCCGCTTGCGCATAATCCACCGCCGATGAATATCGGGCGAACAATGCCGGCGTCGTCAAGTTCACCCGTTTATCGGTGCTCTGCGCCGAAAGAATGGTGGCCACCGTCAACTCCAGCGGCGTCCGGAAATCCAGCTCGCAGTGAGCGTCCGGAAAGGCCTGAGCCAGTGTGCGATTCATCCGGCGCGCGCGACGCACCAAACCGGCGCGACTTTCCTGCGACCAGCGCCGGGCAAGTGCGGGATCAGTGGTGGCCGGCGCCGATTTAGCGCGCCCAGACGACTTGGCCACGGTCACCTACGACAGAGTACTGATTTCGTGATCTCGCTGAGACCTTGGGCATGTTTACTCTCCTTGTGTCTTGGTTGCTGGTGGCCCTGATTCCCGGGCTACTGATGCTGGCGGCTCTCGGGCTGGGGCGGCTCGAAAGAGAGCTTGCCCGTACGTCGGTCGCGACGGCCGACGTCGACGAGTTTCTCGAGCAAACGCAGGCTGTCGATATGCGCACGCTGGCCCGGGAAGGCATCACCGAGGCGCTGGAATACCTGCATCAACGTGAGGCTCAGCAACTCGCCGAATCGGCACAGCCCCGGGCGCTGACGGGACGGCATCACGCCGACTCGATGTTTGCCATTAGCGTCACCGACCCCAGCACTGGCAGATTATTACCGACGCGGATACACGCGCATTCGCGCGCAAATCCGCAATTTGAGGCGACTAGACACGTCAATCGTGTGTAGCGTTGGCACGTTGGACGACATTGGCCTCCCTCTACGATCACTAATGGCTAAGGGGTTGGCCTGCCATATCACATCGTTGGAAAGCTGAAGAGGCAACGTGGACGAGATCCTGGCTAGGGCAGGAATCTTCCAGGGGGTTGAACCCGGTGCAGTCGCCGCACTGACCAAGCAACTACAACCCGTCGACTTCCCCCGGGGGCACACCGTTTTTGCGGAAGGGGAGCCGGGCGACCGGCTCTACATCATCGTCACGGGAAAGGTGAAAATCGGTCGGCGATCACCCGACGGCCGAGAGAACCTACTGACGATTATGGGCCCGTCGGACATGTTCGGCGAGTTGTCCATCTTCGACCCGGGGCCGCGGACGTCCAGCGCCACCACCATCACTGAGGTGCGAGCGGTATCGATGGACCGCGACGCCCTTCGGGCATGGATCGCCGACCGTCCTGAGATTGCTGAGCAGCTGTTGCGGGTGCTGGCCCGGCGGCTGCGGCGGACCAACAACAATCTGGCCGACCTCATCTTCACCGACGTGCCGGGCCGGGTGGCTAAGCAGCTGTTGCAACTCGCGCAGCGTTTCGGCACCCAGGAGGGCGGCGCCATGCGGGTCACCCACGACCTGACACAAGAGGAGATTGCCCAGTTGGTGGGCGCTTCTCGGGAAACGGTGAACAAGGCGCTGGCCGATTTCGCCCACCGCGGCTGGATCCGGCTGGAGGGCAAGAGTGTGCTGATTTCGGACTCCGAACGGCTGGCCCGCCGAGCGAGGTAAGCGCGGACGTCCTGCGGGCGCGCGAGTTAAGGACTACTGGTGCAAGTAGTCCAATTGCGCCTGAACCGACCATTCGGCCGCGTCCCACAACTTTTCGTCAACGTCGGTGTAGACGTGTTCGACGATCTGGCGGGCAGTGGCGTCGTCGCCAAGGTCCTTTAACGCGGCGCGCACCTGATCCAGGCGTTGCTCGCGGTGCGCCAGGTATTCGGCGATGACGGCTTCCAGGCTGGGCAAATCGGGCCCATGTCCGGGCAACACGACGCGACGGCCCAGGCCGCCGAGCCGGTGCAGGGATTCCAGGTAATCGGTCAGGCTGCCGTCTTCGTTGTCGATGACGGTGGTGCCACGCCCCAACACGGTGTCCGCGGTCAGCACGGCGTCTTCGGTGAGAAACGACAGCGAGTCGGCGGTATGGCCGGGCGTCGCCATCACTTTGATCTTCAGGCCCGCGGCGTCGATCACCTCGCCATCGACCAGTTCGCCACCCATGCCGCGGCAAAAGCCACTGCCGGCCGACCGCACCGTGGCCCCGGTCAGCTCGACGAGCTTGTCGATGCCATCGGTGTGGTCGCCGTGCCGATGGCTGATCAACACCAACGCGATACGGCCCAGCCCGGCAACCCGGGCGATATGTTCGTCGTCATCGGGTCCGGGATCGATAATCACCAGCTCATCGCTGCGCGGCCCACGCAGCACCCAAGTATTGGTGCCCTCAAGCGTCATCAATCCGGGATTGTCGGCCAACAGCACCGAGGCCGTGTCGGTAACCGCCCGCAGCCTGGCGTATGCGGGATGGGTCAACGACTCCGCGGTGTCGGTCACGACCGTCAGCCAACCTCCACGATCAGCTCGACTTCCACCGGTGCGTCCAGTGGCAGCTCGGAAACTCCGACCGCCGAGCGCGCATGCGTGCCGCTGTCACCGAACACCTCGCCGAGGAACTCGGAGGCCCCGTTGATGACGCCTGGCTGACCATTGAAGCCGGGGGCGGAGGCGACGAAGCCGACGACCTTGACTACCTGAGTCACCGAATCGATGTCGACCACGGAATGCACTGCCGCCAACGCATTGAGCGCGCACAGCCGTGCCAGCGCCTTGGCCTCCTCGGGGCTGACCTCGGCGCCGACCTTGCCGGTGCCTGCCAACTTGCCGCCCTGCATCGGCAGCTGCCCGGCGGTGTAAACCAGGTTGCCGGTGCGCTTCGCCGGAAGATATGAAGCCAGCGGCGCAACCACCTCGGGAAGCGAAATACCGATCTGCGCGAGCCGGGCTGACGCGGTCATGAGGCGACCTACTTCGGGCGCTTCAGATAGGCAACGTGCTGCTCGCCGGTGGGTCCCTGCAAAACCGACACCAGCTCCCAGCCGTCGGCGCCCCACTGGTCGAGGATCTGTTTGGTGGCATGCGTCAGCAAGGGCACCGTGGCGTACTCCCACGCGGTCGGTTGGCTCATGACGCGAGCTTATCGGTCGCCTTCGAGAGCCTAGGCACGGCTCTGGCCAACCCAGGAGCAAGTCAATTGACCGCATTGAGGTAGTCCACCCGATCCGCCGGAGCGACACGGCGCTCGGGCTAGCATGCGATGGTGGCAACCACATCGAGCGGCGGTAGCTCCGTCGGCTGGCCGGCACGCCTGTCGAAGGCCCGCGTGCATTTCGTGACCGGCAAAGGCGGTACCGGTAAATCGACGGTTGCGGCCGCGCTCGCGCTCACGCTGGCAGCCGGAGGCCGCAAAGTCCTGCTCGTCGAAGTCGAGGGGCGCCAAGGGATTGCGCAGCTCTTCGACGTTCCACCGCTGCCCTACCAAGAGGTCAAGATCGCGACCGCCGAGCGCGGCGGCCAGGTCAACGCCCTGGCGATCGACATCGAGGCCGCGTTTCTGGAATATCTCGACATGTTCTACAACCTCGGTCTCGCCGGACGCGCGATGCGCCGAATTGGCGCGGTCGAGTTCGCCACGACGATCGCACCCGGCCTGCGCGATGTGCTGCTCACCGGCAAGATCAAGGAGGCGGTGGTGCGCCTCGACAAGAACAAGCTCCCGGTTTACGACGCGATTGTCGTCGATTCCCCACCGACGGGCCGGATCTCGCGCTTCCTGGACACCACGAAGGCGGTGTCCGACTTGGCCAAGGGTGGGCCGGTGCACTCGCAGGCCGACGGCGTGGTGAAGCTGCTGCACTCCGACAAGACCGCTATTCACCTGGTGACTCTGCTGGAAACGCTGCCGGTGCAGGAGACCATGGAAGCCATCGAGGAGCTCTCCGGGCTGGAGCTGCCGATCGGGAGTGTGATCGTGAACCGCAATATCCCGACGTATTTGGAGCCGCGCGACCTGGCCAAGGCCGCGGAGGGCGATATCGACGCAGACTCGGTGCGGGCCGGATTGAAACAGGCCGGAATCGACCTCAACGACACCGACTTCGCCGGCTTGCTGACCGAAACGATCCAGCACGCCACCCGCATCGCCGCACGGGCCGAGAGCGCGCAACAGCTCGACGCACTCAAGGTGCCGCGACTGGAGCTGCCCGCCATCTCCGACGGCGTCGACCTCGGCAGCCTCTACGAACTGTCGGAATCTCTTGCACAGCAGGGAGTTCGATGAGCGTCACGCCGAAAACACTTGATATGGCCGCAATCTTGGCCGACACAGCCAACCGGGTCGTGGTGTGCTGTGGAGCCGGCGGTGTCGGCAAGACCACCACGGCGGCCGCGATCGCGCTGCGGGCGGCCGAATATGGCCGCACTGTCTGTGTTTTGACGATTGACCCGGCTAAACGACTGGCTCAAGCGCTGGGCGTCAGCGACCTCGGCAACACCCCGCAACGGGTCCCCCTAGCACCCGAGGTGCCCGGCGAGCTGCACGCCATGATGCTCGATATGCGTCGCACCTTCGACGAAATGGTGATGCAATACTCCGGCCCAGAGCGGGCACAGGCGCTGCTGAACAACCAGTTCTACCAGACCGTCGCCACGTCGCTCGCCGGCACGCAGGAGTACATGGCGATGGAGAAGCTCGGCCAACTGCTGGCGCAGGATCGCTGGGATCTGATCGTGGTGGATACTCCCCCGTCGCGCAGCGCGCTGGACTTCCTCGACGCACCAAAACGCTTGGGCAGCTTCATGGACAGCCGACTGTGGCGGCTGTTACTCGCGCCGGGCCGGGGCATCGGGCGGTTGGTCACCGGCGCAATGGGGTTGGCGATGAAGGCGCTGTCGACCATCATGGGTTCGCAATTGCTCAGTGACATAGGATCTTTCGTGCAATCATTGGAAGCCACATTCGGCGGTTGGCGCGAGAAGGCGGACCGCACCTATTCGCTGCTGAAACGGCGCGGTACCCAGTTCGTTGTGGTGTCGGCGGCCGAACCCGACGCCTTGCGTGAGGCATCCTTCTTCGTTGATCGGCTGTCGCAGGAGGGCATGCCGCTGGCGGGGCTCATCCTGAATCGCACCCACCCGATGTTGTGCTCGCTGCCGGTCGAGCGCGCGATTGACGGGAACGAAACGCTGGAGGCCGAGAAAGACTCCGAGGCCGCGGCGCTGGCCGCCGCGGTGCTACAGATTCACGCGGACCGCGCCCAGACCGCCAAGCGGGAGATCCGACTGCTGTCACGATTCACCGGCGCCAACCCAAATGTGCCGGTCATCGGGGTTCCGTCGCTACCGTTCGACGTATCGGACCTGGAAGCTCTGCGCGCGCTGGCCGACCAGATCACGGCGGTGGGCGACGATGCGGCCACTGCAACCGGTCGCTGACCAGCCGGCCAACCAGGGCGCGCAGCGGCCACCACACCGGTGGCTGTAGACGTCGCTGCGCGTTACGCGCCAAGCGGCTGAATGCCCGCTTCCGGTAACAAACCGGGACTGGGCTGCGAATTCCTATCCAGTACAAGCCAATCGGGCGCGGACCGTCCTATTGGACACCCGTTAGGTACCGGGCTGCCCTGGCCGGGCTGTAACAGTATCGTAATGATGAAGGTCGGGCTTGCGAGAGCATTGCTCACGACAGACTGAACTACCGCCAGTGGCGATAGATGCCGTGGTGAATGGAGCTAGCTGACGCCGCGGTTCCTGCGTTTGTCGAAGAACTCCGACCAAGACAACACCTCGGGGTGCTGCTTGAGCAGGGCCCGGCGCTGCCGCTCGGTCATCCCTCCCCAAACGCCGAACTCAACCTTGTTGTCCAGCGCGTCTGCCCCGCATTCCTGCATTACCGGGCAGTGCCGGCAGATGACTGCCGCCTTGCGCTGGGCAGCGCCCCGAACGAATAGTTCGTCGGGGTCGGTGGTCCGGCATAGCGCCTGAGATACCCAGGCAATTCGTTCTTCTGCGTCAACACTGTGCAGTACCCCCTGTGCTGCCGAAATGTTGGTTCGACGCGCTGTCGATCGTGTTCCTGACACGAGTTGTTCCCTTCCTCCCGGTCGCGGCTTGCGACCGCCCTCCTCGGGTGCAGACTTTCGCCTGCGATCCACGCCACACTGTGCAGATCGGTGTTACCTGAATCTCACCGTCTGTATAAGTTAGGTGGTCAGGTGGCAATTGCGCAACAGTCTCATAACGCTTTTTGTGGGACGATCGTGCCGTCTCGTAGCTTAGCGCAGAACCGGGCATGTTATGGACTACCCGATTTGGGTGGCTGAGCAGTGAAACACGGGCGAACAATCCAGGCGGAACCGGCAAGTTGGCTGGTCACCAGGTGCTGACCGACAGGGCGCCGGTGAGAGCACGTGCGCGGGCAGCTAAACGGCGCTGGCCGGGCCGCTGGGGGCCGCTACTGTAGTACGCATGTCAGACCGGCCGCCGGCGATCCTCACGGTCCTCAAACTGGCCGGGTGCTGTCTGTTGGCCAGTGTTGTCGCGACGGCGCTGATGTTCCCCTTCGCGGGCGGCCTTGGGCTGATGTCCAACCGGGCGTCCGAAGTGGTCGCCAACGGATCGGCCCAACTTCTCGAGGCACAGGTGCCCGCCGTGTCGACCATGGTCGACTCGAAGGGCAACGTCATCGCGTGGCTGTATGAGCAGCGCCGGTTCGAGGTGCCCGGCGACAAGATCGCCAACACGATGAAGCTGGCGATCGTCTCGATCGAAGACAAACGATTCGCCTACCACAACGGGGTGGACTGGAAGGGCACGCTGACCGGCCTGGCGGGCTATGCGTCCGGCGACGTCGACACCCGGGGTGGTTCGACGATCGAGCAGCAATACGTGAAGAACTACCAGTTGTTGGTCACCGCCAAGAGCGACGCCGAAAAGCGCGCAGCCATTGAGACCACTCCCGCACGCAAGCTGCGCGAGATCCGCATGGCCCTCACGCTGGACAAAACCTTCACCAAGCCGGAGATCCTGACCCGCTATCTGAACCTTGTCTCGTTCGGCAATGGCTCGTTCGGGGTGCAGGACGCCGCACAGACCTACTTCGGCATCAACGCGTCCGACCTGAATTGGCAGCAAGCGGCGCTACTGGCCGGCATGGTGCAGTCGACCAGCACGCTCAACCCCTACACCAACCCCGACGGAGCGCTGGCCCGACGCAATCTGGTGCTGGACACCATGATCGACAATCTGCCCCAGGAAACGGACGCCCTACGCGCCGCCAAGGCCACACCGCTGGGAATCTTGCCGCAGCCCAACGAGCTGCCTCGCGGCTGCATCGCCGCCGGCGATCGCGCCTTCTTCTGCGATTACGTCCAGTCCTACTTGTCCCGGGCCGGGATCAGTAAGGAACAGGTATCCAGGGGCGGCTACCTGATTCGCACCACGCTGGACCCGGACGTGCAGATCCCGGTCAAGACGTCCATCGACAGGTTCGCCAGCCCGAGCCTGCCGGGTATCTCCAGCGTGATGAGTGTGATCCAGCCCGGCAAGACGTCGCACAAAGTGATGGCGATGGCCAGCAACCGCACCTACGGACTGGACAGCGACGCCGGTCAAACCATGCGCCCGCAGCCCTTCTCGCTGGTCGGTGACGGCGCGGGATCGGTGTTCAAGATCTTCACCACGGCCGCCGCGCTGGACATGGGCATGGGCATCAACGCCACGCTCGAGGTGCCCTCACGGTTCCAGGCCAAGGGCCTGGGTAGTGGTGGGGCCAAGGGATGCCCCAAGGACACCTGGTGCGTGATCAACGCCGGTAACTACCGAGGCTCGATGAACGTGACCGACGCGCTGGCCACCTCACCCAACACCGCATTCGCCAAGCTGATTTCTCAGGTCGGCGTGACCCGCACGGTGGACATGGCGATCAAGCTCGGGCTGCGCTCTTACGCCGACCCAGGCACCGCCCGTGACTACAACCCCGACAGCAACGAAAGCCTGGCCGACTTCGTCAAGCGCCAGAACATCGGCTCGTTCACGCTCGGCCCGATCGAGGTGAATGCGCTGGAGCTGTCCAATGTCGCGGCCACTTTGGCCTCCGGCGGTGTGTGGTGCCCGCCGAACCCGATCGACAAGCTGATCGACCGCAACGGCAATGAAGTCGCCGTGACGACCGAAACCTGCGATCAGGTGGTGCCCGAGGGTTTGGCGAACACCTTGGCCAACGCGATGAGTAAGGACGCGACCGGCGGTGGCACGGCGGCGGGCTCGGCCGGCGCGGCAGGCTGGGATCTGCCGGTGTCGGGCAAGACGGGGACCACCGAGGCCCACCGATCCTCCGGCTTCGTCGGCTTCACCAGCCATTACGCCGCGGCGAACTATATCTACGACGACTCGACCCACCCAACGGATTTGTGTTCATCCCCGTTGCGGCATTGCGGCGAGGGCGACTTGTACGGCGGTAACGAGCCGGCGCGCACCTGGTTCACCGCGATGAAGCCGATCGCCACGAGTTTCGGGCCGATACAACTGCCGCCCACCGACCCTCGCTACGTCGACGGTTCACCGGCGGGACGAGTGCCCAGCGTGACCGGTCTCGATGTGGACGCGGCGCGCTCCCGCCTCAAGGATGCGGGCTTCCAGGTCGCCGACCAACCCAACGCCGTCAACAGCACCGCAAAGGCCGGCGAAGTGGTCGGCACCATGCCAACTGGGCAAACAATTCCCGGTTCGATCATCACGATCCAAACCAGTAACGGCATCCCGCCGCCTCCGCCGCCGCCGCCCGACGGACTACCGGCGCCGATCGGTTCACAGGTCGTCGAAATTCCGGGCCTGCCGCCGATCACCATTCCATTGCTGGCGCCGCCCCCGCCGCCGCCGGGAGGGCCTCCCTAGGCACGCAGGCGCCGGAGATGCGTCCTGAGTCCTGCACCAGCAGTAGGCTTGCACGCATGGCCGATGTTCTACCCGCCCTGATACGCACCGGCGCTGTTGCGCTCGGCTCGACCGTCGCTGGCGTCGGTTACGCGGCGGTTGTCGAGCGCAACGCGTTCGTCCTTCGCGAGATCACCATGCCGGTATTGACGCCGGGCTCCACGCCGCTGCGCGTGCTGCATCTCAGTGATCTCCACATGCTGCCCGCCCAACGCCGCAAACAGGCCTGGCTGCGCGAGCTGGCCGGCTGGGAGCCCGATCTGGTCGTCAACACCGGGGACAACCTGGCGCACCCCAAGGCAGTGCCCGCGGTCGTCCAGGGGCTCGGCGATCTACTCTCGCGGCCGGGTGTGTTCGTGTTCGGCAGCAACGATTACTTCGGGCCGCGGTTGAAGAACCCGTTGAACTACGTGATCAAGCCGTCGCACCGGGTCCGGGGTGAGCCGCTGCCCTGGCAGGATCTGCGGGCGGCATTCACCGAGCGCGGCTGGCTCGACCTCACCCACACCCGTCGTGAGCTCGAAGTGGCTGGCTTGCACATCGCCGCCGCGGGGGTGGACGACCCGCACATCAAGCGCGACCGCTACGAGGCCATCGCGGGACCGGCCAGCGCGGCGGCGAACCTGCGGTTGGGGCTGGTCCATTCGCCGGAACCCCGAGTTCTGGACCGCTTCGCCGCCGACGGCTACCAGCTGGTGATGGCCGGCCACACCCACGGTGGACAGCTGTGTCTGCCGTTCTACGGCGCTCTGGTGACCAACTGCGGCCTGGACCGGTCGCGGGCCAAGGGGCCGTCGCGCTGGGGTGCCAACATGGCGTTGCATGTCTCCGCGGGGATCGGCACCTCACCGTTTGCGCCGGTGCGCTTCTGCTGTCGCCCCGAAGCGACGCTGCTGACGTTGATCGCGGCGCCGATGGGTGGGCGAGATTCGAGCAGCAATCTGGGCCGCTCGCAGCCAGCAGCTTCGATGCGGTGAGCGATCGAAGCCAGATCGCGGACCGCAGCCTGCCAAGAAGCTGGGCCGACAACGCAATTCGGCTGATCGAGGCCGATACGCGTCGCAGCGCCGACACACACCTGCTGCGCTATCCGCTGCCCTCGGCGTGGGGCGGGGATGTTGGCATCGCGCTTTACCTCAAAGACGAGAGCACGCATATCACCGGCAGCCTCAAGCACCGGCTGGCGCGATCACTGTTCTTGTATGCACTCTGCAACGGGTGGATCGGCGAGGGCACTACGGTCGTCGAGGCGTCCTCGGGGTCGACGGCGATATCCGAGGCGTACTTTGCTTCCCTGCTGGGCCTGCCGTTCATCGCCGTGGTGCCGGCGACCACCAGCTCGTCCAAGGTGGCGTTGATCGAATCACAAGGCGGCCGTTGCCATTTCGTGCAGAACTCGAGCGAGGTGTACGCCGAGGCCGAACGCTTGGCGCAAGAGTCCGGCGGGCACTACCTGGACCAGTTCACCAACGCCGAACGTGCCACCGACTGGCGTGGCAACAACAACATCGCCGAGTCGATCTTTGCGCAGATGCGCGAGGAGCAGCATCCGATCCCCGAGTGGATCGTGGTTGGCGCCGGCACGGGCGGGACCAGCGCGACGATCGGCCGTTACATCCGCTACCGGCGCCACGCCACCCGCTTGTGCGTCGTGGACCCGGAGAACTCGGCGTTCTTCCCGTCCTACGCACAAGGCCGCGACGACATCGTCATGCCCACGTCATCGCGAATCGAGGGCATCGGCCGGCCGCGTGTTGAGCCGTCGTTTCTGCCCGGCGTGGTCGACTGCATGATCGCGGTCCCCGATGCGGCGTCAATCGCGGCAGCACGGCATGTCAGCGCCGTGCTGGGGCGTCGGGTGGGGCCGTCGACGGGCACCAACCTGTGGGGCGCCTTCGGACTGCTGGCCGAAATGGTCTCGGCCGGGCGCAGCGGTTCGGTGGTCACCCTGCTCGCCGACAGCGGCGACCGCTACGCCGACACCTACTTCAATGACGACTGGGTCAGCGAGCAGGGGCTCGATCTCACCGGTCCTGCCGAGGCGCTGGTCGAATTCGAGCGAAATTGCGCGTGGACGTAGCCCCGCAGCCAGCGGTTTAGTAAGCCAATGGGCCGGTGCGATACGCTGTCGTGGCTTCAAGCGGGGTGTGGCGCAGCTTGGTAGCGCGCTTCGTTCGGGACGAAGAGGCCGTGGGTTCGAATCCCGCCACCCCGACGCGTTGGACGAGATGGCAGATGCCTCCTGACCTGCATCGAAGGCCAGGGACGGGTTTGTTTGGTCTGCTCCACACTGCGTTCTCCTGTCCAGTCAGGCAGCAGAACCGCAGCATTCCGATTCGATTGGTCGGCGTCACGATTACGCATCGCATCGTGGTCCTCGGTTCGCCGAACATACGACTGCATCGTCGTGGCGATATCTTCGTGCCCCATGACCTTCGCTAGCTTGTTGGGAACGATCCCGTCGTAGGTCAGCCACGTCCCGTACGTGTCTGAGATCGTGGAATCTGAGACCGCCGTGTTGAGCCCTGGCAACGTGGTGAACAGACTCAGGCTCGCTACGAAGTTTTCGACCGTGGTGCGACCCAGCTAGTTCGACCACACTGCCGCGAATTTGCCGTCGGTCTCAAGCACCTACCCAAGCGCAACCCAGTCCGCACTAAGGCCGGACGCCACACACGCGACCGGAACGATGTCCACCGAAGTGCGCCACCTACCGCGTTCGTGAAGATCAACCCCGAGCATCCGCACCGCGCACTCACGCAGGTCAGGCTGATATCTCCGCGGGGAACTGCCTCACAAAACCGCGCGGTCTGTTCACTACTCAGTCTTCCTTGGGTGCTGATGCTTTCTGCACTCGCACAAACTAAATATCGGCTATCCGCTTCTATTATCGTCTAATGGTATGTAAGCTGCGTTCTCAGGTGCACCATCGGTATACACATACCTTCGCACCCAAGCGTCGGCGCAACAACCCACGGGTTGGGCTTGCTTCCGTTAGGAGGAGCACATGTCGTTGGTGGCCACACAGGCAGAAATGCCACGTAGGTGCCTGAACACGTGTGCGCGCAAACAACGTGACGGGTTCGGCCGCTCCTCGCGCGAGCATTCTTCGGCGTGGATGGGACGCGTCCGATGATCGAGATGGCCATCGTCGGGCTCGGCCCGTGGGGTCTGTGCGTCATGGAGCGCACGGTGAGCCGGGCCCGGCAGGTGGGGACGCCGGTGCGGCTGCACCTGGTCGAGCCCGCTCAGCTCGGAGGCGGGGTTTACTCCGCCGAGCAGCCCGACTTCTTGGTGCTCAACAACGCCTGCGGTCAGCTCTCCCTCTACGTCGCCCCCGACGGGGACGCCCTCCCCCCCTACGCCGTGGGCCTGCACCCGTGGGCGGTGGTCCGCGGCTATCGCTGGGTGGGTTACGAGTGCCGTATCGGCGCCGGGGGTGACCCCATCCTGCCCACCGACTACCTGCCACGGCGGTTGATGGGCGAGTACCTGGCCTGGTTCTATGACACGCTGGTCGCCTACGCCCCGCCCAACCTCGAGATCGTCCGACACTATGCAGCAGCCGTCGACATTTCGCAGGCCCTCCAGGGGCGCGAGGCGGTGCTGCTCGACAACGGCACGACCCTCACCGTCGACCACGTGGTGCTGACCTCGGGGCACACCTGGAACCAGGAGCGCGGGGCCGACGGGGGCGTGCACTACCTGCAGCCCTACCCCATCGAGTGCCTCGACCAGAGCGCTCCGGCCGGATCCTCGGTGGCCGTGGCCGGCATGGGCCTGGTCGGCTTCGACGTCCTCACCGCCCTCACCATCGGACGAGGCGGGACCTTCGAGGACCGGTGCGACCGGGCCGACCGCATGCGCTACCTGCCCTCGGGCCGGGAGCCGACCATCACCCTCTACTCGCGCTCGGGCGCGCCGTACTGCGCCAAGTCGGCCACCGGCGTCGACCCCTACGGCCAGTACCAGCCCGTGGTGTGCACCCCCGAGGAGTTCGCGGCGCTGACCAATCCGGGCGGGTCGCAGGTGCGGCGCCACGTGGACTTCCGCGCCGAGCTTCTCCCGCTCATCTTCGCCGAGATGCAAGCGCGCTACTACATCCAGGCCGCCTTGCTGGCCGGAGGCGACGTCCAGTCGACCGAGGTCCGCACCCTCCTCCGCCAAGGCTGGATCGACGGGCACTACGAGAAGGTCGTCGACGGTCTCGAGCCGCGCTACGGGCGCTTCGACCCGGCCACCCACCTCTTCGCCGGGTCAGACCGCCACTACACATCGGCCGCCGACTACCAGGGCCAGGCCTACGACATGATCGAGGACGACCTCACCGAGGCCCTGCGACCCGGGGGGAGCCCGGTCAAGGCGGCCCAGGAGGTGCTGCGCATCCTCCGGGACCAGCTGCGTTCGGTCATCGAGTTCGGTGGCCTCTCCCTTGACTCCTACGTCGAGTTTCAGTCCAACGTCCGCGGCCGCATCAACCGCCTGGAGGCGGGCGTGCCACCCATGCGCTCCCAGCAGCTGCTGGGGCTGCTCGACGCAGGAGTGGTGCGCATCCCGCTCGGACCTGACCCGGAGTTGGCCCCCATGCCCCGACGGCATCCGCCTGAGTTCCACGGCCCTCGACGAGCCGACGGCCGTGACGGTCGACGGGGTGGTGCGGGGCTATCTCGACATGCCCTCGCTGGCCCGGTCGGGCTCGCCCCTGCTCAACCGTCTTTACGCCAAGGGAAGGCTGACCCAGCTCACCTACGGTGACACGCCCGTGGGCAGCGTGGCCATCAATGAAGAATTCCACCCTTACGACACCGAGGGCCGGCTCCAGCCCAACCTCTCCGTGCTGGGCGTGCTCACCGAGGGAGTGCGCTACTTCACCCACTACCTGCCCTCGCCCCGCAGCCGCCTCCGGGCCGTCTACGACGCCCAGGCCTGCGTCGAGGCCGTGATCGGCTGAGCACATGACGGATTACACGACCGGACGGGTTCGGCCATTGGTGGCGGTGGGCTACGGGCCGCGTTGCGTTCCAGTGATGCAGCTGGCCGAAGCGGCCGCCGGCCTGTGCGACCTGCTGTGGATGATCGACACGTCCGTGCCGGGGATGGGCGAGATGGCCGGTCTCCTCAACCGGTTCGGCGCCGTTGTCGACCTCGGCGGCATGAGCACCGAGCAGGCGGTCAAGACCCTGGCCGACTGGGAGCCCGACGGCATCACCACCTACCTCGACGCCGGTATGGTCGAACTTGCTTGTGTGGCAGAGGATTTGGTCCTACCCTTCCACAGCCGGGCGACTGCCGCCACCCTCACCGACAAGGCCCGCCAACGCTGGGCCCTCGCCGCGGCCGGCCTCGACATGCCCCCCTGCCACCTCGTCCGCCCCGACCAGTCCGCGCGCGAGCTCTTGGCCGTCGAGGCAGAGGTGGGGTGGCCCGCCGTCCTCAAGCCCCGCTCGGCCCAGGGCAGCCGCAACACCTTCCTGGCCCGCGACGGTGCCGAGCTCGAGAAGCTGCTCGACGCCCTCGGCCCGGGCCGCCCCGATATGGTCCTCGAGGGTTACCTGGCCGACGATCCGGCCCGGGCCAGCGACCCCTACGCCGGCTACGTGTCGGTCGAGAGCGTGGTGGCCGACGGCGCCATCAGCCACCTGGCCCTGACCGGCCGCTTTCCGCCGGCCGGAAACTTCCGTGAGACCGGGTTCTTCATCCCCGCCGCCCTCGATGCTGCGAGCCGCTCGGCCGTCCTGGACCTAGCCACCCGGGCCATCGACGCCCTCGGGGTTCGTACCGGGTGCCTGCACACCGAGGTCAAGTTCACACCCGACGGCCCCCGCATCATCGAGGTCAACGGGCGGTTGGGCGGCGGTGTGCCCGAGATGCTGGAGCGGGCCGCCGGCGTCAGCCTGCTCGACCTAACCCTGCGGGTGGCCCTGGGCGAGTCGGTGTCCGTCGACGGGCCCGTGGCCACCGACCGTATCGGCTACCGCTTCTTCCTGCAGCCGCCGACCGTCTCGGCCACGGTGACGGCCATCGAGGGCATCAACGACTTCACCGACCACGCCGAGGTGGACACGGTGAGCGTCCACCAGGCTCCGGGGGCCGCCCTCGACTGGCGGGACGGCTCCGGCAACCACATCGTGGCCGTGGTCGGCTCGACCGACAACGAGGAGCAGTTGCAGATGGCCTACCGGCTGCTCCACCAGGAGGTCACTGTGACCTACACCGACGTGAGGCATTGAGCGGTGGGCGTCCGACTGGCCGGGGCCCACGACGCGGGGGCGGCGGCGGACGGGGCCGAGGGGCCCGTGCGATGGACGTGCGCCCTGGTCAACAACATGCCCGACGCCGCCTTCGGCGCCACCGAGCGACAGTTCGTTGGCCTGCTGGACGCCGGGTCCGGGTGTGAGACGGTCGCCCTGACCCGCCACACCATGGCCGGGGTGCCCCGGGGCGAGCGGATCCGGGCCCGTATCGCCGCCGAGTACCGTCCCCTCGACGACATCACCTCGGACCCCCCGGACCTGCTGGTGGTGACCGGCGCCAACCCGATCGAGTCCCGCATCGAGGACGAGCCCTACTGGTCCGATCTGCACGGCCTGCTGAAGTGGGGGAGCGAGAACGTGCCGGCCATGGTGCTGTCCTGCCTGTCGGCCCACGCCGCCCTTGCCGTCTTCGACGGCGTTGAACGGACCACCCTGCCGGTCAAGTGCACCGGCGTCTTCGCCCAGCAGGCCGACCCGACTCACCCGCTGGCCGCCGGGTTCGGCGGTCCCGTCGTGCTGCCCCACTCGCGGCTCAACGCCGTGCCCGCAGAGGCGGTGGTCGCCGCCGGCTACGCGGTGGCCCTGCAGTCGGAGGAGGTGGGGTGGAGCGTGGCCACGAGAACGGTTGGCCGGTCCGAGGTCGTGTTGGTCCAGTGTCATCCCGAGTACGATCCCTCGAGCCTCGTGCGCGAGTACGTCCGGGACGTGCGGCGCTACGCCGGCCACGAGCGCGACGAGTTGCCCTGCCTCCCAAGGGATTGCGTGGCCGGTTCGGACTGGGACGGGCTCCGCCGGCTGCACGAGCGGGTGGTGGGCGGTGAGCGGGATCCGGACCTGGTGGCCGCCTTCCCCTTCGACGAGGTCTGCGCCCGCGCCCCCTGGCCGTGGCGGGGCGCGGCCTTGCGTCTGTACGCCAATCTGTTGGGCACCATCCCGAATAGGCTGTTAGGCACCATCGAGAAGAGGAGCGCCTGAGCCATGCGCGACGAGACCATTGCCATTCACGGTGGCTACACACCCGACGGGACGCGGGCCGTGGCCGTGCCCATCTACCAGACGGTTGCCCACGACTTCATCGACGCGGCACACGCCGGCGCCGTGCTGGACCTGGAGACGCCCGGCTTCCACTACAACCGGCTCAACAACCCGACCTTGGACGTCCTCGAGCAACGCATCTGCGCTCTCGAAGGAGGTACAGCGGCCCTGGTGGTGGCTTCAGGTATGGCCGCCGTCAGCTACGCCATCCTGACGGTAGCCAGCGCAGGCTCGAACTTCGTGGTGGCGCCCCAGCTCTACGGGGCCACCTTCACCTACTTCGCCCACGTGCTGCCCACCCTGGGCATCGAGGCCCGCTTCGCCGTCGACGACCGAGCCGAGTCGATCGCCCCACTCATCGACGAGAACACCCGCGCCGTCTTCTGCGAGACCATCGGTAACCCGGCTGGCAATATCGTGGACCTCGAGGCGGTGGCCGCCGTGGCCCACGCGGCCGGCGTCCCCCTCATCGTGGACAACACGGTGGCCACCCCGCTCATGCTCAAGCCTTTAGAGCACGGGGCCGATGTGGTCGTCCACTCGCTGACCAAGTTCGTCGGCGGCCACGGCACCACGCTCGGTGGGGCCATCGTGGACGGCGGCCGGTTCCCGTGGGCCGACTATCCCGACCGCTTCCCGATGTTCAACCAGCCCGAGCCCGCTTTCCACGGCGTCGTCTTCGCCCGCGACTTTCCCGAGCGGCCCTTCATCGTGCGGGCCCGCTCAACCCAGCTGCGCAACAGCGGAGCCACCCTCTCCCCCTTCAACGCCTTCATGCTGCTCCAGGGCCTCGAGACGATGGCCGTGCGACTTGAGCGTCACGAGGCTAACGCCCGGGCGGTGGCCGACTACTTGGCCGCCGACCCCCGGGTTGCCTGGGTGAGCTTCGCCGGCTTCCCGGACCACCCCTACCACCACCTGGTCGAGCGCTACCTCCACGGGCGCGTACCGTCCATCGTCACCTTCGGGGCCGAGGGGGGCTACGAGGCGGGCCTGGCCTTCTTCGATGCGCTCCAGCTCGTCAAGCGGCTGCTCAATCTGGGAGACGCCAAGACCCTGGCCATCCATCCGGCTTCCACCACCCACCGCCAGCTGTCCGACGAGGAGCTGATGAAGGCCGGTATCCGGCCGGAGACGATCCGGCTGTCCATCGGGATCGAGCACATCGACGACATCATCGATGACATCGACCAGGCGCTGGACAAGGCCATGGCCGGCCGCTAGATCGCCTCGGTGTCGAACTGCTTCGACTTTCCTCTCGACAGTCGTTTGATGGAATCGACCTCGAGCACAGTGACGTCCGACTCCGGCCCGCCGTGCCGGCGGAGTACGTCGATCAGGTCCTCCCGAAGACGCTGGAGGTCGGAGGAACCATCGGTCACGACGGACACGTCGACACCACCCTGCGTCTGGCCGATGAAGAAGTTGACGACGCCGGGGGTGGCAACGACAGTCTGCTCGAAGTCCGCGCGGGGCACCACGGCACCGCCTTCGTACTCGAACACTCCATTGATCCGACCGTTGACCGATGTGATGCGACGATGAGCGCAACCGCATGGGCACGGCTCGTCGGTCATCGTCACCGCGTCGATGAGGTCGTAGCGGATCAGCGGCTGTACCGGGTTGAACAGGTTGGTCAACAGCATCCGTTCGGCAGGCTGCCCGTAGGGTACGACGTTGCCGTCAGCATCCGCCGGCTCGAGGATGACCAGATCGTCGGCGACGTGCTTGCCTTCTCCGACGCCGCAGGGGAACGCGTAGGTCCCCTCTGAGCAGCCCCAGAACTCGGAAGCCTCGATGCCCCACGCGGACCGCACTGCCTCTCTTACGGGCGCAGTGCAGAGTTCTCCCGCCACGCTGACCCAGGTCGGTGTGATGGTGAGTCGTCCTTGCTTCGCCTCGGAAGCCAGCTCCCAGATGAGGCTCGGCCATCCTTGGAGGGCCTGCACCGAAGGGCGGATGTTGTTGAGACGGTCGACGATGACGTCCAGGGGGAGTGTGGCATCGAAGCAGTGCGACGTCGGACCGCCGCCCTCGAAGCTGCTGAAGGCGTAGAACGCCCCTGATTCATGCCTGGCGCTGCAACTGAAGCACTGGGCCAATACCGCCGCCGGATCTTCGCCTCGGCGCCCGGTCCACCGGGAGCCCTGCATAACGAAGGTGACGAACGAGTCCCAGCCGTAGACGTGGTAGGCCTCGGTTCCGGCATATCCAGAGCTGACGATTGCCCGGTACTCGTCGTCGATGTACCGGTCTCCGTCCAGCGAATCGATGTGTTCTTTGACGCGGGCGCGGGTCAACCCGGGGACGGTGAGAATCCGGTCGAACTCCGTCATCATCTCGTCCTTGGTCAGGATTGGCAGCGAGGGGAGGTCGGCCTCGGTGAAGTTCGCCAGGTCGTGGCCTGCCAGTCGTTCCCGCCAGAACGGCGAGTGCTCAGCGGCATACATCAGCAGCTCCCGAAGAAGCCGTTCGCGTTCTGCGGCGAGACGCCCTGCGTCCCATCGCAGCCGGCGCACGCCCTTCAAGTACGCGTCTTGCAATTCGGCACGCTGGCGCCGGACTAGCTGCTCGTAATGTCCCCCCGACGTCGCGCCGGTTGCCCTCGCTTGCACCCAGCGATCGTAGCCTAGGCACCGCGCTCCCACCGCCGATTCCTACCGCACGCGTGCCCGCCGTGAACTGCTTGTCAAAGGCCGCGCCGGAACCAGCTCACCCGTCCTCAGGTGACCGCGGCAATGCGAGGTTAGGCGCTGCGTGCGGGCCATCATTAAGAAGCGAAGTCGATCTCATGCCGGTCGCGCTCGCTGCACCGCTTGGGCAGCGTCTTCGTGTCCGTTGGCGATTAATCCTGAGATCACGCCATCGACGTCAGCGGCTGGTCGATTCTGACTGAGCTTGAAACTGGTCTCGATGCGGGTGATCAGCAATTCCACTCCCACAATGGCGCGTAGTTGACCCTCGATGAACTGTGGCGGCGCGTCGTCGACGGACCATGATTGCGGTCGCCCAGCCTCATGGCGGTCGGTTAGATCACGCACATTCTGTTCGACCCAGGCCGGGTCATCGTGCACTGCGAGTCGCCCATAGACATGCGCAGTGACGTAGTTCCAAGTGGGCACCACACGTCCGTGCTCGCCCTTGCTCGGATACCAGGCCGGGGAAATGTACGCATCTGGTCCCCGCACGATGACCAGAGCCTCGCCAACCACCGGGCGCCGCCACTGGTCATTGTTGCGGGCGAGATGACCACGAAGGGTTCTCATGCCCGGGTCATAGACGAACGGCAGCATGGTAGCGACCACGCCCCGCGGTGTTGCAGTGATCAGGTCAGCGGCACCGTGGTGAGTCAACAGGTCGTCGACGGCCTGCTCGTCGGCGGCGAAATGGGCGGGAATGTACATATTGTCCAGTATGTCCGGCCGGGTTGAGGTCAAGCAGGTTCTCGTGGAAGGACTCGGCACAGCGGGTCGATCTCCATATAACTGTGTTGCCACGACACGGACGGCTCAGGCCCCTTCGTTTGGCGGAGACAAGCCAGCCTCGTTCAGCAGCCGTCGCTCATCGACCTTGCTGGAAGACGTCAAGGGCAAGTTGGCGACTAAGACGAATTGATCGGGCAGCATCGTTTCGGGGAGTCGCTCGCTGGCGGCCTGGCGGACCGCGAGCGGGGTGAGCTCACCGTCCGGCACCACGAATGCGACGACCCCCAATCCGCCCTCCAGGTCGAAGGTCGTGCATGCCGCGGATGCGACCCCGTCGGTGCCGCCGAGCGCCTCGGTCACCTCGACCAGCGACATCCGCACCCCGTGTCGCTTGATGACGCGGTCCGAACGGCCCGCGTAGACGTAGTTGCCGCGGTCGTCGCGGAACACGAGGTCACCAGTGCGGTAGAGGGTGGTTCCGTCGACAACGTCGGTCCGCAGCACAGCTGCGCTCCGCGTCGGGTCGTTCAGATATCCAGCCATCAGCTGCGGTCCGCCGATGTACAGCTCGCCGACCACTCCAGGACGATCCACCAGCCCACCGTGCTCATCAATGAGGTGGAACGAGCTCCCGTGATGAGGTTGACCGATCGGTATCTGTCCCGCGTCGAGCAACTCGGGCGTCAGCTCCAGATGGGCGACGGCGATGGTCGTCTCGGTCGGGCCGTACCGATTCACCACCCGCAGTTCAGGATTGGCGGCCCACACCGCCCTGATATCGGCCGTGGCCGGCGCTTCGCCGCCCAGGGCCATCACTCTCAGCGGGGTGTCAGCCAACTGCGCCAAACGGCCGCTGGACCGGAGCAACCTGAGGTAGCTCGGCGAGAAGCTGGTCGCCGTGATCCCCTCGCCGGCGACAATCGAGAAGAACCTGCGAGGGAACAGGAGCGCTTCCCGGTCCGGAATGACGAGCGGGACGCCGCGCACGAGCGGCGGAAACATCGCCGAGAAGGACCCGTCGAAGTGCACCGGCGAAACGCAGAGGCAACGGTCGTCCGCGGTGAGTCCCACGGCGTCGGCGCATGCTTCGACTGCGGTGACAAAGGCCGCCGGTGAAATCTGCACGCCTTTGGGGATGCCGGTCGTCCCCGACGTGTAAATGATGTAGGCGACCGGGCCCGTCACGGGTGGTGGCGGGGGCCCGTCTGCGGCGCTCAACGCCGAAAGGGAGGTCCACGCGGTGCCGACCGGAAGTCCCGATGGCGCCGTTTGGTCCGTGCCCGCGGTGATCACTTGTGCGGGCCGGCAGTCGGCCACGATCTGCGCACGGCGGAGATCTGGATCGGTGACCGCCAGTGGAACGAACGTGACTCCCGCCCACAGGCAGCCCAGTGCCGCGACCACGAAGTCGACCGAGTTGCCGATCAGCAGGGCAACCCGATCCCCGGGCTCGACGCCTTTCTGGAGTAAGCCGGCGGCCACTCTCCCTGCTGCGCCGCGCAGCTCGCCTCTGGTCAGCGCGCGATCCAGATCCTTGACCGCGGGCCGATCCGGGGCCCGATCGGCGTGCTCCAGCACCGCACCGAGCACGCCGTGGTCCGTCACGCCTTCTCGCAGGTGCTGCACGCTCGCTATTCTCGCTCACCGGTGAGGTTACCGAAACACGCCGCGAAAAATCCGGCGTCCAGCCGTCGCGGTCGCCTATGGGCCACGGTCTGTGCCGATCAGCAGATCGTGGAGGCCGCCGCAGACCGATGCGAGCTGCTGTGGTTGGTCGACCAGACGCGCGGAGACATCGCCGACATGTTCCCGCTGCTGCCCCGTTCGGCACGGTCATCGCAGGAGGGCCTGGCCCTCGCCCCGGACCTCGGGAGCCTGTCGAACCAGAACTTCAGCCCCAGCCGCCTGGGCCAGCGCCCGTACTCATCGAAGTCCGCAGCCATACCGTCGACACGGAACACGAACTCGGGATAGCCCTCGTTTTGCGGCGCGGGAGCCGGGCGGGCCGTTGCCGTCGCTAGACATGGCGGAAGCGCTGCTGGACCAGCGCAACGCAGAAAGTAACCACAACGTCAATTGTGAATTCTCTATGAGTGCGGCAGACCTCTTCGCCCGCGACGCCAACCGGCCTAGCGTGTCAGAACAACGGCTGAAGCAGCTCGGTCGGTTCATGCCAGTGACGACGGGGGGCGAACCGGAATGAGTGCCAAATCTTGCCCGAGCCCATCGGGGGCGGACGTCGGATACAGCGCGGCTACGCAGACGTCGGGGCTGTGGCTCTCACCACCGGAGCAGGAGCCCGAGTTCTCTGCAATTGCCGGGTGGCTCACCCGGCCGGCGCTCCGGTCGGACGTCGGGGTCGTCATCCTCCCGCCCGCCGGATACGCCTACTCCAGCAGTCATCGGTTCTGGCGCATGCTGGCTGAGACGCTTGCGACCCGCGGCATCACCACGCTTCGGGTCGACTATCCGGGTACCGGTGACAGCGGCGGCGCAGCCGAGTCGTTGCAGCGCCTCGCGCCCTGGCGCTCGGTCCTGCCCACCGCCGTCGCGCATCTGACGCAGGAGGAGGAAGTTCAGCATGTCGTCGTGGTTGGTGCTCAGCTGGGCGCCCTCTTCGCGCTGCTGGACGGTCCCGAACTCGGGGCAGCCGGGATCGTATCCGTGGCGCAGTCACAATCCGGCCGCCAGCTGGTGCGGGCGTTGAAGATGATCGGCCTTCGAGCGCCGGAGGACCTCGGCGGCATCGCGGTCGGTGGCTACTACTTCCCTGACGCTTTGCTCGACGAGATCAGCTCGTTGCCGGCTCCGCAACCTCCTGACGTGCCCTCCTTCGCCGTCGGACTCGATAACGATGCGGTCCCGGAGTTCATGTCACGACCTTCGGAGGATGCGACCTTCGAATCGGGCCTGGTCCTGGCCATCGCGGACTGGATCGACGGCCTCCAGATCGCGACTCCAGCCGGCGCCGGCGACGCGCGTGCGGCCACCGCGGTGCACCATCGCGGCCGGCCGCTCTTCGAACGGTTCGTGACGCTCGGTCCAGACCGGCTGGTGGGAGTGCTGACGACGGCCGCGCCGGTGACCACCGTGCCCGACGATGTGTATGTCCTGGTCAACAGCGGGTCAGACCCGCACACCGGCCCGGGTCGGGCGTGGGTGGAGCTGGCGCGCTACCTGACGACGGTCGGCCGGGCGACGCTGCGGGTCGACCTGCGCGGATGGGGAGAGAGTCCGGACGGCCCTTCCGTGCCTGGTCGGCCCGGTGATGCCCACGCCGTAGATGACATCACCCGGCTGGTCGAGGCGCTGAGTGAGAACCCGCGACGACGGGTGGTCCTCGGCGGCTTGTGCTCCGGTTCCTGGTCGGCGCTGGCCGCGGCGCGGGCGACCGACGTTGCGGGACTGGTCGTCCTGAACCCGCCGCTGTACTGGCAGCAGGGCGACCCCGTCGAGGCGCTCATCTGGGACACCCGAGCGCGCCGGATGCCAGAGATCCTCGACATCAAGCGGGCGGCGGCCGAAGGGCGCTGGGACGACGAGGACGAGCGGGGCATCCGCCCGCCGGCCGGTGAGTGGCTAGACGACCTGGTCCGTCAGGGCAGGCGCGCCGCACTGATCTTCACCGAGGGCGACGACGGTCTGGTGTACCTGCAGGACCGCCTGGCTCGGCGGGTGCGCAGCGTGACCGAGTCGGGCGTCATTCGCGTCGTCGAGGTCCCTGGCGCCGACTACGTCGACCAAACGATGGGCCGGTGCTGGCAGCGCCCCGTCGTCTTCGAAGCCATCGCTGCAGAACTCACCTGGCTGCTCGGCCCCGCTGCCCCGGCCGCCACCTCGCCGGTGTCCCTGGCGCCCTGGTCGGCGACGACCAAGCCGAGCGGTCCGCTCACGGAAGTCTGACCTCCGCAGGCGTCACGACATCGACCGACATGCCCCGCCTGCTGTGGCGATGCCCGACTCCCGCGCCGTGGCTGAGGCTCACCGAGACCTGCTGGAAGCCTGCGGCGGCTGCCAGTGCGGCGGCGTCATCAGATTGGGATGCTGGTGAGCCATGCGATAACGCGCCTCATCCGCCTGGCAAGAGATCTGCCCCCGGCGTTGCTCTCTGCCGTAGGTCGCGCCTTGGCTCGACCGGCGTGCCCACTAGCGCACGTCGACCTAGTCATAACCGATCACTACCTCCCCATGCAGGTACCGGTACGCGTCACGTAGCTCATTGAAGTCCGCTGCCATCCCGTCGGCACGCAGCACGAACTCGGGATAGCCCAACTTCCAGTCAACCTCCTCGCCAGGGTGCCGGTTTACCATGACGCGGTCGACACCGGGCCGTGACGCGAGAGCGTCCAGTCCATCTATCCGGACCACCCGCCGAGCTGTGACGGGAGGCTGCACCAGCGCGAAATAGGCGATGCCGCGGGGGCTCACGGGCTGGGTGGGAGGAACTCGCTGGCCGGTAGCGAGCCGGATCGCGATGTCGAAAAGGTCTACCCCGCCGACTCGCTGTATCAATTGAGGTGTGCCGCCTCCGGCAACACGTCCGTTGACCTCGATCACTCGGGGACCGTCGGGCGTCAGCTTGATCTCGGTGTGGAAGCATCCACTCTCAGCCCCCATCGCGCCCGCGGCAGCTGCGGCGAGCTCGAGCACGTCCTCACGCTGCGAGGCGCCCAGATCAGCAGGCACGAAATTGCCGGTCTCTCGAAACGGTTCGACCAGCGCGAACCGGCCGGTGATGGCAACATGGCTCAGCTCGCCGTCACTAAGGTAGCTCTCGACAGAGACCATGGGGGCTATCGCATCGGCATCTGGTCTCGGGAGAGGGAGAAGAAACTCTTCGAGAATCATCGGTTCGACCATGCCTTCGGCGCGAAGCGCCGTCATCACCTGCACCAGCTGGTCGAAGCTTTGCACGCCGTAGACGTACTCGCTGCCGCACCCGCGACGGGGTTTCAGTACCGCAGGGTACGTCACGCTCGACAGGGTCTCAGCGGCGAACAGATCGTCAAGACCCTCAGACAGAATCCCATATCCGGGTACGGGTAAGCCAGCCGCAGCCAGCGCCTCTCGCTGAAGATACTTGTCGACCAGACGGAGAGCGACCTCCGGCTGGTGGAACGGAAGACCGAGCTCAGCGGCGAGATAGGACAGCTCGAGAATGCGACGGTCCCAGAAAGTGACCACACCGTTCGGTCGAAACTTGCCCACCATCTTGGCGACATTCTGCGGTGGCTCTCCGGTCACGTCGAGGACCTGCCCGAATTTCCGGAGTATGCGGTGCAGGCTCTGGGGCAGCGCAACGGCCGGATCGGTCAGCCACAACAGGCGGAAGCGGCCGGCGACTATCTCGGTCAACGTCATCGGTTCGACGCCGCAGTCCGACGGGATCACCAGCAGCGGCCGGTCGTCGATGGAATCTGTCATCTCGACGTCTGCCTCCGCCTCCGGCCCACACTCGAACGTACGTCTAAATAATAGAAGAGCTATTCGTATCCGATCTGACGGTACATCTGTTCAGCCATGGCGGGAGCGTGCGCGCGCCCGCTCCTCGGCGAAACGCCGCGTTGGTCAGCGCCCGGCTGATCGCCAGCCCGAGGCTGGGAACCCGGGCCGCCTGCATTGAACCCACCCAGTAGATAGCGCCAACTCCGTGGCTCAGCGACAGGTGTCCGGCGGCCATGGCTGGCCCTCGTCGTACGCGATCGGCGCCACCAGGTCAAGGCACGACAGGACGCCGCTCGGTTTACTGAAGGCGGACGCCACAGTCTCGGCGGCCGCTCCCTGGTTGACGTAGGCGTCGCCGTTCACCGGATGAACTCCTTGACCGGCCCGCTGTGGTTACCGTTTGCAGCGCACATTCAGCAAGAGAGGAAGCTCGGCTACCGTTGTGCGGCAAGATATTTCAGGCTCTTCCCAGCCAAATGAGATGAAGCCGGCCTCCTTGCAGGCCGCTCCTCGTGAAGCTGACCATCGACGCCCCACCGAGTGCTCAGCCGGCAGTGCTCAATCAGGTTCTCATGCCCGAGCCGAGGGAGATCTTCGTTGACCCAGTCGAGATGCGTCAGGCCCTCCTGGTCGTCAGAGCGTCGATGCATCGCCTGCGACATCGGTTCCTACTGGCCCAACCGCAGTGGCATCGGTGGCGCGGGCAGGGACCAGGGGCTGGATCCGGGCCGAAACCGGTTCTGAGGACTCGAGATCGGGGACGCCAAGGACCTCTGCACCGTCTCGCCTCAGAGATCGAACTGTCCGGCCGCGGACAACCCCCATCGTCGCAGCCTAGATGGTCAAGTCCAGTATGATCGACACCCAAACCGAATGCGGTCATGTCCGCATCTGTACACCAGGGCCGCGCCTCTACGATGTTGCTGAACCCAACACTGGCTAACAGGCACGGCACAAATGTGAGGAGAAGCGTGATACAGGACCGGATTCGTGACGTCCTAGCTGCGCATGGCCGTTTGGCAGTCGATCCACGCGAGGTGGACAGTGAGGCCGACCTCTACGAGCTCGGCCTGACATCGCATGCGTCGGTCAACGTCATGCTTGGGATTGAGGATGCATTCGACATCGAGTTCCCCGATGAAGTGCTCAAGAAGTCCACCTTCGCTTCGATACGCAACATCGAGCAGGTAGTCGAAGGCCTAAAGTCGTCTGCGTGATGCCACGCGCGGTAGCAGTCGGCCTGCCGGAGCCGGCCCTGCAGATCTCTGCCAGCCCCAGGGGATACCAATCACATTTCAGTCATGCGGGCCAGCGGATCAGGCCGGAAACCAATTGCTACCTTGATCTTTGGATCGAAACACTCCACGCTCTTGAGCTGGATCCGGTGCCCGCATTCGCCTGTACCCTTTCCGCCGACCACGACGGCCTCCAATGGACATTCCTTAAGCGACAGCCGGAGGATCTCCGCCGGCTCTATGGCTTGGAGGTCACCGAGGAGATCGTTTGGTCGCCGCTACTGGAAACGGTGTCTATCGACGCGCCGGGCTGGATACCCTCGGACAACTTCTTTCATCTCCTGGCCGCGACACCGTACAGCGTGCGGCTGCAACGATGCCGCGATCAAGCTGCGCCGCTGGGTAAAGTCGCATCGGCGGATTCCCTTGGTACCGTAACGATTACGGCGAGTGCATGATCACCTTGCCGGGCGAAGTTGACGGGCCCCGTGTCCGCGTCGGATGCGATGTCGTGGCCATTGCGGATGTCCAGGAGTCGCTGGCGGCGTTCGGGGACCGGTACCTGCGCAAGGTTTTTACGACGAGCGAAATCAACGACTGCCGGGGCCGCAGCCGGGTGCATAGACTGGCAGCCCGGTTCGCGGCCAAGGAAGCAGTGATCAAGGCATTCGCAGAACCCGACATGCCGTTTCCCCTGCGCGAGATCGAGGTAACACAGGACGGTCCGCTGCCTCTGCTTCGCCTGAACGGAGCGATCGCCGAGCGGGCACAACACCAAGGCTGGCTCAGCTCGTCTTTGTCGCTTTCGCATGCCGATTGCCACGCGATGGCCGTCGTTTTCGTGGTCTGTAGTCCGGTCGAGTAGGAAACTTCATGCGCTTCGAGTCCGCCCCTGGTCCGCCGGCCTGAATGGCGTCTTGGACACAGTGCGATAGGTGCTCTCCAGAAGCTCCAGAGCGACGGATTGCGGAGCTTTGGTGGCGGCTGACCGCTGGCGTTTCTGCACATCTTCCTTGTGGTCTCAGTAGCCGGCCCTCGTCTGCACTCTGCATTGCGCCTATACCCTCTGTGGGTATATTGCACGACGGAAGACGGCCCGCGGCTTAGGCTTGCGCCCGTTGACCCCGGCTCGCAGGTGCAGTCCATCAGTCCCCCGCCGCGCGGTTTTCCTAGGAACTGAGAAGACGTTGGAGTTTCGACAGGACCGGCTTGTCGGACTCGAAGCGTACGCCGACGGACTTCGCCCGAGCGTGTCGAACCGCCAGACCTCATCCTTGTTCCGGTTCGCACAGGGCTCGTCGCCGACCACCGCTACGGTGCTGCTGTCCCGGACATAGAGCTGCTCGGTTTTCGTACGGCCCTGCGAGCCTCCTGTGCGATGTTGCGTTTTCTGATGACCCAGCTCGGTGCTGGGTAGCATATGTCTCTGCTACTGCCTTTGTTTTGCGGGACGGAGCTCACGATGACGCGCAGACACGATCCGGTATGGGTTTGGATGATCGGCGCGTTCGGCGGCGGGCTCGCGCTTGCCGTGGCCGTTCTGGCCGCTTACGGCACCGGTCCCGGTGGCCTCACGCTGGGGGTGCGCGTCACGGCGCGCTGGTCGTTCCTTTTTTTCTGGCTTTCCTATGTCGGCGGCGCGATGGCCATCCTGTTCGGCCCAGCCTTTGCCGGGCTGGCGCGCCAGGCGCGAGCGTTGGGCCTAGCCTTCGCCACCGCGCTTCAGGTCCATATCGGATTGGTCGTCTGGCTGGGCGTCGTCATCGGCCAGATTCCGCTGCAGGGCGGCGTGTTGTGGTTCTTCCTGGTTGCACTGTTCTTCGCCTATCTGCTGGTACTGCTGTCCTTCGGAATCGGAATGCGCAACCTGGGACGTCTGTGGCGGCCACTGCTCTTCCTAGGCACGACTTACATTCTGATCGCCTTCGGCTCGGATTTTGTGCCGGGCGCACTCGACCAGAAGACAATGGATTGGCTCTACGCCGCCGAATATGTGCCGTTCGCCCTGTTGAGCCTCATTGCAATCCCGCTGCGCCTTGCCGCGTTTCTTCGCCAGCGCTTCGGCTTACGTTCCGCCGCGGCCTGACGCACCTCGCCAAAACTGTTTTATAACGGAACGAAAATTTCGGCGCTTTGCCAGCGGCGCATTCGGGCTTTGCGCTTTTGCGGGCCCCTACCGGCCTGTGCCACCTGCCGGGATCGAACGCGCCTTGAGCCAGGCGCGGTGGCGGCCTGGGATCACTCACCTCGCCTGGGACATCTTCGACAGACTGCCCAGAATCCTCTGAGCTGTCTGGGGCACTAGCGGATTCGGCGACTCTCAATCGACGTGAAGTCCGATCCGGGGATGTGCTCCGATAGGGAAACGGCAGCTACCGGCAACACC
>CAWGXA010000013.1:0-111920 GCA_963826365.1 uncultured Actinomycetota bacterium | reverse complement strand
GCAAGCGGACCGAGGCCAAGCTGGCCCCGCTCCAAGACAAGCTGTTGGGGTCGCACATGAGCGCCGACGTCCGGACGCTGGCTGGTAAGCGCGACGCGGCGAAGCGGTTCGCGGCGCTGCCGTTGGATCGGCGACGCGGGGTGATCGACACCCTGGCCACGGTGACGATTCATAAGCAGCGGGCGGGTGGCAAGTTCGACCCCGCGGCCATCACTGTCGACTTCGAGCGAGCCTAGCGCGCTACTCGCACAAGGGATCTCGATCGAGCTGACCAAACGGCGCGGCTCCGTGGTGGGTCGCTGCTGTCTGCTACGTTCGTCTGCATACAACTGAATTCCACCGTCACGCCATAAGGGGCTAAGCCGCAAGGGCTCGTCAGACGGGTGCCGCACACCACCAACGGGGTGTGCCAAACCTAACGACGACTCACGAAAGGCAAGGCCCCTTCCATGTCCAACGAGGACATCAAACAGCACAACGCCGCCGTAGTGCGCGCTGCCGTAGAGCGGCGGGCGCTGACCCGTAAAGAAGCCGCCCAAACGCTGGGCATTTCCACCTTCACCCTGGACCGACGCATCAGGGATGGCACCCTCCGCAGCAGTCAAATTCGGTAATACCGTTCGCATCCCGGTCGAGTCGATCGACAAGCTGCTCGCTGGCGGTGAGGCGTGAGGGCGTTGACCGCGGCTGAGCAGGCCGAGTGGGATGCGGTGATCGACGCCGAGGTCGCCGCGGCGCCACGGCTGCGCCCCGACCAAATTACCCGCCTGAGTGCGCTTTTCGACTACCAGCCACCGGCAGGCGGTGGCGCTGCGTGACCGAAAACCCAAGCGGGCGGCTCGCTTCTGAACCGCCCGCTCCGCCAACGTCCAAATCGGCACAACCAGTTTGGCACACGCCGACGACAAGGGTGGCCCGCCGATGACCGACGCGCGCCTGCCCGAACGATGGTTGATGGACCGCCGATTTAACCGGCTCGACGACGGTCACTTTCGCTCCTACACCTACGCGCTGATGTGGGCCGTCAGTAACCGCACCGACGGCGTTATCGAGGAATCCGACCTGCCGTTGATACCGCACTTTTCGCGCGACTCGATACCGGCGATGCTGGCCGTCGGGTTGTGGCAGGTGATGGACGACCGGCTCGATATCGCGTGGCAGATCATCGATTACGGGCCGACTCAAACAAGCCGCGCGGAGCACGAAGTGTTGGACAACGCTCGCGCCAGGCAGCGCCGCAAGAAGCAGGGGCAACGCGCACGTCAGAAGGCCAGTCCCGGTGGACAGTCCCGAGATAAGTCCACGGGGACTGTCCCCGGGGACGCGTACCCCGGTACTGCACAGGCGAGGCTAGGCGAGGCTAGGCTAGGCACAAACGGGACCCACGACGGAGCCAAAACCGATGTGCCCAGGCTCTAGAGAAAGCTCCCGCGGAAGCCTCACGCTGCGCGCTCGTTTCCTTGCGACCGAACTGCTGGCCATTACCTCGTACGGGTCGTTACTTACCAAACCGGATCGGACTTTAACCACAGACCGCGCGCGAAGCCTAGGAACGGGCATGGGCTTGCGGAATCGCCGCCTCCGCCATGGATTCCCCGTGTTGCGCGGCAGCAACCCAAAACCCACGATGTGTCGGTTGTGTCCCGGAACACCACTGCGTAGCAGGGGTGGCGCCGCGATCAAACCAAGCCCCAAGAAAAACTAAGGAGAACTCCATGATTTGTTACACCACAATTGATTACAAGAAGTACATCTACGCCCTGGGTGTGCAACGCCTCGACCGTCTCCATGACATCGGCGAGAAGTTCGTTGACGAGAAAGGAGCTGGGTTATAGCATCCACGACGAGCTGGGCGACATGCGCGAGTGGCTATACCGGGCCGCGTTGGTCGACGACGATGAGGTCCTTGCGGGCGTGCGCGGCATACCGGCCGCGATGACGGGCGACGCAGATTTGAATCACTACAGCGACCGACGGCAGGTCGCGACCACGCTGCGCTGGGACGGCGGGTGGTACACCCACGTTTGGCATCCCGACGAGAATCACCCCAGCAACCGGCCGGGTCAGGTCATGGCGCCGCAGGAGTACCCGCACGACTGCCCGCGGCGGGTAGTCATCACCGCGCCCGGCATCATCGATGTCTTCGATGAGAGCGACGAAGCGACAGCATCATGAGCAGAAGCCACGGCGCCGTTCCGGTGCCACGGGTCATCCGATGTCATGTACTTGATGCGACAGAAGTTCAGAGTGATTCCCACTCGGACTCTGGTGCGCGCCGTGCTCAGGCATGCTCGGCATCTCCTCGGTTGGGTGCGAACGATACAGTCCCCTGACTGGTTCGAGCCGCGGTTGGGCACCGATTAGAGAGACTGGTGCGAGGGATTTACGGATCGAGTCGCACAATCGTCGAGCGGCTGCTTGAGAATCGGTCTCAGCAGGTGGCAACATAGCTGTGATTCGAGGCTGAAATCCAATTACCTGGCTGTCTCCCTACCAGCCGACGAGGTGCGCGTTTGCCCAGATCAAGGTCAGTTTCGGTTACCACGAGCCGGCTTTGGGCTATGCAGCGGCTATTCGAAAAATCGCGAGTTCCCCAAGTGGAAGGACTCCCGCGAAACCTCGGCTATCGATCTTTGATGGTCCAGGTCCTAACCCGGTTCGCGCGCCATCGTCGGGGTTTTGATGAGAACTGTTGCCAGTCTTGGATTTCAGGCCTTTCCCGAGATCCAGTTGCGGCTATCCACCCGCTGTGAGGGGGCTACGAGGGCTGAGCGAGTCGCTCCTGCTGGCGGGAGCCAGACCGGGACGGATTTCAGCGCGGCCGGCTTCTTTGGCCAACATGACCCCGACGATGCGTCGAGCACGCAGGATCGCCGCGTCCGCCCGAAATTCCACTCCGCCTCGCCACCCGTCGTAACCAGAGTGGTTGGAGGCCATCTCCAGAATGGAGATGTCGCGTCCGGTCACCTCGTCCAGGAAGGACCTCAGACGGGTTGTCACGGCATCATCATCAAGTTTGTAGTTGCGTGACGACTGCATGAAGACGTGAGTCGAAGTTTCGGTCTCGGGCGTGATGGCGTGGGTGCGAGTGGTGGTGTGTTTGCCGTGGGTGGCGGTGTCAATCTGCCAGTATTGGAAGTGCAGCGCCGGCGATGCGAACGTACCGCTTTCACGGCGCTTGTACATGGGGACGCGGTCGAGTCCGGTGGCGTCGGCCTCCCAATCGGTAAGGTGTGCCTCGGGCAAGAGTCGGGTGTAGGTGACGGTCGTTTCGGTCACCTCGACGTCGTTGAATGCAGGCATCCTCTGGATTTCCGCGGGTATGTCACCTGCGTGAATGACGGGGGCGTAGCTGAAGTCCAGGTAATGTTCGTGCGCCATCATGTAGTTGGCGCTTACCTGCCAGGCACTGCCGAATGTCGACCACGCCGGGTCATTGATCCATTGCAGGGATGGGGGTTGGCTGGCCGCGGCAGCGGCCGGCGGTCCGAGCCAGATCCAGACGAAAGGCGGCTTCTCAAGGACGGGAAAAACGGGCACGCCCATCCGCATCGGTACCTGCGGTTGGGATGGAATGGATACGCACTTGCCCTCGTGGTCGTATGTACAGCCGTGGTAGCCGCAAACTAGTCGATCTCCGTCGACGGTGCTGTGCGACAGCGGAAATGCCCGGTGCGCACAGCGGTTTTCGAATGCAGCGACCCGTCCGCTTGCACCGCGCCACAGCACGACATCCTCGCCGAGCAAGCGTCGCCCCAGCGGTGATTCAGTGATCTCGTCGCAGGTGGCCGCGACGTACCAGCATTTCTTCGGGTAGTTTGTCCTCGCAGCCTTCACAGGTCTAGCACCAGCCTTTCGGTGCGAGAACGCGACACGCAAATTAACATCACTTCGCCGGCATCCTTCTCGGCATCGGTCAGCACCGAGTCACGTTGGTCCGGTGTTCCCCCCAACACCCTCGCCTCGCAAGTGCCACAGACACCTTCATAGCAGCTACCCAAAATTGGGATGCCTGCTTCCTCGAGGACTTCCAGGATCGACTGGTCTGGCGTTATCTCGAAAGTCACCCCGGAACGTTGACAGACGACCTCAAACTGATCGAGCGCTCCAGCGGCTTCCGCTGCGGGCGCCTTGGCGGCGAACCGCTCGATATGAAGGATTCCTGCTGGCCAGTGGCCGCAGTGCTGCTCCACCGCCCCGAGCAGTGCTTCGGGTCCACAGCAGTACACCAGCGTGTTGTCTTCGGGATCCTTGAAAATCGATTCCAGGTTGAGCAGCCCCAGTTCGTCTTGAGGCCACACGGTCACGCGCTCGGGGTAGCGCTCAGCAAGCTCCGCCCCGAAGGCCATGGAAGCCCTAGTCCGTCCGCCGTACAGCAGTGTCCAATCGCTGCCCGAGCGCTGGGCAGCCTCAATCATCGCGAGAATCGGGGTGATGCCGATTCCGCCCGCGATGAACCGATAGTGCTGCGCGTCGACCAGCGGAAAATGGTTGCGCGGACCACGCACGCGCACCGTGGCTCCCTCGGTGAGAGTCTGGTGAACGTATCGCGAGCCACCACGGCTGTTTGGATCGAGTAAAACCCCGACGCGCCAGACCCCCGCGTCGCGCGGATCACCGCAGAGCGAGTATTGGCGCGTCAGGCCGTCATCGAGAAATAGGTCGATATGGGCTCCCGGTTCCCAGCGCGGCAGGTCCTCGTTTTCCGGATGGGCAAGGTCAAGCACCACCACACCTTCTGCGGGTGTGCTTCGGCGCCGAACAGTCAGATCGGTCGTGAATTCATGCACGTTGGCTCTTGGGGTCGTGACGGCGGGCGCAGACATTAGTTACTTGCTCCGATCCGCGAGATGGCACGAAATCAGTTCGGCACCAGTCGTATTGGTCTTCTAAGCCCCGCAAGGTGCTAAAGGGGCGTGGCCGGGGGTGGAGCGGCATCAGGCGAAGGCGGCAGGTAGATGGTCTTGTACACCTGGAACGGGTTCAGCCCCTCTGGGCCGAGTTCGCGGCCCATGCCGCTCTGCTTGATGCCGCCGAACGGCGCGACGGGGTCATTGACGTAGTGGTTGACCCCGACTGTTCCTGAGCGAACGAGGCGGGCGACATTGGCCGCTCGTTCGGGATCTGATGACCACACGCTCCCGCCCAGGCCGTAGACACTATCGTTGGCGATTGCCACGGCTTCCTGTTCGTCGGAATAGGGGATGAGCGACAGCACCGGGCCGAAGATCTCTTCGCGTGACACCGTCGCGTTGTTGTCCAAGTCGGCGAAGATGGTGGGTTCGAGGAACCAGCCTCGGTCAAATCCCGCTGGCCGCGAACCCCCGGTGGTGATTCGAGCGCCTTCGCTCTTGCCTTTCGCGATGTAGCCTTCGACGCGCTCGCGCTGCCGCTTCGACACCAGCGGACCGAGCTTGGTCTCGGGATCGAGAGGATCGCCCACCTTCAGCGAGCCCGCCAAATCGGTGATGGTGTCAACGATTTCGGTGTATCGGCTACGGGGTACCAGCACCCGGGTGTTCAGCCAACAAATTTGACCGTTGTTGAGCAAGGTGACTCCGAAGAACTGCTCCATGGAGGCGGCCAGATCGGCGTCGTCGAGGACGATTGCTGCAGACTTGCCGCCTAGTTCGAGGGTTACCGGCCGCAACAGTCGTCCGCAGGTTTCGGCGATCCAGCGGCCTGCGGGGGTGGAGCCGGTGAACGAGATTTTGTCGACGCCGGGGTGCTCGACCAGGCAGGCGCCTACTTCTCGGCCGCCCGGAACAACGTTAAGGACACCCTCGGGTAGGCCCGCTGCTGCTGCGGCCTCGGCCATGAGGAATGCGTCGAGCACGGTTTCCTCGGCCGGTTTGAGTACGACGGAGCAGCCAGCTGCCAACGCGGGTGCGAGTTTCAGGAACGATATTCCCTGGGGGACATTCCACGGCACGATCGCACCGACGACGCCGACGGGCTGCTTGGACACCAGCGCTGTGCCGCCGAGCATGCCGGGTCGCGATTCCTCGACGGGTGCACTGGTCATCAGGTCGCTGTAGTAGCGCAGCAGCAAGGGCGGAAAGGCGGCCTCGAAATTCTGGGCGAGCCAGATCGGCATCCCGTTCTGCATCGACACGCGTCGCGCTGTTTCGGCGCCGCGCGTTTCCAGTTCCGCCGCGAACTTTTCGAGGACGTCGGCGCGCTCCTTCGGATCCCAGCTCGCCCATCCGTCGCCGGCATCGAACGCTGTCCTGGCTGCTGTGACGGCGGCGTCGATGTCAGCCTCGATGCCTCTGGGTACCGATCCGATCCGGTCCTCGGTGGTCGCGGAATGCACCGCGATGGTGTCGTGGCCCGCGGGCGCGGTCCATACACCGCCGATGTAAAGCTGGGGATAATCGATTGTGGTCATTGGATTGTCAGCCGCTCAGGAGAAGGTGAGCTTTGCGGGCAAGTGCTTGAGGCCGCCGACGAAATTCGTTTGCGTCACACTGCCGGCTCCGAGCACTTCGATCGACTCCAGGCGGGGCAGCAACTCCTCGAACATCACTTTCAGTTCGAGCTTGGCCAGGTGCTGGCCGACGCAGGTGTGCGCGCCGAAGCCGAACGCGAGGTGGTTGTTGGGCTTGCGGTCGATGTTGAACTCGTCGGGGTGGTCGAAGACTTCCTCGTCGCGGCAGCCCGACTGGAACAGCGGCATCAGGCGATCACCGGCTTTGATGGTCTGTCCGCGCATCGCGTGGTCCGTCAGCGCGCGGCGCATGAAGTGTTTGACCGGTGCTACGTACCGCAAACCCTCCTGGACGAGGTCGGGTATCAAACTCGGGTCCGCTTTGACTCGCGCCAGCACATCCGGGTGTAGGGCCAGCTGTTGCAGCGTGCCGGCCAGGGTTGCCGAGGCGGTGTCGTGACCGGCGGTGAAGATGGCCGTGTACCACCCGTAGACGAAGGACTTGGGCCAGTACTCACCATCGGGCTGCTTGGCGCAGGCGACCACCGTGGCCAGGTCGTCGCGGGGATGGGCGCGGCGGTCTTCGACCAAGGTGTCGAAGTAGGCGAAGAAGTCTTGGATGGTGGCCGCCCACTGTTGGGCCATCGCCTCTGGGGAGAGCGCCTCGACGTCTTCGCGCTGATGCTCCGGATCGGCGGTGCCGAAGAACTCCTGGGTGAGTGCCATCATTCGGGGCTCGTCCTCGGGCGGCACCCCTACCAGCGTCATTATCACGTGCAGCGGGAAGCCCAGCGCCCAGTCATCGAGGAGGTCGATCTCTCCGCGGGCCGAAAGCTTCTCGAGCTGTTCGATGGACTCCTTGGCAAGGTCGCGGATCTGGTCTTCGTATTTCTTGACCGATGGGGGCTTGAAGAAGTGGAAGCACATGTTTTTAGCAGCGGTGTGCTCGGGCGGGTCTTGGTAGGGCAGGGCGTCGAGTATGCGCAGGCTGCCGCCGAGGAGTTGCTTGGTGAATTCGTCCCCGGCGCTGTTCTGCAGGATCGGGTTGTGCGAACCGGGATTCTCGCCGCCGCCGGCGGTAAAGACTTCCGACAGACTTTCGACCTCCTGGATGTCGGCGTGCTTGCTGACCAGCCAGATGGGGTCGTAGCCCTCCACGACGGCCTTCGCCAGCGGCATGTTGTTGCGCAGCCATTTGTAGGCGTCAAACAGCGCAGGGAGGTCGGCATGGCCCTCGGGTAGCACGATCTGCTGCGCAATCTTTTCGGGCAGAATGGCTGATTCGGTGTGCTGGGTGGTCGTCACTGATGTCCTCTTTCTACTGCCGTGAGTGACCTACACAGCGTGTCCACAACTCGCGGACCGCGGCTGGTGCTGGTGCTGGTGACTCAAGTCTCATCGCGCAGGGCTTCTTGTGCGTCACCATGACGGGGGGTCATCCCTCCCACGTTGGGGGTAATTAGGCGGCCGGTCGGCAATCAGAACGAAAGCCAGTCAGTCCGCCGGGCAGCCCTGGTTGATCCATTGCTCGATATCGCGGATTTCCTCCGGCGGCACGGGATCAAGGTATGCGGGCATCAGTGGGGTCAGGGCGCCTGCGGGGGGGTCGTCCAGGTCGGAGCCAAACGGTGCTTCGCCTTTCAACGACAACACCAGGTTTGAGTTCGCGCCATCGCCGAGGGTCACGAGTTTGCGTCCCCCGACTTTCATTTCGACGAACCGGTCTCTTGTGACGTCTCGCCAAAAGGGTCCGTGAGAGGCGACATCGGCGTCAGGTCCGCCCACTGACTTATCAAGAATTTCGATGACGTCCTTAAAGTTCATGCTGCCCTTTCTTGAATTACCGAATGTGTCTCGACCTCATCCAGGTCGGCGTGCTCACGCGTGAGCCAGGCCCGGTTCGACGCCCTCCACGGGGATCGTCGCCCGCGGTCCGCTTGGTCCGCCGAGGCGGCGCGCCGGGCGGCGTCACGGAGGTCCTCTTCTCAGCATGACCCCTGCGGCGCTTAGACGTTGGCGGGCGACGGAGCCTGTGCTGTCGAGTCTCAGCGTGAAGCCGTCCGTTGCGCGTCACCACGACGGGGAGTCATCGCTCCCACGTTGGGGGTATTAGCTCGTCAGGCGCCAAGTCAGTCGGTGCCGGCTAAAGCGTCACTTTCGACCAAAGGGGTCGATAGCGCCAGCGGCGCGGCGATGGCATCTGGGTCGAAGTTGCTTACGACAGAAAGTGTTTCGTCGTACGACAGCCCGCCGCTATCACAATTCCGGTTTCAGCGCCGTTCAGGCGTCCACGTCGCTGGCAGGCGCTTGACGCCGTTCATGAAGTTCGAGAGCAACAGCTCTGGTTCTCCCGATTGCAGATTCTTCATCCGGGTATAGACCTGCCGCATCTGGGCCTTCAGGACCGCCTTACCCAGCGCGTGGCCGATACAGTAGTGGGGACCGCCGCCGCCGAACGACTGGTGTGGATTGTGCTTTTGGGTGCGGCTGATGTCGAAAGTATCGGGGTGTTCGAAGACGTCTTCGTCCCGGTTGCCGGCGATGTACCACATGACCACCTTGTCGCCCTCCTTGATGGTGACGTCGCCCAGTTCGTGGTCGCGCAGGGCGGTGCGTCGGAAGTTCATCAGTGGTGGATCCATGCGCAATGCTTCGTTGATCGCGTCGTCGACCCGGCCTTCGAAATCCTCCGTCAGATAAGCGAGTTGGTCGGGGTTACGCTGAAACAGGGTGACAACGTGTGCCATGGCGTGGCGGGTGGTGTCGTTGGCACCGGCGGCGAGGAGTGCGAAGAAGACCCCGACTTCTTCGGTGGTGAGTTTGTGGCCCTCGTACTCCGCTTGGGCCACCCATGTGAGCAGGTCGTCGCTGGGCTTCAGCTTGCGCTCCTTGGCAAGTTCCAGCGCGAGAGTGGACAGCTTGTTCGAGGCGTCGGCGAACACCATCAACGGTGAACCGATGTGAGCCCACTCAGGGTCGGCCCACCCGGCAAACTGTTCGGCGGCGTCCATCACGTACTGAATGTGGTCGGGGTCGTGGATGCCCATGAAGTTGGCGAAGACCCGGCCGGGTACTTCCTTGGTGATCAATTCGCAGAGGTCGCCCTCGCCCATGGGCGCAACATTGTCGATGATCTTCTCTACGATGCCGTTGATCTGGTCGACCATCTTGTTGATATTGCGCGGAGCGAACGCCACGTTGACGATGTTGCGCATCTCGGTGTGCCGCGGCGGGTCGGTCACGATGAACGACAGCATCGTCTCGAGCTGGGGGAAGTCGTCGATGAATACGCCCTCGGCGGAGCTGAAGATCTCAGGGTGGCGGGACACTTCCTGAATGTGGTGGTGTTTGACAACCGACCAGAAACCCTTGGCGTTGTCGAGGTTGGGGTCGAGCGCTTCGGGCGCATCGTTCCAACTGATCGGCTGGTTCTCCCGAAGCCACGTGAAGGTCCGGTGATGTTCGGAGCGAGGCTGCGCCCAGAATGCGATCTTGTTCAGGTCAGTTCTGACGCCTTCATCAGTTACAGCCATGATCAGTCCCATCGTTGCGAGTGCCGATGCGCGCGTCGGCGGCTTACTCAGCCCACGTTAGGTTTCTGTGACCCCCGGCACATCTCCCATCCGGGCTAGATTGTCTGCCTCGAGATCGGTATTTCTGGTGGTCGAAGAGGGATAGCGGCGACTGGTTCTTGCTCGCCGTCCCGTTGAGGGCAGGAAAAACACCCCGTTGGGGAGACGCGCGGCAGACCTGAAACGTGACAACAATCGGTGACCTGGTCATGCGGGTGGCCGAGAGTCTGATGGACCTCGCCTCGCAGACATTCCGACGATGTGAGGGTTTGTCATATGAGAACCAAAGCCGCCGTGTTGTGGGGCGTGGGCGAGAAGTGGCAAGTCGAAGAAGTCACGCTTGACCCACCGGGACTCAACGAGGTCATGGTCAAGCTGACCGCGTCCGGCTTGTGCCACTCGGACTACCATCTGGTCACCGGCGATATACCCGTGCCGTTTCCGGTCATCGGCGGACATGAAGGCGCCGGTGTCGTGGCCGCTGTCGGACCCGGGGTGACCGACGTCGCCGAGGGTGACTCCGTTGTCCTGAGCTTTCTGCCGGCGTGTGGGAATTGCTCCTATTGCGCGCGCGGCATGACCAATCTGTGCGACCTTGGCGCCGCAATAATTCAGGGTCCACAGCTTGACGGGACGTATCGGTTTCATACACGCGGCGCCGGTGTTGGGCAAATGTGTCTGCTGGGAACGTTTTCCGAATACACGGTGGTGCCTACCGCGTCTGTGGTGAAAGTCGACGCCGGTACTCGGCTCGATAGAGCCGTGCTAATCGGATGCTGTGTGCCAACGGGTTTTGGCAGCGTCGTCAATACCGCTCAGGTTCGGCCGGGCCAAACCGTCGTCGTGCTCGGTGTGGGCGGAATCGGCAGCAATGCCATTCAGGGTGCGAAAGCCGCAGGCGCGCGGCACATTGTCGCGGTGGATCCCGTGGAGTACAAGCGGGACAAGGCTGTTGATTTCGGCGCCACCCACACCACCGCCACGGTCGACGAGGCGCAGAGCTTGATCGCCGAACTGACTCGTGGACAGCTCGCGGATGCGTGCATCATCACCACCGACGTGGCCGAGGGTGCTTATGTCGGCCAGGCGCTGAGCCTGGTGGGCAAACGCGGCAAGGTTGTTGTCACCGCCATCGGACATCCGACCGAATTGTCCATCAGCGGATCGCTGTTCGAGTTGACCCTGTACGAGAAGTCCATCCACGGGTCGCTGTTCGGCTCGTCGAATCCGCGCCACGACATTCCCCGCTACCTCGAGATGTACAACCTCGGCCAGCTGAAGCTTGACGAACTGGTGACCAAGGAGTACTCGCTGGAGGACATCAATGCGGGATATGAGGACATGCTGGCGGGCCGTAATATTCGTGGCGTGATCAGATTCTGAGCACCTCGCCGCTCACCGTCAATGAACGACTCTCGTTGGCTGTGGGCCAGTTCACTGGTCGGTCACGAACCTTTCCTATTCGTGAATACCGAGCGAGCAGTTGATAAGGCGGCAAGCCGAGTTGTCTCATGACCGGCAGCCGCATCTGGGACCCGAGCCAAGGTGGCGGACTGTTATTTGCGAATTAGCAAACTGATCGCCGAAGATTGCATAACTTCGGGTGTCCGGTCACGCAAGCGGCTTGTTGGGGTAGGGATATTCAGAGCACAGTCGAAGGCGCGTAGACACATTTCGGCGAGGTCGGCCCGCGAGATAGTCTGCGACTCAATCCATTTCACGCAGACCGCGCGAACGAACGCCAACCAGCCTTCCACGGCGATCTCGGTGGCATCCCGCCGATGCCCCTCGGCGACGAGTTGATCAACCAGACGTTGGCCCACGACGTTGAGCTCTTCGGCGACGATCGCCTGGATTGCCGGGTCATCCGACAATGCACCGCGGTTGATCGTGACGGCTTCGAAGGGATGCTCGACAAAAGATTGAATGTGGGCCTCGAGTGCGGTAGCAAGCTGTTCAGCGAGCGGTAGCTGCGGGTCAGGGCTGACGCGGGCCAGGAACCGGTCACTGGCCCGCTTGAATAGCGCTACGTATAGGTCTCGCTTACTTGAAAAGTGGTGATACAACAACGATCTCGATACACCTGCGCGTGCGGCGATGCCCTCCATGAGGACATCGTCATATGGCTTTTCCGCGAACATCGCGGCTGCGGTGTCGAGCAGGTGTTCGCGTCGCAGCTGCGGCTCCAGCCGGCGCTGTGTCACGTGCCGCCACCGCCGACATGCAGCCTTGGGCTACCAACCCGCAACCCGCTACGCTGCCATCTGTACCCACCGACGTACGACTCTGGTTCGCCGCGGACCAGTTCACGGGGTTCGGTCGGTGAGATCCTCAATGGAATCAATTAATCACGCGATGGTACTTGGCGACAGCCTCCGTGCGGTTTGCCGCACCAAGCTTCCTCAGCACATGCTTGACGTGTGTTTTGACGGTTCCCTCGGCCACAAACAGGCTAATCGCGATCTGCGCGTTAGTCTTTCCCGCAGCGAGGCCATGCAACACGTCCCACTCGCGGCGGGTCAGCATCTCCGAGACGCCACTCTCACGGTCTCGAGGCGGGTGCGTGCCGGTAGACCGTGTGGGCACCAATGGCTCGAGACCTTCACCAAGGGCGGCTCTCTCCATCACGGCAACCGTGACGTCATCGGCCAGCGCGTTGACGCCCTGCGCGTACTCGTTACAGGCGTGCTGCGCCGCCTTGAGTTTGTCCAGCAACAGGTTTCGCTCGAATGCGATACCAAGCCCTTCGGCGAACACGCTCAAGACATCGCGGTCTGACTCGTCGACAAGGACTGACTGCGCCTGCCGGTCGGCGTGGAGCAGACCGATCGGCTGGCCCCAGATAAGCACGGGAGCCGCGACGTAGGCCTTCGTTTCGGTAAGGGCGACCAATTCCGTATACACGCGTGGGTTTGACTGGGGATCGCGGACCACCATCGGTGCACCACGGCGCACCATCTCGGCCTCAAGTAGCGTCCCGGTCAGTTTGCGCGGGTTCGCGAGTCCCACTTCCACCAACGTGTGGGCGAACCCCTCGTCGGCGCCCGCGTATGCCGAAGACGCCAGCCACAATCCGTGATCGATGCGCGAGAACAAGATTCGGTCGAACCCCATGTAATGAGCTTCCGCGGCGGCCCGCTCGACTAGGTCTGCCGTGGACCCGGCTTGACGGAGCCGCCCCATCGCGTCGCGGACGGTGAGGACCTTGGCGGCCCGCAGGGCCAGGACCGCATCGAGGACCATGGCCTGAGCATGTTCCGATCGCACCAGTAGGGCCGCAATCTGCCTGGTCCGTGCAGCGTCCGGCTCGTCGGCGGCGGCGGTTAGACGCTCGTTGAGCGCGCGACGAACCGCGGATAACGCGGCCGCCGCCGAGTCGAGGTCGTCGTCGCCAAACCTGGGATGGATAGTTTGGGTGCCGACGATTTCCTCGGCGGCGCTGAGGACTTCGCGGGCCCGCTCGACGCTTTCCATTTCAGTCGGCCTTCGCCAACGCGAGCACCTCGTCGAAGCCTTCACGGAGGCATGTCGAGAACGCAGCGGCGTCGGCGATGGCGTCTGGGTCGAAGTTGACGGCGATGCAACATGTTCCGTCGTAGCTGACCATCGTAACCATGGCTGGGATGCCGGGCCGGGGTCCCATCGGGTAGATGCGGGTCACCCGCGCACCCGCCAGATACAGCGGACGACCGATCGCCCCGAGGTTGGAGGCCTGCAGGTCCGATAGGCCGGTCATCTCGCCTGCGATGCGGGTGAGCACCATCCCCGGCAGGCGACTGAGCACCGGCGCAATAAGGTCAAGGAAGCCCAGAGCGGGCTCCATGCGCGCGTCGGCGATGAATTGGTGGATGGTGGCGATGCGTGCCTTGGGATCCGGTTCGCCGACCGGCGCCACAAACCGTGCGGCGGCGAATTTGTTGGCGCCCATCGGATCGACGTCGGTGCGAAGGCTGACCGGAATCGCCACCGGTATGGAATCGACAGTGAGGGAAAGCTTTTCGTGGTAGCGCCGCACCCCGCCGAGTAGACCGGCCAGGAATGCGTCGTTGACCGAACCTCCGGCGGCCCGCCCCGCGGCTTTCAGCTCATCGAACGCTACGTCGAAGGTGTCCAGCCGATAACCGGATCCGCTGCCGGTCAGTGCGGGGGAGTGGGGTGCATCCGGCGGCATCAGCACGCGCCGCAGCGACATCGCGAATTTAACGGCGCCGGTCGTCGTTCCGATGGGGTCGTCGGCGAGTCGGCCGGCGACGTGGAAGGCTTCGCGCAATGCACTCCCGGGAGCGCTCACGACCTTAGCGGCCAACCGGTTTACGAGCAGCCCCTCCGGTGACTCCTGGCGTCGAGGCTTGGGCAACGGCCCGTTGTCGGCGGGTCCGGGCTCCCGGCTGTGCCCGTGCGCCAAATCCAGCAGTTGCAGCAGGCCGATCCCGTCACTCAGACTGTGATGCGGTTTGAACAGGTATGCGGCCTGACCTCCGGTGATTCCGAGGACGAGCAGCGCCTCCCATGGGGGGCGCTCGGGATCGAGCGGGCGCGCGGCGAACTGGGCGGCCACGGCGTGCAGTTCGGCCATCGAGCCGCCACCCGGCAGCCGCAGCCGTTGCACGTGGTACTCGAGGTCGAAATGTGGGTCGGGCGACCAAGCCGGCGCGACCAGGGAGAGCACCGGCTCGACGACGCGTTCCCGCAGCCGCGGGAGCCGCTGGGTAAAGCGATCGTGGGCGGCCACCAGACGGTCCCAGTCCGGCTCTGTGTCGAGCAACTCGACGATCACCCCGGTCGAGCGGGTGCGGTAGTCGCCACCGCTGCGCCACATCAACGCTTCCCAGGCGCTGAGGTCTTGGCCGCCGCCCCATGAGGCAAGCGCGTCAGTGTCGTTGCCGGACACTGCCATCACCTCTCTGTGGCGGCACCGTGGCGCTGTCAACGCCATGGGTTACTTCTAGGATCAGTTCAGCGACACGGGCCGGATCGTCGGACATCGGAACGTGTCCCACGCCGCTGAGGCGGATTAACTCCGCCCCTGGCAAACGTTCGAGCATCGGCGAGCCGAAATGCTTGAAGGGCAGGAGACGATCGTGTTCTGCCCACACCAGCCTCACGGGGTAGTCCCGGTCGACGGGGAGGGGGCTGACCGGGTTCAGGTGAAGTACCCGCAGCAGCGGCTCGACGACCGGCGACTGACCGCTGGCCTGGATGTAGCTCACCAACGATTCCCGCGGCACCAGGTGGGGGTGTGCTACCTGGCGCGCCAGCAGCGCCCAGTGCAGCAGGCGACGTTCGGCAATCGCGTCGGCCCGCGACGAATAACGGGCGATCGCACCGAAGGAGAACCTGAAGCCGTGCGCGGTCATCCTGAGGCGGCGGGGTGACCGCCAGGCCCCGGCCGGGCTGAGCAGCACAAGTGATCGCGCCCGTCCCCGTCGAGCAAGCTCGATGCCAATCCACCCGCCGAGGGAGTTTCCGGCTATATGCACTTTCGGCAGGCCCAGGCGGTCGAGCTCCTCCTCGATGCCGTCAACCAAGGCCTGAACCGACGGCGCAACCTGCGAATCCAGTGATGGTCCGCCAGCGTGCCCATGCAGGGTCGGCACGATCACTTCGTGGTGTGGTTCCAGATATGGCAGGACCGGGGACCATGCTTGCCAGGTACCCCCGATTCCGTGCAGCAATAGCAGGGGCGTTCCCGTTCCGGCGCGGTGGCTCGGGGTCAGCTCCAGCATGGACACTGCGGCACGCGGCCTATCGGGTTTGCGCCGAACGAGCGTGGCTCGCGCCGCCACGGCGCTTGCCGCCAGCAGCGCTGTGGCCGCGACGGCCGCCGTACGGCGCGGGTTGTTTGCCATGGACGTTGTCCGGGTCCGGGTCAGGGTGTCAGCACGACTTTGAGGACCTCGCCACGGTGCTGGGCCGCGACCGCCTCGTTGATCTGCGCCAAGGGCATCGTGGTGATCAGCTTGTCGAACGGGAACTTGCCCTGACGATGAAGATCGAGCAGGTAGGGGATGAACGTCTGCGGCTCCGCGTCGCCTTCCACGATGCCCCGGATGGTCAGGCCAAGCAGGGGCGGCTGGAACAGCCCGACCGAAAAGACGGCCTGCGGATCGGCTGGCACCCCGATTAACCCGAGCATGCCCCGCATTCCAAGGGAGCCGAGCAGCTGTTCCACGACGGGAGTCACTGCGGTGGTGTCGAAGGCATAATCTGCGCCAGCCGGAGCGATCTCCCGGATCTGTTCGGCCAGTGCACCGACCTGCGGATCGATGGTGTGGGTGGCGCCGAGTTCGGTGGCTAGCACCCGCCTGCTCTCGTGTAGGTCGACGGCGATGATCACCGCGGCCTCGCGTACCACCGCGGCCATTACGGCGGACAGGCCCACCGCTCCCGCACCGGCGATGACCACCGTCGATCCGGGCTGGACGTCGAGGGAGTTGAATACCGCACCAGCCCCGGTCTGGATGCCGCAGCCAAGTGGCCCCACGAGCGCGACCGGCACATCCGGCGGTAGCTTCACGACGTTGCGTTGGTGCGCCAGCGCGTGCGTCGCCAGGGATGACTGGCCGAAGAAGTTCGCGCCCAGTTTGGTGCCGGCAGAGGCCAGCCCGGAAGATCCGTCTGGGCGGACCCCGCTGAAGTTGTATTCGAGAAAGTTGTGGCAGTACGCCGATTCTCCCTTCGCGCAACGGGGGCACTGGCCGCAGCTGTTGAAGCTGATCGCGACGTTGTCGCCGACGGTGACCGTCGTAACGTCGGCCCCGACCGACACCACGGTCCCGCTGCCCTCGTGGCCCAGGACGCCGGGCAATTGAAACGGCAGGTGACCCTCCTTGACCGCGATGTCCGTGTGGCAGATGCCGACTCCGGCGATCTGCACCACGACTTCATCGGGTGCCGGCTCTTGAAGGTCGACCTCGGCTAGTGTGAACGGCGCGCCCACCTCCTGCACCACGGCGGCTGAGATTTGCACGCGCTGACTCTTTTCCCTAATCTTGCGGCCTTCGGCCCGATGCTGGAAACGCCGCGACCGAAATAACACCGCCTGATGATTTTGCTTCGGGGTCGGCCGGACTAACCCTGTGCTGTGAGTGTGGGTGACCAACCCGCGCCGGCGCGTCACCACATCGGGCGGTTTTCGCTCCCGCAGCAGAGGTATCTAGCCCTGCTCACTCTTGGCCGAGCCAGATCGACTCTTCATAGTGGGATAGCAGCAGCCGTCGCGGACGCCACAAGCCACCCGGCCGGGGCACCGTGTGAGTAGTCTCCGCCCGCCACAGGCGTGCGGTGGCGGGGCCGGGCCCGTGGGCACCGCTGGCCCACCAACACGAAGATGTAAAGGGATAAAGCAGTGAAAGTCGTAGTGGACCGCACCAAATGCGGCGGGATCGGAATCTGCGAGGGCCTGGACCCGGAAAGATTCCAGGTCCACGTTGACGGCAAGGTGCAGGTACTGCGAGAGAGCCTAGAGGACGACGAGGCGGTGTCGCGCGCGCGGAAGCGGTACAGATGTGCCCGACCGAATCCCTCACGATGGTCGACTAGCGCCGTGCACGTGTCTGCACGGACGTAGTGGCTGAGATGAGCGATTCCACGCCATCCCGCGTAATTACCGTCGACGACGTCATCGCCGAGATCAAGGCCGGACCCGGCGGCCCTAAGGTGGCAGCGTTCTTCGACTTCGACGGAACCCTGATTCAGGGCTACTCGGCCGGCGCGCTCTACGCTCACCGCGCACGCAATCTCGAACTCGGACCCGACGAGTTCGTGCGCACGCTGCGTGCCGCGCTTGGCGGTCCCCTCACAGAGGCGGCGTTCAAAGACCTGCTATTGCAGGGAATCCGAGGTTGGGTGGGACGCACCGAAGACGACCTTATGGAGCTCGGGGAACAACTGTTCGCCCAGGAAATCGCCGGAGCGCTCTTTCATGGGGCATGGCGATTGGTGCGCGCGCACCAAAACCGGGGCCACACCGTTGTCATCGCGACATCGGCGACACGGATGCAGGCGCAGCCCATGGCCCGCGAATTGGGTGTCGACCATGTCTTGTGCACTGAGCTTGAGACCGAGCACGGCGTGCTCACCGGCGGCATAGTAGGACGTCCGCCGTGGGGGGAAGGAAAGCTGGCCGCGGTCAAGGAATTCGCCAAACGCCAACGAACCCCGCTGAAAAACAGCCACGCGTACGCCAATGGCGCAGAGGATGTCTCGCTGCTTGACGGTGTCGGCTTCCCGCACCCGGTCAACCCCGCGCCGGTGCTGGCCCGCCGAGCCGCAGAGCGTGGATGGCAGGTCCTGCGGTTTTCCACCAAGCGAAGCCGACTTCATCCGGTGGCGCTGGCCCGCACGTCGGCGTTGTTCGGCGGCTTCGCCGCGGCGGTTGGCGTGGGCGCGGTCGCCGGGGTGTTGACCTTGGACCGTCGCGGCGGGGTGGACATGGCCACCTCTCTGTTCGGCCGTGTCGGTGGGCAATTGGCCAATATTCGGGTCGAGGTCATCGGCGAGCAGCACACCACGCATCGACCAGCGGTATTTTTCATCAACCATCAGAGCACGCTGATCGACGCGATGGTCACCTCGCGAGTCGTCCAACGGGGCTTCAGCGTGGTGGCCAAGGCCGAGGTGAAGCAGATACCGGTGCTCGGCCAGCTGCTCACGCTGGCTGACGTCGCCTTCGTGGACCGCTCCAATACGTCCAAAGCCATTTCGGCGATGCAGCCCGCGGTGGACAGGCTACGTGCTGGGATTTCGATCATATTGGCGCCCGAAGGCACTCGGTCGCTGAGTCCGCGCGTCGGGGCGTTTAAGAAAGGTGGCTTTCACTTGGCCCGCGACGCGGGGGTGCCGATCGTTCCGATCGTCATCCGCAACGCCGGCGAAATCATGTGGCGCAACGCGAAGGTGGCCCAGGAAGGCACCATCGAGGTCGTGGTCCACGAACCGGTTCCGACCGCCAACTGGACCCGCGGCGATATCGACGAGTGGGTGCCGCGAATGCGCCAGTTGTACATCGATACGCTCGATGATTGGCCTGGCATCCAGGCCGGCAAGAGATGGTCGGGCGCGATCGCGCAGGCATCCGCAGTGGCGCGGAAATGACAGCGCTACCGGATCGCCTCGCGCGGCTGCTGCACCCGAACGGGTCCGCCGCCACACAGTCGCCGAACGAGGTTGAGGCGCTGCTGAGTTCTGATGAATTTCTTAGTGCCACAGCACAATTGGCGTCAAAGTCGGGCTGCGATCTGGCCGATGTTCGGGCCGAGGCGGCCGCTTACGTGCGCGAGATGGCAGCATCCCACGTGCCTGCAGTCGTGCGTGCGTGGCACGCGCTTTCCGCGTGGATGGTCCGCGGATTTCAGGTCGTCATCGACGATGATGATCTGGCCGAGCTGCGGGCGCTGGATCGCGACCATGCCCTGATCTTTTTGATCTCGCACCGCTCCTACTTGGATCAGTTCTCGTTTCCGCCACGTCTTAGCCAGGAAGGCATCTCGCCGACGTTCGGGCTGGCCGGTGCCAATCTCAACTTCTTTCCGCTGGGCACATTGGCCCGGCGTAACGGGTTCATCCCCGTTCGGCGCGCCACGGGGGATGCGCCGGTGTACCGGTTGGCCCTGCGTGCCGTCGTCGGTCAGATGGTGGCCAGCGGCCGAAACCTGGTGTGGTCGATCGAAGGTGGCCGGACGCGCACCGGCAAACTACGGCCTCCGCGATACGGGCTGCTGCGGTATGTGACCGACGCGGTGGAATCCGTGCGGTCGGAGCACACGCTCGCCGTTCCGGTCTCTATCCTCTTCGACCAGTTGCCGCTACACGAAGTCAAGCTGATGGCTGCGGAATCGCGTGGGCTCCCCAAGAAGCCCGAGAACGCGCGCTGGCTGCTCAGTTACGCACGCGGCCTGCGGCATCGCCTGGGACGCATCTACATCAACTTCGGGTCGCCGGTGCCCTTGTATGAGCGCATGGTGGCGTTGGGTGCCGAGGGGCTGACCGATCGGCAGGTCGTCGAACGCATCGCGCTGGATATCTGCCACCGCATCAACCAGGCCACGCCGGTAACTGCGACGGCCGCCGTGTGTGTCGCGATGCTCGGCGAAGACCGAGCCCTGACCCTCGATGAAGTGTGCGCTACGGTCGCGCCGCTGGCCCGTTACTTGCGCGCCCGTGGCTGGCCCGTCGCGGGGGGCGCCGACCTTTCCGACCGCGCCACGGTGTCGCAAACGCTGCACGACCTGGTCGGCTCCGGTGTGTTGACCTGCTACTCGGAGGGGCCGACCACGGTGTGGGGGATCGGCGACGAGCAGCATCTGATCGCTGCGGTCTACCGCAACAGCGCGATCCATGTTCTGGTGATGAGAGCGATCGCCGAACTGGCCCTGCTTGCGATCGTGCGCACACCGGGAGCCACCAAGCGCACCGGGTGGGAGAAGGCGTTAGCGGTTCGCGAACTCCTCAAGTTCGATTTTTTCTTCGCCGGGCGTGCTGAGTTCGCCGATGAACTGTGGAATGAGTTCGCGATCATGGGCGGACGCAGCCATGACCGAAGTGCGCCGCTGGACACCGCAGAGGCCGCGCGGGGTCTGAATGAAAATGAGCTGCTGGTGGCTCATCTGGTGCTCAGACCGTTCGTTGACGCCTATCGGGTGATGGCCGAGGAGTTGCTCACCCTCGGTCCCGGTCGCGACCTCGACGAGCATGTGTTGCTTGGGAGGTGTCTTCGTCTCGCCCAGCAATGGTCACTGCAGCACCGCATCACCGAGGAATCGGTGTCTGGGGAAATGTTTGCTACCGCATTGAAGATGGCGCGGCACCGCGGGCTTCTCGGCTCGCAGGGCGCAACATCCGACACGGCCGATGGCCGCGCAGCCCTCGTCGCCGAGCTGGACGATCTGCAGCGGTCGATCGGTGAACTGGCTCAAATGCGTCACGACTTCATGCCGGTGTAGGGCAGCGCCGCAGCATTCGAGCGTAGCGCCACCCGACATCGCTTTGGTAATATGGTAAGACCATAACTTCTATGGCTTTCAATGAGGAGAGGCAACCGATGACCGAGTTCACTGACATTTCCTACGAGGTCGACAGTGGCCTGGCCTGGATCACTATTAATAGACCGGAACGGTACAACGCGTTTCGGGCGCGTACCCTCGACGAGCTGATCCGGGCTTTCAAATTGGCTTGGGGGAGTTCGGAAGTCGGAGTGATTTGCCTGACGGGGGCCGGCGAGAAGGCTTTCTGTACGGGAGGCGATCAGAAGCAGCGCGCCGAAACCGGCGATTATGGACCGTCTGAAACCGGCCTGTTCGAGGTGGATACGCTGCACCGGGTCATCCGTGACGTGCCGAAGCCAGTCATCGCGGCGGTCAACGGGTTCGCGATCGGCGGCGGTCACGTTCTGCATGTGCTGTGCGACTTGACGATCGCCGCCGACACCGCGGTGTTCGGTCAGAACGGGCCGCGGGTCGGCTCGTTTGATGCAGGCTTCGGCACCGGCTACCTGGCACGTGTGGTCGGTGAGAAGCGTGCACGCGAGATCTGGTTCTTGTGCCGCAGGTATTCGGCGCAGCAGGCAGCCGAGTGGGGGCTGGTCAACAAGGTGGTGCCAACCGACCAACTCAAAGCAGAGGTGCGGGCCTGGGCCGATGAAATCTTGATGCTATCGCCGACCTCGTTGAAGGTTCTTAAGCAGTCGTTTAACACCGACACTGAACAATTCGCATCGGTCGGTCAGATGGCGTACTCGACTCTGAAGATGTTTGGCGAGACTCCCGAAGCACAGGAAGGTATCAGCGCGTTCAACGAGAAGCGCAGCCCCGAGTTCGCTGCCTACCGGGGCAACTAAGCATGTTCACGGCCGAGCAGTTCGCGTTCGCCGCTGCGGTCGAGCGGTTCTGCGACGACAACTGCGCCACTGTCGAGCAGCGCGCACAGCTGACTCAGGGGCTGTCCAACAGTCCCGAGTTGCTGCAGCGGCTGGCCGAACTGGGCTGGCTGGGCGTGTCGGTTCCCGTCGATTACGGCGGAGGTGGAGCGGGCATGGTCGAGGAGTGCATTTTCCTTGAGGAGACCGCACGCGGTCAGGCACCGATTCATGCCTACGGCACCGGGTTGACCGCGGCGCAAACGTATTTGCGGCACGGCACCGAATCACAGAAGAAGGAGGTGGTCGGCAACCTGTGCGCCGGCCACTTCGAGGCGATCGCGTTGTCCGAACCCGGCGCCGGATCCGATCTGGGTGCGGTGCGGACCCGGGCGGTACGCGAGGGTGACAGTTTCGTCGTCAACGGCCAGAAGACCTGGATCACGGCCGCGCACCTGGCCGACCATCTGCTGGTGCTCACTCGCACCGACTCCAATGTCGGAAAACACCGCGGCCTGACGTTGTTGTACCTGTCCACCTCGACTCCCGGACTGGACATCAAAGCGATCCAGACGATGGACGGCCACACCGTCAACGATGTCTTTTTCACCGACGTCGTCGTTCCCGTTGACAACGTCGTCGGGGGGATCGGCGATGCTTGGCGCCGGCTGATGCGCGGGCTCAACGTCGAACGGCTCATCATCGCGGCGATGTCGCTCGGTGCCGCGCGCCGCGCGTTGCAAGACACGCTCGCCTATGTGCGTACTCGCGAACAGTTCGGCAGACCGATTGGCAGTTTCCAGGCCGTCCGTCATCGGTTAGCGGATCTGGCCGCCGAGATCGAGTGCTGTCGCGCATACGTTTATCAGGTGGCCGCCCAGATCGACGCCGGCCTGGAAGACCAGCTCGCGCGGGAGGGTTCGATCGCAAAGCTGAAATGCACCGAGGTGGCCAAGCGGGCCGCATTGGAGGGTGTGCAGCTGATGGGCGGCAACGGCTACACCGTCGAGTTTGGAATGGAATCGCAGGTGCGCAAGGCGTTGGCACCACCGATTTACGGGGGCGCCAACGAGATTCAGCGCGAGATCATCGGCAAGAGCTTGGGACTATGACGCGCATCTTCGATCCGATGGTGCTGGACGGTAAGCGCATTCTGATCACCGGCGGCGGCACCGGGCTGGGCCGCGGCGTGGCCGCGAGGTTGGTCGCCCACGGCGCCGAGGTGCATCTGTGGGGGCGGCGCGAATCGGTGCTGGCCGAGGCCGCCGCTGAGATTTCGTACACGCATCCCGGCCGCGCGCATTATCAGACGGTCAACGTTCGAGACTTCGAGCTAGTCTCGGTCGCGGTTGACAGCATATGGGATCAGCACGGCCCGTTGACTGGAGTGCTGAACAATGCCGCGGCGAATTTCATTGCGCCCACGGTCAGTTTGAGCCCGCGCGCTTTCGAGGCGGTGACTTCGACGGTGATGGCAGGTTCGTTTAACACGACGTTGGCCGTCGGTAGGCGCTGGATCGCTGAGGGGTTGCCCGGATCGGTGTTGTCGAACCTGACCACCTGGGTATGGAGTGGTTCGGCGTTTGTGGTCCCGTCGGCCATGGCAAAGGCCGCTGTGCATGCGATGACGATGTCGTTGGCCGTCGAGTGGGGCCCCTACGGCATTCGCCTCAATGCTCTTGCGCCCGGGCCGATTCCGACCGATTACGCCTGGGAGATGCTCAATCCGACGGACAACAGTTCCGTCGGCGCTACCCAGTCCGACCAGATTCCGCTGCGCCGTTCGGGAACTATCGAGGAACTGGCGAACCTGACAATTTTCGCGTTCTGCGATGCCTGCGACTACCTCACCGGCGAGACTATCGCGATGGACGGCGGTCAACGGCTCGCCGGACCTAACACGTTCGCCGGGCTGTCGGCGATGAGCGACGAAGACTGGGCGCAGGCACGCGAACGCAGCAAAGCAACCTCGGCGGCGGCTAAGTCCGCCCGCTCGGTGTAGGCGATCATGACAGCAACGAACGCGGTGCGAATCATTTCCTCCATCGAGGAGGCCATTGAGGCTATCGGTCAGGAATTCGGCGTCTCCGAGTGGATCACAGTCGATCAGGACCGCATCGATGCTTTCGCCGACGCCACCGGCGATCATCAGTGGATCCACGTCGACCTCGAACGGGCCCAAACTGAAAGCCCCTATCTGTCAACGATCGCCCACGGCTTCTTGACGCTGTCGCTGATTCCGGCGCTAAGCAAGGCCAATTACCGTGTCGAGAACGCGAAAATGGGCATCAACTACGGGCTCAACAGAGTGCGCTTCCTCGCACCGGTTCTGGCGGGCAGCCGCGTCCGGGTGCGTTCGGAGCTAGTCGACGCCGCCAAGGTGAACGACACCACGGTCGACCTGACCGTGCGGCACACGGTGGAGCTCGACGGCTCAGTTAAGCCGGCCGCGGTAGCCGAGCTGATCGCGCGGATGGTCTTTTAAACCGCTGCGATCGCATCGGTGCATTCACCGAGACGCGCTGGCTCCGACACGACGGTCCTGTGCGTTTGAAGGCCCCCTGGCACACGTCACGCCCGCTACACCACAAGTAACGTAGGACCGGCTGCGCTCGGTGGCACGGCATAATAGACTGATCGTGTTTTAGGTCTTACCTTTAACCCAAAAGCATAAGCGGATGGAGCGGCGATGGAACCAGGCGAGGCGGGTTCGGTTCCGCCACGTTCGACCATTTTGCTCAAGCCGGTGGATGTCCCCAAGGCGTCTGACGTGTTGGCGCGTGAGCTGCGTGAACGAATCCTCAGCGGTGAGCTGGCCGAGGGTATAGCGCTTCCCGCGGAGCGCGAGCTCGTCAAGCAGACGCAAATGAGTCGGGCCACAGTGCGAGAGGCCTTACGAATCCTGGAGGTTCAGAGCCTGGTTCGGGTGAGGGCCGGTCGGGCCGGCGGCGCATTCGTCCAGCGACCGACGACCAAATCGATGGCCAGTACGGTGAGCATGCTGATCAGGGGCCGTCAGATCAAACTGGCTGATCTGATGGAGACACGCGAGGCATTGGAGCCGTTCTGCGCCGAATTGGCCGCCCGCAAACGCACCGACGACGATTTGGCGGTGCTGGACCGGGCCAACAGCGACATCGCCGATCCTGACGCCGACCTGTCAGCGTTTCTGCAGGCCAATCTGGAATGGCATGTGGGTGTGGCGATGGCCAGTCACAATGAATTGTTGATCGGATTCATGATCGCGTTGTCGCAGGCCATCTATACCGGAACCGAGAATGCGGCGTTTGTCGACGACAACGTACGAACCGTTACTGCGCGCGCACACCGGTCGGTTACGACCGCAATCCGCAGCGGCGACGCTGATGCGGCGGGTCGGCGTATGCGTCGCCACGTGCACAGCTACGCGAAGGCCGCGCTGGCTATGGACGAGCGTCAAGCCATCATCGTCGACGACTGAGCTGCGGGCCTGTCGTAGAGTTGGCGTGAGCCGCCGAATTTCCGCGATCGCGTCGGGGTCGGCAGTGTAGCTCGCCGCCGCCGAGTTCTTCTGCGGTGCTCGTCGGGAAGGTTGCCGAGATTGTTGTCGTCACGGCACGGCAGGAAGTGCAAGGGGCGGTTCAGTTTTCGCGACAACCTCGTCGACACTGACACCAGGCGCGGTCTCGATCAGGTGCAGACCGTCGTCGGCGACGTCGATGACGGCGAGATCAGTGAATATACGTTTCACGCAGCGCTTGCCGGTCAGCGGCAGCGTGCAGTGCTTGACGATCTTCGCGCTGCCATCCTTGGCGGTGTGCTCCATCATCACGAAAACTTCTTCCACGCCGTGCACTAGGTCCATCGCCCCACCCATGCCCTTGATCATCTTGCCGGGGATCGTCCAGTTGGCGAGGTCGCCGGCGGCCGAGACCTGCATGGCGCCGAGCACCGCTATGTCGAGGTGTCCGCCGCGGATGATCCCGAACGAGGACGACGAGGAGAAGAACGCCGCACCTGGCAACGTGGTGACCGTCTCCTTGCCGGCGTTGATCAGGTCGGCGTTGAGGTCCTCGCGCCGCGGGTACGGCCCGACACCGAGAATCCCGTTTTCCGAATGCAAGACGACGGTGATGTCGACGGGGATGTGGCTCGGAATCAGGGTGGGCAACCCGACGCCGAGGTTGACGTACTGCCCGTCACGCAGTTCGGCGGCGACCCGCGCCGCCAGCTGGTCTCGGCTCCAGCTCATGGCCGCTCCCCCCCGCAAACGGGTGGTGCCCCCACCTCATCGCTTCGCTCTCCATCGCCGTTGGCGGTCATGGCTGCACCGTCTCCTTTTCGATCGGCTTCACCGGGTTGGGCACATGCACCACCCGGTGCACGTAGATCCCCGGGGTGTGCACCTGGGCGGGGTCGATCTCGCCCGGTTCGACCAGTTGCTCAACCTGCGCGATGGTGATCCGGCCCGCTACGGCACAGTCCGGGTTGAAGTTGGCGGCCGCCGCGCGGTAGACGAGGTTGCCGTGCCGGTCGCCTTTGAAGGCGTGCACCAGTGCGAAGTCAGTGCGGAGGGCTCGTTCCAGCACGTAAGTGACCCCGTCGAATTCGCGGGTTTCCTTCGGCGGCGAGGCAACCGCCACCGTACCGTCTGGGTGATACCGCCACGCGAGACCGCCGTCGGCCACCTGCGTCCCAATCCCCGTGGGTGTGTAGAAGGCAGGGATCCCGGCCCCGCCGGCGCGCAGCCGCTCGGCCAGCGTGCCCTGCGGTGTCAGCTCCAGCTCAAGCTCACCGGCCATGTATTGCCGGGCGAACTCCCTGTTCTCACCGACGTAGGAGTTGATAGTGCGCCGGATCCGCTTGTGTTGCAACAACACTCCCAGGCCGATGCCATCCACGCCCAAGTTGTTCGAGACCGTCACCAGATCGCAGACCCCGAGGTCCAGCAGCGCCGCGATCAGCGCCTGGGGGATGCCGCATAGCCCGAACCCGCCGACGGCCAGCGACGACCCGTCCGTCACGTCGGCAACAGCCTCCGCCGTCGTTGCCACGACCTTGTCCATCGTCACAAGCCTCCTCGCCGCGGGACTTCAGTTAGTTTTCATTAGCCGAACCGGGGATGCCACGGCACAGGCCCAGGTCGGTGCGGACCGCGTCCCGGAACCAGGCCGCGTCAGTTACCGAGCGCGCTCGCAACGAGCGGATGTCCACGAGGCCATGCGCGCGAGCAAGCCGGGTCACGTTGGCCTGCTCATGTAGTTGGCCGTCCGATTCCACTGATAGCTCGTCACATCAACCTCTTCGGGTCAGCTCTTGGGCATGCCGAGAATGCGCTCGGCGACGATGTTGCGCTGGATGAACGTAGATCCGCCGGCGATGGCAGTGCCCCGGGCCTGATACGCCAGCCGCAGCCAGCGTTGGTGCGACGCGAGCGAGTCGGCGCCACCCTTCTCGGCGAGTGCGAACTGTCCCCCCATCTCGTCGAGCTCCAGTCCGAAATCGGCGATATCCTCCACCAGCGGACAAAAGTACAGCTTTCCGATCGAAGTAACTGGGCCCGGCGCTCCGTCGCCGGCAGCTCCGGCGATGACCCGCTGTCCGATCAGGTAGTGCACGAGAGCTCGCCCGTAGAGATCGGCGATCCGTTGCCGCACCAGCGGGTCGCAGCCCAGTGGGGTTCCGTCGTCGGCGGTGCGGCCCGCGATCTCGTGAATCAAATCCTTGACCGCACCGGTGGTGTTGACCCGGCCGGTGGCGATAGCGACCCGCTCGAATGCCAGGGTGCCCATCGCCACCTGCCAGCCACCGTCGACCTCACCGAGAACGCCGTCATCGGGGATGAACACTCCGTCGAGGAACACCTCATTGAATTCGGACTCGCCCAGCATGTGTGCCAGGGGACGGACCTCGACGCCGGGGCTGTCCATGGCGAGCAGGAAATACGTGATCCCACGATGCCGCGGCCCGCCGCCGGTGCGGGCGAGCAGGATCGCGTGGGCTGCCAATTGGGCGCGGCTGGTCCAGATCTTCTGGCCCTGGATTCGCCATCCACCATCAACCTTGGTGGCAGTGGTACGCAACGAGGCCAGGTCTGAGCCCGCCTCCGGCTCGGAGAACAACTGGCACCAGAGCTCCTCGCCGGTCAGGATCGGTCGGAGGTAGCGGTGCTGTTGGAAGGGCGTGCCGAACTCGATGATCGTGGGCCCGGCGAAGTCCTCGCCGATGATGTTGAGCCGCTCGGGGGCACCGGCCCGGTCGAGTTCCTCATGGAACACCGCACGCAACTTGGCATCTGCGCCGCCCCCGCCGTACTGCTTCGGCCAGGACAGTCCGGCATACCCGGCGTCGTACAGTAGCTGCTGCCAGGTGCGCCAGTAGTCGAGTTTGTCCTCAAGCCGTGCGGGTTCGGGTCCGCCGAGTCGCGGCAACGTGTCCTGCAGCCACGCGTGCGTCTGCGCGCGGAACTCCGCCTCGGCGGGACTGTCTTTCAGCTCCATCAGAGGGCGCTCGCAGCTTCTTTGGCTTGCGCGGCCTCTGCGCGGAGGCGTTGTTCGATGTCTTTGCGCAACTCGTGTTTGAGAACCTTGCCGGTTGCTGTCATCGGCAAGGAATCGACGACGACGACGCGCTCGGGTGTCTTCTGGATCGGAATGCCTCGCTCGAGTAGAAACTCGCGCACGTCGTCGACGGTCGGGGCGTCGTGGCCCGTTGCGGCGACCACGAAGCAGCACACCCGCTCACCGAGGCGCTCGTCGGGCATGCCTACGACTGAGAACGCCCTCAAGGCAGGATGATGGGCCAGATGCTCCTCGATCTCGCGGACGCTGATGTTCATCCCACCGCGGATGACGATATCTTTGGTTCGGCCGGTTACTCGGACGTAGCCGTCGTCAGTCATCTTCCCCAGATCGCCTGACTTGGAAAAGCCTTCCTTGGTGAACAGAGCTGCGGTTTCTTCGGGATTGGCGAGATATTCGATCATGTGGGCGGGGCCGCGGTAGGCGATGTCGCCCTCAGTGCCGCGAGGCACCTCGTTACCGTGGTCGTCGACGATCTTGACCTCTGCACCAGGCATCGCCGTGCCGTCCGAGGTGAGCGCGCGCGAGACGTCGTCCGTGACAGAACATGTGGTGGTGACCAGGTTTTCACTGCGTCCGTAGAGGCTAAGTACCTTGATGTTGGGAAGCGTTGCGCTGGCCCGCTCGACGACAGCGGCGGGGATCGGTGCGCCCGCACATGTCCACAAGCGCAACGTGGACAGGTCGTGACGCTCGGCGTCGTAGTCCGACAACAGTGTGTGCAGGAAGGTGGGGGCGGTTACCGCCGCCGTGCAACCGAAGCGGTGGACCTCCTCAATGCCGCGGACCGGATCCCACTTGGCCATGACGTGTGTGGCCGCCCCGGTCAACATCGGCACGAGCACGCTGGTGACGAGCCCGGTGGTGTGGGCGATGGGGGAGGGACCGAATTGGACATCGGCCTCGGTATAGCCGAACGGCCCGACCAGCGCCCGCGCGCCCGCACAGTAGGTGTTGAAGGTATGTACGCACCCCTTCGGCCGTGATGTGGTGCCAGAGGTGTAGACGGTGACGAACGGGTCGTCTGGGCCCGGCGGGGTGCCCAGTTCCGAACGCGCGCTGTGGTCGTCGATGTCGGCCTCCAACTGGCGCAGGGTGAACACGTCGGCGTCGGCGTTGGCGAGGTCTTCGGCGGCGCTGTCTGGCCTGGTGACAGCGATCGTGAGTTCCGGATGCTCTTGGCGTAGACCGAGATACATGTCCAGATAGTCGAATCTGCTGAACTGCGCCGGAGTGAACACTGCCCGTACCCCGGCGTTGGACAGCACGTAGCTGACGTCTTCGCGCCGATAGATCGGCATGATCGGGACCATGATGACGCCCAATCGAGACAACGCGGTCAGCACCTGGATGAACTCCACCCAGTTCGGCAACTGGACGGCGACGGTGTCACCGCGTCGTAATCCATGCCGGTGCAGACCGACCGCCAGCCGTTGGCCAGCGTCGAAGAGCTGCCGAAATGTCAGCGATCGCGTTCCGTCGGTCGCGAACACCTTGTCGGGGTTTTCTTCGACGCGCCGCACCAGCAGGTCGTGAAACGTATCGGTGGACCATAGCCCCGCGCGGTAGTAGTGGTCGATTTCTTGCGGGCTGTAGCGGGCGGTGTATGGGCTCGGCTTCATCGCGCTGTTCCTCGGTGCTCGGGATTCGCTCTACGGCGGTCGGTCAAGAGGCGTAATCCTTCGAATTGTAGAATGGTCAGACCGAAACGACAAGGACACCTAGTCGCGCAGCGCTGGGGCATTTACGCGTTGCGCCACTGCGGGGAACGCTTTTCCTTGAAGGCCAGCACTCCTTCGCTCAGATCCTCAGTGGTGAAGGCCAAGGCGAGCTGGGCCTGCAGGTAGTCCAGGGCCGATTCCAGCGGCAGGTCTCGGGTCGCCGCCAACGCCCGCTTGCCCATGCCGAGCAATAACGGTGATTTGGCAGCGATGTCGGCAACCCATTGGCGCAGCGCGTCGTCGAACTCGGCGTCGGCCACCACCTTGTTGACCAGACCGGCGGCGGCCGCCTCATGGGCGCTCATCAGCCGGCCGGTCATCATCAGCTCATTGGCGATCAAGCGTCCGGTGGCGCGGAAGATCAATGCCGAGATCATGAACGGAAAGGCGCCGACGTTGATCTCAGGGCAGCCCAACCGGATTGACTCCTTGGCGATGACGAGGTCGCAGGCCAAGGCGATGCCCAGCGCACCGGCCAGCACGTCGCCGTTAGCGGCGCAGACGACCGGCTTGTCGATATCGGTCAGGGTGCGAAACAGAGTGGGAAAGCGCGCCAGTCCTGCGTACTTGGCGATCGTCGCGCGCTCGTCGGCGAACGCGTCGAGATTTCCTCCGGAAGAGAAGATTCGCGGATGGGACGATGTCAGCACGATGACCCTGACTCGCGAGTCGGATGCCGCGCGCCGCAGCAGTGCGCTCAACTGATCGAGCAGCGCGTCAGACAATGCGTTACGGCGATCGGGATCGTTCAGAGTCAGGTATGCGGCCAAGCCCCCGACATCTGGGTCGCCGGGCACAGTAGCTTCGAGCCGGTAGGTGACCAGATCGGCTGACTCGGTCATGGTGCGCCTCCTAGTCGTGCGTCAATACGCATTTGCCGAACGTCCGTCCACGCTCCAGGTATTCGTGTGCTTCGGCCGCCCGATCCAGCGGGAACTCGCGGTCGATCACCGGTGCACGCACAGAGCAGCGATCGATCATGTCGAGTAGGCCGGCAAAATCTCTGCTGCTGCCCATGGTCGTTCCGAGCAGATCGAATTGACCGAAATAGAAGCTGCGGACGTCCATGTTGGAGGTCTGTGCAGCGTTGGCGCCGAGCACCACGAGCCGGCCACCGGGCCGCAGCGCACGCACGGACTCGTTCCAGCGGCCGACGGGGTCGAGGATCAGGTCAAACCCGGCGTTGTCCGGCGACATGGCGCGGGCGTGCTCGGGCCATCCCGGTTCGCTATGCAGCACGCCTCCGCGAGCCCCCGCGGACACCGCGCGCTCGATTGTGTCGGCCGAGGAGGAGGTCACCGTAATGCTCGCCCCGACTGCGACCGCGAGGGCGATCGCCATGGTGGCGATCCCGCCGCCGGCGCCGATCACCAACATCGACTCACCCGCCCGTAGCCGTCCGCGGACAAACAGGGCACGGTAGGTCGTGACTCCGACGAGCGGCAGGGCAGCCGCCTCGGCCCAGCTCAGGACCGCGGGCTTGGCGGCCAGGCAGTCCGCGGGCACGCTGACCAGCTCCGCGTAGGTTCCAGGTATGTGGTCGCCCAAAATCTCCCAACTGCTGCTGGGCGCTTCGTCGCGACCGCCCCAATTCAGCGACGGCATTACCACCACGTGCTCTCCGGTGTCGGTACGCACACCGGCGCCATCGGCACCGATGATGTGCGGCAGCGGCGAACCGTAGCGACCCTGGCGAACCAGGACATCATGCCAGTTCAGTGCACTTGCGCGCAGCGCCACCGTTACCCAGCCCTCCCGTGCGGACGGGTCGGGAAATTCCCCGGGACGCAAGACCGCGGCGGTGCCAAACTCATGCAGGATCACAGCGTGCACGTCCACCTCCTATGGCCTGACCATTAGACCATTAGGCCAAGACGCCGCACAAGCGCCGTGGAGACGGATGGAATCCGCCGGTTGCTCTGCGGCAAATATTTGACGCTGGAGCAAAGGTTTGCAAACCCCGTTGTGATCCACGCCTCACCTGATCTATACTTCGGTCCAATGGTCTGACCAATGGGCGGAATGGCTGCCTCCAGAGGTAGAGGGGAGAGGTGATGGTCTCACGAGTGCTTACGGCCTCCATCGCGGAGGATCCTGCGGTGGTTGCGCGTGCCGAGGCAGCGGTAGCGGCGGCCGCCGACCACCTCGAACTGTCGGCGCCCGAATTGACGCCAGCCGCGTTAGGACACCAGTTGGACAGCCTGAGGCAACGTCTCGAGCAACGGATCGCGCTGCCATCCGATCCGACAGACGACTGGGCGACGACCGCCGAGATCCTGATCTCGATCCTGAGGTTGCAGTGCGAACTCCTCGATCATGATCTGGCTCGCCGGGTGAAATCGATGTCGGAGGTCCGAAATGCCCTGGGGTACCTGCGGGGTTTGGCGCCGCACAAAATGATTTACGCCGCTCCGGAGGTACTGAGCCGGGAGTTGGCTTTCGCGCGGACGATGATTTCCACTGTGCGCGGTTCGCTGTGGCTGCCCCAGCGCATGCATATCGAAGACGAAGGGGCCGATCCCCATGGGCGACAGCTCCTCGACTACGTAGCTGGCCGCCACATCCAGCTGGCGGAGGCTCCGCTGGAGACTGAATTGGTCCGCAAGCGGTCCGGCGCATTTGCGCCCTCGCCGATGGAGGACAGACGCACGTTCAAGGAGATCGTCGAGGTCTCCGGTTGCTTTGGCTATATCGCCGCCCCGATCACCGTTCAGGGCAGGGCAATCGGGATTCTGCATGCCGACCGTCCCGAGCCCCACGGAATAGTGACGATGGAACATCTCGAACAGTTGGAGGCATTCGCCGAGTGTCTGTCCGTGGCGTTCGAGAGCGCGGCGCTCGAAGAGAAGGCCGAGCAACAACGCGTGGAGGTCGAGAATCTGTGCGGCAATGTCGACGAATTGCTCAGCCACTCGGCCCGATCGGTGTTGTGGTCATTGCCAGGCGCGGCACCTGGACCGCGACTCGGTGCCTGTTACCGCGACGATCAACCGGTCGTCCCCGCGTTGACCTCCCGTGAACGAGAGATCATGTCGCATGTGACGACCGGTGCCACCAACGGCCAGATCGCCCGGTGCCTGGTGATCTCCGAAGGGACCGTGAAGTCCCATCTGAAGCACATTGCCAAAAAGCTCCATACGTCCAGCAGGGCAGCGGCGGTCGCGACCTATGTCGGCGTCGCCACCGTTGATGTCGGGGTGTCGCGATGAACACCCGTGCGATGGTGGCCCGGCTCAATGACCTCGATGGACAGCTATGTAGCGCGTTCGGCATCTCCCGATCAGGTGACGCGACGACGCTCGACGACGCGCTCGCGATGTCGGCCGCCACCACCGAGCGACTGGTGACCCGCGAACGCGTCAGCGAGGACACCGCGTCTCGGATCGGACAGAGCCCCCTGACAGATTTCGTGCGGGCGCAGGTCGAAGCGCGCCAAATGAGAGTCGGTGACCGCGTCGATGTGGTGCGGTCGTTGACGGCTGGCATCCGTCGAATGAAGAAGGCCGGATCGCTGCAAGGGCTCGGCCGCCAAGCCAGTACCGAACTTTGTGACGTGCTCGGTTTCGACAGCGCGTTGCTGTCATTCGTCGAAGACGACGGATTCGTCGTCGAGGAATCCGACCACGGCCTGGGCGGCCCTACCGTGATCTCGCGTCGTGAATGTGCAGCCGAGCGGGCCTGTATTCGCCTGCGTGACACGACCCGGACGAATGAGGCCCTGCCCGCCTCGCCGGGCTATCGGGAGCTGCTCGGCTCCGCACACTATCTCGTCGCCCCCGTCATCGCGAAATCACGGGTGGTCGCACTCATTCACGTCGGCCGTCGCAGCGAAGCCGGCGTCTCTGCCGCTGACATCGATGTGCTCGATGCGTTCGCCTCCGCCTATTCGTTGCTTCATGAGAGGATGCTGAATACCGAACGGGTGCAACAACAACGAACCTCGATCGCCCGCGCCGCTGCGCGGCTGACAGAGCAAGCAGACCGCATCGCCGCTGCAGCCATCAACTTCGATGACGAGTACGACACTCGTGTCGAGCCCCCGACCATAGCGGCGAATTCCGCGTTGGCAGCCACGCTCTCACACCGTGAACGGCAAGTATTCGAGAGGCTGGTCCTGGGAGCTTCCAATGCCGAGATCGCCGACGAACTCGTCATCACCATCGAAACGGTCAAGACACACGTGAAGCGGATTCTTCGCAAGATCGGCGCCATCAATCGGTCAGAGGCGATCGCCCTCTACATGGAGGACACCAAAATCGCGTCTCGCCGACGCAACCCGTAATCTATGGACGACAATCCTTTTCACGCGTCGGCGTGGCAGCCCGTCTCGGCTATTTCCGCCGGATTCGCCGATCTGACCGACATCACCTATCACCGCCACGTCACCGATCCCACGGTGCGGGTGGCGTTCAACCGGCCAGAAGTGCGCAATGCGTTTCGTCCGCGCACGGTTGACGAGCTGTATCGCGCGCTCGATCACGCTCGGATGTCGCCCGATGTCGGGGTTGTGCTGCTGACCGGCAACGGGCCGTCGCCGAAAGATGATGTTTGGGCATTCTGCTCCGGGGGCGACCAGCGCATCCGCGGCCGCAGCGGCTATCAGTACGCCTCCGGTGAAACCGCCGACACCGTCGATATGGCCCGCGCCGGACGGTTGCACATCCTCGAGGTGCAGCGGCTGATCCGGTTCATGCCCAAGGTGGTGATCTGCCTCGTGAACGGGTGGGCCGCGGGCGGCGGCCACAGCCTGCACGCGACCTGCGACCTCACCCTGGCCAGTCGCGAGCACGCCCGCTTCAAGCAGACTGACGCCGATGTCGGAAGTTTCGACGGCAGCTACGGCAGCGCCTATTTGGCCCGCCAGGTCGGCCAGAAGTTCGCCCGCGAGATCTTCTTCCTGGGCCGGCCTTACACAGCCGAGCAAATGCATCGCATGGGCGCGGTCAACGAGGTCGTCGACCACGCCGAGCTGGAGACCGCGGGATTGCAGTGGGCGGCCGAGATCAACGCAAAATCGCCTCAGGCGCAACGGATGTTGAAATACGCATTCAACCTGCTCGACGACGGGCTAGTGGGCCAGCAGCTGTTCGCCGGGGAGGCGACCCGGCTGGCATACATGACCGATGAGGCCGTCGAGGGCCGCGACGCATTCCTTGAAAAGCGTGCCCCGGACTGGACACAGTTCCCGCGGCATTTCTAGTCCCGGTACCTCGAAATCGGCGCCGGCGCAGGAAAGTTCGAGTAGATGCCACGCTAATGTAGATTTCGGCGGTACTGGCGAAAGGTGCCCTGCGAGCAGACTATGCCGCGGAGATGCCGCCGTTGACGCTGATTGCCTGGCCCGTCAACCGCGCCGCCGCCGGGCTGCACAAGAACACCGTCAGCGCAGCGATATCCTCGGCCGTCGGCACACCGAGGTGAGCTTGCTGGGCTGCTTTGGCAAAGAGTTTGCCGCTGAACCCATCAGCGGTAATGCGTTCGGTCGACGCGGTGCCAGAGACCAGCGACGGCGTCAGCGCATTGGCGCGGATACCGTAGCGCTTCTCCTCGATGGCGATCGTTCGGGTGAACATCACAATGGCCGCCTTCGCGGCGCCGATAAGCGCTTCGCCTGGTGTGGCGGTCTTTGCCGCATCGGACGCCACGTTCACGATGACGCCGCCTCGGCGAGTGCGCATGCCGGGCAGGACCGCGCTGGCCATTTGCATCGACGGGAGGGCTAATTCCGTTACTATGCGAGCGATTTCGGCTGTCGGAATGTCGATGAACAGCTCAGGCCGGACGTCCGCGGCGGTGCTGCACATCAGGATGTCGATACCCGACAGGATATGCTCGGCCTCTGCCGCAACGGCGGCTGCGGTGTCGGGATTGGTGGCGTCACCGGCGACGAAGTACGCAGCGGCACCGAGTTCGGCGAGCGACTTCGCGGCGAGTTCGCCCCGCTCGGAGTTGCGCCCGACGATCACGATCCGTCGTACGCCGGCCGCGGCCAGTGCCCGAGCTGAAGCCAATCCTATGCCGGCAGTGCCGCCGACGATCAGCGCAGTGGATCTGTCGAGGTCCTTGGGTACGGGCAGGTCGGCCCGGCGGTCATCGGTCATCGGTTCGTCCTCGCGGTCGTTGGCCCCTCCACGGACCCGGAGTGGCGCGGACTGTGCGAGGCGCAGATACCCGCTGCAGCCAGCGCAAAAGGTCCTCAATCACTTCTTCCCGGTTGATCTCGTTGAGGATCTCATGACGGCCTTCGTCGTAGACGCGAACGGTGACATCGTCGAGGCCAGCGGCGCGGAAACGGTCCACTAGTGCCCACAGCAGAGCAAGCCTGGCGTTGACGGGGTCCCTCGATCCCACCGCCAAATACAACGGCAGGTCGCCGGGAATGCGTGCCATCTGGGCGGGATCGGCGACTCGCCGGGCGCCGGCGAACATGTCTTCCAGCGATGCGGTGTCGAGGCCGAATCCGCACAGCGGATCAGCGATGTAGGCGTCGACGACCGACTCGTCGCGGGAGAGCCAGTCGAAATCCGTTCGCGCAGGATGGAATGCGGCGTTGAAGGCGGACAGCTCCAGGTCGCCGGAGAGGTCCAAGGCCGGTTCCAGAAGGTCGACGGCCGCGGTTCCGGTGAGCGCGACCGCATCCACGCTGTCGCCGTGATCCAGCAGAAACTGTTGAGCGGCAAACGAACCCATGCTGTGAGCGATCATTACAACGGGCAGGTCCGGATGCTCTGATCTCGCCTGCGCGATCACCAGAGTCAGGTCGTCCACCAGTGCGCGCCACCCGTTGGGTCCCAGGTGGCCGGGTTGGTCGGCAGCGGCCAGTGAGGCGCCGTGTCCTCGATGGTCGTGTCCGTACACCACAAATCCCTGCGAGGTGAGCACATCGGCAAAATGATCGTATCGGCGGACATGTTCGCCCATGCCGTGGACCAGCACAACGGCGCCCGCGCCGGTCTGGCCGTCCTGAGCGGTCCAGCGATAGCCGGCGAGCTGCCTGCCGTCGGCGGAACCCAAGGAGAACATGTCGGGGCCCGTCACTAGGTTCCGCTCGCTTGATTGTGCCGAGGCGCCCGAGTAGGCGAGACGACCATCATAGGGAAAACATTAAAATGGTCAGACCGAAATAGTCAAGTTTCAATGCTCACCGCACAGGGCCACTATGGTGCCCGCTCGGTCGGACGTACGGGCCAGCAGCGCGGTGGCGCTGTCGGTCTGCGCAATGCCGGGGACGGGTGTTGGCTAGCCAAGGGCTGCGAAGCAGCTGCGCCGAAATTGGGCCGCGGGCGTTAGAGCGCGGGCTTCTCAGCAAGGTGCAGTGCGAAATCGCGGACATTCGCGGTGACCGCGTCATCGCCCAAACTGCTTTCGGTCTGGGTAACGCATGCCTTCGCGAGGCGGAGCATCTGGGACCCTTCGTCGATCAACAAGTGTCTCAAGCCCAGCGCGGCGCAGGTTCTCAGCGCTGGTGAGAGAACGTGTTGCGCTTCGTCAGTGTCGCCGGCCGCGGCCAGGCAGAGCGCAAGTTGGACCGTGGCGTGTAGGTGTGCGCGTGGGCGTTTGCCCTGATCGACATGCTCCATACGAGTGCGTGCTCGCTGGCCAGCCGTCGCAAGCGCTGATGACGTCCCGTCGATCATGAGCAATCGGATTTGCGAATCCTCGGTGGATTCGGCTGCGACGTTACCGATTCCGTCGAGCGGTTGAGAACCTGCGCTCGTGATTCGCCGTGCCACCGACTCGTCGATTGGCTCGCCCAACGTCGCGGCAATTCGGACAGTTTCATTGAGCAAGCGAGCCTCTAGCCGCGGAAGTTGCAGTGTCCGCGCGATGTCTAGGCCTTCGGCAAGTCGGTGGCGCGCGCTTGCCGTGTCGCCTCGGGTCAATTTCAGCCGAGCTCCGGTCCCGAACGTTGCGAGCATGAAGTCGACGAGTCCGCCTTCGGTGCCGAGTTGGTACGCGTCGTCGAGCAATGCCTCCGCTTCGTCGAGTTGACCACGTTCGTAGAGAAGCTCACCCAACAAGGATCCGGCGAGCTTTGCGACGTAAGTTGGGCGTCCGTACGGCAGCAGCGCGATTCGCATCGCGTGTCGCAGGTGTGATTCGGCGCCGGCAACGTCGAGCTGCTCGTTGGCGGCGATCGCCGCGAAACAGTATCCATAGCCGACAGTGAGCGCCCCGGAGATGCGCTGATGGTATTGCTGTGCCCACCTCTGCCAGCGCAACGCGTCATCGAAGTCGAACACCCGAATGGCACGAAATGAGCCGACATCAGCTGCCCGGCAGAGAATCCAGGGGTGAAGCGTGTCCGCCCGGTCGACGCAAGCCTGCACCGCATCGGCGGCAGCGGAGGTGTCGATGCGGTCCTGGAAAGCGGCGGCTACTGCGCGAATTAGGTCCATCTCGGCGCGCAGGTCGCCAGCTTGCTCGGTCGGTACCGAGTCGATGGCGGCCTCAGCCAACCGAAGCGCGTCCGCCACCGCCGCCAGGCGGTGAAGGACGACGTTTGCCCACGCGAGGTCGACCTGCAGCCTCGGGCGCGCATCGGCGTGTTGGGCGGACAGCTTGCCCGCGAGCCCGATCAAGGTGCTCATCTGGGATCGTTCGTTCAGATCCGGGGCCGCCTGCTCGACGGCATCGACCGCCTGCGCTGTGTCGCCGGCAAGGATCAAGTGATCGACGGCCTGGCTGAGCATCTGGTTTTCCGAAAACCACTGTGCGGCCCTGCGATGTAGTTCTGGAATGCGATCTGCTGCGTCGCGCTCGAGGCGGTGCAAAAGGTAGTCGGCGAACAGGTGGTGGTATTGGAACCACGATCCTTGGGTGTCAGTCCTGCGCAGAAAAAGATCGCGTTTTTCGATCTCTTCGAGGACGCTTTGACTAGACCGGTTATCGGTGAGCGCGTTCGCCAACCCGCTGCAGATCTGTTTGGTGATGCAGGTCGACAGGAGGAAATCGAGGAGATCCGGCTCGAGGCTGTCTAGGACGTTGGATGCTAAATACTCGCCAATTGCTTTGTGCCGCCCGGACAGACTCTGGATGAGCGCGGCAGGGTCGGAATGGTCACGAAGCGATAATGACGCGAGTTGCAAGGCGGCTGCCCATCCATCGGTGGAGCCCTCGAGGTCGGCCACGTTGGCTTTTGTAAGGTCGAGGCCGCACTGATCGACCAGCAGCGCCTGGGATTCGGCCACATCGAACTTGAGCAGCGACGAGTCGATTTCCGTGAGTTCCCCCTGGACCGCCATCGCGGAGAGCGGAAGCCCTGAGCGTGCACGACTTGTGACGATCAAATGTAGGTGGTGGCAACTATTTTCGATCAGATAGGCGAGAGCCTTCGTGCTTTCCGTGTTGTTGACTCGGTGCCAGTCTTCCATCACCAGCGCGAGGGTCCGTTTGTCGGAATGCAGGCAATCGATCAAAGCATTCAGGACGTAGTGTTGTGCGTTTTCCAGATGCCCCTCGAATTCTTGTTGCAGTGTCTCCGCGAGGTCTGGCAGGGTGCGCCGAATCGCCTCAATCAGGTGGGCGAGGAACCAGGCCGCGTTGTTGTCGTCGGTATCGATAGCCAACCATGCGGTCTTCAGACCCTGTCGGGTGAGCGCTTCGGCCCACTGTGCGGCGAGCGTACTTTTGCCGTAGCCGGCGGGCGCGTGGATGAGGACCAGCTTTGGTCTTGGTCCTGAACCGAGGCGGTCGAGAATTCGTCGTCTTGGCACCGTCGGGCGAGTGAATGTGGGCGGTCGGAATCGTGTTGGGGCGCTCGGCGGATAGTGCGCTCGTCGGACCGAGGCTGAGCCGTCCGACCGTATTCCGAAAGCTGCCGAATGCGCTGCTGAGATGGGAGTTCCAGTGCCGGACGGCGATTCATTAGTGTCGGTCGGCGGTGGCGGTAACTCCAGTGGAACGCCCGCGATGTTGAGTCCGATTTGGGCGGCGGCTGTTCGCAGCATCTCACCGAACGCTGCCGCCGAGGTCTGACGGCGTGCCGGATCGACATTCAATCCGAGCTCCAATGCCGAGCAGATGGGTTCTGCGATGCCTTTCGCGCGGAGATCGGGAATCGGACCCGCCCTCACACGCCGAACAAACACAATGGGGTTCTCGCCTGCTCGAAACGCGAAAGGCGGGTCGCCGTTAAGGAGTGTGAAGACGGTGGCCGCCAGACCGTACACATCCGCAGCTATCGAGGCAGCGCGACCCTCGAACAGCTCAGGCGCGGTATAGGACGGGGATCCGACCAAAACGTCCCGGGCCGTCTCGCGGCTACCCGTGATGCGCGCGATGCCGAAATCGCTGAGTTGCGGTTCCCCGTAATCCGTAAGAAGGACGTTGGTGGGCTTGAGATCACGATGAAGAACACCCGCGCGGTGAGCGGTCTCCACTGCGCCCGCCAGGCGCACCCCGATTGTCAACGCCTCACGGGCTCCGAACGGTCCGTCGTCATGTATCTGGGCGCCGAGCGTGTTTCGACGGTGATACTGCATCACAATGTACGGACGCCCGGTGAAGGTTAGCCCGCTATGCAGTACAGGCACGATGTTCGGGTGGCCGGAGACCCGCCCCATCGCCCGCTGCTCGCGAGCGAACTGTTCGAGGTCGACATCGTCCCGATCAGAACTGAGCACCTTCACTGCGACGACACGGTCGAGCGACGGCTCGTTGCAGCGATAGACAACGCCGAACCCGCCGCGTCCCACCGGCTCAGCATCGTGATAGCCCTCTGCCTCGAGCTCGGCAACAATCCCCAAGGACCTGCGTTGAGTGGCATCTGGACCGGCTGTCACGGTTTGGCACCTCGGTACGCCTTAGCGCGCTGCGGCCCCGCAGATCTAATCCGTCCGACGCAACATGTAGCTACGCAACCACGTGTGAACGTTCCCATTACCGATGCTTTCGTTGCAGCCGTTTATCGTACTCCCGCAAGTCGGGCAAACAATGCACTCACCTGCTCGTCGGGAGTGGAAGGGTTTTCTGAGCAGAAGGCGAACCGGGTCTCCCCGGAATTTCGGGGAGACTTCGCTTCTGGGAAAGGATCGGGCCGTGTCAGGTCGACCTTGCTGTGCGACCTGGCGTGCCGCGACATTCCGCCGCGGCACTCAGTAAGGCGAGGCGAATACCGAAGCCGCTCAGGCCAAGCCAAGCTGCGCCAGCAGCGTGCCGACATTCCAATGCGCGTGTACCGAGACGGCCCGGCCACCGTCATCGACCTGCCAAACGTCGATTCCCGGGATGTCGAATGGGCGACCGGTGGGCGCGACTCCCGGTGGGAACCCCTCGCCGGTGTGAGTGCCGACCATCCGCCACTCTTGCGATACGCGTCGATTGGCGATATCGAGGAGTGGCTCACCGGCGGGGTGAAAGGCCAGATCGGGGAAGCCCGACCATGCCGCGGTGAAGAATCCGCCGGCCTGCTGGTGATCGGTAATCGGGGTGGGCAGCGATGGGTCCTCCCACTGCACCGCCTCGGCGATCACGGTCAGGGCGGTGGGCAGGTCTCGCTGATTCCACGCGGCGAAATAACGCGCCGGGTAGGCGGCGAGGTCGGTGGTCGTGGTGGTCATGGCAAACGTCCTTCCATTGCGGGCCGGTTTTGAGCGGCACCTACGGTAGCGCCGAACTGGTCGGCGGCTCGTCCCCCAAACGGGAGGTTTTTCGGGCTGCCGGCCGCAGTGAGTAAATCGAGGGCGACATCGGCGATCATGTCTTCCTGGCCGCCGACCAGGCCGCGGCGGCCGACCTCGATGAGGATGTCGCGCACATCGAGTGCGAGCTCCTCTGCGGCGCGTTCGGCGTGGCGCAGAAAGCTGGAGTAGACGCCCGCGTAGCCCAGTGTCAGTGTTTCCCGGTCAACGCGCACTGGTCGGTCCTGCAGCGGGCGGACCAGATTTTCGGCGGCGTCTTGCAGGGCGAACAGATCGCACCCGTGCTGCCAACCGTAAATCTCGGCGACGGCAACAAACGCTTCGATGGGGCAGTTGCCGGCCCCGGCGCCGTGACCGCATAGTGACGCGTCGACACGGTAAACGCCTTCTTCAACGGCGACCACCGAGTTGGCGACTGAGAGCGACAGGTTCTCGTGAGCGTGAATGCCAATCTGGGTGCCCGGCTCAAGCAGGTCGCGGTAGGCGCGTACCCGGTCTCGCACATCGCGCATTGTGAGGCGTCCACCAGAGTCGGTGACATATACACAGTGCGCTCCAGCATCCTGCATGAGCTTCGCCTGTCGCGCCAGCAGGCCCGGCTCAGCCATGTGCGACATCATCAGGAAGCCCGAGACATCCATGCCCAGGTCGCGCGCCTTGGCGATGTGCTGCTCGGCGATATCTGCCTCAGTGGCATGGGTGGCCACTCGCACCGACGTGACGCCGAGATCGTGGGCGGCCATCAGGTCGTGAATGGTGCCAATCCCAGGCAGTAGCAACGTGGTCAGCCGGGCGCTCTTGACCACCTCGGCTGCGGCGGAGATCCATTGCCCGTCGGTCGAGCTGCCCGGCCCGTAGGTGAGGCTGGAGCCGGCAAGCCCGTCGCCGTGGGCTACTTCGATGGCCGCGACTCCGGCCTCGTCGAGGGCGGCGGCGATCCGGCGCAGTTGGTCGACCGGCAGCCGGTGACGGATGGCGTGCATGCCGTCGCGCAGGGTGACGTCCTGGATGTAGAGCGCCGTCATGGCACCCGTTCTTCCGTTCGCGCGGCGAGGCCTTCACCGACCCGTAGTGCGGCCGAGGTCATGATGTCGAGGTTTCCGGCATACGCGGGCAGGTAGTGAGCCGCGCCCTCGACTTCCAAATACGCCGAGACCTGCCAGCGCGGAAGGCCGTAACGTGCGTCGACCAATTCGGCGGCCGGGTCGTCGGTTTCAAGCCGGCGGAACTGCACCCGTTGCTTGAGCCGGTAGCCGGGCACGTAGGCGGCGACGGTAGCGACCATTGCGACCACGTGCCTTTCAACGGCGTCGAGATCGGCATCGCCGATCAGGCAGTGCACGGTGTCACGCATGATCGGCGGTGGCTCAGCCGGATTGAGCACGATGACGGCCTTCGCCCGTTTTGCGCCGCCGACGACCTTCAAGGCTTTGGCGGTGGTCTCGGTGAACTCGTCGATGTTGGCCCGGGTGCCCGGGCCCGCGGACTTCGACGCGATGGAGGCGACAATCTCGGCGTAGAGCACCGGCGTGCTGGCGGCGACCGCTGCGACGACGGGGATGGTGGCTTGGCCGCCGCAGGTCACCATGTTGACGTTCGAGCTTTTGAGATGCTCGTGCATGTTGACGGCCGGCACCACGAACGGGCCGACCGCCGCAGGTGTGAGATCGACCAGCGCCTTACCGTGCGGGCTCAGCAGCCGCGCGTTGTCGAGATGTGCGGCGGCTGACGTCGCGTCGAAAACCACGGCGATGTCGTCGAAGTCGGGCATCTCAACTAGGCCTCGCGCGCCGTGCGCGGTGGTCGGGACGCCGAGACGTTGCGCTCGCCGCAACCCGTCGGAGTCTGGGTCGATGCCGACCATCGCGCCCATCTCCAGGTCTTCCGACAGCCGCAATACCTTGATCATCAGGTCTGTGCCGATATTGCCCGAGCCGATGACGGCGACCTTGGTGCGCGTCATGGCGTCACCTCGGCGAAAGACACCTCGACCGAACCGATTGTGTCGATCCGGGCCGCGTACCTGCTGCCCGACCGTACCGGCACCATGGGACCCAGCGCACCGGAGAGCACGATGTGGCCGGCGCGCAACGGAGAGCCGTTGTCCCGGGCGGTGCGGGCCAGCCAGCGCAGCGCGTTGAGCGGGCTGCCCAGACAGTCGGCGCCGCGCCCGGTGGAGACCACTTCGCCATCCTGTGTGAGCCGCATTGTGCGCGAGGCGAAGTCGATTTCCGCCGCGGCTGACACCTCCGAACCCAGTACGAACAGGCCCGACGAGCCGTTGTCAGCGACGGTGTCGACGATGCTGATCGACCAGTCGCGCACCCGCGAGTCGACGATTTCGATGGCGGCTATCGCGATGCCGGCGGCGGCTCTGATCCGCGACTCGGACAGGTCGCCGTCGAGGTCTTCGGCGAGGATGAATGCGATCTCGGCCTCGACCTTGGGCTGCAGCAACGCGGTGGTGACAGTGCCCCCTGACGGCACTTGCATATCGGCGAATAAGACACCGGAATCTGGCTGGTCCACACCCAATTGCCGCTGCACCGCGGGGGAGGTCAGGCCGATCTTGTAGCCGACGACGTGGCGTCCCCGCGCCAGTGAGTCCGCGGTGAGCAGCCGTTGCACCGCGTAGGCCGACGCGATGTCGGCCTCGCCCAGGATGTCGCGTACCGGGTCGCACTGCAGCGGCGCGGCGGCGGCTGCGATCAGCCGGTCCGCGGCCGCGCGCAGACGAGTGGTGGTGACGGTCATCAGATTCAGATCCTTCGATTGTGGGAAAAGGGCCATCAGCCCATGCTGCTGCCACCATTGACATAAATCGTTTGCCCGGTGATGAATCGGCTGTCTTCCCCTGCCAGGAAGGCGACGGCTGCGGCGATTTCAGCTGGATCGCCGGGCCGTCCCATCGGGACGATGGCCGTTGCTTCCTCGACGACCTGCATCAGACGTGTTGGCGCGTCTCCGGATTCGAAGAGATTGGCCAGTTCCGGTGTGCGGACGTAACACGGCGCCACGGTATTGGCGGTGATGCCTGCGCCCGCGAACTCGCGAGCGATGCCGGTGACCATCGCGTGCACGCCGCCCTTTGCCGCGTTGTACATCGCGTGGTCCACCAGCCCCGTGCGTACCGAGTCGGCGCCGATGTTGACGATGCGGCCGTGACCTCGAGAGACCATGTGCGGCAGAACCGCTCGCACGCAGTAGATCGTCGTCCACAGGTTGTTGTCGACGGTAGCTCGCAGCGTTTCCTCGGTGTGCTCGAGGGTTGGCCGGATTACGCCGCCTCCGGCGTTGTTGACGAGAACGTCGACATGCCCGAGCGTCTCGACCGCCGTCCGCACCAAGTCGTCGGCCGCGCCGGGTTGGTCTAGTTCACCGACGAACCCGCCCGCGATGCGAGCATGCTCGTACACGCGTTCCAGGTCCTCCTTGCTGCGGGCCGCCGCGAAAACCGCTGCGCCATCGGCGATGAGCCGCTTGGTGATGCCCAGGCCAATACCAGAGGCAGCGCCGGTGACGATTGCCGTCCGGCCACTGAGTGCGCCGCTCATAGGATGATCGCCACGTCGGCGACTGAACGCAGGTCCGTCATATCCAATTCCGCCCGCTTGGCGGCGATCCGGAAGCCGCCGTCGCTGCGGCGCAGCCGGTAGCGGTACTTGCCGACGTAGCAGTTAGTGCGTCCCGCTCGGAATCGCCACACCGTGAACGACGTTGTCACCGATAGCTCTTCGGCCGACACGTCCTGTAATCGCACGTTGAACACCTGATGGTTCGTTCGGGAATGCGGGTACTCGCGGTGGGCACGTCGGCTGTTGAGCCGGTCGACCCTGGACGCCAGACGCGCGTAGTTGTCATCGATGAGCATCAGGTCGCGGGCCGGATCGCCGTCGGGCGTGTCGTTGCAGGGCACCTCGTACTTAGCGTCCTCGTCGAAGAGCAGCAGCCAGTCGCCGAGCTCCCACGCGTCCAGCAATGCCGCCTCGGTGTAGAGGAATTCCTCGACCTGCTGCCTCGATATCGCCTGCTGTGACGGCGCTATAGCGGTCATCGGGCACCTGCCAGGTCCGCCGCATTGCCCATCTGGTGCTGCCAGCGCCGCCAGAATGCGCGCATCTGCTCCTCGTCGTTGGCCAGGGGCGAGCGACCCATCCCGCGGGAGATGTCGTTCCATTCGACTCCGCCGCTGACGAAGCCCTGCTGACAGGACTCCAAAGCCTCCAGGTCGTCGGGAGTGGCGAAGCCGCCCGGTCCCAGAAACGTCAGGAAGCTGTCAAGGCGCCGCTGGCGCAGGGAGGGCAACTCGTTCACCGGCGCCAGTTCCCACGCGGTGACGTCAACGACGTCGGGCGCGGGTGGATAGAAAGTGCGTACCGTCACCGCCATGATGTCGTTGATTATCAGGTTCGGATAGATGAGCATGTTGCGGTTGACTTCGGCCATGGTGTGCGCGCGGCCTTCGCCGTGGCGGGCAACCAGATCGGTGCGCAACCGGTCGATTTCGGTGCGGGCGTCCTCCCCGAACAGTGGCTCCCACTTGGCGACTGGACGGCCCCACGGTGCGCTGTACTCGATGACGGCGTGACCGTTGCCCAGGTCGATCGCCCGGCCGCTTACACCGCCGCGCAGGTCGGTGCCAATCGACACCAGGTACTTGAGATAGGTGTCGTGCGTGGACTCGGCATGGTAGCCGTCGATGCTGTTCTCCACCAACAGCTTCCAGTTGGCATTAAAGCTGTACTGATTGGTTCCGCGGACAATCTCGACCGAGCCGCCGCAGCCGTCGATGACGAGATCGATGTAGTCCTTGGCATCGGCGAGATAAGTGGTCAGGTCGACGATGCCGGGGTCGAAGCTGGCGAACACGAATCCCCGGTAGGATTCCACACGGGCTACCCGCTTGAGCCCCAACTCGTCGAAGTTCACCCCGCCGGCGTAAGCGTCGCGGCCGGGCACCCCCTTCAGCCGGCCTTCGGAGTCAAAAGTCCATGCGTGGTAAAAGCACTGGAACACTTTGGAATTGCCGGATTCCTGCCGGCATAACACTGCGCCGCGGTGCGTGCAGGTGTTGTGGAACACGTTGACGTTGCCGGTTTTTACCCCGCGAACCATGAAGATCGGCCGTCCGCCGACCGGCCGCCGGACGAAGTCACCCGGCTCGGGGATCTCCGATTCGTGGCCGACATACAGCCACGACTTAGCGAAGATCCGCTCGACCTCGGCTCGGCGTATCTCGGGCGAGGTCATCGCCGACCGGTGGACTCGAAACCGTTGGGCCACTGGATCGTCGACCACGAGCGGCAACTGCGCTGCTACCTCGGTTGCCTGGGTAACCGACGGCTCGACGTCGGTGCTCATCGCCGTGCCAGGTAGTCGGAGACCAGCGCAGAGAATTCGTCGGCGCGCTCGATCTGGGTCCAATGTCCGCATGCACTGAACACATGCAGGTCGGCGTTGGGCAACAGCCCTAGCATCGTGACCGAGACGTGCACCGGTACCACCTTGTCCTCCCGACCGTGCACCAGCAGTGCGGGTGTGGCGATGGCACGTACCTCGTCTTCGGTGATACCGAGTTCGGATCCGGCGTGCCGCGGATCTAAGAACATGGCGCGATACGCCTCGTAAGCGCCGTCAGCGATGCTGGCCTCATACCGGATCGCGACGAGTTCGTCGGTGATCATTGCCGGATCGACCGCGAAGTAGTTGCGCAGCAGATCCCGCATCGCGTCATGAGACGGCTCGTAGGCGCGCAACGCGGCAAGACCGTCGGTGAGCGTCATGCCGACGCCAGGTGCTCCCATCAGCACCATCTTGGCGATCCGGTCCGGGCTGTCGGTGGCCATCTGCAGCGCGATGCGCCCGCCAAGCGAGTTGCCGACAATCGCGGTCTTCTCGATGCCGAGTGCGTCGAGGAACGCCCAGATGTGGTCGGTCCAGGCGCGTAGCGAATAAACGACGTCATCCGGCCGCTCAGTCCCGCCGAAACCGACGATATCCGGAGCGAGCACCCGGAATCGTTGCGACAACGTACCAATGTTGTGCTGCCAGTTCGCTGTAGCTGACACCCCGGGGCCCGAGCCGTGCAGCATGACAACCGGTTCGCCGGCACCGGCCTCTAGGTAGCTGGTTTCAATGCCTCCGGCATCTATGGTGCGTGGCTCTAATGCGATCCCTGCGACGGTTGATGTCATCGTGAGCCTCCTTCCTTGAATACGGCAAAACACTTGTTGGAGTTGAAGACATCGGTGGTGACGAGCTCGGACCAGGCAAGGTCCAGGCGCAGTTCATCGACCGCTCCGGTCAGGCAGAACCAATTGAGCATCTCGTGCTGACCGGAGTCGACGATGTCGCGGCTGGGGGTGGCCTGCCACTTCTCGTAGTCACCATCGACGAACAGCTGATAGAGCCGGCGGTCGGCGGCGGTGTCGGGTGTGACGTGCCAGGTTTTGTCGGTCAGGAACGCGTGCGACCAACTGGAGGACGCCACCAGCGCCACCCGCAGATCGGTGTCGCGGAACGCCTGAGCGACCGCGCGACCCAGCGCGAAGCAGCGCGCGGGTGTCGGCCCGGACGGGTCGAGTCGCTCGTCGGCGATGTCGGCGAACCGCGCCAGGCCACCCCGGCGGGCGATCGCGTGCTGCCCATAACAGTTGACCGTGATGGGGATCAGTCGGTATTCGAAACGCGCCCCCGCGTCGGGGTAGTCAAGAAACAGTTGTGTGTTGACGATCGCGTGCGGAAAAGGAGCATCGCTGCGCTTGAGGTAGGAGTAGGCCATGTCGAAGCCCCGGCCGAGCAGGTCGTCGGTCAACAGGCGCGCGCCATCGGCGTCGCCGTGCAACGTGATGGTGCTGTCATCGGGCAGCCCCCAGGCGTTCGGGCTGCCTCGGCGGGTCATCAGCTCGAAGGGCTCGACGTCGACGTCGCCGTAGGCGAGCACGCAAAACGGCGGGACTACCTCTTCGCGGAAGTTCTCGTACTGGTCGTCGCCCCATACCACGACGACGTCAGGTGCGAACTCGTCGAGGGCGTCGCGGCACCGAGATAGGTTCTCCACTAATAGCTTTCGGTGATGCGCCGCAGACGCTAGTCCGCCGTCGGCGTTCCACTCGGCGCGCATCGACGCTGACCAGTTCGCGGGATCCTTTGCCTCGGTGGGAATGTCGGGATCAGCCAAGGTCCAGCGCAACAGATCCGCCATGTGCTCGTCGGTGCCGGCCAGCAACGGGTAGTGGGTCATTCCCAGACCCAGGAAATTCGCCATAGTGTTCCTCCAAATTGGTGCGGCAAATCCTGCTACGCAGGTCGGCGGGCAGGCCGGCAACGATGTCGTCGAGGGGCTCGGGCGTCGCCGGGAAGGGGTAGTCGGATCCGAAGACGACGTGGTCGCTGCCGAAGACGTCGATCGCTGCGTCCAGCGCTGGGCCGTTGTAGGTGAGGCAGTCGCACCACAGGTGGCGGGCCAGGCGGCTCGGCAGGTCGGGTGAGTCGCCGGCCATGCCGGCGATCATCGCCCCTTTGTCGAGTCGGCCGATCAGCGCCGGCAGTGCGCCTCCCCCGTGCGCCAAGCAGATTCGCACTTCGGGCCGACGCGCGAGCGCCCCGCCGATCAGCAGTGCCGCCGCTGCCAGCGCCGTCTCGACCGGCATTCCGGCGCCGAAGCCCAGCCCAAGCTCCGTCACGCGCGCCGGCAGGTCCTGGTCACTGGGATGGACCAGCACCAAGGCGCCATGTTCTCCTGCGATGGCAAAAAAGCGGTCCAGGCTTGGGTCGGTGAGCTCGGTACCGCCGACCTGCGTGCCAATCTCGACGCCGAGGAAACCCCGACGGCGCATACACCGGCGCATCTCGTCGACGGCCAGGTCGGGGTCCTGCAGAGCGACGGCGCCCAGCGCAGCGAAGCGGGTTGGGTGCTCTTTGATGATCTGGGTGAAGAACTCATTTTGAGCCGACGCCAATTCGGCCGCCCCGCGGGCTGATGCCCGATAGCAGAACGTCATCGGAATCGGCGAAAGCACTTGCATTCCAACGCCTTCACGGTCCATATCTGCTAGCCGCGCCGCTGGCGACCAACACCGGTGATCGATGCGGCGATAGTGCTGGCCGCCGAACAGTAGTTGCGCCTCGGTATCGCCGGTGCGCTCGACGCTAGGCCAGCGGTCGTGCGGATAGGCGCGCCGCAGATCCAGCAGTTGCTCGTCGATGGCGTGGGTGTGGATATCGATGAGGCCGGGGTGGGCGACTAGCTGGGCGTTGATGGTTGTGGCTCCGCGCGACATTGAGACTGGTAGGTTTCGTCCAGAGTATCCAATTGTGCATCCATAATTCAATATGTGCATGCACAATGTTGTGGGTCACATCGCGACGATGGTAGAAGTACCAGTAGGCAGGCAGGATCGACTTACAGAGAGAGAGCAGTGCAGTGACCGGCGAGTTTGTTCTGCGACGTGGGTCAGGGGTGCTGCGGGGTGTTCGGCGTGCGGTCCGGGTCGTCGGTGCGGATCAGGTCTTGATCGTGGCGGTTGATGGCATCGACGAACGACACCTGATCGTGCAGCGCGATGGCGGCCACGATGTCGTCATGGACGTCGAGACTCCGCGCGAGCATCGGCTCGTGGTCGCTGACGAACACCACCCCCGTCAGCACCGCTTTGATGCTGGTCACGATGAGCTGGTGCATGCCCTCCAGAACGGGAATATGGGCGGCGACCGCTACGACGCGGTGGAAGTCGAGCACGGCGTCCAAGAACTGCTCGGCCTCGGTGCAGGCTCGCAAGGTGACCATCGACGATCGCATCGCAGCGATGTCTTCGCTGGTCGCCCGCTCGAACGCCGCCTTGGTCAAGCCGAACTCGAGGTACAGCCGAGCTTCGAACAAGTCCAGGGGGTGCGGGGCGGAAGGCTGAAACCACAGGTCCAGCGCCCCCACTCGGACCTGCGGGGGCGCGCTGGCCACGGTGATCCCGCCTCCTGGTCCGGGTCGAACGCTCACCAGGTCGCGATCGCGCAGGATTCGCAGTGTTTCGTTCATCACCGTGGGGCTGATGCCGAACCGATCCATGATCTCCGAGCGGCGGCCCAGGTGAGCTCCGACCGCCAAGCGGGCACTGAGGATCTCGTGTTCCAAATCGGCAGCGACGCGTTCAGCCCGAGAGGACCGGAGTGCGGGCTCGCGACGTTGCACGGGCAGCCTCCTTCGGGTCGCCGTCGGCGCCGAAGTGACGCCGCAAAGCAAGTTTGTCAAACACCCTCAAAAAGAGGCCGCACAAAAAGGCTACGTGAGAGGAGTCCGTCCGGATGGACCGAACAACTGATCGGGCAGCGTACCGCACGTGCCGCGACGTCTTGGTGCGCCACCGCGACGACTACGACGCCGCGGTCGCGGCTTTCCGCTGGCCGGACATAAGCGATCGGTTCAACTGGGCACTCGATTGGTTCGACCCCATCGCGCGGCACAACTTGCGAACGGCGCTGCGCATCATCGGTGAGGACGGGACCGATCGCTCGTATTCCTTCGCCGAGTTAGCCGCGCGATCGGACCGGCTCGCCGCGTCGCTCACCGCCTGCGGGGTCGCGCCCGGCGATCGGGTCATGGTGATGCTGGGCAATCAGGTCGAGCTTTGGGAGTCGATGCTGGCGGTCATGAAACTGGGTGCGGTGCTCATGCCGGCCACGACGGCGCTGGGGCCTAAAGACCTCGCTGACCGCGTGGGCCGGGGAGCGGTGCGTCATGTCATCACCAATGCCGACCAGGTCGCCAAACTTGCTGACATTCCCGGAGATTTCGGCCGCATCGCGATTGGCGATGCACCACGTCCGTGGCAGCCATATCGGCTGGCCGACGCGGCGGCGCCGGCATTACCGCTTGCCACCCACACCCGCGCGGACGACCCGATGCTGGTCTACTTCACGTCCGGCACCACCAGCCAGCCGAAACTCGTAGAGCACACGCACCGCTCCTACCCAGTCGGGCATTTGTCGACGATGTACTTCCTTGGACTACGTCCAGGTGATGTCCACCTCAACATCAGCTCCCCGGGCTGGGCCAAGCACGCGTGGAGTTCATTCTTCGCGCCCTGGATCGCCGAGTCGACGATCCTCGTCTTCAACTACACCCGTTTCGACGCCTCCCGCTTCCTGACGATGCTGCGGCAGGCCGACGTCACCTCGGTCTGTGCGCCACCGACGGTGTGGCGCATGCTGATTCAGGCGGACCTGGGCGCCAAGCCGCCCATGCTGAGGGAGGTGGTCGGCGCAGGCGAACCGCTGAACCCGGAAGTTATTGAGCATGTCCAGAAGCATTGGGGGGTGACCATTCGGGACGGGTTTGGGCAGACGGAAACCACGGCGTTGATCGGCAATACGCCGGGCTCACCAGTCAAGCCAGGCTCGATGGGTCGGCCGCTGCCCGGTCTTGCGGTCGAGATCGTCGACCCGGTGAGTGGGCAGCCTGCCAGCGAGGGTGAGATCTGTCTGCGGCTCGATCCGCGGCCGGTGAATCTGATGGCCGGTTATCTCGGCGATGACGTGCGCACTGACTTGGTTTGCGCCGGCGGTTACTACCATACCGGGGACGTGGCCAGCCGCGACGACGACGGCTACATCAGCTACATCGGCCGCACCGACGACGTGTTCAAGGCGTCGGATTACAAGATTTCCCCCTTTGAATTGGAAAGCGTGCTCATCGAACATCCGGCGGTGGTCGAGGCGGCTGTGGTACCGGCCCCTGACCCAATCAGGTTGGCAGTGCCCAAGGCCTACATCAGCCTGGCGGCGGGGTGGCTTCCTGATCGGGCCACTGCCGACGCGATTTTCGCCCATGCCAACCGAAACCTTGCTCCGTATCAACGCATCCGGCGCATCGAATTCATGGAACTACCGAAGACCATCTCCGGCAAGATCCGCCGTGTCGAGCTGCGAACTCGCGAAAGTGCTTGTGCACCGGAAGATTTGACGAACGAATATCGCGACCGATGAGACGGGCCCACTGGCCCACTTCGCCACGGCGCGACGCTCAGAGGTCCACGATCAGTCGATGCGCCCAGACCGGCATATCGGCACCTGGCCTTGAAGTGACCCCGATGGGGGACCCATTATCCCTCTTGGTGGAGCAGTCACCGGACTGCGGGCCTCGCTAACGTTCGAGCATGCCATCAGCTGGCCGTATCCATTTGCAGCTGCGGGCGACTGGGGGCGTCCTCGCCGTGGCTGTATGCCTAGGCGCACCGGGGCGCAGTCAAGTCCGCCCGCAGAAGGCGGCACGTCCGCAACCCGGCGTCACGCTCGCTCCGTGGGAGCGCTTGCGGTGACGACGTACGCGGTTACCAAGCCCCTCCGTGCCGTAGGCGGCTTCTTTGCGATGTCACTAGACACTTTGGTATTGACGTTCAGGCCTCCTTTCGCTTGGCGTGAATACCTTCTTCAGAGCTGGTTCGTGGCGCGGGTGTCAATGGTGCCGGCGCTGATGATGACGCTCCCGTACTCGGTGATCTTGACGTTCATCTTCAACATTCTGCTGACCGAAATCGGTGCCGGGGATTTCTCGGGAACGGGCGCTGCGATCGGCACCGTGAACCAGATCGCACCGATCGTCACGGTGCTAGTTGTCTCCGGCGCGGGCTCCACCGCAATGTGCGCCGATCTGGGTGCGCGGACCATCCGCGAAGAACTCGACGCGATGCAGGTGCTGGGCATTAACCCCATCCAGAGGCTGGTGGTCCCGCGGGTGCTGGCGCTTACCACGGTGGCACTGGCGCTGGAATCGGTGGTGACCGTGGTGGGTCTGTCCGGCGCGTTCTTCTTCACGGTGTATGTCCAGCATGTCTCCGCGGGCGCATTCGTGACCGGCCTGACGACGCTCACCGGCCTTGCCGACGTCATCGTCTCGCTGGTCAAGGCGACGCTATTCGGGATGGCGGCGGGGCTGATCGCCTGCTACATGGGCATCTCGGTCGGCGGTGGCCCGGCCGGTGTCGGCAACGCCGTCAACGAGACCGTGGTGTTCACCTTCATGGTGTTGTTCGCGATCAACGTCATCGTGACCGCCGTCGGTATCCAGTTCACGATTACGTGAGGTGAACCGATGACGCAGATCGTTCCCAGTGCCGTTCCGGCGACGCTACATCCGCGGCTAAAACGCACGTTTGACAGCGTCGCGAGCGAGTGGAATCGGGTCGGATCGCAGATGCGGTTCTATGCCACGACGCTGCGTTCGATTCCTGATGCCGTCGTCCACTACCCGAGTGAGTTGCTGCGGCTGATTGCGCAAATGGGGTTGGGTGCCGCGGCGCTCGCGATGATCGGCGGGACCGTCGTGATCGTCGGCTTCCTGACGATGACCACCGGCGCCTTGGTCGCAGTACAGGGCTACAACCAGTTGGCGTCGGTCGGTATCGAAGCCCTCACCGGGTTCGCGTCGGCATACTTCAACGTCAGGCTCATCGTGCCCGGAACCGCCTCCGTTGCTTTGTCGGCGACCATCGGTGCGGGCGCCACGGCTCAGATCGGCGCGATGCGGATCAACGAGGAGATCGATGCGCTCGAGGTGATCGGCATTCGCAGCGTCGCTTATTTGGCGTCCAGCCGGGTTGTCGCCGGCATCGTGGTGGTGATCCCGCTGTACTGCGTGGCCATCATCATGGCATTTCTGGCATCGCGTGCCGGCACGACCGCCGTCTACGGTCAGGGCTCCGGTGTCTACGACCATTACTTCAACACGTTCCTCAGTCCACGGGACCTCATCTGGTCCTTCTTCCAGGTGTTGGCGATCACGATCGTGGTCATGCTGGTGCACACCTACTACGGATACACCGCGCACGGCGGACCGGCCGGAGTTGGTGAGTCCGTGGGCCGGGCCGTGCGGACCTCGATGGTGGTCGCGGCGGTGGAGATCGTGATGATCACGCTCGCCGTGTACGGCCAGTCCGGCAACTTCCGCCTGGCGGGCTAATGGCATGAAACGCAACCCAGGACAACACCGCATCCCCACCTTTTGGTGGACGGTGATGCTGTTGGCGTCGATCGCCGTGTTCCTGTACGTCACCGGGGCGTCCTTCGCCGGAACGTTCAGGTCCTATGTGCCGGTCACGCTGACGTCGGATCGAGCGGGGCTGGTGATGGAACCCGGCGCCAAGGTCGAGCTGCGCGGCGTCCAGGTCGGCACGGTAGGCGAAGTTGGCGGTGGCACGAAGCAGGCCAGCTTGAGGCTGGAGATCGACCCCGATCAGATCCGGTACATCCCGGCTAACGTGCAGGCACAGATCAGTGCCACCACCGCATTCGGTGCCAAATTCGTCGAGCTGGTATATCCGCAGACCCCAAGTCATGCTCGGCTGGCCGCGGGCGCGGTTTTGCATTCGAAGAATGTCAGCACCGAGATCAATACGGTCTTCGAAAATGTCGTTGACCTGCTCAAGATGATCGATCCGGTCAAGCTCAACGCGGTGCTGACCGCAGTTGCCGAGGGGGTTCGCGGACAAGGTGAACGCATCGGTGAAGCCACCACCGACCTCAATCAGGTATTGCTGGCACTCAACGAGCGCAGCGACACGATCCGCGAGGACTGGCGCTCCTTCAAGAACTTCAACGACACCTACGACGCGGCCGCCCAGGACATCCTCACGATTCTGAAAGCCGCGAGCACCACCAGCACCACCGTGGTGAATCATTCGGCGGCGCTGGATGCGTTGCTGCTCAACACCATCGGCTTCTCGCAGGCCGGGACCAACCTGCTCGCCAGAAGTAGGGACAGTCTCGTCGCATCGGTGAACACTCTCGAACCGACGACCAACCTGCTGCTCCAATACAGCCCCGAGTACACCTGCATGCTGCAAGGCGCCACGTGGTTCCTCAACAATGGGGGCTATTCGGCGTGGGCCGGTGCCGATGGCCGGTCGATCCAACTCGATGTCGCCTTGTTGCTGGGCAATGATCCATACGTTTATCCCGACAACCTGCCCGTCGTCGCGGCCAAGGGCGGACCGGGCGGCAAGCCGGGATGCGGGTCGCTTCCGGATCCTACGAAGAACTTCCCGGTGCGCCAGCTGGTCACCGACACTGGTTGGGGAACCGGGCTCGATATGCGGCCCAACCCCGGCATCGGGCATCCCTGCTGGGCTGACTGGGGACCGGTGACTCGCGCTTTTCCGCAGCCGCCCAGCATCCGTCAATGCATTCCCGGGCCGGCAATCGGGCCGAACCCCGGGGGACCGCCGTACGGGGCTGCACTGTACGGGCCGGGCGGTGTACCGCTGTGGCCGGGAGTGCCGCCGGCGACACCGGCCCCACCGCCGTCGGAAACGAGTCCGCCCCCTGCGGCAACGGGTCCGCCGCCACCGTAACCCCACCATTACCGCCCAACAACCACAGAAGCAGGAGAGCAGCCATGGGAGAGAACCTGAGAGGCGTCGTGGTGCGCCTGGGTACCTTCCTGACGGTCTGCCTGCTCGCTGCGTTCCTGCTGGTTTCAATCTTCGGTCAGGTTCGGTTCGGCGAAGGCAAGAGCTACTACGCCGAGTTCACCAACGTATCCAATCTGAGGGAGGGCAAACTGGTCCGCATCGCCGGGGTTGAGGTCGGCAAGGTCAAGAACATCTGGATCAACCCCGACGCGACCGTGCGGGTCGAGTTCACCGCCGACAATTCGGTCACCCTCACAGAGGGAACCCGGGCGGTGATCCGGTACGACAACCTGTTTGGCGACCGTTACCTGGCGCTTGAGGAAGGGGCCGGCGGGTTGACGGTATTAGGTGGCGGTCAAACCATTCCGCTGGCCCGCACCGAACCGGCGCTGGATCTGGATGCGGTGATCGGAGGCTTTCGTCCGCTGTTCCGTGCGCTGAACCCGGAGCAGGTCAACGCGCTGAGCGGACAGTTGTTGCAGGCGTTTCAGGGGCAGGGCGCCACGATCGGGTCGTTCCTGGACCAGGCGGCGGCAGTGACCAACACGTTGGCTGACCGCGACCAATTGATTGGGCAAGTCGTCGGCAACCTCAACGTGGTGCTGGGGTCGCTGGGCGGCCAGAGCGACCGGCTGGACAAAGCAGTGACGTCGCTGTCGCAGTTGATTCACGCTCTGGCAGAACGCAAAACCGACATCTCCAACGCGGTGGCCTACGCCAACGCGGCTGCCGGGTCGCTCGCCGACCTACTGTCGCAGGCCCGGACGCCGTTTTCGAAGGTGGTTCATGAAACCGACCGGGTCGCGGGCATCGCCCTTGCCGACCATGACTACCTCGACAATCTCCTTAATACGCTGCCAGACAAGTACCGGGCGCTAGACCGCCAAGCGATGTACGGCGACTACTTCAGCTTCTACCTCTGCGATGTCGTGCTCAAGCTCAACGGAAAGGGGGGCCAGCCCGTGTACGTCAAAGTGGCCGGTCAGAGCTCGGGACGGTGCACGCCCAAATGAAATCGTTCTCCGAACGCAACCCTCTAGTCGTCGGCACCATCGGCGTCGTGACAGTCGCCGGGATTGTGTTCGCCGCGCTGCAGTACCAGAAGCTGCCGTTTTTGAACCAGGGCAAGAATTGCTCCGCCTACTTCGCCGATGCAGGCGGGCTGAAGGACGGCGCCGCCGTCGAGGTCTCGGGTTATCCGGTCGGAAAAGTGTCGAGCATCGAACTTGATGGGCCTGGCGCGCTGGTCAAGTTCAAGGTCGGCGGAAACGTTCGGCTGGGGGATCGCACCGAGGCCGCGATCAAATCCAAAGGCCTCCTGGGTAGCAAGATCCTCGACGTGACACCCCGCGGCGACGGCCAGCTCAACGGTGCCATCCCGATCGACAGGACGACGTCGCCCTACCAGCTGCCCGATGCACTTGGCGACTTGTCCAACACCATCAGCGGGCTGAACACCGACCAGCTGTCCAACTCGCTGGCCACGCTGGCGCAAACCTTTGCCGGTACCCCGCCGGATCTGAGGAATGCGGTGCAAGGGGTGGCGCGGTTTGCGCAAACCCTCAACGATCGCGACGCGCAACTCCGCAACCTGCTCGACAATGCAGCCAAAGCGACCGGCGTGCTGGCCAAGCGCACTGACCAAGTGGTCAGCCTGGTTAGGGACACCAACGCGTTGCTGGCGCAACTGCGGACGCAAAGCACCGCCTTGGATGAGATATGGGCCAATATCTCCGCGGTGTCGCGGCAACTGAAGGGATTCATCGCCGAAAACCGCCAGCAGCTGCGGCCGGCACTGGACAAGCTCAACGGCGTACTGGCGATCGTCGACAACCGTAAAGAGCGGTTGCAGCAGTCCATCAAGTTGCTCAACACCTATGCCATGTCGCTCGGAGAATCCGTCTCGTCGGGCCCATTTTTCAAGGCATACATCGTGAACTTGCTGCCCGGCCAGTTCGTTCAGCCGTTCATCAGCGCCGCCTTCTCCGACCTTGGACTGGACCCGGCCACCTTGTTGCCGTCGCAGCTGACTGACCCGCAAACCGGCCAGCCAGCGACCCCTCCGCTGCCGATGCCGTACCCGCGGACAGGCCAATCCGGGCCGCCGCGGTTGAATCTGCCCGACGCGATCACCGGCACCCCGGGCGACCATCCGTGCGGTTTGCCTGGCTTGGCGTTGCCCGGCCCTGGCTGCTACCCCGATCGGCTACCGCCACCGGCCCCGCCGCCCGGAGGCCCACCGCCTGGGCCACCTGCGGTACCGCCGCCCGGCCTGCAGTCCATACCAGAGCCGACACCGTCGCCGGTCTATGTGCCGGCACCAGGTGAGGTACCGCCCGCGCAGCAACCGGGAGACCGACCGTGACAGCGAGGCTGCGACGGGCTCGCGTGGTGCTGGCGACCACCCTGATTCTGGTGCTCGTCGCCGGGGTGTTTGTCGCAATGCGAGCCGCCGGCGAGGCCGCCCGAACGATCGTCGTGGCCTACTTCGACAACAGCAATGGCGTGTTTCCCGGTGACGACGTGCGCATCCGGGGCGTGTCGGTGGGCAAGGTCCTCGCCATCGAACCGCAGCCGCTGCGGTCCAAGATCTCGTTCTGGTTCGATCGCAAGTACAAGGTTCCGGTCAATGCCAATGCCGTGATTCTGTCGCCGCAGCTGGTAACCGGTCGAGCCATCCAGCTCACGCCGCCCTATGGCGGCGGACCCACGATGCAGAACGGGTCGGTCATTCCGCAGAACCGCACCGCGGTTCCGGTGGAATGGGACGACCTGCGGGAGCAACTACTGCGGGTGACCGAGTTGCTGCAGCCCACCCGGCCGGGCGGGGTGAGTACGCTCGGTGCGCTCATCGACACTGCCGCCGACAACTTGCGGGGGCAAGGTGGCACCATTCGCGACACCATCATCAAGCTGTCGCAGACGGTGTCCGCCCTGGGCGACCACAGCAAAGACATCTTCGCCACCTTCAAAAACCTGTCGACGCTGGTATCGGCATTGCACGACAGTGCCGATCTGCTCGAGCAGCTCAACCACAACCTGGCCGCGGTGTCGTCGCTGCTGGCCGATGACCCGAACAAGGTGGGTCAGGCCGCCGAGGACCTCAACGCGGTGCTGGCGGACGTCAAGAGTTTCACCGCAGAGAACCGCGAAACGCTGGGAACCGCGTCGGACAAGCTGGCTTCCATCACCAAGGCGCTGGTGGACAGCCTCGACGACATCAAGCAGACGCTGCACATTGCCCCGACGCCATTTGTGAATTTCAACAATATCTTCGAGCCGGCCAACGGTGCGCTGACCGGTGCGCTGGCGGTCAACAACTTCGCCAACCCGATCTCCTTCCTCTGCGGAGCGGTGCAGGCCGCCTCCCGGCTGGGGGGCCAGCAAGCGGCGAAACTTTGCGTGCAGTATCTGGCGCCGATTTTGAAGAACCGCCAGTACAACTTCCCCCCGTTAGGGGAGGACCTTTTCGTCGGCCCACAGGCCAGGCCCAACGAGGTCACCTTCAGCGAGGACTGGATGCGGCCTGACTACGTTCCGCCGCCAGTGACTAGCCCGCCAGCGGCCCCGCCGCCTGCCCCTGGTCCGCCGGCGGCGGTGCCCCCGGGTCCGCCACTGGCCGCCGAAGCACCGGCCCCGGGTGCGCCGGCCACCGCGACGGTCGCAACCGATCCCGCGGCCGGCCTGTCCGGCCTGATGATGCCCCCGGGCGGTGGCTCATGAGATCCAGCTGCTGGTGCCGCGCGGCGGCGAGTCTGGTGATGATCTTGGTAACCGCTGGCTGCGGCTGGCGTGGGCTCAATTCGCTGCCGCTGCCCGGTACGCAAGGAACCGGTCCGGGCTCCTTCGCGATCCAGGCGCAGATGCCCGATGTGAACAACATCCAACCCAATTCGCGGGTGCGAGTCGCCGACGTGACGATCGGCCATGTGACGAAAATCGAGCGGCAGGGCTGGCATGCGTTGGTGACCATGAGCCTCAACGGCGATGTCGACCTGCCCGCCAACGTGACCGCCAAGATCGGCACGACCAGCTTGCTGGGTTCCTACCACATCGAGCTGGCGCCACCGGCAGACGCTCCACCGCAAGGCAAACTGCGCGACGGCTCGCTCATCCCGCTGTCACACGGCGGCGCCTACCCCACCACCGAGCAGACGCTGGCGGCGTTGTCCGCGGTGCTCAATGGCGGCGGACTGGGCCAAGTACAAGACATCACCGAGGCATTCAGCACCGCGTTTCGGGGGCGTGAGCACGACCTACGAAGTCTGATCGGTCAGCTGGACAAGTTCACCGCATACCTCAATGACCAGAAGGGTGACATCATCGCGGCCACCGAAAGCCTGAACCGCCTGGTTGGGAAGTTCGCCGCGCAGCAACCCGTGCTGGACCGGGCCTTAGCGACCATCCCCGACGCGCTCGCTGTTCTTAACGGCGAGCGGGGCAACCTCGTCGAGGCGGCCAATCAGCTGAGCCAATTCGCTGCGCTGACTGCTGATTCGGTGAACAAAACTAAGGAGAATTTGGTCAAGGAATTAAAGCAACTCGCACCGGTGTTGGAGTCGCTTGCTAATGCCGGCCCCAGCCTGACGCGAGCGCTCAGCCTGATTCCCACCTTCCCATTTCCGAACGAAACCATCGAGAAATGGCAACGCGGTGATTACGCCAACCTGACGGCAATCATCGACCTCACGCTCAGCCGAATCGACCAAGGACTCTTGACCGGCACCAGGTGGGAGTGTCATCTGACTGAGCTAGAGCTGCAGTGGGGCCGCACTATCGGCCAGTTCCCAAGCCCATGTACCCGGGGCTTCCGGAACACACCAGGTAACCCATTGACAGCTCCGTACCGCTGGGATCAGGGGCCGTAGATGCATCTCCATCTCGACAGACGGATCAAGATCCAGCTGGTCATCTTTGCCGTGATAGCGCTCGTCGCGGTCGCCGTGATGTCGCTGCATTACATGAAACTGCCGGCCATGCTGTTCGGTGTTGGCCGCTACACCGTGAGGATGGAACTGCCGCAAGCCGCCGGGCTGTATGGCACCGGCAACGTCACCTACCGCGGCACCGAGGTGGGCCGGGTGGCATCCGTGCGTCTAACCGACACGGGCGTCGAAGCCTTGCTGGACCTGGGGTCCGGCGTCGCAATCCCGTCGGATCTTAGAGCCGAGGTGCACAGCCAATCGGCGATCGGCGAAACGTACGTCGAATTGCTGCCCCGCAGCGCCGCCTCGCCGCCGCTGAAGGACGGCGACGTGATTCAGCTGGCTGACACCTCGGTGCCGCCCGACATCAATGCCTTACTCGCTGCCGCGAACACCGGTCTGCAGGCAATACCGCGGGAGAACCTGAAAACCGTTATTGACGAGTCGTACACCGCGGTGGGCGGGCTCGGTCCAGAACTTTCCCGCCTGGTCATGGGTTCATCCAACCTGGCGATCGAGGCGCGCAAGAATCTGGACCCGCTGATCGCCCTGATCGATGAATCGAAGCCGGTGTTCGATTCGCAGACCCACACGTCCGATGCCATTGAGGGGTGGGCGTCGCACCTGGCCACGGTGACCACGGAATTACAGACACACGATCGCGCGGTCGCCGGCATCGTGGATACGGGTGGTCCAGCACTCGGGGAGGCACGGCAACTGGTCGAGCGGTTGCAACCGACCCTGCCGATCTTGCTGGCCAATCTAGTCAGCGTCGGGCAGGTCGGGCTCACCTACCGAAATGACATCGAACAGTTGCTGGTGTTGGTGCCCCAAGTCGTCTCCGGAGAATCGGCCGGTCTGGTGGCAAACGCGAACACCAAGCAGGCATATAGGGGCCAGTACCTCAGCTTCAACCTCAACATCAACCTGCCGCCACCGTGCAACACCGGGTTTCTGCCGGCGCAGCAGCGCCGAGTGCCCACCTTTGAGGACTACCCGAGCCGCCCGGCGGGTGATCTGTATTGCAGGGTGCCGCAAGATTCATGGCTCAACGTCCGAGGTGCCCACAACATTCCGTGCGAAACCGTGCCCGGCAAGCGCGCACCCACCGTGAAGTTGTGCGAGAGCAACGAACCGTACGTGCCGCTCAACGACGGCAACAACTGGAGAGGCGACCCTAACGCGACTCTAGGCGGCGGGGACATCCCGCAGCTGCCGCCCGGGTCGCCGCCGCCGCCAGCGGGTTCGCCGGGGCCCGGTCCGGCGCCGCCGCCGCTAGCAGCGGCCCAATACGACCCGGCCACCGGCACCTATATCGGACCTGATGGGCATCAGTACACCCAATCCGACCTTGCCCACACCGCGCCGAAGGACAAGACATGGCAAACGATGCTGCTGCCGCCGGGCGGCTGACAGCACTGGCGCGAAGACTGACCAACCACGATGAACGGAGGACGGCATGCCGGCAGCGACTGATCCAGAAGTACACGTTGACGACGACATGGTCGACGAAGAGCAGATTATCGACGAGGAGGACAGAGCCGACGGAGACGACATAGTCGACGAAGAGGGCCGTACCTCCGAGTCCGCTGCAGGTGATGCAGACAGCGAGCCGCGCGCCCGGTTCAGAAGACCGATCTCGGCGCAATGGTGCGCGACTCTGTTGGGCTTGGCCGTTGTCGTCGCGTTAGCGGTACTGAACGGATGGTTTGGATTTCGTGTCCACCAGTCGCAGCAGGCGCAGGCCCAGCGAAGTCAATTTCTGCAGGTGGCCAGGCAGGGTGCGCTGAATTTGACGACGATCGACTGGCAGCATGCCGACACTGATGTGCGCCGCATCCTGGACGGGGCGACGGGGGAGTTCTACGACGATTTCGCCAAGCGGTCACAGCCGTTCATCGAGGTGCTTAAGCAGGCCAAGGCGACTACGGTCGGCACGATTACCGAGGCTGGGCTGGAGTCCGAGGCGGCTGACACAGCCCAGGCGTTGGTGGCGTTGTCCGTGCAGACGTCGAATGCCGGTGTACCCGAGCAGGTTCCGCGGGCCTGGCGAATGCGTATCCATGTGCAGAAGATCGGCGATCAGGTCAAGGTCTCGAACGTCGGGTTCGTGCCGTGAGCGCGGTCACGTCGCCCCGCGCGGGCGAGCGCACTGTTACCGACTCAGCGGTGCAAAGACCTGGTGAGCCGGAGCAAACAGTGACCACTGAGGAGGCCATCGAGGACGAGGCCGTTGCCGACGAGACCAAGGGGACCGCTGCGGCCACCGAGGTAGACGAGCCAGACCACGATGAGCAGCCGGCGAAAGTGCGGCGTCGCATCCGCTGGTCGCGGTTGATCGCCTACGGGCTACTCCCCGGGCTGGCGTTGTTGTTGGCTTGTGCCGCAGGCTATGTCAAATGGCAAGACGCCTCCGTCCGCGGCGCTGCGGTCGCCCGCGCGGAATCCGTGCAGGCCGCCACCGACGGCACCATCGCGCTGCTGTCCTACCGGCCCGATACCGTGCAGAAGGACCTTGAGGCAGCGCGGGGCAGATTGACCGGTACCTTCCTCAACGCCTATACGTCGCTGACCCACGATGTGGTGATCCCGGGAGCAAAGCAAAAGCAGATCTCCGCCGTGGCGACGGTCCCGGGCGCCGCGTCGAGGTCGGCGACCGCCGACCACGCCGTCGTCCTTTTGTTCGTGAACCAGACCGTCATCGTCGGTCAGGACGCGCCAACCAATACCGCATCCAGCGTTCGAGTCACCCTCGACAAGATCGGCGGCCGGTGGCTGATCTCCGGATTCGATCCGGTCTGATCGGACGACCGTGCAGCACCGATCCGTACGTCGTCGCACACTGGGCTGGTCGCTGGTGGGCCCGGTTTTCGCGTGTGCGGCGCTGTTTGGGGCCGCGACGTCGGCGTCCGCCCCCTGCGTGCGCGCCGGTGCTGTGGCCTATCTGGTCAACGTGCAGGTGCGGCCCGGCTACAACGTCGCCAACGCTGGCCAAGGCGTGAGCTACGGACATGTCAGCTGCGACAAGGTCTCTGCGGGTCGCAGCGATGCAGCGGTCATGGGCGGTGTGAAGACCGATTTCTTTACCTCCGATGAATACCAGGGCTCGTATTTGATCAGTCAGGCGGGCAACGAGCTGTGCCCCGCCCTGATCCGGCAGCTGCGAAACTCCGCAGCGCACTACCGGCCGCTGCCAGGCAGCTGACCAGAAGGAGATCGACATGCAGTATTGGCCGTTAAGCCTGCCAGCGATGATCGTCGTCGGTGCCGGCACCCTGCTGGGCATGCCCGCCGGACATGCGGATGGTGACAACAACACGCTCATACCGAACAACAAGCGACTCAACGACGGCGTGGTCGCCAATGTCTTCACTGTTCAACATCAGGCCGGTTGCACCAACGACGTCAAGATCAACCCGCAATTGCAGCTGGCTGCCCAGCGGCACGCCCGGGATGTGCTGAACAATCGCACCCTCGACGGTGACATCGGCTCCGACGGGTCCACGCCGGAAACGCGCGGCAGTGCAGCGGGCTACCGAGGTCGAGTCGCCGAAACGGTGGGGATCAATCCCGCCTTGGCGATCAGCGGCGTCGAATTGCTCAACCAGTGGTATTACAACCCTGCAGATTTCGCGATCATGTCGAATTGCGCCAACACCCAAATGGGCGTGTGGTCGGAAAACAGCATCGATCGCACCGTCGTGGTGGCCATGTACGGGCAGCCTGAGCGACCCGTCGCGCCCACACCGCTTGGATCGAATGTGGGGCTTCCGCCGCCGGTGGTCCTTCCAGAAAACGTTCCCCTCGATCCAAGCCCCGACTACGACGCCCAGGACGAGATCGAATACGGCATCAACTGGTTTCCGTGGATCCTGCGCGGCGTGTACCCACCGCCCGCGATGCCGCCCCAATAGCCGGGGTTCAGGCCGTCGGCGGCCATGAGTCCGAAGATCCTCGCGGCTACTCCGCCGGTGGTTGGTAGTGCGCCGCTGAGTTCCGCAGCTGCCAGATCTGGGCAGGGCACAGTAGGTTAACTGCGTACGAGACCAGGTAATTAGCGGCGAACTCGTCGCTGGGGGTCACGTCACTTTTCACATCACTCATCACTTGGGCGTAGCTTTCGCCCCCGGTGACCTTGTCGCAGATCCCGTGACCGTAGCTGAGCGCGTCATTATTCGGAAAGTTGTAGTGCCGCCGCACCGCCACGTCATACAAATACTCCACCTCAGGAGCCGGAGCGGCACGTGCCCACGGTGCTGGCGCAAGTAAGACTCCGCCGACGGTAGCGGCGGCGACGATCAAGGCTGCTGGCGACGTGTGACGCTTCATGGCTGGTCCTATGCGGTTGTACCGGCGGATGATCCGGTGACGGATTGCCCGGTTTGGCCGAGGACCGGCTGCACCCCGTTCCCCAGGCTGCTGTCGCGAGCCTCAGCAGCGACCGCTGATCGTGGCGGCAAGAATGACGCGGCAGCTCGCACCAGCACCACCGCGAAGCAGATGCTCAACACCGTCGCGGCCGCAACCACCGGCGTCGAGGTGTGCGCGAGATGCACAGCGATGATGGTGGGCCAGCCCGCGCCGAAGTTGGCCAGGAAAAATGTGCACGGGAACAGCACGAAGAGGCCCAGCAGCTGCCACTGACCGGTGCAGCGGGCCCGCAGCTGCGATGCCGCGACCGCGAAGCAGACAACCTGAGCGGCTTCGAGCACGCCAATTACCAACGGGTACTGAAAGATCCGGAAGACGTGTGGACCCCAGTAGCTGTAGAGGCCGCCGTTGATGCCGACGATCTCGAACGCGGCCGATTCAAATAGCGTGATGCCGCTCCACACGAACAGCGTGTGGCGGGTCATTGAGCCGCGGGCGATCTGGCGAGCGATATAGATACTCGGAGCGGCATAGAGCACCACATAACCGCTGTGCGTCCAGATGGGCTGCGGGATGTCGAACGCGGTGAAATGCGTCCACATGCCCGGGGTCGAGTAGAAGTACAGCATCATCGCCACGTCGTAAAGCGGCTCAGCGAATGCACCGATCAAGGCCCCCAACACCATGAGCGCATAGAACTGCGTACGCTCGCGCAAACCCATCCGGATCGCGATAACCAGCAACAGCGCGGTCAGCCCCCAGCTGAGGTCGGTCAGGACCGCCTGTGTGGTCAGATTTACTTCGTGATCGACCGGTGGCACGCGGTCAGGCTATGGGATAAATCGCCAGCGCACGTCCCCCGACTAGCGGTATTTCCTCCTCCGGCAGAGTGACACGGCGCCCTGCAATTTAGGCCCAGAATGCCTGCAGGAGAAGTGGCCCCAAAATTACACGTCGATGCGAGTCAGGTGAGGGCACAATCTCTGGCGGTCAGCCGTTCGCCGGCAGCCAGGAATGCGCTGACCATCCCGGGATCGGCATAGTAGGGGTCGCCGACGCCGCTTTCGAACCGCCTGCGGCTGTACTCGTACAACGCGGCAAGTTTGTACATCGCCAGCGCGGCATACCAATGCACCTTGGACACATCACTCCCCGTACCCTTGGCGTATCGTTCAAGCAGCTCCCTGCGTCCCGGGTAGCCGGGCTCTAGCACCGCGGTGCCCATCGCCGACGTAGGGACCAGCGGGTCGCCCGACGTAGGGTACGACATGACCAGGTATCCCAGGTCGGCGATCGGATCGCCGATGGTGGCGAGCTCCCAGTCGAGAACTGAGGCGACGCGACCAGTTCCGGTATCGACGATCATGTTGCCGATGCGAAAGTCGTTGTGAACGATGGCGATTCCGGATTCCGGCGGCAGGTACGCGTTCAGCCAGTCGTCCAGCGCAGCGAAGGCGCGCGGCACGATTCCATCGACCGCGATCAGCGAGCGCATCCGCCGCAACTGCCGGGCGTTGAACCCGTCGGGCTTGCCGAAATCGCCGAGGCCGACCTCACGCCAAGCCACCTTGTGCAGTGCGGCGAGAGTGTCCACCAGGGATTCGCCGATGCTCCGGCGTAGCTGTTCGTCGTCGCTTGGCGCCGGCGTCGATTCGGTGATGACGGCCCCATCGACGTAGTCCATCACGAACAGCGGAACGTCGAGGAGTTCTCCGGCAACCGCGATGGCGCGCACCCGCGGAGTGGGGACGTCGGTCCGCTCGAGCGCAGCCAGGAGCCGCGCTTCCCGCAGCACATCATGGGCGCCCGGAGGCAGCGGCGGTGGTGGTGGTCGGCGCACGACCATTCGCGAGTGTCCGTCCGACACCAGGAACGTGAGGTTGGAATGCCCGTCGCCGATTGCCGTGGCGGTTATCGTCGGGCCGCACAGTCCCCGGTCGGCCAAAAAGCGCCCCAGTCGCTGAAGCTCGCGCTCAGACCATGACCACATCAGCTGTCCCGTGTTGAGAGGTAATCCAGATAACTTCCCTGCCAATGTGTCTCGAACTGCCCGGCACCTTGTTCCCCGTCGATGACGGCCCGGCAGGCGCCTTCGCGGATCACCGTTTGCAACCGATCATGCGTCGGCAACTCGATCACGCCGAAGACATCGAGCTCCAGCTCGGTTCGCGCACCGGTGATGTCTGTCAGGGTCGCGCGCAGCCGACGCTGGCGCATCTGTTCATCGTATTCGGCATGGTGGTCGATGTGACGGACCGGGTAGGTGACACCGTCGCGGACGACGTACCCAGCGAAACCCCACTCGCCCTTGGCGATCCATATCCATCCATTGATCGCCCGGCCCGATTCGGTATAGGCGACGAACCATTTCCAATGCTGCGGCACACCCCAGTCACGCACCCCCCAGGAATGGTCACGGTGTCCCATTCGGTCCCACTCGATGCGGCGGCCCGCGACTTCGAGCCTGCCGCGCACCCGACCCGTTTGCTCGATCCGGTTGACCGCGAACCACGACGGCAGGCCGTCCGGATTGCAGTGGTAGCTGAACGCATCATGAATGCCGTTGAACCCAAACTCGATTCGTACGCCGTCGCGGTCATAGGTCAGCAGGCACGACTTGCGCAACTCGGGCTGCGCAAGGGTCAGTCCGTCGAACGAGAATTCGTCGAGATCGGCGTGCTCTGGCACCCGCCCCTGGTGGAGGTGCAGCGCCAACGGTCGCTCATGCGGACCCCAAACGCAGACGTTGTACCCGGCCTTCCCGCTGCCGGTCAGGTAGAGGTAGACCTGCACGCCGAGTTCTTCCTCGGGCATGATCAACTCCCAGAACAGGCTGTCGCGCGTTCTCTCCCCGGCGACCGGCCGGTGCCGGAGGTCGTCAGTGGGACCGAGCCCGTCACGCAGTTCCCCGGACGCGGTCACCGCGCCTGGTCCTGCAGGCTCGCCAGCGCACCACGGGTCGTCGGCACCTGCACCGCTAGTGCTTGGCCGCGATTGTCCATCTCGAGCGCGGACTGGAACGAGTTGTTCTCGAGGTTGCGGACCAACGCATTCTTGGTGGATCTCATACTGTCGTCGGAGTTTTCCGCGATGGTTTCGGCCAGCTCGATCGCTGCGTCGAGCGCGCTGCCCGTGGAGGTGAGCCGGTCGGCCAGTCCGATGTGCCGAGCTTCGACGGCCCGTACTGTGCGTCCGGTGAATGCCAGCTCCGCCGCTCGGCCCGGACCGATCAGCCGGACCAGGCTCCACGACGTACCCAGCTCGCCGATGGAGAGGCCGACCCGCACGAACCCGGCGCTGAAGCTGGCGGTGTGGTCGGCGATCCGGATGTCGGCAGCTAGTGCCAGTGATAGCCCCCCGCCGGCCGCGGGACCGCTGACGGCGGCGATCACCGGGTACGGTAGCGCGCGCAGCGCGGTTGAACCAGACGCGGCAGTTTCAACGAGATCGGTGAATTCTGACACCGACATCCGGGTGAGGACATCGATCTCGTCCAGGTCGAAGCCGGTGCAGAACGCCTTTCCCCCCGCCCCGGTTACGATCAACGCCCGCAACGGCGCATGGCGCAATGCGGCTGAAGCCCAAGCGATTTCGCCGAACATCTCGATTGTTTGTGAATTTGCGCGGTGTGGACGGTTAACTGACATCACGACGATGCCGCGACGATGTTCGTCGAAGGTGAGGGTGTGTGCTGTGCGCAGTTCGTCGAGGACGTCGGCCAGCGGGCGCCGCGACACCCGATTCCACTGCGACGTAGCGGTGCTCATGTTCACCGCCCGGAGAAGTTCGGTGCGCGCTTGGCTTTGAAGGCTTGTAACGCTTCGGTCATGTCGTCACAGCGGGTCAGGAGTGCCTGCCCGCGGTTTTCCAGTTCGAGCGCTGCGGCAAAGGAGGCGACTTCCATATTGGCCTGCAACGCGCGTTTGGATATCCGAATGCCACCGGGGGAGTTGGCGCAGATCTGCCTTGCCATGGCAAGGGTTTGGTCGAGCAGGTCCTCTGGACCCGTCACGCGGTTGAGCAGGCCGAGTCGTTCTGCCTCCTCCGCCTCGACGATGCGCCCGGTGAAACCGATTTCCGCGGCGGCCGACGGGCCTATCAGGCGCGGCAGTAGCCAGGAGGCACCCAGGTCGCCCGCCGAGAGCCCGATCCGCACGAACGCAGCATTGAACTTGGCCGCGGGCGATCCGAGCCGGATGTCGGCCATCAGGGTGAGCGACATGCCGCCGCCGGCGGCGGGGCCGTTCACGGCGGCGATCACCGGGACCGGTACCGCGCGTAAGGCGCTCAGCGCGCGGGCGGCGCGCTCCTGACGATCCAACATGGCCAGGGCCGACAACGAGGCCAGTTCTTCGGCTTCGTCGAGGTCGTACCCCGCACAAAAGGCCTTGCCCGCACCGGTCAGAATCACCACCCGGATGTCGCGGTCGTCGCCGACCGCGCGCGCCACCGATTCCAGCTCGTCAAACATGGTCACCGTCATCGCGTTGAGACGGTCGGGCCGGTTCAGGGTCAGCTGGACCACGCCCTCAGCAGGCGAGCCGAGAAGCAGTGTCTCATAACGGCGTTCGAGATCGATCATGACGCCCACTCCGATCGTTTGGTCATGCGAATTCGGGTGTGCGCTTGTCGATGAATGCGCGGATTCCCTCGACCGCCTCGCCCCGTTCGAACAAATCTTGGATCTGATCGATTTCAAAGAGCAGGCCGTCAGGGAGCGGGCGGTCGTAGGCTGCGTCGACGGTGCGAACCACGGCCAGTTGTGCGGGCGTCGAAGCCGCGGCCAACTGACGGGCCAGTAGCCACGCCGTGGCCCGGGCCGTGGTGCCTGGTTCAGCAAACCGGTCGATCAGCCCGATCCAGAACGCCTCGTCGGCTTCGACCTGGCGTCCGGTCAACATGAGGTCGAGTGCTCGGCCGCGTCCGATGAGACGAGGCAATCGTTGGGTGCCCCCAGCGCCGGGGATCAGGCCCAGTTTGACTTCGGGGAGGCCCAGCCGCGCCGGGGCAGCGCCGACACGCAACGTGCACGCCATCGCCAACTCGAGACCGCCGCCCAGGGCGAGCCCGTCGACGGCGGCCACCGAAATCAGAGGCAGGGCGGCGAGGCGTTCCAGGGCGCCGCGCAGCGCGTCGCCGTACTCTCGAAACGACGCCGGGTCGACCGCGGACATGTGTTTGATGTCGGCGCCGGCCGCGAAGAAGCCGTCCACCGCAGAAGCCAACACGATGACCTTGGCGTCGACGGCTTGGATGTAGTCGATTGCGATGTGCAAGCCGGTGATGATCTCTAGCCCGAGCGCGTTGGCCGGCGGCCTGTCGAGCATGATCTCGACGATCGCCCCATCCCGGCTCCACGTCACGGGTGCGCGGCTCGGTGGCTGTGTCATGGGGAATCTCCTTTGATAACCGGGGGATTGGGGTCAGGCCATCGTGAGTCCGCCGCTGACGGACAGTGTTTGGCCGGTGATGTACTCGGCGGCATCCGATGCGAAGAAGGCGACGGCAGCGGCGATGTCCGACGGCTGGGCCAAGCGCTTCATCGGCACCGAGCGCGTCATACCGCCGATCACCTTGTCGGCGTCCTGCCCGGAGCTGTCGGCGAACTTGCGCAGCGCGGGCGTGTCGGTGGGGCCCGGGCAGACGGTGTTCGCTGTCACCCCTTTAGTCGCTACTTCACGGGCCAGCGTCTTGGTGAACGCGATGATGCCGCCTTTGGTGCCGGAGTAGACCGCTTCCAGCGAGGAGCCGACGCGGCCGGCGTCCGAACCGATGTTGATCACCCGACCGAAACCGCGTTCCACCATGCCGGGTACGACGGTGTGGGTCACGCGCAGTGCGCCTTTGAAATTGATGTCAATGACCTTGTCCCAGAAGTCCTCTGAGGTCTTCAGGAAGGGCATGAAGTCATCCCACCCGGCGTTGTTGACCACGATGTCGATGTCGCCGAGCTCGGCCGCGACGGTCTCGACGGCGCTGCGCACCGATTGTGTGTCGGTGACGTCAACGTGAACACCGATGGCTTCGCCGCCGGCAGCGGCGATGCGTTTGGCGGTGGCTTCTGCAGCCTCCAGGTGCAGGTCGGCGACCGCGACCCTAAACCCGTTGGCCCCCAGAGTCTCCGAGATGCCCTGACCGATGCCTTGGGCTCCGCCGGTGACGAACGCGACGCGGTGGTTCATATGTATCTCCTTGCAGTGGGTTGGTGGTATCGCTAGTGGCAGGATGGGGCGTCTGAGTTTGGTGCCCAGTCGATCGGACCGGCCACGATGGAGTGACTGGTCAGTCTGCGGCCGAGCACGTGTTGAGCGGCGCGGGCCGCATCGATCACGGCCGGCAGCGATACCCCGGTGGCTACGCCCATCTCCTCGAACATGCTGATCAGATCTTCGGAAGAGATGTTTCCGGTGGATCCCGCCGGCACGGGGCAGCCGCCGAGTTCACCGAAGCTGGACTCGAAGCTGGTGCACCCGGCCTGCAGCGCGGCATATGCGTTGGCCAGTCCCTGGCCGCGGGTGTTGTGGAAGTGGGCGGTGACCTCGATGCCGGGCAGTCGTTCGATGGCGGCAGCGAAGAACTCACCGACATAGGCGGGGTTGGCCATTCCGGTGGTGTCGCCGAACCCGACTTCGCTGGCACCCGCAGCCGCGAACTGCTCGGCGATGGCGAGCACCCGCTCCATCGGCACCTTGCCCTCGAACGGGCAACCGTAGGACGTGGCGATGACGGCGGCGCAGCGCAAGTCCTCGGCGACGATGCGCTTGGCGATGACCTCGTTGTCGGCCATGGACTCGGCGATGCTTCGATTCACGTTCTTTTTGTTATGTGTCTCCGATGCGCTGACGAAGATCGCAACCTCAGAGAAGGTCTCGCGCACCTTGAGTGCATTGTCGAGTCCTTTGCTGTTGGGTACCAGCACCATCAGCGACACGTGCTCGGGCACATCGATGCCGTGCAGCACCTCGACGCCGTCGGACAGCTGCGGGATGACGTCGGGACGGACGAAACTGGCCACCTCGATACGCTGAAGCCCGCTCCGGGCCAGCCGGTTGATCAGGTCGATCTTGTCTGCCGTGTCGATGGTTTCCGGTTCGTTCTGGAATCCGTCGCGGGGACCGACCTCGCGGATATCGACGTGCGCGGGCAATCTGCTCACAATATGCTCCTGTCGCGGTCGAGCTGATCGCTGAATTTGGGCGCGGCGATTGCGACCAGCCGTCGCGCTCGCTCGTTCAGGCTGCAGCCGCGCAGATGCGCGATGCCATATTCGGTGACGACGGTGTCGACATCGGAGCGCGCCGTGGTGACCACTCCACCGTCGAGCGACGCCTTGATCGTGGACTGACCACCCGATGTGGCCCGCAACGCGATAATCGACCGTTTACCGGTGAGTGCGGCCGCCCGGGTGAAGTCCACCTGCCCGCCCACAGCACCGACATAGACGCCACGGCTGACCTCGGCGCCCACCTGCCCGCTTAGGTCGACTTCCACGGCGAAGTTCACCGACACCAGCGAGTGCAGCTGCGAAAGTACCTGCGGGCTATGGGTGTAGCTGGTCGGCACGAACCTGGCGGGCAGGTCGGGCACCCGGTGATACAGCTCGGCCGAGCCCAGCGCAGTGCCAGCGATAATCAGCCCGGGGTCGATCTCCTTGCGGCTGCCGGTCGCCACTCCTTTGTCGACCAGCCGCAGCAGCCCATCGGTGACCATGCCCGTGTGAAATCCCAAATCCTGGTGTTCGGCCAGCGCATCGAGCACCGCGGCACCCAGCGAGCCCACTCCGAACTGCACGGTGTCGCCGTCGTCGACGAGGCCTGCGACGTGGGCGGCGATGCGCTGCTCGGTGGCACCCGGTGCGCGGGTCGGATCTTCGGCCAGCGGCCGGTCAGTGCTGATGGTCGCGGCGAACCGGTCGAGCGGAATACGTTGGGTGCCAACCGTTTCCGGCATCCTCTGGTTGATCTCGGCGACGAGCACTGGCGTGTGCCGCATCGCATCGGCGACATAGTCAACACCGATGCCCAACGAGCACGTCCCGTTCTTGTCAGGCGGGGACACCTGCATGAGGCCGACGTCACACGGCAGCCGGCGCTCGGCGAACATTCGCGGTAGCGCTGAGTAGTGGCACGGCACCACGTCCAGCCGCCCGGACCGGCTCAGTTCGCGCAGCTCGCCGAGCCCGCCGTAGGACACCATTGACATCCGGTCGGGCATGGTGATGGCGAGCTGGTCATTCCAGCTCAGGCCGGTGAAAGTCCGGATCGGACCGATCCGCGGGCTCTGCAGGATCAGCGCGTCGACCAATGGGCGCGGCTCGGCGGCGGCCTGACCCCACCAGACACCATCACCTTGGGACAGGAACTTGGAAAAGTCGATCACGTCGGTACTCGCTGGATCAGCGTTGCCGTCCCAAGACCCCCGCCGCAGCACATCGTCACCAGGCCGAGGTCGGCCTCGCGGCGTTCGAGTTCGGCGACCAACGTAGCCAGCAATCGGGCGCCGGTGGCGCCCACCGCGTGACCCAGCGCGATGGCTCCGCCGTTGACGTTCACCCGATCGGTGTCTGGACGCAGCTCGCGCTGCCATGCCAGCACCACCGAGGAGAACGCCTCGTTGACCTCGAACAAGTCGATGTCGTCGATGCCGAGATTGTTGCGCTGCAACAATTTCCGGGTCGCCGGAATGGGCCCGGTCAGCATGATGATCGGATCGACGCCGACGGTGGTCTGGTCGACGACTCGGGCACGCAGCCGCAGTCCGAGCTGGCGAGCGGCATCGGCGGAGCACAGCAGCACCGCGGCGGCGCCATCGCAGATCGGCGACGACGACCCGGCGGTGATCCGGCCGCCCTCCTTACGGAACACCGGCTTGAGATTGGCCAGCGTGTCCACCGTGGTCTCCGGGCGCACGCATTGGTCCGCGGAGCGGAGCTGGCCGTCGAGTGTCATCGGCACCATCTCGGAAACAAACCGTCCGTCGGCGATGGCCTTGGCGGCGTTCTGGTGCGACTGGGCGGCAAACACATCCATCTCCTCGCGCCCCAGCTGCCAGCGGTCGGCGATCAACTCGGCGCTTTCGCCCTGGTGCACAAAGCTGTAACGGTCGCGCAGCTCGGCTGGCCACGGGTCGCCATACAGTTCGGAGATCTTGCCGGGAGAGTCGATCGGGACGTGGCCCATGTGCTCCACACCGCCGGCGATCACGACATCGTGCGTGCCCGATGCCACCAAGGCCGCGCCCATTTCCACCGCGGTCTGCGCCGATCCGCAACGTCGGTCGAGCGTGGTGGCCGGGACCTCGGGCGGATAGCCTGCCTGTAACCAGGCGTTGCGGGCGATGTTACGGGACTGTTCACCGAACGGGGCGGTGCAGCCGATCACCAGATCTTCGACCAGTGCGGCCTCGATTCCCGTGCGCCTGATCAATTCGGTGTAACAGGCTCCGAGCATCGTGTTGGGATGCATGTCGCGGTACCACCCGCGCTCGCGGTGCGATTTGCCGATTGGGGTGCGCACCGCTTCACTGATGTAGACCTCTCGGCCGGTCGAAGCGAACGGTCCAGTCACGTTGTGGCGCATCAGATCACCGTCCCGCCATCGACCGGCAGCACCTGGCCGGTAATGTAGGACGCCGCGTCCGAAGCCAGGAAGACGAACGTCGGCGCGATCTCGTCCGGGAAAGCCCAGCGCCCCAGAGGGATTCGGGCCAGCGTCTTGGCGGCGAGCTTTTCGTTGCCGCGGATATTCTCGGTCATCGCGGTGGCGGCCAGCGGTGCGACGGCGTTGACGGTGATGGATTGGCGCGCCAGTTCACGGGCCAGCGACTTGGTCAGGCCGATGACGCCGGCCTTGGCCGCCCCGTAGTTGGCCTGTCCGATGGTTCCGGTAAGGCCGGCCGCGGAGGTGACATTGATGATGCGGCCAGTGCCGTCGCTCGGTAGGTGTCCCAGCGCTGCCTGGCTGCATACGAAGCTGCCCACGAGGTGGATGTCGACGATCCGGCGAAAGTCCTCCTCGGAAAGGTCCGGGAACATCGCGGGTGCGATGGCTCCGGCGTTGTTGACCAGGATGTGCAATGCGCCGCCGCCGAGTTCGGCCGCGGCGGCGGCGGCTTCGGTCGCCGCAGCCGAGTCGCGCACGTCGAGGACGAACGGCTGAGCGGTGCCGCCGACCGCGGTGATTGATGCCGCGGTGGCCACCGCGGCATCCTTGTCGATGTCGGACACCAGTACCGCGGCCCCGGCCGCGGAGAAAGCGCGAGCAATCGCCGCGCCGACGCCGCTGCCCGCGCCGGTCACCAGCGCCGAACGGCGGTCGAGCCGGAAGACGTCACGCTGCGGGGTCATCAGTAGCTCCTCGGTAGGCCCAGCACGTGCTCTCCCAGGTAGTTGAGCACCATCTCCTGGCTGATCGGAGCGATCCGTGTCAGCCGGGCTTCGCGGAAGTACCGGGCCACGTGGTACTCCTCGGAGTAGCCCATGCCGCCGTGTGTTTGCAGTGCACGGTCAGCTGCGTCGAACCCGGCGTCGGCACATAGGTATTTGGCCGTATTGGCTTCGCGCGCACAGGGTTTGCCGTTGTCGTAGAGCCAGGTGGCCTTGCGTAGCACGAGCTCGGCGGCGTCCAGGCGGGCCAACGAGTCGGCAAGCGGAAACTGCAATCCCTGGTTCATGCCGATCGGCCGGCCGAACACCTCGCGCTCGTTGCCATACCGCACTGCCGCGCGCAGTGCGGCGCGCCCTATGCCCAGCGCCTCCGCGGCGATCAGGCAGCGCTCGGGGTTAAGTCCGTCGAGGATGTAGCGGAAACCCTGGCCTTCCTCGCCGACGCGGTCTTCGACGGGAACCTCGAGGCCGTCGATGAATAATTCGTTGGAGCTGACGGCGTTGCGGCCCATCTTCGGAATCGGGCGAATGTCGACCTTGCTGCGATCGAGATCTGTCAGGAACAGGGTCATGCCATCGGTCTTGCGTGTCGCATCCTCGAATTTCGTGGTGCGGGTCAGTAGTAGGACCTTCTCCGATTCCAGCGCCTTGGAGATCCATACCTTGCGGCCGTTGACGACGTAGTGATCGCCCTCGCGCCGGGCGAAAGTGGTGATCTTGGTGGTGTCCAGTCCGGCGCCCGGCTCGGTGACACCGAAACATACGTGAAGATCGCCCGTCACGATGCGGGGCAGCGTGCGCGTCTTGAGCTCCTCAGACCCATGCACGATCACCGGATGCATGCCGAATATCGACATGTGCATCGAGCTGGCGCCATTCATCCCGGCGCCACTGGCCGCGACCTCCTCCAGCAGGATCGACGCCTCGGTGATGCCGAACCCGTGACCGCCGTATTCCTCTGGTGTGGTGATGCCGAGCCAGCCGCCCTCAGCGAAGGCGTCATAAAACTCTGTCGGGAACTCGTGGCGCTGGTCCTTGGTCATCCAGTAGTGGTCATCGAACTTGGCCGCCAGTTCAGCGACCGCACCGCGAATGGTCTGCTGATCTTCGCTCAATTCGAAGTCCACACCGCTCTCCGCTCACGAGTGTTGGGAATCGTTCCGAGTGTTAATCATACTAATGGACAGACCAAAAGAAAAGTCCGCATGCTGGCCGCCGGTCAGCTTCACGCAGTCATGCTGAGGCGGGTAGCAGCGGCAGACCGTCTGCGATGCGGTCGTTCCATGCCGCCGGTGTGCCGAACAGCACTCGGTCAAGTTTCGCCCGCTTGTAGAACAGGTGCAGATCGTGCTCCCAGGTGTAGCCGACGGCACCGTGCAGAGTCAGTGCGCTGTCGGCGATTTCGGCGCCGCCGCGGGTGACCTGCGCCTTCGCGACAGCCGCATGGGTCGCGCGCTCAGACAGACCCTCCTCGGCCGACTGCGCCGCGTAGCAGACGATGGACAGCGAGGACTCCACGGTGACCAGCATCTGCGCGGCGGCGTGTTTGACCGCCTGAAACGAGGCGATCGGCCGGCCGAACTGCTGGCGCTGTTTGCTGTAGTCGACGGCCAGTTGGAGCATCCGTTCAGCTGCGCCCAGTGCGTCGGCGGCGACGAGAATCGCTGCTCTGGTGGCGATTTCGCTGAGCGCGGTATTGGCGTCGATATCGAGCCGGCGGCCCGCGACGTCGTCCAGGATGACATCGGCGACATCCCGCGAACGGTCTAGCAGCGGCCGGGGGTGGATCCCGACCCCGCCGTCGGCGCCGTCCACCAGCCACAGCGACGTGGCCCCGCCCTCGGTAACGGGCACGAGTAACCGCTGTGACCGAGTCGCGGCCAACACGCACTGTATCCGCCCGTGCAGTCGACCATTGCGGCTGTGCACCGACGTTACCGCCGCTGGGATGCGGTCCGCCCGGACCGCCAGTGCGGTCACGTCGCCAGACTCCGATGCCGCGCGCACCAACGCCGCTTCGCTGGCCAGCGCCGGGGCGATGATCACCGACTGCAGCCAGCTGGCCGACGGTACCGCCGCGCGCCCCAATTCGCGTGCGGTGAGCGCCAATTCCAGCAGGCCGCCGCCCTGGCCGCCGAGGTCCTCGCCGAAGCCGACCCCGGCCCAGCCCTCGCCGACGAAGAGCCGCTCGAAGGTGGCAGGATCGCCGGTGTCCAACCAGCTATGGACTGATGACGAGCTCGCGCGTTCTCCCAACCACTCGCGCAGCGAAGTGATGAACAACTCCTGCTCGTCGGAGAGCTCTAAGTGCATTGGCGTAACTCCTGCAACCTGCCGGCCGAACGTGTAAATGGTATCTTAGGTCTGACCATAATTGATAAGGGTGGGCGATGGAAGTGGCGGACCCCTCGGACCCGCGCTCGCGGTCCGCCATCAGGCTGAGCCCGGTCGACGTCCCCAAAGCGTCCGACGTACTCGCCGACAAACTGCGTGAGCGGATCCTGACCGGTGAACTCGCCGAGGGTGCCCCGCTGCCCGCAGAACGTGAGCTGGTCAAACAAACGCAGATGAGCAGAGCCACGGTGCGCGAAGCGCTGCGCATTCTTGAAGTTCAAAACCTCGTTCGGGTTAAGGCGGGGCGGGCCGGCGGCGCGTTCGTTCAGCGGCCCACCAGCAAGTCGATGGCCAATTCCGTGAGCATGCTCATCCGCGGCAGGCGTATCAAACTCGTCGACCTGATGGAGACCAGAGAGGCCCTGGAGCCGTTCTGCGCCGAGCTGGCCGCGCGCAACCGCACGGAAGAAGACCTCGCGGAACTGGACCGGGCCAACGAGGCGATCGCCGACCCCGAGGCTGTCCTCGGGCAGTTCTTGCAGGCTAACCTCGATTGGCATGTGGGTGTTGCGGTGGCCAGCCACAACGAGCTGCTTATCGGATTGATGAGTGCGCTGTCACAGGCAATCTATGCCGGCACCGAGAACGCAGCCTTTGTCGACGCCGAGGTGCGCGTGGTGGCAAGCCAGGCACACTGGGCGATTACCAGTGCGATTCGGGATCGCGACGCCACTGCTGCCGGACGGCGCATGCGTAGGCACGTCCACAGTTACGCCGACGCATTGGCCGAATCCGACGAGCGCGAGGCCATTGTGGTCGACCAAGCCGCCGTCGGCGATTAGCCGTAGCCGCGGCGATCTCGCATCACCCCTGGTCCTCGGGAGCCAGCTCGAAGTCAGCGTCTTCAGCTGTGGTCAGTAGTGGATGCAAAGTTCAGGAATCTGGGCTCGATTGGGGCTCAGCGACACCACCCGCGGCGCATCGAATTCCGCACAGCTCTTCTCGCAGTGCGCGCTTCAGCACCTTGTTGCTGGCGGTCAGCGGCAGCGAGGTGGCGAACCGGACCTCTTTAGGCACCTTGTATCCGGCTATGAGCGCGCGACAGTGCGCGACAACGCGCTGCTCGGACAGGCCGGCGCCAGGTTCAGGTACGACGACGGCCACCACCCGCTCGCCCCACTTGTCGTCGGGCAGTCCCACGACGGCGCACATCGACACTCCGTCGAGCCGCAACACCGCCTGCTCGACCTCGGTGGAGTAAACATTGGATCCGCCGGTCACGATCATGTCCTTGATCCGATCGACAAGATAGAAAAGCCCTTCGGAGTCGCGGTAGCCGCAATCACCGGAGCGATACCAGCCGTCGCGGAATGCCATCGCCGTGGTCTCGGGCTGATTGAAGTAGGCCGTGATCAGTGATGGCGACCGGATCAGAAACTCGCCCACCTGTCCATGGGGCAGTTCGCTGCCATCCGGGTCGGCCACCTTGATGTCGATCAACGGCAGTGGGCGGCCGCATGATTGGAGCCTCGCCTCATCCTCGAGGCGGTGATCCTCGGGCAACAGGAACGTCACCCCGGCACTGGTTTCGGTGGCGCCGTAGAAGTTCATGAAGTCACACGTCATCTCGGTCAACGCCCGCCTCAGCAGATTCAGGCCGATCGATGCCCCGGCATAGATGATCAGGCGCACCGAAGAGTAGTCGGCGTTCGCTGCGTTGGGGTCATCCAGCAACATCTGGATGACCGTGGGAACCAGGGGGATGACGGTAGGCCGATCGCGCGCGATGAGCTCGATGAGCCGCGCCGGTCCCGGCATTGAGTAGACGGCGACCGGCACCCCGTTGTAGAGGGCCTGAAGGGACAGGCCGACGCCCATGGCGTGGAATAGCGGCATGACGGTCAACATGAGGTCGTCGGGGGTGTAGCCGAAGGACGGCTCGAGATGCTCACAGAGCCGCAGGTAGAGGTACCCCTGGTGAGAGAGCTGGGCACCTTTCGGTTTGCCGGTGGTACCCGAGGTGTACATCAGAATCGCCGTCCGCCAGGGGTCGACCTCGATGGCGGGATCGCTGGCTGATGCGGATTCCATCAGAGTGTCCAGCTCGGCGCCTCCCCTCTGCGCGGAATCGAATCCGATGATGCGTAGCCTCAGGCCGGCCGACCCCGCAAGCTGGACCGCGAGAGCCAGGTACTCGCGATCGGCGATGAGAATCTCCGGTGTCGAGTCCAACAGGATGTCCTCGATCTCGGGCGCCGCAAGGCGCCAATTCAACGGCAGGAGAGCGGCGCTCGCCTTGTTGACGCCGAAAAGTATCTCGAAGTATCTGGTGGTGTTCTTGGCGAGGAACGCGACGCGGGCCCCGGGTGTGATGTTCAAACCTAGTAGCACATTGGCTATCCGGTTCGATCGCAGATCCAATTCAGCAAAGGAGGTCCTCCCGGGTAAATCCAAGAGTGCCAGTCGATCCGGTGTGGTGCGGGCATAGTGGCGCGGGATATCGCCGAGGGTCTTGATTTCAGCGTAAAGCCACACCTGAATCTCCTAGGATCCGTCAGCCCACAGATATTCCGCCGTTGATGCTGATGGTCTGACCTGTTATGCGGGACGCTGCCGGGCTGGCAAGAAAGAGCGTCATCGACGCCAGATCAGCAGGCGAGGCCACGCCGAGGTGGGCCATGGAAATCGCTTTCTCGAACATCTTGGCGCTGAACGGGTCTGAGCCGATCAGCGCGGCACCCGGGGTATCGGCGATGAGCGACGGGGTGAGGACATTGATGCGCACACGTTCGCGTTTGGCTTCCAGCGCAGCCGCTTTGGAGAACATCACGATCGCGGCCATCGCCGCACCGATGAGGGTTTCTCCGGGCGTGGCGACCTTGGCCGCGTCGGAGGCGACGTTGATGATCGATCCACTTCCACGGTGACGCATTTCGGGCAACGCGGCGAGCATCATGTGCAGGGGCGGCAGGATGATCTCGTTGATGCGCTGCTGGAGGGACTGGATCGGGATGGTGTGCAGCAGCCGCGGGTGATCACTGGGGCCCGTCGTGTTCACCAGCACGTCGATCGACCCGAGCACGGTGCGACACTCCTGCTCAGCGCGAACCGTATCGTCCGGGTCGGTCGCGTCAACCCGGATAAAACGCACGTCGCCCAGCGGCGCTCGCAGCCTGATCTTCTCGCACGCCGCGGCGCCGCGTTCGTGGTCGCGCCCGAGCAGCACCACGCGAGCACCCTGCTCGGCGAACTGGCTCGCCGTCTCAAGTCCGACACCGGCCGTGCCCCCGAGAACCGCAACGCGGCAGTCGGCGACTGGTGGGGACTGCGCAGGGATCACGGCACCTCGTCGAGGATTGCGGGAATCGAGGACCGGTGGAACCCGTCGAAGGCCACATTGTTCTTGGCCGGCTGCAGATCCCACCATCCACGGCGGGCGTTCGGTGCTCCCCCGTCGATGCGGATGCAGGAGCCGGTGATATAGCTCGCCGCCGGCGACAGTAGATAGGCGATCGCCGCTGAGACTTCGGCTTCAGTTCCGAACCGCTGCAAAGGGATACCTGGCGTCAAGTCGTTGCGAATAAACGCTGTGTCCTTGTCTTCGTAGGTGTCCAGACCCTGGGACGCGATCGATCCGGGGGCGACGGTGTTGACACGGACACCGGATTCGGCCCATTCGGTCGCCGCGCACTCGGTGAGCGTGAGCATTCCGCCGCGCGCCGCCGCGGAATGTGAGAAATGTGGCCACCCATGCCAGATGTCGGCGATCATGTTGACGATCGCGCCGCCGTGATCGATCATCCACCGGTTGTAGACCTCCCGCATGACGATGAATCCACCGGTCAGATTGCTTCTGAGCACGGCCTCGAACCCCTTTGTCGAGATCGTCTTCATCGGCGCGCGATATTGGCCGCCGGCGTTGTTGACCAAGCTGTCGATGCGGCCATGGTCGGTGAGCACCTGCTCGACGGTGGCGATGACCGCGTGTTCGTCGCGAATGTCAGCGACATGGGCGGAAATCGAACCACCGTCGGATTCGATCTCACCGCGGACATGCTCGAGTTTGGCCTCGTTGCGCCCGACGATTGCGACATGGGCACCGAGGGAGGCCAACTCATGGGCGGTGCAACGCCCGATACCGCTGCCGCCGCCGGTGATGACGACGATGTGGTCACGAAACAGGTCGCGACGGTAGATCGAGTTGTATGACATGTGTTCTGTCCTGGGCTCGTCAGTGACGCTCAGAGCTTGTCGTTACTCGGTCGGAGTCGCGCCGTTGGAGGAACTCCTGCTGGCGCTCGACGATCTCCGGGTTGCCCATGGTCGAATAGCCGTACAGGCACTCAAGCCTGAGCTGGTCGTCCAATGGGCGGCCGATGACCTCGAGGATTGTCTGCTTTGCTGATTCCACCGCGGCCCTGGGGTTGCGCAGAATCTTGGCCGCGATGTCCTCGGCCGCGGTTATCAGGTCGCTGTGGGGCACAACGCGATTGACGAGATGTACTTCTTTGGCCCGCTGCGCGTCGATGGGTTCGCCCATCAGCTCCAGCTCCATCGCGATGCCCACCCCGACTGTGTTGACCAGCCGGACGATGCCGCCGTCGGCGAAATGCATGCCTCGCCTCATGTGGAAGAATCCGAAGTTCGCGTGCTCGGAGGCGATCCTGATGTCGCAGGCCAGGGCCAGTTCGATGCCGCCCCCGATGACCCAGCCGTTGAGCGCCGCGATGATCGGTTTGGGTGTCCGATGCAGCCCTCGGGTGATCCGGCCGGCGAACCCTTTTTCCAAGAGGCTGCGTCCGAGTTCGGGTCCGGCGTTGAGCCAGGGATCGACATGCGATTTGAGGTCGGCGCCCGCGCAGAAGGTCTTGTCGCCGGACCCGGTGAGGATCGCGATCCGGACATCGGGATCGTCGCGGAAATCTGTCCACGCCTCGAACAGCAGCTCGTCGGTCTCGGTGTCGATGGCGTTGTGGACCTCGGGCCGGTTGAGCGTGATGTATGCGATCTGATCGCGTTTCTCGTAGATCACCTTGGCCATGGGAAGTCCCTTCCGGGGTTATGCCGAAACCGCGCCGCGGCCGGCCTTGTGTCGGGCGATGATGAGCTTCATGATTTGCGCGGTGCCGTCTCCGATCTGCAGGCCGAGGACGTCGCGCAGGCGTTGTGCGTAGGGCATTTCCTCGGTGTAGGCACTGTGCCCATTGAGCAGCAGGCAGGTTTGGACGATGTCGAAGGCCAACTTGGGTGCCCACCACTTGCACATCGCTGCCTCAGCGGTGTGCGGCAGCCCCTGGTCCTTGAGCCACAACGTCTTCAGGCATAGCAAGCGGCATGCCTCAAGTTGGGTCTCGGCCTCGGCCAATGGGAAGGAAACACCCTGATGCGCGATCAGCGGTTTGCCGAAGCTGGTCCGCTCAGCAGTGGACAGCCAAGTTTCGTCAAGCGATTGCCGGGCGACCGCCAGACACTGGAGCCCGATGAGGGCGCGACTGTAGTCGAAGCCCTGCATCACTTGGATGAAGCCGTCATTTTCCCGGCCGATCAAGTGCGTTGCTGGAATCGCCACGCGGTCAAAGTGGATCGAGCCGCGCCCGGCGCACCGACCGCCGAGATCGTCGAATTCGGTGGTCTTAATGCCCGGCAGGTCCAGGGGGACAAGCAAGGCGCTGATTCCGCGCGCGCCGCTGGACGGTGCGCCGGTGCGGGCCCAGACGATCGCGAACGCCGCCTGGGTCGCAAAGCTGGTCGACGTCTTCTCGCCGTCAAGGAGGTAGCGAGCACCGTCTTTGGTCGCCCGCAGTGTCAGGTTCGCGGCGTCTGATCCGCCGCCCGGCTCGGTCAGGGCGATGGCCGGGATCATCTCGCCGGCGGTCACGCCGCGCAGCCACGGCGCGACGACCGCGGGATTTCCATGTTGGGCCATGATCACGCCGCTCAGCGACATCGTCACCATCAGCTGGCCGATGTTGTAGTCGGACCGGCAGATGGCCTCAATGACGAGACCCGCTGTCGTGCAGTCAAGTCCGAGGCCACCGTCCTCTTCGGGCAGCTCTACCCCGAAGAGTCCAAGGTCGCCCATCGCCCGCAATGTCGCGGGATCGAACGCACCTTCCTGCTCGCGTTGCTTGTAATACGGAGCCAGCCGCCGCTCACCGAAGCCGCGGGCGACATTGACCAGCGCCTCTTGCTCTGCGGTGATCGAGAAGCTCAACGGTCCCGTCATGGCCCTCCTCGTCGTGACTCGCGACGCACCAACGTGGCAATCACGGTGCCTCTGGCACCGGATCCGGTGGCGGTACCTAAGTTGCCACCATGATACATGATTACATCATTTGATGTAATTCTGTTCCCCTGTTGGCTTTATCCGTCAGCCGCCAATACGAGCGGGCCGAAGCGGTCATCAGGGGCGGGCGGGAGAGCAACGAACCATTCCGCGGCGGGCCGTTGGTCGCCGCGGTTCTGCCTCAACGGCGACCGGGCCGTCACGACCGACCGAGCAGGCGTGCGAGCGCCCTCGGCCCCGACTATCCGCTGCTGTACTTTCGGAGACGCTCCGAATAGTTCGCATTGAAATCGGTATACCGACTTCGAAGTTGATCACCTGGCCAGCCTGCTGGCAGCAGCTCGTCCGGCAGGTACGGATCGAGCAGCAGGTGTCGGATGACTTCCGCTGTAGCCATGAACCCTTCGGCGAGACTCTCTGCCTGGTCAAGCACGGTCAGCAATCGGTCCGCCTCGGCTGCCCATCCCGGCAAGTCCCAGAGCGACGCTGCCAGGCTCGGCGAGTCAGCGTGATGACTGACAAAAAACTCGCACTGCTCGGCGATGATGCCGTCGAGCTGGCGAGAGAGATTGTCCGGCCGCATCCACACACCCTCGCGCAACTCACCCATCCGGTGCCGCACCATGCTCTTACGCAGTGCCACCCGCTCCGCTAACGGCCGGGTCGTGCTTGTGACGATGGCCGTCTCCCACCCCCCAGTCCACCGCCGGGTGGGCGGTGAGGTGAGCCCATCCTGCTGGGCCTGCCGTTGCAGCAGCCGCTCGGACAGGCGGTACACGCCATTGTCCACGGTCACATCGCCGTCCCTCACCATGCGCGTCAGCGCAACCCGGGTGGCGCGATCCGCGATCCCAAACAGCTCGCCCACCTTGACCAAGGCGCTAATCGGAAGGGCCGGGGGGTGGTATCCGAGCAATGTGCTCAATGCGACCGATCTCGCGGTGAGCGGGGTGATCGAGGGCAGGTGACGGTCCGGGACGGCGGGATACATACGCGAACTCCATCACTTGTCCTACAACACATCGATCGCAATGCGCCCACGCATCAAGCAATGCAAACCTATCGCAGTGCGCACGTAGCCCATCTCCTTAATACAGCCCCGATCCGGCAATGACGTGTGTCTGGTCGGCCTGCGCGGGCGATACACCCGACGGCGCGGCGCCGGATCACACCAGGTAGACGGTCACGATCAGCGCGGTGACCGCGAGCAACCAGCCGTCGCAGACCAACCGCAGCGCCAGTGGCGCGAAACGGACCTCCATGAAGTACCGAAGCACCAATCGCACCTTGACGGCGGCGATGAGCATGATGGCCACCGTCGCCACCTCGGGTGCGACCGAGTTCTTCGACAGCAACCAGGTCGATGCGCAGGTGGCCAGCATCAACGCGGCCCACACGATACTGACCGGCTTGCGAACCAGCTCCATATTCACCTCACCAGATACAGGAGCGGGAACAGGATGATCCAGATCAGGTCGACCATGTGCCAGTAGATCGCGCCGCATTCGACAACGACGGGCCGTTGCGGGTCGAACGATCGGGATCGGGCCATGAACCACAGCACGAGCAACACGACATTGCCCGCGACGACGTGGAACAGATGAATCCCGGTCAGCGTGAAGTAGTACATGAAGAAGTCGTTGGTCAGCACGCTGATGCCAGCGTTCAACTTCTCGGTGTACTCGATGGCCTTGGAAACCATGAACCCGAGGCCGCAGAGCAAGGCGCCACCGATGAAACGCTGTGCTAGCGCAAAACGGGATCTGCGCACGGCGTCGAGCGCGAGCGCGGCAAACCACGAGCTGGTGAGCAGGATGAGCGTGTTGACGCCACCGAAGTTCGGGTTCAGGGCGTGTCGGGAGCCTTCGAACAAGTCAGGATTCTGATGGCGGCCGACGATGAAGGATCCGAACAGGACGGCAAAGACCGTCATGTCGGCGATCACGAACACCCACACGCCTTCGACTCCGGGCAGCCGCCGCGTCGGATCGCCGACCGGCACCAACTTGGTGGTTTCCGAACTCCTCAACACGCTCCCCATCAACGGTTTCCCCGAGACTCCTCAACACTCTCCCGAGCGACGCGGCGACCGGTTCTTGTCCGACCACCGCTGAGCACTGACGCCGGCTGACGCCAGGATGGATAGCCGGCCGCTCCCGACCGCGCACGACGCGTGCGAACTTCGGTCGCAACACTGTCGCATCGCGCGGACGGGAGCGGCGATGAAGGGCACCTGCCCGATGGTGCAGGTCAGGGCGCGAGCGCCGCCGCCCGAGGGGCCCGGCCATCCACCACGGGGCTGCTGTCGAACTCGCGCATGCGCCGACGAACATCCTTGATCAGGAAGGTGCTGGCCGTTATCTCCCAGCACAGCCAGCAGAAGTACGGGAAGTAGTAGCTCATGACGCCGTTCCAGGCAAACGGGCCGGTCTTAAGAACGCCGGTGAGGCTCGCCGGGAAGAAGCTGACCGCGCAGAAGATGGTGAGGTAGCACGCCCAGTTCGGCATGAGAGGCGTGGCCTTGTTCTTCCGATCCGCCAGAACCGCCAGGGCGAACGCCACCATTTGCAACGTGGTGCACGCGTACTGCAGGTCGATGAACAGCCAGCCGGTGTCGGTGAGCAGCTGGATCAGCGCCGGGTCCCGCTCGGGCCGGAATGCCGCGACGGCCCAGAAGCAGCAGCTGAACGACACCACCGCGACGGTCAAAGCACCACCAATGAGCTGCAGGTTAGCCAGCACGGGATATGCGCCCTCGATCCGCGCCATCCGGGCGCTGATATAGGAACACCACGGCATATACAAAACAACCGTGATGAGCGCCACGATGAAGCCCAGGCGAATCTCCCCCAGGTGCTGCGAATACCGAGCCGCGAGGTCCGCTGCGCTCGACGCGGGCGACGGATTCGGAATGTTGCGCCCGATCACTCCCCAAAACAGCACGAAGGTCACCAAGAAGGCGGGGCCACACCAGGCGCTAATGAGCTGGAATCGAAGACTGGTTTTCTGGTCCATGTATTGCTCCTTTCCGGACGATTCCGGCGATGGCCGACTTGAGTCGTTGACTTATGACGACATCGCGCGATGCAGAAATGTAACACCGCCGGGGGCGGCGTGGCAACCTCCCAAGGCGGGGCCCGTCCGGCCTCGCTGCGGGTGTTGGGTGTCTTCTCGGGGCGGATTTGGGGGCATCCTCGAGGGAGGGATAGCCAAAAAGTGCCCCGTTTGGGGGAAGCCTGAGCCCGTCGCGTCGGTGAGGATGGCGATACCTGAGAAGTCACGCGCGTCGTCGTGGAAACAAAGGCGATTATGGAAACACCCGCTCAGCGCCAACCCCGCGTGATCGTCCTCGGCGGGGGCTCCTGGGGCACCACCATCGCGTCCATCTGCGCGCGCCGCGGGCCCACCTTGCAATGGGTGCGCTCAGCGGAGACGGCGAAAGACGTAAACGAGAACCACCGCAACAGTCGCTATCTCGGCAACGACGTCAAGCTGAGCGAGACGCTGCGCGCCACAACGGATTTCGCCGAGGCAGCCGATCGCGCCGACGTCGTCGTCATGGGTGTACCGTCCCACGGCTTCCGCAACGTGCTAGCAAAGCTGGCCACTGAGCTGCGCCCGTGGGTGCCGGTAGTGTCGCTGGTCAAGGGTCTCGAACAGGGGACCAACAAGCGGATGAGCCAGATCGTCAACGAAATACTGCCCGGGCATCCGGCCGGCATCCTGGCCGGGCCGAACATCGCCCGCGAGGTGGCCGAGGGTTATGCGGCCGCGGCTGTGCTGGCGATGCCCGACCAGCATCTGGCCGCTAAACTCGCGGAGCTGTTCCGCACCGGGCGATTTCGCACGTACACCACCGACGATGTCGTTGGCGTCGAAATGGCCGGCGCACTGAAGAACGTCTACGCCATCGCTGTCGGCATGGGCTATTCACTCGGTATCGGGGAAAACACCCGCGCGATGGTGATGTGCCGGGCGGTGCGCGAGATGTCCAAGATGGGCGAGGCGGCGGGCGGGCACCGCGACACGTTCGCGGGGCTGGCCGGTATGGGCGATCTCATCGTTACGTGCACAAGCCAGTGCAGCCGCAACCGGCTTGTCGGCGAGCAGCTTGGCGCGGGCAAGCCGATCGACGAGATCATCGGGTCGATGAATCAAGTCGCTGAAGGCGTCAAAGCCGCCAGTGTGATCATGGAGTTCGCCGTGCAATACGGACTTTCCATGCCGATCGCCCGCGAAGTCGATGCTGTCATCAACCACGGCGCAACCCCCGAAGGAGCGTATCGGGGCCTGGCGGCCGACAAGCCCGGCCACGAGGTCCACGGGGCGGGTTTCTAGTCGTGGCGCCGACTGTGCGCCGCTGATTGACGGGACATGCCCCGAACAGGTCAGCAAAAGGTGCTCTTTCGGGTGAAGCGCGCGGCACTGTCCTCGGGGCACGATTGAAATGCCGAAAACTCACGCCGGCGGCTGCGGACCGTCGGTGTGCTCGTACACCTTTTTAAGGGGAGCAGCTCCTATGGCAATACACGCCGAACCCACCACCGTCACCTCCACGCGTGGGTTTCCGCCATTTCCAACCGATTACAAAGCGTGGAAAGTCCTGGCCTGGACGGGGCCGGTCTTTTTGTTCGCGGTCTTCTGCCTGTGGGGAATTGTTGCGCACAACATGCCGCCGTTCCCGCCCAGCGCATCACCAGATGAGGTCAAAGCCCACTTTGTTCAGCTGCGGCTGCCGCTGATGATTGCGTTGAGCGTCTGCGTCACGATGACCGCCTTCTACATGTCGTGGAGTGTTGCGGTGGCCCGCGTGATGGAACGGATCGAGGGTCCCGGCGGGGTGTTTTCCAAACTGGAAATGATGGGTGGCACGATCACCTGCGCTCCGGTCATGGTGACGTTGGCGATATGGCTGACCGCCGCCCACGAAGCGCAGACTCTGCCTCCGGCCATCATGCACATGCTCTACTGGATGGGCTGGCTCCTCTTTGACTTGGCGTATTTCGTGACGTCCTTGCAGATCGCCGCCATCAGCATTGTGTTCATGCGTGACAAGCGTGAGAAGAAACTCGTTCCGGATGCGGTCAGCTGGTGGGGCTGGGTCACCTTCGCGTCCTTCTTCGCAGTCAGCGCGATCCCGTTTGTGACGACCGGGCCGCTGGCCTTCAACGGCGTGATCAGCTTCTGGATCGCGTTCTTCACCTGGTTCTTCTGGATCCCGTCGCTGTCCTACTTCATCATTAAGGCCGTCGACAGGATCAAGGCTGAGGATGAGGCCGCCGGCCGCCTCAACGCTTAATCGGTTGGCAGTCGCGACCGCTTCCCGAGTGGAACCCAGGCGCCTTCCTGGTATGGAGGGCGTATGGGTCTTCATCGGCGCCGACTCGGTGATCTTTGCGATTCTGTTCTTTTCGTTCATGCAGGATCGGCTGAAGAACCCGGCCCTGTTCGAGGCCTCACGACACACGCTCAACATGAACCTGGGTGGCCTGGACACCCTGATCCTGTTGACCAGCTCCTGGTCGGTTGCTCTGGCCATCCAAGCCCTCAAACGCGATGACAATCAACAAGTTCCGCGATACCTCTTGGGCGGTGTGCTCACCGGTCTGATGTTCGTGGCGTCCAAGTCGACTGAATACGCTGAGAAGTTCGCGCACGGCATCACCCCGGGCAGCGACCCCTTTTACATGTGGTATTTCACGCTGACCGGGATCCACCTCGCGCACGTGCTGCTAGGCACCAGCCTGCTGACTTTTCTCTACGCCAAGGCGCGACGAGGCGCCGTCAGCAGTACACACCGCGCGGTACCCGAATCAGTGGCCTCATTCTGGCACCTTGTCGACCTGCTGTGGATCGTGCTGTTTCCCTTGCTCTACCTGATGAAAGCGGGCTGATGTCGGTTCTGCGCGAGAGGGTTACCGGGGTGTGGCTGGGCCTGATGGTGTTGACCTGCGTGACGACATGGGGTCTATCGATGAATCTATTCAGCCCCTCCGTCGCGGTAATCGGGGTGTTCACGATCGCCGCGGTGAAAGTCAGCTACGTAATCCTGGACTTCATGGAGCTGCGAGACGCGCCGCTTGCGGTCCGTTTTGCCTTTCAGGCGTGGCCTGTCGTCGTGCCGGCGGTAATCCTGGGCTTGTGGTTCGCCACGCCGGCACTCAGCGGCTAGACAGTGGAAGAGGCGGATATGAGGGTGCAACGGGGTCTGTATGTGCTTGCGCGGGTGGTTTGTGTTGCCGCCCTGGCGGTTTTGGTCGGCGCGACGGCGACGGCCGGGCTCACCGGCGAAGCCCGGGCGGCGGGCTACGAGAGCCTGATGGTTCCGTCTGCAGCGATGGGCCGTGACATCCCGGTGGCCTTTTTGGCCGGCGGGCCGCACGCCGTTTATCTGCTGGACCCCTTCGACGCCGGCCCCGACGTCAGCAACTGGGTCACCGCCGGCAACGCGATGCACACGATGGCCGGCAAGGGCATCTCGGTGGTGGCCCCGGCCGGTGGCGCCTACAGCATGTACACCAACTGGGAACAGGACGGCAGCAAGCAGTGGGACACCTTCCTGTCCAGCGAGCTGCCTGACTGGCTGGCCGCCAACAAGGGCCTAGCGCCCGGCGGGCATGCCGCTGTGGGTGCCGCTCAGGGCGGCTATGCCGCGATGGCGTTGGCCGCGTTTCACCCCGACCGCTTTGGCTTCGCCGGATCGCTCTCGGGTTTCCTGTATCCGTCAAGCACAAACTACAACGGCGCGATCCTGGCCGGCCTGCAGCAGTTCGGCGGCGTGGACGGCAACGGAATGTGGGGACCCCCGCAGGCGGGCCGGTGGAAATGGCACGACCCATGGGTGCACGCCGCACTGTTGGCGCAGAACAACACTCGCGTCTGGGTCTACAGCCCGACCACTATGGATGCCAGCGATCCCGCCGCCATGATCGGCCAAGCCGGCGCGGCCATGGGCAGCGCCCATGAGCTCTATCAGCAGTACCGCAGTGTCGGTGGCCACAACGGCCACTTCGACTTGCCCGGCAGCGGCGACAACGGGTGGAGCTCGTGGTCGGGACAGTTAAGTGTCATGTCGGGTGATATCGTCGGGACCATTCGCTAGTCGAGCAAGCCCACAGTCGGATAAGTCTTTGCCGCGCACCCGATTACGGCTTCGAAATCAATCCGGCGCGAACAACAGTTACAGAGTGCTCTGGCTAGCTCGGCATGATCGGCCGAGACTGTAGGCGATCACAGGCCGTCGAAGTTGCGTATGGCCGTCACTCTACGGGCGATGCCGAGCTGTTTCTCGATGCTGAACTTGAGAGAGTCGCTTCAATAGTTCGAACGCCTCAACCACGTCGATGTCGAAGCAGGACATGAGATTGCCGATAGCTTGTCCCACGAGGTCTCTGCTGGCCAGGACACTTCCGAAATTGCTTCGCTTGCGCGACGAGTCCCATGCCGGGGCGGTGTCGGCGGCCAAGACGTAGCCGATATCTTCGGCATCCTCATCGAAAGGATGCGGCCAATCCGCGTAAACATTAAGTGCGCCCAACGTCTGGTCTCCCAGCCCTGTTACGTATCCACTCGACGAAATGTCCGGGCCGCTAAACGAAATGCCTTGTACGCCTCATACCGGCCGCCGAACCCGTCGCGGTGCGGGACATCGCGGCAAAACCCCGTGCTGCGTGGTCCACCCGTTAACGCTGATGCTCCCAAACCGAATCGGCGTGTACCGGGAGCCCGTGGCCGGGGAGGAGGTGCGCGACAGGCAGCCGCCGCAGGAGCGCGGCGCTACTGGACGCGGCCGCCGCGTCGACCACTTCGGGGCTATGCCATGCGCGGCCGCTGACGGTGAGAACGGCGTCACCGGAGAGCAGTGTCTGGGTGCTCGGGTTGTACAGCGTGACGCTGTCGTCGGTGTGTCCGGGCGTCGCGACCACCATCCAGTCGGGTGCACCAGGCAGTGCTGCCAGGTCGGCGAGTGCGCCGTGCGGCAACGGTCCGCTCCAGCGCATCCCGGCCGGCGTCCCGAAGCCCGCGATGCGTGCACCGCGGAGCAGTTCGAGAACACTGCGAGCATCGAAGGGCTGTTGGCGCAGCACGGACCTGATGGCCGCCACGTGTGCGGGAGTCGGGGTCCGTGGGCGCAGGCCGTGCAAGTAGGGCATCGCCGCTGCAGGCAAGTAGATGTTGGCACCGTGGCGTTGAGCGAGCCGCGGCACGCCGGCAACGTGGTCACTGTGGGCGTGGGTGGCCACGACGGTCTGAAGTGGCGCCGCCAGATCCCGCAGGATGGGCTCGAGATCGTCGGCGGCGCAGGGAAGCCCGGCGTCGACAACGATGGGGCCATGCCCGCCGTCATGGATCACGTAGGAGTTAAAGATCCACCGCGACACTCGCGTGACCCCGATGTCGTGCATCGGCTCGACGACCAAACTCACCGGGAGCCGAATCCTATTCCTGTGCGGAGCCGGCAAGCCCGAAACATCAGGCGGTGCCGGCGACTCCGTTTCCGCCCGACGCGGTCGTCGATGAGTTCCACCGCGACGTGCGGGCGCAGTCGGGTGAGGTGTGGTTGGGCATCGACTTTCGTGCCAACGGATTGCTCGACCAGTGGTGCGGTGCGGGACCCGCTCGTCGTCGCCTGTCGGTCCGCGCCGGCGAGAACGGCACGGTGACTGCCTATCTGGTCGCTGGTGCACCGCTGTCGTAGTCGATCGGAGGAGTGGTGGTCCGTGTCGTTGGGCACCTGGGGCTCCTCGGGCTGGCTGATTGCGCGTCGCGGGCTATAGCGATGTCCGCGTCGATTCGTGGCGATGTTGCTCACGTGCCGGGACTGCCTGGATCATCAGCGGCAGCGGTTGGCGTTGTGTGGCCGATGGCGTGACCCGCGATCATGGTGGCACTGCATCCTCGGACAGTCAATCATTGATATGGTCAGACCAAATTCGGGACATTGGGCAAGCGCGGGCAACACCGCGCACCCGGCCGCCGAGAACCGGCAGAACACCTTGCGGCTGACCATCCGGCGCACGTCAGCCATGGCACCCCGGCCGTCGGCAAGCGCCCTACTATCCGCGGAAGCTTCCCCGGGGCCCGGGGTTCCCCCACGGGTGGCAACCTCGGTGCAATGACGTGCTGGAGGCGACGGTGATGACAGAGTTATCTGTTGTGGTGTCAGAACGAAGGCCACCGTTGAGAGGTGACGCGGTGGCGGCCGGACGGACGACCGGTGACGGGCAGCCGCGGACTCGCACCCGCGATCCCGCACGCAAGCAGCGGATCCTTGCTGCCGCAGCTGACCTGATTGCCCGCAAGGGCTATCACGCGGTGTCAATCGCCGAGATCGGTGCGGCCGCCGGTATAACCGGCTCGGGCATTTATCGGCACTTCGGCAGCAAATCGTCGGTGCTCACCGGCCTGTTCGACCGGGTGATCGACGAGCTGTTGGGCGACGAGCAGCAGATCCTGGAGGCCGCCGACGACTTGAGCCAGGCTCTGAATCTGCTGATTGCCGGTCAGGTCGAGTTCGTCGTCAGGGATCGCCAGCTCGCCCAGGTCTACCACCGAGAAATCAACAATCTTCCCGAGGCTGATCGACGCCGACTGCGCCGTAAGCAGCGGCGCTACCTGGAAGAATGGGTGCGTCTGGTCAATGTGATGCATACCGATTTGACCGACGCCGATGCGCGTGCCGTGGTCCACGCCGCGATCGGCGCCATTCAATCGCCCCTTTTTCACCCCGCCGGCCCGGCCGAGGATCGATTGCGGTACCTACTCACCGACGCGGCTCGCGCGATTCTGCGCGTCGACGCCACGTAGCCGGCTCGACCGGGTGCGGGCAAGCGTCGACGCCGACTGCGTGGGTGCTGTCTGCCGCGCCGGGCGGCGGGTCGGGGTTTAACGACTCGCAGTGCCGCGCCACGGCGCACGCTTGCGTCGCGACATCGCCTCGGGGCCGACGAAACGCCGGAAGGCGCCGGCGGCGACAGCGACCGTCGGGTACAGGCGGTTGACTCAGCATCAATCCTGTTAGTTATTATCCATTCACTAACTCGTGGTTCTACGGATGGATGTGGGCCCAGTGATTCGTCGTCATCGACCCCTGGTCGCGGCGCCTCCCGAGGCGCCCATCGTGCTGCGTGGCCGGAACCCGGTGTGGTCGTCATGGCGCCGGCGCTACGCAGCGGTGATCGCTTGCATCCCCGTGAGCTGTCGATGAGCTCACAGTAGGAGCGGAGGGATCCAAGTGCCTGTCCTTAGCACGGATGTCGATCCAACCTCGGCGATGTTTCTGGCCAACCTGCAGGTGCAGACGGCGGCGCTGGCCGCACTCGGTGAGCAACTCCGGCGGGTCGTCGACGGGGGAGGACAGCGCTATGTGAAGCGGCACCACGACCGCGGCAGACTGCTCGCCCGCGAGCGCATCGAGTTGCTGGTGGATCGTGACGCACCGTTTTTGGAGTTGTCGGCGCTCGCGGCGTGGGGAACCGAGTTCAATGTCGGTGCCGCAATTGTGACCGGGGTGGGCATCGTCTCGGGGATTGAGTGCGTCATCATCGCCCACGACCCCACCGTGCGGGGCGGGACAATGAATCCTTACACGCTGCGGAAGAACCTGCGCGCGTTGGAGATTGCGCGCGTCAACCGGCTACCGGTGGTGTACCTTGTCGAGTCCGGCGGCGCCGATCTGCCGACGCAGTCCGAATTGTTCGTACACGCCGGCAAGATTTTTCACGATCTCACCGAGCTTTCCGCGATGGGAATTCCCAGCGTTGCTTTGGTGTTCGGGAATTCCACGGCTGGCGGTGCCTACGTTCCGGGGATGTGCGATTACGCGGTGCTTGTGGATCAGCAGGCGAAGGTCTTCCTGGGTGGCCCGCCGCTGGTGAAGATGGCTACCGGCGAGGACGCCGACGACGAGGCACTCGGAGGCGCCGACATGCACACCCGAGTCTCGGGTTTGGGTGATTACTTCGCCGTCAACGAGATCGATGCGATCCGCATCGGCCGTGAGGTGATGGCGCACTTGAATTGGCGCAAGTTGGGACCGGCTCCCGCGCAGCCGGCCGACGAACCGCTCTATGACGCCGAGGAACTGCTTGGCATCGCCTCAGGGGATCAGCGAGTGCCCTTCGATCCACGAGAAGTCATTGCCCGCATTGTCGACGGGTCGCGGTTCTCCGAGTACAAGCCCCGCTGGGGCACCAGTCTGGCTACCGGCTGGGCGTCCGTCCACGGCTTCCCGGTCGGGATCCTGGCCAATACCCGTGGGGTGTTGTTCGGCGAAGAGTCGAAGAAAGCAACCGAATTCATCCTGCTGGCCAACCAGACCGACACGCCGCTGATCTTCTTGCAGAACGTAACTGGCTACATGGTGGGCACCGAGTACGAGCAGAGCGGCATCATCAAGGACGGGGCAAAGATGATCAACGCCGTCACCAACAGCACCGTCCCCCACATCACCATCAACATGGGCGGTTCGTTCGGAGCGGGCAACTACGGAATGTCGGGCCGGGCCTATGACCCTCGATTCATGTTCTCCTGGCCCAACGCCAAGCTCGCCGTGATGGGTGCCCAGCAGTTGGCGGGTGTGCTGTCCATTGTCGGCGAGGCGGCAGCTCGCGCCGCTGGACGAGAATTCGACCACGAGGCAGACGCGACGCGGACCGCAGAGATCGAGGCACAGATCGAGCGCGAGTCGCATGCGTTTTTCGTCTCGGCACGCATCTACGACGACGGGGTGATCGATCCCCGCGACTCCAGGTCTGCCCTCGGCATGGCGCTCTCAGCGGCACATTCCAACGTCGTCAGTGGCCGACGCGGGTTCGGCGTCTTCAGGATGTGAGGCCGTGATCAAAAAGCTGCTCGTCGCCAACCGCGGGGAGATCGCCTCGCGGATCATCCGCACCGCCCGCACGATGGATATCGACACCGTTGCGGTGTACTCCGACCCCGATCGCGACGCCCCCTATGTTATGGAGGCTGACGAATCAGTACATCTGCCCGGCGCCGCACCCGCCGACACCTACCTGCGCGGCGATCTGGTCCTTGCCGCCGCCACCCGCGCCGGCGCCGACGCCGTCCACCCTGGCTACGGATTCCTCTCCGAGAATGCTGATTTCGCTACGGCATGCGCTGGCGCAGCGGTGATTTTCGTCGGGCCCAGCCCCCAGGCCATCGCGGCGATGGGCTCCAAAATCGCCGCCAAGGACCTGATGCGGGCGGCCGGAGTGCCGGTGCTGCCCGGTGCCACAGTCGCCGATGACGACGACATCGACTCCCAGCGCCTGCGCGAGGCCGCCAACGAAATCGGCTACCCGATACTGATCAAGGCGGCGTTTGGTGGCGGCGGTCGCGGGATGCGGATCGTTGACCGCCACAGCGAGCTTATGGACGCGGTCGGGGGTGCGCGCCGAGAAGCGGCCTCAGCGTTCGGTGATGCGACGGTTTTCCTAGAGAAGTTGGTGAAATCGCCCCGCCATATTGAGGTGCAGATCTTCGGTGACCGGCATGGCCGCCTGGTTCACCTCGGGGAGCGCGAATGTTCCATCCAGCGTCGGTATCAAAAAATCATCGAGGAGGCACCGTCAACTGCGGTCGATGCGGTGTTGCGCGACGAACTCGGCCGCGCTGCCGTGGCTGCGGGCAAGGCGCTGGCCTATGAGGGCGCCGGCACAGTCGAATTCGTCATGGCCCAGGACGGCTCGTTCTACTTCCTCGAGGTCAACACCCGTCTGCAAGTCGAGCACCCGGTCACCGAGATGGTCACCGGGATCGACCTGGTCCGTGCTCAGCTCCTCGTCGCCGCCGGCGAACCCCTGCCATCGGAGATGCTGCACGCAACTCCCCGCGGCCACGCGGTCGAAGTTCGGCTTTACGCCGAGGACGTCGCCGCCGGGTTCATCCCCGTGACGGGTCGGTTGACCACACTAGAATTTCCGCAGCTGCCCGGTGTGCGAGTCGACGCCGGTTTCACCTCCGGATCGCACGTGAGCACCTTCTACGACCCGATGCTGGCCAAGATCATCGGTCACGGTACGACCCGAACACAAGCGTGTGAAAGGGTAGCGCGCGCCCTAAAAGAGACGCGGATCCACGGCGTCACAACGAATCGCGACTTACTCGTCGGGATTCTGCGTGAACCTGAATTCCGTTCCGGCGCAATTGACACCGGATATCTGCAGCGTCACGATCCCACACAACTGATGGCCGGCGCCGACGTGACAGCCAGGACACGCATCCACGCCCTGGTCGCCGCGCTGGCCGCGCAGGCGGGTCGGCGCCACCAGACACCGATCCTGCCCGGACTGCCATCGGGCTGGCGCACCGTGCCCAGCGTGCCGCAGCACGTCTCATTCACCGTCGGCGGGCAGGCCATCGACGTGCGCTACCGGTTCGACCGTTCGACGGTCACCGCATCGGCGGACGAATGGGCACCGCAATCGCTGCACGTCGTCTCGGTCACCGCTGAAATCGCCGATGTGGAAATTGACGGCATCCGGCGCCGTTATCGCATAACCCGATGTGGTGTCCAGCATTTCGTGGACAGCGCTCTTGGCTCTACCGCACTGGAAGAGGTGGAACGATTCCGCGACCCCGCTGCGATCGCGGAGGCCGGCTCGTTGCTGGCCCCAATGCCGGGGGTCGTGGCACGCGTCGAAGTCATTGAGGGCGCACACGTTGTCGGGGGCACTCCGATCGTCGTATTAGAGGCGATGAAGATGCAACACACTGTGCGGGCGCCCGCCGACGGAGTCATTGAGGCCATCGCGGTCACGGCCGGCGATCAGGTCCAGGCGGGTCAGATCCTGGCTGTCGTGCACGCCGACGAATCGGAAGAGTGATCCGATGGCACTGGATTACGCGAGTTTGATCGCCGATCTACGCGCCGAGTCGATGCTACTCACCGATCGTCTCACCGGGCTCGCAGACCAGCGGTGGGCGCTGCTGACACCAGCCGAGGGCTGGACTATCCACGACCAAGTCTCCCACCTGGCGTTCTTCGATAACTCTGCTTGCCTGGCATTGAGTGACGCAGACAAGTTCCGCGAGCACGCCGACGAACTGATGGCTGCTGGCATGGACTTCCCAGATCGCATCGTCGCACAACACCGCAGCCTCACCCCGGAGTCACTGCTGAACTGGTTCACCGCGTCACGACAACATCTGCTGGACGACTTGGCTGCTGAGGATCCACGGCGCAGGTTGCCGTGGTTTGGTCCCGACATGAGCGTCGCCTCTGCGGCGACGGCGCGACTCATGGAGACGTGGGCACACGGGCACGACATCTACGAGGCCCTCAACCTCGGCCACTCGCCGACTCCCGGGCTTCGCGGGATCGCTCATCTCGGCGTGGCGACCTTCGAGTTCTCCCATCGTGTCCACGGACTACCGGTGCCCGATGAGCCGGTGCGCGTCGAATTGAGGTCTCCGGAAGGTGAACTGTGGACATGGGGGCCGCCGGACGCAGCGACCAGGATAAGCGGAACCGCAACGGATTTCGTCTTGACCGTAACTCAGCGTCGCCACTGGCGCGAGACCAATCTGATCGCTGAGGGCACGACGGCCGCGGGGTGGCTGGACATCGCTCAAGCCTTCGCAGGTCCGGCCAGCAGACGTGACATGCCCCCGGAGATCACGTCGACCGCGGCCCGCTGGTCATCAGGTGCTGACCGAGGCGCGTCCTAGGCTGCGCCGGTGGCCACACTAACCGCGCTCGACGAGGCCGACACCGTCGTCGATGGTCTTGACCACGAGGTTTTCGACGGATTCAGCCACTGGTCAAACGCCTCAGCGGCGAGGTTGTCGATGGGCCGCAGTCGTTTCCGCATGATGAACCGCCACACCATGCAACTTGTGGCTGTGGCTGATGTTGCAGAGCAGGACGTTGTTGACGGTCTGCCGAGGTGGTCTAGGGACCCTTACTTGGGGTTCCGGCGTTAAACTTCCGAAACCGTTGACACCGGGTGGACGAATGACCGGAGACCGCGTCGATGACCGGCTCTCCGACTGTCTACACCGCCAAATCGTCCGGTTGGCCCGTCACCGACAGCACGGTCTGCCACAGATAGCCACTGGTGTCGATCGTCTTGCGTGATGAGATCGCCAGCGGGATGGGGACATGGGTCAATCGGCGGCGCCATGAGCCGACGACCACGTCGGTCTTTCCTGCCATTCCCGCGTGCACGGCGGCATGACCCAGACGGAGGCAGAAGTTCGCGTCCCGGGCGTTGGCGGGCAGGCTACGAATCATGTAGCCCGGGTCGATGTACTTCAGGCTCACCGACATGCCACGCGCCTCGAAGACCTCGGGTAGCGAGACCCTCAGATGGTTGCCGATGTCGGCGTGGCGGACGTTGCCGGAATCGTCGGTGGAGGTTGACTGCGCCAGCAACTCCTGCCCGGCGCCTTCTGCCACCACGATCACCACGTAGCCTTCGCGTTCGATGCGTTCTGCTGCGGCCCGCACGACCCCATCGACAGTGAAGGCCACCTCGGGGATCAGGCACAGGCCGACCTGCGAGTCGGCCAGGGTGGCGAAGCTGGCGATGAACCCCGAGTCACGACCCATCAGTTTGACGAGTCCGATGCCAGATCGGTGACATGAGGCCTCCACGTATGCCGCTCGGGTTGCCTGTCGAGCCGCTTCAACCGCTGTATCGAAGCCAAAAGACGTGTCGATGAAGGAAATGTCATTGTCGATCGTCTTGGGTACCCCCACCACGGCGATCTCCAGTTGCCGGCGTCGTATCTCCTCGACGATCGCATGCGCACCACGCAGCGTCCCGTCGCCGCCAACGGTGAACAGCAGCTGGATTCCGCGACGCTCGAGTGTGTCGACGATCTCGTCTACCGGCTGCGGACCTCGCGACGACCCCAAGACCGTTCCGCCGACTTCATGGATCTGGCTGACTCGGCGCGTCGTCAGTTCGATGGGTGACGCGCTGCCTCGTTCGACGAGCCCCGCGTAGCCGAACTGGAAGCCGTCCACCGAACCGATTCGGTACTTGCCGCGCAAGCAGAACACGATCGATCGGATGACGTCGTTCAGGCCCGGACATAGGCCGCCACAGGTGACGATCCCACAGCGCAGAGATTCCGGATCGAAGAAGATCTTCTCCCGGGGCCCGGCCAATTCGAATCCCGGGGGATCGACGCCCGCGCGGAACTGCGCGCGCAGCTCATCGATATCACCACGGAACAGCAGGCGCTTCGAGACATCCATGAATGATGTGCCGCGCAGCGGCGAGGAGACTGTACAGGGCCCCAAGTCGTCGATCGTGAAATCCGGAGTAGAGGGATCAGGCACACCAGCACCTCGCGAACTTGGCGTTTGCTTTTGATACTGCGCTACCTCGTGGGTAATGGGCGTCCTCCGTCTGAGCGATCTTTTTCTCTCCTCCCCGAGGTATCCGTGGGGCCACTGAGGCCGCACGATCCTGCCCGCGCGCGGGGCATGCCGGTCCCGCCGAGGGCTCGCGGCACACCGCACGGTGTGGTGTCGCGGCTGCCCATGGGTCGGCCGTCGGAAGACCGAGTTCGGCGATGGCGCGGCCGCGGCGAGTGACCTCGACGTGCTTACCGTCCGCGGCCTGCCGTGGATAGGTGGTTGGGGGCCTCGATTCCCGAATCGCGTGCACGTGAACCTCACAGCTCGCCGCAATTGGGGGTGGTGGGCACGCCCTTGAACCGGTCGGCGATCCACCGCATGCCACGTTCGCCGTCCACGAGTTCGGCGAGTCCGTGATTGACCGCCAACTTGTTCAAAAAGGGCGGCTGCTCGTTGGTGAAGAACTCCACATCAGCACCCTGGGCGCACCAGTCCAGCGCGAGTTGATGGGTGGGCACCCAGGGCACCACCCCGTCGAATCTATTCTGGTCGATGAACACCGGCGCCGCGGGTCGATATCGGCCGATGCGCTGGTCGGCGAAGATCGACTTGAGCGGTTCCTTGTCGCCGAGTTCGTCCAGTGGCGCGTTGAAGTACGGCTGGAGGTGGCGAAAGCCGAAGTCGGCGAGGGTTTGTGCGATGCACTGGTCCTTGGTCTTGTCGAGCATGTCTTCACCTCGCGAGGTGAGGGATTCCCGGATGGGTGCATCTGCCTCGGGGTAGGCAGCGATGATGCCATTGAGCACGTAGCCAATGGCGCCAGCCAGGATACTGCCGTCGGCGAAGGGGAGAACGGTCGATGGATCGGCTGGCGGCGCCCCGGCCCACGCCCCAACGACTTTGAGCTCGGGCGCGTAGGTGGGTGCCAACTCGACAGCCGACGCCGACGCACCGCCGCCTTGAGAGTATCCCCAGAACGCCACCGGGCCATCAGGATTCAGGGATGTGCGGGGCAGCCGCATCGCGGCCCTGGCCGCGTCGATCACGGCATGACCTTCCGATGCGCGATTGAGATAGGTGTGCACACCGGGGGTGCCGAGCCCCTCGTAGTCGGTGACGACCACGGCGAACCCGCGTGCGACCATCGTCGCGACGAAGCCCTGCTCGTAGCCATAGGTGATGTCGAAGCCGGTTGAGTAGTGGATGCCCTGGTTGAACAGGCGCGACGGTGCGCATTGGTCGCCCTGTCCGTAAGTGCCCACCGCTAGGGAGATCAGCGGACGCGGTCCGGGCCCGGTCCAGGGATTGTCCGGCTCGAAGTAGGTGCCGGTCACGATGTCCAGTCGGCCGTGAGTGTCGTTGCTCAGGTACATGATCCGGGTGCCGGTCGCGACATAGGCACCTAGCTCACCTGAGGGCTCGAGCACAAGCCGGGACGGCTCGGACCGTATCAAATCGCCGGGCTTGCCGGCGGGAAGCGGATCCGGCGGTGTGTAGAACGCGATGTACTGACTTTCATCAGCGCGCGCTACTGCGCCGCCGTTGACTCCCGGGGACACGAGCAGGAGGGTGGCGAACAGGAGTGACCGGCGTCGCATGGCCTAACGATATCAATGGTCAGACCAAGCTGTGGATACCTACACGTTTCCGTGCGTGGATACGGGGGAGAAGTTGCGTGGAAACGTTCCTGCGCGCATTCGGCTGCGCGCGAGGTCGCTGGGCCGCCACTTCCGCGAGGTTATGAAGCCCGAACCCGCGAGCTTCAATGGTTTGGCCGAGGAGAGTACGAAACGACACAGCCCGTGGCGGGGATCCAGAAATGCGAGTCCACCAAACCTGGGACAGAACACAGTCTCTGGACATCACCGGGCGATTCAACGGCGAAGCGGGGCGCGGCGGGTCGCCACCATCGGGTCAGCTCGATCAACTCGAGCGCAGTGCTTCGATGACCGCGCTGAAGTCCAAGGCCGCGTGATCGGCGGCGAACTTGGCATAGATCTCGGCGGCGTGCGTGCCCAGCGGCGCCGACGATCCGGTTGAGGTCACCGCATCCATCGCCAGGCCCAGGTCTTTGTTCATCAGCGCGGTGGCGAAGCCGGGTTTGAAATCGTTGTTGGCCGGCGACGTCGGAACCGGGCCTGGGACCGGGCAATTGGTGTGCACCGCCCAGCAATTGCCAGTCGCGCCGGTGATGACGTCGAATAACGCCTGCGCCGACAGCCCGAGTTTTTCGGCCAGCACGAACGCCTCACCGATCGCGATCTGTTGCACCGCGAGCACCATGTTGTTGCACACCTTGGCGGCCTGCCCGGCGCCGGCAGCACCACAGTGAATGATCTTGCCCGCCATGGGTTCCAGCACCGGACGCGCTCGTTGCACCGCGAGTTCGTGGCCGCCGACCATGAATGCGAGTGTCCCTGCGACGGCACCCTTCACCCCGCCGGAGACCGGAGCGTCCAGCTGGGAGACACCGTGCGATTCGGCCAGTGAGTGCACCTCGCGGGCGTCGTTGACCGAGATCGTGGAGCTGTCGATGAACAACGCACCCGCCTGTGCGGCGGGCAGTACGTCGGCGTAGCAGCGTTTGACGATGTCCCCGTTCGGTAGCATGGTGATGACCACGTCAGCGTTGGCCACCGCGTCGGCTGCTTGGTCGAACACCTCGACGCCGCTGGAGGTTGCCGCGGCCGCCGCAGCGGGTACCGGGTCGAACCCGCGCATGCTGTGGCCGGCGTTGACCAGGTTCGCCGACATCGGGCCACCCATGTTGCCCAATCCCAGGAACGCAATCTGGGTCATCGTGGAGCCCTTTCTAGACGCTGGCTTAAGAAGCTCTGAACCGCGCGGCCTCGGCCCGGCCGATGACCACCCGCATGATTTCGTTGGTGCCTTCCAGGATTCGATGCACCCGAAGGTCGCGGACGATCTTTTCCAGACCGAACTCGCGCAGATAGCCGTAGCCACCGTGCAGCTGCAGGGCCTTGTCTGCGACGTCGAAGCAGGTGTCGGTGACGTAGCGTTTGGCCATCGCACAGAGCTCGACCTTGTCGGCGTCGTCGGCGTCTAGGGCACTCGCGGCCCGCCACAACAACATTCGCGAGGTCTGCAGCCCAGTAGCCATGTCGGCCAGGGCGAACCGGATAGTGGGCTCGTCGAGCAGCGAAGATCCGAACGCTTGGCGTTCGCGCACATAGGCTCCGGCTTTGTCGAAAGCCGCCTGGGCGCCGCCGAGCGAGCACGCCGCGATGTTGAGCCGCCCGCCGTTGAGGCCCTTCATCGCGATCCCGAAGCCGGCGCCTTCACCTTCCGCCCCGCCCAGCATCGCGTCGGCGGGCACCCGCACGCCCTCCAGGATCACCTGCGCGGTGGGTTGCGCATGCCAACCCATCTTCTCCTCGGGCGGGCCGAAACTCAGTCCAGGGGTGTCCTTTTCGATGATGAACGCTGAGATCCCGCGCGGGCCCTCACCGCCGGTGCGAGCCATCACCACGTAGACGTCGGAGGCTCCCGCGCCGGAAATGAACTGCTTGACGCCGTCGAGTACGTAGTCGTCACCTTGTTTGACCGCACGGGTGCTCAGCGCGCCGGCGTCGGATCCGGCGCCGGGCTCGGTCAGGCAATAGCTGGCGATGAGATCCATCGGCGCCAAGCGTGGAATCCATTGCTTGCGTTGCTCATCGGTGCCGAAGGTATCGATCATCCACGAGCACATGTTGTGGATGGACAGGAAGGCGGCGATGGTCGGGTCGGCGGTAGCCAACTGCTCGAAAATCCGGACTCCGTCGATTCGACGCAGCCCGCTGCCGCCGACGTCGTCGCGGCAATAGATCGCCGCCATGCCGAGCTGGGCGGCCTCACGCAATACATCTGTCGGAAAATGCTGGGCCGCATCCCATTCCAGGGCGTACGGAGCCAGCCGTTTGGCGGCGAATGCGGCCGCCGTCTCGGTGATGACCCGCTCGTCGTCGTCCAAGGCGAACATAGCTCTAATCCATTGTCGGAATCGAGAATTCGGCGCCTTCTTTGATGCCGGACGGCCACCGTGATGTCACGGTCTTGGTCTTGGTGTAGAACTGGATCGACGCCGGGCCGTGCTGGTTGAGGTCGCCGAAGCCGGACCGCTTCCAGCCGCCGAAGGTGTGATAGGCCACCGGGACCGGGATCGGCACGTTGACGCCGACCATGCCCACCTGGACCCGAGACACAAAATCGCGAGCGGCGTCACCGTCGCGGGTGAAGACCGCTACGCCGTTGCCGTATTCGTGCTCCGACGGCAACCGCAACGCCTCCTCGTAATCGTGGGCCCGCACGATGCACAACACCGGTCCAAAGATCTCGTCGGTGTAGATCGACATGTCGGTGGTGACGTGATCGAACAGGGTCGGGCCGATGAAGAAGCCGCCTTCGAGGTTGGCGTCGCCGTACGCCAGCTCGTCGCTGCGGCGGTCGCGGCCATCGATCACGATTTCGGCGCCGGCGGAAACGCCCTGATCGATGTAATTGCGCACCCGGGCCAGCGCCGCCTCGGTGACCAAGGGACCGTAGTCGGCCTTCGGGTCCAGGCTGTGTCCCACGCGCAGGCTGTTGATCCGCTCGATCAGTCTGGCGCGCAGCCGGTCCGCGGTCTGTTCACCGACGGGCACCGCGACGCTGATCGCCATGCAGCGCTCGCCAGCGCTCCCGAACCCCGCGCCGATCAGGGCATCGACGGCCTGGTCGAGATCCGCATCCGGCATCACGACCATGTGGTTTTTGGCGCCGCCGAAGCACTGCGACCGCTTGTCGTTGGCCGCGGCGGTCGCGTAGATGTAGTGGGCGATATCGGAGCTGCCGACGAAACCGACGGCTTTGACGTCGGGGTGGTGCAGGATCGCGTCGACAGCTTCCTTATCGCCATGCACGACCTGGAATACCCCGGGCGGCAGACCGGCCTCGAGGAACAGCTCACCAAACCGCAGCGGAACCGACGGATCCCGCTCACTTGGCTTGAGCACGAACGCATTTCCGCAAGCCAGGGCGGGGCCGGCCTTCCACAACGGGATCATCGCCGGGAAGTTGAACGGGGTGATGCCCGCGACCACGCCCAAGGGCTGACGCAGCGAGTAGACGTCGATGCCCGGGCCGGCGCCCTCGCTGTATTCACCTTTGAGCAGATGCGGGATGCCGAGGCAGAACTCGATCACCTCGATGCCGCGCTGAATGTCGCCGCGCGCATCGGGCACGGTCTTGCCGTGCTCGAGAGACAGCAGCTCGGCCAGCTCGTCGATGTTGGCGTTGACCAGGTCGATGAATCGCATCAACACGCGGGCGCGGCGCTGCGGATTCCACGCGGCCCAGCCCTTTTGCGCCTCGACGGCTGAGGCCACCGCCGCGTCGACGTCGGCCGTTGAGGCCATCGAGACTTTCGCCTGCACCTCGCCGGTGCTGGGGTTGAAGACGTCCGCGGTACGACCGGACTGGCCCAGGGTGCGCTTCCCGTCGATGAAGTGCGGGATTTGAATGGTCATCACTGTCCTCAAATGTTCGGGAAAGACAATTCCTAGATACTTGTATATCCTAGTAAATGGATAGTTGGACATCCTAGTAAATCTCGTGCAGGGATGGCAAGGCGCGTCGGCACACCGACGCCGCAGAACCGGCCAGTTCCTTGCAGAGGGTTGTTAGGGCAGGGATTTCGGGCGATGGGAGGCTAGTGCGTGGCTGAGGAATCCGATGATGTGCTGGCCCGCGTTGACAATGGGGTCGGCGTGATCACGCTCAACCGCCCCAAGGCGATCAATTCGCTGAACCAGACGATGGTGGACGCGCTCAGTGCCGTCCTCACCCGCTGGGCAGACGACGACGCGGTGCGCGCGGTGGTGCTATCCGGGGCCGGCGAGCGTGGGTTGTGCGCCGGCGGCGATATCGTCGCGGTCTATCACAGCGCCCGCAAGGATGGTGTTGAGGTACGGAAGTTCTGGCGCGACGAGTACCTGCTCAACGGCCAGATCGGCCGGTTTGTCAAGCCCTACGTGTCGTTGATGGACGGCATCGTGATGGGCGGCGGAGTGGGCGTCAGTGCGCACGGCAGCGTCCGGGTGGTGACCGAGACTTCAAAGGTGGCAATGCCAGAGGTCGGTATCGGATTCGTTCCCGACGTCGGCGGGGCATTTCTGCTGGCCCGGGCGCCCGGCGCGCTGGGCCTGTACGCGGCACTGACCGGCGCGACGTTTTCCGGATCCGACGCCATCGCACTGGGATTCGCCGACCACTACGTGCCGCACAGCGATCTCGAAGCGTTCACCGCAGCGATCGTCTCCGACGGCACCGACAGCGCCGTCGCCGCCCACGCCGTCGAGCCACCGCCTAGTAACCTTGTCGCACAGCGTGATTGGATCGACGAGTGCTTTGCCGGTGACACCGTCGCGGACATCGTCGCCGCGCTGCGCGGACAAGATTCCGAACCGGCCAACGATGCAGCCGACCTGATTGCCAGTCGCTCCCCCACCTCGCTGTCGGTGGCCTTGCAGGCGGTACGTCGCGCCGCCAAACTCGAAACACTGGAAGATGTTCTGATCCAGGACTATCGGGTGTCGTCGGCGACGGCGCGCTCGCACGACCTGGTGGAGGGCATTCGGGCACAGATCATCGACAAAGATCGCAACCCGCAGTGGTCTCCGGCGTCGCTGGCCGCGGTGACCGCGGCCGACGTCGACGCGTATTTCGCACCGGTCGATGACGACTTGAGTTTCTAGAAAGGCGATTTGGATGACAGATAGCAACCCCAAAAGCTACGAAACCATCCTGGTCGACCGTGATCAGCGGGTAGCCACCATCACCCTGAACCGGCCACAGGCGCTCAACGCGCTCAACAGCCAGGTGATGAACGAAGTCACCAGTGCGGCAATAGAATTGGATAACGACCCGGGTGTCGGGGCGATCATCATCACCGGTTCAGCCAAAGCATTCGCCGCGGGCGCCGACATCAAAGAAATGGCCGACTTGACGTTCGCCGACGCGTTCGGCGCGGACTTCTTCGCCACCTGGGGCAAGCTGGCCGCCATCCGCACCCCGACGATCGCCGCGGTGGCCGGACACGCGCTGGGCGGCGGATGTGAGCTCGCGATGATGTGCGACCTGCTGATCGCGGCGGATACGGCCAAGTTCGGTCAGCCGGAGATCAAACTCGGCGTACTGCCGGGCATGGGCGGCTCGCAGCGTCTCACCCGTGCCATCGGCAAAGCCAAGGCCATGGACCTGATCCTGACCGGACGCACCATCGGCGCCGCCGAAGCCGAACGGAGCGGCCTGGTGTCCCGGGTGGTGCCGGCCGACGATCTGCTGACCGAGGCCAAAGCCGTCGCCACCACCATTTCGCAGATGTCTCGCTCGGCCGCCCGGATGGCCAAAGAGGCCGTCAACCGCGCCTTCGAATCCACCCTGACCGAAGGCCTTCTCTACGAACGTCGGCTGTTCCATTCGGCTTTCGCGACCGACGACCAATCCGAAGGAATGGCCGCCTTCATCGAAAAACGCGCTCCCAACTTCACCCATCGATAACAAAGCATCGTCGACTCGCGGCGACAACGACCGGGTCAAGGCGCTCCGAATTCGTGCCTTTATGTAACCGGCGGCACGGCACACCGCGTGAGCGTCGCCATCGGTCTCGGATTCTTCGAACATGCCTCCCCCACAGGGCTAGCCACCGATCAACTTGAGGTCCGGTCGTCGCAAATGCCCGACAAACGCTATCCCGAGTCACACCGCCAGCAATCCCGCGATAGAACGCGGCGAGTCGAACGACTCGTCATGACGCTAGATGCAACACGCCCTAGCCGTCGTCACGGGCAGAGCTTCCGGCCTGGACTACGTGTTGTGGGTTGAGTTGATGTCGCTCTGGCCGGACAACCCGATCGCATTGAGCACTTCCGATATCTCGATGCGTAACACGCCCAACGTGGTTACGCGCTGAGCGAACAAGAAACCGCCCCGGTCAGTTGCGAACCGGGGCGGTGAGTGGGTAGCGGGTTAGTCGTTGTGGAACTGCGGGCAATAGAAGCCGGGAACTATGTTCACAAACCAGATGATGTCGTTCGGTGATAGGTTTTGCAGCTTGTCATTTATGTTCTGAAATCCCGAATCCTGTTGCAAGTCTGTGCAAACCAGGTGCGCATCGGCTATGGCCTCAGCGGTTGATATTGCGTTGAAACCAATTGGGCCGCTGCCACGTAAGAACGTGACGAACCGTGCATCTGCGCCTTGCAGAGTCGGTACAGCCGTCGTCGTCGGCACAACCACTGGTGCCGGTGGCGCTGCCGTCACAGTGACGGGAATCGGTGGTGTATTCGATTGCGCCACAGTTGTTATCGGCTTCGCTTCCACTGGCGGTGGTGGCAGATTGCTGCGCTGACGCGACACCCACAACACGACGCCGGTCACACCGGCTATCACGATGCTGCACGCGATGATCACGGCCACGATTCCCCACGCCGAGCTCCACCCACGGTGAGTGACCGGTTCGTCGGTGTCGTCGGCCAGCGCCCAGGCTAGCTCCGGTGCCGCCGCGGTGTCGGTGTCGACCACGGTCGTCTCCGGGTCATGGCCAGCTGCCAGTGTGTCGGGCTGGTCGTCTTCGCCCATAGTGGCTGCTGATACCCATTCAGCTGCGGTTTCATCCATCGGTGGTGCCTTTCGCGAGAGAGTATTTGTGTCAATCGCAAATGTTGCTGACGATGCCGGTGCTGCGGTTGAGAGAGAAATCGCCTGCCAGATCTGGTGGGCGCAGTACGGTCAGGTCAGCCACCGGCGGGGTGCCGGGGCCGGGGAGGGAGGACCTGTGGCCGTCGACCGGATCGAGCCGAAGAAGAAGAAGAAGAAGTGGCCGTGGCTAGTCGGTGGGGTGTTCGTGTTCTTTGTCATCGTGGGGGCCTGCAACCACTCCGGTGGCAACAACTCGTCCACCGCATCCTCAACACCCTCGGCGGCTGCGAAGAACACGCCCACGGCGACGACACCCCCACCGGACCCCAATAATCCTCCGGTGCCCAACCCGCAGGGCAACACCCCGTCCATCGATGCACACTGGAGCAAAGATCCTGATGGGACTGAGCGGGTCACCTTCAACGAGGGGTCTGGCGAAGGGGACGCCAAGACAGACACCGTGGCCGTTCTCAAGGTGGCGCAGGCCTCTTTCCCCGATGCGACAAGCGTTGTCGTGACCATCACCGGAGACATGTGCGATCCCTATGGCAACTGCCACACCGCTCCCGGGGCCACCTTGGTCTACTCGCACGACACGATCGCCAAGTTCAACTTCAGCGGTGACTACTTCAACCGTTTCAACACCGAGGGCGACAAGCACAAGAACCAGATCTGGGCGCTGGCGGACAACTGTGTCACCTTCGCCAACAATTGGAGTTGTGAGCGGCCATGAGCGTCAGGCGGCCTGCTTAAACGTACTTTAGCCAATCGCTAATGCCACCGTGTCAAGCGCCTTTGGCCCACGCCCAGGCGGTAAGACGCCAGTCTGCACCGACTTTACGAAGCGCGACCGTATACACCGAACCAGTTTGTGTGACCTGCTGACCGCGCAAGTCGACCGTCATGGTCGCGGGGGCAACGACGTAGGCGTAGTCGCCGTTGACATCGACATGCCGTGGCTCACCGAGCGTGATGCGATAGCCCGAAGCCCCGAGATGCTCGCCCTCAGCAAGCACGTCACTCCACCAGTCTTCGGCAGCTGTCGGCCCCTGCCAGACATGCGGCGACATTCCGTCAAGAATTTGCATGGGCTCGGCGCACGTCGCCGCCATCGCCGTCGAGTCGCCGTTGTTGAACGCCTCGACATATTGCAGCACCGCGCCCATTGGATTGTCAGAGGTAGGCATAACGTTGGTCTCCCGACTCTTGGCCCGACATACCCTAGTCGCCCGGCTGCGCGACCTTAAAGTGTTCTTTGGCCAACCGCTAATGTTGGCGGCAAAGGCATTTGAGGTTTTCGATCACCGTCGGCCCACCCGCCGCGGGATCTTGGTGGTTGAACGGGATGGTGTGGTCGATGTCGCACACCACTGCCGGGCGGCTACATCCGGGGAAACGACACGTCAGATCCCGGCAACGCACCGCGCGTTCGAGCGCCGCGGATGGCTGGTAGCGCAGCGCCTCAACCGGGCTGGTGAATGGATCGGCAATGAGTTTTGATGCGGCGGCTGCCAATTCGCGAACCTGGTCGGCGTCGATGATCCCGTACCCCTCGAGGTAACCGGGCTGATCGCTATCGGCATAGACGGTGTGCTCACTGGCGACCACGTTGATCACCACCCGCGCGGCGCCCTGCACGTGTTCGCAGTCGTCGGCCGCGGCAGGGCAGTCGGGTTGTCCGCAGCGGCACGCCAGGCTGCGGCCCTGCGTCAGCGCGGCCAACGCGTCGGCGCGACGCTGATCCAGCGTCCGCGGGTCGGCCGCGCACCTGCTTGGCGAGCTCCGAGAGCCGGCGATCGAAGATCGTTGCGGCCGTTGCCTCGACGGTGCCATAGATTTCGGCCATCCCGTTCTCGCGGGCGCTGATTCCGATCTGCCGGTCATCCTCGGCGGCATCACGGCGCGCGCGGGCGGCATCGGGATCGATGGCTCGCACCGCGGCGTCGACGGCGTTGGCGATCCGCTGCCGTGACCAGCCGTGCCAGTTACCGATGCGGGCGGCCAGCGACTCGTCGACCCCGGCGACCAACGCCGCATCGGTAATCAGATCGGTACGACTGATGATCAAGCGCACGGTGCGCCAATCGGTTCGGCCTCGGCCATCAGCGCCGCAAGCTTCGGCAACCTGGTATCCAGCGCGTCGGCGTACGACACCAGGTAGCTGGCGGCCATGGGGGACAGGTTCATCGCCGCGGCCACCTCGGCCGCCGTCTGCTCGAACCCGTCGATCACCGCGTAGCCCCGCCGACGCTCGGCTCGTTCGGCCGCGGCCACCCGGTGTCGCAGCAACGCCGCCACCGCGGCCATCCGCCGCGCCACCAGCACCGACTCCTGACGGTGCGTGGATTCAATCTCCGCAACCAGGGCGTTCGGATTGGCAATGTCGAACATACGTTCGATTATATGCGTGGGTTCTGACAGATCGCGCCCTACCCGAGCGCG
>CAWGXA010000012.1:0-16843 GCA_963826365.1 uncultured Actinomycetota bacterium | reverse complement strand
GTCCAATGCGAAGTCACCCGTGCACGACGATGATGAGAACCCGTGAAGGAGCAGGATCGTCGGCGCGTGGGCGGATCCAGCCTCCCCGTCGGCATCGACCCTCCCGTGGCTGATAGCACCCATCGCAACCCTCCACCACCTGCCCACCCCGCGTAACCCGTGAAAATACGATTCAAAGGTTACGAGCTAGCTTATTGACCTGTCAACCCCTAGGTCATCAGCCGGGCGCGCGAATGACTCACTGCCACCCAATGAATCAGCACCCTCGTCCGGGGACAGCCCATGCAACCTGTGAGGACCTTGCTTGCGACGCTGGGCGACAGTTCGGACCGTCTTCGACCTGGCCTTCTAGACATTTCCAGCCCTGCCATGCCATGAACGTGCGAGGCCATGACATCGCGGACGGCATCTCCACCACCCGGGGAAACCAGCGCCTACATGGCCAACTTGGTCGCGACAGCCTGCTTCGCTTATTGCACCTAAGCAACGGATTCCAGCAATGAAGTTTGCCTTCGGGCCCTGCACGCAAATAACCATCAATTCGTGATAATAAAAGTTGCTATGACTCTGGACGAGGGCTCCAGCAATTTTCTTGTTACAGCAAGCTTCTTGTGCGAAGTCGCCGACTAGGGCCGGCGCTCGCACCGCAGGCCACGCACGAAGCCGAGTACTGCCGCGCCAATGAACGGCACCGGCGCCAGGATGGCGATCAGCGCGCTTTTCGTCCCGATGAGGGGTGTGCTGCGCAGCCCGAGCACCAGGTCGGCGCTATCGCTGACCAGCCCGGCGGCGGCCCAGCGCCGGAACTCGCCGCCGCCCCGCAACCAGGCGACACACCCACCGGAGCCAAGGACCACGTCGCGAATCCCGATCGTCTGCATCAGCAGGGTTTCGGTTCCCGATTCGGGCTTGAAGAACCGCCCCGGCGCCAAGAGCATCGCGGCACCCACGCCGACGCGGGCGGCCGCGACCAACCCCAAGATCGGCGATGCTGTGCGGTTCTCGTCTGGCGCCACGCGTCAACCCTAGCCGCGCTCCCTGATGGCAGGAAGCGGCTAGGGCGTCGCGATATGGATGCGGTAAGTCCTCTTGCTGAACAGCCAGTCGCCATCGACGCACTTCAGTTCGTCGTTGTAGGCGCCGACGAGCTGCTGCGTCTGACCGTTGCGAAACCGAAGCGTCTCTTGGCAATACGAGCGGGCGTGAGCATCCTGGCCGCTGATCTCGATGGCACCGATCTGAGTGACGAACGCCATCGTTTCCACCGCGCGCCAGATGCCGTCCCAGTGGGCGCGTAGTTGATCCAGGCCGTGGAACTCGCCTCCAGTCCCGAGTCGGATCGGGTCGTCGGTCCAGCACCGCAGGTAGTCGTCGAGCGCGATTCGGGATACCGCGTCGCTGTAGCTGTCGAATCGCTCACGGATCTTGAGCCGCTCCTCGATAGGGCCGCTGAACATCGCCTCTGTCCCTTCGTCTGTACCCGAACTCCGTTGGGTCGCTGGGTCTTCGCGTCAGAGCTTCTTCAGCCGGCGCAGGACTTTGACATATGGCGTCGTTGCGGCAGCACTTTTGGAGAGCTTCGGGTGCAGCGCGCCCATGTTGCCGACGACCAGACACCGCAGGCCGTTGTCGCGGAACTCGGCCAGCTGATCGACGATGTCGTCGGGCATTCCGACGACGAAGAGTTCCTTGACGAGTTCGCGGGGAACCTTGGACACGAAGGACAGCGCGGTCTGCTCGTCGATCAACTGGGGGACCAGGTCCTGCACGCCTTTGAAATCCGCGCCCATCGGATGTTCGGCGCCGTGCCGCGCCCAATCCGTGGCCGGGGAGTTCAGTGTGAACAGTCGGACCAGTTTCGAGTCGACGATCTCGTCGATCTCGCCCTGGGACCGCCCGGTGAGGATGAATCGGATTCCCGCCGGGGTGATCGCCATCGGATCGCGTCCCGCGTCCGAGGCGGCCGTGCGTAAATCGTTGAGTTGTTTGCCGTATTCGCTGGCCCGGGTGGTCCCGGGAAACCAGCCGTCGGCATACCGGCCGGCGGCCCGGATCATGCGGGGCCCATGAGCGGCAATCCAGATCTCGGGCCACTTGCCCTTGTACGGGGTGAGCGCGAAGGTGGCGTTGTGCAGGGGGAAGTAGGCCGATTCACGGCTGACGAGCTCGCCGTTGGAGTCCCACAGCGCCCGGATGGTGGCCATCGCCTCCTCGAAGCGCGCCACGGGTTTGGACCACTCGACGCCGTAGGGTTCGTTGCCCTCGCGTTCTCCGGTCCCGATGCCCAGGATGGCGCGCCCACGGGTGAGGTGGTGCAGCGTGACGGCCGCCTGCGCGGTGACGGCGGGGTTGCGACGTCCGGTGTCGGTGACCGCTACCCCGAGCGTCATCCGGCCCAGTTTGTTGTGCCCTGCGAGGTAACCCAGCATCGTCCACGGTTCGACGTGCGCGTCCATCTTGGGGATAATCTTCGCGGCCCCAACGTATTTGGTCTGCCACATCGAGGATGGCACCACCGAGTTCAGATGGTCGGCTACCCAGAATGAGTCGGCCCCCGCGGCCAACCCGGTGAGGTAGTCGGCCTGGATCAACGGTTTTGGGCCGTACTTGGAATTGATGGTGTTGTGCATGACGCCGATGCGCAGACCGGGCATGGGACTCCTTCACCGCTGACCCCGCCTCGGTACTTCATTAGGCGGTCGCCTAACAACCTGCTTGGGCATATGCTTAGCATCCCGGCGCGACGAGGGTCAAGAGACGAGGGGCCCGGTCGACACCGAGGCCAACAGACAGGACGGGGCAGTTGGCGACACCGAACCGAGTCGGCAATCGCGACACCGGCACCCGCGAGAAGATCCTCGACGCGACCGCCGAGATCATGCTCGAAGAGGGCTACGCCGCGGCAACGTCGCGACGGGTCGCCGAGAAAGTCGGCGTTCAACGCGCCGTGGTGTACTACTACTTCCCGACCATGGACGACCTGTACTTAGCCGTGTTGCGCCGCGGAACCGAGATAAACCTGGATGTGCAACGCCGCGCTCTCGCATCGGAAAATCCACTGCATGCGTTGTGGGACATGACGATTGATGCACGTGGATCGCGCTTGACGATGGAGTTCATGGCGCTGGGAAACCATCGCAAATCGATCCGCGCAGAACTGGCAGTCGGCGCGCAGCGATCCCGCGAGGCCCAGATCGCGGCGCTGACCTTCATCCTGCGCGAACATGCCTCCCAGGAGGCCCTACCTCCCGAAGTCGTGGCGGTACTCATCGCCAGCATCGGGCGGACGATCAGCATTGAAAATCGATTGGGCATCACCACCGGCCATCCCAAGACCCTGCGGATGATCGCGGAGTACTTGCAGCGCTACGAGTCCCCCAACCCACGCACCGCCGATACTTCTAACTAGGCGATCGCCTAGGCCGACTCGATCTCCAGGCCGACATGCACCTTGTCGATGCCGCCGCGCACGATCGAGTGCGCGTAGAACCACGGCGCGTGATACCAGTACCGCTTGAGTACGGCGTTGTACACCCGCCGCGTCTCCGACTTGGGTAGCACCCGGGCGATACCTTCAACCTCTTCGCTCTTCGGCTTACCCAACGCCCCGCTCTTGCCGATCGTCACCCTGGGCGTGTTGTTGATCCGCTTCGTCTTCCACGACCCGTCGTCGGTGATGACGAGGAGCTTGTCACCCTCTGGCACACCCCAGATCGCGGTCGGCTTAGGACGTCCATCCTTGGTGAAGGTCGTTAACAGCAAGTACTTGGATTTGATGACGTCTTGAAAACTGAGAGCCACGCTTTTACCTTGTCTTCTGGTGAACCGGATTCACACAGCAATGCCCGGCCGGCCGGCTTCCCAAACGTTTGCACTCAACACGCCAGCCCTTAGCCGGTTACGCTGATGGCCCAGCAAACCACGGCCAGAAGGGCGAACCGTGACCGGATTTCGTGTGGGCGTGTTGGACCCGATCCTGGCGTCGCGCCCATCGGCCGAGGCTTTCACCCGCGCTGACTACTTGAGTGCCGTCGCCAGGAATGTCGACTCGTTCTGGGTTCCCGACCACCTCAACCAGCTGTTTCCACGCTCGTTGTGGAAGCAAAAGTACTGCGGTGCAACGAAACTGATCCCGAAGATTGACGCAGCGTTGGAGCCGTGGACCATGCTCGGGCACCTCGCCGGCCGCAACCGGGTCGGTCGCCTGCGCCTCGGTGTCGGGGTGACCGACAGCGGCCGACGCAACCCCGCTGTCACTGCCCAGGCCGCCGCAACGCTGCACTTGCTGACCCGCGGTCGGGCGATCCTGGGTATCGGCCCCGGTGAGCGCGAGGGAAACGAGCCGTACGGCGTCGACTGGTCCAAACCGGTCGCGCGATTCGAGGAGGCGATCGCCACCATCCGCGCGCTCTGGGATTCCGGCGGCGAACTTGTCAATCGGGACTCGCCTTACTTCCCACTGCACAACGCCCTCTTCGAGCTGCCGCCCTACCGGGGCAAATGGCCGGAGATCTGGATCGCCGCGCACGGTCCGCGAATGCTGCGCGCCGCGGGGCGCTACGGCGATGCCTACTATCCCGGTTTCCCTCATCGACCGGTGGACTACAAGCAACGCCTCGACGTCGTGCGGTCAGCCGCATCCGACGCCGGACGCGACCCGATGTCCATCCTCCCGGCCGTGCAGATGTTCGTCGTCACGGGTCGCACCCGCGATGACGTCGACGCGGCGCTCGACTCCGAGATGATCCGGGCCTACGGGTTGAACACATCCGACGAGGTCTTCGCCCGCCACGGTCTGCAACACCCACTGGGCGCTGGCTTTTCGGGCGCGCAGGACATCCTGCCGCACGGCATGGACGAACAAACCGCCCTGGCTCATGCGGCCAGTATCCCGCCCGCGGTGCTGAGGGATTCCGCGCTCTGCGGAACACCCGACGAGGTTATCGAGCAGGTCGCGCAATGGCGTGACTGCGGAGTCCGGTACATGGTGTTGTCCAATCTGAGCATGGTGCAGCGCAGCCTGCGAAAAGGGCTGGCGTCGGCCCAGTCGTTCGGGCAGATCGTGCAAGGGATCAAAAAGCTCTAGTCAGTTCGCTGTGGCCGCAACCGAAATCGATTGGCTCACTGTGTAACTGTCGATTCCCTCGGTACCGAGTTCGCGACCGTAGCCGCTGTTCTTGACGCCGCCGAACGGGGCCGCGGGGTCCATGATGTAGCCCTCGTTGACGCCGAAGGTGCCGGACCGCACCCGAGACGCTACGCCGTACCCGCGGTCGATGTCGGCGGTGAATACCGATCCGGCCAGCCCGTATTCCGAGTCGTTGGCGATCCGCAGTGCCTCGTCCTCGTCACGGTAGGAAATGACGGTCAGCACTGGACCGAAGATCTCTTCGCGCGCGATCCGCATGTCGTTGGTTGCCTCACTGAACACGGTCGGCCTTACGTACCAACCGGTTTCGAGGCCGTCGGGCATGTCGCTGCCGCCGACCACCAGGCGTGCCCCTTCGCTTTGGCCGGTTTCGATGTAGCCGCGGACGCGGTCCTGCTGGCGCTGTGCCACCAGTGGACCTATCTGGGTGTTGGGATCGGCCGGGTCGCCCACCGTCATCGATTGCACTGCGGCCGCCAACGCGTCGACGAATTCGTCCTTGCGGGCTTCCGGCACCAGGATCCTGCTCAGCGCGTTACACACCTGCCCGCTGTTGGCGAGGCTGGCCATCTGTATCCCGGTGGCGGTTGCCGCGGGGTCGGCGTCGTCGAGAACGATCGCAGCCGACTTGCCACCAAGTTCGAGACTCACCTGCTTGAGTCCCTCGGCGCAGGCAAGGGCCACTTGGCGGCCGGCCGCCGTGGAGCCGGTGAATGACACTTTGTCGACACCGTTGTGGCGCACCAGTTGTTCGCCGACGTCGCGACCGCCGGGAACTACGTTCAGCACGCCGGGTGGCAAACCGGCAGCATCGACCATTTCCGCGAGCAGCTGGGCGTCGAGTACCGACTCGGGTGCGGGCTTGAGCACCACCGAGCAGCCGGCCAACAGTGCCGGCATCACCTTGGTGACGGTGAGGAATTGCGGCATGTTCCACGGCACCACCGCGGCGACGACCCCCACCGGTTGCTTCAGAATCCGAATGTTCTTGCCGTACAACCCCGGCCGCTCTTGCTGCCACTCGTAATTGGCCGCCAATCCGCAGAATGCCGAGATCATGGTCAGCGGCAGGCGGACCTGCGCCATTTTGGCGAAGCTGATGGGCGCGCCGATTTCGGCGGATATCAGCGCGGCCATATCGGCTCGACGCTCCTTGTAGATACCGGCCAGGCGACCCAGCGCCTCGATTCGTTCAGCGGGTTGCATTCGCGGCCACGGCCCGGTGTCGAAAGCCGCCCGGGCGGCCTCGACGGCCCGATTCACATCGGCGGGTCCGGCGCTGGCCGCGTGGCCGATGACCGCTTCGCTGTGTGGCGATATCACCGAGATGACCGAATCAGACTCCGGTGCCGTCCACTTGCCGTCGATGAAGAGTTCATCCCGCTCGTACATGTCTGCCTCTCAGGTGTTGCGCCCGCCGTTGACGCCCAGAATCTGGCCGGTGATGTAGCTGGCATCTTCGGAAATGAAGAAGGCGCATGCCGCGGCGATGTCTTCCGGCCGGCCAACGCGGCGCACCGGCGTGCGGGCGATGTGGTCCTCCACGGTGCCGCCGAGTAAGTGCCGCTCCTCCGCGCTGCGCAGCATGGGTGTGTCGATGAACCCCGGCGGTACGGCGTTGACGGTGATCCCGCTCGGGCCGTATTCCAGGGCCAGTGATTTGGTCAGGCCGTTGACGGCGGACTTGGCCGCCACGTAATGCGCCATGAACGGCTGTCCGGAGTGGGTGCTGGACGACGAGATGTTGACGATGCGTCCCCAGCCGGCCTCGACCATGTCGGGAAGCACGGCCTGAACGGTGTGGAACACGCCATTCAAATTGACGTCGATCACCTTGGACCATTCCGCAAAGGACATGCCCAGGAACTTTTTGAAGCCTTCCACCCCAGCGGCGTTGACTAGCACCAGGATCGGGCCGAGTGCCGCGCGGATTGCTGCTACGGCGGCGTCTACCTGCGCCCGGTCGGTGACGTCGGCGACATAGCCGGCTCCGTCGTCGGTAGGGGATAAATCGATGACGGCCACCCGAAACCCGTCGCTGCGCAACCGTTGCGCAACGGCGCGGCCAATTCCCGATGCACCACCGGTCACCACAGCCGTCTTAGCGCTCAAGCGCACACCCACCTTCCTGAGCGATCGCCCAACTGCTGGGCCTCCAATGCCTATCACCCCGCGTCGACGGCGGTCAAGTAACGGGCCTTGAATATCGAACGCTGCCCAATCTAGGGTCCGTGGATGGACAGGCCCCCGTTTCGTTTCGCAGTGCAAGCGACCAACGCCGCCGGCGGTCGCGAGTGGCGCGACACTGTTCGCAAGGTCGAAGACCTCGGGTATTCAACGCTTTTCCTGGCGGACCACTACCTGGGCCCGGGCCCCGCACAACGAGCGGCCCACACCCCCCGCCAAGACCTTGCCCCGATCGCCGCGATGGCGGCGGCGGCCGCCGTGACCGAGACCCTGCGCATTGGCTGCCGGGTGTTTTGCATCGACTATCACGTGCCCGCGGTGTTGGCCAAAGAGGCCGCGACGCTTGATCTGCTCTCCGACGGCCGCCTGGAATTGGGCATCGGAGCGGGCTGGAGCGGCATCGAGTACGACGCGCTGGGACTCGAGTTCGACCGTCCGGGTAGGCGAATCGCCAAGTTGGCCGAGGTGGTAGCCCTCATTCGGGCGCACTGGCAGGGCGACGAATTGGACTATTCGGGCGACTTCGTCCGAGTGCACGGCTATGCGGGACGACCACGTCCTGTGCAGCAACCGCATCCGCCGATCATGATCGGCGGAGGGGGACAGCGCGTCCTGTCGCTGGCCGGCCGCGAAGCCGACATCGTCAGCATTTCCAGCGTGCCGTTCGTGGCCCGCGACGCCGACGGCCTGGACCCACAAGCGGTCGCCCAGCGCCGGATCGAGTTCGTGCGCACCGCCGCCGGCGAGCGCTACGCCCAGCTGGACGTCGAGAGTTCGCCCTACTTCACCGAGATCACCGGCGATCCCGAGACCGTCCTGGCGGGCTTGGCGAAGTCGACGGGCATCGCGGCCGACCTGTTGCGTGACCATCCCAACGTACTGATCGGCTCGTCGGAAAGCGTTGTGGAATTACTGCATTCGCGCCGCGAAACCCTTGGCGTCAATTACGTCACGGTGCAGCAGGCGCAAATCGAATCGTTCGCGCCCGTGGTAGCCCTGTTGCACGGGCATTGAGCCTTGACCACCGCGGCCTGAAGTGCGAGCATGGCAGCTGCAGTATTTGGGCGATCGCTCAAATCGCGCAGATATCAGCTCGGCACCGCGGGAATGAGGCAGCTCTATGGCGAAGCGGACCAGATACAGCGAGTACCAGAACAGCTATGCCAACTACAAGTTCGAACTCACCGACGATGGAATCCTGTTCATGCAGTGCCACACCGACGGTGACAGCCTGGTGTGGAGCTGGAAGGCGCACGACGAGATGTCGGACGCGTTCGCCGACATCGCGGGTGATCGCGAGATCAAGGTGCTCATCCACACCGGTACGGGCACGAATTACAACGCCAACTGGGGTCGCCTGCCCAACGGCGAACCGCCCGAACACCCCATCTACCAGGCCATGCCAGATATCCGCGGGCTTAACAAACTCGACGAAAAGGCCTGGTACGCAAGGCATCTCATCTTCAATGTACTCGACGTGGACGTTCCGATGATCAGCGCGGTCAACGGTCCGTGCAATATGCACTCGGAGGTGCCGCTGATGGGCGACATCGTGCTGGCCTCCGAGGACGCCTACTTCCAGGATGCGTCACACTTCCCGCGCGGCCAGGTGCCCGGCGACGGCCAGCACGTGATTTGGAGCTTTCTGGCCGGCCACACCCGCGCACGCTACTTCTTGCTGACCGGTATGAAGCTCGGCGCGCAGGAGGCCAAGGACTGGGGCGTGGTCAACGAGGTGCTGCCCAAGGACAAATTGCTGGACCGGGCCTGGGAACACGCGCGCGAGTTGGTCAAGCGGCCGCCGCTGACCCTGCGCTACTCGCGCCAGCTCTTCACCAACCCGATGAAGCGGGCGTTCATCGACGAGCTCGGTCACGGCCTGGCCCGGGAAACCTATGCGCAGCGCGCGTTCTTCCCGTTCGGCGGCGAGATGGCGCCGCTGGACAGACCATGGGACCAAGAACCCTGGTCGACGACATCTAACGGCGGTCAGCGCAGCGAGGGAGTCCGATCGTGACCAGCATCCAGCAGCGACTCTCCACCGGCCGCGGCAAGTTCACCACCGACTATCCCGAACTGGGGACCGACCCGGTCAACTATGAAGACTCGATCTCCGAGGAGTTCTTCGCCGACGAGCGTAAGGCGGTCTTCGAGCGAAACTGGCTGTGCGTAGGGCGAATCGAACGGTTGCCACGCAAGGGTTCGTACTTCACCCGGGACCTGCCCGGGCGGCTCGCCTCGATCGTGATCGCCCGCGACCTGAACAACACCGTGCACGCGTTCCATAACGTGTGCGCTCACCGGGGCAACAAGGTCGTCTGGCAGGAACATCCCGGTGACGAGTCCTCGGGCACCTGCCGCGCGTTCTCCTGCAAGTACCACGGTTGGCGCTACGGCCTGGACGGCAAGGTCAACCACATCACCAACGAGGGCGAATTCTTCAACATCGACAAGGCCGCCCTGCGGATGCCGCTGGTGCACTGCGAAGTCTGGGCGGGGTTCATCTTCGTCAACCTCGCCTCCAAACCAGGACAAGACCCGGTGCCGCTGCGCAGCTTCCTGGGTGACGGGCTGCTCGGCATCGAGGCCTATCCGTTCGACAAGATGACACAGCATTACGGCTTCTCCACCCGGATCAACGGCAACTGGAAGCTGGCCGTCGACTCGGTGTGCGAGTGGTACCACCCGCCCTACGTGCATGGCCGCTTCATCGACCCGGACGTCTCGAAGGCGGAGAAGATGGTGCCGCCCGTCGACTCGTACCACTACGACTTGTTCCGCCCGCACATGCTCACTTCCGTGCCCGGGCCGCCGCCGCTGCCGTATCGCGAACCCGGCACCGCGGGACCCGCCCGCCAGGATCAGCGCTGGGTCTACAAACTGTTCCGCGCCGGCCTGTTCGGGCCCGACGACGTTCCGGACATCGGCCTGGAAAACGGCGGCGCCGATTTCTTGAACCGCGGCAATATCGCGTCGTGGGGCAACGACCAGTTCTGGGTCTTCCCCAACATCTCCATCCAGCTCTGGGCGCGCAATTACTACATCACCTATACCTATTGGCCCGAGACCGTCGACACGCACATCTACGAGATCGACATGTACTTTGTGCCGCCGGCAAACGCAGCCGACCGCTTAGCGCAGGAATTGGTGGTGGACAGCACGATTGAGTTCGCGATGCAGGATGTCAACACCATCGAAGCCACTCACTCAGCGCTAAAAACCCGCGCGCAGAACACCTTCCACCTTAGCGACCAGGAGCTACTGATCCGCCAGTTCCACACCGTCATCCGCGACACGGTCGGCGCCTACCGTGCTGCCAACTCCGCACGGGAGGCATGATGTCCGATTCTGGATTGCCCAGGGGGTTCGCCGATCTCGAACCGTTTGTCGCGGATTGGGCGTTGCCGACCAGGGCACAGCGGTATGCGGCTCGATTGGCCAAGCCCTACGACGAGCTGGTCGCCTTCTACGACGCCATCGCGCCCAGGGCCGAGGAGGCAATTGCCTACCTGAATGGGCTCGACATCAACGAGCTGCCGGACGACGCCGAGAGGTTACTCCAGCTGCTGTACTCGATGATTCTGGTCTCTTATGCCGTTAACGTCTTCAAGCAGAATCGCATCCCGGATTCCGGCGCCGCCTTCTTCGAGATGGTCGCGGAACCGGCCGTGTAACGGAACCTGTGATAGGACCACAATGTGACGGCATCCGAACGGCCAAAGCCACGCGACTCTTCCACCCGCGACATGCTGGTCGACGCGACGAGCCAGGTCATGCTCGAGGAGGGCTACGCCGCGGCCACCTCGCGCCGGGTCGCGGCCAAGGCCGGGGTCAAGCCGGCATTGGTGCATTACTACTTCCCCACGATGGACGATTTGTACCTGGCCGTGTTCCGCCGAGGCGCCGCGGGGTATTTGGAGAGTCAGCAGAAGGCGTTGTCGTCCGACCGCCCACTGCATGCCTTCTGGGACACCCTCATCGCGCCCAAGGACACCCGGTTGCTGTTGGAGTTCATGGGACTTGCCAACCACCGCAAGGAAATTCAGGCCGAGATCGCGGCCTGGTCGGAGCGGTGGCGCGAAATGCAGATCACCGCGCTGAATTTCATCGTCCGCGAACATGACCTCGATGCAAACGAATTCCCGCCTGCCGGGCTCGCCGTTGTCATCGCCGCGATCGGCCGCACTCTGATTTTGGAGGAGGGGCTGGGTTCCTCCGGAGGCCACCAGGAGGCCGTCGCACTGGTGAACCGCTTCCTGGACCGATTCGAGATGCCGGAGCCCAAGTCCCGCCGCGGTCGCGGCACGCGGGGCTGATCGGAAGCTATTTCAGGGCAGCACGATTCGCAGTCGCTCCCAGCCGCGAACGGTGGATGTTGATGCGAGTTCCGCCGTGTCGTAATCGATATCCCAGTCCGGCCACCTGTTGAGTATCTCGTCCAGTGCGACGCTGCCCTCCAGTCGGGCCAGGTTGGCGCCCAGGCAGTAGTGCACACCCTTGCCAAAGGTGATGTGCGAGATGTTGTCGCGGTGGATGTTGAAGGTGTCCGGATCGGAGTAGCGCCGGTGATCGCGGTTAGCGGCGCCGAATAGCAGCAGCATTGCGCTGCCCGCCGGGACCGTCGTGCCGTAGCACTCGAAATCGCTTGTCATCCAACGGGCGACGTGCGGCCCTGTCGGTTCGAACCGTAACGTCTCGTCGATGGTTCGATTCAGCAGCGACCGATCCTGCTGGATCTCACGGCGCTGGTCGGGGTGCTCGGCGAGCACCTTGGCCAGCCAGCCGATCAGCCGACCGGTCGTCTCGTTGCCCGCGCCGGCGACCACCTGGGTGTAGTGCAACACCTCTTTGCGGGTCAGCTTGCGGTGCACCCCGTTCTCGTCGTCGAACTCCACATTGAGCAGCGTGGTCATCAGGTCGTCGGACGGGTTCTTCGAGCGCCACTCGACGTAGTCAGCGTAGATCCGGCCGTCGGCGATGGAGTCGGCGTTGGCGACCTTCAGCGGCGCGCCGGGCTTGGTGCGCAGGTTGGCGTCGTTGGCGTCGCGCACCGAAATCTGTTCGGACTCAGGTATTCCCAACAGCATGCCAATCACCCGCATGGGCATCATCGACGCGAGCTCGGCGATGATGTCGAACCCCGAGGACCCGACGAGCGGATCGAGGCAGCGGATGCAGTACTGGCGGATCTGGTCTTCGATGGCTGCCATTCGCCGCGGTGTGAACACCCGCGACATCAGACCGCGCAGCCGCGAGTGTTCCGGCGGGTCCTGGAACATCATCACACCGCCGGGCATGTCGAATTTCGACTTCACCAATTCCAGGATGTCGCTGCGCCGGCTGGAGAAAACCTGCCAGTTCGCCAGTGCCTGCTCGACATCGGAATGCCGTGATATCGCCCAGAAGTCGTGCTTTTCGTTGTAGTAGATCGGCGCCTCTTCGCGCAACCGCGCGAAGGTCGGGTACGGGTCGGTATTGATGCCGACGTCGTAGGGGTCGTAGTAGACGTCCGTGTGGTTGGTGACGGTCATCGACGCTTCCTTACTTCAGGCAGCTTCCGGCATCCACCGGCAACGCGACGCCGGTGATGTAGCGCGCTTCGTCGGAGGCCAAGAACAACACGGCATTGCTGATGTCCTCCGGAGTCACCCATGGAATGGGCAGGACGTGAAAGCTCTGACACACCGGCGCAAGATCGTCGGGGCCGGGATTCTCCAACTCCGGCCGAAAGGCGCGGTACGTGGCGTCGTTCATCAACAGCGGCGAACTCACGTGCGTCGGGAGAACGGCGTTGACTCTGATCATGCGTGCGCCCAATTCGACTGCGAACGCGCGCATCAGACCGATCACGCCGTGTTTGGCCGCGACGTAGTGACCGACGTGCGGGTAGGCCTTATTGCCGGCGACCGATGACGTCAGCACGATCGAACCGCCCCGGTCACCCGCCAGGATGTGTGGGGCGCCGGCTTTCACCGTTTTCCAGACCCCGCTGAGATTGACGTCGATCATCTCTTGCCACAGCGCCTCGTTGCCCTTGTGCAGCTTGCCCAGGGTGGTACCAATACCGGCGTTCGCCACGATGACATCCAGGCGCCCCAACTGCTCGACACCGCTGTCGACGGCGGATTGCAACGCATCGAAATCGCGGACGTCGACGACCTCGGTGACGACACGGCCCCCGGCGTCCTTGACCATGCCCGCCGTCGTGTCGAGGTCTTCCAGCGTGGCACCAGATGCCGGTGATGCTTCAAATTTTTTGCAGATGTCGACGGCGATGATGTCGGCACCCTCCTGCGCCAGCCGGACCGCGTGACTTCTGCCCTGTCCGCGCGCCGCGCCGGTCACGAAGGCGACCTTGCCATCCATCCGGCCCATTGCAACCTCCCGCCCGCCATTTTGGGCGATCGCCCAACTTTGTGGCGCAGGCCATGTTTAGCAGCATCGAGATCAGCGCGTCAAGGGCCCTAGCTACGTGTTGATTGCCGCATCGATCAGCGTGGCGGCCGCGGCCCGCGCGTGCACATACGGCGCGGCGTCATTCACCGAAGTCGCCAGGGCGGTGGCGCCTTCGAACAGCACGGCTAACTGCTGTCCGAGCAGGTGCGGATCCGCGGCACCGGCCTCCCGCGCGATGCCGACGAGGCGACGGGTGAATTCCTGCTTATGGTTGCGCACGATCTTGTCGGTGCTCGTCAGGGATCCGGCGGATTCGACGGCCGCATTGTGGAAAGGGCAGCCACGCAGGACTTCTGCGCTGGGCCCTTCGAAGATGCCGAGCAGTCGCTCGCGGGCGGACAGGGCAGTGTCGCCGAGACGCTTCCCGGGAGCCACGCCACGAGCATCGATGCCGCGCAGATAGTCGTCGACGAGGTCGTTCTTGCTGGGGAAATGTTGATACAGCGTCCGCTTGGATACGTTGGCCTGCTGTGCGATGAGCTCTACCCCGGTCGCGTGGATTCCGTTGCGGTAGAACAACTGTGCGGCGGCGCGCTCGATACGCTCACGAGCTCCGCGCCCACTGGGCGGGCGCGCGGACACGGGCGCATCGGTCATGACATTCAGACTACACCGATCGGTTTACAAATGACAGAAACATCGCTAGGTTTGCGGCAACTAAGTAAACCGATCAGTTTCCGGGAGGGTCATTCGATGACGGCTTCATACCGCACTACCGGTGGCATCGACGCGGCGGACGGCGACGGCTGGGGCGCAGAACACTCGCGCGTGGTCACCTGGCGCGACCCGCTCACCACGCAGGCCAACGTCGCGTCGATGTCCGGCCTCGCATATTGGCGGGCCGTCGCCGATGGACAGCTGCCACCCCCACCGATCGGCGAGCTGATTCGGATGCGCGTCGCCGAGATCGAGAAGGGGCGAATCGCCTTCAGCTGCGCCCCGGACGGGTCGATGTACAACCCGCTAGGCACCGTTCACGGCGGCGCGATGTGCACCTTGCTGGACACCGTCACCGGCTGCGCGCTGCACACCACGTTGCGCGAGGGGCTGGGTTACACGTCCATCGAAATCAAGGTCAACTACCTCAAATCGGTGACCGAGGCCAGCGGACCGTTGCTCGCAGTGGGCCGTGTCGTCAAAGCCGGTTCACGGGTCGGGTTCACCGAGGCCGAGATCACCGATGCGTCGGGAGCGCTGGTGGCCACCGCGACCAGCACGCTGCTGATCTTTGATTTGCCAGGTGCCGCAACGCATTCCAGTACCAACGGCAAGTCCGCCAGCTGAGCCGAGAGGACACCATGCACCAACCACTCGTAGACACGGCGCCCGTTCTGGTGATCGGGGCAACCGGACGGCATGCCGGAACCGGCACCACCGTGGTGGACCGAGTGCTGGCCCAGGGGCGCCCAGTGCGCGCGATGGTCCGCACCGACGATGCCCGTGCGTCCGAGCTGCGCCGGCGCGGGGCCACAACAGTCGTCGCCGACCTGCACGATCGAGCATCGCTGGTCGCCGCGGCAGCCGGCGTGGGTGCCGTCTACTTCACCTATCCCGTTGCAGCCGGGGTGATTCCGGCCGCCGCTAACCTCGCCTCGGTTCTGTGCGACAGCGGATCGACCGCACACCTCGTGGTGATGTCGATGGTGGTGTCCTCAGTCGACAGCCCCAGCCGGCTGGGTCAAGCCCAGGCGGTCGCCGAGCAGATCTTCGACTGGGCCGGATTGAATCCCACCGTGCTGCGGTTCGCCGGACTGTTCCACGAAAACGTCCTAGTTCTGCACGAGTCGACGATCCGGCAGAACGGCCTGATTGCCAACAGCTTCGGCGAATCCCCGGCGCCGTGGATCAGCGGGAGCGATGCGGCCGAGGTCGCCGTGGCTCACCTGCTGGCACCGCGACCGGCCTCCACTCAGATCAGCTGTCCACCGCCGGCCGAGATCATCACTCACGCCGAGCTGGCGCGCATCATCTCCGCCGAAACCGGCCGACTGGTCAGCTACGAACACATTTCCGCGGCCGGCTGGCGCCAGGATCTAGAGATCTACGCCGAGGCTAACCCCGAATCTGCGGTCAACACAGCTATGGCACAACATATCTCGACAATCGGTGCCGCGCTGTCGCAACGAAGCGAGCCGCTCGTCGCACCCGATCCGCAGGCACTGGCAAGCGTGCTCAACCACCCGCCGACGCCCTTCATCGACTTCGTCCGGCAGAACCTGCATCGCTTTAGCGCCGCGACCGCTCGAGTCTGACACCAACTAGCAAGGAGCCATCACCATGCCCTCAGTACTGATCACCGGCGCCAATCGCGGCATCGGCCGGGCAATCGCCACCGAGTTCGCCCGTCGCGGACATCGCGTCGTAGCCACGGCCCGCGACCCGCGCACGCTGTCCGACCTCGACGTCAGCCAACGACTAGCACTGGATGTCACTGACGACGCCAGCGTCACCGCGGCGGTCGCGGCCGCCGGGGACATCGACATCATGATCTCCAACGCCGGAGTCATCTTCTACGCCGCCGTGGAAGCCATCCCGTTGGCCGAATTCCAGCGCCTGTTCAATCTGAACACCGTTGGCGCCATCCGGGTTGCCCAAGCCGTGTTGCCGCAGCTGCGTGCTCGCGGCAACGGCAAGTTGATGTTCATGTCCAGCGTCGTCGGGCGCGTTGTACTACCACCCGGCGCGGCCTACGCGGCATCGAAGTGGGCGCTGGAAGCTCTGGTCGAAGCTCTGGCTATCGAGGTTTCACCGTTTGGCGTGCAGGCTGCCCTGCTGGAACCCGGTGCCGTGAGCTCCGGTGCGCTCGATGACGTGACCACCTACACCCTGCCCGACGATCCCTACGCCGCAATTTTGAAAGGCGGCGGCCCGCGTGCCGGAATGATCACCCCCGAGCAGGTGGCCGCCGAGGTTGTCGATGCCGCGGAGAAACCGCAACTCCCGCTGCGGATTCCGATCGGTGATGCGGCGCGGGCGCTGTTAGCCGCTCGTCATGCCGCCCCCGACGACGTCCCGTTTACCCCGACGGGCTACATCGAGTGAGCGGTTATC
>CAWGXA010000011.1:0-9401 GCA_963826365.1 uncultured Actinomycetota bacterium | reverse complement strand
ATACTCCGAAGCGTCAGCGGTCATCGGGCTCTACCATCCGGCTCTGTGTCACCGGCTACCGGCTGCCACGGCCAGTCATGGCACCAGGGATTCGCGAAGGGCCCGCTGCGGCGCCATCACGCGATCGCCCTCTCGGAGACCGCTGCTCTGCCGAACGAGATCCGGCGACGCACGAAACCGCCCACCACCGCGTCGAACCGCGCGCCGCCGACGATCGCCGCACATCCGACCAATGGCAGACCGACCACGATGCCGATTCCCAAGCCGAGCACGAACGTTGCCAAACTCGCGGCCTGCGCCAGCACGCCGAATCGCCGAGCCGCCCTGACCGTTGCGCCCCACCGACGAAACACCGCGCCAGCAAGAAGATCGGCCGCAGCCAGGGTAGGCACGATGGGCGCTGCGACCTGCGGACACTGTCCGGACTCGGCGATGCATCCACCCGCACCGGCGACCCGGGCGAGTTCCGCATCGCCGACCCCGGCCCGCCCGAACCACAGAAAGGGTTCACGCCTGCCTGTCAGTAGCCAGCGCACGGTGGTCACGAACGTGGTCGACTGCCGTCGTGTGTCGGTCGCCGCGACCACGTCGACGCGCCGAGCACCCGCAGACCGCAGCAGCCCGGCCACCTCGATCGCCGCCGAGTACCACATGTTGCGGCACGCGATCAGGGAGACGACCCTCCGATTCCGGAAGGCCTCGGGATGCGCTTTCAGCAGCGACCGGATGGGAAGTGAGGGCGCCAGATACCACACCTGGTAGGCCAGGATCACCAATTCCTCCGGCTCTGTTTCGAAGCCGCCCGGCGGCTCGACGAGCGCCACGAGCGCCTCCGGATCAACCGCAGCGGGGAACACCCCAAAGAATCGCCGAATCGGCCACGGAAACGGAAACGCTACGCGCGGTTGGACGTCCACCCAGCGGATGTCCCACCCGCGAGCGACCAGCGGAGCGGTCAACGCTTCGGTAACCTCGCGCAGCTGTCCGGTCTGCGAATAGAGGTACACGACTGCCCGAAGGGGAGACTGCTCGGCAACAGGGGGGACCTCCGACGCCTGGGTCATGGCCGGGTTTCCGACACCGAAGCGGCCGACACCGCCGTGAGATGCATGAACGAGACCACGAACCGGCCGGATTCCGGCACCATGCACAACAGCGTGTCACCCTCCTTGATCAGGCCGTCGGTCATCATCTCGTCGAGGATGACGAAGATGGCTGCGCTGCCGATGTTTCCGACTTTCGTGAGGTTGCTGTACCACATTTCGGGACGGCCGAACGCGACGTCGCGCCGGGAGATCTCGCCAAATATGAGGGACTTCATGCGTTCGCTCGAGTAGTGCGCGGGAAACCACGTCACCGTCTTCGGGTCGAATTTGCCCATGGCGCGCAGGCGTTCGTACTCGTCGATTCCGACGCTTACCAGATGCGGCAACAGGGAGAGCTCCTGCCGCAAAGCGAGCGCACCGTCGGCTGCGGCTGCGGCGAGGGTCGGGTAGTCACCCCAGGTCTTCGAGCCTCCGTTGTCGTTGCTGCCGAAGTACATGCACACCTTTTCTGTGTTCGCGTACGACGTCAGCGAGATCCAGTCGATGCGCAGGCTGATCCCCGACGTCGCAGGGGCGCCCTCGATTACCGCGGCGCCCGCGCCATCGGAAAGCATGTAGCGCAGGAACGCGGTTTCCATCGGCAACGACCCGTCCTCCGAGATCGCCTCCATCTCGTCGTAGCGGCTGCTCTTGAGCCCGCGTGACGCGAACTCGCTGGCGACGCAGACCGCGTTGCGCTTCTCGCCGATCGCGACCTGCAAGTACGCGTTCTTCAGCGCCATCATCCCGCAACTGCAGACGCCGTGTGCGGTCGCGATCTCGAGCGGGCCGTAACCCAACTCGCCGTGCACCATGCTGGCATGCCCGGGACTCATCAGGTCCGGTAGCGACGTCGCCGCTGTCAGCAGTTCGACCTGTTTGGGTCCGAGTCCGGCGCGCTCGACGGCGTTTCGCACTGCAGCGGCCGCCATCGCCGCATTCGAGATGACAGTTTGCTGCTTCTTGTCGATCGCGTAGTGGCGCGTCTTGATTCCGCAGTTCGTGAGAATCAAATCCTTCAGATCGGAGGACGCGGGTCCCGCGTTTCCGATGTAGTCCTCGATTTCATCATTGGGAACCGGGTAGCCGGGCAGAAAAGCGCCGGTGGCCGTGATATATGCACTCATCCTGAGGTGGCTCCAATGGTCGGGTGTCAACGCGGCCGCGCTGGCCGTCAGGCCATTTCGGCTACCCTCAACAGGACGAGACCCTTGAGGTCGGAGACTGTCCGAACCAACCAGATTCGCTCGTCGTCGAGCGAAATGCCGTATTTGTCCCGGACGATGGACGCGATGTAGAGAACTCCGAGCGAATCGAGTCCTAGATCGCTTAACGTGGATTCATCGGTGATCTCGTCGGGTTCGACGCCGTAATGCGCGCCCATGTACTCGACGACGTCGCGTTCGACTTCGTATTCGATCGGCATGACAGTTTCCATACTCCCTTCGCCTGACCCTCTGTCCAGACGGATCGCGGTACCACCGCAACCGGGTACATGGGCTGCGAATCCGCCCTGATGGTAGCTGGCGGTGGTCGCCTCGGCACGATAAGCGGGCTGCACGATGCCTACCTTCTGTATAGACGGGGTACAAGTAGCAATCCGAGTTGGTTCAATTACTCGCTGCCCGACCATTGCGTTTGCAGGGGGTGGCCTCGGTGGTCGCGACCGCTGCTCGGGATAGGGGTTGGGCACGGACACGGCTCCTTCGACGAACATCGTCGCCAGAATTCAAGCAAACCGACTCCATGCAAACCAGTGCACATCCACATGCGCACGAAACCGGGGACGAATCAGCTTCAGATATAGACTCCGGCAATCGCGGGTTGGACGGGGCTTGTAAGGGGCGATGACGATGGATCCCGGGACACACTGGTGCCCGGCGTGATGGACACGGAACTCAGCGCAAGCGGGTAGTGACATGAACACATCTCGGGTCCTGATCGTCGGTGCCGGTCCGGCCGGAGCGTCAGCCGCGCTGCTGCTCGCCGAACACGGGATCGACACCCTCGTCGTCGAACGACGTGTGGCCCCGTCGACCCACCCGGCAGCGCATGTGCTCTCCACCCGCACACTGGAGATCTTCCGCGAACTCGGCCTCGAACACGATGTGCGCCGCCTCAGCTCGCGGATGTACGAACTGCGTGACGTCATTTATGCCACGAGTCTGACCGGACCCGAACTGGGCCGGATCACGATTTACGACCCGGAATCGACTGAATCCCAATTGCTTCAGACCCTGAGCCCGACTCGGGCCGCAAGCCTGTCGCAACACGTACTTGGCCGGCTGCTGTGGGATCAGCTCGAAGCGTGCACGCGGGTCGAGTTCCGGCGGGGCAGCGTGTACCAAGATCACCGCGAAACCTCCGATGGTGTTGAAGTTCGAGCCACCGGCCCAGGCGGTGACGGCGAGTGGGTCGCGACAGGTCGGTATCTGATCGGCGCCGACGGTGCGGGTAGCCATGTCCGGAGCACATGCGGGCTCCAGATGCGCGGCCCCGTACTTCAACACGTGATCAGCGTTCACTTCAGCGCCAACCTGCGTTCTTATCTGTGGTCACGCCGAGCCCCCGTCATCTGGATCTTCACCCCACGCGGGCCGGGAAACATCATTGTGCACAGTTCACCTGGTGACTTCGTCTTCCAGTTTCCCTACTTCCCGCCGGTTCAGCGTCACGAGGACTTCACCGCCGACGATTGCCGGCGCAGAATCCGAGATGCGGTGGGAGACAGGGATTTGACCGTCGAAATCCACTCGGTGCAGAGCTGGGCAATGACGGCGCAGGTCGCCAATCGATACCGTAAAGGACGTACATTCCTGATCGGCGACGCCGCGCACCGCTTCCCGCCGACCGGCGGTCTCGGACTCAACACCGGCGTGCACGATGCCCACAACCTGGCGTGGAAACTGGCGTGGGAAATCTCTGGGCGTGCTCCGGCTTATCTGCTCGACACCTACGAGGCGGAACGTCGACCGATCGGCATCGCCAACACCGGGCATTCAGTGAAAAACTTCGACGGTCTGATGGACGTTTTCGCCGCGTTCGGATTGCCTCGATCAGGTATGCGCGCGCTGCAGGCTCTGGCCGGGTCCCGACTGATGGCTGCGCTGCCGCGCCCAGCGTCACGCCGGATACTAGCCACCCTCATGGTGGTGGGAATGCAGCGGATTGGCTGGGTGACTTCCCGGGGTCGCATCGGAGCTCGCATCCGTTACATGGTGCAGGAGGTGATCGCCCGCCAGGGCGGCCATTACCGAACGTCGGGCCTCGATCTCGGTGTGCACTACGGCCACGGTTTCCTCATCGACGGCGACATGTCCGACGACGTCGCGGACATCGAGCTCTATACGCCGATCGTGCGCGTGGGGGGGCGGCTACCACATGCGTGGGTTCAGTACAACGGAGCGAGAGTCTCCACGCTCGACCTGCCGGCGCGCGACACGCTGACGGTTCTGACCACGTCGCAACACGAGTCGAGTTGGCGTGACGCGCAGACAGCGGTCGGACACCCACTGACGGTGATCGGTGTCGACCTCGCGGCGTGCAGAGAGCCGCTGTGTGAGCTGGCGGCAGGGCAGGCGCTACTGCTGCGCCCGGATTCTCACATCGCCGCAGTGCTCGACCCATCGAGTAGTGGGTATGTCGAGGCGTTCGGTGCGGCACTCGATCAATTAGGACTGACGGCCACCGCGAAGGGGAGCTATGAACCCACGCCTTGACGAGATTGTCCTGCTGACCCATGAGTGGGATTCGATGCGAGCCTGGTGGGGTGCCCTTCTCGGCACGGATCTACATGCAGTCGGTCATCGAACCGCGGTCGTCGAGACAGCCGGACTGCGGGTTGTTATCGAACATTCCGACATCGCGATGAACGCCAATCCCGAAGTCGCTGGGGTCATTTCACTCACCGTGTCGGCCCCCTCCGCGATCGCTGCCCTCGACACCCACAGGCGACTCGTCGCAATCGGCTCCCGCCACCAACGCGCCACGAACGACGCCAGCGGAGTGCGCCTGTGGTACCGCGACCCCAATGGCACCGACGTGGCAATCCGCTTACCGATCGATGCCGACGCGAACAACCGGCCTGGCCAGGAGATCGATCCCGATCACATCGTCACCCGGCTGCAAGCGGCCGCAGAATCAGCGAAAGAGGTACACGCCAACGGCGAATAGGACTATGCGTAGCGCCGTCGGAGTTACCCACCACGAATTGAGTCAAGGTCCGTGTACTTTCGGTTGTCGAGCGAATATTCCCCGTTTCGAAACAGGCGCATCGCCCCTAGCTTTTGCCGCGACCGTGTTCAGGCGTGGCGGGCTGCCTCTCCCACGCTGACGTCTAGCTGACTGCAGTCCATCTGGGGCGTGTCGGCCATCAGGGGCGAGCCGGCGAACCGCAAAACATCAGCGCAAACGCGCAGATTTGCGGCCAACGGAATATACGACCCCGCTTGCGCAGATCTACGCGCCTTGGCCGACGTTCTGAGCCTCCTGGCGCCGGATAGTCGAGTCAACCGCCGGCCCCAGCGGATTTAAGTAGTGCACTACTCATGTCGTCAGGGCTGGGCGTTGACACAGTTAGTTTTCCAGAAAGGTTGACGGCCATGCTTCAAACGCCTGTACCGACCGATGTTGCCGAACTGCCCTTGGCGCCGAAGAATCCGCTGCGCTATCGGGATCAGCTCAGGGCCGTGCGGTCTCTGATCGACGGGCACCAGGATTTGCTCGATGCCGGCGGCCCCGTCACCCGAATCGTGCTGGGGCCCAAATGGCTTTTCCCGACGGTGGTGTTGATCGCGTCGCCGCAGGGTGCGCGGGACGTTCTGGGCCGTACCGACGAGATCGCCGATCGCGGCACGAACGACGACCGCGATTCAGCTGCGCCGGCTGATGGGCGGCAATCTGCTGGTCCTGCCGCACCACGAATGGTTGCCGCGGCGGCGAACCCTCCAGCCGATGTTCACCAAACAGCGCATCCCGCGCTACGCCGGGCACATGGCCGCAGCCGCGCAGACCGTGGTCGACGGCTGGCGCGACGGCGCCACAGTTGATCTGGACAGCGAATGCCGCACCCTTACTTTGCGGGCGCTCGGCCGGTCCGTGCTCGGCATGGACCTCGACGCCCGGGCCGACGCCATCGGGCAGGCATTGCGACCCGCCCTTACATGGATCGCGGACCGCGGGATCCGGCCCTTCAATCTGCCGCAATGGGTGCCCACCCCCGGCCAGCAGCGGGCACGTAAGGGCAATGCGACTCTGCATCAGCTCGCCGCCGAGATCCTCGCCGCGGTGCGAAAAGATCCCGACCGAGATGCGCCACTTGTGCGTGCCTTGATCACCGCGGCCGATCCGCAAACGGGCCAACCGCTTTCGGACGATGAGATCTGCCACGAGCTGGTGCTGTTCATCCTCGCCGGCCACGACACCACGTCGACCACTCTGGCGTACTCACTCTGGGCGCTTGGGCACCACTCCGAGATCCAAGACCGAATGTTCGATGAGGTCAGCGCACTCGGTGACCGGCCGCTGACGCCTGACGACGTGCCTCGGCTCGGCCACACCGTGCGGGTGCTGCACGAGGCCCTCCGGCTATGCCCGCCTGCCGCCGGAACGCCCCGCATGCTCACCAAGGATGTGGCCGTCGACGGCTATCGACTGGAGGCCGGCACCATGGCGGTGGTCAGCTTCTACGCCATGCACCGAGATCCGTACCTGTGGGACCGCCCGCTGACATTTGACCCGGATCGGTTCCTGCCGGAGCGATCGCAGGGCCGAAGTCGTTGGCAGTACCTGCCGTTCGGCGGCGGACCTCGCTCATGCATCGGCGACCATTTCGCGATGCTGGAAGCCACCCTCGCACTGGCCACCATCGTCCGCGCCGCCCGGATCGATTCGCTCAAGGGCGACTTCCCCCTGGCCACACCGTTCACCGTCGTCGCCGCCGAGCCGGTCGATGCGCGTGTTCACGCACGGGCGTGACGGGCTGCCTCCTGGGCGAGCTGCACGCGCGAGGTCAGGCCGAGCTTGGTGTAGACGTGGGTGAGGTGGGTTTGCACGGTCCGTGGTGAGACGAAAAGCCTTGTGGCGATGTCGTTGTTACTTAGTCCTTCGCTGACCAGTTGCACAACTTGACGTTCGGTCGGCGTGAGTGACGCCCATCCGCTGGTGGGTCGTTTGCGTTGACCTCGACCGCGCTTGGTGTAGGCGATCGCTTCCTCGGTGGACAACGCCGCGCCCTCGGACCACGCCGTGTCAAAGTCATTGTCGTTCATCGCATCTCGCAGCATCGCTACCGACGCTTCGTAGCTGGCGTCGTACACCTTGAAACGGACCGCGCCCATACGCTGCCGGATGGCATATGCCGCGCCGAAGAGGCGGGCCGCTTCGCGGTGACTGCCGGCATCGCCGGCCACAGTGCCGAGGCATTCCAGGATGTCGGGGATGAATAGGTACGCCTCGTCTTCGGCGGCGCCCGTGAGCGCGTCGTGGGCGTCACGCTCGGCCTGCTCTGGCTCACCTTGTGCGATCGCCACGCGGGCACGCGTCGTCACCGGGTCCCACGCGAATATGCTCGCTTTTGTCGATACAGCATCGTCTGCCCAGCGGCGGGCCGCGACAAGATCCCCGCCCGCAAGCGCGGCCTCCGCACTGAGGATTCGCTGCAGCCCCGCCATCTGTGGCACGGAACTCACGGCGGCCAGCCGCCTTGAGTCGCGTCCTGCGCCGCCGCGACATCGCCGGCGGCCAGGGCCGCGATAGCCAACACGTGGTAAGCGGCGCCCGCTTTGAGCCCACCAAGCTCGACGGTGGCCTCGACGGCCTCGTCGGCGGCGGCCCGGGCCGCCGCGATGTCACCCTGGTGCGCGAGGACGACACTCCGGCCCACGAGGCTATCCACCCTCCAGATCTCATCGTGAGCTGCCTCGGCCTCGTCGGCCACCGCGGCGAATTGTGCTACCCACCGGCAGATCGCCTTGATTTATTTGTGCGACTCCGAGGTACCAGCGGCACCGGCGCGCTCGAACCGGTCACCGATCGCGTCGGCGAGATCGCGTCCCTTCTCGGCGGCCGCACGGGCCGTGATCGGGTTACGCGCCGCGAGTCCCACCACGACTTGCGCGACGAGGATCTGGCTGAGCCTCCACCGGTCGCCCGAATCCCGGGCCAGGCCGCTCGCCTCGGCCAATACGCCCGGGCCGACTCTGCATTGAAATAGGCGGCGACGTAACCGCGAGCGGTGAGCGCCCGAATCAGCAGTACCGGGTCATCCACCTCGCGGGCGATCGCCAGGGCTTGCTGCGCCTGATCCGGGCTGTCGGCGTCGCCCGCCCAGAGGCCGAGGGTGGCCCTATCGGCCAGCGCCCGCGCCCGCACCGCGGGCGTCACCCCAGCGTGGTGCGCATCGAGGTCGGTGAGGGCGTGTCGAACCAGGTCAGCCCTTCCCGGAGGCGTCCCCGCGCTTGCCAAAGCAGCTGCAACGACGACGCCAGCGCCAGGGCCATCTCGACGTCGGAGGTTTCCCGGCTCCACCCGAACGCGGCACGCAGATTGTCGATCTCGAGGTCGGCCTGCGCGATGCGTTTCTCATAATCACTGCCTACCGGGGCGTCGAGCAGGGCCGCCACCGCCGTGTAGTGGTCACGGTGACGTGCACGAACGGCGTCGGCCTCGGTGGACTCGCCAAGTTTTTCCAGCGCGTATTGACGCACGGTTTCTACAGCCGGTAGCGGGTTCGGCCCGCCGCGTCGTCGGCTACCACCAGCGACTTGTCCACTAGCAGGGTGAGCTGGTCGAGCACTTGGTAGCGCTGTACGTCGCCACTGCCTGCCACTGCTTGGGCGGCGTCGAGGTCGAAGCCACCCACGAAGGCGGCCAGCCGACGAAACAAGACGCGTTCCGGTTCGGTCAGCAGTGCGTGTGACCAGTCGACCGAGGCGCGCAGGGTCTGCTGGCGGCGCACCGCGGTGCGCGCACCGCCGGTCAACAGCCTGAATCGGTCATGCAGGCTCTCGACGATTTCGGTCAGTGACAGGGCCCGGACCCGTGCTGCGGCGAGTTCGATCGCCAGCGGCAACCCATCGAGGCGCGCGCAAATCTCGGCCACCGTCGCGGCATTGTCATCCGTGACGGTGAAATCGGGACGGGCATGGCGGGCCCGATCGGCGAACAGCTCAATCGACTCATCGGCCAGCGACAGCGACGGCACCCGCCAACCCAGCTCACCGGCCACCCCGATCGCCTCCCGGCTGGTGGCAAGGAGTGTCAGCCCCGGCGCGGCACCCAACACGGCGACGACCAGCTCGGCGCTGGCATCCAGCA
>CAWGXA010000010.1:0-23419 GCA_963826365.1 uncultured Actinomycetota bacterium | reverse complement strand
GGGCCTGCCGCGCGGTTAGTGGCTTCGCCTTTTCATCGGGGCGGGTCAGTCAGTGAGCTGAACCGTGACGGTGACGCGTCCTTTTTCGTCGCGCTTGGCGACCGCGTGTCCGGTGCGCTCCGTTCCGTCTAGTTGCAGCGTCAGTGGGCCACCGTCGTCCAGGAAGTTTCGCCACCAAGTCTTTGCCTCAGGCATGTTGGCGCCGATGATCACCTTGCCGCCACTGCGTCGGTATGACACGGGGATCGTGAAACTGCGCCCGGAACGTCGTCCCGTATAGGTCAGCATGGCTATATTGCGGTTCACCAGCCTGCCCAGCAGCGCCGAGTTGGCCAGCGCAGCCACGGGCGCATTGAACAGAGGCGCGGCGCGGAATAAAAGTCGGCCCAATGATTCCGTTCGAGGGGTCACACCCCAACTGTACGTTCGGGTGTAGCCGGGGCCCCGCTGGCGCGACGCTCAGCTCAGTCGATGACGGCGGCTTCCTTGCGTTCGGTGACCGGCCTGGCGAGTTCTTGCTCGTCGCAGATGCGTTGCAGCTTGGCCAGCGTTTCGTCGAGGCCGGCGCCGACCGTGGCGCCCGGAGTGAAGGTGGCGGGCAGCTTCCGCATGCCCTGGATGACGCCGATGGTCTCGTAGTGGACGGTGCCTTCGGGGTCGCAGTGGAAGTCGGGCATCCGGTCCAAAACGGCGGTCAGCATGGACTTGAACACAGTGCGCGCCACGTTCGATCCGACGCACCGGTGCACGCCGATGCCAAAGCTGAAGTGCCGGTTGCCTTTACGGTCGAGGACAACCTCGCCCGGGTCGGCGAACACCGACGGGTCGCGGTTGGCCATCGCCCACGAAATCCACAGCCGCTCACCCTCTTTGAACTGATTTCCGTTGACTTCGACGTCATCGGAGAATGTTCTGCCGTCGCCGGCTGCCGGGGTGAAGTAACGCAGGAACTCCTCGGTTGCGGGGTCGAGCAGGGTGTCGCGGTTCTTCGACAGCCGATCCCGCTCGTCGGGGTGCTCCGAAAGCCATTCCAGCGAGTGGGCGGTCAACGCGGTCGTGGTGTCGAAGCCACCGCCGATCACCAGGCCGAGATTGCCGAGGATTTCCAGATCCGGGGCGGGCTCGCCGTCAATCCGCATCTGCAGCAGGCCGTTGACGATGCCGGGCCGCGGATTCTCGCGAATCTCGAGCATGCTGTTGACCATGTCGAGCCCCATCTCCCGGTGCATCGCGGTGACCCGCTCGATGTCGGGGGAGTGTTCGGGGGTGTAGACGGCCGCGTGCACCGGCTCGCTGTACATGTTCCACTTCTTCAGCGGAATGCCCAGCATCGCCAATGTCAGCACGGCCGGGACGATGTTGGCCAGGTCGTCGACGAAGTCGATGCTGCCCGCCTCGATCTTCTCGTTGAGGCAGGCACGGGTGATGTCGTGGATGAACGGCACCCAGCGCTTGACCGCGGCGGGCGAGAGGTAGGGGTTCAGCACGGTGCGGTAAATACGGTGCTCGGGCTCGTCCATCTCGAGGATGCCGCCGCGCACCATGCTGACGCGCCGGGCCTTGGGAATGGAGATGCCCCCGTAGCCGCGGCGTTCGTTGTTGATGTCGTGGTCGTTGGAGACCGCGGGGCAGCGGGCGAGCTCGAAGACCTCGTTGCTGCCGGCCGCGACCCAGTGGCCGTCGTAGGTGTCGGTCCACGCCATCGGGCACTTGGCGTGCATCTCCTCGGTGATCTGCTTGAACTGGGAGCGGTACTCCGCGGCGTTCCGGTCGAAGTGATACCGATTCTTCTTACGGTCGCTGTCGCCCACGACGTCATCGACACTCAACGTGCTGTCTCCCTTTACGTCTCGTCGGTGATCATGATGGCCTGCTCCGGACACGAGTGCGCGGCTTCGCGCACCTGGTCCTGCTGATCGGCCGGCACCACCTCATTGACGGCCGACGAACTGCCGTCGATGTCGCTGAGCTCAAAGGAATCAGGAGCGATCATCGAGCACAGGGTGTGTCCCTGGCAGCGTTCTGAATCAACCCAGACCTTCACGCTGTTTCCTCTCAGGTGTTCCGGCCGCCGTTGACGCCCAATATCTGACCGGTGATGTAGCCGGCTTCCTCTGACACCAGGAAGGCGCACGCCGCCGCGATGTCTTCTGGCTTGCCGATCCGGCGCACCGGTGTCCGGGCGATGGTTTCATCGATGTCGCCGAGATAGCCGTGCTTTTCGGCGTTGCGCAGCATCGGGGTATCGATGAAGCCGGGCGGGACGGCGTTGACCGTGATGCCGCTGGGCCCGTATTCGAGGGCCAGCGATTTGGTGAGTCCGTTGACCGCGGATTTGGCCGCCACGTAATGACTCATGAAGGGCGCGCCGGAATGCGTGCTGGACGACGAGATGTTGACGATGCGTCCCCACCCGGCCTCCACCATGTCGGGCAGCGCCGCCTGAATAGTGTGGAAGACCCCGTGCAGGTTGACGTCGATCACTCGCTGCCAATCCTCGAACGTGAGGTTGGCGAAGCGCTTGAATCCGTCCAGTCCGGCGGCGTTGACCAGAACTGCCACCGGCCCCAGCTGGGCGCGGATCGCCGAGAGTGCGTCATCGACCTGCGACCGATCGGTGACGTCGGCGGTGAACGAATGATCGGCGTCCGAAGGTCTGAGATCGATGGTGGCAACATCCAGGCCGTCGGCGCGAAGTCGCTGCGCAACGGCCAAGCCAATGCCGGAGCCACCACCGGTGACTACTGCGGTCTTCATGTGGGGGCCCCTGCGGCAAATGTGGCCGTCTCAGTCACAAAGAATCTCCCTTGCAATTATGAGAATCGTACTCTCGCGCCGGAGCGGCGTGCAACATTCGCGCTAAACCGTAGTCGTCCTGCACTGAAGCCCCTATCCGGACGGGATCCGAGCGTTTCGAGGCGGTGGTCACCAGGCCGAGCCGATCCTATGAGTTTCTTGAATTCTCGATACGTGAATGTAAGATTCGCCCCGGACGAGAATCAAATTTTCGTGACGGCCACCACCCAGGTGCGTCGATCGTGATCGCCACCACAGCCACAGCCAGGAGTTGCATGCCATCGCAGGACACGGTGTCTGTCCCGGTCGTGGGAGGTAACGCATGAGGCCACTGGAGGGCATTCGCGTTCTGGAAGTCGCGATGTACGGATTCGTCCCATCAGCGGGCGCCGTACTGGCGGAGTGGGGCGCCGATGTGATCAAGGTCGAGCACGCGGTGACCGGCGACCCGCAGCGCGGACTCCGGCAGACCGGCATGTTGCGCGTCGAGGGCGACCCCAACCCCAACATCGAGCACGCCAACCGCGGCAAGCGCAGCCTCGGACTGGACATGTCGGTGCCTGAGGGCAAGGAAGTGCTCTACGAGCTGGCCCGTCGCTCGGACGTGTTCTTGACCAGCTTCCTGCCCGGCGCCCGACAGAAGTTTGGTATCGACGTCGACGACATCCGGGCGGTGAACCCGTCGATCATCTATGCGCGCGGGAGCGCGCTGGGACCCCGCGGTGAAGAGTCGACGAAGGGCGGTTACGACATGACCGCCTTCTGGTGCCGGGCCGGAACCGCGGCCACCATCACCCCGATGGGGATGCCGGGCATGATCGCACCACCGGGACCTGCCTACGGCGACACCATCTCCGGCACCAATCTCGCCGGCGGCATTGCGGCGGCATTGCTCAAGCGCGAGCGCACCGGCGAGCCTTCCGTCGTCGATGTTTCGCTGCTCGGTAGCGGTCTGTGGTCGATGGGTCACACGGTCGCGCTGACGAAGCATCTGGGCCAGCGCATGGAAGCGCCGCCGCCGGGTGTGCACGGTGCACCCAATAATCCGCTGGTGGGGCTGTACACGACGTCCGATGGCCGGTACATATCTTTCGTGATGATGCAGCCCACCAAATTCTGGGCGGACGTGTGCCGGCACGTCGACGTGCCGGAGCTGGCCGACGATCCGCGCTTTGCCACCGTCGAGAAGATCGCCGCCAACACGGCCGAGGCGGTAGAGATCTTGACCAAGGCCATCGCGAACCGCACTCTTGCCGAGTGGAGCGAACGCTTTGCCACTCTGGCGGGACCGTGGGCACCGGTCCAGGACACGCTCCAGGCGGCCGAGGATGCACAGATCCGCGCCAACGAATATCTAGTGCAGGCAGGCGAACTCGAACTCGTCGCCAACCCCGTTCAATTCGATGTCACGGCACCGCAGACGGGGCCGGCGCCCGGATTCGCCGAGCAGACCGATGAAATTCTGCTGGGACTGGGATTGGATTGGGATCGGATCATCGAACTCAAGACGGCCGGCGCCGTCACCTAACAGTGGAGCTAGTCAGAGATGTTTGCGCGTTTGATAACGGTTATGCGCTTTTTGCTACGGATGGACGTGGCATGAGTCACAATGGCCGAACGCTTTCTCGCGGGACAGATCGGAGGCTTGGCGTGAGGATGGTTTCGGCCGTCTTACCGCAGATCGATGCCGGGATATGGCTGCTCAGTGAGCATTTCGCCATCGGCGTTGGGCCGAATCTACCGCAACCGGGCAGGAAGAACAAGACTGCCAGTCTCGTTACGTTGAGAGGATCGGAAGCCCATGGCGACTAAGGGGACTAACCGGTGGTCGCCCGGCATTTCGCTAGGGCGCGGCTCCAAGCCGATGGAGGCGGTCGGCGGTTTGTTTGCGATGTCGGCCGATGCGGTGAAGTTTCTGTTTCGCCGGCCGTTCCAGTGGCGTGAGTTCTTAGAGCAGTCGTGGTTTGTGGCGCGGGTCGCGATCGTGCCCACCTTGTTGGTGGCTATCCCGTTCACCGTCTTGGTCAGCTTTACCCTCAACATCTTGCTGCGGGAATTGGGTGCTGCCGACCTGTCCGGTGCGGGTGCGGCATTCGGCGCGGTGACCCAGATCGGTCCGTTGGTGACGGTGTTGATCGTCGCCGGCTCCGGCGCGACGGCGATGTGCGCGGACCTGGGTTCGCGCACGATCCGCGAAGAGATCGACGCGATGGAAGTGCTCGGTATCAATCCGGTCCAGCGTTTGGTGACGCCGCGCATGCTGGCAGCGGGCTTGGTGGCACTACTGCTGAACAGCTTGGTGGTCATCATCGGCATCGTGGGCGGCTACATCTTTTCGGTATTCGTCCAGGACGTGAACCCCGGTGCGTTCGCCGCGGGCATCACGCTGCTGACCGGGGTGCCCGAGGTGCTCATTTCATGTGTCAAGGCAGCGCTTTTCGGGTTGATCGCCGGCTTGGTCGCGTGTTACCGCGGGTTGATGGTTTCCGGCGGCGGCGCGAAGGCGGTGGGCAACGCTGTCAACGAAACGGTGGTTTTTGCGTTCATGGCGCTACTCGTCGTCAACGTGGTTGTCACCGCCATCGGCATCCGATTTTCATCCAAGACGTAGCTCGAGGGAGGTGTAAGGAAAGACCGTGGCGCTAAGAGCTGTCTACCCGCGTCTATCGCGGCAACTTCAAAAGCCGGTCGGCACCTTGGGCCGAATCGGTGATCACACGCTGTTTTACGGCAAATCGATCGCCGGGATACCGTTCGCGGTTACCCATTACCGGCGAGAGATCATTCGTCTGGTCGCCGAGATCAGCATGGGTGCCGGGACTTTGGCGATGATCGGCGGGACGCTGGCGATCGTGGGTTTCATGACGCTGGCCGCCGGTGGGACGCTGGCGGTTCAGGGCTACAGCTCGTTAGGCAATATCGGTATCGAGGCGCTGACCGGATTTTTGGCGGCCTTCATCAACGTGCGTATTGCGGCGCCGATTGTGGCGGGAATCGGTTTGGCTGCCACCTTCGGCGCCGGAGTGACCGCGCAGCTGGGCGCGATGCGAATCAACGAGGAAATCGACGCGCTGGAATCGATGGCGATCCGGCCGATCTCGTATCTGGTAAGCACCCGGATCGTGGCTGGGATGCTGGCGATCACGCCGCTGTACAGCATCGCGGTCGTGTTGTCGTTTCTGGCCAGCCAGTTCATCACCACGGCGCTGTTCGGCCAATCCAGCGGCCTGTACAACCACTACTTCACCACGTTTTTGAACCCCATCGACTTGTTCTGGTCGTTTCTGCAAGCCGTGGCGATGGCGCTGACCATCTTGCTAATCCATACGTTCTACGGCTATTTCGCCTCCGGCGGACCCGCCGGCGTGGGCGTGGCGACCGGTAACGCGGTGCGCACATCGCTGATCGTGGTGGTGTCGGTGATCCTGCTGGTGTCGCTGTCCATCTATGGTTCCAACGGCAACTTCAACCTGTCCGGCTAGCGAAAGGTGGTGAAAGCAAAGTGACGCGCAACTTCGGTCCCCGTCCCATCGACCGCTCGGAAGCCGACAGCTCGGCTCGTCCTGTCGCGGCATCGCCCGGGCGTCACTTCGGTGCGCAGTCGTACGCGCGTCCACTTGCCGGGTTGGCGACCTTCGTGGTGATTGGTGTCATCGTCGCCATCGCGCTGGGCCTGTTCCAGGGGAGTTTCACCACCACCGTGCCGGTGACCGTGGTGTCGCCGCGCGCGGGCATGGTGATGAACCCCGAAGCCAAGGTGAAAATGCGCGGCGTCGAGGTGGGCAAGGTCGGGTCAATCGACGTGCGGCCCAACGGTGAAGCCGTCCTGAACCTCGAGATGCAGCCGTCGCAAATGCATCTCATTCCGGCGAATGTGCTCGTCGACATTGCGTCGACGTCGGTCTTCGGTGCCAAATTCGTCGAGTTGTTACCACCTGCCGATCCCTCGCCACAGCACCTACAGCCCGGTGCCGTGCTGCAGAACAAGAGCGTCACGGTCGAAATCAACACGGTATTCCAGCAATTGACGTCGGTGTTGTCGTCGATCGATCCGGCCAAGCTCAACGAGACCCTCGGTGCGATCGCGGCGTCGGTGAACGGTCGGGGTCATAAGATCGGCCAGACGATTTCCGATCTGGACGCCTATCTGGCCAAGCAGGATCAGTATCTTCCCGCGCTGAGCCACGACCTCGAAGTATTGCCCGTGGTCAGCAACGCCTACGCCGACGCGGCACCGAACCTGCTGGCGACCGCCGAGAACACGATCAAGATCAGTAAAACCCTCGTTGACGAACAACAGAATCTCGACGCGTTCCTGCTCAGCTCAATTGGATTGGCCGACACCGGCAATGACGTGTTGGGTGCCAACCGGCAAGCGCTGACCAATGACCTGCATCTGCTGGCGCCGACCACCGATCTGCTGAACGAATATCATCAGGCGCTGTGGTGCGGCCTCAAGGGGTCGATGGAGAACCTGCATTCGCCAAACAACACGGAGCCGATGATCTATGCGCAGGTCTTCCTTGGCTTCGGCGCCGAACGCTACCGCTACCCGGGTAACTTGCCCAAGGTGGCTGCGAGCGGCGGGCCACAGTGCCAGAATCTGCCGAGTGTGCGCCTACGACAAAGCGCCGGAGTTCGTGATCGCCGACGTCGGTGCCAACCCTCAGGAATACGGTAACCAGCAATTGATGTGGAACTCCGATGCGCTCAAGCAGTTGCTGTACGGTCCGATCGACGGGCCGCCGCGCAACTCCTTCCAAGTTAATCAACCCGGATGACCGGCTCGCGCGGGATGATCATCAAGTTCGGCGCGTTCGCGCTGATCATGACGATGCTGACGGTGTCGTTGTTATTCATCTTCGGCCAGTACACGACTGGTTCGACGACGGGGTATTCAGCGCTCTTCGGTGATGTTTCGCGACTGAAGGAGGGACAGACCGTCCGGGTCGCCGGTGTCCGGGTGGGCACGGTCAAAAGCATTTCGTTGCGTGCCGACAAGAAGGTCTTGGTGGAGTTCGACGCCGACCGCAGCGTCGTGCTCACCACCGGAACCCGGGCCGTTATCCGGTATCTCAACCTGGTTGGTGACCGCTACCTCGAACTCGTCGACGGTCCCGGATCCACCAAGGTGTTGGCGGCCGGGTCGGAGATCCCGATCGATCGCACCTCTCCGGCGCTCGACCTCGATCTGCTGCTCGGTGGACTCAAACCCGTTACGCAAGGCCTGAATCCGCAAGACGTCAATGAGCTCAGCGCTTCGCTTATTCAGGTTTTCCAGGGCGAGGGCGGAACGCTGAACTCGCTCTTCTCGAAGACGACGTCGTTTTCCAACGCGATAGCCGACAACGGCCAAACCGTGCAGGAACTGATCGACAACCTCAACATCGTCGTCGGCACCGTCGACAAAGAGGGTGGCAAATTCTCTGAGGCCCTTGACCGTCTGCAGAAGCTGATCAACGGATTGGCCAACGACCGCGACACCATCGGCACCGCTATCACCGCGCTGGACAACGGGACCGCCTCGATCGCCAGTCTGCTCAACCGCGCCCGCAAGCCGTTGGCTGAGACCGTGGACCAGACGAACCGGCTGGCGCCGTTGCTGGCGAAGGACCCCGACCTGATCGACATTTCGTTGCAGAAGCTGCCGCACAACTATAAGAAGCTGCAGCGGCTGGGGGCTTACGGCGCCTGGTTCCCCTATTACCTGTGCGGGTTGGAGCTATGGGTCTCCGACTTGCAGTACCGGACGGTGCAGGTGGGAATAGCGCACCAGACCACCGGACGGTGCGCCGAGCCCAAGGACCCCGATGAATAGATACCGTGGCGCGCGCCTCATCAAATCGGGATTCATCGGCGCTGTGCTGGTCATGCTGTTCATCGCGGTCGGCCTGAACCCCGATCAACTATTGCAGCGGGCCACAACCGTTCGTTACCAGGCGCTGTTTTCCGACGCCGGCGGCCTCGCGACCGGCAACGAGGTCACGGTCTCGGGAATGAAAGTGGGCAGCGTTAACCAGATGTCGCTCGAGCACGGTGACGTTCTGGTGACGTTCACCGTCAAGGGGAACGTTCAACTCGGGTCCGCCAGCACGGCACACATCCGGACAGGTTCGCTGTTGGGCCAGCGGATACTCACCCTGGAATCGGCCGGCAACAGCACCTTACGTCCGATGACCGTCATCCCGGTGTCGCGCACCTCCTCGCCCTATTCGTTGTCTGAGGCCGTGGAGAACCTCACCAGCGATGTCGAGGGGACCGATACCGGAGCGCTCAACCAGTCTCTCGACACGCTATCGACGACGTTGAATGAGATTGCGCCGCAACTGGGTCCGGCGTTCGACGGGGTGACCCGGCTTTCCCAAACCCTCAATTCGCGCAATAAGTCATTGGGCGAGCTGCTCAAGGGGGCCGGCGATGTCACCGGCATCCTGTCGCAACGCAGTCAGCAGCTCAACACGCTGATCCTCAATGCCAACGACCTGGTGTCGATGCTGGTGGCGCGCCGGCAGGCAATCGTGCGGTTGCTGGAGAGCACGTCAGCGGTGGCCAAACAGCTGACCGGATTGGTGCATGACAACGAATCGAAGCTGGCGCCGTCGCTCGAGAAGGTGAACAAAGTGCTGGCGGTACTGCAAAAGAACCGGGACAACCTCGGCAAAGCCATTCCTGGGCTGGCGAAGTTCTCGATCACGTCGGGCGAAACCGTGTCCAGCGGGTTCTACTACAACCCGTTCATCCCGAACATCTTCTTCTTGCAATTCTTCCAATGGCTGTTTGACTACAGCTTCGGATTCCGTGCCTACGGCCGTCCCGGCTCACCGCCGGACAACGCCGGGCCGCGGGCATTCTTACCATTCCCGTTCAACGACATCCCGGGAGGGTCGCGCTGATGATGCGGCTTCAAGCGATGCCACGTAGCAAGCTGAAGGCCGGACTGGCGATCGTGTTGGCCGGGCTGGTTGTTTTCGGCACGGCAGTCGCCATCCGCAATACCTTCTTCCGCCCGACGACGATCACCGCGTACTTCCCGACTGCCACCGCGATATACCCGGGTGATGATGTGCGAGTCTCCGGGATGAAGGTCGGCACCATCGATTCGATCCAGCCGGAGGGCACCCGGGCGAAGATCGTGCTGAAGGTCGATCACGGCGTGTCCATTCCGGCGGACGCCAAGGCGGTGATCGTCGCCCAGAATCTGGTGGCCGCACGCTACGTTCAGCTCACCCCGCCCTATAGGTCGAGCGGTCCCACCATGCGTGACGGCGCGATGATACCGGTCGAGCGCACGGCGATACCTGTCGAGTGGGACCAGGTAAAGATCCAATTGATGCGCCTGGCAACCGAATTGGGCCCCAATAGCAAGGTGTCGACACCGTCGGTCTCGCGTTTCATCGACAGTGCCGCCGACGCGCTGGGCGGCGGCAATGGTGAGAAGCTCAGGCAGACACTGTCTCAACTGTCGGGAGTGGCGCGGGTCTTCGCCAACGGCAGCGGCAGTCTCGTGGACATCATCAAGAACCTGCAGACGTTCATTTCGGCCCTGCGGGACAGCAACACCCAGATCGTGCAGTTCGACAACCGGTTGGCCACCCTCACCAGCGTGCTTGACGACAACAAGTCGGATCTGGACGCGGCCTTGACGGATTTGTCGGGTGCCGTCGGTGAGGTGCAGCGGTTCATCGCGGGCAGTCGAGACGCGACGTCTGAGCAGCTCCAGCGGTTAGCCGAAGTGACGCAGATTCTCGTCGACAACAAAATGGCGCTGAAAAACGTTCTGCACGTTGCTCCGAACGCTGTGGCCAACGGCTATAACGACTACGATCCAGATGTCGGGAATATCCGCGGTGGGGTGGGATTACAGAACTTCACCAATCCCACTTACGCCCTCTGCTCGCAAATCGGAGCGCTGGAGAACGCGACCTCGGTCGAGAGCGGTAAGTTGTGCGGCTTGTATCTGAGTCCGGCGTTGAAGGTGTTCAACCCGCTGGTGCTGTTTAACTTCAATTTTTTGCCGATTCCACTCAACCCCTTCCTGGCGCCGGCATTCGATCCGAAAAACGTTGTCTACACCGAGGATCGGCTGAAGCCGGGCGGTATCGGGCCCAGGCCGATCCCGCCCGAGCTACCGCCCGCGGTGTCGGCGTATACCGGGCTCCCGGGTGATGTCCCGAATCCGCAACCGGCGTCCGTGCCGCTGGGGCGGATACCGGGCGCCGCGATGCCCGAGCCGCCGCCGCCCAGCGTGCCGGTCGAGCCGCCGCCGGCTCCCGCGAACGTGCAGGACATGCTGCTCCCGCCGGGAGGTCAGCAACCATGAGCGTGCGCGTCGCCATTCGTAGGATGCTCGGCATCGGCTGTTCCGTGATGCTGACCGTGACCGGATGCTCGTTCAGCGGCCTGAACTCGCTGCCGTTGCCCGGCGCGACCGGACGTGGGCCGGGTGCGAGCATCTACCACGTTGAGGTCGCCAATGTCGGTACGCTGGAAGCGAATTCGCCGGTCATGGTCGACGATGTCATCGTCGGCAGCATCAGCAAGATGACGGTTCAGGGCTGGCACGCCAACCTGGATATCTCGGTTAAGCCCGGGGTTTCGATACCGGCGAACGTGATAGCCCGCGTCGGCCAGACCAGCCTGCTGGGGTCCATGCATCTCGAGCTGAATCCCCCGCTGGGCGAGCCGGCGACCGGACGGCTACAACCGGGTGCCACCATCCCGCTGAGCCGGTCGGCGACCTATCCGTCGACCGAGCAGACGTTGTCCTCGTTGTCGGTGATCCTCAACGCCGGCGGACTGGGCCAATTCGGTGACATCATCCATAACTTCAACGGGGCGCTGTCCGGGCACGCCGGCGAGGTTCGCGATCTGCTCAGCCGCCTGGACAAGTTCATCGGGACACTCGATCAGCAGCGAGACAATCTGGTGGCGTCGATTCAGGCATTGAACCGGTTGAGTACCACTTTCGCCCAGCAGCGTGACGTGATCACCCAAGCGCTGGACAAGATTCCGCCGGCGCTGGATGTGCTCATCAAGGAGCGGCCGCGCATCACAACGGCGCTGAACAAACTCGGCACGTTCAGCGACACGGCCACCAGGCTGGTCAACGACGCCGGAGATGACTTGGTCAGGAACCTGAAGAACCTGGGGCCGGCGCTTGGTGCGCTCGCGGACATTGGACCGGATCTCGACGCTGCGATTGCGTACGCGCCCACGTTCCCGTTTACCCAGGGCTTCATCGACCGGTTCATTCGAGGCGATTACGTCAATGGGTACTTCGTCATCGATTTGACGAACGCCGGGCTGCGCAAGAGCATCCTGCTGGGCACCCACTGGGGACGGCTGGGCGCACAGACCGTTCCAAAGCCTGGGGACCCGCCGTACCTGCAATTCAGGTACGGTGCCCCGCCCGGTGCGCCTGGGGCGCTCACTGGTCCTGGCCCAGTTGGGCAGCCGTTGCCTGGTCCTAACCCGGCACCCTGGCAGCCCGGAATGCCACCGCCCAACGCGGGGGTGCCTGACGGACCGCCGCCCGCGCCGCTGGTTGCGGCGGGGCTGGCGCCGCTGAACCCCCAATCTGGCGACGCACCACCGCTACCCGGACCGCCTCCCGCGGCCCAGTTCCTGCCCGGGCCGCCTCAAGCGGCGCAGTTCCTCCCCGGGCCACCGCCTGGGGCCCAGCTGCCCGGACCGCCACCCGATCAGGGTGCTCCGGTGCCGGGTGCGACACCGGCGCAGGGGAGTGGATAGATGCTGACCCGCTTCGTCCGTATCCAATTGGCGATCTTCTCGATCGTGGGAATCATCGGCCTGGTCGTCATGGTCGTGTGGTACATGCAGGTGCCGACATTGCTCGGTATCGGCAAGATGACGGTCACCCTGGAACTACCCGCCACCGGCGGTCTGTACCGGTTCTCCAATGTGACTTACCGCGGAGTGCAGATCGGCAGGGTGACGGCGGTGGGGCTGACCTCCAACGGCACGCAAGCCACTCTCGCCCTTGATACTTCGCCTAACATCCCGGCCGACCTGAAAGCGGAGGTGCTCAGCATCTCCGCGGTGGGCGAGTACTACGTAGATCTGCGGCCAAAAAATGACTCGGCGCCGTATCTGCACGACGGCTCCGTAATCCCTATGAGCCAGACGACGCTTCCGCAACCGATCGGTCCCGTGCTCGATCAGTCCAATGAGTTGATCAAGAGCATCCCGACGGGCAAGCTCAGCACGCTGCTCGACGAGACATACAAGGGATTCAACGGCGCCGGTTACGATTTCGGGTCGCTGTTCGACTCTTCGGCGCAACTGTCCCATGACATCAACGGCGTCTCCGACCAAGTGCAGAGCCTGACCCAAGACACCGGACCCTTCCTCGATGCGCAGGCTCAGACAGCCGACTCGATCCGAACCTGGGCGCGCAGCCTTGCCGGTTTCACTGGGCAGCTGAACAAAAACGATCCACAGTTCCGCAGTCTTCTAGAAAGAGGACCCGGGGCGTTCGACGAGGCTTCGCAACTGCTCAATCAGATCAAACCGACGCTGCCGGTACTGCTGGCCAACCTCCAGACGATTGGTCAGATCGGCGTGGCGTATCACGCTTCGATTGAGCAAGTGTTGGTGTTGCTGCCGCCATTCACCGCCGCGGTTCAGTCTTTCCTCCCCACCAAGACGATAACGGGGTTGCCAACGGGCGCCTTCAATCTCATCATCAGTGACCCGCCAGCGTGCACCGTAGGCTTCCTGCCGCCGAGTCAGTGGCGTTCCCCAGCGGACACCCGCACCGTGGACACACCCGACGGGCTGTACTGCAAACTGCCGCAGGACTCGCCCATCGGGGTGCGCGGTGCGCGCAACTACCCCTGTCAGGAGCGGCCCGGAAAGCGTGCGCCCACAGTCGAAATCTGCGAGAGCGACAAGCCATTCGAGCCGATTGCGATGAGGCAGCACGTGTTCGGTACTTACCCGCTGGACCCGAACCTCATCGCGCAGGGCATCCCGCCGGACGACCGGGTCAACTGGAACCGAGAAAGAATCTTTGGACCGGTGGCGGGCACGCCGATGCCGCCGGGAGCAGTTCCACGCGGACCGGGAGCGCCGCCGCCGCCGGGGCCGCCGCTCCCAGCGTCAACAATGGGTGCGGTTTCCCCGATTGCGCCGCTTGACGTTCCGTCCTCCCCGGTGGAATTGCCCAGGCCAACTGCATCGTCGCCCATGCCGGCTATGTTCCCGTTGGCACCTCCACCTCCACCTCCAGCGGCGCCGGCTGACGCGCCGCCGCCCCCAGCGGCTGCACCGAGCGCAGCACCGTCAGGACCCTTGGTCGCGCCGAGTGGGTTGGGGGGCGACGCGTCGAGGCCGGGCCCATCGGTGGCCTTTGCTCAATACGACCCGCACACCGGTACCTATGTCACTCCCGGCGGTCAGGTCTTCCGCCAGTCGGATCTGGTGAAGACGAAGGCGCCGAAGACGTGGAAGGACATGTTCGTCACCTAACGCGCTGCGGCTCAGCGTTTAAAGCCCGGCGCGCCTTAGGTTTTGGCGCCTCGGTTCACCCGATTTTGTCGAGCCTCAAGGGCTGTTGGATATCCAGCGGTAGGTTAGTGCCGCACGCGCCGGACGGACCGAGCGTACGATCGCTTCCGGCTAGGACTGGCGACCCAAGCGTATTCACCCCGGTTACCGGGTCCGCGGGGTAGAACATGACGTAGTCGGTAGCGGTGTATGAAGTTCCGTCGGAACAGGTCTCCCAGTTCGGGATATCGCGTTTGAGGTACCAGACAAGGCCGTCAAACATCCGCACTGGTGCGCTCCAGCCCTGGTCGCTAACGACCTGGCCGGTGCAGTCGTAGGCGGTGGTGCACGACGTCGTGATCTTCCAGGTGGTCCGCACCATCGCCTCTTGGTGATACACCTGGCGCGACCTCGCCCACTCTCCGACCACCGTGGCGGTATAAGTGCCGTTGATGGACGGGTTGTAGGCCTGGGCCAACGGGGCCATGCCCACGCCGGCGACCGCCAATGCCGCGCTGAGCGCCACGCTCATGGAACGCATCACGTGCTCCTCGACGGGCTAAATGCCACCATTCTCAATGGCGAACTCGAATTCACAGACTAACACCGTGTCCCCATATCACGGAATGGTTTCGATCAAGGCCTGGCCGCGGTCAGGGCCTCGAAATTCTCAATAAGCCATGAACCGTTGACCTTCGTAAGTTCTACCTTGAGGCTGCTCGACGTGATCACCGGATCAGGTTTGTCCTTGCTCGTCGTCTTCTGCTTGAGAAACAAGAGCACGACCGCTGAATTCGGGTGCATTTCCGATACGGCTGCTTTGATGACGGTCGCGGTCGTCGTGACCTGACCGCGCATGGCCGCCACCCCGACGACCTTCTCGGCGAACTGTTGGTAGTAGTGCAAATAGTTTTCGGTGAGGCGGGATTTGGCATCGTTGAAATCCCGGGTGAGAGTCTCGGGCGAGTAGGACAGCAGCGCCACCGCGCCGTCGCTGGCGGCCTTGATTACCTGGTGCGTCGCGGCATCGTCAGTTTGCACGTCCGGTCGGTACACGAAGTAGAAGTAACCGGTAGCAAACCCCGTCGCGGCGATAAGCGCCATCGTCAGCAGGATCGCGCGCCACTGGGCTACGCCTCGACGCAGCACGCGTCCGACGCGTTTGATGCGACTCGAGGGGCGGGGCGCCGGTTCCTGAGCTACCTCGTCTGCGACGGTCACTGGACGAACTCGACTCTAGAAACCTTAAGCTGCCCGCCGTCTCGTCGGACGTCGACGACGATGCGGATGTTCTTCGATTCCGGCTTAGCCGCATCGGGTTTGGTGAGTTCGGACTTGGCGGCGACCAGGACAATCGCCGAATTGTCGGTCATGGACTGCACGGCCACGGCTTGCACGCTGCCCTTGCTGTTGGCGTTCGACTGCTCGACCGCTTTGACGAAATCCTCGGCGGACAACAGGATGCCGGCCTTGAATTCGCCGGTGGTCTCGTCGACGAAACGCTGCACGTCGGCTCTCGCCGTGCTGGCGTTGATAGTCAGCATCAGCAGAATCGAGTTACGGGCCTCGGCGGCGAACTCTGCGGTGCGCTGCCTTTGCTGCAATACCTCGCGGTGCTGCTCGAGCAAATAGCCGCTCGCCGCCAGCGATGCGCAGACGCACCCCATCGCGGCCAAGACCGCCAGCGCCTTGGGGCCCGGGCGGCGGAGTCTTCGCCTTGGCTCGGCTGGCGCGGCCGCCGTCGCCGCGATTGTGACATCGGCCTCGGCCTCGGCGTCGGTCGCGTCGGCAAGCTGGCGCAGCTGTAGCGCACGGGCGCGAGCGGCCTCCGCACGGGCCTCTGCCTGGGCTAGATCGTCTTCGCTCGCTGGTGACGCAGGCGCCGCGGCGGAGAGGTTTTCCACCCCCGAGCCGGCGTCGAGCGTCTCAGCTGGGAGCTCACGCGGCGGCATGGATCACCTCCTCGTCCGCACCATAGGAGAGCCACATTATCACTGGCGGAGAGGATGCCAGCCTCATAAGCGGCGGCATTGAATTGTCGGACTTCTATGAAGGGCAGAATTTCGCTCCCAATTTCCTTTCCGGCGTGGCAAAGTAATCTCGTGCGATTCATCGTGGCGTCCCTCGCCGCATTGCTGGGGCTCAGCTTGTTGTCGACCCCGCTTGCGGCTGCCGGTCCGAGTACGTGTGACTATCCGGACTGCACCCCGGGAATCATTCCGGATCGGGTGCTCGGTGCACCCTGTGACAACAGCACCTATTACGTATTCGGGACCGCTAACTACAACATCTCCTTCGCCACCCAGCCGGGTCGGTTGATGTTCTGCGGCTCCCCGAGACGGTATGACGCCCGATGGTTCCGCTCACCGCCGATGGTCGGCGTTAAGAATGAGGGTGAGTCGTGTATCGACTGGCCGACGTTCTACGTCGCACAGGCGCCGGACGGCCTCTTCCTCGTCTGCAACGCGCATGACGGCGTCCAGGTTTGGGAGCGCGGCGACACCTAAGCCGAATCAGGGCCGGGTGTTTGGAATTTCAGGCCAGTCTTGGAACGGGCTTGGGCCCCAATAATCGTTGGCATGAATCGTGCCGTCCACGTCGCGATGGTGCGCGTCGTGGCACGTGTTGGGTTCCCAGTTGGGTCCCCACGCCGGGTCAAAGTCCTGGGGCGGACACCAGTGGTATCCCACGAATGGCCAGGGCACGTCGGCCCGAGCATTGGTCGCGGTGCCCACACTCACTAATCCGAGTCCAGTGGTGGCCAGGATCGCTGCGGCAGCGGCGCGCGCAACTGTGTTCATGGGAGAACCGTACCTGAGCTTTTGCCGAAGTGGGCCAAAAAGATTCCCGATTAACGAGGTCCTCAGTCCGGGCCGTTCTGATCCAGCCGAAGCAGGCGCCGACTCACCTCGATAACCCGGGTAAGCAGCGTGTCGTCATCGATGTCGGCGACCAGCGGGTGCATGACAGCGGTGCTGATCGCGCCGGAGAACATTGCCGCCTCGATCCGCCCGTCCAGGCCCGCATCGCTCAGCAGCACGTGGTACATGCGGTCCATAAAGCGTTGGAACGGTTCATGTTCGGCCAGCAATCGAACCACCACCGGATCGAACTGCAGCGTACGCACCAGCCGGCGATCGCGAACCGCCATCTCCACTGTGCGTACCAGCAGTGCGTCGCGGGCTTGCGGGCCGTCACCGTGCGCCTCAGCCTCCTCGAGTGCCGGGCTCAGCCGACCGAGTTCGCGTTCGGTCACCGCGATCACGATTTGATCTTTCGTTCGGAATTGGTGGTAGACAGCAGCTTTGGTGATTCCGACGGCGTCAGCAATCATCTGCAGTGACGTGCCGCTGACGCCGTGTTGGGCGAAGAGGTCCAACGCCGCGTCGAGCACGCGTGTCCGGGCAGCACTGTGCGCAACGATGCGCAGCTGCCCGTCGCCGACGGTCTGACGTGCTGTTGTCACACGATGAGAGTAGACGACGGGTATTGACCGAGGCTAGCCGTTCGGCTAGTTTCGCTCACTAGCCGTGGATAGCCACGCCATCGCAGCGAAGGAGCCACGATGTCCGACATCGGCGAAAACCAGATAGCAGATTCGCGACCCGCGTCGCGCCGTACCGACGGCGAACTCATCCTGCTCTGGACGTTGCCCGTGGCGCTGATCCTGTGGATCGGGAGTTTTTTCCTGTTTCCGGGGTTCAATCCGCCAATGTCACCGACAATGCCGGCGGAGCAGGTTGCCGCGTTCTATCGCGATCCGGCCCACCTCCCGGAGATCCGCTACAGCATGATCTTGTTCAACTGGTTCGGCGTGTGCCTCGTCCCGATTCTGGCTCTGATCGTGCTGCAGATCCGCAGGATGGCCCATCGGACGCCGATCTTCTCCTACGCGATGTTGGGTTGCGCGGCCGGCGGCCCGACGCTGTTTCTCGTGGCCAACGTCTGCTGGCTGCTGGCCGCCTTTCGTCCGGAACGTAGCCCCGAGCTGACCCAGCTGCTCAACGACTTTGGCTGGATAACCTTCACCATCGTGGTCCCGTTTTTGATCGGGCAAAGCGTGATCCTTTCCCTAGCAATCTATTTCGATGATCAGGCACGTCCGGTATTCCCCCGTTGGGTGGCTCACTTCAACCTGGTGGTGGCGGCCGCGTTGGTGCCCGCTTCCTTCGTAGGCGTGTCATTAACCGGCCCGCTGGCGTGGGACGGCTTACTGTCGTTCTGGGTGAAGAACGTCGCCATTGCGGTCTGGATCGTCGTGATGGGAGTTGTTCTTGGCCAAGCGATTTACCGTGAGCGCGCCGAGAACCGGCAGCGCGGCGAAGAACTGGTCAACGCATGAGCGCGGTAATCACGCCGCCCACCGCCCCGGCCGCGCCGCCGCCAGGGCCACTGCCTCAGCGGATCGCCTGGCATTTGTGGCATGGCCCCAAGCGCGAACTGTGGCTGGCTTGGGCGGTAATGCTGGTCTTCTACAACTTCTTTTTCCCGATGTTCTTCATCGTGGCGCAAGTCCAGCCCCCGCCGGAGCCCACCTGGAGTCCCGCAACGCAGGTGCACTGGTTCTCCGAACGCCACCTCGGGATACCCGTCGGCTTCGGCATCATTTTCGCCATCAGCGGCATGATCGCGATCAACAATGCCCTCATCGCATATTCGATGCGACGAATGTCGGTCAGCCGCGCCTTCGGGTACTCGTATCTAATCATCTACTCGCTCAGTGCGATTCCCGGAATGCTGCTGCTCTGCATAGCGCTGATCGTCGGGACGCTGCGGCCGGACCGAGAACCCGAAGCGATCGGTTGGCTCTACGACTTCGCCTTCTTGTCTTTCGACGGGACCATGGGCGTGTTCCTGATTGGCTCGCTGATCTGGATGGTCGCGATCCTGCTCGACAAGAATCGGGTGTTCCCCAAGTGGTTCGGCTATCTCAACCTGTGCAACGCGCTGACCGAGGTTGTCGTGGCACCGTGCTGGATCTTCCGGCGTGGCGTGTTCGCGTGGGACGGCGAGATCGCTTGGTGGCTGGACATGGTGGTGTTCGGCATCTACCAAGTCACCTTCATCGTCATGCTGTTTCGGATGATCCGCCGCGAAGACTTCGGTACCGGTCCACTGCCGGACCTGCCGCGGAAGAAGGCGGTGACGCAGTGACCGACCTCGCCGACAAGACCAACCGCGCCAGATTCGTTCCTGGCCAGCCCGACATGTGGGCATTCGTGTTGTTCGAGACCTTAGTCTTCACAGCCTATTTCGGCTTCTACCTATTTTTCCGTGCCCGAAGCCCCGAACTTTTCTTACATGCTCAGGCGCAGCTGGACCTGCGCATTGGGGTCTTCAATACCTTGGTGTTGTTGCTGAGCTCCTGGTCGGTGGCGAGGTGTGTCCAGTCTGCCCGCGCCGGAGCCTACCCAGCGGCGCTCCGGGACGTCTTCCTCACGGCCGCATTCGCCGCGGTGTTCCTATTTTTGAAGGTGTTTGAGTGGGTCAGGTTGGTCCACGCCGGAAATAGCTTCGATAGCAACGACTTCTTCATGTACTACTTCTTTCTCACCGGAATCCATTTCGTCCACCTGCTGATTGGCTTCGTCGTCCTTGGCGTCATCGTGTACCAACTCCGCAGTCCGGCAAGACGATCCCAGCAGATCGTCGAAACGTGCGCCACCTACTGGCACACCGTCGATTTCTTGTGGGTGCTCATCTTCGCGCTGCTGTACGTGGTGAGGTGAACAGTGAAATTCAACAAGAGATTGCTGGTGGTCTGGGTAGTCCTGGCTTCGCTGACGCTGGCCTACCTGTGGATCGACCACTCCAGCAAGGATCAGGCCGGATCGCTGAGGTCCAGTGCAGTCCTCACGTCGAGTGTCATCGTGATCGCGCTTATCAAGGTGCGCATCATTTTTCGGGAGTTCATGGAAGTGCGGAACGCCCCGGTCCTGCTGTGCCGACTCACCGACGCGTGGGTGGTGATGATCGGCGCCGCCTTGCTCGGCTGCTACTTCATCGGCATGCAGCTCCGTTAAGGCTTGCGAGCGGGGAGCTTTCAGCCCACCGCCGCGACCGAGTCGGCGGTCGTGAAGCTGAGGTGCAGTTGGCTCAAGCCGCGCAAGATATAGGTCGGCTCGTAGTTGTACCGGCGCTCGGCGGCAGGCCCGTGGTGTGCTTCGTTGATTTCGATGTGCGGCATCCGATCCAGGATGCGTTCGATCGAGACGCGGCCCTCCACGCGAGCCAGCGGGCCGCCCGGGCAGGAGTGCACCCCGCGGGCGAACGCCATGTGCTCACGGACGTTCTTACGGCGGATGTCGAATTCGTGGGGGTTCTCGAACCGGCGCGGGTCGCGATTGGCGGCTCCGGGCAGGATCATCACCACGGTGCCTGGGGCTACGTCGACGCCACCAATCGTGGTGGCCCTGCGGGCCAGCCGGCAGTCGCTCTTGACAGGGCTGTCCATGCGCAGCGATTCCTCGATGAACCCAGGAATCAGGCTGCGGTCGTCGCGCAGCTGCTGTTGTATATCGGGCCGGTCGCCAATCGCCTGAAGTGCGGCGCTGAGCAACTTGGCCGTGGTCTCCTGTCCGGCAGCGAAAAGGAACGTGGCCGACCGGGAGATTTCGATGACCTCGGGTGTCGATCCGTCGGGATACTTCGCTGTCGCGAGCGAGGTGAGCACGTCCTCGCGCGGGTTGCTACGGCGGTCCTCGATGTAGGAACAGAACTTGTCGTCGAGCCACTCCAAGGGGTTGATTCCGACCGATTCATGATCGAGGGCCCCGACCCGGGCGCCGGGACGGTCGGCTCCCAAGACGGACCGGAACTCCTTGTGATCCTCCTCGGGAACGCCGAGCAGATCGGCGATCACCAGGGTGGCGAACGGCTTGGAATATTCGGCGATGAACTCGCACTCACCGGTGCCGAGGAACTCGTCGAGCTGGCGGTCGGCGAGGCTCCACATGAACTCCTCGTTGTGCTTGAGCCGACTCGGGGTTAGCAGTCGACTCAGCACCGACCGGGCCTTGGTGTGGTCCGGTGGATCCATGGTGACCATGTGCTCGTTCATCGGAAAGGAACTGCGGTGCTCATCGATCTGGGCGCTGATGTCGTCGCCCTCGGGCGCAAACGGCAGCGGCGGGAACGGGCCGCCGAGCGCGACGATGTTGGAGAACGTCTCGGGGTCCTTGTAGATCTCGGTGGCTTCTGCGTAACCGGTGACAGCGACAACCCCGTAATGCGGCAGGCGCAGCACCGGGTTCTGGCTGCGCAGGTAGTCGAAGTACGGGTGCGGATCCGGGACCAGCGACTGGTCGGTGAAGAAGTCGATCGAGTCGTACTCGGTCATCGGGTTGCGTCTCCTGGGCTGGATTTAACGGTGGGGTTCGGCGGCATGCGGCACCGCCCCCGCGTTCGAAGTCGAGAAATGTGCTGAGCATCTGCTTAGCATGACGGTAATGTCGTGGTCAAGGTCATCGCGCTGTGCCGCGCTACGATCCGTGGGGTTGGCACGGGAAACGCAGAGAGTACGGAGCAAAGGCATGACATCGGCCCGCAGGATCGGTGCGCCGGATGCGAAGAATCGCGTCCTGCTGCTCGACGCCGCCGAGCAACTGATGGTCGAGGAGGGCTATGCCGCCGTCACGTCGCGCCGCCTCGCGAACAAGGCAGGGCTGAAGCCTCAGCTGGTGCACTACTACTTCCGCACCATGGAAGAACTATTTCTGGAGGTCTTCCGCCGCCGCGGTGAAGAAGCTATTGAGGTGCACGCCCAAATGCTGCAGTCGCCGCAGCCGCTATGGGCGCTGTGGCGATTTGGCACCGATCCTGCGTTCACTCGGATCTCCATGGAATTCATGGCGCTGGCCAATCACCGCAAAGAGATGCGAGCCGAAATCGCCTATTACGCAGAACGTCTTCGCGAAGAGGAACGGCAAGCGGTGACGTCGGCGCTGCAGCGCTACGGAGTGGACACCAAAGATGTGCCGCCGGTGGTGTGGACGGTGCTGATGAGCAGCTTGTCGCGGTTTCTGGTGCTAGAGCAGGCGATTGGGATGTCCGCCGGGCATGCCGAAACCTTGGAACTGGTCGAAGATTATCTGCGTCGGTTAGAGGGCGAGCCGCAGCCGATCGAGGGGGCTTGGGTGGTTCACCAGGTCCGCAGCGAGCAGAGCGCGCCTTTAGGACCGTTCTTAGAAACCACCACGTTGCCGTCCACTGACAAGTTGCACTGAATGCCACCGACTGTCGGCACTGCCCGACCGGTAGTGGCAGTAACCATCGCCCACTGATCGGGGTTCAACAGATTCACCGGCTGCACCCACGGCTTATCGGGGGCGACGTCGGCGTGGACCTGTGGCGTAAAGGAGTACGGGTTGTGGCTGTAGTCGGAGTAGAGCGTCGGATCCTGATCCTGATAGTAGATGTCGACGTAAGTCGGGCTTGTTGACGACACGATGTACACGACCTGGTGCCAGACCGGGTCGGCATGCGCCAGCCCGCCGCCTACCAGTAGACCCGCAGCGGCTAATGACACCGCCGAGCCGGCGCCGAACAGTCTCTTCACGGTGGTGCTCATGTCGCTCCTCCGGTAGCCGGGCGCGGTCTGGTGGTGCGATTCATCACCCGTTCGGCGGCCTGCCAATGCGCCTCCGCAACCCATAGCCGTGCAAAGGATGCTATCGCTTCATCAGCAGAAACTCCCCGGATTATCCGCTTAATTTCATTTGCCGGATGCCGAGCCAGTTTGGTCGCGATCGAACGCCATCCTTCGTCGAACGAAGACCGCGGCAACACCAGATCAACCAGGCCAATTCGCTCCGCCGCGGCGGCATCGAGGGGATCTCCGGTGCCCGCCAATAGCAGCGCCCTGCCCTTTCCGACCAGCGCGGCCAGTCGCTCGGCGCCACCCCAGGCCGGCATGATTTCCAGCTCCACCTGATTGAAGGCGATCTTGATGTCGTCGGCAGCCACCCGGATATCGGCGGCCACGGCAAACTCGGCGCCGCCGCCAAAGGCGTGGCCGTTGAGGGCGGCGATCACCGGAGCCGGGAAACTCGCGAGCCGATCGCAGATGCTCCGCATGCGTTTTGCCATCGCCGAGGCGTCTTCCTCGGTTCGCAAC
>CAWGXA010000009.1:0-8784 GCA_963826365.1 uncultured Actinomycetota bacterium | reverse complement strand
GCGTCGTGGGGTTGTCGCGCCTTGACTTGGAGCCGACCGTCGCCAGCGCTGGAGCGAGCGGGGCTCGAACCCGCGACCTTCCGGATTACCGATAGCCACCGGTACTGACTGCGCGCCTGCGGGGCGAGGTTCCGGCGACCGCCCACATCTATGCCGACCTCTGTGACGACGAACTGGATGGCATCGCGTCAGCCCTAGACAGGCTGGATGACAGCCGTGTGGAGCGGCGCTTGACAGTCGGCTCCATTTTGGCCCTATCTAACCGGCTTATCCTGATGTTTTAAGCGCGGACCTCCGCCACAAGCGCCCTCTGAGCTGCGTGAACGTGGGTGGTCCCGGCTGGGATCGAACCAGCGACCTTCCGCGTGTGAAGCGGACGCTCTTCCACTGAGCCACGGGACCGGCGCCGAGAGGCGAACGAGGGAGAAGATTAGCACGTACTCGGCGCCGAGAATACGCGCGATATGCGCCTCCCCGGACCAGCGCGATAACCTGGATACGGTCTCTGCCAAGAGATTTGTGTGGGCCTGCTTAATTGGACTATCGTCGTCCTTCGCACCGGGCGACGATCTCGTCCGTTGCGCGCGGATGTAGCGCAGTTGGTAGCGCATCACCTTGCCAAGGTGAGGGTCGCGGGTTCGAATCCCGTCATCCGCTCGAAGGTGCAAGTGGCATCAAATCCCCACGGTGGAGTGGCCGAGTGGTGAGGCAACGGCCTGCAAAGCCGTGCACACGGGTTCGATTCCCGTCTCCACCTCCAAATTTTTTCCCCAGCGCGATTAGCTCAGCGGGAGAGCGCTTCCCTGACACGGAAGAGGTCACTGGTTCAATCCCAGTATCGCGCACCAGAGTGTATGCAGGTGAGGCTCGGTTTTTACCGGGCCTTCGCCGTATCCGCGCAATAAACGCGCAATAGTGCCGCCGGTGGGGACGCCCACTGAGGAGAGTGCTAAATGACCACGAGCACCACAACCACCAACCCGTACCCCGACATCCCACTACCCGCCGGCGCCGTATTCGGCGATATCTGGGAAGGCGACGATCCAGAGCGCGTCATCATGGGGCCGACCCGCGGCATCACCGACACGGACATCACCATCTGGACGTCCGCAATCCAGCGGGCGGACGGCCGAATTGCACCGGAGCAGCCCGAGCCGCCCCGAGTGCACGTCGAGGGAGCCGTAGACCTCAACAGCGACCAGGCCCGCGAGCTGGCCGCGATTCTGCTTGAGGCTGCCGCCGATGTCGACGGATGGACGACCACCTAAACAAATCGCAACCGACTCGGCCCGTCATCCGTTTGGGTGGCGGGCCGAATTAACTGCCGGGCAGCTAGCGTCGAGCCAGGCACAATCGAAAGCCGTTGCGCCGTGTCACCAGATGCCGAACCGTGGGTCGCGGCACCAGATGCCGGACTGTGGGTCGCGGTACATGTGGCGCTTCCACTGCCCCATGCGACGGGCATTCCGCCGCTGTTCCCACCTGAGCCACCGGTCGATAAACCTGTCAAGCATTCTGTCCATGCCATCCACGGTGCAACGACTCGCGACCGGCGTCCAAGACGGGCCTTTGATCGTTTGATAGGCGTCCATTATCAGGCGCTCAACGGTTATCTTTTATCCCGTGATTCTCGACTCGTTCTGCTGCACCGCACAAGATCTCGCCCGCTACCGCCTTAAGAGCGAGTCGATGTGGTTACGCTGCGACGACGACCCCGACGACCCTCGCACCTGGCAACTGGTAAGAACCATCCGCGATACAAGCTTCGGGAATATTCACGATCCCGGTCTTCAGGGCGTCAAACTGTTAACCGTTTCATTTGAAGAAACACCCGAATTGGTCCTTAATCACACCGACCAAGTCGAGTTCGCCATCCCTCGGCACGCTGATCTTCGCGAACCGTGACAGTGCCGGTTGAACCGGTTCCCCTGCGCGAAGCACGCGGGGTGCGATCCTCTCGTGATGAGCCATGGTGGGCCTGCGGGCCAAATAACCATCAGCTCTCCTGCTCACAGCCGAGCAACTACGCTCGCGCCCGCCGCCTCGTCACGCCGACGGAGCACTCCCACGCCTGAGCAGTCCTAAAGATCGCTCGGACCGACACTTCGGCTGCCATCTGGCAAGCACCACAGTGACATTTCAAGGGGTGGGTGAGCAGTTCGTTGACTACCTGATTCACCAGGTCCATGGTGACCAGCTCACCGGTCCGCTGCGACTGCTCGAAGACGAGGACGGCCAGCCTGTCGACACTGGGCTTGAACTTCTCCATCGTAGAAGTGTGCGCCCCGCTTGCCTCAATCGTGGGAAGCGAACATGCCAACATTTTTCGAAAACTTGACGCCGCACGAGAAAGGCTGGCACACGGTCGCCAACGGAGAGATCATCGCCAGCGGCCAGGGCTACAAATCGAAGGCCGGCCGAAAAGGCATCGAGTCGATCAAGACCAACGCGCCCGGCGCCCCCGTCGTCGACAACCCCTAGCGCGGTCAGCTCCCGTCCCCCACCTTGGGTTCTTTCTGGCGCATTGCCGAGTCGCTGTCGAATCGTGGTGGGTCGGTTACGGTATGCCGGTGAGCAGTCCGGACCTTCGTGTCAGCGATGCCTCCGCACGAGCGGAATCGATGCAAGCCGTCTACTACCGCACGGTGCTCGCAGGCCAACGAACGGAACTCGCAGCGGAGCTAGCCAAAGCCCACACGATGTTGTCTTCGTGCCTCGACCACGGCGATCTGTCCGCGATCAAGAGGACGCACAACGAGATTCGAGCAAAGCAAGCGTTGTGCCGTGATCTCGACCGCCTCATCTGCGCGCTCGACCGACGCTTCGGTGGGCGACGGCAAGAAGTCCCCGCTAGGCGCTGAGCTTGACCAACTCGCTGCGCGCACGTCGCTCAACCAACAGAGGCACGTAATCCCTCAGCGGTCGTCCATCGAATCGAGCATGGACGTCCCGAACGACCGCGGCGACGGTGTCCGGGGGCACACCCGGATATTTACGCATCAGTCTCTCGATCAGCTGATCGATGATCGTCTGTTCGCTCAACTCGAGCATCACCCCAGGTTTGCACCCTGTTCACCTTCCGTCAACGCCGATCAGGGGACCCGGAAGACCGCCCGGGCCGGCGGAGGCGCTGTCACCCAACAGCCACTGGGGTGCCACGGCCATTGGAGACAGCAGGGGGTGAACCGCCAGTTTCCTACCAGTCGTTGGTACACGGTAATCACTAGACGTCTCGCTGTGAGTTCGCCTGATGCATTGTCACGGGTCGACACGTCGGTCAAACTCACTGCTGATGAGGCCCGCCAGCTCGCGGCCCATCTCATCGAGGTCGCCGGAATCATATCGCCGTCGTCTGCGTCGGATTAGGTGTCATGGGCCGCCCCGCGCTCTCCCCGGGGCGGCCCATGCACGTCGCCCCTCACCGGTTGTCACACCCCTGGGCGTCCACCAGACTTTGCGATTTCAAATCGCAAGTTCCGACTTTGAATGTCCCGACTGCCGTTGGTGTAGGCACCCCCTTCGGTTGTGGTGCGTGCTTTCTGGCCGGCAGTTACGGCTCCTGATGACATTGCACCGAGGACGAAGTGTCCACCAAAACCACGCGCGAGCAGGAAGAACAACCATGACCGATGAATCCTCACCCAAACCGCCTCGGACCGTTCCCCATGATCGTGTCGTGGCGGCGATGGAGTCGGTGTACGGGCCGCTGCCTGATCTTCGTCCCGACATCAGCATTCCGGAGGCGGAGAATGATGAGCGCGAGTGATCAGATCGCGGTCGGATCCGCCGTCGTTGGTACAAAGGCAATTACTAGACGCCTCGCTGTGAGTTCGCCTGATGCGTTGTCACGGGCCAAACGGGGCAAGGAACATCTGCTTCTATGCCTAAGCGTCGCGTGGCTAACGACGAGCTTGCCGCCGAGCCCGACGGCGCAATTGGGTTGGCGGACTTCGCTGTGCGGTCCACGGAGGCCCGGGCCACTACAGCGCGGGCTCGAGCCTCCGCGCTTCGTACGAAAGCAGATCAGGTAGTGGAAGCCGAGCCGTCCGACGAGACCATCGCTGGCACCACAGAGGGCGCTGGCGGTGCTGAGACGGAGATCCTGCCCGTCGACTACCCACCCACCGGGTCGGAGGCGTTGGAAGCGTGGTCGGCTGAGGAGCCCGAGCAGGAGCTGGATGGGTCGTGGCATGCGGCGTTCTCCAAGGCTGCGTTGCCGTTGTTTGTTGCGGCGGTGGTGGCGTTCGGGATTGTGGTTGCCGGGTGGCTAATGATCGACAACCGCCGCGAAGACACACCTGTAGCCGCGCCGTTGCCTGCTGCCGCGCTTCCACCGATTTCGACCATTCCCGTCAAGGCTGTCCTCGACGGCACCTACCGGATCGACGTCTACCCAGCCCAAGCCACCTACTGGGGTAGGACGCCACCGCCGCCGGCTGATAACGCCACCAAGCACTGGTTCTGGGCGTTCCGTTCGATGTGCACGGAGACGGGCTGCGCCGCTCATGGGGCCCTCATGGACAAGGACGATCACCGGAACTTCTCCGCAATCCCCGACGCTGACGATATGACTTTTGTCAACGGTGTGTGGCGTGACGCAACGAACGACAACAAGGCACATGATTGCGGTAGTGGAAAGACACAGACAGTGTCGGCGTTGTGGGAATTTGAGCCGCAGCCCGACAGCACCCTGCACGGGACCATTACGCATGTCGTTATCAGCGACGAGTGCGGGAATCTTGGGAACAAGGTGGTTGAGCCGTTGGTCGTCACTCGAGTAGGTGATGCGCCACCGGTGTTAGAGGCCCCCGCCACTATTCCTCCCGTGGCCCCCGCGCCTGACGTGCCGCGTCTGCCAGAGCAGGTGCCTAGTCAGCAGGATGAGGACTTGCTCGCAGAGCTCGCCAACCACGGAGTTCTCCCGGCCCAGTTTCATGCCGGAAACGCTGTAGGTGCGTCCGGTGAAGTTGCGGCGGCGCACGTCATTTGCGAGTTCCGCGGGAAGGGAACTTCGACGTCTGAAATCATCAGCGACCTCGTGGCCACGAAGGGGTTTGACCTTACTGACGTCCAGGCAGAATGGTTGGCACGGATAGCTATTCGGACGTACTGCCCCCAATACGGGGGATGAAGAAGAAGTGACTTGGTCCCCGGCAAGCCGGGAACCGAATCGCCCTAGTCGGCGTCTGACTAGTTGTTGGGCCGCCCCCGCTGCTCTCCACGGGGGGCGCCAACGTTCACTCAAGCCTGACAAAGCAAGGCCATCTAGGTCTCGGGACAGGACCAGTCGTGTAATCCTTGCTCCATGGATGCGTGCGATGCTCAGCAGGCGCGGGAGTTGGTCCGCGCCTTACGCGAGCAGGTGCATGAAATGACCACTCAACTCGACTGGCTTGAACGCCAAAGTCTCACCAACTTCTCGACCCGTCGGGCAGCGACTCTCCGGTTGGAAATAGCGGCGCTGCGGCGAGACATTAACGAGGCGCAGATGTTCATTAGCCGCCTACAACGCCGCTACCTGGCGAACAACGGAGACGGCCAGGCAAGCCGAGCCGGGTGGCGCCAAGCTCGCTGACTACAGGGCGAAGTGTCGGTCGATCAGCTTGGCCGCAATTGTATCTTGCGTGTGGACTCAATCATCACGTCATGTCATCGGTCGTGGGCCAGTCTTGAAAATCGGCTAGGTACTTTTCAGATGAACTGTGCCCGAACAGGAAAGGAATCCGCAAAGGTAATTACAAAGGTAATTACTAGACGTCTCGCTGTGAGTTTGCCCTTGTTCGTCGCCAAAGGCCAAACGCGACATAGAGTTTCGGTCATGACTCGTCTAATCAGCAAAATCGGTGTCGCCCTAGTTCTCATCTTCACCGCCGTCGCGGCGACCGGATGCGGCCCGGTGACGGCCAGCCCGACAGCGGCACAGTTGTAGGCCCGACTCCACCGTTTAGAGGTGGAGTCGTATCCGCGATACGGCTGACATCACCTGTTTGTGGTTCTTCCTTGTCGGCGTTTCTCCTGATGAACGCGACCGTCCGGCTGCTCACCGCGCGGTCGCGGGGAACAGGTGAATAGCGCCTCGCGCACCGGAACCGAATCGCCCTAGCCCGTGTCTGACTAGTTGTTGGGCCGCCCCCGCTGCTCTCCTCGGGGGCGGACCGATGGTCGCTGGTAGGAACCACGGTGCGTAGGACCGCGGTCGCTCACGACGATGACCTGACGTGGGCCGTCTTTCCCACGCCTCTCATTTGAACTGCGGCACAGGGTAATACGGCTTCAGCCAGTTCAGCGAATCGTCAGTATGCCCTATGAGCTGCGGGCAGTAGGCAGACATGGAAGCGCCGACGAAGTAGCTGGATTGTTGCAGCGACAGACCGGTGTCCTTCATCAGACTCATCGCCAGAACGCTTGTGTTTTGGTTGTCACCGAGTTCGGCGCACACCGTACGGGCCGCCGCAATCGCGGTGTTGGGGGCAGACATGGTGATGCCGTCCTTCGCAAGGGCCGCGACGAACGCGTCATCAGTTGGTTCGGCTGATGCGGGCGCTGCGGAAAGTAGCGCGGCGGCGGACAGCAGGACCGCAAAACCTGTCGAGCACTTCCACTTAGGACTGACGTTCATAAAATGCAACGGCTCCTCCGCCGCTCGCTGCGCCGGACCTCCTGCTGGTGCTCCCACCTGAGCCAGTGGTCGATAAACCTGTCAAGCATTCTGTCCATGCCATCCACGGTGCAACGACTCGCGACTGGTGTCCAAGACCGGCCTTTGATCGTTGGATAGGCGTCCGTTATCAAGCGCTCAACGAGGGGGCGCTGCGTAGACCTCCTCGTTAAGCCCAGGCTCGCCGACCAGCTTTGCGCAAGGGATGATTTCGCTGCGGCGCGCTATCAGTGCTGCGGGACCCCGATTTTGGAGACCGTACACGAACGGTCTGGTTGCGCGGATTGGTCGAACCACGGCGACGTGACGGAAATCGGAGCGATCGACTTCGTCGCCGACACCGTGGTGTTCTACTGCCCCCAATGCTCAGGATGACGAAAGGATTGGGCACGTGTTACTCCGTGTTACAACGCTCATCGCGGCAGCGACCGCGACGACCGCGATTGGCTCGGCCGCACCGGCTGCGCGCGCCGACACACCAGATCAACAGTTTCTCAACTTGGTGCATTCAAATGGCGTCGGAGGCGAAGACGACACCTTGATCGCCCACGCGCTCGAATTCTGCGGCGGAGGCCCGGTGCTGCCCTCCGAGCCAGCCCTACTCGGACAGGGCGTCATGCCTGGACAGCTTTACCAGGTGAAAGTCGTAGCCTCCCGCGTGTACTGCCCAGATAAGATTGCCGTCCCAGCTCAACCGCCGAATGTTTACCATGGCGGCAACTTATAGCGCCGTTCGAAATAAGCCCGGGACCAATCCTCGGCCGCCGCGGACAAAGGACTACCTGTGCAGCCATATTGCGATATTCTCCCGGCCCATGCGAGCGTTCGTTTCAGATCAAAGTGCCGCCTTCGGCTCGGTGGTTATCGGCACCGGTCCGGATTTCACGGTCGTAGCCGCCCTTGAGCTGCCTCCCGGGAGCTGGGTGGTGTTTGCCACAGTGGCGTTGGCCGGTACCGGCGTCACCGGTACCAGTGTCGTCGAGATGGGGTTTCTGCTCGACGGCGAGATTTACAGCACGCTTGTGCAGTCCGATTTCGTGGTCGCGGACACCCTTAATAACTCGATCGGCGGCTTTCGGGTTGTACCCCTTACCACTGGACTGGTACTGGACACACGGCGGACGCTGCAAGTGGGATGTGTGGCCACGCAGCCCAATACGGTCTCTTCTCAGCCAACGACGATCACCGCCATCCAGATGGAGTCGGTGACCCGGATCGGCGATCAGTAGCGGATGGCCGCGTCAGCGCCGCTGCGCTGACGGGCTCCGCAGGCAACAAACCGAGCACGGGAAGCACATCGCGGTGAGTCGCTAGACCGCGAAGAAGTAGCTGCGCCTAGCGTCCTGCCGGAGAACAGTCCCGAGCCCTGGTGGACTACAAGCCAAGTAATAACAAAGCGTCCCGCTGACGGGTCGATTTTCATGAGAACGGCCGCGCGCAGGCAGCGGACGATGCTCGAGCAGCAGGATTTACCCGGATAAGGGAAACTCAGTGGTGGGGGCGGCGGGGCCGAACTGACCTGCCTGGGACCTATTCGACCTCGTCGTCCTTCCCATCTCTGAGCGCACCTGTACCTTTCGCGCTCGCAGCCAGGGTCAACGACTGCCACCCCCATACGCGCATCATTCCGACACGCCCCGACTACATGAATTACTCACTACCGTAAGGTCATTGGTCGACAGGACCGACGTCAGCCCACAACACAACACCTAGGTCAGGACGCGGAGGGCGCCATGCGTGGCGAGCCGGGAACTGAATCGCCCCAGTCGGCGTCTGACCTAGGTGTTGGGCTGCCCCTGTGCTCTCCTCAGGGGCAGCCCAACACCTAATTTCCCGACATAATTCCTGTCGATTCTGGTGCGTTTTGTCGGATGCTCCGGCGCAAAATATGTACGACATGAGCAAAACCACCCGATCAGCGCGCAACGATTGTCGTGATGGCTGCCGCGATGAGAGTTGCGCGGAGAACGATGCGCCCAACCTTCTTGTTCGATAAGGCATCACGACTCAAGGGCACGTCAGATATTGGTCATCGCGTTTGTCCCCTGGGCAACTCACAAGGGCGAATTCACAGCGAGACGTCTAGTAATTACATTTGTAGCAAGCACGTAGGGAACTGGGCAATA
>CAWGXA010000008.1:0-39133 GCA_963826365.1 uncultured Actinomycetota bacterium | reverse complement strand
CAGTAGCGCAACGAAACCCGCATACTCCGCGGCGTCCCCCTCTGCGGCGCCCACTGTGCCCAGGACTCACACGGTCACGATTCGGCGTTGAAGCGGGTGATCATGGGCGGCAGGCCAAAGATCGTGACGATTCCGGGTTCGGCCGCCACGACGTAGGGGATCGCGTTCACCGCAGGATGCGCCGTATAGCCGGCGAGGTGCTCCGAGTAGCCCTCGTCGGTCCGCCCGTAGGTCACGCGGACCTGCATCGGCGCGTCGCCCTTGGTCGTGAACAGCCATCCTTCGCCGTCCAGGCCCCAGTCCGGGTCGAGCTGGTGGGTGCAGAACCAGTGCGATCGGAAGGAGATGAGCGGCTTGCCGTTACGCGTGCCGGCGACAGTGAGCCGCTGTGCCCCCATCGTCCCTTGCTCGATGACCCACCCGTCGGAGAGCGTGTACGGCTCAGTCGCACGGGCGATCTCGCCGCTGACCTCTAAGACGTCGAGCGGCAGCCCGATCGCGTCAGCCAAGGCGGTGATCGACTGCTGATAGCCGATGACGGCTGGCGCGAGCCTCGCCGGGTCGATCACGGTGCTACTGACCGGACTGCCGAAGCCCATCCGCTTGATCATCGCCGGCCCCACCGAAGCCGGAATGTCGGCGTTACCGCCTTGGACGCATTCGCGACAGCTCGGGGCGCGACTTGCAGGATGTGAACTCGCGCCTCAACCTTCACCTCGCAACAAGAGTCTTCGAGATGATCGGGAGTACAGACGCCAGCCATGCGCGCTATTGCCGATTGATCTCGCCCGCTCGGCGTCGCCCTCTTGGACGCGTTTGCCGATGTCGGCGTTGCGCATACTCGCCATCGGCTTGGCCAAGCGCCCTTGATGTTCACGTCGAACGTCCGTCCGCTCAACGGCTTTTTTGGGGTCGACGCTCTGGTATGCCGTGCGCCGGCCAGCAGACCAGCAATCAGATGCGCCGGCGTCGGCGGGGCGCGGCGCAAATCGGACAGCGCCGGGGCGCTCGACGGATATTGAGACGCAGTTCGGCCTGCTTGAATCGCTCTTAGCAGCACAAAGGAGGTGAAGTCAGTAAGCGACAGCGACACAGAAGGCCAACACGGCGGGTCGTGCACCTATACCGTGCAACGGCTTCCCGCCGGCATAAGCATTGTCTGCGCGGCGGGTGACCTTGATGGTGAAACACACTCGCGGATATCCCGCGTCGTCGCCGACGAATTGGCCCGAGAGCCGGCACAGCTGGTGCTGGACCTTTCAGGTGCCACGTCCGTCGATGACGCCGCTGTCGGAGCCCTGCTCAGCGCTTCGGCGTTGGCGGGAGAGTCCGACATATCATTTTGCCTGGTCGCGTCCCCGACCGGTCGAATCGTGGAAGCTCTCGCCGCCGCGGATCTGATCGAGCGGTTCGAAATCTTTGCGACGGTCGGCGAAGCGAAACGTCACCGTTAGCGGCCCGACGGGCGAAGCGTCTGTGACGGGGGTTCACCGAACAATTGACGGTACTGCTGAGCGAACCGGCCGAGGTGCACAAAGCCCCAGCGGCTTGCCACCGTGGTGACGGCCGCCGAAGACCGCGTCCGTGACGCGTCAGCTAGCTCGTCGCGCACCCGGTGCAGCCGTAAGTGACGCAGGTATGTCATAGGCGGCAGCTCGCCCGACTTAGCGAACGCCTTCTGCAGCGCCCTCGCGCTGACACCCATCGCATGGGCAAGTTCCGCCGTTGTCCACACCGATTCCGGATAACAGCGCATCAAGTCGACGGCCTCCTTCACCACCGCTTCGGATGCCGGCCGGCCACCATCGCGGAGTGCGTCGGCGTAGTTGTGCGGCTGAGTGAGCAGCAGACCCTGAATGAGCAGATGCTGCAAATTCGCGACAGCAAGTCGATGCGTGAGTAGTCCATCATCCTTACCGGCCTCTCGCGCCAAAACTCCCACCAGGCTCAGCCAACTTTGGGACGTCGTCGCCGTTAGATCCAGCCAACGGGCAAACTCCACGGGCTTACCAACCGGCCGGTCGAGCAACCTTTCCAGCTCACCCATCATCTCGTCCGGGGCGATCTTGACGCCGAGCTGGGCGCAATCGTGTGACCACATGTGCTCGATGTCCGTGCCGGGCTTGAAGACGGTCGCCGACCCGGGGCCGGTGACGGTGGTTGCGCGACCACCGGGCCACTTGGTCACGCTGTGACCCGACACCGCGACGGCGATCTGATAGCCGGGTATGTCTGCTACCCGCATCACCGCCGCACCGCCCATGTCGAGGTAGCCGATGCTGAGCAGCGGCAGCTGCTCAGCCTTCACCTGGATGTGCAACGAGTCCATACCGCTCGGAGTGATATCGACTGGGAAGAACGCAGTCCGCAGGACCTCCGTCGCTTCATCGATGTCCTTCGTGTCCGTCAGGGGTGCCCAGTCCGACGCCACCGTGTCGAGGTGATGTGCGACGGGTTTCTGACCATCCCGGTTCACCGGCGCAGCCGCCCAATACCAGCGGAATCAGCGGGGCTGGCGTCGCGTGTCCCGATCGTCAGCATCCCCTCGTTTACCCGGCGTCAGCTGCCCCAACCCCTCCTTGCCTAGTTCACTTTCTTGACTGATGAAGCGCCGGGCGGCGACGTCGGATTCGGGTTAGCCAACATCTCGCGTCGCCAGGACTGAGCGCACGTGGCTCCGAGAGGTCTACGACGCTTCCGATTAATTGATCTGCTGGGTCGACGCTTGGACTCCAATCCGGTTGGCATAGTCGTAACGCGGTGACGTAGGCCCACGAGCAAACTTGGGGGGCAGCAATGGGTAAAACGAAACCGGCTATGCGCAATGGTTTGGGATGAGTCGCAGCGTTTCGCCCCAAACGGCTTCGCCATGGTCGCAGTAGGTTACTTCGCAGATCCCGAGCGACTCCGCCGCCACCAGCGCCACGACAAGGCGGTTCAGTCGACGATCGCAGAACTGGCCGGCGCGTTGGTCGGCGGAGCGGGTATCCAGGACGTGCTCACCAAGCTGACCGGTGCCTCATTGGCGTTGGTGCCGGGAGCCGATTGCGCCAAGATATCGGTGATCGACAACGGCCGTCTGTGTTCGATCGCAGCGACTTCGCAGCTCACCTCGTCGCTGGACAGCGCTCAGCAAGCGGCTGGGCGTGGTCCATGCCTGGAGGCGATCACCGCACAGAAAGCGATTCGCTGCGACGATCTGTGCACCGACGCCCGATGGCCACGATTCGCACTTTCCGCGATGACCTCCGGGGTGCACAGCGCTTTGTCCTCACCAATAGACATTCCCGGGGATACCGGGGCGGCGTTGACTCTTTTCGGATTCCGGGCCGACGCCTTCGGGGCCGACTCGGAGGCCGTTGGCGCGATGCTCGCCAATCATGCCGCGATTGCGCTTGTCAACGAGAAACAGGAGCGCCAATTCAAAGCCGCGCTGGCCACCCGCGACGTTATCGGGCAAGCGAAAGGCACGATTATGGAACGCTTCGGCGTCGACGCCCCTCGCGCCTTCGCGATGCTGACAGCGATCTCGCAGGAGACCAATACCCCGGTGCGTGACCTTGCCGCCAGGCTTGTCGACTGCGCAAAGCAATGACGCGATGAGCAACACGACGGAGCTGAGCGCCGCTGCCGTGCCGCACTCCCGCCGGCCCCGCGCGATCCCCCTGGGGGATCAGGTGTTCGGGAAAGTGGGCGCATATCTGTTCGGCAACATCGTCATATCCGTCATCGCGGGGATGGCCACCTTCGTCTGGCTCCATCTTCGGTGTCCCCTACCCGCTGCTTCTCGGCATATTCGTGGCGGTGCTGGACCTCATCCCGTTCGGGTCGACTGTCGCCGGTGTCATCGTCGCTGCGGTCGCTCACCGTTTCTACTCCGGTAGCCATTGCAACCCCATTCTTCTGCACGGTTTTCCGGTTCACTGAGGACCACCTGTTGGTACCCAAAATCATCGGGCGCGCGGTCAAGGCGCCGGCGGTGGCCACCTTGCTGGCAGTACTCGTCGGTGGTAGCGCTCGTCCCGCTAGATTGGGCCGTAATAGTCTGGCCGCGTTGCGATTTGATGGCAACAAACCAGCGAGTCTGCGCATGCCCAACGCGAACCTATCTTTCATCCCGGCGAAGTCAAAAGGAGGCGCCACAACAGCCGTGCCGTCCGGCACGTGATGTCGTAACCGTCCAACTCTCCGCCAAGGCATGCCACGGCGCGGTTATCGCTGAATAGTACTGTGCGAGAGCAGTATCCAACTATATTGCGATATCCGATCCGCCAGTCTGCCTGTAGGACAACACCCGAGAGTGCACTTGTCTACAGGTCCCGTTTGGCAACAGCGCCCTTCGCTTTGCGGCATCAAGTGGGCCGACCGCTGCTCGGTTAATGCGTCGCCTCGTCAAAGCCAAAGATCACCGCCGAACTCAACCTGTCGGGCCGACTGAGTGCCGGCTGGGCTCGGCGGCGTGAGCTCACCCGCCAGGGTGATTACCAACACCGAAATCCGGCTCACCAGAACGATGCACCGGCGCTTGGCGCTTCGGCACGATATAGAGAGCTGGATTCAAGGAGAAACAATGCGATATGAAGAATTCATTTCCTCAGTGGCCCAGCGTACCGGCCTGTTTGAAGGCGACGCGGTGGCGCTGACACGCGCCACCTTGACCACCCTCGCCGAGCGCATCAGCGGCGACGAGGCCCGCGATCTGGCCGCACGACTGCCCTTCCCACTGCAGGACGCCTTGCTCCCGGCGAAAGAAGAGGCCGAAGCGTTCAGCTTCGATGAGTTCGTCAACCGAGTGGCTGAACGCAGCCGACGTGACTCGGCAGTGTCCGAACAGGCCGTGTCAGCGGTCGTGGCGACGCTTCGCGACGCGGTGACACCCGGTCAGTTCGATGACGTACTAAGTCAGCTGCCCAAAGACTTTCAGCGGCTGGGCGCGCGATGACCCAGCCGGCTCCAGGATGCGGCTGCAAGGGACCGATGGCAGGAGCGGCATCGTCTGTCGATGCGCCCAACTCGCTGATAGTCAAGCTAAGCAAGGGCTTCCACTACCGTGTACTCACGGATCCGGGGTAAGGAAGCGCCACACTCGCGTAGCCGCATGCAGATTGAAGCGAGTGTCGATATTGCGGAGGTCGAATCCCGTCAGGTCCGCGATGCGCCCAAGCCGATACCGCAAGGTGCTCCGGTGAACATGCAAAGCAGCAGCCGATTCGTCGTAGTTACCGCCGCATTCCAGGTAGTGGCTCAAGGTGTGCAGCAGGTCGGAGTTTTTCGCGGCGTCGTAGTCGATCAGCGGCCCCAGCCATTGGCGGACGTACTCATCGGCGACACCAACGGTATGCGCCGCATCGACCAAGCGGTAAAAACCCAGCCCGTCATAGTCCGAATCTCCCTGGGGCTGGGCCGAGTTCAGCCGGATATTCAGCGCGCGATGGGCTCTGAGGAAAGACTGCGGAAAATCGCTCGGCACGTCACAGCGCGACCCGATGCCGATTGCACTCGCCAAGTGGCCAAGCTGTCGACTGACCTCCCGGTGCAGGGCATCGGGAGCAGGAGAACCATCGGCGAGTAGGACGATCAGACTTCCCTGGTGACCCACTAGATAATTCAGGTGCAGGTTGGCTGCGGCACGGCCCGCGGCGGCGATACCGGTACTGGTGGCGCCGTGCCCGGTGTGAATCACCACTACATAGTGCGGACGGCGCAGCCTTCGGGCTGCCGGGCTACTTGTCGCCAGCGCGGCGCAGCATTGAGGCAAACCCAGCCAGATGATGATTGAGCCCAGCGAAAGTCCCCCGAGCATCGCGAAGGCTGTTGAAGATCCGAGTTTTTGGGCAGCAAATCCGCCAAGTAGCGGACTCAGTGCATCCCAGAAGGCGAAGCAATCCGCGGTGATCACGCTGTCCTGTCACCGCGGGACGAATACCCGCTCACTTATTCGCTCCGGCGGGAGCAGGATATCGATGTCCCTAACGGCGATGCTTGGTCAGCGGGAACATCCCCGTATAAGCCCACTGCCGAGCGGAGTCCGACATGGCCCAATGTCTCCAAGGTTTGAGGATCGCACTGGTTGCCGCAGACGGCGTCGGCCAGACCGAATTGGACGCGTCCGGCGAGGCGGTGCGACAAGCGGGGGCGCAGACGCAGCTGTTGTCACTGCGAACCGGGCAGATCGAATCGCTCAATAGAGACCTCGATCCGGGCCGCACGTATACCGTCGACCAGACGGTGGCTGAAGCGGCTGTCGACGAGTACGAGGCGTTGCTCATGGTGCCCGGGATGGCGAAATCCCACCAGCTTTCCAGCGACGACGACGTGGTCGAGTTCGTGCGTGGCTTCATCACCTCCGGGAAGCCGGTCGGCGTCGTCTGCCACGGCGCCTGGACGCTGCTCGAAGCAGGTGTGGCCCGGGGCCGAAGTCTCCCGTCGTATGTCACGACGCGGGCCTTGCGACAGACAGGCGCCTCCATACTGGATGGCGAGGCGGTCTCGCCGCAGGTGCTGCGCGGGTTCTACAGCACCATTGTCGAGGAGTTCGCTCGCCTCGCCCGGCCTCATGCCCTCGCGTCAGCCGGCGGTGTGTCCGGTGCGGCAACGTAGCCGAAAAACACCGCCGCAGCGTGGATGCGACGAGTCGGTCGGCCGTGATCATCGATTCTCCACGGATAAACTGCGCGCCAGTGAAATTCACCGCTGAGGCCGACTTTCGCGGTTGTGAGCTGGACGGACCCGCTGATCGTCGCTTTCCTGAACGAGACGGCACGACCCACGGTGGCGTGGATGAGATTGACGCAGTTCAGGCGAGCTGCACGAAGATGCTTTCGCTGGTCCCGGAACGCTCGGGAACGCCGCTGGAGCGATCGCTCGGCCTACGCCGTCCCCAACGATCCACTACCGCCTCGCGCGCTTCGTCCGTGTCGGAACCGTCGCGGCGCCGGCTGCGGTGGGGCTGAGAATGCCCGGAATGACGAAGTTGCGCAGCGTTGCCCGCCTGTCCATGCGGGCATCGTGCTGTTCTGCGGCGAGGTGATCCATCAGCAGCATCTGCGCAACCCGCACCACCCAGTCGGCGACCGCGTCGGGATCGAGTTGCTCGCGCAGCTCGCCGTTTGCCTTCGCCACGTCGACGTAGGGTCGCAGCGCCTGGCGGATCCGATCCCGGAAGGCGGTGGATGCCGCCGCGGCCACCGTCATTGTGAGGCTTTCCGGCGAGAACAACACACGCAGAAAGCGTGATTTCTCCACCGCACCGATCGCACCATCGAGAGCATCGAGTAGCCGGTTGCCGAATGGGCCGTTGCCTTCCATCGTCTGCTGGGCCCCCTCGATCACTCCGGCCGACTCACGCAGGATCACGAACGCCAGCACGTCGTCGCGGGACCCGAAGTAGCGGTACACCGTTGTTCGGTGCACTGACGCTTCCTTGGCGATGTCGTCGACCGTGGTGCGGCTGACGCCGTGACGCTCATAGCACGCCTCGGCTGCGTCGAGGAGGCGGCCGCGGGCCTCGTCGTCGTCGATCGGCGGGCGATCGCCCCAGGTCGCGGAGCGGACCGCTTTTTCAGTGACCCGGAGTCGGCTGGGTTTCACGATTCGACCTCGGCTCGCGGGGCACCGGGCAGGCGGGTCCACAGCCGCCGCTGGGCATATCGATTCGCATCTCGCTAAGGATCTCCTTTGTCGAGGCGGAAACGCCTACAACAACAACGTAGCGAACAACGCCTTGCGCCCGACATTTGATGGCGCGATTCGGTGCGGAGTGCACCGCATTGATCGTCCGGTTCAAACCAGCATGCAACACAAATCATCCTATGTTGTATGTTGCGTATGTTGTGAGGTCCGCAGCGGCGCGGAACTGTTGACACTGCTTCAGGGGGTTGCGTGGCTGCTAACGATTTGGGGCCGGCCCGGGCCCGTGTTGTGTCCGGCACACCGCGAACGGCGATGACGCTATCCAGCGACGCCGACCACTACAGCGCCCTCCTGGCGGGCGTGGCCCGGTTCGCCGTGACGCACAAGGCAATCGTCGTCGGCGTGTGGCTGGGCCTGGCGGTTGTCCTTGCGTTGGCGTTCCCCCAGTTGGAAACCGTCGTCCGGCAGCAATCCGTGGACCCGGTTCCGCGGAACATCCCGTCGTTGCAGGCGCTGGATCGGATGGCAAAGGCTTTCGGCGAAGTGGGGTCGACCACGACGGTGGTCGTCGCTATGGAGAATCCAGACGGGCTGACTCCGCTTGTGCGACAGCGCTATTCGGTGATGGTCGACAAACTTCGCGCTGATTCCAACCAAGTGAAGCTGGTCCGGGACCTGCTGTCTGATCCGGTGACTGCCGGGCAGGCGACAAGCCGTGACGGCAAAGCCTGGTACTTGCCGGTCGGGATCGCGGGGACCCTGGGCAGCCCCCGGGCGGCCGAATCGGTGCGGTCGATTCGCGAGGTCGCCGCCAACGCCTTCGGCGGCACCAGGACCGTCACCAAGGTAACGGGTCCGGCCGCGACGATGAGCGATCAAATCGTGGCCGCCGACGACGATTTGTTGATCATCTCGGTGGCCACCGCGGCCCTGATCGCCTTAATCCTGCTGCTGGTTTATCGCTCGGTGTTCACGGCGCTGCTTCCGCTGCTTGTCATCGGCCTGAGCTTGGCGGTCGGGCGCGGGATACTGGCGGCGCTCGGTGAGGTGGGCGTGCCGGTCTCGCAGTTCACCATTGCGTTCATGACCGTCATCCTTCTCGGCGCCGGCACTGATTACTCGGTCTTCCTGATCAGCCGCTATCACGAGCAACGAAGACAGGGTGTCGCGGTGGACCAAGCGGTCGTCCACGCCACCGCGACGATCGGGCGCGTGATCCTGGCGTCAGCGGCGACCGTCGCGTTGGCCATGCTGTCAATGGCATTCGCCACGTTGAACATCTTTGCGACATCGGGACCCGCGTGCGCCCTTGCGGTGCTGATCGGATTTGTCGCCACGGTGACGTTGCTGCCGCCGGTGTTGGTAGTAGCCGCCAGACGTGGCATCGGTGAACCTCGCGCAGATCGGACACGTGCTTACTGGAACCGCATCGCTGTGACGGTGGTCCGCAGGCCGGTGCCGTTGCTGGTGATCAGTCTGGTGGTTTTGTTGGCGCTCGCCGCAGTTTGCCTGACGATGCGAATAAGTTACGACGATCGCAAAGCGCAGCCCTCCGACACCGCCAGCAACCAGGGCTACCGCTTGCTGGACAGGCACTTCCCCAAGGACACGACCATGACGGACTTTCTGCTCGTGGAGTCGCCGAAGGATATGCGAACCGGCACAGGACTCGCCGATCTCGAGGAGCTGGCTTCGCGCGTCTCACAGATAGCTGGGGTAACGAAGGTCGTCGGCGTGACCCGGCCAACCGGCCAACGCCTGCAACAAGCTGAATTAGCTTGGCAGAACGGCCAAATCGGGGACAAGCTCGGTGGTGCGGCCGTCGACGGAGAAGGCCACAAAGATCAACTCAAGCAGCTGACCGACGGTGCGGATCAGTTGGCCGACGGGCTGACCAAGCTCGATACGGGCGTACGAACGGCTTTAGGACCGATGACCGGTTTGTTGGATCGGATGCAAGGATCAGGAGGGCAGGTCGACGGCTACCGGACGGTGCTGAAGCAGCTGAATGCGATGGCACCCAACATTGATCGCGCTCTTGCGGACCGCGCAAGTTTGCGGCCGTTGGCCCTGCGGGCGGCCGACGCGATCTCTGCGATCGAACCGCTGGCCGCAACACTCGACGGCGCACCCTGGTGTGCAGGTACGCCCGAGTGCGTGACGTTACGCGAACACGTCGCGACTTTGGTTGCGCTGCGCAGCGGCGGCTTCTTCGATCAGATCGCCGGCCTTGGTGATGAGTTGACCGCCAAGACGGGCGAGTTATCCGTCGAACCGACGATATCGGAGATAAAGGAAGCGGCGGACGCCCTCGGCCGAAGCCTCAACGGCGCCACCGGCCAAAATGCTGGTCTTCCGGGCGAGATTCGGCTGCTGCAAAGCGGAATCGGACGACTCGCCTCGGGTGCCCGGGCACTTGCGGTGGGAGTTCACACACTGGCAGACAGCAACATCGCGCTGCTGGGCGGTATGAGCCAGATCGCCGCACAACTACGGGAATCGGCCCGTGCCACCCAAGGATCGGATGCGGCCGCTGGTTTCTATTTGCCGCCGAACGCCCTGCAGGACAAGCGACTCGGTGACGTCGCTCGCCAATTCGTGTCACCGGACGGCAAGACCGTTCGATTCGCGATCGAGTCGCACTACGATCCCTACACCGCTGAAGCGATGGCGCTCGTGCACAAGATCACCGACGTCGCGGTGGCTGCGACACCCAACACGTCGCTGGCCGGCGCCAAGGTTTCGATGGTGGGATTTCCGGCGGTCAATGCCGATATTCAACATCTGATGGTCGGCGACTTCGTCAAGCTCGCGATCGCAACGTTGATCATCGTGGGGCTGATACTGGTTGCGCTTCTTCGAGCGGTTCTCGCGCCCCTCTACCTGCTCGCCACCGTGGTACTCAACTACGCCGCCGCAATGGGCACGGGAGTATTGGTATTCCGTTATGGCCTGCACCATGACATCACCTGGCCAGTGCCGTTGTTGTCGTTCATCATCCTGGTCGCGGTGGGCGCCGATTACAACATGCTCCTGATCTCGCGACTTCGCGAAGAGTCGGCCAACAATATCCGGGTGGGGGTGCTACGGACCGTTGCCAGCACCGGCTCGGTCATCACCTCGGCCGGTTTGATCTTTGCGGCGAGCATGTTCGGTTTAATGGTCGGTTCCATCGCAACGATGGTGCAGATGGGTTTCATCATCGGATGTGGATTGCTGCTGGACACATTCGTGGTGCGGACTTTAATGGTGCCCGCCATCGCCACGTTGCTCCGCGAGGCGAGCTGGTGGCCCGGCGACGCTCGGCAGACATCGTCGCGAGGGGCAACCGGCCGATGGGCGGCTATTCGGTTTGGATTGTGTCGCTTTCGTCCGGCGGTGAGAAACTCCGCCTGAGTATCAGCTGAAGCCGCCGGTGATCGCGGCCATGTCGAAGTAGTCCCGCCATGCCGCGATCCGTTCGTCCCGGATCTCGAAGACTCCCATGGCCGGAAGGTGTATTTCACCGCCGTCCTTGCGTCACCGCACATCCGTGTGTTCGTTCATGACTAGTGGGCCATTGCTGAGCTGCCGATCAACTCGGAAGTCGATGCCGTCGAGTGCCACGTGAACCATTCGATGAACCCCTTGATCGCAGTACGCCCGTGTAGTGGCTGCGTCGGAATGTTTTGGTACACCGCGTCTTCGGTGAAATAGCCAGCTAACTTATCCACGTCCTGCGTTGCCCGGTGTTTGCGGATTCAGTGGCCAGGTCGTCGGCTGATGATGTCATGGCTGGATGAAACCCGTTGCCGCAAAGTAAATCAAGCGCCGCCAGTTATCCAATGATTCTCATCGGATGTCCACCAGGCGACGAGGCAGGACTTCGTCGCCGGTCGGCCGGGTGCTGAGAGGGAGCAGCCGAGTTTTACAACGTGCTACATATTGCGTCGTATGTTGCATAGCTTGTATGTTGGGCTCATGGCGTCGACGCAAACCTTGGACATCGAAAGCGTCGATTTCGCGTTCGATGATCAGCCCGACCTGCACGCCGTACTCGCGCGGCTGCGGGAGCGCAAGCCCTACGCCATCGTCCGATTCGCCGGAGTGCCCGCCGTTTTGCTGTTGACCGACGAGCTGGTCCGGGCCGCCTTCAGAGACGAGACCACGTTTCCGGCGGCACCTGTGTATGCAATGACCACCGAACCGGTCTTCGGCAAAACGGTTTTGAGCATGTCCGGCGCCGATCACCGCGCCAACCGGGTGATGGTGTCCGCCCCGTTGCGGCGTAATCGTGTCCAGGAATACGTGCAGCCGGTGATCGAACCGGTCGTCGATGAGTTGATCGACCGATTTATCGACCGCGGAACTGCCGACCTGGTCACTGAATTCACCCAGCGATATTCACTGCTGATCATCAGCCGCCTGCTCGGTATCCCCGTGGACGACGAGGCCAAGATTCATCGCTGGGCGCAGGCAATGATCCACTATCCGTTCGATCCCGACTGGGCCACTCGGTCGGCTCGGGAGTTCACCGAGTATGTGGCCCCGTTGCTCGCCGAGCGCCGGCGCGAGCCTAGCGATGACATGATCTCTATGCTGGTGAGGGCCAACACCGAGGACGGCCAAACCCTCGCCGACGAAGAGATTCACACGTTCTTACGGATGTTATTCCCACTGGGAGCCGATACCACCATGCTTGCCCTGGGCAACACCTTGTCCGCGCTGCTCAACCATCCCGAGCAGCTCGACCTACTGCGCTGCGATCTCGAAAAGTATGCGCAACCGGCCGTGTGGGAAGGACTGCGCTGGGAGCCCGCAGTCGGGATGCTGCCCCGGGCATGCCCCGAGGCGGCCACCTGGCACGGGATCGAGATCCCCGCATTGACCCCGATGATTTTCGCGATCAATGCCGCGCATCGAGATCCCGCTGTCTACGATCGGCCCGACGAATTTGACATCACCCGCAATGTGATGCCGACGGTGTCGTTCGGGCAGGGCCCGCACAGCTGTATCGGGAACTGGCTGGCCAACGCCGAACTCGTCGCAGCACTGAGGTTGTTGCTACGGCGGCTACCTGACCTCGCCCTGGATCCCGCGCAGGCCCATACGTCAACGATCACAAGCCAAGTCGGTACCACGCTGCGTGGACCTAATGCTCTGCACGTCACCTTTACGTCGCCATGACACACGCGCCCGTCGGTCACAATCCTCGACATCTGCTTCCTGTTTCTCATCGCCGGGCTCGAACCGTAACCCCTTCACTGAACTGCTTTTTCAACTACCTCGGACAGCGTCCAGACGTTCGCGACGCGATCGCCGGCGAACGGGTGAGCTCGCCGCATCGAGCGCCGCCTAGGCCCGCCGATGGTTGACATGCTTCACGAGCGGCGCGACGGTGCTGTGGCGTGGCTGACCTTCGACCGACCCGAGCGCCTCAACGCATTCACCGGCACTGGTTATCACGAGCTCCGAGTCGCGCTGGAGCGCCTCGCCCACGATGACGGGGCACGAGCAGTGGTGCTGACCGGCCGCGGGCGAGCTTTTTCTGCCGGCGCCGACCGATCGCTTCTCGACGCCGCCGCGCCAGATACGGTGCGACAGCATGCCGGTGAGGAATTTCTGCGACTTCTCGACGTTCTCGGCGGATTCGAAAAACCGTTGCTCGCCGCCGTCAACGGGGTCGCGGTTGGGTTCGGCTGCACACTGCTGCTGTACTGCGACCTCGTGCTCATCGCCGAAACCGCAAGGCTGAGGTTTCCGTTCACCGCGTTGGGCATCGTGCCAGAGGCGGGCAGCTCAGCGCTTCTGCCCACGAGAATGCGGTGGGCGGATGCAATGTGGGCGATGCTGTCCAGCGAATGGATCGACCCAGCGGCCGCCTTCGAAAGTGGCCTGGCCTGGCGCATAGTTCCGGATGCCGAACTCCGCCAGCAGGCCTCGTCCGCGGCGGCATTGATTAGCACGCACGATGTGGACGCCGTGGCGGCTACCAAACGACTCATGATCAGCGGGCGGCGCGATGCGGCGGTCGATGCGATCAAGCGTGAGCTCACGGAGATGCAAGCACTCCGACGTCCTCGATGAAGCGTCGGGCGGCAGCAAGAATCTACGCCAGCGCGACGAGGACCAGCAACCCTTCCGCCCAGACGGCCTTTGACATCGGACACGTATGTCTACGTTGAGTATTGGCTGCCTTCCGCGGTGTGCAGACGCATTGTCAAAGGGCAGCGGCAGCGGCTTCGGCGACAGTCTGGTCCTGTTTGCCGCTCCCGCCGCTGACGCCGACGGCGCCCACTATCTGGCCGGCACGCTGTAGTGGGATTCCTCCCGCGAAAATCATGACCCTGCCCCCGTTGGAGGCGTGGATTCCATAGAACTGACCGCCCGGACCTGCGTCGGCCGCCAGCTCCTCGGTCGCGATGTCGAATGCACGGGCAGTGAAAGCCTTGTTGATGGAGATGTCGACGCTGCCGATCCAGGCGCCGTCCATCCGAATGTGCGTCACCAGGTTGCCGCCGACGTCGACGACCGCGATATTCGACGGCGAAGAGATCTCGTCGGCTTTGGCCCTGCCCGCGGCAACCACTCGCTGTGCGTCGTCGAGAGAAACAGACGTCTCACTGAGTGTCATCTCGCACCCGATCCGTCAATGAACTTGCCCTGCAACGTGTTCAACATCGGAATTCGTCCTTTCACACCGACGCGAGTTGCGGCTTGAGCACCACCTTGGTCCAACCGTCGTCGCGGGCGTCGAAGTGCTCGTACGCGCTCGGGGCCTCAGACAACGGCAACTCGTGAGAGATGATCCATGATGGGTTGGCCTTTCCTTCGTGGATCAGATCACGCAACTCACGGTTGTAGTGCTTGACGTTGGCCTGACCCGTTCCCATCCGTTGGCCTTTAAGCCAGAACTCGCCCATTTCGAAAGTGATCCTGCCCTTTTTTCGTTCTTCGTCCGGCGCGCCTGGATCCTGCGGCAGATACAAACCCACCACGCCGATTCCGCCGGTGAACTTTACGGTCCGCACGAGATCGTTGAGTACCATCGAGGGATCCTCATGGCCCTGGGGGTCATGTGCCTGATAACCGATGCAGTCGCAACCACAGTCGGCGCCAGCGCCTTTGGTTTGCTCCAGGATCTGCTCGACAGCAGATCCCTTCGAATCGTCGATCACGACGACGCCGATTTGTTCGGCCAGCTTGAGGCGGTCGGGATGACGATCGACGATCATCACCTTGGCCGCGCCCTTGATCATCGCTGAATGGGCCGCCATTAACCCGACCGGGCCCGCGCCATAAATCACGATCTCGTCGCCGGGCTGCAGTCCGGCAAGTTCGGTACAGTGCCAGCCAGTCGGGAAGATGTCCGACAGCATGACGTAGTCATTCTCCTTCTCCTGCGCGTCGTCGGGCAGCTTCAGGCAGTTCGAGTCGCCGAACGGTACCCGCAGATACTCGGCTTGGCCGCCGTTGTACGGGCCCATGCCCGCGAACCCATAGGCCGCCCCGACCATGTCCGGGTCAGGATTGGTGGTCAGACAGAAAGCCGTCAGCCCCTTCTCGCAATTGCGACAGAAGCCGCAACTGATGTTGAACGGCAGGCAGACCCGATCACCTGCCTCCACCGAGGCCACGGCGGCTCCTATCTCGACGACTTCGCCGAGGTTCTCATGGCCCAGGACCCTGCCAGAGTCCATCGCGGTCCGGCCCTCGTACATGTGCAGGTCGGATCCGCAGATGTTCGTGGTGGTGATCCGGACGAGTACATCGGTGGGCTCCAAGATGACCGGGTCCGCAACGTCCTCGACTCGGACCTGCCTGGGCCCTTCGTAAACAACAGCTTTCATGACCTCTCCCAATCGCAAAACCGGAGCCACCCCGGCTATCCGATCTACCCGAGCGGCCGATGCCGCATTGTTGACGAATGCGGAGACGATTACGCAACATCCAGCGATCAGCATCCCCGAGAGCGGTGCTGACATCTTCGTCCTGCCAGGTCGACTTCGCGGTGCCTGTTTAGCCCCCGCGAGACGCTAGGCAAGCCTGCCAGTCGTCCCTGACCGGCGTACCGTTGGCGGTACCTGGGTTCCCATGGGTCAGCCGTAATCAGCCACCCGTGGTGACGAACGGGGGACTGACACGAAGTCATATGGCGCTGACGGCGCCGACTTGGCAGCGATGGGCAGCGCGGGCAAGGCCCAGCTGTCTAACATGTATGCCCTTCTGGTCCTCTCATCGCTGATGTTCGATGGCCGCGACCCGAACGACATCCTCGAGCTGGCTGCCGACTCGGTGTCCTCGCTGAGCCGATCCACTATTGACGTCGCCTACCGGATCATCGACGGCTCGCTGGCGGATGGCCACGATCCTGGACGGCCGTTGGAGACTGAGCTCGATGCAGCCGTCGGGGAAGACCTCGGCGTCGATCGGGAAATTGCCTTGGCCGACGGAATTTGGCGTTACGCGCTTACTCTGCGCGCATTGAGAGGCATTGCCGGGGTGCTGGTGGTGCGTGCTGCGACGGCGCCGTCACCCGACGAGCTGTTTTTACTCAAGGCTCTCGCGCAGCAGACCGCTGCCGCGATGATCGGTGCCGCTGTCATCGAACGAGAGCGTGATCAGCAACTCCGACTCCTGCACCTGATCGAGGAACGTAACGAAACGATCGAACGCCTGGCTCGCGTGGTGAGCGACCTTGAGCGACACGAGCGGATACACGAGGCGCTGATCGCCCTGTCGGCCACCGGAGCCGGTGAAGCGGGGATCGCCGCGAAGCTGCACGAACTCACCTCGCTGGCAGTCGGCGTCGAGGATGTGTTCGGCAACCTCAGGGCGTGGGCCGGCACTGCGGAGCCGGCGGACTACCGCTGCATAGGAGGCGTGAACCGTGAAGAGGTGCTTCGCAGCGCCGCGGCCAGCGGACAACCGGCGCGCGAGGGTGGCCGGCTATTCATTGTGGTTCGATCACGTGGCGACGTGCTTGGGGTGCTGCTGCTGTTCGACCCGGACGGGCGCGCCGGCACCCTGGACAGCTTCACACTCGACTACGCAGCCACCGTGCTCGCCCTTGAACTGTCCCACCGCAGGGAGTTGGCACAGGCCGAGCTCCGCCGCCGCCGTGACCTAATCGAGGACTTGCTGACCGGTACCGACAACGAGAGTGCTTACGCTCGTGCCGAAGCCTTGGAACATGACTTAAGGTCTACCCACTGTGTCGCTGTACTGCATTGGGAGAACACCGATTCCGGTCTTGTTGACAAGGCGGCGGCGCACTGGGCCAAACGCACAGGACGGGATTGCCTGATCACTTGTCGGCACGCGACCACGATCCTGGTCAGCGCCGGAGAGTTGGACCACACCGACCTCCATCGCGCCATCTCGGCCGACGTGGGCTCCAACCGCGGTGCGATCGGTATCGGCTCGCTGGTTGACGCTCCCTCCGCGCTTCCACGGTCCCTCTCAGAGGCGCAGCGCGCATTCAAGATCAAGCAAGCCTCCCCCACACCGTATGGCAGCCGACGGTTCGAAGACCTTGGCGTGTACCGCATCCTGGATTCGGGCGAAGGGCGGCCCGAGGTCCGCACTTTCGTGCAGGAATGGCTGGGTGCGTTACTCGACTACGATCGCACCAAAGGTGCCGAGCTGGTCAAGACCCTCGCGCACTACCTCGATTGCGGCGGAAACTACGATCTGACGGCACAATCGCTGCAGATTCATCGCAGCACCCTGCGCTATCGGTTGGCGCGGATCCGCGACATCACCGACCGTGATCTGCAGGATGTCGACACTCGCCTCAACCTCCACTTGGCTACCCGGGTACTCCGCGTGCTCGGTGGAACCGATTCGACCGAAGAAACCCACGAGCAGGGCTGACCTAATACTGAAAACCCGAAGGTACTACTGGATTTAACGCTGCCAGCAACACATTACTCAAGGTCCATTCACACGGATTGCTGTCTGGTACACGAGTCGAGAACTCTGTTATCTGACATCTGATCAACTCCTCGCCGATCAGTCAGTTCAAAGCGAAACTCCCATTGGCGCAAGGCCTCCGCAGCCGCCCCTCTCGCCGCGCCGGGGAGCATGCAAGCGCGACCAGAGGCCTACCGGCTATGGCGCTTGGACCCGGAAGAACCACATTCGTCGTGCAATTGTGCACTCTCGGGTCGAAGTGCGGTGCGTGATGCCGCCTGCAGAATTAGGCCAATCCGACGGAGCGGTGGTCCCCGTTCAGCCGGGACCTTCGAAAAGGCGGTTGACCAATGCACCCTGCTCGGTCTATGCCGTTGCGCTCCGGCGAGAAGATCGCCGCCCTCGGCCACGGGACCCGCCATTTTGCCGACAGCCCGGCCAGGCGGGCCGAGCAGGTCGCCTCCGTCCGGCTCGATGTCGACCTGGGGATGACGGCGATCGACACCGCAGAGATGTACAGCAACGGCGCGGCGGAAGCCCTGGTGAGTGAGGCGATCTCCGGACGGCGCAGCGAAGAATTCCTTGTCGCCAAGGTGCTCCCACACCACGCGACCCGGGTAGGTACCGTTCGCGCGTACGAGGCAAGCCTGGGCGGCCTCGGCTTTGACTGCATTGATCTCCACCTTCCGCACTGCCGGAGCCATAGCCCACTGGTCGAGACAATCGAAGGTTTCGCTGAATTGGAGCTGTACGGGATGGTCCGCTACCGGGGCGTGAGCAATCTCGACGTCGACAACATGATCGAACTATCAGGCGTACCGGGTGGTGAGGTCCAGACGAATCAGATCCTCTACAACCTGACCCGCCGAAACCCGGCGTACGCGCTGCTAACGTGGCCGGCCCAACATCGGAGCCCCACCATCGCCTCCTCGCCGATCGAGCAGGGTCGGATGCTCGAATGCTCAGCGCTGCAAACGATTACGCAGCGGCACGGCGCCACTGCGGCACAGATCGCGCTGGCCTGTAAAGCTCCCCCATCATGCGATGGTGGCGTGGCGGCGAACAATGCTAGCGAGATGGCATGAGCGTCGCGGAGATGCGAAATGCCCCCTATCCCGCGCGGCCTGTCGACCCTGAGGCGCATATCGGTCGCCACTTCAACACCTTCCGCGATTACGTCGAAGCGCTCAAGGACATCGGCGAAATCCAAGAGATCGACCAAGCCGTCGACTGGAACCTGGAGATGGGCGCAATCATTCGTCACTCCACCGAGACGAAGGCTGCCGCTCCGTTGTTCAACAATGTGATCGGAGCCCACCCGGGTTTGCGTGCGATGGGCGCGCCCGCGGCGACGAGCCGCCAACCCGGCCTCTACTTGGCACGTTTGGCCATGATGATGGGCCACGACCCACGCGCCACCGGTCTCGAACTCGTCGAAGCCTACGTTGAGGCGAAGTCACGCCCTGTGCTGGCGCCGATTCTGGTATCGAGGGACAAGGCGCCATGCAAGCAGAACGTCATGCTCGGTGAGCACGTTGACCTCACCCGGTTTCCGGTCCCCTATATTCACGATGGCGACGGCGGCCGCTACATCCAAACGGCCGGCGTTAATATCGTGCGCTCACCGGATGGCACATGGACAAACTGGTCGGTGAACCGCTCCATGCTGGTGGATAACAATCACCTCACCGGCCTCGTGATACCCGAGCAACACATCGGCATCGTGCACGGCATGTGGAGGCAAGAGGGCAAGCCGACACCATGGGCCCTGGCTCTGGGCGCGCCTCCGGCGGCGATGCTCGCTGCCGGCGCACCGATGCCCGCCTATGTCAACGAGCACGACTTCGTCAGCCAGCTCACCGGCGCACCGGTCGAGCTCGTCAAATGCGAAACGGTCGACATCGAGGTGCCGGCCACGGCCGAGATCGTGTTAGAGGGCTTCATATCCGACACAGAGACCGCGATGGAAGGCCCACTCGGCGAATACGGCGGGTACACGATGGGCGAGCCGGAGCCGTGGCCGCTGTTCACGGTGACCGCCGTGACCTACCGCAACCGCGCGATACTGCCGGTAATCGCGCCCGGTCGGCCTGTGGAGGACGTGCACACGATATGGGGTTTGGGAATTTCGGCCGAGACCCTGGATTTGTGTCGCAAGGCCCAGTTGCCCGTCACCGCGTGCTGGATTCCGCTGGACTCGGCGACGCATTGGTTGGTGGTCACTGTCCCGGACAGCTGGCACGACGATACCGGCCTTTCCGTCGACGATTTTTTACACCGCATCGGGCAGACGATCTTCGCGTCACACACGGGTTGGCAGTTCCCCAAGATCCTGGTCATGGGTGACGACATTGACCCGACCGACCTTGCCCAGGTCGTGTGGGCGTTTGCGACCCGGTGCCATCCGGGTTCGGGCGAAATCTTGTTCACGAAAACCAAACTCGGCTTCTGGGTCGCCTACCTTGACTCGTCTGAGAAATACACCGGCCGAGGCGGGCAGGCACTCTACAACTGCCTGATGCACCCCCAGGCGTTTGGACGGCCCCTGCCCGAGGTCGCCTCGTTCACCACGGCTTACCCCAAGGCGTTGCAACAAAAGGTCCTCGCAAACTGGCAAAACTACGGCTACCCGCCGGAGTAACCACGTCGCTCGCCTAACCCGTGTCCGGCGCTAGCCGTGATCCGATTATCGGCGTTTCCGTCGGTGAGGAGTCAAAGATGTTGGAAGGGATGGACTTAACGGAGCTTGGTGCGGCACACAGTGCTCACGCGGATCGCACGGCCGGCAGCGAGATGAACCGCGTCATCGTCGGAATTTCCGGTGCCACCGGTATTGTCTACGGTGTCCGCCTGTTGGAAGAATTGCGCGCCGCTGGAGTTGAGACCCACCTGGTCATCAGCCGAGCCGGTGAAATGACCAGGTCATACGAAACCCCCTACTCGGCACGAGAACTGCGGCGGAAGGCCGACGTGAGCTACGCCATCGGCGATGTGGGCGCGGCCGTTGCCAGCGGGTCGTTCCGGACACGGGGGATGATCATCGCGCCATGCTCAATGCGCACACTGGCCGAAATTGCCACTGGCGTGACCACCACCCTGTTAACGCGAGCCGCCGACGTTTGTCTCAAAGAGCGCCGTCGCACCGTTCTACTCGTGCGTGAAACTCCGCTCACAACGGTTCATCTGCGGAACATGCTCGCGGCAACTGAGGCGGGAGCCATCGTTTTTCCGCCGGTACCGGCATTTTACGACCGGCCGGCGACCGTCGACGACATCGTCAATCACACCATCGGGCGGGTGCTGGACTTGTTCGACGTGGATTCCAGCCTTGTCCATCGCTGGGGCGAACCGACTCATCACGAGCTGGCGCCCCGAAACGGCAAGCGCGTCTAGGTCGCAGAAAACCGCCACCACCGGCAGCGGTTCAGATCATGAGGTAGTTGTTGACCTGCCGGATCGCTATGGCCCCCTCGCCGACCGCGGATGCCACTCGCTTCACCGACCCGCTGCGCACGTCTCCGGCGGCGAAAACACCGAGCACGCTGGTTTCCAAGAAGACCGGGCGGCGGACCGTGGCGAGCCCGTCCACACCAGCTATGTGATTCGCTGCCGCGTGGCCCGTCTCGATGAAACCGTGGTCATCGAGCGCGACCGCGCCGGCCAACCACTCGGTATTCGGGTCCGCCCCAATGAACACGAATAAGGCGCGCGCCTTGATGGACTGCCACTCACCAGTCTGATTATTCTCGGCCACAACACTTTTCAGCGCTTCGTCGCCGTGGACTTCGCGGATTTCGGTGTTGAGGAGGACCGTCACCCGCGGCTGCTGAACTATCTGGTCGACGAGGTAGCGTGACATGCTCTTGCCGAGGTCGTTCCCCCGCACCAGCAGATGTACCCGCGACACGCGACTCGCCAGGAACACGGTCGCCTGCCCGGCAGAGTTGCCGGCCCCGACGATCACGACCGGGCCGTCACCACACAGCAACGCTTCCTGATAGGTCGCGGCGTAATACACACCGTTGCCGTGGAACGTATCGATCCCCGGTACGGTCAGGCGGCGATAACGTGCTCCGGTGGCCAGCACCGCGGCGCGGCCGACGGCCACGGCGTCGTCGCCGAACGTGATCTGGAGTTGTCCGCCGTCGGATTCCAGCCGGATAGCTTCCGCGGACACCGAAACGCGCGCGCCGAACTTGTCGGCCTGTAGGAACGCCCGTTCGGCAAGGTCCGAGCCGGAGATTCCGCCCGGAAAGCCCAGATAGTTCTCAATCCGCGACGTCGTCCCGGCCTGGCCGCCAACGGCGATGCGCTCTATCGCTGCAGTCCGCAGGCCGTCCGAAGCGCCGTACACCGCAGCGCCCAGACCGGCCGGACCGGCGCCCACCACGATCAGGTCGCATTCGTCGCTGATTACGTCCGGCACGCTGAGACCGACCACTCGAGCAAGTTCGGCATTGCTGGGATTGCGCAGCACGTTGGCCCCCCAGATCACCACCGGCGTGTCCTCGGGCGGAATCCCAAAATGACGCAGCAGTCGCTCAGCATTACCGTCACTTTCCAGATCCAGCCATCGGTGCGGTAATCGGTTGCGGGTAGCGAACTCTCGTAAACGGGTAGAGTCGGGCGAGAAGCACGACCCGATAATCCGGAACCCGACTCCTTGCCCGATCAACAGGGAACGCCGCACCAGATACGCACGCAGAATCATGTCGCTCAAGATTTGGTCGTGGGCGACCAGAGAACGCACGCGGCTGGTGGGAACCGCCAACACCTCACCCTCGGCCACGACGACCGCGGTGTAGAACGCCGGCTGGCCTTCCAGATCACCAAGCTCCCCCAGGAACCTACCGGGTCCGTGCACACGCAGCACCCGCCGCTCGCCGGACTCGTCATCGGTGACGATTGCGACTTTGCCCGACAAGATCAAAAACAACTCATCGGATCGCGCCCCCTCGCGAATCAGGATTTCGTCAACCGCGACCGGCCGCCTGGTGCCTCCGGGAAGCAGTGTCGCGATCTGTTCCGCGGTCAACCGGGGGTACGCACCGAACAGGTCCGGGGTCTCCTCCCACTCCTGGGCGGCCGGAACAGACGATTCAACGGACGTCACGTCAGTCATCAGTCACCTCAGACGTAGATTTCGTGTACATAACACCACCGCCACGATTCACCGGGCTCGAACGATCGGACAATGGGGTGCCCCACCGTATGGGCGTGCTTGCGGGCGTGGCGCATCGGAGACGAGTCGCAACAGCCGACGAACCCGCAGGACAGACACAGCCGCAGATGCAGCCACGGGGTATGCAGACGCAAACATTCCTCGCAGCCCTCAGGAGTTCTGGGAGTGACGTGTCGGATCGCAGCCACGTCGGGGTCAACGAATACCGATGTCATGATCGCGTCTCCTTGATTGTTGTTGGCAACGACCGGTCTAGCCAATCGCGCAGTGCGGCAACGGGTGCGGCGCCCGACTGACGAGCCAACAGCTGACCGTGGTCGATGAGCAGTAGGGTCGGAACCGCACGTACGCTGAAGCGCTGCGAGATCGCCGGTGCCGAGTCCACGTCCACCTTCACGAGTTTGAGGCTGCCCGCCCGCTCGCGAGCGAGCCGTTCCAACGCCGGGCTGACCATCCGGCACGGTCCGCACCACGTTGCCCACAAGTCGACCAGCACTGGAACCGTGGACTTTTCAACGATCTCGGCGAAATCGAGGTCGCCCGCATCGACCACCCACGGCAGCCAGTGATGACAGTTGGCGCAGCGCGGTTTACCGTCGGCAGCCGCCGGCACCCGGTTGCGTTTTCCGCAATTGGGGCACACCACCGTGATGCTCTCCATGACCTGCCGCCTCTACGCCGCAACGGCGCTCTCTGCGTAACTGACCGCGAGTTCGCCGCCGTCCACTCTGACCCGGATCTTGCCGCCGGCGGCGATGTCGCCGCGCATCAACGCACGACCGATCTTGGTCTCGACCTCGTGGGCGATGTAGCGACGCAGTGGCCGTGCACCGTACACCGGGTCGAAGCCATGTTCGGCGATCAGCCGACGAGCTTCCGGTGTGATCTCCAAGTCGATCTGCCTTTGCGCCAAGCGGTCTCGCAGCTCCTGCAGCTGTAGCTCAACGATCTGTTCTATCTGGGGTAGCCCCAACGGGGTGAACAACACAATGTCGTCAACCCGGTTGAGAAATTCGGGCCGAAAGTGCCCCCGCAGTTCGGCCATCACCAGGTCGCGGGCGTCAGGCTTGATCTCGCCGTCGGCGGTCACCCCGTCTAACAGATACTGCGAGCCGATATTGGACGTCATGATGACGACCGTGTTGCGGAAGTCAACCTGGCGTCCCTGCGCGTCGGTGAGCCGACCGTCGTCAAGCACCTGCAACAGCGCGTTGAAAATGTCGGCGTGCGCCTTCTCGATCTCATCGAAAAGCACGACCGAGTAGGGCTTGCGCCGTACCGCCTCAGTCAGCTGGCCGCCCTCGTCGTATCCGACATAGCCCGGTGGTGCACCGACCAAGCGGCTCACGGTATGCCGTTCCTGGTATTCGCTCATGTCCAGGCGCACTATGTTGTCCTCGCTGTCGAACAGGGCGGCCGCCAGCGTCTTCGCCAGTTCGGTCTTGCCGACACCGGTGGGCCCGAGAAAGACGAATGAGCCGATCGGCCGGCGCGGGTCCCGGATTCCCGATCGGGCCCGGATCACCGCATCGGCGACGAGTTGCACCGCCTCGTCCTGGCCGACCACCCGTTCGTGCAGGATTTCGTCCAGCCGCAAGAGCTTCTCGCGTTCGCCCTCCTGCAGGCGGGCCACTGGTATCCCGGTCCAGGCGGCCACGATTTCGGCGATCTCCTCGGGTGCGACGACTTCACGCAGCAGCGGCCGCTCCCCCTGCTTGGCCTTGAGTTGATCTTCGGCCGCTTGCAGTTTGCGTTCGAGTTCTCTGATCTGCCCGTACCGCAACTCGGCTGCCCGGTTGAGGTCGTAGTTGCGCTCGGCTTCCTCGGCCTCATGCCGCAGTTGCTCCAGCTGTCCGCGCAATTCCTGCACCCGGCGGATCGCCTGTCGCTCGGCATCCCACTGCGCGTGCCGCGCATCGGCCTCCGACCGCAGATCGGCCAGTTCTTTGCGGAGTTCCTCCAGCCGGGCCTTGCTGGCCGGGTCGGTCTCTTTCCCAAGTGCGGCCTCTTCGATCTCCAGCCGAGTCACCCGCCGGGTGATTTCGTCCAATTCCGCAGGCATGGAGTCGATCTCGGTCCGCAGACGCGCACAGGCTTCGTCGACCAGGTCGATCGCCTTGTCTGGAAGGAACCGGTCGGTGATGTAGCGGTGCGAGAGCGTCGCCGCCGCTACCAGCGCACCGTCCTGGATCCGCACACCGTGGAATACCTCCAGACGTTCGCGTAAGCCCCGCAGAATCGAAATGGTGTCCTCCACATCGGGTTCGTCCACCAGCACCGTCTGGAACCTTCGCTCCAGAGCGGCGTCGTTCTCGATGTGCTTGCGGTACTCGTCGAGAGTGGTGGCGCCGATCATGTGCAGCTCGCCGCGCGCCAGCATCGGCTTGAGCATGTTGCCGGCGTCCAGGGACCCTTCCGCGGCGCCCGCACCGACAACGGTGTGCAGCTCGTCGACAAACAGCAAGATGCGGCCCTCGCCGGCCTTCACCTCCGCCAGCACGGCTTTGAGCCGCTCCTCGAATTCGCCGCGGTACTTGGCGCCGGCCACCAGCGAGCCCATGTCGAGGCTGAAGATCGTCTTGTCCCGCAAGCCTTCCGGCACGTCACCACGCACGATCCGCTGAGCCAGTCCTTCGACGATCGCGGTCTTGCCGACACCGGGGTCGCCGATCAAGACTGGATTGTTCTTCGTCTTGCGGCTCAGTATCTGGATAACCCTGCGTATCTCGGCGTCGCGTCCGATCACCGGGTCGAGCTTTCCCGACTGGGCCTCCGCGACCAGGTCGCGGCCGTATTTCTCCAGCGCTTCGTAGGACCCTTCCGGCGTCGCCGAGGTGACCCGCTGGTTGCCGCGCACCTTGGTCAGCGCCCCAAGGAACGCGTCGCGGGTCACGCCGTGGGACGCCAGAATCCGTCCGCTGGCGGTGGAACTGCCCTCTTCGGCGAGCGCGATCACCAGATGCTCTACCGAGACGTATTCGTCTTTGAGCCGCTTGGCTTCTCGCTCGGCCGCCTCCAACACCTTGGCCAGTCTCGCGGTGATCGAAACCTGGCCCGGGACGGCGCCCGGGCCGCTGACCTTGGGCCGGCGGTCGAGCTCACGTTCCAGGTCGGCGCGCAGCGCCTCGGTGTCGGCGCCCGCCTGCTCCAATAGCCGCGGCACCAAGCCCTGCGGCTGGTCGACCAATGCCATCAGCAGATGCTCACCGTCGACCTCGGTGTGGCCCATCCGGGTGGCCAGAGCCTGCGCCTCCTGCAAAGCGTCCTGCGATTTTTGGGTCAGTCTGCTGATGTCCACAGCGATGTCCTCCTTTGGCGGGCCTCAGATTCCAATTTCTCGATTCGGTCTAACAGGTCAAGCACCAGCCCGATCGCCGCGTAGTTGAGTCCGAGGCCTATTCGAAGCCGCTGAACGCGGGCGACGACGCGCAGCGCCGAGGCGTCGAAGCGAAGCTGGCCGCGGGGGTTTCTTTGACAAGGCAGCAGCCCCAGCGCGACGAATCTGCGCACCGTGTCGGGGTGCAAGCCGGAGCGGCGGGCAAACGTGTCCAGATCCATTCGGGGTCGCCGCACCAGCACATAGCGCGCTGCCGGGGCCGTCGCGGTCATCGCCCTCTCCTCGGGTCGAACGTGGACACCGTGGCCAACTGCTCGAACAACTCGCGTTCCTGTTTCGTGGGTTTCGGCGGCACGACGATCTTGACCTCGGCGTAAAGGTCGCCGGGTTTGCCGCGGGGATTGGGCATCCCTTCGCCGCGAAGCCGCAACCGTCGGCCCGTCGACGAACCCGACGGCACCTTGACTTTCGCCTCGCCGCCGGGGGTGTGGACGGCAACCGTGGCACCCAGCACCGCCTCCCACGGCGACACCGGCAGATCGGTCGCGATGTCGCGTCCGTCCAGCCGAAACCGACGATCCGGTTTGACCCGTACGACCAGGTACAGGTCCCCGGCCGGCGCGTCGCCGCTGCCCCTCCCGCCCTCGCCGGCGAGCCTGATGCGCTGTCCTTCGATCACCCCTGCAGGGATGCTCACCTCATATGTGCGGCCGTCCAACGTGATCGAACGCCGACCGCCCCGATACGCTTGCTCGACAGTCAGCTCGATCTCGGCCTGCTGGTCGGCACCGGGAATCGGCCCGAATCCGCCACTGCCACCGAACAAATCACCGAAGAGATCTTCGATATTGACGCCGCTGCGGCCACCGAAGCCCTGACCGAAGCGCACCCTGGTGCCGGACGGCGCGTCGGCACGGAAGCCGCCGACCCCCGCGCCGACCCGCTCCTCGTAATCCTCAGGTACCCGGCGGAAATCTTCACCGAATCGGTCGTAACGTTTCCGGGTGTCCGGGTCGGAGAGTACGTGGTAAGCCTCGTTGAGCTCCTTGAACCGATCCTCAGCGCCGGGGGCGGAGTTGACGTCGGGATGGTATTTCCGCGCCAACTTCCGAAACGCTTCCTGGATCTGCTCGTGGGTCGCATCGCGCGACACCCCGAGATCCTCGTAATAGTCACGCGCCACGGCGCTTTCACTCCTCGCGGCCGCTGACGACCACGGCCGCCGGCCGTAGCTGCTGGGATCCCTTTCCGTAACCCGGGCGCAGTACCCCAAGCACCGTTCCCGGTGCGCTGCCGCCGTTCTCGGTCACGTTAACCACTTCGTGTCGGCCCGGGTCGAACGGCACACCTGTCTCCGTGTCGCGCGGGTAGCCGAGGTTGTCCAGCACCTGCACCGCCTGGTCGAGGATGGCTCGCACGCCGGCGATGACCGAGTCGGCATCGCCTCCCGAATGCTGGAGTGCCCTTTCCAGATTGTCGACGACGGGAAGCCAGGCGCCGGCTACCTTGGACCGTTCGAGTTTGCGCTCACGGTCTAGTTCACGGGCATACCGCTTACGCAGGTTGTCCAGGTCGGCGAGTGCGCGGCGCCAGCGATCCTCGAGCTTCGCCAGCTCGGCATCCGAGTTACTCTGCGGGCCAACGCTTTCCGGCGATGGGTCAGCCGGCGTGTCGACTGGGTCGTCGCGGCTCTCCTGAGTTGTCGACTGCTCTGCGGGGGTGCCCATAGTAGTTCAGCCCCGATCGAATTCGGCGTCGACCACGTCATCCTCAGCTGCATGCGAACCCTGGCCGTTACCGCCGGCGTCGCCGTTTGCCGCAGTTGCCGGCGCCGGTTGCAGCCCGTAGAGCACCTGCTGCAGCTCCGACGTCAGCGATTGCACCCGCTCTAGTGGCGCCGCCTCCTCTTTGATCGCCTGCCGCGCGTCGCCGACCAGCATCTCGGCACGCGCCCGGTCGTGCGGCGCCACCGAATCGCCTAGCTCGGCGAGGCGGCGCTCGACTTGGTATGCCGCCGAGTCGAGTTCGTTACGTGCATCGACCTGCTTGCGCAGCTCTTCGTCCTCGCGGCGGTGCGCCTCGGCCTCGGCGAGCATCCGCTCGACCTCGCTCTGATCGAGGTTCGACTGTTCGCTGATGGTGATGCTCTGCTCGGCGCCCGTGTCCTTGTCGCGTGCGGTGACATTCAGGATCCCGTTGGCATCGATGTCGAAGGTGACCTCGATCTGTGGCTCACCGCGCGGGGCCGGTCGGATGTTCTCCAGCTTGAACCTGCCGAGTACGCGATTATCCTTCGCCATCTCGCGTTCGCCTTGCAGCACAACGATATCCACGGCCGGCTGGTTGTCTGCGGCGGTGGTGAACACCTCGCTGCGCCGGGCTGGGATCGTGGTGTTGCGCTCGATGATCTTGGTCATCACGCCGCCGGCGGTCTCCACACCCAGCGAGAGTGGGGTGACATCGAGCAGCAAGACGTCGGAGACCTCGCCCTTGAGCACGCCCGCCTGGATGGCGGCGCCCAGCGCGACCACCTCGTCCGGGTTGACGGTCATGTTGGGGTCCTTGCCGCCGGTGAGCCGGCGGACCAGGCCCTGGACGGCGGGGATGCGGGTCGACCCGCCGACCAGGATGACCTCGTCGATGTCGTTCGCCGTGACCTTGGCGTCGTCCATCGCCTGCTTGACCGGGCCCATGCAGCGCTCCACCAGATCGTGCGTGAGTTCCTCGAACTTCGACCGATTGATGGTCATGGTGAGGTGCTTGGGGCCGTTGGCGTCGGCAGTGACAAACGGCAGGTTGACCTGCGTCTGTGTCACCGACGACAATTCCACCTTCGCCTTCTCGGCCGCCTCGAACAACCGCTGCAGCGCCTGCGGATCTTTGCGCAGATCGATGTTGTTGTCGCGTTGAAATTCGTCGGCCAGGTAGTCGACCAGTCGGCGGTCGAAGTCGTCGCCACCCAGATGGGAATCACCTGCCGTGGAGCGGACCTCGACCACCCCGTCACCGACATCGAGAAGGCTGACATCGAACGTGCCGCCCCCGAGGTCGAAGACCAGCACGGTCTCGTGGCCCTTCTTGTCCAGCCCGTAGGCCAATGCCGCGGCCGTGGGCTCGTTGATGATGCGCAGCACGTCCAGCCCGGCGATCCGGCCGGCATCCTTGGTGGCGTTGCGTTGGGCGTCGTTGAAATACGCCGGAACGGTGATCACCGCTTCCTTGACCCGTTCGCCGAGGAACTTGCTCGCGTCGTCGACGAGTTTGCGCAGCACCTGCGCGCTGATCTCCTCAGGCGAGTACTTCTTGCCGCGCACGTCGAAACGAACAGCATCGCCGTCGCCCTTGACAACGTCGAAACTGACCGCTTTGGCCTCTTCCGAGATTTCGTCGAAGCGCCGGCCGATAAACCGTTTCGCCGAATAGATGGTGCCCTTGGGATTCATGATCGATTGCCGTCTGGCCAGTTGGCCGACGAGGCGTTCACCGCTTTCGGTGAAAGCCACCACTGACGGCGTAGTTCGGGCGCCCTCGACGTTGGGGATGACGATCGGCTCGCCGCCCTGCCAGGCCGCGATCACCGAGTTGGTCGTACCAAGGTCGATTCCTACTGCTGTTGCCATTACCCGCTCCTCTGGTTTGCGCCGCCGCTCAGGATCTGCATCGCGCGGTCAGCGTGGTCGACATCGGCGACGACATCGAAGTGCCTGGGCTGCAGCGACCGCACGGCGGTGAAGTCGCGCCGACCGGCCTGAAACGCATACATCACAAGGCCCGCCAACGCGCCTACGGCGGCGCCGAAGATGAGGCCATAGCCAGCCAGCACCAGACCGGCGATCAACGGGTACCACCAGTTGAACAGGCCGAAGATCCAGCCGATCAACGCCCCGGTCAGTGCGCCGGCGGCGGCACCGCGCAGCGCGGCCCAGCCGTAGTTCATCCGACCGGTCACCTGTTCGACCAGTTCCAGATCACGGCCGACGATGGCGACCCGTTGTACCTCGAACTGTTTATCCGCGAGTTCGTCCACGGCCCGCTCCGCGTCGGCATAGTTGTCGAAGCTGGCGATGACCCGGCGAGCGGGTTGATGTGGTCGGACGGCGTCCGGAGCCACCGCGTGCGTGGTGTCAGCCATCGTGGTGCCTAAGCGTTGACGTGTTGATTGACTTCGGATTTCGCGTCAACGACGTGCGGCCTTTCAGCCGAACGACCGATTTCGATCTTCCGGGGCTTGCTCGCCTCCGAAACCGGAATTGTCAGTGTCAGCACGCCGCGGTCATACTGCGCCGTCAGCTTGTCTGGATCCAGGTTGTCCCCGAGAAAAAGCTGCCGACGGAACTCGCCCTGCGGCCTCTCGTCGATGATCACCTCGTCGCCCGCCTGGCGCAAAGGTTGGCGACGAGCGCTCAATTCAATGACGTTGCGTTCGACGGTGATGTCTACATCGTCCTGGCTAACGCCCGGTACATCGATGGCGACGATGAACTGGTCACCACGTCGGAAGGCTTCCATCGGCATTGTCCGTGGCGTCCGAGCGCTTGTCAGTGCCTGGTCGGCGAGCCGATCGAGTTCGCGGAATGGGTCGAATCGCATGAGAGTCATTGCATCTCCTCAAGTTGTGGACGTTCGGGGCCACAAGCCGAGTAGGTCGTGGCTACATCGACCTGCGTCTAAACAGAGAGTCTTGCAATCGGATTGGGTCTGCGCGTGCGCCCAGCGGGGTGAAAACCAGCGCACGGATTCGTCCTGACGGCACGAGTCACCGTCGACAGGCCGTCGGGTCTCAGGTGTTGCCGAGCAAGTCACGCAGCATTGGCACCGAGATCACCGCGACGGCGCGCGACCAGTAGTCGCCTACATAGACACGCTCGCAGTCTGGGCTGACCGCCACCGCCTCTGGATGCTTGAGTACATCGAGGGTCGCTGTGATCGAGTTGGTGATGCCATCGATCAGCGAGATCGTGCCGTCGCCAAAATTAGTGCTGTAGGCCTGCTTCCGTCGGGACTGAGCTGTAAACCTCTTGGGAGGCCCCCAACAATGAGTTCGCATGCGTCAGTGGTGGTCGAGTCGATCACGGTCAGTGAATGTTCATTGGTCACATAGACGTGGGTGCCGTCCGGGGCGAACAACGTGCCGAGCGGAGCTTCCCCCCGGCCGACCGCGGTAACGGCGGCGGTCGCCAAGTTGACCATCGAGACCGAACAAGTGTCGTAGTGGATGATGGACAGGCAGGTACCGTCCGGACTCACGGCTACCGATCCCGGACAAGCACCGATGGCGATGGCGACGGTACCGCTAGCGGCATCGATGATAGTTAGCCGGCCCGACGGATATTGGTAATAGGCGACGGTCGTATGAAACCGCGTATAGCCGGGTCCCCGCAGAGCTGATCGCAAGTCCGGCGACACCGTTGATGAGTATGTTGAAACCTGTTGTCCCACTGGCAATGTCGATTGCCATTACGATGTCAGTCGCCCCGCTATCGGGGGTCTGGCGATGTACAGCGTACAAGCAGTGTCCGTCCGGGCTGACCACTGCGTCCGAAAACCATTATCCCCGTAGGGTTTTCACCCTAGGAGATGGGACGTGTCACGGCATCCCGCAGCACGCAATACGAACTGGTGTCGGCCGGCGTTCCCCCGACCGTTCACAAGTCGGAGAAACGCCACCACTGACGAAGTGTGGCAGTCGGGGATTACCTGCGCGTGCTCCTAATGGGCCGAAAACCAACGGTGTGAACTGCCCTGCCAGGGGTAGCGGGGACACCGTAAAGATTATGCAAGAGGCGAAACTACACCCGCCACTAAGCCTCGACCTCGACTAGAATGACCAAATCTCGTTGATAGGGGGTCGGTGTCTCCTGGTGTTGCGTTGGGAGTGAACGGCCTCGAGGCCCAGGTGGGCGATCACATCTGCGGCCTCTATGCAGGCCAGTCCCAACGCGACCAGGTGGTGATCCCGTTCCTGGAGGCGGGGCTGAGCGCGGGCGATAAATGCATCTGCGTGGTCGATGAAACCGATCCGGGGAAAATCTTCACGAAGCTCGGGCGCAGTTCGGATACGGCCGCGCCAGCCGCCGCCAAGCAGCTCGAAGTGATCCGGGCGGCTGATTTGTACTTGCGGTCGGGCCGGTTCTGCGCCGACGAGATCATCGGCGCATGGAAAGCCGCGATCGCGGATGCCATGTACGACGGGCGGTTCGACCTTGTGCGCGCGGTCGAGACCTGGTCGCGGCGAGACGTCGTGCCCGATATGCACGAGTTGCTCCTGCTGGAGTCCGAAATGAACCGCTACCTGCCGCTCTACCCACAGGTCGTCGTCTGCCTGTACGACATCGACCGTTTCGGTGCAGGAATCATCGTCAATCTGCTCAAGACACACCCTCGCATGCTGGTTGGCGAGATGCTGATCGAAAACCCGTACTACCTGACACCCGAGGAGCTCCTGGTTGGCGCAGCGCGCGACGTAGTACCCGATGGACCCGTGGCCGGGGCGGCACACGACTCCGAAACGGCGATTGCCGAGGCAGCGAAATGGTACTTCGAAGAGACGACTGGCTCGATATAGCGCGCAAGGTCGACTGGACCCCCCGCTACGTCGATGAACACAGCCTCTTTCCTGAACAGATCAGCGGCCGCCCCTGGCTGGCCCACGAGGCCTGGCAGGGCTGGAGCGAGGCCTACCGCACCACCTACCGGGAGTATGTGGCGAATCAACGGGAAAAGGACGCGGCCGTCCTCGGAGTACGTGCGGCACTGTCGAAGCCACGGCTGGTCGACGAACTCGACCCGGGTTGGCTGGAGTTGGTCAAATTTCACAACGGTGCGATCGCTCTGGCTGAATATGCCGGCGCGATCGCCGAGTTGCGCATGGCTCGGTTCGGCCGCGATAGCGCCTGGCGAATGATGGCGACCCTCGGTGCGCTCGACGAGATCCGCCATACCCAGATTCCGCTGCTGATCGGCAGCGACTTGCTTTCGCACGACGGGAATTTCGACTGGACGCACAAGGCCTACCACACCAACCAATGGGTCATTCTTGCCGCACGCCACCTTTTTGACGACATGTTCCTCGCGGCCGACGCTCTCGACCTCGCCATCCAGCTCAACTTCGTCTTCGAGACGGGCTTCACCAACCTGCAATTCATGGCCATGGCGGCCCTGGCCGATCGTGCCCACCACCATCTGTTCGAAAAGACGCTGGCAAGCATTCAGACCGACGAGGCCCGCCACGCCCAGATCGGCCACCCGGTAATGCGGACGCTGTTGGAAAACGGGTCGCGTCAGCGCGCGCAATATCTCGTCGACAAGATGTGGTGGCGATGTTGGCGGCTGTTCTTGGCGCTGACCGGAACTGCGATGGAATACCTCACCCCACTAGGCGCTCGGGACCGCTCATTCAAAGAATTCATGACCGAATGGGTGACTGAGCAGTTCGTGAAGAACCTCGCCGAATTCGACCTCGAAAAACCTTGGTTCTGGGACCTTTTCGTGGAGGAACTCGATTATGCGCACCACAGCTTCCAGCTGGGCCTCTACACCTACCGAACAACGCTGTGGTTCAACGTCGGCTCGCCAAGCGCGGCTGAACGGTCATGGCTGAACGGCAAATACCCGCGTTGGAACGAGGTCTACGCGCCGCTCTGGGATCAGCTGGAAGGGCGCTGGCAGGCTGACGGTGAGACGAACACTCTTTCCTACGGTCTGCCGGCGCTGTGCAACCTCTGCCAGCTCCCGACCCTGTTCATCAGGCCCGGTCATAACACCGCCTGCACACTCGAATTGGATGGCCGGCGATATCTGTTCTGCTCGGAACCGTGCCGTTGGATTTTCCAGCAGGAGCCACAACGTTTCGCCGGCCACAAAAGCGTCGTGGACCGGATCGTCGCGGGAGAGACGCCCGGCAAGCTCATCGATCTGCAGGAGTGGATGGGCCTGACGGAGCCCGCGGAGAACGGCAAGGATCTGCACCGCGGTCTGGATCCATGGCGCCTCGACCCCATCCCGACGGTGTGAGGCGACGGCGGTGCGCGTCTACTTGTTCGGCTACGCCAGCGACGACTTCGTGGGGCGCGTCATCGTCACACCGAATGAACGCACGGTGGCCCAGCTGGGGCGGCAGCTGGTGGCCTGGGGCCTGTCGCCAGAGCGACAGGGAGCTATAGCAGTACGCAACGAAAGCGGCGAGATCCTCGCGCCGGCTGACACCATCGCACAAGCAGGGCTGAGTAATGGCGACATATTCACGGTCGAGCGCGGCTGACACACCGCCGGCGGTGTGGCGATACGCCGGAACGCTCGACGACCTGTGGGAAGGCGAGGTACGCGGCGTCAACCTCGGCGGCGTCGACGTCGTGCTGTGCAACGTCGACGGCGAACTGTTCGCATATGAGGACCGGTGCCCCCACTTGGCGAATCCCCTCTCCGACGGTGTCCTCCAACAAAACACGCTGAGGTGCGCCGCGCACGAATGGGAATTCGATGCGCGGACGGGCCAGGGGGTGAACCCGCAGGCCGCGCATCTGAAACCCTTCCCGGTTCGCCTCGACAACGACCGGATCTTCGTCGCGCTACCACCCGGATCTGCGCTTGCGGCTGACGAACCCGATCGCCTGGTGGGCCCGGTGTTGCACGCCACGCCATTCGCGCATGTGGTGGCCGCGGTCATCGAGGACGAGAACGACGACGTCACCGTCCGCGACGAAGGGGCCTACCTGCGCGTGCTGGCGCCCGGCATCTGCCGCCTGCCCAGGGCCGCCCTGGAGGCCGCAACCGGCCCGGCTATTCGGTTCCCGGGCGACCTCGAACTCGTGATGTCCTCATTCACGGGTGTACTGCAGCTGACCGACGACGACGTGGTCTGGACATTGACGAACGCACCGACGGCGCCCGATCCGCCGCCCCGCGACAGATGACAATCCCGGGCCGCCCACCGGGCCGCAAGACCTATACGCGACTCGCGGCAGGCCGGCGCATCCCGCCCGAGTACGAGCTGCTGAGCACTGACCTTCACTACAACTACCCACGTCGGTTCGAGCTGACGGCCGACCTTCCGGTCGTCGACTGGTACTACCGCCACCGTGAAGGCGCCACCCTGCAAGCGCGGAGCTGGGAACAGTTCGCCGACCCACGGCGGACCACGTATCGCGCATACACCCAGCTGCAAGACGGCCGTGAAGACGTTATCGACGGGCTTCTCCGGGAGATCGACGACACCGGCTACGACCGTCGGCTCGATGTCGACTGGCTGCGCTTCCTCGACCGCTGGTACTTCCCGCTTCGTTATCCCGTACACGGTTTACAAATGCTGGCCGCCTACGTCGCGCAGATGGCGCCTGCCTCCCGCATCAGCAACTGCGCCGCTTTCCAGGCTGCAGACGAGATGCGCCGCGTCCAGCGCATCGCCTACCGCACCGCGCAAGTCAACGGAGGCCCGGTCGACGCGGCGACGTTACGGCGACAACAGACTGCGTGGGAGGAAGCGCCTGCGCTCCAGCCACTTCGCGAGCTCATCGAATACGCGCTGATCACCTATGACTGGGATGAGGCTTTTGTCGTGACGAACGCGGTCATCAAGCCTCGAATTGATCGCCTGGTGAATCAAGAAATCGCCGGCTCCCTGGCAACGGCCAACGGCGATCCCATCCTGACCAGCATTCACTTCTCGCTCGACGAAGACGCCGGTTGGCATCGCGCGTGGACGGCCGCACTACTGCGCCACCTCATTAATGACACGCCTTCGAACGCCGACGCGGTTTCCGCCTGGCTGGATAAGTGGCAGCCACTGGCGTCCGATGCGCTCCACGCGGCCGCCGGCATCCTCGCCGACGCACCGGTGACGATGGATCCGGCCGGAGTGGCAGCGCGCATCAGCGACGAGGTGTCGCAAGAAACGGCTGCGCTCTTTGCGACGCGAGGGTAATTGCGACGAATCACGTGGATCAGCGACCGCTAGAGTTCGTCGACGCAGCCAATCGAGGGTCGCTGTGATCGAGTTGATGCCATCGATCACCGAGATCGTGCCGTCGCCAAAATTAGTGCTGTAGGCCTGCTTCCGTCGGGACTGAGCTGTAAACCTCTTGGGAGGCGCCCAACAATGAGTTCGCATGCGTCAGTGGTGGTCGTGTCGATCACGGTCAGTGAATGTTCATTGGTCACATAGACGTGGGTGGCGTCCGGGGCGAACAACGTGCCGAGCGGAGCGTCCCTCCGGCCGACCGCGGTAACGGCGGCGGTCGCCAAGTTGACCATCGAGACCGAACAAGTGTCGTAGTGGGTGACGGACAAGCCAGCCATTCGCCGTGAGCGCAGCCACCGCCAGAACTCATCCTCGCCGTGCAGATATGGCGGTATTGGCACGATCGCCTCGACCGGGCCGGTTGCCCGCAGGCTGGACGCGTGCCCCCCAGTGCCGCCGGGCTGACTCGATATCCCGGCGTGAATTCTGCACCGTCATCGTCATCTGCAGTGTGAGGCCAGGACCTTGCTGACCAGATTAAATGTCCAGTTCGGTTTGTACGTGAACCGGGCAAGCAGGGCGCGCACGTCGCGCTCTGTCAGATAGACGCGCTCCACCGTCGTCACACGGCGACCGGCGGGAAGTGGAACGGCGAGTGGGCCACCACGATCCACGCCGCGACGAACAGTGCCGCAGCCAGGATCCCCAGCAGCCACCACAACCCCCGCTTCATCGGGCGGCCGCCCGGACCGACGTGCCGTGCTGGCACGGAGGCAGCGCCCGTCCGGGCTCACCACCACATCCGGAACAGAGTGCGCGCAGCTGCGCCTCGGCTTTCGCGCGGGCGGGGTGGCAGGCGACGTGCCCGCCGGCGTCGGCGCGGACTACCCCCGAACGGGCAGCCGTTGCCGCCCGCGACAATCTTCCACGGCATCAGCGACCGCTACAGTTCTTCGATGCTGCCATCTGACCATTCGACGCGCGTGCCGTAGTCGGGATGCGCGTCAATATGGATGGCATAGAGATCTTGCAACGAGTCCCACCACGCGCAACTCCGCGCGCCCACGCGCCAGCGTTGCGCCACCCTGCCGTCGGTGAATTCGCACATCTCGAACTGGACTTCGTCGGACTCACCGTAGTTGGCCCGCTCACACTCCTCCTTCAACGCCTTGGCTTGCGTTCGGTAGACGACTGCGGTTCTCAAAACTCCCTCTCGAATACTTGCTCGAACGCGGCCCGGACCTGGTCGTAGTGGCCGGTGTTGACGTTGCCGTTTACCGTGATCCCCCGTCGAAGCCGTTAGACCGCGACCATCGCCGCTCGGCAGCCCCCCTTTTAACCTGGCCAGCGGCTCCCCTCAGGTCGCCGGCCGCTTTCATCACGACGGTGTCGTCGCCGGCAGATATTGCAGTTCGATGCGGAAACAACCGGCTGGTTGCCCTTCAATAGCCTGGTTTGTCCATGTCACCCCCTGTGCCAAGCCCCTAGCTGTAGCCAAGCGGACTGACACAGCCGGTGATATCCGCTAAGCGCCCCGAACTTGTCCGCTTCCCGTCAGCCGGAGGCACCCGCATAGGCGACAGATCGCGGAGTTTCTACTCGGCCTAACTTGGCTCTGACGGGATTACCGCTACCCAGCTTTTCTGCCCGCCAGCCCTGTATAGAGACGGTTGCGTTGAATGTTTCCGCGGCGGCCCGACACGATCCGGGTCGGCATGGCTGGCGAATAGCATGGGGCTTCAAGTGAAGCGGAAGACACCGATCGCTGAATCCATGCTGGGAGCGACAAATGACCGAGTTAGCCTTCGACTTGGCGCCTGAGGTTCGGACGACGGACGTCGATGAGGCGGCCGATGCTTTGGGCCGCGTCTACGTGGCGGCCCAGCTGACCCCGATCGACACCAAATCGGTGAACATGCAGATGAACGCGCTGCAGCTGCCGCTGTTGACCGCCGGCTACCTTGGCTTCGGCGCCGACATCGCTATCCGGACAGACGACGTGACCGCCTATTACATCGATGCTCCGTTATCCGGCAGGGCAGTGAGTCGGTGGCGTGACGGGGGGCTCGTTACGACGACGACCGGGTTAGTCGCGGTGTTCACACCGGGCACGCCGTGCGTGCTTGACTGGTCCGGCGACTGCGGTCAGATCTGTCTGAAGGTTTCTGAACCACAGATGCGGTTGCAGCTGGAAGCGATGCTCAACCGCCCCGTGCGCCAACGAATTACGTTTGACCGGCAGTTCAATCTGAGCACCCCCGCCGCGAACGATTGGTATCAGTTAGTACGGCTCTTGGCACGTCAAGTGGGGCAGCCCGGGGGGCTTCTCAACCACCGGCTCGCCGTGGCAAACCTACAGCTTCTGCTGATCGGGGGCTTGCTGCAGATACAACCCCACAATTACACCGAGGCTTTGACTGAAAGCGAAAGCGCGGCAAGCACGCCTGTAGCGAAGCGGGCGATCGATCTGATGCATGCACACCCGGAAACACCTTGGAGCACTGCCGAACTGGCACGAGCAACCGGGGTCGGCACGCGAGCCCTGCAGCGGGCGTTTGAGCGGTCCGGCCAGCCTTCGCCGATGATGTATCTGCGGCGGCTTCGGCTCCACCATGTGCACTCAGAACTCGCCGCCAACTCTGCGGATTCGGTCACGGTAACGATGGTTGCGAGCCGTTGGGGGTTCCTGCACCTTGGCAGGTTTGCCAGTCAATATCGTCAGTTGTTCGGTGAGGCTCCCTCGGAAACACTGCGTGCCGGGGGACTCTATGTCCACCAACCGGGGTGAAGCCCAAAACCGTCGGCGGCATTGGAGGTGCGGCCGGCGACACGAAACGGTGCCAGTCGTGGTTCAAACGTGGCGTGCCCGAACAACTTAAGCCTCGCCAACCGCTTTGGAAGGATTCAGTCTGCGGGTTTCGTGCGTACTGCGATACACAAGATCACTGGATGAACGTGTGGTGGAGGGAGGTCATCGAGGCCGTACAACGTGACGCGCTCGACGCGATGGGCAATCTTTTCACCCATACGGGGGACGGCCCGATCGGTGAGCCCTTGTCGCCGAGGAGCCTGCCGTTGTCGTCAAGATTGTCGTCAAACGCCTCAAACGAGGTCACTCAAATGCCATTGATCC
>CAWGXA010000007.1:0-224269 GCA_963826365.1 uncultured Actinomycetota bacterium | reverse complement strand
AACGAGCTTGCTGCGCAGAGCATTCGGGTCAACTCGGTGCATCCCACCGGGACGCCCACCGGAATGGTTCCGCCGTCGTTCGGTGCCACACTCGGCGAAGAACGTCCGGACCTGATACCGATGTTCGTCAACGCGATGCCCACACCGTGCATCGAACCCGTCGATACCAGCAATGCGGTGCTGTTCCTGATCTCGGATGAATCACGTTTTGTCACCGGCCTGCAGTTCAAAGTCGATGCCGGAGTGTCGATCAGCTGAAAACAGTGATCATGAAATCGAAGGAGCAGCAATGACGACTGTCGCGCAAGACCACGCAGAGACCCGCACCTCGCCGGTCGACAAGAAATATCGCGTAATCCAGTGGGGCGTGGGCAACGTCGGAACGATAGCGCTGCGCCATTTTGCCCATAACCCGTCCTACGAACTTGTCGGGGTGCTCTGCAACCGTCCTGAGAAGGTCGGCAAGGATGCCGGTGAGCTCTGCGGCAAGGCGCCGACCGGTGTGCTCGCCACCAACGACAAGGAAGTGATCGAAGCACTGGAAGCCGACTGCGTGTTCTATGCGCCGCTTTGGTCTGACCCCGACGAAGTGTGCCGTCTGCTGCGCGGAGGGAAGAACGTCGTCGCCTCAGGTGGCGCGTGGTGGTACCGAACCGAGCACAGTCAGGCCGACATCGACAAGATCCATGCGGCGTGCCTCGACGGCGGCACCTCCTTCCACGCTGGTGGCGTCAATCCCGGTTTCGCCGGCGACCTGCTCGTTCTCACGCTGGCCCGGATTGTCAGCCAGATCGACACCATCCACATCTACGAGGTGGTGAACTTCGGCCGGGACACCCTCAAGTACCTGTACGAAATGGGCATGGGCAGTGATCCGGCCGGATTCGAGGACGGCCCCAATCTGCTGGGGCAAGCCTGGCCGTTGTTCGCACAGTCGATGGCGATGATTGTCGAGGGAATGGGCAAGACGGTGGACAGATACACCACCGAGGTCGAGCTCGGGGTCGCCACCCGCGACATTCCATTCGAAGGTGGTGAGACCAGCGACATGCCAGGGTTCAAAGGCGTGATCAAGTCGGGTACCGTGGCGCGTCAGCATCATAAATGGACGGCGTGGGTGGACAACAGGCCACTCATCGTCTTCCACGAGATCTACACGATGGACACCTTCGATGCCATTGAGCCGCGGGAGGATTGGCCACAGCACTACCACTACCGCATCGTGATCGAAGGCGACTCGTCCACCGAGCTGATCCTGCAAGGAGCCAAGGATCCCGACGGCGGGTACGCACTTCCCGGCTATACCTGGACCGCGATGGGCCCTGCGAACGCCATCCCCGCCGTTGTGGACGCACCGCCGGGATTCATGAGCCACAACGAGCTCGGGTTGATGCCGTTGCGCGGGGTCATCCGCCCGTAGGGGCTGTCACCGGATGATTTCGTGCAGACTCTGCACCTCCGCGGCCGCGACTGAAATTCCTCCAGAGCATTGAGCCCGAAGCTTCCGATATTCGACGCGGCCTGGCTACACTTCGGCGTGTGATGAGGCCCACTACCCCCTGGGGGGACGAACGTGGGCAATTACCTCAGCGGTTGCGGGCCGGTGGTCATCTCGCGGACCGTCGGCGAGCACGACGACTCAGCCGTCGCTTCGCCCGCGTCGGCGTGAGCACTTCGCCTGACCTGCTCAGGCAGATGTTGGCCGGTTCGCCGGTCGGCCACGCCGAGGTCTGCGACTTCAACTTCGCGCTGATCGCCACTCAGTTCAGACGCGAAGAGTTCAGCGCGAAGATCCGGCGGATGAAGCGCCGCGGCACCCGCTCATTGCTGTTCATCGGCATGGTTCTCGTCACGCTGAACTTCCTGTTCTGCATGGCCTACGCCCTGTTCACTCTGACGCTCGAGGCCTCGCCGCTCTGATATCGCCCTAGCTGGGGTACATGGCGGTGGCGAGTTCGAGAATCTCGTCGCGATCGGCAGCCAGCAGGAAACCCGACTGGATCGCCGAGTCGAGTGACGCGGTGAAACGACCCAGATAGTCCGTCACTCCGTCCGGGTAGAGCCGTTGCACGGTAGCCGCGTCGAATAGATCACCGGAGCCGAAGATCGACGACATTATGTTCTCTTCGCCCCCGCTACCGGACGTCCGAGCGATCGGCACATCGACCCACGGGGTTCTGACGCCGCCCCGGGCAAGGCCGTGTTCATCGAGAACAGGCTGCTCACCGCGCATCTCGATGGGCTCGCTGCCGGGGGCCGGCCGACCGGTGCCCACCCAGCTGCACAGCTGCGACAACGCCGCCTGCAGAACGTAGTGGTGTTGCGGCGCAAAGTTGATGTGATGGTCCAGTTCCTGGCCCATCAACATGTTCGTCGGCGCGTAGCCGGCAACGATGTCAGCGAGCGCCGCGTCCCCGGTGTCGATCGGCGCCACCAGAATCGTGTAGTTGTCGGCGTGGGCCGCGCCGGCGATCTCCCATACTCGAAGTCGTTGATTATCAGGCTGTCTCGCACTGTGATAGCCCTGCCGATGGCCGCCGAACAAGTCGGTCTCGGTGATGATCGTGACGAGCGGTACTCGCAGATCAGGGCGAAACGCGACCGCCTGCGACGAGTTGCGCTCCAGCACTTCGAATATCGAGCCACCGTCCAGCGGCGCCGTGGACCCAAATCGCGAATGCACCAGAAATCCGTCGTAGACGCGCGCCAGTGGGTCGACGGCGTTGATGTACGTCGTCAGGAACAAGGCCGACTGCGATTCACCCAGCGCGATGACGTGTTCGGCGCGCAGCCCTCGTAGAACTTCCTTCTTCCTCGCCAGTTGGCCGGCCTGCGAGAAGATGTCATACGCGTACGCGTCGCCGGGGTGGTGCAGCGACAAATATCGCTGCAAATTCTGACTTTTCAACGACATGTCGAGACCCATGAGGTTGTCGCCGCCCTCGACGCCCACGCGTTGCACCGACACCGCGATGTAGGCGTAACCGGTCCGCAGCATTTCGCGGTGCGCCATCATCCAGACCGCGGGGGCATCGATGCCGCCGCTGACATTGAGCCACTCGACGAGCACCGTCCCGTTGAACCGGGCCGGGTCCGATGGAGTCAGCGCCACGATCCGGGTGGTGTAGTCAGCGGCCATCCCCGGCGACACGCTCCACCGGCCATCCGGTCCGAGCTCGGCGGCAGGGGTGTAGGACGACGCCGAACCCGAGATGAAGAATTCCTCGGCGACGTATCCCACGCTGGCGATATCGAAGGCGCCCAGCAGAAGGGCGGGTTTCCCGGGCATCGGCGTTACGGTCACCGGGTCATCATCGATCGGCACGTGCGCATCCTAGCTCCGCCGCACGAGCCGACCTTGGGTAAATGCGTTGCGTCTGGCGGTCGACCGGGAATAACTTTCCAGCCGGCGTGGTCGTTTCAGATCGCGGCCTCGAGCAGAAAGGGCAGTCCATGAGCGGGTCATCGAGCCTGGTGCGCGAGTCACGACCCGAATCCGCCGCCGGGGCCCGCGTCAACGTCGAGTTCGGCGCCGTCTTGGCTGTTCTGCTGGCAACCGGATGGGTGGCCAACCACTTCGTCGCCTTGATGCCCGCCATCAGCGACCGCCAGCACCTGAGTACGGCCACCCTCGACGCGATCTTCGGCATCTACGCGGTGGGCCTGCTTCCCGGTCTGCTGCTGGGTGGCCGCGCCTCGGATGCGTTCGGTCGGCGTGCGGTGGTGCTGACGGGCTCCGCGACCGCTGCCGTGGGAACGGTCTTGATGCTGCTGTCCCAACAACCCGAAGCGCTGACCGTGGGGCGGTTGACCGTCGGACTCGGTGTGGGGCTGGCGATGAGCTCGGGCACCGCGTGGGCGTCGGACCTCAAGGGGCCGGCCGGTGCGGCGACCGCGGGTGCGGTGCTGATGGTGGGTTTCGCGATCGGGCCATTCGCCGGAGGGTTGATCACCGGCGCCGGCGAGCCCGGCATTCGGATTTCCTTCGGCGTCGCCGCCGCGCTCGTGGTAGCCACGATGGCCCTCACGATCGTGGTTGCGCGGCGCCCAGCGGAGACCGGTGCGGCAGAGTCATCTCACCCTGAACAAGCCGCGACGCCGCGGCAGGGCATCGCCCGGGCGTTGAGTTGGGCCCTCCCGCTGGCGCCGTGGGTGTTCGCCTCGGCGACCCTGGGATTCGTCACCATTCCGGCGCGGGTCCATGTGGGGCTGGCCGCGCCAGTGGCGGCGGGACTAGCCGCCCTGATCGTCAACGGGGCGAGCGGAATCATTCAGATCACTGCCCGTGCCGCCAACTGGGGACCGTGGGCCGGCACCACCGGCGCAGCGCTGGCAGCGCTCAGCTATGCGTTCCTCGCGATGGCCCCACCCACCATGACACTCACGTTGGCACTGCCGTTGCTGGTGCTTCTGGGCTGCGGGTCCGGTCTTGCGCTGCGCGAGGGATTGATCGACCTGGAAGCTGCCGCGCCCCAACATGTCCGGGGCACACTCACCGGCGTCTTCTACTCGGTGACCTACATCGGCTTCGGCCTGCCGCTGCTCCTGACCAGCGGGGGAACGGAGGGCACGCGGCTGATCCTGGCGGCGATGGCGGTGTTGGCGACGACGGCGGCGCTCGCCCGGGCGGTGCGGCTACGCCGAGACGGTCACCGGCAGGGCTGACTCAAGCGGCAACCGTCTTGCGCGGCCGGACGCCGGCAACCGGGATCGGGTCGTTGCCCACCACACTCAATCCGGCGAGGCGTCGCCACGAGCGGATGGCGTTACGAGTGACTTCGAGAATCCGAGCGGCGCCGGCCTCTCCGTTGGCCAGTCGATGTGCCCGCAGCGCGTTGCCGGTCACCGCGTCCAGGGTGTCCCAGTCGTCGGTCTCGATCAGGGAAGTCGACTGAGAAGCGGCGCGCACGGCGTACAACTCGGCGCCCTCCGACGTCTCGCTGGCGGTACGTGCGGCGCGCGCGGCGCCGTCCCAGTTGACGATCGACGGCACATCGCCGGGCACGAATGTCCGATGCAGATCAGCGACGTCGGCGATGGCCTTGGCCGCTGCGCCGTCCGCATACCGGAGAACACCCCACGGTGGGCTGGTCAGCAATTTGGTCACCCAGATGTGCATGACCGCGTCGGCGACGTCGGCGGTGCCGACGGTCAGCCAGCCGAGGTCGAGCACCAGCAGACTGTTCTCGGGCGACAGGTAGCCGTCGGGCTCAGCCAGCAAGTCGTTGCACAACTGCACGAACGACGCCAACGGCCGGGCCGAGGTCGCCGGAAAGTCGGTGATCTGCTCGTCGCCGTTGACGTAGGAAATCACGTTCATCGCGCACCCTTTGCCCGATCCGGGCTGGTGCGATCCCCTCGCCAGTCGCAATGGGTTGGTGATGCGGTCGAGGTCCATTTGAGTTGCTTCCTAAGCGTTTTCGAGCGTAGCGACCTATTCTTGAGACCGTCATCCTATGACAGGTCAGGCCGTCTAAGGCCGCGACACAACGGGCCGCAGCGCGCTCGAAATCGCGAAAGTTACAGTTCGCCGGAGAAGTCGGCGGTGATCCAGCGGTCGGGCCGGATGGTGAACAGGATGCCCGGCTGATCGGCCATCCCCGCCACAAAAGCGCGTCCGCCTTCCTCGCCCAGGTAGCGGATCGCGATGGCTTCACGGACGTTCAGTGGGGCGGGCGAGGCGGTGTCGATCACGGTGCCCTCGACGACCACGTACTGATACGGCGGCTCCTCGCGTTGTACCACCAGGCTCACGACGCCCGCCCGCTCGATGAGCTTGGTCTTGCGGGACGTCACGCCCGTGTTGACCAGAATGTCCCCGCCGGGCGTATAGCCGTACCAGATCGGGACGCTGGCCGGCGGACGCCCATCGGTCGCAGCCACGGACAACACCGCGACGTGCTTGTCGGCGAGAAATTCTTCACGTTGGGTCTCGCTAAAGGCAGCCATGGCTTTGTTCAACCAGATCGTGCGGCGGGGCTATTCCCCTAACCCGAGAATCAGCTTGCCGGTGTTTTCGCCACGGAAGAGCTTGACCAGCGTGTCGGGAAAGTCTGCGACCCCGCCTTGCTCGATCTGCTCGTGTGATTGCAATTCGCCGCTGTGGAGCCATTTCGCCAGTTGGGCAACACCTTCCGGATATTGCTTGACGTAGTCGAAGATGACGAATCCGGTCATGGATGCGCGCGCGACCAACAGTTGCATGTAGTTCGACGGGCCCCGCGGAGTGTCGTTGTACTGCGACACCGCCCCGCACAGCACGATGCGGGCACCGTGTGCGAGCCGGTTCAGTGCAGCCTCCAACGTTGCCCCTCCGACGTTGTCGAAGTAGACGTCAACGCCGTCCGGGGCGTGGGTCTTGAGTTCCTTGCGCAGGTCAGCGGCCTTGTAGTCGATCGCGGCGTCGAAGCCGACTTCCTCGACCAGCCAGCGGCATTTGTCCTCGCCGCCGGCGACGCCGACGGCGCGGCATCCCTTGATCCGGGCGATCTGCCCGACGATGCTGCCCACCGATCCGGCCGCTCCGGAGACCAGCACGGTCTGACCCGGCTCGGGACGGCCGACGTCGAGCAGGCCGAAGTACGCGGTCAAACCGCTGATACCGAGTGCACTGAGATACACCGGCGCCGGAGCCAGCGCGGTGTCGATCTTGTTGACCTCGGTGCCGTCGGACAACGCGTAGCGCTGGACACCGAAGATTCCGGACACCTGGTCTCCGACCGCGAAGTCGGGGTGCCGGGATTCGACGACCTGGCCGACGCCCAACGCGCGCATCACCTCACCGATCTCGACCGGCGGCACGTAGCTGCGGCCGGCGTTCATCCAGGTGCGCATCGCGGGGTCGATGGACAGGTAGTCGACCTGGACGACGAAATGCCCCTCGGCGGCAACGGGTTTGGGTTCCTCGACAATCTGCCAGTTGCTCGCGGTGAGCTTGTCGGCCGGTCGTTCGGCAAGTCGGCATTGGGTGTTGACGGTGGTCATGAAGCGGTCTCCTGAACTGACGAGGTGGTGCGAGAGATGTCTGCGGCGCAGCCGAGAGCGATCCGACCGGCGGGGTCTTCGGCGGTCACGGGTATCACCGCGACGGTGTCCGCGCCCGCATCCAGATACTCCATGATCCGACCGGCGACCTGATCCGGTGTGCCCAATGCGGCCAATTGCTGGGCCAATTCGAGCGGAATGGCCGCGGCCAGCTCCGCCCTTCGCGCACCGGAGCGGGCCCGTTCGACCAGGTCGGCGAAGCCTAGATCGCAGAACATTTCGCCGTATCCGGGTGGGGCGAGATAGACCGCGACCTGTCCGGCCAGCTGACGCAGGGCGGCCTCACCTGGCTGCACCGCGACCGGAACCCACGCCGTGATGTGCGGCGGCGTCCGGCCCGCGGCGGCGGCGTCCCGCTCGATCTGCTCGCGTACCTGCGAGACCCGCTGCGGGGAGGCCAGGTTCAGGACGACTTCGTCGGCGAACTCTGCCGAGAGCTTCATCATCGACGGGCCGAAGGCGCCAACGCCGATACGAATGTCCGGCAACGGGTTTCGAAGACGGAATCCGCGGCTGCGAACATAGCGGCCGTCGTAGTCGGCGCGCTCGCCGCGCAGGATCGTCCGCAGACACGCGATCGTCTCCCGCATCCGCCCGAGGCTGTGCGACCAGTCCCGGTCGTACCAGCCCGAAACGATGAAGGGACTCGAGGCACCCAGCGCGATGTCGACTTGGGCGCCGGTGACCCCGGCAACTGTGCTGGCGCCCAAAGCGATCGAGGCGGGGGTTCGCACGCTGATCGGCAAAGGTCCGATCCGGAGCCCCAGGCCCGGCGCGCGCACACCGATCGCGGTGGCCAGCGCGAAGGCGTCGAACGTCGCCATCTCGCCGATCCACAGTCCGCCGATGCCGGCTGCATGGACAGCCTCGGCGATCTCCATCGCCTCCAGATCGGGCCGGTCCAACCAGAACGGCAAGACCGCTTCGATCGGTGACCTCACAGCATCGCCGCCTCACTGGCCTGACCCAGCAGGATGCGGCCCGGCAGTTCGCGCGATGCCTCGTTCACCTGGAAGTGCGCGGTGGCGGTGAACGCATCGCGCAGACGCCGTTGCAGTGGTGCGCCGTCGTAGATGGCGCTGCCCCCGGCGAGGTCGTACATCGATCGAACGACGTCGGCCGACACCCGCGCTCCATGCGTCGCGGCGAGTCGCAGTCGAGTGCGCGCCGCCAACGGCACCGACGGCCCGTCTTCGGCCGCCTGCCAAGCATTTTCGATGGCCTGGTAGTAGCCGGCCCGCGCGGCTTCGAGCGCCGAGTCGGCCGTCGCGACCGCCACCTGGATGGTCGAGCGTTCGGCAAGTGTGCGGCTGGCGGCGACCCCTTTCTTAGTACCGGCGAGGTCGACGAAGTTGTCGATCGCGGCCCGCGCATTACCCATCGCCGCGGCCGTGATGCACGCGGCAAAGAATCCGAACGGAGGGAAGCGGTACAGCGGACGGTCGATCACCGGGCCATCGAAGATCGAGAGCACCCGCTCGGCGGGAACGAAGACCTCGTCGGCGACGCTGTCGTGGCTGCCAGTGCCGCGCAGGCCGAGGGTGTGCCAGGTGTCCAGGATCTGTAGTTGCTCGGTGGGTAGCGCCACCACCGCCGGTTTGTCGTCCAGCACGCAGCCGGCGAACAGCACGTCCGCGTGGGTGATGCCGCTGCAGAATGCCCAGCGGCCCGAGACCACCACACCCCCGGGAACGCGGGTGGCCTTGCCCTGCGGTGCCCACACCCCCGCGGCGAGGCCACGGCCGCCGCCGAACAGTTCGTCACGGCTCTGCGGCGGCAGGTACGCGACCAGCAGGGTGGCGGTGATCCCGATCGACACGCACCAGCCGGCCGATGCGTCACCGCGGGCCACCTCCTCGGCGCAACGCAGCGCAGTGCCCGCCGGCAGCTCCAGGGCGCCGACCTCGACCGGGGCACCCGCCCGTAGTAAACCTGAGTCGCGCAGTGCCTCAACCAATTCCGCGGGCAATCTGCGGCCGGAGTCGATCTCGTCGGCCATGCCGCGGGCCAGATCGGCGATCGCCCGCGCGCGGTTCAGAACGGGCGCGGTCATGACGTCGGTATCCATACGTCCTCGCTTTGCACGACGGTGTGTGATCCAGTCACGGTAGCACTACCGGTTTAGTTTTTGAACCGGTACATTAGGTGAACCATGGATTACCCCGATCTGTCCCATCGCTTCGAGGGCGAATCCGTCGCGCGTGCCCTGGAGATCGTGGGCGAACGGTGGACCTTGCTGATTCTGCGCGAAGCGTTCTTCGGGGTGCGCCGGTTCGGGCAGTTGGCCCGCAATCTGCAAATTTCCCGGCCCACCTTGTCGACCCGGCTGCGAACCCTCGTCGACAAGGGCTTGCTGGAAAAGGCGCTCTACGCAAGCGATCCCGACCGTCATGAGTACCGGCTGACCGATCCCGGCCGAGATCTTTTTGCGGCGATCGTCGTTCTGATGCAGTGGGGCGACCGGCATCTCCCCCATCCCCAGGGACCACCGATCGTGTTGCATCACCAGCCGTGCGGTCAGACCGCCGAGCCGATGCTGGTTTGTGCGCACTGCCGGCAGGAGATCACCGCGCACAACGTCACGCCCGAGCCTGGACCTGGCTTCGTTGACGAATCAGGCGACCCGAAAGACCGGGTACTGATCGACGATGCCCTCGAAGTCGTCGAGGGGCGCGTGGCGGTCGATCGTAAAAAACGGGCGCGCTCCAGGGGCTAGTTCGAGGTAGCGACGCAAGATCGCCGCGCGGTGTTCGGAGCGGTCTTCCACCAACGCCACCTCTTCGGGCCGGCCGCGCCGCAGCACCGCGTGACCGTCACCGCCCCGCAGGTTGCGCACCCAGTTCGTCTTCTGACCGAGCATGGCGACCAGGTACCGCTCACCCTGGTAATCGGCGACGACGACCGGGAACGAAATCAACCGCCCGGATTTATGGCCGCGCACTTCGAGCGTGGCAGCTCCACCTGGTCCGATGCCGGCCGCAAAGCTCAAGGCGCCCAAACGATTTGCGATACGCGCGGACCAACCCGGACGGCCTTTGCGGTACTGCCATCGTTGAAACGCGCTCACGACGCCCATGGGCTCACACTACTGCTGGATCCCCGCAACTTTCCAGATCTGCCCGCATCGAAATCGACGCCGGCTCGCGGTCACTTCCAGGCGAAGACCGGCTGTTCCAACTCGGCGACCGGATCGTCGCGGCCATCCAGGCAGAGCCAGCGCAGCTGCAGAAGCACCGCGCCGGTCGGCGCGTGGATGAGGTCATTGCCCAGCGGTATTTGCACAACGGGCCGCGAACTTTCCGGGATGGTTATGAATCGCGGCGAGTCCGAACGCTGCAACTGGTGGATCCCGACCCGGTAGACCGCGACCACTTCGTCTGGTGCCGGATGCGGGTCCAGCCGTCCGCCACCCCAGATCACCACCGGGGTGATCACATATCCGGAACGGGTCGGATAGTCGTCGAGCAAACCCAACACGTTGGAGGCGGCGAGTTTGATGCCAACCTCCTCGTCGAGTTCGCGGAGAGCTGCGTCGATCGCGGTCTCCCCGGGATCCAGGCGGCCACCCGGAAGCGCCCACTGTGCTGGGTGCGAACTGAGCCGAGAGGTTCTGCGACACAACAGGAAAGCCGTACCTCCGGAGACGCCCACCATGCGGCCGTCGAGAGATTCCGGCATCGGGCGTCCCGCGATCCAATCGTCGACCGGCGCCGGGTCGATTCTGTCCTCCCCTACTTCCGAGTCGACCAGCACCACCGCGACGGCCGCGTGACGCTTGGCCGGATCGTCCACCACGCGACGGTCATGGGCGGCCAGTCGGTCTCGGAACTGCTCTCGCAATGCCTCGCCGTAGGGGACGGTCATGGGCCGAGCGTAGGACCTATTCGACTCGTGCGTAGTGACTTAACTAACTCCCCCAGCGGTGTCCCGCCGATTATCAGCTAGGTATTGTTGGCTATATCCAGCGATCAGGCGGACGCGGTTTCCCTGTCGATCGAACCTAACCGCGAGGCGAGCGTGACGACGATAACGCAGCTACCGACAGCGCGCCCCGCCGCCACCGTTCTGGTGGTTTCCACCGCCGCGTTCTTGGCCAGCCTCGATCTCTTCATCGTGAACATCGCCTTTCCCGATATCCGCCAGGCCTTCGGCACGGCCGACCTCGAAGCGATGTCGTGGGTTCTGAACGCCTACACGCTTGTCTTCGCGGCGTTCATGAACCCGGCGGGCCGATTGGGCGACCGCTATGGCCATCGCCGGGTTTTTCTCACCGGCCTGGTGGTGTTCACGCTGGGGTCGGCCACCTGCGGGCTCTCGGCGTCGTTCCCCATGCTCGTCGCATCCCGCGCCGTACAGGCGCTGGGCGCCGCGATGCTCATGCCGAGCTCGCTCGCACTGCTACTCGCCGCCGTTCCCGCGTCCCGGCGTGCCGTTGCCGTCAGCATCTGGTCGGCGGTGGGTGCGACGGCCGCAGCCCTCGGGCCACCGGTTGGCGGCCTGTTGGTCCAGTTGTCCTGGCGCTGGATCTTTTTCGTCAACGTCCCGGTCGGACTGCTGGCGGTTGTTGCCGGAGGCATGGTGCTGTCGAAGGCCGCCGCAACCGGTACTGGCGTTCCCGATCTGTTTGGCGCATTGAGCTTGGTGGTCGGCGTCGGGGCACTCGTGTGGGCGCTGATCGAGCTGCCGGTGGTCGGTCGTAGTACTACCGCGATCGCGTCCGCGGTCGTCGGTGCCGTCGGCGCGATGGCTCTGGCGGTATGGCGTTCGCTGCGCCACCCATCGCCTGCCGTGGATCTGGCAGCGGTCCGAGTGCTGCCGATGTGGTCGAGTTGCCTTGCGATGCTGGCGTTTTCATCAGCGCACGGCGCAATGCTGCTGAGCGGGGTCATGCTGCTCACCACCGTGTGGGGTATGCCGCCTGCGATCGCCGGCTTGTGCCTGGCGCCGGGTCCGCTGGTGGTGGTCATCGTCTCGTTGCTGGCCGGGCGGCTGATCGGGAAGGCAGGCATCGGAGTGGTCGCCGCGACTGGGGCTGCGCTCTACGCAGTGGGGATCGCGATCTGGCTGTGCACCATCGGGACTACACCCCATTACTTCACCGATTACTTTCCGGCTCAACTGTTTACCGGTACTGGCGTCGGGTTGGTGATGCCGAGCCTTTCCGCGGTCACCGGTGTTGCGCTACCGGCCTACCGGTGGGGAGCTGGATCGGCGGTGACGAACACCGCTCGGCAGCTGGGCATGGTGTTGGGCACCACGGCTCTGACGATGATCTACCAGCGCGGCGTCGACCTGGCCGCGGTCCGGCATGGGTGGATCTTCGTCGGCACGGCTGCGGGCACGGCTGCGCTCATCGCTGCGGGGCTGGCCATCTGCTGGAAACCTCATGCCGACGAGGCCCGTCTCAACCCGAGGTAGCCCCCGGGGCCCAGGTCCGCTGCTCGACGGCGACGGCCCGGGCGACGATAAACAGCAGGTCGGACAGGCGGTTGAGGTAACGGATGATCTGCGGGCTCAGATCGTCGACGGATACCGCTCGCCGCTCGGCCCGGCGACAGACGGTGCGGGCCACGTGGAGCTCCGCCGAGGCTAAGCCGCCCCCGGGCAGCACGAACGACGCCGGCGGCGAAAGCTGCGCGTTGGCTTCATCGCAACGCCTCTCCAGCCGCTCGACGTACCCGGCATCGATCCGGAACCCCTCGCCGTCTGCCGGGCGGCAGAGATCAGCGCCGAGATCGAAGAGCTCGTTCTGGATCTCCCCGAGCCACCCGGCGAACGGCTGCTCCCGGAGATGGGTGAGAACCACCCCGAGCTGGGCGTTGAGCTCATCGACGTCACCGCCGGCCTCGATCCTCGGGTCGTCCTTCGGAACCCGGGCCCGGCTGCCGGTCGAGGTCTCGCCGCGGTCGCCGTGGCGGGTGTAGATCTTCGTCAGATTCACGTTCACTGTGGCCTCCGTTGCCTGGATGATCTCGTCGGTCGACGGGTGGCCGGAGGAGTCGAGCGCCGCCAGCAGGCGCTCGAGCCGGTGATTCAGCTCCGAGGTCTCCCGCAAACGGTCCCGCACCTGGTGGAGATGGAGCCGAACGACGGCGGGGAGGTCCTCGCCGTCGTTCAGTGCCCTCCGGATCTCTTCGAGGTCGAACCCGAGGCTCCGCATCGCGGTGATCTCGTAGAGCCGCTCTGCCTGCTCGGCCCGGTACCGCCGATGGCCCGCACCCGTTCGCGCCGCCGGCGTGAGCAACCCGACCTGGTCGTAGTGGTGAAGCGTCCGAACGGTGACGCCGGCGGCATCGGCGAGTTCGCCGACACTCCACTCCAGGTGTCCGCTACCGATCTCCGATCCTGATTCCGTCATCGCCGTGAACCTACGACCTGACGTCACGTGAGGTGCAAGTCTGGCGCGCGCTCACCGCGCTACTGATTTACTGGTGGGGATGGCTGACATCACCACGTTGATCCTGGACGACCACGACTGGTTTCGTAAACAGTTCGCCAAGCTGGACGAACTGCAGGCACAGACGCCGCCCAATCAGCGCGCGCTGATGAGGGTGTGGCGTCCGCTCGCCGACAAACTCGACGTGCACGCCCTGATCGAAGAGAAGATTTTCTACCCGCAGCTACTCCAGCGTGGCAGCGCCGATGCCGAGGGCGAAACGCTCGATGCGATTGGCGACCACAACGACATTCGTGATGGTGTGCGCGACGCGAACGCCGCCGGCATCGCCACCGACGAGTGGTGGGCTGCAGTCGGTAGAACGCGGCTGGCCAACGACGACCACATGGCCGAGGAAGAACGGGAAGGCCTGGCCGACTTTCGGCGCAACGCTCCGATCGGTCTTCGCGAGTCGCTCGGAGGCCAGTATCGAGAGTTCATGGCCGAGCATCCGACCACCCGCGGACTATCGATCGTCGACCGCGATCCTCAGGGATACGTCGAAGAGCAACAGGCCGACAGACGACCCCCGCGCACCGACTACTCGCTGGGCATCGGCAGCCTCAAAGGCGAGTAGCAAGCCGGTCATGCGGCCTGGGGTGACCCAGGCCGCATGAGTTGAGTAGGTGTGGTGGGCGGTTTAACCGTGGCCGCAGCCGACGCCCGCAAGGCATCCGCCCGGAACGCCGCCCGGACCAGCGAACTGTCCGCCGGAGCCGCAGCCGACGCCGGGGACGCAGCCCTGGCCACCGGGACCGCCACCGGGGCCGCCGTTTTGACCACCGGAGCCACAGGTCCCGTTGGCGTCACAGCCAGCGCCGCCCGGGTCCTGCTTGAAAATACTGTGAGTGGGGGCCGAGCCGGTCGGACCCGCACTCGCTTCGGCTGCCGCCACAGGCATCACAGCCATTGCTGCGGCAACAGCCCCACCAATAACAAACGATTTCATGACACTGAGTTTCGACATGAAGAGATTTTTACCCCTTCCACACGTGTCCAAAACATCGAATTTCAGTCGTGATGATTCACGATGTTGACGACGTTGCCGTCGGGCGCCCGGACGAAGAAACGTCGCAGTCCCCACGCCTCCTGGGTCAGCGGGTGGACGATTTCGTAGCCCAGTTCCTGCGCTTCGGCGTAGGCCGCGTCGATGTCGTCTGTGCAGACGGAGATCACCGAATCTTCGGCGGCGGTGCGGTCGCCGGTGACGAGCTGCAGCCTGGCCTGGTCATCCGGCGACGAGTACCTGGCCACCCAGCCCAGGTTGAACTCTTCTTTCGGCAGCCCGAGGTAGCCGGTGTAGAAACCTTTCGCGGCTTCGATGTCCGCGACTCGCAGGTTGGCGAATATTTTCGTGGCTTGCATGCCTTTCTCCGTTCTGTTCATGTCAGCTCGGCAGCGGCTCGCCGCGGTAGTCGCCGAACGACCACAGATTGCCCTCCGGGTCACGGACACCGAATTCGTTTGCCCCATAACCGGTTTTGCCCAACGGCCGGATGATGTCGGCGCCCTGAGCCCGAACCCGTTCGTATAGCGCCGTCGGATCGGCGGTCACGATGTAGCCACCGGCGGTGCCAGGCTCCCGACACCACTCGGCGCCGGGTGTGTAGCTGCCGAGCATGACGCCGCCGCTTCCCTCGGGCCAGAGGAGTTGGGCGTGGTCGACGCGGTCGCCCTCGCCGTAACACGCGGCAAGGACCAAGCCGAACGTGTTGACGTAGTATCGATGAGCTTCGGTGCGTCGTGCGCTTGCAGCGTCAGCCAGACGGTCGGATTAGTAGCAGCCATGCTCGCAGTCTGCTCGGTACGTGTGGCCGCCGGCTTGAATGTTTCGGAACTCTTCTGCGATCCAACGACCCGGCGGCACACCTGCAAACCGCGTGAATTCACGACTCAAATGGGCCTGATCGCTGTACCCGCTGCTCGCGGCGACGGCGGCGAGATCGACGGTCGCACTGCGCCGCACCGAATCCGAGATCTGAGCGGTCGCCCGCTCGAATCGCATCAACATCGCGACCATCTTCGGCGAGCGACCGACTTCGCGATGGAACAGCGTCGTCAAGTGCCGGCCGGTAACCCCGACGCGGTCGGCCACCGCGCCCACCGACGCCCGTCCTCCGCTGCGTGCCAACAACTGCCACGCGTGCGCCACCTCGGGACGCACCCTGACGCCGTCGCGGCGCTGCCACGCGTCCGACAGGTATTCGGCGACCCAGCTGAAAGCATCAGCCCATTGACCGGCTTCGATCACCCGGTCACGCAGCCTAATTCCATTGCGGCCCAACACCGCAACGGCGTCCCACTCGGCCGTGTTTAACTCCGCGCTCGGGGTGCCGAAGAGGGCCCGTGCCGCGAGCGGATGCACCGCGAGCTGCACACCTGCTTGACCGCGGCGCTGCCTGATATGAGCGGCCTGGACGTGCAGGCCACCCAACAGCAGCGGGTTCGGCCGCGCGGCCGGTAGGGCCTCGGCCGTCTCGGCCGCCTCCACCCCGTCGTCGAGACTGACGATGAAAGTCAGCGTCGACGACGGCATACCCCGATGGTGTTCGCTCGGATTGTCCACGGCGCGATACCCCACCATCGACATCACGCCAGGAGCGATCCGCGGCGGCGCGACGGCGAAGTCCCAGGCCCGATCCTCCTCGGTCACGAGTTTCTCCTATGTCAAGCCGCTGCCGGTTGGCAAGACCGGGTTCGGTTTTGGTGGTCTGTGTGCAGGTTGTTGAAGACGATGCGGGCCAGTCGGCGTTTGAGGCTGCGTAACGCTTCGCGGTTGGAGGCGCCGGTGTGGAGTCGTTTGCGGTAGTAGGCCTGGCCGAGTCCGTTGAGACGGATTTGGGTGACGGCGATGCGGTGCAGGGCGGCGTTGAGTTGGCGGTTGCCTGAGCGGGTCATGCGTACCCGTCCGGCGGTGTTGCCCGACCACACCGGAATCGGGGCCACCCCGGCATGGCGGGCGAAGGCTGCCTCGCTTTTGAACCGGGTCACTGTGGCGGTCTCGCCGAGGAGTTTGGCGGCCGTCAGTTCTCCGCATCCGGGCATGGCCAGCAGTGTCGGGGCGACCTGGCGGACACGATCGCCGATGCGCTTGCCCAACGTGTCGATGGCCTCGGTGAGCCGGGTTATGTCGGCCAGCTCATCGCGGGCCAGCTCGGCTACCAGACCGGCAACGGTGTCCAGCCAGTCCCCGAGGATGCGGCGATGTTTGGCCAGATCCAACGAGCGGGCCTTGGGAGCGCGTTCAGGATCGAGTTCATGGACCCGCCACAACAGCCGATTGATCGTCGCAGTCCGTTGCGCGACAAGGACTTCGCGTCGATCCACCAATAATTTGAGCTCTCGCGACACCTCATCATGAGAGGCGACCGGCAAGTCGGGTTCCCGTAAGAATGCCCGTGCCACCGCTAAGGCATCGATGGGATCGGACTTACCCCGGGTGCGCGCACTGGCCCGGGTCTGGGCCATCAGCTTGGGCGGCACCCGCACCACCTGCTGGCCAGCGGTGAGCAAGTCCCGCTCCAGACGCGCCGATAAATGCCGGCAATCCTCGATCGCCCACACCACCTCGGTCCCGAAACGTTCCCTGACCCACATCACCGCCTCGGCATGCCCTGACCCGGTCGCGGCAACGACTTTCTCGCCCAGCTTGCGGCCGACCTCGTCGACAGCAACGAACGTGTGTGTGCGCTTGTGGACATCGGCTCCAACAACAACCATGGTGGTTGCCTCCTTCACTGTGAGGTGACGGTTGGGCCGGTCGGCGGACACATCTCAGTCGGGGGCGGTGCCACGCTCCTATCAAGTCACGCCGGCCGGTCCTTCACACCTGATGCCGACAAAACTCATGAACGCCAACCCAAGGCGGCAACCACGCTAAGAGCCAGACACCAGGTGATCAGGATCCAACCACCGCATCAAGCGGCAACCTCACCCTGACACTGACATCCACGCTAGCTCGCCGGCCCGGCCGAGATCGGCGATTAATCTGGCGCCATGACTGGCAACCGGGTGCCCGGCGGGGTGGTCCACAAACTTCCTGCCGACCTGCGCGAAGCGCTGCTGACCAACGCCACGGCGTTGGCCGCGTGGAAAGACATCACGCCGCTGGCGCGCAACGAGTTCATCTGCTGGGTCGACGACGCCAAGCAACAGGTGACCCGAGAGCGCCGGATCCGCCGCACCCAGGAAGAACTCGAAGAAGGCATGCGCCGACCGTGTTGCTGGCCGGGCTGCAAGCACCGCGAACGCAACGGCAAGGCCTAAATCACCTCTTTACGCCCGTCGAAACGAGTACTACGCTCTGTGGTACTACGCGTGATAGTAGATGCTCGGCTGACCGCGGAGCTGCGGCTTCAGCCGTGAGGGGATGGTTGCCATGGACCTCCGACAGGCGGACACCGCGATGCGCCCGGCCCATAACATCGACGCGCGATATCACCCCTCAGCGGTGCTGCGGCGCCAACTCAACAAAGTGTTCCCGACACACTGGTCGTTCCTGCTGGGCGAAATCGCGTTGTACAGCTTCGTCGTTCTGCTGATCACCGGGATCTACCTGACGCTGTTCTTCGATCCGTCCATGACCGAGGTTGCCTACCGGGGCGTGTATCAGCCCCTGCGCGGCGTGCCGATGTCGCGCGCCTACGAGTCGGCGCTCAACATCTCCTTCGAGGTGCGGGGCGGTCTGTTCGTGCGCCAGGTCCATCACTGGGCTGCACTGCTGTTCGCCGCATCGATCATGGTGCACCTGGCGCGGGTGTTCTTCACCGGAGCGTTCCGTCGGCCGCGCGAAGCCAACTGGGTGATCGGCTCCCTGCTGCTGATTCTGGCCATGTTCGAGGGCTACTTCGGCTACTCGTTGCCCGACGATCTGCTGTCCGGTATCGGTCTGCGCTGCGCACTCTCGTCAATCATGCTGGGGTTCCCGGTGATTGGCACCTGGCTGCACTGGGCCTTCTTCGGCGGCGACTTTCCCGGCACCACGCTGATTCCTCGGCTTTACGCGCTGCACGTCCTGGTGCTGCCGGCGATCATTCTCGCGCTGATCGGCGCCCACCTGGCGATGGTGTGGTTCCAGAAGCACACCCAGTTCCCCGGTCCCGGCCGCACCGAGAACAACGTCGTCGGCGTCCGCGTGATGCCGATCTTCGCGGTCAAGTCGGGCGCCTTCTTCGCGGTGACCACCGCCGTCCTCGGCCTGATGGGCGGGCTGCTGCAGATCAACCCGATCTGGAACCTGGGCCCTTACCAGCCGTCTCACGTGTCGGCGGGATCGCAGCCGGACTTCTACATGATGTGGACCGAGGGCCTGCAGCGATTGTGGCCGGCGTGGGAGATCTACGTCGGCCATCACACGGTGCCCGCGGCCGTTGGCGCGGCGATGATCATGGGCATCGTGTTCGTGCTGCTGACGATCTATCCGTTTCTGGAGAAGCGGTTCAGCGGCGACTACGCGCACCACAACCTGCTGCAGCGCCCGCGCGACGTCCCGGTGCGGACCTCGATCGGCGCCATGGCGATCGCCTTCTATCTGGTCCTGACGCTCGGGGCGATGAACGACATCATCGCGCTGAAGTTCCACATCTCGCTGAACGCGACCACCTGGATCGGGCGGATCGGCATGGTCATACTGCCGGTGATCGTCTACTTCGTCACCTACCGGTGGTGCGTGGGACTGCAGCGTAGCGACCGCGCCGTCCTCGAACACGGCATCGAAACCGGCATCATCAAACGCCTTCCGCACGGCGCCTACGTCGAACTGCACCAGCCGCTGGGGCCCTTACCGCTGGAATACCAAGGTGCTCCGGTGCCGACGAAAATGAACAAGCTCGGCTCGGGCGGCTCCCCCGGCTCCGGCAGCTTCCTGCATGCCGATCCGACCGACGAGGACGCCGCGCTCACCACAGCCCTGCACGCCGACGAACGCCGTGCGCTCGCCGCACTGCGGGGTCGCTGACCGCAGGCACACCTAATAGCCTGGGCCGATGGCGGGAGAGCTGAGCCGACATACGCGCGGCCCGGCGGCTGCGCCGCACTTCCACGTCATCGCTGAAAACTATGAGGACGAGCTGATTTGCAGCGATGGCTTGACCTGGCCGGGCGCGCAGGCGTTCGTCGCGGACCTGACGTCACCTCCCCCCGGTGCGACGGCCCATGAGCCGGTACGGATGGTGTGGATTGTCGAAGGCGAGCCGCAGCGGTGCCCATTCGCCCACGGAGACGACATCCCGGCCGACGAGCAAGCCGCATCCGGGTTTCTGGAGCAGATCGTGCAGCAGCCGCCGTATTGGTCGGCTTAGCTTGGAAGCCGAGCACCTGGACGCGTTCGAGGCGTCCTCGCTGTCGTGGCGATCGCGAGACATGATGTCGAGATGACCACCGAGATCCGCGTGCTCGACAGCGAAGGCGACCTCGTTGCCGCGGCCAACGTGTTCCGCACTGCCATGATCGGCTTCCCACGTCTAGCGGATCTCGCCCCGGGGCAGATCACCCGATTGCTCGAACCGGGCCGCACCATCGGCGCATTCGCCGACGGTCAACTCGTCGGCACTGCCGATGCCGTGACGAGCAGCCTCACCCTTCCCGGCGGGGCCCTGGTCGGTCACGCGGCCGTGACGCACATCGGGGTGCTGCCGTCGTTCACCCGACGAGGCATCGCCACCGATCTGGTTCGTCATCAGTTGCGCGACGTCGCGGCGCACGGTGAGGCGGTCGCCACGCTTCGGGCGTCCGAAGCGACCATCTACGAGCGATACGGCTACGGTGTCGCCAGCACGTCCCAAAGCGTCGAAGTCCAGACCGCACGGGCGGCGCTTCGTCCGGGCGTGGCGTCCGGCGGCCCGGTTAGGCTGCTGGATCCCGCGCACGTGTGGGATGAGTTGCCGAGGATCTACACCGACAACCGGCCGTCGCGTCCGGGAACGATCGACCGCCCAGACGTGTGGTGGCAGGGCGTCCGACTACGTACCGAATCCGGCTCCGGCCCTTGGTATGTCGCTGTGCACGGCGCACCGGGATCCGAAACCGGATTTGTCCGCTACCGCCCGATCGATACCGACAAGTGGTTCGTCAGCGATCAACGCACCATCGTCGTGGAGGATTTCTTCGCACCCGACGTCGACTCCTATCTCGGTTTGTTGCGCTTCCTACTCGGGCTCGACCTGATCGATCGCGTGGTGTTCTGGATGCTCCCGGTCGACGACCCACTGCCGTGGCTGTTGCTGGATCCACGGGCCGCACGGGTGACCGCCACCCATGACGAAACGTGGCTGCGGATCGTCGACGTCGAAAAGACCCTGGCAGCACGGAAATACAGGGATGGCGCAGAGGTGATCATCGCGGTCGACGATCCGCTGCTGCAGGTCAACTCCATCACTGTGGCAATCACCGGCGACGGCGCGGAACGAACCGACCGGCGTCCGCAACTGCGCGTCGGGGTGGCGGGTCTTGCGGCCTTACTACTCGGCGGTGCGACGTGGCACAGCTTGTCGATTGCAGGACTGGTCCGCGCTGACGAGCTGGCGCAGCTGGCAGCGGCCGATCGACTCTTCGCGGTAGATCAGGCCCCGCACGCCGGATTCTTTTTCTAGCAGCCGAGCAGCTCGGCAAGTTGCTCTGCCGAATATTGCGCTGGCCCAATTTTATTACGCACCGCCGCACGCGCGAGACGTGCGAGTGCCCCGTTGATCGGGGCGCCGACTCCATGCTGATGGGCGATGCGGACGATTTCGCCGTTGAAGAAGTCGGTTTCCACGTCACCGGTGTTGCGGCTCAGTGACTGCCAGGTGGAGTTGCTTGCTCCGGTATCCGTGCCGGGCACCGGTCGTGGTGTCGGCCCGTCGACTCGCGCCGCGGCGGATACCTCAAACGATACGAATTCGATTCCCGCACGCCGAAATACGTGCTCCGCTTCATCGCGCAGCGATGCCACAACGCGGGTGAGGTCAGCCCTCTCGGCGGCGAGCGCGCCCACCGCATTGCCGAGGTTGCTCAGCAACTTGTTGTACTTCCACGGTGCGACATCGTTGACGAGATTGACCCGAATTCCCGCCGCGGTCCATGCGGTGTCCAAGTCGCGCAACAGTTCGTTGTCGGCGGGGCTGCGCAGCTCGGCGGGCCAGCGCCCGACATGAAACTGCCCGACCACCGGCCACGAGCGGACAATCACCTCACCGGCCTGCAAGTGCACGGCGGGCAGCCACACGCAGATGCCATATACCCGCCGGAAGTAGCGCAGCGCTTTGTCCTCGGCGACAACGCCGTTGAGCGCAGTCAGCGCCGGCAGCAGCTCGCCCGCGGTGCCCACAACTCCGTCCGGGCCGTGGACTGGTTGATCCACCCACTGCTGTAGTGCCACATCGAGCTGCTGGGTCTTGGTAGTGAACACCAGCGCGTCGCCGGGAGTCAGCCGCACCTGCTCGGCGTCCGACACCGCAGTGACCGCCGTGTGGAATGTTCCGTCCGGCGTTCTGAGCGTCAAGCCGGCCGACGCCAGCGTCTCGGCGTGGCGACCCCGGGCCACCAGCACCGTGGGAATGCCGGCCCGCGCCAGCACACCGCCGACCGTGCCACCGATCGCACCGGCGCCGACGATCACATACCGGCGTGCACCATCACGCGAAGATTCCAATGTCATTGGGCGAGAATATGTCTCCCGATCGGACCGCGTTTAGACCAGGTAGTAGTAGTGCTTGGCATCTCCGTTGGTTCCGACGGCCTCCGCGGGAACCTTTTCGCCGGATTCGTCGAAGCCACGCAGCGCGTGGGCGTAGCGGACCGCCTTGAGCGTCGCGGAGAATTCCTCGGCCTCTTCCGGGAAGACCCGCTCGGAGGGGAACCATTTGTCGAACCCGACGTTCGTCAGCAGCGTCCACAAGTCGTCCTGCACACCCGCAAGCAGGACCGTGACGCCGCGGTCGGTTTCTTCCCGAACGAATTTCTCGATCCGTTGGATCACAACGGCGTCCGGGTGGCGCACCCGCTTGACCCGCAGGATGAGGTACTTGATGTCGTCATCCTTGATTCGCCGGCCCAGCACTTCCAGATACTCCTCGAGGTCGGGTGCGGCACCGAAGAACAACTCGCCCTCGAAGTCGTAGATGAGTGTCGACGGATCGGACGGATCACCCGGCACCCGCTCGCGGACCACCCGCTCAGGTGCGACCACCAACTCCCGCGCCTTGAGCTTGGCGGCCCGAGGTACGAACAGCAGGATCGACAGCGCGACACCGAGCAGCACCGCGGTGTCCAGGTCGACGAACACGCCGACGAGCGCGGTGAGGATCACCAGGCCCGCGTCGTAGCGCGACGCCTTGATCGCGTAGCTCAACCGCTTGATGTCGATCAGTCGTGCGGCAGTGATCAGCAGCAGTCCCGCCAGCGCGGCCCGGGGCATGTAGTGCAGTAGCGGCGCGAACAACAGCACGATGATCGCGACGCCGATGGAGGCGATCACGCCGGAGAACCGGGTCTTCGCGCCGGCCTGGTAGTTGATCGGCGAGCGCGTCACCGAACCCGAGCCCGGCACGGCCTGGAAGAAGCCACCGGTGAGATTCGCCAGGCCTTCGGCGATGATCTGCCGGTTGTAGTCGATCTTCTGCCCGCTCTGGTAGGCGATGGCCTTGGCGATCGACAGCGCCTCGAGCAGTCCGATGAACGCGATGGCCAATGCGCCCGGCGCCAACTGGGTCACTTCGCTGAGTTGCACGGACGGGATGTGCGGGTGCGGCAGGCTCTGCGGGATCTTCGCGGTCAGCTTGATCGCGGTGTTGCCGGTGTGATCTTCGGTCGCCCATCCGGCGAGATACGCGACCAGGGCCGCAAAGATCAGCGTTGCCAGCAGGTCGAGTTGGGGCAGGCCGAATCGCTTCACCACCCGCCGCAGCACGACGGCGAGGACGATGGTCGCGACGCTGATGATCAACGCGCGGTAGTTAAAGGCCTCGCCATGGAACAGAGTGAGGTAGGTGCGTTTAATCACCGACTGCCGGGCGTTGCCTTGGTCTTTCACTCCCAGCGCATTGCCGAGTTGACCCAGCGCGATCAGAACGGCCGCGGACAGCAGAAAGCCGAGGATCACGGACTCGGAGATGTACCGGGTCAGATCACCGAGCCGGAACACCGCAATCAGAATCTGGAAGGTGCCAACCAGAACGCCGAGCAGGAATAGCGCCTCGAACAGGACCGTCCGGTTCTCCGGGTCGATGAACGCCAGCGAACTGAACACCAGCAGCGATATGGCACTCGTCGGGCCGTTGACCAGATGCGACGACGACTGGAATATCGACGCGACCAAGGTCACCACGATGGCCGAGTAGACACCGAATTTGGGGTCGACGCCGGCCACCAACGCGTAGGTGATGCCCTGCGGCAGCGACACCGCAGCGACCGTGAGGCCCGCTATCAGGTCGCTACGCAGTTTGTCCCTGTCGTAGTTCACGCCTTTTATGCGTGCAGAAATCTGCGGAATGCTCATGGGGTCTTCGTCTTTCGCCGCGGGTGTGCCGACGCGACCCTGGCCGGAGCCGAGGAGACCACGTCGTAGATGCCATTACTGCCGAAGAACTTCTCCTGCGCGTCGTACCAACTCTTGGCGATCGCAGTGATGGGGAACAGATTGATGGGCGGTAGCCGATCCGCATGCTTGGCCAAGATCTCCGGCTTCAGCGGACGGTAGCCGTACTGGGCGACGGTCTCTTGCGCAGCGTCGGTGTAGAGATACTCCAGGTAGGCCTTGGCGTAGGACGCCAGCTTCTTGTCCTTGAGGTTCGCGTCGACCCAGGTGACCGCTGGTTCGGCGAGGATGCTGACCGGCGGATAGACGATTTCGAATTGGTCTTTGTTCTCCGCCACTTCCCGCAGGGCTTCGTTCTCCCAGGTCAAGTGGACGTCGCCGATTTTCTCGGTCGAAAAGGTGGTAGCGGCGCCGCGCGCTCCGCTGTCAGCGACCTTGACGTGGCTCAACAACGCCCGGACGTAGTCGCTCGCCTCCTGCTCGCTGCCGCCGCGCGTTGTCACCGAACCCCAGGCCGCGAGAACGGAGAGCTTTCCGTTGCCCGAGCTGCGGGGATTGGGATTGATGACGTCAATGCCGTCTTTGATCAGATCCGGCCAGTCATGGATCCCCAGCGGATTGTCTTTCTGGACGACGAACACGATCGTCGAGGTATACGGGACCGAATGGTTCGGCAGACGGCTCTGCCAGTCGGATGCGATGAGGCCGCGCTTACGCAGTGCGTCGACGTCACTCGGCAATGCCAGCGAAACGACGCTGGCCTTCTCGTGGCCCTTGATGACTTCAGTTGCCTGCCGCCCCGAACCACCATGCGACTGCTTGACTTCCACCGTGACGCCGGTCTTCTTCCGGAACTCGTCGACGAAGGTCTTGTCGATCGCGGCGTACAGCTCACGGGTCGGGTCATAGGAGACGTTGAGGATCTGGTTCGGCGAATTGTCGTGGTGCAGGTTGTGGACGGCGACCAGGCTCGCCGCGCCGAGGATCGCGACGATCCCAAGCGCATTGATTCGCGATAGTGCAAATGGCAGTTTGATGCGGCGTTTTTTCGGCTGCGCGGGCTCCGTCATTGCCGCCTCCAAGGTCTCGGATTCGTTGGGGATTGCCGTTCACCGGCGATAAACCGCTTTGCGTGCTGATTGTTCGCACCAGCCACGAGATTTGGAGCGTAGCTAGCGAGTCCCTGAAAGGCAGCTGTGTAAATCAGCCTGATCGCAATGACCGGCTCGCCGGACGTTTATTGTGTCGAGCCAACCAGAGCTAGATCGTGGTCCGGACGGCGCCGACTATCTGGAGCGTCGCCACTCCACAAGCCTTTGCACCAGCCGCAGCTGCTGGTCGTCGCGTCCCGGGGCCCAGAGGCCGATCAGCACGGCACTGACTGCGATCAGGACACCCAGCACCAAGAGCGACGAGTGCATAGCGTCGATGAACGCCGTTTTGCTGACATCGGCCAATCGGTAGCCCGCTGGTCCCAGTCGTCGCGCGACCTCGAGCGCCTGCCCCAGCGATGTCGATGCGGCGTCACCCACCGATCTCGGAAACCCGATCAAGTTGGGAGCCAATGTCTTCGCGTACTGCGCGGCCAACATCGATCCGGCAAGGGCGATACCGAGGGAGGCACCGATTTCTCGGCTGGCGTCGTTGACCGCCGAGGCGACCCCCTGCTTGTCGTCGGGAGCGGTCGTCATGATCACCGACGTCGTCGGTGCGGTACAGAGACCGATGCCGACGCTCATCACCAACATCGGCCAGGCTGCTCGCCAATAGGGTGAACCCACATTGATGCCGAGCAGGCAGAGCACGCCCGTCGCGATCAGCAGGAGGCCGCTGAACACCACAGCCCGCAAGCCGAATCGGGGCAGATACCAGAAAGACAGCACGGACAGCAGAAGCATCGGGCCCATGATCGGGCTCAGCGCAAGCGCCGTCTTGTTGGGGCTGTATCCGAGGATCATCTGCATGTACTGCATGAGCAGAAACATGTAACCGAACATCGACAGGAAGAACACCGTGATCGTCGCCGCGCCAGTGGCGAACGCGGGCACCGCGAACAGTCGCACGTCCAGCAGCGGATAGCGTTGCCGCACTTCGACAAACCCGAAAGCCAGGCCCAGCAGCAGTCCTACGCCGATGCTAGTGATCACCACAGGGTGGGTCCACCCCCGCGTCGGCGCTTCGAGGATGCCGAAGACGAGTGTCGCCACCGCGCCGCCGATGACCAGGGCGCCGCGCCAATCCAGCGGATGCGATTCGATTTCACGCGAACTCGCAATGGTCAGCGTCAGGATGAAAATCGTCAGCGCCGCACCGGCAAAGGCCCAGAAGATGGAATGCCACGACCAGAAGTTCAGCAGGCCACCGGATCCGAGCATCCCGATAACGGCGCCGGATCCGGCGACGCCGGCCCAGATACCAACGGCCTTGTTGCGCTCCTCTTTTGAGTAAGCGGCGGTGATCAATGACAGCGTGGCGGGCATGATCAAGGCCGCACCGACACCGGCGGCCCCGCGCGAGACAATGACGATCAGGGGGTCGGACACGACAGCGGGCACCAGAGACGCCGCCCCGAAGATGGCCAGGCCCACCAGCATTGCGCCGCGTCGGCCATAACGGTCACCGAGCGCACCGGCCGGGAGCAGCAGACAGGCAAGGGCCAAGGTGTAGCTGTCCACAATCCAGGTGAGCTGCGTCTGCGTGGCCGACGTCGCCGTCGCGATGTCAGGAAGCGCGGTGTTCAGCGCCACCATCGATGCGATCACCAGCAGCACGCCGAAACAAGCGACCGTGAGCAACCAGAGTCGGGCCCGCGGCGACAAGTCGGCAAGAGCGAAGTCGCGGCCTGAGTCTGGATAGGTCACTGTGTCGACCACGCGTCACCCCCTCAGCGATGCAACCGCGCCCCTCCACCAGACCGGCCGACTACGAGACTAACAGTCTCGTTTCTCCCGGGCATCATGGTGCGATCGAGTACCGCGGCCTACGTCGGGGCCGGACCGACCAACAGCTGCCGGATGACCGGGGCGGCCCAGCGGCCGAGCTCCTCGCGGCTCAGGCTGGCAATCGGTGGGTTCACCAGGACATACCGAGTGATCGCCAAGCCGATGATGAAGGCGCCCATCAACCCGATTCGCTGCACGGGGTTGTCCGGGGTGGCGGTAATCAGTTTGGGCGCAACCTGTTCGGCAAACACCCGTCGCAAAGCGTCGGCCGCCAGCGTGCTCGTCATCGCGGCGCGCAACAGGGCCAAAAACGTCTGATCCTCTTCCCAGACCGCGAAGAAGCGCGGCAGCAGGATGCCGGCGACGTCATCGGGGTCGACATTCGACAAGTCGGGTAAGTCGATCTCGAAATCCGCCGCGGCCGCGAACAGGTCCTGCTTGCTGCCGAAGTATCGGATGACCAACGCCGCGTCGACTCCGACGTCGGCGGCGACCGCCCGCAAGGTGGTCCGCTCATAGCCTTCGGCACCGAAGCGGCGGCGCGCGGCCGACAAAATGTCGGCGCGGGTCTGCGCGGCGTTGCGGGGACGGGTCACGGTCATGACGGCGCCGGTCCCACCAGCAGTTGCCGAAACACCGGGGCCGCCCACAACCGGAGCTCTTCCCGGGTGAGGTCGGCGGCGGGGACGTTGCCGAGCACCGACCGGGTCGCCGCCAGGCCGATGACGAAGGCGTCGGTGAGCGCGATGCGTTGCTGATCGAAGTCAGGGGTAGCGGCCTTCAACGTCGGCGCGACGTGAACCGCGAGGGTGTCGTTGAGTTTGTCCGCGGCAACACGGCTGGTCATTGCCGCCTGAAGCAGAGCCATGAACGAGTGGTCCTCTTCCCAAACGGCGAAATACCGCGGCAACAGCATGTCCGCGATGTCGTCGGGTGCCGCGTCGGTCAGATCGGGAAGTTCGATGGTGAACTCGGTAGCGGTCGCGAAAAGATCCTGCTTACTGCCGAAGTAGCGGGTGACCATCGCGGCGTCCACACCGACGTCCGCCGCGATCGCACGCAAGGTAGTGCGCTCGTATCCCTCTGTCGCGAACCGTCGGCGCGCTGAATCCAGGATGTCGGTCCTGGTCTGCGCGGCGTTGCGCGGTCGCTTCGTCATCGTCGATCAATTTTATGTCATCAGCCGTTGACTAGACAGGGCGCCACGCGTAGCTTCAAGTCACCAACCGTTGACAAAAGTCATCAGCTGTTGAGATCGACAGAATGGGCGGCCCCATGATCGCGACATCAGCAAAAAAACAAGCGGCAGCGTTGCCGGCACGCCACGTCGTCCACGAAGGGTCAGGGAAATGAGCGAACGTCTGAGCGGCAAGGAATTTCGGGCTCACGAAGCCGGCAGCGTCATAGCGGCCGTGCAGGGCGCGCTGCCCGAGCACCGCTACGAGCAGAGCGAGATCACCGCGATGCTCGCCAGCCTTCCGGCATTCAGGGATCACGGGGACCTGCTGCGCAGGTTCCACGCGAGTTCCAAGGTCGACAGTCGCTACCTAGTTCTGCCCCTCGAGGAGTACGCCTCGCTGACCGATTTCGGCCACGCGAATGACGTCTGGATCGAGAACGCGGTGGAGCTCGGGTGCGCGGCGATGTCCGCCGCACTCGACGAGGCGGGATTGCGACCCGAGGATGTCGACGTAATCGTGTCGACCACCGTCACCGGTCTCGCGGTACCGTCGCTGGAAGCCCGCATCGCCACCCGCCTGGGCCTTCGCCCCGATGTGCGACGAGTCCCGCTGTTCGGCCTCGGCTGCGTTGCCGGCGCCGCCGGCGTCGGCCGGCTCAATGACTATCTGCGCGGTGCCCCCGACGATGTCGCGGTGCTGCTGTCGGTGGAGCTGTGCTCGCTCACCTTCCCCGCGACGACTCCGTCGTTGGCTTCCCTGGTCGGGACATCGCTGTTCGGTGATGGCGCCGCAGCGGTCGTCGCGGTCGGCGCTCGTCGCGGCGAGCAGATCGGCGCGCGCGGCCCGGAGGTGCTCGGTTCGCGCAGCCACCTGTATCCCGACTCCCGCGACACGATGGGGTGGAAGATCGGCTCCACCGGATTCGGTCTCATCCTGTCCCCGGACGTTGCCAGTGTCGTCGAGCGGCATCTACCCGACGACATGGCCGGGTTGCTCGCCGCTTACGGAGTGGACATCTCGGACATCGGGGCCTGGGTGAGTCATCCGGGTGGTCCCAAGGTCATCGAGGCGATCGTTTCCTCCCTCGGATTGCCCGACGACGCACTGGAATTGACGTGGCATTCGCTGGCCGAGGTTGGCAACCTGTCGTCGTCCTCGGTGCTGCATGTCTTCCGCGACACGATCGCCAAGCAGCCGCTGGCCGGCAGCCCGGGCATCATGCTCGCGATGGGACCCGGCTTCTGCTCCGAGCTCGTCATGCTGCGTTGGCGGTGATCCGGCGATGATCTGGTACGCATTGCTGGTCGGCGCCGTCGCCGTCGAGCGTCTCGTCGAAGTCCGTGTCGCCGAACGCAATCGCGCCGTCAGCAAGACGCACGGCGGAGTGGAGTTCGGCGCCGAACACTATCCGGCGATGGTGGTGCTGCACTTCAGCCTGCTGGCCGGCTGCCTCGTCGAGCCAATCATGTTGCACCGCAGCTTCATTCCCGCACTCGGCTGGCCGATGTTCGCAGTGGTGCTGGCAGCGCAGGCACTGCGTTGGTGGTGCATCACCACCCTGGACTACCAGTGGAACACTCGCGTCATCGTGATCCCCGGGGCGAGCCGAGTCGGCGGCGGCCCGTATCGGCTGTTACCCCATCCAAACTACGTGGCGGTGATCGCCGAAGGCATCGCACTTCCGCTGGTGCACTCCGCATGGGTTACCGCACTGGTCTTCTCGGTGCTCAACGGGTGGCTGCTCAACGCGCGGGTCAGCGTCGAAAACGCCGCCTTGGCGAGGCTGGCATGATCGACCTTCTGGTGGTCGGCGGCGGCCCCGCCGGTCTGGCCACCGCGATCCACGGCGCCCGAGCCGGGCTGGACGTAGTGGTCGCCGAACGGCGTCGCGGCCCGATCGACAAGGCATGCGGCGAAGGCCTGATGCCCCATACCCTGCGCCATCTTCAGGGGCTCTCGGTACATCCGCTCGGCAAACCGATCCGCGGGATCACCTATCGGGACGGCGACCGGCACGTCGACGCGAAGTTCAAGCGTGGCACCGGGCGCGGCGTTCGCCGGACGGTGCTGCACAGCGCACTGATCGATGCAGCAGTCGAAGCCGGTGTCGAGATCGTCCGCGACGAGATCCGTGAAATTGGGCAGGACGCCAACGGGGTTCGCGCCGGCCGCTGGCGGGCCCGGTACCTTGCGGCGGCCGACGGCCTGCACTCCCCCATCCGCCGGACACTGGGTCTCGAGCAGTCCAGCCCTGGACCGCGCCGCTGGGGCATCCGCCGGCACGTGCAGACAGCGCCGTGGTCAGATCATGTCGAGGTGCATTGGGCGGCCGGCGCCGAGGCGTACGTGACACCCGTCGCCGACGACTGCGTGGGCGTGGCCCTACTCAGCTCGGGTCGGGGCGGATTCGACGGTCATCTCGAGGAGTTCCCCGAACTGCGTGACCGGATCGCGGGCCGTCCGCATGAGCCCGACCGCGCGGCCGGCCCACTGCGGCAGAGGGTTTCGAGCCGCACGGCCGGTCGGGTTCTGCTCGTCGGCGACGCCGCTGGGTACGTCGACGCGCTCACCGGCGAGGGCCTGGGACTGGCGTTCGGGGCAGCCGAAGCCTTGGTGGATTGCGTGCTCGCGGGCCGGCCCGCAGAGTACGACCGCCGGTGGCGCCAACTGACCCGGCGTTACCGCATGCTGACCGCGGCCCTGCTGCAGGCCTCCGCCCATGGTCCGACCCGATCACGGATCGTGCCGGCCGCGGTCGCCATGCCGTCGGTGTTCACCGGCATCGTGAATCTACTGGCTCAGTAAGATCAGACCTGGTTGAAGCCACCGTCGGCGGTGACAGTGGATCCGGTGGTGAAGCTGGCCAGATCGCTCGCCAAAAAGACTGCGGCGTTGGCGATCTCGACAGCATCGGCGAAGCGCCCCAACGGGATGGTCGCGACGCGGCCCGCCCGGAATTCCTCGACCGACGAGTCGGGCGCGGTTTGCGCGGCCAGGTTGTCGCTCCCCGGTGTTGCGGTCGATCCCGCGACGAGCACGTTGACCCGGACGCCGCGGTCGGCGAGTTCGTTGGCCCAGGCGCGCGCGAGTGACCGCACGGCGGCCTTGGATGCGGCATAGATGCTCAGCCCCGGACGGCCGCGGTCGGCGGTGGTGGATCCGATCAGGATGATCGAGGCGCCGTCGTTGAGTAGCGGCAGCGCTTTCTGCACGGTGTAGACGACGCCCTTGACGTTGGTGGTCAGCAACGCGTCCAGGTCGTCGTCGCTGATGTCGCCCAGTCGCGCCACCCTCGTCAACCCGGCGTTGGCGACGACGATGTCGAGTCCCCCACCGGCTGCCACGACCTCCGCGTAAAGCCTGTCGAGGTCCGCAGGCACGCCGACGTCACCCGACACGGGCACCGCGCGAGGCCCTAATTGCACTGCAGCGGAGTCGAGTTCGGCCTGGCGTCGACCGGTGATGAATACCCGCTCGGCGCCCTCGGCAATGAATCGCTGGGCGGTGGCCAGCCCGATGCCGGAATTGGCGCCGGTGACGACGGCAGTCTTGTGGTCGAGCAGTCCCATCAGCGTCCTCTTTTCAGTTCCGCTTCCGCATTCTTGCTTACGGGACGCCGTCCCAGACTCTCGAGAGTGCAGCTAGCGACAACCCTTCTCGGGGAATGTCTCGAAAGTTGCACTCTCGAGGTCAAAGGCGTCAACCAGTGTCGCCGTTAGGCGACGAGCGGTCTGGGAGTGTCCACGATCGAGTAGTCACTGGCATCGCCGGAGACCACCCGGCTGTGTTCGCCGTTGACGCTGACCGGGATCTCGCCGGCCAGCGTGATCCGGCGCACTTCGCGACGCTGATTCCCGAAATCGGATACGGCGTAGTGCTGAGTCGCGCGGTTATCCCAGATCGCGACGTCACCGAGTTCCCAGTTCCACCGAATTGTGTTCTCCAGCCAGGTGATCCGATCCTGAAAGAGGCGGTACAGCGACTGGAATTCAGCGACGTTGAGCCCGACGAAAGACTTGGCGAAGGATCCCAGCAGCAGCGACTTCTCGCCCGATTCCGGATGCACCCGGACGACGGGGTGCTGCGTCTCGTAGTGGGTCGAGTGGAATTGCGACGCGTACTTCAGGATCGCCTCGGGGTCGGCTTCCACCGCCGCCAGCTTGGCCGGATCGATCTGGCCGTAGTCGAAGGCATTGTTGTGCACGGCCCACAGGTTTTCCGCGAGATCCTTCAGCGGCTGCGGAAGCTGTTGATACGCGGCAACAGTGGAGGCCCAGGTGGTCGTGCCGCCATAGGGCGGCAGTTCGACGGCACGCAGAATGGACGCTTTCGGCGGGCGGTCGACGAACGTGACATCGGTGTGCCACTGGTTGGCGCCGCCACCGCCGATGGACTCCAGTCGCATCACCCGGCTTCCTTCGAACTTCAGCGTCGGATGCGGCGTCGTGGGCACGCCCAGGCTTTCGGCGAACTCGTAGTGAGAGTCGTCGTCGAGGTGATTCTGTCCGCGGAAGAAGATCACCTTGTGAGCGACCAGCGCCTGATTGATCGCCGCTGCGGTCTCGGTATCGACGGCGCCCAGACGTACTCCATCGATGCGCGCGCCGATGTTCTCACCTAGCTGCACCACCCGTAGGTCACTGCTCATCCCTGCTCCTTCGTCGAGTTTTTCGTGTAGGCGGCTGTCTACACCGGCCATTGTCGGTTAATGTACACAGATGGCTACAGCGGATGCAACGGTTGAAACCACGGCGAAGCCAATGGGCAAAGACGAGGTCAGCGCAGCCGTGCTACAAGCAGCTAGCGAGTTGTTCGCGGAGAAGGGCCCGGCCGCCACTTCCATTCGGGAGGTTGCGACCAGGGCCGGCGTCAATCACGGGCTGCTGCATCGCCACTTCGGCAGCAAACGCCAACTTCTGGCAGCGACACTGCAGCATCTGGCCGACTCCGCGGCGATCCTTCGCAAGTCCGGCGCGCCGCGGGCAGACGTAGAAGCCGCTTACGAATTCCAAGCGCGTGTCATGGTGCGCTCGACACTCGACGGTTTTCCGGTGGAGGAACTGCAGCAACGCTTTCCCGGCATGGAGGCGTTTCTGGAGCAGGTGCAAGCCGATCACAGCGACGACCGGACCGCGCGATTGTTGGCCGCCCATGGAATGGCGTTGCAAATCGGCTGGGGTCTGATGGGCCCGACGCTGCGGGTTGCGTTCGGACTGCAGGATCTCAACGACAGCGAGATCCGGACCGCGGTCGCCGAACAAATCGCCAACATCGTTGCCGCCGAATAACACATTGGCGGACAGACCACTCTGTCTGTTCTGCTACCTTGGCTGCTATGCAGACCGCCGGGGCCGACCGAGCCAGATCGGCGCGGCCGGCCGACCGCCTGCTCGCCGCGGCAACGGACCTGTTCGGTAAGTACGGTATCCGCGCTGTGGGCGTCGACCGGATCCTGCGTGAGGCCGACTGCGCAAAGGCCAGTCTTTACAGCGCCTTTGGCTCCAAGGATGCACTGGTCATCGCCTACCTGACCGAACTCGACGCGGCCGATCGCAATGGATACACGCGGGCAGTCGAGGGTGTCACCGATCCCGTCGCAAAGGCGCTGACGTTCTTCGACCTGGCACACACCAAAGGTTTGCGGCACGACTTCCCCGGCTGTCTCTACAGCAGCGCGGCATCCGAATTCCCCGGCGTGCGTTTCGAACCCATCGATGCCCACCGCCAATGGGTCCGGTCCACTTTGACTGGGCTGATGAAAGCGGCCGGCGTCCGGAGGCCAACACCCCTGGCCCGCCACATCCAGTTGCTGTACGACGGCGCATTGGTGGCATCCAAGGTCGAGCAGTCCGTGGAACCGATTCGTTTTGGGCGCGGCCTCGCCGAAGCGGCCATCGCCACGGCGCGCGCCGACCACTCCTAACGCCGCGCGTTCAAATCACCGCGATTCCATCGCGCATCGCCGCAACCTGTCACTCGCTCCGGAGCTCATTGCGGTATCCCGGCGTCACGAACCGCGACCCACCGATCGGTGAAGCCGCTGGTTAAGCAGCTTTGACGGTCCGGATCGGCTCCGCGAACTCATCGACTGCCCGCCTGTCCGCCCCCCTCTGCTGCGCCGGTCGGCCGCGAATCGTCAGATAGACAGAGTGGTCTGTCTATGCCAGCGTGTGAGCATCATCGACGACCTCCAAGGAGCCAGCACCCATGACCACCTTCTCTGGCCAAGCCCTCACGATCGACGCCGCCGGACTGGACCGACTCTCGTGTAATGCCAAAGCCGACCCGGCTACCGGCAAGAAGACGCTCAAAGCAAAGACGGTGTGCGAATCCAACTTTCGCAACCTCACCTACGTGCGCGACCTGGCGCCCATGCTGGTCGGTGAACCGCCGGCGTTGCTGGGCGACGACGCGGCGCCCAACCCCTCGGAAACCGTTCTTGCAGCACTGGGTTCGTGCATCGCGGTCGGTCTACTGGCCAACGCCACTCACCGCGGAGTCGCGCTGACCAAGATCGAGGTGAGCATGGAGGGCGACATCGATATCTCGGCCGTCTGGGGCGTCGGTGACACGCCCGATGACAAGGTCCCCGGGTTCACCGCGGTTCGCAGCCAGGTGGTGCTGGCCGGCGACGCCGACCCCGCCGTCCTGCAGGAAATTCACGACAATGCCATCCATTGGTCGCCCGTGGTGAACACGTTGCGCCGGCCGGCATCCGTCGATTCCACGTTGACCGTCGAATAACCGGACCCGAGGACCGAGATGACCACCGAACTCGACCGAACACCGACCACCACGCGCCGGGAAACGCTGGCACCCGATGTCGTCAGCCAGATCGCCGACAACGCAGCGGATCTGGATGAAGGGGACCGTGACACGCGGGACAATGTGGGGCTGCTGGCCCGCAGCGGATTGCTCACACTGGGAGCTCCTGGGAATCACGACAACGCCCTGCCTGCAATGGCCGCGGTGATCGCCGAGGTGGCGGGCCACTGCCTGTCGACCGCCTTTTCGGTGTGGGCGCATCGCATGACAGTTGAGTATCTGACTGCGGCGGCCACGCCGTGGTCGCTCAGCGCAGTCGCCGACCTCGCCGGCAGCGGAGCGCTCGGTGTGACGGGCATGGCCTCGGCATTCAAGGACGCGGCGGGCTGCGGCTCCCTCGACCTGGTGGCGACGCCGGTCGACGGTGGCTACCGGCTCACCGGCACACTGCGCTGGGCCAGCAACCTCTATCCCGATTCGATCCTGGTGACCGCCGCGCAGACTGAGACCGGCGAAAAGATCGTCGTCGCACTGCCACTCGCAGCTGACGGTGTCACGATCGGCAATCACTTCGAGCTGCTCGCGCTGGGCAGCACGGCGTCATCCTTCCTCAAACTCAACGACGTCTACATCGGTGGAAACCAGATCCTCAGCCGCGACATCGACGCGTTTTTGAACAGCGTGCGACCGACGTTTCTCGTGCTGCAGTCGGCGATGTGTGTCGGGTTGGCCCGCCGATGCCTCGACGAGGTAGCGCCGAGTCTGGGCGGTGTGAACTCGGCATTCACAGCGCAATTCGACTCGCTGACAGCCGAACTGGCCTCGATCGGATCGCAGGTGAGCGCGTTCGCTGCAGCAATCGGCGGCCCGACCACGCCGACCAAACACGAGCTGCTGACGCTGCGACTGGCCGCGGCGGACACCGTCAGCGCGGCGGCGGCCCTGGAGATCCGGACCGCCGGCGGCAAGGGTTATGCGCGGCGCACCGACGCCAGCCGGCGCTTCCGCGAGGCCGCATTCATCCCGGTGCAATCCCCGTCAGAAGCCCAGCTCCGCTGGGAACTGCGCACCGGCCGCTGAGTTCAGACCACTTTCACCGGGAGGCAACCGTGTCCGTACCAACCCTCACCGTCAACGGAGCCGAGTCGTTGGCCCCTGCGTCCCACGCATCGGGCGACCGCGATCCGTTCGAACTGTTCACGATCGGCGAGATGACCACGCGTGTCGCCGAGATCGCTGTCGAAAAGGCCGCGCACCCTTTGAGTTTCCTGGTCCGCTCGCTGGTCGGCGGCGCCATGGTGTCATTCGGGGTGTTGCTCTCCCTGGTGGTCAGCACCGGGGTGTCGTCGCCGGGTATTGCCAGCCTGCTGATGGGGTTGGCGTTCGGCATGTCTTTCGCGCTGATCCTGGTATCGGGCATGTCGCTGATCACCGCCGACATGGCGGCCGGGGCGATGGCGCTTCTGCAGCGCCGGATGTCGCTCGTTGGTTACGTCCGGCTATTGGTCATCGGTCTGATCGGAAATTGTTTCGGCGCTTTGTCTTTCGTTGCGGTCTGCGCCGCGGCCGGCGGCCCTTACCTGGGTGCGTTCGCGCAGCGCGCCGCCATCGTGGCGGCCGCCAAGACGTCGCAGCCGACGCTGACCGCCATCCTGCTGGCCGTGGTGTGCACCTGGTTCCTCCAGACATCGATGTGCCTGTTCTTCAAGGCCCGAACCGACATCGCCCGAATGGGATTCGCGTTCTACGGACCGTTCGCGTTCGTCATCGGGGCCACCCAACACGTCATCGCCAACATCGGTTTCCTCGGACTGCCGCTGTTACTCTCAGCGTTTCACCCCGAAGCCCCCCACACCGCGGTCACCTGGGGGCTGGGGCCCCACGGGTTGCTCACCAACATCGCGATCACCACCGTCGGCAATCTCATCGGTGGCACCCTGTTCGTCGCGCTCCCCTTCCAGCTCGTCACCAAGCTGCAGGAGAAAGGGAAGTAGCGACCGACCTCAGCGGCTGCTGCGCACCGCCGCGGCGACCGCCTGTGGCGCCTCGGACGACGGGTAATGGCCGACACCGGGAAGCTCGGTCACCGCGGCCCGCGGCAAGGCCTTCACCGCCAGTTCCAGAACATGGCCGCCCGACACCGGATCGACCAGTCCCCACACCAGATGCAGCGGGCCGGCCCAGTCGGCCAGCGCGGACTCCCACCGCCGATGGTGGGCGGCCCGTTCGGCGTTGTATTTGATCAGCAGATGCGATCGCTTGTGCCCGTCATCCCTCGATATGCCGAGCCAGAGGTCGTGGAATTCGTTGTCGCTCAACGGTGTTCCTCGAACCGCGTCGAGTGCGGAGCGGACCCGCGAAGCGCTGACCTGGCCGGCCAGCAGCTTGCCGACGACCGGAAGGATGAGCAGCTTCTGCATGCGCGTCGGGCGGTATGCGCTGTAGACGATCCCGGAGTTCAACATCGTGAGGTGCTCGATCGCGAAGGGAAGTACTCCCCGGTTGGCTCGATCGACGAGTTCCTGACCGACGATTCCGCCGTAGTCGTGCACCACCAGCAGGACCGAGGTGAGCCCGAGGTGCGCGACGAGATCCTCGACGGTATCGGCGGATTCGTCCACCGAATACGAGTAGCTGTCGGGTTTGTCCGACGCGCCGTAACCGAGAAAATCCATCGTGATCACGTCGTGGTCGGTAGCCAGGTCGCTCGCCATCTCGGCGTAGTCGTAGGACCACGTCGGAAACCCGTGCAGCAGCACGACTGTGGGCCCGTTCCCGCGGCGCCGGAAGGCGATCCGGTGCCCGCGTCGGCTGGTCAAGGTGTCGTTCTCGGCGATCCATTGGGCCGACCGAGGCACCCCGGCCGGCCCGGTCATCGCAGTTGCTCGGTGGGGATGTCGTAGCGGTCTTGATACCCGCGTACCCGTTCGCGAACCTCGTCCGCCTCGAGGTTGGTGTCTGACCAGGTGTAGCGGCCGTGTCCGCCATCGGAGGGATGTGCCTCCAGGAAATCGCGCATCCTCTGGATGGTATCGGGGCGCAGCTCTCGACCCAACGCTTGATAGATGCCGCCGATGGTGGCCCAGGGGTCGTTCATGAAATCGGCGAACCTGACGTCGATGATCCGGTCGTCGGGAACGGCGCCGCTGTCGCGCAGGGCCATCTCGCGCTCGAGACCGACGACGATCTCTTCGTAGCTTTGTGCCGCGCACTCGGCGACGGTGGAATCGTCGGTGCTCATCCGTCGCAGATGGTTGGTCAACGCGGCGATCGAGGAGATGACGTTGAGCGGATCGCGATGAGTCTGCACGATCAGCGCATCGGGATACTCGGCGAGCAGGGTGTCGAGCTGCCACAGGTGGGCCGGTGATTTCAGCAGCCACTGTCCGGGAACCCCGGATTGCAGGTGCTGCAGGAAGATTCGATGATAGCGATAGGCGCCGGCGAAATCGGCGTCATAGAGCAACCAGCGGTAGTAGGTCGGCAGCCGGTACTGAACGGTGTAGATCATGCTGGTGAATTCGCCACCGGTGATCCGGACGCACTCCTGACCGACCAGTGCGCCCATCGGATGGAATTTGAGAAACCCCGGCACGATCTGTTCGGAAAGCTCGATGTTGGCTTGTATTTGGGCGATGCGGGGATCGTCGTGATACGTCTCTGGCCGTGGCACCGGGCAGGGCTCGTCGACTTCCCAGGTCAACGGCGCGCGCAGCGCCGGGTCCTGGGCGAGCAAATCGTAGAGGATCGTGGTGCCGGTGCGCGGTTGGCCGACGATGAAGATGGGTCGGTCGATCTTCTCGCGGGCGACGTCGGGATTCTTTTTCCGCCAATCGATGACGCCCAGGCGATTGGACAGGGCTCGAATGAGGTCGCCATAAGCGACTTCGACGCCGATCACCGAGAGCCGCGACTCGTTGACGAGCCCGTCGACCAGTAACTCCAGGGCGGGTTGCCATCCGTCATCGCCGAAGTCGTCGCATCCGGTCTGCGCGCAGGCGGTGGCGACCAGCTGCTCGACGGCAAACCGCTCCGGCAAAGTCATCGACGCTCCTGATGGATCGAGGTGGTGACAGCCGGGGGTTCAGGATTGTCGAGCCAGCGTAGGACGATAAAGCCGCGCTGCCGCCCGCCAGTGTCCAGCCAGTGACCCATACCGAGATCGCGGGCGGAAATCGCAATGCGCACATGGCCGTCCGCGTCTGGCTTGACCCCCTTGTTGGTCACCGAGCTGTGCCGGCGACGCGGCTCCAGACACTCGTGCCAGATGTTTTCCAGCGTGACATTCCAGTACCGAGTATTCGGCGGCTCGATGTCGAGCACGAGTGCCTGGTCGGGCTCGAGCCGGAAAGTCCCGATCATGTAGAGGTTGTCCGGAGTGGTGTCGGCGTCGCCGAGGTCAGCGGCAACGGCGGTCACCAGAGTGTTGGGCTGGTCGAGCAATTCGGGCTTGATGGTGCGATGCAGCGTGGCCAGCTTCATCAACGTCCATGCCATCGCGGTCAATTGGTCTGCCAGCGCCACGTCGGTGAGCGCCCCGACCGGGTCGGCGTCCAACGGTGTGATCTCGAGCGCGGCGAGTTGCTCGGTCTCCCGGTCACCGATGTATTCGCGGACGACAACCGAGGATGCGTCCTCGGGAATCTGCACCCAGTGGGCGCCGCCGAGGTGCGCCGGCCGCTCGGCGGCCAGGATCAGCTCGAATTGTTCTGCGACCATTATCAAGTCGCGGTCACTGACATACGCCGCCATCCGGCGTGGGTTGAGACCGGTGCCGGCAAGGATCTGTAATCCGAGATAGGCGCTGCTGCCGCGATGACCAGTGACGCGGTAGCTGCGATCACCGCGGATCATCGCGAGGTAGTAGTTTCCGTCGGGGTTGGGCCCGCCGACCATCCGATTCGGCGTACACATATCGAAAAACGACGGGCGGTCGGCGTCGGCTTCCACGGAAAGCTGCGCGCACAGCGCAGAGATTCGCGAGATGGCCCGCAGTCCTTCGAGAAATTCGCGTTCGGATTCGGCATCCTCGGTGACGACGCTGGTCATGTCGCGCAGCATGTCCTGGAAGAATTGCCAGGCACCGACCGATTGCAGCTCCGCGACCTCGTCAGGCATGGCCTCACCGTACGACGGCGTGGCGTCCGGCGTGCGACTTCCGATGTAGCTCTGTGACCTGACTGTGGCCGGCACGTGCCCGTTGCTCGGCTAGGTTTACCACTCGGCTGATCGACAGCGGACCTGACACCACAGGGCCGAGAATCGATGATGGGCAAGGAGTTTTATGGACTTCGAGGGCGATCACACCCGCAATCTCATGTCGCTCGCTCACCGAGCATTGGGGTGCGACGACGTCGACAAGGGAGCACTGTGCGCGGCAGCGATCAGGGTCATCGACAACCCGCCTCGCGACGGCATCCTGCGCAGTCTGGCTGACCACGTCTGCCAAGCCGTCTTCGACTGGGCCTGCTTCGATGGCTCAACCGCACGGTTGGAGGGCGTCGTGAAAGGCTACGAGACGGCGTCCCGGGCGCTCGAAGCACTTCAGGTGGAGGAGCGGCTCAACAGTCGTTGAGCGAAAAGTGCTGCGGCTCAAACGGTTAACGGAACATCGAATACTGGGCGATCTCGGCCGCCAGGCTGGGCTCCCGGAGTGCCCGTCGCAGAAAGACGTCGATGTGCGCGACGACCGCGGCGGCGTAGCTGGGTGCGGCGTCAAACTCGTGATTACATTCGGCGAAGGTCACCAGTTCGGAGATCACTCCCAGTTGGGCTAGCTCGTCCGCGAGGCGCGTGGAGTTGATCGGCCGGATCAGCACGTCCGCGGTGCCGTGCACGATCATGGTCGGCGGATAGTCCGGGCCGACCAGGGCCAGCGGGCTGATGGCATCGGCCTGCGCTTGGGTGCACGGCTTTTCGACCAGATCGACGGCAGGCAAGGCGCCATCGCCTCGTTGGTTGGCCAGGATCGCGGCGAGATCGATACCGGCGGGCCCTATTTGCAGCATTGACGTGTCCCCCGGATGGAAGCTGACCGGCGCGTAGCAGTCGATCACGGCAGCAACCGAAATCGCGACATCGGTGTCGTCATCGCCGTGATCGAGTGTGTGGTCCGGCAGAGTCGCCGCCGTCGTCAACGCAATATGTCCGCCCGCGCTGTGTCCCCACAGCACGATCGCGTCCGGTCTCACGCCCAACTGATCGGCGTTGCTCACGACCCACCGCAGAGCCGACCGCACATCGGTGACCGGCGCCGGCCACGGCGCGTGGCCCAGCAGCCGATACTGCACCTGGATCACGGTGTATCCGTGGGCGGCGAGCGCGGCGGACCTGGAATCGAGCATGGAAGGCGTCCCCACCCGCCATGCGCCGCCATGCAGGTGCAGCACGGCCGCGTTGTGCCCTCTCCGCACAGTCGGTCGGAAGACCCGCACCTTGAGCGGACCGGTGTCCCGGTGCGCATAGACGAATTCCTCGACGGTCACCCCTGCACGGTAGCCGTCGCGGCGCTTATGCCAAAGCGGCTGTCAGGTAACCAGATCCACTGCCGAATGAGGCCAGCTCGTCCTTGGGTACCTCGAAACCTTGCGCTGCGTATGCCTGTTCGGTCGTCCGGATGTCGGTTCGCCAACCGTGCGCCTGGAGATAGTCGGCGGCCGGGTTACGGTCGCCGGTGTAGAACAGTTCGGCCAGGTTGATGTTGGAGCCGATCCGCTGGGAGCGTTCGGTGAGCCGCTCGGCCCAATCGGCCGGAACGTCGCGCATGTCCATGTGCTCGGTCGCGATCCGACTGCCCGGCGCGGAGAGGTTCGCGATGTTGTCGAACAATCGGTCCTGGGCGTCCGGCGGCAGGTAAACCAGCAAACCTTCGGCGCTCCAGGCGGTCGGTTGCTGCGGATCGAAGCCGGCCTCGACCAGCGCTGCGGGCCAGTCTTCGCGCAAATCGATCGACACCGTCGTCCGTCGCGCCGTCGGCTCGGCACCCAGGTCGGCCAGGGTCCGCGTCTTGAACGCGATGACCTGGGGCTGGTCGATCTCGAAGACCTTCGTGCCTGCCGGCCACGGCAGGCGGTAGGCCCGGGTGTCCAGCCCCGATGCAAGAATCACGGCCTGCCGGATGCCGGATTCGGTTGCCTGCACGAAGAATTCGTCGAAGAAGCGGGTACGCACGGCGATCTGCTCGTTCATCGCGCGGCGGTTCAGCAGCGGATCGTCGGCGTGCGCGATCTCGCCGTCGATGAGCTTCACGAAGGTGTCGATGCCGACCGCGCGAACCAGTGGGTCGGCCCACGGGTCGTCCAACAGTGCATCCGGGTTCTGCGACGCCATCGCGCGCGAGGCGGCGACTGCCGTTGCGGTCGCGCCAACGCTGGAAGCCAGATCCCACGTGTCCTTGTCAGTACGAGCCATCTCGGTATCCCTCCCTGTGACGATTTACTTAGCCTAATTAACTATATCACGGAGGCGGGAGGTGCCGCGAAAAGCTAGCTGAGCTTGGCGTACTCCGCGTGCAGGGCATCGAGGTGGCGCAGCGTCTCGTCGCGCGGCTGGGTCGGCAGCTCGACGGTGACGTGCTCGATGCCCAGATCGCGGTAGCCCACCAAGACGTCGGCCGTCACCTTCCCGATGTGGGAGGCGATCACCGGGACATCGGGTCCGGCGAGATCGCGCAACTCCGCTAGGTCACCGGCAAGCGCGTCGGCGGAAGGGCTCAGCGAGAGCCAGCCGGCACCCAGCTCGGTGATGCGAGCGAAGTTCGCCGGGCCGCCACCGATGTATACGGGTGTGTGTGGCTCAGACACCGGCTTGGGCCAACAGTAGATCGGGTCGAAGTCGACATACTTGCCGTGAAAGGCGGCCTCGTCCTTTGTCCATATCTCGATCATCGCGCGGAGCCGCTCGTCCATGACGCGGCCGCGCACGCGTGGATCGACACCGTGATTGGCGATCTCCTCGCGCAGCCAGCCCACCCCCACACCGAAGAGGAAGCGGCCCTGCGACACCAGGTCCAGCGACGCCACTTCCTTGGCCGTCTGGATCGGATCGCGTTGCGTGACAAGCGCGATGCCGGTGCCCACCAGCAGTGACGTAGTGACGGCCGCAGCCGCCGTCAGCGAGACGAACGGATCTAACGTCCGGTAATACTGCGGCGGGATCGGACCGCCCATCGGGTAAGGAGTTTTCGCGTCCACGGGTATGTGGGAATGCTCTGCCACGAACAATGACCCGAAGCCACGCTCCTCCAGGGCGACCGCCGCGTCGACCGGTCCGATGGCCGTGTCGTTGAAAAATGTGAACACTCCTAAACGCATCTGCGCTTCCTTCCTGCCCTACTGGCCACCTGCCAAGTTTTTTGCCAGCGCGGCCGGTGCAACCGCGCCCATGGCGAAGGTTATTCCGGAGGCACCCCCGGCGCAGTAGCCTCACCTTCGTGGTGAACCGCGATCATGGCGACGTCGGCGACGCGCCATCTGTGCCTCCGCCGCTGCAACCGGTGAGCATTACCGCGCGGCCGTCGGCGGCCGAGCAGGCCCGCACCATCGCGGCCGCCAGTAATGCGGCGACGCTGGCCACCCTAACTGCCGACGGCGACCCCTGGGCGTCGCTGGTGGCATACGGGTTGGTGGGCGGCGCGCCCGTGCTGTGCGTGTCGAATCTTGCCGAGCACGGTCGCAACCTGGCCAACGACCCACGAGCCAGCCTGTCCATTGTGACGGCGAGCAGTGACTCCGACCCGCTGGCGACGAGTCGGATCACCTTGGCCGGCGTTGTCGCGGCGCCACTCGGCTCTGACCGGGAAGCAGCGCGCACTGCGTACACGGACGCGGTTCCCGCGGCGCGGTTCTACATCGATTACAGCGACTTCGCGCTGTGGGTGCTGCGGGTCGATCGGGTGCGTTGGGTCGGCGGATACGGCCGGATGGATTCGGCCAGCGGCAAGCACTACCTCGCCGCCGAACCCGATCCGGTGACGCCGGCCGCGGATCGGGCGATCGCGCACCTCAATGCCGACCACGCCGACGCCCTGGCGTCGATGGCCCGGGCATTCGGCGGCTATCCCGACACCGAGGAGTCGGTGTGCACGGGAATCGACCGCTATGGCCTCGACTTACGGGTGCACACGCCGCGCGGGGTCGCCTATACACGGGTCGGCTTTCCGGATCCGCTGACATCTGCCGAGCAATTGCGTTCGGTGACGGCCGAATTGGCGCACGCGGCCGCTGCCTACCTCCTGATTATTTAGCGGGACATGGTAAAGCGCACGCTCGACCGTGCCATGACGCACGCCGCCTCCGGCCCGGCGCCGCGGCGCAAGCGCGCAGCCAACCCTTCGCCCGGCGACTCCGGGGCTTCCGTGCGGCGATGTGCTCGTAGCGGCTTGTCGCTCGCCCTGCTCTTTTCGCCTGATACATCGCCAGGTCGGCATCGCGCAAGATCTCTTCGGCACCGCGTTTCTCATCGGACTGCATGGTGACCAGACCGATGCTGGCGCTGATCCACACATAACGTGTTGCGGTGGAATCACTTTCGTGATCAACCGCAATGGGCTCGGCCAGTGCGGCGTGCAGTCGCTTGGCGAGATCATCGACCTCGGAGGCCTCCAGGGGTGCGGCCAGCAGCGCGACGAACTCATCTCCGCCGACCCGCCCGACCACGTCGTCCGGACGCAATGCCTGATCAAGTCGCTGCGCCGCAATCTGCAGCACGGTGTCTCCCGCGTAGTGACCAAGCGCGTCATTGATGGCTTTGAAGTTATCGCAGTCGATGAAAAGTACTGCACTCAAAGGGTTTTGAACAGCCTTGACCGCGCTGTTGATAAGCGCGATCACCCGTGCGCGGTTAGGCAACCCGGTCAGCGGATCGTGGGCGGCCTGGTGTTCTAGTCGTTGATGAGTGTTGTGGCTTTCAGTAACGTCGACGAAAGAGATCAACACCGACGAACGAACGGGATCGGTGGGATCCAGCCGCGACCAGTTCACCGAGACCCAGATTCGTTGACCGTCTTTCGGTCGATCGACACCGTAGATGGTCGCCTGGCTGGGGGTTGTGGCGAGGGTTTGCAGAACCGGCCGTTGGTCGCGGCTCAGCAATGCTCCGGCGCTGTCGTAGATCGAAACCGACGCGAGCTTGGCGAATTCGAGAGCGTCGATGCCCGTCTCCGGCACACCCATGATCCGAAGCGCCGCGGGATTGACCGATTCGACCTCGCCACTCGCGGCGATCACGACCACGCCTCCCCTAAGGGATGTCACCACTGTCTGGAAGTGCTGTTCTGCGCGGCGGAGCGCAGTTTGGTCGGCGCACAGCACGACGTATCCGTCATTCATCGGCGATACGGACACCCGCATGGTGCGCGTGGAACCGTCGACGGCCCGGTGCGTAGCGTGCTCGACTCCGCCGCCGGCGACGATGCTTGCCGGGTTGAGGTCGGCGCCGACCACCTCGTTGATCGGCAGTCCCAAGCGCACGCGCCGCCGAGCTGCCGTAGATGGCCTCGGCCGCCGGATTCCAGCTGGTAATTTCGCCGTGCGCGGTGGTGGCGATGATGGCGTCGCTGACATGCGTCACCAGCGCCGCCTGAAAACGGAGACCGGCCTCGACCGCCTTCTGCGCGCTCAGATCCCGAAAGATCACCTTGTGGGCCGGCTGCCCTTCCCACCGCGTGCGAATACCAAGCGCCTCGACCGTCAGGGTCGTTCCGTCCAGCCGCAGCACGGTGATTTCCAGCGCCGGGGTGGCGTCGCCTTCGTAACGGCGCGCGGCGATGTAATCGCGTACCGCGGCCCGCGAGTCCGGATGCAGGAAATCCGCGACCCGGCGTCCCAACAATTGATCGGCGGACTGGGCCGCGCAGATTCCGCACCAACGCCTCATTGACGTAGACGTAGCGTCCGTCGACGTGAACGCAGATGCCGACGGGACTGTGATCGAGTAGCCACTGGTAGCGCTGTTCGGTCTCAGCTGTCACCGACGGGACGGGCTCCCCAGCCCAGCTTTCGGTGCGCCCGGCGGATGGCGCCGCGCTGAGATGATCGTCCATCCGCCCCGGCCTCAAGTCGACAGCATCCCAACATTTGCTGCTTCGATCAGCATAAGACGCCAAGACCGGCAGGCGCGCCATACGAGCCTTTCCTGAATTGGCGACTATGCCGAATTACGGGGATCAAGGTCCCATGGTGGCGTCAAGCACCGAATAGCAGATTCGTCGCAGAAAATGCCGGGTGGATGCGTGGGTTATCGCGCCGACCTGGCTGCTTCGCGCCGAGCCTTCTCTTTCACGTGGGCGGAGCAGCAGTGCATCATTTCGAGGTGGTATCGGTCGCAGCAATATTGCGAGCAATAGTTTGATGCGGCTGGTAGCCAATACGGATCCGACAGGTAGCGTCGTTGGTCGTGCGTTTCGAACCTGTGGCCGCAATGCACGCAGGTCTTGATCTTGATCTTGGCTTTAGTTCCGATAGCCATGTGATCCAGGTTACGCGTCACGGCCGCTGAATCGGGGCTTTTTTTCACGACGTTAACAACGGTAAATCGTCTACGGAAACGCCTGGCCTGCAAGACGAGCATCATCCTGTGCCACGACGAATTACATACTTCGCCAAACTAACTCAGCCGCATCCGATTCTCGCCATTGCCGCTGCCAATGCGATGCGCGGTCATTCCAGTGGGGTCGGCGGCAGCAGGCCTACGGTGAGGCAGATGGGCGCGACGGGCTCTACGGCTGCGGCCCGGGTGGGCGCCGCTTCAGCGCGACGGCGCACCACGGGAATGAAACCCTGTAACCAAGGCGTTCGGCTTGCGGTGGCGCGCACGAGGATTTGTCTTAATATCAGCCCATCGAGCATTCCTACGCGAAGGCGGAGGTCACGGCGTTGAGGATTCTCAAGCTGGCATGGGTTCCGCTGGTCGTGGTCGTGGCACTGATCATCGGGGGCGTCGCGGTGATGCGACTCAACGGCGTCTTTCCCGGACCCGGCTTGCCGAAGCCGGATCCCCGGGATGCGACCCCGCCGTACGCGCCCAAGACCGCCATCTACGAAATCCTGGGGCCGCCCGGGACGACGGGCGTCGTCAACTGGATGGATGCGGAGTCACTGCCGCAGAAGGCCAACTTCACCACGCTGCCCTGGTCGAAGACGATCGTCGCCGCGATGCCCGGGATCTTCGCCTATGTCGTCGCCCAGGGTGACGGCCCCTCGATCAGCTGCCGGATCACCGTCGACGGGAAGTTGGTCGACCAGCAGCAAGTCAACACCCGGGACGCGCAGGTCTCCTGCTTGGACAAGTCCGCGTGACGGACGGCACGAGCGATACGGACCAGATCCCCGTCGCGCAGCACAGCGGAGTCGAGCACAAACCGCGCATAGCCCGCACGATCCGCGTCCTGGCACTACCGATCGTCATCGTGTGGGTGCTGTTGGCGGTCGGCGTCAACGTCTTCGTCCCACAGTTGGAGAAGGTCGCCGAGGAGATCTCGGTACCTCTGTCGCCGTCAGATGCACCGTCGGTGACCGGGATGAAGCACATCGGTGAGAAGTTCAAGGAGTACGACTCCGACAACCTCGTACTGGTGACCCTGGTCGGTGACAAACCACTCGGGCCGGACGCCCACAAGTTCTACGACGAACTGGTCAAGAAGATCCAGGCTGACCACGAACACGTCGAGCATGCGCTGAACTTCTGGGGCCAGCGATTCACGTCCTCGGGTGTCGAGAGCTACGACCATAAGGCCGCCTACGTTCAGGTCAACCTGAAGGGTGACCAGGGTGGTGCCGAAGGCGACAAATCTGTTGCTGCCGTTCGCAAAATCGTCGCGGACTCCAAGCCGCCGGCGGGGGTGAAGGCCTACGTCGCCGGCCAGGGAGCCCTGACCGCCGACGTGATCGTTGTCGGTGACAAGAGCCTGGCCAAGATCACGATCATCACGGTCGTCATCATCGCGATCATGCTGATGTTCGTTTACCGCTCCATCGGCACCGTGTTGCTGACCATGGTGATCCTCTTCGTGGGACTCGCGGCCGGCCGCGGCGTGGTTTCGCTGCTGGGCGAAATCGGCATCATGGGGTTGTCGACCTTCGCCGTGAACCTGCTGACCTCACTGGCCATCGCGGCGGGTACCGATTACGCGATTTTCATGGTCGGCCGCTACCAGGAGGGCCGTGAACGGGGCTTGGACCGCGAAGCCGCCTACTACGACATCTTCGCCGGCGTCAGCAAGGTGGTCCTGGGCTCCGGTCTGACCATTGTTGGGGCGCTGGCCTGCTTGAAGTTCACCCGGCTGCCCTACTTCAGTTCGCTGGCGTTCCCGTGCGCAGTGGGACTGCTGGTGGTGGTGGCGGCTGGGGTCACGCTGACGCCCGCTCTCATCGTATTCGCCAGTGGCTTCGGTCTTTTCGATCCGAAGCGCGAGTTCAACTACACCCGGTGGCGCCGCCTGGCGACCGCCATCGTGCGATGGCCGGCGCCCATCCTCGCCATCTCGGTCATCATGGCGATCGTCGGCGCCCTCGGCTTGGCGGGATTCACCCCGCGCTACAACGACCTCTACTATCTGCCGCACAGTGCCCAGTCGGTGCAGGCGTACGACGCGGCCGACCAACACTTCACCCAGGCCCGCCTGAACCCCGACCTGCTGATGATCGAGTCGGACCACGATCTGCGTAATCCCCGAGACATGCTGGTGCTGGACAAGGTCGCCGGAGCCATCTTCCGGGTGCCCGGCATCGAACGGGTGCAGAGCATCACCAGACCGCTCGGCCCACCGATCGAAGACGGATCCATCCCGTTCCAGCTCAGCGTGCAGAGTGCCCCGATCCGCGACAACCTCAGTTATCTGAAGGCCCGGGTCGGCGACATCAAGAAGATCAGCGGTTTCCTGGACACCCAGATCGCCCTGCTGGAGAAGCAGTACGCGGTGACCCAGAAGCTCGCGAACGCGGCGGACGACAGCTCGAAAACCACGGCGGAGACGGCTGCCATCACGGATGAAATCCGAGACCACATCGCGGATTTCGACGACTTCTGGAGGCCGATTCGCAGCTACTTCTACTGGGAGAAGCACTGCTACGACATCCCGATCTGCTTGTCGCTGCGATCGCTCTTCGACGCGTTGGACGGTTTCGACAAGCTGGCCGAGAAGTTCCACGCCCTGACCACCGACCTCACCAACACGGCGTCGGCCACCCGCGAATTGCTGGCGATCATTCCCGAGAACATCGCCGTCTCGAAGGCGATCCGGGACACGACGCTGACCATTTACAGCTCGTTCGAGAGCCTGATCGATCAGTTCGACCGGCTGACCGACACCAATGCCGTGATGGGCAAGTCGTTCAACGACGCTCGGGTGGAGAGCCTGTTCTACCTGCCGCCAGAGATCTTCCAGAACTCCGACTTCCAGTTCGGGTTGAGCCTGATGGTGTCGCCGGACGGTAAGGCCGCGCGGTTCATCATCACCCACGCCGTGGATCCGGCGACCGCAGAGGGAATCAAGTCGGTCGATCAGGAGCGCAACGCGGCCAAGGAGGCGCTGAAACTCACCTCGCTGGAGAACGCGGATATCTACCTCGGCGGCACCGCCGCGACGTTCAATGACATCGCCACCGGGGCCTGGTACGACCTCCTGATCGCTGCGGTGGCGTCGATCGTGCTGATCTTCATCATCATGGTGCTCGTCACCCGCGCTCTCGTCGCCGCGGGAGTCATCGTCGGCACGATCGTGCTATCGCTAGGCGCGGCGTTCGGATTCTCGACACTGATCTGGCAGCATCTGGGCCATTTCCAGTTGCACTGGGTGGCAACCGAATTCGCGTTGATCGTGCTGCTGGCTGTGGGGTCCGACTACAACCTGATGCTGGTGTCCCGAATCGAGGAAGAGATCGGCGCCGGCCTGAACACCGGGCTCATCCGCGGCGTGGGCGTGACCGGCCCAGTGGTGTCCGCCGCCGGTGTGGTGTTCGCCGTCACGATGGCCGCGATGCTCAGCAGCGACCTGCGGGCGATCGGTCAGTTCGGGTCCACGATCGGCATCGGCCTGTTGTTCGATACCTTCGTCGTTCGCACGCTGATCACGCCGTCGATCATGACGCTGATGGGGCGCTGGTTCTGGTGGCCGAAGCGGGTGCGGGTCCGCCCGGCCAGCCAGATGCTTCGGTCCGTCGGGCCGCGCCCGTTGGTTCGTGCTCTGCTGTACCAGCCGCGGCACGAGGGCCCGCCGGACGCGTAACACCGCCAAGATGATCAGCCCGGTTGCTGCGGGTCCTCGCCCATGACGTCGCCGAAGCTTCGCGAAAGGTTGGCAATCATGCGCTGGCGAAGATGCTCGTCGCCCTCCGGCTTATAACTGTCTGGCACCGCCAGCACGGCCACGTAGGAGCTGGCGGCGACGGCCGACCACATGGTCAGCGCGTGCTCCAGCCGCCGGTCTTGCGGCTCGACGCCCATCCAGTCGGCGAGCGGTTGGGTCATCACCCGCTTACGGATGACCGATACTTTGCGCTGCAGATTGCGAGTCGTGGTGACGATGCGCGCCATCGCGACCAGTCGATCCATGGTCATCGGGCCGCGGCCCTCGGCGACTGCACCGATCGGCCGCAGTGCCGGCGCTCAGCAGCGCCTGTTCGGGCTCTACGCCCTTGGGTATCTCCTTGAGCGCGGCAGCCGTCGCCTCCGAGACTTCGTCGGCGATCGACATGAGAATTGCTTCGGTGGTCGCGAAATACCGCGCGAACTCATCCAGCGATACACCGGCCTTCGCAGCAACCTGATGGACCGTGGTGGCGTCATATCCTTGGCCCGCAAAGAGTTCCAAGGCAGCATCGATGACCCGCTCACGACCGGGATCGCGCCGATCTTCAGGCGACGACCGATTCCCTGAGCTGGCCCCTGGGCTGGACCGGATACCCACCGTGCAAGTATCGCACCGACGCCGCGAGTTACAGACCGCTTCGCCTAGACGAGGCGGGCAGCGTCGGCCGCACGATGAGATCGGGGGGAGGCGCCGGTCTATGTCGAGTGACGACACCCACCTGACGGAGGACGGCGATATGGCGAAACCTCAGTACGACCACCTGTGGGCACTGGCCCACGCCGAGCGCGCGGCGCTGGCTGAAGATCTCGCCGGCCTCAGCGCCGAGCAGTGGCAACAGGCCACCCTGTGCGCGAAGTGGAACGTCGAGGACGTCGTCGCGCATCTGACCGCCACCGCGAGCATGACGCAGGGAAAGTGGTTGCGCAGCATGCTCGCTGCGCGCTTTCGTCCCGACGTGCACAACCGTCGACGGCTGGCCGAACACCGGGGCGATGACCCCGCTGAAACCCTCGACCGATTTCGGGCCGTCATCGACAGCACGACATCGCCCTCGTCGCACATCCCGGCCTATCTCGGCGAGGTCGTCGTGCACGCCCAAGACATTCGCCAACCGCTGGGTCTGCCGCGGACACCCGACGTCGACGCCTTGACACCGGTGGCCGAATTCTTCGCGCGCCGCAACTTCGCCGTGCCCAGCAGCAGCCGTGCCGCCGACCTGCAATTGCGTGCAGACGACGGGCCATTCGTAGCCGGGAATGGGGCCCCCGTCACCGGATCAACCCTCGCTCTGGTCATGAGCATGGCCGGTCGCTCGGTTTACGTGGACGAACTCGATGGCCCCGGTCGGCAACTCCTGAGGGCACGAACCCAGTCATGACGCGAGCCTTCGAGCACCTGGCCGGCGGCCCGATGGGAAAAGTGGTGTTAAGCGTCAAGCCGCGACGCCCATCGGACATGCTGGACCGATGGACCACTACACCCACGACGGCCTGACCTTCGACGTCCGCGATGCCGGACCTGCTGACGGACCGGTCGTCGTTCTGCTGCATGGCTTCCCGCAACACAACGACAGCTGGGACGCCGTCATCGACCGCCTCACCGCGCAGGGCTACCGCTGCCTGGCGCCCAACCAGCGGGGCTACTCATCGGGCGCCCGCCCGCCCCGCCGCCGCGACTACCGCATCCCCGAACTCGTCGGCGACGTCGGCGCACTGATCGATGCCAGCGGTGCGCAACAGGTACATCTGGTCGGGCACGACTGGGGCGCCGCGGTGGCGTGGGCCGTGGCGGCGCAGATGCCCGAGCGACTGATGACCGTCTCGCCGGTATCGGTGCCACATCCGGCGGCGTTCCTCAAGTCGTTCCTGAACAGTCGCCAGGGCCTGGCGTCGTGGTACATGTACTTCTTCCAGTTGCCGCGGCTGCCGGAATGGTCGATGAAGTGGCGCAACGGCGCTATGATGTCGAGATCGCTGCGGCAGGCCGGGCAGACGACCGGCGGTGGCCGAGCGCGACGTGCAGCGCGATGTGCGAACCTGGAGCCCTGACGGCCGCGATCAACTGGTATCGCGCGATGCCGCTGTCCAATCCCGCGCGCGATCAGCCAAAAGGTGTCTGTGCCAACGCTTTACGTGTGGAGCGACCGGGACACCGCATTGATGCCCAAAGCAGCGCACAACACCGGCCGATACGTGGACGGCGAATACCGGTTCGAGATCATGCCCGGAGTCTCGCACTGGATACCTGACGAAGAACCCGACAAGCTGGCCGAGTTACTGCTCGAGTGGTTCGCCAAGCCTCAGCTGATTGCCGAGCTCGAGATCGACTGTCGCTCAATGCTTTTTCGATCTCCGACCATGTCTGCTCGACGATCTTCGCCGCCGGCTGCAACTCGGTGATGCGCGAAGACACCTGACCGGTGTTGGCGACGCTGGCCTCCATGTCGCCGTCGAAGTACAGATCGGTGATCCGGCCGAGTAGCTGTATCCCGGGCTCGGCGGCGGCGACGCGGGCCGCAAGGCCGGTGCGCAACACCCGCATCGTCGGGTTGCCCGGAAGGTCCAGCATCACAGTGCCGTCGTCACCGGCCGCGATGATCTCGTTCTTGAAGTTGGCGTGCACGCCGGCCTCGTGGCTGGCAAGCATCCGGGTGCCCATCTGCACACCCTCGGCGCCGAGCACGACAGCAGCGGCAGCCGACCGGGCGTCGCAGATGCCGCCGGCCGCGATGATCGGCAGGTCGACCCGATCGGCGACCAGTGGCAGCAGGACCAACGTCGACGCACCGAGGGCCGACTTGAACCCGCCGCCCTCCACGCCCTCGACCACCAACGCGTCGACACCCGCGTCGACAGCCTTCATCGCGCCTTTCAACGATCCGATGACGTGCGTGACGGTCATGCCGGCGTCGTGCAGTCGGCTCGTGAACAAGGCCGGATCACCGGCCGAGGTGAAGACGTGTCGAACCTCGGCGGCGACCAGTTCGTCGACGATGGACGGGTCACGCTTCCAGCCCTGGATCATCAGGTTGGCGCCGACCGGACGATCGGTGAGTTCAAGCACCCTGCGCAGGTCAGCGCGCCCTTCGGGGGTCAGCGTCTCGATCATTCCCAGACCGCCACCCTCGGAGACAGCGGCGGCCAGTTCGGCCCTGGCGATGTAGGTCATCGGGGCCTGGACGACGGGGTACTGCACGCCCAGGAGCGTTTGGATGCGGTTGGTCACGCCCTGATTCTGCCCGGGCCATGTCATGAACCAGTACGCGATCGACCTGGCCCGCTCCGCGTACCACCAGCGCGTGGGCCGGCCGCGGGCGTGGCCGACCGCGAGAGTGCAACTAGCAAGCCATTTGTTGAGATGCACCACCGCTAGTTGCACTTTCGCGCACGACGTCACGATGCCTCACTCTGGGGGCGAACCGCGATCACTTCGATCTCCACTCGCATGTCAGGCCATACCAGTCCCGGGATCACTCCCAGCATGAAGACCGGTTGATGATGGATGACTGACTTGCGGACGGCTGCGTACGCAGGAATGTGGTCCGCATCGGTGAGCCATTGCCGGACGCTCACGATGTCGACCAGCGCGGCGCCGGCCTGGCTCAGTGCTTGCTCGACGTTGCGCCACGCCTGAGCCGCCTCCTCGCTGAAGTCTTGCGGCAACGTCCCATCCGGGCGCAGTCCGGGAGTGCCAGAGGTGTAGATCAATTCGGCTGTCGCCGGTATGCGCACGGCGTCGGCGTAGTTTCCGATGTGCCTGGCCACGCCCGTCATGATCGGTTTCACTGCACTCGGCATCGTCGGCCTCACTTCTGTCGAAAGAACACTTGCCCCTCTGCCTATCGGCTCCAAAATGTACCATTCAGTACATTAACTTGGTCAGTCGATAGCCGGAGAATCACTCACGGATGGGCACCGCTGCCGAGTTTCCTACGCGTAAACCTGTGTTCGTACGCGTGCCGAAACTGTACCTGGTAGTACATAGGTGACGACGTCCGCAGCGGAAGGGAGGGCTTCGAGTGTCACATCATTTCGATAGTCCGACGGGGCGTGAAGACCCTCGGCTGAATTTGTGCGACGCATACCTCTTTGCCGGCGGGGAGGCGAATGCGATCGTGATGGCCCTGACGGTGAACCCGGCAGCGATAGCGAGCACGGCCATGCCCTTTCGTGGCGAGGCAATCTACACATTTCACTTCGACACTGACCGCGACGGACATGAAAACGTCGCGTTCGCAGTGGAATTCGCCGACTCGACCGAAGCCGACGCCGACGCCGACGCAAGTCCAACATTCGCCGTGCGCCGAGTCGCGCACAACGACCAAGGTCCGGTCAGTGACATGCTGCTGTCGGGAGTTGTTGGCGCGTCCGCGTCCGGTAGTCGCGGAGTGCGGGCCTTCGCCGGCGTCGTCCATGACCCTTTCGCCGGCGACGCCGCCGCGCTCAACACGTTCAAGGGCGCTCTCCTGCGCGGTGAGTATCGACCAGACAGCTTCGACAACCACGTCAACTACTTTCACGACCGCACCGTCGGCGCGATCGTTCTGGAGGTACCCACGGCCCTGATCTCGCAGACGCCGCGAGTGGATATGTGGGCAACGGTGATGTTGCACGGCCATGCACCCGATCAGCAGGTGGCCCGATGGGGCTTGCCCTTGTTCACTCACATCTTTCTGCGGGACGACGAGCTCCGCGAGCGGTTCAATCGCGCTACGCCGACCGAGGACAACACCGCTTTCATTTCGAGCACCGTCGACACGGTCACTCGGTATGTGACCGCAAGTGGCGCCGCCAGCGATCCGTCAGCGTACGCGCGCCGAGTCGCCGCGCTGTTCGGATCCATCTCTCTCCCTTATGAATTGGGCAGCGCCGCATCATTCGACTTCGCGGGGTTCAATGGCCGCGCGCTGAATGACAATGTCATGGACGTGATGTTGACCCTGCTCGTCAACGCTCCACTGAGCACCGGGATACGTCCCGACCCTGCGCGATTTGCCACCGATTGGCCGTACCTTCTGCCCGCCGCCGCAGACGAGCCGACTACACACCAGTCACATGGAGGGAGATAACTCGATGCCGTTCATCCGGGTCAACTGCCCCAAAGGAGCGCTCACCCCCGATCAGAAGGCGAAACTCGCCCCACGGTTGGTGCACGCACTCATCCGTCAGGAGATCGACCCCGTCACCGAGATCGGCACCGCCGCAACCGGTTTCTTCTATAACGAAGTCGACGTCGAGAATTGCTTCCCCGGCGGGGTTCCCCTTACTGCGCATCCCGAGAAGATGTTCTGGACGGTTGAAGCGTTCGTGGCCGCGTCGTACTTCAGCCAGCCACGACGCGACGAGATGCAGTCCGACATCGCGAAGGCGTTCGTCGACATTCTCGGAGACGATGGCAGCGTCATGCAGCGCGAGGACATCACCATTGCACCGTCCTGGCTGATGCGTCTGCATGTCGTAGTCATCGAGATACCTGAGGGCAGTTGGGGCGCCGGTGGTCAGACGATCGACACCGAGAAGATCAGCAAACTGATCGGTGCGACACAAGGACCTGTTCGGTTGGCTGAAGCGCTCGACCTTGGCTCGAAGATGAAGCAGGCACGCTTGTCTTAGTGGTCTACTCGCCCACCGAAGCCGCAGCAGCCTTTTCGCGGCCGGCGACCGCATCGAGCGAGTCGGTCAGCGCCCAAATTGACAAACCAAGCAGTGCAATATCTTTCATCAGAAATTCCCCGGTTGCCGACAGGACGGGAAACCCGCCGGCCGAAGCTTCTCCTATGCCAGGTGTGGTGAGCATGAACGACAAGGTGCCCAGGAAAAACAGGACGGCCAATGCGCCACCGAGCACCGACAACTTCGGCGACCAGGGCTTGAGCGCCAGCAGGACGGCGGCAATCAGTTCAGCGGTACCGAGCAATCCGCTGAAAGTGCGGATCGACACGAGATGGTAGGCCCAACTCAGAAGCGGACTGTTGGCGACCAGTGGTGAGATGCCTTGCGCCTCATACATCGTGAACTTCATGGCGGCGAACCATGCGATGACGATCACCAAGCCATAGCGGCCGGCGCGCGAGCCGATACGGTCACTCGCCTCGCCCGATAGATGGGTGTTCAAGCTCCGGGTGCTACTTGCATTGGTCATGGAGGCTCCGCCGGTCCCTTCGTCATCGATCGCCGTGCGAGGAATCTCAACAGTCTCGACTATCGTGATGGTACTCGATGGTACAAAGATGACCTCTAAAAGCACGTATAACTGCGATAACGGCTGGTTAACTGTACTGTTTAGTACATCGATTCGTCGTCGAAGCTCGTCACTTGCACATCGAGCTTCGGGTTGAGCTCAGACCGGCTGATCGGGGTCTTTCTTGAAGCTTCGAACGTGGTTGATGGCCATGTCCAGCGCGACTTCCATCGGTAGTGAATCGTGCGCAGTCTGGGCCAGTAAGTAGCCACCCTGGAGAGCCGCGATCATGCCGAGCGCTAGCAGATGTGTGTCGGCGTCATCACTCAAAACCCCGTTATCGCGCATGCGTGCGAAGGCATCGGCGAGCAGTTGCTCCCATTCATCGAAATACTTTGCTAGAGCTACCCGAGCCGTGTCGTTGGTGTCCGACAATTCGGCGGCCAACGATCCAAGCGTGCATCCCCACGCACCGCGGCGCAGGGCGTTGCTTTGGACGATCGCATTCCGCCATTGCTGGAGACCGCGGAACGAGTCGAGCTTCCGCAGCTGCAGCGTCTGCTTCGTCAAGATTTCTTCGGCACGCAAGGCGATCACGTCTTGAACCAAGTCGTCTTTGCCGTTGAAGTGCTGGTAGAACTGCGATTTGCCGGCCGTGCTGGCGGCCAGAATCTCTTCCACGCTGGTGGCCGCCACGCCTTTGACGTACATCAACTCGGCAGCCGCTCGAACAATGCGTGCTCGCGTGTCTGCCCCACGCCCCCGCCGCTGTGGCGCCGGTTCTCCAGAATTCGTCGGCACAGCAACATGTTACTGCGAGGGGCGAAGGGTACTTGAGCTCAGTTAATTCGAAACGTCAAGGTCCTTTAGCGATTGTGACCGGACGACGTGGAGATACGCTTTCACAGCTCTCCGGCACACCTCGTTCGAGGCGGGGCCGATGTTCCAAACGATCTGAGTCGGGAAGGCGCCGCGGCGCGCTTTTAGGTGCTCCTTTACCCGCGCGTTAGTGTCTTTTGGTCGGCTTCAGCGAACAAGCCGACAGAAAAGTTGGGCTATTCATGACTGCACCAGCAGACTCGTCGACGCTCGAAGAGCGGGTCGGCCATCACTACACGATGGACGGCACCTACCTCGTCGGGCGCGAAAAGCTACGCGAGTATGCCCGCGCGGTGCAGGACTATCACCCCGCGCACTGGGACGTCGACGCCGCCGCCAAGCTGGGTTACTCGGACCTGATTGCGCCGCTGACCTTCACCTCGACTCCCGGCATGACCTGCAATCGCCGGATGTTCGAGCAGATCGTGGTCGGTTACGACACCTATATGCAGACCGAGGAACTCTTCGAGCAACACCGCCCGATCGTGGCCGGGGACGAGTTGACGGTCGACGTCGAGTTGACGTCGGTGCGCAGGATGGCCGGCCGGGACCTGATCACCGTGACCAACACCTTCACCGACGCAGCCGGAGAGCGGGTGCACACCCTGCACACCACCGTCGTCGGTGTCACCGCCGCCGACGTCGATCCGGCCATCAAGACGGCCGTTCAGGGCGCGATGATGCACGACGTCGACATCTTCGGAATCGGCGAGGACGACTATCACAAGACCGTGCGACCCGACTGCGAGATCCGGATCGCCGACGGGGGCCTGACCCGCACACCCGGGACCGCGTCGTTCGATGACGTGAAGGTCGGCGACGAGCTGCCGGTGCAACTAGCCCGGCTGACTCGCGGGGACCTGGTGAACTATGCCGGTGTGGCCGGCGATGCCAACCCGATTCACTGGGACGAGGACATCGCCAAGCTGGCCAACCTGCCCGACGTGATCGCACACGGAATGCTCACGATGGGCTTGGGCGCCGGGTTCGCCTCCACCTGGACCGGCGACCCCGGTTCGGTCACGCGTTACGCAGTGCGACTGTCGGCGCCGGCGATCGTCTCAGCCAGAGAGGGTTGTGCCATCGAATTCGGTGGCAAGGTCAAGTCTTTGGACCCGGAGACCCGCTCCGGCGTCGTGATCGTCACCGCGAAGGCCGACGGCAAGAAGATCTTCGGCATGGCCACGCTGGGCGTCCGCTTCAGCTGATCGGCTAATCGACCAGCAGAGAACGTAATTCGCTCAGGCCGGCCTCATCCACGCAACAGAAAGGTGGCCAACTTGACCACTTCCTCGACCTCGGGGGTAGAGCCGTCCGGGTAGGTCGCTGCCGCGAGTCGGTGAGCACGTCCTCACGCGGCGTGTTCTGCGGTCGCTGAGTAAGAACGAAACTCTCGTCGAGCCACATCAGCGGTGCGCGCGACGGGTCGTCCTACCTATTTCACCAACGTGTTCGTGCCCAACACGCGCGGTCGCGATGATCGTCGACAGGAACTCCGAGCAGTCGCATCACGAGCATGACAACGTTTGCGAATCTTCCATGAACTCCAGGACCGCGTCGAGACTGTCGATCTGCTGTCCGCCATTCGCTAGATGATCCTCGTTCTCACTGAGGCGCTTGGGGATCAGCTGCTCAGCAATCCACGCGTCTTGACGTGGTCGTCGGCGTCCATGGTGACGACGTGCTCGGCCATCGGGATGGTCGCGCGGTGTTCGTTAGGTCTTCGTCAACGACCTGGGCGGCAGCATGCATGGCGACGGCGTAGACGCGAGTGTCGCCGACGCCGTCGTGAAGGAAATCGCCGAGGCCGGCGGGCGGGCCGTGGCGTCGCATCATTCCGTCGACAGCCCCGACGGCGGCCAGGCGATCATCGACACCGCGCTCGAGGCTTTCGGTCGGGTCGACGCCGTGGTGAGCAATGCCGGAATTTTCAGCAGCGTCCCGTTTGACGAACTCACCCATGATGATTGGACCCGCATGCTGCGGTGCATCTCGATGGTGGATTCTACCTCAGCCAGCCCTCGTATCCCTTGATGAAAAAGCACCGTTACAGACTGTTTGTGTTCATCTCGTCGTCCGCCCTCATGTTCTGTCAACCCTCTGTAGCGCTCTACGCCTCTCTTATCTCTACTCTTTCTCCTGTCCTATGTCATCGCTATCGAAGGTGCCGAGCACGGCATCAAATCCAACACCGTTCTCCCGTTCGGCTTTTCGCGCATGGTCACCGAGACCCTCGGCGATCCCAAGGCCTTGGAGGAGATCGGCTTCACCAAGGTCATCAAACCTGAACTCGTCGTACCCATCGTGGCGTTCCTGGCCAGCCGGGCGTGCGAGTTGACGCACCAGAACTATTCTGCCTGCGGGGGCAGGTTCGCCCGCGTGTTCGTCGGACTCGGAGAAGGCTGGCTCGCAGAACCTGACAGCCAGCCAACCGCCGACGACATCGTCAGCCACTTGTCCGAAGTCAGCGCCACCGATCCCTACACGGTTCCCGGGTCCATCTTCGAAGAGGTCTTCGCGATCTGCGAGCCGCTCGGCGTCACCGCGCTGGGGTAGCACGGCGTTATACCCTTGCTCGATGACCGCTCGCGGAGTGTCGCGCCGCGCGCCTGGGTTCGTCGAGCCGCAGCGTGGCTCAGATCCGCACGCTCAAGTCCGCATTGAACCTGTTCGCCGAGTACGGTGTCGGCGCCACCTCGTACCAGATGATCGCCGACGCCGTCGGTGTCACCAAGGGCGCCATCTATCACCAGTTCAAAACCAAAGACGAGATCATCATCGCGGTTGCGGAGATGGAGCTTGCCAAGCTGGAAGACGCGCTGGAAGCTGCTGAAGCCGAGCATGATTCGGATCTTGTCTCGTGAGCTTCTACTGAATCGGATTGTCGATCACGCCATCGAACACCGCCAAGGTGCGAACACCTTTCAGTTCGATCCTGTTCTCGTCCGGTTGCTGTCTGGCCATGCGCCGTTCCAAGGTTTTGTCGGAACGGTTGTACGGGATGCTGGTCGGCGACGACGACATACCCGACAGGCTCGTCCGACTCGCAGCGCTGACCTGCGTGGTCAGCGGCACTGTGGCCCACCCCCTGGTTGCCGAGGTCGACGACGAAACTCTTACGCAGTCAAATGCTGGACGTAGTCAGGCAACTCGTCGGCCTCCCCAAGCCGAAAGTGCGCGCTGCCAGGTCGGACGCCCGCGGAGTGCACGCGCCGTTCATCGGCCTAGCGGCTCCCTCAACCCGGCGCACTATTTCCTCTTGACTTTGCTATCCGGACGTCTAGGCTCAGTGGCTATACGATCGTCTAGCTTCGCGCGCGAAAGTTGGAGGGCTCATGACGTGGTGTGAAGACTTCATCGCCGCATTCAACACGCATCAGGTCGAGCCGATGCTGGCGATCTGTGCTCCAGACATCAAGTGGGAGGACGTTTCCGGGCATATCGACTATGAGGGACACGACGGCGTCAAGCAGATGATCGAACTGACACTGATGGCCATCCCGGACTGCGCATTCACCTATCACGGCGGCCTGAAGCTGGAGAACTCTCTACATGGTCGAGTGGACGATGTCGGGGAATGCGTTCGGGATCGACTTCGCCTGCCGTGGTGCGTCCGTCGGCGAGACCGACGACCGAGGTCGCCATCGTGCACAACCGGGACTACTGGGATTCCCGGTCATTCCCGGGAATGCCTGGGGACCCGAAATCCGTCGATGAACGAAGTCGAGGCGATGAAAACCGCATCCGAAAACTGAGCCGTCTAGCCGAGGAGGGCCGCCATGGTGCCTGAAAAACTGATCACCGCCGATTGCCACATCACGCCGCCGCTCTCAGTTTGGTGAACGAGTTGCCCGAGCGGTATCGGGAGTATTTTCCACGCATCGAGAAAGACGAGGCCGGCAAGGAGGTCTTCAAGCCCGGTCACATCGTGTCGCTGTCGATGATGACCGGTGAGGGCGCCGACTCCGATATCCGTTCCGACGCAACGGGTGCCGAAGGCAATGTGGTCGGCGGAGGCGCATCCGAGTTTCGATGCCGCTGAGCCGTTGGCTGATCTCGAGCGCGACGGCGTCTATGGCGCCGTGCTCATCGGCCGGATCGCCGACATTCCCAACGCCATTCCTGCCGATGCCGACATCGCCTACTGCCAGCTCGCTAACGATTGGTTGGCCGATCACTGGGCTCCATACCTCGATCGCGTCGCACCCGGTATCCATCTGCCGTTTAAAGACATCGCCGCTTGTGTGACTGAGCTCGAGCGAGCCGCCTCCCTGGGTCTGCGACCGGCGTTACTGCCCGACGGGATCTTTGAGCGCCCTTATCACATCGCCGAGTGGGAGCCCCTGTGGGAGGCCGCCAACAACCTGCATATCCCGTTCACCATGCATGTCGGCGGCTTACGGCAACCGCTGGTCGGGCCGCGACTGATGGCCTATCCCGGCCGGCGATATCAGTTGGTACGTCCAGTGCTGCAGCATGGGCGAGACTCTCGGCTGGATGACCTACAGCGGCGTGTTCGAGCGCTACCCCGATCTGCACTTTATCTGCACCGAGGGTTACGCGGGCTGGTTGGCTTTCGCCATCCAGTTCTTCGATCACCATTTCAGCCAAAGCCGGCTACATGATCTCGGTATCGACCACCTGATGAGGCCGGCCAAGATCGACTATCCACCCGAGCTTCTACCTCAAGCGCCAAACCCACGCCACGTTCATGTGGGATCCACTCGCCATCCGCAACCGCGACCTCACCGGGTTGGATTGTCTGATGTGGGGCAATGACTATCCCCACCACGAGGGATCGTTCCCCTTCTCGGAAGACTGGATCACTAAACAGTTCGACGGCGTTCCCGCCCAGCGAAATCGACCAGATCTGCCGGGCAACGCCGCCGAAGCTCTTCCGTATCAAGGTCTGACGCGTTGACCGACACAGTGGACGTCGCCGATCAGTTCCGTCTGGACGGAAAGGCCGCGCTGGTCACCGGCGCTGGAAAGGGAATCGGACGTGGAATCGCGCTCACCTTCGCGCGAGCCGGAGCCGACGTGGCCCTCGTCGCCCGCACCAAGGACGACCTCGACGCCGTTGCCGAGGAGATCAAGGCCCTGGGCGCACGCGGAGTCGTCATCCGCTGCGGACGTCACCGTGATCGAATCGCTTTCTTCGATGTCGTCGATCAAGCGGTGCGGGACTCGGCGGTCTCGACACCCTGGTGAACAACGCCGGCGGAGTCGAGCAACTCGGAACCTACTCTGGACATGACCGTGGCGATCTTGGAAAACGCGTTCCGCTTCAACGTCTCGGCGCCCTTCGAACTCGGCCGTCACGCGGTTCCGCACATGCTCGCTCGCGGTGGCGGATCGATCGTGAACATCGGCTCGATGTCGGGCATGCAGAACGAGCGCGGGTTCCTGCCCTACAGCCTCGCCAAATCAGCGCTGGGCAAGTTCACTCAGCTCGCCGCCATCGAACTCGCTCCCCGTATCCGGGTCAACGGCATCCACCCCGGTTGCGTCGAAACCGAGGCCTTGAGCGGCTTCATGGACGCGATGCCCGATGTCCGAGCGGGCTTGCAGTCCAAGACCCCGATGCGGCGCAACGGGACACCTGACGACATAGCCGCTGCTGCCTTGTTTTTCGCAGCGCCGGCCTCGTCGTGGATCACCGGCAAGCTGCTCGAGGTCGACGGCGCCGCACCGGCGGGACTGTTTCCCAATACCTCACCCGACCTGTAGCAGAGGATTTGTGGCTGACGAACTTCGATTTGACGGTGACGTGGTGATCGTCACCGGTGGCGCCGGCGGTATCGGCCGGTCCCAGGCGATTGAGCTGGGGCGGCGCGGTGCGCGGGTGGTCGTCAATGACCTCGGCGGCAGTCCGCGCGGGGGCAGGTCGGACCCGACCATAGCTCAGGCGGTTGTTGACGAGATCCGTTCTGCCGGTGGCGAAGCCGTAGCCAGTGGGGCCAGCGTGTCGTCCGATGACGGGCCTGGGCGGATCGTCGGTGTGGCGGTGGACACCTGCGGTCGCATAGACGGGCTGATCCACAACGCCGCAATCGTCCTGGACGACCACTTCGAAGACGTCACCGACGACGACCTCGACAGCATCCTCGCGGTGAACTTGCGCGGCTCCTTCCGCACGCTGCGGGCCGTGTATCGACAGATGAAGGACAACGGCGGCGGTCGCATCGTGACCCTGACCTCCGCGTCGGGTTTGTCCGGTGCATTTGGCCAATCTGCCTATGCGACAACGAAAATGGGCGTGCTGGGGATCACCCGCTCGGTGGCGTGGGAAGGTATGCGGTTCGGCATCAAGGTCAACGCATTGGCGCCGGCAGCTTTCGACACCCGGCTGTTTTCTGTGTTCACTCCGGACGGCGACGCGGCGCTGCGCGGTCGGCCTCCCGAACTCGAGATCTCGCTGGATTCAGCGGAATACGTCGCGCTGTTGACCGCCAGCCGGGTGACGCCGATGGCTCTGGCCCTTGTGCATCGCAGCTGCCCTGCGACCGCCGAAATCTTCGGTGCGACCAGGTGGATATTACTGTCGCTACGCGGTATCCCACACTGAGGGAGCAACTTTCGGCCCGCATCCGCGCGTTGAGGACATCGCCAACAATTGGGCCGATATCCGCGGCGCAACCCTGCCCAATGAGCTCGACGGCGAAGCGATGGCCTGGGGCGTGAAGGCTTATTCAGCCCGGCTGCAAGCCCTGGCCGTGCAATTACAGACTTCGGGATCCTGACCCCCGGTTAATCAACCAGCAGAGAACGTAATTCGCTGAGCCCCTCCTCTTCCAACGGAAGCAGCGGTGGCCGCGGATCGCCGACGCCTGAGCCGAGGAGGTTGAGGCCTGCCTTGACGGTGGTGGGCAGACCGCCGGCAACGATGAAGCGCAGCAGCGGAGACAGATCGTCGTAGATGGTCTCGGCCGTGTCGTAGTCACCGGCCTGAGTTGCCGCATAGAGGTCGAGGCACGGCTGGGGTCGCAGGTTGGGGGCGGCGGTGCACCATCCACTGGCGCCGGCGATGAGGGCGTCGAGAATCAGTGGGTTGCTGCCGTTGTAAAAGGGCAGCGTGTCTCCGGTGAGCTCTTTGATGCGCAGCATGCGGTCCAGGTCGCCGGTGGATTCTTTGACCATGGTGACGTTGTCGATGTCGGTGAACATCTGCACGAGCAGCTCGGGACTCATGTCGACGCCGCTGGTGGCTGGGTTGTTATAGGCCATTATCGGGATATCAAGCGCCGCAGCGACTGTGGTGTAGTGCTGGATGATCTCGCGCGGGGATAGCTTCCAGTAGGAGACGGGCAGGATCATCACCGCGCCGGCTCCTGCGCGTTGCGCGTAGCGTGCGCGGCGAACGGTATTAGCCGTGGTCAGGTCCCCCGCGCCCACGATCACCGGGACTCGGTGGTCGACGGTGCTGACCGTTGTGTCGACGACGCTGTCGAATTCAGCCTCGGTGAGATACGCGGATTCGCCGGTGCTGCCGAGCGGTGCGATCGCGTGAACCCCTGCGGCGATGAGCTTTTCGAGCAGAGCGGTCAGGGTGGCAGTGTCCACATCACCGTTGGCGTCGAAGGGCGTGATCGGATAGGCGATGATGCCGTGGATGCCCGGCGCGGCGGTCATGAAGGTCTCCTCGTGGGCGAAGCGGCGCTAGTCGGACAGAGCATCTGGATGTCGCGCGAGCGCGCGTCGCGCGTAGTAGGCGAAGTTGGCTTGGCTGCGTTTGGGACTCAGTGTCCAGTCGTGGGCCTCGCGAGCCAGTTTCTCGGGCAATGGCTTGATGGTGCCGGCGGCCATGGCCGCCAGCTGCAGTTTGGCGCCGCGTTCGATGAGAACCGCCAGGGAGCAGGATTCTTCGATGCTGGTCCCGGCGATGACGTGTCCATGATGGGCCAGCAGCACGGCCTTCTTCTGGCCCAGTGCGGCGCTGATGATTTCGCCCTCCTCATTTCCTACCGGGACACCGGGCCAGTCCGGCAAGAATGCGCAGTCGTCGTAGAGGGGTGTGAGGTCCATGTGGGAGACGACCAGGGGAACTTCGAGCATCGACAGTGCGGCGACGTGAAACGCGTGGGTGTGCACGATGCATTGCACGTCGGGGCGGGCGCGGTAGATCCAGGAGTGAAAGCGGTTGGCGGGATTGGCCATACCGTCTCCGGACAAGACAGTGAGGTCCTCGTCGACCACGAGTAGATTCCCGGCGGTGATCTCGTCGAAGCCCAGGCCGAGTCGCTGCGTGTAGAACGTGCCGGGCTGCTCGGCTCGGGCGGTGATCTGTCCGGCCAGCCCCGAGTCGTGTCCACCGTCGAATAGTGCGCGGCAGGTCAGTGCCACCTTCTGGCGCAACGTCCAGTCAGCGTCGCCGAACTGTCGCTCCATCGCGTCCTCCGCGCGGCGCTTCAGGTCTTCCTTGGAGTCATTGAATGTTGCACTCATCTGGTACTCCTCCCATTGGGACGGGCGTATCACCCATCTTGCCGAACGTTCTGTCCTCCCGGAAGGCGCACCTACCGGTTACCCAACAAGTTCTAGAGTTGTAGTGGGTAGCGAGGAGCGCAGGTGAGTCGACGCAGGCTGGTGCTCGTCGCGCTGTGCGCACTGGTGGTCATCGTCGGCGGATGGGCACTGTCGCGTAATCACCATTCTGAGCCGGCATCAACGACAGCACGGGGGACCGGCCAGTCAACGTGCCCGATGTCCACGTTGCCGCACGAGGTGGTCGACACCGTGAGGCGCATCCACGCGGGCGGCCCATTTCCGTTCCCGCGCAGCGATGGTGAGGTCTTCGCCAACCACGAGGGCCATCTACCCAAGCAGCGCCGAGGGTATTACCACGAATACACCGTGATCACGCCGCGTGCCCGCGACAGGTCCATCCGGCGCATCGTCACCGGCGGAACGCCCTTGGCACATCCGACCCAATACTTCTATACCGGCAACCATTACGACTCGTTCTGTCTGGTCACCGACGCGGAGAACCGACAATGACACGAGACTCGACCGAAAGCCTACCCGTGATTTATCGAATCGACGGTCGGAAAGTCAAGTCCCCCAGCGACTTCTACCGCGAGATCGGCGCTGCGGTGAATGGTCCGGGAGGCTACTTCGGGCGCAATCTCGACGCATTGGCCGATTGTCTCCGAGGCGGATTCGGAACCCCCGAACAACGGCCGTACGAATTCGAATGGCAGCACAGCTCGTTATCGCGGCGCTACCTCGACGAGGTGAACCACGGGAAGCCGTTGCTGTTCGACGCGATACAGGACGTCTTCAAAGACGCCGGAGTACCGCTGCACCTGAAGTGAACCCGCTTAGGTGCACAAGGTGGGGGCGTCGCAGACGTTTCCGGGGCAATAGGTTTTGTGGGCCGCGTCGACCATCGTCCCGACGTCCAGCAAGGTGACTCCGCGCTTGTTCAGGTGGTCGTGGATGTCGTCGGCAATCACCTGCGGCTGCCAACCCCAGGTGAGGTCGTAGCAGATGAGGTGTGCCTCACCGATGAGTGCCTCTTCGGTGCTGGGCGGCCACGTCAGGCCGACGGCGCGCAGCTTGTTGAGATACACCTCGTCCTGCGGAGTGTCGGCAGAGGCAATCCCGGCGCTGCACACCAAGGCAGCGCCCGCCAGTGCGGAAAGGGACAATTTGGTGAGCCAACGAGGTGAGGTCATTGTTCGCTTTCTTGGAGAAATGACGCGGAGCTGTGGCAAATGCTGGATCGCAGAATACGCGGGGGATCGCGCCGACGCCGCGCAAATTGGCGGGGTTCAACGGCTATTCACTTTCGAGAACGGTTCTCAGTGTCTCGCCGATGGCCTGCATTCCCGCGAGCACCACATCTCGGAGGTCGCCGTCCGCGGCGTTCCAATTCGCGATCACCGCATACGAGACGCCGGTGGTGGGTCGCCCGATGGTGCCGACGTCTGCTCTGACACCTGGGTCAGCGCCAGTCTTGTTGCGGATGATCACGTTTCGATCCGACGGTGCGTGCGCCAGCGGATCGAGGCCGAATGCGGACGCCACCATCGACAGGTCCACTCCTGTTGCGAGCCAGGTGTTCACCTGATCCGACACCGTTATAGATATCAACTCGCCGCGGCATAGCTGGCTCATCAAGAGAGACAACTCCGATGCCGATCCGGTCGACAATGTCGGTGGATCGTGTGGGCTGCGGTGGTCGCGCACATGGTCCAATAGCGCCGTGTCGACAAGACCGAGGGATTCGGTGAGGCCGCGAAGTGCGGGTAGGCCCACCCTGTTCAGCAGGACGTTGGTCGCCAGATTGTCGCTGACACTCGCGATCAAAAAGCAGAGATCATTGATCGATAACTCGTCGACCTGAAGGTGCTGCCAGAGTCCGGAGTCGGCGACCAGAAGCTCCGGATCGCGAACCAACGATGTCGAGCGGTCGAGAACGCCGTCGCCACATTGCCGCGCCACCTCGACGAGCAACAGAATCTTGCCGATGCTCGCCGTCTTCATCGCCCGATCAGCGTTGCGACAGGCTAATTCGTGGCCGAGCGTATCCCGAATGGAAATCGCCCATTGGATGTCAGTGCTGCTGCCTACGACATCGTCGATTGATCGCTGGAGCACCCTTAGCCCTTGCGCCGTCGAAGGTGAGTTGCTTCGTGGCGTCGACGTTATCGCGCGCCGCAGATTTGCGATAGAAGACCCTTGACAATGGCACCACCGGGGCGTAATCCATACCGTATCTCATTGTTGATCCGGCCCGGCGTACAAGCGGAGAGCTACTATGCCGTGCTATTTCTTTTCCGGCGCAAAATACATTCGGGTCACGCGGGGACAGGCCGGCCCAGGCACTGTCGACCACGGCTATCCATCGCCGATATCCGATTGGGGCTGGGACGATTTCGGTGCCCACGGCATCGACGCAGCAATGTCCAGCGGCCCGGTCGACTACTTCTTCTCCGGTGCACAATTCATCCGCGTCAACCGCGGAGACACCGGCCCCGGCGCTGTCGACCACGGCTACCCTCGCCCGATATCCGATTGGGGCTGGGACGATTTCGGTCGCCACGGCATCGATGCGGCACTCTACAGCGACACCAAGTGCTACTTCTTTTCCGGTGAGCAGTACATCAGGGTCAGCCGCGGCGACGTCGATCCCGGCCAAGTCGACGATGGCTATCCCGCGCCCATCTCCGATTGGGGCTGGGGCGGGTTCGGCCGGCACGGCATCGACGCGGCGCTGAACAGCGGCGAGTTCGCCTATTTCTTTTCCGGCGATCAGTACATCCGGGTCAGCCGATCCGACGACTTCGGCCGAGGAGACCTCGACGCCGGTTATCCCGCCCCCATTTCCAACTGGAAATGGGGCTCTTTCGGCGCGACGGGAATCAACGCGGCCTTGTTCAGCGGCGTCGATTTCGACCACCCTGCGCCCGAGCCGCCCGCGGGACTGGGCAGTAACGCCAACTACGTGTTCGCCAGTAACTGCGAGCCACTGATCGACGTCACGGCGACGATCGACTTCACCGCCCGGGTCGGCCTTTTCGGCAACGGTCCTCCGGTCCACGGCGCCGACTCGGTCAGCGGCTACAGCTGGCAGCTCAATTGCTACTCCCCCAAACAGGACACCGATGTCTGGCAGCAATACGTGATGGGCATGGTCGACGGCGACTTCGTCGCGTCGGTCAATAACTGGAAGAGCCTGACGAAGGATCTCGTCAACGAGCAGCAAACCATTTCTCTGCCGTCGGACCTGCAGGAGCATTGGAAATTACGGATCGCGTTGCGCAACGACCAACGTGGCAATGTCACCGGCGTTACGTTCACTGTGCGCGACGGCCAGGGCGAGCTCGTCGGTGAAAAAGACATGACGCTCACCGATATTGGTGTGCCCGCTCAGGATCTGGCGCCCATCATTGCGTTCGAGCTGAACATGGTGGGTCCGGGCAACGGCGAGAGCGCCGAGTTCCTTTCTGGGGCAGGCACGTTCACCTACACGGCGAGCAGTGAACTGACGGCCATGGAATTCGGCCCGACCTGCGCCGCCCTCGAGTTCAAAACCGCCGAGAAAGCCAATACGCTGTACGACCCGCTGCCGCCCGATCCGGCGAAGTGGTTCCAGCAATCGTTCAAAATCGCCCCGCCCGGTTTTCCGGCTATCGATCAGGACGGCCCAAGGCGGCCACCCCTCATTATGCGAAAGCCGAAGCCCAGGGGCTCCACCCCGAGCCCCTAAGAGTCGTGCAGAAGCAGCACAGCAAGCAATGCCGCAACAGCGAGGCAGCTCAGGATCGTTGCGGCGACCGCCGTCCAACCGCGGGCGTCGAAGGCGACGCCTCCCAGCCAACCGATGGCGCTCGAACCGCCGTAGTAGAACAGGTTGTACAGAGACGACGCTTGGGCTTTGCCCACGGGTGCTGCCTGCCCCGTCCAGCCGGCCGCGGTGGAGTGTGCGCCGAAGAATCCAGCCGTCGCGACCGTCAGCCCGATGAGGACGGCGATGACGTTGTCGCTGAGAGTCATTGCGACACCTACCATCATGATCGACACCGACGCAAGGAGAACACGTCTGCGGCCGAAGCGGGCAGTCTCTGCACCCGCCCGCGACGACGCCCACGTTCCAGCCAGATACGCCAGGAACATCAGGCTCACCACTGAAGGAGCCAGATGAAACGGTGCGCCGGTCAGGCGGAAGCCGAGAAAGTTGTACAGCGCCACGAACCCGCCCATGAGCATAAATCCCTCCGCGAACAACACCAATTGGCGCGGTGTGCGCAGGTTTGCGGCGAGTCGATGACGCAGGCTCCCTTCGGGATTCGCGTCCTCACGCAACACCGGCGTGAATCCGCGCGGTTCGGGTGCGAGCTTGACGAAGCCCATAGCGGCCGCCCCGCAGATCACCGCGACGGTGAACACGCCGACGCGCCAGCCGGCCAGCTCGGCAACTGGGCTGGACACGATGCGCCCGAGCAGACCGCCGATCGTCGTTCCGCCGACGAAGGTGCCGGCGGCTCGTGCCGCGTGCACCGGATCGACTTCTTCCGTCAGGTAGGCGACCGCGATCGCAGGTACGCCGCCGACCATCAGGCCCTCGACGAAGCGACCGGCGAGCAGCAAGGTGAACGTCGGGGCGAACGGCACCAACATTCCGACCAGGGTCGCGACGGTGACCGAGATGGAGATCGCCTTCACCCGTCCGATCCGGTCGGCCAACGCAGACCATGGGATGACGCCGATTGCCAAGCCCACCGTCGACGCCGACACGACTAACGCGGCACTGGCCGCTCCAACACCTAGGTCCGTTGAGATCAGCGGCAGCACGGCCTGAGGCGAGTACAGCTGTGCGAATGTCGCAATGCCCGCGCAAGCTAGTGCCGCGAGCAGGCGGCCATACGCCGCAGACCCACGGGTGTGACCAGCCCACTCGTCTTCCCGCGGTTGCTCGCGCGCCACACCTTGAACGGTAGGAAGCGACGGCATCACGTGTCCACTGGATGCGCTATGGCATCGCTCACCCGACCGACATTCCGATGGCCTTTCGATGTCTCTTGGACGGATCGGCTGGTCCACGGTGAAAGTGCGCTACCTAGCTGGCGGGCGTCCTATCCGGCGGAACACCGCCAAGCGCAGCATCCACATTGGGGTAGATGTCCAAGAGGTCGTCAATACCCAAGAGTTGCATGGGTTTTACGGTCACCGAACCATGCGCCACTACCCGAAACGGGATGGACAGCTCCTCGCACTTGCGGTCCGCCGCCAGCAGGACACTCATCCCGGCCGATGCCAAGAACGTCACACCAGTGAAGTCGACCACCAGCGTCGCCGGTCGCCGGCGAAGGATCGCACCGACCTGATCCGCCAGAATCGGCGCGGCGGCCATGTCCACGATGCCGGCCGCAGCCAGCACCACCGCGTCTCCGTGATCCTGCTCAGCCAGTTCAAGTGGAGGGGAACCACTCATCGACAGTGGCCGTCGTCGGCGATGACAGTCCAGTCGCGAGGACTCGTGGTTGCGTCATTGCAATGCTCCACCTTCGCTCCTACTGCTTCCCGTGGGACGGAGATCTGACGGGTTCCGTTGGATGACAAACGGAACTAATTCCCGCTCGGGGCGCTGTTCAATCACACTGCACCTCTTACCTGGGGGGCAATGGATCCACAGCAGGCGGGCTGGGTATGCCCCCGGTCGGCGTTGCGCGCCCGCGCCGCCACACGCTTCGGGCGATCACAACAGCGATCGCAACGCCGCCCACCGCGACCAGAGGCCAGAACACCGCTTGGACCAACCAGATGCGGCGTTGGACTTTCGCGACTTGAATTGATCCCTCTCGCACCCGAGCCAAGTTGGCCATGGCCGCCTTTCGTACGTGATGTCAGGACACGGCGAGCGCTTCGCCCGGATCGGATGTACCCAGGCAACCAGCCAGGAAACCCCACGAAATAGGCCTGAGTCCGCCGACTGAGCGTGCCGGCCGCACCGGAATGCCGGGATGATGGGGGCGTGAGTCTGCATATGGGCCTGGTGTTGCTGCTGGCCGCCGTCGCCGTCATCGTGGCCGTCAATTGGATCGCGGAACGCACCGGATTACCCAGCGCGGCGTTGCTGGCCCTGGGCGGTATTGCCTACGCGTTCCTACCCGGACCTAATATCCCGCTCCGTCCTGAACCGGCGTTGTACTGCATCTTGCCGCCTTTGCTCTACTACGCGGCGTTGGAGTCGTCGCTGGTCGAGATTCGGCGCAACCTGCGAACGGTCATCAGCCTGTCGGTAATTCTCGTCCTCCTGACCGCGTGTTCGGTCGGCGTTGCCTTCGCCCTGCTGGTCGGCGGCGCAACGTTCGCGGTCGGCACAGCGTTAGGCGCGGCGGTGGCGCCTCCCGATCCGGTGGCGGCACTCGCCGTCGCCCGCAAGGTCGGTCTTCCGGCCAACATCATCACGCTCATCGAGGGCGAAGGGCTGCTCAACGACGCGACGGCGCTCACCACGCTGTCAGTCGCCGTCTCGGCGGCCATCGGTGGTGGCTTCTCCGCGCCCTCGGCCGTCGGGAAATTTCTGATAGCCGCGGCGGGCGGCTTTGCGGTGGGTGTGGCGATCGCGATGTGTCGGCGTCTCATCAGCCGATGGACGTCTGACATTTTGACCGCCAACGCGGTTTCGCTCGCCACGCCGTTTGTGACTTACTTGGTCGCCGAGGAGATCTCGGTCTCCGGCGTGCTCGCTGTGGTGGTCTGCGGGCTGATCGTCGGACACGATCTGCCGCGATCGGAGTCGGGCGCCAGCCGTTTGCAGACGCGGGCCGTGTGGCGGCTGACTAACTTTCTGCTCGAAGGCTTCGTGTTCTTGCTGATCGGCCAGCAGCTACCGCGAATCCTTCATGGACTCAGCGCCTACTCGCTGTCGACCGTCATCGCGGCAGTGAGCGGCACCCTCGCCGTGGTGCTGTTGATGCGGCCGCTCTGGTTGTTGTTGACCCAGATACTGCCGCGGCCGCTGCACTCCCGACTCGGTGATGTGTCGGGCACCGAGCTGGACGATTCAGCGGCTTCCGCCCCATCCCGTCTTGGCGCGCGACCGGGATTCGCGGGCCCTCAACGTGCGTGAGGTATTCGTGCTCAGTTGGGCCGGCACTCGCGGTGTCGTGAGCCTTGCGGCGATTTTCACGGTGCCACTGGTAACCGAGACGGGTGCACCGTTTCCCGAGCGTGACCTGCTGCTGTTCTGCACGTTGGTCGTCGTGCTGGTGACACTGATCGGACAAGGTCTCACGTTCGCTCCGCTGGCTCGCGCCTTAGGTATCCGCGCCAAGCCCGCCGACGAATCGCGGCTGCGCAAACTTGCCGGCATTGCTGCAATCCGGGCCGCGGTCGAAAGGATGGACGCGTTGAAGCAGCAGAGCCACAACACGATCGATCGGCAAGCCATCGACAGCGTGCGCAAGCAGCTATCGGGTCGGCTCAAAGCGCGTCAGCAACAACTCGACGTGCTCGACGTGACGGACACCGACGACATCCCCGCATTTCCCAACGACGATGCGCTCCTCGAGATGCGTCGAGCAGCCATCGACGCTCAACGCGAAGAACTGGTGCGTTGGCGTGACGCAGGCATGCTTTCCGATCGGGGCCTCCGCGCTCTCGGGCGGGCGCTCGACCACGAAGAAGGCATGCTGACGTTCAGCAGGCCGTGATGCTGTTGTCCTCCGAACGGACGAAATTGGGCTCGCGACCGCTCAGCACGCGCCGCCCACAGCTAACGTGAAAGCCGCCAATGGCTCTACCGCAGTCGATCCGCGGCGGGCCGTTGACGAGGAGGACGGCGACGGTATGAACAGCGACCAGGTGAATATCAAGATGGTCAACGACGTCCCCGCAATCGGTGCATCCCTAACCTTGGAAAAGGGCTCGGAGTTGCTAGTCGACAGCACCACTGCCACTGCACTGGTCCTCTGCGGCGCGGCAATTCAGCTTTCAACTGAGTGAGGGCATGCCCAGGACCGCACCCATCAATTCGTCGGGGATGGACATTCCGGCGTTGCCGCCAATGGATCGGCAAGGGTTCATCCTGCGGCCCGGCGGCGTAGACAACGTGGTCGTGCACAAGTACGCGGCAATGGGTGATGCCGTGCCGATTTAGGGCAGCGTCGAGCGTCGACGACCTCATTGCGTCCACCTCGCGTGACACGCCAACTCCACAAGCCGCTCCGTCCGTAAACTCCTGAAGCAGGAATGGGGGTAGCGCCGACGGTCTGTCCGCGTGATCCTGGTGGGATGCCCAAGCGGATTCTCAATGTCGTCACCAACGTTTCCCATTACGAGGACCCGGACGAGCCGACCGGACTGTGGCTCTCGGAGTTGACGCACGCGTATCACGTCTTCGCCGATGCCGGTTATGAGCAGACGATCGTCAGCCCGAAAGGCGGCCCCTGCCCACTGGAGCCACGTTCGCTGAAGTTCCCGAACTACAACAAGAGCGCCAAATCCTGGAGGGTCGACGATCGGAAAATGAGACTGCTGCACCGCACCACGTCGCCCGATCAGATCAACTCAGCAGATTTTGACGCGATCTACTTCACCGGCGGTCATGCGGTGATGTTCGACTTCCCCGATAACGAAGGCCTGCAACAGATTACGCGGGATATCTTCGAGCGTGGTGGAGTCGTATCGTCGGTGTGCCACGGCTATTGCGGCCTGCTCAACACCACGCTGTCAGACGGCGCGCTGCTGGTCGCCGGGCGCAAGCTCACCGGGTTCGCCTGGTCAGAGGAGGTCTTGGCCCGGGTCGACAAGCAGGTGCCCTACAACGCCGAGGCAGAAATCAAAAAGCGCGGCGCTCAATACGGAAAGGGCCTGATTCCCTTTGCTTCACACGTCGTTGTCGACGGGCGGCTGGTGACGGGACAGAACCCGGGATCCGCCAAGGCTACGGCGAAGAAGGTCGTCGCCGTGTTGGAAGGCTGACCCTATTCCGGCTCGTGTTCGCCTTCGTCCTCGTCAACCTCTTCGTCGTCCTCGTAGTCTTCGTAGTCCTCGTCCTCGTCCTCTTCATAGAGCAGATCGAGGTCGAGGGGATCCTCGCCGTGCGGATCGACAACGTACTGCTGCCAATAGCCCGGTGCGAAATAGATCGTGTCCGCATGCTCGAGATCGTCGCCGACCTGGACCCAGAGGTCTCCCTCTCGGCGGCCGTAGCTGAACGCCTCGGGGTAGACGACTCCGCCGTCAGTGGTCTTGATGTGAATTTCGTGAGCCACGGCCGGCAGTCTTCCATTGGCTGCGGCGACGGTGAAAGAGCCAGCTTGGTGAACTCTTCACGCCGGCCGCTCAGAGGCCTTACAGACCTATGTAGACCGCCTTGGTGTTGAAGTAGGCCTCGATGCCCTTGCGGCCGCGCTCGCCGCCCCAGCCCGACTGCTTATGCCCGCTGATCGGCATCGAGGGGTCCGCCGCGAGCGCAGAATTCACCCAGATCTGGCCTGCGCGAAGCTCGTTCACGACGCGGTGCGCGCGAGCGAGGTTCTCGGTCCAGATCGAGCCGGCCAGCCCGTAGTGGGTGTCGTTCGCCGCGGCGAGCACTTCTTCCTCGTCGTCGAACGGGATCACACAGCCGACCGGTCCGAAGATCTCCTCTCTTGATGAGCCGCATGTCGGGCGTGGTGTTGGTGACGATCGTCGCCTCATAGAAATAACCCTTGCGGTCCATCGGCTGGCCGCCCGTGATCACTTTGGCGCCACCTGCGACGCCGTCGTTCACGATGCCCTCCACGCGGGTGCGCTGCTTGTCGCTGATCAACGGCCCCAGAACCGAATTGGGGTCTTCGCTGCCACCCATCGGCAGCATCTTGGCGAATGCGGCGAGGCCGTCGACCACCTGGTCGTAGATGCCGCGCTGAACGTACATCCGCGACGTGCACGAACAGTTCTGTCCCGAGCCGGCGAGCAGACCCATGCCGGCACCCATGATCGCCTTATCGAGGTTGGCGTCGTCGAACATGATCAGCGGCGATTTGCCGCCGAGCTCGAGCGTCAGTCGCTTGAGGTTGCCCGCTGCCGCCTTCACGATCAACCGGCCGACCTCAGTCGATCCGGTGAAGGAGATTTTGTCGACGTCTGGATGCGCGGTCAGTGCCGCACCCGTGGTCTCCCCGTACCCGGTGATCACGTTGAGGACCCCGTCAGGAGACCGGCCTCGCGGAAAATCTCCTCCAGCTTCAGCGCGGTGAGCGGAGTCTCCTCGGCCGGCTTGAGCACGGCGCTGCAGCCCGCCGCGAGTGCGGGCGCGACCTTGAGCATCGCGACGAAGAACGGCCCGTTCCACGGGATGATGAGGCCGACGACGCCGACCGGCTCGAGCTGGGTGAAGGTGTGGTAGGTCTCCCAGGTGCCAAGCAGTCCGTCGGACACCAGGTTGGCCGATTCGCCATGGATCTTGCCGACCCAGCCGGCGTAGTACTTCAGCATGTCGACCGACACCGGGATGATGTGCTTCGCGGCGGCGGTGTTCATGCCGTTGTCTTGCGCTTCGAGGGCGGCGAGCTCGTCGGCGCGCTCCTCGATGATGCGCGCGGCGCGGAACAACACGTTTGCGCGGTGCGTTGCAGGTGCCTTGCGCCACACGCCCGATTCGAACGTCTCGCGGGCCCGGGCGACTGCTGCGTCGACGGCCGCCTGGTCGGAATCGGGGACCTCCGCGATCTGCTCTTCGTTGGACGGGTTGAAGACCGCAATGGCGTTACTCAATGTCCTTCATCCTTTCCCGGGGCCGTACAAAGAGACGAACCTACTCTATTAATTTAGAGTAGGTTCGGGCGGCTGCACAGAGGCTGGGCGGGTGCTGCCCGGCAGCGCTGTCCATGTGGCGCGGCGCTCGTCCGCTTTGGCGGCAAATATCAACGCGGCGAAAACATTTCCAGTCTGGCGCCGCACGCCAGGTCTCGTCGCCGCGGACGCGGGCAGCTGAATACGACCGAGATATCCGTGGCCGGTGTTCGGGGCCAAATCCCGCCGGCGCCCTTTTTGCACTTGTTCCGCAGATTTTTTTCATATATGGCACCACCGTCTCGTTTCAACCGGGACGGCCAGGCGCTACAGCCTGGCTCGCTCGCGAGAAGAACTGCCGATGACGTGTAGCTTTTCACATTCCGGTCAATGCTCTGTCGACCCAACCTGGTTTTACGCAGACGACCCTCGGAGGCCCTACCTATGGCGCGAATCATGACGGTCTCGGACACCGTCGACATCGATGCGGACGCAGACGTGCTCTACTCCTTGATCAGCGACCCGACCCGGATGGGGACCTGGAGTCCGGAGAATCGCGGAGCAACGGTCTTGAATCCCACGCACGACGGAGCGGCATTCGTCGGGATGACGTTCGAGGGGCGCAACAAACGAGGCCGCGCCACCTGGACGACTCGGTGCACCGTCACCGCCGCCGACCCCGGGCGAAGGTTTGCGTTCACCGTGCACACCATTGGAGTGAGGAAGCCACGCGTGCGTGGGGCGAATGCGTCGTGGGAGTACCGCTTCGAGCCGATCGCCTCCGGCAAGACCAGGGTCACCGAAACGTGGAGTGACGACAGGGCATCATGGCCTGACCCGCTGGTTGCGGTGTTCGACCGGATCGTCACCTCGGGCAAGACCTTTCCAGAGTTCCAACGGATCAACATCCGCAAGACCTTGGACGCGCTCAAGAGGGAAACGGAGCAGGCCGCCGGCTGAGCGCACTCGGATTAGCTGCTCGGTACCTCTTCAATTTCCGTCATTTGCGGCGTGGGTTGGCGGCCCCGAATGTCGCGATGGCCGCAACGATCACCCCGACAGCGGCCAATGGGTGCCACCATTGCGTGCCGAGCCAGTAGACATTTCGGCCCAGCAGTCCTGGGCGGCCTTCGTCGCCGAACAGCCATCTGCTCACTAGCGGTGTGGCCAACGAAAGCACCGCGCCGACAACGGTTACGGACAGCAGCGCGAACAGCAGCCGGCTCGACCGCTGCCAGGTCCCCAGGACGACGAGGTAGGCGCCAACCCCAGCCGCAGCCAGGCCAGTGACCCCGAAGACGGTTGCGGCTTGGATCGCCAACGCGACGCCGAGAATCAGCAACGCGGCACCGAAGATAATCGAGCGCCTGGCAACACCTTTGGTTGTCGATGTCACGCGATAGCCACTGAGCGTCAGCGTCCTCAGCGTTGCCAGCGGCGGCTTGGCAACGCTCGGAATTCCCCGTATCGAGCCGATCGCCGCGGATGCGGTCGCAGCAGCCTTGGTGATCGTGCGGGCCATCAGCGGGGAACCTTTGTCGGTGAGGAACGTCTCGCCGGCGATCGGGTTCGTCTTCAAGAGCTCATATTTGGCCTCTGGGCGGGTCGTTGCCAATACATCGTTCGCCCAGGATCGCGACCGTGTCGGGCTCCAATCCGGCTGTTTCCCCTGCTGCGGCTCAATGACCGTCGAAGCCAGCGCACTCAATTCTTCATCGAGTACTCGTTGTTGCCACACCTGCGCAAGCCACAGCGAGGTGTTCGGAATGCTCGACGGTATGGCGGCCGAAGAGTCATCCAGAAATCTCAGCTCGTCCAGCAGCGTCTGCTCCGTCAGAACCTGGCCAGTCACTTGGCCCGGGGTCGGCAGTTGGTAGCCGCCTTTCGGGATCACCGGTGCGCCAAGGTTTCTGAGTTGGCCAAGAAACCACTGCGCGTTGCCTCCCGTTGTCGTGCGCTCACGCGCGTGCACAACCTGCAGTACCCGTCGCGGATCGAGCAGCATGTGTACGAGCCAACCCGCTCCGTCGAGTCGGCCCCACATCCAATCGTTGGCTCGCCACGACCGTTTGTAAAACGCGCCGAAGTGGTGCAGCTGCATACCGGTAAGCTTCGACGCGGCCGTGGAGAAGTTGGGTGCGAGCACGCTGCGGGTATCTGAGCTCACCTGTATGAGTTCCAGGGGCTGCTCGATGTCAGCTTCCGAGGGAAGCATTGCGCGCTGCGTCGCAGCCAGGTCGAAGAGTCTGACCGTGATTGCCACCGAATCAGGCTGTGGCCGAAGATAATTGAGGTAAGTGGTCAGCTCATTGGCCGCGGCACTATCCCGCATACGTTGCGATGCTGGATGACTGGGGCTCGCGTCGGTTGGCGCGTCGGCAAGTCCCGCCAGGGTATTCCAATGCGTCTCGAAGGCAGCCTGCAGATTTGACCAAGCCGCATCCGGTACCTCGGATTCGATGAGGTATTTGGCGGCGATCTCGGCGGCGGCTTGCCCGAGCGCTTGGCCGGTATGGTCTTCGTCGTTACAGACCGTACGAACAATATCGGTGAGATCCATCGGCCACGGCGACGCGCGGCGCTCCGCAGACAGCACACCCGTTGCAGCACCGGGCTTGTCGGCATTGTGGATTTCTCTGCTCAGCCGGGCCAACGCATCAAGATCCGAATCACGTTGCGCCAGTTGGTAGGCCGCCCCGACGACCTCGAGCGCAGACCCCTTGACGATGTCAAATGCCGGCTGCCCATATCGATGGAGGTCGTCGGTACTATCCGGCAGCGATTGTCCGGGTGGTTGGGCCCAACCATCCAGGATCGCACCCTTGATCGTCTGCCTGCACACCTTCTCGGCGTCGCCCCCGATGGCCAGCTGGACTTGCCATTTGTTGGGAATATCGTCGGTTGCGCTGCCTGAGTCCGGATTCCAGGCACCGAGTTGCCGCAGCAGGGCCTCGGTTAGGGTTTGGGCTTGTCTGCTGGCCTCGCGATTTTTGTAGTCCTCCAACAGGTTCGGCGTCAGAAACCGTGAGCTCTGGAGCCTGGTGGCCAACTCTGCGAGCCGCAGTTTCGCATCCGTTCGCGCCTCCATCCGGTCCTGGTGAGCCCTGATTGCCCGCAGGTCCGCCGCGATCGATTGCGTTGTGACTGCCGTCAAGTCCTTGAGCAGGCCGTCGACCAGGTCGAGTGGTTTATCAACGTCGTCGGGCGGAGTCTGTTGAATCTCTTGGGGCCCAGACGAAGGTACGACGAACAAAAGCACCCGCCGCACCGGACGTTCGGCAGGCCGGTCGAAGATGCGCTTGAGCAATACGTCGATGGGCTGGTTGTCCAAAAGGCCACCGTCGGCAACCCAGTGTGCCTTGGTGATGTTGATGAAGTCGGCCATCGGCGGTCGCTCCGGCACATCCTTGGTCGCCGGGGTCGATTTCGTGAAGGGAACAAAGGAAGGCTCGAATGCGGCGGGGAATGAGGCGGAACTTCGGGCGGCCAACGCCAGCGCCGAGGATTTACTTTTGTCTGCCAGGTCCTCTTCGGTGAACGTGAAGACCCCGCGCCGGTCGACATCCTGCACGCGGGTCCCGAACGAATCGGTGAATTGGCTTGTCTCACCGTTGATCAGGGTTGTTGTGACGTAGAGAGTGGTCGAAGGTTCGCCGAGTTCCTCCGGGTATTTCGTAGGCGGGAACGGGCCTGGCTGGAGATCTGGTATTTGTTTGTTTAATTCGCTGAACATGCGTTGGTCGCCGTAAAGCAGTGACGGTACGGCCTTATCCGTGGGATTTCTGATGAGCTCCGTCAAGGCGCCGAGGTCGAGCCAGATGTCGCGCAGGCCGCCGAGGTCTGAGCCCGTGACTCGTGACGACGCGAGCAGGGCCGCGTTGATCCCGCCCGCACTGGTCCCGGACAGGATGTCCACGTCGACGACGATGTCGAGCAGATCGATGAGTTGTCGGTAGAGCGTGAGGGATTGCTCCGAGTGACACTTCAGCGTGCTGTCTGCCGGGAGGTCTCCGCCCACTCTGCGCCACTGCGACGCTTGCGCCAGCAGGTTGATCTCACGGGCAACTCCCGCCATCCAAATGGCGAGGCTGACCCCGCCGGTCATGGTTGTCGCGAGCCGGACTTCTTGCGTCGTCGGCGTTACGTTCGACGACTCATTGGTTGTCATCTGGCACCGCGGCGAGCGCGGCCGGGCACGTCAGTCACGGCCATCATGTTGACGCCGTCCTCACGCACTTGTTTGCGCAAACAGCGCCTCGGTCTGTTGGAGCCGGCGTCGGGTGCGGGCGAGCTTGCCGGACTTCATCTCTTTTCGCCAGTTTGGGAAGTCGTCGCCAAACTGCTGATGCTCGGCGCCGGCGGCCTCGTACACGACGTAGCCGCCCTTGAGAATGCTGAACGGTGCTTTGAGCTTGCCCAGCTTGTCGTATTGCGCGGTGCCTTTATCGGACAGCGGGTCGAACCACGCGGGCGTCACGAAGTTGGAGACCGAGACGCCGTTGACAACATAGGTCGGCGCCTCGACCGGGTCGCACACCTCGAAGCTGTACGCCTTGCCGTGGCCGTCGTTGGCCCACAGGTTGCAGTTCGGGTCGATGTACATCTCGAGCACTTCGTGCGATAGCACGCTGGAGACGCTCCAGTCCCCCGTCGTGGCCTTGCCGCCGTTGTCGAGCTCGGGTTGCGCCGCGACCACACCCCAGAGCTTTCCGCCCGGATCCTCGGTGTGGTACCCGAGCACACCTTTGGGCTGGTCCTTGATCGTGTCGACCAACGCAATGCCATGCGCCGCAACTGGCACGGCTTTCGGATCGGTGTAGAAGATGACCGCCGCTGGGGACCGATCCCACAGCGGGGCAACATCTAATCGGACCTGGGCGGCGATCGCCTGGGTCATGGTGGCGGCGTCCGCGTCGGACACCAAGGTTGACTGGTTGAGAATCGCGATCAACATATCCGCTCCCGTTTGTTGGGGCCCGACCTCGCGAAGGACCATCGATATCGTCCGTCGCGGGTCTGGAAATTGCATGAGTAGTCGCGTACTCGATTTTCCGAGATGTGGCTGCCACTCGCAGTTGCGCCAAACCCCAGCCGGCTGCGGCGGTGGCCAGGTCGCCGCGCGAGCCCAACCGAGTTCAATCTAAGGCTGTTGAGCGTGTGAATCGCCTATTGCCGGCAGCGTGCGGCGTCCGACGTTCACCGTTGGTTCGGCGATGCGTTGGCAGGCCATGATTGTCCTGAGCGCTTGTGCTGGAGTCCCTTCGGAGAGCTAGACGCTATGGTGTGGTTTCTCCTAGGCGACCGGCGGTCCCCCGTGTTCCCGCCCAAAACCGGAGTCCTCGTTGACCTCTCGATCACCGGGGTCGAGCGAGGTGGCTACCAGCATTCCGCTGCGCTGGGTACCTGCCGGTGTGCAGTTGCTCGGGGTGGCGCCGCGTAATCGGGAATGCACCTGGCGATTGGCGAAGATCGCCGAGCAAAATGAGCCCGACGCCGGCGGGTAGCTTTTATCGCATCCAGTTGCGCCGGTCTGCTAATGACCAAATCAATTGTGTCCGAACGCGAAACGACCCGCCACAGCATCGGGACGGGTCGTTTCGATCTAGATCAGCCAGCCATGAACTCCTGGTAGGCCGACTCCAGATTCGAGGGCAGCGCCGTCACATTGCATTGCCGTTCGGTGTCGCCGATCGGAGCCAAAACACCACGCAGGTCGTAGTACTCGTTGGGGTGCGCAGTGAAATAGGTGCGCAGATCGGATGCCGCCTGCGGGCGGGGCTGACCGTAAGCGGCCATCACGACCTGGTTGGCACCCGGGTGTGCGGCCAGGTACTGCTGGGCCGCTCCCGTCGCCGAGGAAACGGTGGCGTTCACCGTGGCAGGGCTGCAGTCAGGTGCTGCGACCGCCGACGGCGCCGCAGAGATTCCCATGGCAACGGTTCCGGCGATGAAGCCTGCGCTGACACCTCCAGCGTGGAGGCGCGCGGCGATACGACTGATTTTCGTCATCAGTGGTGTCCTTCGAATTGATCTGAACTGATAGCGGGGAACACTGCTCGTCCCTGGATTCCAACGTAGCGGAGGCCGGCCAGGCGACATCTGTCGCGAACCCAACGTACGGACGCCGGGGCTGCCAGCTTTGGACGCCCCCGGGTCCGTTGTGTGCGGTGCCGGGAAGAAATCGCTGTTCGACTCTGCCTACGACTTAGAAAAACGTTGCAACTCTTAGAATCCGTTAGGTGGGATCGTGACGAATCTGTGATCTGCAGGCTAGCGCGGAGGCGGCTTAGTGACTCCTGACCATGCCGCCTACCTCACCGGCGCGGCTCTTGTTGCACCAGTTCCCGCTGGTTGGTCCCAACGGTCAGCAGATCGGGCACAATCGATTCATATGGACTCTTCGGACTCGGGCGTGAATAACGAGCTCGCGATGCGCATGGCCGAGCTTGCACGCAAGACGGCGGCCCCGAGTACTCTGCAGGAGATTCTCCTCGGTGTGACCACCGCCGCAGTGGAGCTGATACCGGGCGCCGACCTCGCGGGAGTCCTGCTGGTGAAGAGGGGCGGCGAGTTCGAGTCCCATGCCGAAACCGACAGCTTGGTCGCCAAGCTCGACAAGTTGCAGCACGATTTTGCCGAAGGACCCTGCGCCGAGGCTGCTCTCGCGCACACGGTTGTCCGGAGCGACGATCTTCGAAGCGAACCGCGCTGGCCTCGGTACGCGCCCGCCGCGGTCGATCTCGAAGTGCTCAGCGGCTTGTCGTTCAAGCTGTACACGGCCGACCGTACGGCAGGCGCGCTGAACGTGTTCAGCCACCATGCCGATGCTTGGGACACCGACGCTGAGAACACCGGCGCTATCCTCGCCGCGCATGCTGCCACTGCGATCTTGGCCCAACGCCAGGGCGAGCAGCTGGAATCAGCTCTGTTGACCAGGGACCGTATTGGTCAAGCCAAAGGCATCATCATGCAGTCCTATGGCGTCGACGATGTGCGGGCGTTCGAGATGTTGCGGCGGATATCGCAGGAAACTCAGACCAAGCTCGTCGACATCGCACAGCGAGTCATCGACACGCGTAGTACCCGCAACTAACTCGGACACACGGCCATGCGGGTCGTTTTCGCCAGAACCGCTGAGCAGACGTTTCGGCGGCGGCCATTGGAGTACAACCTAATCGCGCGCTGAACTTATCTGTTTGCGTCGCTTCGACGGAGCTAGAACAAACTGGTCCGCAAATCCGATCTTCATCATTGATATGGCGCGCTGCGCCTAAACAGGAGCAACCATGCACAAGACCATCGCGATCGTCTCGGCCACCGGCGCACTGCTGTTCGGCGGTGCGGGCGTTGCCGGCGCCGCAAGTCAGGGCGCGCCCACGCCCGCAGCGACCACAATCACGTTGGCCGACAACAGTACTGGTGACACCAATCACGACAACGGTGACTACGGCAAGTGGGGCATGTTCGGCTTGCTTGGATTGTTCGGGCTGGCTGGACTGAAGCGCCGCAACACGACTGACGCCGTCGTCGACGCAGGACCCGCGACAACCCGCGGGCGCGTCTAGTACCTGCCTTGCTCTTCGCAGCCCTCGCCGGCATCTTCGCTACGGCGGGGGCTGTTTCAACTACTTACGAGAGGAAAAACTATGGACGCGTTGACTTTTCTGCGTCAAGACCATAAAAGTGTTCTGGGCATGCTTGAGGTGCTGGAAGACGCTCCTTCGGGTTCCGGTGCCCACCTCAGCGGCTTGGAAACTATGGTGACGAACCTCGTCATCGGCGAGTCCCAGCATGAGGCAATCGAGGAACAGCACTTCTGGCCGGCGGTTCGCGCATCACTCGACGACGGAGATGCGGCATCCGGGCAACACGGCCGGCGAGGCTACACCGTTAACAGCAGTCACACTGTTAACATCGCGCGATGCGGGACTTGCCGGCGAGTTTCGGCCTGCGGAGATCACGCCCGGTTTCCCGGCGTGACGCATTGCGGTACGCCACCGCGGCGTCGGCGCTGGCCGGGCTCGGTGCCGCATCCGTCAGTGCCGCAACTCCTTCGGCGGCGGCCGCCGCTCCCACGCTGATCGACTTCGCGATGCGCCAGATTCCGGCCCAGGACATCCGCGCCGCTGGCCACTCCGGGATCATCAACTACGTATCTCTGTCACGTCCCGGCTCGTCCTTCGGCGCCAAACCCATCACCCGGCCCTACGCCGAGTCGCTGACCGCCGCCGGGCTGGTGATCGTCAGCAACTACCAGTACGGCAAGCCGGGCGGGTCAGCACCATCGGACTTCACGCGCGGGTTCAACGGCGGCGTCTCCGACGCTCGCACCGCCTGGCAACTGCATACCGCGGCAGGCGGCGGCCAAAGTGCCCCGGTCTTTTTCACCGTCGATGACGACATCAACCGCGACACCTGGAACAACGTTGCGCTGCAGTGGTTTCGCGGCATCAACTCGGTGCTCGGAGTGCAGCGCACCGGTGTCTACGGCGGTATCAATGTCTGCCAGTGGGCCGCCGCCGACGACGTGATCGGGAATTCCCGCACGCCCGGCAAGCGGTGGGCCTGGCAGACCCGATCCTGGTCTCACGGGCAGATAGATCCCGCCGCGGTTCTCTACCAGCGCATTGTGAGCACCGCGTCGACTCCAGGCCCGGTCGTCGGTGGGCTGGAAGTCGACGTCAGCGACGCCTTGGCCCAGGACTGCGGCCAGTGGAACCTGCATCCATGAGGTCCTAAAGGCCTCGGGTATCCGGATCGCACATTCGATGCCCGTTTGTGGCAACGTGTTGCGTCCAGCGCGATCCGTCCCACCAGCGAGATTCGTATCTTCCCGTCGGGTCAGGGCGCCAGTCTCCAGACGCCGCGGGCTCCGCGACCCTACGGATTGCGACGGATTCCGTGTCATCGTCGCTCGCGGTCGACCGCAGTAGCGGTACGCCCTTACCCAGCCGGAATGCCCCGCGCAGATCGAATTTGCTTTGCTTCTTCATCAATTCGACCCCCTGGATGGGGAAGCGAGCCACTGGCTGTGCAGCTGCCCGCCCGAATCTCCATGAGTCGGCCGTGCTTCACCACCGCGGTGGCCCCCGCGATGGTCATGGTGATCTTGATGCCGATCTCGACGGCGGCGAGCCTCCTACTGTCGAGGCACAAATCGATGCTCGGATGGTGGTCGGATGTGATCGTGTGCGCCAGCGACACCATCCGGGCGTTGCCGACGTCGGGTGCTGGGTGCCGCTTCGATCAGGGCGTGTACTTCTTCCATCCCGCCGCCATGACATCAGCCAAGTTCACTGACGTGAGTTCTGCTGTCGCAGCGGCTAGTTCGTGTCTGGCGGACTCCATCAGACTCGGCGGGAAGGGTCCAACGTCGGTGTCACGCTCACGCATCAGCTGCGTCAGGGTCTCCACCGGTTGGCCGGTTCCGCCGAAGAGCAGATCCTGCGCAGTTGCGGTGTCACTGAATGCGGTCACTATCCACCTCCCTGAAGGTCTGGATTCCTGGATCAGCATGGGTCTGTAGTCGAAGTGCGTGTGTGCGCTCACCGGCTGTGGGGGTCTCATGTGTTGATACCAGCGGAGTGCGACTGGTGAGCGAGACAGTGGCGGAGACGTGATGTACGGGCGGCTTACGCCAGTCCCCGGTAAGCCACGGCGGCCAGGACGCCGAAGATCACCCACAGCAACCAACCGAATTCCAGCGTCGCTCGGTAGGAGGCGGGTCTTTTTGCGTACCAACGGTTGTCGGCGCGGTCGTGGCTGCCGGGACCACGGTGAAGCCGGCGGTCGCGACAGCTGACCGATGTCACACACGGCACGCGCGGTGTGCCTGCCAACCCGGGCGTCCGCCGGGACCTTGATGACGGTGTCGAAATGGCCAGATCGGCGGACGGGTTGGCGAGCAATTGGCCGTCGAAGAACAGCTCGATGGCACCAGCATCGTTGCAGGGAACCGATCACCGGTGACCTGCACCGGGTCTCGAGGCGCTCCTCTGGCAGGTGCCAGCGCAAGCGCGGCAGCTGGCTGCCCGACCGCGTCCGTGATGACGGAGAAGGACTGACTGTCGGTGAGTTCGGGATGATCGTGACAGGACGCCACCACGGTGTGTTGGCCGATCGCCGAATCTGCTGGGACCTTCACCTGCACCGAGAACGTCACCGGCGGTCCGTCGGCCAACGAAGATGCGCCGTCCCACAGCAGAGTCACGCGGTCTTTGCCGCAAGCGAACCCGGTACCGGACGCCGTCAGCTCGGTCCCGCGCTGCCCCGCGCTTCTGTCGAGCGTCAATGCGGGCGCCGCGGACGCGATGACAGTGAACGGTGCCTTGGTAGTTGCGCCATCACAGGTGGCCGAGACCGTGTGCGGCGTTGACGCAACCGAGTCGGCCGGCACTTCGAAGGTGACGGTCGAGGCATCGGATGCGACCGCAGAAGTCTGCAGTGGCCCGCCGTCCCACTGCCACGACATAGCCTGCGAGGCACTCGATCCTGCGGCGTGGCACGCGTCCAACCCTTGAGTTGTCGCCCTGACCAGCGTCCGACCTGCACCCTGAGCAGGCGCCAGCACAAGGCCGGGCTGCGCGGTCACGGTGACGTGGCTGAGGCTGTGACGTTCCCGCCGGTCCCGCAGGACGCGGTACGGCGTACGCCCCTGGTGTCGCGCTTGCCGGCACGGTAAACGACGCTGAGGCGGTATCAAAAACGAGGCTGACGTACTCCTGACCGAAACGCCATTCGAATGACATTTTCGGCGGAGCAGCGCGCACCAGCGTGCTGCTGTCGGCGAGACACGCCGGGCTCCCGTCCCGGTGGCGGTGAACGACGTTCCGGAAATCCCACGCTCGAGCGAGAGCGCCAGGTGCAGATCCACTCGCGGCGTGACCGGGGCCACCGGCGACACACCGGAACTGCGCGTCGGCCCGGGTCCGGTAGACGGCGACGGCGACGGCCGTGCAGGGTCCGGGAAGCCGTACCGCCGACAACCGTCATCGCACAGAAGACGCCTCCGGCCGCAAGAACCACCGTGGCGGCCTTCGCAACGCGATGCAGTCGGCTCCTCACGATGACATCGTCACGCCGTTTACCCGGAGGATCCTGAGTAGCCCGCTACTCGAATTTGCCCCAGGCCCTGGCTGGTCGTGCTGCTGCGTGGGGATCGCGAAGAAGGACGGCTATGGGGCTCTGTGCTAGCTGTCTATTCGCTGCGAGTAGTCGGGTACGCAGTCTGCTGCTGCGGTGATCGCCGATGATAAATCGATGACGCTCGACGACCTGGATGCCTACGAAACCGCGCTGAGGCGGTTACCGGAAGCGCACTCGTTGGCGCTCCGATTGAGATCTGCCGGCGTCGCGAACGATGTGGTCTGCCGTTACCTCCACATCGAACCGGAGGGACTGGAGACCCTGATTCGAGTGGCCGAGGACAAACTAGACGCGGAGTTACACAAGCATCGACCGGCAGGCCCCACTGATCGTCTTTCTTAACGGCGTTAATAACCAACACGCGGCGGGCAGAATTGGCTTAGCATTTGCCGAATGCAGGCCTGCTAACCGGCCGCGCCGAGGAACTCAGGGTGATCACCGAAGTGTTCCTCGCCGACGGACCCGATGCGGGTGTGGTGATCGCCGGTTCCGCGGGGTAGGCAAGACACGCCTGGCTCGCGAGGCGATGGATGCCGCCCGCGATAATGGCTGGACTGTCCGTTGGGCGTCGGGAACGCTTGCGGCGCAAGCGATCCCGTTGGGCGCTTCGCCCAGTGGGCGGATCGGCTTGAGGGTAACCCACTTCAGTTGGTAGCAGGGGCGATCAAGGCGATCACGGCGTCACCCGATGGCGCGCCGGTATTGGTAGTCGTCGACGACGCGCGCCTTCTCGACAACCTGTCGGCATTCGTGTTGCACCAACTGGTACTGCGCCGCGCCGCCACGTGATCGTCACGATCCGCACCGGCGCGCCACGCCGACGCTGTCACCCTATGGAAAGACGGGCTGTTGCGTCGACTCGATCTGCAGCCACTCTCGCAAGCAGAATCCGAGGACTTGCTCCACTTGGTGCTCGGCGGCCCGGTGGGCGGGCCATGTGCCGAGCGCATGTGGAACTTGACCCGCGGCAACGTCTTATTCCTGAACCACTTGGTCACCCAAGAATTGCACGCCAACGTTTGGTCAACCGCAACGACCACTGGCGCTGGGAAGGGACCATGCAGGTGTCCCAATCGCTGGTCGACCTCATGGACTCGCGGATGGGCGCGACGTGTGACCCCGTGCTCGACGTGGTCGACCTGGTCGCCGTGGCCGAGCCGCTGGGGCTCGAGCATTTGGTCACGTTGGCTGATCCCTCGCAATTGAGGAGGCCGAAACCCGAGGCCTGATCACCGTATCCAACGCGGCACCCAATGCTATTGCGCGCCTTGGACATCCGCTCTACGGCGAGGTCCGGCTCGTTCAGGCGGGCCGAGTCCGCCTGGAGCGGCTGCGTGGCCGCATCGCCCACGCCATCGCTGCGGCCAACGGCAGCATGGGCGCGCCCGACCCGTACGACTCGCGCTGTTGTGGCTGCAGTCGGACTTGACACCGAACTGCGACGTCTTCACCCAAGCCGCCCAGGCCGCGTTCAGAGGATTGGACATGGCTTTGGCAGAACGCTTCGCCGAAGCCGCCGTAGCAGCAGGAGCCGGCGTAGAGATCGAACTGCTGCGCGCAAACGCGTTGACGTTGTTGAGCCGGGGAGCCGAGGCCGAAGAGGTCCTCGAATCCCTGACCGGGCGGCCACTACCTGAGCCGACCTGGTCGACCATCGTCAATCTACGCGGCGTCAACCTGCTTTGGCCGCTGGGTCAGCCGGAAAAGTCACGTAAGGTCATCGATGACGCGCTGGACGGTGCTTCGGCGCCAGTGTCGCATCGACTGTTGGCTTTCAAGGCGGTGCAATTGGCCGTGGCGGCGCACCCCGTCGAAGCCTTGAAGGTCTGTGATTCCATCGACCGCTGCGAACTGACCGGGCTCCCGACATTGATCCTGGCGTGGGCACACATCATCGCGCTAGGTGATCTCGGCCGTCCGATGCTGGCTGCGAAGATCGCCGAAGAAATCGCTCCGATGGCTGCGGCGTCACCCGGCACCGCCTACTACCAAGCGGTCATCCTGACCGTCTACTACACCGAGGCTTTGATCCTTGGGGGATGTCTGCCGGAAGTTCTGGCGATCGCGAGCCAAACCTCACGGCATTGCGCCAACGCGGCCGGACGCGCACCGTCGTTCGCAACCGCCATATCCGGCCGGGTGGCGCTGGGAAACGGCGATCTGCATACCGCGATCGAGTGCCTCCGATGCGCGGTCGCCGACTTCGCTGACGACACCGACGGCGCTTCCTACAATTTCGGCATTGACTACGCCGAGGCGCTTGCACGTTCCGGCAACGTCGACGCCGCTGCCGCTGCGCTCTCGCGAATGCAGCGGAATCGACATCCGGCCCTCGCCTACCGAGATGCCGACAGCTTCTTGGCCGCCGCGTGGCTGTTGTCGGCGCGCGGGCACACATCGCGGGCTCGTGCCGTTGCGCTTGAAGCCGCCGAACTCGCACGCACAAACGGCCAGTACGCCCGCGAGGTGGTATGCCTACAGGCCGCACTTCAATTCGGCGAGCAACATTCGGCCGGCCGACTTGCCGCGCTCGCCGAGCTCGTCGACGGTCCACGGGCAGGTCTGGTGGCCCGCTGGGCCGCGGCACTTGACGACCACGACGGCGAAGCGCTGCTTGCCATCTCACACGACATCGAGGCAATGGGTGATCGGATCGCCGCCGCCGACGCCGCCGCGCACGCCTCGCTCGAATTTCGCCGACAGAATCGGCGTGGCCCGGCCTTGACGGCCGGCGGTCGGGCAGAACGCTTGATCGACGAATGCGGCGGCGTGACCTTCGCGACTCAAGCGGCGGCCATGCCGCTCCCACTGACCGATCGCGAACGCGAGATCGCCACCCTCGTCGCTCAGGGCCTGTCCAACAGCGAAATCGCCGACTTCCTGACACTTTCCGTACGCACGATCGAAGGTCATATCTACCGAGCCTGCGCTCGGGTGGATGTCGCTACCCGCGCTGAACTCGCGCGGCTCGTGTCCGCGGCTACGCCTGCTGCCAAGATCTCCGCCGGGTGACTCCCGCGGCCAGCTGACCTATTTCGGCCAGAACGATTGATGTGTTCGCCACCCGCGGAAGCGATCGCACGTGTTGACTGAGCCGGGGGCCATATCTGCGAACGGATTTCACCTATGACCACACCGGCAACGTCCAACGGCCACACCCGCCTGGCGTACATCCTCGGCGTCCCCTGGCGCCGGACTGCCAACGCCAGTGGCCCCAATTGGGAGAAGTCGTACGAGGCGCCGACTTGATCGGCCAAGTCGAAGGCAACTTCCCCGAACTCACCCTCGAAGTCGGGCGACGACTTCAGCTCGACGACATCGTCGTGGTCGAATGGAGCTGCAACTACGGCGACGGACGCCTCTATCGCAACGTCACCATCGCCGAACTCCACGACGGTCAGCCACCACGGTGACTGACTACTGGGGCGAACCCACCACCACGCCCGAATGGCGCCGAGCGCTGACCGATCGCCTGACCATGCCCGCCGACGGAATCTGGAAAGACGCCCAGCAGCTATCCCACTACTGACGCACGAGCCGATGAATCAACCGCCCATCGCACGTACCTTTTCCGTCGACCAATGGCTCTCAGCACCAACGCAAATCGCGCAACCAGCTCACATTCCCATCCGGCTCGCGCGGCTCGTCACCGCGCTACGCACCGCCGAGCCTCACCAACTCAGCACCAACGACCCACCCGCGACGACCGTGGCCGAGCGGCAGGCCGCTGTCCTCGTGCTCCTCTCGGACGCCACGCAAGGCCCCAAAGTCACCCTGCTGCAACGCAGTAACGCGCTGCGCGACCATCCAGGCGAGATTGCGTTTCCCGGTGGTTCCCGCGAACCCACTGACCGTGACCCCGCAGCCACAGCCCTGCGTGAAGCGGCCGAAGAAATCGGCCTGGAACCCGCCGGCGTCGACCCACTGATCACGCTGCCCCGACTACACATCGGCGCCTCGGGCTTCGATGTCACCGCGGTCATTGCGAGCTGGCGCGAACCCGGCCCAACCCGAATCGACCCGACGGAAACCCACCGGGTGTTCGACATTGCGTTGTCCGAACTCGACAACCCAGACCGTTGGCACACGTTCCAAAATTCCAACTGGACCGGGCCCGCCACCATCGTCGGCGACGCCAGACTCTGGGGCTACACCGCAGAGGTGCTGCTCTACATGTCCCAGAACCGCTGAAACCGCCGCGTCTCTCCCGGCCAGTACGATGGGATAACGCAACGTCGAGGCCAGGACGCCCGACACCGCTCGGGTAGGGCCCGGCCAGGCCGTTGTCTCGAGTTGGAGGTGAAGATGACTGCCGGCGCCGGAAAAGACCCAGTCCAACAAAGTCTTCTGCGCAGCATTTACACGTTGCCGCGGGTCGGAGTGCGCGGCCTGGCGCGCGATCGCGGGCGCTTCTTCAGGCCGTTGGGACAACACTCGCCGCTTCGCGGCCTCGGCGAGCGATTCTTGATCGACATCCCGTGGGGTCCCAAGATGGTCGTCACCTCATCTCCCGAGGACGCCAAGGCCGTGTTCGCCGATCGCGAGGGCGTGCTGTCGTTCGGTGAGTTGATGCGCCGATTCTCGCCCCACGAAAAGCTGTTCGGCAGCGACGCGTTCATCTTCCTCGAGGGCGAAGCCCACATGGAAGAGAAACGCAAGGTGGCCCCGCCACTGCATGGCAAGGCGCTGAAGTCCTACGAGCAGACCATGACCGACATCGTGCTGCGCAGGCTGCCGGAGTGGCCTCTCGGCGAGCGCGTCGAGTTCTGCGACATCGGCGGCCAACTGTCACTAGACGTAATGATGACGGTGATCTTCGGCGTCTCCAAGCCCGAACGGATGCAGCGCCTGGAGCGGGCGATGCTCGCCCACTGCGCGGCCACCGAGAGCCCGGCCTTCCTCGGGGTCGGAATGCTGACGATGGCGCTGCGCGGGAGCTGGGTGGCGATCCCGCAGATCGCACGTACGGCCGCCGCGGTCGACGAGATCGTCCTCGAAGAGATTGCCGAGCGGCGGCGCACCGGGTCTCGCCCTGAGGATTGCCTGACGTTGTTCCTGGAGATCAACCAACAGGACGAGCATCCGCGCGACGACGCGTTCCTGGCGCGCTCGATGCGCGGGCTGATGCTGGCCGGCTACGCCGCCACCGCGGTCACCCTGGGGTGGGTGGCTGAACTGCTGGTCCACCAACCCGAAACTCTCGCCGCGCTCGAGGAGAGTATCGACCGGGGCGAGGACGCGTACCTCGACGCCGTGATCGCCGAGTCGATGCGCTTGCGGCCGGCGTTGCCCATCACCGGCCGCCGGGCTCTGCGCGACTTCGACCTCAACGGGCTGCATATCCCGCGCGGCGCCTACATCGTCATCGCGATCATGGCGATGCACGAACGCGACGACTTGCATCCCGACCCCACGGCTTTTCAGCCCGAACGCTTTCTGAATTCGCGGCCCGGCACCAACACGTGGCTGCCCTTCGGCGGCGGCGTGTACCGCTGCGTCGGTGCCGAGTTCGTGCTGTTCGAGGCGCGCGTGCTGCTGCGGACCCTGCTGCAGCATCGCAGGCTTGCGGCGGTCGACGATCGACCCGGCGGCCGCCCCAGCCGCAAACACCCCTTGCCGGTGCCGACTGACGGCGCTCCGGTTGTGCTGTCCACTCACCATCGAGCTGGTGAATCGGTGCGAGAGACCATTCCCACAATTTCTTGACCAGGCATCCTTACCAGCAAATAAGCTTTACGTGGAGGGACTGGAGAAAAAATGCGAGCCGAATTGCGGAACAGTTGCCACGGGGAATTGTGTGGGCAAACGCGCCGTTGCAGATGCTCGTATGGCGATATCGCCGTCACCTCGTGGTCGAGAGCCCGGCTCGGCGTCCAGAGTGAACGCCGGAAGGAATGCGATTGACGGACCAGACTTTCCTGGATCTCGTACGGCAAAGAGCCGAAACTTACCGCGATAAAACCGCTTTCGACTACTGCCGCTATTCGCCCGACGGCGAACAACACAGCCAGCTGACTTTCGGCGAACTGGACACCAGGGCGCGGGCAACCGCGTCCGTTTTGCAGCAAATGGGCGCCACGGGCGAACGCGCGCTTGTGCTGTGCCCATCGGGGCTGGACTTCATCGTCGCGTTCTTCGGATGCATCTACGCGGGCGCTGTGCCGGTGCCGGTTCACCCGCCCGCCCGCGCCCGGGTTATCGGCCGCGTCGCGTCGATCGTGCACGACACCGAGGCGCGCTTCACCGTGACCACCTCCGAGACCCAGGCCAAGTTCCAGAGCGCGATAGACGACATGTCCGACGGGTCGGTCATGCAATGGTGCGTCGTGGACGACATCGCCGCATCGGCCGATGAGTGGGCCGCGCCGGACATCGGGCCCGACACAACAGCGATGCTGCAGTACACCTCGGGCTCGACAGGTTCGCCGAAAGGCGTTGTGGTGACGCACCGCAACCTGCTGAGCAACGTGGAGGCCATTCGTACCGCGTGGGGTGACGGAAACGACCGGGCCCGAGGCGTGTTCTGGCTACCTCTGCACCACGACATGGGATTGATCGGCGGCATCCTCGCGTCGATCTACGTCGGGGCCACGTCGTATTTCATGCCGCCCGAATCATTCATCGAGCGCCCGATGCGCTGGCTCGAGGCAATCGCCAAACACGGCGGCACCATCACCGCCGCCCCGAACTTTGCCTACCAACTGTGTATCGACCACAGCAGCCCCGAAGAACGGGCAGCTCTGGATCTGTCCACAATGAACACCGCCATGTGCGGTGCGGAGCCGATCCGCGCCGCAACCCTGCAGCGATTCATAGACGCCTTCGCCCCCGCCGGGTTTCGGCCGCAGGCTTTCGATCCCGTGTACGGCATGGCCGAATCCACCCTGTTGGTCTCTGGAAAAGCGGATCGAACCGCGCCGGTGGTGCAGCACTTGGACAGCGACGCGCTGCGCGAGCACCGCGTCGTCGCCGTCGCACCTGAACATCCGGACGCGGCGTCCTTCGTGGGTTGCGGCCAGGCCCAGTCCGGCCACGAGACAGTCATCGTGGATCCCGCGACCGGCCGACCATGCGCGCCCGACGAGGTCGGCGAGATCTGGCTTGCCGGCGGCAGTGTCGCCAATGGCTACTGGGGCAAGCCGTCCAAAACGGCGGAGACATTCAACGCATTTCTCGCCGACACCGGACGCGGGCCGTTTCTGCGCACCGGTGACCTCGGCTTCCATCTGGACGGCGAACTGTTCGTCTCGGGGCGCCTGAAAGATCTCATCGTCATCCGCGGCCGCAACCACTACCCCGAAGACATCGAGGCCACGGTGCAGGACAGCCACGACGCGCTGCTGCGCGGCCGGGGAGCTGCCTTTTCGATCACGCTCGATTCGGATCCCGGCGAGCAACTCGTCGTCGTGCAAGAACTCGACCGCTACCGGGTCGGCGACATCGACACCGACGCGGTCATCGCCGCGATCCGCACCGCAGTGACCGAGCACCACGAAATCCTGCCGCGCGCAATCGTTCTCACGGAACCGTCGACGATTCCCACGACCTCGAGCGGGAAGATCCGGCGGAGCAGATCCCGGCAACGGTTCCTCGACGGCGACCTCGCGGCGGTTGCGCAGTGGCAGCCAACCTCGTCGGGCGCACCCCGCCACGCTTCCGGTACCGCGGATCCGAGACCACCGGGCAGCACACCTGGCGCCACGGAATTGGCCGCCTGGTTGGCCGCGCAGCTTGCCGACATGCTCGACCTTTCCCCGACCGAAATCGACACATCGCTGCCGTTCGCGCACTACGGCCTCGATTCGGTGCGCGCGGTCCGGCTCGCCGCCGCACTTGGCGAGCGGCTGGGACGCGAGCTTTCGCCCACTGTGGCCTACGAGCACCCGACCATCGACGCGCTCTGCGCCCATTTGACCGAAGAAGCCGCCGCGAGCGCGGCGCCGCAGGTGGCCGACGCCGACACACGGGCGGTGGGCGCCGACGAGCCAATCGCCATCATCGGCATCGGCTGCCGATTCCCCGGAGCCGACGGCCCGGCGGCATTCTGGCAGCTGCTCTCCGAAGGCCGCGACGCCGTCGGCGACGTTCCAACCGAGCGCTGGACCCCGGACCCCGGCGACGCCCGCAGGGGTGGATTCCTCGAGCAGGTCGACCAGTTCGATGCCAAGTTCTTCAACATCTCGCCCCGCGAGGCGGCGCGCATCGACCCCCAGCAACGACTCTTGCTGGAGGTGGCGTGGGAGGCACTCGAAGATGCCGGTCAAGTCACTGAGCGGCTTGCCGGTAGCCGGACGGGTGTGTTCGTCGGCGTCTCTACCTATGACTACGGGAGCCTCCAGTTCGGCCGGCCCGATCAGATCGACGCCTACAGCGGCACTGGCGGCGCATTGAGCATCGCCGCCAACCGACTTTCCTACGCATTGGATCTGCACGGACCGAGCATGGCGATCGACACCGCTTGCTCGTCGTCGCTCGTCTCCGTCCACCTGGCGTGCCGCAGCCTGCGCGACGGCGAATCGACGCTGGCCCTTGCGGGCGGCGTCAACGTCATCTTGTCCCCGGCGTTGAGCATTAACTTCAACAAAGCCTCGCTGATGGCAGCCGACGGGCGGTGCAAGACATTCGACGCCGCGGCCGATGGGTACGTACGGGGCGAAGGCGCCGGCGTCGTCGTCTTGAAGCCGTTGAGTCAAGCGCTGAGCGACGGTGACCAGATATACGCGGTGCTGCGAGGCAGCGCCACCAATCACGACGGTCGGACCAACGGCCTGACGGCACCCAGCCGGCAAGCGCAAGAAGCCGTGCTGACCGAGGCGTACCGCCACGCGGGCCTATCCCCCGGCAGCGTTCAGTACATCGAGGCGCACGGCACGGGGACGGCGTTGGGCGACACGATCGAGGCCACCGCGCTCGGCGCGATTCTGGCCGAGGGACGCGCGACGGACGATCGATGCCTGATCGGATCGGTGAAAACCAACATCGGCCATCTGGAGGCGGCGGCCGGGGTGGCCGGCCTGATCAAGACGGCGCTGGCGTTGCGCCACCGTGAGATCCCGGCGAGTCTGCACTTCGATCAGCCCAACCCGCATATCCCATTCGAACGGCTCGCGCTGCGGGTGGCCGACACCCGCACGCCGTGGCCGCTGAACAATCGGCGGGCAGTCGCCGGGGTCAGCTCGTTTGGCTTCGGCGGCACCAACGCACACATCGTCATGACCGAGGCCCCCGAAGTCCGGGCCCCGCAATCCCACGACGCGGTGGGGGCCCGCGTCGAGCTGCTACCGCTGTCAGCCCGATCCCCCGAGGCGCTGTCCGCGTTGGCGGACCGCTACGAGCTAGCGCTGCAGGCCGGGATGTCGCCGGCCGACCTCTGCTATACCGCCGGCGTGCGCCGCGACCATCACGACCACCGGCTGGCGGTAGTCGGGCGCGATGCCGCGGAGTTGTCGGAGTCGCTGGGCGCCTATCGGCAAGGCGAACGCCGGCCCGGATTGACGGTCGGACGCCGCCGTCCCGGACCGGGCGTCGTATTCGTCTTCTCCGGGCAGGGATCCCAATGGCGCCGAATGGGACAACAACTGCACGCCGAGGAACCCGTTTTCCGGGACGCGCTGGCCGAATGCGACCGGGCTATCCGCCCCCATCTGGAGTCATCGGTGATCGACGCGCTGCTCGCGGGCGACCGCCTCGATGACATCGGCGTCGTCCAGCCGGCCATCTTCGCCGTACAGGTGGCGCTGGCAGCGCTGTGGCGGTCGTGGGGCGTGGAACCCGCCGCCGTGATCGGGCACAGCCTGGGTGAGGTGGCCGCCGCGCACGTCGCGGGCGCCCTCAACCTCGACGACGCGGCGCGGGTGATCTGCGCGCGGTCACGTCTACTCCGGGCAGCAGATCGCGGCGGCGCGATGATCACCGCGGAACTGTCCCTGGCCGAGGCGCACGAGCTCATCGCCGGGCATTGGGGCGAGATTGCGGTCGCGGCGAGCAACAGCCACCGATCGACCGTGCTCTCTGGTGGTTCAGATGTGTTGTCCGAGTTGGTGACCGAGATCCAGCGGCGTGACAGATTCTGCCGTTGGGTCGAGGTCGACGTGGCCTCGCACAGTCCGCGAATGGAGGCGCTGCGCGCCGACCTCGCCGCGGCGCTCGACGGCCTTCGTCCGTCCGCACCCACGACACCCATGTACTCCACCGTGACCGGTCACCCGATCGAGGACGCCACTTTGGACGGCGCCTACTGGGTGGAGAATCTCTGTTCACCGGTGCACTTCTCGCCGGCCTCGCGGCGGCTGCTCGAGCTAGGCCACGAGGTATTTCTCGAGCTCAGCCCGCACCCCGTCCTGTTGAGCGCGCTGCGCGAGGATGCCGACGATCTAGGTCGCGCCTGCACACCGGTGTCCTCGATGCGCCGTGATCAGGGCGGGCGCGACACCATGCTCGCCTCGCTCGGCGCGCTCTACACCAGTGGACAGGCCGTGGCCTGGGAGCGATTGCACCCCCACGGCGGCCGGCTCGTCTCGGCGCCCACATACCCATGGCAGCGCGAACGGTTCTGGCTGGACATCGCGTCTCCCGATACGTCGGCCCGATCCGATGCCGACGAGTCGCCGTGGCGCGGGCCGATCCGCTCGTCGGCGCAGCCGAACACCGTGCTCTGCGAAATCGACGTCAGCACCGACCTTTTGCCGATGTTGAGCGATCACCGGGTGCAGGGCTCGGTCGTCGTCCCGGGAGCCGCTCTCCTCGATCTCGCCGTGGCCGGTGCCGCAAGGGCCTTCGGGGGACCCCGTCGGATGCCGCGCGACGTCGCCTTCCACCGGTCGCTGGTTCTCGACGGCGCCCGGCCGCGCACTGTGCAGTTGGTTCTTCGGGGACAGCCCTCGGGTCCCGTCTCCTTCGAGTTGCAGGGGATGGATTCCGCTGCCTCGGGGGCTCCGGCGTGGTCGCTGTTAGGGAACGGCGCGATGGTCGCAGACGAGCAGGATGAGGCCGACAACGAACCGCACCGCCCCGAAGACATCCAAAGCCGTTGTGCCGAAAAGATTTCCGGGACTTCATTTTACAGTCGACTCGCGCGGCACGGCCTTGAGTACGGTCCGGCGTTCCAAAAGGTGACGGACGTCTGGCGCCGTGACGGCGAGGCGATAGCGCGCATGACGCCATCGGAATCGATGCGCTCGACGGACATCGATGCGGCGTTGCTGGACGGCTGCTTTCAGGTCCTCGCCGCAACTCTTCCCGCGAGCAACGGACACTCCCACGACATGTACCTACCGGTCGGCGTTGCGGATCTGCGTGTCCGCGGGATGTCCTCCGGCGGCGTATGGTGCCACGCGCGGATGCGCGACGGGTCGGGCTCCGAGCCGCACACCGTCGACGGTGATGTGTTCCTGCTCGATCAGTCCGGGAAGGTCCTCACGGCGGTCCGCGGCCTGCGCATCAAGCGGATTCCCGACGCGGGGCGCAGTATTGCCGGGGCAGACATCGACGATCTTTTCGTGCCGCGCTGGGCGGTCGCAGAACTCGTTGCATCCGAACAGCATTCGGCCGAGGCGGGAAGCTGGTTGATCTTCGGCGACGGCGGTACCACCACGGACACCACGCGGAAGCTGCTCGAGCAACGCTCCCAGTCTTGCGTCCTCATCGAGACCGGTGCGGACTTCGAACGGTTGGGATCAGATCATTACCGTCTCGATCCCACCCAGCCGCAACACTTTCGGCGCCTTTTCGATGACTTGCAAATGCCGTTGCAGGGGGTGGTCCACCTGTGGAGCCTGATGGACTCGCTGGAATCCGGACGTCTCCTCGGCCCGACCAGCCTGCTGCATCTGGTGCAGGCGTTGGCAGTGGCGCCGCAGTCGAATTCGCCGCGTCTGTGGCTGATAACGCATGGCGCTCAGCCGGTCGAGGCGGAAACGGACGTCGTCTCGATCGCCCAGGCTCCCCTGTGGGGCATGGGCCGCAGCATCGACCACGAGCATCCGGAGCTGAACTGCTCGCGGGTCGACCTGCCGTTCGAGCAGCAACCCGAGCACCTGGAGGCTCTCGTCGAGGAGCTGCTCGCCGACGCGCGCGATAACGACGTCGCGCTTCGCGGCGCCCGGCGCTACGTGGCCAGATTGGCACCGTTCGAGGACGGCGACCAGGATGCGGTAACCGCTCGGTACGAAGCAGACTCCGCCTTCCGGATGGAATATTCGCGACCCGGTGTGCTCGACGACATCGACACCCGGGCTGTCGCCCGCCGGTCGCCAGGTCCCGGAGAGGTCGAGATCCAGGTTCACTCAACCGGATTGAACTTCATCGACGTGATGCGCGCCCTCGGGGTGTACCCAGGTCAGAAAGGAGGCTCCACACAGGTAGGCGTCGAATGCTCAGGCGTCGTGACCGCGGTGGGTGCCGATGTCCAAGACGTGCGCGTCGGCGACGCCGTCATCGCCTTGGCGGCGGAGGGGATCGGCTCTTACGTCACCACCCCAGCCAGCCTCGTGACGGCCAAGCCGGTTCAGCTCAGCTTCGAGGAAGCGGCGACCATTCCCATCGCCTACCTGACGGCGTACTACGCGCTGCACGAGCAGGCCCGGCTGCGTCGCGGCGAGTCCGTGCTGATCCACTCAGCCGCCGGCGGCGTCGGGCTGGCCGCCGTCGAAGTCGCCCGCTGGCTGAATGCGACGGTGCTCACCACCGCCGGTACCCCCGAGAAACGCGATTACCTGCACGGACTCGGTATTGAACACGTATTCGACTCACGCTCACTAGGTTTCGCCGATGAGGTACTAGCCGCGACCGGCGACGAAGGCGTCGATGTGGTGCTCAACTCGCTGGCCGGCGAGGCGATCTCGCACAGTCTCGAGGCGCTGAGCCCCTACGGCCGCTTCCTGGAGATCGGGAAGACCGATATCTACGGCCAGGGCCGACTTCGGCTGTGGCAGTTGCGGAACAACGCGTCCTACATCGTCATCGACCTCGCGCAGCTGATCGCCGATCGGCCGGCCTACGTGGGTGCGCTCTTGCGCGACATCGTCGCTCACCTCCAACAAGGAGCGTTCCGCCCACTGCCGGTGCGTGCGTTTCCGGCCGCGAAGACCGCCGCCGCGCTGCGCACACTTTCGCAAGGCCGGCAGATCGGCAAGGTGGCCGTCTCAGTACAGGGCCGGGAGCAACCGACCGTTCATGATGAACAGCTCCCTGCGCAGTTCGACCCGGAAGCCACCTATCTGGTCACCGGTGGGCTCGGCGGCATCGGTCTCACCGCCGCCACGTGGATGGTCGATCGCGGCGCCAAGCATCTGGTGTTGCTCGGACGCGGCCCGGCATCGGAGGCCGGGCAGCGGGCCATCGAGGACCTGCGGAGCGAGGGCGGCGACGTGGTCTACGCCCGCGGCGACGTCGCTCAGGCCGACCAGTTGGCCTCGGTGCTCGATTCGATCCGCGCAACCATGCCTCCCCTGCGTGGCATCGTTCACGCGGCGGGGATCCTCGACGACGGCATCCTCGCGCGCCTCGACGACCGACGGCTACACGAGGTGATGGCGCCCAAACTCGAAGGCGCCTGGAATCTGCACGTGCTCACCCACGATGCGACACTGGACTTCTTCGTACTCTTCTCTTCTGCCGCAGCACTTTTGGGATCACCCGGGCAGGCGCATTACGCCGCGGGCAACGCCTTCCTGGACGCACTCGCTTGGTATCGACGGGCGGAAGGCCGGCCCGCGCTCAGTATCAACTGGGGCCCGTGGGCCGAGGTCGGTCTGGTCAGCGAGCCGCAACAGCAACGAAACCTCCACCGGCACGGCATGATCCCGATCCCGGTGGCCGACGGCGTACAGACGCTGTCGAGATTGTTCCGGTCATCCGCCACCCAGGTCGCCGTCCTGCGATTGGACCCGACGCGATGGCGCTCGGAACAACGACCGACCCCGTCGATGATCGTCGACCTGCTCGGTGCCCCGGCGGACGGCGACGCCCACGAGCGCCACGACAACCTTCGCGACGCGCTACTCCGTGTCGACAAGGGTGAGCGCCGAACGCAGCTCGAGTCGTACCTGCGCGAACAAGCAGCCGGCAAACTCGGTCTGGCCCCGTCGCATCTGGACGTCGAATCGCCGCTGCCTCAACTCGGAGTCGACTCGCTCGTCGCGGTGGAGTTGCGCGCTCAGATCGAACGCGACTTGGGCATCGTCGTGCCGGTCGTCCGCTTGTTGGACAGTCCGAGCGTTGCTGGGCTGGCCGAGTGGCTCGTCGAGCAGTTGTCCGGCAGCACTGCGGAGGCCGAGCCCGTCGAGGCGAATGACACGCCCACCACGCAGGTCAACGGGTCCAATGGCGCTGCCCCGCAGTGGATGGACGTCCTGGGCCGGCTGCCCGACATCTCGGACGACGACGTCGACGCACTGCTTCGTGACGTCCTCGCGGCAAGGGAGGGCCAGGATGACGGATAACCTCGCCGGCCTGTCCGCCGAAGAGAAACGTGTCCTGCTGGCACGCCTGCTGATGGAAAAGGCCGAAGCTTCGGCGTCGGCGCATCCGCTGTCGTATGGCCAACGGTCGCTGTGGTTCCTCTACCAGCTGGCGCCGGGCAGCCCCGCCTACACGATCACCTACGCCGGGCAGATCCGCGGCGCACTCGACGTCACCGCGCTGGAGGCCGCGGCCCAGGCGCTCGTCGACCGCCACGACATCCTGCGGACCACCTACACCACCCGTGATGGCCAGCCGGTTCAGCTGGTCCACCCCCGTCTGCCGGTGCGCGTCAACCGCCTCGAGTTGGACCCCGAAGAGACGCAGCGGTGGCTGCGGCGGGAATCCGATCGCCCCTTCGACCTGCGCACCGGACCTGTGGTGCGGTTCAACCTGATCACCCAGGGCCCCGACGAACACCTGCTGGTGTTGACGCTGCATCACATCGCCGTCGATATGTGGTCGATCGATCTGATCCTCGACGAGCTTCGGCTGCTGTACAGCGCGGAGCACGGCGCACCGCCACCGCCGACCCCACCGATGCGCTATGTCGATTACGCGCTCGAGCAGACCCGCGCCATCGAGGGAGCCGAGGGCGACCGACTCTGGCGGTATTGGAGCCGGCAACTGGCCGGGGAAACACCGATGCTCCGGTTACCTGTCGACCGGCCGCGGGGTGCGGTTCAGACATATCGCGGCGCGGTGCACCGCTTCGCCGTGGACCGTGCGCTGACCTCTCAGCTCAAGGACGTCGGTCGCAGCGCGGGCGCGACGCCGTACATGACTCTGTTCGCGGCATACGCCACGCTGCTGCATCGCTACAGCGGGCAGGACGATCTGCTGATCGGCTCGCCGTTCGGATGCCGCGACCATGCGGGCCTTGCCGGTCTGGTCGGCTACATCGCCAACCCCGTGGTGCTGCGACCGGACCTGAGCGGTGATCCGACCTTCACGTCCTTGCTCGGCCGGGTCAAGACTACCGTTCTGGGAGCGCTTGAGCACCAGGACTTTCCGTTCACGCTCCTCGTCGAAAAGCTGGACCCCGCCCGCGATCTGAGCCACACGCCGCTGTTCCAGGTCTCGTTTGCGTGGGAACAAACCCGCCGCTTGCAGGACAGCGCGGGTTCCGGCCCGGCGGCACTGGATTTCACGACCACCCACATCGGCCAGGGCGGGGCGCCGCTCGACCTGATGCTGTTGATGGGTGAGCAGGACGGCGAGTTGCTCTGCGCCCTGCAGTACAACACCGACCTGTTCGACGACGCGACGATCGAACGGATGGCCGAGCACTTCACGACGCTGCTCCGCGGGATCGTCGCCGATCCAGACGCCGGCCTGTCGAAGCTCCCGATCCGCACCGAGGCCGAGCGCGCGCGGCAGGCGTCGTGGAACGAGACCGAGGTCGGATTCGAGGCCCCGAACAGCTTGCCCGACATGGTGACCGCCGCGGCCCGTCGGAGCCCGGCGGAGATCGCTGTGACATTCGGCGACCATGACGTGACCTACGCCGAACTCGACCGGCGCGCAGACGATTTGGCTACTCAGCTGCTGGTCCTCGGTGTGGGCCCGGACCGCATCGTCGTCGTCCTGCTGGACCGCAGCGAAGATTTGGTGATGGCGCTCCTCGCCGTCGCGAAGTCCGGCGCCGCGTTCATGCCGCTCGACCCGGGACAGCCCGCGAACCGCATCGCCGCGATGATCGGCGCCTCGGGCGCACCGGTGGTCGTCACACACGAGCGAAACCTAGAGCTACTCAAGGGATTCGCCGGCCATCAACTGTGCCTGGACCTGCCCGACGCCCCGGCGGAAACGGACGCTGTCGCATCCCACGCTGTCGCACGGTCGGATGGACTGGCTTACGTCATCCACACCTCGGGTTCCACCGGCGCGCCCAAGCGGGTGCTCAACACCCACGGCGGGCTGCGCAACCTACTGCTGTGGATGCAGGCGAACTACCGGCTCGACGCCCGCGACCGGGTGCTGCACCACACCCCGGTGACCTTCGACGCGTCGCTCGCGGAGATCTTCTTGCCGTTGATCGTCGGCGCGCGGCTCGTCATCGCGAAACCCGACGGGCACCGCGACGCCGCCTACCTCGTGCGGACCATCGCCGAGCAGAGCATCACCCAGATCGTGCACGTCGTGCCGTCGATGCTGCAGTCCTGGCTCGCCGAGCCCGGCTTCCGGGACTGCGTCACGCTGCGGCGGGTGACATGCGGCGGCGAGGCGCTGCCCTACGACCTCGCTCAGCGTTTCCTGAACACCGCGAGCGCCGAGCTGTGGAACGAGTACGGCCCCGCCGAATCCGCCGTCACGGCCACCTATGCGCACTGCAAGCGCGGTGCACCCGGCCCGTCGATCCCGATCGGGCGGCCAATCGCCAACGTCGCAGATTCACCTTCTCGACGCCTATCTCCAGCCGGTCCCGGTGGGCGTGCCGGGCGAGCTGTACATCGGCGGAGCCGGCGTGGGGCGCGGCTACTCCGGTCAACCTGACCTGACGGCCACCAGGTTCGTCGCCGACCCGTTCGCCGCCGACCCCGGCAAAATGCTCTATCGCACAGGCGATCTGGCCCGCTACCAACCCGACGGCAACATCGAGTACCTCGGACGTCAGGACGGCCAGGTGGAGATCCGCGGCGTCCGGATCGAGCCCGGCGAGGTCGAGGTCGCGCTGAGTCGGCATCCCGACGTGACGGAAGCCGTGGTGGTCGCCACTGCCGACGAGCGCGGCCACACCCAGCTGACCGCCCACGTGGCGGCTGGCACCGAGCCCGGACCGACCACCGCGCAGCTGCGGCGCTTCTTGCTCCAGTGGCTTCCGGCGGCCATGCTGCCGGCCCACTTCGTCGTGACGAACGAGTTGCCGCGTACCCCAGGAGGGAAAGTCGACCGGCGGGCTCTCGCCGAGACCGGCACAGGAGCGGCGGAACGCGACCGCGAGTTCGTCGCTCCCCGCGGCCGAACAGAGCAGATCCTGGCCGAGATCTGGTGCAAGGTTCTCGGCGTCGAACGGGTCGGTGTGCACGACGACTTCTTCGCGCTCGGCGGCTCCTCGACGCACAGCCTGGAGGTCGCGGTGCGTGCGGAGGCGGCCGGCCTTCCGCTGAAACCGGAGTCGGTGTTCTTGTTCGGCACGGTCGCGGAATTGGCCGCGGAGTACGGGGAGCCGCTCGAAAGCAGCCCGGACACCGCCGATGCGCAGGCCGTCGAGCCCGCCGACGCCCACCCGCACACTGAACCGCAGCCGTTACCCGACCGGCCCGACCCGCAACACCGTGATCGAAAGCATCGGCGCCTACCTGCCTTTCAACGAGGTGTCGACCGCCGACCTTCTCGCCGGCTGCGTCAACGACATCGGCATACCGCTGGAGAAGCTCACCGGCATCAAGCACCGGCGGGTGGCGGCCGAGGGTGAATTCTCCATAGACCTGGCCCGACAAGCCGTGGCCGACTGCCTGTCGCGGTCGAGTTACCGGCCGGCAGAGATCGACCTGCTGATCTCATGCAGCATTTCCCGCTACGACGGGCCCGATCAGAAATTCGTGTTCGAGCCCAGCACCGCGGCGCGGCTGCGGGATCAGTGCGGCCTCGACAACGCCCTCGCATTCGACGTCACCAACGCGTGCGCCGGCATGTTCACCGGGATCGCCATCGCCGATGCGTTCCTGCAGACCGGCCTGGTCGGCCGCGCCATGGTCGTCAGTGGCGAGTACATCACCCACATCAGCGAGACCGCGCAGCGAGAGATCGAGGGTCCGATGGATCCTCGGCTCGCGTGCCTGACCGTCGGGGACGCCGGGGCCGCAGTGATCCTGGAACGTGGTCCCAACAATCGCGCCGGCTTCCACGACATCGACATCGCGACGCTCAGCCGCTACGCCCCCATGTGCATCGCGAAGGCCACCGGCGGCCCGGAGGGCGGCGCCATCATGGTGGTCGACTCGATCGCGGCGACCGCGATAGCGGTGAAGGCCGCGGTGCCTTACGTGGCCGGTGTGATGCGGCGCCACGGCTGGCGACCGGAGCACTCCGACCACATCGTGATGCACCAGACGTCGGAGTCCTCGCTCAACGACGCGGTCGGCGCGGTGAATCGGATGTTCGGCGAAGGCTCCGCCAACCCGGGCAATACCATCTACAACCTGGCCGAGCGCGGAAACACCGCCAGCACAACGCATTTCGTCGCGCTCAAGGATCACATCCTGAATAACCGGATCAGGTCCGGCGACAACGCGGTCTTCGGCATCAGCGGCTCCGGCCAGGTCGTCGGCGCCGCGCTGTACACCTTCGACGATCTGCCCGATCGGCTGCGCCGCGGTTCGGAGGAACACCGCCGTCGCGAGACGCCGCTCGAGGCCGCGACCACCGAGCCGCCACCGCCACCCGCGGTGGGCATCGCTGGCGTCGGCACCATCCCGGCGGGGCAGCCCGGATCGCGCGGCTCGGTGGAACTGGCCACGCAAGCCGCCGCGCAGTGCCTCGATCAGAGCGGCCTCGACCGCGACGAGCTCGGCTTGGTCATTCACGCCGGCGTGTATCGGGACGAGTTCATCAGCGAGCCGGCGATTGCGGCGCTGGTGGCTGGCGAGCTCGGCATCAACGACGACATCCGATCCCCCGACGGCCCAAAGACTCTCGCGTTCGACGTGTTCAACGGTGCGGTCGGATTCCTCAACGCCTGCCAGGTCGCCGTCCAGATGATCGGCGCGGGAAAAACCGGGCATGCGATGGTCGTCGCCTCGGAGACCGAGAACAACTCCGGCAGCGACGCGCACCCCGATTACGGCCTCAGCGAGACGGGCTCAGCGGTGATCTTGTCACCGGCCCACGGCAACAAGGGGTTTGGCCGTTTCGTGTTCCGGCACTACCCCGAGTACGCGGGATCGCTCACCACCTACACCCGACACTCAGACGGCCGGACGTGGCTGGAAATCGACCGCGACCCGGACTTGACCGCTCACTATCTCGACATCATTACTGACGCTGTCGGCGAGTTGCTGAAAGTCGAAGCGATCGCCCCTTCCGACATAGCCGCGGTGTTTCCCCCGCATCTCTCGCAGCCTGACCGCGAAGAACTGGCCGCCCGATTGGGTATTGCGAGTTCGCTGTTCGTCGCCCCCGCCACCGACACCGACCCGTTCTCGTCTTCGGTGCCACACGGATTGCGGCATGCCTGGCAGAACGGGCTGGTGAATTCGGGCGACGTCGGGTTGATCGTCAGCGTTGGCTCCGGGCTCCAGGTTGGCTGCACGACTTATCGCTTCTGAGAGCTACTCGTCTCGTAACTGGGGTGCCAGCGCGGCCTGGGTGGTTTTCCATGCGGGAACCACCGCCGCGATGACCGCCGACAAGATGGCCAGGAGCGCGTACCAGATCGCTTCGGACACCGGGAAAATCAGCGGAGTCACCGAGCCGACGTCGACGATCGCGGCCCGTCCGACCGCTGCGATGATCGGGACGGACACCACCGCGCCGAGAAGAGCGCCCGTCGCGCTGGCGATAACGGCTTCCAGTGTGGTCACCGCGAACACTTTGGTCGGCGTGGCGCCGAGCGCCTGGATCAGAGCGATCTCGCGGCGTCGCCGAATTCCGAGCAGCAGCAGCGTCGACGACACCGATATGAAGGCGATCGCGAGGAGACCGTATTTCAGCGTGTTCAACGGTGCGAGAAAACGGGATTCACCGCTGACCACCGCGACTCGATACCCTTTCGCGTTCACCACTGTCAGCGGCTGATTGAAGGCGCGGCTTCATCTCGGCGGCGATGCGTTGAAGTTTGACACCTGCTGTCGGCTTGATGAAAACCAAACCGGGCGGCTGCCGACCAAAGATCTGCTCGGCCAGCCGGTAAGACATCTGGATTCGGCGCCCGCCCACTTCTGGAGTGGCCACGATGGTTCCGACGGGGATTCTGCGGGCGCTGGGTCCACTGCCCAGCAGGATGGTGTCGCCGACGCGAATACCGCTGTCGCGGGCCAGAATTCCGCCGACCACGAGTTGGTTCGCCGCCACGCTGTCGCTCGGGGACTGCCCGGCGAAAACCTGATACGAGAAGGTTGGCCGATCCTCGGCTCGCACGTAGGCCAGCGATCCGTTGGCGAGGGTGATCTCGATTTCCGCCATTCGTTCGAGGCCGCCGACCCCCGGCAGCGCGGCAAGCTTCGCCATGCTGTCGGGCGAGAATTTCGCATCCGATCGAGCCCCAGTCGGTGAATCGCGTGGTCGTCACCACCAAGCGATCCGTCGCCTGCGCTTGGGCCACGTTTTCGACGCCGCGATCGATGGCGACCAAGAACCCCGACAACAGCGTTGCGATGGCCACCGGGACCGCGACGGCACCTGCGATCGCGGTCGTCCGGGTCTGGTCGGTGCGCAGCCCGGTGAACGCGATCGCCAGGACCGCACTGTGCGCCCGGTCCGGCTGAAGTCGAATCGACGCCAAGATTTGTGCACTGAAATACGCTGCGGCCAAGAGCAATCCGACGATTGCCACGACGACTGCACCATTGGCGATGGCGGCCTGCCACGGCTCGAGCCCGCCCGACAACGTCGCCGACCACACCAGGAATACCGCTGCGAATCCGGTCGCCAGCAATGCCGCCGCCTTTTGCCAGACACGAGCCGACTTGGTGTCCTCGTATGCGGCGCGGCCGGACAGCTCGGTCGCGATCGGAGTTTTCGACGCCGACAGGCTGGGAACGATGGCGGCGAGCAGGGCGAGCAGCACGCCGATTGCGAGTCCCGCGACGACGACACTCGGTTCGACCACCACCGGCACGTTGACCCCGACGAACTGTTGGGTCAGATCACTGGCGCTGGCGACGACGGGTCGGGCGATGATGGCGCCGAGCAGGACTCCGATGACCGATCCGGCGGCGCCGAGCAGGGCAGCTTCGGCGAGAAATCCGACCAGTGTCGACAGCGGCGAGGCGCCCAGCGCCGAGGCGATCGCGACTTCACGTCGACGTTCTTGGATTGACAAGCGGGTGAGCTGGGAGATCAGAATCACCCCGACCCCGACCGCGATCAGAGCGAAGATTGCCAGCAGCGGAAACAGCACGACGTTGACGTTGAAACCCGCGGCCGGATCGTTGCGGGTCAGCACCCGGTATCCCGGCCCGAGCACGTCGAGCGCCTCGACGATGCGGGCCTGGACGGCGGTCGCGTTGGCCTGATCCGCCAGGGTACGTAGACGGTGTCTACCCGGTCGTCGCGGGCGAACTGCACCTTGGCCGCGCTGAGCGGCAACACGATGACGCGGCCGTTGTTGACGGTGTCCAGCTGCGGGATCTGGGCTAGTCCAGATATCGGCAGCTGACCGAGGTCGGTCGCCAACGTCGCGCGACTTACCCAACGAGCGGCCGAAGGTGGTCGAGGTTGCCATTACCTGCGGCTCTTTCTGCCCGGCGCCGCACACCTTGGGGTCGATCATCCAACGAGCTGAGCAGTCGATTCCCAACGCCAGCACCACGGTGTCGCGCCCGCCGTCGCGCACCTGCGTCGCCGCGCGGACCACGGGGGCGAGCACCGATACGCCCGAAACATCTTGAGCGGCAGCCATAACCGCCGGTCCGATCCCACCCTGGGTCGCGGCACCGACGATGCGCAGCGGCGCGGGACCGGCTATCCGGTAACCGACATCATCGATAGCGGCGCTGACGCTGCTCGTTTCGATCATGACTGCGACAACGATGGCCACCCCGCCCCCGAGCGACAGCGACGCCAGTAACGCACGCAGTGTGTGCCGTCGAATGGCCCGGAAGTTGATCAGCCGCAGGACGCTAACGGCCGCGGCTAGTGCGCTGCGCGCCATGCCGCGCCGCCGTGCCGAACTTGCCGCTCGTCGCTTTCGATGCGGCCGTCGAGGAGGGAGACCAACCGGGGAGCTTCGTCGGCAATGGATCGATCATGGGTGACCAACACGATGGTCTGGCCCGCCGCGTTGAGGTCATAGAGCGCCTCGATCACGCGGCGGCCATTCTTGGTGTCGAGGTTGCCGGTGGGCTCGTCGGCGAGCACGACCTGCGGGGCCATGAACAACGCGCGCGCGATCGCGACGCGCTGCTGCTCACCACCGGACAACTCCGCGGGCACCCGCTTGGCCATCCCGGCCAGCCCGAACTGGTCCAACAGCAAGATGGCCCGGTCGTACTGAGCGCGACCGGCCCGGCCGGCCAGCAGGCTGGGCAGCATCACGTTCTCGGCAACGGATAATCCCGCCAACAGGTTGAACGACTGGAACACGTACCCGATCCTGCGACCGCGAACCCCTGCCAGTTCCCGGGCGGACAATTGGGCGACGCTCACCTTGTTCACCAGAACCGCGCCGCTCGTCGGGGGCTCCAGCAACCCGAGGATGCTCAACAGCGTCGACTTACCCGAGCCCGAAGGTCCCACCATGGCGACGAATTCGCCGGCGCGTATCTGCAGATTGATGTCGTGAATGATCGGTATCGCCGTCGCGCCCGACCCGAACGATTTGTAGAGGCCGCGGGCTTCCAGAACCACCGGCCGTACATTCGCGGCCTGCGCGGCTTCGTTTCCCCCGACGGTGGTGCCTGCAGCCTGCCCGTTGAGGAAAGCGGTAGACGAGGCGAACAGCGGCGAACGGGCTGGCGTCACGTCGGAGGCCGGTGCTGTTGCCGGTTGCTCGGGCGCGCTGACCGGAAGGGTCGTCACTTCGGCCAGGGCGGGCATGATCAGCGGGATATCGACGCCGGAGCCGACCACGAACACGCCTTGCGGGCCACCCTCCATCTCACCCGCACCTTTGACGATCTCCGAGAGCGCGGCAACCGCTTCGTCGTCGTCATGCGGCAAGAACCGCCGACGCAGGTCCACGACCAATCCGTCGGCCGTGCCGACCACCGCGAGCGTCGCGGTGTCCGGTTCGATGCACAGCAGCGCCGTGCTGTCATACCCGGCTGATTCACCTGCCTTGCGGGCCAACGCGACCGCGGATGACGCCAACGACGACGCGTGCGCCGACGCCAGCGCCGCGCCCCGAGCCGGCCCGACCGTGGGCTGCTCGGGCGTGGTGATCGGAAGCGACGTCGCCGCAACCAGTTCCGGCATGATCAGCGGGATATCGACGCCGGAGCCGAGCAGGAACACGCCCAGCGGGTCACCCTTCATCGCCTCCGCACCTTTGACGATCTCCACAAGTGCGGCCAGCGCCGCAGCGTCGTTACTCGGCAAAAACCGCCGCCGCACCTCCACGATCGACTCGTCACCGGTGTCCAACACCGCCGACGTCGCCGAATCCGGCTCGACACACAGCAGCCCGATGCGCGGGTATCCGGCCGCCCGACCTTCCGCGCAGGCCAACCTGATCGCGGACGCGCTCAACAGCGGGGTGTTCGCCGACGCCAGCGCCGCGCCCCGGGCCAGCGCGGCCTCGGGCTGCTCGGGCGCGCTGACCGGAAGCGACGTCGCCTCAACCAGGGCGGGCATGATCAGCGGGACGTCGACCCCGGAGCCGACCACGAAAACGCCTTGCGGACCGCCCTCCATCGCACCCGCATCCCTGACGATCTCGACCAGCGCGGCGACGGCTTCGTCGTCGTCATGCGGCAGGAACCGCCGACGCACCTCCACGACCAGCCCGTCCGCCGCACCGACCACCGCAAGCGTGGCAACGTCCGGCTCGATGCACAGCAGCGCCGTGTGGTCATACCCGGCTGACTCACCGGCCGCCCGGGCCAGCGCGATCGCGGAGGGAACGGCGACACCAGCAGGACGTTGTCGACCCTGCGCGTCGCCAGGCCCTCGCGCAGACGCCGTCGCCGCGGCGACGTCGAGCCAGGTCACCCCGGCGGATTTCACCTGATAGCCGGCGCCGGCCGCCGTTTCCCGGGTGATGAGGATGGTGGCGATGATCTGCTCGGTCGTGGTGCCAGACGGCAACTCCGCACCGTGCGCGATGTCGAAATTGCCGTGGTTGACGGCGACGCCGTCCGCCTTCGCGCCCGCCACCAGGACGGTGCGCACCGAGGTTGGCGTCATCGCGACACCGAGCACAGCGTCCAACACGCCTCCACAATAGTTTTGGCGACCATCGGTTTGGGTCAGTGCTGGTCCAGCCAAGACGCCAGCGACCGGCCGGCCTCCAGTACGTGGCGTTCGGCGACCGAACGGGCGCGCTCGGCGTCGTGTTCGGTGATCGCCTCGATCAGTTCATCGTGCTCGTCGAGGGAATGCTTTTCGTGTTCAGGGAACAGGGTCAGGAAGTTGGTCGGGACCATGCGGGCGACTTGCGTCAGTTGGACGAGTAGCCGCCGGGAATGCGCCGCACGGTGAATCTCCTGATGGAAGCGCCAGTTTGCTTCGCCGATGCTTTCGTCACCCGAGCGCGCGACGACCTCGGCCGCGAGCTCACGGAGCGAGGCGAGCTCTTGCGGATTTACCCGCTGCGCCGCCCAGGCGGCGGCCTGTCCGGTCAGGACACCCAAAATGGTGAAGCTGTCGATGACATCCTTGGAGCTGATGCCGATGACGGTGATTCCGCTGCGCGGCGCAACGTGCACCAGGCCCTCGTAGGACAGTTCCAGGAGGGCCTCACGCACCGGCGTGCGACTCGTGGCGAACTCGGTGGTGATGGCATCTAGGTCAATGCGCGTGCCTGCCGAGTAATGCTCCGGTCAGGATGCGGTCGCGCAACTCGCGCACGGCACGCTCTCGCACAGTGCCGGAAATATCGACAGCCCTTGGCATAGATGAACGGTAGCCGCCGAAGGCATATCACATGTGAAATCTGATATATGTCATGCGCACGGTGAAACGGCACCGCACCGTGTCCCTCGAGCTTCACCGATGTCTGAGATGGAGAACGCGAATGGTTGATCTAGAACTCGATCAAGGGCTGGCAGTCATCACCATCAATCGACCCGAGGCTCGTAACGCCATCGCGCTTCACACCATGGACCAGCTTGAGCAGGCCATTGCCGGCGCCGAGGGCGCGCTGTGCCTGGTCATTCGGGGCGAGGGCGACAAGGCGTTCGTGTCGGGCGGAGACCTCAAGGAGCTCAGTGCGTTGCGCACCGAGGAGCAGGCGGCAGCCATGGCGTGGCGGATGCGGTCGCTCTGTGATGAGCTCGCGAATTTTCCTGCCCCGGTCGTCGCCGCGCTGAACGGACACGCATTCGGCGGCGGAGCGGAGGTCGCGGTCGCCGCCGACATACGGGTGGCCGCCGATGACATCAAGATCGGATTCAATCAAGTGTCTCTCGAAATCATGCCGGCTTGGGGTGGCGCGGAACGACTCGCGGCCCTCGTCGGACGCGGCCGCGCACTGATGCTCGCGGGCACCGGAGCCATACTCACCGCCGATCAAGCCGAAAGGGTCGGGCTAGTGGATCGCGTGCTGCCGAGGGCGACGTTCGAAACTGAGTGGCGTTCCCTGGCGCGGGCCCTCGCGAATCGGCCTGCCGGCGACATCAAGCGCGTCATGTCGGGTGTACCGGCCGGCGACGCTGTCGCGGCTTTCGCCTCGCTATGGGTCGCCGATGAGCATTGGGCCGCCGCGGACCGAGTGATGAAACGCCCCCGATGAATGCGCGACTAGTCGGATGTGTCCGCGGTGGCTGACTCGATGAGCAGCAGACCGGCAGCGGTATAAGGATCGCATCGACCGTCGGCGACGGCGGCGGCCAAACCGGCGAGGTCAGGGTGGCTGTGTAGGCGGGTTTGCGCAAGAGAGAGGATCTGCGCCCGAGCCCGCGACGCCCTCCGGGTGGGCGTGTCGGCGCGGTGGTGGGCATCGATCGCGTCCATCAAGTCAGTGATGCCCTCGGAGCGCGCCGCCACGAGTGTGAGGACGGGGGCCGATGTCTCGGCCCGCAGATCGCGGGCGGTTTGACTCGCGCCGTCGCGGTCGGCCTTGTTGACGACCACGATGTCCGCCACTTCGAGCAGGCCTGCCTTCGCGGCTTGTACTGCGTCACCCGCACCGGGATTGAGGATGACGATGGTGGGATCGGCGACGGCGGCGATCTCGATCTCCGACTGACCGACACCGACCGTCTCAAGCACGATCAGGTCGTAGGACAGTGCTGCAAGCAGCCGAATCGCCGCCGGGACCGCAGCGGCGAGACCGCCGAGGTGACCGCGGGTTGCGATCGAGCGGATGAACACATCGGGGTCGTCGATGTGGGCGGCCATCCGGATCCGATCGCCGAGGATGGCGCCGCCACTGTACGGCGATGACGGGTCCACCGCGAGCACCGCGACTCGCATTCCTCGTTCGCGGTAGGCGCTAACCAGCACGGCGATCGTCGTCGACTTTCCTGCGCCCGGCGGACCGGTGATGCCGACAACCTGGGCCGGCGGCCGTAGTGTCCAGAGCTGCCAGCACCTCGTCGCGACGAGCGCCCTCGATCAGGCTCAGCAGGCGACCCGTCGCTCGGGTAGAGCCGCTCTTAGATGCCTGGATCAGATCCGCGACATTCATAGGACTCCGAGATTAGCTCCGCCGTGCTCGTCCAGACGCGGTGGTGCGCCGTAATCGGGTTCATATCCGTCGATCCGAATTGGGCTACGAATCAACCGAAATGCGCCCGCGTCAACGATCACGTCGGGGTTGGCGGCGAGTGCTTCGGGCAGCGTTCGGACGGCAGCGACGGGTACCCCAAGTGGACGCAGCCGCGCTTCCCAGTTGGCGGCGGTATCGGTAGCCAGAGCGCCCGCCACCAAGGCGAGCACCTCATCGCGCCCTTCGGCCCGCTCCCTCATCGTCGCCGGCCCAACGATGTTGGCCTCCGCGGCGAATAGCCGCCAGAATTTATCGTGCGTGATGAACAGTGCCAGGAATCCGTCCGCAGTCGAAAAAAGCTGAGCTGGAACATAATACGAGTGTGCACCCATCGGCAGCCGGCGCGGCTCTGCGCCGTCGTTGAGATAGGCCGAGGCACGATAGTTCAGCTGAGAAAGCATCACATCGCGCAGCGACACCTCGACCTGCCCCCCGCGGCCGGAGACGATCTGGGCGAGCAGTCCAAGCGCGGCAGTGAGTCCGGCGGAATTGTCGGCCGCGGAGTATCCCGGCAAAGTCGGTGGTCCAAGCGGATCGCCGGTCAGCGCGGCGACGCCGGTGGTCGCCTGGATGACGTAGTCGAATGCCGGATCATCACCCGCTTCCAGACCAAACCCGGTCAGCGCCAGGCAGACAATCCGGTCGTTCCACTGCCGCAATGCTTCGTAGGTGAGGCCGTATCGGCGGATGGCGGATGGTTTCAAATTCGCCAGCAGCGCATGCGATTTGGAGATAAGTTCACCGAGCTCGCGCTGGCCCGTCCCGGATGTCAGGTCAACGCAAATGCTGCGCTTGCCTCGGTTGAGGCTGGCGAAATATGAATCCCCGACTTGCCGCGAGATGTCGCCGTCCGGTGGCTCGATCTTGATGACCTCGGCCCCAAGATCGGCCAGCATCATGGTGGCGTATGGCCCGGCCAGCATGTGACCGATCTCGAGGATCCGGATGCCGGCGAGAGGGCCCGTGGACCTAATCTTCTCCCCCGGCTTCCGTCAGGGCCTGTACGTCTCGGACGAGCGTCTCCAGTGACGTACCCGTCGGAAACACCGCTGCTGCACCGGCATCCAACAATTTCTGCACGTCGGCCTGCGGGATGGTGCCGCCAACGACGACCGCGATGTCGCCTGCGTCCGCGGCCCGCAGCGCGTCGACGGTGCGGGCGGTCAGAGCCACATGGGCGCCCGACAGAATCGAAAGCCCGACGAGCTTGACGTCCTCTTGCAACGCGATCGAAACGATGTCCTCGATGCGCTGGCGAATTCCGGTGTAGATGACCTCGAATCCGGCATCGCGCAGCGTCCGCGCGACGATCTTTGCGCCGCGGTCGTGTCCGTCCAGACCGGGTTTCGCCACCAGGACACGAGCCCCCATCAGAACACCACCGGTTGCTGGAATTCGCCCCACACCGCTTTGAGCGTGGTCACCAATTCTCCAACGGAGCAGTAGGCATTGGCACAGTCGATGAGGCGGGGCATCAGATTGTCGTTGCTCTCGGCCGAACGCGACAGTGCGGCAAGCGTTTCCTTGACCGCGACCGAGTCACGCTCGGCTTTGATCTTCGCCAGGCGCTTCAGTTGTAGATCGCGGCCTTCGGCGTTCAGTTCATAGGTGTCGATGTCAGGCGACGGCTCGTCCGTGACGAACTTGTTGACGCCGACCACGGGGCGTTCGCCCGACTCGACCTCTTTGTGAATCTTGAAGGCCTCGTCGGCGATCAGCCCCTGCAGGTAGCCGTCCTCGATGGAGCGCACCATGCCGCCATGCTTCTCGAGGTCGTCCATGATTTCGACGATCTTGGCTTCGGTGGCATCAGTCAGTGCCTCTACGAAATAGGAGCCGCCGAGCGGATCGGCGACCTTGGCCACTCCGGTTTCGTAGGCGAGGATCTGCTGGGTGCGCAGCGCCAGCGTCGCGGATTCCTCGCTGGGAAGGGCGAACGGCTCGTCCCACGCGGCGGTGAACATCGACTGGACGCCGCCGAGCACCGCGGCCAGCGACTCATAGGCGACGCGCACCAGGTTGTTCTGCGCCTGCGGTGCATACAGCGATGCGCCGCCCGCGACGCAGCCGAAGCGGAACATCGACGCCTTATCGGTGGTGGCGCCGTAGCGCTCGCGCACGATGGTCGCCCAGCGGCGGCGGCCTGCCCGATACTTTGCGATCTCCTCGAAGAAGTCGCCGTGGGTATAGAAGAAGAACGAGATCTGCGGCGCGAATTTGTCGATGGTCATCCGACCGCGTTCGACGACGGTGTCGCAGTAGGTGACGCCGTCGGCCAGCGTGAAGGCCATCTCCTGGACGGCGTTGGCGCCAGCGTCGCGAAAATGGGCCCCCGCCACCGAGATTGCGTTGAACCTGGGCACCTCGGCGGCGCAGAACTCGATGGTATCCGCGATCAGCCGCAGTGACGGCTCCGGCGGCCAGATCCAGGTACCACGCGACGCGTATTCCTTGAGGATGTCGTTTTGGATTGTGCCGGTGAGCTTCTCGCGGGGCACGCCCTTCTTCTCCGCTGCGGCGACATAGAACGCCAGCAGGATGGCTGCGGTGCCGTTGATAGTGAAGCTCGTGCTGATCTTGTCCAGCGGGATGCCGTCGAAGAGCACCTCGACATCGGCGAGCGTGTCGATGGCGACACCGACGCGGCCGACCTCCTCGCCGAACTCAGCGTCGTCGGAGTCATAACCGCACTGGGTCGGCAGGTCCAGCGCGACCGAGAGCCCGGTGCCGCCCTGGCTTAATAGGTACCGATACCGCTCATTCGACTCCTCGGCGGTGCCGAATCCCGAGTACTGGCGGAATGTCCAGGTTTTTCCCCGGTAGCCCGACGCGAAGTTGCCGCGCGTGAAGGGGTATTCCCCCGGCGGTGGCAGGTCTGGCGCGCAGTCACCCGGTCCGTACACAGGCTCCAAGGGGATGCCCGACGGGGTCTGCACGACATCACTCATCGGGGCTGGTCACCGCCTCGTTCCGGACCATCGGCTGCACGGCGTCACAGTGCTCGGTCAACGTCGTCAACCGCCTTCCATGACCGTCTCAAAGGTGGATATTGCCGATACATAATTCGGCTGATTTGTAATTGTAAGTTACTGCGATGGTCGACGGCGCATGGCCCGCGCGCATCTCGTTTTCGGTCGAAAGGGTGCGGCAGTGCGGGCTACGTCTGGACTTCAGTTCGACCAGGGGTACGCAAACAATGGCCCGACAGCAGATGTGAACAGCCACATCAGTGCGCACACGATCAAGAGCGAGATCGCCTGGGCGAGGAATCGGAGCTGATTCGCCGAGACCAACTCGAACCGGATGACGGAGCTCAGCCGGGCAAGATCGCCGACGGTGAGCAACACTTTCCCCGTTCCGACCCTCAACATGTAGCCGCGCTTGCCGTTGGGCCGGTCCACGCGGACGAGAACGAGCTTGTCCCCATCGCTGTCTCTTAGACCGAGGAGGCTGGTTAGCTCAGGCTGTCGCACGGCATTCCCCTAGGGTTGGGACTTCCTGCGCTTGGGGCGCTTACGTTACTCGGAGCACGAATTGCGCACAATCTTTTTGTCTCCACAACCGATTTCGAGATTTCTCCGACGTGGCGAGCCGGCCACCTAGGCTTTGAATCTGCCGGCGAAGCCGCGCAGCGGCAGGTCGGCACTCGTCAGCAGCCCAGCAGGCGCGTCGACGACTGATTTGATGGCGTTGAGGGCCGGCAAACCGGTCACCGTCATGCCGATGGAGGCGAAGTTGTCGGGGTTGGACAGGTCGACACCGGGCTTGGGAAAGATCATGTGTTTGTTGTAGACACACGGGTCGCCCTTGATCTGAGTGATGTAGCAGCCCTTGATGTTCCAGCTCGGGTCGGTGTGCGGCGTCATCTGCCATTCCAGATGGGTCTCCACCTTGGGCACACCGTTGACCATGCCCTGGTATTTGATGTAGTTGCCGCCAAGCGAGCCCTTGGGCATCTGGTACCAACCCAGGTCGACGTCCTTCGTGCAGGCGCCGAGCTCGTAGCTGAACTTGACCTCGTCGAGTTCGATGTCGAAGCAGTCGGCCATCATCAGCACGCTGTCGGCGAAGACACGGGTGTACTTCTCCAGCTTGCCGGGGATGCTGGGGTCGTCGACGGGAAGGCCGTAACCGACCTCGATCCAGGTTTCCTTGCTGTGGTGACAGGACACGTCGACGGACTCGAGGGTCATGACGTTTTCGATTTCGGCGACGTCGGCGGAACACACGACGCCGAGGATCTGGTTCAGACCGGGGTTCATCCCGGTTCCGTAGAAGCTGACCTGACCCTTGTCGCACGCTTCGGCGAGCAGTTGGGTCACCGGCTTGCCAGACGCGTGGGGATGGTTCTTGTCGCGGTGCCACCCGGTGATCCAGTCAGCGGTCGTGACGATATTGATCCCCGCCTCAAGAACTTTGACGTAGAGATCCTCATCCGGGAAGACGCCGTGGAAGGTCAACACGTCCGGTTTGGCCGCGATGATCTCCTCGATGATGCCGGTCGCTTTGACACCGATCGCCGGCAGTCCGACGATCTCACCAGCATCGCGGCCCACTTTTTCCGGCGAATAGCAATGCAGGCCAACGAGTTCCAAATCAGTGCGATGGCCGAGCCGCTTGATCATCTCGGAGCCGACGTTGCCGGTGGCCACCTGGAAGACGCGGACGGGAGCATTCATTTGATTTTCGGCGCTCTCAGTAGAAGACTCAGCGTGCCTCGGCCGCGGTGGCGTGCACTTCGGCGGCACTGCCACCCCGCCCGTCGGGATAGAACTGCCGGGCCCACTCGCGGATCGCGGTAAACCCTGCGAACTCCGAGGACGACAGTGCGGGTGGGTCCGAATAGCGTTGGTGTGACCAGATATAGATGTCCTGTTCAAACTGCCGGATGACGTCTTGGCCGAACTCCTGCGCCTTGGTCTCGTGCCGGGGCTCGTCCTTGCCGGGCACCCGGCCGATGTAGACCGTAAAGCGAACGTCGGAAGTGTGCTCGTCGACCGGGGTGACCGTCGACATGGTCCGGTTATCGATCATTCCCGAACTCTTTGTCACCGCGATGCCCAGACCGCCGTTGATCGCCTCGACACCGCTGTCGATGTCGTCGATCGACTGGTTCTCGTCGCCCTCGAAGGTGATGGTGAAGTCGACGTAGGACGTCGGCTGATCGAAATCGTGTCGGGTGAACACCGGCACGATCGGGGTCTTGTGGACGTATTTGAAATGCTCGACGTCGACGCCGTTCTCCATCACGTACTGCGGATGCAATTCCAGATTCGGCTCGAACAGGCTCTGCCGGGGGTAGTAGTCGGCCGGGCTGCTGCCGTCCTCGAAGCTGGCGAAGATGTCAGGCACGTCGAAGAATGGCTCACGACCCTCGACGTCATGCCAGATGTAGACCGACTCGTTGCGTTCCACCACCGGGTAGGTGCGCATCCTGCGTCCGCGGTTGGGCCGCTTCTCGTACGGAATGCAGACGTTGCGGCCTTCGTGGCTCCACTGCCAGCCATGGAAAGCGCACTGGATCACCTCGCCCTCGACGTGGCCGCCGAAACCCAGGTGTGCGCCGAGATGTTCGCAGTAGGCGTCCATCACGGTCAGCCGGCCCGACTGCGCCCGCCAGGCCACCATCTCTCGGCCGAAGTAGCGCATCTTGTGCACGTCGCCGACGGCGATCTCGTCGGACCACGCGACCTGGAACCAACCGGTCGGCTTCATCGACAGCGGTGGCTTCGCCATCTGAACTCCTTCGAGTGGCGGGTCGGGCTGCACCGGAAATGGGGCGTCGACTCGTGAGCATAGTAGGCTCAATGAAAAATTCATAGAACGCTCTCTGTAACTCGCCGAATCGCGTGGTCGGGCCGTACCATCTGGCAGATGACCGACGCGGGTATTCAGCCGCAGCGCACCAACCGGCGCGGTGATGCCACCCGAGCGAACATGCTCGAGGCCGCACTCGAAGCACTGGCGACCGGTGATCCCGGCGCGGTGTCGGCGAATCGAATCGCCAAGCAGATCGGGGCCACCTGGGGTGTCGTGCAGTACCAGTTCGGCGACGCCGATGGGCTGTGGGCCGCGGTGCTACACCGAACAGCTGAGCACCGGGCAGATGTGTTTTCGCCGACCAATGCTTCGGCGCCGTTGCGACAACGAGTCGCGGCCATCATCGACACCCTGTACGACGGGCTGACGGCCACCGACTCACGGGCGATCGAGAACCTGCGGGCGGCGCTGCCCCGCGACCCTGCCGAACTCGAACGCCTCTACCCGCGCACCGCCGCCGAGCTCCAGTCCTGGGGACGGGGTTGGCTGGCAACCTGTCAGAACGCGTTCGCCGGCTTGGTCGTCGACCCCGAACGGGTCCGAGAAGTCGCGACATTCATTCCGGGAGCGATGCGTGGGATCACCTCCGAGCGTCAGCTTGGCAGCTACTTCGACCTCGACTTGGCCCGGCGGGGGCTGACCAACGCGATCGTGGCCTATCTCGAGGGGTCGGCCGATGAGTGAGGGCCCCAGCCATGCGCTGCGTGTCGTCCAATGGACGACCGGCAACGTCGCCGCCGAGGTTGTGAAGGCGTTGTTGCCGCGGCCTGACATCAAACTCGTTGGCGCGTATGCGTATTCGTCCGAGAAGGTCGGCGTGGATGTCGGGGAACTGTGCGGCACGGGAGCGGCTCTCGGTGTCCTCGCCGGCGACGACGTCGAGGCGCTACTTCGGTTGCAGCCGGACTGCGTGGTGTACACACCTCTGCATTTCGACGTCGCCGAGGTAGAACGGATCCTTCAGGCCGGCGTCAACATCGTCACCAGCGCAGAGTTTTTGACCGGTCGAAACCTCTCCGAGAGCGATCGGAATGCCGTCGAAGCCGCCGCGCGGCGCGGCGGTGCGACGATTTTCGGCAGTGGAATGAACCCTGGCTTCGCGCAGTTGGTGGCGGCCATATCGAGTGGGGTTTCCACCAACGTCCGACACGCGTCCATGACCGAATCCGTCGACGTGTCACAGTTCATCGGGGATGCCAACTTCGAGGCGGTCGGCTGGGGTCGGCCGAAGGGCGATCCGGGGCATGCCGACGACGTCCGCCGTGGGACAGCGGTGTTCGCCGAAGCCGTCGATGTCTTCGCTCGCATGATGCGCGTCGATCTCGACGAGATCGGTTGCGAGGTCGCCTTCGCCCATGCCACCGAAGATGTTGTCACCGATGGGGTTTCGATCCCAACCGGGCATGTCGGCGGCATGGACGTGAGGTGGTACGGCACGGTCGACGGCCGGGAAGTTCTTGCGGTGCAGCAGCGCTGGGTGGCGTGCCGGACATTGGAGCCGCCATGGAAGATCGAACATGGCTACCGCGTGGAGATAATCGGCGACCCGAATGTCTACGTGAAGGTCGACTTGATGCCGACCGCCGAAGACCTCGCCGACTTGACCGCTGACCGGATGCGCAGCATCGGGCTGCGCATCACCGCCGCTCCCCTGGTCAACGCGATACCCGCGGTGTGTGCCGCCGCTCCGGGGATCGCGACTTACGCTGAGCTGCCAACGATCTCAGCCCTTCTCCTGTCGAGCGACGACGGGCCGTCATGAGGCGGCGGCCTTGCCGGCCGTGGCCGGGACGGACAGGGCCACAACGAGTGCGAGGACGGTCTGGGGATCGTTGAGGCGTTCGCCGTAGAGCTCGCGGAGTTGGGTCATCCGGTATCGCACAGTTTGGGCGTGGACGAACAGATCCGCAGCCACGGCATCACGTTGGCCCTGGTGTAGTAGCCATGATCGTAAGGTTTCGGCGAGGCGTTCAGCGGTGTTGGGGCGCAACTGATCCAGCGGAGCCAGCACCTGGCGGCGGAGATCGTCGGCGGCTTCGCGGTCAGCGCCGAGCACGAGCTCGACGAGAAGGCCGTCGGTGTCGACAGTGCCGTTGTGGTCTCCGGCGAGGTCGAGTCCGCGCGCCTGCAGGACGCGGTGATACGAGGACTGCGCCTGGGTCCAGGGACGGGACGGACCGACAAGTGCGCGGCGATCGTGGAGTTCTCGCAGCAGCCGGGACCTGTTAGGGCCGTGCATGTCTGGGATGAGCAGCACGACGACGGAATCGGAGTCTTCGATCCCGGGGAGGTCGCCACTGAGTTGCAATGTGGACTGGCCGAATCGGGATACCACGCCTTGCGTCTGGGCCGATGGAAGCATTACCGCAGTCAGGGTGTCCGGTGGACGCCAGTCGGCGCGCTCGGCACTCGCCCGCAGTATCTCGGCGGGCGCCCCGGTAAGGAGGTCCTGGCAGAGGCGGTCGAGATGTCGCCGTCGTTCTCGATCCGAGGAGGCCATCTCATCGCCATGTCCGGAAACGCTTGCCGCCGAGAGTTCGTCGATGAAGGCGAAGACCAACTCGGCGAACCGCGCGATCATCTGCGGTGAAAGCCCCCGGTCGACGGCGGTTTCCGACAGCTCGCGCCACGACACGCGCGCGCCGACGCGGTAGGCCGACAACAGCGCGTCGATGGAACGCCCCTGACGTGCCTCACCGCGTCCCAGTTCGTACGCGCCTTCGAGCGCAGGGGACAAGGTCGGACCTGGATCGGAGTCACGTGGTCGGGCGGCCAGTTGCAGGAAGGCGCCGAGCGCCATCTGCACCGCACCTTCGATCCGTTGGCCCATCCGCCCGCTGAAGGCATCCGCGTAACTGGGCACCTCGACCGTGACGGCGGCCACAGTGTGTTCGGCGACAGCCGGCAGGACGCCCTGTAAAGCAGCCACGACCAGGTCATTCAGCACCAGGCCGGTGACCTGCCGACCGTCCGTTCGTGCGATCTCGTCCATTGAATCTATTCTTTTCGAACAAATCTGTGGTGCTCTTTCACCCTGTCAGGTCAAGAGTTTATCCCTAGAAACAAGGGATGGTTGGACTCATGACAACAACAGCACCCCGGGTCACGCCGATGGGCACGCTGCGCGACCGGTTCCTCCAGTTCGCCGAGCGGATCACCACGCCGCTGGTCCCCGCCGACTACCTTGACCTCATCGACCCCCTGCGCTCCGGGGCCGACCTGCGCGGCCGGATCGTGGCCATTCACCCTGAAACCCGGGACGCAGCGACCCTGGTGATCAAGCCGGGGCGCGACTGGGGCACCCACACACCCGGGCAGTACGTCCGCATCGGTGTCGACGTCGACGGCGTGCGTCACTGGCGCGCCTACTCTCTGACCTCCGATCGCCGATCGCAACGACGGCTGCATCGCGATCACCGTCAAGGCCATCCCTGACGGCAAGGTGTCCAACCACCTCGTGCGAGACGCCGCAGTCGGCACCGTCGTCCAACTCGACCATGCCGCAGGGGAATTCACCCTTCCTGCCCCGGCGCCGCGCAAGATCCTGTTCCTCACCGCAGGCAGCGGGATCACCCCGGTGATGGGAATGCTGCGCAACATGGCCGAACACGTCGATGACGTCGTGGTCGTGCACAGCGCCCCCACCGCCGACGATGTGATCTTCGGTGGCGAACTGCGCATGCTGGCACGCCAGGGCCGAATTCGCTTGATCGAGAAGCACACTGACACCGACGGCATGCTCACCGCCACCGAACTCGGCGATCTGGTCGGCGACCTCGCCGAGCGCGAGACGTGGGCATGCGGACCTACCGGCATGCTCGACGCTCTGGAGCAGCACTGGAACGACAACGGCATGCCCGAACGCCTGCACACCGAGCGGTTTCGCCCCACGGTGGTCACCGCCGGCGATGGCGGCACCGTCACGTTCACCAAGTCCGAGACCGTGCTCGAGACCGCGGGCGACCAGACGCTGCTCGACGCCGGCGAAGCGGCCGGAGTCCTGATGCCGTCGGGATGCCGGATGGGCATCTGCTTCGGCTGCGTAGCACCGCTTCGCCAAGGAGCCGTGCGCGACCTTCGCAACGGCGACATCACCACCGCCACGCCTGGCGACGGCGTCCTGATCCAAACCTGCGTATCCGCGGCAGCGGGTACCTGCGACATCGACCTCTAAGGAGTTCTCATGACCACTTTGCAACGCCAAGAGCGCAATCCGATCGCCCACCTCAGCGGCGAAGACATCGAAAATCTCGGCCGCGAACTCGACGCGATCCGTCAGCAGGTGCTTGACAGCCGCGGCGAGCACGACGCCGACTACATCCGCAATGTCATCGACTTTCAGCGCAAGCTCGAACTGGCCAGCCGAGCGGTGCTGCTGTTCTCGCTGTTCCCGCCGGCCTGGCTGGTCGGCACGGCCGGACTGTCGGTCGCCAAGATCGTCGAGAACATGGAGATCGGCCACAACGTGATGCACGGTCAGTGGGACTGGATGCGCGACAACAAGATCCACTCCACCACCTGGGAGTGGGACAACGCCTCCCCCTCCGACATGTGGAAGCACTCGCACAACGCGATCCACCACACCTACACCAACGTCGTCGGCAAGGACGATGACCTCGGCTACGGCATCATGCGGGTCGACGAAGATCAGCGGTGGATGCCTTTCTACCTCGCCCAGCCGCTGTGGAACCTCATCAACGCCTGCTTCTTCCAATACGGAATCGCGGCCTACGATCTCAAAATCGGCAAGTACCTCAAAGGCAAGACGGACAAAGAAGAATTCCGCCAGCAAAGCAAGAATGTGCTCGCCAAGATCCGCCGGCAGGTGACGAAGGATTACGTTCTGCATCCGCTGCTGTCCGGACCTTCGGCCGTCACCACGCTGACCGCGAACCTGACTGCCAACCTGGTCCGCAATCTTTGGACACACTCGGTCATCATGTGCGGACACTTCCCCGAGGGCGTCCAGACCTACGAGAAGAAGTCGATCGACGGCGAAACCCGCGGCGAATGGTATCTGCGACAGATGCTCGGCTCCGCCAACATCAGCGGAAACCGGTTGCTGCACTTCATGACCGGCAATCTGTCCTTCCAGATCGAACATCACCTGTTCCCGGATCTGCCGAGCAACCGCTATCAGGAGATCGCGCCGAAGGTGCAGGACTTGTTCGAGCGCTACGGCCTGACCTACGTCAGCGGCCCGATGGTCAAGCAGGTCGGCTCGGCGTGGAAGAAGGTGTTCCGGCTTTCGCTTCCCAACGACGTCCTGCGCAAGGCGGCGGCGGTCAACCCGGCGAACGTCATCCAGCTCGTCTTCCGGTCGGAATCCGCCGAGGTCGACACCAACGCGGCGTAGCTACCAGTTGCTCGGCGAGTAATCCTTGAGGAAGCAGCCGTGCAGATCTTCGCCCGACTCCCCCCGCACGATCGGGTCGTACACCCGGGCGGCGCCGTCGACGAGATCCAGTGGGGCGTGGAAACCCTCGTCGGCGAGCCGCAACTTGGTCGGGTGTGGACGCTCATCGGTGATCCAGCCGGTGTCGACGGCGGTCATGAGAATGCCGTCCTGCTCGAGCATTTCGCCTGCGCTGGTGCGAGTGAGCATGTTCAGCGCGGCCTTCGCCATGTTGGTGTGCGGATGTCCCGGTCCCTTGTAGCCCCGGCTGAACTGTCCCTCCATCGCCGACACGTTGACGATGTACTTTCGCCGCGACGGTGAGGCGGCCATCGCCGGGCGAAGCCGGCTCACCAGAATGAACGGCGCGGTCTGGTTGCAAAGCTGCACCTCGAGCAGCTCCATCGGATCGACCTCGTGCACGCGTTGAGTCCAACTGTTGATCGACGCCGTGTCAGGCAGCAGGCCACCGGCGTCGATTGCGGTGCCGGCGGCGATCCGTTCCGGGGATGCGCTGCGGGCGGTGAGGGCCAGTTCCGTTATGGCGTGCGGAGTTTGGTGCTCGGCGAGGCTGCCGGCAAGTGCCGCGGGATGGGCGTCGCTGACCCGATCAAAGGTGACCACGTCGACCAGCTCCGGCGCGGGGGTCCGCTCCGCCTCGACGAGCGCGGCATACGAGCCGGGGGCTCGGCGCACGGTCTGGGCGGCGTTGTTGATCAGAATGTCCAGCGGGCCCTGCGCGGCGACGGAATCCGCAAGCGCGACGACCTGAGCGGGGTCGCGCAGGTCGATCCCGACGATGCGCAGCCGGTGCAGCCAGTCGGCACTGTCGGGCATCGCGGCGAAGCGACGCACGGCGTCGTTCGGGAAGCGGGTGGTGATGGTGGTGTGGGCGCCGTCGCGGAGCAGTCGCAGCGCGATGTACATGCCGATTTTGGCGCGGCCGCCAGTGAGCAGGGCACTCCTGCCGGTGAGGTCGGTGCGGGCGTCGCGCTTGGCGCGGTTGAGGGCGGCGCAGTCCGGGCAGAGCTGGTGATAGAACGCGTCGACCACGGTGTGGTGGTTCTTGCAGACGTAACAGGCACGCGAGCGAAGCAGGGTGCCCGCGCTGGCCCCGACCGCGTTGGACACCAGCGGCAGGCCGGCGGTTTCGTCGTCGATGCGGCCGGGCGCACCGGTGGCGGTGGCGGCGATGACGGCGCGGTCGGCAGCAGCCACCGCGTCTCGCTTGGCGTGGCGGCGGGCCTTCTTCACCGCCTTGAAGACGCCGGCGGTGGCGCGACGCACGGCGACGGCATCAGGATGATCGGGCGGCAACGACTCGATGTCGGCCAGCACCATCAGGCACGTGTTGAGCTTGTCCGGGTCGATCGCGTTCACCGTCGAAGCGTACGGGGCTTACGCACCGCGGGCGCAGCACCGCCGGTGCTTGGACGCGATGACCAGCCAAAATTAGGACATATTCCCCGTGCTCTGGGCCCGCCGGGCGGCGCAAACTACCTCTTGCCAGAGCCCTGAGGTCAGTGACAACCGGCACTGAACGACGAATTGAGAGGCCGCGATGAGCACTCCACGAGTGAAATTTCTTGCTGCCGCGACCGTTGGCCTGTCGGTGGCCACGACCTCGACCCCGGTCGCCTCGCGATCAATCGTCGCAAGAGCCTCGGCTACATCAAATATGTTTATTTGTCCCGGACCTAGACTCTCACCAGATGAATCGGGCAGCGCTGTGTTCGCCCGTATCGGGTTGGAGGACGCCGATGCCCTCGTTTGTCCGGTTGCAGCTGACTTGGCTGGGCATCTCGCTGTCGATCCCCGCGGTATGCATGATTCTCGCGGTGACGCATACCGCAGACCCGCTGCTGTTGACCGACATCGCGTTACCGGGCTTACTGAGCTGCTGGATCATCGCGCTGGCAACGCCATTTCTATTCGGAGGCAATGCCAGTCAAGAGCTTCGGCGCACTGCGTTTGTGCTGATGTGGTCGGCGATCGCTATCGTCTTCCCACTGAGTTGGGATCTGCCCTGGGCGATCCTGCACGACTGGGTCAACGGGGCCACCGCACACGACACGTCGAAATGGTATTTCTGGGCCTACGCGGTCGCCGACACCCGGTTCCTGCGCAGCGACCCGCTGATGATCATCGTTGAGTATTGGTCAGGGGTCATCGGCGTTGTCGAGGTCGTCTTCATGACACTCTTCCTACGCAACCGCACTGCGGCCGCGATCCGGTTCTTCGTCGCGGCCGGCTGCCTGCAGTTCTACGGCTGCACAGTCTTTTTCATCTCTCAGATCATGCGCCACCTGGCCGATATCCGTCCCGACGCGCTCAGCTACCTCAAGTTCTTCGGCCTGAACGGTATGTGGATGGTCGTGCCGGCTATGTCGGGCTACCTGTTGTTCCAGCTGATCAAAGATCCGCGCTACGACGCCCGGGCGGCCAGCCGCGCCCTTTTCGGAAAACTGGATCGTGCTCCAGACATTTTGTCCCGCAATGCTATTAGCGACTGACGGCTGACTGTCTTCGGTTGCCAAGACACGAACGTCCGATGTCACCGTGTCTCGGCGTCAAAACACGAGTAGTCAACTACTCAGGATCCTCGGCGTAAAACACGGGATGCTGTGATGGCGGTGCACCGAGAGAAAGCCGACACGCTGTTGCCGCTGGCAATGATGTCGGCTCAAATCATCAGGGCGCAGGAGATATTGAGAATCAACAGGATGAAAGGCGGCACCGATGGCTGGACTTGATTCGATCGACCACGTAATTCTGCTGATGCTGGAGAACCGTTCGTTCGACCATTTGCTGGGCTACCTCTACCCGAGATCCGACACCTTCGACGGAGTGGACGGCACACAGTCCAACCGCGACCCCGACGGCGCCGTGGCGTCCGTCTATCCAATTACCCCGGACAAACAGAATGCCTACTACTACCCGTTGGCGAACCCCGCCGAAGGGTTTACCGCCACCAACTATCAACTGTTCAGCGCCGCCACCGCCCCCGCTGACGGGCACGCCGCCAATGACGGCTTTGTCAGCAGCTTCGCTACCGAGCTCGCCCATCCCGCTCATCCGAATGACCCCAAACTCGTCGGCGCCGAGCCTTCGTCGATCATGGGCATGTACACGCCGGAGACGCTGCCCGTGCTGAGTGGGCTGGCCAAGGGTTTTGCCGTCTGCGACCGCTGGTTCGCGTCGGTTCCGACCCAGACCTTCCCCAATCGGGCCTTCGCGGTTGCCGGCACGTCACTGGGCTACACCGACAACTCGGCGCGCAGCACACCGGCGTTCGATACGGATTCGGTATTCGGCAGGCTCAGCGATAAAGGCCAGACGTGGACGATCTACGGCTACTCCCGGCGCCCCTTGACGGCCAACGACTTTCCCGATACCTATAAGCCCGGCCCCGGCGGCACCGTGAAGTCCGGATTCCAGAAATTCCAAAGCGACGCCGCCAGCGGGCAATTGGCGACGTTCAGCTACATCGAGCCGGAATGGGCCACGCACCGCACGGGCGACCACGACTTCCAGGTCGAGAACGACCAACATCCGGTCTCGAATTTGGCCGTGGGCGAAAAACTCATCCACGCCGTCTACACGGCGCTGCGTAGCAACCAGGCCGTCTGGGAGAAGAGCTTGCTCATCATCACCTACGACGAGCACGGCGGGACCTACGACCACGTACCGCCCGAAACCGGCGCCACCCCTCCCGACGACCACACGAGGGCCCCGAACTTCTTCGACTTCACCCGCTTCGGCGTGCGCGTGCCGGCGGTCATCGTCTCCCCAATGATTCCTGCCGGCACCGTCTTTCGCGCGCCCACCGGCAGCCCGCCGTATGACCACACGTCGATCATCGCGACCCTGCGCGCCCGGTTCAGTTTCGACCCCTTGGGAAATCGCGATGCCGTCGCGCCGCACCTCGGGCCCATCCTCACCCTGGCTGAGCCTCGCAGTGACGACCCCCTAAAGGGCGTCACCGTGCCGACCGCAGCCGATCCCATCCTGCAGCCCGGATCCGCCCCGATCGGTGCGGCGCCCAGCTCGTTCCTCGAGGCCAAGGCCATCGCCGCAGCCGAATTGCCCGTGCCCAGCGCACCGATCGAGAACCCCGAACAGACGGTCGCCGGGCTCTCGACCGCGGCCGAGCAAGATGAGTTCATTCAGCATCGGCTGCAGCAGTGGGAGGCCGCAGGCAAACCCCTCAAACCGTGACCAGCGCAACGAGATCCCGAAACCACGATGTTGTAACGCCACTGGACACAACGGTGGTTTTGTGGATATTCGGTGCCGCCGTGTCCCTACGCCCAAACACGAGTAGTCAACTACTCAAGATCGCCGGCGCAAACGACGGAATGCTGTGGTGATGGCGCACCGACAGCGCGCCGGCTGGATGAGAGGTTGGGCATTGGCCTGGCCGCCCGCTGGCGGGACAGGTTGAGCCGCGATGAGCGCACCTTTTCGCGTTCGTTCTCGTCGCGGCGCAGCGCTGGTGCTGGCGATGGGGCTCACCGTTCAGCTCACGGCGCTTGATCGCGGTTCAGTCGTCGTCGCAGTCGCCGATCGCACAACCGAAGTGACGACGACCACCACGGCACCAGATCCCTTGACGACCACAAATTCGGCGCTAACGACTACCCCCACTAGTTCGCTGGTGACAACTACGACCGCCAGCTCCGCGCCGACAACAACGACCCGTCAGACGTCGAGCTCGGCAGACACTGATACGAGCACCTCCGCGACTCTAAAACCGAGCGACACAACCACATCGTCGGCAGCCGTGTCCTCGACATCGTCGCAGGCGATCCCGACCGCGGTGCCTCAGACCTTGCCGTCTGACTCACAAGCCATTCAATTGGCGCGGGCGGCGCCTCCCACTCGGCTAGATCCAGCACCTCCGTCCGAAGACGGCGTTCGCCTCTTAATGCTGGCCAAGAGCCGGCCGAATCCCGATGTACTGCAGTTGGATCGGGAATTGATTACCTACAATGCCTTCGGAGTGTTCATCGTCAATCCGTTCGGACAGGCCCTTCACATCTTCTGGCAGACCGTCGGGGGCGTCATCCAGGAAATAGTGATCCCCGCCTTGAGTCAGATTGTCACCAGAATCTCCGAGCCTGGGCCTCACTCCGTCATCGGGATGGTGCCCAGCCAGACGGGCGAACCCGGCCAGGTCACGGCCGCCGTCATCGATGGCGGCGGCCACGATCCCGGACCCGGCGAGCCGCCTCCGCCAACTTCGCCGCCCGACGAGCGCCCGAATACCTGCGTCGCCGTGCATTACGGCGACAAGCAATACAATCCATTCATCGTCCGCAAAATAGTCGATGTCGGCGACGACCCCCAGTACGGTGAGCACAAGGTCCTGCTCGACGGCGTAACGCCGGTATGGGGTGCATGGGCCCAAAGCGTCAACTGCGGAACACAATTCGAAGTGCATAAGACCCAAACGCTGCCGGGTTTAGATGAACCGAAGCAGGTGCCGATACCCGGCTACCCGATAGCGCTCGCCAGTATCTCGAGTTCGACAAGTTTCGACTTCTTCGCCATCCTCGCCGCGCTGATCGTCGCGGCGCTGATCTTGGGTGCGGTTCTTGTCGCGATCAAACGGCATTGGCCGCCTGATCCTCCACACCCGCCGGATCCGCCGCCCTCACGAGTTCATGCCGAAGCCCGGCCCGGTGGTCCGCCGGAAATCACGACGCGCGAGACACCCGCCACTGGCGAGTCGACGCACGCCATACGACTGCAGGCGCATCCTGACCCGGGTTCGTTGACCGTCGAAGACGTGGATGACGACCTCAGTTTCACGCAGCCGGCAGCAGGCGATTAGCCATCCCACATCAGGCAACCAATCAAACGTCCTGCTGTACAACGTCGTCCGATGGGTGCGGGTGGCAGCGGTCGACACTGCTACCGAGCGGGTGGTTGGGGTACTAGACCGTCCCCGGCATCGCACGCGTCCCTAGTCTCGCGAAAACAGGTAGTTGACTACTCACGACGTGACTCCACCCACGGTCAAGACTGGTGATGCGGTCAATCGACAGACGCACCGCGCGAATCACGCACCCGCACAGGGAGAAAGGCATACGAACATGCCGAATAAATCTCTACCCGACACCGGTCTCAACCTCGCCGTCCTTGACGCGGAGTTGGTGACGCACACCTCGGCCGATCAGTCGGCGGAGAAATCCAAGCGGGCTTCGCAGATTGCCGGCCATGCCAAAGGCGATGATTCGACTGCCCACACCCCTGACCTCACCGCGCGAAAGAAGTAGTGCCATGCCGTGGTTCGCATTTAAAAACAACTACAGCAAGCCGGTCTCAGTCGCGGTCATGAAGGAAGACAAGGACGCATGCGGCAACGACGGCGGTTGGGCAGCGCAAGGATGGTGGAACCTCAATCCGGGCGAGACAGAAACCGTTATTTACAGCTCGAACCGCTATCTCTACTTCTATGCCCATGCTGGAGACGGCACGTGGTGGGGCGACCCGAACGGGCCTGAGGTGTTCGTGGATCCGTTCGGCAAGTTCGACCAGTGCTACTTGATCGGGACCTCCACCTGGGATGAGGTGCGCATGGCGCGCGCAGATGGCGGTTCGTTCCTGGGCAACCATCACACCCAAAATCTCAACGGCTGACTAGGCCCCTGCACTGGATAGTGGAGCATCTCGCTCGAACCGGTGCAGACACAAAGCCGGCCGCTGCCATGGCAAACTCCCTCGGTGCGCCATGGCAGCGGCGTCAGGCTAGGCGGCCGACGAAAGTCTCAAGTTGTCACGACGTGCCACGACGTGGGCGTCTCACGTTTGAGCAACTTCGCACCGCCCGCGACTCAGAAGACCGGCCTTGTGGCAATGCCGGAACGCGGCAACCGCGGCTATGAGGCAACACAACGCGGGAAACCCGAGTGCGTAACCTCCGAAACGGGATCCGGCGAGAAGCCCGGCCCCGCCACCCGTCAAGAACAAAACCAGTGTCAACCCGAGAGTCGTGGTCTTCCAGCCGTCGATTCCACACTTGCGGCTACGCCCCACAATCAAGCCAAGATCTGTGATGGTGCCGGTGAAGTGCGTTGTGCGCACCGACATTTCGCGGAAGCTTGAGGTGAGTCCATTTTGCAGACCGAGGGCCGCAGCCGCCAAAAATGCTTGAACTGCGGGGAGTTCGATACCTACTGCTGTGAGCAGCTCCCTGAAACCCGCCTCCTCCGTAACGGCTGCGGCCAGGATCAGTAAGAAGGCCTCCAAGCACAACAGACCCGCAGACCTGGGGCCAAGCACCGAATCGACAACGGGCAGAACAACCCCCGCGAGCGCCGCTCCCAGAAAGAAGCCCGTCAAGACGGCCATTAAGACGTGGCCCTCGTAAAGCCATGGATTAGCAGTCTTCATGCCGAGCTGAGTGGTTGATGCAGTCAGATTGCCAACCGGCATCGCAAAGATCAGCAGCGCCACCGCGTTCACGAATCCGGCACTGAGCGCCAGGAACGAGCTGTAAACCAGTATCACCCCGCGAGGGGGCAAGCTGAGTTCGTGGTGCGGATGGCTGATTTGCATGCTGGCGCTACTTACTGTCGACAGAGGGACGACCTAAGTTTAGGGGCCCGTCGGTAGTCGCAGGCACGACTGCATCATTCGTAGCGACTATCAATGTCGATCAGGATCACATTCGATCCTCGCCGCGACATCTCCTCCCGATCGGTCGCATCCTTTTCGGTAGTCCAACAGTTTTAGCCGCAGGCACTGGTCGTCAGACGGGCCACGCCTCGCGGCACCACGCGGCGTCCCAGAACATCCATTCGTAGCGGGCGGTGGTGGCGAAGTGGCCTCGGGCGCGTATCTCGTCGGCGGCGCTCAATGTCACGCCGACGTCGTCGGCCAGCGCAAGCACCTCGGCGACGATGGTTTGGTATTCGTCGTCGGCGTAGGTGTCGATCCAGCGCTGGTAGCGCGGATCCGGCGAACCGCGCTTGACGAGCTCGGCGCCCACTTCGGCATAAATCCAGTAACACGGCAGCACCGCTGCGAGCCCGTCCGCGAAGGTGCCGCGGTAAGCGGTGGCCAACAGGTAGCTCGTATAGGCGAGGGTGGTTGGCGCGACTGGCACGGAGTCGATGTTCTGGATGCCCAGGTCGGTCAGCAACGATTCGTGTAAGGCGAGCTCGACTTCGGCGGTGCCGGCGGCGTGCCGGGCAAACATGCCGACGCCGGCGTGTGTTGGTGCCTTGCTACCTACGACAGCCAACGCCCGAGCAAAATCCCGCAGATAGTGTGCGTCCTGAACGACGTAGTGAGTGAAGAGCTCCGGGTCGAGGCTGCCGTCTGTCAGGCCGGCCAGAAATGGGTGCTTCACGATCGCCGCGTAGGTGCCGGCAGCTTCGGCCCACAACCGTCCCGTCCAGCCGCCGCGCTTCACGCCTGCCTGTGTAGACATCGTTGCCTCTCTGGTTCCAAGCCGCGACGTGCGCGGCTTGGCCGGGGATTACGTTGCGGCACAGACTAATCGCATCGGCGTCGGGCTACCTTGTGATCAGGGGGATGGCGTTGTCGATGAGGACGACTGCGATGGCGGCGGCGGTGGCGAAGGTCTCGGTGTTGAGGACTCGGTTGCGCGCCGAAGCGCCATCCAAGAGCAGCGCCAGTTGTTCGCCGAGCTGTTCGGGGTTGGTGGCGCCGGCCTCGCGCGCGGTTTCGGTGAGCCGCGCGGCAAAAGCTTTCTTGTAGTCGCGGGCGCGTACGCGTGCCGGGTGGCCCGGGTCGTTGATTTCGACGGCCGCCGCGATGAACGGGCACAGGGGCGCGTGAATGTCGAAGGCGGCGAGGAGCCGTTCGCGGGGCGTCAGATCGGTGCGGTCGAACACCTCGGGCAGGATGTCGGGATCGAATCGGCGTAGGTGTTCGGCGATCAGCTCATCCTTACCGTTGAAGTGCTGATAAAACGTGCGCTTCGACACCTGGGCCACAGCGCAGAGCTGGTCCAGGCCGGTGCCGTTGATGCCTTGATCGCGGAACAGCTGCTGCGACGCCGCGAGGATGCGCTCTCGTGCGCCCCTGCCGCGGCGCAGGCCTCGCGGCCCCTTCTCTAACTCCGCCATGCAACCAGCCTAGCCCCCTTTGGTACGGATCTGTGTACATAGGTTGCATTCCCGAGAGCCGTCCGATACGTTAAGTACTCAGAACGGTGTACATAACAACATCAACCAATTCGGCAGGAGTGATCGTGGGAAAACTCGATGGCAAGGTCGCAGTGATCACCGGTGCGACAAGCGGTATGGCGCTGGCCGGCGCCAAGTTATTCGTTGACGAAGGAGCTCACGTCTTTATCTCGGGCCGACGGAACGACGCGCTGGAAGAAGCCGTCGATCTGATCGGTCGGAATGTGACTGCCGTGCAGGGCGATTCGGCCGACCTCGACGATCTGGACCGCTTGTTCGACACGGTCAAGCAGGAGAAGGGTTCGGTCGACGTGTTGTGGGCGAGTGCCGGGACGGGTGCGCAGAGCAGGCTCGGCGAGATCACCGAGGAGGACTTCGATGCCGCCTTCTCGCTGAACGCGCGCGGCACGCTGTTCACGGTCCAAAAGGCGCTACCGCTGTTCAACGATGGCGGCTCGATCTTCATGACCGGGTCCAACGCATCGCTCCGGGGCTACCCCAATTGGAGTGTGTACGCGGGAAGTAAGGCCGTGCTGGCCGCCTACGCCCGGGTGTGGGTGTCCGAGTTGAGGGACAGGAAGATCCGGGTGAACGTGCTGACCCCCGGCCAGGTCGCCTCGCCGATGTTGGCGGAGGTGATGGACGACGAGGCGAAGGCGCAGTTCGAGTCCGTGATCCCACGGCGAGAGATGGGCCGCCCCGAGGAGATCGCGTCCGCCGCGTTGTTCCTCGCCTCGGATGACTCGAGCTACGTCAATGGCATGGAGCTGGTTGTCGACGGCGGCACCTCAGCGATCTAGTGAGCGACAACCCGCAACAGAAGGATTGACCATGACCACGTTCGCCCCACACCGCGACGCCGTGGAATTTTTTGTCGACTGCATGCACGGCGGCGCAGACAAAGACGCTCTTTCCGGAATCCTCGCCGAGGACGTGGTGCTGTACAGCCCGCTCGGCAATGAGCCAACCACTGGCCGCGAGGCAGTACTGGAAGCCATGCGGGGGGTCGGCGCGGGCGCGGCCGACCTCACCTACAAGGAAGTCCTCAGCGGCGAAACGCACCACGCCGCGTACTTCCGGCTGCAGATCGAAGACACAGTGGTCGACGGGATGGACTACATCCTGCTCGACGCGGACGGCAAGATCGCCGAGGTGACCATATGGTGGCGCCCGCTGCCGGCCGGCGTCCAGATGCAGGGGCGCCTTGCTGGCCTCCTCGGCATGCAGCCCTGGAAACTTCTCACCGATATGGGGTAACGGTGAATCCCCCTGAATCGACGCGATCGGTCAGTTGAGGACGACGGGAAGGCTGGTGAAGCGTCGCAGCAGCGGCACCCGAGCGATCTGCAGATCGGCGGGGTCAACGGCCAGTCGCATATCGGGGAATCGGCTGATCAGGTTGGTGATCGCGATACTGGTTTCCATCCGGGCGAGTTTCGCGCCCAGGCAGAAATGTGCGCCCTTGCTGAAGGCGATGTGGCGGTTGGGGGTGCGGGTGATGTCGAAGGTGTCCGGATCGTCGAACACCGCAGGGTCGCGGTTCGCCGAGTCCAACAGCGGGATGACCCTCGCCCCGCGCGGAATGGTGACCCCGTGCAACTCGACATCCTCCTGGGCGTAGAACACTTCGGTACTCCCGATGGTGCCGGTGAAGCGCAGGATTTCCTCGACCGCAGAACCGATCAGATGTTGGGTCGGTTTTGAGCAGATCGAGTTGGCCAGGGTGGGTCAATAGAGCGGCGACGCCGTTGGCGATCAGGCTGTAGGTGGTTTCAGAGTCGGCGACCACCAACAGAAACACCATCGCGACGATTTCGTCGTCGGACAGGGTGTCGCCATCCTCGTTCGTGCGGACCAATATGGACACGATGTCATCGGCCGGCTCGGCCCGGCGCCGCTCAATCATTTCGCGCACGAACTCGGCCGTGCCCTCCACAATGGCCACCATCTGCTCAATCCCATATTGGGGCATCCCCGCCGCGCTGATCATCGCCCTGACGTTGTGGAAGCGGGCCTGGTCTGCTTTGTTGGCGCAGACCATCTCGCTAAGGACGGTGAATGGGATTCGCATCGCGTAGTCGGCCTGCAGGTCGATCCGCTGGCCGGGGGTGAACCCGTCGAGCAGGTCGCTGGTGATGGCGTCGACACGATCTGGCATACGGGCGATCGCTTTACGGCTGAACGTGCGACTGGCCAGCTTGCGCAGCCGAGAATGCTCCGGCGGATCTTTGACGAGCATGCTGTCGGTGGTCAACAGATGGAATGCCTTTGGTACCGGCCGCGTCTCAGACCCCTCCTCTGTCCGGCGCATGCGCTCGTCGGCGAGCAGATCGACGCAGTCCCGGTAACGGGACAGCGCATAGACGTCCGCATCGCCCAGATAGCTCATCCGAGTTCGATAGACCGGGACTTCCCGACGCAACCGCTCATAGAAAGGGAAAGGGTCGGCCACAATGGCCGGGCTATCCAACATAATCGAGGCGCCCATCGACGTGCCCTGAAGCGGTCTGATAGCCGCTCTCCCATCGGAGCTGCACGACCTGTGCGGTAGCGCGGCGCGGCCCATGCTGCTCTTGTGTAACGCTCTACCCTTCTCGCCTAGCGTCACCAAGTTATCGGTATCACCCTGCCGCCTACTCTCTATCAGGTTGCGGTGCAACATAATCGACTGTCTGAAGTCGTTCCGTCTAGTCCACGCGATCGGCGGCGAGGCGCAGCAGTGCGCCTGGGCATAACGGGTTTCGATCGCAGAGTTGTGATCGTGAGCGTCAGCCGCTCTCGACGCCCGGACCCACCGTGCGCAACTGCTCTGCCTGCTACACATCAGTCTCACAGACTAGAACGATACAGTGTTTTTGTTCTAGCAGGTCGTCAGATCGGTGCCCTGTGAAGCAGCAAAGTGGGTAGACATGGTCACGGTGGCTTGGTCAAAGTATTTGGTCGTTGCGGGCGCCTTCGCGGTGGCCGCGACGATGGGTGTCGGCGTCGCGTCGGCAGGTCCCGATCTGACTCCGATTATCAATACGACCTGCAGCTATGCGCAGGTAACCGCAGCTCTCAATGCGGTGTCACCCGATATGGCCGCGAAACTCGCGCAGAACCCGATGGTCAGCTCCCGGTTGCAGTCATTCCTGGCGGCACCAGTCGACGAACGTCAACAGATGGCCCAACAAGTGATGGCCAGGCGTGGAGGTGGCGGCGGAGTGGCGGCGGAGGTGGCGCCGCCGCCGCCGCCGCGTGGATCCGCAGCAAATCCTTGCCACCCTCACGCAGGTGGCGAACACTTGCAACAACTACTGACGCCTGGCCGCCGCTAGAGGCGAGTTGGTGAGTCGCCGGTTCATACCCTTTTGTGTTGTGCCAATACCCTTCTGCTTCTCACGAGGTGTGCCCACCACGCTGATGGCGTCGATCACCGTGACTGACCCTGTGGCCGTGCAGCGGTCACCCAAGTACTACGACATCGTCGCCGCGGCGCAAGTACTGTTCGGCGAGGTCGGCTACGACAAGACCGGCGTACGTGAGATCGCCGAGCGCGCACACATTGCACTAGGAACGCTCTACAGTCAATTCCCCGACGGCAAGATCGGGGTGCTCAGCGCTGCGATGACCGAACGAGTCGAACGACTCGTCGACCACATCTCGCAAACGGAGCACAGCGAACCGCTCGAGGCGTTCCTGGACAGAGTCCGTCGGCTTAACAGCGAGATTGTGCGAGATCCGTTCCTGCGCAAGCTATTCCTCGAACGTGGTCAGGTCCACGAGCCGCGGCTACGGGAGCACGGCCGCGAGCTCATCGACTCCTTCACCTCACTGGCCGTCGCCGAACTGACCCGGCTCACCGAATCCGGAGAAGTCGCATGCACCGATCCCGAAGCCGTCGCGGTACTGATGCGCACCGCCACGATTGGCTGGATCACCGCGCACGCATCGGGCACCGCCAACGTCGATCACGAGCGTCTCCTCAACGTGCTCATCGCTGCCGTCCGGGCACTGCTTCGACCGATCAACACCCATCCGCACGCCTCGAACGGACCCCGTCCCGCACCAACTAAGTGTTGGCAGCCTCTACTTCGGCCAAGCGGGTACCACCCAAGCGCCGCCCGGATGCGGCGACAGCACAGCCGCCAAATGCGCCAGACCGCCGCGTTTCCCGAATGCTTGTCTCGCCGAAATCTACGGGTTGGATACCAACCGAGTTCTGCTGCGCACCACGGCACGACGGAACTGAAACCTTGCAGTAACCAGATCCTCGCGGAGCTGCAGGCGAGCTTCGATGACGGCCTTGACCCGGGGTCGCCGGCTGGTCACCGGATGGAGATCAACGAATCGCCGCACCCCGTTGATCGTCGCCTTACGACGGTCTTCGCGCGACGTCAGCATGTCGTCGCGGAACTGCGCCCACCGGAGACGGCGGGGCTGTTGCTCAGCAGGGACAGCGCTGGGCTGCTGCTCATCTTCGGTCATCTTGGAACTCCTTTGTGGATTCTGGTGCCGTTGCGTTACAGGTTCGCACTAAATCAGCCGCGCTGCTAGGTGCACTGGCCGCAGCCCTACGTCCGCACGAAGGGTCTGTCTCACGCACGTTTGTCACTGTGACGCCGCGCCTCGAGCCGCCATGCTCGAGCGTCATCCCGGTGACGCTCTCTAGCCGCCGATATCAGGGCTTATGTGGCATGGAGTACTCGACGCTGTCAAATAGATTGCAGCACAACAGCATTCAATGGCTCACCAACGCCATGCGTCGCGGTGCGGGACGAACGTGGTCATGATTACTCCTCGGAGTGTGTTAGCCGTCAGCTGGCGGGGAAGTAGTGGCCGTTGTCCAGATCGGCAAGCAGGCTGGGCTGAGTGGGCTCCCAGCCCAGGGTTTGGCGCGTGAGGAGATTGGACGCCGGCAGGTCCATCGTGACCGGATACGCAAGGGAACCGTGTCCAACAGAATTTCGGCGGCGTCGCCGACAGTCGCTGAGTTGACCGCACGCCTCATCGGCGAATACGCCGCCGGACCTCAGCTCATCGAGGGGCAGATCCGATCAACCGATTCTTGTGCCATCCGCCGCGCGTGACGCGAGTCCGCTCACGTGCACAGCGTGGGGGCGTCGCAGACGTTTCCGGGACAGTAGATCCGGTGCGCCGAGTTGACCATGGTGGCGGCTTCAGCCCCAGTGACGCCCTGCGCGCCGAGACGCGCTTCGAGGTCGTTTGCAATCCGCTGCGGGGTCCAGCCCCAGGTGAGGTTGTAGCAGACGTCATGCGCCTCTGTGATGAGCCCGGCTTGCGTGCCGGGCGTCCAGTGAAGGCCGACGCCCCGCAACGCGGCCAGGTAGGCATCGTCTTGCGGGCTGGCATTAGCGACCCCTGCGCCACCTATAAATGCGACGCCTGCCGTCGCGAGAATCGCTAGCGTGGTTAGTGAGCGCTTCGTAGTCATCGGTTCCTCTTCCCCCGTCGGTGTTGAGCTATCGGCCTTGGTTGTCGGAGGCGGACCCTCCTCTGCGGACGAGCTGACGCTGCCCTCTGACACTGTCGGCGACGGATCCCGTTGCGTTACCGGCTATACACCCCCAATTCACACAAATGTAGACGGACCGACTGAAATCGGAGCCCCTCCGCGCCCCGACCATCGTCTTCTTCGTCATCGCCGTCGGTCGTCCCAGGAGGCAGCGAGGTTGGCGGCGGTCGCAGCCGGGAAGAGGTTCGGCTTGCACAACGAGGCCAGTCCGTCCTCGCTACGCGCCAAGTAGTAGGCGCCGTTCATGAACACGACCGGTCCTGCATTCCGCAGCATTTCCAAGCGGCGCTGCGGACAGCCACGGCCGGTGGACATGCGCGTCGGCAAGGGCGGCCTTGGCGACCGAATTATTTTGCAACTCCCCGGTTAGGCGTTGACAGTCGATAGGACAATGCGTAACTATTGAACTGCATTTTCAATGGTTACATAGACGAACAGGGGGTGGAGGGTTGCGATGGGTGCTATCAGCCACGGCAGGGTCGATGCCGACGGGGAGGCTGGACCCGCCCACGCGCCGACGATCCTGCTCCTTCACGGGTTCTCATCATCGTCGTGCACGGGTGACTTCGCATTGGACACGGCTGCTCGGAAAATCGCCCAGTTCGTCGACGGCTCCCTCAGCAGCTACACAAAGCTGTTGACGCGGCGCAGCTGATCGGGGGTCTGGGAGTGGGCCAGGCGTTGCAGGGTAAGACCGTTGTTGTGGTGGGGCAAGGGGACGGAATCGCGCGTGCTGTCACGGTTTTGGCCCGATCTGAGGGCGCTCGAGTCGTTGTCGCCGGCCGCGATACGGCCCGATTGCTAGCCGCTTACCACGACACGGGTATTAACGCCGAGTTTGTTGACGTTACGGACGATTCGTCGATTGCGGCACTTGCTGAACGATTGGGTCCCGTTGACCATGTCGTGTCGACGGTCTCGGCCCGCGCACGGGGAAGACTCGATGAGCTGGAGCGCGCGAGTCTGCTGAAATCGTTTGACACGAAGGTGATTGGGCCGCTGATGCTGGCGAAATATTTCGCAGCACAGATCAATCAGGGCGGGTCGTTCGTCCTTTTTTCGGGGTTTCCCGCGTTCAAGATCAACATCGGTTTTCTCGGGGTGTCCATCACCGACGGTGCGGTCGACTTTTTGACGCGCTCGCTGGCGGTCGAGCTTGCACCGATCCGGGTCAACGCGATCTCTCCGGGTGTCATTGACTCCGGCGCGTGGGATTCGTTGGGCGAGCAGGGCAAGCGCGACCACTTCGAGAACGTCAGCCGCGCCAACTTGGCGCACCGAATAGGGACGGCCAAAGATGTGGCCGACGCCGCGCTTTTCGCGATGACCAACACATTTGTGACCGGTGTGACGCTCAAAGTCGATGGCGGCCAGCATCTCACCTGATCCACCGGTGACGGTCGGCCCGCCGACGTCGATGATTCAGGTTTCCTGGTTCGTCTCTGAGCTGGCGGATGCTCGGTGGCGCCGTACTTTGGCGCGGTTGCCGCAGAGTGCCATGGAACACCAGCGTCGGCGGTGGGCTTTGGTGCGGTCGTAGAAAATGATGGTGCAGCCAGGGCATTGCCGAATCAGGGTCGGGTCGCCTTCGACGAGCAGGTGCGCCCAGGCTTGTGCGGATAGAACCAGAAGCTGCGTGGGCTGTTCCCAGTGCCGCCGCTCATGCAGCGCGAGCGTGTCATGGTCGGGGTTGAGCTGGGCGTAGCGCCGATCCTGCGCCAGCAGCGCATTCAGCTCATCAATCACATCAACTGGGAACGGCACCGGCTTTTCGCCTGCCCAGTCCAACAGAACCGGCCGCAGCTTTTCCCGAAGAGTACGGGCATCCGCGGCGGCACCGTCGAGTTGATCAGCGCTGAACAGATCTTCGAGCACTGCGAGGTCGTCGTGGTCGATCAGTCCCGTACGCGCGAGCCACCGTAGATAACTCGCCCCGTCTCCGATCAATTCGATCGGCTCTGCACCCGGGGAAGGCGTGGCCCGGCTGTTCAGCATTTCCAGGGCTGGGTGTCCTGCGAGGCCCACGATGACATCGAGCGGCTGCATCGGCCTCACCTCCCCGGTGGATCAACCCAATTATCTCGTAACCCCTCAGCTAGATGTTGACAGGTCAATAGATCGGTGCGTAACCTTTGAAAGACAGTTTTAACGGTTATGCCCCTTCGCTAGGAAGTCCGCTATGACCACTGATTCCTCGTCCTCGGCGGCTGGTGGCCGTCGCCTCGCGCGATCGCGACGGTGGTCGTGGCGTGCCGTGCTGGTGGCCGCCCTGGTAGCCGCAGTCGCCGACGCCGCGTTTGCGTTCGTGGCATATGTGTTGATCGCCCACAGGTTCAACTTCGAGACGTTGCTGCAATACATCGCCAGCGGGGCGCTCGGGAACGCAGCCTTTGCCACTGGCCCACTGGGGATCGCCACCGCCACCTTGGGATTCGCCATACACGCCACCCTGGCCGTGGTGTTCACCGTCCTTTATGCACTAATCGTCTCCCCCTGGGTGCATACTCTGGCCACTGCCTGCGTTCTCGGCGTGGCCTACGGCGCGGGCATCTGGGTGTTCATGAACGCTGTAGTGCTGCCGTTGGGTGGCGCAGCCCATGAACACTTCCTGAGCAGGTACTACCTGGCTTTCGGGGTTGATCACGCTCTACTGGTCGGCCTGCCAATCGCGCTCATCCTCTACGCCATGGCCCCCGGCCGCACCGGCGAACGTGCGTAGACCACATCACGCAGCGCCCGCCGACACCTCCGATTCCTCGAAGTCAAGGAGCATTTTCATGCCCGTCATCCGTCATCACTACCTCAGCATCGACGGCATGCGTGTCTTTGTGCGCGAAGCGGGTGCCCCCACCGGCCCGACCGTGGTGCTTTTGCCCGGTTACCCGTCGAGCACCCGAGCGTATATCCGGCTCATCGATCAGCTGGCCACCCGCTGGCATGTCGTGGCGATCGACTACCCCGGCTTCGGTTCCTCTGACCCGTTGCCCGGCGAGCCGACCTTCGACAAATTGGCCGCGATCACCGGCGCCACCATCGACGCGCTCGGCATCAGCGAGTACGCGGTGTACATGTTCGACTTCGGTGCACCGGTTGGATTCCGTATCGCCCTCGACCACGACGAGCGGGTCCGCGCCATCATCACCCAAAACGGCAACGCCTACACCGACGGTTTCGGACCAGGCGTCGCCGCGTTAGCAGAGTGGTGGGCCGACAAGGACGCCGGCGAGGCCACCGTCGACTGGTTCGTCAGCCTGCCCGGGACTCAACATCAGTGGCAAGCCGGTGCCCGCGACCCCGAACACATCGACCCCGAGCAAGCACTGGCTGATCAGCTCGTGCTGGATCGTCCCGGCCGCGCCGCCTACATGAAGGCCCTGCTATGGGATTACCAGAATAACCCGCCCCGCTACCCACAGTGGCAGGCGTGGCTGCGCCGCCGCCAACCAGCACTGCTGGCGATCTGGGGCGCAAATGACCCGTTCTTCATTCCAGCCGGCGCCCAGGCTTACCGCCACGACGTGCCCAGCGCCGAAGTAGTCCTGCTAGACACCGGCCACTTTGCACTCGAAGAAGAACTCGACGAAATCGCCACGCACATCAACACATTGATGGCCACAACCTTTGGTGCGGAGTCCCGCTGACAACCGACACAACCTTCGTCTTAGTCCACGCGGCGTGGGCAGACAGCTCCAGCTGGGCACCAGTCGTCCATCAACTACAGCAGCACGGCCACAACGTCATCGCAGCACCACTACCACTGACCTCGTTCGACGACGACACCGCAGCGCTCAACCGAGTTCTCGAGCGCATCCAGGGGCAAACCGTTCTCGGCGGTCACGCATACGCCGGCGCGGTCATCGGAGCGGCAAATACCGATTCGGTGACAGCGCTAGTCTACGTCGCCGCAATCGCACCCGACGAAGGCGAAACAGTCGCCAGCCTGTTCCACCGCGCCCCTGCCCATCGTCTTGCCCCTGCCCTAGAGCCAGATCGTCACGGCTTAATCTGGCTGCCGCACAGCGCTTTCGCAGCAGCATTCGCACAAAACGCCACCCCCGAACAACACGCCATGCTCGCCGCAGTCCAGCGCCCCCTCTCACCATCGTGCATCACCACACCCGCCCCACGGCCTGCCTGGAAAGATCGCCCCAGCTGGTTCCTCATCGCCGAAAACGACCGCATGATCGCCGCAGAAACCCAGCACTTCGTCGCCACACGGATGAACGCAACCATCCACGCCGTCAACGCCGACCACCTACCCATGCTGACCAATCCCGACAGCGTCACCGAGATACTGCTCACCGCGGCCAACCACCCTCAATAAACCGCGACAACACGCGATTCAGAAGCACATTCGAACAGAACCACCACATTTCGATGGCAAATTCGTGCGCTAACAGTGGTGACGGTACTGCCGTCTCTGTCCGCCACTCATCACGCGGGATCCACCAGCAACGCGCGCCGGACATCTCAACCACGCACGACACGTGCCGCCCGAAAGCAACTGCTCACCAACCTAACTCGTAGGAGATACCATATGCCCACCCCAACCGAGACCGTCCAAGACTTCTACGCCGCGCTCGGATCCGGCGACATCGACCGAGCGTTGAGCCTCATGACCGACGACATCGAATGGATCACCATGCTGGACTTCCCTATCAAGGATCGCGGACCCCAACACGTCGCCGAAGGAATGCTCATCCCGCTAGTCGCCGAATGGGCCAGCTTCACCCTGTCCCCCACCGAATTCATCGCTGACGGCGCCACCGTGGTCTCCCTGGGCCGCTTCACCTGCACCCACAAAACAAGCGGAAAACACGCCGACGCCGGCTACGCCCACATCTGGAACGTCAACGACGGCAAGATCGCCCGATTCCGCCAATACATCGACACCCTCGCGATCGCCGAAGCACGAGAATGAGAACACACGCTTGCTCGTGTGCCACCTGTCCCGACCTACCGACTGCAGGAGCTACGCTATGGTCCGTCGATCGCTCGCCCGTTATCACTCGGCTTATGGCCGGATTGCTGATTCACTGAACAAGTTCGACTGGCTGGCCAATTTATTCTTGCGGCTCAGCATTGGTTTCATGTTCTTCAGTGGGGCAGTGGGAAAGCTCGGGGACCTCGGTAAGTTCACTGTGATGTTCAATGGCCTTGGAATTCCAGGTGCGCCGGTGGTTGCGCCCGCCGTGGCAATCATCGAACTTGTTGGTGGCGTGGCGCTGATGTTCGGTCTGGCGACCCGAGCGATATCTCTTGTTTTGGCGCTAGACATGGTCGGCGCCTTATTGACGGATATCGGCCCCGGTCTGGCGGAAAAGTACGCGAGCGTGTGGAGCTTCCTAAGCAACTTATTTTATTCGTCGGAGTGGCTGCTGACCGGCCTGTTGCTTTTTCTTATGTGCGTAGGAGCCGGTTCTGCCAGTCTCGATGCCCGGATCGACCAGCGTCTGGCGTCATCAGAACGGGCGGCGGACTCAAACACGGGGTGAGACAACATGATCCGTCGCAGCGCTCAGTTAAAGACTTGGCGCTGAGCCGGTTTCGGTCGTAGCGTAATCGCTCCACCGCCGGACCTAGGGCGATCGAGCTTCTCGGGGCCCCGCACAGAATCGAGAGGGCGGCGGAGTGCGCTACAGCCTGACGGGAGAACGGTGACAGTCGCGAAGTCGATCGCCCGGGCGCAGATTTGTGTCACCGCAGTGTTCGCGGCGCATGCCCTTGTCTTTTCGTCGTGGGTGGCCCACATCCCGCACGTGAAAAGCGAATTGAGACTTTCCGATGGCGCGCTCGGCAATGCGCTGTTGGGTGCGCCACTGGGTGCTCTGGTCGCGACGGCGCTGTGTATCTGGCTGTTGCCGCGCTGGGGAAGTCACATTCTGGTCCCGGTCACTCTCGCCGGTTACGCCGCGTCCGGACCCCTTCTGGGCCTGGCCAGGTCTGAACTGGGACTATTTCTTGCGCTCACCAGCGTCGGGTTCTTCTTGGGCGGGCTGGATGTCGCGATGAACGTTCAGGCCGCCGCGGTCGAACGCGTCGCCGCGCGACCGATAATGTCTCGCTGCCATGGGATGCGTAGCCTCGCTGTGTTGCTGGGGTCGCTGATTGGCGCAGTGTGCGTGAGCGCGGGTGTGGGCTTGACTGCCCAGCTGACGGTCATCGGGCTCATCATCATTATCGTCGTGCGGCCGATCGCCGGCGGCCTGGTCCGCGAGCCGGCGCCCACCGCCCGCCAGAAAGCCGCAAGACCGCAACGATTCTGGAGGAATCCGACCGTCGTGATTCTGTCAGCCGTCGCGTTCACGTCGTTCCTGTGCGAAGGATCTGCATCCGACTGGTCAGGCGACTACCTCAATCGAGTCGTCGGCGCGGGGCCCACCGTGGCCGCGCTCAGCTACGTGCCCTTCACCGCAGTCATGGCCGTTACACGATTGGGTGCACCCCGGCTATACGAGCGTGTTTCCATCCGCTGGCTACTACCATCGCTGGCGCTGTTCGACGGTATAGCCCCGCAATCCCGACCCTGCGGCGCGAGCGTCAGCTTTAGCCGCTGGCGCTACGCAAGGCCGCGATGGTGTCGGCCATGGTTTCGTACGGATCCCGATAGGTAATGCCGAGTTCTTGTTCACTGGGCGAATCGTCGGACGCCGGAATCTGGGTGTAGTACTGCATGCCCGCCGAGGTGAACGGCGTATCGAAGGGAAGGAACCGCCCCGCCTTGTCCAGCACGGCTCCCGCGACGCGCAGCGCGGTGTCGGGAATCGGTACGGCGACCATCGTGGTGCAGGCGACCTCGCCGAGCATCGTCGCGAGTTCGGTGGGTGGGACGCGGTGGCCGCCGGCGGTGTAGCGGCGGGGGCCGCGGCCGGGCTCCAACAACGCGGCGTGCAACGCGGCTAAATCGCGGACATCGACGATCAGCCACCCGCCGCCGCGTCCCGGAATCACGTGCATCTGCAACGCCGCTTTGACACCTTCGCCTACCTCGCCGTATTGGTTGCCGACGGGCGGACCCAGGACCATGCCGGGATAGGTGATGTTCACCGGTGCGCCGGCATCTTGCAGGCCGCGGGCATAGATGTCGACCTGTGCCTTGGATGTTCCATACCCGTCGGCGCCGCCCACTACCGGCAGATCGGCCGTCATCGTCTCCAGGTTGGGGTGAAACAGCGCAGTGAAGCTCGATACGTGCACGATCGGGTCCAGGCCGAGTTCGACAGCTTGACCGAGGACGTTTTGAGCGCCCTGCATATTCGTGGTCAGCATCTCGTTGGTCTGACGCGGGTCGGTCGCCACCAAGGCGGCGCTGTGTACGACGGCGTCGCATCCCTGCAGGGCCTGGCGCACCGAGACGCGATCGATGATGTCCCCGACGGAGAAGTCCGACACGTCCACGCCCAGCTGGGCCACCGACGTGTGCAGCCGATCGGGGTTTCGCACCAGAAACCGAACGGAATGCCCCGCGTCAGCGACGGCTTTGGCAGTCCACCCACCTACAAATCCGGTACCGCCGGTTATCAGAACGCGCATGGGGCGATTCTTGCAACGGCGTCGTGTCGGGGCTGCGGCGGGGCGAACTAGCTACAGGTGACTGGCGGCAAAGCCGGCCGCTTGGTTCGTCATGCCGTTCGCACCGTAGGAAGCGTGCGCCGCGGGGTCGCTGCCGCCGCCGCAGATCGGATCGCCGGGAGCGCACAGCTGCAGCGTCTTGGATTGGTACAGCGGGCCGATGGCGATGTCCGGTGCGCCGTACTTCTCGAGGAACTGATCGGACGGGGTGCCAAACAGCGTGACCGCGGCGACGTGGTTGGCGATGTCCGGCGGCATCGGTGCCGGTACCGAGGAGGCAGCCACGCCTTTCGGTACGGCCGACGAGGTCACGAAACCGGCGACGGCCGCGCCCTGAGAGAACCCGCCCAGCACTTCGCGGGTCTTGGGGCAGCTCGCCGCCATGGACTCGATGTGCGCACTCGCGTCACGGATCCCGTCGATGAACGTCCCCACGAAATCGGGGCTACCAAAGTCGCTGCTGGCCGGGTAGTTGACCGGGTACACCGCGAGCGAGCGACCGCCGATCTGCCCGCGCAGCGCGTCGACGAACGACCCGCCGATGCCGCCGACACCGGGGGGCTCACTCGTGCCGCGGGCGAAAACCAGATCGACATCGGGACAATCGGCGCTCGCCGACGGCTCCGGCATGCCGAGCCCCAAGCCTGCGGCCAGCACTGCGCCGGCACCGAGCATCGCCGCGACGCGGCCAGACCGTTTTGTCGTCATTCTCAAGACGCCCATCTCTCCCACCCATCTCCTAGCATCGTTATCCGATATTCGATGCTGACGGCGTCACGGATTACCCGAAGCCGCATTTCTCAACCACCGGCAACGTAGCGCAGTTAGCTGTGCGCGTTGGTTGCCGGACAAAAAGCGACCAGCAGGTTCACCCACATTTGCGGCAAACCTGCTGGTCTGGAAGATCGCTACTTCTTGAAGGCGTCCTTCACCTTTTCGCCGGCATCCTTCAGGCTGGACTTAGCCTGATCTCCGCGGCCCTCGTTCTTGGTGTCGTCGTCCCCGGTCGCCTTGCCGATGGCTTCTTTCGCCCGGCCGCCCAGGTCCTCGATCTTGTTCTTGAGTTTGTCTTCGGCGCTCATGCGCTTTCACTCCCTTCCTTGCGGTCTCGTTAGGGCTACCCGGCACCGGGTTGCCGAAACACGACTGGGCAGCAGACGGGCACGGATCTGTCACCATGGATTCCGTGAGCACTGCGGTTGTGCTGGGGGTTGTGGCGGTGCTGATGCTGCTGGGCATCGGCATCGTGGTCAACCAGCTGATGCGGCTCAGGAAGTTCTTGAAGCAAGCACCGCCCGGACAAGCGCCAGAGGAAGACGGCCGCGAAACGACGGAGCCGCCCAGCTAAGACGGCTGGTGTTGCCTGCGTTTGCTGACTGATAGCTTCGGGTGATGGCACCACATCGGGGTGATGCCGCTACGGCGAGAGCCGCGGCGAGCGTTCGAGACCCGGCGACTCTCCTGGCAACCGACGATGGCCTGCCCCGCGGTGTATCCGGGGCCGCCGACCCGCATTTCGCCAACGTCATCAAGGTGTTCTCGCAGCTCTTTCCCGGACGCCGGTTCGGCGGCGGGGCGCTGAGCGTTTATATCGACGGTGTGCCCGTCGTGGATGTCTGGACGGGGTGGTCAGACCGCGCTGGCACGCAGCGCTGGACCGCCGACACCGGCGCGATGGTGTTCTCCGCGACCAAAGGCGTGGCATCGACGGTCATTCACCGGCTGGCCGATCGGGGCCTGCTCTCCTATGAAGACCCGGTAGCCGAGTACTGGCCCGAGTTCGGCGCCAACGGCAAGGCCGACATCACGGTGAGCGATGTGCTGCGACACCGAGCCGGGTTGTCGCATCTGAGGGGCGTCACCCGCACCGACTTGATGGATCACCTGGCCATGGAGGAACGGTTGGCCGCCGCGCCCGTCGACCACCTGCGCGGCGTGCAGGCCTACCACGCGCTTACCTACGGATGGCTGCTCTCCGGATTGGCCCGTGCGGTCACCGGCAAAGGCATGCGCGAGCTGATCCGCCAGGAGGTCGCGCGCCCGCTCGACACCGACGGCTTACATCTGGGCCGCCCTCCGGAAGGCTCGCCGACCACGCCCGCGCAGATTCTGATGCCACAGGGCAGGCTGCAAAACCCGGTCTTCAATTTCATCGCCCCGAAAGTCGCCGGCCTGAAATACTCCGGCGCCCTTGGTGCGATGTATTTCCCCGGCATCAAATCGCTGATGCAGGGCGATACACCGTTTCTGGACGGGGAGGTGCCCGCAGCCAACGGTGTCGTGACGGGTCGCGGGCTGGCCAAGATGTACGCCGTGCTGGCCAACGACGGCCGCATCGACCGCAAGAAGTACCTGTCCAAGGAGTTGGTGCGCGGGCTGACCGGGCAAGCACGGATCAAATGGCCGGACGCAAACATGGTGGTACCCATGCCTTTTCATCTGGGCTATCACGAATCACCGGTTCCCGGACTGCTCACCGGGTTCGGTCATGTCGGGCTGGGCGGAACGCTCGGATGGGCCGACCCCGAATCCGGCAGCGCGTTCGGTTTCGTACACAACCGGCTGTTGACGCCGTTGCTGTTCGACATGGGTTCGTTCGCCGGCTTGGCCGGTCCGCTGCGCAATGCCATCGAGGCCGCCCGTCACCAGGGCCCGCTGCAGGTGCCTGCGCTCGGCGCGGCCTACCCCAAACCCGCTCGGCGACGAGCGGGCGTCCCCGGTGCGGCAGCGGCGGTGGGTCGTTAGCCTGCAGGCATGATCGCCGCCGCCGGGCTCGGACGCTAGGCCGTCGACTCCGTGGCAGCTCTGGTGCTTGCGCTTGTGGGATTGGCGTTGCTCGATTCCCTCAATGTGCTGAATGCGGGAGTTGTCTCAGCGGTCATCTTCGCCAGCCGGCTCAATCGCCGGTCACCGATACCGGGCGCCTTGAGCTTCATTGCCGGCGTCTTCACGGTGACAACCACCTTTGGCCTGTGCACGGTGCTTGGGCTGAGCTTCCTAACCAGTCTCGTCGACTTCCACGTGACACCGGCCATTCGGTTTCGCGGCGAACTGATCCTCGGTGCGCTGCTGGTTGGCCTGGCCTTCTTCCCGCTGACTGCGCAGACGCAAGCGCCGGGGTGGGCAATGGCGGCGATGCGCGACCGCCCGTGGCTGCTCGGCCTGCTGGGACTGGCGGTGGGTACCGGTCAGGCACCGACCGACGTGCCGTATCTGACCGGCCTGGCGATGCTGGCCGCGCTGCATCCGCGACCAGCGTTCTGGCCGGTGATGATCGTCGGTTACTGGGCCATCGCACTGTCGCCGTCTCTGCTGATCCTGGGTCTCTCGATGAGGCGAACCGTGCGAGCCGCGCGAATCCAGCGCGCACTCGTTCGCGCCCTCACTCGCTACGGTCCGCTTTCGGTGCGGCTGCTGTTCTTGGTGTTCGGTGTCGGACTGGTGGCCGACGCGCTGGTCAATCACAGCGCGCTGTGGTGAGGCAGCGGGCGACCGCAGAGTTAACCCACTGTTCAGAGCCGTCCCGGACAAGAGGGGTATGGCTCCTGTATGAGCCGCTTCAAATCAGTTCTGACGTCAGTGATCGCGTTGTCCGTACCGCTGTGCGCAGCGCCTGCGGTCGCCAGTGCCGACCCGGACAATACGTCGAAGTATCTGACCACTCTTGAGCAGCACAACATCTCCTACAAGGACCCGGTGCAGATGGTCCAGATCGGGACGACGCTCTGCCACGACCTGCGCCACGCCGACGATTCGCCGCAGGCAGCCGTGACCAAAATTCAAAGCTCCGGTTTCACCGACAAGCAGGCGAATGTGATCGCTGCCAGCGCGGTGTTGGCGTTCTGCCCGGACATGGACGTCGACGCCAACAAGGGCAAACCTTCCAGCTCCTAAAGACTCAGCCCGTTACGACGTTGCCGCGCGGGAGGGTGAGTGGAAGGTCGGCGTAGGTCGCGATGCCCGGTGCCGCTGCGACGACGGCCGGAATCGCGTTGATGGCCGGCATCGCCGTCATGATGTGACCGAGGTCCATGAACTCCTCGAGCGTGGTGGCCTCGAAGTATGGCGGCGGCAGGAAGCCGACCTTGGTCGTCACCGTCGGCTGCCCGTCGATCTGGATGACCCAGCCGTCCTGCTCGATCTGCCAGTCCGGCTCCAGCGTCTGTCCCTTTTTCCACCGCACGTTCAGGTCGATCACGGTGTTGCCGCCGACGATGCCCTGCCAGCTGATGTAGACGCCGGCGACGTGTCCCGCGGGGATGGTCCAGGACGCCATTTCCAGGTCGGCGGTGGTCTGGGCGAACTCGGCGACACACGTCACCTCGTCGAGTTCGACGCCAAGCGCGTCGCCCACCAGCCGGACGGCCTCGCCGAAGATCGCCGTCCCCTTGGCGGCCATCGCCGCTAGTTCGGGATGGTCGATCGGCTGGCCGAAGCCGACCGGCTTTTCGGTTTCGGGGGAGTCGTAGAAGGTGGTGTCGGCGGCCTCGTTGACGGTGACCTTGTCGATGCGGTTGCACACCATCGCCGAGACGATGGCCAACAGCTCGGCGAAGCCCGGGCTGACGCCGGACCCGAAGATCGTGGCGCCGCCCTTCTCGCAGGCTTCCAGCAGCCGGTCGCGGCCATCGCCGAGGTTGTGACCGGTGATGAACGACGCCGTCGTCACCACGTTGACCCCCGCGGACAGGATGCGGACCAGCTCGTCGACGTCGATCCACATCGGGTTGTAGACCACGCAGTCGGGTTTCAGCGCGAGCAGCGCGTCGATGTCGTTGGTGGCCGCGACGCCCAGCGGCGCGATCCCGACGAGTTCGCCGGCGTCGCGGCCGGCCTTCTCCGGTGACCAGGCATAGAGCCCGACCAATTCCAGCGTGGGGTTGGTGACGATCGATTTGAGCGAGCTTTTACCGACGTTTCCGGTGTTCCACTGAACCACTCGATAGTTGTTTGGCACTCGCTCAGCATAGGGAATCTTAGTCGGCCTTAGTAGGCGGACTCGGAAGCCAATATTTCGGCGAGGAAGGCGTCCGGCGGCGGGCGATCCAGCCGTGCCCGCGCCCACTGGCGGACCCGCTCTCGCGTTGCCCGGGTCTCCGATACCTGGGCGCCGACGATCACCACCGTCGTTGGCCAATCGTGATCCCAGGCCGCCGCTTCACTCATCGGTCGCTGCGCGGCGTCGATCAGCGCCACGGTGGCGCGGCCGTCGGCGTCTAGGACACCGGCGCCGGCGATGGCACCGGACCGCAGCTGCACCGCGATGCCGGCGCCCGGGTCGGGCCCGATGACGTCTGCCCACACGGCGGCGACCGGCGTGGTACCGGTTACCCGCACGGTCCATTCAACGGTGTCCTCAGCCGCATCGAATACGGCAGGCGGAACCCCGCTCCACTGGATGGAGGCGACGCCGCGGGCAATCTCGGCGACACCTCGGGGGCTTCCGTCAGCGCCCGCGGCCAGTGCGTAGTCGTCACGACGATCGCTCGGCAGCGACAAGACCACAGCCGAATCATCAAGCGCCGCAGATAGTTCAGTCCAATCGTCTTCGTCCACGCCGATGTCGTCGGCAAGACCGGCACCCGCGCGCACCAGATCCACCACCCGCGGATCGTTGCCGGCGGCGTGGCTGATGAGGGCGGTGGCGTGCGGCGCCAGCAGCTGGGCGACATCGGAATCCAGCGTGTCGTCGGTGAAGAAGCCCTGCGCGCCGACGGTCAGCAACGCGACTTCGACGTCGAGCAGCGCACGGTCCAGACCGGCGATGCCGTCCCGGCGACTGGCGGGCCACCATCTACGCAGCCAGTGGCCGATGGCCAGCCTGCGCAGTGGGTCGACCGACCCCGGCAGGATGTCGATGCCGGTGAGCTCGATGTTCTGCGTTGCCGCACCTTCGACTGCGGACGCCAATGCGACGTGACCGGATTCGCCGAGGATGCGCCAAAGCCAGTCGGCGCGTGCCAAATCCGTGAAGGTGATCTGGGTTGGCGCGTCGCCGGGGGGATCGTCGATCGTCCAGGACAGCACGGCGCCACTGACTTCCAGCACCGCGGCCAGTGGCGTGTCCGGGGCAGCGCCAGTTGTGGGGCCGGTTCGCCACAGCCCCGCGTCGGCAACCAGTTTCATCCGGCCACCTGCAATTCCAGCATGGCCTTGATGCGTTGGCGGTGATCGAGGCTCACCGACCGCGCCACGCCCTCGAGCAGGGATCGCACGTCGTCGACGTCGTCGCAGGGTTCCTGCCACACGTCGCGCCCGTGCAGCCGCGCCCAGAGCCTGCTCAGGTACGGGCGTGCGTACGCGGCAAGGTCGTCGACGACTTGTTGTTGGCGGGGGTGGATCGGGCCGCCCTCGGCGAGATAGCGCCGGGCATGCAGGACGTAGGCCTCCTTGCGCAGTCGAGCCTGAATCTGCGCCGCCAATTCATAGCGGCTCGCGACGGATCGGTCCAGCGGCGCCAGCTCGACCGCTACCTCGATGCCGGCGACCAGCGTGGCCTGTTTGTCCTCGGACAACAGCCCCCACGGCGCGGCGGCCCGGTCGACCTCCTCTTCGCACAGCAATGGGATGTCGGGTAACGCGTCGCGGTCCAGCGCGCGGCGCAGTGTCGCGCGCACTCGGTTCACCACGCTGCGATCCAGCGGGCGATCACTGTCTGCGCCGCCGGAGACCGGTGGCAGGTGTTGCGGCGCAAGCGAACTCAGGCCCAGCTGGACGATCGACCAGGGCAGCTCGGTCGTTTCGCTGCGGGCCGCGGCACCCAGGTTGTACGGCGTGGCGTCGGCAATCACCGCCGACCAGACACGCTGGCGGGCCACCGCGGCGCGATGACCGCTGGCGGAGTCGAGCACCGTGCTCAGTTCGGCCAGCAATTCGGCGATAGCGGTCTGGCCGGCCCGCACGTCACGCCAACTGTGGTCGAGCTGGGCCGTCAGCGCGTCGACGACATCTGGGCTTGCCACGTATTGGTGCAGCAGCTCCATCGCGGTGCGGTCGCGGCCCTGATGAATGTCGTGCAGCACCGTCGCCGCCGTCTGGTGATCCTGCGGCACGGGTGGGCCTTTCGTCACCGCGAGCTCGAAACACACCGGGAAGTAAAGTTCCTGGGCGTTGCCGGACCGAATCCGCTGTCTGCGCCGCTCGAGTTTCAGTGCTCCGAACCATGCTGCGGCGGAACGCAATTCGGCAGCGTTGCCGGCGATCAGGTCGCGCATCTCCGCCGCCGTGTTGGCGGAGACCACCGGGGCCGAATACGGGGGGTTGGAGCGTAACCGCAGTATCAGCGGATCGATGATGCGTTTGACCGTCCGGGTCAGCGGGCCGCCGTCGTCACTGCTGAGCACCTCGACACCGGGACCGATCGCCCGCCACGCCGCGTCGATCACCGACCGGCGCGGGTGCCCCACCGCGACGGCAGTGTCCAACTGCGACTCTGCGCTCATCAGCACAGGATAGGGGCATTCGGAAAAGAGTGGCAGCGAAAAACTTGGGTTCGGTAGCCGGCCCCGACCTACAGCCTGGTCACATGAAGAAGCTGACGATGCTGCCGACCGGCGCCGAAATCGCGCTGATTGCAACCGCTGTCCTCTACCTCGCCCTGCACGAATGGCGGATCACCTTCGCCAGTGCCGCTGGTGTGGTCGTTGCGCTGGTTCTCGTCGGCCATCTTGTGCTGGCTCGGCGCCGCCCGGTGGCCGGTCCTACCGTCGGCGTCGGCACCGTGTGCGAGCCCCGGAATGAACCGACCGGCGCTGCTGACGAGCGTCAGGTCTTCATCGAGGTGGTGGCGGTTTCCGGGGAGACGTTCATCGGTAAATTGGCGCGCTGCGGCGACGATCTGGACATGTCGATCTTGCGTCCTGGACTTGTTGTGCTGGTGGCGTTCGATCCGGCTGCCCGCGAGCAACTTTCGTTGCCCGACGATGTCCTGGCGGTGCGCGCGTCCTGGCTGGCCGCGGTTTGAGGAGTGCGACGAATCAGCGCGCGTCGTCGACCGCGAAGGTGATCAGTGCGCCCCAATACAGCGGGCTGGCACTGATATCGCCCGCGCGCCAGCGCCGCATCTGTTCGCGTTGCCATCGATTCACCGCGCACCCGGCATCGGTGTCGTCGTGCGCGCGGTCGACGGCGATGACCACGTCGGCCATCGGATCGGCCGCGTCGTCATCGGCGGCCGCGAATCTGCGATAGGCCGCAGTGGTGGGCAGTGACCACAAGGTCGCCGTCACCAACTGCGCTCCGCCGAGGATCATCGCCGCCACCAGCCCGGTGGCTTCGTCGAATTGATAATCCCCGCCCGATCCGCAGGCCAGCAAGGCCACTCGCGGTGGCATCGGCAACCGCAGCGACATCAGGTCCGATGCGGTCAGCGGACGGTGATCGCCGATAGCGCCGGCGTCACCGCGCATGCCCGCCGTACAGGCCAGGTGGATCGACGCGCGGTCTGCCCGGCTGGCGCCTGGCGAATCGATGTCCGCCGAACTCGCGTGGCCGACATACATCAGCCGGCTCGGGCCACGCGCCAGCAGCGTGGCCAGCAAGTCGCGGTCGGCATCCTGGCGGCGGAACAACTCGACGACATCGTCGGCGATCGGCAGCACTGGGCGCCGGTTCATCAGCTCGGCGAAGTGCTGCGCCAATTGTGTTTGCGCCGAGGGTCTTCCGAGCACCGAGCCGAGCGCGGAGTCAGGGCGCTGTCCGGGTACCCTCGGATCGAGGACCAACAGCGGCGGACCATCTTTGCGGGAATCCCAGCCGGCCGCCGCGCGGGGTGCGTGCACGATGTTCGGCGGTACCGCCATCAGCACGTCGACCAGTTCCATGAGTCGATGGCCATCGGTGTGTTCGTCGATATCGGCTAGCTGCCAAGGGATCCAGGCGGCCTGCCGGCCGTTGGTGGTGATGGCATCTTGGCGGGCGCGTACCAATTCCTCCTTGCTCGGCCCCGATTTCGGCACCGCCAACAGCCCCCAGGGAACCCGCGCCAGACGCGCGCTGGGAGATACGAACAGCACCGCGCGCGGCGTTGCCGTGCACTCCGCCAACAGTTGCCACCCGGGCGTTCCGATCAGCAGCACACCCAGGATGTAGGCCAGTGTCAACTCGGTTTCCGTTGTCGCCCAAGGTCCCCGGGCGAGCGCTCGTTCGATGGCATCGCGCCGGCTTTCGGTGCCGTGTGGCTCGGGCAAGGCGTCGGCCAGCTCCTCGATTGCCGCAAGCAGGATGGGCTCTTCGATGACCCAGGCGACGGTTCTCGACGGCTGCCCGACTATCCGCAAACTGGCATAAGTGGCGATCCCGACGTCGGCGTAGCGCAGTACCAGGGTGAGCCGGTCGCCCTCGCTCATGGCCACGTCGACCAGGCGGGCTCGGACGCGGTGACGTCGCGCCCGTAGCGTTGCAAGGCCAGCGCGCGATAGTGGCTCATGATCGGCGCGGCGTCGGGCTGCATCTGCAGCGGGGGCAACGGGCCAAGTCGCGTCAGCGAACCGGCGCCCTGCGGCGACGGGCCGGCCGCCGACAGTGCCTCTTCGGTGTCGATGAGCACGGGTGCGGTGGCTGTCGATGCCCATTCACCGACCGGCGACCGCTGCGGCTCCGCATTGAAAGTGCCTCGTGCGCTGTGATATTCGACGAGCTCGCTGATCAGCTGAGTGTTCTCCCATTCCCACGCGACCGCGAAGGCGCCGGCCAGGATGGGAGCCGAAATCCTGGTCGCCCAGCGCGATCGGGCGTCGGCGTCGGCGATCGAATACCGGACGGAGTCGACCGCCAAGGCGGCAGGTATCTTGAGCTCGGCGGCCTGCTCGAGCTTCGTCAGGCCACGCCAGTATTCCGGGGTGCCGACCTCGCCGCGCAGGATGCCGAGCCCGTCGGCCTGCCGCGCCTCGGTCTCCTCCAACGTCTCGTCGGGATCGCCTGAACTATCGAAACCTAGGTCGGCCAAGGCATCCGCACGCCACACGGTGCCCAGCTGGTTGTCGAGTTGGGCGTACTGCAGCCAGCTGCTGCGTGGCGAGGAGTCCAGTAGTTCGCGGGCCTGGGCGATCAGTTCGACGGCATCGCCGAATCTGCTCCAGAATATCGATATCCAGCTGCGCTGCAACAGGATACGGTGCAGCTGTAGCGGCTTTCCCAGGTCGCGCCACTGCTGTTCGGCATGCTCCCAGCATTCATCGGCGGCTTCCAGGGCGCCGGAGGCCAACCGGGTGAAGCCGAGGTATAACCAGCAACGAGCGAGGTCGTGCGCCCGGGCGTGGCGCGCGATCACCGGGTGGGCCTGCGAAACCAGCTCCTCGGTGGACGCGTGATCGCCCACCGACCAGCAGGCCGCTGCCCGCTCCAATTGCGTTATAGCCGTGGCTAATTCCCATCCGCTCTGCTGTGCCCGAGCGCCGGCGCGACGCAGCCAGGGCTCGGCCTCGGACAGTCGCCCGCTTTGGACGCAGAACCTGCCGTATGCGGTGGCCGCGGTTACCAGCAGATGGTCGGTGAACTCGCCGCCATCCCGCGACTGATCCACGGCATCGAGTACCTGCTCCCACAATGGAAGCGAACGCGCATGCAGGTCGTCGTCACACAGTGCGGTCGCACACAGGACGTGGGCATGGGTGCGCAGATACGCATGTTCGTCGGCAAGATCGGCAAGATCGGCGAAATCGCCGTCGGAAGTCTCGTCGTTCAATTTCGCCAGCGCCGCCGCGGCCCCGTCATGATCGCCCTGGGCTGCGGCCAGACCGGTGCGCAGAAAGTGGGCTCGCCGCGAGTACCGACAGATCATCTGGGCGTTGGCGTCGGCGCCGTTTTCTGTGTAGATCGCCAAACAGTCATCGATGCGCTGGATCGATTCGTGCACACCATCGTTGGCGCCGCGGGCAAGGTAGATCTCGCCCAGCTGGGCAAGCACTTCCAGCATCAGATCGTCTCGATCTTCCTGCTCGATCTGCGGGATCAACGACAGCAGCAGGTCACGAGCCGACGTCTCGTCGGCGGCATACGTCAATTGACGAGCGCGTGCTAATTCGTCGGAGATCGACACGGCTGCATCATAAGTCCAGAAAGCCCGGTGCGGCAGACGTGTGAGTGAGGCACGTCTGCCGCCCGGTGTCGAACCGACTAGCCGCACGTCACCTTGATGCTGAAGTCCTTGGTGATCATTCCGGCCATCGGATTCTTCAGGTCGGCGCCCGCCGCTTGACCGGTGATGGTGTAGGTCTTACCGTCCACCGCCACGTTGGCCGATCCGACCTTCGAGCCCATATTGCTGACCGCCAACGCATTGCCGTCGACCACCAGGGCCAGCGAGTCGACCTTGGGAGTGGCCTCGTCGGTCATCACCACAGCCAACGCTTGCTGTGGACCGCCGGTGGACCCGCTGCCGACGTCGATCTTGCCGCCCTGCTTGACGCAGGTGACGGAGGACGGGTTCAACCCAGCAAGGTCGCTGCCGCCAACCTTGACTTGGGCCTGCGTGCCTGAAGCGACGGACGTGGCGCTCGACGCCGGGGCGGCTGAGTGACCGCTGTCTGAGCAGGCCACCAGCGCCGATGCAACGCCGAGGCCTCCGATCGCTGCCACGAGAAGACGTTTCACTGGTGTTCCTTCCTTAATGCGCCGCCCTGTTGGCGTCGTCTTGCGCCTAGTACAGAACGTCCGTCTTGCTACCGATCCCAATTTCTTGAAGCGATCGGTAGGCTGCGTCGAGACGGCCCGATGAAGGGAGCCACTCGATGGTCAGCGTGAAATGGTTGGAAAAGCCTGTGACACACGACTTTCCGGCAGCAGCCGATTACCTGGACCTGCTCGCCGAACCGGCGATCGTCAAGAAGCTGACGAAGCGGCTGCAGGCCGGAACCGTGGTGCACAAGAAGGCCAAGGACATCCTGCGGGCGGCGCAGCTGAGTCTGCTGCCGGTTGAGAATCCGCACGTCGCGGACGATCTCACCAAGATTGAAAAGGGCATCGCGCTGTCGCCGATTCTGCTAGTCCGCGGCGACATTGTGGCCGGCGTTTCACTCCAGATCGCCGACGGCTACCACCGGGTATGCGCGAGCTATCACACCGACGAGAACACCGACATTCCCGTCGTCCTGGTGAAACTGACCCGCAAGCAATAGCGCCGCCGGTGGGTGCTTGAGTGTCACTGTGATTGAGACGCAAGCCTTGAAAACGGGGACAGCAACGGTGCAGGTGTTGACCCTGTCATCCGGGCGGGTCAACGCCCAGGATGTGGAGCTGCTGGATGAGCTGACCGAGGCGGTGCGCGAGCAGCAGCGGTCGGGCGAGGGTCCGCTGGTGATCACCGGCGCTGGCCGGGCGTTCAGCGCCGGGGTGGACCTCAACCGCGTCGTCGACGGCCGGGCCGACTACACCGATCGGCTGATCCCGGCGCTGTCGAACGCGTTCAACGCGTTGTTCGAGTTTCCCCGGCCGACGGTGGCCGCGATCAACGGTGCCGCCATCGCGGGCGGGTGTGTGCTCGCGTGTGCCTGCGACCGCCGACTGATCAGCCCCAATGCGCAGATCGGGGCTTCCGAGGTGCGCGTCGGAGTCGCGTTTCCGGTCGCCGCGCTCGAGGTGATGCGCTACGCCTGCGGAGACCACGCCGAGGACGTGCTGCTCGGCGGCCGCGTCTACAAAGCCGAGGAGGCCGTGGCTAACCGGCTCGCCCATCGCATCGTGAGTGATGACCTGATGGAGGCGGCGGTAGCGGAGGCCGCAGATCTCGGCGGCATCCCGGCCGAGGCCTATCGCCAGACGAAAGCGCAGCTACGGGCTCCGGCAGTGGCAAGGATCCGCGCGGGTGCCGACATTGACGCTGAAGTCCGCCAGCTATGGGGCGCCGAGGAGACGCTGCAACGCCTCGGCGACTACCTGGAAAGTCTTCGACGCCGGGACTGATTACTCGTCTTCGACGGCGACGCCACCACGGGTACGGCGCCGCATCCGGTGCGAGCCCTTCCCGGTTGGGCGGCGGTTGCGCAGTCCGCTCTTGGATTCCTCGGCGTCATCGTCGGACTCTGCGTCCTCGTCCGTCGACGCTTCCTCGGTCGGCGATTCGGGCTCTGCCGGGGCCTCGACGGTCTCGGCGGTCACCTCGGCCGGCTTTTCTGCTTCCGGAGTTTCTTCGGCTTCGGCGGTCTCGGCTTCTTCCGCCTCGTCGGCCTCTTCTTCTTCTTCGTCCGTTAGGTCTTCGTCAGCTTCGTCAGCTTCGTCGCCCTTCTTGCGGCGGACGCGACTCCGTTTGGGCTTCTTCGCCTTGATCGGTTTCGGCGGAGGCGGCGGCAGCTCGGCGACAAACGACAGATAGAACGCGAAGAACCCGAGCAGCGCGATGGCAGCGGCGGCGCCATAGATCGCGAACAAATACTGTCCGGCCTTATCCAGGCTGAGCCAGATCTCGCTGATCGCGGTGCCGATGATCAGCACCCCGGCGAGCACGTGGGCCACGATCGACCGGACCCGCAGCGACAGGGCCATTTGTGGGGTGCCCAGCTCCGGCTTGCGGCTGCGCAGCAGGGTAAACACCACAGGCAGTGCGGCCAGCCCGATCAGCGCACCGGTCACGATCCGCAGCGTCGTCCCCAGCGAATGCGTGGTCTCGCCCATCAGCTCAGGCCAGCGGGGCAACACGAAAAAGAAGTAGAGGAAACCGGCAGCGACCGAGAAGGACGCGTGCCAGAGGATGGCGACCCTGCGCCCCATACCCCTCCTCGTACCTCGCACCGTTGCTGAGCCCACGCCAGCCTAGAGGCAGCTCAAACCTAATCCAAGCATTTACCGCGCTTGCCCACCCTGCGCGGCTGATGGCGGAGGATAGGGGATTTGAACCCCTGAGGGCTATTAACCCAACCCGCGTTCCAGGCGAGCGCCATAGGCCACTAGGCGAATCCTCCGTGGCAATGGTAGCGGCTGGACCTCGGCGGCTGCCCCGCGGTCACAGTGGACCGGTGCGGTCCAGGTACTACACTCGCCCGAAGGACCCCGCGCGGCGTCTATCCTGTGAACTCCCCCAGGGCCGGAAGGCAGCAAGGGTCAATGGGCTCTGTCGGGTGCGCGGGGTCCCCCTTGTCGGGGACTGTTATCTCCCGTCCCTCCGGCGTTCGACAGCGAAAGGGCCCATGGTGGCGTTCGATTCCCTTAGCCCCGAAGACCTAGCAACACTGCACGGGCGCAACCAGCAGGATTACGCGGAGCTGCAGGCCAAGAAACTGGCTTTGGACCTGACCCGTGGCAAGCCGTCCGCGCAGCAACTCGACCTGTCCAACCAGCTGTTGAGCTTGCCCGCAGACGAGTACCGCGACGCCGAGGGCACCGACACCCGCAACTACGGCGGCCTGCACGGCCTGCCCGGATTGCGCGCCATCTTCGGCGAGCTGCTCGGCATTCCAGTGCCGAACCTGATCGCCGGGAACAACTCCAGCCTGGAGCTGATGCACGACCACGTCGCCTTTTCGATGTTGTACGGCGGTGTGGACTCGCAGCGGCCGTGGAAGGACGAGCCGAGCGTCAAGTTTCTCTGCCCGGTCCCCGGCTACGACCGGCACTTCGCTATCACCGAGACCATGGGTGTCGAGATGATCCCCATCCCGATGCGCGACGACGGCCCCGACGTCGACCTGATCGAAGAGCTGGTGGCCGTCGACCCCGCGATCAAGGGGATGTGGGTGGTGCCGGTGTTCGGCAACCCCACCGGCGTCACCTACTCCTGGGAGACGGTTCGCCGGCTGGTCCAGATGCGGACGGCGGCGCCCGACTTCCGGCTGTTCTGGGACAACGCGTACGCGGTGCACACCCTGACGCACGACTTCCTGCCCCAGATCGACGTGCTGGGGCTGGCCGCCAAGGCCGGAAACCCGAACCGGCCCTACGTCTTCGCATCGACGTCGAAGATCACCTTCGCCGGTGCCGGCGTCAGCTTCCTGGGCGGATCACTGGGCAACATCGCCTGGTATCTGCAGTACGCCGGGAAGAAGTCGATCGGCCCGGACAAGATCAACCAGTTGCGGCATCTGCGCTTCTTCCGCGACGCCGACGGGGTTCGCCTGCACATGCTGCGCCACCAGCAGATCCTGGCGCCGAAGTTCGCGCTGGCACTCGAGATCCTGGATCAACGCTTGGGCGAATCCAAGATCGCCTCCTGGACCGAGCCCAAGGGGGGCTACTTCATCAGCCTCGACGTGTTGCCCGGCACCGCGCGCCGGACCGTCGCCCTGGCCAAGGACGCGGGTATCGCCGTCACCGAGGCCGGTGCGTCATTCCCGTATCGCCGAGACCCGGACGACAAGAACATCCGGATTGCGCCCACCTTCCCGTCGTTGCCGGACCTGCGCGACGCGGTCGACGGGCTGGCAACCTGTGCGCTGCTGGCTGCCTCTGAGTCCCTGCTGGTTTCGTCGGCATCGAGCGTGAGCTGACCGGTGTCGGGTGTGCGCTGAGGGCGTCGACTGTGCCTCGGCGGCGCCGAGTGTGCCCTGAGGGCGGGAAATCCCGCAAAATCGCGCCCTACCCGCACACTCGACGCCGTTGATGCACACCCGATGCCAGCCGGGCCGTAGTCACCGTGCGCCGGTAGCCTGCTGAGCGTGGCCCTCTACCGCAAATACCGACCGGCAACCTTCGCCGAAGTAGTGGGACAGGAGCACGTCACCGAGCCGCTGTCGATCGCGTTGAACTCCGGGCGGATCAACCACGCTTACCTTTTTTCCGGACCGCGCGGCTGCGGGAAAACGTCGTCGGCGCGCATCCTGGCCCGGTCGCTGAACTGTGTGCAGGGCCCGACGGCCACCCCGTGCGGGGTGTGCGACTCCTGTGAGGCGCTGGCGCCCAATGCGCCCGGCAGCCTCGACGTGGTGGAGCTCGACGCGGCCAGCCACGGCGGCGTGGACGACACCCGCGAACTGCGGGACCGGGCCTTCTACGCGCCGGTGCAGGCGCGCTACCGGGTATTCATCATCGACGAAGCCCACATGGTGACCACCGCGGGATTCAACGCGCTGCTCAAGATCGTGGAGGAGCCGCCCGAGCACCTCATCTTCATCTTCGCCACCACCGAACCGGAGAAGGTGCTGCCGACGATCCGGTCGCGGACCCATCACTACCCGTTCCGGCTACTGCCACCCAAGACCATGCGGGCGCTGATCGGGCGGATCTGTGAGCAGGAGCGCGTCGTCGTCGACGATGCGGTGTACCCGCTGGTGATCCGAGCGGGCGGCGGTTCGCCGCGGGACACCCTCTCGGTGCTGGATCAGTTGGTGGCCGGCTCCGAAAACGGTCCCGACGGTCCTCGGGTGACCTACCCGCGGGCACTGGGCCTGTTGGGTGCCACCGACGTCGCACTGATTGACGACGCGGTCGACGCGCTGGCCGCAACGGATGCGACCGCTTTGTTCAGCGCGGTCGAATCGGTGATCGACGCCGGCCACGATCCGCGGCGCTTCGCTACCGACCTGCTGGAGCGATTCCGCGATCTCATTGTGCTGCAAGCGGTTCCGGATGCGGCAAGTCGAGGCGTGGTGGATGCCCCCGAGGACGTGCTGGACCGGATGCGTGACCAGGCGGCTCGCATCGGCCCGGCAACCCTGACCCGTTATGCCGAGGTGGTACAGGCCGGGCTGGGGGAGATGCGCGGTGCGACGGCGCCGCGCCTGCTGCTCGAAGTGGTCTGCGCACGACTGCTGCTGCCCTCGGCCAGTGATGCCGAGTCGGCATTGCTGCAGCGAGTCGAGCGGATCGAGACTCGACTAGCCATATCGATCCCCGCCTCGGAGGCGGCACCCGCCGCCGCAGCGCCCGCACCGCGCTCGACACCCCCGCCGCCGGCACCGGCCGAACCCGCCAGACCTCGCCGGCAAGTCGCAGCACCCGAGGCAGCGCCTGAACCGGTGAGTGAGCCACCCGCCCCGGCTCCGACGCCCACCCCCGAACCCGCTGCGGCCCCTGAACCCGCTGCGGCGCCAGCCCCCGAACCGGCTCCGGTGCCGGACCCCGAACCACCTTCTGCCCCAGGCGAACTCAACGCCGCAGCGGTGCGCACCATGTGGCCGACGGTGCGTGACAAGGTCCGCCAGCGCAGCCGCACCACCGAGGTGATGCTGGCTGGTGCGACCGTGCGCGCGGTGGAGGACAACACGCTGGTGCTCACACACGAGTCGGCGCCGCTGGCTAAGCGGCTGTCCGAGCAGCGCAATGCGGACGTCATCGCCGAAGCGCTCAAAGACGCGCTGGGAGTGAACTGGCGGGTTCGCTGTGAGGCGGGTGCCCCGGCGGCCGCAGTGGCTGCGGCACCCGCGAGCAGCGCCCCGGCGCCGTTGCCCACCAGGAAGGAAGCGCCTGTCCCCGAGGTCGATTCGTCGGAACAGGACGAAGACGATGAGGAAAACATGCTCGCCGAAGCGGGCCGCAATGACCCGTCGGCGCCGCGTCGGGACCCCGAAGAAGCGGCCCTCGAACTGCTGCAGAGCGAACTTGGCGCGCGTCGGATTGACGGCGGCTAGTTAACTGGTCGCGACGGGGAGTTGCAGATACGAGGCATGCTCACCGCCCGAGTGGATGATGTGCCGCCCACTGTTGTGCGGGACGTAGTCGCGTGTCCCGGGCATGATCGGTCCGAGGGTATTGCCCGCGCCAATGACGAGCCGAAGCTGCTCGCCCGGATAGAAGACCAGACCGATTGGGAATAAATCGATTTCGATGTCGACGATCTCCCCGGGCGTGAGTTTTTCGCTGCGATCGAAGCTGTGCGCGGGAACGGCATCGGTCGTCCACGTCTCGTCGAGATGGCGGGTGGACACCCGCAAGCGTCCGTTGGATCCCTTGTACCGCAACACGGATGCGCCCCGCTCGGTCAGGTCTTGCATCAGCGCGCCGTTAGCCGGCACATTGAATTGCTGCAGCGGCGTGCCCTGGCGATCCAACTTCTGAACAAGCACGAAGAGGTCCATGTCGTCGGCGCCGTCGCACTCGACCCAGAGTCGCGCCTTGGGGTAGCCCACCATCGTCGTTTCGTTCTCGAAGCGGACTGCGAACGAGACCACGGCCGAATTCGATTCCGAGTCGTAGTCCACCGTCGCCACCTCTGCAGGCGGCTCCGCTGTCAATGTGCGTGCGCGGCCGTCAAGGTAATACTTCGGGTAAGTGACTCCGGCAGGGGGGAATTCATCGGCGACCTGATCGGTCCGGTCGCCGCCTTCGAGGTCGAGCACGCTGTATCGGACACGCGGGGTCCGTTCCCAGCCGTTGTCCTCGCCCTTGAGATAGTGGTCGAAGAAGCGGCGCAGCTCTTCGACATTCGCCGGGTCGTAGTAGTCGGGCCATTCCTGAGTGTTGTGGATGCGCAGCCACTTGGCCTCCGAAGTGATTCTGCGCCAAGCGCGGAACGTGCCGGCAGTGTGCAAAGTGTTGGAGTAGCTGGCGACGACATATGCCGGGACGGTGATCTTCTCGAAGCGGGCGATCTTGTCGTCCCACAACTCGTTCATCAGCGGATAGCGCTGCGCCTCGGTCAGGATGTCCTCGCGCCGGCCGTTGCCGGCGTAGCTGTTCTTCTGCAGGCGTTCGGCGAAGCCGATGTCGGGCATCCCGCCGCGCAGGACGAGGTCGCGATACACGTCGCTGAAACCCTCGCACGGGTTGATCGCCGCCAAGTGCGGTGGCTGTTCGGCAGCGGTGAACCACTGCGAGATCGCGAGATAGGAGGTGCCACTCATCGCGACCTTGCCGTTGCACCAGTCCTGGACGGCCAGCCACTCGATCAGGTCGTGGCAGTCCTTGCCCTCCTGGCGTCCGAACATCGCGCTGTCGCCTTCCGACTCGGCGATGCCGCGCGGATCGGGGTTGCAGATCGCATAGCCCTGCGCGCACCAATACGCGGGGTCGGGTCCCTCGAACTTCTCCAGCCCGGATAGGGCTCCGTTGTCCATGCCGAGCATGTCGAACAGTGCGGTGACGCTCGGGGCGCTGCCCTGGCTTTTGCCGTAGGGGCTCCACGCGACGATGACGGGCACTTTCTCGGCCCCCGGGGGACGCAGGACGTCGACGTAGATCGTGACGCCGTCGCGCAGGGTAACGGCTACGTCTTTGTCGAAGACGATGTCGGTCGGCAGCGCTCGAAATCTCGGATCGATCTGCGAACCCGCAGGCAGACAGCGGGTGCCCGGTTCGAACCCGCTCAGCAGTCCGTGTGCTGCGCCGGCCTCATAGTGCGAGGGCTCGAAGACTTTCTCTACCAGGCTCATGCCGCCAGCGTAGGTTCAACGAACAGAAAAATCAACAGCCGTTTATATAAATGTAGAGCGGTAGGTTCAGGGCTATGACCGCTGAGGGCAGGCCGGTGTCGGTAAGCCGCCGCGGGCGTCGGCCGGGTACCAGCACGAGCCGACAGGCCATCCTGGAGGCGGCCCGTGCCCGCTTCGCCAGCGATGGTTTTGCTGCGACGACAATCAGGCGCGTCGCCGCAGATGCGGGGGTCGACCCGTCGCTGGTGATGCAGTTCTACCGATCGAAAAACGAGCTGTATGCCGCGGTGATGTCCGTTTCGCCGGACACCCTGGCGAGCTTGAGCACTGCGTTCGAAGGGCCCGACGAAGGCCTCGGCGAACGGGTAGTCCGCGCCTATCTCGGCGTGTGGGAGGGCGGAGGAGATTCCGAGTCACTGATGGCGATGCTCCGCGGCGCCATCACCAACGAACAGGCGAGTGCGCAGCTGCGCGAGTTCATTCAGGCCCGGCTGCTGGACGGAGTTCGCTCCCGGGCGGGCGACCAGCGCGACGCGGCGCTTCGTGCCGGACTGGCGTCGTCGATGCTGGTCGGTGTCACGCTGGGCCGACGAATCGTCGGAGTTCCGATAATCGCGAGCGCGGACATCGAGACACTGGTCGCGCTGGTCGCACCCGCGATCCAAAGCGTATTGACGTAACGCCGGTTACGCCGTCCACCACGGCCGCAGCGGCAGGCTGTCGTCACCGGACTGCTCGACATTGGCGGCCAGCACTTGATGCAGCTGAAGGTTGTTCTGCTCGAAGGCAACTCGTGAGGCCGCCATGTACAAGCCCCACACCTTGGCGATCGGCAGACCAACATCGTCGACCGCGGCATCCCAATGCTCGACCAGGTTGTGGCACCAGTCGCGCAACGTCATCGCGTAGTGATGCCGGATGTTCTCGGCGTGCAGCACCTCAAAACCGGCTTCCTGGATTTCGGTAACGATGCGGCCCGAGCCGGTCAACTCCCCGTCGGGGAAGACGTAGCGGTCGGTGAAACCGCCCGCGAACGGGGTCTGCTTGTTGTCGTGGCGGGTGATGCAGTGGTTGAGCAGCAGGCCACCGGTGCGCAGTTTCGACTTGAGGAAGCCGAAGTACGCCGGGTAGTTCTTGACGCCGATGTGCTCGGTCAGCCCGATCGATGACACGGCGTCGAACCCGGTCTCGGGCACATCGCGGTAGTCGGAGTGCCGCACCTCGGCCAGCTCCGACAGACCTTGCTCCGCAATCGCGTTTCGCGCCCACTTCGCCTGCTCAGCCGACAGCGTCGCGCCGATGACCTGGACACCGCGCCGGGCGGCATAACGCACCATGCCGCCCCAGCCGCAGCCCACGTCGAGCAGCCGGTCGCCCGGTCGCAGCCCAAGTTTGTCGAGAACCAGCCGGTACTTGTTCTCCTGGGCGTCTTCCAGCGTCGCGTCAGCGTTCGGATAGACGGCGCAGGTGTAGGTCATCGACGGCCCCAGCACCCATTCGTAGAAGGCGTTGGACACGTCGTAGTGGTGGTGGATGGCCTCGGCGTCACGAGTCTTGCTGTGCAGCAAGCCGTCGGTGACCCGGCGCCAGCGCGGCGGTGTCTCTTGCGGCGGCGGAGCGATCGGTACCAACCGCTCGACGCCGATCGAGCGCACGACATGAGCCAGCGCGCGGGCCGACGGCCGCCTGAATTGCACCCGGTCGGTCAGCGTTTTGAGCAGCTCGTAGGGATCGCCCGGATGTACGCCGTGTATCTGCAGATCACCCGAGATGTATGCGCGGGCGATGCCGAGCTCCCCCGGGGCCGTTGCCAGGTAGGTAGCGCCACGCGGCGAGCAGAGATCCAAGCCCAGCGCGGCGTCATCGCTGCCAGCGGTGCTGCCGTCGTACGCGGTGAATTTCAGCGGCTGTCGCCCGGTTGCGGTGAACACGGCCAGCACCTCGGCCATAGTGAGTTTGCCCCCGGCAAGGTGGGTGGTGCGGTGCGGCTCTCTGGTCGTCGTCATCGCCGTTGCACCGCCTTCGCGTAGAGATCAAGCAGGCGAGATTGCGGATCGTAGGAATTCTTCACCGTGTCGTAGGCATCCCCACCGTAGAGCTCGTCAAACTCCTCGCGGCTGTAGAAGGAGTCGGAGTACAACGACTTGTGCCCGTTGAGCTCGCTGACCTTCGCCTCGATCGTCCGGTTGGTGGTGCCCGCACTGTCGCCGGCCGGCACCGACGACCAGAACCCGACGTTGACGTAGGTCTGGTCCGGCCGTATCGGATACAGCGTCCAGCCATCGTGATCGCGAAGTCGCAACGGGCACAACCAAATCGGCGTGATCGGCACGTTGCCCAAAAACCACTCCAAGAAGTCGCAGGCTCGCCCGATCGGCACCTCGACGTCCTGCACCACCCGCTCCTGCGACGGACGGCCGTTACGAGCCTCGACCCGGTCGGACACGCCGAACTGCCGATCCATGGACACGATCTTCGAATAGACACTGCTGCGCCGGTAGCGCCGTGGCCACCAGCGCCGCAACCGCGGGTTCTGCATGCCGAATGCGCGCGAACACCAGAACCAATCGGTGTCCCAGCGCCAGAAATAGTCGTGCGTGGTCAGCCGGTCATCCTTGGTGCGTTCCACACCGGCGAAATCATGCTGCATCGACTGGTAGTAGATGTTTTTCCCGGTGTAGTCGCTGACCGGACCCGCAGTGGTGGTCCGTCTGCCCACGCAGAGGTAGCTTTCGTCGGCGCTGAACACCACGCCGTCGAGGTAATCGACCGGGGTGCCACCCTGTCCGCCGGTGTCGATGATGCGTTCGGCCGCGGCGACCATCTCGGGCAATGATCGAAAACGGATGTGCCGCAGCGCGACAAATGGCGCGACGGATTCTAGCTCGATCTTAAGCCGAGTCGAATATCCAAGTGTCCCATACGAATTGGGAAACGCACGAAATAGCTCGGCATGCTGGCTGCGTGATGTGGTGAGCAATTCGCCAGCGCCAGTGAGGATATCCATCTCCAGCACCGATTCGTGTGGCAGGCCGTTGCGAAACGACGCTGACTCGATACCCAAGCCACTGACGGCGCCGCCCAGGGTGATGGACTTCAATTGCGGGACCACCAGGGGCGAAAGGCCATACGGCAGGGTTGCTGCCACCAGGTCTTCATAGGTGCACATGCCGGCCACGTCAGCGGTGCCAGTTTCGGGATCGACACTCAGCACGCCGGTCAAACCGGAAGTGTCCAGACCTCTTGCCTCGCGTTTAGTGCGGGCGCGGAACAGATTTGACGTAGGTTTGGCCAGCCGAACGGCGGACGTTGGTGGGATGGACCGATAACTGGCCATCAACTTCTCAACGCCCGACCTGTGAGTGGCGAGTGCAGATCCAGGACCGAGCACCACATATACCCTAGTCTTCGGACACAGCCCGTGCATTCGCGCGCGGGCGGCATCACAGGAAGAGGAGTTGCCCTGATGGGCCAGGTGAGCGCGGCCAGCACGATCTTGATCAATGTCGGGCCCGCGGCCACACTCGCTGCGGTGGCGGACTATCAGACGGTTCGTCCGAAAATTTTGTCTCCGCAGTACAGCGAATACCAGGTGCTGCAAGGTGGGCAGGGGCCTGGGACGGTCGCCAAATGGAAGCTGCAGGCCACCAAATCACGCGTGCGCGATGTGCACGTCAACGTCGACGTCGCCGGTCACACGGTTATCGAGAAGGACGCCAACTCGTCGATGGTCATCAACTGGACGGTGGCGCCCGCGGGACCTGGATCCAGCGTCACCGTGAAGACCACCTGGACGGGCGCCGGCGGCGTCAAGGGCTTCTTCGAAAAGACCTTTGCGCCACTGGGGTTGAAGAAGATTCAGGGCGAGGTGCTGACCAACCTGAAGAACGAACTGGAGGGCTAGCGCGCCTGTCCCTGGCTGGCCAGGAAGCCCGCGACGCCGCGGGTCAGCGCGTCGGCGTACTTCTGCCGACCGTCGGGGGACTGCATCAGCGCCGAATCCACCGGGTTCTTCATGTTGCCGCACTCGACCAGGATCGACGGGTACTGCGCCAGGTTCAGCCCGGCCAGATCCGAGCGGCCGTACAGGCCGTCCTGGCCGATGTAGGTGGCGGGAGGAATGCCCGAGGCCTGCATTTGGTCGCGCATGATCCGGGCGAACTGGACCGACGGTCCGGCCTGCGCCTGATTGAGCGGCGGGGCCGAATAGTTGACGTGGAATCCCCGCCCCGACGGTGGACCGCCGTCGGCGTGGATGCTCACGATTGCGTTGGGGTGCAGTGAATTCTCCAAGTTGGCCCGCGCGTCGACACAGGGTCCCAGCCCGGTGTCGTTGTCACGTGTCATCGCGGTCCGCACGCCCAACGCGTTCAGCGCAGCGCGCAGCCGCAGCGCGGTGTCCCAGGTGAAGGTGTGCTCCATGTAGCCGGCGTTGGTCGCGGTTCCGCTGGTTTGGCAGTCCTTGGTGCCACCGCGACCGGTGGGGACCTGGCGGCCGATCGAACCGTCGTTGGAACCGTTGTGGCCGGGGTCGATGACAACGACCATGCCGGCGATACTGGAAGGGGCCGCGGTCGCGGTCGGGATGATGACTGTTGCAGCAGCGATCAGTACGCCGAGCAATGTTCTGATCCCGACACGCCTGCTAACTGGAAGGTCCACGGCGCAAAGGTAACGTCGCGCGGACTACGCTGAGTGTTTCAAATCGCCGGACATCCACAGGCGAAACCAAGTCGAGACCGAGATGCGAGGGGATTGTCATGCAACCCGGAGGCGATATGTCGGCGTTGCTCGCCCAAGCGCAGCAGATGCAGCAAAAACTCATGGAAGCTCAGCACCAGCTCGCCAACGCCGAGATCCATGGCCAGGCGGGCGGGGGGCTGGTCAAGGTCGTCGTCAAGGGCAGCGGCGAGCTGGTCGGGGTGAACATCGATCCCAAGGTCGTCGACCCGGACGACATCGAGACCTTGCAGGACTTGATCGTCGGCGCCATGGCCGACGCCTCGGCGCAAGTCACCCAGCTGGCGCAGGAACGGTTGGGTGCGCTGGCCGGCGGCCTGGGCGGCCCACCGGCTGGCTCGCCGTCGTCACCGGCTGTGCCGCCCCCGGGGCTCTGACCTTCCCCATGTTCGAGGGACCGGTCCAGGATCTGATCGACGAGCTCGGCAAGCTGCCGGGCATCGGGCCGAAAAGCGCGCAGCGCATCGCATTTCATCTGTTGTCCGTCGAACCGTCGGATATCGACCGGCTGACCGCGGTGCTGGCGAAGGTGCGCGACGGCGTGCGGTTCTGCGCGGTGTGCGGCAACGTCTCCGACGACGAGCGCTGCCGGATCTGCGGCGATTCGCGTCGGGATGGCTCGCTGGTATGCGTCGTCGAGGAGCCCAAGGATATCCAGGCCGTCGAGCGCACCCGCGAATTCCGCGGCCGCTACCACGTGCTGGGCGGTGCACTTGATCCGCTGTCCGGGGTCGGCCCCGAGCAACTGCGGATCCGCGAGCTGCTGACCCGCATCGGTGAACGCGTCGACGGTGTCGACATCACCGAGGTAATCATCGCGACCGACCCCAATACCGAGGGCGAGGCGACGGCCACTTACCTGGTTCGGATGCTGCGCGACATCCCCGGTCTGACCGTGACGCGGATCGCGTCCGGGCTGCCGATGGGTGGCGACTTGGAGTTCGCCGACGAGCTGACGCTGGGTCGCGCGCTCACCGGCCGCCGGGCCATGGTCTAAACCGTCACCTGGTCACGACGGCGAAGTTATCGGCGGCGGCCCACGCCGCTTCGAAGGTGCCGAGGGAAACCTGCTCGTCGCGGCCGGCCTCGATGCCGCTGTCGTTGACGTGCACCACGTTGGCTCGAGTGTCGATGCCGATGACGACCACGAAGTGGTTTTCGCGTGCGCGGTTGCCGGGCACATTCCACAGGATCTTGTCGTTGACCCCGACGATCATCTTGCGGCCCTGATCCAGCCGCCGCACCAGGGTGTCGGTGGTGCTGGGGTGCACCGCGTCCGCCGGGACGCCGTTATGCGCCAGCAGTGGCACCAGGTCTTTATTGCTGGTCCTGCCGCCGGTGTAGATCGGTCCGGGGTGAGACGCGCTGGGGATGTTCGCGGCCATGCCGGTGATCTCGTCCTCGCTGGGCAAGTGGCCGCTGATCTGACCGATCACGTCCGCGACCGCCATCTCCGCGCAGTCGAAATCTTGTTGTTGATACCCCCAGTAGGCCGCGGCGGCGGCCGGGTCGCCGTGCATCCCGGAGTTGGTGTTCGGGGCGGGAGCCTTGGGAGCGGCGTGGGCCGGGCCGTCGGATCCGATCACCGCGGCAGCGACGGCCGCGCCCACGAGTACGGCGAACACGCCGAGGCGCGCCGTCGTGGCGACGTTGGTCGTCGGGGTGCTGTGCATGATGCCCCTTTCCTCGAGTGCTGATATCTCGCGAAAAGATTGGGCGACGGCCCTGGAGGGATTCTCAAAAGAAACTTGTCGTCCAGCTAGGCACGGGTGGCGGTCTTAGCGCGCGGCGAGCTCGCCGGCCTCGCTTTCGGCCGAAGGCCCAGACCCCGGCAGCGGCTTTCCGGCGACTTCCGGCATGAATCGAAGGGTGATCGTTCCCACCAGGCCCGCAAAGACCAGCATGTAGGCCGGCACCAGGGTGTTGCCGGTGGCGGATATCAGCGCTTGAGCGATCAGCGGGGTGGTTCCGCCGACGGTCGAAAGCGCGATGTTGTACGAAATGGCCAGCGCTCCGTTGCGCACCCTGGTTGGGAACAGTGCCGGCAGCGCAGCGGGCGTGGTGCTGTCGAAACACAGTTCCATCAGCCCGATCAGCAGCACACCGATGAAGACCAACGGAAAGATAGCGCCGGAGCTCATCAGCAAGAATGCCGGCACCGACGCCACCACGAGCAGTCCGCAGCCCGTCCACATGATCGGTTTGACGCCGATCCGGTCGGACAACATGGCGACGAACACCACCGCGGCCATCAGGATCGCCAACGTCGCCACGATCATCACTAGTCCGGCCGTGTTTCCAACGTGCACAACCACTTTGAGGTACGTCGGCAAGTATCCGGTGAGCATGAAATCGGGGACCTGGGAAGTCACCACCAGGGCCGCGCAGATCACCATCGGCTTCCGTTGCTCCACCACTGTGCGCCGAAATTGCTGCCAGCCGCGGTCGACCGGCGCATCCGTGCTGCTGCGCACCTGTTCGTAGGCGGGCGACTCCTGGATTCGCAGCCGCAAATAGAGAGCGAGCACACCGAACGGCGCTCCCAGCAACAGCGGAATCCGCCAGCCCCATGCCAGCATGTCGCTGCTTGGCAGCCAGGCCTGTAATGCGGTCACCAGCAACCCGGCGAACACGAACCCGACCAGGTTCCCCAGCGGCAGGAACCCGACCGTCTTGCCGCGTTTGTGGGCCGGGGCCCGCTCGGCGAGATAGGTCATCGCACCGACAAACTCGCCGCCGGTCGACAAGCCTTGAAAGATCCGGGCGATCAGAAGCAGGATCGGCGCCCAGACGCCGATGGTTCTGTAGCCGGGAAGTAAGCCGGTCATGGTGGTTCCCACCGTCATCATCAGGATGGTGATCACCAAAATCCGCTTGCGCCCGATGCGGTCACCGAGCGGACCAAGGACGAACCCGCCGAGCGGCCGTACCACGTACGCCGCAGCCAGCGTGCTGAAGGTGGCGATGAGATGGACCGCGCTGACGCTATCGCCCGGATAAAACACCTGCGCGATGGTTGTTGCGATATAGCCGTAGACGCCGAAGTCGTACCACTCCATGAAGTTGCCGATGGCAGTGCCCGCGGTGTCGCGGCGCATGGCCGAATCGGCGTCCCGGGTGTCGCTGGGTCCGTTGGGTGCGCAGCTATGCCTGCGGCGTCGAATGCTCATTGACACGTCGCGTACCCACAACTTTGCTACTCGGAACCGGTTGTGCCCGCGACCACCTGTTTAGCCGTTGCGAGCCGCTAACCGCTCACGGCGCAAGAGCTCCACTTCGGGCAGCGCCAGCGGCGACAGCTCACCCACCACCTTGCTCAGCAGCACATCGGCTAGCTCCGGGTTGCGCGCCAGACACGGCCCGTGCATGTAGGTGGCGACCACGCTGCCCTGAATCGCGCCGTCGAAACCGTCGCCCGCGCGGTTGCCCGCGCCCTTGACCACCGCGCTCAACGGCGACGCCGCGGGGCCCAGCACGGTGCCGCCGCGATGGTTCTCGAAGCCGGTGAGTTGCTGGCTTACACCGGGCAGCAACGGCCTGCCGACCAACTCGCCAATAGTGCGCGCGGACTGTGGCGAGGTGGTCAGATCCAGCAGGCCCACGCCGTCGACGCGTTCCCCCGACGAGGTCTCGTACCAGTGACCGAGCACCTGAATGGCCGCACAGATCGCCAGCACGGGAGCGCCCCGATCCGCCGCTCGCTGCAGCCCCGGGTACTTGATCAGGTGCCGGGTGGCCAGCCGCTGCGCGTAGTCCTCCGCGCCGCCCAGCGTGTACAGGTCCAAGGAGTCCGGCACCGGTTCGGCCAGCGTGATCTCGACGATCTCGGCGGTGATACCGCGCAGCCGCAGCCGTTGGCGCAGCACCACGGCGTTGCCACCGTCGCCGTAGGTGCCCATCACATCGGGCAACACCAGCCCGATGCGCACGGTCGACTCAGACATGCCGGGCCAATGCTCGGCTCAGCTGCAGGAACGCCGTGTAGTTGGCGACGACCTCGACGGGCCCGGGCGGGCAGGAGGCGATCGCGGCCAGGGTGTCGTGTACCAACGTGTGCTCGACGCCGGCGTACTCCAGCCGCACCGCCAGGTCGGTGCCGCGTTCACCGGCGGCGACGACGGCCGTCTCCTCGAAGTGTTCGAACCGGACGTCCCACAGCCAGGACAGGTCCTCGCCGTCGGGCACTTGCCCGTTGACGGAGATCACCACCCCCGCCGCGTGCTTGTTCACCATCGACAGCGCTTCCTGCCAGCCGGCCGGGTTCTTGGCCAGCAGGATCCGCGCGTCGTGCTGGCCAATACGCACCGTGCGGTAACGCCCGGCGACTTCGTCGACGGCGGAAACCGCCCTGACGGCCGCGGCCGGATCCGCGCCCAGCGCGACGGCGGCCGCCACGGCCTGGGCGGCGTTGCCCCGGTTCACCGCCCCGGGCAGCGCCAGCTGCATCGGCAGGGCCAGGCCGTCGGGTCCGTAGAGGGTCTCCTCGTCGAACCACCAGTGCGGGCTGGGCCGCTTGAAGTCGGCGCCGGTGGAATACCAGTGGCCGGCATCGCGGACGATGACCTCGCCGCTGCGCGGGCAGCTGACCGAGTCGTTCGACCAGGCGCCGCCCGCGGCCACCCACACCACGTTCGGACTGTCGTAGGCCGCCGAGGTCATCAGCACGTCGTCGCAGTTGGCGACGACGACCGCCGTTTGGTGCCGGGCCAGCCCGGATCGCAGCGTGCGTTCGATCACGTTGATCTCGCCGACCCGGTCCAGCTGGTCGCGCGACAGGTTGAGGAACACGACGACAGCGGCTTCCACCGCGTCTAAGACGTGCGGCACGTGCATCTCGTCGACTTCCAGGGCCGCCAGGCCGGCGGCGCGGTCGGCGGCCAGCGCGGCCACCAGACCGGCGTCCATGTTGGCGCCTTCGGCGTTGGTGGCGACCGGTCCCAATGTCGCTAATGCGGCCGCGGTCATCCGGGTGGTCGTCGATTTGCCGTTGGTGCCGGTGACGACGACGGTGCGCCGCCCGGCCCCGAGTTGGCGCAGGATCGAGCGGTCCAGCGTCATCGCGACCAGGCCGCCGATCATGGCGCCGGCGCCGCGTCCGGTGATCCGCGACGCCCATCGTGCGCTCGCGCCTGCGGCCAGCGCCAGACGTGCCCGGGTGGTGATCACCCGTAAAGGTTAAGGGCGATCGCAAGCGCGGCGCTTTGGCACCGGGCGATGGGGGTCGCCCTCATGGACTTAAGTGCCGACACGGCGCGGAGACGACCCGGTGATGTCGGTCGGACGTGCCATTCTCAGTCCATGAAGCCCGTGAACCCGACGCCGTCCTGGGGCCGGCCGGTGCGTGATCCGGACGGTGGCTGGGCCGTCATCGACGTCGAGACTTCGGGATTTCGGCCTGGTCAGGCACGGATCATCAGCATCGCCGTGCTCGGGCTCGACGCCGACGGCCGGGTCGAGCAATCCGTCGTCAGCCTGCTCAACCCCGGGGTGGACCCGGGTCCCACCCACGTGCACGGTTTGACCACCGCGATGCTCGAGGACCAGCCGCAGTTCGGCGACATTGTCGGCGACGTGGTCAAGGTGCTGCGCGGTCGCACGCTGGTGGCGCACAACGTCGCGTTCGACTATGCCTTCCTGGCGGCCGAGGCCGAGCTCGCCGAGGCCGCACTTCCCGTCGACAGCGTCATGTGCACGGTCGAGCTGGCCCGCCGACTCGATCTGGGCACCGACAATCTGCGGTTGGAGACCCTCGCCGCGCATTGGGGCGTCACGCAGGAGCGCCCGCACGACGCCTTCGACGACGCGATGGTGTTGACCGGTGTGCTGGCCTCAGCGCTTGATCGGGCGCGCGAACACGACATCTGGCTGCCGGTGCGTCCAGTCACGCGACGCCGGTGGCCCAACGGCCGCGTCACCCACGAGGAGCTGCGGCCGTTGAAGGCGCTGGCTTCCCGCATGCCCTGCCCATATCTCAACCCGGGGCCGTATGTCCGGGGCAGGCCGCTGGTCCAGGGCATGCGGGTAGCGCTGGCCGCCGAGGTGCGGCGCACCCACGAGGAGCTGGTCGAGCGGATCCTGCATGCCGGTCTGGCCTACACCGATGCCGTCGACCAGGAGACCTCGCTAGTGGTCTGCAATGCCGCCGCCCCTGAGCAGGGCAAGGGTTATCAGGCCCAGCAGCTGGGCGTGCCGGTCGTTTCGGACGCGCAGTTCATGGACGGCGTTGACGGCGTCATCGGCGGCACCGGCATGGAGGAATTCGTCGACACCGCCCCGGCCGAGCAGCAGCTCGCGCTGTTCTGATCAGCCGCGCGCGGCCCTGTTGACCGCAGACACCACGGCGCGCAGCGACGCGGTGGTGATCGACGGAGCGATCCCGACACCCCACACGGTTCGCCCGGCCACCGAGGCCTCGACGTAGGCCGCGGCCTGCGCGTCGTCACCGGCACTCATCGCGTGCTCGGAGTAGTCGAGGACGGCGACGTCGAACCCGACGCTTCCCAGTGCGTGGACGAAAGCGGCCAGCGGGCCGTTGCCGACGCCGCTGATCTCGGACTCCGTCCCGTTGATCTTGACGGTCGCAACGACGGTGGTGGCGCCGTCGTCTTCCTCGGGGGCCTCGACCCGCTGCTTGATCCGCTCCAGCGGCAGCACCGGGGCCAAATACTCCTCGGAGAACGCGTCCCACATCGCCTTGGGCGAGACTTCGCCGCCCTCGCCGTCGGTGATCTTCTGGATCGCCTGGGAGAACTCGATCTGCAGCCGTCGCGGCAGGGCCAGGCCGTGGTCGGCTTTCATGATGTAGGCCACACCGCCCTTACCGGACTGCGAATTGACCCGGATCACCGCCTCGTAGGTGCGCCCGACGTCCTTGGGGTCGATCGGCAGATACGGCACCTGCCAGAGCATGTCGTCGATGTCGGAGTCCGCGGCATCGGCGTCGATCTTCATCTGGTCCAGGCCCTTGTTAATGGCGTCCTGGTGGCTGCCGGAGAACGCCGTGTAGACCAGGTCTCCGCCGTAAGGGTGACGTTCGGGCACCGGCAGCTGGTTGCAGTACTCGACGGTGCGGCGGATCTCGTCGATGTTGGAGAAGTCGATCTGCGGGTCCACGCCGCGGGAGAACAGGTTCAGCCCGAGCGTGACCAGACACACATTGCCGGTGCGTTCCCCGTTGCCGAACAGACATCCCTCGATCCGGTCGGCGCCCGCCTGATAGCCCAATTCGGCTGCGGCAACGGCTGTTCCGCGGTCGTTGTGCGGATGCAGGCTCAGGATGACCGATTCCCGGTTGGCCAGGTTGCGGCTCATCCACTCGATCGAGTCGGCGTAGATGTTTGGGGTGGCCATCTCCACGGTGGCGGGCAGGTTGAAGATGATCGGATTGTCCGGCGTGGGCTTGATGATTTCGCCGACGGCATCGCACACCTGCTTGGCGTATTCGAGTTCGGTCCCGGTGTAGGACTCCGGCGAGTACTCGAAACGCCATTGCGTGCCCGGGTATTTGGCGGCCTCCTCGACGCACTTGCGAGCGCCGTCGGTGGCGATCGCCTGCACTGCGGCCCGGTCCGCGCGAAAGACCACGCGGCGCTGCAGGATTGACGTCGAGTTGTAGAAGTGCACGATCGCTTGTGACGCGCCGCGGCACGCCTCGAAGGTGCGCTCGATCAGTTCGGGCCGGCACTGGGTCAGCACCTGGATGGTGACGTCGTCGGGGATGGCGCCGTCGGTGATGATCTCGCGGACGAAGTCGAAGTCGGTCTGACTCGCCGCCGGGAAGCCGACCTCGATCTCCTTGTAGCCCATGCGAACCAGCAGGTCGAACATGCGGCGCTTTCGCGCCGGACTCATCGGGTCGATCAGGGCTTGGTTGCCGTCCCGCAGATCCACCGCACACCACAGTGGGGCACGGGTGATCACCTTGTCGGGCCAGCTGCGGTCGGGCAGCCGGATGGCCTCGACCTCTGCGGCGAAGGGCCGGTATCGGTTGACCGGCATAGCGGAGCCCCGCTGCGGATTCCATGGCTGCTGGCCCGGCCCGGGTGGGCCCTCGGGGGTGACGATGGTTCGTGCAGACGTGTACGCGTCAGGGCTGGACGATTGAGAAAAGGTTGTCACGGTAGTTGCTCCGGGGTTTTAAGAAGGAACTTCAGACCGGCGCATCGCGAAGACCCGCGACGGGAGGCCAGTCTGGATCAGACCCCGCCGCGGCGTCCGAGGAGGAGCACCCGCTGCACGAGTTGAACTCTACCGCGACCAGCTCAGGGTGCCAAAACTGGTTCACCTTCGCGGTGTGAGCCCGCAGCATCCAGCGGCGACGTGAACCGGAGAGCTCCGATGCCGCTACTCATCGCTATTCAGCCAGAAATGGAGTGGTGCACTACGCATGCCAACGGTGTGGTCGCCGCCTTACGTTCAACGCACCAAAGAAGTTCGGGAGGTTGCCATGACCACATTGCGAGAGTCCATCCGCGTCAACAACGATGAGCAAGCACAGGACTGGAGCCACGTTCGGGGTTTCGGCTGGCGCCCGCAGCTCCCGGACGTCCGGGACAAGCTGTATGCGACCAGACTCACAGGCCTGCCACCCAGCGAGTACGACCTGCGTCCGTCGATGCCGCCGGTCTACGACCAGGGACAGCTCGGGTCGTGCACTGGAAACGCCATAGCCGGTGCAATGGAGTACGAACGGGATCGGCAGGGATTGACCGATTTTGTGCCGTCCCGGTTGTTCATCTACTACAACGAGCGCGCGCTCGAAGGTACCGTGTCCAGCGATTCGGGCGCCGTCATCAGGGACGGCATCAAGGTGGTCAACCGCGAGGGTGTTTGCCCGGAATCGTTGTGGCCCTACGACATTGGGGTATTCACGGTAAAGCCGCCCAAGCGCTGCTACGTGTCGGCCGAGACGGATAAAGCGGTGCAGTACGAGGGAATTCAGACGCTGGTGGCGCTCAAGGACGCGATCGCCTCGAACCTGGCGGTGGTGTTCGGGTTCACCGTGTACAAGAGCTTCGAATCGCAGTCCGTCGCTCGAACGGGTGTGATGCCGATGCCCAAACCTGGTGAGGCCACTGTCGGTGGGCACGCCGTGCTCGCCGTCGGCTACTCAGATTCCAAGGGCCACCTGATCGTTCGGAACTCGTGGGGACCGTCGTGGGGTGACCACGGCTACTTCTACATGCCCTACGAGTACCTGACCGGTACTAAGGCCAGCTCGAATGATTCGCCCATCAACGGAGCGCACTTAGCCAGCGACTTCTGGGCGATCCAAATGGTGTCGTCGTAATAAGTTGCCGCGCAACTGGCGCCCCACGGCGTACCTTACGGCCGGGCGGCCGACCAGCCGCTTCCGCCATCTGACGTCGTGGTGCTCGCACGCCGGCGAAGATTTGGTCGCGGCCGAGCGCGAATAATCGATTTCCGGGTGAGCCAATGCGCCGGTAAGCTGCGCGGGAGCCGAGGCGGGCGGCAAATGCGGGGAACCTTCACACGTATTCTGTGGTGAACCAATTCCCTCCGGAACGAAAGAGCGACAGTGGCGCTTGTCGTGCAGAAATACGGCGGATCCTCGGTGGCCGACGCCGATCGCATCCGTCGCGTCGCCGAACGCATCGTTGAGACCAAAAAGCAGGGCAACGATGTCGTGGTGGTGGTCTCGGCGATGGGCGATACCACCGACGATCTGCTGGACCTGGCGCAGCAGGTATGCCCGGTGCCACCGGCCCGCGAGCTGGACATGCTGCTGACCGCCGGTGAGCGCATCTCCAACGCGCTGGTGGCCATGGCGGTCGAATCCCTCGGTGCCCGCGCCCGGTCGTTCACCGGCTCGCAAGCCGGTGTCATCACCACCGGCACCCACGGCAACGCGAAGATCATCGACGTCACGCCGACCCGGTTGCAGTCCGCGCTCGCCGAAGGCGACATCGTCTTGGTCGCCGGCTTCCAGGGCGTCAGCCAGGACAGCAGGGATGTGACCACACTGGGCCGCGGCGGCTCGGACACCACGGCCGTCGCGCTGGCCGCGGCGCTGGGCGCTGACGTCTGCGAGATCTACACCGACGTGGACGGCATCTTCAGCGCGGATCCACGGATCGTGCGCACCGCGCGCAAGCTCGACACCGTCACGTTCGAGGAAATGCTCGAGTTGGCGGCCTGCGGGGCCAAGGTGCTGATGCTGCGGTGCGTGGAATACGCCCGCCGCTACAACTTGCCCGTGCACGTCCGGTCGTCGTACTCGGACAAACTAGGCACTGTCGTCGTCGGATCGATCAAGGACATATCTATGGAAAGCCCCCTGCTGACCGGAGTTGCGCACGACCGCAGCGAAGCCAAGGTGACCGTCGTCGGGATCCCGGACATCCCCGGATATGCGGCCCGGGTCTTCCGCGCCATCGCCGACGCCGATGTGAACATCGACATGGTGCTGCAGAACGTCTCCAAGGTCGAGGACGGCAAAACCGACATCACCTTCACCTGCTCACGCGACAGCGGGCCCACCGCAGTCGCCAAGCTTGACTCCCTCAAGGCCGAGATCGGGTTCACCCAACTGCTCTATGACGACCACATCGGCAAGGTGTCGCTGATCGGCGCGGGCATGCGCAGCCATCCGGGGGTCACCGCGACCTTCTGTGAGGCGCTGGCCGCGGTCGGCGTCAACATCGAGCTGATCTCCACCTCCGAGATCCGGATCTCGGTGCTGTGTCGCGACACCGAACTAGATAAGGCCGTCGTGGCGTTGCATGAGGCGTTCGGGCTTGGCGGCGAGGAAGAGGCCACGGTGTATGCGGGGACGGGTCGATAGATGGTTGCCATCGGGGTAGTAGGGGCCACCGGTCAGGTGGGCCAGGTGATGCGCAATCTGCTCGACGAGCGCAACTTCCCGGCGACCAGCGTGCGGTTTTTCGCTTCCGCCCGCTCGCAGGGCCGCAAGTTGGGATTCCGCGGCCAGGAGATCGAGGTTGAAGACGCCGCGACGGCAGACCCGACCGGCCTGGACATCGCGTTGTTCTCCGCGGGCAAAACCATGTCGTTGGTGCAGGCGCCGCGGTTCGCCGCGGCCGGAGTCACGGTGATCGACAACTCGTCGGCGTGGCGCAAGGATCCTGATGTTCCGCTGGTGGTCTCGGAGGTCAACTTCGTCCGCGACGCCGCCAACCGGCCTAAGGGCATCATCGCCAACCCGAACTGCACCACGATGGCCGCGATGCCGGTACTCAAGCCGCTGCACGAGGAAGCCCAACTGGTGCGCCTGGTGGTCTCGAGCTACCAAGCCGTGTCAGGCAGTGGGCTGGCCGGTGTCGAGGAATTGGCGACGCAGGCGCGTGCGGTGGTCGGCGAGGCTGAGCAGCTGGTGCACGACGGCAGCGCGCTGGAATTTCCGGCGCCCAAGACCTACGTCGCGCCCATCGCCTTCAACGTGATCCCGTTGGCCGGATCGCTCGTCGACGACGGATCCGGGGAGACCGACGAGGACCAGAAGCTGCGCTCCGAGAGCCGCAAGATTCTCGGCATTCCCGATCTGCTGGTCAGCGGAACCTGCGTGCGAGTGCCGGTGTTCACCGGGCACTCGCTGTCGATCAACGCCGAGTTCGCCCGGCCGCTCTCACCCGAGCGGGCCCGTGAACTGCTGGCCCGCGCGCCGGGCGTGAAGCTGGTGGACGTGCCGACGCCGTTGGCCGCCGCCGGAGTCGACGACTCACTGGTCGGCCGGATCCGGCACGACCCGGGAGTGCCGGACGGACGGGGCCTGGCGCTGTTCGTCGCGGGGGACAACCTGCGCAAGGGTGCGGCGCTGAACACCATCCAGATCGCCGAGCTGCTGGCCTCGGAACTGCACTCGGCATTGTGACCCGCGGGTGAGTTCCGCCCGCACCCGGCTGGTTGTGCGACGCTCACTGCTGGTCGCTTCGGTAACGTATCTGCTTGTTGCACAGGCTGTTTGGGTCGCACAAGCCGATCCGCCCGCGCCCGCCCCGCAGCCCATCGTGGGACCGCTGGCCCCGGGTCAGGTGCTGCGGCTGGGCCCGACGGCCGGAACCGGCACGCCCACCCAGGATTACGGCGTCGGCGCCACCGATCTGTGTGAATTCCTAGAGTTCCCCACCGAACTGCTACAGGTCTGCGGTGACAGCTTCGCCGGCCAGGGTGTCGGGTTCGGCGGCTGGTATTCGCCGGTCGCGCTGCATGTCGACACGGCCTCGGTCGACGATCCAGACGGGGTGCGCTACACCGGGGTCACTGGAATCACCAGGCCGCTGTTGGCTGATCCCGCACCGTCCGGGGACTCACAGTTACCCGCCGGGGTGGTGCAGATCAACCGGCGCAATTACTTGATGGTGACTACGACCAACAACCTCAAGCCGCAGTACTCCCGGCTGGTGACGGCCGAACCGGCGCACGCCGGCTGGCAGACGGTTACCGGATCCCGGCGTGACGCCGCGTATCAGGGCGGCTCGCAGACCCAGATCAGCGGGTACTACGACCCGATCCCGGCACCCGATTCGCCGACCGGGTGGGTGTACATCGTGGCCAACAGCTTTACCCGCAGCCAGCCGGTGGTGCTGTATCGCGCCACGCCGCAAAGCTTTACCGACCGGTCCCGCTGGCAGGGGTGGGCGGCCGGTCCCAACGGTGGCTGGAACAAGGCGCCGACCCCGTTATGGCCCGACCAGGTGGGGGAGATGTGCGTGCGGCAGATCGAGGGCAAGGCGGTGCTGTCCTATTTCAACGCCAGCAACGGCAATATGGAGGTCCGCGTTGCGGATGACCCCACATCGCTGGGCAGCGCGCCGGTGACCACGGTCGTCCAACACGACGAGTGGCCCGATCCGGCCGAAACCCTGCCGCCCCCGAACGACAACCGACTGGCGCAGCCGTACGGCGGGTACATCTCACCCGGTTCAACCCTGGATGAGCTGCGAATCTTCGTGAGCCAGTGGGACACTCGCGCGCGGGTGAGCGCGCCTTACCGGGTGATCCAGTTTGCGGTCAACCCGTTCAAGCTCTGATCGGGTGCTATCTCGTGCTGCGCGGCATTGGTGATCTGAAACAGCTTGGCCCGCAGCAGGTTTTAAGGACTCGCGAAGTCACCGACGGCAGTCATCTTGTTGCCGTCCCTGGCAGTGGCGAAGCCGACTGTGGTGTATGCACAGTTCAGGATGATCGCGCGGTGTGGGGGACTTTGCATCCACATGTCGAGCGCTACGCTCGGACTCCCAGCGGATCCCGTTCCCCAGAATACGATTTCACCGGTGTAGCTGGCCCTGGTGTAGCCCGCATCCGTGATACGCACCTGCGGTGAGGAGCCGTCCGAACCGACGTGGCCGTCCAAACCGTTCCTCAGCATGTCGTCAGCGTGCCGCTGGGCTGCTGCTGTCAAACGCGGGTCATCGCCGATCGGCCCGCATGCCTGGCGTAGCCGGTTGATACCGCTATACATCGCGGTACTTGAATTGTCAGCGCGTGCAGCAGAATCCGCAACTGTGTCCAGTGCCGTGAAGGCGGCGCAGATCGAGAAGACGGCGACGATCTTTACTCTCCTCGTCATGTTTCCTCTTGTCGCAATCACTTTCGACGAGCTAGTGACCTAGCAACGCCAGCGGGTTCTGAGCGGGGCCGGCACCTGGCGCCGCCGGCGGCATCAAGGGGAATAGGCCGCCCACTAGAGACGGAGTGGCTCCTGGCATGCCAGGGCCCGCACCCGGCATCGCGGGGCCGACACCTGGGATACCAAGTCCCGCACCCGGCATGCCGCCAAGCGCCTGCACCGGGAACGGCATATTCCCGTGGGCGAGCGATGTCATCACTCCCGGGCATTCCATCTGGATCGCCATACCGGCGACCATCCCCGCCATGTTCGGCGGAAGTCCGGTCTTTCCCGAGAGTTGCGAGGTTATCGACGCGATGGTCGCGCCCGGCTTTACCAGCGATGGACAGATGGATTGGCCGATTCCGGCGATCTTGTCGGTGAACGAGCCGTTAGTGCCGGTTCCTGTGCCATTCAATGCGGCACTGATTGGGTCGTTAGTCGGATCGGCGTGCGCGAGAGCGGGCAACGCTGCCCCAGCCGCGATGATGCCTGCCGCAACCGCCAGTGGACGAAGCGCTGTCGAAGCCGCGTTGATGAGCCCTGTAGTCCATGGGCGGTACATCGTGAGTGCAGGCATGCATTACTCCTCGGTGCGCGTAGAAGTGCACCGCTGTGCACGCATCTCACTTCGGTAAAAATCGTGGATCCGTTACATCACGATCCGCTGTGGACCCCGAGTCCCAGTCAGTCGGATGCGGCACCGAGTCCGTCAAATCGTTGCTGCCGCGAGGATGTCCGAGACCGCTACGAAGGAGCCAGCAATCGCTCGATTGGGCCAATCAGCCGCGCCCGCTCCGAGGCAGTACAACTTTGGGACGCCCCCCGGCCTCGGCATAACCGCTATTACCGGGCGGCGGCCCTTGATGGAGCCGTCGCTGTGCTTGGTCTCGCAGCCGACCGGGATGAAAGCGTTGACCAGGGCTTTTCCGTACCGCCGACATATTTAGACAGCGCCGACACAAAGAGAACGGATCGCAGGCCGTTGCAGCGTCAGTGGCGGCCTGGGTGGCAGTATCGCCAGGTGAGGCCAGGTTTTGCGCTCATAGCTAGTACTTAAGTGACACATAGCGGTCACTACTGTTTACCCCCGCATCATTTGTCTCATGAGTGAAACATCTGAAACCCCAACTGCGCGGTCCTCGACCGCCACTGCCCCGGCGCCGGCCGCTGAACCGACGCCATACGTCCACAAGACCCCCAAGGTCTTCCTCGCCGCGGCCTGGGTTGCCATCGTCGCGGGGCTCGTCTTCATCGTCTCCGTCATCTTCTTTGCCGGAATGGCGCTCGGACACCATGGCGGTCATCACCACCACCACAAGCACCACGCGGCGTCCATGCATCATCACCCGATGGGTGGCCCGGGTGGTCCCGGTGGTCAATGGGGACCGCCGCCTGCCCAGCAGGGCGCGTCGATCGGCGGACCCGCGTCGGCTCCCGCCGCTCCCGGACCCAGCCAAATCCCGTCGTCGGTTGCTCCCTCGCACTAGCCGCAGTGGCTGTAGGCGAGACTCCACAATCGATCAGATGCTCACGGGGTGACAGGAGGACCCCGGGGGGCCGCTAACTCAACAGAGGTAGCCCGGTGCTCACCCGAGCGCCGGGCTACCGTCATTCCGTGTCACGCTGCACTTAGAACCCAATTGAGTTAATTCACAGCAACTTTGTTCCAGGCGGCCTGTTATGAAGTGCGCTGGCGGGGCAGTATTCAAGGCATGAGTGAAACACCTGAATCCTCACCCCCGCCGCCTTCCACCGGCGCCGTCCCGCCGCCCGCGCCACCACCGCGGGCGCCGTTGACGCCGCCGCCGGTGCAGCCGGAACCCGCCAAGCCGCCCAAACTTTATGTGGCTGCGGCCTGGGTGGTCATCGTCGCTGGGATCGTCTTCATCCTTTCGGTCGTGTTCTTCTCCGGGGCCATGGTCTTCGGGCATTTCCACCACTGCCACCGCCATCACCCCGGCATGTACGGCCCCGGCGGTCCGGGCGGTCCGGGCGGTCCCGGCGGCCCTGGTGGCCCCGGCCCGTGGCAGTACGGCGGTCCCAGCGGTCCCGGCGGCCCTAGTGGCCCGCCACCGTGGGTGTACGGACCTCCTCCCGGCTTTAGTGCTCCGTTGCCCGGCGGTCCTGGTTTCCCGCCGGCGTTCGGCCCGGGCGGCCCGGGTGGCCCGGTTGGCGGACCGTTCGGCGCCGGTCCGGGTGGCCCCGCTTCGATCCCGTCGAGCACAGCTGAAAGCCCCGCTCCCGCCCCTGCCGTTCCGCCGGGGCCGCGCCGTTAGCGCCCACGCAGCAGGCGCACACTGAATCGTGTGCCCGTCGTGCCGCCCGATAACCAGGCCGCCCTGTCCAGTGGGCGTCGGCCTGGTCGCTGCTGCGCCGAAACACCGGTTCGGGTACGGGTGGTGTGGGTACGCGGAGCAAGGCCGTCGGATTCAAACCAGCCCAGTTGACGAGGAGATGGCGAAATGACAGAACGGTTCACCACCACTGATGCCGGCATTGCCGCACCCAGTGACGAACAGTCGTTGACGGTCGGTCCCGACGGGCCGATCCTGCTGCAGGATCACTACCTGATCGAGCAGATGGCGCAGTTCAACCGGGAACGCATTCCGGAACGGCAGCCGCACGCGAAAGGCGGCGGCGCGTTCGGCCACTTCGAGGTGACCAACGACGTCAGCAAGTACACCAGGGCCGCGGTGTTTCAGCCGGGCACTAAGACCGAGATGCTGGCCAGGTTCTCCACGGTGGCCGGCGAACGCGGCAGCCCAGACACCTGGCGAGACCCGCGCGGCTTCGCGCTGAAGTTCTACACGTCGGAGGGCAACTTCGACTTGGTCGGGAACAACACCCCGGTCTTCTTCATGCGCGATCCGCTGAAGTTCCAGCACTTCATCCGTTCCCAGAAGCGCATGGCCGCAACGAATTTGCGCGACCACAACATGCAGTGGGACTTCTGGAGCCTGGTCCCCGAGTCGGCGCACCAGGTGACCTGGTTGATGGGCGATCGCGGTATCCCCAAGAACTGGCGGCACATGAATGGCTACAGCAGCCACACCTACAGCTGGATCAACGCCGCTGGCGAGATCTTCTGGGTGAAGTATCACTTCATCAGCGATCAGGGCGTCGACTTCCTGACCCAGGAGGACGCCGACCGGCTGGCCGGTGAGGACGGCGATTACCACCAGCGCGACCTGTACGACGCGATCGAGGGCGGGGATCACCCGAGCTGGACGCTCAAGATGCAGATCATGCCGTTCGAAGAGGCCAAGACCTACCGCTTCAATCCGTTCGACCTGACCAAGGTGTGGCCGCACGGCGACTATCCCCTGATTGACGTCGGCAAGATGACGCTCGACCGCAACGTCACCGACTACCACACCGAGATCGAGCAGGCCGCCTTCGAGCCGAACAACACCGTGCCCGGCACCGGATTGAGCCCGGACAAGATGTTGCTCGCCCGCGGCTTCTCCTATTCGGACGCGCACCGCGCCCGGCTGGGCGCCAACTACCGGCAGATCCCGGTCAACACACCGCATGTCGAGGTGAACAGCTACTCCAAAGACGGTGCGATGCGGATGAAGAATGCGTCGGATCCGGTGTACGCGCCCAACTCCTACGGCGGCCCGCACGCCGACCTGGCACGCGCCGCCGAGGTGCGTTGGCAGGCTGACGGCGAAATGATCCGCGCGGCGTACACGCTGCGCGCCGAGGACGACGACTTCGGCCAGGCCGGGACGATGGTCCGCGATGTCCTCGACGACAAAGCGCGGGAACGACTGGCGCACAACATCATTGGCCATGTCTCGAAGGGCGTGAAGGAGCCGGTGTTGTCGCGGGTGTTTGATTACTGGAGCAACGTCGACCCCGATCTCGGCAAAAAGGTCGAGGAAGGCGTGCGCGCCAAGCTGGGCCAGTAATCGTCCGGCAAATCGATGGTCGCTGCGGAGCGGCCACCCTGGCATGATCGAGACTCATGACGATTGAAGTCGTTTACTCCACGGAATCCACAGCAACCGGTGGCGGGCGCGACGGCCACGTTAAATCCGACGACGGCCGCATCGACCTCGACACCCGCCCACCGAAGGCGATGGGCGGCAGCGGCGAAGGCACCAATCCCGAGCAGCTGTTCTCCGCGGGATACGCCGGTTGCTTCCTCAGCGCGCTGCGGCTGGTGGCCGGCAAAGCAAAGGTCAAACTCGACGACGCAACCACCGTGACCGTCCAGATCGGGCTCGGGACAGACTCCTCCGACGGCGGGTTCGGGCTCACCGCCAAGATCGTCGGCTACCTGCCCGGCCTTGACCAAAGCGACGCGAGCGATCTGGTGGAGGCCGCTCACGAGGTGTGCCCGTATTCCAAGGCCACCCGGGGCAACATCGACGTGGACATCTCGGTCAAGGTCTAGCCGGGCAATTGGATCTAGCGATGCGAATCTCCGTCGCGGCGGTGACGGTCGGCGTGGCCGTGGGGGCCGCTTCGGCGATGCCGGTCGCAGCCGCCCATCCCTCCGATCCTGGGGTGGTGTCCTATGCGGTGCTGGGCAAGGGGTCGGTCGGCAACGTCGTCGGCGGACCGATGGGGTGGGAATCGGTGTCCACCGATCCTTTTCAGGGCTATTTCGTTGACCTCGCCGACTGCAACAACTGGGCGGATATCGGGCTGCCCGAGGTCTACAACGATCCCGACCTGGCGGCGTTCAACGGTGCCATCGCTCAGACGTCGGCGACCGATCAGACCCACTTGGTCAAGCAGGCGGTCGGGGTGTTTGCCACCCCCGACGCCGCGGCCCGCGCCTTTCACCGGGTGGTGGACCGCACCGCTGGGTGTTCGGGTCAGACCACCGCGATGCACCTGGACAACGGATCGATGCAGGTCTGGTCGTTTACCGGCGGTCCGGCGACGGCGACCGACGAGAACTGGACCAAGCAGGAGGCGGGCACCGATCGGCGCTGCTTCAATCAAACCCGGTTGCGTGAAAACGTGTTGCTGCAGGCCAAGGTTTGCCAGTCTGGCAACGCGGGACCTGCGGTCAACGTGCTGGCCGGGGCCATGCAGAACGCGTTAGGGCAATAGTGCGGTGAATATGGGTATTCGGGTGTGCCTTACCTCGAGAAGCTGCGGGAACGGGAATATGTCGGGGCGATCTGGATGATGAAGTCATGGCGGCTATCGTTCCGATAGCTGCCCAACATGGCGCTCGGCGAAGCGTGGTCGAGCCCGGAGGGATCGTGATATGACGCTCGCCGCTATCAGCGCCGCGACCTCACAGCTGGATACCACCCGCCCGGCCGATTCCGAAATGGCCGATTCTGCGGCTGCCGCCCAATACATCGCCGACGGTTGCTTGGTCGATGGTTCGGTGGGCCGCATCGGCCTTGAATTAGAGGCGCACTGCTTTGATCCGCTCGATCCCTATCGCAGGCCGAGTTGGGACGAGATCACCGAAGTCCTCGAGCTGTTACCCCCGTTGCCTCGCGGCAGCGCGGTCACCGTCGAACCCGGCGGCGCCGTCGAGCTGTCCGGTCCGCCGGAGGACGGCATCGCCGCGGCCATCGCCGCGATGAACGCCGACCAGGTCGTGTTGCGACAAGCGTTCGCGAATGTCGGATTGGGGCTGGTCTTCTTGGGTGCCGACCCGCTGCGGGCGTCCCAGCGCGTCAACCCGGGCGCCCGTTATCGCGCCATGGAGCAGTTCTTCGCGGCGAGCCACACCGGTGAGGCGGGCGCGGCGATGATGACGTCGACCGCCTCGGTTCAGGTCAACGTGGACGCGGGGCCGCAGTCTGGGTGGGCGGCGCGGGTACGGCTGGCTCATGCCCTGGGGCCCACGATGATCGCGATCGCAGCCAACTCCCCGATGCTGGGTGGCGAATTCACCGGCTGGGTCTCGACCCGCCAGCGGGTTTGGGGCGCAATGGATTCGGCACGGTGCGGACCCGTCCTGGGCGCCAGCGGCGAGGATCCGGGCACCGACTGGGCCCGTTACGCGCTCAAGGCGCCGGTGATGTTGGTGAACAACCCGGAGGCCGTGGCGGTGACGCAGTGGGTGCCGTTCACCGACTGGGTCGACGGCCGCGTCCTGCTCGGCTACCGGCGACCCACCATCGCCGACCTGGAATATCACCTGACCACGTTGTTCCCGCCGGTGCGCCCAAGGCAATGGCTGGAGATCCGCTACCTCGACACGCTGCCGGACGCCCTCTGGCCCGCCGTGGTGTTCACCCTGGTGACTCTGCTGGACGACCCGGTGGCTGCCGACCTGGCCGCCGAGGCGGTCGAACCGGTGGCCACCGCGTGGGACGTGGCGGCCCGGCTCGGTCTGCGTGATCGCCGGCTGCATGCGGCGGCCAACAGCTGTGTGGCCATCGCCGCCGAGCGGGCGCCGGCGGAGCTGGCCGACGCGATGCGGCGGCTGGTTGACAACGTCGAACACGGCCGATGTCCGGGCGACGATTTCTCCGACCAAGTGGTCGACCACGGCATCGCGGCTACCGTCTCGCAGCTGGCGCAAGGGGGCGTGTGACTTCCAGGGAAAGACTTGCCGGCGATCTGGAGCGGGCACGCACGCGCACGTTGCGGCTGGTCGATTTCGACGATGACGAACTGCGCCGCCAATATGACCCGTTGATGAGCCCGCTGATCTGGGATTTGGCGCACATCGGTCAACAGGAAGAGTTGTGGCTGCTGCGCGGCGGCGACCCGAATCGGCCCGGAATGCTGCCGCCGCCGGTCGAGGGTCTCTACGACGCCTTCGTGCATTCCCGCGCCAGTCGCGTTGACCTACCGTTGTTGTCCCCGAATGAAGCGCGATCATATTGCCGCACAGTGCGTTCCGCTGCACTGGATGCGCTGGACGCGTTGCCCGACGACCCCGCCGGTGACCGCGCCGCATTCGTGTACGGCATGGTGGTCAGTCACGAAAACCAGCACGACGAAACCATCTTGCAGGCGCTGAACCTGCGCACCGGCGCAGCGTTGCTGCGCGAATCCGCTGACTTGCCAGCGGGCCGGCCGGGGATCGCCGGAACGTCGGCGCTGGTGCCGGGCGGCCCCTTCGTGCTGGGTGTGGACGCTGCGGATGAACCGTATTCGTTGGACAACGAGCGTCCCGCCCACGTCGTCGACGTACCGGCATTCCGGATCGGCCGGGTTCCGGTTACCAACGGCGAATGGCAGCAGTTCGTCGACGACGGTGGCTACACCGAGGCGCGGTGGTGGTCTCCCCGCGGCTGGGAGCACCGGCTCAGCACGGGCCTGACCGCACCACAGTTCTGGAGCTCCGACGCCCGCACGCGCACCCGGTTCGGCCACATCGAAGACATTCCAGCCGACGAGCCCGTGCAGCATGTCTCCTACTTCGAGGCCGAGGCGTACGCGGCCTGGGCCGGTGCCCGGCTGCCCACCGAAGTCGAATGGGAGAAGGCCTGCGCCTGGGATCCGGCGACCAACACCCGGCGTCGTTACCCATGGGGTTCGGACGACCCGTCGGAGGATCTCGTCAACCTGGGTGGCACGGCCCTGCGTCCGGCACCCGCGGGCGCCTACCCCGCCGGTGCTTCGGCATACGGGGTCGAGCAGATGCTCGGCGACGTCTGGGAATGGACCAGCTCGCCATTGCGACCCTGGCCGGGATTCGTCCCGATGATCTACGACCGTTACTCGCAGCCGTTCTTCGACGGCGACTACCGGGTGCTGCGCGGCGGGTCGTGGGCCGTGGAATCGGCCATCCTGCGGCCCAGTTTCCGCAACTGGGATCACCCGTTCCGTCGTCAGATCTTCTCGGGTGTCCGGTTGGCCTGGGACGTCCCCGATACTGGCGGCTTCGCCTGATGTGCCGTCATCTCGGCTGGCTGGGGACCGACGTCTCGGTGTCCTCGTTGCTGCTGGAGCCGCCGTTCGGCCTGCGGGTGCAGTCCTATGCGCCGCGTCAGCAAAAGCACGGTCTGATTAACGCCGATGGTTGGGGCGTCGGGTTTTTCGACGGCGAGGTGCCGCGGCGGTGGCGGAGCGCGGCGCCGATATGGGGCGACACGTCGTTGGAATCAGTCGCGCCGGCGCTGCGTAGCCACTGCGTGGTGGCCGCGGTGCGCTCGGCCACCGTCGGCATGCCGATCGACGTCAGTGCAACCGCGCCGTTCACCGATGGACAATGGCTGTTGTCGCACAACGGTATTGTCGACCGCACCGTACTGCCCTTGACGTCGTCAGCCGAATCTGTTTGCGACAGTGCGATGTTGGCGGCTACTATCTTCGCGCTCGGACTGGACGTGCTGGGCGAGACCATCGCGCAGATCGGGTCACTGGATCGAGGTGCCAGGCTGAACATCCTGGCCGCCAACGGTTCTCGAATGCTCGCCACCGCTTGGGGCGATACCCTATCCATCCTGCGCCGCGACGACGGCGTGGTGCTCGCCAGCGAACCCTATGACAACGACGCAGAGTGGGAGGATGTCCCGGATCGCCATCTCGTCGAAGTCACTCCGGGTCGCGTCACGCTCACCGCCCTCGACTAACCGAAAGGAACTTCATGACGCTCACGCTGTCCAACCACCTCGCCGCCGACTCGGAGTCGCGGGCGTTGCGCCGCGATGTGTTCGACGGCCTGCAGTCAAGTCCGAAGTCGTTGCCGCCCAAATGGTTCTACGATTCGGTTGGCAGCGATCTGTTCGACCAGATCACCCGGCTGCCGGAGTACTATCCGACCCGCGCCGAAGCCGAGATCCTGCGAGCCCGGTCGGCGGAAATCGCGTCGTCCAGCCAGGCCGACACACTGGTCGAGCTGGGCGCCGGTACCTCGGAAAAGACCCGACAGCTGCTGGATGCACTGCGCGACCGCGGATCGCTACGCGGGTTCGTGCCGTTCGACGTCGACGCGAGCATGCTGGAGGCGACCGCGACCGCGATCCAAGGCGAATACCCTGACGTCGAGATCAAGGCTGTCTGTGGCGATTTCGAAGAGCACCTGGCCGAGATCCCGAGCGGCGGGCGGCGCCTGTTCGTGTTCCTCGGGTCGACGATCGGCAACCTGACGCCCGGCCCTCGCGCCGAATTTCTCGCGGCGTTGTCCGCGGTGATGCGGCCGGGTGACAGCCTGCTGCTGGGCACCGACCTGGTCAAGGACACTGGCCGCTTGGTGCGTGCCTATGACGACGCCGCCGGGGTGACGGCGCGCTTCAATCGCAATGTGCTCGCGGTGATAAACCGGGAACTGGCCGCCGATTTCGACCTCGACACCTATCGGCATGTGGCGCGCTGGAACAGCGACGAGGAGCGCATCGAAATGTGGCTGCGGGCGCAGCGGGCGCAGCGGGTGCGGATCAACGCGCTCGAGCTGACCGTCGACTTCGCCGCCGGCGAAGAAATGCTCACCGAAGTGTCCTGCAAATTCCACCCCGACGGCGTGAGCGCCGAATTGGCCGACGCCGGGCTGCGCCGTGTTCAGTGGTGGACGGACAGTGCTGGCGACTTCGGGCTTTCGTTAGCGCTCAAGTGAGCGATAGCGATTCGCTGGCCGACCGGTGGCGGGAGGCTCGCCCGCCGGTCGCCGGGCTGCACCTGGACAGCGCGGCGTGTTCGCGCCAAAGTCTCTCGGTGATCGACGCCGCGGCACAACATGCGCGGTACGAGGCCGAGGTCGGCGGCTACGTCGCGGCCGAAGCCGCCGCACCGGTGCTCGACGCCGGGCGGGCCGCATTCGCCGCGCTGAGCGGCATGCCCGCCGCCGAGGTCGTGTACACCACCGGCGCCCTGAACGCGTTGGATCTGCTGCTCGGCAGCTGGCCGGCCGAGGGCAGGAAGGTGGCCTGCCTGCCCGGCGAATACGGCCCCAACCTGGCCGTGCTGGGGGCACACGGATTCGACCGCCAGCTGCTGCCGACCCTGGGCGATGGCAGGTTGGCCCTGGACGACGCGGCGTTCGCTCTGGAGGCCGAACGTCCCGATTTCGTCCACCTGACGGCGGTCGCCAGCCACAGCGGTGTGGTGCAACCGCTGACGATGATCGCCCGGCTGTGCGGCGAGTTGGGGTTGCCGTTGGTCGTCGATGTGGCCCAAGCTCTGGGCCAGGTGGACTGCGCGGCGGACGCCGACGTCATGTATTGCACGTCGCGTAAGTGGATCGCGGGGCCGCGGGGCGTGGGCATGCTCGCGGTGCGCCCTGACCTGATGGAGCGATTGTCTCCCCGGCTGGCCGCACCGGAGTGGGCGCCGAAATCGACGGTCGCCCAGCAGCTTGAATTCGGCGAGGCCAACATCGCTGCGCGCGTGGGCTTTTCGGTGGCGCTGGGCGAATACTTGGCAATCGGGCCCGAGGCGGTGCGCACTCGGCTGGCCGAGCTGGGCAGCATCAGCCGTTCGCTGCTGGCCGATGCGCCCGGCTGGGCGTTGATCGAGGAGGCCGAAGAACCCAGTGCGATCACCACTTTGAACCCGGTCGACGGTGCAGACCCGCAGGCGGTGCGGGAGTGGTTACTCGCCGAACGGCGGATTTTGACCACCTACATCGGGGTGCACCGCGCGCCGCTGGAGCTGACCGGACCGCTGCTGAGGATCTCGCCGCACGCCGACACCACCGCCGACGACTTGGAAAGCTTTGCCGAAGCGCTGATCGCCGCGACGGCCGCCACCGCAGCGGCGTAGTCGCGCCTCCGGCCGTACGGCTAGGCGGCTTTGTGCGCCGTCAGGAGGAACGCGGGCAGCTTCATCCGGCCCTTGTCGTCGCGTTCATGCGCGGGCCCGTCGGGGACCGGCGGGATGTTCGCGTGAATGTAGGCGGGCCGAATCTCGTCGATCTCCCAGTACTTGCTCACCGCGCTACGCAATTCGTCCTCGTCGACCTCGTTGGGCTTGGCCTCCCACTCGGCGGGGAAGGCGCCCTTGGCGAACACCAGCACGTAGTAGCTGGCCCCAGGAGCCGCCGCGCGGTGTATCGAATTCAGGTAGCCGTCGCGGCCTTCGACCGGCAGCGAGTGAAACAGCGTGCTGTCGACGACCGTGTTGAACCGTCCGTCGTAGCCGGTGAACGAGGTGATGTCGGCCTGCACGAAGCTGGCGTTGGACAGGCCGCGTTCTTGAGCCGCCTTGGTGGCGGCCGCGACGGCGGTCGGCGTGAGGTCGATGCCGACCACGGTGTAGCCCTGCGCGGCCAGCGTCAACGACAGCTCGGCGAACCCGCAGCCCGCGTCCAACAGGTCGCTGTGCAACTTTCCGGCCGCGATCAGCGCGGCCAACTCCGGCTGCGGCTCACCGATGTTCCACGGCGGTGGGCCTTCGAATTCGCCCTGCTCGCGATATGCATTGTCCCAATCCATTACCTCAGGTGCCATGGTTCTCCTCGCGCGCTGTTATGGAGTCCAGGTATGAACCGGCTCGTTGGTGTGCATGTGCTCGCAGTACCGGCGCAACATCTCGGCCAGTGCCGCGGGCCGACTCAGACCCTCGTCCTCGAGGGTACGCACCGTTGCCACCTGCCAGCTGGCTCCGTTGCGGCCGGTGATGGCGCGGCCCTCGATGACCCCGAGGAACCGGTCGCGCACCTCGGCGTCGACACCCCAGCTGTCCAGCCCGTCGTAGGCGATCGGCAGCAACGTATCGAGCACCAATCGCCGCGCCGGCACTTCGCCAAGTTCGGGCCAATACAGCCGGGCATCCATGCCGTTGCGCGCTGCCTCGCTGAAATTTGCATGCGCCGCAGTGAAACTCATGTTGTTCCAGAGCGGGTTCGCTGCGGTGGACAAGCTGCGCAGCATTCCGTAGTAGAAGGCCGAGTTCGCCAGCATGTCGATCACGGTCGGGCCGGCCGGCAACACCCGGTTCTCCAGGCGCAGATGCGGGCGCCCGTCGAAAACGTCGTAGACCGGCCGGTTCCACCGGTACACAGTGCCGTTGTGCAGGCGCAATTCGGCGAGCTTCGGAGTGCGTCCGGCGGCCAGCTCAGCGATCGGATCCTCGTCGGACAACTCCGGCAGCAGCGACGGGAAGTAGCGGATGTTCTCTTTGAACAGATCGAGGACCGAGCCGATCCAGGCTTCGCCGAACCACACCCGTGGCCGTACGCCTTGGGTCTGCAGCTCCTCGGGGCGGGTGTCGGTGGACTGTGTGAACACCTCGATACGGGTCTCCGCCCACAACTGGTGGCCGAAGAAATAGGGCGAGTTGGCGCCCAGCGCCAGCTGCGGGCCGGCGATCACTTGGGCTGCATTCCAATTCGGGGCAAAGTCTTCCGGAGCCACTTGCAAGTGCAATTGCATACTGGTGCAAGCGGATTCGGGAGCGATGGACGCGGCCTGCCAGCTCAGCGGTTCCGGGCCGGAGATGTGGATTCCAATATCCTCGCCGCGGGCATCGAAGATCGAATCATTCAGGGCCGCATATCTGACCGACTCGCTCATCCAACCCTCGTCGAGATGTTCGGGCATCAACGTGGGCAGGATGCCGATCATCACGATGTGGGCCCCGCTCGCGCTGGCCTTGGTCTCGGCGCTGTTGAGGCTGGCCCGTACTTCGGCTTCCAAATCCAGACCGGTATGCCCGGGCAGTGGCCGGGGCGGGACATTGAATTCGATGTTGTAGGCGCCCAATTCGGTCTGGTACGCCGGATCCGCGATCGCGGCCAGGACGTCTCTGTTCAACATGGCGGGTTGATAGTCGGCGTCGACGAGGTTGCATTCAATTTCCATGCCGGTAAGCGGGCGGTCTGAATCGAAGCGTGACGCAGCGAGCATCGTCTCGAAGACGTCTAGACACAGCTGCACCTTGCGCCGGTACTCCCGCCGATGTGCACGGTCATACGTGGTGCGTTTGACCTCGTCGCCCACAAAGCCGATGGAACAGGTTTACCGGCGGTAACGCAAGGGTGACGGTCTGACCAGTGTCATCGCCGTCTGCTGCCGATCGGGTGGACGGGTAGACCATCATGGACGATGAAGTGTCACCGCCGACGACCCAGGAGCGAAATTGGCCGAGTCCGCCGAGTTCGTAGCCGCCATCGATCAGGGCACTACCAGCACTCGCTGCATGATTTTCGATCACGACGGTGCCGAGGTGGCTCGCCACCAGCTCGAGCATGAGCAGATTCTGCCCCGCGCCGGCTGGGTGGAGCACAACCCGATCGAAATTTGGGAACGCGCCTCGTCGGTGCTGCTGTCAGTGCTCAATGACAGCAGATTGTCGACGAAAAATATTGCCGCACTCGGAATTACGAACCAACGTGAGACCACACTGGTGTGGGATCGGCACACCGGGCGGCCTTATTGCAACGCAATCGTCTGGCAGGACACCCGCACCGATCGGATCGCGTCGGCGCTGGAGCGTGATGGCCGTGGTGACGTGATCCGCCGCAAGGCGGGTCTGCCGCCGGCGACCTATTTTTCTGGCGGGAAGTTGCAGTGGATCCTCGACAACGTCGACGGGGTCCGCGCGGCGGCCCAGCGTGGTGACGCCCTGTTCGGCACGGCCGACAGCTGGGTGCTCTGGAATTTGACCGGCGGCACTCGGGGTGGCGTTCACGTCACCGATGTGACCAATGCCAGCCGGACCATGCTGATGGATTTAGAGACGCTCGACTGGGATGACGAGCTGCTGTCGTTCTTTTCCATCCCGCGCGAGATGCTGCCGGCGATCGCGTCGTCGTCGCCAGTGCAGCCCTACGGCTGCACCTTGGACAACGGGCCGCTGGGCGGTGAAGTGCCGATCACCGGCATGCTGGGTGACCAGCACGCGGCGATGGTCGGTCAGGTGTGTCTGGACGCCGGGCAGGCGAAAAACACCTATGGCACCGGCAATTTCCTGCTTCTCAACACCGGCGAGTCGATCGTGCGGTCAAACAATGGCTTGCTGACCACCGTCTGCTACCAGTTCGGTGACGCCAAACCCGTTTACGCGCTTGAGGGTTCGATCGCGGTGACCGGCTCGGCGGTGCAGTGGCTGCGGGATCAGCTCGGCATCATCAGTGGCGCCGCGCAAAGCGAATGGCTGGCAAGCCAAGTCGACGACAACGGCGGGGTGTATTTCGTCCCGGCGTTCTCCGGGTTGTTCGCGCCCTACTGGCGATCTGATGCCCGGGGCGCGATCGTGGGGCTGTCGCGGTTCAACACCAACGCGCATGTGGCCCGCGCGACGCTGGAGGCGATCTGCTATCAAAGCCGGGATGTGGTGGACGCCATGGCTGCGGATTCCGGTGTGCGCCTTGAGGTGTTGAAGGTCGACGGCGGTATCACCAAAAACGACCTGTGCATGCAAATTCAGGCGGACGTGCTGGGCGTGGACGTGGTCCGGCCGGTCGTCGCCGAGACCACCGCGCTGGGTGCCGCCTATGCGGCCGGTCTGGCCGTCGGGTTCTGGGCCGACCCGTCCGACCTGCGGGCGAACTGGCAGGAGGACAAGAGATGGACGCCGGCGTGGGACGACGACAAGCGTGCCGCGGGATATGCGGGCTGGCGAAAAGCGGTGCAGCGGACCCTGGATTGGGTCGACGTCTCATAGGCGCGCGAAAATGCCCGCCGACAGGTTATGTCGGCGGGCATTTCACACCGCGATCAGTCCTCGCCGAGGATGCCGTAGATCTCGCGTCGCGCGTTGTTGACGATGTCGACAATGCGCTGCTGTTGTTCAGCACTGGCGGTGTGGGCGGATTGCCCGACCGCGCCGAACAATTGGCCCACCGCGGCGCGCAGGTTCACCTGCGCGGGGTCGGCGCCTTCGGTGATCTCCTCCCACGGCGGGGTCTCGATCTTCTCGGCGGCCGCACGGCCCGTGTCGGTCAGCTCGAAAAGCTTTTTGCTGCCTTCGGATTCGCTCGCGGTGATCAGGCCCTCGTCGTCCAGCAACTGAAGCGTCGGGTAGACCGAGCCGGGACTGGGCTTCCATAGCCCGTTGCTGCGTTCGGCGATCGTCTGAATCATCTCGTAGCCGTGCATCGGCTGCTCGGCGAGCAGCTTCAGGATGGCCGCCCGCACGTCGCCGCGCTTGCCACGGCCGGGTCCGCCGCGGCGCCAGCCGCCACGCCGGCCGCCTGGGCCGAAGCCCGGACCGAAACCTGGACCGAAGCCGGGCCCGAATCCGGGTCCGAACCCGGGACCGAAGCCCTGGTCGCCGCCGTGCTCGCGGAGTTGTTCGATGAATTCCCGCCGGGCTTGCCGCTTGGCGCCGTGCAGGGCACGTCGTTGGACGGGGCCGAGACCGACACCGGGTCCGAAACCGAATCCGAGGCCGGGTCGTCCGGCGAATGGTCCGTCGGGGGGAGTGAATGGGTTGCTCATGTGTGTAGTCCTTAGGTTCTTAGGATCGCGCACCGGATGGGCGCTTCGGAGTATCACGATATATCGGAAACGATCGTGATGCAACGTTGTATTCCCGAAATTGTCGGAGCAGTGTCCGAACGGGCCTGACCTGCGCCAGACGAACGTCACACCGGCGGCGCGGCGGTGCGGTTTGTTTCCGATGACCGACGGGTACCTGCCAGGTGATGAATGCTGACAACGCCAACGTGACGGTTGAGACCGAAAACCGCAGCACAGCGGGCCCGACGCCGCATCAAGCCGGTCTCGGCGGGCACGCGTGGCCGTGGATCAACTGGGGGCTAGCGCTCTCGACGGTGCCCGGTGCGGCGATCGTGATGCTGTTCGCGCTCGGTGCCGTGATGAGCACCGATGGCTGCGCCGGCGGCAGTTGTCCCAACCTGGGCCGCGGCGGGATCGATTTCGGTATCGCGTTCTACGGCGCACCGCTGGTGGCCTTCGTCGTCATCGTCATCTCGTTTTTCACGACGAAGCGCCGCAAAGGCATCGTGGTTCCGCTATGCGGCTGGGCGCTGTTGGTCGCCGACGTCGCGGCGATGGCGGCCAGCGTCGCCAGCTAGACGCCTGCTAGTGAGGCGGCGAGAAGCCGCCGTACTGATCCTGCGCCGGCCAAGGAGCCGGCTGTGCCGATCCCTGCGCCGGCCAAGAACGCGGCTGTGCCGATCCCTGCGCCGGCCAAGAACCCGGCTGTGCCGATCCCTGCTCTGGCCATGGGACAGGTGAGCCGGGAAATTGGGGCCCGGCCGCCCAGGGGGGCGGTCCCGCTGGCCAGGGCGCGGGTCCCATCGGCGCCTGCGGACGAAGTCGCGCGTATTCCCGGCGGTGTCGTTCGGCGAGAACGGCGGTAAGCACCAACTCCGGCGGAGTGCCAGGTGGGGGCGGCGGAGCGATCCGGGCTACCACGTCGCCGGCGATGCGATATGCCATCTGCTGCCGTAGCTGACGATCGAGTTGCGGTGCCCGGGAAAGGAATTGACGCGCAACTTCGGCCTGGCCGGGATCCAGGCCGGACAACTGGAGCGACGACGCCCACCACGCCAGCGCCGGCGGCATCATCGGCGGTGGCCCCAATCGGGGTGCGCGTTCGCTGACGACGATTGTGCCCGCGAAGATGTCGCCGATGCGCTTGGCTTTTGGGGACAAGATGCTGCTGATCACCGCGGGGCTGCCCAGGAACATCCAGATCTCGATCACCGAGGCCAGCGCGCGAAACAGGGTCTGCCGGAACCGTTCTGGCCCGCCATCGTCGGACACCACTCGCAGGCCCATCACGATCTTGCCGACCGATCGTCCCCGCGTGGCGGATTCGAAGATCAACGGATACCCGAGCATCACCAGCGCCGTGAAGATGATCAGCACGGCCGTGCTCAGTGCCGAGTCGAACTGCGTCAGGGAAGCCGCCCACAACATCAGCCCGAGCACATAGCAGATGAACATCACCGTGATGTCGATCAGCGCGCCGACCGCCCGCACCGGCAACTGGGCGATCTGCACATCGAGCACTACAGCGTCCCCGGTCACCACCTCCGACATAACACCGAACGGTACAGGTGGTATCACCGGGCGTATCCGGCTGCGTTAAAAATGCCGTTAGGCTGCCCAAGGTGGACGTCGACGCATTCGTGCTGGCCCATCGCGGTACCTGGGACCGGCTAGAGCAGTTGATAAAGAAGCGCAGATCGCTGACCGGCGCCGAAGTCGACGAGCTCGTCGAGCTCTATCAACGGGTGTCGACCCACCTGTCGACGCTGCGTTCGGCCAGCACTATCGGGTCGGATTCGCTGATGATCGGGCGGCTCTCCAGCCTGATCGCGCGTGCCCGCTCTGTGGTCACCGGAGCCCACGCGCCGGTGAGCAGTGCGTTCATCAGGTTCTGGACGGTGTCGTTCCCGGTGGTCGCTTACCGCACCTGGCGGTGGTGGTTGGGCACGGCGGTCGCGTTTTTCGCCGTCGTCGTGGTCATCGCGTTCTGGGTCGCAGGCAATCCAGAGGTGCAGTCAGCCGTCGGAACACCAAGTGACATCGACCAATTGATCAACCACGACGTCGCGTCCTATTACAGCGATCACCCCGCGCTGGCGTTCGCCTTGCAGGTCTGGGTGAACAACTCGTGGCTGGCGGCCCAGTGCATCGCGCTCTCGGTGTTGCTGGGGCTGCCGATTCCGTTCTTGTTGTTCGAAAACGCCGCCAATGTCGGATTGATCGCCGGCCTGATGTTTCACGCCGGCAAGGGCGGCGTCCTGCTGGGTCTGCTGCTGCCGCACGGGTTGTTGGAGCTGACAGCGGTATTCCTGGCCGCCGCGGCGGGCATGCGGCTGGGGTGGTCGGTGATATCACCTGGAGACCGGCCCCGCGGCCAAGTGCTTGCTGAACAAGGCCGGGCCGTCGTGTCGGTCGCGGTGGGATTGGCCGGTGTATTGCTGGTCTCCGGGTTGATCGAAGCATTGGTGACGCCGGCGCCGTTGCCGACGTTCGTCCGGGTTGGCATCGGAATCATCGCCGAGGCGGCGTTCTTGTCCTATATCGCGTACTTCGGCCGTCGCGCCGCGAAGGCAGGGGAGACCGGCGATATCGACGACGCGCCCGACGTGGTCCCAACCAGGTGAGCCGCGAAAGCTAAAGCCGGCCGGTCGCTTTCATCGCCAGATACCGATCGGCAAGGGCGGGCGCGAGTTCGCTGGGCAAGGCATCGACCACCTCCACCCCGCTTTGGCGCAGCCGCGCCGAGATGGTGCGGCGATCATTGCGGGAGCGCTCGGCGGCCGCCGCGTCGTACACCGCAGCCGCATCCGAACGCCCGCTTGCCATTTGGTCGACTCGAGGATCGGCTACCGCGGCAAGCAGCACGTGATGTTTGGATGACAGTTGCGGCAACACGGGCAGCAGGCCCTCGTCGAGAGCCGTTGCATTCAAGTCGGTCAGCAGCACGACGAGCGACCGTCGCCGGGTCCGTCGCGATATCGCGGCAACCATTGCCCGCCAATCAGACTCGACCAGTGTCGGTTGCAGCGGTGCCATCGCCTCAACGAGTTGGGCGAGCAGCTCGGTGCGGGACGCACCGAATACGCCGGCCCGGCTTACCCGATCGTGGGCAAGGAAGTCGACGTGGTCACCCGCCCGCGACGCAAGTGCAGCCAGCAGCAGTGCGGCGTCCATCGACCAGTCCAGTCGGGGCCAGCCCGCTGGGTCGGCTTCGGCATGGGTAGAAGTCGGATCGACACCGACCCGGCCCGCCGCCATCCGTCCGGTGTCGAGCACGAGTACCACTCGGCGGTCACGCTCGGGCCGCCAGGTGCGGACCATGACATCGGCGCGCCGCGCGGTCGCACGCCAATCGATCGAACGCACGTCGTCGCCGACGACATACTCACGCAGCGAATCGAATTCGGTGCCCTGTCCGCGGATCAGCGTCGGCAACAGCCCGTCGATCTCGCGTAGTTTGGCGAGCCGCGCTGGTAGGTGTTTGCGGGACAAGAACGGTGGCAGCACCCGGACCTGGCCGGGCACCGCTTGCGAACTCTGCCGTCCCGCCAATCCGAGCGGCCCGATCGACCGCGCCGTGACCACCGCCGCCCGCTGATCGCCGCGGCGCACCGGTCGCAACCGTGACTCGATTTGGTGCCGCTGTCCGGCGGCGATGTTGACGGCGTGGGTGCGTGGTTCGGCGCGCGCGCTGGGTGGCCAGGCATCGCGGATCTGGCCGCGAAAGCCGCGGCGTCCATCGTTGCTGATCAGCAGCGTCGCATCGAGCTGCTGGCCGAGCCGGACCGAGGTATCCGGGGAACGGGTGTAGCGCAGTCTGCGCGGGCTGGCCGCCAGGGTGATGTCGACCGCCAGCAGCACCGTCAGCGCCACCAACAGCAGCACGAAAGCTGTTGCCGGCCAAGGTGCGAGCGCGATCGGCAGGACGCAGATCAGCGCCAACAGGCCGGTGCGCCCAGTGAGGATCACTAGCGGGGCACCGGAACCGATGCCAGAATTCCCTCGAGCACGCCGTCTGGCGTGGCGCCTTCCAACTCGGCTTCGGGTCGCAACATCACCCGGTGCCGCAACGTCGGCCTCGCCATGGCCTTCACGTCGTCGGGAGTCACGTAGTTGCGGCCGGACAGCCACGCCCACGACCGGGCGGTGCCGAGCAGGGCTGTCGCGCCGCGTGGGGACACACCCAGCTGGAGTCCGGGCGACGACCGGGTGGCCCCGACGATGTCGACGATGTAGCCCAGTATCTCGTCGGCAATCAGGACCTGTTGCACGGCTTTTCGGCCGGCCGCCAGTTCGGCGGGCCCGGCCACCGGCTGGATCAGGGACAAGTCGCGGGGATCGAAGCCGTGGGCGTGCCGACTGAGGATGGCGATCTCGGAGTCGCGAGCGGGCAGCGTCACATTCAGCTTCAGCAGAAAGCGGTCCAGCTGGGCTTCGGGTAACTGGTAGGTGCCCTCGTATTCGATCGGGTTCTGGGTCGCGGCGACGATGAACGGGTCGGGCAGCGGTCTGGATTCGCCATCCACAGTGACTTGACGCTCCTCCATCGCCTCGAGCAGTGCGGCTTGCGTTTTGGGCGGGGTGCGGTTGATCTCGTCGGCCAGCAGCAGGTTGGTGAACACCGGGCCCGGCCGGAATGTGAAGGCGGCGCTGCGTGTGTCATACACCAGTGAGCCGGTGACGTCGCCGGGCATCAGGTCAGGAGTGAACTGCACCCGCTTGAATTGCAGTTGCAATGCGGCGGACAACGCTCGGACCAACAGCGTCTTCGCGACTCCGGGAACGCCTTCCAGCAACACATGGCCTCGACACAGCAGCGCGATCACCAGGCCGCTGACCACACCCTCCTGTCCGACGACGGCCTTGGCGAGCTCGCCGCGCAAGGCCAGCAACGCATCTCGTGCCGATTCGGCATTAGGGGCGGTAGACGGTTGAGTCACGAGTGTGCGACCTTCCTTTCGATTTCGTCGAGCGCACGAGCGAGTTGTAAGAGGTCGTTGTCGGTGGCCGGGGGTGGTCCGAACAGTTGGTAGGAAACGAATCCCGCATCGGTCCGGCTACGCCGGGCCACGGCCGACACGACCGCTGGCGCCGGAGCCTGCGGGCCCAGGCCCAGCCGGGGCAGCAGTCGCTGCAGCGTGGCGGTGCGCAGTGCCTCCGCGGCGCGATCGCGTGCCCGGCGAGACCGGTAAAGCCGCCCACGTCCTTCCACTGTCTCCGACGCGCGCACCACGACGGGCAACTGTTCGGCGACCAGCGGACCGGGCCGACGGCCCTTCCACAGCGCAGTCAAAAACACGACCAGCCACAGCTGCCAGACAACCCAGATGACGTTGTCCGGAATCAAGTCCGAAACCGATGCCGGAGAGGATGTTTCACCTTCGATTCGGTGTGGGGCGTACCAGATGACGCGGGGCCGGTCGCCCGCGAGGTTCATCGCCAGGGCGGCATTGCCCGCCTGCAGCAGGTCTTCGTTGGTCATGAAGTCGGTGCTGCCGACCGCGGTGATCGTTCGGCCGCTATCGCGATACCGGATCAGCACCCCGTCATAGCAACTCGTCATGGTCCGGCCATCGCGTGCCTGGTAGGTGTCGCTGAGCCCGAATCGTGCTGAGCCGGCGCGAGTGGCCTCGCGCAGAGCGCAATTCGGGTCGCTGTCAAAGGAACTGGCCGCCGAGATGCGGATACCCGGCATCAGCGCCTCGCGGGTTCGCGCCGTCGGTTCCACCAGCAGGAGATCGCCGGGCGCTTTCGCCAGCCGGTCCAGTAGCGCGTCGTCGGTCAGATACTGGCTTTGTGCCACCAGGATCAGCGTGTCGGGGCGGGCCGCCCGTTCGACGTCGGCAATGTTGTCGGCCACCACCACCTCGACGCCGCCGTCGCGCAACAGCGTCACCAGTGCATGCGCGCCCGCGGGTTCGGTGGAGTCCGCGTCCATCCGGGCGCCGGGCCGCGGCATGGTCAGGTAGGCGCCTATTCCCGCGATGACTGCCAGTGCCACCAGCGTGAGCACCACCCAGCGCCAGGAGCGCCATCGGCCCGCCGGTGTGCCGGTTGCCGGAGACGCCCCGGTAGTCGCCGTCATCGGACCTGCGCCCATGAATCGACGGCTGCGGCATGCCCGGTCGGTGACGCGGCGGCGGGTCCTCGCGACCGCAGGTGGTCGTCGAGATCGGCGATCATCTGGTAGGCGGCTTGAGTCCCGGGTACCTCGCCGTAGGTGACATCGTTGAATGCCGTTGCTGCCTGGGTTAATTCGCCTGCCAGATGCGGCAAAGCGGCTCCGGCATCGCCGGCCAATTCGTTGGCGGTGCGGCCCAGCGCGGGCTCGAGCACGCCCGTCTCCTCGAGCTGGCGAGCAACGGCGCGCAACCGATGACGGATCGCCGCGGTCCAATTACCGTCCCCTGCATAGCTTTCTGCTGTCGCGCGGTGCTGGGCCGCGGTGAGCTGTGCGGCCTCGAACAATGCGTAGTCGCCGCCGCGCTTGGTTCGCATGGTGCGTCGTGCGATGTGGATGACGACGATCACCGCGACGACAAACAAGGTCAGCAACACCGCGGTGGTCAACCATCCGCCCGGTACCGACGAAGTTTTCTGCAACAGTCGATACAACAGCTCGTTGATCCATTCGATGAACTGTTGCCCCGCAGAAGCCTTGGTATAGATCGGCTTGTCGAGCTCGGCCTGTGCGGCCTGGTGTGCGGCATCGCGGTCGATGTCGATGGAAGGCACTGTCAGCTGATCCTCACACCGGCCGGGTCAGCCAGAGGTTATCGGTGGACGTGCCCGCATAGGATCCGCTGGCGGCGCCGGATTGCAGTACCAGGTCGAATGCCTCGGCGCGCATTCGCCGGTCGGTATAGAGCAGCACGATGACGCCGGCGTTGAAAGGCGCCGTGATGATCTGCCCGATCGCCGCTCCGATGGACGCGATCGTGGTGCCGGCGAGCAGCCCTCCGATGGACACCCCGCCGATCATCATGACCTGGCTGACGATGCTGAACGGTGCCGCGACCGCACCCGAGACGACGCTGGCGACAATGTAGGTCAGCACCCGGATGCCGAGTACTCGCCAGAATCCGTTGCGGATCAACGAGAAAGACCTGGTGATCGCAGCGAACACCGGCAACCTTTCCAGCACGATCAGCACGGGCGCGAACAGCACCACCGTGTACAGATATACCGCCAACGCGATCGCGAAGAGCCCCAGCGGGATACCCAGGAGAACCGCGGCGACTCCGTTGCCGACCGCCGCCACCACGGCGACGAATACCAGCACCAACCCGACAAGGGCCGCCAGTGCTGCTCCTTCCAACACTGCCAGGCCGAACAACGGGAGCAGCCGCCCGCGAATCTTGACCCACGTCTCACCGATGGTGATCGATGACCCGAACACCGCCCGCCCGACGATGACGGTAAGCATTCCGGACAGCAGCATGCTGCCCAGCCAGGTGACCAGCAGGCTGGCCGCCATCGACGCCAACCACCCGCCGACCGCCCCCAAATTCGGCGTGCCCGGCTGATCAGTCGACATGCTGCCGTAGGTGGCCAAGGGTCCGACGGTCGCGGCCAGCGAAATGATCTGCATGACCACAACCACCATCGCGGTCAGCCCCAATGTCGCCTTGGGATTGGTGCGGACGTAGCTGACCGAACCGTTGAAAATCTCGCTCAGGGTTAACGGCCGCAGCGGGATGATGCCGGGTTTGAGCGCTCCGGGGACCGCAGCGGGGCCATAGCCAGGAGGTGGGCCATACCCGGGCGGTGGGCCGTAGCCGGGAGGTGGCGGGCCATAGCCGGGAGGCGGCGGGCCGTAGCCGGGAGGCGGCGGGCCGTAGCCAGGAGGCGGCCCGTAAGCCGGCGGGCCCCCATAAGCCGGCGGCGGGCCATACCCCGGTGGCGGATAGCCGGCCGGTACGTACCCGTCCGGCGGGGGACCAACCGGATAGCCGGGCGGCGGTGCGCTCACCGTTTCCAGCAACCGTCGTCGTAGGTCATGGCCTACATCCTGTCGGCGGTCGGGGCATTTCACAATCTTGCCCAGTTTCGCGTCCTGCCCTGCTGGCCTGCACAGTCTCTTCAAACATCGCGACGCGTAGCGTCACAGGCATGGCGGAACTCAAATCCCGGATCCGGGCGGACCTGACCGAGGCAATGAAGGCCCAAGACAAATTGCGGACAGCGACCCTGCGCATGCTCTTGGCCGCGATCCAGACCGAAGAAGTCTCAGGCAAGCAGGCCCGGGAGCTCTCCGACGACGAAACCCTCAAGGTGCTGGCCAGGGAAGCCAGGAAGCGCGCCGAGTCGGCCGAGATCTACACCCAGAACGGCCGCGGGGAGCTCGCCGCCACCGAGCACGCCGAGGCGCGGGTCATCGACGAATATTTGCCCACTCCGCTGACCGAGGCCGAATTGGCCGATGTCGTCGACACGGCCATCGCCCAGGTTGCCGAGGCCATCGGGGAACGCCCCGGTATCAAACAGATGGGCCAGGTCATGAAGGCAGCGACCGCGATCGCGGCGGGTAAGGCCGACGGGTCGCGGCTATCGACGGCGGTCAAAGAGCGCCTGTAGAAGCCGGCTGTTTGTCGCCTGCACACCGGGGTAATCCGTCGGGTATGACCAGGTTTGGCTATACCTTGATGACCGAGCAGAGCGGGCCCAAAGACCTTGTCCGGTATGCGGTTTCGGCTGAAGAACACGGGTTCGACTTCGAGGTGTGTAGCGACCATTTCTCACCGTGGCTGACCTCTCAAGGACACGCGCCCAACGCGTGGGCGGTGCTGGGTGCGGTGGCACAGGCCACCGAGCAAGTGGATCTGTACACCTATGTCACCTGTCCGACGATGCGGTATCACCCGGCCGTCGTCGCGCAACAGGCGGCCACCGTGCAGATTCTGGCCGACGGCCGGTTCACCCTCGGATTGGGCAGCGGGGAGAACCTCAACGAACACGTTGTCGGCAAGGGCTGGCCCACCATCCACACTCGCCAAGACATGCTGCGTGAAGCCATCAAGATCATTCGCGCGCTGTTCGGCGGCCGGCTGGTGAACTGGCGGGGCGAGTATTTCCAGGTGGATTCCGCGCGACTGTGGGACGTGCCCGATGTTCCGGTCGGTATCGCCCTGGCGATGGGCGGTCAAAAGGCCATCGAGAAATTCGCCAAACTCGCCGACCATCTGGTCGCGGTTCAGCCCGACAAAGCACTGGTCGACGCGTGGCACGGCGCTCGCCAGGCGGCCAACGGTAGCGAGGGCGGGCGGGTGATCGGACAGATACCCCTGTGCTGGGACCCTGATCGCGACACCGCGATCGAACGCGCACATGACCAATTCCGGTGGTTCGGCGGCGGCTGGTCGGTCAATGCCGACCTACCCACGCCCGCGGGGTTCGCCGGCGCGACGCAGTTCGTGCGTCCCGAAGACGTCGCCGAAAGCATTCCCTGCGGGCCGGACCTGGATGCGATCGTGGACGCTGTGCGCCCCTACTGGGAGGCCGGCTTCACCGATGTCGCGCTGGTCCAGATCGGTGGCGACCAACAAGACCTGTTCCTGTCCGAGGTCGCCGATCCGCTGCTCAAAGCGCTGCGCGACGCGTCGTCCTCTGCTTGACCGGAATTTCACCACAGCAGCGTTTTCTTGGAAGGGGAAGATGATGGCAAATGAGTTGCAAGGCACGACAATAGCCTTTTTGGCGGCCGATGGCGTCGAGAGAGTCGAGCTCGACCGGCCGCGTGCGGCGCTGGAAGAAGCCGGTGCCCGCACTGAAGTTCTTTCGTTGAAAGCCGGCGAAATCCAGGCGCGTGATCACGATCTTGACCCAGCGGGAACGGTCGCGGTCGATCGAACGGTGGCGGATGCGGCAGTAGCGGAATACGACGGTTTGATACTGCCCGGCGGCACGGTGAACCCGGACAAGCTACGAATGGACGAGTCGGCCGTGTCATTTGTTCGCGAATTCGTGGAATCCGGAAAGCCGGTCGCCGCGATTTGTCATGGGCCGTGGACCCTGGTCGAGGCCGGTGTGGCAGCGGGCCGGACGTTGACCTCGTACTTGAGTATTCGCACCGACCTTCGCAATGCGGGTGCTCACGTCGTTGACGAGGAAGTCGTCATTGACGGCAACCTGATCACCAGCCGCTCACCCTCGGACTTGCCGGCCTTTTGCTCGACCGTCGTCCAGCAATTCGCACGCGCCGACACGCATTGGCGGTAAGGCTCTCAGTTCCGTTTGAAAGGCCGGTTTTTGGGCACTATCCAGTGCACGCCGTGATCACCACGGCAATCCGTCGAAAGGCCCACCGTTGACGATCACGTACCGGGTTTCCGCTGGTGCTGGGACTGACTACCGGGTGTACCAGCCGCAAGACGACTCGCGTTTGCTCGTCGAGTCGATGCGAGAAAGCGGTTTGCTTCCGCGTCGCCGGGTGCTCGATCTGTGTACCGGGAGCGGGTTTGTCGCCATCGCCGCCGCCGAAATGGGTTGCGCCAGCGTCACTGCCTTCGACATCTGCTCGCATGCGGTGCGAAGCTCGCGCGCCAACGTCGCGGTTGCCGGCGTGGATGTCGACGTGCGTCAAGGTTCGTGGACGGAAGCTTTCGACTGTGCACCGTTCGACATGGTCGTGTCCAACCCGCCCTACGTACCCACTCCGGCCGACGAAGACCTCGAGGCGCTCTCGTCAGTCGCCGGGCCGTCCTGGGCGTGGAACGCCGGGCCCGACGGCCGGCTGATGCTGGATCCGCTGTGTGCATCGGTGTCAAAGCTATTGTGCGACGGCGGGTCCCTGCTGTTGGTCCAGTCGGCCTTCGCCGGCGCCCAACGTTCCCTCGATACATTGCGATCAACCGGGCTGAACGCCGAAATCGTTGCCTCTCAGCGTATCCCGCTCGGACCGGTGCTATCCGCGCGAGCCGGGTGGCTGACGGAAATAGGCCTGCTGCAGCCCGGCTGCCTCGAAGAGGAGCTGGTGGTAATTCGGGCGGACAAGCCATGACCGTGACCCGGGTACGCGTGGTACCCAAAGGCCCCGTCCTGGTATCGGGACCCGTCCGAATCGAGATGCCCGACGGCCGGGTAGTGGAATCCGACCGATTCATGGTGGCCATCTGCAGCTGTGGGCGCAGCAAGCAATATCCGCTCTGCGACACCAGTCACCGGCGTTGCCGCGGCACCGAAGCTATTGGTACGGAAGCTAATTGAGTGGCACCCGCAGCGACGATTGATCCCGCTTCCAGCAGGCCATGACCTGGTCGGCTAAGCGATTTTCGACCAGGGCATGTGCGCGGATCCCGAAGATGACATCGCGGTCCAGCTTCGGTTCCCGGGCGACGAGGTCGCCGACCACATCGAAGCGGACAACCTGTTCGTGTACCGCGTCGGCCTCGACGTGTTCGCCGTAGAAGGCGATGCAGGGTTGCGGGGCACGCATCCGGTACAGAGCCTGAACCATTCGACGCGAGCCCGGCGGCGAGGTGATCTCCGTCGACGCGAAGTGCCCGACTGCCGCGCCGCGCAGCCAACGGTGCAAGCCGAACATGGACATCAAATTCACCGCCGCTAGCGCTTCGGCGGGGATGGCGTCGAGGTAACCCAGATAGGTCGAATCCAGATCGGCCGCCGCCAGGAGATCGGCGAACAGCTGCTGGTGTAGTCGCGCGCCCTGTCCGGCCCCGTACTCGTCGAATTCGATCGCCACGAATGCGGCCTTGGCGCCACCCGTTAACCGCGGAATCGCCCAGGCGTGCGGATCGCCCTCTTTGAGGTGATACAGGGACCGGTGCACGAAGTATTCGCGCATTTGCGGCCAGGTTCCCGAATCGCGCAGGTGATACGACGGGCCGGTGCCGTCGACGGGCTCGATGGAGATCACTTCCATTTCTCGTGCCGACGTGTGGTCGGGCTCGATCGGGCCGACATCACGTCGCACGCCGGCCAGGAACGCTCGCTCAAGTTCGGCGCGCAAGCCCAGCAGGTCGGGATTCCACTCCCAGGTGGGATCCACCCCGGCGAAACCGCGGTAGTGCAGCTCGTAACACATGCACAAGGCCAGCTGCAGGTCGAGGCCGTAGGGATCCGAATCCCGGACGGACGCGTTGACGCGTACCAGATGGTCGCGTGATGGGGGCGAGGTCAAGGCATGATGCACAGCCGTCGACAGCGGTCCGTGTGCTGTCGGCAAGCAGGGTTCAACCATGATCGATGCTCGAGTCACGCCTGTGGAGGTACCACAACCGGGCCGGTGGCAAACGGTAGCTTGTGCACCGGCATTTCAGTGATCGACCGACTCGGTAGCGTTCGACCGTCGGAAGGTGATGTCGATTGTCGTTCCGGTTGGACTGCTGTTGATGTCCATCGTCTCGCTGAGGATCCGCATCAGTACCAGGCCTCGCCCGCTGTTGCCAGGGTTGACTTTCGGTATCTTCCACGAACCTGAATCGGTGATCCGCGCTTCAATCTCGCCGTCGTGAACGTTGACCTCGAGCAGCATTACTCCGACGTTATGCCCGCGGTAGGCGTGTTCGACACAATTGGTGCACGCTTCGTTGATCACCAGCACTATGTCGTCAATGAGGGCACGCGGGACGTCAGCGTCGGCCAGCCAGTCGCTGAGCCGATGCCGGATATCGGCCAATTCATCTGCAGCAGCCGAGCTTTCGATCCGAAGCGGAGCACGCTGGCGCCGGTAGAACACCATTGCCACATCGTCGTCGTATCCGGCGACCGGTGCCAGCTCACGAAGGACGACATCGGCAACGGCATCGAGGGGCAGCTTCATCGTCTCTACTAAACTTGCCGCAGCGCGGGCGATTCCGTCGTCGATCGACTCGTGTTTACGCTCGACCAAACCGTCGGTGAACAGCATCAGCGTCGATCCGAACGGAAGCTGCCGGGTGGCCTGTGGGCGAGGTTGGTCTCGACGGACCGCGAGTGGCACCGACCGTGCATCGTTCAGCATCGAGGTGGCGGACTCGGGGCCGGCGATCATCCCGGGCATATGGCCGGCGTTGCTGTAGTGCAACAGACCGGTTTCGGTGTCCAGCACCGCCAGAAATACCGTGGTGCAGTAGGCATTAGGAATAAGCGAAGCGGCCGAGTCGAGTTGTTCCAGCAATAGCGCGGGTTCGGCACCGTTGATCAACAGCGCCCGCGCCGAGCTGCGCAGCTGACCCATGATCGCGGCGGCCGGCAGACCGCGACCTACGCAGTCGCCGACGACGATCCCGATTCGCTGATTGCCAATTGGCAGTACGTCATACCAGTCGCCCCCGATCTCCAACGGTGGGACGGCGGGTTCGTAGCGCACCGCGAAACCGGCCGGAGGTTGCACCGGCGGCAGCATCGCGCGCTGCAAGGTCAGCGAGGTTTCTCGGGCGCTCTCGAACTGGCGGACATGCTGCATGGCCAGACTCAGGTGGCCGATCAGCACCGTGACCAGCAGCCGGTCCTCGGAGCTGATCCAGCGCGGCGACTTCAGCTCCAACCACAACGCGAGGTCTCCGGTGCCGGAGAGCACCGCGACCAATCCCTGCGCCTTGCCCGGGTTTTCCGGTCGATCAACGGTTTTGGCGGTCAGCGGAAGCTGGTGACGCGCCTCGGAAAATGTGTTGCGCAACCACGGATCGAGTTCGCGCCAGGTAGATACTTTGGGCTCGCCTGCCACCTCGACGGCGGGTTCGCCGTCGCCGCTTGGCCACGAGACGGCGACCACGCGGCATACGTCGATTGCCGACCGGCACTCGTCGAGAGTGATCGATAGCAGCTCGGCCACGCTCTTGGCCACCGCCACCGCGGTAGCCAGCCGCAGCACAGCGGATTCCCTTGCGGCGAAAGCTCGTTCGGCGGTGATGTCCCGGATTGTCCCTACGTAGACGGCTCGGTCGCTGCCGGTTTCTTTGACCGCATTGATGGTCACCGTCACCCAGGCGAGGTGGCCGTCTCGATGCCGAATCGGTGTCTCGTATTCAGCGCTGCCGCCTTGGCGGACTCGGGATTGTTGTTGCTGCGCGGTCTTTTTGTCGACCAACCACGGGTGCGGCCACTGGTACGGCAAGCCTTCTTCCGGGTAGCCCAGGATGTCGATGAACGCCTTGTTCATCTCGATCACCGAGCCCTGGTTATCGCAGACGAAGAATCCTTCTTGCAGCGAATTCACCAGGGCGGTCCGGAATTTATCTCGATCGGCGAGGCCTTCGGCCCGCGCTCGTTGCTCCGCGTAGCGTCTGGTGCCGTCGAGGAATCCCCGAGTCGCGACGTCGAGCGGGGCCAGCGTCTGCAAGAGAAATTCCAGGGCGACGGGCGCTTCGAGGTGGATGTCTGTGGACACTTCCAGGATCAACCGGACGTGCTGCTCGACGATGTCGAGCACGCTGACTTGTTCCTGCAACGCCCGGCGGCCGAGCTCATGGGCGACCGCCAGGCTGTCCTCATCGCGGGTGTTCAGGTAGGTCTGCAGCGCCGCGACGTACTGCGCGCGGAAATCGTCCGTGTTGGTCATTTGGAGGCCCCCCGGTGACGTGCGGCGAGCACCAGGGCGTCGTCGGACTCTTTCGCATGTTTAGCCAGCGTTACCTCGGCTATCGCCGTTGCGGCAGTGGCGAAGTCGATGTTGTCGAGGTGGTCCTCATCGATCCCGTCGGTAGCGATCACGATCAAATCGCCGGCGCGAAGCGACACCACTTGTGCCGGTCTGATTTCGGGTATCCGGTAGCCGACGATGCCAGCGGCCAGCCGCGCGCTGGACCGGATGTGAACACCCGTCGCATCCTTGGCAACCAGGTTTGCGGCGACATTTCCGACCCCGGTCCAGGTCAGCGTGCGGCTCGCGAAATCCACTCGTGCCAGGGTCATCGCGGCGCCCCTGGTTCCGGTCAGCACGCGATGGCAGAGCTGTACCAGCACCTCGACCCGCTCACCCGGGTTCCGCTGCAGTGCCTCAACGGCGCGCATCGCGGCAGCCGCCGCGGCCGGTCCGTGGCCGAGACCGTCGATCACCCCGAACAGCGCAGAGTCAGCATCGATGCCTACCGTGATCGGCTGGTCACCCGAGGCCTGCTCGCCCGGCAGTGGACGACCTGCGGTCGCCCACTCCATCGGGCCCAGCCGGCCATTCTCACGCACGGTCACGCACGGGCCGGAACCCATTTCCACATTTCGATGACGGTTCCGTGGCCAAGCGACGATTCCACGATCAACCGGTCCATCAGTCGGCGCGCGCCCGGCAGGCCGAGACCCAGGCCACGACCGGTCGAGTAGCCGTCTTCCATCGCTCGTTCGATGTCGGCGATGCCCGGGCCGTCGTCTTCGGCACGAACCACCAAAGCCTTGCGACCTTCGCGCTCGGCCACCGCGACCTGGACCGCGCCCCGGCCTGCGTAACTGGTGATATTTCGTGCGATCTCGGAGATCGCGGTGGCGATCATGGTGACGTCGGTCAGCGAGAACCCGAGGTCCAGGGCTAGGTGATGACCGGCTTTGCGGGCTTCGACGATGTCGTCGGGATTCCTGATGTCGACGACAATGTCACACGCCACCGTCGCGCCCGATCGTTGATTTCCCCAGTCCGCGTTTGCGATTCAGTACGGCAAGGCCTTCTTCGAGATCCAGCGCGGTGTTCATGTCGTCGAACGCCAAACCCAGCTGAACCATCGCAAACGCGACCTCGGGCTGCAAACCGACAATGACGGTGTCCGCCCCGCGCAACCGCGTCATGTGCGCGATGGTCCGCAGCGACCGGGCCGCGAACGAATCCATGACGTCGATCGCGGTGACGTCGACGATGATGCCCTGTGCCCGGAACCGGCTGACCTGTTCCATCAGGTCGTAGCGCAGCCGTTCGGTGTCAGAATCAGACAGCGCGGCCTGCACCGTGGCAATAAGAATCGAGCCCTGTTTCAGAATGGGTACTGGCATGCGGTGCCTGTGCTAACCCTGCTCACCCGGTCTGCTCGCCGGTCCGCGTGACCTCGTAGCCCAGTAGGCGCTCGGCTTCTTCGATGCCACCTTGCAGGTCACCGACGGCGTTCATCTTGGACAGGTCCAGCCCGATAGTCACCAGGGTCAGGGCGATTTCTGAGGACAAGCCGGTGATGATCACGCTGGCGCCCATCAACCCGGACGCGTCGACCGTCTGCACCAGGTGGTTGGCCACGGTGGAGTCGATGGTCGGCACACCGGTGATGTCGATGACCACCACTTTCGCGCGGTTGGCGCGGATGGCCCGCAGCAGCTGTTCGGTGACCTGGCGGGCCCGCTGGCTGTCCAGCACGCCGATGATCGGCAAAATCAGTAGCTGTTCACGCACCTGCAGCACCGGCGTCGACAGCTCGCGGATCGCTTCCTGCTGTTGGCGGATGATGCGCTCGCGTTCCTGTACGAAGCTGACACCCACGGTGTTGGCGATGCGGTTGGCCGCCGGCTCGTAGGCGTCCAAAACCCGGTTCAGCATCTCGAAGTCGGTCTGGTACTTCTCGAACAAGGAGCGCGCCAGCACGTCGCGCAGCAGCAGCACGATGCCGAGCACCTCGTCCGTCTCGACGCCACGCGGGATGATGCGTTCCGACAGGTCTCGTGCGTAAGCCTGCAGGGCCTCGACGCTACCGGTCTCGAGCACCTCGACGTAGTTGTCGTAGACGGCGGTTGCCTCGGAGAACAGCTCCTCCGGGGTCATCGCCGTCAGCAGTTCAGCTTCAGTGATTCTGCGAGCCCACTCCTCGCGCAGAACGGTCCGATTCCGCCGCAGGTGTTGGACCAGCTGTGGCAGCAGGCCTTCGCTGGAAACTGTGCCGGTCTGTCCGGAACTACCGGTGCTGCCGAAATCCGACGGCGAATCTGACATCTGGCCTCCCGAGTGCCGCGTCGCAGTGCGCACGTTCTATGGGGAGACTAGCGTGGTGCGTCGCGGGGCAGGTGTTGAGGTCTTCTTCTTCTCGCAGTTCGCAAGGCAGGTTACGCTTGCACCACACTGAAGGCCCGGACGAAGGATCGCCATTGTCAGCTCCTGATTCGATTACCACTTTGGTTGCGGACCACGATGGGGTGTCCGTGGTCAGTGTCAGCGGTGAAATCGACTTGGTCACCGCTCCTGCCCTCGAGCAAGCCATCAGTGCGGTGGTTGCTGGGGGGCCGACGGCGCTGGTCATCGATCTTTCGGCGGTGGAATTCCTCGGCTCGGTAGGGCTGAAAATCCTGGCGGCGACCTACGAGAAACTCGCCGGGACCAGCGAGTTCGGTGTCGTTGCACGCGGGCCGGCGACCAGACGCCCGATTCACCTGACCGGTCTGGACAAGACGTTCCCGTTGTACCCGACGTTGGACGACGCGCTGACCGGGGTCAAGGACGGCAAGCTCAACCGCTAGCGCCCTCGCGCGACGGTCCGTTCGGTTTTTCTCACGCCGTGCGCGAAAAAGCCTCGACCCGCGGTCTTACCCTGTCAAAGCTCCGGCTCGGCTCGGTGCGATGATCACGGCCATGGCTGTCGATCATCCGGAAGACGATCAGCAGTGGGATCGCAAAGAGCGTGGCGAGACCGAAATCGAACGGCTGGACCGTAACTGGAACAGCCTGTTGCAGGAGCTGCGCGTGGTGCAGACCGGCGTGCAGCTGCTCACCGGATTCCTGCTGACTCTGCCCTTTCAGCAACGCTTCGACGTCCTGAGCCACCCCATGCGAATGGTGTATCTGGCGACGGTGGGATGCTCGGTGGCCGCGACGGTACTGCTCATTGCGCCGGTTGCCATGCACCGAATGCTGTTCAGGCGTCATTTGCTGCAGGTCGTCGTGTCCGCCGCGCATCGATGCGCTCTTGCCGGCCTCGCATTGCTCGGTTTCGCGATGACCGGGATGACGATCATCATTTTCGCGGCGGTGTCCGGGCGTCACGCCGGTTTCGCCGCAGGGGCGTGTGCGCTGTTGCTATTCACGGTGTTCTGGCTGATCCTGCCGCTGTTGCTGCGCGGCAGCCGGGTTGAGTAAGCCGCGAATCAGTCAGCGGGCGGATGCCGATGCCGTGATGCGGGTGGTCAGGTGCGCGGGTTTCAGCGGTGCGGCATAGCTGGCCCGGCGCCGGCTGGCACGCCGCGAGACCAGCAGTGACGCTCCCGAATGCCACGAATTGTCGGAGGCGCAATTTTTTGGGCTCATTCCAGTGTGGTCGACACCCGAACGGGGTATCGCATGTGCCACGGGTGAGTACAGGGAAGTGCGTTAACCCGCCGCTGCGCAGGAAGGAACGACCATGGCGACCGCAACCGATTATGACGCACGCCGCGCGCCCGACCCCGAGATCTCCGACTCGTCCCCGCTGCAGGAGCTGGCTCCCAACGGCAAGGTCACCGCGGTCGTCGACGAAGACCCCAGTGAGGCGGTGTTTTTCGAGGCGCCCGACGCGGATTCGTCCGGTGAAGAACTGTCTGTGACGGTGATTCCCCAGCGCTCCGACGAGTTCACCTGTTCGAGCTGCTTTCTGGTGCAACATCGCAACCGGATGCGGACCACCAGCTTGGGCCTTCCGGTTTGCGCTGATTGCGCATGATCGAGCCGCACGCCCCACAGGTGGCATTGCGGAAGTAAAATTGGATATGCGCGGGATTCTGGCGTTCGACGGCCGATGTGGCATGTGTACCCGTGCGGTCAACCGCATCGCTCGGTGGAATCGGACGGGTTGGCTACAAATCGAACCCTTCCAAACACCTGAGATCGCCGATCGGCTGAAGGTTCCCGACGACCGGTTGTACGAGTCGGCCTGGTGGCTGGACTCTTCTGGACAAGTTTTTGCTGGCGCCCACGCAATGAATGCGGCCCTTTCCGCGGCGTTGGGGACTCGATTGCCGTTGTTGATCTACCGACTCCCCGGCGTTGGTTGGCTGCAGAACGTCATCTACCGCTGGGTGGCTACGCACCGATATCGTTTCCGCGGAGTGACACCGCTATGCGAGGCCCAACCCGAGCGCTGCGCGTAATCGCCTTGCCGCACCGAAATGGCGTGAGCCCGCCACCCGGCTTGCCCGCTCCGCGCATGTTTCGTACCGCCTTCGCCGCGGCGTATGCGGTTGCTTACCTAGTGGGTGGCGAGCGCCGGATGCTGCGGCTGATACGTCGGTACGGACCAATCATGACGATGCCCATCCTCAGTCTGGGCAACGTTGCGATCGTGTCCGACCCAGAGCTGGTGAAGCAGGTTTTCACCGCTGCCCCCGATGTCCTGCTCGGCGGCGAAGGCGTGGGACCCGCGGCCGCGATTTACGGGTCCGGATCGATGTTTGTGCAGGAGGAACCCGAACACCTTCGGCGGCGCAAACTGTTGACGCCACCGCTGCATGGCGCCGCGTTGAGTAGTTACGTGCCAATCATGGAGAACTCTGCCCGCGCGGCGATGCGCAGCTGGCCCGTCGACCGTCCATTCGAGATGCTCACGGCGGCACGCTCGCTGACGCTGGACATCATCGTCAAGGTCATTTTCGGTGTGGATGATCCCGACGAGGTGCGCCGATTGGGGCGGCCGTTCGAACGGCTATTGAATCTCGGGGTTTCCGAACAATTGACCGTACGCTACGCACTTCGTCGCGCCGGCACATTGCGGGTCTGGCCGCAACGGGCACAAGCCAACAAAGCTATCGACGACGTGGTGATGCCGCTGATCGCACAGCGACGAAATGATCCGGATCTGAACCAGAAATTGGATATCCTGGCCTTGCTCATGTGCGCGCGGGGCGATGACGAAGAGCCATTGTCGGACAATGAGATTCGCGACGATCTGATCACTCTGATGCTAGCTGGTCACGAAACGACCGCGACCACCCTGGCATGGGCCTTCGACCTTCTGCTGCACGATCCCGACGCGCTGCGACAGGTGCGAGCCGAAGCCATGAACGGCGGAGAAGACTTCACGACCGCAGTGATCAACGAGACCTTACGGATACGTCCACCCGCGCCCTTCACGGCTCGCGTTGCCGCGCAACCGTTTCCGATCGGCGGCTACCGCGTCGATGCCGGCACCCGAATCGTCGTCCACATCATCGCTATCAATCGCAACGCGGCGATTTACGAGCATCCCAACGAGTTCCGCCCCGACCGATTCTTGGGCACCCGACCGCAGACGTACGCATGGGTTCCATTCGGAGGCGGTATCAAACGCTGTCTGGGCGCGAGCTTCTCGATGCGGGAGTTGGTCACCGTCTTGCACGTGCTGCTGCGAGAGGGTGAATTCAGTGCTGTCGACGAAAAGCCCGAAAAGATCGTGCGGCGCTCGATCATGCTTGCGCCCCAGCACGGCACCCGAGTGCGATTCCGGCCTGTCGAGACCGGCTTCCTGCGAACATAATTCAGGCCTGCGCCCACTCCCGATCGCAGACACGGCAACGCCGGGTAACGGTCGCCCATGCCGGCTCGTCGGCGGCGGGTGTACGGACCAGGTGGGTAGCTTCGCCGCCACACCCGGGGCAGCTGCAGAACGCGCAATATTGCTCGGGTGCTTGATCATTCATCAGACACAAGTTCTCTGCCCGGGAGAACGGCACGATCTCCAACGGCTCGGGACGGGAACCGACGTGCGGCTTGTCAAGCCACAAAAGGCCGCATACCACCATCACCACTGCTGCGAAAATGGTCGCTATAGACAGGGGTACGTTCCACGGCCAGTTCGGCGGTACCGGGGTGACGATGAGAAACACCGAGATGACGATGAGCAGAAAGCTAATGACGGTGCCGGGTTTGGCGAAGCGGTAGCCGCCGACGCTCAATGCTTCCCAGACTTCAATCTGGGTTTGTCGCTGTGCGATCTCGACCAGAGTTGGGTGGTCGGGGAAGTCGGTCGTCGCCGGGAGACCGGGAAGGTCGTCCCTCCCGCGGGAGGTTTGCCGACCCAGCGTCATGCGCGCAAAGTCTAACGTCGAGTGTGCACCTCAGCGACTTGATAACTACTGCGGCTCAGCTAGGACCCCTTGTGCCGAAGCCGTCAACGTGGTGACGTCGAAGACGCCCTCTACTCAGCGGATCGGGCAGTCAGACACTGCGGGGTGTGGCGGCGTTTAATCAGGCCCCGCCGGGCTCGGTGGGATTGTGGCTCCTGGCCTTGATGTGCGCCCCAAGAAGATCGTTATCGGCGACGCCGATGCCCTTGAGGGCCTCGATCAGCAAAGCGACGATGTCGGATACGACCAGTTTGTCGTATCCCTCCGCCAGCCCGTAGGTGTGCAATTCCCAGCCGTCGCCGTCGCCCCCTTGCGACTGACGTCGATTCGGAATGGTTTTCAAGGCCGGATAAGGACGGTCCAGGCGCCGCGCTCGAGCGCGAGTCCGCCTGCGCTATGGGGGATGATGATCAGGTGAGCTTGGCCTGATGCTCACGGGCCGCCACTAAAGCTCCACAAACTCGGGACATCCTCCTCCGCTACAATGTCCGGCTTAGGCCAGTATGCTCGTCTGCGGTTATCTGGGAGATTGTTGGGGGATCCCTGTGAATGGATCAGAAACGAGCGAATTGTGTTGGGCCTCATCCGGTTGCACGGTTTCGAGCCCGCGATGTGGCTGACTCGAGTACCTACGAATCCAGGGACCGTTGATTAAAATCGGCACAATAACATCAAGAGCACGACTATCCGCCAGCGGCGGAAGCCGACCGTGGAGCCAGCGCAATATGCCGTTGACGACTACGGAGGTGCCGACATTTTTCGGACCGTCTGAGTCGCCATTGTTCGGCGTGGTTCATCTGCCGGTCGATAACCAGATCAGGGGCGGGGTACTGATCTGTGGTTCGCTCGGGAAGGAGGGGATGGACAGTGTCCGACTACACCGGATCCTCGCCGACAGCCTGGCGCGCCGGGGTTTCGGCGTGCTGCGTTTTGACTATCTGGGCTTAGGCGATTCTGCATACGCTCAGGTCCGTGATGACGCGGTGGCCAATTGGGTGGCAAGCGTGGGCCACGCGCTCGACTACCTCACGCTGATCGGCGCGGAGTCGGCGACCGCTATCGGCATACGTGCTGGGTGCCTGATCCTCGACGAGTACCTGGCCCAATCCCACACGGTGAACCGCGTGGTCTACCTCGATCCCTATGGAACGGGCAGGCGTTACCTTCGGGAACACACCGCGCTGTTCCGGTTGTCGGTAGGCGAGGACGCCCCTACGCCCGGCGAAGTGTTAATCATGGGCGGGCGGTTGAGCGACCACGCCGCCGCAGAATTCGCCGCGCTGCAGATGGGTGCCAATCCAGTCAGCGCCCATGGTCTCGACAACGTACTTCTGGTGGGACGACCAGCCGAGACCGACAAGCGCGTCACCGCCCTGGCGTCGGCCGAGGGAGTTGATTCGATCATTACCGGCGGTCTGCCGGAATGCGCCGCGCCGAGGCGACGTGTTGTTACCGATCCCTTTCACCGCGGTCGATTCGATCATCGACTGGATCGACGGAAACGTTCCCACTCGCACCCATCGCGCCGTACCCCAATACCTGACAAAGGTAACGATGCCGGCCGAAGAGCCCGACGGGGTCGACGTTTTCGAGAGCATCGAACGAATCGAGCCGAACGGCCTATTCGCCATCCGCACGCTGCCCCGACGCCGTAGTCCCGCGCCCGCAAAGACCGTGGTGTTCTTCGTGACGGGCTTCGACTTGCACGTAGGACCCGCCCGGGAGTGGGTCGAATTGTCACGTCGCATTGCAGTGGCCGGGTCACAGGCGGTGCGCTGGGACCCGGCAGGACAGGGCTTGTCGGGCCAGACCAACCGGGACCCGTGGCGCAAGATCTATTCCAAGGCTGACATCACCGACTCGATAGTGGTGGCCAGACATGCGTGCCCGAAGACGCCAGCGAACTCGAGCTTGTCGGTATCTGCTCCGGCTCGTGGTACGCCGCTCATGCCGCCCGCAATATCGGTGCGCAGTCGGCGATCCTGGTCAACCTGCTACGTGTGGAATTGGCGCGTCACCCCGACCTTGCGGTCGCAGTGGGGCTCTCGGAAGAGATTCGCTAAACGCCAACGCGGCTAGTGACACGGGCGGCGGCGGCCCTCCGAATCCCGGACAATGCGCCTCAAAGCACTTCTCAACCCGGCTTGGCGAGCGACAAAGAGCTTTATACACAACCACCTCCCGCGATACGTCCTGCGGGTGTTGCGCTGGGTCGGACTCGTGTACCTGCCGGAGGATGTTCTGACAACGCTTGCCCATCGTGGAACGGAGGTGACGCTGATTGCCTCGCCCGAGGATGCGGAGACCTTCGCTGCCAAAGGCGGTCGGGCAGCCCTTGACCGGCTGCAATGGACGTCCCAGCCGCCCCGCCTGATCATCACAGACACCGGCGACCATTCCGCCAATCACCCGGCGATATTGGCGGCGATCCGCAACGC
>CAWGXA010000006.1:0-107143 GCA_963826365.1 uncultured Actinomycetota bacterium | reverse complement strand
CCTCGACGACATCAAACAGACCCTGCATGTGCTGCCCAACGCGTTGCAGAACTTCGTCAACATCTATGAGCCGGCCCACGGTTCGATCACCGGGATGCTCGGGCTGAACAACTTCGCGAATCCGATCACCTTCCTGTGCGGTGCAATTCAGGCCGCTTCACGACTCAACAGCCAGCAAGCAGCAAAGCTTTGCGTGCAGTATTTGGCGCCGATCATAAAGAACCGCCAGTACAACTCGCTTCCGATAGGGGTCAATCCGTTCGTCAACGCTGCGGCCCGACCCAACGAGGTCACCTACAGCGAGGACTGGATGCGACCGGACTACCGCCCGGTGCCCCCGCCGAGCGCGCCGCCACCCGACTCGCCCCAGGCGCCGGTGAGCGCCCCGTCGCCCGCGGCAGAAGCGCCGGTCGCGACAAATCCGGCCGCGGGTCTGTCTGGCATGATGATGCCCCCCGGCGGTGGACAATGATGCGAAACACACTGCGCCGCAGTGGTGCCGGCCTGGTACTTGCGGTAGCGGTTGCCGGCCTCACCGGATGCGGATGGCGTGGCGTGAACTCGTTACCGCTGCCGGGCACTGAAGGCAACGGGCCGGGGTCCTACCAGGTGCAGGCACAGCTGCCGGATGTCACCAACATCGAACCTAATTCGCGAGTACGAGTCGGGGATGTGACAGTCGGCGCGGTCACAAAAATCGAGCGTCAGGGCTGGCACGCGCTGGTCACCATGCGGCTCAACCGCGATGTCGATCTTCCCGCCAATGCCAGCGCCAAGATCGGGCAAACCAGTCTGCTGGGTACGCTGCACGTCGAGTTGGCCCCGCCCACCGATCAGCCGCCCTACGGGCGTCTGCAGAACGGGTCGTTGATTCCACTGTCGCGGGCGGGCGCCTACCCCACCACGGAGCAGACATTGTCGGTTGCATCGATGGTGCTCAATGGCGGTGGCCTGGGCCAGATTCAGGACATCACCAAGGCGTTCAGCACGGCGTTCACCGGGCGGGAAAACGACCTACGCAGCCTGATTAAGCGACTCGACGAATTCATCGGCCACCTCAACGAACAAAAAGAAGACCTGCTTGCCGCCACCCAGAGCATCAACGATCTCGCCGGTCAGTTCGCCCAACAGACACCGGTACTGGATACCGCATTGCGCACCATCCCCGATGCGCTGGCCGTGCTCACGGAGCAACGAGACAATCTCGTCACCGCGTTCGACCGACTCGGCAAGTTCAGCGCGCTTGCCGCCGACTCGGCCAACCAAACCAAGGAAGCTCTGGTTCAGGAGCTGAAAGACATTGGACCCGTTTTTGATTCGCTCGCCAACGCGGGGCCGGCCTTGACCCGATCGTTGAGCCTGCTGTCGACCTACCCGTTCCCGAAGGAGAACATCACCAAATTCGTCCGCGGCGACGCGGTGAACATCACCATGGTCATCGACTTGACGTTAAGCCGCCTCGACACGGCGTTCTTCACCGGGACCAGGTGGGAGGGCAACTTGACCGAGCTGGAGCTGCAGTGGGGCCGCACCATCGGTCAATTGCCCAGCCCCGTCACGTCCGGGAACCCATTGGCGATCCCGTACCGCACAGACCAGGGACGTTGAGATGCGGCTGGACCGGCGCATCAAAGTCCAGTTGGCTCTGTTCATGGTGATCGCGGTGACGGCGGGCGCCGTGATGATCTTCCGCTACATCGACGCCCCGGTATTACTGTTCGGCATCGGCCGATACACCGTCACCCTCGAGCTGCACCAGGCTGCCGGACTGTATCCGAAGGCCAATGTCACATATCGCGGCACACAGGTCGGTGAGGTCGAAAGCGTCGACCTGACCCGAACCGGGGCGCGGGCGGTGCTTTCCCTGAGATCGGACGTCAGCATTCCCTCGGATCTGCGCGCCGAGATCCACAGCCAATCGGCGATCGGCGAGCAATTCGTCGAGCTGTTGCCGCGCACCGGTAGTGCTGCGCCGCTGAAGGATGGCGACGTCATTGCCGTCGGCGACACCTCCGCCCCTCCGGACTTCGATTCGCTGCTCAACGCCACCAACCGCGGTCTGATGGCCATCCCCCGCGGCAACTTGAAGACCGCGATCGACGAAAGCTACACCGCGGTAGGCGGTTTGGGTCCCGACCTGTCGCGGCTGGTGAAGGGATCCACCCAGATTGCCGTGGATGCCGACACCAACCTCGACTCGCTGGTGACACTGATCGACGGTTCGGCGCCGGTGCTGGACTCACAAGCGACGACCCCGGATGCCATCCAGGCGTGGGCGGCGCACCTGGCCACCATCACCAGCCAGCTGCGATCCCACGACGCTGCCGTCGCCGGGATTCTGCACGACGGCGGCGGCGCCGCAGACCAGGGCCGCCAACTGTTCGAGCGGCTACAGCCCACTCTGCCGCTGCTGCTGGCCAACCTGGCCAGCATCGGCCAAGTCGCCCTCGCCTACCAGCCCGCCCTTGAGCAACTGCTGGTATTGCTTCCGCAGGCCGTCGCCGTCGAGCAGGGCACCCAGATGGGCAACCTGAACACCAAACAGAGTTACCGGGGCCTGTACCTCGATTTCCACCTCAACTTGAACCTGCCCCCGACGTGCGCCACCGGGTTTCTGCCTCCCCAGCAGCGGCGGGCGGCCTCCTTCGAGGACTACCCCGACCGCCCGCCCGGCGACCTGTATTGCCGGGTGCCACAGGATTCGCCGTTCAACATTCGGGGTGCCCGCAACTACCCGTGTCTGACCGTTCCAGGCAAGCGCGCTCCGACGGTGAAGATGTGCGAGAGCGATGAGCAGTATGTGCCCCTCAACGACGGCTACAACTGGAAAGGCGATCCCAACGCCACCGTGACGGGTCAAGACGTCCCGCAGCTGCCGCCGAGGGGAGCGCCGGCGCCCGGCGCGCCAGCAGCCGCGACGGACCCCCCGCCGATCGCCGCAGCCGAGTATGACCCGTTAACCGGCAACTACATCGGCCCCGACGGGCGCGTGTACAACCAGTCCAACCTGTCCCAAACCGCGCCGAAGCACCAGACCTGGCAGTCGATGCTGGTGCCACCGACGCGAAACTAGCCGAATCGCAGGACGACCCTGACGGCGTTGTCGCAGTTGACCCTTGCGAAATCGTCGGCGCCGAAAGGGTTGGACCCCAAAGGCTTGCGTCAGACTTGGTGGGCCGCCGTTTGATGGACCATGCATTGATGGGCGAAGGCAAGCTGGGTGTAATGCATCGCGGCGCCGGCCCGGTGATGATCGATGCAGTGCCCGACGCCTGGCATGAATTCCGAGCGGACCGCCAGCGCCGGGTTGAACTTGGACAGAAACAGTTCCCGAGCGTCGGGCGACGTGTCCCATAGGGCGTCAAATTCGCCGAGAGTGTGGTGGACCGGGACCGCGATCGCTGCGGCCACATCATCGAGGCGTCGAGCCGCCCACTGGGGAGCGGCCTTCAGCTCGACCATGGGTGCGGGCGCGAACGAGGACCGTGCGGCCGCGACGGCATCGTCAGTGACGCTCGACGGTGGCCCGTACCAGAGTTGTTCGCGATCCTCGACCGGAAGGTCGACCACGCCGGTGAGTGGAATAGCGGCGAGTTGTTCAGCCGCACCCCCCGCAGGGATTCGCGCACCCATGCCGCTGACAGCGACTCCTATGAGCCACTTAGGCTGTCGCGCAGCGACTTCCAGCGCGACGATTCCGCCGATGGATTGCCCCACGAGAACTGCCGAGAGACCGCGGCGATCGTCGAGCATCGTCGCGATTGCCGCCTCGAGTAGCTCCGCTTGCCGGGCGAAGGTGTTCTCGGCCTCGGGCAACTGGTCACTTCGCGCGTAGCCGGGGCGGTCGAGACGCAACACCGAAAAGCCGTTACGGTTCGCGATGTCAACGAACGATCCGTCCGCACCACCTGCAATACAGAAGTATTCGCCGGTGTATGTGCCGCCGTGGAGGGCGATCAGCACCGGGTTGGTCGCGCTGGACTTGGCAGGGCTGTGCAGAATTCCGGAGACGGTTCGCCCCTCGACCTCCACGCTGAGTTGCTGCATGCTCATCCTCGCTGCGTCGAAGTTGTTTGTTGATCGCGGTCAACGATGCGGTCATAGGCGGCGCGCACCTGCGGAACGATCGCCTGACACGCCGCGAGATCCCGGTGGCCTTCGTCAAGAAGTTTGAGGAGGTTGCCGCCACGGCGATCGGCGGGCACGTGCTCGCCGCGGGCGGTGACGAGCGCATGGTAGTGGCGGTTGTTCTCCAAGAAGACGAACTGATACGTCGCCGGTGCCCCAGTCGCCGCAGCTACCGCGGCGACCAGGGCGCGCAGTCGGCGACCCAGCCCGTCCACCTCGGCGTCATGAAGTCCAGTGATCAATTCAGCGTGACGCCTTGTCCGCAAGACGAACCAGCCCGGGACCTCCATGCCGGGCCCAATCTCGGCTGCCCACAAGTCATCTCGGAATATCACCGACTCGTCGTCGCTGGACTCCATTCCGCATATGAGGCAGGACTCTGTCGAAGTGCTCATAGGGCGTCTCCTGGCTGTGCCATGGTCACCTAGATGAACGGGGTGATCTGGTCATCGCGGCCAAGAAGGGCCTTGCCGTAGATTTCGTAGTTCGGCATCGGCAGCGTCACCGCATTTCGCGCAGCGACCGCCGAATCACGCCAGATCCGTTGCAGCGGGCTGGTTTCGGCGAATGAACCTGGGCCGTGTGCGGAGACGAGAATGTTGATGGCCTTGGTGACATTGTCTAGCACCCACGCGGTGTCGGCACGGACCCGGGCACGGGCGAGCCTATCGGGATACTCGCCGCGGCGGGCGGCCGAGTCGATGTCATCGGCAGCGCGGTACGCATGCAGGTGCGCAGTGTCGATCATCATGGCCGCCTCGGCGAGTTGAAGCTGAAACCCCACCGAGTCAGATTGAGCGGTGTAATAGGTGTAGGAAATCGGCTTTGCGCAGGCTTGCTCTTTGACGAGCTGGAGGGCTTTGCGGCCGAGTCCTAACTCGGGGCCGACGAGCGCGAGCGCCTGGACCGGCACCAGCGCAGAACGATACAGCGGTGCATCGGTGTATTCGGTGCCATTGATGCCGTGGATTGCCAGAGGCAACGACAGGATGCGATGTCTCGGGACGAAGACGTCGTCGGCGGTCAAGCAGTTTGAGCCGGCCGATCTCATTCCCGCCGCGAACCAGGTTTCTTCGAACTGGAGGTCGTGGCGCGGGATCAGGGCAAGTCCTTGGTCGACGATTTCGCCGTCGATATCCGTGATCGGGATGCCCAGGACCGCCCACTGGGCGTGCCAGGAACCGGTGTTGTAGTGCCAGCGGCCGGTAACCCGGACACCTCCGTCGACCTGCAATGCTTCCGCGGTCGCAGCGAGCACGCCGGAAACCTTCGCCGTCGGGGTACTGGCCCAGACGTCGTCTTGGGCCTGTTCGGGAAACAAGCCTGTCAGCCACGCGCATGCGTTGCAGGACGCGACTACCCAGGACGTGCCACCATCGGCTTCAGCGACAGCCGACGACACTTCGAGCATGGTGCGAACCGACGTTTCGTAGCCGCCGTATCTGCGCGGCTGCGCGATCTTGAAGGCGCCGGCGTCGGCGAGTGCCGTGATGGATTCCTCCATGACACGACCCGTGGCTTCGCCGTCTGCGGCGTTCTCTTCCAGCAGTGGCGCAATCGCGTGTACACGTTCGAGGATTTGGGCCTGAGACGGTATTGCCGCGCCGTATCGGCTCGGGCTTCTGGGAATGTCAACGACAGTGGTCACGGTATAAACCCTCCGATCCGGTGGACTGACCCGGTCTGGAAGACGACGTGAGCGAACTTCGGGTTGGACGACATCACTGCTCCTCGATAGCTGCCGGGCGCAACGCGGTTATCGCGGGCTGCCTCCCTGAAATTGCATCCCCGACGCTGTGGCGTAGGACACATGGTAGAGACTATATGTGATAACAGCAAGGACGGATTCAGGCGTTCTTGGCCCGGCAGACTGCGAGCGGCCAGTCGGGGTTTGAACTGCAGTTATCCGGCCTAAACGGTCTCGGAAACGAGCCCGCGATGGGTACTGCAGCTGTCGGCGATTTTAGATAGTTAATATCAGTACTGCTGCGCGCCGAACTCGCCGGTTGCTGTCGTATGCGGGTGGTCGAGAGGACGATAGGTGTAATGACGTCCAGCGCTGAGCTACGGCCGATTTCATCGCGCTCGGTGGCCGCTCAGGTTACCGAGGAATTGCGGCGGGCGATCCTGTCCGGGATGTTGGCGCCTGGACGGCAGTTCTCGCTGCGCGAGATCGCCGGGATGCTGAACGTGAGCTTCATCCCGGTTCGGGAGGCGCTGCGCAGCTTGGAAAGCGAAGGCCTGGTGGTCATCCGGCCGGGCCGCAGCACGATGGTTGCGCCGCTCGATCTCGACGATCTGCATGCCATCTACCGGTTGCGACGGGAAGTGGAGCCTGAACTGGCGCGCCGGTCGTGCTTGCTGCTGCCGGTAGATCAACTCGACCGCCTTAAGCGGGGGGTGACTGAGTTCGGCGACGAAAGCCTGGGTATGGACGCCATTTACGACAGCCATGTCCAGTTCCACCTCACCCTGCTGGCCCCAGCGGCTACTGATTGGGACATTCGCGTGCTCACCATGTTGTGGCGTGCTGCGGAACGATATGTGCGCATCGGATTCGGACTGCTCGACGTCGACCCGCACGAACACGAACGCCGCGAGCAAGCCCACGCGGATCTCATCGCCGCGTTCCGCAAACGCGATCCTGACTTGGCCTCCCAGGCGATCTATGACCACCTCGCCCGCAACGAAGAAACCGCCCGGACGGCGCTGGATGCCTATCGCGACGACGCGGACCGAAGCGACTCACCGCGCAGCGGTGCGGCACGAATACGGTGAGACCGACGGCGGCACTGCGCCTTTGGGGTGCGGCTATTGACTAATGGGCGCCGAGCGTGCGTCGCTCAGCGACGATGAATCGTTCCCCGACGTATTGTGTTCTTTGATGATTTGCAACGCCTGTGGATCGTGATCGGCGATAGCGTCGACCAGATCCACGTGGAGTTGGTATCTGCTTTCGATGTAATCGGGCAATGGCTGCTGACCGACGGGCTGCACGGCCAACAGGTGAGAGTCGATGATTTCCAAGAGATTTAGGTACAAGGATCGCAGAATCGCGCTGGGGCTGATTTCCGCGATCCGGGCGTGCAGATCCCAGGTCGTCCGGATGAACGTTGTGCTGTCGGCGGCAGCAGCAGCGACCTTCATCTGATCCAGTTTCGCGCGTAACGCGGCAACGTCATGGGCCGACGCATGCTCGATGGCGTCTTCGATCAACAGCGGATCCAGTGCGTTGCGCAGCCGCACCGCCTCGGCCACCGACGCTGCGTCGTCGCTGAGAGACAGCATCGAGTTACCGAGACGCACCATCGGCGATTGACGGCTTGCGAACAAACCGCCGCCCGGGCCGGACCGCACCGTGATGAGTCCGCGCGCCTGAACCATCCGCAGTGCCTCGTTAAATGTGCCGACCGAAACGCCGCATGAGGCACGAAGGTCATCCTTGGTGCCCAATCGCTGCCCGGGCTCTAGGGACGCGGCCAGCGTGGCCAACTGGTCGGCGGCCTGTTCGGGCCGCGTCGGGTGCCGACGGGCGAGGCGAGGCTCCCAGTCAGTTCTGCGTAAGGCCGGGGGATCGGTTGTCATCACTTTCATCTTCCGTCATCAGTCGCGCCGGCACCATGGCATGTCACCAATTAACCATTATTAATTAAGTTGAATCTATTGACAGGGGTGGGCACCGCCTGCAGACTCGGACCCATCGCCAGTCGGCCTTGGGTCGACTCGAATGAAGCGCGAACCGGCTGGGGGCCCGCACAACTGGTTCCGGCGCTGCTGGATTTCGCCGAAGGAGCAGACATGGCAGTCGACGCCGGCGGTGCTGACGAGGAACTGAGCGGATTCACTGTCGACGAATCGCTGTCCCCGGCAGACGGCATCGAGGATGCCGCTGAATCGGATGAAGGCACAGACAGTCTGGAATTGCCGCGCTCTGGCGCCCGACTGGCCATCGCGGTCAGTGTGGTGGCACTCATCGCGCTGGGCGGGGTGGCAGGCTGGCTGGGTTATGGTGCGTACCAGTCCCACCGGTCCCAAGAGCAGAGCAGCGTGTTCCTCGCGGTGGCCCGACAGGGCGCACTGAACCTCACGACGATCGACTACACCCGTGCCGAGGCGGACGTCCAGCGCATCCTGGATTCGTCGACCGGCACCTTTTACGACGACTTCGATAAGCGCTCACGGCCGTTCATCGAGGTGGTCAAACAGGCGCAGGCGAAGTCGGACGGCACCATCACCGAAGCGGGCATCGAGTCCGAGCGCGGTGATGAGGCGCGGGTGCTGATCGCGGTGAGCGTCAACACGACCACGGCGGCGGCACCTTCGGCGGCACCGCGTGCGTGGCGGATGCGTATCTCGGTCCAGAAGGTCGGCGCCGCCGCCAAGGTTTCCAACGTCGAGTTCGTACCATGAGCGCGGCGGGAAAGAACGCTGCCGTGAAGGAACGGTCCCACAGCGACACCGATCCGGCCGTCGAGCTGGACGAAATCGACGCCGCGGACGCGTCGGCCGGAGCTGACGCCGAGGCATCACCGGCCGACCCAAATCTCGGCGACGAGGAGGCTCCGCCGGAAGACAAGCGTGGTGTGCGCCGCCGGGTCCGTCTCCTGGCCTATGGTGTGCTGCCGGCGCTCGTGCTGCTACTCGCGGTGGGTACCGGCTATCTGAAGTGGTTCGACGGCTCGACTCACGCCGCGGAGTTGGCAGGTGTCGAGGCCCGGCAGGCGGCGATCGACAGCACGATCGCGATGCTGTCGTATCGGCCCGACACGGTCGACCGCGACCTCGGCGCGGCCGCCGGGCGGCTGACCGGCGGGTTCAAGGAGTCCTATACCAAGCTGGTGCACGATGTCGTGATCCCCGGTTCCAAACAGCAGCAGATCACCGCGGTGGCCACCGTCCCGGCCGCAGCGACCGTGTCGGCGTCGGCCAACCACGTGGTGGTTTTGGTCTTCGCCGATCAAACCATCACCATCGGCCACGACACACCGAGCAACACCGCGTCACGGGTGCGCGTCACCCTCGACAACGTCGGCGGCCGATGGCTGATCGCTGGGTTTGATCCGATCTAAGCAAGCGGAGGACACCGACATGCGTTATCGGCCATTGGCTTTCGCTGTTCTGGTTGTCGCCTCTGGGGGCGCCTGGTCGGGCACGCCCGCCGCACAGGCAGACAACCAACGACTCAACGGCAGCGTGGTCGCCAACGTCTACACCGTTCAGCACCAACACGGTTGCACCAATGACGTCAGAATCAGTCCGCAGCTGCAACTGGCCGCCCAAAGGCACACGCTTGACGTACTGAACAACCGCAACCTCGACGGTGACGTCGGCTCCGACGGGTCCCGCCCCCAAGACCGTGCCAACGCGGCGGGCTACCGCGGCAACGTGGCGGAAACGGTGGCGATCAATCCAGCGAACGCGATCAGCGGCGTCGAGCTGATGAACCAATGGTATTACAACCCAGCCGATTTCGCGGTCATGTCCAATTGCGCCAACACGCAAATGGGGGTGTGGTCGGAAAACAGTCTGGATCGCACAGTGGTGGTGGCCGTGTACGGGCAGCCGCAAAAGCCGGTCGGCAACGCATCGCTCGGAACGCCGCTAGGGCTTCCCCCCGCGGGGACACTCCAAGAGAATGTCCCGCTCGATCCCAGCCCCGACTATGACGCCAGCGACGAGCTCGAATTCGGACTCAACTGGTTCCCGTGGATCCTGCGCGGCGTTTACCCGCCGCCGGCCAATCCGCCCCAGTAATGGAGGCCGGGAAATGAGATGTCGCATGTCGGTGCTCGCGTTGCTGATCGCGGCGGTCGCCATCGGCGAAGGGGCGCAGACACTAGCGTCGCGGGCGAACGCCGCGCCGGCACCCGAGGTGGAGTACCTCTATAACGTCGCGGTGCGGCGGCACTACGACTTTCCGGACAATGACGCAGTCGGCTACGGTCATCGGATCTGCGACAAGGTCGCTCAGGGCGAAAGCTACGCCCAAGTAATGAGTGATGTGAAAGCTGATGTGACACCTAACGATGAGTTCGCCGCTAATTACCTGGTCTCGTACGCGGTCAATCTCCTGTGTCCTGGCCAAATCTGGCAACTGAGGAACTCAGCAGCGCACTACCAACCACCTGCAGGGTAGCCGCGGCTGATCTTGACTACCAAAGCAATTCAGGTCAATCGCGGCGTGGTAGGTAGCGGCTGGTCGCCGACGGCGAGGCTGGCTCGTTCAATAGCGGCTTGCCAACCTGGATGGTGTCGCCCGCATCGGAGTGCCATCACCACGGTGGGGTCGGCGATGGCAGCAGTCGTGGCCTCGGGTGGCGAGCCGAGCTTCGCTAAAAAAACATCTAACTATTTTAATAAATCACTAGACGTCGCCGCGGCGCCATGGGTAGCCTAGCTCCATGCTGGGCTCGTCTTGCGCCGCAATGAAATCGGCCGTAGAGACGGCGCCCGAGTGCTGGTTCGGCGATGCCGAATCCGAGTATGCGGTCCCGGCTAAGGCTGTGCTTTCGTCGCACGAAGTCCGCCGCCGTCCTGGACCGCCACCTCGTGGTTAATGAGGAGTTTGGACATGCACCATCGGCCACTGCGCCTGCCGGCCTTAGTGGTTACCGCCGGTGTCGTCCTGGGAATTCCCGTCGCACATGCCGATGGCGACAACAACACGCTCATACCGAACAATAAGCGACTCAACGACGGTGTCGTCGCCAACGTCTTCACCGTGCAGCATCAAGCCGGCTGCACCAACGACGTTCGGATCAGCCCTCAACTGCAACGTGCTGCGCAGCGGCACACCGAGGATGTGCTGAAAAACCGCGTGCTCGACGGTGATATCGGCTCAGACGGGTCGACGCCACAAGACCGTTCCAATGCGGCCGGCTTCCATGGTCCGGTAGCCGAAACCGTGGCAATCAATCAGTCAATCGCGATCAGCGGCAATGACTTGATCAACCGGTGGTACCACGACCCGGCCGATTTCAACATCATGTCCAACTGCGCCCACAGCCAAATGGGGGTGTGGTCGGAAAACAGTCCGGATCGCACGGTTGTGGTGGCGGTTTACGGGCAGCCACAAGGCGTTGGGGGGGCAACGCCGGTGAGCACGGAGGGGCAGAACATACCGCTCGACCCCAGCCCCGACTATGACGCCAGCGACGAACTCGAGTTCGGCTTCAACTGGCTGCCCTGGATCCTGAGGGGCGTGTACCCGCCGCCGGCCCACCCTCCGGAATAGAGCGCCACCTAACACGCGACTTTTATCGTGAATGTGCCGGCCGCCCTCAGGCTGGGGTTTTTGGTGTCGAAGCCCTCGGCGCTCCCACGGATGATGTACGTGTAACCGTTCATGGTTACGTCGGCTTTGCCGTCGAGGTCGTGTGTGTAACTACCGCTGAAACCGCCCAGATTGTTGATGTTGACGGCCTTGGTTGTGAGCGCATTTTCGTTGGATACCAACGCGTTAGTGCCTGCCGCGGTGTCGCCGATAGTGATCGTAGTCAACGATCCCGCCGGCATGCATGTCACCGCGTGGGTCACCGGAAGGGCCTGATCGTTGATCGTCACCTGCGCGGTGCCGGCGGGCAGTGTTCCCGGCTGAGGTGGTGTGGCGCCTAGCGACGACGAGCATGCGCTGATGCTCGCCGCTATGACAACAGCTGCGGACGCGTTGCTAAACCGCTTGTGCACGAGCGCACCTCGCTTCATTCGCCACCTGTGCCGGGCCCGCGCTGCGCGCATCGCTGTGCGAGTGAGTTGGCTTGGTCGAAACAACGGTACCCAACGTTGGTGCCGTGGTCACCGGGAATCGCGATGCGTTAGTTGAAGAACAGCGTTGCGTCAGGTCGATGCGGACGTACTCGACTAGGGCGTCGGTGATGCTGGTGATCGGCCGCGCCGGTAGTCGGGATGCCTGGGCCGGCGGGTTGCGCCGCTTTGTAAACGGGTCCTCGATGGGTTCACCCCGCGTGAACACGAGCGAGGTTATATCCGCCAGTTAACCGGGTAGCAATGGTCAAGCAACAAGTGCGACTCGCCGCGGCTCAGCGCCCGGCAGATCCCCTGAGATTTTTTAGCAATGCGCCCAAAAAAAGATAATGATCTAATCCGATATATAGATAGATAGTTTACTAGGCGCACTATGACTGGCCGTCCACGGAATCACCGTCGCCGCTCGGCGCAATAAACACAGGCCGCCCGCCTCGCCGCGAGCAGCGATTAACGCCCAACCTATTGGGGGCGATCTTGGCAGTTGTGCAGATGCGCTACGTAATGAGGTTCGGCGGTCACCGGGGTTGGGGCCGGACCGACCGAGGTCAAGTTCTCGGGCTTGTCGCCGCGCATAACCGCTGTTCACCGCTTCGTCAGTGCTTCGACGCGATCCGGCGGCTTCTCGGTCCGTGTCGGACTTGCGACCCGGCGGGCTGCCCAGTCGTGCACCCCACGCCGCCCGAGATTGGGATGTCGGGATGGCACTACAAGTCTGATTTAGATCGGACCTGTTTTCATTTCATTTGTAGTGATGTGCGACTAAGACGAACCATAGTCGCTATAAATAGCTTAGCGAAACGCGTTTATCGCCCGTCAATAAATAACCCGGCACGGCACTCAGTCCGAGATGATCTGCCAACAATAACTCTAGGTTAGTTCGGACCTAATCCCGACTTAATATAGAAAATAATTTTAGCCACACAGCAAATGTTTTATACGCGGTCACACCGCCATTAATCGAGCGCTGAATGTGGCGACACGCGGCAGCGTTCTTCCTCGTCGACCAGGTGCTGTCAGCGGATACCTGCACGGTAGTGACGTAGTCGGGCCTGTTTAGCGGTGGGCAGGGCCACGCCGCCCGCGGTTGCCCAGGGCGCAGCGATTGCGACATCCAAGCCAAAATTTTCGGGTCGCACAGCAAATCCGGATACTTACACAGACATCCACCAGGCTGCGTAGTTAGGAGTAGGCGATTCCTTGTTGCCCTGTGACAATGTCATGGTGTAGCGTCCCGCTGTGCTGTGGGCCACACATTAGAAGGCAGCGGGTTGTCTTTCCGATGCCGGGGAGGATTCATCGTTTTAATGCGGGCTGAGTTTAGACACCAACGGGTGCACTAGTGGTAGCGACCGACACAGAGCCTATTGCGGCCGCCAGCGCCGTGCCGGCGACGCGCGTTGAGGCGTTCACGGGTACTCGCCCGTGGGCGGCTTCCGCTAGCAAGCCGCTGCGCGAGGTCGGCAGCTTCTTCGCGCTGTCGCTTGACATTGCGGCGCAGGTGGTCCGTCCGCCCTTTGCCTGGCGTGAGTTCATTCATCAGGCGTGGTTCGTGGCTCGGGTGTCGGCCGCCCCGGCCGTCTTCTTGGCGATCCCGTTCAACGCGCTCGCCGTTTTCATCATTAACGTCCTGCTCGTCGAAATCGGCGCCGCCGACGCCTCGGGAACCGGCTCTGCGTTAGCCGCCGTGGTGTACCTCGGCCCGATAACGGCGGTGTTGGTAGTCGCCGGGACCGGTGCGACCGCAATGTGCGCCGACCTCGGCGCTCGCACCATCCGTGAAGAAGTCGACGCGATGCGAGTGATGGGAATCAACCCAGTGCAACGGCTTCTGGTGCCCAGGGTGCTGGCGCTGGGACTCAATGGGCTGGTTTTGAACGCCATCATCACCATCGTCGGCTTGATAACCGAATATCTGTTCTCCGTCTACTTTCAGCACATCAATCCCGGCTCGTACACGGCGAGCCTTACGCTGCTCGTCGGGCTGACCGACGTGATCATCGCCTTCGCCAAGGCGATGCTGTTCGGCCTCATTGCCGGTCTCATCGCTTGCTACAAGGGCATCACCGTCGGTGGCGGTCCGCAAGGCGTCGGTAACGCGGTGAACGAAACCGTGGTGTACACGTTCATGGCGTTGTTCGTCATCAACGTGGTGCTGACCGCGATTACCGCGCAGGCGACGATGTGACCGCCGTCCCGGCCGCACATCGGCTGCCGCACCTAACGAACAGGCTGCGCGGTTTTGCCGACGGATGGAACCGGCTCGGAAGCCAGACCGCGTTCTACGTCAGAGCCCTCGGCTTCGTGTGGGAGGCATTCGTCCGCTACAAGGTGGAGACGCTGCGCCTGATCGCCAACATGAGTCTGGGCGTCGGCGCACTGGCCATCATCGGCGGCACCGTGGTCATCGTCGCCACCTTGACGATGTCAACCGGTGGACTCGTCGGCATCCAGCTATACCGATCGTTGTCCGACGTCGGGGTGCAGGCGTTGAGCGGTTTCGCGTCCGCCTACATCAACACGCGTATCAGCTCGCCGCTGATCGCCGATATCGGCTTGGCGGCCACGATCGGCGCCGGTGCCACTGCGCAGCTGGGTGCCATGCGGATCAACGAGGAGATCGACGCGCTCGAAGTGATGGGCGTGCACACGATCACTTACCTGGTCTCGACCCGGGTGGTGGCGGGGGTCATTGTCGTGGTTCCGCTGTGGTGCGTTGCTGCGCTGTCCGGGTTTCTGGCCACGCGCGGCCTGGTCATTTTCGTCTACGACCAACCGCCCGGCGTGTTTGACCATTACTTCAACACTTACCTGCAACCCACCGACCTCATCTGGTCGTTGCTGCAAGTCATCGCCTCGGCCGTAACGATCATGTTGGTGCACACGTATTACGGCTTCAACGCCTCGGGCGGGCCGGCCGGCGTCGGTGAAGCGGTCGGTCGTGCCGTCCGCACATCACTGATCGTGGCGGTCGCGGTGACGTTGGCGGTGGCACTGGCCGCCTATGGTGTGTCCGGCGACTTCCACCTCTCCGGGTAGCGGCGATGAAGAGCAAACGGCGCGAGGCCGGTCTGCACCCGGCGATCTGGACCTTCATCCTTCTGGCCTCCGTCGGCGCGCTGATCGTGCTGACGGTGGGCGCGTTCAACAGGGACTTCAGGTCCTATGCCCGGGTGACGCTGACATCTGACCGCGCGGGCCTGGTGATGGAACCCGGCGCCAAAGTGAAGTTGCGCGGCGTCCAGGTTGGTCGGGTCGCGTCAATTCAGTCAGGCGATCCGGTGAAGCTGCAGCTGGAGCTTTACCCCGAGCAGCTCAATTACATCCCCGCCAACGTCACCGCCGAAATCACCGCCCCAACGGCCTTCGGCGCTAAATACGTGGACTTGCTTACCCCTGCCCACCCAAGCCCAAAGCGGCTCGCAGCGGGAGCGGTGGTGAAATCGCGCAACGTGACTGTCGAAGTAAACACGGTGTTCCAGAACCTCGTTGCGGTGCTCAACCAGGTCGACGTCCCCAAACTCAATGCGGTGCTCACCGCGCTGGCCGACGGATTTCGCGGCAATGGTGAAGCGATCGGCGAGGCCACCACGGACCTCAACCAGGTCCTGCTGGCTATCAATCCGCGCAGCGAGACGATCCGTGCCGACTACCGCGCCCTTCAAGGGTTCAGCGACACTTACAGCGCTGCCGCAGCCAACATCCTGACAGTGCTGGACGCCGCCAGCACGACCAGCGTCACTGTCACCGATAGCGCAAAACAACTCGACTCGTTGTTGCTCAACGTCAGCGGCCTTTCCCGCAGCGGTATCAACCTGATCGGCCCCAATAGGGACAATCTGGTGCACGGCATCAACTTGCTGGAATCCACCACGCGCCTGTTGATGAAGTACAACCCGGAACTGACCTGCACGCTGGTCGGCGGAAAAAACGCCCTCGACTTCGGCGCCGTAGCTTCTTCCGGCGGCAGCAACGGATACTCCGAGATCTTGGACGTCGGGTTGCTGCTAGGCAAGGACGCATACCGGTATCCGCAAAACCTGCCGGTCAATGACGTCAAGGGCGGTCCGGGCGGCCAGCCAGGATGCGGATCCTTGCCCGACGTTGCCAAGAACTGGCCGCAGCGCTACTTGGTCACCGACTCCGGGTGGGGCACCGGAATGGATGTGCGACCCAACCCCGGTATCGGCTTCCCGGGCTATATCAACTACTTCCCCGTCACTAGAGGGACGCCCCAACCGCCCAGCATCCGCCATCCGTCGGACCCGGCGCCGGGTCCCATCCCGTATCCAGGAGCACCGCCCTACGGTGCGCAGCTCTACGGTCCGGACGGTACGCCGCTGTATCCCGGCCTGCCGCCGGCGCCGCCGCCAGGCAGGCCACGAGAACCCGGCCCGGTGCCGGCGGGCTCGGAACCCTTCGTGCCTTTAGTGCCGCCCGGGATTCAAGCAACGTGCGGGGTCTTCAACCAGCCGTGCGGACCGCCACCACCGGCTGCCCCTGCGCCTTGACGGCCGAAGGCGACAGGCAGCGGAAGCAAAGAGGAAGGCAGATATGCGAGAGAATTTGGTAGGCGCCACCTGGCGTCTTGCCATCTACTTGGTCGTGTGCTTGTTAGGCGCGTTCGCCTTGGTCGCGGTCTTCGGCCAGCTCCGCTTCCAACCGGAGAAAACCTATAGGGCCGTGTTCGCGAATGTGTCTGGGCTAGAGGGCGGAAACTTCGTCCGCATCGCCGGTGTCGAGGTTGGCAAGGTCAAAAACATCACCATCCAGCCGGACTCCACTGTGCTCGTTGAGTTCACTGCCGCCGAGACGGTGGTGCTGACCGAAGGCGCGAGAGCCGCCATCCGCTTCGCCGACCTCATCGGGGGCAGATACATGGCACTCGAAGAGGGTGCCGGGGCAGTAAAGAGACTGTATCCGGGCGGGACCATTCCGCTCAGCCGCACCGAGCCGGCGCTGGACCTTGACGCGCTGATCGGCGGCTTCCGGCCCTTGTTCCGCGCGTTGGACCCAGACCAGGTGAACAAGCTGACCGGTCAACTGATCGCGGCTTTCCAGGGTCAGGGCGGCACCATCGGCTCGTTTCTCACCCAGGCCGCGGCACTGACCAACACTCTGGCCGACCGGGATCAACTGGTCGGCCAGGTCATCACCAACCTGAACACTCTGCTCGGTTCACTCAGCGGCCAAAGCAAGCAGTTCGCCAAGGCGGTCGACTCGTTATCTGAACTCGTGACCGGCCTCGAAGCCCGTAAGCAGGACATCAGCAACGGCGTGGCATACGCCAACGCCGCCGCCGGGTCGATCGCCGACCTGCTGGCACAGGCCCGCCCGCCGCTGAAAAAGGTTGTGGCAGAGACGGATCGGACCGCCAGCACCGTGTTGGCCGATCGTGACTTCTTCGACAACTACCTCAACGCGTGGCCTGATGCGTTCAAAATCCTCAATAGACAGGGCCTCACCGGCGACTGGTTCAGCTTCTATCTGTGCGACGCCATCCTGAAGGTCAACGGCAAAGGCGGCCAACCGGTGTATATCAAGGTGGCCGGCCAGGCCACCGGCAGGTGCACGCCGAAATGAGAACCTTTTCCGAACGTAACCCGCTCACCATCGGCGCCATCGGCCTCGGCGTCACCTTTGCTGTCATGTTGCTCGCGCTGAACTACGACAAGCTGCCGTTCTTCCACACGGGCAGGACCTACTCGGCCTACTTCGCCGAGGCCGGCGGCCTGGTACCGGGCAGCGCTGTTCAGGTGTCGGGTTTCCGGGTGGGTCAAGTTTCGAGTGTCGAGCTGGACGGACCGCGGGTGCTGGTGAAGTTCCACGTCGACGGCGACGTGCACCTCGGTGACCGCACCGAGGCAGCAATCAAATTGAAGACCGTTCTCGGCACAAAGCTCCTTGCCGTCACCCCGCGGGGGGAGGGGCAGCTGACTGACCCGATACCCCTCGATCGGACCAGGCCGGCCTACCAACTGCCCGACGCGCTGGGAGATCTCACCACCACCATCAGCGGGTTGAAGACCGATCAACTGTCCAACTCGCTGGCCGTGCTCGCCGACACGTTCTCGGATACTCCGCCTGACCTCAGGGCCGCGGTGCAGGGGTTGGCTCGGTTCTCGAAGTCACTGGACGAACGCGACACCCAGCTGCGAGATCTGTTGGGTAACGCCAACAAAGCGACGACGGTGTTGGCCGATCGCAGCGACGAAATCGTGAACCTGGTCGGTAAGACCAATGCGCTTCTGGTGCAACTGAAAAGCCAAAGCAGCGCGTTAGACCAGATCTCCAACAATCTCTCCGCGGTGGCCCAGCAGGTGAAGGGCTTTATCGCCGAGAACCGCAACACCCTCAAGCCGACGCTGGACAAGCTCAACGAGGTGTTAACCATCGTCGACAACCGCAAAGAACGCGTGCAGAAGGCTCTCACGGGGCTGAACAGCTTCTCGTTGCGGCTCGGTGAAACGGTGTCATCCGGGCCGTTCTACGAAGCCTATGTCGCCAACCTGCTGCCCGGTCAGTTCGTGCAGCCGTTCATCGACGCGGCTTTCTCCGACCTTGGCCTGGATCCGAACGTGCTACTGCCCACGCAGCGCACCGACCCAGAGGTTGGCCAGCCGGGAACACCGCCGCTCCCGATACCGTTCCCGCGGACCGGCCAGAGCGGGGAACCGCGCATGACCATCCCGGACGCCATCACCGGTAACCCTGGCGATCATCCGTGCGGTTTGCCGGGTGTGGCCTTGCCCGGCCCCGGCTGCTACCCGTATCGGGAGCCATCACCCGCACCGCCACCTGGCGGGCCGCCGCCAGGACCGCCCGCCGTCGCGCCTCCAGACATGCCGCAGTCAGGTCAAGGCGGCGGACAGTGAACTCACGTAACGCCAAGATCGGCTTGGCCGTCGCGCTAGTGGTGCTCCTGATTGGCGGCATCGCCACGGTGGTGCGGACGGCCGGCGGCAGCGGACGTACCACCGTCACCGGATATTTCGCGGATAGCACCGGCCTCTACAACGGCGACGACGTCGTGATTCTCGGTGTGCGAGTCGGCAAGGTCGAGAAGATCGAGCCGCAGCCCAGCCGCGTCAAGATCACCTTCTGGTACAACGCCAAATACCGGGTACCCGCCGAGGCCAAAGCTGTGATCCTGTCACCGTCGCTAGTAACGCCGCGATCCATCCAGTTGACACCGGCCTACACGGGCGGCGCGGTGATGCCGACGGGGGCGGTGATCCCCCAGGAACGTACTGCGGTTCCGGTGGAATACGACGACCTGCGCCAGCAGCTCGAGAAGCTGACGCAAACGCTGCAGCCCACCAAGCCGGGCGGCACCAGCACCTTGGGGGCATTCATCAACACCGCCGCAGACAACCTGCGCGGTCAGGGCCCGGATATCCGAGACACCCTCATCAAACTGTCGCAGGCGATATCGGCGATCGGTGACCATAGCGGCGACCTGTTCAGCACGTTGAAGAACCTGTCGATCCTGGTCTCCGCGCTGCATGACAGCAGCGACCTGCTGCGACAACTGAACCAGAACCTGGCCGCGGTGACCAACCTGTTGTCCAACGACCCCAACGAGGTCGGAAACGCGGTGCGCGACCTCAACGACGTGGCCGACGACGTCCGAAACTTCGTGGCCGACAACCGAGAGACACTGGGCACCACCTCCGACAAGCTGGCTTCGGTGTCCAAGGCGCTGAACGACAGCCTCGACGACGTCAAACAAATTCTGCATGTCGCCCCCACGGCCTTCCAGAACTTCCTCAACATCTACCAACCCGCGCAAGGCGCGCTGACCGGAGCATTGGGGGTGAACCAGTTCGCCAACCCAATCCAGTTCCTGTGCGCCGCAATTCAGGCGGCCTCGCGCCGCGGCGCCAAAGATTCAGCGAAACTTTGCGTGCAATATCTGGCGCCGATCTTCAAGAACCGTCAATACAACTTCCCGCCGCTGGGCGAGAACCTCTTCGTCGGAACCACGGCTCGTCCCAACGAAATTACCTACAGCGAGGACTGGCTGCGGCCCGATTACGTTGCCCCACAACCGGCAGCGCCCGCCCCCGGCACCCCGCCGCCTTCGGCAGACACCCCAGCGGAGCCCCCAGCGTCACTACTGACGGATGGGGTGCCCCCGCCGGCGGCCGTGCCGACCAATCCAGCCGACGGCCTGCGCGGGCTGATGGTGCCTCCCGGAGGTGGACAGTGACTCGATCACGGCGCTGGTCTCGCACAGCCATGGGGTTGGCGGGGGTGCTTGCTGCGACGGCGCTGTCCGGCTGCGGGTTCCGCGGCGCGAACTCTTTTCCGTTGCCGGGCACCAGCGGTGGTGGCCACGGTTCGTACACCATCCAAGCGCAGATGCCCGATGTGCAGAATCTGGAACGGAATTCCCGGGTTCGAGTCAATGACGTCACCGTCGGCAACGTGAGCAACATCGAGCTTCAAGGCTGGCATGCGCTGGTGACCATGACGATCAACGGTGACGTCGACCTGCCGGCCAACGCGATCGCCACGGTCGGGCAGACCAGCCTGCTCGGCTCGGTGCATGTCGAGCTGGCGCCCCCCACCGGGGCCCCGCCCGAAGGCAAGCTCAAAAACGGATCGCTGATCCCGCTGTTGTCGTCCGACACCTATCCGTCTACCGAACGGACGTTGGCCGCGGTTTCACTGGTGCTAAACGGCGGTGGTCTAGGGCAGATCCAGGACATCACCAAGTCCTTGAGTACCGCGTTCACTGGCCGCGAGGCAGACCTGAGAAGCCTGCTTGGGCAGCTCGACAAGTTCGTCGGCTACCTCGACGACCAAAAAGGCGACATCATCGCCGCGACGGACAGCCTCAACAATCTGGTTGGTCAGTTCGCTGCTCAGAAACCGGTGGTCGACAAGGCGTTGAAGACCATCCCGAATGCCTTGACCGTGTTGAAAAACGAGCGGGACGCGCTGGCCGATGCGCTCGGTGACCTGAGCAGATTCGGTGCACTTGCCGCTGACTCGGTCAACAAGACCAAGGAAAATCTGGTCAAGGAGCTAAAGGACCTCGGACCGGTGCTGCAGTCACTGGCGGATGCCGGTCCGGCGCTGACCCGTGCGCTGGATTTCTACGGAACCTTCCCGTTCCCCACGAGCACACTCAGCAAATGGATGCGCGGCGACTATGCGAACCTGACGGCCGTCATCGACCTGACGCTGAGCCGGCTGGACGCATCCTTTTTCACCGGAACCCGGTTCGAGTGCAACCTGACCGAGCTTGAGCTGCAGTGGGGCCGCACCATCGGCCAGATGCCCAGCCCATGTACCGCAGGCGGCCCGTACAACCCCGGCAACCCCCTGGTTGTCCCCTATCACTTCGATCAGGGGCGCTGACGTCATGCTCACTAGGCGAATCAAAATCCAACTGCTGGTGTTCGCGGTTGTCAGCGTTGTCGCGGGCGCCGTCATGTTCTTCAACTACATGCGTGTGCCGACCGCATTCTTCGGGGTCGACCGCTACACGGTCACAGTGCAGCTGCCCGAGGCCGGCGGCCTGTACCCAGGGGGCAACGTCACCTACCGAGGAGTTGAGGTGGGTCGGGTACGGGACGTGCGCTTAACGAATAGTGGCGCCGAGGCGGTGCTCCAGCTGGATTCGGATGTCCACATCCCCGCCGATCTCAGCACCCAGGTGCACAGCGTGTCCGCGGTCGGCGAGCAATATGTCGAGCTGCTGCCGCGCACCGCGGAGGGGCCGTCGCTGCGAAACGGCGACGTGATCCCGGTGGACCGCAGCTATGTTCCGCCGAACCTGAACTCGCTGCTGCAGGCGACCAATCGCGGGTTGACCGCGATCCCGCGCGACAACCTCAAAACGGTGGTCGACGAGTCCTATGTCGCCGTTGGCGGGCTTGGCCCGGAACTGTCCCGGCTGGTCAAAGGGACGACGAATCTGGCGATCGACGCCCGCAAGAACCTGGACGCGCTCGTCACCTTGATCGACCAGTCCAAGCCCGTCTTGGACAGCCAGACCCAATCATCAGATGCGGTGCAGGCGTGGGCCGCCCACCTGGCCACCATCACCTCGCAGCTTCGAAACAACGACTCCGCGGTCAAGGGCCTGCTGCACACGGGCGGCCCAGCGGCCGCCGAGGCCCAGCAATTGTTCGACCGGTTAAACCCCACGTTGCCGATCGTGCTGGCCAATCTGGTCAGTGTTGGACAGGTGGGAGTCACCTACCGGGACAACCTGGAAGCCGTCTTGGTGGAGCTACCGCAGGGCGCCGCCGACGTCCAAGCGACCTCGGTGCCCAATAGGAATACCAAACAGCCGTACTTGGGTGGCTACCTCAGCTTCAACCTGAACCTCAACTGGCCGCCACCCTGCGTCACCGGCTTCCTGCCGGTCCAGCAGCAGCGGGCCGCCAGCTACGAGGACTACCCGGACCCGCCAAAAGGCGACCTTTACTGTCGGATACCGCAAGGCTCGATGATCAACGTGCGCGGCGCGCGCAATCTGCCGTGTGAGACTCGCCCGGGCAAGCGCGCGCCGACCGTGAAGATGTGCGAAAGCGACGAGACCTACGTCCCCCTGAACGACGGGTTCGCCTGGAAGGGGGATCCAAACGCGACGTACAGCGGTCAGGCTGTGCCACAGCTGCGGCCAGGAGACGAGCCGCCCGGGCAGGCTGCACCACCGTCGCCGCCGGGTCCGGCACCGCCCCCGATCGCTGCCGTCCAATACGACCCAGCCACCGGAATGTATGTGGGGCCAGACGGGCGTATGTATAGCCAAGCCGACCTGGCCCATGGAGCTACGAAGGAGCAAACATGGCAGAGCATGCTGATGCCACCCCAGCGGAACTGAGCGACGCGGGCGGGGCCGAAAAAACCGCCGGATCGTCTGGTCATCACACCGAGGAGGATTCGTCGGAGGCAGCCCCTGCTTCGGAGCAGGCCGCAGAACAACTGATGGACGAACCCGACGATTACGACGCGGCGGTCGACGATGAAGTTGACGATACCTCGAAAGACTTTGCGCCGGTGAAGAAGCGGATGTCGCCGGTACGGCTTGCGGCGGTGTGGGGGATGGTCGCACTTGTCTGCGTGGGCGCTCTGGGCGGTTGGTTCGGGTTTCGGATGTACCAGTCGCACCAGGCCCATGAACAGCGCGAGCTACTGATTCAGGTCGCCAGGCAAGGGGCGTTGAACTTGACGACGATCGACTGGCAGCACGCCGATGCCGATATACAGCGCATTCTGGATTCAGCGACAGGCACTTTCTACGACGACTTCTCCCATCGGTCCAAGCCCTTCATCGACGTTGTCAAGAAGGCGCAGTCGAAGTCGGTGGGCACGATCATCGAGGCCGGTGTGGAGACGCAGTCGGCCAACGAAGCCCAAGTGCTGGTTGCTGTGTCTGTCAAGACATCGAATCTTGGTGCAGCGGACCAAGATTTGCGGCATTGGCGAATGCGAATCACCGTGCAAAAGCTCGGAAACGATGCGAAAGTCTCCAACGTCGCATTCGTGCTATGAGTACCTTCCAGGTCGCCAAGCACCGAGTACTAAGTCTACGAGCCAGAAAGGGCGCCACCGCCGTGCCGGTTGAAATCGATTACGCCACTGAGCAAGACGAAGCCACCGCGGCCGAGGAGGCGACCGACCAGGCTGCAAGCGCGTCGGCCGAGCCTGCGGCGGCCGGCAATGCCCACAAGACGAGCCAAACAAACGACGTTGCTGAGGCAGGGCAGGCATCCGGCGAGAGCGAGGACACTGAAGCGCCGGACGCGAAAGACGTTGATTCCCCGGTACGTAAGCGCAGGATTGTATGGTCGCGGGCGTTGGTCTTCGGGGTGCTGCCAGTACTGGCATTACTGATCGCGGCTGCTGCCGGCTTTCTGAAGTGGCAAGACGCGTGGGTCCGCGGCTCTGGGGACGCAGGCATCGAGTCTGTCGCAGCGGCCAAGGAATCCACCGTTGCGATACTGTCCTATCAGCCCGACAGCGTCGAGAAGGACCTGGGAACCGCCCGTGACCGGCTGACCGGAAAGTTTAGGGACTCCTACACAGACCTGGTCCACGACGTGGTGGTGCCGGGTGCCAAGAAGAGCCACATCTCGGCGATCGCCACCGTTCCCGCCGCCGCCTCAGTGTCGGCGACACCAAACCACGCGGTCGCTCTGGTGTATGTCGACCAGACCGTGACCGTTGGCAACGATGCGCCCACCGACACCGCATCCACCGTCCGCGTGACTATGGAGAAAGTCGGCAACCGTTGGCTGATCTCATCGTTCGACCCGATCTAAGGCCGTAGCACCTGGGTTCAGCTCAGCACTGGCCTGACGGGACCATCGACTATTTCCGGTTCGGACACCGCACGACAGCGCCGAGGTCACGTGATCGCGCCGGCGATCTTGAGTTCAATGAGGCGGTCGTCGTCAATGCCTAATTCGCGCAGTACCGCGTCGGTGTGCTCCGCGAATTGCGGTGCCCTCGTTAGGCTTGCCGCGTCATCGTCGAACATCACCGGGTTGGCCACCAATTTCTGCGGATGACCTTCGGCGTCGACGATTTCGGCGATGCGACCGTTGGCGGCCAGTGCTTCGTCGTTGGCTATTTCCCAGGCATCCTGTACCGGGGCCCATTGCCCTCTGCCCTTGCGTAGCAACGCTTGGCACTCGGCGGAGGTCAAGTTGCCGATGGCGTCTCCGACGATTTTTTGAGCAGTTTCGCTGTGCTCGGCCATCGCCTCGATCGAGGTGAACCGAGGATCTTCGGCGAGATCGTGCAGACCCATCAGTCGACAGAACTCCGGCCAGTATCGCGTCGGCTGCAGCATCGACAGCTGGATGAACCTTCCGTCCGAAGTTCGATAGGCGCCGGTGAGCGGATTGCCCGGGGCCTGGGTTCGGCGTTCTACCTTCGGCAGCGGGCCGCCCATCAGCATCGCCATGTTCACGCTGAATTGCGTCGCCCAGGCGCCGACCGCGAGAAGCGACACGTCGAGCACCGACGGTTGTCCCGTTGTCTGTCTGCCGTAAAGTGCCGCTGCCACACCTCCGGCAATGGTGATCCCGCCGATGTTGTCTCCGTACGCTCCGGCGGGCATGAACGGGGTATGCGCGGCGTCGGGTGATGTGAGGCCGTCCGCGCTACCGCCGCGGGCCCAGAAGGCTGTCGCGTCGTACGCGCCCGCATCGCGGTCTGGCCCATTGGAACCGAAGCCATTGCCGACGACATAAATGATGTCGGGGTTGATGCGGCGCACGTCGTCGACATCGATAGACAGCTTCTTGCGCGACGACGGCAGGTAGTTCGTCAGGAACACGTCGCTTCGCCGGATCAGTTCGTCGAGCAGGGGACGCGCCTCGGAATTGTCCAGGGCCAGACCGACACTGCGCTTTCCGCGGTTGGGCGCCTCCATGATCGGCGCGAACGACGATCCGGGCACGGTTGCCGCGCTGCCCAATACCTTGACCAAGCCGCGCTGGGCATCGCCGGTGACAGGATGCTCGATCTTCACCACGTCGGCGCCCCAATCGGCGAGCACCGCGCCTGCCGATGGAACGAAAGTGAACTGGGCGACCTCGAGCACGCGAACTCCGGTGAGCGGTTTACGCATCAGATGTCCTTCAAGTGAGGGTGGACGCGGTGCCCACTCAATGCATGATGTCTCGGACCTTCGTCTTCTCGTAGCCCTTGAGCAGCTCAGCGCTGGCATTCTCCATGTGCCGCCGCCAATGCGCCTCGGCCTCAGCGCCGTTCCGAGCGGCCACCAAGTCGGCGAGTCGGGTGTACGACCGCATCAGCTTGGTGTACTGAGCCTTGGGCACGACGTTCTGAACGCTGAGAAATGCTGCGGTCATGTGCTTTTCGAAGATTTCGTGCAGCATGCCGACGATCACGGTCAGCGTCGCGTTGCCCGACAGTTCGACTAGCCGGCGGTGTAACGCGGTCGAGGCTGGGGCCAGGTTGCCGGTTTCCCATGCGGCGGGGATCTCCTCGATGAGTTCGCGTAACTCGCGGTGGGCCGCAGCGGTGCCATCCTCTGCGAGCAGTCGGGCCGCATACGGTTCGATCCCCATGCGTGCGGTCATCACATCGGCGAGCGTCGTCCCCGCCATCTCGAGCAGGAAGCCCGCCGGCCGCGCGACGATCTCGGGGCCCGGCACGCGAACCCGGGCGCCGGTGCGTGAACCGCGCCGCACCTCCACGAGGCGGTCGGACTCCAAGACTCGCACCGCTTCTCGTAGTGATGGCCTGCTGACCTGAAAGTGATCCATGAGTTCGGCTTCGTAGGGGAGGAAGTCGCCGTCTTTGAGCTGTCCCTCGACGATCATCCGCCGCAACGTGTCCGCCACGATCTCGGCCGTCTTCGGCGACCGCACCGCACCGTTATTCTGTGACGCGGTCATCGGTGCGAGTGGTTCCCGCTTGGGCATCGCGACCTCCTGAACTCGACATGTAGTACTCAGTACACCATGTAAGGCGCCCATCTGGTGCATCCATGGCTTGCGTCAGTGCAGTTGCGAAAGAACGCGCGTCGCGGCTGAACCATAGCCGGCGCGTCGTCGGCGTCCGACCAGGAAGCTTGGCGGTGACGCAAATGCCATGTCGGGCAGTCGTTTGCGAGCCGTCAGCATTTCGCGGGCCTGTGTGTCGTCGCCGCAGATCGCGATCGACCACAGCATGTCGTCGGTGACGTGGTCGGCGATCGTTTCTGGTTGGCCGCTACGGAAGGCCGATCGGATCTGGGCGACCTCGTCGGTCCAGCCGTGCAGTTCGACGAGCGAGTCGTAGGTCTTCACGGTGAGGTAGAAGGCGATCTGCAGCCGCGCGTCCCGGATAGCCCGGGCCGGGTCGTCGTTGTCGATCGCGGTGATCAGCCATCCCCAGCGGCGTAGCTCGGCCGCGTCGCGTCCGCTTGATTCGGCGCCACGGGCCAGTTCAGGCTCGACGAGTTCGGTCCACCACCGATCGGTGAACAGGCCGTGCCCCAGCACGCCGTCGGCGGTGCGCCCGACCGTCCGCAACATGATCTTGTTGAAGGCGCCGATCAAGATGGGCACGTCCAGCCGGCCGAGCACGGGTGCGCGGATGTCGGCGTCGATCGTGTAGAACCGGCCCTCGTATCGAACGCGTTCACCGTTCTGGGCGTTCAGGAAGGCCCTGATCGCCTCGATCAGTTCGGCCATCCGGGGCGCGGGGTGGGTGGCGTCGACACCGAACCAGTCCTTGTTCATCCGCGAGGTGCCCGACCCAAGTCCCAGAAAGATCCTGCCCGGCGCGAGTGTGCAGAGATGTCGGACGGCTGCGGCGTGCACGAACGGGGACCGGGCGAACGCATAGGCGATCCCCGGGCCGATGTTCGCCCGCGAGGTACCGAGGGCCATCTCAGTCGCTGTGATGTACGCGTTGAGGTCGGCGAACTCGCCAGCGCAAAATGCCTGCGCGCCAGCGGTCTCCGCCTGCGTTGCCAGCGCCGGCCCCGGCCACGGCAGACCCCAGTCCATGCGTCCTCGCATCCGTCTACAGCACATCATTAACCTAGTAAGACAAGTGATTGTACGTCCTGATTGGTCGCCGTGGGGGAATTCGCCGGTCGTGACGCTCTTTTAGACAAAAGTGTCAAAAATGAGTAGCCTCGAAATACGGCTGTTTTAGGTATCGCGCGTGGAAAGGGCGTTCGGATATGCAAACCCTGCCGAGCATGCTGCCCACCGGTTGGTTTCAGGTGGCCTGGAGTGCTGACATCGCCGTCGCGGAGGTGGTCCCGATGCACTACTTCGGCCGGGATCTGGTCGCCTTCCGGCAGCTGGACGGGGTGGTGAAGGTGCTGGACGCGCACTGCCAGCATCTTGGCGCCAGCCTGGCCCACGGTGGGTGCGTCGTCGAAGAAGGCATCCAATGCCCGTTTCACGGCTGGGTGTGGAACGGCGCCGGACGCAATGTCCACATCCCGTACCAGGATCGGCCCAACAAGGCCCGACGAGTACGTTCCTATCCGGTCGCGGAGCTCAACGACTCGATTTTGATCTGGCATGACAGCTTGGCCCGGGAACCATTGTGGGAGGCGCCCGACGCCTTCGCGGTGCTCGGCGAGCATGTCCGGGCGCGGCGGTTCCACCCGTTTGGCGCCGATTGCCGGACCCGGCACGAGCGGGTGAAGGTGCATCCCCAGGTGATCGCCGAGAATGCCGTCGATCCCCACCACTTCCAGTTCGTCCATCGCACCCCGATCAGTCCCGTGGTGTTGCGCGAAAGCACCAACAGCTCGACCTGGTCGGCCAAGGTTGGTTTCGGCCGGAGGTGGAGCGACGGCCTGGACCGCGACGGCGACACGATGAACACGATCGAGATCTATTGGTCAGGCGTCGGTCTCAGCTACAACGGCGAACACGTCCGCGACGGAATCCGGGTCATCTCGATCTGCGCGACACCAGTCGACGACAGTAGGTCCGACATCTTCGCCGGGTACTGGATCAGCGAGGAAAACACCGAGGACCCTGGTGGTTTCGAGACTCGGCTGGCCGCGGCGAAACTCGCCCTGCCCGACGACATCAGGATCTGGGAGCACCAGGAGTACCTCGAACCGCCGGGCCTGGCAACATCGGAGGCCGCGGGCTTTCGCGCGCTGCGTCGCTGGGCCAGCGGGTTCTATCCCGAACCGCAGGCCACAGCCGAACCGGTCACGCATGGCGCCTGAGGGCTCGCCCCGGCGGGTAACACGCAAGTCCGACCGCACCCGAGAGTCAATCCTCGATGCCGCGCGGACGGCGTTCGCGCGCAAGGGTTTTTCGGGCGTCACCATCAAGGACATCACTAACCTCGCGCCCGTCACCCGGGCGAACTTCTACTATTACTTCTCCGACAAGACCGAGCTTTTCATCGAGCTCGGCACGGATACCTATCGCGAAGCGCTCGCGGTCGTCGAAGGTTTCATGGAGCAGGGGAGCCCGCCCAACAGGCAGGACGTCGGGGCCTGGGTTGCCGGCTACTTCGCCTACCTCGACCGCAACGGCGCGTTCGTCATCCGCTCCACGGAGGACATGCCTCTCGATCGTAAATTCCGCGCCGCGGTCAGCCGCTCGCACCGTCGGACCGCTGCCGCACTCGGTGAGGGCATCGCGAAGCTCGCGCCGACGCCGCCCGACCTCGATCCGGTGGCAACCGGCCTGGTGGTTATGGCGATGCTCGAGCGCTCGTGGCTGATGGTTCGCCACAACGAAATCCCGTCGACGACGCGCCAAGCGGTACTCATGGCTGCCACCGAGATGCTGTGGCGAACGGTTAACGGTCAGACCTGACCGATGTCCATTCGTCGATCAGCTTATCGATCGTGGTCAGCCTACCCAGCACGGCAATAGTGTTGTCCAGCACCTGTTCTGCGTAGTCCTTGGGGGTTCCACCGACAGCGTCGCGCGGGACGACGAGGTCGAAACCGGCCTGCGTAACGTGCCCGGCAGTGTGGGTGATCGCCAGGTTCAGCGAGACGCCGGCAAGGACGATGGTGCTCACACCCAAGCCCTTGAGCACGGGCAGTAATTCGGAATCGAGTGTTGGGAATAGGCCGTGATGGCGCGGTAACACCAGATCGGTGGGCGCCAGCAGCTCGGGAAGCACTGCGGTGGAGGCGGTTCCGGGAGCCCAGTGTGCGGTTGCCGGGCCCAGGGCCCGCCAGATGCGTGCCGTACCGGTTGGCCGGCCGCCGAGGCTGCCCTCGTAGGTCGCATGCACCACTCGGGCGCCAAACTCGCGGGCGGAGTCGAGAAGTCGGCGCACGCTGGAGACGAGTTCGGAGCTGTCGGCGGCCAGGGCAGGCAAGACGGACTCTGGGCCCAGCACGCCGTTCTGGCATTCCACACAAACAACGGCCGTGGTCTCGGGGTCCCATGATGTCGGAGCCATCAGCCCAGTTTCAGGGGCACGCGCTTGAGTGCAAAGGTGTTCGCGGGGAACACGATCTGCGGTTCCTCACCGACCTCCACCGAAAACTCGGGAATGCGACGGAGCCATTCGGCCACGATCAACCTGAGCTCCAGGCGGGCCAGGTGCGAACCCAGGCAACGATGCGGTCCGCCGCCGAACCCCCAGTGGCGGTGCACCTTTCCGTCCATCACCACAGTGTTCGTTGAGATCTCGTCGCTGTCATCGCGGTTGATCGCGGCGACGCACAACCGCACCATGGTGTCGGCGGGCAGCGTGACGTCCCCGATGGTGACCTCGGCGGTGGTCACGCGGGGCAGCATCGGTGCCGGCGGCTCCAGCCGGACGATTTCCTCGACGAACACATCGATCTGGTTGGGATCTTCGCGGAGGGTGGCCCTCAGCTCCGGGTTACGGGCGAGTTCCAGCAGGGCGGAACTCATCGCGGCGGTGACGGTGTCCAGCCCGGCGAGGACGAAGAGGAAGCTCAGACCCATGATTTCGGCGTCGTCGAGCGGTTCCTCGCCAGTGAGCAACTGCGACAGGATGTCCGGTCCAGGGTCGGCTCGCCGCGCGTTGATGGCCTCGGTGAGATACGTGACCAATTCGAGTGCCGGCGTCAGGTCGGCGTCCTCGAGTGACGGCGCTTCGGAGATCGCGATGACCGAGTCCTTCCATGCGATGAGCTTGTCGCGATCCTCCGACGGCAGGCCGAACAAGGTCAGGAATACCTGCGAGGGATAGGGGATCGCAACGTCAGCCACGACTTCGCATTCGCCCTTGGCGGCCACCTGCTCGATAATCTCGATCGCCTGCCTCTGCAGCGAGGGCAGCATCTCTTTCAGTGTGTGTGGGCTGAAGAAGGGCTGCAGGATCTTGCGGAATCGGGTGTGCTCAGGCGGATCGAACGAGATGGGCACCAGCGGCAGTGGGCTGCCGAGCACGTCGAAAGCCTTCTTCGACGAGAACAATTCGGGATCGCGCAGCGCGGCCAGCACGTCGTCGCGGTGGGTCAGATAGAAGATTCCGTCGACGGACACCACCCGCCCTGCGTCACGCAAGACCTTCCAGCCCACGCCGCGGTCAACGCCCATCGGCAGGCTGGCAAAGGAGAGTCTGGGTGCGCCAAGGGTTTCCACGTAGTCTCCTTATCGTTAGAACGCCGACCGGTGTAGGCCGCCGTCGACTTCGATCCAGCTGCCGGTGATGTAGCCGGCGGGTTCGGAGCACAGATAGGTGATGAGCGAGGCGATTTCGCGAGGTCTCCCCATCCGCGCCGCGGGGACGCGGGCCCCGGTGAGCATAAACTCACGCCGCTCCTGCTCGGTGCTTGCTCCGACGTGCTGATCCAGATAGGCCAGCGCGTTCTCGGTCTCGATCCAGCCGGGCGCGACGGTATTGACGGTAATGCCGTATTGGGCGTACTCGTCGGAGACGGTCTTCAGCAATCCGATCGTTGACGGACGGCTGGTATTGGCCACCACGTGATGGATGCTGCCCGTGGGTTCCTTCGCCGTGGCTGATCCGATGTGGACGAAGCGGCCCCAACCCGCTTCCTTCATCGCGGGCAGCACCGCGTGCAGGAGCAGGATTTGGCTCGTGGTGTGCATGTCGAAGGACTCGCGGTAGATGTTCGCATCGGTGATGTCTGCGAAGTCGCCGGGTTTTTGGTACTTGGATTGACCGATGACGATGAGCGGCGGCCCGTGCTCGGCCGTCACTTCTCGCACCGCGTTCTGGAGCTGCTCGGCGTTGCTGACGTCCGCGGTGACGCCGATCGCGATGCCACCCTTCTTACGGATCGTCTCGACGGCGGCGTCAACGTCGGACTTGGTGCGGGCCAGTATTGCTACCCGCGCGCCCTCAGCGGCAAGCAGTTTCGCGGCTTCGAAGCCGATTCCCTTACTGCCGCCAACGATCAGCGCCGATCGGCCGTCGATTTCGTAATGCATCCGCTGCGCCGACTAGCCTCGCCGCACGTCCATGCCGGCGTCCACCTTGAGCATGCTTCCGGTGAACGAACGGCCCACGTCGCTGATCAAGAAGAGGATCGTGTTGCTGACGTCGCGTGGCTCGATCAGCGGCAAGTCCGGCAGCGCGGTCTGGACCGCATTGACCATGCGAGGGTTGTCCTCGATCACCTTGAACAACGCCGGGTTGTCAGTGATCATCGGGGTCGCGCAATTCGTCGGCGCCACCGCATTGACCCGAATACGGTCGGGGGCAAGCATAGCCGCGTACGCGCGGACCAGGCCGACGATGGCGACCTTGGACATCAGGTAGGCGTCGCTGCCGCCGCGGCCGTCGGTGAGGTCCAGTAGGGCGATCATCGAACTCGTCGCGATCAGGTTGCCTCCCTCGCCACGTTCCTTCATATGAGGGATCGCCACCTGGAAGGTGTTCCACACCCCGATGAGCATGATGTCGAGACCCAGCCGCAGCGCCTCCGAAGCGTCGCGCTCGTCGGCGTTGGTGAGCACGACCCCGGCGTTGGCGAGCACCGTGTCGACGTGGCCGAATTGTTCGACGCCCGCATCGAACGCTTGCTGCAGGGCAGCTTTATCGCGGACGTCCGCCTTACTGAAAAGCATCTCCTGCCCGGTCTTTTCGACCAGGCGGGCCGTCTCCTCGAGGTCCTCGTAGGTGCCTAGCTTGTAGGGCACGACCTCAAGGTCCTCGCAGATGTCGACTCCGACGATGTTCGCGCCCTGTTCGGCACACATCACCGCGTGCGAACGGCCTTGCCCGCGAGCGGCTCCGGTGATGAAGACGACCCTGCCGTCCAGTGAACCCATTCGTAAGCCTCCAGTAGCTCGCTATCGGCCGCGCTCTGCGGGATGGTGAGGGCGCGACGCAGTGATGTGCGCCACGTTACGCCGGAGAATTGGAATCATACAACTATTTGGCTAATTTGGTGGACGACGGCACACTCCGAGCTTTGGAAGGGATCTCACATGTCCGACAGCCCCAATGGCGGTCCGCGCCCACCCGACGGTGACTGGTTGGGGAGCCCCTACCTGAGGTTCGAACGCGAAGGCGCGTTTGCGATCTGCACGCTGGACCGTCCGAAGGCCCGCAATGCGATGACGCCCGCGATGTACTTCGGCATCAGGTACGCGGTCAGCCGGGTCAACGCTGATCCCGACCTCGCTGGCCTGCTCATCACCGGAACCGGTGACGTATTCGCGCCAGGCGGCGATCTGGGCCAGTCCGCCGAGGACAATTGGATGGACTTCGCGTCCACCATGGGCATGGACGTAACGCCGTTCGACGTCCTGCGCCAATCGGCAAAACCGGTCGTAGCGGCGGTCAACGGCCTGTGTCAGGGCGGCGGACTGCAGATCGCTATGTGCAGTGACCTCGCCGTGGTCAGCGAGCGGGCCACCTTCCGCGTCCCCGAGTTGTTCCGTGGCATCGCCGACACCTACTACAGCCAGGTGTTGGCGCGACTGATCGGCCCGGTCCGCACGAAAGACCTGATGTTCACCGGCCGGACGCTGACCGCCGAGGAAGCCCTCGACTGGGGCATGGTGGCCAGGTTGGTTGCGCACGACGACCTGCTAGACGTGGCCAAAGAGCTTCTTGCGCAATGCTGTCGAACCGCCCCGGCCGCACGGGGCGTCGTCAAGGCCAGCCTGGACAACTACCTAGGGCTGTTCGACCGGATCGGGATGCAGACCAGCATGTTTGGTCCCGAGGCGCGCGAGGGGTTCCGCGCGTTCAAGGAGAAGAACTCGCCGACGTGGGTGCATCCCGCGCTTCAACTGGACGGCCGGTTGTAGGCGCCGTGGTCGCCTACTTCGGTGTGAACCGCTGGGCGCCGTCGAGGCGCATCACCTCGCCGTTGACGTAGCCGTTGGTGAGCAGGAACGCTGCCGCGTCCGCATATTCGGCGGGGGTCCCCAGTCGCTTGGGGAACGGCACGTTGGCGGCGAATTTGGCGATGGCCTCTTCGCCGACCGACTCCATGATCGGCGTTTTCATCGTTCCGGGTGCGATGGTGTTGACCCGGATGCCCACCGAACTCAGGTCGCGAGCGGCCGCGATGGTCAGCCCGATGACGCCGGCTTTCGCTGCCGCGTAGGCGGTCTGGCCGATCTGACCCTCGTAGCCCGCAATGGAAGCGGTGAGTACAAGTGCGCCGCGCTCACCGTTGTCCAGCGGCTCTGCGGTGGCCACCGACGCGGCCACGAGTCGGGCCATGTTGTAGGTGCCGTTGAGGTACAGGTCGATGGTCTTGGTGAAGCCGCCGAAATCCGCGGGGCTGCCATCGCGTTGCACGATCCGTTGCGCCACACCGAAGCCGCCGTGTGCGACGACCGCATACCGCAGTTGGCCGAGCTGGTTGGCCTGCTCGATTGCGGCGAGAATGCTGTCCTCGCTCGTCACGTCGGTGCTGACGAACAGCGCCCGGCTGCCCAGCTCGTCGGCGAGTGCCTTGCCCTTGTCGGCGGCGAGATCGGCGATGACCACGCCCAGTCCGTCGGCATGCAGCCGGCGCACCGCCGCTTCGCCCAGGCCGCCGGCGCCGCCGCTGACGATCGCGGATGCACCTTCGAATTGCTTCACCGTCATCAGTTCTCCTTATTTCCAATTGTTTTCGAGTTGAGTCAGATCGCCCGTCACCAGAACCCACGGGTCTTCGGCTGCCAGCGCCAGTCGGCCGAGGCGGCGTGCGAAGTCATTGGTCGTGCCGTACTCGGAGCTCCAGCTCTGCGCGCGCAAGGTGAACAGCCACAGCGGGTGCTCGCTGGTGACGCCGATCGCGCCGTGCAGCTGATGTGCCACAGTGGTGACCGGGCCGACAGCCCGACCGATAGCGACCTTGGCGACGGTGACGGCGTAGTCGGTGTGCGGGGAGTCGAAGCCATGCTCGGCAGCGGCGGCGACAGCCAATTCCGCAGCGGCGCGAGCTCTTTCGATCTCTCCGGCCATTCCGGCCAGCGACTGCTGCACCGACTGGAAGGCGCTGAGTGGACGACCGAACTGGACCCGCTGGCGGGTGTGCTCTATCGATAGCGCCGCGGCGGCATCCAGCACTCCGATGGTCTGCACGCACCGTGACCATGCGCCGCGTCGGGCCAGCTCGGTACCGAGTGCCGGGTCTACCGCATGCAGCTGATCGGCAGATACATCGAACACGATCGCATCGCGCGGCTCCCCGGCTAGGTTGTGACCCTCGTGCAGCTCACCGGGGCTGACATCGACCAGGCCGACCTGCAGACCGGTGGGGGTGGTGACGGCCAGCAGGGCGGCGGCGCAGGCTCGGGCCCATGGGACCGCGTGTGCGGTACCGGTCACCCGTCCGGCGTCCGCTGCGCCGTCGGCGATGGCGACGGTCAGCGGTCCGTCAGGTAGCTCGATGCCGGTTTGCCGGCCGAGCCAGCCGGCGAGGGCGTCAGTTTCGGCCAACGGCACCGCGCCGGCGTGGCGGGCCACACCGTAGAGCGCAATGGCCAACTCGTGCGGGCCGGCTCCCATGTCCGGCGTGCTCGTCAGCCTGGCTAGCCCGGTTTCCTCGAGGTTGCGCCAAAGCCCGGCGTCGAACTGGTCGGGGATGCCGCGGCGGCCCAGACCGGCGTCGTAGGCGCGCTGCCCAAGGTCGTCGACCAGTTGACGCAGCTGAGCGTCATCCCCCTGAGAGTCGATTGTGGCGAATACTCCGCCGGCCAGCGCGCTCATCGCAGCCCCATTCCGCGGGCGATCACGCCGCGCAGCACCTCGTTGGTGCCGCCGCGCAGGGTGAACATGGGCTTGTGCAGCCACGCGGTGTTCAGCATTGTCGCCAATTCGGCATTCGGCGGTACCGCCTCGAGCAGGTCGGCAATCAACCCGACGGATTCGGCTTCGAAATGGGTGCCGAGGTCCTTCACCAGCGCCGCCTGATTCGCCGCGTCCCCGCCGTCGGTGAGCATGCGGGCCACCGACAACGACAGCTGCCGCAGCGAGATCAACCGCGCCATCAGCTCACCGATGTCGGCGGCGGTGCGGTCGTCGGGCACCGGCCCGCGACCGAGTGCGCGGATGGCGGCGAACAGCAGAGGACCGGTGGACAGGATCCGTTCGGGCCCGCTGCGTTCGAACGACAACTCGGAGGTGACCTGGTGCCAGCCGTTGCCGACCTCGCCGAGCACATCGGCGTCGGAAACGTAGACCTGGTCCAACAGCACCTCGTTGAAGTGGTGTGCGCCCGACATCAAGATAATGGGCTCGATGCAGACGCCTTCGGCATCGCACGGCACCAGGAATTGGCTGAAACCGGCATGCCGATGTTCGGGGTCCGGCGGGCTGGTGCGGGCCAGCACGACGACCTGGTGGGCGAGGTGGGCCCCACTGGTCCACACCTTGCTGCCGGAGAGCAACCAGCCGCCGTCGGCGCGAACGGCCTTGGTTTGCACAGCGGCAAGATCGGATCCGGCGCCGTGCTCGCTCATGCCGATCGATGAATATAGCTGGCCCGCAACAATTTTAGGTAACAGCAGTTCGCGCTGCTCCTCGGAGCCGTAGGTCAACAGGCCCGGTGCGACCTGGCGATCGGCGGTCCAGTGCGCCGCCACGGGCGCACCCGCCGCGATCAACTCCTCGGTCACCACATAGCGATGCAGATGCCCTAGCCCGTGGCCGCCGTAGCGCTGCGGGATGGTCAGGCCGATGAATCCGGCGACGCCCAGCCGCGCTGAGAACTCCTCGTCCCACCCGGCCAGCCAGGAGTCCACGCCGGGCTGCCACCCGAATTCAGCGCGGTCGGACCGGAGGAAGTCCCGCACGGCGGACCGCAGCTTGACCAACTCGGGCTCACGAGCGCTCAATGCGTCGAACGAACTCACGTGAGGCCCATCCTCCTCGTCGTCGTCGTAGGCGCCCCGAATGCTATAACTATATAGCTCATTAATAGAATGGCGTCACGCGCCCATTCGACAAAGCGAGGCTCCATGACACCCATCGCGTCCATCGGCACCTACCTGCCACCTTGGACCGTGCGGGACCGGCGGGTCAAGGGACCCGACGAGGACGCGCTGACCATGGCCGTCGCCGCCGGTCGCGCCGCCGATCCCGACGCCACGGCGCGACGCGTGGTGTTGGTGTCACGTGACTTTCCGCTACTGGAGGGCGGCAACGGCGGGGTGCTGTTGGCCGCGTTGTCCCTGCCGGCCGACACCCCCGTGGCCGAGGTGCTCGGCGGCGCACCCGCGGTGTTGGACCAAATCGGCAGCGCCAGCGACGGCACCTTGGTGATCGCCGCCGATGACAACGACGCCGCGGCGGGAGCCAGCTGCGGTGCTCACCGGCGACGGCGGCGCCACAGTGACGCCGCTGACGCGCCAGACGCGGAGTCTGCCGCTGACGGCCCGCGGTGAGGACGGCGCTCGCCATGCCTACGTCGACCCCCGGCTGCAACGCGAGGTGGGGGTGCGCTCCACCCTGACCCGACTGGGCCTGACCGGAAACCCGGCGCTGGCCGCGGTGGCAGGCGTCCCGCTGGGCGCAAATCGCGCAGCGACTTCGACACCTCGCGGCGCCCTCGGCGACCCCACTGTCTCCGCCGCGGCGATCATCCGCCTGCTGGCCGACGCGATCGAGGCGGGCACGCAGGGCCTGTTGCTCGCGGTCGAACAGTCCAGCATCAGCGCCGCCGAACTCGCGCTCGGAGGCACCGCGCCCCGGATCACCCGCGACGAGTTCCCGGCCCGGGAGTTGCCGAAGTTGCGCGTTGCCGACGGCGTCGGGATTCCGATCTCGATGCCGGCGTATGCGCGCGCATTCGAGCCGAAGATTCGTTGGGAAGCAGCGGTTTTCGACGAGAGCCCGGGCATCGACTCCGCTCCCCAGTTTCCGCCGCGGTTGCGGGTGAACAACGCGGGGCAGTTGGCGACGGAGTACCGACTCGAGCCGCTGCCGCGAACGGGCACGGTCTATACCCACACCACGGTGCGGATTCCAGTGCCCGATCTGCCCAGCCCGTACTCACTGGCCGTCGTTCAACTCGACGAAAGCCCGGTCCGGGTGCTGCTGAAAGTCACCGGTGTACCCGCGGGTGAGGCGACGATCGGGCAGCCAGGCTCAGTGGTGTTGCGCAGGGTCGCCATTCGGGCCGGCATCCCCGACTACGGCTACGCATTCTGGCCCGGACGGACGCTGGAAGGAGCCGTTGCATGAGAAACGTCGCCATCGTGGGCGCGGGGATGACACCCTTCGCCGAACATTTCGAGCTCGGCGTCAAGGACCTGATTCCGATGGCGTATGCCGAAGCGGTCGCCAAGGTCGACAAAGGCATCGAGAAGTCTGAGATCGAAGCCGCGTGGTTTGGCGAGCTGTCGACCACCGACGGGTTCCCGTCCGGCATTCTGGCCGACACTCTCGACCTGACAGATATTCCAGTAACGCGCGTCGAAAATGCCTGTGCCACAGGCAATGACGCGATCCGGAACGGAACGCTGGCCATCGCCTCCGGCCTCTACGATGTGGTGCTCGTGGTCGGCGCTGACAAGGTTCGCGAGACCTCCTCGAACACCACCTTCTGGGACTGGGCGGCGATGACCCGCGACAACGCCTGGGACTACCCGCTGGGGCTGGTGGCGCCGGCCAACTTCGCGCTGCACGTCATGCGATATCTGCACGAGTCGCCGGCGACGAAGGAGCACATGGCGATGGTGGCGGTGAAGAACCACTTCCACGCGGTGAACAACCCGAAAGCCCAACTGCGCTACGAGATCACCGTCGAGCAGGCGCTGGCCGCGCCGATGGTGGTCGACCCGTTCGGGCTCTATGACTGCACCCCGCAGAGCGACGGCGCCGCCGCGGTGATCTTGGCCGCCGAGGAAGTCGTCGATCGCTACACCGATCGTCCGGTCTGGGTTCGCGGTGTGGGTCTGGGGATGGATCGGGTGATGCACCAGCACAAGGCGGACATGACGACGTTCCCGCCCACGGTGCGCGCCGCCAAGGCCGCGATGGCGATGGCCGGGGTGACGCCGCGCGACATCGACGTCGCCGAGGTGCACGACTGTTTCACCGGGGTCGAGCTGATCAGCTACGAGGATCTGGGGTTCGCCCAACGCTTACGAGGCCTACAAGCTGGTCGAGGGGCGCGAACACTATGTCGGCGGGTCGATTCCGATCAATCCGAGCGGCGGGTTGAAGGCGAAAGGCCACCCGCCGGGAGCAACCGGCGTTGCGCAGTGCTACGAACTGTTCAATCAGCTTCGCGGTGAGGCCGAGAATCAGGTCGACGGTGCACGAGTGGCGTTGGCCCACAACATCGGCGGGCCGACCGCGGTCTCCGCGGTCACCGTCCTTTCCAACGAGAAGAACTGAACGGGACCATCACATGACCACTTCTGAGATCGCCACCTTGTCCGGCTACGAGGAGTTCGCCCCGTGGCTGCTGGTGGAGAAGCGCGGCAATGTCCATGTCGTGAGCATCAACCGTCCCGAGGCGCTCAACGCCGTCACCGAGGAGGTACACCACGCCTTCGCGACCATCTGGCGGGTGCTGTCCGCCGATGACGACGTGCGTGCCGTGGTGACCACCGGAGTGGGCAAGGCATTCTCGGCAGGCGGTGACATGGTGATGTTCGGCCGCCTGATCGAGGACGAGGTGGCCCGCGCGTTCCAGATTCACGGAAGCACGGACGGTCTTCCTCGAGGTGATCGACTTCCCCAAGCCGCTGGTATCCGCGGTCAACGGGCCGGCAGTGGGCTTGGGTTGTTCGATCGCCCTGTTGTCCGATCTGCTGGTGATGGGGGAGAGCAGCTACCTGGCCGATCCCCACGTCGCGGTGGGGTTGACCGCGGGCGACGGCGGCGCGGCGATGCTGCCATTGCTGATCGGCATGATGAAGGCCAAAGAGTATGTCCTGCTTGGAGATCGGATCACCGCGCCGATCGCGGAGAAGCTCAACCTGGTCACCAAGGTGGTCGCCGACGACGCGGTGCTGGACGAAGCGCTGGCGCTGGGTGAGCGACTGGCCGCCCTGCCGCCGCAGGCCCTGCGGTCGTCGAAGGTGGCGCTCAACATGCACCTGAGCCGGGCCGCCCACGGGGTGCTGGAGTACGCGCTCGCCGAGGAGTTGACGTCATTCTCGACGCCTGAGTTCAAGGAGCGGGTCGCGGCCTTCCGCGCGCGCTCCAAGAAGTAGGAGACGCGTAAGCCGCTGTGGTGCAACGGTATCCGAGCGGTGGGTAGTCGATTCGGGCTACGTGCGCCGGGTGCGCGAACGCGAGGTCTTAGCGGTGCGTCGGCCACCGATCGTGTCGAGGCGAGCAAGGATGTCGAAGGCCTGCCCGAAGGATCGCTCGAGGTCGTCGGCCCGCCCGGAGGACCACTGGTCCAATGCCGCGATGAGTGCGTTGCGCACGGCCCCTGCGACGATGATCGGACGCAGGTCCGTCGCCGGATCAACGCCGAGCCGCTCGGCGTTGGTCCGCACGAACCGCTCGGTGAGCTCGGCGTCGCCGTTGATCGTGTCGACGAGATCGGGACTGTCACGGACGAGCGCCTTGAGCTGCTCGATCAGGGAGAGATCGACCTCGTCGCCACCGAGGGCACCGATGGCGGCCGCTCGCCAAGAGGTGAGGAGGTCCTCGTTTGCCGGGCGCTGGTCCACCGCGTCGCACAGGACGATCAGGCTGCGGCGCGGGACGGCAAGGAGCACATCGCGTTTCGCGGCGAAGTACCGGAAGAACGTCCGTGCGGAGATGTTGCATGCCCGGGCGATGTCGTCGGTCGTGACGTTGTCGTAGCCCTGTTCAGCGAACAGCCGGAGCGCGACCTGCTCGATCTCGCCCGCGACGAGGCGACGACGACGATCCCAGACCCCTTCCCCGACGGGCGCGGCCGAAGCGGCGGGCGTAGTCATCACGGCACGACTCTAGACAGAGTATGGCAGAGAGTGCAAAAGTTGGCAGACACCCGCAATGTTTTGCGTTCAGCGGGCAACGACGTCGCGGCGACACGACTGTGGGGAGACATCAATGACCGAGACTGGTCAGCGTTCGAAGGTCGGGAACGGCACGATTGACGTTGCCGGGTACGTGTCGACGGACGGGTTCTTCGGAATGCCGTACGTGGACGTCGACGAAGAGCGATCGGAACCGATCGCGCACCGCTACGTCCACGGCGGGTTCGCGGACACCGCTACTCGCTGGGCGTTCTGGTTCCCCACCGACGGACAGTATCGCGGACGGATCCTGCAGCCGCTCGAGGGCGCTCACGGTGGCCACGAGAACGCCTTCGGCAACGACCTCATGGCGGATTTCCTTGGCGGGCTGCGGATGTGCGCCCGCCTCGGCGGCGGCATGGTGGAGTCCAACCAGGGCCACATCGGTGACGACCTCGACCCCCGAGGGGGCGACGACCCGACGCTCTACGGGCACCGCGCCAGCGCCGAGACGGCCCGACTGGCCAAGTTCGTCGCCGCGCAGGTCTACGGCGAGGCGCCGCACCACTCCTATGTCTGGGGAGGCTCGGGCGGCGGACGGCGGTCGCCCCTGTGCCTGGAGAACGCGCCGGACGCGTGGGACGGCGCGCTGCCGTTCATGGGCGGCGGACCGATCGTGGAGCACGGCAGCACCGAGAAGATCGAGGGCGCACAGGTGATGTCGTTCGCCACGATGTTCAACTGCCAGCGCCTGCTCGGTGAGAAGACGGATGAGATCGCCGACGCCATGGCGCCCGGCGGGCATGGCGATCCCTTCGTCGGGTTGACCACCCACCAGCGCGAGGAGCTGGCCAGCCTGTACCGCCAGGGCTTCCCGCGCGGCGACGAGTACATGATCGGCAAGCCCCTCGGCCAGATGTGGCTCTGGACCTCGATGGCCACATCGCTGCTCGAGCAGGACCCCACCTACTTCGACGATTTCTGGACCAAGCCCGGCTACGTCGGCTTCGACCAGCCGGACCTCGTTGAGCACGACATCCTGAACCAACGAGCCACCGTGGCCAAGGTGCTCACCGGCGCCGAGGTCCTGGCGGATCCCCGCTTCCTCGAGCCCCGCCACCAGAACTTCCGGCTGTTGATCATGGTGTTCTCCAGCCTTGGAGGAGACCCCTCATTGCCGATGGTGGTCGAGCTCGAAGGCCTCGGGCAGACCGGCTATCGGCTCGGCGCGAGCGTCACGATGCTGACGGGCGCGGCGGCCGGGCGGCGGCTCTACTGCGGAGCCCACGCCGACGACGTCCTGTACTGCGACGCTGTGGGCGAGGCCAACCTGCTCCGGTTCAGCGACGTGCTGCCCGGCGACGAGGTGCAGGTCGACAACCGTGATTTCCTGGCCTTCCACTACTTCGCGCGGCACCACCTGATGAGCGACCCACAGTTCGACTCCTTGCGCATCGATGATCGACCCCTGTTCCCGCAGCACCCGGTGCCGCGGCAGTCGGCCCTCATGGGCGTCGGCTACTCGGGGCTCTATCGCGGCAAGCTCATCTGGGTCCACCACACCAAGGACTCGTCGCTGTGGCCGTCGCAGGGAATCATCTACCGCGAGGCCGTGCTGCGGGCGCAGGGGCAGGAGGGCGCCAAGGAGCGGTTCCGGCTCCGCTGGGTCGAGAACGCCGAGCACACCCCCTCGATGATGGTGCCCTCGTTGCCCAACCGGGCCAGCAACACCTGGCTGATCGACTACCTGCCGCACATCGAGCAGTCGCTGGCCGATCTGATCGCCTGGGTGGAGGACGGCATCGAGCCCGTCGACACCGCCTTCGACTACGTCGAGAACAAGGTGATCCTGTCTCCGGATGCCGCGCAGCGGCGCGGCATCCAAGCGGTCATCGCGGTCACCGTCAACGGCCGCGATCGAGCGGAGGCGGCGGTGGGAGAGGCGGTCGAGCTGGAGCTCTCGGCGACGGTACCTCCGGGCGCCGGCACGGTCGTGTCCGCCGACTGGGACTTCGACGGCACCGGCCTCTTCCCGTTCAGCCACGACGGCATCGACGGGTCGGCGACGTCCGTCAGCCTTTCCACCAAGCACGCGTTTGATCGGCCCGGCGAGTATTTCGTGACCGGGCGGGTCCACTCGCACCGAGACGGCGACCCAGCCGCGAGCTCGTGCCGGATCGCCAACGTCGCGCAGGTCCGAGTGGTCGTCTCGTAAGGGCGATCGACCTCTGTTCAATCAGCTTCGCGGTGAAGCCGAGAATCAGGTCGACGCTGCGCGAGTTGCGTGGCGCACAATATCGGCGGCCCGACCGCGGTCTCTGCGAGTCACCGTACTTTCCAAAGAGAAGGACTGACTGTCCTCGATAAGGCGCTCGCGATCGGGGAGCGCCTGGCCGGTCTGCCGCCACAGGCGCTGCGCGCCAGCAAGGTTGCGATGAACACGCACCCGTCGCGAGCCGCGCTCGGTGTGGGGGAGTACGCGCCGGCCGAGGAGTAGACGTCGTTCTCAACACCGGAATTCAAGGAGCGGGTGGCGTTCCGGGCACGCTCGAAGAAGTAGGCGACTCACCGGCCGCAAGGAGTTCTTGCAATGTGGCGCGTTCGCCGGCGGTCCAGGGACGGGTGGCGGAGCGATCCTCTCGCAGGACGACCTGCACGGTGCGGACCGTCGCACACCGGTGCGTTGCGGTGCCGACGACGTTGATCGTGGTGAACGACGTGGTGCCGATCGCATCGACGGCGGAGAAGACCTCGACAAGGTCCGATTGCACGACTGGGTGGTGGTAGTCGATTGCGTTGTGGACGACGACAATCGAGCTCCACGTATCGGGAAGGGTGCTGTACAGGAAGCGGTTCCGGGCCTCTTCTGCGTAGACCAGGAAGACGCTGTTGTTCACGTGTCCCACTGGGTCGAGGTCGGTCCAACGCGGCTCGATGCGAAGCACTGTCGTCATGGGCTTCTCCTTGGTTCGCGTGCGACGGGCTCGCGGGGCCGGTGCGGGAATCAGTCAGCGGTAGGCGGTCACTCGCGCGGTGATCGCCACTTTGCCGTCGTCGCCGATGGCCTGCGCATCGCCGACGGCAGTGCTGCGTCCCACCCGCAGTCGCGTGCCCTCGTATCGCGATTTATCGCCGGCGAAAAACGGGCGCAGAAAGTTCACTCGCAGCGAGGCGGTCTGCAGCAGACCGTCGGAACGGTCCCGGTTCACGGCCGCCGATGCCGCGAGCTCCAGGCCGGCAGCGGCCACGCCCCCGTGCACGATGTCGATGTCGTTGTTCAGGTTGGGGTCGACACGCTGCGCCAGCACCGTCACGGCACCACCGTCCGCAACGTTGGCTGCCATCAGGTCGGCGAAAGTGGTCTCGGTCGATCGCCGCAGGGTCTCCGAACGGTACTGGGGCACAACGTCATCGGCGTCGATGAAGAATGACCGCACGGTGCCGCCGCCGATCACCTTGCCGCCGTAGGTCAGCGTGCAGATCCCCAGCGATGTGGCGCCCAGCGGGCCGAGTGCGTGCGCCGTGGCCAGCACGGGACCGTCGAAGTCACCGACGCCATCGAGGCTGAGGTCCATCGACAGCTCGCTCGAAACCGTCCACTGGCCGGGCCGTCGCCGATAGTGGTTGACGATGCCGGCGGCCGCGTCGACAAGGATGGCCAACGGTCCGACTGTCGGTGCATCCGTTGAAAGGGTTGCGGAATCGGTGCATCTGCATCGACAACACGGCTGTGGCCTTGGGCGGGTGCGATTCGACGTACTCGATACCGAACCGGACCTGTATCGAGTCGGGTGTCTCGAGATCGTGGTGGTTTACCTGCTCGTCGACATCCGGTCATTCGAGAAGGTCTACGACAGTGGACAATTCGGCGCCGGTCAGGACGAACTCCTCTGCCTTCTGCAGATGGCGCTTCCAGAGCTCGCCGGCTTTCTCGGCGTCGCCGTCCTTGATCATGTCCAGCACCATCCGGTGGGTCTTCGCTGAGCGGCGCACCGCCTGCTCGGCGCGCGTGCCCTTGGTGGGCTGGAGCGATCGGTTGGCCTTCTCGATGATGTGATGCAGCATGTCGCTGACGATCTGCAGGGTGCTGTTGCCCGACAGCCGCGCGATTGCGGCATGGAAGTCGGTGAGCTGATCGACGGCTTCGCTGCCGGGATGCAGCTGCGATTCGCGTTCGACGATCTGCTCGAGTTCCGCGATCACTTTGGGATTGCGGTCCTTGGCCAATTGCTCGACCATCGGAACTTCCAGGGTTACCCGGGCGTCGTAGACGTCCTTCACCTTGACGCCTTCGTATTCGAGGATCAAGCCGGCGTAGCGGGCGAGTGTCTCGCGCCGGGGGCGGGTGACGCGGGCCCCGCCGCGTACTCCTCGCTGGACTTGAATCAGCGACTCGGACTCGAGCACGCGGAACGCTTCCCGCAGTGTCGGCCGCGACACGCCGAAACGCTCCATCAGCTCCGATTCCGGCGGCAACATGGTGCCTTCGGTGATCTCGCCGCGGATGAACATCCGCCGCAGCACCGTGGCCACTCGATCGGCCATCTTCGGTTCCCGAAGACTGGTGACCTCCATTACGACCTCCACGGTTTCTGTAAATCCATCAAACAACTGACTATTTGGAAGATTAGTCGAATCCGCTATCTGAGCCCGTGATTCGCGGCCTGCCAGTTACCAACGTCACCGTTAGTACCCCATCGCCCGTCCCATGAGGTCTTTCATGATCTCGGTGGTGCCGGCGTAGAGCCGCTGCACCCGCGAATCCCGCCAGAGCCTCGCCACTTCGTACTCGTTGATGTAGCCGTATCCACCGTGCAGCTGCAGGCAGCGGTCGATGATCTCCCACTGCACTTCTGAGGTCCACCATTTCAACCCGGCGGCGTCCTGATCACTGAGAGTGCCGTCGTTGACCGACAGCACGCATTGATCGAGATAGGTCTGAGCGGCGTCGAGCTTGGTCTGCATCTCAGCCAAAAAGTGCCTGTTGACCTGAAACGTTCCGATGGGCTGCCCGAAGGCGGTGCGTTCCAGCGCGTAGGCCTTGGTCAGGTCGAGTGCACGGCGCGCGGCCGGCAGCGCGTAGCAGGCCACGCCAACCCGCTCGCTGGGCAGGTTGGAGACCAAGTGGTAGAAGCCGCGGTTGAGCTCTCCGACCAGGTTCTGCTTGGGGACCTTGACGTCTTCGAAGAACAGTTCGGCGGTGTCGGCGGAGTATTGGCCGATCTTGTCGAGCTTGCGGCCCCGGCTGAAACCCTCCATTCCGTCTTCGATCATCAGCAGGCTGATGCCCTTGTGCCGGGCCGACGGATCTGTCTTGACTGCGGTCAGTACGAGCTTGGACAGCAGCCCATTGCTGATGAACGTCTTCTGGCCGTTGACGACCCAGTGGTCACCCTCGTCTCGGGCGGTGGTCTTGATGCCGGCCAGGTCGGAGCCGGCCGCGGGTTCGGACATCGCGACGGACCCGATGTACTCGCCGGAGACGAACTTAGGCAGCCAGCGCTCCTTCTGCTCGTCAGTCGTCAGATTGTTTAAGTACGGAACCAGGATGTCGTTCTGCACGCCGAGGCCGATGCCGACCGAGCCGGTCAGGAACATCTCCTCGGAGACGATCTGGTTGAACCGAAAGTCCTTGACGCCGAGCCCGCCGTACTTCTCGTCGAACTCCCAACCGATCAATCCGTGTTCGCCTGCGGCCAGCCAGGCCTCGCGGCTCACCTTGCCGTCGCGTTCCCATTTCTCGACGTTCGGCACGCATTCGCGCTCGAAGAAGCTCCTGGCGGTGGCCCGGAACTCGTCGTGGATCTCGTCGAAGATGTTGCGGCGCATGTATTTCCTTCTACTCGGCCCACGTCACGACAGCGGGCAGCGCGCGGCCGGGGGTGTGGTCCTCGAAGAGGCGCTCGGCGAGCAGTGCCTCGAGCTGATTGTGTGACCCGCAGAGCGCGTCGAGCTGGAATCCCCGAGTGACATAGCGATGCAGGTCGTGCTCGGCGGTCAAGCCGATCGCGCCGCACACCTGCAGTGCCACGTCGCTGACGGCGCGGTGTGCCCGGCCCGCGGCGGCTTTGGCGCTGATCGCCAACAGATCGCCGCCGTCGCGCCATGACTCTTCCAGCAGTGCGCGGGCGCCCGCCAGCACCGCCGACGCATCGGCCAGCGCGTGGCGCGGCGATTGGAATGACCCGATATGTGCGCCGAACTGGACCCGCACGCTCACGTGCTCGACCGCGATGCGCAGCGCCCGCTCGGCCAGTTCCACCAGTTCGGTGGCCAGCGCCCGACGGCCCGCGGTGACCGCTCGGCCCCACTCGGTGGAGGCTTCGACCAGCGGGGCGTCGAGTGGTCCGCTCACCCGGGTCCAGTGCGTCGACGTGTCGAAGGTGTCCAGCCGGTGGCCGTCGAGCCGCGATGCGTCGACCACACCCACCGACACTGCGCCCGTCGGCCCGGATACCGGCACCGCGATCCGGCCCTGCAGCGGCCCGAGGATGATCCCCGATACCCGGCCGGCGTCGGAACCCGGCACACAACCCGCCGTCAGATCGGGCAGCATGACGTGGTCTGCGGGACCGTCGAGTACTCCGGCCAATTCGGCCAACATGACGCGGTCCAAGCAGTCCGTCAGGGCCAGCGATCTGCCTTGCGCGCGGAACAACAACTCGCACGCCTCGACGGGGTACTCGGCCTCGATTTCCGACCAGCCCAACTCGGCCAGCCGCGCACCGATCGCCACGTGATCACCGGCGTTCTTGCCCGCCAGCTCCTCGAAGAGGCGGAACACCGCCTCCTCGACCATCTGCCACGATTCGTCAACCGCCTGCTGGGTCATCGCTTCTCCTTGGGCAGCCCGAGGAGGTGGTCGGCGATGATCCCGCGCTGCACTTCGGCGGTGCCGCCCATCACCGTGGCAGCCCGCGAATACCACCACTCGGCCCGCGCGGTGTCCAGTTCCGCGCCGCCGCGGCCCGTCCCGGCGATCATGTGCTCCCGGTCGATTTCCAGGATGAGGTCGTTGACTTCCTTCTCGGCGCGGCCGAACAGCAGTTTGTCGATGCTGCTATCGGCACCGACTGCCTCGCCTGCGGCCAGCCGGCGCACGGTGGTAGCGGTGCGCGCCTGGGCGGCCGACACGTCGACATACACCCTGGCGAAGCGCTGGCGCTGCGCGTCGGTGGCGCCGGCCGTCAGCATGTGTTCCCGCAGTCGGCCCAATTCGGTGCGCACCTTGTTGAGTACCGCGTAGCCGTACATGCCGCGTTCGTACTGCATGAGGTGCATCGCCACGGCCCAGCCGCCGTCGACGTCGCCGACCACGCGCTCACGGTCGACGCGGACGTCGTCGAAGAACACCTCGGCAAGTTCGCGGCGCCCGCTGGCCAGCGCGATCGGGCGAATGGTGACGCCCGGGGCGTCGGCGTCGACCATGATCATCGTCAGCCCGCGGTGTCGGCTCTCGGGTGTGCCGGTACGGACCAACGCCAGCAGGCGGGTGGCGGTGGGGCCCTGGCTGGTCCAGATCTTCTGGCCGTTGATGACGAATCCCCCGGCCTTGTCGTCGACCGCGCGGGTGCGCAGGCTGGCCAGGTCGCTGCCGGACTCGGGTTCCGAGAAACTCTGCCCCCACCACTCGGCGCCGCTGAGATAACCCGGCAGGTACGCCGCGGCGAGATCGGGGGCGAACTTCAACAGGGCGGGGCCGAGCGTTTCCAGCGTCCAGTGTTGGGCCGGAATGGGCAGCATCGCGTAGCCGAGTTCCTCGTAGTAGACGGCACGGTGAATCTCGTTGCCGCCCAATCCACCTGCGGCCTCCGGCCAGCCGTATCGGTTCCAGCCGTCGGCGTGCAGCCTGGCCATCACCGTGGCGTCGTGTGCGAGTCCGTCCTCGGCGCTGGTGAACGCGGCCGCGCGCCACGTCTCGGCGGCGTCCAAATCCTGTAGGTAGCGTCGGAAGTCCTCGCGGTAGGCCGCGATGCTGGAAACGTATTCGAGGTGGCGACCGCTACGCACGGCGTTGTCGACAGGAACGGACAACTGGCTGCCCTTCCGTTGGTTCTCGCGTCTCGCCAGCCGGGGCTGAATCCGCTAAACAGTTATCTATAACAAGGTACACTAGCCCACGCCGATAATTCTGCGTGAGGGAGTGCCAATGACGGCTTCACCGGTCGCCGCTAAAACTGTCCAGTTCAATCCCGAGACCAGGCTGTTTATCGACGGGCGGCTGCGGGATTCGTCGACCGGGAAGACCGTCGACAACATCAATCCGGCGAATGAGGAAGTGCTCGGGCTCGCCACCGACGCCAGCGCCGAGGACATGCAGGAGGCCATCGCCGCCGCCCGGCGCGCGTTCGACACCACCGACTGGTCGACCAACCACGAGTTCCGGCAACGCTGCCTGATGCAGTTGCACGAGGCGCTGCAGGAGGAAAAGGAAGACATCCGCGCCGAGCTGATCGCCGAGGTCGGCGCGACGGTGGGGATGACCTACATCGCGCAGCTTGGAATGGCCGCTGGCCGATGCGATCCGGTGGCCGGCGCAACACATCTCGGAGTTCCACCTGGGAGCGGATGCTCGATCAGGACGCCAAGATGGGCGTGCCGTACAACCGCGTTGTGGTCAAGGAGCCGATGGGGGTCGTCGGCGCCATCACGCCGTGGAACTTCCCGTTCGAGATCATCAGCAATAAGGTGGGCCAGATCCTGGCCACCGGCAACACGATGGTGCTCAAGCCGGCCATGGAGACGCCGTGGAGCGCGCTGCGGTGGGGACGGATCATCGCCGAGAAGACCGACATCCCGGCCGGTGTCGTCAACATCGTTCCGGCGTCGGACAACGACATCGCCCAGGTGCTCGCCACCGACCCGCGGGTCGACATGGTGTCGTTCACCGGATCAACCGCGGTCGGCAAGCTCATCCAGCGGCTGTCCGGGGACACCATGAAGCGCAACATGCTCGAGCTCGGCGGCAAGTCGGCGTACCTGATACTCGACGACGCCGACATGGACATGGCGTTGCCCGGTTGTATCGGCGCGCTGATGCACTCCGGGCAGGGGTGTGCGCTGGCCACCCGGATGCTCGTGCCGCGCTCGCATTACGACCAGGCCGTCGAGGTCGCCTCGGCGACATTCGGCTCGCTGGCCGTCGGCGACCCAGCGGATCCGAACACCTTCTGCGGGCCGCTGGTGTCGGCCAAGCAAAAGGCCAGGGTGCTGAACTACATCGAGATCGCGAAGGCCGAGGGCGGCCGGATCACCGCCGGCGGCGGCGTGCCCGACGGCCTGGACCGCGGCTATTTCGTGGCCCCGACCGTCGTCGCCGATGTCGCCCCGGACCACACGATCTTCCAGGAGGAGGTCTTCGGGCCGGTGCTGTCCATCACCCCGTACGACGGCGGCGACGACGGCGCGGTCGAGCTGGCCAACAACTCCAGCTACGGCCTGGCCGGCGGCATCATGGGTTCCGACGAACGGGCGATGGCCGTCGCCCGTCGCATCCGCACCGGCTCGCTGATGATCAACAGCGGCATGTACTACGGCGCCGACGCCCCGTTCGGTGGTTACAAGATGAGCGGTATCGGCAGGCAGAACGGCATCGAGGGCTTCGAGCAGCACCTGCAGACCAAGACGATCGGATACCCCCTGTGAGCGACATCCTCAGCGGAATCCGAGTCGTCGAGATCGCGGCGTGGACGTTCGTTCCGGCGGCCGGCGCGGTGCTCGCCGATTGGGGCGCCGACGTGATCAAGGTCGAGCATCCCGAGACTGGTGACCCGCAGCGTGGCCTGATCAGCTCTGGGCTGGTCACGGGCGCAGGGGGAGTGAATCACTTTGTCGAGCAACCGAACCGGGGCAAGCGCAGTGTCGCCATCGACACCCGCACGCCGGACGGCCTCGAGCTGCTGATGAAGATCGTCGAGACCGCAGACGTTTTCCTGACCAACCTGCTGCCCGACTCCCGCGAGCGGATGGGCATCGACGTCAACCAGATCCGGGCCAGGAACCCGAAGATCATCTACGCCCGCGGCCACGGCTACGGCACCAAAGGTGAGCTGGCCGCCCAGGGCGGTTTCGACCTCGCAGCCTACTGGGCACGCGGCGGAATCGGAGACGCCTACTCGCTGGGCGACGGCTCGTACCCGGCGATTCAGCGGCCCGCATTCGGTGACGTCTACGGCGGACTGTCCATCGCCGCGGGTATTGCTGGTGCGCTGCTCAAGCGAGAGCGGACCGGGGAGCCGTCGGTCGTCGACGTGTCGCTGCTCAACGCCGCGATCTGGCAGCTCGGACCCGACATCGTCGGCGCGGGCATCACCGGACAAGACATCCCGAAGTTCAACCTCGAAGAGATGCCCAACCCGGTCGCCAGCATGTACAAGACCAAGGACGGCAGGTTCGTCGCCTTTGTGCTGCTGCAGGCCGACCGATTCTGGTCGGACTTCTGCACCCGGCTCGGCCGGCCCGACTTGATCGACGATGAGCGCTATGGAAACGCGGCCGTGAGGTTCGGCAACCGGGCCGACTGCATCGCCGAGCTGCGCAAGACATTCGAGTCCGAGGGTCTTTCCCACTGGGAGCAGGCCTTTGCCGGATTCGAGGGGGTGTGGGACATCGTGCATACCGCGCACGAAGTCCACAGCGACAAGCAGGCCCTGATAAACGGGTACCTGCCGCGGGCGACGAACACCAGCGGGATCGAGTTCGCCCTGGCGGCCAGTCCCGTGCAGTTCGATGAAACTCCGCTGGATCTGGAGCGGGCGCCGGAGCACGGTGAGCACACCGATGCGCTGCTAGCCGAGCTGGGTTTCAGTGAAGAGGAGATCATCGAGTTCAAAATCAATTCGGTTGTGCTGTAGTGGGTTCGGAGGACCTTGCGCGGCGTTTCCTGCACGTCAACCTCAACTGCGAATCGCTGGACGCCACCGAGGGTCTGTACGCGGCGCGGCTCGGGCTCTCGGCCCGAATGCGCAGCGACCCCAAGGTCGCCACGGACGGCACCATCCTGGGCCTTGGCGGTGAAACATTTTGTGCCACAGCGTTTCTCTACGATTCGCGGGGCGGGCGAGCCGGCTGCGCTTTGGAGGCCATCGAGTTTCACAAGCCGGCGCTGAAAGCCGACCACAACAGCGACCCGACTCGTCCCGGCATCCGGTCGACGCTGCTGACCGTGGCCGATCTCGATGCGACCGTCACGGCGTTGCGTGCGGGCGGCATCATCGTGAGCGGGCCGGTCGACGGCCTGATCTCCGGCTCCAAGTCGGTTCTCGCGCTCGATCCGGACGGCGTGGTCATCGAACTCGCCGAAGCCCCGAGCGACAAGCCGGGGGCGGTGTTCGCTGGAATCCGCATCGCCGCCATCGACGCGGTGGCCACCGCAGAGCTTCCTCACCGCGATCGGCTTCGCTGAGGTGCAGGCGCCGGCATACGTCGAGGTGGCCGGTGACCAACTCGCGCCCGGCGGGTCGCCGATTCCCGTCAAGTGCGCCGTGTCGCGCTATGCACTCGCTGAGGACGGCCACCAGTTCAACCTCACCGTTGTGGCGCATCCCGACACCCGTAATGCGGATCCGGTGTCGTGGGGTGGAAATCATCAGGGGTTGTACCGGTGCGCGCTGCGGGTGGAAAACACCGAGGCCGCAATGTCTTTGGTCCCGGACTCCGTTGAGGTGATGGGTGATCCGGTGTGGTGCCCGTTGCCGGGGACGAAGATCGAAGGGCTGTACATCTCTTTCCTTCGCTCGCCCGACGGAGTGGTATTCGAATTTGTCGAGAGGCCGCTGAGGCACTTCAGTCCGGCCGTGGCGAGGGGTTGAGCGTTGGATCTGAGAGTACGCGGCAAGGGTTATGTCGTCGTCGGCGGAACAGCGGGTATGGGATTGGCGGCAGCACGCGCGCTGGCTCGCGAGGGTGCGTCCGTCGTGGTGGTCGGTCGTGACCCCGACCGGGGCAAGAACGCCGCGGAAGAACTTGTCGCTGCTGGTGCGGCCTCGGCGCACGGCCTCGCCTCCGACGTGAGCCAGCCCGGAGCCGCAGTGGCCGCCGTCGACGAAGCCGTGCGGATACTTGGCCGACTCGACGGCATCGCCGTCACCATGGGCACCGCGGGGATGATGCCTATCGACTCCGACGACGACGCCTGGGACACCGCGTTTCACGACGTCCTGCTGGCGACCGCCCGCAGCGTGCAGGCGGCGTTGCCGCACCTCGCGGTCAACGGAGGCGCGATCGTGACCACCGCCGCGTACTCGGCACGCTCGCCACACGAGCCGCGGCTGCCCTACGCCAGCCTCAAGGCGGCCGTTGCCACGTTCACCCGCGGCATCGCACGGACCCATGGCAAATCGGGCATCCGGGCGAACAGCATTGCGCCCGGCGCGGTGGAAACCGATGCGCTGCACGCCGTCCGCGGATATGTCGCCGAAAGCAAGGGCTATCCCTACGACGAGGCGCTCGAGCGTGCGCTGGTGGAGGACTTCGGGTTCGACGCCGCCCTAGGCCGTCCCGGGCAACCGGACGAGATCGGCGCGCTAATCGCCTTCCTGCTGTCGGACATCTGCGCGTTCGTTACCGGGCAGACTATCTATGCCGATGGCGGGGCGCCGTAATCCGTTCGGAGCTCAGGCCGTCGGCAGTGGCCCGGCCAGCCCGCGGGGAGAAGTCCCATACAGCCAACTGACGGCCTGTCCGACCTCTGAGAATGTCAGCGAGACACCGTCTTTGGCATGGTAGACGCGCGGCATTTCGGTGAAGCCCTGGATGCGGCTGAGCTTGTCGCCGTGAATGCGTAGGATCTGGCCGGTCAGCCAGGACGACTGCGCGGACTGCAGCCAGGCCACCACGGCCGAGCTGCGGGCGGGATCCAGCGCCGGATCGTCGGAGCGGGCGCCGAACACGTCGGCGGTCATCCGTGACATCGCCAGCGGTGAGATCGCGTTGGCCGCAACACCGTAACGTTTTGCCTCCATGGCGGTGACGACGGTCAAGTTCGCGATCGCGGCCTTGGCTGCGCCATAGGCGCTCTGCCCGACATTGCCCCACAGACCGGCACCGGATACCGTGTTGACGACGCGCGCGTCGATCGGGTTGCCCGCCTTGGACTGTGCCCGCCAGTAGTCGCAGGCATGCCGGGTGACGGCGAAAGTGCCCTTGAGGTGCACCGCGATGACGGCGTCCCAATCCGCCTCGGTCGCGGCGGCGATCATCGAATCGCGCAGAATGCCCGCATTGTTCACCACACCGGTCAGCGAGCCGAAGGTATCGACGGCGGTCGAGATCATGTCGGCGACGTCGTCCCAGGCCGACACCGAACCGGTGTGGGCGATGGCCTTGCCTCCCTGCGCCTCGATCTCGGCGACGACTTCCGCCGCGGGACCCGCTCCGTCACCGGCGGAACCGTCCCGGCCGACGCCGGGATCGTTTACGACGACGGCAGCGCCCTGGCGCGCCAGCTCGAGGCAATGGGTGCGACCGATGCCGCGTCCGCCGCCGGTGACAAGCACGACCTTGCCGGTCAAGGGGTGTTCAGACATCGGTCGTTAACTCCTTCATTTCGAGAACAATTCGGCGATGAGCTGACGGCGTTGCGGCCAGTCGGCTCCGCGCAGATCTGCGTGATCGGATTCGGTGACGATCACGTCGATGTCGTGGGCGGGCGTGGACGCAGGGCGACTCAGTTGCGCGACGAGGGGGGAGCGGCCATTGCTCGAAGACGGGACGGCGATGATCGACAGACCGCCGCGGCTCATCCTCGCGGCGGCGCAATAGTCAGGGTGCCCGCCGATGCCGCCAATCACCTTGTCGCGCGGGCCTTCGACGTTGATCTGCCCGTATAGGTCGATCTCGATGGCGGTGTTCACCGCGACTAGCGGTGACCCGCGCGACAGCCGGGTCAGGTCGTGGGTGTAGTCGAGCCCGCGCAGGATGGGGCGCCCGTCGGCCCAGTTGTAAAGCGAGTCGCTGCCCAGCAGATACGTCGCCGACGGTGCACCCGCCAGCAGCCCGCGCCGATCGAGGTCCACGACGGCGTCGGTGAGTAACCCGGTGTCGATGTGCAACGGCACCTGAGCCCGTCGCAGCAGTGCGGTGCCGAGTTGCCCTGGCCCGTACTGGATCCGGGCGCCTTCCGGTAGCAACTGCAGCACCGCGTCGGCGAGCGCGTCGTGAATCGGCTCGGGCGCGCGCCCCGGTACTCGCAGCGGTCCGGTCCCGACTGTGCCGAGCACCTCGACGTCGGACGGGTCGAGTGGGGGCTCGGCGGCGGCCGCGGGAGCCGAGGTGTCGATGACCGCGAGAGTCCTCGTGCCGCTGTCGATTAATTCGCGCTGCCAGGACACTTCGGTGCCGAACTGCAGCGAGCCATCCCGACGTACCAGCCGGGTGAGCAGCACGTCGGGCCGCAGCACGTCAGCGAGCAGCGCGGGAATCGCCGCCAGCCGCGTCGGTAGGAACCGCGACGTCGGGCTGCGCAGTACCTCGCGCACACCCCAACCGGGCATCAACGCAACCACGTCGGCGAACGCGTCTGCGTCGAGGCCGTCGATCGGGGCAGGCAGCCAGCCCAGCACCAGGCGCACCGAGCCGACCTCGCTGGCGGCGGCGCTGAGCACCGCGCCGACCGACCCGCCGTCGTCGAGGCAGCGCAGCGAGCCCACTCCGTCGCCGAGGGCAACCGTCGCTCCGGGGCGCAGCGCAGCGCGCAGTGCTGTGGTCAAGCTGGCCGTGGTCAAACCCGCTGTCATCGTGGTTCTTTGGGGAGCCCGAGCACCCGCTCGCCGAGGATGTTGCGCTGAATCTCGCTGGTGCCACCCAGGATCGTCTGCGCCCGCCCGACCAGCATGTGGTGCACCAGCTCGTCGTCGGCCGGATCGACGCAGGCATCGATGCCCAGCACCTCAGTGGCCATATCACCCAGATCCTGATCGGTTTCTGAGGTCATCAGCTTGAGCACCGAGAAGGCTGGCGATGTCAGGTCACCGGAGTCGATGGCCCGCTGCCAGGTGTAGCGCAGCAGCCACATCCTGGCCCACAGCCGGGTCATCGACCTCGACAGCACCGGGTCGAGCAGGTCGCGGTCACAGGCCGCATGGACCATGCGTTCGTGCAACCGGAACATCGCTACCGCCTGAGAACCCAACGTCAGACGCTCACGGCCCAGCGTCACCATCGCCACTGTCCAGCCCTGACCGACCTCACCGATTAGCGCGCCTTCATCGAGTTCGGCGTCGTCGAAGAAGACTTCGTTGAACTTGCTCTCACCGTCCATCTGCGTCAGTGGTCGCACCGTGACACCCGGGATATCCATGGGCACAACGAACATCGACAAGCCGCGGTGCTTGTCCGGACCCGTTCGGGCGAGCAGCAGCCCGAAGCGGGCCGAGGCGGCCGCCGAACTCCACACCTTCTGGCCATCGACTCGCCAACCCGTCGGAGTGCGCTCCGCGCGGGTGCGCACGCCGGCGAGGTCTGATCCGGCGCCGGGCTCGGAGAAGAGCTGACACCAGACGTCGTCGCCCAGCCTGATCGGCTCCAGGTGGCGATCCTTCTGCTCCTGGCTGCCGAACTTGATCAGCACGGGTCCGACCAGGTCGGCGCCGGTGATGTTGAGCTGACGGGGCACGTCGGCTCGTGCGCACTCCTCGGCGAAGACGGCCTGGTACGTCACGGTCGCTGCGGCGCCGCCGAACTCACGGGGCCAGTGCAGGCAGGCGTAGCCGTGGTCGGCGAGGTAGCGGTGCCACGTCCGCCCGGGTTCGACGTCATCCGCGGTGGGCGTGGGCCCGTAGTTCCGCAGGCCGGCCGTTTTTGGTGCGTTGTCGAGGAACGCGCGGATCTTCGCGCGCAGTGCGTCTACGTTTCTCAGGTCTTTGGGTTCCTTTTGGATGCCTGGGGAAGCCGGCAGCTGAGTCGACGGGTCGAGCGCCGACAGCCGGTCCCAGTGCTGGCCTGGACTGCCGAGCACTACCTCGTCGGTTCGGGCGCGCCGGAAGTACAGGTGCGCGGAATCCTCCCAAGTGAAGCCGATGCCGCCGTGAATCTGGACGTTCGCTTTCGCCGCGTTGCGCAGCGCCTCCGAGCACACCGCCTTCGCCATGCTGGCGCGCCAGTCCGCTTCGCCGGCGGCCGCGTCAGCCGCGTCGTCGAGCGCCTCCAGGGCCGCCTGGGAGGCCGACCGCGCCCACTCGAGATCGACCAGCATGTCCGAGCACTTGTGCTTGATGGCCTGAAAGCTGCCGATCCGCCTGCCGAACTGTTCGCGGGTGCGGGCGTAGTCGGTGGCGATCTCGAGCACCCGTTCGCAGGCGCCGACCTGCTCGGCCGACAGCACCGCCAGCGCCACGTCGACGTTGCGGTCGACGACGTCACCGATGGGACCCTCGCCGGACAGCCGCACCGCCGGCGCCGAGCTCAGCGTGATGGTGGCCATCGGTCTGGTGCCGTCGAGCACGCGTTCAGTCTCTGCGACGACGCCGTCGACGGCAGGATCGAGCAGGAACACCGCCGGTTCGCCGTCCTCTGCAATCGCGACGACGACGAGGTCGTCTGCGGCGGCGCCGCCCAGAACGTGGCGCACCGCGCCGTCGATGGTCCACCCGTCCGCAGATCGAGCGGCGCGCAGCGTCACCGCAGACGGACGCCACAACCCGCCGTCGCCGGTGAGCGCTGCGGCCGCAGTGCGGCGACCTTCGATCAGACCCGTGAGCCGCTTGTCTGCATCGGGGTCTCGCTCGGTGAGGTCGAGCAGCAGGCCGGTGGCCAGCACCGTGGAACTGACGAACGGCACCGGGGCCAGCGCGCGGCCGAGTTCGTGGGCGACCACACCCAGCGCGGATGCGCCGTAACCGGCACCGCCGAGGTGCTCGGGCAGCGCGATGGCGGCCACCCCGACCTGGTTGCACAGCACGTCCCATAGCACCGTGTCGAAGCCGGAATGTCCGTCTGCGCCGCCGCGGTCTCCTTCGCCGTACGCGACGGCGCGCACGCGGTCCTCGGATGCCAGTCGCTCACAGGCGGAGCGCACCGACTGCGCGAGTTCCTGCCGTTCGTCAGCGGACAACGCCGTCATCGGGTTCCTCCTGCGATCTGTCGGGCCAGCTCGGACTTAGCGACCTTGCCGAGCCCAGTCAGTGGGAACTCGTCGACGAGGACCAGCCGCTCGGGCCACTTCTGCTTCATCAGCCCGCGTTCGTCGAGGAACGTGCACAGCTCGTCGAGGGTGACGTCACGATGGCGTGGCGAACGACGCACCACCGCGCATACCAGCTCGCCGCGCAGTTCGTCGGGCTGGCCCAGCACGGCGATCTCGTCGACCAGGGGGTGGGCCAGCAGTTCGTTCTCGATCTCGTCAGGGGCCACGTTCTCGCCCTTGCGGATGATCAGATCCTTGGTGCGGCCGGTGACAACGATGCGCCCATCCGGGCGGAGGTGCCCCCGGTCGCCGCTGCGGAACCACCCGTCCGCGCTGAGTACTTCAGCCCACTGCTCGCCCTGCAAGTATCCCGGTGTCAGGTTGGCACCGCGCAGCTCGATCTCGCCGTTCGCCGCGATCCGGACTTGCGATCCCGGGATCGGCCGGCCGGCGCTGTTCGCCAGTTGCTCGTCGCTGTCGGTGACCTCGCTGACGCAGATCATCGGCGCCTCGGTCATTCCGTAGGCATGCACGACGGGTACGCGTAGGTGTTCACGCACCTGTCTGTGCACCTCGGGCGGACACGCGGCACCGCCGCCGATCAGCATCCGCAGCGATGGCATCAGCAATTCGGTTGTCGGCGCAGCCAATTGGGCGGCCAGGAGCATCTGGTAGAACGCGGTGCTCGCTCCGGTCACCGTCACGTGGTGCTCGGCAAGTACCCGTGGCAGGTCGGCTGCGGAAACTTTGGGGATCAACAACACCGGAAAGTCGCCGAACAGGGCGGTGGCGAGATAGACCATGCCGCCGATGTGGGCGATGGGAAAGGCGATGGTGCCGACCTCCTGCGGATGGGTGCCCACACCGAGATGGGCGGTAAAGCCGCTGGCCGCGCTGAGCAATGTGGCGTCGGAGTGGCGGACGGCTTTCGGGCGGCCCGTGGTGCCCGACGTGAAGTACACCCAGCGCGGCTCCGTTGCGGAGGGGGGTGGTTCGTACTCGGCACCTGCGGCCGGCGAGGCCTGCAGCCGGCGGACGAAGTCGGCAGGCACCGTGACCGTCGGTATCCCCGGCGCAGCATTGGCGGCCGTCGACTCGTCAACCAGCAGGATGTCCGCCCGCGCGACGTCGACTGCTGCGCACACCTCGCGGCGCCGGTAGAGGTGCAATATCGGGGCCTGCACCACGGGCATGCGGGCCAGGGCTAGCATCGCCACCGCCGCGTTGACGTGTGAGGGCAGCTGCCAAGCGACCGTCATACCGGGACGCACGCCGGCATCGGGCAACCATCCCGCGGCGGCCGATGCCAGCCTGGCTACCTGCGACACAGTGAGTGTCTCGCCCGAAACGTCGCGCAGCAGCGGACGATCCGGTCGGCCGGCGGCGCACTCGTCCAGCAGCCCGGCGATGGTGCCAGCCGTCACCGTGTTCTCCCGTCCCGATCGGCCGTCAGCCCACCCGCGAGCCGGGCGTGAAACTGACCGGCAGCTCGCGCACGGCGTACACCTCGCCCGCGTCCTCGAACAGCTTTGGCTCGCCGGCCAATTCGAAGTCGGGTAGCCGCTTGAGCACCTGGGTGACCATCACGTCGAACATCAGCTTGGCGTAGTGCGAGCCTAGGCAGCGGTGCATGCCCACGCCGAACGCCATGTGCTTCTTGGCATTCGGGCGGTCGAGGTCGAGTTCGTCGGGGTTCTCGAACATCGCCGGGTCACGGTTGGCCGCCGCCCACATCAGGATCGCCCGGTCGCCCTGGCACAGCTGCTGGCCGTGGAAGTCGGCGTCGCGCGAGACGGTGCGCGCCAGGCCGAGTGTCGGCGTGTACAGGCGCAGCAGCTCATCGGTAGATTTCTTCACCAGGCTCGGATCGGCCTTGAACTTGGCGCGCAGCTCGGCGTCCTTGCAGAGCCGCAACAGCACATTGCCGGTGAAGCCGCTGGTGGTGTCCATTCCACCGAGCATCATCAGCACCGTGTACATGGTGATCTGGCCATCGTCGAGAGGTTCGCCGTTCAGCGTTCCGCGCAGAATGTCGCTGAACAGGTCGTCGCCGAGTCCCTCGGCGCGGCGCTGCTCCATGTGCTTCACGATTTCGCCGAACATCTCCATCCCTGCGATCCCGGCCTTCTCCGGCTCGTGGGCACGGTCGTGCACGGTGGTGTGAACCCAGCCGACCCAGTCCATGAACCGCGACTCGTCGAAGTTCAACAGCCGCAGGATCAACCGCGCCGGGAGCGGCGTCGTCAGCTCACCGATGAGATCACACTCGCCGCGCTCGATGAAGGCATCGATCGCCTCATCGGTCATCTCGATGGCGGCCGCACGGAACCGTTCCGCCGAACCCGGCGAAAAGCGCTTGAGGGTGACCTCACGCAACTCTTGGGTCTCTGGTGGGTCCGACTCGATCGGCAGGATCGGCAACGGCAGCTCACTGGCCGGCACACCCACCGACGGATAGGAGTTGAACAGGTCGTCGTCGCGGGCGGCTTCGAAGACCGATGTGTAGTCGACCAACGCCCAGAAGCCTTCGTAGTGCTCGGAATGTGCTACTGGACAGCCTGATTCGCGCATCGCACGAAACCGACTGTAGGGGTCCTCGCGGAACTCGGACGAGTGGTGGTCGAGGTCGACCTCGGCGCGTGGGCGCGATTCCGCCTGGGTGTCGGTCATCGGCAGTACTCCCTTCGGGATGGCGGCTACTTGGACAAGATGGCGACAGCTGCGGTGCCGGGTGCCCCGTATAACTGGGCCAGACCGACCTGCGGATCGTTCGGCACCTGACGGTCACCCGCGCTGCCGCGCAATTGATGGACGAGCTCGTAGACCTGGCGAAGGCCGGATGCACCGACCGGTTCGCCGTTGGCCAGCAGGCCACCGTCGGTGTTGATAGGCAGCCGGCCGCCGATCTTGGTGGCGCCGTCGGCGAGCAGTGCCTCCTGTTCGCCGTCCTTGCACAGCCCCGTCTCGGCCATGTGGATGATCTCGGACCCGGAGTCGGTGTCTTGCAGTTGCGCGACGTCGACGTCCTCGGGGCCTATCCCGGCCAACTCGTAGGCGGCGCGGGCGGCCTCCGCGGTGGTGCCGGGCACGATGGGCAGCTCGATCGAGGTGCGCAGCAGCTCGTAGGCGCCTTCGCGGCGGCTGCGCAGCGCGGTCGAGCGCAGGTAGATCGGAGTGTCGGTGTACTGCTTGGCTTTATCGGCCCGGCACACCACCACGGCGGCAGCGCCTTCGTTCGGGTTGCAGTACATGTATTGGCGCAGTGGAGCATTCACGATCGGAGAGCTCAGGATCGCATCGACGCTCATCGGCTTGCGGCGCCACGCGTGCGGCGCCAGCGCCCCATTCTCGAGGTTCTTGGCCGCCACCCGGGCCAGGGTCTCCTCGGTGATGCCGTGATCGTGCATGTATCGCATGATCTTGGTGCCGAAGTAATGCGTGGTCAGGAACATGCCCTGATCGCCGTACCACTGGGGCAGCCCCGACACCGACGGGTCGGCGCCGAACGCGCCGCGCGGATGTTTGTCTAGCCCGACGCCTACCGCAATGTCGGCTTCGCCGAGTTGGACGTCTCGCGCGGCCAGGGTCAACAGCGAGTTACCGGTCGCGCAGCCGCTCAACGTGGCCCGTGCCGGGAGACCGGTCATCCCGGCCAACCCCGTCACCGCCTCGGGGTTGGCGACTTCGAGGCTGCCCGCATACAGGCTGCCCACGTCCGACCACTGCACCCCGGCATCGCGCAGCGCCCTGCTGATCGCCACGGCACCCATCTCCAGTGCCGACCGGTCCTCGTACCGCCCGAACGGATGAAGGCCGACGCCGATAACGGCGATCTCGGGCGTGCTGCTCATTGCGTTCCTTCCGGCAGGCGGCAACGTGGAGCCCCCGGGGGAGCGTGCGCGTTGACGTGGACGCCACTAAGCCTATAACTATATAGCGAATTCTAAAAAGGGCCCTAGAATCTGCGTAGTCGTGAATGAAGGCTGAGACGTTGAGCATTTCGTTGTTGTTGGAGATGGCGGTTTCGGGTGACCCCGACCGGCTGGCATTGGTCGACGGCGCCGATCGGTTGACCACCGGCGAGCTCAGTGGGTTGGCCGACGGGGGAGCGGGTGTGATCGCCGCCGCCGGGGTCGAACACGTCGCTTACGTCGGGTCGGGCGGGCTCCTGCAGCCGCTGCTGATTTTCGCCGCGGCCCGCGCAGTGGTTCCGTACACCCCGATCAACTACCGATTGAGCGCCGAGGGTGTCCGGGAGTTGATCGAACGGCTGCCTCATCCGCTGGTGATCGTCGACGACCGTTACCGCGAACTGGTCGGCGGTTCCGGCAAGCGCGTGATGTCCTCCGACGACTTCTTGGCCGCGGCGCGCACCGCCGACGCCGCGGCAGAGTTCGCCGATCCCGACGACATCGCGATCATTCTGTTCACGTCGGGCACCACCTCCAAGCCGAAGGCGGTTGAGCTGTCCCACGGCAACCTCACCAGCTACATCACCGGCACCGTCGAGTTTGGTTCGGCCGATGACACGGATGCGGCCTTGATCTGCGTGCCGCCGTATCACATCGCCGGGGTCAACGCCGCGATGTCGAACTTGTATGCGGGTCGGAAGATGGTGTACCTGGCCAACTTCGACGCTCGCGAATGGGTGCGCCTCGTCGCCGAGGAGAAGGTGACGACCGCGACCGTGGTGCCTACCATGATGGACCGCATCGTCACCGCGCTCGAACGGGAGCCCGTCGAGCTGCCGACGCTGCGCAATCTGGCCTACGGTGGATCGAAGGTCGCACTTCCGTTGGTGCGCAAGGCACTCGACTTGATGCCGCACGTCGGATTCGTCAACGCATACGGTCTTACCGAAACCAGTTCGACGATCGCGGTACTCACCCCCGACGACCACCGCGATGCGCACGGCAACCCAGACGAGTTGCTCGCCAAGCGGCTCGGTTCGGTCGGACAGCCGGTGCCCGGCATCGAGGTGCAGCTCCGTGACGAGAACGGCTCCGTGCTCGGCCCGGGTGAACCGGGTGAGCTCTTCGTCCGCGGCGAACAGGTTTCCGGCAAATACACTGGCATCGGCTCGGTGCTCGACGCCGAGGGCTGGTTCCCCACCAGGGACATCGCGACGCTCGACGAGGCCGGCTATCTCTTCATCACTGGACGTTCCGACGACACCATCATTCGGGGCGGTGAGAACATTGCTCCCGCCGAGCTAGAAGACGTGCTCGTCGAGCATCCTCATGTGCACGAAGTCGCGGTGGTCGGTGTCGAGGATGCCCAATGGGGCCAGGCCATCGTCGCCGTGGTCGTACCTGCCTCGGGCGTCGATCCGGATCCCGACGAACTGCGAGAGCACGTCCGCAAGTTCCTGCGAGGATCACGCACCCCCGACCGGGTCGTCTTTCGCGACGAGCTACCGACCAACGCAACGGGAAAGCTGCTTCGCCGTGAGATCGTCGAAAGTCTCCGCGACGTGATCGTCGAAAAGTAAAGAAAGGCAACATGATCAAGAACGGAACGCGGCTGCAGAGCCAGGTCTGCGACACTCAGGTGATCATCGTCAGGGCGGCCGACAGCCTCGACGATCTGCGTTGCGGAGGCCGGCCGATGCTGGCACTGGACGCCGAGCGGCCCGCCGACGCTACGCCCGACCCGGCGTTCGCCGACGGCAGCACGATGGGCAAGCGCTACGTCGACGACGGGGACGCCGAGGTGCTGGTCACCAAGGCCGGCGCCGGGTCACTCAGCGTTGGCCCGACACCGCTGGCACTCAAGGAAGCAAAACCGTTGCCCGCCAGCGACTGACAGCCAATGACGCATCTATGTTGCGGCACGCTGGCCGCTGGGCCCCTACCTCCATCAAACGCCGCCTGGCTGATGGAGATTGGCGGTTGGATCGTCTTCGGTCTGGTGGCCGTGTTCCTGCTCTACCGCTGGCGCAAGAATGGCCAGCCCGATACCGCCGCGCTGCTCTTCATCGGGTGCTTCACCATGTGGTGGCAGGAGTTCTACGCCGACTGGGGTGCCTACCTGTACTACAACCCGGATCTGGCGCTGCTGCCCTGGGGCCAGACCCCGTACACCACGCCGAACAAACCGGTGTACGTGTTGGCCGGCTACGGCTGGTTCTATGCGGGCGGTTTCGCGGCGGTCCTGACCCTGTTCCGATGGTTCCGCCGTCGCCACAGCTCAGTGAATTACATTGCTGCCCTGGTGATCACCGTCTTCATACCATTCATATTGTGGAACTTCGTGACGGCGGACGGAGTGTCCTACGTGACGAACTGGTTCCAGTATCTGGAATCGATCGGGCCGACCATCCACACCGACAAGGGCGGCCTGCAGCTGATCTATCAAGGTGTGCCGCTGGCCATCTTCGCCGTCGCCACGGTTGCGAGCCTCGACCGTCGCGACGCCACCGGGCGCACCTGGTTCGAACGGGCCCTGGGCGTGCGACCCGTCATCACCAGCCGGGGTCAGCGGGCACACCAGGTCGTCGCGTGGATTGTCGGGATGAACGTTCTCTACGCGGTGTTCCTGACCCTGCCGCTAGTGATCGCGCGCATCCTGTTCTTCCCCGACAATCCCTGGGTGCCCAACCCGTAACACCCGAGCAGACGATCGACATCTAGATCCGCGAACACCGTGGCGGAGAGCCCATTTCGGCTCGACCGCCTCAGGCGTTGGCGAAGGCCGGAGGCTTGACTGCCTCCGGATCGGGGTTGGCCAGCGGCAGGCCCATGAAGCGACGGGCGTTGTCTCCCATGAAGTCGTAGGTGCGCCGGGTGTCCATGCCCTCGGCGTACTGCCAATAACGCTTGGGCTCGGCCAAGCCTTCGGGATGCGGCCAGTCCGAACCGAACATCACCTTGTCCCATCCGACGGTTTGCACGACGTCGGCGACCGAGCCCTCCCAGAACGGGCTCACCCAGACGTTGCGACGGAACACCTCGTGCGGATGCTCGGTGAAGTTCTGCGGCATCTTGTTGTAGGTCGACTGCAGGTCGTCGAACAGCGGCTTGATCCATGCGCTGCCGTTCTCGACGCTGGCGATGCGCAGCTTCGGGAATCGGGTCAACGTGCCGTGGCAGATCAGGCTGGTCAACATGTCGGCGATCTCGCGGTGACCCAGCGCGGTCCACTTGAATGCCGACATCTCGAACGCGCTACTGGTTGACGGAGGTTCCCACTTGTCGATGTACTCCTGCAGCGGAGGTTGGCTGGCGTGCAACACAATCGGCAGCCCCGAGTCCTCGACATCGCGCCAGAACGGGTCGAACTCGGGCAGGGCGGGGGAGCGCCACCCCTTGTAGCCGTTCACCGGCGCCGGCTTGATCAGCGCGACCTTGGCGCCGTTGTCCAGGATGTAGGCGAGCTCGCGTCGGGCTTCGTCGACGATGCCGAGGTTGAGCACCGGCGTCGAGTAGATCCGGTTGGCGTGTGAGTAGCCCCAATGCTCGAGCATCCACTGGTTGAGCGAATGGATGATCGCCACCGTCAGGTCGGGATCCTCGGCGGCCGAATGCTCGACCAGATTGGCCAGTGTCGGGTAGTTCAGGCATGAGTCGACGCCCTGGCGGTCGAGTTCGGCGATCCGGTCTTCGGGGTTGCGCGCACCCGGCGGCGTGTCGATGCCACGGCCCGACATCTCCCGCATCGACAGACCCTCGGCGTTCCGGCCGGAGTAGAACTTCTCGTGCGCGCCGGGAGCGGCGACCCGATCGAACGTCGGGTTGGGCATGTAGTCGGTGATCTTGTTCAGAATCGCGATGCGGGTGTGCCTGCCGATCTGGACGAACTGCACCTTCGGCTGGAATTCCTTGGGCAGATATTTCGTCAGCGCATCGGGGGTCTCGTACATGTGCTGATCGGCATCGAAGATCGGTGCGTCGGTGAACTGCGTCATCGCGGTGCCTCTCACTGCTCGACTTGGGCTTGGCTACGAGCATGGCGTAACTTGACAGTTGTGTCAAGTCTGGATAATTCCACAGGTATAAATTAGCAGTGAAGTGTATTGATTGCGGTTGACGATGCTGTCATATACAGTCGCCGCATGACGGTGACCTCGGCGTCGGCCGGCGAACGGCAACTGGACGCCACCCGCGGTGAGCGCACCCGCGCGGCGATCCTCAGCGCCAGTCGTCGGCTCTTTTTGGAACGCGGCTACGCGGGCACACCGATCAATGGGATCACCGAGGCGTGCGGCATCTCGCGGGCCGGCTTCTATACCTACTTCAAGGACAAGCGCGAAATCTTCAACGTCCTGGGCAAGAACGCCTACCGCGAGGCCCTCGCCGTCATCGCCGAGTGGGCCGAGGCCGACGAGCCGTTCGGTCCCGCCGACGTCCGGGCCTGGGTCGGCCACTACTTCGACTACATGGATCACCACGGCGCATTCGTGCTGGCGTCGGCGCAGTCGGCGCCCGACGACGACGAATTCCGAAACTCACGCAACCGCATGGTGTCTCGCGCATCGTGGAAGCTTGGCCAGGCGATCGCCGGGAACGGCGCGCATTCACCGGACGTCATCGGCGTCGCGGTGATGGGGCTGCTGGACCGGGCCTGGCACACCGTCCACCGGCAGACCGTGGCCGTAGACCGCGACGAGATGATCGCGGTGGTCGCCGAGATGATCGTCGCGATGGCAACGCCTCTCGCGTCATGACCCCGCTGTCGCTCGACGCGCCGGACGTGGTCGAGCTCATCCGTGCCAACCACCGTGCATTTCTCTTCTGCCGCGACGGCGCGCAACGTCCGATCGGCTATGCCATGCGTTCGGTCGCCTATCGCTCAGCCAACCGCTGCCTCTACTTCACCACCTATGCCAAGAGCGCCAAGGTCCAACATCTGCGCTCGGCTTCCGAAGTCGCTTGCTTGATCGGCGACGGCGACGGCGAGGGTTGGGTCTCCGTTTGTGGTCATGCGTCCGTCTATCAGCCGTCGGCAGCCGAGGTCGACGAACTCATCGGCGAAAGCTCACCGGATCAACGCGTGCCCGAGTCGGTCGTGACCAAGGTCCGCGACCGACTTCTCAGCGGTAAGCGGTGCTTGATCGGTTTGACGCTCACCGAGGTCCGCGCCGCCGATCTCCCCGATCGACGTGCCTAGTCCGCGCGGCGGCGGCCCGATTGCGATGGCCGAGGACGAACTAGCCGAGTTCTTGGCGCAGCGGCCGACCGGCGCGATCTGTGTCGTCGGCGCCGACGGCCAGTTGCTGGCCCTACCGGCGCGGGTGGTCGACTTCGACTCCGCCAACATCGTGGTCAGCGTTGACGGCGTGAATGATGATGCCACCCAACGCGCTGAATTCCAGGGCTGCGTGGTGGCTGACAGCTTCACCGCCTATCGGGACATTCGCGGTGTGATCTCGCAAGGAACGGTGATGTGGCCACCCGCAGCGAACGACGTGGCCACGCTGAGGGTCAGCCGCACGCTGACATTTTCGTTCGCCAATGCCTAGAGGATTGAGCGCCGACATCCTGGTTACTCAGTAAGCCATGTCAGGATTCGATACCAGCCAACCGATCACCGACGAGGCGTCTCTCGAGAACGTTGACGAGGCTGTCGACGCGACCAAGCCGAAGGCCGCCACGCCTCCCGCTGAACCCGACGAGCTGGGCGACGCGACGCCCGGCCCGCGCTGAGACGCTCAGGCTTCCCTCACGAGGCGTATCAGCGCATCGGCATCGGCATCGGCATCGGCATGGAACGCGACGTTCGCACGCTGATCCCATTGGTCCCGTTACGGTGACACGGGTGAGGCGGTTGCGATCGTGAGCGAACGGATAACACCGAGTGCCGCTGAAGCCATTGCTCAGATCCTGCGGCGGCAGATAGTGGATGACTTCGCCGACGGCGACCACATCGGCTCTGCGGAAGAGTTGATGGATCGCTTCGATGTCAGTGGGCCCACGCTGCGCCAGGCGATGCGCGTACTAGAAGCCGAGGGTCTGGTGAAGGTTCGCCGAGGAAATAGCGGAGGGTTCTTCGCCAGCACTCCGTCGATCGATGTCGTTTCACGTTCGGCGTCAGCACTTTTGCGACGCCAGGGCGCAGAACCGGTCGACTTGATTCAGATGGCACAGTTGATCGGGCCCGAAGTCGCGCGGCGCGCGGCGGGCAACCCGGACAAGGCTGCTCGGCAGAGGTTGTATGACCACATCAACGAGGTGTGGGCGGTCGGGACGGACGCGACGATAGAGAATGCAGTGAACGCAGCTGTCGGGATCGCTCGAATCATGGGTGAAATGTCAGGCAGCCCGTCGCTGGCTTTGTTCTCGGCAGTGCTCAGCGATCTCGTCATCGATCTGCTGTCCGAAGTCGCTCGGACGACTCCACCGGAGGTGCTCGAGGGTTATGCGCGCAAGATTCGAGCAGGGCATCGGCGGCTTGCCCGCGCGGTCGCCAAGGGTGATGCCGACGAGGCGGGACGAATCCAGCAGCAATTGAACGTCATTGTCAGTCCCTCGGCGGTCGGCGCAAATCCTGTGTGAGGTCGTGTCGCTGGCTCGGGCGGCAACGCAGCACGCAGAGGGTGATTGAGAGTCACGCTGCTGCTTTCGTTCTTGGTCGCCAGGCGATGAGACTCTGCTTCTGCCAACCGGCGTGTATTGCAAAGTGCCGCACAGTGATTTACGTGACTTGCGCCGGTTGCAAGATCTTGTCACAACCGAGCGTCTGCGCTAGCTTCATTTTGTTAACACAATGAGACGTCGAGGTCGTGGAGGAACGATGGCAACGAGGAGCTCGTCCAGCGCCGATGAAACCACCCGATTGGCCCAAACCGGCGCCTCCACGCCGAAGACCTCATCCGATAGCGGCGCCGCCCGAGGTGATGCCGAGGTCACTGGAATCCACTTGAGCTTTTACCCCTGGACTGATAACGGCTTTCCGAGCCCCGCCGCACATGGTCTGATCGCTAACCAAGGCCTGCTCGATGCCTTCGCCCGTGAGTACTGCAACAATCCGCGCGTGACCAATACCGGCGCGATGAGCCGGTCGGAGCCACACGCCGCCGACTTCTTCCTGACGTACCTGCCAAACCGCTTGTCCAACATGGTCGCCGGGCTCGAGAGCGGACCGGAGTCGCTCCGGTTGGACGTCACCTCGGCGGAGGGCATGGGTACCGCCCAGTGGTTGTCGCATCTGGGCGGCTACTACGCATCGGTGTGGTTGCGGGCATGCTGGCTACAGTTCGACGGCCCGCGGAGCCGGAACTTTCGGTTGCGGGATCGCAACCTCGGCGGGATCTACAAGCACAGTCTGGACAAGGCGCGCGAAGTCGCGCTGCATGGCAGCGATGCCGCGGCCATTGATTTCAGCCGCGGGCTGCTTCGCAGCAATACGCCCGTCCCGGGCGCCCCGAGCAGGCTCACCAGGTCCCTGCGCGTGCACAAACTCCTGGCCGGACTGACCGTCCGATTGCCAGGGGAAATAGGCATTTTCGGGTTCAACACCGGATTCTTGCGCCACATTCTGCCCCCCAGCTTGAACGCACCCACCGATGCACGACCGTGCAAAGAGCCGTACTACGTCGGTGATACAGGTGAATTGCTCGACGCCCAATTCGTACTCGAGGAACAGCCGTTTCTCACTCAGGCCCGTGAGAAATATGCCTCCGTGAGCTCCGGGGGAGGCGATGTCGGGGCACGCTTGAATGACGCGGTGATTGGTGGCCCGGGTGAGAACCATCTGCTCGCGCGTCAGCAGAATTGGGACACCCTTGCGGCGGCTATGTATCGGGTCGGGCACCCGGGCAAGTCCGTCTATCGGGGCTTCGACCAGGAGCAGTACGACCGCTTGCTCGCCTGGACGTCCTACTCGGCGATGACGAACGTAGCCAGCGGTTTTAATGCCCTGTCTGCCTACGCGACCCGCGATGCACTTCTCGCTCGCCAGCAGGTCACGGGGAGCATCTTGTGGTGGGGTTTCATCCTGACCTATGTCCTCGGCGCGATTAATGACCGCAATGACACGATCCCGCTGAGTGAATCGCTACCGCGATTCACTACCAACTGAAGATTGGCGGGAGTGGCCGTTGCAGACCTCTTCCACGATCAGGTCCTCGCGGCGCCCCGCACCCGGGCGATCAACGGCGCGACATCGGCGACGCTGCGCAACAGATCGTTGAGGTGGGTGCACGTACTGGTGCCGGATAGTTCCCGTCGTACTCGAAAGTGTAGTTCCTGCAATGTCATTCCGGTGATTCGCGCTGCACTGGCGACGGCTCCGGGGCATTCCTGCCAGGGCAGCACTCGCGGGGTGGCCCGCGAGTCGACGATCACGCCGGCCTCGGCGTCCACGACGGCGTCCACGGTGTACTCGTGGATGATCGTCTCCACGCCATCGCTTCGCACGTAGGTGTCGCGGAACATCGCATCGATGCCGGCTCGCCCTGCGCTTTCTTCGTAGACATCGATGCGCCGTCTGCGGCGCATCGCGTGGGGTGGCAATGGCGCCAGCTGGTGCCAGGCCCAGACGTCGTCGCCGTGATCGAGATCGGGAGCCTGCGGCCCGGTGGGAGTCACGCTGCCGCCATCCTCCAACGACGTCAGCAGCTGCCCGCCGGACGCGAAGCCCGCGCATTGGTCGGCCACCGGCAGGTGCCGCGACTTCGTGACGTCGTCGAGCATGTTCGACGCCGAGAGCGTATGGCCCGATATCAGCGTGGCGACGGGAACGTCATCGAGCAACGTGTAGCGCAGATCGCGGGCCTGCCGCAGCTCGGGAGCCGCCTTGTCGACCGCGGCGCGAAATCCACTCATCGCGGGTGCGCCCGCCAGGCGGGACATCGCGGCCACCGGCGGCGTCACCTCGACGTGGCGGACCGCGCGCGCGATCAGCTCAATAGTGGCCGACAGTGTCGCGGAGCCGATCTCGGTCACCGTTCCGTCGGCCGCCGTCCACAAATCGCGCGCCCGGCCGTTCAGATACACCGGGTCCAGCGAGCCCTCGTCGCGGGTCATGTCGATCGACGTGGTCCGGCGCGCGGACCGTGGCCGTCGTGGCGGATTGCCGGTCGTGGGCTCGTGCACGCCGTGCAATGGATGAAGCCCGAAGGGCGGCGAGCCCAGGTCCGTCACCGGATGGACTCTAGCCGTCCTTGGCCGGTCGGAACGCGAAGGTCACCAGCGACTGACCGTCGGCGGTTTCCAGCGTGGTGGTGGTCGACACCAGGGGCTGGCCTATTCGCAGTTCGGCCGCGGTCGTGTCGACGATCAGCGTTTCGACCAGCACGCCCTCGGGCAGCTCGACGAAGCCCACCACGTAGGGCTGGAATACCTTCGGGTCCCGATTGCCCTTGTACGGCAGCGGCGGCGCGAACTCCTGTGTCGTGTAGGTGTAAAGCGTTCCCGCGGTGGATAATTCGATTGGTTCGATGTCGCCCTGGATTTCGGGGTCGCCGTCGAAGAGCTCGGGCCGCTCCGCGGGGAACTTCACCGCCCCTGACGAACGTCTGCGCGACGCGCACAACACCGCGCGGTCGCCGTCGACCCGGAACAGTCCCTCGGTGATCAGGGTGGTCATCTCAGGCCACCTCGATGACCATCGCGGCGCCCATACCGCCGCCGGCGCACATGGACAGCACGCCGATACCTCCACCGCGCCTGCGCAATTCGTAGATCGCCGAGGTGACCATGCGGGCACCGGTCGCCGCGATCGGGTGGCCGAGGCTGATCCCCGACCCGTAGACGTTGACGATCTCCTCGTCGAGCCCGAGTTCGCGGGCACACGCCACCGCCTGCGCGGCGAACGCCTCGTTGATCTCGAACAGTGCGACGTCCTCGAGCTTGCGGCCGGCCAACTCGAGCGCCTTGGGTATGGCGGTGATGGGTCCGCTGCCGGTGCGGTTCGGCGCAACCCCGACCGCGCTCCACGAAAGGATCTGAGCAAGAACGTTGTTCGCGGTGTCCGGGGCGGCGAGCGCCACCACGGCGGCGGCGTCGTTGATGCCCGAGGAATTGCCGGCGGTCACCGTGAAGCCGTCGATCTCGGGGTGCAGCACCTTCAGGCCCGCCAGCGACTCCATCGAACTTCCCCGCCGGGGATGCTCGTCTTCGGCGAACGTGATCGTGGTGCCGTCGGCCTGCGGCACCTGGATCGGCACGATCTCTTCAACGAATGAGCCGGCGTCGATCGCCTTGACGGCGCGTTGGTGGCTGCGCAGCGCCCACTCGTCCTGCGCCTCGCGGGAGATGCCGTACTGCACGGCGCAGTTGTGCGCGACGGTGATGGACATATCCAGCGCCGGCGCGTCCGCGGTGGGCGGATGCGACAGCGGAAACCACTGTTCGTAGTCCTCCGGGGACTTGCCGGTGGTGAAGGGCTTGCGCTTCTGCAGGATCGGCCCGGTGGACAACGATTCCATGCCGCCGGCCAGAATGGCGCGGCTCATGCCGGCCGCGATCTGCCCCGCTCCCACCGCGATGGCCGAGAGGCTCGACGCGCACTGGCGGTTGACCGCCAGGCCGGGAACATTGATCAACCCGACGTCGACCGCGACGTAGCGGGCGCTGTCCCCGCCACCCTGCAGGCTCTCGGCCAGTACCAGGTCGTCGAACGCCGCCGCATCCAGGCCGGATCGGTCCACGACCGCCGCGACGACGGGCTTGGCGAGCTCGATCGCGGGCATGTTGGCCAGCGTGCCCTTGCGTGCCGTGCCGATCGGTGTGCGGGCAGCGGCCACGATGGCTGCGCGGGACGTGGTGGTGGCCATGTGTCTCCCAAGATCGTCGGAGGTGATGGGCTGCTTGCCCGATGAGCGAGACCAGTCTATACCGTTAAATAGATATCGATATGTCCGGTCATGGTGACATTGGGAGCAGCCCGTGAAGGTGATCAAGTCCGTGGACGACGCGCTCGCGACGATCGGCCAGGAACTCGGCGTCAGCCGGTGGGTGGACATCGACCAGGGCCGGATCGACGCGTTCGCCGACGTGACGATGGATCATCAGTGGATCCACGTCGACGTCGAGAAGGCTAAGGCCGAAAGTCCTTACGGTGCAACGATTGCGCACGGGTTCCTCACCCTCTCGCTCATCCCCGGTGTGAGCAAGGACAACTACCGTGTGGAGAATGCCAAGATGGGCATCAACTACGGCCTGAACAAGGTGCGGTTCCTGTCCGCGGTCACCGCGGGTAGCCGCATCCGGGTCCGCTCCGAGCTGGCGGACGCCGCCAAGGTCGCCGACGACACCGTGAACCTGACCGTGCGCCACACCGTCGAGATCGACGGCGTCGACAAGCCGGCCGCGGTCGCCGAACTGATCGCGCGGTTCGTCTGGTGACCGGCGGCCCGTTCGACGGAAAGGCCGTGCTCACGGGAGCGGGCAAGTCGCAGGTCGGACGCAGGCTCGGGCGGACCGGATTGGACCTCACCCTCGAGGCGGTGCTGCGGGCGATCGAGGACGCCGGGCTGAGCATCGACGATGTCGACGGGATCGCGAGCTACCCGGGACCGGGTGTGCCGGACGCTGGGTTCTCCGGAGCGACGGTTCAGGAGGTCCGCAACGCGCTCGGGCTGCGCTCCCGCTGGTACGTCTCGGCGATGGAGACCGCGGGGCAGATCGGCCCGGCGATCGAGGCCTGCATGGCGGTCAGCCTCGGGCTGGCCAACCACGTCGTGGTCTACCGGTCGGTGTGGGAATCCACCGCCGCGCAACAGGCCGGTGGCGGTCGGGCGTCGGTCCTCTTCGGCGGCGGCGCGCTGCCCCCGCACCTGGAGTGGATGGCGCCCTTTGGCGCATTGTCTGCCGCGAACTGGCTGGCGATGCCCGCCCAGCGCTATATGTACGACTTCGGCCTGACCCGCGAGCATCTCGGTCGCATCGCGATCAACGCCCGCACCAATGCTGGACTCAATCCCGACGCGGTCTATCGCGAACCGATGACGATGGACGACTACCTCGGCGTGCGGATGATCTCTGAGCCGCTGTGCCTCTATGACTGCGACGTGCCCTGCGACGGCGCCACCGCCGTGATCGTGTCCCGGCGCGACGCCGCGAACGGCCTACCGCGGCAACCGCTTACGGTGGAGTCCGTCGGGCCCGGTATGTTCGAGCGGGCGACCTGGGATCAGCGACGCGACATCACCACGATGGCCGCCCACGATTCGGCCGCCACGCTGTGGGAGCACACCACGCTGACTCCCGCCGACGTCGACATGGCCCAGCTCTATGACGGCTTCTCCTTCCTGACTGTGATGTGGCTGGAAGCGATGGGCTTCTGCGAGCACGGCAAGGTCGGCGAATTCGTGGACGACGGGTCGCGCATCGCCCTGGACGGTCCGCTGCCGATCAACACCAGTGGCGGGCAACTCTCCGGCGGGCGACTGCACGGCATGGGCTTCCTGCACGAGGCGTGTGTGCAGTTGTGGGGTGAGGGCGGCGATCGGCAGGCGCCCCGCACTCCCGAGGTGGTGGCCGTCGGTGTCGGCGGTGGACCGGTGGCCGGATCGATGCTGTTGAGCAGCCGGTAACGCATGCCGGCGGCCGAAGTCGACGACATGACGCTCGGTGACATCGTGACCGACAACGCGGTCCGCTTTCCCGACGTCGTCGCCTACCGGCACGGCCACCGCACCGTCACCCACGCACAGTTACGGGAGCGGGCAGTCCGACTGGTGTCGGCGATGGCCGCGGCCGGGGTGGGGCGCCAGGACCGCATCGCGGTGTTGAGCCGCAACAGCATCGAGTTCGGCGAGCTGAACGCGGCCACCCAACTCAGCGGAATCATCATGGCCACCATCAACTTTCGGCTCTCGGCACCGGAGATTGACGATGCCCTACGCCGCGTCGCGCCGTCGATCGTGTTCTGTGCCGAGGAGTTCATGCCGGTGATCGTCGAGGTCGCAGCGGGCATGCCGTCGCCCCCGATGCTGGTGAGCATCGGGGGACAAGCCCCGCCGGGGATCACGGGTTATGAGCGATTCGTCGAAGGAGGCCTTGGCAAAGACCCCGGTGGCGAGCCCGAGTTCGTGGCCCGGCCCGACGATATCGCGTACCTGCTGTTCACCAGCGGCACGACCGGCGCATCCAAGTGCTGCATCCTCGGACAGCGGGAAATGCGCCGGGTCGCATTCACCATGAACAACGAGATGCGTTGCGGCAGCACCGATCGCGGGCTGATCAACATGCCGATGTTTCACTTCGGTGCGCTCGGGATCATCGGCGGACTGCAGGCCCGCGGCGGAACCGTGGTGCTGCAGCAACAGTTCGACGCGGCCGAGGCGCTGCGGCTGATCGCCGGCGAGCGGATCACGGTGCTGCACCTGGCGCCGGTCATGCTCAGTGCTCTCCTTGATGCGGTGAGTGATCCCCGGGCGGTGAAATGGGTTCGCACGGTGGTCTATTCGGCCGCGCCGATGACCGCGGCCATCCTGCGGCGGGCGCTCACCGTGCTGCCGGACGCGGGTTTCCTCAATCTCTACGGGCAGACGGAAGTCATCGTCTCTGGACTGCCCCGCGAACTGCACATCCTCGACGAATCCGACGCTGCCGAGCGGCTGAGCTCGGTTGGCTTCCCGTTTCCCGGCACCCGGGTACGTGTGGTCGATGCGGACGGCGCCGTCGTGCCCGCAGGGCAGGCGGGTGAGATCGTCGTGCGGTCCGATTCGATGTTCCGCGGCTACTGGCAGGACGCGTCGGCAACGCGGGCCACGCTGCGCGACGGGTGGTGTCGCACCGGCGACATGGGTCGACTCGACAGTCGCGGGCTGCTCTATCTGATGGACCGCAAGAAGGACGTGATCATCAGCGGCGGGGAGAACATTTATTCGCCCGAGGTCGAGGATGCGGTCAGTGCGGTTGACGGAGTGGCCGCCTGCGCTGTCATCGGGGTGCCCGACGACAGGTGGGGCGAGGCGGTCTGCGCCGTCGTGGTGCCGCGCAGCGGTGCGTCGCCGACCCTGGAAATGGTGCAAGAGGGCGTGCGGCAACGGCTGGCGCGTTACAAGGTGCCTCGTCGACTGGTGCTGGTCGCCGATCTGCCCGTGCTGGCCAGCGGCAAAGTGGACAAGAAGCGACTGCGCGCCGACCTCAAGGGCGCAGCAGCGAACGGCGCAACAACTTGACCATCAACAGTGCCGCCCGCTCGTCGCTGTCCGGCGCCGCAGCGCCTGTCGGCTCGGACATCCGGCCGAGCACCGCCACGAACACCGCGGCCGCCACATCGACGTCGACGCCGGCCGGCAGGTCGACGGTGGACAGTAGTGCGGCAACCGCGTGGAAAATTGCGCCAATGCCGTGGTCGACATCCGCATCGGAGAGCTGTTCGGCCACGGTGCCGTCGAACCACGCCCGGATCACGCCCCGGTAGGTGCGATGGAATCCGACGTAGCCAAGCATCCACTCGGTCAGCGAATCCGGAGCCATAGCCGGCAGGGCGGCGGCGTGCTCCTCGATCTCGGCGACCGCACGGCGGGTCAGCTCGGCCAGGATTTTGTCCTTGGTGCTGAAGTACCGGTACAAGGTCGCGCGGCTGACCTCGGCGGCGGCCGCGATCTCCTCCATGCCGATCGCGTAGTAGCCGCGTTCGGCGAACAACGCCGAGCTGACCGACAGCACGTCCTGCGGAATCGGCGAGCCCGCCGCCTCGATGGCCCGGTGTCGCCGCGGCGCTGTCGAGGGCGTCGGCGCGGGGTTCGCGCGCACCCGTTTGTCACCGGCGGTGCTACCGCCCGCAGCACGTCGGCAGGGGTCTCGGGAAACAGCATCAGCTGCAATGCGACGGTCAGCGACCACGTCACGGTCGCTGGGGCGGGCAACGGGAGCATCGCCCGGTACCGGTAGAGGTGAACCATGTGGGGGATCCGACCCAGGGCTGCGGCCGCATCGTCGGCTTCCAGCTCCCGCAGGCGCGTCCGCCGCAGCCGATCGGTGACCGTCTGATGGAACTGGTGGGCGGCCGAGCTGGCATCGATGACGGCCAACCCAGTGGCCGTGCCGATACCCGGGAATTCGGCGAACACTGCGGCGTGGGCGTCATAAATGTCCGCCCATTCGATGAGCCAGCGATGCAGCGCGTTCATGCCGTCGACCGTCGGGCCGAGTCCATCGAGGTGCTCGCTGTGTTCGAGCACATCGCGCTCGGCCAATGCACTCAATTCGCGGAAGATCTCCTCCTTGCCCGCGAAGTATTGATAGACGGTGGCACGCGAGGCGCGGGCTGCCTTGGCGATGGCGTCAAGCGAGGTGGCGTGGAATCCGTTGGCCAGGAACACCTCTGCGGCGCGCCCGAGTATGCGGTCGCGAGTGTGCAGGCCCCGGCGACCCACGCCGGCATTGGCGCCCGGGGCGTAGCCGGGTCGCCGCAGCTTGTCGGGAGTGCGGGCCATGGGAGAAGTATCCGTGCGGCCGCTTGTCATCGGGCCGACGGCGCTCCGGGCAGGTTGCGTTTGGCCTTGCCGGGATACCCGAAGAACTTTTCGAAGTTGGCGTCGTTGATGGGCTGTGCGCTGTTGCGGGAAGCCGCCGACCGTAGCGCCTCGAGGCGGGCCTGGGCCTTTTCGAGCTCCTCGATCGGCCCGGATTGCGTGAGGCGTTGCACCTCCCGCGCGGCCGCGGCGATCTCGATGCGAAGCCGTTCGCCCGCTTCGCCGAAGGTCAACAGGTCGTGGTCGTCTTCATCGACCTTGTCGCGGCCTGCGTCGTCGATGGGTCGGTCCGGGGGTTCCATGTCGCGCCTCTCAACGTCTAGACGAATGTGGCGTACGTCATATAGTGTGTGAGACGAACCGTCAGAAAACAAGACGATATGTCAGAAAAGTACGACAGCCCGTCAGATGCGAAGGAGCATCATGCCGCTTCAGGATGACCATCAGATCGTGTCCGTCGACGACCACTTGGTCGAGCACCCACGGGTGTGGCAGGACCGGTTGCCGCAGAAATACCTCGAACAGGGGCCGCGCATCGTTGAGGAAAACGGTATGCACCTGTGGCACTACGACGGGCAGGTCTTCCCGACCATCGGCCTGAACGCGGTCGCCGGCAAACCGCCGGAGCAGTGGGGCTTGGACCCCGTCCGCTACGAGGACATGATCCCCGGCTGCTACGACCCGGTCGCCCGCGTCGCCGACATGGACCTCGATGGTGTGCAGTCGGCGCTGTGCTTCCCGTCGTTCCCCGGATTCGGCGGCGGCACGTTCCAGCGCGCGGATGACAAGGACCTGGCGCTGCTATGCACCAAGGCGTGGAACGACTTCTACATCGACGAGTGGTGTGCGGTCGCGCCCGAGCGCTACGTCCCGCTGGCCATCCTGCCGACGTGGGACATCGATGCCTGTGTGGCCGAGGCAGAGCGCGTCGCCGCAAAGGGTGCGCGCACGATCTCGTTCCCGGACAGCCCGGTGCCGCTGGGTCTGCCGTCGTTCCACTCCGACCACTGGGACGGCTTGTGGCGGGTCTGCTCGGACGCCAAGATGCCGGTGTCGCTGCACTTCGGCTCCGGCTCCTTCGTGCCGGGTTTCTCGTTCTCCACGATCAAGCCGATCCCGGGTCAGATGGCGGTGCCCGACGCACCCTTCGCGGTCGCGACGGCATTGTTCTCCACGAACCTGATGTGGTCCACGGTCGACCTGCTGTTCTCCGGCAAGCTGCAGCAGTTCCCGGATCTGCAGATTTCGCTCGCTGAGGGCGGCATCGGTTGGGTGCCCTACATCCTGGAGCGAACCGACTACGTGTGGGAGCGGCACCGCTACTACCAGAAGATCGACTTCGACACCCGGCCGTCGGATCTGTTCCGCAAGCACTTCTGGGGCTGCTTCATCGACGACGAGCACGGCATGAAGAACCGGCACGCGATCGGCATCGACCGGATCATGCTCGAGATCGACTTCCCGCACAGCGATTCCAACTGGCCGAACTCGCGCAAGCGGGCGGCCGAGGTGCTCGCAGATGTGCCGGACGACGAATGCGCGCTGATTGTCGAGCAGAACGCCCGCCGGATGCTCAACTTCCCACGGGTGAACGTCGGCGATCGGCAGCTCGCCGGTGTCTGACGCCTAGAGCCCGCCCCGCGAGACTAGCTGCGCGGCAATGACATTGCGCTGTATCTCGTTGGTGCCCTCGCCGACGATCATCAGCGGAGCGTCGCGGAAGTAGCGCTCGACGTCGTACTCGGTGGAATAGCCGTAGCCACCGTGGATTCGGACGGCGTTGAGCGCGATTTCCATGGCCACCTCCGACGCGAACAGCTTCGCCATCCCGGCCTCCATGTCACACCGCTCGCCGCTGTCGTACTTCTCTGCGGCATAGCGGGTGAGTTGGCGTGCGGCAGTGAGTTTGGTCGCCATGTCGGCCAGGTAGTTCCCCACTGATTGGTGCTTCCAGATCGGTTGGCCGAAGCTCTCGCGCTCCTGTGCGTATTTCAGCGCGTCCTCAAACGCTGCGCTCGCCACGCCAAGCGCCCGCGATGCGACCTGAATACGGCCCGTCTCAAGGCCTTTCATCATCTGCGCGAATCCTCTGCCCGGCTCCTCTCCGAGGATCGCCGAGGCCGGCACCCGGCAGTCGTCGAATGACAGCTCGCAACTCTCCACGCCCTTGTATCCCAGCTTGGGAAGGTCGCGCGAGACGGTGAGGCCCTGACCGTGTTCGACCAAGACGATCGAAATGCCCTTATGGCGTCGCACGGCTTGAGGATCGGTCTTGCACAGCAGTGCGATGACGCCGGACCTACGGGCGTTGCTGATCCAGGTCTTCGCGCCGTTGATCACCAGCTGGTTACCCTCGGCGCGTGCGGTGGTCGTCATCGCCTGCAGGTCCGAGCCGCCGCCGGGTTCGGTGAGCGCCATCGTGGCCCGCATCTCGCCGCTCGCCATGCGCGGCAGGTACTTCTGTTTCTGTTCCTCGTTGCCGTACAACGAGATCAGCTTCGCCACCACGGTGTGCCCGCCCATCGCGCCGGCCAGGCTCATCCAGCCGCGGGCCAGTTGCTCGGTCACCTCTACGTAGCAGGGCATCGACACCGGCGAACCGCCGTATTCCTCCGGCACGGCAAGACCGAAGATCCCGATCCGCTTCATCTGCTCGATCCACGCTTCCGGGTACGCGTTTGCGTGCTCGACTTCGCGCACAGTGGGCTTGACGTCGCGGTCGATGAAGGTCCGCACCGTATCGACCAGCATCGTCTCTTCATCGTTGAGTGCGTATGTCATTGAATCTTCCTTATCGGACATCACCGTCAGAATCAGGCTAACCAGGCGAGATTAATTGTCACCAATATGCACGACAAGTGCGACATATTCCATGCCACATGCACTGACACTAATGTCAGAAGTGGAGTGCCCGGCAGGCTCTTCGAAATAGTTAAAGCTTTAGTCTTATGCTGACAGCTTGGACGAGACCGTGCGCCACGGGGACGGTCTAGGCGAAGGAGGTCGTATGAAAATTCGGCTCGAGCAGTCGAAGTGCGTGGGCCATGCCCAGTGCTACGCCGTCGACGCGGAGCTGTTCCCAATCGACGACTCCGGCTACTCCATCCTCGAGGAGCGTGAGGTGCGGCCGGAAGACGAGCAGCTCACCCGCGACGGCGTGGCCGCATGCCCCGAGATCGCCCTGATCCTCGAAGAGGGCTGACGGCAAGCTTGCCAATCGGCTGCCATCAGCGGCACACTGCTTACATAGTTAACCAAGTTCACTTTGTGGGGTGTCATGCAGACAGCTGACTGGCGTGGCCGGCTCGAGTCACTACTCGCCGACTTCCGTCGTCACCAGGCCGACATCGCTCGGTCGGGCGACAAGCCTGACCGCATCGAGGCGGCCCGTGCGTGGCATGCCGAACTCGTCGACCACCAATTGGCCGCGCCCGGGTGGCCTCGCGAAGTCGGTGGACTCGATCTGCCGCTGGCCGATCAGCTGGACTACTACCGGATGACCACGGATGCGGGTGCGCCGCCGCATCCGTGTCCGTTGTCGTTCATCCTCGCCCCGACGCTCATCGCGCACGGCACGAAGGAGCAGAAGGACCGCTTCCTGACACGGTTGCTGCGTGCGGACGAGTTCTGGTGTCAAGGTTTTTCCGAGCCCGGTGCCGGCAGTGACCTGTCGTCACTGTCCACCCGCGCAGTCCGAGACGGTGACGTGTACCGGGTGACGGGTCAGAAGGTGTGGACCACGATGGCCGACCGTGCGGACTGGATGTTCGCGCTGGTGCGGACGAGCTCCGGGGCGAAACCGTCGGACGGCATCACCTATCTGCTGATCCCGATGAAAAGCCCGGGGATCACCGTGCGTTCGCTGCGCGACATCAGCGGCGCGGCGCACTTCGCCGAGGTCTTCCTCGACGACGTCGCGGTGCCGGTTGAGAACGTGGTCGGCGATGAGGGCGCGGGCTGGTCGATCATGCGCACATCGCTGGGCCATGAGCGGGCCACCGCTTTTCTGGCCGACGAGTTCAAGTACCGGCGCACGGTTGACCGGGTGATCGATCTTGTCGTCTCACAAGGGCTCGACAACGACCCGCTGGTCCGCCAGGACGTCGCTCGGCTGGAATCCGGGGTTCGTACCATCGCCGTCAACAGCGCCCGCGCACTGGCCGCGGTGTTGCGGGGCGAGGATCCCGGCGGTGTGGCATCGGTGAACCGATTGGTGAAATCGGAATTCGAGCAGCACATGCACGCCCTTGCCCTGCGTGCGGCCGGTCCCTACGCGGCCCTGGGCAGCCGCGCACCCGATGCCGTGGACAACGGGCGCTGGACGTTCGGCTATCTGATGAGCCGGGCGACCACGATCGGGGCGGGAACCGCGGAGATCCAACGGAACACCATCGCCGAGAGCGTGCTCGGGCTGCCGTCGCACCGCGGCGAGGGCACCCGGGTAGCCGCCGTCACGCCCGGCGCCCCGCTGGCCGTGCCCGAGGAGGATGAACGCGAGCTGCGCGAGGTGCTGGCGGCGACACTTCAGGCCAAGGTGGACGTATCGACACTGCTCGACCGCAAGCGGCCCGTCGATGCGGCCGAACCCGAAGTGTGGTCGGCGCTCGTCGAATTCGGCCTACCGGGCCTTGCCGTCGACGAATCCCTGGGCGGCGGCGGCGCCCGACCACGGCTGCTGTACGCCGCCGTCGAGGAAGCCGCGAAGGCATTGGCTCCTGCGCCGCTGGTTCCGACGGTGATCGCGCTCGACGTCGCGTTGCATTGCGGCGCAAAGGCTTTGGTCCAGCGGATCACGGGCGGCGCGGCGGCCGCGTTCGCCGTACCCGTGAACGACGGCGGCTGGGTGACCAGCGGCGCCCACCTGCCCGAGTGGGACGGGGCGGGTCTTGTCGGTGTGGTCCCGATCGTGGCGGGAGCACCAGGCGCCGAGGTGCTGGTGGTATTGGCGCGTGTCGTTGGCGGAGCCGGTGCGGTATTGGTGGCCGTCGACGCGGCCGCCGATGGCGTCGAGGTGACGGCCCATCAGCCGCTCGACATCACCGGCACCATCGGCGCGGTGACCTTCAGCGGGGCGCCGGGGGAGATGCTGGCCGACGGAACCGATGTGCCCACGGTGCTGCGCCACGCGTACGGCCAGGCGGTGCTGGCGGTGGCCGCGGACTCGATCGGTGTGGGGTCGCGCGCTCTGGCGATGGCCGTTCAGTGGGCAGGCGAGCGGCATCAGTTCGGCCGTGCGATCGGCAGCTTCCAGGCGATCTCGCATCGGTGTGCGGACATACTGGTCGCGCTGGAGGGTGCCCGCAGCCAGGTTCTCGCGGCGGCCGAGGCCGACATCGAGGAGTCGGGATTCCTGGCCGATCTGGCCGCCGCGGCCGCGCTGGATGCCGGTGTCGCCGCCACCGAGGGTGCGCTGCAGATCCACGGCGGCATCGGTTTCACCTGGGAGCACCCGATCCACTTGCTGCTCCGTCGCGCCCAAGCCAACGCCGTGCTGATCGGCCGCTCCGATGCCCTGCGCGACCGTGCTGCCGGCGAACTGTTGGCACTGAGCCGCGAGCGGCACTCCGAATAGCGCTGATTAGCAACGACTTTCACATCGAACAGGAAGACGGCAACGTGGAATACGGAATGGGCCCCGAACTGGAGGCCTTCCGCGCCGAGGTGCGGGCCTTCATTGCCGAGCATGCACCGCCCATACCGCCGCGGGCGGGCGTGCGCAGCGCCGAGAACGAAGCCGAACTCAAGGCGCTCCAGGATTGGACGGCGCGCCTGTTCGAAGCCGGCTACGTCGGCGCGGACTGGCCCGTCGAGTTCGGCGGCCGCGACGACCGCTCCGCTGAACACGCCATCGTGGTGGGCGAGGAGCTGGCCCGGGCCGCGGTGCCGGGCGTGCCGAGCGGCAACGCGCTGGCATCGCATGCGCTCATCCACTACGGCACCGATGACCAGCGCCGCAGGCATCTGCCCGAGATCCGGGCCGGTCGACAGCTGTGGTGCCAATTGTTCAGCGAGCCCGGTGCAGGAAGCGACCTGGCGTCGCTGCGCACCCGCGCCGTGCTCGACGGCGATACCTACACCGTCGACGGGCAGAAGGTGTGGACCACCGACGGGCACTGGGCCGACTACGGATATCTGTTGGCGCGCACCGATTCCGACGCCCCCAAGCACAAGGGCATCAGTGCGTTCATCCTCGACATGTCAAGCCCGGGCATCACTGTCCGCCCGCTGCGCGAGCTGACCGGCACCTCGGACTTCAACGAGGTCTTCTTCGATTCCGTCGAGGTGCCTGCCGAGGCCATCATCGGCGAACCAGGGCGGGGCTGGGCGATCGCGAACGCCACGTTGGGGCACGAACGCACCAGCGTGGGCGCCGCGGTCGTCAAGCTGAGGCTGGCCATCGACGCACTGATGCAACTCGCCTCGCACGTCACCGTCGACGGTCGTCCCGCGATCGAAAGTGATCGGATCCGCGATCGGATCGGCGAGTTCAGCGCCGAGGTGGAGGCGCTGTCCGCGCTGACGTACGCCAACCTCACCCGTTGGCTACGAGGGACCGAGCGCATGCACGACGGCGCGATGGCCAAGCTGATGTTCAGCGAGCTGAACCTCGAGATGGCGCGCTTCGCAGTCGAACTCGGCGGCGAGGCAGGGGTGTTGGTGGAGGGCGACCCGGGTGTCCTCGACGGCGGTCGCTGGCAGGACGAGTGGCTGTACGCCCGGGCCTACACCATTGCCGGCGGCAGTTCGGAGATCATGCGCAACCTGATCGCCGAGCGGGGCCTGGCGCTGCCGCGGGATCGGCGCTGAATGTCAGGCCGTGAGCAACGCCGCGCGGTGTTCGGCGACGCTCCCGTTGAAGGCCTCGTCGACCTTGATCCGGCGCAGGAACAGATGCAGATCGTGTTCCCAAGTGAAGCCGATGCCGCCGTGCACCTGCAGCGCCGTCCCGGCCGCCTTGGCGGCAGCGGACTTCGCGTACGCGGCCGCGGCGGACGCGGCCCGCGACCGTGCAGCGGCCGATGCGGTGTCCAGTGCGAGCGCCGCGGCCCACAGGCTGGCCCGGCCGGCCTCCACCGCGACGGCCATGTCGGCGCAGTGATGCTTGACGGCCTGGAACGAGCCGATCGGTGCGCCGAACTGCTCGCGCTGCTTGGCGTACGACACCGTCATGTCGAGCAGTCGGGCCGCCGCGCCCAGCCCGTCGAACGCCCGGTGCACCGCCAAGGCGTCGCGCAGCAGGGCCAGCGTGCCGGCAGGCAAATGCGTCCAGTCGGTGATCGTCGCGTCGAGGTCCAGTCGTGCCCACGAACGGCTCAGGTCGAGCGTCGACATGCCCGACAGCGTCGGGGCATTCAGGACCGCCAGGTACTCGCCGTCGTCCACGTGGCCCGCCACCGCGATGGAGTCCATGTCGGCGGCCATCGGCACCGGACGGGTGACACCGCTCAGCCGCAGCGCATCGCCATCGAGACTGGCGTCGGGACCAAGGGCCAATCCGGCAAGTTCGCCTCCTTCGGCGGCCGAGTCGACGTGGTCGAGCAGCCAGGCCGCGATGTTCAGATCCGCAACCGGAAGCGCGCTCATCGCGTAACCGTGCTCCTCGGTCACGACGGCGAGATCCACATGGGTGCCGCCTATTTCGGGAGTGAGCAGCTTCAGAAGGCCCGACTCCAACGCATGCGAGACGGCCGCAGGATCGACGGTGACCGCAGCCGAGTCCAGCGTCGCGCGGACCCTGACGATGGGGTCGTTTTTGGTGAGCCAGGCCCGCTCCGCCGCGGCGAGTTGATCCTGTTCGTCCGTCAAGCCGAAGTCCATCGCAAACGCCTTTCACAAAGTTGACCTAGTAAACCATGTCCACTAGTTTCAGGAGAACGGCTATCCGCCGCGGAAGTCGATCCGGAAAGTCAAGATGACGAGCATTCACGATGCGCTGGGACGGCTCTGGGATGCTAACGACGGCGACCGCATGTTGGAGCGCGACGGAAGCTGGGCGTCCTGGGGTTCCGTTCGCTCGCTCACCGAGCGGATCGACCGGGAACTGACCGCCGCCGGGTGTCGGGCCGGTGGCCGAGTCGCGGTCGTGCTCTCCAATCGAATGGAGTCCGTCGCGGCGCTCATCGCAATCTTCCGGGGCGGACGCACATTGGTGACCATCAGCCCGCTGCAGCCACCCGACCGACTGAGCGACGACCTTGCGGCGTCCGGAGTCTCGTTCGTCCTTGCGCCCGCCGCGTTGTGGTCCGAGGAGGTGTTCAACCGGGCCGCCGCCGATCTCGGGGCGACCGGCTGGAGGCTCGACGACGGCGAACTCGACCTGCAGGTACGGGGTACGAAGGAAGCGGTCGGTGGCGATCCAGCGGTAGCCATCGAGATGCTGACGTCGGGCACGACGGGTGCCCCGAAGCGCATCCCGCTGACCCGCGCGCAGCTCGAGGCCTCCCTGGCTGCGGCGTTGCGGCACAACGATCGCCCAGACGTGAGAACCAAGCCGCCGCTGACCGGAGCGGTCGGCCTGGTGACGTTGCCGATTGTGCACATCGGTGGGCTGTGGGGGTTGTTGCAGTCGCTGGTCGCGGCCCGTCCTATCGCGATGCTGGATCGATTCACGCTGCAGGGCTGGCACACGGCGGTGAAGCAGTACCGGCCCGCGGTGGCAGGACTGCCCCCGGCGGCGATGCGATCGGTGCTTGACTCCGATATTCCCCGGGAGGATTTGGCGAGCATCCGTGCCATCAATGCGGGTACCAGCCCCGTCGACCCCGCGCTGGTCGATGCGTTCTTCGAGCGGTACGGCATTCCGATCCTGGTCGTTTACGGCGCGACCGAGTTCTCCGGTGCTGTCGCCGGCTGGACGGTCAAGGACTTCCACGCCCGGTGGGCCGACAAGAAGGGCAGCGTCGGACGCGCTTTTCCCGGGGTGCAATTGCAGATCGTCGGCGAGGACGGTGCGGTCCTCGGCGTCAACGAGAAAGGCCGGCTGCAGGTCGCCACCCTGCAGGCCGGCCGAGCCGGAGAATGGGTTACTACCAGTGACCTGGCGCATCTCGACGCTGGTGGGTTTCTCTACATCGACGGCCGCGCGGACGATGTGATCGTGCGCGGCGGCTTCAAGGTTTCCCCGGAGACCGTCGTCCGCGCGCTGCGTGCGCACCCGGCGGTGGCGGATGCCGCCGTCGCACCCGTGCCGGATGAGCGATTGGGCCAGATTCCCGTTGCCGCAGTCGAATTGATCCCCGGGACGACCACCGATGGCGAGGCACTGCGGGAACATTGCCGGACCACGCTGACGCCGTACGAGGTGCCGGCCCGCGTCTTCGTCGTCGACGAGTTGCCTCGTGGGGCAGCGCTCAAGGTCGACCGGCGGCGTCTGATCACGATGCTGGACGAACTCGGCGCTGGCAATGTGCAACCCGCCGGAGCTGGCTGAAACTCTGGCAATGCCAACACAATCGGAAGGAGACATCGAGCATGGGTCGCGTTGAGGACAAAGTCGTTCTGATCACCGGAGGTGCCCGCGGTCAGGGCCGCAGCCACGCCGTCAAGCTGGCCGAGGAGGGTGCTGACGTCATCCTCTTCGACATCTGTCACGACATCGAGACCAACGAGTACGCGCTGGCGACATCGCGTGATCTCGAAGAAGCCGGTCTGGAGGTCGAAAAGACGGGCCGCAAGGCATACACCGCCGAGGTCGACGTCCGGGACCGGGCCGCGGTAAACCGCGAACTTGCCAACGCGGTAGCCGAATTCGGCAAACTCGACGTGGTGGTCGCCAATGCCGGCATCTGTCCGCTGGGCACTCATCTGCCGGTTCAGGCCTTCGCCGATGCCTTCGATGTCGACTTCGTCGGCGTCGTCAACACCGTGCACGCCGCGCTGCCCTACCTGACGTCGGGTGCGTCGATCATCACCACCGGGTCGGTCGGCGGGCTGATCGCCGGATTGCTACCCCCGGGTGCGGGCGGGCCGCAGGGCCCCGGCGGAGCGGGTTACAACTACGCCAAACAGTTGGTGGACTCCTACACGCTCCGGCTCGCGGCGCAGCTGGCACCACAGTCGATCCGTGCCAACGTCATTCATCCGACAAACGTCAACACCCCGATGCTCAACAGCGAGCCGATGTACCGGCAATTCCGACCGGACCTCGAGGCGCCGGGCCGCGACGACGCCCTGCTGGCGTTCCCCGCCATGCAGGCGATGCCCATCCCTTACGTCGAAGCTTCGGACATCTCGAACGCGGTCTGCTTCCTGGCCTCGGACGAGTCCCGATATGTGACGGGCCTGCAGTTCAAGGTCGACGCCGGCGCCATGCTGAAATTCTAGGAGGACCGAATGACCACCACCGAAAAGCAAAGCGCCGACGCGGCCGCCGAAGAGGGCCGCATCACCGACGAGGACATCGAACGTGCCAAGCGGCAGATCGGCATTCCCGTCCACCAGCGCGACGCAGCGTGGCACAAGTTGCCGTCGGCCGACGCCATTACGCACTTTGCATTCGGCTGTGGTGACGACAACCCGCTGTTCCACGATCCGACGTACGGACCGTCGACGCGCTGGCATGGACAGATTGCGTCGCCGACCTTCCCGATCACGACGGGCCTGGATCAGACCCCAAAGTTCACCGATCCGGAGCGAAAGAAGCTGTTCCGCGGGCTGTTTCGCGGTACCGGCAAGTACTACTCGGGGGTGAAGTGGACGTGGTATCGCCCGATCCACGCCGGCAGGCCGGTGCTGGCGGAGAACTACACCCTGGACGTCCAGGTGAAGGAGAGCGAATTCTCCGGTGGGCGTTCGGTGAAGGAAACCTTCCGGTATCTCTACGTCGACATCGACGGCAACCCGATCGCGACCCGCGACGAGTCCTACATCAACGCCGAACGTCAGGGCTCGAAGAAGTCCGGCAAGCTCAAGGACATTGCGCGCAAGCACTGGACTCCCGAAGAGTTCGCCCAGGTCGAGGAGGAGTACGAGGCAGAGCTACGGCGAGGCGCTGATCCGCAATGGTGGGAGGATGTCTCGGTCGGCGACGACCTTCCGGGAATCATCAAGGGCCCGTTGACCGTCGTCGACATCATCTCCATGCACATGGGGTGGGGCTGGGGTGGCTACGGTGTGGGGCCGTTGAAGTTCGCCCACCAGTTGCGCAAGCGGATGCCCGCCTTCTACCAGCCGGATGAGTACGGTGTCCCCGACGTCGTGCAACGACTGCACTGGGACGCGGGTCGCGCTCAGGCCCTGGGCATTCCGGCGCCCTACGACTACGGCCAGATGCGCGCGGCCTGGGTAAGCCACCTGCTCACCAACTGGATCGGTGACGACGGCTGGCTGGCCGAGATGGACCTGCAGATGCGCGGATTCAACTACCACGGAGACGTGCACCGCTGCACCGGCACGATCACCGCGAAGGGTGACGGGGCCGACGACCCAGTGTCCCTGGACGTCTTTGCCACCAGCCAGCGGGACGAAACCACGACGCGGGGATCCGCGAAGGTGTTGCTACCGTCGAAGACATCTGGCGCCGTGGTGCTGCCGATCCCGGATGCCGATCTGCGAAGGCGCGGCGCGCAGGTCGTTTCGCGGGTTTCTGGCAAGGTCGGTGCAGAGATGCGACGACTGTATGGAGAGTGAGAACAACGCATGAAGAGACTCGTTATGGAGCCGGAGCACGAGGCGTTCCGGGAGACCGTCCGGCAATTCATCGATCGTGAGCTGGTACCCAACGCTGAAAAGTGGGAGAGCGACCGCCTTGTCGACCGCTCGGCGTTCGTCGCCGCAGGCAAATACGGGCTGATCGGGTTCAACATGCCCGAGGAGTACGGCGGTGGCGGCGTCGACGACTTCCGCTTCAACGCCGTGATCGACGAGGAGATCGCCCGCTACGGGGGGCCGGCGCCGTCGCTGAGCTTGCAGAACGACGTTGTGGGCCCTTACTTTTCGTCGCTGGCTAACGACGAGCAGAGACAGCGCTGGTTGCCGGGCATCATCAGCGGCGAACTGATCGTCGCCGTCGCGATGACCGAGCCCGGCGCGGGCAGCGACCTGGCCGGTATCCGGACCTCGGCCGTCCGCGATGGCGACGACTGGATCATCAACGGCACCAAGACGTTTATCTCGTCGGGTATCAACGGCGACCTGGTGGTCGTTGTCTGCCGTACCGATCCCGAGGCCGGACACAAGGGGTTCACCTTGCTCGTCGTGGAGGCGGGCATGGAGGGGTTCAGCCGTGGCCGCAAGCTCGACAAGATGGGGTTGCACTACCAGGACACCGCAGAATTGGCCTTCGAGAACGTGCGGGTGCCGTCGGCGAACCTGCTGGGCAAAGAGGGGCGCGGCTTCTATCACCTGATGCACAACCTCCCGTCGGAACGGTTGTCGATTGCCGTCTCGGCCATCGCGGGCGCCCGGGAGACCTGGCAGCAGACATTGCAATATGCCAAGGACCGCAAGGCCTTTGGTCAGTCGATCGGCAGCTTTCAGCACAATCGATTCCTGTTGGCCGAGATGGACACCGAACTCGAGATCGGCGAGCAGTACATCGACAGGTGCCTTCAGGCGGTCGTGGACGGGGAACTGACTGCGGTCGAGGCATCGAAAGCCAAGTGGTGGTGCACTGAGACCGCCAAGAAGGTGATTGATGGCTGCGTGCAATTGCACGGTGGCTATGGCTACATGACGGAATACCGGGTCGCGCGCGACTATATGGACAACCGCATCATGACGATCTTCGGTGGCACCACCGAGATCATGAAGGACATCATCGGACGCGACCTCGGCCTATGATCCCGTTGTGGTGAACGGCGTCTCGGTCGAGCACGAGGGCGCGGTGTTGCGGATCCGGCTGGACCGGCCGGAGAAGCTCAACGCCGTCGATACCCCCATGCTCGACGAGTTGTCGGCCCACATCCGCGACGCCGAAGCGGACGAGTCGGTTCGCGCGGTGCTGCTCGGCGGCGCCGGGCGGGGCTTCTGTTCCGGCGGCGACCTCACCGGCGGTGACACCGCGGGCGCCGCTGATGCCGCCAACCGGGTGGTCCGGGCAATCACCTCGCTACCCAAACCGGTCGTCGCGGGGGTACACGGTGGGGCGGTCGGATTCGGCTGTGCGCTGGCGCTTTCCTGCGATCTCGTGGTGGCCGCGCCATCGGCGTACTTTCAGTTGGCCTTCACCCGGGTCGGGCTGATGCCGGACGGTGGCGCGTCCGCGCTGCTGCCCGGGCTGATTGGCCGGGCGCGCACGGCGCGTATGGCGATGACAGCTGAAAGAGTCTCCGCGGCAACCGCATTCGAGTGGGGGATGATCTCGCATCTCACCGGCGAGGACGATTATCAATCTGTGCTGGCCGATGTGCTGCGGTCGGTCTCCGGCGGTCCGACATTGGCTTTCGGCTGGACCAAGCGCGCGCTGGCCGCGGCGACCTTGACAGCGCTCGAGCCGGTACAAGCGATGGAAGCCGAGGGGCAGTTGGCGTTGGTCGAGACCGCTGACTTCAGGGAAGGTGCGCGCGCCTTCCGTGAGCGGCGCACACCGGATTTTCGTGGTCACTGATTAAAGGAGAGCCGAAGTGGCAACCTCGACGGTACGAGTAGACGGCCTGGACATCGAATACACCGACACGGGCCAAGGACCAACCATCCTGTTCGTGCACGGCGTCTATGTGACCGGCGCCCTGTGGAACGACGTCGTGGCCGAACTCGGTGATGGGTTTCGCTGCATCGCGCCGACCTGGCCGCTGGGCGCGCACAGCACGCCCACCGACGGTGCCGACCTGGGCGCCGAGGCGGCGGCGCGGCGCATCGTCCATTTCATGGAGGCCCTCGATCTGACCGATGTCACCGTGGTGGCCAACGACACCGGTGGCGGCCTGGTGCTGGCATCGCTGGGTGACCCAACGCTGGACACCTCCCGGATCGCCCGGTTGGTGCTCACCAATTGCGATAGTTACGAACACTTTCCGCCCGGCTCGTTCGTTCAGATCGTCAAGCTGTGCCGACTGAGCTCCGCAGTGGGTGGGGGAGTCGTGCGCCTGTTGGCCACCGGGCCGGGACAGGCATTCTTCCTCAAGGCCGTGTCCAAGCACCCCCCGACCAAGGAGCGGCAGCGAGAGATCTTCGGAGCCTTCGCCACCAGCGCAGCGGCCCGTCGCGATGCCGTCGCGGTGACCGCATCATTGGATCCGGCACTCACGTTGCGCGCCGCGCCGGCGATCGAGGCGTTCGACAGACCCGTCACCTTGACCTGGGGCACCGAGGATCAGCTGTTCCCCCTCGACCACGCCCGTCGCCTACGCGATGCGTTCCCGCATGCCACGTTGACCGAAATCCCTGACTGCTCAACCTTCGTCATGATCGATGCGCCCGGCAAACTCGCCGAGGCGATCCGCAACCGGGCCGAGTAGCTAGCCCCGATGTCCTTCGACTACGCCGCGTTGCGCAGCGATTGGTATCGGGAGGGGTGGTTCTCGTCGCGGACATGCATCGACGCGTTCGAAGCGGGTGCACGCGATTGCGGTTCGACACCGGTCGACTTCGTCTCTGCGGACTCGGTGCTCAGCGTGACAGTCGCCGATGTCCACGACGCTGCGGTGACGTTCGCGGCCGGTCTTGCGCGCCTCGGCGTCCGGCCGGGGGACGCGGTGGCGGTGCAGCTGACCAACCGGGTGGAATGTGCGATCGCGTATCAGGCGGTGCTGTTGAGTGGCGCGGTGTTGGTGCCGATCGTGCACATCTATGGGCAGGGTGAGGTCGGTTTCATCGTCACGCAGTCCGGGGCTTCGGTGCTGATCACCGCAACGAAATCCATTGCAGTGGAGTTAAGTTCAGTTCTTACTCACGTCGTGGTGGTGGGCGCCGAGCCTGGAGCGGATTGGTTGGTGTGGTCGGACGTGCAGTGCGAGGGATATGTGCGGCCCGACGTCACGTCCGACGACGTGTGCCTGCTGATGTACACGTCGGGCACCACCTCGTGCCCAAGGGCGTCCAGCACACGCACAACACCATGCTCGCCGAACAGGCGACGATGCCCGCACTGATCGCCGGTGAACCCGATGACGTTTCGCTGGTCAGCTTTCCACCTGGCCACATCGCGGGCGTGGGAAGTATGTTGCGCGCATTGATGTCGGCGTCGCGGACGGTGTTCTTGGAGAAATGGGATCCGCGACGCGCGGTCGAGGTCATTCGCGACTTCCGGGTCACCTCGACCGCTGGTGCCCCGACTCATCTGCATGCCATCCTCGAACTTGGTTGTACCAATGGTGAACTCGCCACGTTGCGGGAGTTCCTCGTCGGTGCGGCCCCCGTGACCGAGGAACTCGGTGAGCGAGCCGCCGCCGCGGGAATCGCGACGTTCCGATCCTACGGGTCGACTGAGCATCCGACTGTCAGCGGGGTGCACACGGACGACCCGCGGTGGGCCCGGCTGCGAACGGACGGTAGGCCGATGCCAGGTTCGGTGGTGCGCATCCTTGATGCTGATGGTTCCGAGGCGCCCACGGACACAGATGGTGAGGTGGTGGTACGTGGTCCGGAGCAATTCGTTGGCTATCGCGACGCGCAGCTCGACGACGAGGCCTTCACCGACGACGGGTGGTTCCGTACCGGGGATCTGGGCCGCCTGGACGCCGACGGCCGGCTGATCATCACGGATCGAATCAAGGACGTCATCATCCGGGGCGGCGAGACGATTTCCTCGGCTCAGGTCGAGGAAGTGCTGTCCGCACATCCCGCGGTGTCCGAGTGTGCTGTGGTCGCGGCGCCCGACCCCCGGTTCGGCGAGATCGTGGCGGCCGTGGTTGTGCTCAAACCCGATGAGCAACTTGACGTAGACGCGCTACGTATTCACTTTGCCGCCGCCGGTCTGGCGAAGCAGAAGGTGCCCGAACGAATGGTCGTGGTCGATGCCCTGCCCCGTACGTCGCTGGGCAAGGTACGCAAGGCCGAACTGCGTGCCCAGCATTTCTCCGGGGGCAGCTCGCGGGAGCAAATGTGAAAGCGTACGGGCGGAGCTCCATGGTCAACGCATTCGACATCTTGGGTTGATAGTAGACCTCGACATTGCTTACCTAGTAACCTATGTTGGCACTGAGTCGACGCGGCCAGCAGGACCGAGGTGAGCGGATGCAGAAACCGATGACCGGTGTGCGCGTGCTCGAGGTTGCGCAATTCACCTTCGTGCCTTCCGCCGGCGCGGTCTTGGCCGACTGGGGAGCCGACGTCATCAAGATCGAGAACCCGGTCACCGGGGATGCGCAAAGGGGACTCGTCACGATCGCCGGTCGCTCCGCGACCACGCCAGGAGTCTCGTTCTCGCCCACGATCGAAGCCCCCAACCGCGGTAAGCGCAGCGTCGGACTCTCCCTGGCGTTGAAGCAGACTCGGCCGGTGTTCGAGGAACTCGTGCGGCGCAGCGACGTCTTCCTGACCAACTTGCTGCCTCAGGCGCGGGCGAAACTACGGATTGACCTGGATGAGGTGCGGCGTATCAATCCGTCGATCATCTACGTCGCGGGCAGCGGCTTCGGGAGCGAAGGTCCCGATCGCGAGACGGGCGCGCACGACGCGACGGCCTTCTGGGCGCGCGCCGGCAACGCCGACGGGGTCACGCCGACCGAATCCGAGGTGCCGACGGGCATGCCGGCGGGCGCGTTCGGCGACAACATGGGCGGCATCACCATCGCGGGCGCGGTCGCCGCCGCCCTCTACGGCAGGCAAACGACTGGGCAGACGTCGGTCATCGACGTGTCGCTGCTGGCGGTCGGGGCGTGGGCCAACCAGTCCAGCGTCAACCTCGCCATGCTTTACGGCTGTCCGCTGCCCAAGATCGACCAGCGGACCCAAGCGCCGGGCAACCCCCTCACCGGCGCCTACCGGTGCTCGGACGGCCGCTTTATTCAGCTGTCGATGCTGCAGCCCACTCGGTACTGGGCATCGGTTTGCCGACTCTTCGGACTCGAGGCAGCCGCCGCGGACGAGCGATTCGCCTCGCTTGAATCGTTGGCGGCACACGCCGATGAGGCCACCGCGCTGCTCGCCGACGCCATCGCATCGCGGTCCTTCGAGGACTGCACGCGGCTGCTGAGTCTGCTACGGGGCCACTGGTCTCCGGTGCAGGACGCCTGGGAGGTCGCCCATGACGAGTCGTTGATCGCCAACGGCCGCATCGCCGACCTTCGGGACGCTCAGGGCAATCAGCAACGGCTGGTGGCGAATCCGGTGAAGTTCGATGAGGCGGCCGCCCACCTGACCCGGGCGCCGATGTTCGCCGAGCACACCGATGAGGTGCTGCGGGAGCTGGGCATCGACGACCATGAGCTGATCGAGCTGAAGATCGAAGGTGCCATCACCTGAGTGTTGGTCAGGTCGACACGATCGACGGTGGTGGCGTGAATCCCGGGTTCGCCAATGCCGTTGCCATGCCGCTGCCGATGGGTCCCTTTTCGTCGAACAGCGTCGCCACGCCGGTGGCGACCCCTGCGTGGCTGTAGTGCGTCATCGACGCGAATCCGATGTAGACGCCTTCCGGCAAGCGACTGAGCGCGATCGTGTAGTCGGCGTTGATGAACTGCAATCCCTCAGTTCCCCAATGGGTTAACGAGCTGGTGATATCCCCGGCCATGATGGCGCGAGTAAAGGGCGACAGTGGCTCGTCGTCGACGAGCAGCTTGGTTTCCCGCAGCCAGACGAATTTCTGCCCGTGATGTCGCCACTCGGTGACGCCGACACCCGGGCTGCCCACGACCGGGTCCCGGCCGAACGAGTGCAACACCATCGGGACATCATCGGCCAACACATCGGGCTCCGCGGGTAGTGCGGGCATGGTGACGGGTGACGTCCACACCGTGTCCACGGTGGTGTGCTCGCTGCGGCGCAGGAACAATGCGCTGGCCCGGGCCACCGTCACGTCGTTCTGGGTCATGACCGCGTCGACCACTCGAAGTCGTCGGCCTTCGCGCACCACCGAGGAGTGCATCTGCAAGGGTTGCAGCGCCACTGGCCGCAGCAGATCCACCGTCAGGCGGGCGGGCTGAAGGTCGACGTCGTCGACTTCTCGCTCGACCGCACGCGCCAGCAACCCGCCGACGTAGTTACCGCTGATTGACGGACCCCACGGTCCTCTCGTCAAACGGGTTGGTACGTAATCTTTCCCGTCGGTGACGAAGAAACACGTCGGCACGGGACGGGCCGATTTCGCCGATGAGTCTGTCATCGGACGCTCCCCCGCAGTCGGCAGCGCTCGAGGAGTATTCGCGCCAACAGTTCCGGGTGGCTGAACATGACGTCGTGGCAGGTGTCAACGGGAATCACCTCGTGGACGCCGCCGAGGGCGGCGATACTCGCGCGTTGGGACTTTTGCGACAGGGCTCGGTCCCGGGTCGTCAGCACCCAAGTGCGCGGCACATCGTCCGGAAATCCGATGCGGTCCACGGGCTCCGCCGGAACCGCCGCCGATTCGGTGTAGAGCCTCGATATCGCCAGTCGGCGCTGTTGCTTCGTCATGCCGTTGCAGAACGCGTACTGCGCGGCGAAGGTTGGAACCTTGAACGGTCTGCCGCCTCGAGCGGCGAACCGCGCGAAAGCCGCCAGGGGGCCGCCCAAGGTATCGACGATCGCCTGGCCCTGACGGGGGACGAACGCGCTGACGAGAATCATCTCGCGTACCCGTGCGGAGCCAAGTTTGGTGACGACGCCGGGCACCGTCACACCGGCCATCGAGTGGCCCACGATCACGATGTCACCAAGACCCGCGTCCTCGATGTCGGCGACGACGGAGTCCACCCACGCGCCGATGGTGGCCGTCGCGAGGTCTCCTGGCGTGCGCCCGCGGCCCGGTAGATCCACCGCGAGTGTGCGCAATTCTGGCTCCTTGCAGCGTAATTCGGCGACGACGAGATCCCAGCAGTCGCCGGCGTGCTCGCCGCCGTGGACGAGCACGAGGTCGGGCAGAGATCATGGTCGGTGCCGTTCATCGGTCGATCAACTGGGAGCTCAGCATGTCGATGTCGGTGCGGAAGTCGGTGAAGCTTCTGCTGGCCGGCTCGATGGTGATCCACGTGACGCCCGCCTCGGCGTAGGTGTCCAGCCGCGGGCGCACCGCGGCACAAAATTCCCCGCAGTCGCCACTGGCGAGCAGGTCTGCTTCGAACGGGACGAAGGCGACGTCGGCTGCGCCGCGGCCCGCCTCCGCCCGCTGCTTGTTCACCGTCGCGATCCACTCGCCAAGTGTGTCGATGTCCTCGAGTGGCCGGGCGCGGGTGATCGCGGCCATCTCGCCCGACGCGGCCATCGGCATCCAGCCGTCGGCGACCTCGATGACGCGGCGCTGCGCGGCGGCGCCGTTGCCGCCGATCCAGATCGGCGGACCGCCCGTCGTCAGTGGCGGCGGTAGCGCGACATGACCGCTCACCCCGAACTCCGGCCCGTCGTGGTCGACGCCCGCCCAGGTCGCCTTCCATGCCGCGATCGCCTCGTCGAGCAGTGCGCCACGCCGCTCGAAATCGGCGCCCAACGCTTGGAATTCGGCCTTGAGGTAGCCGGCTCCCGTGCCCAGTGTGAACCGCCGCCGGAGAGCAGATCGAAACTCGCGGCCGCTTTGGCCGTCAGGTACGGGTTGCGATACCCCGATACGAGGAGGTAGGTCATCAACCGGATGCGGGTGGTGGCGGCCGCGGCGAAGCTCAGTGACACGAACGGATCGAAAGCGTGGTGGCCGCCGCGGGCCAACCACTCCCGGTCGGGATACGGGTGTTCGGACATCGAGAAGGCATCGAAGCCGGCCTCTTCCACCAGTCGTGCGATGTCGCCGATGCCTGCGCCCTCGCACCACCGGTTCCAGTGCTTGACGGCCCGCATCGGGAACATCAGGTTGTAGCGCACTTCGCCCCTTTCGGCTCCATTGTCATCGCGACTATCTCACCAGCGATCGCGCGATGACTTCGCGCTGGACCTCGGTGGCGCCTTCGCCGAGTCGCTTGACTCGCAGGTCGCGAAACCATCGCTCCAGCGGCAGTTCGGTGGAGATTCCCAGCGCGCCGTGAACTTGGATGCACCGGTCCAGAACTCGGTAGGCGGCTTCGGTTCCGAACATCTTGGCCACCGACGCATCCACCCGAACGTCGCGTCCAAGGTCGGCGTTCCAGGCGGCTTGGTACATCAGCAGCCGCGCGGCGCGCAGGTCCACCTCACTGTCCACCAGCATCCACTGGATGCCCTGCTTGTCAGCGAGCTTGCCGCCGAACACAACTCGGTCCTTTGCCCATTGGCAGGTCATGTCGAGTGCGCTCTGCGCGATCCCGATCGGTCCGGCGGCGTACACGATGCGGCCATGCACCAGGAACTCGCTCGCTAGCGAAAATCCCTGTCCCTCAGCACCGATCAGTCGGTCGGCGGGTATCCGCACATTGTCGAAGTGCAACTCGTATGGTGCGAACGACGCCATCACGGGGATGCGGCTGAACGTGACTCCGGGGGTGTTCTTCTCCAGAATGAAGGCCGAGATACCCTGGCGTCCCTCGCCGGTGCGGGCATAGATCACGCCCCAGTCGGCATCGGGGGCATGCGAGATCCACATCTTCGAGCCGTTGAGCAGGTAGCCGTCGCCGTCGCGTACCGCCTTGAGTTTGATCGCCCGCGCCGGATCCGACCCGCCGGAAGCCTCGGTGATCGCGGTGTACGCCTTGGACATGGTGCCGTCGATGATCGGCTTGGCGTATCTGTCGAACTGCTCCGCGGACGCCTTGAACATGATGTTAGGTGGGTTGCCGCCGAAGGCGCCGAGTGCCGGAAAGAACGCTCCCATCCGGCATTTCGCGGCTTCCTCGGCAACCACCACCTGGCCGAGGACGGTCAGCCCGGCACCGCCATGCGCGGCGGGCGTCTGCAGCGCCCATAGCCCGAGCGCCCTGGCTTTGACCTGCAACTCGACGAGCTGCTCGCGGGGTAGCCCGACCGTATCGTGGGCGAGCTTCTCTTCGAGGGGATGCACCTGGGCATCCATGAACCGCCGCACCGTGTCGCGCAGCATCACCAATTCTTCTGGCAGCTGCCAGGCGCCGGAAGGCCCTTCGGACATCAGACCCGCGCCGCAGCGGCCGCCCGCAGGTCGCGCGCGCTCTGCAGCTGCGGCTCGTGATTCGCCTCGTATTGCTCGATCCACTCGTGCGGCAGTTTGCCCCACGCCTCACCGATCCGCAGCCGTTGCGCGGAGCTGAACACCTCCGCGGCGACGACGTCGCCGACGAAGATGGTGTTCTCGTCATTGTCCAGCGACCCGGTGATGCGGCACTCCACGTAGCTGTGTGCGTCGAGCAGGATCGGCGCGCCCGTGACGCCCGGCTTGGTGCGGAGCCTCGAAATCTTGTCGCCGTCGCGGCCCGAACTGCCGCCGAGGGTCATCAGGATATCCATGGACTTGTCGATCTCGTCTGGACCGGCCGACAGCATGTGCATCACGAAAATACCCGAGTTGACCAACATGTCGTGGGTTTTGTTGTACTTGGTCAGGCTGACGGTCGCACGTGGCAGTTCCGGCACGATGCTGGCCGAGCCCGCCGACAGCGACATCAGCCCATTGCCGAAACCGCCGTCAATCGTGGTAACTGCCACCGGAAATGGTCGGAGTCCGGCCAGCACCTTATCGGCGGCCGTGAGGTCTAGCGTCATGTGTATACCCCTTGTCGATTGGATGCAGATCAGCCGAGCGTGAACGGGTCGCGGGTCTCCCCGGAGAGTTCCACCCACACCGCTTTGGTCTCGGTGAAGTCCTTGATGGCGTCGATGCCGTTCTCTCGGCCGATGCCGCTGTAGCCGATACCGCCGAATGGAACATGGGGCGCGACAACGCGATACGCGTTGATCCACACGGTGCCCGCGCGTAGCTTGGCCGCTACCCGGTGCGCCCGGTGAACGTCCTTGGTCCACACCGCCGCGGCCAATCCGAACTCGGTGCTATTGGCGGCGGCGACGGCCTCGTCCTCGTCGGCGAAGGTCATCACCGCCAGCACCGGTCCGAAGATCTCCTCGGCGACGGCCCGCATTGAGGGGTCGACACCGGTCAGCACGGTCGGCTTGACGAAGAAGCCGCCGAGGTCGGTGGCCGGCTCGCCGCCGTAGGCAACGGTCGCCCCCTGCTCGCGGGCAGATGCGAAGTGCGACAACACCTTTTCATACTGGGGTTGATTGGATACCGGGCCCATCTCGGTCGCCGGGTCCTTCGGGTCGCCCAGTTTGATGGTCGCTGCCCGCGCGACGATCTTGTCCACCAGCGCGTCGACGACGCTGTGGTCCACGAGGAGGCGCGAACCCGCCAGACACGTCTGGCCGGTGGCGGCGAAGACGCCGGCGATCACGCCGTTGGCCGCCGCGTCGAGGTCGGCGTCGGCGAACACCACCTGCGCCGACTTGCCGCCGAGTTCGAGCGAGAACCGGGTCATGTTGTCGATCGCGGCCTTGCCAACCTGAATGCCGGTGGCCGTCGATCCGGTGAACGCGATCTTGTCGACACTCGGGTGCGACGCCAGTGCCGCACCCGTCTCCGGGCCCCAGCCGGTGACGACGTTGATGACGCCCGGCGGAAAACCGGCCTCGGCGAACAGCTTTGCGAACGCCAGTGTCGATGTCGGGGTGTGGTCGCTGGGCTTGACGACGAAGGTGCAACCCGCGGCCAACCCGGCGGCCAACTTCCACGTCAACAGCAGTAGCGGCGAGTTCCAGGGCGTGATCGCGCCGACGACGCCGACGGGTTCATGGCGCGTGTAGACGAAGTAGTTGGGCTTGTCCACCGGTATGACGTCGCCCTGCAGCTTGTCTGCCAGCCCGCCGTAGTAGAAGTAGTAGTCCGGCAGCGACCGCATCTGGCCGACCATTTCGCGAACCAGCTTGCCGCCGTCACGCACCTCGAGTTCGGCTAGCTGCTCGGCCTCGCGCGCGATGATCTCGCCGAGGCGAAGTAGCAGCTTGCCACGGGCGGTCGCAGTGAGTGCACCCCATGGTCCATTCAACGCGGCACGGGCGGCGGCTACGGCGCGGTCCACATCGGCAGCTCCGCCGTCGGGCACGCGTGCCCAGGGCCTGCCGGTGAAGGGGTCAACGCTGTCGTAGGTCAATCCCGATGCGGCGGGCGATGATTCGCCTCCAATCAAGAGGTCGAACTGGACCAACGTCTCGGTCGCGGTGTCAGTCATGCGTCCTCATCGAGTTCGGGGTTTCTTCTTGTTGTTCAACGAGTCCGGGCTGGCTCCGGCATTGCCAAGGTCGGTGAAGAACTTGCCGTGTCGGGCGGCGACACTGGGGGTCAGATCGCGGGCCTCCCACATCGCGCGAACGGTGCCTTGAACACCATTGGGTCTGCGCGTGGCGATTTCGGAGGCCAGTTCCAAGGCCCGGACGCGCAATTGATCGTCCGGGACCACCTCGGTCACGAGCCCAATTCGCAGAGCGGTCTGCGCGGATATCCGCTCCTCGCTGCCGAGCAATGCCCACCGCATCACCTCGCCGTAGGGCACGCCGAGGGCCAGCATGCCCATCGGCTCGAGCGCCGAGACGATGCCCGCATTGGCATGTGGGTCGAAGAACGTGGCCGTCTCACTGCAGATCGAGAAGTCGCACTCGTTGACGAAGTACATGGCGCCGCCGGCCACGATGCCGTGCAGTGCCGCGATCACCGGCTTCCACACCTTGTGTGCCTTCGGCCCCAGTAATTCGCCCGGATCCTCCTGGTTGAAGATCGGTTGGTCCTTCCACCAGGTGCCCTCGGTCACGTCGATGCCGGTGCAGAACGCCCGTTCGCCGTTGGCGCACAGCACCGCGACCCGGATGTCCTCGTCGTCACGCACCCGGGCCCAGACCGCAGCGAGTTCGGCCGCCATCTCTTCGGTGAAGCTGTTCAACTTCTCGGGCCGGTTGAGCGCCACGGTGGCGACGTGGTCGGTCACCTGGAATTCGATGGTGGCCAGGTCGGTCTGCTCGATCACGTTCGCTCCTCGGTCGATCCGGTGGATACCGGCATCTTCGCATCCGACTCGCCGACATGGTTCACCTGGTTAGCGATCTCGCGTTTGAGGATCTTGCCGGCGGGCCCCAGCGGGAACTCGCGCCAGAACACGAACCGGCGCGGTTGCTTGTAACCGGCCAATTCCACGCGGCATAACGCGGCGAGTTCGGCCGCAAGTGCGTCCTGGTTCCAGACGTGGGATTTAGGAATAACGGCGGCGACCGGCGTCTCACCCCACTCGGGATCGGGCACCCCAACCACCGCCACCATGTCGACGTCTTGGTGCTGGCCGAGTACCCGCTCGATCTCCGCTGGGTAGACATTGAACCCGCCGGAGATGATGAGGTCGGTTTTCCGGCCGGTGATGTGGAGGTAGCCCTCGTGGTCCAGGTAGCCCAGGTCGCCGGAGCGAAGCCCATCGGGACAGAAGGTTTCGGCCGTCTGTTCGGGCCGGTTCCAGTAACCAATCGCGTTGGCGGGGCTGGTGATCACGATTTCGCCGACGTCGCCGGTTGGAGCGTCGCTGCCGTCGACGTCGATGATGCGGATCACGCACATCGGAGTCTCCCGGCCGCACGAGGTAGTGATCGAGGCTTTGCCGGCGACGATGTCACGGTGGTCCTCTGGCGTGAGAATCGTTGCCTGCCCGCCGCATTCGGTCAGGCCGTAGCGCTGTTGCAGGTCGCAGCCGAGCAGGTCCATCGCCTTGCGTGCCAAGCCCGGCGGTACGGGAGCCGAACCATAAGAGATGCGCCGCAGGCTCGACATGTCCCGCGGCGGCCCGTCTTCGAGGATCGCCAGCGTCCGGTGCAGCATCGTCGGGATGAAGGTCGTGAAAGTGATGGCGCTGCGTTCGATCTCGTCGATCACCGCCTGCGGGTCGAATTTCTGATGTATCACCATGGTCTGCCCGAGATACAGCCAGGACACCGTGCGGACCATGCCACCCGCGGTGAAGAACGGCGTCGTCGCAAGCATGACGTCGGAGCGGTTGGCCTCGGTCACAAGGTTGGTGTCGGCCGCCTGGTAGAGCAAGGCGCGGTGGGTGTGCATTACGCCCTTGGCGCGACCGGTGGTGCCGCTGGTGTAGAGGATGACCGCGACATCGTCAGTTGCGATGTCACGCCGTCCAGCGCAGTGCGCGACCTGAGCCAGCGCCGTGTCGTAGTCGGTGACCAATTCACATGGCCCGAATACCGCGTTGGCCCCCACGCCCAATACGACTGCCAGGTCGGTTAATTCGCCCAGGAACTTCTCCATATGGTCGGTGTGGATGATCACCGCTCGTGCACCGGAGTCGTCGCGTACGTGGGCGACCTCGTCGGGCGCCAGCCGGATATTCACCGGTACCGTGATCAGCCCGGCCTTGGCCAGGCCGAACGAGATCTCCGGCCACTCCAGGCAATTGCGGGCGATCACCATCACCCGGTCGCCCGGTACCAGCCCCCGGCCGATCAGGAAGGCGGCGAGCCGCCGGGCCCGCTCGTCGACCTGAGACCAGGTGAGCACTCGGTCGGCGTCGACGAGCGCACGCTTGTCGGGGTAGCGGCGGGCGTTGTTGGTTGCGATGTCACCGATGAGCATCAGATGAGGAGTCCGTTCAAATCAGAAAAGCGAGTGTGTCGACCGGGCCGCTTGCGTCGATCAGGTGCACGATCTTGCGAATCAGCCGCGGGCCTTCCGGCGACAAGCGAATCGTGTGGATAACCCGACCGGCCCAGAAGCGTTGACGCAGACGGTATTCGAACAACGCGAAGTTGGATTCGACAGTGACACTGTCAGCGCCCGCGTCCACCACCTCACTGTTGGAGACCACGCGCCGCATCACCGACGGTGGTGTCTGGGAGTGCCGGTTGCCGGTGTTGAGCTGGGCCACCCGGCTCTTGATCCGTCGCCGGTTGTCGTTGATGTAGGCCAGCGTGGTTCGCGGGTCGTCGTCGGGGTGCATCGGGACGCGGTACTCGACCGTGTCGTCGTCATCGGCCCACAGCGCCTCCCACTCCGAGTAGCGACCCTCGTCGGCCAGCCGCGCCTCCAGATACAGAAACGACAGGATCTCGGGGTCTGGCAGCGGGCGCAGAGCGGGATATGCCTGGGCTTCGGAATTGACGGTCATGCGCTCGCCGCTCCGCCGACGACCGAGGCCCAGTGTGAGTAAAACCCGCGCTGCGGAGTCTCGGCGCTCTTGTCCCGGTTGATGATTCCAGTCGAGTCGTCGATATCGCTTTCTATGCCGCGGGCCAGCATCAGCCACTCGGGTAGTTCGGCGGCAAGCCCGGCCTGGTTGCGCATCCCGATCTCTCCGTCGTCGGCGATCAAGAATCCCGCCGGACCCATCGCCCCTTCGGAGCGACGCAGCGTGCGCTCGTTCAGCGCATCCTGACCGGGTATCAAGACCGCGGTGGTGTAGGCGATGGTGCGGTCGGGGGCCTGCGGTTCGACGAACATGACGTTCATCTCGGCCAGGAAAAGGTTGGGCCAGATCAAAGTGTGTGGTGGACCAACTACCAGTGCGTCGTGGGCTTGCTCGGGGCCGTACGCACCCTCAAGTGCCTCGACGTAGCCGGCGAGCTTGGCCCGCGGGATGCGGCCGTACCAGACGAATTCCTCATCGAGCTTCCGGTATTCGTCGCTGTAGTCGATCTCCGAATGCCCGTTACCGATGTCGCGGACCAGCACGTCGACTTTGGTCGGGACGTGCGACACCTTGGCGGGCTTGATCGCGTCGTACACCGAGGCATGCGTGAACAGTGCGTGGTAGCCGTCGACGTTGTTCTCCACCACCATCTTCCAGTTGGCGTGGTGCAAGTGCTTCATCCAGTTGGCCCGCAGGTCGATCTCGCGGGTGGGCGACAGGTTGAGGAGGCGGTCGATGGCGCGCGTTGACTTACCAAGATGCTCGAGTAGCGAGATACCCTCTGGCGCCAGTGACGCGAAGACGAATCCGCCGTAGCTGTCCACTCGGGGGGCCTGGGCAAGGCCAAGTTCGGAGCGCACCTTGTTGAAGGCCTCGCCGTATCCTTCACGCATCGGAACACCTTGCAGCGCACCGGTGTTGCTGAACGTCCAGCCGTGATACGGGCACCGGAACGAGTTGGCGTTGCCCTTCTCGGCGTTGCACAGTTTGTTGGCACGGTGGGTGCAGCGGTTGAGCACCACACGGACCACGCCATCCTTACCGCGTGCTACGACGACCGGGTCGTGGCCGATCATCCGGGTGAGATAGTCACCCGGCTCGTTGACCTCGCTCTCGTGGGCGACGTAGACCCATCCGGTCTTGAAGATGCTGTCCATTTCGCGACGGAAGATCTCGGCGGACGTGTACACGGTCCCGTGCACACGGTCGCGGCGTATGACGCTGCCGACATCGAAGTCCTCGACGGCAGAGGCAGATTCAAGGGTCGTCACGGGTCCTCCAGGAGGTCGATGGCCGGGATGGCGACGTCGCCCAGGCGACGGAAGCCGATGCGCACCGCTGTGCCGATGGGCGGTGCGGTGTCCGCGGGTTGCACGGTGGTCATCACGATCCGGTGCCCGCTCGACAGCTCGACGTCGACGATGGGGTAGGGCGCCACGCCGTGCACCAGGCCGGGCTCGCGCCGGTGCATGAGCGTCGCAGTGTGTACGGTTCCACTCGGATCGACTGTGCACCAGTTGCGTTCGCTGTGCCCGCAGCTGTCGCAGACCTCTTGGTCGAGCTCGAGTAGTAGAGCGCACGCCGCGCAGAACGGCATCGCGAGCTCGCTGCGTGCGGCCGCCCGGTACAGCGGCGCCAGCACGTCGTCATCGGCGGTGGGTGCCAGCGCGCTGTTCAGCAGCCAGTCCTCGACCGCGGTGGCGGTCATGCGGCGCGCTCCAGGATTAACGCAGCATGGTGGTCCATCCGGCCGCCGATACCGCCGATCAGCGCCACCGTGGCCCCGGGAACCTGACGTTGCCCGCCGGTGCCGCGCAGCTGAATTATCGCCTCCGCCAACGGCGTCATCCCCTGCAGGTAGAAACCGGACAGCTGGCCACCGCCGGTGTTGGTCGGCAGGGTGCCGCCGGGCCCGGTGTGGCCGTCGCGCACGAACGTACCCGCGGGGACGTCACCGGTGAGCTGGTATTCGTCGAGCAGCGCCAGGGTCACGATCGAGAACGGGTCGTACAGTTCGGCGACGTGCAGGTCGGAGCGGGCCATGCCGGCCTGTTCGAGCGCGTCCTGCACCGCGCGGCCACCGCCGCCGAACCACGACTCGGCTCCCGCGCGACGGCGCCGCACCGGATGCTCGCGCCCGGCGCCGCGAACCCGTAATCGGGTACCGCCGACCGAGGGCCGCCCGGTGAGCACGACGGCGACTGCGCCGTTCACCGGCCGGGCGCAGTCCAGCAGCCGAAGCGGCTCGGCGATCATCGGGGAAGCGTCATAGTCGGCGTCGTCGAGCGGCTCTCGGTTGACCGCGTCGGGATTGCCGCGCGCCCATCGCCTCGCCGTGGTGGCCACGGAGCGCAGCGCGTCGGTACTGGTTCCGGTGACGTGCAGCCAGCGCTGGGTCAGCAGCGCATACGTCGGCACCGAGCCAAGCAGCCCCGAGGCCCGCTCCAGCCCGCGCACGCCGACGTTGCCGCCGCTCTGTGCGTAGGTCGAGCCTGCGCCGCGGCCGGCCACCAGGGGTGCGTCGGCGAATACGCACAGTACGGTCGCGGTCTCACCGGTGACGATCGCGTGGCGTGCGCGCTGGATCATGGCGATGGTCGTGGCGCCCTTGATCTCGACGTGCTCCAGCAGGCGCAGATCCGAGAAGCCGGCCGCGGCGGCGAAGCCGACGCCTAGCCGCTCCGGCCGGACGCCCTGCGACGAGCCGACCAGGATCCCGTCGATGTCAGCACGCTCGAGTCCGGCGTCGGCCAGCGCGGCGGCACTCGCCTGGACGGCCAGTTCCAACGGCGTAGCGCCCGGCCGCAGCGACATCGCGGTCATGCCCAGGCCGACCAGGTCGGCGTCCGCGGCGCTCACGGCCGCTCCATTGGCCGGCGCTCGCCGCGGTAATTGCCCACCCTCACCCACTCTTCGCGGTCTTCGGCGGTGGCCAAGGTGAAGCTGGCTAACTCCAAGGGACACAGGAAGACCTGCTCGCCGCCCTCGAGGTCCTCGACGAGCAGGCGGGGGCCGTTGCCGTTGACGTCCAACGACAACCGCACGGCCGCGAACTCGTTGACCAGGTCGGCGAGGACGCGGCGTCCGGCCGGAGTGTTCACCTGCCCAGTATTACCGCATACAAGTGTCAGAATCAATGGAGCAAGACGGAATGACGCCTGGCGTATCGCATGCAGGCAGACTGGCGTGAGCCGTTCTCCACATGGGAACATAGAGTTTGTGCGACGATGAGGAACGCGCGGAGCGACGTCAGCACTAGATGACATATGTGTCAGATACTCCAGATGCGGGAAGGCGAGATGAGCCAATTACAAGCACCGGCCGCGGCGGTCGACGTGAGCCGGGTCGACACGGAGAATTACCGCAGTATCTGGATGTATCTCAAGGAGCTCGAGTTCCGGCAGGGGTTCGTCGACATCGGAGTCAATGGCGTGTCCGTCCGTACCCGTTATGCCGAGGCGGGCGGGCCGGACAAGCCGCACGCCATCCTGCTGCACGGCACCGGCGGGCACTGGGAGACGTTCGCCCCCAACCTCGCCGCACTCTCGCAGCACTTCCATTGCGTGGCGATCGACATGGTCGGCAACGGGTTCTCCGACAAGCCGGACTACGACTACGAGATCGCGGTCTACGTCGAACACGTGCTGGGGGTGATGGACCACTTCGGCATGGCGTCGGCCAACTTCATCGCCATGTCGCTGGGTGCGTTCGTCGCGTCCGCGATCTCCGTCGGCCACGCCGACCGGGTGGACAGGGTGATCCTGATGTCGCCGGCCGGGCGGGAGGCGTCGGCGTCGAACATGGCGCGCATTCGGGCCGAGCGAACCAAGGCGGTCAACGAGCCGACGTGGGA
>CAWGXA010000005.1:0-17696 GCA_963826365.1 uncultured Actinomycetota bacterium | reverse complement strand
GCGCTGCACCCCATCACCGACCACCAACGACGACGGGCCGCGCCGCCGTCATCGTCGAAGCCGCCCGCGCCGACCCCCGACTGCTGCCCACCGCCCTCGCACCCCCTGCTGGACGACCACGACGAACGCCGCGCTACTCGCTTACATGCCTGGCAGCGACACCTCAGCCGAGAAAACGCCCGCGAAGCCGCCTACCAGCGGATCTCACCAGAACCAGCCAGCAAGCCGCACAACGCCACCGCAGCAGGAGCCAAGACCAGGGCTACGGCCTGGAACTCTAGAACCGCGCGGCGTTCACCTGAGCGGTCTGGCTGCACACGATCTGCGCAGCTCTCTCAATGTCGTTCAGCGGCAACGGTTCCCATCCCCAATAGCTGCACGCTGTCAGCGCATGGCAGCGCACAGACAGGTGCAAAGCCCAACGCACAACTGCGGATCGTGGCGGCGCTGCCTGCATGATGTCCGACCTTCGTCGCCAGCGTCGCATAACGCCTCCCGGACGGCATCCGCCCACGCATGCACCGCTGGCGCCGGCAGAGCCGCGACCTCGAAGCGGCCAGCCAGCCACCCAGTTCGCATCACATACGGAAAAAACGAACTTACCTTCATGGATAACAGCGGTTCTGCCAGCTCGGTGGAAGACCTCCCGCGTTTTCCGCCGCCGCAGCAATTCGCAGCATGCGGCTGGTCGCACGGGTTGGTGGCGGGCATGTCCGCCGGAGTGAACCATTTTTCACATCTTCTGCATTGACGCGGTGAGCGGGAGGCCTGGGCTGAAGGTCTTCGGCGCAGGTGCCTGGCCCTGCCCGCTCCATAGCGCGCTCCCGGGTCGTTGGGATGCGCGGGAGTGCGGTCCCCTGCAAGGAACAGGTTGCCAATTGGGGGCAGCGCCGCCGCCGGATCGCTCGCTGTGCGCCACCGGGGGCCTGTCGGGATCGAAATCTTCTGACGTCCTACCGCCCCAACCGCGGCCCACAGCAAGCGACACCGTATAGCTATGGGGCCCAAGGGCTCAGCCCGAAGTCGGCGAGCACGGCCGCCGGAACCGCGCTCTCTCAGTTTTAGGGGAATTCGCCGGTCTGCGGTGGGCAAAAACGGAGTCTGTCGGTCCAATCGTTAGTTGCGTGCGAACGTCGAGGTCCATCAGCCTCCCCCTGACCGGCCAGTTCTTCTAGGCTGGGCGGCCAGTAGGTGCCGGTAAAGTGGCAGAGCCGCTGCACGCCAACACCCACTCGGGAGACGCCGTGGAGACCTGCATAGTGCGGATCGCACAACGGTCTCTAGTCCGGGTTTTGAGGAGCCCCTAAGCGCGCGCATGCCGCTTGTTGGACAGCGGCGGTGTCCGGGGCGGCCACGGGAGGTTGCGTGATTTGCTCCGAAGGCGCTGCGGGGTTTCGCGGCCAGAGTTCGTCTTTTTGGCGAGTCGTCGTCCGAGGGCAGTCGGAGTTCTGGTGCTGCTGGCTGCTTGGTGATGACAATGGCGACGGCCATGACGGCCACCGCCAACAGGGCAGCGGGGATGACGAAGGCCTGTCGGCGCCACCACGGCTGCCTTGGTGGGGTGCGGATGTCAGGTGGCTGCCGGTCGGCGGGCCGGGATTGTGCGACAGGCGCCCATGGGTGTTGTTGGGTCGCGGCCAGGTTCAGGTCGGCAGGCTGTTGCGGTTGTTTGTAGCCCGGCGGGGGAGGTTCCTCGTGGTCGGCGTGTTGCTCGGGTGGTTACCGTTCTTTAGTCCGCTGCTTGCCACCATCCGGACCCCTGAGGGATGTCACTCATCGTGCCCTTGATCCGGACTTGGCCGATGGCATTCAGTTGTCGGTACTTTGGCGGCGATCTGCTGGGCGATGTTGACCGCGGCGTCGGACAGGTTATAGCCGCATGCGCTGACGTCGATGGCGACGTTGTTGGACACGGTCAGCGCCTGCTGACAGGTCGTGCCGAGCGAAATCCCGTCGTCCTTAGAGGTTTGTGGTGGCGCTCGAGATTTTCGCAGTTGGTGTTGTGGAAATGCGGCCTCCCCCCTCCACGCCGCCGAGGTGACCGACCAGGGTGGACGATGTACTGCGAGCTGGAGGCCAGGCCGGCCACTGTTGGGCGGAGGCGGTGAAGAACGCGCCCGCATCATTCGCGGAGGAAAACAACACCACTCCCTGAGTGGACCGGGATTGAGTGTAGCTCTTGTCAGGCTCAGTGAGGTCCTGCGAGCGCACGGCGCTCCACCGGCGGCCGGCATAGACCGCGGCTTGCGTCACGCCCGCCACGGGTAGGCAGGCCGTGTCCGATACGGCGGCGCGGGCGTCGTGCATCTCGTCGGCGCCATTGCGGAGGGCAGTCGTGCCGGGTGGCCAACAGCGCGGTGTTGATTTGGTCGGGGCTGAGCAGCAGCCCCTGCAACGCGTTCTCCGCGACAGGAGGGACCGTTGGGCGGAGGTGGCGGAGCCGCGATACAAGCCCAAGTTTGTTGTGGAGGGCTGAGAGGTGGTGGAGAGGATCGGCGCAGGAGGTAGCCGGTGATGCCGACCCCGGCGGCCAGAATCACAACGATCGCGGCGATCAGCGGCCCCCGTCAGAGGCCGTTATGGGCTGGCCGCCTCTCCGATAGACGGCGGTGTGCCGATCTTAGGGGGCTGCTGGTTTGCGGGTCCGGGTTGCGGAACAGACGCCCATGGGTGCTGTGGGGTCGCGGCCAGTTTCAGGTCGGCAGGCTGTTGCGGTTGTTCATCCGGCGGGGGAGGGGGCGGTTCCTCGTAATCGGCGTGCAGCTCGGGTGGGTACCACTTGAGGTCCGCTGCTTGCCACCAGTCGGGTCCCTGCGGTTGGTCAGTCATTGTGCCCTCGATCCAACTGGCGGAATGTCACTACGTTGTGGGTACTTTGGCGGCGATCTGTGGCGATGTTGACCGCCGAGTCGGCCGGGTGCGCGGTGTAGCTGCACGCGGCGATATCGATGGCGACGTTGTTGGGCACGGTCAGCGCCCGCTCGCAGGCCCATCCGTTGCCGCCCTGGGTGGTTTGGGTGGCGCTCAGGGTGCCGTTGGTGTTGGTGACCGGCCCTACGGTCCACACCAGATCGGGTTGGCCGGGCTGGGTGAGGGTGTACTGCCGGTTGGAGCAGGCCGGCCAGCGTTGGGCGGAGGCGGTGAAGAACGCGGCGGCATCGCGCGAAGGGAAACAACACCACAGCCTGATCGACAGATGAGTTGATGGGTCGCCGGGCTCCCTGGAGCTCCTGCCCGCGAAAGGCGCTCCATCCGCGCCACATAGACCGTGCCTTCCGTCGGGCCTGTGGGGGCAAGCAGGCCTTGTCCGGCACGTCGGCGCTGTCGTGTCCGTCCCGGCGTAGGCTCCCGCGACCGTCATCGCGGTGGCGCCCATCGCGGTGTCGATTTCGTCGGGGCTGAGCAGCAGCCCGTCCAGCGCGGCCTCCGCGACGGGGGCGACCGTCGGAGAAGGCGGCTGAGTGGTGCTGCTGGAGGGCTGCGACATGGTGGAGGGCTGAGAGGTGATGGAGCGCTGCGAGTCTTCGAGACGGCCAGGAGATATCCCGCGGTGGCGGCAACGGCCACGACGATTACAACCCCGGCGGCGATAGCGAGGGGCTTTTGGGGCTGCCCCGACGGCGGTGGCGGTATGCCGATCTGTTAGGGCGGCCGGTCAGCGGATCGAGCTGGTGGGACGGGCGCCCGGCCAGGTCGGCGTTGTTGGGTCGCAACGAGCTCCAGGTCGGCCGGCTGTTGCGGTTGTTCAGCCGACGGGGCCACCTGGTAGGTACTGTCTGCGTGAAGCTCCAGCACGGTACGGCTGACGAGATCGGCCGCTTGCCACCATCCGGCTCCCTGCGAGGGGTCGGTTGTGGTGCCCTCGACGTCGACCTGGCCGATAGAAAGAGATCAGTGTCACACAGCATTTGGTCTTTCACGTTGCCTCGGGCGCACTGGCCCTGCAGCCCCTTGCGCCCGCCCGTGCGGCGCATCACCCCGCCGGCAGTTTGAACCGCAGTTGTTGGCATTATCGGTGACGTAGAGGTTGCCGGCGGCATCCACCGCCACACCACCGGGATCGACGTTCCCAGTGAACGGCAGCTCGACTTGGGTATTCGATCCGGCCGGCAGCTTGAGCACCCGGTTGTTGCCCCGGTCGGTGACGTAGAGATTGCCGGCGCTGTCCACGCCGCCCCGGTGGCGTGGTCGAGACCGGTGAACGGCAGCACGGTTGGGGTGTTCGATCCGGCCGCCAGTTTGAGCACCCGGTTGTTGCCCTGGTCGGTGACATACAGGTCGCCGGCGGCATCCACCGCAACACCGTCGGGGGCGCTGAGCCCGGCGAACGGCAGGACGCGCGAGTTCGCCGAGCCCGCCGCCAGCTCCAGCACCCGATTGTTGTCAAAGTCGGTGACGTAGAGGTCGCCGACCGCATCCACCGCCACACCCTGCAGACGTGGAGACCTGTGAACGGCAGCACGCTCTGAGTATTCGAGCCGGCCGCCAGTCTCAGCACCCGGTTGTTGCCCCGGTCGGTGACGTCGAGGTCGCCGACGGCATCCACCACCACACCGCCAGGGGCGCTGAGCCCGGCGAACGGCACGACGCGCGAGTTCGCCGAGCCCGCCGCCAGCTCCAGCACCCGATTGTTTCTAAAGTCGGCGACGTAGAGGTCGCCCACTTTGTCCACGGCCACACCGACGGGGCGGTTGAGGCCGGTGAACGGCAGCGTGACTTGAGGACCGTATCCGGGTTCGGTGGGCAGCGTGGTCTGCGGGCCGTTCGAGTTCTTGTGCTGCTGCCTGGCGATGACAACGGCGATGCCGACGACGACCACCGCCAACAGGGCAGCCTGGATCACGACGGCCTGTTGGCGCCACCACGGCAGCCGTCGCAGGGTGCGGGTGTCGGGCGGCGGCCGGTGGGGGGGTTCCGGTGATGGGACAGGCGCCTCTGGATGTCGTTGGGTCGCAGCGAGGTTCAGGTCATTGGACTGTTGCGGTTGTTCATCCGGCGGGGGAGGGGGCGGTTCCTCGTAATCGGCGTGCAGCTCAGGTGGGTACCACTTGAGATCCGCGGCTTGCCACCAGTCGGGTCCCTGCGGTTGGTCAGTCATTGTGCCCTCGATTCAGCCTGGGGGTGCTCGGGCTGTGAGATGGGTTCCGTTGCGGCTTTACGGAACTGGGCAGGTCGCGTCGATCTCGAAGGATTTCTGTTCTCCGTTCGGCGTGCTCGCGGTGCCGGTGATCTTGTAGGAGTTGCCCCAGGACCCGGCCGCGGAGCCTTGCTTGGTGGCCTCGGCGTTGCCCTGATTGTTTCCGGACTCGTATTTAAGCGTCGCACCATTGATGTTGTCGAAGAACACCTTCTTGACCCCGGGCGGATCGGCGGGATACGTCAAATCCACAAAAACGCCGTGGTCGGCCGCCCATGCGACCTTGATGTTGATGCCGTCGACAAAGCCGCCGCTAAAGGTCTTACAACGAACGTCCGTTACCACGCCCTGGTCCTGACCGTCGACCAACACCCTGTTCTGTTGCGGGCTGGCCGTTCCCGCGCCCGCGCTCGGCGTTCCGGTAGACGACCCGCCACCACCGGAGGAAGAGCTGGACCTTTTCTCAAAGGAGTTAAAGAAGTGGCGATAGACCAGATAGCGCGGTCCTAAATAAACCACCGGTAGCGCGAAGACGACGAGCACGATGGCGATTACGCCAACGAATACGACTGTGCGTGCGGGAGACTGACCCGACCGGACCGCCATCGACGCGCCAATGATCGCGATCGCGACAACGATCAGGAGAGCTGCTCCTACCATCAGACGCCACGATGTGAATCCTGTCGCGAAGTCCCAAATTAAATGCGGCGCAACCAGCATGACGGCAATGGCTAGTAGGACCAGCCCAACTAGAACGAACCCGACTTTGCGTTGGCCAGGTGGACACTTCGCCGTGACGGGGGGCTGCGTGAGCGTGACGGGCGTGGGCGGCAGCTTTGGTGGGTGCGGAAGAATAGGTGGGGACGGTAGCGGTGGCACATAGTCGGCGTGAAGTTCCGGTGGATACCACTTGAGATCCGCCGCTTGCCACCATCCGTGGCCCTGCGGTTGGTCAGTCATCGTGCCCTCGATTCAGCCCCGCCATGGATCCGATCGGTAGTTGATACTCGTTGCTCACACGGGCCCTGCAGCCTCGCGCGCCCGCCGTGCGGCGCATCACCCCGCCGGCAGTTTCACCACCCGGTTGTTGCTCGTCGGCGACGTAGATGTTGCCAGCGGTATCCACCGCCACACCGTCGGGGCCGGTGAGGCCGGTGAACGGCAGCACCGTCTGGGTGCACGAGCCCGCCGCCAGCTTCACCACCCGATTGTTGTGAGTGTCGGCGACGTAGAGGTTGCCGGCGGTATCCACCGCCACACCGATGGGGTTGTGGAGGCCGGTGAACGGCAGCACGCTCTGGGTGCCCGACCCGCCGCCAACTTCAGCACCCGGCCGTTGCCGACTGGTCGACGACGTAGACGTTGCCGGCGGTATCCACCGCCACGCCGGCGGGGCCGCAAGGCCGGTGAACGGCAGCACGCTCGGGGTGGCCGAGCCCGCCGCCAACTTCAGCACCCGATTGTTGCCGTAGTCGGCGACGTAGAGGTTGCCGGCGGTGTCCACCGCCACACCGGCAGGGCTGTTGAGGCCGGTGAACGGCAGCACGCTCGGGGTGGCCGAGCCCGCCGCCAGTTTCAGCACCCGCTTGTTGTCAGGGTCGGTGACGTAGACGTTGCCGGCGGTGTCCACCGCCACACCGACGGGTAGCCGAGGCCGGTGAACGGCAGCACGCTCTGGGTGCTCGACCCGGCCGCCAGTTTCACTACCCGGCTGTTGTTCTGTCGGTCGGCGACGTAGAGGTTGCCGGCGGTATCCACCGCCACACCGTCGGGGCTGTTGAGGCCGGTGAACGGCAGCGTGACTTGAGGACCGTATGCGGGTTGCGCGGTTTAGTTTAGCTGGTGGGCAGCGTGGTCTGAGGCCTTCGAGTTCTGGTGCTGCAGCCTGGTGACGACAATGGCGATCGCCGATGACGACCACCGCCAACAGGGCAGCCGGGATCAGGATGGCCTGCGGCGCCGACCACGGCTGCCGTGGCAGGGTGCCTGTCGTCTGGCTGCTGGTAGGCGGCCCGGGGTTGTGAGACAGGCGCCTCTGGGTGTCGTTGGGTCGCCGCCAGGTTCAGGTCGGCAGGCTGTTGCGGTTGTTCATCCGTCGGGGGCGGTTCCTCGTGGTCGGCGTGTTGCTCGGGTGGGTACCACTTGAGGTCCGCTGCTTGCCACCATCCGGGTCCCGGCGCGTCACCCGGCGGTTGACTCTGCGGTGGCTGTTGCGGTCGTTCAGCCGCGGCGGCTGGCGGTGCCTCGTAGTCGGCGTGAAGCTCCGGCGGGTACCACTTGAGATCCGCCGCTTGCCACCATCCGGGTCCCTGCGGTTGGTCAGTCATCGTGCCCTCGATTCAGCCTCGCCGCGGATCCCGATCGGTGGGTGATACTCGTGCTGACACGGGCGTAGTCGTTCCTTCGCTGAGGTTGATCGCTCTCGAAGGAACCTACGTCCGTAGTCATTTACACCCCGGGATGGGCGCGAGCCTTGATGAACTGCAGCACGGCACCGACGTTGATGGCGACCACGAGCACGAGGGCAACCCAGAGCCCCCAACCGCGCGACAAACCAGTAATCGCGGGGGGGACACTGTCAGCGAAACGAGGAAGAAAATGTCGCCGAGCACGACCGCGCCGAGTGCGATCAACTCCAGCGGAACCTTCGGTGCCGGGATGACCTGCAGCGCCTTGACCAGGAATATGCCCGCGACCACCAGGAAGAGCAGGACGCTGAACGTCGCGGGGCCGCGGTCCCACGCGTTTTTGGTGACGCTCATCTGGTGGCCGCACATCGGACGCGCTGCAGATATTGATGGTGTACCACGGGAAGAAGCTGACGACGACGTAGAGCAGGCCACCCACCAGGGCGATCAGTCCGCCGGGCAGGATCTTCTGCAGGTCGAACGAGCTCAGCGAGCCGCCTGCGCCGGTGTACTGACCGCCGTGACCCTGAGGTGCAGCCGGCGGACCATAACCACCCTGCGGCTGACCGTGCGAGTACGGCGGCGGATAACCGCCGCCTTGACTGCCGCGGTTATCCCCACCCTGGATGGCGCGGTCTTACGTCAGACGGACCCGACACGAACCGTCGAACTTTGTCCCAGGGGATGGCGGGGGCAGCGGGGATGGGATTGTGGATGCCGGCTGCCTGCCCACTCGCCTGGGCGGCGTCAGCGCGAGGCGGGGGCGGCAGCTTTGGCGGAGGCGGCAGCTTCGGCGGCGGCGGCAGCAGCTTTGGCGGGGGCGGCAGCGGTGGCACGTAGTCGGCGTGAAGCTCCGGCGGATACCACTTGAGATCCGCCGCTTGCCACCATCCGGGTCCCTGCGATATGTCACTCATCGTGCCCTCGATTCAGCCTGGTGGATTGGTGATGATCGGATTACCCCGCGGGCGTGCGGGTCGGGTCCGGGTACCAGCCGGTCCGGCGATGGTTGAGTCGTCATGGTCTTTCCCTCTGCTGAAGCTGTCCCAGGGCCTGGGCGCCGTGATGCCGCACGTCGTTGTGGCCGCTCATGGCAGAGGTTGCCGCCGACGTCTTGGAAGATTCTTGGCGGATTCACGCGACGCTCGGCACTGCGGTTGGTAGCGACTGCGGCGGCAGCAGTGTGATTGCCACCGTCTGGTTCTTGGTCGCCGTGCCGTGCGCGCCACACCTGGCCCATGCCGGCGCCGCCCACAACTCAATCAGGTGATACCGCCCCAACGGCGTGCCCCGCACCGGCTCACCATAGCCAGTGGTCCGCCCCGCCGATAGGGCAAGCGGGCGACCAATTGCGGGCGGTCATCGACTCCGCGGCCACCCTTACCCACGCCGACGTCCATACCCGATACAGCGACTCACGCGCGGCCGGCGCCGCGTCGGGCACGGGCGGCGTATAGGCAGGGCGAGACGCTTCGACAGTTTCGCCTCAAAGCCACCGGCTCACCCGGCAGGGGAGGGCTATCGCTGGTCGGCTCCAAGGATTCGCCAAGGTGTCCGGCTCAGGCTTTGCCCTGACCGCCATGACAACCGGTATGGGCCGTTGGTCAACGCCAACACGGCCACCCAGGCCATCGGGAGATAGGCGAATCCAACGACGCGACCGGCCACGGCATGGCCCTGGCCCCCAAGAACATGCACTCGGTCTAATGCTAGGGATAAGGAAAGAGATGAACGCGATCGCACTGGCAGGCTTGGCGACCGCCGCCGTGCTCTTCGCGCCTGCGGCAGCCGCAGGCGGGCCGGGGCTGGCCTCGTTCGCCGGTTCCTGGCACGCCCACGTGGAGGGCCTCCACATCCAGCCCAACGGTCACGGTCGCGAAACGTACAACGACCGATCGACCTGCCCGGATGCACCGATGTCTGGCTGCGGCATCGCAGGCACTGTGGACTTCACGCTGACGTCGGTATCCGGTGACACAGCTACCGGGACCATCACCGCCGCCTCGAATCCCAAGAACCCCATAGGCGGGCCGGTGACCATCAGGCTCGTCGGCGGCGGTCAGGGACTTCAGCTGACTGTGGCGGGCGGGGATCAGGGATTCCCGTTCTGCAACATCAACGACAACGACGCCGCCCGCCACTGGTACTGCGGAGCGTGACGCGGTCACTCGGCGCCGAAGGCAGGATCGGCGGAGAGGGTAGATGTCAACTTCGTTGGATTACGAAGGTGAACTCGTGGCCGCAGATGCTGATGTGGTCACCGTCGGCGAGGGTGGCGCTAGGACGCAGTCGCCGGTGTTGCACCTGCACGCCGTTGGCCGATCTCAAATCGGTAATCACGAAACTGCCTCCGGTATCGATGATTACGGCGTGGTGCCTGCTGACATCGTCGTCGTCCAGAACGATGTCGTTGTCGGGCAGGCGCCCGATCCGGGTGGCCGCCGCTTGCAGCGGATAGTGCCGTCCGGCAGCGTCGCGCAACCTGGCGACAACAGACTTGCGGGCGAAAACGGTGTGCGCGGTGGCCATCGCGCGCTTGGCGGTGGTCTTGGCGGCCTGCTTGGTGTCCAGACGCTCCTGGCGCAGGATTCGCGCGTGCAGGGCGCTCACCGTGGGACCGGGGTCGATGCCCAGATCCTCGGCCAGCACCGTTTTTAGTCGCCGATAGGCCTCGAGGGCGTCGGACTGGCGTTCAGCAACGTAATAGGCAGTGATCAGCTTCGCCCACAGCGGTTCGCGGTAGGGATGCTTGGCGGCAAGCGCTTCGAGTTCACCGATAACGGCGTCGGCGCGTCCGCACGCGATTTCGGCTTCTGCGCGGGCGATTTGGACCAACATGTAGTCTTCCGCCAGCGCGGTGGCGAACGCCTCGACGAAAGCGAAGTTGCGTAAGTCATCGAGTACCGGCCCGCGCCATTCGGTCAAGCGCGGCCGACAGGTGGCTGCTGGCCTGTTCGAATCGTCCCGCCGCGGCGGCGTGCATTCCCGCGGTCTTCTCGGTGATGAAGCGGTCCAGATCGCAGTCGCCGTCAGCGACGCTGAGTCGATACCCCGGCGGTGCGCTGGCCAACACCTCGTAGGGATCCACCCCGGCGCTGCCCAGCAGTCGGCGCAGGTTGGACACGTAGGAGTGGATGCTGGTCGCGTGCTGCCGGCACCGGCGACTGGTCCCAGGCGGCGTCGATCAACGACTCTGTGCCGACCGCGCGATTGCGGTTGATCAGCAGCATGGCCAACACTGCCCGCTGTTTCGGCGTGCCCAACGCCACCGGCGTGCCGGCCACGGTCAACAGCAACGGCCCCAGAAGACCGAACCTGAGACGAGTTCCGGCCATCGCGCTCCAAGCCTCCGGGTCATCGGCGACGTCAGTGTCCCATTGCGACGCCGCCCGACCATTGACGACACCGGGACTCAACCACACGGCAGAAACTCCAGAGAATTCTGCAAGTCACCCATCGCAACCTTTTCCATGCCGGCCACACGGCTGGCAATACAGATTAAAGCCCTTCTGCCCACCCGAATGTCTTTTTGCACAAAGGAACGCGAAATGACCGAGCAGTGGCCGTCGTCATAGCCTCCGCCCTCGCAGACACCTGAACGCCAAGCCCATGATCAAGAATCTGTTCACCGCGCTGCTTGCCGCTGTCGCGGTGCCAATCATCGCCCCCGCAGCAGCTCACGCTGCTGGGGGTATGCTGACCGTCGGGATGAATCTGACCATCGATAACCACGACTGCTCGCTCGGGTTCTTCGCCACGGACTCCGCCGAAGATCAGCTCGCCATCACTGCCGGGCACTGCGCACACGGCCTTCACGAAAAGGTGTACAACACCTTCGGCGATCAGATAGGTGAGGTCGTTGCCTGGCAACCAGATGTCGAGGACAGTCAGGGCAAACTGACCGGCTCTCGCGGGTTCACCGTGATCTACACGTATAAGACCTTCGCCATCGAGGCATTTTTCACGGGCGTGGGATCCGCGAAGGTCGGTGATCGTGTCTGCCTTTATGGCGAGCGAACCGCCGGTACCAACGGCACAATCACCAACGTGTCCGACACCGGGGGCCACCCGGATTTGGACCTGCTCACCTCCGACATTGTGCAACTCCCGGGTGACTCGGGCGGTCCCTTGTACTCGTTGGGTGCCCCTACTTTGTTCGGTATTGCATCCAGCAGTGATGAAGAGACGGTGGGGGTGCCCGAGGCGCTCAGGCCCAGCCTCTCGGTTCCCTTGAGCAAGAAATCAAAGCTGTGGGTCGCTACGGTGAGGGTTTTTCCGTCTACACGAAAGGCTGACCAGGTTTCATACCAGATGCTCTCCTATCAGACTCCGAGTTCGTTGTTACTTGTGCTGGGTTAGTGGAGGGCGTGGTGAATCTCGTGGGCGATGTAACGCTTGATGCAGCGCATTTTTGGTTTTCCCTTAGGCCAGGCGGCGGGCGATGCGAACAAGGGGGCCGCACTCAAAGAGGCCGACCCCTACCGCTTGATCTAGCTCGCCCGATCCGCAGTCATATCCACGCTGCAGGGCTCGGCTAATTCACCACTGACACGCGGGGCCCCCTTTTTCTTCCGGCCCCAAAGCTGCCGCGCCTGGGGCGGCGGGCCTGTGGTCAGGCCCCGCATTGGTTGGCTGCCTCGGCGACGCTGTTGCAAAACGGTTGTTCCATCAAGCCATCGACCGTCATCTGAAGGAGCTGGCCGGGCAAGACCGCGGCGAGCGTCGCGGTCACCGGCGCGCCAACTCGGCCCGCACCGGCGGTGACGTTTCCGCTGGCGAAGCCATGCGAGACCGATGTCAACGCGAAGTCCGTAATTCTTGCCCCGCTCGGGGCCCGGACGGTCATGCGTCCGGTGCCGGTGCTGTCGATCACGACCCTGCCCGTGTGGTCCTGCCAGACCCCGACGAACGGGGCCAACCCGGGTACGTCGGCGCTGGGAGTGGAGGCCGAGGTAACCACCCCCGACGACGGCGGTGCGGGTTGCGCGGCTTGCGCCAAAGGCGGCGCGGGCTGCGCGGCTTGCCCCGACGGCGGTGCGGGTTGCGCGGTCGGGGTTTGGGACGTGGGCGGGTTTGGTTGCGGCAGCCGGAGGGCGATGAAGACGGCGCCCACAATCACGACGATCACGATGGTCGCGACGATCAGAGCTGGCCGGCGCCGCAGCCACCTCGGCTGCGGTGTGGTTGGTACCGGCTCAAGGGAAGGCCGGTCAGCGGGTCGGGAGTCTGGGGGAGACGGCCGGCCGCCCGGGAGGCCTTGTCGGGTCGCGGCGAAGGCCCGGCCGGCGCGCTGTTGCCACACCGCAGGCGGGGGTAGGGGCGCGTCGTCAAGCACGGCGGGTTCGCCGGGTGGTGCTGGCGGCGTGTTGATGGCGTCGTGGGCGGCGCCGGCTAACTCGACGGTGGTGGCATACCGGTTGTCGGGGTCTTTGGCCATGCCCTTGGCGATGACGGCGTCGAACTGTGGCAGGCACGCCGGGATCGGCGCTCGACGGGCGGGGCGGCGGAGCCGTCAAGTGCGCGGCGATTTGCTGTTCGAAGTTGTCCCCGGGATAAGGCGTGCTGCCGGTCAGGCACTCGTAGAGCACGCACGCCAACGCGTAGATGTCGGCGCGGGCATCGATCTTGCCCGCTCGAAGCCGCTCCGGGGCCATGTAGTGCCAGCTGCCGATGATGGCGCCGGTACCGGTCAATCCGGTTTGGTCGGCGGCGCGGGCGATGCCGAAGTCGATCAGGTAGGCGAAGTCATCTTCGTCGAGCAGGATGTTGGACGGCTTGACGTCGCGGTGTACCAGTCCGACCTTGTGCGCGGCGTGCAACGCCTAGGCCACCTGCTCGACGATGCGCACCGCCCGCGCCGGTTCCAGCGGGCCGTCGGCCAGCACTGCTTGCAGGTCCCGGCCCTCGATCAGCCGCATGTCGACATACAGCCGGCCGTCGATCTCGCCGTAGTTGTGGATGGGAATGATGTGCGGATTGTTCAGCCCCGCCGCCGCATCCGCTTCCCGGCGAAACCGCTGCACGAACGTGCTGTCGTCAGCCAGCTGCGGCGGCAGCACTTTGATCGCGACAGTCCGGTTGTTGGTCGCCGTGTCGTGGGCCCGCCACACCTCGCCCATGCCGCCGCGGCCCAGCAACTCGATCAGGCGGTAGCGCCCGAACGGCGTGCCCTCCACCGGCTCACTATATGCAGTCAGTCAGCCGCTTCACACGAGACGCGAAGCAGCTACCGTCCTTCCTCCTTCCTGGCGGTCATCGACGTCGAACACCGACTACTGGCCCGCCCATTGCGGGTCGCCCGCGAGTTGACATGCCACACGCCGACCATTGTGCTGCTAGATCAGCTGCGCGATGAGCGCTCGGGCTTGATCCGCTACGCGTCGCCCTTCACGGCGCGGCCAATGCGATAGTTCTCATTGGGAATCCTCACGATTTAGCAGGTACATCTGACAGTGGTCCAGGCAGGTTCTCGGAGATGCCGTACTTCTGCACCCGTCGGAAAGCCCTGCGAGCGGCTTACCTACTTCATATGGATGCCGCGATGGGGGGGCGAGCAAATTCCGCGAATGCGGACGCGCCCGATCTGGCCGTGCTTAAGCTGACTCTTCCTCATAGACGGCAGTGCAACAAAGGGGCGCTTGGTCTGCATGACATCCAGCCGTGGATGTGCTGCGTCTGTCCGCCGCCAGGTTCGAACAAAGTACCAAACTAATTTCTGGCAAACTGCGTCGCAAACTCTAAAGCGGCGTACGCTCACATGGCACGTTTAATCTCAGACATCATTAATTGTGGGCGCTTCGGTGGCATGATGCGTCCAGCCGACCCGGCCATTCCGGTGATCCCGCCACCGCCACGGGCCGCCCAGAAAGCCGTGCCATCCAGCTGACCGAAACGGTGAGTTTAATGAACTTATTCGTGGTCGCAGGGGTGGTCGCGGCAGTGGCCATTGCTCGGTCTTCCGTGGGGCACGCGGACACTCCATGAATGATCCCGCCTGCAGTCCCGCCAGGCGAAATCCACGATCTCAACACAAAGAATGCCCACGGGCTCAGATCCGGTGGGTGCGGCCAGCGGATGCGCGATTGGGTGATCCTCGGTCACGGTCCACCGGCTCCCCACCGGTGGTGGTTCAATGACGCCGAGCCACGGTGACGGTGCACAGCCCGGCAATGCCGAGCGGGGCAAGAATTTGCCAACAAATCTTCCAAGAATTCTGCAAGACGTCCGCCGCACCCTACCTGTGAGCACACCTTCTACAGGATCACCGGCCAAGCGAGGGCATAGGTACTACCCAGATGCACCAGGCAGGCAAGTCCTTCGAGACATGAGGAGCAACAAGGTGATTAAGACTTTTATAGCGATAACCGGAATCATGGGAGCGAGCGTATTAGGCATCCTGGTCTCGGCCCCGGCAGCTAATGCGGCGCCGTGCCTTGCGCATCCAACAACCCAGGCACAGGTCGACATGTGTGCCGATTGTCTGCACCGCATTCCAATGGGTCAACCCCCGGACCAGTATCTGGCGCAGCAAAAAGCCTGTTACCCAACATTCAACCCCAACGCCGACCAGGCTTGCATCCAGGCAGGTGAATGTTCATGAAATACCTACTAGTGGCTCTCGCCATCAGTGGCTCCCTCTTTACGTCAGCGCCACCCGCACACGCGATTGACGGTTGTTCCATGCCGTGGATCACCGACAAGGCTGCATGCGAAGCCAGCAAGCAGGAGACATTGAAAGCTAGACAGGATTGGGAGAGTTGCGCCAACAATTATGAAGGCGACATGGTTGCAGAGCAGTGCGGGCCAAAACCGTAACCTGACAAACCTTGGTTCACGCTCTGCCTGGCGGGGGTTAAACAACCGGAGGTACCGGTGTCAAGACAAACACCACTGCACAATATATTTGCGCGCGTAACGCTTCTTAGCGATGGGCCGGTTCGGTAACTCCCTGCGTTGTCTGAATTCGTGCTCGACTTGCTAGCCGCCGTTCGGGCCCTGAGGTGATGACAAGCCTCAGCGTCGATCGTCGCGGGGTGCCGCCACGCTGGCGAAGCCTGCGGCACCGGCGCGGCGAGGCGCGGCGACCCGAGCAGTGGGCAACCGCTGACCGACAGCTCTTCTCTGACGCAACCTGCTCGTCATCGTCCTTCGCGCGTTTGCGCTTCGGATGGATTCGACCAGGGTTTCGGCGCTTCCTACGGCTTCGATGACGCAGTCGGCGCCTCGTCCGCCGGTCAATTCGGCGACCTGGGCCGATGGCAGAGCGACGGTTGGGTCGAATACTTCTGCTCCCCAGTTCCTTGGCGCGGTCGCGGCGGTCCGCCAGTTTGTCGAATGCCATCACTCGCGTGGGAGAGTAGGTTAGCGCGTTGGCCATGGCGCTGAGTCCTATTGGCCCTAAGCCGATCACGGCGACAGTGGCGCCGGGTGCTATTGAGGCGTTGCGTGCTGCGAATGCCCCGGTTGGTAGCACATCGGTCATGAGGACGGCCTGGTCGTCGCTGATCCAGTTTGGCAATTTACGCAACACGTGATCCGCGTGCGGGATTTCCACCAGTTGAGCTTGGCCGCCTGGGATTTCGCGCAATGTCCCGAAGTTGACCCAACCGCGCATGCATCCCGTTGGTCGGAGCTCATGGCAAGGCCCGCAGTGGCCGCAGCCGTACAACGCCATGTTGATAACGCGATCACCGACGCGCAATCTGGTGACGTCTTTGCCCACCGCGACGACATTTCCAAGGAATTCGTGACCGGGTCGGACTTCGCTGAAATCGCCAAAGTCGCCCCAATAGAAGTGGAGATCAGACCCGCAGATCGAGGTTTGGTCAACCTTGACGATCGCGGACTGCTCGTCGAAGAGAACGGGATCAGGGAAATCGCGGACAGCGACCTTGCGCTCGCCCTCGAACACGACCGCCTTCACCGCTCCTGTATCCCATCGTTGTTGAGCGCCGTGAGATCGGGAATCGCGAATTCGGTTGTTACATCGTGTCCGTAGGCCGTTTCGGCGATGGCTACCATGCTCGGCATCACCGGGATGTTCAATCCGCCGTCGGCGCCGAACACTTGACCGGTGATCCATCCAGCTTCGTCGCTGGCGAGGAAGGTCACAACATGGCCGATATCTTGGGGCGTGCCGGCCCGTCCCAGCGGAGTAGCGCGCCGCAGCCTGCGGTCAAGGTTCTCCGGGGTAACCAGGACATGATTTCGGTCGGTATGTAGCCAGGTTGCACGCTGTTGACGCGGATATTGTGCGGCCCGAGTTCGACTGCCGCACAGCGAGTCAGCATGTCCACGGCGGCCTTCGAAGTCACATAGGCCGTCAGCCAGGGCTGCACCTTGGTCGCCGACGTCGAGGAGATCGTGATGATGGAACCTCCGCCATGACCGCGCATGATGAGTCCGGCGTGCTTGATAAGAGGGCCGTTCCAATCACATTCAAGCGGAGAACGTAGTCCCAAGCCTCGGTCCCCAACTGCATGATTGCACCGGGAAAGCCACTGCCGGCGTTAGCGACGAGCACATCGAGGTTTTGTCCATCGGCGGCGAACGCCACCGCTCTCTCGACCTGCTTTTCGTCGGTCACGTCACAGACGACCAAGGTGGCCCTGCCCGCGGAGCGTCGAGCCGCTTGAGGGCATCTTCGAGGACGTCTTCTCGTCGGCCAGCAATCGTGACGTGTGTGCCGCCGCGAGCAGGCCTTCAGCGCAGCCGAATCCGATGCCAGTACCGCCGCCGGTCACCAGAGCTCGTCGTCCGTCGAGATTGGTCATGGCAAGGGGCTCCTGGCTCTCCCGTTCTATTGCGACATCAAGGTTTCGCAATAGCCAGCGAATCGTTCGTCCAACTCAGCTCGATCCTGCCTGAAGTCCACCGCGTATCGGTGGACGCCGTAATGATGTTGCGGCCTCGCTGAGATAAGTTCCTTCATCGCCGCCTCGATCGCCGGGAGCGAATCGGAACGAGACGGATCGAAACCGCAGTTGACCCGCGTTTTACCTGGTCAAGGCAGGGGTTCGAATCCCTGTAGCTCCACCAGGAAACCGCAGCTCAGAGCCTCAAACGTTACCGGACACAACGTCACCTCAAGATCGCCGTGAAGATCTGCACTAATGTGCCGGCTTCAGTGAGGTGCCGAACAAGTCGGGCAT
>CAWGXA010000004.1:0-1356657 GCA_963826365.1 uncultured Actinomycetota bacterium | reverse complement strand
GTTGGTGTTGCAACCTGTATCTGCGTCTGAGGAAGGTATTCATCATGAGCCACCGCGAAGTCTTGGACCCAGCGCCGGGCACCCGATCGCCATCGAACCCACCAAGGGACGAGTACAGGTCCGCATCAACGGCGAGCTCGTCGCCGACACGACCGCGGCGCTGGAGTTGCGCGAAGCCACTATCCCTGGGGTGCAATACATTCCGCTCGGTGACGTGGTCTCCGAACGCCCACCCGCACCGACACCTCGACCTACTGCCCGTTCAAGGGGGACGCCAGCTACTACAGCGTGACGACCTCAGCAGGCGACACCGTCGAGGACGCGATCTGGACTTACCAGGAGCCGTTCCCCGCAGTCGCCGAGATTGCCGGGCACGTGGCGTTCTACCCGAACAAGGCCGAAATCAGCGTGCTAGCCGAATAGACCCTTACGAGGGGCTCAATGGTCCAGGACCTCTGCGGTCAACCTGGTGTCGCTGTATTCCCGAAGCGAAACAATCAGACCGTCTCTGGTCTCGAAGACGGAAATGTAGGGCGTCTCGTACTGACCGCCGTCGGGTTTGGTACCGGTGGCACAGGCTTCCACGACCACAGTGTCTCCGTCGTTGATGCAGCGGAGCAGGTCGATTCGGAATGCGATGACACTTCTGCGTCGGTCGATCTCTCGGCGGAACCCGTCCTTGTCGATGCACAGGCGGGTAGACAGGCTCCAGTAGGTGAAATCGTCGCTGAGCAGCGTGAAGCCCTCGTCCACATCGTCAGCCTCGCTCAGGCACTGTATGAAGGTCCAAGCCAATTCGGTATTCGGAGCATCGAACGGCGTCGTCACCACGCAATAGTGTCCTGAGGAGCAGTTCCCGGTCAATCATGGCGGTCCGGCCACCTGCGGTGGTGACCACCTCAAACCGGAGTGAGAGATTCGGAGCATTTTTGTGAAGAGTGCGCGCACAGTGACATTTCCCGGGGCTATCAGCTTCGGCCACACCCTGGCGCCGCTTCGTCGCGGTCCCGGAGATCCTTGCTTTCAGAACTCGGGTGACGGCACGACGTGGCGAACCAGCCTGCTCTCCGCTGGACCTGTGGCCGCGCGGCTGCAGCGCGTGGCGCCAAATGCCGTTCGCTGCGAAGCGTGGGGCGGCGGTGCCGAGGAATTTCTCCAGCTACTGCCCGCGCTGCTGGGTACCGATGACGACTCTTCGGATTTCGTTGCGACCCACCCGACGGTTGCCGAAGCCCAGCGGCGGGTGCCGCACCTGCGCCTGGGCCGCACCGGACAAGTGCTGGAGGCGTTGATCCCCGCGATCATCGAGCAGCGGGTCCCCGGCGCCGACGCGTTCCGGTCGTGGCGTGTGCTGGTGACCAAGTACGGCACACCCGCGCCCGGCCCAGCGCCGGCCCGCATGCGGGTGCCGCCGTCGGCGCAAGCCTGGCGAACCATCCCGTCGTGGGAATTTCACCGCGCGAACGTCGACCCGCGGCGCGCGCAAACCGTGGTGGCCTGTGCGCAGCGGGCCGCCGCGCTGGAACGGTTGGTGTCACGTCCGGCGGAGCAGGCTCGCGAAGCGTTGATGTCGTTGCCGGGGGTGGGCGAGTGGACGGCGGCCGAGACCGCGCAGCGCGCATTCGGCGACGCCGATGCCGTTTCGGTGGGCGACTATCACATCTCGAAGATGATCGGCTGGACACTGCTGGGTCACCCCGTCGATGACGCCGGAATGCTCGAGCTGCTCGAACCGATGCGACCCCACCGTCACCGGGTGGTTCGGTTGCTGGAAGCCAGCGGACTGGCCCGCGAGCCGCGCCGCGGGGCGCGACTGCCGGTGCAGCAAATCCACTCCCTTTGACCTGCGGGTGTTTTCGACCTGGACCATCGGGTACCCGCCCTCACAAGCAATGTGTGAGGAAGGAAGCGATGACTCAGTTCACTATTCCGGGGTTGACCGACAAGCAGGCGGTGCGGCTCACCGAGTTGCTACAGAAGCAGCTGAGCACTTATAACGATCTTCATCTGACGCTCAAGCACATTCACTGGAATGTGGTGGGGCCCAGCTTCATTGGCGTACACGAGATGATCGACCCCCAGGTGGAACTGGTGCGCGGATTTGCCGATGATGTCGCCGAACGCATTGCGGCACTTGGTGCTTCGCCGGAGGGCACACCGGGCGCCATCGTCAGGGATCGGTCCTGGGATGACTACTCGGTTGGCCGCGACACCGTGCCGGCGCACCTGGCTGCGCTGGACTTGGTCTACAACGGCGTGGTCGAGGACCTTCGGGCGGCCATCGACGAGACAGACGACCTCGACCCGGTGACGCAGGACCTGCTGATCGCGCAGGCGGGGCCGTGGAGAAGTTCCAATGGTTCGTGCGGGCGCATCTGGAAAGCGCGGGCGGCAAGTTGAGCCACGGCGGCAAGAGCACTGAGAAGAGTGCGGCCAACACCGCGCGATCGGCTAACTGAGCGGCGGTTCGGCGCCGCGCACTTCGCCATTTTTGGGAACCAGGATGCTGATTCTGTCGCCCGGGGCTAGTCGCAAGTCGTCGGTGGCATCGACGAGTTGCCCGTTGTGGACAACGGAGACGGGAATGTGCCCGTCCGACCAGTCGAGTTCACCGACGGCTTGACCTACGGCATTGGAGTCGGTGGCGAGAGTGTGTTCAACGACGCAATAACCGGAGAGCTCGCTTCGCGCGTCATGTTCAGCCTGGTCGGCTTGCGGATCGGCCCATTCGGCAGCTCGATGGCTGGCGGCGAGCTCCGGTAGGGCCGCGACGAGATAGGCTTCCACCGCGCGCAGCACATTCTGATTGGTCAGCCAGCCTTCGACCCGACGGGCTTCGGTGTCGATGACGGGAAGGCCGTCGCGGCCGTACACCACGAGTTGGCGCAGTGCCTGAGCAAGGCTGTCGTTGGAGAACAGTGCCTGCGGTTCGCGGGTGCGGGTGACGGGTCCTAATACGGGCGTCCAATCCGGTTCAATCGCGGGCGCACGATGGGCGATGTCGAGCGGCACTGTGAGCCGGTGCATCGCGTCAGCGGCGGTTAGTGCGACGAACGCCTGGTCGGGGCTGGGCCGGTCAATGTCGATACCGCGCCGCAGCAACTTGGTGGTGTAGATGGTGCCGTAGGAGATCCCACGGGACACCGTGGTACCGACGGCAACGGCCAACATAATCGGCAACGTGAGGGTGAAGTCACCTGTCATCTCGACCGTGCTGGCCAGTGCCGTGAGTGGGGCGCGGGCCGCCGAGGCGAACACCGCCCCCATACCAACGATGGCGTATAGCGCGGGGTGACCGACTGCTGAGCCGAAGATGTGCTGGGCGATCAGCCCGAACGCCATGCCGGACGTAGCCCCGACGAATAGAGAAGGGGCGAATACGCCGCCGGAGCCGCCGATTCCGATGGTCAATCCGCAGGCCAACATCTTGCCTGCAGCGAGTATGACCAAAAACCACACCGCGTAGTTGCCGGCGAACGCGCCGTACATGACCGGGTAGCCCACCCCGTACAGCTGCGGCACCACGAGCAGCAGTAGCCCGAGCACGGCCCCTCCCACCGCCGGTCGTGCCCAATCCGGACGGTCGCCCCACACGCGATCGCAGAGATCCTCGATCTTGTACAGCACGTTCTTGAACAGAATCCCGATTACACCGGCGATCGCCGCGAGAAGAGCGATCAAAAGATAGTCGGCGATGTGATTCAGCTCGATTCCTGCCGGGAGGTGGGCGAGGAATGGGTCTGAGCCGAAGAAGACCCGAGCGACTACGTCGGCGACCATTGCCGAGAGCATGACGGTGAAGATCGCCTCGGCGGACAGTTCGCGCAGGATCAATTCGACGCCGAAAAACACTCCGGTGATGGGGGCGTTGAATGTGGCTGAGATGCCACCAGCGGCGCCGCAGGCCACGAGCACCCGCAGCCGGTTTTCCGGCATGCGCACCCACTGGCCGAGGCTGGAGGCCAGCGCCGCACCGATCTGCACGATCGGTCCTTCACGGCCGACCGAGCCGCCGGTGCCGATACACATCGCGGAGGCCAGCGCCTTCACCACCGTCACCTGGGGGCGAATACGGCCACCGTTCTCTGCCACCGCAATCATCACTTCCGGGACACCGTGACCGCGAGCCTCGCGGGCGAACCGGGAGATCAACGGACCGTAGAGCAATCCGCCGATGATGGGGATGACCGCAAAGAACGCAACTCCGAGCCAGGGCAAGTGATCGCTGGGCACCCAGCCCTGCTGACCGAACTCCGCGTGGCCTGTCGCCAGCCAGGTGGCGCCGGAGATCAAGTAGCGGAACCCCACGGCGCCCAGCCCCGCGCCGATCCCCACCACGATCGCCACACAGAACAGTCCGAGACGGTTTGCGCGTAGCCAGCCAGCCACGTGTCCACCCGCATTCGACACCGCTCGCTGGGTCCGTACCGGATCGGCGGTCGATTTGTATTGCCCCACTGCGCCATCCTCCCAATCCGCATTGCATCGCTCGCCGTCGCAGCCATCCCAGATATCTCGAAGCCGCAACCGACCGTCTACCAAAGCAAATGTTGCCCTATCAAACCATCGACCGCCTCTCGAGAGTGTGGCTGCTGGATGGAGGCGGATCGGTCCACTGCTCACGCGGCGTCATGAGTATCCGCCGGCTGGCAACCGGTTGCCACCGACTCCCCTGGCGGAAGCCGCCGGAATAAACGGACCTCAGTCCGGTTATACAGACAGTTGGAAATGAGGAGGTAAAAATGCCTGCTATCACCGCAGACACACTGACACTGGCACGGATTGGCGCGGCCAACCCCGCCGACACCGAGCGCCCGGTCCGGTCGATCACCACCGGCCCGCGCGGCTACGAGGGCGAGGGATTCCCGGTTGTGCGGGCATTTGCGGGGGTGAGCACCGCCGCCCTAGACCCGTTTGTCCATATGGACCAGATGGGCGAGGTGGAATACGAACCGGGCGAGCCCAGGGGCACCGATTGGCACCCGCACCGTGGGTTCGAAACCGTCACCTACATGATCGACGGCAAGTTCGCGCACCAGGACTCCCACGGGGGTGGCGGCTTGATCACCGATGGTGCGACGCAATGGATGACGGCCGGGTCGGGCATCCTGCACATCGAAACCCCGCCCGCCGAGTTGGTCGACGGCGGTGGTGTCTTCCACGGGATCCAGCTGTGGGTGAACCTGCCGAAGAAAGACAAGTTCGCGCCACCTCGGTATCAGGCCATCGAAGGCGGTGACGCCCGATTGCTGGCCTCCGACGACGGTGGCGCGCTGGTCCGCATCATCGCCGGCGATGTTGACGGACATAGCGGACCCGGTGTCACTCACACGCCAATCACCTTGGCGCACGCCACGATTGAAAACGGGGCCAGGCTCAACATTCCATGGCAGCGTGATTTCAACTCGCTGATCTATGTGTTGTCCGGGAGCGGATACGTCGGTCCGGTCGGCCACCCAATTCGGCAGGGTCAGTTGGCCGTGCTGGGGCCCGGCGATCGGATCACCGTGGCCGCGCAACCGGCCCAGGACTCATCAGCCACCACCGCAATTGATGTGTTGTTTCTCGGTGGCCAACCGATTCGTGAACCGGTATTCCACTATGGGCCTTTCGTGATGAACTCCCGGGCGGAATTGATCGAGGCGATGGAGGACTACCAAGCCGGGAAATTTGGCCATATTCCGCCGAATGCGTTAATGCCGCATCGAGGCGGTGGCACAATCCACTAGTGCCGTCAACGGGGAGGCGCAGGCCGGGGCGTCCGCCGGCCGCGAAGGCAGACGAGACGCGCAAGAGAATCTTGCGCGCCGCTCGTCTGGTATTCAGCGAGCGCGGCTACGACGGAGCGACTTTCCAGGCCATCGCGGTGCGCGCCGATCTGACCAGGCCGGCGATCAACCACTATTTCCCCAGCAAGCGAATGCTCTATCGCGAAGTCGTCGATGAAACCAACGAAATGGTCGTCGCCGCCGGCATTAAACGGGCCGGCGGCGAAACCACCCTGATGGGACGGCTCGGCTCGTTCATCTCCGCCGCGATGGACGCGAATTCGGAAAATCCGTCCGCATCGGCGTTTCTGGTTACCAATGTGCTGGAATCGCAACGTCATCCGGAACTGAACTCATCGGAAAGCGATTCTGTTCGAACGAGTCGGGAGTTTCTGACGTGGGCCGTCAACGACGCAATCGAGCGCGGCGAAGTCGCCGCCGACGTCGACGTCGCGGCATTGACCGAGACGCTGCTGGTTGTGCTCTGCGGGGTGGGGTTCTATGCCGGTTATCTGCGTAGCCGCGAGATGGCCGACCTCACCGGAATGCTGCGGCAGCTGCTGGCCGGCGCGCTGTTTCGGCCCAAAGACTAACCAGCGCGGCGCCGTTGCAGGCGCAGTGAGATCGGGCACAAAGCGCATAGGCTAACTAACTTTTTCGGGTAGCATCGTGGTGGCATGACTGAACTCGATGACACCTCTTCGTCAGCGTCCTCGTTACGTACCGAGGGCGATTCTTGGGCCATCACCGAACTCGTCGGCGCGACTGCGCTGGGCGTCGCGGCGTCGCGCGCCGCGGAGACGGCCGGGCCCGACCCCCTGATTCGTGACGATTTCGCCCGGACCTTGGTGTCGCCGGCCGGACCCGCATGGGCCCGGCTGACCGACCCCGAACTGGCCTGGCTCGACGGCGATGAAGAGGGCCAACGCAAGCACCGCCTCGGCATCAACTACCAGGCGGTACGCACTCACTTCTTCGACGAGTACTTCGCCGACGCCGTCAGCGACGGGATCCGGCAGGTGGTGATCCTGGCCGCCGGGCTGGATTCGCGGGCCTACCGGCTGGATTGGCCGGCCGATACCGCGGTGTACGAGGTCGACCAGCCCAAGGTGCTGGAATACAAAACCGGAATCCTGGAATCCAACGGCGCGGTACCCACCGCCCGCCGGCGCACCGTCGCAGTGGACCTGCGCGACGACTGGCCGGCGGCGCTGACGGCGGCCGGATTCGACCGCACCCAACCGACGGCGTGGCTGGCCGAGGGCTTGCTGCCCTACCTGCCCAGCGATGCCCAGGACCGGCTCTTCGAAATGTTCACCGCGCTAAGCGGCGCGGGCAGTCGCGTCGCCATCGAAGCCTTCGGCATTAACTCCAGCAGCAACACCGGGCGCTGGACGCGGATGCGTGAGCGGCTCGGGCTCGATGTCAACGTCGAGGCCTTGACCTACAACGAGCCCGACCGGTCGGATGCCGCTGAGTGGCTCGCCGACCACGGCTGGCTCGTGCAGGTCGTGAACAACCGCGAAGAGATGGCCCGGCTGGGCCGCGCGGTACCCGAAGACCTGTCCGACGACGCCGTGCGCAGCACCTTGCTGCGGGCGCGTCTCAACCGTCCGTCCAACTAGCCCAAACAGAAAATCGGAGCATTCGATGAGCTCATTGCGTACCCACGACGACACCTGGGACATCAAGACCAGCGTTGGCAGCACCGCGGTCATGGTGGCTGCGGCCCGGGCCGTCGAAACCGAGCGACCCGATGCGCTGATCCGCGACCCCTACGCCAAGCTGCTGGTCGAGGGCGCTAATGCGGGTGTGCTCTGGGAAGCCATGCTGGACCCCGAGGTCACGGCCAAGATCGAAGCCCTCGACGAAGACTCCGCGGCGCACCTGCATCACATGCGGGGCTACCAGGCGGTGCGGACCAAGTTCTTCGACACCTACTTCGCCGATGCCGTCGCCGCCGGAATCCGCCAGATCGTGATCCTGGCGTCGGGCCTGGACTCGCGCGCTTACCGGCTGGACTGGCCGGCCGGCACCACGGTCTACGAGATCGATCAGCCGCAGGTACTGGACTACAAATCCAGCACGCTGGTCGAAAACGGCGTGACCCCTACCGCCGATCGCCGCGAGGTGGCCATCGACTTGCGTCAGGACTGGCCCGCCGCGCTGCGGGCCGCGGGCTTCGACCCGACGCAACGCACCGCTTGGCTGGCCGAGGGGCTGCTGATGTACCTACCCGCCGAGGCCCAGGACCGGCTTTTCACCCTGGTCGGCGAGCTGAGCCCGGCGGGAAGCCGGATCTCGGCGGAGACCGCACCCAACCATGCCGAGGAGCGGCGGCAGCAGATGCGCGAGCGCTTCAAGAAGGTGGCGGACGAAATCGGTTTCGAGCAGTCCGTCGACGTTGGTGAGCTGATGTATCGCGACGAGAACCGTGCAGACGTCACCGAATGGCTGAACGGGCACGGCTGGCGCGCCACCGCGCAGCACTCCACCGACGAGATGCGCCGGCTGGGCCGCTGGATTGAGAACGTTCCGCTGTCCGACGACAAGGATGCCTTCTCCGACTTCGTGGTCGCCGAGCTGCTGTAATGGCGCGCACCGCGGACGACTCCTGGGACATCGCCACCAGCGTCGGGGCGACCGCGGTGATGGTCGCCCTGGCTCGGGCCGCCGAGACGGCCAGCGCCGACCCGCTGATCCGCGACCAGTTCGCCGAGCCGTTGGTCGCCACGCCCGAACTCGAGGGAGTGCGCGAGCAGGTCGCCGCCTGGTGGGCCGAGGACGACGATCCTGACTCCACTGTCGACTCCCAGCAGATGATCGACTACCAGGCGGTGCGCACCCACTTCTTCGACGAGTACTTCACCGACGCGGTTGCCGGCGGGATACGCCAGGTCGTGATTCTGGCGGCCGGCCTGGACTCGCGCGCTTACCGGTTGGACTGGCCGGCCGGCACCGTCGTCTACGAGATCGACCTGCCCAAGGTGCTGGAATACAAGAGCGAGACACTGGCCGGTCACGGCGCCACGCCCATCGCCGACCGGCGGGCCGTAGCTGTCGACCTGCGCCACGACTGGCCGCAAGCCTTACGCGACGCCGGCTTCGACGCGAGCGCGCCGACGGCGTGGCTGGCCGAGGGGCTGCTGCCGTTTCTGCCGGCGGCCGCCCAGGAGGCGCTGTTCGCCAACATCGACGCGCTGAGCGGACCGGGCAGCCGGGTGGCTGTGGAGAATTTCGGGGTGGACCAAGCCAAGCGCCAAGAGGCCGAAGAACGGTGGGCCAACCTGAAGGCCAAGCGGGAAGCGCGCGGCCAAGACACCTCGTTCAACCCATTCGACCTCTGGTTTGAGGACGGGGACCGCCCTGACTGCGGCGACTGGTTCGGCGGGCACGGCTGGACTACCCGCATCATCAGCGCGCGCGAGGAGGCGGTCCGATTGGGCCGCGAACCGGTGTCGGATGAGCGGCCGTTCGCGAACACCTTTGTGACCGCGACCAAAGCCTGACCCAGTCCGGCGGATCTTCCTCGCTACCCTCCCAACCGGATGGTTAGGATCGCGGGTACCACCCATGAGTGTCTGCTGCGCAGTGGGCACCCTCGGGAAGGTGCACAAGGGAAGGACAATGATGACCACCGAATCGGTTGCACCACAGACCTCCGAAACCAATAGGGCCGCCCACTCTGGGCAAGCGCATCCCGCCAACATCGCCGCGACGGTGGGACGGCTGCGCCAAACCTTCGCCACCGGCCGCACTCGCGACATCGACTGGCGTAAACGGCAGTTGTTGCAGCTGGCCAAGCTGATGGAAGACAACGAGCCTGCGATCGCGGACGCGCTCGCCGAGGATCTGGATCGCAGCCCGTTCGAGTCATTCATCGCGGACATCGCCACCACCGTCGGCGAAGCGAAGTACGCGGCCAAGAAGGTGCGCAGGTGGACGCGTCGCAAATACCAGCTGCTCGAAATGCCGCAGCTTCCCGGCCGCGGCTGGATCGAATACGAGCCCTACGGCACCGTGTTGGTCATCGGCGCTTGGAATTACCCCTTCTATCTGACGCTGGGTCCGGCGGTCGGGGCGATCGCCGCGGGCAACGCCGTCATCCTCAAGCCGTCCGAGATCGCCGCGGCGTCCGCGCACCTGATGGCCGAGCTGGTGCCGCGGTACCTCGACAACGACGCGTTCGCGGTGGTCGAAGGGGACGGTGCGGTGAGCCAGGAGCTGATCGCGCAGGGTCTGGACCGCGTGTTGTTCACCGGCGGCACCGAGATCGGCCGCAAGGTCTACGAGGGCGCGGCCCCGCACTTGACGCCAGTCACCCTCGAACTCGGCGGCAAGAGCCCGGTGATCGTGGCCGCCGACGCCGACGTGGACGTGGCCGCTAAGCGGATCGCGTGGATGAAACTGCTGAACGCCGGGCAGACGTGCGTCGCTCCCGACTACGTGCTGGCCGACGTCAAGATTCGCGATGAACTAGTCAGCAAGATCGGTGCTGCCGTCACCAAGTTCACCGCGGACAAGCCGAACGGGATGCGGATCGTCAACCAGCGGCAGTTCGACCGGATCAGCAGTTACCTGTCCGGCGGGGACGGCAAGGTTACCGTCGGTGGCGCGTGTGACGCGTCGAGTCTGCGCATCCAGCCCGCCGTCGTCGTGGACCCCGATCCGGACGGCCCGCTGATGCAGAACGAAATCTTCGGGCCGGTGCTGCCGGTCATCACCGCCCAAAACCTGGACGACGCAATACGTTTCGTCAATTCACGACCCAAGCCGTTGGCGGCGTACTTGTTCACCAAGACGCGTGAGACCCGCGAACGGGTCATCAAAGAGGTGCCCGCCGGCGGCATGCTGGTCAACCACCTCGCCTTCCAGGTGTCGACGGCCAAGCTGCCGTTCGGTGGCGTCGGCGCTTCGGGGATGGGTGCCTACCATGGCAGATTCGGCTTCGAGGAATTCAGCCACCGCAAGTCGGTGCTGACCAAACCGACCCGGCCAGACCTGTCGAGCTTCATCTACCCGCCGTACACAGCGCGCGCCATGAAAATGGCTCGCAGAATGTTCTGACCCGTCTTCGCGCCAAATCGCTTGCCAGTAAGCATATTTCAAAGCAGAGAGGAACCTGATGCCAGGAGTGCATGATCGCGTCATCGTCGTCACCGGAGCCGGTGGGGGATTGGGCCGCGAATACGCCCTTACCCTCGCCAAGGAGGGTGCCAGCGTCATCGTCAATGATCTCGGTGGGTCTCGCGATGGCACCGGCGCCGGCCACAACATGGCCGACGAGGTGGTCAAGCAGATCACGGACGCGGGCGGCCGGGCGGCCGCCAGCTACGACAGCGTCGCCGAACCCGAAGGCGCCGAGAACATCATCAAGACCGCGCTCGACGAGTTCGGCGCGATCCATGGCGTGGTGAGCAACGCTGGAATCCTGCGCGACGGCACCTTCCACAAGATGACGTTCGAGAACTGGGACTCCGTGCTCAAGGTGCACCTGTACGGCGGATACAACGTAATCCGCGCGGCGTGGCCGCATTTCCGCGAGCAGAGCTACGGCCGGGTGGTGGTCGCTACCTCTACCAGCGGCCTGTTCGGCAACTTCGGCCAGACCAACTACGGGGCCGCCAAGCTCGGGCTGGTCGGCTTGATCAATAGCCTGGCGCTGGAGGGGGCGAAGTACAACATCCACGCCAACGCCGTCGCCCCGATCGCAGCCACCCGGATGACCGAGGACATCCTGCCCAAGGAAGTGCTCGAGAAGCTGACGCCCGAGTACGTCGCACCGGTGGTCTCCTACTTGTGCACCGAGGAAAACCCGAACAACGCTTCGGTTTTCGTGGTCGGTGGCGGCAAGGTGCAGCGCGTCGCGCTGTTCCAGAACGACGGCATCACCTTCGACACTCCGCCGACAGTGGACGACGTCGCCGCGCAGTGGGACGAGATCACCGACCTGTCCGCGGCCAAGCAGGCCAATTTCAAGCTGGGCTAGTCGAGTCGGGGGTCAGCGAGTCAGGCCAGCAGTGCGCCGCGCAGGCGTTCCACGTCCGACTCGCTGATACCCGAAGCCCGTAGGTAGGCGTCCAGCGAGCCGAATTCCTCTTCGATCGTTTGGTGCGCGGCGGCCAGGTACTCCTCCCGGACGCCGAGGACCCCGTCGGAGAGCCGGGCCTCGGTGAAGGTCACCACTTCCGGGGTCAGCTCGGTGTCCTGGCGCTGCGCGATCATCTCGGAGATGCGCGACCGCAGTTGCGGAGCCGCGTCATTGCTGCGCAGGAAGTCAGCGACGATGGTGTCGCGGTCGATCCCGATCGTCTCCAGGACGGTCGCCACCACGAAACCGGTGCGGTCCTTGCCCGCGAAGCAGTGCGTCAGTACCGGGCGTCCGGCGGCCAGCAGCGTGACGACGCGGTGCAGCGCCTGTTGCGCCCCGTTTCGCGTTGGGAATTCCCGGTATTCGTCGACCATGTAGGCGGTGGCGGCCTCGTTGACGGATCGCTCCGGCTGGTCGGCGCCCTCGCCGGTGAGCAGTTTCTGGAATGCGACTTCGTGCGGGGCCTGGCCGTCGTCGTCGGACTCCTCGGCGCCGAGGTCCGGGAACGGCAGCAGGTGGATCTCGACGCCGTCGGGAACCAATCCAGGACCGCGCCGGGCGACTTCGCGCCTCGCGCGCAGATCGGCGACGTCGGTGATCCCGAGCTGGCGCAGCGTCGCGCGGCCGTCGTCGTCGAGGCGGCTCAGCTCACCGGACCGGAACAGCCGCCCGGGCCGCAGCGCCGATGCGCCGTCGGCGACATCGCGAAAGTTCCACGCGCCCGACAGTTCTCGCAGTGCCTCAGTCATGCGAGGTGACCGCGGAGGCGAAGGTCGACTGCTCGCGGCCAAGCTCGGTGCGCGCAACGGTCCGCATGTGGACCTCGTCCGGCCCGTCGAAGATCCGCATGGCGCGATGCCAGCCGTATAGCCGGGCCAGCACCGTGTCGTCGCTGACGCCGGCGGCGCCGTGCACCTGGATGGCGCGGTCGATGACGTCGCAGGCGATCTGCGGGGCGACCGCCTTGATCTGCGAGACCAGCAGATGAGCGGCCTTGTTGCCGTGCTGGTCGATCGTCCACGCGGCCTTCTCGCACAACAGCCGGGCCTGGTCGATTTCGTTGCGGGACTTGGCAATTGCGTGCTGCACCATACCCTGGTCGGCCAGCGGGCGGCCGAACGCGATGCGGTTGTTGGCCCGGTGCACCATCAGGGCCAAGGCGCGTTCGGCGCCGCCGAGTGCGCGCATGCAGTGGTGGATGCGGCCCGGGCCGAGCCGGGCCTGGGCGATCGCGAACCCGCCGCCTTCTTCGCCGAGCAGGTTGGTGGCGGGCACCCGGACGTTGTCGTAGACGATCTCGCAGTGGCCGTGCTGGTCCTGCCAGCCGAAGACGGGCGTCGAGCGCAGAACCTGCACGCCTTCGGTGTCCATCGGCACCAGCACCATCGACTGCTGCTGGTGGCTCGCCGCTTCGGGGTTGGTGCGGCCCATCACGATGAGGACCTTGCAGCGCGGGTCCGCCGCGCCCGAGGTCCACCACTTGCGGCCGTTGATCAGGTAGTCGGCGCCGTCGCGCACGATCGAGGTCTCGATGTTGCGGGCGTCGCTGCTGGCGACCGCCGGCTCGGTCATCGAGAACGCGCTGCGGATCTCACCGGCCAGTAATGGCTCCAGCCACTGCCTGCGCTGCTCGTCGGTGGCGAACAGGTGCAGGGTCTCCATGTTGCCGGTGTCGGGCGCCGCGCAGTTGAGTGACTCGGGCGCGATCTCCAGGCTCCAGCCGGTCAGCTCGGCCAGCGGGGCGTACTCCAGGTTGGTCAACCCCGACTCGGCAGGCAGGAACAGGTTCCATAGGCCGTGTTCTTTGGCCTTGATTTTGAGTTCCTCAATGATCGGGGGAACGGTGTGGTCGTTTTGGCCGGCCTCGTGGCGGTAGTTGTCGTATTCGGCTTCTGCCGGAAAGACAAATTCAGTCATGAAGTCGGACAGCCGCTTGTGGTAGTCGGTGGCCTTAGCCGACATCGCGAAGTCCATGCCCGTCACGATAGGACACGCTCGTTAACCCTCCGCGACCAGACGCAGAATCGCATGCTGCGGTGCGGGTTCGTGCGATTCTGCGTCTGCTCGTAAGCGGGTTGTGCCCCCAGCTCGCGGTGAAAGAATGGAGATCATGACCGAGAGCCGCCCGCCGTTCCCCCCATTCACCTACGAAACAGCACTGCAGAAGGTGCAAGCCGCCGAAGACGCGTGGAACACCTGCGATCCCGCGCACGTCAGCCTGGGCTACACGCTGGACTCGCAGTGGCGAAACCGCAGCGAACACATCGTCGGCCGGGACGACATCGTCGCGTTTTTGACCCGCAAGTGGCAGCGCGAACTCGACTATTCGCTGCGCAAGGGTTTGTGGGACTTCCACGACAACCGGATCGCCGTGCGGTTTCAGTACGAGTCCCGCGACGAGAGCGGGCAGTGGCATCGCAGCTACGGCAACGAACTCTGGGAGTTCACGGAATCGGGGTTGATGGCGCGTCGCGAAGCCAGCATCAACGACGTGCCGATCGACGAATCCGAGCGGCGCCATTTCGGGCCTCGCCCGGCATCCGAACACGGCCAAGACTTCCCGCTCTGGTAACGGCGGCTAGGGTGTCTGGGGCAAACGGCCGGACCTTTAGCGAAAGTAGATGTAGGCGCCATGACAGATCCGCAGACGACGATCGGGGTGGTCGCTGAGTCCGGGACGGGCGAGCGACGCGTCGCACTGGTGCCCAAGGCGGTCGCGTCGCTGACCGGTAGCGGGCTGGCAGTCGTGGTCGAGTCGGGCGCGGGCGAGGGCGCGTTGCTCCCAGACCAGCTCTACACCGACGCCGGCGCCAGCATCGGGGATGCGTGGGCCGCCGATGTCGTGGTGAAGGTCGCGCCACCGACCGCTGCCGAGGTCAGCAGGCTGCATAGCGGGCAAACGCTGATCGGCTTTTTAGCGCCCCGCAACGCCGACAATTCGATCGGCGCGCTCAAGCAGGCCGGTGTGCAGGCATACGCGCTGGAGGCGATTCCGCGTATCTCGCGGGCGCAGGCGATGGACGCGTTGTCGTCGCAGGCCAACGTGGCGGGGTACAAGGCCGTGCTGCTCGCGGCGTCGGAGTCGACCCGGTTCTTCCCGATGCTGACCACGGCCGCCGGCACCGTCAAGCCCGCCACTGTGCTGGTGCTGGGTGTCGGGGTGGCCGGGTTGCAGGCGCTGGCGACCGCGAAGCGGCTGGGCGCGCGCACCACCGGCTACGACGTACGTCCGGAGGTCGCCGACCAGGTGCGCTCGGTGGGTGCGCAATGGCTCGATGTCGGCATCGACGCGGCCGGCGAGGGCGGATACGCGCGCGAGCTGACCGAAGACGAAAAGGCCGAGCAGCAGCAGGCGCTGGAAAAGGCGATCAGCGGTTTCGACGTGGTGATCACCACCGCACTGGTCCCGGGGCGTCCCGCGCCGCGTCTGGTGACCGCGGCGGCGGTGGAAGCGATGAAGCCGGGCAGCGTGGTGGTGGACCTGGCCGGGGAAGCGGGCGGTAACTGTGAGCTCACCGAGCCCGGACAAGTCGTCGTCAAGCACGACGTCACCATCGCTTCGCCGCTGAACCTGCCGGCCACCATGCCCGAGCACGCCAGCGAGCTCTACAGCAAGAACATCACCGCACTACTGGATTTGCTGATCACCGACGGCAAGCTGGCCCCGGACTTCGACGACGAAGTCATCGCGGATTCGTGTGTGACCCGCGCCGGAGAGGACTCCTAGATGTACGACGAGCTATTGGAAAACCTGGCGATTCTGGTGCTGTCCGGATTCGTCGGGTTCGCGGTGATCTCCAAGGTGCCCAACACGCTGCACACGCCGCTGATGTCGGGGACCAACGCCATCCACGGCATCGTGGTGCTGGGTGCGCTGGTGGTGTTCGGGGAGGTCGAGCACCCGTCGCTGGCCGTGCAGATCATCCTGTTCGTCGCGGTGGTGTTCGGCACCTTGAACGTGATCGGCGGGTTCATCGTCACCGACCGGATGCTGGGCATGTTCAAGGGCAAAAAGCCTGTCCAGCAAGCCAAGTCGGATGAGGTCGCCAAATGAACTACCTGGTGACGGTTCTCTACATCATCTCGTTCGGGATGTTCATCTATGGCTTGATGGGCCTGACCGGGCCCAAGACCGCGGTGCGGGGCAACTTGATCGCCGCCGTCGGCATGGCGCTGGCGGTCGGGGCGACACTGGTCAAGATCCGCCACACCGACCAATGGGTGCTGATAATCGCCGGTCTGGTCGTGGGTGTGGTGCTCGGGGTGCCCCCGGCGCGACTGACCAAGATGACCGCCATGCCGCAGCTGGTGGCCTTCTTCAACGGTGTCGGTGGCGGCACCGTCGCGCTCATCGCGCTCGCGGAATTCATGGACACCAGCGGCTTTTCGGCTTTCCACCACGGCGAGTCGCCGACCGTGCACATCGTGGTGGCGTCGTTGTTCGCTGCGATCATCGGGTCGATCTCGTTCTGGGGTTCGATCATCGCGTTCGGCAAGTTGCAGGAGATCATCTCCGGATCGCCGATCGGCTTCGGCAGGGCCCAGCAACCGGTCAACCTGCTGCTGCTGACGGCAGCCGTGGCTGCCGCGGTGGTCGTCGGCCTGCATGCGCATCCCGGCAGCGGGGGAGCGCCGCTGTGGTGGATGATCGGCCTGCTGGCCGCAGCCGGGGTACTGGGGCTGATGGTGGTGTTGCCGATCGGCGGCGCCGACATGCCGGTGGTTATTTCGCTGCTCAACGCGATGACCGGATTATCAGCCGCCGCAGCGGGTTTGGCGCTGAACAACACCGCGATGATCGTGGCGGGCATGATCGTGGGTGCCTCCGGGTCGATCCTGACCAACCTGATGGCCAAGGCCATGAACCGCTCCATTCCCGCGATCGTCGCCGGCGGTTTTGGTGGCGGTGGGGTGGCCCCCAGTGGCGACGGCGGTGGCGACAAGACAGTGCGAGCGACCTCGGCCGCCGATGTCGCGATTCAGATGGCCTACGCCAACCAGGTGATCGTGGTGCCCGGCTATGGTTTGGCCGTCGCCCAGGCCCAGCACGCCGTCAAGGACATGGCGACCTTGCTCGAAGACAAGGGTGTGACAGTGAAATACGCGATCCACCCGGTCGCCGGCCGGATGCCCGGGCACATGAACGTGCTGCTGGCCGAGGCCGAGGTCGACTACGACGCGATGAAAGACATGGACGACATCAACGACGAGTTCGGCCGGACCGACGTCGCGATCGTCATCGGCGCCAACGACGTCACCAACCCGGCGGCCCGCAACGACGCCTCCAGTCCGATCTACGGCATGCCGATCCTGAATGTGGACAAGGCGAGGTCGGTAATCGTGCTCAAGCGGTCGATGAATTCCGGCTTCGCGGGCATCGACAATCCGCTGTTCTACGGCGAGGGCACCACGATGTTGTTCGGGGACGCGAAAAAATCGGTGACCGCGGTCGCCGAGGAACTCAAAGCGCTATAAGGCGACTAAACGGGCGGGTAGGCGGGCGGCGGGTATCCGTGCCCGTTCTCGACTCCCCGCAAGCCCCAGGTCAGATATTTGAAGAAGAATTCGATCTCGTCGCTCGCGTCGTAGTCCGGACTCGGATCCATCAGCGCCACCTATCCTCTTGCGACCTAGTTCGAATGTCGAGTCTAGTCCCATCCGTGCCGGGGCGACAGGCGGCGATCCCTTTAAACTGTCCAACCAGTTGATTGGTACTTTGCCTTGTGCGGGCCTTGCCGGAACCACATCCGGCCCCGCTGGCAGCGACGATAGTGAGTAGAGATGTCATCCGACAGCATCACCCCCAACGGGTTGACGCGCCGCGAGGAGTTGCTGGCTGTTGCCACCAAGCTGTTCGCCGCGCGCGGCTATCACGGCACCCGGATGGACGACGTCGCCGACGTGATCGGCCTGAACAAGGCCACCGTCTACCACTACTACGCCAGCAAGTCGCTGATCTTGTTCGACATCTACCGCCAGGCCGCCGAGGGCACGCTGGCTGCGGTGCACGACGACCCGACCTGGACGGCCCGCGAGGCGCTCTACCAGTACACCATCCGGCTGCTCACCGGCATCGCCAGCGATCCCGAGCGGGCCGCCGTGTACTTCCAGGAACAGCCCTACATCACGGAGTGGTTCACCAGCGAACAGGTCGCCGAGGTCCGCGAGAAGGAAGCTCAGGTCTACCACCACGTGCACGGCCTCATCGACCGCGGGATCACCAGCGGCGAGTTCTACGAGTGCGACTCCCACGTGCTGGCGCTCGGCTACATCGGCATGACGCTGGGCAGCTACCGCTGGCTGCGGCCGAGCGGACGGCGGTCGGCCAAGGAAATCGCCGCCGAGTTCAGCACCGCGCTGCTGCGGGGTTTGATTCGCGACGAGTCGATCCGCACGACATCTCCGCTCGGACCGTAACGCCGCGTCGCTTCCCGGCCTCGACCCCCGTACGCGCCCGGAAAATTGTGGACTAGTGTCTAGAAAAGTTTTCCACGCTTTGAACGGAGACTTGTCATGGCAATCCGCGTCGCGCACATCGGGACCGGCAATGTCGGAAGGCTTGCCCTGGCCGAACTCGTCACCAACCCGCAGTTCGAACTGACCGCCTTGAACGTGTCGTCGCCCGAGAAGGTGGGCAAGGACGCCGGAGAACTATGCGGTGTCGGTCTGGACGCTCCCGTCGACACCGGCATCAAAGCCGCCAACGACCTCGACGCGCTGATCGCCACCAAGCCCGAATGCGTCGTGTACTGCGCCATGGGCGACACCCGGCTACCGGAGGCGATGGGCGACGTCATGCGCATCCTGGCCGCCGGGATCAACGTCGTCGGCTCGTCGCCGGGGCTGCTGCAATTCCCCTGGGGTGTGATGCCCGATAAGTACATCAATCGGGTAGAAGATGCTGCCCGGCAAGGTAATTCGACCATCTTCATCAGCGGCGTCGACCCGGGATTCGCCAACGACCTGATCCCGTTTGCGCTCGCCGGCACCTGCCAGCGCATCGAGTCGGTGCGCTGCATGGAGATCCACGACTACGCGAGCTATGACGGCGTCGAGGTGATGGACTACATGGGCTTCGCCAAGCCCATGGACGAGGTGCCGATGCTGCTGCAACCGGGCATACTCGGCATCGCCTGGGGCACGGCGATCCGCCAGCTGGCCGCCGGCCTGGGCATCGAGGTCGACGAGATCACCGAGTCCTACCAGCGCGAGCCGGCCCCCGAAGACTTCGACATCGCGGTGGGACGAGTGGCCAAGGGGACGGTGGCCGCGCTGCAGTTCGAAATTCGCGGCATGGTCAAGGGGAACCCCGCCATCGTCATCGAGCACATCACCCGGCTGCGGCCCGACCTGCGACCCGACTGGCAGCAACCCGCCTCCGGTGACGGCTCCTACCGCGTCGAGATCACCGGGGAGCCGTCCTATGCCGTGGACATCGTGCCGAGCAGCCGCAAGGGTGACCACAACCACGCCGCGATCGCCGGTGCCGCGGGCCGCGTCGTCAACGCCATCCCGGCCGTGCTCGCGGCGCCACCGGGAATCACGACCACCCTCGAGTTACCGTTGGTGACCGGAAAAGGGCTTTACGCACCAAGCACTTTGGTGACCACCTAAACCGAAAGGAGACCCGCGTGGGACGGGTAGACGACAAAGTTGCACTCATCAGTGGCGGTGCCCGCGGGATGGGCGCCGAAGACGCGCGCCTGCTCGTGGAGGAAGGCGCCAAGGTGGTGATTGGCGACATCCTGGACGACGAGGGCAAGGCGCTGGCCGACGAGATCGGTGACTCCGCGCGTTACGTGCACCTCGACGTCACCCAGCCCGACCAGTGGGACGCCGCGGTCGCGACCGCCATTAGCGAATTCGGCAAGCTCAATGTCCTGGTGAACAACGCAGGCACCGTCGCCCTCGGACAACTGAGGAACTTTGATCTGGCCAAGTGGCAGAAGGTGATTGACGTCAACTTGACCGGCACGTTCCTGGGTATGCGGGTCGCCGTCGACCCGATGACAGAGGCCGGCGGCGGCTCGATCATCAACGTGTCGTCGATCGAGGGACTGCGCGGGGCACCGGCCGTGCACCCCTACGTCGCGTCCAAGTGGGGCGTGCGCGGGCTCGCCAAGTCGGCGGCTTTGGAGTTGGCGCCGTTGAACATTCGGGTGAACTCGATCCACCCCGGCTTCATCCGCACCCCGATGACGGCCAAGCTTCCGGAGGACATGGTCACCATTCCGCTGGGCCGTCCGGGCGAAGTGCGCGAGGTCGCGACGTTCGTTCTGTTCCTGGCCAGCGACGAGTCTTCGTATGCCACCGGCAGCGAGTTCGTCATGGACGGCGGACTGATCGCCGACGTGAACCACAAGGAGTTCTAGAGCACCGGCTAGTCCTCCGCGGGCGTGTATGTGGTTCGCCGGGAAGTCATCTCGGCGAGCTAGGTTAATAGTGCTCCACCGACCTGGCGCGCCCTTTACCGACGTGTGTCGCAGGCGTATCGTTCGGGCTTGCCAGCACGGAGGAGAGGCTGATGGATCGCGTTGCGGTGGTCACCGGAGCAAGTCGCGGAATCGGTGCGGCGACCGCGCTAGTCCTCGCGGATCGGGGATTTCGGGTGGTGGTCAACCACCGGTCCAGTGCCGAGCAAGCAGACGAGGTAGTCCAGGCGGTGGCGGCGGCCGGTGGTGAGGCCGTGGCGATTCGGGCCGATGTCACCGAGGCTGACGATGTCGCTGCAATGATCGAGGAAACCGAACGGCGTTGGGGCCGAGTTGACGTGCTCGTGCACAACGCGTTAATTCCTTACGATGTCACATCGTTCGCTGATCTGAGCTGGGAGCAACTCGGCGGCAAGCTGGATCGGGAGCTGCGCGCCGCGTTTCTGGTAACGAAAGCGGTTGTGCCGGGGATGGTTTCCCGTAGTTACGGCCGGTTGGTCTATCTCACCACGATATTGTCCCGCCGGCCTCGCGACGGCATGATCACGGTAGGCACCGCCAAGGCCGCGATGGACCAGTTTGTCCGCTATGTCGCACTCGAGTTGGCGCCGCACGGGGTCACCGCCAACTTGGTGTCGCCCGCTACGGTGGGCGACAAGAAGTCGAGCGAGTTGTTGTCGGAGGCGGAGGTGCGGCAACTCGGTACAACCAACCCGATGGGTCGCCTGGTGCGCCCTGAGGAGGTGGCCAAGACGGTGGGGTTCCTGGCAAGCGAGGAAGCCGCTTTCACCACCGGGCATTGCCTGGAGGTCAATGGCGGCCTTGCCATGGACTGAAAGTGGTCCCGCCGCAGTGAATCCGGTAGACCGGAAGGGGTTTTCGCCGTGCAGACGATCGATTTGGCCTACGTCGGGCGTGGTCTCCACGAGGAGCTGGTTGCCCATGTCGCCGACCAGGAGGGCTACTTCGAGGATGAGGATGTCCACGTCGCCGTCCGGGACGGGGTCAGCTGGCCGGCAGCGCGGCTACGCCGCGGCGCGGTCATCGGCCTGGGTCGAACGCTGGTGTCACGGCTGACCGACGGAATCGCTTGGACGGCAGCCAGCTTCAGCACCGACCACCCGCTGTTTTGGTTTCTCGGCAACCCGGATGTGAAGTCCATGGCGGATCTTCGCGGTCGGCGCTTGGCGGTGCACGGCCCCGCCGACCCGCCAGGTACTTTCGCTCGGATCGTGCTGCGCAAGCACGGCCTGGATCCGGACCGCGACCTGGAATGCGTGGTGCGCCATCCCGGTGATTACCAGATGGACCTGCGGCGGCTGCGGGACGGCTCGATCGACGCCGCCTACGTCGGCAGCACGCTCTCACCCGAACAGGTCGCCGAGGAAGAGGGATTCCACGTGCTGGCCTGGGTCGGTGATCATTTCCAGATCCCCACAGTGGGCGTCGTCGTGGACCCCGCCCACATCCCGCTGGACAGCCCCGCCTTGCGGGCCTTGGTGCGGGCCAACGAGCGGGCGTTGCAGTTCCTCGCCGAACAACCCGGCCGGGCCGTCGACTACGTCGCCTGGTTCCTCGACCGACTCACGCGTCCGGAAGCGCAACGTTTTTACGAACGCTACGTCGGTCCATACTTCATTTCCGGCCGCACCATGGACGTCGACGTGGCGCAGCAGGCGATCGACGCCGTCGCCGCCGAACTGGGTGTCGTGCCGATAGCCGCCGAGGCGATGTATGGCCAGGCCGGTGCCGGCAGCGAGTTCGTCGTGGACGGCGGACAGATCGCCGACGTGAACCACAAGGAGTTCTAGAGCACCGGCTAGTCCGAGATGAACACCGAGTTGTTCTCGATCGGTTGCCGGCCGAGACGAATCTTGTTGGCGGGAAAATCCTGGTCCGCGTAGCCGACCGACAAACCGCACAGGATCGTGAATTGCTCAGGGATGCCTAACTGTTCGTGGATGATCTCGGGGTAGCCCGCGATCGCGACCTGGACGCACGTGCCCAGTCCACGCGCGGTGAGCGCTAGCACCAACGTCTGCAGAAACATCCCGACACCAAGGCTGTCGACCAGTCCCAGTTCGCGATCCATGCACACGATCCCGGCCAGCGGCGCGCGGAAGAACTCCCAATTGCGCAGCACCGCGGCACGTCGACCGTCCAAGTCGTCGCGCGCGATACCCATCGCCCCATAGACCACCTTGCCTGTTTCGCTGCGGAAGTGGACGAAATGCTCTGGCAGCTCGGGGACTTTCGGCGGCCCCGCCTGAGCCGCTTCCAGCAGAGCTGCGACCAATCGGTCCCGGGCCGCGCCGGACGCGAACACCACATGCCACGGCTGAATGTTGGAGTTCGACGGTGCGCGAATAGCCAAGTCGAGCGCTTCGTCAATCAATTCCCGGGCCACGGGCCGATCGGGCAGGAACATCCTGATCGAACGGCGTCGCCTGATGGTCTCCTCAAGGTCGAACATCCACGCTCCTCAGGTCCGACGCGGTGCGATCCGGGTTGCCTGCCTCAGTATCACGGGTGCTATAACCGCGAGCATGCCAGGCAGCCTTGGAGACCTGAAAAATATCGTCGGACCGAACCACGTCATCACCGACTCAGACGTGCTGGCCGGGCGCAGCGTCGACCACACCGGCCGCTATCGCGGCAAGGCTAGTGCGCTGGTACGCCCCGGTTCCCCCGAGCAGGTCGCCGAGGTGCTGCGGCTCTGCCGCGACGCCGGGGCGCATGTGACCGTGCAGGGCGGCCGGACGTCGCTGGTGGCCGGCACCGTTCCCGAGCACGACGACGTGCTGCTATCCACCGAACGACTGAGCGGTCTCGGCGATATCGACACCGTCGAGCGCCGGGTCGAGGTCGGTGCGGGCGCCACCCTGGCCGGCGTGCAATACGCCGCGAACGCCGCGGGCCTGGTGTTCGGCGTTGATCTGGCCGCCCGGGACTCGGCCACCGTCGGCGGCATGGCATCGACCAATGCCGGCGGCCTGCGCACGGTCCGCTACGGCAACATGGGCGAGCAGGTGATCGGCCTGCAGGTCGCACTGCCCGATGGTTCGCTGATGCGCCGGCACAGCCTGGTGCGCAGCGACAACACCGGATACGACCTGCCGGCCCTGTTCGTCGGCGCCGAAGGCACGCTCGGTGTCATCACCGCGCTGGATCTGCGGCTGCACCCTAGCCCGTCGCATCGAGTGACGGCGGTCTGCGGCTTCGCCGATCTCGACGCACTGATCGAGGCCGGGCGGACATTTCGGGACGTTGACGGAATCGCGGCGCTGGAATTGATCGACGGCCGGGCCGCCGCGCTGACCGGCGAGCACCTGGGGGTGCACTCCCCGGTCGAGGGCGACTGGCTGCTGCTGGTGGAGCTGGCCGCCGATCATGACCAGACCGAACGCCTCGCCGACCTGCTGGACGGCGCGCAACTGTGCGGTGAGCCCGCGGTCGGCGTGGATACGGCTGCGCAGCAACGGTTGTGGCGGGTGCGCGAAGCGCTGGCCGACGTGCTCGGGGTGTATGGGCCGCCGCTGAAGTTCGACGTGTCGCTGCCGCTGGCCGCGATCAGCGGCTTCGCCCGCGCAGCGGCGGAGTTGATCCAGGCCCAAGGCGGTGACGCGCTGCCATTGTTGTTCGGCCACATCGGTGAGGGCAACCTGCACCTCAACGTCCTGCGTGTCCCGCTCGAGCGGGAGAAGGCGCTATACGCGCCGATGATGGACCTGATCGCCGCGTCGGGTGGAAACGTCAGCTCCGAACACGGCGTCGGCAGCCGCAAGCGGGCCTATCTCGGAATGTCAAGGGAGCCTGTGGATATCGCCGCGATGCGAGCGGTAAAGGCGGCGCTGGACCCGACCGGCTACCTCAATGCCGCGGTGTTGTTCGATTAATCGGCAACCGGCTTGATCCCGACGGCGTGACGCAGCTGCGCCAGGAATTCGTTGGCGTCGTCGCTTCGAATGATGTAGTGCGAGATGGCGATTCGGATCACCGTCGCGGCCTTCACTGCGGCGTTGGGTCCGGGCAGGTGCCGTTGCAGGCCGTCGCGCATCTCCGGAATCACGCGAGAGAACTGGGCGATGGTGTGCTCGGGCTCGACATCGACCATGCGCACACCGGAGTACGAATGCTGGTACTCGACGATGAAGCGCAACACGGCGTCGAGCTTGTCGACGCCCTTGAGTCCGGCGGTCGCCTTGACCAGCCCGCTTTCGAAGACCTGTCGCTCGTAGCTGGAAAACGCGGAGAGCAACTCCTCTTTGGACGCGAACCAGCGATACAGCGTCGGGCGGGATACCCCGGCCTGAGTGGCGACTTCGGACAGGCTGAGTTTGGTTTTGCCGTTGCGGCCGAGCACCTCGGCGGTGGCCGCGAGGATCCGCTGCGGCGTCGACGCGTCGGTTTCGGCCGCAAGTGGCTGGCTCATATCTGAAACCTTACGAACAATTGCCGAAGTAGCCACGTGCTTCTGCTCTCAGGTCAAGCTCGCCCGGGGCGCTGGCGCACCAGGACGGACTGCTGGATGGCGCCGACCGCGCCCTGCTCGTCGAACAACGTGCCGATCGTCGTCCCGATGCCGTCGGGCCCATAGCTGGTCTCGGCGCGAAAACCGATCCAGTCCCCGTCGGGAACGCGGAATACGTGCACAGCAAGATCGGTGTTGAGGAACGTCCACTTGGTGATGTCGAGCTTGCTGCCGATGCCGTTGGCGCAGTCGGCCACCGCGAACAGCCGCTCCAGCGGCGTCAAGGTCTCGCCCTTGACCAGGTCCACTGTCGGCTTGATCCAGGACTCGCCGGGGCCCGGGGTCAGTGGTTCGGTCAGCCACAGCCACTCCAGGCTGTGCACGTAATTGCGGTCCCAATCCAGCGCCTTGAGATTGCGGTTGCGGGCTTCGCTTCTGGGCCGTGGCAGCTCAGCCGACGCGTGCGCCACGGCCTGGGTGTCTTGCTGCTGGAGCCGCCAGCCGCTGGCCCGCGCGACCGGACGCGGCTGACCATCGGGGCCCGGGGCCAGCATCTCGGCGCTGACCAGCTCGATCTGCTTGCCGCCACGCTGCACCTGGGAGCGGACCCACAGGTCGCCCTCAGACGGCACCCCGCCCAACAAGTCGATGACGACCCGCGACAGCCGGGTGTCGTCGCGCTGTTCGCACCGTTCCAGCGCGCGGCCGAGCAGCGCCGACACCGGGCCGCCGTGCTGTATCGCCGCCGACCAGGTTCCACGCGCCAGATCGGTCGCGCGGAACTTCTCCCCTAAGGCGTCATCGGGGTCGATGAGCTCGTAATAAGAATCGGTCACTCGTCCTCTTCTTCGCTGAGGTCGTTAGGGCAGGCCGGCGCCCGGGGTGGTCACCGTCACGGCATCCAGCCGGGAAAGCCGGGTCCCGATCAGGCGCTGCGGGTAGGCGTCGGTGCTCGACAGCAGAAACAGCGTGCGGCGTTCGGGACCGCCCAGCGCGCAGGCGATTGCGATCCGCTCGCCCATGTCGATGCGATCGGTGACAGCGCCGCCCTCGATGATCCGCTCGAACTGGTGCGCCAACGTCATCGACGTCCAGACGCCGCCCTCGGCGTCGAGCGCGATGCCGTCCGGCGGCCCGTCCAGACCGTTGGCGAAGACCCGCCGATGCGCCAGTGCGCCATCGTCGTCGATGGTGAACGCGGTCAGCCGCCGTCCGATCGACTCGGCGACGATCAGCGTCTTTCCGTCCGGGCTGATGACCATTCCGTTGGGGAAGTCCAGATCCCCGGCCACCACGCTGGCGCTGTCGTCGGGGTCGAGGCGAATGATGACACCGCCAGAAAACGCCTGTGACCCGATGTAGGCGCGGCCCTTGTCGTCGATGACCATGTCGCCCAGGTTGGCCGGCGCCAGGTCGGCGAGATCGGCGATGGAAACGACGGAATCCCCGTCATAACGCAGCACCTGCTGGTCTTCGGTGGAGGCGATCAGCAGCGACCCGTCGGGACGAAACCCCAGGCCGGACGGGGCGCGCCCGGGCAACGGCAAGGTGGTCAGCGCACCGGTCATGGTCGAGGTGTGTACGGCTTCGCCCAGCATGTCGGAGAACCACAGCAGACCCTCGAACCAGCGCGGGCCTTCGCCGAAGCAGAAACCGTTGGCCAGCGGCTCGGGGATCATCCGCTCACGCCTTTGAGCAAATATTCCGCTTTACAAAACACCGCAGAAGTGTCAGGCAACGCGGGTGCCGGTGTCAATCTAAGTGCGGCTGAGCTCGCGCGCGATGGCGGCGTGGTACTCGTCGATTCTGGCCGGGTTGGCCTGCTGAAAGAGCAGATCGGGCAGTGGTGACGAAGTCGTAGACGGTTTCCGCCGACTGGGTAAAGCCATCTCTGAAGCGCTGGTCACGATGCCCAATTGCGGTGCCTCGCAGTGCTTTCCATCGGGGTAGTGAAGCGATGCCGTTTCGCGGCACGGGAGCCTAGTTAGCCAAGCTTTACAAATCCTAGTCAAAGTGTCACGCTGTCCGATGAGCTGCGCTCGAGACTCGGCCATCGGGGGATAACGAGAGGTGGAGCGGTTTTGACCACGGAATCTGAGCAGACTGAGTGGACCGTGCAGGGCCTGCTGGACCTGTTCGACGCTCAACCCGACGGCCAGGATCGGTTCACCGGTGACACCGGCATCGCCGGCGGCGACGAACGCCGGGTGGTAGAAGGCACTCAGGTGCTCGCCCAGGCGATCGTCGCGGTAGCCAAGCGATTCCCGGACAAGTCGATACGGTCAGCGCACGCCGTGTTCTCTCGCGCCATCGTCGTCGGCCCGCCCATCGAACTTGTGCTCGACGTGGTAGCCGAAGGCCGGTCCACCGCTACCGCGGTCGTCGCCGTGCATCAAAACGGCCGGCGCTGCCTGAGCATCACGGTGCTGGCCGACGTCCCGACCGGCGACGTCATCCGGCACCACCTGCCGCGTCCCGACGTGGCCGGGCCTGACGACGCCCACCACTCGCCGATGCCGATGATCGGGCGCGAACTGCGGCTTGTCGACGTCGTCGACGTCAACAGCCCCGACGAGGTCGGCCCGCCGGAGCTCTACGCCTGGCTGCGCTACGACCCGATCCCCTCGCGCGACGATCTGGCCAAGGCGCTGCTCGCGTACTTCACCGGCCATCTGGGCATCTCCACCACCATGCGTGCACACGAGGGCATCGGCACCGCCCAGGCGCACCTCACCGTGTCCACCGCGCCGATGAGCATCTCGGTGGCATTCCACGAGCCGGTGCGCTGGGACGGCTGGCTGCTCTACACCCACGAAAGCACGCAGGTCGGGGCGGGAATGTCGTACGTGCGCGGCGCCGTGCACTCGCAAGAGGGCGACCTGTTGGTCTCCTTCGCCCAGGAGGCGCTGATCCGCCCGCTGCGGACAACCGACACGTCGATCGACTCTCGCGCGCGGTTCTGACGGCCATGCACTTCACCATCACGCACCCGATGCACACTCATCCCTACAACCCGGAGTTGGTGAGCGGGGACGGTATTGGGAAAGTGGCAGCGGCCGCCGAGGCGGCGGGAATCCACGGGTTCGGCTTCACTGACCACCCCGCGCCATCACAACGCTGGCTGGAAGCGGGCGGGCATGACGCCGTAGATCCTTTTGTCGCATTGGGTTTCGCGGCAGCCGCCACCACGACGCTGCGGCTGATCCCCAACATCGTGGTGCTTCCCTATCGAAACCCGTTTGTAGTAGCCAAGTCTGGCGCCACCCTGGATCTGCTGTCGGGAGGCCGCTTCACCCTCGCGGTGGGAGTGGGCTACCTCAAGCGGGAGTTCGCCGCGCTGGGCGTGAGCTACGACGAGCGTGCCGAGCTGTTCGAGGAATCGCTTCAAGTGATCCGGGCCATCTGGACCGGCGACGACATCTCTTTTGAGGGAAAGCATTTCAGTGCGCGGGGGATCACCGCACACCCCCGGCCAGTCAGTGACCCGCACCCGCCGATCTGGATCGGTGGCAACACGGCGGCGTCGCGCCAGCGGGTAGCGCTGTACGGCGACGGCTGGTGCCCGTTCCCCGCCCCGCCGCAGCTCGCTCAGACGGCTGGTACCGCGGTCATCGATTCGGTAGAGCGTCTTGCCGAAGGCATCGACGATCTTCGGCGCCGATGCGATACGGCGGGCCGGGACTGGTCGGCCATCGACATTACCTTCGCCAACTTCGAGGGCGGCAGCATCACCGACGACGACTTCAACGCCGACGCTTACCTCGACGGTCTGGAAAAGCTGGAGAAACTCGGAGTGACCTGGGTCAGCGTCCACCTACCCGGCGACAGCATGGCACACGCGCTGGACACCCTCGAACGTTTCCGCACCCTCGTCGTCGATGCGGCCTGATCGGTTGTCGTAGATGGACTTCGCCCACGTCACTCTCTCGCCCGAGGATCAAGAGTTCCTCGACCAGACCCGGGCATTCGTCGACAAGCACGTCACCGACGAGGTGCGGGCGCGCGACCGCGACTTCGGCGAAAACTTCGATGAGCAAGTGCATTTGGCACTGGGCGAAGCGGGGTATCTGGAATCGGACTTTCACCTGGATTCCGAGGGCGGGTTCAGCCCGGTGCGCCGACGGATCTTCCACCTCGAGATCGGCCGCGCCCACACGCCGTGGTACCACTGGGGCACCACGGCGATGGTCGCGCGGTTGGTGGAGCAATTCGGCACCCCAGAACTCGCCGGCTCGGTGCTGCCGGGAGTGCTGTCCGGCGAGATCCGGCTGTGCCTGGGGTACACCGAACCCGAGGGCGGCTCGGACGTCGCCACCTGCAAGACCCGTGCCGTCCGTGACGGTGACGGATGGATCATCAACGGCTCCAAGATGTTCACGTCGAACGCCCAGAATGCCAAGTACGTCTTTCTGCTCACCAACACCGATCCGCAAGCACCCAAACACCAGAGCCTGACCATGTTTCTGGTGCCGCTGGATTCGCCGGGTATCGAGATTCAGGGCATCCGCACGCTGGACGGCGACCGCACCAACATCGTGTACTACAGCGACGTACGCGTCGACGATCTCTACCGAATCGGTGAGGTCAACGCCGGCTGGACGGTGATGCGGTCCGCGCTGGACGCAGAACATGGCATTGCTGACTCGGAAGACCATGGCCTGCAGAATATTTCGGCGATGTCAGAGCACGGCCGGTTGATGTCCGAGGTGGTCGACACTATCGCGGCGTTGGTGGCACAGTGCGACGACGACGCGGTGAAATACCGGCTGGGCCGCAGTATCGCCCGGATGGAGGCGGCGCTTTCGACACCCGGGATGTTCGGGCGCATCGCATTGGTGCAGACGATGCGTGAGGTGTCCGGAGATCTGATGGAGATACAGGGCGCGGCTTCGGCATTGCCGGCCGATACCAAGGGCTCGCCGGAGTTTCTTTTCCGGCATGCGCTACCGTCTGGGATCTACGGCGGCACCATGGAGGTGTTCCGCAACATGATCGCCCAGCACGAACTCGGGCTGGGTCGTCCTAGCTACGGTCGGTAAGTGGAAGCGCCGCAACAACATCCACCCGGGTGGCATCGAAACTCAGGAACCCTTTGATCGGAAGGCTTTCCGGCGGCGGATCTTCATAGCTCCACGCGATGTCGTCGACGACCGTATCGCCCACTGCCGCCGACCAGTAGCTGGCGAAACCCTTGTAGTTGCAGTAACTCGATGTCTGCGAGGGCCGCAGCAGATCGGTGCGCACCAGCGCCGGGTCGACGTAGAGCCGGGCATCGAGTGCGGTCTCGAACACGATGACCGTGTCGTCGGTATCCACCAGTGTGGTGTCCGCGACTCTGACCCGCAGGCCGCGCTTGGTCGGGCGGCAGTCGACACGGTGATACGGATTCGGCGGGTAGTGAACCAGCTCGCGGCCTTCCTCCAGCCAGGTGTCGACGGCGTCCCAGGGGACGTGGACGAAGCCCGGCGCCGCAGGCTCAGGCTCGGCCGGTAAGTCGCCCACCTCCTCGGCGTGGAAGAGGTAGCTAAGTGGGTGGCCCTGCCGGTGCACCATCAGCACCCGCTCGGTGTCGATCACCAGGCGGCCGCCCAGCACCGCCTGGACGCGGCGCGGATGCGGCTCGATGTAGACGACGTCGGTGGGTATCGAGGGAGCGAAGCGCCCGGCCGGATCGGTGCTGAGCGGACCGCGTCCGGCGACCAGACTCATGGTGCTCCTTTCCCGTTGCAAGGCTCAGGTACCAATGCCGCCCTGCCAATCCCAAGCTAGTTGCTCGACGCTGAGCCAATCCATCTGGTGGTGCTCAGATACGACCTGGCGGCATTTGGTCCCCGCTCTGGTAGGTCAGTCGACGATGACTCCGCCGGTTAAGTTGACGACCGTCCCGGTGAGTGCCGCAGCCTGATCCGAGGCCACGAAAGCAGCCACATCTGCGAGTTCTGCGAGGGTGGTCGCCCGCTTTGTGTGAGACCCAGTCAACACTGCCGACGCGAATTGCTCCCTGCTGATGCCATATGCGTTGGCGTGCAGGCCGAAGACAACGTCGATGGTTGCGGTTTCCGCTATCCCGGTGGTGCGCAGGCAAAGCGTGCGTACGCCGTGCGGGGCCCATTCCGCTGAGAACATCCGATTGAGGCCTTCGAGCGCCGCCCAAGCCGGGCTCATACCACCGGTCAGCGGCACGCCGAGCCGAGCAGGCTCGGGTGTGTGCATCAGGATCACCCCGGACCGTTGCTCGATCATGTGACGTGCAGCCGATCTGGCGGTGACGAAGTGCGCCAACGGATAGGTGGTGATCGGCAGCGCGAAGCTATCCACCGATAGCTCGGTGAGAGCAATTCCCTGTATCCCGCGCTGCGCAATCCCAATCGCGTTGAACGAGATGTCAATCGTGCCAGCCTTGCCCACGACATCGTCGAGGTGGCTCGCCACGGCGGCTTCGTCCGTCGCGTCGATTTGTGCCGTCTCGGCGGCTCCGCCGGCGCCCGCGATTTCTTTCGCTAACGCATCGAGGACCCCTTTGTCTCGCCCGGTCAGGAAGACGCGAGCGCCGTCGCGGGCGAACGCGCGGGCAACCGCACCGCCCACCGCTCCACCGGCACCGTAAACAACTGCGTTCTTGTCTTGAAGCGACATGTCTGTTCTCCATTCACCGCCGTGGCGGCAGTTGTGATCTCGATAAATTGAGAAGTGATTTTGAGTCGAATCTGGTGCCGAGCCTTAGCCGATGACGGCCTCTGCCTGTGCGAGTAGCGCCGCGTACTGGCGCTCGAGCACCTTCGCTGGGCCACCGCGCCAGCTCTCTGTCAAAGACCGCGACATCGGGTCAGGGAAGATTTCGTCGTCCTCTTTCTCCACCCCGTCGAAGATGGCTTGTGCCACGGATTGTGTAGTGGCCTTGGGTATTTCGAGGCCTCGGTTCATGTCAGTGTCTACGGGACCGGTCAGCACCGCATGGACCCGCACACCCCGTCCGGCCAGGACGGCACGCAGCGACTGCGTCAGGGAGAACGCGGCAGCCTTGGAGATGGAGTAGGCCGGAATGAGCGGCAAGGGAGCCAAGGCATTCACCGACAGATTGTTGACGATCGATCCTCCGGATCGAGTCAGTGCCGGCAGGAATGCCTGAGTCATGGCGTACGTGCCGAAGAGATTCACCGCGAGGTGCTGTTGGAGCACGGAGAGACTGCTCAAGTCGTCGTAAATCGCGAGGCCGGCATTGTTGATCAAGATGTCGAGAGAATCGACCTTGGCCACAGCCTGCTGAATCTGCGCGCCGTTGGTGATGTCCAAGGCCAAGGAGGTCACGCGCGGATCACTGGTGTCGGCCAAGGCTTTTCGGGTACCGACGTATACCCGGCCGGCCCCCCTGTCCAGGGCCTCCATGGCCAGCGCGCTCCCGATGCCGCGATTGGCTCCGGTAATGAGAACTGCTTTACCTGAGATGGTCGCCATGATGACGATCTCCTGTCTGCTGGTGTGTTGTCGGTAGGCCGCACCTGGCGTGGGCCAACCGCGGCCAGCCGTTTGCACGGTGCCCGCATTTATTTCGATACATCGGGCAGCGGAGAATCATCGGTGGACAGGTCAGGGGCCCGAGCCGGCTGCACGATCAGGCCGCTGAGCAGTGACCCCACTGACACCTCACCGCGCAGGCATGGAGTAGGAACTTAGCCATGGCGGGACCGGTAGCAGGCATCAAAGTCGTCGAGCTCGGAGTCTGGGTGGCCGGGCCGGCCGCCGCGGGCATCCTGGCCGACTGGGGCGCCGACGTCATCAAGATCGAGCCGCCCGCCGGTGACCCTGGACGGCTGTTCGGCCGGATGCTGGGATGCGACCTCGGGGTCAACCCGCCGTTCGAAATGGACAACCGCTCCAAGCGCAGCATCGTCTTGGACCTGCGGGCCGACGCAGACCGCGACGCAGCATTCGAATTGCTTTCGGATGCAGACGTTTTCGTCACGAACGTGCGTCCGGGCGCCTTGCAACGTCTCGGCCTGGACTTCGAGTCGGTATCCGCGCGCAATCCGCGCCTGGTGTACGGGATGATCACCGGATACGGCCAGACCGGCCCCGACGCCGATCGGGCGGCCTACGACGTGGCGGCGTTCTGGTCGCGCGCCGGGGTGGCCCATTTGCTCACCCGGCCCGGCGACACCCCGCCGTTTCAGCGCGGCGGAATGGGTGATCACTCGGCCGGTATGACGCTGGCCGCCGCGATTTGCGCGGCATTGGTGGCCCGCCAGCGCACCGGGACCGGACAGCTGGTCAGCACGTCGCTCTACCGGCAGGGCGCCTACACCGTGAGCTTCGACCTGAACACCTACCTGATGACCGGCCAGCAGATCGCGATCGGGCAGCGCGAGACGATGGCCAACCCGGCGATGAACAACTACGCGACGGCCGACGGACGGCGATTCTGGATCGTCGGGCTTGAAGGCGATCGGCACTGGCCCCCGCTGTGTCGCGCCGTCGGTCGCCCGGAGTGGCTGGACGACCCCCGATTCAGCGACCCAGGCGCCCGCTTCGTCAATGCGGTGGAGCTGATCGCCGAGCTCGACGCCATCTTCGCCACCCGCACGCTGGACGAATGGGCGGAGATCTTTCGCGGCGAACCCGAGTTCTTCTGGTCTCCGGTGAACAGCCTCGAGGACGTCGTCGCCGACGAGCAGTTCCATGCCGCGGGCGGCATGGTCGACGTGCCGGACGGAGAGTCGGCCATCGCGATGGTGGCCACCCCGGCGGATTTCGACGGCACACCGTGGTCGCCGCGTTCTGCGGCACCGGAACTGGGGCAGCACACCGACGAAATTCGTGCCGAACTCAAGGCTCGCCGCGGCTCCTGACCGCTCGCTGAGAGCTTTACAAATTTCAGCGTAAGTGTCACGCTGTCCGGTGAGTCGCGTCACCGGAGTAGCGCCGCGTGATACGGCGCAGCCCACGACAAAGAGCGCAAGCGAAACACGCGCTGGACGCCAACGCGCACTTCCGGTGTAGCGGTGAGGAACGGATTTGATGGTCACTCCAACAATCGGCATCAGCGAGGGCGGCCGGGTCACCGCCGCACGCTCAGACGGTGGGTGTTTGCGCTACCGGCTGGACGTGATCGCGGCCAATCCAGTCGACGTCGTGCAGTCGGCCGGGGGTTGGCTCTACGACCGAGTGATGGCCGGTTGGCAGGTGCGGGTACTGCTGCCGGAAAGCTGCGATACCCGGGCGCTGCGCATCCTCGGCGTCGACGTGGTGGACGCCGCATCGGAGTTCCTCACTACCGCGCTGAGCTCGACCAGCCAAACGCTGGCGGTCAGCGCCCACGCATTCACCGTCGATGCCCGGCTGCGCGACAAGGTGCTCGAGTCGCTGGACAACCGGTTGATCGAAGTCGCGTTGTGGGGTGACGGGTGGCCACTGGGCGTGAATCGCGGGTTGACCCAAGCGCAGCACCTACTCAGCGGGGCGGCCCGAAAATTCAAAGGCGCTGCGCTCGCCGCGGCGGGTAGCCCATGCGGCTCAGTTGGTTTCACCGAGACGCTGCTGTGCGGCGCGAACTCCGCGCAGAGCGACTCCGAGCTGATCCGGCTCACCTAGCGCGATGAAGAAGTATTACGGCCACACACTGCTCTATCTGCACGAGACGATCTCACTGGGGTCCGGCCGCAGCGACCGCTTCACCGAGGTGTTCACCGACACCTACCAGCCGATGATGGACGAGCTCGGCGCCCGGTTGTTCGCGATCTGGGAATCCACGCCCTACAACGGGCATTGGCCACAGGTGACGATCATCTGGGAGATCGACGGGTTCGCCGATTACGCCAAAATCGGGGCCGCCCAGGCCCGCGGTGGCAGTCATCAGGTGGCGGCAGGCAAGTGGTCGGTGTTTCTGTCCGACATCGGCGCGACGGGCGAGGGACGAATCATGTACCCCGGGCCCAGCAACAAACCGCTGGCCCAGCTGCGCGAGGCCAATTTCGCTGCGCCGCTGGTGATCCAAGAGATCATGCAGACCAAGCCGGGTCGTCAAGACGATTACATCCGCGAACTGGAGCGGCTCTACGTCCCGTGGTCGGAGCGCACTGGTAAACGCTGGCTGGGCTCCTTCACCACCACCTTCCGGTTCAACGAGGTCATCCACTACTGGGCGCTCGACGGCGGCTGGGAATGCTTCGCCAACAATTACCCGTCGTGGAAGGACAGCCCGCCCGCCGAGATCGTGACCTGGATGAGCGTGGCGCCCGCGCTGCGCGACGGGTGGGAGGACTCGATCCTGCAGGCCTTACCGCCCTCACCACTGCAGTGATTCCGATGGACTTCGAATACGACCCGTTCGATGCGCAGGTAATGGGAAATCCGTTGCCGTACTACCAGATTCTGCGTGACGATCATCCGCTGTACTACATGCCACAGTGGGACACCTTTGCGCTGTCCCGCTTCGAGGACATCTGGAAGGTGCTGGAAGTCAACGACGGCACCTTCGTCGCGTCCGAGGGCACGTTGCCACCGACGGCGGTGTTGGCCAAGCACAACAGCGGGCCCGTCGACGATCCGCCGTTGCATCCGTTGCCTTTTCACGCGGTGTTCGACGCCGACCTGTACGGCGAAATCCGACGGTCGCATTCGGCGCCGTTGCGGCCGAGGTCGGTTACCGGGCTGGCGGGACGGATCCGTGCGCTGGCCAACGAGCGGCTGGACCTGCTGCTGCCGCGGGGTTCGTTCGACCTGACCCAGGAGTACGGCGGTATCGTCGCGGCCGCCATGGTATGCGGATTGCTAGGCCTCCCAGACGAACTCGCCCCGCAGGTGTTGGCTGCTGTCAACGCGGGCAGCCTGGCCGAGCCCGGTGTCGGCGTCGACACCGCCGGAGCCCGGCCCAACTATCTGGGGTTCCTGACGCCGGTGGTCGAGAGCCGCCGCACCGAGCAGTCCGAAGACGTGCTGCCCGTTGTCGACGGCCTGCTCGGCTACCGACTGCCGGACGGCAGCGCGCTGTCCGACACCGAAGCCGCCACCCAGATGCTGTGCATTTTCATCGGCGGCACCGAAACGGTGCCCAAGATCGTCGCGCACGGCCTGTGGGAGCTCAGCAAGCGCCCCGACCAACTGGCGGCGGTGCGCGCCGACCCGGCCACCAATGTGCCGCTGGCGCGTGAGGAGATGATCCGGTACTGCGCCCCGGCGCAGTGGTTCGCCCGAACGGTGCGCAAGCCCTACACCATTCACGACACGACAATTCAGCCCGGCCAGCGTGTCATGACCCTGCTGGCGTCGGCCAACCGCGACGAGCGGGAGTATCCGGAGCCCGACGAATTCATCTGGAACCGGCCCATCAAGCGGTCACTGGCGTTCGGCCGCGGCCAACACTTCTGCATCGGCTACCACCTGGCCAGGCTGGAAATCGATGTGCTGCTGACCGAATGGCTGCGGCGGGTGCCGGACTACGCAATCCAAAGCGAGGCTGCCACCCGGCTACCGTCCAGCTTCCAGTGGGGATGGAACAACATTCCGGTGGAGGTCTGACGTGTGGTCCTACCGCATCGTCGCCCCGTATCAGTTCGAGCGGACGACGATCGCTGACAAAACAGCCGACGACCTCGTCGATGGCCAGGTCTTGCTGCGATTCTTGGCCGCCGGCGTGTGCGGCAGCGATATGCCGGCCTTTCGTGGTGCCCGGGGCCACATTCCGGGCGATGACGGCCCCAGCGCCGCGGAGAAAGACGGGTTCCCCATCCACGAGATCGCCGGCGAGGTGATCGCCAGCCGGCATCCCGGGCACCGACCCGGAGACCGGGTGGTCGGTTGGGCGTCTGGATTCGACGGCCTGATGAAACGGGTGATCAGCAATGGCGACGGACTGGCGCCCTACGATCCGGCGCTGACCCCGGCGCAGGCGATCGGCCTGCAACCGCTGGCGTGTGTGCTGTATGCCTGCGAGCAGCTGCCGGACCTGGCCGGGCGGCACGTGGCGATCATCGGCCAAGGCTCGATCGGGCTGCTGTTCTCCTTTGTCGCCAAGGCGGCCGGGGCGCGGCGCGTCACCGGAGTGGACCCCGTCGACCGAGCCGATCTGGCAACGGCTTTCGGAATCGACGAGGCGGTACGCGCCACCAGCGACCGCTGGGTGAGCCAGCTGGCCGCCGCGGACCGCGCCGATATCGTCATCGAAGCCGTCGGTCACCAGGTCGCCACCCTGGCGCACGCCATCGAGGCGACCGCCTTCGGTGGCACCGTCTTCTATTTCGGTGTGGCAGACGACGACTCCTACCCGATCAATATGCGTCTCATCCTGCGCAACAACCTGACCTTGAAATCCGGTGTGACCCTTGACCGGCAACGCATGCTCGGGCTCGCCGGCAAGTTCGCCGCCGAACACCCCGAGCTGCTCAGCACCTATCTGACGCACACCTTCGGCCTCGACGAGGTGCAGGCCGCGTTCGACCTGGCCTGCCGACCGGTACCCGAGCGCATCAAGATCGCGATCGCCGAGTGAACTGGTAGACCATGACGGACAATTCGGCGAGCGCCCTGCACCGGGCGCTGAACAAATCCACTCCGATATGGGGAGGCTGGATCACCAGCCCCACCCTGATCGGGCCAGAAGAGTTCGCCCGCGCCGGGTACGACTACGTGGGCTTCGACGCGCAGCACGGCTACCTCGACGATGCCGACATCTCCGGCATACTGCGGCGCCTCGAACACGTCCCGATCGCCACGGCGGTGCGGTTGCCGAATGCCGACCCGGCTCCGATCGGGCGGGTGCTCGACGCCGGGGCCGACGCCGTCTTCATCGCGATGATCGAGTCAGCCGATCAGGCCGCCGCGGCGGTGGCCGCCACCCGCTACGCGCCGGCGGGTATCCGCAGCTTCGGTCCGTTGCGCCCCAGCCTTGGGGTCGACAGCGCCAAGCTCGAGTCCAGGGTGAGTGTGTTCGCGATGATCGAAACGGCCGCGGCACTGGCCGGGCTGACCGAAATCTGCGCGGTGGACGGCCTGGCCGGAATCTACATCGGCCCTGCCGATCTGGCCATCTCGATGGGAGTCGGCGTCGTCGGGGCAACCAAAAACCCCGACGTGCTGGACGCGATCAAACAAATCCATACCGAGGCCACCGCCGCCGGGCTGATGACCGGGATTCATGCCAGCGACGGCAAGACCGGTCATGCCATGGCGCAGTTGGGGTTTCAGATGATCACCCTGGCGGCCGAATCGCAGGCCCTGCGGCGCGGAGCCGCCGAGCATCTACGCGAGGCCACCGGACAGTGACCGACGACCACGCGGCCATCCGCGAATTGATCACCGACTACGCGCTGGCCCTGGACGCCGGGGATATCGACGGATGCACGCAATTGTTCACCGCCGATGCGGAAGTCAAGGTCTATGGACGCTCTTTCGTCAGGCATGAGGGTCTTCGCAAGATGTTCTCCGACGCGCCACACGGGCTGCATCTAACTGGAGTGTCGCGGATCGACGTCCACGGCGACACCGCGACGGCTCGGTCCCAAGTCCTGTTCGTCAGGGCCGGCGACCTGCAGCTGCGGCCCGGGTTGTACGACGACGAACTGATCCGCGACGGTGGGCGATGGCGATTCCGGCGACGACGGTGCCAGTTCATCACCAGCGGCGGGCTGTCCGATCGACCGGAGGTGGCGTCCTGATGACCCAACGTGTCGCACTGGTCACCGGCGCCGCAGGCGGCCAGGGCTGGGCCATCGCCAAACGGCTTCGTGCAAAGGGCTATTCGGTAGCAGCCTGCGATCGCCGAGTAGACGAGGTCGTCTCCGCGGTCGCTGAACTGGCCGACGATCAGGTGATCGCGGTCGAGCTCGACGTGACTTCCCCGGAGCAGTGGACGACAGCGGTACGCCAGGTGGTGGACCGATTCGGGTCGCTGAGCACCCTGGTCAACAACGCCGGAGTGCTACATCGGGCGTCGTTGACCGACGAGACGCCCGAGGACTTCGAAAATGCCTGGCGAGTTAACTGTCTCGGTGTTTTCCTCGGCATGCGCGCCACCCTCGATCAGCTGCGCGCGGCCGAGCATGCGGCGATCGTCAACATCTGCAGCACCGGAGCGATCCGCCCCTTCCCGCAGCACGCCGCCTACGGCTCGTCAAAGTGGGCGCTGCGAGGGCTGACTCAAGCCGCGGCCGCCGAACTGGGCCCGTCCGGCATCCGCGTCAACGCGGTGTTCCCCGGGCCGATCGCCACCTCGATGCTCGACGAGGCCACCCAGACACGACTGGCCGCCACCGCCATGTTCGGCCGCATCGGCCAGCCCGGCGAAATCGCCGATGCCGTAGCATTTCTGGTCTCTGAGGAGGCGTCGTTCATCACCGGCTCAGAACTCGTCGTCGACGGCGGACAGTGCCTACAGATCAAATGAGCAGGAATCTTTCGGTGGGTGTCATCGGTGCCGGGCCGGGTGGCCTTGCGCTGGGAATCCTGTTGTCCCGAGCCGGTTTCAACGACTTCACTATCTTCGACCGCGAAGACGACGTGGGCGGAACGTGGCGGATCAACACGTATCCGGGCCTGGCGTGCGACGTCAAGTCGCATCTTTACTCCTTCTCGTTCGACCTGAACCCGAACTGGTCGCGGCTGTGGTCGGGGCAGCCAGAGATCCTGGCCTATTTCGAGCGATGCGCAGACAAGTACGGCCTGCGGCCGCACCTGAAACTGCGTACCGAAATCCGTTCGGCGCGTTGGGATGAAGACACTCAGCTGTGGTGTCTGACCACCTCGGACGGCGCGCAGCATCATTTCAACATCGTGGTTTCCGCCGTCGGCCTGTTCACCCGACCGCTGCTTCCCGACCTCGTCGAGCAGGAACCATTCACCGGACGGGTGATCCACTCGGCAAGCTGGGATCACTCCGTCTCGCTGGAAGGCGCGCGAGTTGCGGTGCTGGGCACCGGGTCGACGGCGTCACAGCTACTGCCGGAAATCGCGAAGATCGCCGAGACCGTGTACTCGGTGCAACGGTCACCAACCTGGATCCTGCCCAAGCCGGACCGGCACTACACGCGCCGGGAGCGCTGGATCTTCGCCCACGTGCCATTCGCCAAGAAGCTGTACCGAACCCGGCTGTGGCTGCGCAGCGAATCCAACATTTCGGTGATCGAACACGGCAGTGAAAAGACGCAGGACTTCACCGCAATCGCGCTGGGCCTGCTCGAGAAGACGGTTGCCGACGAGGAATTGCGCAGCAAGCTGACTCCGGATCATCCGATGGGCTGCAAGCGGTTGGTGTTCTCGTCGGATTACCTGCCCGCGTTGACCCGGTCCAATGTCGAAGTGGTGAACAGCCCGGCGCGTTATCTCAAGGCGAGGTCCCTGGTCACCGAGGACGGCACCGAACGTGAGGTGGATGCGGTGGTGTGCGCGACCGGCTACGCCGCCGCCGACTACCTGGGTCAGTTGGATGTTTCCGGCGAGCAAGGCACGACGCTGCGGGAGGTGTGGAGCGAAGGGGCCCACGCATATTTCGGGATGGCGGTTCCTGAATTCCCGAACTTCTTCATGCTCTATGGGCCCAACACCAATGTGGGTTCCAACAGCGTGATCTTCATGCTGGAGGCTCAGGCGCGCTACATCGTGCGGGCGTTGAAGTACATGCGGCGCAAGAACAAGAAGTATCTCTGCGTGCGACCGTTCGCGCTGGCCGAGTTCATCGCCAAGATCGACCGGTGGATGGTGGGCACGGTGTGGACCACCCAGTGCAGCAACTACTTTCGCGCGGCCAATGGGCGCGTGGTCACCCAATGGCCGCGAAGTGCGCGTAGCTTCTGGGAGATGACCCGCAGCTTCAAGCCCGCCGACTATCACTTCTCGAGTCCCGGGGTCAAAGCGTCCGCCGCCGACGGTGACGCGTTCACCGCAGCAAGCAGGCTCGGTCAGTGACCGAATTGGACGGCGCCCAGCGGCTGGATCCCGCGCTGCGGGCCATCGCGACGACCCGGACAATCTTTTCGCCGGAGGCGATCCAGCTCATGCGCGAGCCGTTCGACCAGCGCCGCCGGGACTCCGCAGCACACACCAGTGCACCCGGCGTGCAGATCAGCGAGCGGAACGTGATCGCTGAATCTGGTGCAGTGCCCGTTCGGATTTATCGCGGCGGACCCGCGCCGGCTCCGGTGGTCGTCTATTGCCACGCGGGCGGATTCGCACTGGGCAACCTGGACACCGATCACCGCCAGTGCGTGGAACTCGCGCGGCGCGGACGTTGCACAGTGGTCTCCGTCGACTATCGGCTTAGCCCCGAACACCCCTATCCGGCCGCGTTCGACGACGCGATCGCCGTGCTCAAATGGGTGGCCGGCAATGCCAGGGACTTGGATGTCGATGCCAGGCGGATTGCCGTCGCGGGCAGCAGCGCGGGTGGTGGGCTGGCAGCCTGCCTGGCGCACGGTGCCGCCGATGGGTGGTTGCCCCCGGTGGTCTTCCAGCTGCTGCATCAGCCGGTGCTCGACGATCGCGCGACGCCATCCAAAGACGAGTTCCGGTCCAGCCCGGCCTTCGACGGCGAGGCCGCGGACTTGATGTGGCGCTACTACCTGGGCGACGCCGGCGCGGTATCGCCTGATGCGGTGCCGGCACGGCGCGTCGAATTATCCGGTCTGCCAACCGCTTTGATCACCTGCGCCGAGATCGATCCCTTTCGCGACGAAGCGATCGACTACGCGCTGCGGCTGCTGCGCGCCGGGGTCCGCGCCGAACTGCACGTGTTCGGCGCCGCCTGCCACGGATTCGATTCGCTGCTGCCCGACTGGCCGGGTTCGCAGCGGCTGTTCGCACTGCAAGGCGACGCGCTGGCGAACGCCTTCTACGGCTAACCCGGCGCGGCGCCCCGGATGCCAAACGTGTTGGAATACCTCCTATGGCGCCCACGCCGTTCCTCCCGCCTGCACCAGATCAGCTCACCGGCAGTGACTTCCCGGTGCGGTGGCCGGTGGGAACCCGGTGGGCCGACAACGACATGTTCGGCCACCTCAACAACGCGGTCTACTACCAGCTGTTCGATACCGCGATCAACGCGTGGATCAACACCAGCACCGGGCTTGACCCGCTGACCATGCCGGCGCTGGGCATCGTCGCCGAGTCGGGCTGTCGCTTCTTCTCCGAACTGCACTTCCCGCAAAACCTGGTGGTCGGTCTCGCCGTGACACGGCTGGGCCGTAGCAGTGTCACCTACCGGCTCGGCGTGTTCCGGTCGACCGACGGTGCAGAGCCGACGACTGCGCTGGGACACTGGGTGCACGTCTATGTCGATCGGACCAGCCGCAAGCCGGTGCCTATTCCGGACACCATCCGTTCGTTGCTATCGACGGCCGTGGTCGGCGATTCGGGCGTAACGCCTGGCTGAGATGTCGCCCTGCGCTGGCGCTTTCGCTCATCCGGCTATGCTTCGCCAATGCCCGTTTTGAGCAAGACCGTCGAGGTCAGTTCGGACGCCGCCTCGGTCATGGCCATCGTCGCAGACTTCGAGCGGTACCCGGAATGGAGCGACGGGGTCAACGGTTGCTGGGTGCTTGCCCGCTACGACGACGGGCGCCCCAGCCAGCTGCGTCTGGACGCCGCCTACCAAGGATTCGAGGGGACCTACATTCAGGCGGTGTACTACCCCGGTCCGAACCAGATTCAGACCGTGATGCAGCAGGGTGAGTTGTTCAAGAAGCAAGAGCAACTGTTCAGCGTGGTGGAGATGGGGACCTCGAGCCTGCTGACGGTGGACATCGACGTCGAGCCCTCGCTGCCGGTACCCGCGCCCATGGTGAAGTCCCTGCTCAATAACGTGCTGGACCACCTCGCGGACAACCTCAAACAGCGCGCCGAACAGCTGGCCGCCAGTTAGCGACTCGGCCGCTTAGCCGAAACTCCCCGCGCGATTCCGCATTTCGATCAGGCGCCGTGCCGCGTCGGTGAATTGCCAGACCGTGTGCTCGATCACGTCGGGGGTATCCCGACGGCGCAGCGCGGCGATCAGCTTTCCGTGATTCTCGATGGCGGCGGCACACCATTGTGGGTCGGATGCGTACACCAACACCGGCATGTAGCGCGCGGCGTTGAGCAGGAACCAGGCCAATTTGATGCGCCCGCTGGACTGGTTGAAGACACGATGAAACGCGAACTCGATCCCGGCGACGGCCTCCGGATCACCGTTGTTCATCGCCGCCGCGAGCGACTCGTTGATCCGGTGCAACTCGTCGATCTCGGCTTCGGTGATGTGGTCGGTGGCCGCTACAGCCAATTCGCGCGCGATGGTCGCCTGCAGCCAGAAAATGTCGTCGATGTCCTGTGGGGTCAATGGCAGCACCACGTGGCCGCGGTGCGGCTCCAGCTGCACCATGCCCTCGCCCCGCAGTTTCAAAAGCGCCTCACGGACCGGGGTCACGCTGACCCCGAGTTCGGCCGCCGTCTCGTCCAAGCGGATGAAGGTTCCGGGCCGCAACGACCCCGACATGATCGCCGCCCGCAGATGGCCCGCGACCTCGTCGGAAAGCTGCGCTCGGCGCAGCGGTCGGCGCCTGCGGAGGGGCCGCGCAGATAGCGGTGCGTTCACGTGGGCTCCCAGGGTTTTACCAGGGATCGTACGGGCTCATAAGGGGTTGTCATCAGGGCAATCAGGCCATAGTGTGACCCACACAACACTATGTTTTATCAAATATCAACCTGTCGCAAGCGGTGCGTAAGTGAAGGGAAGGTATTCGTTGACCGCACAACTTGCCAGCCACCTGACACACGCAGCACAGGGATCGCACGAGACCGAGCAGCCTTATCTGGCCCGGCGGCAGAACTGGGTTAACCAGCTCGAGCGGCACGCAGCGATGCAGCCGCGAGCGACGGCGCTGAGGTTCACCGGCCGCACGGTCACGTGGGCCGACCTGCAGCGCCGGGTCGCCGCCTTGGCCGGGGCACTGAGCCGTCGAGGGGTCGGTTTTGGGGACCGGGTCATGATCCTCATGCTCAACCGCAGCGAGTTCGTCGAGTCGGTACTGGCCACCAACATGCTCGGGGCGATCGCGGTCCCGCTGAACTTCCGGCTCACCCCCACCGAGATCGCCCTCCTGGTCGACGACTGCGAAGCGCGGGTCATCATCACCGAAGCGGTGCTGGCGCCGGTTGCCACCGGGGTCCGCGCCATCCAGCCACTGGTGGGCACCGTCATCGTTGCCGGCGGATCATCCGACGATCAGGTGCTCGACTACGACGAGCTCATCGAGGAGCCGGGGGACACACCGTCGCCTGTCGACATCCCGAACGACTCGCCGGCGCTGATCATGTACACCTCGGGCACCACCGGCCGTCCCAAGGGCGCGGTGTTGACCCACACCAACTTGACCGGCCAGACGATGACCGGGCTGTTCACCAATGGCGCCGACATCAACAGTGATGTCGGTTTCGTCGGTGTCCCGTTCTTCCACATCGCCGGGATCGGCAACCTGCTGATCGGAATGCTGCTCGGCGTGCCTACGGTGATCTACCCGCTGGGCGGGTTCGACCCGGGGCAACTACTCGACGTCCTGGCGGCCGAAAAGGTCACCGGCATCTTCTTGGTTCCGGCGCAGTGGCAGGCCGTCTGCGCCGAGCAGCAAGCCCGACCCCGGGACCTGAAATTGCGGATCATGTCGTGGGGCGCGGCCCCGGCTCCGGACGCGCTGCTGCGAGAGATGTCCGCGACGTTCCCCGGCACCCAGATACTGGCGGCCTTCGGCCAGACCGAGATGTCGCCGGTCACCTGCATGCTGCTCGGCGAAGATGCCATCCGGAAGCGCGGGTCGGTCGGCAAGGTGATCCCGACGGTCGCAGCGCGGGTGGTCGACGAAAACATGAACGACGTGCCCATCGGCGAGGTCGGCGAAATCGTGTACCGGGCGCCGACCCTGATGAGCGGCTACTGGAACAACCCGACGGCAACCGCCGAGGCCTTCGCCGGCGGTTGGTTCCATTCCGGAGACCTGGTTCGGATGGACGACGAAGGCTACGTCTGGGTGGTCGACCGCAAGAAGGACATGATCATCTCCGGCGGCGAGAACATCTACTGCGCGGAAGTGGAAAACGTTCTCGCCGGCCACCCCGGCATCGTCGAGGTCGCCGTCATCGGGCGCGCCCACGAGAAATGGGGAGAGGTGCCGATCGCGGTTGCGGCCGTCACCGACGCGGCGCTCCGGTTGGATGGGCTGGACGAATTCCTGACCGAGCGGCTGGCGCGTTACAAGCACCCCAAGGCGCTCGAAATCGTTGATGCACTGCCCCGCAACCCCGCTGGGAAGGTGCTCAAAACCGAGCTGCGAGTTCGCTACGGTGGCGCGTCAGTTTCAGAGAAACATTGATTACCAGGAGATTTAGCCGATGAAAAGGAAAGCCGAGGAATCTGTAACGTTTGCCCACTGTTGACGAAGGGTTAATTGTGCATCTGCGGTTCACACATGCTTGGCCATCGGGTACATTCCTGTGGTCTCCGTTACTACTTGCCAGTAGGGAGCCGATGGTCACACCTGTGGGTTCCGGACGAGGTGGGGTTTCCCCCGGCCGCGCAGCGGCGAGGGGCGGGGACGCCCCCAGCAGTGAAGCAGCGAGGGGGCGAGGCGTGCGACACGATCCGCCGCGGCGCCACCAGGCACGCGGGACTTGTGTGAGGGGGCAGGGGTGAGTTCGTCGTCAGGTCCGCATTTGGTCGGCTACGTGCGCGACCAATTGGAGACGCCGCTGACTCTGATCGGCGGCTTCTTCAGGATGTGCGTGCTGACCGGCAAGGCGCTGTTCCGCTGGCCATTCCAGTGGAAAGAGTTCATCCTGCAGTGCTGGTTCATCATGAAGGTCGCGTTTCTGCCGACCATCTTTGTTTCGATCCCGCTGACGGTGCTCCTCATCTTCACTCTCAACGTGCTGCTGGCGCAGTTCGGCGCGGCTGACCTGTCCGGTGCCGGCGCGGCAATCGGCGCGGTGACTCAGCTCGGTCCGTTGACCACCGTGCTGGTGGTCGCCGGCGCCGGCTCGACCGCGATCTGCGCTGACCTGGGTGCGCGCACCATCCGCGAGGAAATCGACGCGATGGAGGTGCTCGGCATCGACCCGATCCACCGGCTGGTGGTGCCCCGGGTGATCGCCGCGACGCTGGTTGCCACGCTGCTCAACGGCTTGGTCATCACCGTCGGCCTGGTGGGTGGCTACCTCTTCGGTGTGTATCTGCAGAACGTGTCGGGTGGTGCTTACCTGGCCACCTTGACCACCATCACCGGTCTGCCCGAAGTCGTCATCGCCACCGTCAAAGCCGCGATCTTCGGCCTCATCGCCGGACTGGTCGGCTGCTTCCGCGGCCTGACCGTCAGCGGCGGCTCCAAGGGACTGGGCACCGCCGTCAACGAGACCGTGGTGCTGTGCGTGGTCGCGTTGTACGCGGTGAACGTAATTCTGACCACGATCGGCGTGCGCTTCGGGACGGGACACTGAGATGACGACCGTTGCCGTTTTGCGTGCCCGCTTCCCGCGGGCAAGCGAAAACCTCAATCGCTACGGCGGTGCCGCCGGCCGGGGGCTCGACGACCTCGGCCAGATGGCCTGGTTCGGGATGGTCTGCATAGGGCAGGTGCCGCACGCGCTACGCAACTATCGCAAGGAAACGCTGCGGCTGATCGCCCAAATCGGCATGGGCACCGGTGCCATGGCCGTCGTCGGTGGCACCGTCGCCATCGTCGGTTTCGTCACGCTGTCCGGTAGCTCCCTGGTCGCCATCCAAGGCTTCGCGTCCCTGGGCAACATCGGGGTCGAGGCGTTCACCGGCTTCTTCGCCGCGCTGATCAACGTGCGCATCGCCGCCCCGGTCGTCACCGGCATCGCGATGGCCGCCACCGTCGGCGCGGGCGCCACCGCCGAGCTCGGGGCGATGCGGATCAGCGAAGAGATCGACGCCCTGGAAGTGATGGGCATCAAATCGATCTCGTTCCTGGCCACCACCCGGTTCATGGCCGGCCTGGTGGTGATCATTCCGCTCTACGCGATGGCGATGATCATGTGCTTCCTGTCGCCGCAGATCACCACGACGGTGCTCTACGGGCAATCCAGCGGTACCTACGACCACTACTTCCGGACGTTCCTGCGTCCCGACGATGTGTTCTGGTCGTTCCTGGAGGCCATCATCATCACCGCGGTCGTGATGATCACGCACTGCTACTACGGCTACAACGCCGGCGGCGGACCCGTCGGTGTTGGCGAGGGTGTGGGCCGGTCGATGCGTTTCTCGCTCGTCTCGGTCCAGGTAGTTGTCTTGTCCGCCGCGTTGGCGCTCTACGGCGTCAACCCCAATTTCGCGCTAACGGTTTAGCGACCATGGCCGGGCCCATCAAGACCAACAGGTCGCACACACCGCCGTACAAGCTGGCGGCCCTCGGGATTCTGGTCATCGCTGCAGTGGCTTTCGCGTTGGTATACGGACAGTTCCGCGGGGACTTCACGCCCAAGACCAAACTGACGATGCTCGCGTCGCGCGCCGGGTTGGTGATGGATCCCGGCTCGAAGGTCACCTACAACGGGGTGGAGATCGGCAGGGTGGCCACCATCTCCGAAACCAACCGCGACGGTAAGCCGGCGGCCAAATTCGTCTTGGACGTGTATCCGAGATATCTGTCGCTGATTCCGGCCAACGTGACCGCCGATATCAAGGCGACCACCGTGTTCGGCGGCAAGTATGTGTCGCTGACGACGCCGGCCAACCCGTCGTCGCAGAAGCTCTCATCCCAGACGGTGATCGATGCCAGGTCGGTGACCACCGAAATCAATACGTTGTTCCAGACCATCACCTCCATCTCGGAGAAGGTGGACCCGGTCAAGCTCAACCTGACGCTGAGCGCGGCCGCGCAAGCGCTGGCGGGGTTGGGCGACAAGTTCGGACAGTCGATCGTTAACAGCAACGCCATCCTGGACGACGTCAACCCGCAGATGCCGCAGGCCCGACGCGACATCCAGCAGCTGGCCGCGCTGGGCGACACCTACGCCAACGCCGCACCCGACCTGATCGATTTCCTCAACAATGCGGTGGTCACGTCGCGCACGATCAACCAACAGCAAAAGGATTTGGACTCGGCGCTGTTGTCGGCGGCCGGGTTCGGCAACACCGGCGCGGAGATCTTCGAAAAGGGCGGCCCGTATCTGGCCCGGGGGGCGGCCGACCTGGTTCCCTCGGCCCAGCTGCTGGACACCTACAGCCCGGCGATCTACTGCACGCTGCGCAACTACCACGACATCGAACCCAAGGCCGCCTCGTTCCTCGCCGGTAACGGTTACTCGCTCAACGCTCACACCGAATTGCTGTCCGGGTTGGGCCTGCTCGCGAACCCGGTATCGGCGGTTGCCACGCTTGCAACCCTTTTCGGCGGGGTCGCTGGCGTGGTCGGCGGCGCGCCCAACCCCTACACCTATCCGGAGAACCTGCCGCGAGTGAACGCCCGCGGTGGGCCGGGGGGTGCGCCAGGCTGCTGGCAGCACATCACGCACGACCTATGGCCCGCGCCGGAGCTCGTGATGGACACCGGCAACAGCATCGCGCCGTACAACCACCTGGACACTGGGTCGCCCTACGCGATCGAGTACGTCTGGGGGCGCCAAGTCGGGGATAACACGATCAACCCATGAAACTCACCGGAACCATTGTCCGACTCAGCATCTTCTCGTTGGTGCTGGTGTTCTTCACTGTGATGATCGTCGTCGTCTTCGGTCAGATGCGCTTTGACCGGACCTACGGGTACACGGCGGAATTCAGCAACATCAGCGGACTGCGGCAGGGCCAATTCGTCCGCGCCTCGGGAGTCGAGATCGGCAAGGTCAGTTCGATAGAACTGACCGACGGCGGCAAACGGGTGCGAGTGAGTTTCGATGTCGACCGCGCGGTGCCGCTGTATCAATCGACGACCGCACAGATCCGCTATCTCGACCTGATCGGTAACCGCTACCTGGAGCTCAAACGCGGCGAGGGCGAAGGCGCCGACCGGTCGCTGCCGCCGGGCGGGGCGATCCCGCTGGCCCACACCTCGCCGGCGCTGGACCTCGATGCCCTCATCGGTGGTTTCAAGCCGCTGTTTCGGGCGCTGGACCCGGACAAGGTCAACACCATCGCGACGGCACTGGTCACCGTCTTCCAGGGGCAGGGCGGCACCATCAACGACATCCTCGACCAGACCGCGCAGCTGACCAATCAGATCGGCGAGCGTGACCAGGCGATCGGCGAGGTCATCAAGAACCTGAACATCGTGTTGGACACGACGGTCAAGCATCGCCAGCAGTTCGATCAGACCGTCAACAACCTCGAGGTGCTGATCACCGGGCTGAAGAACCACGCCGAACCGCTGGCGGCCGGGACCGCGCACATCAGCAACGCCGCCGGGACGGTGGCCGATCTGCTGAGCGAGGACCGCGGGTTGCTGCACAAGACCCTCAATTACCTCGACCAGATTCAGCAGCCGCTGATCGATCAGCGCGTCCAGCTCGACGACTACTTCCACAAGGTGCCGACCGCGCTGAACCTGATCGGCCGCAGCATCGGCTCTTACGGCGACTTCGTGAACTTCTACGCCTGCGACGTCACGCTCAAGATCAACGGCCTGCAGGGCGGTGGTCCGGTCCGCACGGTCCGGTTGTTCCAGCAGCCGACGGGTAGGTGCACGCCGCAATGAGAACGCTAGAACCCTCGAACCGGATGCGCATCGGGCTGATGGGCATCCTGGTGCTGGTGCTCGTGATCGGCGTCGGGCAAAGCTTCACCAGTGTCCCGATCCTGTTCGCCAAGCCGGCGTATTACGGGCAGTTCACCGATTCCGGCGGCATCAGCGCGGGCGACAAGGTGCGCATCGCCGGCATGGACGTCGGCAAGGTCGAAGCCCTCGACATCGACGGTGACCACATCAAGCTGAAGTTCTCCATCGGCACCAACAGCATTGGCACCGAGAGCCGGCTGGCCATCAAGACCGACACCATTCTCGGGAAGAAGGTCCTCGAGATCGAGGCGCGCGGCGATAAGGCGCTGCGGCCCGGGGACAGCTTGCCGCTGGGGCAAAGCACCACGCCGTATCAGATCTACGACGCGTTCTTCGACGTGACCAAGGCCGCGTCGGGCTGGAACATCGACGAGGTCAAGCAGTCGCTGCACGTGCTGTCGCAGACCGTCGACCAGACCTACCCGCACCTGAGCGCCGCGCTCGACGGGGTGGCCAAGTTCTCCGACACCGTCGGCAAACGCGACGAGGAGGTCAAGCATCTGCTGGCCCAGGCCAACCAGGTGGCCACCATCCTCGGTGATCGCAGCGGGCAGGTCGATCGCCTGCTGGTCAACGCGAAGACGCTGCTGGCCGCCTTCAACGAACGCGGCCAGGCGATCAACGCACTACTGGGTAACGTCGCGGCCTTCTCCGAGCAGGTGAAGGGGTTGATCAACGACAACCCGAACCTCAATCACGTGCTCGAGCAGCTGCGCACGGTCAGCGACATCCTGGTCCAGCGCAAAGACGACATCGCCAAGGGGCTCGTCGAGGTCGGTGGGTTCCTACCGTCGTTGAACGAAGCCATCGCGTCCGGGCCGTTCTTCAAAGTGGTCCTGCACAACCTGGCCTTCTACCAGATTCTGCAGCCCTGGGTTGATGCCGCTTTCAAGAAGCGCGGCATCGATCCGGAGAACTTCTGGCGCAGCGCCGGACTGCCGGAATCCAAATGGCCCGACCCCAACGGCACCCGGTTCCCCAACGGTGCGCCGCCGCCGCCCCCGCAGCTGCTGGAGGGCACTCCGGATCATCCAGGACCGGCCGTCCCGCCCGGATCGCCGTGCTCCTACACGCCCGCCAACCCGGGCGGCAACGTCACGATCGGCGACGAAGGTCTGCCCCGCCCGTGGAACCCGCTGCCCTGCGCCGGCGCCGGCATCGGCCCGTTCGGTGGCGCGTCCTTCCCCGCGCCGCCCGACATCGCGACCTCGCCGCCGAACCCCGACGGTCTGCCGCCGACACCGGGCATCCCGATCGCCGGTCAGCCGGGTGATCCGCCGCCGAATGTTCCGGGCACACCAGTGCCGCTGCCGACCCAGGCACCGCCGGGGGCGCGTACCGAGAACCTCGGACCGCCCGCCCCGCTGGGCCCTCCGTCGGCGTTCGCGCCGGGACTGCCGCCAGGCCCACCCGCACCTCCTGGGCCGGGGAATCAGCTGCCGGCGCCGTTCATCAACCCGGGCGGATCGGGCGGCAGCGGTGTCACGGGAGGTAGCCAGAATTGAGCACCATCTTTGATGTCCGCAACATCCGGCTACCGAAGTTATCCCGGACGTCGGTGATCATCGGGTCGCTGGTGGTGGTGGTGGCGCTCGTCGTCGGCTACATCGGCTACCGGCTTTACGACAAGCTGACCAACAACACCGTGGTCGCCTACTTCCCGGCGGCCAATGCGCTCTACCCCGGAGACAAGGTCCAGATCATGGGTCTGCGGGTGGGTTCGATCGACAAGATCGAGCCGAACGGCGACAAGATGAAGGTGACCTTCCACTACGAGAACAAATACAAGGTCCCCGCCAACGCCTCCGCGGTGATCCTGAACCCCACGCTGGTGGCCTCGCGGGCCATCCAGCTGGAGCCGCCCTACAAGGGTGGGCCCGCGCTGGCCGACAACGCGGTGATCCCGGAAAACCGCACCCAGGTGCCAGTGGAGTGGGACGAGCTGCGCAACAGCATCACCAACATCATCTCCAAGCTCGGCCCCACCAAAGAGCAGCCGACCGGGCCTTTCGGTGAGGTCATCACGTCGTTCGCCGACGGGCTGGCCGGTAAAAGCACGGAGATCAACACCGCCCTCAACAGCCTTTCGCAGGCCCTGGATGCGTTGAACCAGGGCCGCGGGGACTTCTTCGCGGTGGTGCGCAGCCTGGCGCTGTTCGTCAACGCGCTACACCAGGACGATCAGCAGTTCGTGGCGCTGAACCAGAACCTGGCAGACGTCACTGGTCGGCTGGCGAGCTCGGACGGCGTGCTGTCCAATGCGATACAGCAGTTCGACAGTCTGCTGTCCACCGTGCGGCCATTCCTGAACAAGAACCGCGAGGTTCTCACGCAGGACATCAACAACCTCAACACCGCCACTACGACGCTGCTGCAACCGGAACCGCTGAACGGGCTGGAGACCGCCTTACACGTCCTGCCGACCGCGGCGTCCAACATCAACCAGATCTATCACCCGACGCACGGTTCGGTGGTCGCCATCCCGGCGATCACCAACTTCGCGAACCCGATGCAGTTCATCTGCAGCTCGATTCAGGCCGGCAGCCGGCTGGGGTACCAAGAATCGGCGGAACTCTGCGCGCAATACCTGGGACCGATCCTCGACGCGATCAAGTTCAACTACCTGCCGTTCGGCGTGAACCTGTTCAGCACCGCCGAGACACTGCCGAAGGACGTCGCCTACTCCGAGCCGCGGCTGCACCCGCCCAACGGGTACAAGGACACGACCGTGCCCGGGATCTGGTCGCCGGATACGCCGACGTCGCATCGCAACACCCAGCCGGGCTGGATCGTGGCCCCGGGCATGCAAGGGCAGCAGGTGGGCCCGATCACGGCGGGTCTGATGACCCCGGAGTCGCTGTCTGAACTCATGGGCGGCCCCAATATCGAGCCGGTGCAGTCCCAGTACCAAACCCCGCCGGGACCGCCGAACGCCTACGACGAGAACCCGATCCTGCCCCCGATCGGGTTGCAGGCTCCGGTGCCGATCCAACCGCCGCCACCTGGGCCCGGGGTGCTGCCGGGTCCCGTCGGTCCGACACCGGCACCAGTGAGCGCGCCGGCACCCAACGCCGGCGGCCCGCCGATGCCCGCTGACTTCGGTGGTGGCCAGTGACTAGGTTGACGCGGCTGGTCCGCCGTCGGGTTTGGCAGGCGCTGGTGCTGCTGCTGGCGGCGGTGGTGCTGAGTTCGTGTGGATGGCGCGGAATCTCCAACGTGGAGATTCCGGGCGGTCCGGGCAGTGGGTCGGGGGCTTACACCGTCTACGTGCAGGTTCCGGACACCTTGGCGATTAACGGCAACAGCAAGGTGATGGTTGCCGACGTCTTCGTCGGCTCGATCCGTGCCATCAATTTGAAGAACTGGGTAGCCACCCTGACGCTGGGCCTGAGCAAGAGCGTCAAGCTACCGAAAAACACGTTGGCCAAGATCGGCCAGACCAGCCTGCTGGGCTCTCAGCACGTGGAGCTCGGGTCCCCGCCGAACCCGTCGGCGGAACTGCTCAAGGATGGCGACACCATCCCGCTGAAGAATTCCTCGGCGTACCCCACCACCGAGCAGACACTGGCCAGTTTGTCCTTGATCTTGCGCGGCGGCGGCATCCCGAACCTGGAGGTGCTGCAGAACGAGGTCTTCAACATCTTCAACGGCCGCGGCGAACAGATCCGGTCGTTCCTGGGCAAGCTGGACACCTTTACCGATCAGCTCAACCAACAGCGTGACGACATCACCCACGCGATCGACTCCACGAACCGGCTGCTGGGTTACGTGGGTAACCGGTCGGACGTGCTGGATCGGACGCTGACCGACATCCCGCCGCTGATCAAGCACTTCGCCGACACCCAAAACCTGCTGATCAACGCGATCGATTCGGTGGGACGGCTCAGCCAAGCCGCCGATCAGTACCTGTCGGAAGCCCGCGGGCCGCTGCACACCGATCTGCAGGCGCTGCAGTGCCCGTTCAAAGAACTCGGCCGTGCCTCGCCTTATCTGATCGGCGCGCTGAAGTTGATCCTCACCCAGCCTTACGACATCGACACGGTGCCCAAGATGTTCCGCGGTGACTACCAGAACATCTCGCTGACGCTCGACGTGACTTACAGTGCGGTCGACAACGCGTTCCTCACGGGTACCGGATTGTCGGGATCTTTGCGGGCACTCGAGCAGTCCTTCGGGCGCGATCCCGAGACGATGATCCCCGACGTTCGCTACACGCCGAACCCGAATGACGCGCCCGGCGGTCCGCTGGTGGAGAGGGGGGACCGGAATTGCTGACTCCCTTCATTAAGCGCCAACTAGTGGCGTTCGGGATCCTGACGGTGATCTCGCTGCTGGTGCTGGGCATCTACTACCTGCAGGTGCCCACCTTGATGGGCATTGGGCAGTACACGCTCAAGGCCGAGCTGCCCGCGTCGGGCGGCCTGTACCCGACGGCCAACGTGACCTACCGCGGCATCACCATCGGCAGGGTCACTGACGTCCAGCCCACCGAACACGGCGCCGAAGCGACGATGAGTATCGACAGCAACTACAAGATCCCGGTCGATACGGTCGCCAACGTCCACTCGGTGTCCGCGGTCGGAGAGCAGTACCTGGACCTGGTCTCCGGCGGGAACCCCGGACGGTATCTCTCCGAAGGACAAACCATCACCAAGGGCACCGTGCCGGCCGAGATCGGTCCGGCGCTGGACACCGCTAACCGCGGGCTGTCGGCTCTGCCCAAGGACAAGATCGGCAAGTTGCTCGACGAGACCGCGGAATCCGTCGGCGGGTTGGGGCCGGCGCTGCAACGGCTGGTCGACTCCACCCAGGCAATCGTCGGCGACTTCAAGACGAACATCTCCAGCGTCAACGACATCCTGCAGAACTCCGGACCGGTCCTGGACAGCCAGGTGAAGTCGGGTGATGCGATCGAGCGCTGGGCGCGCAATCTCAACTCACTGTCCGCGCAGGCCGCGCAAAACGACCAGCACGTGAAAAGCGTGCTTTCCCAGGCAGCGCCGACCGCTGATCAGGTCAATTCGGTGTTCAGCGACGTCCGCGAATCGCTGCCGCAGTTGCTGGCGAATCTCGAGGTGGTCTTCGACCTGCTCAAGCGCTACCACTCCGGCGTGGAGCAGGTGCTGGTGTTCCTGCCGCAGGGTGCCTCGATTGCCCAGACGGTTGCCGCACCGTTCCCGAACCAGGCCGCCCTGGACCTGGCGTTGTCGATCAACCAGCCGCCGCCGTGTCTGACCGGCTTTATTCCGGCGCCGGAGTGGCGGTCTCCGGCCGATACCAGCCTGCAGCCGTTGCCATCCGGCACCTACTGCAAGATTCCGATGGACACTCCGGCCAACAGTGTCCGCGGATCGCGAAATATTCCGTGTGCCGATGTTCCGGGCAAACGGGCAGCTTCGCCACGGGAATGCCGCGATCCCAAGCCGTACGTTCCGGCCGGGACGAACCCCTGGTACGGCGACCCGAACCAGATCCTGACCTGCCCGGCACCGTCGGCGCGTTGCGACCAATCCGTCCGGCCAGGCATGGTGATCCCGGCGCCGTCGGTCGATAACGGCGTGAACCCGGCGCCCTCGGACCGCGTGGCGGGGACGCCACCGGCGACCAGCGATCCGTTGTCCCGGCCCGGATCGGGTACGGTGCAGTGCAACGGCCAGCAGCCCAACCCGTGTGTCTACACGCCAGGCGGGCCCCCCTCAGCGGTATACAGTCCCCAGAGCGGCCAGCTAGTAGGCCCCGACGGCGTTAAATACTCCATTGAGAACTCGAAGAAAACAGGAGACGACGGATGGAAGGAGATGCTGGCGCCAGCCAGCTGAACCCCACCGACGCAGATGATTCGTTGCGCACCGAGGTGACGACCGAGGATTCGTCAGAATCCGAAGCCGGAGCCGATCAGACGGGTGAAGCGGTGACGACCGAGGATTCGTCAGAATCCGAGGCCGGAGCCGACCCGACCGACACCGAGGGTTCGGCCGACGCCGAAGCCGCGCCGGTGCCGCGGGGTCCGTCGCGGTTGAGCCGCGGATGGCTGTCCGGTATCGCGGTGCTGCTTGTTGTGCTCGCCGGAGCCATCGGGGCCGGCGGCTACTTCGCGCTGCAATACCACAAGGAAAGCCAGGCCATAGCGCGCGATGACGCTGCCGCGGTGAAGGCGGCGATCGACTGTGTCACGGCGACCCAAGCGCCGGACACCACCACGATGCTGGCCAGTGAGCAGAAGATCGTCGACTGCGGCACGGGCGCCTACCGCACCCAGGCGATGATGTATACCAGCATGATCATTCAGGCCTATCAGGCTTCGAATGTGCACGTGCAGGTCTCCGATGTGCGGGCGGCGGTCGAGCGCAACAACGATGACGGTTCGGTCGACGTGCTGGTCGCCATGCGTGTCAAGGTCTCTGGCGATCAGGCGCAGAACGAAACCGGTTATCGGCTGCGGGTGAAGATGTCGCAGGCCGAAGGCGCGTACCGGATCGCCAAGCTCGACCAGGTGACCAAGTGACGGTGGTGGTCGAGGAGATTTCGGCTAAGACGAAGGACACGGCGGGCACCCCGGCGCCATCGGCAAATACCTTGGCGCCGTGGCATATCCGCCTCTGCGCATGGGCCGTTGACGTGCTGCCCGCCCTCGCCGTGGTGACGACGATGGCGTTGGTGTCGTTCAGTGTGCCGGCACGCGGCCCCTGGTGGTGGGCGTGCATTTCCCTGCTGGGGCTGGCCATCCTGGCGCTGCTGGTCAACCGGTTGCTGCTGCCGGCCGTTGTCGGTTGGAGCCTGGGCCGCGCGCTGTGTGGAATCGCCGTGGTGCGCCGCGATGGTGCCGCCGTAGGAGCCTGGGGGCTGCTGCTGCGGGACCTGGCTCATCTACTCGACACCGTGACGGTGGTGGGATGGCTATGGCCACTGTGGGATCCGCAGCGCCGCACCTTCGCCGACATGGTGATGGGCACCGAGGTAAAGCCGATCGAGCAGGGCGCCCAGCTGCCCAAGGTGCGGCAGTGGACCGCAGTGGCAGTGCTGACGGCGGCCGGGCTATGCGTGGCAGGCGCCGGTGTGAGCTACGCGGTGGTGTACTCCGGTGATCAAGCGACCGATCAAACGCGCGCACAGATCGCGACGCAGGGACCCAAGATCGTCGCGCAAATGCTGACCTACGACCCGAAATCGTTGCACGACGATTTCGCGCGTGCCCAGTCGCTGGCGACCGACAAATATCGGGGCCAGCTGGCGACTCAGCAGGACATCGTGCAGAAGGGCAACCCGGTCATCAACGAGTACTGGGTGACTGACAGCTCGATCCAAGCCGCGTCGCCGGATCGGGCGACGATGCTGTTGTTCATGCAGGGCCGGCGAGGCATGGCGCCCGGGGAGCGGTACATCACCGCCACCGTGCGGGTGAGTTTTGCCAAGCAAGGCAGCGACTGGCGCGTCGACGACCTCACCGTGCTGACCAAACCGAAGCAACCCGGGAACGAAAAATGAGTCCCCGCCGTAGATTTGAGCCGGGCGAGGCGCCGCTGCTCAGCGCGCAGCCACCGGCGCCGGACCGATCGTGGCGGTTGCCGCTTGCCAGTGTGGTTGCCGCCGCGCTGATGACGGCCGCGATCGCGGTCTCGGCCCTGGTATTCATCTCGCATGAATCGCAGGAGCGCGCCACGTCGAAGGACCGCGAGGTGCTCAATTACGTCACCGGCTTCATGGCGGGCTTCACGTCGCTCGATCCGTTTCACGCCAACGACTACATAGTGCGGATACAGGCCCAAGCGACCGGCGACTTCGCTAAGCAGTACCGCGATAAAGCCAACGAAATCCTGCTGCAGGTGGCCCGTGCCGAACCTGCCACCGGGACCGTGCTGGACGCCGGCGTAGAACGGTGGAATGACGACGGCAGCGCCAATGTGATCGTGGCGACCGTAGTCACCTCCAAGTCGCCGGACGACAAGCAGGTTTTCGAGAACACGACTCGTTGGATGGCAACTGCGACCCGGGAAGGGAATCAGTGGAAGATAAGCAACTTGCTGCGGGTGGTCTGACCGACGACGTAGCCGGGGACGAGGCTGCGCAGCACGACGAAAGCACCTCTGCCGCAACAGAAGTTGAATCCGCCGACGAGACCGAGGCTGCCGCGCAGCCGGACGTTGATGCGGATGCGGATGAGTCCGAGGTGAGCGCGGCGGCCGATAAACCCGTCAAGACCAGGCGCGGCTGGCTGGCCGGCAAGTGGGCGGGCATCGCCGCCGCAGTGGCCGCGGTACTGTTCGTCGGTTCTGCGGCGTTCGCCGGCGCGACCCTGCATCCCTACCTGAACGACCGCGCCACTGCCGCAACCAAATTGAAAGTGGCGCAGACGGCGGCCAACGCGATCACGACGCTGTGGACCTACACCCCGGAGAACATGGACAAGCTCGCCGACCGCGCGTCGGCCTATCTCAGTGGCGACTTCGAAGCCCAGTACCGCAAATTCGTCGACGCGATCGTGGCCCCCAACAAGCAAGCGAAAATCACCAACAGCACTCAAGTCACCGGCGCAGCGGTCGAATCGCTGGATGATTCCAATGCCGCCGTGATCGTCTATACGAACACCACGTCCACCAGTCCGCTGAACAAGAACATCCCGTCGCTGAAGTACTTGTCCTATCGGCTTTTCATGAAGCGTACGGACGGACGCTGGCTGGTCACCCGGATGACGACCGTCACCTCATTGGACTTGACGCCGCAGACATAGCGCGATCGGGCGAAAGGTACTGCACCCCATGGCCGTTACTTCGCCGATAGCCGAGCGGCATTTGACCGCGGCGTTGTTGTTGCTGACATTCGCCACCGGGCTGGCCGATTCGATCAGTATCCTGGTGCTCGGCCACGTCTTCGTCGCCAACATGACCGGCAACGTCATCTTCCTCGGCTTCTGGCTCGCCCCGAGGACCAGTATCGATCTGACCGCGGTCGCGGTGGCGTTGCCGACTTTCGTCTGCACCACCATCCTCAGTGGCCGGTTGGTACGGCATTTCGGCGACCGGGTGCGGTTGTGGATCACCATGGTGTTGGCAACGGAGATCGCACTATTGGTCGTGTTGTCGATCTTGGCGGGCACGGGTGTGCTTCGCTATCACGACAACACCAAGCTGATTATGATCGGCCTCCTCGCGGTGACGTTCGGTTTGCAGCACTCGAGTGCCCGCCAATTCGGAATCCAAGAACTTTCCACCACGGTGTTGACGTCGACAATCGTCAGCCTCGGCCTGGACAGCCGGCTGGCCGGTGGCACCGGGGAGCGTGGAAAGCTGCGTTTCGCCGTGGTTGTCACCATGTGCGCGGGTGCCTTCTTCGGCGCGACGATGTCGCGATACGTGGTCGCGCCGGTGTTCGCGGTGACGGCGGCGGTGATCGCGACGAGTCTGCTGATCTTCCGGTACGGGCCGACTACTGCGAAAAGCGCTGTGGCCGAAGGTGGTTAGTTGAACGCCAGCCAGCTGGGTAGCGCGCGCTCATGAGAGTCGCAGAGCACCTCGCGGGTGTCACACGATCCCCTCGGTGATCCGGCGCCGGCCCACATCCCTCCGGTGTCGCGGCGCATCACGATCGCCGACGACCCGCCACCGTCCAGCAGGATTGCGTTATCGCTGCCCAGGCCGCGGAACAAGTCCTGCATGTTGTCCGGGGTGTAGCTGCCGCCCTCGAAGACGTACATCTCGTCGCGCTGCTTGACGTAGGCCAGCGCCGTGCGCGCCGCGCTGGGCCCGCCGTCACGCAGCTGCTGAGTCTGGCCGGGGGCCAGCAGTCCGATGCCCGACACCGCGACGAACTTCTCGTTCTTGTTGAGCAGATCCTCCACCACCGGGGTGGCGGAGTCGTAGTCGTTTTTGCTCCTGGGCCACACCACATACGGCGCGCCACCTGTCGGCAGGATCATCGTCGTCAACGACGACCAGCTCTCACCGCCGCCCGAAAGCCCTTGCTTGCCGGGGTAGACCGGGGTGCCGGTGACCGCCTGGTTGGCCCGGCCGTGACCGTTGGTGTTGTCCACGAAGGCGCCCAGCGGCGAGCTGCACCCAGTCGTGCGCCAGCTGCCGCCCTTCTGCCCGCGCACGTCGAAGAAGTTGGCGTTGATCGCGATGGTCGGCTGACCCATCCGCAGCCATGCCTGCCGCGGCTCGTAGAGCTCGGATGCCTGCCACAACCCCTCGCTGGTGCGGGCCCCGGGGTTGTTCTCGCAGCGCGCCTGGTCACCCCGATGCGTGTCGACCAGCAGGTGCGGTGCCAGCCGGCCCGAGGCGTTCTTGATGACCATGAGATGGCCGCCGTTGTTCATCTCGTACCAGCGACCGCTGGCGTCGAGCAGCGGTGTGGGGTGGCCGGGGCCGAAGTTGTAGACCAGATACGAGCCCTGGGTGGCGCCGACGGCACTCGCCAGCATCTCGCGGCCGTCGGCGGCATGCGCGACGGGCGCTCCGGAGAAGATGGACAGGACAGCGGCGCCCACTACGGCGGTGACGGTGGCCGCCAGTCGGCGCAACCTGGCGGGTCGTGTCCGCACGATAGCCCTTTCGGCCCGAACGCTAATCCAACATAGCTAGGATCAGTCACATTTGTCACACTGTCAACAAAAGTAACGGGCACGTGACGCTTTGGCCGCGCTGGAATTACGTTTGGCCGCTTGGGCTTTCGGGTTCTTCCTCGGGTTGGCTGGCGGGCTCGGCCGGGGCAGCGGTGTCGTGCTTGGCCTCGCCCGTCAATTCGTGCTTGTGCCCGGCGGGAGTCTCGTCCTTGACCGAGCGCGACTTGTGTTGCGTCTGGTGCGCTTCGGCGATCGCCATCTCGACCGCGCCCGGAATCCGGTGGAATCCGCTGCGGTCGTACAACTTCGTGACGATGCCGCCGAGCAGCAGCCCGATCACCAGGCCGATGGATGTCATCCACAACGCCTGGGTCAATCCGGCCTGCCCGGCGCCGTTCAGGTAGAGCAGCGAGCGCACGCCCAGGAACACCTGGTGCATCGGTTCGAATTCGGCCAGCCAGCGGAAGAGCGGCGGCACCGCCTCCAGCGGCACTGTGGCGCCCGCCGACGGTAACCCGAGGATGACGAAAACCAGCATGCTGAACAGCAATCCCATCGAGCCCAGCACCGCGATCAGCGAACTGGACGTGACGCCCACCGCGATGATGGCGAAGACGCCGTACGCCCATAGCTTCCAGCCCTGCGTGATGGGCATGCCGAGCCCGTGCGCGATGGACATGTAGACCGCCGACGTCAGCAACGCCAGCACCGCCATGATCCCCCACTTGACCAGCAGGGTCCGGAAGCGCGAGATGTTGGCCTGCTCGGCAAAGCGGTATACCGGGCCCCACTCGGCGGGGACATAGCCCAGCAAGGAGTCGACCAGGGTGCTGACCACGATGCTGCCGGTGAAGCCGGCCAATAGCAGCAACAGCGCGTAGTAGAAGGCCGACAGGCCATTGCCGGTTCCGTTCGGCAGCGGGTTGTACACGGTCGACTTGATGTCGATTGGGCTGGCCAGTCCGATCTGCGCTGCCCCGGTCAGCTGTGCCCCGCCGGACTGTGCCGCGACCTGTTCGGAAAGTTGTTGGCCGACTTGCTGATTGATCTTCGCCGCGGCCTGGTTCAGGGTCTGTCCGGCAATGCCGGAACCCAGGGTGCCGGCGCGCTGGTTGGTCAAAATGGCGATCGAGGGCCGCTCCACATGGCCGGGCATCAGCGAACTCTCGCCGTATTCGCGCAGCCTGGACGAGAACGTCGGCGGAATCACCATTTCGCCGTACACCTTCGCGGTGTCCAGCAGTCGCTGGGCCTCGTCGTGCGAGACCACCCGGACGTCGAACTTGGTCTTGTCCAAGTTGTTGACCAGGCCGTCGACGATCTTTGCCCCGGTGGGCCCGGCGTCCTCGTTGACCACAGCGATCGGAAAGTGGCGCAGATTGGTCGTCGGGTTCAGGATGCCGCCCAGGTACAGCGCGCACAACGCCGACATCAGCGCCAGTGTCGCGACGATGGGCAATGCCCAGAACTGCACCGTCCGTAGCGCTTTTACGTTGTGCTTCGGGTTCGGTGCCGCGTGCCGCGGCTGTGATTGAGACATGCGGGCTCCTGTCTGTCGTGCCCACTCTATGGGGCTAGCCGCCCAGGCCTGCGTGCATCTCCCAGATCAGGACTTCCGCCGGGTCGCGCGCCGTCAGCCGCTGACCCTCGGCGCCGGTGAACCGGAGGGCATCGCCCGCCTCGAGGTCACCGACGACGCCTTCCACACTGACCCGGCCGCGCGGGACGAAAACGTGCAGGTAGGGGGCGGCGGGAGTGCTGATGGTGTCGCCGGGTTGCAGCCGCGCGACGTGCAGGGCCGCATTGTGGTTGTGCAGTCCGATGGCGGCAGCACGCCCCGGTATGCCCGAGGCGATCGTGACCAAGCCGCTGCTGAGCAGGTCGTTGTGAACTTCGTGCTGCTGATAGCTCGGTGTGATAGCACTCTCGTCCGGGGTGACCCACATCTGCACGAAATGCACCGGCTCCGTAGCGGAGTCGTTCTTCTCCGAATGCAGGATGCCGCTACCGGCCGACATGCGCTGGGCCAGGCCGGGATAGATCACGCCGCGATTGCCGATGGAATCCTGGTGTGCCAGAGCGCCGTCCAGCACCCAGGTGACGATTTCCATATCGCGATGCGGGTGCGTATCGAATCCGGTGTGCGGGGCGACGATGTCGTCGTTGTTCACCAGCAACAGCCCGTGGTGCGTGTTGTCCGGGTCGTAGTGGTCGCCGAACGAGAACGAATGCCGGGACTTCAGCCAGGGCGTCGTGGTGACTGCGCGGTCGCCGGCCCGTCGAAGCTCCGCGGTGGCAGACATAGCCTCAGGGTAGTGCGGTCAGCAGCCCCTGCGCGTGGGAGAGTGCGGCGTCGAGTGCGTCCAGTGTCAACCCGGCGGGGCGGCCCAGGTGGATCTCGATCTGGTATTCCGGCTGGCCGTCCTGCCCGAAAATCGGAAGAACGACGAATTCGGTTGACGGCAAGTCTGTTTCGAGAGTGTCGGTCACCGACTGCAGTGTGACCATCGTCATCAATGTGGTCAGTTGCCGGGTGACTTGGGCGGTCGGCTCCAGCGACGCCAGCACACCGGCCAACCGGTTGTGCAGCGACTGGTGAGTGTCGTCGAAGCGCCACGCGCCATAGCCGCGGGCCCGGATATCGGCGAGCACCCGCTGATGCTGCGCGATCTCGGCGCGGGTCAACCGCGGCATCACCCGCTGCAACCAGGCCGCGACGAACTCGTCGTCGCGCCACGCCATCGCGACCAGCCCGAACGGCGGATCGATGGGGAAGCGCTGGCCGACTGCGTGCCCGCCGTCGGTGCCGTGCCCGACCGCGTCGACGGTGGTCAGCTGCCGGTCGCCGATCCGCGACATCGAGCAGCCCGCGCCGAGCGTGTCGCGCAGCAAGTCCAGCGCCGCTCGGCCGCTGTCCAGCAGCGGAAACTGCACCCGCAGGCCGTGCACCAGTCCGAACAACCCGCTGCCCAGGCAGAAGCGGCGGTCCGCACGCCGCGTGACCCAGTTCCGGCGCTCCAGCTCGGCCAGCACCAAGGCGCAGGTCGAGGTGCTGATGCCGCAGATCTTGGCCAGCTCGGCCGAGGTTCGCCCGTGGGGTGAATCGGCCAGCGCGGCAAGCACGTCCATCACCCGACCGGTGGGCGGCGATTTAGCGGTTGACGTACCCATGCCCAGCTTCCTACCATCCGTCCAAAATGTAAGAACAGTCGTCCTAATATTAGGAGAAAATTGTGATCAAGGTGGGGGTGTGGGGCCCGGGTTCCATGGGTGTGATCGCGCTGCGCGGGGTGATCGACCACCCCGAGCTGGAATTGGTCGACGTCGTGGTGCACAGCGATGCCAAAGCGGGCCGCGACGCGGGGGAGCTGTGCGGAATCGCGCCGGTAGGAGTGGCGGCCACCCAGGACCCGGCATCGTTGCTGGCCGGTGACGCCGAGGTGGTGGTGTATGCGGCCGGCGCCAACCTGCGCCCGCTGGAGGCCATCGAGGACATGGTGTCCATCCTGCGGGCCGGAAAGAACGTGGTGTCCTGTTCGGTGGTGCCGCTGGTCTTCCCCGATGCCGTAGACGCCGCGTTCACCGATCCGCTGCGCCAGGCCGCGCTGGACGGCGGCGTCTCGTTCTTCACCACCGGCATCGACTCCGGATTCGCCAACGATGTCCTGCCGCTGGTTCTTTCGGGAGTCTCTCGGGTCATCGAGTCGATCCGCGTGACGGAGATGTTCAACTACGCGACCTACCCGGACCGGGCGGCGGTGTATGAGATCCTGGGCTTCGGCAAGCCCCCCGAATTCACCGCGTTTGCAGCCACACCCGGCGTGTTCACCTTCGGCTGGGGCCCCGTTGTGCACCAGCTCGCCGCGGGACTGGGCGTCAAGGTCGACCACATCGAGGAGGGCAACGAACGCGTCCCCGCCACCGAGTCTTTCGACACACCGACCGGTCACATCGCGGCCGGGACCATCGCGGCGATGCGCTCTACGCTGACCGGATATGTAGACGGCGCAGCCACTTTCGTCATCGACCATGTGACGCGGATGCGCGACGACATCGCACCGGACTGGCCACAACCCCACATCGGTATTGCGCCAAAGGATCTCGGCTACGGGTTGGCCTCGGGCCGCGGTGTCTATCGCGTCGAGATCGAGGGATCGCCGAGCATGCGGTGCGAATTCGAGATGGCCGAGGACCATGACCACGATCTGGGTGCACGCATCGCGGGCTCGTCACGGATGGTCAACGCCATTCCCGCGGTGTACGCGGCGGCGCCCGGCTTGTTGTCCGCGCTGGACTTGCCGTTGATCACTGGGACCGGGCTGGTCCGTCCGCTGGACGGACCAGCACCGGACAGCCGCCTGTTTGCGTTCTGACAACCTGGGTGTTACGCGAAGTCTTTGTCGGACAACGAGACTGAGCAGGCGACCAGGCCCGGCGAGACGACGGCGGGCTCGGGTACCGGTTTCGCCGCCCGGCGCCGGCTCGCTGACCTGCTGTTCAGCCAGCACGCGAGGCCCCCGGCGAGCAGGCCGATGGCGACGCCGATGTCCGGGCGCTGCCCGAGCATCAGCCAGCACAGCACCGCGGCCGCCGCGGGGATGATGGCGAACAGCATCGCCGCCGCCGCCGCCCCGTGCATGCTGATGGCGCGCAAGTACAGGCTGACCGCCAGCGTGGCGTTGAGCAACACCATGCCGGTGACCGCGAACGATGCGTTGACGGCGTCGTGCACGGCGAAGGGCGTCAGCGCCGCGAAGACTGCCGCGGGGATGAGCGCCACGGCGTTTTGCACCGCCCCCATCGCGCGGAAGTCGACGCCCGCGCAGTACCGCTGTTGGTACACGCCACCGGCCGCGAGGCCAAGCAACGCGAGCACCAGCAGCGCGATCACCGGGTCGACCCCGTGCGCGCTCATCAGCCGTTTAGCGCAGGCGGCGAACACCGCGAGGACACCGAGAGCCAGCGCGGCGATGCGTTGCAGGCCGAGCGGTTCCCGCAAGACCATCGCGGCCAGGATCGCCGTCGCCACCGGATTCATCGCGACCACCACCGCGCAGAGCACCGCCGGCGCCCCGAGCAGCAGCGCTTCGTAAAGGCAGCAGAACTGCACGGCCTGGATGAGCAGGCCGGTGACGACGACGTGGCCGAATTGCGCGCCGCGCGGCCACGCCGTTTTGGCGGCCAAGGCCAGGGCCGCCAGAATGATCGCGGCCAAACTGAATCGCAGCACCAAGACGGCCATCGGGGTCATTGCCGCCACCGCGAGCGCTCCGATCGGGTAGCCGACCGCGTAGGACAACGTCACCGCAGTAGCGGTGGTCAACGGCATGCGTGGCAGGTCCATACCAACCATGGTCGCGAACAACCACCGCGCGCGTCCAACGATTATTGTCGATCAAGATCGATCGCTCATGCTTATCGGTCTGCCGTAGCGACGCCGAATTAGCTGGTAATGACGCACGTTATTGATCATATTTAGTGATCGATCTAGGCTAGCGGGTATGCCTCAGGTACTAGATATCGCGCCGCTGCGCAGCCTCGTCGCGGTCGCTGACTGCGGAGGGTTCCACCGGGCGGCTGCTGCGCTGCATGTGAGCCAGTCCGCGGTCAGCCAGCATCTGCGCAAGGTGGAGAGCGTGGTCGGCGAGCCGGTGGTGGAACGCTCCGGGCGCGGCATGCTGTTCACCGAGATGGGCCAGCGGGTGTTGCGCCATGCCCGCACGATTCTGGCGGCGCACGACGCGGCGCTCGACGACCTTGGCGCCACCGAGCCCAGGCTGCTGACGATCGGCGCGACCGAGCACGGTGCGGACGTGATGCTGCCCGCGCTGACCAACGTGCTGCGTGAGCGCCTTCCCGACCGGCGGCCGCGCTTCCGGCTTGACCGCAACGTTTCACTCGCCGACGCGATCGACCGGGGGCTGGTGGACTTGGCGATCATGCTCGACGGGTCTGGACTGGATCGTGGCAATGCGTCGGGAGTCGCTGCGCTGAAGTGGATTTCGGGACGGTCATTCAGTGCTCGCACCTCAGAGCCGCTACCGTTGGTGGTCTTTGCTGAGCCGTGCACGCTGCGCGAGCCGGCTTTCGCGATCCTCGAAAAGGCCGGTATCGATTACCAGGTCGCCGCCGAATGTGGCGATTTAGCAGGGCTTTACGCGGCGGTGCGGTCGGGGCTCGGGTTGGCGCTGCTGCCGATGATCGGAAAGCTGCCCGACGGTCTCTGCCTGGCCGAGGGACTGCCGGCGGCCAGCGACGCCTCGATATTGGTTCGCGGGCGCGCCGGCGTGGATCCCGATCTGCTGACCACCGTCGATGCCGCGGTGCGTGACGTGCTGGCCGCTGACCGCTGACCGCTGACCGCTAGCCGCTGGGGTATGTCGCGGCGGCGATTTCGAGGATCTCAGCTCGGTCGGCGGGCAAGAGGAACCCGGATTTGATGGCCGAATCCAGTGCGGCCGTGAACCGCTCCAGGTAGTCGGTTAAGCCACCGGGGTAGAGCCGGTGCACTGTCGCGGCGTCGAACGGCTCGCCTGAGCCGAATAATGCGGACATGAGGTTCTCCATGGCGTCGGCCGAGCCGTCGCTACCGGAAGTCCGAGCGATCGGGACATCCACCCAAGGAGTCCTGATGCCGCCCTGGGCGAGACCGTTGCTGTCCAGAATCGGTTGTGGCTCTTCGGCTTCGCGCACCTCGATAGGTAGCGCGCTGGGCGCCGCCTCGCCGGTGGTCACCCAGATCCGTAGAGCGCTGATCGCCGCCTGCACGACGTAGTGGTGCTGCGGGGCGAAGTTAATGTAGTGCCCGAGTTGTTGTCCCATCAGCATGTTGGTCGGCGCGTAGGCGGCCACGATGTCGACGAGCGGTGCGGCGCCGGTGTCGATCGGCGCGACCTGGATCGTGTAGTTGTCGGCGTGCGCGGTGCCGGTAACCTCCCAGACCCGCAGTCGCTCGTTGTCCGGCTGTCGCGCGAAGTAGTAGCCGTGCCGGACGCCGCCGAAAAGGTCGGTTTCGGTGATGATCGCGACGAGCGGGACACGCAGGTCGGGCCGGAAGTTCACCGCAAGTGGTGTGCTGTTTTGCAATTCGTCGAAGATGGAACCGCCGTCCAGCGGTGCGCCGGGACCGAATCGGGAGTGCACCAGGAAGCCGTCGTAAATTCCGGCGAGCGGATCGACGGCGTTGATGTAGGTGGTGAGGAACATCGCTGATTGTGACTCACCCAGTGCTACAACGTTTTCCACCTGCAAGCCGGCCAGCGGGTGCTCATCTCCTGCGGCCCTGAACAGCGCACCGGTCTGGGAGAAGATGTCGTAACAGAACGCGTCTCCCGGGTGGGACAGCGCGCCGTACCGGGTCGGGTCCTGGCTCTTGAGCGAGAGGTCCATGCCGAGCATGTTCGAGCCGCCGTCCACCCCGACCTTCTGGGCCGAGACCGCGACGTAGGCGTAGCCGGCCCGAGTTATTTCGCGATGCGCCATCATCCACACCGCCGGGGCGTCGATGCCGCCGCTCACGTTGAGCCATTCGACCAGCACCGTGCCGTTGAACTGCGTGCGATCGGCGGGCGTCAGCACCACCATCCGGGTGGTGTAGTCCTGCGTGTCGGCCGGCGATACCGGCCAGCGACCGTCGGAACCCAGTTCGCCTGTCGCGGCGTAGGACGCGGCCGTTCCGGACAGAAAGAACTCTTCAGCAACGTAGCCCAGGCTGCCAATCTCGAAGCCGCCCAACAGCAACGCGGGTTTTCCGGGCACGGGCGTAATCAGTGGCAAATCCGTCATGAGGCACACCTTATTAGGCGAGCCGTCACAGCGAACTGGGCAGCCCGAATTTCGCGAACAACGTGTCGTCCAGGAATGCAACCACATGCGATACGCCATCGGTGCGGATATCCAGCACGTGGAGCTGAAAGGCCACGTGCTCCTCACCCACGCGCAGGTACATCGCCGCGGCGGGCTGACCGTTGGCGATCAGCGGAATCATGCGCATGTCGCCGCCGACCTCGGCGGGGCACTGCTGGTGAATGAGGGTGATGATGGCTCGCGCGCCCTGGTACCAACCGGTGTAGGGCGGCATCTCCCAGACCGCTTCGGCGGTGAACAGCTCCACCAGCCGGTCGATGTCGTAGGACTCGAACGCCGCGATGTAGCGGGTCAGCAGGTCCTGAGCGTGCGGCGAATCCGGCGCCGCCAGCCGGTCGGTTGAGCTGGGCGCGACCGTCTGCAGTTGGGACCGGGCCCGCTGCAGCAGGCTGTTGACCGCGGTCGTGGTGGTGCCGATCGCCGCGGCCACTTCGGCGGAGCGCCACTGCAGGACGTCGCGCAGTAGCAGCACCGCTCGCTGGCGGGGGGACAGGTGCTGCAGCGCAGCGACAAACGCCAATCGCACCGACTCGCGCGACCCGACGATGACCGACGGGTCGGCCGGGTCGTCCTTGAGGTCGGGCAGCGGCTCCAACCAGGGCACCTCACGGCGTTCCACCAGCTCCGCCGTCGGGTCGGAGCGGGCCCCGCCGAGCCCGGTCGGCAACGGACGGCGCTGCCGCCCCTCCAGCGCGCTCAGGCAGGTGTTGGTGGCGATGCGGTGCAGCCAGGTTCGGATCGACGACTTGCCTTCGAACCGGTCGTAGGCCTTCCAGGCCCGCAGCAAGGTGTCCTGCACCAGATCCTCGGCGTCGTGCAAGGACCCGGTCATCCGATAGCAGTGCGCGAGCAGTTCGCGACGGTAGGGCTCGGCGGCAGCAGCGAAATCCGCAGGGCTGCCGCCGTCGGCGGGGATCTCCGAGCCGTCTGAGTCCGCTGCGAGCACGCTCACCCGGATGAGCCTACGCAGCGCCTCCGACTGCGGCCGGGTGCGAGCCACTACGCTGCCCGTAATGACAACGACGACCCGCACGGAACGCAATTTCGACGGCGTGGGCGGCGTACGCATCGTCTACGACGTCTGGACGCCGGACATTGCGCCGCGCGCGGTGGTCGTGCTCTCGCACGGCCTCGGCGAGTATGCCCGCCGCTACGACCACGTGGCGCAGCGTTTCGGCGAAGCCGGGCTCCTCACCTACGCGCTGGACCACCGCGGGCACGGCCGTTCCGGCGGCAAGCGGATGTTGGTGCGGGACATCTCGGAGTACACCGGCGACTTCGCCACCCTGGTCGGTATCGCCACCAAGGAGAATCCCGGCCTCAGGTGCATCGTGCTGGGGCACAGCATGGGCGGCGGGATCGTCTTCGCCTACGGCGTCGAGCGGCCGGACAACTACGACCTGATGGTGCTGTCCGCCCCGGTGGTGGCGGCCCAAGACCAGGTGTCGCCGCTGCTGGCGTTCGCGGCCAAGGCGCTCGGTGCCCTCATACCCGGTGTACCGGCGCAGGAACTCGACGTCGACGCGATTTCCCGCGACCCCGCGGTGGTGGCCGCCTACAACGCCGACCCGCTGGTCTATCACGGCAAGATCCCGTTCGGCGTCGGCCGGGCGATGCTGCAGGTCGGCGAGACCATGGAGCAGCGCGCACCGGCATTGACCGCGCCGCTGCTGGTGGTGCACGGCTCCGAGGACCGGTTGGTGCCCGTCGAAGGCAGTCGGCGCCTGGTCGCATCCGTCGGCTCGGATGACGTCGAACTGAAGGTCTACCCGGGGCTCTATCACGAGGTCTTCAACGAGCCCGAGCAAAACCAGGTGCTCGGCGACGTGGTCTCGTGGATCCTGAATCGGTTGTGAATCGGCCCTAAGCGAAATGTCGCAATCCTGCGTTAGTTTGGCGATATGACCGACGACAAAATGCTGGCGCGCATCGCCGCACTGCTGCGTCAGGCCGAGGGCACCGACAACGCGCACGAGGCAGACGCGTTCATGACCGCCGCGCAACGACTGGCGACGGCGGCGTCGATCGACCTGGCGGTGGCCCGATCGCATGCGACCAACCGTTCGGCGGCCCAAGCCCCGACCCAGCGAACCGTCACGATCGGGACGGCCGGCACCAAGGGACTGCGAACCTACGTGCAGCTGTTCGTGCTGATCGCCACGGCCAACGACGTGCGCTGTGATATCGCGACGAATTCGACATTCGTGTATGCGTACGGGTTCGCCGAGGACATCGACGCCAGTCACGCCCTGTACGCCAGTTTGGTGGTCCAGATGGTGCGGGCATCGGATGCCTACCTCGCTTCGGGTGCCCACCGGCCCACCCCGACGATCACCGCCCGGCTCAATTTTCAGCTCGCGTTCGGGGCCCGCGTCGGTCAGCGCCTCTCCGAGGCCCGCGACCAGACGCGGCGCGAGGCCACCAAGGACCGCAGTCGCCGCCCCGGCACCGCTATCGCGCTGCGGGACAAAGACGTTGAGCTGCACGACTACTACCGCAGCGCGTCGAAGGCGCGCGGCACCTGGCAAGCCAGCCGAGCTACGGCCGGATACTCCTCGGCCGCGCGGCGCGCAGGTGATCGGGCCGGCAAACGAGCGCGACTCGGGAACAGCCCCGAGCTGCCCGGGGCGCGGACCTCGCTGGGCCGGTGACTGCGGCCGGCTCGGCAAAGCGGGATTCTCAGCGCGCCAAGGTCTATGCCGCTGAGGAGTTCGTTCGGACGATGTTCGACCGGGCCGCCGAGCGGAGTTCACCCGCGGTGGAGTTCTTCGGCACCCAGTTGACCCTGCCGCCCGAGGCGCGATTCGGATCGGTCGCCTCGGCGCAGCGCTATGTCGACGAGGTGCTCGGTTTACCGGCGGTACGGCAACGCTGGCCGGATGTTGCGCCGCTGCGGGTGCGAGCCCGGCAGGCCGGGACCGCCGCGCACTACGAAAACCGGGACGGCACAGCCATAATCGCGGTTCCCGACCGCGGTATCGCCGACTGGGCGCTGCGCGAGCTGGTGATGCTGCACGAAGTGGCCCACCACCTGTGCCAGGCCGAGCCGGCGCATGGCCCGGAGTTCGTCGAGACGATCTGCACGCTAGCGGAGCTGGTGATGGGACCCGAACTGGGCCACGTGCTACGGGTGGTTTACGCGAAAGAGGGTGTGCGGTGGGCGAATTAGACGACGCTGACATCCGGGCGCACGAGATCGAAAACCAAATGACCGACGACGAGCGGTTCTCGCTACTGGTCGGGGTGATGGGCGCCGGGGACCTGTGGCCGCTGCGCGATGAGCGCATTCCCCCGGACGTGCCGATGAGCGCCGGTTATGTGCGCGGGATTCCGCGGCTCGGCATTCCCGCGCTGCTGATGAGCGATGCCGCTCTGGGCGTGACCAACCCCGGTTACCGTCCGGGCGACACCGCCACTGCGCTGCCCGCCGGACTGGCGTTGGCCGCCGGCTTCGACCCGGCACTGGCCCGCACCGCGGGCCAGGCGGTCGGCCGGGAGGCTCGCAGCCGCGGGTTCAACGTCCAGCTGGCCGGCTCGATGAACCTGGTTCGGGACCCGCGCAATGGCCGCAACTTCGAATATCTTTCCGAAGACCCGCTTTTGACCGCGACGATCGCCGCCGAGTCGGTCATCGGGATACAGCAACAAGGTGTGATCTCGACGGTCAAACACTATTCGTTGAACTGCAATGAGACCAACCGGCACTGGCTGGATGCCGTCATCGATCCCGACGCGCACCGCGAATCCGACTTGCTGGCTTTCGAGATCGCTATTGAACGGTCGCAGCCCGGCGCTGTGATGACGGCCTACAACAAGGTCAATGGCGACTACGCGTCGGCCAACCACGTGTTGATCAACGAAGTGCTGAAAGGCAGTTGGGGATACCGTGGTTGGGTCATGTCCGATTGGGGTGCGACACCGAGCTGGGAGTGTGCGCTCGCCGGCCTGGACCAGGAGTGCGGTGCCCAAATCGATTCCGTGTTCTGGCAATCGGAGCCATTCACCGAACCGCTGCGCTCGGCCTACGCCGACGGCAGGCTAGGAAAAGAGCGGCTGTCCGATATGGTCCGACGGATTCTGCGGTCCATGTTCGCGGTCGGTATCGCCGACCAGCCAGCTCCACCGGAACCGGATATGGCCGCGCACAACGAGATTGCGCTTCAGATCGCACGCCAGGGCAGCGTACTGCTGCAGAACCGTGGGGTGTTGCCGCTGGGGCCCGAGTCGGCGGCACGCATCGCGGTGATCGGCGGCTACGCGCAGCTAGGAGTGCCGACGGGCTGCGGCTCGAGTGCGGTCCTACCGCCAGGCGGCTACGCGGACGTGATCCCCATCGGCGGGTCGGGTTTGATGGGGCCGACCCGCAACCTGTACCTCTTGCCGTCGAGCCCGGTAGACGAGCTGCGCAAGCAACTTCGCAACGCGCAGATCGAATTCGACCCCGGCATCAGCCCGGCCGAGGCGGTGCTGGCGGCGCGGCGAGCAGACGTGGCCATCGTGTTCGCGATCCGCGTCGAAGGCGAGGGCGCTGACAACGCCGACCTGTCGCTGCCGTGGGGCCAGGACGCGGTAATCGAGTCGGTCGCCGCCGCCAACCCGAACACCGTGGTGGTGCTGCAGACCGGTAATCCGGTGGCGATACCCTGGCGGGACTCGGCGAACGCGATCTTGGCGGCGTGGTATCCGGGCCAGGCCGGCGCCGTTGCCATCGCGGAAATCATTGCGGGCCAAGTCAATCCGTCGGGCCGGCTGCCGATCACGTTCCCGCTTGACCTCGCCCAGACGCCGCGGCCCCAGCTACCTGGCCTGGGCAGCCCGGTCGGCACGGCGACCACGATCGACTACTTCGAAGGAGCGGACGTCGGCTACCGCTGGTTCGCGCGAGAAGGCCTGGTCCCGATGTTCGCCTTCGGCCACGGCATGTCTTACACCGGATTCGAGTACCGCGACTTGGAGGTGACCGGCGGCCAGACCGTGCGGGCCAGCTTCAGTGTGGTCAACGTGGGTGAGCGCAGCGGGGCCGATATCCCGCAGCTGTATTTGACCGGCGCCCCGGATGGGCAGCGGCTGCGGCTGCTCGGATTCGAGCGAGTCGAGCTGGAGCCCGGCGCCGCCCGCCGGGTCACCATCGAGGCCGATCCACGACTAATCGCCCGCTACGACGGCGGTGCCGGGTCCTGGCGTATCACGCCGGGCGGCCATGCGGTGGCAGTCGGGGCTTCGGCGGTCGCATGGGAGTTGACGGCTGAAGTCGAGCTGGCCGGCCGTGCGTTCGCGGGCTGAGGATCAGCAGTGGCTCGGACGCACGACCGGCCCTGGTATCAGTTGACCGCGACCAATTCGTCGCCGCACGTGCAGCGGTACGCGATGTCCGAGTCGGAGCAATGGCATTCAACCTCGATGCGGACGCGACAGCCGCAACCGTCGTGTCCGCAGGTCAGCAAGGTTCCCGCTGCGTAGTTCGCCATGTGAATCATCCTTGTCTGGTTAGGGATTCCGGCAGTCCACCGGCAGATTCACTGTATACCCTATACGGGTACCTGGTAGATGTCGGCCTCCGTGTCGGTGGCCTGTGGCTGTTGCTAGCGTTGAAGGCATGACCCAGACAACGACCCCCGAAGATGTCGACGCATTCTTGAACAGCACCCTGATTGGCGACGATCCCGCGCTGTCGGCTGCGCTCGAGTCCAGCGATGCGGCCGGGCTTCCGCAGATCGCGGTATCAGCGCAGCAGGGCAAGTTCCTTTCGCTGCTGACAGGCGCGATTGCGGCCCGCCGCGTTCTCGAGATCGGCACCCTGGGTGGCTTCAGCACCATTTGGCTGGCCCGCGGAGTCGGGCCGCAGGGCCGGGTGGTGACGCTGGAATACGAGCCCAAGCACGCGGAGGTCGCTCGAGCGAATCTGCAGCGAGCCGGCGTCGCCGACCGGGTGGAGGTGGTCGTCGGTGCCGCACTGGACACCCTGCCGACGCTGACCGGTGGCCCCTTCGATCTGGTGTTCATCGACGCCGACAAAGAAAACTACGTCCCCTACCTCGAGTGGGCGATCAAGCTCGCCCGCCCCGGCGCAATCATCGTGGCGGACAATGTCATTCGCCAAGGCAAGGTGCTTGCCGGGCAGGACGCTGCCGCACTCGCGGTGCAGCAGACGCTCAAGCTGATGGGCGAGCACCCTCACCTGGACGCTGCGGCGATCCAGACCGTGGGCAGCAAGCACTGGGACGGCTTCGCGTTCGCCACGGTGAAATAAGCCGACCATGCAACTGGTCTGGATACGTATGACCCTAGGTGACGTGGCTGCGTCGTAGCGCCGCCACCGCGGGGCCGATCCAGACGCCGAGCAGTCGGCGTACTTCGGTAGTCCCGCCGGTGGGCGGAGTCAGGATGAATGACTGCAGTGTGCGCATCACGATCTGCAGGATGTCTTCGAGCGCTGAGGGCGGGAACGCCGACCAGTCGACGTCGAGGCGGTCCAGCAGCGAGCGGCCGAACATGCGCGCGGTGTCGTTGGCCAAGGTGACTTGCTCGGCGAACGCCGCGTTGCGTGGTGCACGCAGCATGAGGCTGATGTAGGGATCTTTCGGCATCCGTTCCAACACCTGGGCGACGCCCTCGATCAGGGCAGTGGCCGGGTCGCTGATGCCTTGCAGCGCCGTCGCGAGGTGGTCCATGAAATCGGCGGTCGCGCTTTGGGCGGTCGCCTGGAGCAGGTCGTCGGTCGACGCGAAATAGTGATAGATCGTCTGTCGCGTCACGTTCAACGTGCGCGCGACGTCAGCCAAACTGATCTGCTCGCCGTGCTCATCGATGCTTTGACGGGTCGCCGACAGGATGCGGGCTGCCGCCTCCTCGTCGCTGGCGGGAACACTGCCGCCCCATCCGCGGGTCCGCATCGTCGGCCTCCCGTCATCGCGCCGTCCGTATCTCACCGCGACGATAGCCGACATCCGCACGGTGAACACCCGTGACCAAGGTCATACATTGTGTAATCATATGTATGATCCTGGTGGGCGATCGAAGGAGATCACATGAGCACGACGACGTGTCCGTTCGGAAAGAATTTCGATTTCACCGACCCCGACGTGCTGTTGGCGGGCCTTCCGGCGACCCAATTCGCCGAGCTGCGCCGCACCGCCCCGGTCTGGTGGAACGAGCAGCCCGAATCGATCTTCGGCGACGGTGGCTACTGGGTGATCAGCCGCCACGAGGATGTCAGGGCCATCTCCCGGAACAGCGAACTCTGGTCGACCAACCGCAAGGGAGCGGTGATGCGACTCCCCGAAGGCGTGACCGCCGATCAGCTCGAACTGACTAAGGCGCTGCTGGTCAACCACGATGCACCCGAACACACCCGGCTACGGAAGCTGGTATCGCGGCTTTTCACCCCGCGCGCGATCGGCCAGCTCGAAGACAAGCTAGGCATCGCTGCGCAGCAAATCGTGCGGACAGCAGCGTTCAAGGGGGACGGGAACTTCGTCGACGACGTCGCTATGGGCTTGCCGCTATTGGCGATTGCCGATCTGATCGGCGTTCCCGAGGCGGACCGCGAGAAGTTGTTCAACTGGACCAACTCCATCATGAACACCGACGATCCCGACTTCGACAGCGATCCCGCCGTCGCCAACGCCGAGCTGATGGCCTACGCGTACAACATGGCCGACGAGCGGCGCCGCTGCCCGGCCGACGACATCGTCACGCGCCTGATCGAAGCCGACATCGACGGAGATGCGTTGGGCGACGTCGAATTCGCGTTCTTCGTCATCCTGCTGGCTGTGGCCGGCAACGAAACTACCCGCAACGCGATCACGCATGGCATGAACGCCTTCCTGGACAACCCCGACCAATGGGAATTGTTCAAGCGGGAGCGTCCGGCCACCGCTGTCGACGAGATCATCCGCTGGGCCAGCCCCGTACATTGCTTCCAGCGCACTGCACTCGCCGATGTCGAACTCGGTGCGGTGACGGTGCGCGAAGGTCAGCGCGTGGGGCTGTTCTACAGTTCGGCCAACTTCGACGAGGAAGTCTTCGAAAACCCGTTCAGGTTCGACATTTTGCGCGATCCCAACCCGCACCTGAGCTTCGGCGGGAATGGGGCGCACTATTGCATCGGCGCGAACCTGGCCCGCATGGAGATCAAATTGATCTTCGACGAACTCGCCAACCAACTGCCTGACATCACCAAACTTGCCGAGCCGCAAAGACTTCGATCGGGATGGATCAACGGCGTCAAGCGCCTCGACGTCGCCTACGGCGTGTCCGCCCTGGCCCGCTAGCCGCAGACCGCACCGATCGCTGCCGAGCTGACCAGCTTGACGTACTTGGCCAGCACGCCGGTCTTGTAGCGCGGCGGGGGAGGAACGAAACCCTCTCGCCGGGAATCGAATTCGGCCTCGTCGGCCAGCACGTCCAGCGTCGCGCTCTTGACGTCGAGCCGGATCCGGTCACCGTCGCGCAGGAAGGCGATGGGTCCGGCGTCGACCGCCTCCGGCGCGATGTGCCCCACGCACAAACCGGTGGTCCCGCCGGAGAACCGGCCGTCGGTCAGCAGCAGCACGTCCTTGCCCAGTCCGGCGCCCTTGATCGCACCGGTGATGGCGAGCATCTCGCGCATGCCGGGGCCGCCCTTGGGGCCTTCGTACCGGATCACCACGGCGTCGCCTTTGGTGATGGTGCCATCCTCGAGGGCATCGAGTGCCGCCCGTTCCCCGTCGAAAACCCTTGCGGTGCCCTCGAACACGTCGGAGTCGAAACCGGCGGACTTGACCACCGCGCCGTCGGGCGCCAGCGACCCGCGCAGAATGGTGATCCCACCGGTCGCGTGGATCGGGTGATCCAGCGCGCGCAGCACCTTGCCGTCGGGGTCCGGCGGAGCGATGTCGGCCAAGTTCTCGGCCACCGTCTTACCGGTGACCGTCAGGCAGTCGCCGTGCAGCAGGCCCGCGTCCAACAGTGCCTTCATCACCACCGGCACCCCGCCGACGTGGTCGACGTGCGACATCACGTGGCGGCCGAACGGCTTGACGTCGGCCAGATGCGGCACCGTGGCCCCGATTCGGCTGAAGTCGTCCAGCGACAACTGGACCTCGGCCTCGTGCGCGATGGCCAGCAGGTGCAGCACCGCGTTGGTCGATCCACCGAAGGCCATCACCACCGCGATCGCGTTGTCGAACGCCTCCTTGGTGAGGATGTCGCGCGCGGTGATGCCGCGGCGCAGCAATTCGATGACGGCCTGACCACTGCGACGGGCGAACCCGTCGCGGCGTCGGTCGGTGGCCGGCGGAGCCGCGCTGCCCGGCAGCGACATGCCCATTGCCTCGGCGGCGCTGGCCATGGTGTTGGCGGTGTACATGCCGCCGCAGGCGCCCTCACCGGGGCAGATCGCCCGCTCGATGGCGTCCACGTCGGCACGAGACATCAGACCGCGCGCGCACGCCCCGACCGCCTCGAACGCATCGATGATGGTGACCTCGCGCTCACTGCCGTCCGACATCTTGGCCACCCCGGGCAGGATCGAGCCGGCGTAGAGGAACACCGACGCCAGGTCCAGCCGCGCGGCGGCCATCAACATTCCGGGCAGCGATTTGTCGCAGCCGGCCAACAGGACCGATCCGTCGAGGCGCTCGGCCATCATGACGGTCTCGACGCTGTCGGCGATCACCTCCCGCGACACCAGCGAGAAGTGCATCCCTTCGTGACCCATCGAGATCCCGTCGGACACCGAGATGGTGCCGAATTCCAGCGGGTAGCCGCCGGCGGAGAACACCCCCTCCTTGACCGACTTGGCCAGCCGGTCCAGCGAGAGGTTGCACGGCGTGATCTCGTTCCACGACGACGCCACCCCGATCTGCGGCTTGGCGAAGTCTTCGTCGCCCATGCCTACCGCGCGCAACATGCCACGGGCGGCGGCCTTCTCTAGACCGTCGGTGACGTCACGACTGCGGGGCTTCATGTCGACCTGATCAAGGGGCGGGACCATCCTGCAAGTATGCGCTGGCCAAACCCGCCGCGACTGAGCGGGGTCATACCCCGTTGGGGTATCGTTCGGTTGGCTGGTTGAGCAACGACCGAGTCGGGAGCGCACTGGGAGGGGCTGAGGAGCCGGATGACAACCGCGCACGGGTATTCGGAGCAGAAAGACAACTACGCCAAGCGGCTGCGGCGCATCGAGGGTCAAGTGCGTGGCATCGCGCGAATGATCGACGAAGACAAGTACTGCATCGACGTCCTGACGCAGATCAGCGCCGTCAACAGTGCGCTGCGGTCGGTGGCCCTGAATCTGCTCGACGAGCACCTGAGCCACTGCGTCACCCGTGCGGTGGCCGATGGCGGCAGCGAGGCCGACGACAAGATCGCCGAGGCGTCGGCGGCTATCGCGCGTCTGGTTCGTTCTTAATCGGTGACGTAGTTGATACCAATTTCGACGGCGCAACTTCGCTGGCGGCGTTGTCGCGGTGCGTACCGTAAGGCAGTGTGATCGCATTAGGCACGACAACCCAGGAATTGGGGAGCCCGGCCGATACCGACGCCATGACAGCCGAAACCGGAACACCTGCTACAGCGCGAACGTGGACTCCACGGGTAGCCGCGCAGCTGGCAGTGCTGGCCGCCGCGGCCTTCACTTATGTCACGGCCGAGATCCTGCCGGTGGGCGCGCTGTCTTCGATCTCTCGGAATCTGCACGTCAGCGTGGTCTACGTGGGAACCCTGTTGACCTGGTACGCGTTGGTGGCGGCCTTGACGACGGTTCCGCTGGTGCGCTGGACCGCGCACTGGCCGCGGCGGCGGGCGCTGATGCTCAGCCTGACCTGCCTGACCACCTCCCAGGTCATCTCGGCACTGGCGCCTAACTTCGCGGTCCTGGCCGCCGGACGAGTGCTGTGCGCGGTCACCCACGGACTGCTGTGGGCCGTGATCGCCCCGATCGCCACCCGGTTGGTGCCGGCCAGTCATGCCGGGCGCGCCACGACGTCGATCTATCTCGGGACGAGCCTGGCGCTGGTCGTCGGTAGCCCACTCACCGCGGCCATGAGCCTGATGTGGGGCTGGCGGCTGGCGGTGGTGTGCGTGACGGTCGCCGCGGTCGTCGTCACGGTGGCCGCCCGGCTGATGTTGCCGGAGATGGTGCTCACCGAGGACCAGCTGGCCTGCGTTGGTCCTCGGTCGCGTCATCACCGCAACCGGCGGCTGATCATCGTGAGCCTGCTCGCCATGGTCGCCGTCACCGGCCACTTCGTGTCCTACACCTACATCGTGGTGGTCATCCGCGACGTGGTTGGTGTGCGCGGACCGAATCAGGCCTGGCTGCTGGCCGTCTACGGAGTCGCCGGTCTGCTGGCGGTGCCCTTGATGGCGCGGCGGCTGGACCTGCGGCCCCGTGGCGCCATCGTGCTGTGCATGGGGGCCCTGACGGCCCCGTTCGTGGTGCTGACCGTGCTGGCGATTCACCGCCATACCAACGCCGCGACCGTCCTGATCGGGACGGCTGCGATCGTGCTGTGGGGCGCGATGGCGACCGCCGTGTCGCCGATGATGCAATCCGCCGCGATGCGCAATGGTGCCGACGACCCCGACGGGGCGTCCGGCCTCTACGTGACCGCGTTCCAAGTCGGCATCATGGCCGGCTCGCTGGCGGGTGGCTTGTTATACGAGCACAGCGTCGCGCTGATGCTGGCCGCTTCCGCCGGTCTGATGGGTCTCGCACTGGCCGGTATTGCGGCCAACAAACACATCCTGGACGTTGCTCCGACAAGTTCAGCTGATTCATAACTTGGCAGGTTAGCCTGGTGAATCACGCGGCCAGCCGGCCCGCCGTCAGCTCCGGATTAGGTAGCTGGACGCCCCGCTATGGGACACTGGGTCAGAACCTGACTGAGAGGGATGCATATGGCGGGCTGGACGAGGGGAAGCCTCTTCGCGGCTCTGAGCGCAGCCGGATTGGCCGTGCTGCTGGTGCTGAGCGTCGGGACCGCGCAGGCAGATCCGGACCCGTTGCCCGGCGATCCGGGCGTGGCCGCGCCACCGGCTCCGCCCCCGCCGCCGCCGTTCCAATTCCCGGGGTTGCCGCCTCCTCCCGACCCGCTGGGCATGCCCGTCATGGGAAGCGCCGACGGGCAGGACCCGACGCCATTCACCGGCCCGGCGCCGTTCGGGACGCCCTCGTTCGTCCCGAAAACCGGATCGATGGTGGGCGTGGGACAGCCGATCATCATCAATTTCCCTGGGCGCGTTGATGACTCGGGCGCAGCGCAGGCCGCCGTGCATGTTTCGTCGATCCCGCCGGTCCCGGGCAAGTTCTACTGGATGACCCCGACCCAGTTGCGCTGGCGCCCGCTCAGCTTCTGGCCCGCCAATACCGCGGTGAACATCGACGCGGGCGGCACCAAGTCCAGCTTTCGGACCGGCGACTCGCTGATCGCCACGGCCGACGACGCCACCCACCAGCTCACCGTCACGCGCAACGGCACCGTGGAGAAGACCATCCCGATGTCGATGGGTATGACGTCCGGTAATCACCAAACCCCCAACGGCACGTATTACGTGCAAGAGAAGATGCCGTCGGTGGTGATGGACTCGTCAACCTATGGGGTCCCGGTCAATTCGACGTACGGCTACAAGGTGACGGTCGAGCTGGCCGTCCGGTTCGACAACGTCGGCGACTTCGTGCACAGCGCCCCGTGGTCGGTGGACGACCAGGGCAAGCGCGACGTCAGCCACGGCTGCATCAACATCAGCCCCAGCAACGCAAAGTGGTTCTTCGACAACTTCGGCACCGGTGATCCCATCATCGTGAAGAACTCCACCGGCGGCAATTACAAGAAGAACGACGGCTCCGCCGACTGGATGAACTAGCGGCAGGCGTCAGTTCCAGATCCTGACCCGGTGCTGCGGCGCCAGGAATAACGCGTCGTCCTCGGCGACCTCGAACGCGTCGTAGAACGCGTCCATATTGCGCAGCACTCCGTTGCACCGGAACTCCGGTGGTGAGTGCGGATCAACCGCCAACCGCCGGATCGCCTCTGCCTCACGCGATTTCGTGCGCCACACCTGCGCCCAGCCGAAGAACACCCGCTGCACGCCGGTAAGGCCGTCGATCACCGGCGCCGGGTGGCCGTTCAGCGAAAGCTGGTAGGCCAGCAATGCGATGGTCAGTCCGCCAAGGTCGCCGATGTTCTCGCCCACGGTGAATGCGCCGTTCACGTGATAGTCGCGATCGAGTTCCCGGGGTGTGTAGGACTCGTACTGCTCGATGAGTGCTTTGGTCCGGGCGCCGAACTCGTTGCGGTCGTCGTCGGTCCACCAGTCGACCAGGTTTCCGTCGCCGTCGTATTTGGCGCCCTGGTCGTCGAAGCCGTGCCCGATCTCGTGCCCGATCACCGCTCCGATGCCGCCGTAGTTGGCGGCGTCGTCGGCGTCGGCGTCGAAGAACGGCGGCTGCAAAATCGCTGCGGGAAAGACGATTTCGTTCATCCCCGGGTTGTAATACGCGTTGACGGTCTGCGGGGTCATGAACCATTCCTCGCGATCCACCGGTCCGCCGAGCTTGGCCAACTCGCGGTCGTGGTTGACGGCGTGCCCGCGCTGGTAGTTGCCGTACAGGTCGTCGCGGTCGATCACCAGCGTCGAGTAGTCACGCCAGTGGGCCGGGTAGCCAACCTTGGCGGTGAACTTGTTCAGCTTGGCCAGCGCGCGTTCCCGGGTCTGCGGCGTCATCCAGTCCAACTCGCTGATGGACGATCGGTAGGCCTCTTGCAGGTTGCCCACCAGCGTGTCGATCCGGGTCTTGGCCCCAGCCGGGAAATGCCGCTTTACGTACAGCTTTCCGACCGCATCGCCCATCAGACTCTCTACCAGCGACACGCCTCGCTTCCAGCGGTCCCGGATCTGCTGGGTGCCGGTGAGCAGGCGGCCGTAGAAGTCGAAGTCGGCGGCGACGATGTCGTCGGTCAGCAAGGAGGCGCGAGCCCGAATCAAACGCCAACGCGCCCAGTCTTTCCACTCTTCTAGCTCGACGCTGTTCCACAGCTCAGCGAAGGCGATCAGGTAATCAGGTTGGCGCACAACCAATTCCGCGACCGCCTCCGGAGTGCTGCCCAGCGCGACAACCCAGCCCGTCCAGTCGAAGCCCACGGCATCGTTGCGCAGCTCCGCGAAGGTGCGCAGGTTGTAGGTGAGGTCGGCATCGCGGCGCTTGACCACATCCCAATGTGCGGCAGCAAGTTTGGTCTCCAGTGCCACGATGCGGGCCGCGGTCTCGTCGTGGGCTTGGGTCTGCACGCCGAAAACCAGACTGAACATCCGCGCGATGTGGCCCGGGTAGGCCGCCAGCACCTCGGCGTGTTGTTCGTCGCGGTAGTAAGACTCGTCGGGTAGTCCGAGGCCGGATTGACTGAGGTGCACCAGGTAGCGGGTGGAGTTCTTGGCGTCGGTGTCCACGTAGACGCCGACGCCGCCGCCGGCTCCGGTGCGCTGCAACACACCGATGGCAGCGGCCAGTGACGCGGAATCGGCGGCCTCGTCGATGATGCGCAGCTCGTCGAGCAGCGGCTGGGCGCCGCGGCGTTCGACGGATTGCTCGTCGAGAAAGCTGGCGTACAGGTCGCCGATGCGCTGCGCGTCAGCATCCACACTGTCTGCCGCGGAGGCCTTCTCGCTGGCTTCGATGATCAGGTCGCGGACCTGTTCTTCGGCGCGGTCATATAAATGCCGGAACGCGCCGTCGGTGGCCCGGTCGGCGGGAATGTCGTAGTCGGCCAGCCAGCGGCCGTTGACATGACCGAACAGATCATCCTGGGGGCGGGCGTTCTCGTCGAGGTGGCTCAGGTCGATGCCGGAGCGAGTGGCAACATGCGTCACCCTGCCATCCTTACCATCTTTTGCTCTGGCGGCGCGTGCCATGCAGGCCGGCATCGGCCGCGGGGTACCCTCGCGCCCATGCCCGACGGCGAGCAAACCGAGCAACCCGACGACTCTGACGTCGAGGCCGAATCCGGCGACGAGCCCGAGGCCGCTGACGATCCGATCATCTCTAATTACGGCATCGCCTCGGCGGTGCTCGGCGTGCTGTCGGTCGCCGCGGTGGTGCTCGGCGTGATCATCTGGTCCGCCCACCACGACGAGACAGGCGAACGCACCTACCTGAGTCGCGTGCTGCAAACCGCCGCGGACTGGACCGGCGTGCTGATCAACATGAACAGCGGGAACATCGACGCCAGCCTGCAGCGACTACACGATGGGACGGTCGGAGAACTCAACACCGACTTTGACGCTGCCGTGCAGCCTTACCGTCAGGTCGTCGAGAAACTGCAGTCGCAAAGCACCGGCCAGCTCGAAGCGGTAGCCATCGACACCGTGCACCACGATTTGGACACCCAGCCGGGCCTGTCGCGGCCGGTGGTCACCACCAAGCTGCCGCCGTTCGCCACCCGGACCGACGTGGTGATGGTGGTCGCGACGTCGGTGAGTGAAAACGCCGGCGCCAAACCGCAGCGGGTGCACTGGAATCTGCGGCTCGACGTCTCCGACGTGGACGGCAAGCTGATGATCTCTCACCTGGAATCGATCCGATGAGAAATCTGTGGCGGCTGCTGGCCTTTGACATCGTGGCCCCGCTGGCCACCGTCGGTGCGCTGCTGGCGATCGGGGTAGTGCTCGATTGGCCGCTGTGGTGGGTGTCGGCGTGCTCGGTGCTGCTGGTGCTCATCGTCCAAGGCGTCGGGGTCAACTTCTGGTTGCTGCGTCGCGATTCGGTCAGCCTCGGCACCGACGACGACGCGCCTGGGCTGCGATTGGCGCTGGTCTTCCTGTGCACGGCGGCCTTGTCGGCGGCGGTGCTGACCGGGTACACGCACTGGACATCGTCGGACCGTGACTTCAAAAGCGACTCCCGCCAGGTGGTTCAGATCGCCACCGGAATGGCGGAGGCGATGGCGTCGTTCACGCCGGGGGCGTCGACGGCCTCGATCGATCGGGCCGCGGCGATGATGGTGCCGGAGCACGTGGGCGCGCTCAAGGAGCAATACCAGAAGTCCAGCGCCGATCTGGCCCAGCACAACATCTCTGCCCAGGCCACCACGCTGGCGGCCGGAGTCGAGGCCATCGGGCCGTCGGCGGCGAGTGTGGCGGTCATCTTGCGGGTCACCCAGAGCACGCCGGGGCAGCCGCAGAATCGGGCGGCGCCGGCGCTACGAGTGGCGCTGATCAAGCGCGGTAGCGACTGGCTGGTCGCCGACCTGGTGCCGATCAGGGCATAGCTCAGTTGGTGTCGAGCGGACGACCGGATTTGGCGTTGACGAACCGGTCCGACAATCGGCGGATCCGGATCATCAGCGCAGCCGACGGGCTGACGCTGCCGTCGAGATAGGTGGCGAGAATCTCGGCTTCCACACCTATGCGAGCCGCGAATTCGTGCTGGTCGAGTCCGGACCTCTCGATCAGCAGCCGCACGTGGCGCGCCACTTCGGCGCGCTCGTTGGCCTCGAGGTGCACGCGGGCCCGCTCCAGCACCTCCCAGAGTGCTTTGGCGATGCCGAACGGACGGGCGCCCTCGAGGACTTCTTCGACCTGGCGGGCGGTGCGGCCGTAGGGGTCACGCTTCAACGCGGTGGCGATGCGCTTCCAGGTTTCGATGTCACCGCCTTGCAGCGCCGAACGGATGGCGGAGGTCGGCCAGAACTCCACTGGCTGATCGGGGTCTGGCAGAGATCCACTGCCGGGCCGGCGTTGTTCCACGTCGGGGCGCTGGGGCGGCAGCGCGCGGCGTCGGTCGGGTGCCAACGTCACCTCGCCTCCTCCAGCATCGCTACGGCCACCGACAGGCAGCGCTGCCGGACCTCTTCCCAGTCTTCCTGAGCTGCCGGCTCCGACCATTGCTGGTCGGCGAAATCGGCGGGATGTGGATCCGAGAGCTGGCGGACCAACTGGGAGGCAATCCATTGCTGCCTGGGTGGTTGACAACAGTAGTACCTGTCCATGCCCGCTAGGACCAGAGCAGCGGTTTCCGGCTCCAAGGTGTCGACCATGTCAGCAAATTCGGCAAAATCCCGGCTGCTGTTACGGCTCATGATCAGGTAGCCCTTCAGACGCAGGGTCTCCGCGCCGGTCGGAACCTGCAGCCGGTCGCCGGTGGGTAGCTGCACGTGGGTGGTTTCCACCGGGCTGCTTCGTTCGTACTTCGGCCGGCCGGCGGTGCCGGTTTTCGTGACGCCCTGAGCCTCTAGCGCGTCGATGGCGACCGACAGCCGCCCCCGCCACAGCGTGACCGGATGCACCGGGCGGCCGCCCCCGGTGATCGCCCTGGCAATGCCGTTGCGCGACGTCAGACCGTCGACCAGCTTCTTGGCCCCCGACTGGGCCCGGGTGTGCCCGTTAGCACCGACGGTCGCCCCGGCCAGGGCCACCCCGACCTCGACGCTGTCGTCGCCGATATCGACCTGGTGTGGGATGTCCCCGGGGCCCAGGCCGCGGCCCGAGCCGTCGTCGGCGACTTTGCGCCCACAGCCGGTGAAGGCCAGCGGATCGGCCACGCAGATGGCGTCGGGCGCCAAATGCTTGAGCTTGGCGGCCGACTTGAGCACCATCCGCAGGTCCGCGCTGGGTGCTATCAGCGCCGAGATGTCATCGGGAATGACGACGACGTCCGCGAGGTCGACCTCGGGCAACGGCCGGTCGAAGTCGACCGACGGCAAGACCCGGGCCATCCAGCGGGGCAGCCACCAGTTCCATTGCGCGAACATGGCCATCAGCGCCGGCACCAGCACCAGCCGCACCACGGTGGCGTCCACCGCGATCGCCACCGCGCAGGCCACGCCGATCTCGGCGACCAGCGGCATGCCGGCGAACGCGAACCCGATGAACACCGCGATCATGATCAGCGCGGCGCTGGTGATGGTCCGCGCGCTGGTGCTGACGCCGTATGCGACGGCGTCCCGGGTGTTGCCGGTGTGCAGGAAACGCTCCCGGATGCGGGTGAGCAGGAAGATCTCGTAGTCCATCGACAGCCCGAAAGTCATGGCCAGCACCAGCGGGGGCACGGTGCTGTCGATGGAGCTGATGTGGGCGAACCCGAGGTCCTGCCCCCAGCCCCACTGGAAGATCACCACCAGGCTGCCGTAGGCGGCGGCGACCGACAGCAACGTCATCAGCACGCCCTTGAACGCCAGGAACACCGAGTGGATGGAGATCAGCAGCATCACGAACGCGATCAGGGCAACGAAGCCCAGCACCAGCGGCTCGGTCGCCGATACCCGGTCATCGAAATCCTTGATCAGCGCGGTCGAGCCGCCGACCTCCACGCGTGCCGATCCTTCCCCGGCAGCCTTGGGGAGCTCGGCGCGCAGCCAGTCGACGGTCTGCCGGGCGCCCATGTCCTCGGGGTCGACCGACAGCACCGCGGTTAGCAGCGCGCTGGTGTTGTCGTCGGCGAATTGGGGTGGCGTCACCGAGATGATGTTGGGGGCCTGCGTCATCTGCCGGCGGACCGCGGCCAGTGCCTGAGTGTGTTCGGGTGAGGACGCACCGCCGTCGGGGAAACTGACCAGCACCTGCACCGGGCCGAGCGCGCCGGGACCCAGCGCCTGGGACGCCGAGGCCACCCCGGCCCGGATCTCGTGCGAGGAATCGAATTGGCGCAGCAAGCTGTTGCCCAGCACCATCGATGCCGCAGGCACCGCCATCACCAACAACACCGTCGATGCCGCAATCGCGGTGATCCACGGCCGGCGCATCACCGATCCGACCCAGCGGTTCCAGAACCGGGACTGGCTGCTCTCCGGCCGTCGCGACCAGTGCAGCAGGGCCGACCTCTTGGCGGCCGATCGCCCGAACGTCGCCAATGCCGCCGGCGTCAGGGTGGTCGACGTCAGCATCGCGACGGCGACGGCCATGATCGCGCCGGTCGCCATCGATTTCAGCGCCGGGGTGTTGATCAGGTAGATCCCGGTCAGCGAGGCGACGACGGTCATTCCGGACAGCACCACCGCGAGGCCGGAGGTGGCCATCGCGGCGTCGACGGCTTCGCGCGGCTCACGGCCGGTGCGCAGTTCCTCGCGGAAGCGCATCAAAATGAACAGGGAATAGTCGACGGCAAGCGCGATGCCGAACATCGACACCGTCGACGTGACGAACACCGACATGGTGGTGAACGCCGACAACAGATAGACCAGGCCCATAGTCACCGCGACGGTGCAGACGCCCAGTGCCAGCGGAATCGCCGCAGCGGCAAGTGATCCGAACACTGCGAGCAGGACTATCAGAATGATCGGCAGGTTCCAGCTTTCCGCCTTGGCGATGTCATGTTTGGTGTTCGCCGCCGCGGCGGCGGACAGGGCGCCCTGCCCGATGACGTAGAGCCGGACCCGGCCGTTGGCGGTCTGCCCGGATTGGTCACCCTTGACGCCCACTTTGAGGCGCAATTGTTTGGCGACGTCGCTGGTGCCGGAGTTGGTGGGATCCAGCCGCAGCGACACCACATAGGGCCGGTCGGGTTGCGGCGGGCGCTCGGTCGGATTGGCCTTCTCAGTTACGCCGGGAAACTCGCTGGCAATTTGTCGCAGCTGGGCCACCGCGTCGTTGATGTCCTGATAACTGGCATCCGGACGCGGAGCGGCCACCAGCGCCAACGACGATGACCCCAGGTCGTGGTACTGCTCCTGAAGTTGATCGTGGACCTGCAGCGATTGCGAACCGGCCACTTCGAAACCACCGCCGGTGAGGTTTCCCGACCCCGTCATCACCAAGTAGATCGCGGGCACCAATGCCAGCAACCAACTTGTGAAGACCAACCACCGGTACCTTCGCAGGCTGCGGCTCAGGCGCATCATGAACTGCTGGATTTTTTACTCCCCGGCTTCTCGCGCAACGCGTGAGACCCGAGAATACCGCAGCAGCCTGTGTGACATGTCGGGTTCGCGGGTTCCTGAGCTGCGCAGACGGGGATGTTGCCGAGACGCTACCCAGTCGTTGTGAACCGGTTATAAAGCGGGATCTGGGTCACACCAGCTAGCAGCGGCATCGGCCGCAATGGCAGGATGTCGCATGTCCGCGGGGGGTATCGGGGACAGTCCGCTACCTAGTGAGTCGTCGATCGCTGCCGGTTGCGAGGCGCCGGGATTCGGCCTTGCACGTTTAGGAGTTCTGCATGAAGACAACCGCTGCGACCAGACGCCGCAGGCTTTTCGCCGGACTGATCGCCGTCGCGGTGCCGGGCGCTGCCTTCGCAGTCCTGGCCGGGCCGCCAGCGACCGGTGCCAACGACCCGTGTGCCGCCAGCGAAGTCGCCAGGACCATCGGTTCGGTCTCCAAGTCGATGGGTGACTACCTGGATTCCCATCCAGAGACCAACCAGGCGATGACCACGATGCTGGCGCAGCAGGGTGGCCCGCAAGCGATGACATCGATGAAGTCTTATTTCGCGGCAAACCCGAAGGTCGCGGCCGACATGGCGTCGATCGCGCAGCCGATGACCAACGTGTCCACGCAGTGCAAGCTGCCGATCAGCATTCCCCAGGCCATGGGCCTGATGCAGCAGGGTGGGGGCGGGTTGCCTGGTGGGTCGCCCGCGCTGTCGCCCGCTGGTGCGGGCGCGTCGCCGGTAAGCGCGGGGTTGGGCAATACGCCGACCCCCGCGCCGGCCCCGCCCGCGCCGGGTGGCGCGTTGCCCGGGCCGCCGCGGCAGAACAACGTCGGCTAAGCGTCGCGCTCGGCGGTTCGCCCGAGGGCTTGATCGGGCGGCGGTAATGGACCCTGCAGCGCGCTCTCGGTCAGGTCGTTCCAGGGCTGTGCGGGAGGCGTCAAGGCAGGTAGCGGGCCGGTCGGCGCGTCGTCGTCGGAGCTGCCAGCGTGTTCGGTGCGGAACACGAAGAAGAAGACCACCCAGCCGATGGCGGAGATGAGCAGCCAGCTGATCAGCCGATAGAGCAGCATCGCCGAGAGCGCGTTGGGTAACGACATACCGCTGGACACCAGGCCGGGCACCAGCACCGCCTCGACGACCAACAGCCCGCCCGGCATCAGCGGAATGGTTCCGACGGCGCGGGCGGCGGCGTATGCAACTGTCAGTCCGGCAATGGACGCGTGGTCGCCGGCCGCGTACGCGCAGAAGCCGAGGCAGGCCACGTCGGCGATCCAGTTGAACATCGACCAGCTGAATGCCACCCCTAGGTCGCGTCGGCCCAGGCTCACCGATTCCAGCTGCATCAGGGTCTCGCGCCACTTCGCCAGGCCGGTGTCGACCGGCTTGCCGCGAACGGAATTGAACCACGCCAAAACGCGGCAACCGATGCCCTCGATCAGCTCGGGCCGGGAGGCCACCGCCTGGGCCAGCAGCAACAGCGCGATGAACCCGCCGAGCGTGAACAGCAGCGAGAACGGATTGTTCTTGGCGCCCAGGAAGAATGCGCCGCCCAACCCCAACAGCGCCAGACCCACCGCCTGCAGCACCCCCGACATCACCAGCTGCCAGGACGCCACCACGGTCGAGGCACCCCAAATGCGTTGCTGGCGAAGCAGAAACGTGGCCGACAGCACCGGGCCGCCCGGCAACGTGGTGCTCAGTGAGTTGGCCGCGTAGAACGCGGCTTCGGAGCGCAATTGCTTCACGTGCACGCCGGCCGACTTCAGCAAAGTGCGCTGGATCTGGGCGAAGCTGTGCATCGATGCGGCCGCCGCCAGCGCCGCCGCCAGCAGCCACCACCAGTTGGCCTGGAACAGGCTGGTCCAGGCTTTAGCGAGCTGATCCCAGCCCAGGGCGACCTCGACGGCAAGCACGATAGCGACGATGCCGAGCACCGCCCAGCGCGCCCACCAATACTTCCCGCGCGGTGTCTCTTCGCGCGGGAAATCGATTTTGCGGGCGGGTGCGTCGTGTGACACGGGTTTTAGGGTAACCGCGCAGGTGGCGCCACCCTCGGCGCGCAGCTCCGGCCGTGTCGTCGTCGTAACCGGATTGTGCCGACCCGAGACCCCCGACGGGGTGTATCGGGCCAGCTAGGCTTGCCGGATGTCAGCAAACTTCGACGCTGCTGCTTCGGTCGAACCCCTGGTCCGCAAGACCGCGGCTTGGGCGTGGCGACTGCTGGTCATCCTGCTCGCCGCGGTGGCGTTCCTGTGGGTGGTCGCAAAGCTTGAAGTGATCGTGGTGCCGGTGCTGCTCGCGCTGATGCTGAGCGCGTTGCTGGTGCCGGGGGTGGACTGGCTGGACCGCCACGGCCTGGCCCGCGGCGGCGCGGTGGCGCTGGTGTTGCTGAGCGGATTCGCGGTGCTGGGCGGCGTCCTGACGTTCGTGGTCAGCCAATTCATCGTCGGTGTGCCCGACCTGGTCGAACAGGTCAGCCGCAGTATCGACTCCACCCGCAAATGGCTGGTACAGGGGCCGGCGCACCTACGCAACGAGCAGATCGACAGCGCGGGCAACGCGGCCATCCAGGCGCTGCACAACAACCAGGCCAAGCTGACCAGCGGTGCGCTCTCGACGGCGGCCACCGTCACCGAGCTGGTTACCGCCGCGGTATTGGTGCTGTTCACGTTGATTTTCTTCCTGTACGGCGGCCGCAACATCTGGCAGTACGTGATGAAGATCTTCCCGGCCGGGGTCCGCGACCGGGTGCATGAGGCGGGCATCGCTGGATACGGCTCGCTGATCGGTTATGTGCGGGCGACGTTTTTGGTGGCGCTCACCGATGCGGCCGGCGTCGGCACGGGGTTGGCGATCATGGGGGTGCCACTGGCGCTGCCGTTGGCATCCTTGGTGTTTCTGGGTGCGTTCATCCCGCTGATCGGTGCCCTGGTCTCGGGCCTGGTGGCCGTGGTGGTCGCGCTGCTGGCGAAGGGCATCGTCTACGCGCTGCTCACCCTGGGTTTGCTGGTGGTGATCAACCAGATTGAGGCGCATCTACTGCAGCCGCTGGTGATGGGCCGCGCCGTCTCGATTCACCCGCTGGGAGTGGTGCTGGCCATTACCACTGGCGGTGTGCTGGCCGGCATCGTCGGCGCCCTGTTGGCGGTTCCGACCGCCGCCTTCCTCAACAACGCGCTGCAGGTGCTGCTGGCGCCGGATCCGGCCGCCGAAGTTGAGAAACAGGATGCCGCGGCCGACAAGGCGATCGTTGCGGCCAAGCCGGATCACCCAGAGGATGAATCAAGTTGAGCGCCAGCGACTTTGGCGGCTAAAGCCGTCCCTCGCGGCGCAGCAGATCTTGGGCGGACAACCCGCCGCCGGCACGGCGCCGCGGACGCGGTTCGTCGCCGTTCTCGGGCCTGGCGGGGGAGTTGAGCTTTTCGGTGGCCGCATCGGAGTCATTGCCCGGTGAACGCATGACCGGCAGAGCGGCGGTGGGATCGGCCGGGTCGCCATTGGCGTCGCGGTTCGTGGAGACCGGCATGGCCCGGGTCTGATTGTCCGACGGCGTAGGCGCCGACGGCTGTGGCGCCGGCGGGACCGGGGGTCGCGGGGTGGCGGGCGGCGCGGAGTTGCCGGGCACCGAGAGGCGCGAGGTCGGGGCTTCGGTCGGCTGGCTGGGCTTGGTCTGGATGCGCGTGGTGCTGGCCCCCGACGGCGGTTCCGGCGCCGGCTTGACCTCTGCGGGGCCCACCGCGCGTGCCCGCGACGGCTCGAGGAGCGCGCCGGGATGGGTGGGATCGTGCGCTGGTCGCGGCTTTCCGCCGACCAGCGCGGCGGCCACCGGCGGGCGGGCCGGACGGCCGTTGACGGCGGGCCGTTTGCGCTCGTCGGGCAGGTCGATCTCGCCCAACCCGATGCGGTTCTGCAGCCGCCGCGCCCAGCGGGGGGCCCACCAGCAGTCATCGCCGAGCAGCTTCATCACCGAGGGCACCAGGAACATCCGCACCACGGTCGCGTCCAGCAGCAGCGCTGCCATCAGACCGAACGCCAGATACTTCATCAGCACCAGGTCGGAGAATACGAATGAACCGGCGACCACGGCGAGCACCAGCGCAGCGGCCGTGATCAGTCGCCCGGTGGTCGCGGTGCCGATCCGGATGGCCTCGGCGGTCGACATGCCGCGTTCTCGTGCCTCGACCATTCGGGACACCAGGAACACTTCATAGTCGGTGGCCAGGCCGAAGCCCACCGCAACGACCAGCGCGATGACCACCACCATCAGCGGAGTCGGCGTGAAATTCAGCCAGGTCGAGAAGTGCCCGTCGACGAAAATCCAGGTCAGGATGCCCATCGTCGACCCGAGCGTCAGCGCGCTCATCACCGCTGCCTTGACCGGCAACACCACCGATCCGAACGCCAGGAACATCAACAACATGGTGGCGCCCAGCAACAGCACGAGCATCAGCGGAGCCTTGTCGAACAAACTCTGGATGCTGTCCTGTTCCAGCGCCGGCGTGCCGCCGACCAGCAGGGTCAGCCCCTTCGGCGGGTTTATCGCCCGCAGTTCGCCGATCTTCTTTTCGGCATCGTTCTTGTTGACCAAGCCGTTCTGGATCACCCGCACCGAGTCGTCCTTGGGCTGAGTGGTCCCGTTCGGCCCGGGGACGCAGGGGTTATCGGCGACGGTCGGGCACGGCCGCTCCTCCCAGGTCTTGTCGGTGAACCCGGTGATCGGCGCGATCCGGTTGCGGATATCGGCAACCTGCTGGTCGGTGACCTTGCTGTGGTTGTTGCTCTCGATCACCACCGTCAGCTGCTCGGTCCGGTACCCGGGGAACTGCTTGTCGAAGTGCTCCTGCGCCAGGCGCACGGCGTTATCTGGCGGCAGGTATTTCTCGCTCATGCCGCCGAACGACAGGTTGCCCAGCGGGATGACCAGCAAGATCATCCCGACGGCGATCGGGATCGCGAACGCCAGCGGCCGCTTCATCACCCAGTTGACCAGCTTGCCCCAGAACCCGGCCTCTACTTCTTCTCGGGTCTTGGTCTTCTGCAGCCGGTCCGCGAGCCAGTTGAGGTAGGCGCGCGAATACTTCCAGTTCCGCAGGAAGGGCACCCGGAAGGCGGTCCGCACGCCCAGCGCGTCGACGTGGCGACCGAGGATGCCCAGGCAGGCCGGCAGGAACGTGATCGACAGCAGCGCCGCGAGTCCCACCGCGGCGAAGATCGCATAGGTCAGCGAGTGCACGAAGCCCTGCGGCAACACCAGCAGGCTGGCGCTCGACGCGATGATCAATACCGCCGAGAACGCTATCGTGCGCCCGGCCGTCATGACGGTCCGCCGCACGGCGGCCTCGGTGTCGTAGCCTTCGGCGATCTCTTCCCGGAATCGGCTCACGATGAAAAGCCCGTAGTCGATGGCCAGGCCCAATCCAACCAGCGAGACCACCGGCTGGGCGAAAAAGTGCACCGGCCCGAAAATGGTGGCGAACCGCAGGATGCCCAGTGCGCCGGCAATAGTCAGTCCGCCCACGATGGCAGGCAGGCCGGCGGCGACCGCGCCACCGAAGACCAGGAAAAGGACCACCGCCACCAGCGGCACCGCCAGGACCTCCATGCGGCGCTGGTCGGTGGCGATGGTGCCGGTCAGGGCATTGGCGACGGGCTCTAGGCCGGCGAGTTCGATCTTGCCGCCCTCGAGCTTCTGCAGGTCGGGTGCGATGGTCTTGTAGTTAGTGAGAATGGTGTCGTCGTCGTCGCCCTTGAGCGGGATGGTGACGAAGGTGTGCTTCTTGTCCTCGGCCTCCATCCCCTTGATCTGGGCGTTAGGGGCCTCGGCGCCGGGGGCCAATGCCAGATAGCCGGCCCAGCCGAGAACCTGTTCGGGGTGATCCTTGACGAACTTGTTCAGTTCGTCGACGGTCTGCTGCCGCCAGGCCGGGTCGTCGACGGTCTTGCCGTCAGGGGCGGTGAATGTCGCCACGATCTGCGCGGTGCGGTCGCGACCGTAGGTCTTGTCGCCCAATATTGAAGCCGTGACGGATTGGCTGCCTTCGTCATAGAAACCGCTCTGCGTGACATGCTTACCCAGGCTGAGCCCGTAAACGCCGCCGCCGAGGCACAGGGCCACCATGACCCCGATCACGATGTACCGGTATCGGTACACGGTTCGACCCCACCAGGCGAACACGTAAGCTCCTTACTGGATCTCTAGCGACCCGCGCATTGGTTTTCCAGTGTCACACACGCGTCGTCAATAGCGCGGACAGCGGCCGGAACGGTTGCAGCCACGCTCCCTGGTCAGGCAACGAATCTAGGCCGATTCGTGGCAACGGTTCCCGGAAAACGCCCTCGATATCTTCCAGGTCGACGAATTCCAAGGTATCCGACGCTAATGCCCAACTGGCATGTTCACGAAATCCGATCACCTGGACCGGAGTTGCTCCCACCCCGGCACGAGCGATGTCTTCCAACGGCTGCCGAAAGGCCTGACCGTCGGCGGACGCCACCACCAGTGCTGCGAGCCCCTCGCTACGCCGCTGTTCGATATGCGCGAGCATGTCGCGGTCAACGTCGCTGTCCTCATCGATCTTCGGCTTGGCGAAGACCGCAAAGCCCACGTTACGCAACGCATCTACCCACGGTCGAACGACGTCAGCGCTACCCGGCGCGATATTGGTGAATACGGTGGCTTCGGGTTCGACGACGACGCCGGGCTGGCTCGAGCTGACCTGCGCGGTAAGCCCCAGCAGCCAGCGGCCCAGCGCGTCGAAGCGCGGGCGTTCCAAGGCGGTCGGTCGGCGGCCCAGGATCGAGCCGAGCCCCATGTCGAGGTTGGGTGCATCCCACACCAGCAGCACCCGCTGCGACGAGGCGCCGGCATCGCTGGGCCCCGAGAGCGCCGAGCCGGAAGCCACCTCCGGGGAGGCCGCGGGTGTCGCTGCGTTCGTTTCTGCTGCGAGGCTCATACTCATCGTCTTTTCCAGATCAACTCGGTCACGGAGCTGCCCGCGTGGTGGGCCTTCATTTCGTACTTAGTGGTGGGACGGGCGACCGAGATCGGCAGCGGGCTGCCGGGATCGACGCGACACAGTCGGGATTCGCCGTCGCCGACTTCGGCGATGTGCTCGGCATAGCCGGGGTGGTCCGTCGCGGCGTGCAGGACACCACCGGGGAGTAGCCGGTCGGCGATCAGGCCAACCGTGGCTGGCTTGCAGGAACCGGCGTTTGTGGTGACGCGCCTTCGGCCAGGGGTCGGGGAAAAACACCCGAACTCCGGTCAGCGACGCCGGGGCAACCAGATGTTGCAGGACGTCGATCCCGTTTCCGCGGATCAACCGGATGTTGCGTACCTGCTCCCGGTCGATCGAGGACAGCAGCTGCGCCAGGCCCCGCCGATATACCTCCACCGCAATCACGTCGATGTCCGGCTCGTCCTGTGCCATGGCCAGCGTCGAGGTGCCGGTTCCGCAACCGATCTCGAGCACCACCGGTGCCGTGCGGCCGAACCACGCACCGGTGTCCAGCGGCGCAGCGTGCTGAGGGACCTCCGAGCTGCCCAATTCTGGCCAGAGTCGATCCCAGGTTTCTCGCTGGGCGCCGGAGAGAGCGGAACGCCGCGACCGAAAACTGGTCGCCGGCAGATAGCCATGTTCGGGCGCACTCGAATCCGGCGACTCCGGTACTGGGGTCACGGCTTCTCTAATCTCCACGTCGGCATCCACCGCCACCGGCGTGTCGGAACGTGTCCCGACCCCGGGTTGCGCGTGCATTTGTCCATCGTGGCGCATGAACGCCCGATGTAGCCTCCCCAAGTCCAGATTGATACCCAACAGTTGCCTTCAACTGGTAACTCATAGACGGTGACTCGCATCTTGGTGACTCAGGTGCCACCATTCGGTGGGACCCGATCGGCCGTCCGGCAAAGCGGACTGGCCGCGGTGCTGACTGCCGATCCGGCCGGGGCAACGCAGGCCTGGGGGTCAGGCCGCGCTGGTCGGGGGGCCCGGACGTGAAGGGACAGGGGCACCAGATTTTTGTCGACGAGCTGAAGCGATTCGCCGCCAGTCACGCTGACGCCCGCGTGACGGCGATCGCCGAGCGGGCCGCCGCGCCGCTGCGGGTGGCCGTCCGTGGCCGTCGAGGAGTGGGGCGCAACACCGTGGCGGCAGCGCTTGACCGCGTTGCGTCGGAGGCGGGGATCGTCGTGCACCCGTCGGAGCGCGCCGCAGGCAAGGACGTCGACGTCATCGTTTACGTCACCGCCGAAGTGATCAAACCCGAGGACGCCGACGCGATCGCCGCGGCCCGGCAGCCGCTGTTGGCGGTGCTCAACAAGGCCGATTTGGCCGGCTCGCTGTCGGGCCGGACCGGCGACGGGCCGATCGCGGCCGCACGCACCCGCTGTGCTGGAGCTCTCCGAGCTGGTGGGGGTACCCGTCGAGCCGATGATCGGTCTGCTCGCCATCGCCGCACTCGACGGTCTGGACGATGCGGCATGGCCCGCACTGCAGGTGCTCGCCGCTCATCCGAGCGGCGCCGAATCGCCTGGACGGCTCCTTCGACGGCTTCCTGGCGGTGAAAAACCCGGTGCCGAACGACGCGCGGCTGCGCTTGCTGGACACCCTGGACCTGTTCGGCACCGCGCTGGCCATCGCCGCCGTCCGCCAGGGCCGGACCCAGGCACAGGTTCGGGCCTTGCTGCGGCGGATGAGCTGCGTGGACACCGTCGTCGGCAAGGTGTGGTCGCTCGGCGCAGAAGTGCGCTACCAGCGGGTGCTGGACGCCGTCGCGGAATTGGAGGCACTGGCCGTCTCCCGCAACGAGATTGCCGAGCGGATCAGTGGGTTCCTCTGCCACGACGACACCGTGGTCGCGCGGATGGCTGCCGCGGTGGACCTGGCCGAGGCCGCCGGGCTGGACGTCGGGCGGTGTGACGAGCCGGCCGAACACCTGCCGCGGGCGGCGCGCTGGCAGCGCTTCAGCCGCGGCTCGGTCAGCGATCTGCACCGGGCCTGCGGTGTCGACATCGCCAGGGGCTCGCTGCGGTTGTGGTCGCAGACCTGCGGGTCGCTGCCCGAGCCGCACGCGGAGTCATGGTGAGCGACGAGGGCGGTGACGATCCGGCCGCTGCCGTGGATGCGCTGGTGGCGGCGATCGCACCAGAACTCGAGCCGCCTGTCATCAGCCGACGCGACGTGGTGCTGGTGACGGGTCCGTGGATGGCCGGGGTCAGCGGACTGGTCACAGCGTTGCGCGACCGACTGCCGCAGCAGTTCGTCGAGACCACCGAGCTGGGACCCGGCGATGCGCCGACAGCGGTGGTCTTCGTGGTGTCCGCGGCCGCTGCACTGACCGAGTCCGACTGTGCCCTGCTGGACGCCGCCGCCGAGCACACCGACGTGGTGATCGGTGCGGTCGCCAAGATCGACGTGCACCGCAACTGGCGCGACGTGCTGGCCGCCAACCGTGAGCTGCTGGCCGCGCACGCGGGGCGCTACGGCCAGGTGCCCTGGGTAGGCGTGGCCGCCGTCCCCGATCTGGGCGAACCGATCGTCGACGAGGTGGTCGATATTCTCGGCGCACAGCTCGCCGATCCACCCGTCGCGCGACGAAACAGGTTGCGGGCGTGGTTATCTCGGCTGCAGACCGTCGCGCAGCGGTTCGACCGCGACGCCGACGGCGCCGGTCGGCGGGTGCGGGTCGACGCACTGCGTGAAGAGCGCAGCACGGCCTTGCGGCAGCGGCGCCAGGCGAAATCCGAACGCACCGGCACGCTGCGCGGGCAGATCCAGCAGGCGCAGGTCCAGTTGTCCCACTTCGCGCGCAACCGATGCTCGTCGGTGCGTACCGAACTGCAATCCGAGGCCGCGCAGCTGTCCCGACGCGATATGCCCGGCTTCGAGGCGCATACCCGGGAGCGGGCGGCTGCGGTGGTGACCGAGGTGAGCGAAGGCACCGCCACCCAACTCGACGACGTCGCGCAGGCGGTGGGGGTGGCGATGGACCTGCCGGCGCTCGAGACATTGCCGACCATCGACATCGCGCCTCCGCCGCTGAAGGCGCGGCGGCAGGAAACCTGGCTGATGCTGCTGCTGGGCGCCGGGTTCGGACTCGGAGTGGCGCTGACGCTCAGCCGGCTGGTGGTCGGTTTGGTCCCGAGGATGAATCCGGTACTCGAGATCGCCGGGGCCGTGGCCTGTGTAGCGATCGGCTTAGCGGTCACTTTTCTGGTGGTCAAACTGCGCGCCCTGCTGCGCGACCGGGCGTTGCTGGACCGCTGGGCCGGCGAGGTGACGTCGTCGCTGGGGTCCGCCGTCGAGGCGTTGGTAGCCACCCGGGTGCTGGCCGCCGAGTTGGTGCTGAGCAGCGCGCTGAACGCCGACGACGAGCAAGCGAACGCGCTGGTATCCGACCAGGTCAGCGTCATTGACAGCGAATTGCGTGAGCACGCCATCGCCGCCGCGCGCGCCGCGGCGGTACGGGACCGGGAGATGCCCACGGTGCAGGCTGCGCTGGATGCAGTGCGTGCAGAATTGGGAGAACCGGGTATACCCCATCCCGAGAACCATGCCGAGGAGGCCGGCGAAACCGACGACTAACCGTCGAGGAGCGCCGTCGGGTAGGTTCAACAGCGTTTTTGGGGCTTCTGAATCGTTGTTGTGAGAAGGCTTATACCCTCCCGGACCTTCCCCAGCAAGGTGATCGCGATAACCTGTATATGAAGCTCCGGCGTGTCAATAGTTGTGTGGGCGAACGCGTACGCAACGCAACAGTGCCCACCCGTACGTAGATGAATTCAGGAGAGTTCGATGACCTCAGCGACCATTCCCGGTCTGGACACAGCACCCACCAAGCACCAGGGGCTGCTGGCGTGGGTATCGGAGGTCGCCGAGCTGACCCAGCCCGACCGGGTGGTGTTTGCTGACGGCTCCGAGGAGGAGTTCAACCGGCTGGCCGAGCAACTGGTCGCCGCCGGCACCTTCAAGAAGCTGAACGAGGAGAAGCACCCCAACTCATACCTGGCGCTGTCGGATCCGTCCGACGTGGCGCGGGTGGAGTCGCGGACCTACATCTGTTCGGAGCGCGAGGTCGACGCCGGACCGACCAACAACTGGATGGAACCGTCGGAGATGCGGTCCACCATGACCGACCTGTACCGCGGATGCATGCGCGGTCGCACCATGTGGGTGGTGCCGTTCTGCATGGGCCCGCTCGGCGCCGACGACCCCAAGCTGGGCGTGGAGCTCACCGACTCCGAATACGTCGTCGTCTCGATGAAGGTGATGACCCGAATGGGCAAGGCCGCTCTCGAGAAGATCGGCGACGACGGCTTCTTCGTGAAGGCGCTGCACTCGATCGGGGCGCCGCTGGAGCCGGGCCAGAAAGACGTGCCGTGGCCGTGCAACGACACCAAATACATCACCCACTTCCCGGAGACCCGGGAGATCTGGAGCTACGGCTCCGGCTACGGCGGTAACGCCCTGCTCGGCAAGAAGTGCTACTCGCTGCGCATCGCCTCGGCGATGGCCCACGACGAGGGCTGGCTGGCCGAGCACATGCTGATCCTCAAGCTGATCTCGCCGGAGAACAAGGCCTACTACTTCGCCGCGGCCTTCCCGTCGGCGTGCGGCAAGACCAACCTCGCGATGCTGCAGCCGACCATCCCCGGCTGGCGCGCCGAGACGCTCGGCGACGACATCGCCTGGATGCGGTTCGGCAAGGACGGCCGGCTGTACGCCGTCAACCCCGAGTTCGGTTTCTTCGGCGTCGCGCCGGGCACCAACTGGAAGTCCAACCCCAACGCCATGCGCACCATCGAGGCCGGCAACACCGTCTTCACCAACGTCGCGCTGACCGACGACAACGACGTGTGGTGGGAAGGCCTCGAAGGCGAGCCCGACCACTTGATCGACTGGAAGGGCAACGACTGGGTCCTGCGCGAAACGGATACCAAAGCGGCGCACCCGAACTCGCGCTACTGCACGCCGATGTCGCAATGCCCGATCCTGGCGCCGGAGTGGGACGACCCGCAGGGTGTGCCGATCTCGGGCATTCTGTTCGGCGCCCGCCGCAAGACCACGGTTCCGCTGGTGACCGAGGCCCGCGACTGGCAGCACGGCGTCTTCATGGGCGCCACCATGGGCAGTGAGCAGACCGCCGCCGCCGAGGGCAAGGTCGGCACCGTGCGCCGCGACCCGATGGCCATGTTGCCGTTCCTGGGCTACAACGTCGGCGACTACTTCCAGCACTGGATCGACCTGGGCAAGAACTCCGACGAGTCCAAGCTGCCCAAGATCTTCTTCGTCAACTGGTTCCGCCGCGACTCCGATGGTGGCTTCTTGTGGCCGGGCTTCGGCGAGAACAGCCGGGTGCTGAAGTGGATCGTCGATCGCATCGAGCACCAGGCCGGCGGCCAGGACACCGCGATCGGTGTCGTGCCGGGCACCGGTGATCTGGACCTTGACGGCCTCGACATCGACAGCAACGACGTCACGGCGGCGCTGGCGGTCAACGCGGCCGAGTGGCGCGCGGAACTGCCGCTGATCGAAGAGTGGTTCGAGTTCGTCGGCGACAAGCTGCCGACCGGCGTCCGCGACGAGTTCGAGGCCCTCAAGCAGCGGCTCTCCGAGGAGGGCTAGCGACAACCCGCTCGGGGTCCCTTGCGGGCCCGAGCGTTTGGGGCGGCCTGGTTCGGTCTATAGATAGCTAACACCGAACCTGGAGGCCGACGATGAAGTCACGTACCCCCGCCGCGATCACGATCGCGTTTGCCGCTGCCGCAATGCTGTTCAGCGGATGCTCCGCTTCGCAGATCATCAACACCGGCGGTGACACACAGTGCAAGGACTTCACCACCCAAGACGAGAAAAAGCAGAACGACGAGATCAGCAAAATGCTCAAGGACAAGAGCGGCCAAGACCCGACCAATTTGCAGATCTCCGCGACGCGCCTGTCGGCGCAGACCTACTGCCAGACGTTGGGCAAGCCGGAAACCAAGATCTCTGAGGCGCCGCACGGCTGACCATCGGCGCGGATTGAGCCGGCCGCTGCCGCCCACTTTACACCCGTCAAGTTCGGCGGTTGTACAGTCGGCGCATGCAGATACGCCCCCATATCGGCGCCGACAAACCTGCTGTCATCCTCTATCCGTCCGGGACGGTCATCACCTTCGACGACCTCGAGGCTCGCGCCAACCGGCTGGCACACCGGTTCCGCAAGGCCGGTCTGCGCGAAGGTGACAGCGTCGCGATCCTGATGGAGAACAACGAGCACGTCCACGCGGTGATGTGGGCGGCTCGGCGCAGCGGCTTGTACTACGTTCCGATCAACACCCACCTGACATCGGCCGAGGCCGCCTACATCATCGAGAACAGCAACGCCAAGGCGATCATCGGATCGGCGGCATTGCAGGAAACCCTCGCGGGCCTGGCCGAGCAGTTACCGGGCGGCCTGCCGGATCTGCTGTTGATCGCTGGCCCCGTTTCGGAAGGCGATTTGCCGGGCTGGGAGCGTTACCCGGAATGCGTTGAAGGACAGCCGGATACCCCGATCGACGACGAAATCGAGGGCGACCTGCTGCAGTACTCTTCGGGCACCACCGGCCGGCCCAAAGGGATCAAACGCGAACTGCCGCATGTCCCGCCGGACCAGGCGCCGGGCATGATGTCGGCCCTGGTCGGGTTCTGGATGGATCCGGACGCGGTCTACCTGAGCCCGGCACCGCTCTACCACACCGCACCGTCGGTGTGGTCGATGACAGTCCAGGCCGGTGGCATCACCACGGTGGTGCTGGAGAAATTCGACGCCGAGGGTTGCCTGGACGCGATTCAACGGCATCGGATCACGCACGGTCAGTTCGTCCCGGCCATGTTTGTCCGGATGCTGAAACTGCCTCAAAGCGTTCGGGATTCGTATGACCTGTCCAGCCTCAAGCGGGTGATGCACGCCGCCGCGCCGTGTCCCGTGCAGATCAAGAAGCAGATGATCGACTGGTGGGGACCGATCGTCGACGAGTACTACGCATCGTCGGAAGCGCACGGGTCGACCCTCATCAGTGCCGAGGACTGGCTGGCGCATCCGGGTTCGGTCGGCAAACCTATGGGGGGCGCCGTGCACATTCTCGACGAAGAGGGCAACGAGCTGCCGCCCGGTGCGGCCGGTGAGATCTACTTCGAGGGCGGGTATTCGTTCGAATACCTCAACGACCCAACGAAAACCGCCTCATCCCGCGACAAGCACGGTTGGGCCACCGTCGGCGACATCGGCTACCTGGACGAGGAAGGCTACCTGTACCTGACCGACCGACGTCACCACATGATCATCTCCGGCGGGGTGAACATCTACCCGCAGGAAGCCGAGAACCTCCTAGTCACCCATCCGAAAGTGTTGGACGCCGCGGTATTCGGGGTTCCCGACGACGAGATGGGCCAGCGTGTCATGGCGGTGGTGCAGACCGTCGATCCGGCCGATGCCACCGATGGGTTCGGTGACGAGTTGATGGCGTGGCTGCGAGAGCACTTGTCGCACTTCAAATGCCCACGCTCGATCGCGTTCGAGGCGCAGCTGCCGCGCACCGACACCGGAAAGCTCTACAAGAACGGGCTGATCGAGAAGTATTCGGCCCCGGTGTAACCGATGCTCCGGCTGGTCGACCTATCGGGCCCGGTGTCGAGCGCGCGGGATGCCGACCTGGCGGCACCGCCCGGCGTCATCGTCGCGGTAGGTTCGGCCGCCGACATCGCCATAAGTGAATCTTGGCTGGATACAGCAACTTTCACGCTGACCGAGGAGCCATGCGCGGACCGTCGGGTCATCAGCGTCGAGTCGGTGACCGACACTCTTGCCGAGCTGAAACAGCGGTGTGAACGCTGGCCGCACGCCAGCAGCGTGTGCGACGACGTGCTGCGCGCGGTGCACCCCGACGGCCCGGCGCTGCCCGGCGTGCTGACCGAGTCGCTGGCTTACTCGACGTTGCAGGCTGGTCCGGAGTTCGCCCGCTGGCTCACCGATCGCGGTCCGGTCCGCATGCCCGAGTTCGCCGATCCGGTGCAGGCGCAGCGCGACGGCGACGTGTTGCGGATCAGTTTCAACCGGCCGCAGCGGCACAACGCGTTCTCCACCGACGCGCGCGCCGTGCTGCTGGAGGCGCTGGCCGTCGCGCAGCTGGACCCGTCGGTGACCGGGATCGTGTTGACCGGCAACGGCCCGTCGTTTTGCAGCGGCGGGGATCTCGCCGAATTCGGCACCTTCGCCGATCCGGCGAGCGCGCATCTGGCGCGGACTCGCCACAGCCCTGCCCTGGCGATTGACGCGCTGACCGCCAGGCTGGGGCGGTCCTGCCGCGCCGAGGTTCATGGCCAGGTGATGGGCAGCGGATTAGAGATGGCGGCGTTTTGCGGATGGGTTGAGGCGCACGAGGATTCGGTCATCGGGCTACCCGAACTGCGCCTGGGGCTGATCCCGGGCGCGGGCGGCACCGTCAGCGTGACCCGCCGGATCGGGCGCTGGCGCACCGCTTACCTGGTGCTGACCGGGCGCACCCTTGACGCCGCCACTGCGCTGGCTTGGGGGCTGGTAGACGCGATTTGTGCTGGGGTGTAGAGGTTTTCAGAAACCCGGAACCGTAGTGGTGGTGGTGGGTAGGTTGTTCACCTCGTGCATGACGACCGCCGCGATGAACACGAAGTAGATCACTATGAACAGTATGTAGAGAATCGGCCCAACGATTGCACCGATGATCGCCCACTTTTTGGCGCTGTCGGACGCGGCCTGCGCCTCGGCGTACCGCCCCTGAGCCCACAGTCCGGAGACTTTGTTGGAGCTGATGAGCGAGACAATCCCAAACGGCAAGCAACACATGACCGTCACCAAAATGGCCCACACCAGGTAGTTATCCGGCTCGCGCTGGGCTGGGTAGCCGGGCTGCTGGGCCGGCCAACCCGGTTGCTGCGGCGGGGTTTGCCAACCCTGTGGCGGCTGGCCTTGCCATTCCGGCGGCTGCTGCCCCTGCCATCCGGGGGGACCTTCACCAGGCCCTGGGGGATAACTCATGGCAATTGCCTTTCTTGAAGTTTCTCCCGGTCCACGCAGGATTGCTCCCGCGCCGCTTTGCTGTGCCGAAGTCAAGCAAATATAGCGCACGCAACGAGTTGCGGCCTGCAGATTTGTGCTTCTTCAGATCCCGCCCCGGGCCACCAGCTGGGCGGCGATCACGTTGCGCTGGATCTCGTTGGTGCCTTCGCCGACGATCATCAACGGCGCGTCACGAAAGTACCGTTCCACGTCGTACTCGGTGGAGTAGCCGTAACCGCCGTGGATGCGTACGGCGTCCAGGGCGATCTCCATCGCGACTTCGGAGGCGAACAGTTTTGCCATCCCGGCTTCCATGTCGCAGCGCTCGCCGCTGTCGTAGCGCTCGGCGGCGTACTGGGTGAGCTGGCGGGCGGCGGTCAGTTTGGTCGCCATGTCGGCCAGGTAGTTGCCGACCGACTGGTGCTTCCAAATCGGCTTACCGAAGCTCTCCCGCTGCTGGGCGTATGCCAGCGCATCCTCGAATGCGGCGGTCGCCACGCCAAGGGCCCGGGCGGCCACTTGGATACGACCGGTCTCGAGCCCCTTCATCATTTGCGAAAAGCCCTGGCCCACAACACCGCCCAGCACTGCCGAGGCCGAGACGGCGAAGTTGTCGAACGACAGCTCGCAGGTCTCGACGCCCTTGTAGCCCAGCTTGGGCAGATCCCTCGACACCGTCAGGCCTGGGCCATGCTCGACAAGCACAATCGAGATGCCCTGATGCCGGGGTGTGGCATCGGGATCGGTCTTGCACAGCAGCGCGATCAGTCCGGAACGGCGCGCGTTGCTGATCCAGGTCTTGGCGCCGTTGATCAGCAGGCCGCCGTTATCGTCGGGCAGCGCGGTGGTCGACATGTTCTGCAGGTCGGAACCGCCGCCCGGTTCGGTCAGCGCCATGGTGGCGCGCACCTCGCCGGTGGCCATCGCCGGCAGGTAGGTCCGCTTCTGCTCGTCGGTGCCGAACAGGGTCAGCAGCTTGGCCACCACGGTGTGCCCGCCCATCGCGCCGGCCAGGCTCATCCACCCGCGGGCCAGTTCCTGGGTAACCCGCACATAACACGGCATCGAGACCGGCGACCCGCCGTATTCCTCGGGCACGGCCAGGCCGTAGATGCCGATCCGTTTCATCTGCTCGATCCACGCCTCGGGGTAGGCGTTGTCGTGCTCGACCTCGCGCACAGTCGGTTTCACATCGCGGTCGATGAACGCCCGCACCGTGGCGACCAGCATGTCTTCCTCATCGCTCACTCGCGACCACCTCCCAGCGTTGATGGTGGCGACCCGTTTCGCCCGGCTCTGCCGCGCTCGCGATCGCCACGCAGTTGACCCCCGATTCGACAGCCTGCCAGCATGTGGCGTTGTGACTAGTAATGGGTATGCGGCCGTCCGCGGCGGCGGGTTCTACTTCGACGATCTGTCGCCGGGCCAGGTTTTCGACTGGGCACCGGCGCTGACGCTGACGGCGGGGATGGCCGCCGCCCATCAGGCGATCGTGGGCGACCGGTTGCGGCTGGCGTTGGACGCCGACCTGTGTACCGCGGTGACCGGAGCTCCGGGGCCGCTGGCGCACCCGGCGCTGGTGTGTGACGTCGCGATCGGGCAGAGCACGTTGGTGACGCAGCGGGTGAAGGCCAACCTCTTCTACCGTGGGCTGACGTTTCACCGGTTTCCGGTGATCGGCGACTCGCTGTTCACCCGCACCGAAGTGGTTGGGCTGCGGGCTAACTCCGCCAAGCCCGGCCGTGCGCCGACGGGCCTTGCGGCGCTGCGGATGACCACGATCGACCAGGCCGACCAGTTGGTGCTCGACTTCTACCGGTGCGCCATGTTGCCGGCCAGCCCGGACTTCAGTCCTGACGCCGGTCCAGCCGACGATTTATCCGCCGTTGGCGCTGACGCGTTGCCGCCGGCATCCGATCCGGCCGGGCAGTGGGATGGCGCGGTCTTCCGAAAGCGAGTGCCCGGGCCGCATTTCGATGCCGCGATGGCCGGCTCGGTGCTGCACAGCACCGCCGACGTGGTCAGCAACGCTCCCGAGCTGGCCCGCCTGACCCTGAACATTGCTGCTCCACATCATGATTCGCGGGTTGGTGGGCGGCGGCTGGTGTACGGCGGGCATACCATCGGCCTGGCGCTCGCGCAGGCGAGCAGGCTGCTGCCGAATCTGGCTACCGTGCTGGGCTGGGAATCCTGCGATCACACCGGGCCGGTGCACGAGGACGACACCGTGTACAGCGAACTCCACGTCGAGTCTGCCGAGCCGATCGAGCAGGGCGGCGTGCTGCGGCTTCGGTCGCTGGTCTACGCGGTCAGCGACTCGGCCGACGCGCCCGACCGACAAGTGCTGGACTGGCGATTCAGCGCGCTACATTTCTGACCCCGCCGACGAGCACAATGGTTCAGGTGAGCGACGCGGCGTCGAAGTGGGGCAGCAGCGGGCTGGCCTGCCTGACCGGGCAGCCCGACGGCCCGGCTGACTTCTCGCGCGCGAACGTGCTCGCCCACGCCGATCAGGTCGCCGCCGCGGTCGAAAACCGCATCGGGGTGGCCGTTGACGCCGCCACCCTGCTCACTGGCCGTGCCGGACTGCTCGGGTTGACAAGGCGTGGCCGGATATCGGCCGGCGGCGGCAGCCGGCTGCTTGCGGCCCGCGACGGCTGGTGTGCCTTCACGCTGTCGCGCCCGGACGACATCGCGGCCATCCCCGCGCTCGTGCAGCGCGACGACGCGCCCGCCGATCCTTGGCCACAGGTGCAACATTGGGCCGCAACACGTCCCGTCTCCGACATCATCGAACGGGCGGGGTTGCTGGACATACCGGCGGCCGGCCTGGGCGAGGCTACGGCCGCGCCGCCGCACATCCGCCGGATGGGCACCCGGACATCCGCGCGCGAATTGACCGGTCTACTGGTCGCCGACCTGTCCTCGATGTGGGCGGGCCCGCTGTGCGGACATCTTCTGGCGCGGGCCGGAGCAACCGTCGTCAAAGTCGAAAGCCCCCGCCGCCCGGATGGCACCCGCGCAGGCAATCGCGCATTCTTCGACTGGATGAACGGTGAAAAGCTCTCCTACTCCCTCGATTTCGATCACGGCGCCGACGAACTGCGCGAGCTGCTGGCGGCCTGCGACATCGTGATCGAAGGTTCGCGGCCCGCGGCGCTGGCCCGTCGCCAACTCGGACCGGATCATGTGGCAGCCAAACCTGGACGAATCTGGTTGCGCATCAGCGGATATGGCGAAGCCTCCGGCCGCCCTGGGTTCGGTGACGACGCCGCGGTGGCCGGTGGTCTGGTCGGCACCTACGGCCGTGCTGGTTTTGAAGTGCCGGTGTTCTGCGGTGACGCCATCGCCGATCCGTTAACCGGGCTGGAGGCCGTCTCGGCAGTGGCCGACTCGCTGGGCCGCGGCGGCGGCGAATTGATCCACCTGTCGATGGCCGCGGTGGCCGCGAATTACGCAGCACTGCCCACCGCGGCGCCGGTCTCGGAGCATCCGGTGTCACCACCGCGGCTGCCACCGTCGTGCTTGCCGGCACCCGTATTGGGTGCCGACAACGACGTCGTGCGCCGGATGGTCACCGAAAGACGCTGCCTGCCATGCTAATTCGGCAGGCCACCTTGCTGGACGGCACCACCGCCGACATCCGGGTCGGCGCGCGGATCGAGCAGGTAGGCGAGAGCATTGTTGCCGGACCCGAGGAGAGCGTGCTGGATGCCGGCGGCGCAACCGTGCTGCCCGGCCTGCATGATCACCATGTACACGTGCGCTCGGCGGCCTCCGCCCTGGATTCACTCTTGGTCGGTCCGCCCGCGGTGTGCACGAAAGACCAACTAGCCCAGACGTTGTCGAAAGCAGTCCCGGGCTCCGACGGGTGGGTCCGCGCGGTCGGCTACCACGACTCGGTCGCCGGCGAATTGGATCGCGACGCCCTCGATGCCGCGCGACCGGACATACCGGTGCGCGTCCAACACCGCAGCGGCGCCTTGTGGATCCTCAACTCCGTCGGGTTGGCCCGGGTCGGTATGGCCGAACACCCCGACGGACGTCTGCGCAGCACCGATCGCGGCTGGTCCGAACGGCTGCAGCGACGTGTTACCAACCTGGCCGAACTGAGTCGTCGCCTGACCGCGACCGGCATCACCGGGGTTACCGACGCCACACCCGATCTCGACGCCGATGACATGGTGTCGCTGCTGGTGGCACATCGACGCGGGGAATTCCGGCCACGTCTGGGCTTTCTGTCACCGGGCAAGAAAATCCTGCGCGACGACCATCTCGACCTGGACTCCTTGACCGAGTGGATCACCGATCAGCACCGCGGCGGCCGGCCGGTGGCCGTGCACTGCGTCACCGCAGCCCAGTTGGTCGTGACCACCGCCGCGTTGCGTGCGGCCGGCCGCCATCCTGCGGATCGCATCGAGCATGCCGCGGTCGCCGACGACGGCAGCCTCGCCGACCTCGCCAACCTCGGGGTCACCGTGGTAACTCAGCCCAACTTCGTTGCCGAGCGTGGCGATCAATACCTCGCCGACATTCCGGCCGCCGAGCACGCTCAGCTCTGGCGGGTCGCGTCCCTGCTGAAAGCTGACGTGGCCGTGGCATTCTCGACCGACATGCCGTTCGGGGGCGGCGACCCGTGGGCGGCGATGCGTGCCGCCGTGCACCGCACCACCCTTAGCGGCACCGTGTTGGGCGCCGACGAGTGTGTCTCGGCCCGAACAGCTTTGACGATGTTTCTGGGGCACCCCGACCAGCCGGGGCGGGCGCGGAGCGTGGCAGCCGGCCAGCCCGGAGATCTCTGTGTGCTGAGCGTGCCGCCCACCGTGGCGTTGGCCGAACTGGACGCCGCCATGGTGGCCGCGACCATCATCGGTGGCGACATCGTGTACTCGGCGAAGTAGCGGTCAGCCCGCAGGGGCCAGCGCGCCCCGCAAACTGTCGCACTGGCTGTTGAAAAATCCGCGTGACACTTGCGCTTTCGGCACGAAGAGGTCGAAGCCGTGGAAGGCGCCCGGAACGATTTCGACCTGGCAGGGCACCCCGGCGCTGTTCAGGCGCTCGGCGTAGGCGAGATCTTCGTCGTGGAACAGGTCGTGGGTGCCGACGCCGATCCACGCCGGCGCCAGCCCGCTCAAATCCTCGCGCCGGCCCGGAACGGCGACCTGCGGATCGGCACCGCCGAGATACGCCGTCCAGCCGAACTGATTACTGCTTGGGCTCCACAGCCGGTAGTCCGGGTTTGCAGCGGTTTGCGAGCTCCGGTCGTCGAGCATCGGGTAGGCCAGAAGCTGGAATGCGGGGGTGATTTCGCCGCGGTCGCGGGCCAGCAGCGCCAGGGCCGCCGCGAGGCCACCGCCGGCGCTGGCGCCGCCGATCGCCACCCGCGCGCTGTCCACCGCGGGCAGCCCGGCCAGCCAGGCCAACGCTTCGTAGCAGTCGTCCAGCGGCGCGGGATAGGGATGCTCGGGTGCCAGCCGGTAGTCCACCGACGCGACGGTGATGCCCAACTTGGTGCTGAACCGCCGGCATAGCGCATCGTCTTGCTGCGCGGTGCCGATCACGTAGCCGCCGCCGTGGATCCACAGCAGGGCTGGTGTGGGTTCTTGCGCGACCCCGACCGGACGGAACAGCCGCACACCGATACCCGACTTGAGGGTGATGGCCTCGACATCGCTTGCCGAGCGACGTTGTGTGAGGCCGGACAACGCCCGTATCACCCGCAGGCTGCGCGGCCCGACCAATTGTCGCGGGGCGAAGCGGGCGATGCGGCGCAGGTCTGGATGAACATCGTCGTTCGGCACCGATCCAGTATGCCTTCGGCTCCGAATCACCCTCGTTGTGGTGTAGCCGGCGCAGGATCGGGGAATCGATGAGCATGCTCGCGTACGCGGTAGTCGCCTGGGGCGTCGCGAATGGGCCGGCAACGGTGCGGAGGGCGTGACATGTTGGGGCATCTTTACGATCGGGCACTTCGCGGCGAGCGATGTTGGGTCCGCCATGAGGACGGTCAGATCCACGCGCTGCCCGCGCACCGCTGGTTGGGTACTCGATGTTGCTCAGACGGAACAGCCGGACCTCCTGACGCTCTGGACGAGGTGTTCGACGAGGCCGTCACGCAAATGTGCACCGGCCCAACGATCGAATTAGGATGTGGCCCAGGACGTTTGGTGGCACGGCTGTTCCAGCGGGGGATACCCGCGTTAGGCATCGATCGATCTGCGGTCGCCGTCCGGCTAGCCGGACGCGGCGGTGCTCCCGCGCTGCTGGGTGACGTGTTCGCACCGCTGCCCGCGATGGGTATGTGGCAGACCGTTCTGCTGGTCGACGGCAATATCGGCCTCGGCGGCGACCCGCGACGAATTCTGTCGCGTGCCACCGAGTTGCTCGGGCGCGGTGGGCGGTGCGTGGCCGAGTTCGACGCCGAGGCCATCGGTATCCGCGCCGGGTGGGTGCGGCTGGAGTCGGACGGTGCTGTCGGCCCCTGGTTCCGCTGGGCAACAGTCGGGGTGGACAGCGCCGCTGCGCTCGCCGCACAGGTGGGTTTGACGCTGACCAGCGTCAGTTTGATCGGCGGCCGGGTGATCGCCGACCTGGTGACCGGGTGAGCCGCAAATCCCGTCCCCGGTTTCGCAGCCCGCTGCGGGGCCCGTGGTTGACGTCGGTGTTCGGCTTGGCGCTGCGGGTCATGGCGCCGACCTGTCCGTGGATCACGGCTATCCGGCCCGGATCATCGTTCCCGCGCTGCCCGGTGTGCACAACACCAAGTGGGTGGGCTCCATCGAATTCGAACCGGTCTGAAATGCCCAGACCGACAAGTCGTTTCACCACGATCTATGGATCTCATCCGCTGCATCTGCTGACCATGGTGTCCGGCTTCGCGCTGTTGGGCTACCTGCTGACCACCGTCGGCCCGGCAGCGCTGTGGAACCGCGGCACCTGGTGGCAATCGATCGCGGTGTGGTTCGCCGCCGCCGTGGTTGCCGACGACCTGCTGCTCTTCCCGCTCTACTCGTTGTTGGACCGGTTGTTGTTCGTCCGCATCGGCCGGCGGCCTCCCGATGATCATCCAAAAGTTCTGGTCCGCAACTATATTCGTGTTCCTGCGCTCGCAGCCGGACTCACGTTGCTGATATTTCTGCCCGGCATCATCGAACAGGGCGCCCCGGTCTATCAGGCGGCGACCGGACAAACCCAGCAGCCGTTCCTGGGCAGATGGTTACTGCTCACCGCGGCGATGTTCGCCGTCAGCGCCGCCGGCTACGCGGTACGCCTTGCGTTGGCGCGCCGGCGAGCCCCAGCCGCGACCCGGAGCAAATCAAGAAATCGCGCATTGCCTGATGAATCCCGCGGGTAGCAAATACCTACGCAATGAATGTTTCGCCGCTTCGACAGCTTCTACGCAAACGTCAGTTTCTGGTCCGCGCGCGGGGGTAATCTGCCGTACATGACGGCGAGGGGACCAAGCATGATTGAGTGCGCGAAGTGGTTGCTGCGGGCGCGTCCCGCCGACTATGCGCTGGCTTTAAGCGGTGCCGGGGCTTCGCTGCCGGTGGTCGGCAAGCACCTCGAGCCGCTGGGCGCCCTGACCGCGATGAGCGTGTGGGGAGCGCGGCTCGCGCCCGAAGCCATCTCGGCGATGACCAAGGAATGGCTGACACCGGGCATCAACGAGGTGCGCCGCCGCGACCGGGAAAGCACCCAACAGGTCTCCCTCGCGGCGCTGCGCGGGGTGGTGTCGGCCGCCGATCTGGACGCTGAATGGCCGGTCGCCGTGCGTACCCCGCCGATGTGGGAGGCGTTGCGCGCGCGCCCGTACCTGTACCGCCGCGCGGTCCACTACGGGGATCACCCGGCGCAACGGCTCGACGTCTGGCGGCGTAAGGATCTGCCCGTGCAACCCGCGCCGGTGCTGATCTTCGTCCCGGGCGGCGCCTGGGTGCACGGCCGCAGCATGCTGCAGGGATCCGCGCTGATGTCCTACTTGGCCGCGCAGGGCTGGGTGTGCCTGGCGATCGACTATCGCGCCTCCCCACACCACCGCTGGCCACGCCACATCATCGATGTCAAGACCGCTATCGCCTGGGCTCGGGCCAACGTCGACAAATTTGGCGGCGATCGCAATTTCGTTGCGGTGGCTGGATGTTCGGCCGGTGGGCACCTGGCCGCGCTGGCCGGACTCACTCCCGACGACCCGCAGTACGAATCTAAGCTGCCGGCCGGCGCGGACAGCTCGGTGGATGCGGTGATCGGCGTCTACGGCCGCTACGACTGGGAGGATCGGTCCACTCCCGAGCGGGCCCAGTTCGTCGAGTTTTTGGAGCGGGTGGTGGTGCAACGCAGGATCGCCCGTCGCCCCGAGGTGTTCCGCGACGCGTCGCCGATCGCACGCGTGCACCGAAATGCGCCACCGTTCTTGGTAATTCACGGCAGCAAGGACAGCGTCATCCCGGTTCCCCAAGCTCGTAGCTTTGTCGAGCGGTTGCGCGGGGTCTCGCAGTCGATGGTCGGCTACCTGGAGTTGCCCGGCGCGGGCCACGGATTCGACCTCGTCGACGGCGAACGCGCCGGTGTCGCCGCCCACGCGACTTCGCTATTCCTGAACCAGGTCTACCGAACCGCCACACAGATCAGGGCAAAAGAGGTTATCTGACGCGCACCGCTGAGTAAGGTCCCTCTATGGGCAAGGGGCGGCGGTGAAACGGCTAAGCGGGTGGGACGCGGTACTGCTGTACAGCGAGGCACCGAACGTGCATATGCACACCCTCAAGGTCGCGGTGATCGAACTGGACCGCGATCGGCAGGACTTCGACCTCGACGGATTTCGCAAGGTCATCGGGTCTCGGCTCAATAAGCTCGACCCGTTCTGCTACCAGCTCGTTGATATCCCGCTCAAGTTCCACCACCCGATGTGGCGGGAGCACTGCGAGGTTGACCTGAGCTACCACATCCGGCCGTGGCAGCTGCCCGCGCCGGGGGGTCGTCGCGAGTTGGACGAGGCGATCGGACAGATCGCCAGTACGCCGCTGGACCGCGACCGTCCGCTGTGGGAGATGTACTTCATCGAGGGCCTGGCCAACAATCGGGTCGCGGTGGTCGGCAAGATCCACCACGCATTGGCCGATGGCATCGCGTCGGCAAACCTGATGGCGCGCGGCATGGATCTGCTGCCCACCCCGGAGAGCGGCCCCCAAATCACAGACCCGGCGCCCAACAAGCGAGAGCTGATGACGTCGGCCTTCAGCGATCACTTGCGGCAGATCGGAAAACTCCCGGCGACGATGCGCTACACCGCGCAGGGTGTCGGCCGGGTCCGACGCAGCTCACGCAAGCTCTCACCGGAACTGACCATGCCGTTCACCCCGCCGCCGACCTTCATCAATCACAAGCTCACCCCCGAGCGCAGGTTCGCCACCGCGACCCTGTCCCTCGCCGACGTCAAGGAGACCGGCAAAAAGCTCGGGGTCAAGATCAACGACGTGGTGCTGGCCATCTCCACCGGAGCGCTGCGGACGTTGCTGTTGCGGTATGACGGCGTAGCCGAGCCGCTGCTGGCGTCGGTGCCGGTGAGTTTCAACTTCTCCCCGGAAAGGATCTCGGGCAACTACTTCACCGGGATGATGGTGGCGCTCCCGGCCGATCTTGATGACCCGTTGGCGCGGCTGCGTGCCTGCCACGAGAACGCCAACTCCGCCAAGGAGGGCTCCAACCTAGTCGGCCCCGAACTGATCAGCCGCTGGTCGAACTACATGCCGCCGGTGGCCAGCCAGTCCTTCTTCCGCTGGGCAGCCGGCCGCGAGCTGAACAAGGTGCTCAATCTGCCGATCTCCAATGTGCCGGGGCCTCGGGAGCGCGGCCGGGTCGGCGGCGCGGTAGTCACCGAGATCTATTCGGTGGGACCGCTGACTACCGGCAGCGGCCTCAACATCACCGTGTGGAGCTATGTCGATCAGCTCAACGTCTCGGTATTGTCCGACGGTGCCACCGTCAAGGACCCGCACGAGGTCACCGAGGCCATGGTCGCCGACTTTATCGGATTACGCAGGGCCGCAGGGCTTTCCGAGGAGCTGACGGTCGTCGAGGCCGCGATGGCGCCGGCCTGAAACTCGGCCGCTACGATCTTCTCGGATAACAGCCACCGGTTTGCACCGATTGCAAAGGAGCCTCGTAGCACCGTGAGCACTGGAAACGAAGAAGCCAACGAGCCCGAGGTTCTGGTCGAACAACGGGGCCGGATCCTGATCATCACGATCAACCGGCCGAAGGCCAAGAACGCGGTCAACCTCGCGGTGGCCACGGGCCTGGCCGAAGCCGTCGATCGGCTCGACGCCGACGCGGGTCTTTCGGTGGGCATCCTCACCGGCGCCGGCGGATCGTTCTGCGCGGGCATGGACCTCAAAGCGTTTGCGCGGGGCGAATTTCCCATCGTCGAGGGCCGCGGCATGGGCTTCACCGAGCGTCCACCCACCAAACCGCTCATCGCCGCGGTCGAAGGCTACGCGTTGGCCGGTGGCACCGAGCTGGCGTTGGCCACCGACCTGATCGTGGCATCCAAGGATTCGGCGTTCGGCATTCCCGAAGTCAGGCGCGGGCTGGTCGCCGGTGGCGGTGGACTGCTGCGGCTGCCACAGCGCATCCCGTCGGCTATCGCCATGGAACTGGCATTGACCGGTGAAAACCTGAGCGCCGAGCGCGCGCACGCGCTGGGGATGGTCAACGTGCTCGCCGAGCCGGGTACTGCGCTGGACGCGGCCATCGAGCTGGCCGAGAAGATCGCCGCCAACGGGCCGCTCGCGGTTGCCGTCACCAAGCGAATCATCGTCGAGGCCCGCGGCTGGAGCCCGGACACGTTCTTCGCCGAACAGGCCAAGCTGCTGGCTCCGGTGTTCGGCTCCAACGACGCCAAGGAAGGCGCCATCGCGTTCGCCGAAAAGCGGGCGCCGCAGTGGACCGGCACCTGAGCTCAGGCGGCCTGATCCTCGAGGTTGTCGGGGTCCGCGCTCTCCTCGACCGTGACCGGCCCGGCCACCCTCGACGAGGCGTCAGTGGTGGGTGGCGGCGCCAGACCGGGCTCCGGGGTGAGCAGCATCGCCGCGCGCGCGTCGAGCACGTGGCCGATGAAGAAGTCGTACAGGAAGATCCCGGCGACGGCGCCGACCAGCGGTCCGACGATCGGGATCCACCAGTACTGCGTGGTCTGGCCGTAATTGCCGGAAAACGCGAGCTTGCCCCAGCCCTCCAGATAGGCGAACAGCCGCGCCCCTAAGTCGCGGGCCGGGTTGAGCGCGTAGCCGGCGTTCGTGCCGTACGAGCAGCCGATGACCGCGATGACGAAGCCGATGATCAGTGGGGCCATGTTGCCGGCGGGCGCCTGGTTGCGGTGATCGGTCAGCGCCGCGATCAACACGATGAGGATCGCGGTGCCGACGACCTGATCGACGAGCGGTCCCAGGTAGCCGCCGTGGAAGTAGGACGCGGGAAATGTCGCGAAGATCGAATAGGTGTCGGGTGAATCCGGCCGCGTCACGTGGTGGGTGGCGTTGAAGTCGTCGATCGCCGACCGGTACACGGCGTAGACCGCGGCCGCACCGCAGAATGTCCCGGCGAGCTGGGCGACCCAGTAGGGGAGCACGTTCTTCCACCCGAACCTGCGCCGGATCGCGAACGCCAGCGTGACGGCGGGATTCAGGTGCGCGCCGCTGATCCCGCCGGCCAGGTAGGCCGCCATCATCACGGCGAACGCCCACCCGAACACGTTGATCAGCCAGTTCGACGGCCCGAACGGCACCACCTGCCGGCCCGAACCGGATAGGCCGACGACGTTCAGCGCGCAGGTGCCCAGGCCCAGCAGGATCAGCACGAAGGTGCCGAAGAACTCGGCCAGCATCGCGCCTGGCAGCCCGGCGCGCAGCCTCGTCAGCGGTGTCGGGGACAGCTGTGTTTCGTCTTTGGTGGTGGTCAACGCGTTTCCCAACTGATCAGCGGTTGCGTAGCAGAAGGGGAACGGATAACCCGTGAACCGGCCGGTAAACGCCACCGTAGCCAGCGTCACACTCGGGCTCGACGGCCCAGGGCCGCAAGATACTTGCGTGATCTAAACTACAGCGGGGGCCTGGCATGACACTTTTGGCAAGGTTTGTAACGTGACGAGACCAGAGAAAGTTCGAGTGTGAGTATTTCGCTGCTTCTCGAGATGGCTGCTTCGAGCAACCCGGATCGCACGGCCGTCGTCGACGGAGAACTGCGACTGACGACCCAGCAGCTCAGCGATCTCGCCGACGGCGGCGCCGGTGTCATCGCGGAATCGGGCGCCCAGCACGTGGCCTACGTCGGTCTCGGCGGCGCGATGCTGCCGGTGCTGATCTTCGCCTCCGCCCGCGCCGGGCTGCCCTTCACCCCGCTGAACTACCGGCTGTCTGCCGAGGGCATCCAGGCCCTGATCGAGCGGCTGCCCGAACCCCTGGTCATCGTCGACAGCCGCTATCGCGACATGATCGGTGAGTCCGCCAAGCGGGTGCTGCTGTCCGACGAGTTCTTGGCTGCGGCCCAAAGCGCCGAACCCGTCGCGGAGTTCGCCGACCCCGACTCCGTTGCGATCGTGCTGTTCACTTCGGGTACCACGTCGCAGCCCAAGGCCGTCGAGCTCTCGCACAACAACCTGACCAGCTACGTCACCGGCACCGTCGAATTCGAGTCGGCCGACGAGGCGGACGCGGCCCTGATCTGTGTGCCGCCGTATCACATTGCCGGCGTCGGGGCGGCGCTGACGAATCTATATGCCGGCCGCAAGACGGTCTATCTGCCCAACTTCGATGCGCAGCAATGGGTGCGGTTGGTCAACGCCGAGCACGTGACCACCGCCACGCTGGTGCCCACCATGCTGGACCGCGTCATCACCGTGCTCGAGACGGCGGGCCATCAGTTGCCGTCGTTGCGCAACCTGGCCTACGGCGGCTCGAAGGTGGGCCTGCCGTTGGTCCGACGGGCTCTGGAACTGCTGCCGGGCGTGGGGTTCGTCAACGCCTACGGGCTGACCGAGACCAGCTCGACGATCGCGGTGCTGGGTCCCGACGACCACCGCGCGGCGCAGGGGGCGTCCGACGTCGCCGTCATCAAGCGACTGGGGTCGGTCGGCCGGCCGGTGCCCGGCATCGAGCTGCAGATCCGCGGCGAGGACGGCGCGATACTGCCGGCGGGCGAGACCGGCGAATTGTTCGTGCGGGGCGAGCAGGTCTCCGGCCGCTACACCGGAATCGGCTCGGTTCTCGACGAAAACGGTTGGTTCCCAACCAAAGACATCGCCATGCTGGACGAAGAAGGTTACCTGTTCATCGGCGGGCGCAGCGACGACACCATCATCCGCGGCGGCGAGAACATCGCCCCCGCCGAGCTCGAAGAGGTGCTGATCGAGCACCCGCACGTGCGGGACGTCGCGGTGGTCGGGGTGGAGGACCCGCAGTGGGGTCAGGCGATCGTCGCCGTGGTGGTGCCGTGGGCCGGCGTCGAGCCCGACCCCGAGGAACTGCGCGAGCATGTGCGTAAGAGCTTGCGCGGGTCGCGAACCCCCGACCGGGTAGTCTTCCGCGACGAGCTGCCAACGACCCCCACCGGCAAGATACTTCGCCGGGAGATCATCGAGACCCTAGAAGGATTACGCGCATGATCAAGAACGGAACCCGCCTCGCCAGCCAGGTGTGTGACACCCAGGTCATCGTCGTCAGAAGTTCTGACAGCCTCGACGACCTGCGTTGCGGCGGCACGGCAATGGTGGAGATCGGCGCCCCGCGATCGGGTGAGCTCGACCCGGCGTTCTCCGACGGCACCGTGATGGGCAAGCGCTACGTTGACGAAGCCGGTGCCGAGGTGCTGGTGACCAAGCCGGGTGCGGGCAGCCTGAGCATCGGTGCGACCGCGCTGCAGCTCAAAGAGGTCAAGCCGCTGCCGGCCAGCGACTGAGATTTTCTCCTCCGACGACCCCGCGCCGTTACTGACCCGGGGCGTCCTTGGCGGGAATTCCATTGCGACTCACGAATTCCCTTGCCTTGATTAGGAATTCGAGCTGTTCGCCGACCTGACTGAGCGGCCGGACACAGCGAGTCGAGCGGGACAGCAGGATGGCGCCTTCCAGCGCGGCGATCGACGTCACCGCCAGCGACGCGGCATCCTCGTCGTCGAAGCCATCGTTGACGAAGGCCCGGGTCAATGCGCTGCACCAGCGGCCCAGGATCACACCGGCTTCCGAGGTCAGCTGGAAATCGCTCTCGTCCGAGCTGATGGCGGCCGCCACTACGGGGCAGCCGGCGTGGAAGTCGCCGTCGGTCAGCAGGCCTTCCCAGAGTTCGATGAACTCGCGCAGCATCTGCCTGGAGCCGTGGATGGCGGCGCCGTCGATGGTGGCGGTGATGGCATCGCCGGAGTACCGCAGCGCCTCGGTCAGAATCTGAGTGCGCCCGTCGGGAAAGTGGTAGTAGACCGAACCGCGTGGCGCACCGCTACGGGCCAGCACCGCGTCGATGGTCACACCGGACGCGCCGCGCTCCCGCATCACCTCGGCGGCGCTGGCCAGCATTTTGGTCCGGGTGCCGCCCCGTTTGGGCGTCGCTGAAGTCTGCACTGTGTCGCTGGTAGTCGGCACTCACGTACCTCCTCTAGCTAGGTCACGCAGCGTTCGAATGCCGCTGTACCGGCCAGTGGATATTACGCGGGCTGAAGCGGAAAGGGGGACGCTTCACGTCGGGAAACTCCCGCGTGAAGTGGTAGCCCGCGACGTTGAGCTCGATGATCCACATAATCTCTCCCGGCCGGTGTGTTGCTGTCATGCGTCGGGGCCGGCGTCGCATGATTATGCTGAGAATCATATAAAACATTGGTCTACTAGACAAGTTGTTAGTGGTACTAATCGCGCAGACCAGGGGACTTTGTGACGTAGGTCATTATCTATGTCCAACTTCAAGCTGAGCAAAGCGTAAGGATTATGCTGTATTGCATAATTTCTGGTTCTGAGATTCACTGTGGTGATGGCACACACGTCCAACAGCCCTGCCGGTCAGATCCTTCCCGACCTAGAGACTGTGTCCCTGGAGCGGGACGGCCACATTTTGCTGATCGGCTTGAATCGACCGCAGAAACGCAACTCGTTTGACCGCCAGATGCTCGCCGACCTGTCCCGCGCCTACACGCTGTTAGAAGCCGACACCTCGGTGCGGGCCGGGGTGCTGTTCGCGCACGGCGACCACTTCACCGCCGGTCTGGATCTCGCCGACGTCGGACCGGGCATCGCGTCGGGTGAAAATCCATTCCCCGACGACGGCCGGGACCCGTGGCGGCTGGACGGCACCTGGACCACACCGCTGGTCGGGGTCGCGCACGGCTGGTGCATGACGTTGGGCATCGAGTTGCTGCTGGCCGCCGACATCCGCATCGCTGCCGCCGGTACCCGCTTCGCCCAGATCGAGGTGCGACGCGGGATCTACCCGTTCGGCGGCGCGACGATCCGCCTGCCCCGCGAGGCCGGTTGGGGCAACGCCATGCGCTGGCTGCTCACCGGCGACGAGTTCGACGCCGCCGAGGCGCACCGGATCGGGCTGGTCCAGGAGGTGGCCGACGACGCGGGCGCGGCCCTGGCCCGGGCGCGCGATATCGCCCACACCATCGCCGAGCGTGCCGCGCCGTTAGGCGTGCGGGCCACCCTGGCGTCGGCGCACCTGGCGCGCGCCCAGGGTGAAGCGGCCGCGATCGAGCGGTTGCGACCCGCCGTCACCGAGCTTTTCGCTAGCGCGGACGCCGCCGAGGGCGTGCAGTCGTTCGTCGAGCGACGCGAGGCGCACTTCCAGGGTCGGTAGCCTCAGGCGTCGACGGTGTAGCCCATCGGCATCAGCACGCTCTTCTGCTGAGTGAAGTGCTCGACGCCTTCGGGCCCGTTCTCGCGGCCGATGCCGGAGTTCTTGTAGCCACCGAACGGACAGCACGGGTCAAAGGCGTACCAGTTGATCGCGTAGGTCCCGGTGCGGATCTTCTCCGAGATCTCGATGCCCTTGGGGATGTCGGTGGTCCACACGCTGCCGGCCAGGCCGTACGCCGAATCGTTGGCGATCTTGATCGCGTCTTCTTCGGTGTCGTAAGGGATAACCGCGAGCACCGGCCCGAAGATCTCCTCCTGGGCGATCGTCATCTTGTTGTCGACGTCGGCGAACACCGTGGCCTCCACGAAGAAGCCGTTGTCCAGGCCTTCGGGCCGGCCGCCGCCGCACACCAGCCGGGCGCCTTCCTCGATGCCCTTGGCGATGTAGCCCTCCACCCGGGCACGCTGCTTCTCCGAGATCAGCGATCCGATCTGGGCGGCCGGGTCCGACGGCGGGCCCACCGGCAGCGCCTGCACGAAAGTGCTTATCGCGTCGACGATTTCGTCGTAACGCGAACGCGGCGCCAGGATGCGGGTCTGGCCCACACAGGCCTGCCCCGTGTTCATGATTCCGGAGAACACCAACATCGGGATCGCGGAGGCCAGATCGACGTCCTCGAGCAGGATGGCCGCCGACTTGCCGCCCAGCTCCAAGGTGCACGGCTTGAGTAGCTCGGCGGCACGCCGGCCGATCTCCTTGCCGACAGCCGAGCTGCCGGTGAAGGTGAATAGGTCGACTCCCGCGTTGGAGGTCAGCGCCTGGCCGGTCTCGATCCCGCCGGGCACCACCGATAGCACGCCCTCGGGCAGGCCGGCCTCGGCGAAGATGTCCGCCAAAGCGTTTGTGGTCAGCGGGGTTTCGGCGGCCGGCTTGAGCACCACCGTGCAGCCGGCCAGCAGCGCCGGGCCCAGCTTGTTGACGGCCAGGAACAGCGGCACGTTCCAGGCCACGATCGCGCCGACCACGCCGATCGGCTCGCGATGCACGATGGTCTGCCCGTAGGAGCCGTTGCGGATCTCGCGCCACTTGATCTGATCGACCGCGGGGCCGGCGAAGAAGTTCATCGCCCCCATCGACCCCATCCAGTGCATGGTCTCGATGGTGGTCGGCGGCTGACCGGTCTCACCGGCGAGCAGCGCACTGAGCAACTCCTTGCGCTCCTCCATCAGCTTGACCACGTTGGCGATGACGGCCGCGCGCTCCTTGGGCGGCGTCGTCGGCCAGGGGCCGTTGTCGAACGCCGCGCGGGCCGCGGCCACCGCGGCGTCGACGTCGGCTGCTGCTGCTGCCGGTGCCTTGCCGAAGTATTCGCCGGTGGCCGGACAGCGCACCTCGATCACCTCAGAGGTCGACGGCTCCGTCCATTTACCGCCGATGAAAAGTTTGTCGTATTCGGTCTTAATGTCGCCCATGGCGCCACCCTACTAAAGCCGAAGCAAAACGAGAACATGTTTCATTCTCAGGGCGTAAGCACCAGGACAAGATTGCTGACCAGGAGCTCGCGCAGCACCGGTACCGACGTCAGCCACCACGCCCATCGCGGGTGGTAGCGGGGAAATGCGGCGACCGCGGCGCCGCTGCTGGCCGCCCAGGTCAAGCCGTTGGCGGCGGACACCGCGAACAACGACGACCCGTAGTCGTTTTTGGCCCGATGACCGTGTTTGCGCGCATAGCGGGCCGCGGCGCGCTCACCGCCCAGGTAATGGGTCAGGCCCATTTCGTGCCCGCCGAACGGGCCCAGCCAGACGGTGTAGGACAGCACGGCCAGCCCGCCCGGCCTGGTCACCCGCAGCATCTCGGCGCCGAGCTGCCACGGCCGCGGCACGTGCTCGGCGACATTGGACGACAGGCAGATGTCGACCGAGTCGTCGGCGAACGGCAGCGCCATGCCCGATGCCCGGACGAACGTGCCCGTCGCCCCGGCGAGAGCGGGCCCGGCCGCGTGCATCTCGTTCTGGTCGGGTTCGACACCGAAGTAGTGGACGCCGGCATCGGCGAACGCCGTCGCGAAATATCCCGGCCCGCCGCCGACGTCGAGCAAGGTTGCACCGACCGGCGGTTCGCCGTGAGTGGCCTGCCAGAGATCGCCGATCATGGCCGCGGTATCGGCCGCCAGCGTGCCGTAGAACCTGGCCGGGTCCGGCTGCTCGTAGCGGAATTCCGACAGCAACCGCACCGAGCGCCGCAGCGTCGCCCGTCGCGCAAAGAGGTCGGTCACCGCCACAACGGGCAACCCTACGGACCTGCCAGCTAGGCTGACGACTGATGTCTGACCTGCGATCCGTCCTGCTGCTGTGCTGGCGCGACACCGGCCACCCGCAGGGCGGCGGCAGCGAAACTTACCTGCAGCGCATCGGCGCGCAGTTGGCCGCAGCCGGCATTGCCGTCACGCTGCGCACCGCTCGGTATCCGGGCGCGCCACGGCGCGAAGTCGTTGACGGTGTCCGGATCAGCCGCGCGGGCGGGCACTACTCGGTCTATGTGTGGGCGCTGCTGGCGATGGCCGCGGCGCGGGTGGGCCTGGGTCCGCTGCGGGGCGTGCGGCCCGACGTCGTGGTCGACGCGCAAAACGGTCTGCCGTTTTGCGCGCGGGTGGTGTACGGCCGCCGGGTGGTGGTGCTGGTGCACCACTGCCACCGTGAGCAGTGGCCGGTGGCCGGGCCGGCGCTGGGCCGGTTGGGCTGGTTTGTCGAGTCGTGGCTGTCGCCGCGGCTGCACCGGCGCAACCAGTACCTGACCGTGTCGCTGCCGTCGGCTCGGGATTTGGTCGCTCTGGGCGCGGACAACGAGCGGATCGCGGTGGTGCGCAACGGTCTCGACGAGGCGCCGGCGCAGTCGCTGGCCGGTCCGCGCTCGGCCACGCCTCGGGTGGTGGTGCTCTCCCGGCTGGTGCCGCACAAGCAGATCGAGGATGCGCTACAGACCGTCGCCGAGCTGCGACCCCGATCCCCGCAGCTGCACCTGGATATCGTCGGCGACGGATGGTGGCGACAGCGACTCGTCGAGCATGCGCGACTCCTCGGCATCTCCGATGCGGTGACTTTTCATGGTCACGTCGACGACGTGACCAAACACCATGTGTTGCAGAGCTCTTGGGTGCACGTGCTGCCGTCGCGCAAGGAGGGTTGGGGTTTGGCCGTCGTCGAGGCGGCCCAGCATCGGGTGCCAACCATCGGCTACCGGTCCTCGGGCGGACTGTCGGACTCGATCGTCGACGGCGTGACCGGGATATTGGTCGACGATCGCGCCGAGTTGGTCGATCGCCTCGAAGAGCTGCTGTCCGACCCGGTCCTGCGTGACCAACTCGGCGTCAAGGCGCAGACCCGCAGCGGCGAGTTCTCCTGGACGCAAAGCGCCGAGGCCGCACGGGGTGTGCTGCAAGCGGTGCACGACGGCGGCTTCGTCAGCGGCGTGGTCTAGCCGGCCGCGCGGCGCCGCCACGCGCCGACCAGCAGACCGCCGCCGCCCACGACGAGCATCACCAGCCACGCCAGATGCGCGATCAGCGTCGCTCGCCGGCTCGCCGACGGCACACCGGCGGTGACGCCGCCGATCCGATACAGCGCGAACTCCTTGTCCGCGAACACCGGTGTGAGTGCGCCGAGCGTGCGAGTGGCCGCGCCCATGTCGCCGGCGCTGTCGGATTCGACGACCAGCCAGCCCACCCCGGCCTGACCCAACGCGGCGGGATCGGTCCCCGACAGCAGCAACTGTTGCACCGCTCGGGCATGGTCGCCTTCGCCCGGAATGGTCACGCCCGAAATGGTGAGGTCACCGGTGATCAACACGTCGGCCTGCACCCAGCGGGGCAGCGGATCCAGCACCGGAGCCGGACCGGACCAGGAGAAGCGCCGCATGGTGCCCGCGGGCAACACCGCTATGGCTCCAGGGTTCCCGGGCCGGTCGTTGATCGCGGCGGCCACCGCGGCCCAGCCGGGCGGGTACCGCACTCCGACGACCTTGCCGTAGGCGCCCCAGGCCAGGTCGGGCAATGCCAACAACAGCGCTAGACAACACACCAGCGCCGTCACCGCCGGCCGCAGCCACTGCCGCAGCGTCAGCACCGCACCCGCGCCCGCCAGGGTGTATCCGGGCACCGCCAGCGCCACCCACTTCTGCCCGTCGCGCAGCACACCGAGACCGGGAACGGCGTCGATCACCGCGTTGAGCAGGTGGATACCGGGGCCGGTCGCCAGCGCGGCCGGCACCACGACCGACACCGCGGCCAGCACCAGCAACGGAATCGCCGAAGGGCGACGCCCCGCTGTCGGCAATCCGGCGACCACTACCGCCAGCAACACCAGGGCCGAGGATACCGCGAAAAGTGTTGTCCGAGAATAAGGTACGGCCTCGCCGTTCCAGATTCCGCCGAGACTGGCCAGGCTGCCCAGCGTGCCAATGCCGGGCTCGGCGCGCGGCGCGAACGCGCTGACTCCGAGCACGGTCGCCGACTCGCGGGCGGTCAACGTCGCGCCCACTGCCGACGCCGTGAGCCAGGGCAGCGCCGTCACCAGGGCGGCACCCAATGCCATTGCGGCACAAAGCCATCGCGACCGGCCAGCGCCGGGCGCCGCGACGCAGACCAGCGCCACCGTCGCGGCAAGCATCTGCCCGGTCGGGGTCAGTCCGGCCAGTGCGATCCAGAAGCACAGCCCGAAAAAGCCGAACCAGCCGGTGGCCGCACCCGAGCGCAGTGTCAGCATCGCGGTCGCAACCCAGGGCAGGCAGCCGTAGCCGACCAGCAGGCTCCAATGACCCTGCAGGAGTCGTTCTGCGACATAGGGATTCCAAATCGCCAGCGTGGTGGCGACAAACTGGCCGGGGGCGCCGGCGTCGGGCAGTACGGTCGCGGCCAGTCGGGCCGCGCCCCAGCCCGCCAGCCACAGCCCGGACACCAGCAGCGCCTTGACCACGACGCCGCCGTCGAGCAGATGCGAAGCGAGAGCAACCGCGAAATCTTGTGGCGTCGCCCGAGGTGCCGCCGTCAAGCCGAGCGCGGCATCGGTCAGATAGGAGCGTGGCGTGGATACCGCGTCGCGCAGCAGCAGGTATCCCGGTCCCAATAGCGGCCCCACCACCAGCAGCGCCAGCACCAACGCGTACGCGGGGACCGACCAGCGCGTGGCCTGGCGACCGGCTCGGGCCATCGTGGCCCGCATTGCCGCTGAGCTAATCCCGTTCGGGCGGGCCGGACGGATTGGGGTCCGGTGGCCCCGAATCGGGCGGCTCACCCGAATCGGGTGGGTCGGAGCCGGGTGCGCTCGGGTCCTGGCGAGGTAGCTTCTCGGTCTCCGCTTCGGCGCCGGGGACCTTCTCATCGAGCCCGCTGCGGCCGAAGAATTCCTCGTCGCCGCGGTCCAATCCTGGGTCGGTCAGCGCACTTTCGGTGCGCAAGCTGAACGAGGCGAGCAGGCCGCCGCCGACCAGGGCGATCAACCCGATCGCGGTGAACGTGATGGGCAGCACCCGCGACCACAGTGCCAGCCGGTCGCGCTCGTCGCGGGCGGCGTTGACCTGAGACTCGACGGTGTCCTCGTTGGAGGTGACCTTGTAGTCGACCAGCGTCAGCTCTGGCTTCATCGGGTCACGGGCGAAGTAGTGGTCGGCGTGCTCGGTTTCCTTGACGATGGTGCCCGACGCCGGGTCCACCCAGAAGGTGCGCTGCGCGGCGTAGTAGCGGGTCATGGTGATCTGCTCGGCCGGATCGCCGCCTTGTAAGCCCCACATCGCCGCGGAGGTGGTCACCTTGCCGTCTTCGTCGCCGGCGTACAGCGACTGGTATTTCACCGGGGCCGCCAGCTTGCCGTCGGCGTTGAAGCCGATGTTCTGCGTGAAGCGGTAGGTGGTCAGGCCGTTGACGTCTTCCTGGGTGTCGTAGTTGACGTCATACGCCTTCTGCGCGATCGGATCGAAATAGGGGTAGGTCTTCTTCTCGGTGTGGAACGGGAAGCGGTAGGACAGTCCGTCGTGGCGCAGCGGCATTGCGGTGGGCGGGTTCTCGTCGGTGTAGGCACGCGGCTTCTGCACCGAGCCACCGGTGTGGGTGTCGTCCGAAACCGCCATCGCCGTCTTACGGTTCAGCGTCACGGTGTCGATGATGGCCAGCAGCAGCCCGTTGTCCTTCTGCTTGTCGGTGCGCCGAACCGAGGTGCCGACTTGCAGCGTCACCACGTCGGCGTTGGCGGGCGACTCGACGCTGATCTGTTGCTGCGAAACCAGCGGCACGTTCTGGTTGATGACCACGTGGTCTGTCGACAACGACGCCGAGTCCAGCGCCTGACTAGCGGTACCGTCGCTGACCAGCGTGGCGTCCACGTCGAGCGGGATCTTGGCGATCCTGCTGCTGGTGTAAGTCGTGAGCAGGAGCGCGGCGATCAGCAGAGCAGCTCCGAGTCCGATGATTCCGCATGCGGCGAAGCGCAACATGACTGCGCGGTTCACGTTGCTGTGTCCTCCTAGTGGTCCTTTGGACTCATCGGCCGCGACCCGCTCCGACCTGACCAAGCAGCGAGGCAAATCCGTTCGACCCTAACAGCAGAAACTAAGTCACCGGCTTACGAACCCTTCGCCGCTTTGCCCGGGTTGTTCGGGTGTACCCCATTCGCCTGACCCCACACGACAGGCAGACTGAGGGCGTGAGCGATGGCCAGCAGGTGGGCGGAATCCGCAGTTTCCTGCCCGCCGTGGAGGGGATGCGTGCCTGCGCGGCCATGGGGGTGGTCGTGACGCACGTCGCGTTCCAAACCGGACACTCCAGCGGAGTCGACGGCCGGCTGTTCGGCCGCTTCGACCTTGCCGTGGCGGTGTTCTTCGCGTTGTCGGGATTCCTGCTGTGGCGTGGACATGCCGCGGCGGCACGAGAGGCCGGTGCCCAGCCGCGCACCGGCCACTACCTGCGGTCGCGGGTGGTCCGCATCATGCCGGCCTATCTGGTGGCCGTCGTAGTGATCCTGAGCCTGCTGCCCGACGCGGTTCACCCCAGCCTGACGGTGTGGTTGGCGAACCTGACGCTGACCCAGATCTATGTGCCGCTCACCCTGACCGGCGGGCTGACCCAAATGTGGAGCCTGTCCGTCGAGGTCAGCTTCTACCTGGCATTGCCGGTCCTGGCGTTGCTGGCTCGCCGCATCCCGGTCGGCGCCCGGGTGCCGGCGATCGCCGGCCTGGCGGCGCTGAGCTGGGCGTGGGGCTGGGTGCCGGTGGCGCAGGCCAGCCCGGGCATCAACCCGCTGAACTGGCCCCCGGCGTTTTTCTCCTGGTTCGCCGCGGGCATGTTGCTCGCGGAATGGGCTCACTGCCGGGTCGGGCTGCCACACCGGCTGGCGCGCCGACGTGTGCTGATGGCCATCATCGCCGTCTCGGCCTACCTGGTGGCGGCTTCCCCGTTGGCCGGTCCGGAGGGGCTGATTCCGGGCACTGCGACCCAGTTCGCGGTGAAGACGGCGATGGGCTCGCTGGTGGCCTTCGCGCTAGTCGCTCCGCTGGTGCTGGATCGGATTGACACGCCGCACCGGCTGCTGGGCACCACCGTGATGGTCACCCTGGGCCGGTGGTCCTATGGCCTATTCATCTGGCACCTGGCGGCGTTGGCGATGGTGTTCCCGGTGATCGGGACGTTCCCGTTCACCGGCCGAATGCCGACGGTGTTGGTGTTGACCCTGATTTTCGGATTCGCGATCGCCGCCGTCAGCTACGCCCTGGTGGAGTCGCCGGCCCGGGAAGCGTTGCGCCGCTGGGAGAAACGCGAGAAGCCGGCCGAACAGACCGTCGATGCCGAGGCGGACGCGATCGCGCCCTAGCCAGTGCGGTCCATCCACTGTTCCAACGCGTGCGCGGACGGCAGGCAGAGGGCCCGTTCGATCTTCTCGAACAGATCGGCCCCGTACTCGACGGTGGCCCTGATGAAATTGCCCAGCGCCTCGATGTGGATGCCATCGGTCAGCAGGTAGGCGTTCTCACCGACCACACTGACGTGGCCCGGCTTTGCGGTCTCGCGCACAAACGCTTTAGGCCAATGGGTGTCGCGATTCCAGTCGTTCACCAGTTCCATCAGCCGCGGGCGGTCGCTGGCCAGGTAGTACCCGGCCGGGCTGATCGAGACCTCCAAAACGTCGCGCCGCAAACCGTTGATCCGCAGGTTCACGTGCAGCTTGCCCCGCTCGTAAGTGGACAGCACCATGAATTCCTCGCCATCGTCGCTGCGGAAAAATCGCAGCTGACGAGATTGCAGATAACGTTGGATCAACTCCGTACTCAACGGCTCGATCTCCATAGCCCCTCTCCCAGACAGCGGTCATCGTCAGCCTGATGGTGGTGCCGCGGGTTTGGAGGATTCTCAATGAGCCGGTCAGCCCGGCTCTGCGACCTGCAATCGCGCCATGATCTCGGTGCGTACCGCTGATCGACGGGCCTTACCGGCGTCGTCGCGCAACGGGGTATCGACGAACTCGACGGTGTGCGGCACCTTGTATCCGGCGATGCGCTCGCGCAGGAACTCCTGCATGCCCGCGGCGTCCAGCGCCGATCCCTCGGCGGTGTGCACCAAGGCGTACGGCACCTGCCCCAGATCGCCGGCGTTCGGGTCTGGCACGCCGACGACGAGGCAGGACAGCACGTCCGGATGTGCCGACATGGCGTTCTCGATTTCGGCGGGGTACACGTTGCGGCCGCCGACGGTGAACATGTCGACTCGGCGGTCCGAGAGGTATAAGAAACCGTCGGCATCGAAGTGGCCGAGATCGCCCAGGGAGTCCCAGCCGTCGCGGCTTTTCGCCGTCGAGCCGAGGTACCGGTAGGTCGGCGCGCTGCCCGGGGCGGGACGCATGTAAATCTCGCCGACCACGCCGGGCGGACATGGGTTACCGTCGTCGTCGAGCACCTTCATTTCTCCGCTGACCACGATGCCGACCGAGCCGGGATGGGCCAGCCACTGGTCGCCCGAGATGAAGGTCAGCGCCTGTAATTCGGTGCCGCCGTAGAGTTCCCAGAGCTTTTCGGGACCCAGCAGATCCATCCACGCCTGTTTGACGGCCGGCGGGCACGGCGCTCCGACGTGCCAGAACCGCCGGATGGACGACAGGTCATAGGCATCCGGGTTGGCGTGGTAGACGGGCAGCACCCGCTGCATGATCGTCGGGACCGTCGTGAGGAATGTGACGCGATATTCGGTGATCAGCCGGAGAAAATCGTGCGGGTCGAACCGCGGCGCCAGCACCAGATGGTGGCCCATCAGCAAAGCGATTATGGCCGTGGTCATTCCGGTGTTGTGGCTCAGCGGCACCGGCACCAGCGAGGTGTCGCCCTGCGCGGCCCCCAGCCCGTACCCGAGCGTCGGCTCAATGCGGCTGTCGCCGCCGGCCTCGATGAGCTTGGGCCGGCCGGTGCTGCCACCCGAGGCCAGCGACTTCCAGGACGGCGATACCGCCTCAGGCAGCGACTCATCAGAGATCGCCGGGTCCGGAGTGAAACCCGTTGGCACGCTTGCGATCTCGCCGCGAGGATCCGCGCAGCCGACCAGCAGGGCCCGCGGCCGCAAACCCAGCAGGCCTTCCAACTCGGCGTTCGGCAGCCGGGGGGACAGTGGCTGGGGCACTGCGCCCAGCTTCCAGCAGGCCAGCGCAGCCTGGATCCATTCGATCGAGTTGGGCAGCACGATGGTCACGTAATCGCCGACGCCGACGCCCCGCTCGGCGTAGGCACGCGCCAGCCGGTTCGTCGACCGGTCGAGCTCACCGCGGGTGATGGTCAGCCCAGCGCAGCTGACCGCGGGCTGGTCGGGGGCGAGCGCGGCCAACGCAGAGATCTGCGTCCCGATCGGCGGGACCAGCTCCGGCGGGGTCATTCAGTAAGCGCCGTTCTGCTCGAAGATGCGGCGTGGGTTGTCAACCAACATGGTGTGCAGCTGTTCGTCGGTGACGCCGCGTTCCTTGAGTGCCGGAATCACGTCGTTGTGGATGTGCAGGTAATGCCAGTTCGGCGCCATCTGCGGAATCAGCTCCTCGGGCAGCGCGTCGAAATAACAGTTGGCGTCATGTGAGAGCACCATCTTGTCGGCGTGCCCGCGCTCGCACATCCGCGCCACGATGTCGACCCGGTCCTCGAACGGCAAGAGCACGTCGAGACCGAAGCGGTCCATCCCGAGGTACGAGCCCGCGGCGATGAGCTCTTCGAGGTAGCCGACGTCGGTGCTGTCACCCGAATGACCGATGACCACCCGACTCAGGTCGACGCCCTCTTCTTCGAAGATGCGCTGTTGTTCGAGGCCGCGCCGCAGCCCGGCGTGGGTGTGCGTGGAGATCGGCACCCCGGTCCGTTTGTGCGCCTGCGCCACGGCGCGCAGCACCCGCTCGACGCCGGGGGTGATGCCCGGCTCGTCGGTCGCGCATTTGAGGATCCCGGCCTTGACGCCGGTGTCGGCAATGCCCTGCTCGATGTCGCGCACGAACATCTCGGTCATGATCTCCGGGCCGCCCAGCATGCCGCCCGGACCCTCGTAGTGGAACCGGAACGGTATGTCGTTGTAGGTGTAAAGCCCAGTCGCCACAACGATATTCAGTCCGGTGGCCGCCGCGACCCGGGCGATGCGCGGGATGTAGCGGCCCAGCCCGATCACAGTGAGGTCGACGATGGTGTCCACGCCGCGCGACTTGAGCTCGTTGAGCCGTTCGATGGCGTCGGCGACCCGTTTTTCCTCGTCGCCCCAGGCTTCGGGATAGTTCTCGGCAATCTCGGTGGTCATGATGAACACGTGCTCATGCATGAGCGTGACGCCGAGGTCGGTGGTGTCGATGGTTCCGTGTGCGGTATTGAGTTCTGACACAAAGCTGATGCTAGGGCGCGGCGGCGGTAGACCGACAGTGCCGATTTATCCGGTGCTCCCACCTGGCCGCGCTATTGCAGTACCGTCACCCTCGTCTTGATCCGAACCCGTGGGAGCCCGTCATGTTGCTTAATCCCAACCACCTGCAACGCCGGTACCCGGACCGCCGCTCGAGCGAAATCATGGCTGCGACGGTGGAGTTCTTCGAGTCCAGGGGCAAGGCCCGGTTGAAGTCCGACGACCATGAGCGCAGGTGGTACTCCGACTTCCTGGACCACATCGGGCGCGAGCGCATCTTCGCCTCCCTGCTGACACCGTCTGAATACGGTGCCGACGACTGTCGCTGGGACACCTACCGGATCAGCGAGTTCGCCGAGATCGTGGGCTTCTACGGGCTGAACTACTGGTATCCGTTCCAGGTCACCGCGCTGGGGCTGGGCCCGATCTGGATGAGTGACAACGAGGACGCCAAGCGCAAGGCCGCCGCCCAGCTGGAGCAGGGTGAGGTGTTCGCCTTCGGCTTGTCGGAGCAGACGCACGGCGCCGACGTCTACCAGACCGACATGATCCTGACGCCGGCCGAGAACGGCTGGGTCGCCAACGGCGAGAAGTACTACATCGGCAACGCCAACGCGGCCCGCATGGTGTCGACCTTCGGCAAAATCGCGGACACCGACGAGTACGTGTTCTTCGTCGCCGATTCTCAGCACGATCGGTACGAGCTGAAAAAGAACGTGGTCAACTCGCAGAACTTCGTCGCCAACTACGCGCTGCACGACTACCCCGTCACCGAGGCCGATATCCTGCACCGGGGGCCCGAGGCGTTCCACGCCGCCCTCAACACGGTCAACGTCTGCAAATACAACCTGGGCTGGGGCTCGATCGGCATGTGCACCCATGCCATGTACGAGGCGGTCACCCACGCCTCCAACCGCATCCTGTACGGCACCGTCGTCACCGACTTCAGCCACGTGCGACGGCTGCTCACCGATGCCTACCTGCGATTGATCGCGATGAAACTGGTCGCCACCCGCGCCTGCGATTACATGCGCAGCGCGTCGGCGGACGACCGTCGCTACCTGCTCTACAGTCCGCTCACCAAGGCGAAAATCACCAGCGAGGGCGAGCGGGTCATCATCGCGCTGTGGGATGTCATCGCGGCCAAAGGCGTCGAAAAGGACACCATCTTCGAGGCCATGGCCCGCGAGATCGGGCTGCTGCCAAGGCTGGAAGGCACCGTCCACATAAACATCGGACTGCTCGGCAAGTTCATGCCCAATTTCCTGTTCGCCCCGAACAGCGAATTGCCGGTGGTCGGCCGCCGCGACGACGCGGCCGACGACTCGTTCCTGTTCGACCAAGGGCCCACCGGGGGACTGGGCAAGGTGCGCTTCCACGACTGGCGAACGTTGTTCGACAACTTCGCCCACCTTCCCAATGTTGCGGTGCTGCGCGAGCAGGTCGAGGTGCTCACCGAAATGCTGGCCAGCGCTACCCCCGACGCGGCGCAGCAGAAGGACGTCGACTTCGCGTTCGCCGTCGGCCAGCTGTTCGCGACGGTCCCCTACGCCGGACTAATCCTCGAGGAGACCCTGCTGACCGGGGTGGACGAGGCGTTGGTCGACGGGATCTTCGCCGTGCTGGTTCGCGACTTCAACGGCTATGCCGTTGAGCTCAACGACAAGCCGTCGACCACCGACGAGCAGGCCCGGTTTGCGATGCGGATGATCCGTCGTCCGGTGCACGACCCGTCGCGCTACGACCAGATCTGGAAAGAGCACGTCCAGCCGATCAACGGCGCGTATCAAATGCGCCCCTGACGGCACGTCACGTCAGCAGCCGTAAGTCCCATTTCGCCAGCAGTGGGGCCACGATGATGAAGTACGTCGTGTGGTCGTCGTCGAGGGCAGACGTCAAGATGCCGACCGCGCTCGCGGTGCCGTCCGGGTTCTTCACGAAGCCGGGGCTGCCGCTGTCGCCGCCCAGGCAGTGCAGGTTGGCTTCCACCACGTAATTGCCTTCGATGTTCGTGATCGGGCCACACGTCTCGCCGGTGACCGCACCGACCTTGCACATCTGCGTGCCGACCTTGAGCTGGGCGAGGCTCAAGGCATCGCGGACCGGATATTTGCCGGCGATGTCACCTGAGGGCACGCCAACGCCCGGGTCGAGTTTGATCAGCGCGGCGTCCTTCGTCTGAGTGCCCGTATCGGGGTTCTCTTGGTACTCGCCTTTGGCGATCTTGCCCAGCGGAGCCTGGTCGTCCCCGTACGTCCATACCGAACCGTCGTGCGCGTCGCAGTGCCCACTGGTCATCAGATAGTAGTTGCCGTCGCCGCCGTGGGCCGTGAAAGCCGAAGTGCAGAAGCTGGTTTCGTCGTTGATCTTGATGCCGGGCGTCGGTGGCGAATCCGCGTGTGCCAGTGGCACGCTGGCAAAGACCAGCGCAGTGGCTATGGCTATCGAAGCCCGCCGCACCCCCACGCTGGGGGAGCCTAGCGGCCGGCTGCCCGCATTCGCGGGCGTATGACAACAGCCATTTCCTTGACTGTGGCGTAGCTCACAGTAGGATGACCACTGGTCATAAACGCAAGGAGGCCCGATGCCGACGGTGACGTGGGCGCGTGTCGACCCGGCCCGTCGCGCGGCGATCATCGAAGCCGCCGAGGCCGAGTTCGGGGCGCACGGGTTTTCCAGCGGCAGCCTCAACGTCATCGCCCGCCGGGCCGGAGTCGCCAAGGGCAGCCTGTTCCAGTACTTCGCCGACAAGCGCGACCTGTATGCGTTCATCGCCGACATCGGCAGCCAGCGGGTGCGGGCGTACATGGAGGACCGCATCGCCGAGCTCGACCCGAGCCGGCCGTTCTTCGAATTTCTGATCGATTGGCTCGACGTCTGGGTCGCCTACTTCGCTGATCACCCACACGAGCGCGCGCTGCACGCCGCGGCCTCGTTGGAGGTCGACGCCGATGCTCGCATCAGTGTGCGGTCGGTCATCCACCGCCACTACCTGGAAGTGTTGCGGCCGCTGGTCCGAGATGCCCAGGTGCGGGGCGACTTTCGCCACCATGCCGACACCGACGCACTGTTGTCGCTGCTGCTGTTGATCTTCCCGCACCTGGCGTTGGCTCCCTACATGCGCGGGCTGGATCCCGTCCTCGGCCTTGACGAGCCTTCCCCCGAGCAGCCGGCACTGGCCGTGCGCAGGCTCGTCGCAGTACTGGCCGCCGCGTTCTCGGCGGAATCCCCCGTCAACTCAGCCCGAAAACTCTCTGAGGAGGTCACATGACACGGACAGGTCTCGGCTCGCTCGTCGCAGGCGGACTCAACTGGAACAGCTTGCCGCTGAAGCTCTTTGCCGGCGGCAATGCGAAATTCTGGAATCCGGCCGACATCGATTTTTCCCGCGACCGCGAGGATTGGGAGCGGCTGACTGGCGACGAACGCGACTATGCCACCCGGCTGTGCGCCGAATTTATCGCCGGCGAGGAAGCGGTGACCGAGGACATCCAGCCGTTCATAGGCGCGATGCGGGCCGAGGGGCGCCTGGGCGACGAAATGTATCTGACCCAGTTCGCCTTCGAGGAAGCCAAACACGTTCAGGTGTTCCGCATGTGGCTCGACGCGGTCGGGATCAAGGACGACCTGCACGGCTACCTCGACGATCTGCCCGCGTACCGCGAGATGTTCTACAACGTACTTGCCGGAGTGCCTGGGCGCGTTGTCGACCGATCCGTCGCCGGCCGCCCAGGTCCGGGCATCGGTGACCTACAACCACATCGTCGAAGGCATGCTGGCGCTCACCGGCTATTACGCCTGGCACAAGATCTGCGCGTACCGCGACATTCTGCCCGGCATGCGGGAGCTCATCGGGCGCATCGGCGACGACGAGCGACGGCACATGGCGTGGGGCACCTTCACCTGCCGGCGTCACGTCGCCGCCGACGATGCGAACTGGGCGGTGTTCGAGTCGCGGATGAACGAACTCCTCCCGCTTGCGCTGCGCCTCACCGAGGAAGGCTTTGCGATCTACGGGGACCACATGCCGTTCGGCATCTCGCCGGACGAGATGCTGGCGTACTCGACCGACAAGGGCATGCGCCGGTTCGGCACCATCTCAAGTGCCCGCGGTCGGCCGCTCGCCGAGATCGACCTCGACTATTCGCCGTTGCAGCTCGAGGACACCTTCGCCGACGAGGACGAGAAGGTGTTCGCGGCCGCTTCGGTCTAGCCGGGTTACCCGACCCAGACGGTCTTGGCGTTGCAGAATTCCCGGATCCCCATGCCGGCAAGCTCGCGACCGTATCCCGATCGCTTGATGCCGCCGAACCCCAGCTCCGGATAGGACACCGTCATCCCGTTGATGAAGACCTGGCCGGCCTCGATTTCATCGATGAAACGCTCCTGCTCGTCCGCGTCATTGGTCCAGGCGTTGGAGCCCAGCCCGAAGGTGGTGGCGTTGGCGATCTCGATGGCCTCGTCGATGTTTTGGGCGCGGTACATCGAGGCGACCGGGCCGAACACCTCCTCGGTGTAGAGCGCCATGTCCCTGGAGATGTCGGTGACCACCGTCGGCGGGTAGAACCACCCCGGCCGGTCCAGACGCTTGCCGCCGGCGCGGACCTTCGCGCCCGCCGCGACGGCATCGTCGACCTGCTGCGCGATTTCGTCGCGCCCCGATTCGGTGGCCAGCGGGCCCACGTCGGTGTCCGGGTCAGTCGGGTCGCCGACTTTCAGCGCCTCCATCTTCTCCACGAACTTGTCGACGAATGCGTCGTAGATGTCGGTGTGGACGATGAACCGCTTGGCGGCGATACATGACTGCCCGTTGTTCTGTACTCGGCCGGTGACGGCGGTCTTGACCGCCTCGTCGAGGTCCACCGACGGCATCACGATGAACGGGTCGCTGCCGCCGAGCTCGAGCACGGTGGGCTTGATCTCGTCGCCGCAGATGGCAGCGACGGATTGACCGGCCGGTTCGCTGCCGGTGAGGGTCGCCGCCGCGACCCGGGGGTCACGCAGGATGCGTTCGACGGCGCTCGATGAAACGAGCAACGTCTGGAAGCAGCCCTCCGGGAAGCCGCCGCGAGCGATCACGTCGGAGAGATACAGCGCCGACTGCGGCACGTTGGACGCGTGCTTGAGCAGGCCGACGTTGCCTGCCATCAACGCGGGCGCGGCGAACCGCACTGCCTGCCAGAGCGGGAAGTTCCACGGCATCACGGCCAGCACCACGCCCAGCGGCTGATACCGGGTGTACGCCTTTTTCGCGCCGACCTTGGAGGCTTCGGCCGGCTCGTCGGCCAGTAGCTTCTCGGCGTTCTCGGCGTAGTAGCGAAAACCCTTGGCGCACTTGAGCGCTTCGCCCTTGGCTGATTTCAGGGTCTTTCCCATTTCCAGGGTCATCATCGCGGCGACATCGTCGGCCTCTTTTTCCAGCAGGTCGGCCGTCGCGTTCGCCCATTCGGCGCGCTGAGCGAAGGTGGTGGAATGGCGGTAGTCGAGGAACCGCTCGTGGGCGCGCGCGATGGCCGCGTCGACTTCGGCATCGGTGGCCGCGGTGAAGGTCTTGACTGTCTCGCCGGTGGCCGGGTTGATGGTGGCGATCGCCATGCTGACATCCTTCGCTTGCGATGGTTGTGAAAGGTTCAACATCTAGCCTGCCACTATCGTTCCTTGAGGGAGGTGCCGGATGAGTAAAGCCGCTGAGCTGATGGTCAAGTGCCTGGAAAACGAGGGCGTTGCCGTGGTGTTCGGGTTGCCCGGCGAGGAGAACATTCGCTTCGTGCAAGCGCTGGCCGCCTCGAAGATCCGTTATGTGCTCACCCGGCACGAACAGGCGGCGGCCTTCATGGCCGAGATGTACGGGCGGGTCACCGGCCGGGCGGCGGTGGTGTCGGCCACCTTGGGCCCGGGCGCGATCAACATGCAGCTGGGCGTCGCCGACGCCACCACGAACAGCACGCCGATGGTGGCGATCTCCGCTCAGGTCGGCCAGGACCGCCAGTACAAAGAATCGCACCAGTACGTCGACCTGGTTTCGATGTTCGTCCCGATCACCCGGTGGTCCGCCGGCGTCCCCACCGTGCGCGCCATCCCGGAAATGTTCCGCAAAGCCTTCAAACTCGCCGAGACCGAACGCCCCGCCGCGGTCTACCTGGCCGTGCCCGAGCACATCGACGCCGACGAGACCGACTATGACCTGACCCCGTTGCCGCGCAACGTGGTCCGCGCCGACGCTCCGGCGCCCGGTCAGGTGGAACGCGCGGCCGAGATCCTGCGCAACGCGAAGCGACCGGTGATGCTGGCCGGACATGGAGCGGCGCGCAGCGACGCGACCGCGGCGTTGCTGCGGTTCTCCGAGAAATTCGGCATTCCGGTGGCCAACACGTTCCACGGCAAGGGCGTCATGCCCGACGATCACCCCAACAGCATCGGCACCCTCGGGTTCATGCGGCATGACTACGTCAACTTCGGATTCGACAACGCCGACGTCGTCATCGCGGTCGGCTATGAGCTGCAGGAATTCGACCCGGTCCGGATCAACCCGCAGGCCGATAAGAAGATCATTCATATCCACCGCTTCCCGGCCGAGGTCGACGCGCATTACTCGGTTGACGTCGGCATCATCGGCGACATCAGCGACTCCCTTGATGCACTCGCCGACGCACTGGCCGACCACACCTACGAGGCGGAGCCGGAGGTGCCGGGCTCTGGCCTGCTGGCCGATGAATTCGCTCGGGGACAACAGGATTCGCGCTACCCGTTGGCGCCGCAGCGGGTGGTGGCCGATACTCGCGAAGCGCTGGGCCGCGGCGACGTGGTGCTGGTCGACACTGGGGCCACCAAGATGTGGATGGCCCGGCTCTACCCGACCTACGAGCGCAACACCTGCCTGATCTCAAATGGGTTGTCCACCATGGGTTTTGCGCTGCCGGGCGCCCTTGGGGTCAAACTGGCCCAGCCCGAGTCCAAGGTGCTCGCCGTGGTGGGCGACGGCGCCTTTCTGATGAATTCGCAGGAAATCGAGACCGCTGTCCGGGAACGCATCCCGCTGGTGGTGCTGATCTGGGAGGACGGCGGCTACGGCCTCATCGAATGGAAGATGGATCTCGAACTCGGCGAACACTACTACGTGAAGTTCGGCAACCCCGACATCGTCAAGTATGCGGAAAGCTTTGGCGCCAAGGGCTATCGGATCAACAGCGCCGACGAACTGCTGCCGACGCTGCGGGCGGCACTCGCCGACGACGGCGTGTCGCTGATCTGCTGCCCGGTGGACTACTCGGAGAATCTGCGGCTGACCGACCGACTCGGTGAGCTGGACGAAACACTCTAGCGTCCATGCTATTTCGCCAGCTTGAGTACTTCGTCGCACTCGCCCGGGAACGCCACTTCGCCCGCGCGGCGAACGCCTGCCACGTGTCTCAGCCGGCGCTGTCGGAGGCTATCCGCAAACTCGAGCACGAGCTGAAGGTCCCGCTGGTCCGGCGTGGCCAGAAGTTCGAAGGCCTAACACCGGAGGGCGAACGGCTGGTGCACTGGGCGCGGCGCATCCTGGCCGATTGTGATGCGCTCAAACTCGAGGTCACCGCGCTGCAGACCGGCCTTGTTGGCGAGCTTCGATTGGGAGTGGTCCCGGCCGCCGCCACTACCGTTGCGCTGCTTACGGATCCGTTTTGTGCGGCGCATCCGTTGGTGCGCGTGCAGCTGGATACCAACCTGCGATCGGCTGAGATCGTCGAACGGATCCGCAACTTCGAGTTAGATGCGGGCATTCTGTATCCGGATCGGCAGGACACCGGCGATCTGCTGGTCACCCCGCTCTACAAAGAGCATCAGGTGCTCATCGCCGGCGGTGACCTGCTCACCGACAAATCGGAGACCATCAGCTGGACCGATGCGCTGGCGTTACCGCTGTGTCTGCTGACCGGGGGAATGCGAGGTCGCCGGCTCATCGACGATGCGCTGAGCACCTTGGATCTGTTGGCCCGGCCGCAGCTCGAAACAGACTCTGTCGCAACACTGCTCGCGCATGTCGGGACCGGCCGATGGGCGAGCATCGTTCCGCAGACCTGGATCCGCACGCTGGGCCTACCGGCGGGCACGTCCGTGCTACGGCTTCATGATCCTTCGGTTACCGCCCTGATGGCGCTCGTCACCAGCGCGGCCGAACCCGGCTCAGTGGTCACCCGTGCGCTCATCCAGTGCGCGCGCGATGTCGACATCGCGGCGGCATTAGGCCCCTGATCGGGCGTGATCGGCGGTACCTATCGGCCGGTCGGAACTACGTCTTGGACAGCGCCGCGGTCACCGGACCAGACTGGAATTGTTCTTGGAAGTCCCAAATATCGTCAGCCACAAGGCTCTTTGGGCGCCCGCGGTGAGAAGGAGAAGGCAATGGCCAAATGTGTGATGGTGCTCTACCCCGACCCGGTCGGCGGGTACCCACCGAAGTACGCCCGCGACAGCATCCCGACGATCGACAGCTACCCGGATGGCAGCACGGTGCCGTCGCCGTCGAAGATCGACTTCACCCCCGGTGAGCTGCTCGGCTGCGTCTCCGGTGCGCTGGGGCTGCGCAAATTCTTCGAGGACGCCGGACACGAGTTGGTGGTGACCTCGGACAAAGAGGGCCCGGACTCGGAGTTCGAGCGCGAATTGCCCGACGCCGACATCGTGATCTCGCAACCGTTCTGGCCGGCATATCTGACCAAGGAACGCATCGCCAAGGCGCCCAAACTCAAGCTCGCGCTGACCGCCGGCATCGGCTCGGACCACGTTGATCTCGAGGTGGCCAAAGAGCGCGGCATCACGGTCGCCGAGGTGACCTACAGCAACAGCATCAGTGTCGCCGAGCACGCGGTGATGCAGATCCTGACGCTGGTGCGCAATTTCGTCCCATCGCATCGGTGGGCTACCGAAGGCGGCTGGAACATCGCCGATTGTGTGGAGCGTGCCTACGACCTGGAGGGCATGGACGTCGGGGTGATCGCCGCCGGCCGGATCGGGCGGGCGGTGCTGCGCCGCCTGGCGCCCTTCGACGTGAACCTGCACTACACCGACACGCACCGGCTGTCGCCGGAGGTCGAGAAGGAATTGAACGTCACGTTCCATCCCGACGTCGAGTCGCTGGTGCGCTCGGTCGACGTGGTGTCCGTCCATTCGCCGCTGTATGAGGCGACGCGGCAGATGTTCAACGAGCGGCTGCTGGGCACGATGCGGCGCGGCTCCTACATCGTCAACACCGCCCGCGGCGAAGAAACCGTTCCCGAGGCCATCGCCGCCGCGCTACGCAGCGGTCAGCTCGCGGGCTACGCCGGCGACGTCTGGTTCCCCCAGCCGCCACCGGCCGATCATCCATGGCGGACCATGACGAACAACGCGATGACACCGCATGTTTCGGGCACCACCTTGTCCGCGCAGGCGCGGTATGCCGCCGGTACCCGCGAGATCCTGGAGTCCTTCTTCGACGGCAAGCCCATTCGACCGGAGTACCTGATCGTCGAAGGCGGAGTGCTCGCCGGAACGGGCGCCCACTCGTACCAGAAGTAGTGCACGACAATAGAAATCCGCGGGGTCGCTGGGTGAACTGCTCCAGCCGCCCTGCGGATTTGTCCTCATATCCTCTGACGGCTAGCCGGCCCCCGGTCGACTACTCGGAGAATCTACGATTGACCGACCGGCTGGGCGAGCTGGACGAAACGCTGCGTGCGCACGACGCAGAGGAGAGAGCCATGGACGCCACCGGATACCTCGGGCTCTTTGGCGAGTCCGGGCTGGCGTTCTCCGACGCGGAATGGGTTGACCACGCAACCGGCACTTGCCGCCCAATCTTGCCGCTTTGAACGCGCGGTATCTCGACGGCAGCCGTGAGGAGCGCTGGCTGCGCATGTCGTACGAACCGGGTCCCGGCGCCTTCAATTCCATCCAGATCAGCGGCGGATCGATCGCCGAGATGCTCGATCAAACCGCCACGCACTGCGGCTCACTGGTCACCGGATGGCCCTGCCCCACGGTAACCATGACGGTGACGATTCCTGCGGGCCGCGACCGCGAAATCCTACGTCGCGACGGGGCGGGTGCTGAAACTGACCCGAGCGACCGCCGCCCTGGGCGCCGACCTCGACGACGACGCGGGACGCCGAATCGCGACGGTCACGTTGGTGTCCCAACTCATTACGGATATCAGCAGACTGGGCTGAAGCCTTGGTCAGTCGTTGGGCTGTGACGTCACTGCTGAAGCGCCATGGGTGCGACGTACTCGCCGTCCAGCGCGCGATGCCACCACACTCGCTCGCGACGTAACTCGGCCGGTGTGCTGAAGCGGTACCGGTAGAGCTGGGCGCGCACATACATCGGCGGTGACTCGGGAAAGGGGTTGTGCCGCAACAGTCGCAGCGTCGGCGGATCGTTGCGCAGCAGCCGATGCAGGAACGGCGTCAACCACGGTTGGGCGTAGTCCGGCGAGATGGCAGCGAACCACATCATCCAGTCCAGCCGCAGGTGATACGGAGCCCATTGTGGCGGCAGCCGGCGCACCGCACCCGGCTTACCCCTGAACTCGTACTCCTTCCAGATGGTCTGCTCGCCGATCGTGGCTTCCGCGGTGCCCTCGATCACCACCTCCCGGCGCACGCGACCGATGCTGCCAAAGGCCCCGTAGGTATTCACCAGATGAAAGGCGTTGAACGACATATTCATTCGTTGACGCGCGGACAACATGTTGCGCAGTGGCCAGTAATTGAGAAACAGCACCGCGCCCGCGACCGCGAGCACCACGACGACAAACCACTGCGCGGGCTGGTCCAGTGCGGGCACGGCAGGCATCGGCAGCACCGCCGCCAGCGACGACTGGTCGATCGCGCTGAACGCCAGCACGATCGTCATCCAGTTCAGCCAGGCGAAGTTGCCCGACGCCACCAACCACAGTTGGGTGACGACGATGATCGCCGCGGCGATGGTCGCACCCGGTTGCGGAGCGAACAGCCCGAACGGCACGATCAGCTGAGCAAAGTGGTTGCCCGCCACCTCAATTCGGTGTAGCGGTTTGGGCAGATGATGGAAGAACCAGCTCAGCGGCCCTGGCATGGGCTGTGTTTCGTGGTGGTAGTACAAACAGGTCAGATTGCGCCAGCAGGGGTCGCCGCGCATCTTGATCAGCCCGGCGCCGAATTCGACCCGGAACAGCAGCAGTCGCACCATCCACAGCGTCAGCACCGGCGGCGCAATCCGGTCGTTGCCCACGAAGATCATCAGAAATCCGGTCTCCAGCAACAGCGATTCCCAGCCGAATGCGTACCAGGTCTGCCCGACGTTGACGATCGAAAGGTAGAGGACCCACAGCGTCAGCCACATCAGCATCGCGACCCACAGCGGCGCCAGGTCGGCCGCACCGGCAACGATGGCCGTCGACAGCACCGCACCGAACCAGGACACACCCGCGAACAGCCGATCCGAATAGCGCAAATGAAAGACGCTCGGCGATCGCCAAAACGACTGTCCCGCCAGAAACCCTGGCGCTGGCAGTATTCCGTGCTCGCCGATGAGCGGGCGGAACTGTCGGGCGGCCGCGATGAACGCGATCAGGTAAACCGCCGCGGCGCCGCGCTCGAGCACCAACCTGCCCAGCCAGTACTCGGGTGCGGAAAACCACCCCATGGCCGCTACCGCGTCCGCTCCGGCAGCACTACGACCGACGCGGCCAGCATGGCAAGCGAAACCAGGGCCAGCAGTTGCACATTCGCCGAATGCCCGGCGTAACCGTCCACCGACCGCCAGGGCTGCCGAGACAGCAACGCTCCGGCGAGAATCAGACCACCCGCGCTCGCCGCAACGGTGACCCGATCACGTAACCGCACTCGCTCGCGCAGCGCGTAGCGCAGACCCAGGGCGCCGCCGACCACGGCGGCCCCGGCCACGCCCGCGATCAGCGCTCCGGCCGCCAGCACCGATACCGCTGCCCACGGCCCCGGCGACCACGGTTGCGCGGCTGCGTCGTCGCGATGCTCACGCCGCCTGCGCCACAACGCGAGCATGGCCAACAGCGGCAGCAATGCCAGGCCCACCACCAGGCCGACCCGGTACAGCGTGTTGGACGCGAAGGTCAGCGTGATGGTGCCGGGGTCACCCGCAGGTACCAGCCAGCCCTGCTGCCAGCCGTTGACCGCGACCGGGGTCAGTTGGGCCCCACTGCTGGTGCGAGCCACCCAGCCCGGGTTGATGCTCTCCGGGATGACCAGCACGCGGGAACTGGCCGACGCCGGGGCCCGCACCTCGCGGCGGCCCGGACCCCAGCTCCCGGTCGCGGCGACAACCGGCGGCGGGCCCGCGACCGGCGCGGCGGCGTTCGGGGTCGTCAGCTGCGCGCCGTCCACCACGAACTGGGCGCCCGGGCTGATCAGGAATTCCTGCTGCCCCGACGGCAGCGCGATCGGCGCACGATCGCAGGCCAGCGCCGCGACCGGTGCGCCGTCCAGCAGCGCACCCGCCGTGGTCCGGATCGAGGTGTGCACGAACCGGCCGGCGACCGCGATGACCGGCCCGTGGTCGCAGTCGACGACGATCTCGCGCGCGCGGTTACGGGCGGCGTCGGCCGGCGCAATCGGATTGCCGTCGGCGCCGAGCACCGCGACTTCGGCCAGCCCCGGCGGCTTGAGCTGGTCGAAGCCCAACGCGTTGCGGTCGATGACGTCCTGCCAGTCGAGCAGGCTGAGCGTGACGGTGTCGGTCACCCGGGGGCGCAGCGACAACACACTGTCGGTCGGCCGCACCTGCTGGACTTGGGGACCGTCGCCCAGGTTGACCGCCACCATCGTCGGGTGCGCGGGCAACGCAGACCGGCTGGCGGCCAGCCGCAGCCCGGTGACCAAGGTAGGGCGCGGCAACGTGATGGTCAGCGTCGGCGGCGTCTTGTGCTGCACCACCCGCTGCGGTGCGGTCCACGCGGTGCTCGGGTCACCGTCGGTGGCCGCATATGCCGAGCCGAGGACATCCAGAGTGTCCGAATCGCCTTGGGCCCGAGTGGTATTGGGCTCAGCAATCAAATCGGCCAGCTTCGGACCTTGTCGCGGCCGCACCCACACCATCGGGGTCACCAACACCGGAGCCGGCACCGTCAGGGTGCGGCTGAAATTGACCGGCTCTTCTGGGACCAGCGCCATCGACGCCGCGCACCGCACGGCGTCGGAAGCCGGGGCACAGCCGGGCCGGCCGAGCAGTTCCGAGCCCAGATCCCACGCCGCGATCGGGGCGCCCGTGCGGCGGCCCGGGCACCCGCACGGTGTGCCGCAAGTCCACCGGCTGAGCGAAGCCGGCGGCGTCGTACTGCGTGATCGACAGGTCGGTGATACCGAACTGCACACCGCCGGATCCGTCGTCGGTGCCAGTGGCGGTGACCCGCACCCACGGCGTCTCGCCATAGGGCAGGGCCGCGGTCAGTGGCTTGCCGGCTTCGTCGAAGCGCAGCGTGGTGCTGCCGGTGGCGGTCTCGATCAGGATGCGGCGCACCTGGGCGCCGACCGCGGTTGCGCTGGGCGTCAAGGTGATCGCGGCGTTGGTCACCGGGTGATCGAAATTCACCTGCAGCCACTGCCCGACGGCGGTTTGCAAGGCGCTGGACACCCACGCGGTTGCCGGGTCGCCGTCGATCGCGGCGGCGGGTGAGGTTGCCGGAGCGACATCGGGCATTGCGGTGGAATCCGACGACGAGCTCGACACGGTGATCCGGCCGCCGGTCCAACTGCCGTACACCGGGTCGGCGCCCGGGACGGGGTAATCGGGCACTCGGTTATAGGTGTGCCGGGCGTCCCCGGCGGCCCGGGTCGCCGACGAATGCTCATCGACCCGGCCGTAGTCGGTCTCGCGCGACACCGGGGTGTCGGTCACGGTCACCCCGGCATTCATCGGCAGGTCGGCGTTTCGGGCGTCCGCGCTCAGCAGCACCGGACCCAGCGGGGGCTGGCCCTGCAGCCGGCGCCGTTCGTCGAGGCGCAGCAACACTTCGGGCCCGCCGTCGACTCGGGCCAACTGATCGGTGTTGACGAAATACGGTGCACCGGGATCGCCGGGCGCACCAGCCGGCGGGGTGACCCGATAAATCTCCACCGCCGGGTAGCGCGGGCGCAGCCCGCTGTCGGCGACGAACCCGGCCACGGTGCCGGGCCCCACCGGCTCACCGAACTGCGTCACCTTCTGCAACCCCGGCGACCCCTCGATGGCACGGTGCACCAGGATCGGGCGGGCCGAGCGCGACGTCTGGGGATCCAGGTCGTTGCGCAGCACCACATACGAAATACCTTGGCGGGCAAGGGTATCAGCCAGTCCCGGCGACGGGAGCCCGGCGGCGAGCAGCCGCTGCACCGAATCCAGCGCCCGGATGGTCTGCGGCGGCGTCAACGGGATGGAGTCGCGCACTCCCCACGGGCTGTCGCCGAGCACTTGCAGCGGCTCGTCATGGCTGGTGCCCCACAGCTGGGTGGCGAACGGCGCTCCCGGGACCACCAGCACGCGCCCCGGCGCCGGGGTTCCGGTGTTGTGCACGTTGAGCCAGTCGGCGGCTTCATGCCAGTACCGCGGTATCGCGCTGAACGCCCCAGGCGGGGTGAGCCGGCCGGTCCAGGCCAGCGAGGTGCTCACCAGCAGCGCGGTCAGCACCACCACGGCCGCCGCGACCCGCTTGTCGCGCTCCGGGTGGGCGAATGCGCGCAACCACACCGACAGTGGCGCGCTGCCCGGTAGCGGTATCCGGCCCAGCAGCTGCGCGATGCCCAGCACAATAGGGATCCGGATCACCGACTCCAGCTTGTGCACGTTGCGCAGCGGTGCACCGGCGGCGTCCAAGAACAGCTGGACCTGATGGGCCAGCGGTGAGCCCAACCCGCCGCTGTAGCCGACCGCCATCAAGACCACCCCGACCAGCAGCATCGTCACCAGTCGTCCCCGGGCCGGCATCGTGCGGCTGGCCAGACCGGCCAGTCCGGCCGCCGCGACCAAGCAGGTGGCCAGCACCGCCGCCGACCCGGTCACCAGCGGTGCGCCCGCGGTAGCGGTCGGCGCCACGAACGGGGTCCAGCTGTCGGTGCCCCGCAGCATCTCGACCAACGACGACCACTGCGTCGTCACGCCGGAGGACTCAATGAAATCCAGAAACGGCGGGCTGACTTTGCGCAGCAAAACCAGCGCCACCACCCACCACAGCATCGCCAGGGCCAGCGCCACCAGCCACCACCCGGTGAAGCGCCGCCACAACCGATTCGGCCGATGACTTGCCCACCAGATCACCGCGGGCAAGCAGCCCGCCAGGGTGGCGATGGCGTTGACGGCGCCCATCAACGCGACGGCCAGCCCGGCTTGGGCGGCGAGCGCCCGCGTCGAGCGGTCACTGGTTGCCCGCAGCGCCAGAATCGTGGGCAGTAACACCCACGGCGCCAGCATGATCGGCAACGTCTCCGACGAGATCGACCCGAGCGTGGTCAGCACCCGCGGCGACAACGCGAACGCCGCCGCGGCGATCACCCGCGATGCCGGACTGCCGATTCCCAGCGCCTCGGCGACCCGCAGCAAACCCCAGAAGCCGACCGTCAACAGCAGCGCCCACCACAGCCGCTGCGTCACCCAGCCGGGCAGCCCGAGCAGGTGGCCGAGCAAGAAGAACGTGCCGTGCGGAAACAAGTAGCCGTAGGCCTGATTCTGCGCCTGGCCGAATGGCAGGTCGCTGTTCCACAAGTTGGTGGCGCGCACCAGGAACCGCAGCGGGTTGGCGGTGAGGTCGAGTTTGGTGTCAGGCGATATCTGCCCTGGTGCCTGCAGGAATGTCAACGCCAGCGCTACCGCTGCGACCAGAGTCAGCCACCGGCGAGACAGCGGCGTCGCCGACGAGCCCAGGGCCGGTTCCGCAGCCGCGGCCGGCGGAGCCGCCGGGTTAGCTACGGTTGCCGTACTCGACCCGGTTGAGCACTGACGACTGCGGATCGCCCCCGGGGAGTGGCGGCTTCGTGTCCTGTTGCACCATCAGCGTGATGCCGAAGATCGCGGCTGCGCCCAGCAACAAACCAACCACCACGCTCGCGGCGGCGGGCGCAATGATCCGGTTCATCGACGACTCCTCGGGTTTGCGGTCGTAGCTGAGGTCAAGCCAAAGGCCAACCTAGCAGAACAGCGAGGGCCATCCTGGGCGGCGAGCGGCTGTCACGGCCAGGGCACGCAATGTCCGTGCCAACACCGATCGCCGTAATTGACCGGGTAGGGCCCGGTGCGGTTCAGCAGCGCCGGCGGGGCCTTCGACGGCGCTGTGGCGTGGTCTTCGACCGCGAGGGTGACGCCTACGGCCGCGGCGGCACCCATCGACAGACCCGCCACGATGCTGGCGGCGGCAGCCAGTGTGAACCCGGTCATCGCTGGCTCCCTCGCCTTGTCCCCTACTAGCTCAGCGCTAGTCCCTGCCAGTCAAAAAAGGGTTAATCGTCAAGGTAACAGGGGTTGGTCCGGCCAGTAGGGAAGGAAATGGCCGCGTGGGGCGCCCGGATCCGCCGGGTCGGGCCCGATTCGCGTCGTGACACCATGGCCCGATGGCTTTCCCGCGCACCTTTGCTGTGCTCACCGTCGCGTCGGCGCTGGTAGTGGGCTGCGGGCATGACGCCGCACGGCCCGGACCGTCGACCACGTCCAGCAAGCCGGTGGCCGCGCCCGCGCCACCCGTCTGCGGCGATCCGACGACGGCATTGCCGATCCGCGACAAGCTGGCGCAGCTGCTGATGGTTGGTGTGAAGACCGCCGACGACGCCCGGTCCGTGGTGAACGGCTACCACGTCGGCGGGATCTTCATCGGCAGCTGGACTGACCTCTCGATTTTCCAGGGGCCGTTGGCCCAAATCGCGGGCAGCGCCGGGCCGTTGCCCCTGGCCGTCAGCGTCGACGAAGAAGGCGGCCGGGTGTCGCGGTTGAGGTCGTTGATCGGGACGGCGCCGTCGGCCCGGACGTTGGCCCAGACGCAGACCCCAGCGCAGGTCCACGATCTGGCGGCCGAGCGGGGCAAGAAGATGCACGACCTGGGCATCACCGTGGACTTCGCGCCGGTGGTCGACGTCACCGACGAGCCGGAGGACGCCGTGATCGGCAACCGTTCGTTCGGCAACGATCCGAATACCGTCACGCAGTACGCCGGGGCCTACGCGCAGGGCCTGCGGGACGCCGGGGTTCTGCCGGTGCTCAAGCATTTCCCGGGTCACGGGCATGGCTCCGGCGACTCGCACACCGGTGCTGTCGTGACGCCGCCGCTGAGCGACCTACAGAACGCGGACCTGGTGCCCTATCGAACCTTGGTGACCGCGGCCCCGGTCGCGGTCATGGTGGGTCACCTGCAGGTCCCGGGGCTGACCGGCGACGACCCGGCCAGTCTGAGCCGGGCCGCGGTGCAGTTGCTGCGCGACGGCATCGGGTATGGCGCGCCGCCGTTCAACGGCCCGGTGTTCACCGACGATCTGTCCAGCATGGGCGCGATCTCGGACCGATATGGCGTGGCCGAAGCGGTGCTGCGCAGCTTGCAGGCCGGTGTCGACGTGGCGTTGTGGGTCACCACCGACGAGGTGCCCGCGGTGCTGGACCGGCTCGAAAAGGCGGTGGCCGCAGGCGAATTAACGATGGCAAGCGTGGACCAATCGGTGGCTCGGGTGGCGTCCATGAAAGGCCGTAACCGGGCGTGTGGACACTAATACGCCGCACCATCGTTACTCTGGATTCAGATAGACGGGCTAGAAGGGCTTAGAAGGGCACAGCGCAATGGCAGGTGGTACCAAGCGGTTACCGCGTGCTGTCCGCGAACAGCAGATGCTCGACGCTGCCGTGCAGATGTTCTCGATCAACGGCTACCACGAGACATCGATGGACACCATCGCGGCGGCGGCGGAGATCTCCAAGCCGATGCTCTACCTGTACTACGGCTCCAAGGAAGACCTGTTCGGCGCCTGCCTGAACCGCGAATTGAGCCGGTTTATCGATGCGGTGCGCGCCGATATCGACTTCACCCAGAGCCCCAGGGACATGCTGCGCAACACCATCGTGGCGTTCCTGCGCTACATCGATGCCAACCGGGCGTCCTGGATCGTGATGTACGCCCAGGCCATCAGCTCACAGGCGTTCGCGCACACCGTGCGTGAAGGACGCGAGCAGATCATCGAGCTGGTGGCCGGGCTGGTCCAGGCCGGCAGTCGCAACCCGCGGCCGGATGCCGACCATCAGATGATGGCGGTGGCGCTGGTGGGCGCGGGTGAGGCGATAGCCAACCGGCTGTCCACCGGCGATGTCGATGTCGACGACGCCGCCGAGTTGATGATCGAGCTGTTCTGGCACGGCCTGCGGGGCGTGCCACAGGATCAGCTGGGCGGCCACAACGTCGCTGCCGGGTAGCGCCCCGGTGACATAGATTCGTGCTGTGCCTCGCTTGCCCGCCGCACTCTCGGGCCGCAACCTGGACTTCTTCTGCGCGGTCGTCATCGTCGGATTGCTGGCCGGGGTTGCCGGGTTGTCGACGACGTTCGTGCTGCGCTTCGTTCAGCACCTGACCTATCACTACAGTTTCGGCACCATGCTCGCCGGAGTCACCGCCAGTAGCCCGGTGCGCCGGGTGCTGGGGCCGATGGCCGGCGCCGCGCTGGCGGGGGTCGGCTGGTGGATCCTGCGACGCAGATCCGAGGTGCCGCCGCTGGCCGGGACCATCGCCCGCCATGACCGGATACCCCGGCTGTCCTGGAGCATCGACGCCATGCTGCAAGTGCTGCTGGTCGGCTCCGGGGCGTCCCTGGGCCGCGAAGGCGCCCCACGCCAATTCGCCGCAGCGCTAGGTGATTTGGCGACCGGCTGGCTGAAGCGGCTGTCGGCCCGCGACCGCGAGATCCTGCTGGCGTGCGCGGCAGGCGCCGGGCTGGGTGCCGTCTATGCCGTTCCGCTGGCCGGCGCCCTGTTCTCCGCCCGAATCATGCTGAACACCTGGCATCCGCGGGCATTGGGCGCGGCGATGCTCACGTCCAGCCTGGCCGTCGCGGTCGGCTCGGCCATCACCCGCGATCAAGCCAGCCTGGACTGGCCGATCGGGGAATCCACCTATCTGCTGACCGCGCACGGGCTGCTGTTGGCCCCGATCGCGCTCGCGGTGGGGTTGGCGTTCAACCGGCTGATGACGGCGGCGCGGCCGGCCCGCCAGATCCGCAGCTGGGTGCTGATTCCGGCGCTGGCCGGCGCTGGACTGGTGATGGGTCTCTGCTCGCACTGGTGGCCCGAACTGCCCGGCAACGGCCGAAGCATCCTGACTGTCAGCCTCGCCAGCGGGCTGACGTTGTCGGCGGCAGCCGCGATCCTGGTGTTGAAGCCGCTGCTGACCGCCCTGTTCCTGCGGGCAGGCGGCGCCGGCGGAATGCTCACGCCCTCGCTGGCCACCGGAGCTGCCTCGGGAACGTTGCTGGTGTTGACCATCAATTGGGTGGCCGGGACGCACCTGCATGTGCCCGCGGTCTCGCTGGCCGGTGCCGCCGGCGTCCTCGCGGTCACTCAGGGGTCACCGATCTGGGCGGCGATTTTCGTCTGGGAACTCGCCCGGCCTCCGCTGTGGCTGTTTCTGGTGTTCCTGCTGACCGCCACCAGCGCACACGGATTGAACGTGCTGCTGCGACGCCGCGGCCTGCGGGCGCAAAAGCACGACGAACGCGCCGGCTGAGCTGCTAGAGCGGCTGCACCCGACCGGTCAGGTGTGGGTATCCCTTGGCGATGTTGCGCAACGAAAGTTCCCAGCCGGCTTCACCGGTGTCGCTCTCGTCGATGTAAAGGCCGACGGTCGCGGGCAGCACCACCGGCTTGCCGAACCGCACCGAGTATCGTGCAGCGTCGGGAATCCGGGCTTCGATGTTAGCCAATACCGCTGCGGCACTGAACATTCCGTGTGCAATGACGGTCGGGAAGCCGAACAGCTTGGCAGCGATTCCGGAGGTGTGGATCGGGTTGTGATCGCCGCCGACGGTCGCGTAGCGCCGGATTTGGCCAGGGGTGATTCGCAGCACGGCAGGCGGCGGCGGGAGCTTCGGCCGTTTCTGCGGTGGTGGTTTGGGCTCGCCGGACAGGCTGGTGCGTTGCTGATGCAGGAACGTCGTCACCTGATGCCACGCGGTGTCATTGCCCACGCTGACGTCGGTCACCAAGTCGACCAGCAGGCCCTTGCGATGCTCGCGCAGGTTTTCCGCATGCACGCGCACCCCGACGGTGTCGGTGACCGCGATCGGCCGGTACTGCGTGATGTGGTTCTCGGTGTGCACCGATCCCATTGCGGCGAAAGGAAAGTCAAATCCCGTCACCAGCGACATCAGCGCCGGAAACGTCAACGCGAAGGGATAGGTGAGCGGCACGTTGCTGCCGTAGCGCAGCCCGGTGACCGCCGCGTATTCGGCGACTCCTGCGCGGTCGATGGGCAGTTCCTCGATACTCACCGTGCGGCTTGGCAGCTGATCGCTGCGAGGCACCAGCGGTAGCGCCCCGGCGGCCGCGCGCAACATGTTTCTCAGGCCGCTTGGCTGGTTCATCGGGTGCTCCTCTTGAGGCCGGTGCTCATGCGCCCAGCATGGCCTGGCCGCAGACGCGAATGACGTTGCCGGTCACCGCGTTTGACGCCGGGCTTGCGAAGTACGCGATCGTCTCGGCGACGTCGACGGGCTGGCCGCCCTGCAGCAGCGAGTTCAGTCGACGGCCGACCTCCCGGGTGGCCAGCGGAATGGCCGCTGTCATCTGGGTTTCGATGAATCCCGGCGCCACGGCGTTGATCGTGATGCCCTTCTCCAACAGCCCGGGCGCCAGCGCCTGGGTGAGCCCGATCATGCCGGCCTTGGTGGTGGCGTAGTTCGTCTGGCCGCGGTTGCCCGCGATGCCGGCCATCGACGACAAGCCGATCACCCGCCCGCCCGCGTCGATACTGCCGTTGCCGATCAGTCCTTCGGTAAGTCGTTGCGGGGCAAGGAGATTCACGGCCAAGACGGATTCCCAGCGGGCATCGTCCATGTTGGCCAGCAGCTTGTCGCGGGTGATACCAGCGTTGTTGACCAGGACGTCGGCGTGGCCGGCGTAGTGGTCACGCAGGTGTTCGGTGATCTTGTCGACGGCGTCGTCGGCGGTGACATCCAGCCACAGCGCGGTGCCGCCGACCCCGCTGGCGGTTTCGGCCAGGGCCTCGGCGGCGGACTCGACGTCGATCGCGACGACGCGAGCGCCGTCGCGCGCGAACACCTCGGCGATTGTCGCGCCGATGCCGCGGGCGGCGCCCGTCACGATCGCGACCTTGCCGTCCAGCGGCCGGTCCCAGTCGGCCGGTGGCGTGGAGTCGGCGGCCCCGACGTAGAACACCTGACCGTCCACGTAGGCCGACTTGGCCGACAGGATGAACCGCAGGGTGGATTCCAGGCCGGTCGCGGCCGGTTTGGCGTCCGGCGACAGGTACACCAAGGCGACGGTGGCGCCGTTGCGCACTTCCTTGCCCAGCGAGCGGGTGAAGCCCTCCAGCGCGCGCTGCGCGATCCGCTCGTCGGTGCCTGCCGCCAGGTCCGGAGTGGTGCCGACGACGACCACGCGCCCGGAATGGCCCAGGTTGCGCAGCAGCGGCGTGAAGAACTCGTGCAGGGCGCTGAGCCCGGCCGGCGCGGTAATTCCGGTGGCGTCGAACACCAGGCCGCCGAACTGGTCGGCCCAGCGGCCGCCCAGATTGTTGCCGACCAGGTCGTAGTCGGATTCCAGCGCCGCGCGCAGCGGCTCGACCACCCTGCCGTCACCGCCGATCAGCAGGGCTCCGGTCAGCGGCGCATCGCCCGGTCGGTAGCGGCGCAGGTTCTCGGGTTGCGGGACGCCGAGTTGTTTTGCCACGAAGGACCCGGGTCCGGAGTTGACGACGTGGGAGAACAGATCGGACGAACGAGTGGGAGCCACTGAGCTGCCTTCCGTTTGCTTTCGAGGTCGAACGTGCCGTTACAGACCAACCGTATGCGAGGACGAACTTACTGCAGAGTAAGAACGGTGAGTAGTATGGCCGCATCGGCCGATCCCCAAACTGACAACGTTGGAGGCACGGAGTAACCATGGCCACTGCAACTCCTGAGACCAGGCGAAAGGTCGCCGTACTGGGTGGAAATCGCATCCCGTTCGCGAGATCGGACGGCGCCTACGCCGAGGCGTCCAACCAGGACATGTTCACCGCCGCCCTGGCCGGGTTGGTGGACCGGTTCGGGCTCGCCGGCCAACAACTGGGCATGGTGGTCGGCGGCGCGGTGCTCAAACACAGCCGCGACTTCAACCTGGTCCGCGAGTGCGTCCTGGGCTCGGAGCTGTCGTCCTACACGCCGGCGTTCGACATTCAGCAGGCTTGCGGCACCGGTCTGCAGGCGGCGATCGCCGCGGCCGACGGCATCGCGGCCGGCCGCTACGACGTGGCCGCCGCCGGTGGGGTGGACACCACCTCCGACCCGCCGATTGGCTTGGGCGACAACCTGCGTCGCACCCTGCTGAAATTGCGCCGGTCCAAGTCCAATGTCCAGCGTCTGAAGCTGGTGGGCACGCTGCCGGCCACCCTGGGTGTCGAGATCCCCGCCAACAGCGAGCCGCGCACCGGGCTCTCGATGGGGGAGCATGCCGCGATCACGGCCAAAGAGCTGGGGATCAAACGCGTCGACCAGGACGAGCTGGCCGTCGCCAGTCACCACAAGATGGCCGCCGCCTACGATCGCGGTTTCTTCGACGACCTGGTCACGCCCTTCCTGGGGCTGTACCGCGACGACAATCTGCGGGCCAAGTCCAGCGTCGAGAAGCTGGCCACGCTGCGTCCGGTTTTCGGTGTCAAGGCCGGCGACGCGACGATGACGGCCGGCAACTCGACCCCGCTGACCGACGGCGCCTCGATCGCGCTACTGGCCACCGAACAATGGGCCGCCGACCACTCGCTGGCGCCGCTGGCCTACCTGGTGGACGCCGAGACCGGCGCGGTCGACTACGTCAACGGCCGGGACGGACTGCTGATGGCGCCGACCTACGCGGTACCCCGGCTGCTGGCCCGCAACGGGCTCAGCCTGCAGGATTTCGACTTCTACGAAATCCACGAGGCGTTCGCCTCGGTGGTGCTGGCCCACCTGCAGGCTTGGGAGTCCGAGGAGTACTGCAAGGAGCGGCTGGGCTTGGACGCGGCGCTTGGGTCGATCGATCGCGCCAAACTCAACGTCAACGGATCCTCGTTGGCCGCAGGCCATCCCTTTGCCGCCACCGGCGGACGGATTCTCGCGCAGACGGCCAAGCAGCTGGCCGAGAAGAAGGCGGAGCGAAAGGGCAGCGGACCCATCCGGGCGCTCATCTCGATCTGCGCTGCCGGGGGTCAGGGCGTGGCCGCGATTCTCGAGGCGTGATGGAAATGAAATCTGTCACAGTGGCTTAGGAGCCGGAATAGATGGGTAAACCAAATCTCGGATAGCCCCGTGTTGCGGTCAGACTCCCCGACCCCGACTGCGATACGGGGCCTCCCTAATACGACCGCTGGTCTTCGGACGGCGTGCGAAAAGGGCCGCCGCTGGAGTGAGGGGATCCAGCGGCGGTCTTTTTGGACGCACCCCACTAGACACAGACGCACCCCACTAAGACACAAGATCCCCCGCTTCAATGGCGAAGCGGGGGATTCTTGCGTCTGTGCTTAGGGCTTAGAAGGCAGCCTCGTCGAGCTCCATGATGTCGTTGTCCAGCGCCTCGATGATCTCGCGGGTGCTGGCCAGCAGCGGCAGGAAGCTCTTGGCGAAGAACGAGGCCACCGCGATCTTGCCTTCGTAGAAGGACCGCTCCGCGCCGCTGGCGCCGGCGTCGAGCGCCGCGATGGCCACCGCCGCGTGACGCTGCAACAACCAGCCGATGACCAGGTCGCCGACGCTCATCAGGAAGCGGACCGAACCCAGCCCCACCTTGTACAGGCTGGTGACATCTTCCTGAGCGGACATCAGGTAGCCGGTCAGGGTGGCCGCCATCGACTGAACGTCGACCAGCGCCTTGGACAGCAGCTCGCGCTCGGTCTTCAGCCGGCCGTTGCCGGACTCGTTGTCCACGAACTGCTGGATCTCGCCCGACACGTGGGCCAGTGCGGCACCCTTGTCGCGGACGATCTTGCGGAAGAAGAAGTCCTGCGCCTGGATGGCGGTGGTGCCCTCGTACAGGGAGTCGATCTTGGCGTCCCGGATGTATTGCTCGATCGGGTAGTCCTGCAGGAAGCCGGAGCCGCCGAACGTCTGCAGGCTCTCGGTCAGCTTCGCGTAGGCCTGCTCCGAACCCACACCCTTGACCACAGGGAGCATCAGGTCGTTGATCCGGACGGCCAGGGCGGCGTCCACTCCGTGCAGTGCCTCGGCGACCGCCGCGTCCTGGAAGGTCGCGGTGTAGAGGTAGAGCGCGCGCAGACCCTCGGCGTACGCCTTCTGGGTCATCAGCGACCGGCGCACATCGGGGTGATGCAGGATGGTGACCCGCGGAGCGCTCTTGTCGGTCATCTGGGTCATGTCGGCGCCCTGCACGCGGGACTTGGCGTACTCGAGTGCGTTCAGGTAACCGGTCGACAGGGTGGCAATCGCCTTGGTGCCGACCATCATGCGGGCCTGCTCGATGACCTCGAACATCTGCGCGATGCCGTTGTGCACCTCGCCGACCAGCCAGCCCTTGGCGGGCACGTCGTGCTGACCGAAGGACAGCTCACAGGTGGCCGAGACCTTCAGGCCCATCTTGTGCTCGACATTGGTGACGAATGCGCCGTTACGCTCGCCCAGCTCACCCGTCTCGAAGTCGAACAGGAACTTCGGCACGAAGAACAGCGACAGGCCCTTGGTGCCGGGGCCGGCGCCCTCCGGGCGGGCCAGTACCAAGTGGAAGATGTTCTCGAACAGGTCGCCGGAGTCAGCGGACGTGATGAAGCGCTTGACGCCGTCGATGTGCCAGGAGCCGTCGTCCTGCTGGACTGCTTTGGTCCGGCCGGCACCGACGTCGGAACCGGCGTCCGGCTCGGTCAGCACCATGGTGGAACCCCAGCCGCGCTCTGCGCACAGGATGGCCCACTTCTTCTGTTCCTCGGTGCCGAGGTGGTAAAGGATGTTGGCGAAACCGGCGCCGCCGGCGTACATCCATACGGCCGGGTTGGCGCCCAGGATGTGCTCGTGCAGGGCCCATAGCAATGCCTTGGGCATCGGCATGCCGCCGATCTCTTCGTCAAGACCGGCGCGGTCCCAACCGGCTTCCTGAACCGCACGGACCGACTTCTTGAACGCCTCAGGCAGGGTCACCGAGTGCGTCTTCGGGTCGAAAACCGGCGGGTTACGGTCGCCTTCGACGAAGGATTCCGCGATCGGTCCCTCGGCGAGCCGGCTCATCTCGGTGAGCATTTCCTGAACGGTGTCGGCGTCCAGGTCGCTGTACTCGCCTTGGCCTAGTGCCTTGTCAACGCCGAATACCTCGAACAGGTTGAATACCTGGTCGCGGACGTTGCTCTTGTAGTGGCTCACTACGTTCCTCCTCGTTGAGAAAACCACGTGTGGTTGGGTACTCGGGCTAAGTTACCCACCAGTAACACGCTTAAAATTAAACCGTTATTGAGCCTGGCGCAAGTTAATGTGAGCTAGATTGCACTGTCTAACTAACCAACCGGTTGGCTTGGCGCCTTTTGTCTGGTTGGCGGGCTGCCTACCTGCGGCGATAATGGAGGGATGACGAGTTCGGGGAGCGATGCGGCCCTGCCCGTCGTGGATTTACACGCCCCAATCGGCCACCTTCGCCAGACTCTTCGTGAGGCAGCTCACGAGGTCGGATTCTTCTACCTGACCGGTCACGACGTGCCGAACGCGCTGGTGAGCCGGATGCTCGGGGCGGCACGCGCATTGTTCGAACTACCGCAGACCGACAAAGACGCTGTCGCGATGGTGCGCAGTCCGCATTTCCGTGGCTACACCCGGCTCGGCGGGGAGTTGACCCGGGGCGCGGTGGATTGGCGCGAGCAGATTGATATCGGACCCGAACGTCGGTCGGTCGGTGGTCCCGGCGAGCCGGACTACCTGTGGCTGGAAGGCCCGAATCAATGGCCGGCCGCGCTGCCCGAGTTGCCCGGAATCGTCGGCGAATGGGATGCCGCACTGTCTTCGGTAGCCCGGACGCTGCTCCGGCATTGGGCGGCGTCGTTGGGCGCGGCGCCCGACGTGTTCGACCCGGCGTTCGCGCAAGCACCGGCCACCTTGATCAAGATCATCCGGTATCCGGCGCGGGCGGCCACCTCGCAGGGCGTGGGTGCGCATCGAGACTCCGGTGTGCTGACGCTGCTGCTGGCCGAACCAGGCAGCCGGGGCCTGCAAGTGCGACGCGCGGCAGGCGCCCAACGCGACGAAGGCTGGGCCGACGTGCCGCCGGTAGACGGGGCTTTCATCGTCAACATCGGTGAGCTGCTCGAGGTCGCGACGGGCGGCTACCTGCGGGCAACCGAGCACCGGGTGAACTTGACGGGGCCGGCGACCGAACGGATTTCGGTGCCCTTCTTCTTTAATCCGCGGCTTGATGCGCAAATACCCGTGCTGTCGCTGCCCGACGAACTCGCGGCGCGCGCCGACACCCGCTGGTCGCCAACGCAGGACCCGTCGGACCCGATCTTCTCGGTCTATGGCCGCAATGCCTGGAAGAGCAGGGTGCGGGCGCACCCGGATGTGGCTGACGCACACGGGTACTCGGCAGGTAGGGTCGGCTAGGAGAAATGCGTCTTCGGCTCGAGGGGCGACTGAATTCTGGTGAACGCAATGAACAAGCTGACACCGACCTCATTGCGTGAGGCGTTCGGCCACTTTCCTTCTGGGGTGGTGGCGATTGCCGCCGAGGTCGCGGGCGTCCGGGTGGGCCTCGCGGCCAGCACCTTCGTCCCCGTCTCGCTGGAACCGCCGTTGGTGTCGTTCTGCGTGCAGAACACCTCGACGACCTGGCCCAAGCTCAAAGATCTGCCGAAACTGGGCATCAGCGTGCTCGGCGAGTCCCACGACGAGGCGGCCAAGACACTCGCCGCCAAGACTGGCGACAGGTTCGCCGGCTTGGAGACGGTATCCAGTGAGTCCGGCGCGGTGTTCATCAAGGGCACCGGGCTGTGGCTGGAAAGCGCGATCGAGCAGTTGATCCCGGCCGGTGACCACATCATCGTGGTCCTGCGGGTCTGGGAGGTGAGGGTGGACGCCGAAGTGGCACCCATCGTGTTCCACCGCAGCGCATTCCGACGACTGGGCGTCTAAACAGCTTGTCTCGCTGAAACTTTCGACTAGCTGCAGGACGCTAGCGGCGAAACAGCTTGTTACCCAGCCACACCACTGGGTCATACTTGCGGTCGGCGACCCGCTCTTTCATCGGGATCAGCGCGTTGTCGGTGATCTTGATGTGTTCCGGGCAGACCTCGGTGCAGCACTTGGTGATGTTGCAGAAGCCCAGGCCGAACTCCTCCTGGGCCTGATCCCGACGGTCCAGGGTGTCCAGCGGATGCATCTCGAGCTCGGCGGCCCGCATCAGGAATCGAGGGCCGGCGAAGGATTTCTTGTTCTCCTCGTGGTCGCGGACCACATGGCAGACGTTGTTGCACAGGAAGCACTCGATGCACTTGCGGAACTCCTGCGAGCGCTGGACGTCGACCTGCGCCATCCGGTACTCGCCGGGCTGTAGGTTCTTGGGCGGCGCGAAAGACGGGATCTCGCGGGCCTTTTCGTAGTTGAACGAGACGTCGGTGACCAGGTCGCGGATCACTGGGAAGGTCCGCAACGGGGTTACCGTCACGACCTCGTCCTCGGCGAACGTGGACATCCGGGTCATGCACATCAACTTTGGCTTGCCGTTGATTTCGGCCGAGCACGATCCGCACTTGCCCGCCTTGCAGTTCCAGCGAACGGCGAGGTCGGGCGTCTGGGTCGCCTGCAGGCGATGGATGATGTCGAGCACCACCTCGCCCTCGTTGACCTCGACGGTGAAGTCCTGCAGTGCGCCACCGGCGTCGTCGCCGCGCCACACCCGCAAGCTCGCGTTGTAGCCGCTCATCAGCCTCTCCGTCCTGGGTGTTCGGTCAGCTCTTCCTCGGTGAAGTACTTCTCCAGCTCGGAGACCTCGAAGAGCTCCAGCAGATCCTCACGCATCGGCACCTGGTCTTCGCGGGTGATGGTGACATCGGGAATCACGTCATCGCCGCCGGCGGCGCGGCAGACCAACAACACCTTGCGCCACGACGAGTCCATCCCCGGGTGATCGTCGCGCGTGTGTCCACCGCGGCTCTCGGTGCGCATCAGCGCGGCCTTGGCGACACATTCGCTGACCAGCAATTGGTTGCGCAGGTCGATGGCCAGGTTCCAGCCGGGGTTATACGGGCGCTGCCCTTCGACGTGAATGTGCTTGAACCGCTCGCGGAGTTTGGTCAGCCGGTCGAGGGCCTCGGAGACTTCTTCCGGCTTGCGGATGATCCCGACCAGGTCGTTCATCGACTGCTGCAGTTCGGACTGCAGCGTGTACGGGTTCTCCGCGGTGGCGCCATTCGCCGGTGCCTCGAAGGGGGCCAGCGCCCGCTGCGCCGCCTCCTCGATGGCGTCGTCCGACACCGTGGGGCGGCTGGCCAGCGCGCGCGCGTAGTCGGCGGCGCCCAGCCCGGCCCGCCGGCCGAAGACGAGCAGGTCCGACAGCGAGTTGCCGCCCAGCCGGTTGGAGCCGTGCATGCCGCCGGAGCACTCGCCCGCGGCGAACAGCCCGGCGACGGTGGCAGCACCGGTGTCGGGCTCGACCTCGACACCGCCCATCACGTAGTGACAGGTGGGCCCGACTTCCATCGGCTCTTTGGTGATGTCGACGCCGGCCAGCTCCATGAACTGGTGGTACATCGACGGCAGTCGCCGCTTGATCTCCTCGGGCGTCAGTCGGGAGGCGATGTCGAGGTAGACCCCACCGTGCGGGGTGCCGCGACCGGACTTGACTTCGGAGTTGATCGCGCGGGCGACCTCGTCACGGGGCAGCAGGTCCGGAGTACGGCGCGCCGAGTCGTTGTCCTTGAGCCACTGGTCGGCTTCTTGCTCGGATTCGGCGTACTGGCCCTTGAACACCGGGGGGATGTAGTCGAACATGAACCGCTTGTCGTCGGAGTTCTTCAACACTCCGCCGTCACCGCGCACACCCTCGGTGACCAGGATCCCCTTCACACTCGGCGGCCAGACCATGCCCGTCGGGTGGAATTGGATGAACTCCATGTTGATCAGTGTCGCCCCGGCGCGCAGCGCCAGCGCGTGGCCGTCGCCGGTGTACTCCCAGGAGTTCGACGTCACCTTGAACGACTTGCCGATCCCGCCGGTGGCCAGCACCACCGCCGGCGCGTCGAACACGATGAACTTGCCGCTCTGGCGCCAGTAGCCGAACGCCCCGGCGATCCGGTCGCCGTCCTTGAGCAGTTCGGTGATCGCGCATTCGGCGTACACCTTGATCCGGGCCTCATAGTCGCCGAGCTCGGCGAAATCCTCCTGCTGCAGCGAGACGATCTTCTGCTGCATGGTGCGGATCAGCTCCAGGCCAGTGCGGTCGCCGACGTGCGCCAGTCGCGGGTAGGTGTGCCCGCCGAAGTTGCGTTGGCTGATCTTGCCGTCTTTGAGGCGGTCGAACAGCGCGCCGTAGGTCTCCAGCTCCCAGACCCGATCGGGCGCCTCTTTGGCGTGCAGCTCGGCCATTCGCCAGTTGTTCAGGAATTTCCCGCCGCGCATGGTGTCGCCGAAGTGGGTCGACCAGTTGTCCTTCGGGTTGGTGTTGCCCATCGATGCCGCGCAACCGCCCTCGGCCATCACCGTGTGGGCCTTGCCGAATAGCGACTTGGACACAACCGCAACCTTGAGGCCGCGTTCGCGCGCTTCGATCACCGCGCGCAAACCCGCGCCGCCGGCACCGATCACGACGACGTCGTAGGAGTGCCGTTCGACCTCAGTCATAAAACCTCGCTCAACTATTCCTTGTTGTCCTTGAAAGGGCTTCTCAGCCAACAAATCTCAGGTCTGAAATGGTGCCGCTGGCCACCAGCGCGACGTAGAAATCGGTCAGCATCAGCGTGCCAAGGGTGATCCACGCGTACATCTTGTGCCGGGTGTTGAGCCGGCTGACCTGGGTCCAGATCCAGTACCGCACAGGGTGTTTGGAGAAGTGCTTGAGCCGCCCGCCGGTGACGTGCCGGCACGAATGGCAGGACAGCGTGTAGATCCACAGCATGATGACGTTGCCGAGCAGGATCAGATTCCCCAGTCCGAAGCCGAAGCCGCCCGGCCCGTTGTCGGAATGGAACGCGACGATCGCGTCGTAGCTGTTGATCACCGAGATGATGCCGGCGATGTAGAAGAAGTAGCGGTGGGTGTTCTGGATGATCAGCGGAAGCTTGGTTTCGCCGCTGTAGTGGGCCCGGGGCTCAGCCACCCCGCAGGCGGTCGGCGACTGCCACACCGTGCGGTAGTAGGCGCCGCGGTAGTAGTAGCAGGTAAGCCGGAACAGCAGCAGGAATGGCAGCGTCAGCGCCGCGTACGGGACAAACCACCAGTTCGGCAGGATCTGCGGCCAGAATTCGCTGGCCTCACCGCAAGCCTTGCTCATGCACGGCGAGTAGAACGGCGTCAGGTAGTGATACTGCGGGACGAAGAAGTATTGCTTCTGCAATCCACGCGCCGTGGCGTAGATGAGGAATGCGGCGAAGCCGAGGTCGATCCGCAACGGCGACAACCACCACCGGTCGGTGCGGAGCGTTCGCTGCTGGATTTGGGCGCGCGTGGGTGAAAAGACACCGGACGCAGGACTGTTCGCCGTGGGTGCGCTCATCTAGTGTTCCTCTTCGAACGGGCTGTTGGTCGAAGGGTACACAGAAAGACCCCCGCTTTTCGCGGGGGGTTGGATTGTCAGGCCCGGTTGTGACCCCCGACACCCTCGTCATCGACATCGCGCCAGAAATCGCTGTCGTATTGGGTATCGGGAATGGCGATCTTTTCGCCGGATTGCTGCACTGTGGCGCGCGCCAGGTCTAATTCCGAAACATCAGTGTCGAGTAATTCGACATCGCTCAGGATTCGATCGGCATCGATCACAATTCGGCGCATCGCGGGACTGTCGCCGTAGCGCGCTTTCAAGGAACTCACGCACCGCCGAAGGCCGCCGATGAGGTCGTGCAGCTCGGCGAGTTCAGTGGTGGTGGACAACGGATCTCCTAGGGCTCAGGGTGTCACGGATCACAGTACGCTCTCGATAATATCCACAGCACTGGCTCGAATGCCGGACTCGCAACTTCGGGGGACGAGGGAGCAAACATCGATGACAGGTCAAACCGCACTGGCGCAACGTGCCACGGCGCTGCTCGAATTGCACCAGCCGGGCAATCCGGTGATCCTGCCGACCGTTTGGGATGCCTGGTCGGCGCGCCTCGCGGTGGATGCCGGATTCGCCGCACTCACGGTCGGCAGTCATCCGCTGGCCGACTCGATCGGCAAACCCGATTGCGAGGGCATGTCGTTCGACGACGTAGTGACCCGCGTTGCCCAGATCACCGCCGCCGTCGACGTGCCGGTGTCGGTAGACATCGAATCGGGTTACGGGGAACCGGCGCAGCGCCTGATCGAGGGCTTGCTGAGCGTGGGCGCGGTCGGGCTGAACATCGAGGACACCGTGCACTCGCAGGGCAAGCGGCTGCGGTCGGCGGGTGAACACGCCGAGTTGGTGGGGGCGCTGCGATCGGCCGCCGACACGGCCGGGGTGCATGTTGTGGTCAATGCCCGCACGGATTTGTTCCTGCGCAACGACGGTGACGATTCCGATCGTGTCGAACGGGTGGTGCAGCGGCTCACCGAGGCCGCCGCGGCCGGGGCCGATGTGCTCTACCCAGTGGGTCGGCACGACCCGGACACCTTGCGGCGCTTGGCCACTGAGCTGCCGCTGCCGGTCAACGCGATTGCACTGCCGGATCAGGACGACCCGGCGTCATTCGGCCCGCTGGGGGTGGCCCGAATCAGCTTCGGTCCCTTCCTGCAGGCCGCGCTGGCCGGCCGGGCCAAGGAGTTGCTGGGCCGCTGGGGCTGACCTAGATCGGCTCGAGCATCCGGTGCGGTCGCGCCAGGGCGCGGCTGACGGGATCGTCGCGATCTGGATCGTGCGGTCGGCGTGCTGGGTGGACAACGAGCTCACCGACCGAGGGGACCTGGTGGCACCGCCGGCAGACGCGATCATCTCCGATCACGCCGCCGCATTCCGCGTGCCGATAGGTCCGGGTCGGCTTGTCCAGCAGGTTCTCCCTGCCCCACGTGATCATCGACCAGATCAGGGGCCACAGCTGCATGCCTTTTGCGCTGAGCTGGTACTCGTTGACTTCTTTTGTCAGTACACCTTCGGCCACCAGGAAGGCGAGACGGTCGGCCAGCACCGCCTTGGGAATGCCCAGATGATTGTGCAGATCACTGAAGCGGCGCGCACCGTAAAACGCGTCGCGCACGATCAGCAGTGTCCAACGCTCGCCGACGATCTCCAGGGACCGCGCGATCGGGCAATTCTCGTCGGGATACTCGCGGGGAAGGGCCATGCTGCGATCTTACCCTTGCCGGTTCATTCACCGAACCGTATAGTTCGATTACAGTAAGTTCGTTCACCGAACCAGCGAGGTCTCGATGAAGGCAGTCAGCTACGAGCGCTTCGGCGGACCGGAAGTGCTGCAATACCTTGACCTTCCGGATCCGTCGCCCGGGCAGGGGCAGCTGCTCGTTCAAACCGCTGCGGTGGGCGTGAACTATCCCGACATTCGCGAGCGGCTGGGTATTTACAACAAGGCCGAGACCCGGGTGGGCGGGGTGCAACTTCCCCAGGTGGGTGGCCTGGCCGTCGCGGGCACCGTGGTCGCGGCCGGCCCGCAGACGTCGGTACCGGTAGGTCGACGGGTCGTGGCCCTGATGAAGAAAGGGGCATACGCACAACTCGCCGTTGCCGAGGAGGCGCTGTGCGCGGTCGTCGATGACGACGCCGACATGGTGGCCCTGGCGGGCTTCGCGGCACAAGCGGCGTGCGCACACCTGCTGCTGCAGGCCTCGACGACGCTGCGCGCTGGGGAGTCGCTGCTGGTGCACGGCGCGGCCGGCGGAGTGGGTGGTCTCGCGGTGCAGATCGCGAAAGCCCTTGGTGCTAAACCAGTTATCGGGACGGCAAGCTCAGCGCAGCGGCGCGAATTCGTCAAGTCACTGGGCGCCGACGCGGCGATCTCCTACGACGAGCCCGGATGGACCGATCAGGTGCTGGAGCTGACGTCGGGCCGCGGCGTCGACGTGTTGATCGAGTCGATCGGCGGCGAGGTATTCGAGCAGAACTTCGACGTGCTCGCCACCTTCGGCAGGTACTTGTTGCTCGGGTCCACGCTCGGCCCCGGGGAACCGTTCGCGCCGCGTCGCCTGATGACGAAATCGCAAGCCTTGATCGGCTTTTATCTTCCGGTGTTCTACGACCGGCCCGAGCTGATCGGCAACGCGCTGCGCTTTCTGGCCGACGGCCTCGAGACCGGGAAGATCATCTCCCGGGTGGACGAAGTGCTACCCCTGAGCCAAGCCGCCGAAGCGCATCGGCGACTGGAAAGCCGCGAGGTGCGCGGCGTCATCGTTCTAGATCCAATCGAATCATGAGGAATACCATGACAAGTCAAGTGGAATTCAGCATCGTGCCGCACACGATGAACCGCATCGACATCGCTACCGGGGTGGAATTCGACCAATTCATCACGGCCTTCGAGAAAGCGGCGCCCGACTTCGACCCCGATTCCGTGCGGCAGATCGTCGAACGGGGCGGCACGTGGGACGACGTCCTAGCGGCCGCGGCGATTAACGCGCCGAATGACCTGATGGTGTACGCCAAGATCGACGGGCTGTCGCTGCTGGGCCTCGCGGGCCACGCCACCAAAGCCGTGGAGTATCTGCTGGGCAACCACACCATCGCCGAGACGATGTTCCGCCACGACCCGAAAGCGTTGCTGTATGCGCCGTTACGCTTACTGATCTACGCCGACGCCGATGGCAACGCGGTCTTCTCGATGGACCAGCCCAGCGCCGCGTTCGGCAGCCTCGGCATCGCCGATGTGACCAAGGTCGGGGAGAGCCTGGATCGCAAGGTAGTAAACCTGTTGCGCATCATCGGCGTTGAGGCCGAGCAGGCCTTCGGCTAGCAGGCGCGAGAAATCCGGCGGAGTAGTTGGCTCCGCCGGATCTTCGCCGCGAAGTTACTTCGTGATCTCGATGCGTTGCGCCTGGCTTCCGGCGTACGCGCCGGTGACCCGTACCGTCAATACGCCGGCGTCGTAGGAAGCCGCGATGGCCTCGCCGGTGACGTGCGCGGGCAGCTGGAACGACCGGCGGAACGAGCCGTAACGGATCTCGCGCAGCGTGCGCCCGTTCTGCTCCTCGGAGTGCTCGTCGCGGTGTTCCCCGTGAATGACGAGGCGACCCTTGTCCACCTCGACGTTGACGTCCTTTTCGACGTCGACGCCGGGCAGTTCCACCCGTACCACCGCGTCATCGCCGTCCTTGACGATCTCTGCAGCCGGGGTGAAACCGCTGGTCACTGGCTTGGCCCAGTCAGCTGCCGCCGCGGGTCCAAAAAAGTCGCGCAGCCACCGGTCGGTGTCCCAGGCCGGTCGCGACCACAATGCAAGGTTGCTCATGGGCTATCTCCTTCTACTTCCTTGAGTTCCGTTGTGAGGTTGCTGGGACCGACGGCTCGCCGGCCCGCTGTTATGAACAACTTGAGTCGACCACGCTGAAGTTCCACGTGGTCGTTCGCCGTGAGCGAAGAAACATCACACAGGTATTTGGAAGGAGTGAGAGCACCGTCACGCCGGTGTCACATTTTGCGCTTCCCCCTTAATTTCCGGCTCCTATCCTCGTGCCATGGCCCCAAATGCGCGCGCGCACTGTGCTGCCCGTCACATGGTGGTGGTCGGACACGGCATGGTGGGCCACCGCTTGGTCGAAGCGTTGCGAGCCCGCGACGTCGACGGGTCTTGGCAGATCACCGTTTTGGCCGAGGAGGCCGATGCCGCCTACGACCGCGTTGGCCTGACCTCCTACACCGAGAGCTGGGACCGCGCCCTGTTGGCATTGCCCGGCAATGACTACGCCGGTGACGAGCGGGTGCGGCTGCTACTGAACGCACGAGTCACCGAAATCGACCGTGCCGCAAAGTCGGTGATTACCGCCGACGGCCAACGGCACCACTACGACGCCCTGGTGCTGGCCACCGGCTCCTACGCCTTCGTCCCGCCGGTGCCCGGACACGACCTGCCCGGTTGCCATGTGTACCGCACCCTTGACGACCTGGACGGGATTCGCGCGGGCGCCGAGCGCGTCCGTGGTCATGGCAGTGCGGGCGTGGTGATCGGTGGGGGACTGCTCGGCTTGGAAGCCGCTAATGCGTTGCGCCAGTTCGGATTGCAGACGCATGTCGTCGAGATGATGCCGCGGCTGATGGCCCAACAGATCGACGAGGGTGGCGGCGCGCTGCTGGCCGGGATCGTCACCGACCTCGGGATATCGGTGCATGTCGGCACGGGTACCGAATCGATCGAAGCCGTGGAACGACCGGATGGTTCGGCATCGGCGCGGGTGCGCCTGACTGACGGCGAGGTCATCGACGCTGTCAGTGGTGATTTTCGCGGCCGGCATCCGACCGCGCGACGAGCTGGCTGCCGCGGCGGGACTGACGCTGGCCGAGCGCGGCGGCGTGCTAACTGATTTATCTTGCCGCACAAGCGATCCCGATATCTATGCCGTTGGTGAGGTGGCCGCGATCGAGGGGCGGTGTTACGGGCTGGTCGGGCCCGGTTACACCTCCGCAGAGGTCGTGGTGGACCGGTTGCTCGGTGGTGCCGCCGAATTCCCCGAGGCCGACATGTCGACCAAGCTCAAACTCCTGGGCGTCGACGTCGCCAGTTTCGGCGATGCGATGGGGGCCACGGAGAACTGTCTCGAAGTCGCCATCAACGATGCGGTGAATCAGACCTACGCCAAACTGGTGCTCTCCGACGATGCCAAGACCCTGCTCGGTGGCGTGCTGGTGGGCGATGCCTCAACGTATGGCGTGCTGCGGCCCATGGTCGGCAGCGAGCTGCCCGGGGATCCGCTGGCGCTGATCGCACCCACCCAATCTGGCGGTGGCGCTGCGGCATTGGGAGTGGGCGCGCTGCCAGACTCGGCGCAGATCTGCTCCTGCAACAACGTCACCAAGGGCGACCTGAAGTGCGCGATCGCCGACGGATGCGCTGACGTTCCCGCGCTCAAGTCGTGCACGGCGGCCGGCACGTCGTGCGGATCGTGCGTGCCGCTGCTCAAACAGCTGCTGGAAGCCGAGGGTGTGGCGCAATCCAAGGCGCTGTGTGAGCACTTCAGCCAGTCACGTGCTGAGCTCTTCGAGATCATTTCCGCCACCGAGATCAGGACCTTCTCCGGTCTGCTGGAGCGCTACGGTCGCGGAAAGGGTTGCGATATCTGCAAACCTGCGGTCGCGTCCATCCTGGCCTCCACCGGGTCGGAGCACATCCTCGAAGGTGAGCAGGCCTCATTGCAGGATTCCAACGACCACTTCTTGGCCAACATCCAGCGCAACGGCAGCTACTCGATCGTGCCGCGGGTTCCCGGTGGCGACATCAAGCCGGAGCATCTGATCCTGATCGGACAGATCGCGCAGGACTTCGGGCTCTACACGAAGATCACCGGCGGCCAGCGGATCGACATGTTCGGGGCCCGGGTCGACCAGCTGCCGGAAATCTGGAAGCGGCTGGTCGATGGCGGCATGGAATCGGGCCACGCCTACGGCAAGGCATTACGCACGGTGAAGAGCTGCGTGGGCAGCGACTGGTGCCGGTACGGACAGCAGGATTCGGTCCAGTTGGCCATCGACCTGGAGCTGCGTTACCGCGGTCTGCGCGCACCCCACAAGATCAAGCTGGGCGTCTCGGGTTGTGCGCGCGAATGTGCCGAGGCCCGCAGCAAGGACGTCGGAATCATCGCGACCGAACAGGGCTGGAACCTTTACGTGGCAGGCAACGGTGGCATGACACCCCGGCACGCCCAGCTGCTGGCCAGCGACCTGGACACCGAGACGCTGGTCCGCTACATCGACCGATTCCTCATGTACTACATCCGCACGGCCGACCGGTTGCAGCGCACCGCGCCGTGGGTGGAATCCGTCGAGGGCGGCCTCGATCACGTCCGCGAGGTCGTCTGCGACGACTCGCTCGGTCTGGCCGCGGAATTCGAAGCCGCGATGGCGCGGCATGTGCAGAACTACCAATGCGAATGGAAGGGTGTACTGGAGGATCCGGACAAGCTGTCGCGCTTCGTGTCCTTCGTCAACGCGCCGGATGCCGTCGACGAGACGGTGACATTCACCGAACGTGCCGGGCGCAAAGTGCCTGTGCCCATTGGCATGCCGCAGGTTCGTTCATAGGTCAGGGAGGAACTATGACACTTCTCAACGACATTCAGGTGTGGACGACCGCCTGCGCATACGACCACCTCATCCCCGGTCGCGGCGTCGGGGTACTGCTCGACGACGGCAGCCAGGCGGCGCTGTTCCGGCTGGACGACGGATCGGTGCACGCGGTCGGCAACCTGGACCCGTTCTCCGGCGCGGCGGTGATGTCACGCGGCATCGTCGGTGACCGTGACGGCCGGGCCGCCGTCCAATCACCGATCCTCAAGCAGGCTTTCGCCTTCGACGACGGCTGCTGTCTGGACGACCCCCGGATGTCGGTCCCGGTGTATCAGGTGCGGATCACCCAGGACGGCGAGATTCAGGTCGGCCGGCCAACGGCCGACTAGACGTCACCGGGTGATGTCGCCGACCAGGTAGCGCTGCATGGTCGGGCCGATCGCGTCGACGATCATGTCTACTGACATGGAGTGCAGCGGTTCAGAGCGCACGCCGTAGCGCATGATGCCCAGGCCGACCAACTGCGAGGCGCACAACGACGCCCGCATGGCGGCCTTGTCGGCGCCGAGCATCTTCAGCACCGGCCCGAAAATCGGTCCGATGAACATGCTTTGCACTATTTCGGCCGTCTTCGCCATCCCTGTGGAGGCGATCGCACTGGCCGCAAATGGGCCGCCGCCGGCGGCATCCCACGTCGTGATCAGTAGGTACAACGTCTGCCGGCCCACTTGGTTGGCGCCGCCGGTGATAATTCGGTCGATGAATTCCGGTGTGCCGAACGGTAACCGCAGCATCTTCGCAACGGGGTCGAGGAGCCCACGCGATGGCTCTTCGCGGCGGGGCATCCTGTCAGGATCGCCCCTGGCTGATCAAAGATCAAGCATCGCCAGCGTCGGCGCGCCCGGCCGACGATGGCGGTGACGCAGAGCCGACGGCAGCGCGCGGCAGAATCGGTCCGCGATCAACCGCGCCGTCCACGGATGAGTGCCCAGCGGTCGGCTGACCAGGTCAGCACCGGACGCGTGCAGCCGCTGTTGAAATAGGCCATCGGACAGCAGATAGGACGCCACCACCACGCGTCGCGCCCCAGCATCCCTTACTTTCTCGACGGCCTGGTCGATATGCGGGTCTCCCACAGCGGCAAAGGCCAGCCGCACTGGCGACCCGGTCAGTGCGGACAACAGCGTCGCGGTGGTGTGCAGATCTTGGCTTGCGTGGGCGTCCGATGTCCCCGCCGCCCCGAGGATCACTGAATCTCCTTGGCGCCAGCCGATTTGCGCGATCTGGTCGGCGAGAATCCGAACGACCTGGCCACCCGGCCCCAAGGCCGGGGTCACGACGACATTGCGGTGCCCGCTAGCCGCGACATGGGCGGGTAGATCGGTGCGGACGTGATAGCCGCGGGACAAGAATGCCGGCACCACAATGGCCCGTGGGTCGGTCGAAGCGGCAAGTACCTCGCTGGGTGTGGGACCCAGGACGTCGACGAAGGAAACCTGCACCGTCTGCCCGAGCAGGGCGCCCACCCGCGCGGCAAGGTCTCCGATCATCGTGACACCACCCGGCCGGCGAGTGCCGTGCGCCGCAAGAATCAGGCTCACGAGATCCGCACCGCGTCATCGGCCGCCAGTCGGTAACCACGCTTGACCACCGTTGCGACAATGCTCTTGTCGCCCAGGGCTGTTCGCAGTCGCAAGACGGCCGTGTCGACGGCGTGGGTGTCGTTGCTATGGCCGGGCAGTACCCGCAACAAGTCGCTGCGGGAGACGACGTCGCCGGGACGGTGTGCCAGCGCACGGATGATCGCCATCCCGGATCCGGACAGTGACTTGACGCCGCCGTCGACCAGCACACAGGTTCCCCGGATCTCGATCACGTGGTCTGCGGCCTTGACCGTGCGGGACACCAGCGGGGGGAGCTCGACGGCGATATGGCGAGCCAAGGCGCCCAATCTCATTCGCTCCGGCGATGACGTCGGGACACCCTTTCGGATCAGCGGTTGGGAGGTCACCGGGCCAACGCACATCGCATGCACATCGGTGCGCAGCGCGTCTAGTACCTGATCCTCGATCTGCAGGTCTCGGCTGCGTTCCAGAACGGCCGCGGCCGCAGGTGCCGAGGTGAAGCTGACCGCATCGAATTGGCGCCGTGCGATTCCGCCGACCAGCTGGTCGAAGTTTCCGCCCAATGGGGTTGACTTCCAACGATAGACGCGGATCGCCACCACGTCGGCGCCCGCAGCGCGCAGGCCGGAGATGAACTCCGGGAACGGATCCCAGGCGTCCGCGGCTCCGTGCAGCTGAACGGCGATACGCGCTCCAGCGACGCCGGAGTCGAGTAGGTATTCGAGTAGCTCTTGCGAGGATTCGGATTTCGGGGACCATTCTTCGTGCAGGCCGGCCGCGCGCAGTGCCCCGGTGGCCTTGGGTCCGCGAGCAAGGACCCGCGCCTTGGACAGCGCCGCGGTCAGTTGGGTGGCCAATCCCCAGCCTTCGGCGGCGGCCAACCAGCCGCGAAAGCCGATACCGGTATGCGAGACCAGGATGTCCGGAGGTTCGGCAATCAACGCCTGGGTGTTGTTATGCAGCTCGTCGTCGTCGGGCAGCGCGATCATGTTGATGGCCGCGGCGCTGCACACCTCCGCGCCATTGCGGCTGAGCAGCGCGCACAGCTCCTCAGAGCGGCGCGCCGACGTCACCGCAACGCGATAGCCGGTCAACGGTGGAGAGCCGGGCTGGGCCATATGCACTGTGTATGCCTGAGACGTTTCGGTCGCATTACCTAACAATTGCTGACGCATTGCCCACCCATGTCAGACGCTGGCCACGGTAGGTGAGGACCGCGAAAACGACGGTGCATGACGAGCGGCTGGCCAGCAGGTCGGCATCAAATCCCCCAAGTCATGCGTCTGGTTCTGTGAACTCGATCTTCCCAATATCGTCTGTAAATTGAGTCCTGGTTATCTGTTAAGCCGCTGAAGGACAATGGCTCTGGGTTGAAGGCGCAGGTCAGGAGCGCATCGTTGACCAATGCCGCGTAGAGAAATCGTAAATTTGCCGACCGTATCGGGACTGCCGCGCAATTCGGTGTGAGCTGAAATACATTTCGTGCTAATTGCTTGTGTTAGCGACACCGGGCTACACCCGAACCAGGTCGGTCGATGCCGGCGTTCCCCGTGTTACTCCGACGGTGACTTCGAGTGGGCGTCGCACGTAGATCGCCCAGGTCAAGGCCGCGGCCCCGACGTAGACCACGACGAATGCCCAGAACGCCGCTGTCGCCGTCCCGCTGTGCAGATACGACTGGCGCAGAGCGAGATTGACGCCGACGCCACCGAGTGCTCCGATCGCCCCGGCAAAGCCGATCAGCGCTCCGGACATGGAACGTGACCACTGCCGACGCTCGGTCTCGCCGAGTTTCAGCCGGTGGCTGCGCGCTTCGAAGATCGACGGAATCATCTTGTAGACAGAGCCATTTCCGATGCCCGACAAGATGAACAGCGCAACAAAGCCGATCACGTAGCCGATCATCGTCGCGGCTGAGGTGCGTCCGTGCGCGTGACCGCCGAAAGTGCATGCGCTAACCAGTATTCCGGCGGCCAGGATCATCGAACAGAACACCGCCAGGGTGACTCGGCCGCCGCCGATGCGATCGGCGAGTTTGCCGCCGTATACCCGGGAGAACGATCCCAATAGTGGCCCCAGGAAGGCGATCTGGGCGGCATGCAAGGAAGCTTGTGCCGCGTTTTGGCCGTTGGCGACGAAGTTCATCTGCAGCACCTGGCCGAACGCGAACGAGAAGCCGATGAACGAGCCGAAGGTGCCGATGTAGAGCAGCGCGATCACCCAGGTGTGTGGTTCGGCCAGCACCGCGCGCATGGTGCGCGCCTCGATACGGTAGTGCTGCAGATTGTCCATGTAGAGCGCGGCGCCGATTCCCGCGATCGCCAGCAGCACAAGGTATATCGCGCATACCCAGTACGGCTGCCGGTTGCCGACGGTTGCGATCACCAGTAGGCCGACCAACTGAACCACCGGCACGCCGAGATTGCCGCCACCCGCGTTGACCGCCAGTGCCCAGCCCTTGAGTCGTTGCGGATAAAACGCGTTGATGTTGGTCATGGAAGACGCGAAGTTGCCGCCGCCCAGTCCGGCCAACGCCGCACACACCAGGTAGGGCCACAACGGCAGACCGGGGTGGGCCAGTAATCCCATGGTGCCGACGGTCGGAATCAACAGCACCACCGCGGAGAACACCGTCCAGTTGCGCCCGCCGAACCTCGCAGTGGCAAACGTGTACGGGAAGCGCAAGCAGGCCCCGACCAGTGTCGCGGTGGCGCCCAGCAAGAATTTGTCGCCGGCGGAAAACCCGTACACCGATGCGGGCATGAACAGCACCATCACCGACCAGATCGACCAGACAGAGAAGCCGATGTGCTCTGCGGCCACCGACCAGATCAGGTTGCGGCGGGCGATCTTGTTGTTGCCGGCTTCCCACGCGACCGTGTCTTCCGGGTCCCAGTTGGAGAGGACGTGCGAACGATCAAGTGAAATTCCCACGCGACTCCCATCGTCATCTTCACGCTAGGAATCGTTTGTTGCCCGGGCGCTTCGGGCAGTGACCCGAGCGTGAATTTCCGCTCACCCCACCGGGACTGATGATGTGAGGCGGTCGATCGGTGTGGCGTGCGCCACAGCACGGCCCCAGTGTGACGAATGCTGGTGCCGCTACAGCGGCGAAACTCCCATGAATCCTCTTGTAAGAAAAGAGAATTCGGTATCACTCACCACACGTCACCCGCACGCCAATCGCACATCAGCTCCGCGGACGTGTCCAATCCGCCCATGACCGGTAACACGAAAATCGTTCCGTCGTCGTCGGGTGTGCGGGCCGGACCAGTCGGGGCAAGCACCGACGTGGGCCCGCGCCAGGGCATCCAGCCGCGCTTGGCGTACAACCCGCGGGCCCGGGCTGACGAACTCAGCGCCCCCAGTTGGTAGGCGCCGCGCATCACCTGCTCGACGCCGTCCAGCAGTGCGTGGACTAGGCCCTGGCCTCGGCAATCTTCCCGTACCGCCACGCCTTCGACGTATCCGCAGCGCAGCGCGATATCCCGATAGAACAGTCGCCGCTGGACGACGGATGCATGCGCGATGATCGCACCGTGCCGCCAGACCAGTGCGTGCATACCGCCCAGCGCGTGCTCCCAATCCTGCTCGGTGAAGGCACCCGCGAACGCTCCGCTGACCATCTCGTGGACACGCTGCAGAGTCGTGCTATCGAGATCGGCGGTATGGACCAGGCGGGCGGTGTGTACCTGGGTTTGCACAGTCCCTGTCTACCAGCCCCGGCGGGCAGCTCGCACTACGAGAGCGGCCCCGCAGCCCGGGGCCGCGCCCAGTGCAGCCGCACCCGCTGGCCGGCCCGCACCTGGGCGAGGATGTCGATGTCCTCGTCGATCACCACGCCGATGACCGGGTAGCCACCGGTCACGGGATGGTCGGGTCCCAGAATCACTGGTAAACCGTTGGGCGGCACCTGAATTGCGCCGCGGGTGGTTCCCTCGCTGGGCAGTTGGCGGTCCGGAAAACTGTATTGCAACGGGCGTCCGAGCAACCGCATCCCCACTCGGTCGCTGCGATCGGATGCCACCCAGTCGGTGTGGACCAGCACGTCGGGATCGACGAACCAGTCGTCGCGTGGCCCGGGTACCACTGACAGCTCGATCACCTCGGTGGTAATGGCCGCCACCGGAGCCTGGTCGAGTTCGGGGTAGTCGTTGGTGTGTTGACCGACGGGCAACTGGTCGCCGGATTGCAGCGGCGACGGCCCGATCGCGGACATCACGTCGTAGCTTCGCGAGCCCAGCACCGGCTCCACGCAAATGCCGCCGCGCACCGCCAGGTACGTCCGCAGCCCGGCGCGCGGCGTACCGAACGAGATCACTTGGCCCGCGCGCACGTGCTGAATACTGTTGGTGCCGAACTTGATTCCGTCGATCGTCGGATCGGTGTCGGCGCCTGTCACCGCGATGTCCACTGCGCCGCCGTGGACTCGGGCGCAAAACCCGCCGAAGGTCACTTCGATGGTCGCGCGGTCGTCGGGGTTGGCGACCAGCCGGTTGGCCAGCTTGTGCGAACGGCGGTCGGCCGCCCCGGAGCGCCCGACGCCCAGGTGGGCTTGCCCGACCCGGCCCAGGTCCTGGACTATGGCGAGCGGTCCGGTGCGCAGGATTTCCAGGTTTGTCACGGCATGCTCCTTTACGTGGCCCGGAACCGGACCCACATGCCCTGCGTCAGTGCCGCCGGATCGGGTCGATTGAGGTCCCACAGCACCGCGTCGGTGTGGCCGATCAGCTGCCAGCCACCGGGCGATTGGCGCGGGTAGATCGCGCTGAATTCGCCCGCGAGGGCGACCGAGCCGGCCGGCACCGAGGTACGCGGCTCGGCGCGGCGCGGCACCCGCAGGCGTGGGTCGCCGTCGACCAGATAAGCGAAACCCGGTGCAAATCCAGCGAATCCGACTCGCCACAACGTCGAGGTGTGGGCGTCGATGACTTGTGCGGTGGTCAGTCCGCTATGGCTGGCGACCTCGGCGAGGTCGGGGCCGTCGTACACGACGTCGATCACCACATCGGCATTGCGGTCAGTCGGGGCGACGGCATCGGCGGTGACCCGCATCTTGCGCAGCCGCTGCCGGATGACCCCTTGATCGCGGGGGTCGCCAAGCTTCACCAGCACGGTGCGGGCGGCCGGGACGATGTCGAGGACACCGGGCAGCCCCGCGACACGCAGCGCGTCCGCCCATGCCAAAACCTCGGCGTTACTGCCGCATTGCACCATCAGCGCTTGGTCGCCGTAGTCGTAAACGATGTTGCCGACCAGCTCGTTAGCCAGGTCCATGGGGAGATCCGTCACGCTCATTACTCGACAGTAACTCCGGAATCCGGGCAGGCGGGAGGGGGCGACGCAGGATTTTCGAGCACTGCCAGAGCTGCCTTATCGAATGCACAAACAGTCGCTGCCCGAACGACGTTAACCCAGGATTTTGCTGATTAGTGGCGGCAGCTGATCGGCGATCAGCGGGTAGCTCAGTACCGACGAAAACGCGATGGCGCCGGCTTGGTCCTTGGTGGTGAAGATGTGCCGGTTCTGAGTCGTCGCCTGCGCGGCCGCCACTTCGGGGTCGGCCAGCAGCGCCTTCTGGTCGTCCGGGCTTTCCGTTGACCAGATCACCACGTCGGCGGAGTCAAGCACCGCCTTGATCTGGTCGCGCGGGATCACAGCGCGATGATCGTCGGTGCCAAAGGATTTGACACTGTCGGAGATGGCCAGACCCATCTCGTTCAAAAAGTCCGTCCGCCATCCGGCGAGGGTGGCCACGACGGTGCCCTGCCAGAGCCGGCCCTGCATCAGCAAGGCCTTCTTGCCCTTCCACTGCGGGTTCTTCTGGGCAACGGCGGTGAATCCTTTGTCGACGCCGTCGATCAATGCCTTCATCTGATCGGCCTGAAACGCCGCCTGACCGATGGCGGTGGCCTGCTGCTTCCACGGTTCGAAGAACGCGTCGCCGCCCACCTGCGCCACGGTCGGAGCGATCGCCGACAGCTTCTGATAGGTGTCGGCGTCCAGGCCGGCGTTGATCGCCACAATCAGGTCGGGTTTCAGACCAGCGATCTGGTCGACCGGAATTCCGTTGTCCAGGTTCAACACCACCGGCTGTGCGGCACCGAGCTTTGGCTGGGCCCATGGCCAGACCGCGAACGGCTGCTCACCGAACCAGTTGGTGACCGCGATTGGCACCACGCCCACCGCCAGCAGATCGTCCTGCTCGGTAAAGCCGGCGCTGACCACGCGTTTGGGTGGTTCCTTGATCACGGTCTGACCGAACAGATGGGTAACGGTCACCGAGCCCGGGCTGGAGGCGCCGGGTGCCGGTTTGGGTGACGACGAGCACCCCGATAACAGGCCCGTCGCCCCGGCCGCCGCTGCGGTCGCGGCAACCCCGGTGAGCTGCAGGAAGCCCCGCCGATTCCATCCCTGTCGCATCGCGTGAGAGTATCGCGTTCCCGGCTCTCACCTGCAGCGCCGCGCGATCATTTCGCCGCGGCCGGCTTCAGCGGCCTTGCCCCTCGTTTTTCCAAGGGCTGTAATCGGCGATCAGGTCTTCCTGCGGCGGGCGCTGGTCGACCGGCACGTGCTGCAGGTTGATCCGGATCCGATACCAGATCGAACTCGGCCCGCGCATGCCGTCGACCAGTACATCCGCCGGCTGCAGCCGCTCGGCCACCGCGGGATACCGGCCGCGCCAGGTGTCCAGCGCGGCCATCGCCTCGTCCTTGGTCTTGGTGCGGGCGATCTCGATCAGTGGCATCGAGGACTGGCGTCTGCCGTCCGAACGTGGCCCGGAGCCTTTCGGGGCGCGCTCTGGGGGGCCGAGTTCCTCGGCCAGCATCAGCAGCCGGTCAAGTTCGCCGACGGCGTCGTCCATCCCCGCCCACGGATCACCGAGTTCGGCGAATCGACCGGGCACCGTGGCGATGGTGAAGGCCTCGGGTCGGCAGTCGGCGACCTCGTCCCAGTGCAGCGGCGTCGACACCCGAGCGTCGGGGGTGGCCCGCACCGAGTAGGCCGACGCGACGGTGCGGTCCTTGGCGTTCTGGTTGAAGTCGACGAAAACGCCCTCCCGCTCTTCCTTCCACCACCGACTGGTGGCCCCGTCGGGCATCCGCCGTTCGACTTCGCGCGCAACGGTCTGGGCGGCCAGCCGCACCTGGGCGAACTCCCAGCGCGGGGCGATCCGCGCGTAGATGTGAAAGCCGCGCGAGCCCGACGTCTTCGGCCACGCGACCAGTCCGTAGTCCTCGAGCACTTCGCGGGCCACCAGCGCGACGTCGACGATGCGTCGCCAGCCGACTCCGGGCATCGGGTCCAAGTCGACCCGCAGTTCGTCGGGGTGATCGAGATCGTCGGCCAGCACCGGATGCGGGTTGAGGTCCACGCATCCCAGATTGATAGCCCAGGCCAGCCCGGCGGCATCGTGGATGACGGCTTCCGCGGCCGAAGTGCCCCGGGCGTAGCGGAGTTCCGCGACGTCGACCCAGTCCGGCCGTTTCGTGGGCGCGCGCTTCTGGAACACCGCCTCTTCGGCGATGCCCTTGACGAAGCGTTTCAGGATCATCGGGCGGCCGGCCACACCTCGTAGCGCCCCATCGGCGACCGACAAGTAGTAGTGGACCAGGTCGAGCTTGGTGTGAGGGGCCCCCGACTGGCCTGGGTCGCCGGAGACCTTCGAGCCGGGAAAAACGACTTTGTCCGGGTGGGTGATGGTGACCCGATGCCCGGCCACGTCCAGCGACACGGGTCCGGTCATGGCAGTTCATGGTATTCAAGAAAATTTTTCTGGGCACGGTGCGACCCACGTCACATATGGTGAGCTCATGGCGAACCTTGTCGGCCTGCCCGGGCAGGCCGTGACCAAACTGCAGCAGTACTTCGAGCGCGGCTCGGCCGAACTGCACTACCTGCGCAAGATCATCGAATCGGGCGCGTTCGGGCTGGAGTCGCCGCAGAACTACGCTGCGATGGTCGCCGATATGCGCAAGTGGGGCGAGTTCGGAATGCTGCCGGCGCTCAACGCCAGGCGCAATCCGAACGGCGCGGCGCTGATCGACGAAGACGGGGAGCTGACGTACGCCGAGCTCGACGAGGCCGTGCACGCGGTGGCCAACGGGCTGCTTGCCAAGGGCGTCCGCGGCGGGGACGGCGTTGCGATCCTGGCGCGCAACCATCGCTGGTTCCTGATCGCCAACTATGGCGCCGCGCGGGCCGGCGCCCGGATCATCTTGCTCAACAGTGAGTTCTCCGGGCCGCAGATCAAAGAGGTCTCCGAGCGCGAGGGCGCCAAGGTGATCATCTACGACGACGAATACACCGATGCGGTAAGCAAGGCCGATCCGCCGCTGGGCAAGTTGCGGGCGCTGGGCCTCAACCCCGACGCGGACGGGCCGTCGAGCAGCACCGACGAAACCCTGGCAGAGCTCATCGAGCGCAGCAGCAAGGAGCCCGCTCCGAAGGCGAGCAAACATGCGTCGATCATCATCCTGACCAGCGGGACGACCGGTACTCCGAAGGGGGCCAACCGTAGTAGCCCGCCGACGCTGGCGCCGGTCGGCGGCATCCTGTCGCACGTGCCGTTCAAGTCGGGCGAGGTGACGTCGCTGCCGGCGCCGATGTTCCATGCGTTGGGCTATTTACACGCCACGCTGGCGATGTTCCTGGGCTCGACGCTGGTGTTGCGGCGCAAGTTCAAGCCGCCGCTGGTGCTCGAAGACATCGAGAAGCACAAGGTGACCGCCATGGTCGTCGTGCCGGTGATGCTGTCGCGGATCCTGGACGCGCTGGAAAAGATGGACAAGAAGCCCGATCTGTCCAGCCTGAAGATCATCTTCATCTCCGGCTCGCAGTTGGGAGCAGAGCTGGCCACCCGGGCGCTCAAAGACGTCGGGCCCGTCATCTACAACATGTACGGGTCGACCGAGATCGCCTTCGCCACCATCGCCGGGCCCGAACACCTGGAACTCAATGCCGCGACGGTCGGTCCGGTCGTCAAGGGTGTGAAGGTCAAGCTGCTCGACGACAACGGCAACGAGGTCGCGCAGGGTGAGGTCGGGCGGATCTTCGTCGGTAACGCCTTCCCGTTCGAGGGCTACACGGGCGGCGGACACAAGCAGATCATCGACGGCCTGATGTCTTCGGGCGATGTCGGCTACTTCGACGAGCACGGCCTGCTGTACGTCAGTGGGCGCGACGACGAGATGATCGTGTCCGGCGGTGAGAACGTCTTTCCTGCCGAGGTCGAGGACCTCATCAGCGGGCATCCCGAGGTGGTGGAGGCCACCGCGATCGGCGTGGAGGACAAGGAGTACGGCCATCGGCTACGCGCCTTCGTCGTCAAGAAGGAAGGCGCCGACGTCAACGAGGACGGCATCAAGGGATACGTGCGCGACCACCTGGCCCGTTACAAGGTGCCGCGCGAGGTCATCTTCCTCGAAGAGCTGCCGCGCAACCCGACCGGCAAGATCCTCAAGCGCGAGCTACGCGAGATCGAGGTCGACTGAGCTGACGTGTCAGCGCCGGTCCTGAATGGCGTGCACGATCTGGGCGGCAAGTTTGGGATCCGACAGCAGTTGGTCGATGAGCGCGGTGAGCACCTCTTGCCCGGTCACCCGGGCTACTCCTAAGCGGTCGGCCGCTTCGCGCTGCCAGATGTCCAGAGACCGGTGCGTGGCCGCGGGCAGGTCAACGGTGCGCCGTGTTCGTTGGATGCGTGCTGGTTGATCGCCAGTCGACCGATCGGGTGATCGGGGTTCGACCGGTGGACTCAGCGGTCGTTGCGCGCGCTGCTGCCGGAAACCGGTGAGGCGTTCGGTCGGTGCGGCGTCCCCGGCGGGTGTCGCCGCGGACATGTTCGCGCGGAATGTTCCGGCGCCGGATCCGATCTGGCCGGGGTTGAAGCTCACGACGGTGACCGTCCCTCCCTGGGAACCAATCAGTAAATCAGTGCTTACACGGGTGCTGATACTGATTGTCTCATTGGCCGCAGCCTAAGTCGCGCCGCCGAGCCGCGAGTGTTCCCGCCGCCGGTGCCGGCGGCACCCGGCGATTCCGCCGCCAACCGGCGTCTTACCAGCGCCTTTCCGGTTTAATTAGTGAATTAGCTGCAATGCAGTTTGGAGTTGCCGAGATATTCGCCATCTTGATCGCATCGGCAAGATTTCCAGGCGCGGCATGTGCGCTTTATAAATCATCCTTTACGCGTATTAATAAATACGCAATATCTGACATACTGAGATGCGCATTCCAGTATGTCAGTAGTTCAGTAGATGAGGTCTGAAATGGGGATTTATACTGCTCAGTAGGTACTGACCTCAGTATCTGCGGAAGTGCGGACAAGCGTAAATAATGGTTTGCGGACCCCATTTATTTCTCATGAATTGCGCAAATGCCGCCTTACTTTGATTGACAACGAATTCACAGCATCGAATATCGTTATTGCTATTGTTTGCCTAGCTATTTATGCGTAGCGTCCCAAGGTGTCAGTACGAAGGTCTCGGAAGGAGCTCCTGATGACGATTTCAATGCGAACGATCCGCGGCGCGGCTGCTGGCACCGTCGGCGCAGCGGCGGTGGCCGGAGCGATGCTGTTCGGCGGCACGCCCGCGGCGAATGCCGCCCCCGCCCCAACGCCCGGCACAAGCTTCGCGGAGTTCGGCCCGCACGGCCCCGGCATCGCCCCGACCTGGGGTGGGCATGGCTTCGGCGGCGGACACGGCGGGTTCGGCGGCGGACACGGCGGCTTTGGCGCGCGGCGGCTGGGGCCACGGCGGCTTTGGGCGCGGCGGCGGCGGCTGGGGCCACGGCGGCTGGGGCCGCGGCGGCTTTGGCCACGGCTGGGGCGGCTGGGGTCACCGCGGCTGGTTCCCGTGGTTCTGAGCCACTAGACCTGCGTGGGCAGCGGCCAACCTCCCTGCCTGAGTCACCAGTTGGCCGCACCCGTGCAGAGGGGGAGTTATGCCGACCTGGCAACTGTCAGGTCGGCATGACTTTGTCTAGGGGTCGCGGGGCAGGCCCAGCAGCCGTTCGGCGATGATGTTGAGCTGCACCTCCGAGGTGCCGCCATAGATGGTGGTGGCCCGGCTGGCCAGCAGATACTCGCCCCACTTGCCTGCCAATTCGTCGGCGTCGCCGATCGCGGCATCGGTGCCGAAGGAGGACACCCCGAACTCCGCGTAACCCTGGCCGGTGCGCATCGACAGCAGCTTGGAGATCGCCGCCGACGGCATCGGGTCCCCGCCGGCCAGCGTCAACAGCGTGGACCGCAGATTGAGCACCTTGGCGGCATGGCCTTCGGCGATCAGCTGCCCGGCGCGATGTTGCGCCACCTGGTCGAACTGCCCGTCACGCACGAACTCGACGAATTCGGCAAGCGAGGCCAGGAAATTCGCCTCGCTGCCGCCGATCGACACCCGTTCGGCCGTCAGGGTGTTGCGGCTCACCTCCCAGCCGCGGTTCACCTCGCCCAGCACGTGTTCGTCGGGCACGAACACGTCGTCGATGTAGACGGTGTTGAAGAACTCGGCGCCGGTGAGCTCGCGCAACGGTTTGACTTCTACGCCTTCGCTCTTCATGTCCAGCAGGAAGTAGGTGATGCCATTATGTTTCGGGGCGTTTGGCTCCGTCCGCGCCAGCAGCGCACCCCATTGCGAGTACTGCGCGGCGGTCGTCCAGATCTTCTGGCCGGTGATGCGCCACCCGCCGTCGACCCGGGTCGCCTTGGTGCTCAGCCCGGCCAGGTCCGATCCGGCACCCGGCTCGGAGAACAGCTGGCACCAGATCATCTCGCCCCGGAAGGTCGGCGGCAGAAACCGCTGTTTCTGCTCATCGGTGCCGAACGCGACGATCGACGGAATGATCCACGCCGCGATGCCCACCTGCGGCCGCTTGACTCGCCCGGTGGCGAATTCCTGGGCGATGATGACCTGCTCGACCGGGTTGGCTGCCCGCCCCCACGGCGCGGGTAGGTGGGGCAGCACCCAGCCGCCCTCGGCGAGCGCGACCGTGCGGGCCGCGCGGTCCATCTCTTTGAACGCGGTTACCTCGGATCGGATCTCGGCCCGCAGTTTTTCGGTCTCCGGGTCCAAATCGATGTCCACCGCCCGCATCCCGGTGGTGGTCGCGGTGTCGACCACCTTCTGCGGGTAGTCCGAGCGGCGACCGAAGCAGGCGGCCACCATCAGCGCCCGGCGGTAATAGACGTTCGTGTCGTGCTCCCAGGTGTAGCCGATGCCGCCGTGCACCTGGATACAGTCCTGCGTGCATCGCTGCGCGGCCGCCGGTGCCAGCGTCGCCGCCACCGCGGCGGCGAATTCGACTGCCGGCGCGGCGATGTCCCAGTTGTTGTGGCTAGCGTCGTCGATCGCGCGGGCCGCGTCCCACACGGCGGCGGTGGCCCGCTCGGTGTCGGCGATCATCTCCGCGCACTTGTGCTTGATGGCCTGGAACTGGCCGATCGGCCTGCCGAACTGCTCGCGGATCTTGGCGTATTGCGCCGCCGTATCGGTCGCCCAGCGTGCCACGCCGATCGCCTCAGCGGACAGCAGTGTGGACATCAGCGCGTACGCGGCGGGCATGGTCAGGGTGCTCAACGCGGCGTCGGCGCCGACCTCGACGGCATCGGCGCGCACATGTGCGATCGGGCGCAGCGGGTCCAGGCTTTTGACCGGCTCGATCTCAAGCTGGTCGGCGCTGAGCACCACCCACTCGTCATGGCTCTCGATGGCCACCGGGAGCACCAATATCGAGGCCTGCGCGGCGGCGGGGACCGCGCGGACCTCGCCGCGGATCACCAGCGTGTTGCCCTGTCTGGTGGCGGTCAGGCCGGAATCCAGCGCATAGGCGGCAATGGTGGCGCCCGACGCCAGGTCGGCGAGCACCTTGGCCTGTGGGTCGTGCGCGGAGATGAGCGCACTGGCGATCGCCGACGGCACGAACGGGCCGGGCACCGCCCCGTAGCCGAACTCGGCCAGGACGATCGCCAGCTCGAGAATGCCGAAGCCCTGCCCGCCGACGGACTCGGCCAGGTGCACACCTTGCAAGCCCTGTTCGGCCGCCGCCTGCCAGTACGGCGGTGGGTTCTGCAGCGCCGTCTCCATTGCCGCGTGCAGCACCTCCGATGGCGCGACTCGCGCCACCAGCGACCGCACCGAATCGGCAAGGTCTTGATGCTCAGGATTTATCGCGATCGGCATTGGTCGCCTTCCCATGCTTGCGGGGTCCGTTTCGGCCAAGCACCCCTCAATCTAATAACCGGTCGGTTGGTTGACCACATTGGCCAGTGGCTGCCCGTCGCGCAGCCGTCGGCAGTTCGCCACGGCCTCGGCCAGATAGCGCTGCATGGTGTCGGCGGTGTACCAGGTGACGTGCGGCGTCAGCACCACGTTGTCCAGGGTGAGCAGTGGATTGTCCGGCGCGACCGGCTCGGCCTCAAACACGTCCAGCCCCGCCGCGGCCAGCCGCCCGTCTCGCAGTGCGTCGACCAGCGCGCCTTCGTCGACGACGGCACCCCGGGACGTGTTGACCAGCACGGCATGGGGTTTCATCCCAGCGATCGCCGCCCGGTTGAGCAGGTGATGCGTGTCCGGCGTCAGCGGCAGGTGCAGCGAAACGATGTCGCTGGCGGCCTGGGGGCACCTCCCGCTTGCGGGGGACAGCTCCGGCAGCCGCCGCCAACCGGGCCGTCCGTCGTCCCGCGTGTCCCCCGCCGAGCGGGAGGTGCCCCCAGGTGTGCAGCACGTGGGCACCCATCGCGGCAACGATGTCGTCGACCCGTTTGGCGATATTGCCGTAGCCGACCAGGCCCACCGTGCAGCTGCCGAGATCGCGGACGGTTTCACCCAGTGCCGGGTCCGTCGGCCAACCGCGCCCCTGCCGGGTAGCGCGGTCCAACGCCGGCAGTTGGCGCAAGGCGGCCAGCATCAACAGCACGGCGCCTTCGGCCACCGATGGCGCATTGGCGCCGGGCATATTGGCGACCGCGATACCGCATTGCGTCGCGGTTGCGACGTCGATGGTGTTCACACCGGCACCCAGCTTCTGCACCAGCCGCAGCCGCGGCCCGCGGCGCAGGTCCGCGTCCGATAGCGGCCGCAGCACGTGCCAGATCACCTCGGCCTGCGGCAGCTCGCGATAGAAGGCCGTGTCGTCGTCCTCGGCGCACCATCGGATATCGAGCCAATCCATCTCGGCGGCAAGGAAATCCAATACTTTATTGCCGGGAACGAAATGGGCGAGGACTCTTAGCGCCACCGCTTGGTGATCCACCTGGCGATGGTATCGGCCTGCTCGGTGCGGGCGCCCGGGGTGGTGAAGTAGTGGTCGGTGTCGATCGAGACCTGTGTTTTGTCGGTGCTGGCGAGTGCGTCATAGATGCGTTCGGCATCCGACGGAAAGACTCCGGTGTCCGCCTCGGCGTTCACCACCAGGGCGGGGCCGGTGATGCGGCCCAGGTGCGGCTCGGCCCGGGTTTGCGCCACCCGCAGGCTCCACATGTTCAGCCAGCTCCGCAGCGTGCAAGACGCGGCGATGCCGTGCGCGGAGCGATTCGCCTTGAGCGGTACGCCCGCGTAGCACTGGTTGGGCGGCCGCTTGCTCGGCTCGATGTTGGGATCGATCATGCGGGGGTCCGCCCAGGTTCGCATCACGCTGAACGGACGATCCGAAAACCCCGCAGCGCGAACACGTTTGAGCTCTTCGGTGACCCAGTCGGTGATGGCGTGGTTGCGTGCGACCTGTGCCGCGCGGTAACGGCTGAGGAACTCCGGCGGGTACGGCGGACCGTTGGTCTCGTTGAAAAGATCAAGGTCAGGGTTGGTGGCGACAGGATCGTTTTCGTCGACGACGGCGCCGTCCATCCACGCGGTCAGTACCTCCGGGCGTCCGGGATGCGCGGCGGTGGCGACGTAACCGTCGGCGGGCGGCAATTCCGTCAACCCCGCTGCGGGCCGCATGCCATCGAGTGGCGTCACATTCGGGTCGACGGCCTGTGACTGATAGGCGGCCATCAACGAGCCACCGCCCGAATTGCCCAGCAGTACAACGGCGTCCACCCCCTGAACCTCACGCAGCCAGCGCACCCCGACGCCGATGTCGACCAGCGCGTGGTCGAGCAGAAAATTGGTCTCGAAACCGCGGAACCTGGTGTTCCAGCCCAGAAATCCGATTCCCCGGATAGCCAGGTAGTCGGCGAGATAGTGCTCGGAGAAATCGATCTGGTAGTGGGTGGCGATCATCGCCACCTTCGGTTTGCGTCCTACGCCGCGGTGGTACAGCCCTTGGCACGGATGCCCACCCGCGGCGGCGCGCCCAGCCGTGCGCGACGGCAGCCCGACGAACTCACGGATAACCCCTGCGGCGCCGCCACGTCCAGTCAATTTACTTGTCCCCCTTGCGAATAGATGGCGCGGTAGTAGATGTTGGCGAGGGTCTGGATGCAAGCTGATTCGTCGAGTTCGCTGGACCGCGCGACGCCGAGTTGGATGTAGCAGAACTGGTTGAACATCGCCACGATGGCCTCGGCGATCAGTCGGGGATCATCACCGGCGCAATAGCCCTGCGCCTGAGCACGTCTGACGGACTCGGTGATGAACGAGATTGGCACCTCGCAGATCTCAGCCCAGTACTGAGCGAAATCATCGTTGATCATCGCCAGTTGAGACACGCTGATCACTTCGGCGAGCCGGTTGCGATAGGTGTGCCAGTGCGCGGCCGCGGCCTGGTTGGCCCGCTGCTGGTTGGAAAGGCCGTGCTGGGTCACCGAGAGCGCGCGCTGATTGGCTTCGTCGCGGAAACGCAGGGCCCACTGCCGGACCATCGCTTCCTTGGAGTCGTAGTAGTTGTAAAACGATGCCGCTGAGCGGCCCGCGTCGGCGGCGATGTCGGCAATGGTCGTCGCAAAAATCCCCTTGCGCGCGATGACACTTCGAGCGGCGGCATCGATCGCGGCCTGCGTCCGCCTGCCGCGCTGCGTCGGGAACTCGGTTGGCCGGCTTCCACGGCCATTGGATTCCGCCGCAATCGACACCGGTTACACCTCCCTGGAACAAAACTGAACCTGATGTTAGATTCAGATTTGAATCTTGGCCAGGCCGCCGTCATGAATGGAGCCGCAACATGATCAGGCCGCAATACACCAACAGCGAGTTCGAACTCGGCGGGATCAACCATGTTGCGTTGGTGTGTTCCGACATGGAGCGCACCGTGCACTTCTACCGCGACGTCCTCGGCATGCCGCTGATCAAATCGCTCGATCTGCCGAACGAGGCGGGTCAGCACTTCTTCTTCGACGCCGGCCATGGCGACTGTGTCGCATTTTTCTGGTTCGCCGACGCACCCGACCGGGTGCCTGGCATCTCGTCGCCGGGTGCCATCCCGGGCATCGGCGACATCACCAGCGCGGTCAGCACCATGAACCACTTGGCCTTTCATGTCCCGGCCGAGAAGTTCGACGCCTACCGGCAGCGGCTCAAGGACAAGGGCGTGCGGGTGGGCCCGGTGCTCAATCACGACGAGAGCGAGATGCAGGCGTCCATGACGCTGCACCCTGGTGTGTACGTGCGCTCCTTCTACTTCCAGGACCCCGACGGCATCACCCTCGAATTCGCCTGTTGGGTCAAGGAATTCGCTGACGGCGACGATAAGGCTGTACCCAAGACGTCAGCCGACCGAAGGCCCCGTGCGGCGGTCGTACGCTAAACGGCAAAACCATGCCGAGCCGGGGGACGCCATGATGACCGATGGCATTTTGACCGATGACCAGATCGCGGCGCTCACGCCGGAGCAGCGACGCGAGCTGGTCACCCGGCTGGAGCAACCGCTGAGCGATCTGATCGACCCCATGCTGCTGGCTCGGATTCGCCGTATCCGGTTGGGTCTCATGGTCCTTGGGTCGGTCGCGATGGTTCCCTGGCTGGTGTATCTGTCCTTGACGCTGCCGGACAACTACGTGGCGCACAACTGGCCGCTGACCTGGATCGGTTTCGACATCTTGTTGGCTACGTTCATGGTGTCGACTGCTGTGTTCGGGTATCTGCGCCGTCAGGTGGTGATGTTCGCGGCGTTCACCGCGGGGGTGCTGCTGATCTGCGACGCGTGGTTCGATCTGATGACCGCGGGGCCCGACGACGTCTGGTTGTCGGTGGTCACGGGGCTCGGGATCGAAGTGCCGTTGGCGATCTTCATGATTACGGGTGCGCAGCGCATCATGCGGCTCACCATGATGCGCTTGTGGCTGCTGGATCCGAAGATGCGGCTCTGGCACCTGCCGCTGTTTCCTTGAGGCCGAACAGGCGGGGGTTGGCGAGTTCGTCGATCAGTGTCGCCAGCTGATCGACCAGCTGATCGGGATCGAGCCGTACGTCGTCGGCCAGCCAGGCGCTGAGTGTCTGTCCCACGCCGCCGACCACGAAGTGCGCCCCCGCCTTCATCCGGTCGTCTGCCGGGATCCGCAGCGTGTCGCCGGCCTGCTGGCCGGTCAGCAGAGCGAATAGCGCGCTGGATTCGGCGCGCTTGCGCACGATCACGGCATCGGCGAGTTGGGTGCTGAACAGCAGACGTCCGACGCGGGCATCCTCGGCGATGCTCCGCACGATGTTGGCCATCGCGGCGCGGGCCTGTTCGGGCGCCGGTACCGCGGCCACCGCGGCCTGGGTAGTCGCAGCCAGACCGGCCACCACCCAATCGAAGATTGCGCCCACGAATTCGTCTTTGTCGCTGAAGCTTTCGTAAAAGTAACGCGGGGTTAACCCGGCCAGCCGACAGACCGCGCGCACCGTCAACCCGGAGGTGTCCTGCTGGTCGGCTCCCAGTACGTCCAGGCCCGCGGCCACCAGCCGGCCGCGGCGTTCGGTCATCCGCTTGGTGGCATCGACGCCACGGTAGGGGCGTTCGCTTGCGGTCCGGGCCATGAGCACCATCTTGACACCGCAGCAACGCCGCGGCAATATCAGGAAACCATCGTTATCACATTTGGTGCAGGCGAATCCCGAGGAGGTCGTTGGATGGCGATTCGCGAGACGGTCCAGCCGCTGATCCCGCACGTCGAACGGTCGATCGCCGACCCGCCCCGTCCGCAGCCGGGCAGGCGGCAACGTCGGGCGCCCGACGACTACGCCCTGATGGGGATGGCGCTACTGGCCGGCGCGGCCAACGTGATCATGGAGCTGTCGCGTCCGGGCGTTGGCCACGGCGTAGCGGAGAGCCGCGTCGAGAGCGGCCGAATCGACCGGCATCCGATCAAGCGGGCGCGCACCACCTTCACCTACATCGCGGTCGCCAGCGCCGGCACCGACGCCCAGAAGGCGGCATACCGCCGCGCGGTGAACGGTGCGCACGCGCAGGTCTACTCCACGCCCGACAGTCCGGTGTCCTACAACGCATTCGATCCTGACTTGCAGCTGTGGGTGGCGGCCTGCATCTATAAGGGCGGCGTCGACGTCTACCGCACCTTCGTCGGCGAGATACCGGAGGAGGATGCCGAACGGCTCTACCGCGAGGGCATGTCGATCGGCAGCACGTTGCAGGTGCCGCCGGAGATGTGGCCCGCGGACCGGGCGGCCTTTGACAAGTACTGGCAAGAGTCGCTGGAAAAGGTGCACATCGACGACACTGTCCGCGAGTTCCTGTATCCGATTGCGGTGTCCCGGGTGCGTGGTGTGCGGCTGCCGCGCCGGATACAGCAGCCGATGGAAAATTTCAATTTGCTGATCACCACCGGCTTTCTGCCGCAACGGTTTCGCGACGAGATGCGGTTGCCCTGGGATGCGGCCAGGCAACGGCGATTCGATCGGCTGATGGCGGTGCTGGGGGTGGTGAACCGCATGTTGCCGAGGATCCTCCGGCAGTTCCCGTTCAACCTGACGCTGTGGGACCTGGACCGCCGAATCAAGACGGGGCGGCCGCTGGTCTGACGCCCGACACGGACGATTCGTCCGCTCGTGTTGATAATGACAATCATATTCATTAATATCTCTTCAGTCTGGTAATCCTCCCAGCCCGAGGAGCTCTCTGCATGACAGCGCCGATTTGGATGGCCGCACCGCCCGAGGTGCACTCGACGCTGTTGAGCAGTGGCCCCGGGCCGGGGCCGGTACTGGCGGCGGCGGGGGCATGGAACTCGTTGAGCGTCGAATATGCCTCAGCGGCAGACGAACTCAGCACGCTGCTGGCCGAGGTGCAGGCCGGGGCTTGGGAGGGGCCGAGTGCGGAATCGTACGTGGCCGCTCACGTGCCGTACCTGGCGTGGTTGATGAAGGCTAGCGCGGACAGCACGGCTATGGCCACCGAGCTTGAGACGACGGCCGCGGCCTACACCGCCGCGCTGGCGGCCATGCCCACGCTGCCCGAGCTGGCCACCAACCACGTGGTGCATGGGACCTTGCTGGCGACCAATTTCTTTGGCATCAACGCCATTCCGATTGCGGTGAACGAAGCCGACTACGCGCGGATGTGGGTTCAGGCCGCCACCACCATGGGCGCCTATCAAGCGGTGTCGACCGCCGCGGTGGCGGCGGCCCCGCAGGCCGACCCCGCGCCGACGATCGTGAAAGCCGACGACGCGGAAAGCGGCGCTAGCGGCCCACCCAACCAGCCCCCCACCGACATCTCCGGCGACAACCCGCTGGGACTCCCGCAGTGGCTCCGCAACCTCCTGAACCAGCTGGGTATCGGAAATGAACTGCTCGCCCACGACCCGACGGTTGATAACGCCCTCGACCAACTCATTGCGAGTTTCCTGCACAACTTTGGGATTAGCTGGAACCCCGCCATGGGCACAGTCAATGGGTTTACCTACGACCAGTATACGAACCCTCTGACACTGATATTTTGGGTTGTGCGAGGCCTCGAAAAGCTCGAGGACTTCCAGCAGTTCTTCACGTACCTGGCGCAAAATCCCATTGTCGCGTTCCAGTACCTGGGTAGCCTCATCCTGTTCGACTGGCCGCTTCATCTAATAGAGGAACTTCCTTTCTTGCCAGAGCTGCTGGCGCCCGCGGCCCTCGCGGCGGCTGCCCCCTTGGCGCCGCTGGGTGGCCTTGCGGGTTTGGCCGGGCTGGCCGCAGTACCTGCACCCCCGGCCCTGCCGGTGCCCGCGCCCATTGCGCCGCCCGCAGCGCCGCCCATAATCCCGGCGCTCGGGTCGACCCCAATGGCCGCGCCCGGTACGGCGCCTACGTCGGCGCCGGCGCCGTCGTCGGCCCCGACGACGAGCACGGCGGCCAGTCCGGCGCCGCCACCGGCGCCGGCGACGCCCGCCGGGCCCGGTTTCGCCCCTCCATACGCCGTTGGACCCGGCCTAGGTCTCGGCTCGGGGATGAGCAGCAGCGCCAGCTCCAGCGCCAAAAGGAAAGCGCCGGAGCCCGATAGCGCTGCCGCTGCCGCTGCCGCTGCGGCAACAGCGGCAGGGGCGGCGCGCGCCCGGCGGCGCCAGCGGGGACGAATGCGTGGTTATGGCAATGAGTACATGGATATGAACGTCGAAGTCGACCCGGACTGGGCCGGGCCACCCGCCGCGGAGTCCCCTGCCGCGACGATGGCTTCGGACCAGGGCGCCGGAAATCTCGGATTTACCGGCACCGCCCGCAGGGAGGCGGCCGCGGGGGCCGCAGGCCTGACGACACTGGACGCGGACGAGTTCGGCAGTGGTCCGCGGATGCCGCTGCTCCCAGGCACCTGGGGCGCGGAGGACGGGAAGACCGACGATACGGCCTGAGCTAACGGACTTAAGGCGTTAGTGCTCGCCAATAGGCTTGGCAAAGCTGAGCTCTGCCGGACCGCGACGCGACCTATGTGTGCGACCCCAGCGCTCGGTAGCCCGGCTCGGCGAAGCGCCCGGCGGCCTCCCGAATTTCGTCGGTCATCGGTCGGAGCTCGGCTCTGTCACCCGTAAATTCTCGCCGTATCAAGCTTTTGGAGTAGAAGCGGGATTCGCTCACCATGCGTTCGATTGCCGCGTCGTCCGTCTTGAGTCCGAAATGCGGTGCCACGGTTTGCCATATCCCTGCGGGCAGCTCGCCGTAATCAATGCACAGCCGGCCGGACTGATCGGTTGCGGCGGCTTCCAGCATCGCGGCAAGCACGCTGGCCGCGAACTCAGGACGCGTCATCGCCGGGATCGTCAGCGGGTCAAGACCGAAACGTTTCGCGGCGTGCTGCGGTGTGGCCTGCAGTCGCAACCAGCCCGGTGGCATGGCGAGCAGCGAGGCCAGCACGCGCGCCGGGTCGCGCTGAACCCAGATCCACGGCGTTTCGGGGAAGGCGGCAGCCAGAACCGCACGACGGCGGATATTCCAGCTCGTGCACTTGAGCACCAACCGTTGTTCGTCGCCGTGCCGACAGCGGCCCAGCGCCCGCAGGACGAGCCGCACCAGCCGCACCAGCGTGGCGTCGTCGATTCGAGCGGGATCGAGGCCGAGTAGTGCATTGAGCGGCGCGGGCTCGGCGATCACCACGACGCCGGGAAGTATGCCCAGGAGCCGCGACACCAGCGTCGAGCCGCACCGCGACAGGTGAAAGATCATGCCCGCCGGTTCGAGTGAGGGTTCGCGATCGAGGGCGTCGAGCGCCTCGAGCCCGGTCCGGACGAGCGGGCGGGCATGCGGACCGGCCGCCCAGCGGGCGATCGTCTGATCGAAGAACGGGTCGACGAAGCGCTCCGACGAGAGGTCGGCCCAGTCGACCGCCGGTGTGGGCCCGGAGAAGTCCAGCCGGACCGGTGTCCAGCGGGCGAGACCGGCGAGCGAATCAGTCATCGGGAAGTCGGACAAGGAATCCGCTCACGATCAACGACCGGACCAGCTCGATCTGCTGCCGGGTAGGAAGGTGGGGTAGATCGCGAACCCGAAAAGGTTTGGTGCTGCCCGAAATGAACAGCAGTGCGGCCTCGTGGTCGGCGCCGGCCCCTACCGACAACGTCGCGAACTGCAACGCGACGCCGCCGTCGACGACTTTCACCCGCGAGTACAGCGGCTGGTACTTCTGCACGAGTGTTTGCCCATCGATGTTGGTGCTGTGTGAAATCGGGCCGATTGGTGGGCATTTGCCACGGCGGACCAAGACATCCGCCAATGCGTCCAGGCCGCCCGCGATGGCCCTCGGGTCCTCGGCGGTGGCGACGGCGTCACTCAACAGATTGCCGAGGGCGGAAGTCACGTCCGCGTCGTTGAGATGTCGGGGCGGCAGCTGGGCGTTCAGCCGATCGTCGTGAAAGCTCTGCGCATAGAGCGCCCCGACGGCGAGCATCAGCAAGGTAGGTGCGTGAATTCCGAGGGTCAGATGAACGGACGGCTCCGAATTCGTCTCTGCCGCATGAACTCGCCCACGCGGCAGATACAACACGTCACCGGCCTCTATGCACAAGTCCGTCGGCGGCGCGAGGTCGTCGGCCTGGATTGCCTTGTCCTTGTCGCGCTGGATTTCGCGCGGCGGCACCACGCTGTCGTACAGGTGCCAGGTCTTGGATCCCAGCATCTGCAAGATCAAAACGTCGTGGTCGTCGTAATGGGGAACGAGGCCCTGGGATGCGGGCGGAGTGATGTAGGCGTTGACCTGTACCGGAAAGTTCAGCTCGACCTCGATGGCCTGGGTCAACGAAGCGATCGCCCGCACGTAGCGCTCCACACCGTCGATCACGATCGTGTAGCCGTCGGCAAAGTCCCTGCGAATGCCGTCGACATCCAGGCTGCCGTCGACCAGCCGGTAGCTGTCGGCGCCCGTCTTGCGGTCCTTTCCCTGGACTAGGCGCAGCGCCGACGGCTCTCGCCGGTAGCGCTCCAAAAGTTGCTCGATCGACGACGAGCTCTGCAGCAGGCTATCGAAATAGCCTGCGCAGCAACGCTTGACGTGGTGGTGCTTGGTGCCCCAAATCTCGTCGAGGAAGGTTTGCACCGTGACGGGCTGTAGCAGCCAGGCCAGTGACGGCTCGATGGTCGACCTCCCAAACGTCGTCGTGGTGTCGCGCGCGGAACGGGGTGTGGCCTTGCCAGCATCCCAGTTTGCCGGGCAGTTTGCCACGCCCAAGTTCACCACTACCGTTGCGCCCCATAGGGAAAGCTGTGGCCGAGCGCCCCTATGACGAGCCGCACCAGTTTAATCAGTGTTGCGTCTTCGATCTCATCGGGCGCCAGTCCGAGAAGTGCCTTCAGCGGCGCAGGCTCGGAAACCACGACGACGCCGGGAAGGGTGCCCAGCAGCCGCGACACCAGCGTCGACCCACATCGCGAGAGGTGAAAGATCATGCCCGCCGGGTCAAGGGGACGGCTCACTATCGAGGGCGCGCAGCGCCTCGAGTCCCGTCCTGACGAGCGGGCGGGCGGGCGGCCGCCCAACGGGCGATGGTCTGATCGAAGAACGGGTCGACGAAGCGCGCTCCGACGAGGGGTCGGCCCAGTCGACCGCGGGTGTGGGCCCGGAGAAGTCCAGCCGCACCGGCGTCCAGCGGGCGAGAGCGGCGAACGAATCAGCCGTCGGGTAATCGGACAAGGAATCCGCGCACAATCAACGATCGGACCAGCTCGATCTGCTGGTGGATGGCCAGCTCGGGCAATTCGGAAACCCGAAATGGCTCAGTGCTTTTCGAGATGAACCGCAGTGCGGTTTCGTGGTCGGCGCCTGCGCCTACCGATGAACTCGCGAACTGCAGCGAAACGCCGCCGTCAACAGCCCACACCCGCGCATAGAGCGGCTGGTATTTCCGCACGAGTGTTTGTCCGTCGATTCCGAAGTGTGAAATCGGGCTGACGGGTGGGCATTTGCCGCGGCGGATCAAATCATCCGCAAATGCGTGTAGTACTTCGGCAATGGCGTTCGGGTCCCCGGCGGCTTGAAAGCCGTCACGCACCCGATCTCCCAGGGCGGCAGGTACGTCCGCGTCGTCGAGGTATCGCGGCGGTAGTTGGGCGCTTAAACGATCGTCGTTGAAGCTGTGCGAATGGAGCGCCCCGATGGCGAGCATGAGCAGGGTGGGCGGGTGAATTGCGACGGTCAGATGGATCGATGGCTCCGAGGTGGTCTCGGCCGCATGAAATCTGCCGCGTGGGAGGTAAAGCACGTCGCCGGCGTCCAGGCGCAAGTCTGTAGGCGGTAAGAGGTCGTCGATAGCAACTACTTTGTTTTTGTTGCGCTCGATCTGCCGCGGCGGTACCACGACGCCGTCGTACAAATGCCAGATCTTGGATCCCAGGACCTGCAGGACCAACACGTCGTGTGTGTCGTAGTGGGGAATGAGTCCCTGCGACACGGGCGGGGTGATGTAAACATTGACCTTTACGGGAAAGTTCAGCTCGACCTCGATGGAGTGCGACAACGACGCAATCGCGCGTACGTGGCGCTCCACGCCGTCCAGCACGATCGTGTAGCCGTTGGCAAAGTCGTTGCGAACGCTGTCGACATCGAGGCGGCCATCGTTGAGTCGATAGCTGTCGGGACCGATCTTTTGGTCATTTCCCCGGACTAGGCGCACCGCCGACGGCTCGTGGCGATATAACTTCAAAAGTTCCTCAATCGCCGATGAGCCCGGCAGGAGACCATCGAAGTAGCCCACGCAGCAACGCTTGACGTGGTGCTGCGTTGCCCCCCATATTTCGTCGAGAAATGTTTGCACCGTGAGGGGTTGAAGCAACCAGGCTAGTGACGGCTCGATGATTGACCTCCCAAACGTCGGAAACGCTGTATTGCCAGCATTCCAGTTCGAGGATCAGTTTGCATCCCCAAGTTCACCACTACCGTTGCGCCCCATAGGGAAACGGTGTGTCGGCGCGGCGTAGGCTGGCCGCGTGCGCAGTGAAGGCGATACCTGGGCTCTCGCTCGCTGTCGAGTCGGGCCGACATCGCTTCTCGGGCCACCTCGCAATCCACAACTCTATAGTCGCGCAATACCGACAAATGTTCCCGCCGGTGTTGGTTGAGGTGTCGCAGCCGCCAAGAACCCCGGACTATCCAGACGATGTGAGCGCGCGATAGCCCGGCTCGGCAAAGCGCTGGGCAGCCTCGCGCATCGCGTCGGTCATCGGACGATGTTCGTGACTGTCGCCGGCAAAGACCCTGGGTGTCGGATCCTTGGCGTAGAACCGAGACTCGTCGGTCAACCGTTCGATTGCCGCGGCGTCAGGCTCGAGCCCGAAATGTGGGGCCACGCGCTGCCAAACCGCGGCGGGCAACTCAGCGTGGTCGATGCAAAGGCGCCTAACCGGATCGATTGCGGCGGCCTCCAGCATCGCGCCCAGTGCATGGGCCGCGAACTCGGGACGCGTCATGGACGGCACCGTCGCCGGATCAAGGCCGAAACGCCATGCGGCATGCTGTGGCGTGGCTTGAAGTTGCAGCCAGCCCGGTGGCGTTGCGAGCAGTGAGGCCAGGACGCGGGCCGGATCGCGCTGAACCCAGATCCAGGGCGTTTCGGGAAAGGCGGCGGCCATGACCGCTTGCCGGCGGACGTTCCAGCTCGTGCACTTGAGCACCAATCGCCGTTCGTCGCCATGCCGGCAGCGGCCGAGGGCCCGCACCACGAGCCGTACGAGCCGGACCAGCGTGGCTTCGTCGACTCTCTCGGGGTCGAGCCCGAGGACCGCGTTCAGCGGCGCCGGCTCGGCCACCACGATGACGCCGGGGAGTGTGCCCAGGAGTCGGGACACGAGCGTCGATCCGCATCGCGAGAGGTGAAAGATCATGCCCGACGGCTCGAGCGACGGCTCGCTATCGAGCGCTGCGAGCGCCTCGAGCCCAGTCCTGACGACCTGGCGGGCACGCGGGCCCGACGCCCAGCGGGCGACGGTCTGGTCGAAGAATGGTTCGGTGAAGCGCTCGGCCGACAGATCGGCCCAGTCGACCGTCGGGGTGGGCCCAGAGAAGTCGAGTCTGACCGGCGTCCAGCGGGCAAGATCGGCTAGCTCCATGTCAGTCGTCCTCAAGTCGGACAAGGAATCCGCTCACAATCAGCGACCGGACCAACTCGATCTGCTGCTGCGCCGCCAGCTCGGGCAGGTGGCAAACCCGAAACGGCTCGGTGCTTCCCGAGATGAACGTCATCGCGGCTTTGTGATCGGTAGCGGCGCCTACCGACAAACTCGCAAACTGCAGCGTTACGCCGCCTTCTACATCTTTCACCCGGGAAAAGAGCGGCTGGTACTTCCGCACGAGTGTCTGTCCGTCGATTCCGACGCTGTGTGAAATCGGTCCAATTGGTGGACAGCGGCCGCGACGGACCAGAACATCCGCCAGGGCGTCTAGGCCTCCCGCAATGCCGGACGGGTGCTTGACGGCTTGGACAGCGTCACGCAGCAGGGCGGGCAGGTTCGCCTGCACATCCGCGTCATCGAGGTGCCGCGGCGGCAGCGAGGCATTCAGGCCGTCATCGTGGAAACTCTGCGAATGAAGTACCCCGACGGCGAGCATGAACAGGGTCGGCGCATGGATCCCGAGGGTCAGATGGATGGATGGCTCCGAGTTGGACTCGGCCGCATGAACTTGGCCACGCGGCAGGTACAACACGTCGCCGACTTCTAGGCCCACGTCATTCGGTGGCTGGAGGCCGTCGATCGGAACCGCCGTGTCCTTGTCGCGCTGGAGCTCATGCGGCGGCACGTCGACGCTGTCGTACATATGCCAGGTCTTGGATCCCAAGATCTGCAAGATCATTACGTCATGTTGGTCGTAGTGGGGAACGAGACCCTGCGATGCGGGCGGAGTGAGGTAGGCGTTGACCTGTACCGGGAAGTTTAGCTCCACCTCGATGGAGTGGGACAGTGCAGCAATCGTGCGCACGTAGCGCTCGACGCCGTCCAGAACGATGGTGTAACCGTCGTCAAAGTCGGTGCGGATCCGGACAAGATCGAGGCTGCCATCACCCAGCCGGTAGCTGTCGCCTCTCTTCTTGTCTTTTTCCTTGACCAGCCGTACTGCCGATGGCTCTCGGTGAAACAGCTCCAGAAGGTTCTCCAGCGGCGACGAACCCGGCAGGAGGCTATCGAAGTAGCCCGCAGCGCAACGCTTGACGTGATGGCGCGTTACTCCCCATATCTCGCCGAGAAAGGTTTCCACCGTGAGAGGTTGAAGCAACCAGGCTAGTGACGGCTCGATGATCAACCTCCGAAATTGTCGTGACGGTCGCGCGCCCAACGAACGTGGTCTTACAAGCATTCCAGTTGCCTGGTGGGGAGTCGAATGGTCACCGCGATGCTATGCACCGCAGCGATGCGTGGCAGTTTGCTGCGCCGATGTTCGCCACTGCTGTTGCGCCCCATAGGAAAAGGCGCCCTGGCTCGCCGCGTAGTCTCGGTAGGGTGCGCAGTGAAGGCGATACCTGGGACATCACCACGAGTGTCGGTTCGACCGCGTTGTTCGTGGCGACAGCGCGAGCGCTGGAGGCGCAGAAGCCTGAGCCATTGGCCGTCGACCCGTACGCGGAGATTTTCTGCCGTGCCGTCGGCGGTCCGGCCGCCGACGTCCTCGACGGCAAGAACCCTGACCACCCGTTGAACAGGGCCGGCTTCGGCGAGCATTTCGTCAACTTCCAGGGCGCCCGCACCAAATACTTCGACCAGTATTTCCGCCAGGCCGCGCTCGCGGGAGTGCGGCAGGTAGTGATCTTGGCGGCTGGACTGGACTCCCGCGCTTATCGGCTCGACTGGCCTGCTGCGACGACGATCTTCGAATTGGACCGTCCGCCGGTCCTCGACTTCAAGCGTGAGGTGCTCGGCGGCCAGGGTGCCCAACCACGCGCCGAGCGTCGTGAGATCGCCGTCGATCTGCGTGAGGACTGGCCACAAGCGTTGCGGGACAGCGGCTTTGATGCGGCCAGGCCGTCGGCGTGGATTGCCGAGGGCCTGTTGATCTATTTGCCTGCGAGCGCCCAGGAGCAGTTATTCACCGGCGTCGACTCGCTGGCCGGCCCGGGCAGCCATGTTGCCGTCGAGGACGGCGCGCCCCTGGAGTCGGACGAGTTCAAGGCTGCCGTCGAGGAAGAGCGCGCGGCCGCCGCCGAAGGTGACCAGCGGCTGTTCTTCCAGCTGGTTTACAACGAGCAGCACGCGCCGGCCACCGAATGGCTGGGCAGGCACGGCTGGACGGCGGTCGGCACTCCGTTGGCCGATTACCTGCGCGAAGTCGGGCGGCCGGTGCCCGGGCCGGATACCGAAGCCGGCCCGATGATCGCCCGTAACACCCTGGTGAGTGCCGTCAGGACGTAAGCCCCGGGAGCGACCGCACCGCTGATTGGCGGTCAGGTTCTGATGAGTTCGGAATGAGTCGGCCTTGCGTCGGAACTTTTGTGTGCCGCCACCCGACTACCACTGGGGCAACACTTTTACTTTTACCGCTACTTTGCCGCTTGCAGCCCAGGCGGTCCGTTGCTTTCATCCACCGGAGGAGTCCGTGATGGCGCTATGGGACGCAGCTTCGCTCGGCTTGATCGCGGGTAGTTGATGACCGCGCCGGTTTGGATTGCGCTCCCCCCGGAGATTCATTCCACATTGTTGAGCAGCGGTCCGGGGCCCGGCGGATTGCTGGCTTCGGCCGCGTCGTGGAGTTCGTTGAGTGCCACCTATGCTTCGGTCGCTGAAGAGCTCAGCACGATCTTGGCGGAGGTGCAGGCAGGGGCGTGGGAGGGCCCCAGCGCTGAGCAATACGTGGCTGGGCATGTGCCCTATTTGGCGTGGCTGGTGCAAGCCAGTGCAAACAGTGCGGCCGAGGCTGCCCAGCAGGAAGTTGCGGCCACCGCCTATACCGTAGCGCTGGCTGCGATGCCGACCTTGCCGGAGTTGGCTGCTAACCATACGGTCCATGGGGCGTTGCTCGCGACGAACTTCTTCGGCATCAATACCATTCCCATCGCGCTCAACGAGGCGGACTACGCGCGGATGTGGGTTCAGGCGGCGACCACGATGACTGCCTATCAAGCGGTCTCGACCGCGGCAGTAGCTTCGGCGCCGCAGGCTACTGTCGCACCGCAGATCGTGCGGGAAGACGGCCCGGTTCAAACCGGCCCGGGCCAGACCGGCGGCAGCTACGGCGGTGACGGCAACAGCGACCAGGGGATACTGCCCATTGTCGACAACGACGCTGGTGACCCATATGACCTGAGTTGGTGGATAAATCGATTCCTCGAACCCTTCCAAACCTTATCCAGAGACTTCGGGCTGCTTGGACACGAACCGCTCCAACAGGTCCTCCTCCAGCTGCTGAACGACTTTTCAGGCGTGTTCGCGGATGAGTTCGGCCACCTTATCCAGGCCATTCAGTTCTTCCCCGAACTTTTGGCGCTTCCGTTGGTCGTGCCGGCCGGATTCGCCGGAGGCTTGGCGGGCCTGAGTGGGCTGGCGGGCATTCAGCCCGAGGCGGCCCCGGCTGCGGCGGCCGCACCGTTGCCACAGGCTCCCAGTCTTCCGGCGGTCAGCACTTCTCCTCCCGTGGTCAGTGCCGCGGCCGCGGCCCCGGCGCCGTCGGCACCGGCGTCCGCGCCGGCCACCGTTTCAACCGCGGCGCCTGCACCGGCAGGCCCACCGCCTGCTACCGGTGTCGAGGCAGCCGCCTACCCGTATCTGGTGGGCGGCCCGACCGTCGGGGGCGGCATGGGTATGAGCAGCGGTGCTCAGCGGAAGGCTCCGGAGCCAGATGCTGCCGCCGTGGCCGCGGCGGCAGCGGCACGGGAGGCGCAGCGGGCGCGTCGGCGCCGGCGGGCGGTGATGATTGACCAGCACCGCGGCCACCGTCATGAATTCCTCGATGCCGACCCCGAAACAGGGGTGAATGCCGGCCAGCGCGAGGCATGGGCCGACTCGGCGCACCCGTCCGGCCGGGGGGCGGGGCCGCTGGGTTTTGCTGGAACAGTCCAAAAGGACGCCGCCAAGGCGGGGGGATTGGCCACGCTGGCCGGTGACGAATTCGGCGGCGGGCCGGCACTGCCCATGCTGCCGGGCACCTGGGAGCCCGACGAGCAGGGCCCCGGCGAGGATCACCGGGGCTAAATGCCCCAGGACGGGAACTTTTCCGGTCCGGCAGCCGACTAGTACGTGCACACTCGCTGAGCCGCCCAACTTTGAAGGCGGTCGTTTACGCACACCCCAACCGGTAAGGAGTCGCTGCCATGACCGCACCGGTTTGGATGGCTGCACCGCCGGAGGTTCATTCTGGATTGCTCACCGGCGGTCCGGGGCCCGGCAGCTTGTTGGCCGCGGCAACGTCGTGGACCTCATTGAGTGCCACGTACGCGGAAACGGCAGACGACCTGATGGCCGTGTTGGCCGGGGTCCAGGGCGGGGCGTGGGAGGGCCCGACTGCCGAGCAGTATGTAACTGCGCACGCGCCGTACTTGGCGTGGCTGATGCAGGCCAGTGCCAACAGTGCGTCGATGGCCGCCGAGCACGAGACCGCGGCCGCGGCGTACATCGCAGCATTGGCCGCGATGCCGACGCTGCCCGAGCTGGCGGCTAACCACGTCCTCCACGGGGTTTTGGTGGCGACGAATTTTTTCGGCATCAACACCATTCCGATCACGCTCAACGAGGCCGACTACGCGCGGATGTGGGTCCAAGCGGCCACCACGATGACCACGTATCAGGCGGTCTCCACCGCAGCGGTGGCGGCGGCACCGCCGACCGACTCGGCGCCGACCATCATGCACGCCGACCACGCCGACGACGATGACGGCGGAGACATCGTCGACGATGACTCCGGGAATCCGTACCAATTGAGTTGGTGGATCAACCGATTCCTGGAGATATTCCAAACCCTGGGCCGCGACCTCGGGGAATTTCAGACCAACCCGGCAGCGGCGTGGACGCAGCTGTTGTCCGACATCGGCGGACTGTTCGCAGACGAGTTCGGCCACGCGATCGAGGCCATTGAGGCCTACTTGCCCCAACTTATCGCGCTCGCGGTCACGCTCCCGGCCGGTGCAGCGGGAGGCTTGGCGAGCCTGACCGCGCTGGCGGCTATCCAGCCCGAAACGCCCCTCGCCCCGGTGTCCCAAGCTCCCAGCTTGCCGGCGGCAACGGTCAGCACTCCGGTGATCGCCGCATCGGCCGCCGCCCCGGCGCCGTCCTCAGCGCCGGCGTCAGCGCCAGCCACCGCGTCGGCCACCGCACCCCCGACGGCAGCCCCACCGCCGCCTACTGGTGTCACGGGCGCTGCCTACCCCTATTTGGTGGGCGGCCCGACCGTCGGCGGCAGTACGGGGATAAGCAGTGGTGCCCAGCGGAAGGCGCCGGAGCCAGATTCCGCCGCGGCTGCGGCGTCGGCTGCGGCGTCAGCGCGGGAGCAGCAGCGAGCGCGTCGGCGGCGGCGGGCGACGGTAAAAGACCGTTACCGCGGCTACGAATTCATGGACCTGGAACTGGGCAATGGCGCAGAGACCGACCCATTCGCGGACCCGGTGACCTATTCCGCCGCGTCGGTGGCATCGGGTCGGACGGCGGGGAGGTTGGGCTTTGCCGGAACGGTTCGCGGGGACGCCGACATGGCGGCCGCGGGGTTGACCACCCTGGCCGGTGGCGAGTTCGGCGGTGGACCGTCAATCCCGATGGTGCCCGGGACCTGGGAAGCCGACGAGCGCGAATTCGGGGAGGGGGACCGAAGCTGAACACCCCCCGACAAGGACCGTGCGGCCGGTCCGGCTACAAGTTTTGCTAATGACAATGATTTTCAGTAAGCTCCGCTCCGTAGAGAGGCCCGCCGAATAAGGATCGCCACAACACCCTGAACAGCGCCACACGAAAGCGAGCTAGAACCGTGAATCGGGCGGACCCAGGCGCCTCGACAGTTAGCTTATGCAATGCTAACTTCAGGCGGATTAGCTTAGGGGAGACTACCTATATGAAAAGGACCGGCCGTGGAACGCGGTGACACTGGCATGCTCGCAGCTCCGCCCACCAATTCCGGACTGAACGGCAAGGTCGACGGCGACACCGTGAGCCGATTCGCCACGTGTTGCCGGGCGCTGGGCATCGCGATCTATGAGCGGCAACGCCCAGCCGACCTGGCTGCAGCGCGCTCGGGATTCACCGAGCTGACCCGCATCGCCTACGACCAGTGCGACGCGTGGACGGGGCTGGCCGGTGGCGGCGATGTGTCGCTGCGCGTGCTCGAAGCGGTCTCGCGCACCGCAAACACGGCGGGCAGGTTGCAAAGGCAGGTGGAGCTAGCGCCCGGCGCGCTCGGCTTCCACTATGACACCGGGCTATACCTACAGTTTCGCGCCAGCAGCCCAGACGAATTCCACCTCGCCTACGCGGCGGCGCTGGCAACCGCCGGGCGGTTTGCCGAAGCTGATCGAATCATCACCGGCCTGACCAAGCGCCGCCCCAGCTGGCGCGAGGCCCGCTGGGTGACCGTCGTCGTCAACTACCGTGCCGAACGTTGGTCGGACGTCGTCAAGCTGCTGACCCCAATCGTCAACGACTCCGATCTCGACGGGGCTTTCTCGCACGCGGCCAAGGTCACTTTGGGCACCGCGCTGGCCCGGCTGGGCATGTTCGCCCCGGCGCTGTCTTATCTCGAGGAGCCGGACGGCCCCGTCGGCGTCGCGGCGGTGGACGGCGCGCTGGCCAAAGCGCTTGTGCTGCGTGCGCAGGGCGACGAGGACTCGGCAAGCGAGGTGCTGCAGGACCTCTACGCGGCCAATCCGGAGAACGAGCAGATCGAGCATGCGCTGTCCGATACCAGCTTTGGGATCGTGACCACCACCTCGGACCGCATCGCGGCGCGCACCGATCCGTGGGACCCCAGCACCGAGCCCAGTCCCGGCGACTTCGTCGACCCCGGAGCCCAGGAACGCAAGCGCGTGCTGCTGGCAGAGGCTGAACGCGAACTGGGTGAATTCATCGGCCTGGACAAGGTCAAAGACCAGGTGGCCCGTCTGAAGAGCGCAGTGGCGATGGAGCTGGTGCGCAAGCAGCGTGGGCTCGAGGTGGCGCAACGCACCCACCATCTAGTCTTCACGGGGCCGCCCGGGACCGGTAAGACCACCATCGCCCGCGTGGTCGCCAAAATCTATTGCGGCCTCGGCCTTTTGAAGCGGGAAAACATCAAAGAGGTGCACCGTGCCGACCTCATCGGACAGCACATCGGTGAGACCGAGGCCAAGACCAACGCGATCATCGACAGCGCATTGGATGGGGTGCTGTTCCTCGACGAGGCTTACTCGCTGGTGGCCACCGGCGCCAAGAACGACTTCGGCCTCGTCGCTATCGATACCCTGCTGGCTCGGATGGAGAACGACCGCGATCGGCTGGTGGTGATCGTGGCCGGGTACCGCGCCGACCTGGATCGCTTTCTCGACACCAACCAAGGTCTGCGGTCGCGCTTCACCCGCAGCATCGACTTCCCGTCGTATAAAGCGCCGGAGCTCATCGAGATCGCGAACTTCATGGCCGCTAAGCGCGACAGCGGCTTCGATCAGGCCGCGCTCGCCACTCTTGAGGGGTTGTTCGAGCAACTGGCCAACTCGTCGAAACCTGATGCAGCCGGTGTCGAACGTCGCGGCCTGGACATCGCGGGCAACGGCCGATTCGTTCGCAACGTGGTCGAAAAGTCCGAAGAGGAACGCGAATTCCGGTTAGACCATTCCGAGCACGCCGAAACCGGCGAGTTCACCGATGAGGAGCTGAGGACAATCATCGCCGAGGATGTGCGCAATTCGGTTGAGCCGCTGCTGCAAGGCCTCGGCCTGCAGGGACCGGCATGACGAACCCTGAACCTTCCGAAGAACGGCGTTCGTTCACCTCGCGCACGCCGGTCAACGACAATCCCGAGAAGGTTGTCTATCGGCGTGGTTTCGTCACCCGTCACCAGGTGACCGGCTGGCGCTTCGTGATGCGCCGGATCGCGTCCGGAATCGCCTTGCACGACACCAGAATGCTGGTCGACCCGCTGCGGACCCAGTCTCGTTCGGTGCTGATGGGCGCGGTCATTCTGATCACCGGTCTGGCGGGTTGCTTCGTGTTTTCGCTCATCCGGCCCAACGGGCAGGCGGGCAACAACGCGGTGCTCGCCGACCGAGAGACCGCCGCTTTGTATGTGCGGGTGGGTGACGAACTGCACCCGGTGCTGAACCTGACCTCGGCCCGGCTGATCATCGGCAAGCCCGCCAACCCGACAACGGTGAAAAGTGCTGAACTGGACAAGTTTCCACGTGGCAACCTGATCGGGATTCCGGGCGCACCAGAGCGAATGGTGCAGAACGCGTCGCACGACGCGAACTGGACGGTGTGCGACACGGTGAGCGAGTCGACTCAGGGCGGGCACGCGGCCCACAGCACTGGTGTCACGGTGATAGCGGGGCCGCCTGACACCCGCGGCGCGCGGGCCACCACTCTCGGTGCCGCGCAGGGCATCCTCGTCGACAATGCCAACAGCACCTGGCTGCTATGGGACGGCAAGCGTAGCCAGATCGACCTGGCCGACCATGCCGTCACCAACGCCCTTGGACTGGGTGTCGACGTGCCCGCACCGAGGCCGGTCGCGCCGGGTCTGTTCAACGCCATCCCGGAATCTCCGGCACTTTCGCCCCCGGCGATCCCGAATGCCGGTGCTGCGCCGGCCTTCCCGGCTCCCGCCCCAATCGGGGCGGTGGTGGTGTCCTATGGGTTGGACAAGACCTCGTCGGACGCGGTGCGGTATTACGCTGTGCTGCCGGACGGCTTGCAGCCCATCTCACCGGTGCTCGCCGCGATCCTGCGCAATGCCAATTCCTATGGTCTGGACCAACCGCCACGCCTGGCTGCCGACCAGGTGGCCAAGCTGCCGGTGTCGCAGTTGCTGGACACCGCTCGTTATCCCGGCCAGCCGGTCAGCCTCATCGACGCGGCCAAATCTCCTGTCGCATGCGCCTATTGGAGCAAGCCAGGCGGCGCTGCCAGCAGCGCCCTGAGCCTGCTGTCTGGCTCGGGGGTCCCGGTGCCTGATGCGGTACGCACCGTCGACCTGGTCGGCGCCGGCAGCGGTGCCGCCGGGATTGCGAACCGGGTCGCGCTGGCTCCCGGCACCGGCTACTTCGCCCAGACGGTCGGCGGCGGCCCGACCTCACCCGGAACGGGGTCGTTGTTCTGGATCTCCGACACCGGGGTGCGTTATGGCGTTGACACGGACCCGGATAACTCCGGCTCTGGGCGCGGGAAAGCCGTTGAGGCCCTTGGCCTGAACTCACCGCCGGTGCCAATCCCATGGTCGATCCTGTCGCTGTTCGCGAGCGGTCCGACGTTGTCGCGCGCAGATGCGCTGCTCGCACACGACGGATTGCCGCCCGACAGCAAGCCCGGCCGCCCGGTGGCGGCCGAAGGAGGCCCCCGATGAGCCGGCTGATATTTGAAGCCCGCCGACGGCTGGCGCCGCCGACAACTCGCAAGGGCACCATTGCCATCGAAGCTCCGCCCGAGCTGCCTCGGGTGATTCCGCCGTCGTTCCTGCGGCGCGCGATGCCTTTTGTGATCGTCATTCTGATCGTGGGCATGATCGTCGCGTTGGTCGCCACCGGGATGCGGGTGATCTCCCCGCAGACCTTGTTCTTCCCGTTCGTGCTGCTGTTGGCGGCGACCGCGCTTTATCGCGGCAACGACAACAAGATGCGCACCGAGGAAGTCGACGCCGAACGGGCCGACTACCTGCGGTACCTGTCGGTGGTCCGGGACAACATCCGGACCCAGGCCGCCCAGCAGCGTGCAGCCGCGCAGTGGTCCCATCCTGAGCCGGCGGCATTGGCGAGCATCGCCGGATCGCGTCGCCAGTGGGAGCGCGACCCGCACGACCCCGACTTCCTGGTGGTGCGGGCCGGCCGCGACGACGTGGCGTTGGACACCGCGCTGCGCGTCAAGGACACCGCGGACGAGGTCGACCTGGAACCGGTGTCGCACAGTGCATTACGTAGCCTGCTGGACACCCAACGCACCGTTGCCGACGTGCCGGCCGGGATCGATTTGACCAAGGTCTCACGCATCACCGTGCTGGGCGAGGCCGATGAGGTGCGGGCGGCGTTGCGCGCCTGGATCGCTCAGGCGGTCACTTGGCACGACCCGACGGTGCTCGGCGTAGCGCTGGCAACCCGCGATCTGGAAGGCCGGGACTGGTCCTGGCTGAAGTGGCTGCCGCACGTCGACATTCCCGGCGAGATCGACGGCGTGGGCCCGGCCCGCTATCTGTCGACCAATCCCGACGAACTGGTCTCGCAGCTGGGATCGGCGACTGCCGATCGCCCGTCGTTCACCGGTGAGCCGGCGGATACGCTGCGGCACTTGCTGATCGTGGTCGACGACCCCGAGTTCGACGTGAGCGCTTCGGCGTTGGCAGTGGGCCGCGCCGGGGTCACCGTGGTGCACCGCGGGACCACCGAGCCGAACCGCGAACAATATTCGGATCCCGAAAAGCCGATCCTGCGCATCGCGGATGGCGCCATCGAGCGCTGGCAGACCGGCGGCTGGCAGGTCTACATCGGCAGCGCAGACGGATTCGGTACTGACGATGCCGGTCATCTGGCCCGGCAGCTGTCCCGCTGGGACTCCAACCCGACCCACACCGGGCTGCGCTCGGCGGCGACCCGAGGCGCCAGCTTCACCACGCTGCTGGGTATTTCGGACGCGTCGCAGCTCGATGTGCCGACGCTGTGGGCGCCGCGCCGTCGCGACGACGAGTTGCGCGTTCCGATCGGCGTCACCACGACCGGCGAGCCGTTGATATTCGACCTCAAGGACGAAGCCGAGGGCGGAATGGGTCCGCACGGCCTGATGATCGGTATGACCGGTTCGGGCAAGTCGCAGACTCTGATGTCGATTCTGTTGGCACTGTTGACAACTCACCCGGCGGACCGGCTGATCGTCATCTATGCCGACTTCAAGGGTGAGGCCGGGGCGGACAGCTTCCGCAACTTCCCCCAGGTTGTCGCGGTCATCTCCAACATGGCGGAGAAGAAGTCGCTGGCCGACCGGTTCGCCGACACATTGCGTGGTGAGGTGGCCCGTCGCGAAACTCTGCTTCGCGAGGCCGGTCGCCGAGTTCAGGGCAGCGCGTTCAACTCGGTGGTCGAATACGAAAACGCCATCGCCGCCGGACATGACCTGCCGCCGATCCCGACGCTGTTCGTGGTCGCCGACGAGTTCACCCTGATGCTCGCCGACTACCCGGAGTATGCGGAGCTCTTCGACTACGTGGCGCGTAAGGGCCGCTCGTTCCGCATCCACATCCTGTTCGCATCCCAGACGCTCGACGTGGGCAAGATCAAGGACATCGACAAGAACACCTCGTACCGCGTCGGGTTGAAGGTGGCCAGTCCCAGTGTTTCTCGCCAGATCATCGGTGTAGAGGATGCCTATCACATCGAATCCGGCAAGGAGCACAAGGGCGCGGGCTTCCTGGTGCCCGCTCCCGGTGCCGCTCCGATCAAGTTCCGCAGCACCTACGTCGACGGCATCTACGATCCTCCCCACACGGCCAAAGCCCTCGTGGTGCAGTCTGCTCCGGAGCCCAAACTCTTCCCCGCCGGTTGGGTTGAGCCGGATCAGGGCACGGTGATTTCCGGCTCGGAGGAAGAACAGACGGTCGGACCGCCACGCAAGTTGATCGCCACCATCGGCGAGCAGCTGGCGCGCTACGGGCCGCGGGCGCCTCAGCTGTGGCTGCCGCCGCTGGACGAACCGATCCCACTGACCGAGGTGCTCGCGCACGCCGAAGTGCCACAACGGCAATGGCGCTGGCCGCTGGGCGAGATCGACAAGCCGTTCGAGATGCGGCGCGACCCGCTGGTATTCGACGCGACGTCGGCGTCCGGCAACGTGGTGATCCACGGTGGATCCAAGTCCGGCAAATCGACTGCGCTGCAGACATTTATCCTTTCAGCGGCCAGCCTGCACTCGCCTCGCGACGTCACCTTCTACTGCCTGGACTACGGCGGCGGACAGCTGCGGTCGCTGGCGGATCTGGCACACGTCGGCAGCGTCGCGTCGGCGCTGGAACCCGAACGCATTCGCCGTACCTTCGGCGAGCTGGAGCAGCTGTTGCTGTCCCGCCAGCAGCGAGAGCTGTTCCGGGACAAGCACGGCTCGGCCCCCGATGACGGATTCGGCGAGGTGTTCCTGGTCATCGACAACCTGTACGCGTTCGGACGCGACAACACCGACCAGTTCAGCACTCGTAACCCGTTGCTGGCCAAGGTGACTGAACTCGTCAATGTCGGCTTGGCTTACGGGATCCACGTGATCATGACCACCCCGAGCTGGCTGGAGGTGCCGCTGGCAATGCGGGACGGCCTCGGGTTGCGGCTCGAGCTCAAGCTGCACGACTCGCGTGACAGCAACGTGCGGGTTGCCGGGGCGCTGCGTCGTCCGGCCGATGCGGTGCCGCACGATCAGCCGGGCCGCGGCCTGACCATGGCCGCCGAGCATTTCCTGTTCGCGGCGCCAGAGCTGGACCAGGTGGACGCGATCAACGCCCGTTACCCGGGGGTGAGCGCGCCGCCTATTCGGCTGCTGCCCACCAACCTGGCGCCCGATTCGATCGGGCCGCTGTACCGGGGTCCCGAGCAGGTGGTCATCGGTCAGCGCGAAGAGGACCTGGCACCGGTCGTCCTCGACTTCGCCGAGAATCCGTTGCTGATGGTGTTCGGCGACAGCAAGTCTGGGAAAACCACACTGTTGCGCCACATCATCCGCACCATCCGGGATCACTCGACCGCGGATCAGGTGGCGTTCACAGTGCTGGACCGGCGGCTGCACCTCGTCGAGGAGCCGCTGTTCCCGGACAACGAGTACACGGCCAACTTCGACCGGATCATCCCGGCGATGCTCGGACTGTCCAACATCATCGAATCGCGGCGGCCACCGGCGGGCTTGTCGTCGGCCGAATTGGCGCGGTGGACCTACACGGGCCACACGCATTACCTGATCATCGATGATGTGGACCAGATACCGGACTCACCGGCCATGAGCGGTCCGTACATTGGGCAGCGGCCATGGGCCAGCCTGATCCCGCAGCTTTCGCAGGCTGCGGATCTGGGCCTGCGGGTGATCGTCACGGGTCGCGCCACCGGGTCTGGGCACGCCTTGATGACCAGTTCGTTGTTGCGGCGCTTCAACGATCTGCAGGCCACGACGTTGATGCTGGCTGGCAATCCGCAAGACAGCGGCAAGATCCGCGGCCAGCGGTTCGGCCGGTTGCCCGCCGGACGCGCAATTCTGTTGGGCGACAGCGATAGCCCGACGTATGTACAGCTGGTCAACCCATTGGTTGGCGAGTCGGTAATTGGGGGAGTCGACGAAGGTTTCACCCGCTGATGGCTAGTGAAACGCAACAAGAGGAGAAACCATGACGTTGCGAGTGGTGCCCGAAGGATTGGCCGCGACCAGTGCGGCAGTGGAGGCTCTGACGGCGCGGCTGGCGGCCGCACATGCGGCGGCAGCCCCGGCGATCACCGCGGTGATACCGCCCGCGGTGGATCCGGTTTCGCTGCAGACGGCCCTCGGGTTCAGCGCCCAGGGCCAGGAGCACGAGGCTGTGGCCGCACAGGGTGTCGAAGAACTGGGCCGTGCCGGTGTCGGCGTCGGCCAGTCCGGCGCCAGCTATCTTGCTGGTGACGCCATGGCGGCCACTACCTACGGAGTGGCGGGCCGCTGACAATGACGGCGCCCGTCTGGATGGCTGCCCCGCCGGAGGTGCACTCAGCGATGCTGAGTGCCGGCCCTGGCCCGGGTCCGCTATTGGCGTCCGCCGGAGCATGGACCTCGCTGAGCGCCGAATACGCCTCGACGGCAGCCGAACTCAGCGGGCTGCTGGGAGCGGTGCAGGCCGGGGCATGGGACGGTCAGAGCGCCGAGCAGTACGTGGCCGCGCATGTGCCCTATCTCGCGTGGCTGCAGCAGGCCAGTGTCGACAGTGCGGGCGTGGCAGCGCAGCAAGAGGTCGCGGCCGCGGCCTACACCACCGCATTGGCGATCATGCCGACGTTGCCGGAATTGGCCTCCAACCACGTTGTCCACGGGGTGTTGGTTGGGACCAATTTCTTTGGCATCAACGCCATTCCGATTGCGCTCAATGAGGCCGACTATGTGCGGATGTGGGTCCAGGCGGCCACTGCCATGGGTACCTACCAGGCGGTCTCGGGTAGCGCGCTAGCCGCGGCACCCAGAACCATGGCGGCGCCAAACATCGTGAGTCCCGGTGGTGTGCAAGCCAATAACATTTCGACCTTCGCACAAAACGCAACCGACTCCGGGAACTGGCTGGAGAACCTGCTCAAGCAGATCGCGCAGTTCCTGCAGGGCATTGTGCAGGACTTGTCCAACATGATTCAGAACGTGCTGTCGGAGTTGGGGCCGTGGCTGGTCGCCAACTTCCCGCTGCTGTTCTTCATCGCTTACGAGGCGTTTTTCATTCCGGTCGGTTTCACGACCTGGGGCCTGGGTCTCAGCGCGCCATTACTGATACCGCTTGCTTTCGCGATCGGGATCACTGTCTTTCTGCAGTTGTTCGATTTGCCACCGCTCGATGACCTCCCGGCGGTGGCACCGGCTCTCGCGCCCGGAGCTCAAGCGCCGCTGCCGGTGGCAGCCATGGCCCCGACCTCGGTGGCCAGTCCCGTTGGCGCTCCGGCGTCGGCACCCGCAGCGGGTGCTGGTGCGGCCGCCGCTGCTGTGCCGGCGCCGACGCCATGGCCCTTTCCCTACGCGGTGGCCCTCGGCGGTGGCCCAGAGGGCGGCTTCTCGCCGACGGTGGGTGGCCGCACTGGGCTCAAGGCCCCGGCCGCGACCATCCCTGCGGCCGCCGCGGCGATACCGGGACGGGCAATCGGGGCGCGGCGGCGCCGGCGGTCCGCCATGCACGATCACGGCGATGAGTTCCTGGACATGAACTCCGACTTCAGCGTCCCGCCCGACTTCGGCTCGGGCAATGGGGAAGAACGGCTGGCCTTCGCGGCGGCTTCCGGCAGCGGCGCCGGGCAGCTGGGATTCGCCGGAACCGCGTCCAAAGACACCGATCTGCAGGCGGCGGGGTTGACCAAGCTCCCCGGCGACGAGTTCGGCAGCGGCCCGCGAATGCCGATGGTGCCAGGTACCTGGGATCAGGACACTGAGGGCCCGAATGAGCCCGGTGAATCAGGGAGGGGGGGTCAAGACAGTTAGCAGCGTGGCAGTCAGTGACCGCAATCCGCAAAGAAGGAAAAGAAAGGAATCGCTATGAGTCTTCTGGATGCTCATATTCCGCAGTTGGTGGCCTCGGAGGCTGCGTTTGGCACCAAGGCGGCGTTGATGCGCAGCACGATCAACCAGGCCGAGCAGGAAGCGTTGTCGGCGCAGGCATTTCACCAGGGTGAGTCCTCGGCAGCGTTTCAGGCCGCGCACGCCCGCTTCGTCGAGGCCGCAGCACGGGTCAACACCTTGCTGGACATCGCACAGGCGAACCTGGGCGACGCCGCGGGCACGTATGTGGCCGCCGACAGCGCCGCCGCATCGGGCTATACCGGATTCTGATCCGGTCAACTTCACACGAAAGGACTTGTGATGTCGCAGATTATGTACAACTACCCGGCAATGCTGAGTCACTCCGCGGACATGTCGGGCTTTGCCGGCACGCTGTCGGGGCTCGGTGCCGATATCTCCAGCGAGCAGGCCGCGTTGTCAAATGCGTGGCAGGGCGATACCGGGATGACCTACCAGGCTTGGCAGGCGCAGTGGAACCAGGCGATGGAATCATTGGTGCGGTCGTACCAGGCGATGGCCAGCACCCACGAATCCAACACGATGTCGATGTTGGCTCGCGACACCGCCGAAGCCTCGAAGTGGGGCTAGTTCTGCCTCGATGAGCGTCGAACCGAACGCCGTCGAACTGACGGTCGACCAAGCATGGTTCATCGCCGAAACCATTGGGGCAGGTAACTTCCCGTGGGTACTGGCGATCACCACGCCCTACCGCGATGCCGCGGAGCGGGGCGCCTTCCTGCACAGTCAGAAGGATGAACTGACCCAGATGGGTCTGGTCTCGGTCGACGGTGTCGTCAACTCGGCGGTGGCTGATTGGATCAGGGTGGTGTGCTACCCGCAGCGGTGGCTGGATTTGCGTTACGTGGGGTCTGCCGCGGTCACCGGTACCGGCGAGTTGCTGCGCGGCGTGGTCGCGCAGCGCGCCGGAACCGCCGGCAAGCCCACCAAGACGCTGGTGGCGCTGCGTAGTGCGCAGCTGATCACGTTCACCGCGATGGATATCGACGATTCGCTGGGACTGGTCCCGGTTTTGAGCGTCGGTCTGGCGCATCGGCCGCCGGCGCGGTTCGACCAGTTCACCATGCCGGCGCGCGTCGGAGTCCGCGCCGACGAACGGCTGCGATCCGGCGCACCGCTGGCGGAAGTGGTTGATTACCTTGGTATCCCGAAGTCGGCGCGACCAGTGGTGGAATCCGTGTTCACCGGCCCGCGCAGTTACGTGGAGATCGTCGCCGGCTGTCGCCGCGACGGGCAACACACCACCACCGAAGTCGGTATGAGCATTGTGGACACCGCCGCGGGCCGGGTACTGGTCAGCCCGTCCCGCGCGTTCGACGGCGAATGGGTCTCGACGTTCAGTCCGGGAACCCCCTACGGGATCGCCGTCGCGATCGAACAACTGACCGCCTGCTTACCGAACGGCGACTGGTTTCCCAGCCAGCGGCTGTCCCGAGATTTCTCCACCCAACACGCGTAATCAAAACCAAGACAGAGAGAGAGCACGATGTCCCAGCAATGGACCCAGCCGAATTTGGGGGTCCGGTGACCTCCGGCACCGTCATGCCGATCGTCCGCGTCGCCATTCTCGCGGACAGCAGGCTGACGGAGATGGCGCTGCCCGCAGAGTTGCCACTGCGCGAAATCCTGCCCGCGGTACAGCGATTGGTGGTTCCATCGGGGCAGAACGGCGATGGCGGAGCTCCTTCCGACGCATCCGGCGCGATTTCCCACTTGAGCCTGGCGCCGATCGGCGGGGCGCCGTTCAGCCTGGACACCAGCCTGGACACCGTCGGAGTCGTCGACGGTGATCTGCTGGCGTTGCAGCCGGTGCCGGTGGGTCCGGCGGCGCCCGGCATCGTCGAGGACATCGCCGACGCCGCAATGATCTTCTCGAAGTCACGGCTAAATCCCTGGGACACAGCGCATATCCGGCGCGGTGCGTTGGCCGCGGCAATCGCCGTGGCTTTGGTGGCAACGGGACTGTGCGTCACCTACCGGGTTGCGACCGGCGGGTTGTTGGGCCTGGTCGCTGTCAGTGTGATCGCGGCCGTCACCGCGGTGGCAGGCTTGCTCATCACGGCGCGTGCCGAACGTGCCGGGACGGCGCTGTCGATCGCCGCGCTGGTACCGATTGCCGCCGCGCTGGCCTTGGTGGTGCCGGGCAAATTCGGGCCGGCACAACTGATGCTCGGCGCCGCCGGCGTCACCGCCTGGTCGCTGGTCGCTCTGCTGGTGCCGAGTCCGGAACGCGAACGCACCGTCGGTTTCTTCACCGCTACGGCGGTGGTCGGCGGGGGCGTGCTGCTGGCGGCCGGTGCCGAATTGCTCTGGCAATTACCGATACTCACCATTGGTGCCGGGCTGATCGTGGTGGCGCTGCTGGTTGCCATCGAGGCCGCTCAGCTATCCGCGTTGTGGGCACGCTTCCCATTGCCGGTCATCCCGGCACCCGGCGATCCGTCCCCGTCGGCGCCGTCGCTGCGGGTGCTCGAGGACTTCCCGCGACGGGTTCGCATCGGCGACGCCCACCAGATCGGTTTCATCGCCGGTGCGGTACTGCTCAGCGTGCTGGGGTCGGTGGCGATCGCGCTGCGTCCTGAGGCCCTGAGCGTCGTCGGTTGGTACGTGGTGGCGGCCACCGCCCTCACCTCGGTGCTGCGGGCCCGGGTGTGGGATTCGGCCGCTTGCAAGGCCTGGCTGCTTGCTCAGCCCTACCTGGCGGCCGGCGTCTTGCTGGTGATCTACGCCGCGACCGGACGCTACGCCGCGGCCCTGGGTGCGGTGCTGGTGCTCAGCGTGCTTGCTTTGGTGTGGGTAGTAGTGGCGCTGAACCCGGTGATCGCCTCGCCGGAAAACTATTCGCTGCCCGCGCGCCGGCTGCTGGGATTTGTGGCTTCCGGCCTGGATGCCTCGCTGATTCCGGTCATCGCGTACCTGGTCGGTTTGTTCGCCTTGGTACTGAATCGATGATTCGGGCCGGCTTAGCCTGCCTCACCGCGACGCTGACTGCCACGGTGTGGGTCTGCCCGTCGGCGCTGGCGATCGGTCAGCCCACGGTCGACCCCGGTGTGCCGCCACCCAGCGGCACACCCGGACCCGTGCAGCCGATGGAGCAGCGCGGCCCGTGCAGCGCATCGGGTGTCATTCCCGGCACCGAGCCGGGCGCAGTCACGCCCAGTCAGGCAACGCTGAATCTTCCGGCGGCGTGGCAGTTTTCCCGCGGCGACGGCCAACTCGTGGCGGTCATCGACACGGGTGTGCGGCCGAGTCCGCGGCTGCCCAATGTTGACCCCGGCGGCGATTTCGTTGAGACGACTGACGGCCTGACCGACTGTGACGGGCACGGAACGCTGGTCGCCGGCATCATCGCCGGCCAACCGTCGGGGGAGGACGGCTTCTCGGGTGTCGCACCCGCGGCGCGTGTGCTCTCGATCAGGACGGAGTCGGCCAAGTTCTCGCCGCGTACGCCGGGCGGGGATCCACTGCTGGCGCGGGCGACAACCGACGTGACGGCGCTGGGCCGGGCGATTGTGCATGCCGCTGACCTCGGCGCCCGGGTGATCGATATCTCGACGGTCATCTGCGTGCCCGCTGATCGGCCCATTGACCAGGCGGCGCTCGGCGCGGCGATCAAGTACGCGGCGGTGGACAAGGACGCGGTGATCGTGGCGGCCGCGGGCAACACCGGGTCGACCGGATCAGTGGGCGGCGGGACGTCTTGTGAGTCCAACCCGCTCACCGACCTGAGCCGTCCGGGCGACCCGCGCAACTGGGCCGGCGTCACGTCGGTCTCCGTCCCGTCGTTGTGGCAGCCGTACGTGCTGTCGGCGGCGGCGTTGACCCCGGACGGGCAGCCGTCGAAATTCACCATGTTCGGGCCGTGGGTAGGTGTCGCAGCGCCGGGCGAAAACATTGTGTCGGTAAGCAATCGCGACGGCGGCGGCCTCGCGAACGGTTTGCCGGACGATCACCAGCAGTTGGCGGCGCTCAGCGGCACCAGCTATGCGGCCGGTTACGTGGCCGGTCTCGCGGCGCTGGTCCGCAGCAAGTATCCCGGGCTGACCGCGACCGAGGTGGCGCGTCGTATCACCGCGACAGCGCACAACGGCTCCCGGGCACCGTCGGATGTCGTTGGCGCCGGCAGCGTGGACGCGGTGGCAGCGCTGACTTGGCACCTGCCCGCAGCCAACGAGCCCGCGGTGCCGTCGGTGAAACCGGTCGCCGCTCCACCGGCACCGGCGCCGAAGGACACCACACCGCGCACCGTCGCGTTCGTCGGAACGGCCGCACTGGCCTTGATTGTCGCGGTGGTCGCCGCTGTCGCGGCGATCGTCCGGAGAAAGGAAACCACCTCATGAGCCAGCTGCGCTCGATCCCCATCCCAGGAGCCGGCCGAATCACGTTGGCTGCGCTGGCTGTGGTGCCCGCGGTGATGGCGTACCCCTGGGACTCGCCCCGCGCCTACTGGGTCGTCGGCATCGCCGCCGTCGTTCTCGTCGTGTTGTTCGGGTGGTGGGGCGGAATGCATTTCACCACCATCCTGGGCCGGCGCCTGGCGATGGCGGGCCGCCGCGGTAAGCCCGCCGATCAAATTGGCTCCGCCGCAACAACAACGGCGTTGCTGCGAATCGGGCCGCCGATCAACGACCACGATGTGCTGCCGCTGCCGGTGATCGCGGGCTACCTGAACCGCTATGGAATTCGCGCCGATAAAATCCGAATCACCAGCCGTGACAACGCCTCCGATCCGTCACGTCGAGAGACGTGGGTCGGCATCACGATATCGGCGGCCGATAACCTGGCCGCGCTTCAGGCACGCTCGTCGCGGATCCCGTTGCAGGAGACCGCTGAGGTGGTGGCGCGTCGGCTCGCCGACCACCTCCGCGAAATCGGTTGGGAGGCCAACACGGTCGGAATCGACGACGTACCCAGGCTGGTCACGCCGAAGGTCAGCGAGTCGTGGGCTGCGGTGCAGCGGGGGGCCTCGGATTACGTTGTGGCGTACCAAGTAATCGTGGGCGAAACGCTGCCTGAGACGCTGGAAGCGATCCGGTCGTACCCGGCGCGGGAGACCTGCACGGCGCTGGAGATCTCCGACGGTGGGTTGGCTGGCCGCAACACCATCGCCGCCGCGTGTGCCTTTCTCACCGAGGGAGCTCCCGAGGGTGGGCAACCGGTGCCCGGCTTGATTGCCCAGCGCGGGAATCAGCTGCAGGCATTGGTCGCACTGGACCTGTTGTCCACCCAGCGGCTTGACGGACACACGGATGCCCCCGACGGCGTGCTGGCGAGCCTCGACTGGCCCACCCCCGCGGCCGGGGCCCACCGGGTGGCCGAGACGAGACCGCTAGTCGAACATGACGTCGTCTAGAAAACTGGTCATTCGGCGCAGATAGTCCAGCTGGCACACGTGCAGCACATGACTGCCCGGAAACCAGTGCATCGCGCAGTGATCCCAATGGTTCCATAGCATTACGGCCTGTTCGGGTGGGGCCATTCGGTCGGCGAGGCCGGTGATGATCATCCGGCGATTCCTGGGCAGCTGCGGCCGGTAGTTCAGCGCGCAGTGGTAGGACAGGCCGGCGTCTAACTCGTCGCGGCTGATGTTGTACAGCTGGAACCCCAGCTGGATCATTTTGTTGGCCGGGAACCATTCGTCGAACATCGTCGCGGGGGTGACGACCGGGCAGTTGGGGATGACTGCCTCAAGCCGGTCATCCACCGATGCCACCAGCGCGGAGGTGTAACCGCCCAGCGAGATACCGGTCAATGCGATTCGGTCAACGCCGGTGTGGCGCAGATAGTCGATGACGGACCGGAAGTCGTGCACGGCCTGGGCCATCGCCTCGGCGAAACCACTGAGCCCGCCGGCGAAAAAGCCGAAACCGCTGAACGGGGAGAGCTTTTCGGCTCGCCGGGCGTGAAACGGCAAGGTGAACATCAGCACGTCGTAACCGGACCGGTAATACCACGGCAGTGAGAAGAATCGGCCGTTGGCCAGATATGACGACCCCATGAAACCGTGGATGACGCACAGCGTGGGCCGGGGCCCGTCGTCGTGGCGCCAGTGCTGTGCGCGCACAATGTTGTTGGCCCCCAATGCGTTCCAGCGCTTTCGCATTGTCGGATTGATCGCCGTGAAGCTGCTAGGGAAGGCGATGTTGTCGACGGTGCCGCGCGCGGTCCACGCCGCGAGCCGACCGGCCGGCCGCGACGAAACCCGCGGCAATTCGGTGGGCGGCGGAAACGACTTCACCGGATCCCGTTCGGCCGCGAGCTCGGCGTAGAAGTTCATGTTGCTGCGCTCGGAACCCGATTCGGTGCGGAACACCGACGCGGCAGCAACAGTCGGTGTCACGGTGGTGGCCAGCAGTGAGGCAACCCAGGTGCGCAGTGCTAGATCGCCGATCGCCGAGGCCCCAATGGCGAGTCGGGTACGTGGAGTCAACGCCGACAGCGAAGGCAATCCGTCGGCGCCAGCCAGTACATCGGCGCCGCGGATATCCGCAACCGCCGCGGCCAAATCGATGTGATCCGCGTCGAGCGTCACAAACCTCAATGCTATCGGTTCGGCCGGGATTCGTGCCCCAACCGGGCCGACAGGGGCAGCATGCGGTAATACGGTTTGTCTATCCGCCGACTACCGACGGTCTTGATCAGGAGGACCGACATGTGGGATCCCGACGTCTACCTGGCGTTTGCGGACCATCGCAGCCGCCCGTTCTATGACCTGCTGTCGCGGGTGGGAGCCGGGCGGGCGCGCCGGGTGGTCGACCTGGGTTGCGGACCCGGCAATCTGACGAAGTACCTCGAGAAGCGCTGGCCCGGGTCGGTCATCGAAGCACTGGATACCTCGCCGGAGATGGTCGCCGCGGCCAGGGAACGCGGCATCGACGCCGCCGTCGGTGACGTACGAGACTGGACCCCGAAACCCGACACCGACGTCGTCGTCAGCAATGCGGCTTTGCATTGGGTGCCCGAACACGCTGATCTGCTGTTGCGGTGGGCGGGCCAACTGGTGCCGGGATCGTGGATCGCCGTACAGATCCCAGGTAACTTCGAGACACCTTCGCATGCCGCGGTGCGGGCGGTGGCGCGCCGCGAGCATTATGCAAAGGCATTGAAAGACATACCTTTTCGAGTCGGCGCGGTAGTGCAGCCGCCGGTAAACTACGCCAATCTGCTGTTGGACGCCGGATGCCGAGTGGACGCGTGGGAGACGACGTACCTGCACCAGCTGACCGGCGAACACCCGGTGCTGGATTGGATCACCGGCACCGCGTTGGTCCCGGTGCGCGAACAGCTCGACGACGCGGAATGGGAAGAGTTTCGCCAGGAGCTGATCCCGCTGCTCGACGACGCCTACCCGCCTCGGGCCGACGGTACGACGATCTTCCCGTTCCGGCGGGTGTTCATCGTCGCCGAAGTCGGTGCAGCGAACCGCGCAGGCTAGTAGCCCGGGCTGTACTTACTCCTCGACACCGCGGTCGACGGCGATCGCCGATCGGCTAGTCGGCGTGGTGTGGTGAATCTGCAAATAAGTTTCGGTGTAGCGCATCGCGATGCGGGTGCCGGCGAAGTCCGATGGAATCACGTCACCCGTGCGCTGGCGCCAATCGTGCAGGCGGACAGCCAGATCCGCCGCGATGGCGTCCATGCCCGGGTCGCCATCGGCGAGCAGGTTACGGGTCTCGGTGGGATCTGCCCGTAGGTCGTAGAGTTCGCGCTCTGGACGCAGCGACTTGACGAACGGGGCAACCGCCAAACCCGACGGACTCTGCTGGATATCCAACGGCAGGTCCAACAGCGGCCGGGGCACGTAGTTCTCGATGTAGCTGTATTCCTTTGTGCGGATTGCTCGAATCGGATCGAACGAGTCGTGATAGGTCTTCATGCTGTAGACCTGCTCGCGCACCGGATCGGCCGGCGTACCCGGTGCGAGCAGGGCGTGCGCGTGTGACACGCCCTCGACTTCGGCCGGCACATCCAGGCCCAGCAGTTCCAGCAACGTCGGAACCAGGTCGACGCCACTGAACAACTCGTCGTAGACCGCGGGTACCGGGCCCCGGCCGGTGGGCGGGCGGATCAGCAGTGCGATGCCCGTCCCCGCGTCATAGAGCGTGGATTTCGCGCGGGGTAAGGCCGGGCCGTGATCGGTGAAGAACACCACCCAGGTTTTGGTATCCAGACCGGTCTCGGCCAGCGTGTCCAAGATCCGGCCGACCGCGTCGTCGGCGGTGCTGATGGACCCGTAGAAGTCGGCGAGGTCGCCGCGCACCTCGGGCGTATCGGGCAAGTAGTCGGGCGGTTCGACGGTTGCGCTGTCAGCCGGCTGGTAGCGATCCCGCGGGTAGGGCCGGTGGGTCTCGAAGAAGCCCGCCGTCAACAGGAATGGTTGCTCGCGTCGTTCCGGTGCGTCATTGCGCAGCCATTCCTGGACCTTCTCCACCACGTACTCGCAGTAGGAGTTCGACACGTCGAACTCGTCGAAGCCAAGCCGCTTCGGGTAGGAGGTCTCGTGCTGCATACCGAAAAGTGCTGAATGCCAACCTGATTCGGATAATATCTGGGGGAGTGTCTGAACGCCGGTGCGGTATTCCCAACCGTGATGGGCTAATCCGACCAGCCCATTGCTCTGCGGGTAGCGGCCGGTGAAAAACGAGCCCCGCGATGGCGAACACAGTGGCGCGGTGGAATGGGCTCGGGTGAACAGGATGCTTTCGGCGGCAAGCCGGTCAAGTCGCGGGCTGGACACGTCGGGATGACCGTAGACACCGAGGTAGCGTCCCAAATCGTGCCAGTGCACGATCAGCACGTTGTCGCCCGTCATCGCCGCCACCTCTTTAGCTTGCCTTGCGACCGGCGACGATACCGCAGTTGACTGCGGTGAGTCTGACTGTGCCGTCAAGTCAGACAATGCAGCTGGCATTTAGTTCTGGCTGCAGGCAATTAGTCGCTGAAACGAAAGAGGTGCCCGGTATGGACAAACTGGTGACAGGTCTGGGGCTGCTGGAGTCGCCGCGCTGGCGGGACGGACGACTATGGGTGGCCGACTGGACGGCCGGGCTCATCCGCGCCTTCGACGCCGCCGGGCAGATCCGGATCGTGCTCGAACACCATTCGTTGCCAATGTGTTTCGATTTCCTGCCGGACTTCCCGGCCGAGGACGGGTTGGTGCTGACATCCAGCTCGCAGCGGGCGTTGCTCCGGCTATCGGCGGACGGGACGCTGTCGCGGTTCGCCGATCTGGCGGCGCTGTCGCCGTACGGACCCAACGACATCGTGATCGACGGCCGCGGCAACACTTACGTCAACAACGTCAACTTCGACTTCGCGACTGGACCGCCCGCCGGTGACCCAGCGCCCGGCTTTGTGGCCTTGGTAAGCCGGGGGACCGCCCGCATCGTCGCCGACGACCTGGCTTTTCCCAATGGGATGGCCGTGACCGCCGACAACTCCACGCTCATCGTGGCCGAGTCGTATCGACACCGGCTGACCGCCTTCGACATCGAAGTCGACGGCTCGTTGTCGAATCGCCGGGTGTGGGCAGACCTGGGTGCCCACTCACCAGACGGCATCTGCCTGGACCGCGATGGCGCCGCGTGGTACGCGGACGTGGCCGATCGCTGCTGCGTGCGGGTGCGCCACGGCGGCGAGGTGCTGGACCGGATCCAGCTCGACCGCGGTGCCTTTGCCTGCATGCTCGGCGGCGACGATCGCCGCACCCTGTTCGTGGTCGCCGCGCACTGGCCCGGCCCGCAGCATTTACTGCATCACACCGAGTGGGACGGCACGGTACTGGCGGTGCCCGCCGCGGTGCCCGGTGCGGGCTGGCCGGGGGTGGATTCCTGGGGCGGTTGACCCCACTGGTTCTCGGAGACGAACTCCGAGAGCGGCCGTGCGTGCGTCCAGCCGTCAATTTCCAGCGACGGCCGGTCCGGGAATTCGGGCACCGGGCCCACGCACAGGATGGCCACCGGTTCGGCGTCGGCGGGCATACCCAGCAGGGCCGCTAACGGCTGGGGGTCGAACAGCGACACCCAGCCCACTCCCAGGCCCTCGGCCCGAGCCGCCAGCCATAGGTTCTGGATCGCGCAGGACACCGACGCGAGGTCCATCTGCGGGAGTGTGCGCCGGCCGAAGACGTGTACGTCGCGCTTGTCAGACAGCGCGGCCACCAAGAGTTCAGCGCACTCGAGAATGCCCTCGACCTTCAGCTTCAAGAATTCCGCAGCCCGCGGTCCCAGCGCCTCCGCGGTGCGTGGGCGCTCCTCTTCGACCAGGGCGTGGATGCCCTTACGGAGCGCGTCATCGGTGACCCGGATGAAGCGCCACGGCTGCATCAGGCCGACGCTGGGCGCGGCGTGCGCGGCCTGCAACAACCGGGCAAGCACTTCCTCGGGCACCACGGCGCCGGGCACGAACCGGCGCATATCGCGCCGTTCGGCGATCACCCGATAGATGGCCTCGCGATCTGGTGCGCTGAACGCGTACTCGGTCACAGCGCCATCGTAGAAACCGCCAGCGAGAATGGCATTAGCGTGAATGTACCAATGAGACGGTTCCCGAACACCGCTACAAGGGAGTGTCGGAGTGAAGTACTCGGATCTACTCGAACAGCGGCCCGCCGACCGCAACGGCGGACGTGTCTACGGCACGCCGTACCAGACGCCGGACGGCACCACCGTGATCCCGGTGACCAAACCGACCGGCGTATTCGTCATCCGTGAGGGCGCGGCCTCCTGGGTGCCTGCCGTCGACAAGAACCGAATCGCGCTGATCGGGGTGCTCACCGGTCTACTGACCGGGGTGATCGGCAGCCTTGCGGTGCTCCGGCAGCCGCCGTGGCCGCAGATCACGATCAGGGACTATAGGTGACGCCGACCGCCCGATAGACGTATTCGGGGGGCACGTCAAAGGCCAGGGATTGCAGCGGCAGCCCGCTGAGCACATCCGCCGGAATCGCCGTTTTGTAGTGCAGCGAGAGATCGCCACTGCACTTCGGGTCGACCTCGGCGACATCGAGGTCGACCTGCAAACCGGTCGACGAGATCACGGCCGTCGCCGCCCCGGTCTGCGCCGCGTCCCAGCGCACGTCGACGGTCGGGCCGGCGAGCTTGGGCAGCATGGACAGCGTGGCCAGCACCCGCTGCGAGGTGAAGACCAGCGAACCCGTGTAGCTGGCGACGCTGTGCGGCACCCGGGTGCCTGGGATGACGCCGCTGAACCGCCGGGTCACTGCAACGTAATCGGCGAGGTAGATGAGGCCTTCCGCCTCGACCTGAGCTTGCAGGTCGTCGGGCAGTTTGCCGATGCCGAACAACCTGCGGACAAAGACCGCCATGACGCCAGTATGACTCGCCGCCGCGTGGGAGAACCGTCGAGCGTGGGGGCGATGGATGAATTTCGACCCTCCGACGTACGTATGTCCCACACTCGCCGCCACCCCGTGCTGGTATGGCTTGGTTCATGACCCGAGCGCGGATTGCCCTGCCGGTGGGCGCCCTGGTGGCCGCAGTCGTCTACGCGGCCATGTGGGTGGGCTACCGCCAGAATTGGGGCTGGGTGCACGGCCTGGATTGGTCGCTGCTGAACGCGGCGCACGACGTCGCGGTCAAGCATCCGGCGTGGGTGCGCTGCTGGGATGTGGTGTCCGTTGTGCTCGGCCCGGTCCCGTTGCGGCTGCTGGGTGCGGCGACGGCGGTGGCCCTGTTGGTCAAGCGCAACGTGCGCGCGGCCTTGCTGGTGGTGGCCTGTGCGCCGCTGAACGGATTGGTCACGACGGCTGCCAAGGCGCTGGTGAACCGGCCGCGCCCGCCGACCATGCTGGTGTTCGCGCCCTCGACCTCGTTTCCGTCGGGCCATGCGCTGGAGGCGACCGCGGCCTTTCTTGCCCTGCTGGCGCTGCTGCTACCGGTGCTCAGCCGGTCGATGGGCCGGGTGGCGATCGCGGTTACCGCACTGATCCTGCTGATAGTCGGGGTCGACAGGGTCGCTTTGAACGTGCATTACCCGTCCGATGTGCTGGCCGGCTGGTCGCTGGGATACCTGTATTTCCTGCTGTGCCTGTTGGCGTTTCGGCCACGGACTGCCAAAAACCCTGTTGTGCTGTAGTTTTCGTTGATCACGGTGCAGTGACCCAACTGGTCCTAAAGCTTTACTTGACCTTAAGTTAGGCGGCGCTTGACAATTGGATGTATGCGCCGACTGTTAGCTCTGCTGCACGCCGCGGCGTGCACCCTCTTCGCGTTGACGGTCCTTGCGCCGACGGCGAGCGCGGCTCCGGCCGGCAACCCGTCCGGCACGCCATGGTTTGCCAGCCAGGTCGGCAATGCCACACAGGTGGTTTCGGTCGTCAGCACCGGTGGATCGAACGCGACAATGGATATCTATCAGCACACCCCCACCGGCTGGCAGGCGCTGCGCACCGGCGTCCCGACCCACGTCGGTTCCGCGGGCATGGCGCCGCAGGCCAAGAGCGGTGTACCGGCCACTCCGACGGGTGTGTACAGCCTTGACTCGGCCTTCGGAACGGCGGCGAACCCGGGCACCGCACTGCCGTATACCCAGGTCGGTCCCAACCATTGGTGGAGCGGCGACGACCATAGCGCCACCTTCAACAGCATGCAGGTTTGCCCGAAGGCGCAGTGCCCGTTCAGCACCGCCGACAGCGAGAACCTGCAAATCCCGCAGTACAAGCACGCGGTGGTGATGGGCGTCAACAAGAACAAGACTCCCGGCGGCGGTGCGGCATTCTTCTTCCACACCACCGACGGCAAGCCGACCGAGGGCTGCGTCGCCGTCGAGGACGCTCAGCTGGTGTCGATCATGAAATGGCTGCAGCCCGGCGCGGTCATCGCGATCACCAAGTAGGTTAGTCGGCGCCCGCGACAGCGCGACCGGGCTTGACGTTAAAGTCCATGCCCTTCAACGACATTGTGGCGTCGTAGGTCCGGTCGTAGCCGGTGCCGCTGATCTTCCACCCGTTCTCGGTGCGCCGGTAGGTATCGCGGTAGAAGGCCGCACCGATCAGCAGGAAGTCCAAATCGGCGACGATGACCTTGTCCTGCAGATACCAACTGCCCGTAGCGGTGTCGCCGGTCACGATGATCTCCGGATGCGTCACCCGGTGCTCGGTGAGGACGTTCGCGGGCAGCGAGGTCCGCATGTACTCGACCAGGTCGGCGCGGTTGGTGAAGTGCAGCTCGTTACCGATGGACGGCCCGTAGTCGGCCTTGATGTCCTCGGCAAGGGTGTCGGTGAACTCATCCCAGCGCTTGGTGTCCAGCGCGCGCAGATAGCGGTATTTGACTTGCTTGATGGCTTCGATATCGGCGAGATCGTCGAGGGTCATCCCGTCATTGCAGCACACGGGTAACCATGTCGATCAGGGCCCGTCGTTCCAGGCTCCAATCGATGGCGGTTCCGGTGACCATCTGTACCAGCACCACACCCCGCAACGTAGCCCAGATCACTTCGGCCACACCGGCATTGGCCGGATCATCGGTGATCAGTCGACCCAGCTGGCCGACCGCGGAGTTCATCTCCAGCAGGTGACGCCGTGAGGACTGACCCAGGCCGCCACGGGTAGCCCGCAGGATTTCGAAAGCCGCCATCGAGGTGGGGCTGCTGTAGCAACTCCAGGCGGTGTCGACCACGACTTCGATGCGCTCGCGCAATGCCAGTTCGCTGACGTCGGCCGACGACAGGGTCTCGATCAGCCGGTCCACCCCGTCGTCGACGACAGCCATCAGCAGGCCGTTGCGATCCCCGAAGTGGTACTGGATGACGCCCCACGTCACCCCCGCGCGTTCGGCCACGTGCTTGGCGGTGGCGGCGGCGAATCCTTCCTCCGTGATGCAGCGGATCGTCTCGTCGATGATTCTCGCCCGGGTGTCGTCGCCGCGCTTGCGCGGCGCGGTGGTGCGCCGAGTGGGGCTGGCCGAGCGCCCGGGGGTCTGGCCTGCAGCGATGGACATTGTTGACTTTATAACATAGTCAAGTTTATTTTTGTACCGTGAGCAGCCCTTCACGTTATGCGCAATTGTCCCGTGAGCAACTGGCCGTATTGGTCCCCGAACTGCTGTTGATCGGCCAGCTGATCGACCGTTCCGGGATGGCCTGGTGTATCAGCTCGTTCGGCCGCGACGAGATGGTGCAGATCGCCATCGAGGAGTGGGCGGGCGCCAGCCCGGTCTACACCAGGCGCATGCAGCAGGCGCTGAAATACGAGGGCACCGACATCGTCACCATCTTCAAGGGTCTGCAGCTCGACATCGGCGCCCCGCCGCAGTTCATGGATTTCCGCTACACCGTCCACGACCGCTGGCACGGCGAATTCCAGCTGGACCATTGCGGCGCCCTGATGGACGTAGAGCCGATGGGCGAGGAGTACGTCTTCGGCATGTGCCATACCATCGAGGACCCGACGTTTGACGCCACCGCGGTAGCGACCAACGTCCACGCCCAGGTCCGCCCGCTGCACCGGCCGCCGCGGACTCCTTCGGATCGGCATCCGCACTGCGCGTGGACCGTCATCATCGACGAGTCGTACCCCGAGGCCCAGGAAATTCCGGCACTAGACATCGTTCGCCAAACCCGCGCCGCGACATGGGAACTCGGCCCTATCGACCCGTCTGACGAGGGGCAGGCGGACTACTCGGGTGCGTTGCTGTCCGATTTCGACTTCGCCGCCTTCTCGCATTCGGCACTGGTCCGGATGGCCGACGAGGTTTGCCTGCAGATGCATCTGCTGTATCTGTCGTTCGCGATCGCGGTATCCGCACGGGCCGCCGATGACGCCGAAGCTGTTTCGGTGTGCACCCGCGGCTTGATCGGCATCGCGGGCGTGGCTGCCGAACGTATTCACCGCGCACTGAAATTGCCGGGCGGCCCCGAAGGCGTGCTTCGGGTGCTGGAATTGCACCCACTGCTCAATCCGGTGGGCTATGTCTCGGCAGACATCGAGGCCAACCGGCTGACCGTGCACCGGTCGCCGGCCCACGAGGACGGTTCCTGGATCTCGTTGTGCTCGCCGGACTCTGTGCAGCCGCTGCAAGCGATCGCTACCGCGGTGGATCCGCATATTGAGGTGCGTGTTAGCGGGACGGAGTCCGATTGGACCGCGGGATTCACCGAATCCGATGCCACCGCAGCCGAACTACCTGAGGTGGAAGTGGTTAAGTTCAGCGGCGGGGCGTCTTTTCAGTTCGAGCCAAGACGTTCGCTGCCACTCACCGTCGTGTGACCACAACGGGTTTGTCAAGGGGTTTTTAGTACCGCTTCGGTGACGCAATCGCATCGGGGCGATACCAATGGCATTGCAAGCCATCGGCTTTCCGCGTGTCGGCGGCTATCGTTAACGCTGGCCACAGCCCCTTTAGACGAAAGTTTCGCTCTATGTACGACCCCCTTGGGTTGTCGATCGGGACCACGAACCTGGTCGCCGCGAGTAGTGGAAGTGCACCGGTTACCCGCCGTGCTGTACTAACCCTCTACCCGCACTGCGCGCCCAAAATCGGTGTGCCCGGCCAGAACCCGCCTCTCAACGAGCCGGGGATGCTGCTGAGCGGCTTTGTGCAACGCATCGGCGATTCGGTCGCGCTGGTGTCTGGCGACGGGTCAGCACACGATCCGGATCTGCTGATGGTCGAAGCCCTGGACGCGATGGTGCTCGCCGCAGGCGCAGACGTGGCCTCCTCAGAGATTTCGATCGCCGTTCCCGCGTATTGGAAAGCCGGGAGCGTGCAGGCGTTACGTAACGCATTGCGAACGCATTTGGGCTTCGTCCGCAGTGGTATGGCGCCTCGGCTGGTCTCGGATGCGATTGCGTCGCTGACCGCGGCGAATGCGGAGCTGTGCCTTGCGGCGACAGGCACTATCGGGTTGGTCGATTTCGGCGGCTCCGGCACCTCTGCCACCCTGGTGGATATCGCGGGGGATTTCGAACCCGTAACTCCGACACTGCGTTACCCGGATTTCTCCGGTGACGAGATCGACGCGGCGATTCTGCTGCGCGTTTTCGAGGAACTGGGACACGGCAGCGGCATCGACCCGGCCAGCACCGCCGCAGTGGGGCAACTCGCCCAGCTCAGAGAGCAATGCCGCGCCGCCAAAGAGCAGCTATCCACCGACAAGGTCGCCGAATTCACCGCTGAGCTAGGTGGTCGCAGGTCCAACATGCGGCTGACTCGGGACGAGCTGGGGGATTTGATACAGGATCGGCTCACCGGCTTCATCTTCGCCTTCGACAAGATGCTGGTCCGCCACCGCAAGAGCTGGACGGATCTGGCCGCGGTGGTCATCGTCGGCGGTGGCGCCAGCATTCCGCTTATCGCGGAACGCCTTTCGGTGCATACACGCCGGCCGGTCGTCTCACCGTCGCAACCGGCGTGCGCGGCTGCCGCCGGCGCCCTACTGCTGGCTTCGCGCGGGGAAGAAACCGATCTCCGCACCCGCACCTCCGTCGGCCTGCTTACGTCGTCGGCCACCGCCGGCGAGGTCGTCGATCTGGGCGCCGGTGACGTGCTGGTGATCGACCATGACGCGTTGACTGATCGCGAATTGGCCTGGTCGCAAACCGAATACCCGGGTGACATTCGGGTGCCGTATACGCCCGACGACTACGACGAAGACGGTCACGCCGGCTGGTCGATGCGGCTGAACCTGATCGATGAGCCACTACCGGTGGGACGGCCGTGGCGGCGTCTGCGGTTCTCACAGTTGATCGTGGGGTTGTGCGCCCTGGTCGCCATGACGGCGATCGGCGGTGTGGCTTACACGTTGGCAAGCATCGAAAACCGGGAAGCCCCGCCGGCGCCCACGGTGGTGCCGGTGCCGGCGCCTCCGGTGAGCTCGCTGCTGCCGAGTCCCGCGCCTCCGCCGCCCAGCGTGGTGGCACCGCCGCCCAGCCCGGAACCCGCTCCCAGCGTGCCTCCGCCCCCGCCGGCGCCTCCTCCGCCGCCGCCACCCCCGGTGGTGACCGCCGAGCCGCCGCCGGTCGTCACGCATCCGCATCCGCGCCCGCCGCAGACGACTCAGCCGCCGTCGCCGGTGATGACGACACCTACGACGACGCCCCCGCCGCCCCCGCCGCCGCCCACGACGACGCCTCCGCCGCCGCCCACCACGACGACGACGGTGCCGATGACCACGCAGTGGATCCACGTCCCGTTGTTGCCGATACCGATACCGATCCAGGTTCCGGCAAACCAGGCTCCCCAGGCCCCGCAGTATCCGCAGCAGTACCCGGGGGGCGGGCAGTACCCGGGGGGCGGGCAGTACCCGGGGCAATACGGGGGTGGCGGAAACCCGTTCCTGGGCCCCGGCTATTAGCCAGGCGAGTTCGGCTTGGAGCAAAGTCCGTGGCGGATTGCGGCAACCGGGCGCACACTGGCAAGAACGGTACGAGCTGCAAGGAGGCCACGTGGGCGAGTACGGCGCGTTCGGATTTGACCCCGACGACTTCGATCGGGTGATCAGGGAGGGCAGCGAGGGGCTGCGCGACGTTTTCGAGCGCGTCAGCAGGTTTGTCGGTGCGCCGGGTGCCCGGACGGGCTGGTCGGGGCTTTTCGAGGACCTGTCGCGCCGCCAACGTCCCGCGCCTGAGACCACCGGCGAGGCCGGTGATGGGGTGTGGGCCATCTACACGGTGGACGGCGCCGGCGACGCTCGGGTCGAGCAGGTCTATGCCACCGAACTCGACGCGCTGCGCGCGAACAAGAACAACGTCGATGCGAAGCGCAAAGTGCGTTTTCTGCCTTACGGCATTGCCGTCAGCGTCCTCGACGATGACTCGGAAGAGCCTGCGTAGGCGCGAATTGTCGTCGGTTCCCCCTGGCGGGGAATACGCCTAGGGTTCCTATCGTGACGGCAGCAGTGTCGGTGTGCCACGTGTGCGGCGCACAGCCGCGCGAGGGCGCGCGTTTCTGCGATGCCTGCGGCACTCCACTGGCCCTCAACGGTGAGCCGGCCGAATACAAGCAGGTGACCGTTCTGTTCGCCGACGTGGTGCGGTCGATGGATATCGCCGCGGCGTTGGGTGCCGAGCGGCTGCGCGAGGTGGTGACCGAGCTCGTCGATCAGTCGGCGACAGTGGTGCAGCGCTATCGCGGCACCGTGGACAAGTTCACTGGCGACGGGATCATGGCGTTGTTCGGAGCGCCAATCACCCTGGAAGATCATGCATTTCGAGCCTGCCTTGCCGCACTCGACCTCCAGGAGGTGGTTCGGCAATTGGCGGTCGAAGTGGGCCGCCGCGACGGGATCGACCTGCGGTTGCGGGTCGGCTTGAATTCCGGCCGGGTGATCACCGGCGAGGTCGGCGCCACCCACCTCGGTTACACCGCGCTCGGTGAGCAGGTAGGGATGGCTCAGCGGATGGAATCGGTTGCGCCACCGGGCGGCATCATGCTCAGTGAGTCGACGGCACGACTTGTCGAAGACCGCGCCGTGCTGGGGGAACGCGAGACCGTGCACATCAAGGGTTTCGCCACCGCGGTACCGGCACGGCGCTTGCTGGCCGCCGATGGCGACCGTCGACGCAAGGCCCGCCGCCAGGCGTCGCTGGTCGGACGCCAATCGGAGAAAGACGCCATTGCCGGGTTGTTGGACCGGGCTTTCCGCGGCGAAGGAACCGTCGTCACAGTGAGCGGACGGCCCGGCGTCGGGAAAACCAGACTGATGCGCGAATTGGTGGCGACGGCACGCGGCGATGGCTTCGAGGTGTTCGTCACGTACTGCGAATCGCACACCAAAGAGATTCCCTACCATGTCGTCTCCCGGCTGCTGCGGGCGGTTTTCGGTCTCGGTGGTCTCACCCTGGAGGTGGCGCGGGCCCGGGTGCGCAGTGCCATCCCCGAGGCCGGTGCCGAGGATCTGGTGCTGCTCGACGACCTGCTCGGCACCCGCGACCCCGACGTGCCGTGTCCTGATATCACTCCGGACGCCCGGCGCCGTCGGCTGATGGACCTCATCAACGCGGTTTCGCTGGCACGTCCGGGCCCCGCGATCTACGTCGTCGATGACGCCCAATGGATCGATAACGTCAGCGAGTCGCTGCTGGCCGAGTTCGCAGCGGCGCTGCCGGGAATGCGGGCGACGCTGCTCGTGGTCCACCGCCCGCTGTACGCAGGCGCGTTGTCGCGGATCCCCGGGGCGCATCCCTTCTCGCTTGAGCCGCTGAGTAATTCGCATATCGTTGCGTTGATCAAAGAGCTGCTGGGCGAGGATCCTTCGGTGCTCGCACTGGCCATGGTGATCGCCGACCGAGCCGCGGGGCTGCCGTTCGCCGCCGAGGAAATCGTGCGCGATCTTGCCGAGCGGGGCGAACTGGAGGGATCTGCCGGAGCCTACGTCTGCGTCCGGGAGGTGCGTGATATCCGCGTACCGGCAAGCCTGCAGGGGATCATCGGAGCCCGCATCGATCGGCTCAGCTCAACGGCGAAGCGCACGTTGCACGCCGCGGCCGTCATCGGCGCACAGTTCGATACCGAGTTGCTGACCTGTCTGCTCGGTGACGTCGATGTGACGCCGCTGGTTGAGTCCGCCCTTGTCGAACAGGTCGGGTTCGCGCCACACGCGACGTATGCGTTCTGCCATCCGCTTATTCAGGCGGTGGCATACGAATCTCAGTTGAAAGCGGGCAGGGCCGAGTTACACCGCCGGGTGGCCGCGGTGTTGCAACGAACTCAGGGCGGGTTCAACGGACAGGAGGCCTCGATTGTGGCCACCCAGTATGCGGCCGCCGGCGACCTGCGCGATGCCTACGAGTGGTACATGCAGGCGGCGACGTGGTACGGCACCCGTGACATCCGCGCTGCCCGGGCCAGTTGGCAACAGGCGCTTCGATTCGCCGACCGCCTTCCCGAGGATCATCCGGACCGGCTGACCATGCGGATCGCTCCGCGGGCCCTACTGTGCGGCAGTGCTTTTCAGGTCGGTGGTACCCCCGCTGACACTGGATTCGACGAATTGCGTTCGCTCACAACGGCTGCGGGCGATAAGAAGTCCCTGGCCGTCGGGATGGCGGGACACCTGACCACGCTGACATTCAACGCGCATCACCGAGAGGCAGCGGCGATGGCGATGGAATTCGCCACTCTGGTCGAATCGATCGGTGATCCGGCGATGACGGTCGGACTCTTCTACGCCGCGGCTCAGGCCAAGTGGGAAGTCGGTGAAGCGACTGAGTGTCTGCAACTGGCCCAACGGATTATCGATGTCGCACACGGCGATCCGACCATGGGTGACTTCGTGATCGGGTCTCCGCTGGCGTGGGCGATCACGCTCAAAGGAGCGGCCGGAATGTTTCTGGGCCGCCAAGGATGGCGAGCTGACCTCGAAGCGGGTATCGCGATGGCCCAGTCTTTCGACGCGACCACGCGCCCCTTTGCCCAGTTGTACAAGTATGCCGCCGCCATTGAGAACGGCGCCGCGTTGCCCACTGCCGACGACCTGACACAGACGGCGGAGTCACTGGAAATCGCCCAACGGTCCGGCGACAACACCGCTTTGGCGTACTCGCTGGTGAACCGGGCCACCGCGTTGATCCATTACAGCTCCGATAGCAGGGCCGAGGGGCTGGAAATCTTGACCAGGGCGCGCGCGATGCTCGTGGACGAAAAGCTCATTGTGGCGCTGCGGCGAATGTCTGATATCGAATTCGCCCGCGAGCGCGCCCGATCCGGCGATCTCGACGGCGCCATCGAGCTGGCCACGAGGATTCTCGATGCGCAGTTCGGCGCAGGCACGATGATCTTCCGGGGTCCCGCCACCACGGTGTTGGTCGAGGCGCTGCTGTCGCGCGGATCTGCTGCCGACATCGAGGACGCCGAGCATGCTGTGCAGCGACTGGCATCGGTGGCAACCGAGCCGGGCTTCGTGTTGCACGAGCTTCCGGTGTTGAGGCTGCGGGCGCTGCTAGCCCGAGCGCAGGGCGATGAGCCGGGCTATCAGCAGTTCCTGCAACGCTTTCGGGCCCAAGCGCAAGAGGCCAACTTCGAAGGCTTTCTGGCGCAAGCCGACGCGATGGCCGGCGGCTGAAGCGTCAGCCCTGCTGAACGACGTTCCCGTCGCCGGACTTCGAGATCTGCGGCGAGCCCGAGTGAAATGTGACTTGATTGCTGATGCCGGAGGCGTCGATGGTGTCGGCCGCGTCGACGGTGATGGAGTTCTGCATGCCGGACACCGTCAGGCTGGCGCAGTGGCCGACGATGACGATCGTGTTGGAAATCCCACTGACGGTGACCACGCTGTCGTTGCAGGCGATCGTCTTGTTTTCGTTGATGCCCGAGACGCTGAGCTGTCCGCCCAGCGGCGGTAGCGGCACCGTCGACGGCCCGGCAGTGGGCGTCGCGGTCCTACTGCCGGACGGCGACGGGCTACGCGGGCTTGATCGAGGCGAGCTCGGGACCTGGATGGTGCTGGGCACCGACGACGAAATGATCGACCGGACACCGGAAAGTTGGTGGGCGGCAAAGGCTGCGATGATTCCGGCAAGCGCCAGCGCCCCGATGACGACCATCGTGCCGAGGATCCACCACAGCCGGTTGCCCCCGGAGGGTTTCGGCGCGGCGCCGGCATAGGGGGCGCCGTAGTTGTACGGGGGCGGCGCCTGTGGCGGTGGCACTGGCCCGGGCGGTGGCGGCGGGTAGCTCTGAGCGCTGTAGGGCGCCCCGCCAGATTCGGAGCCGTATTCGGAGGAGCGGGCGCTGTCGGCCAGCGGCCGCTCAAGATCCCGGATGCGTTTTTCCGGGTCGTCCTGGGGTTCCATGCACAGATGCTCCCACCGGAACGCATCGAATGGGTAGTTTCAGCACCGTGCCTGAATTGTCGAACCGCCAGATCTTGCTGCGCCGCCGTCCCGCCGGACTGGTGCAGCCCGCCGACACCGAGCTGGTAACCACCTCGGCGCCCCAGCCCGGCGAGGGCGAGGCGCTGGTCCGAACCACTTACGTCGGGCTCGACGCCGCCGTCCGGACCTGGCTCAACGACCAGCCGGGCTACCTTCCGCCGGTGCAACTCGGCGAGGTCATCCGGGCGGCCGGGATCGCCGAGGTGATCCAGTCGCGTTGTGACGCCTACGCCGTCGGGGACGTGATCACCACCCTGACCGGCTTTCAGGAGTACGCGATCGTTCGCGACGACATTTTCTGTACGCCTGTCTCGGGCGCCGACGCGGTCGATCAGCAGGCGGTGATGTCGGTGTACGGCCCGACCGGGGCCACCGCCTACATCGGCATGACCGACATCGGTATGCCCCAGCCGGGTGAGACGGTGGTGGTCTCGGCGGCCGCGGGCGCCACCGGATCGGTGGCCGGACAAATCGCCAAGATCGCCGGCGCCCGGGTGGTGGGTATCGCGGGCGGGCCCGAGAAGTGCCGGGCAGTGGTCGAGGACTTCGGCTTCGACGCGTGCATCGATTACAAGAACGGCGATGTGGCGGCCGAGCTCAAACGGCACTGCCCGAAACGGGTCGACGTCTACTTCGACAACGTCGGCGGGCCGATCCTCAACGCGGTGTTAGGCCGGCTGGCCGCCAACGCGCGAGTCGTGCTGTGCGGCGTCATCTCCAGCTACCTGACCGGTGACCATCCTGGGCCGGCCAACTACGTGAACCTGCTGTCGAAGACCGCGCGAATGCAGGGATTCAACGCGCTCGACCAGTGGGGCCGCTTCGAGGAGGCTTACGCAGCGCTGCGGAAGTGGGGGGCCGAGGGACGGCTCACGCACCGCGAGACCGTTTTCGACGGAATCGAGTCGTGCGTCGACGCCCTCAATGGGCTGTTCACCGGGGCCAACATCGGCAAGACATTGGTCAAGCTGAGCCAACCCTCGACCCCCTGAGGCCGCTAGTCCTCGCCGAGAACCCGGTGCAGCGTCTTCTTGGCCTCGCGCAGGGCTTCCAGCACCTTGGTCCGGGACTCGGCGAGCTGTTGCTTCTGCTCATCGGTACCCGTCCAGGTGATCGTGCGCGCCAGCCCGGCGATCTCGAACAACTCACGCCGGATCTTGAAGACGTCGCCGAACTTGGCGGCCCGCCCCAGGAACGCATGCGCGGTTTCGCTGCTGATGCCGCGCCAGGACAGCAGGTTTTGACCGAACTCGGTCAGGGTCGCCACGCCGTTGTCGACGGTCACCACGCCGCGGCCGGCGAGCAGGCCGATGGCAAGCTCCGCCACGTCCTGCGGAGGAGTGAACGCTCCCTCGGTCGCCTCGGTTACGCGCTGCACAATCTGCGCGGCGTCGGCCGGACCGTCGAGCAATAACGCCGCGGTGACGAACGCCGCGCGCTTGAGCGGCGGGCGACCGCCACCACCGTGGCCAAAGCCGCCACCGAAACCGGGACCGCCATAACCCCCGCCTTGCTTACCCCAGCCGCCGCCGAACCCGCCGGGGCCGCCGAAGCCGAAACCACCTGGGCCGCCACCGAAACCGCCGGGACCACCGGAGCCGAAGCCACCGAATCCTGGACCGCCGAAGCCACCGAAAAATCCACCAGACATTGAAGTTCCTTTCCGTACCGAGTATCAACCTCCTTGATACCACCGCCCGCGGCAATGTCAACTAAGTTGATGGGTGCCCGCTGTGAATAGGACGGCGCGTGTCAGCATGAGTGCCATGAGTCGATCCCACGACGAGCCGCTGGGGTTCCTGCTGTACCGGGTCATGGCGTCGCTGCGGCCGCAGGTCGCCGCAGAACTGAAGCCGCTCGAGCTCGGCCTGCCGGAATTCGTCTGCTTGCGGATCTTGTCCAAACATCCCGGGCTCACCAGTGCCGAGCTGGCTCGCGGTACCAACGTCTCCGCGCAGGCGGCCAACCAGGTGCTGCGTGCGCTGGAGGAGCGCGGTGCTTTGAGTCGACCGGCGGTGACTCCGGCCGGCCGGGCCATGCCGGCTCGGCTCACCCGGCGCGGCAAGGCCCTGCTCAAGCGGGCCGACGTTGCCGTGCACCGAGCCGAAGAGAGAATCCTGACCCGGCTCACCGCCGAACAGCAAAATCAGCTCAAACAACTGCTTTATGCTGCGGGAACCGCATAATCGAGAGGCAGCGATGGACCGTCGCCGGATGATCATGGCGGGGTTCGGCGCGCTCGCAGCCGTGATCTCAACTGCGAAGGCCACCGCGGCACCCGCGACGGCAGCTGGGTCATACCTATTTCACGACGAGTTCGACGGCCCGGCCGGCTCGGCCCCCGATCCGTCGAAGTGGGTGGTGTCGAGCCACCGCACACCGATCAAGAACCCGACGGGGTTTGACCGGCCCGAGTTTTTCGGGGACTACCGAGACAGTCGGCAAAACGTCTTCGTGGACGGCAAATCCAATCTGGTGCTGCGCGCCACCCGAGATGCCATCAGTTACTTCGGTGGCTTGGTGAGCGGCAGCTGGCGGGGCGCCATCGGGACCACCTGGGAAGCCCGCATCAAACTCAACTGCCTCACCCGTGGTTGCTGGCCGGCCTGGTGGCTGTCCAATGACGATCCCGGCCGTAGCGGCGAGGTAGACCTGATGGAGTGGTACGGCAATGGGGACTGGCCGGCGGGTACCACGGTGCACGCAAACCCGGACGGCACGGCGTTCAAGACTCACCCGATCGCCGTCGATGGGGCGTGGCACACCTGGCGCGTCACCTGGAATCCGACCGGCATCTACTTCTGGGAAGACTTCGTGGACGGCGCGCCACCGTACTTCAGCGTTCCGGCGACCGGCATCGAGGATCTCAACGACCCGGTGCGCATGTGGCCCTTCAACGACGTCGGCTACACCCTGTTTCCGATCTTGAATCTGGCGGTCGGCGGCGCGGGCGGCGGCGACCCGGCGTCGGGTAGCTACCCGGCAGAAATGCTGGTCGATTGGGTGCGCGTCTTCTAAGGCCGAGCCGGTCCGGGGATGCGCCCCATCCCGGCGCGTGGTTGTATAACCACGTTTGCGAGAGTTGGCCGAGGGGGATCGTGCCGAGTCGGACATCCCGGCTTTCTAGCGATGGGTGGTACGTGGATATGGATCGTCGCAGCATGTTGTTGACGACTGGGCTCGGCATGCTGGCAGCGGCGGCGTCGATGCCTCTCCCGGAAGCCGCGGCGCGCCCGGCATCGCCGGAGGCGCCGCCGTCGGCCGGGGGCGGGGGGCCGTACATCTTTGCTGACGAGTTCGAAGGGCCCGCGGGCTCTCCGCCGGATCCGGGCAAGTGGACGATCCAGACCTGGCAGGACGACGTCTTCCCACCGGTCGAGGGGATCTATCGCGACGACCGCCAAAACGTGTTCCAGGACGGCCACTCCAACCTCGTCCTGCGCGCCACACACGATTTCCTGGGCAACGCTTACTACACCGGCAAGCTGCGCGGCAATTTCCGCAGCATGATCAACCAGACCTGGGAAGCCAAGATCAAGCTGGACTGCTTGACCCCCGGCCTGTGGCCCTCGTTCTGGGGCGTCAACGAGGACCCGCTCCCCGACGGCGAAGTCGACATCTTCGAGTGGTACGGCAACGGCGACTGGGCCCCGGGTACCACAGTCCACGCGGCATCCAATGGCAAGACGTGGGAAGGCAAATCGATTCCCGGATTGGTCGACGGCGGCTGGCACACCTGGCGAATGCACTGGGGCCAAGAGGGATTCGAGTTCTCGCGGGATGGCTCCGAGTATTTCAAGGTTGGCAACAAACCCATTCACGTCGCCGGCGGCGCTCCCGACGATTTCCGGTGGCCGTTCAACATTCCCGGCTACTGGATGACGCCGATGTTCACCCTTGCCGTCGGTGGTGTGGGTGCCGGAGACCCCGCCGCGGGCGTCTTCCCGGCGTCCATGCTCGTCGACTACATCCGCATCTGGTAGCTACCGCTGCGCCTTGAGCACTTGAACCAGGTTGTACTGCCAGCGCTCGACGAGTCGGAAACCCAGATCGTGCGGAACGGCGAAGGCCGGCGTCGGTCCGTAGACCGGGCCGGGCGGTAGCGCCGACCCCTGCTCGTATGCGGGCAGCGACGGGTCGGCCTGGGTGATGATCCAGACCACGCCGCAGTGGCTGAGCGGTGCGGCAACGACCTCCGGAATCAGGTTGGTGTCGAATACCTCGTTGCGATCCGCCGCCCGCTGCCACAGCGTGAGATCGATCAGCTTCCGGTAGGCATCCGGGCGCGCCGCCATCAACGGGCGCATCGGAGCCGGCATGAATGTCACCGTGTCGTTGACCAGCAAGCAATCACCCGGCGCTGCCTTCGCGGTGATCAAATCGGCCACCTGGCTGTAGTCCATCCCATATTTGGCGTACGGATTACGTTGTGCCCGAATGTAATTAGGCGCAGCGGCCACAGCGAACAGGCTGACAATCGCGGCGGCTATCCAGGGCTTGGCGGCCACCGCGCCCACGCAGACGCCCAGGATCAGCGCCATCGCCGGCGCGGTGAAGGCCAAGTAGCGCGGCGTATAGATCGGATGCGCAGCGGCCGACCAGATCACGATCAGCGTCGTCGGTATCACCAGCCATGCCACGGCCAAGGTCAGCAGTTGTCGATCTCCCGCCGCTGGCTTGTCGGGTGCACGCAGCCACACGACGATAGCCGTCACAACCACCAATGCCGACAGAACCGCGAACGGTGGGCTTCGTTCAAAGTATTGCTGAACCAGCACATCTTCGATGGTTCGGTGCCCAATCGGCGCCACCCATTTGATCTGATGAGTTTGCCCGACAACCCGAATCACGAACGGCGCCAAGGCGCCAACTGCCAGAATCGATGTCACGGCGAACGAAACGACAACCGTCCGACTGCGCCGGAAGCCGAGGATTAGAACGGCGTGCGCCAACAGCAGTAGCGCCAGGTAAATGTCGAGCACAATCGACACCATTAAGCAGATCCCGTAACAAAGCCAACGCCAACGACTTTCACCGCGGGCGGCGTAGACGAGCAGTACTGTCAGCCACACCGCGGCCATCATCGAAACGGCATAGGGGCGAGCCTCGACCCCGGCCCACGTCGACCGCGGCAAGATCGCGCAGATGACTCCGGCGCTGACCGCGACCGTGCGCGACGAGAACTGTTTTCCCAGCACGACGACTCCGGCCGCGGCGCCGCCAACCGCCAGACCGCTTGGCGCGCGAGACCAGAACTCGGTGGGCGGAAAGATCTGGAACCAGCCATGCATCAGCAGGTAATACAGGCCGTGAACGGCATCGACGTTGCCCATCATCTGCCACAACTGGGCCAGCGAACGGCCGTATGAGGCAGAGATGGTCGCGGCCTCGTCGTACCAGAACGAGGGACGGGCGGCGCCGCCCAGACTTATCGCGGCGGCAAGGACCGCCACGAACAGCGGGTCAAGCCAAGCCGACACACCACGGTGGGGCCGTGCCTCGCTGAACACCCCGTTATGTTGCCAGAAGCGGAGCGCAGCCTTGTCAGTTATTCAGCCACACGTGCCAGAACCCGTCGGAACCGAATCGGCACGAGTACTGGGTGTACAGATGGTCGTTGCGCGTCAGTTCGACATGCGGCGCGTCCGCCAGGCAACCGGCTTCGCTCGAATAATCGCCGTTGACCTCTACCTCATCGGCGTTGGCCACACCCACTCCGATAGTCATCAGGCCGCCCAATGCCAACAGGCCGGCAGCCATGCCCCTGATCATCCGAATCCCCTGTCGTATATCTGCGTTTCGAGGCACAACTATATCGATCCGGCAGGGCCGTCGAGGGCTGAATGAATGGACTTCGCGACCATCGATTCAACCGTCACTAGTTGGTCAGGTACAGGTAATAAAGTCCGTCGCCGCGCTGTCGGCAGTCCCAATGCGTCCACAGCTGGTCGTTGTGGGCGAGTTCGACGTACGGGCCGTCGGCTTGGCAAGCCGACAACGTCGGGTAACTGCCGTTGACCTGAATTTCGTCGGCGTTGGCCACACCCAGCGGGGCGGCTATCAGCGCGCCGAAGGCCAATAAGCCGGCAGCGATAACCCTCATCATTTCCGATCCCCCGTCTCATCTGCGGGTTGCGAGCGGACTATATCGAGTTGTCAGGCCGGACGCGCGGAGAATGATCGGACCGGGTGATTCGAACGTATGATCGATAAATGGGTTCGCTCGCATCGATCGGATACAACGGCCAGCCGGCTCGGGATCCGTTTCGGCTGGTGCGTCCGCCGATCGCGGTGCTGGTCGACCTGACCGTGCTGTTCCCGCGCGCGCCGCACCGCTCGGGTCGGTATCAACCCAACGGTCTGCAGCTGCACAAGGTTGTCGAGGGTCGGCTGAGTTGTTGGGGTATCTGCGAGCAAGGCGACTGGTGGGGGCTGGTGACCTATCCGGTCGCCTACGGGTCCCGGCGAAGGACCGTCACGCACTGGATTCCAGCCTGGACATTGCGCCGAAAATGCTAGAACGTCAACCTTTTTGGGAGCTGGGCTGCAGCCGGCGTCCCTGAACGTAGGTTCCGGCGATTGAGGTTTCACGTGTCCTCATCAGCAACCCGAACAACGTCTGGTTGCGGGCCATCGCGGGATCGTCGGACCGCACGCCCCCGGTGATCACCGACTTGAGCGCCGGTGTGCGGTTCGGGTCGATGACGACGAAGTCCGCCTCCTTGCCGACGTCGAAGTTGCCGAAGCGGTCCTCCATATCGAGTGCCCGCGCGCCGCCCAGCGTTCCGAGGAACAGTAGCTCCGCCGGATGCATCGAAACTCCGTCTTCGCCCGGTTCACCGATGTGCGCCTTGAAAGCGGCGTTGAGCACGACCGGTATCGGCCATTCGTCTCCGCCGCCGAAATCCGTTCCAGCAGCAATGTTTACACCAGAAGCAACCGTTCTTAGCCATGGCATGGTGCCCGAGCCAAGGAACTGTTGAGAGACGGGGCAGTGCGCGATGGACGTGCCCGTTTCGGACATCCGCGCCAGCTCCTCGTCCTGGCAGTGCACCGCGTGCGCCATGATGGCGCGCCGTCCGAGCATGCTTGTCCCGCCGACCTTCGAGCCCGGCAGAAACTTGCCGTCGTAGGTGTCCAGGTAGGAGTTGACCTGATAGGCCATCTTGGTTTCCGCGACTTCACCGGTGCCGGGACGGTCGTTCTCATTGAGGTGAGTGTGGAAGTACACGCCGCGATCTCTTACCGAATCATACAATTCACCAAGGCTTTTCAGGGTCGCGGAGGTCACTGCGAGTGAGAATCGGGGTACCACCGCCACATGCAGCCGGGCGGTCAACACATCACCGGTGTCGGCCGCGTGCCACTTGTCGATTTCGTCGCGGGCCAGCCGGATGGCGTCGTCTTCCGACGTCATCAACGGTTCGGCCGCCTTGGGGCCGACGGTCTGGATGCCGCGGCCGCTGACCATGCGTAGTCCGCGACGGTTCGTTTCGGCGAACAGCGCATCTTGGGCATCGGGAAAGGCGGATCCGAACACCATGGCGGCAGTGGTGCCGCTGGCGATCCGCCGGTCGCAGAACTCGACGGCGGCACGTTGCGCGAAGTGCCGATCGGCGAAGCGGGCTTCCGACGGGTATATGCACTGGTTCAGCCACTCCAGTAGCTGTCCGCCGTTGTAGGAGTCGCCGGCGAACGTCTGCGGGAAATGAACATGGGCATCGACGAAGCCCGGCAGCACAAACCCGGGCCGGTGATCCGATACGGCCGTGGACCGGTACTTCAGCGGGACGTTGGCGCGTTCGCCGCAGAATGCGATCTTGCCGTCGTGCTCGACCACCAATGCACCCTCTGGAATTGACACCAGCGCTTGCGCGGCCTCGGTCACCAGCGGAGAGCCCGTGAGATGAAAAATGTGTCCAAGGTGAATCCGCGCCATGTGATCTCCTAGATCCGGATGAGCACGACGCGTGCCGTTGAGTGCCCCCACGGCGGATCATCGCACGACGGGCGCGGTTGACTAACCCGCACGGTCAATTTCGGCTCGGCCCGGCTCAATCGGTGGCACGGCGGCGGTGTCAATGAGAGGATTGCTGCCCGTGGCAGGAAGCGCTGGATCGTTGCTGACCGGGCTCATTCCACTGGGGCTCGTTGTCGCAGTCTCGCCACTGACCGTCATCCCGGCGGTACTGGTGTTGCATGCACCCCGGCCGCGGCCCACCGGCCTGGCGTTCCTGGGCGGCTGGCTGTTCGGGCTGGCGGCGTTGACTGCGCTCTTTGTTGCGGGCTCCGGCGTGCTCGGGCAGTTCCACAAGTCGTCCCCGCCTACTTGGGCGTCTTGGCTGCGCGTAGTTCTCGGGACGGCGCTCATCGTGTTCGGCATTTACCGGTGGCTGACCCGGCATGGCCACACCGAGTCGCCGAAGTGGATGCGGTCGTTCGAAACCATCAGCCCCCGGCGCGCGGCGATCACCGGGCTGGTGCTGGTGGTGGTCAGAGTCGAGGTGCTGCTGATGTGCTTTGTCGCCGGCCTCGCCATCGGGACCTGCCAGCTCAGCGTGGTCGGCAAGACCCTGAACGTCGTGTTCTTCGTCGTTGTCTCCGCGTCGACGGTCGCGATCCCGATCTTGGCCTACGCCGCGGCCGGTGAACGCCTCGACGAACCACTGGCCCGGCTCAAGGACTGGATGGAGAAGAACAACGCCGCGCTGCTTGCCGTGATCCTGGTCCTGATCGGCGGGGTAGTGCTGCACAACGGGATTCACGGTCTGACCGCCTGAGCTGGCGCCGGCGTGGAGTCACCGGTAGCCCCCATCGGCTAGGCCGGCGTCCTCTTCGAGCCTGTTCGTTTTACGAAAGATTCTGTCGCGGATCACTTCCCAGATGTAGGCCGTGATCATTCGAGCATGCCCTTTAGCGGCCCACTGTTGGGAGTGGATTTCCTCGTGATGCAACACCAGGTCCAGCGCCAGGGTGCTCTCGAACGGCCGGCCCTTGCGGTCGGTGTACCAGGAGTGCCCCGACTCGACGATCTGGCGAAGCCGGTGTGCGGGGGCGCCGGAGTCGGCGACGTTGACCATGAAGATGTCACCCCAGGCCGTGCCACCCTGCCGGCTGAACTGCTGCTGGATCCAGTTGCCACCGAGGCCCATGAGCATGCCGTTCGGGGTTGTGACGAGGCGGCCGCCGTGAGCATCGACGAATGCGACGTCCTGGTCGTAACTCCACTTGTTGGCGTTCTGCCGCAAGATAATTCGCTGCACCTCGTCGGCGGAGTACGGCGTCTCGGTGAAGTCCGCCGGCCGGCTGCCCGCCGTGCCGTAGCCGGTGCCCGCGTTGACGATGTAGGTCATCAGCACCGCCCGGCGCGCGTCGTTCCCACTGGTGCCACGCGGGATGAGGAAGAAGGACTTGCCGGCCGGGTCGTTGATCTCCGCCAATGCCGGCAGGACCGCGAAGCTGTCCGGGGTGATGCTGTGCCGTCGAGCGATCTCGGCGACCACGTCTGAAGGCACCCCCGTGCGTTCGGCGTTCTGAAGCCACGCCTGGTGGTAGTCGCTAGCCTCCGGCCTGGTCATGGTTCGTCAATTTTTATCAGTCGCACCTGATTCCGTCACGCACCGACCGGCGCCTGGCAACGCGCACCGACCGCTAACTTGGATCCCCGAGATATGCGTCGGCCCAGGCGCCGATGATTCGGCCTGCCCGATGAGCTTGGCCACGCGCGGTGAGCAGGTGATCGGAGCCTTCGAGCGAGACGAAGCTGCGCGGGTGACGGGCCAGACGGAATATCTCGCTGGCGTTTTCGATGCCGACCGTGTTGTCGGTGGGCGAGTGCAGGATCAGCAGCGGCAGCCGCAAGCTTTTGATTTTGTCGTGCAGGTGAGCGGCACGGACATCCTCGACGAATGCGCGCTTGAGGGTCAGCGTGCGTCCCCCCACCATCCACTCGGCAGTGCCCTCGGCAAATACGCGTTCGACCACTGCGTCGTAATGCTTTTCGACGTGGCTGGGGTCAACCGGCGCCGCCACCGTGACTACCGACCGCACGCCGGGCGACTGCATCGCTGCGGCGATGACGGCCGCGCCTCCCCACGAATGGCCGATCAAGATGTCGGCCGGCGTCGCGCGGTCGGCCATGAACTGGCATGCGTTGACGATGTCGTCGACCTTGACGGTGAACGACCCGTCGCCCCAATCGCCCTCGGATCCACCGAGGCCCAGCGCGTCGAAGCGCAGCATGCCGATGCCGTCCGTGGCCAGCTGTTTACAGATGCGGGCAGCGGCCGGGCAATCCTTACCGAGGGTGAACCCATGCGCGAACACGCCCCAGCCGCGGACCGCCCCATCCGGCACCTCGATGATCCCGGCCAGGTGCGGGCCCGTGCAGCTTGGGAACGTGACGCGTTCGGCCATGATGGATATCTAAGCTGTCGTGGGCCGCGTGTGTAAGGCCTTGCGGTCCAAGGCGACCAGGCCGCAGTCGCAGACCTAGTTCGTTGCCGGCGTGGTGACCTGGAAGATCTCTGTTGCTTCGGATAGCCCCTTAAGGCGATGCGCACCGAGGCTTTCGAAGCGCAAGCCCGAGCCCGCTGACAGATCGCGCACGGTGCGGCTCGCGAGGACTTCGTCGGCGCCGGCCATCGCGCCGATGCGGGCGCCGACATGGACAGCTGTACCGCTCCACTCCTGGCCTCGGCGCTCGCACTCACCGGTGTGGACGCCCGCGCGAATCCGGATGCCTCGGGTGGCTAGCGCGGGAACCAAATCCAATGCGCAGCGGGCAGCCTTGGTCGGTCCGTCGAAGAGGGCGAAGATGCCGTCGCCGGTGTGTTTGGCTCGGTTGCCGCCGTACTTTCCCAGCAGCCAGTCGACGACTTTGTCGTGGGCGTCGAGCTGATGGCGCCAGTTCGCATCGCCGGTCGCGCTGAGTTGCTCAGTGGAGCCGACGATATCGGTGAATAGCACCGTCGAAAGCACTCGTTCCGAGGTGGCGGAAGCCGACCTGTCGCACACGAAGTCCCGGATCGCAGCCGCGAGTTCGGCGTCCATGAGCGCGTGTGGCCCCGGAGACAGTTCGAAGAGTTTGGCGCCCGGTATGGCTGCAGCCATGGCTCGCGCCCCGTCGATCGGTGCGACCTCGTCACCTGGTCGGGTCAACACCAGCGTCGGCGTGCGGACCAGGTCGAGGACCGCGCGGACGTCGATATCCATCAGCGCCCGCCACAGCATTCGCGCCATCATCGGACTGGCGCACAGGCGCTGGATATCGCCAAGCAGGTCGCGGAATCCCGGCATATCCGCCATCGCCGATCCGAAAAGCAGATCCGCGAGAGCGCCTTCACCCCAATGGGCGTCGATATCGTCCGCGTAGGCCTGGTGTCTTGCTTGCGAGTGTCCCCACGGCCAGTCCGGAAGCTGTTGGGTGAAGCGAGGCGCCGTCCCGTACAGCACCAGAGAACGGACCCGCTCGGGAAACGTTGCAGCGAAAAGGATACTCATCGGTCCACCCTCGGAGACCCCGAACAGGCTGACGGGGCTGTCGAGGCCGGCATCGTCCATGACGGCGTGCAGGTCGTCCATTCGTTCGTCGAGCGGCGGAACCCGGGTCACCGGATCGGATAGGCCCGTACCGCGCTTGTCGAACGTGACGATCCGCGCCACGTCAGCGAGCTGCTGCAGCAGCGCGGCAAACGGATTTAGCGGGTTGTCGAGCAGGTCGAGATTGCTGATCCAACCCGGCGTCCACACCATCGTCGTGTCGCCGCTTCCGATAACTCGGTAGGCGATGCGGACATCCCCGTTGCGCGCATAGCGCACGCGTCCGAGTTCCACCTCAACATCGTCGCACCACCCTCGGTGAAACGACAGGAATTTGCTGCGAGGTCGGCTTAGGAGTCCTGCGGCTGCGGCTAATCGCTGCTGCTGCTGTCGCTGCTGCCACTATCGCTAGAGCTGCTGCCACTGTCGCTGCTGCCACTGTCGCTGGAGCTGCTGCCACCGCTGTCGCTGGAGCTGCTGCCGCCACTGTCGGCTGAGCTACCGCCGCTGTCGCTGGAGCTGCTGCTGCTGTCGCTCCCACCCGAGCTGCTGCTGTCGCTGCCACCGGAGGTGGTGCTGCTGTCGCTCCCGCCGGAGGTGGTGCTGCTGTCGCTGCCACCGGAGCTGCTGCTCCCGCCGCCAGTCTCCGGGGCGCCGGCGGTACTGCCGCCGCCGCCAGTCTCGGCGCCGCCCGAGGTGCTGCCGCCGCCCGTCTCTGGGGCGCCGGCGGTGCTGCCGCCACCGGAAGTGCTGCTGCCACCGCCAGTCTCTGGGGCGCCGGCGGTGCTGCCGCCGCCCGTCTCTGGGCTGCCGGAGGTGCTGCCGCTACTCGGGCCGCCGGCGCTCGGTCCGCCGCTGCTAGGCTCGCCGCCGCCAGCTGGACCGCTATGGGGCTCACTGCCGCTGGGGTTTCCGCCGCCGCTGGCCGGACCGGTGCCGTGGGGCTCGCTACCGCTGGGTGGCGCACCACCGGCGGGCGGCATACCGCTTTCCGGTGCGCCGCTGCCGGGATTTCCGTGGCCGGGTCCGCCGGCTGGAGGTCCACCGTTGCCGGGTCCGCTGCCTGGAGGTCCACCATTGCCGGGTCCGCCGCTGCCGGGATTTCCGTGGCCAGCGCCTGGGCCGCTGCCGGGGTTTCCACTGCCGGGTCCGCCGGCTGGAGGTCCACCGTTGCCGGGTCCGCTGCCTGGAGGTCCACCGTTGCCGGGTCCGCCGCTGCCGGGATAGCCGTGGCCAGGTCCGCCGTTGCCGGGTCCGCTGCCTGGAGGCCCACCGTTGCCGGGTCCACCGTTGCCGGGGTAGCCGTGGCCTGGCCATGGGCCTTGCCCCGGGCCGGGCCCGTTGCCTGGATTTCCATTGCCGGGTGTGCCGCCAGGGGAGCCCTGGCTAGGAGAGTCCTGGCCGGGAGAACCTTGTTGTGGCGGCGAATTCTGCGGGGGGACGTTGCTCGGTGGCTGATCGCCCGGCTGCGCCGCCTGCGGCGAATTCGCGCTCCCGGGCGGGCTTGCCGGCGAGTTGGGCAGCTGAACGGGCGCCCCGGGACCTGGCGCTATCGGCGGGACAACCAGCGGAACCGGAATGATTGGCACCACTGCGCCCCCGGGCGTCGGAACGCCCGGCGCTGCCGCCGGCGGTACGCCGACGGGTGAACCCAACGGCTTGGGCGTTATCTGCTTTGTCACCGCTGCCGGCCCAAGGGCAGGCGCGATTACCTGCTGGACCGGGGCGAAGAAGTCATGGATCGGGGCGGGCAGCAAGCCGACCGTCGTGCGCATCCCGATGGACAGCGCGACCTCGAGTGCCAGCACCGCGGTGATCGCGGCAACTGTCAACCCAGATCCGACTAACAGGCCCCGCCTGGCAGGGGGCTCGTCCTCGTCGACTCCGTCGATGACGACAGTTTCTGCACTCGCCTCTTCGTCGTCCACTGCGCTGTAGGCGACCTCGTCCTCGCCCAGCTCCGGATCGTTGATGCTCAGATATTCAGGTCGGGAGGGAACCTCGATGGCGCCCGTGCCGCGGTCTTGCGCGTAGGCCAGTACCGAAGTCGGCGACGCGAGCACATTCGCGGATGCCAGGGCCGCTCCGCGGGCCAACGCGGTCTCCGGCTCTTCTGGCGAGTTGACGATAAGCGAGGTCTTTTTTGCCAAGCACGGGATGATCGCGCTGATGTCGACACCGGATCCGAGTAACAACAGGCCGTCCGGGGGCGTTGGCAGCTCGTCGAGCCGCGCGACCATCGCTGCCAGCTCGGTGCAGAGATCCTCGGAGCTGGTATCCAATTGCTCTTCATGAACATCGATGACAGAGCCGTCGGTGGTCTCGACAACGCTCAAGGTCGCAGTGCCCGGCTCCACAAAAAGCATCGCAGTTTGCCCGTAACCCATTGACCCACCTACAGATTGGGTCAAAGCGGTCGCAGCCAGAAACGCCGAGACCAACAAGACGTTCTCAATCTTGTGGTCGGCCAGCGCATCACGTAGTGCCGCTGCTTCCAGCTCGTCGGTCCACGCCACTCCGATGGAGGACAGCTCGAGGCCAGCACCGACCGCGTCCTCGCGGGTACTCACGATGGCGGCGATCACGCGATCAGAGGCGCTGACGGTGGGTGCGTCGTCGGAAGCGACAACGGTGAACTCGTTCTCGTCTACCGTTGGGCCGTCGGCGTTCTCGCCTTGCAGCAGGACCATTTGAACTGAGGCTGGCGCCATCGAAACTCCGAGGACGATATCCATTACGCACGCTCCCGATACCTTGGCGGCCAGTCATGGCCAAGAGGGGGGGTGACCACCCGACCGCAAACTGATCGTCGCCCGGGAAGCTGTGTCGGGATCCTGTCGAAGTTATGTAGACGTTATGGGGCAATGCCTCCAAGTCGTGACACCGTCGTGACGTAACCATTTGGACACGACGCGGTGCGGCGCGGCTGGTGTTGCGCGTCGCCCACTAACAATTGGCTCGGTCGTATTGAGACGGCTTCGGTACGGCGATGCGGTGTCGATTGCAGGAATGATTAAGCGCGAAAAAGGAGTTGGCGTTGTGACGATCTTTGATCGGTTCAACATCACAGTTGTTGCCTGCGCTGGGTTGTTTAGCGCCGCGATAGCGTTGAGCCCGGACGCCGCAGCCGTCCCGGTGAAAACGGGCGGCGCGTGCATGAATGGGCAGGCAGGCGAAGTTGCTCCGTTGCCGGCCGCGGGTGGGCCGATCGGCGCCGCTGGTGCGGCAGGCGCTGGTGCGTGCGGCGCTCCCCTCACTGACATGTCTGGTATTCCGTTCGCTGCGCCGGGAGCGGTTCCGGTGCCACTGGGTCCGCCGCTGATTGGGCCTCCGCTGGCGCCTGTTGTGCCGCTTGGTGCGCCGGTGGGTGCGCCACTACCGCTTGGTGCACCGCTGGTTGCGCTTGGCGGCGCTCCCGTGGATGCCATCCCCGCTGCTCCGATCATTGACATGTCTGGTGTCAAGGATCAGCCGACTGCTCAGGCGCCCACTGGCGGGCCGACGCCAGGTCAGCCGATTACGCCCGGTCCTTCATCTCCGTTCGCACACTGACACCGATCCTTTCCGGGATCTACGGACCCGCTGGGTTAACCCGGCGGGTCCTTCCCATTGTCGGGTGAAGTCGGGTGCAGACCGCCGCCCAGCCAATCACCTTCGTAGTCCGAGAAGCCGCACCCAATAGCGTACGTAAGATGCTGCGTAACAACGAATTCGACGTTCAACGAGCGGAAGACCACGCACTATCTAGTGCGTGGTCATCGCAAAACAGGCTGTTGGCCTTGTTAAGCCTGCACAATCACTGGGTCGCCGATGTTGACCGTGTTGTAGTACCACTCGGCGTCCTGGGGGCTCAGGCTGATGCAGCCATGGCTGACATTGTCGAGCCCCAGCGAATTGACTGCCCACGGCGCTGAATGCACGAAGAGGCCGTGGCCGGAGATGCGGACGGCGTACTCCACCGTAAGCAGGTAACCATTGGGGTCGTCGACGGGAATGCCGACGGTGCTCGAATCCATAGTGACCGAGCGATCTTTGGACAGGACGGTGTAGGAGCCGACCGGCGTCGAGTACTCGGGCCGACCCAGCGAGGCGGGCAGCACGCCCGGTTCGCCGAAGTGAGGTCGGTGGTGGGGTACCGGCAATGAAGGCGACGGTGTCGCATCGGCTCCGTCGATGCTCACCCGGAACGTGTGCTCGGAAATACTGGCAACACCGACGACCTTAGGGCCCGTCTTGAATTCCGTGGACCGGCCGTCCACCGAGAGCGCTATCGTGCTGTGCGCCGGCCAGTATCGGTCAGGAACCCATTGCACAACTTTGTTGTCGAGCCATTCGAACTTGCCGGTCATCGGGGGCGTCGACTTGACGTCGATGGTGCGCTCGACCGCGTGCCTGTTGGTGACGGGTGCGCTGAATGTCACCACCACGGGGTGGGCCACCCCCACCACCTGGCCCCGCGCGGGTTGAACTGACGAGATGGCGGGCCCATCGGACTGGGTCGCTGCCGTCAGCGTTACGTCGGCCGGCCGCGTGACGGCTATCGCGGTGATCGCGATGGCGACAACAAGACACCGAACAGCCGTCCGCATCATTTCAATTCCTTTAACTGGCCGAGTTGCAATAGTGATGGTAAATGTGCTGTGACCAGCGGAAGCGCAAGGGCGCGTTCATAATTGATCAAGTCTTGGTCACGATTTGGCTACGGTGGGTAACAGGTGCGCGACTCGGCCGCGCGCGGGGGTCAGCAACCCACGCCTAGGGCGTGAAGGCGGGCGCGGGCTCCATATCCAACTTCCACTGCTTCGTCACAGTGACCAAAGGAGCCGGTGGTGGGTCCGTCAGCGCCACAACGTTTCTCGCCGGCGCTGCCGTGGCGCGCCCTTCGAACAGTGCAATGCATGCCTTGCCATCGAGCCGTGATGGAAACCGCACAGCTGCCGCACCGCGGTCGAAGAGGTCGCCCGCGATCGTCTGCGTCACCGCGCGGCGGTGCGTTGTTATCTCGCGCAGATCGAGATGCTCCAAGCCGTGATCGACCAACAATGTCTGGTGCCGGTCCTCGATTTCCTGGCGGGTCTTGACGTCGATCAAATCAACCACCGGCCCATCCAGTTCCAGCGTCGCCGCGATCAAAACATTCTGTTGACGCCACCTTGCAGTGATCGGCTCGATCACGAAGTCATCCGCCGCTTTACGTCCGTAGCGTTCGATATGGCGTCTGCGGGCCGCAAGGTTAGGCCGAAAATCGGCCAGCACCTCGCGAAGACACGTCACATCCGACTCGGCCAAATACATTGTGCGGAAGCGATGCTCGATGTCGTCAAAGCGATGGCTGAACCCGTACAGCTCCCATGGCGTAAACCCAAGCGGGTCTGCGTGATAGCCGACCCGCCACAGGGTGCTCTTAGCGGGGCGCCTCACGCCTGAAAGCTAGCAACCTGTCGCGCCGCCTGCACCACCATGGTGAAATCCGCCGTGTTGGTCGCGGCGCCCAGTACCTCCACCGGCGCTTGATCGTCGAGCCGGGTATTCGTGCCGAAGAGCCACGCCCGCGCCGTCTTGTCGTCATAGGCGTCGACGAGCATCCGGACCACCTTGTATCCCTCGCGGAGTCGGCGCTCGGTCGTCCCATGTGGCTCTGGCCCGTTCTCGCGGACGTACCGGCCGATCTGCTTCGCGTCGGCCAGACCCGCGATCGCCGCGGCGACACGCTGACCAACGGCGTCTTGCAGATACGCCGCAATTTCACGGATGGAGCTCGACGACGCCTCAATGTCTAGCTGATGTGCTGCAGAGGCGGTCAGAACAGGCATTTGCGTCTCCATCATCCAAACCCGCTATATACATGCGACAATACCACTAAACCTACCGGTGACTCCCCCTAAAACTACACCATCCAACGGCTGTCGGGCTAAGTAGCGCGGGTCGGTGTGCTGATCCGGTAGACGTCGACATCCTCGGGCAGGCCCTTGAGGCTTTGTGGACCAAGGCTTTCGAACGTTAGGCCCGATCCTGCGGAGAGGTCGCGGACCGTGCGGCTGGCCAACACCTCGCCGGCACCCGCCAAGGCGCCGATGCGAGCGCCGGTGTGCACGGCCACGCCGCTCCACTCATCGCCGCGTCGCTCGCATTCACCGGTATGCACCCCCGCCCTGATCCGGATACCACCGGTGGCGAGGGCCGGGACCAGTTCCAGTGCGCAGCGGGCGGCTTTGGTCGGCCCGTCGAACAGTGCGAAGATCCCGTCTCCTGTGTGTTTGGCGCGGCGGCCCCCGTACTTCTCCACCAGCCAGTCGACGGCTTTGTCGTGTGCATCGAGCTGGCGACGCCACCGAGCATCGCCACGAGCGCTGAGCAACTCGGTGGAACTGACGATGTCGGTGAAGAGCACCGTCTTGACCATTCGTTCGTCGACGGCGAGATTCGAAGTGCCGCAGACGAAGTCAAGGACGGCGGAGCCCACCACATCATCCACGAGGGAATGTGGACCCTCGGGCAGTATCTTGATCTGCGCCCCGGGAATGCCAGCCGCCAAGGCCGTCGCGCCCTCTACTGGAGCGATTCGATCATTCGGTCTGGCCAGGACAAGGGTGGGGGCGCGGATGGAACCAAGAATGCCGCGAATGTCGATCTCCAGCAGCGCCTGCCACAGCCACGCGGCCATCGTTGGGCTCGCGCTCACCCGTTGATACCGGCCGTAGAGGTCGCGAAATCCTGGTATGTCGGCAATCTCGCCGAAGAACAGCTCAGCGAGCGCGCCATCACCCCAATGACTTTCGATGGCTTCCAGATGCTCGGCCTTCTCTTCGGCGGTAAATCCCCAGGGGTAATCCGGCAGCTCCTGAGAAAACCGTGCCGCGACGCCGTACATCACCAGTGAATGAACGCGGTCCGGGTGCGTCGCCGCGAACAAGAGGCTCATCGGGCCCCCTTCGGACATACCGAAAAAGGCGGGACGATCGGCCTTCGCGGCGTCGAGGACGGCGTGCAGGTCATCCATTCGCTCGTCGAGAGGAGGGACATGGGCGGCCGGATCGGACAGGCCGGTGCCGCGTTTGTCCCACACGATGAGCCGGGTCGCCTCCGCCAACTGTTCGGTGACGGCCGTGATCGGGCTTGCGGGGTCGTCGACGAGGTCGACGTTGCTGAACCACCCGGGGTTCCACACCAGCGTCGTCTCACCCTCGCCGAACTCGCGATATGCGAGCCGGACAGAGCCATTACGTGCGTAGCGAACTCGCCGGTCGCTCATAGCGACATCTTGGCATCGTCGAGGCCAAAGGTCTCGTGATTGCGCACGACAATGAGTTAGCTCGCGCCCGCCGCGATCACCTGGTCCACCTCGAGGGCCCGGTCGGCCATCTCGGCGTGGGCCTTGTCCAGTGAGTCGGCTTGATCCTCATCGGCCTTCATCAGCGCCTCGATATCGAAGCCGGCCATGTCGAGGACACCCATATCCGAGAAGGCCTTCTGCACCTTGTCGCCCCACAACCCGATGTCCTTGACGATCGGCACGATGCGGCTGAACAGGTGCGAGCGGAACTGGATCATCAGCGGCGACGTGTCCACCCACTCGGCGCACGCCTGGACGTCCATGCCGAGGGTCTCGAAAACCTCCTCGCCGCGGAACCGGTCGCGCATCAGGTAGCAGGCGTCCACGACGAACTCTTCACGCTCGTCGCGCTCGGCTTCCGTCAGCGCGGAGTAGTAGTCCTTCAACGAGATTCGGCCGAAGGCGACGTGTCGGGCCTCGTCCTGCATGACGTAGGCCAGCAACTGCTTGGACAGCGAGTCCTGCGGCGCCATGTCACGCAGCACCCCGAAGGCGGCGAGTGCGAGCCCTTCGATGAGGACCTGCATGCCGAGGTAGGGCATGTCCCAGCGCGAGTCGCGCAGGGTGTCGTCCAGCAGTGCGGTCAGGTGCTTGTTGATCGGATAGACCAAGCCGACCTTCTCCTGCAGGAACCGCGCGAACGTCTCGACGTGCCGGGCCTCGTCCATGGTCTGGGTGGCCGCGTAGAACTTTGCGTCCAAGTCCGGGACGACCTCGACGATCTTGGCCGAGCACACCATCGCCCCCTGCTCACCGTGCAGGAACTGCGAGAATTGCCAGGCTTGGAAGTGCAGGCGCATCTCGGCGCGACGTGCTTCGTCTGCGGCGTCCCACATCGGGCTGCCGAACAGCGGATGGAACTCGTCGGGCAGCCCGACCGGGTTCTTCGGATCGACGTCTTGCGTCCAGTCGATACGCGACTGGGCGTCCCACTGCTTGTCCTTTCCCTTTTGGTACAGGGAAAGCAGCCGGGCGCGCCCCTCGTCGTACTCCCACGTGAAGCGCGCGTCGCCGGCGCTGGGGACCTCCCACGAATACGGCGCGGGCACGTTCGTGTACTTGTCCCTCGTGGTCATGAGCTGCCGCCTTTCTGCCCGGTGCGACCGGTGGTCATATGACGCGTATCACATTGCGCCGCGTCGGCAGCGCCGTCAACTCTGACGGGCGGATGGAGTAGTCGACTACTCGCTACTTCGAACCCGGGTGTCAATGCATGCGCGCGCTGCCGCCGAGGCCGATCTCTAGGACGCTTCCGGTGATGACCCCGGGGTCGGTGACCAGGTACAGCACTCCACGACTGACGTCCTCAGGCTGCAGCCAGGGTTGAGGTATCGGATTGGCCCTCATCATCCGGCGAACTAGATCGTCGGGGATGTCATCGCTTCCCGTGGGTTGCACCATCGGTGTTTGCACGGTGGTTGGGCAGATGACATTGACCGTGATGCCGTCCTTAGCGACCTCCAGGGCGACCGATTTCGCCAAGCCGATGACACCCCACTTGGTGGCGTTGTATGCGGCCAGCTCTGGGATGCCCATGCGGCCTCCCATTGAGGAGGTCACGACGATCCTTCCGAATCGCTGCTGTCGCATCACCGGTATGGCCGCGCGCAGGGTATGAAATGCGCCGGTCAGATTCGTATCGACCAGCTGTTGCCACACCACGTCGCTGACGTCTACCAATTCACCGGTGCTGACGATTCCGGCGTTGGCCACCACGATGTCGAGGCTGCCCATATCGGTGACCGTCTGTTTGACCGCGGCTCCGACCGCGGCCGAATCGCGCACATCCAGGGTGAGCGGCAAGCAACGCCGGCCCTGCGCTTCGACCAGCTTCGCCGTCTCGCGGAGGTCGTCCTCGGTGCCTAAGGGGTAAGTCAGGTCGGCCATCGCGTCGGGCGCATCGGCTGCCACGATGTCGGCTCCTTCGGCCGCTAACGCCAACGCATGTGCGCGCCCCTGTCCTCGAGCCCCGCCGGTAATCAAGGCCACGCGTCCATCCAGGGCACCCATAGGGGGTTAAGCTACCAGCCGGAATCCTACGAGATTGTTGCAGTTGTGCTGTCTGTTCCATGAAATTGATTGCGCTGGGTCGCAATTCGGTGCCGCATGGACCGGGCACAACGAAACACGTCCCTCACGACGGGGCTCGCTGCGAATGCCGGCTGTGGAGCCGATGACGGGAATCGAACCCGCGTATTCACCCCAGGGTGTGTTGGAAGCGGCGCATCCCAGCGATCCACCGCTCGTAGTCGGCGGCCTTCTGTCGATACATGGTCAGCACCTCGGGGTGCGGCAGCACCAGGAACGTCCGGTCGGCGATGGCCTGGACCACGAGGGCGGCGACGGTGTCCGGGCCGATCACCGCACCGGCACTGGTGACGGCGGCGGCGGCCACCCGAACGCCCGCGTCCGGCGAGTCGGACATGCCGCGCAGCAGTGGGGTGTCCACGCCCATCGGGCACACGCAGCTCACACCGATTCCCTTGTCGCCGTATTGAATGGCCAACCATTCGGCGAACCCGACGGCGGCGTGCTTGGTCACGCTGTAGGGCGCCGCACCGAGCTGGGTCAGCAGGCCAGCCGCCGAGGCGACGGCGACGAAATGTCCGCTGGCACGCTCAAGCCATTCTGGCACAACAGCTTTGGCTGCGCGGATGTGGGCGCGCAGGTTGATGTCGATGATTCGGTCCCAGGCGGCTTCGTCGTCGCCGAGGCCGAGTTGGCCTGTGATCCCGGCATTGGCGACGTAGATGTCCACCGGGCCGAACGTCCGGCGTGCGGTGTCGAGCAGGGTCGCGATGCCGTCCGTGCTCGCGGCGTCCGCGGACACCGCGACGCCACTGATCATCGCCGCGGTCTCGGCGGCCGAACCTGCGTCGATGTCGCCGACCACTACCGAGGCGCCGGCGGATGCCAGCCCCGCCGCAATGGCCCTGCCGATGCCCGAGCCCGCTCCGGTGACCACCGCCACCGATCCGTCGATCTTCACGGGCACATGATCTACCGCATCAGTTGCCGCCCGCAATGTATCGGGCTGTCCTGCTGCGCTTGCGACAGATGTTGACGAGTCTGGGGCGAACAGTCCAGGAGTCCGGAGGTCGGCCGCGGCCCAGGTGCGCGGGCCTGGGTGTGTTGTTGGATCAGCCCGTGGAGCACTAGTCCACGGCGCTGGTCAGAGTGGAGCCGATGACGGGAATCGAACCCGCGTATTCAGCTTGGGAAGCTGATGTTCTGCCATTGAACTACATCGGCAATCTCGCCAAGGAAGGCTAGCATTCAGCGGCAGATGCGGTGGTCAGGTACGGCGTGACGACGACGGGCCGACGCATAAGGGTGGATATCCGGTCAAATTTACAATTTTCACATTTATTATTTCGTTATTGCGCCGTAATGTGCTTTCAGTGGGTCGGCATGAATTAGCCAGAAAGCGGCGAAAGCGCCCGGTAGGCCTGGCTGCGGTGCTCGCCTCGGCAGCTGTGCTTTTCGCCGTGCCGGGAGATATCGCTCCATTCCCCGTCGCCGATGCAGCCAAGCCCGTAATTGGCGACGCCAACCCCTACTCCCTGGAAATCGTCGCGCCCGGCGCGAATATGCGGAACCCCGCGGCAGGTCTGGGCGCCCCGAATGCCCAGTCGGTCGCATCGAGGTACCACACCCGGCCCCGTTTCTTGCCCGTCGGCGTCGCACCCGAGCAGGGACTACAGGTCAGGACGATCTTGGCTGCCCGCAGCATCAGCGCGACGTTCCCCGAGATTCATGAAATCGGCGGCGTCCGACCGGATCCGTTGCCGTGGCATCCCCTCGGTTTAGCCCTCGACATGATGATTCCGGACCCTGGTAGCCCCCATGGCATTGCGCTGGGCGACGCAATCGTCGCGTACGTAATGAAGAACGCGAGTCGATTCGGCATACAGGATGCGATTTGGCGTGGTGTCTATTACACGCCCAATGGAGCGCAAGCCAGCCGACTAGGCCATTACGACCATGTCCATGTCACGACCACCGGGGGCGGATACCCCAAGGGTGGGGAAATGTATCTCGCCGACTAGAGGCACGGCGACTCGCCCGTAGCAACAGCTAGGCTCGTCGGGTGCTGCTCTCCGATCGTGACCTCAGGGCTGAAATCTCCGCCGGGCGGTTGGGCATCGACCCGTTCGACGACACCCTGGTTCAGCCGTCCAGCGTTGATGTCCGCCTTGACCGAATGTTCCGGGTTTTCAACAACACTCGCTACACCCACATTGACCCCGCCAAGCGGCAGGACGAACTGACCACTCTGGTGGAACCCGCCGAAGGGGAGCCGTTCGTGCTGCATCCCGGCGAGTTCGTGCTCGGCTCGACCCTGGAGCAGGTCGCGTTGGCCGACGACCTCGCCGGACGCCTGGAAGGCAAGTCGTCGCTGGGCCGGCTGGGATTGCTGACGCACTCGACCGCGGGCTTCATCGATCCCGGGTTCAGCGGCCACATCACGCTCGAGCTGTCCAACGTCGCCAACCTGCCGATCACGCTGTGGCCGGGCATGAAGATCGGGCAGCTCTGTATCCTGCGGCTGACCAGCCCGGCCGAGCACCCCTACGGCAGTTCGAGCGTCGGATCGAAGTACCAGGGGCAGCGCGGCCCGACGCCGTCGCGGTCCTATGAAAACTTCATAAGTTCTACATAAGTTCTCCGGGGTGCTCGCACAGGTTCTGTGCGAGATGATTAGTCCGTCAATGATTTCCTCCTCCGCTAGGGCATCGCCCGGCTGCACCACCTTTGGAGGGGTTGGTTTGGATATCGTGCTCGGGATGTCGATGGCACCGGCTTCGGTCCAGATGGTTCTGGTCGAAGGCGAAAATGCCGACGGCGCGTTGGTCGAAGAGGACGAGTTCGAAGTCGCCACCGTCGATGACATGGACCCAACGACGCTGCCGGATCAGGTGATCGCGGCAATCCTGGGCACCCGTGAAGGCGCGGCTGAGGCTGGCTTTGAACTGTCGTCCATCGGCGTGACGTGGACCGATCAGGTCGAGGCGGCCGTGCTGCGCGACGCGCTGTCGGCCTACAAGCTCGAGAATGTCATGCTGGTTTCGGCGTTCCTGGCCGCGACGGCATTGGCGCAATCCGTCGGCGGCGCAATGGGTTACGAGCGTACCGCGGTACTTTTCGTGGAACCCGATACCGCGACATTGGCGGTCGTCGAGACGTCCGACGGTTCCATCATCGATGTCTACAAAGAGCCGATCGACGCCGAGTCCTACGACGAGGCCACCGCACAGCTCACCGGGATGATCTGCGAGCTCGAGGAGCTGGAATCGGCTCCGGGAGGGCTGTTTTTGATTGGCTCGGGCGTCGATATCGCCTCGATCAAGCCGGCCCTGGACTCAGCGACATCACTGAGTGTGAGCGTGCCCGAAGAACCGGAGACCGCGCTGGCTCGCGGGGCCGCCTTGGCCTCGGCGAATGCGCCGCTGTTCGCCTCATCGACCGCGGCACTCGCCTACGCACAAGACCCAGGCACCGGCACGGTCGACCCGCAGGCCCTGCCCGAATACCTTTCCGCTCCTTACCTTTCCGCCGGTGATGACTTCGGCGATGCCTACAGCCTGGTGGCCGACGACGACGCTGACGCGCCGACCGTCGTCATCAAAGCGATCCAACCCCGTCGCCAACCGATCCTGCTGCTCGGTAGCGCGGCGGCGGTGGTAATCATCAGCGCGGTCGTAGCGCTGGAGATCGCACTGGCGATTGGCATTCGTACGACCAATGTGGCGGTGCAGCCCAGCCCGAGTCAAAACCTCATCGTCCCAGCGCAACAGGCTCCCGCGCCTGTGCAAGTCGAGGCGTCGGCCCCGAGGCCGAAAATCAGCCTGCCGGCACCGATGGCGGCGCCCCGGCCGTTCACACCGCCAGTCGCGGCGGCGTTGCCCGCTCCGCTTCCCGCAGCTCCGCCGGCGGTGCCGGTTCCGGTGGTGGCGCCTCCGATCATGCCTGTCCCGGTGCATTTGCCTGGCCCGATGCTAGGCCCACTGATGGACGCTCCGCCGTTCCTGTCGCTGCCGCAACGCGTGATGAGTATGCCGCCGCCGGTCCGCGTGCCGGAGCCGTCGTCGCCACCGGAAGGTGTTGGCACAGTTCCGCATTCGCCACCACATGGACTTCCTTCGCAAGGCTTGCCGCCTAATCAGGGTGGCGGACATGGTTCGTTCCCCGGTTCGGGCCCGGGCGGCGGTCCCTTCGGCGGTGGCGGTGAACCGAACGGTCCGCCCCCGTTCGGCGGTGGCGGTCATGGTGGTGGTGGTCCGTTTGGTGGTGGTGAGCCTGCGGCCCCGCCTCCGTTCGGTGGTGGCGGTCACGGTGGCCTCGGCCCCTTCGGCGGTAGCGGTCCCTTTGGTGGTGGCGGCAGTGAACCGCCCGCTGCGCCTGGTCCGTTCGGCGGTGGCGGTCACGCTGGCGGCGGTCCGTTTGGCGGTGGTGGTCCCTTTGGTGGTGGCGGCGGTATGCCCGCTAGCCCCGGTCCCTTCGGCGGTGGTGGCGGTCCCTTCGGCGGTGGTGGCGGTCCGTTCGGTGGAGGTGGTGGTCCCTTCGGCGGTGGAGGCCTTGGCGGCTTCGGCGGCGGTCACAGCGGCGGTGGCTTCGGTGGCGGTGGCGGCTTCGGTGGCGGTGGCGGTTTCGGCGGCGGCCATAGCGGCGGTGGCGGCGGTCATAGCGGCGGTGGACACCATTGATCGGCGCGGTGTTGCAGCTCAGTTAACGGCTTACCCGTCCCGAGGCTGCCCGGGTAGGGTCGAGAATCAGGGAGGGCCACAGATCTGCGGCGGAGTCTGCGTAGCTGTGGCGTCATTTAAAGGTGCGCTGTCCGCGTGACTGGTGGGCGAGATAGCGAAAACTACAGGGGGAGTTAACGCAGTGGTAGGCGTCGTTCTTGGCGTCTCGACGGCGCCGACAGAGCTACGTATGGTGCTGGTCGAAGGGGAAAGCGCCGACGGAGTCATTGTCGACCAAGACAACTTTGACGTTTGCGGTGACGGGTCGCCGTCTACCGTGCCCGGTCAGGTGGTCTCGGCCATCTTGGGCACCAGGGAAGGTGCTACCGAGGGCGGCTATCGGCTGCTGTCGAGCGGGGTGGCGTGCACCGATCACACAGAAGCCGCGCTGCTGCGCGACACTCTGATCGCCCACAAGATCGAGAACGTCATGCTGGTTTCGGCATTTATGGCCGCGGCCGCGCTGGCTCAGGCCGTCGGTGACGCAATCAGCTACGCGTGCACCGCGCTGCTCTTTGTCGAGCCCTATACGGCGACCTTGGCGATGGTCAACACCTCTGACGGGTCGATCTTTGACATTCAGCGCAGGCCTCTTTCCGACGACGAAGACCGAGCGGTGGCCGAGCTCATCGAGATGGTTTCCGATGCCGAATCGCTTGAAGCGGCCCCGGACGGCATGTTCGTTGTCGGTTCCGGCGTGAACATCCCGCTGATCAAGCCGGCATTGGAGGCCTCGACTTCACTCGAGCTATCGGTGCCCGACGAGCCCGAGATGGCGCTGGCCCGCGGCGCAGCGCTGGCGTCGGCGAACGCGCCCCTGTTCGCGTCATCCACCGCCGCGTTGGCTTACGCGCAGGACCCAGGTACCGGCCAGGTGGACCCGTTGTCTTTCACCGGATACTTACCTGAAAACCATTTTGCTCCACAGCATTTCGTCGATGACGACAAAGGTGAGGCCAACGTCGCCTACAGCGCGTTGCCGGACGAAGACGTCGTCGCTCAGACCGCGATCGGTTTGGATGAGCGTGTACATCGGCGCAAGTCTGTCCTGCTGGTTAGCAGCGTGCTGGCGGTGATATTCATCAGTGCGGTTGTGGCCCTTGAGATTGCGCTGGCGATAAGTATTCGCCCGACTGTCGCCCTGCGGCCGAGCCCCAACGAAAACATCGTCGCCCCAGCCCATCCGGCGCCTGCTGCGCCGCAGGCTTCCGTTCCCGCGCCGAGGGTCGCGACACCCAGGCCGCTCTCGATGCCTCATCCGATGAACCCGCCCGCCATAGCTCCAGTGCCTGCGGTGGTGCCTGTGCCTGTAATGCCGCCGCCGGTGTTCATACCGCGTGCGCCGATTCCCCGAGCTGGAGTGCCCGGAATGCCGGGTCGTGGCGGTCTGTTTGGCCCCTTCGGCCGCGGGCCCTTCGGGAGTGGTCCCTTCGGTGGCGGCCACGGCCCCTTCGGTGGTGGTCCCTTTCACGGTGGGCCCGGTCCCCGCGGCCCGTTCGGCGGCGGTCCGTTCGGCGGCGGTCACGGTCCCTTTGGGGGCGGCCCGTTCGGTGGCGGTCACGGTCCCTTCGGTGGTGGTCCGTTCGGTGGCGGTCACGGTCCGTTCGGCGGTGGCCACGGCGGCTTCGGTGGTGGTCCCTTCGGTGGCGGCCACGGTGGCTTCGGGCACCGTTAGCCGCGACTTCAGGCCCGGACCCGACTCGGCCGGCACGCGTAAAATCGAGATTTAGGGGAATACAGGGAGTAATCGCAACGTCCGGCCTGCGGGCTGGCATTTGCAGTGATAACGCTCCCGATATCAACGGCTAGCAAACGATTGGGGGAGGAGCTTTGGACACCGTACTTGGCGTGTCGATGGCGCCAACAGCAGTCAGAATGGTGCTGGTCGAAGGGGAAAACGGCGACGGCGCCACGGTCGATGAGGACAACTTCGATGTTGCCGCTGATGACGATGCGGCAACATTTTCTGCCGCCGATCAAGTGGTCTCGGCCATCCTGGGAACTCAAGAAGGTGCCGCCCAGGGGGGTTATCAACTGACCTCCACTGGGGTCACCTGGACAGACCCCGTCGAGGCCGCCGCACTGCGCGATGCGCTGGCCGCGCACAAGGTCGAGAACGTGATGTTGGTCTCGGCCTTCCTGGCCGCGGCCGCACTGGCCCAGGCGGTGGGCAGCGAAACCCACTACGCCCAGACCGCGCTGTTGTTCATCGAACCCGATTCCGCGACTTTGGCGATCGTCGACAGCTCTGACGGGTCGATCGCCGACGTTCTTCGGCAGGCCCTGCCCGAGGACGACGACGCGGCGGTTGCTCAACTAGCCACGATGGTTTCCAGCGCCGAGACGCTGGAAACGCGCCCCGGCACCGTGTTTGTCGTCGGCTCGGGCATCGATATCCCGTTGATCAAGCCGACGCTGGAGGCGGCGACCACGCTGCCGGTCACGGTCCCTGAAGAGCCGGAGACCGCGCTCGCCCGGGGAGCCGCGTTGGCCTCGGCGAACGCGCCCCTGTTCGTGTCGTCGACGCAGGCACGCGCCTACGCTCAGGATCCCGGCACCGGCGCCATTGACCCATTGGCAGTGACCCCTACCTACTTCGACGTCCCGGATTCCGGCGACGACGCCCTGGCGTACAGCGCTGTCGCTGACGACTTCGCCGAGCCGTTCACGGGCGCGCACACCGCTGCGACCGAGTTCATCGGCGCTGACTATCGCAAGCGCCGATCGTTTGGGCTGGTTGGCAGCGCGGTCGCGGCCATCTTCATCGTGGGCGTGGCAGCGTTGGTGGTGTCGCTGGCGATCGCTATCCGGCCCACGGCCGGGGTGAAGCCCGTTCCGGGTCAGAACGTCGTCGCGCCCGCTCAGGGGTTACCGGCTCCCGCGGCCGCGCCCGCAGTTCCCGCGCCGGCGCCCATTGCTGCGCCGGCTCCCGTTCCGGCGCCCGAAGCGGCTCCGGCCCCCTTGCCTGCTCCTATTCCCGCAGCTCCCGCACCTATTCCTGAGGCTCCTATCCCGGTGCCGGCGGCGCCCGCTCCGATCCCGGATGTTCCGGCGCCCGCTCCACCGCCAGTAGCGGCACCCATTCCGGTGCCGATCCCGCTGCCAATACCTCCGATCATCGGTGCGCCCGGCCTCCCGTTTGGACCAGGCGGCGGGTACCCCGGTGCTCCTGGCCGCGGCGGATACCCTGGCGGCCCCGGCCCTGGGGGCTTCCCCGGTGGCCCCGGTGGCGGCTTCCCCGGTGGGGGCGGCCACGGCGGCGGCGGCTTCCCCGGCGGCGGTTCCACGGCGGTGGCGGCTTCGGTGGCGGTGGCGGTTTCGGTGGCGGCCACGGCGGATTCGGACACCGGTAGCCGTTTCGCGACCTCGGGGTTACCTAGTCACCTCCCGTTTGCCTCCCGCTCAGCGCAGCGATGCAGTTAGCTCATCGCGGCCACCTACACCGTGTGTATGCGATGCACCGTTTTCGGCACCGGCTACCTGGGCGCCACCCACGCCGTCGGTATGGCGCAACTGGGCCACGACGTCATCGGGGTCGACATCGATCCGGGCAAAGTGGCCAAGCTTGCCGCGGGTGATATCCCGTTTTACGAACCCGGTCTGCGTGAGCTGTTGGTCGACAGCCTGGCGGCCGGGCGGCTGCGGTTCACCACCGACTACGACATGGCCGCCGAATTCGCCGACGTGCATTTCCTGGGCGTTGGTACGCCGCAAAAGAAAGGCCAATACGGCGCCGACCTGTCCCATGTAAACGCCGTCATCGACAACCTCGTGCCCAGGCTCACCAGATCGGCTGTGCTCGTGGGCAAATCGACTGTCCCGGTGGGGACTGCAGCGGACCTTCGGCAGCGGGCGGCCGCGCTGGCGCCCCCCGGGGTCGATGTCGAGATCGCGTGGAATCCCGAGTTCCTGCGCGAAGGCTATGCCGTGCACGACACGCTGCACCCGGACCGCATTGTGCTTGGCGTACAAGAGGGTTCGGAGCACGCCGAGGCGGTTGTCCGCGAGCTGTACGCACCGCTGCTCGAGGCCGGTGCACCGTTCCTGGTTACCGACCTGCAAACCGCGGAATTGGTCAAAGTTTCCGCGAATGCCTTTCTGGCGACCAAGATTTCGTTCATCAACGCCATCTCAGAGGTGTGTGAGGCGGCCGATGCCGACGTCACGCTGTTGGCCGATGCGCTCGGATATGACCCTCGTATCGGACGCAAATTCCTCAACGCCGGCTTGGGTTTCGGAGGCGGCTGCCTGCCCAAGGACATCCGCGCCTTCATGGCACGTGCCGGCGAATTGGGAGCTAACCAGGCGCTGACGTTCCTGCGCGAGGTGGACAGCATCAACATGCGCAGGCGCACCAAGATGGTCGAACTAGCCACCGCTGCCTGCGGCGGCTCGCTGCTCGGCGCGAACATCGCGGTGCTCGGTGCAGCCTTCAAGCCCGAGTCCGACGATGTCCGCGATTCCCCGGCGCTCAATGTCGCGGGCCAGCTGCAGCTCAATGGCGCCGCGGTCAACGTCTATGACCCGAAGGCCCTGGAAAACGCCCGTCGCCTGTTCCCGACGCTGAATTACGCGGTGTCGGTGACCGAGGCGTGCGAAGGGGCCGACGCCGTCTTGGTGCTCACCGAGTGGCCGGAGTTCACTGAACTCGACCCGGACGACTTGGCCGATCTGGTGCGCTCGCAGGTCGTCGTCGACGGCCGCAACTGCCTCGATGCCGACCGCTGGAAGCAGGCCGGGTGGCGAGTGTTCCGGCTCGGAGCGCGGCGGCCCTAAGTCTGGCGAGTAGCCTGACGCCGTGGATTACCCGGCCGCATTTCTCGCCGAAAACCGCGCTTTTTCGGAACTTTTCCATGACTCCGACGGCGCAGCGCCGGTGCCGAGCTGCCCCGGCTGGACTCTCGAGCAACTGTTTCGCCATGTCGGCCGTGGCGATCGCTGGGCGGCGCAGATCGTGCGCGATCGACTCGACGAGGCCCTCGATTTCCGTCGCGTCGAAGCGGGCAAACCGCCGCCCGACCGAGCCGACGCGATCTCCTGGTTGCACGGCGGAGCGCAGCGGCTTCTCGACGCCGTCGAGTTGTCGGGCGTGGAAACGCCGGTATGGACCTTCCTGGGAACCCGTCCGGCGAACTGGTGGATCCGGCGGCGACTGCACGAGACGTCGGTGCACCGGGCCGACGCCGCCATCGCGGTCGGAACCGACTTTGCACTCGCGCCCGACGTGGCGGCGGACGGGATCACCGAATTCCTCGAGCGGATCGTGATCCAGGCCGGGCGCGGGGGAGCCCCGCTGCCGCTGGACGACGGCTACACCCTGCACCTGCATGCCACCGATCCCGGACTGGGCGAAGCCGGCGAATGGACGGTCGACCGCACCGGAGACGGTCTCGCCTGGTCACATGAACACGGCAAAGGCAGCGTGGCGCTGCGCGGCGGCGCCACCGAGTTGCTGCTGGCCATGGCACGGCGGACCTCCGCCGCCGACGCCGGTATCGAGGTGTTCGGCGACGACGCAGTGTGGCAAACCTGGCTGGATCGCACGCCGCTATAACCCGCACACGGTAATTTGCAGACCATGACCACATCGGAGATCGCCACCGTCCTGGCTTGGCACGATGCCCTCAACGCCGCCGACATCGAGACTTTGGAGGCGTTGTCCAGCGACGACATTGATATGGGCGAAGCGCACGGAGCCGCGCAGGGGCACCAGGCGCTACGCAGCTGGGCCACCGCGCGCCCGGTGAGCACGGAACTTGGTCAGATGTATGTGCACGACGGCGTGGTGGTTGTCGAACAAAAGGTGAGCACCCCCGATGTCGCCAACACCGCGTTGGCATTCCGGGTCGTGCACGATCACGTCACCTCGGTCTTCCGTCACGACGACCTGGCGTCAGCACTGGCAGCAACCGAACTCACCGAGGCCGACCTCGTAACGTAGCGGTCGATTGAGGCATTAGGAGCCACGCATGCGCGGAATCATCTTGGCTGGCGGCTCGGGCACCCGCCTGCACCCCATCACCATGGGGATCAGCAAGCAGTTGCTGCCGGTTTACGACAAGCCGATGATCTACTACCCGCTGTCGACGCTGATGATGGCCGGCATCCGCGACATCCTGGTGATCACCACCCCCCACGACGCTGAGGGCTTCCAACGACTCCTTGGCGACGGCTCGCAATTCGGCATAAACCTCAGCTATGTGCAACAGGATGAGCCCGACGGTCTGGCGCAAGCTTTCATCCTCGGCGCCAACCACATCGGCAATGATTCAGTGTCTTTGGTGTTGGGGGACAACATCTTCTACGGGCCCGGACTCGGTACCCACCTGACTCGCTTCCAATCCATCAGCGGCGGAGCAATTTTCGCGTACTGGGTGGCTAATCCGTCCGCCTACGGTGTCGTTGAATTCAGCAACGACGGCATGGCGCTGTCGCTGGAGGAGAAGCCCGAAACGCCGAAATCTCAGTACGCGATTCCGGGCCTGTATTTCTACGACAACGACGTGATCGAGATAGCCAAGGGTCTCAAGAAATCGGCGCGCGGCGAGTACGAGATCACCGAGGTCAATCAGATCTATCTCAATCGCGGCCGACTGGCGGTCGAGGTCCTCGCGCGCGGGACAGCGTGGCTGGACACCGGCACCTTCGACTCGCTGCTGGACGCCAGCGACTACGTCCGCACCCTGGAGCGACGGCAGGGCTTGAAGGTCGGCGTTCCCGAGGAGATCGCCTGGCGCCAGGGCTGGATCAGCGACGCGGAGATGGCGACGCGCGGCGGCACCATGGTCAAGTCCGGGTATGGCGGCTATCTGCTGGAGTTGCTGGAACGGGGCTGACCCCGCTCGGTTTGGCGAGCACCGCGGCGATCGCCGTCGTCAGCGGTACTGACAGCGCTAGGCCGATGCCACCTACCGCCGACCGGACAACCTCGATGGCCACGCTCTCGCTCGTCAGCACATCACCCAGCGAGCGGTTGGCGACGCTGAACAGCAACAGCAGCGGCAGCGAGCTGCCGGCGTAGGCCAGCACCAGCGTGTAGACGGTGCTGGCGATGTGGTCGCGTCCCACCCGGATCGCGCTGACGAAGATGGCCCGCCGCGTCGTATCGCCGCCGAGATTGGCCAGCTCAAAGACCGTCGACGCCTGCGTCACCGTCACGTCGTTGAGCACACCCAGCGATCCGATGATGAACCCGGCCAGCAGCAGGCCGCTGATCGACACGCTACCCAGATACGCGCTGACCGTAGAGTTCTGCTCATCCGACAGTCCGGTCAGATGAGTCAATTCGATTGCCGCCCAGGATAATCCGGCCGCCAGTAGCAGCGCAGACAAGGTTCCCAGCAGGGCCGCGCTGGTCCGCAGGCTGACGCCGTGCGCGAGATAGATCACCGCGTAGAGAATGGCCGCCGACGCGACCAGTGCCACCGGCACCGCGGGCGCGCCGTCCCGCAATGCGGGCAGCAAGAACACCACCAGCACCCCGAACGCCACCACGATGCCCACCAGCGCCAGCAACCCGCGCCAGCGCGCCACCGCGACAATCACCAACGCGAACGCGATGGCCAGTGCGGCCAGCGGCCAGCCGCGTTCGAAGTCGTAAAACGCGTAACTCGTGGCGCCCTGGGCACCGACCTGCCGCACCACCCGGATGTGATCGCCCGCCGCGAACTGAGGTTGGCCGGGACCGGGGGAGAACTCGAGCAGGGTGTTCGCGCCGGCGTTGGGTCCGGAATCGATTCCAACCAGCGTCTGTACACAGCGCCCCGAGCCCGGCGTCCCGGGCTGCGGCGCGGTGGTCAGGACCTGACTGGCCGAGGGGCTGCCGCAGTCACCCAGCCCGCTGGACAGCACGTGCCCACGCTGGGTGCTTACCGCCCCGCCGGCCGCGTTTTGGAAGGGCATCGGGATGTCGACGTGCTCGCGGCTCGGCCAGAGCAGCGCCGCGCCCGCCACCACGACCACGCCGATAACGACCAACATCCCGACGACGATCTTGGCGGGCAGCGGCCCCAGCGGGGACGGGCCAGACGACAAGTTGTGCGAGTGCGCGTGGGTCACCCGCTCCACCGTAGAGGCGGCGAAAACCCGGTTACTGTCGGTAGCTGGTCAGGAAGTTGCCCAACCGGTCGATCGCGGCCGCCAGGTCGCGGGCCCAGGGCAGTGTCACGATGCGCAGGTGATCGGGCGCCGGCCAGTTGAATCCGGTGCCCTGGGTGACCAGGATCTTCTCCTGCAGCAGCAGGTCGAGGACGAGCTGCTCGTCGTCGTCGATGTCGTAGACCTCGGGATCCAGCCGCGGAAAGGTGTAGAGCGCGCCGTCGGGCTTGACGCAGGACACGCCTGGAATCTCGTTGAGCTTGGTCCAGGCGACGTCGCGCTGCTCCAGCAGCCGGCCTCCGGGAAGTACCAGGTCGTCGATGCTCTGGTAACCGCCCAGGGCAACCTGGATCGCATGCTGGGCCGGCACATTCGGGCACAGCCGCATATTGGCGAGAAGGTTGATCCCCTCGATGAAGCTGCCGGCGTGTTCCTTGGGTCCGCTGATCGCCAGCCAGCCGGCACGGTAGCCGGCGACGCGATAGGCCTTGGACAGGCCGTTGAAGGTCAAGCACAACATGTCGGGAGCCAGGGTGGCCAGGCTGATGTGCTTGGCCTCGCCGTAGAGGATCTTGTCGTAGATCTCGTCGGCGAGCAGCAGCAGCTGATGCTTGCGCGCCAAAGCGACTATCTGGGTGAGGATTTCGCGGCTGTAGACGGCACCGGTTGGGTTGTTCGGATTGATCACGACCAGCGCCTTGGTGCGCTCGGTGATCTTCGATTCCATGTCGGCGAGATCCGGCTGCCAACCCTGGGTCTCGTCGCACAGGTAATGCACCGGCGTGCCGCCCGCCAGCGAGGTCGACGCCGTCCACAGCGGATAGTCCGGCGACGGAATCAACACCTGATCGCCGTTGTCCAACAGGGCCTGAAGCGTCATCGTGATCAGCTCGGAGACCCCGTTGCCCAGGTAGACGTCGTCGACGTCGAATCGGGGGAAGCCCTCGACCAGTTCGTAACGGGTGACCACCGCACGCCGGGCCGGCAGGATGCCCTGCGAGTCCGAGTAGCCCTGTGCGTACGGCAGCGCCTGGATCATGTCGCGCATGATCACGTCGGGTGCCTCGAAGCCGAACGGCGCCGGGTTACCGATGTTGAGCTTGAGGATCCGATGCCCTTCGGCCTCTAATCGTGCCGCGTGCGCGTGCACCGGCCCGCGGATTTCGTACAGGACGTCCTGAAGCTTGGACGACTGCCTGAAGGCGCGCTGCCGGTGATGACCGGCGATGTGCGCGGGCAGCTGGTGAGTACTCACGTCACCTATGGTGCCACCATTGTCCACCGAAATTTGCTGACAGATTCCAATCTGTGATCAACGCTTGCCCGGTGGGCGGGCGCCGCGGGCAATTCCCAGACCCTTAACGGGTGCTGGCGGGGGTGACCCGTTGCCGTCGGATTGCTCAGCCGGTTCGGGCGTCGACTCGGACGCCGGCTCTGCTTCCGGTTGCTGCTCGGCCGGAGCGGGCGCAGCCTTCGCTGCCGGGGCCGCAGGGGCGGCTTTCTTGGCCCCGGGTCGCTTGGCGCCAGCAGCGATACCCAATCCTTTGACCGGCGCCGCGGGCGCGGCGGGTGCTGCGGGGGCCTCGGCCTCCGGAGCCGCTGTGGCCTCGGGTTCCTCGGTCGCGGGTGCTTCGGCGGTCTTCGCTGCTGGGGCCGCGGGGGCGGCTTTCTTGGCGCCGGGTCGCTTGGCGCCAGCAGCGAGACCCAATCCCTTGACCGGCGCCGCTGGAGCCTCGGCCGCCGGGGCCTTGGCTTCTTCGGTGGTCGGTGCTTCGGCGGTCTTCGCTGCCGGGGCTGCGGGGGCGGCTTTCTTGGCCCCGGGTCGCTTGGCTCCGCCGGCGATACCGAGGCCCTTGACGGGCGCTTCGGGTGCCTTGGCTTCGGCGGTGTCTGCGGTTGCTTTGGCTTCGGCAGCGGGTTCGGCTTTCTTGGCCCCGGGTCGCCTGGCGCCGCCGGCGATGCCGAGGCCTTTGACGGGCGTTTCGGGTGCCTTGGCTTCGACGGGTGCTTCAGCGGGTGCGCTTGCGGCGACAGCCTCGGGCTCGGCCTCTTCGGCCTCTTCGGCTTGGGTGGCCCGCTCGTCGGCCTTTTCCTCGGCCTTTTCCTCGGCCCTTTCGGAGGCCTCTTTCGCGGCCGTGCCCTTCTCCGGCAGCGTCGCCTTGTCGTAATCGAGGGACGCGAGCAGCACCTGAGCCACATCGAGCACCTCGACGCCGCTGCGGCCGGCCTCTTCCTGCCGGTCGTTGACGCCGTCGGTGACCATTACCCGGCAGAACGGGCACGCGGTCGCGATCGTCCCGGCGCCGGTGGCCAGTGCCTCGTCGACGCGCTCGTGGTTGATGCGCTTACCGATGTGCTCTTCCATCCACATGCGCGCGCCGCCGGCGCCGCAGCAGAAGCTGCGTTCGGCGTGGCGCGGCATCTCGGTGAACTTCGCACCCGAGGCCCCGATCAGCTCGCGCGGCGCCTCGTAGACCTTGTTGTGCCGGCCCAGATAGCACGGGTCGTGGTAGGTGATGTCCCGAGAAACCGACGTCACCGGGACCAGCTTCTTGTCGCGCACCAGCCGGTTGAGTAGCTGGGTGTGGTGTAGCACCGAGTAGTTGGCTCCCAGCTGCCGGTATTCCTTGCCCAGCGTGTTGAAGCAGTGCGGGCAGCTGACGACGATCTTGCGGTCGACGGTCTCGACGCCCTCGAACAGCCCGTCCAGCGTCTCGACGGCCTGGGCGGCCAGCTGCTGGAACAGGAACTCGTTGCCCGAGCGGCGCGCCGAGTCGCCGTTGCAGGATTCGCCGGTGCCCAGCACCAGGAACTTGACCCCGGCGACGGCGAGCAGTTCGGCGACGGCCTTGGTGGTCTTCTTGGCCTTGTCGTCGTAGGCGCCCGCGCAGCCCACCCAGAACAGGTACTCGAAGCCGTCGAAGCTGTCGACATCCTCGCCGTAGACCGGGACGTCGAAGTCGACCTCGGAGATCCAGTTGGTCCGGTCGGAGGCGTTCTGCCCCCACGGGTTGCCCTTGTTTTCCAGGTTCTTGAACAGCGTGGACAGTTCGCTCGGGAACTCCGACTCCATCATCACCTGGTAGCGGCGCATGTCGATGATGTGGTCGATGTGCTCGATGTCCACCGGGCACTGCTCGACGCAGGCGCCGCAGCTCACGCAGGACCACAGCACGTCGGGGTCGATGACGCCGCCCTGCTCGGCGGTGCCCACCAGCGGGCGGGTGGCCTGCTCGGGACCGTGCCCGGGCACCCGTCCGAAGCCGGACTCCGGCACGTGGTGGCCTTCTTCGTGGACCGTCTCGAGGTCCAGACCTTCGAGCGGCTCAGCCGTCTTTTTGCCAAGAATGTACGGTGCCTTGGCCATCCAGTGGTCGCGCAAATCCATGATGACGAGCTTGGGCGACAACGGCTTGCCGGTGTTCCAGGCCGGGCATTGCGACTGGCAGCGCCCGCACTCGGTACAGGTGGCGAAGTCGAGCATGCCCTTCCAGGTGAAGTCTTCGATCTTGCCGCGGCCGAAAACGGCGTCCTCGGCGGGATCTTCGAAATCGATTGGCTTGCCATCGGACTCAAGAGGCAGCAGCGGGCCCAAGCCGTCGGGCAGTCGCTTGAACGTGACGTTGATCGGCGCCAGGAAGATGTGCAGGTGCTTGGAGTGCAGCACGATCAGTAGGAAGATCAACGCGACAGCGATGTGGACCAGCAGCGCGACCGTCTCGATCCACTCGTTGGCGGTTACACCCAGCGGGTGCATGAGCGCGCCCATGGCGTGGGAGAAGAAAGCGCCCTCGCCGTAGGGGAAATTTCCGGTGTTGACCGCGGCACCACGGAAGATGGCGAAGCTGAAGATGACCAGGAAGATCATGAACAGGACCAGCCAGGCGCCGCCCGTGTGTGAACCGTAGAACCGGGATTGGCGGCCGTAGTCCTTTGGCTCGCTGCGCAATCGGATGATCGCGAAGGTGATGATGCCGGCCAGCACGGCCAGGGCGATGAAGTCCTGCAGGAAGCCCAGCGCGTTCCACCGGCCCACGATCGGGATGTGGAAGTTGGGCTGGAACAGGGTGCCGTAGGCCTCGATGTAGACCGTGATGAGGATGAAGAAGCCCCACATGGTGAAGAAGTGCGCCAGCCCGGGGATGGACCACTTCAGCAGCTTGCGCTGGCCGAACACCTCGACGATCTGCGTCCACACCCGGGTGCCGATGTCGTCGGTGCGACCTGTCACCGGCTGGCCGGACATGATCAGCTTGAACAGCCACAGCACCCGCCGCAGCGCAAACAGCGCCACTATCGCCGTCCCGCTCAGGCCCACTGCCAATCTGATGATTGTCTGCGTGGTCACAGAAGGTCACTCCAATGCGTCGTCAACCAACGAAAATCCGTTCGATAGCCCTGGCTCATAGTGACATCTGCACGGCTTTCGACGCGAGAAAGGCTGCCCTAACCTGCGGTTCAGCTTTCCGGATTCAGCATGGCGCGCAGCATCGACAGCATCTCCGAGCGAGACCCGGCGCCGAGGCGGCGGCGGATGCGGGCGACGTGGTGCTCGACCGTCTTTGCCGAGATGAACAATTGCGCGCCGATGTCGCGGTAGGGCATGCCGAGCAGCAGCAACTCGGCGACTTCGCGTTCGCGGTCCGACAACGGCGAGCCCGTGGGCGGCTGGTGCGGCTGCGCGGATGCCGCGTCCACGTGGTCGGCGTGGGGCATATCACTTGTCAGCTCGAACACGTCGGTTGAGCTGGCGCCCAATTTGAGATCCCGGGCCAGTTGCAGCATCGCGCCCGACACCCGGCCGTCGGCTGTCTGCAGCGCTGCCTGGCCGGCCAGCCGGGTCGCGTCCGAGGTCAGCCCGACCTGTGACAAAGATCGCGCCACCGCGATCACCTCGTCGGCGTCGACCTGGTTGCCGAGCACCCGTAGCCACGTCCGTCCGGCCGCCGAGAGCGCCCGCGCCAGCGTGCTGCCGCCCGCCGCAGCGGCCAGCGCCTGCCCATGCGGCGCGACCGACTCGGGTGAGTTGGCCAGGATGCCTGCGTGCACCCCGGCCCAGTGCAGCGGTATCGACCACAAAGTTGGGTTGCCCAGCGATTCCAGCAAACCGAAAGCCTGATCCAAGGTGTGGCGCAACTGGTCGACCTGTCGCATCCGGGCCGCGGCCACCCACAGTTCGCCGAGCGGTAGTAGCGCAAACAGATCGACGGAGTACTCCGCCAGCACTTCCATGGCTGCGTACCAATGCTTTTGCAGCGCGCCAGTATCGCCGTTGCGACGCGCGATCGCCGTCTGTAATGCCGCCGCCCACAACGCATCGCGCGGGTGCAGCTCGCCGCTGCCCAGGTCGGCACCCAGCGACGTCAATTGCCCGTCCTGCATCTTGATCCAGCCGGACAACAGCGCATGTCGGCGCTCGAACAGCGCGGCGCCACCGTCGCGGATGGCGCGGCCGATCAGGGTGCGGGCCCGGACCGGGTCGCCGCCGTGCATGGCCGCCAGAGTGATCAGCGCGGCCGGGCTCTCCGGAATGACTTCGCTCATGGATCGCTCGGTAGCGACGGCCTGGCCGAGCTTTGCCATCGCCGTCGGATACGGCTGATCCATGGTCAGCAGCAGCCCTTCGGCGAGACTGCGTGAGGTACGCGCCGCCATCGTCGGCGGACCGGCGGCCGTGAGGCCCCAGGGCATCGCGCGCGGCGGCCAGATCGCCGGTGGCCGCGAACGTGATGGCTGCGGCCGCGCCGACGACCGCGTCCGGGTGCGGGCCCAGCCAGCTGAACAACTCCGCCGCCTGGTTCGCGTGGCCGTCGTGAGCGGCGACGCTGGCCGCGATGCGAACCGCCGCGGCGCGTTCGGCGGGATCCGCGGAACTGAGCAGACCGTCGGCCAATGCCGCCGCGGCCGTGCAGTCTCCGGTGCGGGCCAAGCTGTCGGCGACCTGCGCAGTCAGGCCCTCGGCGCCGGCGTCGACCGCGGCCTGATACAGCCGCATGGCCCGCGCGGCGTCGCCGCGTGCGGCGGTGGCTTGTTCGGCGAGGATGCCGGCCAGCCGGTGGTCGCGCAGGCCGTGTTCGCCGAGTCGGACCGCAAGGTCGGGCGACAGGGCCGACATGTCGAGTTGTGAACGCAGCAGCGCGGATTCGACCTCATGGTGGTGGGCATTGCCCACGATCTGGGCAACCGCGCTATGCAGCAGCTGCAGAAATTCCGGGCTGTGCGACGGCTCGGTGAGGCCGCTGGCGTGGACCCGATCGACCAGCTGGCGCGCCTGCGTCGCCGACACCTGCAGGGCCGCGGCCACATCGGCTGCTCCCAACTCGTGGGTCAGCGACATGACCAGCAGGGTGTCCAGGACGGGTTCGTCAAGCCGGCGCAAGCGCTCGATCAGCGCGAACTTCGCCGCCTGCGCCGGGGACTTCGTACCGTCGGTCACCGCGCGGACCAGGAATGGCAGGCCCGCGGTGCAGGCCAGCAGGTGCTCAGCGACGGGTAGCGGACCCAGGGATACGCGTGGTCGGTCACGTTCGATGGCGACGGTCAGCTCCCGTAGCTGCTCCTGGGGTTCGGCTGCGACGACGACGGTCGCGCCGGGGTCGGCGATGCGCTCGGTGAGATCCCGGAGATCGGGCTCGCTGAGCAAGTGCGCATCGTCGACGACCAATGCCGCGTCAGCCGGGTCGCCGGCCCGCGGCGGTCGTGTCAGTACCGTGAGCCCGGCACGTCGCAGCGTGTCGCGCGCGGTCGCCGCGACGGTGCTCTTACCGCGGCCGATGCCCCCGCTGATCAGGAGCTTCACCGGGCTCGTCGCCGCATTGGCGAGCAGGCGGATGGCCTCGCGCGCGTTGGGCGGGATCTGCGGCTCTGGCACCGGCGCATCGCCGGACGCGGGGCTGCCGGTGAGCCCCTCGTGTCGCCTGTGGTCAGCCATCCCCGTAAGCCCACCTTTCCCCTAATGCGGCATCCCCTAATAGTGCCGTGAATTGGGTGGGTTTCGCCCGATCACACGCGTGGTCGTAGCCGATAACATCGTGATTAGTTGAGCTGGGACCGGCGGTGGGCGCCGGGCGATACGGCAAGGGTGAGGCGAGGAGGTGTGCGGTGGCAAACTCGTTGCTTGACTTCGTGATCTCGCTTGTGCGCGATCCCGACGCCGCGGCGCGCTATGCCGCCAACCCCGCACAGTCGATCGCCGACGCTCACCTCATCGATGTGACCAGCTCTGATGTCAACAACTTGATTCCTATGGTGTCGGACTCGCTATCGATGACGACGACGGCCGGTACTGGGGCGGCAGCGCCGGTCGCCGATCACAGCAACGTGTGGGCAAGCGGCGCAGCGGCGGCCGCGCTCGACTCATTCACGCCGCACCTGCCCGCCTCGCCGGTGGGGGTGGCCGACCAGCACGGTCCGGCAAGCAGCGTGATCAGCCAGCCGGCGCTTCAGCCGCCGGCCGAGCCGCGTCCGCTGACCGTTGACTCGCATCAGCCATCGGCGCTGCTCACGGGCGCAGAAGTGGCCGATCCTCCAGCCGATCACGGCGGGCTTCCCGCAGACGATCTGGGCCTCTGGGATCATTCGATTCCCCACCCGCATCCCGTCGATCCCGATCACCACGACTTCGGCATCCACGGCTGAGGCCGGTTCACTAATTGCACTCTTGACGTGCTCAAATGCCGTTCGCACCGGCTGGCTTAAGGCCGTCATGGGGGATCTCGAAAATCCCCTAATCCCCTAATGGGGCGCCTCGGCCGATCCCGGGGGGTGCTCGATGAGGCGGGGGTTGCGGCCCCGATTCCGGGAGGTCGCCGGATCCATAGCGTGTATGTCAGGACGCCGGCTAGAACGGCGCAAGCCATTCGGGGAATTTCGGAGGGAATCGATCATGAACGAGCTGATCCAATACATCCTGGACCTGTTTACCAATCCGGGCGCCGCGCAAGCGTTCGTCTCCGGCCCTGGGCAGGCCATGACCGACGCCGGCCTGGTGAACGTGGCGCCTGACGTGTTCTCGTCGGCGGTGGCCAGTGCGATGCCGGGCGTGGACCTCGGTCCGGGCGACCCGATCGGTGGTCTGCAGCAGGTCCTGGCCGACCAGTACGGCTACGACCCCGGCTATGGGGGCTACGACTCGGGCTACGGCGGGTATGACGCCGGCTATGGGGGGTACGACCAGGGCTACGGGGGCTATGCGCCCGATCCCGTTGCTGTGGTGGCGGAAGACGGCGCCGCCTTGGTGGCCGACGGGGCAGGCGCTGTCCTCGGCGCGGTTGACGCCGGGCTTTACGGCGCTGTCGACGGTGGATTCCCGGGATACGGCTGGCAGCCTGGTTGGGGGGCATTCGGGCCGGGCACCGGTGACTATGGACCAGGCTGGGATGGCTATCGACCGGGTTGGGACGGGTACCGGCCCGGTTGGGGCGATCATCGGGCGGGCTGGGGCGATCATCGGCCGGGGCGGGACGGTCATCGGCCAGGTTGGGGCGACTTCCGCCCCGGTGGTGGCCCCGGTACCGGTGAGGGCGGCCGGGGGTGGGGTGAATTCCGGCCTGGCTTCGAGCCTCGCGGGGGTGAATTCGGGCCCGGCGCCGGCTTCGGCGGCGGTTTCGGAGGCCAGGTCGGCCTCGGTGTCGAGGTCAACGCCGGATTGGGTCTTGGGGCTGGCCTTCACGGGGGTACTGGCCTGGGTGCCCAGACGGGTCTCGGCCTTCGTAGCGAAGCCGGGCTTGGTCTAGGGGGAGACGCCCGTCTGGGCGCCCAGACTGGTTTCGGTCTCGGTGATCGCGCCGGTGTTGGTGTGGGTAGCGAAGCCGGGCTCCGCGGTGAAGCCGGTCTTGGTGGTCGCGCCGGCTTTGACGGCGGCGCGGACCTGCGTGGTGAGGGCGGCTTCGGTGCAGGTGCAGGTGCCGGTGGTCGGGTCGGAAGCGCTGCCCGAGCCGGAGTAGGTGAACAAGCCGGGGTAGCTGGCGGGTTCGGCGGCGGGGCTGCCCTGAATGGCGGCGGTGCAGTCGGCGTTGCCGGGGTCGACCAAGCCGGTTTCGGCAGCCAAGCCGGTTTCGCCAGCCAAGCCGGGTTCGCCGGCCAGGCCGGTGGCGGCTTTGGTGGCCAGGCGGCCGGCGGATTCGGTGGTCAGGCCGTCGGGGGGCTCGGTGGTCAGGCCGCCGGGGGGCTGGGTGCTGGCGGCCAAGCAGGTTTGGGCAGCCAAGCCGGTTTGGGTGCGGGGGCCGCGCTGGCCGGCCAGAGCGGGTTCGGTGCCGGCGGGGGCCTCGCCGGTGCCGGTGTGGGCACTAATGCAGCATTCGGTGCGGGCGCGAGCGGTCAAGCGGGGTTGATCGCTAGCGAAGGTGCCGCGCTGAATGGTGCTGCCACTCCGCACGTGGCCGGCCCGCTCGGCGGCGTCGGGGTCGGCGGTCAAGCTACCAGCGGTGCCGGACTGGGCATCGGTGGCGAACGCGGCGCTGCCACCTTGAGCGGCAACACTGCGTTCGGCGGACATGCGACAGCGCAATCCGCGACTCCGGCCATTGCGGGCGGCCCCGGTTTGGGCAGCCACGCTGGCGGCGGAGTCGGGGTGGGCGGCCAGGCTGGCGGTCCAGGCGCCGGTGGCGCCATAGGCGCCAACGCCGGGGGCGGAGTCCACGGCGGCATCCTCGGTCAGGAAGGTGCCACGCTCGGCGGTGGCGGCACTGCTGCCGGTGGCGGCGGTATCGGGGCCGGGCACGGCCCGGCCGCTCCGGGTGGACAAGGCCCGGTCATTCAGGGCAGTGCCGGTGCTGGGGCCACGGTCGGTGGCCACGCGGGGCCGCCGTCGAGCCCCGGACCCGTCGACCATGGCGGTGCGGGCACACCGGTGATCCAGCAGCCGCACTCGCCTGCGCCGGTCGAGCACTCGCCCGCGCCGGTGCAGCAGCCGGTGCAGCACGCGCCCGCGCCCGTTCAGCACTCGCCCGCTCCGGTGCAGCACGCGCCGGCTCCGGTCGAGCACGCACCGGCGCCGCACAGCCCGTCGGTGTTCGAGGGCACGCCGCACGCGCCCGCGCCAGTGCACGCCCCGGCACCCGCTCCTCACCCCGCGCCGGCACACGCCGGCCCGCACGGGTGAGATGGGCTGACGGAACACCTACCGTGAACACATCGCTGCGAGAAAGTGGAGTAGCACGGTGACTCAACCCAGCGACCCGCGACGGGTCAGTGTGATCGTCGAGTTGATCGACCACACCGTCGCCATCGCCGAACTCAACGACCGCACCGACCTTGCGCAGCGACTGGGGCGGGCCCGCGAGCGGATCACCGATCCGCAGATCCGGGTGGTGATCGCCGGCCAGCTCAAACAGGGCAAGAGCCAACTGCTCAACTCCCTGCTGAATCTTCCGGTGGCCCGGGTGGGCGACGACGAGGCCACGGTGGTCATCACCATCGTCGGCTACGGCGACCCGCCGTCGGCGCGACTGATTGTCGCGGCAGGGCCAAACGGGGAGCCCGCGGCCGTCGACATCCCGATCGACGACGTCAGCACCGACCTGCGTCGGGCACCCCAGGCCGGCGGCCGGGAAGTACTGCGCGCCGAGATCGGTGCGCCCAGCCCGCTTTTGCAAGGCGGGCTGGCATTCGTCGATACTCCCGGCGTGGGTGGCCACGGGCAGCCGCACTTGTCCGCGACGCTTGGATTGCTACCCGACGCGGATGCCCTGATCATGGTCAGCGACACCAGCCAGGAGTTGACCGAACCCGAGATGTGGTTCATCCGGCAGGCCCATCGGATCTGTCCCGTCGCGGTGCTGGCGGCCACCAAAACCGACCTCTATCCGCACTGGCGCGACATCGTCAACACCAACACCGCACATCTGCAGCGCGCCGGGGTGCCGATTCCCGTCGTCGCGGTCTCGTCGCTGCTGCGCAGCCACGCCGTCACACTCAACGACCAGGAACTCAACGAGGAATCCAACTTCCCGTCGATCGTGAAATTTCTCAGCGAAAAGGTGCTCACCCGCGAGACCGACCGGGTGCGAGATGTGGTGCTGGCCGAAATACGTTCAGCAGCACAGCAATTGACTATGTCGGCCGGCTCGGAGCTGGCGGTCGTCAACGATCCCGGATTACGAGACCGGCTGGCCGACGATCTGGAGCGACGCAAGCGGGAAGCGTTGGACGCGCTGGAGCAGACCGCGCTGTGGCAACAGGTGCTCAACGACGGGTTCACCGACCTGAGCACCGACGTCGACCACGACATGCGGGCCCGATTCCGCGCTCTGACCGAAAACATCGAGCGTCAGATCGATACGTGTGACCCGACGCAGCATTGGGCAGAGATCGGCGGCGACGTGGAAGAAGCGGTCGCCACCGCCGTCGGGGACAACTTCGTGTGGGCCTACCAACGCGCCGAAGCGCTGGCCGACGAGGTAGGCCAGTCGTTCGCCGACGCGGGCCTGGATTCGGTGATACTTCCCGAGCTGAGCCCGCACGAGATGGGCGGCGATTTCGGCGGACTCAACTCGCTCGCCCAGCTGGACGCCAAACCGGCCGGCAAGGGGCAGAAGGTAGTCACCGGCCTGCGGGGCTCCTACGGCGGTGTGGTGATGATCGGCATGCTCTCGTCGGTGGCCGGGCTGGGCTTGTTCAACCCGCTGTCGGTGGGGGCCGGGCTGGTCCTTGGTCGCATGGCGTACAAGGAAGACAAGGAGAATCGCCTGCTACGGGCGCGCGCCGAGGCGAAAACCAATGTGCGACGCTTCGTCGACGACGTTTCCTTCGTGGTCGGCAAGGAATCTCGCGACCGGCTCAAGATCATCCACCGCACCCTGCGCGACCACTACCGCGACATCGCCAACGAAATCACCCGCTCGCTCAACGAATCGCTGCAGTCCACCCTCGCCGCAGCGCACATCGAAGAGGCTGAGCGCGACAACACGGTCCGCGAATTGGAGCGGCAGTTGAATATCCTGAATCAGGTCACCGACAATGTGGACAAACTGACGCCGAAGGTGACCGTAGGACGGGTGTGAGCACAAGCGATCGGGTCCGCGCGATTCTGGGTGGCACCATCGAGGCCTATCGTGGCGAGCCGGCCTACCGGCAGCGGCCCGAGGTCTTCTACGAGTTGGACCGCATCGGCGCGCGCCTGGCCGAACCGATCCGTATCGCGCTGGCCGGCACGCTCAAGGCGGGAAAGTCCACCCTGGTCAACGCACTGGTAGGCCAGGACATCGCCCCGACGGATGCCACCGAGGCCACCCGAATCGTGACCTGGTTCCGCCACGGGCCGACCCCGAAGGTCACCGCAAACCATTGGGGCGGAAGGCATTCCAACGTCCCGATCAGCCACGCGGCCGGACCCGACGGCGGGCTGTCCTTCGACTTTCGTGCGCTCAACCCGGCCGACGTGGCCGATCTGGACGTGGAATGGCCCGCGCAAGAGCTTGCCGATGCCACGATTATCGACACCCCCGGGACATCGTCGTTGACGCGCGAAGCGTCCGAGCGCACCTTGCGCCTGTTGGTTCCCCCCGACGGGGTGCCACGAGTGGACGCAGTCGTGTTCCTATTACGCACCCTCAACGCCGCCGACGTCGCGCTGCTCAAACAGATCGGCCAACTCGTCGGCGGCTCGACCGGTGCGCTGGGCATCATCGGGGTGGCTTCACGCGCCGACGAGATCGGCGCCGGCCGCATCGACGCGATGCTCTCGGCGGCCGACGTGGCAAAGCGATTCACCGGCGAGATGAACCAGACCGGCATCTGCCAGGCGGTGGTGCCGGTGTCGGGGCTGCTGGCGTTGACCGCGCGGACGCTGCGGCAAAGCGAGTTCATGGCGCTGCAGAAACTCGCGGGTTCCGATCCCGCCGAACTCAGCAAGGCCATGCTCAGCGTGGACCGCTTCGTGCGGACCAACAACCAGTTGCCGGTGGACGCCGCTACCCGGGCCGAATTACTGGAGCGATTCGGCATGTTCGGCGTCCGGATTTCGATCGCCGTGCTGGCCGCAGGAGTCAGCGACGCGGCGGGGCTGGCCGACGAGCTGCTGGAGCGCAGCGGGCTGGTGGCATTGCGCGAGGTCATCGACCAGCAATTCGCGCAGCGCTCCGACATGCTCAAGGCGCACACCGCGCTGGTGTCGTTGCGCAGGTTCGTCGAGGCTTTCCCCATCGTGGCGACGCCATACATCACCGCCGATATCGAGCCGCTGCTGGCCGACACCCACGCATTCGAGGAACTCCGCTTACTCGGTCAATTACATTCGCGCCCAACGACATTGAATGAAGACGAGATCATCTCGCTGCGTCGTATCATCGGGGGCTCGGGCACCGTTGCGGCCAGCAGGCTGGGCCTGAATCCCGAGGATTTCAACGCCGATCCGCACGAGGGTCCGCGCGCCGCATTCGCTGCCGCTCAGCGCTGGCGTCGCCGGGCCGATCACCCGCTCAACGACCCGTTCACCACCAGGGCATGCCGTGCCGCGGTACGCAGCGCCGAGGCGATGGTCGCCGACTTCGCCGCACACGGGTACGACATGTCCAACGTGCAGCCCCGTTAGTAGCGCCAGCGCGGGAACAGCCGTGGTCGCTCCCGCGTGGGCGGCGGCGGCTCGGTGGTGGTGATCGGCGGGACCGTCGTCGTGGTGGTGACCGGCGCCTGCGTCGTCGTCGTCACCGGCGCCTCCGTCGTGGTCGGTACCGGCGCCTCCGTCGTGGTTGTCGTGGACGGGGGTGGCGGCACTGGGATCACCGTCTGGGTGGTGCTGTTGTTCGGCTGGGTCACCGTGACGGTTTGTTCGGTCGGCGCGGGTGCCGACGAGCTCGGCGGGGTGACCGGGTTGTTCTCCTCGTGGCCCAGGCTCAGCGCCAACACCACCCCCAACAACAGCAGAGCCAGGCCCGCAGCGACCAGGCTCAAGACCAGCACGGTGCGCTTGTACCAGGGCAGCGCGCCTGGTTCGGCGCCGTAACCCTCGTCCTCTGCGTAGTCGAAACTCATTGCCTCCCGGGCATATTCGCCGCTGTGTTCGGGGCCGGTGTAGGGGACCGGATCCTCCTCCTCGGCGTCCTCCGACCAGGCCAAGGGGCGGTCTTCCTCGATCCGCGCGCCGGGGATCATTTGGGTCATCTCGGCCGGAGCGGCACTCGCCAATTGCGTCGGGTTCTCCAGGACGGGACTTTCCGCCGCGTCTACCGGAGGCGCCAGCTCACCAAGCACCGCCGCGCCGACGGCAGCGCTGAACGTGGGCGTGGGCGTGCTGTGGATCGCGGCGCCCAGGCGCTGCGAAAGGCGAGTGCTGAGCAGCGGAATGCTCGCGCCGCCACCGACGGTGGCCACCGCGGCCAGGTCGGCCGTCTGAATCTCGTTGCGCTGCAGTATTTCTTCGACCGTGGTGAGGAATCGATCCACTGGTCCGGAGATGAGTTCGTCGAATTCGTCGCGGGACAGTTCGAAATCGTCGCCGGAGGCTACCGAGATGGTGGCCAGCGTGCCGGTCGACAGCTGCTCTTTGGCGTGCCGGCACTGGTCGAGCTGGCGGGTCAGCGACCCCATCCGAGTGGTGCTGGCCAGGCCACCGGTGGTGTCGGTATTCGGTGCGCTTTCCCGCACGCGATCCAGGATGAGCTGATCGATCGCATCGCCGGACAAATCGGTGTAGCGAACCGATGGGCCGACCTGCGCAGTGCCCGCTCCGGCATCGATCAGCGTCACCGTGGTGCCGCTGGCCCCGAAGTCGCACAACGCGACGATGCCGCCGGCGGGAAACCCCGGTTCGGCACGCAGCGCCGCGAACGCGGCGGTGGCGTCAGAGATCAACGTCGGGGCCACACCGTTGGACGTCAGCCCGGGCTGGGCGAAGAACTCCTCGCGCAGCGCCCCGGCCTGCTGTTCCGACCAATATGCGGGGACCGCGATGGTGATCGGCGAGCCGTAGCCGACAGAGCGGGCCATCACCTCGAGCGCTTCGACGGTCAAAGCGTCGCCGAGGTACTTCGTTCCGTCAGATGCCACCAACGGAGTTCGGTCGCCGACTCGCTCGACGAAGCCGCGCATCACCAATCCGGGTTCGGCCGGGTTCGGATTTCCTTCGGGCAGACCGACTTCGGAGGGCCGCTGGTCGAACAGCGTCAACACGGATTTGCGAGTCACCGGGTCGCTGCCCGCGCGCGCTGCGACCAGGTTGGCCACCCCGATGGACAACCCGAGCGACTCGCTCATCTCTGGCATACCCCTGTACGTGATTTATGGATTTCCGTGAGTCTAGGTGCGCGCCGGATTCACAGGCCGGGGGGCAATGTGATTTCGGTCGGCAGCCCCGGCAGTGCCGGCAGCGTGATCACCGAGGGCAGCGGCGGCAACGGGAAGGACCCGGGCGACGGCGTGGCGCTCATCGTCGGTGTTTCGGGGTTAGCGCTGGACGGCGTCGGGATCTCTGTGGTGATCGTCGGGGCCGATTCTTGGTACGTCTGCTGGCCGCTGGGCGGTACGACCGGCGAGACGCTCGACGGCGGCGACAGCGTCGACGTCGGCGGTGTGGTGATCACGATGGGTGCCGGCTCCTGCGGCGGAGCGCCCTGGGCGAGTTGGATGATGCCCCAGACGATCAGCGCGATCAGGATGGCGATCAGGGTGCCCCAGCCGGCCAACGCAATGGGTCTGCGCCAGCCGGGGATCGGGTCTGAAAGCTCGGGCTCGGGACCGTTCACGGTCGGGTCGTAGCGGACAAGTTCTGACGACGCGTGCCCTGCCATGGTCGCTGACAGTATCGGCGAAGTTCATGCATATATGGATGCCACACCCTCGGCCACCGACCAGCAGTCAAACGTTGATCTGATCGCAACCGACTTGTTAGAACCACCCGGGGGGCACCGTGGACGGCAGCCAGGTCGGCCAGTGATGGCGGTGCGTTGGCTGCTGCTCGGTGTGGGTGGGCTGCTGCTGCGGCGGCGGCGCGACCTCACTGGTGGTGGTCGGGGTCGTCGTCGGCGTGGTCGTGCTTGGCGGCGACGTGGTGCTGGTGGTTGTGGTGGTGGCCGGCGTGGTCGTGGTCGTCGTGGTGGTGCTGGGCGGGTTACTGGTGCCCTGTTCCTGGGTCAGCTGCAAGATGCCGTAGACGATCAGCGCGATCAGGATCAGAACAACCAACGCCCAGCCGATGAGCACCACGGGTCTGCGATACCACTCGGTGGGTTCGGTCTCCTCGTCGAAAGGATCGAGCGACGGCTCGGGCTCCTCGGCAGGAGGCGGTACGTCCGGGCGCCCAGGAACGTTGGAATGCCGGGTCGGCTGATTGTTGAAGTCGTCCGACGGGCCGTTGGGTGGCACGGCACTGATGGTACTGAACGCGCCTAGAAGGTGTTGACCTTCTCCACGCTGACGAACATGCCGTGCCCGGTGTGGTCGTTGCTGAAGCGAGTGCCGGCTTCGCTGGCGTTGATCGTCCAGCCTTGTGCGCCGTAGGTCTTGTAGTCGATGGTGACGGTGGGGATGGCGCCCAGGTTGCCCAGCACCCACTGCACTGACCCGCCGGAACTGATGCTCACGCCGTTGGCGTGCTCACCGTCCTGCAGTGGAGAGTGCGTGAACGGCGCCTCGCACCCGACGGTGTCCTTGTTGATCTGGCAGCGGGTGACGCCGGACTTGGTTTCGATGAAGACGTAACCGTTCTGATCCGGTGGCAGCGGGATGGCGCCGGCCGGCGCCGTCGGGCTCCCCGGTACCGGTGTCGGGTTAATGCCGGTCGTCGGCGGCGACAACGTCGGCGTTTGTCTCGGCGTGGGGAAGCTGGGCTCGGTCGGCCCGGCCCCCGGTGCGGCGACCGGCTTGCCCTCGATGGTCGAACCGCAGCCTGACACCAACACAGAGCCAGCCAGCAAGCCCGCGAGCACCAACGAACCACCGGCCAGACCCCGTCGTGCATTTAGCAATAACCGCACGCGCTGCTCCCCGAAAATCTCTTCAATGTCAGAGGTCAGGGTACGCATTGCGGGGCGCAAGTTGCTGGGGCGACGCGGTTTTGAGATACCGCCGATAACAAAGTGTTACCGGGCTCGACAGCTACACGCCCAGCAGCTGTTCGGCATTGCGGTGACTGATCGCGGCTCGCTCGTCGTCGGACAGCGGCAGTTTGTCCAGGAAGTCGCGGGCGGCACGCATCGACCCGAACGGGTAATCGGCCGAAAATGCCACTCGCCCAATGCCAACCTGTGCCACCAGGTTCGCGTAGGTTGCTTCGTCGTTGAAATTGGCGAAGGTGTAGTGCACGTTCTGCCGCAGGTAGGTGCTGACCGGGTGCGCGAGACCGGTGAGTTCCGGCTTCAGCGTGGCGTCGAACCGCGGCAGCATGAACGACGTCGCTTCGCCCATGTGCCCGATGATGATTTGTAGTCTCGGGTGACGGTCGAACACGCCGCCGAGAATCAGCCGCAGCACGTGGGTGGCGGTGTTGATGTGCCAACCCCAGCCCACCGTCGCCAGCGCGAAGGTGACTTCGTCGGAGAACCCCGCATAACTGGACTCGATGACGCCTTTCGGCGGGATCGTCGGGTGCAGGTAGATCGGGGCGTTGAGCGCCTCGGCGCGGTCCAGAACCGGCTCGAAGAAGGGATCGTCCAGGTAACGACCTTGGCTGTGCCCGTTGATAACCGCGCCGGGAAACCCCAAGGTGCGGACCGCCCGCTCCAATTCGTCGGCCGCGGCGTCGGGGGCGCTGACCGGCACAGTCGCAAACCCGGCCAGTCGGTCGGGATAGCGCGCGACCGCAGCCGCGAGTTCGTCGTTGCATTCCCGCGCCAGCCCAACGGCTTCCGCGCCGTCCAGCTGCTCGACCCCGGGGGCGGCCAGCGACAGCACCGCGAGGTCTACGCCCCCGGCGTCCATCGCCGCGATGCGGTCATCACCGAGATCGGAGATCGGTTCGATGATGCCCACCCGGGAGGCCAGCCAGCGCCCCGGTCCGCGCAGGAATGCCGCTGTGGCGTAATGCTCTTCGAGTGCGATGGTGCGCATGCGGTGTTATCCCTCCAGCGCCCTGGTCGCGCCGGCCCAGTACGACAACTCGTCGCGCCTGGCGGGTAGCCGAATCGTCTTGCTATACCCGTATTCCGCCAGTGTCTCCTGGGCGTGCTCGCGTCCGTACCCGCTGTGGCCGACCCCGCCGAAACCGGTACCGATCGATATCCGGTGATAGTTGTTGACGAACACGGCGCCGGCCCGGATCTGCCGGCTCACCCGCAGCGCGCGATCGTTGTCGGCAGTGAACACCGATGCGACCAGTCCGAACGGGGTGCCGTTGGCGATCCGCACCGCCTCGTCCTCGTCGGCGAACCTGATCACGCTGACCACCGGGCCGAAGATCTCTTCCCGGGCGACCCGCATGCGGGGCGCCACGTCGGTCAATACCGTTGGCGCGACGTAGAATCCGGCCGCCAGCTGTGGATCGTCGGGCAGCGGCGCCTGGGCGGCGATCCGGGCGCCTTCGTCCACGCCAATCTTGAGATAGTTCAGGACCTGTTGCTGTTGCGCTCTGGTGACCAACGGCCCGACGTCGGTGGCGGGGTCGGCGCCGTCGCCCACTCGCAGCCGGACCACCGCCGCGCACAGCCTTCTCGGTGAACTCCTCATAGATGTTGTCCTGCACCAGAATTCGTGATGCCGCCGTGCAGGCCTCGCCTTGGTTGAAAAAACCGCCGTCGACGGCGGCCAACAATGCCTCGGGCAGTTTCGCGTCGTCAAAAACCAGCAGCGGGTTCTTTCCGCCCAGCTCCATCAGCGTCGGGGTGAGGCTGTTCGCCGCGACGCGCAGCACCGCCGAGCCGGTTCGCGGCGATCCGGTGAACGAGACCTTGCCTACCAGCCGATGTCCGGCGAGCGCCGCACCCACGTCCCCTCGGCCGGGCACGGCGTCCACCACGCGGTCCGGCAGCACCGATCCGATCAGCTCCACCATCCGCAGCACCACCGAGGGCGCCTGCTCTGGTGGTTTCAGCACGATGGCGTTGCCGACGGCCAGTGCCGGAGCGACCTTCCCCGCGGTGTGGATGGGTGGCCAGTTGAACGGCACGATGCCGGCGATCACCCCATACGGTTCCAGCGTGGTGACGTCCAGCACCGCGCCGTAGTCGCGCGCCTGGCTCGGCAGTGACTCGGCCCCGCTGGCGAAGTACTCGAAGATGGCGATCGCGGCTTCGACGTCGAATTCGCGCGCCTGGGTGATCGGCTTGCCCATTTCCAGCGACTCGAGCGCGGCGATTTCGTCCGCGTGCTCACGGATGACCTCGGCGATCTTGCGCAGATATGTGCCGCGTTCCCGCGCCGGGCGCAGCTTCCAGCGCAGGTGCGCGGCGTGCGCTTTGCGCACCGCCTGGTCCACCTCGACCGGTCCGGCGCCTTGGACCACGGTGACGGTTTGGCCGGTGGCGGGGTTCTCTACGACGAATTGGTCGTCGGTGGATGCCGACGACCAGCGTGTTCTGGTTCGCGTCAAAGGAATCGCTTGCTGAGTCATGCCGTGCTCGACGCTACGCTGACCAGCGCAATCGGGGCCAACGACAGGTTCTGATGGTTGCCAGCATTTGCGGTGATAATGGCTGGGTGGAGCTGCGCCACCTGGAGTACTTTCTCGCGGTCGCCGAGAATCGGAGTTTTACCGAGGCCGCGAAGAGGTTGCACGTCGTCCAGTCCGGCGTGTCCGCGACGATCAAGGCCCTGGAACGCGAGCTCGGTGCCGAGCTGTTCGTGCGGGGCCCGGCCGGCGTGATGCTGACTCCCGCGGGGGAGGAACTGCGGCCGCATGCCCGCGAAACCCTGGATGCTGCCCGCGGGGCCAAAGACGCCGTCAACGCCACCCTCGGTTCGGTGCGCGGCACCGTCACGGTGGGGACGTTGACACGGATCAACGTCATCGATCTACCCACCCTGCTGGTCGATCTGCATGCCCGGCACCCCGCAGTGACGGTGCATCTGCGTGCTGCCAGCGCCGGATCGGCCGGGCTGCTCCAGCAGCTCCGCGACGGCGATCTCGACGTCGCCTTTTTGGTCTTCACCGGCACCCCGCCGGCCGACCTGGATGCTCGGCTGGTCGCCGCCGTCCCGCTGCTCTTGGTCGTCCCCACCGATCACCCACTCGCTCAACGGGATTCGGTGTCCTTGGCCGAACTGGCCGGAATGTCGTTCGTCGACAGCCCTCCGGGATACGGCACCAGGACGGTGATAGACAACGCATTCGCCGCTGCCGGCATCGAACGGACCGTCACCGTGGAGGTCGCCGACCTCGGCACGGCCGCAACGTATATCCGAAACGGGTTGGGCATCGGACTTTTGAGCTGGACCATTCTCGAAGACATCGACGACTCCGGCCTGGCGACGGTCCGCATCGCCGACTACGACCTCGAATGGCGGCTGTTCGTCACGACGACGGCGCTTCGACCGCTCAGCGCGGCAACCCGCGCCCTACTCGCGCTGATCGAGGAACGCCTACCCCGCTAGCACCGGACGTCACCGGCTGTCCGGTAGCCGTAGCGGTCGAGGACCTCGCCCCATTTCTCGTCGACCATCGCCCGCTGCTCGGCCGTCAGTTCGTAGCTGTTGGTGCGGTAGTCCACGCGGTCGGCGAAGTACTCGCGCAGCCGCGGCAGGTACTTCTCGAAATCGCCGAGATCCAGATGCTCGTAGAGGCGGCGCAGTTCCCCTTCGGGATCGCTGATCAGATCCTCATAGCGGAGTTCGTAAAAGTGTGACGGGTCAACGAGTTTGCGCCCTTCCTCCACTTTGCCATACAGGTCGACGTAGGTGTCGAGCACCCGCTCGTTCACTCCCTCAAACGTCGGTCGTTGCAGGCTATGAACCTTGGACAACGACTTGAGCAGATGAATGCTGGACGGATAAACCACATACGGGTCTCGCATGATGTGGATGAACTTCGCTTGCGGAAAGACGTCCAACAGCGCCTTGATTCGGAAGCTATGGTTCGGGTTTTTCAGCACCACCGTCTTGCGGCGACGGAAGTACAGCTGCTGGACGAACCGCAACAGCAGCCGTTTCCAGGCTTCGAGCTCTCGCGACGTCAGCTGCTCCAAATCCAAATACCGGTCGTGGGCAGGTGGCCGGTTCGGAAACGCCAGCGTCAGGTAGGGCGATGGCTGTCCCTGCATGATCCAGACGAACTCGTCTTCCTGCGGGTGCTGCAAGCTCGAATCCATGTTGTCCATGGCCCGATGCTTCGACACCATGAATGCCGTCAACGGCGCTAGCCGCTCGGTCAGCAGAAAGTGTTGCGGCGCAATGCATTGGTAGCCCGTAGGGCCGATGTAGCGATCGTCGAGGACCAACAGCTCGTGCAGCAAGGTGGTGCCGGTACGCCAGTGCCCGATGATGAAGATGGGCGGTTCGGCGATCACGGTTTCAGCCACCCGCTTGCCGAACACGATCTTCTGCAGCAGGCCCAGGGCCGAATTGATAACGCTGACAAAGGTGTACGCGACGGCGTAGTGCCAGCGGGTCCAGTGCACGGCGAACCGGTTACTGATCAGCAGGCGCGACCAGGCCGAGAAATTGCATCCGATCCACACCGGCGCCGCCCACTCCCGCCACCTGGAAAGTAGCGGGGCGGTACGACGGCCCGTCATCGCACGCGTGACAAGCTCGGTGCAGTCACCCGGGGCGTAACGGCCACCCGTAGCCGGTTCAGGCCGAGAAGATTGGCGTTCGTGGTCCACGTCGGCGGCTCGACCACCTTGATCCGGTCGATGTTGGCGACTACCTCGCGCAACACCGCCTGGCCCTCCATCCGCGCCAGCTGAGCCCCGGGGCACCCGTGGATGCCCGCTCCGAACGCGAGATGCCCGGCCGGCGGGCGGTCCGCGCGAAAGACATCGGGATCGTCAAACTGGCGCGGGTCCCGATTGGCCGCACCCCACGCCAGCAGCACCAGTGAGCCCGCCGGAATGACGGCATCGCCGACAGGGTAGTCGGCACGCGTTGTGCGGCAGATGTTTTGCACCGGAGACATGAAACGAAGTTGTTCCTCGATCGCCAACGGGATGAGTTCTGGCCGCTGCGCCAGCAGCTCGAACTGATCCGGATAGTTGGCCAACGTAAGAAACAAGGTGCTGATCATGTTCGCGCTGGTCTCGAAGCCCGCCACCATCAGCAGCACCGCGAACAAGGACAATTCGCTATCGCTGAGCCGCCCGTGCTCGGCGTGCGCGGCGAGCTTGGCCAGAACGGTGGAATTCCCGAGCAGACCGTTGTCGCGGCGGTGGGTGAACAGTGCACGCAATCGCCGGAATCCGGTGATGCCCTGCATCAGAGAAACCAGTCCCGACACCGAAAGATTGACGTCGGTGATCCGAATCGCCTGGTTGGACAGGCGGCGGAACGCGGCCTCGTCGCCGCCCGATACGCCGAGAACATTGGTGATGGTGCGCATCGTCATCGGGGTGGCCACGTCGGCGACGATGTCCGCGGTCGTCTTTAGCATCAGCCCGCCGACCACCTCCCGGGCGAGTTGGTCGACCATCGGGCGCCAGGTCTCCAACGCGCCGCGAGTCAGCCCCGGCGTCAGCTGCTTACGCATCCGGGTGTGTACCGGCTGATCGGAGGTGGGCAGGAAAGGTGGTGACCCCTGGGAAAAAGTGATTCCGCCGGCGCTGGACAACACCTCGTGGTTACGCGCAGCGTCACGCACGTCGGAGTAGCGGCTCAAGATGTAGACGTCGCGCTTGGCGTTGTAATGCACTCGCTCGCCAGCCAGTAACGCCCGGTAGTACGGGTAGGGATCGGCGGCGATCGCAGGGTCCAGCGGGTCGAAATCGGTGATTTGGATGTGCCGATGGGCGTTGCTGCCGACCAGCCTCGATCGGGCCTTCTTGGCGGTGGTGAGTGCCAGTACTTTAGCCACCATCGGCGCGGATGCGCGCGCAAGCTGAGCGTCGCGCCGCATTGTGGTTGCCGTACCAGAATTGCTCGGCCGATACGGACAGCCAGGAACCCCATCCTGTGCTGTCGCGGCTGACCGCGTAGCTGTCATGATGCTGCGCCTTCCCCCGGTGCTTCGAAGCACGACGGTACTAATCCGTCCTGCTTCCCGCACCGTAGTTAACGAAAGTGTAATTAAGGGTTGGTTTCGCGCAGGCCACCAATTTGCAAAGCCTTAGGTCTGGCCTGGCCTTTTGGAGACTGTGACGATGACCACAACGTTCCATTGGCTGGCCACTACCGATCCCAACAACGGGAACGCCGGTCGCGGTGGCCAACCTGACGGTTTTCATGGCGCTGACCATGACAGTCGCAGCTAGGAGCCAGCTAAGAATTGACCCTGAGGGCAGTTAGAACGGGGGACTAAAACACCCCCGGGAACAAGATCGCCCAGTCGCCCGTTACCATGATCGATAAGTTGAGTGAACCAGACTCAATCCTGGGTTGACAGCAAGGCGTCGGCAGTAGCAGGCTTGAGCGGGGTTCACTCAGCATAGTGGCACCAAACACGCTCTACATATTCAGGAGGAATCACTATGGCTCGTGCGGTCGGTATCGACCTCGGGACCACCAACTCTGTCGTCGCAGTTCTTGAGGGTGGCGACCCCGTCGTTGTCGCGAACTCCGAGGGCTCGCGCACGACACCGTCCGTCGTCGCCTTCGCGCGCAACGGCGAAGTACTCGTCGGGCAGCCCGCCAAGAACCAGGCGGTGACCAACGTCGATCGCACCATCCGCTCGGTAAAGCGGCACATGGGCACCGACTGGTCCGTCGAGATCGATGACAAGAAGTACACCGCGCAGGAGATCAGCGCCCGCGTTCTGCAGAAGCTGAAGCGTGACGCCGAAAGCTACCTCGGTGAGGACATCACCGACGCGGTGATCACCGTGCCCGCCTACTTCAACGACGCTCAGCGTCAGGCCACCAAGGAAGCCGGCCAGATCGCCGGCCTCAACGTGCTGCGCATCGTCAACGAGCCGACCGCGGCGGCGCTGGCCTACGGGCTGGACAAGGGCGAGAAGGAACAGACCATCCTGGTCTTCGACCTCGGTGGCGGCACCTTCGACGTCTCGCTGCTCGAGATCGGCGAGGGCGTGGTCGAGGTCCGCGCCACCAGTGGTGACAACCACCTGGGCGGCGACGACTGGGACCAGCGCGTGGTCGACTGGCTGGTCGAAAAGTTCAAGGGCACCAGCGGGATTGACCTGACGAAGGACAAGATGGCGATGCAGCGGCTGCGTGAGGCCGCCGAGAAGGCCAAGATCGAGCTCAGCTCCAGCCAGAGCACCTCGATCAACCTGCCTTACATCACCGTCGACGCGGACAAGAACCCGCTGTTCCTCGACGAGCAGCTGACCCGCGCCGAATTCCAGAAGATCACTCAGGATCTGCTGGACCGCACCCGTGCCCCGTTCCAGTCGGTGATCAAGGACGCCGGTATTCCGGTCTCCGACATCGACCACGTCGTGCTGGTGGGTGGTTCCACCCGCATGCCCGCCGTGACCGAACTGGTCAAGGAGATGACCGGTGGCCAGGAGCCCAACAAGGGCGTCAACCCCGATGAAGTTGTAGCGGTTGGGGCGGCTCTTCAGGCCGGCGTCCTCAAGGGCGAGGTGAAAGACGTTCTGCTGCTTGATGTCACACCACTGAGTCTCGGTATCGAGACTAAGGGCGGCGTGATGACCAAGCTCATCGAGCGCAACACCACCATCCCGACCAAGCGGTCGGAGACCTTCACCACGGCCGACGACAACCAGCCGTCGGTGCAGATCCAGGTCTATCAGGGTGAGCGCGAAATCGCTTCGCACAACAAGCTGCTCGGCTCCTTTGAGCTGACCGGCCTGCCGCCGGCCCCGCGTGGTGTGCCCCAGGTCGAGGTCACCTTCGACATCGACGCCAACGGCATCGTGCACGTCACGGCCAAGGATAAGGGCACCGGCAAGGAGAACACGATCAAAATCCAGGAGGGCTCCGGCCTTTCCAAGGAGGAGATCGACCGGATGATCAAGGACGCCGAGGCGCACGCCGATGAGGATCGCACGCGTCGCGAAGAAGCCGATGTCCGCAACCAGGCCGAGACGCTGGTCTACCAGACGGAAAAGTTCGTCAAGGAACAGCGCGAAGCCGAGGGTGGTTCCAAGGTTCCCGAAGACACCTTGAACAAGGTCGATGCCGCGGTGGCGGAAGCCAAGACCGCGCTGGGTGGCACCGATATCGCCGCAATCAAGGCGGCGATGGAAAAGCTCGGCGAGGAGTCCCAGGCACTCGGTCAGGCGATCTACGAGGCGACTCAAGCGGCCGGCGGTGACGCCGCTGGCGGCCCGCAGGGCGGCTCGGCTGACGATGTCGTGGACGCGGAGGTGGTTGACGACGACGACCGGGAGGCCAAGTGACCGACGGAAGCCAAAAAACCGACGGCACTCAGGAACCGGTGACGTTCACCGACAAGCGGCGAATCGATCCTGAGACCGGCGAAGTACGGCACACCCCTCCCGGCTCCGAGCCGGGAGGGGGTGCGTCGGCATTCGCGAGTGAAACTCCCGAGGAGGCCGGCAAAGCCGCCGAATTGCTGGGTGATCTACAACGGGTACAGGCCGATTTCGCCAACTACCGCAAGCGGGCGCTGCGCGACCAGCAGGCGGCGGCGGACCGGGCCAAAGCCGGTGTCGTCAGCCAATTGCTGGGCGTGCTAGACGATCTCGATCGCGCGCGCAAGCACGGCGATCTGGAAGCCGGCCCGCTGAAGTCGGTCGCCGACACGCTGATGAACGCCTTGACCGGACTCGGTCTGACGTCGTACGGCGCGGAGGGCGAAGACTTCGACCCCGTCCTGCACGAAGCGGTGCAGCACGAGGGTGACGGCTCGCGACCGGTGATCGGCACGGTAATGCGGCAGGGCTACAAACTGGGCGATCAGGTTCTGCGCCATGCCCTGGTCGGCGTCGTCGACACTGTCCCCGGCGACGGCGAGCAGACCAACGCCACGGTGGGCGCAGCCGACAACGCGCCGGACGCCGAACCGGGCGATAATGCCGACACCCCTGGCGATTAGGGCACAGAATCTAAGACCAGGAAACGAGCAGACGAGAACAAGTGGAGAAAGGTGAGGGGGTGACGCGACATGGCCCAGCGTGAATGGGTCGAAAAGGACTTCTACAAGGAGCTGGGCGTCTCCTCCGACGCCAGCCCCGAGGAGATCAAACGCGCCTACCGCAAGCTAGCGCGCGACCTGCATCCGGACGCAAATCCCGACAATCCCGCTGCCGGTGAACGATTCAAAGCGGTGTCCGAAGCCCACAACGTGTTGTCGGACGTGGCCAAGCGCAAGGAATACGACGAAACCCGCAGGCTGTTCGCCGGCGGTGGCCTGGGTGGCCGACGGTTCGATTCCAGCGGCTTCGGCGGCGCGGGTGGTGACGGCGCCGAGTTCAACCTGAACGATCTGTTCGACGCCGCAGGCCGCAGCGGAGGCACCAACATCGGCGACCTGTTTGGCGGGCTATTCGGGCGCGGCGCCGCTGCCCGGCCCAGCCGGCCGCGACGCGGCAACGATCTCGAGACCGAGACCGAGCTGGATTTCGTCGAGGCCGCCAAGGGCGTGGCAATGCCGCTGCGGCTGACCAGCCCGGCGCCGTGCACCAATTGCCATGGCAGCGGGGCACGCCCGGGCACCAGCCCCAAGGTGTGCGCGAGCTGTAACGGCTCCGGCGTGATCAGCCGCAACCAGGGAGCGTTCGGTTTCTCCGAGCCCTGCGCCGAGTGCCGGGGCAGCGGCTCGATCATCGAGGAACCCTGCGACGAATGCAAAGGCACCGGAGTCACCACCCGTACCCGCACCATCAATGTGCGGATCCCGCCGGGTGTTGATGACGGCCAGCGGATCCGGCTGCCCGGCCAGGGTGAGGCCGGGTTGCGGGGCGCCCCGTCGGGCGACCTGTATGTGACGGTACATGTGCGACCGGACAAGGTTTTTAGCCGCGACGGCGACGACCTCACCGTGACGGTTCCGGTCAGCTTCAGCGAATTAGCTTTGGGTTCAACACTTTCGGTTCCCACGCTCGATGGGAAGGTTGGCGTTCGGGTGCCCAAGGGCACGGCCGACGGCCGCATCCTGCGAGTCCGCGGACGCGGTGTGCCCAAGCGCAGCGGCGGCAACGGCGACCTGCTCGTTACCGTGAAGGTCGCTGTCCCACCGAATTTGGAAGGGACCGCGCAGGAAGCGCTGGAGGCGTATGCCGAGGCCGAGCGGTCCAGTGGTTTCAACCCACGGGCGGGATGGGCGGGTAATCGCTGATGCCCAAGAACTCCAAACGCGAGGAATCCCGGACCTTTTTGATCTCGGTGGCGGCCGAACTGGCCGGCATGCACGCGCAGACGTTGCGTACCTACGATCGCCTCGGGCTGGTGACTCCGAGTCGCACTTCCGGTGGTGGGCGCCGCTATTCGCAGCACGACGTGGATCTGCTGCGTGAGGTACAGCGGCTCTCGCAGGACGAAGGCGTCAACCTCGCCGGCATCAAGCGCGTCATCGAGCTGACCAACCAAGTCGAGGCACTTCAGTTGCGGCTGCAGGAAATGGCCGAGGAGATCGCCGTTTTGCGCACCAACCAGCGCCGCGATGTCGCGGTGGTGCCCAAGAGCACCGCGCTGGTGGTGTGGCAGCCTCGCAAGTCCCGCTGAGACGGCCGGGTCGGTAGCTGACTACTCGAAATCCTATGACTTCTACCTTAACTGACCGGTAGCGCTAGCAAAAAGCGCCACCTATCTGCCATGCTGCCTGCATGACGGGCGCACACGGGGGCCCTCGGTGGACGGACGAGCTGCTCGATAAGAAACGGCAGCGGGGAGATCACCTGGCGGACGACGCCGTCGAAGAGCTGTTGAAGCGCGGCAACATCCAGGCGGTCAACGACCTCATGCAAACCCTGGTGAGCAATGACCAGCCGGAGCCGAAAGATTTGCCAGTCGAGATACAGAAGTATCTGGCGGCGACTCCAACGGTGCTGCCGAAATGGGCCGACCCGGTCAAGATCAAGCGCGGCCAGGAACTGTTCGAGGGGTTGGGACTGGAGATCTCCCTGTGTCTGTTCTGCGCATCGCTGCCGTCGGCGTACGCGGCGGCCAAGGGCGTGCAGGTGCTCTTCAAGACCGCCCGGCTCAGAAACGATGCGCGCCGGCGAGTGATCGAGACCGGCCAGTTCTTGATGAACGTGCTCGTCGTTGACAGCTTCGAGCCGAGCGGCAAAGCCTTTCGCACCATCCAGCACATCCGCCTGATGCACGCCGCCGTGCGCAAGCTGATCGAGGACCAAAACGTGAAGCAGCCCGGGTTCTGGGATCCCGACTGGGGCATACCGATCAACCAGGAAGACCTCGCCGGCACGATGCTCTCGTTCTCTTATGTGCCCATCGAACCCCTGCGCCGGTTGAGTATCCCCGTTTCCGACGAGGACGCAGAGGCCTACCTGCATCTGTGGAACGTCATCGCGCATCTGCTCGGCCTGGATGACGACCTGCGCGTGCGCGGCATCGACGATGCCACCGACCTCGTCGAGACGATCCGGCGCAGGCAATTCGTGGCTTCGCCCGAAGGCCGGGAGATGACCGTCGCGCTGATGGCTCTGCTCGACAAGCTGACGCCCGGGCGCGATTTCGACAAAACGATTCCGCCGTTGATCCGTCATCTGATCACCGACAAGTACGCCGACATGCTCGATGTGCCGCGGTCGAAGTACACCAAGGACATCGGGCGGCTCACCCAGCTCGTCAATTGGTTGTTCGTGCTCTTCTTCGGCAAGTCCTTCCGGAATTCGCCACGTTTGCAACTGGTCTCGGTCCTCGCGCGCCCCTTCGGGCGTGAGCTGATGCAGGCGTTGTTCCATTATCAGCGGGGTGGGGTGCGAGCGGCGTTCGACATACCCGACCACCTGGCCAGCAAGTGGGGACTGTCGAAATGACAACCCCACTTTCCTTCCTCCCCCGGGTCGCCTCGCGCAGGCCAAGGACATCGACGACGTGCTGCGCAACGTCGGGCAGATCATCGACTGGGCCAGCGACGAGCACAGCCCCATCGGCTACTTCGCCGTTGTCTATCAGCGGGTCACCCTAGCCGTCAAGCAAGCCCTCAACACCCCAAAACATTCGAGAACCCTGCCCTGGTAGAGAAGCTCGACGTCGCTTTCGCGCAGCGCTACTTCAACGCGCTGAACGGATTCTTCTACCCCGACGCGATCGGCGGTCTGACGCTGCCGTGGGAGGTCGCGTTCGTCGGGTCCTTGGACGGTCAAGCAATCATCTTGCAGCACTTGCTGATTGCGTTCAACGCGCACATCAGTTTCGACCTGGGGATGGCGTGCTCACCGTCGCACGCACCTCGCTGCAGCGCTGCAGGGCGATTTCGACCGCGTCAACAAGATTCTCGCCGACCAGGTCCCTGCGTTCTCGCTGTGTTGCAACAACTGTCGCCGGAGTTGCGCTGGACCCGAGTGGTGCTACCCGATGAGCTCAGCGTGTTCAACCGGATGCTGGAAAACATGCAGGGGCGTGGTTCTTCGCGATTTACATGGCCAACAATCGCCGATGGCCACGCAGAAGCGGGTAACAGGAGGCCTCGGCCGCGCTGGGTACCTGGTACCAGCAGGCGCCCGGGTTCACCCCGTTCCCCGCACTCGTTCGCGAAATCGCCAAGCACGAGAGCGACGACGTGGCCACGAACATGAGCGCTTGAAGCAGTGGCGAGTACTCCGCAGAAGCCGACCAAGGGTTATCGCTGATTCTGGCCACGACCGACAGACCGGTCACGACAGGATCGCCTGGGCCCGTGCGTATTCCGGCCACCTGGCGTCGCCGCCGAAGCGACCGACAGCGTCGGCCAGCGCGGACCGGTCACCGTCGCCGTTTAGGTCGAAAGAATCCAACAGACAACGTAATTCGGACAGAGTCGCACCTTGATGGCGTGCGAACGCAAGCGCAGCGGTCAGGGCATTGCGGCGTTCCTGCGGATCTGTCAGCGTCTGTGCCCGTATCCGCAGTAGCTCAGCGTCGTAGAAGTGCATTCCGGTTTCTTGGGCGTGCCCCAGCGCCATCTCCAATCGTTGGCGAGCAATCTCCGGCTGGCCAGCGGCTATCAGCAGACGGCCGATGATGGCGTCCTTGAACGTCAGATAGTTGTTCAGGTGTAGGCGGCGCGAGCCATCGACACGCAGAGCAATCTTGTTGGCCCGGGCCATCAACGTGTCCGCGTCGGCACCAACGTGCAGGGCTTCCAGCGCTTTGACGGTGGCGTGCTCGGTGGCGCCGACCTGTAGCCATAAGTCCAGTCCCGACTGCTCGCTGAGCTGGCGAAGGTCGGCGACAAGGCTGGCCGCCTCCACGAGTTGGCCGGCCTCTAGGCGCATCCAGATCTGCACGAAGTAGGTGAAGGCCCGGTTGTAGGCGTTCTGCGGGTAGCCGAGCTCATCACTGCGGTGCAAGGCTTGGGCGATGTCGGCTTCAGCGTGGTCCAGGTCGCCGTGTACTAAGTGCATCAGCGCCAGGTAATTGTGCGCCGCGGTGATGGGATCCGTGGCGATCCACCACGTCGCGTCCATCTTCTGCGGGTCCGCGGCCGAGCGGTCGGCCAGTGCCCGCAACAGGTGTTCGCGCGCGGTATCGAAGTCGCCTTCCAACCAGACGACGGTACCCAGCAGTGATTCGATTGCCGGATAACCCCATTGGCGGTCTTGCGCGATACGGCCGTGCAGCGTTTCGAGCAGTTCATGAGCCCGGCGCAGGTCGGCCCGCGTCACGTAGTAGCCGATCAGCGCGGTCAATGTGCTGAGTAACTCGTCGTGGTAATTGCCGATGCTGGCCAACGCCAGACAGCGCTGGAAGTCGGCGGGCCCCTCACCACTCATGCTGCCCTGCGTGGCGCCCGCCAGGAAGCCGCGCTCCAGCCGTATGGCGATCTCCTTGCGGTCCCGATCCGGTCCCGCGGCAGATCGGCCGAGCTGGCCGAGTGCTTTGGTCAGGCACGCGACTGCCTCGTGCACTGCGCCGCGGCGCCGGGCGCTGATGGTGGCCTTCTGGTAGGCCTCGACGGCCTCGTCGTAGTGCCATGCCTGCTCGAAATGGGCTCCGACGACACGCCAATCCGGTTCGACCGTGAGGGCCGTGTCGACGAGTGTGCGAGCGGCGCGTGCGTGCAGGTCGCGAGCCAGCGATGGTGGGGCCAGCTCGGCGGCCACTTCGCGGAACAGCTCATGGCGGAACCGCCAGCGGTCGTCGCCGCGCCGTTCGAGCACCCGTGCCCGGACCAGTTCGGTGACGACTTCGTCGACGTTGTTGGCGCTGGTTCCGACCACCGAGCGAAGCAACGCGAGATCGCCGGCACGCCCGATGACTGCTGCCGCCTCCACCACCGGCACAACATCGGCGTGCGGTCGGTGCAGTCTGGCGAACAGCGACTCATACAGCGCCTCGGGCACGCCCGCCTCGGGTCCGGCGGCGTCGATCTCATCGACGACGTGTTCGATGTAGAACGGAATCCCGTCACAGCGGCTGCGTACCGCCGCCCGCTGGTCGTCGGTCACCGACGGGTCCAATGCATCGATCAGTGCGTCGGACTGCTCCTCGGTCAACGGCGAGAGTTCGAAATGCGTTGTCGGCCAATCCCTTCGAAGCCATTCGCCATCGCGTCCGGTCAAGACCACCAGCAGCCTTCCGTCCGTGCCGGCGAGCAACGAGTTGACCAGGTCCAACGTGGACGGGTCGAACCAATGCAGATCCTCCGCGACCAGCAACCCGGCCTGATCACCGATGCAGGCCAGCAGGTATTGCTGAACGGTCGCGCCGATGATCGCGTAAAGGGCGCGGCCCTCGACGGCGGCCGCGTGATAGCCGTGCTCGGGGCCGATACCAATGATCGGCGCGAACAACGGCACCGCGGTGGCGGGATCCAGCGTGCAGGCCAGCAATTCGGCTTCAAGTAAGCGCAGGCGCTCTCGCCCGTCGGTGAGCCGGGTGATGCCGCATCGGCGCTCCAGCAGCCGTCGCACCGGATGCAAGCCGGTGTCGGTATGCAACGGTGAACCAAACAGCTCGACCACCGGCGCGCCCGAACTTCGGGCCAATTCGATTGCCTCATTGGCGAGCCGGGTCTTACCGATTCCCGGCTCACCCCAAAAACCGATGCCCGGACTGGACAGCATTCCGTCGCGCGCCCGCTGCCAGCTCTGCTGCAGCCAGACGCGCTCACGGTCACGCCCGATCAGGGGTACTCGCCGCGGCGGCGCCACTTCTGGCCGTTCACCGAGCACCAGGTGATGGCTGATCAAACCGTCGACGCCCTTCACCGCGGCCGCCGGACGCGTGTCGAGCTCAAATAAGTGATCCACCAGGGGCGCAACCGCATCCGACACCGCGACCGTGCCCGGGTCGGCCAAACCGGAAAGACGGGCGGCCAAGTTGGCGGCGAACCCGTACACGTCGTCTTGGTCGGTGTCGAGATAGACCAGCCCGCGGTGGATGCCGACTCGCACGTCGATGGTCACGCCGAACCTGCCTTCGGCCCGTTTGCTGAGTTGCGCTACCGCGCGGGTGATATCGAGTCCCGCCGCGACGGCGCGCCGTGCATTGTTCTCATGCGCCTTGGGATGCCCGAATACTGCCAACAATCCATCGCCCTTGATCGAGCAGATATGGCCCTCATACCGATCGACAATCTGGCGCACCTCATCCCGATAGCGGCCGACCAGGGCGTGATACCTCTCGGGCTCCAACCGGGTGGACAGCGCTGTCGAGTCCACCAGGTCGGCCATCAAGATTGTCAGCCGCCGAATTTCGCCGTAGTGGTCCGGCGCGGTGAGCAGGTCCTCGGCTTCTGGGTTACCCCTGTCGACGGAAAGAACCTGTCCGGCCAATGTGGTTGCCGTCGCCCGGTCGCCAGCGTTGATGGCCTGCACCGCACGTTCGAGCAGGTCATCGATCGATGCACCGCTGTCGACAGGGCTCAAGCCGCTCCTTCTGCCCCCAAAGGATTGGCGCTAAGAGTACCGGTCAGGCGCCCTGATTTCAGCGGGTGCGGAAATGTCGCGGAAAAGCCGACGTAGCCGCAGGTTGCTAGACGCGAATGGAGAACACCGCGACCGCCGGTTCCCCGGGCCGCGCACTTCGGTAGCCGCCGCGACGCAGCGCATCGGTGGGCGCGGTCATCGGCTCGAAACACACCAGATCTTCGGCGGGCGGCGCGAAGATCTGGGCCGCGGGATACCCCTGCTCGAAATGGACTTCCACGCGGCGCCCGCCGCCGGATACCGCGAACACCGCGCCGTCGTCGACCTGGTCATAGGCATCGTCAAAAGCTTTGTCGCCCAATGGCTCTTGGCCCGCGGGCTGTGATGCCGTGGCACCGGTAGGCAGTCCGCGTTCATCGAGGCTGAGGTGCCGCAGCGGCGGCGTCTCGATGATCCACTCGCCGCGGGGTGCATCTGGTAGGCACAGATACGGGTGAAAGCCGAAGCACAGCGGGACTGCCCTGTCGCCGGTCGCGGTGACCGTGGTGCGCACCGTCAACGCCCGATCGGCCAGCCGCACGTTCACCGTAAGCACGTGGGGATACGGGAAGCTGGCCAGCAACCGCTGCTCGGCGCCGAAATCCACCTCGGCGGTCAGCTCGTTGGCCGTTTCCGCCGTGACCCGCCAGCCCGGGTAGGCCGCCAATACGCCGTGGATGGGCAACCCATTGGGGTCGGGTCGAACGCCGTTTTCGCCCGGCGTCAGCTCCACCGTCACGTTTTCGGCCGTATAAGTGTTGCTGCCCAACCGGTTTGCCCAGGGATACAGGATCGGTATCCCCATCGTTTTGCCGGCTTGTAGGTAGGCGTCCAGGCCGCGCCGTTGGCCGAGCAGCTCCGCGCCCGAGTCGGTCAGCGAGGTGCCGATCATGCCCGCGTCCGGGACGAACTGCGCGGCTACCGACGACGTGGGGGTACCTCCCGCTTGCGGGGGAGGGTCACGCAGGGTGACGAGGTGCACGCGGTCAGCGTAGCGGCGATCGCAAGCGCGGCGCTGGGGGTACCTCCCGCTTGCGGGGGACCGGGCGCTGCGGGTCGTCGCCATTGGCCCAGCTGAGGATAAGCCGGCCTAGCGTGACAGCGGGTCGTGCTGAATACGCTCGGGCGAGGCCCCTTTGGCGATCAGGGCGTCCCTGGTGGCGCGGACCATGGCGGGTCCGCCGCAGACCAGAATTTGCCGATCGCCCCAGCCGCCGTACTTGGTCACCACCTCGGGCAGCCGTCCGGTCTGGTGCACGTGCAGGCCCCGCGGCGGCGTGACGTCGGGATACTCGGCGGCCCAGGCGGGGTCGCGGTTGTACTCCGACACCGGGGAGACCGACAGCCAGGGATTGTGCGAGGCGATCTGCCACAACGTGGGCAGGTCATAGAGCTCGCAGCGATAGCGTGCGCCGAAGAACAGGTGCACTCGGGGGTTCTCCGCGAAGCGGCTGAGGTCCATGATCAGCGCGCGCAGCGGCGCCAAACCGGTGCTGCCGGCGACCATCAGGATGTCGGCGCCGTCGCGATCGACCTGCAGGCCGCCGTGCGGGCTGGATAACCGCCACCGGTCGCCCGGCCGAGTTTCGTTGACGATCGCGTTGCTGACCAGGCCACCGGGCACCAGGCGGACATGAAACTCGATACCGGCGTCCGGATCGGCCGGGATAGCGGGGCTCAGGTATCGCCATCGACGCGGGCATTGCGGAATGTGGACATTGATGTACTGACCCGGGTGGTAGTGCATCGGGCGGTCCAGGCGCAGCCGAACGACCGCGAGATCCCGCGAGACGCGATGGTGCTCGATGACCGTGCCGTCCCACCACGCCGGCCCCTCGTCGGCGTCGGCGGCACCGCTCATCACCCCGATGATCAGGTTGAGCGACTGGCCCGCGGCGGCGTCGACGGCAGCGGTCCAGGCATCGCCAAGGCGGGTGCGCAGCGCGGCGTACAACGCGCGCCGCAACGTCTCGTAATGCGTTGGCAGCACACCGTATTTGCGGTGATCGCGGCCGAGCTGGGCGAGAAACGCCACCGGCTCGGCAGCGCGCTGTGCCAGCAGTTCGCCGTAAAGCCAGTGCAGTGCCTGGCCGAAAGCGGCTCGCTGGGCGGCCATTTCGGGCGGAAACAGATCGCGTACCGAAACGTCGAGAGCAAACCAGTGGCTGTAGAACTGGTGGACGAGTTCAACCCCTCCCGGCTCGTCCGGCCGGAAGGCATCGCGCAACACCCGCAACGCATCCCGGTCTTCTAGGCTCACGGAGCCCGATTCTAAGCTCGCGGCGCCCTGTCCTGGTCAGCCTTGCTGGACGGTGTTCGACGTTCCGGCGTTGGCGACCTTCGGTGAACCCCAGTGGTACGTGACCACGTTGCCTCGTCCCGACGCGCTCACCGCATCCGTGCTGTCGACCGTGACGTGATTTCCGTTGCCGGAGACACTGACGCTGACGCAGTGGCCGGTGACGGTGACGGTGTTGTCCACGCCGCTCACCGATAGGTAGCCGCCATTGCAGGGGACGGTGTTCGTTGTGCGGGTCCCGCTGACCTGCAACGTGCCCGCCTGCGGCACATTGGCCGGTGGACTGCTGCCGGCGAAGTCGGTAGGGAAACCGATTGCCGCCAAGCCGGCCAGCCCTAGCCAGCCGATCACGATGACCGACCAGCAGGCCATCCCCACCCGAAGGCGTGGCCCTAGCCTGCCCACCCAATTGCCGGTCTCGTCGCGGTCCAGGTCGTAGGAGAACGCGGTCACGCAGCGCGCCCGCGCCGGATTGCGGACGTCGGCCAGGATCACCCCGTCGGCGTATTCGCGTCCCCGCAGCACGAGTTCGCCCTGCTGGTCGTCCAGGGTGTAGCGGATTAGGGTCCTGGTGTTCCGGCCGCTCCAGCGCTGGCGGGTCACGGTCCATCCGTGCGCAATCGGCAGGTAGACGTTGTACCACGTTGTGCCGCTGCTACTTTCGGACTCGAAGACGTCGGCTACCCGGCCCCACTTGAGCAAGCCCAGCCGGATGCGCGCGCTGTACAGCTGCGCGGCGTAGATACTTGCCAAGGTGATGACCGCCACCGCGGCGAAGGCCATGGGCTGTTGCATCCACAACGCGACCGGCGGGATCGCGACGATGAGCAGCGTCCACAGGTACCACCAGCGAAACGGCAGCAGCTCGGCCAATCGGAAGGCCATCGGCACCCTGCGCGGCGCCGCCGCGAGGCCAGAATCCACTGCTCCCATCCCCATTGCGGGAAATATATCCATAAAATTTAAACTTGAGCGGAACAGACTCAACCTTGACGGCGTTGAATAACCCGACAAGCATTTTCCCCAAGTACCCGAACGGAGGTGTCGTGGACTCTTTCAACCCGACAACTAAGACGCAAGCGGTCCTGACGTCGGCGCTTCAGGCAGCGACTGTTGCCGGAAATCCCGAGATCAGGCCCGCTCATCTGCTGCTGGCGCTACTGACGCAGAACGACGGGATCGCCGCACCGCTATTGGAGGCTGTCGGCGTCGAGCCCGCCACTATCCGCACCGAAGCGCAGCACCTACTCGACCGGCTGCCCCAGGCCAGCGGTGCCAGCTCGCAACCGCAGCTGTCGCGCGAATCGCTGACGGCCATCACCACCGCCCAGCAGCTGGCCACCGAGATGGACGACGAATACGTCTCCACCGAGCACCTGATGGTCGGGCTGGCTACCGGCGACTCCGACGTCGCCAAGTTGCTGACCGGACATGGTGCGTCCCCGCAGGCGCTGCGGGACGCGTTCGTCAAGGTCCGCGGCAGCGCGCGGGTCACCAGCGCCGATCCCGAATCCACCTATCAGGCGCTGGAGAAATACTCCACTGACCTGACCGAGCGGGCCCGTGAAGGCAAGCTCGACCCGGTTATCGGGCGGGACAACGAAATTCGCCGCGTCGTGCAAGTGCTCTCCCGTCGCACCAAGAACAACCCGGTGTTGATCGGTGAGCCCGGCGTCGGCAAGACCGCAATCGTGGAGGGCCTGGCCCAGCGCATCATCGCCGGCGACGTGCCCGAAAGCCTGCGGGACAAGACCGTCGTCAGCCTGGACCTGGGATCGATGGTGGCGGGCGCCAAGTACCGCGGCGAGTTCGAAGAGCGGCTCAAGGCCGTGCTCGACGACATCAAGAACTCGGCCGGGCAGATCATCACCTTCATCGACGAGTTGCACACCATCGTCGGCGCCGGTGCGACCGGCGAGGGCGCGATGGACGCCGGCAACATGATCAAGCCGATGCTGGCCCGCGGCGAGCTGCGGCTGGTCGGCGCCACCACGCTCGACGAGTACCGCAAGTACATCGAGAAGGACGCTGCGCTGGAGCGGCGCTTCCAGCAGGTGCTGGTCGGCGAGCCGTCGGTGGAGGACACCGTCGGCATCCTGCGCGGGCTGAAGGATCGCTACGAGGTGCACCACGGGGTGCGCATCACCGACTCCGCGCTGGTCGCCGCGGCGACGTTGAGCGACCGGTACATCACCGCGCGCTTCCTGCCCGATAAGGCCATCGACCTGGTCGACGAGTCGGCCAGCCGGTTGCGGATGGAGATCGACTCGCGGCCCGTCGAGATCGACGAGGTCGAGCGGCTGGTGCGCCGACTGGAAATCGAAGAGATGGCGCTGGACAAGGAAGACGACGAGGCGTCCAAGGAGCGGCTGGAGAAACTGCGCTCCGAGCTGGCCGACCAGCGCGAAAAGCTGTCCGAGCTGACGGCCAGATGGCAGAACGAGAAGAACGCCATCGACGTCGTCCGCGAACTCAAGGAACAGCTCGAGACGTTGCGCGGGGAGTCCGAGCGCGCCGAGCGCGACGGCGACCTGGCCAAGGCCGCCGAGCTGCGGTACGGACGGATCCCTGAAGTCGAGAAGAAACTCGACGCCGCGCTGCCCACCGCTCATGCTCACGAAAACGTGATGCTCAAGGAGGAGGTCGGTCCCGACGACATCGCCGACGTGGTGTCGGCGTGGACAGGCATCCCCGCCGGACGGCTGCTGGAAGGTGAGACCGCCAAGCTGCTGCGGATGGAAGACGAGCTGGGCAAGCGCGTGGTCGGGCAGAAAAAAGCCGTGCAGGCCGTCTCCGACGCGGTACGTCGCACCCGGGCTGGAGTTGCCGACCCGAACCGGCCGACCGGATCGTTCCTGTTCCTCGGACCCACCGGCGTCGGCAAGACCGAGCTGGCCAAAGCGCTGGCGGACTTCTTGTTCGACGACGAGCGGGCGATGGTTCGCATCGATATGAGCGAATACGGCGAGAAGCACTCGGTGGCCCGGCTGGTCGGTGCGCCTCCCGGCTACGTCGGATACGACCAGGGCGGTCAGCTGACCGAGGCGGTCCGCCGTCGGCCCTACACCGTGGTGCTGTTCGACGAGGTCGAAAAGGCCCACCCGGACGTGTTCGACGTGCTGCTACAGGTGCTCGACGAGGGCCGGCTCACCGACGGGCAGGGTCGCACGGTCGATTTCCGCAACACGATCCTGATCCTGACGTCCAACCTCGGTTCGGGCGGCAGCGAGGAGCAGGTGATGGCCGCGGTGCGCGCGGCGTTCAAGCCGGAGTTCATCAACCGGCTCGACGACGTGCTGATCTTCGAGGGCCTGAACCCCGAGGAACTGGTGCGGATCGTCGACATCCAGCTCGAGCAGCTGGACAAACGGCTCGCCCAGCGGCGGCTGCTGCTGGAGGTGTCGTCGCCGGCCAAGGATTGGCTGGCCCAGCGCGGGTTCGACCCGGTCTACGGTGCGCGTCCGCTGCGCCGGCTGGTGCAGCACGCGATCGGCGACCAGTTGGCCAAGATGCTGCTGGCCGGCGACGTGCACGACGGCGACACCATTCCGGTCAACGTCAGCCCGGACGGCGACTCCCTGATCCTGGGCTGAGCGGCTCGGGGCGCTCCGCCGAACGTGCTCTCACGGTGAGAATCAAGCGATTTTTCCGCCCTGAGAGCACGTTCGGCATATCGGAGTCAGATGGTTGCGACCTGTAACGCGGTTGTGACCTGGTCGCGTTCTCGGTTCTGACCTAACAGCAGATACCCTGTTGGGGATGGTGCCCCTCTGGTTCACGCTCTCCGCGCTGTGCTTCGTCGGTGCGGTGGTGCTGCTGTATGTCGATATCGATCGACGCCGTGGGCGCAGCAGGCGCCGCAAATCGTGGGCGCGGTCGCACGGGTTCGACTACGAACGCGAATCCACCCAGATTCTCAAGCGCTGGAAGCGCGGCGTGATATCGACGGTCGGCGACGTGCCCGCCTACAACGTGGTGCTGGGCCAGATCCGCGGCGAGGCGGTCTACATCTTCGACCTCGAAGAAGTGGCGACGGTGATCGCGCTGCACCGCAAGGTCGGCACCAACGTCGTGGTGGACCTGCGGCTTAAGGGGCTCAAAGAGCCGCGGGAAAGCGACATTTGGTTGCTGGGCGCCATCGGTCCGCGGATGGTGTACTCCACCAACCTGGACGCCGCGCGGCGCGCCTGCGACCGGCGCATGGTCACCTTCGCGCACACCGCACCCGACTCCGCCGAGATCATGTGGAACGAACAGAACTGGACGTTGGTCGCGTTGCCGATCGCCAGCACTCGCACTCAATGGGACGAGGGCTTGCGTACGGTGCGCCAGTTCAACGACTTGCTGCGGGTACTGCCGCCGTTACCCGCCGAGACAGAGGACGGTGCCGGGCCCCGTAACGCGGCGCCGAGCCGTCCGCTGGCGCCGGCCGGGCGTGCCGAGTTGCCGCCCAGGCGCGCGGAAAACGACGTGGCCGGGCTCCTCGGCTCGGATGCTCAGGCGGCTCACCGCACCCCGGAGCCGGTGCGACGAGATGAGGGACGCACGGAAGAGGTCCGGCGTCCGCCGCCGCCCGGCCGCAACGGCCATCAGGCCTCGAACTACCAGCACTGAAAACCCCTGCACCGCAACCACGAGGCGCTTCGCTACGCTGTCGGTCATGCCTGACCTCGACGAGCTGGCCGACCTGGTGCGCCAGCTGTCGGTGGTACACGGTCGCGTCACGCTTTCGTCGGGCAAGGAAGCTGACTACTACGTCGACCTGCGTCGCGCCACCCTGCATCATCGGGCTTCCGCACTGATCGGGAAGCTGATGCGCGAACTCACCGCGGACTGGGACTACGCGGTGGTCGGCGGCCTGACGCTGGGCGCCGATCCGGTCGCGACCGCCATCATGCACGCACCCGGCCGTCCGATCGATGCCTTCGTGGTGCGGAAGTCTGCGAAAGCCCATGGGCTGCAACGTCTTATCGAGGGATCAGAGGTATTCGGGCAGCGGGTGCTGGTGGTAGAAGACACCAGTACCACCGGCGGCTCGGCGCTGACGGCGGTGCACGCCGTGCAGGATGCGGGTGGCGAGGTGATCGGCGTGGCCACCGTGGTGGACCGTGCCACCGGCGCCGCCGAGGCTATCGAAGCCGAAGGATTCGCCTACCGCAGTGTGCTGGGCCTTGCCGAGCTAGGGCTGGGCTAGGTCGCTGCGGATCACGGTGCGCATCCTCATCACGTTGGCCGCCTGCGTGGCGGTTTTGCTGGCGGGCTGTTCGAGCTCGAAGCATCCCAGCCGCCCTTATGGGGCCCAGGGCGCGCGGATCGGCGAATCGCTGGCGTTGCTGGGCTGGAACATGGCGGTGTCGAATCTGCGTTGGGATGGCGACTACGTGCTCATCGACGTGGACGCATCCCCGTCGGACCCCAAGGCGCCGCACGCCAAGCAGGACGACATTCGATTCGGGCTCTACGGGGCGCTGGCACACCCGCTGGAGACGGCCGGACTGGACAGCTGCGACGCGGCGAAGGCCAGCGTGCACGACATCACCGCGCCGCTGTCGGCCCCGCCCGACCGACTGACCGGCACCGTCTGTCTGGGTCCGCAGCGCGACCACAGCCAGGTCCGCGGGGTGTACAGCTACTCGCCGCGCGACCGGATCCCAGATTCCTCGGCGGCCTATCCCGCGGCGTATCCGGTGGGCTTAATGCCGACCAACGTCAACGACACCGGCCTGGTGGTGAAGACCACCAGCCTGTCGGCCTGGCGAGCCAATGGAACTCCGCTGACCCCGGCCCAACTCGGTGACCCGGGGGCGTTCACCGGTAACGGCTACATGCTGTTGGGACTGCAAGCCGACGCCGTCGCGGACCGCTATCGCGACGACTCGGCCAAACGCGGCGGGCCGATGATGCTGCTGGCCGCGCCGACGCTGCCCGGTGCGGGACTCAACCCGGCCTGCGCGACGTATGGCGCGGCGGTGCTGATCCTGCCGGATGCATCGCTGGACGCGGTGCGCATCGACGCGTCGTTGTGCACCCAGGGCGAGATCAACCAGGCGCTGCTGTATGCGACGGTGGCGATCGTCGGCACCCACGCCGGCGTGTGGACATTGCGATGACCGAACCCGGGCCGACCGAATGGGCAACGCCGACTCCCGGCGTCGGCCCCTGGGCAGGCGACCTGCCCGAGGACCCGCGGTATGACCCAATTCTGTTGCGCGACGGCGATACTCGCAATGTCGTCGACGCCTACCGGTACTGGACCCGGGAAGCGATCATCGCCGACATCGACAGCCGCAGGCACCCGCTGCACATCGCGATCGAGAACTTCGGCCACGACGCCAACATCGGTTCGGTGGTACGCACCGCCAACGCTTTCGCGGTGGACACCGTGCATATCGTCGGGCGGCGGCGCTGGAATCGACGCGGCGCCATGGTGACCGATCGCTACCAACGGCTGTGTCACCACGACAGCACCGCCGAATTGCTGGGCTTCGCAGCCGACGCCGGGTTGACGGTGGTCGCGGTGGACAACGTGCCGGGCGCGGCGCGCCTGGAGGACGCGACGCTGCCGCGCAAGTGCCTGCTGGTGTTCGGCCAAGAGGGCCCCGGCATCACCGACGACACCCGGGCGGGCGCGGTCACGACGGTCTCGATCGCTCAGTTCGGCTCGACGCGCAGCATCAACGCCGGCGTCGCCGCCGGGATTGCCATGCACGCCTGGATCCGCCAACACGGCGACCTGAACCGCGCCTGGTAGCGGCCGCCCCGACGCGGCGTCGCGCGTGCATTCAGGGCGTCACTTGTGCGCTGAAGGCTGGATTTCGGCGAATTTCCCACCCTGGATGCACGCGCAATGCCCAGACCGCACACTCGACCGACACGGCGTGAGGCAGGATCGGCAGGTATGGACCAGCTATGGGCGAACCGGGCGGCCAGCTCCGAAGCCGCTGTCGCACAACGGCACCTGCGGCCGCTTTGGGCGTTACCGGGCACTCAGCTGGGGGTGGTGGCGTGGCCGTCGCTACGGCGGGACCGGTTGTTCGGCACCTGGCACTACTGGTGGCAGGCCCATCTGCTGGATTGCCTGATCGACGCCCAGCTGCGCGACCCGCAGCCGGAACGGGTCGTCAAGATCAATCGCCAGATCCGCTCGCACCGCCTGCGCAACAACTTGTCCTGGACCAATGGCTATTACGACGACATGGCGTGGCTGGCGCTGGCGCTGGAACGCGCCGCCCAGCTGGTCGGCGTCGAGCGCAAACGCGCACTGTCCAAGCTCACCAAACAGCTCGTCGACTCCTGGGTTCCCGAAGACGGCGGCGGCATCCCATGGCGTAAACGAGAGCAGTTCTTCAACGCCCCGGCCAACGGCCCGGCCGGGATCTTCTTGGCCCGCCAGCCTGACCGTCTGCGGCGGGCTCAGCAGATGGCCGACTGGATCGACGAAACGCTGATCGACCCCAAAACCCACCTGGTCTTCGACGGCATCAAAGAGCGCTCGTTGGTGCGCGCGCAATACACCTACTGCCAGGGGGTGGTCCTCGGGCTGGAAACGGAGCTCGCCGCGCGCACCACCGCCGACCGGCACGCGGCCCGGGTGCACCGACTGGTCGCGGCCGTCGCCGAGCACATGGCGCCGTCGGGTGTGCTGAGCGGCTCCGGTGGTGGCGATGGCGGTTTATTCGCCGGCATCACCGCCCGCTACCTCGCGCTGGTGGCTACCACCCTGCCGGGTGAGACCACCGCCGACGTCGTCGCCCGCGACACCGCCCGCACGATCGTGCTCGAGTCGGCGAAATCGGCGTGGGAGAACCGGCAGCCGGTGGACGGACTCCCGCTCTTCGGCGCTTTTTGGCACCGCGAGGCGGAGCTACCGACGGCGGGCGGCCAACGTGCGCAGTTCGTCGCGGGCGCGGTGAACGAGTCCGCGATAGCCGAGCGGGACCTATCGGTGCAGCTGTCAGGCTGGATGCTGATGGAGGCCGCCTGTAACGTCACCGCGGTGAGCGAGAAATGAGCGAACTCGACGGCGGCTGGAGCCCCGACGAGGCGACCCTGGCCGCGGCGAACTTGACCCACTTCCAGACCTGGCTGGCCGAGACCGGGCGCGGGCAGTACGCCAATTACCAAGAGCTGTGGGCGAAGTCGGTGGACGACGTCGCATGGTTCTGGGACGCCGTGTGGAACTACTACGACATCGAGGCGGACAGCGCACCGACCGCGGTGCTGGCCGACCCGAGTATGCCGGGCGCCCAGTGGTTCCCAGGCGCCACGATCAACTACGCCACTGAGGTATTCCGGCACGCCACCGACGAGCGCCCCGCCCTGATAGCCGCCGGCGAGGACGGCTCCACCGAGTGGTCGTGGGCCCGGCTGCAGTCCGAGACCGCCGCGTTCACGGCCTACTTGCGGGGCCTCGGTGTGCAGTCCGGCGACGCCGTCGTCGGCTACCTGCCCAACGTCGGCGAGGCCGTCGTCGCGGCGCTGGCCGCGGCGAGCGTGGGCGCCATCTGGGCGGTGTGCAATCAGGATGTGTCCGTCGACGGCGTGATCGCCAGGTTGGGCCAGGTGGAGCCCGCCGTTCTGATCGCCACGGACGGCTCGCTATATGCCGGCAAGCGCATCGATCGGCGCGCCGAGCTGGCCGCGATCCGCGAGGCGATGCCGACCCTGCGGGCCACGGTGGTGGTGCCGCGGCTGGGACTGGACCTCGACGCCGGCGCCGCAGACCAAGCGGCGCAAGTGGTTTCGTGGGCGACAGCAGTGGCAACCGACGCCCCGCTGGAGATCTTGCCGGTGCCGTTCGGGCACCCGCTGTGGGTGATGTTCTCCTCAGGAACCACCGGCAAGCCCAAGGGCATCGTGCACGGCCACGGTGGCGCGCTGCTCGAACACCTGAAATACCTGAGCCTGCAACTCGACCTGCACCCGGGCGACCGGTATCTCTGGTACTCGTCGACCAGCTGGATGATGTGGAATCTGCTGGTGTCCGGGTTGCTGGTCGACACCACCATCGTGCTCTACGACGGCAGCCCGACCTATCCGACGACCGACGGTCTCTTCCGGGTGGCCGCCGACGCCGGGGTCGCGGTGCTCGGCGCCGGGGCGGGCTACCTGCTGGCCTGCGCCAAAGAGGAGCTCTCCCCGGGTAAGTCGTATCAGCTCGACGGGCTGCGGACGGTGGGGTCGACCGGTTCACCGCTGCCGGCGTCCGCGTTCCGCTGGGTGCAGGAGGGGCTGGGGCGGCGGGTTCCGGTGATCTCGATCTCCGGCGGCACCGACGTCTGCACGGCCTTCATCGGCGGCAGCCCGACGATGCCGGTCGTTGCGGGCGAACTGAACTGCATCTGCCTGGGCGCCGCCATCGAGGCGTGGGTCGGGCCGCAGAGCCCGGTCATCGGAGAAGAGGGCGAACTGGTCCTGACCAAGCCCATGCCGTCGATGCCGGTGTTCTTCTGGAACGACGCCGACGGCAGCCGCTACCGCGCCGCTTACTTCGACAAGTACCCGGGTGTGTGGTGCCACGGCGACTGGCTCACCATCACCGACCGGGGATCCGTTGTAGTACATGGCCGTTCGGATGCCACCCTGAATCGGTTGGGCGTCCGGATGGGCAGCGCCGACATTTACGGCCCGGTAGAGCGCATGTCGGAGGTGCGCGACTGTGTAGTGGTCGGCATCGAGCAGGGTGACGGCGGCTACTGGATGCCGCTGTTCGTCGACCTGGCCGACGGTGTCGAACTGGACGAGGAACTGCGTTCGAAGATCGTCACGGCGATCCGCAATGGGGCCTCCCCCAGGCACGTCCCGGACGACATCCTGGTGGTTCCCGGTATCCCGCGCACCCTGACCGGCAAGCGGCTCGAAATCCCGATCAAGCGGATTCTGCTCGGTACCGCGCCGGCCGACGCGGTGCAGAAGAGTTCGGTCGACCGACCTGAGTTATTCGACGGTTTCGTTCAGTACCGGAGAACCAAGGTCTCTTGATTCCTTGTCCACGCGACGCCGCGCCCGGTAGGCGCGCCCCGCCGCGATGAACGCCGGCAGCATCGACACGAACAGGATGACCAGGATGATCTTTTCCAGGTTCTGGTGCACGAACGGCACGTTGCCCAGGAAGTAGCCGGCCAGGGTGACGCCACCGCCCCACAGCGTGCCCCCGACGATGTCGAATCCCAGGAACACCGGGTACCGCATGTACGACACCCCGGCGACCACGGGCGTGAAGGTGCGGATGAACGGCATGAACCGGGCCAGGATGATCGCCCACGGTCCGTACTTCTCGAAGAAGGCGTGCGAGTCGGTCACATAGTGCTTCTTGAAGAAGCGGGAGTCTTCCTTCTTGAACAGCGCCGGCCCGATCCGGCGGCCGATGAAATACCCGGTTTGGTCGCCCAGTATCGCGACGACCGCGACGGCGGGGGCCAGCACCCAGATGTTGAGCGTGCCGTGGGCGGCCAGCAGACCGCCGGTGAACAGCAGCGACTCGCCCGGCAGCAACGGGAACAGCAGACCGGTCTCGACGAAGACGATGACCAGGATGGTCGGCAGTACCGCCGCGGCGAACAGGCCCTGGGGGCCAATCCAGAACATCGGGTCAAGGATGTTGGGCAAGGCCGTCACGGCGGTGCTCATGAGGTCACAACATACCGGTCCCCGGCCGACTGCCCATCTTCCGCGTCGAGTTGCGATACTGATGCGACTTCAGTCTTTCCAGGGAGGAACCACATGCCCATCGCAACGCCCGAGATCTACGCGGAGATGCTGGGACGCGCCAAAGAGAATTCGTACGCCTTCCCGGCGATCAACTGCGTGGGCTCGGAGTCCGTCAACGCCGCTATCAAGGGCTTCGCCGACGCGGGCAGCGACGGCATCATCCAGTTCTCCACCGGCGGCGCCGAATTCGCGTCCGGACTCGGCGTCAAGGACATGGTGGCCGGGGCGGTGGCGCTGGCCAAGTTCACCCGGTCCATCGCCGCCAGTTATCCGATCAACGTCGCGCTGCACACCGACCACTGCCCGAAGGACAAGCTGGACACCTATGTGCGCCCGCTGCTGGCGATCTCGGCCGAGCGGGTGGCGGCGGGCAAGAACCCGCTGTTCCAGTCCCATATGTGGGACGGCTCGGCGGTGCCGATCGACGAGAACCTCGCCATCGCGAAGGAGCTGCTGAAGTTGGCGGCGGCCGCCAAGATCATCCTCGAGGTCGAGATCGGCGTGGTGGGCGGCGAGGAGGACGGCGTCGAAGGCGCCATCGACGACAAGCTCTACACCACCCCGGAAGACTTCGAGAAGACCGTCGACGCACTGGGCCACGGGGAGCACGGCAAGTACCTGCTGGCCGCGACGTTCGGCAACGTGCACGGCGTCTACAAGCCGGGCAACGTCAAGCTGCGACCCGACATCCTGGACGAGGGCCAGAAGGTGGCCTCGGCCAAGCTGGGACTGGCCGACGGGTCCAAGCCGTTCGACTTCGTCTTCCATGGCGGCTCGGGTTCGCTGAAATCGGAGATCGAGGAGGCGCTGCGCTACGGCGTGGTGAAGATGAACGTCGACACCGACACCCAGTACGCGTTCACCCGCCCGCTGGCCGGTCACATGTTTGCCAATTACGATGGCGTGCTCAAGATCGACGGCGAAGTGGGCAACAAGAAGTTTTACGACCCGCGCAGCTACCTCAAGAAGGCCGAAGCCTCAATGACCGAGCGCGTGATCGAGGCCTGCAACGACCTGCACTGCGCCGGCAAATCAGTCGGGGTCTGAGGAGCGGCTAGCCGCTGGGCGACTGGCAGATCTTCCACTGATCGTCGCGGAACTGTAGGTCCAGACTGCGCGTCGAGCGCACCTGCGGGTCGTAGGCCATGAAGGTGGTGATGTTCGCCTCGGCGTGTTGGCCATTGACGACGACCTGGTCGATGCTGGCGATCACCGGATATTGCTTGGCCGCCGAAACTCGGTGGTACGTCTCATCCCAGGCGTGTTCGTCGTAATCCACATACCCGTCGCGGGCGGAGCCGCAGGTAATGCTGCGCAGCTCGGTCAGATCGCCGCGTTGCACCGCGACGTCGTAGTCCTGGATGGAGTGGCGCACCTGATCTTCTTGCGAAACCTTGGCGTGCTTGCCGCGGGTCAACAACACAGTGCCCAGAATCGCGATGGCCGCCAACGCCAGAACGATCACGGTTATCGCCAGCACCCAGCCCCAGTTGAAATTCTTGGAAACTGACCGCAGCTTGCCGCCTTCGCGGCCTGGGATAGATTGCGGCACAGCGTGACCCGGCCCAAACCCATGGTCCGGCGCAAACGGCTGTCCCGGGGGAGGCGCGTGGCCTGGCGATGTTGCGAACACCTCCGTGGCGGGTTCTGGGGTGGTGGCGATGATCGCCGTTTCCTTCGCGTCGAAGCCCGGGGCGGTGAATCGGCGTTCGGGCTGCTCGGACTCGTCGTCCGGATCGAGCTGGTTGCCCGGATCGGGGTTGATCACCACGGTTTCGGTTTCAGGATCCGGCGGCACCAGAGGGTAGGCCTCGGTTTCATCTTCGGCCTGCTCCACGCCCGGCTCGTCACCGGGAGTGGCGGCGCCGCGGTCGGGCTCCGGTGCGTTAGGCATGATTGGAAGCTTAGCGACTTGCGGCGCAACGGCAGAATGGAAACTATGACCCCGATGGGTGATCTCCTAGGACCCGATCCGATCCTGCTGCCCGGCGACAGTGAGGCCGAGGCCGAACTGCTCGCCGGTGAGAATCCGGGCATTGTCGCCGCCGCACATCCGTCGGCGTCGGTGGCCTGGGCGACCCTGGCCGAGGAGGCGCTGGCCGACGACAAGGCCATCACGGCCTACGCGTATGCCCGCACCGGCTACCATCGCGGCCTCGATCAGCTGCGCCGCAATGGCTGGAAGGGTTTCGGCCCGGTGCCGTATTCACATGAACCGAACCGGGGTTTCCTGCGCTGTGTGGCGGCGCTGGCGCGCGCCGCCGACACGATCGGCGAGACCGACGAGTACCGGCGCTGCACGGATCTTCTCGACGATTGCGACCCCGAGGCCCGAAAAGCCCTGGGGCTCTAGAAGGTATCCGCGCAGTCGCCGTTGCCGTCGGGGCATTCGATCTGGACGGTGGCGTGGTCGAGTCCGCGGGCGTGCAGCACCGCACGGGCGTCTTGCAAAACCCGCGTGGAGTCACCGACGCTGGTCAGGTGTGCGGTGCACATGTCCTTGCCCGGCGAGAGCGTCCACACATGCAGGTCGTGCACCTCGGTCACGCCGTCCACGGCGCCCAGCGCCGACCGCAGCTCCTCGACGTCGATGTGGGCCGGCGACGACTCCGACAGGATCCGCAGCGCCGCCCGGGCCAGCGCGAAGGCGCGCGGCAGCACCCAAATGGCGACCAGGATCGCGACGACGACGTCGGCATACGGCCAGTGCGTGGTGATGGTGACGATGCCGGCGATCAGCACGCCGAGGCTGCCGACGGTGTCCGCGACGACCTCCATGTAGGCGCCTTTGACCGCCAGGCTGCCCTCGGAGTGCGACCGCAACAGCATTGCCACCACGAAGTTCGCGGCCAGGCCGGCCAACGCCACGACGATCATTGGCACGCCGGCGATCTCGGTTCCCTTACCGATTCGTTCGATCGCTTCGTAGAGGATGAACAGGGCCACCCCGACCAGCAGCGCGGCGTTGGCCACCGCGGTGAACACCTCGGCGCGGTGCCAGCCGTAGGTGCGGTCGGGGGAGCTGCTGCCGCGCTTGGCCAGCGTGACGGCGGCCAGCCCCATGAACACGGCGACGACGTCGGTCAGCATGTGCCCGGCATCGGCCAGCAGCGCAAGCGAATTGATCAGTAGCGAGGTGGTCAGTTCCACCACGAAGAACGCCGCCAAGATCGACGCGGCCATGATCATGCGGGGAATCATCCGAGACGCGTCGGCCTCGGCGGGGGTGTGGCTGTGTCCGGCGCCCATAGCCGATTAATATATGCGTACTAACGCATATATGGCAACCGCTAGAACCACTGGCTCCAGAAGCGGGTCAGCGAGTCGCCGGCACTGGCTAGCAACGGCGGCACGCCGGAGAACGCGAAGAACCATTCCGCGAAGCCGAAGAGCCACTGGCTTACCGCCGGCGCCAGCAGCAGGAACAGCAGGATGAACACGCCGTACTGCTTGGCCGGTGCCACCGCGCGCTGGGTCTCCGGACTCAGATGCGGCTCCAGCGCGTCGTAGCCGTCCAGGCCCGGGATGGGCAGCAGGTTCAATATCACCGCGATGATCTGTAGCAAGCCCAGAAACGCGACTCCCGCCCACAGCACCCAGTGGTTCGGGTCGAAGAACAGCCGGGTCAGGGCCAACAGCAGCACCGCAAGCACCACATTGACCGCAGGGCCGGCGAGGCTGACCAAGGTGCGGCGCCCCGGCGTCATGAACCAGGTCCGCAAATAGACCGCGGCACCCGGTAAGCCGATCCCGCCCAGCGCGATGAACACCATCGGCATCAGTAGGGACAGCGCGGGATTGCTGTAGCGACGCGGATCCAGCGTCAGGTAGCCACGCACGGCGTCGTCCCGGTCGCCGTAGTGCCACGCGGTCGCCGCGTGCCCGAATTCGTGCAGGCACAGCGAGACCAGCCAGCCGGCTATCACAAAGACGAACACCCCGGCGTAGGCCAGCGGGCGCGCGCTCGCCCCGGCGAACCAGGCCAGCACACCCCCGACGGCCGTCACGCCCAGCAAGGCCAAGAAGATTGGACTGGGTCGCACCGATCCCTGCGCCCGCATGTTCCGCCCTATGTTTCTCACTGGAAGCTCACCGGATGAAACTACCGGACCAATAGCCAACCCTCGACGTGGCGGTAAAACGTCGACCGGCGTGCACTGCGGGCGGCGCGGACGCCGTCCCGCACCACCACAACACCGGTGCAGCCCAGCTGCACCGCGCGGCCGGGCAGCCATCGGCGCCAGACTCGGTGCGCCCCGTCGAGCGAGGCCCGCAGGCCAGGCACGGCCAGTGTCGGCTCGATGCGCACACCCGCGACATCGCCGTCGAACAGCGGGGTGTCGTCGACGACCGCCTCACCGTGCAGCGGCTGGTGATCGCCGGGCGGCAGCCAGCCGGCCCGGCCCACGATCACCGCACCGGTCTCATCACGGATCAGGGTGACTCGCCGCGCCGTGCCGAGCCGGGCTCGCCGGGCCGCGCGGCGTCCCGCCGGTAGCCGGTACACCCGGGTCGCCGAGGTGCGGCGGCGCGGCACGAAAGCCACCTCGACGTCGAGTCGCTCGGCGCGTAGCAGCCTGCTCAGCACGGCGGCCAGGTCAGCGTCGGTGCCGATCACCACGAGCCGCCGATACGGCCCGATCGCGGCATCGATGGCGGCCACGTCCGCGACGGCATAGACCGGCAGGCCGTTGAGCGGACCAGGCAGTTGACGCGCGCCGAACCGCAACACCGCCACGCTGGCCGTGTCGGCGGCGATATTCATGGGCTCCTCGCGACCTGCTGGGATATGGTTGGTCCCCGGCTGGACCACAATAAGCAGGCGAGACCAGGCGGGAGCGAGTCATGCCGGCAATCGTGCTCATCGGCGCCCAATGGGGTGACGAGGGCAAAGGTAAGGCGACTGACCTGCTCGGCGGGCGTGTGCAGTGGGTCGTGCGCTATCAGGGTGGCAACAACGCCGGGCACACCGTGGTGTTGCCGACCGGCGAGAACTTCGCGCTGCATCTGATTCCGTCGGGAGTGCTGACACCCGGAGTCACCAACGTCATCGGCAACGGTGTGGTGATCGATCCCGGCGTGCTGCTCGACGAGCTGAAGGGCCTGGAAGACCGCGGTGTCGACACCTCCAAGCTGCTGATCTCCGCCGATGCGCATCTGCTGTTGCCCTACCACGTGGCCATCGACAAGGTCACCGAGCGCTACATGGGCAACAAGAAGATCGGCACCACCGGCCGCGGCATTGGCCCGTGCTACCAGGACAAGATCGCCCGCCAGGGGATCCGGGTCGCCGACGTGCTCGACCCCGAGCTGCTCACCCACAAGGTCGAGGGCGCCCTGGAACTCAAAAACCAGATCCTGGTCAAGATCTACAACCGCAAGGCGCTCGATCCCCACCAGGTCGTCGAGGCGCTGCTGGAACAGGCTGACGGGTTCCGGCACCGCATCGCCGATGCCCGGCTGCTGCTCAACAACGCTTTGGACGCCGGCGAGACGGTCCTGCTGGAGGGCTCGCAGGGCACGCTGCTCGACGTCGACCACGGCACGTATCCCTATGTGACGTCCTCGAATCCGACGGCGGGCGGCGCGGCCGTCGGATCCGGCATCGGGCCGACCCGGATCACCACCGTGCTGGGAATCCTCAAGGCCTACACCACCCGGGTTGGCTCGGGCCCGTTTCCCACCGAGTTGTTCGACGAGTACGGCGAGTACCTGTCCAAGACCGGCGGCGAATTCGGGGTCACCACCGGACGGCGCCGCCGCTGCGGCTGGTTCGACGCCGTGATCGCCCGTTATGCGACCCGGGTCAACGGCATCACCGATTACTTCCTGACCAAGCTCGACGTGCTGTCCAGTTTGGAGACCGTCCCGGTCTGCGTCGGGTACCGGATCGACGGCGCGCAGACCAGCGAAATGCCGATGACCCAGAGCGAACTGCACCGCGCCGAACCGATTTACGAAGAGCTGCCCGGCTGGTGGGAAGACATCTCCGACGCGCGGCAGTTCGATGACCTGCCTGCCAAAGCTCGTGACTACGTTCTGCGGTTGGAAGAGCTTGCCGGAGCGCATGTTTCGTGCATCGGCGTCGGTCCAGGACGGGACCAGACCATCGTGCGCCGCGATGTGCTGGCGGCCCGCCCGTGACGGAAGCCGACCCCAAACAACTCGACCCAGAATACGAACATCACGGCGGCTTTCCCGAATACGGGCCGGCCACCCCGGGCCCTGGATTCGGCCGGTTCGTAGCGGAGATGCGGCGGCTGCAAGACCTGGCGGTGTCGGCCGACCCCGGCGACGATGTCTGGGACGACGCGGCCGATCGGGTCGCGGCACTGACCGCGCTGCTGGGCCCGTTTCAGGCCGATGTGGAAGGCCAGGCGCCGGCCGGGCGGACGCCCGACCTGCCCGGCATGGGCAGTCTGCTGTTGCCGCCGTGGACGTTGACGCGTTACGCGCCCGACGGCGTCGAGATGCACGGCCACTTCACCCGGTTTCATGTCGGCGGCAACTACGCGGTGCATGGTGGCGTGCTGCCGCTGTTGTTTGATCACATGTTCGGGATGGTGTCGCACGCCGCCGAACGCCCGATCAGCCGCACGGCGTTCCTGCACGTCGACTACCGCAAGATCACCCCGATCGACACGCCGTTGGTGGTGCGTGGACGCGTCACCAGCACCGAGGGACGCAAGGCGTTTGTGTCCGCGGAACTTCTCGATGGGGAGGACACGCTGTTGGCCGAAGCCAACGGCCTGATGGTCCGGTTACTGCCCGGCCAGCCCTGACGCGCTCGTCCGTAGGATTCAACCGTGACCGATGGCGTGACCGAAGGACAGCCCGAGCCCGTACGGCCCCGAGTGATACTGCTCGGGTCCGATGAGCTCAGCCGGGAGTTGGCGATCGCCCTGCGGCACCTCGGCGCCGAGGTGATCGCCGTCGACGAGTACCCGGATGCGCCCGCGCACGGGGTAGCCGATCAATCGCTGGTGCTGGAGATGACCGACACCGACGAGTTGTCGGCTCTGATCAAACGGCTGCAACCGGACTTCGTGGTGACCGCCGCCGACGCGGTCTCCCTCGAAGCCCTCGATGCGCTGGCCGCCGGCCCCGACAACGAGCTCACCGAGCTGGTACCCAGCGCCCGGACCGTCCGGCTCACGGCCGACCGGGAAGGCCTACGCCGGCTGGCCGCCGATCAGCTGGGCCTGCCCACCGCGCCGTTCTGGTTTGTCGGATCGGTGGACGACCTCAAGGCGGTGGCCGCTCACGCCGGGTTTCCGCTGCTGGTCGAACCGGTGGCGGGGACGGCCGACCGGAAAGGCTCGGTGGCCGCCGGACCCGCCGACATCGAGCCGGCCTGGCAGCGTGCGGTGGGGCCGGAGCGCCAGCGGGTGCTGGCCGAAACCGCGGTCGAGATCGAGTTTTACGTCACGCTGCTCGCAATTCGCAGCGACGGCCCGAACGGCCCGGTGATCGAGTTCTGCTCGCCCATCGGTCATCGCGGCGCCCAAGCTGACGTGCAGGAATCCTGGCAGCCACAGCAGCTGAGCCCGGCCGCGACCGACGCCGCCAAGTCAATCGCGGCGCGGATCGTCAAGGCCCTCGGCGGCCGCGGCGTGTTCGCCGTCGATTTGATGATCAACGGCGACGAGGTGTACTTCGCCAATGTCAGCGCCCGGCTGCCCCAGAGCGCCTGGGTGACCCTGCGCAGCCAGCGCCTATCGGTATTCGAACTGCAGGCACGGGCAATTCTGGGCCTGCCGGTGGACACCCTGATGATCTCGCCGGCAGCCGCGCGGGCAATTCACCGCGGCCCGGAAACGGGCCAGGCCTCGCCCGGGGGTTCGCTCAGCGCCGACGCGCTGGCCGGTGCGCTCGGTGTCCCGGAAACCGATCTTCGGGTGTTCGGGCGGGGATCGGTACGCCAGGTGGGGGTCGCGGTGGCCATGGCCCCGGATGTCGCGACCGCGCGCGACCGTGCCCGCGCCGCGGCCACCGCGCTGTCCGGTGCGCCGACCGTGGGTTCGCAGCGGCCCAGCTGAATATGCCAGACTCACGCGAATGAGCTACGCAGGAGATATCACGCCGCTGGAAGCCTGGAAGCTGCTCAGCGACAACCCGGACGCAGTCTTGGTCGACGTACGCACCGACGCGGAATGGCGGTTCGTCGGGGTACCCGATTTGTCGAGCCTGGGCCGCGACACGGTCTACATCGAGTGGAACACCACCGACGGGCGCCGCAATCAAAACTTCCTCGCTGAACTGAAGGAACAGATCCCGGCAGATTCGGGGGAGCGGCCGGTGGTTTTCCTGTGTCGCTCGGGCAACCGCTCTATCGGGGCCGCCGAGGTCGCGACCGACGCGGGCATCGCCCCGTCCTACAACATCCTGGATGGCTTCGAGGGCAATCTCGACGCGCAGGGACACCGAGGGGAAACAGGCTGGCGGGCACTCGGTTTGCCTTGGAAACAGGGCTGAAGCAGCGATGACCGATAGCGATTCGGTCCGCACACCGAAGGCGTTGCCCGACGGGGTCAGCCAAGCCACCATCGGCGTGCGCGGTGGTCTGTTGCGGTCCGGGTTCGAAGAGACCGCCGAGGCGATGTTTTTGACGTCCGGCTATGTCTATCCGTCGGCGGAAGTCGCCGAGCAGTCGTTCACCGGCGAGCTGGACCACTTCGTGTACTCGCGCTACGGCAACCCCACCGTGACCATGTTCGAGGAGCGGTTGCGCCTGATCGAGGGTGCGCCTGCGGCTTTCGCCACGGCCAGCGGCATGGCCGCGGTGTTCACCTCGCTGGGCGCGCTGCTGGCCGCCGGCGATCGATTGGTGGCCGCGCGCAGCCTGTTCGGCTCGTGTTTCGTGGTCTGCAACGAGATCCTGCCCCGATGGGGCATCGAGACCGTCTTCGTCGATGGCGACGACCTCTCCCAGTGGGAGCAGGCCCTGTCGGTGCCCACCCAGGCGGTGTTCTTCGAGACGCCGTCGAATCCGATGCAGTCCCTGGTGGATATCAGCGCGGTGACCGAGCTGGCTCATGCCGCGGGCGCAAAGGTGGTGCTGGACAACGTCTTTGCCACACCCCTTCTGCAGCAAGGCTTTCCGCTCGGCGTCGACGTGGTGGTGTACTCCGGCACCAAGCACATCGACGGTCAAGGCCGGGTACTGGGCGGCGCCATCCTCGGCGACAAGGAATACATCGACGGGCAGGTGCAAAAGCTGATGCGGCACACCGGCCCCGCGATGAGCGCCTTCAACGCCTGGGTGTTACTCAAAGGCCTTGAGACACTTGCTGTTCGAGTGGACTACAGCAATTCCTCGGCTCACCGGATCGCGGAGTTCCTGGAAAGCCATCCGGCGGTGAGTTGGGTGCGCTACCCGTATCTGTCGTCGCACCCGCAGTACGACTTGGCCAAGCGGCAGATGAGCGGCGGTGGCACCGTGGTCACCTTCGAGCTGGATGCCGCGCCCAGCGCCGCCAAGGGGCGGGCCTTCGAGGTGCTCGACAAGCTGCGGCTGATCGACATTTCCAACAACCTGGGCGACGCCAAATCCCTTGTCACGCACCCGGCGACGACGACTCATCGGGCGATGGGACCGGAGGGCCGCGCCGCGATCGGACTGGGCGACGGCGTGGTACGCATCTCGGTCGGACTGGAAGGCACCGACGATCTGCTCGCCGATATCGACCAGGCCTTGAGCTAACTGGCCGCTTGTCTTTCGGTTTGTTCGGCTGCGGCCGTCGCTTCTTGCGACTGCGCTTCCATCCAGTTCTGCGTCACCACCCTGGCGTAGATCATCTGGGTGGTGATGGCCATCTGGCTCCTCCCGTCGCCCAAGAAGGTGATAAACCAGGCGATCACCGTGGTGAACCGGTTCTTGAAGCCGACCAGGTAAATGAGGTGCAACCCCAGCCACGCCAGCCAGGCGATGAAGCCGCCGAACTCCAGCTTGCCGACCTGCGCGACGGCGCTGAAGCGCGAGATCGTGGCCATGCTGCCCTTGTCGAAGTAGCTGAAGGGCTTGCGGGTGGCCGGATCGTCGGTGCCCTTGACCATGTGCTTGATCAACTTCGTGGCGTAATGCGCGCCTTGAATCGCGCCCTGCGCCATGCCGGGTACGCCGGGCACCGACATCAGGTCACCGACGACGAAGACGTTCGGGTGGCCCTTGACCGTCAGATCGGGCTCCACGACCACCCGTCCGGCGCGGTCGACCTCGGTGCCGTCGGACTGGTCGGCGATGATCTTGCCCAGCGAGCTGGCCTGGACGCCGGCCGCCCAGACCTTGCATGCGCATTCGATGCGGCGCTTGGTGCCGTCCTTTTCCTCAACGGTGAGGCCCAGGTAGTCGACGTCATCGACCATGGCGTTGAGCTGGACTTCGACGCCCATCTTTTCCAGCCGGCGTTGTGCCTTGAGGCCCAGCTTCTCGCCCATCGGCGGCAACACCGCGGGCGCGGCGTCGAGCAGGATCACCCGGCAGTCGCTGGGCTTGATGGTCCGAAACGCGTCCTTCAGGGTGCGGTGGGCGAGTTCCTTGATCTGTCCGGCCACCTCGACGCCGGTGGGTCCGGCGCCGACGACGACGAACGTCAGGCGGCGTCGCCGTTCGGCGGGATCGTCGGTGACCTCGGCCGCCTCGAACGCGCCCAGGATGCGGCCGCGCAGCTCCAGGGCGTCATCGATGGTCTTCATGCCGGGTGCGTAGGTCGCGAACTGGTCGTTGCCGAAGTAGGACTGCTGGGCACCGGCGGCCACGATCAGGCTGTCGTAGGGCGTCACCGTTTCCATGCCCATCAACTTCGACGTCACCGTGTTGGCCGTCATGTCGATGTCGTAGACGTCGCCGAGGAGCACCCGCACGTTTTTGTGCCGCTGCAGAATCAGTCGGGTGGCCGGTGCGATCTCGCCCTCGGACAAGATGCCGGTGGCCACTTGATACAGCAGCGGCTGGAACAGGTGGGTGGTCGTCTTCGAGATGAGGGTGACGTCGACGTCAGCCCGCTTGAGCGCCTTGGCGGCGTTCAGGCCGCCGAATCCACTTCCGATGATGACGACTCGATGGCGCGACATGCTGATCCCCTCTCGTGCCTCGTCCCTTCAGGCTTCCATAGTTGTCGCACCTGGTGTACCCCGCACGACGACGCGTAACGCCCCGACGAAATCTTGGTCACGACAAACGACCAACCTCCCCCTTTCTCACTGCGTATATTCCCGTCTCATACAGCAGCAAGGAGACTCGGGTGTTCGCCTGTGAAGCCGTCGATCTTGACTTCCTCAACACCGCCCCCGTCCGTCTCACTGCCACCGTTCGAGTAGGGCGCCCGCCGAGCGAGGTCTTCGCGGCGTTTGCACACGACCCGGCCAACTGGGGCGAGTTTTTCCCGGGCTTTGACACAACGGGCCGGTACCACACGTCGGCGCCGCATGGAGTCGGCTCTCGCTGCACGAAGCGAGTCGTTGGCATCAACGTCGACGAGACGGTCCTCGCCTGGGACGAAGGTGCACGGTTTGCCTTTCGCGTCGACAGCACGGCCGCGCCGGCGTTCCACGCCTGGGTCGAGGACTACCACTTTCAGCCGCATGGCGGTGACGGCACTCTGGTGAGCGTTGCAATGGGTTGCAAGCCGCGACTTGCCTTCAAACTGGCCAAACCCGCACTGCCCCGAGCGCTGCCTTTAGTGCTGAACCGGGCGGCGCGCAATCTGGAACAGGGACGCTGGCTCTAACGGGCCGCAGAGTCCGTTCTCATTTCGCGGAAAGCTACGGCTGCCATGGTCGGCTGATGATCTTTGGGATCGGTAGCGGCGTGGTCGGCATTCACTTGCCACCATGCAACGAGGGAGAGTCATGAACGTCAACGCCAAGACAGCGCGGATCACGCGGTTCGCGCTTACCGCTCTGGTGTCCACCGGTGTGGGTCTGGCCGGTCTGGGATTAGCCCCGGCGACCGCCCACGCCGACCCCAATACCGATTGGGGCCCGGCAAAACACTGGTGCCCGGGAGAGCCGCTACCGGCGACCGGAAATCACGTCACCGACCCGCTGCATGACTGGAACGCGTCAGTGTGCCACACCTACTACTACCTGTGGCCCGGGATGGGCAATGTGTCCCACATGATTTGGGACGGGGACAACCCGCCGCCGAAACCGCCACCGCCGGTTGGCCTTTATTGCGACCCGGGGACATTTTTCGGAAATTGTCGGATAGGTGACCACCCGTAAACTCACGGCCACGCGGCCGCGGTGCCGTTGTTGTAGTTCTTGTTGAGCGCGCTGCAGAAGTCGGAGTTGCTACCGGCGAGCATGACGGAATAGTCGCCGCCCTTGTTGTTGAACTGCTGCGGGGGATAGGTCCAGCTGCTGTTGCACATCGAGGTGGTGCTGCCCGCCGAAGGCCGATGCCAATTGGTCATCTCGCAGGCTTTCATCGCAGCGGTGTCGGGGTACGCGCTTTTGGCGATGACCAGCATGGCGCCTCCCCATTGCCCGTCATTGCGCCGGTAGGCGCGTGCCCCGAATCCGGCATTGTTCTGCTGGCAGCTCAGCGCCCGCTGCAACGCCATGAAGGGCGAGGCGAGGTCGCGATTGGCGATACCCGCTGCGGCAGCGATGAATTGAGCGGCATCCGGACCGTCGACCTCTTGGACGTTTGGGTCGTTCAGGCTCTTGAGTTGCTGCGACATCTGCGACGCGCTGCCTCCGCCGCCGATGATCGGCCCGCCGCCGGTGGGCGTCATCGGCGGCAGGGCGCCGGCAGCGGGATCGGCGAGCGCCGTGGGCGGCAGAGCCAAAGCGCCCACCGCCAGCGTGCACGCTGCGATAGCACGGATCCACATACCTTGACTCCTTCGGTTATCTCCCCGGCGGCATCGGCGGGGCTTCGCTGGGAGCCATCACCGCACCGATCTTCCGAAACAATATGTCGGCTTGGTTGCTGTAGCTGCCCTGGTCGTCGAACGCCTCGGCGGCGTAGGTGACCGCGACCGCGATCGCAACCTTCTGTGCTGGCAAATATGCTTCCACACCCGCGCATCCGGAGAACAGCGGATTCTGCAGCAGCCAATCCCCCGACGTGATGATTCCCAGGCCGTAGGTGTAGCCCTCGTTCTGCTCGAAGCAGGTCGGGCAGCCCGGTTGGGTGTGCGTCTTGCCGCGTAGCGCGGTCGACACCATCTTCTTGTAGGAGTCCGCCGAGAGCAGCCTGCCGGCGCCGACTCCCACCGCGGTGGCTTCCATGTCGTAGATGTTGGTCGTCTGAATGGCGCCGTGGGTAATGGTCCAGGACGGGTTCCAGTACGTCGACTCTTCGTAGAACGGTGTCCCAGCGGGGATTTTGAGGGCCGCACGCCGCTCGGAGGTGAAGGTGTGCAGCACCGGGCCGGGAATTTCGGGTGTATCGGAGTTGGCGGTGGCTTTGAGCCCCAGCGGCCCGAGCACCTCGTTCTGCAGCAAGGTCGGCATGTCTTGACCGGTGGCCTTTTCCAGCGCCAGGCCCAGCAGCACGTAGTTGGTGTGCGCGTAGTTCCAGTTCGTGCCCGGCTCGTAGAGCAGCGGCCGCGCCGAGACCTGGGCGAGAATGTCCTGAGTTGTCCACTGCTGGAACGGATTTGCATACGATGCGTTGTCGAACTGTTGGTTGCCGATGACGTAGTCCGGATACCCGGACGTCATTTGAGCCAGTTGCCCCAGCGTGACGCGTTGCGCCTGTGGGAAGTCGGGCAACCATTTCGACAACTTGTCGTCGAGGCTCAGTTTCTTTTCATCGACCAGCCTGAGCAGCAGCGTCGATACATAGGAGATCGCGACCGCGCCGTTGCGGAAGTGCATGTCGGTGCTGGCCGGCACTCCGGTCATGGAATCGCCGACGGCCTGGGTGACGATCTCCTTGCCGTCCACCGTGACTCGAAGGATCACCGCTCTCAGGTGAGCTTGCGTCATGAAGTTGCGCACCACCCGCATGACGGCGTCGGACTTGGCCGTGTCGGCGGAGTTCGGCGGTGCTGGACTAGGCGGCGCGCCGCAGCCACAGGCAATCGCGAAAGCGAAAACCACGCAAGCGATACGCCGCGCAATCGGCATCATCCGTCAACCTAGCAGGAGTTAGCGGAAGGCGTCGCTGCCGGTGAAAGCGTGGCCCAGCACCAGCTGGTGCATCTCGGGCGTGCCCTCGTAGGTCAGCACCGATTCCAGGTTGACCATGTGCCGGATGACGGGGTATTCCAGCGATATCCCGTTGCCGCCCAATATGGTTCGAGCCGTCCGGCAGATCTCGATCGCCTCGCGGGTGTTGTTGAGCTTGCCGAAGCTGACCTGTTCGGGACGCAGCCCGACTGTGTCCTTGAGGCGACCGAGATGCAGCGACAGCAGCTGCCCCTTGTGCAACTCGACCGCCATATCGACGAGTTTTGCCTGGGTCAACTGGAATCCGGCGATCGGCCGGCCGAATTGGGTGCGCTGCATGGCGTAATCGAGCGCGGCCTGCCACGCGGACCGCGCCGCCCCCATCGATCCCCAGATGATGCCGTAACGCGCCTCGGACAGACAGGACAGCGGTCCACGCAGCCCTTTCGCGTCGGGCAGCATCGCATCGGCGGGCAACCGCACGTCGTCGAGCACCAGCTCGCTGGTGATCGATGCCCGCAGCGACAACTTGTGGTGGATGGTGTTGGCGGTGAATCCCGCGGTCCTGGTGGGAACGACGAATCCGCGGATCCCGTCGTCGGTGCCGGCCCATACCACCGCGACGTCGGCGACCGAGCCGTTGGTGATCCACATCTTGCGGCCGTTGATCACCCAATCCGAACCATCGCGTCGCGCACGGGTTTTCATCGCGGCGGGATCGGATCCGACGTCGGGTTCGGTGAGTCCGAAGCAGCCGAGCAGCTCGCCGGTGGCCATGCCGGGCAGCCACTGCTGCTTTTGTTCCTCGGATCCGAAGTTCCAGATCGCGAACATCGACAACGACCCCTGCACCGAGACCATCGACCGCAGGCCGGAGTCGGCGGCCTCGAGTTCCACGCAGGCCAGGCCGTAGTGCACCGCCGAGGCGCCGCCGCACCCGTAGCCGTCCAAGTGCATGCCGAGCAGGCCGAGTTGGCCGAACTGTTTGGCGAGTTGACGGACCGGCAGGTCGCCGATCTCGAACCACTCCGCGATGTGCGGCAGCACGTGCTCGGCGCAGAACTCTCTGACGGTGTCGCGTACCGCGATCTCATCGCTGGACAACGATGCGTCGAGGCCCAGCGGGTCGTCTCGGTCGAACGCGGGCGGTTTATCAGTGCTCATAGGCCTCAGCCTGCCACCGCGCGGCCCGGTAGTCTCGCCTGCATGCAGCGGCTGGCGTGGCTGGCGTACCTCTTGGCAGACGTCGCTGCCGTTTTGGTGTTTTGCGCGGTGGGACGACGCAGCCACGCCGAAGGAATCACCATCGCCGGTGTCGCAACCACGGCCTGGCCGTTTCTCACCGGAACCGTCGTCGGGTGGTTGGCGGCCCGCGGCTGGCAACGGCCGACGGCCGTGGTCCCCACCGGCCTGGTGGTCTGGCTGTGCACCGTGGTGATCGGCATGTTGTTGCGCAAAGCCAGTTCGGCGAGTGTGGCGGCGAGTTTCGTGGTGGTGGCGTCGCTGGTCACCGCGGTGTTGTTGCTCGGCTGGCGAGCGGCCGTTGGGCTTGCCCTGCGGCGCCGTTCCAACGTCTGACAAACGATGGCGCGGACAGACGACGACACCTGGGATCCCGCCACCGGCGTCGGAATGACGGCGACGTTCGGCGCGGTCGCGCGCGCCGTGGCCACCAACAAGGGGCTGATTAACGACCCGTTCGCTGAGCGATTGGTGCGCGCGGCCGGCGTGCACTACTTCACCCAGATGGTCGAGAACGGCCAGTACTCCGATGACGGCGCCGACAAGTCGATCACCACCGCGCTGCTCACCATGCTGTGGGCGCACACCCGGTTCTTGGATGACTATCTCGCCGACGCCGGACGGGCGGGCATTCGCCAAGTGGTCTTGTTGGCGTCGGGTCTGGACACCCGGCCGTATCGGCTGTGGTGGCCGTCGGGGACGACGGTGTACGAGATCGATCAGCCGGCCGTCATCGACTTCAAGTCCGACGTGCTGCGCGGGCTGGGTGCCGAGCTGAGCGCGAACCGGCGTGCAGTCGGGGCCGACCTTCGTCACGACTGGCTGGCCGCGCTGCGCCGGGTGGGCTTTGACGCCGCGCAACCCACCGTCTGGATTGTGGAGAATCTGCTGGTGGGGTACCTACCGCCGGACGGGCAGGATCGGCTGCTGCGCGACGTCACCGCGGTAAGCGCGATCGGCAGCCGGTTCGCCGCCGATCACCTCCCGACCTGGAACCCATTGCTGCTGGAGGCCAGTCGCGGGTTCGTCGACCGGTGGCGCCAATTCGGGCTGGACGTCGACCTGGCCGAACTGGTTTATCAGGGTGAATATCGCCATGTCCCGATCTATCTGGCCGACCAGGGTTGGCAGACGGTCGAACGCAACGTCGCCGATATGTTCGCCGCCATCGGGATGAGTTCGCTGTGGCGCGGTGGCCGCGGTGGCGACGCGATCACGCCCGGGTATGTCACCGCTGGAATGCCTCGGCCCGATGAACGTTAGAGGGTAGGTGGTGGCGAAAACTCAGCTCAAGTTCGTGCCGGCGGCGTTGGACGACGATTTGGCGCAGCCGTTGCTGGCGGAACTGGCGGTGGAATACGCGAACCGCTATGGCAGGCCAGTGTCGACCGTGCTGGCGTGGTTGACCGACAACCCGACCGACGAATTCGCGCCGCCCGACGGCGGCATGCTGATCGGGCTGTTGGACGACCGTCCCGTCACCGGCGGCGGGTTTCGCCGATTTGATGCCGAGACCGCCGAACTCAAAAGGATCTGGACGGACAGTGCGCATCGCCGACGCGGATACGCGGTGGCCCTGTTGGCCGAGCTGGAAGCCGAGATCGCCGCGCGCGGCTACCGGAAGATCTACCTGATGACCGGGGATCGCCAGCCCGAGGCCGAGGAGCTGTATCTGGCCACCGGATACACCCGGTTGGCGGGACCGCTGCCGTCCGAAGGCCCGGTCTTCCCGATCGCCTTCGAGAAGTGGCTCGCATGACGCGCCAGCTGCATCTGGGCGTCGCACTGGACGGATACGGATGGGATCCGCAGGCATGGCGGGCCACCCTGGCGTCCGACCCCGACACCCCGTCGGCGCTCAGCGGTCGCTATTGGGCCGAGCAAGCGGTCACCGCCGAGCGCGGGCTGCTCGACTTCCTCACCATCGACGACTCCCTGATGCCGCAGCCCGGGCGCCGTGAGCCGATCTCGCCGCGACGGCTGGCGGGCCGTGGCGACGCCGTGCTGGTCGCGGCCCGCATCGCGCCGGCGACGCGGCACATCGGGCTGATTCCGGTGGCGACGGTGACGCACACCGAGCCCTTTCATATCTCCAAAGCCGTTGCCACCCTTGACTATGTCTCACATGGCCGGGCAGGCTGGCAGCCGCGGGTCAGCTCGACCGCGCACGAGGCGGCGCTCTTCGGTCGCCGCGACGGATCCCTGGACCGGTTGTCGCATCTCTTTCCGGAGGCGGTGGACTTCGTCGAGGTGGTGCGCCGGTTATGGGACAGCTGGGAAGACGACGCGATCATCCGGGACGTGGCGTCGGGCCGCTACGTCGACATCGACAAACTGCACTACATCGACTTCACCGGAAAGTACTTCTCGGTGAAGGGGCCGTCGATCACGCCGCGCCCGCCGCAGGGCCAACCCGTAGTGGCGGTGCTGGCGCATGCCGGGCCGATCTATGAATTCGCTTCCGCCACTGCCGATCTCGTGTTCATCACGCCCAGCGACGCCGCCTCGCTGCGCAGCATCCTCGACGAGGTCACGGCAGCAGGCGGTGCCGATTTGAAAGTCTTTGCGGACGTGCTGGTTTCGTTCGGCGGTGCGGGCGACCCCCGTTCTGATGCACTCAACTTCACCGGCGCTGCAACCGAATTGGTGGACATGCTGCTCGACTGGCAACGGCTGGGCATCCACGGCGCGCGGCTGCGGCCCGCCGTCAACGCCACCGATCTCCCGGTGATCGTCGACGAGGTGGTGCCGCTTCTGCAGCGGGCCGGGCGATTTCGCACCCATTACCCGGACGGTGAAACGCTGCGCGCTCGGCTTGGCCTGCCGGTGGCGCCCAACCGCTACGCGACGGTCGTCGAATGAACAGGGTTCCGCTCTCGATTCTGGACTTGGCGCCGATCAGCGCGGGCAGTGACGCCGCCACCGCGCTGCGTAACACCATCGACCTCGCCCAGCGCGCCGAACAGTGGGGGTTTCGCAGGTACTGGATGGCCGAGCATCACTTCGTCGGCGTGGCCAGTTCCGCACCGGCGGTGCTGATCGGCCAAATTGCCGCCGCGACCAACACAATTCACGTGGGCGCGGCCGCGGTCCAGCTGGGCTACACCACCGCCGTCGCGGTGGTCGAGAGCTTCGGCATGCTCGAGGCCTTCTATCCCGGCCGCATCGATCTCGGTGTTGGGCGGTCCGGGCAGCGTCGTTCCGAAGAACACAAGCCCAAGAAGCCGCGAGAGCCCCGGCCGCCGCGGGTGTGGCACGAGATAGACGGCGTGGTCATTCCGACCCCGTTCGACCTGCGCGGACTGCTCGACCTGGAACGGTTGGCACCCACCATGGCGATCCTGCAGCAACCCGAGGCGTTGTCGCCGGACTTCGCCGAGCAGATGAATGACATTCTCGCCCTGCTGGATGGCACGTACCTGGCCGGCAAGTTCGACGTGCACGCGGTGCCCGGCGAAGGAAGCGGGTTGAGGCCGTGGGTCTTTGGCAGCACCAGGGGACAAAGCGCCCGGGTTGCCGGAGCGTTGGGATTGCCCTTCGTCGCGAGCTACCACATCACACCGGCCACCGCGCTGGAGGCCATCGAGGCCTACCGCGAGACTTTCGTACCGTCGGCGGCCTTGTCGCAGCCCTACGTCGTGGTGTCGGCCGACATCGTAGTGGCCGACGACAGCGCCACCGCCCAGCGCTTGGCCGCCGGTTACGGCCACTGGGTGTATTCGATTCGAACGGGTGTCGGTGCCATGCCCTATCCCGACCCCAGCGATCTTTCGCCGCTGACCGAGGAGCAGTTGGATGTCGTAAAAGACAGGATCGCAACACAATTCGTCGGCAACCCGGACGAAGTCGTGCAGCGGTTAGAGGCACTGCAGCGGGTCAGCGGCGCCGACGAACTCGTCATCACCTCGGTGACCCATCGCCACCAGGACCGGCTGCGCTCCCACGAGCTGATCGCCGAACGCTGGGGGTTGGGCTCATGACCCGCAAGCCGATTCACCTGGCCGCACACTTCCCCGGTGTCAACAACACCACGGTGTGGACTGACCCCAGCGCGGGCAGCCAGATCGAATTCGACTCGTTCACCCACCTCGCCCGCACCGCCGAACGCGGATTGTTCGACTTCTTCTTCCTGGCCGAGGGGCTGCGGCTGCGCGAACACCGCGGCCGCATCTACGACCTCGATGTCGTGGGCCGGCCGGACACCTTCACCGTGCTGGCGGCGCTGGCCGGCGTCACCGAGCGAATCGGGCTGACCGGGACGATCAATACGACCTTCAACGAACCATTCGAAGTGGCAAGGCAATTCGCGACCCTGGACCACCTCTCCGGTGGCCGTGGCGGCTGGAACATCGTCACCTCGTCGGACGCCTTCACCGGTGCCAACTTCCGGCGCGGCGGCTTCTTGGACCATGCTGACCGGTACCTGCGGGCCGAGGAGTTTCTCGCCGTCACGCGTCAATTCTGGGACAGCTGGCAGGTCGACGCCGTGCTGGCCGATATCGAAAGCGGAACGTACGTCAACCCGTCCGGGATTCGCGCCGTCGAACACTCGAGCCCGCAGTTCGACGTTCGGGGGTTCGCCACGCTGCCCACCGGGCCGCAGGGCCATCCGGTGTTGCTGCAGGCAGGCGACTCCGACGTCGGCCGCGCGTTCGGGGCCCGGCACGCCGACGCCTTGTTCACCCTGCACTCCTCACTGCAGGACGGCCAGCGCTACTACGCCGACGTCAAGGGCCGCGCCGCGTCCTACGGTCGAGATCCCAATCAGCTCAAGGTGTTTCCCGCCGCGACGTTCGTCCTGGGCGACACCGATGCCGACGCTGCTGAGAAGGCTCAGCATATCCGCTATCAGCAGGTCAGCGGCGCGACAGCGATCGCGATGCTCGAACAGGTGTGGGGCCGCGACTTATCCAGCTACGACCCGAACGGGCCGCTACCCGATATCGATCCGGTCGTCGACAGCGACATCACCCGCGGGCGGGTCCGGCACACCGATCCGGCGGCGGTCGCGCGCAAGTGGCGGGACCGCGCCGAGGCCGAAAGGCTTTCGATCCGCGAGCTGATCATCGCCGTCACCAGCCGCCAGCAGTTCGTCGGCACCGCCGCGCACATCGCTGACGAGATCGACACCTACATCCAGGCGGATGCCTGCGACGGATTCATCCTGGTGCCGCATCTCACGCCGCACGGCCTCGACGAGTTCGTCGACCGGGTGGTGCCGCTATTGCAAGAGCGCGGCGCGTTTCGCACCGAGTACACCGGCGAAACGCTGCGAGATCATCTGGGACTCAGTGAGTTCGCGGCGCGTACATGATGATGGCCACGCCGAGTAGACAGATCACGGCTCCGGTGACGTCCCAACGATCGGGCCGAAACCCGTCGAAACCCATGCCCCACAACAGCGAGCCGGCAACGAAGATGCCGCCGTAGGCGGCCAAGATGCGACCGAAATGGGCGTCGGGCTGCAGGGTGGCGACAAAGCCGTAGGCGCCCAGTGCGATGACACCTCCACCGACCCACGCCGAGCCGCGATGTTCCCGCACCCCCTGCCACACCAGCCACGCGCCGCCGATCTCGAACAGCGCCGCGAGGACGAACAAGGCGATCGACTTGGCAACCGTCACAACGCGCCCGCTTTTTCCAGTGCCGCATTTGTCGCTTCGCGGATTGGGCCGCGCCACAGCGGGCCGTGACCGGGTGCGATGACCTCGGTGTCCAAAAGGGCCAGCGCCGAAAGGGTTCGGATGCAGTTCTGCTGGCTGTGGCTGAATATCGCCGGCAGCAGTTGTGGCCCGTCCTGACGTATTAACGGGTGGCCGGTGACCAGCGCGTCACCGCTAGCCAGCACACCGTCGACCAGGTACGAGCAGTGGCCTCCCGTGTGGCCGGGGCTGAAAACGGGCATCGGGTGGCCCGGTAGCCCCGCGGAGATTTCGGGTGTCAGCGGCTTGGTCGTCGGAATCCCATCGCGGATCAGGCCGCCGCTGCGCACCACATGGGCGGTCCACACCGCCCAGGTGGGCCGCCAGATACGCAGCGCCAGATCAAGAATCGACACCTGCTCCAAATACTCCCGTTTGGCGTGACCCACTTCGTCGGCATGGCAGTACACCGGAGTGCCGTGCTCGCCGGCGAACCAGATCGCCGAGCCCAAATGGTCGATGTGTGCGTGCGTCAGCAAGATGGCGCGCAGGTCGCCGGGGCCGTATCCGAGCTGGCGCAGCGAGGCCAGCACGTCCTCCCGGTCGCCCGGATAGCCGGCATCGATCAGCAGCACCCCGGTCTCGTCAGTGACCAGTGTCCAGTTGACGGCCTCACCCTGGGCGAGGTGCACGCTGTCGCTGACTTGAACAAGTGTTGGCGCTGGTGCCATGCCCGCGAGTCTAGGAGGGATCGCAAGCGCGGCGAAGCCGGGCGTAGCGGGTCGCGACCGTTTGTAGAGGAGGGATCGCAAGCGCGGCGAAGCCGGGCGTAGCGGGTCGCGACCGTTAGGAGGGATCGCAAGCGCGGCGAAGCCGGCGGCGGGCACCTCCCGCTTGCGGGGGACGGGTCGCGACGGTCAGCGTAGGAGTGGATAGGAGTAGAAAGAACGAGTGGCTGAACTAAAACTTGGATACAAAGCGTCTGCTGAACAATTTGCACCGCGCGAGCTCGTCGAACTTGCTGTCTCCGCTGAAGCGCACGGGATGGACAGCGCCACCGTCAGTGACCACTTCCAGCCCTGGCGGCACGAGGGCGGCCACGCCCCGTTCTCGCTGGCCTGGATGACCGCGGTAGGCGAACGCACCAAGCGACTCCAACTCGGCACCTCGGTGCTCACCCCGACCTTCCGCTACAACCCCGCCGTCATCGCACAGGCCTTTGCCACGATGGGATGTCTCTACCCAGATCGCATCTTTCTCGGCGTCGGCACCGGGGAGTCACTCAACGAGATCGCGACCGGATATGAGGGCGAGTGGCCGGAGTTCAAGGAGCGCTACGCCCGGCTGCGCGAAGCGGTGCGGCTGATGCGCGAGCTGTGGCTCGGTGACCGGGTCGACTTCGAGGGCGAGTACTACCACACCAAGGGCGCTTCGATTTACGACGTGCCCGAGGGCGGCATCCCGATCTACATTGCCGCGGGCGGACCTCAGGTCGCCAAATATGCGGGCCGCGCGGGCGACGGCTTCATCTGCACCTCCGGTAAGGGCGAGGAGCTGTACAAGGACAAGCTCATCCCCGCCATGAAGGAGGGCGCGGAGGCGGCGGGTAAGAACCCAGACGACATCGACCGGATGATCGAAATCAAGATCTCCTACGACACCGACCCGGACCTGGCGCTGGAGAACACCCGGTTCTGGGCGCCGCTGTCACTGACCGCCGAACAGAAGACCAGCATTCACGACCCCCTCGAGATGGAGAAGGCCGCCAACGAGCTGCCGATCGAGCAGGTCGCCAAGCGCTGGATCGTCTCGTCGGATCCCGACGAGGCCGTCGAAAAGGTCGGTCAGTACGTGGGCTGGGGCCTCAACCACTTGGTGTTCCATGCGCCGGGCCACGATCAGCGCCGCTTCCTCGACCTCTTTGAAAAGGATCTGGCGCCCAGGTTGCGACGACTTGGCTGACACTTCAGCGATCTACATCGCGGCGCCCGAGCCGGAAACCGGCAAGTCGACGATCGCGCTGGGACTGCTGAACCGGTTGACCGCTACGGTCGCCAAAGTCGGTGTGTTCCGGCCGATCACCCGGCTCGGCGAGGACCGCGACTACATCCTGGAACTCCTGCTGACGCGCACCACCGCGGACCTGTCCTACGAACAGTGCGTGGGCGTGACCTACCCGCAGCTGCACGCCGACGTCGATGCCGCGATCACCGGCATCGTCGAGTCGTATCACGCCATGGCACAGGTGTGCGACGCGGTGGTGATCGTCGGTAGCGACTACACCGATGTCGCCAGCCCGGCCGAACTCTCCGTCAACGCCCGGATCGCGGTCAACCTGGGCGCGCCGGTGCTGCTGGCGGTGCGGGCCAATGACCGCAGCGCCGAACAGGTCGCCGGTGTCGTCGAGGTCTGTCTGGCCGAGCTGGACGCGCAGCGTGCCCACACCGCGGCGGTGGTCGCCAACCGGTGTGCCCCGGCGGAGGTCGGTGCCGTTGCCGAAGCGCTGCACATGTTCACGCCTCGCGGCTACGTGCTGCCCGACGAGCCGCTGATGCTGGCGCCGACGGTGGAGGAATTACAGAAGGCCGTGCACGGGAGGCTGGTCAGCGGCGACACCGCGCTGGTCGAACGTGAGGCGATGGGCGTGCTGGTGGCCGGGATGACCGCGGACCATGTGCTGGAACGGCTGCGCGACGGCATGGCGGTGATCACCCCCGGTGACCGTTCCGATGTGGTACTGGCCGTCGCCAGTGCGCATGCGGCCGAAGGGTTTCCGTCATTAGGCTGCCTCATCCTCAACGGTGGGTTCGACCTGCATCCCTCGATTGCGGCCCTGGTATCGGGCCTGCGGCTGCGGTTGCCGATCATCGCGACCGCCCTGGGCACCTACGAAACGGCCAGTGCCGTCGCCTCGGTCCGCGGCCGGGTCACCGCGAAGTCGCAGCGCAAGATCGACACCGCGATCGAGCTGGTGAACAACCACATGGATGTCGCGGATCTCATTGCACAGCTTGCGATTCCAATCCCCACGGTGACCACGCCGCAGATGTTCACGCACCGGCTGACGCAGCAGGCGCGCTCGGACCGCAAGCACATCGTGCTGCCCGAAGGCGACGACGATCGGATCCTCAAAGCGGCCGGGCGGGTGCTGAAACGTTGCATCGCCGATCTGACCATCCTGGGGGACGAAGCCCAAATCCGTTTGCGTTCGGCCGAACTCGGTGTTGACCTGAGCGAGGCGAAAATCATCGACCCGCGCGGCGGGACCCTGTGCGACCAGTTCGCAGCGCAATACGCCGAGTTGCGTAAGGCAAAAGGAATCACCTTCGACCGAGCCCACGAGATCATGTGCGACGTCTCGTATTTCGGGACCATGCTGGTGTACAACGGCATGGTCGACGGTATGGTCTCGGGCGCCGCCCACACCACTGCACACACGGTTCGCCCGGCGTTCGAGATCATCAGAACCGTTCCGGACGTGTCGACGGTGTCCAGCATCTTCCTGATGTGTCTACCCGATCGGGTGCTGGCCTATGGCGACTGTGCGATCGTCCCGGACCCCACGCCCGAACAGCTGGCCGACATCGCGATCAGTTCGGCGCGCACCGCCGCGCAGTTCGGTATCGAGCCCAAAGTGGCGATGCTGTCCTATTCCACCGGCGACTCCGGGACCGGAGCCGACGTCGACAAGGTCAGGACGGCAACCGGATTGGTGCGGATCCGAGAACCGGGACTGCTGGTCGAAGGCCCCATCCAATACGACGCCGCGGTGGAACCCTCGGTTGCGGCCACCAAACTGGGTGACTCGCCGGTGGCCGGTTACGCCACGGTGCTGATCTTTCCCGACCTCAACACCGGCAACAACACCTATAAAGCGGTGCAGCGCAGCGCCGGTGCGATCGCGATCGGACCGGTGTTGCAGGGTCTGCGCAAACCGGTGAACGACCTGTCCCGGGGTGCGCTGGTCGAAGACATCGTCAACACGATCGCGATCACCGCCATCCAGGCGCAGGGCGCGCGCAATGGCTGATCGGCTTGTGCTGGTTATCAATTCCGGGTCGTCCTCGCTGAAATTCCAACTGGTGGATCCCGACTCCGGCGTCGAGCGCGCGGGCGGTGGAATCCAGCAGATCGGCGAGCCGTCATCTCGGGTCGCCGACCATGAGGAGGCCTTGCGGCTCGCGTTCCAGCAGTTGGCCGAGTCAGGCATCGACCTCAAGTCCCGCGATCTGCTGGCGGTCGGGCACCGGGTTGTGCACGGGGGCAAGCACTTCTATCGTCCAACGGTGCTCGACGACGCCCGGGTCGCCGAACTCGACAAGCTCTCGGAGCTGGCGCCGCTGCACAATCCGCCCGCGGTGCAGGGCATCAAGGTGGCGCGAAAGCTGCTGCCCGACGTCGCGCACATCGCGGTCTTCGACACCGCGTTCTTCCATGACCTGCCGGCCGCGGCTGCGACCTACGCCATCGACCGCGAGTTGGCGCAGCGATGGGACATACGCCGCTACGGATTTCACGGCACGTCGCACCGCTACGTCAGCGAGCGGGCCGCCGCCTTTCTGGACCGGCCGCTAGATCGGCTGAATCAAATCATTCTGCACTTGGGCAACGGCGCCTCGGCGTCGGCGATCGCCGGCGGACGACCGGTCGACACGTCCATGGGCCTGACCCCGCTGGAGGGGCTGGTGATGGGCACCCGCAGCGGTGACGTCGACCCCGGTGTCATCAGCTACCTGTGGCGTCGCGCCAACATGAGCGTCGAGAACATCGAGTCCATGCTCAACAACCGGTCCGGGGTATGGGGTCTGGCGGGCGAGCGCGATTTTCGCCGCCTGCATCAGATGATCGAATCCGGCGACAGCTCAGCGCAATTAGCGTACGACGTGTTCATTCACCGGTTACGCAAGTACATCGGGGCGTATCTGGCGGTGCTAGGACACACCGACGTGCTGATCTTTACCGCCGGCATCGGTGAGAACGATGCACTGGTGCGCCGCGACGCGGTGGCAAGCATGAGCGAGCTTGGCATCGTCATCGACGACGACCGCAATGCGTCCACCGACCGGGGCGTGCGGCGGATATCCGCCGACGATTCACCGATCGTCGTCTTGGTGGTCCCCACGAATGAAGAACTTGCCATTGCGCGTGATTGCGTCGCGGCGCTTGCGGAACTATAGGAAGCCCAGGCTGTTTCGCCCGGTTCCGACCGCTGGCTCAGGATCGGTCCCGACGGTACGCGACAGCAGCTCGTAGTAGATATCGCGGAAGTCACTGGTGTACTTCAGGTCTCCGTGGTCGAGGTCGGTGAGGCTGGGCTCCGCACCGTAGAAGCCGCCTCTGACGGGGACGCCAGCGATGAACACGGGACCGGCGGTGCCGTGATCGGTGCCCTCGGATGCGTTGGCGACCACGCGGCGTCCGAATTCCGAATACGCCATCAGTACCACGTTTTTGCCGTACCGGTCGCTGGCCATGTCGTGCAGGAACGGGGTGACGGCCTCGTCGAGTGTCTGTAGCAGACGCTGTTGGGTGGCGCGCTCGTTGGCGTGAGTATCGAACCCGCCCAGTTGCACGGTGTATACCCGGGTCGGCACGCCGGCCCGTACGGCGGCCGCCACCATACTCAGCTGACCGGAAAGCGAATTATGTTCTTCGGCAGTCGGTGTGACTGATTCGAAAGCCTTGTTGGTGGTACGCGTCGCGCGATAGGCCTTGCGGACCGCCGCCATCGCCGGGGTGTCGGTGGGGTCGTCGGTGCCCAGTGCGCTCATCACTGCGTCGAATCTGTCCGCTTGTTGCGGCGGCACGTGCGCGGTGGAAAGTGCTGCCGCGGTGTACTTTGCGCCAACGACAAGCGGAGGCAGCACAGGCCCGATGTTGACCGCACGCAGCGGATCATCCCCGGTGGCGTCGAGCCAGCGGCCGATCCAGCCGGTGGAGACCGGCTCGGCCGGCGATGCCGTCTGCCAGATGTCCATGGACCGGAAGTGACTGTGGTCGGGCTTCGGATAACTCACGCCGCGCACAATGGCGAGCTGCTGTTGGGTCCACAGCTGGGCAAGGCCCTTCATCGCGGGATTGAGCCCAAGCCGCGAGTCCAGGCGCAAGACCTCGTCCGGGGCGTAGGCGAGCTCGGGCCGGGCGTCATGATAAGCGTTGTCGGCGTAGGGGATTAGGGTGTTGATTCCGTCATTGCCACCGTACAGCGTGACGAGCACCAGCACGCCGGCGCCGTCGGCCAGTGGTCGGTCCTGGGCCGCCCGCAGCAAGTCGGGCCAACTGACCGCCACCGCCCCGGAGAGCAGGCCGGCGGCGCCCACGCCGGCACTGGCGATCAGGAATCTGCGTCGATTGATCTCGGGCATGGTCAGTCTCGCTACGAGGTCAGGTATTCGGGTGTGTTGACGGCGGCCGCCACCAGCTGCGGTGGCCGGCGTACCAAGGGCTCCAGTGCGTCGGCGGTCCGGTCTGACCAGGCCCCGACGCCGATCAGATAGCCGACCGCGTCGATACGCTCGCCCGGGGCGATGCTCTCGATGCCGGACAGGTCGGCGATGTGCGCGAGCCAGCTTGCGGCGCGCAGTCGCGCCTCGGCGCTGGCGGTGGACTGCCACACCTGGCCGCGCGGCCAGCCGCCGACGCTGGGCGGGTGGAACGGTCGTTGACCCAGCGCGCGCAACGTCGCGCCGGCGATCTTGCGCTGCGCGGGCGTATCCAGGGGAACCCGCAGTGTTCGGATGACGCCGACGAGCCACTCGACCGGCGTGTTGACCTTGCTGTTCAGGGCGCCTCGCCCCGCGGTGAATTCGTCGTCGGTGAGGATTGCCGCAGTCAGTGCGCGCAGGTTGCGTCCGGGGCCATAGGCAGAGACCAGCCGATCGAGCGACGGGGGCGGCGGCGGGTCGTCGGAGGCCAATTGCTGCCACAGCCGCGCCGCGACATATTCGGCCGACTTAGGCTGTGCCAGTACGGAATCGCAGAAGCTGGTCGCGTCGAAGTTGCGGCTGATGCCGAACAATGTCTTGGCGCCCGCGTCGTGGCGCTTGGGGATCATCGAGGTTTGGCCGTCTGGGTCGATCACCCATCCCGTCAGGGCGCGCGCCCCGCCGCGCACGTCGTCCTCGGTGTAGCCGTTGCCATGGCCCAGCGCGAACAGCTCCATGAATTCGCGGGCGAGGTTCTCGTTGGGTGCCTTTGCCGTATTGCTCTGCCCGTCCAGCCAGTGCAACATCGCCGCGTCGGTCAACATCGCGTAGGCCAGCACGCGGAAATCGCCCAACGACAGGGTGCGCAGCTTCTGGTTCTGCGCGGCCATCTGCGCAGCGGCCCGGACCTTCTGCGCTGAGGTGGCAAAGTGGTTGTGCCACAACAATGTTAACTTTTCGTGCACCGGTTGCTGCACAGCGACCATGCGCTGCAGCCACCAATCCGAGAGATTGCCCTGTTGTTCGGACAGCTGCTGGTTGTATTGCTTTCGGGCCGCTGGCGTCGCGCTCTTACCGGGCGGTGAGGTCGCGGTAAACGTTGGCATCGGGGTGGCGACCGCACCCGGATCGGCGTCCGGGTTGGCGCCCAGCATGGCGTCGACGTAGGAAGGCCAATCCTGGCGAACGGCCGCATCGACCTCGGGTCCGGTCACCCCGAACCCGGCCCGGCGCAGTACCCGGGCCGTGGCCACCCATTGGCTGGACTGCCCCGGCATGACCTAACTGTGCGGTGTGCAGCTGAAAATTGGCTGAGTTTTCTTGTGATTTTCTTGCGGCCCTGCATATTGCCTGTGGATAGCCGAAATCACGCCCCGCGCCGATGTGCGAGTGTTCGCGGCATGGTTGACGTGGGTATGCCGTTTATCGGTAGCGAGGCCGTGGCGTCTGGGGAGCTGAGCCGCGATCAATTGCGGAAGAACTACCGCGCGGTGCTTCCCAACGTCTATATCGGCAAGGACGTCCGCCCCACCCTGGAGCAGCGCACCGCTGCGGCTTGGCTGTGGTCAGGCAGCCGGGCCACCATCGCCGGTGCAGCCGCCGCGGCCCTCCACGGCGCCCGGTGGATTCCCGATGATGTTCCCGTCGAGCTGGTGCACACTAACCCACGCGCGCCGCACGGCGTGCTGACAAGGCGTGGCGTGTTGCACGACGGCGAGACGCAGACCGTAGCCGGATACCCGGTCACCACACCAGAGCGAACGGCATTCGACATCGGTCGGCGCGGTGCGGTGCATTCGGCCGTCGCCAGGCTTGACGCACTCGCTCGCGCAACGGGTTTCAAAGTAGAGGAGGTGCTCCGCGTTGCGGAAAACCACCCGCGGTCGCCGGGGCTTCGGTGTCTGGAGGCCGCGCTCGAGTTGGTGGATCCCGGCGCGCAATCGCCCAGGGAAAGCTACCTGCGGCTGCTGTTCATCGACGCCGGTCTGCCGCGGCCGCAGACTCAGATTCCGGTGCTTGGGGTAGACAGGATTCCGATCGCCTACCTGGACATGGGCTGGCAAGAGTGGCTGGTCGCGGTCGAGTATGACGGCGACCAACATCGCAGCGACCGAAGGCAATACGTCAAAGACATCCGCCGAACGGAGCGGCTGCAGGAGATGGGGTGGACCATCGTCCGAGTCGTCGCCGAGGACAGCCCAGCGGCTGTGCTGCGTCGAGTGCGCGTGGCTATCGCGAGTTCCGCTGTGCACTAGTGGCTTTCAGCGTGCGTATACGGCGGGAATCTCGGCGATCTCCCGCCCTGGGCGCACACTGGACGCCATGGACGCACATTCGGCGAAGCCGGGGAGCGACGAAGCCGCGCAAGTGACGAACTAGAAGGTGCTAGTGGGTCGCACCCTATTGGCCATGTCTACCAGCGTGTAGCGGTGGCGCTGGGTGGGCGCGACCCGGGCCAGGCTGCGCAGCGATGCCTCGACGCCCAGTCGTAAACCGTGCTGGGTGAACGGGAAACCGAGAATGTGGTTGGTGCTGGCCTCGTTGTCGTCCAGCCAGTCCATCGCACCGCCGAGCACCAGTGCGCGGATCTGCAGCACCCGGGGTTCGGTGGCCGGCAGGGCCTCGACCCGCCGGGCGGCGTCGCGGATCTGGTCCTCGCTGATTTCGGTCCGTGACCGGCCGGACAGCAGGGTGACCGCACTGGTCAACCGAGCGGTAGTGAAATGCCTTGAGGTGGGCGGGACTTCGTCGAGAGTACGCACCGCGCCCAGTCGATCGTCTTCGGCGGAAAGAGATCTGGCCAACCCGAAAGCCGCCGAGATGACACCGTCGTTGGTGCGCCACACCATCTGATAGAACTTGTCCTCGTCGACGTGGCCGGCCAGTTCCCCGGTGGCGGCCAGCGCCAGCTTCGGTGCCAGCTCACCGGGGAAAGTATCCAGCACCTCGGTGAAATGCTTGATGGCGGAGTCCCAGTCGCCGGTCAGCAATTCGGCGACGGCCCGGTACCAGACCAGCCGCCACCGCCAGCCGACCCGCTCGGCCAGGTCGTCGAGCTTGCGGGTGGCTTTGGCCACATCGCCCAAATCCAGCAGGGCGCGAACTTCCATCAGCGGCAGCTCGACCGACTCCGACACGTCGGCGCCCTCCGCGTCCAGCGAACCGTGCCGGGCCGCGCGCAGCGAGTCCAGGGTCTGCACCGGCTGGGAGAGCACGGTGGCCTGCAGCACCGGGGCGGCGACGTCGGTCGGATCGACCAGCGGTACCGGCAGGGCGGTGACGATTTCCCGGGCCGTGAGCTTCTCCGAATGCACCTGGCCATCCAGATACACGTCGGTGTGCGCGACCAGCAGGTCCACCCCGAAGGTGGAGCGGCTGGGGCTGAAAATCGTTGACAGCCCGCCCCGCGGCACCCCGGAGTCCTGGGCGACCACTTCCCTTAGCACGCCCATCAACTGGCCAGACATTTCCTCGGCGGAGGCGAACCTGCGGCGTGGATCAGGGTCGGTCGCGCGGCGCAGCAGCCGGCCGAAGGAGTCGTAGGTGCTCAGCACCGGGTCCTCTTGCGGCAGCCCGTCCACATAGCGGCCGTTGCGGGTGCGCAAGTTCAACGTGAGTGCGGCCAAAGTTCGCCCCACCGTGTAGATATCGGTGGCGATCGTCGGGCCGGTGCGCACGATCTCGGGCGCCTGATAGCCGGGCGTGCCGTAGAGGTAGCCGAACGAATTGACCCGCGACACCGCGCCCAGGTCGATCAGTTTGAGTTGCTCTTCGGTGAGCATGATGTTTTCTGGCTTGAGGTCGTTGTACACCAAGCCGATGGAATGCAGATAGCTCAACGCGGGCAGGATCTCCAGCAGGTAGGCGATGGCCTCCGCGACCGCTAGCCGCTCGTCTTTCTTCAGGCCCTGCTTGAGCGAGTGCCCGCCGATGTACTCCATGACGATGTAGCCGACCGGATCTCCGTGCCGGTCGCTGTGCTCGACGAAGTTGAAGATCTGCACGATCTGCGGGTGCACCACCTCGGCGAGGAACTGCCGCTCGGTCATCGCGATCGCCTGCGCCTCGGCGTCACCGGAATGCACCAGGCCCTTGAGCACCACCGGGCGGTCGTTGACGTTGTGGTCGACCGCGAGATAGACCCAGCCCAACCCGCCGTGCGCGATGCAGCCCTTGACTTCGTACTGGCCGGCGACGGTATCGCCCGGATTCAGTTGCGGCAGAAACGAATACGGACTTCCGCAGAACGGGCAGGTGCCCTCCGAGGCGCCCCTGCCCTCGGAGCCGGACCGCCGGCCCACCGGTTTACCGCAGTTCCAGCAGAACCGCTTGGACTCCGGCACCATCGGGTTGGTCATCAGCGCTTCGAGCGGGTCGATATCGCGCATCCGGGGGATCTCGACCAGCCCGCCGCCGAGCTGTCTGATCGGTGGAAGCACCCGTGTCGCGACGGTCCGTTCCTGCGGTTCGGTATCGATGGTGCCCAGCGAGATGTGCGGCAGGTCGTCGTCATCATCGTCGAAAGCGGGGCGGAACAACGCTTGCGTGGCGTTTAACCGCCCCGTTGTCGCGCCGCCAGACGTGTCCACCGATTGGGTGCCGGGACCCACCTCTTCGGATTCGTGATCCGACTGTTCGGCCGGCTCGGAAATCTCGGCCATCAGTCCAGATACCTCGGTGTGGGCGGCATGGGCGCCGGGCCGAGAACCGTTAACCACTTGCGGTACAAGCGTGTTCCAGGTGCCGTCTCGGCGAATCCGTTCGAGCGTGCCGTTGACGAACCGGACCAGGCCGGTGTTGTCCAGGTTGACCCCGATGCCATAGGGCTGGGTGGCCATATTCGGTCCGACGATGTGCAGGTAGGGGTCTTCTTCGACCAGTCCGGCCAGGATCGAGTCGTCGGTGCTGACGGCGTCGATCTCGCGCTGTTGCATCGCGACCAGGCAGTCGGCCCAATTCACCACCGACACGATGACCGGTGGCGGGCTGATCTGGCGGATCCGGTGCAGCGACGTGGTGCCTCTGGCCACGCAGACTCGCCGGCCGGACAGGTCGGCCACCTTGACGATCGGTGAGTCGCGCGGGGCGAGGATGCGCTGGTTGGCGTCGAGGTAAACCGTCGAGAAGTTCACCAGCTTGCGCCGTTCGCAGGTGATGGTCATGGTCTTGACGACGACGTCCACCTGGGACTGTTGCAACGCGGTGACGCGCTCGTCACTCGACAGGATCCGGTACTCGACGTGTGATGGGGCGCCGAAGATGTCGCGCGCGATCTCGCCGGCGATGTCGACATCGAAGCCGGTGATCTCGCCGGTGATCGGGTCGCGGAAGCTGAACAGGTTGCTGCCGATATCGAGCCCGACGATCAGCCGGCCGCGGGCCCGGATATCGGCAACCGCGGCGTCGGCGTCGGCCTTATTGGGGAACGGGCGCAGGCTGGCGGTCGCGTTGCAGTCCTGGCTGGCATCGTCGGGCGGCAGCGGGGGCTCGGCAGGCATCTGGTCCATGCCGACCGGCGTGGGCGGCGGCAGGGGCGGCACGGTGGCCGTCGTCAGCGACTCCGTGTGCCCGCAACCCGCCAGCATGATCGCCGTGGCGAGCACCCCGAGGTAGGAGCTCGCCCGCCGGACCCGTGGCAGGCGCGTCATTATCGATACTCTTTCAGCCGCGGCCACAGGCCCAACGCGACCGCGATGGCGGCACCCAGGCTGAGCACCACGCCGCCCACCTGCGCGCCGGACAGCCCGCTGCGCGCGTTGATGACGTCATTGCGCAGGTGCGAGCGGGATTGGGTCATGGCCTTGCCCAACTGGTCTTCCAGCTTGTCGAACGCGGGCGTGGAGTCGTCTTCGGCGCTGCCCAGCGCGACTTGGGTGGCGGCCCGGTAGTTGCCGACCGAGATGTAGGAGTTGATGCGGTCGTTGGCTTGGCGCCACCGGACCAACAGCTGGTCGGCGCCTTGCAGGTCAGGTTTGTCGACGGCATCGGGACGTGCCATGTACTGGTCGAGCTGCTGGTGCATCGCGTCGATGCGCTGATAGAACGACTGCTTGCGGATCTCTTCGTCGCCACGCCGGATCAACGACAGCGTCTCGTCGGCTCGCGCTTGCTGGGCGGTGATCGCGACGTTGGTCACGGTTTTGAGCGACTCGGCCGCAGTGTCTTTTGCGCTACGACTGGCAGTCGTGGAGATTGTCAGCGCAGTTCCCACCCACACCACCATGACGAGGATACCGAGCGCGCCCACGACCAGGCCGGGATTGATCCGGCGCCTGGTGCGCCGGGCCAACCAGCGATGCGAGAACGCGCCGAAGATCGTCGTGGTGGCGACGACGAGGATCACCGGCGCGGGGATTTGCGTCGAGGCCGTGGTCTCCGAGTCCACTCGTTCCGAGGTGGCCTGATACAGCTGTGCCGCGTCGGGCAGGATCGTCGATTGCATCAACCCCGACGCCTCCGACAGGTACGACGATCCGACCGGGTTGCCTTCCCGGTTGTTGGTGCGCGCGATCTCGATCAAGCCGGTATAGACGGCCAGCTCCGCGTTGATTTTGCCGAGCAGCTGCACCAACGGTTCATCGGTGAGTCCGCTGGAGGCCCGGGTTACCGCCGAGGCGGCGTCGGTGATGGCCTGCTCGTAGCGCATCCGGACCGGGCGCGGCTCGGCTTGGGCGATGAATGCGGTCGCCGCTGCGGCGTCGGCGACCGACAACGTGGTGTAGAGCCGTGCGGCGGCGAACGCCAGCGGTTCGGTGTGGTTGAGCACGGTGGACAGCACTTGCTGTCGGTGGTTGATGGTCGTCGAGGTGGCGAAGGCGCTGGACACTCCGAGGGCAGCCAGCACGATGCCGATGGTGAGGATGCGGCCGGGCGTCGTCGAGATGAACCACCAGCGCGGATGGGCCGGTTCGGCCGGCGACCGCGACCCCTGCGGCTCTGTAGACGGGTGCGCCAGCTCAACCGTCACGTCTGATCAGACCTCATCTCTCGGCCACCGGAGTTCGCTGCATCAACCTGTATAAGCGAATTCTAAGAGGATCTGCGGGCGGATGGGGGAGGCGGAACCAAATTCCGCAATCACCTGCATATCCTGATCTCGTGCAGGGCGACGGTGACGGATGGGTGATCTCCGACAGCGGCGCCCACTACTGGGGTCGGTACGGCGCGGCGGGACTGCTGTTGCGAGCCCCGCGGCCCGACGGTACTCCGGCGGTGCTGCTGCAGCATCGAGCGGTGTGGAGCCATCAGGGCGGCACCTGGGGCTTGCCGGGCGGGGCGCGAGACAGTCACGAGACAGCCGAGGAGACGGCGGTCCGTGAGGCGGGCGAAGAGGCCGGCCTGACCGCCGAGCGACTGTCGGTACGGGCCACGTTGGTGACGGCCCAGTTTCCCGGGCTCGGCGGCACGCACTGGACGTACACCACCGTCGTCGCCGATGCCGATGAGTTGCTGCACACCGTGCCCAACCGGGAAAGCGCCGAGCTGCGCTGGGTCGGCGAGGACGAGGTGGCCGACCTGCCGCTGCATCCCGGCTTCGCCGCCAGCTGGGAGCGGCTGCGCACCGCTCCCGCGCTGGTTCCGCTGGGCCAGGGCGATGAGCGGCGTCAGCGGCTGCCGCGGACGCTGGAGATCGAGGACGGGGTTTTCGTCTGGTGCATGCCGGGCGAGGCGGACCAGGCGCACTCGCAGCTGAGTCGCCGGATCAGCTCGCTGCTGCAAGCGCCGACCTGAGTTGTTCGGCCGCGGCCCTCGGGTCGGAAGCCGCGGTGATCGCCCGGACCACCACGATTCGCCGGGCACCGGCCTCGAGCACCTCGGGCAGTCGCGCCGCATCGATGCCGCCGATGGCGAACCATGGTTTGGCCGGGCTCAATCCAGCGGCGGCCTGCACCAGCCCCAGGCCAGGGGCCGCGCGGCCCGGTTTGGTCGGAGTGGGCCAGCACGGGCCCACGCAGAAGTAATCGGCGTGTCCGCGAGCGGCCGCGGCGGCCTGCTCGGGATCGTGGCTGGATAGGCCGATCAGCGTGTCCGGTCCGACGATGTCGCGCGCGATACCCACCGGCAGGTCGCCCTGCCCCAGGTGCAGCACGTCGGCGCCGGTCGCGCGGGCGATATCGGCCCGATCGTTGACCGCGAACAGGGCACCGTGCCGCCGCGCCGCATCCGCCAGGATCGCGCATGCCGCCAGCTCGTCGCGGGCCTCGAGCGGCCCGAACCGCTGCTCGCCGACCGAACCCTTGTCGCGCAGCTGAACAATGTCCACCCCGCCAGCCAGCGCGGCATCGGCGAACTCGGCCAAATCGCCGTGCTCACGACGCGCGTCGGTACACAGATACAGCCTCGCTGCCGCGAGACGGGTAACGCGTTGGTGCACACCGCGACGCTAGCGCGCTAGCGTAGGACACGAAGAACCAAGACACGGGAGTCCCGGGAGCGGGGCTGAGAGTGGGCCAACCCGTTGTGCAAGCCAGCTTGCACCTCGGACCTGCCCTTACCGTCACACCTGATCCGGATCATGCCGGCGAAGGGAGGCCACAGAATGACCGGGATGCCACTAGGCCCCCCAACGGGGCTGCTGGCTGTCATCGGCGGCGGCGTCATCGGGTTGTCGGTAGCCCGCCAGGCCGCGCGCGCGGGATGGTCCGTGCGGGTCCACCGCACCGGCGATACCGGGGCCTCCTGGGTCGCCGGCGGCATGCTGGCCCCGCACAGCGAAGGCTGGCCCGGCGAAGAACGGTTGTTGCGGCTGGGTCTGGAGTCGCTGCGGCTGTGGCGCGAGGGCGGTTATCTGGATGGGCTGCCCCCCGACGTGATCACCGCTCGCGAGTCGCTGGTGGTGGCGGTCGACCAGGCCGACGTGGCAGACCTGCGCACCGTTGCGGACTGGCTCTCGCGGCAGGGACATCCGGTGACCTGGGAGTCGTCCGCCCGCGACGTCGAACCCCTACTGGCCCAAGGCATTCGGCACGGCTTCCGGGCACCCACCGAACTCGCGGTGGACAACCGTGCGCTGCTGGACGCGCTGGCGGCGGACTGTGTGCGTCTCGGCGTTCAGTGGGCACCGCCGGTGACCGACTTGTCAGGTGTCGATGGCGACGCGGTGGTGATCGCCAACGGCATCGACGCGCCCGCGCTGTGGCCCGGCCTGCCGATACGCCCGGTCAAAGGCGAGGTGCTGCGGCTACGCTGGCGAAAAGGTTGTATGCCGTTGCTGCAGAGGGTTATTCGAGCACGGGTGCACGGCCGTCAGGTCTACCTGGTGCCGCGCGCGGACGGGGTGGTCGTCGGTGCCACGCAGTATGAACACGGTCGCGACACGGCCCCGGTCGTGTCGGGCGTGCGTGACCTGCTGGACGATGCGTGCACGGTGTTGCCGGCGCTGGGTGAGTACGAGCTGGCCGAGTGCGCCGCCGGGCTACGTCCGATGACACCCGATAATCTGCCCCTCGTGCAACGTCTGGACGAACGCACCCTCGTCGCCGCCGGCCACGGCCGGTCGGGCTTTCTACTGGCGCCGTGGACTGCCGAACAGATCGTGTCCGAGCTCGCCGCGGCTGTGAGCGTCTCATGATCATCTACGTCAACGAGACTCAGGTCGAGGTCGACGAGCAGATCACTGTCGCCGGTTTGCTGCAGTCGCTGGGCTACCCGGATCGAGGAATCGCCGTGGCGATAGACGCCTCGGTGCTACCCCGGTCCGGCTGGGAGACAGAACTTTCCGATGGTGCGCGACTCGAGGTGCTGACGGCGGTGCAAGGTGGCTGACACCAAACTGACGATCGCGGACCGTAGCTTCGCCTCGCGGCTCATCATGGGTACCGGGGGAGCGGCCAACCTTGCGGTGCTTGCGGAGGCGCTGGTCGCGTCGGGCACCGAGTTGACCACCGTCGCGATGCGCCGCGTCGACGCTGAGGGCGGAACCGGATTGCTGGATCTGCTCAACCGGCTCGGCATCACGCCGCTACCCAACACGGCGGGTTGCCGCGGCGCGGCCGAGGCGGTGCTCACCGCGCAGCTGGCCCGAGAGGCACTGAACACCAACTGGGTCAAGCTCGAAGTGATCGCCGACGACCGTACCTTGCTGCCCGATGCAGTCGAATTAGTCAAGGCAGCTGAACAATTGGTCGACGACGGGTTCGTCGTGCTGCCCTACACCAACGATGACCCGGCGCTGGCTCGTCGGCTGGAGGACACCGGATGCGCGGCGGTGATGCCGCTGGGCTCGCCGATCGGTACCGGCCTCGGCATCACCAATCCACACAACATCGAGATGATCGTGGCACGGGCCGGCGTTCCGGTGGTGCTCGACGCCGGCATCGGTACCGCGAGCGACGCCGCACTGGCGATGGAGTTGGGTTGTGACGCTGTGTTGTTGGCCACCGCGGTGACCCGGGCCGGCGATCCGCCGGCGATGGCCGCCGCGATGGCCGCTGCCGTGACGGCCGGCTATTTGGCCCGACGAGCGGGACGCATCCCCAAACGGTTTTGGGCTCAGGCGTCTAGCCCGGACCGATGAAACGGTATGTCGCGCTGGGTAGTTCGATGGCTGCGGGGCCCGGTATCGGGCCCCGCGCCGCGGGAGCACCTCGTTGGTCGGGCCGATCGGCGCGCAACTACGCACATCTGGTCGCCGAACGGTTCGATTTCGAGCTGACCGACGTCACTTTTTCCGGGGCGACCACCGCCCATCTGCTCGCCGATCACCAGCACGCTGCGCCACCGCAAATCACCACACTGGACGGCTCGGAAAGCTTGGTAACGATCACCATTGGTGGAAACGACGTCGGCTACGTTCCGCTGCTGATGGCGGCCGCGCTGCCGCGAGGCGCACGTCGCCTACCGCTGCTGGGCGGGCGGATATCGGAGTTGCTGGACCGTGATGTGCGCGATCGGGCCTTGGCCGAAGTGTTGCATTCGTTGAGTGCGGTCGGTCGTGAGGCGCGCAGGCGCGCCCCGCATGCCCGCATCTTCTTCGTCGATTACCTGACCTTGCTGCCGCCCGAAGGTATTCCGGCACAGCCTCTTTCGGAACCCGATGCCGACCTGGGTCGCCATGTGGCCAGCACTCTCGAAGAGCTCACGGCCGACGCCGCAGCCCAAACAGGCTGCGAGATCATCCGTGCCGGGGCGGCCAGTCGAGATCACCATGCGTGGTCGGCCGAGCCATGGACGACCACGCCGGCGAAATACATTGTGCCGCTGCCGGGTCGGCCAGCGCCGCTGCACCCCAATGCGGCAGGGATGCGTGCGGTGGCGGAACTTATTGCGGCCCAACTGTAGCGTCAGCCGTTGGCCTGCCACCACTTGTACAGGGCCGCCGTGTCGCCATTGGTCGCGCGGACGAAGGCCAGCACGTTCTTGGAGTCCACGGTCCAGAGCACCTCCGCCTGGCCCGAATCCGTCCCGCACGCAACCTGTCCGGCCGAGTCGGAGTTGCCCTGGTGCCAGGTCGTCGGCGACTTGGCATCCCCGCAGTTGGCCAGGGTGTCGCTGCTAATGAGCTTGGTGAACGAGCTGGCCGTGTCGGCACTGCTGCCGAACAGGAAATACTTGCCGCCCATCGGACCGCTGGAGTCGGGGTTCTGTCCGCACTGCAGCACCGCTACCACGCTGGCGTTAAACGATCCCTTTACGTCGGACACCTGCTGGGGCGAGCAATTGCTGCTGGTGTAGCCCTTCGACAGGCTGCTGTTAAGCGTGTCGATGGGGCCCGCGTTTGCGGTGGCAGTGCTCAGCCAGGCGACACTGCCCATAACTGCTGCGGCCGTCGCGGCTCACAACGCGTTGGTGAGATGAGACATCGTTGACTCCTTAAGGCCGTTACCCCTGTGGTGCGGCTACGCGGATTTCCCGAATTGTATTTGCCCCGCACACCGAAAAGTACCAATTTTAACGGGGAAAACTAGTCTCAGCCGTTTGCCCGCCACCACTGGAACAGCGATCCGACATCGGTGTTGGACGCGCGGATGTAGCTCAGTACGTTCTTGGCGTCATTGGTCCAGATGATCTCGGCGCCGTTCTGGAATGTCCCGCACGCCAGCTTTCCCGCGTTGGCGGTGGAACTGCCCTGATGCCAGGAAGTGGGCGACTGGCCCTGGTCGCCGCACGCGGTCAAGACGTCGTCTTTGATGCTGTTCTTGAACACCGCGGCCAAGTTGTCGCCATTGGTGAACAGGATGTACTTCGCCTGGACCGGCCCGCTGGGATCGGGGCTTTGTCCGCATGAAAGTGAAGCGAGTTCGCCGGCGATGATGCTCTGCGACGTGCAATTGCCGAGGCTATAGCCCTTCGACAGAGTGGCCGCCAGGGTGTTGAGGTCCGCCGGGGTGGTGGTGGGAGTGGGGTCCGCGTTCGCCGTCGCGAGACCGGTGACGGCGAAACTGCTCATGAGCGCGGCAGCCGTCGCGGCGCGTAGTTGGCTGGCGAGATGAGGCATCCAAGGACTCCTTGCGTTTGCTACAGGGATCGTAGGCCACGTCACGGTCCGGCGGTGCATTCCGTCGGATAATCTCTTCACGACGCTGGAAAACCCAAGATAGACAGGATATTTCGATGCGAAACCGGCTGCCCGGATGCCCGCCGTATGACTGGTGGGCGCGCGCCGAATCGGAACTTTGCGGAAACAATGCCGTGACGCCAAGGCTCCGGTAGCGTAGGCACCGCCTGACGCCAGCTAACTTTTTTGAAGTGGAGAATCAATGACTGCACAGCCGCCGCCCGGTTATCCGCCGCAGCAGCCAGCCGCGCAACCGCCGGATAACTACTTGGTGTGGTCGATTCTGGCGACCGTGCTCTGCTTCCCCATTACCGGGATCGTGGCGATCGTCAAGGCCGCGTCGGTCAACGGATTATGGGCGCAGGGCCGCTTCGCCGAAGCGCAGGCGGCCGCCGCCAGTGCCAAGAAGTGGGTGCGGTGGACGCTCATCATCTGGGTGGTCGGAGTCATCGTCTACGGAATCTTGCTCGTGGTGCTGGTGCTGAACTCGCACCCTGATAACGCCGCGATGCTGATGAGAGCCTTCTAACTTCGGCGTCGCCCCATGGTCACCCAGCCCCGGCACGTTCCGCTTGGTCTCGGCGCCCCACTGATAGTGGCGGCGTCGGCGACATTGGCGTGCGCCGCTATCTGGGCCGGCGATCCGACCACCCCGGGCGGGCCGCTGCCGATATGCCCCACCAAGGCGTTGCTGGGCATCGACTGCCCTGGGTGCGGCAGTCTGCGGATGCTGTATTCGCTGATGCACGGCAACGTATTGGCGGCCGCCAGGTTCAACGCGCTGGCCCTGGCGGCGGTGGTGTTGTTGGTGTGGGCATACCTGGCGTGGACCTACGGCCGCGTGACGGGCCGACGGATCCGGAGCTGGCAGCACTGGCGCTGGGCGCCGCTGGTGACGCTGTGCTTGGTGTCGACGTGGTTTGTGGTGCGCAACATTCCGTTTGCGCCATTCAACTGGCTCTATGTCTGACTTCTCCGGCGAACGGAGCCCGATCCTCTAGGCGCGGTCTAACCTTGGGGCCGATGGTGAACAAATCAACGACGATCCCGGTGGCGCTCGCTGCGATCGCGCTCACCGCGATGACGACCGGCTGCTTTCATCGGTCGGTCAACTCGCAGCAGTCGACCGGCAACGCGAGCGCGACCGAATTCGCCACCACACTGCATAACAAGGTCACGACAGACGCGATGATGGCGCATCTGTCGAAGCTGCAGGACATCGCCAATGCCAACAACGGCACTCGAGCCGTGGGTACCCCCGGCTATGACGCCACTGTCGACTATGTGGTGAAGACATTGCGCGGCAGCGGGTTTGACGTGCACACGCCTGAGTTCTCGGCGCGGGTGTTTCACGCCGAGAAGCCTGCGGTGTCTGTCGCAGGCAAGACCGTGGCGGCGCACGCCCTGGAGTTCAGTCTCGGTACCGGGCCGGACGGCGTGCGCGGGCCGCTGGTGGTCGGGCCCGGTGGCGACCACCCGGGCTGTGCCGCCTCCGATTACGACACCGTGGGCGTGCAAGGTGCGGTGGTGCTGGTGGATCGCGGCAGCTGCCCCTTCGCTCAGAAGGAGGACGCCGCGGCCCAGCGCGGCGCGGTGGCGATGATCGTCGCCGACAACGTCGACGAGCAGGAGATGGGCGGGACGTTGGGGGCCAACACCAACGTGAAGATTCCGGTGGTAAGTGTGACCCGGTCCGTCGGAGTGCAGCTGCGCGCACAGCCGGGGGCGGCCGGCATCACGTTGAATGCGAGTAGCAAGAACTTCAAGGCCCGCAACGTCATCGCCCAGACCAAGACGGGTTCGCCCACCGACGTGGTGATGGCGGGCGCGCACCTGGATAGCGTCCCCGAGGGGCCAGGCATCAACGATGACGGGTCCGGCGTGGCTGCGATTCTGGAAACTGCTGTGCAGCTTGGTAACTCGCCGCAAGTGCACAATGCAGTGCGGTTCGGCTTCTGGGGCGCAGAGGAACTCGGACTGATCGGATCCCGCAACTACGTCGAGACGCTCAACCTCGAGGACCTCAAAAACATTGCGCTGTACCTGAACTTCGATATGCTCGCCTCGCCAAATCCGGGCTACTTCACCCTTGACGGAGACCAATCACTGCCCGCGGACGCCCGCGGTCATCCGGTGGTACCGGAAGGCTCGGCCGGTATCGAGCGCACCCTGGTCGGCTACCTGAAGTCGAAAGGCAAGACGCCGCAGGACACGTCGTTCGACGGTCGCTCCGATTACGACGGATTCACCCTGGCCGGCATCCCGGCGGGCGGCCTGTTTTCCGGCGCGGAGGCCAAGATGTCCGACGAACAAGCCAAACTGTGGGCCGGGACCGCGGGTGCCCCGTTTGATCCCAACTATCACCAGAAATCCGACACCCTCGACCACATCGACCGCACTTCACTGGGTATCCAAGGCAGCGGCGTGGCCTACGCGGTGGCCCTCTACGCGCAGGATCTCGACGGTCGCAACGGGGTTCCGGGCATCACCGACCGCATCCGACACGTGCTCCCCACGCCATGATCCGGCGGCTGGGCGCAGCGGCGCTGCTCACTGGACTGCTGGCGGGGTGCTCGCGGCCGCCGGCGCCCCCGGCTGCGGCCCCGGATCTGAGCAGGGAACTGGCGCCAAAGGTGACCGCGGAGCGGATGTTCACCCACCTGCACGCCCTGCAGGACATCGCCAACGCCAATAAGGGGAACCGGGCCGACGGCACACCCGGCTACGACGCCAGCGTCGACTATGTGGCGAAAGCATTGCGCGACAGAGGTTTCGACGTGTCCACCCCGCAGTTCGACCGGGTGTACCCGATTTCGCCAGGCAAGCCGTCCCTGACGGTCGCGGGCGGCAGCTATCAGGTCGAGCAGGCCTCGCTGTTGGTCCGGACACCGCCCGGCGGTCTGACCGGTCAGCCGGTCCGGCCCACCCGAGGATCCGGCTGCGCGGTCGGCGACTACCCGTCCACGTTGCCCACGGGTGCCATCGCCGTCGTCGACGACACCGACTGCTCGGTGGTGGACAAGCAAAACAGCGCGGTGGCCAAGGGCGCGGCCGCGCTGGTCGTGATCAGCGCGGCCACCGCCCAGGGGGCTCCACCGACATTGTTCAACCCCGGCTACTTCAAGCAATTGACCGTGCCGGTCGCCGTCGTCGGCAGCAACGGCGGCAATGCGCTGGCCCACGCCACCGCACCGATACATCTGGTGCTGGATGCCGAGAATATCAAGATCACCTCACGAAACGTGCTGGCGCAGACCAGAACCGGCTCGCCGAACGACGTGATTGTGGTCGGCGCGCATCTCGATAGCCCGCGGGATAGTCCGGGCATCAATGACAACGGCTCCGGCGTGGCGGCGGTGCTGGAAACAGCACTGCAACTGGGCCCGCTGGCACCGGTGAACAACGCGGTGCGGTTCATGTTCTGGGGTGCCGAAGAGGATGGCCTCAACGGCGTGATGAACTACCTGGTCGGCCTGGATCGCGATCAACTCAACGACATCGCGATGTATCTGGACTTCGCCATGTTGGCCTCGCCCAACGCCGGCTTCTTCACCGATGACGGCGATCAGTCGGGTCCGCCCGGGCAGGGAGTGGCCCCCGGGGATGTGCCCGACGGTTCGGCTGGCATCGAGCGCACGCTGGCCGGCTATCTGTACCTCGCCGGCAAGCGGCCGGCCGATATGCCGCTGGGTACCCGGACGGACTACCACCCCTTCCTGATCGCCGGCATCCCGATCGGCGGTCTGACCGCCGGCGCCGCGCAGACGAAAACCACTGTGCAAGCACGCCTATGGGGCGGGCAGGCCGGTGTCTGGTTCGACCCCAATAACCAGAGCCCCCGGGATACGGTCGATAGCGTCAACCGCGATGTCTTGGCGGTCATGGGGTCGGGAGTGGCATTCGCGGTGGGCAGCTACGCGGAGTCGATCGCCGGTGTCAACGGTGTCCCGCTGCATGACAAGCGGCACCGTCCTCGGTTGCCGTAATGGTGAGCCGCCACGTTTGAACCGGTAGACCCAATTCAGCTTGTGTGGTTTGCTGGGACTCGCATTTTTGCTACGCCCCTGAAACCAACGGATCTAGAATGAGGTCTCTTTGATAGGCCGGTCGGGATGAGGTTGGTCATGAAAAACCGCGGGCGGAATCCAGGTCGGCTGCGCGGTGGCCGCGGCAAAGCGATGATCACCGGGCTGCGGGCAGCAATCGCCTGTACAACGGCGGTAATCATGGTGGCGGGGTGTAGCACGATCACCCAAGGACGGGCCCTGTCGATGCTCAACGACCCGTTCCGGGTGAGTGACTTGCCCGCTACCAACGGGCCCAGCGGCATCCGCACGAACGCACCGGCACCGAACGGTACCGTGGTCAACACCGACAACGGGCAAATCGACAAGTTGTCGTTGCTGTCGGTTAACGACATCGAGGATTACTGGAAATCCGTCTACAGCCAATCGCTGAAAGGCTCATTCCTTCCGGTCGGCAAGCTGGTGTCCTACGACTCGAATAGTCCGAGCAGTCCGATCGTTTGCCACAACGACACCTACAAGCTCGTCAACGCGTTTTTCAACTCGCGTTGCAATTTGATCGCCTGGGACCGCGGCGTGTTCATGCCGGTCGCGCAACGCTATTTCGGCGACATGTCCGTCACCGGAGTATTGGCGCACGAGTTCGGACACGCCTTGCAGCAGATGGCGAAACTAGTGACCAGAGCAGATCCCACCATTGTTCGCGAGCAGCAAGCTGACTGTTTTGCGGGCGTCTATCTGTATTGGGTTGCCGCCGGCAAGTCGCCGCGCTTCACGCTGAGCACCGCCGACGGGCTCGACCACGTGCTGGCCGGGATCATCATCACCCGTGACCCCGTGCAGGATTCCGACACCATGAACGACGACGAGCACGGGTCGGCCCTGGATCGGATCGGCGCCTTCCAGATGGGCTTTATCACCGGCGCCTCGGCCTGCGCGGGAATCAACAAGCAGGAGATCACGGCGCGCCGCGGCGACCTGCCGACGGCCTTGCAGGCCGACCCCAACGGTGGCTCGGAAACCGGTGAGGTCGAGATCAATGAAGACACCTTGTCAACGTTGATGGAGCTGTTGGGAAAGGTGTTCTCTCCCAAGAATCCGCCGACGTTGTCCTACCAGCCGGCCGACTGCCCGGATGCGAAGGCCAGCCCGCCGGCGTCGTACTGCCCGGCCACCAACACGATCGTGGTCGACCTGCCCACCCTGGCGAAGGCCGGAAAGGTTTCCAACGAAAGCGAAGACACACTGCCGCAAGGCGACGACACCGCCTTGTCGATGGTGATGTCGAGGTACGCGCTGGCGGTGCAGCACGAACGCAATCTCCCGATGCAGAGCCCGTGGACCGCGCTGCGGACGGCGTGCCTGACCGGCGTCGTGCACCGCAAGATGGCCGAACCCATCGACACGCCTTCGCATAAGGAGTTGTTGCTGACGGCAGGCGATCTCGACGAAGCCGTTTCCGGTCTGCTCACCAACCACTTGGTCGCCAGCGACGCGGACGGCACCAGCGTGCCTGCCGGGTTCACTCGCATCGCCGCGTTCCGCGGTGGCGTGGTCGGAAACATGGACGCCTGCTACTCGCGCTACCCCGCCTGACAGACGATTTTATTGGGCGACAAGCAACGACCCGCAGCGTAGAGTGTGTCCCACTTAACGCCAGCCTAGGAGGCTTCCTTGACGGAACAACCGCCCAGCTACCCACCGCCACCGCCGGGTGGTTATCCGCCGCCGGGACCGGGTTACCCACCGCCAGGCGGCGGTTACCCGCCGCCCCAGCAACCAACTGGTACCAACACGATGGCGATCGCCTCGTTGGTGTCCTCGTTGTTGGGCTGGCTGTGCGTCATCGGACCCGTCCTCGGGCTGATCTTCGGTTTCATCTCGCTGAACCAGATCAAGCAGAGTGGGCAAAGTGGCCGCGGTTTGGCGCTCGCCGGGATCATCATCGGCGCGCTTGTCATCGTCGGAAGCATCATCTACGGGATCATCGCGGTGATCGCCGCTTCCAATACGCAGACAACGACTTCGGGCGCACCAGCCGCGGTGGTAATCACCATCGACCAGCCGCCGGTTGCGGCTGCCTTCGCAGCGTAGGACTGCTTGGCGCTCAACCTATCTCGGCGAGCCTAGGTACCAGTTCATCGCCCAGTCGGCGGATGTAGCCGACGGGGTCGGGGTTGCCGGGGACCGGCCCGGCGTTGATCATGTCGACACCTAGCTTGGCGTAGCGTTCTGCGGTTTTCAGGTATCCGTCGATGTCCTCGAACGGGTCGACCACCAAAAGGCCTACCGTCTTGCGGATTTCGCCGGGATCGCGGTCCACCGTGCCGCAGTGCCGGTTCAGCACGTCGATCTTGTGTTTGAGCCCGTCGACTTCCGGCACCGTGCTGTTCCAGATGTCGGCGTACTGTGCGACCAGCCGTAGCGTCTTCTTCTCGCCGTCGCCGCCGATCAGAATCGGCGGACGCCGAATCGGTTGCGGCGCACAGATTGTCTCGGCCAGCTGGTAGTGCTTGCCGTGGTAGGGCCCGTCGTCGTCGCTCCACATCTGCTGGCAGATCTGCAGCGTTTCTTCGAGCATCTCGAACCGCTCGCGCAGCGGTGGATACGGAATGCCCAGGGCCGCATGTTCGCGGTCGTACCAGGCCGCGCCGAGCCCCAACATCGACCGGCCCTGCGATAGCACGTCGAGTGTGGTGGCGGCTTTGGCCAGCACTCCCGGGTAGCGGTAGGTGACTCCGGTGACCAACAAGCTCAGGTCGATCGTCGTCGTTTGCGCGGCAAGGAAACCCAGCGACGTATAGCCCTCGAGGAACGGATTCTCGGCCGGCCAGAGTTTTTCCATCTGAAAGAAATGGTCGGCCAGGGTGAACAGCGTGGCACCGCCTTGTTCGGCGGCTTTGGCCGCGTCGGCCAACGTCGGGCCCAGCTTCGCCGGGTCGCCGGGTAGGAAGTCGATGAAGTGCACTGCTAATTCCATTGCAATCAAAGTCCTTTCATGAGTCAGTCAATCTCTCGAGCAGGGATAGCGCGTCGAGGATGACGCGACGCTCGCGTTCGGAGTAGCGGTCCTGCATAGCGCGTGCCAGCCACTCTTCCCGCACCTTATGGTCGCTCTCGGCGCGCCGCCGGCCCGCCTTGGACAACGAGAGCACTTGGCGCCGACCATCTTCGGGGTCGGGTGTGCGCTCGATGAGCCCGCGTTGGTCCAGGGCGGCCACTATGGTTGCCATCGATTGGGGGCGGACCCGCTCCGCGCCGGCCAATGCGCTGGCCGACGATGCCCCCTCTTTCCAGAGCCGGATAAGGACCGCTGTCTGCGACGGTGTCAGATCGCCATCGATCGCGACATCTCTCAACCGGCGCCGTAGGCGGCTGAACACCACCCGAAGATCTCGGGCGGCGGCTCCAGCGGATTCGCCGATGCCATCCATGCCGCGATTCTAAACTAGACAGTTAAAACTGTCCAGTTTGGACTGAACAAATTAGGTCATGCAGACGTTGGAGAACAGCAGGACCGGCCAGCACACGATCGCGCCGAGGAACGACACGACTAGGTCCGCGCCCTGCATCCCGCGCAGGTGGTCGGTGTGGGTCGACGACCAGATCAGCCCGACGATGAGATACGGGATGCCGAGCAGCACCCCCACCGATATCCACTCGGCCACGGTCATCTGGTAATTGAGCAGCTGTCGCAGTTTGGTGATCAACCACCTCACCCCTTTCCAGGCGGTACGTTGCGGACATGGCCTCCATTCGGCGGGCGCTTGCGCATCCAGTGTCGGTCCAAGCGCTCATTGAGTTCGCGTTATGGCTGGCATTGCCCTACCTAGCCGTCGGATTTTTCTGGGCCGTCGTGCACAGCGCCAAGGTTGCTGAACTTCAAGCGGAGTGGAGCAAGGTGGTGCCCGCCGGTGCGGATGTCGCCGGGTTCGGCGAAGCCGCTGCGCTGTGGCCAGCGGTGCTGCTGCTGCCCACCACATGCACGGCGCCGGGGCAATAGCGTCAGCGCAGTAGCCGCAGCGCCGCGTCGACGGCGAGCCCGGGCACGTCGAGTGTCTTGGAGCGCAAGTCGTGCCGGGCGCCGGTGATTTCAACGACCTCGGTGGGGGCAGCGATCAGCATGGCCGCTTCGCGCACCTCCTCGGGCGTGCCGAAGGGGTCGGATGTTCCATGGGTGAACACGGTGGGCACGGCGATGGCGGGCAGATGTTCGGTGCGGCGACGGTCCGGCTTACCGGGCGGATGAACCGGATAGGAGAACAAGGTCAACACACCGACCCGCGGCGGGCTCGTCTCAGCGATCACCATCGACGTCTGCCGGCCGCCGTAGGAATGTCCGCCGACGATCAGTGGGCCTTCGGTAAGGGTGCGGCACAAGGCTATTGCCTCGTCGATCCCCGCGCGGTCGGTAACCGCTGAACCGGATGGCGGGCCGGTCGGTCTGCGCCGCCGATAGGGCAGGTTGTACCGTATCGCCAGCCAGCCCCGACTCGCCCACTCGTCGCAAACGCGTTGCAGGAGTTCGGAATCCCGGTTGCCGCCAGCGCCGTGGGTGAGCAGCACTATTCCTTTCGGGAGCCTGAAGGCCCCCGCGTCAGGTTCGTGCGCCACGCCATCGATCTGATCGAGGTTCATCCGAGCCTGAACAGCGGCGAGACCGGGCCGTGCCCGCGGCCCAGCGGATAAGCGGCGCGCAGGCATTCGGTGACCCACTGCTTTCCGAACCCGACGGCGTCGGGCACGGTGAACGCATGCGCGAGAGCGCACGCCACCGCGGCGGCCAGTGTGTCGCCGCCACCGTGGTCGTTGCCAGTGGGTAGCCGCGCAGCGTCGAACTCGTGGAAGTCGGCGCCGTCATAGAGCAGGTCGCAGCTGTGTTGCGAGGACCGCAGATGCCCGCCCTTGACCAGCACCCACCGTGGACCCAGCGCGTGCAGGGCCTTGGCCGCGGCGCGCTGCGATGGCGCGTCGACCACGTCGATGTCGACCAGCAACCGCACCTCGTCCAGATTCGGTGTCACCAGCGTGGCCAACGGAAACAGTTCAGCGCGAAGCGAATCCAGGGCCGAGGTGGCCAGCAGTGGGTCGCCGTGCATGGATGCGCAGACCGGGTCGACGACCAACGGAACGGTCAACTCGAGCCGGCGCCAGGTGGCTGCCACCGACGCGATAATGCCGGAGGACGCCAGCATCCCGGTTTTAGCGGCCTGGATGCCGATGTCGGTGACCACGGCTTCCATCTGGCCGGCCACCACATCGTCGGGTACCTCGTGAAAACGCTGGACCCCCAACGTGTTCTGCACGGTGACCGCGGTGACCGCGACGCATCCGTGCACACCCAGCAGCGCCATGGTCCGCAGGTCAGCCTGGATGCCGGCACCGCCGCCGGAATCCGAGCCGGCGATGGTCAACACCCGCAGTGGCGTGCTGCCCGACGGCGGCAGCGGCAGGTAATTCACTGCGTGATCGGCAGATACACCCGGTTGCCGTGGTCGGCGAATTCGGCCGACTTCTCCGCCATCCCGGTGGCGAACATTGCCTCGATGTCCTCTTCGGTCTCCAGGCCGTGTTTGGCGGCGTAGTCGCGGACATCTTGAGTGATCCGCATCGAGCAGAACTTCGGGCCACACATCGAGCAGAAGTGCGCGGTCTTGGCCGGCTCGGCGGGCAGCGTCTCGTCGTGGTACTCACGGGCGGTGTCGGGATCCAGTGACAGTGCGAACTGGTCGTTCCAGCGGAACTCGAAGCGCGCTGTGCTCAAAGCGTTGTCGCGGTCCTGGGCGTGTGGGTGCCCCTTGGCCAGATCGCCTGCGTGCGCGGCGATCTTGTAGGCGATCACCCCGACCTTGACGTCATTGCGGTCCGGCAACCCCAGGTGTTCCTTGGGGGTGACGTAGCACAGCATCGCGGTGCCGGCCTGGGCGATGATGGCCGCGCCGATCGCCGACGTGATGTGGTCGTAGGCCGGCGCGATATCGGTGGCCAGCGGGCCCAGCGTGTAGAACGGAGCCTCCTCGCACAGTTCTTCTTCCAGCCGCACGTTCTCGACGATCTTGTGCATCGGGACGTGCCCCGGGCCCTCGATCATCACTTGCACGCCATGGGATTTCGCGATCTTGGTCAGCTCGCCCAAGGTGCGCAGCTCGGCGAACTGGGCCGCGTCGTTGGCGTCGGCGATCGATCCCGGCCGCAGCCCGTCACCGAGTGAGAACGTGACGTCGTAGCGTGCGAAGATCTCGCAGAGCTCGTCGAAGTTGGTGTACAGGAACGACTCCCGATGGTGGGCCAGGCACCAGGCCGCCATGATGGAGCCGCCGCGGGACACGATTCCGGTAACCCGCTTGGCCGTCAGCGGCACATAGCGCAGCAGCACCCCGGCGTGCACGGTCATGTAGTCCACACCCTGCTCGCACTGCTCGATCACGGTGTCGCGGTAGAGCTCCCAGGTCAGCTCGGTCGGGTCGCCGTTGGTCTTCTCCAGCGCTTGGTAGATCGGCACCGTGCCGACCGGCACCGGCGAGTTGCGCATGATCCACTCACGGGTTTCGTGGATGTTCTTGCCGGTGGACAGGTCCATGATGGTGTCGGCGCCCCAGCGGGTGGCCCACACCATCTTGTCGACCTCCTCGGCGATCGACGACGTCACCGCCGAGTTTCCGATGTTCGCGTTGACCTTGGTCGCGAATGCCTTGCCGATGATCATCGGCTCGATCTCGGGGTGGTTGTGGTTGGCCGGGATGACCGCACGTCCGCGGGCGACCTCGTCGCGCACCAGCTCGGCGGGCATGCCTTCGCGGACGGCGATGAACGCCATCTCCGCGGTGATCTCGCCGGCGCGGGCCCGCTGCAGCTGAGTGCCGCGGTCGCGCACCACGCCGGGCCGCCCCGGCAACCCGGCCGACAGGTCGATCACGACGTCCGGGTCGGTGTAGGGCCCGGAGGTGTCGTAGAGGTCGAAGTGGTCACCGGTGGACAGGTTCACCCGCCGCAACGGCACGCGTGCACCGGGAACCCCGTCCAGCTCGAGATAAGCCTTGCTGCTTCCCCAAATTGGGCCGGTGGTCACCGCCGCGTTGACGGTCTCGGACAGCACGGTGGTTGTTTCTAAGGTCATTTTCTCATCTCCCTACGCCGGCATTACCCGGTCAGGTTCGTACGGTCGACGGCCCCAAGCCGTCCTCTCAGCACACTCGGCGTGCGCTCCCGCGCTCTATTTGGTTGGGTTCGATCGTCCCGCACGCGACGTTACCCCCACCTGCGACCATCCGCGCTAGACGGGCGGTCGGCAGTTATCCAGATAACGAAAAGATTTGGTGGGGTGATCCGCCGCGATGGGATGATGTTGGCGTGCAACACCCGAAGGAAGCGGGCGCAGCGACACCGGCCGGGCGGCAGAACTTGCCCACCGTGGCGCAGGGAGCGGCGACTTCGTTACTGAACGTCGGCAGCTTCCGGTTCTGGTTCGCGGGCGAGCGCTGGGAGTGGTCCGACGAGGTCGCGCGGATGCACGGTTACGAACCCGGGTCGGTGGCGCCGACGACGAAATTGATGTTGTCGCACAAGCATCCAGACGACCGTGAGCACGTCCGGGATTTGCTCAACCACGGCCTGAATTCAGGGGACTCGTTCTCCAGCCGCCACCGATTCATCGACACCGCGGGCGGTGTTCATGAGGCGATCGTCGTCGCCGATCGCATCCTGGACGAGGCGGGTGAGGTGGTGGGGACCGGAGGTTATTACATCGACCTCACCGGCAGCTTCGACGAAGCCCGTACCGAAACCCGCAAAGAGATTCTCGACGAAGCGCTGCCGGACTTGTTCGAGAACCGCGCGGCTATCGAACAGGCCAAAGGCGTGATGATGGCCGTCTATCGGATCAGTCCGGAGCAGGCCTTTCAGGTGCTGCAATGGCGGTCGCAAGAAACCAACGTCAAGTTGCGCACCCTGGCCAGGCAGCTGATCCGGGAGCTGAGCGGCCTGGCGCCCCCGTCAGCTGCCGTCCAGGCCCAGTTCGACCACTTGTTGCTGACGGTCCAGGAGCGCATCTCCGGTGAATCTGGCGGGTAGCGCCGGCTAGACCTCTTCCATCGCCTCGCCGAGTTCTTCGAGGAGCCGGTTGTGGTGATTGCTTGCCAGCAGATGTCCGGCGGCGATCACCAGCGCAACCGGCCAGTCGATGAGCTCGAAGGCTGCCAAAGCGGCCACACCGCCGTAGTAAGCGAGCTGTTCGGGGCGTGGAATCTCAGTCTTGCCGATCAGCGGCAGGTTCACGACGAAGGTTTCGCCCTCGCGGATTTTCTCCACAGCCTCGGCCTGAGATGCCGCCTGACGAGTTTTCTTTTCCGCCATCATTTGCCTTTCGGTAACGAAGGGTTTGCCGTCGCGCCGGGTAGTGGGGTCACCGTCGGGTTTATGTCGACGACCGACAAAATGGCCGATCCGATGATTACGTCTCTAGCCTCGGTGCTGAGCGTGCCTTTATTTGAACTCTATGCGCTGCTGTGGCGGGTGGGGGTGGTGGAGATCGCGGAGCCCGGTCGAGCCCGCGGGCCTGCGTCGAGATTCGTAGCTCGGGTGGCGCCGGGTCCGCGACAAGGGGTCTGCCCGGACCCGTCAGCACACGGCTCACGGCGGCGCTCGCCCCGGCGTCCGCACGCGTCGTCCGGTCGATTCAACCGGGCGGCGTACATCCCCGCGGTCAGCTGAACTCCAAACTCCGCAGCCCCGGGTGCCTGGTTAATTCGTGCTGCGCAGCTCGGTGGTGCCGGCGCGACGGCCGGCCGCCTTCTTGGCCGGCGACTTCGCCGCGGTTTTCTGCGGCGCAGCCTTCTTTACCACCGCAGGCTCGTCGGGCACCGGCTTGAGGTTGGCCTTCGCCCGGGGTTCGGCTTTCTGGCCCAGCCTGCGCAGCAACAATGCGCCACCGCCGACGGCCAACAGCACCGGCCACTCGACCAGTCCGGCGACGCCGAGCGCGCCAAGGGCCAGTGCGGCCGCCGGCGTCGAGTGGCTGCCCGAACTGATGCCACGCTTGATGCCTTCGGCGGCTCCGGTTACGCCACCGACGATCCCATTGACTGCTGCTCCGCCCACGGCGCCGGCGGCAGCGGTGGTTGCGTCGGCCGCACGATTGACCGTTTTCCCCGCATTGCGGACAGCCCCTCCGACGACACCCATAATGACTCCTGGCTCTTTAGTTCTCGTTGTACACGCGTTAGGAACATGTATACCCGCTGAACGCGAAGTTAACAGCTACAACGAAAATTGGTCACACATCTAACTAGGCGAAATGCTGCCACGTTGTAATCGCGCAGACAACGTCGAGACGGCCGAAATTCCGCTAATTGAGCGAACTTAACTTTGCGTCAGGTCGACTAAAACCGGGGCGTGATCGCTGGGAGCCTTGCCTTTGCGTTCGTCGCGGACAATCTGTGCGTCGGTCACGCGGGTGGCCAATGCCGGGGACGCCAGGATGAAGTCGATTCGCATTCCTTGTCGTTTCGGGAACCGTAACTGGGTGTAGTCCCAGTAGGTGTAGACACCGGGCCCCGGGGTGAAAGGCCGTACCACATCAGCGAATTGCGCATCGACGATCGCGTTGAACGCTCGGCGTTCCGGCTCGGAAACGTGCGTGGCCCCGGTGAAGAATTCGGTGCTCCACACGTCGTCGTCGGTGGGGGCGATATTCCAATCGCCAACCAGCGCGATCTGGGCGGCGGGATCGTCACGCAGCCAGCCCGCCGCCGTATCGTGCAGCGCGGCAAGCCAATCCAGTTTGTAGGCGTAGTGCGGATCAGCTAGGGCCCGGCCGTTGGGCACATACAGGCTCCACACCCGGACGCCGGCGCAGGTGGCGCTCAGGGCGCGGGCTTCCGGGGTGGCCGCCACCTCCGGCTTGCTACTCCAGCTGGGCTGGCCGGCGAAGCCGATTTGCACGTCGTCGAGGCCGACGCGAGAGGCGATTGCCACCCCGTTCCATTGATTGAAGCCGACGTGCGCGACCTCGTAGCCCAGTTCCAAAAACGGCAGGGTCGGGAATTGGGTGTCGGAGCACTTGGTCTCCTGCATGGCCAGTACGTCGATATCGGCGCGGGCCAGCCAGTCGACAACGCGGTCCAGACGGCTGCGAATTGAATTCACATTCCAGGTTGCCAGCCGTAGGCGCGGCGGAGCCGGGCGCGCAGGGTCGCCGGCATCGACCGGGCCGTCGGGCATGGCTAGACGGTATCCCAGCCGGCGGACCGGGCGTCGACGTAGCGGCGGCGATGGTGCAGCCGGAATCCCAGGGACTCGGCAACGGCGGCCGCTCCGGTGTCGCCGTCGCCGACTTGCAGGTAGCCGTGGGTTGCGCCGCGCTGCGCTCCCCACTCGAGAAGCCGCTCGCACTCCAGGCCCGCGGCATGGTGGTCCTCGGCGCGGATCTCGGACAGGCCCACCCAGCGGGTGCCGTCGGGTGCATCGGTCACCGCCGCGCGGGCGAACTTCCCGGACAGTGGGTTCGGCCCGCGTGCGGGGGACGCGGCAGCGTCGCCTCCGGCTACCGCGCGTACCAGGATCTGTTCGGAGCGGTCGTTCACCAGGCCGGGCGGCAGCGCCAACAAACGGTCCGGGACGACGAGCCACGGAGTCAGGCCGTGCCGCTCGTACCAGGCGACGATGGCGGGGACGGTAGTCACTCGAGCCGAAATATCCAGCGGGACTGCTGAATTGGCCGCCAATGCGGCGTCATGCCCGGTTCGCAGTAGCCAGCCTTCGAGCCAGGTCTGCTCAACGCTGGGCCACGCCGCGGCGGCCGCGTGCTCGAGTGCCCGGATCGCCGAGGTGCGCACCGGTGCGTCGGCCAGCGTCCGCAGCGCGACCACGTCGGCAGGCGCGAACTCGACCACTGCGCCCGTCTTGGTGCGAACCCGCACTACCGGCTCGACCTCCAGCAAGTGCCCCACCGCATCGGTGAGCGGCGGAACCGAACCGGCCGGGCGCCGGTAACGAACCGTCACCCGGGTTCCGAGGGCCGGCCACGAGAGCATCAGTGGCCGAACGGGTCCGGCTCCTCGCCCGGTGTCCACGACAACCCGTCAACTCCCCAGCCATGGGACTTGACGGCGCGTTTGGCCGCTCGGGCGTGCCGGCCGATGAGGCGGTCGAGGTAGAGAAATCCGTCCAAGTGTCCGGTTTCGTGTTGCAACATTCGAGCGAACAGGCCGGTGCCCTCGAGGGTGATCGGATTGCCGTCGGCGTCCATACCGGTGACGCGTGCCCACGTCGCCCGCCCGGTAGGGAACGACTCGCCGGGAACCGAAAGGCACCCTTCGTCGTCGTCGCCCGGGTCGGGCATGGTCTCGGGTATCTCGGAGGTTTCCAGGATCGGATTGATGATCACACCGCGGCGGCGTTGCGTCACGCCGCGGTCCTCGGCGCAGTCGTAGACGAACAGCCGAAGGCCGTAGCCGATCTGGTTTGCCGCCAGCCCCACCCCGTGGGCGGCGTCCATGGTGTCGTACAGCGTGGCGATCAAGTCGGCCAATTCTGCGGGCAGTGAACCGTCGTCGGCGACCCGCACCGGCGTTGTCGGGGTATGCAAGATGGGATCACCGACGATGCGAATTGGTACGACTGCCATGGTCGGCTAGCTTAAGGCCCGCGGCGATGCGCGACGGCGGGCGCGTGGGCAATCGAAGTCAATACGCCGACTCGCGGGTCTGCATGACGGCTTGAGGGTTCGCGGCGTGGTTCAATATTCGCCGAAAGATGCCCCTATATAAGTCAAGTCATTCGAGCTCCACACAGTTCGCCGGAAGGGTCCAGGGGAAGCGATATGGACAGCGCCATGGCGCGGGCAAATCGATCGGGGGACGATGTTGAAATCGCCGATGGGCTCACCCGCCGCGAGCACGACATCTTGGCTTTCGAGCGTCAGTGGTGGAAGTTTGCCGGCATAAAGGAAGACGCGATCAAAGAGCTCTTCTCGATGTCGGCGACGCGTTACTACCAAGTCCTCAACGCGCTAGTCGATCGTCCCGAGGCGCTGGCCGCCGACCCGATGCTGGTGAAACGGCTGCGACGGCTGCGTGCCAGCAGGCAGAAGGCTCGCGCGGCGCGGCGCCTCGGCTTCGAGGTGACCTGACTCGCTACAGTAGGGCTCGATGAAAGAGCGCGTCCCCGACTCAACGGGACTACCCCTGCGGGCCATGGTGATGGTGCTGTTGTTCCTCGGCGTCATCTTCCTGCTACTCGGATGGCAAGCCCTGGGTTCGTCCGGGAGTTCCGACGACGACTCAGCGTCTCCGGTCTCCAGCGCGACCAGTGCCACCAGCTCTGCGTCGTCGACCTCGCCAAACGCCAAGCCCCCGGCCAACCCGGCTGACGTTCACGTCTTCAACATCTCCGGCAAGGAGGGCGTTGCCGGGCATACCGCAGACCAACTGAAGGCCGCCGGCTTCAAGGTCGTCGACGTAGGGAACCTGTCATTGCCCGAGGTGACGGTCACGACCGTGTACTTCACCGATGCTGAGGGCGAGCACGCCACCGCCGACGCGGTGGGCAAAAATCTGGGCGCACCGGTCGAATCGCGGATCCCCGCCCTGAGCGGTCAGCCGCCCGGCGTCATCGTGTTGGTGACAGGCTGACTCCAGGTCGTGGGCCAGGTTAGGCTCTCGCTATGCCTAAGCCAGCCGGTCACCGCAACGCCACCATGTCCGCACTGTCGCTGTCGTTTCTGGCCACCAGCGTTGCGCTGGTAAGCGCGTGCTCGTCGCCCCAGCACGCGTCGTCGGTCCCGGGTACCACGCCGGCGATCTGGACGGGATCGCCCGCGCCGGCGGGGGCTTCGGGTACCGAGGCCGCGCAGCCCGTGCCGAGCCTGAACACCCATCTGCGGACGCCCGACGGTACCGAGGTGGCGACGGCGAAGTTCGACTTCAGCAACGGGTATGCCACGGTCACCATCGCGACGAGCGGCGAAGGTCTGCTCGCGCCCGGATTCCACGGAGTACACATCCACAAGGTGGGCAAGTGTGAACCGAACTCGGTCGGCCCCAACGGCGGCGCGTCGGGCGACTTCCTGTCCGCCGGTGAGCATTTCCAAGCGCCCGGCCACGCCGCCCAGCCGCCCAGCGGTGACTTGAGCGTGCTGCAGGTACGCAGGGATGGCGTCGGGATGTTGGTCACCACCACCGACGCCTTCACGCTGGACGACCTGACGACCGGCCAGAAGACCGCGATCATCATCCATGCCGGTGCCGACAACATGCCCAACGGCGGTATGGCCAACTCCGACCAGATGCCGATGAGTACGGGTGACGCCGGCAAGCGGGTGGCGTGCGGTGTCATCGGAGCCGGTTAGCACGGCCTCCAAAAGAGGGGGCGCCCGCATTGGTTTCGCCCGCTCGCCGCGGCCAACCCTTGGTGTGGAGTGGGAGTTCGCGCTCGTTGACGCGCAGACCCGTGATCTGAGCAACGAGGCCACCGCGGTCATAGCCGAGATCGGCGAAAACCCGCGCGTGCACAAGGAATTGCTCCGCAACACGGTCGAGGTGGTCAGCGGCATCTGTGACAACACGGGCCAAGCGATGGAGGATCTGCGCCAGACCCTGGGCCCCGCTCGACGCATCGTCCGGGACCGCGGCATGGAGCTGTTCTGCGCCGGGGCCCACCCGTTCGCGCAGTGGACCAGCCAGCAGCTCACCGACGCACCCCGCTACGCCGAGCTGATCAAGCGCACCCAATGGTGGGGCAGGCAGATGCTGATCTGGGGTGTGCATGTGCACGTCGGTATCTCGTCGGCGAGCAAGGTGATGCCGATCATGACGTCACTGCTGAAGTACTACCCGCATCTGTTGGCACTCTCGGCATCGTCACCCTGGTGGACGGGCGTGGACACCGGATACGCCAGCAATCGGGCGATGATGTTCCAGCAGTTGCCCACCGCCGGGTTGCCGTTCCAGTTCCAGACCTGGGCGGAGTTCGAAGGTTTCGTCTACGACCAGAAGAAGACCGGAATCATCGATCACGTCGACGAAGTCCGTTGGGACATCAGGCCTTCGCCGCACCTGGGCACGATCGAGGTGCGGATCTGTGACGGTGTGTCCAACCTGCGTGAGCTCGGCGCGCTGGTCGCCCTGACGCACTGCCTGGTCGTCGACCTGGACCGCAGGCTGGAGGCTGACGAGTCGTTGCCGACCATGCCACCATGGCACAACCAGGAGAACAAGTGGCGGGCCGCCCGCTACGGCCTGGATGCGGTGATCATCCAGGACGCCGACAGCAACGAACGGTTGGTAACCGACGATCTCGTCGATGTGCTGAACCGGCTGGAGCCGGTCGCCAAGTTGTTGGGTTGCTCGGACGAATTGGCCGCGGTGGCAGACATTTCGCGCGACGGCGGTTCCTACCAGCGGCAGCGGCGGGTGGCCGAAGAGCACGACGGTGATCTGCGTGCGGTGGTCGATAGCCTCGTGGGCGAGCTCGATATCTAATGGAGTTGGCGATGTTCCCGCTGGAGGTGGCGCTGCTGCCGGAGCAGGATCTGCCGTTGCGGATCTTCGAACCCCGCTATGTCGCGCTGGTGCAACATTGCGTCGGCAGTGGTGATCCCTTCGGCGTGGTGCTGATCTCGCGTGGCCGCGAGGTCGGCGGCGAGGATTCGCGGTGCGATGTCGGCGTGCTGTCCAGGATCACCGAATGCGTCGACCAAGGCGCCAATCAATATTCACTGAGCTGCCGCACCGGTGAGCGGATTCGGGTGTCCCAGTGGCTGCCCGACGATCCCTACCCGCGGGCCACCGTGGCGCTCTGGCCCGATGAGCACGGCGATGCGGTGACCTCAGCGCAGTTGCGCGACGTCGAAGACAAGGTGATCGCCTTATTCGAACGGATCGCCCAAGCACGCGACGTAGTACTGCCGGACCGCGACGTGCTGCTTGGCTACGGCGAAACCGACGCCGACGACGCCGGGCAGCGTTTGTTCACCTTGGCGTCTCGGATCCCGCTCGGCGCGGCCGACCGCTACAGCGTGCTGTCGGCGCCGTCGGCGGCCGATCGACTGGCCGTATTAACTGAGGCGGTGGTCGCGGTTGCCGAGATGGTCGAATTCCAGCTGTCGGAGTAGAGGATTGAGCGACTGGTGAAAGTACATCTGCAAATCGACGGATCGCCGACCGGGGCGAAAGCCAGCGCCGCCGAGATCGCCGCGACGGGTGCCGATGGGGTGTTCACCTTTGAGGGCCAGCACGACGTTTTCTTTCCGCTGATCATCGCGGGCGGCGACACCAGTTTGGACTTGATGACCAACGTGGCGATTGCCGCGCCGCGCAGCCCGCTGCATCTGGCGCACGCCGCCTATGATCTGCAGGCCTACAGCGGCGGCCGGTTCCGACTTGGACTCGGCTCGCAGATCAAGGTTCACATCGAAAAGCGTTACGGCAGTAAATGGGAACGACCCGCGGCTCGAATGGCCGAGACCGTCGCGGCGATCAAGGCGATCTTCGCGGCATGGGAAGGCGTGTCCCGGTTGGATTTTCGGGGTGAGTTCTTCACCCACACCTTGATGGCGCCCAACTTCAACCCCGGCCCCAACCCATTCGGGCCGCCGCCGGTGTTGATGGGCGCACTGGGGCCGATCATGACCCGCACGGCCGCCGAAGTCGCCGACGGGCTGCTCGTCATGCCGTTCAACAGCGCCCGCCACTTCGCCGAACGCACCCTGCCAGCGGTCGGCGAGGGACTGCGCCGTTCCGGGCGGACAGCGGGCGAGTTTCAGGTCATCGCTCAGGCCATGGTTGCGGTCGGACGCGACGACGCCGATCTGGCGGCCGCGGTCAACGGGGTCGCCTCGCTGATCGCGTTCTACGGCTCGACCCCGGCGTATCTGCCGGTCCTCGAGGTAGAGGGGTGGGCCGATATTCAGCCCGAGCTCAACGCGCTGTCCAAGCAAGGCCGCTTCGCCGAGATGCGCGCCCTGATCACCGAGCCGATGGTAGATCGGATCGGGATCATGGGAACGCCAGAACAATGCGCGCAGCAGATCGCTACGCGGTTCGGTGATCACGCCGGGGAGGTGTGCTGTTACTTCCCCGGCTACACCCCGCCCAGCGCCGACATCGCCGATCTGATCAGCGCGCTGCACCGGACCCCGGCCCTGCGATGAGCGCTGATGTGCTGGTCGAGGTGGATGCCGGTGTCGCGGTGCTCACCCTCAATCGACCCGAGCACCTCAACGCCTACACCGCCGAGATGGGCGCGCTGTTGGGCCGCGCCTACCGCGATTGCGACGAAGACGACGACGTCCGTGCCGTCGTCTTGACGGGTGCCGGACGGGCCTTTTGCGCCGGCGCGGACTTCTCCGGCGGCGCAACGCCGTTCGACGCCCCGGCGCAGGACAGCGCGTTCTCCGCATCGCCGATCGATCCGGCCGCCTTCGAATTGCGCAAACCGGTGATCGCCGCCGTCAACGGCCATGCCGTGGGCATCGGACTGACCATCGCGCTGCAGGCCGACATCCGCATCGTCGCCGACGACGCCAAATACGGTGTGGTGCAAGTGCGCCGGGGCGTGCTACCCGACTGCATGTCGCACTGGACGTTGACACACCTGACCAATCTCGGAGTAGCAGCCGAGCTGCTGCTGACCGGACGGACGTTCACCGGAGGCGAGGCCGTCGCGCTCGGCATTGCGAATCGGGCCTTGCCCGCCGACCAGGTGCTCAGCCATGCGCTGGACCTGGCTCGCGACATCGCGGTCAATGTGGCGCCGATGTCGGCCGCCTTGTGCAAGCGGCTGTTGTGGGACAGCGCAATCCACGGCTACACGCCACGGCAGGTCGCATCCCTGGAGACCCAGTTGCATCACCGGGTGATGGGCACCGCCGATGCGGCCGAAGGCGTGGCCGCCTTCGTGCAGAAGCGACCTCCGCGGTTCAGCGCGCGGGTTTCGAGCGACTGGACGGCCCTGCCGGAACCGTGAGCAACTCGGCAAGCGCGACGCCCAGATTGTGCAGGTTGGTCTGCAGCGAGTAGGTCTGGTCGACCGTCCAGTTGAGGATACCGCCGGACAGTGCGCCAACGATGATGTCGGCCAACGTTTCCGCATCGTGGCGCGCGTTGACCTCGCCGCGGGAGACGCCTTCCTTGACGAGTTCGACGAACGTGTCGTGCAGGTTGAATCCGCGGTGCACGCCGTAGCCGCTGGTGGCCATCATCTCGCCGATCAGCTCGCGATAGGTGTCGCCGGATTCGACCAGCGTCTCGCCGATGTCGTCGAAGACCCCGACCAGCCGCGTCGGGATCGGCTCGCCGGCGCGGTCGAAGACGACGTCGTGCAGGTTGACCAGCCGCCGCTCGGCCAGCGCCCGGATCATGTCTTGACGGGTGGCGAAGTGGTTGAAGAACGTTCGGTTGGCCACGTCGGCGCGTTCGCAGATTTCCTCGATGGTGGTGGACGCAACGCCCTGGCTCAAAAACAGGTCGAACGCGGCGGCGAGGATTTTCTCCCGCATCTCGAGCTTGCGACGTTCGACCCTGTTCACGTGAGCATCCTATTGCGTGCACAACTGTTCGGAGAGAGTCCAGAAGTCCGCCGCGCGTTCCTCGTCGCACGCATAGGGCGCGACCGCGTCGTTGACTGCGCAGTCTTCGAGGTACAGCCCGCCCCGGTCGGCCAGTTCCGGGCTTACCGCGGCCCATACCTGGGTGGCCGCACCATGTTCGGGCATGACGAAATCCAAGTAACCATCGGTCGGTTCACCGCGTGCCGCGCTGCCGGCGGCGGCATATTGGCGTAGCTGGGAGAAATCCGTGCGGGACATGTACCGGGCCAGCGACGTCGCCACCGTGCCGGGATGCACGGCGTAGGCGCGAATTCCCACCTCACGCAGGAGCCGGTCGGCGTGCATCGCGTGCAGGATGTTCGCGGTCTTGGATGCGCCGTACGCGACGAACTTGTCGTATTCGCGGCGCTCCCAGTTGGGATCGCCAAAGTCGACGTCGCCCATCACGTGTCCGCCGGAGGAGAGGACGACCAGCCGGGCGCCACCGGCGGCGGTGAGCCGTGGGATCAGCAGCCTGGTGAGTTCGAAGTGGCCGAAATGGTTTGTCCCGATCTGTATTTCAAATCCATCACGGGTCCGGCTGAACGGAGTGAACATGACCCCGGCGTTGTTCATCAACACATGGATCACCGGGGTGAGGTCGCCGATCGCCGCGGCCGCCGCGCGAATACTGGACAGCGACGTGAGGTCGAGTTGCACCGTCGAGGTCCGCGCGCCGGGCGCTTGGTCGGTTACCCACTGGGCGGTCTCGGCCAACCCATCGGGGTTGCGGGCCGCGAGCACCACGTGGGCGCCTGCGGCGGCCAACGCCCGTGCGGACTCGCGGCCCAGCCCGGACGAGGCGCCGGTGATCACGCATACCTTGCCGGACAGGTCCATGCCCTCAACGATTTGCAGAGCGCTGCGACGTTCGGTCATGCCGATGCGAGCTGCCAGAGCGGCACGACGACATCGGGGTCGCACTCTTCGTCGACGATCCACTTGCACATCCGCCGGATCGGTTCGATGGCATCCTGGGGCATCGCGATGGCAACGCTGCATGCGTAGCCCAGGCTGGTGAGCCGCTGGGCGCCGAACAGCGGCAACGTGTTTCGCAGCTGACGCTTGAGGGACTCGGGATAGATGCCAATGGTCTGCGTGTAGGCGTTCACCGCCGCGGTCACCTTGTCGATGCTGTCCACCGGCACGATGTTAGCGACCCGCCCGGACAGCATCGGTGAATAGTCAACCGGTTCATCGATTTGCGAGACGACGATGGCGCCCTCGCGGTGCTCGCCGCCGATCACGCGGTAGAAGTCCTCGGCCATCCGCGAAGCCTCGACATGGTCGAGCAGCTCGCGGTTGGGGAACCGCGCCGGGGTGCTGATCATGGCGGGCAGCGATACCAGCTCCCGGTAGATCATTTCGCCGAGCCGATTGGCGTTGGCCAGACCCGCCGCATCAGTTCCGCTGAGCACGTAGATCACTCGGGCGTTGGCGCACCCTTCCTGGTTGGCCACGCCGATGTCGGTTGCGGCGCGCCGGGCCACCTCTCGCATCGTGTCGTCGTCGGCGAATGCTTCGGCGCCGATGATGGTCGCACTGCGCTTCGGGTCCAGCGCAATGAGCTCCAGGCCGGGCTGGATGTAGCGGGTGACGTGTTTGACCGACGCCAACCCGCCCCACGCCACGATCTTCTCTATGTGCTGCGGCTGGTAGAGAGCTTCTTCGACGGCCAGGTCGCCGCCCTTCCAGTATCCGACCGCCAGATGTTTGGTGATGGGATGATTCGGCGCCACGTCGGCAAGCGTGCGCGCGATGGCGATCGCGGTGAGCGGATCGTTGGATGGCGCCTTGATGATGACGTCAGATCGGGTGATCACCGAACGCAGAATCGTCACCGCTGAGACCAAACCACCGTTACCCGCCGGGATATGCAGCACTCGGGATCCGAAGGCGCGCACTCGCAATTCGCGGCCGTCGTGCAGAGTCTGGGGGACCCATCCGTTGAGATAATTCAGCCCGACCTGAGTCTCGGCGATCTCGGTGACGCTGTCCCGGGAGAACAACGGCCGCAGCACCAGATAGCTGTTACGCATCATCTCCGCGGGCAGCACGTTGGCGATCAGCGACGCCTCGTAAGCTTCCTGCAGGTGCGGGTTCGTCTCGAAATCGAGTGCGTCGCCCAGAGCTTCGAGCACATCGAGGATTTCGTCGAAGCTCAGCTCGTACAGGTCGCTCATCGCCGCCGGGCTGCCCAGCGGCAACCGCTCGACGTACTTGCTCATGTCTGGCGCGGCGAATTGCGATGCGCCGATGCGGGTATCGAACTCGACGAGGTCATCGGTGATGACCTCGCCCCGCAAAAACAACGGGACCGTGTAGGCGATCACAGCTCCACTCCCTTCATGAAGTTCACCGCCTCGTTGTGCACCTCTTGTGTAGCAGCGCAAGTGATTCGGTCGTCTTCCACGCCCTGCTTTTCGCTGTAGCGCATGATGTCGTGTTCGAACGCCAGGCTGGCCTGCCCGCAGGGGCACTGCAGGTCCCAATCGATGGTGACTTCGTCGCCGGAGATGACACCGCCCCAGTGCGCGCGCAGCAGGATGTCGTAGACGGCCGCTCGGCCGGTCTGCACACCGGTGCGAGGCAGTGGCTCGCTGGTGTCGGGGTCGAGCACGAATGGAACCACCCACGGTGCGACGTGATAGCGGCCCTCGCTGCAACCCCAGTGAAAGGTGCTGGACTCGGAGAAGCCGTAGCCGACCTGGATGCGGTCGACGCCCAGGAAGTCCTTGATGACATCCATGAAATCGTCCGGCAGCACAACGCCTTTCATGCCGCCGCCGGTGAGGATCGCGGAGTCCGGGGCGAAGACGTTGCGCACGCCGCGGTCCAGGCCGGCCCTGGCGATGTCGTACATCTGGCCGAAGGCACTGGTCATAAACACCCGCTTACCGCGCAGCTGCTCGGTGAGGCGAGTGAAGAATTCCTCTACGTCCTGTGCCTGGCTCGCCTGCATGGCGATGAACTCGTCCTTACGGGCGGCCAGTGCGGGGTCGATCTCCAGCCGGTCGAGCTCGCCGCGGGACGCGGCCGCGCGCATCTTGGAGGCCAGAAACATCAGGTCGGTGTCGACCGCGCCCGGGTAGAGCGGGTGAAACCTGCTCTCGTCGCCGCCGGTGAAGCCACGCTTGATCATGTTGGCAATGCGCAGGTGGCCCAGTTTGCCGCTGGCGAAATTCGGCCACACCACGTCGACAACCGGGTTGAGTTCAGCTTCGGTGGGTTCGTGGCCGAAGGTCTGGAACAGGCAGATCTTCCACAGCGTCATGCCTTGCTCGGCGCCGTGCTTGTCCTTGGGCAGGATCGAGATGGTGCCGGTGGTGCCGCTGGAGGTGATCACCTCCAGCGGGGTCTGCGCATCGAGCCGGTCGATCCAGTCATCAATCCCGGTGCAGCCGTTGGTATCCACGCTGGATAAGTCGTAGCTGGTGAGCTTGTCCAGCCACTGCGTCATCAGGTCGAAGCGCTTCTTGTCGACCAGCGCCGCGGGGTACGACTTGAACGCGGTGTGCGAGAACATCAGCGGCACAACATCATTGAATTCACTCAACGCCGTGATTCCAAGACGATCGGCCAGCTTGCGCAGCATCTCGATGCGCTGATAGTGCTCCTGGAAACGGATGGCCATGGCCTCGCGTTGCAACGCTTCCAGCTCGTCGCGTCCGATGCTGTGCATTCGGGTGTAGGACTGGCCGAAAAAGCTGATCGGGTCGTTCATGAATTCGGTCACCGGCCGCGCCGTGTGTTCCGTGACTGTCATGTGGGCACCATAGCCCCAAAGTGCAGCCGCAGGCAATAGTGCAGTTAACTGCAACTAACGTGCGTCGGCCGCCGCACGCTTGGCGGGTCGGGTGGCGCGCTCCATCAGCCGCGGTGCCACGACCCGATGCAGTGGACCGACCACAGACCAGACCGTGCGGGCGGCGATTTTGTGGCGATAGTGCACGCGGGTGGTGAGTGTGGCGCGCCGACCGTCCAGGCGTCGCAGCGTCAGCTCGCCGCGCATCAGCGGCCCGCTGGTCGTCAGTACTAGCTCATCGGGATCCGAATGCGCGATCGGCCAGCCGATTACGTGATCGGGCGAGGACAGCGGCCCTAGGCGAAATCTCAGTATGTGGCGGTGGATCCACAACACGATGCCGCCGCCCGCGTCCGGTTGATCGCCCAGCGCATCACGAAACATCTGTTCGGCGGTGCGCGAGTCGCCCTGCGGGAGTGCGGCTTCGAAGACATCGGTGTAATCGGACGCGGTCTCGCCGGTCTGGTTTTGCTCGGTGAGCACCGCTGCCGCAACCCGTTTCAGCGTCCGGCGGACCACAGCACGATGTCCACCGGTCCCGATGACCAGGGCGCGATAGATTTTCCCGTGCAGACCGGGGAAGTGGGCCCAGGTAGCCGAGCGCACCCGGGTGCGGGCCGCCTGCTCTGTGTCATCCAGCGGGTCCAGCTCGAAGACCCACCGGTAGATCGCAAACGGGTGGCGGCCTTTGAGTGACAGCCGTTCCGGATACCGCGCTTCGTCGAGCACGAAACCGGTTGGCACTGTGTGTGGATCGTGCGGGTCGCGACAGATCACGCGCAGCAGCGCCGACCACGTTTCTGCGCGATTCGCGTCGACAGTTATGGCATGCTCATCGATATAGGGTAATCGTTCCATATAGAAGGAATGTACTAGATCATGGCACCTCCGCGGAAGCATGAATCCGATGTGATCCTCGACGCAGCCCGAGCGCTGGTGCTCGAGGGCGGACCACGCGCGGCCAGTGTCGCGGCGATCGCGAATTCCAGCGGCGCGCCGGCCGGCACGCTGTATCACCGCTTCGGTAACCGCGACGGCATCCTGACGGCAGCGTGGCTGCGGGCGCTGGAACGCTTCCAATCCCGGGCGATGGCCGCGTCGACCAACACCGCCGATGCGCCGGTCGAAACCGCGGTCGCGATGGCGGTGGTCGCGATCAGCTTCGCGCGCGAACTCCCGCAGGACGCCCGGCTGTTGTTGACCATCCGCCCAGCCGACCTGCTCGACGACGAGCCCGACGCGCAATTCCAGGAGACGGTGGCCGCCATGAACGCGCCACTGACCGAGCGGGTCGGTGTCCTGGCCCGAAAACTGTATGGGCGCAAAGATTCCCGATCCGTCGACGCCGTTGCGCGCGCGGTCGTCGACCTGCCCTATGCCGTCGTCCGGCGGCACGCGCGCGACGAGCCGATGCCGTCCTGGCTGGAGGCCGATGTCGCGGTGTCGGTGCGCGCGGTGCTAGAGAGCTTTGGCGAGCTCGGGTAGTTGTGGCGATTCGGCGGGACTCATCGGCTTGGTGACAAAGAAGCAGCCGACCAACGCGGCGACGAAGTACAACGCCGCGGCGACCTGCAGCAGTCGGGCGAAACTGGCGTCGGTCAGCGTGCCGGCAGCGATCAGTCCCACACAGGCCACCGAGCCCAGCGCGGACGTCCGGCCCACCGCGTTTTGCAGGGCCGCTGCCACTCCGCTGCGGTCCGGCTCGACGGACGACAGATTCGCCGCGGCCAGCGGTGCCAGGGTTAGCGCCAGACCGATGGCCAACACGATCGTCCCGGGCAGCAGATGCGTGACGATGTTGAACCCGTGACCGGGGCGGATGAGCAGCAGACCCAACCCGGCCAGCACCGGGCCCGTTGTCAGAAAGATCCGGGGCCCGATCCGTGCGGCCAGGCCGCCGACGCGTTTGGCCAACAGAAACGACATCACCGGGGTGGGCAGGGTGGCCAAACCCGCCACCGTCGCGCAATAACCGGCGACCTCCTGGGTGTAGAGGGCGATCGCCAGCACGCCCATGGCGCCGGCGCCATAGACGAATGCCGAAGTGACACTGGCGCCCGCGAAGTTGCGGATCGAGAAGAGGCTGAGCGGCACCAAGGGGTGCGGCGCACGGCGCTGCCAGGCCACGAACGCCAGTAATGTGGCGACGCCGATCACCAGCGACGTGGCGACGCGGGGATCGGCCCATCCGTGGTCCCTCGATTCGATGAGGGCATACACCGTGCCGGCCAGCCCGGCGGCTGACAGGGCCGCCCCGGCGACGTCGAGGCGGGCACGTCGGGCGGGCCGGGGAATCGGGAATAGCCAAAACGTCAACGCGAAACCGAGCACCATCGGAACGGCCGACAAGGCATAGATCCATCGCCAGCTCAGAAAGTCCACGGCCAACCCACCCAGCAGCGGACCGAGCGCGAATGCGGTCCCGGTCCAGGCGGTCCAGGACCCAATGGCTGCGGGACGATCCGCCCGATCGAACGTCGAATTGATCAGGGCGAGGGACCCCGGCACCAAAAACGCCGCACCGAGACCTTGGACGACGCGCCCGGCAATCAGCAGGACGGGCGAGGGCGCGCTGGCCGCCAGCACTGAGCCGGTCCCGAAGGCCAGCAACCCGAAACGGATCACCGGCAATCGTCCGAACAGATCGGAGATGGAGCCGCCCGGCAGGATCATCGCGGCCTGGGCCAGCAGATAGCCGTCGACCACCCATTGCTGTAAGCAAAGGCCTCCGCCGAGGTCGCGGGCCGTGGCCGGCAGTGCCAGGTTCACCACGGTGACATCGAGGAAGGCGACCATCGACACCATGGTGGCCACCAGCATGACCCGACTCGTCGGTGCGGCATCACGCCATTTCGTGAGCACTCCTGCCCGGCGCACCGGAGCGGTGAGCACGATCCCGGGAGGGGGCGCAATCGCGATCATCTCGGTCTCACGACACCGCGGCGCTCGTAGTTCATCTGATCCCTCCTCGCGGGTGCCGGAACACGGTTAGTCGGCACCCTCTTCGGGATGATCTATACGACGGGGTTACACGCGGACTGGGGATCAGCTGTGGCGCGCTTATTAAAGAGCTTTCGCGAACGCCCTTAACGAGTCGACCTGCTGGCGGTCCAGCGAGGGGCGCACGGCTTTACGGGCCGCCTCAAGATCGGCGGCCGTCACGTCGGCGGCGTCGATGGAGCGGCGCATCGCGGTCAGCGCGGCCTCCCGCAGCAGCGCCACACAGTCGGCCGCGCTGTACCCGTCGAGTTCGGCGGCAACTTCGTCCAAATCCACGTCGGCGGCGAGCGGGACGGATTTTCCAGCGGTGCGCAGAATCTCGCGCCGCGCTGCGGTGTCGGGCGGTTCGATGAACACCAGCCGCTCCAGCCGGCCCGGGCGCAGCAGTGCGGGATCGATCAGGTCCGGCCGGTTGGTGGCGCCCAGCACCACGACGTCGCGCAGCGGGTCGATGCCGTCGAGCTCGGTGAGCAGCGCGGCCACCACCCGATCGGTCACGCCGGAGTCGAAGCTCTGCCCGCGCCGGGGGGCCAGCGCGTCCACCTCGTCGAGGAATACCAGCGAGGGCGCGGAATCGCGGGCCCGCCGGAACAATTCGCGGACCGCCTTCTCCGAGGCGCCCACCCACTTGTCCATCAGCTCGGAGCCCTTGACCGCATGCACGCTGAGCTGCCCAGTGCTGGCCAATGCGCGGACCACGAAGGTCTTGCCGCAACCGGGTGGGCCGTACAACAGGACGCCGCGCGGCGGATCGACGCCCAACCGGGCGAACGTGTCGGGATGTTGCAACGGCCACAGCACCGCTTCGGTCAGCGCTTGTTTGGCCTCGGCCATGTCCCCGACATCGTCGAACGTCACGTTGCCGACCGTCAGCTCCTCGCTGGCCGAGCGGGACAGTGGCCGGATGACGGTCAGCGCGCCGGCCAGGTCGTCCTGGTTGAGCCTCGGTGGCCGGCCGTCGGCGCTGGCCCGAGACGCGGCCCGCAGCGCCGCTTCGCGCACCAGTGCGGCCAAATCGGCAGCGACGAAACCGGGTGTGCGACCGGCGATTTGGCCGAGTTCGAGCTGTTCGGTTGGCACCGACTTCAGCAATGTCTCCAGCAGGGCCTTTCGGGTCGCGGCGTCGGGCAGCGACAAACCCAGCTCCCGGTCGCACAGCTCGGGGGCGCGCAACCGTGCATCGAGCTGATCGGGGTGCGCGGAGGTCGCGATCAGGGCGACGCCGTCGGTGGCGACCGCGGTGCGCAGCTCGGAGAGGATCAGCGCGGCGACCGGCTCCGCGGTGGCCGGCAGCAGCGCATCAGCATCGGTGATCAACAGCACGCCGCCGCCGTCGCGAACCGCTGTCACCGCCGCGGCCACGGACTTGAGCCGGTCTTCGGCGGCCAGCGCGCCGACCTCCGGGCCGTCCAGCGCCACCAGCCTGCGCCCGGCGCACACCGCGCGCACCATCGTCGTCTTGCCGACTCCGGCCGGACCTGACACCAAAACGCCTAGATTCGTGCCCGCCCCAAGGCTTTTCAGTAGGTGCGGCTCGTCGAGGGCGAGCTTGAGCCACTCGGTGAGCTTGGCGGCCTGGGCCTGTGAGCCTTTGAGTTCGTCGACGGCGATCTCCGGCGCGGCGACGCTGACCTGTTCTTGCTGAGGCCCAGCGCTGACGGGAACCCCAGCGCCCCAGCCGACTTGGGAGTTCGGCTGCACACTGACCGGCCCCTCGGGGTCGACCCCGGTCACGGTCAGCAGCTCCGACGTCCAGCTGATCCCGACCGCCGACGCAAGTGCCCGGCTGGCCGCCGAGGTCGAGATGCCGGGACCTAGATCGCGGGGCAGCAGCGACACCGCGTCGCCTACGGTCATCACCTTGCCGAGCAAGGCCTGTCGCAGGGTGGCCGCCGCGATCGACTGGCTGGCCAGCGTCGAGCCACTCAGTGTCACCGACCGTGCGCCGTAGACGGTGACTGCGCTGACGATCACCGCGTGGCCCTCGCGCAGCCCGGCGTTGGACAGCGTCACGTCGTCGAGCAGCACGGTGCTCACCGGGAAGTCCCCGGTGGCCAGGCCTACCACCGCCGCCGTGATCCGCGACCCGGTCAGCGACACCGCATCCCATTCGCGGATGCCAAGGGCGGCAACGGCATTCGGGTGCATCCGGATGACGCCGCGGCGGGAGTCGACGGCCGAGTTGTTCAGCCGCGCGGTCAGGGTGAGCTGTCCGGTTCCCGCGCCGGGCCGAGTCATGGCAGTCGTCCGCCCGGCTTACGTAGTCCCAGCCGGGTCATGGATCGTCCGCCCGGTCTACCCCGCCCCAGCCGCGGTATTGGCCGGCGACTTGGCTGCGCCCGCCGGCTGGCTCGCCGCACCGCGCGCCGTTGCTCCGGTTTCTCGTCCCACACCTCCGGGTGCGCGGCCAGCCAGCGCTGGTTGCGGATCGAGAACGGGACGTGGCACAGGTAGGCGACGATGATCACCCAGATCAAGACGTAGGGAGCCAGCACCGCGGCCGCCGCGCAGATCGCCAGCACCGCCAGTAGCGGTGCGGCCCAGCTCGGCGGCACCGCCACCGCGTGCATCTTGCGCATCGGGATCTTGCTGACCATCAGGATCGATGTCCCGGCCACCCAGAGGCACAGGAACCAAGTCGACGTCCACCAGCCCCCTTGGGGAAACTGCAATTTGAGCCCGATGAGACCGATCATCGAGATGGCGCCCGCCGGGGCGGGCATCCCGACGAAGAATTCGTGCGTGTAGGCGGGCTGGGTCCCGTCGTCCTGCAGTGCGTTGAACCGCGCCAGGCGCAACACCACGCACACCGCGTAGAGCAGCACCACCACCCAACCGGCCGGCGACGTCGACAGCAGCGTCACGTAGACGACGATCGCCGGCGTCACCCCGAAGTTCACCGCGTCGGCCAATGAGTCGATCTCTGCGCCCATCGCAGACTGGGCGTCCAGCATGCGGGCCACCCGGCCGTCCAGGCCGTCCAGGATCGCCGCCGCAGCGATCAATGCCATGGCGGCTTTGGGCTGATGCTCGAGGGCGAATTTGATCGACGTCAGCCCCGCGCAGATGGACAGCACCGTCATCGCGCTCGGCAGGATCTGCAGGTTCACCGGTCGCCTGCTGCGCAGCCTGCTGGTCATGGCAGCTCGGCGAGCAGTGTCTCGCCGCCTATCGCGCGCTGGCCCAGCTTGATGAGCGGCTCGGTGCCCGGCGGCAGGTAGGTGTCCAACCGCGAGCCGAACCGGATCAGACCGTAGGTGTCGCCGATCGACAGTTTGTCCCCGACATCGCGCGTCGCACACGATCCGGCGGGCCACCAGCCCGGCGATCTGCACGGCAACCACCTCGGCGCCGTCGGGCGTTCGGATTCGCACGCTGTTGCGCTCGTTCTCGGTGCTCGCAGCGGGCAGATCGGCCGATCCGAACCGGCCGGGCCGGTGTTCGACGGCGACCACCTCGCCGCTGACCGGGGCGCGCTGCACGTGTGCGTCCAATATCGACAGGAAGATGCTGATCCGCGGCAGGGGTGCGTCGCCCATACCGAGTTCCGCGGGTGGCGCCGCGGCGTCGATCACGCAGACCACACCGTCGGCGGGGGCGACGACGGCACCGGGCCGGGTGGGCGGCACCCGCGGGGGGTGACGGAAGAACGCCGCGCACGCACCGGCGGCCAGCAGACCCGTCCGCCGCAGCCAGCGGTGGTTGCGTCCAACAGCCGCGATAGCGAGGCCGCCGGCAATGAACGGCCGGCCGGCCGGATGAACCGGCGGGACAGCCGAGCGCACCAGCGCCAGCATGTGTTGTGCATCGTCGGTACGGGGGCGTCTAGCCACTCGGTCATCTTACGGAGGACGTCGAGTCAGCTGAGATCCCAGACCCGAAGCTGGGCACCGGCGGCCACTTCCACGACGTCTTCCGGGATATCCAGCAGCGCGTTAGCCGAAGCCAGCCAACGCAAATGGTGCGACGCCGGTGGGCCATAGCTGATGACGCTGCCGGCGTCGAGGATCGCGCGGCGGAATTGGCGTTTGCCGCGCGGCGAGGTCAGCGACTCGGTGAGGGTCGCGGTCCGCTGCGGGCGATCCGGATCGGGCAATCCCATGGCCCTGCGCAGCGCGGGCCGGAGAAACACCTCGAAGGACACCAGTGCGCTGACCGGATTGCCGGGCAGGGTGACGATCGTCGCGCCGGCCACCCGGCCGATGCCCTGCGGCATGCCCGGCTGCATCGCCACCTTGACGAATTCCACGCCCTGGTCGCCGGCCCGGCCGAAGGCGTCCTTGACGACCTCGTAGGCGCCCGCGCTGACTCCGCCGCTGGTGATGATCACGTCGCAGCCGGCGGCGTGCTGGTCCAGGATCGCGCTGAACTGCGCGACATCGTCTTCGGCAGTCGCCACGGCGACGACGTCGGCGCCTGCGTCGCGGACCGCCCCGGCCAGCATGACCGAATTGGACTCGTAGATCTGTCCCGGCTGCAGCGGGGTGCCGGGAGTCACCAGCTCGGTCCCGGTCGAGATGACCAGCACCCGCTGGCGGGGGATCACCGGCAGCCCGGCCAGCCCCAGCGCCGCGGCCAACCCGAGCACAGCCGGCGTCACCACCTGACCGCGGCGCAGCACGGTAGTGCCGGGCGCCACGTCCTCGCCGGCCCGCCGGATGTGCTTGGCCGGCGGAGAGCTTCGCCGGATCGTCACCGAGTCCGCACCGCCGTCGGTGTCCTCGACCGGCACGATGGTCGTCGCGCCCGCTGGCACCGGCGCGCCGGTCATGATCCGGTGTGCGGTTGCCGGCTGCAGCGTCAACTGGTCGGTGCGCCCGGCCGGGATGTCCTCGGCGACCGGCAGAACCACCGGGTGTTCGGCGGTGGCCGCCGCGACGTCCTCGGCGCGCACCGCGTAACCATCCATCGCCGAGTTGTCGAAAACCGGCAGCGCCAGCTGCGCGACCACGTCGTCGGCCAACACCAGCCCCTGGGCCTCGCTCAGCGCGACCGTGAGCGCGGCCCGGGCACGGATCATCTCGGCTACGACGCGCTGATGTTCATCGACTGACCGCACCCGGCCATTATCGGCCCGTGCACAGCCGGCGACGGCGCCCCCTCCCGAACCGGGCCGCCCGGACGTAAGGTCGAGAACGTGATTACCGGGTTAGCCCACACCGGGGTGTGTGTCCCTGACTGTGCGGCCGCGGTCGCGTTCTACCGAGATGTATTAGGCCTGCGTGTGCTGTCGCCGCCGTATGTGATGGCCGGTAACGCCATTCGCGACGACATGGGCGAACTGGTGTCCGACCCGACCATGAAGGCGGCCATCGTCGGATTCGACGACGGCAGCGACCGGGTGCTCGAGGTGATCGAATATCTCAATATCGACGGCTCCGACGATCGGGCCCGCGCGCCCCTCAGCGACCATGGGCTCTCGCACGTCGCGCTGATCTGCGAGGACCTCGAAGCCACCCGGGCCGAACTGGAAAGCAAGGGAGTTCGCTTCCTGGTCAGCGGAATCGCCGACGTCGCGCGGGTGCGCACCACCTGGTTCGTCGATCCGTGGGGCGTGGTGTTCATCCTCGTCGAGAAAAGCCGGCCCGAGCGACCGTACTTCGCGCAATGGGGGTGAAGCCGAGGGTCGGGGTCATCGGCGCGGGCGCCGGGGGCATCGCGATGGGCATCCAGCTGGCCGAGGGTGGGTACGACTTCACCATCTTCGATCGCGCCGACGGATTCGGCGGGACGTGGCGGCACAACACCTTTCCGGGTGCGGCGTGTGACGTCCCGTCGCACCTGTACTCGTACTCGTTCGCGCTCAACCCACGGTGGAGCAAGACCTACGCCAACCAGCCCGAGATCCTGGCCTACCTGGAGCAGGTGGCCGACGAGCATGGGCTCGGCCCGCGCCTGCGGTCGCATACCGCGATCAGCTCGGTGCGATGGTCAGACGCCAGCGGGCGCTGGACGTTGATCACCGACGGCGGTGACGAACACGAATTCGACGCCGTGGTCAGCGCCGTGGGGATGCTAGATGTGCCGCATATTCCGGATATCCCCGGGGCGCAGCGGTTTCGGGGACGAAAGTTCCATTCGGCGCGCTGGGATCACAGCAAGTCCACGGCGGGGGAGCGGGTCGCCTCCATCGGCACCGGAGCCAGCGCCATCCAATACGTTCCCGCAATCGCGCCAAAGACCGCGCAGTTCACCGTCTTTCAGCGGACTCCGATCTGGATTTCGCCCCGGTTCGATTTCCCGTTCACCCCCGAACAGCACGCCGAATTCGAACGCGACCCGGCGGTCGCACAGAAGCTGCGCGACGAGGCCTTCGACGCCTACGAGACAGCCAGTTTCGACGTCGATGCCGTGCAGACCCGCGAAGCGACCGAACTCGCCCGCAGCTACCTGATGCGCAAGGTGGCCGACCCCGAACTGCGGGCCAAGCTGACGCCGGACTATCCGGTCGGCTGTAAGCGGCCATTGATGTCACGCGACTGGTATCCCACCTTTGCGCTGCCCAACGTCAGCCTGGAGACCGCCGCCATCACCGGGCTGACCGAACGTGGAGTGCTGACCGCCGACGGGGTCGAGCACCGGGTCGACACCATCATCTACGGGACCGGCTTCAAGGCCGCCGACTATCTGGACAGCATCGACGTATATGGAACCGGCGGCCGCCATCTGCGCGACGACTGGAGCGACGGCGCCCAGGCCTACCTTGGAACCCTGGTCGCCGGATATCCGAATTTCTTTATGCTCTACGGCCCCAACACCAACGGGGTCAACTCGATCATCTACATCCACGAGGCGCAGACGACCTTCATCCGCCACATCCTCGACGTAGTGGGTGAGCGCGGAGCGCGCACCGTGGCGGTGACCCAGGATGCGCAGCGCCGTTACAACGACGAGATTCAGGCCGACATGGTCGGCAAGGTCTGGTTGGCTTGCACCAACTACTTTCGCCATCCCAGCGGCCGGGTTGTCACTCAATTGCCTTACAGCGGAAGGCAATTCTTCGAGCGAACCCGCGCGATGGTTGACGATGACTACGAGCTGCGTGCCTAGAACTGGGTGCGCAGCCAGGCGATGATCTTCGGCACTACCTCCGGGGCCTTGCTCATCGCGCAGTGCCCGGTGCCCTCGATCAGATGCACTTCGGTGCGCGGGCGGCCTTCGAAGACCAGGGTGTCCGATTGGGGAACGAAATAATCGTCGGCGCCGTTGACCACTAGCATCGGCGAATTATCTTGCTGTGCAAGAAGATTCTTTCGATCGAGCTGCCCGAGTCCGGCACGCAGCTCATCGAAGGTGGGCGAGTGGTCCCAATGCATGGCGTTGCCGAGGATGTCGTGCATGCCGTAGGGCAGCTTCTTGACATTCTCCGCCTCAAACGACTCGACGACCGGACCTCCGAGATCAACCGCGACATCCACGATCCCGGCCAAACCGGACATCGCGGAGAAGTTGCCACCGAAGGAAGCGCCGAAGTGAGCGACCCTGCCGTCGCCGAGCGAGCGGGCATAATCCGCGATTCCGCGGATCACCTCGTCGGCATGCTGGTCCAGCGGGATCGAAGTCTCACCGGTGCCAGGGTGGTCGAAGGCCAACGTCGTCACCCCGGCATTGCTGGTGAACGCGACCCACCACGGGTGAATGTCCATCTTCCAGGTATCCACTCCGCCGCTGGCGATCAGCACGGGCCGATTCGCATAGTCACCGTCGGAGGAATACAGGTGGACCGGCACGTCTACGGTACGGCCACGGTAGGGCACCGTGACGATGCGGCGCTCGAAGCCCACCGGAAAGTCCTTGGCCGCCAACTGGAATTGCTCGAGTTGGTTTTGCATGGCCCGCACCCGGGCCGTGTCGGTCAAGCAGGGGAACTTGGCGCAGCCGTAGGCCAGTGAGGCCAAATAATGGTCGCCGCGGTCGGCGTATTCGGCGGCCAGTTTCGACCATTCGTAAGGCCAGCCGCCGGGCGCGTCGGCCCACATGTCGGCGGTCGCCGCCGCGACCCGGTTGATGTCGTCGAGCGGGATGCCGAACTTCTCGAACTGGTCGGTGCGGTCGGTGAACATGTCCGAGGCGGCGACGTCGTAGGTGTACATGATGTTCAGTTCCCAATCTTTGTGAAGTAGTCGGCGACCGTTGTGGAGTCGTCGAGGGCGGCGACGGCGCCGATGTAGCCGTCCGGGCGGACCACGACCCGCCCACCGTTCATGAGTCCGAACCGCTGTGCCGCAAGGCCTTCGGGGTCCGTGATGATGCAGTCGTACCCGGCGACCGGGCCGTCGTTCGGGGTGAGGAGCACCTGTGTGTGACCGGGAGCGCCGGCGGCTGGTGCCACCCGCCCAGTCGCGATGGTCAGGATGGCGTGGCCGGTGTTGTCCGGGCCGCAGACGGCGCCCAGCTGCTTTTGCAGAGCCGCATCGGTTATATGCGGAAGATGCTCGCCGGCAGTCAGTTTGGCGCGCCGTGGGCGCGACCCCGCGACGATCGGGCTCTTCCGGTAGTTGATGTTGACCTCTTCGGCGTTTTCCGCCATGAACCGCCCGGCCGCTGGGACGTGCGAGAGCATCCGGATGACCATGTCGCGAATCCGCCGCGGCAGACCGGACAGCGTGCCGGCCCTAGTGAGTCGGTCAGTGAACGCGATGACCTGATCTGCGACCGGGGCTCGCTCGGCCTGATAGCTGTCGAGTAGGGCCGCACCCGCCGCAGCGTCGACCACGGCCGCGAGCTTCCAGGCCAGGTTGAACGCGTCCTGCATGCCGGTGTTCATGCCCTGGCCGCCCGCCGGGCTGTGGATGTGGGCGGCGTCGCCAGCCAGGAAGACCCGTCCCCAGCGAAAGGCGGGCACGCGTGCGTGATGAATCTCGAAGCTGGTCAGCCAGTGCGAGTGCATCACCCGGATGCCGCCGATCCGCCGGTCGATGATCGCTTGAAGCTCGTCCTGGGTCGGATGCATATTCATCGGTGTGCCGGGTGCGTCGTGCAGCTGGGCGAGGAATCGCATCCGGCCATCCCGCATCGGCAGCACGACGACCGGCCCGTCGGGAGAGAAGAACGTGTGCATCGAGTCCAAGTCCAGCGAGTGCTCGCAGACCACGTCGCCGAGCAAGAACCGCTCGCCGACAAAGGAACCGGCGAGCTTGGTGCCGACCATCTTTCGCACCCTGCTGTGTCCGCCGTCGGCGCCGATCACCCAGGAGGCGCTGACCTGCTCGGTGGATCCGTCTGCGTGTTGCAGGGTGGCGTGTACGGCGTCGTCGTCCTGGTTCAGCGCGGCCAACTCGACACCGCGGTCCACGGTCACGCCGAGCGACTCCAGGTGCTCACCCAGCACGCGCTCGGTCTCGGTCTGTGCTGTCGTCAGGGTGAATGGGAACGCGCTGTCGACATCGCCGAGCGGGACGCGGAACAACTTGCGGTGCCCTGCGTACAGCTGCATCCCACGGGCTTTGATGCCGGTGCTCAGCATTTCGTCGACGATTCCCATCCGGTCGAACATGTCCAGGCTGCGGGCGTGGATCGCGATCGCGCGGGACTGGTCGGTCGGTTGAACCAGCTTGTCGATCACCCGCACGCGGATGCCGCGACGGGCGAGTTCGCAGCCGGCGACCAATCCGACCGGTCCGGCTCCGACGACGAGTACATCGAGGTTCGGGTTGTTGCTCATGTCCTGCTCCTGATTTTCACGGTTCGTTGAAACTAGTCTCACGCTACGTTGAAACAAGTCTCAACGCAAGAGGAAATTCACGCTATGATGAAACTTATGCCGAAGAAACCGACAACGCCCGGGCCGAGGGATGAGCGCGGGGTGCTGGCGGCACGAATTGTTGCCGCGGCCCGCGATGAGTTCGCCGAACACGGCTGGGCCGGAACCACCATCCGGGCGGTCGCCCGAACAGCCGACGTCGACCCCGCGCTGGTGTATCACTACTTCGGCTCGAAGGAAGGCCTGCTGGACGCGGCGACGAACCCGCCGCAGAGATGGTTGGAAAACGTCGCCAAGGTCTGGACCACGCCGATCGATCAGCTCGGCGCTGCGCTGATCACGTTGCTGTTGGCCAGCTGGGCCGACGACGAGATCGGTCCGACGCTGCGAGCGATCCTGCAGACCGCCGCGCACGAACCGTCGACCCGCGAGAAGCTGGGGCGCGTCGTTGCGGGCAGCCTGATGGGCGTCTCGGAGCTCGGCGGCGACGAACGAGACCGGCTCATCCGGAGCGGGCTCATCTCGTCACAGATGATGGGGTTCGCGCTGATGCGTTACGTCTGGAAGGTCGAGCCCATCGCATCGATGGCCGACGAAGAGGCGATCGTGGCGATCGCCCCCAACCTGCAGCGGTACGTCTCCGGTGAGCTGACGGCTTAGACCCAGTAGTTGTCGTGGCGGACGAACCACTCGCTGCGTTCGTCATCGGTCATGTCGGCGAGCGCGCCGAAACCTTCGAAGTAGGCCTCGCGCGGTGCGCCGGGGGCGAACAGCATCAGGACCGACGCCGGTTCGTCGGCCTCGTTACGGAATCCGTGGATCCCGCCGGGCGGGACGTAGAGGAAGTCGCCTTGATGGCCATCGACCCACTCGGTGCCGTCGTAAAGCTTCATCGTCCCGGACAGCACGAAGAAGGCCTCGGACATGGCGCGGTGAAAGTGCGCCGGCGGACCACCTCCGGCCGGGTCGATATCGACCCGATACAGGCCGTAGTCGCCGTCGGTGGCCTGCTGGTTGGCCAGGTAGTGGTACTTGACCCCGACACTCTGGTAGTCGGGAGGGGAGTCGGCGCGCCTGATCCAGGCGCTGACGTCCGGCTCGTCTCTGGTGTAGCGCGGCGGCGGGTACGGCGGCACGACAAGGGACATGGTTTTCAGCCTGCCAGTTAGCATCGTGAAGGTGGAGGCCCCGGACGACGTGCGCGTGGAGCGGCTGCTGGACGCCCAGGATAAGGCGGCGCAACTGTTTGACGAGATCGAACGACGCGCGATGATCCGCCCCGGCGTGGGAGAGCAGGCGCTGTCCGACGAGATCCGCGACCTGGCCGCCGACATGTTCGGCGTGACCCGGCACTGGCATCGGCGGATCGTGCGAGCCGGCGAGAACACCTTGCAGCCGTTCAAGGAGCATCCGCCGGACCGGGTGATCGCCGAGGACGACATCGCGTTCCTCGACCTCGGTCCCATCTTCGAGGAGTGGGAGGCCGACTTCGGGCGCACCTTCGTGCTGGGCGACGATCCGGCCAAAACGGCGTTGCGCGATGCACTTCCGCGGGTGTGGCAGGCCGGGCGCGACTATTTCGCCGCGCACGCGTCGGTCAGCGGCGCCGAGTTGTTCGACTACGTCGTCGGCGTGGCCCGCACTGGGGGTTTCGAGTGGGGCAGCCGGATCGCCGGCCATCTGGTGGGCGAGTTTCCCCACAAGAAGATCGCGGGCGACGGCGCCGAGTGGTACGTCATGCCCGGCTCGGACAAACCCATGCGGCGTACGGACCGTGGCGGGCGGCCGTGCCATTGGATCCTCGAGATCCATCTGGTCGACCGCCCGCGCGGTTTTGGCGGCTTCTATGAGCAGCTACTCGATTTGCCCTAGTGCCGATCGCAAGCCCGGCGCATGCGCCGGGCGCGGCGGGTCGGCACCATTTGCCCTAGCCGACGGGGAACGTCACCCCGGTGAGTTCCTCGGAAACCGCCCACAACCGGCGTTGCCGGTCGACGTCATGGGACTTCTCGCTGGACGCCACCACCTTGGGGTGGCCCTGTGTTTCGGCGAATCCGTCTGGGCCGAAGTACTGCCCGCCCAGCACGCCCGGATCGGTCGCGGCCCGTAGTTGGGGCAGCGCACCGGCGGCCGCGTCCTGGGCGACCAACGGTTCCACCGCCGAATAGATAGGCGTCAGCCAGCCCGGCAGGTGGCGGGTCAGTTCGGTGCTCGAACCACCGGGGTGGGCAGCCGCGGCGATGGTGGTGTGCTCTGGCGCAAGCCGTCGCTGCAGTTCGTAGGTGAACAACAAGTTGGAGAGCTTGGACTGCCCGTAGGCCCCGACCCGGTTGTAGCGGCGTTCCCACTGCAGGTCGTCGAAATGAATGTCCGCCCCAAAGATGCGGTGGCCGATGCTGCTGACGGTGACGACCCGCGAACCGGCGACCGGCAGCAGCCGATCCAGCAGCAGGCCGGTGAGGGCGAAATGGCCCAGGTGGTTGGTGCCGAACTGCAGCTCGAAGCCGTCCTTGGTGTTCGACTTGGGCGTCCACATCACCCCGGCGTTGTTGATCAGCAGGTCGATGCGGTCGTAATCGGACCGCAGTTGCGCGGCTGCCGCGCGCACCGACTCCAGCGACGTCAGGTCGAGTTCCTGCAGCGCGACGTCGCCCTGCGGGCCGTTGGCCGTGAGGCGCGCGACGGCGTCCTTGCCTTTGTCGAGATTGCGCACCGCCAGCACCACGTGGGCGCCGCGCTCGGCGAGCGCCAACGCGGTCTCATAGCCGAGCCCGGTGTTGGCGCCGGTGATGACGGCGACACGGCCGGACTGGTCGGGAATGTCCGCGGTGGTCCATTTGGACATGGAATGCTCCTACGCTTGTAGAGTAAACGGGGCGAACGCTCCGGTTGGTTGCAACTATACGGAACGTACGCCCCGGTTTGTCAATCGCAGGATGGGTGAGATGGCGCAACCCGTACGGCCGCTACGCGCCGATGCTGCGCGCAACCGTGCCCGGGTATTGGAAGTGGCCTACGAAACTTTCGCCGCCGAGGGTTTGTCGGTGCCGATCGACGAGATCGCCCGGCGTGCCGAGGTCGGGGCCGGAACCGTGTACCGGCACTTCCCGACGAAGGAGGCGCTGTTCGCCGCGGTCATCGAGGACCGCATGCAGCACCTGGTCGATGACGGGTATGCCCTGCTGAAATCGGTCGGGCCAGGTGAGGCGCTGTTCGCCTATCTGCGCTCGCTCGTCTTGCAGTGGGGCGCCACCGACCGCGGACTGGTCGACGCGCTGGCGGGAATCGGTATCGACATCGAAACCGTGGCGCCCGACGCCGAGGACGCCTTCCTGGCCATGCTGGGCGACCTGTTGAGCGCGGCTCAGCGGGCCGGCGCCGCCCGGCCAGACATCGGGGTGCGCGAAGTCAAGTCGATTCTGGTCGGGTGCCAGGCGATGGAGGCCTACAACTCGGCGTTGGCCGAGCGGGTCACCGATGTCGTCGTTGACGGTTTACGCGCGACGCGATAGCCGCGGGGTCTCCTTGCACTCGGCATAGGCGAGTGCTAAGAATGACTTGGCACTCGCGACTCGTGAGTGCTAGGTCGGGACGGTGAGACCGAGCCCCTAGACAGCTGTGGTCGTCCGTCGCGGGCACTGCGCCCGACCAGAACGTGTCATCCCCAATCCGGAGGAATCACTTCGCAATGGCCAAGACAATTGCGTATGACGAAGAGGCCCGTCGTGGCCTTGAGCGGGGCCTGAACGCCCTCGCCGACGCGGTAAAGGTGACGTTGGGCCCCAAGGGTCGCAACGTTGTCCTGGAGAAGAAGTGGGGTGCCCCCACGATCACCAACGATGGTGTTTCCATCGCCAAGGAGATCGACCTGGAGGACCCATACGAGAAGATCGGCGCCGAGCTGGTCAAGGAAGTCGCCAAGAAGACTGACGACGTTGCCGGTGACGGCACGACGACGGCCACGGTGCTGGCACAGGCTCTGGTCAAAGAAGGTCTGCGCAACGTTGCGGCTGGCGCCAACCCGCTGGGTCTGAAGCGCGGCATCGAGAAGGCCGTCGAGAAGATCACCGAGACGCTGCTGAAGTCGGCCAAGGACGTCGAGACCAAGGCGCAGATCGCTGCTACCGCGGGTATCTCGGCCGGTGACCAGTCGATCGGCGACCTGATCGCCGAGGCGATGGACAAGGTCGGCAACGAGGGCGTCATCACCGTCGAGGAGTCCAACACCTTCGGCCTGCAGCTCGAGCTCACCGAGGGCATGCGGTTCGACAAGGGTTACATCTCGGGCTACTTCGTCACCGACGCCGAGCGTCAGGAAGCGGTCCTCGAGGACCCGTACATCCTGCTGGTCAGCTCCAAGGTGTCGACCGTCAAGGACCTGCTGCCTCTGCTGGAGAAGGTCATCCAGGGCGGCAAGCCACTGCTGATCATCGCCGAGGACGTCGAGGGCGAGGCACTGTCCACCCTGGTCGTCAACAAGATCCGCGGCACCTTCAAGTCGGTGGCCGTCAAGGCCCCCGGTTTCGGTGACCGTCGCAAGGCGATGCTGCAGGACATGGCCATCCTCACCGGTGGTCAGGTCGTCAGCGAAGAGGTCGGCCTCTCCCTGGAGACCGCTGACATCTCGCTGCTGGGCAAGGCCCGCAAGGTCGTCATCACCAAGGATGAGACCACCATCGTCGAGGGCTCCGGTGACACCGAAGCCATCGCCGGCCGGGTGGCCCAGATCCGCGCCGAGATCGAGAACAGCGACTCCGATTACGACCGCGAGAAGCTGCAGGAGCGCCTGGCCAAGCTGGCTGGCGGTGTTGCGGTGATCAAGGCCGGAGCTGCCACCGAGGTGGAGCTCAAGGAGCGCAAGCACCGCATCGAGGACGCGGTGCGCAACGCCAAGGCCGCCGTCGAAGAGGGCATCGTCGCCGGTGGTGGCGTGGCTCTGCTGCAGGCGGCCCCGGCGCTGGACGAGCTCAAGCTCAAGGGCGACGAGGCCACTGGCGTCAACATCGTCCGCGTGGCGCTCGAGGCTCCGCTGAAGCAGATCGCCTTCAACGGTGGGCTCGAGCCCGGCGTGGTGGCCGAGAAGGTTCGCAACTCGCCCGCCGGCGTCGGCCTGAACGCCGCCACCGGTGAGTACGAGGACCTGCTCAAGGCCGGCGTTGCCGACCCGGTCAAGGTGACCCGTTCTGCGCTGCAGAACGCGGCGTCCATCGCGGCGCTGTTCCTGACGACCGAGGCCGTCGTCGCCGACAAGCCGGAGAAGGCGGGCGCCCCGGTGGGCGACCCGACCGGTGGCATGGGCGGTATGGACTTCTAAGAGGTCAACGAAAAAGCCCGGTTCCCTTTGGGGGCCGGGCTTTTTCGTGTCTGGCGTCCGTCCGCAACGCCCGCCCGGTCTCTCGAGAAGGCGGCACTACTTTTGCCCGCCTCCGCGCGACAATTCGCCACTGTCGCTCGGAGGCGGGCAAGTCGGCCATTGTCCCGGTCTCCTTGGGGCCCGGATTTTCGTATTTTTGGGTAATTGATGTACTGAACATTCGAACAGTTGGGCGCGAAGGGACCACGCAATGAGCAAATCGTTACGGCACATAGTTTTTGGAGTAATCCTCGGCTGCGTTGTCGGCGTCATGGTCGCGCCAATCGCGGGTGCCACGCCTGATCCGTGCTCGGCGAGCGGCGTCGCTGCCACCGCTAGCGGGGTCCTGAGCTCGGCGAGCGGATATCTTGACGGCCATCCCGATGCCAACAACGTGCTGACTGCCGCGGTCAACCAATCGCCCGCTGATGCGAAGGCAGCCGTGCGTGGCTATTTCCTCGGTCACCCCGGGGAGGCGTTAGAGCTGAAGGGCATCGCACAGCCGCTGCTCGACCTGCGCAGTCGGTGCAACACGTCGGTGTCGCCGGATCAGTTGGCGGCTTTGTTCGACGCGCTGTCCGGCTAGGCGGGAACGCGCTGGCGACCGGGGCCCACGCTCGCCGCCTGTAGGTTCACACTGTGGCCCTTCCGACTCCCTCACCCACCAGCACCGCCGTCGTCACCGGGGCATCGTCGGGCATCGGCGCCGACATCGCCCGCGAGCTGGCCGACCGCGGGCACGGTGTCACGCTGGTCGCCCGTCGCGAAGACCGGCTGCGCGAGCTGGCCGACGAACTGACCGGCCCCGTCCGCGTCGAGGTAATCGCGTGCGACGTCGGGGATTCCGCCGATCGCGCCGGCCTCTTCGACGAGCTCGAGCGGCGCGGGCTGACGGTCGACATCCTGGTCAACAACGCCGGCGTCGGCACCATCGGTGCTGTCACGAAAACGTCTGTCGACGCCGAGATCGCGCAGGTGCGGGTTAACGTCGAGGCGGTCGTCGATCTGACCACGCGCGCGGTCCAGCAGATGGTGCCGCGCGGCCGTGGCGCCATCCTCAACGTCGGATCCACCGCGGGCTACCACCCGTTCCCAGGGCAGATCGGCTACGCCGCCAGCAAGGCGTTCGTGAAGTCCTACACCGAAGGGCTGCGCGGGGAACTCGCCGGCACCGGCGTCACCGTCGCGCTGCTGAGCCCGGGACCGGTGCGCACCGAGTTCCTCAAGACCGCAGGGATGGACGAGCGGACCTTCGCCGACGCGTTCCCGAAGTTCCTGTGGAAGCCGTCGCGCGAGGTGGCGCGCACCGCAGTCGACGCGCTCGACGGCGACAAGGGCAGCGTGATCCCCGGGCTGCCAAGCCAACTCAGTACGCGGCTGTTCCAGTTCATGCCGCGACGGCTGCTGCTGCCGCTATTGAAGAACCAGCATCCGGGACTGCGCAGGGACCGGTCAGCGAGCTGACGGCCAGGGCCGCATCCAGCCCTCCACCGGCAGCGCCAGCGCGTTGCACAGCGAGCAGATGGTGCGGTACCAGCCGACGGCGGTAAGCAATTCGATCCGCTGTTCGTCGGTCAGGAAGCGCCCCAGTGCTATCCAAGTCGCCTCCGACCACGAGCCGGTGTGCTCCAGCTCGTCGACCGCCTCGATCAGCGTGCGCTCGGCCGGGCTCCACCGCGGGTCGTCGGCGCCGCCGGTCACCAGCGCGTCGCACTCGTCGTCGCCCACACCCGCAATCGGGCCCCAGAACGCCGCCTGCCCGCCCCACTCGTACTGGCAGCCAACCAGCGCGCAGCTGCGAAGGATCGCGATGGTCCGCATCCGGGGTGGCAAAAGTGCTGCGACATAAAGGGATTCACCGAGCTTGCGCAGCCGGGTGGCCAGTGCGGGATGGCGTTGCAGGCAACGAACCAGCAGTAGCGGCTCGTAACTACGGTCCGGGTGGCCCCAGCTGTTGATGCCAGCGGCATCATCCTCGCTCCACGGCGGGGCAAGCGGTGCGACGCGACTCACGGATGCGACTGTACGGCCTCAGCCGGGCAGCGAGAACACCACGCAGTCGTGCAGGCAGCCCTTTGCGGCCTCGGGTGAGTCGGGCTCCGCGTCGCGGTGCAGCAGCGCTCGGGTGGGCACGACCGCCAATCGGGCGGTCTCGGAATCGGAGTCGGTAGTTTCGGCCTGCCCGTCGACGATCAGCGAGTAGCCGCCCGGTTCCGGCGGCGGCCACAGCAGGGTGACGTCACTACGCTGGGCCAGGTTTTCGCGGGTGCGTCCACCGATCAGTCCGACGTCGATGACCGCGCGGCGCCCGTCGGGGCCGTCGGGCAGATCGCACAGCTCCGGCTCGACGGTCACGGTGTGCACGCGGTAGTCGTCGTCGACGGTGATCAGGTATGCGAACGGATAGTCGGGCAGCGCCGCGGCCAGCCGCGCCAGGTCCACCCTCTTTTTCGTGCGCATGTATTTCAGGATAGGCGTCGGTTAAGTGCTATACGGGGTGCAGCAAGTCCAGCTGTCCGGCGCCCAAGCCGAAGCCCGTACCCGGGGTGCTCGGGTTGAGCAGTTCGGAGCTGAAGTTGGCCATGCCGACGCCACCCGTGACGTAGTGGCTCGAGGTCAGTGTGCCATCCGGGACGGCGAGACCGGCCCCGGTCTGCAGGCTGGGCGCGTGCAGGATCCCGTGGGCCGAGCTCAAACCGAAGCCGGCCGGAGTATTGCCGGTCGGTGGCGGGGCGCCGGTGAGTTCACCTGCCAGTCGGCCATCGCCGAAGTTGAAACCGAGGTCGCGCAGAACCTGCTGCCAGGGCGACAAATGCTCCACGGCCGCGGACGCGTCGGCGTGGTAATCGGACATCGCCGCCACGTCGGATGCCCACATCTGCTCGTATGCGGACTCGATGTCCATGATCGTGGGGGCGTTTTGGCCCAAGTGGTTCGTCGAGGCCAAGGCCTTCAGCAGCCCACGATTGGCCGACACCACCGCGGGCTGCACGGTCGCCGACTGGGCCGTCTCGAAGGCGTCCGCCATCGCCGCGGCCTGGCTGCATGTCGCTTCGGCCTGGGCCGCCGCCGCGCTGAGCCAGCTGGCGTAACTTGACGCGACGGCCATCATCGCCGTCGCCGACGGGCCCTGCCAGGAGCTTTTGGCGAGGTCAGAGGTCACTGAAACAAACGACGACGCCGACGACGCCAGGCTTTCGGCAAGCCCGTCCCACGCCGCGGCTGCGGCGACCATCGGTGCCGACCCAGGACCAGTAAACAGAAGCGCTGAATTGATTTCTGGGGGCAACCGCGCATAATGCGGGCTCGTCACCGCACCAACTTAACCGGCCCGGCCCACCCCGCGTGGCGTTATCGGGCGGGGGCGGTCTGACGGCCCCGAATCAGCTTGCCGGGACGCGCCTCGGTCGGCACGCCGTTTTCGGCGATCACTTCGCCCGACACGATGGTGGCGACATAACCGTCGGCGGTCTGGTCCAGTCGCCGACCACCGGCCGGCAGGTCGTAGCTGATCATCGGTTTGTGCAGGCGCAGCCCGGCATGGTCGATGACGTTGAGATCTGCCTTGTAGCCCACAGCGATGCGGCCGCGGTCGCCCAGCCCGGCGATGCGGGCCGGCACCGAGGTCAGCTCGCGGACCGCTTCGGACACCGTGAACCGGCCGGACTTACGGTCGCGCGCCCAGTGCGCCAGGAAGTATGTCGAGTAGCTGGCATCGCAGATCATGCCGTAATGCGCACCGCCGTCGCCGAGGCCGAGCACCACGTCCTCGCGGTGCAGCAGCTCGCCGACGGTGTCCAGCGAGTTGTTCTGCAGGTTGCTGGTTGCGACCAACAGCATGGCCTGACCCTCGTCGTCGAGCATCCGGTCGTAGGCCTCCTCCATGGGGGCCACACCCTTGGCCCGGGCCCGGGCGCCGATGGAATCCGCCGGGTTGGGCTCGTAGTTCGGGTTGTCGTCCAGCGGGAAAATCCAGTCCCACATCTGCGCCGCGTACAGGATCGGGTGGCCTGCGCCGGGCTTGTCGGCCAGGATGCGGGCGCGGACTTCCGGCTTGCGCATCTCGGCGACGCGCTCGGCCAGCGGTAGATCCGCAATCTCGCGGTAGCTCGGGTAGAGCACGAACGGGTTGGCGGTCAGTTGCAGCCCGATGATCAGCCCGATCGGGCGGGGCAGCAGTTGTGCGGTGATGTCACCGCCCGCGGCGTTGGCCTTCTCGATCATGGTGATGGCGTCGGGCCACGACGGTTCGCCGGAGTTGGTGACGATCATCGTGAAGGTGACCGGCAGTCCGACGTCCTCGGCGACGTCGAACACCGTCTGCAGCACGGGCTGGTAGCCGCCGGTCGGAATGTCTGGAACGAACTGCAGCAACCCGCCGCCGGCGTCGACGACCCCGCGGGCGATCTCTTCGATCTCCTCGCGAGCCGCGTCGTAACTCGGGATCGGAGAACCGCTTTCGGTCTTGTGGATGGTCAACCGCGACGATGCGAAGCCCAGCGCCCCGATCTCGATCGCTTCTTTGGCCAGCGCCCGCATCTTGGCGAGGTCGTCGGCGGTCGCCGGCTCGCGGTCGGCGCCGCGCTGACCCATCACGTAGACCCGCAGCGGGGAATGCGGCAGATAGGCGGCGACGTCGATGTCGCGCCGGCCGGCCTCCAGCGCGTCCAGGTATTCGGGGAACGTCTCCCACGTCCAGGGCAGTCCGTCGGTCATGACGACGCCGGGAATGTCCTCGACGCCGGCCATCACGTCGACGAGCACATCGTGGTCCTCCTGACGGCACGGCGCGAACCCGACTCCGCAGTTGCCCACCACCACGGTGGTCACCCCGTGCGCCGACGACGGCGTCAACCGCTCCGACCAGATGGCCTGGCCGTCGTAGTGGGTGTGCAGGTCGACGAAGCCCGGCGTGACCAGCAGCCCGTTGGCGTCGATCTCGCGGTCGGCGGTGTCGCCGTTGACGTGCCCCACCGCCGTGATGACGCCGTCCCGCACTGCGATGTCGCCGACGTACGGCTCACCCCCTAGGCCGTCGATAATGGTGCCGTTGCGGATGATGAGGCTGTAGGTCATCTAATTAATCTACGACCGTGCCCGGGGTCGTGCCAGGATCTTTTACGTGATTGACCACGTGGGAATTAACTGCGCCGACTATCCGAGATCCCAGGAGTTCTACGACAGCGTGCTGGGGGCACTCGGATACTCGCGCCAGCTGGATTTCGGTGAGGCCATTGGGTATGGGTGCGACGGTAAGCCGTCTTTCTGGATTGCGGATGCCGCGGCCGGCACCGCAACGGGACCCAATCGAGAGGTTCATCTGGCGTTTGCGGCCGCCGATGAAAACGCCGTGCGCGGGTTTCACCAGCCGGCGGTGCGGCTGGGTGCGCAGTCGTCCCCCGCAAGCGGGAGGTGCCCCCAGCATGAGCCGCGGCTGTGGCCGGAATACCACCCCGGGTACTTCGGTGCCTTCGTACGCGATCCCGACGGCAACAACGTCGAGGCGGTCTGGCACGCGGGTCCGTAGCGAGCCTTGAGACAGCCGTAGGGTCGTGGGTATGGGAGCTGCCAGCGACGCCGCCGTACAGGAGCTACTTCGCGACGCCTTCACCCGGTTGATCGAACACGTCGACGAGTTGACCGACGGCCTCACCGATGAGGTATCCGACTACCGCCCCGCCCCGGACGCCAACAGCATTGCCTGGCTGATCTGGCACAGCGCACGGGTCCAGGACATTCAGCTGGCCGATGTGGCCGGTGTGGAGCAGGTGTGGTTCCGCGACGGCTGGGTGGACCGGTTCGGGCTGGACCTGCCGCGCAACGACACCGGCTACGGCCACGGCGCCGAACAGGTGGCGAAGGTGCGCGCCCCGGCCGAATTGTTGGCCGGCTACTACCACGCCGTGCACAAGCTCAGCCTCGAGTACATCGCCAGCGTGACGGGCGACGAGCTGGCCCGCGTCGTGGATACCAACTGGGATCCACCGGTGACAGCCAGCGCCCGGCTGGTCAGCATCATCGACGACTGTGCGCAGCACCTCGGCCAGGCGGCCTATCTGCGGGGAATCGCGCAGTAGGTTCAAAGGCGTGCGATTCGCGGCGACGCTGGTGTTCTGGCTGGCCACCACGGTTGGGCTGGCGGTCGCAGTGCCAGTGGCTTGGACGCAGCGCAATGTCGTGGAGGCCGACGGCTACGCGGCGATGGCGCAGCAGGCGGCGGCTGATACGGCTCTGCAGTCCGCCATGGCGGACGAACTGACCACCAGGGCGATCGCGCTCATCGCCGCGCATAACGGGGGACGCCAGCCCGCCGACAGCACCCAAGTGCACGCGGTGGCCGCAGCCTTCACCGCAGGCCCCTCCTTTCCGCGACTGTTCGCCCAAGCGAATCGGGTGGCCCACGACTGGTTGTTCACCGACCCGCCAGCCGGCCAGGACGGCAACGAATGGATGGTCGACCTCGCCCCGATGCTCAACGACAGCTCGATTCAGCAGCTGCTGCACAGCTACCACGTGACGGTCCCAGCGAATCTGGCCGTTCCGGTAACGGTGTCGGTGCCGTCGATGTCCCAGCCGGTGCGGCAAGGAGAGTTGAGCCCGCTGACCACCTGGGGCCGCTGGGCGAGCAAGGGCGCGGCGGCCTTTTGCGGGTTTTGCGCTCTGCTGACGCTGTTGGCCGCCCGCCGCCGCGGCAAGGCGCTGACCAGTCTCGGGGTCTCGGCGCTGTTGGTCGGCGCGGCCGGCTGGGCGGGCATCGAGACCGGCGCCCGCTACGTCAACAACGCACTCAATCTCACCGCCGGTAACGTCCGCCAGATCGCCGACGTGATGGTCGGTGAGGCCGGGGCCAGCCTGCGCCAATGGCTCAACCTGACGTTGGCCGCCGGCGCCGGGCTCGTGATAGTCGGGGTCTTTGTCGCGATGACGGGCAGTGTCGTGCGTGGTAAGCAAGGATCCTGACGTGGACATCGCGACGCTCCCTCATCCCCCTCGCCGGGTGCCCTTCATCGGGGATGTGGTGGGCATCAAACTCGGCAAGCCGGTGCAGTCGGTGTTGGCGCAGTCGCGCGACCTCGGGCCGATCTCGGGCCGCAAAGTGCTGCGGACCCAGATCGTTACGGTCAGCGGCGCTGACCTGGTCGGCGAACTGAGCGATGAGAGCCGGTTCCGCAAGTTCGTGGGGCTGCACCTGCCCCCGCTGCGGCGCATCGTCGGCGACGCCCTGTTCACCGCCGAGGATGACGAGCCGAATTGGCAACTGGCGCATGACATTCTGACGCCGGCCTTCACCCGCGAAGCGATGAGCGGCTATCACGCGACCATGTTGCAGGTGGCCAGGGAATTGCTGGCCCGCTGGGACGCTGCCGCCGACGCCGGACAACCCGTCGACGTCACCCCCGACATGACGCGGTTGACGTTGGAGACCATCGGGCGCGCCGGGTTCGGTTACCGGTTCGCCTCTTTCGATCGCGACCGACCGCATCCCTTCGTCACCGCAATGACCCGCTCGCTGCGCTACGCCAACGTCTCGGCCGTGCTGCCGTGGGCGCCGCTGCGCCGGGTGGTGGCGAGTTCCGCCGCGCAGTACCGTGCCGACGTCGCGACCATGCAGCGCATCGTCGACGAGGTCATCCGGGCACGTCTGGATGACCCGGCTTGCGACGCGCCCGACCTGCTCGGCCGGATGCTGCGCACGACCCATCCCGAGACCGGGCACCGGCTGGACCCGGTCAACATCCGCCACCAGGTGATCACCTTCATGGTCGCCGGCCACGAGACGACTTCGGGCGCACTGTCATTCGCGCTGTATTACCTCACCCGCGACCGCGACGCGCTGGCCCGAGCCCAAGGGGAGGTGGACGCCCTGTGGGGCGACGTCGAAACGCCCGAGCCGGCCTTCGCCGACATCGCCAAACTGCGGTACGTGCGGGCCGCGCTGGACGAGGCGCTGCGATTGTGGCCGACGGCTCCGGGCTATCTGAGGGCGGCCCGTGCCGACACCGTGCTCGGTGGGCGCTACCGGATGAACGAGGGTGATTGGGCGCTGGTCTTCTTGCCGCTGCTGCACCGCGACCCGCGGGTGTGGCCAGACGCCGAGCGGTTCGATCCCGACCGATTCGGTCCGGGCCAGGCGAAGAGTCGCCCGCCGCACGCCTACAAACCCTTCGGGACCGGGAAGCGGGCCTGCATCGGCCGGCAGTTCGCGTTGCACGAGGCCGTGTTGGCGCTCGGGCTGATCCTGCACCGCTATCGGCTGACACCGCCGGATGCCTACGAGCTGCAGATCGCCGAATCGTTGACGCTCAAACCGCGGGGCTTTGCGCTGGTGCCGTGCCGGCGACGGTGAGTGCCTAGGTGAGCGACAGCTCGGCCAGGATCTTGGTGGTTGGCTGCGGTGATCCGTTACCGGGTTCGACGGTAAACGCCAGCGCCTTCGACGATCCGAGGTTGGGCAGCGTCGCCGTCGTCGACGGTGTGACCGCCGCGGGACCCATGGTGCCGGCCGATGTCGGGCCGTTGGTCCCGATCAACCACATCTGATAACAGGTGCCGTCGGCCGGCGGGGGCACATTGTTCATCACCAGCACGCCCGCGTTGCGGTCGTGGGAGAACATCACGGTGGCCGTCCCACTGGCCAACGGGACGGAAACCGTCCGCACGTCGCGCGCCGCGATGACTTGCTGGGCCAGCGTCGGCGACGACGACGGCCGCAACAACACCTGGACGCCGAACGCCGTCAGGCCTGCCACGATCGCCGCCGCGACGGATACCAATAGTGTTGTACGCAAACGTGTTTGGTGCCTGCGAGCGGGTTTTGCCTGAGACAGGACGTTGGCCCGCAGGTGCGCGGGCGGCTCGGCGACGGTCGCGGCCGACACCACCGCCATCGTTTCCCGGACGGCACGAACTTCGTCGGCGAAGGCCGCAGCGATCGGCGCCGGCGCGGAGGCCACCCGCCGGTCGATCTCGGCGCGCTCCGCATCCGACACGGCGTGCAGGGCGTACGCCGTCGCCAGCTCGAGCAGTTCGAATTCGTTGGGCTCGGTCATGCGACATCCAGGCAGTTACGCAAACCGCGCAGCGCATCGCGAATGCGCGATTTGATCGTCGACAAATTGGCGGCTAACCGCTGCGAGACCTCGGCATACGTCAGGCCCCCGTAGTAGGCCAGCTCGATGCACTGGCGCTGCGCGTCGGTCAGGGAGCCCAGGCATTCGGCCACCCGCCGCCGCTCGTCGCCGGAGATGGCGGAGTCGGCGACGACGTCATGGGCCGGCTCCACAGTGGCCGCGCCGTAACGCGATTCCCGATTGCTGCCGGACTGCTCGGCGCGCACTCGGTCGATGGCCCGACGGTGTGCCATGGTCAGCAGCCAGGACAGGGCGGAACCTTTGGCGGGGTCGTACCCCGCCGCGGTCCGCCACACCTCGAGGTAGACCTCTTGGGTGGTTTCCTCGCTATAGCCTGCATCCCGCAGCACCCGGATCACCAGCCCGAACACCCGGCTTTTGGTGAGGTCGTAGACGGCGGCGAAGGCCTCGGTGTCCCCGCCCGCGACCTGACCCAGCAACTCATCGAGGTTGCTACCTGGCCGAGAGAGCTCCGTCATCGTGACCAGCCTAACGCTCGCGCTAGTCCGGCTATTCCTAGTGGTCATCGGCGTGCGGGTCGGGGTGGCCGGGGAAAGAAGAACGATGTCCGTGATTTGTACTCGTCGAACCCCGGCCGACCGGCCATCAGCTTCTCGGTCAACCGCGCTCCCGTCACGTTCACCAGGAAATAGGTCATGAGTAACGGCGAGCCGACGGTGGCTAATGGCAGCCAGCCGTTGATGGTGATCAGCCACAACCCCCACCACACGGCGGCGTCGCCGAAGTAGTTGGGATGGCGTGTGTAGGCCCACAGGCCGCGGTCCATCACCACACCGCGATTGGCCGGGTCGGATTTGAAGATCCGCAGCTGCCGATCGCCGAGGGCTTCGAAGTTGACTCCCAGCAGCCATACGGCGACCCCCAGCACCGTGACAGCGGTCAACGGTGCGCGGGTGGGTCCGGTTACGGCGGACAGCTGCAGCGGGAAGGAGACGAACCAGGTGATGAAACCTTGCAGCAGGAACACTTTTCGCACCACCGCCCCGGTGCTGGCGCCACGCAGCAGCGCAGCGTAGCGCGGATCTTCCCCTTTGCCGACGGTCTTGCGCTGAATGTGCCAGCTCAGCCGCACACCCCAGATCGACACCAGCGCCAGCAGCAGCCAGCGGCGGTTCGGGTCGCCCTGGCCGAGTATGGCGGCGACGGCGGCGATCGCGACGAAACCCACGCCCCACGCGACGTCGACGACGTTGTACCGCCCGATGCGTCTGCCGATGGCAAACGTGACCGAATGCACGACGGCGAGCGCCACAAGCGAGGCGCCGGACACTTCAGCCAGGTTCTCAAGCGTGCTCATATGGTTTACTCGCTGTCCTCCCGTGCGAACGTCCACTGGTAGACGTTGAGATAGCCGGATCGGAACCCCGCCTCCGAATATGCCAGATACAGCTCCCACATCCGCGCGAACACGTCGTCGAAGCCCAAGTGCGCCAGCCGGTCTCGGCGTTGGATGAACTGCTCCCGCCACAGCCGCAGGGTCTCGGCGTAGTGCGGACGCAATGAGGTCGTCTCGACCGTGCGTAAACCGGTGCGCCGCTCGGTAATGGCGGAGATGGCCTGGGTGGACGGCAGCAACCCGCCCGGGAAGATGTACTTCTGGATCCAGGTGTGAGTATTGCGGCTGGCTAGCATCCGGGTGTGCGGCATGGTGATCGCCTGGATCGCGACTCGGCCACCCGGCCGCACCAGCTGCTCGAGCGTGGCGAAATATCGCGGCCACGCGTGATATCCGACTGCTTCGATCATCTCCACCGAAACCACTGCGTCGTAACACCCTTCGATGTCGCGGTAGTCGCAGAGGTCGATCGACACCAAGTCGGACAGCCCTGCGGCGGCAACCCGAAGCCGTGCTAGCTGCTGCTGTTCGACCGACAGGGTCACCGAGCGGACGTGCGCTCCACGGCTGGCGGCGCGGATACACAACTCGCCCCATCCAGTGCCGATCTCGAGAAGCCGACTGCCCTGGTGGACTCTGGCGAGGTCGAGCAGTCGATCGATTTTATGGTGTTGCGCCGCAGCCAAATTAGCCGATGACGCGGGCAGCTCGTTAAAAATTGCACACGAGTAGGTCATCGTCTCGTCGAGGAATTCGCGGAACAGCTCGTTCGACAAGTCGTAGTGCTCGGCGACGTTGCGCCGAGCCCGATCCCGGCCGGCGCTTTGCCAACGCGGCCGGAAGGCCGGCGCGATCGGACGCAGCCGTTGCCAGGTGCGCGGCACCAGGTCACCCATCGACGCTCCGAATACGGTCAGCAGTTCGGTGAGCTGATCCGACGACCATTCGCCGGCCATGTAGGACTCACCGAACCCGATCAGCCCATACCGCCCGATCCGGCGGGCCAGCGCTTGCGGTTGATGAACCGTCAACGTCGGCGCAGTCGAGTCGGCCGCGCCGATCACGGTTCCGTCGGGGTAGACCAGGCGCAGCGGCAGCCGAGCAGCGGCGCGCCGCAGCAGCCGATCGGCGATGGCCGCCCCGGCCGCGGCGGCGGGGCCGGAAGGCACTTTCGCTACCGCTGGCCATCGCGCCGAATCGATTGAGGCCGAGGGCTTTTGGCTGGTTTCCACGCTCATCGCGGTACCACCGGAACCCGACGTAACCACAGTTTGACCCCCTGTATTCGGATGCGCGCCGCCACCACCAACGGCGCCAACGGCGAAATGAATTGCATGATCGCGACATGCCGGGTGGACGCCGGACGCCGCTGTCCGTGCATGTTGGCGACGAACGCCGGCGCATGGTCACGATGCAGCGCCACGGTGATATCGACTTCACGGCCGGGTCGTGGTGCGTGCACCGTGTAGTAGCCGTCCACCGGGTTGAACGGCGAAACGTAGAGCTTCTTGGTCGTCAGCACCGGCTGATCGGCCGGGGGCAACAGATACGCATGGCGCCCGCCGTAGGTGTTGTGCACCTCGGCGATCACATGACGCAGTCGGCCGTCGCGGTCGTGGCACCAAAAGACGCTCAGCGGGTTGAAGACATACCCGAGGACCCGCGCCTGCAGCAGCGCAGTGATGCGGCCGTCAGGCACCGGCACGTCGCGATCGGTCAAGAAAGCGTTGAGCCGATCGCGCAGCGAACCCTGCGGCAGGCCGCTCGAGCTGTCGGCAAAGTGATCGTCGGCGCGAAATCGCGCGAATGGTCGCAGCCACCAGGGCAGCTGGGGGAGGTCGTCGACGTCGACATACCAGCTGTAGCTTCGGTATTCGAAGGCGTGGCGCACCGGGGCCTGCCGCGAATGCGTGATCGTGGTGCGATAGATCGCCGGGGTCAGCGCGTGGCTGGGCATTCGACTGCCGCCTCCGTCCTAGTCGCTGTCGGCCAGTCGACGCCGAGCCGGCGGGCCGCGGCCAGGCCCGACGCGGCGCCATCCTCGTGGAAGCCCCAGCCGTGGTATGCGCCCGCGAACACCACCCGATCGTCGTTGAGCGTGGGCAGATTACCTTGGGCCGCAACGGATTCCGGTGTGTACAGCGGGTGGCTGTAGGTCATCTCGGCGATCACCGACGCGGGATCGACTCGGTCACGACCACCAAGGGTCACCAGGTACCGGCGGTCACTGTCCAGTCGCATCAACCTGCTGACGTCGTAGCTGACCACCACTTCGTCGGTCCCCGGTGTCACCAGGTAGTTCCATGATGCGCGGGCGCGCCGGCGCCTGGGCAGCACCGATTCGTCGGTGTGCAGCTGGGCGCGGTTGGTCGAGTACGCAATCGCGCCCAGCACCGCGCGCTCCCACGGGGTGGGATCGTCGAGCAGCAGCAGCGCTTGGTCGGGATGAACGGCAACGACGGCCGCGTCGAAAAACCGCGGCGCATTGCTGCCCGCCTGCACCCGCACCCTGCCGGACACCCGGCGCAGCGAGTGCACCGGTGTGCCGATCGACACTTCGTCGAGCCTCGCCGCGATGGCCTGCACATACTGTGCCGAACCCCCGGTCACGGTGCGCCATGTCGGGGAACCGAACACCGACAGCATGCCGTGGTGGGCCAGGAACGTGAACAGATAGCGGGCTGGGTACCGCAATGCGTTGTCAGCCGCGCAGGACCACACCGCGGCTACCAGGGGCGTGATGAAGTAGTCGATGAAATACGACGAGAAATGGTGTCGACTCAGGAAGGCATCCAGGGTCTCGAGGTCGTCTTGCGGGGCGGCCGCACGCAGCAGTCGGTCCGCGGCGCGATGGAAGCGGACGATCTCGCCGAGCATCAGCAGGTAGCGCGGTCGCAATGACTGCCGGCAGGCAAACAATCCCCGAACCCCGAGGGCGCCGGCGTATTCGAGGCCGATGTCGTCGGCCCGCACCGACATCGACATCTCCGATTCCTGGGTGGCCACACAAAGTTCGCTGAACAGCCGGCACAACGTTGGATAGGTCCGGTCGTTGTGCACCAGGAACGCCGAGTCGACGCCGAGGGTCTGGCCGTCGTCGTCCACGAAATGGGTGTGCGCATGACCGCCGAGCCGCGCGTCGGCTTCATAGAGCGTCACGCGGTCGCGTCCGGACAAGACGTAGGCGGCGGTCAGGCCGGCTACGCCACTGCCGATGACTGCCACCGAACGCGCGTCTGATGGATCCACGACTCTTATTCGGAGCCACCGAGCTGACGGATGGGCCGCTGTCCGCTTACTGATGTCTAGCCGAAGGTGAACGAAAACACCTGCAGGCCTTTGCTGACTTGCAGGTCGAGCTGATCGCGGCGCGCGGCCGGATCGGCCACGATCTGGCGCAGGGTGGGCGGGCCGCTGATCGGCACCGTGGTCGTGTTTCCGTCTCGGTTCACGGTGATGGTTCCGGTGCCTCCGACGACGGCAAAAACGTCTTTCGCCGAGTAGTTCAGCCGAATGGCTGCAGCGTCGCTGTCGGCGGTGACGCCCTGGTCATCCAGGGTCCAGCGGCCGGTTAACGCGAACCTGTCGGGGGCTAGCTGCGCCGGGAAGCCAAACCCGGCGGTGCCCGCTTTGTATTCGCCGTCGCCGCCGTAATTTGCGGACTTGCCGGCCGCTAGGTAGGTCTCGGGCGTGAGGCGGGTCTGGGGAGTGGTGTCGGCGGAGTTCACTGGAGCGGGCAGGTGGACGTCGGGGTTGGCGTCGACCAGCAATTGCCGGATCAGCTTCTCGGTCGTGTCGTATTCGCCTTCGCCGAACTTGGTGTGCCGCACGGCGCCGGTTGCGTCGATCAGATAGTCGGCGGGCCAATAGAGGTTCTGGTAGCTGTTCCAGGTGGCGTAGTTGTTGTCCAGCGCGATGGGGTAGTCGATGTGCAGTGCGGCAGCACCGCTGGCCACGTTCGCGGTGACGCGTTCGAAGGCGTATTCGGGGGTGTGCACCCCGATGACCACCAACCCGTCCTTGTAACGGTCGTACCAACCGACGACGTGTGGGATGGCGCGTTGGCAGTTGATGCACGAGTAGGCCCAGAAGTCGATCAAGACCACCTTGCCGCGCAACGACGCGAGGTCGATCGGTTTGCCGTCGGGAGTGTTGAGCCACCCGGTGATGCCGGTGATGGCGGGCGCCGGCCCGCACTGCTGCAGCTGGTTGCCGCCGTCGGCGCAGTCGGCCAGGTGGCCATTGATCGTGCTGCTGAGCGCACGTCGAATTCCGTTGCCGCCGAAGCTTTTCTGCATCGCCGCGGTGTAGTCGGGGATGGCGCGCTGCAGCGTGGCGGGCAGGTTGAAAACCAGCGCCACCGCCAGCACGATCATCGTGATTCCGCCGGCGATCCGGATTGCGTGCTGCCGACGGCGGAACGCCGCGACGCGTTCGGTCACCCGCCGCCCCGCCAGGGCAAAAGCCAGTAGCGGCAATGCATTACCGAGCGCGAAGGTCGCGGTCAGGATCAGCGTCGCCAGGCCGATCTTCGCCGTACCGCCGGCCACCACGATCGCGGCCAATACCGGCCCCGCGCACGGCACGTACAACGCGCCCAACGTCAGGCCAAGTCCGAAACCGCCTCTACCGCTTCCGATTTGACGTTGTGGGATGCGGGCAAACGGCCGCTCGAGCAAGTGTTGCAGGGGCGGGAAGATCAGCCCTAGGCCGATGAGCACCAGCACCACCAGCGCGGTCCACCGGATCGCATCTTGCGGCAGGTGCAGCGCCGACAGTAAGGCGGAGCCGGCCAGGGTGACCACGCTGAAGCTGCACACCAGACCCGCGATCACTAGATAGGGGCGCGCCGCGGAACGTTGCTCGCCAGAGCTGTCCGCACCGGAGAGAAACACCACCGGGAGTACCGGCAAGATGCACGGCGAGATACCGGTGATCAGGCCACCGAGAAATCCGATCAGGGCGATGGTGTGCATAGGTCACATTCGAAAGTGCGCGCGGCTACGGACGGGTGTACTCGGGCTGGCGGGGCAACTCCTGGTTTACCAGGGCGCGAACCCACGGGCGGGGCCCCATCGACCGAAGTAAGGTGCTGGCCGGCCGGGTACGCACCCGCATCGGCCACCAGAACCAGCGTCCCAGCAGCGCCGCGATGGCCGGTGTCATGAACGCGCGGACGATCAACGTGTCGAACAGCAGACCGAGGCCGATCGTGGTGCCCACCTGGGCGATAACTCGCAGGTCGCCGACGACCATGGACGCCATCGTGAACGCGAACACCAGTCCCGCGTTCGTCACGACCTTTCCGGTGCCGCCCATGGCGCGGATGATGCCGGTGTTCAATCCGGCATGGACCTCCTCACGGAAGCGGGAGACCAGCAGCAGGTTGTAGTCGGATCCCACCGCCAACAACACGATGACCGACATCGCCAGCACCAGCCAGTGCAGCGGGGTACTGAGCAGGTACTGCCAGACCAGCACGGATAACCCGAAAGAAGCGCCCAACGAAAGCGCGACCGTTCCGACGATGGCCGCGGCGGCAATCAGGGCCCGGGTGAGCACCAGCATGATGACGAAAACCAGGCAGAGCGACGAGACTCCGGCGATGAGCAGATCCCACTGGGCGCCGGCGGCGAAGTCTTTGAAGACGGCTGCCGTGCCGTACAGATAGATCTTGGCGTCCTCCAACGGAGTTACCTTGAGCGCCTCTTCGGCGGCCGTGTGAATCGCGTCGACGCTTTTCATACCTTCGTTGGTGGCGGGGTCGCCTCGGTGCAAAATTATGAACCGGGCCGCGTGCCCGTCTGATGACAGGAAGCTGTCCATCGCCCGCTTGAAGTCCTTGTTTTTGAAGACATCGGGCGGAATGTAGAACGAGTCGTCGTTCTTGGCGTCGTCGAAGGCGTGTCCCATCGCCGTCGCATTATCGTTCGAGCTGTCCATCTGTCCGAAGATCCCGGCCATGGTGCTGTGCATCGACAGCATCATGTTCCGCATCGAATCCAGGATTTCGATCTGCGGGAGCAGCTGGGCGGTGACCTGCGGTATGAGCTCGTCCACCCTGTCGAGGTCTCCGACCAGTGCGTGCATTTTGTCGGTGATGCTGTCGATGCCGTCAATCGTGTCGAATACGGACCTGATCGACCAGCAGATAGGAATGTCGTAGCAGTGCTTTTCCCAGTAGAAATAGCTACGAATCGGCCGCCAGAAATCCTCGAAATCCGCGATGTGATCCCGCAACTCGTTCGTTTTGTCTTCTATTTGATGCGTGACGACGACCGTCTGATGAGTAATCGCATTGAGCTCCATCAGCAGCGAATACATATTTCTCATGATCGCGGTCATCTTGGCCAGATCGTCGGCCTGGGTGAGTAGGTCCTCCATCCGCGTTTCCTGAAACTTCAGGTTCTGCTGCTGGAAGGCATTGCTCATGCTGAGCAGGAACGGCAGCGTGGTGTGTGCCATCGGTGTTCCGTCGGGCCGGGTTATCGCTTGGACCCGGGAGATTCCCGGAATATCGATGAGCGCCTTGGCCACCTTATTCAGGATCAGAAAGTCCGCCGGATTTCGCATGTCGTGATCCGACTCGATCATGAGGATTTCGGGCTTCATCCGCGCCGGGGAGAAATGGCGATCCGCTGCGGCGAATCCCTGATTGGCGGGGATAGAGGCGGGCAAGTAGGCCCGGTCGTTGTAGCTGGGTTGGTATCCGGGCAGGGTGACCAGCCCGATCAGCGCGAGCGCCAAGGTCGCAGCGAGGATAGGGGCCGGCCACCGGACGATCGCCGTGCCGATTCGCCGCCAGCCACGGAACTGGAGCTTTCGTTTTGGCTCGAACAGGCCGAAACGGCCGCCCACGACCACGATCGCCGGCCCCAGCGTGAGCGCGACCGCGATGGCCATCAACAATCCCGCCGCGCATGGGATGCCCAGGGTGTGAAAGGACGGCATGCGCGCGAAGTTGAGGCAGAACATGGCCCCAGCAATGGTCAATCCAGAACCCAGGATGACGTGAGCGGTGCCGCGGTACATGGTGTAGAACGCGGTTTCTTTGTCCTCACCGGCCTGCCGGGCTTCCTGATATCGCCCGACAATGAATATCCCGTAGTCGGTTCCCGCCGCGATGGACAGCGAAGTGAGCAGGCTGATCGCAAACGTGGTGAGGCCGATAGCGCCAGTTTCTCCGATCGCGGCAACAATGCCGCGCGCCGCCGACAATTCGATGCCGACCGTGAGCAGCAGCAGAATCACCGTGAAAAGCGATCGGTAGACGAGGAGCAACATCATGCAGATCACCGCGACCGACGTCAGGGTGATCTTGGCCGTGGATTTATCGCCGCTTTCGCGCGTATCGGTGGCCAGCGCCGACGCCCCGGTAATCCAGACCTTTACCCCGGGCGGTGGCGGCGTGCTGTTGACGATGTTGCGCACCGCGACGACGGAATCATTGGCCAGCGCCTCGCCCTGGTTACCGGCGAGATTCACCTGGACGATGACGGCTTTCCCGTCATTGCTGAGCGCACCGGCCGACGTGAGCGGATCGCCCCACCAATCCTGAATGTGCTGAACGTGTTTCGTATCGCCGCGCAACTTGCGAATCATGTCGTCGTAAAACTTGTGGGCCTCGTCGCCGAGCGGCTTGTCGCCCTCCAGCACGATCATCGCCGTGCTGTCCGAACTTCCTTCCTTGTACACCTTGCCGATGTGCCGCATCGCCCTCAGCGACGGCGCGTCGTCGGGGCTCAGCGAGACCGCGCGCTCGGCCCCCACCACCTCCAACGGCTGCAGTGTGGCACCGAGGAAGATGACGAATCCGATCCAGCCCAAGATGATTGCCACCGGGAACCGGTGGATCACCCTGGCGAAGAGGGGCCGTTCGACGTGAGTGTGCGGCGGAGCGTCGTTGGCTGATTGAGCTGTCACGCGAATGCCACCAGGCCGGCTACCGAGAATCGGTAGCCAGCCAACAACCGCGCCAGAAGCCTAAAAATTCGGAATCCCCTTCACCGGTTGGCGTTCCGCTGGCGGACCGTTTGTCGTCCGTCCCCGCATGTTAATGACAGATCACCGTGTCGGCGTCACGGGCAAAACTATAACGAAGGTTACCCTAAGAGACCTCCTCGGGGCGGCGCGCAAATCACACTGTGTGCGTTATGCAAATCACGTTATGTGCGTTATCCTCTGGCCCGTGGCGCAACTCACGTTTCAACGCGCCCGCACCGAGGAGAACAAGCGCCGACGTGCGGCGGCTCTGGTCGAAGCCGCACGCTCACTGGCCGTCGAAACCGGTGTCGCGTCGGTCACGCTGACCGCCGTCGCTGGCCGCGCCGGGATTCATTACTCCGCCGTGCGCCGCTACTTCTCGTCTCACAAAGAGGTGCTGATGCACCTTGCCGCCGAGGGATGGGTGCGCTTCTCGGAGAGGGTGTGCGCGGAGTTGGGCGACTCCGGACCCAGGTCGCCGGCGCAGGTGGCCGAGACGTTGGCCAACGCTCTGGCGGCCGACACACTGTTTTGCGACCTGCTCGCCAACCTGCACCTGCATCTCGAGCATGAGGTGCACGTCGATCGGGTGGTCGAGATCAGGCGGACCATCAGCGCCGCGGCGGTCGAGGTCGCCGATGCGACCCAGCGGGCGCTGCCCGCCCTCGGGCGTTCTGGCGCCTTCGACATCTTGATCGCCGCCTATTCGTTGGCTGCCGCTTTCTGGCAGATCGCCAACCCGCCGCAGCGGCTCACCGATGCCTACGCCAATGAGCCTGAGGAGTTGCCACCCGAATGGAACATCGACTTCGCATCCGCGCTCACCCGACTTCTCACCGCGACCTGCATCGGCCTCGTTGCTGAATCGCCATGAGCAGAAAAGAGCATTGACATGCTCCACGTGCGTCCGGTCGAGTCCGACCGGGTCACAGCACGGGCGGTGGCGCCGATGTGTCTAAGCTACTTAGCGCACCAAAGCAAACTTTGCCAGGACCACCGAACGGTGGTCATGGCTGCAGGAATGGAACGGGCGGTCGGCCGCTCGGTTATCGGAAGGTCTTGAGTGGCAAAGACTTCAGTCGCCAACGCGGTGAAACGAGTGTGGGTCGCACTCGTCATTGTCGTGGTGGTCGCGGTAGCGGGGTTCTGCGTTCTTCGGCTCCGCTCGTTTTTCGGCGATCACGACCCGCGAGGGATCGGCAGTAGCAGCCTGGATGACATCAAGCCGTTCAACCCGAAGCACGTGGTCTACAAGGTCTACGGGTCTGGAGCCACCGCCAACATCAACTTCCTGGACATCAACGCCCAGCCGCGGCGAATCGACGACGTGCCGCTGCCCTGGACGCTCTCGGTCACCACGACGCTGCCGTCGGTGAGCGTGAACGTAGTCGCCCAGACCGACGGAGACCAGATCGGCTGCCAGATCATCGTGAACGACGTAGTCAAGGACGAAAGGTCAATCACCGGAGTGAACGCTGAAACCTTTTGCATAGTGAAGTCCGCATGAGCACCAACGGTGACGTCCATGTCGGTAAAAACGACGCCGTCGGGCTCCCGCACATGCCGTTCTTCGCCAAGAACGTCTACAAATTCGCCGGGCTGATCGTCCTGGGCTGGGTCGCGCTGGTCGTGTGCCTGTCCATGTTCGTCCCTGACCTGGAAACGGTCGGCAAGGAACACACGGTGCCGATGAGCCCGAAAGAGGCGGCATCGATGCAGGCGACGCAGCGCGTCGGCAAGGTGTTCAACGAATTCGACAGCGACAGCAACGTCATGGTCGTCTTGGAGGGCAGCCAGCCGCTCGGCGATGATGCACACCACTACTACGACCAGCTGGTCAAGAAGCTCGAGGCCGACACAACGCACGTCGAGCACGTGCAGGACTTCTGGGGGGATCCGCTGACGGCGGCCGGCTCACAGAGCTCGGACGGTAAGGCCGCCTACGTGCAGATCTATCTCCGGGGCAACCAGGGCGAGACCAAGGCCAATGATTCCGTCAAGGCGGTCCGAAAGTTGGTGGAAGACTCGCCGCCGCCGCCCGGGCTCAAGGCCTATGTGACCGGCGCGGCGGCCCTGACCGCCGACCAGTCGGCGGCCGGTGACAAGGGCGTCATCTTGGTCACCCTGCTCACGTTCGTCGTGATCATCGTGATGCTGTTGTGGGTCTACCGCTCGATCGTCACCATGTTCGTGACCCTGCTGATGGTGGTGCTCGAACTGTTCGCGGCACGGCAGGTTGTCGCGTTTCTGGCCAATAACGAGATCATCGGCCTGTCGACCTTCGCGGTGAACCTGCTGGTGTTGATGGTGATCGCGGCAAGTACCGACTACGCGATCTTCGTGCTGGGCAGGTATCAGGAAGCGCGCTCCCTCGGCGAGGACCGAGAACAGGCCTTCTTCACGATGTTCCACGGGACCGCGCACGTGGTGCTGGGCTCCGGTCTGACCATCGCCGGAGCGATGTATTGCCTCAGCTTCACCCGTCTTCCGTATTTCCAGAGCCTCGGCGTGCCGTGCGCGGTGGGGACGCTGGTCGCCGTTCTCGCGGCGCTCACCCTCGGTCCGGCGATCTTGGCGGTGGGCAGTCGGAGTCGTTTTCATCTGTTCGACCCCAAGCGCAAGATGCGGACGCGGGGCTGGCGCCGGGTGGGCACCGCCATTGTCCGCTGGCCCGGGCCGATCCTGGCCGTGTCGATCGGCATCGCGCTCATCGGCCTGCTCGCGCTGCCCGGGTACCGGACCAATTACGACAACCGCCAGTACCTGCCGGAGAGCACGAAGGCGGTCGTCGGATATGAGGCCGCGGAGCGGCATTTCTCCAACGCCCGGATGAATCCGGAACTGCTGATGATCGAGACCGATCACGACATGCGCAATCCGGCAAACATGTTGGTGCTGGACAGGATTGCCAGAAATGTCTTCCACATCCCCGGCGTCGCGCGCGTCCAGACGATCACCAGGCCGCTGGGAGCGCCGATCGAGCACACCTCGATCCCGTTCCAGATCAGCATGCAGAACACGACGCAGGTCGAAAACCAGGAGTACATGAAGAAGCGGATGGCCGACATGCTGAAGCAGGCCGACGCGATGCAGGATTCCATCGACACGATGCAGCGGATGTACAACATCACCGCGCAGATGGCCGCGCTCACGCACCACATGTCTGGCTTGACCCACGACATGCTGGACATCACGGGTCAAATGCGGGACGAGATCGCCAATTTCGACGATTTCTTCCGTCCGATCCGCAGCTACTTCTACTGGGATAAGCATTGCTACGACATTCCCGCCTGCTGGTCGCTGCGGTCGATTCTGGACGCACTTGACGGCTTGGATCAGCTCGTCGAGAAGTTGGGCGGCCTCGCCGGCGACATCTCCAAGCTGGACCTGTTATTGCCGCAGATGCTGGCGCAGATGCCGCCGATGATCGCGACCATGACGACGATGAAGCAGATGATGCTGACCATGCACAGCTCGATGAACTCCATGTATGACCAGATGGACGTGATGAGCCAGAACTCGACGGCGATGGGTCAGGCGTTCGACGCGGCCAAGAACGACGACTCGTTCTACATTCCGCCGGAGGTCTTCGACAACCCTGACTTCAAGCGCGGTTTGAAGATGTTCCTGTCGCCCGACGGCCACGCCGCCCGTTTCATCATCTCGCATGACGTTCCTCCGGCGACGCCCGAAGGCATTTCGCACGTCGACCCGATCAAGTTAGCGGCGAAGGAAGCCATCAAGGGAACGCCACTGGAGGGTTCCAAGATCTGGCTCGGTGGCACGGCCGCGGTCTACAAGGACATGCGTGACGGATCCAAATACGACCTGATGATCGCCGGGATATCGGCGGCCAGCCTCATCCTGATCATCATGTTGATCATCACTCGAAGCCTGGTCGCCGCGATCACCATCGTGGGCACGGTGCTGATTTCACTGGGCGCCTCGTTCGGGCTTTCGGTGCTGCTGTGGCAGGACATTTTGGGCAAGGAACTGCACTGGATGGTGCTGGCGATGTCCGTCATTTTGCTGTTGGCGGTGGGATCCGACTACAACCTGCTGCTGGTGTCCCGATTCAAAGAGGAAATTCATGCCGGAATCAGGACCGGCATCATCCGGTCGATGGCCGGCACCGGCGCGGTGGTGACGTCTGCGGGTCTGGTCTTCGCCGCCACCATGTCGACGTTTGCGATCAGCCCGCTGAGGGTGATGGGCCAGGTGGGCACCACCATCGCGCTGGGCCTATTGTTCGACACGCTGATCGTGCGGTCGTTCATGATGCCGTCCATCGCCGCCCTGATGGGGCGCTGGTTCTGGTGGCCCCAACGAGTCCGCACTCGTCCCGCCAGTGAGATGTTGCAGCCCTACGGATCCCGGTCGTCGGTGCGTGCCCACATGTTGCCCAAGGTTGAAACGCCGCACCGGGGCAGCAATGGTGACTCGCCCGACTCGGAGCGCACTGATCGGTTGCGGGTGGGCACGCCGCACTACTGACCCGGCTCGTCCGGCAACACGTCGCGATCAGGTCGCGCGTGATGTCCTGAGTCTCGTCCAGTCCGGCACGCCAAGTTGGGGATGTCGATGATGTCCCCAACCAAGGCGCCGTCGGAATCGCGGTCGAGGGCGTGCACGTGCATGACGCGGGTGGTGTCAGTGGTTGTGCGCATACCCCAACTATTGCGCGCAAGCTCCGCGGTGAATATCCGCCGAACGGCCCCTCAGGGGGTGATTTGGTTGTCCCCCGATTAGGGGACGCGCAAGCGTGTCCGCTACGCCCAGTTCCACACCGACATGTCGCCGGGCGGGTACTGGCTGCACACCTCGGTCGCCTTGGCGACGACGCCCTTGTTGTTGAAGAAGATCTTCATGTGGTTGGGCCAGGCCAGCCACAGCGGATCGGCCTGGGGTGCAAAAAAGTTTTCGGAATAGTTCCGGCGGTCTTCTGGTGACAACGCATAAAACCAGTGCGCCTTGTCGATGGCCGCCTGGTTGACGTTCGGGTGGTTGTTGAAGTCGATCATGTACCGCTGGTAGTACACCGGGCTGGTGTCCCGGGTGGCCGCCAGAATCTGTTCGGCGTCGCAGGTGGTGTTGATCATCCTGCGCGGGATCGGGAAATCCTCGGTGGAATCGGCACCGGCGGCCGGCGGGAAGACCGTGCCGGCAATACCCAGAGCGAGAAACGCGGCGCCTGCGCGCAGGCAGTTACTAAGCCGAGACATAGCAATAACGGTAGCACTTTCGGGGCCTGGTGGGCGACCGGGTTCGGATTTTTCTAGCCGACCTTACTAGTCATCTTCAGCAGGAACGATGACGTGCGTGGGGTCGGGTCGCAGCTCGGGCGGGGCCTGGCTGTAGTCGCCGAATGGGCCGTCGCGGCGCTCGACCGCGGCCCGCACGCCCTGGGTTTCGGCGGTCTGGATGAACTCCAGCGCGTCGGGGGTATTGCGCATCAGGCCGTCGAGAATGACGCCCAGCGTCTGGGTAGACGCCAGGCCCATGTTCTCGTAGGCCTGGTTGACGATCAGTTTCTGCGCCCGCAGCTGCGACAACGGGATCTGCGACAGTTCGGCGGCGATCTCGGCGACCCGGGCCTCGAGGCGCTCGAACGGCACCGCCTCGTTGATCAGCTCGATCTCGGCTGCTTGCACGCCGGTCAGCGGCCGGCCGGTCAGCGAGTGCCACTTGGCCTTCGCCAAGCTCAGCCGATACAGCCACATCCCGGTCAGATAGGCCCCCCACATCCGGCTGTATGGGGTGCCGATGACGGCGTCTTCGCTGGCGATGATGAGGTCGGCGCAGAGTGCGTAGTCGCTGGCCCCGCCGACGCACCAGCCGTGCAATTGGGCGATCACCGGCTTGGACGCCCGCCAGATCGCCATGAATTTCTGCGACGGTGCGATCTCGCGAGCGGTGGCCATCGCGAAGTCCTTGCCCGGATCCCACTTGCCGTCGGTCATCATGGCTTCGCCCCAGTGCTGAAATCCGCCGCCGAAGTCGTAGCCGGCGGAGAATGCACGCCCGGCGCCACGCAACACGATGACTTTGATCTGCGGATCCCGCTCGGCCAGCCCGATGGCCGCTTCTATTTCGTCCGGCATAGGCGGGACGATGGTGTTCAGCTGCTCGGGGCGGTTCAGCGTGATGGTCGCGACCGCGCCGGCCGTCCGGTACAGCAATGTCTCGAAGTCGGGCATGTCCAAGTGTGAGCTAGCGCCCATCGTCGCGCGGATCGGGCTCCCGGTGTTCCGGGCTCGCCGCATAGATCTGCCCGCCGATCTTGAGGTAGGGCGTGATCATGTAGGCCGATCCGACGATGATGGCGGTGAAGATCAAGGCCGAGGCGACGGCGTTAGGCCAGATTTTGCCCGTTCCGAACGCGAAACAGATGATGCCGAGGAACGAGGCCGCCCAGTAGAAGCGCCGGCCCCGCTGGCGACCATGGACGAAGCGCCAGCGCGCCTGCGCGTGTCCGGCGATGATGAAGATCAGTCCGGCCACCGTGGCGGCGAGTTCGAGACGTTCTATCGGCACGTCGACATCCTATGGCCGGCCCGCCGTCAGGAAGCCAGCGTCCGCCAGAGGAACGAATAACTCAGCGCCGCCTTGAACGCGGCCTGCTCGTTGTCCGCCGCGCCGGCGTGCCCGCCCTCGATGTTCTCGTAGTACCAGACTCGATGGCCGGCGGCTTGTAGCGCCGCGACCATTTTGCGGGCATGTCCCGGATGCACGCGATCGTCACGGGTGGACGTGGTGAACAGCATCGAAGGGTACTGGTCACTAGTCGAAATATTCTGGTATGGAGAGTATTTGGAGATGAACGCCCAGTCGTCCGGGTTGTCGGGATCGCCGTACTCGGCCACCCACGAGGCGCCTGCCAGCAACAGGTGATAGCGCCGCATGTCCAGCAGCGGGACATCGCATACCAGCGCGCCGAATTTCTCCGGGTACTTGGTCGCCATGATGCCCATCAGCAGCCCGCCATTGCTGCCGCCTTGGGCGCCGAGCTGTGCGACCGTCGTGATGCCGCGGTTCACCAAATCCGCTGCCACCGCGGCGAAGTCCTCGTCGACCTTGTGTCGGCCCTCGCGTATGGCCTGGGTGTGCCAGCTTGGTCCGTACTCGCCGCCGCCCCGGATATTGGCCATCGCGTAGGTGCCGCCCCTGGCCAACCAAAGCCGGCCCAGCACGCCGCCGTATCCCGGTGTCTTGGACGATTCGAATCCGCCATAGCCGCCCAGCAGCGTGGGGCCGGGCCCGGTCACATCCCGGGAGCGGACGACGAAGTACGGGATCATCGTGGCATCCTTGGACGGCACGAAAAACTGTTGCACGTCCAGGTTTTCGGCGTCGAAGAAGGCGGGAGCGGACTTGATCTGCTCCAGGTGCTGGGCGTCGGTGCTGCGCAGCAACTGCGACGGCTGGTCGAATCCACTTGAATCCAAGAAAAACTCGTCGCCGGTGTCGTCGGCGGCGACGATCACGGTGTTGGTTGCCGCGGGGATACCCGTCACTGGCTCGCGAAGCCATGTTCCGGGTGTGACGACTTCGACCCGGCTGGCCACATCGGCCAGCGTCACCAGCAACAGCCGGTCGCGGGTCCAGGCGCTCTGATGCAGGCAGGTGTGCTCATCAGGTTCGAAAACTACCTGTAATTGTGCTGTGCCGGAAAGGAATTCGTCGTAGTCAGCGGCCAGCAGCGAACCGGCGCGGTAGGTGAGTCCGCCGGCGGTCCAATCGGTGCGTGGCTCGATCAACATCCATTCGCGGTGAATCGACACGCTTGCGTCGGTGGGCACCTCGATGCGAATCAGCTCCGCGCCGCGCACCTCGAAGATCTCCTCGTTCCAGAAGTCGATGGCGCGACCGGCAAAGGTGCGTTCGAAGCCCGGTGTGCGATCCGCGTTCACGGACACACTGACGTCGGCGCGTGATCCCTCGAAGACCGTGTCGGCCTGCGCCAACGGGGTGCCTCGGCGCCAGCGCTTGACGATCCGTGGATAGCCGGATTCGGTGAGCGAGCCGGGACCGAAGTCGGTGCCCACCAGCACGGTATCCGGATCGGCCCACCCGATTTGCGACTTAGCCTCCGGTAGCTGAAACCCGTCGGCAATGAATTCCCTTGTCCGCATGTCGAATTCACGCACAATTACCGCATCCGAGCCGCCGCGGGACAGGCTGACCAGGGCGCGAGTGAACTCCGGTTCGATCACCGTCGCGCCGGCCCACACCCACTTCTCGTCGTCGGTACGGCCCAGCTCGTCGACATCGATCAGCACGTCCCAGTCGGGGGAGTCGCCGCGATAGCTGTCCAGGGTGGTGCGCCGCCATAGGCCGCGCGGGTTGGCGGCGTCGCGCCAGAAGTTGTAGAGGAACTCGCCGCGGCGGCGGACATAGGGGATACGGGCATCGGTGTCCAGCACCTCCAGCGCCTCGGTGCGCAGCTGCTCGAAGGTTGCATCGCAGAATTCCGCCTGGGTCGGCTCGTTGCGTGCGCGCACCCAGTCCAGCGCCGTCTCGCCGGTCACGTCCTCGAGCCACAGGTACGGGTCGTCGCTGTCGTCGGCGGGCTGCGCTGTCATGGAACACATTGTGGCCCCGACGGTAGTGTGAAGTGCATTACAGCCGTAGTAAACGGGTTGAGCGAGGAGCCGAGCAGATGACCGTTTTTGCACGTCCAGGTTCTGCCGGGGCGCTGATGTCGTACGAGTCGCGATATGACAACTTCATCGGGGGCCAGTGGGTGGCACCCGCCAAGGGTCTGTACTTCGAGAACCCGACGCCGGTGACCGGTCAAAACTTCTGCGAAGTGGCGCGCTCCGACGCCGACGACGTCGGCAAGGCGCTCGACGCCGCGCACGCGGCCGCCCCGAAGTGGGGCAAGACCGCCCCGGCCGAGCGCGCCGCGATCCTCAACAAGATCGCCGACCGTATCGAGGCCAACAAGGATGCGCTCGCGCTGGCCGAAGTCTGGGACAACGGCAAACCGATCCGCGAGGCGCTGGCCGCCGACATCCCGCTGGCCGCCGACCATTTCCGGTACTTCGCCGCGGCGATCCGCGCCCAGGAGGGTTCGCTGTCGCAGATCGACGAGGACACCGTCGCCTACCACTTCCACGAGCCGCTCGGGGTGGTGGCACAGATCATTCCGTGGAACTTCCCGATCCTGATGGGCGCCTGGAAACTGGCACCCGCACTGGCGGCCGGCAACACGGTGGTGCTCAAGCCCGCCGAACAGACACCGGCCTCGATCCTTTTCCTGATGTCGCTGATCGGCGATGTGATCCCGCCCGGGGTGGTCAACATCGTCAGCGGTTTCGGCGTCGAAGCCGGCAAGCCGCTGGCGTCCAGCGACCGCATCGCCAAGGTCTCGTTCACCGGGGAAACCACCACCGGGCGCCTCATCATGCAGTACGCCTCGCAGAACCTGATCCCGGTCACCCTGGAGCTCGGCGGCAAGAGTCCGAACATCTTCTTCTCCGACGTCATGGCCGCCAACGACAACTTCCAGGACAAGGCGCTGGAAGGCTTCACCATGTTCGCCCTCAATCAGGGTGAGGTGTGTACCTGCCCGTCGCGCAGCCTGATTCAGACCGACATCCACGACGAGTTCCTGGAACTGGCGGCCATCCGCACCAAGGCGGTTCGGCAGGGCGATCCGCTGGACACCGAGACGATGCTGGGTTCGCAGGCCTCCAACGACCAGCTGGAAAAGGTGCTGTCCTACATCGAGATCGGTAAGGGTGAGGGCGCCAAGATCATCACCGGCGGCGAGCGCGCCGAGCTGGGTGGCGACCTGTCCGGCGGCTACTACATGCAGCCGACGATTTTCTCCGGCAACAACAAGATGCGCGTCTTCCAGGAGGAGATCTTCGGACCGGTCGTCGCGGTGACGTCGTTCAACGACTACGACGACGCGATGGGCATCGCCAACGACACCCTCTACGGTCTGGGCGCGGGCGTATGGAGCCGGGACGGCAACACCGCCTACCGGGCGGGCCGCGACATCCAGGCCGGCCGGGTGTGGGTCAACTGCTACCACGCCTACCCGCCGCACGCGGCGTTCGGCGGCTACAAGCAATCCGGATTCGGCCGGGAAACCCACAAGATGGCGCTCGACCACTACCAGCAGACCAAGAACTTGATGGTGTCCTACGCCGAGAAGGCGGTCGGGCTCTTCTGATGGGCTCGGCTCCGTCAGGCGTGGTCATCACGGCCGCTGCTGCCGAGCTGCTGGCCCGACTGCAAGACCGCCATGGTCCGGTGATGTTTCACCAGTCCGGCGGCTGCTGCGATGGCTCATCGCCGATGTGTTACCCGCTCGGCGACTTCCTGGTCGGCGACCGCGACGTCATGCTCGGCGTGCTCGACGTGAGCGCCGAGGGCGTCCCGGTGTGGATCTCGGGCCCGCAGTACCAGACCTGGAAGCACACCCAGCTCGTCATCGACGTGGTGCCGGGCCGCGGCGGCGGGTTCAGCCTGGAAGCACCCGAGGGCCTGCGGTTTCTGTCCCGCGGCCGGGTCTTCGGCGACGACGAGAAAGCCTTGCTAGAGGCCGTACCGGTGATCACCGGCGCCGACTACGAGCACGGCGAACGGCCGTCGATCCGCGGCCGGGTGATTGACGTAGCCGCGCCGGAAACGTGCCCGCCTCGTAGTCGGGAACCGCAGTAAGGTCGTCAGCGTGATCCCGCTCCCGCGTCCGTGGCTGCTGGCCGCCGCCATGTTGGTCGGCAACGCGGTGGGGCTGTTGGCGGGGGTGGCGCTGACCGTGGTCGTGCATGCGCGGATTCGTCCCGACACCGTCATTGCGCTGGTGGCCGGGCTGCCCGGCGTCATCGGGTTGCTGGTGATCCTGTTCTCCGGCCGCCGGTGGGTCACCATGCTGGGCGCCTTCATCCTGGCGCTGGCGCCCGGATGGTTCGGTGTGCTCGTCGCTCTCCAGGTGGTCTCCCATGCCTGACGACCCGTCGAATCCGGGCACCGAGGCGTTCGTTCCCGACTTCGAGGACACCGGCACCCACGGTTTCGTCCCCAACTTCGAAGACACCGGTGAGCACTCGGTGCCGTTCGTGCCGAACTTCGACGACACCGGCCCGGTAGCCGCCAAGCAGTCGCCGGCGCAGCCGAAAGATGAGGCCCAGGAGCCTGATCCGGAGACCGTCGGAACAGCGGTGCAGCCGGTCACCTTTCCGGGCCGGTATCAGTACCTGAAGTGGTGGAAGTTGGTTCTGGTGATCCTGGGCGTGTGGATCGCCGCCGCCGAGGTCGGGCTGAGCCTGTTTTATTGGTGGTATCACACGACCGACAAGACGGCGGCGGTGTTCATGGTCCTGGTCTACGTCGTCGTGTGCGCCGTGGGCGGGGTGCTGCTGGCCATGGTCCAGGGCAGGCCGCTGATCTCGGCATTGTCCATCGCGGTGATGTCGGGGCCGTTTGCCTCCGTCGCTGCGGCGGCGCCCCTGTACGGCTATTACTACTGCGCGCGCATGGGTCATTGTCTGGTCGGCGTCATCCCGTATTGACCTACTAGGGTAGGTGCCGTGACCCACTATGACGTCGTTGTCCTCGGGGCCGGTCCCGGCGGATATGTCGCAGCTATTCGCGCCGCACAGCTCGGCCTGAACACCGCAGTCATCGAACCGAAGTACTGGGGTGGAGTCTGCCTCAACGTCGGCTGCATCCCGTCCAAGGCATTGCTGCGCAACGCCGAACTCGCGCACATCTTCACCAAAGAGGCCAACACTTTTGGCATCAGCGGCGAGGCGACTTTCGACTACGGGGTCGCCTTCGACCGCAGCCGCAAAGTAGCCGAGGGCCGGGTGGCCGGCGTGCACTTCCTGATGAAGAAGAACAAGATCACCGAGATCCACGGCTACGGCCGATTTACCGACGCCCACACGTTGTCGGTCGATCTCAATGACGGTGGCACCGACACGGTCACCTTCGACAACGCCATCATCGCCACCGGCAGCAGCACCCGGCTGGTTCCCGGTACCTCGCTGTCGGAAAACGTGGTCACCTACGAGGAACAGATCCTGTCCCGGGAACTGCCCGAGTCGATCATCATCGCCGGCGCCGGGGCCATCGGCATGGAATTCGGCTACGTGCTGAAGAACTATGGAGTCGACGTGACGATCGTCGAGTTCTTGCCGCGTGCGTTGCCCAACGAGGACGCCGAGGTCTCCAAGGAGATCGAGAAGCAGTTCAAGAAACTGGGCGTGAAGATCCTGACCGCCACCAAGGTCGACTCCATCTCCGATGACGGTTCGGTGGTCCGGGTCGCGATCAGCAAGGACGGCAACTCACAAGAGCTGAAGGCCGATAAAGTGTTGCAGGCCATCGGTTTTGCCCCCAACGTCGACGGCTACGGATTGGACAAGGCCGGGGTCGCGCTGACCGACCGCAAGGCCATCGGGATCACCGACTACATGCGCACCAACGTCGACCACATTTACGCTATCGGCGATGTCACCGGGAAGCTGCAGCTTGCGCACGTCGCCGAAGCCCAGGGGGTGGTGGCGGCCGAAACCATCGCCGGGGCAGAGACTTTGGCGTTGGGCGACTACCGGATGCTGCCGCGCGCGACGTTCTGTCAGCCGAACGTGGCCAGCTTCGGGCTCACCGAGCAGCAGGCCCGCGACGAAGGCTACGACGTGGTGGTGGCCAAGTTCCCGTTCACCGCCAACGCCAAAGCCCATGGGGTGGGCGACCCCAGCGGTTTCGTGAAGCTGGTCGCCGACGCCAAATACGGTGAGCTGCTGGGTGGGCATCTGATCGGCCACGACGTGTCGGAGTTGCTGCCCGAGCTCACCCTGGCCCAGAAATGGGATCTGACGGCGACCGAGCTGGCACGCAATGTGCACACGCATCCGACCATGTCCGAAGCGCTGCAAGAGTGCTTCCACGGCCTGACCGGCCACATGATCAACTTCTAGCCGATGATTCGCGGCGATTCCCTGGTCGGTGCGGTTGGCGGCGTAGCCGCCGGTTACGTGCTGTGGTTGGTGGCGATTTCGATCGCAGGCGACAACGCGACTGCCGGCCGGTGGGCTCCGTGGGTGTTGGTGCTGTCGGCTGTGCTGGCGATCGGCGCCGGGATTTGGGGTTGGCAGCTGCGCCGGCGGGGCCGATATCCTTTGGCAGCTTTGGCTTTCGGCCTGCCGATACTGCCGGTGATCCTGACGCTGGCCGTGCTGGCCAACATCTACGCCTGACGGCTCCCCGGATTGTCGAGCGGGATATCCAGCGCGGTTATCGTCGCGGCGAGGGCATCGTATTGCGTTGCGAGCAAGCAGAATTCGATGAGCAGACGCCTGTCGAGATGTGTTGCCAGCTGCTGCCAGGTACCTTCGCTGATCGACCGGTCCTTGATCAGCTCATCCGTCGCCTTGAGCAGCGCCTCCTGCCGGGCGCTCAAGATGACTCGCGGTCCGTCGTTGTCTGCAACGGTGGGCCAGGCGAAGATGGTGGCCTGCATGTGAGCGTCCAAACCATGTTGGCGCGCCATCTGGCGATGGTGCTGCAGCTCGTATTCGCAAGAGCGCAAATGCGCGACGCGCAGGATCACCAATTCGGTGTCGACACGGGGCAGTCGGCCGCGCAGCAGCCGGCCGCCGTAGATGGACCACGCCCAAAACAGTCCTTGGCGCTGACCGAGCGTGGTGAATAGATGCATTTCGGCCGCCCGCGTCGAGCGTGCGGCCAGCTTCGCCATCACCCAGTTGACCGGCCCCAGCCGGCGCAACTTAGGCGACGCCGGTACGCGGCCGAGGTGACCGGCTTGCCCGTCGCTCACGGTTGTTTCACCAGATAAGGCGAGACGGTGCTGCGGTGTTCGTCGAGATCGAGTGCGCGTCCCAGGGCGGGAAAAGCTCGCTGCGGGCAGTTGTCCCGTTCGCAGACACGACAACCCGCGCCGATGGGTGTGGCGATGTCCCCGGACAAGTCGAGTCCTTCCGAGTAGACGAGCCGGTGCGCATGACGAAGTTCGCAGCCCAGCCCGATGGCAAAGGTTTTGCCGGGCTGACCATACCGCGCAGCGCGGCGTTCCACAGTCCGGGCCACCCACATGTAATTGCGGCCGTCGGGCATCTGAGCGATCTGCACCAGGATCTTGCCCGGATTGGCAAACGTTTCGTAGACATTCCACAGCGGGCAGGTCCCGCCGCTGGAGGAGAAGTGAAAACCGGTGGCAGACTGACGTTTTGACATATTCCCCGCCCGGTCCACCCGGACGAACGAGAACGGCACGCCGCGCATCGACGGCCGTTGCAGTGTTGAGAGCCGGTGCGCGATGGTTTCATAGCTCACCGAATAGAACGCCGACAGCCGCTCGACGTCGTAGCGGAAATTCTCGGCGACGTCGTGGAATTGGCGGTAGGGCAGCACCGCGGCCGCGGCGAAGTAGTTGGCCAATCCCAACCGGGCCAGGGTGCGCGACTCATCGCTGGTGAACTTGCCCTCTTCGACCATGCTGTCGATCAGCTCGCCGTACTCCAGGTAGGCCAGTTCGGCGGCCATCTTGAAGACCTGCTGTCCCAACGAGAGGTGGTTGCTGAATTCCAGCGTCTGGGTCCCGGGGTCATAGCGGTGCAGCACGCTGTCGCCGAGATCGATGCGCCGGGTGATGTGCACCCCGTGCACCTCGGTGATCCGTCGGGTCAGCTCGCGCGCCAGGTCGCCGTGGTGCAGCCGCATCTGATTCGTCAGGTCTTCGGCGGCGCTGTCCAACTCGTGCAGGTAGTTCTGGCGTTCGTAGAAGTAGTCGCGGACCTCTTCGTGCGGCATGGTGATCGAACCGCTGCCACTGCTGCCGTCGAAAAACCGCTCCTCGGTGGCGGCGGCGAGCTGGGCGGTGGTGATCCGGTAGCGCCGGTGCAGGTTGACCACGGCCCGGGCCAGGGCGGGATGAGCGCTGACCATCTCGGCGACCTCGGGTGGGTCGACGTCGATGTCCAGGTCGCGGTCCATCGTCACTTCCCGCAACTCGGCGACCAGGCGGGTGTCGTCCTGGGGTGCGAAGAACGTCGCATCGACTCCGAACACCTCGGTGATGCGCAGCAGTACGGCAACCGTCAACGGGCGAACGTCGTGCTCGATCTGGTTGAGGTAGCTCGGTGAGATCTCGAGCATCTGGGCCAGCGCTGCCTGCGAGAATCCGCGTTCGCTTCGCAGTTGGCGAACGCGGGATCCAACGAATGTCTTGGACACTTCGCCGAGCTTACTCGCCGATGCGAAGATTCGGTTTGCAGAATTTGCATTTTCGGCAAGATAATTTGCATTTGCGGCAAAATAAGATGCGATTGCTATTCGACCGACCGTGTTGGCATGATTCGCAGCGGGGGCCTCGGGTTAGCCTGAGGTAGCAGATGAAGGGACGACGGGGAGTAAAGCCGTGAGCCTGGACAAATTAATGATGCCGGTGCCCGACGGCCACCCCGACGTATTCGGTCGAGAATGGCCGCTGCGTGTCGGCGACATCGACCGCACCGGGCGGCTGCGGTTGGACGCGGCCTGCCGGCACATCCAGGACATCGGCTCGGACCAGCTCCGCGAGATGGGCTTCGAAGAGACCCATCCGCTGTGGATCGTGCGCCGCACCATGGTCGACATGATTCGCCCGATCGAGTTCCAGGACATGCTGCGCTGTCGGCGCTGGTGCTCGGGCACCTCGAATCGATGGTGTGAGATGCGGGTTCGCGTCGACGGCCGAAAGGGCGGGCTGATCGAGTCCGAGGCGTTCTGGATCAACATCAACCGGGAAACCCAGATGCCGTCCCGCATCTCCGACGACTTCTTAGAAGGTCTGCACAAGACCACCTCGGTGGATCGGTTGCGGTGGAAGGGCTATCTGAAGCCGGGCAGCCGCGACGACGCGTCGGAGATTCACGAGTTTCCCGTCCGGGTCACCGACATCGACTTGTTCGATCACATGAACAACTCGGTGTACTGGAGCGTGATCGAGGATTACCTGGCGTCGCACCTCGATCTGGCCACCTGGCCGCTACGCATCACCATCGAGCACGAGGCGCCGGTGGCGCTGGGCGACAAGCTGGAGATCCTCTCGCATGTCCACCCGGCCGGATCCACCGACAAATTCGGCGCCGCGCTGGCCGATCGCGCTGTTACAACGCTCACATATGCGGTCGGCGACGAGACGAAAGCCGTCGCTTCGATCTTCGCGATCTAACCGGACAAGCGTCCCATTAAATTCCCGTCTGACCTGCGAATTTGTGGTTACTGACGGGTAGCTTCTGAAACGGTTAAGTTCAGACGCGCCTTCGCAAACTTTGCAAAACCGGGGTGCGTCGTTGCCGAAATTGGCAATTGAAATGGGTGGACCAGCATCAACAGGCTGTGCCATCGTCGTGTTAACACGCCAGTGAAGTTAAGCCTCCGGCTACCGCTTCGACAGCGGTATGGCGTTGACCGTTCAACAGAGTGAAGGAGTAAGTCCAATGTCTGTCGTTGGCACCCCGAAGAGCCCCGAGCAGATCCAGCACGACTGGGACACCAACCCGCGCTGGAAGGACGTCAGCCGCACCTACACCGCCGAGGACGTCGTCGCCCTGCAGGGCAGCGTCGTCGAGGAGAGCACCCTGGCTCGCCGCGGCGCGGAGGTGTTGTGGGAGCAGCTGCACGACATGGAGTACGTCAACTCCCTCGGTGCGATGACCGGTAACCAGGCCGTGCAGCAGGTGCGCGCCGGCCTCAAGGCCATCTACCTGTCGGGTTGGCAGGTCGCCGGTGACGCGAACCTGTCCGGCCACACCTACCCCGACCAGAGCCTGTACCCGGCCAACTCGGTCCCGACCGTCGTGCGTCGCATCAACAACGCACTGCTGCGCGCCGACCAGATCGCCAAGGTCGAGGGTGACCGGTCTGTCGAGAACTGGCTGGCCCCGATCGTCGCCGACGGCGAAGCCGGCTTCGGTGGTGCACTGAACGTGTACGAGCTGCAGAAGGCCATGATCGCTGCCGGTGTCGCCGGTTCGCACTGGGAAGACCAGCTGGCCTCGGAGAAGAAGTGCGGCCACCTCGGTGGCAAGGTGCTGATTCCGACCCAGCAGCACATCCGCACGCTGACCTCGGCCCGGCTGGCGGCCGACGTTTCCGACGTGCCGACCGTCGTGATCGCGCGGACCGACGCCGAAGCGGCGACCCTGATCACCTCCGACGTCGACGAGCGGGATCAGCCGTTCATCACTGGCGAGCGGACCAAGGAAGGCTTCTACCAGGTGCGCAACGGCCTCGAGCCCTGCATCGCCCGGGCCAAGGCCTACGCGCCGTACTCCGACCTGATCTGGATGGAGACCGGCACCCCGGACCTCGAGCTGGCCGCGAAGTTCGCCGAAGGCGTCAAGAGCGAGTTCCCGGACCAGATGCTGGCCTACAACTGCTCGCCGTCGTTCAACTGGCGCAAGCATCTCGACGACGCCACCATCGCCAAGTTCCAAAAGGAGCTCGGTGCAATGGGATTCAAGTTCCAGTTCATCACGCTGGCCGGCTTCCACGCGCTGAACTACTCGATGTTCGATCTGGCCTACGGCTACGCCCGCAACCAGATGAGCGCCTACGTCGAGCTGCAGGAGCGCGAATTCGACGCCGAGGAGCGCGGCTACACCGCGACCAAGCATCAGCGTGAGGTTGGCGCCGGTTACTTCGACCGCATCGCCACGACGGTCGACCCGACCTCGTCGACCACCGCACTGACCGGCTCCACCGAAGAAGGCCAGTTTCACTGACGATGAGCGGGCGTAGCCCGCGAAGAGGCAGCGGAAGCGAAGGCTGCGTCACCAAGTCACCGAGGACGCGCGGGCAAGCCCCGCGAGGACGAGGGAAAACCGATGGCTAAGTCACTGATCTGGCTCGGCTGACGGCTGAAGTAGCATAGGCCCCGCCCGGCGAACCTGGGCGGGGCCTCTTGCTTTGCACGACAACACGACTGGAGAAAGAAATAGTGAGCGACACAGCGATCCAGCGGGTGGGGGTTGTCGGGGCCGGGCAGATGGGATCCGGTATCGCCGAAGTCTCCGTCCGTGCCGGTGTCGGCGTCACGGTGTTCGAGACCACCGAGGCGCTCATCACGGCGGGACGTAACCGCATCGTGAAGTCGCTGGAGCGGGGCGTCAGCGCTGGCAAGGTGACCGAGCGAGAGCGTGACCGGGCGCTGAGCCAGCTCACCTTCACCACCGACTTGGCCGACCTCGCAGACCGTCAACTGGTCATCGAGGCGATCGTCGAAGACGAGGCCGTCAAGGCCCAGATCTTCTCCGAGCTGGATCGGGTCATCACCGATCCCGACGCGGTGTTGGCGTCCAACACGTCCAGCATTCCGATCATGAAGATCGCTGCGGCTACCAAGAACCCCCAGCGGGTGCTCGGCCTGCACTTCTTCAACCCAGTCCCGGTGCTGCCGTTGGTCGAACTGGTCAGCACTCTGGTTACCGACGAAGGCGCGCTGGCGCGCACCGAAGAGTTTGCCAGCGCGGTCCTGGGCAAACAGGTGGTGCGCTGCTCTGACCGATCTGGCTTCGTGGTGAACGCGCTCTTGCTGCCCTATCTGTTGTCCGCGATCCGAATGGTCGAGTCCGGCTTCGCCACCGTCGAAGATGTGGACAAAGCCGTGGTTGCCGGGCTGTCGCACCCGATGGGCCCGCTGCGGCTATCCGACCTCGTTGGGCTGGACACGCTGAAGCTGATCGCCGACAAAATGTTCGATGAATTCAAGGAAACGCATTACGCTCCGCCGCCACTGCTGCTGCGCATGGTCGAGGCGGGCCAGCTGGGCAAGAAATCGGGTCAGGGCTTCTACTCGTACTGAATGCGCGGCCGGCTGCATAGTGACGCGGCGCACGGTGAGCTTGTGGGACAGCCGTTGTCTAGGTCGGGTACCATTCTCGGCGATAAACAGACGAGAGGTATCCCAAAAAACATGAGCGAGTTGCGGCCGTATTACGAAGAGTCCCAATCGATCTACGATGTTTCGGACGATTTTTTCGCGTTATTCCTAGATCCCACGATGGCCTATACATGCGCGTACTTCGAGCGCGACGATATGACCCTCGAAGAGGCATCGAACGCAAAATTCGACCTTGCACTTGGAAAGCTCAACCTGGAGCCAGGAATGACGTTGCTCGACATCGGCTGCGGCTGGGGCGGTGCACTGGTGCGGGCGGTCGAGAAATACGACGTGAACGTCATCGGTATCACACTCAGCCGCAACCAGTTCGAGTACAGCAAGGCCAAACTGTCGAAGATCGGAACCCAGCGCACGATTGAGGTGCGGTTGCAGGGCTGGGAGGAGTTCGAGGACAAGGTCGACCGGATTGTCACCATCGGGGCCTTCGAAGCGTTCAAGATGGAACGGTATGCCACGTTCTTTGAGCGTGCTCACAACATTCTTCCTGACAATGGCCGCATGTTGCTGCACACAATCTTGACGTATCACTGGCAAGAGATGCCCGCGCGCGGCATCACGCTGACGATGAGCGATCTGCGGTTCGCGCGATTCATTGGCACCGAGATTTTCCCGGGCGGCCAGTTGCCGGCGCAGGAAGACATTTTCAAGTTCGCGGAGGGCGCCGGATTCTCGGTCGAAAAGGTGCAGTTGCTGCAGGAGCATTACGAACGCACGCTGAACCTGTGGGCGGCCAACCTGGAAGCCAACAGGGACCGGGCGATCGAGCTCCAGTCAGAAGAGGTGTACGACAAGTACATGCACTACCTGACCGGGTGCGAGAACTTCTTCCGCAAAGGCATCAGCAACGTGGGGCAGTTCACCCTGGTGAAGTAGCGGCTTGGAGACGTAGCCTCCGCTCGGGCGGGGGCTACTTCGCCAAGGTGAATTGGTCGATGTCCGTGTAGCCCTGGCGGAACAGCTTTGCGCAGCCAGTCAGGTACTTCATGTACCGGTCGTACACCTCTTCCGACTGCAGCGCGATGGCGTCGTCTTTGCGCGCCTCGAGGGCGGTGGCCCACAACTCCAGCGTCTTGGCGTAGTGCAGCTGCAAGGACTGGATCCGTGTCATCTCGAAACCCGCTGCGGCAGCGTGCTCTTCGACCACCGGAACCGTGGGCAGCCAGCCGCCGGGGAAGATCTCGGCCAGGATGAACTGGACGAAGTGCACAATCTCATGTGTCAGGGGGTTGCCCTTGGCCTTGGCCTCTTTGAAGGTGGGGCGCACGATCGTGTGCAGCAGCATGATGCCGTCGCTGGGCAGTGCCTCATAGGCCATCTTGAAAAAGCGCGGGTAACGCAGCCGACCGAAGTGCTCGAAGGCGCCGACGGAGACGATGCGGTCGACGGGCTCGTGGAACTTCTCCCAGCCCTCGAGTAACACCCGGCGGGTGCGCGGAGTGTCCATCGCGTCGAACATCTTCTGCACGTGTGCGGCCTGATTCTCGGACAACGTCAGGGCCACGACGTTGACGTCGTACTTCTCGATGGCGCGCCGCACGGTGGCGCCCCAGCCGCAGCCGATGTCCAGCAACGTCATCCCTGGCTCGAGGTTGAGTTTGCCCAGCGCCAGATCGATCTTGGCGATCTGGGCCTCCTCGAGCGTCATCTCGTCGCGTTCGAAGTACGCGCAACTGTAGGTCTGGGTGGGGTCCAGGAACAGCCGGAAGAAGTCGTCAGAGAGATCGTAGTGCGCCTGCACGTTTCCGAAATGCGGCGTCAGCTGCACAGACATAGGAGGGGAGCCTTTCTGTATTCCGGGGCGCAGTAGCGCGGGCCGACGAGACCACTCGGGTCTACCCCGGATGCATCTCTGCATGCTAGCGGGTTGAGTTGGTTGGGGCCGTATACACGGCCGGGTGACAGGGTCACACGGGCAGGGCCCAATTGACAAAACGAGCGGTTTGCCTCAGTTCGCCGGACCGGTTCAGCGCTCTCGTGGCGGCGCGATCGGCGTAGGGTGCGGCTCCTCGCGGAACTTCCCCAGGGATCCGCCGACCTGGACGATCCCGCACAGTGCGCTCCAACTGAGCATGGTCAGGTAGTCGATCAACTCTTCCCGGGTCATCCTCGGGTCCGACATCCACGAGTGGGTGGCCAGTTGCACGCCGCCGACGATCAAATAAGACCAGGGCTCCACGCCGCCGGTGTCCAACCCGGCCTGCTGCATGCGCCGGCGGATCATCACCGCGATCATCCGGGCGATGATCCGCTCGGAGTCGGCGATCACCTTGCTCTTGCTGGCCGAGCTATTCGCCATCACGAACCGGTACGGCTCGGGTTCGTCCGCCACGGTGTCCACGTACACCCGAAGGACCGCGCGGGTCAGGTCGAAGCCATCCAGATCGGAGGACAGCGCGGCGGCCATGTTGGGAATCAACATGGTCTGGGTGAACCGCATCATCACCGCGGTCGTCAGGTCGTTCTTGTCGACGAAGTAGCGGTACAGCACGGTCTTGGAGACCCCGATCTCGGCTGCGATCTCGTCCATGCTCAGGTGGCGGCCGAGTCGGCGAATTGCTTCGATGGTGCCGTCGACAAGCTCGTTGCGGCGATCCACCTTGTGCTGATGCCAGCGTCGCTTACGGCCATCCGTCTTCACGGCTACCGCCGGAATTCGCTCTGCCACAGTCGTCCGATTTCCATTTCCCTAGACGATCTTGATAATACGGCGTCTGGCGTTGGCCCGTGGAGCCGACGTGATGAGTAAAAGGGCTCCCTGAACAGTAGTCGTCACACTTATCTGCTGCCGCGATACATGATGGTGTGGTGGTACATAGAGCCTTCGAAAGATCCGAGGCATCGGACTTGCCCGCTCCCGGACTAAACGAGATGACGTCGCCGCCCGCCGAGCAGCGGACTCGCACGTCGTTGGCGGAGTCGTTCGCCGGGGCCGACCCGGAGGCAGACGCGGAGCGCCGGGTGGCGCTGCGCCGGATGAAGCTGGTGGCGCTGAGCTTTTTGATCGGTGCCACCGTCGTATTCCTGGCCTGCCGGTGGGCGCAGGCTCATGGCGGCACGAGCGCCTGGGTCGGCTACGTCGGCGCGGCCGCGGAAGCCGGCATGGTCGGCGCGCTGGCCGACTGGTTCGCGGTGACCGCGCTGTTCAAGCATCCGCTGGGCATACCTATCCCACACACCGCCATCATCAAGCGGAAGAAGGACCAGCTTGGCGAGGGCCTAGGCACCTTCGTGCGGGAGAACTTCCTGTCGCCGTCGGTGGTGGAGGTCAAACTCCGCGACGCCCAGGTGCCCGGGCGGCTCGGTAAGTGGCTGTCGGAGACGGCGCATGCCGAACGGGTGGCCAGCGAGACGGCGACGGTGTTGCGGGTGCTGGTGGAGCTGCTGCGCGACGAGGACGTCCAGCAGGTGATCGACCGGATGATCGTGCGCCGCATCGCCGAACCGCAATGGGGCCCGCCGGTGGGTCGGGTGCTGGGCACCCTGCTGGCCGAGAATCGGCAGGAGGCGCTGATCCAGTTGCTGGCCGACCGGGCGTTTCAGTGGTCGCTGAACGCAGGCGAGATCATCCAGCGGGTGGTCGAGCGCGATTCGCCGACCTGGTCGCCGCGCTTCGTCGACCATCTCGTCGGCGATCGCATTCACCGGGAGTTGATGGACTTCACCGACAAGGTCCGCCGCAACCCCGACCACGAACTGCGGCGCTCGGCTACCCGCTTCCTGTTCGAATTCGCCGACGACCTACAGCACGACTCGGACACCATTGCGCGTGCCGAAGCCGTCAAAGAGCAGCTGATGGCTCGCGACGAGATCGCCAGCGCCGCCGCCACGGCGTGGAAGACGCTGAAACGGCTGGTGCTCGAGGGCGTGGACGATCCGTCGTCCACGCTGCGCACCCGCATCACCGAGGCCGTGATGCGTATCGGGGAATCCCTTCGCGACGACGCCGAACTGCGCGACAAGGTCGATAGCTGGATCGTGCGGGCGGCCCAGCATCTGGTGACGCAGTACGGGGTTGAGATCACCGCGATCATCACCGACACGATCGAGCGCTGGGACGCCGAGGAAGCCAGTCGGCGTATCGAACTGCATGTGGGCCGTGACCTGCAGTTCATTCGGATCAACGGCACCGTGGTGGGCGCCTTGGCGGGGCTGGCGATCTACGCCGTCGCGCAGCTGTTTTTCTAGCGCCGTTTTCTAGTAGTGCTAACAAGTGCTTGCAAAAGCAAGCACTTGTCCGTAGGCTGATGCCGAATTAGCCAGCGGACTTAAGGAGCACGCCATGCCACCGGAGGAGAAGCTCTCCGCCAAGGTGTCTACGGCCGCTTCTGACATGGCTTCCGACATCGGCAGCTTCATTAGGACCCAGCGGGAGAACGCTCAGGTCTCAGTGCGACAGCTTGCCGAGCGGGCCGGCGTCAGCAACCCCTACCTGAGCCAGGTGGAACGCGGGCTGCGCAAGCCGTCGGCCGAGGTCCTGAATCAGCTCGCCAAGGCGCTGCGAGTCTCCGCCGAGGTCCTCTATGTGCAGGCCGGCATGCTCGAGCCGAGTGATAAAAGCCAGGTCCGCGACGCCATCGTCACCGACACAGCCATCACCGAGCGGCAGAAGCAGATTCTGCTCGACATCTACGCCTCTTTTGCCCAACAGAATGAATCCATCGAAGAGGAGTGTTCGACCGATGAGGTCGCTGAGGTATAGACCAGCGGCCTTCTGGTTACCCACCACCAAGTGATCTAACCGTTTCAGGCCACTCACCGGCTGACACCGACAACGCTGTCGAGGCCGCCGAGCCTGGGCGCCGGGCGCAGCAAATGCGCACCGATCCGTACTCGATCCTCAACCCGACCCGACCGATCAGGAGGTTTTCCGGCAAGTTGCGTGCGATGTCAATACGCGGGTCTTGACCCTCCTCGTAGAGGAGCCGACGCTTGCCTCACCTTCCAGACCTAACGACCCAAACAGATAACGAACAAACCATGAAAGGAAGAAACCATGGCTGAGAACACGAACATTGAAGAATTGCGGGCTCCGTTGCTGGCTGCCCTTGGCGCCGCGGACCTGGCACTGGCCACCGTCAACGAGCTGCTCAGCGGCCTGCGTGAGCGCGCCGAAGACACCCGCACCGACACCCGCAGTCGCGTCGAGGAGAGCCGTGCTCGCCTGGCCAAGCTGCAGGACGAGCTGCCGGAGCAGATCGGCGAGCTGCGCGAGCGGTTCACCACCGACGAGCTGCGTAAGGCGGCCGAGGGCTACCTGGACGCCGCGACCAACCGGTACAACGAGCTGGTCGAGCGGGGCGAGTCCGCCCTGCAGCGGCTGCGCAGCCAGCGGCCGTTCGAGGAGACCACGGCGCGTGCCGAGGGCTATGTGGACCAGGCCGTCGAGCTGACCCAGGAAGCGCTGGGCACCGTGGCGACGCAGACCCGCGCGGTCGGCGAGCGGGCGGCCAAGCTGGTCGGCATCGAGCTGCCCAAGAAGGCCGAGTCGGTCAAGGCTGCGGCCAAGAAGGCTCCGGCCAAGAAGGCTCCGGCCAAGAAGGCTCCCGCCAAGAAGGCTCCGGCCAAGAAGTCGGCGGCCAAGAAGGTCACCCAGAAGTAGTGCGATCTCCGAGTTGCCCTGCGGGGCAACTCGGAGTCGACGTTTTCGACGGCGCCCGCATACCCTTAAGGCGTGAACCAAGCCGTGGGTACCGTCATGTTGGTCTTGCAGATCGCCGTCTTGGTGACCGCGGTGTACGCGTTCATACACGCGGCGATGCAGCGAACCGACGCTTACACCGCCGCCGACAAGCTGACCAAGCCAGTGTGGCTGGTGATCCTGGCCCTGGCTGTTGCCCTGACCTCCGTCCTGAGTTTCGTATTCGGGGTGCTTGGTATGGCGATCGCCGCCTGCGCGGCTGGTGTGTATCTGGTCGACGTGCGTCCCAAACTGCTCGAAGTTCAGGGCAAGTCCCGCTAACGGGATGAAAGCCCTGCTCGCCGTCTCGGCGGCAACGGTCGCAATGCTGGGCTCGCTGACGCAACCAGCCTTGGCCTCCGCCGATCCTGGTGCCGGGGTGGCTAATCCGGCCTACGCTCCGCCCTTCATCGATCACACCCAATGGGCGCAGTGGCAACGGCTGACCAGCCTGCGGGTCTTCCCGACGCCGTCCGGGCGGTTGGCTTCCAGGCAACCCGCCTCGGACGCGGCCGCCGACGAGGCTTGGAGCGAGGTGCTCGGAATGTCGCCGAACGCCAATACCCCCGGCATGCGCGCACAGTTCATCTGTCACTGGCAATTCGCCGAGATCGCGCAACCCGGCAAGACGAGTTGGAACCTCGAGCCGTGGCGGCCCGTCGTCGACGACGCTGACATGGTCGCGTCCGGCTGTAACCCAGGCGGCCCGGAAGAACAATTGCGGTGACGGGCCAACCGAGCCGAGAACGGGTCGCGGCGCTCGTCGATCACACCCTGCTCAAACCCGAGGCCACGACGGCTGATGTGGTCGCGCTGGTCACCGAAGCCGTCGCGCTCGGTGTCTATGCGGTCTGCGTTTCGCCGTCGATGGTGCCGGCCGCCTTCGACGCTCTGGCCGCTAGCGACGGTGCTCCGCTGGTAGCCGCGGTCGCCGGTTTTCCGTCGGGCAAGCACCTGCCGGCGGCCAAGGCGTACGAGGCTGCCCAGGCCGTTTCGTCCGGAGCGAGCGAGATCGACATGGTGATCGACATCGGCGCCGCGCTGGCCAACGACCTCGATTCGGTGCGGCTCGACATCGAGGCCGTGCGTGCCGCGGTGCCCGCCGCGGTGCTCAAGGTGATCGTGGAATCGGCTGTGCTGCTTGGTCATTCGGGCGAGCGCGCGCTGGCGGACGTGTGTCGTGCCGCCGAGGATGCCGGCGCCGACTTCGTCAAGACGTCAACCGGATTTCACCCGGATGGTGGGGCATCGGTGCGTGCGGTCGCGGTAATGGCAGACACCGTCGGCGGGCGGCTTGGCGTCAAGGCCAGCGGTGGTATCCGCACCGCCGCCGACGCGGTCGCGATGCTGGATGCCGGAGCGACCAGGCTGGGCCTGTCCGGCACCCGGGCGGTGCTCGACGGACTCAGCTGAACGTCAGATGTTGGCGAAGCAGGGGTCGTTGTCGTTGCCGGTTGGGATGGTCGCGTTCTGCGTGGAGAAGTGGCTCGTCACGCCGGTGGCGGTGACCTGCACGCTGTCCGCGTGAATGCCCAGCGGGTAGTTCTTGGTCAGGTTGTCGGTGAAGGCGTCCAGGCTCGTCTGGACGCTCTCCTTGGGCAGGGTGAAGCCGAGCGCGTTGAAACTCTGAATCTGCAGCTGCAGCCCATTGCCGGACACCACCGGCTTGGTGGTGATGTCGTCCAACATTCCCTTCAACTCGATGGTGCCGTCAGCGGGGTGACTGGTGACGCTGTTGGTGACGAAGGGACCCAGCACCGGAATCGAGTTCTGTACCGACTCCTTGATGCCTTCGGTTGTCCAGGTGATGGTGGCATCGAGTGATCCGATGGTGCCCTTGGACGTGGACGACTTGTTGAGCTGGACGTTTTTGATGCTGATGTCGATCTTCATGCCCCGGGCATCGCGGATCTGGTTGCCGGCCGTCGATACCGAAATGTTGGTGAAGTGCTGGGTGCCCAGCTGCCACAGCAGCAGCGGCGTCACCCCGAAGGACGCGGTGGCCTGGTCCTTGACTTCGCACGCCACCGCTTCGGCGACCTTGGTGTCCGCCACGTGACGGGCGTACAACTCGCCACCGATCAGCCCCGCCACCAATAGCGAAATCACGATGACGCCGATCAGCAGCAGGGACAACGGGTCGCGAATGGAGCGCTTGCGTTTCTTCCCTGGCGGCGGCTCTTGGCTGGGACTGGCCAGCCGTTCGGTCGGCCCCGGTGCGATCGGCGGCGGCGGACCGGGTTGCTGCGGGTTGGCCGGAGCGGTGCCGAACTGCTCAGTCCGCTCCTGGGACGACGGCACGCTCGGCGGAGGTTGCCGCGGGGGACCCGGAGGACCGGTACGGATGTGCTCGGTCGGGCGCTCGGTTGGCTGTTGGCCGAACGGGCCTGGACTGCCGGGACGGCCCCACGTCGGCGGGCCCTCGTTGGGTGGTCCTGGTGGGTTCGTCACCCAATCGATTCTGCCCTATCGGCGCGAGCAAACGCGGACTGGTTGCGCAGCACCGCAATCTTCTCGCGCGCGTCGGCGACCTTGTCCAGGTCGATGTCGGCGACCACCAACTGAGGATGGGCGTCGGCCGACGCGACCACTTCACCCAGCGGCGAGGCCACCAGACTGCCGCCCACTCCGGTCGGCGCGCCCGCACCGGATCCCGAGCCGGCCAGTGTGTCACCGGGATCGGCCTGACCGGCCGCCGCGATATAGCTCATCGAATCCAGCGCCCGCGCCCGGGCCAGCAACGTCCACTGCGCGAGTTTGCCGGGGCCCGAACCCCATGACGCGCAGACGGCGATGAGCTGGGCGCCGCGCCGGGCCAGCTCGGTGTAGAGGGCCGGAAAGCGGATGTCGTAGCAAACGGTCAACCCGACGCCGATGCCGTCGACCGTGATCACCACCGGCTCGCGCCCTGGTGCGACGGTCCGCGACTCGGTGAAGCCGAACGCGTCGTACAGATGGATCTTGTCGTAGTGGGTGTCGGGTTGATTCGGAGCGCCCGGACCCGCCGCGATCAGGGTATTTGTCACCCGCCCAGCCCCGGCCGGGGTGAACATACCGGCGATCACGGTGACGCCGGAGTCGGTGGCGATGCGTCGGACGCCGTCGGCCCACGGCCCGTCGACGGGCTCGGCGATCGGTTCCAGCGGAACACCGAAGCGGCACATGGTCGCCTCCGGGAACACCACCAGCGTCGCGCCCGCGTCGGCCGCACGCGCCGTGTACTCGCGCACCAGCTGCAGATTGGCTGCCGGGTCGGTGCCACTGAGGATTTGCGCCAGCGCGATTCGCATACGCGCCAGCTTAGGCGCGGCGGATCAGGCCTTGTTGGTGATCCACTGCGAGGTGAATTGCTGTTCTGCCATCACCAGGTTGGCCAGTTGAGTGCCGATGATGTTCTCCAACTTGCCGCCGATAAGGGGGATCTTGACGTGGACGATGAGCTGGCATTCCAGCCTTGAGCCGCCCGACTCTGCCAACGGAGAGAGCACGGCAGTGCCCGTCACATTCGCCGGAGCGCCCGAGACCGATCCCGCTAACGTCCCCTTCGCGCTGCCGTCGGAGACCGGTCCCCAGCTCTCTTCGCGCCTGATGCAGAGGTCGCCGCGATGCAGTTGGGAGATCATTCCCGGCAACTTGTCGCTGTGCACGATCTGCAGGGTGACCACCTCGATGCTGCCGTCGTCGCCGGACTCACCGCCGACTTGCAGCGATTCCAGCTTCGTGTCATCGACGCCGGAGGCGGCCAGCCTGGCCAGCCAGTAGTCCGCCTCGGTGAAAGCCTGCAGAACATCTTCCACGCTGTCCTGGTATTCGGCGGTTATGTCGAATGAACGCGGCATAGCTGGTCAGGCTACCGTTACGGGCCGTGGTCGGTTCGTGGTTTGCCGGTGCGTCTGTCACCGATGCGGCGCCGTTGGCGCCGTTGACCACGTTGCGGATCGGACCGGTCGCACGACGCCTGATCACCTGCGCCAGCACCGAACAGGTGATCGCCGTTTTGCGGCAGCTGGATTCCGAAACCTCCCAGCGAGACAGCGATCCGCTGCTGGTCCTAGCCGGTGGCTCCAACCTGGTGGTCGCCGATACCCTGCGCGACCTGACCGCGGTGCGGCTGGCCAACGACGGCATCAGCATCGACGGCAACCTGGTGCGGGCGGAGGCCGGCGCGGTCTGGGACGACGTGGTGGTCGCGACCATCGAGCACGGGCTGGGCGGGCTGGAATGCCTATCCGGTATCCCGGGATCGGCCGGCGCCACCCCGGTGCAGAACGTCGGCGCTTACGGCGCCGAAGTGTCCGACACCATCACCCGGGTGCGGGTACTGGACCGCAGCAGCGGGGTAGTGCGCTGGATACCGGCCGCCGAGCTCGGCTTCGGATATCGCACCAGCGCGTTCAAACGGGCCGGCGGTGTGCACATCCCCGCCGTCGTGCTGGAAGTGGAGTTCGCGCTGGATGCATCCGGCCGCAGCGCGCCATTGCGCTACGGCGAGCTGACGGCCGCGCTCAACGCGAACAGCGGCGAGCGCATCGATCCGCGCGCTGTTCGCGAAGCGGTGCTGGCCTTGCGCACCCGCAAGGGCATGGTGCTCGACCCGGCCGACTACGACACCTGGAGCGTGGGCTCGTTTTTCACCAACCCGGTGGTGATACCGGACGTTTACCAGCGCATCGCCGGCCGGACCGGCGGGCCGGTGCCGCACTATCCGGCGCCCGACGGCGTGAAGTTGCCCGCCGGGTGGCTGGTGGAACGCGCAGGATTCGGCAGGGGCTACCCGGACGACGAGGCGGCCCCCTGCCGGTTGTCCACCAAGCATGCGCTGGCACTGACTAACCGCGGCGGGGCCCGCACCGAGGACGTGATCGCGCTGGCCCGCACCATCTGTGACGGGGTCCGCGACGTGTTTGGCATCACACTCGAGCCCGAGCCTGTACTGGTAGGTTGCGCGCTTTAGCCGTTGATTTAGCCCAGCAGTAACGCGGACCCGATTTGTCGTGACGGGCGTATGTGCGCCCTCCCGGTATCTTTGAATGTCGTGAACACATCCGGTGGCCAGCCGCCGATCAACCGGCGCCTGGCGTTGGCGGCCCTTGGGCTCGGTGTGTTCGCCCCTAGCGTTTTGGCCGCCTGCGACAGCCCGACGGCCAAGCAACAAGCGGAGAAAAAAGAGCAGCCGGCAGCGCGGCTGAAGTTCCAGCCTGCCGATGCGGCCACCGACGTGGTCCCGATCGCCCCGATCAGCGTTCAGATCGGCGACGGGTGGCTGCAGAAGGTGGCATTGACCAATTCGGCGGGCAAAGCCATCGCCGGGACCTTCAACGACGAACGCACCGTCTACACGATCACCGAGCCGCTGGGCTACGACTCCACCTACACCTGGAGCGGCTCGGCCGTGGGCCACGACGGTAAGCCGGTGAACGTCGCGGGCAAGTTCACCACCGTGATGCCCAGCAAGAAGGTTGATGGCGGATTCCAGTTGGCCGACGGCCAGACCGTGGGGGTCGCGGTGCCGATCATCATCCAGTTCGATGCGCCGATCAGCGACAAGGCCGCTGTTGAGAAGGCGCTCACCGTCACCACCAATCCACCCGTCGAGGGCAGTTGGGCCTGGCTGCCCGACGAGCAGGCGGGCGCCCGCATCCACTATCGGACCCGCGAGTACTACCCGGCGGGCACCACCGTCAACGTGGACGCCAAGTTCTACGGGTTGCCGTTCGGGGATGGCGCCTACGGCCTGCAGGACATGTCGCTGAAGATCCAGATCGGACGCAAGCAGGTGGTCAAGGCCGAGGTCACCTCGCACCGCATCCAGGTGGTCCGCGACGAGGGCATCATCATGGACTTTGCGTGCAGCTACGGCGAGGCGGACAAGGCCCGCAATGTGACCCGCAACGGCATCCATGTGGTCACCGAGAAGTACGCCGACTTCTACATGTCCAACCCGGCCGCGGGCTACACCAACGCCCATGAACGCTGGGCGGTGCGGATCTCCAACAACGGCGAGTTCATCCACGCCAATCCGTCAAGCGCCGGTGCGCAGGGCAACACCAACGTCACCAATGGCTGCATCAACCTGTCGACCGAAAATGCCGCGGAGTACTACCCCACAGCGATCTACGGCGACCCGGTCGAGGTGACGGGAAGCTCGATCCAGTTGTCCTACTCCGACGGCGACATCTGGGACTGGGCCGTGGACTGGAATACCTGGCTCTCGATGTCCGCGCTACCGACACCGAATGGGCGCCCGCCGTCGACGCAGATCCCGGTGACCGCGCCGGTCACCCCGTCGACCGCACCCAGTTTGTCGGGTACCCCGACCACCACCACGACGACGACCACTGCCTCGCCCCGCCCCGGCGGCTAGCCCCGGCGGTTGAACCGCGAGGCGCTGGCCTGATCGCGCGGCCGCATGACGATCAGATCGAGGTCGACGTGCGAGGGCCGCGAGGCGACGAACCCGATGACCTCGGCCACGTCGGCCGCCACCAGCGGAGTGATCCCGGTGTAGACCGCGTCCGCACGCTGCTCGTCGCCGTCGAAGCGGACCAGCGAAAACTCGGTTTCGACTGCGCCAGGGGCGATTTCGGTGAGCCGCACCGGCTTTCCCAGTAGCTCCCCGCGCAGCGTGCGGTGCAGCGCGCCCTGCGCGTGCTTGGCCGCCGTATAGCCGGCACCGCCGTCGTAGATCTCCATCGCCGCAATCGAGGTGACGGTGACGATCAGGCCGTCGCCGGAGTCGACCAGTTTGGGCAGCAGCGCGCGGGTGACCCGCAGCGTGCCCAGCACGTTGGTCTCCCACATCCACCGCCAGTGCTCCAGGTCGGCGTCGGCGACGGGCGCTAATCCGCGCGCGCCGCCGGCGTTATTCACCAGCACATCGACCCGGCTTAATTGGCGTGCCAGCGCGGCGACGGATTCGTCGTCTGTGACGTCAGCCACAATTGCAGTTCCGCCGATCTCATTGGCCAGGGCATTGATCCGGTCCGCACGACGAGCCACCGCGACTACGTGAAACCCAAGGGCTGCAAGGGTTTTGGACGTCGCTTCGCCAATACCTGAACTGGCGCCAGTGACTAGGGCGATTCGTTGATCCGCATTAGCTGAAGTCATCGAGACAACTCTAATAAACGTGCTAAATTCCAGTTGTGCATCACAGCGCCTTGTTCAACACCACCACCACCGCGTGTCTTTGCGCGGCATGTGCGTGTTGTTGCCGCGCACTTTGCCGCGCCTGACTCGCAGCAGGTGGGGCCGAAGACCGGCCATAGGACTCGGACAAAGGATGCTCGTGCGCTCGACTACTCTCACTCACTCTCACCATTCCCCTTCTCGCAAGGGTCACCTGCGGTTACACCGCCAGATCCTGCCGCCGTCGCTGCATATTTCTGACTCAGCGGCGGCTTCCGTATTCCGCGCGGTGCGGTTGCGCGGCCCGGTCGGCCGCGACGTCATCGCCGGCATCACATCGCTGAGCATCGCCACGGTGAACCGTCAGGTCATCGCGCTGCTCGACGCGGGTTTGCTGCGGGAACGCGCCGACCTGGCCGTCTCCGGGGCCATCGGTCGCCCCCGGGTGCCCGTGGAGATCAATCACGAACCGTTCGTGACGCTGGGCATCCACGTCGGCGCGCGGACCACCAGCATCGTGGCCGCCGACCTGTTCGGCCGCACCCTGGACACGGTCGAGACGCCGACACCGCTCAACTCCGCCGGACCCGCGCTGACGTCACTGGCCGAAAGCGCGAGCCGGTACCTGCGGCGCTGGCATCGGCGTCGGCCGCTTTGGGTCGGAGTCGCGATCGGTGGCACCGTCGACAGCGCCACTGGCCACGTCGACCACCCCAGGTTGGGCTGGCGCCAAGCGCCCGTCGGGCCGGTGTTGGCCGACGCTCTCAACTTGCCGGTGTCGGTGGCTTCGCACGTCGACGCCATGGCCGGGGCCGAGTTGCTGCTTGGCATGCGGCGATTCGCACCGACCTCACCGACCAGCCTGTACGTCTACGCTCGCGAGACCGTGGGCTACGCGCTGGTGATCGGCGGACGGGTGCACTGCCCGTCCAGCGGTCCGGGCACCATCGCCGGCTTGCCCGCGTACTCCGAGCTACTCGGCGGCACCGGGCAACTGGAGTCGACGGTCAGCGACGAGGCGGTGCTGGCCGCTGCGCGCAAGCTGCGGATCCTGCCCGCCGCCCCGCCGGGCCGGCCGAACGGCTCCACGACCGGCATCACCGATCTGCTGCGGCTAGCCCGCGGCGGCAATCAGCAAGCCCAGGAACTGCTTTCCGAGCGGGCCCGGGTGCTCGGGGAGGCGGTCGCATTGCTGCGTGACCTGCTCAACCCCGACGAGCTGGTGGTCGGTGGCCAGGCCTTCACCGAGTATCCGGAGGCAATGGCGCAAGTAGAGACGTCATTCACCGAACGCTCGGTGTTGCCGTCGCGGGACCTGCGCGTCACCGTCTTCGGAAACCGGGTGCAGGAGGCCGGAGCCGGGATCGTGTCGCTGGGCGGGCTGTATGCCGACCCGCTCGGTGCCATGCGCCGCGCCGGTGCGCTGGATTCCCGGCTGTCGGAGATCGCCCCGGAGACTTCCGCTTAAAGCGAAGGCTCCCGCACGCTTGAGCTGGCCGTGGGCCAGTCCTGTAATGATGGGTGTGTGCGGCACGACGACGTCCTTCTGCTGAACGATCCGCGTCGGGTGGCGGTTTTGGCCGTACACACCTCACCATTGGCCCAGCCGGGCACCGGCGATGCCGGCGGAATGAACGTCTACGTGCTGCAAAGCGCGTTGCATCTGGCCCGGCGGGGCATCGAGGTGGAGATCTTCACCCGGGCCACCGCGTCCGCCGATCCGCCGGTGCAACGGGTGGCCCCCGGCGTGCTGGTGCGCAACGTGGTGGCCGGGCCGTTCGAGGGCCTGGACAAATACGACCTGCCCACCCAGCTGTGCGCGTTCGCGGCCGGGGTGCTGCGCGCCGAGGCCTCCCACGAACCTGGCTACTACGACATCGTCCACTCGCACTACTGGTTGTCCGGCCAGGTTGGTTGGCTGGCCCGGGACCGCTGGGCGGTGCCGCTGGTGCACACCGCGCACACGCTCGCCGCGGTGAAGAACGCGGCGCTGGCCGAAGGTGACACGCCCGAGCCGCCGCTGCGCACGGTCGGCGAGCAGCAGGTCGTCGATGAGGCAGACCGGCTGATCGTCAACACCGATGATGAAGCGCGGCAATTGGTTTCGATCCACCATGCCGATCCGGCGAAGATCGACGTGGTTCACCCCGGCGTCGACCTGAACGTGTTCCGGCCGGGTGACCGGTTGGCCGCCCGGGCCGCGCTGGGGCTGGCTCCAGACGAACCCGTGGTGGCGTTCGTCGGGCGAATTCAGCCGCTGAAGGCACCCGACATCGTGCTGCGCGCCGCCGCCAAGTTGCCGGGGGTGCGCATCGTGGTGGCCGGCGGGCCGTCGGGCAGCGGGCTGGCGTCGCCGGACGGGCTGCTCCGCCTGGCGAACGAACTCGGCATCAGCGAGCGGGTGACATTCCTGCCGCCGCAGTCCCGGGAAAATCTGGCGACGCTGTTCCAGGCCGCCAATTTGGTTGCGGTGCCAAGCTATTCGGAGTCCTTCGGTCTGGTCGCCGTGGAGGCGCAGGCCTGCGGCACGCCGGTGGTGGCCGCCGCGGTCGGCGGGCTCCCGGTGGCGGTGCGCGACGGCATCACCGGCGCTCTGGTGCCCGGGCACGACGTCGGCGATTGGGCGCATGCGCTCGATGAGCTACTGCGCGTGGAGGCGGGCCCCGAGGGGCAAGCGATGCGCGTCGCCGCGGCCGCCCACGCGGCGACGTTCTCCTGGGAGAACACCACCGACGCGCTCCTGGCCAGCTATCGGCGCGCGATCGGCAACGGGTGGCAGCGCCGGGGCGTCGACGTGAAGCGGGACCGGGCGTCGTCGCGCAAGCCTCGCCGCTGGACATCGCGACGCGGGGTGGGCGCATGAGTTCGACGGTGCAGGCTGTGATCGAGCGTGCGCTGCAGGCCAGCGAGCTGACCTACTCGAAACAGGCTGGCACACGTGGCGGCTCGGCCGGGCTGGTGGTGGAGTTGCCCGGCGAGCGCAAACTGAAGACCAACACCATCTTGAGCATCGGCGAGCATTCGGTGCGCGTCGAGGCGTTCGTCTGCCGCAAGCCCGACGAGAACCACGAGGGCGTCTACCGGTTTCTACTCAAGCGCAACCGCCGGCTCTACGGGGTCGCCTACACGCTGGACAAGGTCGGCGATATCTACCTGGTGGGCCGGATGTCGCTGGCCTCGGTCGACGCCGATGAGATCGACCGGGTGCTCGGGCAGGTCCTCGAAGCGGTGGATTCGGACTTCAATACCTTGCTGGAGTTGGGTTTTCGCTCGTCGATCCAGCGAGAGTGGGACTGGCGGGTATCGCGCGGCGAGTCGTTGAAGAACCTGGAGGCCTTCGCTCACCTGATCGACGATGAGGCCGAAGACGACGATGCAGAGCGCGGAGCGCGATGAGGTGGGGGCACCTCCCGCTTGCGGGGGCGAGTCGAGAAAACGATGACGACTCTCACGATGAAGGCGGTGCCCGGGCGTGAAATGCTAGGCCAATGGGAGACACCGCCACCTTAGTGCTGCTGCGTCACGGCGAAAGCGACTGGAATGCCCTCAACCTATTCACCGGCTGGGTCGACGTCGGGCTGACCGAAAAAGGCCGGGCCGAAGCGGTTCGAAGCGGCGAGCTGTTCGCCGAGCACAACCTGTTGCCCGACGTGCTGTACACGTCGCTGTTGCGCCGCGCGATCACCACCGCGCACCTCGCGCTGGATGCCGCCGACCGGCTGTGGATCCCCGTGCACCGCAGCTGGCGGCTCAACGAACGCCACTACGGCGCGCTGCAGGGTCTGGACAAGGCCAAAACCAAGGCCAAATACGGCGAAGAGCAGTTCATGGCCTGGCGGCGCAGCTACGACACGCCGCCACCGCCGATCGAGAAGGGCAGCGAGTTCAGCCAGGATGCCGACCCGCGCTACGTCGACATCGGGGGCGGCCCGCTCACCGAGTGCCTGGCTGATGTGGTGGTTCGGTTTCTGCCCTACTTCACGGACGTCATCGTCGGCGATCTGCGGTCCGGCAAGACGGTGCTGATCGTCGCGCACGGCAACTCGCTGCGCGCCCTGGTCAAGCACCTCGACCAGATACCCGACGACGAGATCTCCGAGCTCAACATTCCGACCGGAATACCGCTGCGCTACGACCTGGATGCCGATTTGCGGCCCGTGGTGGCCGGCGGTACGTATCTGGACCCCGACGCCGCCGCCGCCGGTGCCGCGGCGGTCGCCAGCCAGGGCTCCAAGTAGCTCGCCGGCGTGTTGCGCCAGGTTGCGGCGTGCGCGTCGCGATGAGCACTTAAAGCCCTATTGGCCAAACATCGAGTGAACGAGGGCCGAACACATGTGGCTCAAGCTGTGACTTGTCCGGTTTTAGCCTCGTTCCGCTAGGGCTGCGTTCACCAAATTTGTAAGATTTTGTGCGTGACCGTGTTCTCGGCGCTGTTGTTGGCCGGGGTGTTGTTCGTGCTGGCGCTGGTCGTGGGTATAGCGGCCGGCACTCGGTTGTCGCCGCGGGTGGCCCAGCGCCGCCAGCGGGTGGCCGCCGAGTCGACCGGAATCACCGTCGCCCAGATGCTGCAGCGCATCGTCGCGCTGATGCCGATGGGTGCCGCGGTGGTCGATACCCATCGCGACGTCGTCTATCTCAACGATCGGGCCAGGGAGCTGGGCTTGGTGCGCGACCGGCAACTCGACGACCAAGCCTGGCAGGCCGCGCAGCAGGCGCTGGCCGGTGCCGACGCCGAATTCGACCTCCAGCCCCACAAGCGCGCCGCCGCCGGCCGCTCCGGCATCTCGGTGCACGGGCACGCGCGGCTGTTGAGTGAGGAAGACCGCCGCTTCGCCGTGGTCTTCGTGCACGACCAGTCCGACCACGCCCGCATGGAGGCGACCCGGCGCGACTTCGTGGCCAACGTCAGCCACGAACTCAAGACTCCCGTCGGTGCGATGGCCCTGCTTGCCGAAGCCCTACTGGCGTCGGCGGACGACTCCGAAACCGTGCGCCGGTTCGCCGAGAAGGTGTTGATCGAGGCCAACCGGCTGGGGGACATGGTTGCCGAGTTGATCGAGCTGTCCCGGTTGCAGGGCGCCGAGCGGTTGCCGAACGTGATCGATGTCGACGTCGATTCCGTTGTCTCTGAAGCAATTTCGCGGCACAAGGTGGCCGCGGAGAACGCCAATATCGAAGTTCGCACGGACGCGCCCAGCGGCTTGCGGGTGCTCGGCGACCAGACGCTGTTGGTCACCGCCTTGGCCAATCTGGTGTCCAATGCCATCGCCTATTCGACCCCGGGCTCGCCGGTGTCGATCAGCCGCCGCCGCCGCGGCGACAACATCGAAATCGCCGTCACCGACCGCGGTATCGGGATCGCGCTGGAAGACCAGGAGCGCGTCTTCGAGCGGTTCTTCCGCGGCGACAAGGCGCGTTCGCGTGCCACCGGCGGCAGCGGACTGGGCCTGGCGATCGTCAAACACGTTGCCGCCAACCACAACGGCAGCATCGGGGTGTGGAGCAAGCCGGGCACCGGTTCCACGTTCACCTTGTCGATCCCGGTGTATCAAGACAACGATGGTGACGAAGAACCCGACGAACCAAGGGCTCGCGAGGCGCGGCCCAATCGTTCACAACGAGAGGAAGAATTAAGTCGATGACCAGTGTGCTGATCGTGGAAGACGAGGAGTCGCTTGCCGATCCGCTGGCCTTTCTCCTTCGCAAGGAGGGCTTTGAAGCCAGTGTGGTGACCGATGGCCCGGCGGCGCTCGCCGAGTTCGACCGTGCTGGCGCCGACATTGTGCTGCTCGACTTGATGTTGCCCGGCATGTCGGGCACCGATGTGTGCAAGCAGCTGCGGGCTCGCTCCAGCGTGCCGGTGATCATGGTGACGGCCCGCGACAGCGAGATCGACAAGGTAGTCGGCTTGGAGCTGGGCGCCGATGACTATGTGACCAAGCCGTATTCGGCGCGCGAGCTCATTGCCCGGATCCGGGCGGTGCTGCGCCGTGGCGGCGACGACGACTCCGAGATCAGCGACGGTGTCCTCGAGTCCGGGCCGGTACGGATGGATGTCGAGCGTCACGTCGTTTCGGTCAACGGCGATGCAATTACCTTGCCGCTCAAGGAATTCGACCTGCTCGAATACCTGATGCGCAACAGTGGGCGAGTGCTCACCCGTGGGCAGCTGATCGATCGAGTATGGGGCGCCGACTACGTTGGCGACACCAAAACGCTCGACGTCCACGTCAAGCGGCTGCGGTCCAAGATCGAATCCGATCCGGCCAACCCGGTGCACCTGGTAACCGTTCGCGGACTCGGCTACAAGCTCGAGGGCTGAGCGGCTTGCGCCATATGGGATGCCGAGAATGATCTGCGGGCATTCTTACTCGCGCGACTGACCTTGTTGTCTGCCCGCCGATCTGATTGGCTTCGAATAGGGGCCTGAGTTGTACATGGGCCGTTAGATTCTCGGTCCTAGGCCAGCGGGTACGCGCGCCCAACGAGCATGTGAACAAGCACCATTCGGTGCATGAGTTGATCGCCCGGATCCAGGCGGTGGTTCGTCGCGACGACGACTCCGAAACCAACGAGGGTGTGCTGGAGTCCGGCCAACGGTGATGCAATCATCTTTCCGCTCAACGAATTCGACTTGCTGGACTACATGATGCGCGGCAGCTCGAGCCGCGAGCGGACGTATTCCTTTGCCTCATTCGGCGGGTTGGACGGACTCGCCTGCTCAATCAGTCGGTAAGGCAGACGGCGCAAGACGGTCCCGTCGATTCCTATAGCGAAGGCGTAGGACCCTGGTTTCTCTAGCGGAAGTGCGGGAATGTTGACTGCAAAAGCAACTGACTGGGAGTCGCCAGCTGCAAGGTGGCCCGGTCGGCCAGCGTTGAAGTGGAATTGGGCACGGAAGGGCCCGGCTTCGCCTGTCCCCCTTTGGATCTCGACGGCATGCCCGTCCGTGTCCTCCACTTCGACCTCGACTGTGTGCTCCGCGTCGGTCGCCTCCCACGGGACCTCAACGATGATTCCGACACTCAGTGAGATGCTCAAGGGTCCCGAACGTCCGGCAGGGATGATCGCCCGATCTATGCCGCCCCCAAGGACGTACAACCTGTTGTTCTGGGCCTCGGCATGGCTACACAGAAATGCGTTCAACTCCATTGAGTGATCCCGAATACGACGATTGTTGGCATGACTGTCACACCGTATCGGGTTCGCGGTATGGACGCTGTGCAAAGCGTCGATGGAATCGGCGGCCGATTCTCAGTTGGCCGAGATCCTCAAGTGGTCGGCTTGGGGCTGGGCACCGATGAAAATGCGATCGTGCCCTGTGCTGTGCCAGCTAGCCGGCACAGCAGTGCCGAGAAATTAGGCGTTTCGCCACCATAACTTTAGGTATGCCTGTTAGATAACCTCATTGGGTTGCGTCGACTAGTGGGGATATCCGTGGAACCTGATGAGACGGTAACGCAGGTGAACTCCTCGGCGCTGAAGGGATTTCGCGACTTCTCGAGTGTTGAAGTCCAGTGTTCAGGATTGGGCGCGGCAGGCTCGCTCGGGTCGCTGTCGGTGCCAAGCTGGGCGGCGTCCGCCCCGGAGGTCGAGCAGCAGCCCGCTCCGCTAGGCGAGGCTCCATGGCGCACGTTCCAGGAGGGTCTGAACGGAGTGATGACCGGCCCCCCTCCTGGGCCTGGCGGTCGGCACCGACGCGATGATGGGTAGATCGGCCGGGGGAGTGAGCTAGCCGGGCTGATCTGCCGCTGGCGGGCTGGTGGTATCGAAAACGGTTCGGACATCGTCGCTGACGCACAGCGTGATGCGCCGCTGCATGTTCGCTGTCATGGGCGGAAGCTGATCGAGGTCGAACCAGGCGGCCTCGGTGCTCTCGTCGTCGGCGGCAAAGGGCTCCCCGGATAACCACTCCATCCGGAACACGTGGTTCAAGTACTGGGCCTGATCACCATTGGCGTGCACGGTCGGCTGCGTCACGTGTACCCACGCGAGCCGGGTGGCCCGGGCAGTGACGCCGGTTTCCTCGCGGACCTCGCGGGCAGCGCCATCCGCCGGATTTTCTCCGGGCTCCAGGATTCCGGTCACGGCCGTCCACGCGCCGTTGTCTGATCGCTTGACCAGCAGCACTTTTCGATCCCGGACCGTGACGGCCGTAATACCGGACAACCACAACGGCGCATGTCCGACGGCGCGACGCAGCTCGACGATGAATTCGGGAATCGGCACGCACCGTTCCTAACACAGTGTGCGCTGAGGGCGGCCAGTGTGCGTGGGCGACGCCCAGGATGCACACTCGCAGCCCCGGCCGTTAGGGCCCACGCAAGCCGACTTCGGCGTGACCGGTTCCCAACACCGACCAGCTCTGGTCGATAACCCGGGTGCGGCGCTCGCGGTGACTGATCTCGATGTGGATGTCGGCCTGCTCGGTGTTGGTGCACACCGCGGTGCGCCCGTCGGGATCGGTGTATCGAAGGCGCACGCACCTGTCCGGATGCTGCTCGACCCGGATCGCAACCTCGCTGCCGCCGATGCGCCCCGCTACCTGCCAGTGTGGCAGGCCAAGTGTGGTCCGCATCCGCAGCGACGGCAAAGGGCTTGCGGGCCAATCCTTTCCGTCGATGCGGAAGCGAACGAAGGCCATCGGCGCAAGACAGCGCAGCCCCGGTTTACCCGAGACCGCGGCGACCGCCTCCAAGACGTCGCCGGCACCGAGGTCGGCGTGAATCCACCCCCACCGCTCGGCATTGCCATGCCCATAGATGTGGGCGACGGCGCCGCGCCAGCCGTCGACGCGGTGCGCGGTGTCGCCGATGGTCAGTGATCCGGTGAAGTCGGCGCTGGGTGCGACGACGACCTGCGCGGCCGGCAGCAGCTCGCGCTCCCACGCCACTCGCGGAAACGTCCACAGCGGTGTACCGGTGTCTTTCCAGGACACGTCCCAGGCGAATGATCCGGCGTGGCCGGTCACCACCTCGCCATTCATTCGCACGCCCGCGGCGTCGAACCACGCGGCGCCGGTCGCGGGCTGGGTCGGCTCAGGCCCGAACCGCGCGGTGCGCGGTGGGCCATCGGGCGGGAACCAGCTGGCCCAACCGTGCGCGTAGGGGAGCTGCGCGGCGTGTGTCGGCGCGACCGTCTCGCAGTGGATCCACAGTCCGGCGCGCGTCAGCGGATCCGACAGGGTGGCATACCAGACTTCGAGGCGCCCGGCGTTGCCCCGCCAGCGCGGGGCGGCGGCTGACCGGGTTTCGCCGTCCACGGCTCAAAGCTAGTACCAACGCGGGTGCGTTGAGGGTGTCGAGGGTGCGCTCGGGGCGGGAATTTCACTCGAACGCCGCCGCGAACGCACCGTGAACGCCCAGGACGCACACTCGGTCACCAGCGCGCACCGACGAGGTAGCTACTCGGCGAGCCGAGTCGCCGGATGTATCGCGATAAGCCCTAACTTGCTGCGGCGCTTGCACATTCCCGCCAGCTCTGAGTATGCCTTGGCGCCGAGTAGCTCACTGAGCTCGTCGGCCAGGCTTTCCCACACCGGCTTGGCGCCGACATGAGCGGCCGGATCTCCGGTGCAGTACCAGTGCAAGTCGGAGCCACCGGAGCCCCAGCCGCGGCGGTCGTATTCGGTCAGGGTGGTCTTCAGTATTTCGGTGCCGTCGGGCCGGGTCACCCACTCCTGGCTGCGCCGGATCGGCAGCTGCCAGCACACATCGGGTTTCATCGTCAGCGGCGGCACCCCCAGCTTGAGGGCTTTGCTGTGCAGGGAGCAGCCGGTGCCCGAGGGAAAACCGGGGCGGTTCAAGAAAATGCACGCCCCCTTGTATTTGCGGGTCCGGTACTGCGGCTGCCCTTCGTGCTCGTCGAGTTCGAGGTAACCCTTGCGGCCCAAGCCTTTTTCGCGGAACTGCCAATCGGCATCAGTGAGCTGGCTCACGGCGTCGTCGAGCCGGGCGCGGTCGTCGTCGTCGGACAAGAACGCGCCGTGCGAGCAACATCCGTCATCCGGGCGGCCCTCGACCGTGCCGCAGCAGGCCGGTGTGCCGAAAACGCACGTCCAACGGGATAACAGCCAGGTGAGGTCGGCCGCGATCAGGTGCTCGGCGTTGTCCGGGTCGTAGAACTCCACCCATTCGCGGGCGAAGTCCAACTCCACCTCTTGCCCCGGCTCGGGGTGTGAATTCGCCACGGATTCAACGTTAGACCACAATTACCGCTGTTCGCTTCGCTGACACCCGGGCCGGTGCTGACGCGAATTGCCTGGCCCGATACCGCGGGCCGCGAGACGTTTCACAGCGCCGCACGATAGGTTTTTGGCGTGCGATTGGGTGTGCTCGACGTGGGCAGCAACACGGTCCATCTATTGGTGGTGGATGCCCATCGCGGCGGGCATCCGACTCCGATGAGCTCGACGAAAGCCACGCTGCGATTGGCGGAGTCCATCGACAGCTCGGGCAAACTCACCAAGCGCGGTGCCGAGAAGCTGCTCTCCACCATCGACGAGTTCGCCAAAATCGCGGACAGCTCCGGCTGCGAAGAGCTGATGGCCTTCGCCACCTCCGCCGTCCGGGACGCCGAGAATTCCGACGACGTGCTGTCCCGGGTGCGCAAGGACACCGGCGTTGAGTTGCAGGTACTGACTGGGGAGGCCGAGTCGCGGCTGACCTTTTTGGCCGTGCGTCGGTGGTACGGATGGAGTGCGGGGCGGATCATCAACCTCGACATCGGTGGCGGCTCGCTGGAACTGTCCAGCGGCGTCGACGAGGAGCCCGAGGTCGCGCTGTCGCTGCCGCTGGGCGCCGGGCGGTTGACCCGCGAATGGCTGCCCGACGACCCGCCCGGCCGGCGCCGGGTTGGGATGCTGCGTGACTGGCTGGACGCCGAGCTGGCGGACGCCAGCGCCGAGGTGCTCGAGGCCGGCAGTCCCGACCTGGCCGTCGCGACGTCCAAGACATTCCGCTCGCTGGCGCGACTCACCGGTGCGGCGCCGTCGGCCGCCGGGCCACGGGTGAAGCGCACGCTGACCGCCAACGGCCTCAGGCAACTCATATCTTTCATCTCTAGGATGACGACCGCTGACCGGGCAGAACTGGAAGGAGTGAGCGCCGAGCGAGCACCACAGATCGTGGCGGGGGCTCTGGTGGCGGAGGCGAGTATGCGAGCACTGTCGATAGATACGGTGGATATCTGCCCGTGGGCATTACGGGAAGGTCTCATCTTGCGCAAACTCGACAGTGAAGCCGACGGAACTGCCCTCGTGCAGGCTTCGGTGCGCGATGCTAGACGTCAGGCAGTTGATCGGAATGCCCACCGATCGAAAGGCGACAAAGCATGACCGGACCGCAATCTGAGACCGAGAGCCCCGGCACTCGGCCGATCTCGGTAGCCGAATTGCTGGCCAGGAACGGAACCATCGGCGCCCCGGCGGTTACCCGTCGGCGGCGGCGTCGGCGCGGCGACAGCGACGCTGTCACCGTTGCCGAACTCACCGGCGAGCTGCCGATCATCCGCGACGACGTGCATGACGAGACCGCGCATGCGGCCAACGGATCGGTTCAGGTTGCCGAGCCCGCGGTCACAGCGCCCGTGGAACCCGTCGTCGACGACGCTGCGTCCGGGCGCCAAACCGAAGAGCAGCCCAAGCCCTCGTACTGGTCGGAGCCCGAGCCGCGCTGGCCCAAGTCACCACCGCAGCCGCAACGCGCCGGGCCCGAGCTCAGCGCTTACCCGCGGCCCTCGCGCCGGCCCGACAGCGACAACGGCACGGCCGGGCCGACCAATCAATCCGAGTCGCAATCCGCGGAGACCATGAGCCCGGATCCGCTGGAGCAGTACGCCGATATGCCGGTGGATGTGATGGATTCCGACGTACGTGAAGCCGAGCTGGAGAGCGAGGATTCGGCCTACGTGCGGTCCTACCTGCAGGCTCCGGATTCGACGCTATTCAGTGGGCAGACCCTGGCCGACGAAGTGGCTCGCCGGCGGGGCGAGGAGCGGGCCGCGGCGGGTGCCGAAGCGCGGGCCGCCGCAGCTGAAAGCGACGAGAATGTCGCCGGGCCCGAGGCTGATCGTGGCGAGCAGGCCGCGGATGCCCATCGGAGGCCCGGCAAACTCGTGTCCCTCTGGCGCGGCAGCCTGACCGTGTTGCAGTCGATGCTGGCCGTCGCCTTCGGTGCCGGGCTCTTCATCGCCTTCGACCAGCTGTGGCGATGGAACAGCCTGGTGGCCCTGGTGCTATCGGTTTTGGTCATCCTTGGCCTGGTAGCGGGCGTGCGCGTGGTTCGCAAGACCGAAGACATCGCCAGCACGTTGATTGCGGTGGCCGTCGGGGCGCTGATCACCCTCGGACCGCTCGCCCTGTCCTTGCAATCGGGCTAGGCACCACCGACAAAACTGTGCGTCCAGCAATCAAAGTCGGCCTGTCCACGGCATCCGTCTATCCATTGCGGGCGGAGGCCGCGTTCGAATATGCGGCCCGGCTCGGTTACGACGGTGTCGAGCTGATGGTGTGGAGCGAGACGGTCAGCCAGGAGGTCGCTGCCGTCGAGAAGCTGTCCCGCCGCTATCACGTCCCGGTGCTCTCGGTGCATGCTCCCTGCCTGCTGATCTCGCAGCGGGTGTGGGGCTCCAACCCGATTCCCAAGCTGGAACGCAGCGTGCGGACCGCCGAACAGCTGGGTGCGCAGACCGTCGTCGTGCATCCGCCGTTTCGCTGGCAGCGGCGCTACGCCGACGGATTCGCCGACCAGGTTGCGGAGCTGGAAGCCTCCAGCGACGTGCTTGTCGCGGTGGAGAACATGTTCCCGTTCCGGACGGACCGTTTCTTCGGGGCCGACCAGTCGCGGGAACGGATGCGCAGGCGCGGCGGTGGACCCGGAGCGGGGATCTCGGCGTTCTCGCCGTCCTACGACCCGCTGGACGGCAACCACGCCCACTACACGCTGGACTTGTCGCACACCTCCACGGCGGGCACTGACGCGCTCGAGATGGCCGAGCGGATGGGCGCCGGGCTGGTGCATCTGCACCTGTGCGACGGCAGCGGGCTGCCCGCCGACGAGCACCTGGTGCCCGGGCGCGGCACCGAACCCACCGCCGAGGTGTGCGAGATGCTGGCCGCCAGCCAGTTCGCCGGCCACGTCATCCTCGAGGTTTCGACGTCCAGCGCCCGTTCGGCCAACGAGCGGGAAGCCATGCTCACCGAAGCGCTGCAGTTCGCCCGCACGCATCTGCTGCGGTGAGCTTGCCCTGCCCGTTTTAAGACCTCTCAGGAGACCATGACCGCGCTATTCACCACCGCAATGACGCTGCGGGAGGTCGAGCCGGGCGTCTATGACGCCGAGCTCAACAAACATTGGACGATCGGGCCCAAGGTGCACGGAGGCGCCATGCTGGCGCTGTGCGCCCAGGCAGCGCGCGCCGCGGGCGGTGGGGAATCGTCGGGCCTTGAACCGGTTGCGGTGTCGGCGAGCTTCCTGTGGGCGCCCGATCCGGGGCCGATGCGGCTGGTGACCTCGATGCGCAAGCGCGGCCGACGGATCAGCGTCGTCGACGTCGAGCTGATGCAGGGTGACCGCACGGCGGTGCACGCCGTGGTCAATCTCGGCGAGCCCGAACATTTCTCCCCCGGCGGTGACACGGCCCCGCTGCTGTCGGCCAACCCGGTGCTGGACCTGATGGCCCCAGAACCGCCGGACGACATCGAACCGATTGGGCCCGGCCACCCGCTGGCCGGGCTGGTGCATCTGGGCGAAGGCTGCGAAATCCGGCCGCTGCTGTCGACGATGCAGCGCGGGGCCACCGGGCGGGCGCCGATGCTGCAGATGTGGGCGCGTCCGCGCGACGTGGCCCCGGACGCGCTGTTTGCGCTGATGTGCGGCGATCTGTCGGCGCCGGTGACCTTTGCGGTGGAGCGCACCGGCTGGGCGCCCACCATCGCGCTCATCGCGTTCCTGCGGGGTCGTCCCGCCGACGGCTGGTTGCGGGTGGTGTGCACCTGCCTGGAGATCGGGCACGACTGGTTCGACGAGGACCACATCGTCGTTGACAGCCTGGGCCGGCTCGTTGCGCAGTCGCGGCAGCTGGCGATGGTGCCCGCTCAACGGTAGAGCCCCGGTAGCCGCGATCTGCCGAGCTGTCTGCGATGCTTTTCGGCATGGCAAGAATCGCGATCATCGGTGGTGGCAGCATCGGCGAAGGATTGCTGTCGGGTCTGCTTCGCGCGGGGCGTCAGGTGAAAGACCTGGTGGTGGCCGAACGCGTCCCCGAACGCGCGAAGTACCTGGCTGACACCTATTCGGTGCGGGTGACATCGACAACCGACGCGGTGGACAACGCGACGTTCGTGTTCGTCGCGGTGAAGCCGGCCGACGTCGAGTCGGTGATGGGGGAGCTGGGCCGGGCCGCCGCCGTCGCCGAGGACGACAGCGCCGAGCAGGTATACGTCACCGTCGCCGCCGGGATCACGATTTCCTACTTCGAGTCCAAATTGCCGGCCGGGACGCCAGTGATCCGGGCGATGCCGAATGCGGCGATGCTGGTGGGGGCGGGGGTGACCGCGCTGGCCAAAGGCCGCTTCGTCACCGCAACGCAGCTCGAGGAGGCTTCCGAGTTGTTCGGCGCGGTTGGAGGCGTGCTGACCGTTCCGGAATCCCAAATGGACGCGGTGACCGCATTGTCGGGCTCGGGTCCGGCGTATTTCTTCCTGATGGTCGAGGCCCTGGTGGACGCTGGGGTCGCGGCCGGGCTGAGCCGGCAGGTGGCGACCGACCTGACAACGCAAACCCTGGCGGGCTCGGCGGCGATGCTGCTGGAACGGCTGGATCAAGACCTGCGGCCGGACGGGGCTCAAGCGCCGGGCACCAGGCCCGACACCACAGCGGCCGAACTGCGAGCGACGGTGACGTCACCGGGTGGTACCACCGCGGCTGCGCTGCGCGAACTGGAACGAGGCGGATTTCGGGTGGCTGTCGACGCCGCCGTTCAGGCCGCTAAAAGGCGTTCTGAACAGCTAAGAATTACATCCGAATAATTTTAAGATTTCAAATTGATTGACCCCCACCAGTACCAGTAACCCCACTAGTCCCGCTATTCTCCTTGGTGTATGCCTGTGTGGGTGCCAGCGGAGGGGAAGCCACTGGCGTAGCGCGGGCCTGACACGATTGGGTTGCGATGACGTCTACCAATGGGCCATCGGCGCGAGATTCCGCAGGTAAGCCGCGGGACACCGCTTCTGTCGATGGCCAGCAAGGCAGGACACAATTTCTGACCGTCGCGGAAGTGGCGGCCCTAATGCGGGTCTCCAAGATGACGGTCTACCGCCTGGTGCACAACGGAGAGTTGCCGGCGGTTCGGGTTGGCCGCTCCTTCCGGGTGCACGCGAAGGCCGTCCACGACATGCTCGAGACGTCGTACTTCGACGCCGGCTGAGTCGACACCTCGCGCGGCGTCGGAGGCAGCGGACCCGGCGACGGTTGTCGGTGGTCCGCGCGCCGTGCACGTGTGGCGTGGGCTGCTCTAGCGGGCCTGCGACCGCCGGTTTGGTGTTCGGTGCGGCCCGCCGGGTAAAGTGACGGCATCCTTTAGCAGTCCTTAACAAACGGTCACGGGTTAGATAGCGGAGTTCATGGGTTCAGTAATCAAGAAGCGGCGCAAGCGCATGTCGAAGAAAAAGCACCGCAAACTGCTGCGCCGCACGCGAGTGCAGCGTAGAAAACTCGGCAAGTAAGCTCCGCCCCGCGTAATCCCGGCGCTCGCCCCGGCGCGACACGCTGCTGTAACGCTGTTGGGTAGCGCGGCCGTTAGGCTGTTCGGGTGGATTCTTCGAGCGGGGACGGCGCCGGAACCGGCGGCACCGCGAGCGACACCATGCATTACCCCAAGGTGGTGCTGGTCACTGGCGCGTGCCGGTTCCTCGGCGGCTACCTGACGGCTCGGCTAGCGCAGAACCCGTTGATCAACACGGTGATCGCGGTGGATGCGATCGCCCCCAGCAAGGACATGCTGCGCAGGATGGGCCGCGCCGAATTCGTGCGCGCCGACATCCGTAACCCGTTTATCGCCAAAGTCATCCGCAACGGCGACGTCGACACCGTGGTGCACGCCGCGGCGGCCTCCTATGCACCCAGGTCCGGCGGCACGGCGGCGTTGAAGGAACTCAACGTCATGGGCGCCATGCAACTGTTCGCGGCCTGCCAGAAAGCGCCGTCGGTCCGCCGCGTCGTGCTGAAGTCGACCTCTGAGGTTTACGGGTCGAGCCCGCTCGATCCGGTGATGTTCACCGAGGACAGCACCAGCCGCCGTCCTATTCGCAGTGGTTTCGCCAAGGACAGCCTCGACATCGAGGGTTACGCGCGCGGGCTGGGCCGCCGCAGGCCCGATATCGCGGTCACAATTCTGCGGCTGGCCAACATGATTGGCCCGGCGATGGATACCACGCTGTCGCGGTATCTGGCTGGACCGCTGGTCCCGACGATGTTCGGGCGCGACGCCCGATTGCAGTTGTTGCACGAGCAAGACGCGCTGGGCGCGCTGGAACGTGCCGCCATGGCCGGCAAGGCCGGCACCTTCAATATCGGCGCCGACGGCATCCTCATGCTCACGCAGGCGATCCGGCGGGCCGGCCGTATTCCGTTGCCCGTGCCGGGTTTTGGGGTGTGGGCATTGGATTCGCTGAGACGGGCTAATCGTTATAACGAGATCAACCGTGAGCAATTCAATTACTTGAGTTTCGGCCGCGTGATGGACACCTCGAGGATGCACTCCGAACTCGGCTACCAGCCAAAGTGGACGACGGCGGAAGCCTTCGACGACTACGTTCGCGGCCGCAGCTTGACTCCCATAATCGACCCACATCGGGTACGCTCCTTGGAGGGTCGCGCCATAGCCTTAGCGCAGCGCTGGGGAAGCCGTAATCCAATTCCATGGGGTGGGGTCAGGTAGTTATCGTGGCGGGTGAAACCAGAGCGAATGTCATTCCCCTGCATAGCAATCGGGGTCGCGTCGCAGCTCGCCGGAGAGCCGATCAACGCACCGACGCGTCGCGTCAGCATCCGTCGTTATTGACCGATCCGCACGGTCGCGCATCGGCCGAGCAGCTCGCGGCCGTGGTCAGCGAAATCGATGAGCACCGGCGTTCTGCGGGTGGGGCAACAACGGCGGAGGCGCCCCTCAACGAGTTTGCTCAGCAGGTGGCTGCGGTTGCTGGATTCTTCCGGCAACGGCTGACGGGTGACTACACCGTTGACGAGTTCGGGTTCGATCCACACTTCAACAACGCCATTGTTCGGCCTTTGCTGAGGTTCTTTTTCAAGTCGTGGTTTCGGGTGGAAGTCAGCGGCATCGAGAACCTGCCGAGCGAGGGGGCCGCGCTGCTGGTGGCCAACCACGCCGGGGTATTGCCCTTCGACGGCTTGATGTTGTCGGTGGCGGTTCACGACGAGCATCCCGCGCAGCGGGACATGCGACTGCTGGCCGCCGACATGGTGTTCGACATGCCCGTGGTCGGCGAGGCGGCCCGCAAGGCGGGACACACCATGGCCTGCACGGCCGACGCGCACCGACTGTTGGCCGCGGGCGAGCTCACCGCGGTCTTCCCGGAGGGCTACAAGGGTCTGGGCAAGCGCTTCGAGGACCGCTACAAGTTGCAGAGGTTCGGACGCGGCGGCTTCGTGACGGCGGCGCTGCGCACCAAAGCGCCGATCATTCCCTGCTCGATCATCGGTTCCGAAGAGATCTACCCGATGCTCACTGACGTCAAGCTGCTGGCACGGCTGTTCGGACTGCCTTACTTCCCGGTCACCCCGCTGTTCCCGCTGGCCGGACCGGCGGGCCTGCTGCCGCTGCCGTCGAAGTGGCACATCGCCTTCGGTGAGCCGATCCACACCACCGACTACGCGGCCTCTGACGCCGAGGACCCAATGGTCACCTTCGAGTTGACCGATCAGGTGCGGGAGACGATTCAGCAGACGCTGTACCGGCTGCTCGCCGGGCGCCGCAACGTCTTCCTGGGCTGACGCGACCCCTCGACGGCAAAGCGCCCCGGTACCAACGGCACCAGGGCGCTTATGCGCGCAAGCGGTTACTTGGTCAGAGTGAACTGGCAGACGTTCGTGTAGCCGTCGCGGAACAGATCCGAGCAGCCCCGCAGGTAGTGCAGGTAGATGTCGTAGGTCTCCTGCCCCTTCAGGGCGATCGCCTCGTCCTTGTGCGCCTCGAGCGCATCCCCCCACGCCGTCAACGTCGGGACGTAGTTCTTCCCGATGAAGTGGCGACGATCGATCTTGAATCCGGCGTCCGTGGAGTACCTGTCGACCTGTTCGACCTGGGGCAACCTGCCGCCCGGGTAGATCTCCTTCAGGATGAAGCTGATGAACCGCAGCAGGGTCATCGTGGTCTTCAAGCCCATTTCCTTACCCTCTTCGGCGGTGGGCACCACGATGGTGTGCAGCAGCATCCTGCCGTCGTCGGGCAGCAGGCTGTAGAACTTCTTGAAGAAGACGCCGTAACGCTCGTACCCGGCATCGCCCGCGCCGTCGGCGAAGTGCTCGAACGCGCCCAGCGACACGATGCGGTCGATCGGCTCGTCGAATTGTTCCCAACCCTGAATCCGCACCTCTTTGCGACGGGGGCTGTCCACCTCTTCGAACTTGCTCACACAATGGGCGTACTGGTTCTCGCTGAGCGTCAAGCCGATCACGTTGACGTCGTACTCCTGCACCGCGTGCCGCATCGTCGAGCCCCAGCCGGAGCCGATGTCGAGCAGCGTCATGCCGGGCTTGAGGTCCAGCTTGTCCAAGGCGAGCTTGCGCTTGGCGTACTGCGCCTCTTCCAGCGTCTTGGTCAGATTCTGCGGGTCCGGATGCTCGTCAAAGTAGCCGCAGCTGTAAGTCATCGACGGGTCGAGCCAGAGCTTGAAGAACTCGTTCGACTTGTCGTAATGAGAGCGGACTGCCTCGACCGGCGGCCTCAGTTGGGTGCCACCCGTTTCACCCTGTGACATAAAAACGGCCCTACTTTCCAGCGGATATCGATGCGATCGCGGCGACGGTTGCTTCAGCGCCGGCTTCTTGCTGTGCGGCTTCACCCAACATCGTGACGGTGCTGGTGATTACCGGGTTCCCATCGGCATCTGTGACTTCGCTGCGAATTTCCGCGATGACGGTGCCGTGGGACTCAATTACCGAGTCTAGATACGTATCGAAGTAAAGCCTATCGTGGGCCAGCATCGGCCGGTGGAACGTGAACTTCTGGTCGCGGTGCAGGACTCTGGCGATATTGATCGGGATGCTGAACTTGGTGAAAATCTCCAGCTGGACCCGGCGTCCTGCGACGGCCAGGAAGGTCAGTGGCGCCACCACCGCGGGGTAGCCGGCGGCGGCGGCGTCCTCGTCGCTGTGGTGCGTGGGGTCCTCGTCCATCACGGCGAGTGCGAACTCCCGGATCTTTTCGCGTCCGACCTCGAAGTAGTCCGGCGCACGGTAGTGGCTGCCGATGATCGCCGCGGCTCCGTCAGGAATTGTCATACCGGTGCGCTCCGCTCGAATAGTTGCTAGCGGCGCAGCTTATCAGCGCGATTGGCGTCGGGAGGCCAACGCCGCCAGCGCCCCACCCGCCGCGCCCAGCGCCAGAGCCGACGGCACCCCGATTCGGGCCGCCTTGCGCGCGGTTCGAAAATCGCGAATTTCCCAGTCCCGTTCGCGGGCCAGACTGCGCAGGCGCGCGTCGGGGTTGATGGCGACTGCGGTGCCAACCAGCGACAGCATCGGCACGTCATTGAAGCTGTCGGAGTAGGCGGTGCAGCGTTTGAGGTTGAGGCCCTCTCGGATCGCCAGCGAACGTACCGCGTGGGCCTTCCCCGGGCCGTGCAGGATTTCGCCAACCAGCTGGCCGGTGAATATCCCATCGAGCGATTCGGCGACGGTGCCCAGCGCGCCGGTCAGTCCGAGGCGACGGGCGATGGTCGCCGCGAGCTCATACGGTGTCGCGGTGATCAGCCAGACCTGCTGGCCGGCGTCGAGGTGCATTTCGGTGAGTTCGCGGGTGCCGGCCCAGATTTTGTCGGCGATGATCTCGTCGAAGATCTCCTCGCCCAGCGAGACCAACTCCTCGACGGAGCGGCCCTCGATGAAGGCGAGCGCTTTACGTCGGCCGGCAGCGACGTCGTCGCTGTTTTCCTTGCCGAGCAACTGAAACTTGGCCTGGGCGTAGATGAATCCGAGCACGTCGCGATAGGTGAAATAGTTGCGAGCTGCCAGTCCACGGCCGAAATGTACCGCCGACGAGCCCTGCACCAGCGTGTTGTCCACGTCGAAGAAGGCGGCGGCGGTCAGGTCGATCGGCGGCTGCGGGCGGCTCTCCCCGGCGGCCTCGGCCTCCGCCTGCAGACCTTCGAGCGCACGGGCCGCGCTGGCGTTGGCCGCCACCGATTCCAGGTCGATGTGAGCGGTGGATTCGGCGTTGCCCGACTCGCCCGACTCAGAGGAAGTCATCGCCAAACCTCCTAAATCGCTGTGCCGCCGGGTGGCCGATGGTCACGTGCTGCGGCCGCTATTAACCCTATCCGGCAGGTGTCGAGGGGAGGTTTGCGCCTCTGGGTGCTGCGGGACCGCGCGGAGGGCTCGGCCTCTGCTGTGCCTCGCGGCGCGACTTTCGGCACAGCTTTTGCCCGCCTCGGAGCGACAACTTGGATCGGCGTTGTCGCTCCGAGGCGGGCAATTGACGAACGCGTCTGGCAGCCGGTGCGCCTGAACTAGGGTCGAAGCGACCGCTTCGCTAAGTATTGGGCGGACCCCAATACTTTTCAGCATTTGCATTTTCGAGCGTCGCGAGCGCGTCGCAAGATTGGGCAGCCGAAGCATCAGAAAATAACTCGTCGATGCGGTTCTGGTTATTGCGAATCCACGCCACTGCCTCGGGCAGCGGGACAGTGTTCGTCTCATCGTAATCGTCGAGGTACTGCCGGATGATCGACAGCCGAAACCAGTTTCGCGGCTCGTTTGCTAACTCAGCTGGAGCGAAGGAAAACAGAATCTGTCCACGGTCGTTGGCGATCTGCCAGCTAGTTTCGGGTCCTGTCAGGGTTAACGAGGCGTCGTTGGTCGCGACGCCGCTCGTACTGGAATTTGTAATCCGATAGCGCGGATTTAGGTAATCTAAATATTGCAGATAGAATTCCAGCAACGTCGTCATTTCGATCCTTATTTGCTCGGTGGAATCAACGTGTTGTCACCCAATCTTCGATAGCCGTGGGATTCAAGGTATCTAAGCTCCGCGCCGGTGAAGGTATTCGGATCTATTTTTCCAAAGCTCCATGTTGCAGCGCGACTTCGATGTACGAAGGGCCGCCGCCCAGAGGCTTGAAGGGCCCAAGAACGGTTTCGCCGCTTCCGGTCAGATGCTGCTCGGACCGGCCTGGATCACCACCTGGGCGCCTGCACTGTCGAGGGCCGCGGGGTCGACAGCCAGCGGCGCCATTAGCTCAGGACCACATGCTCAGATTCTTGGCGGTGGCGCCGGTGTAGTTGCCGTGCGCGCCATGTGCAGCGTCTCGCAGCTGAGCCAGCGCCTCACGCATCGTTGCTTCGCCCTGAGTCCAGCGCCGGTGTGCTTCGGCGTGTGCCGCCGCTCCCTCGCCCGTCCAGGTAATGTGCAGATTGCTTACCAGAGAATCGATTTCGGAGAGCATGCTCTCGGCGTAGCGCTGAAATTCAGACATCCGCTCGACCGCGTCGGCCAGCGCATCGGGGTCCACCCGAAATGCCTCAGCCACCGCGCACCACCCGCAACGACTGCGCGGACGCGGTCTCGTTTTGCTGATAGCCCTTGCCGGTCTGACCGACCGCCTTGGCCAGTATCGACAAGCCCTGCTCCACTTCGGTGGCTCCGCGGTGCCACTTCTCCCACGCCGAGCTATAGGCGTCGCCGGCCGTGCCGTGCCAGCCGCCTAGCATCTCGCCGACCTGACCGTCGAGTTCGGACAGCTGATTTCGCAGCGCCTCGGCAGCACCGAGCAACCCTTGGGCGAACCCCTGCATCACCTGGGGATCGACGCGCAGATTGTCGTTAGCGGCCACAGCTAAAATCTAACGATTGCCAGACGGCGCCACAATTCACTGACGGTGCCGCCGGCCGCCGATGACACACTGGTGCCATGACCCAGCCGCTGGTAGAGCTACTGACCCGGGACGGGTGCACCATCTGCGCACGCGTGTACGCCCGGCTGGTCGAGCTGGCCGGGGAGCTGGGGTTCGAGCTATCGACGACCGACGTCGACGCCGCCGCCCAGGAGGGCAACCCCGGGCTGCGGGCCGAATTCGGCGACCGATTGCCGGTGATCCTGCTGGACGGACGTGAGCACAGTTACTGGGAAATCGACGAGGCCCGACTGCGCGCTGATCTCCGACGATAGCGGCGCGACCCGCTTCGGCGACCAGCAGAGCGGGGGCCGTTGACCCATTATTTGGTAGCCCGCCGAATAAACGATTAACGTAGACGACTAGTTCAGTTACTGCTGGAAGCAAGGGAGCTGGCCAGGTGATGCTGCCGTGAGCATCTTGCTCTTCGGGGTTTCGCACCGCAGTGCGCCGGTCTCCGTCCTGGAACAAATCAGCATCAACGATTCCGATCAGATCAAGATCGTCGACAAGGTGCTGCAGTCCGAGCTGGTAACCGAAGCGATGGTGCTGTCGACATGCAACCGCGTCGAGGTCTACGCGGTGGTCGACGCTTTCCACGGCGGGTTAGCGGCGATCGGGCAGGTGCTGTCGGAGCACTCCGGCATGGCGATGGGCGACCTGACCAAGTACGCCTACGTGCGCTATAGCGAGGCCGCGGTCGAGCACTTGTTCGCCGTTGCCAGCGGCCTGGATTCGGCGGTGATCGGCGAGCAACAGGTGCTTGGCCAGGTGCGCCGCGCCTATTCCTCCGCCGAGACGAACCGCTCTGTCGGCCGGGTGCTGCACGAGCTGGCCCAACGGGCGTTGTCGGTGGGCAAGCGGGTGCATTCCGAGACGGGTATCGACGCCGCCGGGGCCTCCGTCGTGTCGGTCGCGCTGAGCATGGCCGAGCACAAGGTGGACGGACTTTCGGGCAAGACCGGCGTGGTGATCGGCGCGGGTGCGATGGGTGCCTTGTCGTCGAGCCACCTGATCCGGGCCGGCATCGGCCAGATCCTGGTGCTCAACCGGTCGCTGCCCCGGGCGCAGCGGCTGGCCCGCAAGATCCGCGAATCCGGCGTGCAAGCCGACGCGCTGACGCTGGACCAGCTGGACGACGCACTGGCCGCCGCCGACGTCGTGGTCACCTGCACCGGAGCGGTGAGCCCGGTGGTCTCCCTGGCCGACGTGCACCACGCGCTGGCCACCGCGGGCCGCGACGAAGCGGACCACCCGCTGGTGATCTGCGACCTCGGCATGCCGCGCGACGTCGACCCGGCCGCGGCCGGCCTACCCGGCGTCTGGCTCGTCGACGTGGACCGGATTCAACGTGAACCGGCCGCCCATGCCGCGACTGCCGACGTCGATGCCGCCCGTCACATCGTGGCGGCCGAAGTGGCCGCCTATCTGGCCGGACAGCGGATGGCCGAGGTCACCCCGACGGTGACCGCGCTGCGTCAGCGGGCCGCCGATGTGGTCGAAGCCGAGCTACTGCGCCTGGAGAACCGGCTGCCCGGCCTGCAGAGCGCTCAGCGCGAAGAGGTGGCCCGCACCGTCCGCCGGGTGGTGGACAAGCTGCTGCACGCACCCACGGTGCGGATCAAACAGCTCGCCAGCGCGCCCGGCGGGGACAGTTATGCCGAAGCCCTGCGCGAGCTTTTCGAACTCGACCAAACTGCCGTCGACGCCGTTGCTGCCGGCGAATTGCCAGTTGCGTCAACAGGATTCGAGACCGGCAGTCACGCCCACGGCACCGCCGGCCTCCCCGGCAGCCCCAAGCAGTCCGCTGAGTAGCTGATTGGCGCACGTGATCCGGATAGGCACGCGGGGCAGTCTGCTGGCCACCACCCAGGCTGGTGTCGTCAAAGACATCCTTATCGCCAATGGCCATCCCGCCGAGCTCGTCATCATCACTACCGCGGGGGATCAGTCCTCGGCGCCCATCGAAACTCTTGGTGTCGGGGTGTTCACCACCGCGTTGCGGGAGGCCATGGAGGACGGGCGCGTCGATGCGGCTGTGCACTCGCACAAGGATTTGCCGACGGCCGAGGATCCGAGGTTCACGATTGCGGCCATACCCACCCGCAATGACCCGCGGGATGCGCTGGTGGCGCGCGACGGGCTGGTGCTCGGGGAGTTGCCAGCGGGTTCGCTGGTGGGCACGTCCTCCCCGCGGCGGGCCGCGCAGCTTAGAGCACTGGGTCTCGGTTTGGAAATCCGCCCCCTACGAGGCAACCTAGATACCAGGTTGAACAGGGTAAGCAGTGGTGATCTTGACGCCATCGTGGTGGCCCGGGCCGGTCTGGCCCGAATTGGCCGCCTCGCTGATGTCACCGAGACGTTGGAGGCGGTGCAAATGTTGCCAGCACCGGCTCAGGGCGCGCTCGCCGTTGAATGCCGTGCCGGTGACAGCGAGCTGGCGGCAGTGCTGGCGGAGCTGGACGACGCCGACACGCGGGTGGCGGTCACCGCGGAACGAGCCTTGCTCGCCGAACTGGAGGCGGGCTGCTCCGCACCAGTGGGCGCGATCGCGGAGGTGGTCGAGTCCATTGATGAGGACGGCCGCGTCTTCGAGGAGCTGTCGCTGCGTGGCTGCGTGGCGGCGCTGGACGGATCCGACGTGATCCGCGCGTCCGGCATCGGCAGTCCCGGTCGGGCCCGGGAGTTGGGGCTCTCGGTGGCCGCGGAGCTGCTCGAGCTGGGGGCCGGAGAGCTGATCGGTAATGCGCGGCAGGATCCCGCGCGAGGAAACTGAATGAGAGTGACGTGGGAGCGACAATGACGACGCGAGGGCGTAAGCCGAGACCGGGCCGCATCACGTTCGTGGGTTCCGGCCCGGGTGATCCGGGATTGTTGACCACGAAGGCCGCTGCGGTGTTGACCAACGCGGCCCTGGTGTTCACCGACCCGGACGTGCCCGAACCAGTGCTGGCGCTGGTCGGCAAGGATCTGCCGCCGGTTTCCGGCCCGGCGCCCGCCGATCCGATACCTGCGAATGCCGACGGGACAACCGACGGCGATCAGGGGCAGACGGCGTCGGCGGTGATAACCGGCGGGCCCGATATCCGCCCCGCGCTGGGTGAGCCCGCCGAAGTCGCCAAGACGCTGGTCGCCGAGGCCCGCACGGGAGTCGACGTGGTCCGCCTGGTGGCGGGTGACCCGCTGACGTTGGACGCGGTCATCACCGAGGTGAACGCCGTCGCGCGCAGCCACCTGCATGTCGAGATCGTGCCCGGCCTGGCCGCCACCGACGCGGTGCCGACCTATGCGGGGCTGCCGCTTGGGTCCTCGCACACCGTCGCCGATGTGCGCGGCGATGTCGATTGGGAGGCGCTGGCCGCGGCTCCTGGACCGCTGATTTTGCAGGCCACCGCATCGCATTTGGCGGAAGCGGCCCGCACCCTGATCGAGCACGAGCTGGCCGAGACCACGCCGTGCGTGGTGACCGCGCACGGCACCACCTGTCAGCAGCGTTCGGTGGAAACCACGCTGCACGGGCTGACCGAGCCGGGCGTTCTGGACGGCGGGGCCAGCGCTGCTGGGCCGTTGACCGGTCCGCTGGTGGTCACCATCGGCAAGACGGTGACCAGCCGGGCGAAGCTGAACTGGTGGGAGAGTCGCGCCCTGTACGGCTGGAATGTGCTGGTGCCGCGGACCAAAGACCAGGCCGGCGAGATGAGTGAGCGGCTGACCTCCTACGGTGCGCTGCCGATCGAGGTGCCGACCATCGCCGTCGAGCCGCCGCGCAGTCCCGCCCAGATGGAGCGTGCCGTCAAGGGATTGGTGGACGGTCGCTTCCAGTGGGTGGTGTTCACCTCCACCAACGCAGTGCGTGCGGTCTGGGAGAAGTTCGGCGAATTCGGTCTGGACGCCCGGGCATTCTCCGGCGTGAAGATCGCCTGCGTCGGCGAGTCGACGGCCGACCGGGTCCGGGCGTTTGGGATCAGCCCCGAGCTGGTGCCGGCCGGTGAGCAGTCGTCGCTTGGTCTGCTCGACGACTTCCCGCCCTACGACAGCATTTTCGACCCGGTGAACCGTGTCCTGCTGCCGCGCGCCGACATCGCCACCGAGACGCTGGCCGAGGGGCTGCGCGAACGCGGTTGGGAGATCGAGGATGTCACCGCTTACCGGACGGTGCGGGCCGCGCCGCCGCCGGCGGCCACCCGCGAAATGATCAAGACGGGCGGCTTCGACGCGGTGTGCTTCACCTCGAGCTCGACGGTGCGAAACCTGGTCGGCATTGCGGGCAAGCCGCATGCGCGCACCATCATCGCCTGCATCGGCCCCAAGACGGCCGAGACCGCCGCCGAGTTCGGGTTGCGGGTCGACGTGCAGCCGGAAACGGCGGCCATCGGTCCGCTGGTCGACGCACTGGCCGAACATGCCGCGCGGTTGCGCGCCGAGGGCGCGCTGCCACCGCCGCGCAAAAAGAGCCGCAGGCGCTAGTGGTCTACCCGCGGCAACGCCCGCGCCGGCTCCGCACCACCCCAGCGTTGCGTCGTTTGGTGGCGCAAACGTCCTTGGAGCCAAGGCATTTGGTGTTGCCGATGTTCGTTGCCGACGGTATCGGCGAACCAAGACCGATCCCGTCCATGCCGGACGTGGTGCAGCACACCCGGGATTCGCTGCGCAGCGCGGCCGCCGAGGCGGTTGCCGCCGGAGTCGGTGGGCTGATGTTGTTCGGCGTGCCGCGCGAGCAGGACAAGGACGCGACGGGCTCGGCCGGCACGGACCCCGATGGCATCCTCAACGTCGCGCTGCGCGATTTGGCCAAGGATCTCGGCGAGGCCACCGTGCTGATGGCCGACACCTGCCTGGACGAGTTCACCGACCACGGGCATTGCGGCGTGCTTGATCACCGAGGCCGGGTCGATAATGACGCCACCCTGGCGCGCTACGTGGATTTGGCTGTGGCACAGGCGGAATCGGGTGCTCACGTGGTGGGGCCGAGCGGCATGATGGATGGCCAGGTGGCCGCGATCCGCGACGGTTTGGACGCCGCGGGCCGCAGCGATGTGGTGATCCTGGCCTATGCGGCGAAGTTTGCCTCGGCGTTTTATGGTCCGTTCCGCGAGGCCGTGAGCTCGAGCCTGTCCGGCGACCGGCGCAGCTATCAGCAGGAGCCGGGCAATGGTCGTGAGGCGCTGCGCGAGATCGAACTGGATCTCGACGAGGGGGCCGACATCATCATGGTCAAACCCGCGATGAGTTATCTCGACGTGGTGGCGGCCGCGGCGGCGATCTCGCCGGTCCCGGTGGCCGCCTACCAAGTGTCGGGGGAGTACGCGATGATTCGCGCCGCAGCCGACAACAACTGGATCGACGAGCGCGCCGCCGCGCTGGAATCGTTGATCAGCATCCGCCGTGCCGGTGCCGATATCGTGCTGACCTACTGGGCCGCCGAGGCGGCGGGGTGGCTCTCGTGACGGGGATGGGTTGCAGATGGCATCGCTGAGGGATCCGAAACCACTGTTTTACGAACCCGGTGCCAGCTGGCTGTGGGTGCTGGGGGGTCCAGCCGCAGCGGTGTCGATGGTCCTGATCGAGATATGGAGCGGCGCGGTGGTGTCGCTGGCAGTCCCGGCGATCTTCCTGGTGATGGTGTCAGCGTTTGTGGCGCTGCAGGTGAAGGCGGCCCGGATCCATGTCTCGGTCGAGCTGACCGAGGACGCGTTGCGCCAGGGCACCGAAACCATCCTGGTGCGCGAAATCGTGAAGGTGTTTCCCGAGGCCGAGAATTCGGTGAAGTCCGACAAGCCGCTGGCGAGTTGGCAGGAGGCCCGAGCGCTCGGCGAGTTGGCCGGGATACCGCGGGGCCGGTACGGCATCGGCCTGAAGCTGACCGGGGGTCGTACCGCGCAAGCCTGGGCGCGTCGTCACCGTCATCTGCGGGCAGCGCTGACGCCGCTGGTGCAGGAGCGGGTGGAGCCGGCTCGGTCAGATGCCACCGACGGTGACGACGACACCGGATCCGTGCTGTGATCGGTCGCTTTCGGGCACTGATCGAACTCGCGCTGGCCGGTGCCGCCCTGGTGGGCGCCGGGGTGTGCTGGTTGGACGCGAGCCAGCTGCGGGGTGTGGCACCCGTCGCGGAGGGGCAGCCCGTTACGACATCGTTGGTCTATAACCCGCAGCTGTTGCTGCTGACCATGCTGCTGGCGATCATCGCCGGAATATTGGCCGTGGTCGGGGTGGCCAGGCTACTGCGTTTGAGGGCGCTCAGCGCGCGTTAAGCCGTCTTCTTGATCAACGGCAGCACCAGCTGGCGGCGGATGACAATGGCGTTGGCCAGGTCGCGCAGCGCCTCTTGGACCGAGCGCGTGACGGGGAACAGCGCTTCGTGCTGCTCGCCCTGATCCAGCAGCTCCAGGACCGTCGGGCTGGCGACCAACGTCCACTCCACCCCGGCAGCGCGGCACTCGTCGTCGAACGCGGACAGCAACGAGATACCAGCGGCGGCAAAATGACTCACGTCGCTCATGTCGAGTACTACGGGGCTGCTCGCGAGGATGAACCGCCGGATGTACTCGCTGGCCGCCTCGACATTGACGGCGTCGATCTCACCTCGGATGGTCACCACGGTCGCCAGGTGCCGACAGTGCGCCCGAATCTGGGCGCCACTGCACTGGAAGACGTCGTTGCCCTGTCGGGCGGCGGCGGTCGCAATAGCCATGAGCAGCCTCTCGGTGACGGTGGCCGGCTCGACGCCGACCAACCTGTCCTTAACGGTGCCCTTGAAACTTAAGGAGACCGACAGCCACGTCTATTTTTTTGCTAAATAAGCTCGGCTTTTGTCGGCTTTTTGCGGACTTGGCCGGGCCACACCAAGATGCCCTGACGCCGTCGGGACACTCGCGCTGTTAGGCTGCCAGGGCTACCGGTTGCGAGTCAGGGGGCTCGTGATAGGGCGAAACGCCTGGTCAGCCGGGTGAAAAGGCGAACGAAACAGAAAGAGCGTCGTGCGCAGCGGAGAGATCAAGGGCGAAATCAAGGCCCTGACCGGACTTCGCATCGTCGCCGCGGTCTGGGTGGTCCTTTTTCACTTTCGACCGATGCTCAGTGATATCTCGCCCGATCTACGTGAGAACCTGTCGCCGATCCTCAACTGCGGCGCGCAAGGCGTCGACCTGTTCTTCATTCTCAGTGGGTTCGTCTTGGGCTGGAACTACCTCGACCGCATGGGCCGTTCGTGGTCGACGCGCGAAATGCTGCACTTCCTGTGGCTGCGACTGGCCAGGGTGTACCCGGTGTACCTGGTCACTCTGCACCTGGCCGCGCTGCTGGTCATCCTGTCGCTGCACGTCGGTCATGTGCCGTTGCCCGAAGTGAGTTCGCTCACCGCGATCAGCTATGTGCGCCAGGTCCTGCTGGTCCAGCTGTGGTTCGAGCCGTTCTTCGACGGCACCAGCTGGGACGGGCCGGCCTGGTCGATCAGCGCGGAGTGGCTGGCCTACTTGCTGTTCGGTGCGCTCGTGCTGGTGATTTTCCGGATGAAACTCGCCACCCGGGCGCGAACCCTGATGGTGCTGGCCTTCGTCGCGCAGCTGCCGCCGGTGGTGCTGCTGTTGACCAGCGGCTTCTTCTACACGCCGTGGAGCTGGCTGCCGCGCATCGTCACTCAGTTCGTCGCGGGCGCGCTGGCGTGCGCCGCCGTGCGCCGGTTGGATTTGAGCGACCGGGCTCGCCGCGTGGTCGGCTACGTTTCCCTGCTTCTTCTTGTCGCCCTGGTGGGCCTGATCTACCTACTGGACGCCTATCCGATCACCGGAGTCCTGGACAGCGGGGGCGTGGTCGACATGCTGTTCGTTCCGCTGGTGATCACGTTGGCGGTCGGCCTGGGCAGTCTGCCGAGGCTGCTGTCGACCCGGGTGATGGTGTACGGCGGACAGATCTCGTTCTGCCTGTACATGGTGCACGAGCTGGTGCACACCTCGTGGGGGTGGGCCGTGCTGCAGTTCCAGCTCACGCCGTGGGACTCCGCGTCGCCATGGAGATGGAATGTCATTGGCCTGCTCGTGATCGCACTAGGGATCTCGAGCCTCATGTATCACTTCGTTGAAGAGCCCGCGCGACGCTGGATGCGCAGGATGGTCGACGTTCGACCGGCGACCGCGAAGGTCCAGCCGGTGGAGTCGACCAATACCAAGCTTCACCAGATCGACGGTGGGCGGGAAGGGGTTTCGGCGCGCGCGGTGTGACGGTTGCACCCCGAGCCGCCAATCATGCTGTGGCGCATCGCTCATCGAATGCAATCCGGTGGCGGCCGGCCGCGGCGCGATTGGGCGGTGTTCCTCATACGATTCCGCTAATTTGGATGCCGCATACGATGTTGCCGTTCGGGGGGAGGTAGTGGTGACGCGTCTGGCCACGTTCGTCATCGGTCTCACGCTGCTGTGCGGCGTGCTCGCTCAAACGCCGGAACATCCTTCCCACGTGCGGCAATACGAGACACTGACGTTGGATTCCCGGGTGAGCCACATCGCGGTGATCGGCGACTCGTACACGACCGGTACCGACGAGGGCGGCCGGGGACCGAAATCTTGGCCCACTCGCGCGTGGCAGGCGTTGACGCAGCGCGGCATTCGGGTCGCCGCCGATGTGGCGGCCGAGGGCCGCGCCGGCTATGGCGTGCCCGGCGACCACGGCAGCGTCTTCGAGGATCTGACCGCCCGGGCGGTCAAACCCCAGGACGTCCTGGTGGTGTTCTTCGGCTCCCGCAATGACCAGCCCGTTGACCCCGGGCAGTTAGGCGATAGGGCCCGCGACACCTTCGCTCTGGCGCGCCGGTTCGCGCCGTCCGCACGGTTTCTGGTCATCGGGCCGCCGTGGCCCACTGCCGATGTGCCCGTCGAAGTGCTGCAGGATCGCGACGTGCTCAATGCCGAGGCCCGGGCCGCGGGAGCGGCGTTCGTCGATCCCATCGGCGACCGCTGGTTCGTCGACCGGCCCGACCTGATCGGCCCCGATGGTGTGCACCCCAACGACGCGGGGCATGCATATATGGCAGCCAAGATTGCCCCGCTGGTGGGGATGCAGTTGTCGCGGCAAGCCTAGGTGTGTCGGGCCGCCTCTTGAGCAAGCTGCACCCGCGACGACACCGCGAGTTTGGTGTAGACGTGCGTGAGATGGGTCTGCACGGTGCGCGGTGAGATGAACAGCCGCGTGGCAATGTCTTTGTTGGACAAGCCGGCACTGACCTGCTGCACGACGTCGCGCTCGGTGGGCGTCAGGGATTCCCATCCGCTGGCCGGGCGCCCGCGTGCCCCGCGGCCCCGCTGTGCGTAGCTAATCGCCTCGGCGGTAGACAGCGCGCTTCCCTCGGTCCATGCCGCGTCAAAGTCATTGGGCCCCAAAGCTTCTCGTGCTTGCGCCACGGCCGCATCGTAGGCGGGTTGGAAGACCTTGAAGCGAACCTCGCCATGGCGCTCGCGCATGCTCTCGGCCACCCCGAGAAGCCGGGCGGCGTGCTCCGGGTTGGTGCCGGCGGCGAGTGCCGCGAGACATTCGACGCCGTCGGGTAGGTGCCCGTATCCGCCTGTGCGCTGCGCGATCTCGACGGCTTCGTGCAGGTCGCGTTCGGCCTGTTGCGGCTCGCCTTGGGCGACGGCAACTCGGGCGCGCACGGTGAGCGCCAGCACCTGGTGACACCCTGGAACAGATGCGACGGTGTCATCCGCCCAGCGACGGGCGGCGACCAGGTCACCACACGCCACGGCTGCGTCGGCCATCGGCAGGATGCTTCTGACAAACAGCTCCTTCAACGGCGTTGTGCACCGCCAGGCAGCGTCGCAGGCCGCCTTGGCGGCCGCGGCATCGCCGGCGGCCAAAGCGGCACTGGCCAAGGCTACGTAGGTCGTGTCCTCGTGAAAGCCGCCCAGGCTGGCCCCGATTTCCAGGGCGGCTTCGGCCGCGGCCCGGGCCGCCGCGGCATCGCCGCCGAATGCGAGCGCCTGCGCCAACGTCATCAGACCGAAGGCTTCCATCGGGCGGTCTTCGGCCACCCGCGCCTCCTCGACCAGCGCATGGGACACCCGGAAGCTCTCGGCGAGCTTGCCCTGCGTCGCCAGCGCACCGCTGAGGAACGTCCGGCAATACCGGGACATGAAGCTATCGCCGAGCGCATCCGCGAGGTCTCGCCCCTCCTCGCCGGCCGCCTGGGCAGCGATGGGATCGCCGGCGACCAGACCGGCAAAGCACTGGTAGGCGCGCACGTAGTAAAGGGAGGAAAGGTCGCCCGCGGTGCGGGAAAGATCGGCTGCTTCGGCGAAATAAGGCTCCGCCAACTCGGCGTCGTAGAAGGTCAGCATGGCGCAGGTCATCAGGATGTGCACGACCAGCGCGCTATCGTCGAGCTGACGCGCGACGGCCAGGGCGTCTTCGGCCCGCTGCAGGCTGGCCGGGACGGAGAACCAGACCGCCAGCAGCCCCGCGTCGGCGACCGCACGTATCCAGACCGCGGGAGTGACATCGCTGTCGCGGTAACGCTCGTCGGTGAAGACGGTGTCGAACCCGGCCACGCCTTCGCGGAACCGCCCGCGCGCTATCCAGATCCGCTGCAGCGCCGACGCGAGCTGCAGCGCCGGCCCGAACTCCGCGGCGTCGCAACTCCACGCATGCGCCGCTCGTAGGTTGTCCATTTCGAGTTCGGCCCAGGAAATCAACGGCGCCCCGTCGCCGGGCGATTGTGATTCCAGCATCACCGCCGTGTCGGTGTAGTGGTCGCGATGACGGGTCCGCACGGCCTCGGCCTCGCCCGACTCCGCCAACTTTTCCAGGCCATATTGGCGGACGGTCTCCAGCAGCCGGTATCGCATGACGCCCCGCACCTCGTCGGCGACGATCAGTGACTTGTCGACGAGCAGACCCAGCAGATCGATGAGCTGAAAATGCTCCGGATCGGTGTCGGCGCCGACGGCCTGCGCGGCGTCCAGGTCGAATCCGCCCATGAAGACGGCCAGGCGGCGAAACAGAATGCGTTCCGGCTCAGTGAGCATGGCGTGCGACCAGTCGATGGACGCACGCAGCGTCTGCTGGCGGCGCACCGCGGTGCGTGCGCCGCCGGCGAGCAGGCGAAAGTTGTGATGCAGGCCGTCGACGATCTGGGTCAGCGACAGCGTGCGAATTCGCGCTGCCGCCAGCTCGATCGCCAGGGGCATGCCGTCCAGGCGCCGGCAGATCTCCACGATCGCAGACGAATTGTCCTCGGTGAGTTGAAAATCCGGCCTGGCCCGACGGGCTCGGTCAACGAACAGTGCGACGGCTTCATCGTCCAGCGACAGCGACGGCACCCGCCAGGTCAGCTCTCCCGCGATGCCGATCGGCTCGCGGCTGGTAGCCAGGATCGTCAAGTCCGGGCCGGCATCAAGCAGGGAAATAACCAGCGCCGCACTGGAATCCAGTAAATGTTCGCAATTGTCGAGGGCCAGCAACATCTTTCGGTCCTGGACAAACCTCGCCAAGGTCTCCATGGTGGAGCGGCCCGGCTGGTCGGCCAGGCCTAACGTGCGCGCCAGGACGACAGGCACCACAAGGGGATTGGTGACCGGTGCAAGATCGACAAACCAGACCCCGCCGGGGAACTCTGGCGCGACGTCGCCGGCGACTTGCACCGCCAGCCGGGTCTTTCCGACGCCGCCCGCACCAGTCAGCGTCACCATCCTGTTGTCGCGCAACAGCTGTCCGATGTCGCCGAGCTGCCCGCCGCGGCCCACGAAGCTGGTCAACTGAACTGGAAGATGGGTGCTGACGACGTTATTCGTGGTGCGCAGCGGCGGGAAGTCGTTACCCAGCGCCGGGTGGTTGAGCTGCACGACCCGTTCCGGACGCGGCAGGTCACGCAACGAGTAGACGCCCAGCTCGGTTAACCAGGCGTCGGGCGGTAACCGGTCGACGACCAATGGTTCGGTGGCGCCGGAAAGGACGGTCTGTCCGCCGTGCGCGAGGTCGCGTAATCGCGCGGTGCGGTTGATGGTGGGTCCGGCGTAGTTGCCGGCATCGCGTAGCTGGATTTCGCCGGTGTGCAGGCCGATGCGTATGCGGATCGGCGCCAGCTCGGCTTGCTGGAGCGCAAGCGCGCAGGCGACGGCGTCGCTGGCGCGGGCGAACGCGACCACGAAGCTGTCGCCCTCGCCCTGCTCGACGGGCCGCACCCCGCCGTGCGCGTCGACGAGGTCATTGACGGTGTGATTGAGGTGCTCCAGCGCGGTGGCCATAGTGTCGGACTGGCTCTCCCACAATCGGGTGGAGCCTTCGACGTCGGCAAGCAGCAACGTCACCGTCCCAGTTGGCAGCTCGCTCAGGCTTTGCTCATTCCAGTCCAGCAGTGACATATCCGACGCTGCATCAATCCCACTCATGTTAGCCAGCATGCGGAGAGCGTGGGTCACAAAACATCAGCACAAATGCGCAGATTTCAACTGCGCCATCGCGCAGGTACGCAAAAACACGGACCGCGCGACGGCCGTCGACTACGGCCGCGGCTCAGTCGTCGACGTGGCGCTCGTACGCCCATCGCTCTAGACGCGCCTGCAGTTGCACCAAGCCCATACCTACGACGGGCGCCGCCCCCGCGACGCAAACCAGTAGCAGCGCTGTCATCCCCGAACCTCCAAACCCATTACCTTCCTAACATGTTCGTTCTCGTCGCGGGCTTCATCCGTCAATAAAGTCATCGCTTAGTTATTCGCCCGTGACGACCTGGTCGATCGGGGTGCCGAGCACCGGCGACGCCGAGGCTGTCGACCCCGACAGCGCGGGCCGGTGCGCAGGTGGTGGCGCCGTCTACTTTCGGGTGCATCGGCTAGGTCGCCAACCAGGCCAGCTCGCCGGGCAGCTGCAAACGCCACCAGGTCGAGTCGTGGCCGCCGACCGTGAAGCTAACTGCTGGTGGAGTTTTCAGTTGGCTGACGAATTGGCGGGTAGCCGGATAGAAGCGGTCGAAGGTGCCGCAGTCCACCCGCAGCGGTATCTGCGACAACGCCGGCAGGCCCATCACGCTGTTCGTCACCCAGTCGTCATTGCTGTCGAACGCCCCGGGTGCGCTATCGGCGTAGGACATGTACAGCGCTGGGCTGATCGCGCAGATCCCCGCGGTCCGCGCTGGACCCAGCTCGGCGCCCAGACGCAACGCCCCGTAGCCGCCCATCGACCAGCCCATGAAGCCGACCCTGGACGTATCCAGCCCCATCGAACCCAGCATCGGCAGCAGCTCGTCGAGGACCATCGCACCGGAGTCGCTGCCATCGGCCCGTTTGTGCCAGTAGGAATCGGAACCGCCGTCGACCCCCACTACGGCGAATGGCGGCCTGCCCTCCTTGACCAATCGGGCCAGGCCGTCCTCGACCCCGCACTCCAGCATCATGTTTGCGTTGCCGTCCTTGCCGTGCAGCGCGATCACCGGACGGAGCAAGCCGCTCTGGAAGTTTTGCCCGGGCGGCAGCGCGATCACCCAGTTGGTCTGGACGCCGCCGCGCGCCTTCGAGATGAACGAGCCACCGAGCTTGGAGGGCAGGTTGCTGCTCGCGGTCGACGGATCAAAGGGCGCGGGCGACAGCGGCCATGGCGCGGCTTGTGGCTGGAGCGGATCCATCAAAGCGCTCAAAGCCCACATGCCGGCCGCCGCAGCGCTGGCCCCCACACCCATCCGAAGCACCGCGCGGCGGTTCACGTCAGGCACGAGGCCATAATGCCGCGCCGACACGGTAATTCCGACCCTGCCACGCGGTTTGCAAAGGCATTGTGATGCGGCGTTGATCGAGCGGTGACGTACCGGCGTACGGCGGAATCGAATCTGCCAGGTTTCAAACCTCGCGCGCACCGGCGGTATTTCGCAGGATGGAACTTTCGTGCGCGGTTTTCGCGCGCTACCCGCAGAAACAGAAGAGGATTGGATGAGCCTGGCATTCCATTGGTTCTTGCCGACATACGGGGATTCGCGAAACCTCGTCGCTGGCGGACACGGCACGGCGATGCACGGCGATCGGCCCGCGACGTTGAAGTACCTGCACCAGATCTGCGCTGCCGCCGAGGACAACGGCTTCGAGGCGGTGCTGACCCCCACCGGACTGTGGTGTGAAGACGCCTGGTTGACGACGGCGGCGCTCATCGAGCGCACCGAGACGCTGAAGTTCCTGGTGGCGTTCCGGCCTGGGCTGCTCAGCCCGACCCTGGCCGCGCAGATGGCCGGCACCTTCCAGCGCCACTCCGAGGGCCGGCTGCTGCTCAACGTCGTCACCGGTGGCGAACCGCACGAACAGCGCGCTTACGGGGATTTCCTGGACAAAGAGGCGCGCTACACGCGGACCGCCGAGTTCCTGCATGTGGTGCGGCAACTGTGGACCTCGAGAGAGCCGGTGACCTTCGCCGGCGAGCACATCCACATCGAGGGTGCGCAGCTGAACAACCCACCCGACCCGATACCCGCGGTGTTCTTCGGCGGATCGTCGGCGGCCGCCGGTCCGGTCGCCGCCAAGTACTCCGACGTCTACCTCACCTGGGGTGAGCCGGTATCGGCCGTCGCGCAGAAGCTGGACTGGGTGCGCAAACACGCCGTCGACGCCGGCCGGCGCCTGCAGTTCGGGTTGCGGATCCACGTGATCAGCCGTCCCACCGCCGCCGAAGCATGGGCCGAGGCCGACCGGCTGCTGGCCGCTGTCGACCCGGCGGATGTCGAGCGGGTGCAGGCCAGCTTGGCCCGCAGCGAATCCGAAGGTCAGCGCCGCATGCTGGAATTGCACGGCGGCGGCAGTGACCGACTGCTGGTCGGGCCCAACCTGTGGGCCGGGGTCGGCCTGGTCCGCGGGGGAGCGGGCACCGCCCTGGTCGGGTCGCACGCCGACGTCGCCGAAAGGCTGGCGGAATACGCGCAATTGGGCATCACCCACTTCATCCTGTCGGGCTATCCGCATCTGGAAGAGGCCTACTGGTTCGGTGAGGGTGTGCTTCCGCTGCTCGAGCAGTTGCGGTTGTGGAAGCACCCCAACCGTCGGTCCCGGCCGGCCCCGGCGACGCCGTTCGCGGTCGCCTCGGCCCACTAGTCATGGCGACGACGCTGCCCGATGCGGCCATCGCGTCACCGGAGGACGAAACCGACGCCGAGCGTCGGCGGCGGCTGCGCATCGTCGTCGCTGCGAGCCTGCTGGGCACCACCGTCGAGTGGTACGACTTCTTCCTCTACGCCACCGCGGCCGGGCTGGTGTTCAACAAGGTGTTCTTTCCCGACGCCAGTTCCCTGGTCGGCACCTTGCTTGCCTTCGCGACGTTCGCCGTCGGGTTTGTCATGCGGCCCATCGGCGGCCTGGTGTTCGGTCACATCGGCGACCGGATCGGCCGCAAGCGCAGCTTGGCGCTGACCATGCTCATCATGGGCATCGCAACGGCATTGATCGGGGTATTGCCGACCGCCGCGCAGATCGGGGTGTGGGCACCGGTGCTGCTGCTGGTCCTGCGGATGCTGCAGGGCTTTGCGCTCGGCGGCGAGTGGGGCGGCGCGGTGTTGCTGGCCGTCGAACACAGCCCGGAGGGCCAGCGCGGCCGCTATGGGGCGATCCCGCAGATCGGTTTGGCCTTGGGTCTGGCCCTGGGCACCGCCATCTTCGCAGTGCTGCAAGTGGTGTTGGGCCCGTCGCAGTTCCTGTCGTACGGCTGGCGGATCGGATTCCTGCTGAGCCTGGTGCTGGTGGTGGTCGGCATTGTGGTGCGGTTGCGGGTCGACGAGACGCCGGCGTTCCAGGAGTTGCAAAACCTGCAGGCCGCATCGACCGTGCCGATCCGCGACATCATTCGCGAGCCCCGCTCACGGCGCAACACTGTGCTAGGGCTGCTGTCCCGCTGGGGCGAAGGATCGGCCTTCAACACCTGGGGAGTCTTCGCGATCACCTACGCCACCGGTGCATTGGGTTTGCACCGAGTTTCGGTCTTAGTCGTGGTGACCATCGCCGCGCTGCTGATGGCGGCGCTGCTGCCGGTGTCCGGACGACTGACCGAGCGTTACGGCCCGCGGCGGGTGTATCTGGTTGGCATCGCCTGCTACGGCCTGGCGACCTTCCCCGCGTTCGCGCTGTTCGGCACCAAGAAGCTGGCCTTGTTCGGGCTCGCGATGATCATCGTGTTCGGCGTCATTCACGCGGTTTTCTACGGCGCCCAGGGCACGCTGTACTCCGCGCTGTACCCCACCAGCACCCGCTACACCGGCCTGTCATTCGTCTACCAGTTCTCGGGTATCTACGCCTCGGGGGTCACCCCGATGATCCTGACGGCGTTGATCGCGGCGCGCCACGGTGCGCCGTGGCTGGCGTGCGGGTATCTGGTTGCCACCGCCGTCATCAGCGTGATCGCCACCGCCCTGATTCGCGAGCAGGACCTGCAGTTCTAAGCTAGCGTCCGGTAATGCCGCGCACGCAGGACCGCAGCTCCGAGGGTGATAGCCCAAGCGAGGCGCTTGCGTACGATTCTCAACTGCGCCAAGGGCTTTCGCAGCGACAGCTGAGCATGATCGCGCTCGGCGGTGTCATCGGGGCCGGGTTGTTCGTCGGGTCCGGCGTGGTGATCGGCGACACCGGGCCGGCTGCGTTTTTGACCTACGCGCTGTGCGGTCTGCTGGTGATCCTGGTGATGCGGATGCTCGGCGAAATGGCCGCCGCGAACCCGTCGACCGGCTCGTTCGCCGATTACGCCGCCAAGGCGCTGGGCAGCTGGGCGGGTTTCTCGGTGGGCTGGCTGTATTGGTACTTCTGGGTGATCGTCGTCGGATTCGAGGCAGTCGCCGGCGGGAAGGTCCTCAACTACTGGTTCCACGCGCCACTGTGGTTGCTGTCGTTGTGCCTGATGGTGCTGATGACCGCGACGAATCTGTTCTCGGTGTCCTCGTTCGGCGAGTTCGAATTCTGGTTCGCCGGAATCAAAGTCGCGACCATCGTGCTGTTCCTCGGGATCGGCTCGCTGTTCGTGCTGGGCCTGCTGCCGGGCCATCACGGCGACCTGTCCAACCTGACCGGCCACGGCGGATTTTTCCCGAAAGGCATTGCCGCGGTGTTCGCCGCCATCGTGGTGGTGATCTTTTCGATGGTGGGCGCCGAGATCGTCACCGTCGCGGCGGCCGAAAGCCGTGACCCGGTGCAGGCGGTCCAGCGCGCCACCAGATCGGTGGTCGCGCGCATCGCGATCTTCTACGTCGGATCGGTGTTTCTGCTCGTGCTGATCGTGCCGTGGAACTCCGTGGAGCTGGGCTCCTCGCCGTATGTCGCGGCGTTCAAGCACATGGGTCTGCCCGGCGCGGACCAGGCGATGAATGCGGTGGTGCTCACCGCGGTGCTGTCCTGCCTGAACTCCGGCCTTTACACGGCGTCGCGCATGTTGTTCGTGCTTGCCGCCCGCAACGAGGCACCCAGACGGCTGGTCAAACTCAGCCGCCGCGGCGTCCCGGCTGCCGCGATCCTGTTCTCTTCGGCGATCGGTTTCCTGTGCGTGATCATGTCCTGGCTTGCGCCGCGGACGGTGTTTTTGTTCCTGCTCAACTCGTCGGGCGCCATCATCTTGTTCGTCTACTGGCTGATTGCGCTGTCACAGATCGTGCTGCGCCGCCGCACACCCGACGAGCAGCTGGCGCTGAAGATGTGGTTTTTTCCGGTGCTGTCGATCCTCACGCTCGTCGGCATCACCGCGGTGCTGGTGCAGATGGCGTTCGACCGCTCGGCACGCAGTCAGCTGTGGCTGTCCCTGCTGTCCTGGGCGGTGGTGATCGGGTTGTACTTCGTCGGGCGGGCCCGCAGCCGCCGCGGTTAGGACGTCTTGGTGAACAGCACCGCCTGCTCGAACGGCAGCCTGCCGAACACCCGCCGGCTGCCGCTGCTCACGTGTTCAGCTGCCTCGTCCCTGGTGACGACCTGCGGGTCGGTGATGCCGAACGTCTTGCCGTGCCGGCGCATCTGCCCGCCGCCGGCCGCCTTGAGGTTCTTCAGCCAGTCCCGGTCCGGGCCATAGGTCAGCAGCACCGCAATGCCGGGCTTGCCGTTGACGGTGGCGGTGAACGCGCTCACCGGGGTGCGGAACTCCTTGCCCGACTTTCGTCCGACGTGTTCGATGATCGCGAACGACGGGGCCCAACCGGCCCACAGCCGCTGAATCGGATTGGTGACGTGCCGGTTGAAGCGGGCCAGGCCTTGGGGTAGTCGCATACCGCCATCCAACGCGCCCGACCCGGCTCACTTCAACCCGCCAACCAACTCTTACACCCTGTAGTTGATCGCTGTTCGCAGGCTGGAACACTGGTCGTCATGGGCAGCACTGATCAGGCGGCCTCGGTGACCAGCGGAGCCGTCAGCATCTCGGCACGTCTTTTCGACGAGGCGTGCGCGGTGATTCCGGGCGGGGTGAATTCCCCGGTGCGGGCTTTCACCGCGGTGGGCGGCACGCCGCGCTTCATCACCGAGGCCAGCGGCTGCTTGCTCACCGACGCCGACGGCAACCGTTACGTCGACTTGGTGTGCTCGTGGGGCCCGATGATTCTGGGCCACGCCCACCCGGCCGTGGTCGAGGCGGTCGCCAAGGCCGCCGCATCCGGGTTGTCATTCGGCGCGCCGACGCCCGGGGAGATTCAACTGGCCACCGAGATCATCGGTCGGGTGGCGCCGGTCGAGCGGATTCGGCTGGTGAACTCCGGCACCGAGGCCACCATGAGCGCGGTGCGACTGGCCCGTGGGTTCACCGGGAGGGCCAAGATCGTCAAGTTCTCCGGCTGCTACCATGGCCATGTCGACGCCTTGCTCGCCGACGCGGGCTCCGGGGTCGCGACGCTGGGTCTGCCGTCCTCGCCCGGCGTCACCGGTGCCGCGGCTGCTGACACAATCGTGTTGCCTTACAACGACATTGACGCGGTACGGCAGACCTTCGAACAGTTCGGCGACCAGATCGCGGCGGTGATCACCGAAGCCAGCCCCGGCAACATGGGCGTCGTCCCGCCGGCGCCGGGCTACAACGCCGCGCTGCGTGCCGTCACCGCCGACCACGGCGCGCTGCTGATCATCGACGAAGTGATGACCGGTTTCCGGGTCAGCCGAAGTGGTTGGTATGGAATCGATCCGGTCGCCGCTGACTTGTTCACCTTTGGCAAAGTGATGAGCGGCGGGTTACCGGCTGCCGCCTTCGGCGGGCGGGCCGAGGTGATGGAGCGGTTGGCGCCGCTGGGGCCGGTGTATCAGGCCGGCACGTTGTCGGGCAATCCGGTGGCGGTGGCCGCCGGGCTGGCCACGCTGCGGACCGCCGATGAAGCCGCGTACCGCGCCCTGGACGCCAACGCCGACCGGCTGGCCGGCCTGTTCTCCGAGGCGCTGACGAATGCCGGTGTGCCGCATCAGATTCCGCGGGCCGGCAACATGCTTAGCGTGTTCTTCAGCGAAACGCCGGTCAACGACTTCGCATCCGCGCGCGCCAGCCAGACCTGGCGTTATCCGCCGTTCTTTCACGCCCTGCTGGACGCCGGCGTGTACCCGCCGTGCAGCGCATTCGAAGCATGGTTCGTCTCAACGGCGTTGGATGACAACGCTTTTGAACGGATCGCCGACGCTCTGCCCGGTGCCGCGGCAGCCGCTGCCCAGGAGGACAGACCCTGATGGCCGAACAGACCCGGGTCCATGTGATGCGGCACGGCGAGGTGTACAACCCCGACGGCATCCTCTACGGCCGACTGCCCGGATTTCACTTGTCCGACAAGGGCAGAGCTCAAGCGGCCGTGGTCGCCGACGCGCTGGGGAAGCGCGACGTCGTCGCCGTCATCGCCTCGCCGTTGCAGCGGGCGCAGGAGACCGCCGCATTCATCGCCGCCAAACACGACCTGCCGGTCGACACCGACCCCGACCTGATCGAATCGGCCAACTTCTTTGAGGGCAAGCGGATGGGCCCGGGCGACGGCGCCTGGCGCGACCCGCGCTTCTGGTGGCAGCTGCGTAACCCGTTCCGGCCGTCCTGGGGTGAGCCCTATCGCGAGATTGCGGACCGGATGACGACGGCGGTGGACAAGGCCCGCGCCCGCGGCGCCGGCCACGAGGTGGTGTGTGTCAGCCATCAACTGCCGGTGTGGACGCTGCGGTTACATCTGACCGGTAAGCGGCTCTGGCACGACCCGCGGCGACGGGAATGCGGCCTGGCTTCGGTCACGACTCTGGTGTACGACGGTGATCTTTTGGTCGACGTCGAGTACTTCGAACCGGTGGTCGCTTGACCAGCTGGCGGCGGGCGGTGGCCGCAGCGGCGTTGGTGGGGTTGCTCACCGGCTGCTCGGGTCGGGATGCGGTTGCCCAGGGGGGCACCTTTGAATTCGTCTCGCCCGGAGGAAAAACCGACCTGCTCTACGACCCGCCCGCCAGCCGTAGCCGCCCCGGCACACTGTCCGGGCCGGACCTCGCGGACCCGGCAAACCAGCGGTCGCTGGACGACCCGATCTTCGCCGGCAACGTCGTGGTCATGAACGTGTGGGGGCAGTGGTGCGGCCCGTGCCGGGCCGAGGTCAGCCAGCTGCAGCAGGTGTATGACGCCACCCGGGGCTCCGGGGTGTCCTTCCTGGGCATCGACGTCCGCGACAACAACCGCCAGGCGGCGCTGGACTTCATCAACGACCGCGGTGTGACCTTCCCGTCGATCTTCGACCCCGCCATGCGCACCCTGATCGCCTTCGGCGGCAAGTACCCCACCACCGTCATCCCGTCCACGCTGGTGCTGGACCGCCAACACCGGGTCGCGGCGGTGTTCCTGCGCGAATTGCTGGCCGCCGACTTGCAGCCCGTGGTGCAGCGGCTGGCTCAGGAACCCAAGTGACCGGCTTCGCGCACCTCGCCGCCGCCGGCCCGCTGCTGGTGGCGCTGGGCGTCTGTGTGCTGGCGGGACTGGTGTCGTTCGCGTCGCCCTGCGTGGTGCCGTTGGTGCCCGGCTACCTGTCGTATCTGGCCGCGGTGGTGGGAGTCGAAGAGGCACCCGCGCCGGGCGCGATCAAGGCCCCGCCGTCGGCCCGGTGGCGAGTCGCCGGAGCGGCGGCATTGTTCGTCGCCGGATTCACCACGGTGTTCGTGCTCGGCACCGTCGCCGTACTCGGGATGACGAGCACCCTCATCACCAACCAGCTGGTGCTGCAGCGGGTCGGCGGCGTGCTGACCATCGTGATGGGGTTGGTGTTCGTCGGTTTCATCCCGGCCCTGCAGCGTCAGGTTCGGTTCAGCCCTCAACAGCTGACCTCGGTTGCAGGTGCGCCGCTGCTGGGCGCGGTGTTTGCGCTCGGCTGGACGCCCTGCCTGGGGCCGACGCTGACCGGGGTCATCACCGTCGCTTCGGCCACCGAGGGCACCCACGTCGCACGCGGAATCGCGCTGGTGATCGCCTACTGCCTGGGGCTGGGCATCCCGTTCGTCTTGCTGGCATTCGGCTCGGCCGGCGCGGTGGCCGGCCTGGGTTGGCTGCGACGGCACAGCCGGGGCATCCAGATCTTCGGCGGCATTCTGCTGATCGTGGTGGGCGTGCTGCTGGTGACCGGGGTGTGGAACGACTTCATCTCCTGGCTGCGCGACGGCTTCGTCAGTGACGTGAGGTTGCCGATTTGAGTGCACCAGTAGACGCACGAGCAGACGCAAAATCGCACAAAACCATGGGTTTTGATGCGATTTTGCGTCTGCTCACTCGGGCGCTGGCTTGGGCTCGCAACACCTGGCGCGCGCTGACCTCGATGGGCACCGCGCTGGTGCTGTTGTGTCTGCTCGCCCTCGGCGCGATCCCCGGCGCGCTGCTGCCGCAGCGCAGCCTCAACGCAGGCAAGGTCAACGAGTACCTGGCCGTCCACCCGGTGATCGGTCCGTGGCTCGACCGGCTGCAGGCCTTCGACGTGTTCTCCAGCTTCTGGTTCACCGCCATCTATGCGCTGCTGTTCGTGTCCCTGGTCGGCTGCCTGACCCCGCGGATGCTCGAGCACGCCCGCAGCATGCGCGCCACCCCGGTGCCCGCCCCGCGAAACCTCAGCCGGCTGCCCAAGCACACCAGCTCGCAGCTCGCCCTCGCCGACGAAGCCGACCTGAACGCGGTGGCGAACACCATCGTCGGCCGGCTGCACGGCTGGCGTACCGCCATCCGGCACGACGAGGCCACCGAGGCCGTGGAGGTCTCCGCCGAGAAGGGCTATCTGCGCGAGTTCGGCAACATCGTCTTCCATTTCTCGCTGCTGGGCCTGCTGGTCGCGGTGGCCGTCGGCAAGCTGTTCGGCTACGAGGGCAACGTCATCGTCATCGCCGACGGCGGTCCCGGCTTCTGCTCGGCCTCCCCGGCCGCGTTCGACTCCTTCCGCGCCGGCAACACCGTCGACGGCACGTCGCTGCATCCGATTTGCGTGCGGGTCAACGACTTTCAGGCACATTATCTGCAGTCGGGTCAGGCCACCTCGTTCGCTGCGGACATCGACTATCAGGCGGGCCGCGACCTGAGCGCCAACAACTGGCGGCCCTACCGGCTGGAGGTCAACCACCCGCTGCGGGTCGGCGGCGACCGGATTTACCTGCAGGGTCACGGCTACGCGCCCACCTTCACGGTGACGTTCCCGGACGGGCAGACCCGCACGTCGACCGTGCAGTGGCGACCCGACAACCCGCAGACCCTGCTGTCGTCCGGGGTGGCGCGCATCGATCCGCCGGCCGGCAGCTATCCCAACCCCGCCGAGCGCCGCCAACACGAGATCGCGATCCAGGGCCTGCTGGCGCCGACCGAGCAACTCGACGGCGCCCTGCTGTCGTCGCGGTTCCCCGCGCTCAACGCTCCCGCCGTCGCTGTCGACATTTACCGCGGCGACACCGGTCTGGACACCGGACGGCCACAGTCGCTGTTCACTCTGGATCCCCGGCTGATCGAGCAGGGCCGGCTGATCAAGGAAAAGCGGGTCAACCTGCGCGCCGGCCAGGACGTCCGGATCGACCAGGGCCCGGGTGCTGGAACCATCGTCCGCTTCGACGGCGCCGTGCCGTTCGTCAACCTGCAGGTCTCCCACGACCCCGGCCAGGCCTGGGTGCTGGTCTTCGCGATCGCAATGATGGCCGGGCTGCTGGTGTCACTGCTGGTGCGTCGCCGCCGGGTGTGGGTTCGTCTCACGCCCGTCGACGCCGTCCCCGGTACGGTGAACGTCGAGCTGGGCGGCTTGGCCCGCACCGATAATTCCGGGTGGGGCGACGAGTTCGAAAAGCTGACCGAAAAGTTGGTAACCGGGCTCGACGAATCCGGCGGCGCGGCCGAAGCCCCAGCGTCGCGAAGGAGTTCTGAGGTGGACGTCACATGAATACCCTGCACGTCAACATCGGCCTGGCCCGCTACTCCGACTGGGCGTTCACCTCGGCGGTAGTGGCCCTGGTGATCGCGCTGCTGCTGCTGGCCTTCGAGCTGGCCTACGTCGGCGCCCGCCGCGCCGACAATCGGGAGCGGGTGGCCCCCGCAAGCGGGCGGTACCCCCACGCCGGGAGAATCGCGGTCGACAGCAGCACTCCCGGCGTCGTCGAGGAGGCCGGCCAGCGCCCGTTGGACGAACGCGTCGGCCGGGCCGGACTGGCGGTGACCTATCTCGGCATCGGGTTGCTGCTGGCCTGCATCGTGCTGCGCGGCCTGGCCACCATGCGGGTGCCCTGGGGCAATATGTACGAGTTCATCAACTTGACCTGCATGTGCGGGTTGATCGCGGGTGCGATCGTGCTGCGCCGCCCGCAATACCGCCCGCTCTGGGTTTTCCTGCTGCTGCCGGTGCTGATCCTGCTCACGGTGTCCGGGCGCTGGCTGTACACCAATGCCGCGCCGGTGATGCCCGCCCTGCAGTCCTACTGGCTGCCCATTCACGTCTCGGTGGTCAGCCTGGGTTCGGGGGTGTTCATGGTCGCCGGCATTTCCAGCATCCTGTTCCTGCTGCGGACGTCCAAGCTGGGTGATCCGTCCGCGGAGGGCGCGTTGGCGCGGATCGTGCAGCGGTTCCCTGACCCGCAGACCCTGGATCGCATCGCCTACCGCACCACGATCTTCGCTTTCCCGGTGTTCGGTTTCGGGGTGATCTTCGGTGCCATCTGGGCCGAGGAGGCGTGGGGCAGGTATTGGGGCTGGGATCCCAAGGAGACGGTGTCATTCGTCGCATGGGTGATCTACGCGGCGTACCTGCATGCCAGGTCAACGGCGGGGTGGCGGGACCACAAGGCCGCCTGGATCAACGTGGCTGGGTTCGTGGCCATGATCTTCAATTTGTTCTTCGTTAACCTGGTGACGGTGGGTCTGCATTCGTATGCGGGCGTGGGGTGACAGTCAGGAACGAGTAAGACACAACAAGGGGGAAGTGCACGTGTCCGACCAAACGACCAGCGGCGTGGGGGCTCCCGAGCATCCGACTACCGAGATGTCTCAAAAGCCGGCGCAGCAGTACTCCGGCGAACCACCCGCAGCAGCCGACGCACCGACGCGTGCCTTCGCCGGTTTCCGTACCGAGCGACGGCCGGCCGGAGCCGAGCGGCACGAGGCCACTCCGCCGACGGCACCGCCACCGCCCGGGCTGCCGTCCTGGGACTCCACTCCTATCACCGGGATCCCGCGCGTCGACCCGACCGCCTTCGGCGCCTACTACAACGGCCGGCCCGATGCGCCTGCGCAATCCCAGCCGGCCCCGTACCGGCCTGAGTACCTGCCGCACACGCCGCATCCGGAACTGTCCACCGGGATGTTGTTGCGTCCGATCAAACCGCCGCCCTCGGAGGGCTGGCGCCGGTTGCTCTACTTGGCCTCCGGTCGGCTGATCAACCTCGGCGAGGGCCCGCGGGCCGCGCGGCACAACAACTTGGTGGCCTCGGTCAACAGGCCGCTGCGCGGTAGTTATCGCATCGCGCTGCTGTCGCTGAAGGGCGGCGTCGGCAAAACCACGATCGCCGCGACGCTGGGATCGACCTTCGCCGCCGTCCGTGGCGACCGGGTGGTGGCCGTCGACGCCAACCCCGATCGCGGCACCCTCAGCCAAAAAATTCCGTTGGAGACAACGTCCACGGTGCGCCAGCTGCTGCACGACGCGGGAACCATCGAGCGCTACAGCGATGTCCGCCGGTACACCTCGAAGGGACCGAGTGGGCTGGAGGTGCTGGCGTCGGAAACCGATCCGGCCGTCTCGGAGCCATTCAGCGCCGACGACTACACCCGCGTCATCGGAGTCCTGGAGCGGTACTACGGCTTGGTGCTGACCGACTGTGGTCCTGGGCTGCTGCACTCGGCGATGTCGTCGGTGCTGGAGAATGCCGATGTGCTGATCGTGGTCGCGTCGGCGTCCATCGACGGCGCACGCAGCGCCGCCGCTACGCTGGACTGGCTGGACGCGCACGGCCACGAAGCGCTGGTCCGCAACTCGATCGCGGTGATCAACGGGGTGCGGCCGCGGACCGGCAAGGTCGACATGAGCAAGGTGATCGACCACTTCTCGCGGCGCTGCCGCGCTGTGCGGTTGGTGCCCTACGACGCTCATCTCGACGAAGGCGCCGAGATCTCGCTCGAACTGTTGGGGCGTGGCACCCGCGAAGCGCTCACCGAGCTGGCCGCGGTTGTGGCCGAAGGGTTTCCGGGGGACCAGCCGAACTTTGGCCTGGGCTAGTCCTTGTGGCCTAATCGCCGCAGGAAATCTGGATCGTCGTCCGGTCCGATGACGCGACTCTTCGCCCGTTGGGTCTGTGACCGCGCGGCGCGCCAACCGATGTAAACGAGCGTCCCAAGAACCAGGACGATCAGCAGGTAGAGCATCAACACCTCCTCTGGCGAATATACCCGCGCCGTAGGCTCGACCCGTGTCAGAAGGGCCGAGCGACAACGCCACTGAGGACCACACCCGGCGCAGCGGGGATCGCGTGCTCCTCGACGTGGGGTTGTACGCCGGCGCGCGGCTGCTCCTGGTGGTCGTGCTCACCGGTGCGATCTGCCTGGTGGCGCGGCTGCTCGGGCTGACGGAGTTCCCCGTCGTCGTCGCGGCCTTGTTCGCTTTGATCATCGCGATGCCGTTGGGAATCTGGCTGTTCGGCCGGCTGCGTCGCCGGGCCTCGGCGGCGCTGTCGATCGCCGCCGAACGTCGGCGGGCCGAGCGCGAACAACTGCAAGCCCGGCTGCGCGGTGAGGTCGTAGCCGACAGCGAGAGCGACGACGAGCCCGAACCGGGACCCGAGGACTGAGGCGGCGCGCTCAGCCGTTGGGCAACCGCACGACCTGTGCGGCATAGCTCAGGCCCGCGCCGTAGCCGATCAGCAGGGCCAGATCGCCACCCTTGGCCGCCCCGGTTGTCAGGAGTTCGGCCATCGCCAGCGGAATGGAAGCCGCCGAGGTGTTCCCGGTGTGCTCAATGTCGTTGGCCACCACCGCATCCGGCCGCAGGTTCAAGCCCTTGGCCAGTACCTCGTTGATCCGGGCGTTGGCCTGGTGTGGGATGAACACGTCGATTTCATCGGGTCTGACTCCCGCGGCGTCCATCGCCTGCCGACCGACTTTGCCCATCTCGAATGCCGCCCAGCGGAAGACGGCGCTGCCCTCGAGCCGAAGAAACGGGCGCGGGCCGCTCGGGTCGTCCATGTAGTCGATCCAGTCGATGTCTTGGCGAATGGCGTTGACCTGTTCGCCGTCGCTACCGGCCACGGTGGGTCCGATGCCCTGCACCGGGGTCTCACCCACCACGACTGCGGCGGCGCCGTCGGCGAAGATGAAGCAGTTGGTGCGGTCGAGCATGTCCACCGTCGGCGAGAGTTTTTCGGTACCGATGACCAGCATCTTGGCTGCGCTTCCGCCGCGGATCATGTCGGCCGCGACGCCGAGCGCATACCCGAAGCCGGCGCACCCCGCTCCGATATCGAACGCGGAGATGCCCGAGGTGCCCAGCCCCGCGGCGACCGCGGGGGCGCACGGCGGGGTCTGCAGGAAGTGGGTGCTGGTGGCGACTATCACACCGTCGATGTCCGCCGCCGTGAGTGATGCCTTGGCGATCGCTTCCTGGCTCGCCTCGATCGCCATCGAACCGGCGGATTCGTCGCGGGCGGCGAATCGGCGGGTCTTGATTCCGGTCCGGGAGTAGATCCACTCGTCGGACGAGTCGATGTTCTGACACAGCTCGTCGTTGGTGACGACCCGCTCGGGGCGGTAGGCACCGACGCTGAGCAATCCAATGTTGGTGGGCCCACTGGCCACGGCGATCTGCTGCATTGCGCTCCTCGCTCGGTGTTTGGCCAGCTAGCGGCGAAACAGCCGTCGAAGCCAACCCCTCATTGTTATCTGATCCGTCGACATTTGGTGAGTCTTAATTCCTCGGGCGCAGCCGAAGGCCTGGTCAGCGGGCCAACGCCAGGGCCGCAGCCACCGCGATCGCCCACACCAGCATGGCCAGCCCGGTGTCGCGCAGCACCGGTATGAGCTCGGGCCCGCCACGGCCGGACCGCACCGGTCGCGCGGCGCGCACCGCCAACGGCGTGGCCACCAGTCCGACGGCGCACCAGGGCGTGGCGAGCATCAACACCAGGGTCAGCACCCCGGCGCTGGCCAGCAGCGCTTGGTAGAGCACCCGGGTGCGGGCATCGCCCAGCCGCACCGGCAGGGTGATCTTGCCCGACTCTGTATCGGTCGGGATGTCCCGCAGGTTGTTGGCCACCAGCACGGCCGACGACAGCGCCCCGATGGACACCGCCAGCACCAAGCCGACCCAGTCCACCCGCAATGCCTGGGTGTACTGCGTGCCGAGCACGGCGACCAGGCCGAAGAACACGAATACGGCGACTTCGCCGAAACCCGCATAGCCGTAGGGCCTGGACCCGCCGGTGTACAGCCACGCGCCGGCGATGCAGGCGGCGCCGACCGCGATCAGCCAAGGTGCGGACAGCAGCGCCAGCGTCAAGCCCGCCGCCGCTCCCAGCGCCAGGCTGGTCAGCGCCGCGGCCAGTACCGATCGCGGGGTCGCCAGCCGCGCGCCCACCAGCCGCACCGGGCCGGCCCGGTTGTCGTCGGTGCCCCGGATTCCGTCGGAGTAATCGTTGGCGTAGTTGACACCGACGATCAGTGCGAGCGCGACAGCCATCGCCAGCAGCGCTTTCCACCACACGGCCGAGTCCAGCCATGCCGCCGCGCCGGTGCCCGCGATGACCGGTGCCACCGCATTGGGCAGCGTCCGCGGCCGCGCACCCGAGATCCACTGCGCAACATTGGCCACTTAGACATCGTGCCCTATGGACCACAATGGGCGAATGCTCGGAGTGATCGGTGGCAGCGGCTTCTACACATTCTTCGATTCCGATGTCCGGACTGTCGCAGTGGACACTCCGTACGGTGAGCCCAGCGCCGCGGTCTCGGTCGGCACCATCGGCGAGCGTGAGGTCGCGTTCCTGCCCCGGCACGGCGCGCGTCACGAATTCTCGGCGCACACCGTGCCCTATCGCGCCAACCTGTGGGCGCTGCGCAAGCTGGGGGTGCGACGGGTGCTCGCGCCCTGTGCGGTGGGCAGCCTGAACCCCGACTACGGTCCGGGCGAAGTGGTGGTGCCCGACCAACTGGTGGATCGCACCAACGGCCGTGCCGACACCTACTTCGACTCCGGGGCCATCCACGTCGACTTCGCCGATCCGTATTGCCCGACGTTGCGCGGCGCGATCACCGGCCTGCCCGACGTGGTCGACGGCGGCACCATGGTGGTGATCCAGGGGCCGCGGTTTTCCACCCGGGCCGAAAGCCAGTGGTTCGCCTCGGCCGGGTTCTCTTTGGTCAACATGACCGGCTACCCGGAGGCAGTACTGGCCAGAGAGCTCGAAATATGTTATGCGGCAATTGCTTTGGTGACCGATCTGGACGCAGGCATCGCCGCCGGGGAGGGCGTGAAGGCCGTCGACGTCTATGCGCAGTTCGAAAAGAACATGGAGCTCTTCAAGCAGCTGGTGCGCGAGGCGATCGGGCGGGTTGGGGTCGAGAACGAATGCACGCATTGCCTGGCGCACACCGGCGTCACGTTGCCCTTCGAGCTGCCGTGAGGGTGCTGCTCACCGGCGCGGCCGGCTTCATCGGGTCGCGGGTGGACGCGGCGCTGCGGGCGGCGGGCCACGACGTCGTCGGCGTCGACCTGCTGCTGCCCGCCGCGCATGGCCCAAACGCGTTGTTGCCGAAGGGATGTCGACAGGTCGACGTGCGCGACGCGGCGGCGTTGGCGCCACTGCTGGACGGGGTGGACCTGGTCTGTCACCAGGCCGCGATGGTGGGTGCCGGGGTGGACGCCGCCGACGCGCCGGCTTACGGCGGCCACAACGATTTCGCTACCACGGTGCTACTGGCGCAGATGTTCGCGGCCGGGGTGCGGCGTCTGGTGCTGGCGTCGTCGATGGTGGTCTACGGGCAGGGTGGCTATCGGTGTCCGGAGCACGGATCGGTCGAGCCGCTGCCGCGGCGGCGCGCCGACCTCGACGCCGGGCACTTCGAGCACCGCTGTCCGCTCGGCGGCGAAGAGCTGCGCTGGCAGCTCGTCGACGAGGATGCTGCGCTGCGCCCGCGCAGCCTGTACGCGGCTAGCAAGACCGCCCAGGAGCACTACGCGCTGGCGTGGTCGGAGTCCACCGGCGGCTCGGTGGTTGCGCTGCGCTACCACAACGTCTACGGCCCCGGCATGCCACGCGATACACCGTATTCCGGGGTGGCGGCGATCTTTCGCTCAGCTCTGGAAAAGGGCGAGCCGCCAAGGGTTTTCGAAGACGGCGGGCAGATGCGCGACTTCGTCCACGTCGACGACGTGGCCGCCGCCAACCTCGCCGCCGCTGCAACGACCGCGCAACGCGACGGCTTCACGGCGGCCAATGTCTGTTCGGGGCGGCCCATTTCCATCCTGCAGGTGGCCACCGCGCTGTGCGACGCACGGGACGGTTCGATTTCCCCGGTGATCACCGGGCAGTACCGCAGCGGCGATGTCCGTCATATTGTCGCCGACCCCAGCCGAGCCGCCGCGGCGCTGGGTTTCCGCGCGGCGGTCGACCCGCAAGAGGGTCTGCGCGAATTCGCGTTCGCGCCGCTGCGTTAAGTCCTTGCACGACTTGGGGTTACGTGGCGTCGTTCGGGGGCCGGTAGATCTGCGGCTTCTGCAGCGGTATCTGCCGGGTGGCCGAGTCGTCACCCCGGAAGATCCGCGGGCTGGGGGCCGGTTGCGGTGCCGGCGGGCCGGTCTGGATACGGGTGGTCGCCGCGGCTGACGGCGCGGGAACGCCGCCCACCGGGATACGGGTCGTCGGCTCTGCCGCCGGCGGGTGAGCGCCGGCCGGGGCAACGGGCGTACGGGCAGCGCGGCGCTTCTGGCGCCGCAGCCGGCGGCCGCTCAACTGGCCGGTGATGATCGCCGCCGCGAGGATGCACAACGCCAGCACGCTCAGCGCGACGTCAAAGGTGCTGGTGATCTGTTGAGCGAGATCGTTTCCGTAGACCGGGTTTTGGGCGACGGCGTCGGGGGCTTCGGCGAATCGCGGAGCCAGCGCGACACCGACGACCACCCGGGCAAAGCTCAGCGTCGCGACAAGTCCGCACAGCGACGAGGTCAGTCGCGCCGAGAGGTTCGTGCTGACCAGGTTGATGCGTAGCCAGATGGCCAGCACCGCGGTGACCAGATCGAACGCGGCAAGCACCAGGGTGTCGTATCGCGAGAACGGGTAATTCAGCGTCGCCGCGACGGCCAGATCGTCGATCCTCATCACGACCGATCCCACGCACCAAACGGCGATGAGCAGCAAGCCATTTCGGGCCGCTGTCCGCCACGCATTCTCTTCATTCGTCGAAGGGTGACGCTGGCGCGACAACGCCCGGGGCGCGAAAATCGCCGCGGCCGCCACCCAGGCCAGGTAGCCCTCGAACCCCACTCCTGCCGTCGAGGTGTTCTGCGCGATGCCGTGGAACGCATCGATGTCACGACCGACGGGCAGCGCCCACACGATGACTCCGGCGATCAGCGTCGACAGCCCGAGTGCGACGGATTCCAGCCGAGAACCCTTGGAAGTACGCAGCAGCCACCTGGACGCGACGACCACGGCGATCAACGCCACCAGTCCATAGACGACCGCAGTGGCGATGACCGCGATGTTCTGCTTACCGAACGCATTCGAATCGCCCGGGCCGTGCAGCGCGTACCGCACCCGCCAGTACAGGTTGAGACCAAAGCTGGCCGTCGCAGCCAGAATCGATGCGTAGCCGATGATCCGGGCAGCTTTCACCCACCGGCCGAACGCCGGGTCGTCCGCGGCGCCGCTGATGGCCGGTTGCGCACCCAGCAGCGCGCCGGCGACTCCCAGCCATGCCCCCGGTCCGACACCGCCGGGCACGGTCACGGTGCCACCGAATCGGACGGTCTCGAATGCGTCGAAGCCGACGAACCCAAGGACCAACAGCAGATAAGGGACGTTGAGCCAGAAGCGAAGGCCGCCAACCGATCGCCCGGACGCGGCCAGCGCAACGGCAATCAGGGAGAGCACCGTCACCACGAGCAGCGCCGCGAACAAGGTGATGCTGCTGTCCGGGATGCCGATACCGAAATACAGATTCCACGGCAGCACCAGGGCGACGATGAGCAATGCCGCGGCGGTCAGACTGATCGCGATGGTCCCCCGGCGCGTCGGCTGCAGCGCGATGTGTGGGGTGGGCGCGGCCGGAGCCGGAGCGCTCCCGGTCGCAGCGCCATGCCGCGCTTGGGTACCGGTGATGGGACCGGTCGGTGCCTCGTCGCTGCTCTGACTCACGGTTTCCCCCGGGTGTCGAGGACGGTTACTGGCGGCGCAATTTCAGGTGCGTGGCGAGGGACCCCCCCGCCGCGGTGACCGCGTTGCTTACTTGGAAACATAATCTCCGTTCGGGCGACGCGTCAGTGGCTAACAATGTCGGGCTCCGCGGACACGGCTTCGCGGTGACCGTCCCGCCGTTTGGAAATCTGGTTACGCTGCGGTCGTAGGTGAACGTTGTCGCCCCAATGATTGTTAGTGCCGACGGTATCGCAGTGTAATGATGCCGGGACATGCTGGATCTGGGGTGGCCAGCCGAAGGAGAGCCGGGATGGACGTCGTGTTGGGGGTTGCGGTCACCGGCCCCATTGCCCGCTTGGCCCTTATCGGGACGGGCGCCGACGCTGCTGGCGTGATCGACCAGTCCGTTGTTGACTTGGCAAACAACCCGGTTGAGCAACTAGCCGAGACTGTCGTCGGCACGAATCGGCTGTTGGCGGGCGAGAACCATCGGCTGGTCGGCACTCGGGTGTGCTGGACGGACACTCCCAAAGCCGACCAGCTGCGCCAGGCGTTGGAGGACTCCGGGGTTCACAACGTCGCGCTGCTCACGGAGTCCCAAGCCGTCAAGTCCCTGATGCGCGCGGCGGGGCGGCCGGGCGCCGCGCTGCTCTTTGACGAAGCGACGGCGACGCTCTCGCTGGTGGATTCGGCAGTCACCGACGAGGATGCCCCGCCCACATTGCTGGCGCAGGGGCCGTTGGCGGGCGGCGACGCGACGGCCGCGCTCGACACATTGATGGCCAGAATCGGCGATCAACCCGAAACCCCCAACGACGTCTACCTGGTGGGTGCGTCCGCGGATCTCGACCGGATTGCCGACGAGCTTCGCGAGACGTCGACGATGCGAGTGCAGATCGCCGAGGACCCGACCTTTGCGCTGGCCCGAGGCGCCGCGCTGGCGGCCGCGCCGCTGGCCCCCGATGCGACGGCGATGGCCCCGGCGGTTGCGCTGACTGGTGACGAGACGGCGATGGCCCCGACGGCTGGGCTGGCCCCCGATGCGACCGTGATCGTGCCGGTCGACGCGGCGGCGGCCGATCAGCAGCTGGCCTACTCGCTGGCTGACGAGGGGGCCGAGCTGCTTCCGGGTGAGTTCGACGAGTTTGACGAATTCGACGATTTCGACGACTCCGAGGCCGAGACCGGCCCGCTGAAGCTCGACAGGCGCTCGCTGCTGGTCGGCAACGCGGTCATCGCCTTCGCGGTCATCGGATTCGCGTCGCTGGCCGTCGCGCTGGTAGTCGGCGTTCGGCCGACCTCAAGTCAGGAACCGGTGGTGGGGCACCAGAACGCCGCTCCGGGTAAGTTCATGCCGCTGTTGCCGACTCAGCAGCAGGCGCCGGTACCGCCGCCCCCGCCCGAGGCGCCCAACCTGGGATACCAGGGCGGCACCATTCCGGCTCCTGCCCAGGTGCCCGGTGTCGGCCCGGTGCCGGTGGGCCCGGTAACACCGGGGGCCCCGGGTGTGCCGGGCGTTCCCGGCTTCGTGCCGAACCCGAACCCGGGTGTGCCGATCCCGGTGCCGATCATCGTTCCGTTCCCCGGCTGGCGGCCGTATCCACCGCCCTACGTGCCGCCGTGGACGCCGCCGACCAGGCCGACGACTCCCACCACGACAGCGACAACGCCGACGACGCCCACGACCACCCCGTACACGCCGCCCACGACGCCGACGACCACTCCCTACACACCGATTACGCCAACGACGACCGTCGCTCCGACAACGACCCCGTATACGCCGATCACGCCGACGACAACCGTTGCGCCGACCACCGTCGAGCCGACGACTGTCGCGCCGACCACGAAGCCGCCGACAACCGTCGTGCCGACGCAGGCTCCGACAACCGTCGCGCCCACGCAGGCTCCAACCGTCGCGCCGACGCACACCCAGGCGCCGGTGATCCCGACGCAACCTCACACGCAGGCGCCGGTGGTCCCGCAACAGCCCCACTCGCACAGCTGATCTCATGCCCGACAATCTGGTCACGGTGGTGCTGCCGTGCCTGAATGAGGCGGAGTCGCTGCCGGCGGTGCTGGCGGTGATTCCTGCCGGGTATCAAGCGTTGGTGGTGGACAACAACAGCACCGATGACACTGCCGCGGTGGCCGCGCGGCACGGTGCTGCGGTGGTGGCCGAAGCGCGGCCCGGATACGGCTCGGCAGTGCACGCCGGCGTGGTCGCCGCGACCACCCCGATCGTGGCGGTCATCGACGCCGACGGTTCGATGGACCCCGCCGACTTGCCGCGGCTGGTCGCCGCGCTGCAGCAGGGCGCAGACCTGGTCGTCGGCCGGCGCCGGCCGGTGCCGGGGCTGCATTGGCCATGGGTCGCCAGGGTGGGCACCGTGGTGATGAGCTGGCGGCTGCGCACCCGCCATGGGCTGCCGGTGCACGACATCGCGCCGATGCGGGTAGTCCGCCGTGACGCGTTGCTGAATCTCGGTGTCGCCGACCGTCGGTCGGGGTATCCGCTGGAACTGTTGGTCCGTGCCGCGGCCGCCGGCTGGCGGGTAGTCGAATTCGACGTCAGCTATGGCCCACGCACGGGCGGGGTATCCAAGGTCAGCGGTTCGCTGCGTGGCAGCATCACCGCGATCCTGGACTTCTGGAAGGTGATCTCATGAGCGGCCTGCCGGTGACCGTGCTGGTGGTCGCCAAGGCACCCGAACCGGGCCGGGCCAAGACGCGGCTGGCCGCCACGGTGGGTGATCTGGTTGCCGCCGACATCGCCGCCGCCGCACTGCTGGACACCCTGGATGCGGTGGCCGATACGCCGGTGGCGGCGCGGGTGGTGGCACTCACCGGCGACCTGGATGCCGCCGCCGTCGGGACGCAGATCCGGCATCGGCTTGAGTCGTTCACGGTGATCGAGCAGCGCGGTGCCGACTTCGCCGACCGGCTCGCCAACGCTCACGCCGACTCGGCTCAGGGATATCCGGTGCTGCAAATCGGGATGGACACCCCGCAGGTCACCGCAGACCTGCTGGCCGATTGTGCGCGACGGCTACTGCAGGCGCCCGCGGTGCTCGGACCGGCCCGCGACGGCGGGTGGTGGGTGCTTGGAGTGCAGAGTCCGGCGATGGCCGAATGCCTGCGCACCGTCCCGATGTCTCAGCCCGACACCGGCGAACTCACGTTGAAGGCATTGCGCGACAACGGTATTGACGTGGAAGCGGTGGAATTGCTGGACGACTTCGACGTCGCCGCCGACGTCGCTGCGGTGCGCGACGCGTGCGGGCCGGACAGTCGCTTCGCGCGAGTCTCCCGCGCCGCCGGGCTGTAGGTCGCCGGACTTCTGGCTGCCGGACTTCGGGGCCGCCCAGTGTGCACATTGGGCGTTGAGTGTGCGTCCTGGGCGGAAAATTCGCCGGTTTCCCGCCGTCAGCGCACAGTCGACGCCGTCAGCGCACAGTCGACTCCGCGGCCGCACAGTCGATGCGCTCAGGCGCCTCGGGTTCGCCGTTGCAAAACCGCGGCGCGACCGGCGATCCCGACAGCGAACACAATCAGCCCCGCAACCGCGGATTGCCACGGCAAGGTGGCGACCAGCAGCAGGCATCCGGTCAGGCCGCAGACATTCAGCACGCGCCGCCGCCTGCCATCTGAAGCAGGCAACGTATACGCAGCGGCGTTGGCGATCGCGTAATAGATCAACACTCCGAACGAGGAGAAACCGATCATCTCGCGCAGGTCGACGCTGGCCACCAGGACGCAGACGACCGCCCCAAGCGCGATCTCGGCGTGATGCGGCACGTGATAGCGGGGGTGTACAGCCGCCAGCCCGCCGGGCAGATCGCGATGACGGGCCATCGCCAACACGGTGCGCCCGAGCCCGGCGACCAACGCCAGTAGTGCACCCATACTCGCCAGGGCGGCCCCGACCGTCACCACCGGTACCAGGGCCGGCATCCCGGCCGCCCGGACCGCCTCGGCCAGTGGCGCCGTGGCGTGGGCGAGCCGGTCAGGTCCCGCAGCCAGCAACGCGGCCACCGCGACGATCAGATAGATCGCTACCGCGATCGCCAGGGCAATCCTGATCGCCCGGGGGATGGTGTTCGCAGGGTCGCGCACCTCTTCGCCCATCGTCGCGATACGCGCATAACCGGCGAACGCGAAAAACAGCAGCCCCGCCGACTGCAGCACGCCGTAGCTGGTGGCAGAAGACCAAGCATCCGCATCGATGAGATGTGACGGATCCGGCCTGGCGACCGCGATGCCGACTACCACCGCGGTCAGCGCAATCAGTGTGCATGCCAACAAGATTCGGGCCAGCATCGCGGTCTTGGTGATTCCACGGTAGTTCAAGGCGGTCAGCGACAGCACGGTGGCGACCGCGACGAGCCGCTGCTCCCACATGGCAATACCCGGCACCGCGTAGGCGGCGACGGTCAGCGCCATGGCCGCGCATGAGGCGGTCTTGCCGACCACGAATCCCCATCCGGCGATGAATCCCCACCAAGGTCCGAGGCGTTCGCGTCCGTAGATGTACGTCCCGCCGGACGTCGGATACACCGCCGCCAGTCGCGCCGATGCGGTCGCATTGCAGTAAGCAATCGCGGCGGCCAGTGCCAGACCGATCAGCAGGCCGGCGCCGGCGGCGCGGGCGGCCGGGCCGAACGCCGCGAACACCCCGGCGCCGATCATCGAACCGAGCCCAATCACGACGGCGTCGGCAGTATTGAGTCGACGCGCCAGCCCCGGCTGCTCGGTCATGCCCGCCTACCAGTTCGTCAGCATGACGGTGTTCACCAGCAATGCGCCGGCGGTGCCCAGCGCCAGCCACAGACGATGCGAGCGCACCGGCAGCAGCGCGGGCGCTGCGGTCAGCCAGATGGTGAACGGCAGCCAGATCCGTTCGACTTCGGCCTTGCTGAGCATGCTGAGATCCGCGCAGACGATGGCGGTCAGCATTGCCAGCAATAGCAATCCGAAGCCACAACGGCGACGGATGGCGGCGGCGTCGAACACCCGGGTGATCCCGGCGACGCTGCCCAGCCCGATCGCGCACACCACACTTGCCAGATTGGCCCACCACCAGTACTGGAACGGCCGATACTTGGCGATGCCCTGCCAATAGCGTTGCTGCACAAGGGTATAGCCGTCGAACCAAGAGAATCCGAGGACAGCGAAGGTTGCCGCCACGGCTAGCGCGGCCGACACCGCCGGGCCGAGCGCCCGCAACGCAGCCCGCCGATCCGGCGCGGACACGAGCACCGCCAGCGCCGGAAGGCCCAGCAACGCCAAGCCGTAGCTGAGGAAGACGCACCAGCCCAGCAGCAGACCCGCCGCGGCGGCGACGAGCGCGGGGAATCGAAGCGGTCGGTGCACCGCCACCGCCAGCAGGGCGATAGCCCAGGCCGCGACGCCGGCGAAATATCCGTCGGCCGAGACCGCTACCCAGATGGCCGTCGGCGCCACCGCGACGAACGGCGCGGCCCGTCGCGCGGTTTGCTCATCGGCCAGCGCGCGGACGCCGACCAGCACCGCGGCGGCGGCGCTGGAGCCGACCAGCAGACACAGCAGCCCGGCCCAGGCACCACCGTGCAGGCCGATCCGGTCGAGCCAGACGAACGTCAACAACGCACCCGGCGGATGGCCCGAGATGTGCGTCACCCAGGAGTCGGGTTGGTAGTCGAGGATTCGGCCAGCAAACGTGCGCAGCGTCGCCGGGATGTCGGTGACGCTGCGCACCTGGGACAGATACTCCTCGGGGGTGGTCAACCGGCCCGCGAAGCCGCGCTGCCAGCCGTCGATCATCGCCAGTGCAAACGCCCAGCCGCAGGCGGTGGCCCAGGTTCCCAGTGTCAGCGTTCGCCACGAAAGACGTTGCACCACAACGGGTCCCCACAGCACAGCGGCGACGGCGATCAGCACCGCGGGCAGTGTTCCCCAGCTCGCGTGAATCTCCCAGGTGCCGAATAGCGGCGCCGCTTGGGCGTGGGTGGCGAACCGTTCGGGGCCGATGTCGAGGCGTGGTCGGACCCCCCGATCAAGACGTGGCAGCAAAACCGCGGCGGCCACCATCACAACCGCGCCAGCGACGGCGGCAGTCTCCCGGCGCACGACCCTCACGAACGACCAGCTTATTGATCGGCGGCGAACCAGTGTGCCAGCGCCGCGCGGTCCACCTTCCCGATACCGCGCCGCGGCAGCGCGTCGACGATGTGCAGCTCGCGCGGGGCGGCGGTGGCGTCCAGTGTGTCGCCCACGTGTGTGCGCAGCGCTTCCAGCGTCGGTGCCGGCCACCCGTCGCGCAGCACGACCGCCGCGACCACCCGCTGGCCGAGCCGGGCGTCGGCGACCCCGAAGACCGCGCAGTCGCGCACGGCGGGGTGGGTGCCCAGCGCCGTCTCGACCGGCTGCGGCAGCACGGTCAACCCGCCCGTGCTGATGGCGTCGTCGGCGCGGCCCAGCACGGTCAGCACGCCGGCGTCGTCGATGGTGCCCAGGTCACTGGTGCGAAACCAGCCGGCCTCGGCGAACGGGTCGGGGTCGACCGGGTTGCGGTAGCCCTTGGCCAGCGTCGCGCCGCCGATCACGATGCGTCCGTCGGTCGGCGCTCGCAGCCGGACCCCGTCCAGCGCGGCGCCGTCGTAGACGCACCCGCCGGCGGTCTCGCTCATCCCGTAGGTGCGGACCACCGCGATGCCCGCCGCGGCTGCGGCGTCGAGGACGGGGCGCGGGGCCGGTCCGCCGCCGAGCAAGACGGCGTCCAATTCGGCCAGCGCGGCCGCGGCGGCCGGGTCGGCGAGCGCTTTGACCAGCTGGGTGGCAACCAGCGACGTGTATCGCCGCCCAGCGCCCAATCTGCCGACGGCGGTGCAGAATTCGGCGGTGTGGAAACCCGCGGACACGTCCAGCTCGACCGGCTCGCAGCCGGCCAGCAGGCTGCGCACCAGCACTTGGACGCCGGCGATGTGGTGCGGCGGCAAGGCCAGCAGCCAGCTGCCGGGGCCGCCGAGACGATCGTGGGTGGCGCGCGCGCTGGCGGTCAGCGCGGCGGCGGTGAGCAAGGCTCCTTTGGGTGCACCGGTGGTGCCCGAGGTCGTCACCACCAGGGCCACGTCGTCGTCGATCGGTTCGCCGATACGCAGCGCAGCCAGCTCGGATGCGTCATCGGGTGATACCGCGACGAACGCCGGATCACGGCCGGCCAGCACCCGTTCCAGTGCGGGCAACAGCACTGCGGCAGCGGCGCCGGGTGGGACGTTGAGCGCCCGCAGAGCGGCTATGCCTGGGCTCCGCCGTTGAGCTCGTCGTGCTCGTCGTCGTGCGCATCGTCCAGTGGCCAGCCCTTGGCGGCCAGCCGCGCTCGGACCCGCTCGATGTCGGTCTCCGACGGCAGCTCGTCGGTGAGCTTGCTGATCAGCACCCCGATGTCGATCTTGTCGAACTCGCCTTGCTCCATCAGTGAATTGGCTACGAGCTTGACCTCGTCGTTGGACAGTCGGTTGGCCAACAACGCCAGCAGAGCGAAGGTATCGGTCGGCGGAACGCCTTCCGGATAGCCCGCGCGCAACCACGAGACGACCGAACTGAGGAATCGGTTCACTTGCTCACTCCGCCCAGGGGCTCGGTAGTTGTTCGTGGACGACGATTCAATGCTACTTAAGCTTGGCCCCCAGGAAGGGGTACCCAGTGTGGTGCGCGATGAAATCGCGAGAGATGTACAGCAAGGCGATGAGGATCACTGCCACGACCAGCGCGTAGATCAGCCAGGCCAGTCCGGAGAACACCGGGTTCTTCGGCGAGGTGGTGCCGTCAGCGCCGACGCCGCCGGAGCCGATGGCCTGCAGCCGGATGCCGACCGCGAACAACCCGGGCAGCGCTGCACCGGCCAGCATGCTGAACAGCAGGATCTTCAAGGTGGCTTCGTAGTTAAACCAGTCGCCGAAATGACTCATGAGGTGCTCCCCGCACTAACAGTGTCGTCCTTGGCGCCCGGACCGCTGGAGTCCGAGCTATCGAGTCCGGCGGTCAGGTCGCCTTCCCATTCGGCGTTGACGTTGTTGTGGTCGACCTTGGTCTTGCGCGACCGGACGTAGATCGCGGCGGAGACCGCGACCAACAGGCCGACCCCGACGACGGCGCCCGGGTATCCGCCGATGAGGTGAACGATGTAGTAGGTGACGGCACCGACCAACCCGGCCAACGGCAGCGTCACCAGCCATGCGACCGCCATTCGCCCGGCCACGCCCCAGCGCACCTCGCCGCCGGGCTTGCCCAGCCCGCTGCCCATCACCGAACCGGTGCAGACCTGAGTAGTCGACAGCGCGTAGCCGAAGTGAGCGGACAGCAGAATGACCGCGGCAGAGGACGATTCGGCAGCCATGCCTTGCGGCGACGTGATTTCGACGAGTCCCTTGCCCAGGGTGCGGATGATCCGCCAGCCGCCCAGGTAGGTACCGGTCGCCATCGCCAGGGCGCAGGCCACGATGACCCACAGCGGCGGGACCGCGGCGCTCTTGCTGACCGAGCCGTAGGACATCAGCGCCAGGAAGATGATGCCCATCGTCTTCTGCGCATCGTTGGTGCCGTGCGCCAGCGAGACCAGCGACGCCGAGCCGATCTGGCCGCGCCGGAACCCGGCTTCGGTGCGCTTCTGCTGGAGGCCGCGGGTGATCCGGAAGACCAGCCAGGTCGCTACCGCGCCGACGAAGAGGGCGACGAACACCGACACGACGGCCGGGATGATCGCCTTGGACATCACGCCCTTCCAGATCACCCCGTGCGCCCCGACCGCCGCGATCGTGGCACCGACGATGCCGCCGATCAGAGCGTGCGAGGAACTCGAGGGGATACCGAGTAGCCAAGTCAGCAGGTTCCAGACCACACCGCCGACCAAGCCGGCGAACACCAATTCCAGTGACACGATGCTGGAGTCGATGAGGCCCTTGGCAATCGTTGCCGCGACCGTGGTGGAGAGGAACGCGCCAATCAGGTTGAGCACCGCAGACAGTGCGACCGCTGCCTTGGGCTTGAGCGCGCCACTAGCGATGGAGGTTGCCATCGCATTGGCGGTGTCATGGAATCCGTTGGTGAAATCGAAAGCGAGTGCCGTTGCTACGACAATGATCAAGAGGAACAGTTGTATGTCCACAGCGCCTGATTCTGATAGTCGGGTGTTTCTATTGTCGAATTCGCAGACAGGTGAATCGCGGATATATCTCGACTCGTCGCCAGATGTTACCTCTCAGTTAACCGGACTTTCCCTGTCGTTCACCTCTGGTGTCTCGCCGTAACGGGTGATCTCCGGGCACCTCGACGAAGATTAGCGTGATCCCGTCCGGGTCGATGACATGCATTTCGCGTAAGCCCCACGGCTCCTGGCGCGCCTCGCGAGCAATCGGCACCCCACGGCCTTCCAATTCGGTTTGGGTGGCCGCGATGTCGCGGACCTGTAGCCACAGTGCCCCGGGAAACGGGCCCCGGGAATGGTCGGGTTCGCTCCAGCCGGCGAGCTCCAGCAAAGTCTGGCCCGCGAAAAACACAGTGCCTCCGCCGTATTCGCGGGCGATCGCCAGGCCGATCTCGTCGCGGTAGAAGCGCAACGACCGCTGATAGTCCGCCGGCCGAAAAAGCATCCGACTGGACAGGATCTCCATGGCGTTGTGTCTATCACGCGACGCGTCCGAGTCAGCTACCTGTCTCCCGGTTGGGCTGCAGGTTCTGGCGCTGCATGATCGAGTTCACGAAACGGGGTCCGACGATGTCCAGCGCTCTGGCGGCGATCGCCATCCGCGGCGCGATCCGGACCGGTCGCCTGCGGGCGGCGGTGACCATCCACTCGGCGGCCTCTTCGGACGTCAGCGCGGGCAACCCTTCATAGGCCTTCGTCGGCGCGATCATCGGAGTGGCCACCAGCGGGTAGTACAGGGTGGTCGAATGCACGCCTCGCGGGCCCCACTCCGTCTCGGAGACGCGGCTCACCGCCGAGAGCGCCGCCTTGGACGCGTTGTACACCGAGAACAGTGGCGATGCCTCCGACAGCACGCCCCAGGTCGAAACGTTGATGATGTGGCCGTCGCCGCGCTCGAGCATGCCGGGCGCCAGCCCGCGGATCAGCCGCAGCGGCGCGTAGTAGTTGAGCACTATCGTGCGCTCGACGTCGTGCCAGCGTTCCAGCGACTCGGACAGCGATCGGCGGATGGACCGGCCGGCATTGTTGATCAGGATGTCGACTCCGCCGACACGCTTTTCGACGTCGGCGACTAATGCGTCGACGGCATCCAGGTCCGAGACATCGCATGCGATGGATATCGCCGTGCCGCCCGCTGTGGTGATCCGCTCGGCCAGCGCGTCCAACCGATCTTGGCGGCGGGCGACGACGATCAGCGTGGCGCCTTCGCGGGCCAGCCGTTCGGCCCCGGCCTCGCCGATGCCCGACGATGCCCCGGTAAGCAGAATCCGTTTACCGCTCAGCTCAATCGGTTTGATCGCGGGCTGATTGACCAGCAGCTGCGGTGAAATCGGCGGGCGCATGCTTGCCAGCACGATCTGATCGGCGAACCGGCGAAGCGGACTCTTGCTCACAAGTCCGGAAGTCTAGGCGGACGTTCACGCGGCGCCCGGGCCGGCAGACTGCTTCAACACCATCCGATGCAGCAAATCGCGTTTGGTCCTGGCCTGCCTTGCCATCGGTATTGCGTTGCGCCTCTCGGGTCGAATACCCGATAACGCGACCCACGTGCTGAGCGGTTGGGTGATCAATGTCGCGCTTCCGGCCGCGGCCTTCCACAGCGTTCACAACTTGACGATCCGTTCAGACTGGTGGCTCGCCGTGGCTCGATGTGCTCTTCGCAATTGCCGTGATCGTTCCGCTCGGCCGTGCGCTGCGCTGGTCGCGGCAACGCACCGGCGCGGTGCTGCTCGCGAGCGGCTGGTGCAACACCGCGTTCCTTGGACTGCCGCTCATCATCGCCTACGCCGGCGAGAAATATCTGGCGCTTGGCCTCGTGATCGACCTGTGCGGTTCGCATCTCGCTGTCTCCACACTGGGTACCGCCGTCGCCGCGATCGCGAGTGCGGGCAAATTCAGTTGGCGCGCGGTTGCCAAGCGGATCGCGACGTTCCCGCCTTTCCTCGCGATCCTGCTCGCTTTCGCCACCAACCATCTGGATCGTCCGATGTGGCTAACGGAAATCATCGACGTGCTCGCGCAGACGCTGACACCGCTCGCGATGGCGGCGGTGGGGTATGCGCTGCGGCTGGACCGGGTGGCCGGGCGCCTTGCACCGCTGTTCGTCGGGCTGGGCTACCGGCTGTTGCTTGCGCCGTTGGCGCTGGTGCTCGCGTACTGCGCGCTGGGCGAGGCGGGCGATCCCGTCGCCAAGGTGGCGATGCTGGAGATGGCGATGCCGCCGATGCTCGGCGCCAGCATCATCGCCATGGAACACGACCTTGAACCCGACCTGATCGCGCTGCTGATCGGCGTCGGGGTGCCGTTGTCGCTGCTGACGACTTGGGGCTGGTGGTCGCTGATCCAGGTGCTGTAACGCTTCCTAGAAGTAGCGCGGATAGGGGCTCCAGTCCGGGGCGCGCTTCTCCAGAAACGCGTCGCGGCCTTCGACGGCCTCGTCGGTCATATACGCCAGTCGGGTGGCTTCACCTGCGAACAGCTGCTGACCCACCAGGCCGTCGTCAAGCAGGTTGAAGGCGAACTTCAACATCCGTTGCGCTTGAGGCGATTTGGCGTTGATAGTCGTCGCCCACTCGATTGCTACCTTTTCCAACTCGGCGTGCTCGACGACCTCGTTGACCGCGCCCATGTGGTGCATCTGTTCGGCGGTGTACGGGCGGCCCAGGAAGAAGATCTCGCGGGCGAACTTCTGGCCGACCTGGCGGGCCAGATACGCGCTGCCGTAACCGCCGTCGAAGCTGCCGACATCGGCGTCGGTCTGCTTGAACCGGGCGTGCTCGCGGCTGGCCAGCGTCAGGTCACAGACCACATGCAGGCTGTGCCCCCCGCCGGCGGCCCACCCGTTGACCAGGCAGATGACCACCTTGGGCATGAACCGGATCAGCCGCTGCACCTCGAGGATGTGCAGCCGGCCGGCGCGGGCCGCATCGACCGTGTCGGCGGTCTCGCCGGAGGCGTACTGATAGCCGGAGCGTCCGCGGATGCGCTGATCGCCGCCGGAGCAAAACGCCCAGCCGCCGTCTTTGGGCGAGGGCCCGTTGCCGGTCAGCAGCACCACGCCGACGTCGGAGGACATCCGGGCATGGTCGAGCACTTGATACAGCTCGTCGACGGTGTGTGGCCGAAATGCGTTGCGCACCTCGGGACGGTCAAACGCCACCCGCACCGTCGCATCGGTGACGTGGCGGTGATAGGTGATGTCGGTCAGGTCGCTGAACCCGTCGACCGGTTTCCATTGTTCGGCGTGAAAAGGATTGTCAGACAATGTTATTGGATTCCGTCCAGTCGAAAGACCGCGATCCGGCCGGCCAGTGCCTCGAATTCCTCCGGCCGTCCGTCGGTGACCAGGCCGGCCCGTTTCATGAAGCCGACACCGGTGGGCACCTTTTCGGGGAACGCCCGCAGCAACGGGCGGGAGTCGTCAGCGGACAACTCGACCATCTTCACCCGCCGGACACTGCGACCACGGGCCACCGTGGCCTCACCGGCGGCCCGGACGTTGGCCACCCAGTCGGCGCCGGGGAATCCCGCGACCACGTACTCCTGGCCGCCGACCGTCATCGGTGTGACGGGGGTCGACCGCTCACGTCCCGACGTGCGGCCGGACACCGTCAGCACGACCGGGCCTTCGCCGCCGAAATTCAGGCCCAGCCGCGACATCCGGATGAAAAGCTTGTTGGCCGGCTTCAGCCACCACGGTGGCCGGACCGATTTGCTCATAGGCCGACCGTACTCGTCAGCTCTGGTCGACGAACCTCTCGATGCCGTGCGGCAACGGGTCGGCCCCCGGCGCGGTGACGGCGTCCAGGCGCGCCACCTGATCCGCGCTCAGCGTGACGTGACCCGCGCCCATGTTCTCCTCGAGATGGTCGATCGATTTGGTGCCGGCGATCAACAGCACGTTCGGCGCGTGAGCCAGCAGCCAGGCCAGCCCGACCTGTGCCGGTGTGGCGTTTAGCTCGCCGGCGATTGCGCGCACCACGTCGTTGTCGGCCGCCTTGGGGAAACCGGGGAACGCTGACCCGAGTGGGAAGTACGGCACCCACGCGATGTCCTCGGCCCGACAGAGCTCGAGCATCGCCTCTTGAGAACGGTCGAGCAGGCTATAGGCGTTCTGCACGCAGACAATGCCCGCGGGCAGTGCACGCTGCAGGATTTCCAGCGGCACGCTGCTGATCCCGATCCCGCCGATCTTGCCCTCGTCCCGCAGCGCGATCATCTCGGCCAACTGGTCGTCGAGGTCGACGATCTGGTCGCCTTCGGCGGCCACGCCCGGCCCGAGGTCCATGCGGCGCAGGTTCACCGCCGGCACACAGTCCACGCCGAGTTGGCGTAGGTCGTCTTCGACCGCCGCGCGCAGTTCGGCAGGCCGTTGCGCGGCGGCCAGCGGTATCGGTTCCTCGCCGGTGTAGCGCGCACCCACCTTGCTGACGATGACGAGATCGTCGCGGTAGGGCGAAAGCGCAGCCTTGATGCGGCGGTTCACCTCGCCGGGGCCGTAGAACGACGCGGTGTCGATGTGGTTGACCCCGAGTTCGACCGCGCGACGCAGCACTGCGGTTGCGTCGTCGGGCGCCGGCTCGAAGAGTTGCATGGCGCCGTAGCCGACTCGCGCAACGGTGTGGGTGCCGATGTTGCCGATGCCGCCGGGGTGTCGTTGGTCCGTCATGGTGCTCCCTCGATCGTGAGACACTGGAGAAATGCGGAGGCTCCTCCGCTTGTCCGAGCGTAGCAGAAACGGAGGGACCTCCGCTTTGGCTGAGCCAGTTCGGTCCGACGCACGCCGCAACCGGGAGAAGCTCCTCGAGGTGGCCACCGCGGCATTCGCCGGTGCTCAAGGGCGACCGGTGTCGCTCGAGTCGATTGCTCGCGAGGCCGGCGTCGGGATCGGCACGCTGTATCGCCATTTCCCGAATCGCGAAGCCCTCGTCGAGGCGATCTACCGCGCCGAGCTCACCGAAGTGGCCGCGGCGGCGCAGCAACTGCTGACCGGGCATCCGCCCAAGACCGCGCTGCGACGCTGGATGGATCGCTACGCCAGCTTTGTGGCCGCCAAGCGCGGGATGGCCGAGTCGTTGCACGCCATCTTTGACTCCGGGGCCATGGAGCCCAGCCAGACTCGGGACAGCATCGCCGGTGCGGTCGACTTGCTGTTGCAGGCCGGCGCCGATGACGGCACGCTGCGTTCCGACGTACCCGCCGACGACGTGGTGTCCAGCCTGATCGGCATCTTCTTGGTCAGCGGTTCGCCGGAGCAGACCGGCCGCATGCTCGACCTACTGGTCGCCGGCATCGCCGCCTAGCCCCATCTCTCCGCCGAGCGTGAAGTTAGCTTCACATTGGGACGCGAGCGTGAAGTTAGTTTGACGTTGGCGCCCCAAGCATTAGCCGACGGCGAGCCAGCTTCCGCGCCAGCATGGAGGTCAACACCTCACGGCCGATGAAGGCTATGAGAGCTCGTCGTCGGCGGGGGAGTCGTCGTCGTTGGCCAGGTGGCGCAGAACTCGTTCGTTGAGGGAGGCGAGCATGTCGAGCTCAGCCGGGCTGAGTAGGTCGATGAAATTCCGGCGGACGTGCTCCACGTGCCCGGGCGCCGCCTTCTCGATGGCGGCGCGGCCAGCCGGCAGGAGGCAGACCATGGTGCTGCGGGCGTCGTCGGGGTTGGGCTCGCGGCTGATCAGCCCGTCCTTCTGCATGCGCCGCACCTGGTGGGAGAGACGGCTCTTCTCCCAGCCCAGTGTGTTGCACAGGTCGCGGGCGGGCATGCGGTCCGCATCGTGACCCGAGAGCACCGCCAGGATCTCGTAGTCGGCCCCGGACAGGCCCGACTCCTGCAGGCCCCGGTTCAGGTGCACGTCGAGCTGATGATGCGCGTGCTGGAAGGCCCGCCAGGCGCGGTCTTCACGAGGGTTCAGCCAGTTCGGTTCCATCAGCCTGAATGCTACCCGATTGGTTGACTCATCAACAAATGGCTCTTAAGGTGGATGAGTCAACCTTTTCGATCGTCAATTAGGACGGAGAACACCTCATGAGCAGCATCAGCATCATCGGCACCGGGAACATGGCCCGCGCTATCGGCGCGCTGGCGGTAGCGGGCGGCAACACCGTCGAGGTCATCGGGCGCGATCAGTCCAAGGCCGCTGACCTGGCCAAAGCTCTCGGCGGCACCGCCACGACGGGAGAGTTCGGCGCCGTCCCGGCCGGGGACATCGTCATCGTGGCCCTGTTGTACGCCAATGTCGTTCCGGTCGTCGCCCAGTACGGAAACGCCCTCGCGGGCAAGGTCGTCGTCGACATCAGCAACCCCTTCAATTCCGCGGCCGACGGGCTAGCAATCCCCGATGGCACCTCGATCGCACAGGAAGTTGCCATGGCGGCCCCGGCAAGCGCCAGCGTGGTGAAGGCATTCAACACCATCTTCGGTGTTGTGCTGGCCCAGGGCCGGCCGCTCGACGTCTTCATCGCTGGCGATGACGCGCGCGCCAAGGTGGATGTGGCGGAGTTCGTCGAGAGCCTCGGGCTGCGCCCGCTGGACGTCGGCGGTTTGAACATGGCGCACTGGCTGGAAGGAACGGGCCTGGTCATGATGGGCCTCGCCAGCCACGGGGTGGGGAACTACGACTTCGCCCTCGGCGCCACCGTTCCCAGCTGAGCCGTACCCCCCGGTAGAAGCACTGAGCGAACAGGCGCGCCGTGCGCCCTAGTGATGGTTGATTGATCATCTAAACGATAGGAGAAGACTCATGAAGCTTGGTTTCGCACTTCCCATAGTCGGGCCCGCTATCAGTAGCGCCGCTGCTCTGAGCGCCTTCTGCCGCGGACTCGAGGACCTTGGCTACGACTCGCTGTGGGTCGGCGATCGACTGGTCACGCCGGTTGATATGCAGAGCACCTATCCGGGCAAAGAGCAGCCGTACCCGCCGCAGATGACCCGTTACCTCGATCCGGTGCTGCTGTGGACCGTCGCCGCGACGGCGACCAGCCGGGTGCGGCTCAACGCCAGCACGCTCAGCACGTTCTATTACGAGCCGCCGCACCTGGCCCGGCTGCTGACCACGCTCGACGTGCTCAGCGACGGCCGCCTTGACGTTGGCGTGGGAATCGGGTGGATGAAGGACGAGCACGACATCGCCCGCGGCGCGGACTGGTACCGGCGCGGGAAGATGCTCGATGACCTGCTGGCGTTTCTGCACGAGTGGTGGACGACCACCCCGGTGTCGTGGGACAGCGAGTTCTTCTCGCTGCCGCCGGTCCATGCCGACCTGCGCCCGGTTCAGGCTGGCGGTCCACCCATCTGGATCGGCGGTGCCAGCGAGGCCGCGATGCGCCGGGTCGGGCGCAGCGGCACCGGCTGGCTCGGGGTCGAGGGGCTGCAGGACGAGGTCACCGACCACTTGTGGTCGATTGCGCGTCGCGCGGCACAGGACGCCGGCCGCGATCCGGACGCGCTGAAGACGGCTATGCGGATCAACCTCGAACCGGGCACGTCCGTTGACTCGGTTGCCGGCAGGCTTGAGCGCCTCGCCGGGTCCGGTGCTGATGAGGCGATCGTGGACGCCTTCGCAATGTTCCCGAGCCTTGACCAGATGCTTGACTTCGCCGGCCAGGTAATCTCCCGATGGAGCGATCATGGGAAAGCTTGACGGCAAGGTGGCCGTGAGCACGGGCGGATCAAGCGGTATGGCGCTGGCCGACCACTCGGCGCACAGACTCAGCCGACGGAGCGCGCGGCGCCTTCCCAGAACCGCGCCCGGACGGCCTTCTTGTCCGGCTTGCCCAGTCCGGTCAACGGCAGTGCGTCGACGATCTCGATCCGCTTGGGTGATTGCACCGAGCCCTTGCGGTCCTTGACCGCGGTCTGAATCTCGGTGGTCATCGTCTCGATCGCGGCGTCGTCGCGAGGCGCGTCGGCGCGCAGCACCACCACCGCGGTGACGGCCTCGCCCCATTTGTCGTCCGGGGTGCCGACGACGCACACCTGCGCGACGGCCGCGTGCTCGGCGATGACGTCCTCCACCTCGCGCGGGAACACGTTGAATCCACCGGTGACGATCATGTCCTTGACCCGGTCGACGATGAAGTAGAAGCCGTCCTCGTCCTCGCGGGCCATGTCGCCGGTGTGCAGCCAGCCGTCTTTAAAAGTCTTCGCGGTCTCGTCAGGTAAATGCCAGTAGCCGCCGGCCAACAGCGGCCCGCTGACGCAGATCTCACCCGGCTCGCCGTGCGGCACCGGCTTGCCGTCCTCGCCCAGCAGTGCCACCCGCGCGAACAGCGTCGGGCGCCCGCACGAGGTCAACCGCTTCTCGTCATGATCGCTCTTGGCCAGATAGGTGACCGCCATCGGCGCCTCGGACTGGCCGTAGTACTGGGCGAAGATCGGGCCGAACCGTCGGATCGCCTCGGCCAGCCGCACCGGGTTCATCGCCGAGGCGCCGTAGTACACGGTCTCCAGCGACGACAGGTCGCGGGTGTGCGAATCCGGGTGGTCCATCAGCGCGTACAACATCGACGGCACCAGCATGGTCGCCGTAATCTTCTGCTCTTCAATGGTTTTCAGCACCTCGGCGGGATCGAACTTTCCCAGCACCACCATCTCGCCGCCCTTGACCACCGTGGGCGTGAAAAACGCCGCACCCGCGTGCGACAACGGGGTGCACATCAAGAACCGCGGGTGCTCCGGCCATTCCCATTCCGCGAGCTGGATCTGCGTCATCGCGGCGATGTTCCCGGTGGTGCCCATGACGCCCTTGGGCTTGCCGGTGGTGCCGCCCGTGTAAGCCATGCCCCCGATGTGGTCGGGTGCCAGCTCGGCGACCACCAACGGCTTGGGCTCGTATTTGGCCGCCTCGGCCGACAGATCGACCGCCACGTCCTTCAGCGCCTCGGGCACTGGGCCGATGGTGAGGACCTGCTTGAGCGAGTTCACCTTCTCCAGCAGCCCCAGCGCGCGCTCGACGAATGCCGGGTTTGGGTCGACGATCAGCGAGGTGGCGCCGCAGTCGGAGAGGACGTAGGCGTGGTCGTCCAGCGACCCCAGCGGGTGCAGGGCGGTGCGCCGATAGCCCTGGGTTTGGCTGGCGCCGAGGATCATCAGTACCTCGGGCCGGTTCAGCGCCAGCAGCCCCACCGTCACGCCGGTGCCGGCGCCCAGCGCCTCGAATGCCTGCGTGTACTGGCTGATCCGCTCGGCAAGCTGACCACCGGTGAGCGTGGTGTCGCCGAGAAACAGCACCGGACGGTCCTTGTGGCGCTTGAGGGCGCCTACCAGCAAGTGGCCGTTGTGGGTCGGATGGCGCAGCAGATCGTCACTCATGTGGCCAGACTAGAACGTGTTGCAATTCTTGTCTGCTACCCCCTCGAATAGCGTCCGCAGCACTAGGCTTTCTGCCCATGGCCGACGCAGACCTCGTCATCACCGGAACCGTCTTGACCGTCGACGATGCGAGGCCGACTGCCGAGGCGCTCGCCATCGCCGACGGCCGGATCATCGCCGTCGGCGACCGGTCCGACGTCGAGGCGCTGATCGGCCCGAACACTCAAACCGTCGATGTCGGTGACGGCTGTGTGATGCCGGGATTCATTGAGGCGCACGGCCATCCGCTGATGGAAGCCGTCGCGTTGTCGGACCGCATCATCGACATACGCCCGGTCACCATCTCCGACCCCGACGACGTCGTCGCGGCCATCCACCGCGAAGTGGCTAACCGGGGAGCGACCGGCGCATACCTGAACGGCTGGGACGCGCTGCTGCAGCCCGGCCTGCCAAAGCCGACGCTGGCGTGGCTCGACGACGTCGCACCGGACAGCCCGCTGGTGATCATCCACAACTCGGGGCACAAGGCCTTCTTCAATTCGCGCGCCGCGCAGCTCAACGGGCTGACCCGCGACACCCCGGACCCGAAGGGCGCCAAATACGGCCGGGACGCCAGCGGTGAACTCGACGGCACCGCCGAGGAAATCGCCGCGGTGTTCCCGCTTTTGAGTGCCGCCATCTCGGCGGAGGACTATCCGGCGATGCTGTTCGCCGAGTGCGCCCGGCTCAACCGGGCCGGGCTGACCACCTGTTCGGAGATGGCGTTCGACCCGAATTTCCGGCCGCTGGTCGAGCAGCTGAGTGGCAAGCTGACGGTGCGGCTGCGCACCTACGAGGTGTCCAATCCGCAGATGTCCACCACCGCCAGTCCGGGCCAGGGCGACGATATGCAGCGCCAGGTCGGCATCAAGATCTGGGTGGACGGCTCGCCCTGGATCGGAAACATCGCACTGTCCTTCCCGTACCTGGACACCGAGGCGACCCGCACCATCGGGGTGACGCCCGGGTCCTGCGGATGCGCCAACTACACCAAAGAACAGCTGACCGAAATCGTTGCGGCCTACTATCCACTGGGCTGGCAGATGGCCTGCCACGTGCAGGGCGACGCCGGTGTGGACACCATCCTCGACGTGTACGAGCAAGCGCTGCAACGCAATCCGCGCGACGACCACCGGTTGCGGCTCGAGCACGTCGGCGCCATCCGCAACGAGCAACTCCAGCGCGCCGCGGATCTGGGTGTCACCTGCAGCATCTTCGTCGATCAGATTCATTACTGGGGCGACGTCATCGTCGACGGGCTGTTCGGACCGGAGCGCGGATCCCGTTGGATGCCAGCAGGATCCGCGGTGGCCACCGGGATGCGCATCTCGCTGCACAACGATCCGCCGGTCACGCCCGAAGAGCCGCTGCGCAACATCAGCGTGGCCGTGACCCGGACCGCGCCCAGCGGCCGGGTGCTGGGCCCCGAAGAGCGGCTGACCGTGGACCAGGCGATCCGCGCCCAGACCATCGACGCCGCTTACCAGCTGTTCGCCGACGACGTGATCGGCTCGCTCGAGGTCGGCAAGTATGCGGACCTGGTGGTGCTGTCGGCCGATCCGCGCACCGTGCCGCCCGAGCAGATCGCCGACCTCGACGTGCGCGCGACGTATCTGGCGGGCCACCGGGTCTACCAGCAGTGACGCCGGGACTGCCGGATCTGCTGGACCGCCTGCACGTGGTGGCGCTGCCGATGCGGGTGCGGTTTCGCGGCATCACCACCCGCGAACTCGCGCTACTCGAGGGCCCGGCCGGGTGGGGGGAGTTCGGGCCGTTCCTGGAGTACGGCGCCGCGGAGGCCGCCGTGTGGCTGGCGTCGTGCATCGAGGGCGCCTACCGGCCGGCGCCGGCGCCGCGCCGCGACCGTATCCCGATCAACGCCACCGTGCCCGCCGTCGACGCCGCCCAGGTGCCCGAGGTGCTGGCCCGCTTTCCCGGTGCCCGCACCGCCAAGGTGAAGGTCGCCGAGCCGGGGCAGACGCTGGCCGAGGACGTGGCGCGGGTCAACGCGGCGCGCGAACTGGTTGCGACGGTGCGGGTGGATGCCAACGGCGGCTGGACCGTCGACCAGGCGGTGCGCGCTGCTGCGGCGCTGACCGCTGACGGCCCGCTGGAGTACCTCGAACAACCCTGCGCCACCGTCGACGAACTCGCCGAGCTGCGCCGAAGGGTCGAGGTGCCGATCGCGGCCGACGAAAGCATCCGCAAGGCCGACGACCCGTTGGCGGTGGTGCGCGCCCGCGCGGCCGATATCGCGGTGCTGAAAGTTGCTCCGCTGGGCGGTATTTCAGCGATGCTCAAGATCGCCGCCCAGATCGACATCCCGGTCGTGGTCTCCAGCGCGCTCGACTCGGCGGTGGGGATCGCCGCGGGGCTGTCCGCCGCAGCGGCGCTACCGCAGCTCGGCCATGCCTGCGGGCTGGGCACCGGCGGGCTGTTCCTCGAAGATGTCGCCGAGGTTGCCGGGCCGGTCGACGGCAGCCTGTCGGTCGGGCCGGTAGCGCCAGATCCCGCCCGGCTGCGCACGCTCGCCGCGGCACCGGAGCGGCGGCAGTGGTGGATCGACCGGGTCAAAGCCTGCTATCCGCTGCTTGTACCGTCGTGCGCGTGATTAATCTGGCTTACGACGACCGCGGATCCGGTGAACCCGTGGTGTTCATCGCCGGCCAAGGCGGCCCCGGGCGCACCTGGCTACCGCATCAGGTCCCGGCGTTTCTGCAGGCGGGCTACCGCGTCATCACGTTCGACAATCGCGGCATCGGCGCCACCGGAAGCGCCGAAGGTTTCACCACGCAGACCATGGTCGCCGACACCGCTGCCCTGATCGAATCCCTGGGCGCCGACCCGGCGCGCATCGTCGGGGTGTCGATGGGTGCGTTTATCGCTCAGGAACTGATGGTGGCCCGACCCGAGTTGGTCACCGCTGCAGTGCTGATGGCTACCCGCGGCCGCTTGGACAAGGCCCGCCAGTCTTTTCATGAAGCCGAGGACGAGCTCTACGGTTCCGGCATTGCGCTGCCGCCCGCGTATGAAGCGAAAGTTCGTATACTGGAAAGCTTTTCGCGCAAGACGATCAACGATGATGCGGCCGTGGCGGACTGGTTCACCATGTTCAGCACCTGGCCGGTGCAACGCACTCCGGGGCTGCGTGCCCAGCTGGGTGTATCCCCGAAGAACAACCGGTTGCCCGCCTACCGCAGCATTGCGGCGCCGGTGTTGGTGATGGGCTTCTCCGACGATGTGGTGACGCCGCCGCATCTCGGACGCGAGGTCGCGTCCGCCCTGCCCAACGGCCGCTACCTGCAAATACCCGATGCCGGGCATCTGGGGTTCTTGGAGCGGCCGGAGGCGGTCAACAACGCGGCGCTGCAGTTCTTCGCCAGCGCGAAAACCTAATCTCTAGGCGCCCGAGCGGGCTGTGACACCCTGTAGGAATGAACCCGTCGACGACACAGGCCCGCGTTGTCGTTGACGAGCTGATCCGCGGCGGCGTTCTCGATGTGGTGTTATGCCCCGGCTCGCGTAATGCGCCGCTGGCGTTCGCGTTGCAAGATGCCGACCGCTCCGGGCGGATCCGGTTGCACGTCCGCATTGACGAACGCACCGCGGGTTTTCTGGCCATCGGCCTGGCGATCGCCGCCAACGCGCCGGTGTGCATCGCGATGACCTCGGGCACCGCCGTGGCCAACCTGGGTCCGGCGGTGGTGGAAGCCAACTACGCGCGAGTGCCGTTGATCGTGTTGTCGGCCAACCGGCCCTACGAATTGCTCGGCACCGGGGCCAACCAGACCATGGAGCAGTTGGGCTACTTCGGCACCCAAGTTCGGGCCACCATCAACCTGGGTCTGGCCGAAGACGCGCCGGAGCGGCTGGATTCGCTCAACGCCACCTGGCGATCGGCTACCTGCCGAGTGTTGGCGGCTGCCACGGGTTCTCGCACCGCCAACGCAGGACCGGTGCACTTCGACATCCCGCTGCGCGAGCCGCTGGTGCCCGACCCCGAACCGCGGGGTGCGGCCGGGCTGCCGGGCCGGCCCGACGGTAGGCCATGGACCTACACGCCGACGGCCACCTTCGACCAGCCACTGGATATCGACCTGTCGATCGACACCGTCGTGATCGCCGGACACGGTGCCGGCGCGCAACCCAACCTGGCGCAGCTACCCACCGTCGCCGAGCCCACCGCCCCGGCCCCGGCCAACCCGCTGCACCCGATGGCATTGCCGTTGCTGCGCCCCAAGCAGGTGATCATGCTCGGCCGGCCGACCCTGCACCGCCCGGTGTCGGCGCTGCTGGCCGACCCGCAGGTGCCGGTGTACGCGTTGACCACCGGGCCGCGCTGGCCCGACGTGTCGGGTAACTCGCAGGCCACCGGAACCCGGGCGGTTCCCGCGGGCACGCCGAATCCGGCGTGGCTGCGGCGGTGCGCGGAGGTCAACGGGCACGCGGTCGCGGCGGTCCGGAGCCAGCTGGCGGCACACCCGTTGACCACCGGTCTGCACGTCGCCGCGGCCGTCGCCGACGCGCTGCGGCCCGGCGACCAGCTGGTGCTCGGGGCGTCTAACCCGGTCCGCGATGTCGCGCTGGTCGGCCTGTCCACCGACGGCATCAAGGTCCGGTCCAACCGCGGGGTTGCCGGAATCGACGGCACCGTGTCGACCGCGATCGGCGCGGCACTGGCCCACGAACGCACCGGATCTTCGGCAGACCCGCCCCGGACCATCGCGCTGATCGGCGACCTGACGTTCGTGCACGACAGTTCCGGGCTGTTGATCGGCCCCACCGAACCGACGCCGCGGCAGCTGACCATCGTGGTGTCCAACGACAACGGCGGCGGCATCTTCGAGTTGCTCGAGCAGGGCGACCCGCGGTTTTCTGACGTGTCGTCGCGCATCTTCGGCACTCCACACGATGTGGATGTGGGTGCGCTGTGTCGTGCTTACCACGTGGAGAGCCGGCAGATCGAGGTCGACCAGCTGGGCGCGGCGTTGGGCGAATCCGTTGGCGGCATGCGGGTATTGGAAGTCAAGGCCGACCGATCCTCGCTGCGGCAGTTACATGCCGCCATCAGAGCCGCCCTGTGAGATCCCCAAAAGCCCTGCTGCACATTTTGATCCACGGTCGCAGCGATGAACCGCCGAAAACCCCGGCCCGAGCGGTGTTGCGGTGGGCGCGGATCGCGGTGCTGATCGTCGCCAGTTTGGTTACGCTGCAGTCGCTGTTGCTGGTGGCCGGTGCCTGGCGCGACGATATTGCGATCCAACGCAATATGGGTGTGGTGCAGGCCGAGGTGCTCAGCGCTGGGCCGCGCCGTTCCACGATCGAGTTCGTCACACCCGAGCGCGTTACCTACCGCCCCGAGCTGGGCGTGCTGTATCCGTCCGAATTGTCCACGGGCATGCGGATATACGTCGAATACAACAAGAATGACCCCAACCTGGTCCGGGTGCAGCACCGCAACGCAGGGCTATCGATCATTCCGGCGGGCTCCATCGCGGTAATGGCTTGGCTCATTGCGGTGGCTGCGCTGGCGGTGCTGGCACTGTTGGACAAGCGCCTGGACCGCCCCGGTGCGGCTGCGCATCTGGCTCCCACCAGTTCATAGCTTGTTGACCAGGAGATTTCGCGCCCTGTATGCCCGTCGGCAACCTTTGCGACAATCAAGGCTGCCACCGTAAGGGGGTGCGCGTCGCCATCGTCGCAGAATCTTTCCTCCCGCATGTCAACGGTGTCAGCAACTCGGTGATCCGAGTGCTGGAGCATCTAAGCCGAACCGGTCATGAGGCTCTCGTCATCGCCCCTGACAATCCACCCGGACAACCCCGTGCAGATCGCATCCACGAGGGAGTTCGGGTGCATCGGGTGCCGTCTCGGATGTTCCCGAAGGTGACCACGCTGCCGCTCGGGGTGCCGATGCCCCGAATGCTGAAAGTATTGCGTGGATTCGATCCTGACGTGGTGCACCTCGCGTCACCGGCGCTGTTGGGCTACGGCGGACTGCGAGCCGCGCGTTACCTGGGGGTGCCAACGGTCGCGGTGTATCAAACCGACGTTCCCGGTTTCGCGGAGAGCTACGGCATCGGGTTGACGACGCGGGCGGCGTGGGCGTGGTTCCGCCACCTGCACCGACTCGCCGACCGTACCCTGGCGCCGTCCACCGCGACGGTGGAATCCCTTATCGCTCAAGATATTCCGCGAGTACACCAGTGGGCCCGCGGCGTCGACGTGATCCGCTACGCGCCGTCTGCGCGCGATGAGTTGCTCCGGCGGCACTGGTCGCCTGACGGCTTGCCCATCGTCGGTTTTGTGGGTCGCCTTGCGCCGGAGAAGCATGTGGAGCGGCTCGCCGGGCTGTCGGCCAGCGGCGCAGTGCAGGTGGTCGTCATCGGCGACGGCGTCGACCGAACCAAACTCCAATCGGCAATGCCCTCAGCCATTTTCACCGGTGCGCTGTACGGCGAGGATCTCTCCGCCGCATACGCCAGCATGGACGTATTCGTGCACACCGGCGAGCACGAGACTTTCTGCCAGGTCGTGCAGGAAGCCCTGGCGTCAGGGTTGCCGGTCATCGCCCCTGACGCCGGCGGGCCACGCGACCTGGTAACCCCATGGCGCACTGGACTATTGCTGCCGGTCGACGAATTCGAGGCTCGGCTGCCCGCCGCTGTCGCGCATTTACTCGAAGAACGGCAACGCTATTCGCCTGCCGCGCGACGCAGCGTGTTGGCCCGCAGCTGGTCGGCCATCTGTGACGAGCTGCTCGGCCACTACTGGGCGGTGCAGTCGCCCTACGCCGGAGCCAAAACGCGTACGTCGCTTAGGCGATACGCGTAGGCGACGTACGCGTTTCGCGGTTAGCCCTGCGCCAGCTCGGCGACCGGCTGCCACTGCTCCCAGGTGCGTAACCGGCTTTCGTAGTCGGCCTTGGCGGTGGCCAACGGCGAAGCCCCGAAGAAAACCCGCAGTGGCGGCTGCTCGGCGTCCACTACCTTCAGCAGCGCGGCCGCTGACGCTTCGGGATTGCCGGGATTGGCCCAGCGCGTACTACGTTCGGCATCGACCGCCGCGCGCACATCGTCATAGTCCGACAGCGGCGCGGAACGCTTTGACGACGCGCCGCTCCAGTCGGTGTCGAAGCCGCCCGGTTCGATCAGTGTGACGTGCACCCCGAACGAGGCGACCTCCTGTGCCAGCGCCTGCGAGAAGCCCTCCAGCGCCCACTTGGACGCGTGGTATATGCCGACCAACGGAAACGCCGAGATGCCCCCGATCGAGGACACCTGGATGATGTGACCGCTGTGCTGTGCCCGCAGGTACGGTAACGCGGCCTGGGTGATCCACAGCGCGCCGAACAGATTGGTTTCGATCTGATCGCGTGCGTCCCGCTCGGACAGCTCTTCGACGAACCCGAAGTGTCCATAGCCGGCGTTGTTGACCACGATGTCCAGCCGCCCGAAATGATCGTGCGCCTGCTTGACCGCGGCGAAGTCCGCCTCGCGATCGGTCACGTCCAACCGAATCGGCAGCAGCGCGTCACCGTACTTCTTCGCCAAGTCGTCCAGCGAGGCAGTGTTGCGCGCGGTGGCGGCCACTTTGTCGCCCCGCTCCAGTGCGGCGATCGCCCACGCTCGCCCGAATCCACGCGATGTACCGGTGATAAACCAAACTTTTTCAGTCACGGTTGAGTGCAACGCATCTGCCGGCGACCAATTCCCGCTCCGGCGGCAAGGTAGCGTTCACGTCGTGAGTCGCGCGGCCCTGGACAAGGATCCCCGGGACGTCGCGTCGATGTTCGACGGCGTCGCCCGTCGTTACGACCTGACCAACACCGTGCTGTCGCTGGGCCAGGATCGAAATTGGCGGCGAGCCACCCGGGGCGCGCTGCGGATCGGGCCCGGCCAGAAGGTGCTCGACCTGGCCGCGGGCACCGCAGTGTCCACCGTGGAGTTGGCCAAATCCGGTGCGTGGTGCGTGGCAGCGGATTTCTCGGTCGGAATGCTCGCGGCCGGTGGTGCGCGCCGGGTGCCGAAGGTGGCTGGGGACGCCACCAAACTGCCGTTCGACGACGGCGTATTCGACGCGGTCACCATCAGCTTCGGATTGCGCAACGTCGTCGATACGCTGGCCGGGCTGCGTGAAATGGCCCGCGTCACCCGGCCTGGGGGCCGATTGGTGGTGTGCGAGTTCTCCACTCCCACCAACGGGCTGTTCGCTACCGCATACAAGGAATATCTGATGCAGGCGCTGCCGCGGGTGGCGCGGGCGGTGTCGAGCAACCCCGACGCTTACGTATATCTCGCGGAGTCGATTAGGGCCTGGCCCGACCAAGCGGCGCTGGCGCAGCTAATCACCCAAGCAGGGTGGACTGGGGTCCGCTGGCGCAATCTGACCGGCGGAATCGTGGCCTTACACGCCGCGCATAAACCGCTGCGCTGACTCGCGCTCTAGTGAGCGGCGGCCGCCTGCACGACGCCCACCTGGTCCGGGCAGTAGTGATCGACAGCAGCCCCAAGGAACTGCAACGACTGCCCCTCGGTGGTGCCCCGCGGCAGGTTGCGCTGGATGAAGGTGGCCGACTGGTGTGCGTCGTGATCCACGCCCCGACCTAACCGGTCGCAGGTGATCTTGCCGAGCCACGCCAACTGGTCCTGCGGCTGGTAGATGCCGAAGCCGTTGACGGTGTTTTTGAACGGGGCGTCGTAGTCACTGGGCGGCGACGGCGTTCTCGGCGTTGGGTAGGGCGCCGTTGGCGGCGGGTCAGCCTGCGCGGGAGCTGTCGACTGCAGCATGGGCACTGCCAGCGCGATTGCTGCTGCTGCCAAAGCGGCGGATGTGACCAGCTTCGTACCCTTCATTAGCCGAACTATACACGTCGACTTTGCCGCGGCGCGGGCCGATATCAGCCCAAATGCGCCGATAGCAGCCACCCGCCGATCGATACCCGCCCGTCGGACTCTTCACGGACGTCGGTCACGCCGGGCATGCCGAAGAAGTCCTTGGGGGCCTTGGCGTGCAGGCGCGCGGGCCTGATCTCGTCGACCACCCAGTACTTCGACACCACCTCGCGCAGCTCGTCGGCGGTCACCGCATTGATCGGGCCTTCCGGCACGGCGGCTTTGTCGAATACCAGGGCGAAGTAGGAGGCGCCGGGGGCGGCGGCCCGGCTGATCGAACGCTGATAGCCCTCGCGCGCCTCCACCGGGATGGAGTGGAACAGGGTGCTGTCCACGATGGTGCCGAACCGGCCTTCTGAACCGGGCGGGTAGCCGGTGAAGTCGCTGATGTCGGCGACCTCGAAGGTGGCCTTGGTCATGCCCCACTTCTCGGCCTCGCGACGGGCCAGCTCGATCGCGGTCGGCGACAGGTCCAGCCCGAGGGTGGTGTGGCCGAGCTCGGCCAGCGTCAGCGAGATGGCGCCTTCCCCGCAGCCCACGTCGAGCACGTCACCGTGGAACTTGCCCTGATCGATCAGGGCGGACAGCTCCGGTTGCGGGGTGCCGATGCTCCATGGCGGGCGGGCTCCCTCGCCGAACTGGGCAGATTCGCCGCGGTAGGCATTTTCGAACTCGAAATCAGTCTCCTGGGTCATGCCTCCACATATATCAAGCACACTGATACATGTCAACGATGTTGATATCCAGCGGTGAGAAAGTTGGTTCAGCTGAATGGTTTTCGGCGATCGAGGAGCCGAGACACCCGACCGCCGCCACGCCACGCCCGTGCCACCCAGTCTGCGTCGTCGTCGGTGACCAGGTTGGCCATCACCCGCACGGCGATGGTCATCAGCGTGGTGGAACGCATCGCAATGGGCCCGGTCGTGGGCAGGAACCGTTGGAAGGTCAGCAGCAACGCCAGGCGTCGTGCGACTGAAAATCCCTGGCCGTAGTGATGTTGCAACAACATCGGCCACACCGTCGACACGTCCCGGCTGTCCAGCAATTCGGCCGCCAGCCGACCCGTCTCCAGTCCGTAGTCGATACCTTCGCCGTTGAGGGGATTCACGCAGGCCGCGGCATCGCCGATCAGCATCCAGTTGGGCCCTGCTACCCCGGAAACCGCGCCGCCCATCGGCAGCAGTGCCGACGAGACGGCCCGGGGCTTGCCGGTGAAGCCCCACTCGTCGCGGCGCAGGTCGGTGTAGTAGTCGATCAGCGGTCGCAGCGACAGATCGGCCGGCCGTTTCGACGTCGACAGCGCCCCGACGCCAATGTTCACCTCGCCGTTGCCCAGCGGGAAGATCCAGCCGTAACCGGGCAACACCGCGCCATCGGGGGAGCGCAGCTCCAGATGTGAGGTCAGCCACGGGTCTTCGCTGCGCTCGGTGGCCAGGTATCCGCGGGCGGCGACGCCGTACACCGTTTCCTGATGCCAGCGCCTGCCCAGCTTGCGACCCAGCCCAGAGCGCACCCCGTCGGCGACGATCAGCTGGCGGCAACCCACCTCGGTGCCGTCGGCCAACGTCAGCGAGACCACTCGTGTGGATGAGTCATGTTGTACAGCAACGACTTTGGTGCCGAGCAGCATCCGCGCCCCGGATTCCTCGGCGACTTTGCGGATCCGGTCGTCGAGCTCGAGGCGGGCCACCGCGCTGCCGGCGGCCGGGAATGACGGGCCGGGCCAGTCCACTTCGATCTCGCCGCCGAAGCCACTCATCCGCAGGCCACGATGCCGGATGCGGGTGTCCAGCCAGTCGCCCAGACCCAGCCGTTCCAGTTCGGCCACCGCGCGCGGCGTCAGCCCGTCACCACAGGGCTTGTCGCGCGGGAAACTGGCCGAGTCGATGACGAGTACGTCGTTGCCCGCGCGCGCAGCCCAGGCGGCTGCGGCCGAACCGGCAGGTCCGGCGCCCACAACCACCACTTGGGCCTGGAAGGCCTTACTGTTCACCCTCACCAGTATGTTGGTCGGGTGAGTACTCCGGCGACGGTGGTAGCGGGCTTTGACTTCGGCGACGCCGCGTTTGCCGCCACGGTGCGCAACGGCGTCGACAAGATCGAGCAGCTCATGGATTTCGAGCTGGGCAGCGCGGATGCGATCATGACCGACTCGCTCACCCACTTGTTCAAGGCGGGCGGCAAGCGATTTCGGCCGTTGTTCACCGTGCTATCCGCACAGATCGGACCGAACTCCGATGCCAACGATGTGACGATCGCCGGCGCCGTCATCGAACTGGTGCACTTGGCCACGCTGTATCACGACGATGTGATGGACGAGGCGGAGGTGCGCCGCGGCGCCCCGACCGCAAATGTGCGCTGGGGCAACAACGTCGCCATCTTGGCCGGCGACTATCTTTTCGCGACGGCGTCCCGGCTGGTGTCCCGGCTGGGGCCGGACGCGGTGCGGCTCATCGCCGAGACGTTCGCCCAGCTGGTCACCGGGCAGATGCGCGAAACCCGCGGCGTCGCCGATGGGACCGACGCGATCGAGCACTACCTGAAGGTGGTGTACGAGAAGACCGCCTGCCTGATCGCGGCGGCCGGCGAGTTCGGCGCGTTGTTCTCCGGCGCCGACGCCGAGATGGTCGCCCGGCTGAGCCGGCTGGGCGGCATTGTGGGCACCGCGTTTCAGATTTCCGACGACATCATCGATATCGACAGCGACTCCCATGAGTCGGGCAAGCTGCCCGGCACCGATGTGCGCGAAGGCGTGCACACCCTGCCCATGGTGTACGCGCTGCGCGAACCGGGACCGGCGGGGGATCGGTTGCGGGAGCTGCTGGCCGGGCCCGTCGAAGACGACGACGCGGTGACCGAGGCGCTGACGTTGTTGCGGGCATCGCCGGGCATGGCCCAGGCAAAAGACTTCCTGCAGCAATACGCCGCACAAGCCCGCGATGAGCTGGCTCTTTTACCCGACGTCCCGGGCCGGTACGCATTGGAGACGTTGGTCGATTACACCGTCAGCCGACACGGCTAGCGCTATGGAACCCGGAAGGTCATCCCGGGCGTTCAATAGTTTGTACTCAGCATCACGCGAGTGTTCTAGGTCTTTTCAAGGAGGACACGGATGACCTGGCATTCCCATGCCAACGGCCTGAAGACCTTCGCCCTGTTGGCCGCTATGTCCGCATTTATCGTCTTCGTCGGCCGGTTGTTCGGACCGACGATGATGTGGCTGGCGGTGCTGTTCGCCGTCGGGATCAACGTCTACACGTACTACAACAGCGACAAGCTGGCATTGCGCGCGATGCACGCCCAGCCGGTTTCCGAGCTGCAGGCGCCGGCGATGTACCGGATTGTCCGCGAGTTGGCCACCGCCGCGCACCAGCCGATGCCGAGGCTCTACATCAGCGACACCAACGCACCCAACGCCTTCGCCACCGGCCGCAACCCGCGCAACGCCGCGGTGTGCTGCACCAGCGGCATTCTGCAGATCCTCGACGAGCGCGAGCTGCGCGCCGTGCTGGGACACGAGCTCTCGCACGTGTACAACCGCGACATCCTGATTTCCTGCGTCGCCGGGGCGATGGCCTCGATCATCACCGCGCTGGCCAACCTGGCTATGTTCGCCGGGATGTTCGGCGGCAACCGGGATGAAGAGAATCCGCTGGGAGGCTTTGGGCTGCTACTGATTTCGTTGCTGGGCCCGATCGCTGCGACAGTGGTGAAGCTGGCCGTGTCCCGATCCCGGGAGTACCAGGCCGACGAGTCGGGCGCCCTATTGACCGGCGACCCGCTGGCTTTGGCCACGGCGCTGCGCAAGATCTCCGGAGGCGTGCAGGCGGCGCCCTTGCCGCCGGAGCCACAGCTGGCCAGCCAGGCACATCTGATGATCGCCAACCCGTTCCGTACCGGTGAGCGCATCGGGTCGCTGTTTTCGACTCACCCGCCGATCGAGGACCGTATCCGCCGGTTAGAGGCGATGGCGCGGGACTGACGTCGCGGCGCGGACAAGCCTACGATGGGGAAGATGACTTCCCCGACACCACCGTTGTCACAGCCGTCCGTGACCCGACGGCGCATCCTGCTCGGCACCGCCGTCTTCGGCGCGCTCGCCGGATGTGTCTCACTGGGTGCCCCCCTCGTCGCCGGTGCGCCGAGCATTCCGACCGATTCATACGCGGTCAGCCATACCGACGCGGAGTGGCGCCAACTTCTGACCGCCCAGCAGTACGCCGTGCTTCGCAATGCGTCTACCGAGGCGCCCTACAGCAGCCCGCTCAACGATGAGCACCGCACCGGGACCTTCGCCTGCGCGGGCTGCGGGCAGGGCCTTTTCTCGTCCGCCACCAAGTTCGACAGCGGCACCGGCTGGCCGAGCTTCTGGAAGGCCCTGCCGAACGCCGTACTCGAAAAGCAAGACAGCACCCTGGGCATGGCCCGTACCGAAGTGCTCTGCAGCCAGTGCGGCGGGCACCTCGGCCACGTCTTCGATGACGGCCCCCAACCAACCGGCCTGCGCTACTGCATGAACGGCGTCGCGCTGAAGTTCCAGCCCGCGTAGAACCAGCGCTTACGCAGCGGCCTCGGGCGTTTCCTCTTCGATTAGGTCGGGGGCGGGCCGGCCGATGAAGTGGCCTGTCTCGACCACGCCCTGGATCCGGACCGTGCCATCAGTGGCCTCGTATTGTCGTTGCCAGTCGGTAATCGCTTGGTGTGCAGCGTGATCCAAATAGCTGACCGAAATGATGACGGTCACCTTCGCGCCGGACGGCAGCGATGACAACACCCGGGTCAGCCGGGGTAACGCAAGGAAGGTGCAGGCCGCCCCTTCGATGGTCACCCGCCATCCGTCATCGGATTGGCTGGCCTCAACCTTGGCGCGGATCACCCGCCATCCGGTCAACACGATGGCCAAGGCGAGCCCGATTATCACCCCGTGCAACAGATTGAGGAAGACGACACAGGCCGCGGTGACCAGATAGACGGCGAGATCCCCGTGCTTCATTGCGGTTTCGATATGCGCAGGCTTCAGTAGCTGAACTCCGATGACGATGAGCAGGCCGGCGAGTGCCGCGGTCGGGATCTGGTCGACCAGTCCCGCGAATGGAATGCTGAACAGCAGGATCCACACGCCGTGCATGATTGCCGAGGCGCGCGATTTCGCGCCGGCGTTGACATTGGTTGAGCTGCGCACGATTACACCCGTGACCGGCAGGCCCCCGATGGTTCCTGACACGATGTTGGCGGCGCCCTGCCCGATCAGCTCACGGTTGAAATCGGTGCGCGGCCCGTTGTGCATCCTGTCGACGGAGACCGCGGACAGCAGGCTTTCGACGCTGGCGATGAGCGCCACCGTGATGACTCCGATGGCCACGGCGCCCCAGCCGCCCTCTGGAATATCGGGTAGCTGCAGCGCATCTATCGGCGACCCGTCCAGGTCAATTCGCCTCACATTGAAGGGAAATACCACCGAGATGACCGTGACGGCCACGATCGCGATCAGCGGCCCGGGTACCGCGCGCAACTTGGCCGGCACCCACCGCCACGCGATCAGGATCGCGATGACCAGAACTCCCAGCAGGACCCCGGGCCGGTGCGCACCGATTATTTGGCCCGGCAGGCCAATGACGTTGTGCCAGGCCGTACTTTTGGATTTTCCGCCCAGCAATACGTGGGCTTGCTGCAGCGCGATGGTGATCCCGATACCGGCCAGCATCGCGTGCACGACGACGGGAGAGATCGCCAGTACGGCGCGGGCAACCCGGCTGAGTCCGAGGGCAACCTGCAGAACCCCCGCGGCCACGGTGATCAAACACGTTATTCCCCAACCGAAGTCGGAGATCAGATCAGCGATGACAACAGTGAGACCGGCCGCTGGGCCGCTGACCTGCAGCGGTGATCCGCCGATGGCGCCGACGATGATCCCGCCGACGATTGCCGCGATCAGGCCGGCGAGCACCGGTGCGTTCGAGGCGATCGCGATGCCCAGCGATAAGGGCAGCGCGACCAGGAAAACGACGAGTGACGACGGCAGGTCGTACCGGATGATGGTCCGTAGTCGCACGATTCGTGTCTGCGTGTGGTCCTGGTCAGGACCTTGATTGTCGATCTTTTCGGCGTTTTGCATCGGTCGCTTCCCTCGTTAGGTCTAAGCGGGGGGACTTTCCGATATCCGTCCCGTAACGGCGACAAGTCAACATCGCTGTAAACCTGTTCGCGCAGAGGCAGTTTCAACAGTGCCGACCCACGCGAAGCGCCCGGGAACCCCTGGCTACCTGGTTTGACGGTATGGGCGCGGGCGAACGAGGGTCAAGCTAACCGGCCCGGGACATATAGAACGCAAAGATTCTTGTAACCGTTTCGTTGACCGGCCGATTCAGAAGCCGGAGCCGTGCACCTCGTGACCTGGGGCTTCGGCGATCAGGCCGAAATAGGCCTGCTCCACGCTGGAGCCGTGGTTGATCACGCCGTCGACCTCCCGGGCAATCGGCATGTTCAGGCCAAACTCATTGGCGAATTCCATGATGACGCTGGCGGCCTTGACGCCCTCGGCGACCTGGTTCATCGACGCGATGATTTCGTCGATCGGTTTACCCGCGCCGAGTTGTTCTCCGACATGACGGTTGCGGCTGCGCTGGCTGGTACAGGTAACGATGAGGTCGCCCAGGCCGGCTAATCCGGGGAAGGTCTCGGGGTTTCCGCCGAGTGCCACACCCAGCTTCGTCATCTCCCGTAATGCGCGGGCGATCACCAGGGCTCGGGTGTTCTCGCCGATGCCCAGTGAATAGCCCATACCGACTGAGATGGCGTAGACGTTCTTCAACGCCCCGGCCATCTCGACGCCGACCACGTCGTCAGTGGTGTACACGCGGAATCGCCGGGTGCTGAACAGCCCCGACAGGCGGGTCGCCAGATGTTGGTCCGGCATCGCCAGCACCGCCGCGGCCGCGTAGCCCTCGCCCACCTCGCGGGCGATGTTCGGGCCGGCCAGGATCCCCGCCGGATGACCGGGCAGCACCTCCTCGACGATCTGCGACATCCGCATATTGGTGCCCTGCTCGAGTCCTTTGACCAGGGACACCACCGGAACCCAGGGCCGTAGTTCCTTGGCCAGTTCGGTGAGCACGCCGCGGAATCCGTGCGAGGGCACGGCCATCACCAGGACGTCGGCGCAGTTCGCGGCCTCGGCGAAATCGGTGGTGGCGCGCAGCGTGTCACTCAGAATGACGTCGTTACCCAGGTAGCGGGCGTTGCGGTGACGTTCGTTGATGTCGTCGGCGGTTTCCTCGGAGCGCACCCATTGCAGCGTTGGACCCCGGCGTGCACAGATTGACGCCACGGTGGTTCCCCAGGAACCACCACCAAGGACAACGACGTTGGGTTCGCGCTTCTCGGCTGCCATGGGTTTCAGCGTATTGCCGAAACCTCACATTTAGTAGCAGTTCACGCGTCGGAAGGTCATGTGCTGCGATGCGGGATCGGCGGGTGCCGCGGCCGGACGGCCCACACGAAATTCATACGAGTATTTGCGCCCAATCTGACGCCGCCACGCCCCGTCGTCGATAAATGCACGCGCCGGCGGAGAGGTCATAGGAAATTCATGATTTTCGGTTGTGCCGAACGAGGTCTTCGAAATGAATATCGGCACCCGTCCATGTCAAATTCACAAATTACCCGAAAACGACAAGAGCCCCACGCCGGCGCTTATTTGAAGATGGAGGAGGGTGCGATTCAATCGCGCGTTGGCGCAGGCTATGGACGGATAGCGCCGCGAAAGTGGCAGCTGGGCGGAGCGGGGCGGCGGTGTTAAAAATCAGTATGAATATTGTGGAAAGGGCAAGTTCAGGGTCGATATTGACGATTTTCGCGCATTGAATATGCCGAGCCCTCTTATAGCGTTTCGCCGCAATCAGACACATGACGTGTTCGACTCAATCGCACGATTCGCTGAAGGGAAAATCTGATGTCTTTCGTGAGGGTGTATCCGGAGGAGCTGGCGGCCGCAGCCGACAATCTCCAGTCCATTACCGCGGCGTTCAGCGCCGTCAACGCCGCAGCAGCCGGCCCGACCACCGCGGTCGTTCCCGCGGCCGCTGACGAGGTGTCGGCGTTGACGGCGGCGCGGTTCGCTGTGCACGCCGAGCGGTATCAGACGCTCAGTGCCCAGGCGGTCGCGATTCACCAGCTGCTGGCGGCCACGTTGGCGGTCGCCGCGGGTTCGTATGCGGCCACCGAGGCCGCAAGCGCCGCGGCGTCGGCGCTCTGAGCGGACCGGAGACAGCACCGTGGACTACGCGCTTTTGCCGCCGGAGATCAATTCCGGACGTATCTACTTCGGGCCCGGGGCGGGTTCGTTGTTGGCCGCCGCGGCGGCCTGGGACGAGCTGGCCGTTGAGTTGCACCTGAGCGCGGCGTCGTATCGATCGGTGATCTCCGCGCTGACCAGCGGTCCGTGGTCGGGTTCGGCGTCGCTGGCGCTGGCGGCAGCGGCGACGCCGTGCGCGGCGTGGCTGCAAAACAGCGCTGAGAGCGCCGAGCTGGCTTCCGGCCAGGCGGCAACGGCTGCGGCCGCCTATGAGACGGCGTTCGCGCTGACGGTGCCGCCGCCGGTGATCGCGACTAATCGCGCCTTACTCGCCTCGCTGATCGCGACGAACGTGCTGGGTCAAAACAGCGCGGCCATCGCGGCGGCTGAGGCGCAGTACTTCGAGATGTGGGCTGACGACGCCGCGGCGATGTACGGCTACGCGGGGTCTTCGGCGACGGCCACAGAGTTGACCGAGTTCGAGGAGCCAACCGAAGTGACCAACCCGGCCGGGTCGTCCGAGCAGGCCGCGGCGGTTGCCAAAGCGGTCGGCAATTCGGCCCAGACGGGAGCGCAGGATCTGGCGGCAAACTCCGATGCCCAGGCCGCCGCTGTGCAAAATCCGGCTTCGCCCAGCTACGGCAACCTCAAGCCGATCGACGAGTGGATATCGGCGAACACGCCGTTTGATGACATCGCGTCGATGTATTCGAAATACTTTGTCCCGTATGTCTCTTCGGGTCAGGTAGGCGTTCAGACGGCCCAGTCCTTCGGGCAGATCAGCAATGGGATCACGGCCATGACGTCGTTTGGGAAGAGCCTGGGCTCGGCGGCCTCGTCGGCGGGTCAGGCGGCCGGGGCGGGGACCGGTGCGCTGGGGGCGGCCGGCGCTGGTCTGGGAAACGTCGCACCGGTGGCGGCGGGCGTGGGGCGTGCGCTTCCGGTGGGGGCGCTTTCGGTCCCGCCCAGCTGGGCTCCAGTCACCGCGGTGACCAACCCCGGGGTGCCGACGCTGATCAGCGCCACCACGGCGGGCCCGGCGGCAAACGGGTTGCACGCGATGCCGATGACGCCGTTCGGGCCGATGGGCGGACAAAATGCTTGGCGCAACGTCCCGACCTATGGATTCAAACCATCGGTGATGGCGAGACCGCCGGCGGCCGGATAGGCGACCTAGCCCGCGATCCGGGCCCGGTCGGCGGCGCGGCCGAACACCATCGACTCCTCGATGCGGTCGAAACGGTAGTCGAGCGCGTCGGCCAGGTAGTTCTGCCGCACGTTCCACGGCCGCTTGGTCCCCGATTTGGGCAGCTGGTCGGCCGACCGTTGCACGTAGCCGGCCGCGATGTCCCAGGACGGCTTCTCGGTCATCGGCTCGTCACCGCGATGCGGGCTGGCGTGGGTGTAGCCGTGAGAAGCCATGTGCGCCAGCAGTTTCGCGGTGGCCCGAGCCGTGATGTCGGCCCGTAGCGTCCAGGAGGCATTGGTATACCCGACGCACCAGAACAAGTTGGGCACGTCTTCGAGCATGTGCGCCTTGTAGACGAAGCGATCCGGAGCATCGATGCGCGCGCCGTCCAGGCTCAGTACTGTCCCGCCCAGCGCCTGCAGCTGCAACCCGGTGGCGGTCACGATGATGTCGGCGTCGAGATGATCCCCGGATTCCAGTGCGATACCGGTGGCGTCGACGTGGTCGATGCGATCGGTGACCACCTCGGCGCCACCCTTGGCGATCGCGGCGTACAAGTCGGCGTCGGGGATCAGGCACATCCGTTGATCCCACGGGTTGTACCGCGGTTTGAAGTGGACGTCGACGTCGTAGCCGTCGGGCAGGCTGCTGACTGCCTTGCGACGCAGCATCCGCTTGATCAAGCCGGGCATCTTCTGGGACAGCGCGTAGAACACCGCTTCGGCCACGGCGTTGTAGGTCCGGATAACCAGATGAGCAGCCTTGCGGGGCAACAGGGTGCGAGCGACGGCGGGGATCTTGCTGTACTTTGGCGCCGAGATCAGGTAGGTCGGGGAGCGTTGCAGCATAGTCACTTTCGCGGCCCGGTCCGACAACGACGGGAGCAGCGTGACCGCGGTAGCGCCGCTGCCGATGACTACGACCTTCTTGCCGGTGTAGTCCAAATCTTCGGGCCAGTGCTGGGGGTGCACGACGGTGCCGCCGAACTGCTCGATGCCGGGGAAGTCGGGGGTGTAGCCCTCGTCGTAGTTGTAGTAACCGGTGCCGAAGAAGACGAACCGGCTGCGGTAGAGCTTGCGAGCACCGTCTTGCTCGACGGTCAGCGTCCAGGTGTCGGTCGATGAATCCCAGTCCGCGGCACGGACATAGGTGTTGAACCGGATGTGGCTGTCGATGCCGTATTTGTGCGCGGTGGTCGTCAGGTACTCGCGGATGTGCACCCCGTCGGCGACGCCTTCCTTGCGGGTCCACGGCTCGAACGGAAAGGACAGCGTGAAGATGCTGCTGTCGGAACGCACACCCGGATACCGGAAGAGATCCCAGGTGCCGCCGATTTGCTCGCGCCGCTCCAAGACGACGTACTTCAGATGCGGATTGCGCTCGGTGAGCCGGTAGGCCGCGCCGAGCCCGGAGATGCCGGCGCCGATGATGACGACATCGAGAAAGTCGGCCTCAGGGGTCATCGTGAACCTCGCTTGAATTGTGGGACTCGTCACTAGCCTAGGACCGGCTGGCTGGTCGGATTAGCGAACCCGGCTAATCAATTTGCCGGGTGATGTCGCCGAGGTGGTGTTGCGCCTCGTGCAGCGTATGCATCGCGACCCACCGCAACGATCTCTCGCTGGTTTCCGGGAAGTGGTACAGCAGCGTGCGGTCCCAGTCGTCGTCGGACAACCGGCCCAGCACGTGGCCGAACATCTGCGCGGCATCAGCCAGCTGGCGGGCCACGTCGATGGGCTCCTGGTCGGCATACCCGTCGTGCGCCACCCGCTCGTCGCGTCCCATCGCGGGGTAGTCCGGCCGATCCACCCGAAGGGCGGCCAGCACGCGCTCGCGCTGGACGAGCAGCACGTCGCGCAGATGGCATCCGTACTCCAGCGCAGACCACACCGCGGGCAGCCGCCGGGATCGCACGTCCACATCGCGGTCCCGCAGGACGGCCACGGCCGCACCGACCCGCTCCTTGATGGCCGCCCCGGCGGTCGTGGCCTTACTGAGGTCGTAGACGAAGCCGCACTGCGCACATTGCTGAGTCATCGCGACGGGCTGCGGGGCGCGAGCTAGCGATAGTTCACGAACTGCAGCGCCACGTCCAGGTCGGCGCCGCGCAGCAGCGCTTGGACGGCCTGCAGATCGTCGCGCTTCTTGCTGGTGACGCGGATTTCCTCGCCCTGGATCTGCGTCTTGACGGTCTTGGGTCCCTCGTCGCGGATGAGCTTGGTGATCTTCTTGGCGTTCTCGCTGTCGATGCCCTGCTTGAGGGTGCCGCTGACCTTGAAAGTCTTGCCCGAGGCCTGCGGCTCGCCGGCATCGAAGGCCTTCATCGAGATGTCACGACGGATCAGCTTTTCCTTGAACACGTCGATGGCCGCCTTGATGCGCTCCTCGGTGGAGGAGGTCAGCTCGATGCCTTCTTCGCCCTTCCACGCGATGCTGGTGTCGGTGCCGCGGAAATCAAAGCGTGTCGACAGCTCCTTGGCAGCCTGGTTCAGCGCGTTGTCAACCTCCTGCCGATCGACCTTGCTGACGATGTCGAAGGATGAATCCGCCATGCGATGGCCCTTCCTCGTTGGTCTTAGCCGTTTGTGAGATGTCTACCCGTTCGTTGTAACCTGCTAGGCGGCAGGTTGCCCGAGCGGCCAATGGGAGCGGACTGTAAATCCGTCGGCTAACGCCTACACTGGTTCGAATCCAGTACCTGCCACCACAGCTCAGAGGCTGTTTTGGTCTCTGGCTTCGCTTTTGAGTACGCCCGAGTTGTCATCGGTGCGCCTCGTCGGCATCCAGATGGTCGAGCATGCGTTGCATGGTGGCGCACATCTGGGTGAAGGATCGCATGCCGACGACGGTCGACCACTGCTGTTCGATCGTGGCTACGCGGTCGCCGGCATGGGCCATCAGCGCACCTCCCCGTTCGGTCAGGCAGATGAGTTTGGCGCGTCCGTCGCGGGGATCTGGCTGACGCTCCAGGTAGCCGAGCTCTTGCAGGTCGTTGACGAGCTCGGAGGTGGCGGCCAGGCTCAATTGCGCGCGGGCGGCGACGTCGGTGAGCCGCACTCCACCCATGCCGATCGCTCCGAAGATCTGCAGGTGCGGGTCGCGAATGTCGCCGTACCCGGCCGCGGCGGCGGGCGCGGACAGTTCGCGTCGGAATTCGCGCAGCAGCCGGATCAGCAGCTGACCGATAGCCAGCCGATCGGTGGGCAAATCTCTTGACGTGGCCATGTCAACGCATAATACTACGGGTACCGAAGTTTCGGTTTCCGAAGTACTTACGGAGGCGTCATGATTGCGCACACTTCTTCCGGCTCAATTCTGGTGCCCACGTCCCTCGGGCGGCTGAACGTCGGGCAGGCCGGCTCGGGACCGCCGGCACTGCTGTGGCACAGCCTGTGGGTCGACTCCCGCAGTTGGGGCCCGCTAGTGGATTCCCTTGGCGCGCACCGACGAGTCGTGACCATCGATGGCCCCGGTTACGGGCGCAGCGATCCCATCCATCGCGACTTCACCCTCGAGGACTGCGCGAACGCCGCCGCCGAGGTCCTCGATCATCTCGACATCAGCGAGCCGGTCGACTGGGTGGGCAATGCGTGGGGTGGCCACGTCGGCATGACCCTCGCGGCCGGTCAGCCACACCGCGTTCACAGTCTGGTGACTATCGCCGCACCACTGATGCCGGTCGGCGCTCGGCAACGCTTGACTCAGACCTATCCGCTGGCGGTGCTCTATCGCCTCACCGGCCCAACCCGTGTCATCACCAAGGTGCTCTTCGATGCGTTACTCGGTTCCGAGGCGATCACGGCGCATCCCGATCGGGCCGCGGACATCGTCCGTGCTTTCACGGAGGCTGATCGGGACTCGATTCGCCGCACGATCCGATTCATGCACCGTTGGCGGCCGCTGACCGACACCCTGCCCAGGGTCACCGCTCCCACTCTGTTTCTCACCGGCGATCTCGACGATCAGCATTGGCGCCCCGCCGACGCCCAGGCCGCCGCCGCCACGATGCCCAACGCTCAAGTAGTAACCCTTACCGGCGCTGGACACGTCGGCCCGCTGATGCTCGACGCCGATCTCATCGCACACAGCGTCACCGAATTCTGGAGAACGCTGCGATAACGCGAACCAAAACATTTATGTGCGCAAGCACTTCCGCGCTAAAGGTGTGGCGGGGTCGGTGTGGCAATCAGCAGGTGGGGCGCATCGTGACCCTGACTGATTCGACGGTGTTCGACCGCGAGCCCCGCGCCGCGCAGGGTGTCGATCACTTCGGGAACCGGACGGAGGTGGAAACCGTGCCCCGTGAACGGCATCCTTGCCATCGCATCCGGGTCGGCCACTCCGATGACGATTCGACCCGAGCTTCCTACCACCCGAGCGAGTTCGGTGAACGCACGATCCAGCTCAGCTACGAAGTAGATGGTGTTGACGGTAAGGACGCCGTTGAGTGCGCTGTCGGCGAAGGGTAGCTGGGTTAATGACCCGGTATGCAACGCCAGCCGCCCGGCGGCGATGTCGCGGCGGTATCGACGTGCGGCGTTGCTGAGCATCGTTTCCGACACCTCGACACCGTGTACCCGGCCCGACTGACCGACGCCGTCGAGTAGGAACTTCAGCCCCACCCCGCCGCCGAATCCGACGTCGGCGACCGCCGCTGCCGCGTCCGGTTGCAGCGCCTGCACGGCGGCGCTTACGAAGCTGCGATTGCCACGATTGAGCAGCACGCCGACCAACCGACCGCGCAGACCACGTGGGTGACCGAGCTGCTTAGCGATACCTGCCATGATGGCGCCCCGGACGTCGGCCATCTCACGACCGTACCGGCACGACATCTTGGCCTTCTTTGACCTCCACGCCTGTCAGCAAACAGCGCTTACTTCCTGAAAGCGGACTGCTGCAGCGCAGAAAATGTCACAACGTTGTCACAACTAGGTGCGAACCAGGGGAGTTGACGGGGACGCCGGGATGCGATTTCTGCTGGTCAAGCTGCCTCGAGAGTCGTTACAAGGCAACACAATTCGGCCCATGTCCGACTGGGGTCAAGTGGTCGCAGGTGCAAATCCTGTCAGCCCGACACAGGTCGGAGGTGGTTTCCGAAGTGTTTGCAGGGCGCCTTTTCCACTACGTACCCCAACGTGTAGCCCAACCCGCAGGCGTTCATAGCCGTCGGCCGACGTTCACTAAACCCAGGCGACCGGCCAACGCATCAACTACAGCCCGCCCACCCACCCGGTCAGGATCAACCATCATGGTCGCGTCAGCTGCGGACCAGGACACCGGAATGGTCGAGTCCGATGACGGCAACCCTCGCAGTTCGTGTGGCGTTGTGGGAGAGTCCCCTCGTGGGGTGATTCTTGCTGGGGGCTGACGATGGTGGATCGCGATGTTTCGGCCCGCGCGATCGCGGCGGCGGCTGAGGCGGGATTGACGGTCGACGGTAGCGACGCCGTGGGATTGATGGTGCAGTCTGCGGCCGGGGTCATCCAGGCGGCGACTCCGGCAGCGGAAAACATACTGGGGTTGACGCTCGCCCAGATGTTAGGACGTGATTCCGCCGACCCGCGCTGGGCCGCCGTCGCCGAGGATGGGGTGGCGCTGCGGCCGCAGGACCACCCCGCGATGCGCGCGATCGAAAGCGGTTCACCCGTGCGGGGTGCTGTGATGGGCGTGCACCGGCCAGGCCGTGACCCCGCCGGCGAGCAAGTGTGGCTGCTCGTCGATAGCGTGCCATTAGGTCCATCAGGTGGTGCGCCGACGGCAGTGGTCACGCGCTTTGCCATCATGACCGGCCAGCGGGCCACCGAATTGCGCTTGGCGGCCTCCGAGCGGCTATATCGGTCCTTGGTGCAAAACGCCCCCGACATCATGGCGTGGCAGCTTGCTGACACCACGTTTCTGTGGGTATCAAGTGCCGTGCAGACGCTGTTGGGCCGCGAGCCCGAAGAACTTGTCGGCCACACCGCCTACGAATTCATCCACCCCGACGACGCGGCAAAAGTGCGGCAGATCGAACACGGACCGGCAGCGCACCGCGAACCGGCGCTTACGCCGCTGATGCTTCGGATACGCCACCGCGATGGCAACTACCTGTGGATGGAAGTAGTCGGACAGGTGCTGCGCGATGCCGACGGCAAGCCCTCGCAGCTGCGCACCGCATGGCGGGATGTGACCACTCGAGTAGCCGCCCGGCACGACCGCGATACGGTCCTGCAGCTGGTGCAGTCGGTGGTGAACAACTCCCCGATTGGTATCGCCGTGTGCGATGTCAATGGCCTATTCGAGCAGGTAAATCCTGCACTGTGCGCAACACTGCAACTCGAATCCCCCCAGCTGCTCGGACGCAGTCTGCGAGAGTTAGTACACCCCGACGATGACGGCACCGAGGGAGTCGCTGCGCTGCTGGCCGGCGAGCTGGAAGTGCACGCATCCGAGTGCCGCTACCTACGCGGGAACGGCACCTGGATGTGGGGACACCGCACTGTGGTGGTGCTTCGTGACGGCAGCGCCGATCGCCAGTCCTGGCGCCTTCTGGTCCAGTTGCAAGACATCACCGAAAGCCGCCTCGCACAAGACGAGCTCGCTTACGCAGCATCCCACGATCCTCTGACCGACCTGGCCAACCGCGTTGCCCTCGACGAGCACCTCGAGCGTGCAGGCCAGCAGCTCGAGCCTCACGCCAGCAATGGGTTGCTTTTCATCGACATCGACGACTTCAAAGCGGTCAACGACACCTACGGTCACAAGATTGGCGACGAAGTACTCAGAGGTGTTGCTGCCCGGATCAAAACGGCGATTCGCCACGAAGACTTTGCCGCCCGCCTCGGAGGGGACGAGTTTGTGGTGCACTGCCCCAAAGTCTCCGATCAGCAGGAAGCCGTCCACATCGCCCAACGCATCATGGACGCCTTGACGGTGCCATACCCCGTAGGCGTCTACACCATCCGGATTTCAGCGAGCATCGGAGTCTCCACGGCCACCGTGGACAATCATGCCCGACTTCTGGCCATGGCAGACCGGGCCATGTACCGAGCCAAACAAGCCGGACGAGGATTCATCAACGAAATGGACCTTGACTCAAGGCACGACGCGCCTAGTGCCTCCGTGGTCGACAACACCACCTAGGCGCGGTCGGTTTCAACGGCACGGAGCAACTCGCACGATGAATGTGAAAGGCCATCGCAGCTCAATCTAGAACCAGACATGCGAGCGGCCGCCCCACTCATTGACCCGCGGCCGTCCAACCGACAGGCAGTCGCTTGATGCCGTGGATGAACGCCGAGCGCAGGATGGCCGGTTCCTCAACGGCCACGATATCGGGGATGCGGTTGTGCAACTCCTCGAACAGCACCCGGATCTCCCGCCGGGCCAGGTTGGCGCCCAGACAGAAGTGGGCTCCACCTCCGCCGTATCCAAAGTGCGGGTTGGGATTTCGGGTGACGTCGAACAACCACGGGTTGTCGAACTTGGTTTCGTCGCGGTTGGCCGAGTTGTACCACATCGAAACCTTGTCGCCGGCCTTCATCGCCGCACCGCCGAGTTCGACGTCCTGGTTGAGATTGCGTCGCATGAAGATCACCGGAGTAGCCCAGCGCACGATCTCCTCGACCGCGGTAGCGGCGACGCCGTCGAAATCGGCCCACCATTTGTCCCGCGCATCGGGGTAACGGCTCAACGCCACCATGCCGTGACTGATGGCGTTGCGGGTGGTCTCGTTGCCCGCACCGGACAACAGGATGAAGAACGAGGCGATCTCCGCAGACGACAGCCGCTCACCGTCGACCTCTGCCCGCACCAGGTTCGAGGTCAGGTCGTCGGCGGGTTCGGCACGGCGGGACTCGGCCAACTGGGCGCCGTACGCGGCGAGGTCGAGTACCGCGTGAATCGCCTCGTCGTGGCCGGTGGTCACCTCCTCGTCACCGGCTCCCAAGATGACCGACGTCCAGTGGAAGACCTTGTGCTGGTCCGCTTCGGGGATGCCCATCATGTCGCAGATGATCTGCAGCGGAAGCGGACCCGAGAGGGACTCGACGAAGTCCGCCTCCCCGTCGGGGTGGTTGGCCACCATGTCGCTCACCAGTTGCTGCGCCCGGGTACGTACGCTGTCCTCGATGCGGGCCACCATCTTGGGGGTGAACGCGCGGTTGACGATCGATCGCAGCCGCAGGTGGCGCGGGTCGTCGAGGCTGATCATCGATCCGCTGAACTCCGCGATCGCCGGGTCGATCTCGCTCAACGTCACGCTGGTCGGGATCGAACTGAACACTTCCGGGTGCCGGCTCGCATGGTGCACATGGTCGAACGACGTCAATGCCCAATGCCCGGGGCCCGATTCGAATCCGGGTATGCGGGGAGCGTCGAAGAACGCTATCGGCGCTTCGCGGCGCAGCGTGACGAACGCCCCGTCGCGGCGGTCGTCGTCCCAACTCCAGAACTCGAGTGACCCCAGGTCGATATCGCTCAACGGCACCTCCGGTGGCGGTGTGCCGTTTGCGCCGTGCGTGATACCCGAGTCAATCGTTGTCATGGCGACCTCCCGGTCCGACCCTGAGTGTGACACCCCGTCACTTCAGTGGTCCAGAGACAGGTCCTCGGTGTCCTGATCGCGTCAGACCACAGCTCCGTAGATTGACCAGTCGTACTCGGCTCGCGTCAAAGGGGTTGTCGGCGAGGCGGCCGCGGAGTTGGCTCGTGTCTTTGTAAGAGCGGCAGACCTCTTGATGACGCGACCCTTTTCTGATCATCGCCCTCACCACGCGAGGATCGTGAGGGAAGGATCGCCTAGGTCGGCGTTGTGGTTGATCCTCTGCGTCGGCCATTCGTGTGCGTGCTCGTCGCTAGACAGTGACGGAATGGGTGGTTGGATTAACCGCAGGTTCCGGCGTGATCCAGTCCGCGGAATGGTCGGGCGGTCAGCGGCAGTGTCCTGAGCTGGTACAGAATCCTTCATCGCGACTCCGTTCTCGGTCCCGGATGTGTGCTCGTAGCCTTAATTTTCTCGCTGTTTCGCGGAGCGCGCCTGCGTAGTTGACTACCTGTTTTCGATCTCGTCGTAGCTGCAAATCGCCCAGTCGCAGCTCGGCGTCGATGTCGGCGCCGTCGTGCATGCGTCCAGGCTAAGTGCGAGGAATGACAAGTAATCGCAGGCGAATCGCCGCGAGAGCCGCGGCGTCCGGGGGATGAAGGCGCTAGCATTCAGCGCTGGATCAAGCAGACGCCGCGAGAACACGAATCGCCGGCGCTGGGAGATCTTGGATGTTAGACGTTGGGGACCATCATGCAGACAGCCACATCTCACGCAGACCGCGCGATCGGCGCGGTATTTTGTTCCTTCGGGTGTCTCCGAGCGCGAACTCGCCCGCGTCGACGCCGATGCGAAAGATCGTGCTGAGGACGTGGGGGAAGGGCGTGCCCAATACGCATGAAGAATGCTCCTGGGTTATTGGGTCATGAGTGGGCACACGGGTCGCGTGCCGCACAATGACCGTCCGGCAGATCGATATCCCCGCGAATCAGTGGCGCCTTCAAGACATCACTACAGTGCGCAATGTTCTGACCGATGTCGGCGCTGATGCGGAAGTGGCCCGCGCGAGCCGCGGGTCTTTTGTCCTGAGTTTCGCAGAGGTACCGGAGAGTCATCCCTATCTGAATCCGGCGGTTGCTGGCTTCGTAAAGAATTTGTATTCAGAGTTCCCGTATCTCTTGTACTTTTTGAATCCAGATCCGACGAGCGGTGCGCTTGACAGCTTCCACGCGTCAATCGGCGCCCTGTGCCAAACCCAAGGCGGAGTATGGGTCCTTTGGTCCGATGATGCCGCAATGGCGTTCTACCAAGCACTCGCCGCGGCTGCCGAGTTCGCGATCAAGCAAGGTGATGACTGGGTCGCCGTTGTCAAGGGCTACGAGTACGACGAGCGTCAAACGAGGTTTGCCGAAGTACGCGCGATTCTCGTCACTCGTGGGGTCATACCGGCGTGAACCGATCAACCACGCCCCGCCGGTGCCGTAGCTCCGTTAGTAGCCCGAGAGGGTTCCCTGACTGATCCATTGACGTTGATCTCGCAAGACGCGACCAAAAGTCCAACGTTGGTCGAAACACCGTCGCACTCTGCGGGGCCTAGGCGAGATACTTTTACGACATGAGCGCCGCCGCAGCACTTTTCGCATCCGATCAGTACAACACCGCGATCGCCGCCGACGAAGCAAACTTCCTTGACCGTTCCAAGACAATGTTCCTTTAGGCCAACGAGACAGTGATCGTCGACTAGCAGAGGCGCGCTACGTCACGGTGCTGTTGGCGGTTCATCGTGTCGGTACCGCCGCCGAAATGAGCAGCGGCCCGACACGACTCGGCGCCAGGGCCTGCTGTGAACGGAATGTATGCACACTCGGCACCCCGGGCTGCTAACTGGACGAGGGCAGTTCCCAGCCTAGTTCGCCGACAAATTGGGCGACATCGGCCCGGAAGTGGAGAAAGCGGTCATACGCCAGGTACCGATCGTGCAGGACGCTCGGATCGATGCCAGCCTCGAGTAGAAGCAGGCCCCGTAATAGCCACGGCGTGATGTTGGCGACGACCAACCAACGGAGATTGCGAACCTCTAGCGGCTCATTTTCCTCCTTGAGCGGCAATTGATGAGCCATCTCGTGGTGAGCCTTCGTTAGGTGCTCCGGCAGATCGGCGACCGACTCCGCGATCTCCGGTATCGCAGCACAGACCGTCGTCACCAAATCGGTGGCACGCTGCACGTAGTCAACGTCGTCAAAGTGGGAGACCGAGTCCATCACCGCAACGTCAACCTGCTGAGGGTCCAAATTTCGTCTATTTGTGGCCGTGACCCTTGCGGCGCGCCGGGATGCTTCTTTGATCCGCTTCAACACGCTAGGTGATGCGCGTGCGAATTTTGACTGCTCAAAAGTCTTGGGCATTCTGCGGTGCAACCCCTCGATTAGGGGTGTAACCACGAGAACCTGAGTCCGCAGCGACGCCTTGATCGGGCGAGCCACCACGGAGGCAAGCCCGTCCAATCCGTCGTTGAACGGGATCCACTTCGCGAACCGCTCAACTGTGAGTTCCTCCCGACGCAACAATGTGTCGGCGTCGAACTCGTTCGGGGGCGTGGAAAACTCGGGCCCGTGGATGGTAAGCCAAGGATCGTCGTCATTGACCCGCACGTGCATATCGCGGGCCGCAAAATCCTGGTCCAGCACCAATTCCGCTAGCGCCAGGCAACCCGACACCACCCTGGTTTTAAGTTGCCGCAGTGTCGAAGGGGCTGCGGCGGTATACACCAGCCAATTGCCATCGTCAGACGTTTCGACGCTCAGTGCGGAACCGTCGCTACCGGCGGCACTGGCCTTGCTTCCCCGAAGGTGACCCAGCCAATAGGGGTCGCCAAAGCGGAATCGCACTGCGCTGAATAGCTGATCGACACCGCTCACATGGCGGTCGCCCGACACGGCGTAGTCCGCTTTGTAGTGTGGAGATCCGAAGTAGTTGCCGTCTCGGCCGTGGTTGTACGCATTGACGAGTGTTACGGCGTGGCCCGTGTCGAGTTGGCCCTGCAGCGTAATTGGCTGAAACGCCTTGACCGTCGCGGCGGCCGAAGACATGAACACGCGGCCGCCGGCGCCAGTCGACCTTACCCGTGGATCATGGACCAAGCTGCCGGCAAGAACCACCTCGGGCTTGTGTCCGCCCTCTGCCGCAAACGAACCCCATACCCTCGCATCAGGCTTCTCGGGCACCCAGAAGTAACCGCTCACTTCAATTCACGCGATCCTCCGCAGGGCTTCTTTCAAGGGCCAGGCCTCTCGCAGTCTATTTAACTGTCTGGCCGTTTGTCCTCATGGGCGAGCGGGCCGTTTTTCGCTCTGGTCGTCTTTTAACGGCTACCGGCCGGAGGTTCGGGCGCATCGCGCGCGTCGGCGGTAAGCCGAGGGTCTGTCGCGGATCGTCCCGGTTTGACAGGCGTGTTTTGACCTGCGGCGAGCCACCGCCGCCCTCGGTGGTTGACCGGAACGTCGAGCGCTATTCCCGCGAAGGCGTCCTCAAACGCGCTGTTTGGTGATCGGCGGACCTGGGCAATCGCCACATCCGGCGCGGGCGAGGCTCGTGAACGACTTCGTAATGCAATGGGCCGGTGGCGTGGTCGGTGAGCAACCATCTGGTGGATCGAGTGTAGGGCCTCGTAACCGGTCACCGTCGCTCCGAACGGGCCGCCCCACGCGACATCGGCAGCGAAGCTGTGAACGTGGCGGGGCTTGGAGTGTTCTACCAAGAAATATTGCGCTTTCGGGTCAAGTGGTCATTCCGGCCCCGCGGCGTCCGTCAGCGCAACTCGTAGTCGCCGGGGTTGGGACGGTTGGTCCAGTTCCAATAGTCGAAAATGCGGAATCCGTACAACGTGGGCACGTGGCCCGCGGCGTTCTTGTAGTAGCTGCTCGAGACCGCCGGGTGGGTGTACACCATCTCCTTCAGCCGTTCCTGGCTGCGGTGGTTGTAGTCATCGCACACGTCCGCGCGTGGCGTGGCCGAGCTGAAACCGCCCGCCAGCACCATGTCAATGCACCCCATGATGTAGCGCATCTGGCACTCCGAGTTGTAGATGATGCTGGCCCCGTTCACGGCGTTCGTACCCGGGCCGAACATGCAGAAGAAATTCGGGAAGTCCGGCACGGTGACGCCCAGATAGGCGTACGCGGAATCGCTCCACGCCGTATTGAGTTCCACCCCTTCGAGTCCGCGAACGTTGAGGGGTCCGAGTTGGTGGTTGACGTCGAAACCGGTGGCCCACACCAACACATCGGCGGGTCGATGCACGCCGTCGACGGTGCGCACGCCGTCAGCAGTGATCTCGGCGACGCCGTCGGTGATCAGTTCGACATCGTCACGCTGCAGTGTGGTGAGCCAGGTTCCGTTGTCCTGCAACGTCCGTTTACCCATCGGCGGGTAGTTGGGAGTCACCTGCGCAAGCAGTTCTTCGTCGGCGCAGAAGACCCGCATCCACGCGATGAACATCTCGCGAATCGCGTGGTTCGACGCACTGCAGGAGAGCCCGCCGGTGTCCCAGTCCGGATCGATCTTCACCTGCTCGTCGAGTGCGTCGGCGATCGGCCACCACGACACGAAACGCAGCCACCGTCCGTAATAGGGCAGATGGCGAATCGCCCACCTGGCTCCGTCCGGAATTGCGTCGTGGTACATGGGGTTTGGCGCCATCCATTGTGGCGTGCGCTGGTAGACGTCGACCTGTTGAGTCGAGTCGGCGATGGCGGGCACCAGCTGGAATCCGCTGGCGCCGGCTCCGATGACAGCTACTCGCTTACCCGCCAGGTCGACATCGTCGCGCCAATCCGCAGTATGGAAGGACGGACCACGAAAGTCCTTTGCCCCCTTGATATCTGGGATGACCGAATTGCTGAACTGGCCGACCGCGCAGATCAGGGCGCGTGCGGTCAGCGTCTTGGCCCGCCCGTCGGCCTCGCGGATCGCAACCCGCCAGGTCGCAGACTCCTCGTCCCAGGCTGCGCCGGTCACCTCGGTGCTGAACCGCACATCGGGGGCGATCTCGTAGCGGGTCGCGACGTCGTTGAGGTATTGCAGGATCTCAGGCTGTTCGGAGAAGTAATGCGTCCAGTGGTCGGTCGGCTCGAATGAGTAGGCGTAGTACTGGTTGGCGATGTCGACGCGGCAGCCCGGATAGCGGTTGGCCAACCACGTTCCGCCCACGCCTGATTGCTTTTCGATGATCGTGAACGGCATGCCCGCGGCCTTGAGCTTGATCCCGGCCAACAGCCCGGCCTCGCCGCACCCGATGACAACCACGGGGAATTCGCTGCGCTGTTCCGGCGTGGACGCGAGAACGGGCCCGCACTGATCGGCATCGCTGAACCGCAAGTCCGCAGCGACGTAGTCGACGAACTGCTCGGTCACCGCGCCGGCCGACATCACGTCGAACATGACCCGCATCTGTTCGGCGTCCGGGACGAACGGCGACGGACAGCCGCGGTCGCGGTAGTCGCGAATCACGTCGAAGGCGCGCTTGCGCACCAGCTCCTTGTCGGGCTCGCTCATCGCGCCCTGCAGGTCCATCGCGATGAGCATGAACGGCCGCGGAAGCTCCTGGAGCAGACCCATGTCGCCGGTCATGTGAACCATCGACATCAACAGCGCGGGAACACTCGCCTCATCGACGGCGGCCCGGATAACGTCATCGGAGTCGTCGAAAGGCAGGCCGAGTAATCGGCTCAGATCCGTCAATGCGGATGTCGAAGCAGGTGGGGACACAATTCCTCCGCATGACTAGACAGATCATCATTTATGTCTAGCCGTACGTTAGCATCGTGTCGGACACAGGTGAAGGAGGTCCAATGACCACGGTGCATGAGCTCACTCCCTTCAAGATCGCGGTCGCCGACGGCGAATTGGACGATCTGCGTCGGCGCCTCCAATCCGCCAGGTGGCCCGACGAACTCGCTGGCTCCGGATGGGATTACGGAACGGACCAGCGGACTCTTCGGTCGCTGGTGGACCGTTGGCGTGACGGGTATGACTGGCGGGCCACCGAATCCGAACTCAACGGCTGGGGATCGTTTATCGCCACTGCCGCCGGACAGCGGGTGCATCTGCTGCACGTGCCATCGGTTGACGATGGCGCCATTCCGTTGGTGTTGATCCACGGGTGGCCCGGGTCGATCGTCGAGTTCCTCGATGTTCTTCCGCTGCTGCGGGATCGCTTCCACGTGGTGGTTTTCTCCATGCCGGGTTACGGATTCTCCGGGCCGACAACCGAACTCGGCGTCGACACGGCGAAGGTCGCGGCCGCGGTTGACGACGTCATGGGTCAACTCGGATACGCCCGGTACGTCGCGCAAGGTGGCGACTGGGGCGCAGTCGTCGTCCGCTACCTGGGTGAGCACTACGCACATCACGTCGCCGCCATCCATACCAACATGCTCTTTTCGCCGTTCGACGGTGACGGTTCCGACGCGATGACCGGCGTGACCGAGAGCGAACTGGCCGCGATGATTACGTCGGCTGAACGGATGGCCGGCGGCACGGCGTATATGGATATTCAAGCGACTCGGCCGCACTCGCTGGGTTTCGGGCTGCACGATTCGCCGGTTGGCCTCGCCGGCTGGATCTTGGAAAAGTTTCATGCCTGGTCTGACACCCGTGGTGGGATGCCGATCCGCACCGACCGATTGATCGACAACCTGATGCTCTACTGGCTCACCGGTACCGCGACATCGGCGGCCAGGTTGTACTGCGAAGCAGCGCGAGCGGGCACCGCCGCGCTGAGTGAGTGGAGCGGCCGGGTCGACGTTCCGACCGGCTACGCCGTGTATCCATATGAGCTGATGCGGATCCCGAAAGTCTGGGCCGACAAGCGGTACAACCTGATTCACTACACCGTGCAAGAGCGGGGCGGCCACTTCGCGGCCTTCGAGCAGCCGCAGCTGTTTGCGGCTGATGTCAACGCATTTGGGCAGGCCCTTCGAGAGCAAGCGATCTGCTGACGCGCTTTGCGATCCCTTACGTCATTGGCGCGCAAAGCTATTCGCGTTGGCATGATCGTCGATCACGCTGCGCTGCGTCGACGGCGGTGCCACGGCGGGGGATTGGCGGCCTACCCGCAGGAAGCTACCGGTCCGTACCGTGCCAAGGAGGTCCGTGGGTTGGCCGTTTGCCACGACCTGCTGGCCGCTGATGAACACCGCAATGACGGTGGCGTCATTGCGGTTCACCATGCGGGACAATCCGTCGTACTGTTCGACGCGCTCTTCGGCGTACTCGTCCAGGGAGTCATCGAGATGCTCGGGGTCAATGATCGACAGGTCAGCCCGGTCGCCGATGCGCAGGTGGCCGGCGTCGACTCCGTACCAGTCGCCGATCTCGCCGCTGAGGCGGTGTACGGCGTGTTCGACTGTCATGAAAGGCATTCCGGCGTTTTCAGCGTCCCGCACGTGTCTGAGCAGCCGTAAGCCCATGTTGTAGAAGGCCATATTCCGCAGATGCGCACCGGCATCCGAGAACCCCAACTGCGTGTAAGAGTCCCTGGCGAACTTCTTGAGCACCTCGGGGCGATGGTTGGAGATGGTGGTGAACCAGCGGAGTTGGGTGCCGTGCTCGAGTACCAGGTCGAGGAACGCGTCGACGGGGTGCACGCCTCCCCAGTCGACGCCCACCTCGCCGAACGATTTTCCGATGACGGAGGAGTCCGGGCAGTCCGTGATCATCGCGTCGAAAAAGTCGCGGTGCCACACTCGGATCCCGAACTTCTCGTCGTAGTCCTTGCGGAACCGCCGCCGATAGGCCTCGTCGCGCATCAACTCGTCGCGTTCCAGGCAGTCCGCCAGGTGCATCGCTTCCTGCCCCGACCCGAACTCCTCGAAGATGACGAAGTCGATGCCATCGGCGTAGACGGTGAACGGTACCGGGAGATGCTGGAAGCGGAAGTTAGCGCCGAGCTTGTTGACGCCGGTGGCCAGTGCCTTGAGGAAGTAGAACGCGACAGGATTTGACTTGGCGTCCGCCGCGGCCAGCAATGTGGTCTTCAGCGGCCTGCGAAACAGCCCGATCGACTGCAGTGCCTGCAAGACCATCCGCAGCGGCATGCTGATGTCCGGAGCCGATTGCAGGATGCGGCCCCGCGCGCGCACCAGCTTCTGCAGCCGACCGTGCTCTCGCCATTTGGCGTAGGTGGATGGCAGCGTGCGCGACCGGCAGGTCTGCCCGTCGAGTTTGTCGAACTTAAGCTGATTGGTCGACAACCCGATGAAGCCGGCATCTAGCGCCTCGGTCAGCATCTGCTCCATGCGCGCCACCTCGGCGCGGGTCGGCTTGATGTCGTCGTCGGTGGAGCGCTCGAGTCCCATGGTGACAGTACGGATGTCGGAGTGTCCGATGAACGAGCACAGGTTTGGGCCCAGCGGCAGATCCTCGATCGCAGTGATGTATTCCTCGCCGTTGCGCCACGTTTTGTGCGCGCCGATCGACTTGATCACGTGCTGGCGCGGGATCGCCTCGACCCGACCGAAGAGGTCGCCGGCTTCTTCGGCATCGACGTGGATCGTCGATATCGAGCACGACCCCGTTGCCACCGTCGTCACGCCGTGACGAACCGACTCTGCCAGGCCGGGGCCTTCCAAGACCTCGATGTCATAGTGCGTGTGAATGTCGATGAACCCTGGGACAACCCATTTCCCGGCCGCGTCAATGACGTTGCGGCAACCGGTATCGTCGAGTTCCTGGGTCGAGACCGCGGTCACGTGTCCGGCAGAAATTCCGATGTTGCGGATGGCCGATGGTGCACCGGTCCCGTCAAACCAACGTCCGCTGCGGATGATCGTGTCGTATGACATGCCCGTCCCTCGCCGGTTGGATCGGCAGTGCTGGTGCCGCCGTTCACATGACCATACGCCCGAGTGCAAGTGGATGATGGGGGTTGCCTCAGATCTTGGGTAGTACCTAGTTCTTTCGCAGCTCAGGCGGCCGCCGTAGGCTCATGGCGATGCTGGAGAAGTCGCAGATCCAGTTCCTTCCCCTTGGCGCGCGGCGCCTGGCGTACGAGATACGTGGGGACGGTCCACCGCTGGTTGCCCCGGCGTGGTGGGTGAGCCACCTCGAACTCGACTGGCAGGACCCGGGCTTCCGGCGATTCTGGGAAGGCGTCGCAAAGGGATACACGCTGATCCGCTATGACCACCTCGGCGTCGGTATGTCGGATCGCACCGTCCATGACTCGGATCTGAGCCTCGACGGGGAAGTCGCGACGCTGCGCGCGCTGCTTGACGAACTCGGCCTGCAGCGAGTGTCGCTGCTCGGCGGCTCGTCGGGGAGTTGCACCGCCATCGTATTTGCCGCGGCGTTTCCCGAACGGGTCGAGCGGCTGGTGCTGTACGGGTGCTACGCCGACGGCGCGGAGATCGTCGCTCCAGGCGTCGCCGACGCGATCCTTGGGACGGTACGCGCGCACTGGGGACTGGGTGCGCGGTTGCTCGGCAACATCTTCCTCGGCGGTGCCGATGCAGCGGAACACGAACGCTTCGCGCGGTTTCAGCGCGAGGCGGCGACCGCCGAAACCGCCGCCGCCCTATTGGATCTGGTGTATCGGCTCGACGTCCGTGAGCACCTTCCGCTGGTCCGCCGGCCGACGCTGGTCGTGCATCGCCGCGACGACCGCGCGGTGCCCTACCGGCTGGGGCGTGCGGTCGCGGCAGCGATCCCGGGCGCGACGTTCATCCCGCTGCAGGGCAGCGCGCACTTCCCGTGGCACGACGACGTCGACTCCGTTGTCCGCGCTTGTCGCGAGGCGTTGGCGCCGCAGACATCGCCGGTCCCCGTGGACCAGCCGCAGCCGGTCTTGCTGTCCGGTCGTGAGCGGGAGATCCTGGGCTGCGTCGCGCGCGGTCTGAGCGATCGCGAGATCGCCGAGCAGCTGGTGCTGAGCCCGCATACCGTGCACCGCCATGTCGCGAACATCCGCAGCAAGCTCGGTCGCACCTCACGCACGGCCGCCGTCGCGGAGGCCGCGCGTCTCGGGCTGCTGTGAGATAGCCGGATCGGGCCATCCCCAGAAGATGGCCGCACCGGGCGATGCGCGCAGCACGCCGCATTCCCTAGGTTCGCGGCATGACCGATGTCGCCAACACCGTGGCCAGCCCGCCCTCCGCCGGATGGCTGCGAGTCATGGCCCTGGTGTACGACCCGTTTCTGTGGCTGGGCGAGATCGCCGGCATGCGCCGTCGGCGCACCGCGCTGCTGAGCGGCGTTCGCGGGCGCGTCGTCGAGATCGGTGCCGGAACCGGGCTGAACATCGCGCGGTATCCCGACGGAATCGACAAGCTGGTGCTCGCCGAACCTGAGCCGGCGATGCGCCAGCGGATCGCGCGCCGGCTGCGGCGGCATGCTCGGGTGGCACGGATCATCGACGCCCCCGCGGAGCGCCTGCCGCTGGCCGATGACTCCGTGGACACCGTCGTCTCGACGCTCGTCCTGTGCACCGTCGCCGATCCCGAACGCGCGCTGCGCGAGATCGCCCGGGTACTTCGCCCCGACGGCCAACTGCTGTTCATCGAACACGTCCGCGCGAGTTCGCGGTTCCTCGCGGCATGCCAGGATTTCTTTTTCCAACCGTGGTACCGGTTTGCCGGAGGCTGCTACTGCAATCGTCCGACCGTGGAGCTGATGCGTGCCTGCGGATTTACCGTGACAGCCGACGACCGAGTGTGGCGGGGAATGCCGTCGATCGTCCGTCCACTCCTGCTGGGACGAGCATCTCCCCAGCCCGAGTGATGAATAAGTTTTCGAGCTGAAGCCGACAAAGACCATCGCGGCGGTGCGCTCAGTTCGCCAGTCTTCTCGGGCATTATCCCAGCGCGCCAAGCACATTCGCTGCCTTGGCAGGTGATCGGCCTGTCCACAACAGCGCCGCTCGGAGCGCCGTGACCATACGCCGGCGAACTTCCGCGGAAACGCACGTCCCCGTTGCTCGATGGCGTCATGTGGTCAACGGCGCGTCCAAGCACCGCATAGAGCTCAAGCAGCGTATACAGCCGACCAGGCGCGCGGCCCGACCAGCTGCGCAGGCCTAGGGAAAGGCAAAGACTGACAAGACCGGCGTGCATCCTGTTGCCGATAAGGCGGTAACGGTGAGGATTACCGCGACACTGACTTTGCTGGTTATGCGCGACACAAACTGCTCCATTCGTCTCTTTGTCCGCCCGGCTCAAGTGAAGACGGGTCGGTGGCGTCAGGACGGCTATGGCGGCTGATTGCTGCCATACCGGTAATGCACTTAAATTCGTACCATACCTACGGTTGGTCGTAAAGCAATGCGATAACCAGACTTCTGGTTGGCATACAAGTGCCGTTCCTGATTTCAGATAAGAGGCATGAAGGCGCCCACCGCCGCATTCAGACCAGATTCGGGCGGAGCAGATCGTAACCCGAGGCGGACTGGAGATGCCAGGTTTACCCACCAGTAATGTGCTCATGTCGTTATGAGCACCTATCCGCCGGGCACGCGCGACATGAAATTAGCGACTGCAACCCGGCTTGGTGGGCCGCCGAGCCAACGTAGCCCGACGGCGGGCGCACTACGAACGTTGCAGCGAAGCGTCGGACACGTTTGTGTTGACTCGAATCCGTTATAGCTGCACGTCGCGGGGCGTTAGCGTGCTTGTCTGGCCCTTGAGGGCCCGAGCGCTACGCGTACGCGAGCGAAGGTAAAGACGCTTCAGGTCATGCCCGCAGCGTCGAAATCAAGCGAGTGTCCCCGCTTGCAAAGGCCTCAAAATGAGAAGAGCGATAAGACCGGCGTGCATGCTGTTGCCGACAAGGCGGTAACAGCGAGGATTACCGCGACACTGACTTTGCTGGTTATGCGCGACATCGATGTGCTCCATTCGTCTCTTTGTCCGCCCGGCTCAAGTGAAGACGGGTCGGTGGTGTCAGGACGGTGAAGGTGGCGTTGCAGTGCCGCCATACCGATAATACACCTGAGTCGGGAGCATACATACTATTTGCTGCAAAGCATGCAATTACCAGACTTCTGGTTCACATACGGGGCTGCCGTGCCCGACGCCGGGCAATTTTACGAACGCTGGGCCGAGCGTCGGACGCGATTCGCGGTCGACTCGAAGCCGTTACAGCTGCACGTCGCGCACCGGCGTCGGCGTGCTTTGCGCGCTTGTCCTGACGGTTGAGGCCCCGGCCACTGTAGGTGTCCGCGAGCGAAGTAAAGACGTTTCAGGTCATGCCCGCAGTGTCGAAATCAAGCGAGGGTCCCCGCTTGCAAAGGCCTCAAAATGAGAAGAGCGATAAGACCGGCGTGCATGCTGTCGCGGACAAGGCGGTGACGGCGAGGATTACCGCGACGCTGACTTTGCTGGTTATGCGTGACATAAACGTGCTCCATTCGTCTCTTTGTCTACCCGGCTCAAGTGGAGCCGGGTCGGCGGCGTCAGGAGGCACACAAAGGTACCGTTCCCGACTCCGAACAGAGGTATGAAGGCACCCACCGCTGCATTCAGACCAGATTCGACCGGAGCAGATCTTAGCCTGAGATCGACTGGACACACCAGATACCAAGAGTAATTGCTGCCGCTGGTCTACAGACCAATGCTCCCGGGCGGGCGAGTCCGTCGGCCGCAAAGTAGGGCCAGTGGGCTCTCGTTTGTGAGGGACCGCAAGGAGTTGCTGACGTGCGGTTCGGCGCAGGTACCAACGAGGTGACAGCCGACGCTGTGGACGCCGCCAATGACGCCGGCGTCCACAGCGCCAGCACGCGTGCGGTTAGAACCAGGGGCCGGGATAGTGCCCGTCTTGGTCTTGCACCATGACGATCTCCTTGCACTGACCGCCCGAAGGCGCGGCCGTCTCGCCGCGACATTCCAGCGTCCACCCGGATATCCGCGCGAACGGGCGTATCGACCAATTCGTCGCGACCGGGTCGGTGGCGGGCAAGGCAACGACGGCGAACGTTCCGCCGTCGTTGGTGATGTAGACGTGGTCTTCGAAGAACGCCAACTTCGATATCGACAACTTCTTCGCGTCGTCTCGATTCTTCAGCAAGTCCCAGTGCTGGGTCCGCAGGTTCCACACCCCGAAGCCGAACTGTGAATTGTCCGAATTCAGAGCGTCGATGAACAGCTTTCCGTCGGATAACGTCGCGCCCAGTCCGCCGCCGGAAACACGTTCGGAATCACCCACTTTGATCAGTGCCTTGGAGTTGAGGTCGAAGAACACCGTCGACACGACCTTGGGGTCGTAGGAATCCCAGTGCGTCATCTTCACCAATTTGTCTGGCCCGTCGGATAATTCGCCGTCCACCGTCCAGATGTCGTTGTTCTGATAGATCGGTTCTCCGGTCGGACGGCGCAGCTCTGCTCCCGACGTCTTGCCAGGCTCGGTGTTGCGTTGGAACGCAAGAACGTCCTGCCAGATTCGACCCGGCTGCGGATCATTCCATGTCATTGAAAGGTCTGCGCCGGACAGGATTACGGTGCGGGGCGCAGATGTCACATGCCCGTCGGTGAAGGCGTTCAGCCACGCCACTCCGGATGTGGTCGCGGCCAGGCCCCATTCTTTGGGGTCGGTCAATTTCAGGTCGGGAGTCGGCGGCTGCAGTTCTTTTGTTGCCACCGGCTGGGTCGACTTGAAGTCGAACGCATAGGCCGTTGCTTTGCTGACTTCGGGTTCCAGCGCTTGGGCCGGCCTGCGAGTGGTCACCACATACACGACTTTCAAATCGTCGACGGTGCCCGACAACGCGCACACGCCGCCGGTCACATTTTCGCCGGCCGGAACCGCGGGAAGGGGCGGCGCCGCGTATCGCCCAGATTTGGTATCGAAGACTTTGGGGCGGATGTCGTCGAGCGCTGTTTTGCTGAGTGAGAATTTCTCCGGGCACCCAAAGTAGGCGGTACCGCCGTAGCTTTTCCAATCCTTTTCCAACGGACCGGTCACCGACGGGCGCGGGGGAGCCGTGCTGGCCGCGGGTTTCGCAGTCGAGGTCGCCGTTGAACTAGTTGGGGTGGCCGCGGGCGGAGACGCGGTCTCCGAACACGATGCAACGGTCAGACAGAGGGCCGACGCGACGACGGCAAGCCTGTCGCCTGGTCTTTTCGCACGCCAATAAACCCCACCCATAAGCAAACCCCCGTTAACTTCGTGTAACCCACGAGCGTAGGGCGCCTCGGGTGCGACCGCGACTTGTGCCCAGCGGTCTTTGTCACATGAGCTTTACATCGAAGCGGCCAGCGCCAGGTGGCCTTCGAAGCCTAGTTGTTCGGCTTTCCGCCGGTACCGCTCCCGTAGCTCTCGATAGCTGGATTCTTCGTTGCGGGCGCGGGCGAGCTGAGCGCGCATGCGAAGCGACCAGATCTCCTGCAGTGTCACCCCGAGTTCGCACGTCATGGTTGTCCACTTCGCAATGACCGCGTCGGCCTCGACTACGTCGCGGTCCAGCCGACGGGACAGTAAGACCTCGACTAGCGCGGCCGTGGCCGGGATGGTCCACATGATCGACCCCGCGGCGGTGAGGTGCTCGACCGCGTGCCGCGCCAACTTCACCGCGCTGTCAGTGTCGCCGAGCCGGGCCTGCTCGCGCGCGGTGTACGCCTTGACGATCCACAAGATGTTGGAAAACTGCTGCTGCAACCGACCCTGACGTTCGCATGTCGTCAGCAGCAGGTGCAGACCTTTGTCGCGATCGGACCCACCGCTATGGATCAGGGCGATGCCTCGTGCACTTCGGGCCAAATCGAGCCCGAGATCGTCACCCGACTGTTCTGCCAATGCCAAGGTGTCCGCGGTATCGCGCAGCATCGTGGCATATGGCCGCGCGACTCCATAGACCAGCGGCATCACGTAGGAATACCAGCTCACCCCGGAGAACGAGAACGCATCCAGGGTGCGCGCGTGCGACATGGCTTGGTCGAAATCGCTTTGCCAGCCGGGCATTCCGAGGCAACTGCGGGCCAGTCCTCGGATCGCGATTGCGGTCGGTACCGGAACGGCGAAGATCAACTTGCCTTGGCCGAGGTCACCTTCGGCGAGGTCGATGACGCGCCGGGCGAACCGCAGAACCTCGGTCACATCGCCGGCTTCAAACTTGGTGGCCAACAACGCGGAAGACAGGGATACCGTCAACCCTGGATCGCCGATCTTCTCCAGCAGCCCGACCAGTTCGGTGGCGTAGCCGGTCGCCTGCGACACCTGCGAGTTCATGAAGCGGGCTTGGATGAGCCCGGCCATGCCGACGGCCAGTGACCGCTGATCACCCGCCGCGGCACACAGGTCACGCAGTTCGGCGAACTCGGCCTCGTCGCCAAGACCCGCGACGCGAAACTCGGTTCCGCACAGCAGGGTTCGGGGCGCAATACGCATGGACAGCCGAGCGGGATCGCTCTCGGGTATCTGATCGGCCATCTGCCGTGCCCGACGCCACCTCGCCCGAGCCGTGGCGACATCTCGGTTGCGGGACCAGGTCGCGGCGCGCATGTGCCAGGTGAAGGCCCCCTTCAGGTCCGCGGCCGCCTCCAGGTGTTCGGCGATCAGGGCCGCGTTGTCATCTTCAGCAACCTGCGTCTGTTCAATCGCCGCGGCCAGGCGGCGGTGCAGCACCGCGCGATCGGATTTGAGCTGGGACTCGTAGGCGACAGCGCGAATGAGCGGGTGACGGAACGCGTATTCGGCGTGCGGAGCGAAGGTCACTTGGTCGACGAGCTCGCCCTCGATCAGCGCTGACACTTCCGCCTTCTCGTCGAGCACGCTGAGAATGTCTGCGCCGAAACGTAATCCGATCACCGCGGCGGCGTTGAGGGTGCGTTTGGCGGTGCGATCAAGTCGATCGATGCGCGCCCCGATGGTGGCCTGCAGGGTGGCCGGCACATGCACATCGGTGAGGTCGACGTCGATCTGGTATTCGCCGCGTCGGCCGTGCAGCACGCCGCGCTCGGCCAAGTCGCGCACGATCTCCTCGGCGAAGAACGGATTTCCGGCGGCCCGGGCCGTCACCTGTGCGGCCACCTCTGTCACCGATCCGTCTGCGCCGAGGAGTTCTGCGGTCAGTGCGGAGGCTTGCGGACCGCTGAGTGGCCGCAGTGCGACGACCTGCGCTCCCGATATTCGGGTTAAGGCTCCCCGATATTCGGGACGGTAGGTGATCAAAACCAGCGACGGCGTATGCGGAAGTACCGCAAACAAATTGGCGAGCATCGATTCGCTGGCCTCGTCGATCCAATGCGCATCCTCGATCACGTACATCGCCGGCGCGCTACGGGCCAGGGATGCGGAGTTGATCAGCGTGATCAATCGTCGCCGGCGGGCGTCGGGGGTGACGTCGGGCACCGACGCCGACAGATCGCGGATGGCCAGCAGGTCGTCGAGCAGTAGCAGATCCTCGGGCTCGGCGTCGGGGAACCGTTCGCGCAGTCGGCCGCGGGCCGTATCCGTTGCAAGCTGGTCGATTTCAAGTGCGGCGCGAAGCAGTTGCGCCAACGTGCGAAACGGGATATCGCTGGCGTGCGACTCGCAATAAGCATTGAAGACCGGAATGTCACGGGCCCGGGCGGCTGCTGCCGTTTCGCGGGCCAGCCTGCTCTTGCCGATGCCCGCCGGCCCGGTGACGCTGACGATGCAACCGGCGCCGTTGATCGCTTCATCCAGGATGCCGCCGAGTGTATTGAGTTCCCAGGTCCGTCCGACCAGCGGTGCGTCGCTGCGCCGGGCGCTGTGCTGATCGCGCTCGGCCAGCAGCACGCTGGCACGCACTGGTGTATCAACACCTTTGACCTCAACCAGCCGGGCATCGCCTAGCACCACTGTGTCTTTCACCAGGCGGACCGTTGAATCGCTTAGCATGACCCCACCCGGTGGGGCGACGGATTCCATCCGCTGTGCCATGCCTACTTGTTCGCCGATGGCTGTGTAACTGGCTGTAGTGGAACCGATTTCGCCGGCAATGACCTGCCCTGAGTTGAGGCCGATGCGAAGCTCGAGATTGATACCATCGTGGCTGTCGACTTCGGCGGCCAGCGTGTGGGCTTTAGCCTGGATTTCCAGCGCCGCCAAACACGCCCGCATCGCATGGTCTTCCAACGCGCGTGGTGCCCCGAACACGGCCATGATGCCGTCGCCAGTGAACTTGTCGACCGTGCCGCCATAGTGGTTGACCACCGCACCGGACACGTCGAGCAAGGCGACCATGATTTCGCGTAACCGCTCGGAGCCGACCGCGGCCGCGATGTGCATGGATCCCACCACGTCGGCGAAGAGCACCGTCACCTGCTTGTACTCCGCCGGCGCCGACGATGTGATCGGCGACCCGCACGCGTGACAGAAGCGAGCGTCACTCGTCAGCACTGCGGCGTTGCATGCCCGGCATAACGTTGCCGACACGATCAGGACCGTTGGGCTTCCGGGAATACCCACTGGCCGTTGAGAATCGTGTCATGCGGTCGATACAGCCGGACCAGGTAATTCCATCCGGGGGTGATCGGTAGGCAGTTTGCCGAGGAGCCGTCGCAGTCGCCGAACTGTATGGTGACCGCGCCGTCGGCGTCGCGTTGGGCGGTGATGTTGTTCAGCGAATACGCGTCTTGCGGGTTAGGGGCGAAGTAACCGTCCTTGTTGTAAACGGTGACCGACCAGAACCCGTCGACCGGCACATCGCCCACCGTGAGCCGATAAGCGGTGGCGCCGTCATTTTTGGCGGGATGGGCGCCGAAGTACGTGGCATCTTTTTCGGGGTTGCCGCCCCATCCGGTTGCCGCGCCGATCAGCCGGCGGACCGGGTCGGTGTCCGCCTTGGTGCCGAACATCCCCGAGAAGTCAGACATTGTGGTGGCGAGTTGACCAAGCGCGTCTCGCACCGTCTTCTGGCTGACCGGATCCCACTGCGGGATCTCGAAACTGCCTGCGTCGTCTTGCTGCAACCCGACAGCGTCCTGTAGCGCGTGGACCGTCTCAAGATCGGCATCGTCATGGGGGTTGACCAGGATGCGGATGACTGCCATTACGTACCGCGTGCCGACGTCGTCGCGGGTAAGAGTGTGTCGGCCCCGCCCGTAGAACACAGCGGGCACGTATTGGTCTTCGGTGATTACCTGCATCGACATGAACCGGCCGCCGGGGTCGGGCAGCGATATCGTGATCGGCGCGGCATCAAGGTCGAAGACGGCGGCCGAATACAGCGTGTCGCGGTTGGAGCGCACCACTAGCTGCTTGTCCAGGGGCGTGAGTTCTCGGTTGTGGGCGAACTTGCCCAACCCGCCGTCGTTCACGACATTGCCGAAATACAAGTCGCTTTCGGCCCTGATGAAGTTGTCCGGCGAAACAACCACCGCGCCGTCGGATGTCTTGCGGTCTTCCACCGTTGGGACCCTACGCGCAACGCCGATCGATGACTATCGGGCCGCTTCGAACTCGATGGGCAGGCTCTTCGGGCCGCTCAGGGTCGCCATCGGCTTCCATGGCACCGGCCCGACGGTGCGCGGGTTGTCCAGCCGTTGGGTCAGGACGTTGAGTGCCTCGGCGATCTCGCGTCGGGCCAGGTTGGCGCCCAGGCAGTAGTGCGCCCCGCCACCGAAAGTTAAGATCGGCGGTGCGTCCTCGCGGGTGATGTCGACCCGGTCCGGGTCGTCATAGATGGCCGGATCTCGGTTGGCGGCAAGGGTATTCATCAGCACCGTGGTGCCGGCGGGAAAGACGTATCCGTCGATTTCGGCGTCTTTGGTCACCATGCGCAGGGTGCCGCACACGATGGGTGAATGGCGCATGGTTTCCTCAACCGCACGCATGGCCAGTTCGGGCTGGTCCTTGAGTAGCTGCCACTGGTCCGGGTGTTCGCAGAGCACCTGCACGGAGGCGGCGACCTGGTTGCGGGTGGTGTCCGTTCCGGCCAGCAGCAGGCCTCCGGCGAGCATCCGCAGTTCGGCGGTGTCGAGGCGGTCGCCGTCGTCCTCGGCCCGAATCAGGTCGGAAAGCAGGTCGTCGGTCAGGCTCTGCCGGCGCCGCGCGACCATGTCGTCGACGTAGTCGTCGAGTTCCCGCCAGGCGCGCATGACGGTCGGCTCGACCTCCCGAACGTCGACGGTGAAGGTGAAGGCCTTGAACACGTCGTCAGCCCACAGGGAGAACTGTTGCCAATCCTCACGGGGCGCGCCAAGCAGCGCGCAGATGATCGGAACGGGATAGGGGCGTGCGATGTCGGTGACAACGTCACAGCGGCCCGCGTCGGCGACCCGATCGACCAGTCCGTTCATCACGTCGACCATGGTGTCGTGCAGACGCAGGGTCGCTCGGGGTGTGAACGCCTTGGATGTCAGGCTGCGTAACCGATGGTGGGCGTCGCCTTCCAGGCACAACAGGCTGTTGACCACCTTGTCCCACAACGGTCCCGACGTGATGCCCTGCACCAGCAAATTCAGGCCGGGCGGGATCTGGAAACGGGTGTCGCGCAGTATCGATCGGACCAGGTGGTAGGAGAGCACTTCGGGTCCGAACGGTCCCAGCGCGATCGGTGCTTGGCGCTGCGCATCCCGTAGGCGGGGATAGACCTCCGCGGGGGTTTCGTCGACGTCGTACGCGACGGTAGGCAGGTCGGCGTCGAAAACGCTTGTGGGAGCTGTACCTACGGTCATGACGGTCTCCTTAGCGCGGCTGCGTGTGGCGCGGAGCGCGTGGACAACTCGGAAACAATGTATGGCCGCAGTGGGCGGATGTCAACGATCCTGGCGGCCCTACCACGGCATTCGCCATACATTTGCCTCAATGCGTTCGGCCATGCAGGCCGCCTTGTTTTAGTTGCCTCGGTAGTCGACAGGCCAGTGTTTGATGCCGTTGATGAAGGACGACCGCAGCCGCTCGGGATCTCCCACCGCGGTCAGATCGGGCAGTTGGTCGGCGATCGCATTGAACATCAAGTCGATCGTCATGCGCGCCAAGTTGGCGCCGATGCAGTAATGCGCGCCCGTGCCGCCAAAGCCGAGGTGCGGGTTGGGGCTGCGCATGACGTCGAACGAATACGGTTCGTCGAATACCTCTTCGTCGAAGTTGGCCGAGCGATAGAACAACACCACCCGCTGGCCCATGCCGATGCGAGCACCACCGAGCTCGGTGTCCTGCAGCGCGGTGCGCTGAAACGCCGTGATCGGGGTGGCCCAGCGGATGATCTCGTCGGATGCGGTCTTGGGCCGCTGCGCCTTGAACAGCTCCCACTGATCGGGGTTTTCGGTGAAGGCCATCATCCCCTGGGTGATGGAGTTGCGGGTCGTCTCGTTGCCTGCGACGGCGAGCGTGACCACGAACATGCCGAACTCGGCGTCGGACAGCCGTTGTCCGTCGGCGTCGGCCATGACCAGCGCCGTGACGATGTCATCACCCGGCTCCTCGGCCTTGCGCGCCGCCAATTGCATGGCGTACCACATCAATTCGCCCGCCGACGTCAGTGCGTCGTTGTCGGCGAATTCCGGGTCGTCGCTGCCGATCATGTTGTTGGTCCAGTCGAACAACTTGTCGTAGTCCGCTAGCGGCACCCCGAGCAGGCCGGCGATCGCCTGCAGCGGCAGTTCGCACGCCACTTGGCGGACGAAGTCGCCGGAGCCCTCGGCGGCGGCCTGGATGGTGATGCGCCGCGCACGCTCTGAAAGGTCGGCGCGCAGCCGCTCGACCGCGCGTGGCGTGAAGGCGCGCGACACGATCTTGCGCAGCCGGCTGTGTTCGGGGTCGTCCATCATGATCATCGACGTGCGGCCCGCCTCAATCTGGCCTTGCGCCAAGTCTTCCCGGTAGCGCGGCACGATGGACTTGGTGGCCGACGAGAAGACGTCGGTGCGCAGCGATACATCCCGGATGTCGCGATGCTTACTGACCACCCAGTAACCGCCATCGCCGAACCCGCCCTGATCGAGCGGCTGCTCGTTCCACCAGACCGGCGCCGCCCGGCGCAGCTCCGCCAACTCCTGCACCGGCAGTCGGTGGGCGTAGATGTCGGGGTCGGTGAAGTCGAACCCCGGCGGGAGGTTCGGAGCGGCGATGGGGTGGCTCCTCGGGATCGATCGGCGGCTTCAAGAAAGATTAGCCGGGCGTTCGCGGATTTCAAGCAGCGTCGTCAGCTCGCTGCCGGACTGGGAACTTTCAAGCTGTCACGTGCACCGAGATTGATTGCCTCGGTGACGATGGACCGGTCGATCTGGCGCAGTGCGTGCACCGCGGTCAGCAATCGCCGGGTATCGACATTCTGGTTCGCCTTGGCCAGTGTGACTTCGGGCGGCGCATTCGGCCGAGTCGAGGTCGTCGGCGGCGGAATCGACGGTGCTGTCGTAGCCACCGTCGATGATTGCAATCAACACGTCGATGTTGTGCCGGGTCTGTGCTGCGGCCGACGTGAATGCGTCCGAAAGTGGTTCGGAGCCAACGGGATCCTGATACCGCTCGCTATTGCGGGCCAGGCTGCGTCCGTATTGATCGCATGCGGTGAATATCCGTAAACCACGCCTAATGCTGCGCCGGTTGGAAAAGCCCGCGGCCCCCGCCAGCAGCGGCTTGGCGGTGACCCGGAACTGCTGCAGGTTCCGGTCGAGTTGCCGCGCCTGTTCGGTCGGGCTCACCGTCTCGTCACCGCCGAACATTGTCGCCGTGGAGATTTCGATCAGGTCGGACAGGCTGGTCAAGAAGGTCTTGGTGTCGTTGCGGATCGCGGTCCGGGCGTTCGTCGGTAGCACCAGGATGGCCACGGCGATCCCGATCACGGCACCGATCGCCGTCTCTTCGATCCGCAACATCAGCACGCCGACCGAGAATTCGCCGAGCAGGCCGTACAGCAATGCCAGCATCGTGGTGATCCAGAAGGTCATCAAGCTGTAGGTGACCGTCATGAAATAGAAGGCGCAGAACAGGCAGACAAAGATCGCGGCCAGGGACGCCGTTTTGTCACCGGCGAACAACGTGGCCACCAGCAGGCCGCAGGGCACCCCAAGTACGGTCCCGAGCAGCCGTTGCCAGCCTTTGGTGAGGGTTTCGGCCCAGGAATTGGTGCCCGCGAAGATCACGAATGCCGCGATCACCGCCCAGTACCAACGGGTGGGCGCCAACGACTCGCCGATCACGATGGCCAACGACGCGGCGACGGATACCTGGATGGCTTGCCGGGTGGTCTGCCGCAGGCCCTGCTCCGGCTGCGCGTCGTCGGGTGCGAGCGGCGGGTTGTCGGCGTTCTCGGGGTTCTCGGTGGGGGCGGTGTGCCCTGCTACGACGCTCTCGACGAGCGCCCGTACTTCGGCCGTCGCGGTCGCCGCGTTGATGATCGCCAGGCAAAGTCGGCGCACCGCGGCGTTTCCCTCGTCATTGTTCCCCGGCGCGCTCTGCTGCTGGTCGAGGACAAGTTGGGCGTGGCTGGCGGCCTGGCGAAGGCCGCCTTCCTGGGGCGTGCGGATGGCGCGCGACAGCATCAAGAGCGCTGTGACGAGTTCGGCGCGGGTGGTTGCCGGTATCGCCGAGGGATGCTCCGAGGCGAGCACCGCGGCTCGCCGCCCCGCGGTGGCGACCCATTCGATGGCGAGCTCCGCGTCGAACAGCCACGGGGACAGATGTTCAGCGCTGACCCCGCGGTAGAACATCGCCGGGTTGGCTTTGTCTTCGATCTGGTCTTGCACCATCAGCGCGGTCTCATTGAGCCGGAGAGTGCGAGCCCGCATGTACCGGCGTCGCCGTTCGTCCAGCCGGCCGGTACGCACCGCCTCAGCGGTGGTGTCGATCACGATGGCCATCCGGGCGCGCAACGCCCGAATTGTGGAGCGCAGCACGCGCTCTGGTTGATCGGGCAGCACATAGGAGCTGATCGTGAACGTGCACACCGTTCCCACCACGACGGCCACGATCAGCCAGGGCAATTCCGACAGACTGGCCCGCAGATACAAGGTGATGAAGTAGGACATGAACGCGACCATGCCCAGCGCGCGGCCCCGGGCTCCGAAGCGGCGGACGTAGACCGCGACGAACACCACGGCCACGAAGACGACATCGGCGGCGATCGGATGGGCAGCCAGCAGCGTGGCCGCGGTGATGGACAGCGCACCGGGCAAGGGCACCAGCGCCATGGTGATGCGCTGCTGGCGGGGATCGGGCTCGTTGACCGAGCGGGCCGCGATCATGGTGATCACGACCCCCAGCAGCGCCACGGTCAGCGGCTGACCCGTCGCTTTGGTCAGCAGGGACAACACCACCAGTGAGCAGGCCAGCGCGGCCGTCGTCCGGACTGCCATGCGCAATCGCAACAGCCCGGGGTCAGAGCCGATCAGCCAGTTGTGGGCGTTGTCGTAGCGGAGAGCTATGGGTGACCTCCTTGTGTCGGCGGGTCTCCCCATGGTTACCCGAACTGCGTCGCGGCGGCCAAGCTAGTCTTCGACATCGTGACAGCGCCGATCCGGGCGAAGCTGGCCGACGGCCGTGACCTGTTGTTCTTCGCGTTGCCCGGTCACCGCCCGGCACCGGTTGCCGACCGCAGGCCGCTGCCGGCGCGCGACCTAGATCAGTCGCAGTTGCGGTACGACCAGACAACCGGGCAGTGGGTGATCATCGCGGCGCTGCGACAAGACCGCACCTACAAACCGCCCGCCAACCAGTGTCCCTTGTGCCCGGGTCCGACCGGACTGACCAGCGAGGTGCCGGCACCAGACTACGACGTCGTCGTCTTCGAGAACCGGTTCCCGAGCCTGTCCGGTGCCGGCCGGCCGCTGGGTGCGGCTGCCGACGACGGCTTTGTGTCAGCGCCCGGACATGGCCGCACCGAGGTGATCTGTTTTTCCAGCGACCACACCGGCTCGTTCTCGCAATTGGAACCGGCGCATGCTCGGTTGGTAGTCGAGGCCTGGCGGCACCGCACGGCTGACCTGATGGCCGAACCGGGCATCGAGCAGGTCTTCTGTTTCGAAAATCGTGGCGAGGAAATCGGGGTGACGCTGACCCATCCGCACGGTCAGATCTATGGCTACCCCTATCTGACGCCGCGCACGGCCGCGATGCTGGGGCAGGCACGCGAACATCGAATGCGTCACGGCAACAACCTCTTTGCCGATCTATTGGCGCGCGAGATCGCCGACGGCGGTCGCATTGTCGCGCGCACCGAGCTGTTCACGGCGTTTGTACCGTTCGCTGCGCGGTGGCCGGTGGAGGTACACATCTACCCGAACAGGTTCGTGCGCAATCTCGTCGAATTGACCGACGACGAAATGGACACGTTCGCACAGGTCTATCTCGACGTGTTGAGGCGGTTCGATCGGCTGTATTCGGCTCCGCTGCCGTATATTTCGGCGCTGCACCAGTTCGCCGACACCGGGGCTCAGGCGGACGGCTACTTCCACCTCGAGTTGATGTCGATTCGGCGCAGCGCCACCAAGCTCAAGTACTTGGCGGCCTCCGAATCGGCGATGGACGCATTCATCAGCGACGTCACGCCGGAAAGCGTGGCACAGCGGCTGCGGGACCTCGGATGACAGTTCGGTATGCCGCGCCGGGACGGATCAACCTGATCGGCGAGCACACCGACTACAACCTCGGCTTCGCCCTGCCGATCGCGCTTCCGCAGCGCACGCTGGTGACGTTTACCGCCGACCTTGGCGATGCGATCACCGTGCGCAGTGACCGGGCGGACGGCTCGGTGCGCATTCCGCTCGACACCGCTCCGGGCGACCTGAACGGTTGGGCGGGTTATGTGGCCGGGGTGATGTGGGCACTGCGCCAGGCCGGTCACCCGGTACCGGGCGGCGCGATGTCGATCAGCAGCGACGTGCCGATGGGGTCGGGCCTGTCTTCTTCTGCGGCGTTGGAATGCGCGGCGCTGGGTGCGATCGTTTCGGCCGCCGGCGTGTCCATCGACCTCAAAGCGCAAGCGCTGCATGCGCAGCGCGCCGAAAACGAATATGTGGGCGCCCCAACGGGTTTGCTTGACCAACTGGCATCGCTGTTCGGCGAAGGGTCGACGGCGCTGCTGATCGACTTCCGTGACGTCACCGTCCGGCCAGTGGTCTTCGAACCGGACGATCACGGTGTTGGGCTACTGCTCATCGACTCCCAGGCGCGCCATCGTCACGCCGACGGCGATTACGCGGCCCGGCGCGCGTCATGCGAGCGGGCGGCCGCCGACCTGGCGGTGTCGTCACTGCGTGAGGTGCAAGATCGCGGGCCCGAGGTCTTGGCCAGGGTGATCGATCCCCTCGACGCCCGTCGGGCCCGTCATGTGCTGACCGAGAATCAGCGGGTTCTCGATTTTGTTGCTGCGTTGGGTGATTCGAATTTCGCCGAGGCGGGTCGGATCTTCACCGCGTCACACGAATCCATGCGCGACGATTTCGAAATCACCACGCCGCACATCGACCTGATCGCCGATGCCGCGGTCCGCGCTGGTGCCCTGGGCGCCCGGATGACCGGCGGCGGCTTCGGCGGCTGTGTGATCGCCTTGGTGCCGGCTGACCTGGTCGACACCGTCGGCGCGGCGGTGCGACAGGGCTTGAGTGCTGCAGGGTTCGAGCAACCGGTGATCACTCGAACCCGCGCGGCCGCGGGCGCGGGGCCGGAGAGGTGAATGCCGGCTGGCCGCCACGAGTGTGCACCCTGGGCGTCCAGTGTGCTTCCAGGGCGGAAAGGTCGCCGATTCTTCGCCCCGCACGCACTCTTGAGGCCGTCGTTGCACGCGCGACGCCGGCGCGGCCGCGGGGCCGGTCGTTACGGCGCCGGGGTGAACCGAATCGCGCACAACTTCATGCGGTCGACGGCCTCGGCGAACTCCTCGAGCGTGGGGACGCGCTGGTCGCGGAACTTCAACCCGATCATGACCTGCGCCCGTCGCGCGCCATAGGACTGTGCACACTTCACGTAGAGGCCGGAGACGATAGCGCGGTCGCGGATGAGCTCGCCACGCATGGCGGTTGACTTGCCGTCGTAGACGACCTGGGCGTCCGCGCCGCCGTTGAAGTTCTGTTTCCATACGGCGCCGGTCAGCGCATACAGCTCGTTGTCGATCAGGTGGGCGCTCACCGGAATCGTGAACTCCCGCCCCGATTTTCGTCCGGTGAAGCTCAACACCATGAATTGCTTACGCGCAGGCCCGGCGAATGGGGTGCGCAGCAGGAAACCCAGTACCGGGTTGAGAATTTTGAGCACTGCTGACGGCGGATGCCCGGCATCGATCGCGTACGACTCTTCGGCCATGCGACTACCGTACGGCCAATCCGGCCCCGCGGCGTAGGGGTCTTTAATGCGCGGGTGTGGCCGTCGCGGCCGAACAGCCCTTACGGAGATGATGTCGAAAAGCCCACGAGAAGAGACGGTTATGCAGTAAGAGACAGCTATGCGGTGGCGAAGGGCCCTCATCGCCCTAATCGTGGTGGCTTCCGTCGCGATGACATTCATCGCGGCGGCTCCGCCCTTCGCCTACGACGGCGAGCCGAGCTTCATCGCTAACCCGGTAGACCACGTCAACACCCTGATTGGCACCGGCACGGGTGGCGAAACGGTTGGCGAGATCAACGACTTCCCCGGTGCCGCCGTGCCGTTCGGAATGGTGCAGTACTCGCCGGACACCGCTGGGAACTACGCCGGCTACAACATCGACAATCCACGCGCGACAGGGTTCAGCATGACCCACGCCTCGGTGGGCTGCGCCGCATTCGGCGACATCTCGATGCTGCCGACGACCCGGCCGATCGGCTCGCAGCCCTGGAACACCTGGGAACGAATCGCCCACAACGACACCGAGCGGGGCATGCCGGGTTACTACACGGCACGGTTCCCTGAGACGGGAGTGACCGCGGAACTCACCGCCACCACCCGCACCGGCCTCGGCCGGTTCAGCTACCCACACAATGGACGGCCCGCCCTGTTCCATGTCCGTACCGGTGCGTCGCTCGCGGGCAATTCCGCGGCGAGCATCCAGATCGGGGAGGACAACACCACGATCACGGGATCGGCAACCACAGGCGGATTCTGCGGTAAGGACAACGTCTACACGGTGTACTTCGTGATGCAGTTCAGCCGGCCGTTCAACTCCTACGGCAGCTGGGACGGCTACTCGGTCTACGCCGGCGTCCGCGGCGCGCATTCGAGTTACATGGGCTCCAGCGGTGGGTACGTGGAGTTCCCGCCCGGTTCGGTGGTCGAGGTGCGCACCGCTTTGTCCTACGTGAGTCTCGACGGAGCAAGGGGGAACCTCGTGGCCGAGGGCGGGGCCAGCTTCGACGACGTCCGTGCCGCCGCGTCGACGGATTGGAATAAGGCGCTCTCGCGCATCGCGGTGGCGGGCACCGGTAGCGACGTGACGACCTTCTACACCGCGCTGTACCACTCGCTGTTGCATCCCAACACCTTCAACGACGCCGACGGGCGCTACATCGGCTTCGATCGCGCCATCCATACCGCGGCAGTCGGCCATACCCAGTACGCCAACTATTCCGACTGGGATACCTACCGGGGCACTGCCGCCTTGCATGGGCTGCTCTTTCCCGAGCAAGCCAGCGACATGGCCCAATCGCTGGTGAACGACGCCGAGCAGAGCGGGTCGTTTCCGCGTTGGGCGCTGGCGAATGCCGCGACAGCCGAGATGACCGGAGACAGCGTGGTTCCGCTGATGGTCAACCTCTATGCCTTTGGCGCCAAGGACTTTGACGTCAACGCGGCGCTGCGGTACATGGTGAACGCGGCGACTCTCGGGGGTGTGGGGCGTAATGGATATCTGGAGCGGCCGGGAATCGCCACTTACCTGGCACACGGCTACCTGCCGCAGGCGACGCCGTTCTGCGGCGGTGGTTCGCCGCCCAGCGCCTCGATCACCCTGGAGTGGTCGGTTGACGACTTCGCCATCTCCCGATTCGCCGAAGCCCTGGGCGATTCCCGGACCGCGGCAGAATTCCAGAACCGGGCACAGTATTGGCAGAACCTCTTCAATCCCAGCACCCGGTACATCTCGCCCCGCGATGCCCTCGGCAACTTCCCCGACGGCCCCGGCGTGGTCGACCCGGTTCGGGGCTGCTTCAGTCAAGTCGGCTACGACGAGGGCAACGCCGAGCAATACCTCTGGTGGGTCCCGCAGAATGTCGCCGGCCTGGTGACCGCACTCGGCGGCCGCAAGACTGTGGCCGACCGGCTGGATCGCTTCACAGACAAGCTCAACGTCGGCCCTGTCGAGCCCTACCTCTGGGCTGGTAACGAACCCGGCTTCGGGGTGCCGTGGCTGTACAACTACGTCGGTCAACCGTGGAAGACCCAACGTACGGTCGATCGGGTGCGCGGGCTGTTCGGTCCCACCGCCGACGGCGAGCCGGGCAACGACGACCTCGGCGCGCTCTCCAGCTGGTATGTCTGGGCGGGCCTCGGCCTCTACCCGAGCACCCCCGGAACTCCGATCCTGACCGTGAACACACCGCTGTTCGATCGGATCGTGATCACCCTCCCCGAAGGCAAGTCCATTCGGATTTCCGCTCCAGGCGCATCGGGAGGCAACGGCATGAAATACATCAAAGGCCTCAGTGTCGACGGCCGGGCGACGGATAAGACATATCTTCCGGAGTCAATCATCCGTACCGGCGGCGACGTGGCGTTTTCACTGTCCGCCAAACCCAACAAGGACTGGGGCGTGGGCGAATCCGACGCGCCACCGTCGTTCGGCGGCGGTAGTTCGGCGGTTGCCGTTAACGTCGCCCGCCCCATCATCGACATCGCACCGGGAAGCACCGGCACGGTGACTGTGGACGCCCAGCAGATGACCGACAACGCCGGCGGGTATTCGATCACCGGCTTGTCCACCGACACCGGGATTACCGCGGCGCCGGTTTCTGGACAGTTCGGCGCAGGCGGGTCGGCCACCGCCACGGTCGCGATCAGCGTGGCGCAGTCGGTGCCCCCGGACTATTACCTGGTCTATCTCACCACCACGGTCGGGGAGAGCGCGAGAAGGTCAGTCGTCGTGCTGAGCGTCGGCGATACGACCGGCGAATCCTAACCGGCCTCCGCTCACACCATTTCGTTTTCGGTCAGCCAGCGCATCACCGGCCAGCCGACGAAGACCGGAATCCAGCAGGTGAGCACCCGGTACAGCAGAACCGACGGCACACCCACCGCCGCAGGCACGCCGAACGCCGCAAGCCCACCGATCAGCGCGGCCTCGACGGCGCCGACGCCGCCTGGTGTCGGTGCGGCCGAGGCAAGCGTTCCGCCGACCATGGTCACCACGGTGCAGGTGACGAACGTCGCGCCGCCGCCGAAGGCTTGAACGCTGGCCCAAAGTGCCAGTGCCGCACCCAGAGTCGTTCCGGTGCAACCTAGAACAATCAGTCCCAGACGTTTGGGTTCGCGGGCGACCTCGACGAGGTCGCGGGCCAGCTCCTTGATCTTCGGGCGCAGGTCCGTCGCCAGCCAGCTCCGCAGCGTGGGCACGAACAGAAACGTGCCGATGATGCCCAGCGTGACGCCCGCAATCAAGTACAGCACTGTGGCATCCGGTACGAAGTGCGAGAGGTTCATCGACGCACCCGCGACGGTGCTGAACAGGATCAGCAGCCCGAGGTGCATGATCACCTGAACCGATTGCTGCAATGCCACCGCCGTGGTCGCTCGCATCGGGGACAGCCCACCCCCCTTCTGCAGGTACCGGGTGGACAGCGCCAGCCCGCCTACCCCCGCCGGTGTCGTGGTTGCGGCAAAAGTGTTGGCCACCTGAGCGACTGACAGTCTCCAGAAGTTCACCGTCTCGTCGGCGGAGGCCCACAACGCGGCCGCCGCACCCACGTATGTCAGCGCCGATATCACCAAACCCAGTAGTGCCCACCACCAATTCGCGTTCCGCAGTTGGGAAAAGAAGGTCGGCACGGTGCTGATGAAGGGATATGCGACGTAGACCAGGGCACCGAGCAGCACCAGTTGGATCACCTGGCTGCGGGTGAACCGGGTGATCTGTTCGGTCTTGATCTGATCCGCGCCGGTCTGGCGTTTGACCTCGGCGCGCAGGCTGGAAATGACCCCGCTGGGATCGGCTACTGATTTCCGGAGCCGTTTTGGCACAGCGGATTTGGTGAGTTTGCGGGAGGCAGTCAAGATGGCGTCCTTGCCGAGCGCCTCGATGGCCGCGGCCACCGTGGATTTCGCGTCGTACAGCGCCGACGTCGTCACCAAGAGCGCGACGATGTCTGACTTCAGTTGGGCATCGGTGGCGCCGTATTCGGCGGTGCCGAATCCACCGAAGAGCACCTGGCCGTTGTCGACGGTGATCTCATCGCCGCGCAGGTCGCCGTGCGAGATCTGGTAGCCGTGCAGGGTGCGTAGCGATTCCCACACTTTCGCGACCGGTGTTGTGTTGGCGCATTCGTCGAGCGGAGCCCCGCGAATGGGCTTGTGCGCGTACAACGTCCAACCCCGGTCGAGGGCCGCGAACGCGATCGTCGAGGTGTTGGCCACACCCGCTTCACCGACGGCGATGGCCATCAGAGCGCGGTGCTCGACGGCGCGGCGCATCGAGGCCTGCAGGGGCGCGGTCTCGGCGTCGCGCAGCCGCAGCTTGCGCCAGAGCTCACGCAGCGCACCGCCGCTGCGTTGATGCGGGCCGTACAGCTCGATCGACGCGGTCGAATCGGGATCGCCGACACCGGTCGACAGCACCAGCGCACCGGGTCCGGCGGGCCGGACCACGGTCAGCCTCGACACGACGAACCCGCGTTTGGCCATCGCGCGAACCGCATCCTCCAGCGGGACTTCGAGAGCGGGAGTGCCCACGGCGAGGACCACCAACGCGCCGACGAACCAGCCCACCGCCAGGCCCACCAGAGAGCGGGCCGGGACGATGGCGCTGATGACGAGATGAATCGGTACGAAGGCCAGCAGCAGCGCCCACCACCAGTGCCGCCAGCGGGCGGGCAGCCAGGGGCCCGAAACGGTCAGCACCGCGGCCAGCATCGCGATCCACCGGGGGTCGTCCAGGAACTGGGCCGGCAGCGTGTTGAGCCGATCCGAAACATCGAAGTGCCATCGGGGTGCGGCAATGCGGTTGCTGCTGATCGACAACGGGAACGCGGCGAGGATTGCGGCGGCGGCGTAGGCGCCCAGCAGTTTCCATTGCCGGCCAACGACCAGCCCGATCAAGATCATGAATGGCAACGCCAGGATGGCCAGCCCGTAGACCAGGTACACCACGTCGGACTGCGTGGGTGTCAGGACTCCCACGATCTCCGAGACGGATTTCTCCAGGGCGATCCAGCGCGGCCGGGTGATCACGGAGCTGGTGACCACGGTGGCCAGGAACACCGTGGCCAGGATGAGCCGCAGGATGTCGTTGGTCCGGCGGGTCACCGGTTGCAGCAAGCTGCCGGACACGCTGATCTCGCGCCCGTCGACTCGCATGGCTACGTCCTTTTCGATCCTTTGGATCGTGCCGCGCTGTTGGCGGCCCGTCGACAACTTAACCGGATACCTCCGGGTCAGCGCGCATGAACCTCGCGGACAGCTTGTTCACATACGGCGCGCGTACGGTCGTTACCTAGGCGTACTACTGAAACGGAGGGCATCAGCGTGGCGAGAACCGACAACGACAGCTGGGAGATCACCGAGAGCGTGGGGGCAACGGCGCTGGGCGTCGCGGCGTCCCGAGCGGCCGAAACCGAAAGCGATAACCCGCTGATCCGCGACCCGTTCGCGCGCGTGTTCCTCGATGCCGCGGGCGACGGAGTGTGGAATTGGTTCTCGGCACCAAAGCTGCCAACCGAACTACTGGAATCCGAGCCGGACTTGGCGCTGCAGATGAACGCGATGGTCGGCTATATGGCCTCGCGGACCGCGTTTTTCGATTCGTTTTTCCTCGACGCGACGGCGGCGGGCATTCGGCAGGTGGTGATCCTGGCGTCGGGACTGGACTCGCGGTCGTGGCGACTGCCCTGGCCGGACGGGACGACGGTCTATGAGCTCGACCAGCCCAGGGTGTTGGACTTCAAGGCCGCGACGCTGGCCGAGCACGGCGCCGAGCCCGCATGCACCCGGGTCGCCGTGCCGGTGGACCTGCGCCACGACTGGCCGGCGGCGTTGCAGCAGGCGGGCTTCGACCCCACGCTGCCCAGCGCGTGGTCGGCCGAGGGTCTGATGCCGTACCTGCCGGCCGCGGCGCAAGAGCTGCTTTTCGAGCGTGTTCAGGGGCTCACCGCCATCGGCAGTCGGGTGGCCGTCGAGGCGCTGGGGCCGAAGTTTCTCGACCCCGACGCCCGGGCGAAGCGGCGCGCCCGGATGGATCGGGTCCGTGCGGTCATGGCCGACAAAGACCCGCAGCGTGAAATCCCCGCCACCGACGAGTTGTGGTACTTCGAGGAGCGCGAAGACGTCGGTAACTGGTTTGGCCGGCACGGCTGGGACGTCACGGTCACCCCGTCCCTCGAACTGATGGCCGGTTATGGCCGCAGAGCCCCCGAGCAGGTCGCCGACCAAGTTCCGGGTAACTTATTCGTTGCCGCACAGCGGTCCAGAACCTAGCCAATTGCTCTGATAAACAACATCATTCGCGGCCTTGGCGGATGCAGACGAAGGAGGTAGGAATTGGAAACTTGGGATGCGATCTGCGCTCGCCGTAATGTGCGTCAGTACAAGCCAGAACCGGTATCCGATGCCGATCTGAACCGGATCGCCGAGGCCGGATGGCGGGCGCCGTCGGCGAAAAACCGCCAGCCGTGGGACTTCGTGATCGTCACCGACAAGGCGCAACTGCAGGAGCTTTCCACGGTCTGGCGGGGTGCCGGTCACATCGCGGGTGCCCCGGCGGCCATCGCGCTGGTGGTGCCGGTACCGCCGGACGAACGCAGGTTGGTGACCGACAACTACGACCTTGGACAGGCGACGATGGCGATGATGCTCGCGGCCACCGACCTGGGAATCGGCACCGGGCATTCGTCGGTGGGAGATCAGGAGAAGGCGCGCGCCATCCTGGGCGTGCCTGACGACCATCTGGTTGCCTTCCTGCTCGGCGTCGGATATCCCGCCGATCGTCCGCTCGCGGTGATCCGCAAACCGGACCGACGGCCGTTTGACGAGGTTGTCCATCACGGAAGCTGGTGATCAATGCGCGATCACCAGGGTGATTACGGATACGACGGTTCCTTCGAAACCGTCTCGGCCCGGGGGCAAGTCGTCGGTGTCGCCGTCTCATCTACGGCTCTGTTCGCCGCCGCCGGCTTTGCCCTGGCCCGCGGCCACCGGTTGGCCGCGGCGATCGCGGCGGCGTCGGCGACCGAGATTCTCGCCACGGCGGCCTCCTTCGTCTACGCAACGCGCTCGGGCAAGTTCCGGGTGTGGTCGGAGGTGCTCGACGATCTTGGGCTACGCGGTGATGAAACGGTGCTCGACCTCGGATGTGGACGCGGTGCGGTATTGCTGGCCGTGGCCAAGCAGTTGCCGGCAGGCCTCGCGATCGGCGTCGATCTATGGCATGCCGATCAGACTGGTAATTCCCAACAGGCCACGTTGACCAACGCCGCGCTGGAAGGCGTTGCCGACCGCATCGAGCTGCACACCGCCGACATGACAGCTTTGCCGTTGGCGGACGACAGCGTCGATGCGATCGTCAGCAACCTGGCCATCCACAACATCCCGGAGCGCGCTGGCCGCAGGCAGGCGCTGCAGGAGGCGATCCGCGTGCTGCGGCCGGGTGGGCGGCTCGCCGTCGGCGACCTCTGGGAGACCCGCCAACATGCCGAGCTGCTGCGCGAATTGGGCTGGCGCGACGTGCGGCGGCGCAACCTCGGCTGGCGTATGTGGTACGGCGGCCCCTGGTTTTCCACCCGTCTGGTGACCGCGACCAAGCCGGACTGATGCCACCGACGCTCAGGTACGAACCCCGTCGTAGTCGATGAGCAGATGCCGTGGGCCGCGGAATACCTGGCTGATGCGGTAAGGCGGCGGGTCCTCGACCAGCCGCGGGTTGTCGACGCGACGCAGGAACGCCTCGAAAGCGGTGTTGACTTCCAGCCGGGCCAGCGGACCGCCGAAACAAATGTGGATGCCGCGGCCCCAGCCCACGTGCTCGTTGTCAGCGCGCTGGGGGTCGAATGCGTTGGGATCGTCGAACCGCCGCGGGTCTCGGTTTGCCGCGCCGTACATGAGATAGATCGGCGCCCCCTTGGGAATGGTGGTGCCGCCGATGTCGATGTCGGCCAGCGCCGATCGAGTCGGGAAGAACTGCACCGACGACTGCAACCGCAGCACTTCCTCAATGGCGCCGGGGATCAATTCCGGTGTGTTCCGCAGCAATTCGATCGACCAGGGGTTGCGCAGCACGGTCAGCACGCAGTGCGAGATCAGGTTGACCGTCGAGTCATGACCGGCGACGAACAGCAGAATCGTGTTGTTGACGATCGCGCTCGGTGACATCCGCCCGTCGGGACCTTCATCGTGAACCAACTGCGAAATCATCCCGGGCCCAGGCGATTTCGCAGCCTGCTCGGCTAATTCGACGATGTACTCGTGAAGCTCTATGTTGGCGGCTTCGCCCCTGGCGCGACGTGCCCCGCCCTCCTCGGTGTGGATGTCGGGACCGAGGTCGAAGACGCCGGCCACGACGTCTGCGATCCAGGCGTGAAATTGGGGCTCGTCTTCGACGGGGATACCCATGATTCGGCAGATCACGTTGACCGGCAACGGATAAGCGAAGTCGTCGACAACGTCCATGCGGGTTTTGCCCGTCGCTTTGTCCAGCAGTTCCTCGACGATCTGCTGACACAGCGGCTCCTGGCCGGGGATCAGATCCGGCGAATCCGGCGGACCGAAGAAGCGCATGCACTGTCGGCGCGCCCGGTCGTGTTCAGGTGGGTCTTGCGCGATGAAGCTCGGTTCCTGGCCGTAGGCCCCGGCAATTTCGGGGGCCATCCCGACCGCAGACTCATCGGCGATCTGCCCATTGCGGCGGCCAGGTGGGCGCCCTTTGCGGAGGTCAGAACTCACCCGGGGGTCGTGGGCCAGCGCCAGTAGCTCCTCGTATCCGGTGATCGCGTAAATGCCGTCGGTCACCCGGACCACCGGCGTCTGGCGAAGTTCGTCGAAGAATGGATACGGGTTCGCGCGGTTTTCGTGCCGCATCGCGGCGTCAAAGGCTTCCTCGGGGGTCATTGGTGAGTACCTCACTCATCGCTGCCGTGGACGGAATTCCGCGTGTCGTTCGCTGGGATCGTGGCCGGTCAACACCACGTCGGGGGCTTCGGTCGGCACGCCCCGCGCGGGGAAGTCGGCCGGCATTACCCGCATGTTTTCCGGGAAGTCGAAACCGGGCGGATGCGGTGGAAACGGTCCCGACCGCGCGATCTGGTCGCGGTAATAGTCGATCCATTTCGCGTGATTGAAAGTGACGGCGCCGACGATGCGGCCGCGGCGACCATAGGCCGCGGCAAACCGACGCTGGTTGACCGAACCCTGGGTGAAGACGATCTCATCGCCGAATGACGGCACGCCAACGGATTTGATGTTGACACCGAATTGCGCCGACCAGAACTGCGGGATGAGCAGGTGCGCCCAGCGATCGACCTCGTCGCACACCATGTTGTGCGCGGCGACCTGGGCACCCAGCACGGCGTTGTCCCAATGTTCCATCGCCAGGAACTCGTAGTCGTAGAGCACGTGCGGGGCGCGGGCGATGTCACCCGCCACGAAGACACGGCTGGTGACCACCCCGTTGATGTCGAACGCTCGGCATCCGGCGTCGCAACCCACGCCCCAGAAGCCGGCAGCCAACCCGGCTCCCTCGAGCCACTCGACATTGCGCACTGACCCCAGCGACGTCACGACCACGTCGACGTCGAGCGTGCTGCCATCGGAGAGGCGAGCGCGCCGCACATGCCCGCTGGCGTCACCCTCCAACGCGAGCACCGAGACACCGGTGCGAAGATCCACCCCGGCCGCGCGCTGCATGTCCGCGGCGACCGCGCCGATCACCCCGCCAAGCGGACCGCACAGCGGCGCCGGGCCCCGTTCGGTGACGGTCACCTCAAGCCCGAGTTCGCGGCACACCGAGGCAGCCTCCGAGCCGATGAACCCGGAACCGATGATCAGCACGCGGCGGGGACGGGCGCCGAGCGCGGCCTGCAATCGCGCGGCATCGGTGTTGGTACGCAGCGTGTAGACGCCTTCGAGCGCGGCCTCCTCGGGGTTGGGCCAACGCCGCGACCGCACACCCGTGGCGATCAGCAGGCAATCGCCTACCACCTCGCTGCCGTCGGCGAGCCGCACCAGCTGGTTGCCTCGGTCCAGGGCGGTCGCGGCGACTCCGAGTCGCCATTGCGCCTCCACCGCGCGCAGCCGCGGCAGCTTCGTGTGATCGGCGCCCACCCACCCTTTGAGGACTTGCTTGGACAGCGGCGGCCGATCATACGGCTCGCCTGGCTCATCGCCGATGATGGTCAGCTGCCCCCGAAAACCCTCTTCCCGCAACGCTTCGGCGGCGCGCAGTCCGGCTAGCGAGGCGCCGACAATGACGATGCGACCCTTGTCTTTGACGCCGTTCTCGCCCACGGCCGATCCACTACTCGCCGTCGAGCTTGTCGACGATGATCGCCTGCACCGGGCAGGCCGCCGCGGCCCGCAGCACCCGCAAACGCTGGCCGTCATCGGGGTTCGGGTCGTAGCTGAGGGCCTCTTCGCCGTTGAGCTTGAGCACCTCCGGTGCCAGCGGCACGCAGTGCGCATACCCCAGGCAGCGGTTCAGGTCGACAACGATCCGCATAGCGACCTCGATCCTCGAAGTGAAGATCCGACGCCTGGCAGCGTACCCGTGGACGCGGCCAATCGCGGTGTTTAGGAAACACTTTCGTCGTCGGACGGATATCGCATGCGATATCGGTTTCCCGGAGGGCATGCTGGGGCGATGAACAGCGACGAGATCGTTTCGGTGGACAGCTAGATGGTGCCCAAGTCCGAGCAACCCAAATCCGTGGATCTCGTCCTCTCCGGTGGTGGAGTCAAGTTCATCGGCCTGGTAGGCGCCATCGTCGCGTTGATGGATGCCGGTTATTCGATCAAGAGAGTGTCCGGCGTTTCCGCCGGCTCAATCGTCGCGGCGATCTTGGCCGCCGGAACCACTGACGGCCAGCTGACCGGCGAGGAAGTGAAGGAACTCGCCTTCTCGGTACCGCTGAACAAGTGGCGCGACGCGGGACCCGTCCCGTTGCTCGGCGCGGCGTGGGGGTTGGTGCGAGACACCAGCTTGTACCGGGGTGACGTCGCTTACGAGTGGATTCGCAGCGAGCTCAAAAACCTGGGTGTCACCTCCTTCGGTGATCTGCTCCTCGATGAGGACCAAGCCATCGAACGACGGCGCTACAAGCTGGTGGTCACGGTCGCCGACCTGACCGCGGCGCAACTGGTGAGACTGCCGTGGGACTACCGCCGGCTATACGGGCTGGATCCCGATGAGCAATCGGTCGCCGAGGCGGTGCGCGCGTCGATGGCGATTCCGTTTTTCTACCGCCCGGTCAAGCTGACCGGAGCAAACGGGGAGACGGCCACGCTGGTCGACGGCGGCGTGTTGTCGAACTTTCCGATCGACACCTTCGACCGGCCGGACGGGAAAGCACCCCGCTGGCCCACCTTCGGGATCACCGTCTTACCGAGACTCAACGAGGGCCTTGGCGCGGTGATGCCCGCGCTGAAACCCCTCCGCTTTTTTGAACAGACGGCACTGCTGGAGGGCCTGTTGACCACCATGCTGACGGGCCACGACCAGACTCACCTCAACCACCCGTGGGTCTCTTCCCGCGCCATCGCCGTCGAATCGACCAATGTGGGCGTGCTCGACTTCGATATCCCCCGCGGCCGCCTGGAAGAGCTATACGACAAGGGCTATGAGACCGCCCAGGAATTCCTGTCGACGTGGGACTGGTCGACGTATCTGAAACGCTTCCGCTGGGCCGGTTGACCGGCGCTGCAAGGTGAAGTGACGCCCTGGCGCCGACGTGCCACACTTCGGAATGGAGGAGGCGATATGGGGGTGAGGCGGTTGCCGGGGCAACCGCATCGCCTCCTCCCTAAAGACCGAATTCGGCTTCTATGCCATCGATTCCGGCGCGAATCGCCTTCAGAGCGTCGGCCCGCGCGCGCAACTTGGTCGCGGCGTGGGCGTGCTGGTGCAGCCCGGCGAATTCCCGAGCGGCTTCTTCGGCGCGGCTGAACACGACCTCGGGCAACACGATTTCGTCGATAAAGCCAGCGGCGAGGGCGGTTTCACCGAAGAACGTTTTGGCCAACCCGACGGCCTGCTGGTACGCCGACCGCGTCAGCCGCAGCTTCATGATTTCCAGGGCCGCATACGGGATCACCATGCCGATCGCCACTTCGTTGGCCTGGATGTTGTACGCGTGGGCGGCTATCCGGTGATCACCCGAAGACAGCAGGAAGGCCCCCATCGCGATGGCGTGGCCGGTGCAGGCCATCACCACCGGCTTCGGGTAAGACAGCAGTCGATACGCCAACTCGAAACCGCCCCTGAGCATGTCGATCGCGGGCTGCGCTTCGCCGGAGGTCAGCACCTTCAGGTCGAATCCGCCGCTGAACACCCGGTCATTTCCCGCGATCACCAGCGCCCCGGCGTTGTCACGGTCGGCCTGGTCGATCGCGTCGTTGAGGGCCTGCTGCATGACGGGGCCCAGCGCGTTTACTTTGCCGTCGTCCATCCGGATGACCGCGATGGAATCCTCGTGGCTGTAGGTGACCGGGCCGCTCATGGTTACTCCTTCGCAACGGACGGAGTCGATTGAATCAGATCGACGGTGGCCGAACTTACCCGGCGGCCGGTAGCCGACGGTCACACATGTTCGCCGCGATGCTTGCCGAGATCGTCTTCGGCGTTGCTCCAGCGCAGCTGGACATCGGTGGGTTGGTCCAGTTGCCGGGTACGCCAGCGGTCCTGGGTTTCCAGCACGGCCTTGTTGATGCGTTCGATCTCGCTGCGAAACACTTCGGGACGCGTTTCCTTGCTGGCGTAGTGGAAGTAGGTCAGCAGGCTGCGCAACAGCTCGAGTTTCTGCTTCTCCCGCTTCGCCAGGTCGTGGGTGGTCATCAACTCGATGCGCTGGACGGGGGGTAGGGCATCCCAATCCAGCACCACGTCCGTTCGCAGCGCGCGCCGGTCGCGCTCCCAGAACCGCCACCCGCGTGGAGTTTCGGGGCGGTCGTAGTAGCTCACCGTCCCGGCGAAGCGAGACTCGATTCCGCTGCCGATTTCCGCCCGGTCGAGCGCCGAATCCCACACCATCCGCCATTCCTGGCCGGGCGCGAGGACGGGCAATTCGCCGGGCAGCTGCAGTGGGGCGACGTCGGCGTAGCCGTCAGCGGCATTTTCGTATTCGGCCACCGTCGGCGGATTCGTAAATGAAAATCCGATGTTGTAGGCCGCGGTCTGGCCGAAATTCTTGACCACCAGCTCGATCACATGCCAGTCGGCGGCATGGGGTTCCATCAGCACGCCGACGTGGGGCCGGGTTTGCTCTGCGGCCACCCGACGATTGCGGTTGATCTGGTGATTTGTGAAAACCAGCGTGACGATTGCCAGCGCGATGGCCGCCCAGGCCGCCCACGCTATCCAGGTGCTGGACTCAACATTGGTGACCCCGTGCCAGCTGCCCTGGATCCACCCCATTGAATCCATCCTTCCGCTTATATCACAGCGGGCCGCGCGCGAATTTCGCTGACTGCGCAATCACATTGGCGAAACGCTGGGTCGTTCAGCCGCCCATCAGCATTCGCCACTGGTCGAGGTTAGTCGCTCGATACACGTAATTGGAACGCTTGACCTCGGATAACGAGGCGCTCGGGTCGACGGAGTACCAGTGTCCGGGATACACCGTCGGGTCGCCGGGAAGCGTGGCTAGCTGCTGCAGACTGCGATACATCTCATCGGAGTCGCCGCCCGGGAAGTCGGTGCGCCCGCAGCCGTCCAGGAACAACGTGTCACCCGCGACCAGCCGCCCGTCGAGCAGAAAGCACTGGCTCCCCGGCGTATGGCCCGGGGTGTGCAGCAGCTCGATCTCGATGTCGCCGATGCTGACCTTGTCGTGATTGTCATGGGTGGTGAGGTCGCCAAGGCCGATCCCGGTCACTCGCGAGACCCAGAGCGCCTCATGGCTGTTGACGTGCACCGGCACATTGACCCGGTCCAGCAGCTCGGCGAGCCCCTTGAGTTCGAAGCCCATCATCGAGCCGCCCACGTGGTCGGGGTGATGGTGGGTGACCAGCACCCCGGACAGGTGCATGCCGTCGGCTTCCAGCGCGTCGAGAAGTTCGCCGGCGGCGTAGGCCGGATCGACCACTACGCAATCTCCGGTCTCCCGGTCTCCGATCAGGTAGGAGAAGTTGCGCATTTGCGTCGCGATCATGTCGCCAGCGGCGAAATCGCGACCCGAAAGCAGTTGGCGGAAGTACAGCCGGTCCGCGGACGAATCTGACACGTTCATCAGCGTATGACCCGGGCGACCGAGCCCGAATTTTGGGCACGTGATCGGCGCGAAAACCGTCGCCTCGACCCTGGATTGGGCAGGTGCGCAGCGCGTATTGTTGATCCATGTTGAAGAGGGTCGAAATCGTGGTTGATGACGATTTGGTCCAAGAGGCAATACGGCGGTACCACCAGGCCGACGCCCGCGAGGCCGTTCATCTCGCGCTGCGGGTCCTGCTCAGCAAGGACGGCGCAGCCGCTCAGCAGGACGACGAGTGCGACGAGTTCAGCGACCTCCGCGCGTGGCAGCGTCAGCCCACCAGTGGCACTAGCTGATTCCTTCGCCACCACTACGTCAGCGTGGTTTGGTGCCCTTGCGCGCCAGGCTGTACCCTCTTTTAGGCCCGAGCCGTTACTGGTCGCTACGGGTGAAAGGCCCCCTTAGCTCAGTCGGTAGAGCGTTTCCATGGTAAGGAAAAGGTCAACGGTTCGATTCCGTTAGGGGGCTCGGCGGACGCCGGGCAGGCTGGCGGCTCACCAGAGGCGATGTAGCTCAGTCGGTTAGAGCGAACGACTCATAATCGTTAGGTCGCCGGTTCGAGTCCGGCCATCGCTACAAGACAACAACGAGACGTATAAGAAAGAACGGACATGGCTTCCAGTACGGATGTGCGGCCCAAGATCACCTTGGCATGCGAGGTGTGCAAGCACCGTAACTACATCACCAAGAAGAACCGGCGCAACGACCCCGACCGGCTGGAGCTGAAGAAGTTCTGCCCCAACTGCGGCAAGCACCAGGCGCATCGCGAGACACGCTAATTACCTGCGATCGTTTAGACGAGATTGAGCGGGTAGGTTCGAGAACCGTGTCGTTGTCGGCGATCCTCGTCGGGATGCAGTATCGGTATCCCGACTATTACGAGGTGGAGCGCGAAAAGATCCGCGAATACGCGGTGGCCGTCCAAAACGACGACGCCCCGTTCTTTCGGGAGGACGCGGCCGCCGAACTCGGTTATGGAGGGTTGCTGGCTCCGCTGACGTTCATCTGCGTGTTCGGCTACAAGGCACAGTCGGCATTCTTCAAGTACGCGAACATCGCGGTCGAGGATGCGCAGATCGTTCAGGTCGACCAGGTGCTTATATTCGAGAAGCCCATCGTGGCTGGGGACAAGCTGCACTGCGACGTGTACGTGGATTCGGTGCGCGAATCGCATGGCACCCAGATCATCGTGACCAAGAACGTCATTACCAACCAAAACGGGGACATCGTGCAGGAGACCTACACAACCCTGGCCGGCCGTGCCGGCGAGAATGGAGAAAAGGGATTTTCTGATGGCGCTGCGTGAGTTCAGTTCGGTGAAGGTAGGGGACCAGCTTCCGGAAAAGATCTACCCGCTGACTCGCCAGGACCTGGTGAACTACGCGGGGGTTTCGGGCGACTTGAACCCGATCCACTGGGACGACGAGATCGCGCAGGTCGTGGGGCTGGACACCGCGATTGCGCACGGGATGCTGACGATGGGCATCGGCGGGGGTTACGTCACCTCGTGGGTTGGTGATCCTGGTGCGGTCACCGAATACAACGTGCGGTTCACCGCCGTGGTGCCGGTACCGAACGACGGCAAGGGCGCCGAGCTGGTCTTCAGCGGCAGGGTGAAGTCGGTCGACCCGGAGAACAAGTCGGTGACCATCGCCCTTACCGCCACCACCGGGGGCAAGAAGATCTTCGGCCGGGCCATCGCGTCGGCAAAGCTGGCGTAGTCCATGGCGCTCAAATCCGACATCCGCGGGATGAGCTGGATATACCCGGACTACTTCGAGGTGGGCCGCGAGCAGGTTCGCGCATTCGCGCGAGCGATCAAGTGCGACGATCCGGCCTGCATCGACGAGGCAGCGGCCGCCGAATTGGGCTATGGCAGCGTCATCGCACCGATTACCTTCGTGGCGATCTTCGCGAAACTTGTCCAGGACGATTTCTTCCGGAATGTCGACCTGGGCATGGAGACCATGCAGATCGTCCAGGTCGACCAGCAGTTCGTCTACGGCAGGCCGATGCTTGTCGGCGACAGACTGTTCGGCAGCATGGTGATCGAATCGGTGAATGAGCGCTTCGGTGCCGACATCGTCGTCACCAAGAACACCTGCAGCACCGAGGATGGCGAGGTGTTTCTTGACTGCTCACACCACCCTGATGGGCCACGAGGGCGACAACTCCATCCAGCTCAGATGGGACAAGGAAACCGGGCAGGTCGTCCGAACGGCGTAATTAGTATCTGACTCGGGCGTCGATGTACACTCGGACCTCGGGGTTTTCCCATTACAGCGCGCTGTCCGTCGGTTCGGCGAGTACCGAGCGGAGAGCGCGCGCGTCGTGTAAGCCCCGGTAGGTAAGCGCAGGTTGGCCTGCCAACCGCGAAGGGGCGTAGCTCAACTGGCAGAGCAGCGGTCTCCAAAACCGCAGGTTGCAGGTTCAAGTCCTGTCGCCCCTGCAGAAGGCGCAGACGTGCCATGCTGGACACTAAAGAGTAGCTAGCGAACGAAGGAGCATGCGGTGAGCGACGAGGGCAACGCTGCCAACGACGCCGCAAGCGACGGCGGCGACACCGAGGAAGGCCGCGAAAGCGGTGGCCGCACGGCAGTGGTGACACGGCCGCAACGCCCCACCGGCAAGCGGTCTCGGCAGCGTGCGACGGACGTCGACGACGACACCGACGTAGCGTCCTCGGACGAGGCTGAGGTTTCCGAAGGGGACTCGGCCACCAAGAAAGGCAAGAAGGCCCCGGCAGCCAAGAAGGCCAAGAAGCCGAAGAAATCCGGGGACCATCGGGCCAATCCGATTGTTTTCATCTACAACTACCTCAAGCAGGTCGTTGTGGAGATGCGGAAGGTCATCTGGCCGAACCGCAAACAGATGGTTACCTACACCTCAGTGGTGCTGGCGTTTCTGGCCTTCATGGTGGCGCTGGTCGGGCTCACCGATCTCGGCTTGACCAAGCTGGTCCTGTTGGTGTTCGGCTGAGCTTTTTGCAAGTAATAGAGAGGACTGAAAACCGTGACTACCTTCGACGGTGAACCGTCCGCGGGTGAGGCGGTCGACGTGGCAGAGGTCGCCGAGGTCGAGGCGCACGCGGAGCCGGCTGAGCACGTAGCGCCGGCCGAAAACGCGGAGCCGGCCGAGGATGCCGACCCTGCCGCCGCGCTGAAAGCCGACCTGCGCAGCAGGCCCGGCGACTGGTACGTCATCCACTCCTATGCGGGATACGAGAACAAGGTCAAGGCCAACCTCGAAACCCGCGTGCAGAACCTGGACGTCGGTGACTACATCTTCCAGGTCGAGGTGCCCACCGAAGAGGTCACCGAGATCAAGAACGGTCAACGCAAGCAGGTCAATCGCAAGGTGCTGCCCGGCTACATCCTGGTGCGCATGGATTTGACCGACGACTCATGGTCCGCCGTGCGCAACACCCCGGGTGTCACGGGCTTCGTCGGCGCGACATCGCGCCCGTCTGCGCTCAAGCTCGACGACGTGGTGAAGTTCCTGCTGCCGCCGGGGGCTGCGAAGAAGCCCGCCAAGGGTGCTGCCACTACGGCCGCGGCCGCCGACGCCGGCGGGTTGGAACGTCCAGTCATAGACGTCGAGTACGAGGTGGGCGAATCGGTGACGGTCATGGACGGACCGTTTGCGACGTTGCCGGCCACCATCAACGAGATCAACGCCGAACAGCAGAAGCTCAAGGTGCTGGTATCGATCTTCGGCCGCGAAACACCGGTGGAACTCACCTTTAGTCAAGTCTCCAAGATTTAGAAAACCAGGAAGGAACGCACAAATCTCATGGCCCCGAAGAAGAAGGTCACCGGGCTGATCAAGCTGCAGATCACGGCTGGGCAGGCCAACCCGGCGCCGCCGGTGGGACCTGCACTCGGCCAGCACGGCGTCAACATCATGGAGTTCTGCAAGGCGTACAACGCCGCGACGGAAAGCCAGCGCGGCACGGTCATCCCCGTGGAGATCACGGTCTACGAGGACCGCAGCTTCACGTTTGCGCTCAAGACACCGCCCGCAGCCAAGCTGCTGCTCAAGGCGGCCGGCGTGAGCAAGGGCTCGGCCGAGCCGCACAAGACCAAGGTCGCCAAGGTCACCTGGGATCAGGTTCGCGAGATCGCTGAGACCAAGAAGACCGATCTCAACGCCAATGACATCGACGCGGCGGCCAAGATCATCGCCGGCACCGCCCGGTCGATGGGCATCACCGTCGTATAGTTCGACAACCGTGGGAGGGCCAGCTTCGGCCCGCTTCCTAACCACGACCCAACACCAGATTGGACAAACAATGAGCAAGAACAGCAAGGCATACCGCGCTGCCGCCGAGAAGGTGGACCACGACAACCTGTACACCCCGCTGGAAGCCGCGAAGCTCGCCAAGGAGACGTCGTCGACCAAGCAGGACGCGACCGTCGAGGTGGCGATCCGGCTCGGCATCGACCCCCGCAAGGCCGACCAGATGGTCCGCGGCACGGTCAACCTGCCGCACGGCACCGGTAAGACGGCCCGGGTAGTGGTGTTCGCGGTCGGCGACAAGGCCGAGCAGGCTCAGGCCGCCGGCGCAGACCTCGTCGGCAGTGACGACCTGATCGAGAAGATCCAGGGCGGCTGGCTGGAGTTCGACGCGGCGATCGCGACCCCCGACCAGATGGCCAAGGTCGGTCGCATCGCTCGTGTGCTGGGCCCGCGTGGCCTGATGCCAAACCCCAAGACCGGCACCGTCACCCCGGACGTCGCCAAGGCCGTGAACGACATCAAGGGCGGCAAGATCAACTTCCGCATCGACAAGCAGGCCAACCTGCACTTCGTCATCGGCAAGGCGTCGTTCGACGAGAAGAACCTCGTGGAGAACTACGGTGCCGCACTGGAAGAGGTGCTGCGGCTCAAGCCGTCGTCCTCGAAGGGCCGGTACCTGAAGAAGATCACCGTGTCGACGACGACCGGCCCGGGTATTCCGGTCGATCCCTCGATCACCCGCAACTTCGCCGAGGCCTAATTTCGTCTGGTGACCGGGCAAGGCCCAGCGAACACCGCTGGTAGGTTACCCGCCGCATTCGGCGATGCGCTGCCGTAGGAATTCGCGGCCGGGCTCAGAACCGTTGGACTCCAACGCCGTTCGGTACCAAATAAGCGCTTCGGCGGGTCTGTCGGCACGGCGCAGCAGATCGGCGCGCACCGTGGCGACCAGATTCGAGCGGGCCAGCCGGGGATCATGCGCCACCGTGTCCAGCGCGGCCAGGCCGGCGTCCGGGCCGTCGCGCAGACCCACCGCCAGCGCGCGGTTGGCGCGCGCCACCGGCGATTCGGTCAACTCCACCAATCGGTCGTAGGCGGTGCAAATGGTGATCCAGTCGGTCTGCTCCCAGGACGGTGCCGTCGCGTGCAGCGCGGCGATCACCGCCTGTGGCAGATAGGGACCCGTCGATCCCTGAGCCAGCCGTAACCGATCCAGCCCCCGCGAGATGCGGCCGCGATCCCATCGTCGACGGTCCTGGTCTTCCAGCGGTACCAGCAGCCCGGCGTCGTCGACCCGCGTTGCCCGTCGCGAATCGTGCAGCAGCATCAGGGCGGCCAGGGCATGCGCTTCGAGCTCGTCGGGCATCAGCGCGCTCAGTTCGCCGGCCAGCCGAATCCCTTCGTCGCAAAGCTCGTCCCGGATCGCCGAGGGGCCGGCGGTCGACCAATATCCCTCGGTGAAAATCGAGTAGATGCAACTGAGCACGTGCGGTGTGCGCTCGCCGAGCAATTCCGCTGGCGGCACCCGCAGCGGAATGTTGGCGCGCCGAACCTTGTTCTTAGCGCGGGTGATTCGCTGTCCGATTGCCGTCTCGGTCTGCAACAGTGCCCGGGCGATCTCTGCGACCGTCAACCCGGACACCAACCGCAGCGTGAGCGCCAGTTGCGACTGCCGGTCCAGCGCGGGATGCGCACAGGTGAACATCATCCGCAGCTCGTCATCACGAACCGGATGCGGGTCGCTGTGATCGGTGCGTGCTCGGATATCGTCCACGGCAGCCGCCAATTCCTTTCCGGGACGGACGGATTCGCGGCGCAGCCGGTCTCGGGCACGGTTGCGTGCCACGGTCACCAACCAACCGCCGGGACTGTCGGGCAGACCGTCCCGGGGCCAGCTGCGCAGCGCCTCGGCGCAGGCTTCCTGGACGGCGTCCTCCGCGACGGTGAGGTCGCCGGACCACCGCGCGAGCGCAGCGACGGCGGAGCCCCACTCCCGGCGAAAGACGCCGTCCAGGTTGGTCATTCGCGCGACGCTACAGCCCCCCGACACCAGCCAGTTGCCGCACCAGCACGGTGGAAGCCGGGATCAGTGACGCCAGTTTGACGGCCTCATCGCGGTCGCCGGCGTCCAGCAGGTAGACACCGGTGGCGACTTCGGCTCCCTCCACGTACGGCCCGTCGGTGACGGTGACCTCGCCACCGCGCACCCGCACGGTGGTCGCGGTGGACGGATCGTGCAATGCGGCGCCGCCGAGCACGTGATCGCCCGCAGCGGCGTGGAAAACCTCATGCAGGGCCGCGACCGCGTCCCACTCCGGTGTGCCCGGTGTGTGTGCGGATTTCGGCGGTTCCAGCAACAAGGCCAGCCAGTCGTTGCCGGTGAGCTGGCGCGACGGTTCCAACGAGTGGACCACTGGCCAGACCTCCACACCGCCGTGCTTGGCGGCCGGAATGTCGCGGGCCAAAGCCAAAGCCTCGTCGAGGTTTTCGGCTTCGAATACGTAATAACCGCCCGCTACTTCGGCTCCCTCGGCGAACGGGCCGTCGGTGATGGCCGGTGCATCGGGACCGCCGGTGATGCGCACCGCGGTCGCCGCGGACGCCAGCGCATCACCTCCGCGGATCGCCGCCGCCGCCTTGACGTGAAAGGCTTGGTAGGCCGCCATCTCGGCGGCGCCCTCGTCGGGCGTGCGGTCGCGCTCCTTGCTGATCAATAAGGCGAAGTACTGCATGTGTCGTCACCTCCGATAGTGAGCGAAGCCCTGTGCTCCACTCTCTACCGTTTCGACGAACGGCGCAGCCCTAATCCGACACGGCGCGGAGAAATTAGGCCCCAACTAGGCCGAGGCGCCCGGCTTGAGGTAGGTCACCAGGCTGCAGTCCAGAATCTCGTAATCGAAATAGTGCTCGCAGCCGCGCAGATACTTCATGTACCGGTCGTAGACCTCTTGGGACGTGATTTCGATGGCCTTTTCCCGGTTGGACTCCAGCGTGTCGCCCCAGATGCGCAGCGTCTTGACGTAGTGCGGCTGCAGCGAAAGTGGTTCGGGGACAATGAATCCCGCCTTCTCGCCGTGCTCGACCATCATCTCGGTGGTCGGCAGGCGGCCGCCGGGAAAGATCTCGGTGATGATGAATTTGATGAAGCGCACCGTCTCGAAGGTCAATTTCTTGCCTCGAGCGGCCATGTTGTAAGGGTGGTAGCTGACACTGCTTTGGACGGTCATTCGGCCGTCCTCGGGCATGATGTCGAAGCACCTCTTGAAGAAGTCGTCGTAGTTCTCGTGGCCGAAGTGCTCGAAGGCTTCGATCGACACGATCCGGTCGACGGGCTCGCTGAAGTCCTCCCAGCCCTGCAGCCGCACCTGATGCGAGCGGTTGGTGTCGACGGCGGCCACCACCTGCTCGGCGCGGGCGTGCTGATTTTTCGACAGTGTCAGGCCGATGACGTTGACGTCATATTTCTCCACCGCGCGCTTCATGGTGGTGCCCCACCCGCAACCGATGTCCAGCAGGGTCATGCCGGGCTTGAGGTCAAGCTTGTCGAGGTTGAGGTCGATCTTGGCGTACTGGGCCTCTTCGAGGGTGAGCTCGGGTGGCTCGAAGTACGCACAGCTGTAGATCCGGGTGGGGTCCTGGAACAGGGCAAAGAACTCGTCGGAGACGTCGTAGTGCGCCTGAATGTCGACGGCCCGGGTCCGCGTCCTCGTCGAACTAGTCGATTGCTCGGTCATTGTCGTCTTGTTCTCCTGAATCACTGCCTGAAACGCGCTATGCACCGCCCATTGCTTGAACGCGCAACACCCCCCCAATCTAGCCGGGGTGCTTAGCCAGATTGGCGCTGTGTACCCCGTACGCTGCGTCTGGCAAGAATGCCTACTTTTCCAGAGTGAACTGGTTGCAGTCGATGTAGCCGACCCGGAACGCCTTGGCGCAGCCGGTCAGGTACTTCATGTACCGCTGGTATACCTCTTCGGATTGAATCTCGATGGCCTCGGCTTGGTGCGCCTCTAGGGCCTCGGCCCACCGGTCGAGAGTTTGGGCGAAGTCCGACTGCAGCGACTGGTTACGGGTCACGTGGAAGCCCGCCTCAGCCGCGTGCTCATCGACCTTCTCGATCGACGGCAACCGGCCACCCGGGAAGATGTCGGTCAAAATGAACTTGACGAAGCGGGCCATCTCGAACGACACCGGCATGCCGCGCTCGACGATTTGCCCTCCGGTCAAGCCGGTGATCGAATGCAGCAGCATCACGCCGTCGGCGGGCATCGCGCTGTAGACGAACTTGAAGAAGTCGGTGTAGCGCTCGAAACCGAAGTGCTCCAACGCTTCAATAGTGACGATCCGGTCCACCGGTTCGTCGAACTGTCCCCAGTCGCGCAGCTCAACCCGATGCGAGCGGTTTGTGTCGACGGTGTCGAGGACTTGCTCGCAGTATTCGACCTGGTTCTTTGACAGGGTCAGGCCAATGACGTTGACGTCGTACTTCTCGATGGCGCGTTTCATCGTCGAACCCCAGCCGCACCCGACGTCGAGCAGTGTCATCCCCGGCTCGAGCCCCAACTTGTCCAGCGTCAGGTCGAGCTTCGCGAGCTGCGCTTCCTCCAGGGTCATGTCCGCGCGCGGGAAATACGCGCAGCTGTAGGTTCGGGTCGGATCCTGGAACAGCGCGAAGAATTCGTTCGATAGGTCGTAGTGCGCCTGGACGTCGTCGGTCTTCTGCTGCGTATGAGTGGTGCCTGTTGATTTAGGCATATGTCCCTCCCGATTGGACCGCGACCTTCACGAGGTGGCCATCCGGGGCACCTTACTCGGGGCCAGACGTTTTCCTCGGATTTGAGGTCGGATGGCGTTGGTTTTCTCGATCAGAGGTCCACCCTTCAGTGTGGCTGATGTGGGCACTACTTCGCCAGCGTGAACTGGTTGACGTCGATATAGCCGATCCGGAACTGTTTGGCACAGCCGGTCAGGTACTTCATGTACCGCTCGTAGACCTCTTCGGATTGAATCTCGATGGCCTCGGCTTTGTGCGCCTCCAAGGCCTCGGCCCACAGGTCGAGGGTCTTGGCGTAGTGCAGCTGCAGCGACTGGCGGCGGGTCAGCGTGAAACCCGCGGCCGCCGCGTGGTCTTGCGCCATCTCGATCGTCGGCAATCGGCCGCCCGGGAAGATTTCGGTCATGATGAACTTGATGAACCGGGCCATCTCGAAGGTCATCGGCATGCCGCGATCGGCGATCTGCGGTCCGGTCAGGCCGGTGATCGTGTGCAGCAGCATCACGCCGTCGTCGGGCATCACCTTGTAGGCCATCGCGAAGAAGTCGTCGTAACGGTCGTGGCCGAAGTGCTCGAAGGCGCCGATCGACACGATGCGGTCGACGGGCTCGTCGAACTCTTCCCAGCCGTTGAGCAGTACCCGCCTGCTGCGCGGGGTGTCGAGCGCGTCGAACGATTCCTGGACGTGGGCAGCCTGGTTCTTGGACAAGGTCAGACCGACGACGTTGACGTCGTATTGCTGGATCGCGCGGCGCAAGGTGGCGCCCCAGCCGCAGCCGACGTCGAGCAGCGTCATGCCCGGCTGCAGGCCCAGCTTGCCCAGCGCCAGGTCGATCTTGGCGAGCTGGGCCTCTTCCAGCGTCATGTCGTCGCGTTCGAAGTACGCGCAGCTGTAGGTCTGGGTGGGGTCCAGGAACAAGCGGAAGAAGTCGTCGGATAAGTCGTAGTGCGACTGCACATCGGCGAAATGCGGCGTCAGCTTTTTGGCCATGATGTAGTAATGCCCTTCTGGGCCTCAAGGCCCCTCGGTGCTTGCATCGAATAGCACCGATGTCCCCCCACTGATGCTCCAGGCATGCTATCCGATGCAGGCTACGTCGCTAAATACGCCGGAGTTACCCCAGGTCAGCAGGGGTGCTGCTATTTCGTCAGGGTGTATTGGGCGACGTTGGAGAGGCCTTTGCGGAAGAGGTTGGCGCAGCCGGTCAGATAGCGCATAAAGCGGTCGTAGACCTCTTCGGACTGGATTTCGATGGCGCGTTCGCGGTTGGCTTCCAGGTTGGCCGCCCACATGTCCAGCGTCCGCGCGTAATGCGGCTGCAGGTATTGAATTTGGTCAACCGAGAAACCGCTGTTCTTCGCATTGTCGACGATGTCGACTTCACCGCACATCCCGCCGCCGGGGAAGATTTCCGTTGCCAGAAAGCGGAAGAACCGCAAATCGGTCATCGTCACCGTGATGCCGTTATCGCGCCAGTACGTCTGCTCGTGAGTGAAGATGCTGTGCAACAGCATCCGGCCGTCATCGGGAAGGATCTCGTAGGCGCGGTCGAAGAATAGCGGCCAACGCTCCTTTTTGAATGCGTCGAAGGCCTCGAAGCTGACGATGCGGTCGACCTTGTCGTGAAACTCTTCCCAGCCCTGCAACCGCGCCTCGGCGTGGCGGGTTGTTGCGATGTTGGCGAGCCTGCTCTTGCTGCGCTCATAGTGATTGCGGCTAAGCGTGATGCCGATGACATTGACGTCGTACTTCTCCAGGGCCCGCACCACCGCGCCGCCCCAGCCGCAGCCGACGTCGAGCAACGTCATCCCCGGCTCGAGGTTCAGCTTGTCCAGGGCCAGGTCCAATTTGGCGAGCTGCGCCTCTTCCAACGTCATGTCGTCGCGCTCAAAGTACGCACAGGTGTAGACCATGTTGGGGTCCAAGAACAACGCGAAGAAGTCGTCGGAAATGTCGTAAGTAGCCTGCGACTCTTCGAAATACGGTCTCAGCTTTGTCATTTGAGAAAACCTCCCGCGCCCGCCCTGCAACCTACGATGTTATGCGCATTGCTCATCAGTGGAAAATCGAAACCCCATTGCCTCTGGTGGCTCAGCCGGCTTCGGCGAAGTTGCCCGTCAACAGGCCGATCACCCGATCCCAGAGTTGCTGCGGCAGATCATGACCCATTCCGTCCAATAACACCAATCGAGCCCCGCTGATGGCGCGCGCGATAGCTCGGCCGCCGACCGGTCGCATCAGCTTGTCGGCCCGGCCGTGGATCACCACCGTCGGTGCGACGATGCGGCGGTTGTGGTGCGTCAGGCTGCCGCTGCCCAGGATCGCGCTGAACTGATGCGCGATGCCTCGCGGGTAGAAGTTACGGTCATATCCCTCGGCGGCCTCGGCACGGACCTGCTCTGCGGGGATGCGGTAGCCCGGGCTGCCGATGATGCGGCTGACCCGGACCGCGTTGTCCAGGATCACGTCGCGCGGCGAATCCGGCGGCGGGCCGATGAGCAGGGCCAGCAACGCCCGCGGGGCCGGTGGCGGCAGGAATGCCGAATTGTTGCTGGAAAACAGGATTCCCAGCGATTTGGTTCGCTCGGCGAATCGTCCCGCAAAGGCTTGGGCGATCATGCCGCCCATTGATGCCCCGACGACATGGGCCTGCTCGATATTGAGGTGATCCAGTACGGCTGCGGCGTCGCCGGCCATGTCCTCGATTGTGTACGCGGCCTCGCTGCGCAGGCCGAGCCAGGATCGGAGCAACCGGATCACCAGCGGCTGTCCGGAGCTTTGCGGCTCGATTTTGCTGGACAGACCCACATCCCGGTTGTCGAAACGAATGACGCGAAAGCCTTGGTCGACCAGCTTCTCGCAGAACGCGGTGCGCCACAGCAACAACTGGGCGCCCAGGCCCATGATCAGCAGGACAGGCGGGTCGTCGATGTCGCCCATGTCCTCGTAGTAGAGCTTCAGATCGCCCTTCGGATTGAATACCGTGGCGTTCCCGGTGCGGATCTCCACTAGACCCCCACGTCGCTCTGGTGCTCGCGGCTGACCTCGACCATGAAGTTGGCGAAGTACCCGGTCAGTTGCGGGTCGGACATCATCTGCCACTTGGGCGCCAGCAGCTTCATGTACCGCTCGACGTAGAGGAACTGCTTACCGATCAACACCAGCTCGCGGGGCAGCTTGACGTCGTAGGCGTCGGCCAGGGTCGACAACTGCTTGCCGATGTCGGCGTAGGACATGTCGCCCAGCGACGTCACGGTCAGCGGGGTAGCGAAGCGCTCCAGGTCCTTGGCGGCCTCGGCTTCCGGCTTCATGGTGCCGACGGCGCCCATCAGCACGACGATCTTGCCGGCCGCGGCGTGGTCCTTCTTCACCAGCAGCGCATGCACCAACTCGCGCAACAACCACCGGGTGCGCGGATCGATACGGCCCATGATGCCGAAGTCGAAGAACACGATGCGGCCTGCTTCATCGACATATAAGTTGCCCGCGTGCAGGTCGCCGTGGAACAGCCCGTGCCGCAGACCGCCCTCGAACACGCTGAACAGCAGCGCCTTGACCAGCTCGGTGCCATCGAACCCGGCCTTGCGGATAGCGGCCGCGTCATCGATGCGGACGCCGTGCACCCGCTCCATCGTCAACACCCGCTCGCTGGTGAAATCCCAGTACACCTGCGGCACCCTGATGTTCTTGCCCAGCGGTGAGGCGTGCATGTGCGCGACCCACGCGTCCATTGACTGCGCCTCGAGCCGGAAGTCCAGTTCTTCGGCCAGGTTGTCGGAGAAGTCGGCGACGACGTCTTGTGCCGAGAGCCGCCGGCCCAGCTTGGCCAGTTCGACGGCCTGGGCGAAACGCTTCAGGATCTGCAGGTCGGCGGCCACCCGCCGGCGAATGCCCGGGCGCTGAATCTTGACGACGACCTCTTCGCCGGTCTTCAGGGTGGCGTAGTGCACCTGGGCGATGGACGCCGACGCGAATGGAGTGTCTTCCCATTTGGCGAACAGCTCCGACGGGTCACCGCCGAGCTCGGCGGTGACCAACTTGTGCACCTCGCCGGGGTCGGCGGGCGGCACCCGGTCGAGCAGGCCGCGGAATTCGCGGGACAGCGACTCGCCGAATGCGCCGGGGCTCGAGGCGATGATCTGCCCGAATTTGACGTACGTCGGCCCCAGGTCAGCGAACGTCTGCGGAATCTCCCTGATCACCTTCTGCTGCCACGGCCCCTTGCCGGTCAGCTTGGTGAGGAAGCGCGCCGCGGTCCGGGTTACTTGCCAACCGGTGACAGCCGCCCGGGCCGCTTCGACCGGCAGCGGCACCCGGTCAAGTCTGGCCACCTCGCGGTGTTTGGTAGGGCTCATCCCAGCAGTCTGCCAAACCGGGCGTGTCAAGTCCCAATTCGTGTGAGCCCGCTCGCAGGTGAACGGGCTCTCGTTCTACCCGCCCGCGCCTTTTTGCTCGCCTTTCTTCCACGGCGTGACCCAGCCCGCGACCTCCCAGCCTTCCAGCCCGGCGAGCAACTCGTACAAGGTGGCGCCGTCGATGGTTTCCCGGATGATGTCGGCGTGCCCGGAGTGTCGGGCCAGCTCGTTGATCACGTGCAGGATCACCCAGCGCACCGACCAGGCCTTCTGATTCTTGGGGAACCAGGGGATGTCCTGCGGCACCGGCACCGCGGTGTCCAGGTCAGCGGTTTCGACCAACCGCAATGATTTCGCGTTCTCCGCCTCGAAGGCGTGCAGCAGACCGTCCAGCGTCTCGTCGGGGCCCATCACATGCTGGTCCCCGAATTCCTTGGCGATCTCGTCGAAGGGTCGGGGGTCCTTGGGGGGTAGCTCCGGAGCGGTGGCCACCCGTGTCATCCAGCTGCGCTGCATGGCGGTGACGTGCTTGACCAGCCCGCCGACCGACAGCGCACTCGCCGCTGGGGTGGACCGGGCCTGTTCGTCGGTGAGGCCGTAGGACACGGCGAGGTAAGCACTTTGGTGGTAGGCCAGGTACTCGCGCAGCGCGCTGCGTTCGTCGGCCACGGGCGGGGCAAGGGCGGGCATGGGCAGATCCTAAATCCGTTGGCTATCTGGCTTTCATACGCGTCACGTCCGACACACGCGCCGTAAGGTGCGGAGATGCGGCTGATTTTGGCGGAGTCGACGGAGCTGTTCGTCGGGCCGCCGCAGGCGCCGCTGCAGTTGGCCCGGGTCGCCGTTGCCGGTGTCGCCGAGTCGGTGTCGGTCCGCATCGAAGGCGACGGCCTGGCCGGCGAGGCCCTGGCCGCGCCCGGCGACGAGGTCGTCGAGGTTCCGATCGCGGTAGACCAGCCGGTGGCCGGTCAGCGGCGCACCGCCCGGGTGCACGCCGGGGGCGCCAGCGTGACGTTCGAGTTCACCGTCGCCGAGCCCGGGTGGACGATGTTCATGGTCAGCCACTTTCACTACGACCCGGTGTGGTGGAACACCCAGGGCGCCTACACCAGCGTGTGGACCGAGGACCCGCCCGGGCGGGCCAGGCAGACCAACGCCTTCGAGCTGGTGCACGCCCATCTGGAAATGGCGCGCCGCGAGCCCGAGTACAAGTTCGTGCTGGCCGAAGTGGATTACCTCAAGCCGTACTGGGACACCCACCCCGAGGACCGCGTTGATCTTCGCCGTTTCATTGCGCAAGGCCGGGTCGAGATCATGGGTGGAACCTACAACGAGCCCAACACCAACCTCACCAGTCCGGAGACAACGATCCGAAATCTGGTGCACGGCATCGGTTTTCAGCGCGACGTGTTGGGCGCTCGGCCCCAGACGGCGTGGCAGCTCGACGTGTTCGGCCACGACCCGCAGTTTCCCGGAATGGCCGCCGATGCCGGACTGACGTCGAGTTCATGGGCCCGCGGACCGCATCACCAGTGGGGCCCCAAGCACAGCGCTGCCGGTATGGCCGGAATGCAGTTCTGCAGCGAGTTCGAATGGATCTCCCCGTCCGGCCGCGGCCTGCTCACGCATTACATGCCTGCGCACTATTCGGCGGGCTGGTGGATGGATTCCGCGACCTCGCTGAGCGAGGCCGAGGACGCCACCTACGGCCTGTTCGACGAACTCAAGAAGGTCGCGTTGACCCGCAACGTCCTGCTGCCGGTCGGCACCGACTACACCCCGCCGAACCAGTGGGTCACCGAAATCCATCGCGACTGGGCTGCGCGCTACACCTGGCCGCGCTTCGTGTGCGGGTTGCCGTGCGAGTTCTTCGCGGCGGTCCGCGCCGAACTGGACGAGCGCTCGGGGATGCCGTCGCCGCAGACAAGGGACATGAACCCGATCTATACCGGCAAGGACGTGTCCTACATCGACACCAAACAAGCCAACCGGGCCGCCGAGAACGCCGTCCTGGATGCCGAGCGCTTCGCGGTGTTCGCCGCGCTGATCAGCGGCGCCGATTACCCGCAGGCCGCCCTGGCCAAAGCGTGGGTGCAGCTGGCCTACGGCGCCCACCACGACGCCATCACCGGCTCGGAGTCCGATCAGGTGTACCTCGACCTGCTGACCGGCTGGCGCGATGCGTGGGAACTCGGCCGGTCGATCCGCGACAACTCTTTGGCGGTGCTGTCCAGCGTCATCGACGGTGACGTGATCGTCTGGAACACGCTGAGCCAGCATCGGGCCGACGTCGTCACCGCCCGGCTCGATTCGCCGTTGCCCGCAGGCGTGCGCGTGCTGGACGCGGACGGTTCCGAGCTGCCCGTACACGTCGAACACGACGGGCGGTCGGTCAGCTGGCTAGCCGCCGACGTGCCGTCGCTGGGCTGGCGCGCATATCGGCTGGTCCCGGACGGCGAAGCCACCGGCTGGCACCCGGTGGCTGGGTCGGCGATCGACAACGAGTACTACCGGCTGGAAGTCGACGCGGCTCGCGGCGGCGGAGTCGTGTCCCTGATGCAGGGCGGTCGCCAGCTGATCGCCGACGGGCGGGTCGGCAACGAGCTCGCCGTCTACGAGGAATACCCGGCGCATCCAGAGGAGAGCGAGGGGCCGTGGCATCTGCTGCCCAAGGGGCCGGTGGTGTGCTCGTCGGAATCGAGCGCCCAGGTGCGGGCCTACCAGGGCCCGCTCGGTCAGCGGCTCGTCGTGCACGGCCGGATCGGCACGCTGCTGCGCTACACCCAAACGCTGACCCTGTGGCGCGACGTGGCGCGGGTGGATTGCCGCACCACGATTGACGAGTTCACCGGCGAGGACCGCCTGGTGCGGCTGCGCTGGCCGTGTCCGGTGCCGGGCGCCATGCCGGTCAGCGAGGTGGGGGACGCAGTCGTCGGGCGCGGGTTCGCGCTATTGCATGACGGGCCCGAATCGGTGGATACCGCACAGCACCTATGGACGCTGGACAACCCGGCCTACGGCTGGTTCGGCTTGTCGTCGACGGCTCGGGTGCGGGTCTCGGGCACCGTCGTGCGGGCGATATCGGTGGCCGAGGTGGTCTCGCCCAACGAGGCGATCTCCGGATCCCTGGCGCGCGACTTGATGGTGGCGCTGGTCCGGGCCGGCGTCACCGCCACCTGCAGCGGCGCCGACAAGCCGCGCTACGGCCACCTCGACATCGACTCCAACTTGCCCGACGTACGGATCGTGCTGGGCGGCCCTGCCCGCAACGCCTTCGCCAAAGACGTGCTCGCCGAAGCGGACCCGGTGTATGCGGAAGAGCTCGACCGGCAGCTGGCCGAGACCGGTCGGGCCAGGGTATGGGTGCCGGCCGGGATGCCCCTGGCGGCGGCCTGGGTGCCCGGCGCCGACCTGCGCGCGCCGCGGACCTTGCCGGTGCTGGTGATCGACGGCGCCGACGAGAACAGCCTGAACGCCGAGATCGCCGCGGTGGCAGCCGATCTGGAGGACGCCGAGATCGTCGTCAACCAAGACGCCCAGCAGGCTCCCGCCGGTGCCGAACCCTTCGACGCCCGCACGGTCGCACTGCTCAACCGCGGCGTGCCCAGCTTCGCCGTCGACTCCGAGGGCACCCTGCACACCGCGCTGATGCGGTCCTGTACCGGCTGGCCGTCCGGCACTTGGATCGACGAGCCGCGCCGTACCGCGCCCGACGGCTCCAACTTCCAACTTCAACACTGGACACACCACTTCGACTACGCGCTGGTCTGTGCCGACGGCGATTGGCGGGCTGCTGAGATCCCAACTCGCAGTGCGCAATTCGCGCACCCGCTGCTGGCCGTACGCCCAGGACGATCGCAGGCCCGGCTGCCGTCGGTGGGCTCGCTGCTGCACGTGGGCCCCGCCGACTCGGTGACGCTGGGTGCGCTCAAGGCGACCGGTAATCCGCTGACAGCGGGCAAGGCCCGGCCGGTCGATGCCGGCGCGGTCACCCTGCGGCTGGTGGAGACCACAGGTACCGGCGCCAGGGTGGCCATCAGCTCCGACCTTGGCACGTTGCACGCGATACGGCCGGCCGACCTGCTGGAAAAGCCGCTGGCGGGGTCGCGGGCGCGCAAACGATGGGTCGAACTGCACGGGTATCAGGTGGCCACCGTGCTGGCCCGGCTCGAGATTCCCCCGCTGGTTGACCGGGCCGACGCGTTGGGCCCCGATGCCGAGGTCGCCCAACCGCTGTACGCGCGTTATTGGCTACACAACCGCGGGCCCGCACCGCTGGGTGGGCTGCCGGCCGTCGCCCACCTGCACCCTGCCGCGCTGACCGCCGAGCCGGGCAGCGAGGTGGCGTTGCGCCTGACTGCGGCCAGCGACTGCACCGACGCTGCGCTGACGGGCCGGGTGACCCTGCATTGTCCCGACGGCTGGTCGGCGGCCCCCGCCGAGTTGCCGTTCACGCTGGACAGCGGTGCGCATCAGGAGGCCGATGTCGTGCTGGCGGTTCCGGCGCACGTGCAACCCGGGCGGTATCCGGTCCGGGCGCAGCTGCGCATCATCGGGGATGCCGCCCCGGCCGCCTGGCGCCAAGTGGTCGAGGACGTGTGCATCGTCGAAGTCGGCGGGCGTGCCGAGGACGAGCTGGTCTACCTCGTCGACGGGCCATGCGACATCGAACTCGCGGCCGGCGACTCGGCCCGGTTGACCGTCACCGTTGGCACGCACGCCCGGGCGGATTTGTCGCTGGAGGCGCATCTGATCAGCCCGTGGGGCACGTGGGAGTGGATTGGTCCGGCCGCGCAGGGCGCCGTCCTGCCCGCCGGCAGCACCGTCGACCTCGGCTTCGAGGTAAACCCACCCGCATGGCTGCAGCCAGGGCAGTGGTGGGCCCTGGTCCGAGTTGGCTGTGCCGGGCGACTGGTGTACTCACCGGCGGTGCGGGTGATCGTGAAATGAGTACGCACCTGGTTGCCACCGTCGCCGGTCTCCCGATTTCCGTCGATGAAATCGACTCGGCCGAAGCGCGATTGCGCAGCGGTGCGCGCGCGGCCGCACTACCGGCCTACGGCACCAGCGAAGGCCGGCAATTGCGGCGTTGGCTCACGCAATTGATCGTGACCGAGGTGGTGGTGGCCACCGAGGCGGCTGCCCGCGGCCTCACCGAGCGCGAGGCGCCCACCGAAACCGAGCTACTGCCCGATCTGACGGCCCGGCTGGAGATCGGCAGCGTGGCGGCGGCCGCGCTGGCCGACCCGCGGGCGCGGGCGCTGTACGCCGACGTCACCGCCAGTGTCCAGGTCGCCGACGACGACGTGGCCGGGTATCACGCCCGCAATCCGCGCCGATTCGCCGCGCCGCGCCCGGGCCGCGACGGGTGGCGCGACCCGTCGCCGGTCAGCCCGTCGCTGCAGGAGGTGCGGCCGCTGATCGCCGAGCATCTGCGCAGTGCCGCGCGGCGACGTGCCTTCCGGGTGTGGTTGGACGCGCGCCGAGCCGCGCTGGTCCAGCTCGCCCCCGGCTACGAGCATCCCGGCGATCCGCGCCAGCCCGACAACACCCACCGGCACTGATCGCCATGCTCACTCTCTGCCTGGATATCGGTGGCACCAAAATCGCTGCCGGTCTGGCCGATCCCGATGGCGCGCTCGTCTACACCGACGTGCGGCCCACCCCGCCCGGCGCTTCGGCCGAGCAGGTGTGGGACGTGGTCGCCGCGCTGATCGCCGACGTATTGGGCCGGCCCGGCGGCGCCGTCGGTGCCGTGGGGATCGCTACGGCCGGACCCATCGACTTGCACAGCGGAACCGTCAGCCCGATCAACATCGCCGGCTGGCATGGCTTCCCGCTACGCGAGAGGGTCGCGGCCGCGGTGCCGGACGTGCCGGTACGGCTCGGCGGCGACGGCGTATGTATGGCGCTTGGCGAGCATTGGCGGGGCGCCGGGCGGGGTGCCCGCTTCATGCTGGGGATGGTGGTCTCCACCGGCGTGGGCGGGGGGTTGGTGCTCAACGGCGTCCCCTACGCCGGGCGCACCGGCAACGCCGGCCACGTCGGCCACGTGGTGGTCGAACACGACGGCGAGCGGTGCAGCTGTGGAGGCCGCGGCTGTGTCGAGACGGTCGCGGCTGGGCCGTGGCTGGTGCGCTGGGCGCGGGCCAACGGCTGGTCTGCGCCGCCCGGGGCCGGCGCCCGTGAGCTGGCCGCGGCGGCCGAGGGCGGCGACCAGGTAGCGGTGCGCGCATTTACCCGGGGCGCCGACGCGCTCGGGGCGATGATCGCCTCGGTAGCGGCGGTCTGCGATCTGGATGTGGTCGTGATCGGGGGCGGCGTTGCCAAATCGGGTCGAGTGCTGTGGGATCCGCTGCGTTCGGCGGTGGCCGAGCATGCCCGGTTGGTGTATCTAGCCGGGCTGCGGGTGCTGCCTGCCGAATTGGGGGATGTGGCCGGTCTGGTCGGCGCGGCCAGGCTGGCGGCGCTCGGCTAACTCTGACGGACTGGTAAAGCCTTGCGCTGCATGTGTTTTCGTCTGGGCGTGCTGGTGTTGACATTCGGCCTGCTGACCGTGGCTACCGTCGCCGCCGGGTGAGCTGTTTTGGCTGATTGCCCCGGTCACGCTATTCTGGTTGCTGATCCACCGAAGACCGTCGGTCACCGAGCAATCGGTTGAAGGTCCGGGAACATCCCGGCGGCCCACGCAGGAGGACGAGGCATTACTGCCGGCTTGCGCCGGCGTATTTCAACGCCCCGGCCGCTTCCTGCGCCGGGGCGTTCGTCATTCCTCGGTGATCACAGACGTCACGTCTTAAAGACTTTCACTGAGGAGGTATGCATGGCCAAAGCTGACAAGGCCACCGCCGTTGCAGACATCGCAGAGCAGTTCACCGGCTCGACCGCGACCCTGATCACCGAATACCGGGGGTTGACGGTCGCCAATCTGGCCGAGCTGCGGCGGTCTCTGGCGGCATCGGCTACCTACACGGTGGCCAAGAACACGCTGATCAAGCGCGCGGCTTCGGAAGCCGGGGTCGAGGGACTCGACGAGCTGTTCGTCGGCCCGACGGCCATCGCCTTCGTCCGCGGCGAGCCGGTCGACGCCGCCAAGGTCATCAAGACCTTCGCCAAAGAACATCAGGCGCTGGTCATCAAGGGCGGCTACATGGACGGCCAGCGTCTGTCGGTCGCCGAGGTCGAGCGCATCGCCGACCTGGAGTCCCGCGAGGTCCTGCTGGCCAAGCTGGCCGGGGCGATGAAGGCGAACCTCTCGAAAGCCGCCGGCCTGTTCAACGCGCCCGCCTCGCAGGTGGCCCGGCTCGCGGCCGCGCTCCTGGAGAAGCGGACCGCGGAAGAGCCCGCACCGGCTGCTGCGACGGAGCCCGCCGCAGAAGCTGCCCCCGAGGCAGCCGCAGAAACTGTCCCCGAGGCAGCAGCAGAAGCTGCCCCAGAGGCAGCCGCAGAACCAGCTTCGGAAACACCCGCCGAAACCACGCCCGAAGCCGAATAAAACCAACCCACAAACCAGGGAAAATTAGGAAGGACCCACACCATGGCAAAGATTTCTACCGACGACCTGCTTGACGCATTCAAGGAGCTGACGCTGCTGGAGCTCTCGGACTTCGTCAAGAAGTTCGAAGAGACCTTCGAGGTCACCGCGGCCGCCCCGGTCGCGGTCGCCGCTGCCGGCCCCGCCGCCGGCGCGCCCGCCGAGGCCGCCGAGGAGCAGTCGGAGTTCGACGTCATCCTCGAGGCCGCCGGCGAAAAGAAGATCGGCGTGATCAAGGTCGTCCGCGAGATCGTCTCCGGCCTGGGCCTCAAGGAGGCCAAGGACTTGGTCGACGGCGCACCCAAGCCGCTGCTGGAGAAGGTCGCCAAGGAAGCCGCTGAGGAGGCCAAGGCCAAGCTCGAGGCCGCCGGCGCCAGCGTCACCGTCAAGTAGTTCGACTCGCGCAAAACCCCCGGGGCCATGGGTCTCGGGGGTTTTGTGTGCTCAGCGCGCGGGAGCGGCCGACCGCGCCGACTGAGCCACCCGCTCGGGGGAATCACCCAGGGCGACAAGCAGATTCGACGTCATCGAGCCGAGCACCGGGGCGACCGCAGAGCCGTCGTCGCCGTAGTACCCGGCCAGCTCGAGCATGACGAACCCGTGTATCGACGCCCAGAACTGGGCCGCGGTGGCGACCACGGAGGCGTCGTCGTCGGCGGCTCCTACGGTGATCCGGCCGGCCAGCATGCACCGGCGCACCACCCGCACCACATGCGCGAAGCTCGGGTGGTTCTGCTCGATCTCGGCGACCGTGAGCGTCAGGACATTGCCAGTCGGCACGTTGATGCCGTGCGCGCTGGTGCTGCCGAACATCAGGCGATACATATGCGGCCGCTCAATGGCGTAGCGGCGGTAGGCCGCGCCGGTAACGAACAGATCGGTGACCGGGTCGGTGGTCTGCGGCATCGTCTGGGCGGCGTCGAATTGCCGTAACCCCTCCTCGGCGACCTCGGCGATGAGCCCGCGCATCCCGCCGAAATGGGTGTAGACCGCCATCGTCGAGGTACCTGCGGCGCCGGCCACCTTGCGGGTCTGCAAGGCATCGGGCCCGTCGTCGTCCAGTAGGCCGACAGCGGCGTGCAGCAGGTCCTCGCGAACGCTGCGCTGAATCTCTGAAGTCATCCTTGCCATCTTCTCATCGGGGGCGTACCGTCACAATAACGCTGAAATAACAATGTTATAGGAGCTCAGCCCATGACTACCGCGCAAACCACGACATCCCGGAACCCGTATCTCGAGGATTTCCTGGCGCCGGTGGGCGCCGAAGTGACCGCAACCGATCTCCAAGTCACCGGCCACATCCCGGAACACCTCGATGGGCGATACCTGCGCAACGGGCCCAACCCGGCCGCCGAGGTGGATCCGGCCACCTATCACTGGTTCAGCGGCGACGCGATGGTGCATGGCGTCGCGCTCGGCGACGGACAGGCCAAGTGGTACCGCAACCGGTGGGTGCACACCCCGGCGGTGTGCGACGCACTAGGCGAACCCGCGCCCACGGGCTTGAACCCGCGCGCCGGAATGTTGTCCGTCGGCCCCAACACCAATGTGCTCAGCCACGCCGGACGAACATTCGCGCTCGTCGAAGGGGGCGGCGCGAATTACGAACTGACCGAAGACCTGGACACCGTGGGACCCTGCGACTTCGACGGAACCCTGACCGGCGGTTATACGGCGCACCCGCACCGCGACCCGGCAACCGGTGAATTGCACGCGTTGTCCTACTCGTTCGCGCGCGGGCGGACCGTGCAGTACTCGGTGATCGACGTCCACGGGCGCGCGCGGCGGACGGTCGACATCGAGGTCTCCGGTTCGCCGATGATGCACGACTTCTCCCTGACCGATAAGTACGTGGTGATCTACGACCTGCCGGTGACGTTCGACCCGGTACAGATCATGCCGACGAACGTGCCGCGCTGGCTGAGTCTGCCGGCCCGGCTAGTGGTTGGGTCGCTGCTCGGACGCGTGAAGATCCCCAGCCCGATCAGCGCGATGATCAACAGCAATCGCCAGCCCATCCATCGGATGCCCTACCGGTGGGATGCCAGCTACCCGGCGCGCATTGGCGTCATGCCTCGCGAGGGCGGCACTAAAGACGTGCGCTGGTTCGACATCGAACCCTGCTACGTCTATCACCCGCTCAACGCCTACTCGGAGATGCGTGGCGGGGCAGAAGTACTGGTGCTCGACGTGGTCCGCTACTCGCGGATGTTCGACCGCGACCTGCGCGGTCCCGGCGACAGTCGACCGACGCTGGACCGCTGGACCATCAACCTGACAACCGGTGCGATTGGCTCCGAGTGCCGCGACGATCGCCCGCAAGAGTTTCCGCGGATCGACGAGAGCCTGCTGGGCGGACGGCACCGATTCGGCTACACCGTCGGTATGGATGGCGGCTATCTCTCCGCCGGAAAAACAGAAATGACCTCGTCGCTCTACAAGCACGACTACGCGACGGGAACCAGCGAGGTGGCCGCGCTCGATCCCGCCCTTTTACTAGGCGAGATGTGCTTTGTACCGAATCCAGCGCGTGGCGATTCAGCTGATGCCGAGGACGACGGCCTGCTGATGGGATACGGCTATCACCGTGGCCGCGACGAGGGCCAATTGCTGTTGCTGGACGCCCAGACCCTGGAATCGGTGGCCACCGTGCATCTGCCGCAGCGCGTCCCGATGGGATTTCACGGCAACTGGGCGCCGACCGTCTGACTGGGGGCTTTACCCGTTGCCGCCCTGGCGATTACCCTGCCCGCAGGCGTGGGTCTCAGGTCAGCGAATTTTTAGCTCCGGTGCTGTGCAACCATGATGCGCGGTCCCAAGCGTGCGCTACAGTGACTCATGCCACACAAAGGGGCAGGTAGCAGGCATAAGCGTGGACGGAAGGATCTCCTATGGGCGTCGCTATTGAGGTCAACGGCCTAACGAAGTCCTTCGGATCCTCGAGGATTTGGGAAGACGTGACCCTGGACATCCCGGCCGGGGAGGTCAGCGTTCTGCTGGGCCCGTCAGGTACCGGTAAGTCGGTGTTCCTGAAGTCCTTGATCGGTCTGCTGCGGCCCGAACGCGGCTCGATTCTCATCGACGGCACCGACATCCTCGAATGCTCGGCCAAAGAGCTGTACGAGATCCGCACGTTGTTCGGGGTGCTGTTCCAGGACGGCGCGCTGTTCGGCTCGATGAACCTCTACGACAACACCGCCTTCCCGCTGCGCGAGCACACCAAGAAAAAAGAAGGCGAAATCCGTGACATCGTCATGCAGAAGCTGGAGCTGGTCGGCCTCGGCGGTGACGAGAAGAAGTTCCCCGGCGAGATCTCCGGTGGTATGCGCAAGCGTGCCGGGCTGGCCCGTGCCCTGGTTCTCGACCCGCAGATCATTCTCTGCGACGAGCCTGACTCGGGTCTGGACCCGGTCCGTACCGCCTACCTGAGCCAGCTGATCCTCGACATCAACGCCCAGATCGACGCGACCATCCTGATCGTGACGCACAACATCAGCGTTGCCCGCACCGTGCCGGACAACATCGGCATGTTGTTCCGCAAGCACCTGGTGATGTTCGGTCCGCGTGAAGTGCTGCTGACCAGCGACGAGCCGGTGGTGCGGCAGTTCCTCAACGGCCGGCGTATCGGGCCCATCGGTATGTCCGAGGAGAAGGACGAGACAACCATGGCCGAAGAGCAGGCCATGGTTGATGCGGGTCACCACTCCGGTGGCACCGAAGAAGTCGAGGGCGTCCCGCCGCAGATCGTCGCGACACCGGGCATGCCGGAGCGTAAAGCAGTCGGTCGGCGCCAGGCCCGGGTGCGCGAGATGTTGCACACCCTGCCAAAGGATGCCCAGGCCGCGATCCTCGATGATCTCGAGGGCACCCACCGGTTGAAGACGCACGGGTTCGGCGACTAACCGACTCACATCGATAACCCTTCCCGATGCCGCACGTTGGGCCGGGATGGTTTTCCGCTGCGCGATTACAAGCCATGACCCGAGAATTTCTCGATAACTTGGCGTAACTCGCCGTCGTTGCTCTTGACGACAGGGGCGTAAACGGGTCAATCTGTTGGGCAGCATGTACCCACCAGAAAGTCGAGACGCCAGCCAGCGCCGAACTTTCTGGGCAGGTAATTGTGGGTAGTTGAGGAATGCGCGCGCCTGCGCTAGTGTTGGACGTTGCGCTGGCTACTTCCTGCCCACCTCACACCGCCACTTGACACCGTGGTCTTAGCCTGAGCCGCCTTTCGTGGCTCAGCTACTTAGTTGTGTGCGTGAGATCTGGACAGATCGTTCGCCGGCATAACCGACAGAGTTCGCGGCGAGCAAGCCCGGTGGCCCCGGTTCTCGTGAGTCGCGTGAGGTGCTGGAAGGACGCATCTTGGCAGATTTCCGCCAAAGCAAAACGGATCCACAAAGTTCTAACAGCTCCGTGCCCGGAGCACCCAATCGAGTTTCTTTTGCCAAGCTTCGCGAACCGCTTGAGGTTCCGGGGCTACTTGACGTGCAAACCGACTCGTTTGAGTGGCTGATCGGCGCACCACGTTGGCGCGAGATCGCGACCGCCCGCGGTGACGTCCGCCCGGTAGGTGGCCTCGAGGAGGTGCTCTACGAGCTGTCGCCGATCGAGGACTTCTCCGGCTCGATGTCGCTGTCGTTCTCCGACCCCCGCTTTGACGAAGTCAAGGCACCGGTCGACGAGTGCAAAGACAAGGACATGACGTACGCGGCCCCGCTGTTCGTCACGGCCGAGTTCATCAACAACAACACCGGTGAGATCAAGAGCCAGACGGTGTTCATGGGTGACTTCCCGATGATGACTGAGAAGGGCACCTTCATCATCAACGGGACCGAGCGCGTGGTCGTCAGCCAGCTGGTTCGTTCCCCCGGGGTGTACTTCGACGACACCATCGACAAGTCCACCGAGAAACTGCTGCACAGCGTCAAGGTGATTCCGAGCCGGGGCGCGTGGCTGGAATTCGACGTCGACAAGCGCGACACCGTCGGTGTTCGTATCGACCGCAAGCGCCGTCAGCCGGTCACCGTGCTGCTCAAGGCGCTGGGCTGGACCAGTGAGCAGATCACCGAGCGGTTCGGTTTCTCCGAGATCATGATGTCGACGCTGGAGAAGGACAACACCGCGGGCAGTGACGAGGCGTTGCTGGACATCTACCGCAAGTTGCGTCCGGGCGAGCCCCCGACCAAGGAGTCCGCGCAGACGCTGCTGGAGAACCTGTTCTTCAAGGAGAAGCGCTACGACCTGGCTCGCGTTGGCCGGTACAAGGTCAACAAGAAGCTCGGGCTGAACGTCGGCAAGCCGATCACGTCGTCGACACTGACCGAAGAAGACGTCGTCGCCACCATCGAGTACCTGGTTCGCCTGCACGAGGGCCAGACCGCGATGACGGTGCCTGGCGGCGTCGAGGTTCCGGTGGAAACCGACGACATCGACCACTTCGGTAACCGTCGTTTGCGCACGGTGGGCGAGCTGATCCAGAACCAGATCCGCGTCGGTATGTCCCGGATGGAGCGCGTGGTCCGCGAGCGGATGACCACCCAGGACGTCGAGGCCATCACGCCGCAGACGCTGATCAACATCCGCCCGGTGGTCGCCGCGATCAAGGAGTTCTTCGGCACCAGCCAGCTGTCGCAGTTCATGGACCAGAACAATCCGCTGTCGGGTCTGACCCACAAGCGCCGTCTCTCGGCGCTGGGCCCGGGTGGTCTGTCTCGTGAGCGCGCGGGCCTCGAGGTCCGCGACGTGCACCCGTCGCACTACGGCCGGATGTGCCCGATCGAGACCCCGGAAGGGCCGAACATCGGTCTGATCGGCTCACTGTCGGTGTACGCCCGGGTCAACCCGTTCGGGTTCATCGAGACGCCGTATCGCAAGGTCGTCGACGGTGTGGTTACCGACGAGATCCACTATCTGACCGCCGACGAGGAGGACCGCCACGTCGTGGCGCAGGCCAACTCGCCGATCGACGACGGCGGTCGGTTCCTCGAGTCGCGCATTCTGGTCCGCCGGAAAGCGGGCGAGGTGGAGTACGTGACCTCGTCCGAGGTGGACTACATGGATGTCTCACCGCGCCAGATGGTGTCGGTGGCCACGGCCATGATCCCGTTCCTCGAGCACGACGACGCCAACCGTGCCCTGATGGGTGCCAACATGCAGCGCCAGGCGGTTCCGCTGGTGAAAAGCGAGGCACCGCTGGTGGGTACCGGTATGGAGTTGCGTGCGGCCATCGACGCCGGCGACGTCGTCGTCGCCGACAAGTCTGGGGTGATCGAGGAGGTCTCCGCCGACTACATCACCGTGATGGCCGACGACGGCACCCGGCACACCTACCGGATGCGCAAGTTCGCCCGCTCCAACCACGGCACCTGCGCTAACCAGTCGCCGATCGTCGACGCGGGAGACCGCGTCGAGTCCGGCCAGGTGATTGCCGACGGCCCGTGCACCGAAAACGGCGAGATGGCCCTCGGTAAGAACCTGCTCGTGGCGATCATGCCGTGGGAAGGCCACAACTACGAAGACGCGATCATCCTCTCCAACCGCCTGGTTGAAGAGGACGTGCTCACCTCGATCCACATCGAGGAGCACGAGATCGACGCCCGCGACACCAAGCTGGGCGCCGAGGAGATCACCCGGGACATCCCGAACGTCTCCGATGAGGTGCTCGCCGACCTCGACGAGCGCGGCATCGTGCGCATTGGTGCCGAGGTCCGCGACGGCGACATCCTGGTCGGCAAGGTGACCCCGAAGGGGGAGACCGAGCTGACGCCGGAGGAGCGGCTGCTGCGCGCGATCTTCGGTGAGAAGGCCCGCGAGGTCCGCGACACATCGCTGAAGGTGCCGCACGGTGAGTCCGGCAAGGTGATCGGTATTCGGGTGTTCTCCCGCGAGGACGACGACGAATTGCCGGCCGGTGTCAACGAGCTGGTCCGCGTCTACGTGGCTCAGAAGCGGAAGATCTCCGACGGGGACAAGCTGGCCGGCCGCCACGGCAACAAGGGCGTCATCGGCAAGATTCTGCCGGTCGAGGACATGCCGTTCATGCCGGACGGGACGCCGGTGGACATCATCCTGAACACCCACGGTGTGCCGCGACGGATGAACATCGGCCAGATCCTGGAAACCCATCTTGGGTGGGTGGCCAAGGCCGGCTGGAATATCGACGTGGCAGACGGCAGGCCGGACTGGGCGGTCAACCTGCCCGAGGCATTGCTGCACGGCGAGGGCAACCAGATCGTGTCGACCCCGGTGTTCGACGGCGCCAAGGAGGAGGAGCTGCAGGGCTTGCTGTCCTGCACCCTGCCCAACCGCGACGGCAACGTGATGGTGAACGGCGACGGTAAGTCGATGCTCTTCGACGGCCGCAGCGGTGAGCCGTTCCCGTACCCGGTGACCGTTGGCTACATGTACATCATGAAGCTGCACCACCTGGTGGACGACAAGATCCACGCTCGCTCCACTGGCCCGTACTCGATGATCACCCAGCAGCCGTTGGGTGGTAAGGCGCAGTTCGGTGGCCAGCGGTTCGGTGAGATGGAGTGCTGGGCCATGCAGGCCTACGGCGCCGCGTACACGCTGCAGGAGCTGTTGACCATTAAGTCCGACGACACCGTCGGGCGGGTCAAGGTGTACGAGGCGATCGTCAAGGGCGAGAACATCCCGGAGCCGGGTATTCCGGAGTCGTTCAAGGTGTTGCTCAAGGAGCTGCAGTCGCTGTGCCTCAATGTTGAGGTGCTGTCGTCGGACGGTGCGGCGATCGAGCTGCGCGAGGGCGAAGACGAGGACCTGGAACGGGCCGCGGCAAACCTGGGAATCAACTTGTCTCGCAACGAATCTGCGTCCGTTGAGGACTTGGCCTAACTAGTTACTAAACCCGCAAGGGGAAAGGGAGTTACGTGCTCGACGTCAACTTCTTCGATGAACTCCGTATTGGTCTGGCGACCGCCGAAGACATCAGGCAATGGTCTTACGGCGAGGTCAAGAAGCCGGAAACGATCAACTACCGCACGCTGAAGCCTGAGAAGGACGGCCTGTTCTGCGAGAAGATCTTCGGACCGACTCGCGACTGGGAGTGCTACTGCGGCAAGTACAAGCGCGTGCGCTTCAAGGGCATCATCTGTGAGCGCTGCGGCGTCGAGGTGACTCGCGCCAAGGTGCGCCGCGAGCGGATGGGCCACATCGAATTGGCCGCACCGGTCACGCACATCTGGTACTTCAAGGGTGTTCCTTCACGCTTGGGGTACCTGCTTGACCTGGCGCCGAAGGATCTCGAGAAGATCATCTACTTCGCTGCGTACGTGATCACTTCGGTCGACACCGAGATGCGGCACAACGAGCTGTCGACGCTCGAGGCCGAAATGGTGGTGGAGCGCAAGGCTGTTGAAGACCAACGCGACGCCGATCTGGAGGCCCGCGCCCAGAAGCTGGAGGCCGACCTAGCCGAGCTGGAGGCCGAGGGTGCGAAAGCCGATGCGCGCCGCAAGGTTCGCGACGGCGGTGAGCGCGAAATGCGCCAACTCCGTGACCGGACCCAGCGTGAGCTGGACCGGCTGGAGGAGATCTGGACCAGCTTCACCAAGCTGGCTCCCAAGCAGCTGATCGTCGACGAGAATCTCTACCGGGAGCTCATCGACCGCTACGGCGAGTACTTCACCGGCGCCATGGGCGCGGAGTCGATCCAGAAGCTCATCGAGACCTTCGACATCGACGCCGAGGCCGACATCCTGCGTGACGTCATCCGAAATGGCAAGGGGCAGAAGAAGCTTCGTGCTCTCAAGCGACTGAAGGTGGTTGCGGCGTTCCAGATGTCCGGCAACTCGCCGATGGGTATGGTGCTCGACGCCGTTCCGGTGATCCCGCCGGAGCTTCGCCCGATGGTGCAGCTCGACGGTGGCCGGTTCGCCACCAGCGACCTCAACGACCTGTACCGCCGCGTGATCAACCGCAACAACCGACTCAAGAGGCTGATCGACCTCGGTGCTCCCGAGATCATCGTCAACAACGAGAAGCGGATGTTGCAGGAGTCCGTGGATGCGCTGTTCGACAACGGCCGTCGTGGTCGCCCGGTCACTGGGCCGGGTAACCGTCCGCTGAAGTCGCTGAGCGATCTGCTCAAGGGTAAGCAGGGCCGGTTCCGTCAGAACTTGCTTGGTAAGCGTGTCGACTACTCGGGCCGTTCGGTCATCGTGGTCGGCCCGCAGCTCAAGCTGCACCAGTGCGGTCTGCCCAAGCTGATGGCGCTCGAGCTGTTCAAGCCGTTCGTGATGAAGCGGCTCGTCGACCTCAACCACGCGCAGAACATCAAGAGCGCCAAGCGAATGGTGGAGCGTCAGCGTCCCCAGGTTTGGGACGTGCTCGAAGAGGTCATCGCCGAGCACCCGGTTCTGCTGAACCGGGCGCCCACCCTGCACCGGCTGGGTATCCAGGCCTTCGAGCCAATGCTGGTGGAAGGCAAGGCCATTCAGCTGCACCCGTTGGTGTGTGAGGCGTTCAACGCCGACTTCGACGGCGACCAGATGGCGGTGCACCTGCCGCTGAGCGCCGAGGCGCAGGCCGAGGCTCGCATTCTGATGCTGTCGAGTAACAACATCCTGTCGCCCGCGTCCGGCCGCCCGCTGGCCATGCCGCGACTCGACATGGTGACCGGGCTGTACTTCCTGACCACCGAGATCGATGGCGACACGGGCGAATTCCGGCCGGCCGCCAAGGACATCCCGGAGGTTGGCGTGTACTCCTCGCCGGCCGAAGCGATCATGGCCTCCGACCGTGGCACGCTCTCGCCCCGGGCGAAGATCAAGGTCCGGCTGACGCAGCTGCGTCCGCCGGCCGAGCTCGAAGTTGAGCTGTTCGGTCTGAACGGTTGGCAGCCAGGCGATGCGTGGCTGGCCGACACGACGCTGGGCCGGGTGTTGTTCAACGAGCTGCTGCCGCTGGGCTACCCGTTCGTGAACAAGCAGATGCACAAGAAGGTGCAGGCTGCGATCATCAACGATCTGGCCGAGCGCTACCCGATGATCGTGGTCGCGCAGACCGTCGACAAGCTCAAGGACGCCGGTTTCTACTGGGCGACCCGCAGTGGTGTCACGGTCTCGATGGCCGACGTGTTGGTTCCGCCGCGTAAGAAGGAGATCCTCGACTTCTACGAGGATCGGGCCGACAAGGTCGAAAAGCAGTTCCAGCGTGGTGCTTTGAACCACGACGAGCGCAACGAGGCGCTGGTGGAGATCTGGAAGGAAGCCACCGACGAGGTCGGTAAGGCGCTGCGGGAGCACTACCCGGCCGATAACCCGATCATCACGATCGTCGAGTCGGGCGCCACGGGTAACTTCACTCAGACTCGAACGCTGGCCGGTATGAAGGGCCTGGTGACCAACCCGAAGGGTGAGTTCATCCCGCGCCCGATCAAGTCCTCCTTCCGCGAGGGCCTGACCGTGTTGGAGTACTTCATCAACACTCACGGTGCTCGAAAGGGCTTGGCGGACACCGCGTTGCGTACCGCCGACTCCGGGTACCTGACCCGTCGTCTGGTGGACGTGAGCCAGGACGTCATTGTCCGCGAGCACGACTGCGAGACGGAGCGCGGCATCCTCGTCGAGCTGGCCGAGCGTCAGCCCGACGGCACTCTGATCCGTGACCCGTACATCGAAACCTCGGCGTACGCGCGGACTTTGGGTGCCGACGCGATTGACGAGACCGGCAAGGTCGTCGTCGCGCGTGGTGAGGACCTGGGTGACCCGTCGATCGACGCGTTGTTGGCGGCGGGCATCACGCAGATCAAGGTGCGCTCGGTGCTGACCTGCACCACCGGCACCGGCGTATGTGCGACCTGCTACGGGCGTTCCATGGCCACCGGCAAGCTGGTCGACATCGGTGAGGCCGTCGGTATCGTGGCCGCCCAATCCATCGGTGAGCCCGGCACGCAGCTGACCATGCGTACCTTCCACCAGGGTGGTGTCGGTGAGGACATCACCGGTGGTCTGCCGCGTGTGCAGGAGCTGTTCGAGGCGCGGGTGCCGCGAGGCAAGGCGCCGATCGCCGACGTCACCGGGCGGATTCAGCTCGAGGACGGCGAGCGGTTCTACAAGATCACCATCATTCCCGACGACGGCAGCGAAGAGGTTGTCTACGACAAGCTCTCCAAGCGGCAGCGGCTGCGGGTGTTCAAGCACGAGGACGGTTCCGAGAAGGTGCTCTCCGACGGCGACCACGTCGAGGTGGGTCAGCAGCTGATGGAAGGCTCGGCCGACCCGCACGAGGTGCTGCGCGTGCAGGGCCCCCGCGAGGTGCAGATCCACTTGGTCCGGGAGACCCAAGAGGTCTACCGCGCTCAGGGTGTGTCGATCCACGACAAGCACATCGAGGTGATCGTTCGCCAGATGCTGCGCCGCGTCACCATCATCGACTCGGGCGCCACGGAGTTCCTGCCCGGCTCGCTGATCGAGCGTGCGGGTTTCGAGGCGGAGAACCGTCGAGTGGTGGCCGAGGGCGGCGAGCCCGCCGCCGGCCGTCCGGTGCTGATGGGTATCACGAAGGCGTCGTTGGCCACCGACTCGTGGCTGAGTGCGGCGTCGTTCCAGGAGACCACGCGAGTCTTGACGGATGCGGCGATCAACTGCCGCAGCGACAGGCTCAACGGTCTGAAGGAGAACGTGATCATCGGAAAGCTGATCCCGGCGGGTACCGGTATCAACCGGTACCGCAACATCCAGGTGCAGCCAACCGAAGAGGCCCGCGCTGCGGCGTACACGATCCCGTCCTACGAGGATCAGTACTACAGCCCGGACTTCGGCCAGGCCACCGGAGCCGTGGTTCCGCTGGACGACTACGGCTACAGCGACTACCGCTAGTCAACAACGAAAAAGCCCCGGGCCTAAACCAAAGAGGCCCGGGGCTTTTTCGTTCTGCCCGCCGACTGTGCGGTCTGCTTCACGATTGGTGATAATGCTTGACTTCCCATGGTATTTCGTTTGGATCTGACACAAAAAACACGCTGTGTTCGTACTTGGTCCCCTGCCGCCGGACCGCCAAGGGATAAATAATCGAGGACACTTGCTCGGCCTTCGTATGTATGTCTCGAAACCGCTCGGCCGACACAATCATCCCGAGATGCGGCAGCGGGGCGCCCGTGGGTTCGGCGCCGTGCTTATCCCAGCAGGCTGTGTCTCCGGCCTGATGTAGCACGAGATGATTTCCGTCGCTATACAGGTGCGCCGACGAGTCATCGCTGAACGCGGGTTCCCATCCCAGCACGTGTTCGTAGAATTCACACGAGTCGGATAGGCGTCGCGCCCATAGCGCGAAATGGCATCGCACCTGCTGTTCGCTGTCCAGCATGGCAGTTCCGATTCTCTGATCCCCGGTGTAGATCCAACCATCGTTGCCTCAATGTTGCACTCGGGTGAAGCCATTGTTGATCCATAATTCGCTGCCGACGCCGTGATGGACGAAGAACAGGCCGTCGGGGTCGTATTGCTGCTTGATCGCGGCCAGGCGCGCATAGTTAGATCCCCAGAAGGACCGTTGCCATTCCGGTTCGAAGAAATCGCTCTCGGAAACGTAGGCAGCGGCTTGGGGTGCCACCTTCAATAACTCGGTCATGGCCTGGTTGACGGCGTCGGCCCCGCGGCGGCCGGCGCCGTAATCGGGCTCGTGACCAGGAACACCGGCAAATGCGGGTTCGCCCGCTTGCGCCATCATCACCAGGGCGAACGCGTCTGCGACCGCCGGATTGACCGCGGTGGCGCGGGCCTGCGAACGCACCTCCTCCGGCGCGTTCGCGAGCCCCTTTTGCAGGTGCAACTCGAATGCGCTGTGTCGGCTGGCGGCAACCAAGCTGTCCACCAGCGCCCCCTGCTGGTCGCCGTTGAGAAGTGAGGCCGGCAGCCACACCGTGCGGAACCCGTAGAAAAACCAGCCTGCCTGTACGGGGGAGCTCCGCCAGGAGACGTTGTCTTCAGGTGCACTCGGCGGGTCGTCGCGCCCGATCGTGTCGGCGCTGTTGGCCGCTAGGTGGTCCGCGTCCCACTTCTGCCTGGCGGGATAAACGTCAATCGCGAACGGTATTTGGTAGCTGTAGTCCTGGGGCGCACTTGCGACCCAATCTGTCAACGGTCGCCAGACATCGTTGGCCTGCTGGGAGGTCAGGCCTTGCACCCCCATGCCGAACCGGACCGTGTTGTCGGAGGAAAGAACGATCGTGTCTCCCCAGTGCGGGTTGGAAAGGCTCCGCTGATAGAAGCTGACGATCCGGGCCACGAGGATGCGAAAAGCGTTGTCGGAATGCGCTTTCACGGTTCCTGTGACATCGCCGAAGTAGTCGGGCAGATCATGCGTGCGCAGGGTCAGGCGGGTCACGACTCCGAAGGTTCCCCCGCCGCCGCCCTTGAGTGCCCAGAAGAGGTCAGGATTGGTGCGCGCGTTGGCGATGCGCACCTGTCCGTCGGCGGTGACGACTTCGGCTTCGAGCAGTCCGGCGGCGGCCAGGCCATAGTTTCTGGAGTAGCTGCCGAACCCACCGCTTTGGATCAGTCCCGCCACGCCCACCGTGACACAACGCCCACCCTGAACGTAGCGGCCCGCTCGGGTGGTGACCGCGTCGTACACCTCGATCCAGGTTGTGCCGGCACCAACGCTCACCGCCGGTTGTGGCGGACCGGGGCAGCTTGCGGGGATGAACGCATCGTGCAGGGCGATATCTTTCATCGCGTGCGGCCAAATCAACAAGGAGTCTGGCGCATTCGAGGTGCCCTGGTAGCTGTGACCGCCGCCTTTGACGACCAGTCGCAGGTTGTGCTCACGGGCGAAGTTGACGCCCGCAACGACGTCGGCCGTCCGTTGTGCCGCGACCGCGTACACGCTGGGTGTCGACGTCCAGGCGTCGAGCAATCCCGATTCCTGGGTCAAAGCCGGTTGGTTGCCGACGTAGTACGGGTCTTTCAGCTGAGCAAAAAGCTTGTCGCACTCGGGGTTTGGTGCTGCCGAGCGGCAGGAATCCAGCGGTGAGTGCAACTCGATCAGCCGCCCCTCGACGTCGTCGGAAAATTTCGCTCAGATCGCGGGTGAGGGCCAGCCGGGCTGTCCCGGTCGTACTCGTGTCAGCGGTGGCCGTTCGCTGCCACCGCCGGGCCCCGAGCACGCCGCGAGTGCGGCTCCCGCCACGGCGCCCGTCAGCAATCGCCGCCTGCCTATCGGATTCACCTGGCCGACCTCCCTGCACTGAGACGCACTGAAAGCTACTCCGGCGCAGCGGGAGGCGCGCGGTTGTGCGGGAGGTGTGCCCAGTTCGGCATCGAGGGTGCTGGCGGTCCGGCAGCGCGTTCCGACTGTCTGGCTCCGCCACTAGACTGGCCGACGTGCTTATCGGTTCACATGTCAGTCCACAGGATCCACTGGCTGCAGCGGCCGCCGAAGGCGCTGACCTGGTGCAGATTTTCCTCGGCAACCCGCAGAGCTGGAAGGCGCCCAAGCCACGCGAGGACGCCGCCCTGCTCAAAGCCGCGGCGCTGCCGATCTACGTGCACGCGCCCTACCTGATCAACGTCGCGTCGGCGAACAACAAGGTGCGGATCCCGTCGCGCAAGATTCTGCAGCAGACCTGCGACGCGGCCGCCGACGTCGGCGCCGCGGCGGTCATCGTGCACGGCGGACACGTCGCCGACGACAACGACCTGGACGAGGGTTTCGCCCGCTGGCGCAAGGCGCTTGACCAGCTGGAAACAACTGTCCCGGTCTACCTGGAGAACACCGCAGGCGGCGACCACGCGATGGCCCGCCGCTTCGACATCATCGGCCGCCTTTGGGATGTCATCGGCGACACCGGTATTGGCTTCTGCCTGGACACCTGCCACACCTGGGCCGCGGGTGAGGCGTTGATCGATGCGGTGGACCGCATCAAGGCCATCACTGGGCGCATCGACCTGGTGCACTGCAACGATTCCAAGGACGAGGCGGGCTCGGGCCGCGACCGCCACGCCAACTTGGGCGCCGGCCAGATCGATCCCGAGTTGCTGGTCGCAGCGGTCAAGGCCGCGGGGGCGCCGGTGGTCTGCGAAACCTCCGACGAGGGCCGCAAAGACGACATCGCATTCCTGCGGGAAAAGACGAACGGCTGATTGCAGGCCCATGCTCGGCCGGCTCGCACCGCTTTTCGGGATAGTTCTCCTGATTGCGGCGTGCTCGTCGGGGCGGCCGCTGCCGTCGGGCTTCGTGACCGGCACCAGCATCCATCACATCAATGCCGGCGGACACGATCGCAACTATCGGCTCTACAAGCCCGCAGACGTGTCCGCGACGGCCCCGCTGGTGGTCATGCTGCACGGCTATTCCGGCAGCGCCGCCCAAGCCGAAAGGGCTTACGGTTGGGACGAATTGGCCGATTCCGGCAAGTTCGTCGTGGCCTACCCGGATGGCCTCAGCCGGGCCTGGAACGTCGATGGGGAGGGCTGTTGCGGGCGACCGGGCCGAGAAGGTGTCGATGACGTCGGCTTCATCACTGCCGCGGTCGCCGACATCGCCAAGAACATCGGCATCAATCCCGCCAAGGTCTACGTCACCGGCATGAGCAACGGCGGCATCATGTCCTACACGCTGGCGTGCACCACCGACATATTCGCGGCGATCGGGCCGGTCGCCGGCATCCAACTGAATCCGTGCCGGTCTGCGCGTCCGACATCGGTCATGCACATTCACGGCACCGCGGATCGCCTGGTGCCCTACGGCGGCGGCCAGGGTTTCAGCGTCATCAATGGTCCATCTGCCGCAGCGGTGAATGCGTTCTGGCGCAACGTTGATCAATGCGGAGCTCCGGCTGTCACGACCAATGGTCCGGTCACCACGTCGTCCGCCGAATGCGCCGATAAACGCCAAGTCACGCTCATCACGATCGACCAGGGCGGCCACGAATGGCCGCGGTGGGCGACCCCGACGCTGTGGGAGTTCTTCGCGGCGCACTCGCGCTAGTATTACACCTCTTGTGCAGCTGTTGGGAAAATGTAATATGGGTGGCATGCCAGACACCCATGTCGTCACCAACCAGGTTCCGCCGCTGGAGAACTACAACCCCGCGACGTCTCCGATGCTTGTCGAGGCGCTGATCCGCGAAGGCGGGCAGTGGGGGCTGGAAGAGGTCAACGAGGTTGGGGCGCTTTCGGCGAGCCGCGAGGCACAGCGCTGGGGCGAACTCGCCGACCGCAATCAACCCATCCTGCATACCCATGACAGCACCGGGCACCGGGTCGACGAGGTCGAATTCGACCCGGCCTACCACGAGCTGATGCGCGCGGCGATCGCGCACGGCATGCACGCCGCGCCGTGGGCAGACGATCGCCCGGGTGCGCATGTGGTGCGGGCCGCCAAGACGTCGGCGTGGAACGTGGAACCGGGCCACGTGTGCCCGATCTCGATGACCTATGCCGTGGTTCCGGCGTTGCGCTACAACCCGGAGCTGGCGGCCGTTTACGAGCCGCTGCTCACCAGTCGCGAGTACGACCCGGAGCTGAAGCTGGCCACCACTAAGGCCGGCATCACCGCGGGTATGTCGATGACCGAGAAGCAGGGCGGGTCCGACGTGCGTGCCGGGACCACCCAGGCGTCCCCGAACGCCGACGGCACCTATCTGCTCACCGGACACAAATGGTTCACCTCGGCGCCGATGTGCGACATCTTCCTCGTTCTCGCCCAAGCGCCGGGCGGACTGTCCTGCTTCATGCTGCCGCGGATCTTGCCCGACGGCAGCCGCAACCGAATGTTCCTGCAGCGCCTCAAGGACAAGCTCGGCAACCACGCCAACGCATCGAGCGAGGTCGAATACGACGGCGCCACCGCGTGGCTGGTGGGCGAGGAGGGCCGCGGCGTCCCGACCATCATCGAGATGGTCAACCTCACCCGGCTGGACTGCGCGCTGGGCAGTGCCACCAGCATGCGCACCGGACTGACCCGCGCCATCCACCACGCCCAGCACCGAAAGGCGTTCGGCGCCTATCTGATCGACCAACCACTGATGCGCAACGTGCTGGCCGACCTGGCTGTGGAGGCCGAGGCCGCGACCATCGTCGCGATGCGGATGGCCGGCGCCACCGACAGCGCGTTGCGCGGAGACCAGACCGAAGCGCTGCTGCGCCGTATCGGTTTGGCCGCCAGCAAGTACTGGGTGTGCAAGCGCGCCACACCGCACGCCGCCGAAGCGCTGGAATGCTTGGGCGGCAACGGCTTTGTCGAAGAATCCGGAATGCCGCGGCTCTACCGCGAGGCGCCGCTGATGGGCATCTGGGAAGGCTCGGGCAATGTCAGCGCGCTGGACACGCTGCGCGCCATGGCAACCCGCCCCGAATGCGTCGACGTGCTGTTCGGCGAACTGGACCAGAGCGCCGACCAGGACACGCGGTTGCGTAGTCACGTCGAACGATTGCGTCAGGACCTGACCGACTTGGACACTATCCAATACCGTGCCCGCAAGGTTGCCGAAGACATCTGCCTGGCGCTGCAGGGCTCGCTGCTGGTGCGGCACGGTCATCCCGCCGTCGCCGAGGCGTTTTTGGCGACCAGGCTGGGCGGCGCGTGGGGCGGTGCGTTCGGCACCATGCCAACCGGGCTGGACCTGGCGCCCATCCTGGAGCGCGTCCTAGTAAAGGGCTGAGCGCCAAGATGACTCACGCGATCAGGCCGGTCGATTTCGACAACCTGAAGACGATGACCTACGAGGTGACCGACCGCGTTGCGCGCATCACCTTCAATCGTCCGGAGAAGGGCAACGCGATCGTCGCGGATACCCCGCTCGAGCTCTCGGCGTTGGTGGAGCGCGCCGACCTCGATCCGGCAGTACACGTCATTCTGGTGTCTGGTCGCGGCGCAGGGTTCTGCGCGGGCTTCGACCTGTCTGCCTACGCCGATCGCACCGGCTCGGCCGGCGGCACCGGGGCATACGCGGACACCGTGCTGGACGGCAGGACCCAGGCCATCAACCACATGCCGGACCAGCCATGGGACCCGATGATCGACTACCAGATGATGAGCCGGTTCGTCCGCGGTTTCTCCAGCCTGATGCATGCCGACAAGCCCACCGTGGTCAAGATTCACGGCTACTGTGTGGCCGGCGGCACCGACATCGCGCTCCATGCCGACCAGGTGATTGCCGCCGCCGACGCCAAGATCGGGTACCCGCCCACTCGAGTGTGGGGTGTGCCGGCGGCGGGTCTGTGGGCCCACCGGCTCGGCGATCAGCGCGCCAAACGCCTTCTCTTCACTGGTGATTCGATTACCGGCGCGCAGGCCGCCGAATGGGGCCTGGCGGTTGAGGCGCCGGATCCGAAAGACCTCGATGAGCGCACCGAGCGACTGCTGGAGCGGATCGCGGCGGTGCCGATCAATCAGTTGATCATGGTGAAGCTCGCGCTGAATTCTGCTCTGCTGCAACAGGGTGTAGCCACCAGCAGAATGGTCAGCACCGTGTTCGACGGCGTCGCCCGGCACACGCCCGAGGGTCACGCCTTTGTGGCGGACTCAGTCCAACACGGGTTCCGCGAGGCGGTACGGCATCGCGACGAACCGTTCGGCGACTACGGCCGCCGGGCGTCCGAGGTATAGACCATGCCGAACATGACGGCGCGGTCCGTGGTGCTCAGCGTCCTGCTCGGTGCCCACCCGGCCTGGGCCAGCGCGAGCGAATTAATCAGGCTGACAGCGGATTTCGGCATCAAAGAAACGACGTTGCGGGTCGCGCTGACCCGCATGGTGAGCGGCGGTGACCTGATCCGGTCCGACGATGGCTATCGACTCTCGGATCGGCTGCTGGCCCGCCAGCGCCGGCAGGACGATGCGATGCGCCCGCGGACCGTGCCCTGGCGCGGAGACTGGCACATCCTGGTCGTCACCAGTGTGGGCACCGATGCCCGCACTCGCGCTGCACTGCGAACCGGCATGCACCACAGGCGTTTCGGTGAATTGCGCGAAGGTGTCTGGATGCGGCCCGACAACCTCGAACTGGAGCTGGAGCCCGACGTCGCGCACCGAGTGCGAGTACTGAGGGCCCACGACGACGCACCAGCACAGCTCGCCGGTCAGCTGTGGGACCTGCCCGAGTGGTCCAGGCACGGCGACCGTCTCCTCGACGAAATGGCTGAAGCCGCAGATATTCCCGCCAGATTTCTGGTCGCCGCGGCGACGGTGCGCCACCTGCTCACCGATCCGACGCTACCCGCCGAACTATTACCCACCGGTTGGCCTGGCGCTCGGCTGCGTGCTGCCTACCATGACTTCGCCATTGAACTGGCGGAACGACGCGACCTGAAACAACTCCTGGAGGCGACATGAATGAGCCGGTGCAAGTGGAGCGTAACGGCCCGGTGACCACGGTGATCCTGAATCGCCCGGCCGCGCGTAACGCCGTCAACGGCCCGACGGCCGCCGCACTGTACGCCTCGTTCGAGGAATTCGATCGTGACGACAATGCGTCCGTCGCCGTGTTGTGGGGTGATAACGAAACATTCTGTGCGGGAGCAGATTTGAAGTCCTTCGGCACGCCGGATGCCAACGTCGTACGTCGCGAGGGTCCAGGCCCGATGGGCCCCACCCGGATGGTGTTGTCCAAACCGGTGATCGCGGCGGTAAGCGGTTACGCGGTGGCCGGTGGCATGGAGTTGGCCCTTTGGTGTGATCTGCGGGTGGTCGAGGAAGATGCCGTCTTCGGCGTGTTCTGCCGTCGCTGGGGAGTACCGCTGATCGACGGCGGCACGGTGCGGCTACCGCGGCTGATCGGCCACAGTCGGGCGATGGACCTGATCCTTACCGGCCGCGCCGTGGCGGCCGATGAAGCGCTGGCGATCGGGCTGGCCAATCGGGTGGTGCCCAAAGGCCAGGCCAGGCAAGCTGCCGAAGAGCTGGCGGCTGAATTGGCCGCCCTGCCGCAGCAGTGCCTGCGCTCGGATCGGCTGTCGGCGCTGCAGCAGTGGGGGTTGTCGGAATCCGAGGCCATCGACCGCGAATTCGCCAGCATCTCCAACGTCGCCGCGGAGGCGGTGGAGGGCGCGGGGCGGTTCGCCGCAGGCGCTGGGCGCCACGGCGCGCCAGCCAGTTGAACCGAGAGCCGGCGGTCAGCTTCCTTTGGTGATGGTGTTGCCCGAGCCGAGGTTGTCCACCTTGGGATCGCCGTCTTTATAGGTGATGGTGTTACTCAGGCCCAGCACCGTGATGCGGGTTTCGACCTTGTCGAAGGTGATCTTGTTGTTGGTGCCGCCGATGGATGCCGTCACGCAGGTACCGGTGACGGTCAGGGTGTTGTCCGAGCCCGCCACGTTCAGCGATTTGCCGCTGGCGCAGTCAAGGGTGGCCGTCGTACCCATCGATCCGTAGTTCAGGGTATTGCCGATTTCGACCGAAGCGGTGGTGCTGGCGCTGCTGCCGGTGGTCGGCGAGGCGGCGGCACTCGTCGTCGCGGTGGTGCTGCTCGAGGTGGGCGTGGTGCCTCCCGGCGGATTGGCTGTCGAGCTGCAGCCGGCCAGCGCCAACGTCGCGATAGCCGGGGCCAGCGCGACCGCAGCCAGTCTGGACGAATGGTCAATCATATAGGCGCGCAACGTTCCTCAATTCCCTCGTTTGGACACCCAAGATAGCGGTCGTGGCGCCTCAGCCAGCTACCTGCTGGAGCCGATTGGTCATGCCCAGCTCGCGGCCACGGTCCCACAGGATTGGCGAGCCGCCCTTATAGAGCACCGTCTGGTCATAGCCGTACACGGTGATGTCATGCGAGATCGAGTCGGCGACGACGGTGTTCGCCGAGCCCATCACTGTCACGGCGTAGCAGTTGCCCAGCGCGGTCACAATGTTGTTCGAGCCGTTGATGATCAGGGTGGCGTCGTTGCAATCCAGCACCTGCTCGAGGCCCTGCCCGGTGATGTGGGTATCGCCGTTCTTGGCCTGTGCGACCGGCGCTGCGGCGACCGGGACGGCGACGGTGATGACGCAGGTAGCCAGCGACCCGGCGACTGCTGTCCAGTGCATTGCGGGCCCCCTTGCGACGGGTGAAGCTGCTCGACTGAGTCTGGAATGAGACTACGTGCATTTGCCTGCTCGATGGCAGACCTTTTTGTCCCGCCCCAACGTGGCGCCACCCCGCGGCCGCCGCAGAAATTTCGCGAGTGGGTCAACTAGAGTCATTAGTTGGCCTGCATCCGGGTCACCGCAATCGAAGGGCGATCGTCATGGCAGCTCAGCCGCAACCGCCACCGGCGGCCGGGCGCCCGCGTGGGGGGAGATCGCCGTCGCGCCCCGCCAAGCTCAGTCGAGGCGGAATAGTCGAGGGCGCGCTGACCTTCCTGGACCGCGAGGGCTGGGATTCGCTGACCATCAACGCGCTCGCGACTCAGCTGGGAACCAAGGGGCCGTCGCTGTACAACCACGTGGACAGCCTGGAAGACCTGCGCCGCGCGGTACGGATTCGGGTCATCGACGACATCATCACGATGCTGAATAGGGTCGGCGAAGGTCGCACTCGTGACGATGCGGTGCTGATGATGGCCGGCGCCTACCGCAGCTACGCCCATCACCACCCCGGGCGGTACTCGGCGTTCACCCGGATGCCGCTGGGCGGCGATGACCCGGAGTACGCCGCCGCCACCCGGGCCGCGGCCGCACCGGTGATCGAGGTGTTGTCGTCCTACGGTCTTGACGGCGAAGAGGCCTTTTACGCGGCGCTGGAATTCTGGTCCGCACTGCACGGGTTCGTGCTGCTGGAGATGACCGGCGTCATGGACGACATCGACACTGACGCATTGTTCTCCGACATGGTGTTGCGCCTGGCCGCAGGCATGAGCAGGCGCACCGCAGAGCAGGGCAGCGGCCTCAACTAGCCGCCGGCTGGGCGCACCCGAGATCGAGTCCAGCCGTCGCTTTGACCTGCCAGACCAGCGGCGGGTATTGTGGTGGCTCGTGCCTGGCGGCTTACGGCGCCTGACGTAAGGAAGTGGATGCCGGGCAAATTCGCATGTCTCCGACGTAACGGATGAACCCGGTGCTGAGCGCATGCGACACACCCGGCCGCGGGGTACGGCGGCGCTGCATAACTGCAGTACAGAGACTTAAGACCGCGAACAAAGACGTCGAACATAGAAAGCCGGTAGATGCCAACCATTCAGCAGCTGGTCCGCAAGGGTCGCCGCGACAAGGTCGCCAAGGTGAAGACCGCGGCCCTGAAGGGCAGCCCGCAGCGCCGCGGTGTGTGCACTCGCGTGTACACCACCACCCCGAAGAAGCCGAACTCGGCGCTTCGGAAGGTCGCTCGCGTGAAGCTGACGACCGGGGTTGAGGTCACCGCCTACATCCCGGGCGAAGGCCACAACCTGCAGGAGCACTCGATGGTGCTGGTGCGCGGCGGTCGTGTGAAGGACCTTCCCGGTGTGCGCTACAAGATCATCCGCGGCTCTCTTGACACCCAAGGCGTCAAGAGCCGTAAGCAGGCCCGTAGCAAGTACGGCGCCAAGAAGGAGAAGAGCTAATGCCACGCAAGGGGCCCGCGCCGAAGCGCCCGCTGGTCAACGACCCGGTCTACGGGTCGCAGCTGGTGACGCAGCTCGTCAACAAAGTCCTGCTGGACGGGAAGAAATCGCTGGCCGAACGCATTGTTTATGGTGCGCTCGAACAAGCCCGCGACAAGACCGGCACCGATCCGGTTATCACGCTGAAGCGCGCCATGGACAACGTCAAGCCCGCCCTCGAGGTGCGCAGCCGCCGCGTCGGTGGCGCCACCTACCAGGTGCCGGTTGAGGTGCGTCCGGAACGCTCGGTGACGCTGGCACTGCGTTGGCTGGTCAGCTTCTCCAAGCAACGCCGGGAGAAGACCATGGTCGAGCGGCTGGCGAACGAGATTCTGGACGCCAGCAACGGCCTGGGTGCCGCCGTCAAACGACGCGAGGACACCCACAAGATGGCCGAGGCCAACCGCGCCTTTGCGCACTATCGCTGGTAGAGCAGTGCGCCGGCGCCGGAGTCGCCTGACCGGCGACATCAGGGCAAAGCGCTGGGCGCAACCGATAGCGAACTAACAAGCAAGAAAGAGTGGGAAGACTTCTGTGGCACAGAAGGACGTGCTGACCGACCTCACGAAGGTCCGCAACATCGGCATCATGGCGCACATCGACGCTGGCAAGACCACGACGACCGAGCGCATCCTCTACTACACCGGTATCAGCTACAAGATCGGTGAGGTGCACGACGGCGCCGCCACCATGGATTGGATGGAGCAGGAGCAGGAACGCGGGATCACCATCACCTCCGCGGCCACGACTTGCTTCTGGAACGACAACCAGATCAACATCATCGACACCCCCGGGCACGTCGACTTCACCGTCGAGGTGGAGCGCAGTCTTCGCGTGCTCGACGGGGCCGTGGCCGTGTTCGACGGCAAGGAAGGTGTCGAGCCGCAGTCCGAGCAGGTCTGGCGGCAGGCCGACAAATACGACGTCCCGCGCATCTGCTTCGTCAACAAGATGGACAAGATCGGCGCTGACTTCTACTTCTCGGTCAAGACCATGCAAGACCGGCTGGGCGCCAACGTCATTCCGATCCAGCTGCCCGTCGGCTCCGAGGGCGACTTCGAAGGCATCATCGACCTGGTCGAGATGAAGGCCAAGGTGTGGCGGGGCGAGACTCAGCTCGGCGAGACCTACGAGACCATCGACATCCCGGCCGAACTTCAGGAGAAGGCCGACGAGTACCGCACCAAGCTGCTCGAGGCCGTCGCGGAGACCGACGAGGCGCTGCTGGAGAAGTACTTCGGCGGCGAGGCGTTGTCGATCGACGAGATCAAGGGTGCGCTGCGCAAGCTGACCGTCAGTTCCGAGGCCTACCTGGTGCTGTGCGGTAGCGCGTTCAAGAACAAGGGCGTGCAGCCGATGCTGGATGCGGTCATCGATTACCTGCCGTCACCGCTGGACGTGCCACCGGCCGTGGGCCACGCCCCCGGCAAGGAAGACGTCGAAGTCATCCGCAAGCCGTCCACCGACGAGCCGTTCTCGGCGCTGGCGTTCAAGGTCGCCACGCACCCGTTCTTCGGCAAGCTCACCTACGTCCGGGTGTATTCGGGCAAGGTCGATTCCGGGTCGCAGGTCATCAACTCCACCAAGGGCAAGAAGGAGCGGCTGGGCAAGCTGTTCCAGATGCACGCCAACAAAGAGAACCCGGTGGAAACCGCCGCGGCGGGGCACATCTACGCGGTGATCGGTCTGAAGGACACCACCACCGGTGACACGTTGAGCGACCCGAACAACCAGGTTGTGCTGGAGTCGATGACCTTCCCCGATCCGGTGATCGAGGTGGCCATCGAGCCCAAGACCAAGAGCGACCAGGAGAAGCTGAGCCTGTCGATCCAGAAGCTCGCCGAAGAGGACCCCACCTTCAAGGTGCACCAGGACAACGAGACCGGCCAGACCGTCATCGGCGGCATGGGCGAGCTGCACCTGGACATCCTGGTAGACCGCATGCGCCGCGAGTTCAAGGTCGAGGCCAATGTCGGCAAGCCCCAGGTGGCCTACAAGGAGACCATCAAGCGCAAGGTCGAGAAGGTCGAGTTCACCCACAAGAAGCAGACGGGTGGATCCGGCCAGTTCGCGAAGGTGCTCGTCAGTCTCGAGCCCTTCACCGGCGAAGACGGTGCGACCTACGAGTTCGAGAACAAGGTCACCGGTGGGCGCATCCCGCGGGAGTACATCCCGTCGGTGGACGCCGGCGCGCAGGACGCCATGCAGTACGGCGTGCTGGCCGGCTACCCGCTGGTGAACTTGAAGCTCACCCTGCTCGACGGCTCCTACCACGAGGTTGACTCCTCGGAAATGGCGTTCAAGATCGCCGGTTCGCAGGTACTGAAAAAGGCTGCGCAGCAAGCGCAGCCAGTGATCCTGGAACCGATCATGGCCGTCGAGGTCACCACGCCCGAGGACTACATGGGCGATGTGATCGGCGACCTGAACTCCCGCCGTGGCCAGATCCAGGCCATGGAGGAGCGGAGTGGTGCGCGCGTCGTTCGGGCGCATGTGCCGCTGTCGGAGATGTTCGGCTACGTCGGCGACCTGCGGTCCAAGACTCAAGGCCGGGCGAACTACTCCATGGTGTTCGATTCGTACGCCGAAGTTCCGGCGAACGTGTCGAAGGAGATCATCGCCAAGGCGACGGGCGAGTAGGCGCAAGCTGACGAGTCTGGAGCCGAGGAATGATCGGCACAACAACAGGGAGTAACCTGGCCCGGTTACAACCGCGGCAAAACTGAAAACATCAACATTGCTTGTAGAAGCACCAACTAGTCCAGGAGGACACAGAAGTGGCGAAGGCGAAGTTCGAGCGGACGAAGCCGCACGTCAACATCGGGACCATTGGTCACGTTGACCACGGCAAAACCACACTGACCGCGGCTATCACCAAGGTTCTGCATGACAAGTACCCGACGCTGAACGAGTCGCGCGCATTCGACCAGATCGACAATGCGCCCGAGGAACGTCAGCGTGGTATCACCATCAACATCTCCCACGTGGAGTACCAGACCGAGAAGCGGCACTACGCCCACGTCGACGCCCCCGGTCACGCCGACTACATCAAGAACATGATCACTGGCGCGGCCCAAATGGACGGCGCGATCTTGGTGGTCGCCGCGACCGACGGACCGATGCCGCAGACCCGCGAGCACGTGCTGCTGGCCCGTCAGGTCGGTGTGCCCTACATCCTGGTCGCGCTGAACAAGGCCGACGCCGTGGATGACGAGGAGCTGCTCGAGCTCGTCGAGCTGGAGGTCCGCGAGCTGCTGGCCGCCCAGGAATTCGACGAGGAGGCCCCGGTTATTCGTGTCTCGGCGCTCAAGGCGCTCGAGGGCGACGCGAAGTGGGTCTCGTCCGTCGAGGAGCTGATGGATGCGGTTGACGAGTCGATTCCGGACCCGGTCCGTGACACGGAGAAGCCGTTCCTGATGCCCGTCGAGGACGTCTTCACCATCACCGGTCGTGGCACCGTGGTGACCGGTCGTGTCGAGCGCGGCATCATCAACGTGAACGAGGAAGTCGAGATCGTCGGTATCAAGCCGACCAGCACCAAGACGACCGTCACCGGTGTGGAGATGTTCCGCAAGCTGCTTGACCAGGGCCAGGCGGGCGACAACGTCGGGCTGCTGCTGCGCGGTATCAAGCGCGAGGACGTCGAGCGCGGTCAGGTCGTCGTGAAGCCCGGCACCACCACGCCGCACACCGACTTCGAGGGCAGCGTCTACATCCTGTCCAAGGACGAGGGCGGCCGGCACACGCCGTTCTTCAACAACTACCGTCCGCAGTTCTACTTCCGCACCACGGACGTGACCGGTGTGGTGACGCTGCCGGAGGGCACCGAGATGGTGATGCCTGGTGACAACACCAACATCACGGTGAAGCTGATCCAGCCCGTCGCCATGGACGACGGTCTGCGGTTCGCGATCCGCGAAGGTGGCCGCACCGTCGGCGCCGGCCGGGTCACCAAGATCATCAAATAGGGTCTGCCGGACCCAAGTCAGTACAAGGCCCGGATCGCCGCTGAGGCAATTCGGGCCTTGTGCTTTCGTTTGGGACGAAATCCCCGGTGGAAGTCGCTAAGATCGTCATCATCCAGTCTCGGGTTGACGGTGCGGTTAATTGACCGTCGCGGTCTGGCGGGAGGTTCGGATGTCGTTCATGAACGCGACGCCGGAGTACGTGGCGGCGGCGGCTTCTGACCTGTCAAATATCGGGTCCACGATCAGCTCCGCCAATTCAGCCGCGCTGGCCCCAACTTCGAGTGTGTCGGCCGCGGGCGCCGATGTGGTGTCGGCGACCATCGCGCAGCTATTCGGCGTGCATGCGCAGGCCTATCAGGCCATCAGCGCCCAGGCAGCGCTATTTCACCAGCAGTTTGTGCAGCTCATGAGTAGCGGTGCGGCCGAGTATGCCAGCGCCGAGGCGGCGAATGCCGGGCCCCTGCAGGCGTCTTCGCCGCTGATCGGGGGTGCGGCGCAGGCGGGTTCGGTGGCAGCCGGAGTGCCGGCGGCAACAGCGGGGCCGGCGAGTAGTTCGGTCCCGGCGGCCGCTGCGGCGCCGGCGGTTGCCGCGGGACATCTATCGTCGACCATCTCGCCGCTGTCCGCGGCACCGGCGGGGGTGGCATCTGCTGGTGTGCCAGCTGCGGGTGCGCCCGCGGCGTCGCCCGCCCTGACCAGCACGCCGGTCGCGACAACGCGGGCAGAGACGCCTGCCTATTCTTCGGGACCGGCGGCGACACCGGCGACGGAAGTGTCGGGGCCGGCCAGCCCGTCGGCCGCGCCACAGTCAGCGGAAACCGGGGGAATCTCGCCGGCAAACGCGCTGCCCGCGGCAGTGCCCCCGCTGGCCGCCGCACCGGCAGTGGCGGCCGCCCAATCTGCGACGGCGGCGAGTGCGAGTGCGCCCAAGGAGCGGCCAAAGGTCACGCCGCGCTGATCGGCGACTGCGTGGGCGACGCCTAGGTAGCTGCTATGAGCATTACGTGAGCCGGGTGCCGTTTGCGCCTACGGTGCCCTTCCAGGGCTTAATCTGACACGAACTTCCCTAAGACGAGGAGAGACACGTGTTGGCTCGCTACCTCAAGACGCAGTTGTTGGTTTTGCTGTGCGGCGGCCTGGTCGGGCCGATTTTCTTGGTTGTCTACTTCACGCTGGGGCTGGACAACCTGCTGCAGTGGATGCTCTATGTCGGCCTGCTCATCACCGTGGCCGACGTAGCGATCGCGCTCGCACTGACAAACTACGGGGCGAAATCGGCGGCCAAATCCGCAGACCTGGAGCAGCACGGGGTGCTGGCGCTCGCTCAGATCACCGGGCTCAGCGAGACCGGAACCCGGATCAACGAGCAGCCGGTGGTGAAGGTGAACCTGCACATCTCCGGGCCGGGTATCTTGCCGTTCGATGGTCAAGACCGGGTTATCGCCAACGTCACCCGGTTGGGCAACCTCACCGCGCGCAAACTCGTGGTCCTGGTCAACGCCACCACCCAGGAATACCAAATCGACTGGGAGCGAAGCGCTCTGGTCAACGGACTGATGCCCGCTCAATTCACGCTGGCCGAAGACAACAAGACCTACGACCTGAGCGGCCAAGCCGGGCCGCTGATGGAGATCCTGCAGATCCTCAAGGCCAATGGTGTTCCGCTCAACAGGATGGTCGACATTCGGTCAAACCCGGGATTGCGTGCGCAGATCCAGGCCGTGGTGCGCCGCGCGGTCGACCAGCAGGCGCCCGCGGCCGCCGCGCCCGCTGCCGGTGCTGCGCCCGCACAGCCGCCGATCGGCGAGCGGCTTGCCGAGCTCGAGGCGCTGCGTGCCAAGGGCGTTTTGACCGACGAGGAATACAACTCACGACGGGCCCAGATCATCTCGGAAATCTGAGTTCGGCCCGACTTCGAGCCGAGTTAGAACACGTTTCAGTTCCGCTGCTAGCCTGTGTCTCGGCGAAAGGGGCGTGCCGTGGCGGGTCAGGCTGGATCACTGCAAGGACGGGTGGCATTCGTCACCGGCGCTGCCCGCGCCCAAGGGCGATCGCACGCGGTGCAGCTCGCCCGTGAGGGCGCCGACATCATCGCGCTGGATATCTGCGGGCCGGTGTCTGACACCGTGACCTACACGCCTGCCACGCCTGAGGATCTGAGCGAGACCGTCCGCCTGGTCGAGGCCGAGGGCCGCAAGGTGCTGGCTCGCGAGGCCGACATTCGCGACGACGTCGCGCTGCGCGAGCTGGTCGCCGACGGCGTCGAACAGTTCGGTCGTCTCGACATCCTGGTGGCCAACGCCGGGGTACTGGGCTGGGGCCGACTGTGGGAGCTCACCGACGAGCAGTGGGACACCGTCATCGGGGTCAACCTGACCGGCACGTTTCGCACCCTGCGCGCCGCCATACCCGCGATGATCGAGGCCGGCAACGGAGGCTCCATCGTGCTGGTGAGTTCTTCGGCGGGGCTGAAGGCAACACCAGGCAACAGCCACTACTCGGCGAGCAAGCACGGAGTCACCGGCTTGACCAACTCGTTGGCGATCGAGCTCGGCGAATACGGCATCCGGGTCAACTCCATCCATCCGTATTCGGTAGACACCCCGATGATCGAACCCGAAGCGATGATGGAGATTTTCGCCAAACATCCCACCTATGTACACAGCTTCCCGCCAATGCCGTTGCAGTACAAGGGATTCATGACGGCGGACGAGGTGGCCGACGTCGTGGTCTGGCTCGCCGGCCCCGGTTCCGCCACCTTGTCAGGCACCCAGATCCACGTAGACAAGGGTGCCTTGAAGTACTGATTGCGCAATCGTGTATGAACACCACGTGACCAGTAGCCAAGGCGTACACCACAGCGACAAGGGGATCGTGATCGTCGGCGGCGGCCTCGCTGCCGCTCGGACCGCCGAGCAACTGCGCCGGTCGGAGTTCACCGGGCGCATCACGATCGTGAGCGATGAGGCGCATCTGCCCTACGACCGGCCGCCGCTGTCCAAGGAGGTGCTGCGCAAAGAGGTCGATGACGTGGCCCTCAAACCGCGCGAGTTCTACGACGAAAAGGACATCATCCTGCGGCTGGGTGCCGCGGCCACCGGCCTGGACACCGCTGCGCAAACCGTAACCCTCTCCGACGGAACGGTGCTTGGCTACGACGAGCTGGTGATTGCCACCGGCTTGGTACCGCGGCGCATTCCGGCGTTCCCCGATCTCGAAGGCGTCCGGGTGCTGCGGTCATTCGACGAGAGCGTCGCGCTGCGCGAGCACGCAACCCAGGCACAGCACGCCGTCGTCATCGGCGCCGGCTTCATCGGTTGCGAGGTCGCGGCCAGCCTGCGCAGCCTCGGTGTCGACGTGGTGCTGGTCGAGCCGCAACCGACCCCGCTGGCCGCGGTGCTCGGCGAGCAGATCGGCGCGCTGGTGGCACGGCTGCACCGCGACGAAGGCGTGGACGTGCGCACCGGTGTGGGCGTCGCGGAGTTACGCGGCGATGCGCATGTCGAGCAGGTGGTGCTCAGCGACGGCACCGAGCTGACGGCGGATCTGGTGGTCGTCGGAATCGGATCTCGACCGGCAACCGAGTGGCTCGAAGGCAGCGGCATCGAGGTCGACAACGGGGTGCTCTGTGACGAAGCCGGACGGACCAGCGTCGCAAACGTGTGGGCACTCGGCGATGTCGCGTCCTGGCGTGATCCGACGGGACATCAAGCACGCGTGGAACATTGGAGCAACGTCGCGGATCAGGCACGGGTCGTGGTGCCCGCGATGCTCGGACAGGACGTGGCCCCGGTCGTGGTCGTCCCGTACTTCTGGAGCGACCAATATGACGTCAAGATTCAGTGCCTGGGAGAGCCGGAAGCCACCGACATCGTGCATCTGGTCGAAGACGACGGACGAAAGTTCCTGGCCTACTACGAGCGCGACGGCGTAGTGGTCGGCGTGGTCGGCGGCGGGATGCCCGGCAAGGTGATGAAGGCCCGCGGCAAAATCGCCGCCGCTACCCCCATCGCCGAAATGCTGGGCTAAGACCCCATGCCCCAGGTGGCGATACTCGACGACTACGCCGGCTTGGCACTCGAACTGGCTGACTGGACATCGGTCCAGAGTCGTTCTGATGTAACGGTTTTCAACCAGCACCTCTCGGAGGCAGACGCCGTTGACGCGCTGCATCCTTTCCAGGTGATCTGCACCGTGCGCGAGCGGATGGCGCTACCGCGCACGCTCATCGAGCGGTTGCCGAACCTGAAACTGATCACCATCGTCGGCAAGAGCCTGCCGAACCTGGACATGGCCGCGGCCACCGAGCACGGCGTCTTGGTCGCTCACTCGGACTTCGCCCACCCGCGGTTCCGCACTGTCCGTGACGCCACCCCGGAACTCGCCTGGGGGTTGATGATCGCGACGGTGCGTAATCTCGCCGAAGAACACCGCCGGATGCGCGAAGGCGGGTGGCAGAGCACCGTCGGTGTGACGCTGTCCGGCAAAACGCTCGGGCTGCTCGGACTCGGCAGGACCGGCAAACGCATGGCCGAATACGGAGGCGCATTTGGCATGGAGGTCATTGCGTGGAGTCAGAATCTCACCGAAGAGACCGCGGCTGCGGTCGGGGCGCGCCGGGTGGAGAAATCGGCGCTTTTCCAGCAATCCGACGTGGTCTCCATCCACCTGGTGCTTTCCGATCGCACCCGAGGATTGGTAGGCGAAACCGAGCTGGCCCTGATGAAGCCAGATGCCTTCCTGGTCAATACTTCCCGGGGCCCGATCGTCGATGAGCGCGCCCTCATGGCCGCGCTGCAGGCCGAGCGCATCGCCGGTGCCGGGCTGGATGTGTTCGACATCGAACCGCTTCCGTCCGACCACCCGCTGCGGCTGCTGCCGAATGTGACGTTGTCGCCGCACCTCGGCTACGTCACCCGGGAAACGCTGGCCGCCTTCTACGCCGACACCGTAGAAGCCGTGCTGGCTTGGCTGGACGGGACGCCGATCCGGATCGCCAACCCCGAGGCGCTGCGTTAGTGCCCGCTTGACGCCTGCAGAACGGCACGGGTGCGGGCGGTTTGGATGACGGTCGCCAGTTCTTCGGCGACGAACGCGAGGTCCACTTTCACCGGGACCTAACAACCGGTGGCGGGCCGCCGGTGGACGCGAAAGCTTTTGGTAATTACGCCTATTGCCAGTTCACCGGCGGGCCGTGCGGGTGGCACTCGCCCAGGATCTGCAGCTGCCCGCCCGGCCAGCTGCGGGCCCGCACCAGGAATTTGATCGCGGAGCCAGCCCCATCGTGGGCAGGCTCGAGAGTCAGGTGCGCAAACGGCGACCGGGCATCGGCTTGTGCGCCCAGCGCGTCGACGTGCGTGCGGATCGCCGCCCGCTCCTCGCCGGATAGGTACTGCCAGGTGATGGAGTGCCACAGCACCGTCAACGCACCGTCGGCCAGTGTCAGGCCGGCGACGGCGTCGGCCGCCGTCTGCCGCACCAGCCGCACTCCGATATTTCGGGCGACCGCGATGGCGCCGCGCAGCCGGTCCAGCCGGGCGCTCTGGTCGGGCCAGACATAGCTCAACACCGTCGTTTCCCCGTCGGCGTGGGTGACGTCGATGGGCGCGATGTCGTACCCGTGCCGCTCGGCGATCCGCAGCTGGCCCGCCGGTGGCAGGTGACCATGCCACGCGTCGTCGATGATGACCGGCGAGTCGATCGGTCCCCACTGTCCACCGGCGTAGCGATACCGGTAGTGGTCCGCGCGAAGATTCAGTCCGGCGCTCGACCCGATCTCGAAAAGCCTTATCGGATAACCAAATACCTGGCCGATGCGGAGCAATCCGCCGATCAGCGCGGCGGACCGGCCCACCTCGTTGGTCTGCGGCGGCTGATCGAGTGCTGCGTGCAGCGCGTCGGCGTGGTCGGTTGCGGTGACTTTGATCTGCGGCCAGGCGCTCTGGGCGTCCCAGCTGCCGCCGGTGCTCGGGTACCAGCGACGCAACGCCGGCGCCCGTCCGTCGAGCACCAACCGGTGCAGGCCACCGAGCAACCGCAGCGGCACCGCATGCCGTCCCGAATCCTCTTCGTGGCCGGACAAAATCGTTGCGAAGACGCCGCCCGATTCGACGTCGGTGGCCACCAGTTCGAAGAGTTCGCCATACATCGGGGAGCCGGAGCTGCCGCAGAACCGGCCCTGCGACCGCAACGTATGCAACAGATGCTCGGGCGTGGCATTCATTGGTCGAGTTCGCCGAGGCCCGCCCCGGCGATGTCGAACGCGTTTCCGAGTGCTTCGAGCAACGTCACCGATTCGTCGCTGAGCCAGTGCTCGTAGGCGCTCAGCGCGACCCCCAGCATCGTCCAGGCAACGGTTTGGGGCAGTGGATCGGTCGTCTTGAGGTTCAACCGGCGAGCCACAAAGCCGGCCATCACCTCGCGCCAGCCGGCGTACATGGTCATCGAATACGCCTGCAGCTCCGCGGTCTGCAGGATCACCCGCATGCGCTGGCGGTGCCGGACCGTCTCGCATTCGTCAAAGGTATTGAAAGCCAACAACGCCCCGCGCAGCGCCGCGGCCAACCGAACCTTGGGATCGACGGCGTCGAGCAAGTTCTCCAGGTGCGCGAGGTGGGTGTCGAAGTCGCCCCAGAGGATGGCGTTCTTGGACGCGTAGTAGCGGAACAGTGTCCGCCTCGAGATGCCCGCGGCATGGGCGACGTCGTCGACACTCACCTCGCCGAAATCGTGGGTGGTGAACAGCTCGATGGCGACGTCGGTGATGTGCTGCGGTGTGGTCGAGCGGCGGCGGCCCAACCGCGATTGGGGCATCATTGGACCTGCCCTTCCATTGCGGCACTCGATGCCATATTGTGTCCAGATCGACCGATCATTGTCGAGTCCTTACGAGAGGCGGATTGACATGGACCACGAGACCGAGACTGACACCGAGCTTGTCACCGAAACCCTGGTCGAGGAAGTGTCTATCGACGGTATGTGCGGGGTCTACTGACCGTGCCTGCGTCCGCGCAGGTTCAACAGGCAGAGATCTTGTTCGATCCTGATCGCGGCTGGCGGTTGCACCCACAGGTGGCGGTTCGTCCAGAACCGTTCGGCGCATTGCTGTATCACTTCGGCACCCGCAAGCTGTCTTTTCTGAAGAACCGCACCGTCCTTGAGGTGGTGCGGTCGCTGGCCGATCATCCCGACGCCCGATCCGCGTTCCGCGCCGCGGGAGTGGACGACTCCGCACAAGGCCCTTATTTGCACGCGTTGGGTGTGCTGGCCGATTCCCAGATGCTGGTGCCCCAGGAGGAGCAACAATGACTGCACCCGCCCACGCCCCAGTGCCCCGTCTCATCGAGCAGTTCGAGCACGGGCTGGATGCTCCCATCTGCCTGACGTGGGAGCTGACGTACGCGTGCAACCTGGCTTGCGTGCACTGCCTGTCCTCGTCGGGTAAGCGCGATCCGCGCGAGCTGTCCACTCGCCAGTGCATGGACATCATCGATGAGCTGGAACGCATGCAGGTGTTCTACGTCAACATCGGTGGCGGGGAACCCACTGTGCGCCCGGACTTTTGGGAGCTGGTGGACTATGCGACCGCGCACCACGTCGGCGTGAAGTTCTCCACCAACGGAGTCCGCATCAACGAAGATGTTGCCGCTCGATTGGCGGCGAGCGACTACGTCGACGTGCAGATCTCCCTCGATGGGGCCACCGCCGAAGTCAACGACGCCGTCCGCGGCCCGGGGTCGTTCGCCATGGCCATACGTGCGCTGGAAAACCTGGCCGCGGCCGGCTTCTCCGACGCCAAGATCTCAGTCGTGGTCACCCGGCACAATGTCGACCAGCTCGATGAATTCGCGGCATTGGCAAGCCGTTACGGCGCCACGCTGCGGATCACCCGGCTGCGTCCGTCGGGGCGAGGCGCAGATGTCTGGGAAGATCTGCACCCCACCGCGGCCCAACAGGTTCAGCTCTACGACTGGCTGGTCGCCAAGGGGGACGGGGTGCTCACCGGAGACTCCTTCTTCCATCTGGCGCCGCTCGGCTCGTCCGGCGCCCTGGCTGGCCTCAACATGTGCGGAGCTGGCCGGGTGGTGTGCCTGATCGACCCCGTCGGCGATGTATACGCCTGCCCATTCGCCATCCACGACCGCTTCTTGGCCGGAAACGTGTTGGCCGACAGCGGGTTTGACAACGTATGGAAGAATGCTCCGCTGTTTCTGGAACTGCGTGAGCCGCAGTCCGCCGGCGCTTGCGGCAGCTGCGGGCACTACGACAGCTGCCGGGGCGGCTGTATGGCGGCGAAGTTCTTCACCGGCCTGCCGCTCGACGGTCCGGATCCCGAATGCGTCCAGGGACACAGCGCGGCGGCCCTGACCCACGAACGCCAGACGCCACGGCCCCGTGCCGACCACTCACGCGGCAAACGGGTCCGCCAACCGGTGCCGCTCACCCTGTCGGTGCGGCCGCCGGTAGTTACCCCGGCAACCGCGCCGGCGCGGCTGTGCAACGAAAGCCCGCTGTAGATCATGGCCGACGAATGGTTCGAAACGGTCGCCATCGCGCAGCAACGAGCTAAGCGGCGGTTACCGAAGTCCGTTTACTCCTCCCTTATTTCAGCAAGCGAAAAGGGAATCACGGTCTCCGACAACGTCGAAGCTTTCAGTGAACTCGGATTTGCACCGCATGTGATTGGCGCATTGGAAAAGCGTGATCTGTCGACCACCGTTATGGGACAGGATATTTCGCTACCGGTAATCATTTCTCCGACCGGTGTTCAGGCGGTCGATCCCGACGGTGAGGTGGCCGTCGCGCGGGCCGCGGCGGCGCGCGGAACAGCGATGGGACTTTCGTCGTTCGCGAGCAAGCCGGTCGAGGACGTCATCGCGGCCAACCCCAAAGTCTTCTTCCAGGTGTACTGGCTCGGCGGGCGCGACGCGATCGCCGAACGGGTTGAACGCGCACGGGCGGCCGGTGCGGTCGGTTTGATCGTCACCACCGACTGGACCTTCTCGCACGGCCGGGACTGGGGCAGCCCCGCGATCCCGGAGGAGATGAACCTGCGGACCATCCTGCGGTTGTCTCCGGAGGCGATCACCAAACCGCGTTGGCTGTGGAAGTTCGGTAAGACGCTGCGGCCACCGGACCTGCGGGTACCTAATCAGGGTCGTCGCGGCGAGCTCGGACCGCCCTTCTTTGCCGCGTACGGGGAGTGGATGGGCACCCCGCCGCCAACCTGGGAAGATATCGCCTGGCTGCGCGAACTGTGGGGCGGGCCGTTCATGCTGAAGGGCGTGATGCGCGTCGATGACGCGAAAAGAGCTGTGGATGCTGGTGTTTCGGCAATATCGGTGTCCAACCACGGTGGCAACAACCTGGACGGCACACCGGCGTCGATCCGCGCACTGCCCGCGGTAGCGGCGGCGGTCGGCAGCCAGGTTGAGGTGTTGCTGGACGGTGGCATCCGGCGTGGCAGCGACGTCGTCAAGGCGGTGGCGCTGGGGGCGCGGGCGGTGATGATCGGCCGGGCGTATCTGTGGGGTCTCGCCGCGAACGGGCAGGCCGGCGTCGAGAACGTTCTTGACATTCTGCGCGGAGGTATCGACTCGGCGCTCGCGGGCCTGGGGCACGGTTCGGTACACGATCTCGGTCCCGACGACATTCTCGTGCCGGCCGGTTTTACCCGGGCGCTGGGCGTGCCCGCGGCCCGGGAGGACTAGCTCGAATCCGGGTGGACACCCCGCCCGGCAAAGGCGGTCACCTTTACCAAGTATCGGTTTGGGCCGGGTGGATTCGCCAGTCGGTGACTGGCGCCGATCGCGGTGTGCGGGCGGAATCGACGTCGGCGCAAATTGTGATACGCGCGTGGCAACCGTGACGGACGAGCCGAATTTCAACCGTTCGGTGAACAGCCCAGAAAAAAGTTAACTTTGAAGGTGCAACAATTGGTGCACGCCAGGTGAATTCGGCCTACCATCACCGAGTGCCCGTACTCGGCGAATTAGGAACTGCGACGTCGGGCCAGCTATTAAGCACTTCGCCGTCGATATTGATCCCGCTGGGCTCGACTGAGCAGCACGGTCCGCACCTGCCGTTGGACACCGACACCCGCATCGCGACCGCCGTCGCTGCCGGGGCGAGAGCAAGCCTGCAGGCCCGCGCCGAGCAGGACTGGTTGGTCGCACCGGCCATCGCCTACGGCGCCAGTGGTGAGCATCAAGGTTTCGCCGGAACGATCTCGATCGGCATCGAAGCCCTGACAATGCTGCTGGTGGAGTACGGCCGGTCGGCCGCTTCCTGGGCCCGGCGTCTGGTCTTCGTCAACGGCCACGGTGGCAATGTCGCCGCGCTGGACAGCGCAGTGCGGCAGTTGCGCGCTGAGGGCCGCGACGCCGGCTGGTGCCCCTGTGTCGCCGTCGGCGGCGACGCCCACGCCGGCCACACCGAAACATCAGTGTTACTGCATATCTCGCCGACCGATGTCTTGACCGACCAGTGGCTCGCTGGCAACCGGGCGCCGCTACCCGAACTGCTGCCGTCGATGCGCCGCGGCGGGGTCGCGGCGGTCAGCCCGGTTGGCGTCCTGGGCGACCCCACCACCGCGACCGCGGCCGAGGGCAGGCGCATCTTCTCGGAGATGGTCGACGGCTGTGTGCGTCGCGTCGTCCGGTGGTCACCCGGCCCCAACGGGATGCTGACATGAGTCAGCCCCGATTGCCGGACGGATTCGCCGTCCAGGTCGATCGCCGCGTCCGAGTGCTGGGCGACGGTTCGGCTCTGCTCGGCGGCTCACCGACCCGGCTGCTCAAGTTGGCCCCCGCCGCCCAGGGCATGCTGTCCGACGGTCGCCTCAAGGTGCGCGACGATCTCAGCGCGCAGTTGGCCCGGACCCTGCTGGACGCCACAGTGGCACATCCGCGGCCCGCCGGTGGTCCGTCGCACCGTGACGTGACCGTGGTAATTCCGGTGCGGGACAACGTTTCCGGCGTGCGGCGGCTGGTGAGCTTACTGCGCGGGCTGCGGGTCATCGTGGTGGACGACGGTTCGTCGTTTGCCATCACCGCCGAAGACTTCGCGGGTGCGCACTGCGATATCGAAGTGCTGCGTCACGTCCGCAGCAGGGGACCGGCGGCGGCACGCAACACCGGGCTGCAGGCCTGCACCACCGAGTTCGTCGCGTTTCTGGATTCCGATGTCACGCCGCGCCGAGGTTGGCTGGAAGCCCTGTTGGGTCACTTCTGCGATCCCACCGTCGCCTTGGTCGCCCCGCGCATCGTCGGGCTGGCGCACAGCGAGAACCTGGTCGCGCGCTACGAGGCGGTGCACTCGTCACTGGACCTCGGACAGCGCGAAGCGCCGGTGCTACCGCACAGCACGGTCTCCTATGTGCCCAGCGCCGCGATCATCTGTCGCCGCTCGGCCATCGGCGGCGTCGGCGGGTTCGACGAGACCATGCAGTCCGGCGAAGACGTCGACCTGTGCTGGCGGCTGATCGAGACCGGCGCCCGGCTCCGCTATGAGCCGATCGCGCTCGTTGCTCACGACCACCGCACGCAGCTGCGGGATTGGTTGGCGCGCAAGGCATTCTACGGTGGCTCGGCCGCCCCGCTGTCGGTGCGTCACCCGGACAAGACGGCCCCGGTGGTGATATCGGGCTGGGCGTTGACGGCCTGGATCTTGATGGCAGTCGGGACCAGCCTGTCTCAGCTGGCCTCGATCGTGATCGCGGTGCTGACCGGCCGCCGGATCGCCAAAGCCATGCGCGGCGCCGAGACCTCGCTTGCCGACGTTGCAGTCATCGCGACCCGCGGCCTGTGGTCGGCGGCGTTGCAACTGGCGTCGGCCCTGTGCCGGCATTACTGGCCGCTGGCATTGGTCGCGGCTGTCACCTCGCGCCACTGCAGACGGGTCCTGGTTGTCGCCGCCGTGATGGACGGGGTGGTTGACTGGCTGCGCCGTCGGGATGGCAACGGTGAGGATGCCGAACCGATCGGACTGCTGACCTATCTCTTGCTCAAGCGGGTCGACGACCTGGCTTACGGCCTGGGGCTGTGGTGGGGTGTGTTGCGGGAACGCAACCTGCGCGCGCTCAAACCGCAGATCCGGACCTAGCTGCCGCCTTGACCACGGCCATCACGCACAGCGATGTGCTGATCGTCGGTGCCGGTAGCGCTGGATCGGTTGTCGCCGAACGGCTTTCCGCCGACTCCAGCTGCACAGTGACCGTCATCGAAGCGGGGCCCGGGCTCGCCGATCCGCGCTTGCTGGCGCAAACCACCAACGGTCTGCAGTTGCCGATCGGCGCCGGCAGCCCCCTGGTCCAGCGGTATCAGACCCGGCTCACCGATCGGCCCGTTCGCCTGGCGCCGATCGTGCGCGGGGCAACGGTCGGCGGTTCGGGCGCCATCAATGGCGGTTACTTCTGTCGCGGGTTGCCACAAGATTTTGATCGGGCCGCTGTGCCCGGTTGGGCGTGGTCGGACGTCATCGAACACTTCCGCGCTATCGAGACCGACCTGGATTTCGCTGGACCCGCTCACGGCGGCAAAGGACCGATCCTCGTTCGCCGCACTCATGAAATGGCCGGTGCCACCGAAAGTTTCGTGGCTGCCGCGCAGCGTGCCGGGTTTGGATGGATTGCCGACCTCAATGACTGCGGGCCAGAACTTCCCTCGGGTGTGGGCGCGGTCCCGCTCAACATCGTCGACGGTGTACGCCTCGGTTCGGGCGCCGGATATCTCATGCCGGCTCTGCAACGATCGAACCTGACGCTGCTGGCGCAGACCCGTGCAGCGCGACTGCGTTTCGCCGGAACCGCCGCGGTGGGCGTCGACGCGGTCGGCCCGCAGGGCCCCATCAGCCTTACCGCTGACCGAATTGTATTGTCCAGCGGAGCAATTCAATCAGCCCAATTGCTGATGCTGTCCGGTATCGGCGATGAAGCGATGTTGCGGGCCCTCGCCGTGCCGGTAGTGGCGCCGCTGCCGGTGGGGATGTTCTGCAGCGACCACCCCGAATGGGTATTGCCGACCAACTGGACAGTGGCTACCGGAAGGCCGGTGCTCGAGGTGGTGCTCAGTACCGATGACGATATCGAGATCAGGCCGTATACGGGCGGCTTCGTCGCGATGACCGGTGACGGCACCCCGGGCCATCCGGACTGGCCGCATATCGGTGTGGCGCTGATGCAGCCGCGCGCGCGGGGGCGCATCACCCTGGTCTCCCCGGATCCCGACGTGCCGCCGCGCATCGAGCACCGTTACGACAGCGAACCCGAAGACGTCGTGGCGTTGCGGAGGGGCAGTGAATTGGCTCGCGAACTGGCCAGTGCGGCAACATATGTCGGAACACCGGTATGGGCGACTTCGCAACACCTTTGTGGCAGTGCCCCGATGGGCGTCGAGGGTGACCCGCGAGCCGTCGTCGATCCAGAGTGCCGAGTCCGTGAGATCGAGAACTTGTGGGTGATCGACGGCTCCATCCTGCCCGGCATCACCAGCCGCGGGCCGCACGCGACCATCGTGATGCTCGGGCACCGCGCCGCTGAATTCGTCCGTTAGGCCCGGGAGCGAAGCCGGCGTATCGCGGGCAGCTGTCGGCCGTCACGCCCGGGTGCCCACACTCCGATCGCGATGGCCGCGACGCCCACGATCGCGGCCATCGCGATCGTGGAAGCGTGCATGGCCGCCAAGAATGCCGTCTTGCTGATCTCGGCCAGCTGGATTCCCTGCGGCCCCAGCTTGCCGGCCACCTCGACTGCCTTTGGCAACGAGTCGGTCGCCGGGCCGCGTACCGCTTCCGGGAAGCCGGCCAGTCTGGGCGCCAGCTCGTGCGAATAGCGCCCGGCCAAAACCGAACCGGCCACGGCGATGCCCAGCGCCCCGCCCATCTCGCGCGAGGTGTCGTTGACCGCGGAAGCGACTCCCTGCTTTTCGTCGGGAACGGCGCCCATGATCGCTGAAGTCGTTGGTGCCGTGCAGATTCCGATGCCGGTGGCGAGAATCAGTGTCGGCCAAGTGAAGTCGGAGTATGTGGAGTGCAGGTCCAAGCTGCACACGCAACCGAAACCGACCGCCATCAGCAGCGTGCCGATGAAGAGCACGAGTCGCAGGCCGAGTTTCGGTACATACCAGAATGACAGCGCTGAGAAGGTGCCCAGCGGCACCATGAACGGTGCGAAGGCGATCGCCGTCTTCAGTGGCGAGTAGCCCATGATCTGCTGGACGTACTGCATGCCGATATAGAAGAACCCGAACGTCGCGCCGAACAGAATGACGATCGACGCTACCCCGGTAGCAAAACTGGGGTCGCCGAACAGCCGTACATCGAGAAGCGGAAATCGTCGTCGCAATTCGACAACAACGAAGGCCGCCGCGATCACCACGCCCGCGACGATCCCGCCCCAGACCAGTGGATCACTCCAGCCCCGATTGGGTGCTTCCAGAATCGCGGCCACCGCGATGGCGACGGCCGCACCGATCAACACTGCACCTAGCGAATCGAGTCGGGGAGCGGTGCGGTCGCGGGAAGCTGCGACGGTGCAAGCCAGGACGAAGATGCCGAGCCCCGCGATGCTCAGTGACCAGAAGATCGCATGCCAATCCCAAAAGCGAAGCAGTAGACCGGAACCGATCAGCCCGAAGACGCCGCCGGAGCCGGCGGTGCCGGCCCAGATACCCACGGCCTTCATGCGTTCGTCTTTCGGATAGGCCACGGTCAGCAGCGAGAGCGTCGCGGGCATCACGAAGGCGGCGCCAATCCCGGCGATCGCGCGTCCGGCGATGATCTGCACCGGGTCGTGCAATACCGCGGGTGCCGCGGATCCCAGTGCGAAAACCAGCAATCCGATCAGCAGGGCGCCTCGTCTGCCGTAGCGGTCACCGAGCGCCCCGGCGGGCAACAGCAGACAGGCCAACGCCACGGTGTAACCGTCGACGATCCAATTCAATTGCGACTGCGTCGCTGAGGTGGCTACCGCCAGGTCGCCGAGTGCGGTGTTCAAGGCCGTCATAGATGCGACCACCAGCGCCACACCCATGCACGCGACGGCTAGCGTCCATGCTCGTGCTCGGGGGCTATCGCCGATGCTTACCTGATCAGTACGCTGGTCACGCTCAACAAGAATATCGACCATGAGGACGCGCCTCCTTTCGGCGGCGGACGAGTTTTGAGACCAATAGTCTTGTAGATAGACCAATGGTCTCGTTCCCAAACCGGGAGGTGGGTCACAATCAGCGAAGGCAGCACGGACCCGCGTCCAGCGCGCTCGAAGGCTCGCTTGTTGGAAGCCGCCGCCGCGCTGCTGCGTTCGGGAGGGCCGAGTGCGGTGACCGTCGATGCGGTCACTCGTACCGCCAACGTGGCGAGAGCGACCCTGTATCGCCACTTCCCGAGCGGAAATGACTTGCTGGCAGCTGCGTTCAACAGCTTGATACCGCCGTCGCCGACACCATCTGCTGAGGGCTCGCTGCGCGATCGGCTGGTTGCCTTGATGCTGGAGCAGGCCGAGAGTGTGGCCCGGGCGCCCGCTCTCCTGACGGCGATGTCCTGGTTGTCGCTGGGCCGTGATCTAGAGGAGTTTCCCGAACCGCGGCACGCTGTCCCTGCCGACAGCCCCGCAATCACCACACTGCGGGAACGCATCGCCCAGCAGTACGCGGCCCCATTCGACGAATTATTCGACAGTCCGGAAGCCGCCGAATTGGGCGAGGTAGACCGGTCCCGGGCCATCGCCCTGCTGATCGGCCCGCTGGTGCTGGGACGTTTGTCCACCCTGCCGGATTTCGATTACCACGAGTGTGCGCTGGCGGCCGTCGACGGCTTTTTGCACGTGCAGCGCGCCCAGGGCAGGGTCAGCGCCACAAGCATCGAATCGGCAGGTGCCTGAGGAGTCCGAAGCGCCGCGCTGACCAGGGCATATTCGGCCCGGCGGACCCATGCCGCCGGGGTTTACCCGAGATTTGGCCAATGCAATGATCTAGGGCATACTGTTCAGGTTGCCTTGCGCCGGGCTCATGTCTGGCCGGGCATACGACCAGCGCCCAAACGGGCGCGTCCGGTCCCACCTTTGAATGCGACCAATTTGGCCGCGAACGAGGCTGCGTGCGGGTGACACACCCGAGCGCGGGGGCCGGTGGACCACGACAGGTAAACAGCGGCGCAGTATCCGGCGCGACGCTCGACCGGCCCGAGATGGGCCGAGCCGAGTCAGCGTGCCGGGAGCACCAGGCCCGGATTCGGGCCTCAACAGGAGTGAAGGTAGGAGAAGCGTGGCGGGACAGAAGATCCGCATCAGGCTTAAGGCCTACGACCATGAGGCTATTGACGCGTCGGCGCGCAAGATCGTCGAGACCGTCGTCCGAACAGGTGCCAGCGTCGTAGGTCCGGTGCCGCTGCCGACCGAAAAGAACGTGTATTGCGTCATCCGCTCTCCGCATAAGTACAAGGACTCGCGGGAGCACTTCGAGATGCGGACACACAAGCGGTTGATCGACATTCTTGATCCGACGCCTAAGACCGTTGACGCGTTGATGCGCATCGATCTTCCGGCCAGTGTCGACGTCAACATCCAGTAGGAGATCCAGAACTCATGGCAAGAAAAGGCATTCTGGGTACCAAGCTGGGCATGACGCAGGTGTTCGACGAGAACAACCGGATTGTGCCGGTAACTGTCGTCAAGGCTGGGCCCAACGTGGTGACGCGTATCCGTACCCCGGAGACCGATGGCTACAGCGCCGTTCAGCTGGCCTATGGCGAGATCAGCCCGCGCAAGGTCAACAAGCCAGTGACTGGCCAGTACGCTGCCGCGGGTGTGAACCCGCGCCGGCACCTGGCTGAACTGCGCCTGGACAACTCCGACGCGGCAGGCGAATACGAGGTCGGCCAGGAGTTGACGGCCGAGATCTTCGCCGACGGCAACTACGTCGACGTGACCGGTACCTCCAAGGGCAAGGGCTTCGCGGGCACCATGAAGCGACACGGCTTCAAGGGGCAGGGCGCCAGCCACGGCGCGCAGGCGGTGCATCGTCGTCCCGGTTCCATCGGTGGTTGCGCCACCCCCGCACGCGTGTTCAAGGGCACGCGGATGTCCGGGCGGATGGGTAGCGACCGGGTGACCGTCCAGAACCTGTTGGTACACAAGGTTGATGCCGAGAACGGCGTGCTGTTGATCAAGGGCGCGGTCCCCGGCCGCACCGGTGGGCTCGTGGTGGTCCGCAGCGCGATCAAACGAGGTGAGAAGTAATGGCAGCGCTAAAGATTGACGTCAAGACACCGGACGGAAAGGTCGACGGCTCCATCGAGCTGCCCGCCGAATTGTTCGATGCCCCGGCCAATATCGCCCTGATGCACCAGGTCGTCACCGCACAGCGTGCGGCGGCCCGGCAGGGTACGCACTCGACCAAGACCCGCGGTGAGGTCAGCGGTGGTGGCCGCAAGCCTTACCGGCAGAAGGGGACTGGACGCGCGCGGCAGGGTTCGACACGGGCTCCTCAGTTCGCCGGCGGTGGCGTCGTGCACGGTCCCAAGCCGCGCGACTACAGCCAGCGGACTCCCAAGAAAATGATCGCAGCCGCATTGCGCGGGGCGCTGTCCGACCGGGCACGCAACGGACGTATCCATGCGATCACCGAGCTGGTGGCAGGTCAGACCCCGTCGACCAAGAGCGCCAAGGCATTTCTGAACACGCTGACCGATCGCAAGCAGGTGCTGGTCGTCATCGGCCGCAGCGACGAAGCCGGCGCGAAGAGCGCGCGCAACCTGCCTGGTGTGCACATCCTGACGGCGGGCCAGCTCAACACCTACGACGTGCTGCGCTCCGACGACGTGGTGTTCAGCGTCGAGGCGCTCAACGCCTACATCGCCGGCGCGACGCACAGCGCCAGCGACGACAACGATGTGGAGGTGTCGGCCTGATGGCGACCATCACTGACCCCCGCGACATCATCCTGGCTCCGGTCATCTCGGAGAAGTCCTACTCGCTGCTCGATGACAATGTGTACACCTTTGTGGTGCACCCCGATTCGAACAAGACCCAGATCAAGATCGCAGTCGAGAAGATCTTTTCCGTCAAGGTCGCATCGGTGAACACCTTGAACCGGCAGGGCAAGCGCAAGCGCGCCCGGAGCGGATTCGGCAAGCGCAAGGGCACCAAGCGCGCGATCGTCACGCTGGCACCGGGTAGCAAGCCAATCGACCTTTTCGGAGCACCGGCGTAGCCGGGCGCGAGAGAGAGATTTGATTAGACATGGCAATTCGTAAGTACAAGCCGACGACCCCGGGTCGTCGCGGCGCGAGCGTATCCGACTTCGCCGAGATCACTCGGACGCAACCAGAGAAGTCGCTGGTGCGCCCGCTGCACAGCAAGGGCGGCCGCAATGCCCACGGGCGCATCACCACCCGTCACCAGGGTGGTGGACACAAGCGCGCCTACCGGGTGATCGACTTCCGCCGCAACGACAAAGACGGTGTCAACGCCAAGGTCGCGCACATCGAATACGACCCCAACCGCACCGCGAACATCGCGTTGCTGCACTTCCTGGATGGTGAGAAGCGCTACATCGTTGCGCCACAGGGGCTCTCGCAGGGCGACGTGGTGGAGTCGGGCGCTAACGCCGACATCAAGCCGGGCAACAACCTGCCGCTGCGCAACATTCCGGCCGGTACCTTGGTGCACGCCGTCGAGCTGCGGCCGGGCGGTGGCGCCAAGCTGGCGCGGTCGGCCGGGTCGAGCATCCAGTTGCTCGGTAAAGAAGGGACTTACGCGTCGCTGCGTATGCCCAGTGGTGAAATCCGCCGTGTCGACGTGCGCTGCCGTGCAACCGTTGGCGAGGTGGGCAACGCCGAGCAGGCGAACATCAACTGGGGCAAGGCCGGTCGTATGCGGTGGAAGGGCAAGCGCCCCTCCGTCCGTGGTGTCGTGATGAACCCGGTGGACCACCCGCACGGTGGTGGTGAGGGTAAGACTTCTGGTGGCCGTCACCCGGTCAGCCCGTGGGGCAAGCCGGAAGGCCGCACCCGTCATCCGAATAAGGCCAGTAACAAACTCATTGTCCGGCGCCGGCGCACCGGCAAGAAGCACGGTCGCTAGGAAGTCGAGGACTAACACATGCCACGCAGCCTGAAAAAAGGACCGTTCGTCGACGACCATCTGCTCAAGAAGGTCGACGTGCAGAACGAGAAGAACGGCAAGCAGGTCATCAAGACCTGGTCGCGCCGTTCGACGATCATCCCGGATTTCATCGGCCACACCTTTGCCGTGCACGACGGGCGCAAGCACGTCCCGGTGTTCGTCACCGAGGCGATGGTGGGCCACAAGCTCGGTGAGTTCGCGCCGACGCGCACCTTCAAGGGGCACATCAAGGACGACCGGAAGGCCAAACGGCGATGACCACAACTGAATTTCCTTCGGCGGTCGCCATAGCACGGTTCGTGCGGGTGTCGCCGACGAAAGCACGCCGGGTAATCGACCTGGTGCGTGGCAAGTCGGTGACCGACGCGCTCGACATCTTGCGGTGGACGCCGCAGGCCGCCAGCGAGCCGGTCGCCAAGGTGATCGCCAGTGCCGCGGCCAACGCGCAGAACAACGGCGGCTTGGACCCGGCGACTCTGGTAGTCGCCACGGTCTACGCCGACGGCGGTCCGACCGCCAAGCGCATCCGTCCGCGCGCCCAGGGCCGCGCGTTCCGGATCCGCAAGCGCACCAGCCACATCACCGTCGTGGTGGAAAGCCGGCCGGTCAAGGGTCAGGGTCCGGCGACGTCATCGCGGGCGCGTCGCGCCGAGGGCAGCAAGGCCGCCGCGAAAGCGCCGGCGAAAAAGGCTCCTGCCAACAAGGCACCTGCCAAGAAGGCGGCCACGAAGGCTCCCGCCAAGAAGGCACCCGAAAAGACTTCTGAGACTTCTGAATCGAAGGGAGGCTCAGACTAGTGGGCCAGAAGATCAATCCACATGGCTTCCGACTGGGCATTACCACCGACTGGAAGTCGCGCTGGTACGCCGACAAGCAGTACGCCGACTATGTGAAGGAAGACGTCGCGATCCGTCGGCTGCTGTCCACCGGGCTCGAGCGGGCCGGCATCGCCGACGTGGAGATCGAACGCACCCGTGACCGGGTCCGGGTCGACATCCACACCGCGCGTCCGGGCATCGTGATCGGGCGCCGCGGGACCGAGGCTGACCGGATCCGTGCCGACCTGGAGAAGCTGACGAAAAAGCAAGTCCAGCTCAACATCCTCGAGGTGAAAAACCCTGAGTCGACAGCGCAATTGGTGGCCCAAGGGGTTGCAGAGCAGCTGAGCAACCGGGTGGCGTTCCGCCGCGCGATGCGTAAGGCCATCCAGTCGGCGATGCGCCAGCCCAACGTCAAGGGCATCCGGGTGCAGTGCTCGGGCCGCCTCGGCGGCGCCGAGATGAGCCGCTCGGAGTTCTACCGTGAGGGCCGCGTACCGCTGCACACCTTGCGCGCCGACATCGATTACGGCCTCTACGAAGCCAAGACCACCTTCGGTCGGATCGGTGTGAAGGTCTGGATTTACAAGGGCGACATCGTCGGCGGCAAGCGCGAATTGACCGCTGCCGCACCGGCGGGTGCCGAGCGTCCGCGCCGCGAGCGGCCGTCGGGCACTCGTCCGCGTCGTAGTGGCGCGTCGGGCACCACGGCAACCAGCACTGAGGCTGGACGGGCCGCGGGCGCCGAGGATAGTGCTGCTTCGGCAGCAGAGGGTGCGGTGGCGCCAGCCCCCGAACCGCAGAGCACGGAGAGCTAATCATGTTGATTCCCCGCAGAGTCAAGCACCGTAAGCAGCACCACCCCCGCCAGCGCGGCATCGCCAGCGGTGGCACGGAGGTGAACTTCGGTGACTACGGAATTCAGGCCCTCGAGCATGCCTACGTCACCAACCGGCAGATCGAGTCCGCGCGTATCGCCATCAACCGGCACATCAAGCGTGGCGGCAAGGTGTGGATCAACGTCTTCCCGGACCGTCCGCTAACCAAGAAGCCGGCCGAAACCCGCATGGGTTCGGGTAAGGGCTCCCCGGAGTGGTGGGTGGTCAACGTCAAGCCGGGCCGGGTGCTGTTCGAGCTCAGCTACCCCAACGAGCAGACCGCCCGGGAGGCACTCACCCGGGCAATCCATAAGTTGCCGATCAAGGCACGCATCATCACCCGAGAGGATCAGTTCTGATGGCAGTTGGTATTTCGCCTGGCGAACTGCGCGAGCTCACCGATGAGGAGCTGGCCGAGCGCGTGCGCGAGGCAAAGGAGGAGCTGTTCAACCTGCGCTTCCAGATGGCGACCGGACAGCTCACTAACAATCGTCGGCTCCGGGTGGTGCGTGGGGAGATCGCCCGCGTCTACACGGTGTTGCGGGAACGAGAACTCGGTTTGGCTTCCGGGCCAGACGGTAAGGAATCCTGATGACTGAAGCCAAGAAAGCGGCTCCGAAAGCGGCCACCAAAGCCGCCCCCAAGGATGCCGGGTCAAAAGACAAGGGCCCCAAGAACACTCCGGCTAGCCCGAAGACGCGCGGCCGTCGCAAGACCCGCATCGGTTACGTGGTGAGTGACAAGATGCAGAAGACCATCGTGGTCGAGCTGGAAGACCGTATGCGTCACGCGCTGTACGGCAAGATCATCCGCACCACCAAGAAGGTCAAGGCGCACGACGAGGACAGCACCGCCGGCGTCGGCGACCGCGTCGCCCTGATGGAGACGCGGCCGATGTCGGCGACCAAGCGCTGGCGGCTCGTCGAGATCTTGGAGAAAGCCAAGTAGCCCTCTGGCGAACAGACAAAAGCCCCCCGCACGTTCGGCGTGCCGGGGGCTTTTGCGTCTCTCAGCCGATTGCTACCTCGCGCGTGTAATGTCCACGGACGATCAGGTAGGTCCGCTACGGGAGTGAGGCTGGCTGTGGCTAGTAAGGCGACTGAATCGACAGAGTTCCACGGCAAGATCGAGCTGGATATCCGCGATTCCGAGCCCGACTGGGGTCCGTACGCGGCCCCGACCGCGCCGGAGAACTCGCCGAACGTGCTCTATCTGGTCTGGGACGACACCGGCATCGCGACCTGGGACTGCTTCGGCGGCTTGGTCGAGATGCCCGCGATGACGCGGATCGCCGAGCGCGGGATTCGGTTGTCCCAATTTCACACCACCGCACTGTGCTCCCCAACCAGGGCGTCGCTGTTGACCGGTCGCAACGCCACCACGGTGGGCATGGCCACCATCGAGGAATTCACCGACGGTTTCCCCAACTGCAGTGGGCGGATCCCGGCCGACACCGCACTGCTCTCCGAGGTGCTCAACGAACGCGGCTACAACACCTACTGCGTCGGCAAGTGGCATCTGACTCCGCTCGAGGAGTCCAGCATGGCCTCGACCAAGCGGCACTGGCCGACCTCGCGCGGCTTCGAGAGGTTCTATGGATTCCTGGGCGGTGAAACCGACCAGTGGTACCCAGACCTGGTCTACGACAACCACCCGGTGAACCCACCCGGAACCCCCGAAGACGGCTACCACCTGTCAAAGGACCTCGCCGACAAGACCATCGAATTCATCCGCGACGCAAAGGTAATCGCTCCGGACAAGCCGTGGTTCAGCTACGTGTGCCCCGGCGCAGGGCACGCCCCGCATCATGTCTTCAAAGAATGGGCCGACAAGTACGCCGGCAAGTTCGACATGGGCTATGAGCGCTACCGCGAGATCGTGCTGGAAAAGCAGAAGTCGTTGGGAATCGTGCCGGCCGACACCGAACTGTCGCCCGTCAACCCGTATCTGGATGTCACGGGGCCCAATGGCGAGCCGTGGCCATTGCAGGACACCGTGCGGCCCTGGGAGTCACTCAACGACGAAGAGAAGAAGCTGTTTTCCCGGATGGCCGAGGTGTTCGCCGGGTTCCTGACCTATACCGATGCGCAGATCGGCCGAATCCTCGACTACCTCGAGGAGTCCGGCCAGCTGGACAACACCATCGTCGTGGTGATCTCCGACAACGGTGCCAGTGGCGAGGGCGGACCCAACGGATCGGTCAACGAGGGCAAGTTCTTCAACGGCTACATCGACACCGTCGAAGAGAGCATGAAAGTCTTTGACCAGCTCGGCGGCCCGCAGACCTACAACCACTATCCGATTGGCTGGGCGATGGCGTTCAACACGCCCTACAAGTTGTACAAGCGCTACGCCTCGCATGAAGGAGGTATTGCTGACACGGCAATCATCTCCTGGCCCAACGGTATTGCCGCACATGGCGACGTCCGCGACGCCTACGTCAACGTCGCCGACATCACCCCGACCGTCTACGACCTGCTTGAGATCGCACCGCCGGACACCGTCAAGGGTATTCCGCAGAAGCCGTTGGATGGCGTGAGTTTCAAAGCGGCGCTTGCCGATCCGTCTGCCGACACCGGCAAGCAGACGCAGTTCTACACCATGCTGGGTACCCGCGGGATCTGGCATGAGGGCTGGTTCGCCAACACCGTGCATGCGGCTTCGCCCGCAGGTTGGGGGCATTTCGATGCCGACCGCTGGGAGCTCTTTCACATCGACGCCGACCGCAGTCAGTGCCACGATCTGGCCGGCGAGCACCCCGACAAGCTCGAGGAACTCAAGGCGCTGTGGTTTTCCGAGGCCGCCAAATACAACGGTCTGCCGTTGGCGGACCTGAACATCTTTGAAACGTTGGCGCGGTCGCGGCCGTACTTGATGAGCGAGCGTGATTCCTATATCTATTATCCGGACTGCGCCGACGTGGCCACCGGCGCCGCAGTCGAGATGCGCGGTCGCTCGTTCGCGGTGCTGGCCGATGTCACGATTGACACCACCGGCGCCGAAGGTGTGCTGTTCAAGCACGGCGGCGCGCACGGCGGACATGTGCTCTTCATCCAGGACGGACGTTTGCACTACGTCTACAACTTCCTCGGTGAAACGCAGCAACTGGTGTCCTCCTCGGGCGCAGTGCCATTGGGCAGACACGTACTCGGCGCTCGCTATTCACGAACCGGAACCGTGCAGAACAGCCACACCCCACTCGGTGATGTCGCCCTCTACATCGACGACGACGTGGTCGGCACCCTCGCCGATGTGAGCACCCACCCGGGCACCTTCGGGTTGGCAGGTGTCGGCATTACCGTCGGACGCAACGGTGGATCCGCGGTATCCAGCCGCTACAAAGTGCCGTTCACCTTTACCGGCGGCACCATCACCAAGGTCACGGTCGACCTGTCCGGGCGCCCCTACGAAGATGTGGAAAAAGAACTCGCGCTTGCCTTTTCGCGCGACTGAGCTGTCGGTGCGACAGTGCTGCTGCCGTGGCACCGCTGCTGGCGGGCGGGTGGCGGGTAATTCAGGAGTCAATTTCCCCTGCGAAGCGGTGTCACACTGCTAGCATCTGCCCCGGTGCCTTCCGGGATGGCTCCGAACTGTTCGCCCTACTCTTGGTCGTGAGGCCCCATGACAATCGAAGCTCCTCCACAGCCGCCGACATCCGAGTCGCGAGCACGACGCATCGCGATCGCGTTCGGGATCATCGTGGCCGTCGTCGTGATCTACGTGCTGTCCCTCATTGCCGTGCACCTGTTGGCCAAATCGGCGCCGCCGCTGCCGGCGGTGGACTTCAGCAAAGTGGAGGCGGACGACAGCGTGGTGTCGGTCCACCTCGAGAAGCTGGACACCGGCAACAACCGCTTGACGGTGAATGTGCTTGTTTATCCAAAGGATTCGTTGTACGACAAAAACTTCGGAGTGCTGACTACCGACGCGGCCGTCCGGCTGTACCCCGAGAACGACCTGGGTGACCTGCAGTACCCGGTAGGAAAAGCGCCCGCCCAAGTGACTACCACCATCGAGGCGCGCGGTGACCCCGGCAACTGGCCATTCGACTCGTACCAAACCGACGTGCTCGCCGCCGACGTCTTCACCGGGACCGGTCCATCCCGCGAAAAAGCAGCCGCCCGTGTTGAAGTGACTGGGAAATTGGACGGCTGGGACGCTAGCGCCACACGCGTGCACGATCCCGACGATCCCAACCCGGATTCTCTGGAGAACGTGCGCCTCACGTTGCACCGGGCCAAGGGGCCGCTGATCTTCGACCTCGGCATCATCCTGGTCCTTATCGCGTTGCCCGCGTTGGCATTATGGGTGGCCATTCCCGTGGCATTGGGCAGGACCTCGTTCTTGCCGCCGATGACAACGTGGTACGGCGCGATGCTGTTCGCCATTGTCCCCCTGCGCAACATCCTGCCGGGCAGCCCACCCTACGGTTCGTGGATCGACCAAGCCATCGTGCTATGGGTGTTGATCGCGCTGGTCGTCGCCCTAGCCCTGTTCCTGATCGGCTGGTGGCGACAACGAGATCGAAAAGTGCCGAAAAAGACCTGACCCTAGCCGGTCAGCCCGTTCGTTGCCGGCGACGAGGTGATGGCGTCGATGGCGCCGAAGACTTTCGATTGGAAGTCCGGCGGTAGCGGGATATAGCCGTGCTTGTCGAGGTCGGCCTGACCCGGCCCGACGGCAGCCTGAAGGAACGCCTTTACCGCCTGGCCGACATCCGGGCTGGGATATTTCGAGCAGACGATCTCGTAGGTGACCATGACGATCGGATAGACGTCGGGCTGGCTGGGGTTGTAGAACCCGGAAAGGTCGAGCACGAGGTCGTCGCCCTTGCCGACGATTTTGGCGTTGGAGATGGTCTTGCCGACCGTGTCGGCGCCGATGCGCACCGGGCGCAACGATTTACGGCTTGCCGAGGTTTTGATCTGGGCGGCGAACAGGTTCTGCTGCTGGGCGAATGAATATTCGTTGTAGCTGATCGAGCCCTCGGTGTTCTTCACCTCCGCCGAGGTGCCGAGGTTGCCCTTAGCTGCGGTACCCACGCCGCCAGTGAAGATCTTGCCGGTGCCCTTGTCCCACGCCCCGCCGGATGCGGCCTGCAGGTAAGCCTGGAAGTGAGCGGTGGTGCCGGACGGATCCTCACGGTAGACGACGTGAATGTTTTCGGATGGCATCGATGTGTTGAGGGCGGCGATATCTGGGTCGTCCCAGCGCGTGATGCTGCCGTTGAAAATCTTGGCCAGCGTCGTCGCGTCGAGTACTAAGTTGTCAACGGCGTTGAGGTTGTAGGTAATCGCGATGGGGCCGAAAACGACGGGCAGGTTCCAGGCGTCGTTGCCGCCGCATCGCTGCTTCGCGGCGGCGTATTGGTCACCGGACAGCGGTATGTCCGATCCGGCGAAATCGGTCTTGCCGGCCAGGAAGTCGTTGACTCCTGCGCCAGAGCCGTTGGCGGTATAGGTGAGGGATTGTTGTCCCTTGCACGAGGTGTTGAAGGCGGCGATGAACGCGGTCATCGCGTTGGCTTGCGCGCTCGAGCCACTCGCGGTGATGGCTTTCGCGCCGCCGCAATCCACCCTGGCCCCATTGGCGTAGGCCAGGGCGGTGTGCGGCTGGCTGCATCCCGACAACACCAGAGCCGTCGCAGTCAGCACGCTGAGAGCCGCACCCGATCGATTGCGCTTCACGTTGATTGCCTCTCGAGAACAACAGATGGTGGGACGGAGCCGGATGGCGGCCGGCGGCTGACGGTGCCACCGAGGGTGCGGCACTTGCTGCGGTGGCCTGGGGTGGCCACGTCAGCCCGAGCGGGCAATGCGGGGTGTGCACTCAGTCTCCGGCGGCGTAGCGGTCGGGCAGGTTGCTGCGGATGGCCTGGTCGGCCACGATGGCGCCTGACTCGGCGGTGAGCTCGGTGGGGGCCCGTCACCCCGATTTCGCCACATCTCGACATTTACAACTATCGAAGCAACGGGCAAACAAACACCAGATGAACTACACCGGGCTCGGACTGCGACATCGACCCGACGTTTGCGGAAATCCTCATCCCGCCGCGCGATCGGCACGGGTTCACTACCATCTCAACTCGTATTGTCTCGACGAGGCGAGTTTGCCAAGCAAATGCGAGTGCTCGGTCCCTAGCCTTTCCGACTTACCGGATTGGTGGTTTCCGATGACCGTTGAAGCGCCCGCGTCGCATGCCGCCCCGCCGCCCGAAAAGCGAACCCGCGGCTTGGTGATCGGTATCGGCGTTCTCATCGCTTTCATCGTGGTCTACGGCTTGTCGTTGTTCGGCTTTCATCTGCTCGGCCAATCGGCGGCGCCGATCAAGGCCCCGGATCTCAACGCGGCCGACGACACCGTCGTTCTGGTACGTATCGAGGAGCTCAAGACCGTCGCCAACCGCCTCGGGGTCAAGGTGTTGGTGTACCCGCAGGAGAACATGTGGGACCCGAAGCTGGAGGTGCTGAAGTCCGACACCTCGGTGCGCATGGATCCCCCCAACGACGCGGGTGACCTCGCCTACCCGGCCGGCAAGTCACCGGCAATGGTCGCCACCACGGTCGAGGCGCACGGTGACCCCGAGATCTGGCCATTCGATTCCTACAAGACCGACACGCTCTCGGCCGAGGTGATGGCCGGGTCCGGGGACGATCGCAAATACAAACCGGCCCGTGTTGAGGTGGCCGGAAAATTGGAAGGCTGGGACGTCAGCGTTCAACGGGTCGGCGAAGTCGGTCAAGAGGCGGGCGGCGGCGACAGCGTGATCATCACCCTGCATAGGTCCAAGGCCCCGCTGATCTTCGATCTGGGAATCTGCCTGGTCCTGGCCGCCCTGGCCGCCCTGGCGTTGGCGGTCGTCATTCCGATGGCGACTGGTAAGCGGAAGTTGGTGCCTCCGTTCGGCGGGTGGTTCGCCGCGCTGCTGTTCGCGGTCATCCCCATCCGCAACTTCCTGCCCGGGGCTCCACCGCCGGGTGCCTGGATCGACCAAGCACTGGTGATCTGGGTGCTGATCGCACTCGTCGCGGCGATGGTGATGTACATGCGCACGTGGTACAAGCGATCGGATTAGCGCGCGGCGGGCGCGTCATACCCTGAAGCAGTGCTCACCGAGCTATTGGACCTGCCCGGCGGCTCATTCCGGATGGGCTCGACGAGCTTCTACCCGGAAGAGGCGCCGGTCCATACCGAGACCGTGCCTTCCTTTGCGGTGGAGCGGCATCCGGTGACCAATGCCCAATTCGCCGAATTCGTCGCCGCCACGGGCTATGTCACGGTTGCCGAGCAGCCGATCGATCCCGCGCTGTACCCGGGCATCGACCCCGCCGACCTGCGCGCCGGCGCACTCGTATTCCGCGCCACGCCCGGCCCGGTCGACCTGCGTGACTGGCGGCAATGGTGGAGCTGGGTAGCTGGAGCGAATTGGCGCCGGCCATTCGGCCCGGACAGCGATATCGCAGACCGCGGCGACCACCCTGTCGTGCAGGTCGCCTATCCCGACGCCGTGGCCTACGCGCGCTGGGCCGGACGGCGACTGCCGACCGAGGCGGAGTGGGAGTACGCGGCGCGGGGCGGAAGCGCGGCGGCCTATTCCTGGGGCGACGAGGTGGAACCCGATGGCCGGTTGATGGCTAACACGTGGCAGGGCAGGTTCCCCTACCGCAACGACGGCGCGCTCGGCTGGGTGGGCACGTCGCCGGTGGGGACGTTTCCGCCGAACGGGTTCGGCCTGCTCGACATGATCGGCAACGTGTGGGAGTGGACCGCGACCGAGTTCTCGGCGCACCACCGGCTCGACCAGCCGCCGAAAGCCTGCTGCACGCCATCCGGCCCCGCCGATCCGACCGTCAGCCAGGCCTTGAAGGGCGGTTCGCATCTGTGCGCCCCGGAGTACTGCCATCGCTACCGTCCGGCAGCGCGGTCACCGCAATCACAGGACACTGCCACTACTCACATCGGGTTTCGGTGCGTGTTGGGCTAGCAACGCGTCGGCGGATACAGCTCACTGTCTTGGTCGGCGCCGGGGGCGTGCGTTAACGCAGCCTGGCCGGTAGGTGACGAAAGCCCCCCGACATGGGATTTCGCTGGGCTGTGGTAGCCAGTACTCGCTAGCATCTGACCCCGTGTCGCCTCAACGCGCTCGATTGCCACAGCGGTCCCGGCAAAGTGGTGCAGCCCCGGCAGCCCGCGGCCGATGACCACTGACACCTCGGAGCTACCGCCTCCGCCACCACCGGAGGAAGAGCCGCCGCCGCCGCCTCCGGAGGACCCGGGGCCCACCACGCGCCTCGGGCGCTTTCAAGCCGCTTTCAACCGGCGCAAAAAGCGCATCTCGGTCGCCGTGGGGGTGGTGGTCTTGGTGGCCGGCGCGTACACCCTGTCGCTCTTCGCCGTCCACTATCTGCAGAAGTCCGCGGGTCCACTCCCGCCGCTGGACTTGAGCGAAGGCGGGGGGAAGTACACGATTGTCCAGCTGCGCCTCGACGAGCTGAAGACCACCGCGAACCGCCTCACGGTGGATGTGCTGGTGTATCCGCCGGATTCGGTGTACGACCAGCGCTTCGACGTGTTGGCCAAAGACGTGGCAGTGCGGCTGTATCCGACGAGCGACCTCGGTGACTTGGTGTTCCCGGTCGGAAAGGCCCCAGCCCAAGTCCAAACCAAAATCGAGGCACACGGTGACCCCGGTAACTGGCCACTCGACCAGTACAAGACCGAGAAAATCTCGGCCGACACGTTCATCGGATCCGGCGATGCTCGCAGAAAGTATTCGGGCCGCGTCGAGGTAACCGGCGCGTTGGAGGGCTGGGACGTCGCCGTCGCCCGGGTTACCGACAACGGTGAACCCGCACCCGCAAGCGATGACGACGCGAGCCTGGTGATCACCCTGAAACGAGCCAAGGGTCCGCTGGTCTTCGACATCGCCATCATCATGGTCCTCATCGCCCTGCCCACCTTGGCGCTGGTGGTGGCCGTTCCGATGGTGATGGGCAGGAGGAAGTTCGTGCCCCCGTTCGGAACGTGGTACGCCGCGATGCTGTTTGCCGTCGTCCCGCTGCGAAACTTCCTGCCCGGTTCGCCGCCGCCCGGCTCCTGGATCGACCAGGCCGTCGTCCAGTGGGTGCTGATCGGGCTTGGGACGGCTATGACGTTGTACATAATCGCCTGGATCCGGCAGGGCGACTGACTTTTCCCAGCATCGATGTCAGGAATGTGTTAACACCACGTAGCGGTGCTGTTTTATCCCCTGTCAGCAAACATCGGCATTGCTAACATCTGCGCGTGTGACGGTTCAACGGGACGTGGCCACGTCTCCGGCCTATCGGCCCGCTGAGGCGAGTCCCGAATTCGATTTAGCCGGGGTTCTGGCGATGCCCCCAGATTCTCCCGAGCCGCCGACGAACGATTTGCCGAAGGCCCCGCCGGAACCGACGTCGGAGGAGCCGACGGAGTCAAAGCGCAAGCCGCGACGACGACGGCACCTACTGCTCGATATCGGCATCATCCTTGGCGTTGTGATGGCGTATTGCTTGTCGCTGCTCGGCTACCACTTGCTGGCGAGCGCGCCCGGCTTGCCCGAACCGGAATTGAGCACCGCCGACGGCACCGTGGTGTTGGTGCGCCTCGAACAGCTGCACACCGTGGCCAATCGCCTCGACGTCAAGGTGCTGGTGATGCCCGACGACTCGCTGCTCAACAAGCGGCTCAACGTGTTGAGCACGGACACCTCGGTGCGGTTCTTCCCGCAGAACGACCTGGGCGACCTGCAGTACCCGGTAGGGAAGCTGCCCGCGCAGGTGTCCACCACCATCGAGGCCCACGGCGACCCGGGCGACTGGCCGTTCGACTCGTACAAGACCGACCTGATTCAGGCGGACGTCCTTGTCGGATCGGGCGATAACCGTCAATACAAGTTCGGGCGGGTGGAGGTCACCGGGACGCTGGAGGGCTGGGACGTCGAGGAAACCCGCGTCGCCCGCAACAAAGACGACCCGGATCGCCCGGACAACGTCATCATCACCCTGCACCGGGCCAAGGGCCCGCTGGTCTTCGACCTCGGCATTTGCCTGGTCCTGATCACCCTGCCCACCCTGGCGTTGTTCGTGGCCATTCAGATGCTGACCGGGCGCAGGCAGTTCCTGCCGCCGTTCTCCACCTGGTATGCCGCGATGCTGTTCGCCGTGGTGCCGCTGCGAAATATCCTGCCCGGCACCCCACCGCCGGGGTCGTGGATCGACCAGGCCGTGGTGATCTGGGTGTTGATCGGCCTGGCCACCGCGCTGGTCCTCTACATCATTGCGTGGTACCGATATTCCAGCTGAGCGCGGCCACGGTCGGCGTCAAAAGTTCAAGCCGGAGAACATGATTCGGCCCGGATCGTACTTCTGCCGAACGGCGCTGAGCCGGGACAGATTCGGGCCGAAGTACCGCGACGCGGGCTGGTTCGCCTCGATGTAATTCACGTAGCCGCCGACCGAATACGGTGCCACCGCTTGGTGAGCGCTGGCGAGCCAATTGGTCGCCGCCGCCGCATCGCCCGTTTCGACGTACCACTGCACCAGTGCGGATGTCCGGCGCCACGGAAAGGCGGTGGCCCCCGGTGCCACGGTGGCAAGCGCGCCGTCCATGGCGTGCATGATCGCCAACATGCGACCCGCGCCACGGGGAAATGCGTTGACCGCCGCCGCGATGCCCTGGGCCGCGCCCGCGTTGAAGGTTCCGAAGACATCGGATCCGCCGACGTATCCCAGTGGCGACGGATTGAGGTTGTTGACGGCCAGATACCGCACCAGGTCCAGATAGTTCATCGTGTGGCTGTCGGTTCCGCTGGGTGGCATCCCGACGGCTGACGTGATGGCGTTCGCCACGTTGCCGCCCGACCCGGCCGGGCAGGTCGCCATGATGCGGCAGTGCGTACCCGTCGCCTCGGTCGTGCTGTCGGCCAGTGCCCAGCTGTTGCGGTCGGCGGTGCGCAGCCAGTTCTGCCAACCCATCAAGACCTGCGCGAAGGCCTGCTGCGGGTAGTTGAGGTTCACCACGTCGACGTCGTGCGTCGGAAACGTCGCGAAGGTCAGCGACGTGGTCACCCCGAAGTTGCCGCCACCGCCACCGCGCAACCCCCAGAACAGGTCGGGGTTGTTGGCGGCGGATGCGGTGACCGCCTGGCCGTTGGGTAGCACCACCGACGCCGATGTCAATTGGTCACAGAGCAGGCCCGCGTGCCTGGACTGGGCGCCCAACCCGCCGCCCAGCGCGTGGCCCGCGGCCCCGACCGAAGGGCAGGTCCCCGTCGGGATGCCCCGGCCGGCCGCGGCCAGCTCCTGATGTATCGCATACAAAGGGGTCGCGGGCGTCACCGTGACCTGCCCGCTGGCGGCGTCGTATTTGACCCCTCCGGGCAGCTGACGCAGGTCGAGCACCATGGTTCCGTTCGCCGTGGACCCGCCTATGTAGGAGTGCCCGCCACTGCGCGGAGCGACCTTGAGGTTGTGCGCGGCGGCGAAGGCCATTGCCTTTTGCACGTCGGCCGCCGATGTCGGGGTGACGATCGCCGCCGGCGTCGAGCCGTTGTAGTTGGTGTTGAAGACCTGCTTGGCCGCCCCGAATTGCCCGTTGTCCGGCAGTATCACCTGCCCGCCGATGGCGGTGGAGAGGCCGCCCCAGCCCGAGGCTGCCGGAGGATCGGCGGCGGCGCGCCCCATCCCGAGGACCGTCCCGGCGGCCAATGCCCCCGCGGCGCCCCGCAAAAACGCCTGCCGCGAGATCCCGCGCGCCGGTTTCGCCGGTACCGTCATGTCCGCATTGTTGGTGATATGGCGCCCAAAAACCGCCGCGCCGGATGCCGTGTCGTAGAACTGTTAGCCGACGGTGATCTGGCCGGCCGGAGCTTTCGGCAGGAATTTGGCTCTGCGCAGGTCTTCGCCTAGACTCTGGGGGTTGCCTTGGGCAGACCTCGGCCGGTTATGCACCACATCATCGGCCCCGCGTGCTCTTCGGTGACAAAGACCGCGCACGTCAGGTTTTTTTGGTGGGCAGTTTTGGCTGCTCACCAAAGAGTTCTCCTGCCGTGCACACGTGAACCAGTTCAGGAGATCAGGTGATTCAGCAGGAATCGCGGCTGAAGGTTGCCGACAACACCGGTGCCAAGGAGATCTTGTGCATCCGGGTGCTCGGTGGTTCGTCGCGACGCTACGCCGGTATCGGTGATGTCATCGTCGCCACCGTCAAGGACGCCATTCCCGGCGGCAACGTCAAGCGCGGCGATGTCGTCAAGGCCGTGGTGGTGCGCACCGTCAAGGAGCGCAGGCGTCCCGACGGTAGCTACATCAAGTTCGACGAGAACGCCGCGGTGATCATCAAGCCCGACAACGACCCGCGCGGGACGCGCATCTTCGGGCCGGTCGGGCGCGAACTGCGTGAGAAGCGATTCATGAAGATCATCTCGCTCGCCCCGGAGGTGTTGTAGATGAAGGTCAAAAAGAACGACACCGTTCTGGTGATCGCGGGCAAGGACAAGGGCGCCAAGGGCAAAGTGCTCAAGGTCTACCCAGAACGTGATCGGGTGTTGGTCGAGGGAGTGAACGCGATCAAGAAGCACACCGCGGTCTCCAGCAACCAGCGCGGGGCTCAGTCGGGCGGAATTGTCACCCAGGAAGCTCCGATCCACATCTCCAACGTGATGGTCGTCGACTCGGACGGCAAGCCCACGCGAGTCGGCTACCGCCTCGACGAGGAGACCGGCAAGCGCGTCCGTATCTCCAAGCGCAACGGTAAGGACATCTGATGACCACTGCAGAGAAAGTGCAGCCGCGCCTGAAAGAGCGCTACCGCAGCGAGATTCGGGATTCGCTGCTCAAGGAGTTCGGCTACAGCAACGTCATGCAGATCCCGACCGTGACCAAGGTTGTCGTCAACATGGGCGTCGGTGAGGCTGCCCGCGACGCTAAGCTGATCAACGGCGCGGTCAACGATCTGGCGCTGATCACCGGGCAGAAGCCCGAAATCCGCAAGGCCCGCAAGTCGATTGCGCAATTCAAGCTGCGGGAGGGCATGCCGATCGGCGCCCGGGTCACGCTGCGCGGCGACCGGATGTGGGAATTCCTCGACCGGCTCACCTCGATCGCACTGCCGCGTATCCGCGACTTCCGCGGGCTGTCGCCCAAGCAGTTCGACGGCGTCGGCAACTACACCTTCGGGCTGGCCGAGCAGTCGGTGTTCCACGAGATCGATGTGGACAAGATCGACCGGCCCCGCGGTATGGACATCAACGTCGTCACCTCGGCGACGACTGACGACGAGGGACGGGCGCTGTTGCGGGCCCTCGGCTTTCCCTTCAAGGAGAACTGACTAGATGGCTAAGAAGGCACTCGTTAACAAGGCCAACGCCAAACCGAAATTCAAGGTGCGCGGCTATACCCGTTGCAACAGGTGCGGCCGTCCGCGCGCGGTGTTCCGCAAATTCGGACTGTGCAGGATCTGCCTGCGCGAGATGGCACACGCGGGCGAACTGCCCGGTGTGCAAAAGAGCAGCTGGTAACGGACCGCAGGACATAGACCAACCCAGGACAGGTGCGCGGCAGGCCCGAGCAGGGAACCACCGCGAGGAAGGTGACAGACGCTGTCATGACAATGACGGACCCGATCGCAGACTTTTTAACACGTCTGCGCAACGCCAATTCGGCGTACCACGACGAGGTGACCCTGCCTCATTCGAAGATCAAGGCGAACATCGCCGAGATCCTCAAGAGCGAGGGTTACATCACTGATTTCCGGACCGAAGACGCTCGGGTCGGTAAGTCGCTGATCGTCCAGCTCAAGTACGGACCGAGCCGGGAGCGCAGCATCGCCGGTTTGCGGCGAGTGTCCAAGCCAGGTTTGCGGGTGTACGCCAAGTCCACTGGCCTGCCGCGGGTGCTGGGCGGCCTAGGGGTGGCGATCATCTCGACCTCCTCGGGCCTGCTCACCGACCGTCAGGCAGCCAGGCAGGGCGTGGGCGGCGAAGTCCTCGCGTACGTGTGGTGAGGGGGAGAAACCATGTCGCGAATTGGTAAGCGGCCGGTCCTGATTCCCGCGGGAGTCGACGTGACGATAGACGGCCAGAACGTTTCGGTGAAGGGGCCCAAGGGCGCCTTGGACCTGACCATCGCCGAGCCAATCACGGTGGCGCGCAACGACGACGGCGCGATCGTGGTCAACCGCCCCAACGACGAGCGGCTGAACCGTTCGTTGCACGGGCTGTCACGCACTTTGGTGTCCAACTTGGTCACCGGCGTGACGGAGGGCTACACCACCAAGATGGAGATCTTCGGTGTGGGTTACCGCGTGCAGCTCAAGGGCTCCAATCTTGAGTTCGCACTCGGGTACAGCCACCCCGTGGTGATCGAGGCCCCGGACGGCATCACGTTCGCGGTCCAGTCACCGACGAAGTTCACCGTCACGGGAATCGACAAGCAGAAGGTCGGCCAGATTTCGGCGAATATCCGTCGCCTGCGCCGTCCCGACCCCTACAAGGGCAAGGGCGTGCGCTACGAGGGTGAACAGATCCGCCGCAAGGTCGGAAAGACAGGTAAGTAGTCATGGCGCAAGCAAAAGCTGACACTGCTGAGCGGAAGCCGGTGGGGCAGAGCGTATCCGCGAGCCGCCGGGTTTCCCGGGTGCGCAGGCACGCACGGCTCCGCAAGAAGCTGGCGGGCACCTCGCAGCGCCCGCGGCTGGTGGTGAACCGCTCGGCGCGGCACATCCATGTGCAACTGGTCAACGACGAGAACGGCACCACGGTGGCCGCGGCGTCGTCGATCGAAGCAGATGTGCGCGGCGTGGATGGTGACAAGAAAGCCCACAGCGTGCGGGTCGGTCAATTGATCGCAGAGCGGGCTAAGGCAGCCGGTATCGACACTGTGGTGTTCGACCGCGGGGGATACACCTACGGCGGACGGATCGCAGCGCTGGCCGATGCCGCGCGCGAGAACGGATTGAGTTTCTGATGGTTACTGGAAGGACCGCATAATGGCGGAGCAGTCGGCTGGGTCGCAGGGCGCTGGCCCCGACAGTCGTGACAGCCGCGGTGACCGCGATGGTCGTGGCCGGCGCGACGGTGGTGGCGGCCGTGGCCGCGACCGCGATGGCGACAAGAGCAACTACCTCGAACGCGTCGTTGCCATCAACCGCGTGTCCAAGGTGGTCAAGGGTGGCCGGCGATTCAGCTTTACCGCGCTGGTCATCGTCGGTGACGGCAACGGCATGGTCGGCGTCGGCTACGGCAAGGCCAAGGAGGTGCCGGCCGCCATCGCCAAGGGCGTCGAGGAAGCGCGCAAGGGCTTCTTCCGGGTGCCGTTGATCGGCGGCACCATCACTCACCCCGTGCAGGGTGAGAAAGCCGCCGGTGTGGTGCTGTTGCGCCCCGCCAGCCCAGGTACCGGTGTGATCGCCGGTGGTGCGGTGCGCGCGGTCCTGGAATGCGCTGGGGTGCACGACATCCTGGCTAAATCGCTGGGCAGCGACAACGCGATCAACGTGGTCCACGCCACCGTCGCCGCGCTCAAGCTGCTGCAGCGTCCCGAGGAAGTGGCGGCCCGGCGCGGACTGCCGATCGAGGACGTCGCCCCCGCCTCGTTGCTGAAGGCGCGACGCGAGAGCGACGCGCTGGCCAGCGCTGCGGCGGCCAGAGAGGCAACGACACACTCATGAGTCAGCTCAAGATCACCCAGATGCGCGGCATCATTGGCACGCGCTGGAAGCAGCGTGAGAGCCTGCGCACGTTGGGCCTGCGACGCATTCGCCACTCGGTGATTCGCGACGACAACCCGCAGACTCGCGGGCTGATTGCAGTGGTGAGCCACCTCGTCAAGGTGGAGCCGGCCGAAACCGGAGGGAAGACCTAATGACGATCAAGCTGCACGACCTGCGCCCCGCGCCCGGGTCGAAGACCGCTCGTACCCGCGTCGGTCGCGGTGAGGGCTCCAAGGGTAAGACCGCCGGCCGTGGGACCAAGGGCACCAAGGCTCGCAAGAACGTGCCGGCGACCTTCGAGGGTGGGCAGATGCCGATCCACATGCGGCTGCCCAAGCTCAAGGGATTCAAGAACCGATTCCGCACCGAATACGAGATCGTCAACGTCGGAGACATCAGCCGGCTGTTCCCGCAGGGTGGCGCCATTGGTGTCGATGAGCTGGTGGCCAAGGGCGCGGTTCGCAAGAACTGCCTGGTCAAGGTCCTCGGCGACGGCGAGTTGACTGTCAAGGTGGACGTGACCGCGCACAAGTTCAGCGGCAGCGCGCGCGAGAAGATCACCGCCGCCGGCGGCTCCGCCACCGAGCTGTCCTAGCTTTCGGCAGCTACACCAATCAGCGCGGTTGCCGTGCTGAGCGCGGAATCTAGTGGTGCGCTTCGCAAATCGCTCTGTTCGGGCATTCCCCGTGAGATCACGATCGATCCCACCATCAAGGTGACGATGCTCCACGCCCGTCGTTGCCGATCGGATGGCTCCCCGTCGAGCAATTCGGCAATCCGGTCGATCAGCGCTGTCATCTTGCGCTGATAGGCAGCTTTGACGGGCGGTTCGGCGCGGGAGACATCAGCGCTCAATGCGGGCATCACACACCCTTCTGTCGGGTCCAGGCTGTGATCGGTGCTGATGTACTCCTGAAGAAGCTCGATGAGGCGGACCCGACCCTCGGCGCGTGTCATCGAATCCGTCTCCGACAAAAACGGTTCGCCCAGGCCCGCGTCGATGACGGCCTCGAGCATCGCTGTTTTGTTTCCGAAGTTCGAATAGAACGCGCCCGATGTCACACCCGCGGCGGCCGCCAGGCCATCCACCCCGACGCCATTGAACCCACTCGCCTTTAGCGAGCGCGTGCCCGCGCGCAATAGCGCGTCACGGGCGCGGGCCTTCTGATCCGCCGGATATCTCATTGGTCCTCCTTGACGTTGCATCCAGTATAGGATAACGTCCGTTACGATAACGATCGTTATTCAATAACTCCGGCGAGAGGCGATTCAATGGCAAGCGCGCAGGCGAAAGAGTTCGCCGAGTTCTTCGGCGAACTCAGCACCCGATCTTCCAACCCGAATTTCGACCTCGCGACGGTGCGCGATGTCATCGAAACGATGCACCTCGCGACGAAAGAGCCCGAGCACGTCAGCTACGCGGAAGTGGACGCGGGCGGGGTGGAGGCTTTGTGGTGCATTCCGGATGACAGTGACCCCGATGCCGTGCTGCTGCACAGCCACATGGGCGGCACCGTTGTTACGTCGATGCACTCGGAGCGCAAAGCCGCAGCGCACATCGCGCGCGCGGCGGGTGCGCGTTCCCTCGTGCTGAACTACCGTCGCGCGCCGGAGAACAAATTCCCCGCCCAGAACGACGACGTGTACAACGCATACAACTGGCTGCTGCAGAGCGGATACCGGCCGGAAAAGATTGTCAGCGTTGGCAATTCAGTCGGCGGCAACTTCGCGGTCAGTCTCGCCCTGCGGCTGCGAGACGAAGGCAAAGCCTTGCCGGGTGCGATCGTATCGATTTCCCCGTTTGCGGACACATCGCTTTCCGACGAGACGATCACCAGCAACGCCGATCGTGATCGTCTGCTGTCGCGTCCGCTGCTGGAGTTCTTCCGCTCATCCTGGCTGGACGGAACGGGTGTGGACTGGCAAGACGCGCGGGTGAACCTGCTGGCCGCCGACCTATCCGGACTACCGCCGATCGCGGTGTTCTATGGCACAGACGAACTGCTCGCTGGGCAGGCAGCAGCGTTGGGCCGTCGCGCCGAGGCTGCGGGTGCCGACGTCCTGGTCCGGGCCGTGCCAGACGGTCAGCACTCCTTCATCATGGGTGCCGGTCGGGTGCCGGAAGTCGACGAAGCGATCGCCGAGATCGGCACCTGGCTACGGTCCAAACTCGGCTTTGCGGGTCGCGCAACCAACGTCAGCTAGCTCAGCTGCGGAATGACTTCTGCGGCAAGGCGTTCCATCTGCTCCCGGTTTTCTCCTACGTCGGGGCCGACGGGGTTGAGCAGCAGCATCTCGGCACCGGCGTCGATCACGTCGCGCAGCCCGCGGGCGACTTCGTCGGGCGTGCCGGACACCGGAACCGCATCGATGCCGGGAATCGCGTCGCCGTAGATGCGATGCAACCCGTCGACAACCCGCTGGCGGGCTTTAGACGTGTCGTCGTCGATCATCAGGTAAACGCGCTTTCCGATGGTGAAGTGCGTCGGGTCCTTTTGCTGTTCGTCGAGCTCGCGGCGGACGATGGCGGCCGCGCCGGCGAAGTGCTCGGTCGTCGAGGAGCCCGCGCCAAGGAACGAATCACCGAGGCGCACCGCCCGGGCCAAAGCCTTCGGGGCGAGGCCGCCGAACCAGATCGGCGGGTGCGGTCGCTGCACCGGCTTTGGGTTGGAGGGCAGGCCGTCGACGTCCCGGAACCTGCCGTGGAAGGTCACCGTGGGCTCGTCGGACCAGGCCGCCTTCATCAGCTCGAGGCCCTCGGTGAAATACGAGATGAAGTGGTCCTTGTCCACTCCGAAGGCGGCGAATTGTCGGGCGCCGCCGCCGGGCGCCACGCCGACGTCCAGCCGTCCGTGGCTGATTCGGTCGACGGCGGTCACGGACTGGGCCAGCTGCAGCGGCTCGTGCAGCGACGTCACCAGAACCGCGACTCCTAGGCGCAGCCGCTCGGTAAAGGCCGCGCAGTACGCGAGCAGCTCCAGCGGGGCCAGCAGCGGCGCCGTGCCGACGGTCTGCTCGAGCAGCCACCCGCCTTCGAACCCGAGCTCCTCGGCGCGCACCAGGTATGAGCGCAGTCCATCGCCGTCGAACTCGTGGTAATCGAACTGGGGGATAGCGATCGAAAACCTCACCCGACCACCCTACGGCCGCTGATCGGTACGCTGCAGAGCATGTTCGCCTTTCTGCCTTCCCTGCCCGGTGTCGACGATGTGCGGGCCCTGGCCGGCCGGGTCGACACCGCTCGCCACCATGGTGTGCCCAACGGCTGCGTGCTCGAATTCAGCCTGCGTTCGGCGCCGCCCGAGACGACGGGCTTCGACCCGCTGGCGATCATCACCGGCGGTGGTCGGCCGCTGGCGCTACGCGAAGCGGTCGCCGCGCTGCACCGCGCCGCCGACGATCCGCGGGTTGCCGGGCTGATCGCGCGCGTCCAGCTCGAGGCCTCGCCGGCCGCGGCGGTCCAGGAGCTGCGCGAGGCGATCGCGGCCTTCAGTGCCGTCAAGCCGTCCCTGGCCTGGGCCGAGACTTATCCGGGCACGCTGTCCTACTACCTGGCTTCGGCGTTCGGCGAGGTCTGGATGCAGCCCTCGGGAACTGTCGGGTTGATCGGATTCGCCAGCAACGCCACCTTCCTGCGCGACGCGCTGCACAAGGCGGGGATCGAAGCCGAGTTCGTGGCGAAAGGCGAATACAAATCGGCGGCAAACCTTTTCACCGAAGGCGGCTTCACCGACTCCCACCGGGAGGCAGTGACGCGGATGCTGGAAAGCCTGCAAGGCCAGGTGTGGCAGGCCATCGGCGAGTCCCGCAACATCGATCCCGGGGCGCTTGATGCGCTGGCCGATCGGGCACCGCTGTTACGCGACGAGGCGGTGGCCTCCGGACTGCTCGACCGGATCGGCTTTCGCGACGAAGCCCATGCGCGGATAGCGGAACTGGTTGGTGTGGAAGATGTTTCGCAGGAATCCGACTCCGAGGACAAGCCGCCGCGGCTCAACTTGACGCGGTACGCGGGTTCGTCGCGGCCACGGCTGGCCACGCCGGTGCCGTCGGTTCCCGGCCGCAAACCCAAGCCGACGTTCGCGGTCGTCACCCTTGAGGGGCCCATCGTCAACGGTCGCGGCGGCCCTCAATTTCTGCCGATCGGCAACTCTTCGGCCGGCGGTGACACCATCGCTGCGGCCCTGCGGGAGGCGGCCGCCGACGACTCGGTGTCCGCAATCGTGCTGCGGGTGAACAGCCCCGGCGGCTCGGTCACCGCGTCCGAGACCATCTGGCGCGAGGTGACCAGGGCCCGCGACCGCGGCAAACCCGTGGTGGTTTCGATGGGTTCGGTCGCCGCCTCGGGCGGCTACTACGTCGCCATGGCTGCGGACGCGATCGTGGCCAACCCAGCCACGATCACCGGTTCGATCGGTGTCATCACCGGAAAGCTGGTAGTTCGGGATCTGAAGGAACGGCTGGGCGTGGCGTCAGATGCCGTGCGTACCAACGCCAATGCGGATGCCTGGTCGATCGACACGCCGTTCACCCCGGAGCAGCGCGCGCATCGCGAGGCCGAGGCGGACTTGTTCTACGCCGACTTCGTCGAACGCGTCGCGCAGGGCCGCAACCTGACGACCGAGGCCGTGGATGCCGTTGCCCGAGGCCGGATTTGGACCGGCGCCGACGCGCTGGACCGTGGGCTGGTCGACGAGCTGGGCGGCCTGCGCACCGCGGTGCGCAGGGCCAAAGTCCTGGCCGGGCTGTGCGAGGACACCGAAGTGCGCGTCGTCAGCTTCCCCGGCTCCTCGCTGCTGGACATCGTGCGGCCTCGGGCATCATCGCAACCCGCCGCCGCTTCGGTGCCGGACGCGCTGGGCGCGCTGCTCGGCCGCTCGGTCGCCGGGATACTGGACAACGTCGAGCGCACGCTCAGTGGCGCCAGCGTGTTGTGGCTGGGGGAGTCCCGGCTCTAGCCGGTGAGCGCTCCGCTGATGAAGATGATCTCGCCGAGCGGGTCGTCGCGGTCGGGGTCGGGCACGTCAAGGCCGTTGTGCCCGAACAACTCCGTTCGCGTCACGCCTTCGACCTGCCACCCTTTGGTCTGCAGATAGTCCACGACGTGGTTGCGCTCGCCGGCGTAGACCAGCGACGCCATGTCGATATCCACGCCGTGGTCGCGGAACGAGCTCGACATCTCCCGAACCCGGTCGGCATCGAAATCGATGATGCCGGGCACGAATTCGGTGGCGATCGCACTGCCCGGCACGCTCAGCGCGGTGATGTTGTCGAACAACCGGTCTTGGGCTTCCGGCGGCAAATAGATCAGCAGGCCTTCGGCCAGCCAGGCTGTCGGTGCCGTCGTGTCCAGCCCGGCGTCGCGTAACGCCGTCGGCCAATCCGCGCGCAGATCGATCGGGATGGTGCGTCGGGTCGCGGTGGGTTGGGCGCCGATACCGGCCAGCGTGCGGGTCTTGAACTCGATCACCTGTGGCTGGTCGATCTCGTAGACCACCGTGCCGGCAGGCCACGGCAACCGGTAGGCGCGTGAGTCCAATCCCGACGCCAGGATCACGACTTGACGCACCCCGGTGCCGGTGGCGCTGATCAGGTAGTCGTCGAAATACTTGGTGCGCACCGCCATACCGTCGACCATCGCTTGCATGCGCAATGGCGTGGCGTTCTCGATCACGTCGAGATCGAGCTGACCGTCCATCATCTTGATGAAGAAGTCCACCCCGACCGCGCGCACCAGCGGTTCGGCGAATGGATCGCTGATCAGGCCGCGCGGATCCTTGGTCGCCATGGCGCGACCGGCCGCGACCATGGTTGCGGTAGCGCCCACGCTGGATGCCAGGTCCCAGTGATCGTCATGAGTGCGTGGCACCACCACACCCTATCGGAGGGTGGCTTCCACGTAACTCATGTCCCCGAAGGCGCCCGCGAACTCGTCCTCGGGGAACTCAAACCCATTGCGGGCATACAGCTCCCTGGCGGGATGAGCGGTCACCTGCCAGTCGTGGGTGCCGAGGTAGTCAACGACGACGCTGCGCTCGCCCTGATAAAACAGCTCGGACGCGTCGAGGTTGAAACCGAAGCTGCGCCACCGCTCGGTGATGCGCTGCAGGCGCTCATCGCTGAATGCATTGGGGTCCGGTACGTGTTCGGTGGCCAGTCGGCTACCTGGCGCGGACAGCGCGGTGATGTGATCGAACAGCCGGTCCTGAGCCTCGGGCGGCAGGTAGGGGAGCAGCCCTTCGGCGCTCCACGCCGTCGGCTGCGTGACGTCGAATCCGCCCTCGCGCAACGCCGTAGGCCAGTCTTCGCGCAGGTCGATGGCGATCGTTCGGCGCTCGGCGGTCGGGGCGGCGCCGAGGTCGGCCAGCGTGTCGGTCTTGAACGCGATCACTTCGGGCTGGTCGATCTCGTAGACCACCGTGCCGGCCGGCCAGGAAAGTCGGTAGGCCCTGGTGTCGAGTCCGGAGGCCAGGATCACCGCCTGCCGGATGCCGTCCTTCGTCGCGCCGGTGAAGAAGTCGTCGAAGAACCGCGTCCGCACCGTCATCTGGTGAATCCGCGTGGTGCGGTTCATCAGCCCGTCGTCCTCGAAATTCACCTCGCCGTCGATGATCCGGACGAAGATGTCCAACCCCACCGCCCGCACCAGTGGATCGGCCCACGGGTCGTCGAGCAAAGCATCGGGTCCTTGCGAGGCCACAGCGCGGGAGGCGGCGACCATGGTGGCCGTCGCACCCACACTGTGCGCTAATCCCCAGCTGTCACCCTCAGTTCTTCCACTGGTCATTGGACTAGCTCCTATTTGTTGGTGTCCAGAGTGCCGCTGCTGTACAGCATCTCACCCATCCGCATGTCATCGTCGGTGAGCGGCTCCAGCCCGTTGGCCTCGAACAGCTCGTCGATGCTGATGTTGTCCACTCGCCAACCGCGGTCGCTCAGGTAGGGCGCCGCTTCGTTGCGGTCACCGAGGTAAATCAGTCCCGCCATGTCGAGGTCGAAACCGTGGGCGCGCCAGCGCTCGGTGATGGTCTGCATGCGTTCCTTGAGTAGCTCCTCGTCACCGGGCGCCGGGTTGGTGGCACTTTCGGTGGCTAGCCGGCTGCCGGGTGCGCTGAGTTCGGTGATGGTGTCCAGCAGCCGGTCTTGCGCCTCCGGGGGGAGGTAGCCGAGCAGACCCTCGGCGCTCCACGCGGTCGGCTGGTTGGGATCGAACCCGGCGGTGCGCAGCGTGGTCGGCCAGTCGTCGCGCAGATCGACGGCCACTACTCGCCGATCGGCGGTGGGGGCGGCGCCGAGCTCGGCCAGGGTGCGGGTCTTGAATTCGATGACCTGTGGCTGGTCCACCTCGTAGACCACCGTTCCGGCGGGCCACGCCAACCGATAGGCGCGGGCATCCAGGCCGGAGGCCAGAATCACCGCCTGCTTGATGTCCGCGTTCGTGGCGTCCACGAAGAACTCGTCGAAGAACTTGGTGCGCACAGCCATGTGGTCGGCCATCCGGGACATGGCGCCGGCAGATCCGGTGGTGCCATCGTGCACGTCGTTGAGTTCGCTTGCGTCCAGTTCGCCGGTGGCTAACCGGGTCAACAGGTCGACGCCGACCGCGCGGACCAGCGGTTCGGCGAATGGGTCGTTGATGATCGGGCGATCGGCGCGGGTCGCGACCGCCCGGGCCGACGCGACCATGGTGGCGGTCACCCCGACGCTGGAAGCCAGGTCCCAGGTATCGCCTTCGTACCTGGTGGAGCCAGTGGTGGAAGTCATTTTCTTCGTCCCCCTATCAAAGGTATTTAGCACATCTTACTTAATAGTTAGCTAGTTTAACAACTCTTTTCTACTGTACGCCGCCGGCCATTAGCGGCAACCTTGACGCATGGCGTACGCGGCGGCCGGCAAACGGGTGCTCATTACCGGTGCTTCCTCGGGTTTGGGGGCCGCGCTGGCCCGCGGGTTGGCCGCGCGCGAAGCGGTGGTCGGCTTGATCGCCCGGCGGCGGGATCGCCTGGCCGAGGTGCTGGCGGACTGCCGGCGGAGCTCGCCCGACTCGGCGATGTGGGTGGCCGACCTGGGCGACAGCGCGGCCGTCGGTGAGCTTGCGCTGCGGGCCTGGGATGGCCTCGGCGGCATCGATGTCCTGATCAACAACGCCGCCATCCCCAAACGCCGGGCGGTCACCGAGTTGCGGCCGGACGAGGTGGAGGAGGTGATGCGGGTGAACTTCTTCGCCCCGATGCGCATGACGCTGGCCGTGTTGCCGCGCATGCTGGCGCGCGGCTCCGGCCTGATCGTCAACGTGTCCAGTGTCGGTGGGCGGCTGCCGATCATCCACGAAACCGCTTACTGCGCAAGCAAATCCGCATTGTGCGGCTGGAGCGAGGCGATGGCCGTCGACTTGTACGGCACCGGAGTCGCGGTGAAGCTGATCGAGCCGGGTCCGGTCGACACCGAGATCTGGGATCACCCAGGCAGCGAGGAGCCGATTTACCAGGGGCCGAAAGTCCCCGCCGACGAGGTCGCAGAAGGCATCATCGAGGCCATCGGCAGCGATCGATTCGAGCACTACGTCCCGGACATGAAAGCGGTTGTCGACGCCAAGAACGCCGACCTGGACGCGTTCATCGCCGCGGTGGCGGGGATGGCACCGCGATGAAGGCGTTGGTGTACGGCGTGCGTCCGGAGCCATTCGCGGTCCCGCAGGACGCCAACCAGCTCACCGAGAATCTGTCAGGCACCCCGACCGCGCTGCGGGAGCTGCCGGATCCGCTATTGCCGCATCAGGATTGGGTAATCACCCGGCCGCGGCTGACCGGCATCTGCGGGTCGGACTCCAAGCAGATCCTGATGGACTTCGGAGCCGACGACGCCGACAACGCGATGGGCGGCTTCTGTTCTTTCCCTCAGGTCATGGGCCACGAGGTCGTTGCCGACGTCGTGGCTTTGGGCCCGAAGGCCCGCGGGCTCGAGGTCGGCCAGCGGGTGGTACTCAACCCGTGGCTGTCCTGCGGGCCGCGTGGCATCGAGCCGGCCTGTCCGGCGTGCGAAAGCGGCGACTACAGCCTGTGCTGGAGCTTCACCGACGGCGACATCAAGCCGGGCATCCACACCGGGGTATCGGCCGACGTGACCGGTGGATACGCCGAATTGATGCCCGCGCACGACAGCATGCTGTTCGCTGTTCCCGACTCGATTCCCGACGAGATGGCCGTTTTCGCCGACCCGTTCTCGGTCTCCCTGCACGCGGTGACCCGGCACCCACCGCCGCGCTCCGGCCGGGTCCTGGTCTACGGCGCCGGATCGCTGGGGTTGTGCGCGGTGGCGATCCTGCGGGCGCTGTACCCCGACGTCGCCGTGGCCGTGGTGGCCCGCTTCGACGCGCAGGCGCAGCTGGCCCGACGGTTCGGGGCCGCCAAAGTGCTTGCGCACGAACCGCGGCTGGCCATCATCGAAGAACTGGCCGCCTGGGGTGGTGGCAGATTGCGCCAGCCGCTGCAGGGGCTGCCGATGGCGCACCCCGGGGCGGTCGACGTCGTCTACGACACCGTCGGCAAGCCCGAGACCTTCGAGGTGGGGGTCCGGGTTCTCACTTCCCGGGGGACGCTGGTGAAGGCCGGTGTCCACGCGCCCGGCCGTTGGGAGTGGAGCCCGCTGTACTTCAAAGAGATCGCCCTCGTCGGCTCCAATGCCTTCGGGTTCGAAGAGGTCGACGGCGAGCGCAAGCACGCCATCGCCCATTACCTCGATCTGGTCGCTGCTCACCGGGTGGATTTGCGTCCGATGCTGACCCACACCTTCGGGTTGGCGCAGTGGCGCGACGCCTTCCTGGCGATCGCCAACCAGGCCGACAGTGGTGCCGTCAAGGTGGCGATCGACCAGCGCTAGACCGGACGCGTGGCGCTGTAGTAGGTCAGTCTCCCCACGAAGCGCTGAATGTGGGTGTCTACCACGGCGCAGTCAAAGCCCGCTGCACGCAGCAGTTGGGGAATCGCGTCGCCCAGGCTGCCGGCCGCCAGGGGGCTGCGCAGGGTGAGCCGGGCCGACAGCCCGTCATCCGCGGTCATGTCGCCGCCCATGTCGACCACGTGCAGCCGCCCGCCGGGGCGTAGGACGCGAAACACCTCTGCCGCCGCGACGGCTTTTGTATCGCTGTCCAGATGATGCAGCATCATCGACGACAGGACCCGGTCGAATTCGCCGTCTAGGTAAGGCAGACGCTGTGCGTAGCCACGTTCGAATCGAATCCCACTCAGACCGGGCGCCTTTCGATGAGCGCGCCTGAGTGCCAGCGGATCGGGGTCGGACCCGATCATCTCGATCGACGGATGAGTTCGCTTGGCTCGGATGATGAGATTACCTGTGCCGCAGCCTATTTCCAGCACGCGATGGTCGCCGGCCAGTTCGGCCTGCCCGATCAGCCGGTCATGGACCCGCTTAAAGCCGGACAGGCGGGTCAACAAGTCGTAGCCGGGCAGGAATGCGTCGTGGCCGGCGGCGGGAATGTAGTCATGTGGACGATGTTTGATCATGTGATCCATACTGTGCCGAGATACTGCTTGATAATTGGTCGATCATTGTCGAAAGTAGGACTATCTTTAGCGACTTGACATGACGCGAACAGCTCGGGTGATCAGCCATCGCGACGGCGTGCCCATCTACCAGTACCGCACCGATCCGGACACCCTCCCGGTATCGGTGCACCGGCATGGCCACACCGGGCCCGGCGACCCACGCGACCTGGGCCGTCACATCCACGATTTCCCCGCTCTGTGGTACGTACCGGTGGCCGGCCTGGCGTATGTCGCGGCCGCAGGGGAGGTGCTCGACCCGCGGCAGCGGGACTACCTGATCGATGGGGTCGGGGTGTTCTTCGATCCCGCCGCGCTTGGCGAGGACGCGCAATCGCCGTGGCCGACCTGGCGCGCTCACCCGCTGCTCTTCCCGTTTCTACATGGACACTCGGGAGGGGTGCTGCGGCTCGAAGTGCCCGCGGCCCGACGATCGAACTGGGACAACGCGATCCGCTCCATCGAAGCAGAGCTGACCGCGCGGCACGAAGGCCACCGCCAGGCGGTCCTGGCGCATCTCACGCTGTTGCTGATCGAGCTTGCCCGGTTGGCCCGCGATGTGGTGGCCGATCTGCGGCGCAGCGGCGAACCGCTACTCGCTGATGTGTTCGCGGTGATCGACCTGCATCATGGCGAGCCGTTGTCGCTGAAGGATGTGGCGGGTGAAATCGGCATGACACCGGGGCATTTGACCACCGTGGTGCGCCGCCGCACCGGACGCACCGTCGTCGAGTGGATCATCGAACGCCGGATGGCTGAAGCCCGCGGCTTGCTGGCCGAAACGGATCTTCCGATCGCAGAGGTTGCCAGGCGGGTGGGAGTGAGCGATCCGGGGTATTTCACCAGGCTGTTCAGCCGCGCGCACGGCACCTCGCCGCGCAACTGGCGTGCCAGGCAGACGCCATAATGCGTTGTCTATCAGACAGATTCGATATCCAGCCAGTGATCGACTTCGAATTGGTCGGCGACAGCGCGGATCGTCGCGCCCCCGCGACCGGGGTAGTGCGCGGGGATCATGGTCGCTCCCGCTGTCGCGGCCTCGGTGAATATCCGACGGCGGGTAGCTGCGGCCGCGCCGGCGTTGAGATCGAAGGCGCACGCATCGGCGGGGCGACGCAATTGCACTGGGCTGTGGGTGAGATCGCCGACGAAGACGGCCGGTTGACCGGCATCGAGCCACAGCACCGAGGAGCCCGGGGTGTGCCCGGGAGCGGGCCGCAGTCGCAGCGACTCGCTGACCTGGTAGTCGTCCGACCAACAGATCAGCTGGCCCGCCGCATCGACGGGTAGCACGCTGTCGGCAAACACCAGCTGGTCGCCGTGCTGCTGAGCCGCTTCCTCTTCGGTCCGCGGCGATTGTGTCGCCGCGGGTCCATCCGGTGCGAAGTGCCGGTAATCGGCGGCGGGCGCAAGGTATCGGGCATTGGGGAACGTCGGCACCCAGGTTTCGTTGTCGAGCAGGGTGTTCCACCCGACGTGGTCGGAGTGGATGTGAGTGTTGATTACGACGTCCACGGCGTTACGGTCGACGCCCGCCGACTCACACGCAGTCAGGAACCCGGTGTTGAGGTGATCCAGCGGCGGCATGTGCGGACGTTGGCGGTCGTTGCCGACGCCGGTGTCCACGACGACGGTCAGGCCGTCGACCTCAATGACCCAGCTCTGTACCGCGATGCGCCACTGGTCGGTGTCGGGATCGAAGAAGTCGGGCACCAGCAAGTCGGCATTGTCCCGCCAGCCCGACGCCGGGACTCCGGCGAAAAACTTGGTACCCAGCTCGAACTGAAATTCCACGACGCGCTTCACGCACGCGCGGCCCAATTGGACCCGTTTCATCACATGGGGTTGGTGCGCAGATAGCTGTAGACGCCGGCGAAGTTTCGGTTGACTTCCTCGGGAATGGGCACTGGGCCACCGAGTGCCCTTGCACCCCAGACGATTTGGGCGGTCCGTTCCACCAGCGCGGTGATGTGCAAGACCTTGTCGGGGCGAGGCCCGACCGCAACCAGGCCGTGGTTGGCGATCAAAGCGGCGCCCCGGCCTTCTAGCGCCTTGACCGCATTGGCTCCGACGTCGGGTGTGCCGGACGCCGCGTAGTCAGCGCACCGGATGTCGCCACCGCAGTAGACGGCGAACTCGTCGATGCAGGCCGGGATGGGCTGGTGCGAGATGGCGAACATGGTCGCCCACACCGGGTGGCTGTGGATGACGCTGCCGATGTCGTCGAACGCGGAAAAGCACGCCAGGTGCAGGTGCATCTCCGACGACGGGTGCCGGCCGTCCTTGGCCTGCAGCACAGCGCCTTCCGGGTCGACCAAGACGAGGTCATCGAGTTCCATGTCGCGATAGTCGACCGACGACGGCGTGACGACGATGCTGCCGTCGGAACGCCGCGCCGAGATGTTGCCTGCGGTTCCCTCGACCAGCCCGCGGCGCAGCATCTCTTTGGCCGCGTCCAGCACCGCAGTTTCCGCGTTGTCCACGAATTTCATCGGGCTAGCACCTCCGGGTTGACGATATGGGCGGGCGTGCCGCCGCCCAGCAGTGCTTCCAGGTCGTCGGCCACCATCTGCGCCTGCCGGGCCTCAGTGTCCCACGTCGCCCCGCCGATATGCGGCGTCAGCACGACATTGGACATCGCCGTCAGCGGGTGGTCGGTGGCCAGCCATTCACCGTCGAAGTGGTCCAGGCCTGCGGCAGCGACCTTGCCGGCGCGCAAGGCGTCGACGAGTGCGTCGGTGTCGTGCAGCTGAGCCCGCGCGGTATTGAGAAAGACCACGCCGTCGCGCATGGCCGCGAACTGTTTGGCGCCGATCATGCCCATGGTGCCCTCGGTGACGGGAGCGTGCAGGGAGACGACGTCAGCCTCGGCCAGCAGGTCGTCGAGGCTGTGCTGCGCTTCGTCGTGATACGGGTCGTAGGCGATGACCCGCAGCCCCAGCCCGGTCAGCCGCCAGCGCAAGGCGCGCGCGACGGCGCCCAGGCCCACCAGTCCGGCAGTACGCCCGGCGATCTCGGCGCCGCGGAACCGCTGATACGGAATGCTGCCGTCGCGAAACATGTTGCCGCTGCGCACATCGGCGTCTGCAGCCACCAGATGGCGGGTGGCCGCTAACAGCAGTGCGACCGCCATCTCGGCCACCGCGTCGGCGTTGCGGGCCGGCGTGTTCAGTACCGGGATGCCTGCCGCGGTGGCTGCGGCGACGTCGACGTTGTTCGGGTCGCCGCGGGTGGACGCGATCGCGCGCAGGCCCAGGTCGAACACCGGACCCCGCACCGAATCGCTCTCCACCACAATGACGTCGGCGGCTTCGGCGCTGATGCGTTCGGCCAATTGTTCGGCGCTGTAGATCCGCAGCGGACACTGATCGATCCATGGGTCGTACACCACGTCGGTCAACTCGCGAAGTTTGGCGAACCCCGGTCCACGCAACGGAGCGGTCACCAGGGCACGCGGTCTTGACGTCACGATCCCCAATGCTGGCGTACGGTGACGCGCGTGTCACGTAAAGACGTCACAATCGGCATCGACATCGGCACCACCTCGGTGAAAGCGGTTACCGTCGCCGACGACGGAGACGTGACGGCACGGGTACGGATTCCTCATCAGCTGCGCGTGCCCGCCCCCGGCCGGTTGGAACACGACGCCGACGAGGCGTGGCGGCGGGGGCCGTTGACGGCCCTGCGCGAGCTGGCCGCCGGACCCGAGGTCCGCGCGGTGGCGGTTTCGGCGATGGTCCCCTCGCTGACCGCCGTCGACACCGCAGGCGAAGCCAGCACGCCCGGCTTGCTCTACGGCGACGAGCGCGGCCGGGTCACCGGCGACCAACCGATCCCCGCGCTGGGTGAGGCCGCCGAGTTTCTGGGCTGGACCGCCAGTGCGGCGCCCGGCGCCGCCGGATACTGGCCGGCGCCTGCTGTGGCCAACCACGCCCTGGCGGGCGAGGCGGTGATCGACTTCGGCACCGCCGCCACGGCGTATCCCGTCTATGACGGCACCGGCTGGGACCCTGCGGCGTGCGCAGGCCATGGCGCGACCGTCGAGCAGATGCCTCGGGTTGCGGCCATCGGGGCTGGCGTCGGGCAGCTGCACCAGACGGACGCTGTACTGGCAGTCGGCACCATCGACGCGTTGTGCGAGCAGATGGTGGCGGGCGCCGACCGCGAGGGCGACGTGCTGGTCATGTGTGGCACCACCCTGATCGTGTGGACCACCATCGCCGAGGCCCGGCAGGTCCCCGGCCTGTGGACCATTCCGCACACCAAGGCGCCCAACAGCCAGATCGGCGGCGCCAGCAACGCCGGCGGCCTGTTCCTCGGCTGGGTGGACCGCGTGATCGGACCGGGAGATCCGGCTAGCGATCTTCAGAAGGCCGATCCGCGCCGGGTGCCGGTCTGGTCGCCCTACATTCGCGGCGAACGCACGCCCTTTCACGACCCCGATCGTCGGGCCGTGCTGGACGGACTGAACCTCACCCACGATGCGGCGGCGCTGCGGCGGGCCGCCTACGAAGCGTCCGGCTTCGTCGTCCGTCAGCTCATCGAATCTGGCGGTGGACCGGTGTCGCGCATCGTGGCCACCGGAGGCGGCACCCGGCTACGGCCATGGATGCAGGCCATTGCCGACGCCACCGGCCGACCGGTCGAGGTGTCCGCGGTCGCCGAGGGCGCGGCACTGGGAGCGGCTTTCCTGGCCCGGATGGCGGTCGGCCTGGAGACATCGATCGGCGACGCCGCGCGCTGGGCCCGCACCGAGGGCATCGTCGATCCCGATCCGGCCTGGGCCGCTGCGGTCGAAGACCGGTATCAGCGTTTTCTGGAACTGAAAGATCAGCCGTCGCGAGCATCTGGTCCGGGTATCTAGCGCGCTACCGAGCGCGGCGTTCTAGGCTTGTGCGATGACTGACCAAGACCGCAAAGCTGCCCGCAGAGAGATCGCCGACGCTCTGTTGAAAGCTCTCGAACGCCGGCATGAAGTACTCGACCTCATCGTCGAGGCCGACAACAAGGCGGCCGCGGTCGACGCGATCGTCGGCTTGCTCGAAACGTCGCATACAGGCGCCGAAGCGGTGCTGGGTCTGTCCTTCGACCAGCTCACCAAGGATTCGCGCAAGATCATCCAGGCCGAGCTCGAGGACTTGAACAAGCAACTCAGCTTCACCCTCGGGGAGCGGCCGGCGAGTTCGGGCGACAGCTTGGAGCTGCGGGCATTTTCCGCCGAGGAAGACCGCGATATCTTCGCCGTCCGCACCGAGGAGATCGGAGCTGCCGGCGATGGATCCGGGGGGCCGGCGGGCAACCTCGACGACGAGATCCGGTCGGCGCTGGGACGTGTCGACGACGAAGAGGCCGCCTGGTTTGTGGCCATCGATTCGGGCGAGAAGGTCGGGATGGTGTTCGGCGAGCTGCTCCATGGCGAGGTGCAGGTGCGCATTTGGATCCACCCCGACCACCGCCAGAGGGGTTACGGCACCGCCGCCCTGCGCAAGTCGCGCTCGGAGTTGGCGTGGTGTTTCCCCGCCGCGCCGTTGGTTGTCCGAACCCCGGCGGCTAAACCCGCCTAAGCGCGCTACTGCAAGACAGCAATCACCGAAATGTGGTTCTCCAGCGCCTTGAGGCCGTCGCCCGGCGGCACGGGCAGCCCGGCCTTGGCGAACTGGTCAGCCCGGGTACGCGCGGTAATCTGCCAGCCGGCCGCGCTCAAGTAATCCGAGGCCGGGGTGCGTTCACCGGGATAGACGAGCGCGGACACGTCGGTGTCGAAGCCGAATTGCCCCCAGCGTTTGGCCATCGCCTTGGCGCGTTTCTCGAGCAGGGGCATGCCGTCGCGGTGGTATTCGGTGGCGAGCTGGCTGCCCGGTGCGCTCAGCGTGGTGATGGCGTCGAACAACCGGTCCTGCGCCTCCGGCGGCAGGTACATCAGCAGGCCTTCAGCACTCCACGCCGCGGGCTTCGTCTCGTCAAAACCGGCTTGCCGCAACGCGGTTAGCCAGTCGTCGCGCAGGTCAACCGCGACGGTGCGGCGCTCGGCGGTGGGCTGGGCGCCCAGCTCCGTCAACGCGGTGGTCTTGAACTCGATGACTGCGGGTTGGTCGACTTCGTACACGACGGTGCCCTGCGGCCAGGCCAGCCGGTAGGGGCGCGAGTCCAGGCCGGACGCCAGGATCACGACCTGGCGGATACCGGCTGCGGTCGCGTCGGTGAAGAAGTCATCGAAATACCGAGTGCGTACGGCCATCATGTCGACCATCCGCTGCAGGTTGAACTCCACGTCGGGGTCCGCGTCGGGGTCGAGACCGCCGCTCTCATCGGTGATTTCGCCGTCGAGCACTTTGATGAAGAAATCCGCACCCACCGCACGTACCAGTGGGGCGGCGAATTGATCGTCGATCAGGGCGCCTGCTTGCTTGCTGGCAAGAGCCCGGCAGGCCGCGACCCAGGTTGCGGTCGCGCCCACGCTGGACGCCAGATCCCACGAGTCTTGGTCGGTACGCGTCATGCTGAAGATCTCCTCTGACTTATCGGGCCAATGTCGCGGATACGTATTTGATGTCGCCGAAGGCGACCATGGATGGTTCGGTGGGGAACTCAAAACCGTTGTGCGCGTACATCTCCGGTGTGCTGCGCACCGTCGTCTGCCAGCTCCGCTCGGTGAGGTAGTCCACCACGTCGTTGCGCTCGCCGGTGTAGACCAGTTCTGACCAGTTGAGATTCAGCCCCATCCGCCGCCAGCGTTCGCTCATCTCGCGACCTCGCTTTTCGACGCGGTCGCGCATGTCGGAGACATACCCGGTGCCGATGCGGCTGCCGGGAGCCGACAGCGCGGTGATGTTGTCGAACAGGCGATCCTGGGCGTCCGGGGGCAAGTAACCGAGCAGTCCTTCGGCAATCCAGGCCGTCGGCTGCGTCGAGTCGAATCCGCTGCCGCGCAACGCATCCACCCAGTCGTCGCGCAGATCGATCGCGACCGCCCGGCGGTCGACGGTCGGGGCCGCACCAAGATCGGCCAGCGTGCGGGTCTTGAACTCGATCACCTGCGGCTGGTCGATCTCGTAGAGGACAGTTCCGGCCGGCCAGGGCAGCCGGTAGGCGCGGGTGTCCAGGCCCGACGCCAGGATGACGCCTTGGCGCACACCGGCTTCGGCGGCCTCCAGGAAGAAGGTGTCGAAGAACCGGGTGCGGACCGCCATCCCCTCGCTGAGCCGCTGCGCGGTGAAGGCGGGATCGTCGTCGGACACCTCGACGTCGCCGTTCATCATCCGGATAAAGGCGTCGACGCCGACCGCGTTGACCAACGGTTCGGCGAACGGGTCGTCGATCAATGCGTTCGGCCCCTTGGACGCCATCGCCCGCCGGGCCGCCACCGCGGTGGCGGTGGCTCCCACGCTGGACGCCAAATCCCAGCTGTCGCCATCAAAACGCTTGCTGTCGGTGGTACCTGAGGCATCGGTCATGGGAGCGCTCCTATCCAAGCGTTGCGGTCACAGCGACGATGTTGCGCAGTTGAGCCAGCGAATCGTCGTTCGGGAAAGTGCGGCCGTAGTCGGCGAACAGTTCGCGCCGTGGCCGGCTGTGCACCTGCCAGCCGCGACCGGTCAGGTAGTCGACGACATTGCTGCGGTCGCCGTCGAAGAACAGGCCGGACAGGTCGATGTCGCAGCCGACGCTGGACCATCGGTCGTTGAACTGCTTTGCCCGTTCCGACATCGTCGTGTCGGACGCGGGGTGGTATTCGGTGGCCAGCTGGCTCCCGGTGGCGGACAGCTCGGTGATGTTGTCGAAGAGGCGGTCCTGCGCCTCGGGCGGCAGGTACATGAGCAAACCTTCGGCGCTCCACGCGGTCGGTTGCGTCACGTCAAATCCGCTGCTGCGCAACGCCGCCGGCCAGTCTTCCCGCAGATCGATGCTGACGGTCCGCCTTTCGGCGGCGGGGGCAGCGCCCAGGCCCGACATTGTGGTGGTCTTGAACTCGATGACTTGTGGCTGATCGACTTCGTAGACCACGCTGCCGCTGGGCCAAGACAGCCGGTAGGCGCGCGCGTCGAGGCCGGCGGCCAGAATCACCGACTGGCGGACTCCGTCGCGGGCCGCGTTGAGGAAAAAATCGTCGAAGAAGCGGGTGCGTACCGCGATGGAATCGGTCTCCAGCTGCAGGTCGCGTTCGCCGCCGTCGGCTGTTTCGGGAAGTTCGCCGTCGACCACGCGGCGGAAGAAATCAAGCCCGACCGCGCGCACCAAGGGCGCGGCGAACGGGTCGTTGATGATCGGATTGGCGTCGTTGCTGGCGACCGCGCGGGCGGCGGCGACCATGGTGGCCGTGGCGCCGACGCTGGAGGCCAGATCCCAGCTGTCTTCATCAGTGCGTGTCATCGTGCTCCTCGGTGAGTTGGGCGCTTGGCCCGGTGAATCAGTCGCTGGGTAGCGCTGGGAGCCTTCATGGTCGAGGTGGCGCCATGCGGCCGTGCGCTGCCTACCTGCGTCATCTGCGCTCCCTGCCGTCGTCGCCAGCTTTCGATACTTAGCAAATGCAATGAGCTATCAGAACTCTACGCCTCGCGGCTGTTGGCATGCTGTGTCTTTTTGGGGTCGTTTTCCGAAGCTTCGATGACGCCCTTATTAAGGAGCTGGCCGGACCAGCTGTTAGTCTCGAACACGATTTAACGCGCGACGCCGTTCGTCCTGGCCTGCGGGAGTTAGGCGCGTGACGCAGGATGCCCCACGGTTGCGCAGGAGGAAGAGTGCTTTCGGCTTTCATCTCGTCGCTGCGGACGGTCGACCTGAGACGGAAGATTCTTTTCACGCTCGGAATCGTCGTTCTCTACCGACTCGGTGCCGCACTGCCATCCCCTGGTGTCAATTTCCCCAACGTGCAGCAGTGCATCAAAGAGGCCAGTGGGGGCGAGGCGGGCCAGATCTACTCGCTGATCAACCTGTTCTCCGGTGGCGCGCTGCTGAAGCTCACGGTGTTCGCGGTCGGGGTGATGCCCTACATCACCGCCAGCATCATCGTGCAGCTGCTCACTGTGGTCATCCCGCGGTTCGAGGAGTTGCGCAAGGAAGGCCAGTCGGGCCAGGCCAAGATGACGCAGTACACGCGTTACCTGGCTGTCGCGCTGGCCGTCCTGCAAGCCACCAGCATCGTGGCGCTGGCGGCCAACGGCGGGTTGCTGCAGGGCTGCTCGCTGGAAATCATCGCTGACCAGAGCATCTTCACCCTGGTTGTCATCGTGCTGGTGATGACCTCGGGTGCGGCGCTGGTGATGTGGATGGGTGAACTGATCACCGAACGCGGCGTCGGCAACGGCATGTCGATGCTGATCTTCGTGGGTATCGCGGCGCGGATCCCGTCCGAAGGCAAGTCCATCCTGGACAGCCGCGGCGGCATCATCTTCGCCGCTGTCTGCGCGGCCGCGCTGGCCATCGTCGTCGGCGTGGTCTTCGTCGAGCAGGGCCAGCGCCGTATTCCGGTCCAATACGCCAAGCGCATGGTGGGTCGACGCATGTACGGCGGAACCTCGACGTACCTGCCGTTGAAGGTCAACCAGGCCGGCGTTATCCCAGTCATCTTCGCGTCGTCGCTGATCTACATTCCGCACCTGATCACCCAGCTGGTCCGTAGCGGCAGCGGCGGTGTGGGCAACAGCTGGTGGGACAAGGTCGTCGGAACTTACCTGTCCGACCCGAGTGACCCGGTCTACATCGCCATCTACTTCGGGTTGATCATCTTCTTCACGTACTTCTACGTGTCGATCACTTTCAATCCCGACGAGCGTGCCGACGAAATGAAGAAATTCGGCGGCTTCATTCCCGGTATTCGGCCCGGAAAGCCGACCGCTGACTACTTGCGTTATGTGCTCGGCAGGATCACCCTGCCCGGCTCGATCTACCTGGGTGCGATCGCGGTGCTGCCCAATCTGTTCCTCGGGGCCAGTGGTGGAGGCGTCCAGAACTTGCCGTTTGGCGGCACAGCGGTTCTGATCATGATTGGCGTCGGTTTGGACACCGTCAAACAGATCGAGAGCCAGCTCATGCAGCGCAACTACGAAGGGTTTCTCAAGTGAGAGTGGTATTGCTGGGACCGCCCGGAGCGGGCAAGGGCACGCAGGCCGAGAAACTCGAAGAAAAGCTCGGCATCCCGCAGATTTCCACCGGCGACCTGTTCCGGCACAACATTGGCGAAGGCACCAAACTCGGCCTGGAGGCCAAGCGCTACCTCGATGCCGGTGACCTGGTGCCCTCGGAACTGACCAACCAGCTCGTTGACGACCGTTTGAACGATGCCGACGTGGCCAAGGGTTTCATCCTGGACGGGTACCCGCGCTCCGTCGATCAAGCCAAAGCGCTGCACACCATGTTGGACCGCCGGGGCCTGAACCTTGACGCCGTGCTGGAGTTCCGGGTGTCCGAAGACGAGCTATTTCAGCGGCTCAAGGGCCGTGGGCGGGCCGACGACACCGACGACGTCATCCGCAACCGGATGAAGGTCTACCGCGACGAAACTGCACCGCTGCTGGAGTACTACGTCGACGAACTAAAGACCGTCGACGCGGTTGGCACGCTGGACGAGGTTTTCGCCCGCGCGCTGCACGCACTGGGTAAGTAACGATGCGCCCCCTGGCGCGGTTGCGGAGTCGCAGAGTCGTGCCGCAGCGCAGCGCGGCAGAACTCGACGCAATGGCCGCGGCCGGCGCTGTGGTGGCCAACGCGCTGCAAGCGGTGCATGCGGCCGCAGTCGCCGGGGCCTCGACCCTGAGCCTCGACCAAATCGCCGAGTCAGTGATCCGCGAAGCCGGCGCGACGCCGTCGTTCCTGGGCTACCACGGGTATCCGGCGTCGATCTGCGCCTCGGTGAACGACCGGGTGGTGCACGGCATCCCCTCCGGCACAGAAATTCTTGCTCCCGGCGACTTGGTGTCCATTGACTGCGGCGCGGTGCTGGACGGTTGGCACGGTGACGCCGCGATCACGTTCGGGGTCAACGCACTGAATGCGGACGACGAAGCGCTCTGCGCGGCGACCAGGGAATCGCTGGAGGCCGGAATCGCGGCGATGATCCCAGGCAATCGTCTGACCGACGTCGCGCATGCCATCGAAACGGGCACGCGTGCCGCCGAGGTCCGCTACGGGCGCGCATTCGGAATCGTGGAGGGCTACGGCGGGCACGGCATCGGCCGGGCAATGCACATGGACCCGTTTTTGCCCAACGAGGGCTCGCCTGGCCGGGGCCCGCTGCTTGCGCCCGGCTCGGTGCTGGCCATCGAACCGATGCTGACGCTGGGACGTGGTAAAACGATCGTGCTCGACGATGATTGGACCGTGACCACTACCGACGGGTCGCGCGCGGCGCATTGGGAGCACACCGTCGCGGTCACCGAATCCGGGCCGCGCATCCTGACAGTGAGCTAGCGCTTGAACTAAACACCTACTTGACTCGTATCTAGTTAGGTCGGGAGGTGATCAAGTGGCTCGTGGGGCCGGCGCGGCGGCTGCCGAAGCCGCACTGATGAAGGCGCTCTTTGACGAGCATGCCGCGGTGTTGTGGCGTTACGCGATGCGGCTGACCGGCGATGCCAGCCATGCCGAAGACGTCGTGCAAGAGACGTTGTTGCGGGCCTGGCAGCATCCGGAGGTCATTGGCGACACCGAACGCTCAGCGCGGGCCTGGTTGTTCACCGTGGCCCGCAACATGATCATCGACGATCGACGCAGCGCCCGGTACCGCAATGTGGTCGCTTCGACTGACGTCGACGGTGCGCCCGAGCAGGCCACGCCGGACGAGGTGAATTCGGCGCTGGACCGGCTGTTGATCGCCGACGCCATGGCACAGTTATCGGCCGAACACCGGGCCGTGATTGAGCGGTCCTACTACCGCGGCTGGACCACCGCACAGATTGCTGCCGACCTCGAGATAGCCGAGGGAACAGTGAAGTCGCGACTACACTATGCCGTGCGCGCGTTGCGGCTCACTCTGCAGGAACTTGGAGTAACCCGATGACAGCCCAACCACCAATCCGTGTGGTCATCGGCTCCGAATGCTTGAAGGGTGAACGGAGATGGATGAAATGAACACACCGCTGCGGGGCATCGGCCCGCCCGGCGACAACGAGGTACTAGGTCTGATCATGGGAGACAACCACCGGTACGCGATGTGGGATGCCGCATACGTGTTGGGGTCGTTGTCCGCTAGTGACCGCCGCGAATTCGAAGTGCACATGGCGAGCTGCCCGGCATGCCGGGAGGCCGTCGTCGAGCTCAGCGGAGTCCCGGCCCTGCTTTCGCAGCTGGACCGGGAAGAAGTGGCCGCGATCGACCAGTCCGGCCCGGTTCCATCGGTGACACCGGAGCTGTCGCCCGAGCTATTGCCGACGTTATTGGCACAAGTGCGCTGGCGCCGCCGCCGCACCCGCGTCGCGACCTGGGTGGCCTCGGCTGCCGCGGCCGTGGTGCTCGGGGTCGGCGTGTTCGTCGGCGTCCAGGGTCATTCCGCGGTGCCTGCGCAGCAGGTGACCGCGTCCGCGGAGCCGATGTCACAGGTCGGTACCTCGCTGCTGGCCTCAACGGTGCAGCTGTCCGGCCAGCACTGGGGGACATCCATCAACCTGAAGTGCGTCTGCCTGGCTCCGCTGTACGCGCACCACGACACGCTGGCAATGGTGGTGGTGGGTCGCGACGGCAGCCAGACCCGGTTGGCGACCTGGGTGGCCGAACCCGGTCACACCGCCACACCGGCCGGCAGCATCTCGACCCCGGTCGACCAGATTGCCGCCGTGCAAGTGGTCGCCGCCGACAGTGGCCAGGTCCTGCTGCAGCGATCGCTGTAACGCCGGGCGCTGAATCCGTCCGGGTTGACGCGCTTGAGCCGCAACTGCGGTAAGAAAGGGCGTGGCTGCCTCTGAGAAACGCGACCCGATCGCCGCGGCACGGTCTAACTGGGAGCGTGCCGGGTGGGGGGAAGTTTCGCAGGGCATGGTCGCGGTGACGTCGGTGATGCGAGCCCATCAGATCCTGCTGGGCCGCGTCGAGACCGCGCTACGCCCCTACGACTTGAGTTTCTCCCGCTACGAGTTGCTGCGGCTGCTGGCGTTCAGCAGGACCGGAGCATTGCCGATCACCAAGGCCTCCGACCGGCTGCAGGTGCACGTCACCAGCGTCACCCACGCGATCCGCCGGCTGGAGGCCGACGGACTGGTTGCGCGGGTCCCGCATCCGACCGATGGGCGCACCACGCTGGTGCGGATCACCGACCTCGGCCGCTCCACCGTCGAGGACGCCACCGTCACGCTCAACGAGCAGGTGTTCGCCGACATCGGGATGGCGACCGGTGAGGCGCAGGCCCTGGTGGCGTCGATTGACACCCTGCGGCGCAACGCCGGTGACTACTGATCTCCGCCTAACTCCCCAGACGGCTCAACGTCGACTTGCTGGGATGTTTCCTCACCACAAGTCGACGTTCGGCGCTATAGCGGCGCCCTGAGCGCCTCTATGACCGCGCTGAAGTCCAAGGCCCCGTGATCGGCGGCGAACTTCGCATAGATCTCGGCGGCATGCGTGCCCAGCGGCGCCGACGATCCGGTTGAGGTCACCGCATCCATCGCCAGGCCCAGGTCTTTGTTCATCAGCGCGGTGGCGAAGCCCGGTTTGAAATCGTTGTTGGCCGGCGACGTCGGAACCGGGCCTGGGACCGGGCAATTGGTGTGCACCGCCCAGCAATTGCCAGTCGCGCCGGTGATGACGTCGAATAACGCCTGCGCCGACAGCCCGAGTTTTTCGGCCAGCACGAACGCCTCACCGATCGCGATCTGTTGCACCGCGAGCACCATGTTGTTGCACACCTTGGCGGCCTGCCCAGCGCCGGCAGCACCACAGTGAATGATCTTGCCCGCCATGGGTTCCAGCACCGGACGCGCTCGTTGCACCGCGAGTTCGTCGCCGCCGACCATGAATGCGAGTGTCCCTGCGACGGCACCCTTCACCCCGCCGGAGACCGGAGCGTCCAGCTGGGAGACACCGTGCGATTCGGCCAGTGAGTGCACCTCGCGGGCGTCGTTGACCGAGATCGTGGAGCTGTCGATGAACAACGCACCCGCCTGTGCGACGGGCAGTACGTCGGCGTAGCAGCGTTTGACGATGTCCCCGTTCGGCAGCATGGTGATGACCACGTCAGCGTTGGCCACCGCGTCGGCTGCTTGGTCGAACACCTCGACGCCGCTGGAGGTTGCCGCTGCCACCGCAGCGGGTACCGGGTCGAACCCGCGCATGCTGTGGCCGGCGTTGACCAGGTTCGCCGACATCGGGCCACCCATGTTGCCCAATCCCAGGAACGCAATCTGGGTCATCGTGGAGCCCTTTCTAGACGGTGGCTTAAGAAGCTCTGAACCGCGCGGCCTCGGCCCGGCCGATGACCACCCGCATGATTTCGTTGGTGCCTTCCAGGATTCGATGCACCCGAAGGTCGCGGACGATCTTTTCCAGACCGAACTCGCGCAGGTAGCCGTAGCCACCGTGCAGCTGCAGGGCCTTGTCTGCGACGTCGAAGCAGGTGTCGGTGACGTAGCGTTTGGCCATCGCACAGAGCTCGACCTTGTCGGCGTCGTCAGCGTCTAGGGCACTCGCGGCCCGCCACAACAACATTCGCGAGGTCTGCAGCCCAGTAGCCATGTCGGCCAGGGCGAACCGGATAGTGGGCTCGTCGAGCAGCGAAGATCCGAACGCTTGGCGTTCGCGCACATAGGCTCCGGCTTTGTCGAAAGCCGCCTGGGCGCCGCCGAGCGAGCACGCCGCGATGTTGAGCCGCCCGCCGTTGAGGCCCTTCATCGCGATCCCGAAGCCGGCGCCTTCACCTTCCGCCCCGCCCAGCATCGCGTCGGCGGGCACCCGCACGCCCTCCAGGATCACCTGCGCGGTGGGTTGCGCATGCCAACCCATCTTCTCCTCGGGCGGGCCGAAACTCAGTCCAGGGGTGTCCTTTTCGATGATGAACGCTGAGATCCCGCGCGGGCCCTCACCGCCGGTGCGAGCCATCACCACGTAGACGTCGGAGGCTCCCGCGCCGGAAATGAACTGCTTGACGCCGTCGAGTACGTAGTCGTCACCTTGTTTGACCGCACGGGTGCTCAGCGCGCCGGCGTCGGATCCGGCGCCGGGCTCGGTCAGGCAATAGCTGGCGATGAGATCCATCGGCGCCAAGCGTGGAATCCATTGCTTGCGTTGCTCATCGGTGCCGAAGGTATCGATCATCCACGAGCACATGTTGTGGATGGACAGGAAGGCGGCGATGGTCGGGTCGGCGGTGGCCAACTGCTCGAAAATCCGGACTCCGTCGATTCGACGCAGCCCGCTGCCGCCGACGTCGTCGCGGCAATAGATCGCCGCCATGCCGAGCTGGGCGGCCTCACGCAATACATCTGTCGGAAAATGCTGGGCCGCATCCCATTCCAGGGCGTACGGAGCCAGCCGTTTGGCGGCGAATGCGGCCGCCGTCTCGGTGATGACCCGCTCGTCGTCGTCCAAGGCGAACATAGCTCTAATCCATTGTCGGAATCGAGAATTCGGCGCCTTCTTTGATGCCGGACGGCCACCGTGATGTCACGGTCTTGGTCTTGGTGTAGAACTGGATCGACGCCGGGCCGTGCTGGTTGAGGTCGCCGAAGCCGGAGCGCTTCCAGCCGCCGAAGGTGTGATAGGCCACCGGGACCGGGATCGGCACGTTGACGCCGACCATGCCCACCTGGACCCGAGACACAAAATCGCGAGCGGCGTCACCGTCGCGGGTGAAGACCGCTACGCCGTTGCCGTATTCGTGCTCCGACGGCAACCGCAACGCCTCCTCGTAATCGTGGGCCCGCACGATGCACAACACCGGTCCAAAGATCTCGTCGGTGTAGATCGACATGTCGGTGGTGACGTGATCGAACAGGGTCGGGCCGATGAAGAAGCCGCCTTCGAGGTTGGCGTCGCCGTACGCCAGCTCGTCGCTGCGGCGGTCGCGGCCATCGATCACGATTTCGGCGCCGGCGGAAACGCCCTGATCGATGTAATTGCGCACCCGGGCCAGCGCGGCCTCGGTGACCAATGGACCGTAGTCGGCCTTCGGGTCCAGGCTGTGTCCCACGCGCAGGCTGTTGATCCGCTCGATCAGTCTGGCGCGCAGCCGGTCCGCGGTCTGTTCACCGACGGGCACCGCGACGCTGATCGCCATGCAGCGCTCGCCTGCGCTCCCGAACCCCGCGCCGATCAGGGCATCGACGGCCTGGTCGAGATCCGCATCCGGCATCACGACCATGTGGTTTTTGGCGCCGCCGAAGCACTGCGACCGCTTGTCGTTGGCCGCGGCGGTCGCGTAGATGTAGTGGGCGATATCGGAGCTGCCGACGAAACCGACGGCTTTGACGTCGGGGTGGTGCAGGATCGCGTCGACAGCTTCCTTATCGCCATGCACGACCTGGAATACCCCGGGCGGCAGACCGGCCTCGAGGAACAGCTCACCAAACCGCAGCGGAACCGACGGATCCCGCTCACTTGGCTTGAGCACGAACGCATTTCCGCAAGCCAGGGCGGGGCCGGCCTTCCACAACGGGATCATCGCCGGGAAGTTGAACGGGGTGATGCCCGCGACCACGCCCAAGGGCTGACGCAGTGAGTAGACGTCGATGCCCGGGCCGGCGCCCTCGCTGTATTCACCTTTGAGCAGATGCGGGATGCCGAGGCAGAACTCGATCACCTCGATGCCGCGCTGAATGTCGCCGCGCGCATCGGGCACGGTCTTGCCGTGCTCGAGAGACAGCAGCTCGGCCAGCTCGTCGATGTTGGCGTTGACCAGGTCGATGAATCGCATCAACACGCGGGCGCGGCGCTGCGGATTCCACGCGGCCCAGCCCTTTTGCGCCTCGACGGCTGAGGCCACCGCCGCGTCGACGTCGGCCGTTGAGGCCATCGAGACTTTCGCCTGCACCTCGCCGGTGCTGGGGTTGAAGACGTCCGCGGTACGGCCGGACTGGCCGAGGGTGCGCTTCCCGTCGATGAAGTGCGGGATTTGAGTGGTCATGACTGTCCTCATGTTGATCGCGAACGGGCTACGCCCAGATTACTTGCATATCCTAGTAACCCTGCGTCAGGGTTGGCAAGCGCGATGACGGTGATAGGTCCAGTCGCTCGGCGAAATTACAGCGAACGTTCCAGGAGCACCTGGCCGCTGTCGGCGGAAATCACCTGGACAGAGGCGATTTCATCGACGGGCGTGGAAATGCTGCCAGCCGGCATCGCCGTATGGCCTGGATTCGCCACCCAGCTTGCCAACCGAGTGTGGCTACCGTCGCGACCTACCGCGACCATCGCTAGCTTGTCGTGATCGGAGTTCACCGGCGCCAGGCAGGCAACGTTCATCGAGATGAGCGTTCCCCACTGCTGGCGGCTGAGTGAGACCGTCGAGGCCAGCCTGTTCGTCCCGACCTGCGCCATCGACTGAACCGCCACGCTCGCCTGCGGCGTAGGCGCGGATGTCGTAGAAGGGCCCGCTACGCCGACGAACACACCGACCGCCAGTATCGCGGCTGCGGCGGCACCAGCCGTCCACGTCACGATGGCCGACCGGCGACGCCGCCAGTTCACCTTGGCCAGCAGTGTCGGCAGCAACTCGTCGGGCGGCAGCTGGTCGACGTCACGGCGGTTTGCCTCGTCGATCGCAGCCAAGTCTGCCCGATCGAGCTGCGACAGGAGAGCCGGCAAGCCGCTGAGCTCGCCAATAGCACTGGGGCACAACGGGCAGCCAGCCAGGTGCGCTTCGAATTCCCGCCGTCCGACGGACGACAGGGATCCCAACACGTATGCGGCATCCCACATCGCGTATTCGTCGTGCCCGGAAAGGTCACCGCCGCGCGGGGTCCCGGGCCGCCGTAGCGGCATCATCGTGTAACTCTCATTTCCTGGTAGGTCAGATATTCGCAATCGGCCGGCTCAGCGAACTGAACTTCCTTGCGGGCCAATGCTGCCCGGCTCTGGTCGACAGTTATGTTGCCGGCGATGGTGAACCGCCAATGCTGGTGAGAATAGACACTGGATTCACCTCCTTGCTGGTAAAACGATTGACGCGCCCGTTTGGTTCACTTGTCGCAAACCGGCCGGGGTTAGCTGAGAACCCGGGCAGCGTCAACGGCCCGGTGGTTGCCAGCGCTCAGGCGCTGCCCATCCAGCTGTGGAATCGACGGTCCGGATCGTAGGTCGAGCGCACCTTTTCCAGGCGTGCCATGTTCGATTCGGTGATGAATCGCGCCGGACGGCGGCACAGATTCTCGTCGGCGAGCGAAATGCCGGTCGCCAAGTGCGACATGGCCGCCATGTTCGACGCGGCCCAGTCGCGGTACTTTTCGTCGTCGGCCGGATCCGGCCAGATGGTGTAGAGCGCCAGGTAGATTTCGTCTTCCACGCCGTACACCATGTCGGTCCGCTCCTGGGACGTCTTCCAGCCCGTAAAAATGAAGTGCGAGGGGTGCGGAGGCATGGTTTCGATAATTTTGCGGATGCCCGGCAGTAGTTCTTCTGCGGAAGCAGACGTGAACATGTTGTCGGCGATATAGCGATGCCCTTGCGGGTAGCTGGCCATCACGGCGGTATACCAATTGGCCAAAGTTGTCGGCGCATAAGGAAGCGCGACGATCGCCTTATCGATAACCGGGCAAGTGCCAAGCAGGGCAAGCGCTTTCGCCGCCTCCTCCTCCGAGTCGGCGAATACCGGGCAGGCGATCGTGATGCCGGGTTGGTCGAGCCCGGAATCCGGAGCGCTCCGCCCGGTGTGGATCTGCAGCTCGACCCGGTCGTCGAGCTCGGAAACGATCGAGCGTGCCCAGGTGAACACCTCGTCGGCGACCTCGATCGGATACATGTACAGGCAGGTGCCCCAGGCCGCGGGGCGTGGGTAAACCTGCAGTTTGAAGGAGGTGACCACACCGAAGAAACCCGGTCCAGAGCCGCGAGCCGCCCAATACAGATCTGGATGGTTGTCCGGGTCGCAGTAGATCTGTTCCCCGTCGGCAGTGACGACTTCCAGTCCAAGCACGCTCTCGCATGCCGGGCCGAGTACCGGACTGTTCCAGCCGTATCCGCCCTGCAACAGAAAGCCGCCGAGGCAAATGCCTTCGCAGTGGCCGGCGGGAAAGAACAATCCTTGCGAGTCCAGTTCTGCCGCAAAGACGCTGGCGACTTTGCCTGGGCCTACGTCGGCGATCTTGCCATCCGGATCGACAGTGCAGTGATCGAGGCGACTGACGTCGAGCAGCAGGCCGCCATCGCGCAGGTGACTTGCCGCCCAGCTGTGCCCACCCGAACGCACGCCGACATGATGTCCGTTGGCCCGTGCGTAACGGATGGCTGCGACCACGTCGTCGGTGTCGCGCGCCTGCACGATTACATCGGGAAAGCGTTCCGGCAGAAGGCCATTCCACACCGTTTCCCGGCGGGCCGCTTCGTAATCGTCTGCGCCACGATAGAAGGTCTTTTCGGTAGAAAGTGAAATCATTGCGCCCCCATGCTTTTCGCGTGCGCCGTCACAATCACTGCGCACCTGAGATTTTCGTCATCGACTGCATTCCCGGGATGCCGCCGTCAAACGTTCGACACTGCTGAACTGGACCGGTCCGCTCCAGGTAGTGCGCGACGTCGGCGGCCAATGGCGTCGCGTGCAGGCGGATCGCCCGGAGCGGGCCGTTGGGCGGAATGCCGTATCCGATCGCAAACATTCCGTCACCGACGTGTACGGAAAAGCCGCCGTGCGGATTGCCGTGCTCGTCGAGGACGCCAAGATGTCCGACCATCCCGTCAAGATCCGTACCGAACCCAGTGGCGGCGATGACCACCTGCGGCGCTACGGATGTGCCGTCGGCGAGGATCACGCGGTCGGGCTCGACCGCCTTGACAGCGCCGACGACCTCGACGCGCCCGGCCCGCACGACGTCGAGCAGCTCGTCGGCCAGCGTCGGGATCCGACCTCGTGTTTCCACGGTCGCCTTCAGTCCGAGCGACGGCCGCTGGAAGCCGTAGGCCGACAGATCACCCCAGATCAGGCGGTACATCCGCGCGATCAGCGGATCGACCATGCGCGCGGGGACGTGCGAGAACAGTTCAAGGAAGATGTCGGATGGAATCGGTCCCATGGCCCGCTTCACGAGGTGCGGCGGTGTGCGTACCGCAAGCCAGATCCGTCCCGCGCCGTCGTTAGCGAGCTGGACAGCGATGTCGGCGGCCGAATTGCCTGCGCCGACAACGAGGACGTCGCGGCCACGATAGGGCCAAGCGTTGGTGAAGTCCCCGGAGTGGACGATGTCGCCGTTGAAGCCGCTGAGTCCAGGCCACGCCGGGATGGTGGGTGCACTGTAGTTGCCGGTGGCGAGCACGATTGCCGGAGTTCGGATTTCACCCGAAGACGTGTCAAGTTGCCAGACTCCGCCGGCCCGGTCGACGCGGTGGACTTCACAGCCGAGCTCTAGCGCAATGTTCTGCTGCGCAACGTAGTGATCGAAATAGCGGACCATGTCCTCCTTGGTCGGCCAACGCCCGGCGGTCAAGGGAATGCGTTGTCCGGGAAGGTGCGACAAGAACCCAGTCGTGTTGAGGCGGAAGTTGTCATAGCGCGTCCGCCACGAAATCGCCGGGGCCGCTGCGCGGTCGAGCACCAGCGCTTTGATGCCATGCTGATGATCGAGTTCGCGCGCGACGGCCAGACCAGCGGGCCCGGCGCCGATCACAACGGCGTCGGGGCTGTCCAGGGTCTGTTTATTCATGATCTCCGGTCGTGTTTTTCGGTGGCAAGAACCTCGGGGCCTGCCAGTAACACGATCCGGAACCGCTCGCGGTTCACGAAGGCGCGGGGTCCGCCAGATAGTGGGCGAGTACCGGCCGCAGCCATTCGATGAGTTGTGCGTCGTCCATGGCGACGAGCGGTGGGATGCACAGAATGTTGCGAGCCACCGCGAGGCCGAGCAGTTGCGAGCCGACCAGCGCGGCTCGCTCTGGCGCGCGGTCGGGAACCACGGCAGCCAGGGCCGGGGCCACCTGGTCGACGAACACCGCGAGCAGGGCATCCGCGGCAGTGCGGTTGGTTGCGGCCGCACGCAGTAGGGGAAGAAGCGGTCCGTGCGGCCCCCACACCGAGATGAACGTCGGCAGCAGCGCGTCGGCAATGGCGTCGGGTGCGATGTTCGAGAGATCGGGGAACGTGACGTCGAATCGGGAGGCCGCGGCGAATAGCTCCGCCTTGCTGCCGAAGTAGTGCATGACGAGCGCAGGGTCGACGCCGGCTTCGGATGCGACCGAGCGGATGGTGGTGCGCTCAAAGCCGTGGTTGCCGAACTGCGAGCGCGCAGTGACCAGAATCGTCGACCGGGTCGCCTCTCCATCACGCACTTTTGCCGGCATGGCACCAGTGTATTCAACAACCGTTGACACCGCCAGAGGGCACGCCTAATCTTGAGTTCAACAGTCGTTGAACTCAAGGCGGGAGGCCACGGTTGTGGGCGTATCCGTTACGGGCGAGCAATTCGACACGTGTCGATCAATTCGCTTCTGTCCGGGCGGTTTCCGTCGAAGTCGGCCGGGTGCCCCAGCGGGGTTCGCTCTAAATTTCGCCCGCGAATGAACCGAACTCGCCCGCACGTCGTAATACCGGCATAACAAGTTAGGTGGGGGCATATGCCAAGGCAACAGAGGGTGGTCGACCATATCGTCGAGTACCTCGCGAGAATCGACAGCGATTACATATTCGGTGTCGACGGCGCCAACATCGAAGATCTCTACGATGCCGCGCATTTCTGTTCAGGCATCACCGCGGTGTTGGCCAAGCACGAGTTTTCCGCGGCCACGATGGCCGACGGGTACAGCCGCAGCGGCGCCGGTCTGGGAGTAGTGGCGGCAACCTCTGGCGGGGGCGCTCTCAATCTCATTCCGGGCCTTGGGGAATCATTCGCGAGCCGGGTGCCGGTATTGGCATTGGTGGGTCAGCCCGCGACCACGATGGACGGTCAGGGCAGCTTTCAAGACACCAGTGGCCGCAACGGCTCATTGAATGCCGAGGCGTTATTTTCCGCCGTGTCCGTCTTCTGCCAGCGGGTGCTGACGCCCGCCGACATCATCACGGCGTTGCCCAAGGCAATCGCGGCCGCGCGCACCGGCGGTCCAGCAGTATTGTTGCTGCCCAAGAATATTCAACAGGCAACGGTCAGCGTCGAGGGCGACGGCGGTATTGACCGGAGCGGCGTCGAGCGCGCCGGAGCGCGCATCGGTGATCCCCATGCGATCGTGCGCGCCCTGCGCCGGGCGAGGGGACCTATCACAATCATCGCCGGCGAGCAGGTGGCTCGCGATGATGCCCGGTCCGAACTCGAGGAGCTGCGGGGCCTGCTGCGTGCGCAGGTGGCATGTGTGCCCGACGCCAAAGATGTAGCCGGCACACCAGGATCAGGTTCGTCTTCCTCGCTCGGTGTGACCGGCGTGATGGGCCATCCCGGTATCGCCGACGCGGTGGCCGCGAGCGCAGTGTGCCTCGTGGTCGGCACCCGACTGTCGGTGACCGCGCGCGCCGGCCTCGACGACGCACTCGCGTCGGTGCAGACGCTCTCGATCGGCTCGGCACCCCCGTACCTGCCCTGCACCCACGTGCACACCGAAGATCTGCGCGGATCGCTGACGATGCTGATCGAAGCGTTGTCCGGGCCGGGGCGGCCAAGGGGACTGCGGGTGCCCGATTCTGTGGCAAGCGCCGAACTCACTCCACCACCGTTCTCCGGCAATGGTGTTCGCTATCGCGATGCCATGGTCGCGCTTGATCAGGTGTTGCCCGACGGGACCGACATCGTCGTCGACGCCGGCAACACCGGCGCAGCCGCTATCCATCACCTCCCGGTCCGCCGGGACGGTCGGTTCGCGGTCGCGCTCGGCATGGGCGGCATGGGCTATAGCTTCGGTGCCGGTATCGGAATGGCATTCGGCCGCGCGATGAAGCGCGGGCTCGACGGGCCCAGTCGGCGCACGGTGGTGATAGCCGGGGACGGCGCATTCTTCATGCACGGCATGGAGGTACATACCGCGGTGCAGTATCAGCTGCCGGTGACTTTCGTACTGTTCAACAACAACGCCCACGCCATGTGCGTCACCCGTGAGCAGCTGTTCTACGACGACCTGTACAGCTACAACCGGTTCACTCCCAGCCAGCTGGGGGCCGGCCTGGCGAGCATGTTCCCCGGGCTGTCTTCGGTCGACGTGGGCGACATCGAGGCCATACCCGCGGCAGTGGAATGGGCAATGGCCGTCGACGGTCCGTCCGTAATCAGCGTCGAGTGCGCTGCTGACGAAATCCCGCCATTCGCAGCATTTCTGAACGAACAACCGATCAAAAACCCTGTCGAACAACAGATCACAATGCAAAAGGAGAGCAGTTTTCATGTCCCTAGCAGCGCTTGACGATATCGCCGTGCACAGCGGCAGCACCGAGCCGATCGAGGGATTGGTCCGTATCGAGACCACGCCTCTAGAAGAGACCGCGCCGATGTTCATGGAGAAGATGCGGTCGGTGTACCCACACGAGGAGGTCTTCGGCCAGTACTGCACGGTCAACGACTACGTCGACTGCCCGCCCGACGAGCTGTTCGAATACCTCGCCGACACCCGCAGCCTGGAGGAGTGGACCTATACCCTGCGTGACTTCACTCCGACCGAGGAGTCTGGGCTCTGGCTCGCCTACGACCGGTTGCTTCCGGACACCGAGATCTACACCCGCACAGTGGCCAACGCGCAGGCTCGTACCGTGGACTATCACTGCGCCTGGGACCAGGGCAAGCACCTGTGGATGATCTACCTGATGCGGGTCCTGGACGCGCAAGTGATCCTCAATAAGCCCGGATCCGTTGTGCTGTGGACGAATTGCCGTCACCCGTTCTACGACGACAACCCGTACCCCGACGCCGCCCCGCCGCAGCGCACCGGCTGGGTGGGCGACTTCTGGGACCTGTTCGGAGCCGGCCACGCGCTGGAACTGAACAACCTCAAGACAATTGCCGAATACCGGCACCGCAACGGACTGCCGATCACGCCGGACTGGATGAGTGCATCATGAATCAGCCGTCCGTCAGCCTGACCGACGTTTCCACCTACCTGCCCGGAGAACCGATCGGCGCCGACTACTACGCGAATTTCGCCGGCTCGGACGACCTGGCGGCCAACCTGATGTTCCGGGCGCCCAAGTTCCGCCATCACGTCGGGCCGGACGAAACCGCGACCGACATGATCGAGCGAGCTACCCAGGGCCTGATCGAACGGCACGGCCAGGACGCCATCGCCGACGTCGACGTGCTGATCACCCACGCCCAAATGCCCGACATCCCGTTCTACGGTGGTGGCGGTGCCATCGCGCACCGGCTGGGCATGCGCCCGTCCTGGGTACTGGATCTGCACAACGGTGGATGCGCAGCGTTCGTTCTGGGTCTCAAGGTGGCCCGTCAACTGCTCGCGTCCGGGCAAGGGCGCACCGCCCTGATCGCGATCGCCCAGAATGCCGCAGGCCAGATCTTCGACCAGCCCGGGGTGCGCCGCAAGGCGCAGTCGTCGGTGCCCGGCGACGGCGCTGCGGTCGGATTGGTGACGCTTTCGGACGAGTCGCCGATCCTCGATATCGAGTGCCGCACCTACGGCGAATATGCCGGCGACATGACGCTCGCCATCGACCCACCCCGTAAGTGGTGGCAGCCCGGCCCCGGTGAGGGCAGCATCGGGTTCACCGAAACCAAGATCATGAAGGTGCTGGCCCGCGGCAATCGTCAGGTTCCCGAGGTCGCGCTCGCGGTCTGTGATCGAATCGGGCTGTCGTCCAAGGACATTGATCTGCTAGTCACCAATCAGCCCAACAAGGTGTTCCTACGCAACTGGCGCGAAGCCCTCGAGTTGCCACCCGAACGTCATCGCGACACCTTTGACGACTGCGGCAACCTGTTCGGCGCCGGCATTCCGATCAACCTAGATCGTGCGATATCCGACGGTCAGGTCAAAGCCGGCGACATCGTGATGATGGCGGCCTTCGCACACGCCGGCGACTTCGCCGGTGCGGCGGCGGTCCGCTGGGGAGGACGAAACTGATGTTCCCACTTATGGAGGCGAGCTCCGTCACGGCGGATATCCTCGATGCGTTGCCCAACGCGACTGATTCATTCGCGTTGTCGCTCAACGAGAACCCGTTTCCGCCGCTGCCGGCGGTACGCTCGGCACTGATCCGCTCGATCGATGCTGCCAACCGGTATCCGGAGTTCCTGCCCGAACGGCTGCGCCGCTTAATCGCCGGCCACATCGGGGTCTGCGAGGAGCAGGTCGTGCTGGGAGCGGGTGCAAGCGGCGTGGTGATGCAGGTTCTGCATGCGGTAACGCGGCCTGGCGATCGGATTGTGCTGAGCGAACCGACTTTCGACGGATATCCGATCTTTAGCCAGATGGCGCGGCTGACATCGGTCACTATTCCGCTCGACAAGCGCGGCCACCACGACCTGGAGGCAATGGCCGCGGCGGCGGCGGACGCCAGCGTCGTCGTCTTGTGCCGGCCGCACAACCCGACCGGGACCCTGGAGCCTGTCGCGGATGTGGAGCGATTCCTGCGGCGGGTGCCGGACGACACCATCGTGCTGCTGGACGAGGCCTACATCGAATTTGTCGCTCCCCAGCATCGCATCGACGGACCGGACCTGATCCGGCGCTTTCCGAATGTCGTGGTGTTGCGGACGTTCTCCAAGGCTTATGGGCTGGCCGGACTTCGTATCGGGTATGGCTTCGCGTCAACGGAACTGGCCGCGACCCTGTGGGGGATGCAATTGCCGTTCGGCATGGGCACCACCAGCTTGACCGCTGTCGCGGCGTCCTACGACGCCGAAGACCAGTTGCGGCAACGCATTCTGCGAATCACCAGTGAGCGGGATTACCTGCGCAGGCGCCTTCGGGCGATGGGCATATACACCACCGACGGCCACGCCAACTTCGTTTACCTGCCGGCCGTTGGGCGACCCTGGCGCGAGGTATTCGGCGACACCGCACTGAAGGCCCGCTACTACCCAGATGGCGCTGCTCGGATCACCGTCGGAAGCCGCGTGTCCACCCAAGCGGTATTGGCCGCAGTGGCAAACTCGCGATGACCGTGCGGCAGTTTAAGCCAAATCCGGTGCTGTGGTGAACGTCTCGTCGATGTCCTACGTATTAGTAGTAGGAGGTTTTGAGATGAACGCAATGCTGACGGTCTACTTTTCAGTCGGCGCGTCGTTCGCTGGACTTGGGCTGCTGAAGCTGCAAGCGCGACTTGAGCGCTGGTCTTACCAACGGCACGCAGAGGACTGAAGTGAGTTCCCCGAATCTGACGTTAGTGCCCAGCGGCCGGCCGAGCCGGTCGCTTCGAATCCTCGTTGTCGGCGCCGGTGTGGGCGGCATTTCCATTGCTCGCGGACTACTGCGCGACGGCCACGACGTCACCGTCTTCGAACGACGGCCAGATGTCAAGGCAGCCGGCGGGGCGGTAACCATTTGGTCCAATGGCGCAACGGTTTTGGATCAGCTCGGGGTCGACATGGATGGAGCGGGTCAGCCTCTCTCCACCCTGCGGGTCGTGACACCCACGGGTCGCCCGGTCGCGACTATGGACCTGGCGGCGATCGCGCAAGGACTGGGCGCACCCGTTCGGATGGTGCCACGTCGAGTTCTGCTTGAACGGCTGCTGGAAGGCTTTCCGACCGATCGCATCCGGTGCAATGCCCGTGCAGTCGGCGCCGTCAGTACCCGAAAAGGCGTTCGGCTCGTGTTCGACGATGGCAGCTGGGCGCAAGGAGATCTGTTGATCGGCGCGGACGGATTGCACTCGGTGGTCCGGGACATCGTTGGCGCGCCGGCCGCGCAGCCGACCGGCTGGTGCAGCTGGCAGGGAATGATCAGCCTGCCAAGCCTCGCTGACAAGCACGTCGCACACATGATCATCGGTGAGCACGGAAACGTTGGCCTGTGGCCGGCCGGTGGGTCGGATGTGCAGTGGTGGTTCGACTTGCCATGGTCGCCCGATTCCGTGAGACCGGGACGCCCGATCGACATGATCCGATCACATTTCAGTGGCTGGTCCGAACCGGTCGATCGCGTGCTCGCGACCTTGACCGACGAGGACCTGGCCCGCTCGCCGTTCCCACACTTCCGGCATCCGATCCCGCGCGCGGGCCAAGGCGCGGTGACGTTGCTTGGCGATGCCGCGCACACGATGCCGCCCACCCTGGCACAAGGGACCAATCAAGCGCTGCTGGACACCATGGTGTTGCGTAGAGCGCTTGCGGATGTCGGCCGGAAAGGGCTGCGCGCCAACAGCCGTGATCTCTCGGGCGCCCTGCGCTGGTACGAGAACACCCGGCGGCGCAAGGTCAAGGCCGTGTCTTTCGTGACCACGCTGCAAGTGTCCCGCAGTGAGTCCGTGCTGAGACCGGCCGGGATGATCTCGGACCGGTTCATGACCTGGGTACTGACGACGTTTCTGCGTTCGGTAAGTCATCGTCGGATATCTGCGGCGGCCAGCCGAAGCGTGGAAACCGTGACGCCCACCCATTGTGTCCCTGCGCATGAATAAATCGATGCCGGCCACCACGGTGCCGCCCGCCAGGCTAGCCCGCGTTGTCGAGTGGATCCGCCACTACCTGAATCTGCTCCATCAACGCCTGATGCCTGCGCCGGCCGCAATGATGGAGATGATCGTTGCCACCTGGACGTCGCAGGCGATCACGGTGGCGGCCCAACTCGGTGTCGCCGATGCCCTCACCGACGGCCCGCTGCCGATCGAGGTGCTGGCCGCACGGGTGGGCGCGGACGCCGACGCGCTAGGCCGGCTGCTGCGAGCTCTGATCGGCAAGGGCATCTTCCGTCATCGCCGCGACGGCCGCTATGAGCTGAATTCCCTTGCCGCCACTTTGCGTTCCGATGCACCGATCTCGATGAATTCCGCGGCGCGGTTCTATGGGTCGGGGGAGCAGCGCGAACGCTGGACCCTGCTGGTGGATTCGATCCGAACCGGCAGCACGGTCGTCCCCGCGTTGCGCGGCATGGAGAGCTTCGATTACTTCGCCGGGCAGCCCGAGCTCGCCGAACTTTTCAATCAGACCATGACCAGTGTCTCGGAGCTGACGGACGGCCCGGTGGTCGCCGGTTACGACTTCGGCGCCTACCCCACGATCGTCGACGTTGGCGGTGGGCATGGTCCGCTGTTGGCCGCCATCCTGGCGGGGGCACCGGCCTCACGCGGCATCCTGTACGACCTGCCCCGGGTTGTCGCGGAGGCGCCAAGCCTGTTGCGCGAGCACCAGGTCGCCGACCGGGTGCGGATCGCGGAGGGGTCGTTTTTCGACAGCGTTCCCTGCGGTGGGGACGCCTACATTCTCAAGAACATCGTGCATGACTGGCCCGACGAAAAGGCGGTGCGGATCCTGCGGAACGTTCGCGCGGCGGCCGGTCCAGGGGCCGCGGTGTTGCTGGTCGAATTGGTCATCCCGAAGCACGACCGCGACTTCCCCGGCAAGTGGGTGGATTTGGAGATGCTGCTGAATCTGGGTGCCCGCGAACGTACGGCCGACGAGTACGCAGCCCTGCTCAGCCAAGCCGGGCTGCAGATGACCCGGGTGGTGCGAACCGCTTCACCGCTCAGCGTGGTCGAGGCCCGAGTGCTGTAACTGCTATCTCCGTGCGGCTGGCAAATCGGGTTAGCCTGTACCCGGTATGCACAGCATCGAGGCCGACTACCTGGTCGTCGGCGCCGGGGCCATGGGTATGGCGTTCATCGACACGCTCGTGTCTGAGACACGGGCGAGCGTGGTGCTGGTTGACCGCAACCACCAGCCTGGCGGGCACTGGACTACCGCCTATCCGTTCGTCCGGCTGCATCAGCCCTCGGCGTTCTACGGAGTCAATTCGCTGAACCTCGGCAGCGACACCATCGACCAAGTCGGTTGGAACCAAGGGCTCTACGAACTGGCGACGGCCGGCGAGGTCTGCGCCTACTACGACCACGTCATGCGTCAGCGGCTGCTGCCGACCGGGCGGGTCAGCTATTTCCCGATGAGCGAATACCTGGGTGCGGGCCGATTCACCACGCTGGCGGGCGCCGAACACACCGTGCTGGCGCGTCGGGTCGTCGACGCCACCTACATGCGCGTGGTGGTTCCCTCGATGCGCCCGCCGTCCTACCGGGTGGCGCCCGATATCGACTGCATCCCGCCCAACGACCTGCCTCGGGTCGGCGCGCATGAGCGCTACGTCATCGTCGGAGCCGGCAAGACGGGCATCGACACTTGTCTGTGGCTGCTGGGCCACGGCGTCGCGCCGGACCGGTTGACCTGGATCATGCCGCGGGATTCCTGGCTGCTGGATCGCGCGACGATCCAGCCGGGATCGGTGTTCGGCGACCGCGTCAAGGGCGTCTTCACCGGACAGCTGCAAGCCATCAGGGACGCGGTGTCGGTCGATGATCTGTTTGCGCGACTTGAAGATGCCGGAACCGTGCTGCGGATAGATCCGGCGATCCGGCCCACCATGTATCGATGCGCGACGGTGACCCGCCTCGAGCTCGAGCAGCTGCGCCGCATCACCGACATCGTGCGGATGGGCCACCTGCTGCGTATCGAGGCCGACCGAATGGTCCTCGACGGTGGTGCCGTCGCGGCCGACGGCCGCGTGCTGTACATCGACTGCTCCGCTGATGGTGCCGAAAAACGTCCTGCCACACCTATTTTCGATGCCGACGGGATCACGCTGCAAAGTGTGCGGGGCTGCCAACAAATCTTCAGCGCGGCGCTGATCGCGCATGTCGAAGCGGCGTACCCAGATGACGCCACGAAGAATCAGCTTTGCCTGCCGTTGCCGCATCCCGACACCGATCTGGACTGGTTGCGCCTGGCGCTGGCCGACTACCGCAATCAGCTCCGCTTCCTGGACGACGCCGAGCTGACGGCCTGGCTATCTTCGGCACGTCTGGATGTCTTCAGCCGGCTACTGACACCGGCGTCGGCGAAGCCCCGGGTGCAGGATCGGATTGTTGGCATGACCAAAAAGGCACTCGCGGCCACCGCCGCCAAACTGGACGAGCTGATGGCCGCCGAGGCCCCAGTTGTCGCCCCATGACGCCGTGTGTAACCCGAGCAGATATAGATCGGCGAGGGAGGCACGTGACCGCACACAACGAACCCGCCGACCCGCGACCCCTGCGCGCGGTGCCAAACGATGGCTACACCGACTGGGAAGCGGTGTATCAGGACAACGCTGGCTGGGTGTACCGCACACTGTTCGCCCGGGTCGGCAACCGGGCGGACGCCGAGGACCTCACCACCGAAGTCTTCCTGGCCGCACTGCGGCCGCTGCGCCTGACCGCGAGCGTCGGCGAGGTGCGCGCCTACCTGCGGGCCACCGCCCGAACGGTGTTGGCGGCGCACTGGCGGGAAACCTTGGGCCGAGAGATAACCTCGATCGACGACATCGAACAACCACCTGAGAGCGAGGAAGCGATCAGCACCGCGCCCCAGCGTGTCGCTCACGTTCTCGAACGTCTGCCGGACAACTATCGCCGGATTCTGGAATCACGCTTCCTGCAATCTAATTCGATCAAGGAAGCGGCTGCCGAACTTGGGATAAGTGTCGCCAACGCCAAAGTGCTGCAACATCGCGCTCTGCGACTGGCGGCACAGGTCAACGATGGGGGCCAGTCATGAACGCGCGAGGGTTGCGCCGCTACGTCGACGATCTGCTGCGGGGCCGGCGGCCCAAGGCGTTTGCACCCGACGACTTCGAGGCCGCGCAGATCCGCACCGCGATCGAGCTGCGAGCGGCTCGGCAAGGCCCTGATGCCCGCGACGCCCCGCGCGAGGAATTCCTCAACGGCCTGCACCGGCGTCTTGCCGAACAGATGGCCGGCGCGCCGCCCGAGCCGGTGCCAATGCTGAACACCACCCGCCGCCAAGTCATCGTGGGCACGTCGGCGGCCGCGGCCGCCGCGGTCACCGCGGTGTCCATCGATCGAGCGGTGATCGGAAGCCAAACCGACGCTCCGGCGGTCGCCGGGGAGCTGAAACCCAACACCGGCAGTTGGCAGCGTGTCGCGTCGAGCTCGGACGTTCCGGACGGCCGGATGCATCCGTTCGATCTCGGCTCGGTCAGTGGATTCGTCCGCCGCGTCGACGGCACGGCCCAGGCCGTGTCCGGGGTGTGCACCCACCAGGGGTGCCGGCTGTGGTTCGACGCGCCCGACGACAGGCTGCGCTGCCCGTGTCACTCGACGTCGTTCGCGCCCAACGGCGAGGTGCTCACGCATCAATTGCCAATCGCTCCGAAGCCGTTGCCCGCGTTGATGGTTCGCGAGGAAAACGGAGTGATCGAAGTGTTCGCACCGCCGCGGCCGGATCAGCCGGCCTAGGGCGTGTAACCCGCCGCGCTATCTCTTGGCATGACAATCGCCATGCTTCGACGACCTCTTGCTGCCGGGTTGGCCGCGGGTGTGCTGTTGCTCGCGGGGTGTTCAGCTTCGCGGCCCGCTGCGCATCCTTCGGTGACCTTCGGGCCTGATTCCGCGACGCCATCGGCGACAGCGCCGGCAGCGCCGGTCAGCGGTAGTCAGGTCACCATCGATGGATTCGCGTTCGCCCCCGCGACGCTCACCGTCAGCGCCGGCACCTCGGTCACCTGGACCAACCGCGACGAAGAACCACACACCGTGGTGGCCGGTGACGGCTCATTTCGCTCGCCCGGCATGGGCACCGGCGCCACCTTTTCGCACACCTTCAGCACCGCCGGAACCTTTGATTACGTGTGCTCCATTCACCCGATGATGCGCGGCACCGTGGTGGTGACGGCATGAATAACGGGCCGCACGCCATGAGTCGCCGGCAGCTGATTCGGCACACCGCCTGGTTCGGCGCAGCGGTCGGCTTCGCCGTGGTCGGCGGCGAGGTCGTCTCACATGTCGCCGACGCCACGGCGGCCGAGAAGGCCGTCGGCCGGCCCGCGCTGCGCTTCGCTCAGGTCAGCGACAGTCACATCGGCTTCACCGGCGCGCCCAACCCGGACGTGGCCGGCAGTTTCGGTCACGCGATCGATCAGATCAATAACCTTGGCTACACACCGGATTTCGTCATCCACACCGGTGACCTCACCCACCTGTCCACGCCGGGCCAGTTCGACCAGGTCAAGCAGATGCTCGGCGGCCTGAAAACACCACACGTGTTCACCGTGCCCGGCGAGCACGACTCGGTCGACGATGCCGGGCAGAAGTACCGAAACGCCTTCGGCGCCGGATCGGTCGGTGACGGCTGGTACAGCTTCGACATCGCGGGCGTCCACGTCATCGCGCTGGTGAACACGTTAAACCTGCACAAGCTTGGGCATCTCGGCGTCGACCAGTTGGAGTTCGTCGAAAAGGACGTGGCGCGGTTGAGCAGTGACACCCCCATCATCGTCTTCAGCCACATCCCATTATTCGCGATGTATCCGGACTGGGGCTGGGGTACCGACGATGCCGCCCAGGCGCTTAGCTACCTGCGTCGGTTCGCGTCGGTCACGTGCCTCAACGGTCATGTCCACCAACTGTTTTCCAAGACAGAAGGCAACGTGACGTTCTACAGCGGGACGACGACGGCCTACCCGCTGCCCCGTCCCGGCGACGGGCCTGCGCCCAAGCCGGTGACTCTGCCGGCCGGCAAGCTCCGTGACGTGCTTGGCGTCCGTGAGGTGACCTACACCAAGGGTGAGACCGCACTGGCTCTGAAAGAGGATAGGTTGCAATGACTTTCACAGGTTTATCGGTCCGGATCGGTTTGGCTGCGTCATTGTTGGTCGGTGCCGTCAGCCACGCCTACCTGTACATCCATGGCTACCAGCATATCCCGGCCATCGGGACCGCCTTCTTGGTTCAGGCCAGCGTCTCGTTCGCGCTGGCTCTGCTGATCGCACTGGGTGGTCCCGGCTGGCTTCGCTGGGCCGCCGCCGCCCTCGCAGGCGGCTCATTGGGCGCCTTCGCCTTGTCGAGGACCGTTGGGATTTTCGGCTTTTCCGAACGAGGTTGGGACCCATCACCGTACGCGGCGCTCAGTGTGGGCGCCGAAGTGCTGACCGTGCTGCTGTGGGCGGGTCTAGTCGCCAACGCCCGACGCATCAAGAGTGGGTCTGCGGATGAGACGAGACTTCAACGAGATCGCATGCTTCTCAACCAGGAACCAGCTCAGCGCGGCCAGCGGCAGGGTGGCTAGCGCGGCAACGGGAAAGAACACCAACGGATGCAGGCCGCCCAGCCCGCAAACAATCAGCAACTGTTGCATCGGAAACGCGTAGATGTAGACGCCGTAGGACAGATCGTTGCGCAGTCCTAGACGTTTGTCGTGGATCAGCGCACCTGAAACAAGGATGGCGTAGGCCAACGGGATAGCCGCCAGCGCACGGTAATTCGGCAGCCAATTGGCCGCGAGCACGATCACCGCGCTCACCGCGACGAGTGACCAGCGAGCGGGAAGCACGTGCTGGTACTGATGCAGCAGGGCTCCGGCCAGAAACATCAACGCGAAGCGCGCGCCGATCGAAGCGGGAGTCCACAGCTCGATAAAGCCGGTCCACGGCGTGACCAGCACCGAGCACACCACCATCAGGGCCGTCAACGTGGGGATAAGCCACCGGCGGTTAAGCAGACCGGCCACGCCGAAACCGGCAACAGCGATGTAGCAGAACAGCTCAGGGACGAGAGTCCAGGTTGAACCATTCCAGGCGCCGGGAAAGGGCACTCCTCGCGGCGTTCCGTCGATACCCGAGTAGAAGAAATTCAGCAAGCCGTTGTTCAGGACATACTCGATCGGTGCGCCGGACAACATCAGGTGTGCGACCGAACCGCCTTGAATGGCCACGCTGAGCGGCGCGATGACAAACGCGGTGACGATGACGCAGACCCACAAGCCGGGAAAGATGCGAAGACCGCGAGCCACGAAGTAGTTACGCAGCCGCGGGTTGTTGAGCCAGCTCGACGTGATGAGGAATCCCGAGATCGCAAAGAACCCGTCGACGAATACCTGGCTGAGGAACTGGTGACCCGCCGCGAACGGCACGTGCCGTCCGGTCAGCGGGAAGGAATGCCACAGGATGACCCCGGTGGCCAGTACCAATCGCCACGCGTTCAGTGCGTTATTGCGTGGGTCGAACACTTGTCCGAGTTTCATCTGGCCCTGCCTATAGCCCCCCGACGCGCCATCGTAGCGGTACCGATCGGACGCGTTGCGACTTTCTCCGACGAAAGGCAAAGCACCCGGACAGACGCCGCGCTGCTACCTGTCAGCGGTGCTGATCAGCCGACTCCGGAGCGTCACGATCATCTTGCGGGTCAGCCGTCTCTGGAGGTCTCTCGATCGCCGCCGACTGCGCCGGAACCGGCGATTTTCGCAACAGACGAGACTTCAGTGACAAAGCGGGCTTTTCCACCAGGAACCAGCTCAGTGCGGCCATCGGCAGGGTGGCGAGCGTCGCGACGGGAAAGAACACCAGCGGTTTCAGAAAGCGAAGCCCGCAGACAATCAACAACTGCTGCATCGGGAATGCGTAGATGTAGACGCCGTAGGACAGGTCGGTCCGCAATCTCAACCGCTTGTTGTGCACCAGCGAACCCGACACGATGATGGCGTACGCCAGCGGAAAGGCGCCCACGACGCGGTAATCGGGCATCAGGCTGGCCGCCGCGACGATGGCCAGGCTCAGCCCGACCAGCGACCATCGGGCAGGAATCACGTCGCGGAACTGATTCAGCAGCGCTCCCGCCACAAACATCATGGCGAAGCGCGCAACGGCCTGCTGGATCGTCCATGCTCCGGGGAATGTCATCGGCGGTAAGAGCGCCGCCGAGACCGCTGCCAGGACCATGATCGTGGGAAGAAACCATCGGCGAGTGAGCAGCCCTGCCACGCCGAAAGCCGCAACAGCGATGTAGCAGAACACCTCCCATATCAGCGTCCACAGCGAAACGTTCCAGACGCCCGGTGAGGGGACTCCGCGTGGTGTTCCGCCGACATCGGGTTTGAGTATCAGCAGTGCACAGTTCATCAAGACATATTCGAATGGCGCCTTGGACGACAGCAGCTTGGTGGCCGAGCCGCCCTGAATGGCCACACTGAGTGGGGCGATCACAAATGCGGTCATTATCAGGCAAACGTAAAAGCCGGGGAAGATGCGCAAAGCGCGGGCGGCGGAGTAGTCACGGATCCGCGGGTGGCGCAGCCAACTTGAGGTGACGAGGAAACCGGAGACCGCAAAAAAGCCGTCCACCCCGAGTGAGAAAAGAAGCTGGCGCACCGGCTCGTACGACACGAAACGCCCGGTGAGCGGGAATGAATGCCACAGGATCACCTCGGCCGCCAGCGCCAACCGCCATGCATTCAGCGCGTTATTTCGCGGATCGAATACCTGCCCCAGTTTCATCCACACCCGCCTGTCGTCCGACCGTCGCGCCATCCTATCGTCACCAAACGCTCACGAATAGTTCCTCAAAAGACGTGGCGTTTTCCGGTGCTCAGTCGGGTTCAGCGGACTTCGGAGGCATCCCGTTCTTCTTCCGGAGGCTTGGCGATCGGCGTCGGCTCCGGTGGGGCTGACATCTTCCGGAAGACACGAGCCTTGAGAGACATCGCGCGCTTCTCGATCAAAAACCAGCTCAGTGCGGCCGGCGGCAGGGTGGCTAACGCCGAAAGGGGAAAGAACAGAAACGGATTCAGGTGGGCAAGCCCGCAGATGACCAGCAGCTGCTGAGTCGGAAACGCGTAAATATATGCGCCGTAGGACAGGTCATTGTGCAACGTCAACCGCTTGTTGTGGACCAGGGCACCCGACACGATGACCGCGTATGCCAGTGGAATGGCACCGACGATGCGGTAATCCGGCAGCAGGCCGGACGCTGTCACGATGACCACGCAAACCGCGACGAGTGACCATCGAGCGGGGATCACATTGATGAATTGATGCGCCAGGGCTCCGGCCAGAAACATGATGGCGAACCGTGAAGCGGCCTGCGCGGGAGTGATTGTCTCGGGGCTGGGGGGCGGCAATTGCGCCGCCCAATACACCGCCAGTACAAACAACACCGGAAGGAGCCAGCGGCGACGGAGCAGTCCGACTACGCCGAGACCGGCAACGAGGATGTAGCAGAACACCTCCCAGATGAGGGTCCACAGCGAACCGTTCCAATAGCCCGGAAATGGAATTCCCCGCGGCGTGCCGCCGATGTCGGGCTGAAGGATTATCAGCGTGATGTTCTTCAAGACGAACTCGGCCGACGGGCCCGAAAGTATCAGCTTGGAAGCTTGACCACCCTGAATCGCCACACCGATCGGCGCCATGACAAACGCGGTGACGATCAGGCAGATGTAGAACCCAGGCAGGATGCGCAGAGCTCGAGCGCTGCAATATGCCCGTAGTCGGGGGTGGCGAAGCCAACTCGCGGTTATCAGAAATCCCGAGATCGCAAAGAACGCGTCCACCCCGACTTCGCCGACGAGCTGGTGCGCCGGCGCGAACGTTATGTTGCGGCCGGTAAGCGGGAAGGAGTGCCACAGGATCACTTCGGCCGCCAGCGCCAGTCGCCATGCGTTCAGTGCGTTGTGCCGCGGATCGAATACTTGCCCGAGTTTCATTCACCCCTGCTTGTCGTCGCCGCTTTGCTGTGTCGCGCCATCCTAACGTCACTGAGCGCCGGACAAGACAGAATTTGGGTTACCGCAAACGCACTCGTTTAGGGGCAGGTCACTTCGACCGTGAAGGGCTTCGTAGCTTGTTGCTTGCCCTTGTTGTCCGTGCCGCTGGCGGTGCCGGTGACGTGATAGGTGTTGTCGCTCTTGGTCGCTGTGGCGCTCTGGCCGGGTACGCCCTCGGTGAAGTTGTAGTTCAGGCCGTTGATGTCGCCGAGCCCGACTAGGTGGACAACCGATGCGTCCTGCTCTAGTGCGACGATGACGCCGATGAAGGGCTGGCCGATGGCGATGGAGAACTTGCCGTCTTTGGAATTGCAATCGACCGGGTCGGTGACGGGCAGTGGCTGCCCGTCGACGGTGATCTTCGCCGGTGGGGTGGCCGGTGGCGGTGGGGGCGCGGCGGTGCCCGGGGCGCTGGCGCCGCTGGTTGCGCTGGACGGCGCCGCCGAGCTTGATGCCGGTCCGGAAGATTTGTTGCCACTCGAGCAACCGGTCACACCCGCGATCGCCGTCGCGGTGGCAATTGCAATCAACAGCTCACGGTTCAACCGACATCTCCTTTGTTAGCGCGCAACCCGCTGACGAAACGCTGGGTCTCCTCCCAGGTCGGCAAGAGGCCCGACGCGCGCACCTCGTCAAGGCTGGGGGCCGCAGCATCCCGATCGGACAACGTGGGTGCGGAGCCATTAACCAGTGGCCAGTCGATTCCGAGGGCCGGATCTGTCGCACAGATGGTGTGTTCGCGCTGCGGGTCGTATTCGCTCGAGCACAGGTACATCACCGTCGAATTATCTTGCAGGGCAAGGAATCCGTGCCCCAAACCTTCGGAGATGTAGATCGTCCGGCGGTCGGCGTCGTCGAGCAGGACCGAGTCCCACTGGCCGAATGTTGGTGAGCCCAAACGAATATCGACAACGACATCGAAAACCGCGCCGCGCACGCAGGTCACATACTTGGCCTGACTCGGGGGCACCTGGGCGTAGTGCACCCCACGCAGCACCCCGGCCGATGACACCGAACAATTGGCTTGCCGCACGTCGAGGTGATGGCCGGCGAACGAACTGAACCCGCGATCGGTTAGCCACTCGAAGAACATTCCGCGGGAATCACCGTGGACGGTCGGGGTGATTTCCCAGGCGCCGGGGACGGCAAGTTCGCGAACTTTCATTTCACTGACCACGTTCCTCATAGCGGGCCTCAGCCGCGTCCTTCAAGGGACGCCACCAAGATTCGTTGGCACGATACCAGTCGATGGTTTCGCCCAAACCCTCGTCGAAGTCGGTGTGCTTTGGGGCCCAGCACAATTCGTCGTAGAGCAGTGACGGGTCGATGGCGTACCGCAAATCGTGTCCGACGCGGTCGGTGACGTGCTCGAAGTCGTCGGGGTCGCGACCCATCATCTTCAGCAGCGTGCGCAGCACCGTCAGGTTGTCGCGTTCGCCCTCGGAGCTGATCAGGTAGGTCTGCCCGATCTGGCCCTTTTCCAGGATCCGCCACACCGCGCTGTTGTGGTCGTCGACGTGAATCCAGTCGCGCACGTTGGCGCCGCTGCCATACAGCTTGGGCCGCCGGCCGGTCAGCACGTTGGTGATCTGGCGCGGGATGAACTTCTCGATGTGCTGATATGGCCCGTAGTTGTTGGAGCAATTGGAGATCGTCGCGTTTACCCCGTAGGAGCGCACCCAGGCGCGCACCAGCATGTCGGCGGCGGCTTTCGTCGCCGAATACGGACTCGACGGGTTGTAGGGCGTCGACTCGGTGAACCGCTTCGGGTCGCCGAGTTCCAGGTCGCCGTAGACCTCGTCGGTCGAGATGTGGTGCAGTCGCACGCCCTGGCGCCGGACGGCCTCCAGGATGGTGTAGGTGCCGACCACGTTGGTGTGCAAAAACGGCTCTGGATTGTCCAGCGCGTTGTCCACATGGCTTTCGGCGGCGAAATGCACGACCGCGTCCGACTCGGCCACCAGCGCAGAAACCAGCGCGGTGTCGGTGATGTCGCCCTCGACCAGCCGGATGGCCGTGTCGACGTCGGCCAGCGACTCGCGCCGCCCGGCGTAGGTCAGGGCGTCGAGCACGGTCACCGAGACCTCGGGACGCTCGCGCACGGTGCTATGCACAAAATTGGCGCCGATGAACCCGGCGCCACCGGTGACCAGCAGACGCATGCGTCAAACCCTAACCGAGCCTCGCGGTCAGCTTGGCGGAGTTAGTCCGAGTGGCCCAGCCAGTTCACTGAGCGCCGGCAACAATGTGCCTTCGTCGTAGCCGCCGAGCACCTGGATTGCCACATGATCGGCGCCGGCTTGCAGGTGTTCGTCGAGGCGTTTGGCGATGTCCTCGGGCGTCCCGTAGGCGACCACCGCATCGATCAGCTTGTCGCTACCGGGCTTGCGCACGTCGTCTTCGGTGAACCCGAGCCGCAGCCAGTTGTTCACGTAGTTGCTCAAGCCCAGATAGCGGTCGGCGGTCTCGCGGCCGATGGCGCGAGCCTTGTTCGGGTCGGTGGTCAGCACCACCTTGTGTTCGGGCGCCAGATACACCGAGTTCCCGACCAAGTCGCGGGTCTTGGCGGTGTGCTCGGGGGTGGTCAGGTACGGGTGAGCGCCGGCACTGCGTTCGGCGGCCAGCTGCAGCACCCGCGGCCCCAATGCCGCCAGCACCCGACGGCTCGTCGGCAACCCCGCTTCGTCGAGTTCGTCGAGGTAGCCGACCAGCGCGTCGTACGGCTTGATGTACTCCTGGGTGTGTTCGGGGTGGCCCACTCCGACACCGAGCAAAAACCTTCCGGGATAAGCGTTTTCGATCCGTTTAAAAGACTCGGCGACCGCCGGCGCCGGCGCGGACCAGATGTTGACGATCCCGGTGGCCAGTTGCAGTGACGTGGTCTGGGCCAGCGCGGGCTCGACCCAGGCGAGCTCGGCGTCCGGCGATCCGCCGATCCACGCCGCCCCGTAGCCGAGCGCTTCGATCTGCGCGGCCAATTCGGGCTTGATTGATCGGGTAGCCAGCCAGACACCGTAACGGCCGAGGTCGGGCTTGAGTGAAACTGCGTCAGTCATCTACGTCCCCCTACGCATTAGCTCAGGCGCCATTGAGTCCAAGTGGCCCCGCTAGTTCGGCGAGAGCCGAGACCAGGTTTTCATCTTTGGTCAGGACCTGCACCGGCACATGGTCGGCGCCGGCCGCGAGATGCTCGTTCAGCCGCGCCGCAATCTGGTCCACAGTGCCATAGGCCACCACCGCGTCGACCAGTCGGTCGCTGCCCGGCCGGGTGACCTCGTCCTCAGAAAAGCCCAGCCGTTCCCAGCTATTCCGATAATTCGAAAGATTGAAATAGATGTCGAGCGCCTGGCGACCCACCGCCCGAGCCTTGTCGGCGTCGGTAGTCAGCACCACCTTGTGCTCGGGCGCCAAGAACGCCGACGGCCCCATCAGTTCGCGGGCCCGCGCAGTGTGTTCCGGCGTAGTCAGGTAGGGGTGCGCCCCGGCGCTGCGTTCGGCGGAAAGCTTCAGCACTCGCGGGCCCAGCGCCGCCACCACCCGGCGATTGGCAGGCACCCCGTACTCGTCCAGCTGGTCCAGGTATTCGACCAGTGCGTCGTACGGCTTGCGGTATTCGCTGATGGCCTCGCGATGCCCCACGCCGATACCGAGTAGGAAGCGGCCCGGGTAGGCCTTGTCGATCCGGTGGAACGACTCGGCCACCGGCTTGGCGGCCGCGGTCCAAATGTTCACGATCCCGGTCGCCACCTGCAATGTGGTGGTCGCTTCGAGGATGGGCTCGACCCAGGCCAGCTCGGCGGGCGGCGAGCCACCCACCCAGACGGACCCGTAGCCGAGGGACTCGATTTCTTTGGCTTGCTGGGGCGTTACGCCACGTCCGAACGATCCGAACCGGCCTAGATTGGGCTTGCTTGAAGCGGAGTCGGTCATGACGTCTCCAACCGGGTGTGCGGTGACGCTATTCCTCGCTATTGCGGGGCTGCTACATCCTCATCCACGTCGTCCAGGTCGGCGACGACGGCGTCCACGGTCGGTGGCGGCTCCAGCGGCAGCAGCACGATGAACCGCGTGTCGCCCGGCACTGATTCCACTCGGATGTCACCGCGATGCTTCTTTACGACGATGTTGAAGGCCAGATCCAGCCCGAGGCCGGTGCCTTCCCCGAACGGCTTGGTGGTGAAGAACGGCTCGAAGATGTGCTCGCGGATGTCTTCGGGGATCCCGGGCCCACTGTCACAGATCTCGACGCGGGCCATGCTGTCGCCTTCCCGGCAGGTGCGGATGGTGAGCGTACCGCCCTTATCGCGCATCGCGGCGATCGCGTTGTCGATGATGTTGGTCCACACCTGATTGAGATCGCCTGGGTAGCAAGGAATTTCAGGGAGAGACTGGTCGAACTCCTTGACCACGGTGACCGCTCCGGGCTCCTTGCCTGCGTCCTTGCTCAACCGGTCGGCGAAGATTGCCAGCGTGCTGCGCAGCAGGTCATGCACGTCGGCCACCTGGAATGGGGCCCGATCCATCTGGGAGTACTGCTTGGCGTCGGCGACCAATGCTGAGATCCGTTTGCTCGCTTCCGCGATCTGGTTCATCAGCAGCTCGCTCTCGATGGTGTAGTTGATCCACCGGATCGCCTGCTCCAACGACGTCGTCGCGAGCTCGTCGGTGACCGCGGAAATACGGTCCAGCCAGTCGGTGTCGATGCCGCCTTCGACGAACGTCGGTGCGATATCCCACCCGCCGCTGATGCCGTGCTCCTCCAGCCACTCGCCGACTGCGTCCTCTCGGTCGGTGGTCTCGATCGAGCTCAGGTGCTGCGTTGTCGACTTGGCGACTTGGTCGGCGACCTGCTGTTGCAACCGCACCAGGGCGCGCATCGCCTCGGCAGTGACGGTGCCGTCGGCGAGCATCACCAGCTTGCCGCGCATGCCCGCGATCCGGTCGCGCAAGTCGGCCGCCGCGCGTGCGGTGGCCGCGGCGGGATTGTTCAGCTGATGGGTCAGGCCGGCCGACAACCGTCCCAGCGCCAGCAGCTTCTCCCGGTTGTCGATGATGCGGCGGGTTCGGTCGGTGCCGACGGCGATGCCGTCGAGCAAGTGCACCGCCATCGGGAACTGGTCCCTCATGAACTGGGCGAACACGGGTGCGTCCATCACGAAGAATCGCGACGGCTGGGTCACATGAACCGATGCGTCGTAGCTCTTCTGCTTCCCGCCGGTGAAGGCCCGCCAGGCACCGCAATACACGCCGCGCTGCGAGGTCCGGTTCGTTTCGATGTCCTGGCCGCCGGAGAGCTTGGACATCGTCAGCTCGCCCTCGATGAGCACGTAGAAACAGGTCGCCGGTTCACCCTCGACGCAGATCGGGCCGGGTTGGTAGTCCTGGACATGCCCATTCGTGCACAGCACCGCGAGTTGCTCGTCGGTGAGTGCCTCGAACAGGAACAGGGTGCGCAGCTCGTCGGGCTTACACGGCATCTTGGTGGTCATACCGGGGCTCCTATGACTCCGCCAGGTAACGGTGGACCAGCATCACGGCCATCGATCCTTCGCCGACGGCGGCCGCGACCCGCTTAGCGGACTCGGAGCGCACGTCGCCGGCGACGAACACGCCCGGCACGCTGGTTTCTAGGTGGTGGGGTGGGCGGTCCAATGACCAGCCGCACACGTTGCGCAGGTCGGGACCGGTGAGCAGGAAGCCGTGATCGTCGCGGGCGAGCACCCCGTCCAGCCATTCGGTGCGGGGCGCGGCGCCGATGAAGATGAACATCCGGGCGCAGGTGACGTCTTCGGTGGTGCCGGTTCGGTTGTCGGCCAGGGTCAGCTTCTCCAGGTGGTCGGTTCCCACCGCGCAGTGCACCTCGGAGCAGGTGCGGACAGTGATCTTGGGGTTCTGTTCGATCTGCTGGATCAGGTAATACGACATCGAGGCCTCGAGCGACGCCGCGCGCACCACGATGGTCACCGATGCGGCGTCGCGGGACAGAAACATCGCGGCTTGTCCGGCGGAATTCGCGCCACCGATGACGTAGACGTGCTCGTCTTTGCACTCCGGCGCGACGGACGTGGCCGCGCCGTAGTAGACGCCGCGGCCGGTCAGCTCGGCGCACCCGGTTGCGGTCAGCTGGCGGTAGGAGACCCCGGTGGCCAGGATGACCGCGTGCGCGTCGACGGATCCGCCGTCGGCGAACCGGACGGTGCGCTTGGATCCGTTGATCTCCAACGCGGTGGCCGTGCGGGCGGTGATCAGCTCAGCACCGAACTTCTCGGCCTGCCGGCGCGCGCGGTCGGCCAACTGGCCACCCGACACCCCATCTGGAAAGCCCAGGTAGTTCTCGATCCGCGAGCTCTGGCCCGCCTGACCACCGGTTGCGGTGCGTTCGATGAGCACCGTGCGCAGACCCTCGGAGGCGCCGTAGACCGCCGCGGCCAGGCCGGCGGGGCCGCCGCCGATGACGATCAGGTCGTAGAAGTCCTGGGACAGCTGGGTGGACAGACCCAGCGTGTCGGCCAGTTGTGCGTCGGTGGGATCGACGAGAGGTTCGCCACCTTCGGTGACGACCACCGGCAGCCGCAGGCCGTCCTCGCCGGCGGCCTTGAGGATCCGCTCGCCGGCGGGCTCGTCGGCCATGAACCAGGTGTAGTAGAGCCCGTTGCGGGCCAGGAAATCGCGCACCTGCCAGGACCGGGCCGACCAGCGGTGCCCGATCACCTTGGTGTGGGGGATCGGGTGTTCGGGTGCCGCTCGCCACGCGTCCAGCAGCCCGTCGATGACGGGGTAGAGCTTCTCTTCGGGTGGATCCCACGGCTTGAGCAGGTAGTGGTCGAGGTCGATGACGTTGATCGCGTCGATGGCGGCGTGGGTGTCGGCGTAGGCGGTCAGCAGGACCCGACGTGCCGCCGGGTACAGGTCCATGGCCTGCTCGAGGAACTCGATGCCGGACATCTGCGGCATCCGGTAGTCGGCAATCAGCATCGCGACGGCTTCGCCCCGCAGCTTGAGTTCGCGGAGTGTCTCCAAGGCGTCGGCGCCCGATTCCGCCCGCACGATGCGGTGCTCCTCGCCGTAGTGGCGACGCAAATCCCGGGCCACGGCGCGGGACACGGCGGGATCGTCGTCAACGGTCAGCATCACGGGTTTGCGCGGTTGCGCGTCGGGACGTGTCATCGGCGTCCAGTATGCGCTTGTCAGGAGGCCTATGGTGGGTCGAGGTGGCCGGTTGGATTCCGCTGTAGGCGATTTTGGCCAGGACCCGTTCGCCAGGTATTGTGGACCAACGGCGCGTCTTCTGCGCCGGCTTTTGCGTGCCCTGTCCCTAGGAATTTCCTGTCACCGGCTCACGTTTCAAAGTCGGTGTGATTGCTGCGCCGATCCGGGCTCAGCTGTGAACGAAACTAAACGACGAGGATTTGACTAAAAGTTATGGCCAAGAAGGACGGCGCCATCGAGGTCGAGGGCCGCGTGGTCGAGCCTCTGCCCAATGCGATGTTCCGCATTGAGCTGGAGAACGGCCACAAGGTGCTTGCCCATATCAGCGGCAAGATGCGGCAGCACTACATCCGCATCCTGCCCGAGGACCGGGTGGTGGTGGAGTTATCTCCCTACGACCTGTCCCGGGGCCGCATTGTGTACCGCTACAAGTAATAAAGCCCGAACCACAAACCTACGAGTAGACAGAACAGGATCGAAGAGCCGTGAAGGTGAACCCGAGCGTCAAGCCAATCTGCGACAAGTGCAGGGTGATCCGCCGGCATGGGCGGGTCATGGTGATCTGCTCCGATCCGCGTCACAAGCAGCGTCAGGGTTAGTCCGTAAACGCTGAACAACTGAATGCAGACCTCCCAGCACCAATGAGCGGCTGGCATCTTTAGAGATGGGCCAGCTCATCCACGCCCGGACGGAGGCCGGGCCCCGGTTAGCGCCGGGAACGGACTGGGAATAGACCTCCGCTTAGAAAAAGAGGAAAACGCCACCTATGGCTCGATTAGTAGGCGTCGATCTGCCGCGTGATAAGCGGATGGAGATCGCGCTGACGTACATCTACGGCATCGGCCGTACCCGTTCCAACGAGATCTTGGAAGCGACCGGCATCGACCGGGACCTGCGCACCAAGGACCTGACCGACGACCAGCTGACCCACCTGCGCGACTACATCGAGGGCAACCTCAAGATCGAGGGTGACCTGCGCCGTGAGGTGCAGGCCGACATCCGCCGCAAGATCGAGATCGGCTGCTACCAGGGTCTGCGGCACCGCCGCGGCCTGCCGGTGCGCGGTCAGCGCACCAAGACCAACGCGCGTACCCGCAAGGGCCCCAAGCGCACCATCGCAGGCAAGAAGAAGGCCAGGTAACCGATGCCACCCGCCAAGAAGGCAGCAGCTTCTGCGCCCAAGAAGGGGCAGAAGACGCGCCGCCGGGAAAAGAAAAACATCCCGCACGGTGCTGCACACATCAAGAGCACGTTCAACAACACGATCGTGACCATCACCGACCCGCTGGGCAATGTCATCGCCTGGGCGTCGTCGGGTCACGTCGGCTTCAAGGGCTCGCGGAAATCGACGCCGTTCGCCGCGCAGTTGGCCGCCGAGAATGCCGCACGCAAGGCCCAGGAGCACGGCGTGCGCAAGGTCGACGTGTTCGTCAAGGGTCCAGGGTCCGGCCGCGAGACCGCGATCCGTTCGCTGCAGGCCGCTGGCCTGGAGGTCGGAGCGATTTCTGACGTCACCCCCCAGCCGCACAACGGCTGCCGTCCGCCCAAGCGCAGAAGGGTCTAGGTAAGAAGAAATGGCTCGTTATACCGGACCCATGACGCGCAAGTCGCGTCGGTTGCGCACCGACCTCGTCGGTGGTGACCAGGCCTTCGAGAAGCGTCCTTACCCACCCGGCCAGCACGGTCGCGCGCGGATCAAGGAAAGCGAATACCTCCAGCAGCTGCAGGAGAAGCAGAAGGCCCGCTTCACTTACGGCGTCATGGAAAAGCAGTTCCGCCGCTACTACGAAGAGGCAACCCGGCAACCCGGCAAGACCGGTGAGGAACTGCTGCGGATCCTGGAAAGCCGGCTGGACAACGTCGTGTACCGAGCCGGGCTGGCGCGCACCCGCCGGATGTCTCGCCAGCTGGTCAGCCACGGGCACTTCAGCGTCAACGGCGTGCACGTCGATGTCCCCAGCTACCGGGTGTCGCAGTACGACATCATCGACGTTCGGGAGGGCTCGCTGAACACCGTGCCGTTCCAGATCGCGCGCGAGACGGCGGGCGACCGCCCGCTCCCGAGCTGGCTGCAGGTGGTAGGGGAGCGGCAACGCATCCTGATTCACCAGTTGCCCGAGCGGGCGCAGATCGATGTGCCGCTCACTGAGCAGCTAATCGTCGAGTACTACTCGAAGTAGAACTTCCGGGCCGGCATCCGCCGGAACGGAACACTTAACGGCATCAAATAGCGGTTGCCGAGAAGGAGAAAAAGAACACCATGCTGATCTCTCAGCGCCCCACACTGTCCGAGGAAATCCTCACCGACAGCCGGTCCCAGTTCGTCATCGAACCGCTGGAGCCCGGATTCGGTTACACCCTCGGCAACTCGCTGCGTCGCACGCTGCTGTCGTCGATTCCCGGCGCGGCCGTCACCAGCATCCGTATTGACGGCGTGCTGCACGAGTTCACCACCGTGCCTGGCGTCAAAGAAGATGTCACCGCCATCATCCTGAACCTCAAGGGTCTGGTCGTGTCCTCCGAGGAGGACGAGCCGGTCACCATGTACCTGCGCAAGCAAGGTCCGGGTGCGGTCACCGCGGGCGACATCGTGCCGCCCGCCGGTGTCACCGTGCACAACCCCGGCATGCACATCGCGACGCTGAACGACAAGGGCAAGCTCGAGGTCGAGCTGGTCGTCGAGCGGGGCCGTGGTTACGTCCCGGCGGTGCAGAACCGCGCTTCCGGTGCCGAAATCGGCCGTATCCCAGTCGATTCCATCTACTCGCCGGTGCTCAAGGTGACCTACAAAGTGGACGCCACCCGTGTCGAGCAGCGCACCGACTTCGACAAGCTGATCCTGGACGTGGAGACCAAGAGTTCGATCGGCCCGCGGGACGCACTGGCATCCGCCGGTAAGACCCTGGTCGAATTGTTCGGTCTGGCACGCGAACTCAACGTCGAGGCCGAAGGCATCGAGATCGGCCCGTCGCCGGCCGAGGCCGACCACATCGCGTCGTTCGCGCTGCCGATCGACGACTTGGATCTGACTGTGCGGTCTTACAACTGCCTCAAGCGCGAGGGTGTGCACACCGTCGGCGAGCTGGTCAGCCGCACCGAGTCCGATCTGCTCGACATCCGCAACTTCGGTCAGAAGTCCATTGACGAGGTGAAGGTCAAGCTGCACCAGCTGGGTCTGTCGCTCAAGGACAGCCCGGCCAGCTTCGACCCGTCCGAGGTTGCGGGCTACGACGTCGCCACCGGCACCTGGTCCACCGAAGGCGCCTACGACGACGCGGACTACGCCGAAACCGAACAGCTCTAAGAATTCCGTCCCGGTCCTACCTGATACGGGAACCGGCCCCAATTAGGAGATAGTCGCAATGCCCAAGCCTACTAAGGGCCCTCGCCTCGGCGGGTCGTCTTCGCACCAGAAAGCTCTGCTGGCCAACCTGGCCACGTCGCTGTTCGAGCACGGTCGGATCAAGACGACCGAGCCGAAGGCGCGTGCGCTGCGGCCGTATGCGGAGAAGCTGATCACGCATGCGAAAAAGGGTGCGCTGCACAACCGTCGAGAGGTTCTGAAGAAGATCCGCGACAAGGACGTAGTGCACGCCCTGTTCGAGGAGATCGGCCCGTTCTTCGCCGACCGCGAAGGCGGATACACCCGCATCATCAAGGTCGAGGCACGCAAGGGCGACAACGCTCCGATGGCCGTGATCGAGCTGGTGCGGGAGAAGACGGTGACGTCGGAGGCCGATCGGGCCCGTCGGGTCAAGGCTTCGACGAAGACTGAAGCTCCGGTGGCGGCGGCCGAAGAGCCCGAGGCGCAGGCAGCGGAAGCCAAGGCTGAGGACTCCGCGGTCGAGGCCGACGAGGCTCCGGTCGAAGAGGCTAAGGCCGAGGCCGCCGCTGACGAGGCCCCCGCCGACGAGCCCGAAGAGGCCCCCGAGAATTAGCGATGCCGTCCGTCTGCGGCTCGATATCGCCTACGACGGAACCGATTTCGCAGGCTGGGCGGTTCAAGCCGAGCAGCGTACTGCTGCCGGGGTAATCGGCGAGGCGCTGACGACTGTCTTCCGCACGCCGGTGCGGTTGTGGGCGGCAGGGCGCACCGACACCGGTGTGCATGCCACTGGGCAGGTCGCTCATGTCGATGTGCCGGCCGACGCGTTGGCGAATGCGTATCCGCGCTCGCCGCGCGCCGGTGAGCCGGAATTCCTGCCGCTGCTGCGTCGCCTCGGCCGGTTTCTGCCCACCGATGTCCGGGTGCTCGATATCGCCCGCGCCCCAGCGGGTTTCGATGCCCGGTTCTCGGCGCTTCGGCGTCATTACGTGTACCGGTTGTCGACGGCGGCCTATGGGGTCGAGCCGCAGCAGGCGCGCTACGTCACCGCCTGGCCGCGGGATCTGGACGTGGATGCGATGAGTGCGGCATCCCGAGAAATGCTGGGATTGAACGACTTTGCCGCGTTTTGCCGGCACCGAGAAGGCGCCACCACTATCCGCGATCTGCAGCGGCTGGACTGGTCGCGCGAGGGCGATCTGATCACCGCGCACGTCACCGCGGATGCATTCTGCTGGCAGATGGTGCGCTCACTGGTCGGGGCGCTGCTGGCCGTCGGCGAGCATCGGCACAGCCCGCAGTGGTGTCGCGAATTACTCACTGCGACAAAGCGTTCCAGCGATTTTGCAGCCGCGCCCGCGCAAGGTTTGACGTTGGCGCGGGTGGACTATCCGCCCGACGACGAACTGGCGGCGCGGATCTTGATCACCCGCGATCTGCGCACCCGCGACTAAATCCTGCCGGCGGCGAAGGTGGCGGCTTGATCCACCAGCCCGGAGCCGAGGTACGAGGGCTGCAGGTGCGACGGCCAATTCGTGCCGCTCGAACAGATCGGGTCGCCGGGGGCGCACTGGTCGATCGTCTTGCCGGCGAACGCGGGGCTGAAATCGGGCACCGGGCCGAGCACGCGCCGGGTGCCGTTGCCGAACAGGGCGACCGCCGCGACGTGCTGATCGGCGCCCGGCGGCAGCGGATTGTTGAACCCGAATGCCGGTTTGGTCTCCGCGATCACCAGGTCGGCGGAGATGGCGCCGAGCGAATAGCCACCGAGCACCTCGCGGGTCTGCGGGCAGTGTTTCGCCATGGACTGAACATGATTGCTCATGTCGGCGGCGCCTTTGGCGGGATCGACGTCAGCGGGGTAGTTGACCCCATACGAGGTGACCGGCGCCTGGACCTTACTTTGCAGCGCGCTGGCGAACGCGTCGCCGATGTAGCCGGGGCCGGGCGGTTCTTCGCGACCCCGGGCGAACACCACCTCGACGGCCGGGCAGGCCGCCGACGCCGTCGGGATGGACGAGATCTGGAACGGCAGCGCCGCCGGAACAATCGCCCAGGCTGCGGCGGCCAGCAAAGCGGCCACGAAACGCAACGGTCGAACCCCCATGAATCGATAGTAAAACGATCACCATTTTGGTCAACGGATCGCCAAAAGTGGTCGAACCAGGTCAGGCGCAATTATCGCGGTGCGGCAGCCGTCGCGGTGTTATGCGATCGTTGCCCGCGGGTCACTGAATCGCGCTGACCAAGCCGGCATCGGGGGTGGGTGTCGCCGCTGAAGGGGCCGGTGAAACGGGTGTGGCCGGCGACGCGGGCGATGCAGGGCCGTGGATCGACGGCACAGCCCCGGGTGCCTGCCCCGGGTCGCTGCCGGGTGTCAGCGCGCTGTTACCCGGCGTCTGCGGCGCATAGCCGGGCGCCTGTGGGCCGAATCCCTGAATCGGCGGGGAGTACCCGGGCCCCTGTTGGTTGGACCCGCCCAGCAGCTTGGGCGCGACGAAAGCGGCGGCCTGGGTGGTGTACACGGGCACGTAGCCCTCGGTGTGCCCACTCCACTCGTTGCCCTGGCCCGCGTGGCAGATCGGGTCGTTGGGGTTGCAATAGTCCTGCGCCTTGGAGCCCAGCATGGTGCTCGCGGTGGGCAGCGATCCGCCGGCGCGGTCGGCCACATCACCGAAGGTCACGACGGCGGCGATGTTGTTGGCGTACTGCTGCGGCAGCGAGCTACCCCAGCTGATGCCGCCGATCGGGACGCCGGCCACGATGTCCATCACCGACGCGCCCTGCGAGTAGCCACCCAGCACGATCTTGGTGTTCGGACAGGTTTCCACGCTCTTCTTGACGCGGTCGATGGTGTCGTTGGCGCCATCACCGCCGTGCAGCTGCAGCTTGCTGGCGGCGTAGTTCACCCCGTACGGCAGGATGTTCAAGCCGGTCTGCTGGCGCAGTGAGTCGACGAAGGCGTCGCCGACCTTGCCCAGGCCGGCTGGTTCGTTGGTGCCGCGGGCAAAAATCACCTCGGCGTCTGGGCAGTCGAAGGCGTGCGCAAGCGGCAGCACGCTTGGGTTCACGAGCAGGCCGGTGGCCGTGACCAGTGCGGAAGCGCCCAGACCGACCCAACGAGCGGCCGACCGCACGCTGCCCACCCGAGGGGTACGTATGCGGTTGAATTTCACGGGCCAATTTTACCCACTATCAGCGACAACGAAACTTCCTCGGCTGTGGATGGACGGCCGCAGGCCTTCCTATCACCGCTTACCGTGATTGCAACCAATCGCGGATCTTGGGGGTGGCCGTGCCGCGTCAGCCGGCGACTTGGCTGCACGTCAGCGGTTACCGATTTCAGCTGCGTCGCCTCGAGTGCGCGTTGTTGCGAGTCGATACTTGCCTGTCGGGCGAACCGCTGCGGGCACGGACGGCACCCTTGACGATCGGATGCGTGCTGGCCGTCATCGCCATAGCCGGCAGCGCATTCCTGGCTTTGCTACGGCCTGAAGCACGCCTCGATCAGGCGCAGATCGTGATGGGCAAGCAGACCGGAGCACTGTATGTGCGAGTGGGCGATACCTGGCATCCGGTGTTGAACCTGGCCTCGGCGCGACTGATTGCCGGCAGCGATGCCAACCCTCAGCTGGTGCGTGAGTCCCAATTAAGTCGTACGAAACGCGGTCCGCTGTTGGGTATTCCAGGTGCACCACAGTTCGTCGGTCCGTTGCTGTCCGGGGATGAATCGGCCTGGACGATCTGCGATACGGACGGTAATGCAGCGACGACAGTCCTCGTCGAGCCCGCCGAAGGATTGTCGGCCCACCGGATAGCCAACGAGCAGGCCATCCTGGCCACGTCCGGCTCGGGTTTGCCCGCTTACCTGCTGTACAGCGGACAACGGGCAGTCGCGGACCTCGCCGACCCCGCGGTGGTACGTGCACTCAGGCTGGAGGGACGCACACCGCATATCGTCTCGCCGTTATTGCTGAACTCCGTCCCGGAGGCCTCGCCGATCAGGACACCAGCCATTCGCGGCGCCGGCGACAAAGTCACCGGGTTGCCCGGATTTTCGGTCGGCAGCGTGCTGCGCATCACCCGGGGCGATGGTGACGAGTATTACGCCGTTCTGGCCACCGGCGTCCAGCGCATCGGTCGGGTAGCTGCAGACCTACTACGTTTCCGCGACGCGCACGGGACAGCCAACATCACCACGGTGGCGCCCGACCTGATCAGGGCCACCCCGATCGTGAACACGCTGCCGGTGACGACGTTCCCCAACCACGCGCCAACAACGCTGGTCGGAGACGGTGATAGCACCGTTTGCGTGACGTGGGGGAACCGGCGTTCCGATGTCGCGTTCCTGGCTGGGGACCGCCTTCCGGTGCCTGCCGGCCAGGCGCCAGTGACTTTGTCGCAAGCTGATGGCCATGGGCCCGCGCTGGACGCGGTCTACCTGCCGCCGGGCCGGAGCGCCTTTGTGCGGGCGAATGGACAATTCGGCGCCCGCTATCTCATTACCGACACCGGCGTGCGGTTCGCGATCCACGACGATGACGCAGCGCGTGCGCTGGGTCTGCCATCGGTGGCGACTCCGATCCCGTCGCCGTTATTGGCGGCGTTACCGTGCGGGCCCGAACTGGGCAAGGCAAATGCGTCAGTCGCCCGAGACACCGTCGCGAGTGGCCCTTGACCGCGTTGTCCGCCGAGCTTTAGTCGCGCCCACGAGCAGCACCGCCACCAGTGCGACCAGGCAGCCGGCCGCGCCACGCAGGGCGGTCGTCCGGCCTGTGGAGTCCGGCGGCCGGGGTGCCGGCGGGGAGCTGAGCGGAACTGGGGTCGGCGGCTTGGCGGTGTTGCCGGGCGGGTTCGCGTCAGTGCTGACGGCGGCCAAGACATCGACCGCGCCGTTGCCGACGAACGGATTCCACCCGCTGGGCGGGTGGTGGGCAGTCGACTCGATTCGCTGCATGACCTGCCGCGCGGTCAGCGTCGGGAACCGGGCCCGGATCAGCGCGGCGAGTCCGCTGACGAACGGTGCAGCGAAACTGGTGCCGGAGAGCGGCACCGACCCAAGCGATGTCACCCCTTCGCCGGTGGCGGCGACGTCCACCCACGGCCCGGCAAGGGTGAACGCCGACGCCGCCCCGTCAGTGTTCACCGAGCCAACGGTCAACACGAAGTCGTCGTACCACGCGGGACTGACCGCGACCGTGGTGGTCTGCCAGCTGGAGCCGGCGCGCTGGGGTGGACACTGTCCGGCGCCACCGGTGTTGCCGGCCGCAGCGACGACGACGGCGTTCTTGACGTCGACCGCATAGGCGAGCGCGGCGCCCAGCGCGCGGTCGTCGAGCGCCGACTCCACCGGAACGCACGCCACCGAAGAAATGTTGATCACCGATGCGCCCAGATCGGCCGCCGTTCGCACGGCAGCGGCCATGGTGTCGACATCACCCACCCCTGAGCTCGACGAGTCGCTGGCGAGGCCGAACTTCGCGCTCGATTGGCGGATGCTGATCAGTGTGACGTCGGGTGCTATGCCGCTGAAGCCATTGAGATCGGGTGCAGCAGCGATGATTCCGGCCACCAAAGTGCCATGTGCATCGCAGTCCTGGGTGCCGTCGCCGGTGAACACGTAGTCACCTCCAGGCACCAGATTCGGCAGCCTGCGGTGTCGCGAAACGCCGGTATCGATGACTGCAACTCGTTGGCCCGCGCCGCGGGACAGCTGCCAGATGCGCGGCAGATCGGGATTGGCGAACGGATCACGGCCTGTCCCCGGATCTTCTGCCAATATCGCACATACGCCGCGTTGCACGCTCGGCCGCGGTGGCGCAGGCAAAGCCGGCTTGGGCAGCCACCTATCGTCGATCTCCGGCGGTGAAACCGCATGTGCCGATGGAGTTCCGAAGCACCACAACGCGGTAACTGTCGAGACGGCGAGCACGCGTGCGACGCGTACTTCGGTCAACCCCATGTCGAGTAGAGGCTGCTGACGGTGCCGTAGGCGCCGGATACCCAACAGGTCAGCGGCACCATCGCAACCAGCGCCAGACACTCCACTAGCTCGATGCACCGTCGCACCACGGGTGAAACTGAGATCGCAGGAGCGACGAAGCCTGAGCACACCGCGAGGGCGACCATCGTCGCCGTCGCCGCAACGATCCACGGCCCGTGATGGGGAATGCCGACGGTTGCGAAGCCCAACGTTGTTCCGATGGCGACGATTCCGCTGATGACACACACCAATGTCCTTCGGTCAGCGGAATTTGCGCGCAGCAGCAGCAGGGTTGCGGTCATGGTGGCGAACGCGATGGAGTTGAGCCGCGGTGCGCCCGCGACCAGGGTGATGATGGCGGCAACCGCCGCAGCTGACGAAAATGCCGCGAGCAGGCTGGCTAGCCAAGCGTCCGCCCGAATCGCCTTGGCCGACCAATCGTCGGCGGGCGACTCGACGACATCCAGTTCCTGGGCTGTCGCCAGCCGAGGGGACAACCCTGCGCAGATGATCGAAAGCCGCGGCGCTGCGCCCAGCAGGCCAACTGATACCAGGGCGGATACCGAACTGATTGCGCGCAGTGGGCCGCCGGTCACCACACCCGTCAGTGCGGCGATAGCGGTGAGTAGAGCGCAGCACGAGACAGCAGTGAATGTCACTGTGCCACAGCCAGATAGGTGCATCACCAGCACCGACGTGACTACTGCCGCCATCGCGGCCAGCAAGACATGGGCGAAGCCCGGTCTGCCTGGCACCGCAAGAAAGCCTGCGAGGGCCCCGAATGTAGTTGCGATCACGCCCAAAGTGATCCCGGCGACCGGATCACGGTAGGTGCGGTGCGCAAACGTCGCGAACATCACTGCAACGAGGCTGGCTAACCCGGCAACTCCTGCGGTGGCGCCGATATGGCGACTGACGTTCGCGTCAAAGGAATCTCGAATGAGCGAAAGGGTGCCGATCACGGTGAGCCCGCCTGCTGCCACTGCACCGGTCAGCCGAGTCGCATGACTACCCGGTGGTGGGCTCCCGTTAAGGGCGTCGAGCGTCGCACAGATGGCTTCTGCCGCGTCGTCGTAACGGGGAGGGGCCACCGGTGCGCGGGAGTGGCTGAGAACCAGCACTTCACCATCTTGGATTCCGTTCTGCGCTAACGTCGTCGACCTTCGCAACGCGGCCGTGCCGGGACGGGAGAGCTGGTAGCGCCTTGCCGTGAGATCGTCGTGACTGCCGGTGCCGCCTCCTTCCACGATGTCCACGATTGGCGGGATCAGGGTGGCGACGCTCAGCTGCGACGGCAGAGCTACGTCGACGACGGCACTGCCGGAATGGATCGAGACGCGTCGCAGTCCCGGGTCGGGTACAGACAAGGATTGCCCCTTCGAACTCGGCGTATCGGCACGCTAACGTTTCTCCGGCTCATCGGTATTCGGCTGTCCACAGGTGAGTTGCCTCCGGCGTCGGCGCTGCCTACCGTGATCAGCCGGTGGGAGGGCCAGATGACTCAGGGATTCGTGCCTGCGGTGCGACATCTGCCGCCGTTGGTCGCGACTTCGGACATCACCATCGCCGCGCCGCCCGAGTTGGCGGACTCAACGGGTCTACTGATGCGCCTGCTGCCCGTTGGCATGTCGGTCGCGACTGTCGGCGTCATGGCGCTCGCATTCCTGACGGGGTCGGGCATGAACCGCAACCCCACGTTTCTGGCATTCCCGATGATGATGCTGGTGTCGGCGGCGGTGACGGCTGTCGCCGGCCGTAGCCAGCGAAAGGGCCGCGGTGTCGAGGCCAACCGAGTCGACTATTTGCGATACCTCAGTCGTCTGCGTCGGACCGTGACTGAAACCGCTTCAGCACAACGGTATTCACTCGATTGGACCCATCCCGATCCGGATACGCTCTGGACATTGATCGGCGGCCCGCGGATGTGGGAGCGGCGACCCAAGGACTGGGACTTCTGCTTGATCCGGGTCGGTACCGGACCGCAACCGTTGGCCCAGCGGCTGGTGGCGCCCGAGATGGTGAGGGAAGAGCGCCGTGATCCGGTAACCGCGGTGGCCGTGCAGCGCTTCATTCGCGCATACTCGGCGATCGACGGGGCGCCGACCACGGTCGGATTGTGCGGCATCGGATCCTTGTTGGTCGAAGGAGAATTGGATGAGGTGCGCGGACTTCTGCGTGCCATGATCTGCCAACTGGCTGTGCTGCATCCTCCGGATCAGTTGCTGATCGCCGGGGTGATCAGCGACCGCAACCGATCCCATTGGGATTGGTTGAAGTGGTTGCCGCACAATCAGCATCCGACTGCGACCGACTCGGTGGGGTCTGCGCGAATGACGTATCGCTGTCCGGTGCAGCTACAGCGCGCGGTCGCGGGGCTGGGTCTGCCGCACCTGGTGGTGATCGCCGACCTGGACGAGCCCGCCGATTTCGGCGGCGCAGCAGCCATCGCGCACATGACTGTGCTTGAGGCCGATGCCAGCGGCCCGCCCTTGATGCTCAGGTACGCCGGTGAAGCACACCTGCAAGTCTTTCCGGACTATTTGAGTCCGGCGGACGCGCTGATATGTGCACGCCGGCTAGCCGGGTACCGCGTCGTGACGGTGGGCTCGGACCCGGGTTGGCCACGCTTGGTCGGTCTCGAAGATGCCGCTCTATTCGACCCGAAAACGCTGTGGTGCAACCCAAGTGACCGCGATCGGCTCCGTGTTCCGCTCGGAACTACTACCGACGGGGCCTCGATTGAACTGGATATCAAGGAATCCGCGGAAGGCGGTATGGGGCCACACGGGCTCTGTGTGGGCGCCACCGGGTCGGGCAAGTCGGAGCTACTGCGGACCGTCGCACTGGGCATGATGGCGCGAAACTCTCCCGAGGTGCTCAATCTGCTTCTCATCGACTTCAAGGGGGGTGCGACATTTCTGGATTTGGCGCGGGCTCCTCATGTTGCGGCGATCATCACGAACCTCTCGGAGGAAGCACCGCTGGTCGCCCGGATGCGAGACGCACTGGCCGGCGAGATGAATCGTCGCCAACAGCTGCTGCGGACGGTGGGCTACGCCAGCGTCACCAGCTACGAGCATGCGCGCCGAGCCGGGAAGCAATTGATTGCCTTACCAACACTGTTCATCATCGTTGACGAATTCTCCGAATTACTCAGCCAACATCCGGATTTCGCCGACATGTTCGTGGCGATCGGCCGGCTAGGTCGGTCCCTGGGCATGCATCTGCTGCTGGCCAGTCAACGGCTGGACGAGGGCAGGCTGCGGGGGTTGGACGCCCACCTGTCGTATCGGATGTGCCTGAAGACGTTGTCCGCCAGCGAGTCACGGACCGTGTTGGGGACAGCCGATGCGTATCAACTACCCAACAACCCGGGTGCGGGTTTCCTGCGATCGGGCAGTAGTGAGCCGACTCGCTTCCAGACTGCGTTCGTTTCGGGACTGCCGCGGACGAAGACGCCGGCTGGTGCGTCTGCGGCGGTGCACCGGGAGGCAGCCCTGCCGCTGGTGCAGCCGTTCACCGCGGACGACATCGGCCCGGTCACATGGTCTAACGAGATCGAAGGGTCGCCGGACCGGACCTTGCTGCGAGCGGTTGTGGACAGGCTGGCCGGGCAGGGGCCGCCTGCACACCAGGTGTGGCTGCCGCCGCTGGGCCCAGCACCACCACTCGACAGCGTATTGCGCGACGCCGGCTCGCCACGACCCCGTCTGACCGTGCCCATCGGCATCGTCGATCGTCCTTTTGAGCAATGCCGGACTCCGCTCGAGGTCGATTTATCAGGTGCTGCAGGCAATCTCGCGGTGGTAGGGGCACCCCAAGCGGGTAAGTCGACGGCGCTGCGCACTCTGATCACTGCCTTGGCGGCCACACACGATTCGGGTGAGGTGCAGTTCTATTGTCTGGACTTCGGTGGAACGCTGGCTTCGGTACGCACGCTGCCACATGTGGGCGCTGTCGCCGGCAGGGCTGAGCCGCAACTCGTGGTGCGGATCATCGCCGAACTCGAGTCGCTTATGCGCAGCCGTGAGGCCATCTACCGTGAGCACGGCATCGATTCCGTTGCGCAGTACCGTCAGCTACGAGCGAACCGGTGCAAACTTTCCGACGAGGATCCGTTCGGTGATGTCTTTCTCGTCGTAGACGGTTGGGGAAGCCTGCGTCACGAGTTCGGATTGCTTGAGGAGTCGATCACGGATCTCGCTGCCCAAGGACTTTCGTTCGGAGTTCATGTCGTCTTGTCGGCCTCGCGCTGGGCGGAGATCAGGCCGTCGCTGCGAGACCAGATCGGCACGCGCATCGAACTGCGGCTAGGAGATCCCGCCGACTCCGAGCTCGACCGCAAACGGGCGCACGAGGTCCCACACGACAGGCCGGGTCGCGGTCTGTCCCGCGACGGGCTGCACATGGTTGTTTGTCTGCCCATGGAAGGCGACGAGCAGTGGAGCGGTATCGGTGATTTGGCCGCGCCGCCCATACCGCTACTTTCCACGCAGGTGGACTACGACGCCATCGTCGACCAGGGGGGTCAGGGACCGGATGCGCAGATACTGCTCGGTCTCGAGGAGCGCCGACTACAGCCGGTCGCAATCGATTTCGAGCGGGAATCGCATCTGTTGGTGCTCGGCGATAACGAATGTGGAAAGACAGCGGCGTTACGCACCCTGTGCCGCGAAATCACACGGACCAAGACCGCCGCGCAAGCTCGATTATTGGTTGTCGATTTTCGACGCTCCTTGCTGGGCGTCGTCGAGACGGAACATCTTGCCGGCTATGCGATGTCGCCCGCCGCGCTGGACGTGTTGCTGCCGGATCTGCTCGACCTGTTGCGGCGGCGAATGCCTCCTCCTGACGCCAGTCAGACGCAGCTGCGCACCAGATCGTGGCGATCTGGGCCGGACATTTACATCGTGGTGGACGATTACGACTTGGTCGTTACCCCAACCGGTAATCCGCTAATCGGACTGCTCGAATACTTGCCGTACGCAAGGGATGTGGGATTGCACCTCATCGTGGCCAGGCGCAGTGGGGGAGCGGCGCGGGCGATGTTCGAGCCACTGTTGGCGGGCCTGCAGGACCTCGGCTGTCTGGGATTGATGATGAGCGCACGGCCAGAGGGGGGTGCGCTACTGGGTTCGGGCCGCCCGACGCGGTTGCCGCCGGGGCGCGGGGTGCTGATCACTCGCACCGGTGAAGAGCAGCTTTTACAGGTGGGCTGGTGTCCAGCACCGTGAGCTCGGCATGAGCGGACATCGCGCAATCATCGAGGCGGGCCCCGGCGCGATCCGCCGATTATGCTGTGACCCAAGCCTGGCCGCCCATACCGACGCCTTGGACATTCGTGACGCGGCGCTGCACGCGATCGATGATCGTGTGGGGTTGGTCGAGGGACGGCCGGTAGCCGTCGACGCGCTGTGGAGCGCTGCGCTGCGGTCGCTGGACTGCGCTACCGACGGGGCGGCAAACGGGGCCGTCGTCGTCCATCCATCGTGGTGGTCATTGTCGCGAGTCGGCGTGGTGACCGCGGCTGCTAAAAGCATGCCTGGTGACGTCTTGGTGCGCCCGCGATCGTGGCTCTTGTCGCAGGCGTCCAACGCCGATCCCGAGGCCATGGTGGTGGTGGAGATCTCCGAGCGGGTGGTCGCGGTCGTCGGTGCTGAGACAGTTGGCGTACCGCGCGGGGTGCAACACCGCCTCGTCGCCGAAGAGGTCGCAACCGTGATCGACGAGATGAGTTCCGGCACAACGGCAGTCGTGATTATCGACGTGCCGAGCACGGTTGCCGACGCGCCAGGGCTCGCGGCGGCGATCGCCAGCGAGGTCCGGAATAGCGGCCGGCGCGCAGTGGAAATTGACGCGAAACGGCTGTCGCGGCTGGCCGGCTTGGCGCGGACGGACCCACCGAACCAGAGCGAGTCATCGCAACCTCAGTCGGCCCCGAGTGCCGGAGGTGTTCGATCACCCCGCCTCATGTTGAGGGGGCTTGCGGCGGCCGCTGTCGTCTTCGCGGCGGTGGTACCGGTTGTGGTCGGAGCAGGCCGGCACGGTGTGGCGCCGCCGACGACGGCACCCACGACATTTCTGGTGGAGGGTCGGGTGGCACTGACGGTGCCGGCGAACTGGACCGCGCAGCGCGTACTCGCCGGGCCGGGATCGGCGCGGGTCCAAGTCACGTCGCCGGCAGATCCCGAAGCGGCTTTGCACGTCACACAATCACCGGTGCCTCCCGGCGAAACCATGGGTGTGGCCGCTGACCGGCTGCAACGCGCGATCGGCTCGGAGCCCGACGGAGTGTTCGTCGACTTCAACCCGTCCGGGATCAGCGCCGGGCGACCAGCGGTCACCTACCGCGAAGTCCGCGCCAGCCATCAAGTGCGCTGGACGGTGTTGGTCGATGGGCCCGTTCGGATCAGCATCGGATGCCAGAGCAGACCCGGCGGTGAGGACACAGTCCGCGACGTCTGCGAGCAGGCCGTTCGGTCCGCCCACACGATCAGATGAAGTTTCGAGAAATCAATGGAACCTGACCGGGCCCGGCGTGGTCGTACTTGGTATCAGCACGTAAGGAGATCGGGTGAGCACACCAATAGCTGCGGACACGCTGTCCACCGACTTTGACCTGATGCGCGCGGTCGCGGGCACGACCGACGCTCGCAATGAGGAGATCCGGGCGATGCTGCAGGCCTTCATCGGCCGCGTGGGCAGCGTGCCGTCGTCGGTGTGGGGCGGACTCGCGGCCGCGCGGTTCAAGGATGTAGTGGATCGCTGGAACGCCGAGTCGCTAAGGCTCTACCAGGTTCTGCACGCGATCGCCGAAACCATTCGGCAGAACGAGGCCACGCTGCAGGAGGCCGGTCAGAGCCATGCACACCACATCGCTGCTGCCGGCGGACAACTGTGATTGAGAGGGGTTTCTGTGGATCCAGTGCTCTCCTACAACTTCGGCGAAATCGAAAACTCCGTGCGACAGGAGATTCACACCACGTCTGCCCGTTTCAACGCCGCACTGGACGAGCTGAGGTCACAAATCGCGCCGTTACAGCAGCTTTGGACCCGCGAGGCCGCAGCCGCATATCAAGTCGAGCAACTGAAGTGGCACCAAGCGGCGACCGCGCTGAACGAGATCCTGATTGATCTCGGAAATGCCGTGCGCGACGGGGCGGACGAGGTGGCGAACGCCGACCGTCGGGCCGCCGGCACCTGGGCGCGGTAGCCGCAGATAAAAGACTCTGTGTTGGTCTCGACGGGGGAGAGCCGTTGGGACCAACACAGTCATTTTTTAGTGGAAAGTTTCGTTGTCCGACCCAAGCATCCGAATAAGGTACTAGAGGCGATTCTGCGTGAGGCGGAAGCGAAGGGCTGGCGCGTCGAGAAGCGCCCGAACCGGTATTTCAAGATGAAATGCCCGTGCGATCGGCTGCATATCAAGACTGTGAAGCTCAGCCCGTCCAACCCCTACTATGAAATGCAGCTACGTGCGGAACTTTCCCGTAAGACCTGTTGGGACGAGTGAGAGAGGAGTGGAGGATCGTGCCCGGAATGTTCGAGATTGAGCTGCAGTTCGCACCCGACGGAAACGATCCCTCTCAGTTTGAGGCGCTCCTTGACGCGGTCGCGGACGGGTTGGCCGCACTCGATGTCGATGCCGACTACACGGCTAGGTTGGCTGATCTGGCGGTGACCTGGACGATTGGTGTGCCAGACGCCTCGGAAGATTCCCTGATCGGCGCATTGAGCGCATTGCGAAGGGCTCTTGACGCAACCGGGCGCATTTCGGCTGAGAACGGGTCGTTCAGGCACGACGTCGTCTCAACCCGTCACCTGGCCTTGGTCTAAGTGTCCGTCCGCCGACCCGCGATTCACGCGTTTTGACCTGCGGGGATGTCGATCGGTATGCTGCTCGGTTGGCGTGCGGTAGCGCCGGGGCTCGGGTCAATGTCGGTCGCCGAGATCACCCCACCGCGGCCGCCTGACCGGCACCCGGCTAGCCCCGGGACCCACCCGAGAGAAAGAAAAGGTAAGCGCTGTGCCCACCTATGCGCCCAAGGCGGGTGACACCACGAGGTCGTGGTACGTCATCGACGCCACGGACGTGGTGCTTGGCCGCCTTGCTGTTGCAGCAGCCACCCTGTTGCGCGGCAAGCACAAGCCGACGTTCGCTCCCAATGTCGATGGCGGGGATTTCGTCATCGTCATCAATGCCGACAAAATCGCCCTCAGCGGCGAGAAATTGCGGGACAAGCTGGCTTACCGCCACTCGGGATATCCCGGCGGCCTGCACAGCCGCACCATCGGTGAGCTGATGGTTAAGCACCCCGACCGCGTGGTGGAAAAAGCGATCATCGGCATGCTGCCGCACAACAAGCTCGCTCGTCAGATCCAGCGCAAACTCCACGTCTACGCCGGCCCCGAGCACCCCCACGCCGCTCAGCAGCCGGTTCCGTTCGAGATCAAGCAGGTGGCCCAGTGACCGAAACAACCGAGGCCACTGAGGCCCCCGAGGCAACCGAGGCAACCGAGGCAACCGTCGAGGTTGTAGAGGTCGAGGCCCTCAGCGTCGAGACCCCCAGCGTCGAGACCCCGGCCGAACCCGCAGCCGAGGCCAAGCCCGTCGAGGCGTTCGTATTCGACCGGCCGATCCAGACCGTCGGTCGCCGCAAGGAGGCCGTGGTGCGGGTGCGCCTGGTGCCCGGCACTGGCAAGTTCGACCTCAACGGCCGCAGCCTCGAGGCCTACTTCCCCAACAAGGTGCACCAGCAGCTCATCAAGGCTGCGCTGGTCACCGTCGACCGGGTGGAGAACTTCGACATCTTCGCGCTGCTACACGGCGGCGGCCCGTCGGGCCAGGCCGGTGCGCTGCGCCTGGGCATCGCTCGGGCCCTGATCGTGGCCTTTCCGGACGACCGGCCCGCATTGAAGAAGGCCGGCTTCCTCACCCGTGACCCGCGTGCTGTCGAGCGCAAGAAGTACGGCCTGAAGAAGGCCCGTAAGGCGCCGCAGTACAGCAAGCGCTGATCGGCGATCACTTTCTGGCCGCGACCGCGCATTCTTCGGCGTGTCGTCGCACAAATGTGCGCGGTTGCGGTCACAAAGGAACGGGCACGTTAGGTCCAAGACCGTCGATTGTGAGAGGTTGGTCCGCATGGGTCGACTATTCGGCACCGACGGTGTCCGCGGAGTCGCCAATCGGGAGTTGACCGCCGAACTGGCGCTGGCTCTGGGCGCCGCCGCGGCGCGGCGGTTGGCCGACGTGGGTAAACCGGGCCAACGTGTCGCCGTGATCGGTCGGGACCCGCGGGCCAGCGGCGAGATGCTGGAGGCCGCGGTGATCGCCGGCCTGGCCAGCCAGGGCGTCGACGCGCTGCGGGTGGGCGTGCTGCCCACCCCGGCGGTGGCCTATCTGACCCGCGCCTACGACGCCGACTTCGGCATCATGATCTCGGCGTCGCACAACCCGATGCCTGACAACGGCATCAAGATCTTCGGCCCGGGCGGCCACAAACTCGACGACGCCACCGAAGACCAGATCGAAGACCTGGTCGCGGCCGGCCCCGGTTTGCGCCCGGTCGGCGCCGGCATTGGCCGCATCATCGACGCCGAGGATGCCGTCGAGCGCTACCTGCACCACGTGGGCACCGCCAGCACGTTGCGGCTCGATCACTTGACCGTGGTCGTCGATTGCGCCCACGGCGCGGCCTCGTCGGCGGCACCTCGCGCCTACCGCGCGGCCGGGGCCCAGGTCATCGAGATCAATGCCGAGCCCAACGGGCTCAACATCAACGACAACTGCGGATCCACGCACCTGGATTCGGTGCGGGCCGCGGTGCTCGCGCATCAGGCCGACCTGGGTCTGGCGCACGACGGGGACGCCGATCGGTGTCTGGCTGTCGATGCCAACGGGGAACTCGTCGACGGCGACGCGATCATGGTGGTGCTGGCGTTGGCCATGCAAGAGTCCGGCGAGCTGAACGGCAACACGCTGGTGACCACGGTGATGAGCAACCTCGGGTTGCACCTGGCGATGCGCTCGGCCGGAGTCACGGTGCGCACCACCGGCGTCGGCGACCGCTACGTCCTCGAGGAACTGCGTTCGGGCGAGTACAGCCTGGGCGGCGAACAATCCGGCCACATCGTGCTGCCCGCGCTGGGCTCCACCGGCGACGGCATTGTCACCGGGCTGCGATTGATGACGCGCATGGTGCAGACCGGCTCGTCGTTGGCCGAGCTCGCATCGAGAATGCAGACGCTGCCGCAGGTGCTGATCAACGTGCAGGTTGCCGACAAATCGACCGCGGCCGCCGCGCCCTCGGTGCAGACCGCCGTCGAGGCGGCCGAGGCCGAGCTGGGTGACACCGGCCGAATCTTGTTGCGTCCCTCGGGAACTGAGCCGTTGATCCGTGTCATGGTGGAAGCGCCCGAAGAAGACCTCGCTCAGCGGGTGGCCAACCGAGTCGCCGACGCGGTGAGCGAACAGCGCTGATCGGACCGCTGGAACCTCGATGCGGGGTTCGGCGTCGGATTAGGCATGGGGTTCGATAATCGAGGGCGACACACTTCTTGGCCGCTACCGAGGTTGACGCCGCGGCGGTTCATCGGGTGGCCGACCAGTTAAGTGCCGCCGCTGAATTGATCAACGGTGCCGTGGGCGATCACTTGTCGGGGTTGGCTTTCAACGGCGCCAACGCGGGCCGGGCGTATACCGCCCGCGGCGATGCGCTGCGCGGCGAGCTGGAGCGCTTGACGGCGCAGTTGTCGCAGTGGTCGCGGGCATCGGTCGAGATCGCCGAAGCCCTGCGGGCCGGCGCCGATCGCTACGCCGATGCCGAACTGTATGCGGCCGCACGGATCGCCTGAGGATGGCCGACCGCCTCGATGTCGCCGAGCGACTGGCTGAGGGCAGCACCGCCGTCGAGCACACCCAGGCCTACGTACGGGCTTGCCACACGCTCGGGTACGAGCATCCCGAATTGACTTCGCGCCCTTCGCAAATCCGTGACGAGTTCGACAGTGAGGACGGCCTCGATCTTCGGGCGCTGGACCGCGACTGTGCGGAGCTGCGCGCGGCAGGCGACGCGATCGCCGAAGCCCTGCGCATCCAACGTAGCCAGACCGCCGAGCTGGCGGCGGCGTGGACGGGACCGGCAGGTGAGGCCGCGGACCGCTTTTTGCAACGCCACTGCGATGCCGCGAACATGGTGGCCACCGAAGTACGCGCGGCGGCCCAGCGGTGCGAATCGCTGCGCGACAACCTGTGGTATCTGCTCGACCAAAAGGTGGCGACCGCCATCGCGATCGATGACCGGACGCAGCCGCAGCGGACGGCCTGGCTGAGCGCCGCTGCGGTCGTGACGAGCGGATCGGGGGAGCGTTCGTCGGCTGAACAGATTGTCGGCCAACAGATAACGCCTTACGTGGACAACGACATTCGCAATGAGTGGCTGGAGGCGATGCGCTCATCGCTGGCCGGGTTCACCGCGTCCTACGACATGGTCATCGACAGGATGGCTGCCTCGCCGGCGATCTACTTCGACTCTCCCGGCGACCTTGGTCCCGGGTACCAACCGCCGGCGCCGTCAGCTGCGCCCGCCGTCACCGCAGCCCTCGCACCTGCGGTCACCGTGCCAACCAGCGTTGCGCCGGATCCCATCGCCGCGCAGATCCCGGCGAGTCCCACGCCTGCCGGCGCCCCGACGTCCACGACACCGGCGCCCGCACTTGGCGATGCCTCGGCCGTCCCAACCGAGGCGAGTGGTCTGGGAGATTTGGGTGCCGGATCGGGCGGATTGGGCGGACTGGGTGGACTGGGTGGGCTCGCCAACCGGATTGTCGACGCGATGACGGGATTGCTGGGTTCGGCCGGCGATCAGCTCGGCGATCCCTCGTCTCTTGACGACTCGTCCGACGATGACCCCTTTCATCCCGTCGATGAGCACGACGACGCCGACGATGAGCACGATGAGCACGATGACGCTGGCAATGCCGATAAGGCTGACGACGCTCAGCAGGCTCGACCGGTCGACGGGACACCGGTCGACGCGACACCGGCCGACACTCCACCACCAGCCGACACGCCGCTGCCGGTTGACGCGCCAACACCGGCCGCGGCGCCGATCGGCGGACCGGTGCCCCCGGAGAGCGGACCGACCGACGGCGCAACACCGTGTGAGATTGCCGCAGATCAGCTTCCGCAGGCGGGGCAGTGATGCCTTAGGCGGACCGCAGCTTGAGTACTTCCTCGACAAAGCGCACGGCTTCGCGCGGGTCGGTCGCTGCCGGGCTTACCAGCAGCGTCGTCACACCGGCCTCGGCGAACGCGGCGATGCGTTCGGCGATGAAACCACGCGGGCCCACCAGCGACATGGCGCGCACCAATTCGTCGGGCACCAAGTCGATGGCCTCACGCTTGCGGCCGGACAGGTACAGCTCCTGGATTCGGTCGGCGACCTCGCCGTAGCCGTAGCGGGTGGCCAGGTTGTGATAGAAGTTGCGGCCCTTGGCGCCCATGCCGCCGATATAGAGAGCCAGTTGTGGCTTGACCCAGGACAGTCGCTCTTCGACGTCGTCGCCGATGGCAAGCGACGCGTGCACCATGATGTCCAGTGGCCCCAGCGCGGGATCCCGTTTGGCGTTGCCCGCGGCCAGCGCCTCACCCCAGACCGAGTGGGCCTTCTCGGGATGGAAGAAGACCGGCTGCCAGCCTTCGGCGATCTCGGCGGTGAGCTCGACGTTTTTGGGGCCCAGCGCCGCGATTGTTATCGGAATGCGTTCGCGCACAGGGTGATTGATCAACTGCAGCGGCTTGCCCAAGCCGGTTCCACGATCCGCCGGCAACGGCAGCTGATAGTACTTGCCGTCGTATTGCACCCGCTCGCGGCGCCACACCTTGCGGCAGATCTCGACGATCTCGCGGGTGCGGCCGATCGGAGCGTCGAACGCGACGCCGTGAAACCCCTCCATCACCTGAGGTCCGGACGTGCCGATCCCGAGGCGGAATCGTCCGTCGGACACGAAGTCCAAACCCGCGGCGGTCATCGCCAGCAGCGATGGCGTGCGGATATAGATGGGGAACACCCCCGAAGCCAACTCGACGGTGTTTGTCTTAGCGGCCAGATAGCCAAGCTGACTGACGGCGTCGAACGAATACGCCTCGGCCACCACCGCGATGTCGATGCCGGCTTTCTCGAGTTCGACGATGCGGTCCACGGCCTCTTTAAAGCCGCCCGAATAATCCAGAGCGATCCCAATTCTCACCCACGAGAGATACCACGTTGGGATCGCCGGTCAATCCCCGGATGCCGCCGCGACGATGTGATCCCGCAGCCATCGCGACGGCCGATCCCCGTCGAGGCGGCGGTGCCATCGCAATTCGACTGTCACAGTCGGCAATTCGAGTGGAATCTCATGCCACCGTACCGGGACATGACGATCGACCAGGTGTCGGGCCAGGACACTTGGGACCAAGGCGATGACATCGTCCTCCAGCGCGAGCAAGGCGGCGACCGCGTGGGTGGAGACGACGGCGATGACCCGACGCGAGCGCCCGATCTGCTCCAGTGCGTCGTCGAGCAACGTCGGAGCGCGGGCCCGCGCCGGTGAGATGTGTGGATAGCGGCACAGCTGCCCGACGGTGAGCCGACGGGCACGCCCCAACTGCGACTGCGCGGAAACGACGGCGACATAGCGTTCGGTGTACAACTCCTTCACCTTGACGTCGGGCGCCGGCGGCTCGGCCAGGCCAATGTCAAGGTCGATCGATCCGTTGCGCAGCGCGTCCGGGTGGTCGGAGTCGTCGGGTACGAAGCGCAGCCGCACGCCCGGCGCTTCGTTCGCGATCCTGTTGATCAGTCGCGGCGCCAGAACCGGTGCCAGGCCGTCGTTGAGGCGCACCGTGAAGGAGCGTCGCCAGGTGTGTGGCTCGCCCTCTGAGGTGTCCGTCAGCAGTTCGGCCGCGCCCTCAAGCAGTGCCCTGACTCGTCCGGCTGAGCGCAGCGCGAACGGCGTCGGTACCAACCCGCGGCCTGCCCGCACCATGATGGGGTCGTCCATGGCCCGGCGCAGCCGACCGAGCGCCCGACTGGTTGCCGGTACTGAAAGATGCAGGCGCTCAGCGGCCCCCGACACACTGCCGGTGTCCAGCAGGGCGTCCAAGACCCGCAGCAAGTTCAGATCGAGGTTGTCGGTCATCGCGCCCCACCCAGCCATAGTTGCGTTTGAAGCAAAGTATATGTGCAGTATTTGCAGTGGACATAACTGTTCACAGCCGTTTAGCTCGTCACATGCCCACCACACTTTTGGACACATTCACCAAGCAGGTGATGCGGCGCACCACGCCCTACTTCCCGCACCAGCTCGCCTTCATGCTGGACAGTCCCGTGCACCGGGCGCTGGCCAATCCGCCGCGAGTCGCCGAGCGGCTCGACCTGAGCGGCTCGGAGCAGGTCTTGGAGCTTGGCCCCGGACCGGGGCTCTTCAGCGTCGAAATCGCTCGCCGGCTCACCAATGGCCGGCTCGAACAGTTCGACCTGCAGCCCGAGATGCTCGACAAGGCCCGGCGCAAGCTCGAAGGAGCGGGTTGTCGCAACGTCGGATTTCACACCGGCGAGGCAAGCGAGGGACTTCCCTTCGGCGACAACACTTTTGACCGGGCGTTCCTGTCCGCGGTCATCGGTGAGGTTCCAGACCAGGCAGCGTGCCTGCAGTCGGTTCACCGTGTGCTGAAGCCGGGCGGACTGCTGGTATTCGCCGAACGCTTTCCCGACCCGGACCGGTTGAGCGTCGCGGAGCTACGACGCCTCGCCGAACCCGCCGGCTTCGAATTCCTTGATACACAGGGCAACATCTGGCAAGACGTCGTCCGATTCACCCGGCGCTGACGCCTACTTCAGCAGCGCGACGATCTTGTCTTCCAGGGTGACGGGTTCTGCCTCAGGGTCCGGCCCGTCTGTCTTCGGCAGGTCCACATCCGGGTCGGCGAACTCGCGATAGGTCTTGTCGCCGCCCAGCGTGTAGAGCAGGTACCCGGTCAGCAGTGCCCGCACCGATCGCTGGGTGCGGCGATGCGGACCGGGTAGCCCGAACGCCTGCGTCAACCGCCGGCCCTCGACCAGGCCGCCGGGTTGGGCTTTGCTGACGATGCGCAGCGTGGCGGTATGCCACGCGCGTGAAAGCGCCAGGGCGTTGGAGTTCAGTGTCTTCGGATCGCCGGGCGCGGTCAGGATCAAACCCGGGAGACGCAGCGCCCTGGCCGGTTGCTCGGCGGGGGGACTGGTGACCGCCGGAAATATCGCGGCGGCCGCCGCCAACCGCGACGGCATCCCGGCCGCGGCGAACACGGCGGCCGAGGCCCCGAAACCGTGACCGATGACGCCGAGCTTGGCGGGATGCACGCTGATCTTGCCCGGCCCCAGACGCACACCCGACACGATGTCCAGGGCGGTCCCGAGGTCGGAGGCCAGATTGAGCACCGACGGCCCGACGCCCCGCTCGGTGTCGGGGGCGCCGGCCACGATGCCCCACGACGCCAGATGCTCCAGCAGACCCGAATAGCGGGCGGAACCGGACAGCCAGTCGTGACCGAACGCGACGCCGGGCAGGTTCAGCCCCGCTTCCGGCGTGTACACCACCCCAGGCAAACCGGCAAAGGCCAGGTCACCCCGCAAGACCTTGTGCGGTCCACGGCGGCTGAGGGCGGCGACAAGCTTGCGGATGCGGGCCACCCGTCGACGTTAGCGCAGGGCGTGCGCCGGCGGCGTTGAGTGTGTGCTCAGGGCGACAATTCCGGCCAAATCCCGCCCTCAGCGCACACTGGACGCCGTCGCAGCACGCCATTGGCGTCGCGAGTGGCCGGGCCTGCTACTCCGGCTGCATTACCCTGGTCAGAATGTGCGGAATCGTCGGATATGTCGGGCAGGCCCCCGCCTGCCGAGTCGTCATGGACGCACTGCGCCGGATGGAGTACCGGGGCTACGACTCGTCGGGAATCGCTCTGGTTGACGACGAGGGCAAACTCACCGTCAGTCGTCGTGCCGGCCGGCTGGAGAACCTCGAGCACGCGATCGCCGAGATGCCGCCGGGGTCCCTGAGCGGCACCACCGGCCTGGGGCACACCCGCTGGGCGACCCACGGCCGTCCCACCGACCGCAACGCACACCCGCATCGCGACGCCGCCGGCAAGATCGCCGTCGTCCACAACGGCATCATCGAGAACTTCCCCGCCCTGCGCCACGAGCTGGAGCAGGCCGGCGTGGAGTTTGCCAGCGACACCGACACCGAGGTCGCCGTGCACCTGGTCGCCCAGGCATATCGGCACGGTGAGACCGCCGGCGACTTCGTCGCTTCCGTGCTGGCGGTGCTGCGTCGGCTGGAGGGCCACTTCACCCTGGTGTTCGCCAACGCCGACGAGCCCGGCACCATCGTGGCCGCCCGCCGGTCGACGCCGCTGGTGATCGGCATCGGGGACGGCGAGATGTTCGTCGGCTCCGACGTGGCAGCGTTCATCCCGCACACGCGCAACGCCGTCGAACTCGGCCAGGACCAGGCCGTAGTGCTGACCGCCGACGGCTATCGGATCACCGACTTCGACGGCAACACCGACGTCGAATACCGCGAGTTCCACATCGACTGGGACCTGGCCGCCGCCGAAAAGGGCGGCTACGAGTACTTCATGCTCAAAGAGATCGCCGAGCAACCCACCGCGGTGGCCGACACGCTGCTCGGCCATTTCGTCGACGGCCGGATCGTGCTCGACGAACAGCGGTTGAGCGACCAGGAACTGCGCGAGATCGACAAGGTGTTCGTGGTCGCCTGCGGCACCGCCTATCACTCCGGGCTGCTGGCGAAATATGCCATCGAGCACTGGACGCGGCTGCCGGTGGAAGTGGAACTGGCCAGCGAATTCCGTTACCGCGACCCGGTTTTGGACCGCAGCACCCTGGTGGTGGCGATATCGCAATCCGGTGAAACCGCGGACACCCTGGAAGCGGTGCGGCACGCCAAGGAACAGAAGGCCAAGGTGCTGGCCATCTGTAACACCAACGGCTCGCAGATCCCGCGCGAGTGCGACGCGGTGCTCTACACGCGCGCCGGCCCGGAGATCGGCGTGGCCTCGACCAAGACCTTCCTGGCCCAGATCGCCGCCAACTATCTGGTCGGCCTGGCGTTGGCGCAGGCCCGCGGCACCAAGTACCCGGACGAGGTTGAGCGCGAATACCGCGAGCTGGAAGCGATGCCCGAGTTGGTGGCTCGGGTACTGGCGACGATCGAACCCGTCGCGGCGCTGGCCTACCGGTTCGCCCAATCCTCGACCGTGCTGTTCCTGGGTCGCCATGTCGGCTACCCGGTGGCGCTGGAAGGCGCCTTGAAACTCAAGGAACTGGCCTACATGCACGCCGAGGGTTTCGCCGCCGGTGAGCTCAAACACGGACCGATCGCATTGATCGAAGACGGTCTGCCGGTGATCGTCGTCATGCCCTCGCCCAAGGGGCAGGCCACGTTGCACGCCAAGCTGCTGTCCAACATCCGCGAGGTCCAGACCCGCGGCGCGGTGACCATCGTGATCGCCGAAGAGGGCGACGACACGGTGCGCCCCTACGCCGACCATTTGATCGAAATACCTTCGGTGTCAACGCTTTTGCAGCCGCTGCTGTCGACCATCCCGATGCAGGTGTTCGCGGCGTCGGTGGCGCAGGCTCGCGGTTACGACGTCGACAAACCACGAAACCTGGCCAAGTCGGTCACCGTTGAGTAGCCGACGCACCAGGTTCAGCATCCTGGGCGTCGTGCTTTTCATCGCCGCCTATGTCGGATCGATCGTGCTGTTCGTCGACAGCGGCAGCGGCCACCCAAATATGGTTGTGCGAGGGCCGTCGGCGGCCGACGGAACCAAGATCACCATCGATGTCGAAGAGATTCAATCGAACAACAGCGCACTGGTGGCCAACTTCAGTGTCTATCCCGGACCCGCATTACTGGACCCGCTGACCGGCAACCTCAAGGAGGATCTCAGCCTTGCGCTGACCTCCGTGGTGACGGCCAGCAAGCGCACCTGGCCGAAAGGCACACTGCCCGACGTGTTTCGCGTTTCGCTGGCCTTGGTCGGCGAGGTCGCGGATTGGCCCTTCGACGAATATCATTCGGGGCCCATCATCACCGAACTCCAATCCGGCAGCGGGTATACGCGAGTGCCGGCGACGGTGACCATGGTTGACCGGCTGCTTGGCTGGAACATCGAAGTGAATCGGGCTAGCGATACCGATCCACTCGGCCCCTACCGAGTCGATTTGACCCGATCGCTGAGTACCGTGGGGTTCGGCGTCGTTCTCCTCGGCGTGCTTATCGCGCTCGCCTCGTTCGGCCTGTTCGTTGCCGTCCAGACGTCACGCGATAAAAGAAAGTTCCAGCCGCCGATGACCACGTGGTATGCGGCGATGCTGTTCGCGGTGATGCCGCTGCGAAATGCGCTGCCCGACGCGCCGCCGTTCGGAGGCTGGATCGACATCACCATCGTGCTGTGGGTGATCGTCGTGCTGGTGATCTCGATGGGACTGTATATCTCTTGCTGGTGGCGGCATCTGAAGCCCGAACCGGGGATCCGGGTCTGACACGTTTGCTGAATCTGCACGGCGCGACGTCGAGCATGCGAAGGTTGACGCCGTGACCGAAGGATCGGTGGGGGCACGCCTGCGCGGCATGGCGCTCGCGATCTGGCATTTTGTCTCCCGCGCGCCGCTGACCTACGGCTGGCTGGTCGTATTGACGATCACGACCATCGTCCAAAACGAACTCCCCGGGCGACAATTGCACTCGGTACTGCTGCACCGTTCCACCAATATTCACGCGCTGGGATCGGATCCGCTCGATGTGCTGTTCTCCAGCCTGCTGTGGATCGACGGCAGGAACCTGGAACCCTATCTGCTGCTGTTCACCTTGTTCCTCGCGCCGGCCGAACACTGGCTTGGCCACTTGCGTTGGCTCACTGTGGGATTGACCTCCCACATCCTTGCCACCTACATCAGCGAAGGCATCCTCTACTTTGCGATCGAAGAACACGACGCATCGCAGCGGCTGATCCATGCTCGCGATATCGGGGTCAGCTATTTCCTGGTCGGGGTAATGGCTGTGCTGGCGTATCACATCGCGCGTCCGTGGCGCTGGGGCTACATCGGGGTGCTGTTCGTCATCTTCGGGTTCCCGCTGTTCACCATGGACCGGCACGAGCTGAACTTCACCGCGATCGGTCACTTCGCATCGCTTTTGATCGGGCTGTGTTTCTACCGAATGGCACAAGAGCGTAAGCGCCCGCTGTGGAGCCCGGGACGAGTCAAAGGCGTTGTGCAGCGGCTCTTTTCCCGTGAGCCGTCAGCCTGACGCAAGTTCAGATCCAATCTTGGTGCTGTGGCAGGCGATCAGCGCTTAACGCCAGGGTAATTACCCGCCGGTAGCGTGGCCTAATGCGCCGTGTTTCGCCGCGAACGCTAGGCGTAGAAGAGGAGTTTCACCTTGTCGATCTGAAGACAAGGCGACTCACGGCGCGTGCCCCCGAACTGCTGGCCAAGTTGACCGATGACTATGTCGCCGAGCTGCAGCGATGTGTCGTCGAGACGAACACCGACGTGGTCGATTCGCTGGGCGGATTGCGCGACGAACTCATCCGCCGTCGCAAAGTTTTGGTCGAGTCCGCCACCGCCTTAGGTATCGGAGTCGTTGCCGCGGGGGCGGTGCCGCTGGCGGTGCCGGCCGAAATGCAGGTAACGCGAACTCCGCGCTACCGGCAAATGCTGGCCAACTACCAATTACTGGCGCGTGAGCAGCTGATCTGTGGCACCCAGGTGCACGTCGGCGTCGCCGATCGCGACGAAGCGGTCAACGTCGCGTACCGCCTGGCTCCGTATCTGCCGACTCTGCTCGCATTGTCTGCCAGCTCGCCCTTCGCGTCCGACGGTTCTGACACCGGCTACTCGAGCATGCGCACACTGATCTGGCAACGCTGGCCCACGACCGGTCCGGCCGCTCCTGTGCAATCGGCCCAAGAATACGACGAACTGGTCAACGACCTGGTGGCCAGCGGAGTCATCTCCGACGTCGGGATGGTCTATTTCGACGTCCGACCGGCCAGCTGCGCGCCGACCGTGGAGCTCCGTGTGTGCGACAGCTGCCCTTCCGTGGACACCGTTGTGCTGATCGCCGGGCTATTCCGGGCTCTGGTCGCGCGCGAGGCTGCGCACATGGGGACCCAGGCGACCATGCTCTCCCCGACGGTGGGTCGGGCCGCGCTATGGCGGGCCGCTCGGTCGGGTTTGGAAGGTGACCTGGTCGACGCGACGGGGCCGGTCAGCCGCCCGGCGGCGGAGGTGGTTGGCGCGCTGGTTGATTCGCTCCGCCCGCAACTGGAACAAACCGGTGATTGGGACATGGTGACTGAGATGAGCCGTCAGGCGCTCGCCATCGGCACGTCGTCGGCTCGGCAGCGCCGGGCGCTGCGCCGTCGCGGGCGTCTCACCGACGTGGTCGACGAGCTGATCGCCGAGACGGCAAGTTCCAGCTACAGCACCGCAACCGCCGTGAGTGACGACCAGACCCTTTTGTTCGGCTACCGGCCCGGCAGCAAACCGATAGTCGTCTTCGCCGGAGGCGGCCTCGCCGACAGCTATGACGAAGCCGTCGATGCCGAAGGCAGGCCAAGGCAGCATTACCGGGAGCTCCTCGACACCATTGCCCGGCTGGGCGTGGCCCAGCTGCGGTCCCGGGAAGCCGGCATCGAGCAGGAGCAGCGGTCCGACAACATCACCTTCCGTGTCGCCGGTCAAAGCCGTGCCCAGGTGTTCCCGCTCGACCTGATACCGCGCATGGTGGACGCCCACGAGTGGACGCAGCTGTGCGAGGGATTGGCGCAGCGGGCGCGCGCGCTGGACGCGTTCCTTCGCGACGTCTACGCAGAGCAGGCGATCGTGGCGGACGGCATCATCGGTGTGCAAGCCCTCGACTGCGCTCCGGGTTTCCGCTCGACGGGGCGCCTGGCGGGCAACACGGTCCGAGCTCACATCAGCGGGACGGACCTCGTCTGCGACGGCGCCGGTCGCTGGATGGTGCTCGAAGACAATCTGCGAGTGCCGTCGGGCGTCGCATACGCCATCGTCAATCGCCGGTTGCTCGGCAAGCATGTTCCCGAGCTGCCCGCGCTCGTCGCCATCGAGGACGCTGGCCGGACGTCTGACATGCTGCTCGAAACGTTACGTGCAGCGGCACCTGCGCGTGCGTCCGACGAGCTCAGGGTGGCCCTGCTCTCCGCCGGCTGGGAAGACTCGGCCTGGTTTGAACATACGTTTCTGGCGGAGGAGATGGCGGTTGCATTGGTGCAGCCGTCGGACTTGTCAGTGCGCGACGGAAAGTTGTTGCAGCACATCGGTTCCAACGTCCGACCCATCGACGTCGTCTATGCGCGGATGGACGAGGACATGCTGTTGTCGTCCACCGGATACGACGGCGCGCCACTGCGGCCCGGCCTGCTTGGCGCGATCACCACCGGTAACCTCACCATTGCCAATGCCCTCGCGAACGGCGTAGCCGACGACAAGGCGATCTATGCCTACGTTCCGGCCATGATCGAGTACTACCTAGGCGAAAAACCGAAGCTGGCTCAGGTGCCGACCTGGCTCTGCGCCGAGCGCGAACAGCGTGATTTCGTCCTAGCCAACCTCGGTGATTTGGTAGTGAAACCCATCGACGGTTTGGGTGGCAGCGGCGTGCTGATTGGGCCGGAAGCCTCCGAAGCCGCACTGGACGCGCGCCGCCGAGAGCTGGAAACTCAGCCGGAGCGGTTCATCGCCCAGGAGGCGGTCAACCTGTCCACCCATCCCACCTTTGATGGTGACGGCCTATACCCTCATCACGTAGACCTGCGTGCGTTCGTCCATCTTCGGGCCGCTGCGTTTGGTTCGGTATCGGCCCAGGTGATGCCTGCGGCTTTGACGCGAGTGGCCAGTCGCGGGTCGCGCATCGTCAATTCATCGTTCGGCGGGGGCAGCAAGGACACCTGGATCCTCACCACCCCCGCCGACGACCAGGCCCGACTCGACGGAGGGGGGTGACATGTGCGGCATCTGCGGTGAAGTCCGCTGGGACGGGCAACGGGCGGATGTCGGCGCGGTCGCCCGGATGACCGGCGCGATGGCGTCGCGCGGACCGGATGCCGACGGGGTGGTGGCGCACGGACCCGTGGCTCTTGGGCATCGGCGGCTGTCGATCATCGACCTGTCCGCCCGCGGGGCCCAGCCGATGGTCGACGCCGATCTCGGTCTGACGTTGGTGTTCAACGGATGCATCTACAACTACCAGGATCTGCGCGAGCAACTTCACGCCGACGGATACCGGTTCTTCTCGACCGCCGACAGCGAGGTCGTGATCAAGGCGTTCCACAAATGGGGCGAACGTTGCGTCGAGAAATTCAAGGGAATGTTCGCGTTCGCCATCGCCGACCGGGACACCGGCGTGCTGACCCTGGCGCGGGACCGGCTGGGCATCAAGCCGCTCTATGTCTCGTCGACGCACGGCCGGTTACGGTTCGCGTCCAGCGTGCGCGCGCTGCTCGCTGGCGGTGGCGTGGATACCGAACTGGATCGCGAGGCGCTGCACCACTACATGACCTTTCATTCCGTGGTGCCGGCGCCACTCACCATCTACCGCGGGGTGCGCAAGCTTCCACCGGCCACGGTGCGGGTGGTCCAACCCGACGGTTCGCATACCGACACCGTTTATTGGGCACCGAAATTCTGCCGCGATCCGGCCAAAGCGTCTTGGTCGACCGGTGACTGGGAGGCCGCGCTGATGGACGCGCTGCGCACCGCCGTGAAGCGCCGGATGGTCGCCGACGTGCCCGTCGGCGTGCTGCTGTCGGGCGGCATCGACTCATCGATCGTGGTGGCGCTGCTGGCCGAACAGGGCCAGCACGGATTGGCCACCTACAGCATCGGTTTCGAGTCATCCGACGGCGAGTCCGGCAACGAATTCTTCTACTCCGACTTGATCGCGAAGACCTTCGACACCGACCATCACAAGATTCAGATCGACTCCTCGCTGCTGGTGCCGGCGGTGCCGAAATGCATTGCCGCAATGAGCGAGCCGATGGTCAGTCACGACTGCGTGGCCTTCTACCTCCTGTCGGCCGAAGTGAGTAAGTCGGTCAAGGTGGTGCAGTCCGGGCAGGGCGCCGACGAGATCCTGGCCGGCTACTCGTGGTACCCGCCGCTGGCCACTATTGCCCGCGAACAGACCACCGAGGCCTACGCCAAAGTCTTCTTCGATCGCAGCCACGACGATGTGCTATCAATCTTCGCCCCCGAGTATGGGATTGGCGCCGACGTGAGCCGTGATTTCGCCACCGCTCACCAGGCCGCGCCTGGTGCCGATTCCGCGGTCGACGCCGCGCTGCGGCTGGACACGCAGGTCATGCTGGTCGACGATCCCGTCAAGCGCGTCGACAACATGACGATGGCCTGGGGGCTCGAGGGGCGAGTGCCATTCCTGGACCACGATTTCGTCGAGCTGGCGGGGAGGTGCCCGCCCGAGTTGAAGCTGGCCTCGGGCGGCAAGGGTGTGCTCAAAGACGCATCGCGAGCGTTGCTACCCTCGGAAGTAATCGACCGGACCAAGGGTCACTTCCTCGTGCCAGGTATCCGCTATTTGCGCGGCGAGGTGCTCGATATGGTTCGCGATGCGCTGACCAATGATGCTGCGCGCGCCCGCGGGCTGTATCGGTCCGACGCCGTCAATGCGCTGCTGTCTGCGCCGAACGAAACTCGGACCACGCTGGGCTCAAACGCGTTGTGGCAGCTGGCGGTACTGGAGATGTGGCTGCAGAGCATGGAGGGCTGAGGAGATGGGGCAGCAGGTGCGTGAGCTCTACGGCGCGTCGCTGTCCCCGGATGCAACCGCGTTCGCCCACATCGTCGACGACGGCGGCTATCCACGCGCAGTGCAGCGCTTCTTGCGCGGTTGGCGAGCCAGCTCGTCGCGGGATGTGGAGCTTCCCGTCGAGGGTCCGGTCTCTCGCGTCGTGCACTCCGCGGACGGGCAGTGGCTGGCGTGTGAGGTCGGGCTCGACGGTGGCGGATCGCGCAGCCAAATTTGGGTCGTCACCACTGATCCCGATGACCGGATGGCCTGGCGCATCGATCACGAAGAGGCCGGAACCGCCGAGCTGATCGCGTGGGACGGCACCCTGGTCGCGGCAATCCTGACCGGTGAGGACGGGGTTGGCCGCTCTTGCCTGATCGACCCGGCCGATGGTCGTCACACCGTGCTGGACCGTCGATCCGGCGGCCGGCTGGTCGACGCCTGGGGCGGAGCGTCGCTGGTTCGGGTCGGCCCGCGCGGCTACCACGAAATGATCATGCTGTTCGGGAAGACCGAAATCGGTTTGCTCCCATCCGATCCCGGCTCGACGACCGCCGCAGGGATCATCCTCGACGACCACCAACCCCGCCGCCTCCGGTACGGACTCAGCGGCGAGCAGACGAAGCTGTACTACCCGGGCAGCGGTGCCGACGGATACGTGCGGGCGCTGATCCGCAGCGACAACGGCTGCGAGTATGCCCGGTTGCTGGAAGTGACCGTCACCCTGGACGGTGCCGCGTATTCCGTGATCGCCGAGCGCCCGGACTGCGATCTGGGCGAGTTCGCCGTCAGTGACGACCTGTCGACGGTCGCATTGCTGTGGAATCTCCAGGGCCGCAGCGAATTACAGATCCTCGAGTACTCCGATTACACGCTGGGCGAGCCGATTCCGTTGCCCGGGCCGGTCGCGAGCGAGCTGTCCATCAGCGCGGGTGGCTCGATGGTGGCGATGACCGTCGAGGGACCCGACCTGCCGCGAACCGTCGAATTGGTCGATCCGCGGTCGCGCGAATGGCAACGCATCGACGCCGAACCTGGCTACGTCGCGGTAGTCCCCACCATCTTCGCCGAGCCCCAGACGATCACCGCGCGCGACGGGCTGAACCTGAACGCTTGGCTGTACCGGCCGATGAAGGCCATCGCATCGGCAGGCGCAGTCATATTCCTGCATGGTGGTCCGGAAGGTCAGGCCCGACCGGGCTACAACGACATCTTCTCGCGACTGGTCAACGACGGGATCGTCGTGCTGACGCCGAATGTCCGCGGCTCCGGCGGTTTTGGGAAGACATTCGTGCACGCTGACGACAAGGAACAGCGCTTCGCCGCCATCGATGACGTCGCGGACTGCGCGCAATTCCTGATCGACAACGGCTTCGCCGAGCCGCACCGCATCGCCTGCGCGGGATGGTCGTACGGCGGCTACCTGACCCAGGCGGCGCTGACGTTTCATCCCGACCTGTTCGCGGCGGGTATCAGCATCTGCGGGATGAGCGACCTGAACACGTTCTATCGCAACACCGAACCCTGGATCGCCGACTCCGCGTATCCGGAATACGGCCATCCGATCGGCGACCGCGAACTACTCGAGCAGTTGTCACCCCTGCTGCGAGCCGATGCGTTGACGGCGCCGTTGCTGGTGGTACATGGCGCCCACGACACCAATGTGCCGGTCAGCGAATCGGAGCAGATCGTCGACGCGCTGCGCCAGCTCGGTCGCGATGTGCGTTACTTGCTCTTCGGCAATGACGGACACGGCATCATCAAGCGGGAGAATCGTGCGGTGCTGGCCGCGGCGATGGCTGAATGGATGATTACCGCATTCGACGCCGCGGAAGGTCTCGGGCTCGATCGCGCCGCGTCTAGCTCCGGATAGCGGTGACGTACTGTAGCGACGCAAGCGTGGCCGCCCGGTCGGCGGCATCCGCGGGCAACGAAAGACCATAGGCCGCAGCGAATTCCGCGACACCGGTGGCAGATGTCGACCAGCCTCGGCTATCGAGATAGTCGACGACGTCGTTGCGGTCACCGGCGTACCAGAGGTCGGTCATCTCGATGTCGAAGCCATGGTCGCGCCACTGGTCGGTGACCTCACGCATCCGGTCGGCCATCGTCTGCACGGCATCGCCGGCACCCTGTACGTTCTCGGTGGCCAACTGACTTCCCGTCGGGCTTAGCTCAGAGATGTTGTCCAGCAACCGATCCTGCGCATCCGGCGGTAGAAACGGCAGCAGGCCCTCGGCGCTCCAGGCCGTCGGCTTGGCGGGGTCATAGCCCGCGGCGCGCAGCGCGGCCGGCCAATCGTGGCGAAGATCGACCGGTACGGCTCGCCGATCCGCGGTGGGGGCGGCGCCCAGCTCGGCCAACGTCGAGGTTTTGAACTCGATGACCTTCGCCTGGTCGATCTCGAAGACCGTGGTTCCGGCGGGCCACGGCAGCCGGTAGGCCCGCGCATCGAGCCCCGAGGCCAAAATCACCGCCTGGCGGATGCCTGCGTCGGCTGCGGCCAGGAAGAACTCGTCGAAGAATCGGGTGCGCACGCCCATCATGGCGCCCATCCGCTGCATGCCGAAGTCGCCGTTGTCGTCGACGTGCCCGGGATCCAATTCGCCGCTGGCCAGACGCGTGAAGAAATTCACGCCGACCGCGCGGACCAACGGCTCGGCGAAGGGGTCGGTGATCAGGGGGTTGGGGCCCCGGCTTGCCAATGCGCGGCCTACCGCGACGCCGGTCGCGGTTGCTCCCACGCTGTCGCTGAGGTCCCAGGTGTCATCGTCTGTGCGTGCCATGAAATCGAATCTACGGACGGCTCCTTAACGTGCGCTGTGCGTAATGACAGGCGGGCATGGAATCCTGGCTGTGATGCGGCATTACTACTGCGTAGACGCGATCCGCGACGCCGAAGCGCCACTGCTGGCGAGCCTGCCCGATGGCGCGCTGATGAAGCGCGCGGCCTACGGGCTGGCGACCAAGATCATCAGCGAGCTGACGGCCCGCACCGGCGGCGTCGCCGGCCGCCGAGTGTGCGCGGTCGTCGGCTCGGGTGACAACGGCGGCGACGCGCTGTGGGCCGCGACCTTCCTACGCCGTCGCGGTGCGGCAGCCGAGGCGATACTGCTGAACCCCGACCGTGTCCACCACCAGGGCCTGGCGGCGTTCCGGAAAGCCGGTGGCCGCGTCGTCGAGCGTTTCTCGTCGGCAACCGATCTCGTCATTGACGGGGTGGTGGGCATCTCCGGCTCGGGTCCGCTACGACCGGCGGCGGCCGAGGTATTCGCCGCGGTCGATGACGCCGGGATCCCGGTGGTCGCGGTCGACATCCCCAGCGGCGTCGACGTGGCGACCGGTGCGATCACCGGCCCCGCCGTGCACGCCGCGCTGACCGTCACGTTCGGCGGGCTCAAGCCCGTGCACGCGCTCGCCGACTGCGGCGACGTCACGCTGATCGACATCGGGCTGGACCTGCCGGAAACGGACCTACTCAGTTTTGAGGCCCACGACGTCGCGTCGCGCTGGCCGGTGCCCGGCCCGCACGACGACAAGTACACCCAGGGCGTCACCGGCGTGATGGCCGGCTCGTCGACGTATCCGGGTGCCGCCGTGCTGTGCACCGGGGCCGCCGTCGCGGCCACCTCCGGCATGGTCCGCTACACCGGCAGCGCACACAGCGAAGTCCTGGCGCACTGGCCCGAAGTCATCGCGTCGCCCACCCCGGCTTCGGCCGGGCGGGTGCAGGCCTGGGTGGTCGGGCCGGGATTAGGCACCGACGACGCGGGCGCCGCCGCGCTGTGGTTCGCGCTGAGCACCGACCTGCCGGTGCTCGTCGACGCCGACGGGCTGACCATCCTGGCCGCGCACCCCGACCTGGTCGCCAACCGCAATGCCCCCACGCTGCTGACCCCGCACGCCGGTGAATTCGCGCGACTGGCCGGCCACCCGCCCGGGGACGACCGGATAGGCGCCACTCGCAAGCTGGCCGACGCGCTCGGCGCGACGGTATTGCTGAAGGGCAACGTCACCGTCATCGCCGACCCCGGCGGCCCGGTCTACCTGAACCCGGCCGGGCAGTCCTGGGCGGCCACCGCCGGATCCGGCGACGTGCTGTCCGGGATGATCGGCGCGCTGCTGGCGGCGGGACTGCCGGCCGCGCAGGCCGCCGCGGCCGGTGCTTTCGTGCACGCGCATGCGGCAGCACTATCGGCGGCCGACCCCGGGCCAGGCGAGGCACCCACCTCGGCGTCCCGCATCGTCGGCCACATCCGAGCGGCGCTGGCCGCCCTATAGCTCTAAGCCGTCCAACGAAAGGATCCATCGTGAGCCGTCCATCCGTGCCCGCACACTCGATCGCGCCCGCCTACACGGGCCGCATGTTCACCACCCCGGTACCGGCGCTACGGATGCCCGAGGAATCGATGGATCCCGACGCCGCCTACCGCTTCATCCATGACGAGCTGATGCTGGACGGCAGCTCGCGGCTGAACCTCGCGACGTTCGTCACCACCTGGATGGATCCCCAGGCGGACAGGCTGATGGCCGAGACGTTCGACAAGAACATGATCGACAAGGACGAATATCCGCTGACGGCAGCGATCGAGCAGCGCTGCGTGTGCATGGTGGCCGATCTCTTTCACGCCGATAACCTGCGCGACGACGACCCGTCCAGCGCCATCGGGGTGTCGACCATCGGCTCCAGCGAGGCAGTGATGTTGGGTGGGCTGGCCATGAAATGGCGCTGGCGCGAAAAGGTCGGCAAAGACTGGGCGAAGCGCACGCCCAACCTGGTGATGGGCTCCAACGTTCAGGTGGTGTGGGAGAAGTTCTGCCGCTACTTCGACGTCGAACCCAAGTATCTGCCGATGGAGGAGGGGCGCTACGTCATCACGCCCGAACAGGTCATCGACGCCGTCGACGAAAACACCATCGGAGTGGTCGGGATCCTGGGCACCACCTACACCGGCGAGCTCGAGCCGATCGCCGAGATCTGCGCCGCGCTCGACAAGCTGGCCGAGGGCGGCGGCGTGGATGTCCCGGTGCATGTTGACGCCGCCAGCGGCGGGTTTGTGGTGCCGTTCTTGCACCCCGAACTGAAGTGGGACTTCCGGTTGCCTCGGGTGGTGTCAATCAATGTCAGCGGACACAAGTACGGCCTGACCTACCCGGGCATCGGTTTCGTGGTGTGGCGCAGCAAGGAGTACCTGCCCGAGGACCTGGTCTTTCACGTCAACTACCTCGGCGGCGACATGCCCACGTTCACGTTGAACTTCTCCCGCGCGGGCAACCAGGTGATCGGTCAGTACTACAACTTCCTGCGACTGGGCCGTGAGGGCTACACGCAGGTCATGCATGCTTTGTCGTCGACCGCCCGGTGGCTGGGACAGCAGCTGCACGAAGCCGACCACTGTGAGGTGATTTCGGACGGGTCGGCGATTCCCGTCGTCGCCTTCCGGCTGGCCCGCGGCCTGGGCTACACCGAGTTCGACGTCTCGCACGAGCTGCGGGGCTTCGGGTGGCAGGTGCCCGCCTACACCATGCCGGACAACGCCACCGACATCTCGGTGCTGCGCATCGTGGTGCGCGAGGGCCTCTCCGCTGACCTGGCCCGGGCGCTGCACGACGATGCCCGCACCGCACTGGCCTCGCTGGACAAGCTCAAGCCGAACGGGCACTACCAGGCGGAGCACTTCGCGCACTAGCCCGTTTCCACCGCGAGACTGCAACTAGCGACACAAATCGCGGCTAATGGTGTCGGTGGTTGCACTTTCGCGGCACATTTTCACTTTCTGGGACAATGGCAGCCGTGCCCGTTACGCCGATATCCCTGACGCCCGGCGTCCTCGCCGAGGCCGTGGTGGACCTGGGTGCCATCGCGCACAACGTGCGGCTGCTGCGTGAGCACGCCGGTCCCGCGCAGGTGATGGCTGTCGTCAAGGCCGACGGCTACGGCCACGGGGCTACCCAGGTCGCCCGCGCTGCGCTGGCCGCCGGGGCGGCCGAACTGGGCGTCGCCACCGTCGACGAGGCACTGGCTCTGCGTGCCGACGGAATCACCGCGCCGGTGCTGGCCTGGCTGCATCCCCCCGGCATCGACTTCGGGCCGGCGCTGCTGGCCGACGTGGAGATCGCCGTGTCCTCGGTGCGCCAGCTCGACGAGCTGCTGGACGCAACGCGCCGCACCGGCCGCACCGCGACGGTCAGCGTCAAGGTCGACACCGGGCTGAACCGCAACGGCGTCCTTGCCGCGCAATTCCCATCCATGCTGACCGCATTGCGCCAGGCCGTCGCCGAGGGAGCCATCCGGCTGCGGGCGCTGATGTCGCACATGGTCTACGCCGACCAACCGGGCAACTCCATCAATGACGTTCAAGGCAGCAGGTTCAGCGAAATGTTGGCGCACGCGCGCGAGGCAGGCGTGCGGTTCGAGATCGCCCACCTGTCGAACTCGTCGGCGACGATGTCTCGTCCCGATCTGGCCTTCGACATGGTGCGGCCCGGTATCGCGGTGTACGGGCTGAGTCCCGTTCCTGAATGCGGTGACCTGGGACTGCTACCGGCGATGACGGTGAAATGTGCTGTCGCGTTGGTGAAACCGGTTCGCGCCGGTGAAGGCGTGTCGTATGCGCACACCTGGACCGCCGAGCGTGATACCACCGTGGCGCTGATGCCGGTCGGATACGCCGATGGCGTCTTCCGGTCACTGGGCGGACGGCTCGACGTGCAGATCAACGGCAGGCGCCGGCCCGGCGTGGGGCGGATCTGCATGGACCAATTCCTCGTCGACCTGGGACCCGGACAGGTCGATGTGGCCGAAGGCGACGAGGCGATCCTCTTCGGCCCCGGCACCAGTGGTGAGCCCACCGCGCAGGATTGGGCCGATCTGATCGGCACCATCCACTACGAAGTGGTGACCAGCCCGCGGGGCCGTATCACAAGAACCTATCGCGAGGCCGAACCCGTTGAGCGATAACAAAACTCGCAAGCGTCAGTGGGTGAGAGCGTGGCTTGCGGGAGGTGCGGGGTTGACCGCGGTTGCCACCATCGTCGGCGCCTCGGTGCGACGGTCGATGACCCAGCGTGCCGCAGTCGTCGAAGATCCCTACGCCGACGAGGATTTCGAAACACTGCACAGCGACCGCAGTTACGTGGTCACCACCCCCGACGGCGTGCCCTTGGCGGTCCGTGAATTCGGGCCGCCGGACGCGCAGGTGACCGTGGTCTTTATTCACGGATTCTGTCTGCGGATGGGCGCCTTCTATTTTCAGCGCAAGCGACTGGCCGAGAAGTGGGGACCGCGGCTGCGGATGGTCTCCTATGACCAGCGCGGGCACGGACTGTCCGGTGAAGCCTCGCCAGAGACCTACACGCTGACGCAAGTGGGTAGGGACTTGGAGAGCGTGCTGAACGAGGTCGCGCCCGACGGAGTGATCGTGTTGGTCGGCCACTCGATGGGCGGTATGACGGTGTTGTCGCATGCCCGGCAGTACCCCGAGCATTACGGGCACCGAATCGTCGGCGCGGCGTTGATCTCCTCGGCCGCCGAGGGGGTTACCCGGTCGCCACTGGGCGAGATCCTGAAAAACCCTGCGGTGGAAGCATTCCGGTTCACCGCGCGGTCAGCCCCCAAACTGATGCACCGAGGCCGCAACGTGTCGCGTTCGTTGATCGGCCCGGTGCTGCGGGCCGCGTCCTACAGCGACTTGCAGGTCAGCCGCAGTCTGGACGCATTCTCGCAGCGGATGATGAACGGCACCCCGATCCCCACCCTGCTGGGTTTCCTGAATGCTCTGGAAGTGCACGACGAGACGCCCGGGTTGTGGACGCTGATGAAGATCCCGACCTTGATCGCGTGCGGCGACCACGATCTGATTACCCCGGATGAATACTCGCGGAAGATGGCGGCATCGCTGCCAGGTTCCGAGTTGGTCATTGTCAACGGAGCCAGTCACCTGGCGCTACTGGACAAGCCCGAAGCGATCAACGAAGGCCTGATCCGGCTGGTCAACCGGGCGGTTCCGGGCAAGATGGCGTTGCGCTACCGAAAAGTCCGGGAACGGCTGCGCCGTCATGGCTAAAGCTGATGGCGGCGACCCGCTGCACCCGGCTTCGCCGCGTTTGCGATCGCCGCACGGGTCGGGTACCGCCACCTGCGAGCGGGTCGAAGACACTGTGGCGCTGGGATCCGAGTTGGGCAGGCAGCTGCGCGCCGGTGACGTGGTGGTGCTCTCTGGTCCACTCGGCGCGGGAAAGACGTTGCTGGCCAAGGGTATTGCCGCAGCGATGGATGTCGACGGACCCGTCACATCACCGACATACGTGCTGGCCCGCGTGCACCCAGCGCGGCGCCTCGGCACGCCGGCGATGGTCCACGTCGACGTCTACCGGCTGCTGGACCATCAGGGCAGCGATCTGTTGGGCGAACTCGACTCATTGGACCTCGACACCGATCTCCAAGACGCGGTGGTCGTGGTGGAATGGGGCGAGGGCCTCGCCGAACGACTCTCCGAGCGCCACCTCGACATTCGCCTGGAGCGGGTCAGCCACTCCGACGTGCGAATCGCGACCTGGGAGTGGAGCCGCTCGTGAGCCTGATCCTCGCTCTCGATACCGCCACCCCGGCCGTGACCGCCGGTGTGGTGCGGCGCGACGGCTCGGAATGCGTCGCCCTGGCCGAACGAGTCACCGTCGATGCGCGGGGGCACGCCGAACGGCTCACCCCGAACGTGGTGGCCGCGCTGGCCGACGCCGGGCTGCGGATGGCCGATCTCGACGCGGTGGTCGTGGGCTGCGGTCCCGGCCCGTTCACCGGTCTGCGGGCCGGCATGGCGACCGCGGCGGCCTACGGGCATGCGCTGGACATCCCGGTGCACGGCGTGTGCAGCTTGGACGCCATCGGCGTGCGAACCACCGGCGAAATCCTGGTCGTCACCGATGCCCGTCGGCGCGAAATCTATTGGGCGCGTTATCGTGACGGAGTCCGTACCGACGGCCCGGCGGTCAATGCGCCCGCCGACGTCGACCCCGGACCGGCGCAGGCCGTGGCGGGGTCCCCCGAGCACGCGGCCCTGTTCGCCCTGCCGTGCTGCGAACCGGTATACCCGACACCGGCCGGCCTGGTCGCGGCGGTACCCGACTGGTCGGCGCCCCCGCTGCCGCTCGTTGCGCTGTATCTGCGCCGGCCCGACGCCAAACCCCTAGCGGCGCAACAATGACCGCCCTCGAGCCCGTCGCCATCGGCGCATTGACACCCGGCGACGCGCAGCGATGCGCCGAGCTGGAGGCGCAGCTGTTCGACGGCGACGACCCCTGGCCGGCGGTGGCGTTTCACCGCGAATTGGCAAGTGCCCATAACCATTACGTCGGTGCACGCACCCCAGAGAAGTTGGTGGGTTACGCCGGCATCTCCCGGCTGGGTCGCAAACCGCCGTTCGAATACGAGGTGCACACCATCGGTGTGGACCCGGCATACCAAGGGCACGGCATCGGTCGCCGGCTGCTTGACGAGCTGCTGCACTTTGCCGACGGCGGCGTCGTCTATCTGGAGGTCCGCACCGACAATGAAGCTGCGCTCTGTCTTTACCGCGGAGCGGGTTTCGCGCAGATCGGCCTGCGCAAGCGCTATTACCGAGTCAGCGGCGCCGACGCCTACACGATGCGGCGGGAGGCTCTATGACAAACATCTTGGCGATCGAAACCTCTTGTGATGAAACGGGAGTCGGCATCGCGCGGCTTGATGCTGACGGCAATGTGACGCTGTTGGCCGACGAGGTGGCATCCAGTGTCGAGGAACATGTCCGGTTCGGCGGGGTGGTGCCCGAGATCGCATCCCGGGCCCACCTGGAGGCGCTCGGCCCGGCAATGCGCCGTGCATTGGCGACTGCTGATCTGCAACGGCCCGACATCGTCGCGGCCACCATCGGACCCGGGCTGGCCGGCGCCTTGTTGGTGGGAGTTGCTGCGGCCAAAGCATATTCGGCTGCCTGGGGAGTGCCGTTCTACGCCGTGAACCACCTGGGTGGGCATCTGGCCGCCGACGTGTACGAACACGGACCGCTGCCCGAATGCGTGGCATTGCTGGTGTCCGGGGGACATACCCATCTGTTGCATGTGCGTTCGCTCGGCGAGCCGATGATCGAGTTGGGCAGCACGGTCGACGACGCCGCGGGCGAGGCCTACGACAAGGTGGCGCGACTGCTGGGCCTGGGCTACCCGGGCGGCAAGGTGCTCGACGACCTGGCCCGCACCGGTGATCCGGACGCCATCGCATTCCCACGCGGTATGACGGGCCCGGCCGACGACCCGTATGCGTTCAGCTTCTCCGGGCTCAAGACCGCCGTCGCGCGATACGTCGAAAGTCACCCGGACGCCGTCACGGCCGATATCGCCGCCGGATTCCAGGAAGCCGTCGCCGATGTGCTGACCCGCAAGGCGGTCCGCGCGGCGACCGCTCTGGGTGTTTCGACCCTGTTGATCGCCGGGGGAGTGGCCGCCAACTCGCGGCTGCGCGAGCTCGCTACCCGGCGCTGTGCCGACGCGGGGCTGGCCCTGCGGATCCCCCGACCAAGGCTGTGCACCGACAACGGGGCCATGATCGCGTCGTTCGCCGCGCACCTGGTGGCCGCCGGAGCGGCGCCCTCGCCACTGGATGTGCCCAGCGACCCGGGTCTGCCGGTAGTAAAAGCTCAGGTGAGCTGAGCTCACAGCTTAAATCCGCGGGAAGCACCGGGGCGCCCTTGAGCGCTAGCACTCTCATGTATAGAGTGCTAGGTGGCAGTCGGACGATCCCCTGTGCCGGCACCCGCGACGACGACGCGAGGGCACGGACGAATGCCGAATCACCTGGTAATTCGGACGGTTCGGGGCAACCCCCGGACCGACCGCCAACTCTGGTCGGGGCGAAGGCCTCTGACCTTATCTAACTAGTGGAGGCTCCAATCGTGGCGAAGGTGAAGATCAAGCCACTCGAGGACAAGATTCTCGTGCAGGCCAATGAGGCCGAGACCACGACCGCGTCTGGTCTGGTTATTCCTGACACCGCCAAGGAGAAGCCGCAAGAAGGCACCGTCGTCGCAGTTGGCCCCGGCCGCTGGGACGAGGATGGCGCGAAGCGGATCCCGGTCGACGTGTCGGAAGGTGACACCGTCATCTACAGCAAGTACGGCGGCACCGAAATCAAGTACAACGGCGAGGAATACCTGATCCTGTCGGCACGTGACGTGCTGGCCGTCGTATCCAAGTAATTCAACGTGTTCCGCCCCGGCGATCCCCGTGCGCAAGCACGGGCGATTTCCGGGGCGGCATGCGTTTGAAGCGGGGCTGAAGGAGCCTGATGAGCAAGCTTATTGAGTACGACGAAACCGCACGCCGCGGCATCGAGGCGGGCGTGAACAAGCTCGCCGACGCGGTACGGGTGACGCTGGGACCGCGTGGCCGGCATGTGGTGCTGGCCAAGGCCTTTGGCGGGCCCACCGTTACTAACGACGGCGTGACCGTCGCACGTGAGATCGACCTGGAAGACCCGTTCGAGAACCTGGGTGCCCAGCTGGTGAAGTCGGTGGCCACCAAGACCAACGATGTCGCCGGCGATGGCACCACCACTGCGACCGTGCTGGCGCAGGCGCTGATCAAGGCTGGCCTGCGGCAGGTAGCCGCGGGCGCCAACCCGATCTCGTTGGGCGCCGGAATCAGCCAGGCTGCCGACGCGGTGTCCGAAGCGCTGCTGGCGGCGGCCATCCCGGTGAAGGGCAAGAAGGGCATCGCGCAGGTGGCCACCGTCTCCTCGCGTGACCAGCAGGTCGGCGAGCTGGTCGGCGAAGCGATGTCCAAGGTCGGCACCGACGGCGTAGTGAGCGTCGAGGAATCATCGACGCTCAACACCGAGCTGGAGTTCACCGAGGGCGTCGGCTTCGACAAGGGTTTCCTGTCGGCGTATTTCGTGACCGACTTCGACTCGCAGGAAGCCGTGCTCGAAGACCCGCTGATCCTGTTGCACCAGGACAAGATCAGCTCGCTGCCCGACCTGCTGCCCATGCTCGAAAAGGTCGCCGAATCGAGCAAGCCGCTGCTGATCATCGCCGAGGACATCGAGGGTGAAGCCCTGGCGACGCTGGTGGTGAACTCCATTCGCAAGACGCTCAAGGCGGTCGCGGTCAAGGCGCCGTTCTTCGGCGACCGGCGCAAGGCCTTCCTGGAAGACCTGGCGATCGTGACGGGCGGCCAGGTGGTCAATCCCGATGCCGGTCTGGTGTTGCGCGAAGTGGGCATCGATGTGCTGGGCTCCGCCCGGCGCGTGGTGGTCAGCAAGGACGACACCATCCTCGTCGAGGGCGGCGGCTCGAAGGGCGAGGTTGCCAAGCGGGTCAAGCAGCTGCGCGCCGAGATCGAGAACAGCGATTCCGAATGGGACCGCGAAAAACTGCAGGAGCGGGTGGCCAAGCTGGCCGGTGGCGTGGCCGTGATCAAGGTCGGGGCTGCCACCGAGACGGCGTTGAAGGAGCGCAAAGAAAGCGTCGAAGATGCTGTCGCGGCGGCCAAGGCGGCTGTCGAAGAGGGCATCGTCACCGGCGGCGGATCGGCGCTCATCCAGGCCGGCAAGGTGTTGGAGAAGCTGCGTAAGTCGCTGAAAGGCGACGAGGCTACGGGCGTCGATGTATTCGCCGACGCGCTCACCGCGCCGCTGTACTGGATCGCCACCAACGCCGGGCTCGACGGTGCGGTCGCGGTCAGCAAGGTCCGTGAGCTGCCCGCTGGGCACGGACTCAACGCGGCCACGCTGAAGTACGGCGATTTGGTTGCCGACGGTGTCATCGACCCGGTCAAGGTCACCCGGTCGGCGGTGCTGAACGCGGCGTCGGTGGCCAGGATGGTGCTCACCACCGAGACGGCGATCGTGGACAAGCCTGCCGAGTCGGCAGACGACGGTCACGGTCACGGTCACCACCACTAACGGTCCATACGAAACACCCCCGGTCCCATTGGGCCGGGGGTGCTTTCGTTTGTTGGTGTGAGGTAGGGGTAGCAGTTCGTGCCGGCGATCAGCCCTGCTGACGTGACAGGCCAAGCGGCCCAGCGAGCTGGGCCAATATCGGCAATGCCATTGCAGTGTCATACACACCCGCCGCCAGGATCGCGACATGATTCGCACCGGCCTGCAGATACTCGCCAAGGCGCTTGGCGATTTGTTCAGGCGTCCCGTGGGCGACCACGGCGTCGATGAACTTGTCGCTGCCTGGCCGCGTTACGTCGGCGTCGGTGAAACCTAGCCGTTTCCAACTACTTACGTAGTTCGTCAGGCTGAAGTAGTGGTCCAGCCCCGTGCGCGCGATCGCCCGCGCTTCCTCGGCGTCGGCGGACAGCACCACGTTGTGCACAGGCGCCAGCAGGGCATTCGGCCCGATAATGTTGCGAGCCTGTGCGGCGTGTTCGGGCGTAGCGTTGGCCGGGTGCGCCCCGGCCGTGCGCTCGGCTGACAGCCTCAGTACGCGCGGCCCTTGCGCGGCGAGCACACGTTGAGGGGCCGGCACGCCGTATCCGTCGAGTTCGTCGAGGTACGACACCAGCGCTTCGTATGGCTTGCGGTATTGCCCCTGAACTTCGGGATGGCCCACCCCGATACCGAGCACGAAGCGGCCCGGGTAGGCGGCGTTGATGCGGTGGAATGACTCGGCGACGGGCTGGGCAGCCGCCGTCCAGATGTTGACGATGCCGGTGGCCACCTTCAGTGTGGTCGTCGCTTCCAAAAGCGGCTCGACGAACGACAGCTCTGCGGGCGGCGAACCGCCGATCCAAATCGTGCCGTAGCCGAGCCTTTCGATCTGCTGAGCCTGGTCGGGAGTGGAGCTAATTCCGAAGTAGCCGAATCGGCCGAGGTCGGGGGTGGCTGTGTCTGAGGTGGTCATAACCCGGTCCAACCCCGCGTCGCGTGAACCCATTCCGCCGCGGGTGTGAAACTCGTGTGTGGCTCCGGCCCGAGCGGGTTTGGCTGTAATCCAGCGCCACTAGGTGGTCGTTGCCCGACTGTGGGGTTAATGTAGCTAATATCAACGGTTTTCGTGCATGGGACCCACAGTCGCGCACTACTGCCGAGTGAACACAAGACTGGCCAAGCGATGGGCGTCGATAGGTGACGCTTATCGACTCTTCGTGAATCCGTATTGGACGAGCGGCAGGCCGACCCGGCATTGTTCCAGCAGAGGAGCTTTCAGTCGCCAAGCCAGGAGAAGACACCGTGGATTTCATTTTCAAGGATGAAGCCTTCAAGTTTGAGACGCTGCGTGCCGCTGGATTCGCCGGCGACGCTGGCGCCGACATAGGCGAAGTGATTGTCACGACGGCTCAGATTCCTGAGGGTGACGAGGACGCATGGACGGCGACCTGGCGCTCGACCGCCGAACGTATTGCCGAACGAGGCGAGACCTCACTGGAGGTCGGGGACCGCGTCAGCGCGCGAGAGGCGTTCTTGAGAGCGTCGAGCTACTACCGGTCGGCCGAGTTCTACCGGCGCAGAGACCCATTGAACGACCCACAGGTCCTCGAGCTCTCGCGACTATCCAAGGACTACCTGGTCAAAGCGGGCGCTCTGATGGATGGCCCGTTTGCCGAAGTGACCATTCCGTACGCAGACGGTGAGATGCCGGGCTATCTGTTCCTCGTCGACGACAGCGGGCAACCGCGGCCGACGGTTATCTACACCAACGGCTTCGACTCGACGCGCGAGGAGGGCTACTTCGTCATCGGCGCCGCTGCGCTGCGGCGCGGCTACAACTTCCTCGCCTATGACGGGCCTGGCCAGGGCTGGATGATCCGGGAGGAGAAGGTGCCCTATCGGCCGGACTGGGAAAACGTCCTTGGCCCGGTTGTCGACTACGCGCTGACTATCCCTGACATCGACAACGACAAGATCGTCCATTTCGGCTACAGCCTCGGTGGTTATCTGGTGTCGCGGTACGCGGCCCATGACCATCGGTCGGCTGCGATCGTCTGCAACGACGGCATGACGACCTTCTATGCCTCCTACCCGCCGATTCCGGCAGACGTGCTGCGCCTTGTCGAGGAGAAGCGCGACGACGAAGCGATTCCGCTACTCGAAGCGATGATGAAGGACGACACCAACGCCCGCTGGGGACTGCAGAACGGGGTCTGGGTGAACGGGGTGGCGAACATCGCCGAATACGTCCGCAGCACCGCCGATTACACGCTGACCGACAGTGACATCCACAAAATTCAGACACCCGTCCTGCTGCTCGAAGGTGAGGATGACGCGGTGTTCGCAGGGCAGGCCGCCCACGTCGCAGCCGAATTGCGGGCACCTCACGAACACGTCGTCATGCGCAGTGCAGACGGTGCCGGTGCACACTGCCACGAAGGTGCGATGTATCTACTGCACCAGACGATCTTCAACTACCTTGCCAAGACACTCGGCTGATCAGTCGGTCAGCGACGGCCGGTAACCGCACTCGACAGCAAACAACTCGTCGCCCGGGCCGTGCCCGGGTGGCTAGGCCCGCGACTCCGCGGCATCCGTAAGTCGCTCCTCCATACCTTCTAAGAAGCGCAGAATCGTCTTCCGCTCACGCTCGCCAACACCGCCGACGATGCTCTCTTCGATCTCGTTCCATATCTGCTCAACCTCCGGGCGCAGCGCCCGACCTGCTGGGTGGCTTCGATACGGTGCGCGCGCTTGTCATCGGCATCTGGCGAGCGCCGCACGAAGCCCGCGTGTTCGAGGCGTTGAATAGTTCGCGTCATCGTGGCGGCGTCGGAGTCGAGTAGGCGGACGAGGTCGGTCTGGCGCTGGGGACCCAATTCCCACAGGTACATCATCAGCACCTCCTGCGTGGGGTGCAGACCGACGCGGCGCAGGAGATTGCCCGCGATCATCCGGTGCAGGCGCGCGACACGATAGAGCGCGTAAGCGATCGGCGCGCCAAGTGTGGCAGCCGGAACTGGAACGCTGGTCGGTCCACTGCCTTCCGATGGCGTGCTGGGCTTTGCCATTAGCCTCCTCGCTCCACGTCGATCGGACTGCCCGAGCAGTCTAACAGGAAAATCTTTCTCACCAATGTGTTTGGAATAGATATGACGTAAATACTTGTTCGAACAGTTAACTGAGTGCGAGAGGAGTGGACAGATGGACTTCGGAGCGTTACCGCCGGAGATCAACTCCTCCCGAATGTATGCCGGACCGGGATCAGGCCCACTGCTGACCGCGGCGGTGGCCTGGGATGGTCTGGCTCCGGACCTGTACTCGACGGCCGCCTCCTATCGCGCGGTCATCTCCGCGTTGACCAGCGACGTGTGGTCGGGCCCGTCGTCGACATCGATGGCGGCTGCGGCCGCTACCTATACGGCGTGGCTGAACGGCACTGCCGGGCAGGCCGAGGACGCCGCCATGCACGCGCGGTTAGCGGCGGCCGCCTACGAAACTGCGTTCGTTCTGACGGTCCCGCCCCCGGAGATCGCGGCCAACCGCAGCCTGTTGGCGGCGCTGGTGGCCACCAACTTCTTGGGGCAAAACACACCGGCGATCACGGCCACCGAGGCGCAGTACGCCGAGATGTGGGCCCAAGACGCGGCGGCCATGTACGGCTATGCCGCATCCTCGGCGAGCGCAAGTCAGGCTGACACCGTTCACCCCGCCAGCACCGACCACCAACGCCGCCGGATCGGCCGCGCAATCCGCCGCCGTCGCCCAGGCCGCCGCCGGAGCGCCCGGTCGGACCGTGATACCAGCGGCCCCGCAACTGATCTCGGCGCTGCCGAACGCGCTGCAGGGCCTCGCATCACCGGCGTCCTCGTCGCCGGTGGACCTATTGAGCAGCTTGGGTCCGTACACCGGACTCGCGGCCGGGGGCACCGGCATCATCGGCGCCGGCGTCGGAGCGCTGAACAGTGTGCTGGGTATCGCCGCCGCGGGTGCGGAGGGCTCGGCGCTGTCGTCCGGTGTCGGCGCGGGTGCCGGATCCGGGCCGGTGGCGACGGGCGCGATCAGTTCCGGGGCCGGGGCGCTCGCGGGCCAGATCGAGCCCGCTGCAAGCGTGCCGACAAGCCTGGGCAAGGCGGGTGCGGTCGGTGCCTTGTCGGTGCCGCCCAGCTGGACCACGGCCACGCCCTCGGCGCAGCTCGTGGCCGCTCCGGGCATCACGGTGGGCGCCGAACCGATATGGGCGGGCATGCCGCCAGCCATGTGGAACGCGCTGCCGATGGCGCAACTGAACGGGGGCGCTTCTCCCGGCGTTGTCAGCAGGTCGGCGGCAGGGCACGACCCCCGAAGGGCTGCAGCAGAAAGCCCTTGGCGCAGAAGCGCTTTGTGAACAACTGTGTTCTAGAAAAACTAAGTGGAAGGAAGACATCATGGATGGTTTCGCCGAATCAGCAACGGGGATAAGGTTTCCGCAGACACCAGCGGCCACTGCCGCACTGTCAGTGGCCTTCCCGTTTCTATACGCCACCGCTATTCAACCACTGTGTCCGCTCCTACTTGTGGGGAGCGACGTACGCCTCAGCGCACGGCATCACCTTCGACGACGAGCTTCTCTACGTCACGGCGATGCTGCACGAAATCGCTCTCACGTCGCATTCTGACAGTCACAGAATGCCTTTCGAGGAGGCGGGCGGGACCTGGCGTGGGTCTTCGGGGTGGCGGCCGGCTGGCCGGCCGATCGTGCAGCCAGGGCGACCGAGATCATCGTTCGGCACATGCGCGACGACGTCTCTGCGACCGCTGACCCCAGTCACCACCGCTAGCTAGTTGATGCCCGCTGGGGCTAATGCACGAGACCCAACGATTTCCGTGCGCAGGCTAGCGGAGATAGTCGCGTGTTTCCCGGCAGGATTCGGTGGCGAGTTTTGGCGTGCTTCAAAGACCAGGGGTTGCGCAAGCCCGGCAGCGCCGCCGCCGGATCGATTGCCAACAACCTGGCCGGACGCATCAAGGCCAATCCCCTCGACGGCTGAGTCTTCTCTGAGCTCCGTTAATAACCGCAGCTCGGCCGTCCCGACGCTTAACATCGCGGCATGGACCGCATCTGGCAGTGGGCATGGGATCGGTACAAGACGAGGTACTCATGGGCGGTCTGCGCCATCGGGATTCCCTTGACGCTCCCGGTTTACCTCTCCTTGTCGCTTCTGATTGTCGCCGTCCAGGGCACCGGCAGGTACGCCGAGGCGGCCTCGGTCACCGTTGTCGCCGTGCCGGTGGTCTGGTGCATGGTGGTGCTTCCCGGTGCGGGCCGCGCTCGCCTAGTGGAGCGATGGGCGGCTGGCGGTGAAGTCGATCGGGCGGCCGCGCTGGACGCCACCTACGCTTGGACCCGCGGAATCGTCGTTCGAGCGGTGGTGTTCAACACCGTGTGGACTGCCCTGTTATCGGTCATCGTCGCTGCGATAGCCGGGGCGAATCGCTCACAACTCATCCAATACGGGGTCCTGGGCGCCCTGACCGGAATGGCCGTCATGTTGAGCGGTGTGCACAGCATCTCGGAAGCAGCGGCCCGGCCGGCCCGGATCGCGATCGCCGGTGACACGGCGATTGGTGACGGGCTGCCCCGCTCTCGACCGTCCTTCGGCATGTGGTCGAGCGTGGCACTCTTGGCGAACTCGTTCATATTCTCCATCGACGGCGGAATGCTGGCATCCGTGTTCGATTGGGCCCGTGCGGAACCGGTGGTTTTCGCCGCGATCGGTTGCGCTTTGACCGTGGGCTTCGGGATACCGTTGACCATCGGAACCGCGCTTGCGCCGTCGCTGCGGCCGATGCGCGACCTCGCCGAGGGCACCGAGCGCGTCGCGGCCGGCGACTACAGCCAGCGCCTGCCGGTGGTTCAGGACGACGACCTCGGTGCGCTGGCGGCGTCGTTCAACCGGATGCAGGCGGGTTTGGCTGAGCGACAACGACTTCAGGCGGCGTTCGGGACCTACGTCGACCCATCCCTGGCGGCACGCCTACTGCGGCAGGGCGACCATGTTTTCACCGGGGAGCGCCGCCAGGTGAGCGTAATGTTCGTCGACATCCGCGATTTCACCCCATTCGCCGAAGCCAACACCGCCGAGGACACCGTCGCCCGGCTCAACGCCCTCTTCGAAATCGTCGTGCCTGCCGTCGTCGACGCCGGTGGGCATGTCAACAAGTTCCTCGGCGACGGCGCTCTCGCCGTATTCGGCGCCCCCAACGATCTGGCCGATCATGCTGACGCCGCGGTGACCGCCGCGGGGCTGATTCACCGCCGCGTCGTCGAGCGATTCGGCGGGGCGTTGAGGATCGGCATCGGGATTAACACCGGGCTGGTGATCGCCGGAACCATCGGTGGGGGAGGCAAGCTCGAGTTCACGCTGATCGGCGACACCGTCAACGTCGCGGCCCGGGTCGAGCAGCTCACCAAGACCACCGACGACGCGATCCTGCTCACTCAGCAGACCGTCGACGCCGTGGTATCCGAACTGCCCGGACTCATCGACCGCGGCTCCCACGCCCTGAAAGGTAAGGCAGCCGCCGTGCGGGTTTTCGGCCTCGAGCCGGCGGTCACAGTCCGATGATGACGATGGTCACGCCGACCACGATCGAAAGCGACAGAGACACCAACAGAAGGCTAATCATCTCCTCGCCGGATTGGCCGGGTAGTCAGCCTGGCAGCGATGGACCCTGCGGCGTTCGCTGCTCTCGGATGGCATCCGTCAGCGTTTGGATCTCTGCGCGAAGCGAGTCGAGTTGTCCTTCGAGGTCGCCACGAAGCTCGTTGATGTGAGCCTCGGTTATCCCGCGAGTCGCGGTGTCTTCATCTGCCACCCGCTGGACGATCCACGACGCCAGCGACGCCGTGATGAGACCCACCACGCCGATACCGCCGATCATCAGGGTGACCGCGATCAGTTTGCCCAAATCCGTCCTGGGTGCCTTGTCGCCGTAGCCCACGGTGGTCACGGTCTCGATGGCCCACTACAGGGCGTCGCCGAAGTTTCTGATGGTGGTGTCCGGTTGCGGACGCTCGACTTGCAGAATCGCTAAGGAGCACGCATAGATGAGCAGGGTGGCGCCGGACGCGGTGTACAGGACCACCCTGCCCCGGATCGCTTGGCCGATTGCCTTGTCTATCACCCCGATCAGAAAGAGCAGCCGGAATAGGCGTAGCGGGCGAAAGAGTGGAAGCGTGATGATAGCCAAATCCAACAGATTTCGACCAAACCATCGCGGACGGTTTCTAGCCAGGCACAGCCGCACCACGTAGTCGATGATGAACGTCGCCCACGCGGCGGCCATCACGAACTGCGTTGTGGCCGAACTGTTCCCGCGCGGCTGAACCAAGACCTGCACCGAGTAGGCGACCAGAAAGGTGACCGCGGCGGCGGCCATCGGCCACTTCGCTCGCTCCTCAAACCGATGTAGCCGATCCTCGTGGTCCACTACAACGGGGATGTCGCTTACCTCGCGATTGTTCACAAACGGGCTCCCTGGCGCGTTGACGCGACGGCAATCGACGCGGCTCAGGCTACAACGGCGGGAATCGAAATGGGCCGCTCGGTCGTTGAAGTGGGTCGTGACTATTCGACTCGGATTGCAGATTCCCAATTTCTCGTACGGCACGCCTGTCGCCGAACTGTTTCCCGCCGTAGTAGCCCAGGCGCAGGAAGCCGAGGCGGCCGGCTTCGACACCGTCCTGCTGATGGACCACTTCTACCAATTGCCGGGACTGGGCGAACCCGACGAACCCATGCTGGAGGCCTACACCGCGTTGGGTGCTCTGGCCACCGCGACCGAACGAGTCCAGCTGTCGACGTTGGTGACCGGTAACACCTATCGCAATCCGACCCTGCTCGCCAAGGTGGTGACGACGTTAGACGTCGTCAGCGCGGGCCGGGCGATCCTCGGGATCGGCGCGGGCTGGTTCGAGCTGGAGCACCGGCAACTGGGCTTCGACTTCGACACGTTTACCGAGCGGTTCGAAAAGCTCGAGGAGGCCCTACAGATCATCGGCGGAATGTTGCACGGCGAGCGACCCAGCTTCTCCGGCAAGTGGTACCACACCGAGGACGCGGTCAACGAGCCCCGCTATCGAGACCACATCCCGATCATGCTCGGCGGCAGTGGCGAGAAGAAGACGTTCCGACTGGCCGCCCGCTACGCCGACCACCTCAACATCATCGCCGATATCGCCGACCTGCCTGGCAAGGTGGACGTGTTACGGCAGCGCTGCGCCGAAATCGACCGCGACCCGGCGACTTTGAAGACCAGCTGCTTGCTGACGGTCACGCTCGACGGCTACGACGCGCCCACCGACATCGGTGAGACGCGCGGTGGCCGGGCGGTCACCGGCACTCCCGATCAAGTGGCCGACGAGATCAAACGCCGAGTATTGGACGCAGGCGTCGATGGCGTGATCGTCAACCTTCCGACCCACCGATACACACCCGGGGTGATCACCAAGGTGGGCGAGGCACTCAAGCCGCTCCTGGACGCGTAGTAGGTCGCGTAGTCCCGATGGTGGCGACCCGCTTCGCCCGGCTTTGCCGCGCTTGCGATCGCCACGGTCACCGTAGGGACGTGGTGACGTGGACTTCGGACTTCAGGGTCTGATGGACCGGGCAACGGTCAGCCATGTAGAGCAACCGCTGCCGTTGGGTGTCGTCCAGCTCGCCGGTCAGTTCGATGTCACGATCGATCTGGTCGACAAACCCGACGCTGGTTTCACAGTCGGAGCAATCCCGCGCGTGAATGCGTGAGTGCCGCAACGTGACTCGAACCCGCTCCAGCGGCCAGCCCTTGCGGTCGGCGTACATGCGCAACGTCATCGAGGTGCACGAGCCGAGCGCGGCCAGCAGCAGATCGTAGGGAGTTGGCCCGGCGTCGTCGCCGATCGGCTTTGGCTCGTCGGCGACCAACTGGTGCGGCCCGGCCGTGATCTGTTGCGTATAAGTTCCCGAACCTGCCTCGGTCACGGTCACCGTGCCCTCGGACGACGCCCCATCCTGGTCGTTCTGCTCGGTTGTCATGCAGCCTCCTTGCCGTCACCGCGGTATCAGGCTATCGGGGGCTGACCGCGAAGCGATACCGTCTCAGATACCAACGATGGAGGTGCGCATGGCCGGGCAGATCCCGCTCGTCGACTACCTGGTACTCAACGAGGATCAACCGCATTTGGTCGCGCAGGAATGCGTTAACTGCGCATCCAGGTACTTCGACCGACGCAACGCGTGTGCCAAGTGCTTTGCCACCAAATTCGCGACCGTCCCGATCGCGACCGAGGGCACGGTGCGCGCGTTCACCATCGTGACGTTCGCAGCCCCCGGGATTCCAACCCCGTTCGTGGCAGCGGTGGTCGATTGCAACGGAACTCAGGTCCGGGCCAACCTCATCAACGTCGAGCCCGATCCCGAGCACGTTTTCGACGGGATGAAAGTGCGTCTGGCCACCGAATCGATCGGCACCGACTCCGAGGGTACGGAGGCAGTCGGGTTCGGCTTCGAGCCCGTCTCTGCAACGAAGGAACAGCGATGAGCGCAAGCGATGAGGTCTGGATCCTCGGCATCCAGATGACCAAGTTCGGCAAGCACCCCGACCTCGACATCGTCGACCTGGCGGCCGAGGCCGCGATGGGCGCGCTGTCCGACGCGGGCGTCACGATGGCAGACATCGGGGTGATCGCCGCGGGCAACCTGATGAACGCGAATGCCGGTATCGGCCAACAGCTTCAGAAGCAGATCGGTCAGACCGGCATCCCGGTGTACAACGTCGCCAATGCGTGCGCGACGGGTGCCACCGCACTGCGCACCGCCATCATGGCCGTCAAGGCCGGGGAAGTGGACTACGGGTTGGCGGTCGGTGTCGAGAAGCTCGCCGGCGCTGGCCTTTTGGCCGGCGGGGCCAAGAAAAAGGACTCAGACACCTGGACACCGGCGGGCCGGTACGGCGCGGTCGCAGCCATTGACGGCAGGATCGGCACCGAGACGATGCCGGGCGTCTTCGCGCAGATCGGCGTCGAGTACGGCCACAAGTACGGCGGCACCAGCTTCGAGTTGTTCGCCAAGATCAGCGAGAAAAACCATGCCCACTCCACGCTGAATCCTCTTGCGTCGTATCAAAAGCGGTTCACCCTCGAGCAGATCATGAACGACGTCATGATCGCGTACCCGAACACGCGCGCGATGTGCTCGGCGAACTGCGATGGTGCTGCGGCCGCCGTCGTGTGCAGTGGCGAAACTCTGAAGTCGCTGTCGCTCGAGCAACGCAGGCGTGCGGTGAAGGTGTCGGCGTCCGTCCTGACGACCGACCCGTACGAAGAAGGCTGCCAGGTGTTGCCGAACGTCAACACGCTCACCCGTAAGGCCGCGACCATCGCTTACGAACAGGCCGGCATCGGGCCGGCCGACCTCGATCTCGTCGAATTGCACGATTGCTTCGCCACCGCCGAGTTGGTGCACTACGACAACTTGATGCTGTGCGAGGAGGGCGGCGCCGCCGACTTCTTCAACTCGGGTGCCACCTGGCGAGACGGCTCGACTCCGGTGAACGTCTCAGGCGGCCTGGAATCCAAGGGTCATCCCATCGCGGCCACCGGCATCGCCAACGTATGGGAGATCTGTCACCACCTGCGCGGCGAGGCCGGAGATCGGCAGATCAAAGACGCCAAAGTGGGTCTGGCCCACGTGATCGGACTCGGTTCCGCGTGCGGCGTGCATGTCCTGGAGCGCTCGACGGCATGAATCGCTGGCCCACAAGGGTGAAACGAGGACCACGGCCGGGATAGTCGCCTGCGCCCAAATCGACCAGGCCCGACCGAAGCTGAACGCCGTCTCGAAATAGACGAGATATGAGAGTCTCACAACTTCACTTCTGAGACCGCCCCGCTCGACACAATCGGCTCTTACAGCCCCCGGCCCATGAGCCAACCGTCGATCCTTTCGGCGACCGCCTGCCATCCAGGCTCAAGCATCATGTTGTGGCCCATGTCAGCAAAGAACACAGCTTCCGTGCCGTATGCGCGGGCTGTCTTTCGGATTTCGTCTTGGCTGAAGCAGGCGTCGCATTCGGCGCCCAAGACAAGCAGGGGTGTGGTCACTCGCTGAGGCTTAGGGAGGCTGAGCATCGTCAAGTCGAACGATTGCCTTCCGGCATACTCCTCGTCCAGCAGCGCGGCGTAGCGCGCAACATCTGCCTCCGGAGTGCGTGCTGAATAGAAATTCTCACGCGCCGCCTGTGATGTGTTCAGCGCGCGCAAGGACCTTCCCATAAGCATGGCCCTTGCCGCACGCAACGGATGGCGCCCCATGATGCGACGTAGGACGCGGCTGGCTCCGGTCACAGGCATCGACGCGACGAGGACCCCCGCCGGGGCGCTGTGCGTCTCAAGGTATTTCTGCACCACGAAGCCGCCCATCGAGTGGCCGACGACTACTGGCTCGGCGGGAAGGCTGTGGGCAACAGACGCGACGTCACTCACCCAGTCGGCGACGGAACACGTCCGGCGATTCGTCTTAGAGCTGTTGCCATGGTTGCGGAGGCTCAGAGCCACCGCCCTGTAGCCCTTGTCGGCAAAGAAGCCCAGGAAATTCTCGTCCCAACACCAGGCCGCATGCCAGGCTCCGTGAACAAAGAGCAGCGGAACAGGATGTGATTCGGTGACAGACCCCTTGTCGATCACTTCAAGCATGGTCGTCACTCTCTCATCTGTTTGCGACATCCTCGCGCATCTGCTGAGGGGTTCGGTGCTCGGCTGACCGGGTTCAAATTGATGATCGGGGTTCGGAGGCGTGTCTCGAAATAGACGACATTTGTGACTCGCGGAAGTTCGTCTCAAATACACGTCTATCGGGTGACCGGGTCTGATCCGCTGATGTACGAGGTGGGACTGCGCTGCGTGTGAAATCCCGTGAGCGTGTCCGCGATAGCCGCCCCCTTGGGGGTGGTGACGTTTTTGTTCACCGACGTCGAGGGGTCGACCCGTCGGTGGGAGGCGGACGCGGATTTGATGCGGAAGGCCCTCGTCGCACATGACGGGTGTTGTGCTCGGCGATCGAGGGGCACGGGGCTGGTTGTTCAAGCACGCGCTCTGGTCGCCCTGCGGCGTATCGTCAAAGCAACGCATCCACGGTCCCAACCAATTACCGAAGGGGATCGCCGTGAAACAGCCCGAACTGACGCAACTCATCGGTCTGCAGGACGGCGACGGCGACCGAGTGTTCATCTCACGCCTAGACCGGCCCGACGGCTCCCGCGGCTACCTGCTCGCCATTAGGTCGGGAGAAGTGCACGGCGGTGTGTCTCTCACCGCCGGCGATCTGGACCGGCTGAGCACTGTCATCCGGCACGAAGTGGGCGAGGGGGATGATGATCTAATGGCCGAATTCAGGTTCTTCGCCCGGGCGATCTGGCTCCTGATCTTTTGCGCACTGATGTCGCTCCTCTTATTTGCAGTCACCGGGCCATTGTTTGCATATCCCTGGTCGAACTGAGATAGGGGACGATCCGCAACTTCCACAATGCGGGCGACACCACGACGCTCCGCGTCCCGCTGGCCAGCCTCGCCGCTCTTTTCGACCGGCTCGGACGCTACGAACCGGCGGCCACGATCGCCGGGTTCACGCTCAGTCCCCTCGCCGTAACGGGGGTCCCCGAAATCACCACCGCGATCACCCACCTCCGCGATGTCCTCGGCGAGGCGACCCTGCGAATCGCTCGCCCTAAAGGGCGAGACGATGACCCCAGCGCCGCGCATGCGGTGCTTCTATCTGCTGCCTGATTGCAGGGTTAAGCTCCCCGCGTGAAACGAGTCGCAGCGGTTGCTGCTTTCGGGGTGGCCGCATTGGTGGCGCGGCGTCATGCGGCCGCGCGCGATGCCATGGCCGCGGTGGCGCCCGATCTTCGCAATCCGCTGCTGCCGTTCCTGCCTGGTACGCGACGCGCGTGGTTACTTCCACTCTTTCGCCTGAGTTCACGGATCCATTGGCCCGCGGCCCGCGGCGTCACAGTGACCGAACGCCGCGTTGGTGACCCTGCGGTCCAGGTGATGATTAGCACGCCGACTGAGGGTGACTCGCCGCGAGCCGGCGTGCTCTGGATTCACGGCGGGGGTTATATCGTGGGCTCTGCACGCCTAGAGGCATTCGGAACAGCCGATCTGGCAAGGGATCTCGGCGTCGTCACGGTCTCACCGGAGTATCGGCTGGCGCCCGAGTATCCATTTCCGGCCGCGCTTGACGATTGCATGGCCGCGCTGCGGTGGATGCGGTCCAACGCCGACGAGTTGGGCATCGATCCGGACCGCATCGCCGTCATGGGAGCCAGTGCTGGTGGTGGCCTGTCTGCCGCCGTGGCACAACGCAGCCACGACGAGGGGATCCCACTGCGGGCCCAGGTGTTGGTGTACCCGATGCTCGACGACCGCACCGCGCTGCGCCAGGACCGCGCCGGCCGCGGCCGGCTCATCTGGACGCCCACATCCAATCTGTTCGGCTGGACCAGCTATCTGGGTCGCGCACCACGCATGTCGGATGCGCCGCAGTACTCGGCACCGGCGCGGCGCAAAGATCTGACCGGCCTGCCCCCGGCGTGGATCGGAGTCGGGGACCTCGACGTGTTCTACGACGAGGACGTCGACTATGCCGAGAGGCTGAAAGCCGGTGGGGTTCCGTGCACGCTCGTCACGGTGCCCGGTATGTATCACGGTGCAGACGCGTTCGCGCCGAAATCTTTGTCACTGAAGGACTTTCATCCCAGCGCGCGGGCCCACCTGCGCGCCTATCTGGAGCGCGACGCGACCAACGGCCGGTCGTAGGAGGGATCCGTCGCGTCGCGCTGGGGGGTCCGCAGCCCGGCCATCATCCCGATGATGTCCTCGGTGAACTGCGACTCCGATTCGGTGATGAATTCCACCACGCACACTCGATCGGCGATCGCCCACCGGCCGTCACGCCGCTCGAGACGGTCCACATAGCGGCCGCCCGAGATCGTCATGTGGTTGGCCGGTGCGCGATCGGTTCCGACAAACAAGTAGTAGGTCTCGGCGTGGGCTACGTCGCCGTCGATGTCCACGGTGTGGTTCAGCAGGTAGTGCTGGTGACGGGTCTGCGTGCTGTGGTAGGCGAGTGCCCAATCGATGAAATCGTCGACCACACCGACGAATCCGACGTGATCGTCGACCGCACCGTCGTGATATGCCGACCGGAGCAGCGCCCGGTCTCGCCGGTCAATGCCACGCGCGTAGCGCTGCATGCAGTCATAGATCTCGGCCCGGTCGGTGAGCCGTTTGACCTGTTCGCGTAATTCGGTGTCCACGTTCTCATCTCGTTGACGGCAGTCGAACCCGGACTCTACGATGGAACAGATATTTGGTCAACTATGAAGCCGGAGGTCGCTAGTGTCGAACGGCGCTTCTGGTGACCGTGCATCGGCCCTGGGCATGCTGGCGTCCGCGTTCGCCGGGCGCCCAATGGCGGTTGCCGCGCAGCAACCCGGCGCCCCGGCCTACACGGACGGTCACACGGTTTTCGTCGATACGTGCGCGGCCACGTGTCTGAAAACCATTGCCGTGCAGGCGTCCATGCTCGCGGCGGGCAGCCTGGATTCCGAGATTGTTCGTCGCCTGACCCGCCATCCCCGATTGGCGCGGCGCTATTTGGCCGTCGAGGCGCATCGCGCACTGGTCAGCAACGCCGACGTGCTGCCGCGCATGTTGGCCGCGGTGGCCGATCACGACATCGCCAGCCGCAGCGACTCGCCCGCCGCCTCATTGAACATCGCCTCGGGAAAGTCGGCGATTCAGGATCCGCCGCCCGAGTTCGGCATCATCCGTGCCACCAAGATCCTGGCAGCGTGCGCGCAAGCCGCGCCCCAAGCCGACCCCGACAAGCCGGGCCACATTCCCCGAAGCCAACGTGCGCGCGAACTCGAAGAGCTCGACGACGGTGAAGTCGACGACACCGACGATCCCGACCTGTTCAGCAGCCCCGTCGGTGGGGGCGGCTTCATTGGTAAGTGGCTGAAGAAGATGCTGTCGTCGGCCCGGAAAACCGGGAGCGGCGGCGGCCCGCCGGGCGCCGATACCCCGACGCATCGCATCAACTCGTCTCGTCGCGGCCCGGCGGCCGTGCGATCGCTGGCATCGGTGGCCGGCGAGGAAGTCTATGAACCGGACATCGCGTCGGACGGCGTGACCTATCCGGAGTGGGATGTGAACCGGAAGGCCTACCGGCCGCATTGGTGCACCGTGCATGAGGTCGAGCCGACGATCAAAGAAACAGCCGCCCAGGCCATCGACGATGCCATTGGCTTGCGACGGCCGCTGGCACGGCTCGGGATGGCCTTGCATCGCCGGCACCGCCAGTCGCAGGGCGACGACATCGACATCGATGCCGCCGTCGAAGCTCACGTTGAAATGCTGGCCGGGTCCACACCGGACGAGGCGGTGTACATCGACAGCCTGCGCCGCCGGCGTGACCTGTCGGTGCTTCTGCTGCTTGACGTGTCGGGTTCGACGGCGGAGCCCGGCACATTGGGCCGGACCGTCCATGAGCAACAGCGCGCGGTGGTCGCCGATTTGACTACCGCCTTGCACGATTTGGGTGACCGGGTGGCGCTGTATGCGTATTACTCGCAGGGCAGGGCTGCGGTGAACATGGTGCCCGTCAAGCGGTTTGACGACCACCTCGATGCCCGTTTCATCCGGCGGCTCAACAGCCTGGAGCCGGGGGCGTACTCGCGGCTGGGGGCCGCGATCAGGCATGGCTCGGCCGTCTTGGAGACACAAGGAGGCACGTCGCGGCGGCTGCTGGTGGTGTTGTCCGACGGGCTGGCGTACGACCACGGCTACGAGCGCGGCTACGGCGCGGCGGATGCGCGCCGGGCTCTGACGGAGGCTCGCAGGCGGGGGACGGGATGCGTCTGCCTGACGATCGGCGCGGGCACCGACTTGGAATCGCTGCGCCGAGTTTTCGGCAGTACTGCGCACGCAACCGTGGCTCGCCCGGATCAACTGGCGGGCCTGATCGGGCCATTGTTCCGTTCCGCAATTCGCTCGGCCGAGGTGCGCAGACGCGTGTCCTGACGGGTTCGTCGCGCCCGCCGCATGCTTGAAAACAAATATCTGTTCCGGTTAGGCTTCATGCACCGCAACGCCGCGGGGTGACGGAAGGGAAGCGATGGCCGACGAGCCCAAGCTCGCTGCGACGCGTCCCTTCTACCAAGCGGTCGGCACCGAGGAAGCCGTGTTCAAGGCGGCCTATCGGCAGGGCCTCTCCCTGGTGCTCAAGGGGCCGACCGGCTGCGGCAAGACCCGCTTCGTCGAGGCGATGGCGCACGACCTGGGCCGGCCCTTGATCACTGTGGCCTGCCACGACGACCTCACCACCGCGGACCTGGTCGGCCGGTATCTGCTGCGTGGCAGCGAGACGGTGTGGGTCGACGGACCGCTGACCCGGGCAGTGCGCGAGGGCGCGATCTGCTATCTCGACGAGGTGGTGGAAGCGCGCCAGGACACCACCGTGGTACTGCATCCGCTCGCCGACCATCGGCGGCAGCTGCCGATCGAACGACTCGGAGTGACGCTGGACGCCGCCCCGGGATTCGGCCTGGTGGTGTCGTACAATCCGGGCTATCAAAGCGTGCTGAAGGACCTCAAGGACTCGACCCGACAGCGCATGGTGGCGATCGAATTCGGTTTCCCCACAAACGAAGTCGAAGAGAAGATCGTCGCCTTCGAGGCCGGCGTGAGTCCGGCTACGGCGGCCGAACTGGTCCGGCTCGGCCACGCCATCCGTCGTCTGGAAACCGGTGGTTTGCGCGAGGTCGCATCCACCCGGGTGCTCATCGCAGCGGCTAGGCTGGGCGCCGAAGGCCTGAGCATGCGGGAAGCGGCCAGAGCCGCGATCGCCGGACCGCTCACCGATGACGTCGCGGTGGGCCGCAGCCTCAACGAGATGATTGACGTCTACCTGCCCGACCATGATTGACGCCGCAAAGCGACCCGCGCTAGGGTCTGAACAAATATTAGGTCGACCGGCGGGTCACTGCGGCTAACTCGCGTTCCCTTGGAGGTCAGATGTCCTACGAAAGCACCGCCGAGCCGATCAAGATCGGCTACCTGATGGACTTCAAGCTGCCGCCGGGCTTTCCGGAGGAGCTGTTCGCCTCTTTCACCCAGACTTTCGACCTCGTTTTCGAGGAGGCGGTCGCGCAGGGCCTGATGGACCGTCCCGTACAGATGATCTATCGCGAAGTGGAGGGTCTGCCCAAGGGCTCGGTCAAGGCGGTGATCGACGCGTATGGAGAACTAGTCGACGAGGGCTGCCTCGTGGTCTTCGGTCCGAACATCACCGATAACTGCGTGCCGTTGCGTGAAGCAATCGAGGAACGATTCAAGGTTCCGGCTATCAGCGTGACCGGTACCGACGACTGGTTGGGGGAGTGGACCTTCGCATTCCCTCAGGGATCCATGACCGATGAGCCGATCTTCCTGGCAGATCTCATCGCCAAACGAGGACTCGCCGAGATCGGCGTGCTGGTCGAACAGAGCCTCATCGGTGAGAGCTATCTGAAGAACCTGCGAAGTGCCTGTCGGCGCAAGGGCATTCGGATCGTGGCCGAAGTCGCAATCGCCCAGACGGCCCAGGACATCAACGCGGCAGTGCATACGCTCCATGAGGCGAAGGCCGAGGCGATCGTGCACCTGGGATTCGGATTCGGCATCGTCTTCATCAACCCTGCGCTCGAGGCCGTCGGCTGGGACCCGCCCCGCTTCACTACCACTGCGTGGCAGAACGCATGGGTCAACCCCATCATGTGGAACGCGTTCATGGGCTGGATCGGTGTCGACCAGTACGACGAAGCGAATCAGATCGGGCAGGACTTCCTCGACTCCTACGCGAAGAAGTACAACGGCAGTCGCCCCGAATTTTGCGTGACCGTCGTCAACCGCGATGTCGCCGCCACACTCGTACGGGCATTCACCGACTCCCACCCGCTCAGTCCGCGTGGAGTCAAAGAGGCGCTGGAGCGGGTCAAGATGATGCCCGCCGCCTCCGGTGCGCCCGGCACCCGAGTGTCCTTCGGCAAGTGGACCCGGCGGGCCTGGATGGGCGCGGGTTACCTGGTGGCCCGAACGTTGGATGCCGACGGCATCAACTCACACCTGGTCGATCGCTTTGGAGAGTGAGGCTCACATCATGAGTACCGACCAATCGTTACCACTAACCCACGACGGCACAACGGAATCCGCGCCGCACGGCGCTAAGCGCGGCTGGGGCGGCTGGATCGCCGGCGCTGCCCTGGCGGCGTTCGCGCTCTTCTTCATCGCGAACTGCCGCACCGCGCTCGATCCGCGCGTCGCCAACCCCAACGTGGTCGGCCGGCCCCGACCGGTCAAGTTCCTCTTCGGCCTGGACTACATCACCTTCCTGCACGTCGCGACCTGCATCATGCTCTTGGTGCTGCTCGCGGTGTTCATCAGGGGCTGGCGGCGCAACCCGGGCAGCCCGGTGATGCTGATGTTCCTGTGCACCACGCTGATCGTGTGGCAGGACCCGATCATGAACTGGTCGCCGTTCGCGGTCTACAACCCCGACCTGATCCACTGGCCGGAGTCGTGGCCGCTGGTGTCGATCTCGCCGAGCGTCGAGCCGTTCGTCGTCTTCGGCTACGTGATGTTCTATTTCGGGCCGTACTTCCCTGCCGTCTGGATTCTGCGCAAGCTGCAGGCCAGGCGCGGGCCGCAGGCGTTCGTGTCGCGACACCCGTTGTGGAGTCTGGGTCTGCTGACGCTAGTGATCGGATTCATCTTCGACGCCTGGCTGGAGATCCAGCTCGTGCACGCCGGCATGTACATCTACTCGCAGGTCATCCCGTGGGGTTCGGTGTTCACCGGCACGACATTCCAGTTCCCGCTGATATGGGAGTCGCTCTCGGTGTGCTTTGTGATGATCCCGGCGGCAATCCTGTGCTACCGCGACGACACCGGTAAATCGGTGGCGGAGAAGCTGACCGCGAAAGCCAAGGTCTTCCCCAGCCGTCCGGTGCTGGGCACCTTCCTGGTGATGTTCGCCATCATGAACGTGTCCTATTTCGCCTACGGGGCGTGGTTCTGGGCCATCAAGGTCAGCCATGCGGCGACGTCCGTCGCCTGCCCATGGCCGTATCCAGAAGCCAAGGTCTATGACCCGCAAGGCTTTTACGAGAAAGCGGGCGCCCAAGGACCGTACTCGGTTGGCATCTGGTCGACCTGGGCGAGCGGTGAACCGAATGGGCGGCCGCACGTCGATCCGCCGCCGCCGGGTGTAGGTGCGTGTGCAACCCCGAGTCAGAATGGGTGAGCCGCGCAGCGTCGTCATCACCGGCGCTTCCCGTGGCCTCGGCTTCGCCTCGGCGGTACGCCTTTATCGGGACGGGTGGCAGGTGGTTGCGGCGATGCGTACCCCCGAGAAAGGGATGCCGCTGCTGCGCGAGGCTACTGGAGCCAGCGACGACGACGATCGGCTGATCGGCGTCCAGCTCGACCTGATGGATGCCGCCTCGATTGCTGCGGCCGCCAAGGCAATTGAAGAGGCTGTTGGGGCACCCTTCGCGATCGTGCACAACGCCGGGATCTCCGCTGCTGGAATGGTGGAGGAGACCGATATGGCGTTGTGGCAGAACATGTTCCATACCAGCGTCATCGGCCCGGCCGAACTGACCAAGGCGTTGTTGCCGTCGATGCGCGCGGCAGGTGAGGGGCGCATAGTGCTGGTGTCCAGCGCGGCCGGGGTGCGCGGTCAGCCGGCTACCGCGCCGTACTCGGCGGCCAAGGGGGCGTTGGAACGCTGGGGTGAGTCGATGGCGTGCGAGATCGCGCCGTTCGGTCTCGGTGTCACCGTGCTGGTCGCCGGCACCTACGACACTGAGATCATCACCGACGCAGGTACCATCGACAATCGCGATTTCGCCGGACCATACGCCCGGCTGCATAACACCATGAACAGCCGCGGCCGGTTCGCGATGAAGATGGCACGCCCGCCCGAACGATTTACCGGTGGATTGGTCAAGGCGCTGCAGGACACCGGCTCGTTTCACCGCCGGGGTGTCGGACCGGATGCGTCGATGTTGTTGTTGACCAACCGAATTCTTCCGGCAATAGGGATGCATCACATGTCTCGGACCGTGTTGGGCATTCCCAAGCAGGGTTCGATGCGCGGCGGCGCGTGGCCGTTGACGGCGGGCCAGAAGGCGATGGTGCTTGTCGCGCGTGTTCTTCCGCAGCCCGTGTTGACGCGTCTGGCATCGCTGGCGGCTCGGCGCAGTAAGGCGCCAAAAAATACTGAGGGGACTGAGGGGTAGACATGGAACAGCTTTTCGACGATCTGGAGGACTTCGGGTCCTTCGACGATGCGATCTCCGGTGACGTGCGTGACCCGTACACCGAACTGGCGCGGCTGCGCCGCGAGGAGCCGGTGCAGCGACTAGAGATGTCGGGAGCACTTCCGCACGAGGAAGGGCTGCCGATGTTCATCGTGTATCGGCACGAGGACGTCCAGCAGATGTTGCGCGATAACGAGACGTTTTCGTCGGCCGCCGTTATCGCCGCGTTCGGCCCGGTTCTGGGTGAGGGTGTGATGCTGGGCATGGACGAGCCCATCCACGGCCGGCTGCGTTCCTTGGTGTCGAAGGCGTTCACGCAGAAGTCATTGGCGCGCTGGCAGGACGAGTTGGTCGGCCGGGTGGCAAACGGCCTGATCGACAACTTTGCGCCCAACGGCAAGGCAGACCTGGTGAAGGAGTTCACCTTTGACTATCCGAGCCAGATCATCGCCGGCCTGCTGGGGTTGCCGGAGAAGGACTACCCGCAGTTCCAGCGGTGGTCGATTTCGCTGCTGAGTTGGCTGATGAATCCCGAACGCGGGCTTGCCGCCTCGGCCGCGTTGTGCGAATATTTCGCCCCGATCCTCGAGGCTCGCCGTGCTGAGCCGAAGGACGATCTGATCAGTGCGCTCGGTGCCGCCGAGATCGATGGACAGAAGCTCGCGGACGAAGAGATCTTCTCGTTCCTTCGGCTGCTGTTGCCCGCCGGCGTGGAGACGACCTACCGCTCGCTGGGCAGCCTGCTGCTCGGGCTGTTGAAGGATCCGGCGCAACTGGACGCCATCCGAGCCGATCGGTCGCTGCTTCCGCAGGCGATCGAGGAGGGCGTGCGCTGGGAGCCGCCACTGTTGACCATCACCCGGGTGGCTACCCGTGACACCGAACTCGGTGGAGTGGCGATCCCGGCCGGCGCGACGGTGATGCCGATGCTGGGTTCGGCGAACCGGCAAGAGGATCGCTATCCCGATCCGAACACCTTCAATATCCACCGGGAGGCTCGGGCAAACCTGGGCTGGGGTCACGGTGTGCACGTGTGCCTCGGCATGCACCTCGCGCGCCTCGAAATGCGCACGGCGATCAACCTTTTGCTGGACCGGCTGCCGAACCTGCGGCTTGATCCCGACGCCGACGACCCGCACGTCCGCGGGCAGGTCTTCCGGTCACCGACCTCGGTGCCGGTGCTGTTCGACGCCCAGTAGCAGCGGGTGGAGCACCCCGACCGAGGTAACTTATTGGTGGGAGAGGGTAGCGACGTGAAAGAGATTGTGACGCAACGAGTTACCGAAGAACAGCCCGCCGCATGACGTCTTCAGGTTGCGCGGGTTAACTCGTCAGAGGTGCGCCAGAGCCGGTCGGCATTACTCGGATCGAGTGCATAAGGTGCGACGCCGCCGGTGTGGGTGCCTCGCTCAGTGACGAGTGCCGCCTGCGCGCAATCTTCGTAGTAGCAGCCTGTGACCCCCTCGACGTCTGGACTTGCCGCCAGTAAGACCGAGGTGGCGGCGCCCTGCTCGATCGTTTTGGCCGGAGGCAGCGCCAAATCAGTCGTTTCGCCGAAGTTGGCAAGGTCGTCAGCACCCATGTGCCGCGCGAGCCCGGTGCTGGCGACATTGCCGGGCATCAGCGCGTTGACGGCGATCCCGTCGTCGGCCCAGCGTTGCGCGGCACCCACGGCGAACAGCACATTGGCGGATTTGGACTGGCCGTAGGACGTCCACTGATCGTAGGGGCGGAACCGATAGTGCAAGTCGTCGAAGACGACTGGGGAGAACAGGTGCCCGATCGAAGCAACGGATACCACGCGGGCACGCTTTGCCGCGGCCAGCCGGCGATGCAGGCCTGTGGCCAGCGCGAAATGGCCGAGATGGTTTGTGGCGAACTGCATTTCATAGCCAGCGGAAGTCCGGGTGAGCTGTGGTAAGGCCATCACGCCGGCATTGTTGACGAGGATGTGCAACGGTTCGTTCCACCCGCGCACAAAGCTGGCCACCGAGGCCGGATCGGCCGGGTCCAGTCGGGCCACCTGCACAGCCCGTGTGCCCGGTGGAAGGCTGGTGCCAATCTCGTCGGCGACTTTTGCGCCGGCCTCAACATTGCGAACCGCCAGGGTCACCTCAGCGCCAGCCGACGCGAGCGCACGCGCCGTCTCGACGCCGATCCCGGAACTCGCGCCGGTCACGATGACGCGACGCCCATGCAAGTCCAGTTCGTTGACGATCTCGGCCGCGGTCGACGTGGGCCCGTACGTCCGATTAGGCATGGCAGATTCCTTAATGGAGGCAGCGGCGATGGGCGGATAGCCGCTCGTTCCGACCCGACCACGATGCACCCGCACACACCGGGTATCCAGGCCACCTCGTTACTGGTAATCCCAGGGCCACCCTTTCTTCGATGCGGCACCCTAGCCTTGATCGATGGAAACATCCCATGGGCTGGCAGGTTTCCTCGGGCCCGCCGGGAATTGCTCAAACCCGTTGATGTCGGCCTGCCGGGCGGCGAGCGTAGACGCGTTGAGGGATTGCGTCGCGAAGAAGTCGCGATGCTTGCCGGCATCAGCACCGAGTACTACCTGAAACTCGAGCAAGGACGGGACCATCAGCCATCTGACCAAGTTCTCGACGGCCTCGCTCGCGCGCTGCAGCTGGACGAAGACGCAGCCACCTATCTGCGTGAACTAGCTCGCCGCGCACCGCGTCGCCGTCGACGCTCGGTCCCCGAAAGAGTCGACCCGGCCGTGCAAACACTCATTGACAGTTGGTCGCTCACCCCGACGTTCGTCGTGAACAGGAACATGACGATATTGGCGTCCAACCACCTGGCCCGAGCGCTGTCACGGGTTTTCACGCCAGGCGAAAACATCCTGCGCGCAACATTTCTCGAGTCCGAAATGCGCATGCTCCACCGTGACTGGGACGGCTTCACGAGCAGGATGGTCCCGTTTCTGCGAGCAGTGCTCGGCTCGGAACCTCCCGATCGCGAACTAGTCGAGCTCATCGGCGAACTCTGCATCGCCAGCAAGCGCTTTGCCGCTTTGTGGGCGCGTCACGACGTCAAACATCGAAGCATCGGGCCCACCGCGTTCGACCATCCGCAAGTTGGGCCGCTGGATCTGCACTACACCATCCTGCACCTACCGGATCAACGCCAGATGATCGTCACTTACCACGCCGATCCCGGTTCACCATCCGAGGAAAGTTTGCGTCTGCTCGCCAGTTTGACCAGCTAAGTCGACGCAATCACGCCCCTGACGTCTTGCTCCGGTCTGGCTGTAGGGGCGCGTCATGATGAGCAGTCTGGAACAAAGGAAGTGTTGGTGAACATCGCACGATAAAGATTCGACCCCCGCCGATGAGGCGAGGGTCGAACCAGCAAGCGTGCGAGCTAGGCCGTGCGACGGATGCCGCGGCTGCGGCCGATGTCGCCCTTGAGCAGCAAGTCGCGCTCGGATTCGGACAGGCCGCCCCAAACCCCATAGGGCTCACCAACTTCGAGTGCATGGGAACGGCAGGACTCGATCACCGGGCAGCGCCGGCACATCTCTTTGGCGCGCTGCTCGCGTTGCATGCGGGCGCGGCCACGCTCGCCGTCGGGGTGGAAGAACATCGACGAGTCGACCCCGCGGCACAAGCCCTGCAACTGCCAGTTCCAGATGTCGGCGTTCGGGCCAGGTAGTTGCTCCGGTTGCGGCATGGCTAGTTCCTCCCTCTCTGCACGGCAAGCCCAACTTGAGTTAAGTTCGCGAACTGAGTGTGCATCTGATTTGGGGTGACGTCACCGATGACTACCCGTCATTGCTAGAACTTAAGTGCGACGATGAATTTCAGTCAATAGGCGTTTAGCCCGGCAAAATATGTGACCGCAGGAGGAGAATTAACTCCACGTTCATCTGTCAAGCATTTCGCGGACGAGAAGGGTGCTACCAGGCACTTGACCAAAATGAGATTTCCCAGCTCAGCGGCTACGGGGTGGCGAGGACCATTTAGTACCGACCTGTCGGCGATTAACATTTCAGTAACACGGACACTACGAACTGTTTACTACTATCAGTGTGATTGAAACTCGTCACACTTTTGAGATTGAGCGGACGCTGGCGGCCGCCGCGTTCGGAGACGAACCCCAGAGCTGGCCGTTGCCGACGGCGACGACGCCAAATCAGTTGTGGCTGCGCGCCGTTGCATCGGGCGGACAGGGACGCTACGGGAGCGCCTACCGTGACCTGGCCGAATTGCGCCGCAGCGGTCACGATGGCCGGTTGATCTCACTGGCCTACAGCACGCAGGGATCGTTCTTACGTCAGCTCGGTTGGCATGCGCTGGCCCGGGGCTGGGACGGTCGTGCGCTGGCGGTGGCCGGCGGCGACGCGGAGGCCCGCGCCGACGCTCTGATCGGACTGGCGGCCGATGCGCTGGGCATGGGCCGCTTCGCCGCCGCCGCGACGTTGCTGACGCGAGCCGACTCGGTCCTGGTGCCCGCGCTGGTTCCCGACCGGCTCCCCGTGCGCCGTCGATGGGTCGCCGCGGAGTTGGCGATGGCCACCGGCGACGGCCCAACGGCCGTCCGCCATGCCACCGAAGCGATCGAGCGGGCCCAGACGATGGACATCGCGTCGGCGCGGCACCGCGTCAAAAGCGAGGTGGTGCTGGCCGCCGCGTTGTGCAGTGCAGGTGCCGTCGACCGCGCCCGCGCGGTCGCGGAGGCGGCATTGGGCGCCACCGAGCGGCTCGGGCTGACACCGCTTCGTTGGGCGCTTGCTTGCTTGCTGATTGATATCGCCAGCGTCACATTTTCAGCACGAAAGTTGTGCGAAATTCGCGATATCTGCGCAGGCCAGGTGCGGCGCGCCGGTGGGACGTGGCGTTCCGCTTGAAACGGCTTTCGGCCGTTATGGTCATTGCGTGAGTTAGCCCGTGATGTGTCCGCTTCGTAACGTTGGAGATACCGCCGTCGATGACAATTCAAGCGGAACGTCTCGACGCTGTGGTTGCCGAAGCCGTAGCGGGAGACCGAAACGCGTTACGGGAGGTGCTGGAGACCATCCGTCCGATCGTTGTGCGATATTGCCGAGCGCGAGTCGGCAGAGTCGATCGGGGTGGTCTGTCGGCCGACGACGTGGCTCAGGAGGTTTGCTTGGCGACTATCACGGCGCTGCCGCGCTACAAGGATCGCGGACGTCCCTTTCTGGCGTTCCTGTACGGCATCGCGGCGCATAAGGTGGCGGACGCCCATCGGGCCGCCGGTCGCGACTTGGCCTACCCGGCCGAGACGGTGCCCGAGCGCTGGTCGACTGAGGCCGGTCCGGAGCAACGGGCTATCCAATTGGATTCGGCCAGCCGGATGAGCGAACTGCTCGAGATCCTGCCCGCCAAGCAGCGCGAGATCCTGATCCTGCGCGTGGTGGTGGGCCTGTCGGCCGAGGAGACGGCCGCGGCCGTCGGCGCAACAGCCGGAGCGGTTCGGGTGGCCCAGCACCGTGCCCTGTCACGGCTGAAATCCGAAATCGTCGCAGCAGGTGACTATGCCTGAGTTTGGACACCCCGACGGGCCGGCTCTGGACGAGTTCGCCCGCACCGATCTACTGCTCGACGCGCTTGCCGAACGCGAGCGAGTCGAAATCGACGATCCCAGCGAGGATGCGTTGGCTGCGCTGCTCGGCGATTGGCGCGACGATTTGAGATGGCCGCCGGCCAGTGCCCTGGTATCCCCGGAAGAGGCCGTTGCGGCGCTGCACGCCGGGCTGGCCGAGCGGCGGCACCCCAGTCGCGGCCTGGCAACGGTCGGTTCGGTCGCCGCGACAGTGTTGGTGCTCAGCGGCTTTGGCGCCATGGTGGTCGAGGCGCGCCCGGGCGAGACGCTGTACGGCCTGCACGCGATGTTCTTCGACGAGCAGACCGGCAATCAGAAACAAGTCATGTTGTCCGCCAAGGCCGATCTGGCCAAGGTCCAGGAAATGATCGACAAGGGTCAATGGAGCCAGGCCCAGAGTCAGCTCAATGAGGTCAGCAGCTCGCTACAGTCCATGGACGCCAGCGCCGGCCGAAGCGATCTGATGGACGAGCTGAATCTGCTCCATACCAAGGTCCAGTCGCGCAACCCGAACGCAACGCTGCCGGCGCCAGTCGCGTCGCCACCGCCGCCAGTCGCCTCGCCACCTGCGGCGCCGCCTGCTCCGACCGCCGTGCCCCCGAACGCGGCTACGCCTCCGCTGGCCAGCCCACCGGTACCGACTCCGACGCCCAAGCACCACCATCACGGCCAGCAACCACCTCCGGTGGCACCGGCTCAGTGACGCTAGTGAAACTCAGTGACGCCAGTGAAACCCGTCGGCGTCTGAGGTCGCTTCGTTGAGCGAAGCGTCGGCGTATCCCCGGCAGTAATCCCAGGTGACGTAGGCATCCGGTTCGGGGTCGTAGGCAGGCTCATGCGGGCGGACGGTGCCGTCGATCAACAACTGCAGCAGGTTCGCCCGCAACATGTCCCAGTCGTGGTAGTGGTCCTGCTGACACTCGTCGCAGCACACCACGAGTCCGCGAATTCCCTTGTGCGCCAAGAGGGCTTCGTAGACCGCGAGATCAGCCAGGTCAGCCTCTACCGCCATTCGCTCTTGTTGATCCAGGGGTTGCCCCGGTTCGACGGCTTCTAGCGCAGCCGACGGGTCGCATGGGTCGTCGGCAAATGGGTCGGGCGGCAAACCCGGCGGGAGGTGATCACGCACGCCCATAGCCTACGCAAGCGGGTCGTGATAACGCCAGCAGGGAAGTGCCGCGTCGCTCGGTCGACGGCACGCCACGAACAAGCGGGTGTGCACCCTCATCGAGCCGATAGGATGGGCTTCTCACTCCAAGCATTCTTATGGAGGGCTTTATCGATGTCGCGTGGCATGTCCAACCTAGAAGACAGTTCCGACCTGGTCGGTAGTCCGTACGTTCGTGATGCGCCGGTCTCCGCCCTGGCGGAGGATTCGGTGCCGACCGGGGGCGACGATCCGCACAAGGTGGCGATGCTGGGGCTGACATTCGACGACGTCCTGCTGCTGCCGGCGGCGTCGGATGTGGTGCCCGCGACCGCGGACACCTCCAGCCAGCTCACCAAGAAGATCCGGCTCAAGGTGCCGCTGGTCAGCTCGGCGATGGACACCGTCACCGAGTCGCGAATGGCTATCGCGATGGCCCGCGCGGGCGGCATGGGTGTGCTGCACCGCAACTTGCCCGTTGCCGAACAGGCCGGCCAGGTGGAAATGGTGAAGCGCTCCGAGGCCGGGATGGTCACCGATCCGGTGACCTGCCGTCCGGACAACACGTTGGCCCAGGTCGAAGCGCTGTGCGCCCGGTTCCGCATCTCCGGATTGCCAGTGGTTGACGAGTCCGGCGCGCTGGTCGGCATCATCACCAACCGCGATCTGCGCTTCGAGGTCGACCAGACCAGGCAGGTCGCTGAGGTGATGACCAAAGCGCCGCTGATCACTGCGCGCGAGGGTGTGTCCGCCGACGCGGCGTTGGGACTGCTGCGCCGCAACAAGATCGAGAAACTGCCCATCGTCGACGGCCACGGCCGGCTGACCGGGCTGATCACCGTCAAGGACTTCGTCAAGACCGAACAACACCCGTTGGCCACCAAAGACAGCGACGGCCGGCTGCTGGTCGGTGCGGCGGTCGGCGTCGGCGGCGACGCCTGGGTGCGCGCGATGATGCTGGTCGACGCCGGTGTCGACGTCCTGATCGTGGACACCGCGCACGCGCACAACCGGCTGGTCCTCGACATGGTCGGCAAGCTCAAGGCCGAGGTCGGTGAGAAGGTCGAGGTGATCGGCGGCAACGTCGCCACCCGGTCGGCGGCCGCGGCCCTGGTCGACGCCGGAGCCGACGCGGTCAAGGTCGGAGTGGGACCGGGGTCGATCTGCACCACCCGGGTGGTGGCCGGCGTCGGCGCACCTCAGATCACGGCGATTTTGGAAGCCGTCGCGGTGTGTGCACCGGCGGGTGTGCCGGTAATCGCCGACGGCGGACTGCAGTACTCCGGCGATATCGCCAAGGCGTTGGCCGCCGGCGCGTCCACGGCCATGCTGGGTTCGTTGCTGGCCGGTACCGCCGAGGCGCCCGGCGAGACGATCTTCGTCAACGGCAAGCAGTTCAAGAGCTACCGGGGCATGGGTTCGCTGGGCGCCATGGCCGGCCGGGCCGGGGCGAAGTCGTACTCCAAGGATCGCTACTTCGCCGACGACGCGCTCTCCGAAGACAAGTTGGTGCCCGAGGGGATCGAGGGCAGGGTGCCCTACCGCGGTCCGTTGTCGTCGGTGATCCACCAGCTGACCGGGGGGCTGCGCGCCGCAATGGGTTACACCGGCTCGCCGACCATCGAGGTGCTGCAGCAGGCGCAGTTCGTCCGGATCACTGCGGCCGGGCTCAAAGAAAGCCACCCGCACGACGTCGCGATGACCGTCGAAGCGCCCAACTACTACGCCCGGTGAACAGCGAACTGGCAATGGTCGAGATCGGCATGGGCAGAGTCGCCCGGCGCACTTTCGAACTCAGCGAAATCAGCATCGTGCCGTCCCGGCGCACCCGCTCGTCGCAGGATGTGTCGACGGCCTGGCAGCTGGACGCCTACCGTTTCGAGATTCCGGTGCTGGCGCACCCGACGGATGCGCTGGTGTCGCCGGAGTTCGCGATCGAGCTGGGGCGGCTCGGCGGGCTGGGCGTGCTCAACGGCGAGGGGTTAATCGGCCGGCATGCCGACGTCGGGGCCAAGATCGCGCAGCTGCTTGAGGCCGCCGAAAAAGAACCCGAACCTTCGGCGTCGATCCGGCTGTTGCAGGAGCTGCACGCCGCGCCCCTGAATCCCGAGCTGCTGGGGGCCGCGGTCGCCCGCATCCGCGAGGCCGGAGTGACCACCGCGGTGCGGGTGAGCCCACAAAACGCTCAGGCGCTCACGCCGGTGCTGCTGCAGGCCGGCATCGATCTGCTCGTCATCCAGGGCACCATCGTCTCGGCGGAGCGGGTGGCCAGCGACGGCGAGCCGCTGAACCTGAAGACCTTTATCTCTGAGCTCGACATTCCGGTGGTTGCCGGCGGGGTGCTCGACCACCGCACCGCCCTGCACCTGATGCGCACCGGCGCTGCCGGCGTCATTGTCGGCTACGGCTCCACCAGTGGCGTGACCACTAGCGACGAGGTGCTGGGCATCCGCGTGCCGATGGCCACCGCGATCGCCGACGCCGCCGCCGCGCGCCGTGAATACCTCGATGAGACCGGCGGCCGCTACGTGCACGTGCTGGCCGACGGCGATATCCACACCTCCGGCGAGTTGGCCAAAGCCATCGCCTGTGGCGCGGACGCGGTAATGCTGGGCACGCCGCTGGCCGAAAGCGCCGAGGCGCTCGGGGACGGGTGGTTCTGGCCCACCGCGGCCGCGCACCCGTCGTTGCCGCGTGGTGCGTTGTTGCAGATCTCCGTCGGCGAGCGGCCGTCGCTCGAACAGGTCCTCAACGGGCCGTCTGACGATCCGTTCGGCAGCCTCAATCTCGTTGGTGGTTTGCGCCGAGCCATGGCCAAGGCCGGCTACTGCGACCTCAAGGAATTCCAGAAGGTCGGTCTGACCGTCGGCAACTGACCGTTTCGCGAGAGTGAAACTAACTTCACGCTCGAAGCCGAACGTGAAACTAACTTCACGCTCGAGGGCCGCTGGCCTGTTACCGGCGAGTAAGGCCATACTGGTGCAATGCAGCCAGATTTCGACGTCCTGATCATCGGTTCGGGTTTCGGCGGCAGTGTCAGCGCGCTCCGGCTGACCGAAAAGGGTTACCGGGTAGGCGTATTGGAGGCTGGTCGGCGCTTCTCCGACGAGGACTTCGCCAAGACGTCATGGGATCTGCGCAAGTTCCTGTGGGCACCGCGGCTGGGCTGCTTCGGGATTCAGCGCATCCACCCGCTGCGCGACGTGCTGATCCTGGCCGGCGCCGGCGTGGGCGGCGGTTCGCTGAACTACGCCAACACGCTGTACGTGCCGCCGGAGCCGTTCTTCAACGATCCACAGTGGTCGCACATCACTGACTGGCGTTCCGAGCTGATGCCGCACTACGAGCAGGCGAAGCGGATGCTGGGCGTCGTCACGAATCCGACCTTCACCGACGCGGACCGCATCATCAAGGAGGTCGCCGACGACATGGGCTGCGGCGACACCTTCGTGCCCACACCCGTCGGGGTGTTCTTCGGCCCCGATGGAACCAAGACACCGGGCAAGATCGTGCCCGACCCGTATTTCGGCGGCGCCGGGCCAGACCGCACTGGCTGCCTGGAATGCGGCTGCTGCATGACGGGCTGCCGTTACGGCGCCAAGAACACGCTGCTGAAAAACTACCTCGGACTTGCGGAATCTGCAGGGGCACAAGTCATTCCGATGACAACGGTCAAGGGTTTCGAGCAGCGCTCCGATGGGTTGTGGCAGGTGCGCACGGTGCGCACCGGCAGCTGGCTGCGCAGGGATAAGCGCACGTTCACCGCCTCGCACGTGATCCTGGCTGCCGGCACCTGGGGGACGCAGCATTTGCTGTTCAAGATGCGGGACAAGGGCAAACTGCCACGTCTGTCCAAGCGTCTGGGCGTGTTGACCCGCACCAACTCCGAGTCGATCGTCGGCGCGGGCCGGCTAACGGTCTCGCCGGATCTGGACTTGACCCACGGCGTCGCGATCACGTCGTCGATTCACCCGACTGCGGACACTCACATCGAACCGGTCCGCTACGGCAAGGGCTCCAACGCGATGGGGCTACTACAGACCTTGATGACCGACGGCCCGGGCCCGCTGGGCACCGATAAGCCGCGTTGGAAGCAGTTGCTGGATAACGCCGGGGAGGATCCGCGCAACATGCTGCGGCTGCTGAATCCGCGTCAGTGGAGCGAGCGCACCGTGATCGCGCTGGTGATGCAGCACCTGGACAACTCGATCACCACCTTCACCAAGCGCGGCAAGCTGGGCATCCGCTGGTTCTCCAGCAAGCAGGGCCACGGGGAGCCGAACCCGTCGTGGATCCCGGTGGGTAACGAGGTCACCCGCCGGATCGCCGCCAAGATCGACGGGGTGGCGGGCGGCACCTGGGGTGAACTGCTCAACATGCCGCTGACCGCGCACTTCCTCGGTGGAGCGGTGATCGGCGACGGTCCCGAGCACGGGGTGATCGACCCCTATCACCGGGTGTACGGCTACCCGACGTTGCTGGTGGTGGACGGCGCGGCGATCTCGGCGAACCTGGGCGTCAACCCGTCGTTGTCCATCACCGCGCAGGCCGAGCGGGCCGCGTCGCTGTGGCCGAACAAGGGCGAGAAAGACGAGCGGCCGCTGCAGGGCGACGCCTACCGGAGGCTGGCGCCGGTCACGCCAACGCACCCGGTGGTACCCCTCGATGCACCGGGTGCGCTGCGTTGGTTGCCGATCGATCCGGTCAGCTCAGCGAGCTGACGTCGATCAACTGGCAAGTACTTGAAGTGGCGCGCCGCCCAGGACGCGGCTGCGTTCCCCGTGCACGTTGACGGGGACATCGCCCATCAGGGTGACGCGATGCATCAGGCGCGGTTGGTTGTCGTAGTCGTCGACGGCTCGGTGCTGAGTTGCCCGGTTGTCCCAGATGGCGACATCACCGGCTTCCCAGTTCCACCGAATAGTGTTCTCTGGCTCGGTGATTCGGCGCTGTAGCAATTCGAGCAGCGCGTTCGATACGTGGCTGTCCAGGTCGACGAAGTTGCGCACGAAGTCACCGGCCAGCAGGGAGCGTTCCCCGGTTTCCGGGTGCACCCGAACCACCGGATGTTCGGTGCGGAAGTCAGGCTTCTCGAACACCTGCCGGAACGCCCGCTCATTGTCGGTCATCGACGCCTGAGATTCTGCGGTCACGTAGTCGTAGCGGTTGCTGTGCACCGCCCACAAGTTCTCGGCCAGGCGCTTGAGCGGGTCGGGCAGTTCGTTGTACGCGGCGACCGTCGAGGCCCACAGCGTCGAGCCGCCATAGCTGGGCAGCGTCACCGCCCGCAGGATCGAGGCCGCCGGGTAGTTCGCGGCGAAGGTGACGTCGGTGTGCCAGCGGTTGGCCTTGCCGAATTCGGAGTTGATCGGCGTGATGGTCGGTGCGTCCTTGACGGTCGCGAGCGAGGCCGGGTGGCCGACCGGGGTACCCAGCAGTTCGGCGAACGCGAGCTGTTGGGTGTCATCGAGGTGGTGCTGGCCACGGAAGAAGATCACCTTGTGGGTCAATAACGCCTGGTGGATCTGCTCGACGGTGATCGGGTCCAGGTCGCCGCCGAGGAGTACTCCATCGACTCGAGCGCCGATCCGGCTGCTCAGCTTGGTGACGGTGACTGAGTGTGTCATTTCTGTCGTCCTTTGCGTAAAGCCTGTGTAGTCAACTGACTACATCCGCTAGTGTAGACACATGACTACAGATTCGGCAAGGGCCTCGGGTCGGTCAACTCCCACCGGGCGCGAAGAAGTGGTCGCGGCGATTCTGCAGGCCGCCACCGACCTGTTCGCCGAGCGTGGTCCGGCCGCGACGTCGATCCGCGACATCGCCGCCCGATCGAAGGTCAACCACGGACTGGTGTTCCGGCATTTCGGCACCAAGGACCAGGTGGTCGGTGCCGTGCTCGAAAACTTGGGTACAACTCTGACCGCTCTGCTGGACTCCGGTGCGCCAGGCGACGAGGTGGATCGCGCTCTCGACCTGCAGATGCGGGTCATGGCCCGCACGCTGCTCGACGGTTATCCGGCCGCGCAGTTGCAAAAGCGCTTCCCAAACATTGCGACCCTGATCGGTTGGGTGCGACCGGTCCATGATGATGACATGAGCGCGCGGATCGCGGTCGCCAATGGCCTTGCGCTGCAGTTTGGTTGGCGGTTATTCGCGCCGATCCTGCGTTCGGCCACCGGGCTCGACGAACTGACCGACGACGAAATACGCGAGGTGGTGCGCACCGAAGTGGGCCGGATCCTCAATCCGGCCAACCCGGACTAGGGCTTAGCGGTGTGTCTCTCTGGCTAAAGCCCGCCGATGCATGGGCTCGCGGCCGGGCGGCTGCGGCGGTGGCGGCAGCAATGGCGTGCGCGTGCGCACCGCAATAGTGGTCGGCGCCTCGGTGCTCAGCTCCACGTCCTCACCGGCGTGGCGGATGAGCAGCTTGCCACCCGGCCCGTCACGCACGGTGTAGGTGACGTCTGAGTGGTTGGCGTCGACGGTCACCCGGAAATCGCGCCACCGTAGTCGGAACCGCAGCCGCGAAATGCCGTCGGGCAGTTGAGGATCCAGCGACAGGATGCCTTCGTCGTCGCGCAGGCCGCCGAACCCGTTGACGATCGCCATCCAGGCGCCGGCCAGCGAGGCCATGTGCAAACCGTCGCGGGTGTTGCTGTGCAGATCGCGCAGGTCGATCAGCGCGGCCTCGTAGGCATAGTCGTGGGCCAGCTCCATATGCCCGACTTCGGCGCACATCACCGCCTGGGTGCAGGCCGACAGCGACGAGTCACGCACCATGCGGCGTTCGTAGTAGTCGACGTTGCGGGCTTTCTGTTCGGCGCTGAACGCGTGGCTCTGCCACTGCATTGCCAGCACCAGATCCGCCTGCTTGATCACCTGCGCCGGGTACAGGCGTACGTAGGCCTCGTGCAGTAACAGCGGATATTTGTTGTTCTTCTCGAAATCCCACTCCGCGAACTTGGTGAAGCCTTCGCACTGCTGGTGCACCCCGAGTTCCTCGTCGTACGGGATGTTGACGGCATCGGCGGCGTCGCGCCAGGTGGCCGCCTCCTCGGCGCTGACACCCATGGCGAGGGCCGCCTCCGGGTGGCGGGTGCATGCTTCGGCGGCAGTGACCAGATTGTGTGCGGCCATCAGATTCGTGAACACGTTGTCGCGCACGATCGCGGTGTATTCGTCGGGACCGGTGATGCCATCGATGTGCCAGACGCCGTGGCGGTCGTGGTGCCCGAGCGACATCCACAGCCGGGCGGTCTCGATCAGCACGATGATGCCGCACTCCTGTTCCAGAGTGTGGTCGCCGGTGACGACGCGGTATCGCTCGAAGGCCATCGCGATGTCGGCGTTGATGTGAAACGCCGCCGTGCCTGCCGGCCAGTACGCCGAACATTCCTGACCGCGGATGGTGCGCCAGGGAAAGCTGGCGCCCTTGAGGCCGAGTTCGGCCGCCCGGTCCCTGGCCATGTCCAGTGTCGATGCCCGCCACCGCAGTGAATCGGCGACCGCGTGCGGCAACGTGTAGCTGAGCACTGGGAGCACGTAACCCTCGGTGTCCCAGAAGGCGTGGCCGTCGTATCCCGTTCCGGTGAGCCCCTTGCTGGGGATGGCCCGGCGCTCGGCGCGGGCGCTGGCCTGCACCAGGTGAAATAGCCCGAATCGCACCGCCTGCTGGGATTCTGAGTCGCCCTCGACTTCGACGTCCGCGTTCTCCCAGAAGTCGTCGAGGTACTCCCGTTGGGCCTGCAGCAGCCCCTCCCACCCGCTGTAGCGGGCGCTGTGCAATGCGGCGGCGACTTGGTCGCGCAGGGCAGGCCGGGAGCGCTGGCTGGACCAGCCGTACGCGAGGTATTTGACGATGCGCAGCTTCTGCCCTGGGCGCAGCCCGCAGATGACGGTGGTCCGGGCCAGGTCCTCACGCGCGTCGGTGCTGACCTCGACCCGTCCGGGCACGTCGACTTCGTGGTCCATCCCCGCGGCCATCATCAGTGCGCTGGCCCGGGTCCGGTGCATCAGCACCGCTCCGCGCTCTAGGGCTTCGTGTTCGACGGCCTCTAGCGGGTTGTCCAGGATGGCCGACACCCGCGGGTCGGCCGAGGTCTGTGGCTGGTCCTCGTTGGTGACCAATTCCGACTGCACGGTCACCCGGACGAAGTCACTGACCGCCTCCACGATGTATTCGATTGCGGCGACACTGCGATTGGCCAGCGACACCAGCCGGGTCGAGGTCAACTTGACCTCCTTGCCCACCGGCGAGCTCCAGTGCGCTTTGCGGGTCAGCGTTCCGGCCCGCATGTCGAGACAGCGCTCGTGGGAGAGCAATTTGCCGTACCGGACATCGAAGGGTTCGTCCTCGACGAACAGGCGAAAGATCTTGCCGTTGGTGACGTCGACGACGGTCTGGCCGGCCTCCGGATACCCGTAGCCAGCCTCGGCGTAGGGCAGCGGTCGGATTTCGTAGAAGGAGTTCAGATAGGTGCCGGGCAGGCCGTGCGGCTCGCCCTCGTCGAGGTTGCCACGCAAACCGATGTGCCCGTTGGACAAGGCGAAAAGCGATTCCGACTGGGCAATCAAGTTGAGGTCGAGCCGGGTCTCGCGGACCACCCACGGTTCGACGGGGAAGGCTTCCTGGGTGATCACGACTGCAGCAATTCGGCGAGATCGGTCACTACTATGTCGGCGCCGCTGCGGCGCAAATCTTCGGCCTGGCCCACTCGATCGACTCCCACCACGTAGCCGAAGTTACCGGCATGGCCGGCGGCCACGCCCGACAGTGCGTCTTCGAACACCGCCGCCGCGTCCGGGGCGACGTTGAGTAATTCGGCGCCACGCAAATAGGAGTCGGGCGCCGGCTTGCCTTTGATGTGCTCTTCACGCAGCGTGACCCCGTCCACCCGCTGCTGAATGAACCGGTCTAGACCGGTGATTTCCAGCACCTCGCGGGTGTTGGCGCTCGACGACACGACGGCGATGCCGAGACCCGCCGCCGACGCCGCTTCCAGATAGCGCCGCGATCCGTCGAACACCTCGACGCCGTCTTGGTCCAGCACCTTCTGGAACATCTCGTTCTTGCGGTTGCCCAGGCCGTAGACGGTCTCGGCGTCACCGGAGTCGTCGGGAGTGCCGTCGGGGAGTTCGATGCCGCGGCTGTCCAGAAATGAGCGGACCCCGTCTTCGCGCTTCTTGCCGTCCACGTATTGCCGGTAGTCGGCCGCCGCGTCGAACGGGACGAACTTGTCTCCGGTGCGCTTGGCCCGGTCGGACAGGAAGGCGTCGAACATGGCCTTCCAGGCCTTGGTGTGCACGCTCGCGGTATCGGTGAGCACGCCGTCGAGGTCGAACAGGCAGGCACGCACCTTTTCTGGCAGACCCAGCACAGCGGATCCTCACTGTCGGTGGAGATGGCGTTACCACTTCACCATGCTTGCCTGCGCGTCGCTAGTGAACCGCGCGATGTTTAACTCGCCCAAGACGCCGGATCGGCAGCCAACAGACCGCCAACGGGACTGTGGTGATCAATCCGAGCGCGACTACTCCCGCGATGTGCTGGTGCTGGTCACGCATGGTGATGGCCATGATGAACATGGCGGAGAAATGCGCGGTGTTCGCGGTGAGATTGAAATCAAGGAAGAGTCGGTTCGCGAGTGGGTCTTTCGCCGATCCGAACAGGAATGCTGCCCAGACCACGTAGACGGTGGCGAACATGACAGCGACAGGATCGCCGCCGTGGCCCCAGCTGAAGAGCCGGGCGAGCAACGACGGTAACGCATTGATTTGATGCGTCGCTGCGAGAACGAGGTCAGGCACGAAGAAGAGCAGATACCCTAACGCGGTCAGCCGAATCATCGCCGGCAGTAACCGGCGCTCAATCATATTGTGCCGCATGATGTTTAACTCGCCCGAGCGACGCCCTGGATGACCCGCAGTCTTCCGTCGGCCAGCGCGTGGGTCAGATTTTCTGCTTTACGGTTGAAGTCGGTGACGAAGGCGTGCAGGCCCAGCGGATTGGCGGGCTGGGCCAGCATGGCTTGCATGAGTGCGACCGCCTGCTCGGTGAGATCGTTGAAGTGTTCGAATCCGAATCCGGATGACTCGACAACGGCACGCAACTCATCGGAGGTGACGAGATGGCTGCGTGCGGGTTCGTCAGCCCAGGGCAGTGGATAGTCGAGTTGGCCGGGCATGCCAATTGTGATGTCCCACATGGCAAGCCGACCGCCGTCGATCAGCACTCGGCGCGCCTCGCGGTAAAGGCGCGTCTTGTCGGCGATGTTCATCTGCACGTGCTGGCTGACGGCGATATCGAAAACACCGTCAGCGAACGGGAGTTCGGTGACGTCTGCCTGTTGAACGGAGATCCGGCTGTCCAAACCGACGAGTCGATTGAGCCAGCGGTGTGTCTCGCAATATTCATCCGTCAGATCCACGGCGTTTACCGTGCACCCGCAGCGCTCGGCGATGTAGCGCGCGGTGCCGCCGATTCCGCTGCCCGCATCGAGCACCGCACTGGCACTGGTGATCTCGACCAAGTCCACCAGCGCGCTGGTAGCGAAACGGCCCATGGTGTGGAAGTCCTCCAGCAGGCCCAGGTCCGCGGGTGCCAGGTGGTCGAGGTCTTTTCCGGCCGCGATCAACGCCTGTTCGATGTTGGCTCGGGACAACCCGGTCGCGTATTGGGTTTCGATTGGGTTATTCATTTCTGCACCTGGACCCATGCGGTGATCAGCGGAGGCATCATGATGACTGCGTCGGCAGCGAGTGCCTCCTGGCCGAACAGCGACGCGAAGCTGTCGATGTCGGTGAGCTCGTCGATGCCAAAGCCCTGCTTTTCGGCAATGGGCGATACCAGCCGCCAGACTTCCGCGGCGTAGGCCAGGATTTCACCGTCGGCGGCGGTCCCGATCGGCGTGCCGAGGGTCAGCTGTGGTGTGCCTAGTCCGGCGTCGGCGAATACGGTGTGCAGCTTGGTGCCAAACCGCGCACTGAGTCCCATGGCCTCGAAGGCGCGCGTGATTGCATCCGTCACGCGCCCGAATAGCGGCAAATCCGGGATGCTGCGGGTCGCGGTGATGTCGTTCTCGCCGAACACGAGCACGCCGCCCGGGCGCAGCCAGGTGCTGAGTTGCCGGAGGGTGGCGGACGGGTCGGGCAAATGCATCAGGATCAACCGGCCTACTACCGCATCGACGGGTTCATCCAAGTCGAGCGAGTCGATTGCGGCTTGCCTGAAATGCACTGAAGACAAGCCTTGTTCGGCGGCGCGAGAGCGAGCCAGTGCGATCATCTCGGGTGCGGCGTCGACGCCCAGCACGGATCCGGTGGGGCCGACCAGCCGGGCGGCGACGAATGACACGTCACCGGGGCCGCATCCCACGTCGAGCACCCGCATGCCCGGTCGTAACCCGGCCAGCCGCAGCGCGTGCTCGGTGTAGTCGTCATACAGCCGCCCCTGCAGGAGTAACCGTTGTACCTCTACGTCCTGATGACCCAGGACGTAGGTGCTGCCGCCTGCTTCGGCGGATGGCTTTGAACTCATCGTGCTGCAATCCTTTCTGATTCGCTCATCGCTGTGTGCTCGTTTCGCCACACCACGGATTGGCCCGAAAGCTGGGGATGTGCGGGTTGCGGATGCTGCTGGACTCGGTCGAAAGCGTCCAGCCGGTGCATCGGTACAAAGCTGGTCAACATGAAGTTCCACACTTGGCGGACGAGATTGACTGCGGTGCGGCGAGATTCGGGCCCGTTGACGTAGCGACGTGCGATCGTCAAGAAGTCTTCGGGTTCGACGCCGGCTACGTCGGCGACGTGCGTCGTCGGGCCGCCGACTTCAAATGTCCCCAGCGCATACTCGGGCAGGTAGCGGCGCAGGCTGGATTCGAAGAACATGTCGGCACCGAGTCGTTTGGCATTCACCCGCACGGCGCGCATGAACATCCACGGGGGTATGTCGATGTGGCGGACCCGTCGGCCCAACGCCTCACCGAGCGCGTCGGCAATCTCGGGTCCGGATAAGAGTGCCGGTCCGGTCGGTCGGTAGGCGCGACCGTCGTGTCGGTGTGGGTCAAGCAGTGCGCCCACCGCCACCCGGGCGATGTCCTCATTGGAGGGCGGCGCATTTCGGCCTGTCCCGGTCGGCGTCGGCATGACGCCCAGTTGGGCGGCCAGTGGGACCAGCTGCAGATAGTTGTCGGCGAAGTAGCCGGGATCGACCGCGACATGCGCGGTGTCGGGCAGCAGCTCGAAGAGCTTGTCGGTCAGCCAGGCGTGCCGCGTCATCAGCGATGGATGCTCGGGACTTGCCAGCCATTGTCCCAGCGCCACTACGGCTTCCACGCCGGAGCGCCGCGCTGCCACGGCAAAGGCGACGGCACTGTCGAGGGCATGCGGATGGTACGGAGGGTTGAAGTACAGCCGGTCGACGCCGTCCATCGCAGCCTGAACTTGCTGGATGTCAAACATGTCGGCGACCACAACCTCGGCACCCAGCGTGCGCAACCGGGCGCTGCGTGCGTCATCGCGATGCACCATTGCCCTTGTTGGCACGCCCTTTTCCAGCAATTGAGTGGCGACGGCGCCCCCGATCTTGCCTGTTGCGCCGGTTACCAGTACGCGATTTCTCATCGGGTTTCCCTTTCCAATAGATCCCAGTTGATCTCTGAGACGTTTGTTTCCTGCCCTGCCCGGGCGGGCAGTAGCCACGCGACGACGACTGCTGCGCCCAAGGCGATTGCGGCGCACACCAGTGATCCGACTTGCAGGCCGTCGAGGAAGGCGCCATTGACGGCGTCGCGGACCGCGGTGATCCGTTCGGCAGGCATCTGCGCGATCACGTTGTGCGCCATTGCCATTGAGCGACCCATCGCCGAGTGAACATCTGCGGGAAGGCCCGCCAGGGTTGCGGCCGAACCGATCTCTCCGCTGTACACCGACGCGAAGACGCTGCCCACAATAGCGACGCCCAGGGTGCCGCCGAGCTCGCGGGTAGTGTCGTTGACCGCTGAGCCGATCCCGGCCTTGTCGGCGTCCAAAGATCCCATGATCGCCTCGGTGGCCGGCGCTATCGTCAGCCCGAGGCCGCCGCCGAGCAACAACATCTGCATTGCGATCTGGCTGTAGGGCGTGGCCGCGTCCGCCGTAGAGGCCCACGCCAGGCCGGCCGCAAACACGGCCAGGCCGCCGGCGGCAACGGCGGTGGTGCCGACCCATTGCACCAGTCGGGGGCCCAGGACGCTGGCCAACGCGATCGAAATGGCGACCGGCAGTAATCGCACGCCGCTCTGAAATGCTGTGTAGTTCTTGATGAATTGGAAGTACTGGGTGATCACGAAAATAAATCCGAACAGCGTCAGAAAGCCCGCGGTCACGGCCAGGCTGCCGCCGGAGAACCTGCGGTTGGAGAACACCGAGACGTCCAGCATCGGGTGGGAGCTGCGTCGCTCCCACAGGGCAAAAACGACGAGAATGGTTGCGGCCAAAGCGAAGCCGGTCGTGGCCCGCGTGCTGGTCCATCCCCAGGTGGGCGCCTCGATGACGGTGTAGACCAACCCGGTGATTCCGATCGCGGACAGAATTAAGCCGGGGACGTCGATCCGGGGAGCGGCGGGGTCGCGGGAGGTGGGGACGAACAGCACCCCGCCGATGATGGCCACCATCGCGATCGGGATGTTCACCATGAAGATCGCGCCCCACCAGAAGTGTTCGAGCAACCAGCCACCGCTGATCGGTCCGACCGCTACGCCGACGCCAACCATGGCCGCCCACAATCCGATCGCCTTGGCGCGAGGTATCGGGTCGGTGAAGATGTTGGTGATCAGCCCCAGTGTGGTCGGGAAGATCACCGCCGCGCCCACGCCCATGGCAGCGCGTCCGGCGATGAGTGCATCCGCCGAATTCACTTGCGCCGCGATGCCGGACGTGATGGCGAACAGTGCCAGCCCAAGGCTGAGTGAGCCCCGCCTGCCGTACCGGTCGCTGAGGCTGCCGACCGACAGCAGCAGGCCGGACATGACCAGGGTGTAGGCGTCGACGATCCATTGCAGCTGCGCGGTGTCGGCGCCGAGTTCGCGCGAGAGGGTTGGCAGCGCGACGTTGACGATGGTGGCGTCGACGCTGATGACGAAGACGGACAGGCAGATGACGGCGAGCGCGGGAATCGGGTGATTGCGGAATACGGGACCACGGGTGCTCATGGACAAGACGGTAAAGCTAGTAGACAAACAAATCAAGTAGTAACTGGAAAAAGATGTCCAACATAGATAAGATGGGTGCGTGCCGACCCGCCGGACCTACGACCAGAACTGCCCGATCGCCCGTGGGCTCGACGTCCTGGGCGAGCGGTGGACGCTGCTGATCCTGCGAGAACTGGTCGGTGGCCCCCGCCGCTACGGTGATCTGCGCGCTGAATTGCCCGGCATCGCAACTAATCTGCTCGCTGAGCGGCTCAAGGAGCTACAAGATTCCGGGCTGGTCGACCGAGCCGACTTACCGGCGCCGATTGGGCGCACCGTCTATACACTCAGCGACTTGGGCTGGCAGCGGGTGCTGCCCATCCTGCAGAACCTCGCCTGGTTCGGCGTGGACAGGCTGGATCCGATCGACGAAAGCTCGGTATCGCCGTTGAACGGGTTCCTGGCCGGGATCCTGCTGGGTTTCGACCGGGTGAGTGCGACCGGGTTGGAGATGACTTGTCGCATCGATATCGACGGCCGCCGTTTCGAATTCGCGGTAACGCAAGGCCGTCTGGCCGGAGCTCACCGAGAGCCTTCGGTAACGATCACCGCCAGCGCGGCGGATCTGGTCGCCGCCCGCCTTGGGGCAACCGACGCCAAGCGCAAGGCTGCCTTGCGGCGCATCAACTTCGACGGCGACCAGCGTGACGTCGAGGCTCTGCGTGCTGTGTTTGCGCTCCATTAGACTCGGTGGCCGTGACCGAACCTGCTGACCTCGACCACCCCGGACCGGCTAACCGGCCGGTGTTGGTGGTCGACTTCGGTGCGCAGTATGCGCAGTTGATCGCCCGTCGTGTTCGGGAGGCTCGGGTCTTCTCCGAGGTGATCCCGCATACCGCCTCCGTCGAGGAGATCAAGGCCCGCGACCCGTTGGCGGTCGTCCTGTCCGGCGGCCCGGCCAGTGTCTACGCCGAAGGTGCCCCGCAACTGGATCCGGCGCTATTCGACCTCGGCGTCCCGGTGTTCGGCATCTGCTACGGGTTTCAGGCCATGGCGCAGGCGCTCGGCGGGACCGTCGCCCACACCGGCACCAGCGAGTACGGCCGCACCGAACTGAAAGTCATTGGTGGCGAACTGCATTCGGGTCTGCCAGATGTCCAGCCGGTCTGGATGAGCCATGGCGACGCGGTCACGGCCGCGCCGGACGGATTCGACGTGGTGGCCAGCAGTGCGGGTGCCGCGGTGGCCGCCTTCGAGAACCGCGAGCGCCGCCTGGCCGGGGTGCAGTACCACCCCGAGGTCATGCACACCCCGCACGGGCAACAGGTGCTCAGCCGGTTCCTGCACGACTTCGCCGGGCTCGGCGCGGACTGGACGGCCGCCAACATCGCCGACGCGTTGGTCGAGCAGGTGCGCGCCCAGATCGGTGACGGCCATGCGATCTGCGGGCTGTCCGGCGGGGTGGATTCCGCGGTGGCCGCGGCGCTGGTGCAGCGGGCCATCGGCGACCGGCTGACGTGCGTCTTCGTCGACCACGGGCTGTTGCGCGCGGGCGAGCGCGCCCAGGTGCAACGCGATTTCGTCGCCGCCACCGGCGCCAACCTGGTCACCGTCGATGCGGAGCAGACCTTCCTCGACGCGCTGTCGGGCGTGACCAACCCCGAGGGCAAGCGCAAGATCATCGGCAGGCAGTTCATCCGGGCCTTCGAGGGCGCGGTGCGAGACATCGTTGAGGCCGACGGTGCTGACGTCGAGTTCCTGGTGCAGGGCACGCTGTATCCCGACGTGGTGGAGTCCGGCGGTGGCACTGGCACCGCCAACATCAAGAGCCACCACAACGTCGGCGGGCTGCCCGACGACCTGAAGTTCAAGCTCGTCGAGCCGCTGCGGCTACTGTTCAAAGACGAGGTGCGCGCCGTCGGCCGGGAACTGGGTTTGCCGGAGGAAATCGTTGCACGCCAGCCATTTCCGGGTCCGGGGCTGGGCATCCGGATTGTCGGCGAGGTCACCGCGAACCGGCTGGACACGCTGCGCCGCGCCGACTCGATCGCCCGCGAGGAGCTGACCGCGGCGGGCCTGGACAATCAGATCTGGCAGTGCCCGGTGGTGCTGCTGGGCGACGTCCGCTCGGTCGGTGTGCAGGGCGATGGCCGCACCTACGGGCATCCGATCGTGCTGCGGCCGGTGTCCAGTGAGGACGCCATGACCGCCGATTGGACCCGGGTGCCCTACGAGGTGCTCGAGCGTATCTCGACCCGAATCACCAACGAGGTGGCCGAGGTCAATCGGGTGGTGCTCGACATCACCAGTAAACCGCCCGGCACCATCGAGTGGGAATAGCTACTCCACGAATTCCCTTCTGCCGTAAGCAATCGTGGCCACATTCCAGTTGCCGCCGGCCTCGCTGATCAGGCGGCGGGCATCCTCGCGATCGTCGTTGGCCGCCACCAGGATCAAGGTGTGATCGGTGGTGACGGATCCGCCTCGCACTCGGTTGCGGGCAGTGGGTTCGGCGACCAGCGCATCGCCGAAGCGGGTGATGTCGACATCGGGCACCGTGATGAGGATCGCGTTGACCCCCGGCGCGTTTGGCGGCAGATAACCGAAGGACAGCATCGATTCTTGGTGGAATTGACCTCGCAGCGCTTCGCCGGCGGCGTGCAACTCGGGCTCGTCGGCGCAGAGATGAAATTCGCGCGAGCGGTCATAGCTGCTCTTTTGTAACGCATTGGACCAATACACGCCGTCGAGCGGTGTCGATCCCGTCGGCGTCGCGCCGCCCTGCGCCATCGTCGCGTCGGCCTGCGCCTCGAACAGGGGATCGGTGTTGTCGGTGACGAAGAGTTCGGCCGGCTGACAGGGCGTGGCGCCGGCCGGCGTCGCGGCCACGAAAATACTGCCAAAAAGCACCACCAGCCACAGCAGCACCGACCGCATAAAGCAGCCTCTCACGTCGCTTGACGGTTGTCGGAGGGTGGGTGTTTACTCCACAACATATCGAACATACTTTCGAATAAACTCACATCGGGAGGCTCGTCATGACTGCGGCTTTTGCCTCCTCGCAGCGCCAGGAAACCCGCGCTGAGCAGCTGGAATCGCTGCGTCGCAAGATGGCTTCGGTGTCGGAAAAGATGTCCGGGGCGATGCCCGGGCTCCCCGCCCCGGCCGACGATCTGCTGCCGGAATCGGAATCCCAGCTGCCGGTGCCACGGTGGCTGGCAGAAGCTCTGCCGGCCCCGTTGCCGCGGGGGACGGTGGCGGTGCTGGCCGGGGCCCGGTCACTGCTGCTGAGCATGGTGGCCGCGGTGACGGCGGCCGGCGGTAACGCGGCGATCGTGGGCCAGCCGGATATCGGGCTGTTGGCCGCGGTGGAGATGGGGGCGGATCTGAGCCGGCTCGCGGTGATACCGGATCCCGGGACCGATCCGGTGGAGGTGGCCGCGGTGCTCGTCGACGGCATGGATCTGGTGGTACTCGGTCTGGGCGGGCGCCGGGTGCCGCAGACCCGGGCGCGGGCGGTGGTGGCCCGTGCCCGGCTTAAAGGTTGCACCCTGCTGGTCACCGACGGCGACTGGCAAGGGGCGTCGACCCGGCTGGACGCCCAGGTCTGCGGTTACGAGATCACGGCAGGCGGCCGGGGCACACCGACTCCCGGCTTCGGACGAATAAGCGGGGTGCGACTGCAAGTCAGCGGGATGTGTGCGGGCCGACGGGTGATCGGCCGGGCGCGAACGGGGTGAATTCGGGTGACACGTTCCCCGTCTGGTTCCCGGGTATTGGCGATCTGGTGCATGGACTGGCCCGCGGTCGCGGCGGCTGCGGCCGTGGGCCTGCCCGCGACGGCCCCGGTCGCGGTCACTCTGGCCAACCGGGTGATCGCCTGCTCGTCGGCGGCCCGGGCGGTAGGAGTGCGGCGCGGGTTGCGGCGCCGGGAGGCAGCGGCCCGTTGTCCGCAATTGCATGTCGTGGCCGCCGACGCCGACCGCGACGCCCGCTTCTTCGAACCGGTGATTGCGGCGGTGGACGATCTGGTGCCCCGCGCCGAGGTGCTGCGGCCCGGACTCCTGGTGTTGCCGGTGCGCGGAGCGGCCCGGTATTTCGGGTCCGAGACCGACGCCGCCGAGCGACTGATCGACGCGGTGGCCGCGGCTGGCGCCGAGTGTCAAGTCGGGATCGCCGACCAGTTATCCACCGCGGTCTTCGCTGCGCGTGCGGGCCGGGTCGTCCAGGCGGGCGACGACGCACGGTTTCTGTCGGCGCTGTCGATCCGGCAGCTTGCCACCGAGCCGAGTCTGTCCGGCCCGGGACGAGAAGAGCTGGCGGATCTGTTGTGGCGGATGGGGATTCGCACCATTGGGCAGTTCGCCGCATTATCGGCGACCGACGTGACCTCCAGGTTCGGCGCGGACGGGGTCACCGCGCACCGCCTCGCCCGCGGTGAACCCGAGCGGGGGCCGTCCGGGCGAGAGCCGCCGCCGGAACTCGAGGCCGTGCTGGACTGCGATCCACCGATCGACCGGGTCGATGCCGCGGCATTCGCCGGGCGCTCGCTGGCCGGCAGATTGCACCAGATGCTGATGTCCACCGGAGTGGGCTGTACCCGGCTGGCTATCCACGCCGTCACCGCCAACGGCGAAGAGCTGAGCCGGGTATGGCGGTGCGCCGAGCCGCTGACCGAGGAAGCCACCGCCGATCGGGTGCGCTGGCAACTGGATGGCTGGCTGAGCAATCGAATCAGCCAGCACCGCCCCACTGCACCGGTGACGTTGCTTCGGCTGCAGGCGGTGGAGGTGGTGTCCGCCGAGGCGTTGCAACTGCCGCTATGGGGTGGCTTGGGTGAGGAGGACAGGCTTCGGGCCCGCCGGGCACTGGTGCGGGTGCAGGGTCTGCTCGGGCCGGAGGCGGTGCAGGTGCCGGTGTTGTCCGGCGGTCGCGGGCCGGCCGAACGCATCACGTTGACGCCGTTGGGCGACGAGCCGGTACCGCAGTCCGATCCGAGCCTGCCGTGGCCCGGCCAACTGCCCGACCCGTCGCCGGCGGTATTGCTCGACGACCCGGTGGAATTGGTTGATGCCCAGGGAAATCCGATACGGGTGACCAGTCGGGGAATGTTCTCCGCCGACCCGGCGCGACTGATCGCCCGCGGTCGCGACGACCCGCTGCGTTGGTGGGCCGGACCCTGGCCGGTCGACGAGCGCTGGTGGGATCCCGACTTGAAAAGGGGGCGCACCGCCCGCGTCCAGGTATTGCTGGAAAGCGAACGCGCGCTGCTGCTGTGCTACCGCCAGCGGCGGTGGTACCTGGAGGGCAGTTACGAGTGATCGCCCAGCCGACGCGCGAAAGGTCCGACCCGTTCGATGAACCGGTCGAAGAACATCGCCGGATCGACGTCAATGCCGATGTGCGCATTGGGTTCTCGGTGCAGTGACCAGTCGGTGACGGTCATACCGCGGGTCAGCGTGCCGGTCAGCTCGACCTCCACGGTCGCCGGGCGAGTCACGACGAGCCCTGGGTCCAGCGCGACCGCGGCGGCCAACGGGTCGTGCATATGGGCGACGTACCCATGGCCGTTGTCGTAATAGCCCTCCAGATAGAACCGCGTCGCGTCTTCGATTACCTGAATCAACGGATTGGACGCCGCCGACCGGGTACCGCGTTCGTCATGCACGCTCATCGCCGTTGTCGTCGACCCTGCAGCGGCCGCCAGTCGGGTCAGAATTTCCGGCGTCAATGCGACGTTGCGAGTCAGGTTCAAGCCGCACAGGATCGGAAAATGCTGCGGCTCAGATGTTTTCGACGACCACGCGGTGAACACCTCGGCCGCCGCCTCGGGGTCTACGCTGATGTTCCATTCGGCCACCGCAGTGGTGTTGCCACGGTGGTCGTAGGAGCCGCCCATGATCACCAGCCGGCGCAACAGCGTCGGCAGGGCAGGTTCGGCCCGCAAGGCCAGTGCCAGATTGGTCAGCGGGCCGGTGGCCACGCCGATCAGCTCGCCCGGAAAGCGCTGCGCGGCCCGCACCCAGGCCGCCGCGGAGTCGTAGTCGGTCAGCCGGCGATCGCTTGGCGGTAGCTCGGCGTATCCCATGCCGCGGGGGCCGTGCACCCGTGACGGGGCGCGCAGTGGTCCGCTCAGGGTTTCTTCGGGACCCTTCGATACCGGGATGTCGGGGAACCCACACAGTTCGAGAAGGCCTAGATTGTTCTCGCAAACCTGTTGTACGGCAACGTTTCCAGTGGTCGACGCGATGCCGACCACATCGGCCTCGGGGCTGGCCAGCAGGTATATCAAGGCCAGCGCGTCGTCGACGCCGGTGTCGACGTCGAGGAAAATCGGTGCGGGGACCGTGGCGTTCACCCGGTGAATCGTACGGTCACCAGTGCACTCCTGGCACCAGGCGGATTGCTTTGCGCACGGGTCGCGGAACCGCGATGCGCGCGACGGCGCGGACCGGGCGCTTGGGCCGGCGACGCGCCGAGGGCCGGTCTTGCAAGTCATCACTGGTCGCGGGCGAAATCCCGCGCGCGGCAGCCGAATCCGGGTAGCCCAGATACAGCTGATGCAGAATTCGGCGGGACAACTTCGGCGTGAAATAGTTGCCGGCCTCGGCAAGCGTGCCCATCGGGGTGTCGATGCGTGGCGGCTTGTCGACGAGGCCGCGCACTACCATCGCCGCCGCGCGCTCGGGGCTGATCGGCGGCACCGGGTTGAGCCGCTGCGACGGCGCGATCATGGGCGTCTTGACCAGTGGCATATGGATGTTGGTGAACGTGATGTGGTCGGACAGCGTCTCGGCGGCGACCACTTCGGAGAACGCATCCAGCGCCGCCTTGGTGGGCAGATACGAGCTGTATTGCGGATTGCGGGCCAGCACACCCGCGCTGGATACGTTGACGACATGGCCGAATCGCCGTTCCCGCCAGTGCGGCAGCAGTGCCAGCACCATGCGCACCGCGCCGAAGTAGTTGACCGCCATCACCCGCTCGTAGTCGTGCAGTCGGTCGGTCGAGTTGACCACCGAGCGGCGGATCGATCGGCCGGCGTTGTTCACCAGGTAATCGACGTGGCCGAAGCGGCCCAGGATGTCTTTGATGGTGTGCTCTACCGACACCGAATCGGTGACGTCGCAGCTGAAGGCGTGGGCCTGGCCGCCGGTGGCGCGGATCTCGGCGACCAGCTCGTCGAGCGCGTCGGCGTTGCGGGCCAGTGCGAACACCGTCGCACCCCGCTGCGCGACGGCGATCGCCGACGCTCGACCGATGCCGCTGGACGCGCCGGTGATGATGACGTGGCGGCCCTGCAGCGCACCGTGCGGATCGTCGCGACGCGCCCGGTCGGGATCGAGGTGCTCGGCCCAATACCGCCACAGCTTGGGTGCGTAGCTGGCGAATTCCGGAACTTCGGCAACGCCGCTGCCCTGCAATATGTTTCGGGTCTGTTCGCTGATGAAAGTGGGCGCCAGATCGACGAGGTCCAGAACCTCGGCCGGGATGCCCAGCTGGGTGGCCGCCATGTTGCGCAGCACTTTGGCCCGTCCGCTCACCGTGAGCACCGGGGCGGCCAGCGAGCGGGGCAGCGACCCGCGCAGCGAGGGCAGTCCGGCGGCTTTAGCCACACCGCGGTAAATACCCTGCAGCCCAATGCTTTTCGGTGCGGTCAGATGGAATGCCTGCCCGTCTGCGCCCTCGGTGTGCATCAGCGCGACGAGTGCGGAGACAACGTAGTCGACCGGGACGATATTGGTGCGGCCCGTGTCGGGCAGCAGGATCGGGGTCAACGACGGCAACACCGCCAACTTGGCCAGCACGCCGAAGAAGTAGTACGGGCCGTCGACCTTGTCCATCTCGCCGGTGCGCGAGTCGCCCACCACTACGGCGGGGCGGTAGACCCGGTAGCGCAGTCCGGGTGTCGAGCGCACCAGCAACTCGGCTTCGAACTTGGTCTGGTGGTACGGCGTCGGTAGCTGCTGGCCGACGTCGAAGTCGTCCTCGGTGTACTCGCCGGCGAAGTCACCCGCCACCGCGATCGACGACACGTGATGCAGCGTGGCGTCCAGCCGCCGGGCCAGCTCGATGACAGCGCGGGTGCCTTCGACGTTGGCCGCCCGTTGCTCGGCCTCGCCGACGGTGATGTCGTAGATCGCCGCGCAGTGCACCACGTGGTCGATCTGGCCCAGCTCGGCGAGCGTCTCGTCGGTTAGCTGCAGCTCGGGAAGCTCGCCGACCAGCGGTTTCGCCCGTTCATCCCACTCGGTGGTGAGGCGTTCGAAGCGCCCCAGCGACTGTCGGCGAACCAAAATCCATACCTGAGCGTCCGGTCGGGTCGCCAGCAGATGAGACACGATTCGGCGACCAATAAACCCGGTACCGCCGGTAACGACATAACGCATGGAGCCAATGGTAACCGTGGTCAGCCGTTGAAGTTGCGGACACCGTCCCAGTCCACCAGCGTCCAGCCGGTCATCGGATTTCCGCTGATCACCACGCGGCCGATGTTGGGCAACGGATGGCTGGTCAGCAGGCTGTCCTTGGCGTTTGTCACGTTCAGCAGCGTCCAGTATTCGATGGCGAATTTGTGTGAGAACACCACCGGGTTGTGGCGGCCGCTGTCGTAGATCTTCTGGACGGCCGCGGTGAATTGGTCGTTGAATTCCTTGCCGGTGATCGATCCGGGGATACTGTCCTGCAGGTCGCCGGTGAGCCATTCCGCCGGCGCTAGCAGATAGGTCGACGGCTCCTGGCCGACCGGCTTGCCCTCATACCAGCCCGCTTTGATCTCTTGGATGCCTTGCAGCACTTCTACTTGCTTGCCGAGTTCGCCGGCCAGCGGTGCGGCGGTTTGTTGGGATCGCACCATGGTCGAGGCGTAGATGCTGTCGTAGTCGTTGTGGCCCGCCTGGTGCGCGACCTGTTCGGCCTGCCCTCTGCCCTGCTCGCTCAGGCCCGGACCCGGCACGTCGGTATTGATGATCCCGCTCGCGTTTGCCTCGGACTCCGCGTGCCTGATGAACGTCAACGTGATGCTGCGCGCTTGCGGGGATCCGCCGCAGGCGGCGACGATCATCGTCGCGGCCAGCACGGCTCCCAGCTTCGCTGCTTTTGCGGTCAAGCTGCGCTTCCCCATGGCGATAGCCTGCCCTGCCGACGGCCCCGGGGGAAGGGCTTGCAATGGTTGGTGGCAGAAAAAGCTTCAATCTTGCAATCGAGAGGAGACTCGGATGACGATTGACCCCAGTGCCGTCGGCGCGGTGACCGAGCCGGCATTGTTCGAATGGACCGACCGCGACACCCTGCTGTACGCCCTCGGGGTTGGTGCCGGCCTCGATGATCTCTCGTTCACCACCGAGAACAGCCATGACATCGATCAGCAGGTGTTGCCCACCTACGCGGTGATCTGCTGCCCGGCCTTCGCGGCGGCAGGCTTGGTTGGGAAAATCAACTGGGCCATGCTGTTACACGGCTCGCAAGGCATTCGGCTGCACGCACCGCTGCCGGCCGCGGGCAAGCTCTCGGTGGTTACCGAGGTTGCCGACATCCAGGACAAGGGCGAGGGCAAGAACGCGATCCTGGTGTTGCGCGGTCGCGGCACCGATCCAGACTCCGGAACGCTGATCGCCGAGACGCTCACCACGCTGGTCATCCGGGGCGATGGCGGGTTTGGCGGAGTGCCGGGCCAGCGTCCGGTTGCACCGGAATTCCCGGATCGCGAGCCCGACGTCCGGGTCGCGCTGCCCACTCGGGAAGATCAGGCGCTGATCTACCGGCTCTCCGGCGACCGCAACCCGCTGCACAGCGATCCGTGGTTCGCCCGGGAGCTGGCCGGGTTTCCCAAGCCGATCATGCACGGGCTGTGCAGCTACGGGGTGGCGGGCCGCGCGCTGGTCGCCGAACTCGGCAAGGGACTTGCGGCCAACATCATCTCGATCGATTCGCGGTTCAGCTCGCCGGTGTTTCCCGGCGAGACGCTGACCACGCTGATCTGGCGGACCGAGCCGGGCAAGGCGGTCTTCCGCACCGAGGCAGCGGGGCCCGACGGTGCAGACACCCGGGTGGTGCTCGACGACGGCGCGGTGGAGTACGTGCAGACCTAACGGGACTGTGACGGGTCTGCTGGAGTCGTCCCCAGCGCCCGGTAGTAGTGGCGGTAGGCGATCGCCGGTACCGCGACGAACGTGATCACGATCAGGATGATCGAGAAGTAGTTGGCGCCGCCCTGCGCAGTGAGGAAGATGGTCCGGTAGTCGAAGGACACGGCCAGCGCTACTGAGACCGCGACCGCGCATACGGGTAACACTTTGTCGGTGAACGGATTTCGCTTCACCGCTGGGTGGTTTCCGGTCCGGTCCCGCGCTAACGCGATCAGGGCGATCGGCACGATGATGAACTGAATGAATCGGGCGATCACCGCGAGGCCGGTCAGATTCACGGTGTCGAAACGCAGCGCCAGCGGGAACGCCAGCGTCAACGACGCGGTGATGCCGAAAGCAAGCATCGGGACGCCGAACCGATTCTTCTCAGACAGCCGTATCGGCAGGATTCCGTTGTCCGACAACGCCGTCCACAGCCGCGGCGCCCCAAACGATCCGGCCACGTTGATGCCGAACATCGATACCAAAGCTCCGATGATGACGACCGTGCGGAAAGCATCGTTCTCGATGGCCGCCGCCAGCGTTACCGGCTGATCGGATCCGACGACCTTGCCCGATCCCAGCAGCATTGCCACTACGACGGCGAGAAGGTAGACGGCGCCGACGGCGAGGATCGCCAATGGGATCGCCCTCGGCAGGGTCCGCTCCGGTTCGTCCATTTCCTCGGCGGCATTGGCGATCGATTCGAAGCCGGTGAAGGCGTACAAGGCGGCCATTGTGCCGAGTATCAAACCCGCGACGGCGCCATGGCTCACCTCGATGACCCCGAACAACGCGAACGGCGCCGGTCGGTAAACACCCGCCGAACCTGACGTCGCGTAATTGTCGACGTGCTCTGTGGCGATGATCCAGAGCCCGCCGGCGACGAAGATCGAAAGCGCGAACACCTTGCCCACGGTCGAGATTCCGTTCGCCCATGCGATCGCGCGGTTGCCGAACAGGTTGATGGCCAGCAGCACTCCGATAAAGACGACAAACGTCAGTGTCTTCATGCTGATCAGTTCGGTGTCGTTGGCCCACGGCTTATTGGGAAACACCACTTTCAACAGTGTCGAGACGAACAACGACGCCAGCACGCCCCAGGCGATGGACCCGGTGATCGCATGGGTGACACCGACATAGATGCCGATGCGCTGTCCGAATGCGGCCTTCACGTAGGCGTAGGAGGCGCCATTGGTTCTGACGTACCTGGCCGCCGTGGCGAAGACGAGCGCTATCACCCCGGTGAATAGGCCGGCCAGAATATACGCGACCGGTGCCATTGGCCCGGCGAGCTTGATCACCGTGCCGGGAGTCAGGAAGATACCCGCTCCGATAATCCCGTTGATCCCAAGCATGACGACGCTCCAGAAGCCAAGCTTGCTGATCGCATGCGCTCCGATCCGCGGATCGCCGGTCGAACAGTTATCTCGCACGTGCGTCATTTAATTGACGTGCCAGCCGGTCGGTGAACTCGGCCGCTGAGGCCGGACTGTCCAGCGCGAACCGCGCGGCGGTGGCCCGGTCGCCATCGTCGTGGTGCCGCACCAGGATCGGTATACCGTCGTCGCGCACCGCGTCGAAGGCGTCCTCGTCGGTGATGTCGTCGCCGAGATAGATCGGCACCAGCGACCCGGACCCTGGGCGATGCAGATGATCGATCACCCAGCGCAGGGTTTTCCCCTTGTCCCAGTCGATATCCGGACGCAGTTCGATGACTTCGCGCCCGGTGGTCACCCGAAGCGCGTCGCGCTGGCCGGCCGCGCGCACCGCCGCGGCTACCTGGCCGACGCGGTCACGCGCTGCGTTGCGGTAGTGCACCGCGACGCCAAACCGCTTGTGCTCCACCATGACACCGGGAATCGGCCCGAGCTGCTCGCGTAGCTGGGCGGCGGCCTGCTCGAGCACCGGTATCGCCGCGGCCGCAGCGTCGTTCTGGTGGTGCGTCCCGTCGGGTGCGGTCAGCTCGAAGCCGTGACTGCCTGCGTACCAGATGCCGGGCAGCCCCACCCGCTTGCTCACGTCGGCCAGGTCGCGGCCGGACAGCACGGCGACCGGGCATTGTGCGGCCAGGTTCTGCAGCGCCTCGCCCGCCCCCGCGACCAGCCGGGCCGAGTCCGGGTCGTCGACGATGTCGGACAGCGTCCCGTCGAAGTCGAAGAAGACCGCCGGCTGACCGGTGGTCAGGCCGTCGCCCAGGGCCTGCAGTGCATCGGGAAGCTGCGACATCCGTCGGTCCCCGCTCCGCACCGCGATTGCATCGAGGTCGGCGACCACGGTGTCGGCGCCCAGCGGACGCAGTGTGTCTGCAGCTCCGATACCGATTACCAACGCGAACCCGGCCTCGCGCGCGGCCGTGAGGACCGCCGGGCTGGCCGTGACGACGGCGCTGCGTCCCGGTCGTGCTCCTAGCTGCGCTGAGGTGAAGGTGCCGGTGTCGACACCGACGTCCCGTAGTCGTCCGATCAACGCCTCAGTCGAGTCCAGTGCGGCGTCGAACAGCACTGCGTCATGGCGACGCGGGTCGATGGTGGCCGGCTCCAACGTGGGCACGACCCCACCTTCTCACGGTGCTGGACACCGCCGGGGTTGGGTCAGTGCCGCTATTTCGCCGGCGCCGACGGCCGGGGGCGCCCCGCGCCTCGGGGAACCGCGCGCGACGGGCGCTTGCGGCGCTCCTTGGTGAACAGCAGCACCTTGTCGTGGCTCAGCGCCATCAGCCGTGCCATCTCGTGTTCGATGCCGGCGGCCAGCAGCGCGAGTTCGGGTGCCGCCTCGTAACCAGCGGTGATCCCGAAAACCAGCTCGTCGCCGTAGCTGAGCACCGCGACCCCGCTGGACAGTTGCGAAGCCGTGGGCGGAATGGGCAGCAAGCGCTGCACCGTCTTACCCATCAGCCCTAACCGGGAGTGCGGCCCGGATCCGTTCGTCGCCAGTGTGACGATGCCGGGCTGCGAAAGCTTACTCATGACGAGTTGAACTGCCTTGGCGCACAACATCACCGGCGGGAGGGTTGTTGCCAGGTCCAAGAGGGCCGCGGTGGCGCGCTGGTTAGGCGGCCGAGGCCGGTTCAACTTGCTGTGCACGATCCGCAGCCGCTGAACCGGATCGTCGTGCTCCACCGGCAGATACGGCAGCATGACCGAGATCCGATCGTCGTTTCTCTCCAAAATGCGCAACGAGCCGGCGTGCGGTTGCTCACCGCGGTGGAGCAACACGTGCCGGAAACCTTCGGTGATCGCGGTGAGTGCGACGTCGTTGGTGCTCACTGAAAATTTCGCGCACACGGCCTCGACGGCGGCAAGGGGAACGCGCACCGTCTGGTACCGACGCATGGTGGCCGCAGGCTTGGTCGATGTCTGCGAGACCGCCCACATCGCTGAGGTCAGGGTGTTGGTGAGATTGCCGGGGACCGCTGTTGCACGCCACAACGTGTCGGCCCAACTTCGCTTCTGGTCTGGTGGTGGTGAAACCGGTTCGTCGCCAACGGGATTCGCGAACATCTCGCCGTCGGCCTCGTCGCAGAGCCGGGTGAGCAGATGAGCAGCCGAGGTACCCTCGGCGAGATAGTGGTGGACCTTCATCAGGATCGCCCACTGATTGCCCTTCAGGCCCTCGACGATCCAGCACTCCCACAGTGGACGGTCCGTTTCCAGGGGACGCTCCAGGGCTTGGGCAATGACCCTCGACAATTCGAAGTCATCACCCGGGGCGCCAATCGTCACCCGGCGCACATGGTGGGCTAGGTCGAATTCCGGACTGTCGATCCACTGCTGGGACCCGTTGAACGCGTTGGTCCGCAATACTTGCCTGCACCGCGGTATCGACTGAACACGTTCTGCCAGAAACCTTTTCAGCCGCTCAAAGTCGGGAGCGGCGCCGTCGACAACCGCGACCGCGCCGATCGCCAGGCTGGCCTGCCGATCGGCGTCTGTATTGAGGAAACCGGTATCTCGTGTCGTGTTCAGCTGTGCCACTATCCGTCCCCGCCCGTTGTTGCCCTGTATCAGTATCCGTTGCAGCCCCTGCTGGCGGTAGGTTCACGGCGTTAAGAACCTGTTTAGAAGTTGAAGAGCTCTTTAACAACATCTTTCACACCCAGGCGCCAAATCGAACATACTTTCGATAGACTGAGAGTGTGGGATTCAGCAATGAACCGCGGAGTTGGGCGGAAATGGAGCGGCTGCTCGACAGCAAGCCGCGCCACGCGGGCACGCCCACCCCATCTGGCCCGGCGGAAGACGGCCCGATGTCGCACAAACGTGGGAGGTACACGCCGCCGCGCGAGGCCGGGAGCGCTCGTTCGTCCGTCGCGTACGCCGAATTGCATGCGCATTCGGCGTACAGCTTCCTCGACGGTGCCAGCACACCCGAGGAGATGGTCGAAGAGGCGGCCCGGCTGGATCTGCGCGCGCTGGCGCTGACCGACCACAACGGCCTGTACGGGGCGGTGCGGTTCGCCGAAGCGGCCGTGGAACTCGACGTGCGTACCGTGTTCGGCGCCGAACTGTCGCTGGGCTCGGAAGCCCGCACCGAGCAGCCGGATCCGCCAGGTCCGCATCTGCTGGTGCTGGCCTGCGGTCCGGAAGGCTATCGGCGGCTGTCGCGTCAGCTGGCCGCCGCGCACCTGGCCGGCGGCGAGAAGGGCAAGCCGCGCTTCGACTTCGACGCGCTGTCCGAGGCCGCGGGCGGGCACTGGCATATCCTGACCGGATGCCGTAAAGGCCATGTCCGCCAAGCGCTTTCCAGCGAAGGCCCGGAAGCGGCGCGCCGCGCCCTGGCCGATCTGGTGGACCGGTTCGGCGCCGGGCGGGTCAGCATCGAGTTGACTCACCACGGTCATCCGCTCGACGATGAACGCAACGCGATACTGGCCGGGCTCGCGCCCCGCTTCGGTGTCGGCGTCGTCGCCACCACCGGCGCGCATTTCGCTGCGCCGTCGCGACGCCGACTGGCCATGGCGATGGGCGCAATCCGGGCCCGCCAGTCGCTGGACTCGGGTGCGGGATGGCTGGCCCCGCTGGGCGGTTCGCACCTGCGGTCCGGTGAGGAGATGGCCCGGCTGTTCGCGCAGCGACCCGACGCGGTGACCGCGGCAGCTGAGCTCGGCGAGCAGTGCGCGTTCGGGCTGGCGCTCATCGCGCCGCAGCTGCCGCCGTTCGACGTGCCGGACGGACACACCGAGGACAGCTGGCTGCGGCAGCTGACGATGGCGGGCGCACGGGACCGCTACGGGCTTCCCGAGAGCTCGCCGCGCGCCTACGCTCAAATCGAGTATGAGCTGAAAGTAATTGCACAACTGAGCTTTCCGGGCTACTTCCTGGTGGTCCACGATATCGCCCGGTTCTGCCGGGAGAGCAATATCCTGTGCCAGGGCAGGGGATCGGCGGCAAACTCGGCCGTCTGCTATGCCCTTGGCGTCACCGCTGTCGATCCGGTGGCCAACGAGTTACTGTTCGAGCGTTTCTTATCGCCGGCCCGCGACGGCCCACCCGACATCGACATGGACATCGAGTCGGACCAGCGGGAAAAAGTCATCCAGTACGTCTACGGCAAATACGGTCGTGACTACGCCGCACAGGTCGCCAACGTCATTACCTATCGGGGCCGAATTGCGGTGCGCGACATGGCCCGTGCCCTGGGCTTCTCGCAGGGCCAGCAGGACGCGTGGAGCAAGCAGATCAGCCACTGGAATGGCTTGGTCGAGTCGCCGGACGTCGAAGGCATCCCCGAGCAGGTGATCGACCTGGCTACCCAGATCCGGAACCTGCCGCGGCATATGGGCATCCACTCCGGCGGCATGGTGATCTGCGACCGCCCGATTGCCGATGTGTGCCCGGTGGAATGGGCGCGCATGGAGAACCGCAGCGTTCTGCAATGGGATAAAGATGACTGCGCGGCAATCGGTTTGGTGAAGTTCGACCTACTCGGGCTGGGCATGCTCTCGGCGCTGCACTATGCGATCGACCTGCTGGCCGAGCACAAGGGCCTTGAGGTGGACCTGGCCAAACTGGATCTCTCCGAGCCGGCGGTCTACGAGATGCTGCAGCGCGCTGATTCCGTCGGGGTATTCCAGGTGGAATCGCGGGCGCAGATGGCCACCCTGCCCAGGCTCAAGCCCCGGGTGTTCTACGACCTGGTGGTGGAGGTCGCGCTGATCCGTCCCGGGCCCATCCAGGGCGGATCGGTGCACCCTTACATCCGGCGGCGCAACGGTATCGACCCGGTCACCTACGACCACCCCTCCATGGAATCGGCATTGCGAAAGACGCTGGGGGTGCCGCTGTTCCAGGAGCAGCTGATGCAGCTGGCGGTGGACTGTGCCGGGTTCTCCGCCGCCGAGGCCGACCAGCTTCGCCGCGCCATGGGGTCCAAGCGGTCGACCGAACGGATGCGACGGCTGCGCGGCCGGTTCTACGAGGGCATGCGCGAACTGCACGGCGCCACCGACGAGGTGATCGACCGGACCTACGAAAAGCTGGAGGCATTCGCCAATTTCGGCTTTCCCGAAAGCCATGCGCTGTCCTTCGCGTCGCTGGTGTTCTACTCGTCGTGGTTCAAGCTGCACCACCCGGCCGCGTTCTGCGCCGCGCTGTTGCGTGCACAGCCGATGGGCTTCTATTCGCCGCAGTCGCTGGTGGCCGATGCGCGCAGGCACGGTGTGCTGGTGCACGGCCCGGACGTCAACGCCAGCCTGGCGCACGCCACCTGCGAGAACGCCGGAACCGAGGTCCGTCTTGGGTTGGGTGCGGTCCGGCACATCGGCGACGACCTTGCCGAGAAGTTGGTCGATGATCGAAAAGTCCACGGCCCGTTCATATCTCTGCTGGACCTGACCACCCGGCTGCAGCTCTCGGTGCCGCAGACCGAGGCGCTCGCGACGGCCGGGGCGCTGGGTTGCTTTGCAATGTCACGGCGCGAGGCGCTGTGGGCGGCCGGGGCCGCGGCTACCCAACGACCGGACCGGCTACCCGGGGTGGGGTCGTCGTCGCACATCCCGGCCCTGCCGGGGATGAGCGAGCTGGAGCTGGCCGCCGCCGACGTGTGGGCTACCGGAATCTCCCCGGACAGCTATCCGACCCAGTTCCTGCGGGCCGACCTGGATGCGATGGGGGTGGTGCCCGCCAGTGCGCTGGGGTCGGTGCCCGACGGTGACCGGGTGCTGATCGCCGGCGCGGTGACACATCGGCAGCGACCCGCCACGGCGCAGGGGGTGACGTTTGTCAACCTCGAGGACGAGACCGGGATGGTCAACGTGCTCTGCACGCCGGGGGTGTGGGCGCGACACCGCAAGCTGGCGAACACCGCACCGGCGCTGCTGATTCGCGGTCAGGTCCAAAACGCCAGCGGCGCAATCACCGTCGTGGCCGACCGGTTGGGCCGCATTTCCCTGGCCGTCGGCTCGAAGTCCCGCGACTTTCGGTGATTACGTAACCTGCAGACATGACCCTCAACTTGTCTGTCGACGAAGTCCTCACCACCACCCGCTCGGTCCGCAAACGTCTAGACCTCGACAAGCCGGTGTCGCGCGACGTACTGACGGATTGCCTCGATCTGGCGCTGCAGGCGCCCACCGGTTCCAACTCGCAGGGCTGGCAGTGGGTGTTCGTCGAGGACGACGACAAGAAGAAGGCGATCGCCGACATCTACCTCGAGCGGGCCCGCCCTTACCTCAGCGCGCCCAAGCGTGAATACCCCGAGGGCGACACACGTGGTGAGCGGATGGGCAAGGTCGTGGATTCGGCGATGTACCTCGCCGAGCACATGCACGAGGTGCCGGTGCTGTTGATCCCCTGCCTCGAAGGCCGCGAAGACAGGTCGGCGTTGGGCGGGGTGTCGTTCTGGGCCTCGCTGTTTCCGGCCGTCTGGAGTTTCTGCTTGGCGCTGCGCTCCCGGGGGCTGGGCTCGTGTTGGACGACACTGCACCTGCTCGGCGACGGCGAGCGGCAGGCGGCCGAGGTGCTCGGCATTCCCTACGACCAATACAGCCAGGCCGGTCTGTTCCCGATCGCCTACACCAAAGGCACCGACTTTCGGCCGGCAAAGCGGCTGCCCACCGAGAACCTGACGCACTGGAACGCCTGGTAGTCAGGTCGTCAGCGGCCACACCTCGACGACCCCGTGCGCGACCGCACACGGGGTTTGGCTAACCCGCTCGATCGCTGCGTCGAGATCCTCGGCATCCAGCACCGCGAACCCGGCGATCGGCAGCGTCGATTGCAGGTACGCGCCGGGTTCGATCCGCACGCTGGCGCCGTCCGGATTGCGCACCTGAACGGGATGCCCCGCAATCCCGACGAGTGCGCCAGCAGCGCGCAGCTTGTCGTCGTGCGCGTGCGCGGCTTGTTTGTGTTCGTCGCTCACGCGCTGGTATCCGGCGGTGTCCCCGTAACCGATCGCAATGAATGTAGCCATGTCAATGCTGACTCGCGCCGGACCCGATACTCATCGCAGCGATCAACTACACCGCGCCTTGGTAGCCCTGCTGGCGCCAGGCCTCATAGACGGCGATCGCCGCGGCGTTGGACAGATTCAGCGAGCGCCGGCCCGCCAGCATGGGGATGCGCACCTGCGCGGTGATGTGCGCGTCGGCTAGCGTCGCCGCGTCCAGCCCGTCGGGTTCGGGCCCGAACATCAACACGTCGTCGGGCTGGTAGTCGATGTCGGCATACGACGTCGTCGCGTGCGCGGTGAACGCCACCACCCGCGCGGGCATCAGCGCATCCCACGCGGCCTGCAGCGAAGCGTGCACGGTGACCGACGCCAGGTCGTGATAGTCCAGTCCGGCTCGACGCAGCTTGGGCTCGGACAAGTCGAAGCCCAACGGCTCAACCAGGTGCAATTCGGCGCCGGTGGCGGCCGCGGTCCGGATGGCGTTGCCCGTATTCGGGGCTATGCGTGGGGAGTAAAACATCAGTTTGAACACAAGGCGATAATGCTCGTATGGTCGAGCAGAGCATCTGGATGCGCAAGGTTGCCGCCGATCCCGGACATTCGCGTTGGTACATCGACCGCTTCCGTGCGATGGCCGACGCCGGTGACGATCTGGCCGGCGAGGCTCGTTTCGTGGACGCAATGGCGCCGCGAGGCGCCCGCATCCTCGATGCCGGCTGCGGTCCCGGCCGGCTGGGCGGGTATCTGGCCACGGTCGGTCACCACGTGGTCGGTGTCGACGTCGACCCGGCCCTCATCGAAGCGGCCGAACAGGATTACCCCGGCCCGCAATGGGTGGTCGAGGATCTCGCCGAGCTGGACTTGCCGCCGCGCGGCATCGTCGAACCGTTCGACGTCATCGTGTCTGCCGGCAACGTGATGGCATTCCTGGCTCCAAGTACCCGGACCCAGGTGCTGGGCCGGCTGCGCGCCCACCTCGCCGACGACGGTCGAGCGGCGATCGGCTTCGGCGCAGGCCGCGAATACGAGTTCGCCGAGTTTCTCGACGACGCGGCGGCCGCTGGGTTCGCGCCCGATCTGCTGCTCTCCACCTGGGATCTGCGACCGTTCGCCGACGACTCCGACTTCCTCGTCGCGATCCTTCGGCCCGCGTAGGCCTTCACTTCATGGTGGCGAGGTTCTGCCAAAAGTTCTTGAGGCTGTCGGTGCCGCCGAACAGCGTCGTGAAGTTGGTGGAGTCGACGAGCACGATGTCGCCGGCGCGTTGCTCGGTGGGCGGCATCCAGATCAGCGCGTTGAACTCGGTGTTACCGGCGGCAGTGAACGGATGTGGCCGGTTCGGATCGACGCGTTGGCGGCCCAGCACCCGCACGGAGCCGGTTCCCGGCGCAGTCAGTTCGTAGTGCGGCAGGTGTGGGTGGAAATTGAACGTGGTGACGTTGTCGAGCAACCGAGGCGTGTCGAGGTCGCGAAACGCGGTCAACGGCGCGATGTCATTCGTGCCGTCGACTACTGCCGGCCGCAATCCCCATGTGTTGTGGACCGGGACGTTGAGTGCCTCCATCAACGAGCGTGTGTACTGACTGAACCGCTGCTGGCGCGGCACCAGCGGGTCGCCGTGGTGCCGGTATTCGACCTGACGCTGAGCGAAATCTTCGGTGAACCCGACGTCGTGATGCGGTGCCAGGAGCAAGCAGGTTCCGTCCCGTTGCAGCCATTCCCGGATAGCGGCGATCTCCTCGGGTGTGGCTTCCTGCTCTGACAAGAGGTGGTCGAGTCCGAACACCATCAGGGTGTCGGTGTCGGCCAGCACCCGTTCGTCAATCGGAAGCCGGTAGCCCGCCTGGTCGATGCGCTGAAACACCGCGACCTGGTGCCCGGTGGTTTCACCCGCCAACTCCTGAAACGCCAGCGTTGAGCGGTGGAAAAGTTCCAGCGTTCCGGCGATGCCCTGCAGGAAATGTGCCTCGTCGTACTCAGGCGTCTCGTAGCTGGGCCACGCCGCATTGCGGACTTCGGTGATGGTGGAGAAGCGGTTGTACAGTGCGGCAGGATCGCGTTGGGCTTCCCACGGATAGCTCCACGTCCAGTAGATGCTGATCCGCCGCTGCCCGTTGTGATTTCGCCGGATGTGGCTCTGGTTGTAGGTGCGTGCTGGTGTCAGTGTGCCCATCGCATGCTCTCTTAACTGTTGAGCGCGGCCAGGTATCGCAGCGCACTGATGCCTGGAAGGAAGAAGTACGCACCGCCCTTGAGGGTGGTGAAAGCCGGAAGTCCTTTGAGGACTTTGCGAATCGGCCGATTTGGGATCGTGTAGTCCAGCGACCCATCCTGGGTGCCGACGATGGGGTCGCGTTCGTTGCCCAGCTCATGGAAAGACCGGTCATTGATCCAGACGTTCTGCGCAAATTCGAACTGACGAATCAAGCTGGCGCAGATGATGAATGCGGCGATGCCGCGGTCCACCCCGTCGTCGGCCACGTCCTCTGGTAAAGCCTCGCCATAGGTTGCGCCGCGGCGGATCATCCTGCGGCGGTTCATATTCACCGCGGTGTCGCGGGGGTTGAGGCGCCGCGCGTGTGAGCCCAGCGGCACCGCATAACCGTGCGGGTCCATCTCCTTGTAGTTGAAGTCGTTGTTGCGCATTGGGTCCGCGCCCAACTCGGGATCGTCGTGTTTGGGTGCCAGCACCAGCGGGGCGCCGCTACGCCAGCGGCCCATGAACTTCGCGGCTAGCAACTCTTGTCCTTCCGGGGTTTCCGCGTGTTCGCGCAGATAGTCCCGGAACAGCCCGACGTGTTCTTCTAACCGCCGGTACGCCATATAACTACCGTTGCGGGACAGCACATCCGGCTGGGGCAGATTGGCCGGCGGCCCGTCTTCGTCCGGGTAGCCGAGAATGAACTCGCCCGGTTTCAGCGGCGCACCCGAGCCCGGGGTGGGCTCTTCGCCGGAACCCTCCATCACCGGCTGCGAGAGCCGGTCCCGGAACCCGAAGTGGTCATGGGCGTAGTTGAACGGCGGGGTGGCATTCAAATCCAGCACCGACAGGCTGCGGACACCAGGACACCGGGCGACCAGCTTGTCGTGTTCGCTCGTACTCCGCCGGTGTTGGTCCTCGGTGCGGGCGAACAAGATCGCGATGGCGTGCAGATCGTCGCCGGCCAGACCACCGACCCAGTTGTCGGGATGATTCGTCCCGGTGTCACCGAGGATGTCGGCACGGGCCGCCATCCCCTCGCGAAACTCCTCCGGGAACGTGGCCAGCGCGTCCTCGCTTACGCCGAGCGCACGTAGACCGTTCCAGGTGAACGCCACCGTGATCCAGCGCTGGGCATCGTCCATGGTGGCGCGGGCATCCGAGGTGGACTGGACCCGATCCAGCAGTTCGGCCAACCACGCCCGACCCCCGGCGGGATCATCGAAGGACAGGAACTCATAGCGCCCCGTCATCGCAGGGGTGCGGGTCAGCAAGATGTGCTGTATATCGTCGAATTCGAGCATTGCCGGCACGCGCTTCCGCGTCGCCTACTGCATCTGGTCGAGCATGTCGGAGAACGCCGACTTGAGCCGCAGCGCCTTCTTGATCTCGTCGGCGGTCACGTACGGGTACTCGCCGTACTCCAGGAAGCTGGGGCACTGGCGGTCGCGGACGAACTTGATAAACGCTTCTGGGTTCGTCTTCCAGTCCTCAGGAAAGCCTTCGAGATTGGTGAAGACAGTGGTGATCCCGGTCGCGCTGAACAGCTTGATCGCGTCCTCGGTGTACTTGTCGAAATCGGTGTCGAAGATGCCCATGTACTGGAAGTGCAGACCCGAACCGATGTCGAAGAGATTCCACCGCAAGTAGTGCAGCTTGAGCGGCGCTAAAGCCTCGGGACTCGCTGCGATGGCTTCTTCGATGGTCTTTCCGTACGCCCGGACCGCGTCCTCGCGTCCCTCTTTGACCTTGGCGATGATGGAGAATCCGTAGCAGGCTGGAGTGCGCGGAAAAACCGGTCCGTACCGGCCACGCTCCAGTTCGAAGTAACCCTCTTTGGGGATCGCCAGCGCCGCCGGCCTGGTCCAGTCGTGATCGGTGGCAGACATCTCGGCTCCTCTGCTCGAGCGGATTGACGGGACACTACGCCTGATGTAGGCGCGGCGAGCATCCCACCGGCATCCTCAGACAACTCTCCTGGTGACCGGGGCCGCGGACTGTCATACTCGTCGGATCGCCACGCGGTTTCTGCTCGCGCCTATCTGCGCGGGGGGAGCGGAATAAAGCAGGAAGTTTCATGAACGTCGCGTTTCTCTATCTACCGAGTGTCAGCGCCAGAGCGGGCTCGATCACATGACCATGTTCACCCGTCCGACCGAGTCGGCCGAGACACCTGCACCCCTTGTTCATTCGAAACGCCCGCCGGCCTGGTCGCCGAGCAACTGGCCGGTCCGGTGGAAAGTCCTGGCGATCGTGCTGGTGCCGCTGATACTGGCGTCGATCTTCGGTGCGCTGCGGGTCAACGGTGCAATGGCGAACTCCAGCGGTCTGCGGCTGGCTGCGGCCCGCGCCGACTTGCTGCCGCCGATCACCAAATACATGTCGGCGCTCGACGTCGCATTGCTGGCGAACTCCACCGGGCGCGACGTCGACGGCGCCAAGAAAAACTACGACGCCCGCAAGGGTGAGCTGCAGACGCGGCTGGCCGATACCGACGTGATCCCCGACGTCCGAACCGGCGTGAGCACCCTGCTCAACGGGGGTCAGTCGCTGTTGGACAAGGTGTCCGCAAACAGCATCGGTTTGCCGGAGCGGGTGACGACGTACGCTCCGTTGCTGCTGACGGCCGAGGACGTCATCAACGCGTCGGTGCGCGTCGATGATGAGAAGATCCGCGCCCAGGCGCAGGGTTTGAGCCGGGCGGTCGGGGCCCGCGGGCAGATGACGATGCAGGAGATTCTGATCACCCGCGGCGCCGAGCTGCCCGAACCGCAGCTGCGTACCTCGATGATCACCCTGGCCGGCACCGAACCCTCGACGCTGTTCGGGATGAGCGAAGTGCTCGGCGTGAGCTCACCGCAAGCCACGACGCTGCAGCAGCAGCTGGTGACCCGGATGGCGATCATGTCCGACCCGACCAGCGTGCTCGTCGACAACCCCGATCTGCTCCGCTCGATACAGACCACCGACGGGATCGCCGAACAGGTCATCACCGACGCCACGGCCTCGGTGACCAAGTCGGTGCACGACCAGGCCACGCAGCGGCGCGACGCCGCGATCCTGGACGCCGTCCTGGTGCTGGCCGCCATCGTGATCGCGTTGGTGATCGTCTTGCTGATGGCGCGCGCGCTGGTGGTGCCGTTGCGGATCTTGCGCGACGGCGCGCTCAAAGTCGCCCACACCGACCTCGAGGCGGAGGTCGCCCGGGTCAAAGCCGGTGGCGCCGAACCGATTCCGGATCCGCTGCCGGTGTACACGACCGAGGAGATCGGCCAGGTCGCCCATGCGGTCGACGAGCTGCACAGCCAGGCCCTGCTGTTGGCCGGCGACGAGGCACGGCTGCGATTGCTGGTCAACGACATGTTCGAGACCATGTCGCGGCGCAGCCGCTCACTGGTCGACCAGCAGTTGTCGCTGATCGACGGGCTGGAGCGCAACGAGGAGGATCCCGAGCGGCTCGATAGCCTGTTCCGGCTGGATCACTTGGCCGCCCGGCTGCGCCGCAACAGCGCCAACCTGCTGGTGCTGGCCGGCGCACAGCTTGCGCGCGACCAGCGTGAGCCGGTGGCATTGTCGACCGCGATCAACGCCGCCGTCTCCGAGGTCGAGGATTACCGGCGGGTCGAATTCGCCGACCTGCCGGACTGCCTGCTGGTCGGCGCGGCCGCCGGCGGCGTCATCCACCTGTTCGCCGAGCTGATCGACAACGCGCTGCGTTACTCGCCGCCGTCCGCACCGGTCCGGATCTCGGCGAGGCGCGGCGGCGACGCATCAGTGGTATTGCGGATCGCCGACTTTGGACTGGGCATGAACGAGGCCGATCGGCGCATCGCCAACAAGCGGCTACAGGACGGCGGCGAGGTCAGCCCCGACAACGCCCGCCACATGGGGCTTTTCGTGGTCGGCCGGATCGCCGCTGCGCACGGCATCCGGGTGGGGCTGCGCGGACCGGCGCCGGATGAAGCCGGCTCCGGTACGACCGCCGAGATCTACTTACCGCCGGCGGTGCTTGAGGGTGCGAAGACGTTCGCCGGGGGACCGCCGCGCCGGATCGGGGCGGTGTCGTCGCCGAGCGCCAAACTCGCCAGCGCGATCCCGGCACGCGACACCGCACCGGAGCCCGCCGACCCGAAGCCGGATCTGCAGCCGGTGAACCGCAATGGGTCGGCGGCGCCGATCAGCCTGTTGCCGCGGCGCACTCCGGGTTCCAGCGGGATTACCGCAGTCCCGGATCAGCCCACTGTCTCGAACCGGCCCGCCCCAACCCCGACGCCGCAACCGACGCCCCCGCCGCGAGCCCCAGCGGTGTCGGACACCTCGGCCTTCTTCGCCGCCAAGCCCGCGACTGCGGCCCCGGGCCGCGCCGAAGATGATGTCATCTACCGGCGGATGCTCTCGGAAATGATGGGCGATCCGCACGATCTGGTGAACAGCCCCGACCTGGACTGGCAGTCGGTGTGGGATCGCGGCTGGTCGTTGGCCGCCGAGGCCGACGAGAAGCCTGTCGCGGCGCACACCGCCGACTACGGCCTGCCGGTGCGCACCCCGGGGGCCCGGCTGGTGCCGGGGACGGCCAACGGAGTCGAATCCGACGAGCAGGACCACCCCGACGAGGTCGATGACGGGTCCCTCGTAGCATCGAATGGCCGGCAGCCACAGCATGCGGCTGCGGCGCGCGATCCCGAAGCGGTTCGCGCCTCCTTCAGCAGCCACTTCGGCGGCGTGCGCAGCGGACGCTCGCAGGCCCGCCACACCAAGCAAGGACCGGATCAGGAATGACATCGCCCGGCAGCACACTGGACTGGCTGGTGACGAACTTCGCCCGCGAGGTTCCCGGCGTCGCCCACGCATTGCTGGTGTCCGTCGACGGTCTAGCGATTGCCGCCAGCGAGGCGCTGCCACGAGAACGTGCCGATCAGCTGGCCGCGGTGGCCTCCGGGCTGGCCAGCCTGGCGACCGGCGCCGCGCAGTTGTTCGACGGCGGCCAGGTGCTGCAATCGGTGGTCGAGATGCAGAACGGATACCTGCTGTTGATGCGGGTCGGGGACGGATCGCATCTGGCCACGCTGGCCGAGACGTCCTGCGATATCGGTCAGATCGGATACGAGATGGCGATCCTCGTCGAACGGGTGGGCGGCGTGGTGCAATCGTCGCGCCGCTCCGCGTCCACGCGTCCGTGAGCTGCGATGACCCAACGCGAGCCGCGGCCGCCCGCACGTGAGGCGAGCCTGGTGCGCCCGTACACCCTCACCGCCGGACGGACCGACACCGGCGTCGACCTCCCATTGGAAGCACCGGTTCAGACGCTGCAGCCCGCGCTCGCCCATCGCTGGCCGGCTAACGATGCGAGAGGCAAGATCATCCGGCTGTGCGTCAAAAGCCCGTCCGTCGCCGAAATCTCGGCACGGCTGGATTTGCCGGTCGGTGTCGCGCGCGTCTTGGTCGGTGATCTGGTGCTCTCCGGATACCTTCGGGTGCATCGGACATTGACCGAGCATTCGACGCATGATGAGCGCCACGAACTCATAGGAAGGACGCTGCGTGGCCTTAAAGCACTCTGATCCGGGAGCCACCGCCTCGACGAAGATCGTCGTCGCCGGCGGATTCGGTGCCGGCAAAACGACATTCGTGGGGTCGGTTTCGGAGATCATGCCGCTGCGCACCGAAGAGATGGTCACCGACGCCTCGGCTGGCGTCGACATGCTCGAGGCCACGCCCAACAAGCGGACCACCACGGTCGCAATGGACTTCGGCCGGATCACCCTGGACGAGGACCTGGTGCTCTATCTGTTCGGCACGCCGGGCCAGCGCCGGTTCTGGTTCATGTGGGACGACCTGGTGCGCGGTGCTATCGGCGCGATCGTGCTGGTTGACTGCCGTCGCCTGCAGGACAGCTTTGCCGCGGTCGATTTCTTCGAGCACCGCAATCTGCCGTTCGTGGTCGCGGTCAACGAATTCGACGGTGCGCCAAGGTATCCCGCTGGCGCGGTGCGCGAGGCCCTGACCCTGCCCGCGCACATTCCGGTGATCAGCGTCGACGCCAGGGATCGTAGGTCGGCGACCGACGCTTTGATCGCGGTGAGTGAATACGCGCTGCAAAGCCTGACGGCCTGACCGCATTGCAGCACTGGGTCGACTGCGAATTCTCCGGCCGGGATTTCCGCGACGAGGATCTGAGCCGGATAGTCACCGAGCGGGCCGTGTTCAGCGAATGCGATTTCAGCGGCGCCAATCTGGCCGAGTCTCAGCACCGCGGCTCGGCGTTCCGCAACTGCACCTTCGAACGAACATTGATGTGGCACAGCACATTTGCTCAATGCAGCATGCTGGGCTCGGTCTTTGTGCAATGCCGGCTGCGGCCGATGACGTTCGACGAGGTGGATTTCACGCTCGCGGTGCTCGGCGGTAACGACCTGCGGGGCGTCGACTTGAGCGGCTGCCGGTTACGCGAGACCAGTCTGGTGGAGACCGACCTGCGCAAGGCCGTGTTGCGCGGCGCCGACCTGTCCGGTGCGCGCACCATGGGTACCAAGCTGGACGACGCGGATCTGCGTGGGGCGACGGTGGATTCGTCGTTGTGGCGAACCGCAAGCCTGGCGGGGGCTCGGGTGGACGTCGGCCAGGCGGTGGCCTTTTCGTTGGCGCACGGCTTGCGCCTGGACACCAAACCGGATTAGCCGGCTCAGCGCTTGAGCCGGATGCGCCACCACACGATGGCGGTGTAGATGACCGACAGCGCGGCCAGCATGCCCATGTCGAGCGACCAGGCACCGCGGGTGTGCGCCCAGTGACTGTCCTTGGGGCCGACCGGTACCAGCATCCGCAGGTTGACCGTGGACGCCGATGCCGCATAGCCCCAGCGCGAGGGCATCACCCAGGACAGCTGGTCGAGGAAGACGCGGCCGGTGACCGGGATCAGGCCACCGGCCAGCACCAGCTGCAGCATCAGGGACACCACCAGCAGCGGCATGATCTGTTCGTTGGAGCGGGCCAGCGACGACAGCACCATGCCGAGAATCGCCGAGGCCACACAGGTTGCCGCGACGGTGACGAACAGCTCGAGGCTGGAGTTACCGAGCAGCACGGCCGGCTGACTGGGTGCGCCCTTGCCCACTATCACGATGGTGGTCGTGATCGCCGACTGAACGATCGCGAACGCGCAGAACACCGCGGTCTTGGCGCCCAGGTAGGCCCAGGTCGATAGGCCGACCGCCTGTTCTCGCCGGAAGATGGGGCGTTCGCCGATCAGATCGCGGATGGTCAGCGCGGTGCCCATGAAGACGGCGGCGATGGACAGCAGCGTGAGGATCTGCGCGGCTTCGTCCGGTGTTTCACTGGTCGGTTCGGCAAGGCTGAAGCCGGCGGTGCCGGGAACGGTCAACGACAGCGCACCCATGATGAACGGCAGCAGTGCCAGGAATGCGAAATAGCCGCGGTCGGAAACGACCAGCCGCATTTGGCGGCGCGCGATCGTGGAGAACTGGCGGGCGAAGTGAGTGTGCGCCGGGGCACCCAGATCACCGGGCACCTCCGCCGGCGGCGGCGGTTGCTTTCGGGCTTCGATTCGGGCTCTGAAGCGTCGATTCGCCTCGTCGGGGTCGGCGCCGACCTTGCTGAAAATCTCGGCCCAGTTGGTGGTCCCCATGACGTCGCCGATCTGATCGGGCGCGCCGAGGAAGGCTGTCTTGCCGCCGGGCGCCATCAACAGCACCTGGTCGCAGACGTCGAGGTGGGTCAATGAGTGGGTGACGACCAGGACCACGCGGCCGGCGTCGGCGAGTTGCCGCAGCATCGTCATGACCTGCAGGTCCAGCGCGGGGTCCAGACCCGAGGTGGGTTCGTCGAGGATCAGCAGCGACGGTCCGGTGAGTAGTTCGAGGGCCACCGAGGCGCGTTTGCGCTGACCGCCGGAGAGCTTTTCGACCCGGGTGTCGGCGTGCTGGGTCAGGCCCAATTCCTCGAGCACTTGGGCGACGACCTGTTCGCGGTCGGCCTTGCTGGTGTCGGGCGGCAGTCGCAGCTCGGCGGCGTAGCCGAGCGCCTGGTTGACCGTCAGCTGGCGGTGCACCACGTCGTCCTGGGGGACCATCCCGATCCTGGTGCGCATCGTGGCGTACTGGGTGTGGATGTTGTGGCCCTCGAAGGTGACCGCCCCGGAGGTGGGCGTGGTGTATCCGGCGATCAGCCGCGACAGCGTGGACTTCCCGGCGCCGGATCCGCCGATGATGGCCGTCAGCGTGCCGGGCTTGGCGCTCAGCGAGACCTTCTCCAGCAGGTTCTTGTGGTTGATGGCGAAGTCGACGTCGCGCACCTCGAGGCCGCCGGTGCGGGTCGCTACCTCTTGGCGGCGCACCAGGGTGCCGCCGGTGAACACCAGGTCGACGTTGCCGATGGTCACCACGTCGCCGTCGTGCAGCGCCGCGGTCCCGACTCGTTTTCCGTTGACGAATGTCCCGTTGATGCTGCCCGCGTCGCGGATCTCGGTGCCCTTGGGCGTCGGAACCAGCACCGCGTGGTGGCGCGACGCCAGCACGTCGTGGATGACGATTTCGTTGTCGAGCTCGCGGCCGATCCGGGCCCGCACGGTCGAGGGATCAACGGTCGGGCTCTGGGGCACGGCTTGGGTCGCGGCGCTGGGCCGGATGAGCGGAACCGCGGTAGTGCGCAGCGCGTCGGGACTCTGCGGGGGCGGTGCGGGCGGCTGGCCAGGTGGCGGCGCCTGCCGGGGTGGGGCGGGTTGCAGCGGTGGGGTGGGCTGCGGACGCCCCGGCGGCGGGGCGATGGTCGGGATCGACACCGTCGTCAACGGTCGCAGGCCGACCGGGCCCTGGTGGCGTCCGACGTCGAAAATGAGCCGCGGCCCGTCGGGCTGGCCGAGGTTGAGGGTTTGGCCGTCCCGAATGTCGACCGTCGGCACCCGTTGGCCGTTCGGCGAATATCCCGTTCTGGGTGTTGTTGTCGATCGCGACCCACCTGCCGTGGTCGAAGCGCAGCAGCAGATGCGCGCGGGCGACGACCGGGTGCGCGACGCGTACATCGGCGTGCAGGTCACTGCCGATCACCACGTCGCAGCCCGGGGCAAAGCTGGCTGCAGATCGGTTGGACCGAACCGTCAACACCTGCTGTGCGGGGCTGTTCATCGTCGCTTGAGTCGGATCTTCCACCAGACGATCGCGCTGTAGACGATGCACAACACCGCCAGCATCGCCATGTCGAACAGCCACGCGCTCTTGGTGTGGTCCCAGTGCTGGTCTTTCGGGTCGGTCGGACCAGGGATCAGCCGGTGGGCGTCGATCGTCGACGCCGACGCCGCGAAGCCCCACCGGGCGGGAGTGGCCCACGACAACTGATCGAGCACGAGCCGGTCGGTCACCCAGATCATGCCGCCGGAGAACACCAGCTGGCTCATGATCGACACCACCAGCATCGGCATGATCTGGTCCTGCGATTGGGCCAGCGCCGACAGCGCCATGCCGAGTAGTGCCGCACCGACACAGGTCGCGGCCACGGTGACGAACAGTTCGAAGTTGACGTTGCCCAGCAGCACGGCATTCGAGATCGGGGTGCCCCAGCCGATCACCGAGATCGCCGTCGCGATGGCCGCCTGGACTATCGCGAAAACCGAGAACACCATGATCTTGGCGCCCATATAGGCCACCGTCGACAGCCCGACCGCCTGCTCGCGGCGGAAGATGGGACGCTCGCCGATGAGGTCGCGAATGGTCAACGCGGTACCCATGAACACCGCGCCGACGTTGAGCATGACCAGAATCTGGTCGGGCTGAGCGGGATTGTTGCCCAGTGGATCCGACATGCCGTATCCACTCTTGCCGCGCACGGTCAGCGTCAGGACGCCGATGAGGAACGGCAACAACGCCAGGAACACCGTGTAGCCGCGGTCGGAGATGACCAGCCGAATCTGGCGGCGCGCGATCGTGGAGAACTGGCGGAACACGTCGGTATGTACCGGTTCGCCCAGATCGGCGGCCGGGCTGTGTTCGGACGGAACAGCGGTCGCCTGCTTGTTCTCGGCCAGGAAGCGGCGGTTGGCCTCGTCGGGGTCGGCGCCCACGTTGGCGAAGATGTCGGCCCAGTTGGAGGTGCCCATCGCCGCACCGATCTGGCTGGGCGGGCCCAGGTAGGCCGTCTTGCCACCGGGCGCGACCAGCAGCAGCTGATCGCAGACGTCGAGGTAGGACACCGAGTGGGTGACGATCAGCACCACGCGGCCGGCGTCGGCCAGCTGGCGCAGCATCATCATCACCTGACGGTCCAGCGCCGGGTCCAGCCCGGTGGTCGGCTCGTCGAGGATCAGCAGTGACGGTCCGGTGAGTAGTTCGAGGGCCACCGAGGCGCGTTTGCGCTGACCGCCGGAGAGCTTGTCGACCCGGGTGTCGGCATGTTTGGTCAGCTCGAGTTCCTCGAGCACCTGGGCCACGATCTGTTCGCGGTCGGCCTTGCTGGTGTCGGGCGGCAACCGCAGTTCGGCGGCGTAGCCGAGCGCCTGGTTGACCGTCAGCTGGCGGTGCACGACGTCGTCCTGGGGGACCATCCCGATTCTGCTGCGCAACGACGCGTATTCGGTGTGGATGTTGTGGCCCTCGAACGTGACCGAGCCGGAACTGGGGCTGGTGTATCCGGCGATCAGCCGCGACAGCGTGGTCTTGCCGGCGCCGGAGCCGCCGATGATCGCGGTCAGCGTGCCGGGGCGGGCGGTCAGCGAAATGTGGTCGAGCAGTTGCTTGCCGCCGTCGACGGTGAAGCAGACCGAGTTCACTTCCAGCCCGCCGGTGCGGGTCGCGGCCTCGGTGCGCCGCACCAACGTGCCGTGGTTGAACACCAGGTCGACGTTTCCGATGGTGACGACGTCGCCCTCGGTCAGCACCGCGGAGCCGACCCGCACACCGTTGACGAAGGTCCCGTTGATGCTGTGGGCGTCGCGGATCTCGGTGCCCAGCGGTGTCTGGGTCAAAAACGCGTGATGGCGTGACGCCAAGACATCCTGGATCACGATCTCGTTGTCCGTGGCGCGGCCGATCGTCACCGAGCCGCTTGGCTTCTGGATGGCCCCGGACCGAGAAGGCAATAACGCCTGGAACATCTTGGTCGCCAGGTTCGAGACCTCTGGCGGCTTGACCTCGACGGGCGACATCTGGGTCTGTGGTGCCGCGTGCGTGGATCCCACGCCGGGGTGCGGCTGGAAAGTCGGCGGTGCGCCGGTGGAGTAGACGGGCGGCCGGCCGCCCTGAGACGTCGGGTACACCGGCTGCCCGGGTGGCCGCGGCGGTTGACCGGGCGGCCGCGGCGGCGGCGGTGCGTTCCGGGCCGGCGCTCGCCCGGGTGGGCCGGGTGGGCCCGCCGGCATGGGCTGACCCGACGCCTGCGAGGACGGCCACCCGGCCGGCGCCGCCACCGGGATGCCCATCGACTCGGTCTGCGGCGGGCGCCCGGCCATTCCCTGGTGCCGCCCGACCTCGAAGCTCAGCTGGGGGCCGTCCGGATTGCCGATGTTGATGCTCTGGCCGTCATGGATATCGACGACCGGCACCTTCCGGCCGTTGGCGAAAGTCCCGTTGAGCGAACCGTTGTCGATCGCCAGCCACCTGCCCTGGTCAAACCGCAGCAACAGGTGGGCCCGTGAGATCAGCGGGTGGGTGATGCGCATGTCGGCCCGCAGATCGCGCCCGACCACCACGTCATGACCAGCCGCGAAGGTACGTTCGGACCCGTCATGGCGAACGGTGAGCGCCGGCGGGGCTGGTGCAGTCATCGCGACAACTCTAGCTCGTGGACCTCGCGCACCAACCGCACCATTTGCGGCACGTCGGGTCCGTTATGCGACCGAGTCGGGCGCTCCGGTGACGACGCAGCGGGTACGGCTGTAAATCGTGGGCATGCACCGATTGCAGTGGGTACAGGCCGACTCCACGGTGTGCGCGGCGCCGTCGGCGGCAATTCGGTTGATCAGGTCGGGTTCGGCCAGCAGCGCGCGGGCCATCGCGACGAACTCGAATCCCTCCGCCATCGCCAGGTCCATCGTCTCGCGCTTGGTGATCCCGCCGAGCAGAATCAGCGGCATCGACAGCTCGGCGCGAAACAGCTTGGCGTCGCGCAGTAGATAGGCCTCCCGGTAGGGGTATTCGCGCAGGAACTTGGTGCCTGTCATGCGCATGCCCCAGCGCAGCGGCGGCTTGAAAGCACCGGCGAACTCCTTGAGCGGTGCGTCGCCGCGGAACAGATACATCGGATTGACCAGCGAGCTGCCCGCGGTGAGTTCGATCGCGTCCAGCCCGCCGTCTTCCTCCAGCCATTTGGCGGTGATCAGCGACTCCTCGGTGCTGATCCCGCCGCGCACACCGTCGGCCATGTTGAGCTTGGCGGTGACCGCGATTGGCGTGCCCTCTTTTTCGACGGCCCGGCGCACGGCCATCACCATGCCGCGGGCCAGCTTGGCCCGGTTCTCCAGCGATCCACCAAACTCGTCAGTGCGCCGGTTGATCAGCGGGGACAGGAAAGCGCTCGCCAAATAGTTGTGGCCCAAATGGATTTCGACGGCGTCAACGCCGGCTTCGATGGCCAGCCGGGCCGCGTTGACGTGCCCGGCGATGACGTCGTCGATGTCGTCACGGGTCGCCTTTCTGGCGAACCGCATCCCGATCGGGTTGAAAAACCGCACCGGCGCCAGCGCGGTGGCCTTGTTGGACTTGGCGTTGGCCACCGGGCCGGCGTGGCCGATCTGCGCGCTGACCGCCGCGCCCTCCGCGTGGATCGTGTCGGTGAGCCGCCGCAACCCCGGCACCGCCTCGGGGCGCATCCAGAGTCCATTGCCCTCGGTGCGGCCGCCGGGGGAGACCGCGCAATAGGCGACGGTCGTCATGCCGACGCCGCCGGCGGCCGGCAGCCGGTGGTATTCGATCAGGTCGTCGCTCACCAGCGCGCCGACCGTGCGCGCTTCGAACGTCGCCGACTTGATGATCCGGTTGCGCAGGGTCACTGGGCCGAGCTTGGCCGGGCTGAATACGTCGGGGGGACTGGGCTGGTCAGCGGGCATGCCAGGAGCCTATCGGCGATCGCAAGCGCGGCGAAGCCGGGCGCCGCGGGTCGCCGATCATCGGCACCGCCGTCGACATGCCAGACTGTGAGACGTGGGCGCAATCACGCTGGACGGCAAGGCCACCCGCGACGAGATCTTCGTCGACCTGACGCAACGGGTGGCGGCATTGACCGCATCAGGCCGCACACCCGGGCTGGGCACCATCCTGGTCGGCGACGATCCGGGGTCGCAGGCTTACGTGCGCGGTAAGCACGCCGACTGCGCGAAGGTGGGCATCACCTCGATCCGGCGTGACCTGCCGGCCGACATCAGCGAGGCGACTCTCAACGAGACCATCGACGAGCTGAACGCCAACCCCGAGTGCACCGGCTACATCGTGCAGTTGCCGCTGCCCAAGCATCTCGACGAGAACGCGGCGCTACAGCGCGTCGACCCGGGCAAGGACGCCGACGGCCTGCACCCGACCAACCTGGGCCGGCTGGTGCTGATGGACCCGGCCCCGCTGCCGTGCACCCCGCGCGGCATCGTGCATTTACTGCGGCGTTACGACGTCGAGATCGCCGGCGCCCATGTCGTGGTCATCGGCCGCGGCGTCACGGTCGGTCGCCCGTTGGGTCTGTTGCTGACCCGACGCTCCGAGAACGCGACAGTGACGTTGTGCCACACCGGAACTCGTGATCTGCCGTCGCTGACCAAACAGGCGGACATCATCGTCGCCGGCGTGGGGGTGCCACACATGCTGACCGCCGACATGGTGCGTCCCGGTGCCGCGGTCGTCGACGTCGGCGTGAGCCGGGTGGACGGCACGCTGGCCGGCGATGTGCATCCCGACGTCTGGGACGTCGCCGGCCACGTTTCGCCGAACCCCGGTGGCGTGGGTCCGCTGACCCGGGCATTCTTGCTGACCAATGTTGTTGAGCTGGCCGAGCAGCAGTGACCCTGGCGAGGACGGTGGCGAAAGCTCAGTGGCCGATCCTGTCGGTCGTGCTGATCTTCGTTGCGGCATTTGTCTTGGTGGGAGCCAACTTCTGGCGTCGCGGTTCGCTGCTGATTGGCATCGGTGTCGGGGTGGCAGCGGCGTTGCGGCTGCTGCTATCCGAGGACCGGGCCGGTCTGCTGGCAGTGCGCAGCAAGGGCATCGACTTCATGACCACCGCGACGGTCGGCGCTGCGATGGTCTACATCGCGTGGACCATCGACCCGCTGGGTACGGTCTAAATTCCGGGCCCGGTGATCTGCGGTAGCCCAGGCGTCGCCACCCCGGGCATCCCCGGCATAGCGCCGCCTGGCATTCCCGGCATACCGCCACCCGGCATCCCGGGCATCGCGCGACCCGGCATGCCTGGCATGTTGCCGCCGCCTGGCATCATGGTATTGACGCCGGGTAGCCCAGATGCGTTGCCGTTAGCCAGGTTTGCCATCACATCGGGGCAGTACGACTGAATCGCGATGGTGGTGAACACCTGAGCCATCTTCGGTGACATGCCCCGGCGTCTGATGCTCGTCACCGCCCCAGCGAAGCTGCCGCCGGGCTGGGCGAGCATCGGGCAAACCGATTCACCCACGGCCATTGCGTTTCCGGGTTGGCCGAAGTCGATGCCGGCGTGGTTCAGCGCGTCGATGAAGTCGTCGTCCTGGTGCGCGTCCGCCTCCGCCGGTGCCGCAAAGGCCGCGGCCACGGTGAGCAAGGCGGCGGCCGCCGCAAGCAAACGAATGGTCAGGGGTTGATGGCGAAACAACCAGGGCCGAACGTGCATACGCGCAAGTACTCTCATGACAGTTTCCCCATCTGTCCCCAGAGTGCTCAGACGCACTCAAATCACACTTGAAACCTTGGGCTATGACTGTCACGTTTACAACACGGCCGGATCAAGGTTTGCACACTATGCGTTTCGTGGGCGCGACGCGCTTGAGATGTCGGTTATTGGCCCGCAACCGTTTCGGGCCAACTTGCGGCTAATCGACGCCACATTGTGATCCGACACTTGCCACGCTGCTGCGATTTCCGGGTACGAAATAGGTCAGAATCCGGCTTATGACGACGAATCGCATCCGTCCGTCCGACCTTGGGATTTCGCGTCAGACCTTTCTTCGTGGCGCCGTCGGAGTGCTGGCGACTGGGGCGATGTTCGGAACGACTCGGGCATCTGCGGACCCCGCGGCCACTGCTGGTTGGAATGGCCTGGCATCCAACATTAATGGCAGTGTCTTGCTGCCCGCCAGCGGCGCTCAGTTCTCTTCGGGCAAGCAGGTCTTCAACTCGTTGTACAACAATTCCAAGCCGGCAGCGGTGGTGACGGTCTCGTCGCAGGCCGACGTTCAGAAGGCGGTCGCGTTCGCGACGGCCAACAATCTCAAGATCGCGCCGCGCGGTGGCGGGCATTCCTATATCGGCGCATCGAGTGCCAACGGCACGATGGTGATCGATCTGCGTGGGCTTCCCGGCGGAGCGAACCTGGACGGTGGCAACGTAACCGTGACCCCGGCGACGAATCTGTTTGCGGTACATCAGGCTTGCGCGGGCGCCGGCCGCGGGATCCCGACGGGCAGTTGCCCAACCGTCGGTGTCGCGGGACTGACCCTGGGCGGCGGGATAGGGGCAGATTCCCGCCATGCCGGCCTGGCCTGCGACGCGCTGCAGTCGGCCACACTGGTGTTGCCCAGCGGCGAGGTGGTGACCGCGTCCGCCGACGATCATCCGGATCTGTTCTGGGCACTTCGGGGTGGCGGTGGCGGCAATTTCGGCGTCACGACGTCGATGACCTTCGCGACCTTCGGCACCGGCGACACCGACGTCGTGCGGATCAACTTCGCACCGTCGTCGGCGGTGCAGGTACTGATGGGCTGGCAATCCTGGCTGAACGGGGCGGACCGAAACAGTTGGGCCATGGTTGATCTCGCTGTCGGCTCGGGCCAGCCCGACTGCCACATCCTGGCGACGTGTCCTGCGGGTAGCGCCGCAGGAGTGACCGACGCGATCAAGTCCGCCGTCGGCCTGCAGCCCACAGCTGTGCAGAACAAGACGATGAACCGGATGGATCTGGTGACGTATCTGGCGGGTGGCAGCTCGACGGCGTCGCCGCGCGGCTTCGTGGCGGGGTCCGACGTGATCACAACGGTTAATTCCGCTGCGGCTCATGCTATTGCCACCGCCATCGGGCAGTGGCCGGCCAATGCCGGGAAGGCGTCCCTGCTGGTCGATCCGTTGGGCGGCGCCATCGGTGACGTGGCCCCGGGGGATTCGGCCTTCCCGTGGCGCGCGCAGTCCGCGGTGCTGCAGTGGTATGTCGAGCCGGCCGGTACGCAGGTTTCGGCCGCGACGCAGTGGCTGAGCTCGGCGCATCAAGCGGTACAACAGTATTCGGTCGGGGGATACGTCAACTACCTGGAGCCCAATCCGGCGGCGTCGCGCTATTTCGGCTCCAATCTGTCGCAGCTGACCAGCGTCCGCAAGAAGTACGACCCCAACCGGGTGATGTTCTCCGGCTTGAACTTCTGAGGTTCAACGGCCGAGCAGGTAATTCCGCTGCTCGACGAATTCCTCGTGGGTCAGCGATCCCTGGTCGCGGAGCTTGGCGATCTCGCGTATCGCGGCCGCGACTCCGGTGACCACGATCCGCGGATTATGCTGCGACGCTTCGCCTTCACCGTCAGCCGGCGCGCCAGTCGCGCGCGCCACCGCACGTGGCGGGGTGACTGCCTTGCCGCTCTGCGAATCGCCGGCAGTTTGCGGTGTCCCGGCCATGGCTTGCCCGGCCATGCCCGACTGCCCCATGTCGTTGACCATGCTCGCCGGCGCGGCTTCCAACGGCGACGCCGTGGTGAAGGCCTTGAGAGCTAGCGCGTCAGGGCGGGCTTCCGGGGCGCCGGTGGTCCACGACGACGGCACCGACAACGTCCCCACCGTGTTCGCCCCGCCCAGACCAGCCGAGAACGGGGGCCGATTGATGAGTGTTGCCGGCAATTCCTTGACTGGCGCCGGCCCGTTCCCCGGCCAGGGCTCTTGCCCGGCCCAGCCGGCGACTATGTCATCGGTGTGCGCACCATTCAGATAGCCGCCGACGGCGAACGGGAGATCCACCGGCCCCGCCATAATCGCCAGGGGGAGGCTTGCGCCCAGGCCGGCGAGGGCGTCCGGCGTGCCGAGAAAAATCGTGATCAGTTCGCTTACTGCGTTCAGTGAGTCCGACGATGGTCCGAAACCAGGCAGCGCGGCGAGGTTCTGCAGCGCGTCGGGTACCGCGGAGAACGTCTGGGAGACAGTCGAAACGGTATTTTGCGCGTTGCCGGCCGAGGTGGTCAGCGCTTGGCTGACGGCGGCGGTTTGGCTGGACGTCCCACCGGGGTCGGTGTTCTGTTCTGGTGAGGCGAACGGTGTCAGTGTTGTCGCGGCTACCGACGAACCCGCGTAGCCATACATCGCAGCCGCGTCTTGGGCCCACATCTCCGCGTAGGCGGCCTCGGTGGCCGCGATTGCCGACGTATTCTGCCCCAAGAAGTTGGTCGCCACCAGCGTCATCAGCAGGCTGCGATTAGCCGCGATCTCGGGTGGCGGCACCGTCGCCACGAACGCCGCCTCGTAGGCGGCGGCCGCGGCGTTGGCCTGAGCGGCAGTTTGCGCGGCTTGCGCGGCTGCACTGCTCAGCCAGGCACCGTACGACGACGCCGCCTCCGTCATCGCCGCCGACGACGGGCCCGACCAGGAATCAGTCAAGTCTGCGATAGCCAACTGATGCGCGCCGGCCGCGGTGTACAGCTGGTCAGCCAACCCATCCCAGGCTTGTGCAGCAGCCAGCATGGGTCCCGAGCCGGGACCGGCATACATCCGACCGGAGTTGATCTCCGGCGGCAATATCGCGAAATCCAAAGCTGCACATTCCTCGTTTCAGAAAGCCGGCGCTGCGTTCCCCCGCACGGCGCTAGCAGTTCAGTGCCCGAGTAGGCGACTTTTTTGCTCGGCGTACTCTTCGTCGGTCAGAATTCCCTCGTCGCGCAGCTTGGCGAACTCACGGAGCTCGGCCGCGACACCGGTAACCACGGTCCGGGCCGGGTTCTCAGCCTGGGTCTGAGCCGCTTTGCCTTCCCCGTCGGCCGCCGTCGTTTCAGCCACGGCAGGTGCGCGGGCCGCCACCCGCGCACCTTTAGCCGCCGCGCCACCCCGGCCGCCGCGGATCGGCATCGTTCCCGCCATGGCTCGCCCGACCATGCTGCCCAGCGCCATCTGGCTGAGCGTGCCGCCCAGACCGGGTTGCCCGGCGACGGCGACGGTAGCCGGCAACGCAGGCAGCGTCACCGCGATCGGGCGGACCGCCGGTGTGGCGACGGTCCAGGTCGCCGGCACAGACAACATTCCGACCGGGTTCGCTTCGCCCAGACCGGCCGAAACGCTCGGCGTTGGCACCGTGCCCGGCGCTCGGTTGGTGAGCGGCGCCGGCAACTCTTTGACAGGCGCCGGCCCATCGTTCGGCCAGGGCTGGACGCCATTCCAGCCGCTGACGATGTCGTCGGTGTGCAGACCTGTGCCATAACTTCCGATATCGAGAGGAAGGGACACTAGGCCGAGAATGCTCAGCGGTACGTCGACGGAAAGCTCGCCAACGTCGGCCGGCAGGTCCAGGAAGATGGAAATCAGATCGGCCGCCGTGTCGAGCGAGCTCGACGAGGACGAGGCGGCTGCCGGCGCCGCCAGCGCGTTGGGGACCGCGGAGAACGCCTGCTGAATCGACGACACCGCGCTTTGCGCGTTGCCGGCCGAGGTGCCCGTTGCTTGGCCGACTGCCGTTGATTGGCTGGCCGAGCCGCCCGGGTCGGTGTTTTGCCGCGGCGCGGTGAACGGAGTCAGTGTCGTCGCGGATGCCGCCGAACTTGAGTAGCCGGACATCGCCACGGCGTCCTGGGTCCACATTTCGGCGTACTGCGCTTCGGTGGTTGCGATTGCCGATGTGTTCTGTCCGAACAGGTTGGTCGCCACCAGCCTCGTCAGCAAGCTGCGGTTGGCCGCAACCGCCTGCGGCGGCACCGTCGCCGCAAATGCCGTTTGGTAGGCGTCGGCGGCCACCCGGGCCTGGCTAGCCGTCTGCTCGGCCTGCCTGGCGGTGGCGCTCATCCACGCCGCGTAGGAGGCGGCGGCCGCTGCCATCGTTGCCGATGATGGGCCCTGCCACGGTCCTGCGGTCAGCCCCGAGACCACCGACTGGTACGAGTTGGCCGCCGAATACAGTTCTGCGGCTAGCGTTTGCCAGCTCTCCGCCGCGGCGAGCATCGGCTCCGCCCCGGGGCCCGTATACATGCGAGCGGAATTGACTTCCGGCGGTAGCGTCAAAAAGTCCATTGCACGCCATCCCTATTCGAACGTGATTGAATGGGCGATGCCGGCCGCATTGGCAGGCCGCGTCGACTTCCCTGCGGGTACGGACCGTCCGGCAGGCATGGGCCTCCTCCTCAACGATGTCTGGGCATTTGCGCGATATGCGGGATGGTGACTATCCCGCCACCATTGAAGTACGTTGCGCCGCAACTATTCCGACATCCGCCTTATTCTCAAGCGGAGCTCTTCGGCGTCAACGAGCTGTGTTTGCCTAATTGAGCTAGCTGGCGGTCACCTCTGGCAACGCTCGTGCCTGCTCTTTCCAACGCTTCGACTCCTCCGTAGATCATTGATTTGGACTGGCTACTCCAAGAGTGCGGTCGGACGAACCGAACCCTTTGCACCAGAGGATTCACCTCCGGCAAAAAAGCACTGCACTTTGCCGGCACTGATGTCGCTCGCTACTCCATCAAGATGGAGAAATCTTTACCGATAGTAACAGCCAATGAAACTTACTGAGCCACAGCTAAACTCGACGGTAGATATCGGACGTACACCGTGTTACACCCAAAACTACTGCCGTACAGCGGATTTATTCTCGATCGTGCACTGGAATCCGGGCCAACACTGGCTAACCGCACTGGCGCCAGGCCCGGTCGGCGGCGAAGTGGGGTATCCACAGGAGGTCTCGATCGCCCGCGTCTCGCCAAGGTAACCGCTGGTCAGGCGATTTTTTTGTTACGTGTCGCAATGTTTTTGTTACAGCGAGATTTCGTCTGAGAATGTCCTGCCAATTCTCCTGGCAACCTGCTGTGATTTTGACATCGACCCTGTGCTTGGGGTTAGGCTTTGAACAGACCTCACACATCCGGGTGCAAGGAATATGGCTACTGGCAACACCTTTGGCTAGCGAACAGGCGAAGTGGTATTCGTTTTCCGATGTTTGTCAGCGCGGCCTGCTCTGGAAGTAATGAATCCTGTTGCATTTGCTGTGCTTTCGCCGGTCGGCGCTTGGTCCGCAACATCGGCACGGGCTGACCCGCCCGTCAATCGCCTAGCGTCGCACGGATGCAGACGGTGACATACGGCATTGCCAAGCCGGTCGAGTTCGCCAGCGCCGTATGGGTCGCCAGCAACTCGCGCACCTGGTCCAGCGTCCTGGTGCGCACTTCGGTCGGCGAAGTGATGCAGTAGGTGCGCGAGGCCACCAGGTCGATCAATGCTTGCGGCGTCAGGTAATTGGTCCACTCGACTTGGTGACGCTGCCGCTCGACGAATGGTGCCGGCAGCTCGACGTCGAAGCGTCGCCCGTCGCCGTCACTGCCGATGATCTGGCCCAGTTCGCGCACCCAGCCAAGCCGCTCGTCGCGAGTGTTCCACACCAAACCCAGCCGGCCGCCGGGTCGCAGCACCCGGGCCACCTCGGGAATGGCTCGCTCCGGGTCGACCCAATGCCACGCCTGGGCAACCAGCACGGCGTCAACGCTGTTGTCCTCCAACGGAATATCTTCGGCGGTGCCCAGCAGCGCACGAGTCTCCGGTAGCGAGCTGCGCAGCACTTCGAGCATGTCGGGGATCGGGTCCACGGCCACCACGTCCAGGCCGCGCTCCACTAACCGGGTTGTCAACTTCCCGGTGCCTGCGCCCAGGTCGAGTACTTTGCGCGCGCCCCGCGGCAACAACCAGTCGATTGCTTCGGGCGGATACGACGGGCGCCCACGCTCGTAGGCAGCCGCCGCCGAACCGAAAGACAAGGAGGCGTCGTTTTGCGAGCGGATCACCGTTGACACGCGCCTTCATCCTCGGCCAATTGCAATGTCTTGCGGACCAATTCGCCCACCGCTTCGGTTTCCACCAGGAACCCGTCGTGCCCGCAGATGGAGTCGACGACCTGCAGTCCGGTGCAGCCGGGCAGCAGCTCGGCCAGCTCTTGTTGCAAGCGCAACGGGTAGAGCCGGTCGGAGGTGATGCCACCGACCACGGCCGGTACTGGGCAGCCGCGCAGCGCCTTGTCGACCCCGCCGCGGCCGCGGCCGACGTCGTGACTGTTCAGTGTCTCGGTCAGCGCCACGTAACTACCGGCGTCGAAACGGGCTAACAGCTTGTTGCCCTGGTGTTCCAAGTAGCTCTGCACCGCGTAACGGCCGCCGTCCGCTGTCTTCTCGTCGTCCTGACCGTCGTTGGCGAACCGGTTATCCAGCTCGACCTCGCCGCGGTAAGTCAGGTGAGCGAAGCGGCGGGCGATCGCCAGCCCGGCATCGGGCCGCTGCCCGGTGTCGTGATAGTCGCCGCCCTGCCAGTTCGGGTCGGCCTTGATCGCCGCGACCTGTGTGGTCTGAGTGCCGATCTGATCGCCGGTGGCGCGGGCACCGACGGCCAGCAACAACCCCGCCCGGACGCGATCGGGGTGGCCGACCATCCATTCCAAAGCCCGTGCGCCGCCCATGGATCCGCCAACCACGGCGGCGACCTGGTTTATTCCCAGCGCTTCCAGGGCGGCGATATCGGCTTGCACCTGATCCCGCACGGTGATCAACGGAAACCGGGAGCCCCATGGCTTTCCGTCCCGGGAAAGTGAACTGGGTCCGGTGGAGCCACGGCAACCACCCAGCACGTTGGTGGCCACCGCGCACCAGCGATTGGTGTCGATCGGTGCGCCCGGCCCGGCCACTCCGTCCCACCAGCCGGGCGTGGGATGCCCGGGGCCGGCCGGCCCGGTGATATGCGAATCACCGGTCAGCGCATGCAGTACCACCACCACGTTGTCGCGGGTCGGCGACAGTTCGCCCCAACGCTGGACCGCAATACAGACATCGTCGATGACGGCGCCGCTCTCGGTGGTCACCGAACCGATTTCCACCAGGCCGATTTCGCCTTCGGCAGGCAGCGTTTTCGTAGGAACCTCGGAGATCGTCATGTCACAAGTCCTCAGAAGGCCGCCACGGAGTGCGGGTCACCACTGAACTTGCGGGCGGCGACAAAGCCGAGTTCCAAATCGGCAAGGATGTCGTCGATGCCCTCGATGCCGACGGCCAGCCGCACCAGGCCCGGGCTGACGCCGGTGGTCAGCTGCTCCTCGGGGCTCAGCTGCGCATGGGTGGTCGACGCCGGGTGAATCACCAGCGAGCGCACGTCACCGATGTTGGCGACGTGGCTGTGCAGTTTCAGCGCGTTGACGAACGCCTTGCCGGCCTCGATGCCACCGGCCAGCTCGAACGCCAGCACGGCACCGGTCCCCTTGGGCGCCAGCTCTTTTCCGCGCTCGTGCCACGGCGAGCTGGGCAGGCCGGCATAGTTGACCGACAGCACGCCGTCGTGGCCCTCCAGGAATTCCGCGACCCGCTTCGCGTTGGCGACGTGGCGTTCGATGCGCAGGCTCAGCGTTTCCAGACCCTGGGCGACCAGGAAAGCGTTGAACGGCGAAGCGGCCGAACCATAGTCGCGCAGCAGTTGCACGCGCGCCTTGATCGCATATGCCGGCGGTCCCAGCTCGGCGAACACCACGCCGTGGTAGCTGGGGTCAGGCGTGGTGAAACCGGGGAAACGGCCCTGCGTCCAGTCGAACGTGCCGCCGTCGACGATGACTCCGGCGATCGCGGAGCCGTGCCCGCCCAGGTATTTGGTGGCCGAGTGCACCACGATGTCGGCGCCCTGCGCGAGCGGCTGGATCAGGTAGGGCGTGGCAATGGTGTTGTCGACGATCAGCGGTACACCGTTGGCGTGCGCGACGCCGGCGACACCGGGTGTGTCCAGCACGTCGATCTGCGGATTGGAGATGGTCTCGGCGAAAAAGGCCTTGGTGTTCGGTCGCACCGCGGCCTGCCAGGAGTCCAGGTCGTCGGGATTCTCGACGAAGCTGACCTCGATACCGAGCTTGGGCAGCGAGTAGTGGAACAGGTTGTACGTGCCGCCGTAGAGCCGCGGGCTGGAGACAATGTGATCCCCGGCACCCGCGAGGTTCAATATGGCGAAGGTCTCAGCGGCTTGCCCGGAGCTCAGAAACAGCGCGGCAACGCCGCCTTCGAGCGCCGCGATGCGCTGCTCGACGACGTCGGTGGTCGGGTTGCCGATCCGGGTGTAGATGTTGCCGGGGACCTCGAGCCCGAACAGGGCTGCGGCATGTGAGGTGTCGTTGAAGGTGTACGACGTGGTCTGGTAGATCGGCAGGGCGCGCGCGTTGGTGGTCGGGTCCGGTTGCTGGCCGGCGTGCACCTGCTTGGTTTCGAAGGACCAATTCGCGGTCGGATCGGTGTCGGTGGCGGTGTTGTCAGAGGTCACTGGGGTGGCTTTCTGCTGGCAGTAGGGGGCAGTCGGGTCTGGCCGCGAGTTAGCGGCGACACACCGGAGTGCCCGAAAAGGTTCGCAAAGGGATCGAGTGATTGCTCATCACGGTTCCCTGTCTACTCAGGGGCCCGTCATGGCGGACCCGCGCTTGCCGGATAGCCGATTGTGGCTACTCAACCTGGTCATCACCCGGGGCACCCCACCGCGGTTGGAGGGTTGCCGGCCAGCAAGCCGGGGCTTGATGCTGGCGCTCATGACCAATACAAAGACTATCTTACTGTGCCGAGGCGGTGCCAACGAGCGCGGTTTATGTGCAGGTCGAACGCCACCCAAACACCCTTGATAACGTGGCAGGCAGAACGCTGAATTCCCCAATATCTGAATGCTGACGCCGGGAGAGGGACTGTCCGTGTGCGCCGATAAACCGACCGTCATCTACACGCTGACCGACGAGGCGCCGTTGCTGGCGACCTACGCGTTCCTGCCGATCGTGCGGGCTTTCGCCGAGCCGGCCGGAATCGAGATCAAGACCACTGACATCTCGGTCGCCGCTCGGATCCTGGCCGAGTTTCCCGAGGATCTGACCGACGAGCAGCGGGTGCCCGACAACCTCGGCGAACTGGGCAAGATGACGAAGTTGGCCGACACCAACATCATCAAGCTGCCCAACATCAGCGCCTCGGTGCCCCAGCTGATCGCCGCCGTCAAGGAGCTGCAGGGCAAGGGATTCAAGATTCCGGACTATCCGCAGAGTCCGAAAACCGACGAGGACAAGGAAATCCGCGACCGCTACGCCAAATGCCTTGGCAGTGCCGTGAATCCCGTTCTACGGCAAGGAAACTCGGACCGCCGCGCGCCTAACGCGGTCAAGGAGTACGCACGCAAGCACCCGCACAGCATGGCGGACTGGTCGCAGGCGTCGCGCACCCACGTCGCGACCATGAAGCGCGGCGACTTCTACCACGGCGAAAAGTCGATGACGGTGGACCGCGCGCGCAACGTGAAGATGGAGTTGGCGACCAAGGGCGGCAAGACGATCGTGCTCAAGCCGATGGTGTCGCTGCGCGACGGCGACATCATCGACAGCATGTTCATGAGTGTGAAGGCCCTCTGCGAGTTCTACGAGGCGGAGATGGAGGATGCCTACGAGACCGGCGTGATGTTCTCACTGCACGTCAAGGCGACGATGATGAAGGTTTCGCACCCGATCGTCTTCGGGCACGCCGTCAAGATCTTCTACCAGGACGCCTTCGCCAAGCACCAGGAGCTGTTCGACGAACTCGGCGTCAACGTCAACAACGGCTTGGTTGACCTCTACAACAAGATCGAGTCGCTGCCCGCGTCGTTGCACGACGAGATCATCCGCGACCTGCACGCCTGCCACGAACACCGCCCCGAGCTGGCCATGGTCGATTCGGCCAAGGGCATCACCAACTTTCATTCGCCTAGCGACGTGATCGTGGATGCGTCAATGCCGGCGATGATCCGGGCCGGCGGCAAGATGTGGGGCGCCGACGGGCGGCAGAAAGACACCAAGGCCGTCAACCCCGAGTCCACGTTTTCCCGTATCTATCAGGAGATCATCAACTTCTGTAAGACGCACGGACAATTCGATCCGACCACGATGGGCACCGTCCCCAACGTCGGGCTGATGGCGCAGCAGGCCGAGGAGTACGGCTCGCACGACAAGACGTTCGAGATCCCCGAGGACGGTGTCGCCAACATCGTCGACCTCGACACCGGCGATGTCCTGCTGGCGCAAAACGTGGAAGCCGGCGACATCTGGCGCATGCCCATCGTCCGGGACGAGCCGATCCGGGACTGGGTCAAGCTGGCCGTCACCCGGGCCCGCAACTCGGGCATGCCGGTGGTGTTCTGGCTGGACGTGTGGCGCCCGCACGAAAACGAATTGCGCAAGAAGGTGAACACTTACCTCGCCGACCACGACACCGAGGGCCTCGACATCCAAATCATGTCGCAGGAACGGGCCATGCGGCACACCATCGAGCGAGCGATGCGCGGCCAGGACACCATTGCCGCCACCGGCAACATCCTGCGTGACTACCTCACCGACCTTTTCCCGATCCTGGAGCTGGGCACCAGCGCCAAGATGCTGTCCATCGTGCCGTTGATGGCCGGCGGCGGAATGTATGAAACCGGAGCGGGTGGTTCGGCGCCGAAGCACGTTCACCAACTCGTCGAGGAGAATCACCTGCGCTGGGATTCCCTCGGTGAATTCCTCGCTCTGGGAGCGTGTTTCGAAGACCTTGGCATCAAGACCGATAACGAGCGCGCCACGATTCTGGCCAAGACGCTGGATGCCGCGATCGGTAAGTTGTTGGACAACAACAAGAACCCGTCGCGTAAGACCGGTGAACTCGATAACCGGGGCAGCCAGTTCTACCTGGCGCTGTACTGGGCCTCCGAACTTGCCGCACAATCCGAGGATGAAGAGCTGCGCGACCACTTCGCCGCGCTGGCCGACTCGTTGGGCAAGAACGAGGACGCGATCGTGGCCGAACTGGCCGAGGCGCAGGGCGATTCGGTCGACATCGGTGGCTACTACTACCCGGACAGCGAGAAGACGACTGCGGTAATGCGGCCCAGCAAGAAGTTCAATGAAGCGTTAGCTGCTTCGCAGGGCTGACGCCGCGAGGAGCGACATGTCCAACGAACCCAAGATCAAGGTCAAGGGCCCGGTTGTAGAGCTCGACGGCGACGAGATGACGCGCGTCATCTGGAAGCTGATCAAGGACATGTTGATCCTTCCGCACCTCGACATCAATCTGGACTACTACGACTTGGGTATCGAGCACCGCGACCGCACCGACGACCAGGTGACGATCGACGCGGCCTATGCCATCAAGAAGCACGGCGTGGGCGTCAAGTGCGCGACGATCACCCCCGACGAGGCCCGCGTCGCCGAGTTCAACCTGAAGAAGATGTGGCTCTCGCCAAATGGGACGATCCGAAACATCCTGGGCGGCACCATCTTCCGCGAGCCGATTGTGATCTCCAATGTCCCGCGCCTGGTTCCGGGCTGGACGAAGCCGATCGTCATCGGCCGTCACGCATTCGGCGACCAGTACCGGTCGACCAACTTCAAGGTCGACCAGCAAGGCACCGTCGCAATAACTTTCACGCCCGCCGACGGCAGCGAGCCGATCGTGCACGAGATGGTCACCATCCCCGAGTCCGGCGGCGTCGTGATGGGGATGTACAACTTCAAGCAATCCATCCAGGATTTCGCGAGGGCCACGTTCGCCTATGGCCTGAACGCCAAGTGGCCGGTGTATCTGTCGACGAAGAACACCATCCTCAAGGCCTACGACGGCATGTTCAAAGACGAGTTCCAGCGCATCTTCGACGAAGAGTTCTCAGAACAGTTCGAAGCCGAGGGCCTTACCTACGAGCACCGGCTGATCGACGACATGGTGGCCGCCTGCCTGAAGTGGGAGGGCGGCTACGTCTGGGCCTGCAAGAACTACGACGGCGACGTGCAGTCGGACACGGTCGCCCAGGGCTACGGATCTCTCGGGCTGATGACCTCGGTGCTGATGACCGCCGACGGCAAGACGGTCGAGGCGGAGGCCGCGCACGGCACCGTCACCCGCCACTATCGGCAGTACCAGGCAGGCAAGCCGACCTCGACCAACCCGATCGCCTCGATCTTCGCCTGGACCCGCGGGCTGGCACACCGCGGCAAGCTGGACAGCACGCCCGAGGTCGTCGACTTCGCCCAGAAGGTGGAGGAGACGGTCGTCTCGACCGTCGAGAGCGGGAAGATGACCAAGGATCTCGCCATCCTCATCGGTCCCGATCAACAGTGGCAGCAGAGCGAGGAATTCCTCGGTTCGATCGCCGAGAACCTGACGAAGGCGCTGGCCTAACTGGCCGGTGGGTTGGCAGCCTGCGCCGGCCGGGTGCATTCGTCGATGAACTCGGAGATGACCTCGGTGACGCGTTCCGGCGCTTCGAACATGGGCACGTGGCCCACCCCGTCGAGCTTGGTCACGCGGGTTCCGGCGGGCAGGAAGTCGGTGAAATGCCGGCCGAATCTGCTCGGCGGGACCACCCGATCCTTGCCGCAGAGCACCACATGTGCCGGGACGGCGGTCTGTGCCAGCTCCAGCAAACCGGGCTGCAGCAGCGCCTTGATCAGTAGTTGGAAGTAGGCCGGGCAGTGTGCGGCGTCGTCGACGATGCCGGACAGTTGGCGCTCGCTGATCCCATACGGCGATCCGCTCAGCGGCAGGGTGGCCAGCGTGCGGCTGAAAGGCAGCTGCAGCGTCCGCTGGCCGAACAACCGGGCCAGCGCCAGGATCGGCATGCCCGCGACGAATTTGCCGATGACCTCGAATTTCACCGGGCTGAACCGCGTCCAACCGCCCGCCGCGGCCACACCGGTGACGCTGCGGGCCCGTCCGCGCCGCTCGAGTTCGAAGGCGACCCAGCCGCCCAGCGAATTGCCGACGATGTGGGCGGTTTCCCAGCCCAGGTCGTCGAGCTGGCGTTCCACGTGGTCGGCCAGCACAGACGTGCTGAGCAGCCAGGTTCCGGCATACGGACCGCCGTTGTGGCCCGCCATGGTCGGGGCGAATACCTCGTACCGGCCGGTGTCCGCCAGCTGCTTGGCCACCCCGTCCCATACCGTCTGGGACATCAAAAACGGATGCAGCAGCAGCACCGGCTCTCCAGAACCAAGGTGGATCGGCGCGCGAGTGGTCATGTAGCCGACATTAAAGGTGGTACCGCCGGTACCGCAAGCAAGGGTGCGACCGCGGGACCCCGGCGTGAAAAGATCGGGGCATCATGAGCACCGCTTCCAGGCCCAGCCGGATTTTCTCCGGCGTGCAACCCACGTCTGACTCCCTGCACCTCGGTAACGCGCTGGGCGCCATCACGCAGTGGGTGGCACTGCAAGACGCCCACGACGCCTTTTTCTGCGTCGTGGACCTGCACGCCATCACCGTCGCCCAGGATCCTGAGGCGCTGCGACGCCGGACGCTGGTGACCGCCGCCCAGTACCTGGCCTTGGGCATCGATCCGGCCCGCAGCACCGTTTTCGTGCAAAGCCATGTTCCGGCGCACACCCAGCTGGCGTGGGTGCTGGGCTGCTTCACCGGCTTTGGGCAGGCGTCGCGGATGACGCAGTTCAAGGACAAGTCGCTGCGCCAGGGCACCGACTCCACCACCGTCGGGCTGTTCACCTACCCGGTGTTACAGGCCGCCGACGTGCTGGCCTACGACACCAATCTGGTGCCCGTCGGCGAGGACCAGCGCCAGCACCTGGAGCTGGCACGCGACATCGCCGAGCGCTTCAACGCCCGCTTCCCGGACACTTTCGTGGTCCCCGACATGCTCATTCCCAAGGCCACCGCCAAGATCTACGACTTACAAGATCCGACGTCGAAGATGAGCAAATCGGCGGCCACCGATGCCGGGCTGATCAACCTGCTGGACGATCCGGCGTTGTCCGCCAAGAAGATTCGCTCAGCTGTGACCGACAGCGAGCGCGAAATCCGGTTCGACACCGACGCCAAGCCCGGGATTTCCAATCTGCTGACCATCCAGTCGGCGGTCACCGGCGTCGACATCGACAAGCTTGTCGAGGGCTACGCCGGGCGCGGCTACGGAGACCTGAAGAAAGAAACCGCCGAGGCGGTCGTCGAGTTCGCCAGGCCGATCAAGGCCAGAGTCGACGAATTGACGGCCGATCTCACCGAATTGGAGGCGGTGCTGGCCACCGGAGCCGAGCGTGCCGACGAGGTGGCCGGGGAAACGGTGCGGCGGGTTTACGATCGGCTAGGGTTCCTTCCGCGACGGGGGTAGGCGTTTATGACCGAGCCGGCCAAGCCAGGAATCTTTGATCGACTGCGTGCCCGGTTCGGCTGGCTCGACCATGTGATACGTGCCTATCAGCGCTTCGACCAACGCAACGGCGGCTTTTACGCAGCCGGTCTGACCTACTACACGATTTTCGCGCTATTTCCTTTGCTGATGGTCAGTTTCGCCGCGGTCGGCTTCATGCTGTCACGCGATCCCAAACTGCTGCGGCACCATCGACAACCACATCCGATCCGCCGTGACCGGCGCGCTGGGTCAGCAGCTGATCGATTTGATGAACTCCGCGATCAATGCGCGCGCGTCGATCGGGGTCATCGGTCTGATCACCGCGGCCTGGGGAGGGCTTAGCTGGATGTCGCATCTGCGGGCCGCGATGACCGAGATGTGGTGGGACCAGCCGGTGGAGTCCCCGGGATTCCTGCGTAACAAGCTATCTGACCTGATCGCGATGCTCGGGACGTTCGTGGTGCTTGTGGGCACCCTTGGCCTTAGCGCAATCAGCCAAGCGGCTCCGATGCGAACAATACTGAAATGGTTTGCAATACCCGACTTTTCGGTGTTCGGCGAGGTCTTCAGGGTTATTTCGATGGTGGTGTCGCTGCTGGTGTCGTGGATGTTGTTCACCTGGATGATCGCCCGACTGCCGCGACAGAAAGTCGATTTCGTCAGCGGCGTGCGGGCCGGATTGCTGGCGGCGATCGGCTTCGAGTTGTTCAAGCAGGTGGCCTCGATCTATCTGCGGGCGGTGTTGCACAGCCCCGCGGGCGCTACGTTCGGACCGGTGCTGGGCTTGATGGTGTTCGCCTACGTGACCGCGTACCTGGTCCTGTTCGCCGCCGCGTGGGCGGCCACCACGTCCACCGATCCGCGTGCCAAGCCGGTCGCCCCTCCGGCACCGGCGATCATCGCGCCGCGAGTGCAGCTGGACGAGGGACTCAGTGCTCGTCAGACGCTGACCGCCGTGGCGGTGGGAGCCGTTGGCGCGCTGACGTTTTCCCGACTGACCCGCTGGCTTCGCTAACGCCAGTTGCCCCGCACCATAACGGCCTTGACTTGCAAATTACGGTCCAGCACGACGAGGTTGGCGTGATGGCCGGCGCGCAGTGCGCCCACGTCTTCCAGGCGAAGGGCGCGCGCCGGTGTCGACGAGGTCAGCTGGGCGGCCGCGGCCAGCGACGCATCGAAGTCCGGGCCGAGCCCGACGATATTGCGGAACAACCGATCCATGGTCGCGGTGCTGCCGGCGATCGTCGACGTGCCGCGCACCCGCGCCACGCCGGACACCACGTCGATGCCGACCGTGCCGAGCTGGAATGCCCCGTCGGCACAGCCGGCCGCGGCGATGGCATCGGTGATCGCCGCGACTCGGCCCGGTCCTGCGGCCCGGATCACTGCCGCCACGACGGCCGGGTGCACGTGCACGCCATCGGCGATCAGCTCGACGACGACACCCGGGTCCCCCAGCAGTGCAAGCGCAGGTCCTGGCTCCCGGTGGTCCAGCGGGCGCATTGCGTTGAACACATGCGTGCCGACCGTCGCGCCCAGGGCAAGCGCGTGTTGGGTCTGCTCGTAGGTCGCATCGGTATGTCCCACGGCGACAACAACATCCGCGTCGACGAAACGCCGGATCGCCTGGTCGCTGCCGGGCAGTTCGGGGGCCAGCGTGACCATCCGGATCGCGCCGGCGCCGGCGGTCAGCACGTCCTCGATCTCGGCTGGATCAGGATCACGCATCCGGGTCTGGTCGTGCGCGCCGCAACGCGCCCGGCTCAGCCACGGCCCCTCCAGATGAATGCCCGCGATGATGCCGTCGCGGGTCGCCTCGGCGAGTGCGCGTACGCCGGCCAACAGTTCGGCGGGGGCGGCGGTGACCAGACTGGCCAGCGTCGTGGTGGTGCCGTGGCGTAGGTGGAATGCCGCGGCCTCGGCGATCTGGCCGGCATCCAGGTAGGAAGCGCCACCGCCGCCGTGCACGTGCATGTCGATAAACCCTGGCACCACAATGCAATCGGGAAATTCGCTATCAGCAGGCCCGGGTGGGGCGCCCGCCCCGCAGGCAACGATGCGGCCTGCGGATGTCTGCAGCCATCCCGGCCGGCCGATCTGGCCGTCGAGAACCACCGTGCCCGCAACGATTACGGCCAATGTCCACCGTTTTCCCAGAACAGCCGAATGTCCTCCAGCTGGCGCCCCTTGGTCTCCGGCGCGTACCGGTAGACGACCACGAACGCCACCACTGCGAAAAGTCCGAAAACCGCGAAAGCGCCTGCGCCGCCGAGTGAATGCAGAACGGTCAGAAAGACCGCGGCGACGATCGCGTTCGCGACCAGGTTGGCGGTGAGCATGGTGCTCGACCCGATGGACCGCAGCCTGGTCGGGAAACTTTCGCTGGCGTACACCCAGCCCAGCGAGCCGAAGCCCGCGGTATAGCCGAAGATGAAAAGCAGCACGCCGGCGAACCCGACGACCGGGCCGCCGAGACCGCGGGCGAACACGGCCATCAGCACGACGTCGGCGGCGATCATCATGGCGATGCCGGACAACAGGATTGGGCGCCGTCCTACCCGGTCGACGAGTGTCAGCGCGGTGCCCACCGCGGCCAACCCGGCGACCTGAACCAGCGCGGGCAGCCCCAGTAGCGCGAAATTGCCGGTGAAGCCCATCGCCTGGAATATCCGTGGGCTGTAATAGATGATCGCGTTGACGCCGGTGATCTGGGCCAGGAAGCCGAGCGCGATCACAAAGACGGTGGCGCGCGAATACGGCCTTCGAGTCATTTCCCGCAGCGTCTCGGAGACGCCGTCGCCGCTACCTTCGCTGACTTCGCGGCCCATCTCGGCCAGCTCCTCGTCGGCGTTCGCGGTGGGCTCCGCGCGCAGCAACGCCAGGCGGGCGTCGTCGGGCCGCCCCTTCAACAGGTACCAGCGCGCCGTATCGGGCAGCCCAATCAGCAACGGCAGCAGCAATATTGCGGGCGCTGCGGCCAGCCCCAGCATCCACCGCCAGCTGTGCGTGCCGGCCAGCAGATAGCCCGCTAGGTAGCCAATGATGAGTCCGGTGACGATCGTCAATTGATAGGTCGTCAGCAATGCTCCGCGCACCGCCGTCGGAGCCGATTCCGCCACGTACACCGGGACGACCACCACCGTCACGCCGATGGTCAAACCCAGCAGGAATCGCGCCGTCAACAGCATCGGCAGCGAGACCGAGAGCGCACCCAGCAGCGCGAATACCGCGTAGCTGATGGCGATGAGCACCATCGACTTCTTGCGCCCGATCGCATTGGCGAGCACACCGGCGGCAAGTGCTCCGGCGATCTGACCGATCACCGCCATCGTCGTCAGCAGTTCTTGTTGGCTGGTCGAAAGTCCGAAATCCTCGGTGAGGAACAGCTGCGCGCCGGCGATGATGGACAGGTCGTACCCGTAGATGAGGCCGAGGCTGGCGGCGGTCAGCCCAACGCGCGATGAGCCGGTCAGCGCGGCCGCACCCGTTCGCGGAGCAACTCGATGACCCGCTCGGGGTTTTCCGGAGTTATGCAGGCCTTCACCCGGCGGCCGACATTGAGCACCAGCAAGGTCTTTTTGCTGCCCCGATGGATGTCCAGCGGAAACCAGTAGCGAGGGTCGGATGCCCCCCAGAACCTGCCCTTGCCGGAATTCCAGCTGATCGGCTTGGTCTTGATGCCCTGGATATCGGAGTAGGAGATCCGCTTGGGTGTAGCTAATGGAAAGTAGTAGCGGCGGATGGTGACTCCGTCGTCGTCGAGCAGGAGGCCAGCGTCCTCGTACAGGGCTTCAGTCACCCCCCAGACGGTGCCACAGCAAACTTCGGCGGTCAACGGTGCTGGTTATGTGGTCCGGCGGTTCATCGACCGGGCGGCCATGATCAGACCGAACACGACGATGCTGCCGATGACGCCCACTCCCACCCGCACCGGCAACGCCTCGGCCGACGGGAGGATGCCCGCGGCCTGCGGGCCGGCGGCTTGCTGGTCAGCGGCACTGTCGTGTTTGGGCACCAGCGAGGGATCGGGTGCGATCAGCAAGCCGACCTGGGTGCCCTGCGGGGTGCTGAACCCATAGTCCAGCAGGTGCGCCGCTTGTTCCCAGGGAGCGATCGGCTGCCGCGTCCCGTGCAGCAGCACGGCCACCAGCCGTCGGCCGTTGCGGTTGGCCGCGCCCACGAAGGTCTGGCCGGCATCGTCGGTGTAGCCGGTCTTGCCGCCCAGTGCGCCGGGATACTTGTAGAGCAGCCGATTGTCGTTTTCCAGCTGATAGCCGGGGTGGTCGCCGTGGCCGGGGAAGTCGAAGGTTCGGGTGGCGACGATGTCGGCGAAAGTCGGGTTCTGCCAGGCGTATCGGTAGAACAGGCCGATGTCGTAGGCGGAGGTGCTCATGCCGGGCCCGTCGAGTCCCGACGGCGTCGCCACCCGGGTATCGCGGCCGCCGAGCTTGGCGGCCAGCACGTTGATCTTTTCCACCGCCTGCTGCATCCCGCCCAGCTGCATGGCCAGCGCGTGTGCCGCGTCGTTGCCGGAGTGCATCAGCAGCCCGTGCAGCAGCTGGTTGACGGTGTAGGTCCCGCCGTCGTCCACGCCGACCTTGGTGCCCTCGGCGGACGCGTCCTCGGCGGTTCCGACGACCGATTTGTTCAGCGGCAGCGCGTTGAGCGATGCCATCGCGACGAGCACCTTGATGATGCTGGCGGGGCGGTGGCGGCCGTGCGGGTCACGGCTGGCGATGACGGCGCCGCTGTCCAGGTCGGCCACCAGCCAGCCCTCGGCGGAGATGTCGCCGGGTACCGGCGGCGTATCGGGTGCGGTGATGATCCCGCAGCCGGCCAGCGCGTCGCCGCCCACCGGTTTCGGCGGTACGGCCAGCGGGATCGGCGGGTCGCCGGCTTGCGGAACCTCCGATGAGTCCACCGCGGGCGGGGTGTTGACCTGGTACTTGCAATTCGGCGCACCGGCGTTCGGGCCCGGAGCGGGTTCGGCGGCCGCGGTCGGTGCGCCCAGCGTGACCGGGGCGGCGGCCAGAAAAATGGCTGCTGCCAGGCAGGATGCGGAACGTAAGAAGGTCATTGTGAAAGCAGACTAGGCGATTGTGCGCGCGATTGCCGGGAGCCGCGCTGTGACTGGTGGGGCACAAGTTGCGAAACTGTCCGGGCGCGCGAGGGCCGCGCCGAGGCCCTACACTGGCGGCTATTCCAAAAGATCGGTTGTGGTCAAAGTGGCTGGGCTCCCGCGGTGACGCTGGTGGGCCTGGTCCACGGTCGCTGGACCAATTGCTCAAGCAGGCCGAAAAAGCGACCCAGGTTAAGCGCACCGGGACCGCGCAGGTGTTAGCCGAGCTCAAGCTGCACCGCGAGACCACGCCCGATCCCGAGCTGCAGTCCGCGCTCGCCTGGCTCTGCAATGCGTTGTCGCGGCTGGCGAAGAACTCGTCGGCGGCGCATTCCCGTGAGGTGTTGATGGCCGCCGACGAAGTGAAACGGGTCGCCGGTTAGAGCTTGGTGGCTGCCAGGTCCACCTGCGCGACGGCTGGGAAGCTGATCGTGCTCAGCCACAGCTTGCCGCCCGCCTCGACCACACCGGTGACGGCGCCGAAGTCCGGATGCTTGGTGCGTAGGCCGGCGACAGCCGCACCGCTGTCCGGATCGAACGCGACCGCCCAGACTTCCGGCTTGATCTGCGGCTGCAGCCGCTCGGGTAGTCGCCAGGCCAACTTACGGATGATCGGGGCCCGCGGGAACATCCATTCCAGCGCCGCGTTTGCCTCACTGACCATCGCGGTCCAGATTCGGCCGTCGCCACCGGTGGACAGGTTGTCGGGCATTCCGGGCAGGTTCACCGCCAACCCTGTCGTCGACCCGGCCTGCGGCCCGGTCAGCCAATACTTGGACAGCCGGCGCGCCTGGGTCTCGGCGAACACCAGCGCAGAACCATCGGCCGTCGCAGTCACCCCGTTGGCGAAGTAAAGTCCGTCGGCCAGCGTGCTGACGGTGCCGTCGGCGTCGAGCCGGAACAAGCCGCCGCGTCCGCGCGCCTCCAGGATCGGCGCGCCAAAGTGCTCGAAGTGAAAATCGCACGTTGACTCGGTGAAATAGATTGTGCCGTCGGGTGTTTCGGTGACGTTCGAGCAGAACTTGAGCCGTCTGCCTGAGACCGATTCGACAAGCACGTCCAGGGTGCCGCTGGCCGGGTCAAGAGCGAGCAATCCGCGATGGCTGTCGCAGATCAGTACCCGGCCATCGCCAGCGACGTGCAGACCGAGCGGTCGCCCGCCAGTATCGGCGATGACGGAAGGCTCGCCGCCGTCGGTCGGAATTCGCACGATGCGCCCGTCTTCCAGACCCGTCCACAATTGTCCGGCCTTGTCGACGACGACGTCCTCCGGCCCGTTTCCCGGGAGCGGGACGACGGTAATGCGTGGCGTCGGCATGTCCGGTAACGGATCGACTGGCGGCGGTTGCCACCGGACCGGGTTGATGCTGGGTTTGCGCGCCATTCCCAGGACTCTAGAGCCGCTCGGATTCCTTGGCGAGCACGTCGCGCAGGATGGATTCGATGGTGTCGAACTCGGCCTGACCGCTGATCAGCGGCGGCGCCAACTGGACGACGGAATCGCCGCGATCGTCGGTGCGGCAATACAACCCGGCCTCGAACAGCCCCGACGACACCCGGGGAAGCAGCGCGCCGCGTTCGGTGTCGGTGAACGTCTGCTTGGTCGCCTTGTCCTTGACCAGCTCGACGCCGTAGAAGTACCCCTCGCCGCGCACGTCGCCGACGATGGGTAGGTCGTACAGCTTTTCCAAGGTGGCGCGGAAGGCCGGCGCGTTGGTCTTGACGTGGTCGTTGAGCCCCTCACGCTCGAAGATGTCGAGGTTGGCCAGCCCGACCGCGGCCGAAACCGGGTGGCCGCCAAAGGTATAACCGTGCGGGAACATGGTGGCGCCATCGTTGAACGGCTCGAACAACTTCTCGCTGGCGATCATCGCGCCGATTGGCGAGTAGCCCGACGTCATTCCCTTGGCGCAGGTGATCATGTCCGGCACGTAGCCGACGTCGTCACAGGCGAACATCGACCCGATCCGGCCGAACGCGCAGATCACCTCGTCGGAGACCAGCAGTACGTCATACGCGTCGCATATCTCCCGAACCCGCTCGAAATAGCCCGGGGGAGCGGTGATGCTGCCGCCGGCGTTCTGCACCGGTTCCAGGAACACCGCGGCCACGGTCGAGGGGCCTTCGAACTCGATCGCCTCGGCGATCCGGTCGGCCGCCCACTGCCCGAACGCTTTGGCGTCGGTTCCAAACGGCTCCGGCGCGCGGTAGAAGTTGGTGTTGGGCACCCGAAAGCCGCCCGGCGTCACGGGTTCGAACGGCTCCTTGAACCGCGGCAGCCCGGTGATCGCCAGCGCGCCATGAGTGGTGCCGTGGTAGGCGATCGCTCGCGAAATCACCTTGTGTTTACCGGGTTTGCCAGTGAGCTTGAAGTACTGCTTGGCGACCTTCCACGCGGTCTCGACGGCCTCGGTGCCGCCGGTGGTGAAGAACACCCGGTTCAGATCGCCCGGGGCGTAATGCGCCAGGCGTTCGGCGAGCTCGATCGCGGTCGGGGTGGCGTATCCCCAGAGCGGGAAGAACGCCAACGTATTGGCTTGCCGGGCCGCGGCCTCGGCCAGCTCGGTACGGCCGTGGCCGACCTGCACGGTGAACAACCCGGACAACCCGTCCAGGTAGCTGTTGCCGCGGTCGTCGTAGATGGTGACGCCCTCGCCGCGCACGATGATCGGCGGCGTGGTGTCCGGGCCGTGTCGGGTGAAATGCAGCCACAGGTGTTCTGTCATGGTGTTTGCGAGCGTAACGCTAGGCTCGAGCCATGACCTCAACGCAGGTCACCGAATTCGAAGCGCTGCGCCCGCATCTCATGTCGGTTGCCTATCGGCTGACCGGCACGGTGGCCGATGCCGAAGACATCGTCCAGGAAGCCTGGCTGCGCTGGAACACCGCAGGGGACCGTGGGCCGATCGTCGACTTGCGCGCCTGGCTGACCACCGTGGTGAGCCGGCTCGGATTGGATCGGTTGCGTTCGGCGGCGCACCGCCGCGAAACCTACACCGGCAATTGGCTGCCCGAGCCGGTGGTGACCGGCTTCGATGGCGCTGACCCACTCTCAGCCGTGGTGGCCCGCGAAGATGCCCGGTTCGCGGCGATGGTGGTGCTAGAGCGGCTGTCGCCCGACCAGCGGGTCGCGTTCGTGTTGCACGACGGCTTCTCGGTGCCGTTCGCCGAAGTCGCCGAGGTGCTCGGCACCAACGAGCCCGGCGCCCGGCAGCTGGCGTCGCGGGCCCGCAAGTCCGTGGCAGCCGAGTCGGTGCCCAAGCCCGACCCGTCGCACAACGAGGTGGTCGGCAAGTTGATGGCCGCGATGGCGGCCGGCGACCTGGCCGCCGTGGTAGCGCTGCTGCATCCGGACGTGAGGCTGACCGGTGATGCGAATGGCAAGGCGCCCACGGCAATTAACGTCATCAACGGGGCGGACAAGGTGGCCCGGTTCATGTTCGGCCTGGCGCAGCGCTACGGTCCGGCGATGTTCACCTCGTATCAGCTGGGGTTGGTCAACGGTGAACTCGGCGGCTACACGCCCGGCATTCCCGCCAGCGACGGGTATCGGGAGATGATGCCGAGGATCATGGCCATGACCGTGCGCGACGGAAAGGTCTGCGCGCTATGGGATGTCGCCAACCCCGACAAATTCACCGGCTCTCCGCTGCGCAGCTGACCCGGTATTCGCAGCGAGCCCGAGCCGCAGTGCGCCGGCGGCTTCGCTTGCGGCCTCGGCGAACCGGCCGCCGAGGCCGACGAAGTTGAGGTATCCGTGCGGCAGGTCGGCCTGGCGGCTCAGCACCACCGGGACACCGGCATCGGCCAGCTTGTCCGCGTACGCTTCGCCGTCGTCGCGGACCGGGTCGAAGCCGGCGGTGCCGATATAGCTGGGTGGCAAGCCGGCGAGGTCGCCGTGCAGCGGTGACAAGCGTGGATCGCTCAAGTCGGTTCCCGGCGGTACATAGTTGTCCAGCGCCCAGGCGTAATTCTGGTCGCTGAACGTCGACCCCTGCGCGAACAGGTCGCGCGACGGCCGGCGGGTGCACAGGTCCGTCGGTAGATACATCAGCAGCTGAAACGCCGGGGCCGCAGTCCCGCGTCGCAATACCTGCTGGGCGGTCACCGCGGCGAGATTGCCGCCGGCGCTGTCGCCCCCCACCGCGATACGGCCGGCATCGGCTCCCAGGTCGGCGGCATGGCTGGCCGCGTACTCGAATGCGGCGATGGTGTCGTACACCGCGGCGGGGAACCGGTGTTCGGGTGCGCGCCGATATTCCACTGACAGCACTCGGATCCCGGCGTGACACGCCAGATAACGAGCGACCGGCCCATGGCTGAGCCGGGAGCCCACCGAGAAGCCGCCGCCGTGGAAATACACCAGCAGGCCGGACGTTTCGGGCAGATCAGCTGGCGTGTAGAGAGTCGCCGGAATATCGGCGTGTTCGGTGGGGATGACGATCTCGCGTGTCGCGATCGGCACCGGCGAATCGTAGGCGATGATGCCCGGAAGTTCGTCATAGCGGGCCCGGGCCGCTTCGATGGCGCCGGCGAAAACGTCGGAGCCTGAAGCGTTTTTGAGCCTGATGGCCAGTTGCGCGTCGAGGTCCAGTTCCTGACCGTCGATCCGCATCGGCGGGCCGGCCAGCAACCGGCGCGCCGGCCTGGGCAATGCGAACAGGGTGCGAACCACGGTGGACTTGGTGCGAATACTCAACGGTGCCATCAGTTTTCCTCTCTGTTCTTGCGCGCGACGAAGCGCATGACATGTCCGAGCAGCTGGGACTGCAGGTTGATGGTGAGCCCGTTGCGTACGCATTCGGATCCCAAGTCGTCAGGCACCAGCAGCCGATGCGGCGAGCCGTCCAGCCGGTGAAACAGACTGGCCAGCGGCGTGCGGACCAAGTCGTATCCGACGAAGGTCCCGCCCGGCCGCAACACCCGCGCTACCTCGGCGACCGCACGCTCCCAGTCGATAATGTGATGCAGCATCAGGCAGCTGACGACGGAGTCGAAGGAATCGTCGGGGAACGGCAGGGCGGTCGCGTCGCCGGTTCTCGCTAACGCATTGGGGAAGGCCTGCAGCCGGGTGGCGGCGGCCTGCGTCATGTGTGGGTCGATATCCATTGCCGTCCAAGCGATTTCGGGATTGCTGGACAGCAGCTGTTGGGCAACGGAGCCACCGCCTGCGCCGATTTCCAGCACGTCGCCGCCCAGCTGCTGGGCGCGAAGCTCGCGTGCGATCGTTGCGCTGCTGGTGCGCCACAGGGCGCCGCAGCAAAACGCCCGTTCGGTTCGTGACATCAAAGGCATGCGTCAAGCGTGCGGTAAATCCCTGGCGCAGCGCTTGTATGGATCCGTCAGATCCCAGTGTCTCGCACCGCCGCAGCGAGGTCATGCGGGGCGGTTCCGGTCATCTCCCAGCACACCTTGTTGGCGTGCGACCCGTCGGCGAACCCGGCCAGGTGGGCGGCATCGGTGACCGAGAGGCCGTCGATGAGGTGGCCCACGGCGTTCACCAGCCGTTGCCAGCGAATGGTGGCCGAGAACGAGACACCGGTCTGCTGTTTGCACAACCGTCCGAGGTAGTCGGGCGACAGCGCTACGGCACCCGCGACCGACGCGACATCGATGTGGTCGGGCACCCGGCTCGACACCACTTCGATCGCTTGGCGAAGCTGCGGGTGAACTGCTCCCGGCTCCGGCGTTCCGCAGAGCTGACCGACGAGGAAATCCGCAGCGGCGTGCGGGCCGTCGGTGTCGAGCAGCGCAGCCGTCGTCTCCGCCAGGTGCTGCCCGTCATCGACTACCCAGACACCGTGACGCGCTATGGCGTTGAGCGCCATGCCCTGTGGTGTCTGCAGCCCCAAATACAGCGTCACGGCCCCGGATGCCGAATCCGACCGCACGGCATGGCGTGCTCCGCTGGCGATCACCACGACCCGGCACAGTTCGTTGGTGTTGCCGTCGCGGGTCACCGCCAACGAGCCCTGCCCGCCAACGGTGATCTGGACCGCGGGGTGGTGGTGTAGCGCAAGGTCGGAAAACGCGCCGTCCACCATGAGCCGACCCGGCCCCAGCTCCCACGCGCGCATAAGCCACTCTAGCGCCGTTACGCGTTGGCCCACGGGATACGGCATGCGTCACCGGAATTGAAGCCCTGCTCGGTAATGCCCAGCGCGGAGTTCATCCGGGCCCGCATGTTCTCCAGCCCGATCTGATAGGTCAGCTCAAACACTCCCGCTTCGCCGAAGCGGGCTTTGAGGTCCGCGATCTGTTCGTCGGTGACGGTGTGCGGATCGGCGGTGATCGCGTCGGCGTAGGCGATGGCGGCCCGCTCGTCATCGGTGAATGCCGTCGAGGTGGCGTAGTTGTCGATGTCTTTGAGCCGCTGGATGTCCAGACCTTCCAGGCGCTGGAGCATGGACCCGAAGTCGACGCACCACGAGCAGCCGATGGCACGTGCGGTCCAGAACACCGCAAGCTCACGCACGCTGGCCGGCAGCGTCTTCGACGCCCAGTCGGCGACGTTCTCGTGCACGGCCCAAGCGACCATCAGCTTGCGATGATGCGCGGCCACGGCCAGCGGTTCGGGAACCTGGCCGAAGCGCCGCTTGGCGACGCGGTACATGGCGCGGGTCAGCAGGCCGGCGCGCTGCGGGGATAGCGGCTCGATACGGGTTGTCGGTGTCATACCCATCTGACGAGACGAGCCGGGCAAGTGTGACGGCTTTCCAAGAATCCGCCAAGGCCGGCACGGAAGTCTCTGGTCATGCCTAGTTACCTGTCTCTGACCGAGCTGCCAGGACGCGAGGACATCGACGTCTGGTTCCAGACCGAGGTCCTGGTCGCCGACTCGCGTTTGGACCAGACCCGAGTTCGCGCCGTGGTCGAAGCGGTGTTCAACGCCCACCCGGCGTTGGGCACCATGTTCGAACCGTTCTTCGAAAAGTGGATGACTCGTCCGGGCGGCGGTTGGGGCTGGGGGGTGGAGCCGCCGGGCGTCGCCATCACCGATGTGGTCTTACGGCAGCGCGCCAGCTTCGATATGCGCACCGGCCGGTTGTTCGCGGCGTCCCTGCTCCCCGGAGCCCCCGACCGGCTGGTGCTCACCGCCAGCCATCTGTGCACCGACGCGGAGTCATGGTGCAGCGTGGTCGACGACCTGATAGCGAGATACCCGGGGCTTAGCGCGAGAACATCAGCGCGCGCTTGACCTCCTGGATCGCCTTGGTCACCTGAATGCCACGCGGGCAGGATTCGGTGCAGTTGAACGTAGTTCGGCACCGCCACACGCCGTCGACCTCGTTGAGGATATCTAGGCGCTCCGCGGCCGCCTCGTCGCGGCTGTCGAAGATGAACCGGTGGGCGTTGACGATCGCCGCGGGACCGTAGTAGCTGCCTTCACTCCAGAACACCGGGCAGCTGGTGGTGCAGCACGCGCACAGAATGCACTTGGTGGTGTCGTCGTAGCGGGCGCGGTCCTGCGGGCTTTGAATCCGTTCTCGCGTTGGGGGATTGCCAGTGGTGATCAGGTACGGCTTTACCGCGCGGTAGGCGTCGAAGAACGGCTCCATGTCGACCACCAGGTCCTTCTCCACCGGCAGCCCGCGGATCGGTTCGACCGTGATGGTCAGCGCTTTGCCCGGTTTTTTTGGCAGCAGGTCGCGCATCAGCACCTTGCAGGCGAGCCGGTTGACGCCGTTGATCCGCATGGCATCCGACCCGCACACCCCGTGGGCGCAGGACCGGCGGAAAGTCAACGTGCCGTCGAGGTAGCCCTTGATGTAAATGAGCAGGTTGAGCAACCGGTCGCTGGGCAGACACGGCACCCGAAAGCTTTGCCAGCCACCAGTTTTCGTGTGGAGATCGGGATCGTCGGGGTTGAATCGAGCGATTTTCAACGTCACCATGACCGCGCCGTCCGGAACCGGCGGCAGTGGCGGCTCCAGCGGTGTTTCGATTGTGTCGCCTGCGGTCATCAGTACTTGCGCTCCTTGGGTTCGTAGCGAGTCTGCACGACGGGTTTGAAGTCCAGGGCGATGTCGCTGAGCAGATCGGTGCCCTGCTTGTAGGCCATCGTGTGCCGCATGTAGTTGACGTCGTCGCGGTTCGGATAATCCTCGCGGGCATGACCGCCGCGAGACTCCTTGCGGTTCAACGCGCCAACCACCGTTACCTCAGCCAACTCCAGCAAGAAGCCCAGCTCGATGGCCTCCAGCAAGTCGCTGTTGAACCGCTTTCCCTTGTCGTGCACAGTAATTCGGGAATAGCGCTCTTTGAGGGCGTGGATGTCGGTGAGCGCCTGCTTGAGCGTTTCCTCGGTGCGGAACACCGCGGCGTTGTTGTCCATCGACTGCTGCAGGGCGCCCCGAATGTCGGCGACGCGTTCGTTGCCGTGCTCGGAAAGGATGTCACCCACCCAGCCGATCACCATCGTCGCCGGGTCCGGCGGCATATCGACGAAGTAGTGACCCTGCGCGTATGCGGCCGCGGCGATGCCGGCGCGGCGGCCGAACACATTGATGTCCAGCAGCGAGTTGGTGCCAAGCCGGTTGGCGCCGTGCACCGACACGCACGCGCACTCCCCGGCCGCGTACAAGCCCGGGACGGTAGAAGTGTTGTCCTGCAACACTTGCCCGGTGACAGTGGTCGGGATGCCGCCCATCACGTAGTGACAGGTCGGGTAGACCGGGACCAGCTCTTTGACCGGATCCACGCCCAGATAGGTGCGAGCGAACTCGGTGATGTCGGGCAGCTTGGCCTCCAGTACGTCCGCGCCGAGGTGGCGGACGTCGATGTAGACGTAGTCCTTGTGCGGGCCGGCGCCGCGGCCTTCCAGGACCTCCAGCACCATCGAGCGGGCGACGATGTCGCGGGGGGCCAGGTCGACGATCGTCGGGGCGTAGCGCTCCATGAAACGTTCGCCCTCGCCGTTGAGCAACCGGCCACCCTCACCGCGCACCGCTTCGGAGATCAAGATGCCCAGGCCGGCCAGGCCGGTGGGATGGAATTGGTGAAATTCCATGTCCTCCAACGGAAGTCCCTTGCGGAACACGATGCCGATGCCGTCGCCGGTGAGCGTGTGCGCGTTGGAGGTGGTCTTGTACATCCGGCCCGAACCGCCAGTGGCCAGCACCACGGCCTTGGCGTGGAAGACGTGAATCTCGCCGGTGGCCAGCTCGTAGGCGACCACACCGGTGGCCACCGGGCCGTTCGGCGTCTGGGTCAGCACCAGGTCCAGCGCGTAGAACTCGTTGAAGAACTCCACGTCGTGCTTGACGCAGTTCTGGTAGAGCGTCTGCAGGATCATGTGGCCGGTGCGGTCGGCGGCGTAGCACGCCCGGCGCACCGGGGCCTTGCCGTGATCGCGGGTGTGCCCGCCGAAGCGGCGCTGGTCGATGCGACCTTCCGGGGTGCGGTTGAACGGCATCCCCATCTTCTCCAGGTCGAGGACGGCGTCGATGGCCTCCTTGCACATGATCTCCACCGCGTCCTGGTCGGCCAGGTAGTCGCCGCCCTTGACGGTGTCGAAGGTGTGCCATTCCCAGTTGTCGTCTTCGACGTTGGCCAGCGCGGCGCACATGCCGCCCTGCGCGGCGCCGGTGTGGCTGCGGGTGGGGTAGAGCTTGGTCAGCACCGCGGTGCGGACCCGGGGCCCGGCCTCGACGGCCGCCCGCATCCCGGCGCCGCCCGCACCGACGATCACCACGTCATATCGGTGTTGCTGGATCACCGGTCAGCCTCCGATGTTGGGGTCGAAGGTCACCAGCACGTAGGTGCCGAGCACCAGCGTGAAGCCCATCGACAACAGCAGCAGGCTGTTGAGCCAGAACCGGGTGCTGTCCTTGCGGCTGTAGTCATCGATGATGGTGCGCAGGCCGTTGCCGCCGTGCAATTGCGCCAGCCACAGTAGCGCCAAATCCCAGAATTGCCAGAACGGCGAAGCCCAGCGCTGCGCGACGAAGTTGAAGTCGATCCGGTACACGCCGTTGTCCCACATCAGCATGATGAACAGGTGCCCGATCGCCAGGAATACCAACGCGACACCGGAAAACCGCATGAACAGCCAGGCGAATTTCTCAAAGTTGGGTATGCCGGCGCGACGCCGCGGTGACCGTGGATTGTCGAGGCTGGCCGGACGGTCGTGGAAGCGCTGCCTGACCGGCGCTGTCTCGCCGCGGCCGAGCTGAAGGTCGAGGCTGCTCATCGGAAGTGCTCCCACATATGGATGCCGGTGACCACCCCGGCCGGGACGATGAGCAACAGAAAGACGATGCCGACGATTGCGAACATCAGCCGCTGGTAGCGGGGCCCTTGCGACCAGAAGTCGATCAGGATGACCCGGATCCCGTTCATCGCGTGGAACAGCACCGCGGCGACCAGGCCGAACTCCATCAGACCGACGATCGGGGTCTTATAGTCGCCCACCACCGCGTTGTAGGTCTGCGGGCTCACCCGCAGCATCGCCGCATCCAGCACGTGGACGAACAAGAAAAAGAAAATCGTCGCGCCGCTGATCCGGTGCAGCACCCACGACCACATGCCGGGATCGCCCCGATACAGGGTCCGAGGTGGTCTGCGTTTCATAGCGGTTGTCGCCTGCGTACTCACTCAGTTTTCACCGCCTCCGTGGAATCTAAAGCCGGGCAATCGAGCTTAGCCCGGCAACCAACCGTGCGGTAGCAGGCCAAAATCGGATTCACGCTGGTGTCGTCGTGTCAGAGTTAAGGGCGGCTTTGTGAAGCCGGCCCATCGACGATCGGGGTTGCGGTATGCCTGATATTGATTGGAATGTGCTGCGGGACAAGGCAATACAAGCAGCTTCGGGAGCTTACGCGCCGTATTCGCACTTCCCGGTGGGTGCGGCCGCACTGGTCGACGACGGCCGCGTTATCACTGGCTGCAATGTGGAGAATGTCTCATATGGCCTGGGTCTCTGTGCCGAATGCGGTGTGGTCTGCGCCCTGCATTCGACCGGTGGCGGTCGCTTGATAGCACTGGCGTGCGTCGACGGAAAGGGATCGGTGCTGATGCCCTGCGGGCGCTGTCGACAAGTGCTGCTTGAGCACGGCGGCCCCGAGCTGCTGATCGACCATCCAGCTGGCCCCCGCCGCCTTGATGACCTGCTGCCGGATGCTTTCACCGCCGACGACCTTGCCCGGGAACGGTCTTGACCGACTTCGCCTTCGATGCGCCGACGGTGATCAGGACCAAGCGCGACGGCGCCCGGTTGTCCGATGCCGCCATCGACTGGGTCATCGACGCCTATACCGACGGCCATGTTGCCGACGAACAGATGTCGGCGTTGCTCATGGCGATCTTTTGGCGTGGCATGGACCGCGGCGAGATCGCCCGGTGGACGTCGGCGATGGTGGCCTCCGGTGAACGGATGGATTTCAGCGATCTGCGCTGCGGGGATAGGCCGTTGGTCACGGTGGACAAGCACTCCACCGGTGGGGTGGGCGACAAAACCACGCTGGCGCTGGTCCCCATCATCGCCGCCTGTGGCGCCGCGGTGCCCAAGGCGTCCGGCCGGGGGCTGGGTCACACCGGCGGCACGCTGGACAAACTGGAATGCATTCCAGGCTTCACCGTCCAGATGTCCAACGCGCGAGTGCGCCAACAGCTGTGCGACATCGGCGCGGCGATCTTCGCCGCCGGCCAGCTGGCGCCCGCCGACAAGAAGCTCTACGCGCTGCGCGATATCACCGCGACCGTCGAATCCGTGCCGCTGATCGCCAGCTCGGTAATGAGCAAGAAACTGGCCGAGGGCATCGGCGCGCTGGTGCTCGACGTGAAGGTCGGCGCCGGGGCGCTGCTGGAGTCGGAGGCGCAGTGCCGCGAGCTGGCGCACATCATGGTCGGCTTGGGGGCGGCGCACGGGGTGCCCACCCGGGCCCTGTTGACCGACATGAACAGCCCGCTGGGCGCGACCGTCGGCAATGCGATCGAGGTTGCCGAGGCGCTGGACGTGTTGGGTGGCGGCGGTCCGCGCGACGTGGTGGAGCTGGTGCTGCGGTTGGCCGGCGAGATGCTCGAGCTGACCGGGATCGATGCCCGCGATCCCGCCCAGACCCTGCGCGACGGGACCGCCATGGACCGATTTCACCAGCTGGTCGCGGCTCAGGGCGGTGACTTGTCGGTACCGTTGCCGATCGGTGCGCACTCCGAGACCGTGACTGCATCCCGGGGCGGCACAATGGGCGATATCGACGCGATGGCAGTGGGGCTGGCGGCTTGGCGGCTCGGCGCGGGCAGGTCCCGGCCGGGCGAGCAGGTGCAGTGTGGCGCGGGCGTCAGGATTCACCGTCGTCCCGGCGAACCGGTCGCGCCCGGTGCGGCGTTGTTCACCCTCTACACCGATACCCCAGAACGCTTCGGCGCCGCGATGGCCGAGCTGGACGGCGGCTGGAGCGTCGGCGATACCCCGCCGGTTTCGCGGCCATTGATTATCGATCGGATCACGACGTGACCACCCCGTTGGATCTGCAGCAGATCAGGAAAGCACCCAAGGCGCTGCTGCACGATCACCTCGACGGGGGACTGCGGCCCTCGACCGTGCTGGACATCGCCGGCCAGGTCGGTTACGACGAGTTGCCCGCGACCGACGCCGAGGAGCTGGCGACCTGGTTTCGCACCCGCTCGCACAGCGGGTCGCTGGAGCGCTATCTGGAACCGTTCTCGCACACCGTCGCGGTGATGCAGACGACCGACGCGCTGTACCGCGTCGGCTACGAGTGCGTGGAGGACCTGGCCGCCGACTCGGTGGTCTACGCCGAGGTGCGCTTTGCGCCCGAGTTGCATATCGACCGCGGGCTGTCGTTCGACGCGATCGTCGATGCAGTGCTGGAGGGTTTCGCTGCCGGCGAGCAGGCCGCCGCGGCCGCTGGCCGTCCCATCAAGGTGCGCCTTCTGGTTACCGCGATGCGGCACGCCGCGGTGTCGCGGAAGATCGCCGAGCTGGCCATTCGGTTCCGGGACAAGGGAGTCGTCGGTTTCGACATCGCCGGGGCGGAGGCCGGCAACCCGCCGACCCGGCACCTGGACGCTTTCGAGTACATGCGAGACCACAACGCGCGCTTCACTATTCACGCTGGCGAGGCATTCGGCCTGCCCTCCATCCACGAGGCGATCGCGTTTTGCGGCGCTGACCGGCTGGGGCATGGCGTGCGGATCGTCGACGACATCGAGGTGGGGGACGGCGGTGGTGTCCGGCTGGGCAGGTTGGCATCGATCCTGCGCGACAAGCGAATTCCATTGGAGCTGTGTCCCAGCTCCAATGTGCAGACCGGCGCGGTCAAAAGCATCGCCGACCATCCCTTCGACCTGCTGGCCAGGGCACGGTTCCGGGTCACCGTGAACACCGACAACAGGCTGATGAGCGACACCTTTATGAGCCGCGAAATGCACCGGCTGGTCGAGGCATTCGGCTACGGGTGGAGTGATCTCGAGCGGTTCACCATCAATGCGATGAAGTCAGCGTTCATTCCGTTCGACGAGCGGCTGGCGATCATCGACGAGGTGATCAAGCCGCGGTACGCGGTGCTCATCGGCTAGCTCCACCTGCACGCGGTGCGTGTTGGGCAACGGAGTAAGCTCGCCGTATCGGCGGTACTTCGTCACATGACCGTTTCAGGTTGTGTCGTCGCCGATTCGAAAGATTTGGCCGGGTTCGCGGTCAAGACAGGAAAGAAACCATGGTTTCTCAGGCGACACTTCTCTCACCCTATGAAAAGCGCGTAAAACTCGTCCAGGACACATTGAAGGCGCACTCGAAAATGGACGACGCCGCCGCGGGCGACCTTGCGGTACATGTTCTGCACGCACTGAATTCGATCCGTGAGCAGATTCGCTAAGCAACAGTATCCTCACCCGATCAATGGGGCCGGGCCAGCGCCGTACTGACAGTGTCGACGGCTGGCAGCAGGCCGTCCGGGTCGCAGATTCGTAGCAGTAGGGATACGGCAGGACCCAGTATGAACGCCCAGCCTATTCCGGCGGGCGCGCAGCTCACCGAGATTCTGTGCAGCGCCGAAAAACCGGCGACACCAAAGAATTCCAGCTTGGTCAGATCAAGGAGCAGCGCGCGGCAATGCGCTAGGTGGGCGAGTGAATACTCGGTGAGGGTGCGTGCGTTCGTCTGGTCGATGTCGCCGTGGGCGCTGACAACGGCCACCGACGACTTCGTCCAGTGAGTCTCCCATCGCGCTAACGGGACGTCGCTCGGCGTGGAGAGAGGCATGGGAGAAATGGCATCGTCCGCCAAGGCGGAAGAGCGTAACGATGTGTCGGACATGGTGATCCCGTCGTGCGGACGATCACCGGCAATGCTAGGGCTCGGAGCCTGCGCTCCTTGGGTTCGGCAGCGTACGGCCGCAACCCATCCCCAGCCAGCTAAGATTCTCAGCCGTCATGACACTACTCCGCTTGCTGGGCTCCGCGCAGGTGTCCAGGCTGCATATCCAAAATCGGGAAGCGGCTACCCAATCTCGCCTTAGTCCCGCCAGCCAACTTCATCCTAGGATGGGGTTATCTCGTGGCGGGTGCGCCCTGGGTGAATGGCTGGTCGCCGGTCACGTCGGGCTCCAGCGGGATTGTGAAGCAGGTACCAGCAATGATGGAGTCCACCCAGGACGCTGATCGGCCGCCGCCGGGGCTGCGGACGTCGGAGCAGCTCAATGCCGACGATGCCGATTTGCAGGCGGGGATCGACAGTCTCGCGGGTCTCGTTGCCAATCATCGGCGTTTGCCGGAATTGTTGGCGGAGGTGGCGGCGTTCGCTGTACGCGCGATACCGGGCGCCGACGGTGCCGGGGTGACGTTGCTGAATCTTGACCGACTGGACAACATAGTTGCGGCGTTGGCGGCCAGCGCTCCGTTTGTCGCCGAGATCGACGAAATCCAGTACGTCACCCTCAATGAGGGCCCCTGCATCACGGCAGCGCTGGAACGTCGCACGGTGCGATCCGGGTCGTTGGGCGGGGAGAAGATGTGGCCGCGGTTCGGTCCGCGGGTGGGCAGGCTGGGGGTGCACAGTGCACTGTCGTTACCGCTCCTGATGCCTGGTCGGACGGTCGGAGCGATCAACGTATATGCCCGCGGCAAAGACGTTTTCGATGAGCATGCCGCCGAGCTCGGGGAGTTGTTCGCCAAACCAGCGGCTGTGGCCGTGTACAACGCGCAGATCCTCGCGGACGCGCTCACTCTCACTGCCCAGCTGCAGGCAGCGTTGTCCACCCGCCCAGTGATCGATCAAGCGATCGGCCTCATCCGCGGACGTACCGGGCGGAGCGCCGAGGACGCATTCACCCAGCTGCGAGCAATGAGCCAATCTGAACACCGGAAATTGGCCGATGTGGCCCAACGCATTGTCGATGAAGCCGTGCGCCGCGCCCGCGCCCGCGCCCGACCGGAACCGGAACCGGAACCGGAACCCTAAATCGGCGTACCGTAGCGATTGGGGAAACAGTCACAAGACGGGTCCTGACCGCGTCTCGTAATCCTCACCGCGCACACCAACCGGCCATGCGCGGCGCCGGCAGGCTCGATCGCGCTCGGGAGCGTGCAGCGGAGCATTCCTCTTGTGGAGATCGCAGCGGCGCTCGCCGCAGATCTAGCTATTCTCACCGCGGCTTTGGACGAGCCCGGCACCGATGTCGCCGATAGTCTGTGCCAGCTCACGGCCAATGCCACCGTCGCAGTGCCAACCTTCCTGGGGCTCAGCGTGACCGTCCACGGCAATGATCTGCCGTTCACGTTCATCACCTGGCTCCAGGGTGTCGGTATGGCTGATGTCCGCACCTCGTTGAGGCTGACGCTGCCGGGTGCCGCTGATGCTGGTCTTCTACCTCCGGTAGCCATCGTCCTGTATGCAGGGTCGCGGGGAACGTTTGTCGACATCGCCGCGGATCTCGCGTGGCTCACCGCCCGGCCCCTGAGTGACTTCATCCTCGATCAGCACCTGCTGGGCCCTACCGAAAAGGGCACTGTGACAAGCCTTTCTGAGACTTCAGTCATCAACCAGGCCATCGGTGTCCTCATCGGCCAGGGCTACACGCCCGAGCAGGCCGAGCACCACCTCACGGCAAAGGGTGCCGACGCCGGTATCAGTCGGCACGCCGTTGCGCTACGTGTCTTGGCCGGGCTGACTGCGGGATAGACCTCGACGATCCGGCCCGGATTCTTCGTCAGCTGCCGGAGCCGCTACTGGGCCCTGCTACTGATGAGCAGGACGGCAACCGTGCCGCTGGCCGAACTCCCAGCAACTCTGAGCCGTTGAGAACCAAGGCATTTCAAGGTGGTTGGCGCCTAATCTGCTATCCCGCTTCGCTTTTGATGAGTTCGCCGTTTTTCATGATGACGGTGAACGCGATTTCAGGCGTGGCTATTAGGTCGAGGTTCTGCAGCGGGTCACCATCGACCAGGATAAGGTCGGCGATGGCTCCGGCGGTGATGACGCCGAGCGGGGCGCGATAGGGGTTGCGGGGCCCCGATTCGGCGAGAAGATTGGCGTTCGTTGAGGTGGCCATGGTGAGGATGTCGGCCGGCTTGTACCAGCGGGTGAGTTTGGTCAGCTGTGTGCCCTGGCGAGCGGCGGCGCCCGGGTTGTAAAGCGTGTCGGTGCCCCAGGCGATCCGCACGCCATGCTTGATGCCGAGCTCGTAGGCGCGGTCGGTGCCCCGGACCATGGCTTGGGCTTTCGCCGCGGACGCGCCACCGGCGCCGACCTTGTCTTCGTCGTCCAAGAATGCCTGCAGTGACCACCAGGTCTGAGTTTCGGCCATGAGTTCGACCGTCTGTTCGTCCAGTAGGTGTCCATGCTCGATGCTGCGAACCCCGGCGCGGATGGCCTGTTGCACCGATCGGGGAGTGTAGGCGTGGGCCAGGACGTAGGTCCCCCAGTTTTCTGCGGCGTCGACTGCGGCCCGGATTTCACGTTCAGTGTATTGGGTGACGTCGAGGGGATCGTGAGCGGAGACGACTCCTCCGCCGGCCATGATCTTGATCTGGCTGGCGCCGAGCATCAGTTGTTCGCGGGCGCCCTGCAGCACGGCCGCTTCGCCGTCGGCAATGACCGCGGCGCCGCCGTATTCACTGGAGCTGAGGTATCCGCGGGCGCCACGGGGTACTTCATGGCGCAGCCGAAAGTCGCCGTGACCGCCGCTTTGGGAGAGGAACGCGCCGGACGGATAGATCCGCGGCCCGGCGATAATCCCTTCGTCGATGGCGCGTTTGAGTCCGAAGGTGGGCCCGCCGGCATCGCGGACGGTGGTGAAGCCGCGCAGCAGCATGGCCTTGGCGTTGGCGGCGGCGGCAATGTGGATGTAGCTTTCGTCGGCGGTGAATGCGTCCTGCGCGTCGAGGGCGGCGAACATCAGATGTACGTGGGCGTCTATCAGGCCGGGGATGAGGGTTTTGCCGGTGCCGTCCAGAACTTGTTGCGACGGCTGCGGTGCCGGGTTGACCACTGTAGGGCAGATCTGGGTGATGAGGTTGCCGGTGACGCTGACGTCGGCCGGTTCGCTCAGCGCGGGATCGGTCCCGTTGAAGACACGGACGTTACGAAACACGATGCTGGGCTGGCGGTGTGCAGTGGAAGTCATGGGTTGCTCTCAGGTCCGGCGTTCACGGGTTGTGCGTCGCTGTGCCCGGTGGGCGAACGCGATCGCCTGATGGTCGCGCCGCCGCTCACCCACATGTATCGGGCTGAAACGTCAGAACATCCCGAAGAGGTCGCCGCGGCGTCGTGGGGGGTAGATCGCCGAGGACACGGGCTTCGCCGACGCGGATCAGAAGTTGCGGCATAGCTGCCCGTCCGGTCAAGAGGTCGATGAGATGGCGGCTGGACGACAGCTCCGTGAGATGGCTCAGTGTGCATGTCGCCATCCCGGCTAACGTGCACTCCAGCAGCACCGCGGACAATGCTTCGCCGCACCGGACGGCGTCATCGGTGGTGTCCTCGTCGGTGGACAGAACCAGCACTGTGGACTGATCTTGTCCAATACCGTCGGCCCGCTCGTTGTGAGCGCTAACCGGGAAGCTGCGCGCGACGTCGACCCGATTGCTTTCGGCCGCCGATAACAGTGAACTGCGCGGAATCCCATCAGAATTCTCGAAATGTCCTGTCCACCAACTTAATTCGGTATGGTACGAGGAATCGTACATTCGCAGCGTTTCGGTAAGCCGTGACGCCTCCGCCAGTTTTGGCCGCAGCTCGTCGGCTATCACGTCGAGGTAAACTCCGCCGATATCGATGGCGTTGCGCAACAAAGGTTTTAAGTACTCCCGGTTTCTCGGTGCGGCGAATGACAGCCGATCGGTGCGGCGGTGCACGATGGCGTCAGCCCGGCGGCGATGGCCATCGGTGACGAAGCTCATTGGGCTGAAAGCGAATGAGGCGAGATGATCTGAGTTATTCGGGTCGGGAAATCTCTTGACGTTGGCCGTCCACCCGGCTGCCGCCATCGCGACGCGTAGATGGTCAAGCACCGCACCGCAGCTGATGTGGGCCTCCCGCCCCGACTTGTCCGCAGAGTGCAGAATCCGGCTCCGATCCACGTAAAGATGCAGTCCCGCATCCCCTGCGGCCCATCGCCAGGGCTGGCTGTTGTGTAACGACGGGGCCCGGCACGCCAACTGCACCGCGTTCCTGAGTATCTCGGTATCTACCAACGTGTCCGGCATGGTCAACCTCCAGTTCGTGTCTGCGTCAATCCTGGGATGACCCGGCGGACGAGACTAGGGTCTCTGGTCCTCGGGTGGGTGCGCTATTGGGGCTTTGCCGGACCACTGCCTCCCCGGTGAGGACCTCGTCGGTTTTGGGGTCGAGGATGCGGTAGGCGAGGAGTTTGATGCGGTCGCTGATAAGGAACCAGGCGAGGGCGTATGCCCACACCGCGGCTGCCCATGTCCAGCCGAGTGGGGTCATGAATAGCCCGTAGACGGCAATGAGTGTGGCGATGGCTTGGGTGCCGAGGACAGCGATCAACAAGATGCGGGCGGGACGGATGGACCAGAAGGGGCCGCGGGTTCTGGTCAAGAAAATGGTCAGGTGGCCCGCGACGGAGAGCATGAGGTACATCAGGGTCTGGAGGCGCGGATGGCCAAGGTCGAAGATACGGTCGCCGAGATAGAACAAGCCGAACGCGGCGATCGGGCCCACCACCCCCAGGACCGTGGATATACCTAACACCAGGCGCATGTTCCACGCTTCGGGCTCGTTGCGGTAGCGGACGTTGTCGTAGGCGATGGATAGGATTGCGCCGTCGTTGAGCAGCGCGAGCATCACGATCATGATGGCGGTGAGCGGGTAGAAGTTGAAGACGAGGATGGCGGCGGTCATGAATAGCAGCACCCGCAGCGTTTCGGTGATGCGGTATATCGCGTAGCTGTTCATTCGCTGAAAGATCTTGCGGCTCTGTTTGATCGCCTCGATGATCACCGAGAGGCCGGGGGTCAGCAGCACGATGTCGGCGGCGGCGCGGGCGGCGTCGGTGGCGCCCGACACCGCGATGCCGCAGTCGGCTTTTTTCAGGGCGGGCGCATCGTTGACCCCGTCGCCAGTCATTCCGACGATGTGGCCGTGCTGTTGCAGTACGTCGATGATGTGGTATTTGTGCTCGGGAAAGACTTGGGCGAAACCGTCTGCGGCCAAGATGGATTCGGCCACTGCCGTCGATTCGTTCTTGCTCGCATCGCCCAAGGCTGCGGCGTCCAGGATGTTGGTGCCCAGACCGACCTTGGTCGCGGTTTCCTTCGCGATGGCCAGCGCGTCGCCGGTCACCATCTTGACGGTGACGCCCATCGCTGCGGCCGTGGCGATGGTCGCTGCAGCGTCGTCGCGGGGTGGGTCGAATAGTGGCAGTATGCCGACGAATTGCCAGTCGTCGTCCCCGTCGGCGCGGGCCACGCCCAACGACCGGAAGCCGCGGGCGGCGAAATCGTTGACTGCCTTATCGGCGTCGGGTTTGATCTGCGCGGCGTTGGCGGCCAGCGCCAGGATGACCTGCGGGGCGCCCTTGGTGACCCTGAAGGTGGTCCCGCCGGCGCCGGTGACGGTGGCCTCGGTGCGTTTGTGGACGGGGTCGAAGGGTTTGAAGTGGGTGACGGTGTAACCCTGCAAGACCTCGGTGTCCTCGAGGCCGCCGAGCACCGCGCGGTCGATCGGGTCGTCGTTGTCCGCGCGGGAGGCCAACGCTGCGTCGAGGATGACAGTTGCGAGGGTGACGTCGTCGACGGCGAACGCTGTGCCCAACGTAAGCGAGTTCTGGGTGAGGGTGCCGGTCTTGTCTGCGCACAGCACGTCCACGCCGGCGAGTTCCTCGATGGCGACGAGCCGGCTCACGATGGCCTGCTTCTTGGCGAGTAGCCGTGCGCCGACGGCCATCGTCACCGACAGCACGGTCGGCATCGCCACCGGGATCGCGGCGACGGTCAGCACCAGGGCGAACTGCAGCGTGGTCAGGATCGCGTCGCCGCGCAGGAACGCCGTGACGACGATGATCGTGACCAGCGCGACAGCGAGGATGATCAGGTAGTTGCCGATCTTGAGCACGGCGCGCTGGAAGTGGCTGATGGTGTGCGCGTCGGCCACCAGCTCGGCGGTCTTGCCGAAGTAGGTGCCGGTGCCGGTGGCATACACCAGCGCGCCGATCTCACCTTGCCTGATGACCGACCCGGAAAACACGGCGTCACCCGCTGCAAGGGTGGCGGGCAGCGACTCCCCGGTCAGCGCGGACTGATCGACCTCGATCTCGTCGCCGTCCAGCAGCCGGGCATCGGCGGGGACGATGTCGCCCAGGCGCAGCCGGATCACATCACCGGGCACCAACTCCCGTGCTGGCGCGGTGATCCATGCGGCGTCGCGTTTCACGCGCGCATTAATCGCCAGCTTGGCTTTGAGGGCCTCAATTGCGTTGCCGGCCTGCCGTTCTTCCGTATAGCCGACCACACCGTTGGCAACAAGCAGCAGCAGGATGATGAAGAAGTCCGGCCAGTGCCCGACCGCGCCGGACAAGACGACGGCGATCTCAATCATCCATGGGATCGGACCCCAGAAGTAGCTGAGGAACTTCAACAGCGGGTTGGTCTTATGGTCGGCGATCTCGTTAGGCCCGTACTGCGTCAACCGCTTCGCGGCCTCGGCACTGCTCAATCCGTCCGGTGTGTAGCCCAGCTCTTCCTCCAGCTCGGACATAGGCGCCGACTTCAGATCGTGACCCGGTTCGCGTGTGCCCGCAGACCGGGGCAGCGCGAAATCCGGCGCGTCAGCGGTCATGGCGGTTGTTCCGTACGTCGGACGTCGGCGTGTTGTCGCGCCGTCGCTGGCCGGCGGAGAACTCCGCGAACACTGCACGCCCACCCATGGGTGGTGTCGATGTTGTTTGCGGTGGATTCCAGGTCCAGTTGCGGATTTCGGGCAGGTCTTGGCCGTGGGTGTTGATGTAGAGGTTGTGTTCGACGAGTTTGTCGGCCATTGCCTGCTTCACGTAGTCGCCGGTCGCGCCGAGCTGGGGCAGCCGGTCGATGACGTCCGCGACCAGGTGGAAACGGTCTAAGCGATTCTGCACTCGCATGTCGAAGGCGGTGGTGATGGTGCCTTCTTCGTTGTAGCCGCGCACATGCAGATTGCGGTTGGTCCTGCGGTAGGTGAGTCGGTGGATCAGGCTCGGGTAGCCGTGGAAGGCGAAGATGATGTGTTTGTCGGTGGTGAACAAGCTGTCGTAATCACGGTCGCTGAGCCCGTGCGGGTGCTCGCTGGCCGACTGCAACCTCATTAGGTCCACCACGTTGACCACCCGGACCTTCAACTCGGGCAGGTGTTCCCGCAAGATCGACACGGCCGCCAGCACTTCTAGGGTCGGAGTATCTCCGCAGCAAGCCAGGACCACGTCCGGTTCGAGGCCGCGGTCGTTTCCGGCCCATTCCCAGATACCGATTCCCTCGGTGCAGTGGACCACCGCGTCGTCCATGCTCAGCCATTGCGGCATCGCGCGCTTCCCGGCGACCACGACGTTGACGTAGTGGCGGCTGCGCAGGCAGTGGTCAGCAACCGAGAGCAGGCAGTTGGCGTCCGGCGGCAGGTAGACCCGCACGATGTCAGCCTTTTTGTTGACGACATGGTCCAGGAAGCCAGGGTCTTGGTGGGTAAAGCCGTTGTGGTCTTGCTGCCACACATGGGAGGCGAGCAAGTAGTTCAGCGACGCGATGTCGCGGCGCCACGGCAGTTGCGCGGTGACCTTGAGCCATTTGGCGTGCTGGTTGAACATCGAGTCAACGATGTGGATGAACGCCTCGTAGCAGTTGAACAGCCCGTGCCGCCCGGTGAGCAGATAACCTTCCAGCCAGCCTTCACTTTGATGCTCACTGAGCATCGAATCCAGCACGCGCCCCTGCGGGGCGAGGAACTCGTCGTTCGCGGTGGTGCGGGCCCCCCACTGCCGGTCGGTGACCTCAAAGACCGCGCCGAGCATGTTCGAGAGGGTTTCGTCGGGGCCGAAGATCCGGAAGTTGCGTGCCTCGTCGTTGAGCGCGATGACGTCGCGCAGGAAAGTGCCGAGCACGCGGGTGTCTTCGGCCTCCACCGCGCCGGGCGAAGTCACCGTCACGGCGTGGGCGCGAAAGTCGGGCATCCGCAGGTCCCGCAGCAACACTCCGCCGTTGGTGTGCGGGTTGGCGCCCATCCGCTGTTGCCCGCGAGGGGCCAGCGCAGCGACGTCGGGCAGCAGCCGCCCGGCCACGTCAAACAGCTCGTCGGGTTTGTAGCTGCGCATCCAGCTCTCGAGTTGCTCGACGTGCCCGGGATGCTGCTCGTCGACGAGCAGTGGTACCTGGTGTGCTCGGAAGGTTCCTTCGATCTGCTGACCGTCGACCTCTTTGGGTCCGGTCCAGCCCTTGGGGGAGCGCAATACGATCATCGGCCACCGTCTGCGAGTGGTGTCGCCGGCGGTTCGAGCGTCGCGTTGGATTCCGTGAATGGCCTCTACCGTCTCGTCGAGGACGGTGGCCATCAGCTCATGCATATCTTCGGGGTCCGCACCCTCGACGTAGCGCGGCTCCCAACCGCAGCCGCGCAGGAACTGGTCCAGCTCTTCGTGTTCGATGCGGGCCAGCACGGTGGGGTTGCTGATCTTGTAGCCGTTCAAATGCAGGATCGGCAGTACCGCCCCATCGCCGATCGGGTTGAGGAACTTGGTGGAATGCCAGGCAGTGGCCAGCGGCCCGGTCTCGGCCTCCCCGTCGCCGATCACGCAGGCCACGACGAGGCCGGGGTTGTCGAAGACAGCGCCGAACGCGTGACTCAGCGAGTAGCCGAGCTCCCCGCCTTCGTGGATCGAACCCGGCGTCGTCGGTGCCACATGGCTGGAAATTCCTCCGGGAAAAGAGAATTGGGTAAACAGCTTCTTGAGTCCGGACTCGTCCTGGCTGATGTCGGGATAAATCTCTGTGTAAGAGCCCTCGAGGTAGGTGTTGGCGACCAGGGCCGGGCCGCCGTGGCCCGGTCCGGCAACGTAGAACATGTCTAGGTCGTACTTCGTGATGACGCGGTTCAGGTGCACGTAGATGAAGTTTTGACCCGGCGTCGTTCCCCAATGGCCGACCACGAGCGGTTTCACATCCGATAGCTGCAGCGGTCGTTTCAACAACGGATTGTCATACAGATAGAGCTGACCGACCGACAGGTAATTCGCCGCCCGCCAATAGGCGTCCATCCTGTGCAGGAGTTCAGGTTCCAGGGTTCGAGTCGTCACTGTGGTGCTCGTCATTTTGAGTCCGGAACCCGGCCGTTGGCGGGCAGCTGCCCGGGTTGCGTTGACGTGTCCGCGGTGGCTGGGTGGGGTGCGGGCGCTGCGGCACTCTCTCTGGCAAGGAAGGCACCCAGTTCACCGATCGCACTCATTAAAGGCGCTGGGAACACGATGGTGGTGTTCTTCTCCACGCCGAGTTCGACAAGCGTTTGCAGATTGCGCAGTTGCAAGGCCAACGGGTGCGCCATCATCGTGTCCGATGCCTCACCCAATGCGGCGGCGGCCATCGATTCACCCTCTGCCGCAATAATTTTGGCTCGCTTCTCGCGCTCGGCCTCGGCTTGGCGAGCCATCGCGCGCTTCATGCTGTCGGGCAACTGGATATCCTTGAGCTCGACCAGAGTCACTTCGACACCCCATTCGAGTGTTGCGATGTCGAGGATTTTCCGGATATCGGCGTTGATGGTGTCGGTCTCCGACAGCGCCTGGTCAAGGGTGTGCTGGCCGACGACCTTGCGCAGCGTGGTCTGCGCGATCTGGTTGATCGCGGCGTGAACGTTCTCGATGGCGATCACCGATTTCACCGCGTCGACAACCCGGAAGTATGCGACCGCAGAAATGTCGACGCTGACGTTGTCGCGGGTGATGATGCCCTGGGACTGGATCGGCATCGTCACAATCCGCAGCGACACCTTCACCAGCCGATCGATCACCGGGATGATCACGGCCAGCCCGGGGTCCTTAACGCCCACCACCTTGCCGAGGCGGAACAACACACCCTTCTCGTATTGGGTCACCACTCTGATCGCAAGCGACAACACGATCGGGGCGACAACGAGGAGCACGACGACCAGAATGATCAAAGCTTTCATGGCATGTCCTTCAGAGATATCGAGGAATCTAGGGTTCGGCGCTCAGCCGCGGACGAACCCGTTGTTGTTCATGAGGAACCCCGCGAGCGAAGTGGCCATGCTGACCCTGACGCGCATGTGATCAACGGCGTATGTGGGGGTTCGGAGCCAATGCTCCTTGAGTTAAGCGGCGGACAGCCAAACTCTTCCCGGACCAGCTGAAATTCTCAGCACCCCTGACACTACGCTCGTTGGACTGCTCATACCGACCTACTACCTCATCAATCCCGGGTGACGTCGGGTCTCAGCGATTGACCTGCGTACCATCGCCAAACTGCCGCTGCCGGACCGCTACTTGCGCGACACCGCCGACGACGCTCGGAGACCCGCAGCGAGGATGTTCGCTGACCTGGAACCGGGTATCGCCGGGACCGACCCAGCAACAGGGCGCCGCCGTGGGCTCAAGACAGCGATCGGAGCGCTAGAAAGGCGGGGGCTCGACGTCCGCGCCATCGGGCGGTTCGGAATAGCTGTATTCCCAATGTCTTCGGCGCGACTCGCGCGCCAGCTGGTTGCGCCGACGTTCGGCGGCGATACGTGCGCTGTGGTTCTGGGCGCGGGTCCGGGTACGCATGGGCATCATGGCGTCGCGGTCACCGCAGTGAGCGTCTGGTGTCGCGACGGCGGGCGGTAGTTCGGCGCCCGCGCACAGGCCGGGGAAGAGCACGGCGCTGCCCGGCAGGGTGAGGTGGGTCTGACCGTCCGGGACCGACCAGATGACGGTTCCGTCGGCCAGCTGCATATCGTCCCAGCCCCAAAAAGTCTTGAGCAAATGATGTTGTCGGCAAAGACATTTGAGGTTCGACGGATGAGTCGCCCCGCCGTCAGCGTAGGCAACGGTGTGGTCGATGTCGCACTGGGTGGCCGGCCGGTCACAACCCGGGGCCCGGCAGGTGAGGTCGCGGGCCCGCACAAACTCTGCCAACGCCCGAGATGGCGTGTACCGAGATTCCGATGATTCCGGCGCTGAGAGCGGTTGCAGTTTCGCCGTTTTCGCGAGCTCGCGCACCATCTCGGCCGGGATTATGCCGTCGCCGTATAGGAACCCGGGTGCGGCGCCGGACCCGTCGATGGTGCTGCGGTCGCCCACTACGTGGATGACGACGGAGCTGGGCTGACGCGGTGCGGAACCCGCCGGACAGTCGGCCCGCTCGCAGCCGCATGCCAGCCGATCCTGACCGGCGGCCAACGCGCCCAACGCGTCCGCACGTCGCTGGGCCAGAGTGCGCGGATCGTCGGGGCAGACCGTCCCGGCCAGTTCGTCGAGCCGACGATCAAGCGCTTGCCCCGTCGTCGCGAACACGGTGCCGTTGACCAACGCCGTGCCCGGCTCCATCGCATTGATATCCAGATAGCGGTCCGCCGCGGCCTCGCGCGAGCGGCGCACCGCGTCGCGGTCGATCTTGGCGACCACCCGATCGACCTCGGTGCTGAGCCTCCAGCTAGTCATCGACGGCCAGCGCGGCGCCTTGAGGGCCAGTTGGGCGTCCACGGCGGACAGGGCGTCGGGATCCTCGATCAGATCGGTGCGAAACACGATCGTGCGAAACAGCCGAAAGTCGATATTGCCGGCTTGGAAGACGGCGGCCACCTGGGGCAGCCGTTCGTACATGGCGCGGGCGTAGCGCAGATTGCTATGGCCCATCGCCATGCTCGTGCTCAGCGCCGCGGCGATCTCGGCGGCCACCTCGTCACAGGTGTCGGCAGCCCACTCCTCGCGGTTGCCGTGCTGTGCCAATCGCAACCGGAACAGCTCCCCGATCGCGACCAGGCGTGCCGCGGCGGCTTGAGCCTCGGCCCGCGCCGCGTCGGTGATACGGGTCAGCAAGAGCGAGGTATCGAACACATGTTCGAGTATATTAGCTACCTCTGACAAATTTAGATATGCCCGGGCATCCCCGCCATGGGGTCGGGCGGCGGTGCGACCGGCGGCGGGGCCACCGGAATTTCCGGGGGCGGAGCTATCGGTGCGACCGGAATGTCTGGCGGCGGCGCAATAGGCGGGGCGATAGGCGGCGCAATCGGCGGTGCGACCGGTGGCGGCGGCGGGGGTGCGATCGGAATGTCTGGGGGTGGGGGTGCGATCGGCGGGGGTGGCGGCGGGAGAGCGTAGGGACCTCCGGCGCATATCGCGTTGGCGGGCTGGCTAATGCATGCGGGATCCAACGGTCCGGTGAGAGCGGCAAAGGGGCCGCCCTGGCACTGGGCTGCCCCGGGCATCCCCACGCATCTGGGATCACCGGGATTGGTGGGAAGGCCTGGATTCGGATCGTCGAGCGGAACGGTCGAACCGTAAATGCCGGCGAACCCGGGCGTCGCGCTCGCCGGAATGGCCACACCCGCTGCGGCTACCCCCATGAACGCCACGGCAAAAGCCGCTCTCGTCATCGCTTTTCGAGCCATTGTTTCCCCCGTTGCATGCCCCCCGAGCAGTTTGCTGCGAGCTATCGCTCAGTCTGGGCCAGGAACGGGTCGGCCGACAGACCCATGGCCCGCACCGTGCTGGCCAGGTGGGTCTGCACGGCGTGCAGCGCCCGCGGCAGATCGCCGTCGCGCAGGGCCTCGGCGATACCGAGGTGCTCGTCCATGATCGTCGTCGTCCGACGGGGATCGCGCAGCGCCGATTCGCCGATCATCCGCATCTGCCGGTCGCGCAGCGAGGAGTAGAAATTCGACAAGATCGCGTTGCCCGACTCTTCCAGCGTGATGGCATGGAAGGCGCGATCGGACTCCAGGAAATCGCGCCAGTCAGCCGCGGCCGCCGCGACGTGCTGCCGTTGCAGCTCACCCGATAGCCGCTCGAACACCGCGGCGCAGGCGGCCGACCCACGTCCAATCACCTTGCCGGCCGCGAACTGCTCGAGCGCCAGCCGGGCCTCGATGACCGCGCGCACCTCGTCGGGGGACACCGGAACCACCAGGGCGCCGCGCTGCGGATACAGCCGCAGCAGCCCGTCGGCCTCCAGCCGCAGGAACGCCTCGCGCACCGGGGTCCGTGACATCCCCAGCGCGCTGGCGACATCGCCCTCGCTGATCAGCTCGCCGCCCGGGAACGCCCCGGTCAGCACCTGGGTCTTGACGTAGTCCAGGGCGCGGTCCTTGGCCGTGACCGGCCGTGAGTCCTTTACTGGCACGACGCTCTTCTCTGGTAGCTAAGTCGTATCCCAACTGTATCCATGACCGTACACCGGCTGGGCCTACCTGCTGCGATTGACACTGAGATACAAGATAGATACGATTTAAACACAACTCCCAAGCCTAAGGAGACGACATGTCCACCGTGAATCTTGACCCGACGATTCCCGCGCCGCTGACCAATGTGGCCGAGTACGGCTTCGAAGGCCGGTTCGTGGACTGGGCCGACGACGCCTGCTACTTCGAGTACTCGAAAGCTGCCAACCCGATCGGCTCGGGATACGCGCCGCAGGTGCCGATCACCCAGTTCGGGCCCGAGCTCTACATGGACCAGCCGACCGGCGTGATTCCCCTGGACCTGTCCGACGACCTGGGTATCAAGATCGGCGCGGCGACCAGCCCGGCGCTGCTGGCCAACTTCCTCCGCATCCGTCCGGGTGAGCAGATCGACACCAGCCCCAACGCCACCTCGCAGCTGTACTACGTGCTGTTCGGGCGGGGCTTCGCGGCGGTCAACGGCCGGCTGGTGCAGTGGGAGAAGGGCGATTTCCTGACGTTGCCGGCCGGTGCCCGCTCGGTGTTCTACGCTGACGCCGACGCGGCCATGTATTGGGTGCACGACGAGCCGCTGTTGCGCTATCTCGGCGCAGAAGCCCGCGAGCCGCGGTTCCGCGCAACCAAGTTCCGCCGGTCGGACGCGGTGTCCAAGTTGGAGGAGATCGCTTCTCGCCCGGGTGCCAACGACAAGAGCCGGGTCAGCGTGCTGCTGGCCAACGAGAACCAGGAACAGACGCTGACCATCACCCACGTCCTGTGGGCCATGTTCGGTGTGCTGCCGCCGAATCAGGAGCAGCGCCCGCACCGGCACCAATCGGTCGCACTGGATTTGATCCTGGATGCGCCCCCCAGCGGCTGCTACTCCTTGCTGGGCACGCGCCTCGATGAGCGCGGCAACATCGTCGACCCGATCCGGGTGGACTGGCAGGCCGGCGGTGCCTTCACCACGCCGCCGGGCATGTGGCACGCCCACTTCAACGAGACCGATCACCCCGCCCACCTGATCCCCGTGCAGGACGCGGGGCTGCAGACCCATCTGCGCAGTCTCGACATCAAATTCACCCAGCGCCGCGATCTCGTGGCCGGCTGATCTCCGAGCCACCGCGAAGGCGGTCCATGCACCGCAAACGTTTGACGCATAGTGTGGCTGGTCATGAAGTTGCCCTTGCTGGGCCCGGTGTCGCTCACGGGCTTCCAGAACGCCTGGTTTTTCGCGTTCTTGCTGGTTGTGCTGCTGCTGATCGGCCTCTACGTCGTGCAGCAATTCGCCCGGCGCCGGCGAGTGCTGCGGTTCGCCAACATGGAAGTGCTCGAGCGCGTCGCGCCCCGTCGTCCCAGCCGCTTGCGCCACGTCCCGACGATCCTGCTGGCCGCATCGTTGGTGCTGCTGACCACGGCAATGGCCGGGCCGACGACCGACATCCGGATCCCGCTCAACCGTGCGGTGGTGATGCTGGTCATCGACGTTTCGGAGTCGATGGAGTCCACCGATGTCGCCCCGAGCCGGCTGGCCGCCGCGCAGGTGGCGGCTAAGCAGTTCGCCGACCAGCTGACACCGGCCATCAACCTTGGGCTGGTGGAGTTCGCGGCCAACGCGACGCTGTTGGTGGCACCGACGACCAACCGCGGCGCCGTGAAGACGGCGATTGACGGCCTGCAGGCGGCGCCGAAAACTGCGACGGGAGAAGGCCTTTTCACCGCGCTGCAGGCGATCGCCACGGTCGGTGCCGTGATGGGTGGCGGCGACGGCCCACCGCCGGCGCGCATCGTGCTGGAGTCCGACGGCGCCGAAAACGTACCGCTGGACCCCAACGCCCCGCAGGGCGCGTTTACCGCGGCCCGGGCGGCTAAGGCCGAGGGGGTGCAGATATCGACGATCTCGTTCGGGACGCCCGACGGCACCGTGGTGTATCAGGGCGCGACGATTCCGGTTCCGGTCGACGACCAGACCTTGCAGGAAATCTGCAAGATCACCGACGGCCAGGCGTTCCACGCCGACAGCCTGGAGTCGCTCAAGGATGTCTACTCGACGCTGCAGCGCCAGATCGGCTACGAAACCGTGAAGGGTGACGCGAGTATGGCCTGGATGTTGCTCGGTGCGGTGGTGTTGGCCGGTGCCGTCTTGGCGGGTCTGTTCCTGAACCGCAGGCTGCCCGCCTAACCGATCAGGTGGGCTGCTAAGTAGGCAACCTGCGGTTGATCAGCAGCGCCAAGGCCGCCGCGATCAGCGTCGTGAGCACTGCCAGGCGCAGCCACCCGGAACTGCCGGGCCCGGGCACGGTGCGATACCCGATCTCGTTCTGGATGGCGGCGTAGTCCTTTTCGAGTTCGCCGAGATTGGTGGCGGTGTAGGACTGCCCGCCGGCCAGCTTGGCGATGGTGCGCATCTGGTCCGTCGAGACCGGGACGTTGATGTGCGCGCCGTCCAGCACGATTTGGCCGGTCGGGGTGCCGAACGAGATCGTCGAGATCGGCACTCCCTGATCCTTGGCCAGCCGCGAGGCCGTGTAGGCACCATCGTGCGGATCGTTGGGGTTCGTCGGCTTGTTCTCGCCGCCATCGGACAGCAGCACGATGCGGGCCGGTGGCGGGGTGTCCCCGCCGGTCAATCCCGCGGCCTCGATCGCGTGCAGAGCGGTGAAGATGGCTTCACCGGTCGCGGTGCCGTTGGCGAAGTCCAGCTTGGTCAGGGCGTCAACGGTCGCCTGGTGCTGCGGGGTCGGCGGCACCAGTAGGTACGGCGTGCCGGCAAACGCGACGAGTCCCAGATTGATGCCCGGCGTCAGCTGAGTGGCGAACTGGCTGGCCGCCTGCTCGGCAGCCTTGAGGCGGCTGGGTTCGACGTCGGTGGCCCGCATGGAGTGCGACATGTCGATCACCAGCATGATGACGGCTCGGTTGCGCGGGATGCGCATGTCATGCGTCGGGGTGGCCAGCGCAATCGTCAGTACGCCCAGGCCGAGCAGCGACACCGCGATCGGCAGGTGCCGCCAAAGCGGCTGGGGAACGTCTGCGTCGGTGTATCGGCGCAGCCTGCCCTTGCGCCGGAGCGCGACGACGACGTAGATGGCGAGCAGTGCCAGCGGGATCAACGCGAACAACATCATGGCCGGACGTTGGAATCCATACAGCGGAAGTGGGCCGATGCCGGGCAGCGACACTCGACTCACCTTCCCTTCTGGCCACCCCTTGAGACGGCGTTGCCGCCAGTAAAGGGGAGAGTTGGTAACCCGTCAAACGCTCCTGGACCGAATAACGTGCCGTGCTATTCGCGCCGCAGCCGTGAATCCACGAACTGTTCCAGCTTCTCCCACTCGCGGACCGCCGCCGAATACGGCGTTGCGGGCTTGGCGACCGAGCCGGGCTCCAGCACGTAGGACACCAGCTTGCCCAGCGGCCGACCTGGTTCGAGCGCCTTGTCGACCGTGCTCTCCTCGGAGTAGTCGCCGATATCGCGGAGTAGCTCGACAGCCAGATCGAGCTGGTCACGGTCCACCGCGTCCGGGCCTTCGGCGAAGTCGTCGGCCAGCCCGCTGAGCACGTAGATGTTCTCGTCGGTGACCTCGATGGCCAGCGACCCGTCGGTCGCGGCGGTCCGGATGTCGTCGTAGGTGCTCAGATCGGACAGGTCGTGGTCGTGCTCGTCGGCGAGGTAGCGGGCCAGCGTCCGCTCGGAGCTGAACACGCTGATCCGCCCGTTGCGGCCCAAGAAGATCGGGCGGTCGTCCAGGTAGCAGCGCAGCGTGTAGAAGGTCCCCGAACTGGTCAGGACCCGGATCGGGTCGATACCCACCTCTAGCCAGAAGTCCTCGTCGCCGCCCAGCACCGCGGTGTCGCCGGCGGCGCGGACCTCCTCCTCGTCTTCCTCTTCCTCGTCCTCGTCTTCCTCGGACTCATCGACGGCTTCGTCGGCCTCGGTCTCGTCGACGGATTCTTCGGACTCATCGGCGTCGCCTGCGGCGTCGGTCTCCTCGTCTTCGGGCTCGTCGCGTTCTTCGGCCAGTTCGTCGGCGGCCTTGGCTGACGCCTTCTCGTCGACCTCGGGGGCGGAGATGATCTCCTCAATGGACTTGAGCACGTCATCCCAGCTTCGCCCGATCACCTCGGCGATCGAATTCCACCGTTTGGCTCCGGCTTTCCCGGCGAAGTGGTCGACCCCGCCGGAAACCGTGCCCAAACTGGGGTTGCCGTTGAAGAACTTCGAGACTGCCGTGAGCTCGCACACGGATCCGATCGAGGACACGATCGCCAGCGCGCTCGCCAGCGCGTTCACCGACTCTTCGGTGGGCTTCTCCGACACCAACTCCTCGACCACGACGAGATCGAACTGCTTGTCCGCGGCCGGATCGAGGGTGTGCGCGTGCGCGGTGGTCAGGTCCTTCCACCCCGGGTGATCGACTAGGTCGTTGTCGGAATTCGAGCGCACGAAGGCGACCAGATCAGCGACCTCCTCAAACGCGTAGAGGTCATCGTCGCGGCCCAGGAAGGCCTCCCACTCGTCGCCGGCGTCACGCCAGCGGGGCGCCCACACCGTGTAGTGGTCGCCATCGGACAGGCTCAGGCGGATCGGCACGAGGTCAGCAGCCATGCGGCACACAATAGCGACGACCGATGAGCCTATGGCCCCCAGATGGTCGCAATCGGGGCGGCGTTGGCCGCATTGCCGGTCTTCGGCAGCCCGTACATCTGCTCCAAAGTGGACAGCACGCTGTAGTGGTTGATCTGTTCGTTGTAGGTTCCCGGCTGCACGTGCGCGCCGTAGATCACCGTCGGGATCTGGTTGCGATGGTCGTCGTCGTCCTCGTCCCAGGTCAGGATCAACAGGCTGTTGTTGGCCACCGCCCAATTCGCGTACTCGGACAGGTTGCGATTCAGCCAGGTGTCGGCCTGGGCGATCGAGCCGTCGTGCATGTTGTCGTCATTGTTGGGAATGACGAACGAAACGGTCGGCAGGCTCGCGTAGTTGCCCATCGGAAATGCCGAGAACGGCACCGAGTTCGTCGCAGGCACATTGGTGAAGTTGGCCCAGGGCACGTGCTTGCGCGCGTACTTGCCCGCGCTGCAGACCGGTGAGCCAACCGCGGGCAGGTCTTCGGCATAGCCGATGAAGGTGTAGCCGCCGGCAAGCAATTCGGAGCCCAGGTTTGCAGCGTTGCCGCCGTTGACCGGGCAGCTGTCCTTGGTCACTCCGAATGTGTTGCCGGCGAACAGCGCCAAGTAGTTCGGCTCGCTCGGGTGTGTTTCGGCGAACGACGCGACCATGTTCGCGCCGTGGGTGGCCAGCGCGGTCATGAAGGGCGCCGACTTATTGCCGAGGATGTTGCCGCGGTTTTCCTCCACCACGATCACCACGTGCGCGGGGCGGGGCAGCGCGGCCGCGGCAAGGTCCACATGTGGAGTCAACGGGGTGGCGACCAGCGCGGTCAGCCCCGCCGCGCCGAGTAGACCCAGTACGCGATACGCCCATCCGATCAGCGTTCTGGGACTTTCACTTTCGCGAAACACCCGGGGAGCATATGGGCGGGTATGAGCGGTCGACGGCAGGCGCGCGAGCGTGTCAGCGGCGCTTTAGCCAAAAGAGCCCCGATTGTTATATAGGCTCAAAAGCCATGGATGTGCGTGTGATTGATCACCCGTTGGCCGTCTCGCTGCTGACGGTGTTGCGCGACAAGCGCACCGACAACGCCGCGTTTCGAGCCGCGCTGCGCGATCTGACGCTAGTCCTCGTTTACGAGGCCACCCGGGACGCGGGACGCGAGACGTTTCCGATCCGAACCCCACTGGCCGAGACGCTGGGCGTGCGGCTGGCCAAACCGCCGCTGCTGGTACCGGTACTGCGGGCCGGCCTGGGCATGGTCGACCAGGCGCTTGCCCTGCTGCCGGAGGCCTTGGTCGGCTTCGTCGGCGTCGCACGCGACGAAGAGAGTCACCTGGCGAGCGGGTATTTGGAGTCGCTGCCCGACGACCTGAGCTCGACGCCGATCATGGTGCTAGATCCCATGCTGGCCACCGGCGGGTCGATGAAGCACACCGTCGGCTTGCTGCAGAAGCACGGCGCGACAGAGATCACCGTGCTCTGCGCGGTGGCGGCACCGGAAGGTATTGCAGCACTTGAGAAAGCGGCGCCCAATGTTCGGCTGTTCACCGTAGCGGTCGATGACGGGCTCAACGAGATCGCGTATATCGTGCCGGGTCTCGGCGATGCGGGCGACCGCCAGTTCGGGCCGCGCTAGCTCACCAGTCTTCCACCGTAGCGAGCAGCTCCGCACGTAACGCGCCGGCGCGCTCGCGGGCACGCGACAGGTCTTCGGCGGGCGCGCAGCGAATCTCCGAGTAGCACTTCAGCTTCGGCTCGGTACCCGAAGGCCGCACCACCACCCTGATCGACGTTTGGTCGTCACCGCCGGTGAAGATCAGCGCATCGGTGATATCGGTGACGGTCGCGGCGAATCCCGCCAGGCCGGCCGGCGGGGCGCCTCGTAGTCGCTGCATGAGTTCGGCGGCCTCGTCGATATCGGCGACCCGGCGCGACACCGCCGCAACGTCGTGCACGCCGTATCGGCGGGCGAGCTCGTCGAGCAGGTCGGACACCGAACGGCCCTGGTTTTTCAGCGTGGCCACCAGATCGGCCACCAGCACTGCGGCGCTGATGCCGTCCTTATCGCGCACCGCGGCGGGGTCGACGCAGTGGCCGATCGCCTCCTCGTAGGCGTACACCAGGGTGCGGCCAGGCACGTTCGAATCGGCGCGGGCGAGCCATTTGAAACCGGTGAGGGTTTCGACGTGGGTGGCGCCGTAGTGCGCGGCGATCTCCGCCAGCATCCGGGAGGACACCACGCTGCTGGCCACCACGGCCGCCGCTGGATCGGCGGTTCGCGACAGGATGTAATCGCCTAACAGCCAACCGGTTTCGTCGCCAGACAGCATTCGCCAACCTGACGTGCTGGGTATTCCCACCGCGCAACGGTCGGCGTCGGGATCCAGCGCGATCGCGACGTCGGCGCGCATGTCGGCGGCCAGGGTGAGCAAATCGTCGGTGGCACCGGGTTCTTCGGGATTCGGGAACGCGACGGTGGGGAAGTCGGGATCCGGCGCGAACTGGGCGCCCACCGTGTGCACGGCGCCGAAGCCGGCCCGGCGCAGTGTCTCGACGGCCACCGCACCACCCACGCCGTGCAGCGGGGTCAGGGCCACCCGCACTCCACCGGTGCCGCGCCGCAGCCCCGCCGCGCGCTCGATGTAGTGCTCGACCAGGTCGGCGTCGGCGGGTTCGACAGGCACTCTGGGGATCTGGTCAGCGAAAGGAGCTGCGGCCATTGCTGTTTCGATCTCGCGGTCGGTGGGAGAGACGATCTGGATGCCGCCGTCGAAGTACACCTTGTAGCCGTTGTCGGCGGGCGGATTGTGGGAAGCCGTGATCTGTATACCGGCGCCTGCGCCGGTGTGGCGCACCGCGAACGCCACCACCGGCGTGGGCACCGGAGCGGGCAGCGGCAGCACCGAAAAGCCTTGGGCGGCAAATACTTCAGCCGTCACGGTGGCGAAAATTGCCGAGCCGTGCCGGGCGTCGCGCCCGACGATCACCGGCGCACCGGCCAGGCCACGCCCCTTAAGTACCTGCGCCACCGCCCAGCTGGTGCGCGACACCACCGCGACGTTCATGGCGTCCGGGCCGCCGCGCACCGGGCCGCGCAACCCCGCGGTCCCGAACTTCAGCGGGCGAGCGAACCGCGCCGCGAGTTCGTCGGGGGCGCACGCGGCGAGCTCGGCCGCGGTCGTCGGGTCCGGGTCGTGTGCGATCCAGTCCTGCGGCCTCACGCGATCATTCTGCTAAATGCGGGCGATGATGTCGGCCAGCAGCGTGCCGATCCGGGCTGCTGATGCGGCACCCGCGGCCACCACCTCGGCATGGCTGAGCGGCTCGCCGGTAATCCCGGCGGCCAGGTTGGTCACCAGCGAGATGCCCAGCACCTCGGCGCCGGCCGCCCGGGCCGCGATCGTCTCGTGCACGGTCGACATGCCGACCAGGTCGGCGCCCAGCACCCGCAACATCGCGATCTCCGCCGGCGTCTCGTAGTGCGGGCCGGGCAGGCCGGCGTAGACGCCTTCGGCCAGCTGCGGATCGGCCTGGCGGGCCAGTGCGCGCAGCCGGGCCGCGTAGGCGTCGGTCAGGTCGACGAACTGCGCACCCACCAACGGCGAACGCGCCGTCAGGTTCAGGTGGTCGCTGATCAGCACCGGCTGGCCGACCGTCAGGTCTGCCCGCAGTCCGCCGGCCGCGTTGGTCAGCACGACGATGCGGGCCCCGGCCGCACAGGCTGTTCGTACCGGGTGCACGACGTGACGTAAGTCATGGCCCTCGTAGGCGTGCACCCTGCCGACCAGCACCAGCACCCGATGCCCGCCGATGGTCATGGACAGCAGCTCACCCGGATGGCCGACCGCGCTCGGCGGTGCGAATCCGGGCAGTTCGGCCTGGGGGAGCACGACATTCGCCGAGCCCAGCGCCGCGACGGCGGGCGACCATCCCGAGCCGAGCACGATGGCGACGTCGTGCTCGACGACCCCGGTGCGCTCACCGATGATCTGCGCCGCGCGCCGGGCGAGTTCGGCGGGATCGGACGGGGATTCGGTCACAGGAGAGGAGCTTAGTTCCGCTATGTGTCAAGATCGGGCGCATGGGGTTTGCTAGGTGGCCGGTTGCGGGCTTCGTCGTTGCGGTGTTGGTTTCGGTGGCCGGGGTGCTCGGCGGTCTGGCGCCGCGGGCAAGGGCCGACTGTCCCGACGTCCAACTCATCTTCGCCCGCGGTACCAACGAGCCGCCCGGCCTGGGCGTCGTGGGGGACGCGCTGTTCGCCGCGTTGCAACCCGCCCTGGGCGGACGCAACTTCGACAACTACGCGGTGAACTATCCGGCCAGCTACAACTTCCTGCAGACCGGCGACGGCGCCAACGACGCCCGCGATCACATCGCGGCGATGGTCGACCAGTGCCCGGGCACCCACCTGATCCTCGGCGGCTTCTCGCAGGGCGCCGCGGCGGTCTCGATGCTGGCCGGGGTGCCGCCGCTGGGCAACACCGTGGGTGAGTTCGGCTCGGCTCCGGCGCTGGACCCCGGCCTGGCCGGCAAGATCAGGGCGGTCGCCGTGTTCGGCAATCCCGGCAACCGCTTCAACACGCCGCTGTCGACGACGGGGCTGTTCGCCGGCCGTGCCATCGACCTGTGCAGCCCCGGTGACCCGGTCTGCGTCGTCGGCGGTCGCGACCGGGACGCGCACCATGACTATTCGGTGCCGCCCTACCCCGGCCAGGCGACGGGATTTATCGCCGGACGGGTGTAGCCGCCGCCGGTCGGTCATCTGCGGCGTCAGTCGGTGAGATACTGCGAGAATGGCCTCGTTCACCGCCTTGGACACCGCCGAAGAAGCGGTGCGGCGTCGTGGCGTCGATCTCGTCGAGTTGTCGCATGCCATCCACGCCGAGCCCGAGCTGGCCTTTGCCGAGCATCGCAGTTGCGCCAAGACGCAGGCGCTGCTGGCCGAGCGTGGCTTCGAGATCACCCCCCGCGCCGGTGGCCTGGACACCGCCTTCCGGGCTGACTTCGGCAGCGGGCCACTGGTCGTCGGAGTGTGCGCCGAGTACGACGCATTGCCCGAGATCGGGCATGCCTGTGGCCACAACATCATCGCCGCGTCCGCCGTCGGGACGGCGTTGGCACTGGCCGAAGTCGCCGACGACCTGGGCCTGACGGTGGCGCTGCTGGGCACCCCCGCCGAGGAGGCCGGCGGTGGCAAGGAACTTTTGTTGCGCGCCGGGGTGTTCGACGACATCGTGGCGGCGGTGATGGTGCACCCCGGGCCCACCGACATCGCCGCGGTGCGCTCGCTGGCGTTGTCCGAGGCGATCGTCAACTACCGCGGCAAGGAATCCCACGCCGCTGTCGCGCCGCATCTGGGCGTCAACGCAGCAGATGCGGTGACCGTCGCGCAGGTGGCCATCGGACTGCTGCGGCAGCAACTGGCACCGGGGCAGCTGATGCACGGGATCGTCACCAACGGCGGTCAGGCCGTCAACGTCATTCCCGGGCGCGCGACGCTGCAGTACGCGATGCGGGCAATCGAGTCGGATTCGTTGCGAGAGCTGGAGGGCAGGATTTTCGCGTGCTTTGCCGCAGGCGCACTGGCCACCGGTTGCGAATACGAAATCGATGAGCCCGCACCGGCATACGCTGAGCTCAAATCCGACGAATGGTTGTCCGAAATTTGTCGCGGCGAGATGTTGCGGCTCGGCCGCCACCCGGTGGCGCCGGAGTTCGAGGCGGGGCTCCCGATGGGCAGTACGGATATGGGCAACGTGACCCAGGTGCTGCCCGGGATCCATCCGGTGATCGGTGTCGACGCCGGCGGGGCCACCGTTCACCAGCGCGACTTTGCCGCGGCGGCCGCCGGTCCTAGCGCCGACCGCGCGGTCCTCGACGGCGCGATCATGCTGGCGCGCGTGGCTGTTCAGCTCGCCGAGACCCCCGCGCAACGCGATCGGGTGTTGGCCGCGCAGGAACGTAGGGCCGGCAGATGAGCCTTGCCGCTCACGCCGACGCGTGGCTGGCCGAACACTTCGACGACCTGGTCGAGTGGCGCAGACACATCCACCGCTATCCGGAGTTGGGCCGCCAGGAATACGCCACCACCCAATTCGTCGCCGAGCGATTGGCAGACGCGGGCCTCAACCCGAAGGTGTTGGCCGCCGGCACCGGGCTCACCTGTGATTTCGGGCCGGACGACCAGCCCAGGATCGCGCTGCGGGCCGACATGGATGCGCTGCCCATGGCCGAGCGCACGGGCGCGCCGTATGCCTCGACGATGCCCAACGTCGCGCATGCCTGCGGTCATGACGCGCACACTGCGATCCTGCTGGGCACCGCGCTGACGCTGGCCTCAGTGCCCGAACTCCCGGTCGGGGTGCGGTTGATCTTCCAGGCCGCCGAGGAACTGATGCCCGGCGGAGCGATCGACGCGATCGCCGCCGGCGCGTTGATCGGGGTGTCGCGGATCTTCGCCATGCATTGCGACCCGCGGCTGGAGGTGGGCAAGGTCGCGGTCCGCCAGGGCCCCATCACCTCGGCGGCCGATCAGCTGGAGATCACGCTGTATTCGCCGGGCGGGCATACCTCGCGACCGCACCTGACCGCCGACCTGGTCTACGGCCTGGGCACGTTGATCACCGGGCTGCCCGGCGTGCTGTCCCGCCGCATCGACCCGCGCAACAGCACGGTGCTGGTGTGGGGCGCGGTCAATGCCGGTGTGGCCCCGAATGCCATCCCGCAGACCGGCGTGCTGGCCGGCACCGTGCGCACCGCCAGCCGGCAGACCTGGGTCGGGCTTGAGGAGATCATCCGCCGTTCCGTCGATGGGCTGCTCTCGCCGCTGGAGATCGAACACACCCTGCAGTACCGGCGCGGAGTGCCGCCGGTGGTCAACGAGGAAGTCTCGACCCGCATCCTCACCCACGCGATCGAAGCCATCGGTCCCGACGTGGCGGCCGACACCCGGCAGTCCGGCGGGGGTGAGGACTTCTCCTGGTATCTCGAGGAGATCCCCGGCGCCATGGCGCGGTTGGGTGTCTGGTCGGGCGAGGGAGCGCAGTTAGACCTGCACCAGCCGACCTTCGATCTCGACGAACGGGCCCTGGCGGTCGGACTGCGGGTGATGGTCAACATCATCGAGCAGTCGGCGCACGCGATCGATCAGTCTTGAGCCGTAGTCCCCGGGCCGATGTTGCGGGCCGGTCGGGTCCGCAGGTCGTGTACGTAATCATTTGGGGCGCCGGCGATTTCGGCGGCATCCGCCATCACCCCTAGGTACCGCGCCGACGGCAATCCGCCTTCCCAGGCGTCCAGGACGTAGAGCCACGCGAGCACCGGATCGATGGTGGTGTCCGAGGACAGGCGCTGCACCCGGCATCTGATCTTTTTGTGGACGCCGAACTCCGAGCCCTCCCACTGGTCCAGGTTCATCTCGTCGGCCGATGTCATGTCGTAAAGCACGACGAACACCTTGGCAAGCGGATCCTCCACGACGGTGGCCAGTGCGCCTTCCCAGCCGATGTCTTCGCCGCCGAAGGTCAGCCGCCACCCCGGCAACCAGCCAGTTCCGGCCATCGGTGAGTGGGGTGCACGCTGCATCATCTGGTCAGGATGCATGTTCGATCCGTACGCGGCGTAGAGCGGCACGGGGAAAGCTTAAACGCCGCACGCGCACACGGTATTCATCCTCCGGTTTGGCGGGGTTCAAGTCATGAGGTCGGCGCTCGCCGCGCTGCGCGGGGTGTCGCAATCGGAGATAGGTTAGGGCTGTGGTGACCCGCATCGTGATCGTCGGCGGAGGCCCGGCCGGTTACGAAGCCGCGCTGGTGGCCGCCACCTCGCATCCCGACACCACCCAGATCACCGTGATTGAGGCCGAAGGCATCGGCGGAGCCGCCGTGCTGGACGACTGCGTGCCGTCCAAGACGTTCATCGCCTCGACCTGGCTGCGCACCGAACTGCGCCGAGCGCCGCGGCTGGGCTTTGACATCGACATCGACGACGCCAAGATCTCGCTGCCCCGCATCCATGCCCGGGTCAAGCTGCTGGCCACCCAGCAGTCGGCCGATATCGCCGCCGACCTGCTCAGCAAGGGCGTGACGTTGGTCGCAGGACACGCGGAGCTGGTCGACTCCACGCCCGGCCTGGCCCACCACCGCGTCAGCGTTACCGCCACCGACGGCAGCATCACCGAGTACGACGCCGACGTGGTACTGATCGCGACCGGCGCCAGCCCGCGCATCCTGCCGTCGGCTCAGCCCGACGGGGAGCGCATCCTGACCTGGCGGCAGCTCTACGACCTGGAGGAGTTGCCCGAACACCTCATCGTGGTGGGCTCGGGCGTCACCGGAGCCGAGTTCGTGCACGCCTACACCGAGCTGGGCGTGCCGGTCACGGTGGTCGCCAGCCAGGACCACGTGCTGCCCTACGAGGACGCCGACGCCGCGCTGGTGTTGGAGGAGGCGTTCGCCGAGCGGGGTGTCGAGCTGGTCAAGAACGCCCGCGCCGAGTCGGTCACCCGCACCGACACCGGGGTCCTGGTCACCTTGAAGGATGGCCGCACCGTCGAGGGCAGCCACGCCCTGATGACCATCGGGTCGGTCCCCAACACCAGCGGCCTCGGCCTGGACCGGGTCGGCATCGAGCTGGGCCGCGGTGACTATCTGAAGGTGGACCGGGTGTCGCGGACCTCGGTGCCCGGCATCTACGCCGCCGGTGACTGCACCGGTCTGCTGCCGTTGGCGTCGGTCGCGGCCATGCAGGGCCGCATCGCGATGTATCACGCGCTGGGCGAGGGCGTCAGCCCGATCCGGTTGCGCACGGTCGCCGCAACGGTGTTCACCAGACCCGAGATCGCCGCCGTCGGGGTCCCGCAGTCGGCGATCGACGATGGTTCGTTCAGCGCCCGCACGATCACGCTGCCGCTGCGCACCAACGCCCGAGCCAAGATGTCGGGGCTGCGGCAGGGCTTCGTCAAGATCTTCTGCCGGCGATCCACCGGCGTGGTGATCGGCGGCGTGGTGGTGGCGCCGATCGCATCCGAGCTGATCCTGCCGATCGCCGTCGCGGTGCAAAACCGCATCACGGTCAACGAGTTGGCCCAGACGCTGGCCGTCTACCCGTCGCTGTCCGGTTCGATCACCGAGGCCGCGCGCCGGCTGATGGCCCACGACGACCTGGACTAGCGTTTCGGAAAGTGAGGAGTTCTTTGTCGTGAGTGACCCGATTCACGCAGCGAGCGAGACGCCTTCGGTGCTGGGCCCGCAGCAACGCGCGGCGGCCTGGCAGCGCCTCGGCGCCGAGCAGTTCGACGTCGTGGTGATCGGCGGCGGCGTGGTGGGCTCCGGGTGCGCGCTGGATGCCGCCACCCGCGGGCTCAAGGTGGCGCTGGTCGAAGCCCGTGACTTCGCTTCCGGCACGTCGAGCCGCTCATCGAAGATGTTCCACGGCGGGCTGCGCTACCTCGAGCAACTGGAATTCGGCCTGGTGCGCGAGGCGCTGCACGAGCGTGAGCTGTCGCTGACCCGGCTGGCGCCGCATCTGGTCAAGCCGATGCCGTTCTTGTTTCCGCTCACCCATCGATGGTGGGAGCGCCCTTACACCGCGGCGGGCATCTTCCTTTACGACAGTCTGGGCGGCGCGAAATCGGTTCCGGCGCAAAAGCATTTGACCCGCGCGGGCGCGCTGCGACTGAGCCCGGGGTTGAAGCGCAGCTCGTTGATCGGCGGAATTCGCTACTACGACACCGTCGTTGACGACGCCAGGCACACGATGACCGTCGCCCGCACCGCGGCGCATTACGGCTCGGTGGTGCGCTGCTCTACTCAGGTGGTCGCGTTGCTACGCGAGGGCGACCGGGTGATCGGCGTGCGGGTCCGCGACTCCGAGGACGGCTCGATCACCGAGGTCCGCGGCCATGTCGTGGTGAACGCGACCGGGGTCTGGACCGACGAAATCCAGGCGTTGTCCAAGCAGCGCGGCAGGTTTCAGGTACGCGCCTCCAAGGGTGTGCACGTGGTGGTGCCCCGGGACCGCATCGTCAGCGACGTCGCGATCATCCTGCGCACCGCACAGTCGGTGATGTTCGTCATCCCGTGGGGAAGCCACTGGATCATCGGAACCACCGACACGGACTGGAATCTCGACCTGGCCCACCCCGCGGCCACCAAGGCCGACATCGACTACATCCTGGGCACCGTCAACACCGTGCTGGCCACCCCGCTGACGCACGCCGACATCGACGGGGTGTACGCGGGGCTGCGGCCGCTGCTGGCCGGGGAGAGCGAGGAAACCTCCAAGCTGTCCCGGGAGCACGCCGTCGCGGTGCCCGCGCCCGGTCTGGTCGCTATCGCCGGCGGCAAATACACCACCTACCGGGTGATGGCCGCCGACGCGATCGACACGGCGGTGCAGTTCATCCCGGCCCGGGTCGCGCCGTCGATCACCGAAAAGGTCAGCCTGCAGGGTGCCGACGGATACTTCGCGCTGATCAACCAGGTCGAACACGTCGGCGAGCGGGTCGGTCTGCACCCGTATCGGGTCCGTCACCTGCTGGACCGCTATGGCTCGCTGATGGACGACGTGCTGGCCCTGGCGGCCGACCGTCCGGACCTGCTGAGTCCGCTCAAGGAGGCGCCGGGCTACTTGCGGGTGGAAGCCCTGTATGCCGTCATCGCCGAGGGCGCCTTGCATCTCGAGGACATTCTGGCCCGCCGGATGCGCATCTCCATCGAATATTCGCACCGCGGCGTCGACTGCGCCCGGGAGGTCGCCGATATCGTCGCCGCGGCGCTGGGATGGACGGCGCAGGACGTCAATCGCGAGGTCGCGAACTACACCGCGCGGGTAGAGGCCGAGATCCTGTCGCAAGCCCAGCCCGACGACGTGTCGGCGGACGAGTTGCGGGCCAGCGCACCGGAGGCCCGCGCCGAGATCCTCGAGCCGGTGCCGCTGAATTGAGTGGGCTTTCCAGACCCGCCCCGCTCCCGGTGCGCGATGGGTTGGGTCCCGCGCGGGTCCGGCTGCACGGCGGCCCGGTGTTGGCCGAGCTGACCGCCCGGTTCGGTGAGCAGGCCCGCGACAAGGTGCTGGCCGGGGAGGTCGTCGACGCCGACGGCGTGGTGGTCGACGACGCCACCGTGCGGCCCGCCGGATCCAGCGTTTATCTCTACCGCGACCTGCCCGACGAGGTGGAGGTACCTTTCGAGGTCCCGGTGCTGTATCGAAACGCCGACATCGTGGTCGTCGACAAGCCGCATTTCTTGGCCACCATGCCGCGTGGCCGACACGTCGCCCAAACGGCGCTGGTGCGGCTGCGCAGGGAACTGGGGCTACCGGAGCTCAGCCCGGCGCACCGGCTGGACCGGCTGACCGCGGGCGTGCTGCTGTTCACCACCCGACGCGAGCTGCGCGGCGCCTACCAGACGCTGTTCGCCCGCGGTGAGGTAGCCAAGACCTACCTGGCGCGTGCCGCGGTCGATCCGGCCGTGGTGCTGCCGCGGGTGGTCGAAAGCCGCATCGTCAAGCGCCGCGGCCAGCTGCAGGCAGTCCGGGAGCCCGGGGTGCCCAACGCGGTGACCCTGGTGGAGCTGTTATCTCCCGAGGGCCTGTACCGGCTGACGCCGCGCACCGGGCGCACTCACCAATTGCGGGTGCACATGGCGTCGCTTGGCCTACCGATCATCGGAGACCCGTTGTACCCCAACGTGATTGAGATAGCGGCCGACGACTTCAGCGCTCCACTGCAGCTACTGGCCCAACGCATCGAGTTCGTTGACCCGATCAATGGCCAGCGCCGCGAGTTCGTCAGCCGGCGAAACCTTTAGCTCAGGTCTGCGGCGGGGGCTGATCGCCGGGATTTCCGGCGGGCTGCGGCGGCAGCGACTTGAGGTCCGGCATGAACGACGGGCAATACGCCTTGATGGCCGCGCCGACGAAGAAGCCGGTGTCATAGTCGGGCAGGCCGCTGCTGTTCTGGACGTCGGCTTCCACGTGCTCCAACTTCATCCCCGAGTCGAGGTACTCGCATACCTTCTTGCCGGCCGCGATGGCGGCGGGGACGGATTCGTGGGTGATGTCGTCGGATCTCAGGATTGCGATGAATTTGTCGTCGCTCGCATCGGCGCGCGCGACGGGGGCAGGTCCGAGCAGGCCAAGCAGGCCCGCGACCGACATGAAGCCGGCGGCTGACAGCGATAGGACCATGCCGGGCCGGCGGATACGGGTAGTGCTCATAGTTGATACTCCCCTGAAACCTAATTGCGACCTTCTTATGACATTAAAATCCGTTGTGAAAGTGACTAGAAGGTTAAATTTCGGGGCGATTTAATGGTCTTAATGATTGCGAATTCCGCAACTTGACGCTAGCTTGTGCCGGCCGTCACTGTTGATGCGCCCGAACACGTCGACCCGAGAGTGCGATCGGTAATTTGACGCCCATGCCGTACCGACGATGGCTATCCCTGGCCGTGCTGGTGCTCTGGCTGGCCGGCTGCGGCATGCGGCCGGTGTCGGCGGCCGCCCCACGCAACCTGACCGGGACGTTCCGTTCCGGCAGCATGGACCGCACCTACACGATGCACCTACCGCCGGGTGATCCCGTCGGCTTGGTGCTCAGCCTGCACGGTGGTGGCGGCACCGGCAACGGGCAGCGGGGCCTGACCGACTTCGACGCTGTCGCTGACGCCCACAACCTGCTGGTGGTCTACCCCGACGGCTACGACAAGAGCTGGGCCGACGGGCGCGGGGCGTCGCCAGCGGATCGTCGCCATATCGACGACGTCGGGTTCCTGGTTGGGCTGGCGGCCAAGCTGCAGAACGACTACAACATCGCGCCTGGCCACGTCTTCGCTACCGGAATGTCCAACGGCGCCTTCATGTCCAACAGACTGGCCTGCGACCGCGCGGACGTGTTCGCGGCGATCGCGCCGGTGGCAGGAACGCTGGGCGTGGGCGTGGCCTGCAAACCGTCGCGGCCGGTTTCGGTCTGGGAGGCGCACGGCACCGCCGATCCGCTGGTGCCCTACAACGGCGGAGCCGTGCACGGTCGCGGCGGGCCGAGCCACTCCATCTCGGTGACCGCGATGGTGGACACGTGGCGCAAGGCCGACGAATGCCAGGGCGATCCGATCTCGCAGGTGTTACCCAACGTCGGCGACGGCACCGTGGTGCATCGCTACGACTGGACCGTATGCGCGGCGTCCACCGAAGTGGTCCTCTACCAGATCGACAACGGCGGGCACACCTGGCCGGGCGGCAAGCAATACCTCCCCAAGGCAATCATCGGGCCCACCACCCGCGCGTTGGACGGCTCGGAGTCCATTGCACAGTTTTTCCTGGCGCACGCGCGCGACTAGTCTGCAAGAAGACCCGGAAATACGTGCTATCAAAGCGCAATGTTTCAGGGTATTTTTCGGCTAAGTCAACGCAATGTTCCAAGATTTTTCCCGCGACCGTCAATGTGAGATGTCATGGAGTTCATAACATTGCCACCCGAGGTCACCTCGGCGCTGATCCATGCGGGGCCAGGTGCGCACACCCTGGTCGCGGCTTCGGGCGCGTGGCAAGAGCTCGCCGCCAGCTTGGAAGACACTGCTGAAATCTATTCATCGGTGCTGTCCTCGCTGACCGAAGGCTGGCATGGGGCGTCCGCGTCGGCGATGACCCAGGCCGCCGCGCCCTACGTCGCGTGGTTGACGGCCACCGCCCAACAGAGTCAGCAGACGGCCGTGGCGGCAGAGACCGCCGCCGCGGCATTCACCTCCACCCTGGTGTCCATGGTTCATCCGTCGGTGGTCGCGGCGAACCGGACCCGGCTGATGCAGCTGTTGGCCACCAACTGGTTTGGGATCAACCTGCCGGCGATCGCCGAGACCGAGCAGGAATACCAGATGATGTGGGCGAACAACTCGGCGGCGATGAGTCGCTACCAGGCGACCTCGCAGCAAGCCACGTCGCAGATGTCGCAGTTCTCTTCGCCATCAGCGACCACCAACTCAGCGGGGGTGGCCGAGCAAAACGCTGCGGTGTCCAGCGCTCAGGGATCCGCGGTCTCCAGGGTTTCTAACGCTGCGATCCAGCCGCTTGCGGCACCCGCTGCCACCGGTGATCCGATCAACTACGGTTTCGCCGACCCGACGACCGGCTATTTCGGCTTGCTCAACCAGTACGCCAACCAGTTCATCTCGTCCGGATTTCCCATCAACTTGCTCAGCTATGCGGCACAGAACACCCAGGCCCAAGCGTTTTCTGGGTTGGGCGATATCGGCAAGGGGCTGTCCGAGGGCGAGGCGGCATTGTCGGCTTCGCTGACCAATGCGATCAAGACTGTCGGTGCGGTACACGCACCCACGGGGGCGATGGGCGTCGGAGTTTCGATGGGCAAGCTGACCCTGCCGCCGGCCGTGGTGGGGCTGCTGCCGGCGACGCAGACTCCGGTGCAACTTGCGGCGGCGACCTCACCGCTTCCCGCGGGCGGCACTGGGTTGTCGATGATGCCGCCGCTGATGCCGCCGCCGATTTCGCCCGGTAGTGGTTGGCGCAAACGTAAACCGCAGCAGTACGACGACATCGAAGTGGGCGCGGAGGTCAAAGGCAAGGTGATCCGCCCCCCGCCCTCGGCGGGCTAACGCCGATCAGCGCCCGGGCCTGCCGGCCGAAAGTGCCGGGGCGTGATTGCTGTGCGGAAGGTTCCGGCGAGCCTGGTTGGCCCGTCCGTCGGTCAGACCGGTCCGGATTCCTTGATTCACCTGATCCTTGTCGGCAGGCCCGCGCTGCGGGCCTGCCGGCTCCTCGCAACTGCAGCTCAGGTTGCCGAACACGCTGGGGTCGGCATAGGCCGGTATCGCTGCCCCCACCGCGGCGCCGAACATAATCACACCGCTCAGCAGGACTTTTGTGATCACTTCTGGTTCTTGCTCATAGTTGTTGCTCGACTGTACGAGCGAGGGTTTGAGAACGCGTTGCGACGCGGTTACCGGCAGGTTACCCGGCGTTCCTGGGGCAGAATGCCGCAACGCTGACGCCGACGAAATACCCGGCTTTGTAGCTGTCCAGGTTGCTGTTCTGCATGACTTCGGTCGCGACGTCGGACTTCTGTCTGCCGAGGTCAAGCTCATCGCAGACCTCATGACCGGCAACGATCGCGCGTTGCGGTGAGTCGACAGTGACGCCGTGGGACCTCAGCGCCGCCAGGAATTTGTCGTCGACTGCGTCGGCACGCGCGGTCGGGGTGGCCAATCCCGAGAGGCCCAGCACCGCGACCACCAGGACGGGGCCACCCAGAAGTGTTCGCACAGCGCCGGGCGAGTGCACTCGGGTGGACATCATATTTGCGATCATTGCACGTCGCGGGCTCGCGGGGCGAAAAACCCCGGCTGGTCGACGGCCCTGTTCACTCAGACTTGGCACGCCGGGCACCAGCACGCCACCCGCTCGCCGGTGTCGTCGCACCTGATGCGGGTGCCGCAGCGCCGACAACTCTGACCGGCTCTGCCGTAGACCCACAGCTGCCGGCCCGGGCGGGTGTCGCCGGTTGTGCAGCGATTCCAGCGAAAACGGTTGAGCCACAACATTTCCCGTGCGCGAGATACCAGACGCTGCGGATCGGTGATCGCGCGCACCGGAGTGCTGGGCAGATGCCCTGTGACGAAACACAATTCATTGCAATAGACGTTGCCGACCCCGGCCAGCACCCGCTGGTCCAACAGTGCCGCAGCGATTGGCCGGTCCGGTTGGGCGGCCAAGTTCACGGCGGCCACCCGGGGGTCCCAATCCGGGCCCAGCAAATCGGGACCCAAATGCGCCACCGGGTCGCCGTCATGATCGCGGTCGAGGATCTCCAGCACTCCCAGGTCGACACCGACAGCGCGAATAGCCCCTGCTTCCAAGACGATTCGTGCTCGATGATCCACCCGTATCGGACGGTTGCCAACCCGCCAGCTGCCGTCCATCTTCAGATGCGAATGAATGCTGGCCCGCCCGATCCGGATGAACAGGTGCTTTCCCCGGCTGAACACCTCGTCCACCACCTGCCCGGTGAGGTCGACGGTGGCGTATTGCGGCACCCGGACATCGCAGCGCGTCAGCGTGAGCCCGGCCAGGTTCTGGCGCAGCGTGGCAGCGGTGTGCCAGACGGTGTCACCCTCGGGCATCGATTACCGCAGCCGCATTCCGCGCGGTGTGCGCATAAAGCCGGCTTCGGACAGTGCGGCGGTGACCGGGCTCGGGCCGCTGGCCTGCGGATGCAGGGCTGTTACCCCGTCGATGCGCTCGACCAGGATTGACGCGACTCGCCCAGCGGCGACCAAGTCGGCCAGCGCCACGGCGGCGTTGTGATGGGCCGCGGGGTCTTCGGTGAAGGTCAGCAACGACCGCCCACCGCGCTCGAGGAACCAGGCCAGTTCGCCGTCCACCAGCACCACGAGTGCGCCGGCCTTGCGGCCCGGGCGGGCGCCCTCAGGCGTCGGCCAGGGCAGTGCCGCGCCATACGGGTTGGCCGGATCGGCGGCCGCCAGCACGACGGCGCGGTATTCCGGCCGTTCCGGGTCTTGGAAAGAACCCGGTTCGTCGGAGTAGCTGCGCAGCCTGTCGACGGTCGATGAGACCGCGAACTGGGCGCCGCCCAACGACTCGACGAAATAGCCGCGCTGGCAGCGGCCGGCGTCCTCGAAGGTGCTCAGCACCTTGTACAGGGTGGCGAATCCGCCCGGCACGCCTTCGGCGGCCACCGCGCCCCTGGTCAGCACGCCGTGCCGACTCAACAGCAGCTCGGCCTGATAGTGGGCGCGCAACGTGGAATCCGGCTCCGGGGCAGGCAAGGCCGACCACCGCCCGGCCACCGTCGGGTCGATGTTGCGGTGCTGGGCGTGCGCGACGCTGTAGCGGCTCAGCCGCTGCGGGCGCCGGCCCCGGTGCGCCGGGCTGGAACGCTTGCGGCTGCCGCTGCCGGCCAGCGCAGCGCGCACCGGAGCGAACGTATCGCCGGTCACCCAGCCGGCCCAGATCAGCTCCCACAGCGCGTCTTTGAGCGCGGCGTCGGAGAGTTCGCGCTGTGCGAGCTGACGGAAGAAGTACCCGCCACCCCCGGCCAGGGTGTCCAGGATCGCCCGGTGGGTGTCGGTGAAATCGAGCTCGGCGGGTACGGCCAGGGTCAACGGTGCCCCGTCGCTGGCGTGCAGCGCGATCCAGCCGTCGCTACCCGAGATGGACCCGGCGCCCGACCAGGTGACCTCCCCGGTGGCCAGCAGTTCGTCGAGCATGGCGGGCGAATAGTCGCGCACCCGCGGGCCCAGCACCAGCGGTTCGATCGCGGAGGCCGGGATTCGAACGCCGGCCAGCTGATCGATCACCGACATCAGCCCGTCCAGGCCGGAATGGCCGGAATGGCCGGAATGGCCGGCCGAGATTCCGTGCCAGCCCGGCAGGAAGCGCCCGAAAGCGGCGGTGCTCACCGGCTCCACCTGGGCCCGCAGCGCCGCCAGCGAACGGCGCCGCAGGATGCGCAAGACCTCGGCGTCGCACCATTGCTCGGCCCCGGGCCCACCGGTCGTCTCCCCACCGGTGACGAATTCGCCGCGCACCAGCCGGCCGTCGACGGCCAGTCGGGCCAGCACGTCGGCCGTCACCCGCAGTCCCAGCCCGAAGCGGGCAGCGGCGTCGGCCGTGGTGAACGGGGTGCGAGTGCGGGCGTAACGGCCCAGCAGCTCGCCCAGCGGGTCGGCCACCTGCTCGGCGAAGGCGGCCGGCACACCAACCGGAACCGCGACCCCGACCCCGTCGCGCAGCCGCCCGATGTCTTCGATGGCCACCCACCAGCTGCGCCCGGCGAACGACACGGTCAGCGCCCGTCTGGCCGCGCGCAAGCCTTCCAGCCAGCCCCCGACGTCGGCGACCGCGGCCCGGTCCGCCACTTCCGCTTCGGTGAGCGGGCCCAGCAGTCGCAGCAGATCGGCGGCCGCCTCGGCGTCGCGGGCGGCGCGGTCCTCCGACAGGTGCTGCAATTGGCGGCCGGTGGCGGCGATGATGTCGGGATCGAGCAGTTCGCGTAGCTCTACCCGGCCGAGCAGTTCGGCCAGCAGCGTGCTGTCCAGCGACAGCGCCGCGGCCCGGCGTTCGGCCAGCGGGGTGTCGCCCTCGTACATGAAGGCGCCGACATATCCGAACAACAGCGAGGCGGCAAACGGCGAGGGCCGGGTGGTCTCGACCTCCAGCACCCGCACTAGCCGGCCCGCGATGCCCGACATCAGCTCCACCAGGGCCGGGACGTCGTAAACGTCCTGCAGGCACTCCCGGATGGTTTCCAGCACCACGGGGAAGTCGGGGTACTTGCGGGCCACCTCCAGCAGCTGGGCGGCACGCTGGCGCTGCTGCCACAGCGGCGAGCGGCGGCCGGGCTGACGGCGGGGCAGTAGCAAGGCGCGGGCCGCGCACTCCCGGAACCGCGACGCGAACAGCGCCGAACCGCCCACTTCGGCGGTGACAACCGGGTCGATCTCGTCGGCATCGAAGACGAACAGCTCGGCGCCCGGGGGGGCATCGTCCAGCGTGTCGGGCAATCGCACCACGATGCCGTCGTTGGACGCGGTCGGTTTCTCGTCGACGCCGTAGCGTTCGCGCAGCCGCCGGCTCACCGCCAGCGCCAGCGGGCCGTGCACTCGCAGCCCGTACGGCGAGTGCAGGATCACCCGCCAATCGCCGAGCTCGTCGCGGAATCGCTCGACCAGCAAGGTGGTGTCGGTGGGTACCACCCCGGCGGCGGTCCGCTGCTCGTCGAGCAGTCCCCACAGGTTGTCGGTCGCGTAGGCATCGAAACCCAAAGTCGCACAACGTTTATCGAACGCGTCACGGCCCAGGCTGGACAGCTCGCCGGTGAACGCACCCAGCGCGGCGCCCAGCTCGGCCGGGCGGCCGGCGTCGTCGCCGCGCCAGAACGGCAGCCGGGCCGGCTGGCCCGGCGCGGGAATCACCAGCACCCGGTCGTGGGTGATCTCGGTGATCCGCCAACTGGTGGCGCCCAGCGAGATGACGTCGCCGGGGCGTGACTCGTAGACCATTTCCTCGTCCAGTTCGCCTACCCGAGAGGGCTTTTCGGATTCGGTGGCCAGGAACACGGCGAACTGCCCGCGATCGGGGATGGCACCGCCGGAGGTGACCGCCAGCCGCTGCGCACCGGGCCGCGCGGTCAGTGTTCCGGTATCGCGGTCGTAGACCAATCGCGGTCGTAGCTCGGCAAACTCGGTAGACGGGTACTTGCCCGACAGCAGGTCCAGGGTGGCCTCGTAGACGCTGCGGGGCAGCGTCGCGAACGGCGCGGCGCGGCGCACGGTGTCGAACCATCGGTCGGCGTCCAGCGGCTCCAGCGCGGCCGCGGCCACGGTCTGCTGGGCCAGGATGTCGAGCGGGTTGGCGGGCACTTTCATCGTCTCGATCTGGCCGGCCAGCATCCGTTGCACGCTCACCGCGCAGCCGATCAGGTCGGTGCGATGCTTGGGGAACAGCACCCCGCGCGAGACCTCGCCGACCTGATGGCCGGCCCGGCCGATGCGCTGCAAGCCGCTGGCCACCGACGGCGGTGCCTCCACCTGGATCACCAGGTCCACGGCGCCCATATCGATGCCCAGTTCCAGGCTCGACGTCGCCACCACCGCCTTGAGCTGCCCGCGCTTGAGATCCTCTTCCACCAGGGCGCGCTGTTCCTTGCTGACCGAACCGTGGTGGGCCCGCGCCAGTACCGCGTCGGCACCCAAGGTCTGGCCGCTGCCTATGATGTGTGCCGGCGCCCCGCCGGGCACCTGCGGGTTGGCGTCCATCGCGAGCGCGTTGCCGCAACGTTCGGCGTGAATCTCGTTGAGCCGTGCGGTAAGTCGCTCTGCCAGCCGTCGTGAATTGGCGAACACGATGGTCGAACCGTGCGATTCGATCAGGTCGACCAGCCGGGCCTCGACGTCGGGCCAGATGCTCTTGTTCGCCAGGTTGGCCATATCGGGCACCGGCACTTGCACGGTCAGCTCGAAGGACTTGGTCGAGGGCGGAGCCACGATGGTGGTCGGGGCCTGCCCGGACAGGAAGCGCGCCAGCTCTTCGGGCGGCCGCACGGTGGCCGACAGCCCGATGCGCTGGGCGGGGCGCCCTTCGCGCAGTTCGTCGAGCCGCTCCAGCGACACCGCCAGATGCGCGCCGCGCTTGCCGCCGGCGATGGCGTGAATCTCGTCGACGATGACCGTCTGCACCCCGGCCAGGGTCTCGCGGGCCGCGGAGGTCAGCATCAAGAACAGCGACTCCGGGGTGGTGATCAGCACGTCGGGCGGGTGCGCGATCAGCTGGCGGCGCTGCACGGGCGGGGTATCGCCGGAGCGGACCCCCACACTGATCTCGGGCGGGGGCAGCCCGTGCCGCTCGGCGATCCGGGTGAGCCCGGCCAGTGGGGTGCGCAGGTTGCGCTCGACGTCGACGGCCAGCGCCTTGAGCGGTGATACGTAGAGCACGCGGGTGCCCTTGGGCTTCTCGGTCGCGCCGGCCAGACTATCCAGCGCCCACAGAAAGGCCGCCAGCGTCTTGCCGGATCCGGTCGGCGCGATGACCAGGGTGTTCTTCTGATCGGCGATGGCATCCCACGCCGCGGCCTGCGCACTGGTTGGCGCGGCGAAGGTACTCGCGAACCACTCGCGGGTGATCGCGCTGAATCGGCCCAGTGCTTCGGTGCTCACCTAGCCATGGTGCCAACAGCTACCGACAAAAGCCCACTACTGCGGTTGGTGACGAGCGGTCGCCATCGCATGCGACAGCTCGTCGGGGATCTCGGGCACCCGGGTGATCGCGTCCAGCAGCGTGTGCGCGCACGCGTCGGCCATGCGTTCGGCGTTGGTCGTGGGGTCGATGATGCGTTGCCGGCACAGCTCGAAGGTGAACGCGATCCAGCCGTTGATGATGACCCGCAGGTCCCGCTCGATATCCGGGTGCAGCGCATCCTGCCCGGGAACCTTCGCGACGACCTCGCCGATCCGGGTCATGATGAGCTCCAGCTGGCGGTTCTTGGCGTCGTCTTCCACGCCCAGCAAGACCGGGTCGGATCGCCCCAGACCGACGTAGGCCGCCCAGGCAGCTTCCGGGTTCTGCTCGTGGTAGGCCATGTAGGCCAGCACGCCCATCCGCGCCTCTTCGAACATCGTCAGACCGACGACGGGCTCTTTGTTGGTGGACTCGTAGAGGCGGTCGGCCTCGTCCTTGACCACCGCCGCGAAGAACGCTCGCTTGTCCGGGAAGTAGTGATACATCAGGGCCCGGGAGACCCCGGCCCGCTCGGCTATCTCGTCGATGCGGACCTCGTCATAGGGTCGTTTCCCAAAGACCTCTGCCCCCAAAGCGAGCAGCTCGGCGCGTCGATCCTCAGGGGAAAGACGCCTTCTTGCTGTCGGCATGTGACAGATATTACTCATGTCGATTAAGTCGTCCGCCAGCCCGCGTTCATCCGAACTCCACGCCTTGGGCCAACGGTAATTCGCCGGAATAATTGACGGTGTTGGTACTTCGGCGCATGTAGGCCTTCCATGCGTCCGAACCGGATTCCCGCCCGCCGCCGGTTTGCTTCTCGCCGCCGAACGCGCCGCCGATCTCGGCGCCCGACGTGCCGATGTTGACATTCGCGATGCCGCAGTCCGATTCGTCCAGGAACCGCTCAGCCTCCCTTATGTCGGTGGTGAAGATCGCCGACGAAAGTCCCTGTGGCACCCCGTTGTTGAGCGCGATCGCCTCGTCCAGCTCGTCGTAGCTGAGCACGTAGAGGATTGGCGCGAACGTTTCGGTCGCCACGATGTCGCTCTGCGCGGGCATCCGGACCACGGCGGGCGCCACGTAGTAGGCACTGGGATGGTCCTCGCCGTCGGGATGGAAACGCCCGCCGTCGATCACCTCGCCTCCCTCGGCGCGGGCCTGCTCCAGCGCGCCGACCATGTCGCGGTAGGCGGTCTCGTGAATGAGCGGGCCGATCAGTGTGCCGGGCGCCGACGGATCGCCGATGGCCAGTTGCCGACAAGCGGCCGCCACCCGCGCCACGACTGAGTCGGCCACCGAGCGATGCACGATCAACCGCCGCAGGCTGGTGCAGCGCTGCCCGGCGGTGCCGGCGGCAGCGAACACGATGGCGCGCACCGCGAGGTCCAGGTCGGCCGACGGCGTCACGATCGCCGCATTGTTGCCACCCAGTTCCAGCAGCGCCCGGCCGAAGCGGCCGGCCACCCGAGGGCCGACCTGCTGGCCCATCCGCACCGAGCCGGTCGCCGACAACAGGGCGATCCGGGGGTCGTCGACCAGCTGCTCGCCCAGATCGCGGTCGCCCAGGATCAGGCCGCTCACCGCAGCCGGCGCGCCCACGTCGGCGGCCGCCCGGCCGATCAGCGCCTGGCACGCCAGCGCTGTCAACGGGGTCAGCTCCGAGGGCTTCCACACCACGGTGTCCCCGCAGACCAGTGCCACCGCGGTGTTCCATGCCCAGACCGCCGCCGGGAAGTTGAATGCGGTGATCACCCCGACCACACCGAGCGGATGCCAGGTCTCGAGCAGCCGATGCGCCGGGCGCTCCGAGGCGATGGTCCGGCCGTAGAGCTGGCGCGACAGGCCGACGGCGAACTGGCAGACGTCGATCATTTCCTGCACTTCGCCCAGCGCCTCGGAGGTGATCTTGCCGACCTCGACGGTGATCAGCGTCGCGAGGTCGTTTTTGTGCGCGGTAAGCAGCTCGCCGAGGCGGGCGACCAGCGCGCCGCGTACCGGGGCCGGGGTGGCGCGCCATGCCGTAAAGGCCTCGGCGGCGTCAGCGACGGTGCGTTCGGCCTGCTCGGTTGTGGCCTGCGCGACGGTGAACAGCACCTCACCGGTGATCGGCGTGCTGGCGGGCAGCCCGTGCTCGCCGGGCGCGCCAAGGCCGACTGTGTCTTTTTCAAAGGTGGCCGTCAACGCGTCACGTGCCCGGGCGCGCAACTCGTCGGTGCTCGGCAGATTCACTGGGGTGCCTCCTGAGAAAGCGCTTCATAGAGCGCATACGGGTCGTGAATATGGTGGCCGATGGCTCCGGCCAGCCACTGCGCGTCGTATCCGGAGTCGTCGCTGCCGGTGCCGGCGCCGGTGCCGGCGCCGGCCCGGGAATCGCTGTCCAGGTTGGACCGGAATATGCCGGCCGCCGATGCCGGCAAGAAGTCTTCGTAGACGATAGGTGCATTCGGGTCGCCGCCGCGGTAGTAGGCCAGACCTTCGGCGGCCATCTGCTGGTCGGTCGGCGGGAAGTAGTTGCTCCAGACTCGGGCGGGATCACCGGAGACCATCGCAGCGTTGTAGCGCTCGCGGCCGCGCGGGGTCAGCGCGACACCGCGCGCCTCGACCTCACCGAACCGCACCCGCAGGCTTCCCGCGCTCAGGACACCGTCCCTGCCGCGAAACAGGCAAGGCTCGTCAAGCGCGCGAAATGAGGTCTGACGCAACAACACCGCCGGCCCGTCGGTGCGCGGCGGGCCCTGGATGGCATCGATCATGGTGATGCCGCGCTCGGTCATCCGCCGGTACAGCTCGTCGATGTCGAGGACGCGCGGCGTCAGGTGGTTGATGTGGGTGGAGCCGACCCCGGCGATGTCGGCGGCCACCGCCGACACTCGGGACAATTCGTCGTACCAGGCCTTGTTGATCGGCTCGCGGGACAGCGCGAACGCGGTCACCGCCGCCGCGACGAACGCGTGCGCCTCCTCGACATCGCACGCGCCTTCGGCGGCAATGATCCGGGCCCGGGCAAGCAGCGCGGGGTCGAACAGCTGGCGGCGCGAGAGGAAGGTCTGCACGCGAGTGCGCAGGTCGGGATCGAAGTAGCGCCGATCGCGGGTGGCCAGCATCGAGGTAAACACCCGAAACGGGTTGCGGTCCAGCTCCTTTGCATCGATCGGCCGAAAAGCGGTCGACACGACCGGAACGGGTGAGTCCGCCGAGCGCAGGTCGTAGTAACCGACCGGCAGCATGCCGAACGCGGCGAACAGGTCGGCGACCGCGGCCAGCTCGGCGGGGCTGCCCACCCGGATGGCACCGTGTCGCTCAGCGGTGACCCGCGCCAGCGAGCCCAGACGCTCGGCACCCGGATCGGCCGCCGCATGGTCTGCATTGACGTGCTGGCTTACCGCGACCAGGGTGCCGTAGGCGGGCACCTCGCCGGCGTACATGGCCGACAGCCCCGCGGCGAACAGTGCACGCAGCTGCCAGGTCACAAATCTTTTCGCCCGGCTCACGATGAGCCGTCACTGCGATAATCTCCGGCCATGAGTGAGTCGCTCGACGACATCGACCGGATCCTGGTGCGCCAGCTGGTCGCCGACGGACGCGCCACGCTGGCGGAGCTGGCCGCGAGCGCCGGCCTGTCGGTCTCAGCGGTCCAGTCGCGGGTGCGTCGGCTGGAGGCTCGCGGCGTGGTGTCGGGATATGCCGCGCGCGTCGACCCGGAGGCGGTCGGGCATCTGTTGTCGGCGTTCGTAGCCATTACTCCTCTTGATCCTTCCCAACCCGATGATGCGCCCGCCCGCCTGGCACACATCGCGGAGATCGAGGCGTGCCACTCGGTCGCCGGCGAGGAGAGCTACGTCCTATTGGTGCGTGTCCGGTCGGCTCGGGCGCTCGAGGATCTGCTGCAAAAGATCAGGACAGCGGCCAACGTCCAGACTCGCAGCACCATCATTCTCAATACTTTTTACAGTGACAGGCAATACATACCATAATGTTTCCTGTCAATCCGTCATGATTCCGTAAAAACTACGCTAGCATGGACGGCATGACTGCCGTTCTGTCGGAAGCCCAGTGGGTCCATGAGGTGCTGTCGCGAAGCATGCTGGTCGACGGTTTCGATTTTGTGCTCGACTTGGCCGCTTCGGCCGGATCGTGGCTGGTCGACGCCCGAGATGGGCGGCGCTACCTGGACATGTTCACCTTTTTCGCATCTTCGGCGCTGGGGATGAACCATCCGGCGCTGGCCGACGACGAGGATTTCCGCGCGGAACTCACCCAGGCTGCGCTGAACAAGCCGAGCAACGCCGACATCTACACGGTTGCGATGGCCGGCTTCGTCGATACTTTCGCACGGGTACTGGGCGACCCGGCGCTGCCGCACTTGTTCTTCGTCGACGGCGGCGCACTGGCGGTGGAGAACGCGCTCAAGGTCGCGTTCGACTGGAAGACCCGGCACAACGAGGCGCACGGCATCGATCCCGAACTCGGCACCCGCGTGCTGCACTTACGCGGCGCCTTCCACGGTCGCAGCGGCTACACGCTGTCGCTGACCAACACGAAGCCGGTCACCGTGGCGCGCTTCCCGAAATTCGACTGGCCGCGCATCGACGCGCCATATGTTCGGCCGGGAGCCGATATGCGCGCGCTGGAAGCCGAGTCGCTGCGCCAAGCCCGCGCGGCATTCGAGGCCTACCCACACGACATCGCCTGCTTCATCGCCGAACCGATCCAGGGCGAGGGCGGCGACCGGCACTTCCGGCCGGAATTCTTCGCCGCGATGCGCGCGCTGTGCGACGAGTACCACGCCTTGCTGATCTTCGACGAGGTGCAGACCGGCTGCGGGTCGACCGGTTCGGCCTGGGCCTATCAGCAATTGGATGTAGCACCCGATGTGGTGGCGTTCGGGAAAAAGACGCAGGTATGCGGCGTGATGGCCGGCAGGCGTGTCGACGAGATCGCCGACAACGTCTTCGCGGTCACGTCGCGGATCAATTCGACGTGGGGCGGCAATCTGGCCGACATGGTGCGCGCGCGTCGCATCCTCGAGGTGATCGAAGCCGACGAATTGTTCGACCGGGCCGTCGAACACGGTCGCTACCTACTCGACCGGCTCGATGAACTCGCCTGCGAGTTCCCCGCCGTGGTGCGCGAGCCGCGCGGGCGCGGACTGATGTGTGCATTCAGCCTGCCGACCACCGCCGACCGTGATGAGTTGATCCGCCGGCTGTGGCAGCGTGGCGTGATCGTGCTGCCCGCCGGAAAAGACGTTGTGCGGTTCCGTCCCGCATTAACCGTTTCCCGCGCCGAGATCGACATCGCCATTTCTGCTGTCCGTGCCGTTTTGATGGTGAGCGAAAAAATTTCGGATAAGGAGTAACTAATCCGGCGCAGCGAACGAAACTATTAGGTGCAATCAAGCACCCGAATTCGAGGTTGACCGATGCCGAAAGCGGATGAGCGATCGCGCGGCGACCGCCTGGGCCAAGAGGACGGCGAGGTCCGCGCGGCCATTCGGTTCACCATGTTGGCCGCGGCGGGCGCGGTGGGATTCGTCATCATGGCCGCCTTGTGGGTCAGCACCTGCCCGGGCACCGGCGTCGACACGGCGGCCTGCGGCGCGCCGCAGCGAATCCTGCTGGCCGTCGGCGGGCCGCTGATCCTTTTGGCCGCCGGGCTGTGGGCATTCCTGCGGACCTACCGCGTCTGGCGCAGCGAGGGTACGTGGTGGGGATGGCACGGCGCGGGCTGGTTCTTGTTGACGCTGATGATCGTGACGGTCTCGATGAGTGTCCCGGCAATTGCCGGCCCGGTATTGGCTCCTTGACAAGGCCCTGGCTAACGCGGTCGGTGAGTTCTACCGTGGATGGTGACGCTCTTCGTTAGGAGCCAGCCATGGGAGACACCTACCACGACCCCGTCGACCATTTGCGGACAACGCGTCCACTCGCCGGAGAGTCACTGATCGACGTCATGCACTGGCCCGGGTACCTCCTCGTGGTTGCGGGCGTGATCGGGGTGTGCGCCAGCCTGGCGGCCTTCGGCACCGGACATCAACACGAGGGCATGACCGCGGGTGTGACGGCGGTCGTGGTCATGCTGCTGGGCCTGGTGTGGCTGGCGGTTGAGCATCGCCGGATCCGCGGCATCTTCGAGCGGTGGTCCGCCGAGCATCCCGACGTACCCAGGCAGTGGCCCGCAAGCTAATTCGGGGATTATCCGCTTCGCTACGTGGGTATTAGGTTTAAACCATGATGAGTGCTGCCGTTATTTACGCGCCGGCGACCTCAGGATTAGTTAGCCACTGCGATGGCGGCCAGTATGATCAACCGGCTCGGCCGAATCGTGCAGGGAGCGCTCCAAAGCGAGGAGTAGGGTGAGTCAACTATTGCCGGGAGACCGTATGACAGATGCCGGATTGCCCGGTCCTAACCGCCAACGAGGCCATCGCGCTGTCGAATTGCAGGTTGCTGCGCGCCTGGAAAATCTGGCAATGCTGCGCACGCTGGTCGGCGCGATCGGCACCTTCGAGGACCTGGATTTCGATGCCGTCGCGGATCTACGGCTTGCGGTCGACGAAGTTTGCACCCGGCTGATCCGTTCGGCTACCCCTGACGCGACACTGGCCGTGGTCGTCGACCCGCGCGAGGACGTGTTGATCGTGGAGGCCTCGGCGGAATGCGAGACCAGCGACGTGGTGGCGCCCGGTAGCTTCAGCTGGCACGTCCTGACGTCGCTGGCCGACGATGTCCAGACTTTCCAGAATGGTCGTGAACCGAATGCAACCGGCAGCGTTTTCGGTATCACGCTGACGGCTCGACGGGTGGCAACCAGCAGGTGACAGCGCAAGCTGCCGGCGGTTCGAGTTCGCGCCCCAATGAATACGCCGATGTTCCGGATATGTTCCGTGAGCTGGCCACCTACGACGCTGACTCAATGGAGTTCCAGCGGCAGCGGGAAAAGATCGTGGAGCGGTGTCTGCCCCTGGCCGATCACATCGCGCGCCGGTTCGAGGGCCGGGGTGAACCGCGCGACGACCTGGTTCAGGTAGCCCGGGTCGGATTGGTCAACGCGGTGATGCGCTTTGACGTCGAAACCGGATCCGATTTCGTTTCGTTCGGGGTGCCCACGATTATGGGAGAGGTCCGCCGCCACTTCCGCGACAACAGCTGGTCGGTCAAGGTTCCCCGGCGACTGAAGGAACTGCATCTTCGTCTTGGCACCGCCACCGCCGAGTTGTCCCAACGGCTTGGCCGGGCGCCTACCGCCACCGAACTTTCGGTGGAACTGGAGATGGATCGCGCCGAGGTCGTCGAGGGTTTGGTGGCGGGCAGCTCCTACAACACCTTGTCCATCGATAGCGGTGGTGGTAGCGGCGAAGAAGACGACGCCAGGGCGATCGCCGACACGTTGGGCGACGTCGATGCGAGTCTGGATCGGATCGAGGATCGCGAGGCGCTACGCCCGTTGCTCGAGGGACTGCCCGAGCGGGAGCGAATGGTGTTGGTGCTCAGGTTCTTCGAGTCGATGACACAGACGCAGATCGCCGAGCGAGTCGGCATCTCGCAGATGCACGTGTCGCGGCTGCTGGCTAAGTCGCTAACGCGCCTGCGGGACCAGTTGGAGTAGCGGGCGCGCTTGGTGGCCGGCCACGGTGCCCGCCGCCAACAGCGGCTCGGCCGTCGGCTCGGTAATCGGCAGCGTGCCGTCGGGGTCGCAGACCCGCAAAAGTCGCGACACCGCAGGGCTCGGCGCCATCGCCCAGTGCACCTGGGCAGCCGAACACGCCACATTGATTCGATGTAATGCCGAAAAGCCTGCGGTGCCAATGAATTCCAGGCCACGCAGGTCCAAGATCACTCGGTTGGTGCGGCTGACATTGCGCTGAACATAGCTGGCGAGCTCATCGGCGTTGGCGGCGTCGAGCTCACCGTCGACGGCGATCAGGGTGCCAGACGCGTCGCGTTGCATGCTGATTTGGGCGGTGCGGCATTGCTGCCAAGACTGGGCCACAGACATATCTGACTCCCTCAAACAGAGGATTCGTGCGTTGTGGATTACCTCAGGTACCGCAAAGATGCTGAACGTTAGGGAGTTCAATCCCCGCGGCACTGACGTGATCCGGGCGGCTGTGAACTCAACCTAAGGTGCAGCCTACCCGGGGTGCGCCGGGGCGACAACGTTTTCCCAGCTGACCTCGAAGAACGCCGGACGGGCGCTACTTGATCTCGGCGAGCACCGTGCCCTGGGTGATGGCGGCGCCGGCCTCGACCGCAAGCCCGGTGATGGTGCCGTCCTTGTGCGCGGTGACCGGGTTCTCCATCTTCATCGCCTCGAGGACCACCACCAAGTCGCCCGTGACGACCTGTTGGCCTTCCTCGACCGCGACCTTGACCACGGTGCCCTGCATGGGCGCGGTGACGGCGTCACCGGATGCCGCTGCACCGCCGTGCGAACCACGCTGGCGCGGCTTGGGCTTCTTGCGGATTACACCGGACGCATCGCCGCCGCCACCATTGGACAGCGCCAGACCGCCGGGCAGCGAGACCTCGAGGCGACGGCCGTCGACCTCGACGACCACCTTCTGCCGCGGCTGGGCGTCTTCGTCGAGGGGCTCGCCGGCGGTGAAGGGTTCGACGGTGTTGTCCCACTCGGTCTCGATCCAGCGGGTGTGCACCGAGAAGCCGTTGTCGTCACCGATGAACGCAGGGTCTCTGACCACGGCGCGGTGGAACGGGATGACGGTGGCCAGGCCCTCGATGTGGAATTCGTCCAGCGCCCGGCGGGAGCGTGCCAGCGCCTCCTCGCGGTTGGCGCCGTACACGATCAGCTTGGACAGCATCGAGTCGAACTGGCCGCCGATCACCGAGCCGGCCTCGACGCCGGAGTCCAGCCGGACACCGGGCCCGGTGGGGATGTCATACCGGGTGACTGGACCGGGCGCGGGCAAAAAGCCTCGTCCGGCGTCCTCGCCGTTGATCCGGAACTCGATGGCATGGCCACGCGGCGTCGGGTCCTCAGTGAGGTCGAGCTTGTCGCCGTTGGCGATCTTGAACTGCTGCAGCACCAGGTCGATGCCCGCGGTCTCCTCGGTGACCGGATGCTCGACCTGCAGGCGGGTGTTGACCTCCAGGAAGGAGATCAGGCCGTCCTGGCCGACCAGGTATTCGACGGTGCCGGCCCCGTAGTAGTGGGCCTCTTTGCAGATGCGCTTGGCCGATTCGTGGATCTCCTTGCGCTGCGCGTCGGTGAGGAAGGGCGCCGGCGCTTCTTCCACCAGCTTCTGGAAGCGACGCTGCAACGAGCAGTCCCGGGTGCCGGCGACGATGACGTTGCCGTGCTGGTCGGCGATCACCTGCGCCTCGACGTGACGCGGCTTGTCCAGGTAGCGCTCGACGAAGCATTCGCCGCGGCCGAAAGCGGAGACCGCCTCGCGGGTGGCCGAATCGAACAGCTCGGGGATCTCCTCGATGCTGCGGGCCACCTTCATGCCCCGGCCGCCGCCGCCGAACGCGGCCTTGATCGCGACCGGCACGCCGTACTCCTTGGCGAAGGCCACCACCTCGTCGGCGTCCTTGACCGGGTCGGAGGTGCCGGGCACCAGCGGCGCCTGCGCGCGGGCGGCGATGTGGCGGGCGGTGACCTTGTCCCCGAGGTCGCGGATCGACTGCGGGCTGGGCCCGATCCAGATCAGGTTGGCGTCGATGACGGCTTGGGCGAAGTCGGCGTTCTCCGAAAGGAATCCGTAGCCGGGGTGGATCGCGTTGGCGCCGGATTTGGCTGCGGCGTCGAGGATCTTGGCGAAGTCGAGGTAGGACTCGGCGGACGTCTGGCCGCCCAACGCGAATGCCTCGTCGGCCAGCCGCACGTGCGGCGCTTCGGCGTCGGGTTCCGCGTACACCGCCACGCTGGACAGGCCCGCATCGCGGGCCGCCCGGATCACCCGGACGGCGATCTCGCCACGATTGGCGACGAGCACCTTGGAGATCCTTGAGTTGGCGTGACTAGCCACTGCGCCTCCTGTAACGGCTGGACATTCTTCGTCTCGAAGAAATGGGGTCTCTAAGAGAATTTCTTACAAGTCTTGTCGGGGGAAGTTTAGGCGGCGCGCCGAGAGCGCCGATACCCGGTCCCACTCAACCCGTCTCGCGCAATCGCCGTTTGATGCGGGCAAGCATCGCCGACATGCCGCGTAGCCGCAGCGGGCTGATCAGAGCGGCCAGGCCGAGCTCGGTGTAGAAGTCCTCGGGCACCGCCAGGATGTCGGCGGCGGGCTGTTCGTCGAGCCCGGCGGCCAGGATCGAGGCGAACCCGCGGGTGGTCGGCGCCTCGGCCGGCGCGCTGAAATGCAGCCGCACCCGGTTGGGGTCGTGCGCGTCGACATGCAGAAACAGCGGCGACTGACACTCGGGTACCGGCTCCATCGCGGCCTCGGCCAGATCGTCGGGCAGCGGCGGCAGGTCGTCGGCGAATTCCAGCAGCAGCTTCAGCTTGTCCTGGCCCTGCACTTCGGCGAAGTCGGACACCACCTCGGCTAGCGGTGCGGGCAAAGTCATCAGAGGGCGACGACCCCCGGGCTTTCGCCCGCCACGATCGGCACCCGCACGGTGTTGCCCCATTCGGTCCATGACCCGTCGTAGTTACGAACGTCGGGCTTGCCGAGCAGGTGGGTGAGCACGAACCAGGTGTGGCTGGACCGCTCGCCGATGCGGCAGTAGACGACGGTCTTGTCGTCGGGGCCGAGGAAGTCGTACAGGCTGTCGAGCTCGTCGCGGCTGCGGAAGCGGCCGCTCTCGTCGGCCGCCTTACCCCACGGAATCGACCGGGCGGTGGGGATGTGGCCGGCGCGCAGCGCACCCTCTTCGGGATAGTCGGGCATGTGGGTGCGCTTGCCGGTGTACTCGTCGGGCGAGCGCACGTCGATCAGCGGCTGGCTGCCCAGCACGGCGAGCACGTCGTCCTTGAAGGCGCGGATCGGTGCGTCGTTGCGCGCGACGACGGGATAGCCGCTCGACGTCCTGGTCGGGACCTCCAAGCTGGTGTCGCGCCGTTCGCCCAGCCACAGATCGCGACCGCCGTTGAGCAGTCGCACGTCGGGGTGGCCGAACAACGTGAACACCCACAGCGCGTAGGCCGCCCACCAGTTGCTCTTGTCGCCGTAGATCACCACGGTGTCGTCGCGGGCGATGCCTTTGCGGTCCATCAGTTCGGCAAACCGCTCGCCGTCGATGTAGTCGCGCACCCTCGGGTCGTTGAGGTCGGTGTGCCAGTCGATCTTGACCGCGCCCGGGATATGGCCGACGTCGTACAGCAATACGTCCTCGTCGGACTCGACGATCACCAGACCGGGCGAGCCCAGGTGGGCCGACAACCAGTCGGCGGTGACCAATCGTTCGGGGTGGGCGTAGGCCGACAGCGTGGGGCTGGGATCAGGGGGAAGCGGCACACGCAAAGCCTACCGCCAGCGTTAACAGGGATTGTCGGCCCACAGCGCGGCCAGCGACACGCCAATGGAATGCAACAGGGAGCGCAGCAGCGGCAGGCTCACGCCGATCACGTTCGACGGATCGCCGTCCACGCCGTCGACGAACCAGCCGCCCAGGCCGTCGAGGGTGAAGCCGCCGGCGACCCGCAGCGATTCTCCGGAAGCCAGGTACGCCTCAAGGTCATCGGCCGATGGGGTGCCGAAATGCACTGTGGTGACCGATGATTGCACTTCGATTTGGCCAATGCTGTTGTCCAGCAATCGGATAACGCAATGTCCGGTATAGAGTTGGCCGGCCCGGCCGGCCATCGACTGCCAGAGTTCGCGCGCCGCGGCGACGGATTGCGGCTTGCCGCAGAGCTGGCCGTCCAGGTAAAGCATCGAATCACAGCCGACGACAACGCAATCGACGGCCACGGTGCTATCCAGCTGACCCGCAACGTGCTCGGCCTTGGCTCGAGCTAGCCTGCACACCACGTCACCCGGCGAAGCGTGGCGCCCCGCGTTCGCGACGATGCGGTCCTCGTCGACGCCGGAGACCATGACCAGCGGATCGACACCGGCCTGGCGCAGCACTTTGCGGCGGCCGGGCGAGGCGGACCCGAGCACCAAGCGGGTCAATGCTTCAAATGCATGATCTGTTGCATGGTGAGTCGCTGGTAATTGGACATCGCAAAACGCAACCGGTCGACCGGTAGCCCCCAGCGGGTGCTCTCCGGCTGGGCGGGTTCCGGCGCACCGCCGGCGGTGCTCAGCACCGTGATCAGCGCTGCCAGCTCGGCGTCGGTGGGGCGGCCCTTGAGTATCTGGATGTGCGGCTCGGCCGGCTGCGGTGTCTCGGCCGTCGGCGTCTCGTCGCTCATAGCGGTATGTTCCCGTGCTTCTTCGGCGGCAGGTGAGAGATTTTGCGTTCCAGCAGCCGTAGCGCGGTGGCGATGTAGCCGCGGGTGTGCGACGGCGGGATCACCGCGTCGACGTATCCGCGTTCGGCGGCCACGTAGGGGTTGACCAACGTGTCCTCGTACTCCTGCTGCAGCTGCAACCGCAGCTCGTCGACGTCACGGCCTTCCTTGGCGGCGTCCTTGAGCTGCTGTCGGTAGACGAAGCCGACCGCACCGGAGGCACCCATCACCGCGATCTGCGCGGTCGGCCAGGCGAGGTTCACGTCGCAGCCCATGTCCTTGGACCCCATGACGCAGTAGGCGCCGCCGTACGCCTTGCGGGTGATGACGGTGATCTTGGGGACGGTGGCCTCGCCGTAGGCGAACAGCAGCTTGGCGCCGCGCCGGATGATGCCGTTGTATTCCTGGCCGGTGCCCGGCAGGAAGCCCGGCACGTCGACCAGCATGACCACCGGGATGTTGAAGCAGTCGCAGGTCCGCACGAACCGGGCCGCCTTCTCCGAGGCGTTGATGTCCAGGCAGCCGGCGAACTGGGTGGGCTGGTTGGCCACGATCCCGACCGGACGGCCCTCGATACGGCCGAATCCGACGACGATGTTCTGCGCGTAGCCCGCCTGGACCTCCAGGAATTCGTCATCGTCGAGGATGCGGGTGATCACCTCGTGCATGTCGTATGGCTGGTTGGGCGAGTCCGGGATCAGGGTGTCCAACTCGAGGTCCTCGTCGGTGAGGTTGTCCTCGATGCCGCCCTCGGGGATCGGCTCGGCATAGCGGGGCGCGTCGGTGAAGTTGTTGGGCGGCAGGTAGCCCAGCAGGTCGCGGACCCAGTCGAAGGCGTCCTGCTCGCCAGACGCGACGTAGTGCAGCGTGCCCGACTTGGCCATGTGCGTGTGGGCGCCGCCGAGCTCTTCCATGGTGACGTCCTCGCCGGTGACGGTCTTGATGACGTCGGGTCCGGTGATGAACATCTGGCTGGTCTGGTCGACCATGATCACGAAGTCGGTCAGGGCGGGGGAGTACACGTGCCCACCGGCGGCGGCGCCCATGATCAGCGAGATCTGCGGGATGACGCCCGACGCCAGGATGTTGTTGCGGAAGATCTTGCTGTAGAGGCCCAGCGAGACGACGCCCTCCTGGATGCGCGCGCCGGCACCGTCGTTGATGCCGATCAGCGGGCGGCCGGTCTTGATGGCCAGTTCCTGGATCTTGACGATCTTCTCGCCGTACACCTCGCCGAGGCTGCCGCCGAAGACGGTGGCGTCCTGGCTGAAGATGCAGACGTCGCGCCCGTCGATGGTGCCGTAGCCGGTGACCACGCCGTCGCCGACGGGGCGGTTCTTGTCCAGCCCGAAGTTGGCGCTGCGGTGCTTGGCCAGTGCGTCGAGTTCGACGAACGAATCATCGTCCAGCAGCGCGTAAATGCGCTCGCGAGCGGTCAGCTTGCCCTTGGCATGCACCTTCTCGACGGCCTCTTCACCCACCGGATGCAGCGCCTCTTCGCGGCGCTTGTGCAGCTCGGCCAGCTTGCCCGCAGTGGTGTGGATGTCGATGGTGTGCTCGGCAGCGGGTTCCGCGGTGTGGTCGGTAACGCTTGTCATGGAAGTCGATGTTACGGGCGCGGATAGTCTCAGTTGCTTATGGGCAGCCTTCGGGTCGACTTGGGTCCGTCAATTCAATGGAGCGAAGAACACGACGTTCTCGTCGCGGGATCGGGCGGTGGCGGGGTCACCGGCGCCTACACCGCGGCGCGCGAAGGTCTCGACGTGCTACTGGTCGAGGCGACCGGGAAATTCGGTGGCACCACCGCGTACTCCGGCGGGGGTGGCGTCTGGTTTCCCTGCAATCCCGTGTTGGTGCGCGCCGGCACCGACGACACCATCGAGGATGCGCTGACCTACTACCACGCTGTGGTCGGTGACCGGACGCCGCTGGAACTGCAGGAGGCGTTTGTCCGGGGCGGCGCGCCCCTGATCGAGTATCTGGAATCCGATCCGGACATCAAATTCGTGCCGTTGCCGTGGCCGGACTACTACGGCAAAGCGCCGAAGGCGCGGCTGGACGGCCAGCGCCATATCGCCGCCAAGCCCCTCAAGGTGGCCGCCGCACCCGAGCTTCGCGACGCGATCCGCGGGCCGCTGGACACCGACTGGCTCGGTGCCGAAACACCCGCCGACTATTACGTCGGTGGTCGCGCGCTGATCGCCCGTTTCCTCAAGGCCATCGGGCAGTATCCGAATGCATCGTTGCAGCGCGACACCGCGCTGGTCGAGCTGGTAGTGGACGACGGAGTCGTGGTCGGGGCCATCGTCGAGAACGCGGGACAACGCCGGGCGATCCGCACCCGGCGCGGCGTACTGCTGGCCGCCGGCGGTTTCGAAAGCAACGACGAATTGCGCCGCGATTACGGAGTGCCAGGCGTGGCACGAGACACCATGGGCGGCCCGGGAAGTCGCGGCCTGGCCCTGCAGGCCGGCATCGCCGCGGGCGCCGACACCGACCTACTGGACCAGGCATGGTGGTCGCCGGGACTGACCCATCCCGACGGCCGTTCCGCCTTTGCGCTGTGGTTCACCGGCGGCATCTTCGTCAACCAGGACGGCAACCGGTTCGTCAACGAATCCAGGGCATACGACCGGGCCGGCCGCGAGATCATCGCCCAGCTGCAGGACGGGTCAATCACGTTGCCGTACTGGATGATCTACGACGACAAGGAGGGCGAGGTGCCGCCGGTGAAAGCCGCCAACGTCAGCATCGTGGAGACCGAGAAGTACGTCGCGGCCGGCTTGTGGCAATCCGCGGACACCCTCGAGGAGCTGGCCGCCAAGATCGGCGTGCCGGGCCGGCAGCTGGCCGCAACCGTGGCCCGGTTCAACGGTTTTGTCGGCGCCGGTGTCGACGAGGACTTCGGCCGGGGCGACGAGGCATTCGACCGCGCGTTCTCGGCCGGCGCCTCGCCGCTGGTGTCCATCGACCGCCCGCCTTATCACGCCGCGACGTTCGGCATATCGGATCTGGGCACCAAGGGCGGGCTGCGTACCGACACCGCGGCACGGGTGCTGGATTTGTCCGGCAACCCCATTGGCGGCCTGTACGCGGCGGGCAACACCATGGCCGCGCCCAGCGGCACCGCCTATCCCGCTGGCGGCAATCCGATCGGGACCAGCATGCTGTTCAGCCACTTGGCCGTGCTGGACATGCGAGACGGGCGATGACGGACCGCGACCACCTCAGGAGGCCACTGGACGCCGCCGCACTGCGCGCCGAGTTGATCGGCACCGGACTCGGTTGGCGAAAACTCGACGTCGTCGAGGAAACCGGTTCCACCAATGCCGATTTGCTGGCCCGCGCCGCGGCGGGAACCGACATCGCCGGAGCGGTGCTCATCGCCGAGCATCAGACCGCAGGCCGGGGGCGGCACGGCCGTGGCTGGTCGGCCGCCCCGCGCGCGCAGATCACTATGTCGGTCGGGGTGAGTGTCGTCGACGTCCCGACCGAAGGCTGGGGCTGGCTGTCACTGGCCACCGGCGTGGCGGTCGTCGATGCGCTGGCCCCGCTGCTGGACGGGATCGGTGTCCGGGCCGGCCTGAAGTGGCCCAACGACGTGTTGGCCGGGCAGCCGGATTCGCCGGGAAAGCTGGCCGGCATCCTCGCCGAAGTTGTGCGGCCGGTGGTGGTAATTGGCTTGGGGCTCAACGTAACTCAATCTCCCGAGGAGGTCGACGGGCCCGGGGCGACGTCGCTGCTGGACCTGGGCGTCCCCGCGCCCGACCGCGACGAGCTGGTTCGTCGGCTGTTGCGTGAGCTCGGTGGCCGCATCGTCGGGTGGCGGGCCGCCCGCGGGGCCGACTGGCAGCTGGCGGCCGACTACCGGGCACGCAGCCTGACCATCGGTACCCGGGTGCGCGCGCAGTTGCCCGGCGGCAAAGAAATCGTCGGCACCGCGACCGCCGTCGACGACCAGGGCCGGCTCTGTGTGGAGACCGGAAACGAGACCGTCGTGGTTTCAGCCGGTGACGTCGTGCACTTGCGTTAGGTCACTCGGCGCGCGGAATGAAACCGGGCACGCCGGTGTGCACCACCGTGTTGAACCTGACGTTCTGGGTGATCCGGTTGCGAATGTCTGACATGGCGTCTTCCGGGAGGGGCGAAATCTCGAAGTTCGCCTGGATCCGCTGCGGTTTGGTCGAGGTGGTCAAGAAGGCGGTGCCGCGCTGCACGGCCCAGGACAGGGCGACCTGAGCGGGGGCCATGTCCATCCGCGCCGCGATAGCGGTGAGCACCGGATCCTCCAGCAGGTTGGGCGTCGAAGAATGCCCGAGCGCTGCGAACGCCAGCAGCACGATCCCATGCTCCTGGCAGAACGACAGCAGTTCCCACTCGGGCAGGTACGGGTGCGATTCGACTTGCACGACGGCCGGTTTGATGCGCGCACCCTCGACCATCTCTTGGACCTTCTCCAGCGTGACGTCCGACAGACCGATCGACCGGCAGTGGCCGTCGTCCACGAGGTGCTCCAACGCCCCCCATGTTTCCGCCAACGTGACGCCGTCGTCGTAGATCGGCTGACCGTTCTCGTCTCGCGGATCCTGATCATCGCCCGGGCGGAAGGCGAACGGCGTGTGGATGAGATAGCAGTCGGCATAGTCGATTTGAAGACGGCGCAGACTCGCTTCGAAGGCGGGCCGGACGCGCTCTGGGCGATGGTTGGTGTTCCACAGCTTGGTGGTGACGAACAACTCTTCCCGGCGAACCGTGCCCGCAGCGATCGCCTCGCGTATCGCGACACCGACCTCTTCTTCGTTGCGGTACCGTTCCGCGCAATCGAGGTGTCGAAACCCCGCCTCCAGTGCGACCTTGGTGGCCGCCGTGGTGGCAACAGGGTCGGGAATGAGCGTGCCGAACCCCACGGCCGGTATCGCACCCTGCCCATCGGCAAGGGGGATCCTCGAGCGGCGAAACTCGTCAGATGTTGTCATCTGCGGACTCCTTTTCGGCCGCCCCGGGAACTTGAGCTTAAGGCGCTGGGGCGGTATTGGCTGCGGTCGCCTGAATGCGGATAATGTCGCGGTCATGAGCTATCCGGATAACGCCCTGGCCCCCGGCGAACAGGTCGTCATACACCGCCATCCGCATTGGAAGCGGTTGATCTGGCCCGTCGTGGTGTTCATCCTGGCGACCGGGCTGGCGGCCTTCGGTTCCGGCTACGTCAACTCGACGCATTGGGAGCAGATCGCCAAGAACATCATCTACGGCGCCGTCTGGGGAATCTGGTTGGTGATCATCGGCTGGCTGACGCTCTGGCCGTTCTTGACCTGGCTGACCACCCACTTCGTCGTCACCAACCGGCGGGTGATGTTTCGGCACGGAGTGCTGACCCGCAGCGGGATCGACATCCCGGTGGCGCGGATCAACAGTGTGGAGTTCCGGGACAAGCTGACCGAGCGGATGTTTCGCACCGGGACGCTGATTATCGAGTCGGCGTCACAAGATCCGTTGGAGTTCTACAACATTCCGCGACTGCGCGAGGTGCACTCGCTGCTCTATCACGAAGTCTTCGACACCTTGGGTTCCGAGGAATCGCCCAGCTGACCCGACCGGCCCGCCCGGTTGCGCCACGAGCGCAGCAGGGTGACGTTGCCGCCCTCGAGCTCGTCTTCGAAGACTTCGGCGATACCGCCGGCGGTAAGCGCGGATTCCAGCGCCATGTCGGGGTCGCGGGCGAACTGGTCGGGGAACACCCAGCGCCGGAACGCCCAGAACCGGAACGCCATCTGCAGCAGGTTGCCGATGATGTAGGCGGAAACGAAGTCCGCGATGTTCTCCATGGTCAGCGACACCATCGGCTCGCGCAGCTGCAAGATGTAGCTGGACACCCACAGCGGCGCCATGCTCAGCAGCACGCCTACGCCGCTGAACGCGAAGAACAGCAGCGCCTCATGGTGGCGCTCACGCCCGCCCCGGTTGCGGAAGCTCCACTCCCGGTTCAATACGTAGGACGCGATGACCGCGACAATGCCGGCGATGACCTTGGCGGTTACCGGCTTGTAGTCGAGAATCGTCAGCTTCAGGGTGTAGAAAATTGCCGAGTCGATGACAAACGTCGTGCCCCCGACAATGGCGAATTTGATGAATTCATGATGGCGCTGCGCATAGGGCTGAAAGACCCCGGGCAAACGCGCGATCGTGGCATCGGCGAAGGACACAAGACGTGAGTGTACGGATGAACACAAAAGCGACGCAAAATGCTACATAACAATTGCATGTCAGAGCCGGTCAACACGCGCTCGCAGCGGGTTTAAGGCGGGATTGAATGTCGTGACACCATGATGGCCGTGCCGAGTACACGCCGCCCCTTGGCCGGACCCTCCCCCGCAAGCGGGAGGAGCCCCCAGGTCGCGATGGTCGGCGGCGGGCAACTTGCCCGGATGACGCACCAGGCCGCGATCGCGCTGGGGCAGAATCTGCGGGTGCTGGCCGCCGCTGCCGACGAACCTGCTGCGCAGGTCACCCCCAACGTCGTCATCGGCTCGCACACCGATCTGGAAGACCTGCGCCGCGTCGCGGCCGGAGCCGACGTGCTGACCTTCGACCACGAGCACGTCCCGACCGAACTGCTGGAAAAGCTGGTCGCCGAGGGCGTCAATGTGGCGCCGCCGCCGCACGCGCTGGTGCACGCCCAGGACAAGCTGGTGATGCGACGCCGGCTCGAGGAGCTGGGCGCCGCGGTGCCACGGTATGCGGCGATCGACAACCTCGATGATCTCGATGCTTTCGCGAAGCGTCTCGGTGCCCCGATCGTCGTCAAGGCGGTACGGGGCGGCTACGACGGGCGCGGCGTAGGCCTGGCGCGCGATCTCGCGCATGCCCGCGAGATCGCCGGCGGCTACCTGGCCGATGGCGTACCGGTGCTGGCCGAAGAGCGGGTTGAGTTGCGACGGGAATTGTCGGCGCTGGTGGCTCGGTCGCCGTTCGGTCAGGGCGCGGCGTGGCCGGTGGTCGAGACCGTGCAGCGCGACGGGATCTGCGTGCAGGTGATCGCGCCGGCGCCCGAGCTGCCCGACGCGGTGGCGGCGCAGGCGCAGCAGCTGGCGTTGCGGGTGGCGGCCGAACTCGGCGTGGTCGGCTTGCTGGCCGTGGAGTTGTTCGAGACGACAGACGGCGCACTGCTGGTCAACGAGCTGGCCATGCGGCCGCACAACTCTGGGCACTGGACCATGGACGGCGCGCGTACCAGCCAATTCGAACAGCATCTGCGTGCGGTGCTGGACTATCCGCTCGGCGACACCGACGCCATCGTGCCGGTGACGGTGATGGCCAACGTGCTGGGCGCCGCGCAACAACCGGCGATGACCCTGGACGAGCGGCTGCACCACCTGTACGCGCGGATGCCCGAGGCTCGGGTGCACCTCTACGGCAAGGGCGAGCGCCCCGGCCGCAAAATCGGACACATCAACTTCCTCGGCACCGACATCGGCCAGGAAAACCTGACCAAGCTGCGTGAACGCGCGGAGTTCGCGGCAGACTGGTTATCGCACGGACAGTGGACGGACGGATGGGATCCACATGGCTGAGACGCCTCGGGTCGGCGTGATCATGGGCAGCGACAGCGACTGGGCGGTGATGCAAGACGCCGCCGCGGCGCTGGCCGAGTTCGACATCGGCGCCGAGGTGCGGGTGGTCTCGGCGCATCGCACGCCGGCAGTGATGTTCGACTACGCGCGCGACGCGGCGGACCGCGGCATCGAGGTGATCATCGCCGGTGCCGGCGGCGCGGCACATCTGCCCGGGATGGTTGCGTCGGTGACCACGCTTCCGGTGATCGGCGTCCCGGTGCCGCTAGGACGCCTCGACGGTCTGGACTCGTTGTTGTCGATTGTCCAGATGCCCGCCGGAGTTCCGGTGGCCACCGTCTCCATCGGCGGTGCGCGCAACGCCGGTCTGTTGGCCGTGCGCATGCTGGGATCGTCGGACCCGGCGCTGCGCGCCCGGATCGCCGCCTTCCAGAACGAGCTGGCAGAAAGCGTGCGGGCCAAGGATGCGGCCCTACAACAGCTCCAGGGTAAAGTTACCCGCGAGTAGCAAGCAGATTAGGAGGCTCTCGAGATGGCTGGCTGGGCCGGAAATACCACGTTTGATGTGTTCAAGCTGCCCGAGGAACACGACGAATTGCGGGCGGCGATTCGCGCGTTGGCCGAGAAGGAGATCGCTCCCTACGCGGCCGAAGTCGACGAGAAGTCCCGGTTTCCGCAGGAGGCGCTGGACGCGCTGAATACGTCCGGCTTCAACGCGGTGCACGTGCCGGAGGAGTACGGCGGCCAGGGGGCCGACTCCGTGGCGGCGTGCATCGTCATCGAAGAGGTCGCCCGCGTCGACGCCTCGGCCTCGCTGATCCCCGCGGTGAACAAGCTGGGCACCATGGGCTTGATCCTGCGCGGCTCCGAGGAGTTGAAGAAGCAGGTGCTGCCCTCGATCGCCGACGGCACTGCGATGGCCTCCTACGCGCTGAGCGAGCGGGAAGCCGGCAGCGACGCGGCGGCCATGCGGACGCGCGCGGTGGCCGACGGCGACGACTGGATTCTCAACGGCACCAAATGCTGGATCACCAACGGTGGCAAGTCCAGTTGGTACACCGTGATGGCCGTGAGCGATCCGGACAAGGGCGCCAACGGCATCTCGTCGTTCATGGTGCACATCGACGACGAGGGGTTCACCGTCGGCCCGAAAGAACGCAAGCTCGGCATCAAGGGTTCGCCCACCACCGAGCTGTACTTCGAGAACTGTCGCATTCCCGGCGACCGGATCATCGGCGAGCCCGGCACCGGCTTCAAGACCGCGCTGGCCACGCTGGACCACACTCGTCCCACCATCGGTGCCCAGGCCGTGGGCATCGCCCAGGGCGCGCTGGACGCCGCCATCGCTTACACCAAGGACCGCAAGCAGTTTGGTGAATCGATCAGCAGCTTCCAGGGTGTGCAGTTCATGCTGGCCGACATGGCGATGAAGGTGGAAGCGGCGCGGCTGATGGTCTACAGCGCGGCGGCCCGAGCCGAGCGCGGTGAGGGCAACCTGGGGTTCATCTCGGCGGCGTCCAAATGCTTCGCCTCCGACGTGGCGATGGAGGTCACCACCGACGCTGTGCAGCTGTTCGGCGGCGCTGGCTACACCATCGACTTCCCCGTCGAGCGGATGATGCGCGATGCCAAGATCACCCAGATCTACGAGGGCACCAATCAGATTCAGCGTGTGGTGATGTCGCGGGCGCTGTTGCGCTGATTCGGGTCCTTACGACACCCCGCATCGAAAAAGCGCAGGCAACCTAATAAGATCGGCCGTTGCAACTAGGCTCACGCCATACGTCAACCATTCGGGATGGTGACGGGCAGGCGTAGGCCTCGACCGGCGTTCCGGCTGTCTTGTCGGGGCGTCGTTTTGAGCAACGCAGCACCGCGGCCAGGGGGTGTGGAGTGAGGGACATGGCTTCGCGCCGGCACCCGGCTGGAATCGCTGCCAGTGCGTAGTCCCATTACCTCGGTGGCCAATCGGCAGATCTTGTCGTTGCTGTTGGTCGAGGATGACCGGGCCGATGCGGTCCTGGTCGAAGAGCTGATCGCCGAGGCGGCCGACGACATCCGGGTGGTGTGGGCTCAGTCGATGGCGCACGCCGAACGCGAGCTGGCGTCCGCCCGGCCCGATTGCGTGCTGCTGGACCTGAACCTGCCCGATGCGAACGGCATGGACGCGCTGGACCGCATCGCGCAATACGACGTGACGGTCCCGATCGTCGTCTTGACCGGGCTCAATGACGAGTACTTCGGCGCGTCTGCAGTTGCGGCCGGCGCGCAGGACTACCTGGTCAAAGGTCGGGTCGAACCCGAAATGCTCAGGCGGGCACTGCTCTACGCGATCGAGCGCAAGCGGGTCGAGCTGATCGCCGCCGACCTGCACACAAGTCAGCTGCGCGCCCGCGAGAACGCGTTGCTGGAACGAGGCCTGTTGCCCTCGCCGCTGTTGCTGGACAACCCGGGTGTGGAGATTGTCGCCAGATACCGGCCCAGTCGGGTGGACGCGCTGCTGTGCGGTGACTTCTACGACGTCGTGCAAACGCCGGACCGGGTCGTGCACGTCCTGGTCGGCGATGTCGCGGGACACGGACCTGATGAGGCGGCACTGGGCGCGGCACTTCGAATCGCTTGGCGTGCACTGACTTTCGCCGACATACGCGGAGTCGAATTGATGCGTCAGCTCGAGCGGATGCTGCACGCCGAGCGGACCGACACCGGGATTTTCGCGACCGTGCTGAGTCTGGAGATCTCGCCCGACAGCCCGCGCGTCACCGCGATCCGGGCCGGTCACCCGGGCATGCTGCGACAGGACGGCACGACGGTGGAGTGGATCGAGCCCCCGGCCGGGCCGGCGCTGGGCCTGCACGCGGACGACTGGCCGCGGTCCGAGCTGGAATTGCCGGTGGGCCACGGGCTGCTGCTGCTCACCGACGGACTCTTCGAGGGGTACTGCGGCTCGGGCAGCGAGCGGCTCGGGGAGGACGGTCTGCTTGCGCTGGCCCGTTCGCACCCGGATCTGGCCGGTCCGGCGTTCGTCGACGCGCTGATCGACAGCGCCGAGCAACTTGCCCTGCCGCGCGGTGGGCTGACCGACGACATCGCCGTGGTGCGTGTGCAACGGACCGCCACATGAGCGCCCCGTTGCATCCGCTGCGCCGAGCACGGCTCACGGTGCGGGGATGGTTGGCCCTGGTGCTAGGCATCATGGGCGTGCTGGTGCTGCTCAGCGCCGTGGTGGGCGCGGCGTTGCTGAATCGCACCGACGTGGTATCGCGGTTGCTAAGCCAGGAGATTCAGCCGGCGCGGGTGGCCGCCGCTCAGCTGCAGGCGTCGCTGCGCGACCAGGAAACCGGTATCCGCGGTTACCTGATTGCCGCCGACCATCAATTCCTCGCGCCCTACTACGAGGGGCAGCAAGCTGAACATCAAGCGGCCGAAGACATCCGGCGGTTAGTCGGTGGTCGCACCGAGCTGATCGCCGATCTGGACGCCATCGAGAAGGCGGCGGCGACGTGGCGGTTAGATTATGCCGAACCGCTGATCGCCAGCGTGACCCCCAACTCTCCCTACGTCATCAGCAACCAGGTCGCCGACCGGGGCAAGCTCGAATTCGACCATCTGCGTGGACTTTTCGATACCCAAAACGTGGACTTCGCGACGGCGTCGGCGCGTGCTGCCGATGAGCTCCACAGCATCAACGGTTGGCGCAACCGGGTACTGGGCACCATCGTGTTCGTCTTCTTCGGCATGGCCATCCTGCTGGGCTTTCTGACCCGGGCCGCAGTCACCGTCCCGCTGACGGCGCTGGCCGCATCCTGCCGGCGGATCACCGACGGCAACTTCGCCGAAACCATCGTCATTCCGCAGCGGCCCAGGGACATTCGCGATATGGCGATCGATGTGGACAACATGCGGCAGCGGGTGGTGTCTGCACTCGAAGTGTCGCGGGCGGCCGAGGCCCGGCTCGACGAGCAAGCCGTCGACCTACGCCGTTCCAACGCAGAGCTCGAGCAGTTCGCCTATGTCGCCTCGCATGACCTGCAGGAGCCGCTGCGCAAGGTCGCCTCGTTCTGCCAATTACTCGAGAAGCGGTACGGCGACCAGCTCGACGAGCGCGCTACCGAGTACATCGCCTTCGCGGTCGACGGAGCCAAGCGGATGCAGGTGCTCATCAACGACCTGCTCAGTTTCTCCCGGGTCGGCCGGGTGGGCACCAAGCAAGACCCGGTCGATCTGGACACGACGCTGGACGTGGCCATCGCCAATCTGGCCGCCGCCATCGAGGAATCAAATGCCGAGATCGTCCGTCCGGCCCAGCCGCTGCCCCGTGTCATTGGCGACTCCACGCTGTTGACGATGTTGTGGCAGAACCTGATCGGCAACGCGATGAAGTTCCGCCGCGCTGATCATGCGCCGCGGATCGTCATCGACTGTGCACGCGGCGCCGACGAACGCGATTGGCTGCTGACCTTGTCGGACAACGGAATCGGCATCGCCGAAGAGTTCACCGACAAGGTCTTCGTCATCTTTCAACGACTGCACGGCCGCGAGGTGTACCCCGGAACTGGCGTCGGGCTGGCGCTGGTGAAGAAGATCGTCGAGTACCACGGCGGGACGGTCCGGATCGACACCACCTATACCGACGGGACGCGATTCGAGTTCACGCTGCCCGTTGCCGTCGAGACCAAACAGCACGCCATCTCGGGAGGAATGGACAAATGACACCAGCCGGTAGGGCTATCGAGATATTACTCGTCGAAGACGATCCAGGTGACGAGCTTATCACGCGTGAAGCGTTGGAGCACAACAAGTTTCAGAACAGGCTGCACGTCGCACACGACGGCGAGGAAGGCCTGGACTTCTTGTACCGGCGCGCCGGCTTCGAGGACGCGCCGCGGCCCGATCTCATCCTGCTCGACTTGAACTTGCCGAAATACGACGGCCGGCAGGTGCTGGAGCGAGTCAAGTCCGACGCGGAGCTAGCGCGCATCCCGATCGTCGTGCTCACTACCTCCGCGGCCGAGGAAGACATTGTGCGCAGCTACAAGTTGCACGCCAATGCCTATGTCTCCAAGCCGGTCGATCTGGACCAATTCATCAGTGCGGTGCGGCAGATCGACGAGTTCTTCCTTCAGGTGGTGCGGCTTCCTGGCGTGGAACAGACCTAGGACTCCGTGTGTCGCTCGGCGAATGACGTGATCAGCCGTCCCAGCGCGATCAGCAGCAGCAGTAACACGATCAGCAAGAAAGCGGCGTCATAGGACAGGTTTTGGGCCGATTTCGACGGCAGATTGTAGAAAGTCCAGATCGGATAGGTCAGGTAACCGACCGGCGATCCGGTGAGTTGCCCGGTCGGGAGAGAATCCGACCAGCCCGCCGTGTACAGCAGCGGAGCCGTCTCGCCGACCGCCAGCGCAAGCGCCACCAGCATGCCGGTGACGATTCCCGGCATGGCCGACTTCAGCACGATCTTGCGCAGGGTCCAACCGACCGGCAGACCGAGGGCCTCTGCCCCTTCCCGATACGACGTCGGCACTTGACCGAGCGCAGATTCGGTGGCCTTGGTGATGTACGGAATGCTCAGAATTGACAGCGTCAACACCCCGGCCGCCAGGGAAAACCCCCAGTCGAAGTACACCACGAGGGCCAGGTAGCCGACGTAGCCGAGCACGATGGACGGGATACCAGCCAATACCTCGTAAGCGCCCCGCAAAACCGAACGCCTCTTGCCGGTGGCGAATTCGGACAGGTAAATGCCGGTTAACACGCTCACGGTGCCACCGACGAGCATGACCCCGATCAGCAGGACCAGGGTTCCGACGATGGCGTTGCGCAGGCCGCCACTGCTGCCTTGCGTGTCCTGGACCAGCACGCTGAAGTGGAACACCGGCAGCGCGCGGGTCACGATTCTGATCAGCATCCACAAGGTCGGGGCGATCACCACCGCCAGACAGCAGACGCAGGCCGCCCAGAACAGCGCGTTGACGGCCTTGCGTCGAATGGCGACCGACCGCAGTTCGCTCACCTCAGACGCCCCGTCCCACGGGTAGAGCGGTACCCGACGTCCGGCGCACCAACGTTCGAGCGGCCATGTTGGTCAGCAAGGTGATCGCCATCAGCACCAGCGAGACCTCGGCAAGCGTCTCTACCGCGAAATTGGTTGAGTCGGTAAGCGCTGAATCGAGCTGGGAGACCACCGTGGCGGCAATGGTGGTCATCGTGGAGTAGATGTTAGTGGGCATCGCACCCAACATCGCCCCGGACACCATGGCGACGGCCATCGTCTCGCCCAGCGCGCGTCCGAGTCCCAGTACCACGGCGCCGATGATGCCGCTGGAAACCCACGGTAGCGTGACCCGGCGTGCGCACTCCCAATCTGACATGCCGAGCGCGGTCGCGCCCTCGCGAGGCAGCGCCGGTACCTGCCGGATCAGGTCGCGGGTGGTGCTGGCGATGATGGGAATGATCATCACGGCCAGCACCAGACCGGATACCAGCATGCCTTCTCCGTTGCCGGTGTCGCCGCGGAAATAGCTGAGCAGCGGCACGTCCGGAGCGTTGCGAGCGATCACTGGCGCGATGTGGTGGGCAATGAACGGCCCGAACGTCATCGCCCCCCACAGCCCGACGACGACACTCGGGATGCCGGCGAGCAATTCGAGCACCATGCCGACGGCCGAGGCGAGACTTTTCGGCAATCGTTCCACGATCGCCAACGCCGCTCCGATGGAGACCGGCACCGCGACGATCAGGGCGATCGCTGAGCTTGCCAGGGTGCCGACGATCAGCGGCAACGCCCCGTAGTCGACGCCGCGCGGACGTGCGACACCGTCGCTGACTTCAGTCTGGCCGTAGATGTTGCCAGGGTTCCAGTCGGTGTCGGTGAAAAAATGCAACCCGTTAACTCTGATTGCGGGCAGCGCCTCGATAAGCAGCGTCGCCAGCACGAACACCAGCGCCAGCAGCGGGATCACCGCACCCACCCCACCGGTCAACCGGATCACGAGGCCCGCACGGCTCATCCCACCTGTGCGGCCCAGCATGCGCCGAAACACCGAGCCGCCGGGCGTACGCTGCTGGCTGGAAACCGTAGTAAGGGTCACCGAAGTCGCTCAGCTGGATATTTTGGCGATCTGGGCATCGGACAACTTCACCACTGAGGGCGGCAGCGGCTGAAGGTGAACCTTGTCCAGAAACGAGGGGCTGCTGCCGTCGGTGATCGCCCAGTGCAGGAACGCCTGGATCGTCTGCGCGACGGCGGCATCCGTCTGGTTTGCCTGGACGATGGCATACAAGTAGTTGATGATCGGGTACCCATCAGCGGCCGATCCGTCGATCATGCGAAATTGCTTGGTTAGCCGGGGTCTTCGCGGCGAAGCCGGCGGCGCCGGCCTGAATGCTTTGGGCGTCGGGGAGCAGGTACTTGCCCGAGGCATTGCCCAGCTGGGCTTCGCCCAACCCCTTTTGGTTGGTCTGGTCGAGGTAGCTGATGCCGATGTAGGCCACACAGCCCGGCGTCTGGGCGCAGCCGGTAACCATGCCGCCATTGCCGTTCTCGCCCAGTGCGCCCGGCACCGCGGGAAAGTCGACGGTGGTGCCGAAACCGGGCGACTTGCCCCAGCCGTCGGGTTCTTGCTTGGACAGATACTGCGTGAACAGGAAGGTTGCACCAGACCCGTCGGAACGATGCAGCGGAACCACCGGGGTAGCGGGCAAGTTCACCCCGGGATTGAGTGCGGTGATCTGCGGGTCGTTCCAGGTCTTGACGGTGCCCCGGTACATGGCCGCCAGCACTTTGCCATTCAGCTTCAGATGCTCAGTGACACCGGGCAGGTTGTAGTTGACCAGCAAAGCGTCGATGTTCAACGCGATGTTCATCAGTCCCTGGTGCGCGGCCATTTCACTGTTGGACAGGTAGGCGCCGGATGCGCCGATGTTGACCGCCCCGGCAACGGCCTGCGAGATCCCAGCACCCGAACCGGTATCCCCGGTGGTGATCGTGACGTTCGGGTATTTCGCGTTGTAAGCCGGAGCCCACTCGTTTAGCAGCGGGTATAGCTCGGTGGCGCCGGTCTCTGACACCGCCACCTGCGAGCTCGCGGGCGAAGTGGCAGGGCTACCACCACCGCCCGACCCGGTGCGAGACGAACCGCTTGTTGGGTTCGAACCGCAGGCGGCTCCCAACAGCATCAGCGGCACAGCAATCAATGACACCGTGCGCAACCGAATTCTCACGTGCCCCACCTTCCACCACGTTTCCTTGATTTCACCTTGCCCCACTAATTACCGCCTTCGGCCCCGACGACGATGTCGAGCGGTCTGCGGTCGCCGAATAGTCCGGAGACGTAACGGACGGTTTCGGCATGCTTTGGCGATAAGAACAACTGTTCGGTGGGTCCCTCCTCGATCAGCCTGCCGTCGAAGAACAAAGCAGTGCGGTCACCGATGCGGGAGGCCTGGGCAAGATCGTGGGTCACCATGATCACGGTGAGCCGGTTGGCGAGTGATCGAATGAGCCCTTCGATCTTTTCGGTCGTGGCCGGGTCCAATGAGGAGGTGGGCTCGTCGAGCAGTAGCACCTCTGGGTTCACCGCCAGCGCACGCGCCAGACACAACAACTGCTGCTGACCACCGGAAAGCCGAAACGGTGAATCACCGAGCCGATCCTTGACCGCATCCCAGAGGCCCACCTCGCTGAGTCGAGTCTGCGCAACGCTCTTGAATTGTTTGCGCGGCACCATCTTGTGGGCACGCACGCCGGCCACCACGTTGTCGATGATTGACATGGGGAACGGGTTGGGGCGCTGGAACAGCATGCCGACCCTGCGGCGAAACTCCATCAGGTCGTGGTTTTGGAAGATGCTGCGTCCGCCCAGCACGACATCACCGTTGTACCGGTATCCGGCGACCTTGTCGTTCATCCGATTTAGAGTGCGCAGGAAGGTTGTCTTGCCGGAGCCAGTCGGTCCCAGCAAGGTGGTGACTGCCCGCGCGGGAAACTCGAGGCTTACCTCGTCGAGCACGGTTTTGCCGCCGAAGCTCAAGCTGAGATGCACTGCCTTCATGGCCGGAGTGACGACATCGGCGGCAACCACACCAGCCGTGGGGTCGAACTGTGTGTGATCCATCAACACCCGATGCTATGTCGCGATGTCACCCTCGGCATCGACCGCTATGACCTTCCCGACATCTTCCAAGCGTTCTCCAAGGTTAGGTATTCACACTGGGTTCACTTTTGGTTTCTGGCCCACGATGCCTTTTGTGGCGGTTCGGACCAGTGGAAGAGTGGGGTGCATTCGTCGTTCCGTATGCGAGGAGTCGCGTGAAGTACAACCCTTCCGGCGCTGTCCTGAGCGTGCTGGCTGCGGGCACACTGGTTTTAGCGGGATGCGGTACTAATACCAGCACCTCATCGTCCGGATCGAGCGCCAAGTCGGCACCGATAGACTGCGGTGGCAAGAAACAACTCCGTGCCAGTGGCGCGACCGCACAAGAGAACGCGATAGCACAATTTGTCTACGCCTACGTCCATGCGTGCCCCGGATACACGCTGGACTACAACGCGAACGGCTCCGGTGCCGGAGTGAGACAATTCCTCGACAACGCAACCGATCTGGGGGGGTCGGACGTGCCGCTGGAACCATCAAAGTCTGAGCCCCAGCAGGCGGCGCAGCGGTGCGGTTCGCCGGCGTGGGACCTGCCGACGGTGTTTAGCCCGATCGCGATCACCTACAACATCAACGGCGTTAATTCGCTGAAGCTGGACGGGCCCACGGCCGCGAAGATTTTCAACGGCAGCATCACTAAGTGGGACGACTCGGCGATCAAGGCGCTCAATGCAGGCATTAATTTGCCGTCGGCGCCCATTCAGGTCGTCTTCCGCAGCGACAAATCCGGCAACTCATCCAACTTCCAGCAATACCTCGATGCCGCGTCGAACGGTGCGTGGGGTAAAGGCGCAAGCGAGATGTTTAACGGGGGTGTCGGTGTGGGTGCCGCCGGGGATGATGGCACGTCGGCGGTCCTGCGAAGCACCGAAGGGTCGATCACCTACAACGAGTGGTCTTTCGCGGTGGGCAAACAGTTGAGTATTGCCGAGCTCATCACGTCGGCGGGCCTGTCCCCGGTGTCAATCACTACCGACTCGGTCGACAAGACCATTGCCGGGGCCAGGATCATCGGGCAGGGCAATGATCTGGTGTTGGACACGTCGTCGTTCTACAAGCCGACGCAGGCCGGGGCGTACCCGATCGTGGAGGCGACCTATGAGATCGTCTGCTCGAAATATCCGGACTCCGGCACCGGCACGGCGGTGAAGGCGTTTATGCAGGCGGCAATTGGGCCGGGCCAAGATGGGTTGGAGCAATATGGATCCATGCCGCTACCGAGCTCGTTTCGATCGAAACTGGCCACAGCGGTCGACGCACTCTCTTAATCAGGTGAAGGGGCCTCGACAATGAGCGACAGTCAGCCGGTTTCGCGGGTGGGGTCGCGGTTTGGGCCCTATCAGTTGAGGCGGCTACTGGGTCGCGGCGGGATGGGCGAGGTCTATGAGGCCGAGGACATCCGCAAGCGCCGGGTGGTGGCATTGAAGCTGGTCTCAGCGCACTTCTCCGGCAACTCGGTGTTTCGCGCTCGGATGCAACGGGAGGCCGACGCTGCGGGCCGGCTGACCGAGCCGCATGTGGTGCCCATTCACGACTACGGGGAGATCGACGGGCAGTTCTATGTGGACATGCGCCTGATCGATGGCTCCTCCCTGCGCGAGCTGTTGACGCGCCATGGTCTGCTGACCCCGGCCCGAGCAGTCGCTATCGTGCGCCAGATCGCTGCCGCTTTGGACGCCGCGCACGCGGCCGGGGTCACGCACCGAGATGTCAAACCGGCAAACATTCTGGTTACCCCCGACGATTTCGCGTATCTGGTGGATTTCGGTATTGCCCGCGCCGCTACCGATCCAGGACTTACCCAAACCGGGACCACGGTCGGAACCTACAACTACATGGCCCCGGAGCGGTTCACCAGCGATGAGGTCACCGCGCGCGCTGATATCTACGCGCTGGCCTGTGTGTTGGGCGAGTGCTTGACCGGGACGCCGCCCTACGGCTCCGACAGCGTCGAACGATTGATCGCCGCGCATCTGCTCGAGCCGGCTCCGCGGCCCAGCGAGCTGCGGCCCGGGAGCGTTCCGCAATCTCTGGATCCGGTGATCGCCAAAGGCATGGCCAAAAACCCGGAGGAGCGCTATCGCAGCGCCGGTGAGCTAGCCGCCGCTGCAAACGACGCGCTGACCGCATCCGACCAGGACCGGGCCGCCACGATTCTGCGCCGAGGCGAACGAGCCGTATTGCCGGCCGGCGTTGGCAATACGGGGCTGGCCGGCGACCAGGCCCATCCCGGAGCGTCGGACTACAGAGGCAGCATTGTTCCGCCAGAAGTATCGTCCGGCGCCGAGACAATGGCTCGTCCCGTGCCGTCAGGCGTTAGCGCCGGCGGCTGGCGCAGCCGACCCGGCCCGCCGTCATCCGTTAGCCCGGGCGGGCCACCAGCGTTTGGCCAACCACCTCGTGCACAGGTTGCTGACTTCGGGCCCCAGCCCGGCCGAGAACGTAAGCGGTGGATCGTTATCGCCGCTGTTGCGACATTGGTGAGCGCCATTGGGGTTGTCGGATACCTGGTGACGCGGCCGACGCACCCGTCGACCCCGTCGACGCCGGCGTCCGGACAAACCGTGCTGCCGTTCACCGGCATCGACTTCCGTCTCTCCCCGGGCGGGGTGGCGCTGGACACCGCCGGCAGCGTGTTCGTCACCAGTGAGGGCATGTTCGGGCGGGTGGTGAAGTTGGAGGCCGGGTCGGGCAATACGGCGGTGCTGCCGTTCACCGGCCTTTACCAGCCTCAAGGGCTGGCGCTGGATACCGCCGGTGCCATGTACGTCGCCGACTTCGACAACCGGGTCGTGAAACTGAATGCCGGGTCGAACGCTCAGACTGTGCTGCCGTTCAGCGGCCTCAATTACCCCGAGGGGGTAGCAGTGGATGGCCAAGGTGACGTCTATGTCGCCGACCGGGGTAACAACCGGGTAGTGAAATTGCCATCCGGGTCGAACACCCAGGCTGTGCTGCCGTTCACCGGCCTCAATGACCCAGACGGTGTTGCGGTGGATACCGGCGGCAATGTCTACGTCACCGACACCGACAACCACAGGGTGCTGAAATTGGCTGCCGGGTCCAACGCCCAGACCGTGTTGCCGTTCACCGGCCTTAACGCGCCTTGGGGTATTGCTGTGGATAACGCCGGCGCCGTGTATGTCACCGGCCACGACACCAACCAGGTTATGAAGTTAATTCCCGGGTCAACCTCGCCGACCGTGCTGCCGCTGACCGGTCTCAACACCCCCCTGGCGGTAGCGGTGGACAAGAGCGGGAGCGTGTACGTCGCCGACCGCGGCAACGACCGGGTGGTCAGGCTGGCGCCCTGAGGGCTTTCAGTCAAGGATGTCGTTGTGCTCGCCGAGCGTGGGCGGGGGATCGCTGGCGATGGCGTCGAAGCTGGAGTATCGCGCCGGCGTCCGGATCACCGTGATGGCCCTGTCGCCCTCGCCGACCCGTAGCGCCAGATCGTTTTCGGCGAACAGCGGCGTGCTGACGACCTGCTTCCAGTTGTAGGCGAGGCAGGCCATCAGGCCGCCTTCGTGCAGCAGCTCAACCCATTCGGCGGCGGTCTTGGCCGCCAGCGCCGATTCCAGTTCTTCGGTCAACTCGAAGTAATTGACCGCCCGCGCCCGCTGGTCGATGAATCGCTCGTCGTCCAGCAGGTCGGGCCTGCCGATGATTTCGCACAGCTTGGCCCAGTGCTTGGGGATATACGCGGACAACACCAGATATCCGTCGGCGGCCTTGAATGCGTCTGACGGCTGAGTGGCGAAGCCAACTCCCTTGCGCTTCTTCGTGTTTGGCGCGGCATCCGGCTTGGGCGTCTCGCTCGACTTGTTCAGATGCATCGTGAGCTGGTTGGCCTGCAGCCCGACCGCGACGTCGTACATCGCGACTCGCACTACGTCGGCCACCCCGTGCCGCTCGCGGTTGAGCAGTGCGGCCAGCACCGCCTGGGCCAGCACATGACCGCTGGCATTGTCGACCAGCTGGAACGGGATGATCTGCGGTTTGCCAGTCGGGGTGGGCATCCCGGTGCTCATGCCCGCCTCGGCGGCGACCATCAGGTCGACACCCGGCCGGGTCCCGTGCGGGCCGTTGCCGCCGAACGCCGAAAGCCGGGCGTAGATCAGTTTGGCATTGCGCGACTGTAAGTCATTGGGGCCCAGGCCCAGTCGCTCCATCACGCCGGGCCGAAATCCCTCCAGCACCACGTCGGCGGTGTCGGCCAGCCGCAGTATCTGTTGTTTGGCCTCGTCGGTGGTCAGGTCGGCCGTCACCGACTTCTTGCCGCGGTTGTTCGGCAGGAAATAGGTGGCCAATGGCGGGCGCCCGGGCAGCACGGCGGTGATGTGCCGGGCGGCCTCGCCGCCGGGCGCTTCGACCTTGATGACCTCGGCGCCCAGGTCCGCCAGCACCTGCCCGGCCAGCGGCCCGGCCACGTTCTGCGTGAAATCGAGTACCCGGAATCCGTCAAGTGGCTTGGCGGGCTTGCTAGTTGGCATCTGGGCGCCTTCCTTAATCTGCCTTGTGCAATACCGCGGTGCAGTAGTAGTTCCTGCCGAACGGTGCGTCCTGGTCGCCGCGTTGCAGCGGGAATCCATGCTCGGCCATCAGCTGATTGAGCGGGGTGCGCTCCGGCTGCCAGCCACGGTCGGCCAGGTAGTTCGCCGTGTCGTTGCGGTCGCCCGGAAAGCCGAGATCGTCCAGGGCGACATCGAGGCCATTGTCCTGCCACTTCCTGGTGGCCTCGTTCAAGGCGTCCCCGCTGTTGCCGGTATTCACAAACACCTCGGCGACCAGTTGACTGCCGTCGGCACTGAGTTCGGTGATCTTGTCCAGCAATCGGTCCTGGGCCTCCGGCGGCAAGAAGCCCAGCAGGCCCTCGGCCGCCCACGCGGCGGGTTGTCCGGTGTCGAAGCCGGCCTGCTGCAGGGCTGCGGGCCAATCGTCGCGCAAGTCGACCGGGACGGCCCGGATATCGGCCGTGGGCGCGGCCCCGACTGCGCTGATCGTGGCGGTCTTGAATTCGATGACCTCCGGTTGGTCGATCTCGAATACCGTCGTCCCCGATGCCCAGGGCAGCCGGTAGCCGCGGGCATCGAGCCCGGAAGCCAGGATCACCACTTGCCGGATGCCTGCAGCGGTGGCCGCGGCGAAGAACGCGTCGATGTAGCGGGTGCGTGCGGCCAGCATTTCGGTCATCCGCTGCATGCCCCACGGCGCGCCGGGCACGTCGACCGCGTCGGCGTCGAGTTCGCCGGCGGCCCACCGGGTGAAGAAGTCAACGCCCACGGCGCGCACCAGCGGCTCGGCGAACCGGTCGTCGATCAGCCCGTCGCGGGTGGCCCGGGCCCGTCCGGCAGCCACCATGGTCGCGGTCGCTCCCACACTTGTCGCCAGATCCCAACTGTCGTTATCGGTGCGCCCCATACCTGGTCCCTTCGTCTCCACCTGCCACTTGTTAGACAGATTAACGACAGCGGTGTGCGCGATCCCGACGCGGTATCACAACATCCCGGTAACGACCTGGTCGATGCCGACGTGGCAGCAGGTCGATACTCCGCCTGCGCTCCTAAGCTCGCCGGATGCAGACGATGACCTTGCTTGTCGAACCCACTCATCCGGCGCCCCCGGTGCGCGACGCGCGCTGGCGGCGCAGTGCCGGGTGGGCGCTACGGCTGGCCTGGATCAGCCTGGCTGTGGTGCTCATCGAGGGCGTTGTCGGCCTCTGGCAGGGCCTGGCGGTGGGCTCCGTCGCGTTGACCGGGTGGGCGCTCGGCGGGGTGGCCGAGGCATTGGCAAGCGCGATGGTGGTGTGGCGGTTCAGCGGTACCCGGACGCTGTCCGCGACGGCTGAGCACCGCGCGCAACGCGGTGTGGCGCTGTCGTTTTGGTTGACTGCCCCCTACATCGCCGCAGAATCCCTGCGCGACCTGCTCGACGGACACCATGCCCGCGTCTCGGTGATCGGTATCTGGTTGACGGCCGTTGGCTTGATGCTGATGCCGTTGCTCGGCTGGGCCAACCACAAACTGGGTGCGGTGCTGGGCTCGGAGGCCACCGCGGGCGAAGGCACCCAGAACTATCTGTGTGCGTTGCAGGCCGCCGGGGTGTTGACCGGGCTTACGCTCGCGGCCAGCTGGTCGGGCGGTTGGTGGGTCGACCCGGTGATCGGTCTGGGCATCGCCTGCCTCGCGGTCACCGAGGGCATCCGGGCCTGGCGCGGCCAGCAGTGCTGCTGCTGATCAACCGGTGGGCAGATCGTGACGGACCTGACGCGCCCCGTCGCGTTCGAGGCGGTAGCGGATCAACCGGGAGCTGTTGGCTACCACCGCAACCGACGAGGCGTTGTGCAGGATCGCGGCCAGCACGGGGGACAGGGCCCCGCCCGCGCCGATGAGTAGCCCCACGGCGTTGACCGCGATGGACATGCCGTAGTTCTGGCGGATGACCTCGACGGCCCGGGCGCCCAGATCGCCCACGTCGAGCAGGCGATGCAGATCGTCGTTGGCCAGCGCGACGTCGGCGGTCTCGACGGCCACGTCGGTACCGGCCAAGCCCATCGCGATCCCGATATCAGCGGCGGCCAGCGCTGGGGCGTCGTTGATGCCGTCGCCCACCATGCCGACGACGTAACCCTCGCTTTGCAGCCCGCGCACCACCTTGAGCTTGTCCTCTGGCATCACCTCGGCGCGCCACTCCTCGATGCCGAGCTCGTCGGCGACCACCTCGGCGATATCGGGATGATCTCCGGTCAGCATGACGATGCGTCGAATACCGTTGGCCCGCAACTGTGCCAACACCTCGGCCGCCTCGGGCCGCACCTCGTCGCGCAGGCTGATCAGTCCCACCAGGGTGCCGTCCACCGCGAGCAGCAACGGCGTCTCCGCCTCTCGTCGCAGCTTGTCGACCCACTCCGATGCCTTCTTGGACACCTTGACCTTTTCGGCGCGCAGCAGTGACGGGCTGCCCAGCAACAGGGTGCGGCCGTCGGCCCAGGTGCGCATGCCCAGACCCACCAGCACTTCGCACTCCTCGTGCGGCGGGATGGTGATGTGGCGCTCCTCGGTCGAGCGGATCACCGCCTCGGCGAGTGGATGCCGGGAGTGGATCTCCGAGCTGGCCGCGTAGGCCAGCACCTGCTCGGGCTCCCAATCCTTGTGCATGGCAACGATATTCGTCACCACCGGACGCCCGACGGTGAGGGTTCCGGTCTTGTCGAACACCATCGCGTCGACCCGGCCGGCCTGCTCAAGGTGCGATCCACCCTTGATCAGGATGCCGCGGCGCGCGCCGTTGCCGATCGCGGCGCTGATCGCGGTCGGGGTGGCCAACCCCACCGCGCAGGGGCATGCGATCAGCAGCATGGTCATCGCGCGGCGGACGTCCCCGGTGATCGCCAGGGTGATGGCGGAAACGATGAACGAGGTGGGAACGAAACGGCGGGAGAAGTTTTCACCGACCGTTTGGATGGGCGCCCGGTCGTGATGCGCCTCTTCGACCCGGGTGATGATGCGGCCGATGGTGGTCTGGTTACCGACGGCCTCGGCGCGTACCACCAGACGGCCACGCACCACTACCGAACCGGCGTGCACGTGTGCACCGGCGGTGACGCTGACCGGCAGGTTTTCGCCGGTGATCGCGGACTGGTTGACGACGGCCTCGCCGTCGACCACCTCACCATCCACCGGAATCGCGACGTGATCGTGGATCACCACCTCGTCGCCGATCTGCACGGTGTCGATCGGTACCTGAATCTCGGTGCCGGCCTGGGGTCCGTCGGTCAGCCGAATCCATGCGGTGTCCTGGCTGCCGCGCAGCAACTCCGAGATGGCCCGCCGGGTCCGTCGCAGCGTCAAATCCTGCAGGTACTCACCGATATTGAGCAACCACAGCACGGTGAGCGCGACCACGTTTTCACGCAGGATCAGGCTCGCCACGGTCGCGGCCGAGACCAGGGCATCGGTGCCCGCCTTGCCGGACCGCAACGAGCGCAGCGCCCCGCGCAGGAACGGGTAGCCGGTGAAGATGGTGGCGCCGGTGGCGATCACCCGCCCGCTCGGGCCGAGCAGCGGCGGTCGCGCGAAGACGTAGCGCCGCACGCCGAGTAGCGCCAGCGCGGCGCCGCCGATCACCATGCGCAGCACGTCGGTGTTTCGGATCTCCGACGAATGCGGCGCGCGTGCGGGGATCAGCTCGGCGGCCACCTGGGCCGCGTCGGTGATGGCCGCCAGCACCGCGGGGCGATCGCAACGCCGGGGGGAGTACCAGACCACCACGTTTCCGGTGCGCGGGTAGGCGTGCACGGCACGTACGCCGTCGCACTTGGCCACCGCGTCTTCGACCGCGACGGCGCGGCGTGAGTCGCAGCGGACCCACTCGACTTTGACGCGCATGCGTCCGGCCGCGTCCGAAACCACCACCAGCGCAGGGTCGTTCGGCAAGTCCACATCTGGGACCAGGGCGAGCGTCATATCAGGCGCGATCAGTGCTCGTGATCGTGCACGTCGCCGACGGCCGGAGTGGGGGCCTCCTCGCCGATGCGCTCCCGGGCTTCGGCCACCACGTCGGAGATCTTCAGCCGTGCCGATTCCGCGGCCTCCTCGGCCTTGCGGGTGCCACGCAGGCCGAGTTCGGCGCCTTTGACAGCGGTCTCGTGTAGCGGCGCCTTGGCTGCGGCCTTGCGCACTACCTCGTAAGCCGTCACGCCGACCAGGCCTGTGAACACCGTCGTTGCCGCCTTTGCCAACAACCCATACACCGCCATTGCGTGAACCTTTCCCTATTGTTCGCCGGAGCGTCAACAGCCCCGAATCGACGTTAACATCGATATATTGCGATATCAATATGAGTTAGAGGGTGCGGGTGACCTTCTCGGTCTCGATGCGGCGCGCCAGCGCCGCGGCATCGGGGTTGGCCACCTGCACCAGCGAGGCGCCGACGGCCATGATCGCCAGCAACCCGTCGATCACCTCGTCGGGCCCGAGCCACGACGCGGTGGACAGCACCCGATCCTTGGCTGTCAAACCGTTTGCCGCCGAAGACTTTTCGCAATCAGCCAGGACCTGCTCGACCGATCGGCCGGCCAGCGCCGGACCGGGATGACGCTCGGCGACGATCTGGTCGCCGTGCACCCGCACCGCGGTGGCGTAGTCGGTGACGCCGATCGGCAGGTCGGGCGCGGGACGACCGAACGCATCCAGCGACAGCACCGCCACCTCACCGCCGGGTTCGACGACCGAGTCGGCTTCGTCCAGCCGGTCGGCGGTGCACAGGGCGATATCGGCCGCGTCGGGGATCAGTACCGCCTCGGCGCCGATCCACCACACTCCGAACAGCACCGCCGCGGTCTGCCAGTGCGCGGGCAGCAAGATCGCCACCCGGCTGGCCGGGCCGGCGCCCAGCTCGTCGCGCAAGAGGTTGCCGGTCTTGGCGGCCCAATTCGCGAGTGTCACCGCGGACAATTCGATGCGTTCGCCGGTGGCGTCGTCGTAGTAGGTGACGCGCGGACCGACCGGGTCGGCGCGCAACATCGGATCCAGGATCGCCCCAGCAAGGGTCTGGCCGGTGATCAGTTGAGACACGATGGGAGCTAGTTTATGCACTCCGGTTTGTCGGTGCCGGCGGTGAGGATCGGTGACGGCGCCGGGGCGTTCGGGTCGGCGGCGGCGCCCGAGGAGGCACTCGCCGCCCGGGCGGGCACGATCGACCCGGTGCCGGACAGGCCGGAGCCCGGGCCGGTGTAGTCGTTGGCCAGCACCACCCGAACCGTCCCCGGCGCTAACGAGGTGTCCGGGACGACCGGCAACCCGCCCAGTTCCTTGGAGATCTCTTGTGCGCCGAGGTCGTCGGACTTGGCGGCCCGCACCTGGCTGGTCTTGACGTGGGTGCCGTCGCTGTTGCCAACCGGCCCGGGCGTGAATCCCTTGTTGCTCAACACGTCCGAAACCGCTGCCGCCAGGCCGTTGATGTCGGTGTCGTTGACCACGCTGGTGGTGGTCTTGGCGGGGGAGTAGGCCAACTGCTCGGTCTTACCCTCGGCCTGATCGTTGAGCAGGCTGCCCACCCAGTCCTGCACCTGATGCGGGTCCACCCGCACGACGCTCAGCATGCCGTCGTCGCTCCAGCCGGCGCCGTCGAGCACCGGGATGGTGGCGAACGCGACCTTGCCGCCGGCCAGCTTGGAGAGCTGCTGGACGAAATCCATCACGTCCCAGCCCTGCGAGATCACCACCGAACGCTGGACGGCGGACTCCAGCCGCTTGAGCGTGGCAGGGCTGGACAGCGTCTTACCGGAAATGATCGAGTGCGCCAACGACGCCATCACTACCTGCTGGCGCACCACCCGGTCCAGGTCGCCGCGCGGCAGGTCGTGGCGCTGACGGACAAAGCTGAGCGCCTCGGGACCGTCGAGTTTCTGTTGACCGGCCGGGAAGTCGGCACCCGACATCGGTTCGAACACCGGCTCTTTGAGGCAGACCTGGACACCGCCGAGCGCATCGGTGATCAGGGAGAAACCGAGCAGCCCGATCTCGGCGTAGTGGTCGACGGTGACGCCGGTGAGGTCGGCGACGGTTTTGATCAGGGCGTCGCGTCCGGCCTGGGTGCCCTGCGCCGCGGCGTCCTCGGCAGAATCGCCGGCCTTCACCAGGCTGACCCGCTTGGCCTCCCGGGTTGCGCCGTAGACGCCGTTGATCTTGGTCTTGCCCAGGCCGGGAGCCGCGACATAGGAGTCCCGCGGAATCGAGATCGCGGTCGCCGACTTCCCGTTGTTCGGGATCCGAACCAGGATGATGGTGTCGGTATTGGTTGCTTCCTCGTCGCCGGCCTTCAGCGTGGCCAGTTCCTCGGGCGACAACGGGTTGCCGTGCGCGTCGGTCCGGCTGTCCACCCCGACCAGCAGAATGTCGATCGCGCCGTCGTCACCGCCCTTGCCCAACGACGCCGCGGACATGTGGAAGATGCCGTCTTCGAATCCGCGGACGTTGTTCCAGGCCATCCCGGTGCCGACAACGACGACGAGGGCGAGCAAAGTGGCAACCACACGAACCACACGTTGCACAGGCATCACACTAGGTTACTTGCGACTCAGCCGCTTCTCGGGTAGCTGACGGCGGCGTGGCTGGGGCATGCCAGACTCGAACCATGTCGGGCAGGATCGTGATCACCGGAGCCGGCGGCCAGCTGGGCAGCTGTTTAGCGGCGCTGGCCGCTGATCAGGGCCGCGAATTGCTGGCGCTGACCTCCTCGCAGTGGAACATCACCGACCCGGCCGCGGCAGCGTCGATCGTCAAAAGCGGCGATGTGGTGATCAATTGCGCCGCGTACACCAACGTCGACGGTGCCGAAAGCGACGAGGCGGCGGCGTACGCGGTGAATGTCGCGGGCCCTGAACACATCGCGCACGCATGCGCGCGCGCCGGAGCCCAGTTCCTGCACGTCTCCACCGACTATGTCTTCAACGCCGATTCCGGCGACCGCCGCGCCCTTCGAGCCCACCGACGACACCTCGCCGCAGGGCGTGTACGGCCGCAGCAAGCGGGCCGGCGAAGTGGCCGTGCTGGCCGCGCTGCCCGAAGCCGTCGTCGTGCGCACCGCCTGGGTCTACACCGGCGGCACCGGCAAGGACTTCGTCGCCGTGATGCGAAGGCTGGCCGCCGGGGACGGGCCGATCGATGTGGTCGACGATCAGACCGGGTCGCCGACCTACGTTGGCGATCTGGCCGCCGCGCTGCTGCAGATCGCCGATGACCGCGTTCCCGGTCCCATCCTGCATGCCGCCAACGAGGGTGCGGTGTCGCGATTCGAGCAGGCCCGCGCGGTCTTCGAAGAATGCGGCGCCGACCCGTCGCGGGTGCGGCCGGTCAGCAGCGACCACAATCCACGGCCGGCGCCGCGGCCGACCTTCTCCGCGCTGTCGGGCCGGGAGTCGGTCGCGGCGGGCATGACACCGCTAAGGCCATGGCGCCCTGCGCTTGTCGCTGCGCTGGCCGCAGCTGGCGTCGCTGTTTCATCCGATCGACCGATACCCTCTACGCGTGACTGACCTGCTGCCGGTGGTGACCGTGACCTTCTCGCCGGGGCCGCACCTGGAGCGTTTTCTGGCTTCACTGGCGATGGCCACCGAGCGCGAAGTCAGTGTGCTGCTGGCCGACAACGGTTCCACCGACGGCACCCCGGCCGAAGCCCTGGAGCGCTATCCCAACGTGCGGCTGTTCGACACCGGGGCCAACCTCGGCTACGGCACCGCGGTCAACCGCGCGGTTCGGCATCTGTGCGAGCGCGGGGAAGTCGACGATTGGTTGATCGTGGCCAACCCCGACGTGCAGTGGGGTCCGGGCAGTATCGACGCGCTGCTGGAAGCCGCCACCCGTTGGCCGCACGCCGGGGCGCTGGGCCCGCTGATCCACGACCCCGATGGGTCGGTCTACCCGTCGGCGCGCCACCTGCCCAGCCTGATCCGTGGCGGCATGCACGCGGTGGTCGGGCCGATCTGGAAACGCAATCCGTGGACGGCGGCCTATCGCCAGGAACGGCTGGAGCCCAGCGAACGCCCGGTCGGCTGGCTGTCCGGATCGTGCCTATTGGTGCGCCGGTCGGCTTTCGATGAAATCGGCGGATTCGACGAGCGCTACTTCATGTATATGGAGGACGTCGACCTCGGTGATCGGCTCGGCAGGGCCGGCTGGCTGTCGGTCTACGTTCCGTCGGCGGAGGTTCTGCATCACAAGGGGCACTCCACCGGGCACGATCCGGAAAGCCACCTGGCCGCCCATCACAAGAGCACGTATCTTTTTCTGGCCGACCGGCATACCGGTTGGTACCGGGCGCCGCTGCGCTGGACGCTGCGGGGATCGTTGGCGCTGCGTTCGCGGCTGATGGTGCGCAATGCGCGGCGGAAACGTTTGATAGCAGAAGGGAGACGCTGAATTGGCAAGTCCCCCAGTCGATGTGGTGATACTGGTCGGCGGCAAGGGCACCCGGTTGCGGCCGTTGACGCTGTCGGCGCCCAAGCCGATGCTGCCGACCGCCGGGCTGCCTTTCCTGACTCATCTGCTGTCGCGGGTCGCCGCGGCGGGCATCGAACACGTGATCCTGTCCACGTCGTATCAGGCCGCGGTGTTCGAGGCGGAGTTCGGCGACGGGTCGCAGCTCGGTCTCGAGATCGATTACGTCACCGAGCAGGAGCCGCTGGGAACCGGCGGTGGTATCGCCAACGTCGCCGACTTGCTGCGGCACGACACCGCCATGGTGTTCAACGGTGATGTGCTTTCCGGCGCCGACCTCGGCCAGCTGCTGGAATTCCACCAGGCGAACCAGTCCGACGTCACCCTGCACCTGGTGCGCGTTGGCGACCCCCGCGCCTTCGGCTGCGTGCCGACCGACGACAAGGACCGCGTCGTCGCCTTTCTGGAGAAGGCCGAGGATCCGCCGACCGATCAGATCAACGCCGGTACCTATCTCTTCGAGCGCAAGATCATCGACCGGATTCCGCGGGGCCGCGCCGTCTCGGTCGAACGCGAGGTGTTCCCGGGATTGCTGGCCGACGACGGCGTGAAAATCTGCGGCTACGTCGATGCCACCTACTGGCGCGATATGGGCACACCGGAAGACTTCGTGCGCGGATCGGCGGATCTAGTGCGGGGCATCGCGCCGTCGCCGGCCCTGGGCGGGCACCGCGGCGAGCAGCTGGTGCACGACAGCGCGGCGGTATCGCCCGGTGCGCTGCTGATCGGTGGCACGGTCGTCGGGCGGGGCGCCGAGATAGGGCCGGGTGTTCGGCTGGACGGCGCGGTGATCTTCGACGGCGTCAAGATCGAGGCCGGCAGCGTGATCGAGCGCTCCATCATCGGCTTCGGTGTCCGTGTCGGCCCGCGGGCGCTGATCCGCGACGGGGTGATCGGCGACGGCGCCGACATCGGTGCGCGCTGCGAGTTGCTGCGCGGTGCCCGGGTGTGGCCCGGCGTCTCAATTCCCGACGGCGGAATCCGCTACTCGTCCGACGTGTAAGTCGTGACGGCGCGGGCGACCAGGTAGGCCAGCGCGTGGTCGGTGCCGTCCGGCAACGCGTCGGTCGGCCACCAGCGCAAGTCGTCGGATTCGTCGCTGATGGCGATCTGCGCGTCCGGTGGGGCGTGGGCGACGAACTGCAAATCCAGATGGCGAGTCGGCACACCCAGCGAGCACGTCACCGGATGGACATGCACGGCGGCCAGCTCGGGCGCCAGGCGCAGACCGGCCACGCCGGACTCCTCGATGGCTTCGCGCAGCGCCGCCGCCGCCACGTCGGGGTCGTCATCGTCGCAATGCCCGCCGAGCTGCACCCACCGGCCCAGCCGTGGATGCAATGTCAGCAACACCTGGGTGCCGCTGGCGTCGAGCACCAGCGCCGACGCGGTGACGTGGCCCGCCACGCATGCGCGGGTGCACGAGTCCTCGCGCCCGTGCACAAACGCCAGCACCGCATGCCGCAACGAATCCTGGGTCGGGTCGGGCGGTTGCCAGTTGGTGAGCGTCGAGAGCACCGACTCCCGCACGCTCAACGGGATCCGCGCTTTGCCCGACGGTCGCGAAGTGCAATCCAGGCCGCCCGACACTGCGCCACCACGTCGGGTGACCAACCGAGGCCGTCGATCAGTACCTGCCGGTCGACGAGGTCGAGCGCCTTCTCGATTTCGTTGGCCTTCAACAGCAGGTCGACGTCGCAGGCAAGTTCGGCGTTGGCATACGTCGGTGGGGGAATGAGTAGCTGCTCGGCTTCCCGCGGTTCCAGCTCCAAGATGCCGCCGCCATAGCTGCGCCCCATGATCTCGGCGAAGGCGAACGTCGCGCTGTTGTGAAACACCGCGGCCAGTGCGGTCGGGTCGATCCGCGGGTCGGCAAGTCGGACTCGATGCACGGTGTCGGTACTGGTTGCCGCGGCCGCGTTGACGGCCATCCGCGGCGCGAGGTGGATCTGGCGCAGCATGAACAGGTTCGGGATCCACAGCGACGGTGTAATCCACCACGGCTTTCTGATGGAGCACTTGTAGCCGCCATCCACGCCCGCGGCGGCACCGGCGTCGATGTGCGCGAGCAGCGCGGGATCGGTCGGGTCCGGCGGTGCGTCCAGCAGCCAGATCCGGTGGCCGGCCGCGAGATCGCTTGTTCGGCAGTCGGTGTCGTAGACCAGGCCGCACAGCTGGGTGCTGCGCGAGACGAGCGGGACGCAATGTCGCCGGAGCCCGAGTTCGTCGGCTTGCGCATCGGTGAGGGTGAAGAAGCTGTTGCGGCCCGTGACGACGCCGACGTCGACGTCCGCGATGGACCCGAGCCGGGTCAGGCTGTCGGATCCCTTGAGGCTGCGCAGCAGCCGGATCGCCTCGGGGTCCAGAAAGTACTTGGTCCACTTCTCGTTGTCGTGCAGCAGCGCCGGCGCCGACTCGACGTCGAGGTCGGCGGCCGCGAGGTTGTTGGCGTCGGTGAGGTGGACGGTGCGGATCCGTGCCGGGCCCGCGCCCGCCACACCGCAGAACAACACGACTTCCTGCAGGATGCCGTCGAATACCAACCGCTCGAACGTGACGAGGGTGATCTCGCGGAACCGGGACAGCAGGAAGTCGCGCAACGGTGCGGCATAGCCGACCTGGAGCAATTCGGCGGGCAGCACCAGGCCGACCCGGCCGCCGTCGCGCACCACGACCGTGCTCGCCACGACAAAGGGGACCCAGGCGTTGGTCAACTTGCTGGGGCGCAGCCCTTGGCGCCGCATCAGTTCCAGGGCCGGGTCGCGCTGCTCGGACGCCCAGTTGCCGAAGCGGATGTAGGGCGGGTTGCCGGCGACCCCGTCCCAGTCGGCGGTCTCGGTGTCGGCGAGCCAGGTGAACAGGTTCTCGGCGTCGACGGGTGCGAACTGCCGAGACTTCGCCGCTTCGTGTTCGACGAGTTCCACGCCGTGCACCTGATCACTGCGCGCGGCCAGCTCGCGCAGGATGCGGCCGTCGCCGCAGGACGGCTCGAGGATGCGCGGACCGGCCTGGCCAACCCAATCGGCCAAGAAGCGGGCGACCGGCATCGGCGTGTAGTAGCCGCCGCGAACCTTGTCCGCCGACGCCGCCGCCTTGCCCGCGAACGTCTTCATCGCCTCAGTATCACTTGCGGATCAGCAAATCCCCTGCATTCGCGGGGCCGCGCAGACCCGGCGGTTCGTCGGCGTAGCCGATCGCGATGGCGCCCAGCGGCTCCCAGTCGTCGGGTAGCTGGAGCTCGGCGCGGACCAGGTCGGCCGCGAATATCGTCGAGCCGATCCAGCAACTACCCACGCCGCGAACGGCCAACGCGACCAGCAGGGCCTGCACGGCCGCGCCGACGGCGACGGTGAACATGGTGTGTTCGGCCTCGGTGCGGGCGGCGTCGGGGTAACTGTGTGCGCCGTCGAGCACCAGCATCGGAATGACGACCTCGGGTGCGTCGTAGAGGATCTGACCGCGGGCCACCCGGCGCCCCACGGCGTCCTCGGGCTTGCCGTCACCGGCCAGGTCGGAACGCCACTTGTCTTTCATGCGGTCCAGCAGCCGGGTCCGGGTGGCCGAAGTCTGCAGCCACACGAACCGAACCGGGCGGGTGTGGTGTGGAGCGGGTGCGGTGAGGGCTTCGGCGACGGCGGCCTCGATCAGCTCCGGCGACACCGGTTCGTCGCTGAACCGGCGCACCGATCTGCGCAACAGCTGCGCTTGCTGGCGGCCCATCTCCAGCGCTTCGGCGGTGCCAAGCCAGAACAGGTCTTCCTCGCCGGAGCGCAGCAGTTGCCGGGCCGTAGTGCCGTCGTCGACGACGTGAAGTCCGCGCACCACGGCCACCGGCAGGGCGGTCAGCTTGCCCTTGACCAGATCGGCGGCCGCCGCGACCTCGTCGGCCACCGCAATCTCGGTTACCACCAACTCGTTGCCGTGTGCATCGACGGCACCCGAATAGCCGTGCAGCACAGCCAGACCGGCGGCCCCGACCGCGGCGTCGATCTGGCCGTTGCGCCAGGCCCGGCCCATGGTGTCGGTGATGACGACGGCGACTTCGACGCCGAGGCGCTCGCGCAACGCCGCGCGCAGCGCTGCGGCACTGCCGTCGGGATCGACGGGCAGCAGCGCCAATTCGGCCCGCCCGACATTGGAGCCGTCGACGCCGGCGGCGGCCTGGATGAGCCCGATCCGGTTCTCGGTGATCAACGTCCGGCCCTTGCGGGCCAGCACCCGCACCGCCTCGTCGTCGACCAGCTTGCGGCGAAGCTCATCGCGCTGCTCGGGATCCTCCGGCGCCGCCACCAGCCGCCCCTCGCATTTGGACACCACCTTGCTGGTGACCACCACGACGTCGCCGTCACGCAGCCAGGGCGCGGCGGTCGCCAGCGCGGCGGCCAAATCGTCGCCGGGCCGGAATTCGGGAAGCCCGGTGACGGGCAGAATCTCAATCGTCGAGGCGGCGCCGTGCTCACTCATGGGTCACGCCCGCAAGCTCGAGTCCGGCCCGCACCATCTCGGCCGTCGCCTTGGGGTCGGTCATCAGCAGCGGTATCGCGCGCACCGCCACGCCCTCGATGTCCGCCTGATCGCCCTCGTGTACCAGCCAGCAATCCAGCACCCCGGTGCCTCGCCGCGCTCCGTAGTGCCGGCCCACCGCCTCCGCGGTGGATTCGACGCCGATCACCTTGAGGCATTCATCAGCCATGCCACGCAACGGCTTTCCGCCAATGATCGGCGAGTAGCCGACGACGGGTGCAGTGGCCGAGCGCAGCGCACCGCGAATGCCGGGCACCGCAAGGATGGCTCCGACGCTCACCACCGGGTTGGACGGCGCCAGCAAGATGGCATCGGCATCGGCGATGGCCGCAACCGCTTCGGTTGTGGCACTGGCTTTTTCGGCGCCGACAAAGGCAAAGCTGTGCGTCGGCACCTGGGCGCGGTAACGCACCCACCACTCCTGGAAGTGGATTGCCCGACGGGTGTCATCGGCGGGATCGGTGATCACCACATGTGTTTCGCATCGGTCGTCGCTGGCCGGCACCAACCGTGCGCCCGGCCGCCAACGGTCAGACAACGCCGTGGTGATCTGCGACAGTGGGTAACCGGCTTGCAGCATCTGGGTGCGCACTAGATGTGTGCCCAGGTCGCGATCGCCCAATTGGAACCAATCTGGCTGTACCCCGTAGCGACGCCAATTCTTCTATAGCATGCCAGGTTTCGTCGCGATGGCCCCATCCGCGCTCGGGGTCGACGCCTCCACCTAAGGTATACATACAGGTGTCCAAATCGGGGCAGACGCGTACCCCGTGGATCCAGGCATCGTCGCCAACGTTGACGACCGCAGTCAGTTCATGACTGGTGCCTGAGTCTTCCTGGGGGCTGAACTGTCCCAGGCCGAGCAGCTGCTGGACCCCGAGCAGGAAGCGGGCGCCGCCAACCCCGCCGACCAGAACGGTGATCTTCACATCGCACGACAGTACCGGCGTCGGTCTGGGGCGCCGTTTTTGACGACAACATTGAGGAGATTTGGGTGCTTGTGATCGACACGCCGACAGCGACGTACAACGGAAACGCCGAAAAATGGTCACAAGATGATATGGAAATGCGCCATAACGCTTGACCCGGCTGGTCAACCCGTGTCTAATCACATCAGTGTCATTTCCCGGTTAGCCGGCCGGTTCCGGTGTCGCAGACCGAGATTCGATCACTTGTTCGAATTGTCGGTTACATCAGAACAGTTGGGCAACACTCACTCTCTCAAAATCTAACTGAGGAGGCGGACAAAGCATGTCTTATGAGCACCTTCGGGGCGTTATGACAAGCACACCGCACAGCACGATTATTGGCTCCGCGCCGGCGCCAATTGCCCGGCCGCACTTGACGGTGGTTCCTGATGCGCCAGTCGCATTCGAACCTGAGCCGTTACCTCCGGCCAACCCTGACGAGTGGCAGGACCGTGCGCTCTGCGCGCAAACGGATCCTGAGGCCTTCTTCCCGGAGAAGGGCGGCTCCACCCGTGAGGCCAAGAAGATCTGCCTGGGTTGCGAGGTCCGTCACGAGTGCCTCGACTACGCCCTGGCACACGACGAGCGCTTCGGCATCTGGGGCGGTCTGTCCGAGCGTGAGCGTCGCCGCCTCAAACGCGGCGTCATCTGATCCGCAAGCCTGCGTTGGGTTATTCGTCGTCGATCGTGGGATCGATGGCGGACGGCTCGACGTCCAGATAGACGGCCACCTGAGCCACCAGGATCTCGTGCAACAACTCGCCAAGCTCGACGGTGTCCTTGGCCCGTCGCTCGATGGGCTTGCGGAACAACACAATTCGCGCCCTGGTCGCATTGCCCCGCACGTCGACCCCGGCAGGCATCAACCGGGCGAGTGCGATCGGACCGTCAGCGACGACCTCCGGCGGCCACTGCACACTGTCGGGGTCCTTGGCTGCGATGCGGGGTATCTCATCGACTGCCACGTCGAGGTCGGACACCCGGTCATGCACGCGCCGCTCGATGGGTTCGTAGGCCTCCAGCACGGCCATGTCGAACCGCTCGGCCCGGCTGCGCCATCCCGGCACCGTCGGCGGCAGCAACGGACCACGCATATCGCGGCCGCGCCGAGCCGCGCGTTGCGGGGTCGACCGGCCACCGGGCCGGCCTTCCGGCCAGCCGCCGGGCGGGGAGCTGCGCGAATCGCCCACGCGCCGATGGTAACGGTTGAACATCGTGCGCTCGGCGGTTGCGCGTGTCCGGCGCTTGCGTGGCGTTTCCGCGCGATAGCCTTTCGCTCGTGAACGTTCCCCGTCGCTGCTGCCGGCCCGGGTGTCCGCATTACGCCGTAGCGACCTTGACGTTCGTCTACTCGGACTCGACGGCAGTCGTAGGTCCACTCGCCACTGTGCGGGAACCGCATTCGTGGGATCTGTGTGTCACCCACGCAGGCAGCATCACCGCGCCCCGTGGATGGGACCTGGTGCGCCACGCCGGCCCGCTGCCCACCAACCCCGACGAGGACGACCTGGTCGCCCTGGCCGATGCCGTGCGCGAGGGTGGCCCGACCGCAAACGGCCAGCCGTACCCCGGCGGGACCGGCACCCCGCTGAACGGATTTAGCGATTCGCACATGCACACCACCGGGGCGCACGCCACCGCGCCGAGCGCTGGAGTGATGGCGCACCCCGAGCAACGGTCCGGACGCCGTCGGGGACATCTGCGGGTGCTGCCCGATCCCTCCGAGTAGGCATCGGGGCAAACTGCCTGAATCCCTCCGTTCGCCGGGCCGATAGGCTGACGTCGAACAGGCATAGGAATTTTGGTATCAGGAGGTCTCCCGCATGTCCCGGCCCGCCGAGACTGTCCACCGTGTCATCAAGGCATATGACGTGCGTGGACTGGTAGGCGACGAGATCGATGAGTCGTTCGTCGCCGATATCGGGGCGGCCTTCGCCAGGCTGATGCGAACCGAAGGTGCCCGACGCGTAGTGATCGGCTACGACATGCGGGACAGTTCGCCGGGGTTGGCCGCTGCCTTCGCGGCCGGAGTGCGCGGCCAGGGCCTGGACGTGATCCGCATCGGGTTAGCGTCCACCGATCAGCTGTACTTCGCCTCGGGGCTGCTGGACTGCCCGGGCGCGATGTTCACCGCAAGCCACAACCCTGCGGCATACAACGGCATCAAGCTGTGCCGGGCCGCCGCCTTACCCGTCGGCGCCGACACCGGCCTGAAGGTGATCAGCGACGAGTTGATCGCCGGAGCCACACCGACCTACGACGGGCCGCCGGGAAGCATCGCCGATCGCGACGTGCTCGGCGACTATGGCGAGTTCCTGCGGACGCTGGTGGACACCTCCGGACTGCGCCCGTTGCGGGTGGCCGTCGACGCCGGTAACGGCATGGCCGGTCACACCACGCCGGCCGTGCTGGGTGCCATCGACTCGATCACCCTGTTGCCGTTGTACTTCGAGCTCGACGGATCGTTTCCCAACCACGAGGCCAACCCGCTGGACCCGGCCAACCTGCTGGACCTGCAGGCCTTTGTGCTCGAGACCGGCGCCGACATCGGCCTGGCCTTCGACGGAGACGCCGATCGCTGCTTCGTGGTCGACGAACGCGGACAGCCGGTTTCGCCGTCGACGGTGACCAGCCTGGTGGCCGCCCGCGAGCTCGGCCGGGAAATCGGGGCCACCGTCATCCACAACGTGATCACCTCCCGGGCGGTGCCCGAGCTGGTCATCGAACGCGGCGGCACCCCACTGCGCTCGCGGGTCGGGCACTCCTATATCAAGGCGCTGATGGCCGACACCGGCGCCATTTTCGGCGGTGAACATTCCGCGCACTACTACTTCCGGGACTTCTGGGGAGCCGACTCCGGGATGCTGGCCGCGCTGCATGTCCTGGCCGCCCTCGGTGAGCAGCACGGGCCGCCAAGGCCGCTGTCGGAGTTGACCGCGGACTACCAGCGCTACGAGTCCTCCGGCGAGATCAACTTCAAAGTCGCCGATGTCGAAGTCTGCGTCGACGCCGTGTTGAAGTCGTTCGGCAGCCGGATCCACTCCATCGACCACTTGGACGGTGTGACGGTCGATCTCGGCGACGGCAGCTGGTTCAACCTGCGCAGCTCCAACACCGAGCCGCTGCTGCGGCTCAACGCCGAGGGGCGCACCGTCGAGGATGTCGCAGCGGTGATCGCGCAGATCAGCGACGAGATCACCGCCGTGACGGCACCCGCGGGGGCTACCCCGTGAACGCCACCCGGGTGATCGATCTGGAAGACACCGACGGCCTGCTCGCCGCCGACCGCGACGGCCTGCTGCGCGCCGCGTCGTCGGCCGGTGCACAGGTGCGCGCCATTGCCGCCGCGGTCGACGAGGGCGCACTGGAAACGCTGCGCACCGAGGACCGCGCGCGCAGCGTGATCTGGGTGGCCGGCCGGGGGACCGCCGAGACGGCCGGAGCCATGCTGGCCGCGACGCTGGGCAGCGTGGCGTCGGCCCCGATCGTCGTCGTCAGCGAGGCCCCGCCCTGGGTGGGTCCGCTCGATATCGTCATTGTCGCGGCCGACGATCCCGGCGATCCTGGCGTCGTCGGGGCCGCCGCGACCGGCGTGCGCCGCGGCGCACGGGTGGTCGTCGTCGCGCCGTACGAGGGTCCGCTGCGAGACTCCACGGCCGGCCGCGCCGCGGTGCTGGCGCCGCGGCTGTGGGGCTCCGACGAATTCGGGTTGTGCCGGTATCTGGCCGCCGGTCTGGCCGTATTGCAGTCGGTGGACCCGCGGCTGGGCATCGATCTGGCAGCGCTGGCCGACGAGCTGGACGCCGAGGCGCTGCGCAACAGCGCCGGCCGCGAGCTCTTCACCAATCCCGCCAAGACAATGGCCGCACGCATCTCCGAGCACCGGGTGGCGCTGGCCGGTGACTGCGCGGCGACGCTGGCGCTGGCCCGGCACGGCAGTTCGATCCTGCTGCGAATCGCCCACCACGTGGTGGCCGCCACCGCGCTGGCGGATGCGGTGGTCGCGGCGCACTCGACGCCCGCGTCGTCGGTCGATGCGCTCTTCCACGACGAAGAGATCGACGGACCGCTGCCCGAGCGGCTGCGGGTGCTGGCGCTGACCTTGGCCGGCGATCGCACGGTCGTCGCCGCGCGGGTGGCCGGGCTCGATGACGTCTATCTGGTGGCTGCCGAGGACGTACCGGATGCCCCCGAGCGGAGCGCGACCGCGGCGGGGCCCGCTGAACAACAATTGGCAGTGTTGGCCGTTCGGCTGGAGATGGCCGCCGTTTACATGCGACTGGTGCGGGGATAAGTAGTCACAGTGGAACTGCTTCGCCCAGCCTTGCGGACCTACGCCTGGGGATCGCGCACCGCTATCGCCGAATTCACCGGGCGTCCGGTGCCGTCGGCCCACGCCGAGGCCGAACTCTGGTTCGGCGCGAATCCGGGTGACCCGGCCTGGCTGGAAACCGAGCACGGCGAAACCTCGCTACTGCAGGCTCTGGTCGCCGACCCGGAAGGTCAGCTCGGCGCCGCGTCGCGGGCCCGGTTCGGTGACGTGTTGCCGTTCCTGGTCAAGGTGCTCGCGGCCGACGAGCCGCTGTCGCTGCAGGCCCACCCCAGCACCGAACAGGCCATCGAGGGCTACCGGCGTGAGGAACGGCTGGGCATACCGTTGGCCTCACCCGTGCGCAACTACCGCGACACGTCGCACAAGCCCGAACTGCTGGTGGCGGTGCAGCCGTTCGAGGCGCTGGCCGGTTTTCGTCAGGCACCACGCACCATCGAGCTGTTGCGGGCATTGGCGGTCTCCGACCTCGACCCGTTCATCGAATTGCTGAACGACCAGTCCGACGCGGACGGACTGCGGGCGCTGTTCACCACCTGGATCACCGCGCCGCAGCCCGACATCGACGTGCTGGTGTCCGCCGTGCTGGACGGCGCCATTGCGTACCTCAGTTCCGGGGCAACGGAATTCGCGGCCGAAGCCAAGACGGTGCTGGAACTCGGTGAACGCTATCCCGGTGACGCCGGTGTGCTGGCGGCGTTGTTGCTCAACCGCATCTCGCTGGCCCCGGGCGAGGGGATTTTCCTGCCGGCCGGCAATCTGCACACCTATCTGCGTGGTTTCGCGGTCGAGGTAATGGCCAACTCCGACAACGTCTTACGCGGCGGACTCACTCCCAAGCACGTTGATGTGCCCGAGTTGCTGCGGGTGCTGGACTTCGCGCCCACCCCAGAGGCGCAGCTGCGCACGCCGGTTCGCCAGGAGGGGATCGGACTCATCTACGAAACGCCGGCCGACGAGTTCGCGGTCGCGTTGCTGTCCATCGACGGCGAGCATCTGGGGCATGAGGTCGACGCGTCGTCGAGCCACGAAGGCCCGCAGATCCTGTTGTGCACCGAGGGGTCGACGATCGTGCACGGGAAGTCCGGGTCACTGACGTTGGAGCGCGGCATGGCGGCCTGGGTATCCGCCGACGACGGCCCGGTCCGGCTACTCGCGCGGGAGCCCGTCAAGCTGTTCAGGGCGACCGTAGGTTTGTGATCGCTCGTTGAGTGCCGGCGTGCCGCCGATCTCGGCGCTCGCGCCGCCACAGTCGCAGGTTGTGTGCGATGGCGCGGCCGATGATGCGCGGCGGCGGGACCATATAGAGGCTGTCCAGCAGCGAGAAGCGGCGCAAAAACCATTCGGCCAGAACGGGTTCGGTTTCGGCGGCGCCGAGGAATTGGTCGAACAGCGCACCTGAGGGCCGCCACCACCAGGGGATCGGTTCGGTGCGAGCGTGGTGGAAGCTGGTGTCGCCGATGCCGTTCATGATCCACACCGGATAGGTGGTCTTGGCGGTGGCCCGGTTGACCTCGGCGACCACGTCGTCGGTGCCGGACCGCAGTGCCCGCCGCAGATGGCCGGCCTGCAGCGCCGTCATCGTCATGCCCTGCCCGAAGGTGGGGTTGAAGCTGGCCACGGCGTCGCCGAGCGGGAGGATCCCGGCCGGGAAGCTGTCCAGCTTGTCGTAGCGGCGCCATCTGCTGACCGGGAACGCGTGGAATTCCGGTTCGCCAACGGGCTCGGCCTGTGCCAGTGCGTCGGTGAAATGCGACGGAAGCAGCTCGTCGGCGAGCAACAGCATGTCCGCGAACGTCGTCGGTGGTTTGGCGTCGGCGACGCCAAAGGTGGTCAGCACCCAGGTGCCGTCCTCGTAGCAGAGCATGCCCAGCCCCAGCGACTGGCCATGCGCCGCGCCCGCGACGACCACCCGCTCCTGGATCAGGCCCTCCGGGATGCGGAAGTAGTGGGTGGCGTAGTTGATGCCGATGTCCACGGTTTGTTCGGTCGGGCGCGCATATCCCCACTGCGTCAACCAGACCGGCAGCCGCGTGCCGCGACCCGCCGCGTCGACGACGAAATCGGCCGCCACGAACTCGGGGTCGGTTGTTTTGGGGTCGGACGCATCGAGCAGCACACCGGTCACCCGTCCCCGGATGCGGTCGAACGCCGGCTCGGCGACCGAGCGCCGCTGGATCGCGACGTTGTCGATGGCCTGCACGCGGCGGCGGATTTGCCACTCCAGATGCGGCCGGCTCGGCACATACGCGGTGAACTCGTCGCGCAACGTGTGCCCGGTCCCCAGCACATGGCCGGCGGCGCCAAGGTGGATGCAGTCCGGCCGATTCTCCAGGATCGGCACGCCCGCGGCCACCATGTCCTTGAGCAGGCCCGGAAAAAGGTCTTCGAACTCGGTGGCCCCCCGGGCCATCAGCATGTGCAGGTGCCGACCCTGCGGGACGGTGGCACGGTTTGTCGGTGTGCCCGGCAACTCGTCGCGCTCGTAGACGGTCACCCGCGCATAGCAGTCCGAAAGCACCCGCGCGGCGGACAGGCCGGCGATGCTGGCTCCGATGACCACCGCGTGGTCCCTTGCGTTTACTTTGCTGGCCCCCATCGGCAGCAGAGTACCCAGTACTGTGCGGTCCAACAGGCTGACGAAGGGTGGATATGGCCAATCGATGGCGGACGAAGTCGGTCGAACAGTCGATCGCTGACACCGACGAACCGGACACCCGGTTGCGCAAGGAGCTCTCCTGGCGCGACCTGACGGTCTTCGGTGTCGCGGTGGTGATCGGCGCCGGCATCTTCACGGTGACCGCCTCGACCACCGGCGACATCACCGGTCCCGCGATCTGGATTTCGTTTGTGATCGCCGCGGTCACCTGCGCACTGGCCGCGTTGTGCTACGCCGAATTCGCCTCGACGCTGCCGGTCGCGGGCAGCGCGTACACCTTCTCCTATGCCACCTTCGGCGAATTCCTGGCCTGGATCATCGGCTGGAACCTGTTGCTGGAGTTGGCGATCGGTGCCGCCGTAGTGTCCAAGGGCTGGTCCAGCTACCTGGGCACGGTGTTCGGATTCGCCGGTGGCACAGTCCAATTCGGTTCGGTCAATTTCGATTGGGGCGCGCTGCTGATCGTCGCGGGGGTGTCGGTGCTGATCGCCGTCGGTACCAAGGTGTCCTCGAGGGTCTCGGCAGTGATCACCGCCATCAAGGTCTCGGTGGTGATTTTGGTCGTGGTGGTCGGCGCGTTCTACATCAAATCCGCCAACTACTCGCCGTTCATCCCGAAACCGGAAACCGGCAAGGAAGTCAGGGGAATCGACCAGTCGGTGCTCTCGCTGCTGACCGGCGCGCACAGCAGCCAATACGGCTGGTACGGCGTCTTGGCGGGCGCATCGATCGTGTTCTTCGCGTTCATCGGTTTCGACATCGTGGCGACCATGGCCGAGGAGACCAAGCAACCGCAGCGCGACGTCCCGAAGGGAATTCTGGTGTCGCTGGCGATCGTGACTGTTCTCTACATCGCCGTCTCGGTCGTGCTGTCCGGCATGGTGTCCTACACCCAACTCAAGACGGCGCCGGGCGGTAAGCCGGCGAACCTGGCCACGGCATTCGCCGCCAACGGAATCCACTGGGCCAGCCAAGTCATCGCCATCGGGGCACTGGCCGGGCTGACCACCGTGGTGATGGTGCTGATGCTGGGGCAGTGCCGGGTGCTGTTCGCGATGGCGCGCGACGGCTTGCTGCCGCGACAGTTGGCCAAGACCGGTCCCCGCGGCACCCCGATCCGGATCACCGCGATGGTTGCGGCGGTGGTGGCGGCGACCGCCGCGGTTTTCCCGATCACCAAGCTCGAGGAAATGGTCAATGTCGGGACGCTGTTCGCCTTCGTCCTGGTATCCGCCGGCGTCATCGTGCTGCGCCGGACCCGACCGGATCTGCCGCGGGGGTTCCGCGCGCCCTGGGTGCCGCTGCTCCCGATCGCCTCGATAGCCGCCTGCCTGTGGTTGATGGTCAACCTCACCGCGCTGACCTGGGTGCGATTCGCTGTCTGGATCGTCGTGGGCACCCTGATCTATCTCGGCTACGGCTACCGGCACTCGGTGCAGGGTCGTCGCGACGCCGAGCAGGCCACTCCGGTGGCCTAGCATTCGGTGTACAAAACACTATCGTTTGTCTAGACATGAGACGCAAAGCTCGATATTGTCCAAAGCATGACCACACTCAGACCCGCTGATATCGCCGAACAAGCTGTCGCTCCCGTATGGCGAGACAAGAAACGTCGTCTCTGGCTGATGGGGCTGATCGCCCCGACGGCGCTGTTCGTGATGCTGCCGCTGATCTGGGGCTTGAACCACCTGGGCTGGCCCGCCGCCGCGCAGGTGCCGCTGTGGATCGGGCCGCTCCTGCTCTGGGTCCTGCTGCCGATTCTCGACCTGCGCTTCGGGCCCGACGGGCAGAACCCGCCCGATGAGGTGATGGAGCGGCTGGAGAACGACAAGTACTACCGCTACTGCACCTACATCTACATCCCGTTCCAATATCTCAGCGTGGTCTTCGGCGCCTACTTGTTCACCGCCTCGAACCTGAGCTGGCTCGGCTTTGACGGCGGCCTGGGCTGGGCGGGAAAGCTCGGCCTGGCGCTCTCGGTCGGCGTGCTCGGCGGCGTCGGCATCAACACCGCGCACGAGATGGGCCATAAGAAGGACTCGCTGGAGCGCTGGCTGTCCAAAATCACCCTGGCGCAGACTTGGTACGGGCACTTCTACATCGAGCACAACCGCGGCCACCACGTGCGCGTCGCCACCCCGGAGGACCCGGCGTCCTCCCGCTTCGGCGAGACGTTCTGGGAGTTCTTGCCGCGCAGCGTGTTCGGCAGCCTGCGCTCGTCGCTGCGGCTGGAGGCACAACGCATCCGCCGCCAGGGCGCGAGCCCCTGGAACCCCAAGACGTATCTGTCCAACGACGTGCTCAACGCCTGGGCGATGTCGGTGGTGTTGTGGGGTGTGCTGATCGCGGTGTTCGGGCCGGCGCTGATCCCGTTCGTCGTCATCCAGGCCGTCTTCGGCTTCTCACTCTTGGAGGCGGTCAACTACCTGGAGCACTACGGGCTACTGCGCCAGCAGAATGCCAACGGCCGCTACGAGCGCTGCACGCCGGCGCACAGCTGGAACTCCGACCACGTGGTCACCAACCTGTTCCTCTACCACCTGCAGCGGCACAGCGATCACCACGCCAACCCCACCCGGCGGTACCAGACGCTGCGCAGCATGGAAGGCGCGCCCAACCTGCCGAGCGGATACGCGTCGATGATCTCGCTGACCTACTTCCCGCCGCTGTGGCGCAAGGTCATGGACCACCGAGTGCTGGCGCACTACGACGGCGATATCACCCGGGTCAACCTGCAGCCGCGCCTGCGCGAGAAGTTGCTGGCCCGATACGGGGCGCAGTGATGGCCGGCTACCGGTGTCCTGGCTGCGACTATGTCTACGACGAGGCCAAAGGTGATGCCAGAGAAGGCTTTCCGGCCGGCACCCAGTGGGGCCAGATTCCCGAGGACTGGGGCTGCCCGGACTGCGCGGTGCGCGAAAAACTCGATTTCGAAAGCATAGGAGTGAACCAGTGAGCGACTACAAACTCTTCATCTGCGTGCAGTGCGGGTTCGAGTACGACGAGGCCAAGGGCTGGCCCGAAGACGGCATCGCACCCGGCACTCGGTGGGACGACATCCCCGAGGACTGGAGCTGCCCGGACTGTGGCGCGGCAAAATCCGACTTCGAGATGGTAGAGGTAGCCCGTTCGTGAGCGCTCCAAGCGCTATTCTCGCGCCTGTGGAGCGGATTCCCTACGCCGAGGCGTCCCGGGTCCTGCTGCGCGACTCGGTACTGGACGGGATGCGCGATCTGCTGCTGACCCGGGATTGGTCCGCCATCACGTTGTCCGACGTGGCCCGCGCGGCAGGCATCAGTCGGCAGACCATCTACAACGAGTTCGGCTCCCGGCAGGGTCTGGCGCAGGGTTACGCGCTGCGCCTGGCCGACCGCCTGGTGGACGCGATCCACGCCGCATTGGACGCCAACGTCGGCAACTTCTTTGAAGCCTTCCTGGCGGGCTTTCGGTCGTTTTTCGCCGAATCGGCCGCGGACCCGCTGGTGATCTCGCTGCTCAGCGGCGTCGCCAAGCCTGACCTGCTGCAGCTCATCACCACCGACAGTGCTCCCATCATCACCCGGGCTTCGGCCCGGCTGAGCTCGGCATTGACCACCACGTGGGTGGCCACCAGCGACGAGGACGCCGGGGTGCTGGCGCGTGCCATCGTGCGGCTGGCACTGAGCTACGTATCGATGCCGCCGGAAGCCGATCACGACGTCGCGCGGGATTTGGCCCGGCTGATGACGCCCTTCGCGGAGCGTCACGGCGTCGTCAACGTCCCCTGACCGGTTGGGCGCGGGGCCGCCTACTACAGTGGCGGAAGAGCGTACCCAAGCTAACTAAAGCTGAGTAGCCCGCTCAATTTGAGCCCCCATGAACCGAAGAGGATGAGACACGCCATGACCACGACCGAAAAGTCGCTGACCACCGACGTTGTTAACGGCATCGAGTTCAAGGTCGCCGACCTGTCGCTGGCGGAGTTCGGCCGCAAGGAACTCGACCTGGCCGAGTACGAAATGCCCGGTCTGATGTCGCTGCGCCGCGAATACGCCGACGTGCAACCGCTGAAGGGTGCCCGCATTTCGGGCTCGCTGCACATGACCGTGCAGACCGCGGTGCTGATCGAGACCCTGACCTCGCTGGGCGCCGAAGTCCGCTGGGCGTCGTGCAACATCTTCTCCACCCAGGACCACGCGGCGGCGGCCGTCGTCGTCGGCAAGCACGGCACAGCGGAGAAGCCCGAGGGCGTCCCGGTGTTCGCTTGGAAGGGCGAGTCGCTCGAGGAGTACTGGTGGGCGGCCGAGCAGATGCTGACCTGGCCCGGCGAACCGGCCAACATGATCCTGGACGACGGCGGCGACGCCACCATGATGGTGCTGCGCGGCGCGCAGTACGAAAAGGCCGGCGTGGTGCCGCCCGCCGAGGACGACGACTCCGCGGAGTGGAAAGTCTTCTTGAGCGTGCTGCGCAGCCGCTTCGAGACCGACAAGACCAAGTGGACCAAGATCTCCGAGTCGATCAAGGGCGTGACCGAGGAGACCACCACCGGCGTGCTGCGGCTCTACCAGTTCGCCGCGGCCGGCGACCTGGCCTTCCCGGCGATCAATGTCAACGACTCGGTGACCAAGTCCAAGTTCGACAACAAGTACGGCACCCGGCACTCGCTGATCGACGGCATCAACCGCGGCACCGACGCGTTGATCGGCGGCAAAAAGGTCCTGATCTGCGGCTACGGCGACGTCGGTAAGGGCTGCGCGGAGGCGGTCAAGGGCCAGGGTGCCCGGGTCGTCGTCACCGAGATCGACCCGATCAACGCGCTGCAGGCGCTGATGGAGGGCTTCGACGTCGTGACGGTCGAGCAGGCCATCGCCGACGCGGACATCGTCGTGACCTCGACCGGTAACAAGGACATCATCTCGCTCGAGCACATGAAGGCGATGAAGGATCACGCCATCCTGGGCAACATCGGCCACTTCGACAATGAGATCGACATGGCGGCGCTGGAGAAGTCGGGCGCGACGCGGCTCAACATCAAGCCGCAGGTCGACCTGTGGACCTTCGGCGACACCGGCAATTCGATCATCGTGCTGTCCGAGGGCCGGCTGCTGAACCTGGGCAATGCCACTGGGCACCCGTCGTTCGTGATGAGCAACAGCTTCGCGAACCAGACGATCGCCCAGATCGAGCTGTGGACCAAGAACGACGAGTACGACAACGAGGTGTACCGGCTGCCCAAGCACCTCGACGAGAAGGTGGCCCGGATCCACGTCGAGGCGCTGGGCGGCACGCTCACCAAGCTGAGCAAGGAGCAGGCCGAATACCTCGGTATCGACGTCGAGGGCCCGTACAAGCCGGACCACTACCGCTACTGATCGACACGCGCGCGCCGTGCTGATCGCGATCGAAGGCGTTGACGGCGCCGGCAAGCGGACGTTATCCGAGGGGCTGCGCACGTCCTTCGAAGCTTCCGGGCATTCGGTGGCCACCCTGGCGTTCCCGCGCTACGGCCAATCGGTAACCGCCGACGTCGCGGCCGAGGCGCTGCACGGCGAGCACGGGGATCTCGCGTCGTCGGTATATGCGATGGCGCTGCTGTTCGCGCTCGACCGGGCCGGCGCGATCGCGGAAATCGCGCGGCTCACCCGCGAGAGCGACGTGGTGATCTTGGATCGCTACGTCGCGTCCAACGCGGCCTACAGCGCCGCTCGCCTGCACGAGGACGTCGCGGGGCAGGCGGTGGCCTGGGTGCACGGGCTCGAATACCAGCGGCTTGGGCTCCCTGCGCCGGACTGGCAGGTACTGCTGAACGTGACGGCCGAGCTCGCCGGAGAGCGGGCCCGCAGCCGCGCGGAACGCGACCCCGCTCGGGCGCGCGACAGCTACGAACGCGACGACGGGCTGCAGCAGCGCACCCGCGCGGTGTATGCCGAACTGGCCGCCGCGGGCTGGGGCGGCCGGTGGCTGGTCGTCGACGCAGACGTCGATCCGGATCGGCTGGCGGCCGATTTGACCCCCAAATGAGCCGCGAATAGGCCGGGAATAGCACAGATTTGTCACGATTTGGCCTTATCGAATGAGAAACGCCCGTGTGGTGCGCCAGTTTTGTCCCGTTCTGGTGACACCATGGACTCCATGAGGCAAAGGATTTTGGTCGTCGACGACGACGCGTCGCTCGCGGAGATGCTGACCATCGTTCTTCGTGGGGAGGGCTTCGACACCGCGGTCATCGGTGACGGCACGCAGGCCCTGACTGCGGTGCGCGAGCTGCGGCCCGATCTGGTGCTGCTGGATTTGATGCTGCCCGGCATGAACGGCATCGACGTGTGCCGGGTGTTGCGGTCGGATTCCGGGGTTCCGATTGTGATGCTGACCGCCAAGACCGACACCGTTGACGTGGTGCTGGGCTTGGAGTCGGGCGCCGACGACTACATCATGAAGCCGTTCAAGCCCAAGGAGCTGGTCGCGCGGGTGCGTGCCCGGCTACGGCGCAATGACGACGAGCCCGCCGAGATGCTGTCGATCGCCGACGTCGAGATCGACGTGCCGGCGCACAAGGTCACCCGCAACGGCGAGCAGATTTCCCTGACACCACTCGAGTTCGACCTGCTGGTCGCGCTGGCACGCAAACCGCGCCAGGTGTTTACTCGAGATGTGCTGCTCGAACAGGTGTGGGGATACCGGCACCCGGCGGATACCCGCCTGGTTAACGTGCACGTCCAGCGTCTACGGGCCAAGGTCGAGAAAGACCCTGAGAACCCGACTGTGGTGTTGACCGTTCGAGGAGTGGGATACAAGGCCGGACCTCCGTGATCTGGAGCCCGCGGCGACGCAGTCGAAGTCGCTGGGGGCGCTCTGGCCCTGTACCCCGGGGCATGGGAGCCCTGGGCCGAACCGTAGGCGTTGCCTGGCGCCGCTCGCTGCAACTGCGGGTAGTGGCGCTGACTCTTGGATTGTCCTTGGCAGTGATCTTGGCGCTTGGCTTCGTGCTGACCAGCCAGGTCACCAATCGCGTGCTCGACGTCAAGGTCAAAGCCGCCATTGAGCAGATCGACCGGGCGCGCAGCACCGTCGGCGGGATCGTCAACGGTGAGGAGACGCGCTCGCTGGACAGCAGCCTTCAGCTGGCCCGCAACACATTGACGTCGAAAACCGAGCCCGCCTCGGGTGCCGGTCTGGCCGGGGCGTTCGACGCTGCGCTGATGGTGCCGGGCGACGGTCCGCGCGCGGCGAGCACGGCCGGTCCCGTCGACCAGGTGCCTAATTCGTTGCGGGGCTTCGTCAAGGCCGGCCAGGCCGCCTACCAGTACGCCACGGTGCACACCGACGGCTTCTCGGGCCCGGCGCTGATCATCGGCACCCCGACCTCGTCGCAGGTGGCCAACCTGGAGCTGTACCTGATCTTCCCGCTGAAGAATGAGCAGGCCACCATCACGCTGGTGCGCGGCACGATGATCACCGGCGGTGCGGTGCTGCTGGTGCTGCTGGCCGGGATCGCGCTGCTGGTATCCCGCCAGGTGGTGGTGCCGGTGCGGTCGGCGTCACGGATCGCCGAACGCTTCGCCGAGGGGCATCTGTCCGAACGGATGCCGGTGCGCGGCGAGGACGACATGGCCCGGCTGGCGGTGTCGTTCAACGACATGGCGGAAAGCCTGTCGCGCCAGATCACTCAGCTCGAGGAGTTCGGTAACCTGCAGCGCCGCTTCACCTCCGACGTCAGCCACGAACTGCGCACGCCGCTGACCACGGTGCGGATGGCCGCCGACTTGATCTATGACCACAGCGCCGATCTGGACCCGACGCTGCAACGCTCGACCGAGCTCATGGTCAACGAGCTGGACCGCTTCGAGACGTTGCTGAACGACCTGCTGGAGATCTCGCGGCACGACGCCGGTGTGGCCGAATTGTCCGTGGAGGCAGTCGATTTGCGCACGACGGTGCAGAGCGCGCTGAGCAACGTCGGCCACCTGGCCGAAGACGCAGGCATCGAGCTGCAGGTGGACATGCCGACCGAAGGCGTGATCGCCGAGGTCGATCCGCGGCGGGTGGAACGCATCCTGCGCAATCTGATCGCCAATGCCATCGACCACGCCGAGCACAAACCGGTGGACATCAAGATGGGCGCCGACGAAGACACGGTCGCCGTCACCGTCCGCGACTACGGCGTCGGGCTGCGGCCGGGCGAGGAGAAGCTGGTGTTCAGCCGGTTCTGGCGGTCGGACCCGTCGCGGGTGCGGCGTTCCGGCGGCACCGGTCTGGGTCTGGCGATCAGTGTCGAGGACGCGCGGCTGCACCAGGGCCGGCTAGAGGCTTGGGGAGAACCCGGTCAGGGCGCCTGCTTCCGGCTGACCCTGCCGCTGATTCGCGGTCATAAGGTCACCACCAGCCCGTTGCCGATGAAGCCGGTTCCGCAAGCGGCGCAGCCCGGCACGGAAACGGTTGTGCCGGACCGCAAAGACCGTCAACGACACCGCGAACCCGCGGAACGGAGCGGGTAATGCCCCGACTGCTCGCGACTCTGATGTCGTTGGCGGTGTTGCTGCTTGCCGGCTGCGCCAGCGTGCCCAGCTCGTCGGCCCCGCAAGCCATCGGCACCGTCGATCGTCCGGCACCGACGAATCTGCCCAAGCCGACCCCGGGTATGGATCCCGACGTGCTGTTGCGCGAATTTCTCAAGGCCACAGCGGATCCGGCGAACCGGCATCTGGCGGCGCGACAATTCCTCACCCAGTCGGCATCCAACGCCTGGGACGACGCTGGTAGCGCACTGCTGATCGACCATGTCGTGTTCGTGGAAACCCGTGCTGCCGAACGGGTTTCGGCGACCATGCGGGCAGACATCCTGGGTTCGCTCTCCGACGTGGGAGTGTTCGAGACGGCCGAGGGCGTGCTGCCCGACCCGGGGCCGATCGAGTTGGTCAAGACGTCGGGCGGCTGGCGCATCGACCGGCTGCCCAACGGAGTGTTCCTGGACTGGCAGCAGTTCCAGTCCACCTACAAACGCAACACGCTGTACTTCGCGGACCCGACCGGCAAGACGGTGGTTCCCGACCCGCGCTACGTCGCGGTCGCCGATCACGACCAGTTGGCGACCGAGCTGGTGTCCAAGCTGCTGGCGGGGCCACGGCCTGAGATGGCGCACACGGTCCGCAACCTGCTCGCTCCGCCGCTACGGCTGCGCGGGCCGGTGACCCGGGCCGACGGCGGCAAGAACGGGATCGGGCGTGGTTACGGCGGTGCGCGGGTCGACTTGGAGAAGCTGTCCACCACCGACCCGCATAGTCGGCAATTGCTTGCCGCACAGATCATTTGGACGCTGGCCCGGGCCGACATCAGAGGCCCCTACGTGATCAACGCCGACGGGGCGCCGCTGGACGACCGGTTCGCTGAGGGGTGGACCACTTCCGACGTCGCGGCCACCGACCCGGGTGTGGCCGACGGCGCCGGTGCCGGGTTGCACGCGTTGGTCAACGGATCACTGGTCGGCCTGGACGGACAGCACTCCACGACGGTGCCCGGGGCATTCGGGCGGATGGGCGACCAGACCGGTGCCGCGCTGTCGCGCAGCGGGCGGCAGGTGGCGTCCGTGGTGACGCTGCACCGCGGCGCACCGGATATGGCGGAGTCACTGTGGATCGGTGATCTCGGCGGCGAGGCAGTCGAATCCGCCGACGGCCACAGCCTGTCTCGGCCCAGCTGGTCGCTGGACGACGTGGTGTGGGTGGTGGTGGACGGCAACAACGTGTTGCGGGCCATTCAGGAACCGGCCTCGGGCCAGCCCGCCCGCATTCCGGTGGATTCCGGCGCGGTAGCCAGCCGCTTCCCGGGGCCGATTACCGACCTGCAGTTGTCCCGCGACGGCACCCGCGCCGCGATGGTGATCGGTGGCGAGGTCATCCTGACCGGTGTCGAGCAGACCCCGGGCGGGCAGTACGCCCTGACGTATCCGCGCCGGTTGGGCTTCGGGCTGGGCAACACGGTGGTGTCGCTGTACTGGCGAACCGGCGACGACATGGTGGTGACCCGCAATGACACCGCCCATCCCGTCTCGTACGTGAACCTCGACGGGGTCAACTCCGACGCGCCAACCCACGGGTTGCCGATTCCCCTGACCGCGATCGCGGCCAGCCCGTCGACGGTCTACGTCGCCGCTCCCCAAGGCGTACTGCAGTATTCGGCGGGTGCGGCGGAAAGCCAGCAGACCTGGTCGGAGGTGCCAGGCTTGATGATGGGCGGGGCACTGCCGGTGCTGCCGGGCTGAGCGTCGCAGCCCTCCTGTCGGCGGTCGCCGCCACACTGACATCGTGCTCGATCTGGTTCTGCCGCTGGAATGCGGCGGCTGCGGTGCGCCGGCGACCCGCTGGTGTGCGGCATGCGCCCGGGAACTGGTGGTGGCGCCCGGCGAGCCCTACCTGATCGACCCGCGCGTCGACCCGGGAGTGCCGGTGTTTGCGCTCGGCCGCTACGCGGGCGCGCGCCGTCAGGCGATCCTGGCGGTCAAGGAGCACGGCCGCGGCGATCTCGTCATGCCGCTGGCAGGCGCGCTGGCGACCGGTGTGCACCGGCTGCTGCATTGGGGCATGGTCGAAACGCCGCTGACGATCGTGCCCGCGCCGACCCGACGGTTCGCGGCGCGGCGCCGCGGCGGCGACCCCGTCGCCCGCATCGCGACGGTCGCGGTCGCCGGGCATCCGGATATCACCGTCGTGCAGGCGCTGCGGTTGCGAGCGTTGGCCCGCGACTCGGTCGGCCTTGGCACCGCCGCTCGCGAGCGCAACATCGCCGGCCGGGTGCTGCTGCGAGGGCGGCGGCCGTGCACCGAAGTGATCATCGTCGACGACGTCGTCACCACCGGGGCCACCGCCCGCGAGTCGGCGCGGGTGCTGCAGGCCGCCGGTCTACGGGTGGCGGCGGTGCTGGCGGTCGCGGCCGCCTGAGGCTGAGGCTGAGGCGCTGAAACGGGCTGAAACCAATGAAATTGCCAAGAGGATGTCAAGAACTCGCAACGGGTCCGCCAAATCAGTGGCACGGCTAGGCGAACACGAGCTAACGTCGAAAACAACCTTCAACGTCTCCAGTCGCGATTCCCAGGTTGAGACGCCCAACGCGGAGGGGGTGAGTATTCGACACCTTGCACCGGCGGGCTGCCTGCGGCGGCGACCACTTCTGCGAACCGCTCTCCAACCCCGTCGGCGCGTCTTCAAGAAAGCCGGCACGCAGAGCGCGTGTGACGTGAAAAAAGAAATGAGTTGTCACGTATGTCAAGGCTAACCGTGGATTCCGCTCAGATTCTGGACCAACCGCCGGTACAAATCGACCCGCAGGAACCGACCGCCACTGCCGAGGTTGTGTTCAAGGGCCGCAACGTCGAGATTCCCGAACACTTCCGCATTTACGTCTCGCAGAAACTCGCCCGCGCCGAACGGTTCGACAAGACCATCTACCTGTTCGACGTCGAACTCAAACACGAACGCAACCGTCGCCAACGTAAGTCCTGCCAGCGCGTGGAGATCACCGCGCGGGGCCGTGGGCCGGTCGTCCGCGGTGAAGCGTGCGCCGACAGCTTTTACGCCGCCCTCGAGTCCGCAGTTGTCAGGCTGGAGAGCCGACTGCGGCGCGGTAAAGACCGCCGTAAAGTCCATTACGGCGAGAAGACCCCGGTCTCCCTGGCCGAGGCCACCGCAGTGGCGCCGCCGGCGACGTCGCTCAACAACATCGAACCGGTCGAACCGCATCAGCACGATGGCCTACCCAACGGCGTGGATTCGGGCGACAAGGACCACGAGCCGGGGCGGGTGGTGCGGACCAAAGAGCACCAGGCCACGCCGATGTCGGTGGACGACGCGCTCTATGAGATGGAACTGGTAGGGCACGACTTCTTTTTGTTCTACGACAAGCACTCCGAACGGCCGTCCGTCGTCTATCGCAGGCATGCCTACGACTACGGGCTGATCAGGCTCTCCTGACGGACTCCCGGTGATCGGGGGTCCTCACGGGGTTGTCACCTACCATGGGAGTCGCTTTATAGACGAAGACTCCTACCAACAGGGGACATAGCTGTGCTGTCGAAGTTGTTGCGCCTTGGTGAAGGTCGCATGGTCAAGCGCCTCAGGCGGGTGGCCGACTATGTCAACACGTTGTCTGACGACATCGAGAAACTCACCGACGCCGAGCTCAGGGCCAAGACCGACGAGTTCAAGAAGCGCCTGGAAGAGGGCGAGGAACTCGACGAGCTGCTGCCTGAGGCGTTCGCGGTGGCCCGGGAGGCCGCCTGGCGGGTGCTCGACCAGCGTCCCTTCGATGTGCAGGTGATGGGCGCAGCGGCGCTGCACCTCGGCAACGTCGCCGAGATGAAGACCGGTGAGGGCAAGACCCTGACCTGTGTGTTGCCCGCCTACCTCAACGCGCTGGCCGGCAAGGGTGTGCACGTCGTCACCGTCAACGACTACCTGGCCAAACGCGACAGCGAGTGGATGGGCCGGGTGCACCGCTTCCTGGGCCTCGAGGTCGGCGTCATCCTCGCGCAGATGACGCCCGAGCAGCGCCGCGTCGCCTACAACGCCGACGTCACCTACGGCACCAACAACGAGTTCGGCTTCGACTACCTGCGCGACAACATGGCCCACTCGCTGGACGATCTGGTGCAGCGCGGACACAACTTCGCCGTCGTCGACGAGGTCGACTCCATCCTGATCGACGAGGCCCGTACACCGCTGATCATCTCCGGTCCCGCCGACGGCGCATCGAACTGGTACCTCGAGTTCGCCCGAATCGTGCCGCTGATGGACAAGGACACGCATTACGAGGTCGACCTGCGCAAGCGCACCATCGGTGTGCACGAAAAGGGCGTGGAGTTCGTCGAAGACCAGCTCGGCATCGACAACCTCTACGAGGCCGCCAACTCGCCACTGGTCAGCTACCTCAACAACGCGCTGAAGGCCAAGGAGCTGTTCAACCGCGACAAGGACTACATCGTCCGCGACGGCGAGGTGCTCATCGTCGACGAGTTCACCGGTCGCGTGCTGATCGGTCGTCGCTACAACGAAGGCATGCACCAGGCCATCGAGGCCAAGGAGCACGTCGAGATCAAGGCCGAGAACCAGACACTGGCCACCATCACGCTGCAGAACTACTTCCGGCTCTACGACAAGCTCTCCGGCATGACCGGTACCGCCCAGACCGAGGCGGCCGAGCTGCACGAGATCTACAAGCTCGGCGTGGTTGCCATCCCGACCAACAAGGACATGGTCCGCACCGACCAGTCCGACCTGATCTACAAGACCGAGGAAGCCAAATACATCGCGGTGGTCGACGACGTCGCTGAACGCTATGAGAAGGGCCAGCCGGTTCTGATCGGTACCACCAGCGTGGAGCGCTCGGAGTACCTATCGCGCCAGTTCACCAAGCGGCGCGTCCCGCACAACGTGCTGAACGCGAAGTATCACGAGCAGGAGGCGGGCATCATCGCGGTGGCCGGCCGGCGCGGCGGTATCACCGTGGCCACCAACATGGCCGGCCGCGGTACCGACATCGTGCTGGGCGGCAACGTCGACTTCCTCACCGACACGCGGCTGCGCGCCCGTGGCCTGGATCCGCTGGAGACGCCCGAAGAGTACGAAGCGGCCTGGCACGAGGAACTGCCCAAGGTCAAGGAGGAAGCCAGCGAGGAGGCCGCCGAAGTCGTCGAGGCCGGCGGACTGTACGTGCTGGGCACCGAGCGGCACGAGTCGCGACGCATCGACAACCAGCTACGCGGCCGGTCCGGTCGCCAGGGTGACCCCGGCGAGTCGCGCTTCTACCTGTCGCTGGGCGACGAGCTGATGCGCCGGTTCAATGGCGCTGCCTTGGAAACTTTGTTGACGAGGCTGAACCTGCCCGACGATGTGCCGATCGAGGCCAAGATGGTCACCCGGGCGATCAAGAGCGCCCAGACCCAGGTCGAGCAGCAGAACTTCGAGGTCCGCAAGAACGTCCTGAAGTACGACGAGGTGATGAACCAGCAGCGCAAGGTGATCTACGCCGAGCGTCGCCGCATCCTCGAGGGCGAGGATCTGCAGCAGCAGGCCACCGACATGCTGACCGACGTCATCACCGCCTATGTGGACGGCGCGACCGCCGAAGGCTACGCCGAGGATTGGGATCTGGACGCGTTGTGGTCGGCCCTGAAGACGCTGTACCCGGTCGGGATCGACCACGAGTCGCTGACTCGCCAGGACGAGGATTCCGAACGCGACGAGCTGACCCGTGAAGAGCTACTCGAAGCGTTGGTTAAAGACGCCGAAAATGCCTATGCGACAAGGGAATCCGAGCTCGAAGGGCTGGCCGGCGAAGGCGCGATGCGCCAGCTGGAACGCAACGTGCTGCTCAACGTCATCGACCGCAAGTGGCGCGAACACCTCTACGAGATGGATTACCTCAAGGAGGGCATCGGGCTGCGCGCGATGGCCCAGCGTGACCCGTTGGTGGAGTACCAGCGCGAGGGCTACGACATGTTCATGGCCATGCTTGAAGGCTTGAAGGAGGAGTCGGTCGGCTTCTTGTTCAACGTCAGCGTGGAGGCGGTGCCCACCCCGCAAGTGGCTCAGGTCCAAGCACCCGAAGGCCTGGCGGAGTTCGCGGCGGCCGCCGCCGAAGGCGGTCAACGCAGCGATGAGCCCACGGCGCCACGCGAAGAGGCGCCAAGTACCCTGCGCGCCAAGGGGATTGACAACGAAGCGCCCGCCCTGACGTATTCCGGGCCGTCCGAGGACGGTTCGGTGGAGGTCCAGCGCAACGGCGGCGGAGCTCAGAAGTCGGCGGCCGGGGTGCCAGGGGGCGCCAGCAGGCGCGAGCGGCGCGCTGCCGCCCGTCAACAAGGCCGGGGCGCCAAGCCGTCGAAATCGGCGAAAAGGCGTTAATCCTCGAGCAGCGTCGCGAGCCGGTCCAGGGTGGCGGCCATGCCCTGCTCGGTTCGCTGGGGCATCGAGCCGCTGATGACCATCCGCTTGTTCTTCTCCTGTGACACGTCCCAGGTTTCGCGCACCAGCGTTCCGCCGTCGGCGGGCGCAAGTTCGTAGCGCCAGATGCGGCCACCGACCAGACCGCCGATCGCGGTGGTCTGCCACGCGATGCGACGGTCCGGCTCGTACTCGATGACGGTGTTGGTAGTCCGGTAGGGCAGGAACAGCGTCTCCTTGCGGCCTCGCATTGCCATCCCGAATTTCGACCCCAGCGTTAGCGGAACAGATTTCTCCGCGGCGCCGCTCACCGACTCCGAACCGTCGAAACCGGCGTGTTCGCCGGCGTCGGCCAGCAGCGCGAAAATCCGCTCCGCCGGCGCTTTGATGACCCGCTCGACACTGACTGTATTTCCGTCCATCCGGCCACCCTAACGCTGTGAAAAGATCAATCCTCATGGATGTCAAGGAGGTGTTGCTGCCGGGCGTCGGTCTGCGCTACGAGTTCACCAGTCACAAGGGTGATCGGATCGGCATCATCGCCCGGCGCGGCGGCGACTTCGACGTCGTCCTGTACGGCGTCGATGATCCGGACCAGGCCCGGCCGGTCTTCCGCCTCACCGATGAAGAGGCCGACACGGTGGCCCAGATCCTGGGGGCGCCGCGGATCGCTGAGCGGTTCACCGAGCTGACCAGAGAGGTGCCCGGACTCGAGGCGGGCCAAATCCACCTCGCGCCGGGCGGTCCGTTCGTGGACCGGCCGTTGGGGGAGACCCACGCGCGTACCCGCACCGGCGCATCGATCGTCGCCATCGTGCGCGACGAAGACGTGCTGGCGTCCCCGGGGCCCGCCGAGGTGTTGCTGGCCGGGGACGTTCTGATCGTCATCGGCACCGAAGAAGGTATCGCCGGCGTCCAGCAGATCGTCGACAAGGGCTGAGCGAGTGCAAGTTTCGGGGGCGCTGCTGTTTCAGCTCGGCGCCCTATTGGCCGCGCTCGCGGTGTTGGGCAGCGTCGCGCGGCGATTCGCGTTGTCCCCGATCCCGGTGTACCTGCTAGCGGGCCTGTCGCTGGGTAAGGGCGGTATCTGGCCGGTGGCGGCCGCGGGTGAGTTCATCATGACGGGCGCGCCCATCGGCATCGTGTTGTTGCTGCTGACGCTGGGCCTGGAGTTCTCCGCGACCGAGTTCGCCGCCAGCATGCGGCACCACCTGCCGTCGGCCGGTGTCGACATCGTCCTCAACGCCGCACCCGGCGCGGTGGCCGGCTGGCTGCTGGGCTTCGACGGTGTCGCCATCCTGGCGCTGGCCGGCGTCACCTACATCTCCTCGTCGGGTGTCATCGCCCGGCTGTTGGAGGATCTGGGCCGGCTGGGTAACCGCGAAACCCCGGCCGTGCTGTCGGTGCTGGTGCTCGAGGATTTCGCGATGGCGGCTTACCTTCCGCTGTTCGCGGTGCTGGCGGCCGGCGGCACCTGGCCGGTGGCCGTCGCGGGCGCCCTCGTCGCGATCGGCGCGCTGCTGGCGGCGTTCACCGCGTCCTATCGCTGGGGCCACCACGTGGGCCGGCTGGTGGCACACGCCGACTCTGAACAGCTGTTGCTGCGGGTGCTCGGCGGCACCCTGATCGTGGCGGCGCTGGCCGAGTCGATGCACGCGTCGGCCGCGGTCGGCGCGTTTCTGGTGGGCCTCACCTTGACCGGTGAAACCGCGGAGCGGGCCCGTCAGGTGCTGGGCCCGTTGCGTGACCTGTTCGCCGCAGTGTTCTTCGTGGCGATCGGTTTGGTGGTCGATCCGCACGAGCTGGTTCCGATGCTTCCGGCGGCGCTGGCCCTGGGCGTCGTCACCGCCGCGACAAAGGTGGCGACCGGGGTATTCGCCGCGAGGCGCGACGGAGTGGCGCGCCGTGGGCAGTTGCGCGCCGGCGCGGCGCTGATCGCGCGAGGCGAGTTCTCGCTGATCATCATCGGGTTGGTCGGTACGTCGGTGTCCGCCGTGGCGGCGTTGGCGACGGCGTACGTCTTCGTGATGGCGATTGCGGGTCCGGTGCTGGCCCGTTTCGCCGGCGGTGTCGGGCCCGCGCACTAGCCGATATGTAGGGCGACCACCTGCCAGCGGGCTCCGGTGCCGGTGACTAACCTCTCCACCCGGCAAGCAATCGCGTGCATTCGCTCTCCACGGCTGTAGGAGCCGAAGACTTCGGCCGCGGCCTCGTGGTCGCGCTGGCCGATCGGTTGCAACCGCATCCGGCGCAGCACTGCGGCGCCGTCGTGCGCGTGGTTGGCGCCGCTCACCGACCGCACGGGGTCGACCAGGCTGGGAACCAGCAGCGGCCGTAGCTGGGCCACCGGGCGACGCCGATCGATGACCTCCAGCACTCGGCGCAGCGCCGCGTCGGCGAAGACCGCCGCTTGGCGCATCGGCACGGACAACACCGTGGCCGTCGGCACCGGTTCGCGACGTCCGCTGTGAGGCCGGCGCGGTGGTCGGGGAGCGCGGCGCTGCACCGCTTGGCGGCACAGGGGGACGTTTCGGGTCGGGGGCTCGTAGTTGGCGACGGGTTCGACGGCGAATGCGTCGCTTCCGGCCGGGCTGATGGTCAACGCGCACTCTCCATCTCATCGCGGGTAAACGGGCCTGCTGGAGAGTGACAGACGATTGATTGTGAATTGCCGGTCGGCATTGCACAATTCGAGTTCGCGCGTACCCACACAGTGCTGTTGCCTGGCTAGACGATTACGGTGGTCGACAACATCGGTGGATATGACGAACTGACAGGAGGCCAGGTCCTCGATGGTGACCCGGTTGTCCACCGCGGACGCGTCCTTCTACGGCCTGGAAAACACCGCCACCCCGATGTACGTGGGGTCGCTGTCCATCCTGCGCCGACCGCGTGCCGGCTTGAGCTACGAGACGCTGCTCGCCGCCGTCGAACAGCGGCTTCCCCAGATACCGCGCTACCGGCAGAAGGTGCGGGGATTGGGGGTCGGCTTCGCCAGGCCGGTATGGATCGACGACAACGACTTCGACATCACCTATCACGTGCGGCGCTCGGCGTTGCCGTCGCCGGGCAGTGACGAGCAGCTGCACGAGCTCGTTGCCCGGCTGGCCGCTCGGCCGCTGGACAAGTCGCGGCCGCTGTGGGAGATGTACTTGGTCGAAGGCCTGGCCAAGAACCGGGTCGCCCTATACACCAAGTCGCATCAAGCGCTGATCAACGGGATGACCGCGCTGGAGATCGGCCACGTCATCGCCGACCGGACGCGGAATCCGCCGCCGTTCCCCGAGGACATCTGGGTGCCGGAGCGCGATCCCGGCAACACCCGGTTATTGCTGAGCGCGCTCACCGACTGGATGGTCGGGCCGGGCACCCAGCTGCAGGCGGTCGGGTCGGCGATGGTCGGGGTGGCGACTAACTACGGCGAACTGCTCGACGTCGGCCATCGCGCCGTCAACATCGCGCGCACCGTGGCGCGGGGAACTGCACCCAGTAGCCCGCTCAACGCGACCGTCTCGCGCCATCGGCGGTTCACCGTCGCCAGTCGCAGTCTCGAGGACTATCGCACGGTGCGGGCGCGCTACGACTGCGACATCAACGATGTGGTGCTGGCGGTGGTGACCGGGGCACTGAGCAATTGGCTGATGTCCCGCGGGGTAGGGGTGTCAGCGACCGCCACGGTCCGGGCGATGGCGCCGCTGTCGGTCTACGCCGAAGGGCAGCACGACTCGACCGGTCCCGGTCAGATGATCAGTCAGGTCACCCCGTTTCTGGTCGACCTGCCGGTGGGGGAGGCGAACCCGGTGGTGCGGCTGTCGCAGATCGCGCACGCGACCGAATCGAACCCGACGGCAGCCCGCCTGGTGGACGCCAGGACCATCGTCACGCTGTCGGGTTTTGCGCCACCGACCCTGCACGCCATGGGTATCCGGGTCGCCACCAGCTTCTCCGCGCGGTTGTTCAACCTGTTGATCACCAATGCCCCGGGCGCGCAATCGCAGATGTACATCGCCGGCACCAAGCTGCTGGAGACTTATGCCGTGCCGCCGCTGTTGCACAATCAGGCGCTGGCCATCAGCGTGACCTCCTACAACAAGATGCTGTATTTCGGAATCAACGCCGACCGTGAGGCGATGAGCGACGTCGACCTTTTGCCCGCGTTGTTGAACCAATCGCTTGAGGAACTACTGGAGGCTTCCCGTTAACTTTCGCCGCGTCAAAACTCCTGCGTACGTATACCATCCGTTGGTATGAGCGCCCCAGGCAGTAACGGCGAGTCAGCAAAGCCGAAGAAGAGCAAAGCGAAGCCAGCCGTAGCCAAGATTCCAAACGCGGTCTACGACGCCGAAATATTCCGACTGCAAACGGAATTCGTGAAACTGCAAGAGTGGGTGCGGGCCACCGGCGCCCGCGTGGTGGTGATCTTCGAAGGCCGTGACGCCGCAGGCAAGGGCGGCGCGATCAAACGCATCACCGAATACCTCAGCCCCCGCGTCGCCCAAATCGCCGCGTTGCCGGCCCCAACCGATCGTGAGCGCGGCCAGTGGTACTACCAGCGCTACATCGCCCATCTGCCCGCCAAGGGCGAGATCGTGCTGTTCGATCGATCCTGGTACAACCGCGCGGGCGTCGAGAAGGTGATGGGATTCTGTACGCCGCAAGAGTATGTGCTGTTCTTGCGTCAGACGCCGATCTTTGAGCAGATGCTGCTCGACGAGGGCATTCTGCTGCGGAAGTATTGGTTCTCCGTCTCCGACGGCGAACAGCTGCGCAGGTTCAAATCGCGCCTGAATGACCCTGTGCGGCAATGGAAGCTGAGTCCGATGGACCTGGAATCGGTGTATCGGTGGGAGGATTACTCGCGCGCCAAGGACGAGATGATGGTGCACACCGACACCGCGACAAGCCCGTGGTACGTCGTGGAATCCGATCTCAAGAAGAACGCGCGGCTCAACATGATGGCCCACCTGCTGAACTCCATCGACTACCACGAGGTGGACAGACCGAAAGTCAAGCTGCCGCGGCGCCCGATAGTGAGCGGCAACTACCAGCGGCCGCCGCGGGAGCTGTCGAACTACGTCGACGACTACGCGGCCACGTTGATCGGATGACGCAGGTCTACATCCCAGCCACGCTGGCGATGCTCGGCCAGCTCGTCGCCGACGGATCGTTGTCGCCAGTCAATGGCACCGCGTTTGCGGTGACGCCGACGCTGCGCGAGGCCTATGCCGAGGGCGACGACGACGAGCTGGCCGAGGTGGCGCTGCGCGAGGCGGCGCTGGCCTCGCTGCGCCTGCTGGCGGCCGACACCGACGAGAGCTCTCGACCGCGAAGAGCAGTGCTCTCTGCCGAAGTCGACGACGTCAACTACCGCCCTGACCTCGACGACGCCGTCGTCAGACTTCCTGGGCCGGTGACGATGGATCAGGTGATCGCCGCCTACGTCGACAATCCGGGCGCAGAGCCGGCGGTGGCGAAGGCCATCGAGGCCATCGACGCCGCTGACCTCGGCGATGAGGACGCTGACCTGGTCGTTGGCGACGCCCTGGACTACGACCTAGCCTGGTACGCGAACCAGGAGTTGGCCTTCCTGATCGAGTTGTTGTGAGCTCAGCGACGCGCTGACAATGTGATGCAATCGGGCCATTCGGCCTAGCTACGCTACCGTAACTTACGGTACCGTAGCTTGTAGCGGAAGCTAAACGCCGCACCATGAGCAGGAGCTTCCTATGGGTAAGAAATACGCATCGATTACCGCCCACCTCACCGATACCAAGCGCCCGACCGTCGTGGGCGCGGACAGGCATCCCGGCTGGCACGCGCTGCGCAAGATTGCCGCCCGCATTACGACGCCGCTGTTGCCGGACGACTACCTCCATCTGGCCAATCCGCTGTGGTCGGCGCGCGAATTGCGGGGCCGCATCGTGAAGGTTCGCCGCGAGACCGAAGACTCCGCAACCTTGGTGATCAAGCCGGGCTGGGGGTTCAGCTTCGACTATGAGCCGGGCCAGTACATCGGGATCGGGTTGCTGGTGGACGGGCGCTGGCGGTGGCGGTCGTACTCGCTGACCTCGAGCCCGGTCGCACGGTCCGGGCTCGGCCCTGAGCGCACCGTGACCATCAGCGTGAAGGCGATGCCCGAGGGCTTCCTGTCCACCCACTTGGTGGCCGGTGTCGAACCGGGCACCATCGTGCGATTGGCCGCACCTCAGGGCAACTTCGTCCTGCCCGACCCCGCCCCGGCGTCGATTCTCTTCCTCACTGCGGGATCGGGGATCACGCCGGTGATGTCGATGTTGCGAACTTTGGTGCGCCGCAAGCAAATCGGTGACGTCGTGCATGTGCATTCGGCGCCTACCGAATCGGACGTGATGTTCGGCGCCGAGTTGGGCACGCTGGCGTCCGTCCACCCCGGCTATCGGTTGCAGGTCCGCGAGACCCGCGCCCAAGGCCGGCTCGACCTCGCCCGACTGGACGACGAGGTGCCGGACTGGCGCGAACGTCAAACCTGGGCGTGCGGGCCCGAGGGCATGCTCGCCCAAGCCGAGCAGGTTTGGTCGTCGGCGGGCATCAGCGGTCGGCTGCACTTGGAGCGTTTCGCGGTGACCAAGGCCGCACCCGCCGGAGCGGGTGGAACGGTCACCTTCGGCCGAAGCGGGCGCACAGTCGCGGCCGACGCGGCGACGTCGCTGATGGACGCCGGCGAGGGTGCCGGCGTGCAGATGCCGTTCGGTTGCCGCATGGGCATCTGCCAGTCCTGTGTGGTTCCGCTGCTGGAAGGCCACGTGCGCGACCTGCGCACCGGCCAGGAGCACGAACCCGGGACGCGAGTGCAGACCTGTGTGTCGTCCGCGTCCGGTGATTGCACCCTCGACATCTAAAGGCTACTCACAGGTAACCTACGCAGCCGTAGGTTACGATAGCGTAGGTAACTGACCGGAAATGACCGTAGGGAGGACGACGATGGCAATCACAGACGTCGACGTATTCACCCATCTGACGGACGCCGACATCGAGAGCCTGGGCGTTGAGCTCGATGCTATCCGCCAGGACATTGAAGACTCGCGCGGCGAGCGGGACTCTCGCTACATCCGTCGCACCATCGCAGCCCAGCGCGCGCTGGAGGTGAGCGGCCGACTGCTGCTGGCCGCCAGTTCGCGCCGTTCGGCTTGGTGGGCGGGCACCGCAACGTTGGGCGTGGCCAAGATCATCGAGAACATGGAGATCGGCCACAACGTCATGCACGGCCAGTGGGACTGGATGAACGACCCGGAGATTCACTCCTCCTCGTGGGAGTGGGACATGAGCGGGTCGTCGAAGCATTGGCGCTACACGCACAACTTCGTGCACCACAAGTACACCAACATTCTCGGGATGGACGACGACGTCGGCTACGGCCTGTTGCGCGTCACCCGTGACCAGCGCTGGAAGCGCTTCAACATGTTCAACCTGTTGTTCAACACCATGCTCGCGCTTGGCTTCGAATGGGGCGTCGGCCTGCAGCACGTGGAGATCGGCAAGATCTTGAAGAAACGGATGGACCAAGATGAGCTTCGGCAGAGGACAGAAGAGTTCTTCGCCAAGGCCGGTCGCCAGATTCTCAAGGACTATGTCGCGTTCCCGGCGCTGACCTCTCTGTCGCCTGGTGCGACTTACAAGTCCACCCTTAAGGCCAATGCGGTTGCCAACGTGATCCGCAACGTGTGGGCCAACGCCGTCATCTTCTGCGGCCATTTCCCTGACGGCGCAGAGAAATTCACCAAAACCGACATGATCGGCGAAACCAAGGGCCAGTGGTACCTGCGCCAGATGCTGGGCAGTGCCAACTTCGAAGGCGGATGGCTACTGCGGTTCATGAGTGGCAACCTGTGCCACCAGATCGAGCACCACCTGTACCCGGACCTGCCCAGCAACCGGTTGCACGAGATTTCGGTGCGGGTGCGTGAGATCTGCGACAAGTACGACTTGCCTTACACCACAGGCTCATTCCTGGTGCAATACGGCAAGACATGGCGCACGATCGCCAAACTGTCGCTGCCGAACAAGTACTTGCTCGACAACGCCGACGACGCACCGGAAACGCGCAGCGAGCGGATGTTCGCCGAACTGGAATCCGGTTTTGCGAGCACCGATCCGGCCACCGGCCGGCGGCGTGGCCTCAAGACGGCGATTGCCACGGTGCGCGGTTGGCGGCGTAGCAAGAAGGCCGCCGCGGTAGTCAGCAGCGCTGACGACGACCTCGCGGCCTAGCCACTACTACGAGCACCTAAAGCCGAATTGCCCAGCAATGCTGGGCAATTCGGCTTTGTGGTCGACGAATCCTCGGGTTTTCTAATTCGAGCGGTGCGTTGAGGCGTCGTCCAAGTGGCGCCCAGATGGCCGGTAATCGACGTTCCAGTTGCCGGTGGTCAGGTGTGATGGAATTTCACCAACGATGATTGCCCGCTCTTTTCGTCGTGTCCTACAGCAGCCAGGAGGCGACTCGCCGTGACCGCGCCGAACATGATGAAGGTCGAGTACGAGGAAATCATGGCCCGCGCCGCCCTGCTGGAGCGACCGATAGGAAGCGGCATACCAACCGAAATCCCTAGACCGCCATGCACCCTCGCACTTGTACTAAAGGCGACAAAGGTCCTCGCGGACGGTGCCGAGGACATGCGGAAATACCTGGAGGAGTTCGACGCGGTGCGGCTGACGCTGGCGCAGTCGCTGCGTAACGCGGCCAAAGCGTATCGACGTGTCGACGAGGACGCCGCGGAGGCACTCAGGAATGAAACGCCCGTGCCTGGGGCGACCTTGCTTGGGTCGGTGGGTGATACTTCCCGCTCGGGGATGCTCGGCGCTGGCGCACTTGGGGCAGGGGTAGATCCGACGAGGGACGAGATAATTGATGGATTGCATTCTGTCGAAGACATAGCGTGGCAGCTCGAGCAACCGGACCAAGGAGCGTCGTTTAACCGCTTTGCCGATCAATGGGCGAAGCATCGCGAGCAATTACGACTCGCAGCCCGTGAGCGGTTTGACCCCTTCCGGGAATGGGAGGGCGACGCAGCCGCTACCGTTTTCGCCAATTTCGAAGCGCAGCGGAAGTGGTTGGAGACAATGGTGACATTCTCCGGTCAGCTGGCTGATCAGGCCGAAACAATTGCGGTTGAGTTCCGTGAGCTCCGCAAGCGTCATGTCTATACGTCCGACATCCGCGCGAGCACTCGATATCACCGAGTGAAATATGAATGGAAGGACTTCAAGGAGGTCGAGCAATATATCAAGTCCCAAAGTGCCGTGGGCTCGCAAACCTGGATTTTGAATTTCTACAAGGAGACGACGGAGGAATCGGTCAGACTAATGACCGAATTCAGGGGCAAGGCAGGCTTACCAATCACCGCGGTAAATCCCGATCGGCCTCCAGCTCCCACGAAACTTAAACCGCCGGCACCGTGGAAACCCGCAGTGCGACCCAGCGATTTAGACATCGCGAAGTCGCATATTCTCAAACCACCCGCGAGACCGGAATGGTTGCCCGACCACGATGAGCCGACGCCTGTCCCCACCCCCGACAATGGGGGATCTGCCACGCCGAGCACGCCCTCGATGCCGATGATGCCGACGATGCCTTCGACACCTCAGACGAACGATCCGGCGCTGGCGGACGCCTTAAAGGACCTGAAAACACAAGGCGCGCCGAGTCTTCCGCACGGCGGCGGGGGAGTAAAACCGGCATCGGTCGGTGGGGCAGGTGTGCCAGCCGCGCCGCTGCAGGCCTGGGGAGACGGCGGCGCGACGGCGCGGCCGGCCGCTGCCGGTGCCGGGCCCGGGAGCCTGGGCCGTGGTGTCCCGGGCGCGGGCGGCGCGATGGGCGGAGGTATGCCCGCCGGCGGCGCCCCGGGCCAAGGTGCGAAGGATGGCGGCAAGGGCAAACGCGTGCAAGGGCAGCAAGACCAGTCGCTGTACACCGAGGACCGGCCGTGGACCGAGGGTGTCATCGGCTTGCGTAGCGCCAAGGAAACGCCCAAACAATAGAGGGAGTAATCGATGGGCTTGGCGCGGCCAACTGGTGAATATGCCGAGCAGATGCTTGCCGCGAATGGGTGGCCTGAGGCCGACGAGGACGCCAGCTATGACCGGGCTCAGCAGTACGTGCAAGTGCTGCGTCAGGCCGCCGAGGTGTTGGACGGCTGCCACCGTGAGCAACTCGAGATTTTTGACGGCGGCGTCTGGTCGGGCAGCGCCGCCCGCGCCGCCGATGGTCAGCTGGGCACAACCCTCGATGCGTTGACGGCGCTGTTAGACGGTCTTGCGACCGTGATTACCTGGCACCGGCATATTGCCGGGTCGGTTCTTCAAGCCAAGTTAGACATCAACGACAACGTCGAGAGCGCTCACGAGCAGATCCGCGCCGTGGAGAACAATTCCAAGCTCAACGCTGCCCAGCGGACCTCCGCGATCACCGCGGTGGTCACCGCGGCGCATGGGGCAAATACCGACGTCGTCATCATGGCCGCCGCACGGATCCTGGCAACCAGGGCCTGGAAACCGCCAGATACTGCGCTTCAAGACCTGCTCGACCAGAAGGTGCCACCCCCGGCCGAATCCCCGCCTGCCTCGCCAACGCCCGGTGATGAAGTTCCTACGGAGACCGATCCTGCGCTGCCCGGTCCGGGAGTTCCGCCGCCGCCTGCCGGTCCGCGAATCCCGCCGCGTGGTGGGTCGGCAGTGCCGCCGCCTGTCGGGCCGGCGCTTCCACAGCCCGGGGTTCCCGCGGGTGTTCTACCGGCAAATCCGGGAGCTCCCGGCCTCTCGCCCGTCTCGGCGGCCCCTGCGGTCGGCATGCCCCGTCCCGGCAAGCCGGCCACCGCACCGACAGCCCCAGCCGCTGCGCGTAATCCGGCTGCGTCGACCCCGTCGGAGGGTTCGACTGACGGTGACGCAGGCTCGGTCGGTCCGGCGGCGATGGAACCGCACTCTCCGAGAGGTGAGCAAGACACCTCGCCGCGGGTAGCGCCCGCCAGCGCGACCGGCATGCCGGCGATGCCGATGGCGCCTGCTGGCGGCGGTGGCGCAGGAGCTGCCCCTGCTTCCGGTGCTGGATCGGGCGGGACTGGGGTGTCGGGAATGGGTGGTCCTGCCGGCCGGACGCCTTCGGGTAATGGCGTACGACCGGCAGCGGCGCGAAGTCAGGCAGCGCGGCGCGATGCCGCCGCGCACCGGAAGTCGACCGATCAGTCGGTGGAAGGTGCTGCGGCGGCAGCGATTCCGGTGTCGGCGGCGCGCGTCGAACGCGATGCGATTGCCGCGGCCGCCACTGCTGATGCTGCGCGCCGCAGAGGTCCCGATCCGCTGCAGTTGGCGCGGCGCATCGCGGCGGCGTTGAATGCACCCGTCGATGACAAGGAGCCGGAGTTCGGGTTCTTCTGGGTGACCGGGCTGACCACCGAGGGCGCGATCGTGGTGGCCAATAGCTATGGGCTGGCCTATATACCGGAGGGTGTGCAGTTGCCCGAGCAGGTTTTTATGGCCACTGCCGACGAGGCGATTCCGGCCGCCGAACGGGCGCGCTGGGTCACGTATCCGATGCTGGCCGTGCAAGGCTGGGCCGCTCATCGCGACGCGAAGTTGCGGGCGGTGATCGCCACTGAGGAGCAGTTGGCCGATTCCGATGTGGGCGCGGCGAAGGTGGTGCTCAAACCCGATGACATCCCGGACAGCGGAGAGATGATCGGCCGTTCGCGGCTCGAGGTAGTGGATCCCGAGGCGGCCGCACGGCTGGCGCAGACTGCCGATGCGCGCCTGCTCGCCTTGTTGCCGCCGGCAGGCTCCGCTGCACCCGCGGATGACCGCTTCATGAGGTGGCTACAGGTGCTGAAACCCATGATCCACGATGATCCCCGCCGCCAGGCGCCGCACCTGAAGGCGTTCCACGCCTTCACCATTCACGCGCAGGAAGTCGTTGCCAACGAGGCCCACGCCGCGGCCGATCCGGTTGCTCAGCGCTGCACCGTCAGCGACTGGCTCTACTGGAAACACCTGACCGGAATCCTTGATGCCGCCCTGTCCGTCGCGCCTCAAGCGCCAGCGCGCGCAGGTGCACCAATAACTAGTTTGAGTTCGTGACGGCAGGACACCTCTCCCGCTAGTCTGCAGTTCATCGAGTAAAGTCCCAAGCCGGAAGGCGCGTTTGGCGCACGCGGCCAAGCACGCTGAGCTGTGGAACGCCGGCAAGAAAGACGAGTGGGTTGAGTCGTGGCGGACCATCTGTCCCGGCGAGGTCACCATGTTCGATCCCGTTGGTACCGAAGAGAAGCGGGGATTCGAGGCCGCGACGTCCGATGCCTTCGACATGTTCGGGTCCATCCTGAAGATCAAGATGGTGACGGTCCAGGTCAACGGCGACGAGATGGCGTGGGTTGCGAAAACCTCTTCGGCGCCGAGCGGAACGTCGAATCTGCTTACAGCATCGAGACTTTCGCGTGGGATCAGGACGGCAACCTGCTGATCAAGACTTACTATCCGATGCCGGAAAACGTTGGCGCGGACGGTGATCCCTACGCCCACCTGCTCGAATCGCAGCAGGAGGCCACCCCGCCGGGCTAGGTCCTGGGGTGCGCGACTTCGACGAGCTGGTAGGCCAATTCTTCTAGTCGAGTGTTCGACTTCTGTGACTGCGCCACCAACAGGTTGAACGCCGCCACCGCGTCGACATCGCAACGCTCCATCAATATGCCCTTGGCTTGGCCGATGATGTCGCGCGTTTCCAGAGCACGGCGAAGGTGCTCGTTCTCCTGAGTCACCGCGTGCGAGCGGGCCTTGTCCTCTTGGGCCTTGCTAGCCAGGGCAGAGAGCAGATGCAGTTGCTCGGCCACGTCGAGGACGTCACTGCCCGCGATGTTCGTTGACAACGCTGACAGTGCCATCTCGAGCGAGGTGATCTCGGCGACGTGCAGCAGCACTCCGATGTGCTCGTCGCCGTCGTCGACGGATGTGTTGGTCCACGTCCACAGCTTCGGCAGAAAGACACCCGGATCCTGCGGGTCGACAATGTCGTAGCGAACTATCGGCATGGAGTCACTTCCGCGGTGGCGCATCGCGGACTCAAGGGATGTTTGGAGCTGGACCGACCCGCTGGCTTGCGGGTCATCGGGGTCGTCGGGGAACAAGTCGAACACCAGCTGGCCGAGCATGTCATCCCGTTCCCGCATAGAGATTGTTTCGTAGCCGGCATTCACCCCACGGATATGAAAGTCGGGGTCGAGCAACAGCACGCCGTCGGCGCAGGGTTTGCCCACGACCGAGGCTGCAATCGCGTCAAAGCGGTGCTCGTCGAGCACTCGGGACATCCGCCGGTTCGCGGGCATGCCAAATGCTAACCCCAACCGCCGCCTAGTGAACTATTTAAGTAGACAGGGGTATTTTGCGTCGAGGGGATCGGCGGACGACTCGCATTACCCACCCATCATCGGGACTGAATCTAGCCACGTGATGACCTGTCGGGCAGCTTGATCAATGCGGCTACATCAATCGGCGGTGCCATTGGTCGCTGTCCTTCTCGCCGTGGGCAGAGCCATCCGGCAACACGTACTCGATCCGGAGGGAACCCGTATTCCTCAGCGCCAGCGGGTCGCTTCGCTGCTTGGCGAGGAAATGGACTGCAATGATGATGGCAGTGATGACGGCGCCCCAGAGCACTACCATCACCAGAAACTCCTGGAAGCAGCCAGCCCAACCCGAGCCAATTCCGTTGAACCACTTCATGGTTGCCTAGCCTCCAAACTCTTCACCGTTGCTCGACGCTAGGGCCGAGGAACGCTTGGGGACGCTGTCGCTGACTGGGAAGCGGGCCCCATCATCGGCCCGGGCATCATCCCGCCGGGCCCCATCATTCCGCCGGGCTTCATGTGTTCGTCGGCTTTCATCTCGCTACAGCACGCCATCGTTCCGGAACCCATGTGTACATGGTGTGGACCGCCCAAGCCCCAACTCAGGAAGAACCCCGAGAAGAAGATCGCCGCGACGATGAACAAGCCTCCGGCAACGATGCCCACCCATGCCAATGCCTGGTTCAAACGGCTCGGCCGGTGCTGAGAGTTCTTGGGTTGTTTGGTCGTAACGCCGGAATCATCTGCCGGCGGGGAAACCTCGGTCGTGGCTGTCATGAGTTGAACCTCCTGTGCGGGGTGGCTGATGGCCGCCATGCTACCCCACCCTGGGTGGGGTGGGGTAAACTGCGAGATGAGATGAGTGACCCCGACGACAGCCGGAAGGAATCAACATGGCCGAGGAGCTGACGGCGAAGAAGCGCGCGGCGCTCAACCGCCTCAAGACGGTGCGCGGTCATCTCGATGGAATTATTCGGATGCTCGAAACCGATGCCTACTGCGTTGACGTCATGAAACAAATTTCTGCGACGCAATCGGCCTTGGAACGCACCAACAGGGTGATGCTGCACAACCACTTAGAAACCTGCTTCTCGCAGGCTGTCCTCGATGGGCGGGCAGCAGTGGTCATCGACGAACTTGTCGACGCCCTCAAGTTCAGTCCCGCTCTGACCGGGCCGGATTCCTGTTTGAACGGCACCGTCGCCGGCGAGGCCGTCGAAGCCGTCACGCCGTAGGCGGAAGCCTCTGGGCTCGCCGCCGGCGACTGGCCGCGGTCCTCATGCAGTCGGATCAGTCAATTTCGCGACAGCTTTGCTGACGTCTATCTCCGGGTCGAGTTGGGCTGCGCAGCGTAACGACGTGACGAGGAGTTCGACGACCACTTCTATCATCGCGTCGGGATCAAAAGGGCGGTCATTCTTCAGCCAGTAGGTGGTGGCCTCATCGAGACCGCCCGCACACGAGCGCAGCATCAATCGCAGAGCTGGCCGAGCGAGGTCGAGTTCGAGTAGCTGACACGTCCATTCGATGGTATGCCAACGTGACTGATCGAAGATCTCCCACGCTTCAGGGTCGCCGCCACCGCCGCCGAGGATCAACCGGAGCGCAAGGTCGTCGTGCTCGCTGAGGTACTCCAGGTGGGCGCGCAACATTCGTCGAAACTGTTTACCGGGAGGGCCGTCGCTGGGCGGCGGTGTGGCGGCCGCGTTCAGTCTGTTGGCCGCGTCGCGTAGCGCCTCGAGGTAGATGCCGCGCTTGTTCTCGAAATAGTGGAACAGCAGGCCCTGGGCGACACCTGCGGTTTCGGTGATGTCGCTGGTCGCGACGTGGTCGAAGTGACGCGCGGAGAAGTGCTCGACAGCGGCCTCGAGAAGCTTGCGCCGGGTCAGTTCAGCCTGCACTTGTCGTTGCGTTGCGGGTCGTGGGGTCTCTCGAGCCAGTTTGGCGTTGCTGGCAGTCATTGATAGATCGTGCGCTAGCACAACCGGCGAGCACAACTCAACGAAGCAAACTCGCTGACTCTAACTCATTGACTCTTACTCAACTAAAGCCTTATGTTGTCTGGACCGAGTACTCAACCGAGGAGACCGCTAATGCCCGAGTAAAGGCGTTCGTCATCGTGCAAATCGTGGTCAACGACTGGGACGGTTACCGTCGGTACGGAAGTGCCGCTCACCAAGAGATCTTCGATAAGTTCGGCGCGAAGGTTGTCGGCATCGACGAAGAGGTGGAAATCGTCGAGGGGAGTTGGCCCTTCACGCGGACAGTGCTCATCGAGTTTCCGAGCAAGGAGCTCGCACGAGCGTGGTATGACTCCGATGAATATCAGGCGGTGGTTGGGCTACGCCACGGTTCCGCGACGTCGAACCTGGTAATTGTTTCCGGCTACCCGGGATGAGAGGTGGGGCCTGCGCTTGCACTCACGTCTGCTCCCGTCACCTTCGCGGCCAGCGCTGCTGGCTTTGCGTCGAGTTCGGTTGCTGCACTGAGTAATTCAGCGTTGGGTTCGATGACCATCAGCGATGACGGCTTGACGTAGGTGAAGCTGCTGTGGCCGTCATGGCATTGCCTTCGCCCGCGCGATATGCCCCTCAAACTCAAGCCGTGTCGCCATGTCGAGGTAGCGATCCCGGTAGTTCCGATACGCCGCCTCGTCGCTGCGAGTTCGGGCTAGCAGCGCCCGCAGCCGCAGCAGTGGGAGTTCGTACAGCACGAGCCCGGCGTCGGCAGGGATCGTGGCCAACCGTTCAATCGAGGCCTCTGCTTCCTGTATGTCCTTACCACTTCCGCGAGCGAGCAGCGATTCCACCAGCACGGTGGTAGCAGCTCCACGTAAGAACAGCGCCCCCTTGGCGAACATGTCGTCGATGGCCGCTCGCGACAGTTGGATGGCGCCGTCAATGTCACCGTTTCGGGCCTTCTCCCTTGCGATCTCGGGGTCTACAACCGCGAGCGCATTCATGGTGAACCCTTCCTTCACGGCAGCTTCACGGGCTTGCTTAAGGAGATTGAATCCCTCCTCCCGGTGACCGACATGTCGGACCAGGGCCAGGCCGCGAGTCAGTTGGGCAAGACACAGTGTGTAGTCGTCGCTCGTCCGCTCGGCTGTTTGCAGTGCATCGCGGGTTTCCCGCAGGGCGGTCGGGTCGACTGATCGCGCGTCTATGGGGATGGCGACGATGTATTTGTAGAAGATCGCGGCCACATAGTCTCGCGGGCCGAGCGAGGCAGCCATCGTGATGGCGGCGTCGGCATCGGACCGCCATCCGTTGATTCCGAGGCACAGCCTGACCAGGCCTCGCATTTGGGTCGCCATTGCCAAAGGTGATCCCGGAAGCAGAGTGCCCTTGGTAGGAGCGTCGCCGCCAGCAAGATCGATCACGAGTTGTGCCAGCCTCAGGGCTTCCGTCATCTCGCCAACCTCAGTCTTGGCGTAGATCGCGGCTGAAAGCAGCCCGGCGCTCAGCCTGGGATTGCCGAGCGCCTCGGTCAGCGCGGTGAGGTCAGAGGCGAGCTGCGAGGCCTCGAGAAGACGGTTCTGCCCGGCCAGCGCCATGACTACCCCCGCCATGCCGATGGCGAGTGAGGACGCATCGCCTCTGGCCGCGCAAAGTTCCCGTAGCTCGTCGAAGCCGATGTCGTCCACGCTGCCGCCAGTCAGCCATACGGTGCTGCAGAGCAGGGTGCGGGACGCGATCTGAAGCGCGATGCGATCGGCGTCGGCGGGCATTTTGTCGGCGAGTAGACGAGCGCGCTGCCAGCGGGACCGCGCGGCGGCGCGATCTCGGTCAATCGACCACGATCCGGCGCGGGTGTGCCAATCGAAGGCCGCGCGCAGGTCCCCGGCCGCCTCGAGGTGATCGGCGATCAGGGCCGCGTTCTGGTCAGCCAAGGCGGGGCTGCTTTCCGTGATCGCATCGGCCACGCGGCGGTGTAGGCCGGCGCGTTCCACCCTCAGTTGCGATTCGTAGGCCACGGTCCGGATGAGCGGATGCCGGAACGCGAATTCAACGCTGGGCGCGGACTCAACCTGATCGATAATCTCAGCCTCGAGCAGCTCATTGAGGACGATCTCAAACCGGCCGTTCTCATGCAAGACGATGTCCACCAGGTCTGGCTGGAAACGCGCTCCGATCACCGCCCCGGCATAAAGAACACGTTTGGCTGGGTCGCTTAGGCGGTCGACGCGAGCAGCGATTGCGGCCTGCAGTGTGGGCGGCACACTGATGACGCCATAGCCTTCGCGGCAGATGTAGGTGCCGCGGTCGCCGCGGAGTACACCGCGTTCAGCCAGGTCGCGCACCATCTCGGACGCGAAGAACGGATTGCCGGCAGCCCGGTCTGCCACCTGTGCGGCCAGCGCGGTGACCGACGGGTGGTCACCGAGCAGCTCACTGATCAACTCCCCGGTCTGCGCAGAATTCAGCGGTGCGAGCGTAATTGTTTTCGCACCACTGATCTGCGACAACGTGCCCCGGTATTCGGGACGATAGGAGACCAGTACTAGCAGCCGCAATTCAGGAATCGAGCTGATGAATTCGGCGAGCAGTGTCTCACTGGCCTCGTCGATCCAGTGCGCATCCTCGATCACATACATTGCCGGCGTGGCGCTTTGCTGCGCGACAACTTTCAACTGGATGGCCAGCCGACGTCGACGAGCATCGGGAGGGATGGCGGGCAGTGCGACGCCCGGATCGCCAACACCGAGCAAGTCGGCCAGCAACAGCAGATCTTCGTAATCCGCGTCAGGACAGCGAGTCTGAATTTGCGCCCAAGCCGCAGCGGGGGCCGTGTCACTAACCCCGAAAACCTTGCGCAGTAGCCGGGCCCCAACACGGAACGGGATTTCGCGAGCATGTGACTCACAGAAGGTGGAATACACCTCGAAGCCGCGGTCGGCGGCCAGCTTCACCGCTTCATCGACCATGCGGCTTTTGCCGATGCCCGGCGGTCCCACGATCCCGGCCACGCACCCGTCGCCGTTGACCGCCTGATCCAGCATCCCGCCGACGGTTCCTGTCTCCTGCAGGCGCCCAACAAGAGTTGGCTCCTGCGCGCTGGGGCGCGCGCGTTCAGACCTGGCCTCGAGCAGTTGGCGTGCGGGCACCGCCGCCTCGGCGCCCTTGATGTGAACCAATTCGCTCTCTCCGAGCACGGCAGTGTGTTCGACCAGCCGCGCGGTGGACTCACTCAGCATCACACCACCGGGCGCCGCCGCCGACTCCATCCGCTGTGCCATGCCGACTTGCTCACCAACGGCCGTGTATCCGAAAGGGCCCGAACCGATTTCACCGGCGATCACCTCACCGGAATTGAGTCCCACCCGCAACTGCAGATACACGCCGTCACGCTCTAGGACGACCACGGCAAGTCGCTTGGCCTCCTCCTGGACGTCCAAGGCAGCGAGACAAGCACGAAGTGCGTGGTCCTCCAACGCCACTGGCGCACCGAACAACGCCATGATTCCGTCACCGGTGAACTTGTCCACAGTGCCGCCATAACGCTGCACCACCGCCGCGGAGCGATCGGCCACGTCGGCCATGATCTCGCGCAGCCGCTCCGGCCCGACGGCCGTGGCGATGTCCATCGAGTGGACCACGTCTGCGAACAGGACGGTTACCTGCTTGTACTCCGCGTGGGTGTCCTGTTTGGAAATGGGTGTACCGCAGCCGTCACAGAATCGTGCACCCTCACGCAGCTGGTTGCCACACGTGCGACACGTGGTCGCTGCGGTCATCCGCCCCTCCGCCGCTTACGGCCCCCGAGGTCCCGGTTCACCAGCATAGGGCGGCATGCGACCCTGCGAGATGTTGACCAGTGTGGCCATGGTGCGTGCCCCAATAGCCCCGAGCGGGTGGTCGATGGCGATGGCGCCGCCGTTGACGTTGGTCTTGGCCAGATCGGCAGCGGCCTCCTTCGCCTAGGCGCTTTCGCAGGATGCGGCCTAACCGCTGGTCACCTTCGCGGCCAGCGCTGCCAGCTTGGCGTCGAGTTCGGTTGCTGCACTGAGTAATTCCGGATTGGGTTCGATGACCATCAGCGATGACGGCTTGACGTAGGTCAAGCTGCTGTGGCCGTCTGGTTCGTCGACCAGCAGCACCTCGACCGGTGCGAACAAGCCAGCGGTGACGTCGTGACGCAACATCGTGATGGCGATCAGCGGGTTACCGAGGATGACGCGCAACACTTTTCGGTCGATGCCGGCCTTGGCGATCCAGCCGCCATGATTGAACAGGTTGAATAACATGAATCCGCTTGGCCCGACGTGGGATTGAACCCGCTGCTCATACGAGTCCCAGCTGGTTGACGTTTTGCCGATCTCGTCGATCGAGACGGGCTGCTCGCCGATATCGGCAAGCAATGCGGCCACCAACTCGTCGTAACTCTTGGCGCTGTCGTAGCGCACCCGCACGCCGTCGAAGCGGATTTCGCGGGGATCAGACGTAGGCATGCTGGGCCTCCTCAAGTGCGATGTCGGTGAGTTGCTCGATGTGCTCATGCAACTGCGGGCGGGGCGTGCGATCCACCACCAGGCTGAGCAGTTCCGGTCGGCTGTAGTGGCCGGCGCTGTCCATCAGGACCTTTCGTGTGTCAATCAACGACAAGTCGAGATCGGCTATTACCTCGCCCTCGCCGGAGCGCAGCGGCTCGCCCAAAAACTCGCCCTGCGGCGTGATGATGGCGGTGAACTGGCCGCCCGAGATCGGGCCGATCGGCGCAGCCGGTGTCGGCCATGATCTGCGCTTGCTGATCGGCGTCGAGCCAGCCTGTGGCGTTCACGACGAAGGCACCTGACTCAAGCGCATGGTTGCGCACGCTGATCTCGGTCTGCTTGCGCGAACAAGTCGCCGCCGAACGATCCTGGAAACATGCTCGCGTGGATCTGCTCGCCGTCGGCGATCATCGCGTAGCGCGCCAGCGGGTTGAAGTGCTCAAAACACGCCAACTGGCCTATGCGTCCGACCGCGCTGTCGACTGCCCGTAGTCCACTGCCGTCGCCTTGTCCCCAGACCATCCGTTCGTGATAGGTCGGCGATGATCTTGCGTCGGCGCTGAATCAAAGTGCCGTCGGCGTCGAACAACAACTGCGTGTTGTACAGCGAACCACCGTCGCGCTCGTTGACCCCGATGGACACCACCATGTGCGCGGCTGCGGGCCGCCGCACCGATCGCGTCGACCGCCGGCGACGGTATGGTCACGGCCTGATCGAGCAGCCTCAGGTGCTCGGATCCGCATCTCGAACGGACGCTGGACGAAGGAGAAATACGGGTAGTAGGGGACGATCGTCTCCGGAAAGACCGCGAACTGCACGTCCTGACGGCCCAGCTCTTCGATCTTGTCGACCACCCGTTGCACGGTGCCCTCCCGGCTGTACAGCACCGGACTGAGTTGCACTGCGGCTGCTCGAATTACGGCCATTTCGGGCTCCCTACTAGTTGAGGCGCTCGATGATGGTGGCATTGGCCATGCCGCCGCCCTCACACATCGTCTGCAGCCCGTAGCGTGCGCCGCGCTGCTCGAGCGCGTTGACCATGGTGGTCATGATGCGCGCACCGCTGGCTCCCAGCGGGTGGCCGATTGCGATGGCGCCGCCGTTGACGTTGGTCTTGGCCAGATCGGCACCGACATCCTTGGCCCAGGCCAATACGACGGGCGCAAACGCCTCGTTCACCTCGAACAGATCGATATCGGCAAGCGTCAAACCCGCGCGCTGCAACACCTTCTCGGTGGCTGGGATGACCCCGGTCAACATGTAGAGCGGGTCGGAGCCCACCACTGTCGTGGTGTGAATCCGGGCCAGCGGGCGTAGACCAAGTTTCTTGGCGAGCTCGCTGGTGGTGATCAGCACCGCGGCGCTGCCGTCGGACAGTGGCGAGGAGTTACCGGGCGTGATCTCCCAATTGATCTGTGGGAAGCGCTCTTTGGCCGCCTCGCTGTAGAACGCCGGCTGCAAAGTGGCCAGCGTCTCCACCGTGGTCGCGGGCCGGATGATCTCGTCGGTTGCCAGCCCAGCGATCGGAATCAGCTCGTTGTCGAACAGCCCGTCCTTGGTGGCCCGGGCGGCTTTGTTGTGGCTCTCGGCGGAGAACTCGTCCAGCTCGGTGCGTGAGAAGCCCCATTTCGCGGCGATCAGTTCGGCGCTGATGCCTTGAGGTACCAGGCCATCGGGGTAACGAAGGGTCATGTCCAGGCCCATCGGGTTGCTGCCCGCGGATACCTGGCTGCCCATCGGAACGCGGCTCATCGACTCGACGCCGCCGGCGATGACGAGGTCGTAGGCGCCGGCCAGCACGCCTTGTGCGGCGAAGCTGATGGCCTGCTGGCTGCTGCCGCATTGCCGGTCGATGGTGACGCCGGGGACGGACTCGGGGAATCCGGCGCCCAGTAGCGCGTTGCGGGCGATGTTGGCGGCCTGGTCGTTGACCTGGGTCACCGCACCCGCGATCACGTCGTCGACCTGCGCCGGGTCCACGCCGGTGCGTGCCACCAGTTCGCGCAGGCTGTGTGCCAGCAAGTCGGCCGGCAGCACGTCATGCAGCGCACCGCTGGCCTTGCCCTTGCCGATCGGGGTGCGCACAGCGCCCACGATGACGGCGTCGCGCCCTTGGTAGTTGGTCATGACTCCTCCTTGAGTCCGAATGCTAGGTATTCCTAGCTATATCCAGCACAACATCTAGGTATGCTAAAAGCAACCCAGACGCGGAGGTGATCTATGACACTGCTACAAGGCGTGCTGGCTGATCGGGACAAGTGGTCGCCGATCGGCGAATGCGCGATCGAAAAGACGATGGCGGCCGTCGGGACCAAATCCGCAATGCTCATCATGCGCGAGGCGTACTACGGCACCACCCGGTTCGACGACTTCGCCCGTCGGGTGGGCATCACCAAGGCCGCCACCTCGGCGCGCCTGGCCGAACTGGTCGAGCTTGGCCTGCTGACCCGGCGGCCCTATCGTGAGCCGGGCCAGCGCAGCCGCGACGAATATGTGCTGACCGACGCGGGCATTGATTTCATGCCGGTGGTCTGGGCGATGTTCGAGTGGGGGAGGCAACATCTGCCCGGCCGCAATCGGCTGCGGCTTACGCATCAGGGCTGCGGGGCCGAGGCGACCGTCGAGATCCGTTGCGCCGAAGGCCACCTGGTGCCGCCCGACGAGCTCGGCGTTCGGCTGGTTAAGCCTCTCTGAGTGCCGCCAGCAGCCGCCGGGCCGCGGCGACCCGGCCCGCGCCGGGCCCGGTCAGCATGTCCAGTGCGCATTCGGGATCGGCCGGCGGGCCCATGTGTCCGCAGCCACGCGGGCAGTCCTTGGCGGCCTCGGCCAGATCGGCGAAGGCCGCGAGCACGTCGTCCGGCTGAATGTGGGCCAACCCGAACGAGCGAATGCCCGGGGTGTCGATCACCCAACCGGAACCCGGCAGTGAATCACCCAGCGGGAGCGCCACCGACTGTGTTGAGGTGTGCCGCCCCCTGCCGATGCTGTCGACCACGCCGACAGCCCGATCAGCCTCGGGCACAAGACGATTCACCAAGGTCGACTTGCCGACCCCGGAATGTCCGAGCAGCACGGTGATCTTGCCGGGGAGCAACTCTGCCACCGCGAGCAGGGGATCGTCGACACCCGCGGCCACCACCGTCAGGTCCAGATCCGCGAACTGCTCGGCAAACGGTTCGGGTGGGGCGAGGTCGGTCTTGGTCAGGCAGAGAATCGGCGTCAGCCCGCCCGCGTAGGCGGCGATGAGCGTGCGGTCGACCAGGCCGGTGCGCGGCGGGGGATCGGCGAGCGCCACCACGATCAGCAATTGGTCTGCGTTGGCGACGACAACCCGTTCGCTCGGGTCGGTGTCATCGGCGGTGCGTCGCAACAATGTTCGTCGCGGACCTCGCCGCACGATGCGGGCCAGGGTGTCGTGGCGTCCGGACAGATCGCCGACGATGTCGACATCGTCGCCGACGACGATCGGCGTGCGGCCCAGCTCGCGAGCTCGCATGGCGGTGACCCGGCGATCCGGGCTGCCCCCCAGCACGCACCCCCAGCGGCCGCGGTCGACGCTGACCACCATGGCGGACTCCGCGTCGGCGTGTTGCGGACGCGTCTTGGTCCGGGGCCGCGTCCCTTTGCCGGACCGGACTTTGACGTCGTATTCGTCGTAGTCGCCCGGCCTCAAACGCTGGACTCCAGCATTTCCGCCCACAGCTGCGGAAATTCCGGCAGCGTTTTGCTGGTGGCGCCGATGTCGTCGACTTCGACACCGTCGACCCGCAGCCCGATGATGGCGCCGGCCATCGCCATCCGGTGATCCGCATAGGCGCGCCAGGTGCCGGCCCGCAGCGGTGTCGCGGTGATCACCAGGCCGTCGGGTGTCTCCTCGCAATTGCCGCCGAGGCGGTTGATCTCGGCGCTCAGCGCGGCCAGCCGATCGGTTTCATGGCCCCGCAAGTGGGCGATGCCGGACAGCTGTGACACCGACCCCGAGGTTGCCAACGCCGCCAGCGCCGCCACCGACGGCGCAAGTTCACCGACATCGCGCAGGTCGACATCAAAGCCCCGGTAACCGTCCGCCGAGCCGCGTATCTCGAGGAATGAATCATTCTGGGTGACAACGGCATTGAGCTTGCCCAGCACACTCAAGATGATGTCGGCAGCCTGGACGCTGGTTGATGGCCAACCGGTGATGCGCACCGTTCCGCCGGTGACCACGGCGGCTGCCAGGAACGCAACGGCGTTGGTCAGATCGGGCTCGACGTTCCAGTGCCGGGCCGCCGCCACCCCGGCCCGCACCTGCCAACGATCGGGGATCGAATCGTCGACGTCGACTCCGGCCTGCCGCAACATCTCCACCGTCATCGCGATGTGCGGCGCCGACGGTACCGCCGAACCGGTGTGTTGGACGGTCAGGCCCTCGGTAAACGACGCCCCAGACAACAGCAGGCCCGACACGAACTGCGACGACGCGGACGCGTCGATGGACACGGTGCCGCCGATGACCGATCCGGTGCCTATCACCCGGAATGGCAGACCGGTGCCGTCGATTCGAACGCCCAGACCGCGCAGCGCATCCAGCAATGGCTCGATCGGCCGGGCCCGGGCCTGTTCGTCGCCGTCGAATTCCACTGCCGAATCGGCGAGTGCGGCCAGCGGCGGGACGAAACGCAGCACCGTACCTGCCAGGCCGGTATCGATTCGCGCGCCAGGCCCGGGGGCGATTCGGCCGCTCACGGTCAGATCGGAGCCGGCCCCGTCCACCTGCAGACCCAGGGTCTGCAGCGCTCCGATCATCAGGTCGGTATCGCGACTGCGCAGGGCCCCGCTGACGGTTGAGGAGCCTTGGCCTTGCGCCGCCGCCAGCGCCGCCAGCAGCAGCGTCCGGTTGGTTTGCGACTTCGAGCCGGGAACGCTAACGGTCGCGTGCACCGGTGTCGATGCTCCTGGGGCCGCCCACGTACTCATTCGTCCATCATTGCCTGTCGTCGCCTTCTGCCACCATGGGACATATGTGCGGACGGTTTGCGGTCACGACGGACCCGGCCCTGTTGGCCCAAAAGATCAAGGCGATCGACGAAGCGACCGGCGCCACCGAACGAGCTGCCGAGCCCAACTACAACGTGGCCCCCACCACCTCGGTCGCCACGGTGGTGTCCCGCCACCGCGAGCCCGACGACGAGCCGACTCGTCGGGTGCGGCTGATGCGCTGGGGCCTGCTTCCGCCGTGGGTCAAGGCCGGCCCTGATGGCGCCCCCGACACCAAAGGTCCGCTACTGATCAACGCCCGGGCCGACAAGGTCGCCACCTCGTCGGCTTTCCGCGGCTCGGCGAAGGGCAAGCGTTGCCTGGTGCCGATGGACGGCTGGTATGAATGGCGGCCCAATCCCGATGCCGGGGGCAAGAAGGCCGCCAAGACACCGTTCTTCATGCACCGCGTCGACGGCGACACGCTGTTCATGGCCGGGCTGTGGTCGGTGTGGAAGCCGGCCAAGGATGGTGACCCGCTGCTCAGCTGCACGATCATCACCACCGATGCCGTGGGCGAGCTGGCCGCGATTCACGACCGGATGCCGCTGATCCTGGCCGAAGACGACTGGGACGCCTGGCTGAACCCCGATGCTGCGCTGGATGCCCAGCTGTTGGCCCGCACGCCGGACGTGCACGATGTCGCGATCCGGGAGATTTCGACGCTGGTCAATAGCATTCGCAACAACGGTCCCGAGTTGCTCGAACCCGCCAAGCCGGCGCCTGAACAGATCACGCTGCTATAGCAGTTTCTCCGGATGGTGAAACGTATTGGTGCGCGGTTGACCTCGATCAAGGTGCGGGGGCGGGAGCCATTCGGTGGCGCCGTTGGCGCGTTTTCGGGTGGTCCAGCCTGCGGGTCGCAGTAGTCGGTGGTGGGGGCCGCAGGCGAAGGTGAGGCCGTCGATGTTGGTGGTGTGGCATTTGGCGTAGTCGGTGATGTGGTGGACTTCGCAGTAGTAGCCGGGCAGATCGCAGCCAGGTGCCGAACAGCCGCGGTCCTTGGCGTACAACACAATTCGCTGACCGGGTGAGGCCAGGCGTTTGTTGTGATACAGCGCCACCGCTTCGCCTTTGTCGAAGACGGCCAGATAGTGATGGGCGTGGCGGGCCAGGCGGATCACATCGCTGATGGGCAGCACGGTGCCGCCGCCGGTCAGTCCGGTGCCGGCGGCGTTCTCCAGGTCATGCAGCGTGGTGGTGACGATGATGGATGCGGGGAGTCCGTTGTGCTGACCCAAGTTTCCCGAGGCCAACACCGCACGTAGCGCGGCGTTGAGGCCGTCGTGTTGGCGTTGGGCGGCGCTGCGGGCATCACGGTCGATCGCCTCTTGAGTGGGCGCGCCATCCACGCAGGCGGTGTCGTCGGCGGGGTTGCACATGCCCGGGGCGCCCAGTTTGGCCAACACTGCCTCCAGCGTGGCGCGCAGTTCGGGGGTGATCGAGCCGCGCAGCGCCGACATGCCGTCGGCTTCTTGGCGGCCCAGGGTGAGGCTGCGTCGGCGGGCGCGGTCGTCGTCGGTGTAGGTGCCGTCGGGGTTCAGGCAGTCCGCCAGCCGCTCGGCCAGAGCAGCCAATTGCTCGGGCCGGTATTGCGAGCCCAGCCGGGCTAGTTGGGCTTCGGCGTGTTCGCGGGTGTCGATGTCGATGAAACCAGGGAGCTGGTGGCAAAACCGACGAATCACCGTCACGTGCCCGGCGCCTATTCGACCGGCCCGCTGGGCGGCGGCGGTGGCGGCCATCATCGGTGGCAGGGGTTCGCCGGTGAGCCCGTGTCGTTCGCCGAGATCAGCAGCTTCCCGGATCCGGCGGCCAGCTTCGGCGCGGCTGATCAGGGTCCATTCGGCTAGCGCATGGGAGAGCTTCCCGCCCAATTCCTCTGCAGTGGCCTGCTGAGCGAGGTGATTGATCGACGCGTGCTCGGCGGCCGGTAACCGGCGGCGGGCTTCTTCGATGCTCTCTAACAGGGCGAAGTGCTCCGGGGTGGTCAGCGCATCAACGTTCATTTCTGTCACCGTGTCGATCGCGGCATTGAGCGCCTCAAAGGCCGCCGTGATCGTTTCACGATCTACGACAATGCCAGGACTCATACGATCAAACTATCGGGACCCACCGACAAAAAACCCTAGCTGGGGACCACTGAAACATAAGTGACACAAGTGATTTCGAGCGGGCTGCGGCCGCGATTGTCTGCACGAGACAACGCTTTGACTTTCTTTGTCGGTGCGCGACGGATCCAGGCCTGGCGCTGCGGCTTAGCATGCATCTGTGACTGGCTCCTACATCTACACCTTCGAAGACATCCAGCATCGCCCGGTCGCGGTGATCGGCGCCGGGACGTTGGGCCGCCGGATCGCCTTGATGTTCGCCACTCGCGGCGCAGCGGTGCGGATATACGCCCGCCGTGCCGAGCAGCGCACCGATGCGACTGACTATGTGTCGCAAAATCTTCCACAAGTGCTGGCGCAACGAGGCTCCGGCGAAGCCGGCGTCGTGACGGCCACCGGCTCACTCGAAGAGGCGCTGGACGGTGCCTGGCTCGTCGTTGAATCCGTCCCGGAAAGGCTCGACATCAAGATTCCGTTGTGGGGCCAGATCGACCAGGCGGCGCAGCCCGGCACCATCTTCACGACCAACTCGTCGTCGTACCCGTCGCGACTGATGGCCGAGAACGTCCGCGACAAAAGCCGGTTGTGCAACATGCACTTCTACATGCCACCGGAAATCAACGCGGTCGACCTGATGTCGGACGGTGAAACCGACCGCGGCCTGCTCGACACTCTGCTGAGGGTGCTGCCCGAATTCGGCGTGTATCCCTTTGAGGCGCGCAAGGAATCAACCGGCTTCATCTTCAATCGCATCTGGGCCGCCATCAAGCGTGAGTCACTGGCCGTGGTTGCCGAGGGCGTGGCCCGGCCCGAGGATGTCGATGGGATGTTCAAGGTCAACTGGGGCGTGCCGGCCGGGCCATTTCAGATGATGGATTTGGTTGGCCTAGACGTGGTGCTCGACATTGAGAACCACTACGCCCAAGAGTTCCCGCACTTACCCGAGAACGTGCGCGAGTTGCTGCAGTCCTACGTGGATGCGGGCAAGCTCGGCATCAAAACCGGTGCGGGCTTTTACACGTACTAGTTACTCAGGACGAGCTTCCAGTTGCCGCCAGCGTTGCGATCCGGGACGCACCAGAAGTTGTTCCATTGCCCCGGCGTGGTGGCCTTCACTCCCGGACCGGCGTCCTGACAGGCCTGCCGAGTCGGATAGTTGCCTTCGGTCTGAACCGTGTCGGCGTTGCTGACGCCCACTCCGATCGTCATCAACCCCGCGAAAGCCAGCACACCAGCGGCGGCAGATCGCTTCATGTCCATCCAATCTTTAAAGTCTCCAGCGTCGGCAATAAGGTTAGGTGTAGTCAGCCGACTACACATGCGTTTTCGCCGGGACGCTTAAGTTCGCTGAGTTTGCAGGGACACCGCGGTGGCTACCGCCTCCAGCAGCCGGGTGAGTTGCCCTGCATCTTCGATGGCGCGGTCTCCACCCACCAGACGGGTGAACACACCTGCGATGAACGTCGTCACCGCCGTCGTCTGCGCGTCCAGCAGGGCGGGATCGTCGGTGCCCGGCTGCAGGTGAGCGATGGCCTCGTGGGCCATGGCGTTGATCCGGGTGGCGAAAGCCTGTGATGTGGCGGCGAGATCGGGGTCGCGTGCCGCCCCCAGCAGCAACTCATGGCGCGCCCTGTTCAGCATCAGCCCGGGTCCGTGGGCCTGCATCAGGGTGAGCTCGGCCAGATGTGCGAACGGCGACAGTGGGTCGAGCGGCGCGTCGATCACCGACTGCAGATTGGCGACGTCGATCTCGGCGATCCGCTTGGCGACGCCGCGCAGCAGGGCCTCTCGGGTGCGGTAGTAGTACGACGTCGTGCCATCGGGGACTTCGGCGCAGCGGTCGACCCGGCCGTGCGTCAGTCCGCGGGATCCATGCTCGGCCAACACGTGGATGGCGGCGTCACACAGTTCGCGTCGACGTTCGTCGCCGTTACGTTTCCGGGTGTTGGCGGCCATGGCTAGCGAAGGACGGTTCCGCCGTCGATGTTGACGACCTGGCCATTGATCCACGCGCCTTCCTCGGACAGCAGGAAGGCGACCAGGGCGGCGATGTCGACGGGGTCGCCGACGCGAGTTCCGCGGATGCGTTTCAGCGCACCGGCTTCCAGCTCGGGCCATTGCGGCACCGAGCGGATGGCTTCGGTGGCGGTAAACCCGGGCGCCACGGCGTTACAGCGGATCCCCTCTTTTCCCCACCTCGATGCGACGTGGCGGGTGAGCGCGCCGATTCCGGCTTTCGCGGTGGCATACGCCGGGCGCGCCGGCTCGCCCTGAAACGCCGCGGCCGAGGACATGTTGACGATCGCCCCGCCGCCGCGACGCAGCATTTCGGGGATGGCGTATTTCATGGCAGCCACGTACCCGCGCAGGTTCACCGCCATCACGCGATCCCACACGTCGAATTCGATATCGACCACATCGGTGTCGGCACGGATCGTGCTCATGTCGGCACCCACATTGAACAGCAGCTCGACTCCGTCGAAAGACGCTGCGGCGGAACGCATCAACTCGGCGACCGACGAGGGATCGGCCAGGTCGAAGGCGACGTGAGTCGCGGTGCCGCCGGCCGCCACGATCCGCGCCGCCGTCTGCGCTGCGGCGTCGGCGGCGACGTCGCCGATGACAACCTGGCAGCCTTCCTCGCCGAGCCGAGTGGCCGTCGCGGCGCCGATGCCGGTGGCGCCACCCACCACCACGGCGACACGTCCGTCCAGGCCGCGTAGTCCCATGGAAGTTGACTTTACCTCTAGAACTGTAGAGGATCGCAACTCATGGCTGGGATTCATCGGGAGCGCCCCGGCGCTGCTGACTTAGCGGCAGCGACCGACACTGCGGCGATGCCGCTGGGCAACCACATCTGGATGTCACCTGGCGTCTCCAACTCGTACGCGGTGGCTACCGACGCGGGACGGGTCATCGTCAACACCGGTCTGGTTTTCGAAGGACCGCTGCACCGCAAGGCTTTTGCCGATGTGGCCGGCCCGACGCAAGCCATCCTCATCACCCAAGGGCACGCCGACCATTGGGGCGGCGTTAACTCGATCCGCGACGCGGACACCGACATCGTGATGCACCGCAACTACCGGTATTGGCGCGACGACAACCAACGCCTGATGGGCTACCGCGTGCCCAAGACGTCATTCGCGTTCAAGAAGTTCTCCGATGCGGTGGTCGAACATTTCAAGACCATCGATCCCGCCACCATCGATTTCTCTTTCCCCGAACCAACCACGACATTTGACCAGCACCATGAGCTGACGGTCGGCGGGCGCACCTTCGAGTTGGCCTGGACGCCGGGCGGCGAGACCACCGACGCGGCCGTGGTGTGGTTGCCACAGGAGCGAATCCTGTTCACCGGCAATCTGTTCGGGCCACTATTCGGTCACGTGCCGAACCTGATGACCATCCGCGGCGACCGCTATCGCGATCCGATCCTCTACATCGAGTCGTTGAACGCGGTGCTGGCATACGCACCGCAGCAACTGGTCACCGGCCACTTCGCGCCCATCGAGGGCGCCGACCGCATCGCCGAGGAAGTCACCGCGATGCGCGACGCCATGCAGGCCGTGCACGACCGCACCGTCGAGCTGATGAATTCCGGCGCCGACGTCTATACCGCGATGCGCGAGGTCACGGTGCCCAAGCAGCTCGACATCGGCGAAGGCTATGGCCAGACCTCGTGGAATGTGCGGGCCATCTGGGAGATGTACGCCGGTTGGTTCCAGCACCGGTCCACCACGGAGCTCTACGGCGTGACCCCGACATCGGTCGCCGCCGACGTCGTGGGCGCCGCCGGACCCGATGCGCTGGTCGAGGCGGCCCGCGCCCGCCTGGACAGCGGGCAGCCGGTGCAGGCGCTGCACCTCACCGACCTCGTCCTGGCCGCCGAGCCCGGCCATCCCGCCGCGCGCGCCGCGGCCGCCGACGCCCACGAAGCGCTGCTCGCCGAGACCGACAACTTCTGGAAAAAAGCGTGGCTCACCAAATCCATTGACGACCTGAGGACACCGAATGAACAGGGTTAGCTTCGATTTCACCGGGGCCAAGGTGCTGGTGACCGGCGGCACCAGTGGCATCGGCCATGGGATCGCTGCCGAGTTCGCCAAGGCGGGTGCCGCGGTGACGGTGACCGGCACTCGCGATTCCGCCGCTGACTACCCCGACATGGACCTGGGTGCGTTCTCCTACCGCCAGTGCCACATTCAAGACCCCGACTCCGTTGACGCGCTGGTGGATTCACTCGGTGAACTGGACATCTTGGTCAACAACGCAGGTGGCCCGTATCCCGCCGGCGACGAATACGACCCAGAGGGCTATGTCGCGTCGGTGACGCAGAACATGTTCGGCCCCATGCGATTAACCATGCGCTGTCATGAGCGGCTCAAGTCGAGCCAGGCCCCCGGCGGCGCGAGCGTGGTCAACGTGGTCTCGATGTCCGCGTTCCGCTCCGCCGTCTTCGTCCCCGGTTACGCCTCGTCGAAGATGGGCCTGATCGCGTTGACGATGAACCTGTCCCGTCGCTGGGCCGACGACGGCATCCGGGTCAACGCCATCGCCCCCGGGCTTATCGACACCCGAATGACGCACCCGGCCATGAGCATTCCCCAAGTGATGGATGTCGAGATCGGCTTCCACACCCCGCTGGGCAGACCCGGGACACCGCAGGACTGTGCCGGGGCCGCGCTGTTCTTGTGTACCGACGCCGCGTCCTACATCACCGGCAGCAGCATCGCTGTCGACGGCGGATACCTGACGGTCTAGGCACAAGACATGAGCGAATTCGACGGCATCGCAACCCCAGACGACATTTTCACGCTGGCCGCCAAACGCACCGGCCTCACCGAAATCGACTCCGACTCTTGGCGAGACGGGCTGACGATCATGCTTGACGACCTCAACAGCTCAGCGGCGTTCACGCCGTCGGGCCGCGAACGCGTCCTCGATGACGCCACCAACGCCCTGGGGCGACGCATGCAGGTGCACGCCTACATTCAGGCTCACCCCGAGGTGCTCGACGCCCCGGTCGAGCGGCCACTGTTCGTGCTCGGCATGCCCCGCACCGGCACCACGGTGATCAGCTATCTGCTCGACCAGGACCCGGCACGCCGATCGCTGCTGCACTGGCAGTGCGTGCACCCGATACCGCCGGCCAGCAGCGAGACGCTGCGCACCGATCCACGGTGTGTGGCGCTGCTGGAGGAGCAGCGCCGAATCCTAGAGTTCGTCAAGCAGGCGAAAATGCCGCTCCCACACTGGGAAGACGCCGACGGACCCACCGAAGACATGTTCATCCACAACCAGGACTTCAAGGGTCTGTCCTGGGACTCCTTCCTTCCGACGGATCGTTACGCGCGGTGGCTCTTCGACGAGGCCGACATGAGCAGCACCTACGAGTATCAGAAGCGTTATCTGCAAGTGCTGCAATCGACAGCGCCCGGAACCTGGAGCCTGAAGATGCCGTCGCATTCGGTGCACATCGAAGCGCTGCTGAAGGTGTTCCCGGATGCGCGATTGATCTGGGCGCACCGCGACCCCTACAAGGCGACCGGATCGCTGTGCAACCTCTGGCGGCTGCCGCAGCAACTGGTGATGAACACCGAACTGCTGGATCAGACGGAGATGGGTCGCGCCGCGATGTGGCAGATGCAACACCACGTCGAGCGCCCGCTACGTGCCCGCGATCGCATCGGCGACGACCGTTTCTTCCACATGTACTACCACGAAATGATGCGCGACCCGATGGACGTCATGCGCCGCATCTACGACTGGGCGGACGAGCCGCTGACCGCTGAAACCGAAGCGGGCATGCGGAATTGGCTCGCCGATCATCCGCAGGATCTGTTTTCCCTCAACACCTACAGCCTCGACCAATACGGCTTGAGTGTCGAACAACTCGAGCCGATCTTCGCTGAATACTTGAGCACTTTCGACATCGAACTGGAGGCCGCGTCATGAAAGCATCCGTGGTCACCGGCCCCGGCAAGGCGGAGGTGCTCGACGCCGATAACCCCCAGGCCGGTCCGGGCGACGTGCTCGTCCGAATGCGCGCCTGCGGAATCTGCGGCTCCGACGCGTTCTACATCACCATCGGCGGTGTCCCACCGCGCCAAGGGCATACGCCGCTAGGCCACGAACCCGCGGGTGAAGTCGTCGAGGTCGGCGCGAACGTGTCCGGCATCGCGGTCGGCGATCACGTGGTCATCAATCCCATGGCGGCCCCAGGCGGCATCATCGGCAACGGGGGAGCCGCCGGTGCGCTGGCGGACTACCTGCTCATCGAAAACGCGGTCCGGGGAACCAGTCTCGAAGTCATCCCATCTCACATCCCGTGGGAAGTCGCCGCGCTCAACGAGCCGATGGCCGTCGCCCGCCATGGCGCCAACCAGTGCAAACCCAAACCGTCGGACAAGGTCGCCATCTTCGGTGCTGGTCCGATCGGGCTCGGCGCGACGCTGGCCTTCAAATCCCTTGGCGTAAGCCACGTCGTGGTCGTCGATCTCATCTCGTCCCGGCTGGACAAGGCGTTGCAGATCGGCGCGGACGCCGTCATCAACTCCGCCGAAGAGGATGTCGTGCAGCGCCTCATCGAATTGCACGGTGCTGGTGAATCGAGGTTCCCCGGAAAAGCCGGCACTAACATTTACCTGGACGCCGCCGGTGTGCCCGCGGTCGTCAACACCGCGTTGGCCGCCGCCCAGAAGGGCGCCACCCTCGGAATCGTTGGCGTGCACAAGGAACCGGTCCCCGTCGAGCTCATCAACGTGATGAGCAACGAGATCACCATCGTTGGCAGCATGGGGTACCCCGACGAGATCTTCCAGGTGACTGCCGATCTCGTCGCGAACTGGGAGAAATACGCGCTGATCGTCAGCCATACCATCCCCTTTGACAACGTCGGCGAAGCACTCGAACTGGCCAGCACCCCGGGTGCTGCCGACAAGGTCGTCGTGACTTTCTAGACGCAGCCCAGCTTGGCCAGGGCCAACCGGGCGGCGTTGGCCCCGCACATGCCGTGCGCGCCGGGTCCCGGCGGGGTGGCCGCCGAGCAGATGTACATGCCTGGTACGCCAATCGTATACGGCGACAGCGTGATTCGCGGCCCGAACACCAGCTGGCGGATATCCTTGGCGCCGGTCATGATGTCGCCGCCGGCATAGTTGGCGTTATAGGAGGCCATCTGTGTGGTCGAACGAACGGTGCGGCCGACGATGCGATCCCGGAAACCGGGAGCGAACCGCTCGATCTGGGCGATGATCGCCTCGGTCGCGTCTCCCGCATAGCCGTTGGGGACATGCGCATAGCTCCATATCGGATGGGTATTGCCCACCGACCGTTGCGGATCGGCCAGATACTGCTGACCAACCAGCACGAACGGCCGCTCCGGCATCCGTCCGGCGTGGATTTCTCGCTCGGTCGCGGCAAGTTCGGCGTAGTTCCCGGCCAGATGCACGGTGCCGGCCTGGTGTGCGTCCGGATTGGTCCAGGGCACGCCGCCCTCGACGGCGAAGTCGACTTTGAACGCGCCGGGACCGCGACGAAACTTGGTGAAAGCGGTCGAAATTCGGCGCGGCAGCCGATCTCCCAAGATTCCGGCGACCGCACCGGGCGCCAGATCGAACATCGTCACGTCGGCAGCCGGCAGCTGCGATGCCGTCTTGACGTGCACCCCGGTCTCGACCTTGCCGCCCAGGTCGCTGAGCAGCGTGACCATGGCGTCGGCGATCGACTGCGACCCGCCTGCGGCCACCGGCCAGCCGTGCCGATGGCCGGCCGCGATGATGCCAGTCCCGATCGCTGACGTCATCGGGTAATGCAGCGGCCGGAAGGCATGGGCGGCAACACCTCCGAACAATGCCCGGCCCTGCTCAGTGCGGAATACCCGGGCGAACGTGGACCCGGGCAGCACTGTGGGGGCACCGAACCGGGCCAGCTTCAGCGGATGGTGCGGCAACCGCAGCAGCGGGCCCATGATGTCCTCGCTAAGCGTGTCGAACTGGGCGCCCGAGTAGCCGAACGCCAGCCGCCAGCGCGCGCCGTCACGACCGAGGCCGGCTGCGGTCTGCTCCACCGAGCGGTGCAGCACGCCGGCGCTGCCGTCGTCTAGGGGGTGCACGCAATCGATTTCCGGTAGCCGCCAAGACAATCCGTACCGCTGCAGGTCGAAGTCGCGCATGAACTGCGAGCCGACCGCCATCGGGTGAATCGCCGAGCAGTGGTCGTGCAGCAAGCCGGGCAGGATCGCTTCGCTGCTGCGAGTGCCACCCCCGATTTCGTCGGCGGCCTCGAGCACGGTGACCTGCATGCCGTTGGCGGCCAGCGAGATGGCGGCGGCCAGCCCGTTGGGCCCGCTGCCAACCACGACCGCGGTACTCATGCCAGCGCTCCGTGCTTGCTGTCGCCCAGCGACCATGTCACCTGAAGCGGGATGGGGCCGTTGGGCAGCCAGGGCTGCTGCTCGACTGCGTCGGCGACCTTCCAGGTGCCGCGCTCGATGACCCCGAGTGCGGCGTCGATCAACTGATAGTGCTGCACACCGCTGAGGAATGCCTCCGACTCCACCCAGGCGATGACGCACTCACCCGGCTCGAATGCGGCTTCGCGCTGCACCGCCTGGATCATGTCTGCATTGTGCAGGTGCCCGTCGCCGAAGTTGAAGCCGATCAACGAGTTGCACACGAACTCGCCCTCCCGGACCGTCCGGGCGTCGACGTCGGGAAGGTGCGTCAACAGCAGCGAGTAGAGGCCACGAGCCTGGCTGTGCATGCTTCGCCACGCCGTCGTCTTCTGCAGGGTGATCTCCGCCCATTTGGGCTCGTAGCCGGCCGCGACGAACTGTTCGAGTTGGTTGGACGCGGTGCGGGTGACCCGGTTCAGCTTCTGCTCGGCGCCGGGCGTGAAGGTCCACACCGCCGAGGCCCAGTTGCCCGCGTACTGCCGCATCGCAGGCAAGAAGGACACCTTGTCCGGTCGCAGGTTGCCCAGGATCGGGTAGAACAGCAGACCCGCCGCGATCACCAGCGCCAGCCAGGGCGGAGTCATGTTCCACGGGGCGTATCCGTTCGAGTTCGGGAAGCCGAGGAACAGGAAGATCGTGGTGTAGGCGAAGACGACATTCCATTCCAGCGGCACCGCCAGCGGGAAGGTCGAGATGATGAACAGGTGGAAGCCCACCATCAGTAGTGCCGCGGCCAGCGTCAACCACTTGTTCGTCGAGAAGAACAGGATCAGCGGGGCGCCGATTTCGACCGTGGTGCCGTTGACGTGTGCCATGAAGTCGGCCAGCCGGGATGGCCGCATGTCGCGTCCGAAGTCACGGTAGTGGGCCCGTCGCACCCACTTGGGCGCGAAGATCGTGTTGCTGACCATCGGCGGGATGACGTTGGCGAAGTGCTTACCGAACTTCGAGAAGCCGGCGCCGACCCACACGATCACAATCAGCATCTTGAGCGCGATGATCATGTTGGCGAACGGCAGCACGGCGAAGAAGAGCATCGCCGGCAGGTACTGCTCGCCGCGAGCGCCCAGGAAGATGGTCTTGTCCCGCAGGCCGATCAGCACCAGCAGTGCTATCGGCGCGATCAGCAGCGCGGGGTTCACCAATCCGGATGTGTTTTGCGGCAACGCTTTTGACAGCGAGTCGCTGTGCGCACCCGGCGACAGCAAGGCCATCGCCAAGCTCGCCAACAGTGCCAGGTAGATACCGACGTCGAACCAGGTGCGCCGGTCGCCGTTGGTGAACGGCACCCACTTCCAGGGGCGCAGCCGGATGGTTCCGTGCCGGGCCCAGAACAGGATGCCGCCAGTCATCGGCTTGACCTTGCCGGCCAACGGTCCCCACGAGCCGGCCACGCCGATGGCCTCGAGGAGCACCGTCCACAGGATGACCTTCTGGTAGACGATCGGCTGGTTCCACCATTCGGTCACATGCCAGAAGGCGGGCAGCCCCGACGTCGCCGTCGCGACGGTGATGCCGCCGAGTGCGAAGAACACGACCAGCTTCAGCACGTAAATGGTGTGAATCATCTTCGGTGAGCCGAAGCCGTTTTCGGCCCAATCGTTGGCGAGGATCCGCATACGTTCCATCAGTGGCTTCGTCAGGAAGGTATCGGGATCGACATCGGGGAGATACGGCTTGGTGAACCCCATTGGAGTAGCTCCTTTGCTTAATGGCTTTCTTAGCAGCCAAGTGTTCGTAACGCTACGAGTCGGAACGGTGCGAAAACAGTGGTCGCCCGACGAAGATGTGTGCGGCAGTTGTCGCCCAAAGACAACTCCGGGGTCTACCGTCAGCAGGGTGGTGAAAGCGCAGATCGACAGCGACGTTGAGGTCAGCCGCCACGTCGCCGAGACCGCCGAACGATTGCACAATCGGCTGGCAGAGCTGTCGTCGCTGATGCATCGTTCCCTCGAGGATCAGATCCCCGAGCTGCCCGAAGACGAACGATTAACGCATTTACTCGGGGCCAGCGTCGAGGGAAATGTGGACACCATTCTTCGTGCGTTGCGCTACGACATAGCCGTGGAGCGGGTCGAGGCGCCCACCGCAGCGCTGGAGTACGCCCGGCGATTGGCCCAACACGGGGTCCCGGTGAACGCCCTGGTACGTGCCTACCGGCTCGGTCAGCGGTTGATGAATGAGCTGGTATTCGCCGAAGTGCGCGCGCTCGATATTTCCGAAAAGATGAGGTACGCGGTCATCGAAGCGATTACCGCCACCCTGTTCGAATACATCGACTGGATCTCCCAACAAGTCGTCGTCGCTTACGAAGACGAACGTGAACGCTGGCTGGAGAACCAGAACAGCCTTCGCGCCCTGCGGGTGCGGGAGGTCCTTGCCGCAACGAAGACCATCGACGTGGATGCGACGTCCACGTCGATCCGATATCCACTGCGGTGGCATCACCTTGGCCTCGTCATGTGGTACCCGGACGCAAGCACCGAAGGCAACGAACTTGCGCGGCTACAACGTTTTCTTCGCGAACTGGGCGAAGCCACCGGTGCGGCCGACGGCGCGCTCTTCGCCGCCGCCGATCGGACGTGCGGGTGGGGTTGGTTACCGTATCGCGCCTCGAATGCCGATGCCGCAGCGAAGGTTCGCCAGTTCACCCTGTCGCGGCCGGATTCCCCGAGTGTGGCGATCGGTACGGTGGCCGGCGGCATCGAGGGGTTTCGCCAGTCGCACCGGGAGGCCGAAAACGCCCGCCGCGTCGCGTTGGTCGGCAAGCGGGAACCCACGGTGATAGCGGCGACCGACCCCGGGGTGTCCATCGCGGCGCTGCTGAACCGCGACGTTGCCGACACCCGCGCCTGGGTGGCAAAGGTGCTCGGAGACCTGGCGTCTGAAGACGAGAACGACGCGCGGCTGCGCGAGACGTTGCGCATCTACCTGGGTTGCGGTTCCAGCTACAAGCTGGCGGCCGAGCAGCTCACCTTGCACTTCAACACGGTGAAGTATCGCGTGGGCCGTGCGGTTGCCCGGCGTGGCCGCGACATCGACAACGATCGGCTCGACGTCGAACTGGCGTTGCTGATCTGCCATTGGTACGGCGCCGTCGTTTTACAGCCGAAATGAGCGGGCCCGCACCTAGTGGTGCGGGCCCGGCCGGGGTTGGGTTAGGCGACAGTTCACGCAGCGGCAGCAGCCAGACGCGGGAAGTTCGCCGCGACACGGTCTTCGGTGCAAGTCCGGGCTTGACCGGTGACTAGGTGCACGAGGGTGATGATTGCCGGCAGGATTACCGGGCCGAGGACCATCAGCATGATGAGGGCGGGTAGCAACATGGTTTCACCTAGATTTCTCCGCGATGCGGTGTAGTCGGAATCGATTGTGGCTATTGATAATTCGACCTTGGCTGGATCGAGTCATCGGGTTCGTCACGAAACTTACCGAGGACAGCGCGGCGCGATCATGTCCTGAATCGACCAACTTGCGACGCGGTGTTGTCTTCTGGCGACAAACCGTCGTTAGGGGCGCGTTCGCCCGCGGCCGGGCACCGTACCTGTCCCGTTTGGGCCTGACATTGTTTGCGAAACCTATGCGCGATGCCGAATTGTGTCGCTGCGGACATTTTCTTTACACCGACTTTGGCGAATGATATTTAAATGACAACCAACGAAAAGACCGTTTTCGAAGGTCCGCTACAGCAGCTTGCCCGCAGTGCCTGGCAGCTGCTTCTCCTCATCGGCATCCTCGCTGTTGCGTTGGGTGTCATTATCCTGGCCTGGCCTGGGAAGACACTGTTCGTGGCAGGTGTTCTGTTCGGCATCTACCTGGTGGCTTCCGGAATCGGCTACGTGTTTGCCTCTTTCGGCACACACGCCGGTGCCGCAATGCGAGTGCTGACGTTTATCACCGGCATCGTCTCGCTGGTTCTGGGGTTCTTCTGCTTCCGCGACAAATTCGAGGCGGTCGCGCTGTTGGGCATCTGGATCGGCGTCAGCTGGCTGTTCCGCGGGTTTACCCTGCTCGGCGCGGCATTGTCGTTGGATCACCTGCCCGGCCGCGGCTGGCAGGTGTTCTCTGGGTTGCTCATTGTGATCGGCGGTGCGGTGCTGATCGTCTCGCCGCTCGACTCGATCGAAATCCTGACCCTGGTCGCCGGCTGCTGGCTGATCGCCATTGGCATCGTCGACGTCGTCAGTGCCTTCGGAGTTCGCGGCCGGGCCAAGACCGCTTAGGGGAGTCGGCGCTCGACTTCGAAAGCCAGGCACAGCTCGGCGATGTCTTGCGGCCGGGACAGTGATCGGCTGGTCAATTCCTCGACACGGTGCAGCCGGTGCCGCACCGTGTTGGGGTGGCAATAGATCTTGGCCGCAGTGTCGTTGGCGGAGCCGCCCGCCTGGACCCAAGCCCGGAAGGTATCGAGCAGGACGATGCGTTCCTCGGCGGGCAGTCCGTCGAGCGGCCCGAGTACCGACGACCTGATTTTCATCATGGCTTCCGGAGCGCTCACCACCGCGACGGCAAGGGGAGTCTCGTCGAAGACGGTCACGAGTGAGTCGGCCAACGGCTTGCCCGTCACAGCCAGCCGGGCGAATCGGAGCGCGTCGCTGGTTTCGGCCAACTCGTCAAACGGCGGACTGATGCCGACTCGGGCGGTCGCGGCGTGGTCGAGTACCTCGACCAGCGCGGCCAGGGCGGCCGGCGCAGCGTGGCCTCGCAGATGGACGATGCCGACCTGCAAATCGGGCAGCAGCCGCCATGCTGACCGGATGTCGCGCACGGCGAGTCGGTTTTCGATGGTCGGTAATCCCAGCTTTCCGATCGCGGGCAGCTCCGCAGCCACGACGACGTAGGGCCCCGAGGTGGGAAGACGCAGCAGATCCGCTGCCTCCCAAAGGCTTTGGCTATCGGTGATCCGGTGGGACAACAGCGCTTCCACCAACGCCGAACGCTCCTCTTCCCGCTCGAGGATCTGGGCTGTCAATTGTTGGCGGTAAGCAGCGCTCATCGCCTGCGTGAAGGTGTCTTGCGCGAGGAAAACCCGTGCGGTGGCGTCCAAAATGGAGTCGGTGGGAATTGCCGCTGCGCGTGCCGCGGCAATGGTCTCCTCCCACATGAATCGGAATCCGATGCGGTAGGCGGTCATCACCGCCGGCAGCGGCACGCCGGACAGGGCGCGTGCGGTGCCGGTGTGCTCGGCGGGCGACACGTCGACGTCCGCGCCTCCGGCAAGCGACTCGAAGATGAACGTCACGTTCGCCACGCAACTTTCGGCGACTTGCGCTTTCGTGACGACGCTGCCGTCGCGGTACGCGTCGATCTGCCCGCAGAGCAGATCGGCCATCGCTTTGCCCAGTTTCGGCGCGCGCGCCAGCATCAGTTTGCCGAGCTCGACGATATGCGGATCAGAGGCGGTACCAGGTCGGTCGCCGTTGGTTTTCGCTGCGACGCTCATACCCGAAACCATAGGCCCTGCTCAATCGCAGATGCGAGGGTTAATTAATACGGTTTGCGGGGCGGCGGTCACAGCCAGCTGGGTTGCCACGAACCGAACGGAGTCAACGGGTACTTGTATTCACCCGGAGTCCTCGACATCTCGATCATCTCGGTGACGCCTTTGTAATGGCCCATCGGTGTATCGGCGGTGAAGGTATCCGGATCCGGATAGAGGTGCTCATCAGTTGAGCCTGCCGTCTTTTCGCGTAGTCGCGATCGAAGATGCCCAACTCGGCAAGCCATAAAGCCGTGCGCACCAGCGATACCCGGACCCGATAGCTGCCGCCTTCCTTCGCACGCCGCAGCAGTGCCGAAAGGATGCCGCACGTAGCGAGCCAACCTGCCGCGTAGTCGCACGCCACGAAGATCGACGGATGTACTGGTTTCTCGTCACTGCCCTCGATGTTGTCGAGGCCCAACGCGAAGGTGGCCGTGATGTCGAAGCCGACGCGACTCGACCACTGCCCGGATTCACCGGCCCAGGTGATCTGGGTATCGATCAGGCCCGGGCGTTCTTTGACTACTTCCGCCGACGTCATCTCGAATCGATCGCGCCATCCCGTACGGCGGTTTGTGACCAATACGTCGGCCTGGGAAAGAAGTTCACCGAACTTTGCGCGACCCGCCTTGTCAGCCAACTCAAGCACCGTGGAGCGCACTCCGACATGCGAGGTGTAGTGCCAGAGGGAGTGTTCGACATCGGTTGGTCGCCACACGTTGAGTGAGTCGGCGCCGTGCAGGGCCATGGCGCGACCGATCGAAGGGGCCGCAATGACGTGGCTTGACGAGAGCAAGCGGATACCGTCAAGCGGGGTTGTGGGATTGGGGGTAAAGGGTATTGGATCGCTTTCGCCGACTTTCTCGACGCTGACCAGAGGCATCGGCCCCAGGTTCTTGGTGAAGGCATCCATCTTCAGCACGTCTTTGATGTTGCGGGCCAGCGGCATGGGGACGCCCGCTTTCTCAGCGGCTTCTTCTAGCTCCTCGCCGTTCCACTCTTTCACCGCGTCGGCCAGCGCCTGGTACGTGCCGCCCCTGGGTTTGAGGAGTTCGAGTGCGTGCTGGCGCAAGGCGGGGTAAGGCTCGGCAAACATGACCCACTTGCCATCTTTGGTGGGGACAATATCCGGGCCGCCGGCAAAAGGGCTGAATGGATCCGTGCGTCCGGGGAATCCATTGACCAGCTCCCACTTTCCGTCGAGGAACGGGGTGAGGCGCCGCAAAGCCTTTCGCACATCGACGTGAATATCCTGGCCCTCGCCGGTACGTTCCTTCCAGATCTTTGCGATCAGGATTGCCTTGGCGGCCAGCGAGATTGCGCTGATCGCTCCATACGGCAATCGGTCTGGCGTGATTGGATCGGAGCCGTAGTAGGTGACCTTGCCTCCGGAATCGGAAGTCGTCGCCCCCAGATCCTGTAGCAACGACTCGACATGTGCGGGTACGTCTATCGAGCTGCTCTGCAACGGGTTGTCGTAGTTGGCGATGATCTTGTCGGCCAGCGTTTGTGCCGTATTCACAGCGCACGCCTTTCTCTGGACGCGTAATGGCGCCCCAACGGCGACGCTCTTCAAATCATCGGCACCGCATCCGACGAAGTCGATGTTCGCAGTGCCAACGATTGGCGGCCGCCGTTGTGCCCGAACACACGGGCCGCAATGTCGTTGTGGGATTCCATTGTCAACCTGCGGATTTAGCGGGTCAGCCCACCGGCGAACGGCCAGCGACGTTGTGTGCGTCGACATCGACAACGGGCGGCGTCTTCCGGCAGGCTTGAGTCCGCCATGCAGAGCGGGAAGCGGAGCGGATGGAGCCTATGAGCAGTGGGACCTACGACTGGCCATCGCTGAAGGTCGACGAATGGACGGCCACCCGCGACACCTTGCATATGTGGAGCCAGATCGTCGGCAAGATTCGGATGGTTCACATGCCGCTGTTGAATCACTGGTGGCAAGTCACGTCGTACGTGAGTCCCCGCGGGTTGACCACCGGCGCAGTGCCATACCGGGATGGGATGTTCGACGTGGAATTCGACTTCGTCAACCACATACTTGTGATCCGGCATAGTGGCGGCGGTCAGCAGGTGGTGCCGTTAGTGGCCAAACCGGTCGCCCAGTTTTACCGCGAGACGCTCTCGGCGCTCGAGGGCCTCGGAATCGAATCGCGGATCAACGCCAAACCCAACGAGGTCGAACCCGCTATCCCGTTCGCGGACGACTACCAGCACACTGAATACGATCCCGATGCCGCGCGCGCGTTCTGGCAGCAGCTGGTGCAGGCGCACCGGGTCATGACCAACTTCCGCGCGGCATTCGTCGGAAAGGCCAGCCCGGTCCAATTCTTCTGGGGTGCTTTGGATTTAGCCTGTACACGATTTTCCGGACGGGGCGCCCCCCTGCATCCGGGTGGAGCCCCGAACTGCCCGGACTGGGTAATGGCCGAGGGGTACTCGCGGGAACTCAGCAGCTGCGGCTTTTGGCCCGGAGGCGGCGAAGAGGGTGCGTTCTACTCTTACGCATACCCGGAGCCGGAGGGATTCACCGCCCATCGCGTTGAACCAGACACCGGCCACTTCAGCGCCGAACTCGGGGAATTTCTGCTGCCTTACGAAGCCGTACGGACTGCCGATGACCCCGATCGAGCGGTCGCCCGGTTCTTGCAGACTACGTACGAGGCGGCCGCCGAACTCGGCGGCTGGGACCGCAGCGCCCTTGAGGACGACCCGCACCGCCTGCAGTCGCAGTCTTTGCGCCGGCGCTAGCCCGCGTATGTCGGCGTCGGCTGATCTCCTTTCGCCCGATGAACAACAACGCCGCCGATCTTCGTCTCGGGTGAACAAACGCTGGGGGCCGCGCGGCACCTAACGTGCCGTTGCATGAAGAGCGACACGCTGCAGCAACAGGTCGCTGACGTCGCGGACGCGATGTACCGGCGAACCGATGAGATGTCGATCCTGCTGGCCCATGCAATCGTCCGCGAGGTGCGTCTCTACGGGGCGAACGCGGCGGTGCCGTTCGACGTGGTTGCCGAGGGCTGCGCCGCGAATATGCGAGCGATCTTTGGGGCAATCGCCACCGATGCCGAATTCGACGTGACCGTGGCCACCCAGACGGGGATTGAGCGAGCGCGGGACGGGGTGCCGCTGCCGTCGGTGATGGAGGCCTACCGGGTCGGTTTCCGCGCGGCATGGGAGGCAATAGCCGACGACGCCGCGACGCGCCCCCTCGTGAATGGCGATGCGTTGCGCACGTTGACCGCCAAGTTGCTGACCGCTCAAGACCTATTCACCGGCGCGATGGCCGCCGGGTACCGACAGGAGCAGAGCAGCCGCGTGGCCGGCGACGAAATGCAGCGGGCGCTGCTCATCGATGCGCTGATCCACGGCCGACTGTTCGAGCGGTACAGCCTGTGGGAGGTCGCCGACTGTCTTCGGATGCCGACTACCGGTCCGTTCGTGGTGATAGCCGCCGATGCCGCATGGGCCGGGGTGGGCGGCCTGCCCGATATCGAGGCGAAGCTGCGCAGACTCGATGTGTCCTCCGCGTGGCGGGGGCTGGCCGACGTGCAAGTCGGGATCGTGCACGTCAATACCGAGCGTCAGCTGGCCGCGACGCTATCGCTGGTGTCGCGAGTGGCCATCGGCCGGGTGGGAGTGAGCGCACGCTTCGATGATCTGCGCGATACCGCGCGGGCGCTGCGTCAGGCCCGGGTGACGCTGCAGGGCCGGGGAGAACCCGACTCGCCGGTGTCGGTGTTCGACGGCTCGATCCTGGCCACCGCCGCCGTCAGCGCGCCAGATGTGATGGTCGAACTCGCGAGCCCCGTAGTGGAGCGTTTCGCGGATCTTGCCGACGAAGAACGGGAGGTCCTGTTTGAGACGTTTCGGGCGTGGCTGGAGCACGACGGGTCGGTCCGCACCGCCGGGGAGATGCTGTTCTGTCACCCGAATACCGTCCGCTATCGGCTGCACCGCATTGAGGAGCGCACCGGCCGTAGCTTGACTCGGCCGCGGGATATCGCCGAGTTGTGCCTGGCTTTCGAAGTGCATCGCCGATTGATGTAGGTCAGGTCTTCTTGTGGACGAGGATGTAGAAGTAACCGTCCTCATCGACCTCGCCGATGTCGCCAGTCGAAAACCAGCCGTCGACAAAGGTTTTCGCGGTGGCCTCGGGTGAGTTCCAGTAGCCTTTCATCACGTTGGGGCCGCGCACTTGAATTTCGCCGGGTGTCCCGACCGCCACCTCCCCGGCGTGTTGGTCAACCACCCGCATCTGCACGCCGTTGATGGGTGTGCCGATCGAACCGACCTTGCGCGCCGCGGCCGGATGATTGAAGCAGGCCGGCCCGGATGTTTCTGGCAGCCCATAGCCCTCGAGGACCATGCAGTCGAACGTGTCCTCGAAGCGGCGCAAGACCTCTACCGGCAATGCCTGACCCGCGGAAAGGCACACCCGTAACGAACCGAAGTCCAGATCGTGGCCGGCGATGGCCCCGAGTAATGCCGCGTACATCGGCGGTAGACCCGCGAAGACGGTGACCCGTTCGGCCGCAACCATTTCCAGCGCTCGGCCAGGGTTGAACCTAGGAAGCAACGCCAGGGTCGCACCGGTCGAGATGGCCGCACCTAGAACGCACGTCAGCCCGAACGCGCGAAACAGTGGCATGCAACCCAGCACGACGTCAGCTGGCCCAATGTTGAGGAGCCTGCGCGCGATGACGGCTTGGTTGCTGGCCAGGTGGCTGTGGGTGAGTTGGGCCCCCTTGGCTGCCCCGGTCGTGTCAGACGTGTGCAGGATGACCGCGTTGTCGTTGCCGGCGCGGGTCACCGGCCAAGGGTGCCCGAGAAAGTCGCTGGTGAGCTGTTCGAGCGTGTGCTTGCCGACCCAGATTGGCAGAGCACCGGCGGCCAGTGCACCCGGGACAGCCGCGGCGGCACAGGACGGTGCGAACACCAGTAGGCGCGCCCCGGTGTTTGTCAGGAAAACCTCGACTTCGCGTGCGCTTCCCAGCGGATCCATCGGCACCACAACCCCTCCGGCGTGCAGCACGCCGTAGAAAACCATGGCGAACTCGGGGCGGTTGGCCAGCATGACTCCCACTCGGTCACCGGGGCGAAGGCCTCGGTCGTCGAGGTAGGCGGCGAACCGTGCGGCGTTGTCGGCGAGGTCGGAAAACGTTGTCGTGACTCCGTCGCAGCGCAGTGCGGGACCGTCGGGGTACATGTCTGCTGACTCGACGAGATACAGGCTCAAGTTGGTCATGACAACTTCTCGGGCGGACGGCCTCCCATGCTTTGACGATGGCGTCTGCGTTGGTCGATGTCCATGGACTCAGTGACAACGAGCAGTGCCAGGTGGTGTTGCATCGAACAACGCCCGATAACCGATCAAATGCGTTGCGCGCCGGCCGCCCGGAGGTCGGCGACGCTCGGACAGCCGTCGACGGCCACGAGCAAGAAACCGCCGGGTGACAGGAGAGTGCGCACCGCAATTGAATCAATGGTGAGTTCGTGAAACATGGCTACTGCCTTAGCCTTATCGGGCTGGTCTGGCTTAAGTGCTCAACGAGCAGAGATCCAACGAGCCTGGGCGCCTCGACCTGAGGAAAGTGTCCGACCGGCGGCGGGTTGTCCAGCACGATGATGCTGGCGAGCGGAGCCTTGTCCCGAATACGAGGAAGGACATGTGATCCGCTAATCGGGTCGGCGGGGCCCCAAATGAAAGTTTGTAGACCCGAATATCTTTCGACAGCATGCGACCACCGGGCGGCGTGCTCTCGGCGTTCAGCCATATAGCCAAGCAGCGCCGGCGCGACCCGGGCGCCCGCCGATCTGCTGAAATCGATCCACATCTCGCCGAGTGTCTGGTCGGAGACCGGCCTGCCGAATACGCCTAAAAGTGCTCTGCGATAAAGAGTCTCGGTGATATACGCTTCCGCGTCCTCTCCACTGAGGTCAGCGAGGTGGCGTTGAAAGTCGGCGGGTCGATGCAGGTCGGGGAACATGCCCCCGTTGAGCCAGGCCATCGACTCAATCCGGCCAGCGTCGCGGGACAGCAATTCCTGCGCAACCGAAACGCCGTAGTCATGCGCGACCAGCGCCGTGCGGTCGATACCCAGGTCGCGCCACAGGGCCTGCACAAGACTGGCCTGCTCGATAAGCGAGTACCCGTACGGATAAGGCTTGTCGCTGCTGCCGAAGCCCAGAAAGTCCAGGGTCGTCACGCGGTGGCCGGTACCCGTGAGGTTCGGCAGGACGCCTGCCCAGTCGAACGACGACGTCGGAAATCCATGGAGCAGGGTTACCGGCTTTCCGGTGAGTGGGCCATCTTGGCGCACGAACAACTCGTGCGACGAGCCGCTGATGGCGCGTCTGGCGCCACCCGAAATCCACGAATCCAGCGTCGTATGCACGGGAGGAATCCGGAGGCCTACTGGACGAGGTCTGGGTCGCTGCCCAGGATCTGGTCGAACAGAGGTTGGGCCTGGAACCAGCCGGCCGATGGAATGCCAATGATCTCGCGAGTCTGCAGAGCCACGTCGTGAGGTATCAGTTTCGGCGTTCCCGCCGCCATGGCGACCAGTTGTACTTGGCATGAGCGTTCCATCGTGATGAACCACCAAATGGTTTCAGCGACAGTGTGGCCCACCGTGAGCAGGCCGTGGTTTTGCAGAACGACGGCCTTGTTCGGTCCGAGTGCCTTGGCCAGTCGGACTCCCTCATCCATGTCGTTGACGAGCCCGTGATAGTCGTCGTACACAGCGTGGTCTTCGTAGAATGCACACGCGTCCTGGGTTATCGGATCGAGCTTGATTCCCAAGGTGGAGAACGCCCGCCCGTACGTTGAATGAGAATGTGCCGCTGCCAGAGCATCGGGCCGGGCCTCGTGCACCCGGGAATGGATCACAAACGCTGCGCGATTGACCGCCCGGGACCCTTCGATCACATCGCCTTTGTGATCGACCAAGACAAGGTCGGAGGCTTTGATTTTAGTGAAGGCCATCCCGAACGGATTCACCCAGAAATACTCGGGGTGTTCCGGGTCTCGCACCGTGATATGGCCCGCCACGCCCTCGGAGAAGCCGAATTTGCCGAAGAGTCGGAAGCCGGCGGCCAGCTGCTCCTTACGGTACTTGCGCTCGGCGTCGACCGACTCGAACACAGGCGGTTGCGGGAGTCCGCTGCCAGCGGGGGCCGGGCCAGTGATGACGGCTAAGCCGGGATCAAGGATGCTTGTCATCAATTCCTCCTTGCGGTATCGGTCGCATCGCCGGAGTCTTCCAGCGGTAGGCCGAAGTGATTCGCCATGCCGTGACTTGAGTTATGCGCCACGCTTTTACGTGTGTAGTTTGGCACCTTCGCAGTCCGGCGTCGCTGTGCCGACCCACACGAATACACGCCTTGAAGTGTGGGCTTGCACAATGACGGTCAGCGGCCCACGGCAAACGAGGTGCCCGGTCCGATGAGGGCTTTCACGATCTCCCCGGCGCGCAGCGCGTCGAAGGCCGTCCAGGTGCCGCTGGGGTTGACCGCGACCCGCTCAGCTCGATTACGGCATAAACGAATACGGCCCAAATCGGCCCCAGGCGACGAAGATGGCCAGGGCGATCAACACCAGGTTGACCGCGACATTCATCGGTTCGTTGCGGCGGGCGTGCACGGCCGCCGCACCCACCATGACGAGAACCAACCCGACAGCAGCCAGGGGGACAAGGATCGGGGCGATATGCAGCACGGCCGGCAGGACTAGCCCGATCGCACCGAGTATCTCGGCGAGTCCAATCAATCTGATATTGGTCTGGCTGTAGTCCTGCGCCCAGCCCTGGCCGGCCGTGACAAGCTTGTCTTTGGGCACAAGCTCTTTCAGTAGTCCACTTCCAGTGAAGACAACTGCCAAGACAATCGCGACAATCCATAGTGCCAAATTCATGAGCTTCTCCTAGGTGATGGGTATGGGCAACGGTTTACTGAATGCCGCGCTCAGGCGGGCGACTTCGTCCTTCCGTAGCGAAAATGACTCAGCGGCAAGATTTTCCGCGAGGTGTCCTCGACTGCCGGTGCCTGGGATCAGCAATATGTTGTCCGCGATGGCCAGTAGCCAGGCGAGAGCAACCTGAGCCGGTGTTGCACCGTGGCCGGTCGCGACGCCAGTGACGACCGGATTGGTGCGGATCGCCTCGTGCTGTTTCTTCGGCCAGCCCAGCGGACAGAATGGGACGAACGCGATGCCTGCAACGGTGCACTCGTCCAGGACCGCATCCGAGGACCGACTCGCGAGGTTGTACGCATTCTGTACGCAGACGATGTCGGTGACCTCGAGCGCTCGCAACAGGTGTCGGTGCGTCACGTTGCTGATCCCGATTCCCGCGATCAAGCCATGGTCCCGCGCGGTCACCAAGGCGCCGAGCTGGTCGACGAACCGTTCGTCAGGCACGGCGTTGTCCATCACCCGCAGGTTCACCGCGGTCAGTTGCTCGACATCCAGCGTCCGGAGGTTGTCGTGGATGCCCGCGAGCAATTGGTCGGGTTCGTCGTAAGGCAACACGGCTCCGGAATCGTCGCGGCGCGCTGCGACCTTGCTGACCAACGCCAAACCGTCGGGGTAGGGGTGCAGCGCATCCCGGATCAGCTCGTTGACGACCCCGGGTCCGTAGTACTGAGCGGTGTCGATGTGATCGACCCCAGCTTCCACCGCGGCCCGCAGGACCGCGACGGCTTCATCACGGTCGCGCGGTGGGCCGAAGACGCCGTGTCCGGCCAACTGCATCGCGCCGTATCCGACACGCCAAACCGCCTTATCGGCAATGCGATAGCGGGAGCGCATCGGCTAGGCGTAAATGGGCGCGACGTCGAAGTACACGCGGTAGGCGTCGATCTTGCCGACGGCGTTGGTATGGAAAATCGTGACGCACGGAATAGTCACCTGCTGGCCGTCGGTACGGTCGTAGGTCACTTTCAACTCGGCGATGGTGTCGTCGCCGACGTTCCATTCCTTCACGATCGAATGGTGCAGGCCCGCGATGGTCCCTAGGAATGCTGTTGTGCCCGAACGGATTTCGTCGATCCCGACGAAAGGTTGACCGTTGCCGAAAACAACCTGCGCATCGTCGGCGAAAAGAGCTGTCAGCGTCGAAACGTCCATCGCGTCGAGCGTCGCGAAGACTCGGTGCGCTTGCAGACGGGTTGGCGCGTCCATGGGATTCCTCCCTCACCTTTGGGGGTGCAGCGTGCCCCTCACAATAGATGACTTATCACGCTTTATTGCAAGGGTGGTGCGGCGAGGCTTTATCCCTGGCGTCTGTTCACCAGGGCGGCGGCGGCAAGGAGCTATTCAAATTGATGTTGACCTGGACATGTTCCAGCGCCGCCGTAAGCGGTGCGAGCAGCTCGTCGGGCAACGGGTCGAAGAACAGGCTCCGGACCAAGGCGACGTGGCCGGGAGCTGCCGCGTCGATCGCTTCGCGTCCCGCCGCGGTCAGAATTGCGTCCGTTGCCCTGCCGTCATCGCCGGATCGAACCCGCTGCGCGAGGCCGCGCTCACATAGTCGGCGCAGCTGATGCGACGCGCGGCTGCGTTCCCACCCGATCAGCGCGGCCAAGTCGGAGACTTGAAGGCGCCCGTCGGGCGCGTCTGTCAGCGCATTCAGCACGTGGTAGTCGGCAAGCGACAAATCACCGTCACTTTGCAGCTGCCGGTTCATCTCGTAATTCATCCGGAGCTGCACGCTCATGAATGCACGCCAGGCTCGCTGCTGGGCCGCTGACAGCCACGGACCTTGTTCGGATTTCCGGCGCTGACTACGTGACACTTCGACCATTCCTTCTCCGGGTACCGGTCCTAGGGTATCGCGAGAAGGGGAGTCGCTGAGAAATTGCTTGATATATCATGCAAAGTCGTTACCCTGAGACTGTCTGTCTACCGCGGAGGATTCACCATGGCCGAGACGATCAACAAATTGATGGAAGCGAACTTGCTCGGGGTTTTCAACGAACGCGATGCCCGACGGAGGGCCGCGACGATTGAAGCCACCTATGCTCCGGATGTTCGCTGGACCGACGACGAGGGGGTCTCCGTCGGTCATGAAGCGTTAGCGGCTAAGGCGATAGCGTTGCAATCGCGAATGCAGGGACTGGTTTTCACCAAAGCGAGTCCTGTCTACCAGACCCGCGGATTCGGCTACTTGGCGTGGAAGCTCGGGCCTGCCGGCGGCGACCCGGTGGCCAGCGGATTTGACGTGGCGGTCGTGCGCGACGACCTTATCTCCGAGCTCTATACGGTCATCACGCCGTAGGCGGTTGATGTTTCGCGACGGCCTCGGACGGGCACGTACCTGAGGAAACGCGTCATCCATCTGATCAGAAGATCTGCGGGTACTTCCCGCGCGCGGTCGCGGGAAGGACATCGAGACAATGTCTCGTCACGCCATCATCTCCGGGGCCGGTATCGCCGGGCCCGCACTGGCCCACCAACTCGCCAGGCGTGGCTGGCGCACGACTGTGTTGGAACGCGCACCAGAACGCCGCGATCAGGGGAGCAACGTCGACGTCCGCGGCGCTGCCCGCGAGGTCGCCCGCCGCATGGGCATCGAGGAAGACATTCGCGCCGCCAATACCGGCGAAGTCGGGATGCGCTTCGTCACCGACGACGGCTCAGCGGCAGCGGAATTCCCGATGGGCAGCTCTGGCGAGCACGACGGTCCGACAGCGGAATTGGAGATTCTGCGCGGGGAACTGTCCCGCATTCTCATCGAGCACACCCGCGACAGCACGGAATATCGATTCAACACCCAGATCGCAGGCCTCACCGACGACGGCGACCACGTCTGGGCAGATCTTGACGACGGAACGGCCATCGACGCCGACGTCGTCGTCATCGCCGAAGGTATGCGTTCGCGCACCCGTGACTTGGTGCTGCCCCTCGAAGTCAGCGACCTGGGCATGTACATCGCCTACCTCACCATCGCCCGCCAAGATACCGACGACCAGTGGTGGAATTGGCACCACTTACCCGGATCCCGCGCCGTCCACCTGCGGCCCGACAACCTGGGCACCACCCGCGCCATGCTGTCCTTTGTGTCCGACGTTCGGGGTCTCGAAGACCTCGCCCGAGACGATCAGGTCGCCATCCTGCGACGCAACTTCGCGGACGCCGACGATGCCCGACGCATTCTGGCCGAGCTCGATCAGGCAGCGCTGTACTTCGACGCCCTCGGACAGGTACGCGCCCCACACTGGAGCAAAGGACGCGTCGCACTGCTCGGCGACTCGGCGTACTGCGTCTCACCTGTCGGCGGGGGTGGCTCCAGCCTTGCCCTGATCGGGGCTTACGTCCTGGCCGGCGAGCTGGCCCGCACCGACGATCACCGCACCGCCCTGACCAGCTACGAACAGTTCATGCGCCCACACGTCGCGTCCGCCCAAGATGTGCGCCCCTGGGTGCTGCGGGCGGCTAATCCCCGCAGCCGTGCCGGCATCAGTGCACTGCACGCAACTGCCCGACTCGCGGCAAGCCCAGCCGCTCGAGCGGTCACGAACTCGGTTGGCAGGCGATTCAGCCGCGTCTCATCCGACGACCTTCGCCTACCCGAATATTCGGACGCTTCGACTACAACGACTCCGAATCCACCGCGAGCGTAATCCTTCAAATCTCTTGTAGGACAACTAATCAGCACCTCGGTCGGATCGTTCTGTTAGCCGCCGCAGTGGCGCTGGCCGCCAGTGCCAATTCGTATGCGGGCACTTTTCGCCGGCCGTGTCGCGGTCGGTGGCAGGTTGATCTCTGGTGCAATGCCCACCAATTTTGCTTGGTTGGAAATCTTTTCGAACTGTGGGTCGCCATTGTGATTGGGCACAGTGGACGGGCATAGATCATGTAGCCGGTCACATGGACCGCGGCACGGGTTCAGGCGGATTGTGGTGTCAGCGCCTCGTCCTCGCATCATGTCGGTGATGCTCGGCAATGAAAGGCGAACTTTAACAGCTGAGCAGATTTCCCATTACTGACTCGGCTAGCTCGATAGGGCTGACGCCAATATCGATAACCTCTAGGGGCGCGCGATGGACGATGTTGTAACCAATGGCGAACTTAGGGCCAAGCATCTCGAATTGTCATCGGATCATCTCCACGTATACGCGGAGTATCGTCGACTTTCCGCAGAGCAGGCGGCTTTGCGCCGTCTTGCCACGTTGGTGGCCCGTGGGGTTGAACCATCGGAGGTGTTCAATGCGGTGGTCCACGAAATGCGTCAGTGCTTACGAACAGATGCCGCCGGATTGTGGCGCTACGAAAAAAACGACGAACTCACTCTGATAGCCATCGATTATCGTTCTCCCTCGCCGGCGGCTTGGCCGGTGGGCACGCGATTGACGATCGACGGCGACTGCGTGGCAGCGATGGTGCAACGGACACGGCAGCCGGCGCGGATGGACAGCTACGAGAACGTTGCGGGATCGATCGCCGCACGCGTGCGTGCGGTGGGCGGCGCGCAGGCTGCGGTGGGCGTGCCGGTCATCGTCGATGGCCGGGTATGGGGTTTGGCGACCGTGGGTTCGGTTGAACCCACACGCATGCCCGCCGACACTGAGGCCCGCATTAGCGGCTTCGCCGAACTGATCGGTGCAGCCGTGGTGGCCGGATATCGCGACGAGCAGAAGCGGCAGATGCTCGATGACACAGCACAGCGCTCGTTGTGGATCGACGCGTTGCTTGAGGGCCGAGTGGTCGCTGACTGCAGTTTGGCTGAGGTCGCCAGTTGCCTTCGGTTGCCCAAGGACGGTCCTTTTGTGGTCATTGCGGCTGAGACGGACAATCGGGGCAGCGAGGCGCTGCCGGTGATCGAATCCAAACTGCGCAGTCTAGATGTGTATTCGACTTGGCGGCTGTTGCCGGATTGGCAGGTCGGAATCGCCGCGGTGACTTCCGGGCAGCAACTGGACAGGGTTGTCGCACTGGTATCGCGTATCGCGGTTGCCCCCGTGGGGGTGAGCGCGCGATTCACCGACTTGCGTGAGACACCGCAGGCAATGCATTTCGCCAAGATGTCATTGTTGCGCCGGGCCGATAAGGGTTCTTGGGTGGCGGTGTTCGATGGCACCATATTGGCGACCGCCGCACTGGCCGCCCCGCAGGTCATGGTCAAATCGGCCGACAGAGTGTTGGCCTGTTTTGGTGATCTGCCCGAGGATGAGCGGGATGTCTTGTTCGAGACATTTCGGGTGTGGCAGGAGACCGACGCATCGGTGGTCGTAGCGGGTGAACTACTCAACTGCCACCCCAACACCGTACGTTACCGTTTGCGTCGCATCGAGAAGCGGACCGGACTATCTCTTTCGCGTCCAAAGGATGTCGCGGAGCTATGTTTGGCACTCGAGATTCATCGCCGGCTCGCCTGAACGATTAGCAATGATTGACCTTGTCGATTCGCTACGCGAGATCATCGAACGGCACCGGGTAGCGGGCTGTGCTGGCGCGAGCGGCCGCCACTGCGACTGTGGGGCGGCAGACCTGTCCGATCATTCGCGTCAGGTGGCCGAAGAGATCATCGCGCGATTAGGACTGCGTCCAGAGAGCACGACGAATTTCAAGGGCACGAGCACGATGCGTTATGTGAGCGCATGGTTCGACGGTGAGTTGACGAAATTAGAAGGCGCCGAATAGGGACGCCGGCGATGGCGGCTATGTGAGTCTGTGCAACCAGGCTGTAAAGCGTTGTGCTGTTTGGCGATTCACTTGGACGCTGGCGTTCCCGCCGTTGTCGATCCAGACAACGCAAACTGAGGCGCGTTGTAAGCGACCACATCGACGCTGGCGCTGATTCATTCGACGATTGACGCGGAGGCCGGAAAATTGCCGGCCGGCGCCGCGAACTGGCAGACCTGCAACGACGGCAGGCCGCCAACTTGCAGGGTGCTGTCAACGATGTAGAAGGAGCAGCAATATGAACGGCGTTCTGGCCCAAAAGGTGTGGAAAGGAAAGCTGGCAGCCGGTGTGCTGACTGCACTCTTGGGCGGCGTGGTCCTGGCGTGGCCCGGGCCGTCGATTCTTGTCGCTGCGACCCTGTTCGGCATCTACCTTCTGTTGAGCGGCTTCACCGAAGTGTTTTTGGCGTTCGCCTTGCCTCGCTCGGCCGCAGTCCGGATCCTGCTGTTTATCGTCGGCGCGCTTTCGGTTGTCTTGGCTATCTTGTGCTTTAGGCGCTTCGATGACGGCTACATGGTTTTGTTGCTGACGCTTTGGGTCGGAGTTGGCTTCATCTTCCTGGGTGTTTCGGAGTTAGGCGTCGCCGCCAGCCTGCTGGCTTTACCAGGCCGGGGCTGGTACATCGCTCTCGGCATCATCTCCGTAGTCGGGGGCTGCTTGTTGCTTGCTTGGCCGTTCAGTTCCATCGTCGCGCTCACCATCGTTTCCGGTGTGTGGCTGGCCCTGCTGGGCCTGGTCCAAATCGTGCAGGCATTCGAGATCCGCAAGGATGCCAAGGCGGCACACCATACACACGACGCGGTGTCTGCGCGGGCGGCGGCGTGATCGGTCGGCATAAATCGGACCCAGGGCCGCATTCGCGGCGGAGATGCGGATATCCCGCTTACTGGTCGATGTCCAAAGGTGAACGGCCGCAACGACCGCCATGCCACCACGGTCATGCCCAACGAGACGACGAGATGTTGTGGCCGACCATGCGATCCAACATAGTAGTCGGTGTCGACGGGTCTCCCGGGTCGGATGCCGCCGTCCGCTGGGCGGCACGTGAGGCGATGATGCGTTCGGTGCCAATCAATCTGATCAATGTCGTTGCCCCAACGCTGGTCAGCTCGGCGATGGCCCCGAACCACACCATCACACAAGGAGAGGAAGAACATGCACGTGAGATACTCAGCCGCGCAAGACAAATGATCGAGACGATCGCCGGCGGGACGACGCCGGACATCCAAGCCGAGCGGCAGTATGCGAGCCTCGTGCCGAGGCTTGTCTGCGCATCGAAAGATGCGCTGATGGTCGTGGTGGGCGAGGGCAGGCGCACGTCGGGGCGGGGCATGCTCGGCTCCGTCGCTACCGGATTGCTCCATCACGCAAACTGCGCAGTGGCGGTGGTGCCGGATGCGGAGTCGGGACAGCAAGGGGCTTCTGACGCTCCGGTTTTGGTGGGTATCGATGGCTCAACCGCGTCGGAAGGGGCGGTTGCGCTGGCTTTCGAGGAAGCCTCGCGACGCGGTGTTCCACTGGTGGCGCTACTGGCTTGGAGCGACGTGGGGGTGTTCCCGATCCTGGGCATGGACTGGAGGACCTACCGCGACGAAGGCGCAGAGCTGCTGAGTGAACGATTGGCCGGTTGGCAAGAGCGTTACCCAGACGTCCGCGTGCACCGACGACTGGTGTGTGACGTCCCGGAGCGCTGGCTGGTCGACGAGTCGAAGAACGCCCAACTCGTGATCCTGGGAAGTGGTGGCCGCGCCGGCTATGCCGGGGCGCATTTGGGCTCTGTCACTTCCGCGGTAGTGCGGAACGCGGCAGTTCCTGTCATTGTTGTCCGCCACGGCTGCGATGAACCCGCCGACGATGGATGGATACGGCGCATTTGGGGTTGGGCCTAATCAGGTAGCTAGCGCGAAATCAGAGCCGCCGGTGGCTGTTTCGCCGATCGAGAGCTCCTAGTTCGCAATTCTCCTCATGGACACATGGCCGATGGCTATTGGCTGCTCGTCGTCATCGCCACCTCCGGGTCGCTTACGCCGAACATTGTGGGATGCATTAGTGCCCGCTACACATTGAAGCTTCCGGAATTGTCCTCACGCACAAGATCGGCGATCAGCTCCTGAACAACAATCGGATTGCGGAGGAACTACTCCACCGCGGTCAACGTAGAAGGGGCTGCCCATGACTACCGGCCGTTCGGCTAATTCGGTTCATCATCAGGGGCGCCACACATCATGACAACGGCGGATTTTTCAGACAATAGCTCCGCCCGGCCATGGCGATCGTTTGTCGTGAACGGCCACAACGTTAGCGCTGACATCGACGAGCAGGTCCGCAGTCTCGCCTCGGCACTGGGCGGCCGCATCGACGAGCTGGCTCACTCAGTTTCCACCGCGGTAAGAGCCGAGGTCGACTTCTACAAGAGCACCAGTGTCGTGACCAACGACGAACTAGTGGCTAGCAGCGCAGACAACCTGCAGTTTGCGTTGAAAGGTCTTGAAGTTGCGGCGATATTCGACACCTCCCCAGCAGTCGCGACGGGCTCCAAACGCGCGGCCGCCGGCGTTCCGTTGCCAGCGCTGATGGATGCGTACCGCATCGCATCACGCTATCTCTGGGACGCCGCAGTGCATGTCGCCACTGTGCAGCCGGGCTTTACCCGCGACGTCCTGATCCGGGCGACGAGACGAATTTGGCGTATCCAGGACGTCTACACAGATGCAATGACGAGCGCCTACCGGCAGCAGATGACGCGCCAGGTGCTCGAGGACGAGGCCGAGCGCGCCGCGCTGACCGAGGCGCTGCTCGACGGACGCACCCTTACTGACTACGCCGTGTGGGAAGTTGCCCAGTTGCTACGCTTGCCGCTTTCGGGGCCTTACCTAGTCATCGCTGCCGCCTGTCCAGTGGTAGGCAAACAGGCCCTCCCTGGAATTACCGCTAAGCTACGCGCCGCCGACATCTACTCCGCATGGCGACTCCTTCCCGACCTTCAGGTCGGCATCGCCCATGTCTCAACCGAATCCAGACGTGCCGCGGTGGTTGAACTCCTCCAGAGGCAGGCGACAACAAGGGTTGGCGTCAGTCCCCTGTTCAATGACCTCACTGATACAGCGCAGGCCCTGCGCTACGCGCGTGTCGCACTTAATACCCGAAGCAGCAGCAGCGGGGGCGTGACCGTATTCGAAGACTCCTTGCTGGCCGTAGCCGCCGTCAGCGCGCCCGAGGTGACCAACAAGGTGGCAGCCGTCATTTTCAGTCAATTCGACGATCTGTCGAGTGACGAAAAAGCGTTGCTATTAGAGACTTTCGGCGTATGGCTTGCCCAAAAAGGCTCGACGGCCGACGCTGCAGCACAACTTTACTGCCATCCCAATACCGTCCGGCACCGCCTGCGCCGCATCGAAGAGCGCACCGGGCGTTCGCTCGCGGTGCCTGATCAACTTGCCGAACTGTGCCTGGCCTACGAGATCCGCGAAAATATGCCGAAATCATAGGTGGCGCATAAGCCTTTCCCGCTGGCTCAACGGCCGAGACGCCGTTGCGCCTACTTCAGCGGAGAATCCAACGAAGTCATGCTGCCTTACGAAGCCGTGCGCACTGCAGATGATCCCGACCGCGCGGTCGCGCGGTTCTTGCAGACCACTTACGAGGCGGCGGCCGATCTCAGCCACTGGGACCGCGATGCTCTTGAAGACGATCCGAACCGCCTGCCGCCACGGTCCACCCGCGGAAGCTAGCAATGCGCATTGCGCTCATCGGCCCGGAAGTAGGCCAGTTGTTGCGCGCGACACCGAACCGGATTCAGCGCTGTCATCGTGGCCAATGACCTATGTCTGAAACGGGGAGATGCTCGGGTAATGACCAGTACTAGCGATACCTTGGCGACATCAAGTGCGAGCACAGAGTTCGACATCAACGCACGCTTCCGCTCCCTCATGAACGACCTCGGACTTTCCCCCGAGGACACTGGGGGCGCCATCGCGTTCGTTGGCGAGGATCCGATTTTCCCGAGCGTGCATCGACTCGGAGCCTGCATCGGTATCCCGATCATGGCGGGGGCGGCGGGAATCGCCAATATCTGGCGGCAGCGCAGCGGCCGCGGCCAGGACCTGACCCTTGACCTGCGTAAGGCCATCCACGGCATCAACCCTATGTACAAATTCACCCCCACGATCAACGGATACCCTTATCAGCTGCCATATTTCATCGGCAACCCGATGGGGTTTGACCTCTACCGAACCAAGGACGGCCGCTTCTTCTTGCCCACGGGGGCTTACCCGCGCCTGCTGAACAGCATGTGCACGTTCTTGGGGTGCTCGCCGGACAAGGACAGCATTGCTACCGCCGTATCCAATTGGGACAGCGCGGAACTCGATGAGGCGGCCGCGGAAAAGGGGCTCGTCTTCGCTCTCGTCCGAACGGCCGAAGAGTGGGCACAGCATCCTCAGGGCAAGCATCTGGCCGAAAAGCCGGTGGTGGAGATCGTCAAGATCGGCGACAGTGATCCCGAGCCGTTCACGCCGGCGGCGCGTCCACTGTCTGGGCTTCGGGTGCTGTCGGCAACCCACGTCATCGCCGGCAACGTGATGTCCCGCACGCTGGCTGAGCACGGCGCCGAGGTGCTGCAGATCGCCCACCCGGAAGAGTTTGAGCACGAGGCCCTGATGCAGGATCCGTGTGCCGGGTTCACCTCGTCGGCGTGGCTGGACCTCAACCAGCCCGACGCCCTCCGCAAGGCCTACGAACTGGCCGCAGGCGCGGATGTGTTCGTGGAGAGCTACCGCACTCGCAAGATTTCGAACCTCGGTCTGTCACCCGAGGAACTGGCCGCCCGCCGCCCCGGCATTGTCTACGCTTCGGCCCGCTGTTTCAGCTACGACGGGCCATGGGCCAACCGCGCGGGCTTCGACATGGAAGCCTTGTGTGTAACCGGGTTCACCACCGAAGAGGGCACCCCCGATCGGCCCGCGTTCCCTCCGACCCACGTCATGAACGACTACATCGCCGGCTACCTCGGCGCGGCCGGCATCCAAGCCGCGCTTATCCGCCGGGCCAAAGAGGGCGGCAGCTACCACGTGCGCGTCAACCTGGCGCGCTGCGCGATGTGGTTCATGTCCTTGGGCACCTTCGATAAGAACGCCCCGGCAGGCACCGGCAAGCAACACCAAATCCTGGTGCCGGACGCCATCACCGCGCAAACCCCCTACGGGGAACTGGTCCGACTCGCCCCACCGGTGAAGTTCTCCGAAACCAAGCCCCATTGGGAAGACCCGGTACTGGTGGTGCGCGGGTCAAGCCAGGCGGAATGGGAGCCCAAATAACAAGTGTCAACCGTGGCCCGTTTTAACAACCGAGCTTTGAGCAACCGGCCAACGCTTGGTTAACGGCTATCTCGACGAGCTGAGCGATCGAAAGCAAAATCGGGCAGATGACATGGGCGGATGCCTAGAATGCGGTGTACTGCAGTGGCAGTCCAGTAAACCGTAGACAGGACACCCCGTGGGGCCTTCGACCGGCCTTGATGATCTCGGTGGCCAGCGGCTCGCAACTCCGCCGATTCGGGGGCGGGCGGCTGAGTTGAAGGTGATCGGCGCGCTGGTGACGGCGCTGGGTCAGGGGCACAGGGGTGTACTGGTCATCGAGGGCCCGCCGGGCATCGGGAAGAGTCGGTTGCTGACCGAGGTGATGGCGCTGGCCGACAAGTCCGGGGTGCGCACCTTGTTCGGTGAGGCGTTCGAGTATCAGCAGGCGGTGCCGTTTTTTTCGCTGTTCATGGCCACCCTTGGCGCCGATCCCCCGGTCGGGGACGCTGAGGCGCTGCGCCGGCTGGGCGGCTCGGCGGATCTGCGCTATTGGGTGGTGCACGATCTGGCCGACGCGATTCATGCGGCGGCCGCGGAAACCCCGTTGGCGATTGTGCTGGAGGATATCCACTGGGCCGATAACGGCTCACTGTTGGCGCTGCGGTCGCTGGCCTCGGCGCGCCTGGATGTGGCGGTGTTGTGGGTGCTGACCGCGCGTACCGGGGCTGGCGGTCCGGCGGTCCAGGAGACCTTGTCAGTGCTGCAACGCGCGAATGCCGCATTTCTGCGGGTGGCGGCTATGCCGCCGGACGCGGTCGCCGATATGGTCTCCGACGCGGTGCGGGCGAACGCCGACGAATCGTTGCTGAATCTGGCCGCGAAAGCGCATGGAAATCCCTTCTTGGTCAGCGAGCTGGTCGGGGGCCTGGACGAGGAAGGGCGGCTCAATGTTAGCGGCGGGCGTGCGGTGGCCAGCGGACACGCGCTGCCGCGACGTCTGGGCGCCAGTATGCAGCAGCGACTAGACCACCTCTCCAACGATGCTGGTGAGGTGGTGCGGGTGGCCGCGGTGCTACCAGACCGGTTCTCGGCTGGTCTGCTGGCCGTGATGCTGGAACGCCAGCCGTCGTCGTTGATGTCGGCTGTCCAGGAGGCGGTGCGCGCGGATCTGCTTGTCGAAGACGGTGAGCAGTTGAGGTTTCGGCACGACTTGTTGCGCGAGGCCACCCGGCAGTCTTTGCCGCAGTCGCTGCGGCGCGCCATGGAGCGCCAATCGGCGTCGATCATGCTGGGTATGGGCGCGGCCCCGGCCGAGGTGGCCACGCAGCTGGCACGCAGTGCCGAGCCCGGCGACCGGGAAGCGATCGACGCGCTGCGCCAAGCCGCGCAATCGGTTGGCCATGGTGATGCCAGTGCGGCCGCGGACTTGAGCAAGCGCGCGTTGGAGCTGTTGGCCGCCGGCGACGCCGACCACGGGCTACTGGTCGCCGAGACGGTGGGGTTGCTCAACCGGGCGAGCCGCTATGTGGAGGCCGAAGAGTTGGCCGTTGCGGCGCTCTCGGAGGTGGTGTCGTCCGAAGAGGAGGCTGAGATTCGTCTGCGCCTCCCGACGCTCAATAAGCACAGTGCGCAGCGGCGCATGGAGGAGAATCGCCGGGCGCTGCAGTTGGGCAACGTCAGCGAGGTGACCCGGGCCCGGCATCTGGGGTGGCTGGCCTACAACCTGACGTTGCACGACCACCGTGGGCAAGAGCGCGCGGCAGCCAAGGAGGCTGCCGCGGCCGCGGCAGCGACCGGTGATCTGGAGTCGAAGGTCGTGGCCGATGTCACCCTTGCTTTGCTCGACTGTGGCGACGGGTATGCGGGCCGCGCCCTACGCCGCCTCGAGCAGCTTCGTGCGCTCGCCCGCACGGGTGATGCGACCGCGGCTCATGACTTGGCCGCGATCAGCTACGCGAATCTGCTGGCGGTGGTCGGCCGGTTGGATGACGCCGCGGCCCGGGTCGCCGAGGGAACAGCGCAGGCCCGCCGGGCAGGCAACGCGATGGCCCTTGATATGTGGACCTTGATTGACGGGGTTGTCCACGTGGCTGCGGGCCGGTTGTCTGCTGCACACACTGCGACCGAATCCCTGCCGCCCCCACAGCGGACAGCCGTGACCGAGCCGGACATGATCCGCATGGTGGTTCTGGCCGAGGTGGCGGTGCGGACCGATGACCGAAACTTGTTGCAGCAGGTAGTCAATGACGCGCGCGACGCCTACCCCACCGGCTCATCTTCGCTACGTCGGGGAACGGCGCATGTGATGGCGCTGGCGGCGTGGCAGCGCGACGACGTCCATGACGCGATGCGCTGGCTGGGCGACATCGCACTGTTCGAATCACCAATCTGGCCCCAGGTCTTAGATCTGATGATCTTGGGTGCGCGAGTGGCGTCGGCCGCCGGTGATGCCGGCTTGCGCGCACGTGTCCTGCAGGCCATTGACCTGCTCGAACGGGAGCGGCCGGCGGTCCCGTTGTTTACCGGGGTGGCCGGGTATGCCCGCGGAATCCTCGAGGGTGATGCCCAAGCACTGGTGGCTGCCGCGGACGTGCTGCACGCGTCGTCGCGGCCGCTTCTTTACGCCGCAGCCGCCGAGGACGCCGGCGGTGAACTCGCGCGCACCGACCACCCTGGCCCGGCGCTGGATCAGCTGAATGCCGCATTCGACACCTACCAGGAGCACGAAGCTCTCGCCGACGCGCGCCGGGTCGGTCGCGCGCTGCGCGGACTGGGCGTGGAACGCCGCATCGTCAGCCCGCGGGCAAAAACGGGCTGGGACAGCCTCACCGATTCCGAGCTCACGGTGGTCAATCTGATCGCAGCGGGCGTGACCAACCGCGACGTCGCCACGCAGCTGCACCTTTCCCCACATACGGTGAAAACCCACGTGCACAATGCGTTCGCCAAGCTCGGCATCAACTCCCGCGCCCAATTGACCCAGCTCACGCGTGAGTCGGATTGACCTGAGAGCTACTGTACGAACCGCTTCGGGCACGGCAGCAGAGCGACGAATCGGTATAGCGGCGCGGCCGATCGCCGTTGGTGGTCGTCGCCGCTGATGATGGGCCCTCGGCGCCGAGGTGCTGCCACAGATCGCGTGCACGCTGAACAACATCGAGATGTATTCCGCGTGGATGGGACGCCTACAATGACGTGCACGGCAGCGGCAGTCCAGCAAACGGTAGACAGGACACCCCGTGGGGTCTTCAACCGGCGTTTTTGATGTCGGCGGCCAGCGGCTCGCAACTCCGCCGATTCGGGGGCGGGCGGGTGAGCTGAAGGTGATCGGCGCGCTCGTGACGGCCTTGGTGCAGCGGCGTGGGGGTGTGCTCGTCATCGAGGGCCCGCCGGGTATCGGCAAGAGTCGGTTGCTGACCGAGGTGATGGCGCTGGCCGACAAGTCCGGGGTCCGCACCTTGTTCGGTGAGGCATTCGAGTATCAGCAGGCGGTGCCATTTTTCTCGCTGTTCATGGCGACATTGCGCGCCGATCCCGCCGTTGGTGACGCGGAGGCGTTGCGCCGGCTGGGTGGCTCGGCGGATCTGCGCTATTGGGTGGTGCACGATCTGGCCGACGCGATTTATGCGGCGGCCGCGGAAACCCCGTTGGCGATTGTGCTGGAGGATATCCACTGGGCCGATAACAGCACGTTGTTGGCGCTGCGGTCGCTGGCCACCGCGCGCCCGGAGGTGGCGGTGCTGTGGGTTTTGACCGCACGCACCGGGGCCGGCGGTCCGGCGGTACGGGAGACCTTGTCAATGCTGCAACGCGCGAATGCCGCATTTCTGCGGGTGGCGGCTGTGTCGCCGGGCGCGGTCGCCGATATGGTCTCCGACGCGGTGCGCGCCAATGCCGATGAGTCGTTGCTGAATCTGGCCGCCAAGGCGCACGGAAATCCCTTTCTGGTCATGGAGCTGGTGGGGGGTCTGGGCGAGGAGGGCCGGCTCAATGTCAGCGGCGGGCGTGCGGTGGCTACCGGTGACGCGCTGCCGCGACGGCTGGGCGCCGGCATGCAGCAGCGACTAGACCTGCTCTCCGAAGGTGCTTCGGAGGTGGTGCGGGTGGCCGCGGTGCTGCCGGACCGGTTTTCGGCTGGCCTGCTGGCCGCGATGCTGGACCGCCAGCCATCGTCACTGATGTCGGCGGTCGAGGAGGCGGTGCGCGCGGATCTGCTGGTGGAAGACGGTGAGCAGCTGAGGTTTCGGCACGACTTGTTGCGCGAGGCCACCCGGCAGTCGTTGCCGCAGTCGCTGCGCCGGGCCATGGAGCGCCAGTCGGCGTCGATCATGCTGGGTATGGGCGCGGTACCGGCCGGGGTGGCCACGCAGCTGGCGCGCAGTGCTGAGCCCGGTGACCGGGAGGCGATCAATGCGCTGCGCCAAGCCGCGCAAGCAGTTGGCCACAGTGATGCGAGCGCGGCCGCGGACTTGAGCAAGCGCGCGTTGGAGCTGTTGGCCGCCGACGACGCTGACCACGGGCTACTGGTCGCCGAGACGGTGGAGTTGCTCAACCGGGCCAGCCGCTATGAGGAGGCCGAAGAGTTGGCGGTTGCTGCGCTCTCGGAGGTGGCGTCGCCCCAAGAGGAGGCTGAGATTCGGCTGCGCCTCGCGACGAAGAATATGCACACTGCACAGCGGCGTGTCGAGGAGAATCGTCGAGCGCTGCGGTTGCGCGACATCAGCGAGGTCACCCGGGCACGGCATCTGGCGTGGCTGGCCTACAACCTGATGAATCAGAAACAAGACGGCCAACAGCGCGCGGCGGCCAACGAGGCGGCTGCGGCCGCGGCATCGACCGGTGATCTCGAGTCCACGATCCTGGCGAACCTCACCCTCGCTGTGCTCGATGGTGGAGAGGGATACGCGAGCCGCGCCCTAGGCCGGCTCGAGGAGGTTTGCGCGCCCACCCGCACGAGTGAGGCGACCGCAGCTCATGACTTGGCCGCAATGCACTACGCGCAACTGCTGGCGGCGGTCGGCCGGTTGGACGACGCTGCGGCCCAGGTCGCCGAGGGAACAGAGCAAGCCCGCCGGCAAGGCAACGCGATGGCCCTTGCAATGTGGGCCCCGGTTGACGGGGTTGTCCATTTGGCTGCGGGCCGGTTGTCGGCTGCGCGCGCCGCGATCGAATCCCTGCCGCCCCCACAGCCGACAGGTGTGACCGAGCTGGACATGATCCGCATGGTGATTCTGACCGAGGTGGCGGCGCGCACCGATGACCGAAACTTGTTACAGCAGATGGTCAATGACGTGCGCGATGCCTACTCCACTGGCTCATCGGCGGTACGTCGGGGAGCAGCGCATGTGCTCGCGCTGGCGGCGTGGCAGCGCGACGACGTCCATGACGCGATGCGCTGGCTGGGCGGCGACATCGCGCTGTTCGAATCACCAATCTGGACCCAGGTCTTAGATCGGGTGATCTTCACTGCGCGGGTTGCGTCGGCCGCCGGTGATGCCGGCTTGCGCGCGCGTGTCCTGCAGGCCACTAGCCTGCTCGAGCGTGAGGACCCGGCGATCCCGTTGTTTACCGGGGTGGCCGGGTATGCCCGCGGCATACTCGAACGTGATGCCCAGGCCCTGCTGGCAGCCGCGGACGTGCTGCACTCGTCGTCGCGGCTGCTTCTTTACGCCGCGGCTGCCGAGGATGCCGGCGCTGAACTCGCACAGACCGATCGCGGTGATGAGGCGCTCGATCAGCTCAATGCCGCATTCGACACCTACCAGGAGCACGAAGCGCTCGCCGATGCGCGCCGGGTGGGCCGCGAGTTGCGCCGGCTCGGTGTGGATCGCCGCATTGTCAGCCAGCCACGGGTAAAAACCGGCTGGGACAGCCTCACCGACTCCGAGCTCACGGTCGTCAACCTGATCGCACAGGGCGTGACCAACCGCTCCGTCGCCGAGCAGCTGCGCCTTTCCCCACATACGGTGAAAACCCACGTGCACAACGCGTTCGCCAAACTGGGCATCAACTCCCGCGCCCAATTGACCCAGCTCACGCGCGGGTCTGATTGACCAGCCCGCCAAATACCGAATCCGGCTAGTACTACATCCATGCGGCCCTAAACATCAATCCTCGGGGTATGGTGCTGGGCTGCCCGCGCGGCGATCGTAGTAGTCGTCAACCAATTACGTTCTCATTCGAACGACGGCCGAGGCTAGGCCAGACACCGCGCCGGTGGGCACACCAGAAAAGAGCGAATCATGCTGAATGCAACGCTTGGAATGCCGCCAATACTGCCAGTGGCGGTCGGTGTATTCCGATGACCGCGAACTCGCCTCGCTCGGTGACCGAATCAGCAAGTCGCACTGTCGATCCTGAAGCGCAGGTAAGGCGCGCGAACGATGGCGAACTGAGCGCAGGATTTCAAGCAGACGTGCTGGATGCCGCGGACGGATTCATAACCGCTGAGGGATTTCCAACTGCGCGACACGACGAGTCTTTGGCCAATGCCACGCTTTACGCGAAGTATCGCCGGCTCGCGGCCGAACAGGCCGCGTTGCGCCGACTCGCCGCGCTGGTCGCGCAGGAAGTCGAACCTATGAAGGTATTCGGCGCGGTGGCCGCGGAAATGCGCCGATGCGTACCTTCGGACACCGCCGGATTGTGGCGCTTCGAGACGGATCGTGAGATTACGATGGTGGCCGCCGCGGCCGATCCCGCAGCGCTAACACGATGGCCGGTGGGCACCCGAACTCCGTTGGAAAGCAACACCATCGCGGCGATCGTGCAACGTAGCGGCCGGCCCGCACGGATAGACAGCTACGACAACTTTGCCGGGTCGACCGCCGCTCGTGTCCGCGCGGTGGGCGTGTGTGCGGCGGTGGGGGTGCCGATCATCGTTGATGGGCGGGTTTGGGGCCTGGCGGCGGTCGGTTCCCTGCGACCCGGCCCGATGCCAGCCGATACCGAGGCCCGCATAAGCGGCTTCGCCGAACTAATCACTACTGTTGTTGTGGCCGGATTTCGTGACGAGCAGAAGCAGCAGCTACTGACGGAGCCCTCGCGACATGCGAATCTGATTGACGCGCTACTTGAGGGACGGCCTTTCGACGAGCGCAGTCTGCGGGAGGTCGCCGGCCACCTGCGGCTACCGATCAATGGTCCTTTTGTGGTCATCGCCGCCGAGGCTCCCACTGTGGACGGTGAGCCACTACCTGAGATCGAATCGAAGTTGCGCAGCCTGGATGTATCTTCGGTGTGGCGGTTGCTGCCGGACGTTCAGGTCGGGATCGTCCACGTCAAGTCCGACCAAAAGCTCGACGTGATAATCGCCCTCATGTCTCGCACCACAACTGCGCGGGTGGGCATAAGCGCTGCGTATACGGATCTGCGCGATACGCGACAAGCCCGGCATATCGCACGAATGATGTTGCGGGGCCCGTCCGATTCCGCATCGTCAGTCGCTGTGTTCGACGGCTCCGTCTTGGCCACCGCTGCCGTGAGCGTTCCGGAGGTGATGATCAAAACGGTCGGCACTGCGCTTGCCTGCTTTGGCGACCTTCCCGATGAGGACAGGGAGATGCTTTTCGAAACGTTTCGCGTGTGGCAGGACAGCGACGCCTCGGTGAGCGCCGTCGCTGACCAACTGTATTGCCACCCCAACACCGTGCGCCATCGACTACGGCGGATCGAGAAACGTACCGGCCGATCCCTCTCGCGGCCAAGGGATGTCGCCGAGTTATGTTTAGCGTTCGAGGTGCATCACCGGCTGATGTGAAGATTTAACCGATGGCTCCGTATCTTGATTTGCGACGACTACTGCAGCGCAATCGATTTGCCAGTGGTTGCGGTGGCCCCGGTAATCGGAGCAACGGGATAGCCTTGCCCCATCAACGGCCTCATGGCGGCCATGGTGCCGGCCGTTGTCGTCGCGTCGCCCCGCATAACGAAGCCTGAGATGACCTCCAAGTAGCCGACAATGGTCAGCCAGGCCCCAGTCATCAGCGTCAACGTCTCGATCGATTCGAAGGGAAATGCAAGTACCACGAAACCGACGATTATGCTGATAAAGCCGAGAAAGTTCGCCCACCATCGACCGGGAAACGGTGGAACACCGACTGCCGAGCCCGTCACAAATACACCACGGATGATGAATCCGGCCCCGACCCAGATGGCGAGCAAGAGAATTGCATGCTCCTCGCCAAAGTCACGAAATACCAAGATCCCAAGCGTGATTGACGCTACACCGCTGATCAGGCTCAGGAAGCGGGTGCCGGCTGTGACGGGCAGGACGAACCCGAGGAACGTCAGCGCGACGCCAGACACCACGAGGTACACGCCGAACAATACGGCCGCCGTATCAACGGTAGGTCGTGGCCACGCCATCATCGCGACGCCGAGAACCACGGCCAAGAGGCCGGACAGCCAGGTGGCCGTGGAGACACTGCGCAGCGAATTTCGCGATTGAATGTAGTTGTAGTTCAAGATATTTCCTTACTTGATGTATCCAATACCGGTCTCGTGAGCTCAGAATTCGGCTGCTGGGCAATCCCGACCGGGAAATTGCAGTCGCTCAGATCGCGTCGCAATCCGGTGACGGCTCACGAGCCGCTCACATGATCGCTCTGAAGCGCATCCGCGTCAGCACGTGCGTACATCGCGTCGAGCGCGGCGTATTCGGCTTCGTCCACGGCGGCTTGTGCGAAGTCGATGGCATCGCGCGCGTAGGACTCGGCAATATCGGCGTCGACTCCGCTGGCCCGAGCGTCGAGCTTGTCCGCCTTTTCGCCGACGCGGGCGTGCACCTCGGCGACGTGTGCCTTCCACTTGCCGCGCATCTCCTGCCAGTGCGACGACGCCGTATTCCGGGCACCAACTGCCTCACCCTTCAACTGATTTGCCGCTGCGGTCGCCTTGTTGCGGGCGCGGGCGGCATCGACGGCAAGCTGATCCTTGGTGCGCTGACTCGCCGCGCGGAGGTGGTCTGTCGCGTCTTTTGCTCTGTCAGAGATCTTCTCGAACTCTGCGCTCAAATCGGTCACCAGAAACTCCTTCGTCTTCAGGCCGGCTTATCGCCAACCGTGCTTAACGTGAGGCCGACTGAACGCGGCCTAACTCGATCTTCGAGGCCCGATGGCGACGGGTCATTGTTCTTGCAGACATAAGGGTTGTGTCGAGATTGATCACGACGACAGCAGCCGCAACCGCATTTGCACGTATTGACCACATCGCCATTGGGGGCGCCCAGTTTGACTTCTTTGATCCCATGCGGATCGAGGATGCTGTAACGGCGTTGTAGGCAGCCACACCGCAACGTGGATTGTGTTGTACGAGACGACATCGACCCCGGCATGCGCCCGTATGACGATCGATGCGTCGGCTAAAAGTGCGAGAAATGAGGGGCATAATGATTAGCGTTCTCGGTCAGCAGCTGTGGAAAGGCAAGCTGGCATCTGGTGTTCTGGCCATCGTCTTGGGCGCAATGGTGCTCGCATGGCCCGGTAGATCAATCCTTGTCGCTTCAACCGTGTTGGGCGTCTACCTACTGGCAAGCGGCTTTGTGGAACTGTTCTTCGCGTTCACTTCGCCATGGTCCGGAGCCTCTCGTGTCGCGCTGTTTTTCACCGGCGCACTGTCGTTGGTCCTTGGGCTCTTGTCCCTTCGTCACTTCGGTGACGGCCATGCAATTCTCTTGCTATCGCTCTGGGTTGGAACGGGTTTCATCATCCTGGGTATTTCTGAGACTGTGCTGGCTCTCAGTGAGCAGGACTTGCCCGGGCGCGGCTGGTATGTCGTTCTTGGCTTGATGTCCGCGGCCGCCGGCGTAGTCGTGCTCGTCCTGCCTTTCGATTCAATCTTCTTGCTTGCCCTTATCTCCGGTGTGTCACTGGTGATCCTCGGTGTTATCCGGACCGGGCAGGCATTCCAGATCCGCAAAGCCACCAAAGCCGTGGACGAAACGTTCCAGGCGTTATCCGAACAGGTGGCGGCGTGATGGCTCGCCAGCTGCCCGCCCGGAGGATAGGGCGCAGCGACCCCGTCTTCGCCAGCGCTCCGAGCAAGATGCTCCGGTCCGAAATTCGCGATTTCCCAATACATGACATGAACGTGACGATCCGGTTGAACCTCTTGGGCTGGCAGTTGGCCACGTTCAAGATTGACCTGGACATGGGGAACGTTGGTGATGGTCCACAGACGCAACGCACCTTCGACGGTGCGTGCAAGCGACTCTCGCGGCGCTGGGTCCACGCCATTACTTCATAGGAAGAGAACAGGCCCGCTCTCATGGATATTATCGAAGTACTTGGTATACAGCTAATTACACGGATTGCGGTCGCACTCTTTCGTGCCCTCACCGTTACGGACACCGCTAACCATGTCGTTGTCAAAATCGTTGTTGCCGGCGCCAGCGCCCAAACAGCCACCGCGAGTCCGGTATCGGCGGTCAGCGCGACGATCGGCGGTGTGAGTGACGTTGGACGGGACGATGCTGCTATGGCTGTGGTGTTCGGTCCGGACGGTTCGCTAGGGGCGATCGAAACGGCCCCCGACGGAAACTGCACTGCGCCCATAGTTTCGGCGATCGCGCGGGCTCAGTCGTCGATAGAATCGCTACCTCTTTTGCGACTCTGTCGACGCTCCCTACGAAAATGGGATCTGGGTAGGTGACTGTTGGCCCGGAGCGTTGTTGACGGCTACACCAATAAGCCCGTTGTGTTGTCGGAGAGTACATCGACGCTGATCTTCACTGAGACCAGGATCGTCATGTGGGCCGGAAACCTCAGGTAACCAACAAAATAGGACCACACAAGTCGCGACCCATTAAGGAGAACCATGATGAGTAATCTCGGTAAGCAGCTTTGGAAGGGCACGTTGGTATCGGGTGTCCTGACCATAGCCTTGGGCGCCATCGTGCTGGCGTGGCCCGGCCCGTCGATCCTTGTCGCATCAACCATGTTCGGTGTCTACTTGTTGCTCAGCGGATTCGCCGAAGTATTCTTGGCATTCACGTTGCCCCGGTCCGCAGCATCCCGCGTTTTGCTGTTTTTGACCGGTGCGCTGTCGTTGGTCTTGGCGATTTTGTGCTTCCGCCACTTCGGGGATGCGTACACCGTCTTATTGCTGGCGCTGTGGATCGGGACAGGATTCATCTTTTCCGGCATTACTGAGAATGCGGTCGCCGTCGGTGACAGCGACTTGCCTGGGCGCGGTTGGTTTATCTTGCTGGGCATCATGTCGGTGATCGCCGGCGCGATCGTCCTTGTCTGGCCGTTCGACTCCATCCTCGCGCTCACCCTTGTCGCCGGTGTGTCACTGGTGTTACTCGGTGTCGTTCAGATCGTGAAGGCATTCCAGATCCGCAAGGACACCAAGGCCGCACATGAAGCGGTGCAGGGGCTAACCAAGCGGGTAGCAGCGTGATGACGCGGCGACCACCCGCCGGACCGGCGGGGCGCAGCCATCCAGCGTCAGCTGGGACCGAGCTGACCATACGGTTTGAACACGAAGCCGCCCCACTGCGCGACATCATGTACCGCCATGCGTTCCGGATGAGCCGGAATCACGCAGACGCCGAAGATCTAGTGCAAGAAGCAATGATGAAGGCGTACGCGGGTTTCCATTCGTTCCGAAGGGACACCAATGTGCACGCATGGCTGTTGCGAATCCTGATCAACACTTACATCAGCGATTATCGCAAGAAGCGACGTCAGCCTGTGCAGTATTCCATCGAGGAATTCGCCGAGCGGCGATTGGCGGGTACCTACGCAAGTTCGGTGCAGAAGTGGCTGCGTTCAGCCGAAGACCAGGCGTTAGATTCCTTGCCAGACAGCGATATCAAGTCGGCGATGCAGCAACTGCCCCAGCAGTTTCGCGACGTGGTGTACTACGCCGATGTTGAGGGCCTCCGCTACCGGGAGATCGCGTCGATCACGAAGACCCCGGCCGGAACCGTGGCTTCGCAGCTTCACCGCGGCCGGCGACAACTGCGCAAGCTGCTCGGCGATGGAGTTTCCGGATCCCCAACGATCTTCACGACGGCGTGATACCCATGTCCAGTGTTCAGCCGGCCGGCCGGCAAAAGCTCCAATACCAATCCGCGATACCGGTGACCGGGCTGCGGCAGAAGTTCGCTCGCGTCGGAACGTTCATCGGGCGTGCCTTCACGGTGGCGATGTTGTTTGTAGCAATCAGTTTTGCGGTGGCTGTGCTTGTGCATTCGCCAGCCATCGGCGAGCAGTCGTCCCTTCCTGGTGCTGATGTGCCGCACGGTGGTGTCAATTTCTCGGCGCCGGATTCGGTCGAGCAGGTCGCCGCCAAGGTGTTGCCCAGCATGGTCACGCTGGAAACCAAGGTAGGCGACGAATCTGAATCGGGTTCGGGTATCGTCCTCAGTCCTGACGGGCTCATCATGACCAATAGCCATGTTGTGGCACCCATCCCCACCGAGCCGCCTGCGTCGGCGAGCAGTGTGGTTACGTTTTACGACGGCCGAACGGCCGAGTTCAGCGTGGTCGCCAGCGATCCAACCTGTGATGTCGCAATTGTTCGCGCGCAGGGGATCACGGGCCTCATTCCGGTGTCCGTCGGCAGCTCGGCCAGCCTGCGCGTAGGTCAGAAGGTCGCGGCGCTGGGATCGCCGCTGGGTCTGCGGGACACCGTGACCACCGGGATCATCAGCGCGCTGAACCGCCCGGTGGTGACGCTCGCCGGCTCCGATCTCCAGCTCGCAGCATTTGACGCCATCCAAACTGACGCGGCGCTCAACCCAGGTAGCTCCGGCGGGGCGCTAGTCAACATGGATGGCGAACTCATTGGCATGAACTCCGCGATTGCAACAGTGGCGCGTGCTGACGGGTCGGGCGGCGTCCGGGGTGGTTCGATCGGAATTGGATTCGCCATTCCCGTCGGCATCGCCAACCGCATCGCCACCGAACTCATTGCCACCGGTAAGGCAACGCATGGTTGGTTGGGCGTGGATTCGCGCGGCGACAAGAATAGCCGCGGAGCCAGGATTTCCCGGGTGGCGGACGGCAGTCCAGCCGCGGCGGCTGGGCTGCCGGTTGACGCATTGATAACGAAGGTTGATGACCAACTGATTGAAAGTCCCAACGCGCTGGTCGCCGCCGTGCGATCGAAGGTGCCCGGCGCCCGGATTGTCTTGGGCATCGTCGATCCTTCCGGCACTAATCGGACCATCCTGGTCACCCTCGGTAACGATCAGGAACGCGGGTAGTCCATATCGTTCGCGCAAGCCATTGGCGCCGCGGAACTCACCAGTACGGGTTCGATGTTTGAGATGCCTTGTTCGGCTATTGATTACCGGGCAAAGGGATCAATCAGAGCTTATCGATTCGGATTTGCGACCGGGGTGCGCCAGCCGGGCCAGATTGCGCCATGAGTCAATAGCATGGTGCGTGAGCTCCACGATCCAACCCGCCCCTTCGGTGGCCAAAGTGTGGGCTCGCAGGGCATAACCGGCGACGGCATCCAATGGCCCGCACCGTTCGGTACTCACCAGCGCAGTTGATTGATATGCGGCTCGGGCGCCATAGAGTCCGGCACCCGCCAACGTCGTGCTGGCGGCCCGTGCGGCACAGTCAGCACTGTTCCAGGCTGAGATGGGTGGAATCTTGCCTGCGGCAAGCGCCCGATGCAGGTTGGCGATGTCGATGATAGCCGGAGCGGCGGCTTCCGCGTATTGAACGACGCCCCAGTTGGGGTTGCTCAGCAGTTCGGCGACCCAGCCGTGAACGACATTGTTGCCAACCTCGGCCGTTCCCACTGTTTGCCAACCCAATTCGAGGACAAGAACACTATTTCCTGATGACAAGTAGCCGTCAGGGCCAGCCAACAAGTCGTTGCACAACTGAACGAAGGCGGCCAGCGGGCGGGCCGAGGTCGCCGGGAAATCGGTGATCTGGATGTCACCGCTGATATATGAAATCGCATTCATAGCACATCCTTTGGTAGATCCAGGCCAGTGGGCCCCACTGGCCAGTCGCAACGGATGGGTAATACGGTCGAGGTCCATTGAAAGTTGCCTCCTGGTGCTCCGAGGTGTTCGCCTCTTCCCAAAAATGCGCTGGCTCCCGACGAAATAGATTGGTGCGAAGGCATTTGTCTGGCTCATGGCGACTCATACAGGACTCGATTGTCGCCTAACCGGTGACCGGTGGAGTTGTCTCAAACGACAACGTCGCCAGCGAGATAGTTTGGCGCGCAACAAGTATAGCGGATTCGACCCGGTCAGCCGTATGAGCAACCGGCTTTGGTATTCCCTCGCACAATTTCCGGCGACCGGAGTTGTTTCTTCCGACAACGGCATCGAACGATCGAGTCGGCAACATGGCATTAAGTGAGAAGTCAGCACCGGACGGAGGCAATGTGCACGATCCTTCATTTTATGCAAAGGCCGGCCCGAGCGGGGGAGGTGACGGGTTAGCGACACAGCTGAGCCGGTTGTCGGGCGACTTTGCCGTTGGGACAACCGAGCAGACTTCTGAGTCATTGATTCCAGTTCTGGGTCAGCAGATCCGGGTCAGCGTCCGCGCCGGATCGGGAGTGCCGCTGGTGTTGTGCAACGGCATTGGGGCCAGCTTTGAGGTACTCGACCCGCTGGTGGAGCAGCTGGATCCCAACACCACTGTGGTGCGTTTCGATGTTCCGGGCGCCGGCTGGTCTTCGAATTCAATTCTTCCCTATAGCTTTTCGTATCTCGCGGTGGTGCTTGGCCGGTTGTTGGACTCTCTGGGCCTCGGCGCTGAGGGGATCGACGTGCTTGGGTTGTCGTGGGGGGGTGGCCTCGCCCAACAATTCGCCGTCCGGAACCCGCGCCGCTGCCGGCGGCTGATTTTGGCGTCGACTGGTTTTGGCATCGGGACGGTGCCCGGCAGACCCGCAGTGCTGGCGAAACTGTTGACGCCGCGGCGGTTCCTGGATCACGACTACGCGGCCAGGATCGCTGGAGATCTTTACGGTGGTAGCGCCCGCACTGACCCCTCGGCCGTTATGCGGGTGTTCGAACGCCAACGGACGGACGGCTCGGCGGTCGGATACTTGCACCAGCTTCTCGCCGCGGCATCGTGGACAGGCCTGCTTTCGTTGCCCATCATTCGGCAACCCACATTGATCATCGCCGGCACTGACGATCCGATCGTTCCGGTGATCAACGCTCGGGTCATGAATCGGTTGTTGCCCCACGCGACGATGCATTTGCACAGCGGCGGACACCTCGAGCCGGTGATCAATCCCGCGGAATTCGCTGCAGTGATCGAATCCTTCAGAAACAGCGAGAACTCATCTGCGACTTCGCTTGTGAGGTCGCCGTCATGCGCGCGATGACGGTCGCGCCGGGCCGTAAGGGGACAGCCGGGGTGGACGCGCTGGATGAGCCGTCGGCCACCCAGGGCGAGCTACTGGTGTCGGGGCGGCTGGTCGGTGTGTGTGGCACCGACCGCGAAATCGCCGACGGCAGTTACGGAGAAGCCCCCCACGGTGAGGCGCGACTTGTGTTGGGCCACGAGGGGCTGGGCGAGGTGCTCGAGGCGCCGGATGGATCGGGGTTTGAACGCGGGGATCTGGTCGTCGGGATCGTGCGCCGGCCTGATCCGGTTCCGTGCCCGGCCTGCGCGGCGGGGCAATGGGATATGTGCCGCAACGATCAGTTTGTCGAACGGGGGATCGTGCGCGGGCACGGATACGGGAGTGAGCGCTGGCGGGTAGAGCCGCAATTTGCGGTACCGCTGCCGCGCGAACTGGGCGACCTTGGTGTCTTGTTGGAGCCGGCATCGGTGCTGGCAAAAGCCTGGGATCAGATCGAGCAGATCTCGAATCGGGCGTACTTCTTGGGCGGCCGCGGTCTGGTGTGCGGCGCGGGCCCGATCGGTCTATTGGCATGTCTTTTAGGCGTGCAGCGCGGTTACGAGATGCATGTGGTGGACCTGGCAACCGGCGGTATCAAGCGCGACCTCGTCGAAGGGCTGGGAGCGCATTACCACGCCGGCGACGCCGCAGAAATAGACGTGGACGCCGAGGTGGTGATCGAATGCACCGGCGTGGGCGCGGTGGGACGGTCGGCCGCCCGTCGACTGGTCAGCGGCGGGATCATGTGCCTGACCGGAATTATGAACGTCGACCCGGTGCCCGACGTCGACACGACCGTCATGAACCGCGCGATGGTGCTGCGAAACACCGTCATGTTCGGGACCGTCAACGCCGGGAGGCGCCACTGGGAACAGGCGGTCACGGCACTGGCGGCGGCCGACCCGGCGTGGTTGTCGGCGATGATCACTCGTCGGGTGCCACTTGAGCGTTGGGCAGAAGCGCTCCGCCGCGACCCTGATGATGTCAAGGTCGTTGTCGACCTACGCGCATGAGCGACACCGTGGTTAGCGTCTGGTCACCCGAGCCGGGGCTACTCAGCGAGGGGCCTCGCTGGCACGAGCAACGCCAAGAGCTTTTGTGGGTCGACATTCTCGGCCGACGGTTTCACCGTGCCACCGTCATGGGGGACGGCCGACACGGCCCGATCGAGACGGTCGAGCTGGACCGCGACGTCGGCGTGGTCGCTCCGGCCGCCGGCGGCGGGTACGTGGCGGCGGCCGGCCAGGCATTTTTGTTCGTCGATGAGAGTGGCACCATAACCGAGCTGGCGTCCCTAACCGGCGCCCCGCGCGGCGTGCGCTTCAACGACGGGGCCTGCGACGAGCGTGGGCGGTTCTGGGTGGGGACGATGGCCTACGACAAGTCACCGGGCGCCGGCGCGCTGCACCGGCTCGAATTGGACAACACAGTTAGCACGGTGTTGACGGGAATGACGATCCCTAACGGGATCGGCTGGAGCCCAGACGGCACCGTGATGTACCTCAATGACAGCGGCACTGGCTGTCTGTACGAGTTTGACGTCGACCAATCCAGCGGCGAGCCACATAACCGGCGCACGCTGGTGGCGTTCGAGCAGCCCGGGCCCGCGCCTGACGGTCTCACGATCGACGACCGTGGGGATATCTGGGTGGCGATGTACGACGGCTGGTCGGTACGCCACTACTCGCCCGAAGGGAATTTCCTTGATGCGGTGGAACTTCCGGTTGCTCAGGCGACGTCGTGTGCATTCGGCGAGGCGGGCCGCGGCACATTGTTTGTCACGACCGGGCGCGAGCAGCTCGACGCGAAGGTGCTCGCGGGCCAGCCCGATGCGGGTCGGGTGTTCCGGGTCACCGGCCTCGGCACGCACGGGCCCGGCTGCAATCTCTTCCAGGGAACGCTTCCCGCATGACCCGCCAGGCCGAACCAAAACCAGATGGAGGCAAGACGATGGCCGCCCCAACAAAACACGATCGGCACGAAACGGACGCAGCAGTTCGCGGTCCGCAGAACGGATCTTCGCCACGGCTTGCGGAACAGAGCGCGGCCGCCCCGTCTCCGTTTCCGCCAATCGCCGACTTCGCGTTTCTCTCTGACTGTCACACCGGCGCCCTCGTGGCACCCGACGGCGCAATCGACTGGTTGTGCGTGCCGCGGTTCGACTCGCCAAGTATCTTCGGGTCGTTGCTGGATCGCGGGGCGGGCTCGTTTCGGTTGGCCCCCTTCGGGATCAACGTTCCCAGCGCCCGGACCTATGAGCCGGGCACTAACACGTTGGTGACGTCGTGGCGTACGCCCACCGGCTGGGCGGTGGCCCGGGATGCACTCATCATGGGCCCGCGTTCCGGCGAGGACACGGTCACCCCACACACCCGGCCACCCAGCGATGAGGACGCTCAGCACATGCTTGTGCGCACCGTCACTTGTCTGGACGGCGAGGTCGAGATCGACCTCGTATGCGAGCCGGCCCTCGACTATGGCCGTACCCCCGCCGAATGGACATTGGCCGACGACCGCCACAGCGCCGACGCCACGGGTGCTGGCCAGACCCTCCGGCTCTATACCGACCTGCTCCTCGGGATCGAGGAAAACCGGGTCCGTGCGCGGCACGTGCTGGTCAAGGGCGAGCAGCTGTTTTGTGCCCTCTCCTGGGCCGAGGGACTTTCCGGACCGGCGACCCTCGAGGAAGCCCACGCCAAACTGCTTGCAACAACCCGATTTTGGCGCCGATGGCTTAGCAGGGCGCGGATTCCCGACCATCAGCTGTCGCCATTGATCGAACGCTCCGCACTCACGATCAAAGGCCTTACTTACATGCCGACCGGTGCCACCGTCGCCGCCCTGACCACCTCCTTGCCCGAAACCCCCGGCGGGGAACGAAACTGGGACTATCGCTACACCTGGATCCGCGACTCGACATTCACTTTGCGCACCCTGCACTTCCTCGAACTTAATTGGGAAGCCGATGAATTCATGCAGTACATCGCTGATCTCGACCGAAACGACGACGGCGCCCTGCAGATCATGTACGGCATCGACGGCAGGCGCGACCTGACCGAGACCGTTCGCGACGAGCTCTCGGGATACGGCGGCGCCCGCCCGGTGCGAATCGGGAACGACGCCTTTGCCCAGCGCCAAAACGATGTATACGGCGCCGCTTTGGACTCGGTGCTGTTGCACACCCGGCGCAGCCAACGCCTACCCCAGCGGCTGTGGCCGCTGGTGCAATCACAAGCCGACTGCGCAGCCGCCGTTTGGCGCCAACCCGATCAGGGGATTTGGGAAGCACGCGGCGAACCCCGTCACTACGTATCTTCCAAGCTAATGTGCTGGGTTGCGCTCGACCGCGCCGCCAAGCTGGCCGAAATCCGCGGCGATCGCGTGCAGCAGCAACGCTGGGTGCTGGGCGCCGAAAAGATCAAGGCCGACATCCTCGAGCACGGCGTCGACAGCCGGGGCGTGCTGCGCCAGCATTACGACACCGACGCGCTGGACGCCTCCGCTCTGCTGGCTGCGATCTTCGGCTTCTTGCCCGGCGACGATCAGCGCCTCCGCGCTACCGTGCTGGCGATCGCCGACGAACTGACCGACAACGGTTACGTGCTGCGCTATCGCACCCATGAGACCGACGACGGGCTTTGTGGCGAAGAAGGTACGTTTCTGATCTGTTCATTCTGGCTGGTTTCGGCGTTGGTGATCATTGGTCAGAAACAACGAGCACGCGATCTCATGGAACGTCTCATCAGGGTCGCCTCCCCGCTCGGTCTGTACGCCGAGGAATATGACGTCGATACGGCGCGTCATCTCGGTAACTTCCCCCAGGCCTTCTCGCACCTGGCGCTCGTTGAAGCCGCCAGCCGGATCATTCTTGCCGACCGCCTACAAGAGGTATTCGGATAGCCAGCTCGTCCAAGGGGTCTGCACCACAACGCAGTCCGCAGTGCACGACATGATCGGGTCGAAATCGGCTCCGGAAAACGGGTTGTTGCGATAACTAATTCTGGTGCCAACTTCGTGTCACGACGAACAATCAGCTGGTGGTAGATGAGTCGTGAAAACCATTACATACGAATGTATCCGGCGTGTAATCGGCGCCAAAATCTCGCGTTATCGTAATAACTAATCTGCAGGTGAGCATCATGTCGCGCACTATAGTGATGTGCCGCTGCCAAGCGTTGATGATTAAATTATGATGAATCACAAAGGCAGAAACGCGATTACGTGGTGCGGCAGTGCGGCTGCGGTTGTCTTGACGGCCGGTTGCGGTGCTAGCGCCAGCGACGCATCGCCAACTAGCACAACGGCACCAACGACGATTACGACCACAAGGAGCCCTTTCTCAGACCTGACGCAGGAGCCCGCACCACCTGCAGCGCCCGGCGGCCGAACCGGCGGCAGTGTCCCCGGACGTCCCGTCCGGGCAAGAGAAGGTTGCGTTACCGGCCTCAGCTGCGGGTGTATTCCGGTTGTCTGCTATCCACATCCACGTCCGGCTGCGCCCTCGCAGCCTCGAGGGGATCTTGACAGTCAAACTTCCCCTGACCACGACTGAGGCGCCTGCTGCCGCAGCCGACACTGGGGTGTGCCGGTGCGACAACCGACCCGAATTAGCTGCGGCCTTGGAAGATTAGGCGAGCAGTAGCGTCGGTCCTTCGACCCCTCAGCGTACGAGGTAAACCCCGCCTGAAGAGCCAGTTCGCCGTGGTTAGCGGTGAGGATGCACGCGTGCCGGTGCCAACCTGTGAGCGGTCACACCAAAGCATCCAGGTTGTTGTGCCTGCCGACATTGTCGTGCCAGGTTGCCGCGAGGACGATTGAAAACCTCACGACAAGCCCAGAACCGGCACTTCAAGTAGACCTGCAGAGGCATAACATGACCGCCCTTAGCGCCAATCTCATCGCATCGAAAGATCGCCACGCCGACCGTATTGCGTTGCGGTGTGACGATGTCGAGTTCACCTTCGCCGAACTCGACGACGCAGCCGCCCGGGTGGCGACACTGCTGGAGCAGGCCGGCGTCCAGCCCGGCGATCGGGTGGGGATCATGTTGCCCAACACTCCGGCGTTCGCCATCGCCTTCTACGGAATCATGTACCGCGGCGCCGTTGCGGTCCCGATGAATCCGCTGCTCAAAGGCCGTGAGGTGGCCTTCTACCTGTCCAACAGCGGCGCCAAGGCGCTGTTCGCAACGCCGGCCTTCGCCGACGAGGCAACCGCGGGTGCCGCCGAGGTTGGCGCGCAGTGCTGGGTGGTCGACGATGCCGAGCTGATGGCGCTGATCGCCGAGCTGCCCGCCCAAGACTCGCCGGTGCAGCGCGACGACGACGACGTCGCGGTAATCCTGCACACCTCTGGCACCACCGGCAAACCCAAGGGCGCCATGCTCACCCACGCCAATTTGTCCCGCAACGCCGATGTCGGCGTCCGCACGCTGATCGAGACGGGGCCCGATGACGTCGTGATGGGCTGCCTGCCGTTGTTCCACGTCTTCGGACTGACCTGCGGGCTCAACGGGGCCGTCCTGGCGGGCGCGATGTTGACGCTGATCCCACGGTTCGATCCGCGCAAGGCACTCGAAGTGATCGAGCGTGACGGCGTCACGGTGTTCGAGGGCGTGCCGACGATGTACTCGGCGCTGCTCAGCGTGGCAAGCGAGGCTTCTCCCGAGGCGACGCGCAGCCTGCGGACCTGCGTCTCCGGTGGCGCGGCGTTGCCGGTGCAGGTTCTCACCGACTTCGAAAAGGCTTTTGGCTGCACTGTTCTCGAGGGCTACGGGCTGTCCGAGAGTTCCCCGTCGGCCGCCTTCAATCATCCACACCGGCCGCGCAAGGCGGGCTCGATCGGCACCCCGATCGAGGGTGTCGAGCTGCGGGTGGTCGACCTAGACGGCGTTGAGGTTCCCCAGGGCGACGCCGGCGAGATCCAGATTCGCGGCCACAACGTGATGAAGGGCTACTGGAACCTGCCCGACGCCACCGCGGCCACCATCACGCCCGACGGCTGGCTGAATACCGGCGACGTCGGCCGCATCGACGAAGACGGCTACTTCTACATCGTCGACCGCACCAAGGACCTGATCATTCGCGGTGGGTACAACGTCTACCCACGCGAGATCGAGGAGGTGCTCTACGAGCATCCGGCGGTGGGCGAAGCCGCCGTCATCGGCATCCCGCACGATTCGCTCGGCGAGGAAGTCGGTGCCGCGGTCGCTCTCAAAAAGGGAGCCTCGGTCACGGCCGACGAACTGCGCGAGTACGTCAAGGCCCGGGTGGCCGCATACAAGTATCCCCGCCTGGTCTGGTTGGTCGACGCGCTGCCCAAAGGACCGACCGGCAAGCTGCTGAAGCGCGAAATCACCGTCCCGACGAGCGAAAGCACACGATAGTCATGGCCAAGACCTTGGATTCCGCCAACACCGTCGCCAAAGCCGACGAGCTGGCTGCACCGCTCGACCTGCTCCTGACCAGTGCCACCAAGCCATTCGCCAGCCGAATGATGCCGAACGCCACCTGGGCCCGCTTCGGTGCCAACCTTGCCCAGCAGCCCGGTGTGGTGGCCGGCCGGGCCGGCACGCTGACGCGCGAGCTCGGTGCTATCGCCGCGGGCAAATCGCACCGCGCACCGGCACGTGCCGACAAACGTTTCAGCGATCCGGCCTGGCAGGAGAACCCGCTGCTACACCGAATCATGCAGGCCTATCTGGCCGGCGCCGAGGCCGCCGAAGGTCTCCTCGACGACGCGCAGCTGGATTGGCGCGACAACGAGAAGATGCAGTTCGTGATGGATAACCTGGTGGAGGGGTTGGCGCCGACCAACAACCCGCTGATCAGTCCGCTGGGCTGGAAGGCGCTGATCGACACCGGCGGCCTGAGCGCGGTGCGGGGAGTGAAAGCCTTTGCCCGGGACATGCTTTCAAAGCCGCGGGTACCGGCGATGATCGATCCCGACGCATTCGCGGTAGGCGAGACGGTCGCCGTCACCAAGGGCGCGGTGGTGCTGCAAACCTCGATGTTCGAGCTGATTCAGTACGCACCGCAGACCCCGAAGGTGCGCGCCATTCCGCTGCTTATGGTGCCGCCGGTGATCAACAAGTACTACGTCATGGACATCGCTCCTGGGCGGAGCATGATCGAGTACTTCGTTCAGCAGGGCCAGCAGGTGTTCGTCATCTCGTGGCGCAACCCGCAAGCCCGCCATCGTGATTGGGGTTTCGACGCCTACGGTGGCGCGATCGTGGAGGCGATGGACGCGGTGCAGAAGATCGCCGGCACCGACAGCACCCACCTACTCGCCACCTGCTCGGGCGGCATCCTCGCGGCGATGACGGCGGCCTACCTCGGTGATATTGGCGAGGGCGACCGGGTCGCGGGCCTCAACTTGGCGGTCACCGTGCTGGATGAAACCCGGGCCGGCTTTGCGGCCGCGGCGATGAGTGACCGCGCGGCACAGGCGGCGATTCGAGTCTCGGGCCGTAAGGGCTACCTCGACGGGCGGGACATGGCGGAGATGTTCGCGTGGCTGCGGCCCACCGATTTGGTGTGGCGGTATGTCGTGAACAACTATGTGCAGGGCCGCAAGCCGGCGGCGTTCGACGTGTTGTTCTGGAACGCCGATACCACCCGGATGGCCGCCGCTCTGCACCGCGACATGGTGCTGATGGGGCTGAACAACGCGCTGGTCACGCCCGGCGCGGTCAGCATGCTCGGGAGCCGGGTCGATCTGGGCAAGATCACCTCAGACGCTTACGTCATCGGCGGTGTGTCCGATCATATTTCCCCATGGCAGGCCACCTATCGCAGTGCGCGACTGCTCGGCAGCAAGGACAACCGCTTCGTGCTGTCCACCAGCGGTCACATCGCGGCCCTGGTGAATCCGCCCGGCAATCCGAAAGCGTCGTTTCGGACCGGTCCGGTCGATGTGGAAGATCCCGAACAATGGCTGGACTCGGCACAGAAGTCAGCCGACTCCTGGTGGCCGGACTATGTGGCATGGCTCGCCGAGCGCAGCGGCCCAGAGGTCGACGCTCCGAAAGCTCTTGGCTCCGAAGACCTGCCGCCGCTTGGCCCCGCCCCGGGTAACTATGTGATGGAGAAGTGAGCGATGCGTCGCACGGCAGCAGCGATTAAACCGGTGAGCACTATCGGCGAGGTCCGTTACGTCACCACCGGCGGTCAGCGGATCCGAGTGAACGTCCGAGAGGGAATTGGCGTCCCGCTGGTGCTCTGCAACGGCATCGGGGCCAGCCTGGAAGTGCTCGATCCACTGGTAGAAAACTTGACGTGCCCGGTGATCAGGTTCGATGTACCCGGGACCGGAGGATCGCCCACATCCCTTGCCCCTTACGGGTTTCCCTACCTTGCCTGGGTGCTCGGCCGGGTGCTGTCCAAGCTGGGAATCGGTGTGGTGGACGTGCTCGGACTGTCCTGGGGCGGCGCCCTGGCCCAGCAGTTTGCCTTCCAAAATCCGCGCCGATGCCGGCGCCTGATTCTGGCGGCGACGGGCACCGGTGCGCTGATGGTGCCCGCGAACCCGCGGGTGCTAGCGAAAATGATTACCCCGCATAGGTTCTCGGATCCGGATTATGCCGCGTCCATTGCCGGTGAGCTCTACGGCGGCACCGTCCGTGCACACGGTGAAGACGTCGCGCGACTGTTCGTGCGGCAGTTACACGCCGGGTCGAAGATCGGTTATCTACATCAATTGCTCGCCGGTGCGATCTGGACCAGCCTGTTCGCGCTGCCCGCGGTGCGGCAGGAGACGTTGATCGTGGCGGGCACCGATGATCCGATCATCCCGGTGATCAATGCGCGCATCATGAATGCGTTGCTTCCACACTCGCGGCTACATCTACATTCCGGCGGGCATATCGACCTCGTGCACAACGCGGACGAGCTCGCTCCCGTTATCGAGCAATTTCTGACCGAACGCGGGGAAAGACCATGAGCAACAGTGAGAGTCACGATATCGACACACTGGATTTCTATAGCTACGAGCACCTACTCGGCGACGACGAGGGCGAACTGCTGCACGCGGTGCGCAAGTTCATGACCACCGACGTGGCGCCGCTTCTGCTCGAGCACTGGTCGCGCGCCACCTTTCCGTTCGAGATCCTGCCCGGCATGCGTGAGCTCGGTATCGCGGGCCTGCCGTACCACGGTTACGGGTGCAGCGGTCGCCGCTACCTGCTGGACGGGATGATCGCGATGGAACTGGCCCGCACGGACTGCTCGATCGCGACCTTCAACGGCGTGCACGCCGGACTGGCGATGGGATCGATCTATCTCTGCGGTTCCGACGAGCAACGGCAACGATTTCTGCCCGCGATGGCGCGCTACGACACGATCGGTTCGTTCGGGCTGACCGAACCGGATGTCGGTTCGGGGGCCTCAGGTGGGTTGCAGACGACGGCGCGCCGCGTCGGGGACACCTGGATTCTCAACGGCCAAAAGAAGTGGATCGGCAATGCCCCCTTCGGGGACCTGACCGTCATCTGGGCCAAGGATGTCACCGGTGGCCAGGTGAAAGGTTTCGTGGTGCAGAACTCTTCCCGGGGTTTCACCGTCGAGAAGCAAATGCACAAAATCGCGCTGCGAATCGTCCAGAACGGCCTGATCACGCTGGACAACGTCATCGTCGACGAGTCCGACCGGCTGCAGCGCGCGACTTCCTTCAAAGACACCGCCGAGGTGCTGCGGATGACCCGCGCCGGAGTGGCTTGGATGGCGGTCGGCTGTGCGATGGGAGCCTACGAGAACGCGTTGGCCTACGCGTGCAGCCGACGGCAGTTCGGTCGGCCGATCGGCGGGTTCCAACTCGTCCAGGATCTCCTGGTGCGCATGCTCGGCAACGTCACATCGTCCTACGGATTGTGCGTGCGGCTCTCACAGCTGCAAGACGAGGGTCGGGCCGAGGACCGGCACTCCTCGCTGGCGAAAGCGTTTTGCACCGTGCGGATGCGCGAAACCGTGGGCTGGGCGCGCGAACTGCTCGGTGGAAACGGAATCCTGTTGGAACACAACGTCGGTCGCTTCGTTGCTGATGCCGAAGCGATCTACTCCTACGAGGGCACCCGGGAGATGAACACCTTGATCGTCGGGCGTTCGTTGACCGGTCTGAGCGCTTTCGTCTGACGCCAACGGTTGCGACAATTTGCTGGAAGCGGGATCGGTGGGTTATCGCCGACGGCGTCTATCGGCGATAATTGCGGTGGCCGAAGGGTTCTAGGCGCCTTGCGCACTGTCGATCCAGTTCGCTGAAGCGCTCACGAATGCGTCGGTTAGGCTGTAAGACGGCGCGACGTTGACCAAACCCGATCGCCTGCCGCGGATTATTACATCTCACTCAAGAAGGTTGTGCGTTGTCCTCAACGGAGAGCAAAAATTCTGGCTTGGAGCCTCATTTTGAGGACGTGCAGGCGCATTACGATCTGTCCGACGACTTTTTCGCGCTTTTCCTAGATCCGACGCGCACCTACAGTTGCGCCTATTTCGAGCGCGACGACATGACGCTCGAAGAGGCGCAATACGCCAAGGTCGACCTGTCGCTGGGCAAGCTCGGGCTGGAACCAGGCATGACGTTGCTCGATATCGGCTGCGGTTGGGGCACCACGATTGTGCGCGCGCTCGAGCGCTACGACGTGAACGTCGTCGGCCTGACGCTGAGTCGCAATCAGCAGGCGTACGTCCAGCAACGCCTGGACCAGCATTCGTCCGAACGGACCAAGCGGGTGCTGCTGCGGGGCTGGGAGCAGTTCGACGAAAAAGTTGACCGCATCGTGTCGATCGGCGCCTTCGAGCACTTCGGGCGCGATCGTTACACCGACTTCTTCAAGATGGCTTACCAGACGCTTCCCGCTGACGGCGTGATGCTGCTGCACACCATCATCCAGCCCAGCGCTGATGAGTTTGCCGAGCGCGGACTGCCTATCACCATGACCAAGCTGCGGTTCATGAAGTTCATCATGAACGAGATCTTCCCCGGCGGAGACCTGCCCAGCGCGAAGACCGTCGAAGAACCCGCGCAAAGCGGTGGTTTCGCCGTCAAGCGTGTGCAGCAGCTGCGCTTGCACTACGCGCGCACCCTCGACGACTGGTCGGCGGCGCTCGAGGCGCGCCGCGACGAGGCCATCGCAGTTCAATCCGAAGAGGTCTACGACCGGTACATGAAGTACTTGACGGGCTGCGCCGAACTCTTCCGCGAGGGCTACACGGACGTCGCGCAGTTCACACTCGCCAAGCGCTGACTAGCCCACTACGGCCCGGAGTAGCCCGGCGGGTTGACGCCCTCCACCCAGAAGTCTTCGCCGAGTTGGGAACCCGGTATGCAGTCGTACACCGACAAGTCGGTAACGCCGGACTCGAGCAGCACGTCCTCGCACAGCAACGTGTTGCCGGTGTACTCCCGGGCGGGTTTGTTGAGGATGACGTAGGCGGAGTCGGAGTACACCTCCGTCTTGCGGGCCCGGCCCATCGCCTCGTCACCGCCGAGCAGGTTCTGCACCGCGGCGGTGGCCACCATCGTGCGCGGCCACAGCGTGTTCGAGGCGATGCCCTCGTCGCGCATCTCCTCGGCGATGCCTAATGCACACAGCGTCATACCGAACTTGGCCATCATGTACGCCGTCGGCTTCAGCCACTTGCTGTCCAGCAGCACCGGTGGCGACAGTGTCAGGATGTGCGGGTTCTCTCGGCCCTTCATATGGGGGATACACGCTTGCGACACCGCGTACGTGCCGCGCACCTGGATGCCGTTCATTAAGTCGAAGCGCTTCATCGGCACCTCGGTGATCGACCCCAGGTTGATCGCCGACGCGTTGTTGACGCAGATATCGATGCCGCCGAACTGCTCGACGGCCTTGGCCACCGCCGACTCGACGGAATCCGGGTCGCGGACGTCCCCGACGATCGGCAGTGCCTGTCCACCGGCCTCCTCGAGCTCCTTGGCGGCGGTGTAGACCGTTCCCGGCAGCTTCGGATGCGGCTCGGCGGTCTTGGCGATCAGGGCGACGTTCGCCCCATCCTGCGCAGCCCGTTTAGCGATCGCAAGGCCAATTCCGCGGCTGGCACCCGAGATGAACATGGTCTTACCTTTGAGGGACATGGCGCCACACTAACGCCCAGATCGCGCTGGCTGAAGTGCGGGAGCCCTCGCCGGAAATAGCCCGTCGGCTAGCGCTGTTGATTCAGACGGTCTCTGATGCAGGTGTGGGCGACCCGGCAAAACAATGTCGGCCCCAGCCTCTAGATTGGGAGGAGGGAGTCGGGTGTCAACGGCGACGAGTGTGTTGAGCGAAGAGCGGCTGGACCGCGTCTTTGCTGATTCGGTGTCGTTAGCGGTGCTGTCCGGCTACACCGCAACAGAAGGGACCGTGTTAATCGAGATGGACGACATCGACGAAGCGACCGGTTCAGACGAGGTCGAGATCGGGCCGCCCCGGGAAACAGACGCGGAACTGACCGCGCGATTCGAGCGTGACGCGATTCCGCTGCTGGATCAGCTCTACGGCGGCGCGCTGCGCATGACGCGCAATCCGGCCGACGCAGAGGATCTGCTGCAGGAGACGATGGTGAAGGCCTATGCGGGCTTTCGCTCGTTCCGCGCCGGCACCAACCTCAAGGCGTGGCTGTATCGGATCTTGACCAACACCTATATCAACAGCTACCGCAAGAAGCAGCGTCAGCCTGCGGAGTACCCGACTGAGGCAATCACCGATTGGCAGTTGGCGGCCAACGCCGAGCACACTTCCACCGGCCTGCGTTCGGCTGAGGTCGAGGCCCTCGAGGCACTCCCGGATACTGAGATCAAGGCGGCCTTGCAGGCGTTGCCGGAAGAATTCCGGATGGCCGTCTACTACGCCGACGTCGAGGGGTTTCCGTACAAGGAGATTGCCGAGATCATGGACACGCCGATCGGAACGGTGATGTCGAGGTTGCATCGCGGTAGACGGCAGTTGCGTAGTCTGTTGGCCGATGTGGCCACGGAACGTGGCTTCAACCGCGGCCAGCAAACGCACGAGGAGGTGCCGTCATGAGCCAACTTTCGCCTGGTGACCCCTCGGCAGGTGCGGACCCGCGCATGAAGGCCGAGTGCGCTGAATTGATCGCCGAAGTATGGACGCTGCTCGACGGTGAATGCACCGCCGAGACGCGTCAAAAGCTGAAGCAGCATCTCGACGAATGCCCGCCGTGTCTGCGGATCTTCGGGATCGAAGAGCAATTCAAGGCGCTGATCGCAACCAAATGCAGCGGCGATAAGGCCCCAGAGACGCTGAAAGAGCGGTTGCTGCTCGAAATCCGCCGCACCACCATCATTCGGGACGTGCGGTAACGCGCCCAGCGAGCGAGGCTACCGGCGCTTAGGCGTTGGGTCGCTTGCCGTGGTTGGCCTTGTTGTGCTTGCGGTCACGCTTCTTGCGGCCACGCTTGGCCATCGGAATACCTCCGTCGTTCGTCATGATCCGGGCGCTTGGGCGCCCGTCGGGTTGTTATCCATTCTCTCATGGCGCGTTTCACGCGCCGCTGGCCGCTGTGTGTTCTGCTCTTGTGGTTCGATATACATGAGCCTGAGGAAAGCCTGGACCAGCAGCCAGCATGCGACGTGGCCGAAAAGAGTGGGGTGAAGATGGCCGAGGATGTTCGAGCCGAGATTGTGGCCAGCGTGCTCGAAGTCGTCGTGAACGAAGGCGACGAGATCGGCAAGGGAGACATTGTGGTGCTGCTGGAATCCATGAAGATGGAGATCCCCGTCCTGGCTGAGGTCGGCGGCACCGTAAGCAAAGTGAGCGTCGCGGTGGGCGATGTCATACAAGCGGGCGACCTCATCGCCGTTATCAGCTAGTCGTTGGGCGACCGAGACCTACCACCGGGTGACAACGCGGAAGTGATTGATGTCCACTCTCGGTGATCTTCTTGCCGAACACACGGTGCTACCGGGCAACGCGGTGGATCACCTGCATGCGGTGGTCGGGGAGTGGCAGCTGCTGGCCGACCTGTCTTTCGCCGACTACTTGATGTGGGTGCGCCGCGACGACGGTGTGCTGGTGTGCGTAGCGCAATGCCGCCCGACCACCGCGCCCACGGTGCTGCAAACCGACTCGGTCAGCAGCGTCGTGGCCGCCGACCGATTGCCGCTCGTCGCCGAAACCTTCGCTTCCGGCGCTCCGCAACGGGAAAGCGCTGCAAGCCAGGAAGATTCGTGGGTACTGCCCGGACCGCACGTGGTGGCCTCCCCGGTGCGCTACGGCGAGCAAGTGGTGGCGGTGCTGACGCAGCACCAAACCTCGCCGGCGGACCACGAACACTCGGGTCACCTGGAGACGGCCTATCGGGACTGCGCTAGCGAGCTCGTTCTCATGTTGGCGGAAGGCACCTTTCCCGACGTTCGAGACGTCGCCATGTCGCGTTCCACACCCCGGGTGGGCGACGGGTTCATCCGCCTCGACGTCGACGGCGTGGTCGCCTACGCCAGCCCCAATGCCCTGTCCGCCTACCACCGGATGGGCCTCACCAGCGAGCTGGAGGGCCACAACCTCATCGGAATCACCCGGCCGCTGATCTCCGACTCCTTTGAGGCCCAGGAAGTCGCCGAGCACGTGCAGGACCTGCTGGCGGGCGGCAAAAGCATGCGGATGGAGTTCGACGCCGGCGGTGCCACCGTGCTGCTGCGGACTTTGCCGCTGGTGGTGCAGGGCCGCAGCGCGGGAGCGGCGATCCTGATCCGCGACGTGACCGAGGTGAAGCGACGCGACCGCGCCCTGATCTCTAAGGACGCCACGATCCGCGAAATCCACCACCGGGTGAAGAACAACCTGCAAACGGTGGCGGCACTGCTGCGCCTGCAGGCCCGCCGCACGGCCAATGCCGAAGGCCGCGAGGCGCTGATCGAATCGGTGCGCCGGGTGTCATCGATCGCCTTGGTCCACGACGCGCTGTCGATGTCGGTGGACGAGCAGGTCAACCTCGACGAGGTCATCGACCGGATCGTGCCGATCATGAACGACGTGGCCTCGGTGGACAGGCCGATTCGGATCAACCGGGTCGGCGATCTCGGCGTGCTGGACTCCGACCGCGCTACGGCACTGATCATGGTGATCACCGAACTCGTGCAGAACGCGATCGAGCACGCGTTCGACCCGGCTGTTCGTGGCGGGTCGGTGACGATTCGCGCCGAGCGCTCGGCGCGCTCGCTCGATGTCGTGGTGCACGACGACGGACGTGGACTACCCGAAGGATTCAATCTGGAGAAATCCGACAGCCTGGGCCTGCAGATCGTGCGGACCCTGGTGGCAGCGGAGCTCGACGGCACCTTGGGGATGCGGGAAGCGCCGCACGGTGGCACCGATGTGGTGCTGCAGGTGCCGATCGGTCGCCGCGCCCGGTTACTGCTCTAACGCCCGACGCAACAGTGCGGCCCCGACGTTTGTCGGGGCCGCACTGTTACGGAGACTGCGATCAGACTCCGCTGCGAGCCTTTGTCCGGGCGTTGCGGCGCTTCAGTGCACGCCGCTCGTCTTCACTCATGCCGCCCCAGACGCCCGAGTCCTGGCCGGTATTCAGAGCCCAACTAAGGCACTCTGTGGTCACCGCACACCGATTGCAGACTAGTTTCGCGTCAGCGATCTGCGCGAGCGCGGGCCCGCTGTTCCCTACGGGGAAGAACAGCTCCGGGTCCTCGTCGCGACACACCGCCCTGTGGCGCCAATCCATAAGTCGTTACTCCTCACTATGTGCGCAGCATCGCGCACTGGCGTTTTTTCTTCGGCTCTTAACGCTTGCACGAGTAAGGGTCAGTAACCCCTACGTAACTCCCTGCATGCAACCTTCCGATCGTTTCACAGGCTCAACAGATGTCAATAGCGTGCGTTCGCGCGTGTGCTATCTCACTTTGATCACGCGCTGCCGAGCCCTTATTCCGTTGTACTACACTCGCGGGCTACTTTCGACAGAAAATTTTGTGTGATTCGCCGCCCGGGTTTTCGTCTCCGCAGCTCAAAAGGGTCGCTGCTGGGGTGGGGCGGCGACCGCGAGCGCATCGCGAACCGCCCGGAACGTCATGGTCTCGCGCAGGCCCAGGTACTCGCCGTCGAATTGGCTGGCGACCGGCGCGCCGGGTGAGGAAAGTCGAAGGCAAGGCGCGTCGTCGTCCCGGACTAGTTGTTTGGCTTGTGGATTGGGCCGCTTCGACAGAATCTGGCGCAGCAGTCGCAGCGTCGGAAGCGTCTTCATCTCGGTCAGGGCAAACACGCCGAGGCCCGATTCGAAACTGCAGCCCGGATTGGTCACCATCGGTCGGCTGTTGCTGTAGGTCCACGGCGTGGTGTTGGACACCCAGGCGAAGTGCACGCCCGAGACGGGATCGCGGCCAGGCAGCTCCAGGGTCAGGCTTGGTTCGCGGCGGGCGAAGGCGATCGTGGCGGGAATGGCCACCCGCCAATATCGCAACGGTGTCACCTTGATGCCCTTGTCGCGTCGGGCTTCGACTCCCGCGACTACTTCCGCATCCACGCCCATTCCTGCGTTGATCACGGCCCATTGCTCCCCGCAGTCGATCAGGCTGATGCGGCGCCATGTTTGATTCCGGCGATAGTCATCGATCAATTGAATGAGCTGGTTGGTGGCAGCGACCGGGTCTCGGGAAATGCCCAGCGACCTGGCCAGCACATTGGCCGAACCACCTGGCACGACCGCGACCGCGGGGATGTGTCCCGACGGCGGCGCCGCGCCGGGGCGGCCGAGCATTCCGTTGACGACACCGCTCACCGTTCCGTCACCGCCGTGCACGACGACCAGGTCGACTCCGTCCGCGACCGCGGCTTGCCCGAGTTCGGTGCCATGGCCACGGTGGTTGGTGTGTTCGACAGTGAGTTCAAGACGGCTCTTGAGGGCATGGGCCAGAAGATCGCGTCCCGCTGGTGTGGTGGAAGTGGCTGTTGGATTCACGATCAGCACCGCGCGCATGATGCACGAGCTTAGGCCGCGCGAGGGCGTGGGCGCCGAAGCGGTCCGAGCCGGGCTGCGGGTGCCGTCGCTACGCTGACGCTGTGACGCCCACCGCCCCAGCCGCCGTGCGAAGCGCGGGATTGATCGTTGCGGTGCAGGGCGTGGCTGGGCTGGTGATTGCCGCGGTGCTGGTGGTGCGTGCGGTCGCCGGGGCCGATCAGCACGTGGTCAACGGACTGGGCACCGCCGCCTGGTTCGTCCTGATCGGCGGTGTGGTCCTCGCGGCCGGACGTGCGCTGGCGCTCGGCAAGCGCTGGGGGCGCGGGTTGGCGGTGTTCGCGCAGCTGTTGCTATTGCCGGTGGCGTGGTACCTCGCGGTGGGCTCGCGCCAACCGGTGTTCGGGATTCCATTGGGCATCGTGGCGCTGACGGTATTGCTCCTGCTGTTCAGTCCCGCCGCCGTGCGGTGGGCCGGCGGCGGCGATCAGCTTGGTCCGGCGAGCCCGGCCAAGGACGTCCCGGACAGCCGATAGGTCGTCCATTCCCGTTGCGGCGCTGCGCCAAGGCCGTCGTAAAGCGCGATGGCATCGGAGTTCCAATTCAGCACCGCCCAGGACAATCGCGTGTAGCCGTTCTCGACGCATTCGGCCGCCAGCGCCGCCAGCAGTGCGCGGGCCAGCCCGCGGCGGCGAAACCTGGCCCGGACAAACAAGTCTTCGAGATAAATGCCCGCGACGCCGTCCCACGTGGAGAAGCTGAGAAACCACAACGCCATCGCGGCGATCTCACCGTCAACTTCGGCGACGTGTCCGAATACCGTTGGCGAATCAGCGAAAAGTGCAGTCAGAACTTGACTTTCGGTGACGGTGCATTGCTCAGGAGCGCGTTCGAATTCGGCCAGGCCGTGAATCATATCGGTGATATCGGCTGCGTCTTCGGGTCTGGCACGGCGAATGCTCATTGCTGCGCCCCCAGCGCATTCAGAATGGTGGCGAATTTCGTTGTGGTTTCGTCGACTTCGTCATCGGGATCGGATTCGGCAACGATGCCGCCGCCGGCATGCGCCAGGGCACTGCGACGATCGGCGGACAACTGCGCGCAGCGGATGGACACCACCCAACGGCCGTCGCCATTGGCGTCGCACCAGCCCACCGCCCCGGCGTAGAAGCCGCGATCACCCTCCAGTTCGGTGATGAGCTCGGCGGCGGCCTGGGCCGGCACCCCGCCGACCGCCGGAGTGGGGTGCAGCGCCAGTGTCAGATCGATTGCGGTAGTTGAGGTATCGCGCAGCCGGCCACTGATCGGTGTGCACAGATGCCAGACCGCCGCGGTGTGGCTCAGTTGCGGCTCGGCTGCGATGGTTAAGTCGTCGCACAGCGGTTCCAGAGCGACTCGCATCGCGTCGATGACCAACTGATGTTCATGACGGTCCTTGGCTGACCGGGCCAACGCGGCGCCGTTGGCGGCGTCGAGTTCCGGGTCGGCGGCACGAGGGGCCGAACCCGCGTACGGCTGACAGATCACCCGGTCGCCGGAGCGGGCGACCAGAAGCTCGGGGCTGGCGCCGATCAGCGCCGCACCCACGTAATCGTCGCCGGCGGCGCTCAGGTCGACGAGATAGCCGTAGGCGCCTGGATCCGCTGCGACGAGCCGGCGCAGCACGACGCGGGCATCCAGCGCGCCATCGGCGACCAATCGCAGCGCGCGGGCCAGCACCACCTTGGTCAGCGAGGCGCCCGGCGCCCGCAGTTGGTCGCGCGCCCGGCTGATCCGGGCGCGATAGTCGGCCGGCGGCGGAACGGCGGCGGCGATGTGCACCGCCGGCAACGGGCCCGTCGGCCAGTCAGGCAGCCCATCGGTGCGCAGCAGGGCGCCAGGTACCAGCAACGCTGCGGGCTGGTTCACGTCGAAAGGCAACGCGCCCAACATGATTGATGCCGATCCGGAGCGCAGCGCGGCCTGCGCCGCGCGCACGTCGCAGTAGCGCTTCTGCACTCCGTCGGCGATCAGCGTGCCGCCCGCCCCGCACAGCACGAATGGTGGTTCGGCGATGGTCACCCGGGTGCGATTGCCTGCGGGAGGCCGGTCAGTCCGAGCGCGGCGAGCTGTCGCACGCCATGCTCGAACCCGCACACCGCGATCGAGCCGGCAAGCATCCAGAAGCGGCTGCCCTCGACGAGCGGCAGCTCCACCCAGCGTGTAATCACCGAACGGGAAAAGTGGCTGTGGCCCACGAACACCACGTCGCGCGAGGTCATGTTCTCTAACGCCAGCGCGACGGCCCGATCAGCGCGGTGGCTGACTTGCGCCACACTCTCGCCGCCTGGGCAGCCGTGCGTCCACACCAGCCAATCAGGAACCAATTCCTGGATCTGCGGGGTCGTTAACCCCTCGTAGGAACCGTAATCCCATTCGGCGAGCAGGGGAGACACGTCGTCGACGGCGAGCCCGGCCAACTTGGCTGTGGTCAGGGCACGTATTCGCGGACTGCTGATCACTAGCGGGTCAGCGAGTTTCAGCTCACGCAGAACATGCCCGGCAAGCTCGGCCTGAAGACGGCCGGTATCGGTCAGCTCGATGTCGGTGCGGCCGGTGTGCTGGCCCGATTTCGACCATTCGGTCTCACCATGGCGGAGAAGTACCAATCGGTGATTATGCAAGCCCATGTCCGGTGATTCTGCCGCAGACTCCCACGCCCGTCGCACCAGCACCTGACTCAGAACGTGCCAGGATGGCAGGTGTGACACAACTGCGGATACTGGCGGTGGCCAACCAGAAGGGTGGCGTGGCCAAGACGACGACGGTCGCCTCGCTGGGCGCGGCGATGGTGGAAAGCGGCCGTCGAGTGCTGCTTGTCGATCTGGATCCGCAGGGTTGTTTGACCTTTTCGCTTGGCCACGACCCGGACAAGTTGCCGGTATCCGTGCACGAGGTGCTGCTCGGTGATGTCGAGCCGAACGCCGCGCTGGTCATGACCAGCGAGGGAATGACGTTGCTGCCGGCCAACATTGACCTCGCGGGAGCCGAGGCGATGCTGCTGATGCGGGCGGGCCGCGAGTACGCGCTCAAACGTGCGCTGGCCAAAGTGGCGGATCAGTTCGACGTGATCATCCTCGACTGCCCGCCGTCGCTGGGTGTGCTGACCCTCAACGGATTGACGGCTGCCGACGAGGTCATCGTGCCGCTGCAATGCGAGACGCTGGCACATCGCGGCGTCGGCCAATTCCTGCGCACCGTTCACGATGTCCAGCAGATCACCAACCCGAATCTGCGGCTGCTGGGCGCACTGCCGACGCTGTACGACTCGCGAACCACCCACACCCGCGATGTGCTGCTCGACGTCGCCGACCGCTATGACCTACCGGTGCTCGCTCCGCCGATTCCGCGCACGGTGCGCTTCGCCGAGGCCAGTGCTTCGGGTTCGTCGGTGATGTCCGGACGTAAGAACAAAGGCGCGCTGGCCTACGCCCAGCTGGCCAAGTCGTTGATCAAGCACTGGAAATCCGGCAAGCCGCTGCCCACGTACGCCGTCGAGGTCTAGCGTCGCGTCAGCCCAGGGCCGCCACGGTGTTGCCCCGCTGTTCGAACACTCTGGAGCCCGAAACGGCAGGAATCACGGGCGAATTGCCGCCCGCCCGGTCCACCGGGACGTAGCGCTCGTTGGCACCGCTGATCGGGTCATAGACCCCGATGGCGCCCGTCACCGGAATGAGCAGTTTGCCCGCCATCATCGCGCCGGGCCCCAGCGGGGCCGTGGTCTCGCCGGCAGCGATGGTGTAGCGCAGCGCCAGCGTGCTGCTGTCGAAGACCATGACCGAATCGCCGGTCCACCAGGTCGTCACGGTGCCCGCCTGCGCCGCCACCGCCGAGGCGGACGGCGGCTTGGCCAGCAGGGTGCTTGACACCGTCGCGCCGGTCTCGTCGATCACGTCGACGCGGGGCTGCGGCACCGGCACATAGACGGCAGTGTTGTTCTCCCGCACGGCGAGCACGCGGGCACCCGAATTCGCTTTGACGCCGGGTTCGGCCACGGCGTGTTGTAGAGGTTCGTCGTCTTCTTTGCCCGGACGCAACAGCACCAGCTGCAGGTCGTCGGAGTTCGCGCAGCTCTCCAGGACCGAGACCGCCGATGAGCTGGCCGCCGCCGAGATCAGCTTGCATCCCGAATGCAGTCCCCGCGACGACGGTTTCACCCGGGCGTCGGTCTCGCCGTAGGCCAGCATCCGGACCATGTCCGAACGCCACAGTTCCAGGCGGGTGTCGCCGGCCGACAGCACCGTCGTCCCGTCGGAGGACAGGTGGACGTGCGGATCGGCGTAGCCACTGCGGGCGTTCCCGCGCCGGCCGGTGGACCCGTCGAGGGTGCTGACCTGACCGCAGCCCCGGTCGTCTGGGTAGACGGCGACGGCGTAGCGGTAAAGCCACGACACCCCGCACAGCTCGCTGTCCCGGGCGTAGGTCCACCGCGTCTGGCCGGTGCCGGGATCGCGCCCGTACACCTCGCGGCCGTCGCCGGTAACGACCGTCCCGCCGGCCACCACCGGCGCCGTCGTGGCCGGGCTGGCGGCAGTCCACAGCTGCTTCAGGGTGGCAGGCACTTCCCGGGCCGGCGTCGGGTTGGGTGCCGCAATGATGGCCGGCCGGCTGATGGTGGCCCGGGCGTCGCTGGTCCACCAGATCAGTGATGCCGCCGCGGCGACGACAACCGCGATCGCCGCGGCGGCCAAGAGGTCGCCTTTGGTACGGCGTTCGGGTGTGACCATGCGCCAGCGCGGACTCAGTTGGAGGGCGCGGAAGCCGCGGGGCTTTCAGTCGGCTTGCGGCGGCGGCGACGACGCTTGGTCGCGCCGTTGGTCGACGCGGCGGCTGTTGGAGCCTCGGCGGCGGCTTCACCGTTGGTGCTCGCAGGAGCGGTGCCGGCGGCGTGGCCGTTGACGGCCTGGCCGCCACGGGTACGACGTCGGGTGCCGGAGCGGCTACGCGCCGGCTTCTGGCCGTCGGACTGGCTCCGGGTTTCGCCGTCGCGCCGTTTGACCGGCGACTTGCGCGCCGTGCCGACGGTGCCGGTTGCCTCGGTCGGGATGCCCAGCTCTTCGTACAGGTGCGCGGAGTTGGAGTAGGTCTCGACGGGGTCGGGGTTGTTCAGGCCAAGCGCTTTGTCGATCATCGTCCAGCGGGGAAGTTCGTCCCAGTCGACCAGGGTGACTGCGATGCCGGTCTTGCCGGCGCGGCCGGTGCGGCCGATGCGGTGCACGTAGGCCTGCTCGTCCTCGGGGATCTGGTAGTTGATGACGTGCGTGATGTCGTCGATGTCGATACCGCGGGCGGCGACGTCGGTGGCAACCAGCACGTCGACCTCACCGGTGCGGAACGCCTTGAGCGCCTTCTCCCGGGCGATCTGCCCGAGATCGCCGTGCACGGCGCCGACCTTGAAGCCCCGCTCCGCGAGCTCGTCGGCGACCTTCTGGGCGGTGCGCTTGGTGCGGGTGAAGATCATCGTCGCGCCGCGGCCCTCAGCCTGCAGCACGCGGGTGACCATCTCCACCTTGTCCAACGCGTGGGCGCGAAAGGCGAACTGCTCGGTCGTGTCGTGCGTGGCGGAAGACTGCGGGGCCTCGGCACGGATGTGCGTCGGCTGGTTCATGAACGTCCGGGCCAGCGTGATGATGGGGCCCGGCATCGTCGCCGAGAAGAGCATGGCCTGCCGCTCGGCCGGGATCTGTTTGAGGATTCGCTCGATGTCGGGCAAGAAACCGAGGTCGAGCATCTCGTCGGCCTCGTCGAGCACCAGCACCGACAGCCCGCCCAGCTGCAGGTGGCCCTGCTGGGACAGGTCGAGCAGTCGGCCAGGAGTGCCCACCACGACGTCGGCACCGGTCTGCAGCGCCTCGATCTGCGGCTCGTAAGCCCGTCCACCGTAGATGGAGACCACCGCGAGACGGCGGCCGTCGTCGGCGGTCAGGTATTTGGCGGCGGTGGCCAGATCCTCGGTCACCTGCAGGCAAAGCTCCCGGGTGGGCACCACGATCAGGGCCCGGGGTGCACCGGAAAGCGGTCGCGCGTCGGCGTCGGTGGTGATGCGCTGCAGCAGCGGCACGCCGAACCCGAAGGTCTTGCCCATACCGGTGCGGGCCTGGCCGATCACGTCGTCGCCGGCCATCGCCAGCGGCAGGGTCAGTTCCTGGATAGCAAAGGGATGCTCGATGCCCTTTTCGGCCAGCGAGCGGACTATTTCGTCGCGGACGCCAAGATCGGCAAATGTTGTTTGGGGGGTCGTTTCAGTCGCGCTTGTCAGGGCGGTCATATGTGAGTTTTGTGCCTTTCGGTGACGTGGAGATGTCGGTTTTCTCGATTGCGGTCACGCGCGCACGAATTCCGACTCCAAGTCGCCGAGTCGCCGGCCCTAACTCTAGGTGGGCCCGCTGTGCACGCACATTTCGCCGATAGCGGCGTTGGTGACAGAAATACAGCCACTATCTATCTGCATGATAGCTGGTCGACAGCGCAGGCCCATCTTCTTCTAAGTGCGCCTACTAAAGTGATTCCCATGACTGCGTCCTCCTCTGCCGATCAGGTGGACGATTCGCCCACCTCCCGCGTGACCGGCGACCATCCCGGCGTCAACGAGCTGTTCGCGGTGCTCGCCTACGGCGAGGTCGCCGCGTTCTACCGGCTGACCGACGAGGCGCGGATGGCCCCTGACCTGCGGGGACGGATCTCGATGGCGAGCATGGCCGCCGCCGAGATGCAGCACTACGAGCTGCTGCACGGCGCCCTGGAACGCCGCGGCGTCGACGTCGTGTCGGCGATGGCGAAGTATGTCTCCGCGCTGGAGAACTACCACCGGCTGACCATGCCGAGCACCTGGCTGGAAGCGCTGGTCAAGACCTATGTCGGTGACGCACTGGCCGCCGACCTGTATCTGGAGATCGCCGACGGGCTGCCCGACGAAATCGCCGACGTGGTGCGCGAGGCCCTCTCGGAGACCGGGCATTCGCAGTTTGTCGTCGCTGAGGTGCGCGCCGCGGTGACCGCCAGCGGTAAACAACGCAGCCGGCTGGCGCTGTGGTCCCGTCGGCTGTACGGCGAAGCCATCACGCAGGCCCAGTACCTACTGGCCGATCACGATGAGCTGGTCGACCTGGTGGTAGCGGGTGCCGGTGGCCTGGGCCAGCTCAATGCATTCTTCGACCGGTTACAGCAGACCCACGACAGGCGGATGCGCGAACTCGGTTTGAGCTGAGTTTCTCGGTGAGCTGGTCGCTCAGCGGGTGCAGGTCGCCATGGACGTGTTGTTGGTCGATGCCACGACGACCTGGCCCCCGGCGTTGACGACCGAGCAGTTCAGGTGACTGTAGATGCTGGTCGCGATGACGGATTGGGTCGTCACGCCCGGGTTCAGCACGACGGCCTTCGTCCATGGCAGCGAGACGTTGAACTCCGTTTTCGGGTACCCCTGGGCGTCGGTGTAGACGATGTTCACCAAGTCCAGCATCTGCTTCGTGCCCGCCACGCTGTAGATGACCGTGCGCGGACTCAGCGCGGCGGTCGGCGGTAAGGCGGCCGGCGCCAACCCCGTTGGCGGTAGGTAGGTGGGAAGCGGTGCGTAGGTGGGCATTCCCGGTGCCGCCGCGCCGGGCGTCAACGTCGTCACGGTCTCGGGTGGTAACTGGGGCACCCGCGAGGTGGTCGGTGCCGGGGCCTTCGAAGCGCTGGGCGGGCTGGTGGTGTGCGGCGCGGACGTCACCGGCCGGGGACCCGGGCCCACCGTGGCTTTCGTCGAAGCGCTGTCGCCGCTGTTGATGATGACAGCGGTCGCAACGGCGCCGATAGCGACAACGGTGCCGATGAACGCCGCGACGGGGCGCCAGCGTGGGTCGTTTGGCCAGGCCAGTTCGCCGTAGCCGTCGTCCTCGTAGTCCGAGTCGGCTCCGTCATACATCTCGTCGTCGGGGTAGTCCTCGGTGTAGCCGTGGACCAGGCCGTCGAGATCGTGGAGTGTGTTGCTGATGGTGCCGATGCTACGGATGCGACAACCGTGGCGTGGGCGTCGCGCCACCATGTTGACTCACCTGGGAGCGAATCGTTACCGGCCCTCGATCTTCGTTTCGCTCACGGCGAACGACCTCGCGGGCCTGCGAGGCCATCTGCGTCAGCCGCCGGCCCGCGCGTCCACTAACCTGCTGCTGACGCGTCTGGGACGAATCACAAGACGAACCATGAACGGAAGGGGCCCACGGTGGAGGTCAAGGTCGGTATCACGGACAGTCCGCGCGAGCTGGTCATTTCCAGCCCGCAGACGCCCGGTGAAGTCGAAGAACTTGTGTTCGCCGCCCTGGGTGGAGGCTCGAACCTGCTCAGCCTGAACGACGAGAAAGGCCGTCGCTTCCTGATCAACACGGCCAAGATCGCCTACGTCGAGATCGGCATTGCCGACAGTCGACGGGTGGGCTTCGGAATCGGCGCGGATGCGGCCGCGAAAAGCGGGAAGGCCGCTAAGGGCGAGTAAGCGGCACGTGTGACAACCCGCCCCAGGCGAACGCGACGGTGCCGTCGACGGCGTCCGACTTGGAAATCGGACGATCGGAGTCCAGCCAGTACCTGGCGCAGTCGACGCTGATGCCGACCAGTCCGACCGCGATCATCCGGGCGCGATGGGGGTCCAGTCCGGAGTCGGCGCTGATGAGGTCGAAGACCGCGTCGATACAGGATTCGGTGGCCACCCGTACCTGCGCGGCGACCTCGGGCTCGGTCACATAGTCATTCTCGAAAATCAGCCGGTAGCCCTGGCTGTCGTGCTCGATAAAGTCGAAGAACGCTTGGACCGCCGAATGCAACCGGCGCCGGTTATCGGTGGTAGCGCGCAATGCCCGCTGTACGCCGGAGACCAGGTTCTCCACGTGCCGACTCAGCACCGCCAGATATAGCTCCAGCTTGCTCGAAAAGTGTTGATATAGAACGGGTTTGCTGACTCCCGCTCGTTCGGCGATCTCGTCCATGCCAGCGGCGTGGTAGCCGTGGTCGACGAAGACGTCGCTGGCCACGATGAGCAACTGGCCACGACGCTCGTCGCGGGGCAGTCTGTTGCCGCGCCGGTTTGCCGTCGCTATGCCGTCCGCCGGCCGACCACGGTCAGCCGGTTTGACGGCACGCCGGGGCGCCGCCTTGGCAAGATCGCTCATCGAGTCCTCAGTCTGATCGTGGCAACTGACTCCCGATTCTCCTCGGAGTCAGCCGCGCGCTCGTCGCAACGACATTACTACCCGTGATGTGTTCGCGACCGGCATCGGTGGTGCTGGCGGTGACGGTGTCGTGCGGTTCACGCTCGGGCGCGCCAGGGGCGCCCCTGCTGTCGGCTGTGCCATCCTGGGGCAATGACGTCCGACCGACCTGTGCGCGGCACCGGTCGAGCTCCCGCGCTGCACGATCAGTGGCGAGAGCCACTCCGGGCGTTGCGTGACCCGATCGCGGCGGGCGCTGGACGGGTCCGGGCCGACCGCGATCGCCCGCGGCGATGGCGCAAGCAGACGTGGCTGGGCCGGTTCGTCTCCACCTATGGCTGGCGCGCCTACGCGCTGCCAGTGCTGCTGCTTCTTACCTCGGTGGTCGTCTATCAGACGGTGACCGGCACGAATACGCCGAAACCGGAAGCGAGTCAGCCGATTCAAGGCCCGCCGGTCATCGGGGCGGTGGGCACGTCGATCCTCGACATGCCGCCGCGCGGGTTGGCCACGTTCGACGCCAATCTGCCCGCCGGCACACTGCCCGACGGCGGTCCGTTCACCGAAGCGGGCGACAAGACGTTCCATGTGGTGCCGGGCGCCACGTCGCAGGTTGGCCAGGGCACCGCCAAGGTGTTCCGGTACACCGTCGAGATCGAGAACGGTCTTGATCCGTCGATGTTCGGCGGCGACAACGCATTTGCTCAGATGGTTGACCAGACGCTGGCCAATCCCAAGGGCTGGACGCACAATCCGCAATTCGCCTTCGTCAGGATCGACAACGGCAAGCCCGACTTCCGGATTTCGCTGGTGTCCCCGGTGACGGTGCGGGAGGGTTGCGGCTACGAATTTCGGCTGGAGACGTCCTGCTACAACCCGGTTTTCGGACCGGACAAGCAGCCGCGGGTGATCATCAACGAGGCGCGCTGGGTACGCGGAGCGGTGCCCTTCGAAGGAGACGTCGGGTCTTACCGGCAGTACGCGATCAATCACGAGGTCGGGCATGCCATCGGCTACGTGCGCCATCAGCCGTGTGAGCAGCAGGGTGGCCTGGCGCCGGTGATGATGCAGCAGACGTTCTCCACGTCCAACGACGACGGCGCTAAGTTCGACCCCGAAGACGTCAAGGCCGACGGCAAGACGTGCCGATTCAATCCCTGGCCGTATCCGATCGCCTAGCGTCCGGGAATCATTGACCCGGACGCATGTTGTGATTGACGTTGGACTTTGCGAGAAGCATTGCGAGGAGATATTCGGTGTCGACTTCGTTGCCGCCGCTGGTCGAGCCCGCCGGCGAGCTGACCCGCGATGAGGTGGCTCGCTACAGCAGGCATCTGATCATCCCGGATCTGGGTGTCGACGGGCAGAAGCGGCTGAAAAACGCCCGGGTGCTGGTGATCGGCGCCGGCGGACTCGGCGCACCGGCGTTGCTGTACCTGGCCGCGGCCGGGGTCGGCACGATCGGCATCGTCGACTTCGACGTCGTCGACGAGTCGAACCTGCAGCGCCAGATCATCCACGGCACCGCCGACGTCGGACGACCCAAGGCGCAGTCCGCACGCGACTCCATCGCTGCCATCAACCCGCTGGTCGAGGTCCGATTGCACGAGTTCCGGCTGCAGGCGAGCAATGCCGTCGAGCTGTTCGAACAGTACGACCTGATCCTCGACGGCACCGACAACTTCGCCACCAGGTATCTGGTCAACGACGCCGCGGTGCTGGCCGGCAAGCCGTATATCTGGGGTTCGATCTACCGCTTCGAGGGTCAGGTCTCGGTGTTCTGGGAAGACGCTCCGGGCGGGGTGGGCCTGAACTACCGCGACCTGTACCCGGAGCCGCCGCCACCGGGCACGGTGCCGTCCTGCGCGGAGGGCGGCGTGCTGGGCATCATCTGCGCGTCCATCGCGTCGGTGATGGGGACCGAGGCCATCAAACTGATCACCGGCATCGGCGAACCGCTGCTCGGCCGGTTGATGATCTACGACGCATTGGAAATGACCTACCGCACCATCACGATCCGCAAGGACCCGTCCGAGGCGTCGCGGCCGAAGATCACCGAGCTCATCGACTACGAGGCGTTTTGCGGCGTGGTACCCGAGGAGGCTGGCGAGACCATCACTCCGCAGCAGCTGCGTGAGTTGCTGGACTCGGGCAAGGAGCTGGCCCTGATCGACGTTCGCGAGCCGGCGGAGTGGGACATCAACCACATCGAGGGTGCCCAGCTGATCCCGAAGTCGTTGCTCACTTCCGCTGCGGGTCTGGCAAAGCTGCCGCACGACCGCAAGGCGGTGCTGTATTGCAAGACGGGGGTGCGCTCGGCCGAGGCGCTGGCCGCATTGAAGCAGGCCGGATTCTCCGATGCCGTGCACTTGAAGGGCGGAATCGCGGCCTGGGCCCAACAGATGCAACCCGACATGGTCATGTACTAAGCCGATACCCCCAGTGGGCTCCACTACGCTAACCCTCGTGAGTGTCGAGCCGCCGCCGGAGCACGTGCTAGCGGCGTTCGGTTTGGCCGGTGTGAAACCCGTCGCGTTGGGCGCCAGCTGGGAAGGTGGCTGGCGATGCGGCGAAGTCGTGTTGTCGACCGTCGCCGACCATGCTCGCGCGGCGTGGTCCGCGCGGGTGCGCGAGACATTGTTCGTCGACGGGGTGCGGCTGGCGCGCCCGGTGCGCTCGACCGACGGGCGCTACGTGGTCTCGGGGTGGCGGGCGGACACCTTTGTCGCCGGCACGCCCGAGCCCCGGCATGACGAGGTTGTCTCGGCGGCGGTGCGTCTGCACGAGGCCACCGGCAAACTGGAGCGCCCACGATTCCTGACCCAGGGGCCCACCACGCCATGGTCGGACGTCGATGTGTTCATCGCCGCCGACCGGTCCGCGTGGGAGGAGCGGCCGCTCGCGTCGGTGCCGCCGGGTGCGCGGACCGCCCCGCCGCCGGCAGACGGCCAGCGTTCGGTCGAGTTGATCAGCCAGCTGGCCACCCTGCGCAAGCCCACCAAAAGTCCCAACCAACTAGTGCACGGAGATCTTTACGGGACAGTGCTTTTCGTCGGCACGGCCGCGCCGGGCATCACCGACGTCACGCCCTACTGGCGCCCCGCTTCCTGGGCTGCCGGTGTGGTCGTCGTCGATGCCCTGTCCTGGGGCGAAGCCGACGACGGACTCATCGAACGGTGGAACGCACTGCCGGAGTGGCCACAGATGTTGCTGCGCGCGTTGATGTTTCGGTTGGCCGTCCACGCGCTGCACCCACGATCGACCGCCGACGCATTCCCGGGTCTGGCGCGCACCGCGGCCCTGGTGCGGCTGGTCCTTTAAGCGTTGAAGGCTGGCGCGTTCAGTGTGGAAATTCGAAGCGAACTTCGCTGAGCGCGATCCGGCCGTCGACGGCGAGGACCCCTTCGGCGCGCAGCAATTCCAGTTGCCGGGTGGTCAAATGCTGCGCCGGGCGCCCGGACGCCGTGATCACCCGATGCCAGGGCAGGTCGGAGGAGTCGGTGCGCATGATCCAACCGACGATTCGCGGGCTGGAAAGCCCTGCGACAGAGGCGATGTCACCATAGGTAACGACGCGGCCCGACGGGATGGCCGCCACCAGCGCACGCACCCGCTCGACCTGCTCGTCGGTCACCGGCGCCATGTCAGCGGAGTTCCTGCAGTTTGCGGATCAGCGCGGCGACCTCGGTGGGCATTGCGGCGGGCACCATGTGGTTGGAATCGAAACTGAGCAACTCGAAATCAGTTCCCAACCGCTCCCGCAGCCCCGCGGTGAGTTTCTCGGTGACGTAGGGCGGCGATGTCCACGCCGCTCGCACCAGCGTGGTCGGTGTTCCGGCCGGGGGCAGCACGACATCGCGGGCCAGTTCACTCCAGTAGGACATCATCGCCGGCAGGCTGACCCGCCAGCCATACCGACCGCTGGGCAGCGTGACCAAATGTTCGTCGAGTTCGGCGTCGAGCACCGCGGCGTCGACGTCCGCCCAGGAGCCGGTCGCTTTTTCGGCGCGGGCTTCGGCCGGGTCGGGGTAGTCGGGGGAGGACAGCATCGCTTCGGCGATGGTGCTCGTCCAGCTACCGTCCAAGCCGATCGCCGGGTCGAGCAGCAGCAGCGCCGCCACCTGGTCGGGCCGGGCCGCGGCCAAATGCATTGCCACTCCGCCGCCGAACGAGTGCCCGACGACCAGCACCGGAGTGTCGGCCTCGTCGTCGAGCAGTGCACTTAGCGCCGCGACGTTGGCGTCGATGGTCCACGGTGCCGCCCACGACGACCTGCCGTGGCCGAGTAGATCGGGCGCGGCGATGGTGATTTCGGGCAGATAGTCGGCCAGCTGCTGCCAGCGCTGCCCGTGGCCGGTCAGTCCATGCAGTGCGAGCAGCCGCACCGGGCCGGGTGGACCGTAGCGGTGCACATGAAGGTCGGTGCTCACGCGTCGATGATGCCAGGCCGGGCCGTCAGCACGCGGCCGCGCCGAATTTGTCAGACCCTCGTGATTGCATGCGGCTATGTCGTACACCTGGGGCGCCGAGGCGGATGCCGTTCTGCTGCCGGGTGTGCGCGGTCTGGTGCGCATCCTGGGCGGGCCCGGTACCGGCAAGAGCAGCCTGCTGGTTGACGCGGCGGTCGCTGCGATCAACGGCGGTGTTGACCCGAAATCAGTTCTGCTGCTGACCGGTTCGGGTCGTATTCCCACACAGGCGCGCAGCGCGCTGACAACGGCGTTGCTCCGATCGCAGCCCGAATCCCGCCCGGCCGCGGTTCGCGAGCCGTTGGTGCGCACCGTGCACAGCTACGCCTACGCCGTGCTGCGCCGCGCTGCCGAGCGGGCCGGTGATGCGCCACCGCGGCTGGTCACCAGCGCCGAACAGGACGCCATCATCCGGGAACTGCTGGCGGGCGACCTCGAGGATGGGCCGAATGCCGCCGCGAAGTGGCCAACGCATCTGTGGCCGGCGCTCACCACCGCGGGGTTCGCCACCGAGCTACGAAACCTGTTGGCGCGCTGCGCGGAACGCGGAGTCGACGCCCAGGAGCTGGAGCGGCTCGGCCGCCGGTCGCGGCGATCGGAGTGGATGGCCGCCGGTCAATTCGCGCGGCAGTACGAGCAGGTGATGCTGCTGCGGGCCGCGGTGGGCACGGCTGCGCCGCAGGCGACGACGCCGGCGTTGGGTGCCGCCGAACTCGTGGGTGCTGCCCTGGAGGCGTTCGCGGTCGACCCCGAGCTGCTGGCGGCCGAGCGTGCCCGGGTCCGGGTGTTGCTGATCGACGATGCCCAGCAACTCGACCCGCAAGCGGCCCGGCTGGTCCGGGTGCTGGTGGCAGGTGCCGAGCTCGCACTGGTTGCCGGCGACCCCAACCAGGCCGTGTTCGGCTTCCGCGGAGGCGATCCCGCCGCGTTGTTGGACGGCGATTCGCCCTCGGTGACGTTGACGACGTCGTATCGGTGCGCGCCCGCGGTGGCGCGTGCGGTCAGGGGCATCGCTCGCCGACTACCCGGCGCGGGCGGCGGCAGGCACATCGACGGCACCGGCGCGCAGGATGGTTCGGTCACGGTGCGGCTGGCCGGTTCGTCGCACGCGGAGGCCACCATGATCGCCGACGCGCTGCGACGTGCCCACCTCATGGACGGGGTGCCGTGGTCGCAAATGGCGGTCATCGTTCGATCCGTGCCACGGGCGGGAGCCCGGTTGCTGCGGGTATTGGCGGCCGCCGGGGTTCCGGTAGCCGCTCCGGCCGCCAGCGGGTCGCTGGTTGAGGAGCCCGCGGCGCGGGCGCTGCTGACGGTGTTGGCGGCCACCGCCGAGGGGCTCGACGGCGACCGGGCGCTGGCGTTGTTGACCGGGCCCGTCGGTCGCCTCGACCCGGTGTCGCTGCGTCAGCTGCGCCGGACACTGCTGCGCGCCAAGGCCGATGACGTGTCGGGAAATCTCGGTGACCTGTTGGCGGCGGCGCTTTCCCCGGGGGCGCCGTCGCCCGCCGCGCAGTCTCGCCCGCTGCAGCGGGTGCGCGCGGTCCTGGACGCGGCCGTGCGCTGCCACGCGGACGGCGAAGATCCGCGCTACACGTTGTGGGCGGCGTGGCACCGGTCCGGCCTGCAGCGTCGCTGGCTAGCCGCTATCGAGCGCGGCGGCCCCGCAGGCGCCCAGGCCGGCCGGGACCTCGAGGCGGTCACCGCGTTGTTCGACATCACCGATCACTACGTGTCGCGCACGCCCGGCGCTTCATTGTGCGGACTCATCGAACACGTCGCGGCCCTGCAGCTGCCGGGCGTCAGGCCCGATCCGGCGTCGACGACAGAACAGGTCAGGGTGCTCAGCGCCCACGCCGCGCTCGGACACGAATGGGATCTGGTGGTCATCGCCGGCTTGCAGGACGGGTTGTGGCCCAACACGATTCCGCGTGGCGGTGTGTTGGCCACTCAGCGTCTGCTCGACGTGCTGGATGGTGTCGGCGAGGATGCTTCGGTGCGCGCGCCGCTGCTGGCTGAGGAGCGCAGGTTGCTGATCGCGGCGATGGGCCGGGCCCGACGCCGGTTGCTGGTCACCGCCATCGACAGCGATACCGGGGGACCGGACCAGAGTGCCGCCCTGCCCTCGCCCTTCTTTGGCGAGATCGCCCAGTGGGCCGACGCCGACATCGATCTCGAAGTGCTACAGCCGGTTTCAGCACCGCGAGTGCTGTCGGCGGCGGCGCTGGTCGGCCGGTTGCGGGGTGTCGTGTGCGCTCCCGACGGTGCTGTGGACGACGTCGCTCGCCGTTGTGCGGCAACACAATTGGCACGGTTAGCCGACGCAGGTGTGCCGGGTGCCGACCCGGGCGGCTGGCACGGTCTGATCCCGGTCAGCACCGACGATCCGCTCTGCGGCGGCGACGATCCGGTCACGTTGACGCCGTCGACCCTGCAGACCCTCAACGACTGCCCGCTGCGCTGGCTGGCCGAACGGCATGGCGGGACCAACCCGCGTGAGCTGCGGTCGGCGCTCGGCTCGGTGCTGCACGCGCTGGTCGCCGAACCGGGCAAAAGCGAAGCCCAGCTGCTCGCGGAGCTGGACCGCGCGTGGGCGCACCTGCCTTTCGAGGCGCGCTGGCATGCGGCCAATGAGCGGGCCCGGCATCGCGCCATGATCGAGGCGTTCGTCGAGTGGCGCGCACGGACCCGCGCCGAACTCAGCGAGGCCGGCGTGGAAGTCGGCGTCGACGGGGTGCTCGCCACACCGCGCGAGGGCGGCGGCCAGGTTCGGTTGCGCGGCCGGGTCGACCGGCTGGAACGCGATGGGGCCGGGCGGCTGGTGATCGTCGACATCAAAACCGGTAAAACCCCGGTCAGCAAGGACGACGCCCAGCAGCATGCCCAGCTGGCGATGTATCAACTGGCGGTGGCCGAAGGCCTGCTCGGCGACTCGGCGGGTGCGGAGCCCGGCGGTGCGCGGCTGGTCTACATCGGCAAGACCGGGGCGGCGGGCGCGACCGAACGCGAGCAGGACCCCCTGACACCGGCCGCCCGCGACCAATGGCGCGACATCGTCCGGCAGGCGGCCGAGGCGACCACCGGGCCCGAATTCGTTGCCCGCCGCAACGACGGTTGCGCGCACTGCCCGATACGGCCGTCCTGCCCCGCCTATGCCGACGGGGCGGCATCATGACACCGCGCTATAACCCCGCTGAATTAGCCTCTGCGCTAGGGATTTTCCCGCCCACTGCGGAGCAGGCTGACGTGATTGCCGCACCGCCCGGACCGCTGGTCGTAATCGCCGGAGCCGGAGCCGGCAAAACCGAGACGATGGCCGCGCGGGTGGTGTGGCTCGTCGCCAACGGCTATGCCGAGCCCGGGCAGGTGTTGGGATTGACGTTCACCCGCAAGGCCTCCGGCCAACTGTTGCGTCGGGTCCGCTCCCGGCTGGCCCGGTTGGCCGGCATCGGATTAGCCGCTGGCAGCGTGGCGGCCTCCGAACCTGCGGGTGCACCGATGGTCAGCACCTATCACGCTTTCGCCGGCTCGCTACTACGTGACTACGGGCTGCTGTTGCCGATCGAGCCGGACACCCGGCTGCTCAGCGAAACAGAGCTGTGGCAGTTCGCCTTCGACGTGGTCAACCGGTACGACGGTGAGCTGCGCACCGACAAGACCCCAGCCGCCGTCACCTCGATGCTGCTGCGGTTGTGGGGCCAGCTCGCCGAACACCTGGTGGACACCGGCCAGCTGCGCGATACCCACGTGGAGCTGGAGCGGCTGGTTCATACCCTGCCGGCGGGCCCCTACCAGCGTGACCGCGGGCCCAGTCAATGGCTGCAGCGACTGCTGGCCACCCAGGCCGAGCGTGCTGAGCTGGTGCCGCTACTCGACGCGCTCAACCAGCGGATGCGCGAGGCCAAGGTGATGGACTTCGGTATCCAAATGTCCTCTGCTGCAAGGCTTGCCTCGGCTTTCCCGCAGGTGGGACAGGACCTACGTAACCGCTATCGGGTGGTGCTGCTCGACGAATACCAGGACACCGGTCACGCGCAGCGCATCGCGTTGTCGGCGTTATTCGGTGGCGGCGTGGATGACGGGCTGGCGTTGACGGCCGTCGGCGATCCGATTCAGTCGATCTACGGCTGGCGCGGCGCCTCGGCGACCAACCTGCCGCGGTTCACCACCGACTTTCCCCGATCCGACGGCACGCCCGCGCCGGTACTGGAGCTCAAGACCAGCTGGCGCAACCCGCCGCGCACGCTGCGTGTCGCCAACGCTATCTCCGCGGAGGCGCGGCGGCGCTCCGTTGCGGTGCACGCGTTGCGCTCGCGCCCAGACGCCCCGCCCGGCACCGTCCGCTGTGCGCTGCTGACCGATGCGCGCGCTGAGCGCGAGTGGATCGCCGATCACCTGGACGAGCACTATCGGCGGGCCCGCACCGATGACGTCAGCCCACCCACCGCCGCGGTGCTGGTGCGCCGCAACGCCGACGCCGCACCCATCGCCGATGCGCTGCGCGCCCGCGGAATCCCGGTCGAGGTCGTGGGATTGGCCGGACTGCTGTTGATCCCAGAGGTCGCCGACGTGGTGGCGATGCTGCGCCTGGTTGCCGACCCGACGGCCGGCGCCGCAGCAATGCGGGTAGTGGCCGGTCCACGATGGCGCCTCGGCGGCCGCGATATCGCCGCCCTGTGGCGGCGCGCGCTGGCCATTGCCGGGGAACGCCGCGGCGAGGCGCCCTCGGCCGAGTCGATCGCGATGGCCGCCGGGTCGGATGCCGACACCGCGTGTCTGGCCGACGCGATCAGCGATCCCGGCCCCGCAGGGCTGTATTCGGCTGCGGGATATCGGCGTATCACCGCGTTGGCCACCGAGGTCAGCGTGCTGCGCGGCCACCTCGGTCATTCCCTGCCCGACCTGGTTGCCGAGGTGCGCCGCGCGCTGGGCGTCGACTGCGAAGTCCGTGCTGCAGCAGGGGTTTCCGCGGGCTGGACCGGCGCCGAACATCTCGACGCGTTCGCCGACGTGGTGGCCGGCTATGCCGACCGCGCGACCGCCATGACCAGCGCGATGGACGTGCCCGCGGCGGCGTCGGTGCTGGGGCTGCTGGCCTACCTGGACGCGGCCGAGGTCGTCGAGAACGGCTTGCCGCCTGCCGCGTTGACAGTCGCCCGGGATCGGGTGCAGGTGCTCACCGTACATTCCGCCAAAGGTTTGGAGTGGCAGGTGGTGGCGGTGGCGCACCTGTCAGGCGGAACATTTCCGTCCACCGCGTCGCGCAGCAGCTGGCTCACTGATGCCGCGGAGCTACCGCCCCTGCTGCGCGGCGATCGTTCCTCGACCGGCTTGTTGGGCGTCCCGGTACTAGACACGTCCGATGTCACTAACCGAAAGCAGTTGTCGGACAAGATCGCCGAGCATCGCCGCCAGCTTGATCAGCGTCGTATCGACGAGGAGCGCCGGCTGCTGTACGTAGCGATCACCCGGGCCGAAGATACCCTGCTGGTATCCGGCCATCACTGGGGTGCAACCGGGATTAAACCGCGGGGGCCGTCGGATTTTCTTTGCGAACTCAAGGAGATCATCGACCGGTCGACCGCGGCCGGCGACCCTTGCGGGGTGGTGGAAGAGTGGGCCCCGGCGCCCGCCGATGGTGAACGAAATCCGCTACGCGACAGCGTTGTCGAGGCGGTCTGGCCGCGCGATCCGCTGGCGGTGCGCCGCAATGCTGTCGAACGCGGTGCTGCCCTGGTCGCGCAGGCCAAGGCGGTCGGCACGACCGAGGCCGGCCCCGACGTCGACGGCTGGGCCGCCGATGTCGATGCCCTGCTGGCCGAGCGGGCTCGCTGCGTCCAGCCCGCTGCGTACGTTTTGCCCAGCCAGTTGTCGGTCAGCGGCTTAGTGGATCTAGCCCGCGACCCGGCCGGTGCCGCGCAGCGGTTGATGCATCGGGTCCCGTCGCGTCCGGACCCACATGCTCTGCTGGGCAACGCGTTCCATTCCTGGGTCCAGCAATTCTACGGAACCGAGTGGCTGTTCGATCTCGACGATCTGCCCGGTGCGGTGGACTCCGATGTCGGCGACACCCGGGAACTGGCCGCGCTGCAGGAGGCATTCGCCGGATCTCGATGGGCGGCACGCACACCGATCGCGGTCGAGGTGCCCTTCGAGATGCCGTTCGGCGACACCGTGGTACGGGGCCGCATCGACGCGGTGTTCGCCGATCCCGACGGTGGCGCCACGGTGGTGGATTGGAAAACCGGCGAACCGCCGCGCGGGCCGGAGGCTATGCGGCAGGCCGCCGTCCAGCTCGCCGTCTACCGCTTGGCGTGGGCTGCTTTATCCGGGTGCCCCGAATCGTCGGTGCGTACCGCCTTCTACTACGTCCGGACGGCCACCACCGTCGTCCCCAATGAACTGCCGGACACCGCCGAACTGGCCGGGTTGCTTGCCGGCCCCGCCGATAGCCGCGATGTCGCCGTCTGATGCGCCCGGGGCCGTTGATCGTGGTTACATGTGAATTGTGCGGGTGGCGTGCAGTGGTGTTCGGCCGATAACGGACCGCTGTGCCCAAGGGTAGGTTGCGGCGACTGAGCGGCTTCGACGAGAGACTGACTGCTCAGCCCGGTCACCTGTTGGTCGGCGTGCTGCGCATCCCGGAAAACCACGGCAGCCCGTCACGCGTCATCACGCGTCGACTGGCCATCGCGTTGGTGCTGCTGCTCGCCGCCGCCCTCGTCGTCTTCGTAGACCGCAGTGGTTATCGCGATGTCCGAGGCGAGCCGCTGACATTCCTGGACTGTCTGTATTTCGCGGCGGTGTCGCTATCGACGACCGGTTACGGCGACATCACCCCGTATTCCGAAGCCGCGCGGCTGGTGAACACCGTGGTCTTTACGCCGCTGCGGATCGCGTTCCTGGTGGTGTTGGTCGGCACGACCCTCGAGCTGCTTTCCGAGCGATCGCGGCAAGGGTGGAAGATCCAGCGTTGGAGGAACAGAGTGCGCAACCACACCATCGTGATCGGCTACGGCACCAAGGGTAAAAGGGCGGTCGCCGCCAGGGTCAGCGACGAGGCCGCCCAGGGCGAGATGGTCGTCGTCGACACCGACCGCACCGCCCTCGAGCATGCAGCGGCGGCGGGGCTGGTCACCGTGCACGGCGACGGCACCAAGTCCGACGTCCTGCGGCTGGCCGGCGCCCAGCACGCGTCGTCGATCATTGTGGCCACCAACCGCGATGATGCCGCCGTGCTGGTCACTCTGACAGCGCGTGAGATTGCGCCCAAGGCCAGGATCGTGGCCGCCATCAGGGAGGCCGAGAATTCACATCTGCTGCGGCAATCGGGCGCAGATTCGGTGGTGGTCTCCTCGGAGACCGCCGGGCGGCTGCTCGGTCTGGCTACCACCACACCCAGCGTCGTGGAGATGATCGAGGATCTGCTGACTCCGGACGAGGGTCTGGCCATCGCCGAGCGCGAGGTGGAGCAGTCCGAAGTCGGGGGCTCGCCGCGGCATCTGCGCGACATCGTGCTGGGTGTGGTGCGCGACGGCCAGCTGCTGCGCATCGGCGCACCCGAGGTGGACGCTATCGAGGCCACCGACCGGCTGCTCTACATCAAAAACTCCGGACACTAAGCGTGGACTTTCAGCTGCAGAGTGTGCCGCTGCTTTCGCGCGTCGGCGCCGACCGGGCCGACCAGTTGCGCACCGATGTCGACGCGGCCACCGCGGGGTGGGCGGATGCGGCGCTGCTGCGGGTGGATACACGCAACCAGGTGCTGGTCGCCAACGGCCGCGTGGTGCTGGGCGCCGCGGCCGGCCTGGCCGACGAGCCGCCGCCAAATGCGGTATTCCTGGGCCGCATCGAGGGCGGGCAGCATGTGTGGGCCATCCGGGGCGCGCTGCAAGCGCCCGACGATCCCGACGCGCAGGCCGAGGTGGTGAACCTGCGCAGCCTCGGCCCGATCTTCGACGACACCAGCAGCCAACTCATGTCGTCGGCGGTCGCCCTGCTGAATTGGCATGACAGCGCTCGATTCAGCGCGGTGGACGGCTCCCCGACGAAGTCCGCCAGGGCGGGCTGGTCGCGCATCAACCCGGTCACCGGTCATGAGGAATTCCCGCGTATCGACCCGGCGGTGATCTGTCTGGTGCATGACGGCGGTGACCGGGCGGTGCTGGCGCGCCAAGCGGTATGGCCCGAGCGGATGTTCTCACTGCTGGCCGGATTCGTCGAAGCCGGTGAGTCTTTCGAAGTCTGCGTCGCCCGCGAGATCCACGAGGAAATCGGGCTGACCGTGCGTGACGTGCGCTACCTGGGTAGTCAGCCGTGGCCCTTCCCGCGTTCGCTGATGGTCGGCTTTCACGCCCTGGGCGATCCGGACGAGGAGTTCGCGTTCAACGACGGTGAGATCGCCGAAGCGTCGTGGTTCACCCGCGACGAGGTGCGCGCGGCGCTGGAAGCCGGCGACTGGTCCAGCTCGTCGGAGTCGAAACTTCTTCTGCCCGGCTCGATTTCGATCGCGCGGGTGATCATCGAATCCTGGGCGGCAGCCGGCGCAGCCGCTACTTGATGCGATCGACGATCGTCTGCAAGATGGTGCTGGCGATCTGATCCGATGATTCAAGACCCAGCACGCCGACCGAGATCAGCACCGCGGATTTGACGCGGTACAGGTGACACCACTGCAGGTCGGTGATCCGCAGCGTTAAGGGATCCGGCTTGTCCAGGGTGAAAACGTAATTGGGGCTGTGCAATGAAACGCACGCTTGTAGCGACGATTCCAGCTGACGGAATGCTGCTTGGGTCTTGTCCGAGTTCGGGTACCGGGCAACGGCCTGGGTAACTTCGTTAACCATCGAGTTTCCGCCAGCTTGTATATCGTCGGTGATCCCTTTGTAGCCCGCACTGCGAAAGTCCGACCAGCCGCTGCCGAAGGTGAGATCGTTGTATCCCACCGCCCGGCACGGCTCAGGCGCGGTCAGGTCTGCTGGTGGCGGCTTATGTAGATTCGCTTCAGTGTGTGGCGCGAAATCTTCGGCTTCGGTGATGTGCCGCACATCGTCAACGCTGACGATCATGTCGTCGACGCGCGGTGACGGCCCGATATTCGGCTGGCTGGTGTACGTATACGAGCAACCCGACATCAATGCCGCGCAGCAGACGACAGCAGCCCACCGCAACATCGATGCCATAGCTCGTATCGTAGAGCGCTTAAGAGATCCTGCCGCGCCGTGATTTTGAGCTTAGCCGGCGACCTCGGCCAGCTTGGCTTTCACCTCGGCCGCACTGGGGTTGGTCAACGTCGACCCGTCGGAAAACTTGACGGTCGGAACCGTCCTGTTGCCGCCGTTCGCCTTGCTGACGAATTCCGCCGCGGCGGAATCGTGTTCGATGTCGACCGCCTCGTAGGCGATGCCGCTGGATTTGAGGACGGTCATCAGCCGGTGGCAGTAACCACACCACGACGTCGTGTATACGGTGATCGGAGCGTTGGCCATAACTCGTTAACGTAGCCCAGCATCTCGCCATTCCGCGCTGCGGGTGCTGTCCACTTCACAAGGAATAGGGCGTGGCGATGTACCCAGTTTGTCGGTCACCGCTGCCAAGATGGACGCCATGCCGATGGTCGCCGACGCATTGACCGCCGGACTGGACGACGAGCAGCTAGAGGCGGTCCTGGCGGCGCGCGGACCGGTCTGTGTGCTTGCCGGCGCCGGAACGGGCAAGACGCGCACCATCACTCACCGCATTGCCAACCTCATTTCCAGTGGCCATGTCGCGGCCGGGCAGGTGCTGGCCGTCACCTTCACCCAGCGCGCAGCGGGGGAGATGCGCTCCAGGTTGCGTGCACTGGACGCAGACGCGCAGACGGGCGTCGGCGCCGTCCAAGCCCTGACCTTTCACGCGGCCGCCCACCGTCAGCTGCGCTACTTCTGGCCGCGGGTGGTCGGTGACACCGGCTGGCAGCTGCTGGACAGTAAATTCGCCGTCGTAGCCAGGGCGGCCAGCCGCACCAGGATGAACGCCGGCACCGACGCCGTGCGCGACCTGGCCGGCGAGATCGAATGGGCCAAGGCCTCGCTGATCAGCCCCGAGCAGTACTCGAGCGCGGTGGCCGCAGCCGGTCGCGACATCCCGATGGACGCCGCGAAAATCGCGAGCGTCTACTCCGCCTACGAGGAGCTCAAAGTCCGCGACGAATCGGTGACGCTGCTCGACTTCGACGACCTGCTGCTGCATACCGCGGCCGCGATCGAAAGCGATCACGCGGTCGCCGAGGAGTTCCGGGACCGCTACCGGTGCTTTGTCGTCGACGAATACCAGGATGTCACCCCGCTGCAGCAACGGGTGCTGTCGGCCTGGTTGGGCAATCGAGACGACCTGACCGTCGTCGGCGACGCCAACCAGACCATCTACTCGTTCACTGGAGCCTCGCCTCGGTTCCTGCTGGACTTTTCCCGGCAGTTTCCCGACGCCACCGTGGTGCGCCTGGAGCGCGACTACCGCTCCACGCCGCAGGTGGTGTCGTTGGCCAACCAGGTGATCGCCGCGGCCCGGGGGCGGGTGGCTGGCAGCAAGCTGCAACTGTCCGGCCAGCGTGAGCCCGGGCCGGTTCCGTCGTTTCACGAACATCCCGACGAAACCGTCGAAGCCGCCGCGGTCGCGAAGTCGATCGCCAATCTGATCGAGTCCGGCACCGCGCCATCGGAAATCGCGGTGCTCTACCGCGTCAACGCGCAGTCCGAAATCTACGAGGCCGCGTTAACCGAAGCGGGTATCGCTTATCAGGTGCGCGGCGGCGAGGGCTTCTTCAACCGTCAGGAGATTAAGCAGGCGCTGCTGGCGCTGCAGCGTGCCGCCGATCGCGGCGCCGATGGCCTGCTGCCCGACGTGGTGCGCGCGGTCCTGGAGCCGCTCGGGCTGACGGCCGAGGAACCAGTCGGCACCCGTGCCCGCGAACGATGGGAGGCGTTGACCGCGCTGGCCGAGTTGGTGGACGACGAGGTAGCCCAGCGTCCACAGCTGGACTTTGCGGGGCTGATGGCGGAGCTTCGAACCCGGGCCGACGCGCGTCACGCACCGGTGGTGCAGGGTGTCTCGCTGGCTTCACTGCACGCCGCCAAGGGACTCGAGTGGGATGCGGTGTTCCTGGTGGGATTGGCCGACGGCACGCTACCTATCTCGCACGCCTTGTCACATGGCCCCGAGAGCGAGCCTGTCGAGGAAGAGCGCCGGCTGCTTTACGTCGGAATCACCAGGGCGCGAGTGCATTTGGCGCTCAGTTGGGCGTTGTCGCGGAGCCCCGGCGGACGGCAGAGCCGCAAGCCGTCGCGATTCCTCAACGGCATTGCACCGCAGACCCGTGCCGATCCGGCACCGGCCAAATCCCGCCGCAACCGAGGCGCCAAGACTCGCTGCCGGATCTGCAACCAGGATCTGACGACGCCGGCGGCCATCATGCTGCGCCGGTGCGAGACCTGCTCGGCCGACATCGACGAGGAGTTGTTGGCCCGGCTCAAGGCCTGGCGGCTGGACGTCGCCAAGGAGCAGAAGGTGCCCGCCTATGTGGTGTTCACCGACAACACGCTGATCGCGATCGCCGAGCTGCTGCCCGACGACGAAGCGGCCCTGATCGCGATCCCGGGGATCGGTGCCCGCAAACTCGAGCAGTACGGGCCCGACGTCTTGGGCCTGGTCCACGGCCGCTGAAGGCAAACGCGCAGGTCAGAAAATCGTTTGTGATGACCAGCGGCTACCATTTACTCTCAAAGCATCCATTTTGCGTGCCGGTGAACGCTGGCATGCGCACAGACGGCAGGAGGTGGCCACGATGATCAACTTCACGTTCGAGGTAGGCGTGGCCGGCGCGGTGCTGACCGCGGGGACCTCCCATGCCGCCCACGCCGCTGCACCGGCGGCCGCGGTTAAGCATCGCGCCGCCGCCGCGACTCACGCGTCCGTGGATTGGGGTCTTACCTAACTACCCCGCTTTTCACCACATGGCCACGGACCCGAAGTCACCAGGATCCGTGGTCATAGTTTTTGGGTCGATAGCCTCCCAACCTGGTCCGGATCACCGCAAGAGGACACCCAACCAGGAAGCAGGTGAGCAGAACAATGTCGGCATCGACAGTTCCTAGACAGACGTTGCCGTGTCATGTCGGCGACCCCAACCTATGGTTCGCCGAGACCCCAGCCGATCTGGAACAGGCCAAGACGCTCTGCGCAAGCTGCCCGGTTCGTCGTCAATGCCTGGCGGCAGCGCTGGAACGGGCCGAACCCTGGGGCGTCTGGGGAGGCGAGATTCTCGACCGCGGGTCGGTGGTCGGGTACAAACGTCCACGTGGACGTCCGCGCAAGGATGCGGTCGCCGCTTAGATTGCCGCGGAATCGGGTTCGGCGAAACCGGGGACCAGCTCTTCGGACAGCCGCTTGATCGGGACATGCGCATCCAGCTGACAGAGGATCGCGGCCACCGACATGATCACCCGCATCGGAATCACCAGCTTGGGTGGCAGATCCATCTGGCGGGCCGTCCTGATCTGCGACACCGACCGGTCGATCTCGACGGTGCTCATTTTCTGCAGCCACTTACGGGTGTAGTGGAAAACATCGACCTCGATGGGCTCGACGTACTGGCGCAGCATCTCGTCGATGTCGCGCACCGACACCTGCCCGCCCTTCTGGATGAAGCCGGCCTTCTCCATCGTCGGCAACAGCAGGTCGTAGTTCTTGTCGCGGGCCAACCGAATCATCGTCCCGAGCTCGATCGGTAATCCGTCGGGCAGCGGCGCGACGGCACCGAAGTCGATGACGCCCATCCGGTCGTCGGGCATCAGCATGAAGTTTCCAGGGTGGGCATCGCCATGCAGCATCTTCAGCCGGCCCGGCGCGTCGAAGGTCAGCTCAAGCAGCCTGGTGCCGATCAGGTCGCGCTGCTCAGGGGTCCCGTCACGGATGATGTCGGCCATCGGCACGCCCTGGATCCACTCCTGGATCACGACTTTGGGCGCGCTGGCCACGACTTTGGGCACCGTGAAGTGGGGGTGGTCGCGGTACGCCTTGGCGAATGCCCGCTGGTTGTCGGCCTCCAGCCGGTAGTCGAGCTCCATCTCGGTGCGTTCGATCAGCTCGTCGACGACGCCTTCGACGTCGGCGCCCGGCGAGAGTTGCTTGAACACCCCGACCATCCGCTGCATGGTCTTGAGGTCGGCGCGCAGCGCCTCGTCGGCTCCCGGATACTGGATTTTCACCGCCACGTCGCGGCCGTCGGACCACACCGCCTTGTGCACCTGGCCGATGCTGGCCGAGGCCACCGGGGTGTCGTCGAACGAGGTGAAGCGGCCGCGCCACTTGGTGCCCAGCTGCGCATCGAGCACCCGGTGCACCTTCTCGGCAGGCAGCGGCGGGGCGTCCTTCTGCAGTTTGGTCAGCGCTTCGCGGTAGGGCTCGCCGAACTCGTCGGGAATTGCGGCTTCCATCACCGATAGGGCCTGGCCGACCTTCATCGCGCCGCCCTTGAGCTCGCCCAGCACGGTGAACAGCTGGTGAGCCGCTTTCTCCAGCAGCTCAGCCTGGACTTCGTCTTTCGACTTGCCGGTCAGCCGCTTGCCGAAGCCAAGCGCCGCGCGCCCGGCGAAGCCGACCGGAATGCTGGCCAGCTTGGCGTTGCGCGCAGCCCGCCCCCGTTTGATGTCTGACACAACCCCCATCATCCACGACCGGTGGTCAGGCGCGGGGTTGATCTAGGTAACACCAGGCGGCGAACACCGGCGTCAGCAGGAACACAGCGGATGTCTGGTCCACTGCCGGGCGACGATGGCGCCGGCGTTGAGGTCGAATTCCAGCGTGGCGTTCAGTGCCTGTGGCGGCCCGGGATCGGGTACCGGCTGGCGGCCGCGCACCGCGGCGATTACCCGGTTTATCTGGCTCAGCGCCAGCGCCGCTGTCGCCAATAGGGTGGCCCGGTCAGCCACCCCGACGGTCTCGCGCAGCTGGGCGGCGATAGCCGGCCACGCGGCGTCGCGGTCGCTGCGATGCAAATCTGCACAGCTCAGGCAGCTCGTCACCCCAGGTATGACCAGCGGCCCCACCAGTCCGGTGCCGTCGCGCACTCGCACCGCAAGATGCGGAACGCGCTGGCTGAGCAGGTCGCGCACCAGACGCGGGTCGGCGACCAGGTAGTCGGCCAGCACCACCAAATCCACTGCGGTGCGGGAGATCGCGGCGTGCGGCTGGCTGCTGTGCGCTATCCGGGCACCCGAGCAGCGCAGCGATTCGACGAGCAGATCGGAGAGCGGTCCGCGGCCGTGCACCCGGATCGACGCCGCCCGGCCACCGGATTGCCAGTGTCCGCGGGTCGCCACGCCCGCGGTGACCAGCTTCGTGACGAGGTTCGTCAGGCCGTCGGCGTCCTGCAACCCGCGGCCCAGCGCTTGTCGCTGCAGTTCGCCGATCGCGATCGGTGAACGCATGGACCGCAGCAGCGTGGCCAACTCCGCGGCGGCCAGGCCACCGGGTGCCCGGACCAGCACGGCCCGGCGAGGATCCCACCCCACTTGTACAGCGCCGTCGGGTCGCAGCAGCACCGGCAGCGCCGGGTCCAGCGCATAGAGAGCAGACGCAGCCCGCGGCATGGGTCCTGACTGTGCCAGGGCGCGGCGAACCGTCCGCTCCGTTATCCACAGGGCTGGCCAGGTGATTGCAAAAATAGCCTCACGGCCCTCTGATCAATCAGCCACCGTCGGGTTTACACTTGTCGGGAAATGAGCCCCTATCAGACGGTCGTGGTCGGCACCGATGGCTCGGAGTCGTCGCTGCGTGCGGTCGACCGCGCGGCCGCGATCGCTGCGGATCACGGCGCGAAATTGATCGTTGCGACCGCGCATCTCCCCGTCCCCGAGGAAAAGGGCCGCTACGCCATCCCGCCGGGGAGCACCCACGGCGAGGACTACCGGTTGGTGGGCGAGGCCCCCTATTACGCAATCCTGCGGGAGGCCACGATCCGGGCGCGCAAAGCCGGGGCCAAGACCGTGGAGGAGAAGTCGATCGTCGGTGCCCCCATCACCGCGCTGGTGCACCTGGCCGAGGAGGTCGATGCCGACCTGCTGGTCATCGGCAACGTCGGACTTAGCAGCGTCGCCGGGCGGTTGCTGGGATCAGTCCCGTCCGAAGTCTCCCGCAAGGCCAAGACCGACGTGCTGATCGTCCACACCATCGACTGAACCTGTCTCTGCGACCAATTGACTGGTCGTTGGTTAGGTCGGTCCATTTCACGAGTGCATCCGCATCGCGCTGGAGCGCGCCGCCCATATAACGGCTTCATAACGTCACGCTGAAGGTCGCCTGTGAACTGGTTTCTACGGTGGGCAACTCCAGCCATCGCCCGGCTCTTTCCGCTCACGGCATCCCTTCGCCCGCAATACTGATGCCCTGGCGGTGTTTCACTGTTGCGAGGTTTCACTGCTGCGAGCCGGAGGAGTGATGGTTGGTGGACGAGCCGACGCGCAGCGGCAGCACCGGTTGCGGTTCGGGCGTTACGTGCTGAGCCGGCGGCTGGGTCGCCGAAAGACGATCGCCTTCGCCGCGCTGGCGCCGATTGCTGCCGTCATTGCCGCCACCGCCGGGTGTAGCCCGTCGCCAAGGGCCGCGCCATCATCATCACCAGCACAGGTCGCGCTCCCGTTCGCCGGCCTGATCGGCCCCAAAGGGTTGGCGGTGGATGCCGCTGGCAACGTCTACGTCATCAACGACGGCAGTAGTCGGTTGCTCAAACTGCCTGCGGGGTCGGACATCTCGGTCCGGGTTCCGCTTAACGGCCTGAAAGATCCGTTGGGGTTGGCGGTGGGCACCGGCGGCAACGTCTACGTGTCGGACAACAGCGATAATCGGGTCTACGAACTACCGGCGGGGGCGAACACCCCGATCGAGCTACCGTTCACCGGCCTGAAACTTCCCTTCGGGATGGCGGTGGACGCCGCCGGCGACGTCTTCGTCACCGACTACACCCCCCGGGTGCTTAAATTGCCGGCCGGGTCGAACACTCCGGTCGAGCTGCCGTTCACCGGCCTGAAAGATCCGCTGGGGACGGCGGTGAACGATGCCGGCGACGTCTACGTCACCGACTGCGACGTCCCCGACGGTAGAGACAGCCGAGTGCTCAAACTGCCGGCCGGGTCGAATACCGCGGTCGAGCTGCCGTTCAACGGGCTGAAGTGTCCCAAAGGAGTAGTTGTGGACCTCGCCGGCGATGTCTACGTCGCCGACGTTGGCGGCAACATCGGCCGGGTATTCAAATTGCCGGCCGGGTCGGACACCCCGGTTCAGCTGTCCTTCGCGGGCCTGATAAGTCCGTTGGGGATAGCCGTGGATGGCGCCGGCAATGTCTATGTCACGGACAACACCAATAATCGGGTGCTCAAGCTACCGCCGAGATAGCGGCCCGTTCAGTTATCCACCGAACCGCCGTCAGCGCCCGGGTCGTCCTGCTCGAGCCGAGCGATGGCCTCATCGATTCCGCTGGTGTCACCGCCGATGATCCGGTCGATGAAGGAGGCCGGATCATCGAGATCGTCGGCACCGGGCAGCAGATCCGGGTGCTGCCAGACGGCATCGCGGGCATCCACACCGGCGGCCTCGGTCAGCCGTTGCCACAGAGCGGCGGCTTCCCGTAGCTTGCGCGGCCGCAATTCCAGCCCGACCAGCGTCGCGAATGTCTGCTCGGCGGGCCCGGCGCTGGCGCGGCGGCGACGCAACGTCTCGCCTAGAGCGGCCGCGCCCGGTAGCCGGTGGCCCAGCGCGTCGGTCACCACGACTTGCACCCAGCCCTCGATCAAGGCGAGCAGCGTCTCTAGCCGTTCCAGCGCCTGGGTTTGCGCGGGCGTGGCCTCAGGCTCGAATACGCCCTGCCCGAGCAGGTTTTCGATGGCCGCGGGATCCGACAGGGTCGCCGGGTTGAAGTCGCGCGCGAGCTCCTCGATACCGCTCATGTCGATCTTCATCCCCATGGCGTAGGCCTCGACGGCGCCCAGCAGCTGACTCGACAGCCACGGAACGTGGCTGAACAACCGGTGGTGGGCCGCCTCGCGGGCGGCCAGGAAGGTCAGGATCTCGCTGCGCGGCAGCTCGAGTCCGGCGGCGAACGATTCCACCGCGTCCGGCATGATCGCGGCCACACCCTTGGGTCCCAGCGGCAGACCGATGTCGGTCGAGGTCAGCACCTCGCGGGACAACCGGCCCAGTGCCTGGCCCAACTGCGAACCGAACGCCATACCGCCCATCTGCGACATCATCGCCATCAGCGGGCCGGCCATGCTCTTGGCCTCTTCGGGCAGCGACGACGCCCATACCGTCGAAATCTGTCGGGCCATCGGATCGCACAGCCGCTTCCAGGTCTCCAGGGTGTTGTCGACCCAGTCGCTGGGGCTCCAGCCCACCGCTTTGCTGGCGCCGGCGGGCAGCGCCGTGACGCCGTCCAGCCAGGTGTCGGCCAGATGCACCGCGTCGGCGATCGCCGAATTCGTCGTTGCCGGCACCGGCGCGACGAACCCGATCGAGCTGGACGCCACTTGCCGGGCCAGCTCGTAGTTGACCGGTCCCGACGTCGTGTCGCCGGCGGTCATCGTGCCCGCATTGCTGAACATCTGACCCAGTTGGGTAAAGATCTGCCCCAGATCACCCATGGCGAAATCCCCGCCCATCCCGAACGGGTTTGACGCGCCGGAGCCGGACTCGGGATCTTTTCCGTGCTTGTCGCGGTCAGGGTCTTCTTCCGGAGAGAAGCCGAAAGGCACGTCAGGCATACCCTCAACGGTACCCACCGCCGGAACAGAACGCGCGACCTCTGGTCATGCTTGTAGCTGAACGAGACCGAATAGCGTCCGTCTAGTGTAAGCGGCGTGAACAGGCGGATTCTGACCTTAATGGTCGCGTTAGTGCCGATCCTGGTCTTCGGGGTGCTGCTCGCGGTGGTGACCGTGCCGTTTGTCTCGCTGGGCCCCGGTCCTACCTTCGACACGCTCGGTGAAGTCGACGGCAAAGAGGTAGTCGCGATCGAAGGCACTCAAACCCACCCGACCACAGGCCATCTCAATATGACGACGGTGTCCCAGCGCGACGATCTGAGCCTGGGTGAAGCCTTGACGCTGTGGCTCTCCGGACAGGAACAGCTGGTTCCACGCGACCTGATCTACCCGCCCGGCAAGTCGCGCGATGATGTCGACAAGGCCAACAACGTCGACTTCAAACAGTCCGAGGACAGCGCCGCATATGCGGCCCTGGGATATCTGAAGTACGCGCCCGCAGTCACCGTGGCGACGGTCACCGAACCCGGCCCGTCCGCGGGCCAGCTGAAAGCCGGCGACGCCATCGATGCGGTCAACGGCACCCCGGTGACCGCTGTCGAACAGTTCACCGGAATCCTGAAAAACACCAAGCCCGGTCAGGTGGTGACAATCGACTTTCGCCGCAAGAACGAGCCGGCCGGTGTCGCCCAAATCACGCTGGGCACCAACAAAGATCGTGACTACGGCTTCATGGGTGTCGCGGTACTCGATGCCCCCTGGGCGCCGTTTGTCGTGGACTTCAATCTCGCCAACGTCGGCGGGCCCTCTGCCGGGCTGATGTTCAGCCTGGCCGTCGTCGACAAGCTCACGACCGGCGGCCTGGCCGGATCGACGTTCGTCGCGGGAACCGGCACTATCTCCTCCGACGGCAAGGTGGGACAGATCGGCGGCATCACGCACAAGATGGCCGCCGCGCATGCCGCCGGTGCCACGGTGTTTCTGGTGCCTGCCAAGAACTGTTATGAGGCGTCCTCGGACAATCCATCGGGCTTGCGCTTGGTGAAGGTCGAAACCCTCAGCGCGGCGGTGGACGCACTGCACGCGGTCACCTCCGGCGGCCAGCCGCCAAGCTGCTAGTCCGCCCTTATGGGTGCGATGCGTACAGTTATGACCGTCCAGAAAAATCTGCGGCAAACCGATCAGGGAGCGTAGCCAGTGGGGATGCGGCCCACCGCACGGATGCCGAAGCTGACTCGTCGTAGTCGGATTCTGGTCTTGATCGCACTTGGTGTGATTGCTTTGCTACTCGCCGGTCCGCGATTGGTCGACGCTTACGTCGACTGGCTCTGGTTCGGTGAGCTTGGCTACCGCTCGGTGTTCACCACCGTGCTGGTGACCCGCATCGTGGTGTTCTTCGTCGCCGGCTTGCTAGTCGGCGGCATCGTGTTCGGCGGCCTCGCACTGGCTTATCGCGCGCGTCCGGTGTTTGTACCGAGCAACGACAACGATCCGGTGGCGCGGTATCGCAGCGTCGTGATGTCGCGGCCGCGAACGATAGGCATCGGGATCCCGGCGGCCATCGGCCTGCTGGCCGGCATCATCGCGCAGAGCTACTGGGTTCGCATCCAGCTGTTCTTGCACGGCGGCGACTTCGGGATCAAGGATCCGCAGTTCGGCAAAGATCTCGGCTTCTACGCCTTCGAGCTTCCTTTCTACCGGCTGGTGCTCAGCTACGTGTTCGTGGCGGTGTTCCTGGCTTTTATGGCGAATGTATTGTCCCACTACATCTTTGGTGGCATCCGGCTGTCCGGGCGTACCGGCGCGCTGAGCCGGTCGGCGCGCATTCAGCTGGTGAGCTTGATCGGCACGCTGGTGCTGCTCAAGGCCGTCGCCTACTGGCTGGACCGCTACGAGCTGTTGTCGCACACCCGTGGCGGTAAGCCGTTTACCGGTGCCGGCTACACCGACATCAATGCCGTGCTGCCGGCGAAGCTGATCCTGGTCGCGATCGCGCTAATCTGCGCGGCCGCCGTGTTTTCCGCGATCGTTCTCAAAGACTTGCGGATTCCGGCCATCGGCCTGGTGTTGTTGCTGTTGTCGTCGTTGATCGTCGGTGCTGGCTGGCCGTTGGTCGTCGAGCAGATCAGCGTGCGACCCAACGCGGCGCAGAAGGAAAGCGAGTACATCAGCCGAAGCATCGCCGCGACCCGTCAGGCCTATGGCCTGACAACGGATGTGGTGACCTATCGCAACTACAGCGGCGACAGTCAGGCCACTGCCCAGCAGGTCGCGTCCGACCGGGCGACTACCTCCAACATCCGGTTGCTCGACCCCACGATCATCAGCCCGGCGTTCACTCAGTTCCAGCAGGGCAAGAACTTCTACTATTTCCCCGACCAGCTGTCCATCGACCGCTACGTCGACCACAACGGGTCGTTGCGCGACTACGTCGTCGCGGCCCGGGAACTCAACCCGGACCGGCTGATCGACAACCAGCGTGACTGGATCAACCGCCACACCGTCTACACGCACGGCAATGGGTTCATCGCATCGCCCGCCAACACCGTGCGCGGTATCGCCAACGACCCCACCCAGAATGGTGGCTATCCAGAATTTCTGGCCAATGTCGTCGGGGCCAACGGCAGCGTGGTATCGGACGGGCCGGCGCCGCTCGACCAGCCGCGCATCTACTACGGGCCCGTGATCTCCAATACCACCGCCGACTACGCGATAGTCGGGAAGAACGGCGCCGACCGCGAATACGACTACGAAACCAACACCGAGACCAAGAACTACACCTACACCGGGCTCGGCGGAGTCCCGATCGGCGACTGGCTTTCCCGCAGCGTGTTCGCGGCCAAGTTTGCTGAGCGAAACTTCTTGTTCTCCAATGTGATTGGCTCGAACAGCAAAATCTTGTTCAACCGTGATCCGGCGGCGCGGGTGGAGGCGGTAGCGCCGTGGCTGACGACTGACAGCTCGATGTACCCGGCGATCGTCAACAAGCGGCTGGTGTGGATCATCGACGGCTACACCACGCTGGACAACTACCCGTACTCCGAACTGACGTCCTTGGAATCGGCGACCGCCGACTCCACCGAGGTGGCGTTCAACCACTTGGGGCCCGACAAGCAGGTCTCCTACATCCGCAACTCGGTGAAGGCCACCGTGGACGCCTACGACGGCACGGTCAGCCTGTACCAGCAGGACGAACAGGATCCGGTGCTGAAGGCCTGGATGCAGGTGTTCCCCGGAACGGTAAAGCCCAAGAGCGACATCACGCCCGAGCTGGCCGAGCACCTGCGCTATCCCGAGGATCTGTTCAAGGTGCAGCGGATGCTGCTGGCCAAATATCACGTCAACGATCCCATTACGTTCTTCTCCACGTCGGATTTCTGGGATGTGCCGCTGGACCCGAATCCCACCGCCAGCAGCTATCAGCCGCCGTATTACATCGTCGCGAAAAACATTGCTAAGCAAGATAATTCGTCCTCGTACCAATTGACGAGCGCGATGAACAGGTTCAAGCGCGATTATCTGGCCGCCTATATCAGCGCCAGCTCCGATCCCTCGACGTACGGCAAGATCACCGTGCTGACGATTCCCGGCCAGGTCAATGGTCCGAAACTGGCCAACAACGCGATCACCACCGATCCGGCCGTCTCTCAAGACCTCGGCGTGATCGGGCGGGACAATCAAAACCGGATCCGCTGGGGCAATTTGCTCACGCTGCCGGTGGCCCAGGGTGGGCTGCTCTACGTCGAACCGGTCTATGCCTCACCGGGAGCCAGTGACGCGGCCTCGTCGTACCCGCGGTTGATCCGGGTCGCGATGATGTACAACGACAAGATCGGCTATGGCCCCACCGTGGGTGATGCGCTGACCGGGTTGTTTGGTCCCGGCGCAGCTGCGGCTGCGACGGGGATCGTCCCCACCGATGCAGGTGCACCCCAGACCCCGCCCGCCAGCCCGCCCACGCCGGCCAACCTGCCACCGGGATCGCCGCCGCCGACGGCCCTGCCGCCCGCCCCGGATGGGTCGGTAACGTTGTCCCCGGCCAAATCCGCTGCGCTGCAAGAGGTTCAGGCCGCGCTCGGCGCGGCGAAAGACGCGCAGAAGAAGGGCGATTTCGCCGGCTATGGCGCGGCTTTGCAGCGCCTTGACGACGCCATCACCAAATACAACAGCGCCAAGTAGCTCAGGCGACGGCTGTCCGGAATCTATCCCGATAGGCTTTCGGGCTGATGCCCAGGTGATTGACGAACACCCGTCGTAGCGTTTCGCTGCTGCCGAAACCAGCCATGCCCGCGGTTTCGCCGACGGTCCGGCCGGATTCCAATGCTCCACGCGCACAATCGATTCGAACCAGTTCGACATAGCGCGCCGGAGTCATCCCCAACTCGGACACAAAGAGCCGGGTCAGCTGACGGGTGCTCAGGGCTGCCCGCGCAGCAAGCGTTTTCACGCTGTGGTTCGCGGCCGGGTCGGCGGCGACCGCGTCGGTGACCGCGCGCAGCGGCGACTGTGGCGGTGGATCGGCCTCAACCAGCACCGAGAATTGTGATTGGCCGCCCGCGCGTTTGAGATAGACGACCAGCCACCGAGCCACGTCGCGGACCAGCTCTGTCCCGTAATCCATTTCGACTAACGCCAGCGCCAGGTCGATGCCCGACGACACCCCGGCCGAGGTGAAGACATCGCCGTCACGGACGAAGATTGCGTCGGGCTCAACCGTGATATCCCGGAAGGCCCGGGCGAACAACCGAGCATCGTGCCAGTGCGTGGTCGCGCGCCGACCGCTGAGCAGCCCGGCCTGGGCGAGGATGAACGATCCCGTGCAAATGGACGCCATCCGCCGCGTCCGGGTCGAGATTGATCGGATGGCGTCGACGAGCGCCGGGTCAATCGGTCGCCTGGGCAGGTCGTCGCTGCCCGCGACAATAATTGTGTCGGCGGATTCGATCGACGAAAGGCTGTCGGTGACACCCAGGCGGGTCCCGATCGAACTTGTCACGTCATACCCATCCATCGACGCGATTTTCAGCTGGTAGTCGGCGCCGAACCGGTTGGCTTCGACGAAGACCTCACCCGCTCCTGCGACGTCTAACAGCGTCACCTCGTCGAAGACGACGATTACCACCACCCGCGAACTCGCTCCGGCTTCGGCCACAGAGCCATTGTGTCGCTTTCTGTGGGAAGCGCGGCAAGAATGGCAACGGTCGGATAGCTAATCAGCCTGCAAACTGATTTCCAGACTAGTCAAGGAGAAATATCATGGCCACAGAGTTGACCGACACCATCGCCGACATCGCGATACCCGACACCCCATTGGTACGCGAGATCACCGAATTCATCCGCGGCGCCGAAGACGATCTGCTCTTCGACCATTCACGGCGGGTCTTCCTCTTCGGTGCGCTGCAGGGCCGCCGCCGCGGAGTGGAGCCGAACCTGGAGCTGCTGTACGCCGGGGCGATGTTTCACGACCTGGGTCTCACCGAGCGCTACCGCACCTCGCAGCTGCGCTTCGAGGTGGACAGCGCCAACGCGGCACGAAAGTTCCTGTTGGAGCACGATGTTGAGAAAGCCGACGCCGACAAGGTGTGGCTGAGCATCGCGCTGCACACCACTCCCGGGATCCCCGAGTTTTTGGAACCCGAAGTAGCCTTGGTGACGGCTGGCGTCGAAACCGATGTGCTCGGCATCGACCGCGATGAGCTTTCTCCGGAGGCTCTTGCCGCGGTCACCGCTGCTCATCCGCGTCCGGATTTCAAGCAGCGCATCCTGGCGGCGTTCAACGACGGAATGAAGCACCGCCCGAACAGCACCTTCGGCACCGTCAACGACGACGTGCTCGCACACTTCGACCCGACATTCGTCCGCGACAACTTCGTCGAGATCATCATCAACAACACGTGGCCCGAATAGCGCCACGAATCAACACCATTGGAGTCCACCATGACCATTTCGCTGTCCGCCAACCGCCGTAGCGTCGACGAGGTCCGGATGTTTCACGCACCGGCCGGCTTCTTCGAGGACCTGCAAAAGGTGCTCGTCGACCTGATCGAATTGCACCTGCAAGGCAAGCAGGCGCACTGGAATCTGGTCGGAACAAACTTCCGCGACCTGCATCTGCAGCTCGACAGCGTCGTCAACACCGCGCGAGAGGCCAGCGACACGATCGCCGAACGGATGCGTGCGCTGGACGCGGTTCCCGACGGGCGCTCCGACACCGTCGTTGCAACAACTACCGTCCCCAACCTGCCGCCAGGCCTACTCGGCGTCACCGAAACGGTCGAGACGATCACTAATCGGGTCTACGCCGTGGTGAGCACCATCCGGACTGTGCATGACGCCGTGGACGCCGTCGATCCCTCGACAGCGGACTTACTGCACGGGATCATTGACGCACTGGAAAAAGAGGCGTGGTTGCTCAAGTCCGAAAACGGCACCGCCTAGGCCGTTCCGTACGACGGTCCACTGCAGCAGGAGCTACGTCAGATGACCGACGTGAATCCAATCGGGGTTTCGGTCCTGCAGCCCGGCGAGGGGGATTCTGTCGCCATTCCGGGCTTCGGAGCGGTCTTTAAGCTGTCCGGCAAGAACAACAACGGCGAGGTGTCTATCGTCGAGCACCCGTTCGCGGTCGGGTTCATCTCCGCCGCGCATCGGCACACCCGCGAGGATGAGCATTCCATCGTGCTGGCGGGCGAGATCGGCTTCCGGTCCGATGACAGTGAGGTAGTCCTCGGTCCCGGCGGCTACATCACCAAGCCGCGCGGTCAGATGCACGCGATGTGGAACGCCGGCACCGAGCCCGGTCGCATCGTCGAGATCATCACTCCCGGCGGGTTCGAGAACTACTTCCGGGAACTGGGCGAATTGCTCGTCGAGCACGCGGGCGATGCGTCCGGCACGCCACTGCACGAGTTGCCGGAATTCGATGAATTGGCCATCAAGTACGGGCTGACGTACGGGACGCCCGTCTGGATGGGCGGCATTGTGGCGCGATACGGACTCAATCCGCCCTCGCACTGAATCGCGCTTGGCACCCCCCTGAGCGCGCGATTTGGTCGCGGTGACACCGCCCCGGTAACCTGGCATTTACCCAACGCGGGGTGGAGCAGCTCGGTAGCTCGCTGGGCTCATAACCCAGAGGTCGCAGGTTCGAATCCTGTCCCCGCTACCAGCGGAAATGACCCTAGAGGTGTGACCTCTGGGGTCATTTTCATACCGGGTGGACACGTATTTGGACACACTAGCTAGGCTTGCTAGTTAACTGGATACGTCGTGATCTTCGGGATCCGACTATTTGGCCAGTGATGATTGAGGTGGCCTGCTCCGCGGCGCCTCGGTCATCGTTTGCCAAAACGCGGCTTTCCTCGACTTCTCCGTTAAGCGGCACGGCGCGCTGCAGGACGTCGAGAGCATCATCGAGGCGCCCCATCGTCCCGAAAGCACCGCCATACTCGAGGATGCCTACTCGCTGCTGTGTGATGAGTCCGTTGCGTGGGAGGTCACCGACGATGGCCTTGTTACGCACGCCTCCGTAGAGGTAGCCGACTCGGCGCCGCTCCAGCCGGGCTGCGCCTTAACACCGCGGTTAGCCGAACCCGAACACTCACGTCGGCTGCAGACCCCTCCCGCCGTGGCCTGGTCGTCGATCGGCTCCGCTTGTACGCGGAGGCGTTCGTCCCGCGGCGTACTGGATTGTTGGACGGCGCTCTCTCTGGCACTGATTGCACCAGACCGGTAACGTGACTTAGGAATAGCTCTGAACTGTTACTTTGTTGTACAGATGTCACGTTTCCGCTAAAATCTGAAGCCATGAGAGGCACCATGACCAACTCACCAGCGATGGCAATCCGCCGCGCAGAGCCGCGGTCGTTTCTGCATGTCTCAGACCTGCCGGGAACCAAAGAGGCAGCTCGCAAAGCCGCTTCTCGTGCCGCGCAGAGCGGCGAGTTGGTCCACGTGTGTCGTGGGCTCTATTTCAAAGCTCCCGGTGCCACCCGTTACGGCCCAGTCAAGCCTCGTGTTGAGGAGGTTATCCGGGAGATTTTCAAAGCGTCCAACTCTGGCTTTGGCCCGGCCGGCTACTCCGCGGCGCAAAGCCTCGGCCTGACGACCCAAGTGCCTGCCAAGTTTGAAGCGTCCGCGCTGCGGAAGTCCGACACATCTCTCCCCGGTGTCGTGCTGCATGTGCGAAGCAATCTGGCAAGGGCGGCCCTGAACGAGCAAGAGATCGCAGTTCTCGAAGTTCTGCGTTCGCCTGAGCACTTTGTAGAAGGTGGCATGACGCGCCTTGCACTCAAGGTCAATGAGCTGTCCGCGACTAGGGCTTTGCGACTCAGGGCAATCAACAAGGCATCGGCCGGAGAAACCGGCGCCGTTAAAGCGAACTACGAGCGGCTGACTGCTGCTCTTAAGTCAGCAGCCTGACGGCCCGGCGTGCCACCGCGATTACGTGACATCCCCGACGATCTCGAGGCCCTATTGAGGACAGTGGCCGAAGCGCTCCAGCGCCCAGTCTCCTTCCTCGAGAAGGACTTCTGGGCAATGGAGGTGCTTCGCGTTGCATCGGTTGATCGTCAGATCGAACTCGAGGACGGTGCCGGGGTTGTTCAGACCGTCTTCAAAGGCGGAACCAGCCTCAGCCGCGTATACGGCTTAATCGACCGATTTTCTGAGGACATCGATCTCGTCGTTAGCTTTCCCAATGACGGCGGCGGACTGGGCGTGAACAGACGCGACAGGCTTCTCAAGTCGATCCAGGCAGAGGTGCACGCGCACCTAGGTCAAGAGACTGTCAGTGTTGAACGGCTGACGTCGAAGACGGGAGTTGCCCGAAAGATCAAGTACCACTACCCATTGCGCACGGCCGCGCATGACGCCCTAGTCGAAGGGTGATATTGGAGATGGGTTCACGCGGCGGCCTTGAACCGATGGAACGGCGCTCGCTGCGGTCGATCATCGCCGACTACGCGATAAGTCAACTCGGAGATTCCGAAGACGAGTGGGAAGAATTCACCCCGTTCGAGGTGAATGTCCTTGGGGCTGAACGAACATGGCTCGAGAAACTGTCGGCGGTGCACTCGATCACATCGAATCTCGGTTCGAAAGAGCCGCCCGCCGGTTGGGGCAGACATTTCCACGACATCTACTACCTCCTTCAGTCTGAGGATGTACGCGCAAAGCTCGTCGCCATGGGGGCGGATGAGGTCAAGAGCCTCGTCATCGATATTGAAGAACGCAGCGTCGCGGGTGGCTTTGAGAACTATGTTCCGCGCCCCGTGGATGGCTATGCGGCCAGCCCGGCCTTTGGCAGCGGCGCACCAGTTGCTGCGGAGATTCGCGAGGCCTACGAGGCCGTCGCGGGACTGATGTACGGCCCTGTTGTGCCACTTGAGGAGTGTCTTGCGACCGTTCACGCCTTCGCGGATCTAATCTGAAAACAGCAGGCGCCTGCTCCCAACGTGCGCAGTATCTTCGTCACCTGCTGAAGTACCGAGGTCGGGTACCGCTTGTAGCCGAGGACGCGGCGCATGAAGTCGATGACGGCCTCGCGTACCGCGTCGCGGTCGGTGTCGTCACCGCATGGCGGGCCTCGCTTGGCACGCTCATCGGACGGGACTGGATGGCGGGCGTCGTAGACTTGCTGGCGATGATCGTTTCGAAACGCAGATCGTCGTCATGGCATCTGGTTCGGATGCCGTTTCTTGGTTGCGTCTTGGTGGTCGCTTCGTGTTCGGCACACATTGCGTCCGAGACCGCACGGGCTCTTCTCATGCGTTCGGCTTCAATACGAACTGGCGGATGCCGGTCAGACCTACGGCGTCAACGTGGCTGTCACCAGTGTGAACGCCCGCAACGTCAAATTCGACATCAAGGTCGACGACCAACCAAAGCCCGGATATGACCCTGTCTCCACCACCACGCGCCGAGGTCTACTTGGTGGAGAACCGCCTCAACCCGATCTCAACGCGCGCCGCGCTCGAACTCACCGATGACAATTTGCGCTGCACAGTCAAGGAGTACTCGAAGTGGGTCGAGAAGGCCTTGGGGATTTCAGATCTCAGGTCTCGGCTTCAAGCAGGCGAGGCGGTTGTGGCGTTTGATTTCCGGCGTGATCAGCTGAAGATCAAGTGGCTCAAGCAATTTCTGAAAGCGGGGTTTTCCGTTAGTGAAGGCAGCTCGCGTCGTTGGCTGGTGTCCCTCGTTTATCCCTCTGGAATCATGGCATTGGTGGACGTGGTGGACGGCTGGGACGTCCACCACGAATGGCGGCGGGCTCTGCCTCCGACCTGACCCGCAGGTTCCGAAACCAACCACGACCCCGCAGCATCGCGTCTACCGTTGCTTGGTGATCGTCGAGCATGCACTACTACCGATTCGCACCGGAATGAGCGATGAATTTCGGTCGGAACTGATTCATCCGATGAATCAGCAAGGCTGCGTTTAGGTGCTGAACGGACTACCCCGAAACTGGTTGGGAGAGGCCGGAATCCAAGCGAGCGCGAAATGTCGTCCCTACAGCACGACGAAATATTCTGCTGCACAACGAGATAGGCAATATGGGCATTTCACTGTCATGGATAACAGCGGTTATCCAGGACGGATTGCTCCGTTTTCATCAGATGAATCACGAATGCGGCATCGCCTGCGGTTGGGCGGCTACCTTGCTCTGGTGCCCAAAAACTGCTGTTGAACTGGGGATTTAGGCTCGCCTTGCTGACGCGCTCGTTGTGATCGGCGATGCCCCGACGGTCGCGATGTCAACTTGAAGTGGCCTCGGCGTGGCGGTGCGAGATGGCTCCGGGCTGGTGGGCCGTGATTTTCTCATCGCTTCAGCGGAGTAGGACGATCGACTTGGCTGGTGTCGCTGTGCAGGTCGATCTGGTAGGCGAGTGCGAGCTCGGCGATCCAATGGGGATCGTCGAGGGTGTGGCCGGTGTATTCGGCGAGCCGTCGCAGCCGGTAGCGCACCGTGTTGGGGTGGCAGTAGAGCTGTTCGGCGGCGCGGGTGGCTGAGCCGTCATGATCGAGCCAAGCCCCGAACGTTTGCAGCAACCTATGTCGCTCCGCGGTCGGCAGGTCGGCCAGTCCGACGAGGGTCAAGTCGGCGAGGCGTCGCATGACATCGGGTGCAGCGACCGCGGCGATGGCCATCCGGTCGCGATCGAACACAGTCACAGGGTTTTGCGGTGTGCAGGCACGAAGAGCGATGCGCGCCAACCGTAATGCCTCGGGACTATCGGTGAGACTGTGGTAGGCGGGGCTGATACCGACGTGGCTACGGTTGGTTTCCCGTAGCACAGCGATCAGTGTGTGGATGTCGCTGACCGGGTCACGCGTCAGAGCGATGCCCACTTCGGTGTCGTGGGTCAGTCCCCACGCAGAGGGGATGCCGCGTAAGGCAAGGCGTCCAGTGATGTCGTGGGGTGTGGGCCGTCCGGGTTCGGCAAGCGCTGCGGTGATCACCGTGTAGGTACCTTGCGGGGGCAGCCGCAAAGTCTCGGCGGCTTCCCACAGGCTGGTGTCGGTGAGCTGGCCGTGCAGGATCGCCTGAACCAGACTGGAACGCTGCTGCTCGCCGAAGATGGCGTGGGCGGTGATCTCTTCGCGATAGCCGTCGGCCATCTCAGTGGTGAACGTGTCGAGCACCAGCCACATCTGGGTGGCCGCGGCGACAATGACCTCGGCGCCGGCAGCGCTGTCCCGGGCGGCTTGGGCAAGTTTTTCCCACAGGAAAGCGGCGGCAACGCGGTAGGCGGCCATCACCGCGGTCAGCGGTACCCCCGCGCGGGCGCGGGCGCGCCCGTTGTCGTATGACCGCGCCGATGAGGTGGCCGGCTCGCCGCCGAGCTCGGTGAAGATGACCTCAATGTTGGCCAGGCTGGCCTGGCGCAACTGCTCAATCGTGACGATGTCGGCGCGACGGTAGATCGGGACGGCAGCCCGGATGCTGTCGGCCATTTCGGCGGCCAGCTCGTCAGCATCTTTGAGCAGGACCTTGCCGAGCGCGGTAACCTGCCGCGCCACGTCGCGATCGAGGATTTGTCCCACCAAACGATCCTAGGCAGGAGCTGACCGCTTCAAGCCCGCATTTTCGCCAATGGTTTGTTTCCAGCGACAACTCTCTGCGAGACAGAGTTGTCGCCACAAACAGTGACCAACGAGATGAACTCGACCACGATCAATGCGAGGATCCGCCGCGCACCGCCGCGCGCCCGGTCCGCCGACATAGCTCCGGGATGAGGTGATGAACGTGTTGACCGCACGCGAACAGCGCGAACTCGATCAGGCGAATGCGTCCGGGCGCAGACCCGTCGTTTTCGTGCACGGGCTATGGATGTTGGCGTCAAGCTGGCAGCCGTGGCGTGAGCTGTTTGAATCGCGTGGCTACGCGACGGTGGCCCCGGGCTGGCCCGACGACCCCGAGACGGTCGAGCAGGGCCGGGCGCACCCCGAGGTCTTCGCCGGCAAGACGGTGCGCCAAGTCACCGACCATATGGCCCAGGCCATCGCGCAGCTCAATCAGCAGCCGGCTGTCGTGGGGCACTCCTTCGGCGGGCTGATCACCCAACAACTGGCCGGGCGCGGGTTGGCAACGGCATCGGTGGCCATCGACTCCGCACCCTTTCGAGGTGTCCTGCCGTTACCGCTGTCGGCCCTGCGCTCCGCGTGGCCGGTCATCGGCAACCCGCTGAATTATCGACGCTCGGTCATGCTCACCTACCACCAGTTCCGGTATTCCTTCGGCAACGCGATCAGCGACGCCGAATGCCAGCAGCACTACGCGGCCATGCCCGTACCAGGCTCGGGCATTCCGCTGTTTCAGGCCGCCATCGCCAACTTCAATCCGGCGACCCAGATCACGGTAGACACCCGCAACCCCAAGCGTGGCCCCATGCTGATCATCAGCGGGGAAAAAGACCATATCGCGCCCTCAGCGATCGCCACCGCGTCGTTTAAGAAGCAGCGCCGCAACAATTCTCCCACCGAGTTCATTGAGATGCCCAACCGCGGCCACTCGCTGGTCTTCGACAGCGGCTGGCACGAGGTCGCCGATCGCGCCCTGGGCTTTCTGAAACAACACCTAGGCTGATTTGCGATGTACGTCGTACCCTTCAGCAACGGATTACCAAACCGCTGGTTCGCAATGTCAACTTAGTGTGGCCCCAGGGAGCGACGGGGCGCACTAAGGCTGTCACTGCGACGACGGAGCAGCGAAGAACCTGCCCGCCCGCGTGAGCTCGCGTTTGGCCACGGATTTGGACACAGAACACGGTCAAACCCGTGCGAACAACGTGCGACGTAGCGAGACAGGTTGGACGGCGCAATGCCGCCGACCTGCACCTATGAGACCGAACGCGACGGGTAGGACCGCGACCGGCTAGCTCATAACCCAGAGGTCGCAGGTTCGAATCCTGTCCCCGCTACTACCGAAACGGCCCCGGAGATATCTTCGGGGCCGTTTTCATACGCACGAAGGCTCGGACCGCAACCGCACCGCTGGCACGCAGAGGTGACAGTCAGCCTTGGGACGGTACATCGTCGCGGTGCCGGACCCGGTTTCCTCCGGCGCGCTTGGCGTCGTACATGGCAGCGTCCGCAGCGCCAACGAGACCATCGATGAGGCCCCGATCAACGTCGGTGTCTACCGGCGCGCTGGCGGTACCGATACTGGCGGTGATCTGAATCGGAAGGCCAGCAATAGCTTGGCGAAGTCGCTCGGCCATGGCGGCGGGGTTGCTCACGCTATCGATGTCAGCGATGACGAACTCTTCGCCGCCGGCCCGGCCGATCACCGCAGCGGCGCCGCAGTGATTCCGAAGCGTGGCGCTGACGTCGACTAACGCCTGGTCGCCCGCGGCATGGCCCTGGGCGTCGTTGAGTTGCTTGAAGTTGTCCAGGTCAACCATCGCGACGACCAGGTACCTGTCTGGGGAGCCATGATGGCGCATCACCAGTTCGTAGGCCGAATGGTAGAAGGAGCGCCGGTTCAGCAGGCCGGTTAGCGAATCGCGGTCGGAGCTGCGTAGATCATTCCTCAAGGTATGCACCAGCGAATGGATTCCGAAGGGCACTCCGATATTGAGCGCCGCAATCGTGATGAGTGACGCTGCCACCAGCGACAGGTCACCGCTGGCGGCGGTGAGTCGCTCGGCCAGGATCGCTGAGCAGGATAGGGCCACAGCGAGATTGCCGACCAGGAGTCTGGCGGTGTGGAAGTAGGCGATGTATCCGCCGATCACAGCGAAGATGTGGCACCCCTCTAACCCGACGTAAGGGTTGGACTGCGCCAAGCAGATCGCGGCGATCGAGGCGATGGCCATTAGACAGAGCAGCAGTGATTGTCTGCGGGTGGGCCACCGTCGCAGCCATAGGCTTGCGCCGATGGCGCCGGATGCTGCCGCGATGATCGACAGCCACACGGTGGCAATGTGGTTAGGCCCGGCTGGACTCCCGAGCATCAGAATCGGCAGCGCCGCCAGCAGTACCGCGCAGCCGAATGTCGCCGCCCGCCACTGAGTTTCGAGGTTGCGATCTTGCAGGTAGGCGCTGAACCAGTCGAACTGATCGGACTGCTGCCACCATCTGCGCGCCCATCGAACCATTGCAGCCCTTCGCTCCTTGCGGACCGAGGGCGCCCCTGACCCTGAGCTTCCCGCCCAGGCCGTCGGTACCTTTTTGCGCGACATTACATTACATCGTCAAACTATTCGTTCCGGCCGTCAGCGGCCAGTGCGGACGCCTACCGGGTCAGCACGGCCTCGATGGCGCTGAGGACCTCAGGTGCGTCGGGTTCGGTCCGCGGCCGGAACCGATTGAGCACCTCACCGCCGGGTGCGACCAGAAATTTCTCGAAGTTCCACTGGATGTCGCCGGCCTGGCCATCGGAATCGGCGGCCTGGGTCAGCTCGGAGTACAGCGGGTGGCGGTCATCGCCGTTGACGTCGGTCTTCTCCAGCAACGGGAACGTCACCCCGTAGGTCGTCGAGCAGAACTCCTGGATCTCGTCGGCCGTGCCGGGTTCCTGGCCCATGAACTGGTTGCACGGAACGCCCACGACCGTCAGGCCGCGGTCGCCATAGTCCTTGGCGAGCTTTTCCAATGCCGTGTACTGCGGAGTAAGCCCGCACTTAGAGGCGACGTTCACGACAAGCATTGCGCCGTCAGATAATTCGGCGAGTGTGGTCGGGTTGCCGTCGAGGGTGGTCAGGGCGATGTCTTTGAGGGTCACCCCGTGACGCTAACACTGCGCGCTCGAGCGCCTACACGTGTCGTAACGGACGGGGACGCACCAGGGTCGGCCACCAGAACCACGGTCCGAGAATTCGCAGGATGCACGGCACCACGAACGACCGCACGATCAGCGTGTCGAGTAGCAGCCCGATACAGACGGTCGATCCCACCTGGCCGATGGTGCGCAGGTCGCTGGTGAGCATCGCGAGCATGGTGAAGGCGAACACCAGACCCGCCGATGTCACCACACCACCGGTGCTACCGAGCGCGCGGATGAGCCCGGTATTTATTCCGGCGTGAATCTCCTCCTTGACCCGGACGATCAGCAACAGGTTGTAGTCCGAGCCCACCGCAACCAGGATGATGAACGTCAGCGGCAATACCAGCCAGTGCAGGTGTAGCCCGATCAGGTGTTGCCAGACAAGTATGGAAAGCCCAAAGGCGCCGGCATAGGAGAATGCCACAGTGGCGGGAATGACAAAGGCGGCCATGAGGCTTCGCGTCAGGAACATCATGATCAAGAAGATCAGCACGAAGGCCGCAATCGCCGCGATGAGTAGGTCGGAGGCGGCGTATTCCTTGATGTCTTTGTCGTTGGACCCCGAACCGCCGATGTACACCCTGGCGCCGGCCAGCGAGGTCTCTTTCAAGATCGTGGTGATCGCCCCAGGGAATTTTTCGACATGCTCCACCCCTTCGGGACCCATGGCGTCGCCTTCGTGGGTGACGATCAACCGGGCCGCCTTACCGTCCGGCGACATCAGCAGCTGGATACCAACTTTGACATCGTCGTTCTCGAAACCTTCATGCGGGATGTAGAAGAAGTCATCGCTGCGGGCCGCATCGAAATCGAGGCCCACATTGATCTGGTCGTCAAAGGTCTGGTCCGTCTGGGTTGACTGCAGATCTGACTGACCGTAGGTGCTGACCAACAGAGCCGTTATTTGCTCGGTGTCGTCGGCCGTGAGTTTCAGCTGCGTGATGATCTGCGGCAGGATCTTGTCGATGACCTCGAGAGAATTTTTGGCCTCGTTGATATCAGCGGCCAAGTGGTCGATGTTGTCGAGCGCATCGAATACCGATCTGAATGCCCAGCACATGGGAATATCGAAACAGTGCTTCTCCCAATAGAAATAGCTCTTGACCGGTCGGAAGAAATCGTCGAGATTTGAGATCTCCGAATTCATCTGATCGGTGACCTTTTGCAGATCCTCGATCGTGAGAACTGTCTTGTGCGTCTCGTCGGACATCTGTTGGAAAAAGACGATCTCTTTCCGCAAGACCGCCACGCTGTCCGCATTGATCAGCGCCTGCTTGTTGGTATTGGCGTTTTGCTGCCTGCTAAACGGGAGCTGTTGCCCGCTGCCGCTACCTTGGGTGGTGAACAAATAGGGGATCTTGGCACGCTCCAGGGCGCGGCCCATGGGTCTGGTGATGCTTTGCACCATCGCGACGCCGGGAAGGCGAATGAGTGACCTGGCGACCCGGTCCAGCGAGATGAAATCGGCCGAGTTCCGCATGTCGTGATCGGTCTCAATCATCAGCATCTCGGAGAACAGTTTGCTTTTCGCGAAGTGCCGATCCGCCGCCTGGAAACCGAGGTTGGCGGGCGCATTCGCCGGCTGGTACTGACGATCGTCATAGTTTTGCTGGTAAGACGGCACGAAGATCGCCCCGATCATGACGATGGCGGAACTGGCCGCCAGGATCGGCACCGGCCAACGCACGATGCTTGCCCCGATTCGCCGGTACAGATGCCCCTTCACCGCCCGCTTAGGGTCGAACATCCCGAAAAGACTTCCCACGGCCAGGAAGGCCGGCCCAAGCGTCAGCGCTGCCGCAATGGTGAACAGCATGCTGATGGCAACGGCGGGACCCATGGTGTGGAAGTAGTTAAGCCGCGCGAAGGTCAAGCAGTAACACGCGCCCGCGATCGTCAGCCCCGAGCCGATGATGATGGGCGTGACACTCTTGTACGCGATGTAGAAGGACTCTTCCCTGCTTTCGCCGGCCTGTCGTGCCTCGTGATATCGGCCCATCAGGAAGATGCCGTAATCCGTTCCCGCGCCCAGCGTTAGGGCAATGACGATATTCACGGCGAATGACGACAGCTCGATGTACCCGAAATGCCCGAGCGTCGAGACAACCCCCTTGGCGACGAGCATCTCGAACAGGACGCCGGCCAACGGCACCAACAGGATGGCGAAGGATCGGTACACCACCAGCAGCATCCCGATGATCAGGAAAATCGTCACGATCGTGACGTTGTTCAGGCTGGCGTTGGCAATGCTCAACGTGTCCGAGGCCAGGGGAGCTGCGCCGCTGACGTAGGCCTTGAGGCCGGCCGGCGGCTTGTCCTTGTTGATGATGTCCCGAACGGCATTAACCGACTGGTTCGCCTGAATTTGGCCGATATCGCCCGCTAGACGCAGCAGGACGTACGTGCACTTGCCGTCGACGCTTTGCGCCCCCGCCGCGGTGAACGGCTTGCCCCAGAGGTCCATGACGTACTGCACATGCTTGGGATCCGCCTTGAGCCGACGCATCAAGTCGTCGTAGTACTGGTGGTCCTGATCGCCCAGCTGCCGGCCGTTGGTTTCGAACACGACCATGGTCAAGTTGGTCGAGTTGGACTCGTGGAACTTTTCACCGATGTGCAGCAACGCCCGCTGTGACGGTGCGTAGTGCGGAACCATCGGCCCCGCGAGTTCCTCTGCGACCTTTTCCACTTGGGGCATGAAGGTGTTCGTCGTGACCGCAAGTAGGGCCCAGAAGGCGATGATCGGTACCGCGAATATGCGGACCATCCGCGGGAGGAAGGGGCGTTTGACCCGAGGCTCGCTCATGCGGACTTCACTATGCACAGCACATGCGCATCCTGATGGTCATCCGAGTGCTCGTCGCGGACAACACCGTTCACCCGTATCCGGCAGCCGATTTGACCACCGTGAACCTGCGCCGAGATGCTGCCGGACACCACGGTGAGCGTGGTGGTCTCGGTGTGCGACCACGGCAAGGTCGTGAGATCAACCCGATGCGGATGCCCATCGATGTCGGAATAGACGAGCATGCCGCCGTCCCCGGCGGAGCCGAACACCTCATAGGTCATGTATTTGGGATTGAACTCCTCGGGTGCTTGTGGGCCATTGACAGCGGGGACAGGCGGCGGATCCGAGAACTGATGCACCTTCCACATGCCCAACAGGCCCACACCGACAGCGACCACGGCGACCAACGGCATCCAGGCTCGTTCCAAGGCAGTCCTGCCGACTGAACGAGGGCTCACTCGATCACCTTTTCGACTCCGGTCCCAGACCTCGCATTCCCACCCCGTCCCGACGTTCGTGCCGCAACGGCAGGGTCCGGCATCACATCAACGGGGTTGAGATGGCGCTGGAGTCTTCCGGCCTGGGCCGCGGCGCGAACAAGAGACGTGAGCGGACCTTATCATCTGTAGGCGTTGTCAACATCACGGACGATGATGGCCTTAGCTCAGGCCATTGTCCGTAGCCGTCTTTTCAACCTCGCGTGGCTGAGCATTCGGATAGCGAGGTTCGTAGAAGTCAGCATCGGAATCACGCCGAGGAACGTCCGCTCGGAAGCCGTGGCTCCGTGCAAGTGTTCGAGACTGCCGAAAACGTAATAACAACCCAGCAGGAAAACCATGCCGGGGATGCAAAGCGCCAAGGGGGAGCTGCGATCGGCAGCTACTTGCTTCGCATAATCCAACTCTTCGGGCGACATCGGCTGGCGTTTGCGTACTTTGGCGAGGACGTTTCTGGCACTACCTATTTCTTCGCTTATTGGAGAAGTTGTCCGGTCGCCCAATCGCTTTACGTTTACCGCCGCGAAACAACCCAAGAGCAACGACCCCGCGAGGCAGACCGCTGCCAGTAAACCCCAGAAATAAGAACTCATGATTTCCGCTCCTTCGCCCCGCCGTGTAATTAGCGAAGACCCCCGCAAAACGCTACCTCAAACAGCGGGTTCGCTCGATCCCGGGCGGAAGACCAGCCACCTCATCGCGGAGTACATGTACACCGCTTCGCACATACCCGCGATCACGCGCGATAGCTGGTATTGCACCCCCAGGGCCGACAGCACGCTGGTCACGCCGAGGATAAAGAGCAGGTAGTTGAGCACGACGACCGCCACATAGACCACGACTTGCGGTCCGATCGGCGAGTGGGATTGAAAGTTGAAAGTCCGGTTGAGCACATAGCTGAGCGAGAACGCGCAGGCGTAGGCGACGGTGACCGCGACCGGTACCGGGGTACCCAGTCCGCTGTGCAGGCCGGTGAGGATCGCCAGATCGACGCTGAAAGTGAGGCCGTTGATCACGCAGAAGCCGAGAAACGTCGGGGCGACAACGGATGTCAGCCCGAACGGAAGCCGGGCGACGACCGCCTCGCACAGCGTGTGGAATCGGCCGACGAGGCGTAGTCGCCCAGTTTCGGATTCGGCTGGCACCCGGACACGGTGTCATGACCAGGTATCCGCCACGTGATCAGTTGGCCAACTCTGTCCCCGCGAGCAACAACCGATCCGTCGCCGACGGCGTGCCCCGTTTCACGGCCGAAGGGCGCTCTCGCACACTGCTAGCCCCCATGTTTGGTCAGCTCAGCACGCGTTTTCGATGATTTGTCGAGCGTTGGCGGGCCGCATGTGCGAAAGTGTCGACAGACGATGCATCAGCGCGTTAGCAACGATTCGGTCCTGCAGGAACGTAATCCATACCGAGGAGTCACGAATGAAGAACCCGGCACGGTTGACCGGTGCGATCGCGGTCGCTCTAGGTGGTCTGTGTATGGGCGCCGCCCCGATCGCGAGCGCGGACATAGCCGATGACGCTTACCTGCACGCGCTGACGCAGAACGGCATCACCTGGGCCAACGGCTCGGACTCCACGATGATCTCGGTGGGCCATGCGGTTTGCCAGGACTGGTCAGGCGGTAACACCCTGGACCAGACCGTCACCGACGTGCGCAAGGCGCTCGGCCTGAGTGACGGCGGTACCGGCACCGTGATCGGTGCGGCGACGGCGGCGTACTGCCCGCAGTACCAGAGCAAGCTTCCGACCTAACCGCGCTGCGTCGTATCGCGATAACTCCGATTCGCCGTTGATCCAGGCGAGTAGGTAGGCAGCGGCTGCGTTGCGTACGTGGCCCCAGATGTCAAGCATTGCAACGGCCGTTGTCAACTACCTCGGCGGTCTTCCAACGCGTCTGACGTCGCACAGAATGAACCAGTGCCGCAACGCCATTCTGCTGGAGTCTTGTCGCGCGATCGAATTGTCGCTGGCCCCCGATGGAGCAGATGGCTGGTGCCGCCCGCTGCGCTGTCGATACACCTCGCGATAGGCAGCGTTTACTCCTGGAGCGTCTTCAAGCTTCCGCTACACGAAACGCTAAGAGCCTCAGGGCTTCTCAGTGCTCTGCCGTTCACTTTGGGGATCGTCATGCTGGGGATGTCGGCGGCCGTCTTTGGCACCGCAGTCGAACGCAGGGGACCACGTTGGGCGATGTTCGTGGCGACCTGCTGCTTCTGCGGTGGATTGCTCGTTTCGGCCGCAGGGGCGCAGATCGGTCAGATGTGGCTGATCATCCTCGGCTACGGCGTGATTGGCGGTATCGGGCTCGGAATCGGTTACATCTCACCGGTTTCCACGCTGATGAAGTGGTTTCCGGACCGGCCCGGTATGGCTACCGGCTTCGCCATCATGGGATTCGGTGGCGGTGCACTCATTGCCTCCCCCTGGTCGTCGCAGTTGATGAAATGGTTTGGTACAGACCGCCACGGTCTGGCCACGACCTTCCTGGTGATGGGCGTGGTGTACGCGTTCTTCATGACCATGGGAATCGTCTTGGTTCGGCTGCCCGCTACGCAATGGGAGCCACCTGTGGTGCGAAGTGCTGGGCCGAAGACGCCGCACGGCGCGGGTCCTGATCGCACCGCCAATGAGGCGATCAAGACGCCGCAGTTCTGGCTGTTGTGGGTGGTTCTGTGCTTCAACGTCACTGCTGGGATAGGCATTCTGGAACGGGCGGCGCCCATCTACCGGGACTACTTTCCTCGTGCGGCTTCGCCTGCGGCGTTGACGGCGGCCGCGGCGGGATTTGTGGCGATGCTGTCGCTGGCGAACTCGTTGGGCCGCATCATCTGGTCCTCGGCCTCTGACGCGGCCGGCCGCAAAAACATGTACCGGGTCTACCTCGGTCTTGGAGCGCTGCTCTACCTCGTGTTGATCGTGACTCAAAGCGCAAGCAAGCCCTTGTTCCTCGCGGTATGCATCGTGCTGTTGTCGTTCTACGGGGCGGGCTTCGCGACTGCCCCGGCCTATCTGCGTGACCTGTTCGGCTACCTGGAAGTGGGGGCCATCCACGGTAGGTTGCTGACGGCCTGGTCGACTGCGGGCGTGCTCGGGCCGGTCATTGTTAATGCGATTGCTGACAATCGCATCGCTGCCGGAATCGTGGGGCCTGACCGTTACCGGTGGTCGTTTGCGATCATGGTGGCTTTGTTGCTGATCGCGTTGGTGTGTAACGAGCTCATTCGGACTCCGCGGCCACCCAATTCGGTTGCCACAGCGTCTGATACGCGGATGGCGACAGCTGCGATTCGGCGTGAGGGAGTCCGATGAGCGGTCGACGACGCACCTTCTTGGCCATCGTCAGTTGGTTGTGGGTCGGCGTGCCCTTCCTATATGGCTTCGACCAACTGCTCGTGAAGGTCCCGGCTCTTTTCGGGAATTAACGGGAATAGCAGGGTGCCGTTGGCGCGTTCACCGGCCATGACTGCTTTCAACGAACCCAAGCGTGAAGAGTTCCTCGCAGCACTGCACGTCGGCGTGTTGTCGGTGGCCGCCGACGACGGCCGGCCCCCGGCCAGCGTCCCGATTTGGTACGACTACATCCCGGGCCAGCACATCCGGGTCAACACCGGCGCCTCGTCTCGCAAGGCCAAGCTCATCGAGCGAGCCGGCGTAGTGACGCTCGTGGTACAGCGCGAGGAGCCGCCGTACCAATACGTAGTGGTCGAGGGCACCGTAGTCGAGACCACGAAACCCACTCCGATAGAGGTGCGCGAGGAGATCGCCATCCGCTACCTCGGTGAGGAAGGTGGACGTGCGTTCGTCCGCAGCCTCGAGGGTGAGAGTGTGCTCTTCACCATCCGGCCCGACCGTTGGATCACCGCCGACTTTTCCGGCGAGGTTTAAGCCGTCGAATCCTCGGCGCGGCCGACGCGATGATGCGCGGTCAACAGTAGGTGGTCGAAGTCCGATTGCGACATCAGACTTGGCGCGGCACCGCGGAAGTCCTCGCAGATCCGCTCGGCTAGCGGCCGGAGCTTGACATTCTCTTGTTGGGACACCCATTTGAGCAGTTCGAAGGCCGCGGCGTCGTTGATGCCATAGATCAGCATCAGCATGCCCTTGGCTTGCTCGATGCTGGCGCGCTGTTCGGCGATCTCGGCCAGCCTGGCCGTGACGATGTCTTCTCGTTCCTGATCGTCCGTCGGCGTCACGTCGACGTAGAACCCGTGTGTCCCGATCACGTCGCCGTCGCCGTTGCGCAGCTCGTCGCCGACCACGACGACGTGGTGCACCTGCCCAGTCGTGTCGATGATCCGATGGCGAGTACTGAATGCCTTATGGGTGTTCAGGATTTGGTCGATGGTGGCCGCGACTTGTCTGCGGTCTTCGGGGTGCTTGTGTTCCAGCACCAGCTCCGTGGTCGGCGTAACGGTGCCCGGCTCGTAGCCGTGCATGCGCTGTACCTGCTCCGACCATTCCCATCGTTGGTCGGCAAAGTAGAACCGGAACCAGCCCGCCCGCTGCGGCGAGCCGCCGGCCAAGGCTTGCTCGACATTGGCCGTTTGGCCATTGAGGTCCCAACTCATCTCGGATTCTGTCTCCTCGGGCTCAGTTCACCGGAGCGCGACCGATCACGGCACGAGGGCGCGTCATCGAACCGGGTGGATACGGGGGGATGCCAAAAGTCGCGAAGCGGCAGTCGTCGGCAGTTGTAGCGCTGACTGTTCAACGCCGAGGTCGGGATCAAATATGTCATAACGGTGCTGGTAAAACTCAATTTCTCCGAGGGATTTGTCGTTCGGTATTCGGAGCCGTGCTTGCCGCGGACGGCGGCGACCGTAAAGCCGGCCTGCGGCCGCCGCCGCCCTGCCTGCGATCAGGCGTTGACGACCTCCCGCCTTAGGGCGGTGTCATCGATCGCCTGTTGTCCGGCGCCGCGGCCCACCGCGATTTTGCGCGGCTTGGCCTTTTCTGCCACCGGGATGCGCAAGCTGAGGACGCCTTCGTGATAAGCGGCCTCGATTCTCTCGGTGTCGAGGTTTTCGCCGAGCACCAGTTGGCGGCTGAATACTCCGCGTGGCCGCTCCGAAGCCAGCATTTCGCGATTCGGGTCGACGGCTGACCGCTCCGCGCGCACGGTTACCACGTTGCGCTCGATATCGATGTCCAGCGAGTCGGCATTGATGCCGGGAAGGTCGAACTCGACGACGAACTCTTCGCCCTCACGCCAGGCGTCCATCGGCATCACGGCCGGCCGGGCGGCTGTTCCAAATACCTGCTGGGCGAATCGGTCCAACTCCCGGAACGGGTCGGTACGCATCAGCATGGTGGTCACCTCTCACTCCAATCTCTTACCGTGTGGTGGCAATTATCTATGCCAAAAGGCACAAAATTTGTATAACACCGTCGACACGTCAGCGCAAGTGTGATACACAGTTTTTCTGTGGGAGCAAGTGAAGAGGTTGCCGATGACTGATCTACCGAGGGGTGGGCCGTCGTCCGACCATGGCGTGTACGGGATCTCTGTGGCCGCCGAGCTTTCCGGCATCGCTGTGCAGTCGCTGCGCCTTTACGAACGACAAGGGTTGCTCACGCCGGGGCGGAGCGACGGCGGGACCCGGCGCTACAGCGCGGACGATTTGGCTCGCCTGCGGCGGATCAGCGAACTCGTTGATGCCGGCGTCAACCTGGCCGGCATCGCCCGCATTCTCAGCCTCGAGGATGACAATGCCGAACTGTCGGACGTGAACACCGATCTGCGATCCACCAATCGCTCGTTGCTGGACGAGGCGAAGTCCGAACGTTCCAAGAAGAAGGCGAAGGACCGGGGGGACGGGACCGCGGCTCAGCGCTCGACGTTGTAGAACGAGTCGCCGTCCTCTGGCGTCCCGTCGATCTGGCCTCTTACCCGGCCGTGCTGATTCGGGTCGATGCGGTCCAGGTCGACGTCGTCGCTGACGACCTGATCGCGCGCGTCGTCGGAAATCTCCGCTGCAAGTTTCTCGGCCAGCGACTCGTGGTCCTCGGCCTCGATCCAATGCTCGGGCGGGTCGACCACCTCGTCGCCGTCGTCGTTGCGCACTTCGTCGGAGTCCAGGCTCTCCGACTGGTCCAGCATGTCGTCGTTGCTGTCGCTATCCACCATGGCCGGTTGCCCGACATATCGGCCCGCTAAACAGCGCTCAGCCTGTTTTTCGGCATCGGGATGCTGAGTCGGCCAGTGCCGCGAGTCATCCCGTGCGCACCGGGCACGGCCGGCGCTGGGCGATCAGCCGCTCGCCGAGGTCGTAGTCGTCGTCCGCGTTGTAGGTCAGGACGCCGACGGTCACACCGCCGGACTCGTACCAGACGGTGAATCCATCGGGGTGATCGATCATCCGGCTGCTTTCGTAGCCGTCGCCCCAGGCGTGGTACTTCAGCGTCGCTTCACCGATAGAAGTCCAAAATCCGGGTACACCAGACCATTTCGTGGGCGATGCGGCTGCGCAGGCCCCGGCGATGGCGCCCTGATCGGTCGCGTCTTGCCAGTGTTCGATGGCCAAGTGGCGTCCGGCGACCTCGTGTCGCGCCAGCGCGACGTCGCCCGCGGCATAGACGTCGGGAGCCGAGGTGCTCATATCGGAGCCGACGACGATGCGGGACTCGCGGACCTGCAGACCGGCCTCGGCGGCAATGCGGCTCTGCGGTGTCACGCCGGTGGCGGCGAGGACCAAATCGGAATCAATGGTGACGCCGTTGTCCAGCCGCACCCCGGTCTCGGTAATTCCCTCGACCGTTACTCCGCCGACATGGCGGGCACCCGTCTCGTTCACCAGGTCACGCAATCGTTCGGCGGCCGCGGTGCCGAGCCGCTTTTCTTGCGGAAGTGGTTCGGGGGCAACGATAGTCACCGGCACGCCGCGCAGCGCCAGAGAAGCGGCCGCCTCGCAGCCGATGAACCCGGACCCGATGACCACCGCGGAGTCGGCGTCGTCGGCGCCTTCGCGCAATGCGCGGGCATCGGCCAGCGAGCGCAACAGTCGAGCCCGCTGGCCGCCGGGAATCGATGGCGCAGTTGGTGCTGCCCCGCAGGCCAAAATCAGCCTGTCAAACGCATGGCGTTGGGCGCCGACGAATACCGCGCGCTCGACGAGGTCCAGCCGGTCGACCCCGACACCGCGGGTGATCTCGATCGCCCGGTCGGCAAACCACTGCGCGGGATGCAGCGAGACGTCATCGGTTTGCCCGCGCAGATACTCCTTGCTCAACGGCGGCCGTGCGTAAGGCAGATCGATGTCGGCGGTGAGGATCCGTACCAGCGTGGCAGCCTCGTGTTCGCGGAACGACTCCGCTGCCGCCACGCCGGCCGGACCGCTGCCCACGATGATCAATCCGGGACTAGTCACTACCGGGTGATACCCGGAGGCGAGAGGCGCAACCGTAGATCGTTTCGACGTCCCGCAGCCGGGTACCAGCCAAAGGTTCTGCGAAGCAGAGGAGTGAGCATGAAGGCTGTCACCTGGCACGGCAAGCGCGATGTGCGCGTGGAGTCGGTGCCCGACCCGAAGATCGAGCAGCCCACCGATGCCATTGTCGAAATCACCTCGACGAACATTTGCGGGTCCGATCTGCACCTCTATGAGGTTCTCGGGGCATTCATGAAACCCGGGGACATCCTCGGCCATGAGCCCATGGGCATTGTCCGCGAGGTCGGCGCCGAGACGGGCGATCTTCGGGTCGGCGACCGGATCGTCGTCCCGTTCCAAATCTCTTGCGGCCGTTGTCACATGTGCGATCAGAAACTTTTCACGCAATGCGAAACCACTCAGGTGCGCGACCAGGGGATGGGTGCGGCGCTTTTCGGCTATTCGGAGCTCTACGGTGAAATTCCCGGTGGTCAGGCCGAACTGCTGCGAGTGCCGCAGGCGCAATTCACCCATATCAAAGTCCCTGTCGGACCGCCGGATTCACGGTTTGTCTACCTGTCCGACGTATTGCCGACGGCCTGGCAAGCGGTGGCCTACGCAGACATCCCAGACGGTGGGTCGGTGACCGTACTCGGCTTGGGTCCCATCGGCGACATGGCCGCGCGCATCGCCGATCACCTCGGCTACCGCGTCATCGCCGTCGACCTGGTGCCAGAACGCCTCGCTCGTGCCGCGCAGCGTGGCATCCACACCATCAATCTGGGACGTCTGGATTCATTGCTGGGCGACGCGGTCCGGGACCTGACCGACGGCCGGGGCACCGACTCGGTGATCGACGCGGTGGGCATGGAGGCCCATGGCTCTCCGGCTGCCAAGTTCGCCCAGCAAGTCACCGGATTACTGCCGGACGCACTGGCCAAGCGGTTGATGCAGACCGCGGGTGTGGACCGGCTCACCGCGCTGTACTCCGCGATCGACGTCGTGCGCCGTGGTGGGACCATCTCGCTGATCGGGGTGTACGGCGGAATGGCCGATCCCCTTCCGATGCTCACCCTGTTCGACAAACAAGTGACGCTGCGGATGGGGCAGGCCAACGTGAAGAAATGGGTCGACGACATCATGCCGTTACTGACCGACGACGACCCTCTGGGTGTCGACGACTTCGCCACCCACGTGCTGCCGCTGGAGCAGGCCCCGCACGCGTATGAGATCTTCCAGAAGAAGCAGGACGGCGCCGTCAAGGTCATCCTGAAACCAGGACTGGCCGCCAGCGCCTCCTGAGCTCGCAAATATGTTGTCCAACAAGTCCTTTCACCTGCTTGTTTGACCTGTGTCGCAGTAGGGTATCAAGTGGCCCATGACGACAGCAGACGCGACCAGGGCACACGCGCCTGTTCCCACGCCGACCGGTGAACTGTGGCCGGGCAAGGCTTACCCGCTGGGCGCTACCTATGACGGCGCGGGTACCAACTTTGCGGTGTTCAGCGAGGTGGCCGAGCGGGTCGAGTTGTGCTTGTTCGACGCCGATGGCACCGAGACGCGGATCACCCTGCCCGAGGTCGACTACTTCGTCTGGCACGGTTACATACCGAGCATCGAACCCGGCCAGCGTTACGGCTATCGCGTCCATGGTCCGTACGAGCCCGAAGCCGGGCTGCGGTGCAACCCGAACAAGCTGCTGTTGGACCCGTATTCGAAGGCCGTAGACGGCACCTTCGACTGGAACCAGTCGCTGTTCAGTTACACCTTCGGCGACCCGGACAGCCACAACGACGACGACTCCGCGGCCAGCATGCCCAAGTCGGTGGTGATCAACCCCTTCTTCGACTGGGCAAACGACCGCCCGCCCGACCACGAATACGCAGACACGGTCATCTACGAGGCGCACGTCAAGGGTCTGACGGAGACTCACCCGGACATTCCCGAGCAGATACGCGGCACCTACGGGGCGGTCGCGCACCCGGTGATCATCGAGCACCTCAAAAGCATTGGTGTCACCGCGATCGAGCTGATGCCGGTGCACCACTTCGCCAACGACTCCACGTTGATTGACAGGGGTCTGGCGAATTACTGGGGCTACAACACGATTTCGTTCTTCGCGCCCGACCCGAAGTACTCCAGCGCGTCGTCACCGGGCGGACAGGTGCAGGAATTCAAGGCGATGGTGCGCGCCCTGCACGAAGCGGACATCGAGGTGATCCTCGATGTGGTCTACAACCACACCGCCGAGGGCAACCACCTGGGCCCGACGTTGTCGATGCGCGGTATCGACAATGCCGCGTACTACCGGCTGGTCGAAGACGACAAGCGCTACTACATGGACTACACCGGCACCGGCAACAGCCTCAACGTCGGGCATCCGCATTCGCTGCAACTGATCATGGACTCGCTGCGTTACTGGGTGACCGAGATGCACGTCGACGGTTTCCGGTTCGACCTGGCGTCCACGCTGGCCCGCGAGTTCTACGACGTGGACAAGCTGTCGACGTTTTTCGAACTCGTGCAACAGGATCCGACGGTCAGCCAGGTCAAGCTCATCGCCGAACCGTGGGACGTCGGTCCGGGCGGCTACCAGGTGGGCAATTTCCCGCCGCAGTGGACGGAGTGGAACGGGAAGTACCGCGACACCGTGCGCGACTTCTGGCGCGGTGAGCCCGCCACGCTCGACGAGTTCGCCTACCGACTGACCGGATCGGCCGATCTCTACGAACACACCGGGCGCAGGCCGGTGGCGTCGATCAACTTCGTCATCGCCCACGACGGGTTCACGCTGCGCGACCTGGTGTCCTACAACGAAAAGCACAACGAGGCCAACGGCGAAGACAACAACGACGGGGAGAGCCACAACCGGTCGTGGAACTGCGGCGCCGAAGGGCCGACCGATGACGCCGGCATCAACGAACTGCGCGCTCGTCAGCAGCGCAACTTCCTCACCACACTGCTGCTGTCGCAGGGCGTCCCGATGATCTGCCACGGCGACGAGCTGGGTCGCACCCAGAGCGGCAACAACAACGGCTACTGCCAGGACAGCGAGCTCACCTGGATCGACTGGGCCGCTGCCGATACCGACCTGCTGGAGTTCACCCGCACCGTGTCGGCGCTGCGCGCGAACCATCCGGTGTTCCGGAGGCGCCGGTTCTTCAGCGGCAAGCCGGTCGGGCGCCGAGGCCAGGACGGCCTGCCCGACATCACCTGGTTCGCCCCCGACGGCTCTGAGATGACCGACGAGGACTGGGGCGCAGGCTTTTCGAAATCCGTCGCGGTGTTCCTCAACGGGCACGGCATTCCCGACCACGATGCGCGGGGCGCGCGAGTCCTCGACGACTCCTTCGTGCTGTGCTTCAACGCTCACTACGAACCGATCGAATTCACCCTTCCGCCAGCGGAATTCGGCGAGAGCTGGCGCACCGTGGTGTACACCGGCGCCAAGGAGGGGCAACCGCCGGAGGAATTGGGCGCAGGCGTCAATCTCACCGTTGACGCCCATACCGCGGTCGTGTTGCAAGCTGCACTGGCTGACGAGGGCTGACGATCTCGGGCAACGGCAAGCCACGACGCCGAGACTTGATACCGGTGAAACGGAGTTACGCACGGCTCGTAGCGTTGTCCACTTGGGCTCCGCGACGGGACCGTTGTCGCCGATCCGACGACGGCGGACAGCTTTTCTGCGCAGACTACTGATGCCGCCGAACGGCCCTGCGTCGCCGCGGGACAGCGCAGTCGGACGACACCAGGGAAGGGAGGGGCAGCTGATGGACCGTGCCGGCCCCGACGCAGGTCTGGAAGCGGCGGTGGCCTGGTATCAGCGGGCGGCCGTGGGGCTCGTGGTTTTCATCGCCGCGGTCGATTGGGTGGGCTGGGCGACCGGTATCCACCAGTTGACGCGAATCAATCCGTCTTGGCCGCCGATGACGCCGTGGTCTGCCCTATGGCTGGCTGCGCTGGCGGCGGCGATCCTGGTGCAAGCAGGGCATCCATCGCGCGGTCGCGTGTGGGCGGGACAGAGCTTGGCCGCAGTGGTGGGCGCCCTCGCCGTCGCGATGTTCATGGAGTACGCGACCGCCAGGTCGTTCGGCCTGGACCATGTGTGGTTCGGGGAAGGGGTGCGCACCCTGCAATCGTCCTGGCCGGGGCGGCCGAGCCCGCAAACGGCATCGGCGGTCCTGCTCCTGGCCACCGCCGTTGTGCTGACGCGACTTGAGCCTCGCTGGACCTGGGTCGTGCGGCTGGTGTGCATGGCGAGCGTGGGGATGGTCGCGTTTGTCGCGGCCGCGGCCTACTTGTTCGACGCTATGGCGCTGGTGAAGGTCGGGCCATCAACCGGCTTGGCGATCTCGAGTGCCTTGGGCCTGCTGCTGTTGGTCAGCGCGACGTCGGTGGCACGCCCTGACCGACCCCCGCTCGCGTGGCTACTCGCTCGACCTGACTGGCGCTCACTGGTTCGGTTGGTCGGCATCCTGGCCGCTTTTCCTATCGTCGTAGCGCTGTCGAGGGCGAGCTTCCTAGCGCTCGGCCTCGGCGAGCAGGCGGCGTGGACGGTCTCCATAGCGGTGGGCGCCGCGATCGTCGGTGCGATCACGTTCTACTTGAGCCAGCGCGAGCAACGACTGCTGATCGAGAAGGAGGCAGTCAGCAAGCAACGCGCTGACGCCGAGATGCGCTATCGCCTGCTGGCGGACAACGCCGTCGACATCATTGTTCACCTGCGTGGCACCGAGGTCGCCTGGATCTCGCCGTCGGTTGAGGCGGCGTTGGGTGGACCAGCTCAGCAATGGATCTGCCCGGGTTTCGAGCGCCGCATCCATCCCGACGACCTCGCCACCGTCGCATTCGCATTACGCAGGATCGCCGGCGGCGAGTCGGTCGTCCAACGCTTCCGGCTCCGCGCGATGGCTGGGGAATACCACTGGGTCGATGGCCACGCGAAACCTTACGTCGACGCTGTCGGCGATACCGATGGGCTGATCGCGGCACTGCGTATCATCGACGGTCAGGTCGAGGCGGAGCAGCGGCTCGACCGGTTGGCTCGCTTCGACACCCTCACCGGGTTGGCGAATCGGGCCGAGGCCATGAGCCGCTTCGAGTCCGCGCTGGGGCAGCCGCGAGCTTCCGGAACCTATGTCGGCGTTCTGTTTTGCGACGTCGATCAGTTCAAGAACATCAATGACACGTGGGGACACGGCATCGGCGACTTGGTGCTCGTCACTCTGGCGGCCCGGATCTGCGAAAGCGTGCGGGCCGGGGATACGGTCGGCCGGACGGGGGGCGACGAGATACTCGTCCTGCTGCCCGGCATCAACGGCGTCGACGAGGTCGCGCAGATCGCCGAGGCGATTCGCAGTCGTGCCGCTGAGCCAATCGAGCTATCCGAGAACGCGATCTACGCGACGCTGAGCATCGGTGCCACCATCGCCCTTCCCGGCGAGCACGTTTCAACGATCACGGCGCGTGCGGATGCGGCGATGTACCAGGCGAAGTCTGGCACCAGGAACCCCGTCATCCAGATTTCGGCCTGATATCAAGGTGCGCATGATCTTTCGAAGCTTCCGGGTGCGTTTCGCCCCGACCTTGCCGGGCGGCTACTTGATCGGCATAGCGATCCGGTAGTTTTTCGCCTACAGCGTCTGCGTTACAGGAGAGGGCGAATATGTCACGGACAGTAGTGGTCGGCGCATCGAGTGGCCTTGGGCGCTGTATCGGAATCGGGCTTGCCCAGCGCGGCCATCAGGTTGCGCTGTTGGCCCGCCGGCGTGAACGCCTCGAGGCCGCGGCGAAGGAGGCGGGGCCGGACGCGGTGGCCGTCGAGTGCGACATCACCGACGAGGCATCGTGCCGATCGGCCATCGACAAGGCCGCTGACGCTCTCGGCGGCATCGACAACGTGGTGTTTACGCCCGCCATCAGCCCGCTAGTGCGCTTGGTCGACACCGATGCCGCAACGTGGCGGCGCGTCTTCGACACCAACGTCATTGGGGCGTCCCTGGTGACGGCGGCAGCGATATCGCACTTGACCGCGTCTGCGGGCAAGGCGGTCTACCTGTCCTCCGACGCGGGTCCCTACGGGCCGTCCTGGCAGGGTCTAGGCGCCTACGGCGTCAGCAAGGCCGCGCTCGAGCGACTGGTCGACGCTTGGCGCGCCGAACACCCCGACGTCGGCTTCACCAACCTCATCGTGGGGGAGTGCGCGGGTGGTGAGGGCGAGGCAGCTACCGGCATGAACGCCGGCTGGGATATGGATCTCGCCATGCAGGCCGTCCCGGTGTGGGTGTCGGATCGCTGCATGCCGGGCAAGCTGATGCCGATCGAGGACCTGATCACAGTGGTGCACACGATCCTGAGCACCAACTCATCGACTTCGATGCCGGTCGTAATAGCCAGGGGCGCTCCCGCCGGCACCCCGGCGCTGGCCCCTGCCTCAGCGACGCCCTAGCTTCTCCAGGGCAAGGTCGCGAAGGAACCGCCCGTTTGAAACGGGCCGGAAAGCCAGGGCCGCCTCGGTCAGCGCATCACGAGACTCAGCGGGTAGCTCGATGTCGGCGGCGGCGGCGTTGAACTCGAGCTGCTCGACGCTGGACGCGCCGGGAATGGCAACCACGCCGGGCAGGCTGATCAGCCAGGCCAATGCCACCTGTGCCGGTTTGGCGTCGACGTCCTTGGCGACGTCACGCAACGTCTGCAGCAGCGGCTCGGCTCGGCGCAGGTTTTCGGTGCCGAATAGTGGATTAATCGCGCGAACGCCACCGGGACGGTTGTCCAGTCCGTATTTGCCGCCCAGCAGCCCTTGTTCCAGCGGTTGGTAGGCGATCACGAAACGCTTCTCGCGCTCGGCGAACGGGACGAGGTCCTTGAGCGCCCGCGGGAAGGCCAGCGAAAAATGGACCTGGTTACTGATGACCGGCCGGCCGAGCGCGGCATCGGCCTTTTGCCACCGCTCAAGCGAATAGTTCGAGACGCCCGCGGCGCCGATGTCGCCGCTGTCTAGCAGGTCCCGCATGCCCGGCATGATCACTGAATCGGGCACCACCGGATTGGATTGGTGGATCTGGTAGAGCGGGATGCGATCCAGCTGCAGCCGCCGCGCGCTCGCGCGCTCGCGCTGTTTGATCACCGCGGGGAACGGGGCGACGGGGAAAATCTTGCTGGCGACGGCGACCTCGCCGCGCTCGTCGCCGAGCGCCTCGCCCAGAATCCGCTCGCTCTTGCCGAGCCCGTAGACCTCGGCGGTATCGAAGAATGTCACCCCCAACGCGCGGGCCCGTTGCACGATGTCACGGGCGGTTCCGGACGCGTAATCGTCGCCGTAGCCCCATTCGCGTGAGCCGAACTGCCAGGTGCCCAGCCCGATTCGGCTGACCCGTCCTACCCCGTCGACATCGACATATTTCATACCGCCACCGTACGGGCACTGCCGAGGTGGATGCCTAGCCGGGGATCTTGTTGAGGATGTAGTTGGCGATGGCGACCGCCGTTTGCCGAGGGCCGCTGGCATCGGTCGTGCCGAGCTGGACCGCATACAGGTCGATCACGATGTTGGCTTTGGCCGCGACCGCGCGAACGAAACGCAGTTTTAATCCCTTGGGTGTCAGGTCCATTGTGGTGATGCCGTTGCCGGCATCGGCGGGAGCGCTCAACGAGAGCGTGTACCCGCGCCCGCCCGGAGCCGTCAGTGTCACGGGTGCGCCACCGCATTCGCGCCATCCGTCCACCAGCTTCGTCAGTTGTGATTGGGCGGTGGGCGGATCACCAAGCCCGATGACCGCTTGGATCACCTGGCTCGATTTGAGCAGAGTTTGTGTGTCGGAGAATTCCTCCGCGCGGTATCGGAGGATGGCGTTGAGGTTGTAGGCCTCTGGGGCCCCGGGGGCGATGCTTCCCCAGCACTGCGGACGGTCGATGCTCGCGTCCTTGTCGGACTTGCTGGGACGATCCCAGCTCTGGCCGGCCTCCAGGTTCTGGTCGCCGGTGAGGCTTTTCAGCGCGTTCAGATCGGGCAAGAGTTTGATGATGTCGTCCGGCGACACCGTGGGTGGCGGCGGTGTCTCGCTGGTGCCGGGGGCGCTGGTCGCAGGCGCCGCGGTGTGGCTCGTCGTGGCGGCGGGCAGCGTCGTCCATCCGACGAGCCCGACAACCGCAAGCACGATGAACACGTACGACAGGATCACCCCGATCAGCGCGCGGTCACGGCCGAGTTCACCGGTACGGCGAATCTGGGCGAGTCCCAAATGGCCCAGAATCGCGCCGACGGGGGCGAACACGAACGCGAACACCAGCGACAACGTCGCGAAGGTGTTGACGGGCGGGCGGTACGGCGGCGGTGGGGGTGGCGGGGCAAAGATCGGCGGCCCGCTCGGTTGGCCCATCGTCGGGCCCATCGGAGGCCCCATGGGTGGTCCCGCGTAAGGGACCCGACCCAGCGGGTCGTAGCTGAACGGGTTGTTCCAGTACGGATCCTGAGGGTTGGTCACGGGCGCCCTCCTTCGCCTCCGCTCCTGTCGCGACTGTAGTTCACGACGGCGCGAGTCGACATCGCCCGGAATGGGATCAGGCGCGAGTCCAGACAAGTTTGCCGATGCGGGGTTGGCCCGCCATCAGCATCGGCTCCGCTGAGCTCAGTTCCAGGCAGCAGTCGCGCAAGCGGGCCTTGCGGTATTGGATTCCGCCAATCCAGTTGGGCAGCAGGCTGACTTCGACATGGTGCGCGATCAGGCCGTCGTTCACGACGGTGAAGGGCCCGGCATAGGAGAGATACCCCCCGGCCGCCGCGGCGAGTTCGTCGTCGTGGGCCAGGTGCGGATCGTCGCGGTCGAAGGGCGTGCGGTCGGCGCGCATCAGCTGGGCCGACATGTAGCCGTCCGGCGTGTACATGATGATGCCGCGGGCATCGATGCCCAGCGGGTAGATCACATCGGAGCCGTCAATGCTGCTGCTTTGGTAGGACTGTAGCGTCCAGGCACCAATCAGGCTGGTGCGCAACACTACTGTCATTGCGGTCATCGGGCTGTTGTCCTTTCTGCGCCTTCGGCGCTGGCGGTCAGTTGGGCGATCGCCGCGTCAAATGGCTCGGGGCTGCGCAGCACTCGGCCAAGAATGAGCGCCCCTTCCATGGCGGTGACGGCATTGATGGCGAGCTGTCCCGCGCGGTCTTCAGCAATGCCTTTCTCGGTGAGACGGGCTGCCAGGGTGGCAACGAGGTCCTGGAAGCCGCGGCGGGTGGTGTCGGTGAGCGCGACCGAGGCCGGCGTCGATTCGATGACGATGGGAGCGACGGCGCAGCCCTCGCGGTAGTCGCTGGCAATGAGCTCGTCGCGCGGACGCCCGATGAACGCCGCGATTAGTTGGGCGGCGGTGGTGGTGGTGCCTGCGGCCCGGTTGAGGTGGGCGATGGAATCGGCGGCGTGCATGAGCGCTACCTCGGTGGCGAGTTCTTCCTTGCCCCCGGGGAAGTGGAAGTACAGCGACCCGCGCGGTGCCGCGCTCTCGGCGACGACGTCTGACAGCGCGGTGCCGAAATATCCGTGCGCGCGGAAAAGCCGGCGAGCCGCCGCGATCATTCGGTCTCTGCTGTCACTGCGTCTAGGCATGTCGCCCATCATACATAGTTCTTGACGCTTGAGCACAAATGCCTCTAATGTGGGATTAATAATAAGTATGACGGACGACATAGTAACGATCGAGAGGATGTCCCGTGTCTGAACAGATCCTGGATCAGCCGGTGGGTGCGATACCGCCGGTGAGTGCGCCGGACCGAAACTCACCTCCGGTGGCACGCGAGCTGGATGGCGAAGTCGCCGTGCTGACCATGCAGCACGCCCCACACAATTTCTTGAGTACCGCCCTCTACGACGGGCTGGTGGATGGAGTCCGCTGGGCGGCCGAGCAGGGCGCCCGCGCCGTGCTGCTGCGCAGCAGCCTGCGCAATTTTTGCGCTGGCGCCGACGTCGCACTGTTCGATAGCGCCGAGCGTGGCGTGGCTCCGGACCTCGAGGTGGTCGCATTGCTGCGTGCGTTCGACACCCTGCCGATTCCGATCGTCGCTGCCGTGCACGGTGTGTGTCTCGGGGGCGGCCTGGAGATCGCGCTGGCCTGCGACCTGATCGTGGCCAGCGAGTCGGCCAAGATCGGCAGCGTGGAGGCGGCGATCGGGCTCAATCCCCTGATGGGAGGCATTCAACGGGTCACTGAGCGTGCCGGCGCGGCGCGGGCCAAAGAGATGGCGTTGCTGGCCCGCCGCTACGACGCCCGCACGCTCGAGCGATGGAACATCATCAACCGCGTCGTCCCCGACGAGCAACTCGAAGCGGTCACCAGAACGCTCGCCCACGAGCTCGCCAACGGCCCGACCGTCGCGCATGCATCCACCAAAGCCATCGTCTCCCTTACGATTTCGCACGGAGTCCAGGCCACCGATGAGGCGATGGGCGAACTACAAAGGGACATCTGGAGATCCGCGGATTTGAAGATCGGCTTGGCCTCGCTGGCCGCCAACGGTCCCGGTGCGGCACGCTTTGAGGGGCGGTAATGATGACGCTTCCACTCGAAGGTGTCAGGGTCGTCGATTTCACTCGGGTGCTTGCGGGTCCGCACTGCACCAAACACCTGCTGGACCTGGGTGCCGAAGTAATCAAAATCGAACCACCCCAGGGCGATATCAGCCGCTTCGCTTTTCCGGGCGTCGGCGAGATCACCGGCTACTACGCCCAGCAGAACGCGGGTAAACGCAATCTGAGCATCGATCTCAATGTGCCCGAGGCCCGCGAAGTGGTGCTGCAGCTGTGCGACACCGCCGACATCATTGTGGAGAACTTTCGCCCCGGTGCACTGGCCTCGTTCGGGCTCGACTATGCGTCGGTGGCGGCGCGTAACCCCGCGGTCGTGTATGCGTCGATCAGCGGCTACGGTCAGTCCGGTCCGTGGCGAACCCGCATGGCCTATGCGCCGACCGTGCAAGCAGAGGTCGGGTTCACCCGAAACACGCTGCAGCAGTTCGGTGTCGATGGGTCCGATCGCCGTTCGGACTCGCTCTCGCACGGCGACGTCTACGCGGGATTGCATGCCGCCATTGCCGTATTGGCTGCCTTGCAGCAGCGCCGGCTGACCGGCGAAGGCCGATACATCGACGTCGCGATGGCCGCGGTGCTGACGTCGATCAACGAGCGGGTGCACTACGACCTGTCCGATATAGATCTCGGGGCTGAGACTCCGATCCTGGGCGCCGTTGACTGTGCGTTTTTCACCAGTCCCGAAGGTCACGAGTTCGTTTCGCCGATGAGTCTGGTTGGAAGCCTTGGCTTCCCGTTCTACCTGCACGCGATGCGACGGCCCGATCTCGCCGACGATCCACGGTTTCGCACACCGGAATTACGCCGCCAAAACCTCGAGGCGCTGCACGCGATTGTGCAGACCTGGATCTACACCTTCGATTCGATGGGCTCACTGGACGCTCAGTTCGACGAGGCCAAGATCGCCACTGGCCAACTGCGCGACATCACCGAGTTCAACGAAACCGATTGGGCCAAGGGCTGGGTGACTACCCGCGAAGTCAGTGACCGGCACGGCGGCACCATCACCATTCCCGCGCCACCGTGGCATTTCAGCGGTCACGACCGCGCTCTTACCACCCAGGTGCCTGCGCGCCAGGGCGAGCACAACGACGAAATCCTCAAAGAAATCGGTCTGGCGGCCGACCAGATTGACGCACTCAGACAGGCCGGCGCACTCATCGAATCTGGGCTCGAAAATATATCCTCGGGCTACCTGCCTTCGCGGCGGTCGGCCGAGGCGGACAATGCGGACACCGCTGTGGGGTGAATGGGTAGTACCTCATTGAATCCGCAGGCGGCTACGAAACGTGCGATCGCAGGTTTGCGGCTGACGACTCGCAACGTGACGCCGCGGCTTCGACACCGTTCCGCTTCAGCGGCCAGCACCTCGAATGCGCAGCAGCCCATGAACTCAAAGTCGTTGACATCGACGACGAATGATCCGGGTGGTTGCGCAGCCGAGGCAGTTTCGGTGATCAGCCGTCGCCAACTGTCCTGGTTGAACGCGTCGACCTCACCGGCCGCGTTGATGATCACCGCTGACTCACTACGCTGAGCGGCGGCCCTCAATCTGCTTCGGGGAGCACCGAGTTCGGCAACCAGTTGTGCACTGAATGCCAAACGGGTCGTGAATGGCTCTGCCACGTCTGCGATCACGTCGACCTGAACACATACTGTTGGTTGGACATGGCTTCCCCTCCCCGCCAGTCTTCTGGTACCCGTAATATCCCCCGCTATTCATGAATTCGTCTCGAAGCGTGGCGAGTGATCACGGCAGACGAGATACCAAGGTCCACAGCATGATTGGGTTGTCAATCAAGCGCGTGAAAGGTCTGGCGCATCCTGAGCCGGCGGTGGTTCTGTGCTTTCCTCGTCCAATGGCTGGTTTCCCGCGCCATCGACTGTCTGGCTATTCAGCCAGGCGTCGATGTTCGGGCCCAGCACGACGGCGTGGCCGGAAGCCAGCAGCGCTCCTCCGGCAAGTGCGGAGAGCGACGGTTGGACCGTACGCACGCGCCGGCGATCGCCCTGCAAAGCAAGCAGTTTCGATGTGAGCTCCGGCAACCGGATTTCTTGAGGGCCCGTGATGGTGCGCGGCGCACGCCGCTGGCCGATCGCTGCTTCGACCAATACGTCGGCGACGGTGTCGGCGGCAATGGGCTGAATCAGCCAGTCCTCGACAATTACCTCGTCGTCTCTGCAACTGACTGCGGCTGGATCTGTGGCGAACTCATGCAGCTGCGTGGATTTCACGACGGTCGCCGGTATGGGGCCATTCAGCACAATCTCTTTTGCTCGCCGTTTGGCCAGGTAGTAAGGAAATTCGTCGAATACCGGGTCATCGATTCCGGCAATCGTCAACGCGACTATTCGCTGAACCCCATTCGAGGCGCAGGCGCCCACCAAATTGTGGTACGCGGTGGCAATCGTGCGCGTCAGATCGGACTCGTCGGTCGGCGCCGGATTGGACACGTCGATTACGATGTCGACTGCTTCGAGCGCTTGGGACAAACCCTGCCCGGAGATCAGGTCAATGCCGTGTGCACGGGAGATTTCGACCACCGTGATACCGCGCCATTTCAGCCGGGCGGCTACCCGAGATCCGGCTGTACCGGTTGCCCCAATGACGGCGATGGTGGTCGTGGCCCTGCCTCCATTTCCCTTGCCTTCGCGGCCAGGGAATACCCAAGAGAGTGCGGTCCAAACGAAGTAATGGCGGAATTCGGTAGGTGATCAACCCGTACCCAACCACCCGCCCGGTGGGCCGCTTCATTGTGCTTAGGCCGTTTGGCATGCCGCGGCGCGGGAAGCCCCATAGAGACAGATTCACAACGCAACTGGGCGCGAGTCCAACATGCCGAGAAAGGTATTTTCATGGGGGAGCACAAGAGCGGACCACAAGAAGCGGTCGAGGGCGTGGTTGAGGGCATCAAAGGTAAGGCGAAGGAAGTTGGCGGAGCGCTGGCCGGTCGCGACGACCTAGTCCGAGAAGGCGAAGCGCAGCAGGACAAGGCCGACGCACAGCGCGACGCAGCCAAGAAAGAAGCCGAAGCCGACTCTGCCCGCGCCGGCGCAAAGGCCGCCGAGGAACGCCAGAAGGCAAACCAATAAGACATTGCGATGGTGGTCTGGTCCGAAGTTGGCCCGGACCACCTTCGCGTTAGATTCGGTTCCTATAGACCGCGGATAAAGATTTCGGCATGAATCGGGCGCCTGGGGTTTTAAAGCGCTCGGCCAGGTTATCCCTGCAGGTGACCACCGTCGGTGGTAGCGTGCAGCGGGATTAGTGAGGTAGACGATGGGCTTATCCGACCGCATTTCGAGCGTCGTTGCCTTTTTTCGTGCCGGTTACCCTGATGCGGCGCCGCGCTTCGGTTACGTACCGTTGCTCGCGCTGTTGCCTCGGCGAGTTTCCGAAGACGAGATCGCTCTGCTCGCACGTAAGCTGGCTGGATCAAACCGTCGGCGCATGGACACGACCGATGTCGGCGTCGAGATCACCCGGATCACTGACGAGTTGCCGTTACCCACCGACGTCGAGCGTGTCCAAAGTCGCCTTTCGACAATCGGCGGGCCAGACACCTTTTCCGGGTAACCAGCGTCACGCTCAACCTCACGAGACCCCCGGCAATTCTTCGCGGGCGGCCACCGACCGGCCGTCACCGGTGTCGAACACCTCGATGACGACGTCGCGGTCCCGGTAGCAGCACAGGGTGTTCAGACCCGGCGTGCGGGCGATCACTTCGTGGGCCGCGTCGCCAGTCAGCGGATAGTCAGCCACTGGGTGACGCCAGTGTGCGGCAACGACATTCGCATCCGGTTGCAATCGGGCGCACTCGCGTCGCAACACCTGCGCCAAGGTGTCTGCGTCCAGGTAGTAGGCGACCTCGCTGAGCACCAGCAGATCGAAGGGACCCGATGGCCACTCCGCGTCGATGGATGACTGCGCCAGGGTCACCCGGTCCCGGCAGCCGGCCTCTCGTAGCCGCACATCGACGCTGCGCACCGCCGCTTCGGCCACATCCACCGCAGTCACCCGATCACAGCGTTGCGCCAACAGTGCGGTCAGTGTCCCGATCGAACAACCGGGCTCGAAAGCGTGCCGGTAGCGGCTACGGGGCAACATCGCCAGCGTGATGGCGTACTTGCGCTGCTCGTACCACCGCGTCGACAGCTGCCAGGGATCGTCTCCGCCGGCGTACATCTCGTCGAAGTAGGCGTCGGGCAGTCGGGTGTTCACCGGAATACCAGCTCTCCCACGGTAAGTAATCGACGCAGCACGAATGGCGGCAGCACAGCTGTCGCCCCGGCGATGCCCTGCTCGAACTGGCTGCGAAAGCATTGCGCGGCTTCCCGTTTGCGCGCAATAGCCCAGTCAGACAAGGGAGCCGCGTGGGCGCGATCCCAGGGCACTGCCGCATCGGATGGGCTGGCCCAGTGCCACATCCACACCGGGTACTCCAACAGCTCGGCGCCGGTGCGTGCGCACGCCGATGCCGCGGCTCGTCCGATGGCTTCGTGATCGGGATGCCCGTCGCCTCGCCAGGTGGCAGCACACCAGGGGCGCGTCCCGGAAGTGCCGAGGACCCCGGTGAGCAAATCGGTGAGCGTGTCCTCGTGATCGGCCAGCCGACCGTCGGGCAGACCCAGCGATACCGGCTCGGGAACACTCAAGACCCCTGCTGCTCTGCGTAATTCATGTCTTCGCGTGGTCGCCAAACGGGTCTGCTCCGAGGCCGTCGCGCCGGGTTGGGCCGCACCGCCATCGCTGGCGGACACCACGCGAACGTCGACGCCCGACGCGACCAGTTGCGCAATCGTCGCGCCCAGACCGAGGGTTTCGTCGTCGGGATGGGCCGCGACGACGACCAGGCCGGGGCACTCGGTCAGGTCGAGGTATGGCAGGGGCCGGGATTCAAGGCTGGCGAGCCACACCGGCGCCGGCGTGCCGCCATGGGTCAACGGCTTGGCCGCGAACCTCGCGCAGTTGCCCATCGATGCGGTCTGCACGTCGTGCCTCAACGCGGGCGTCCCGCTAGCCGCCCCAGAGCGGCCAGATCTCGCTCGGCGTGGCTTTGGCGTATGTAGATGGACAGGTCCGCGACCCGTTGAGCGTGGCGCCCATCTTGGCACAACGGCCCAGGCCCCAGGGCGCGGCCAGTGCGGGTGATGGCTTCATCGGCGGCGTGTTCGACGATCGCCCGAGTGCGACGGGCAAGTAGTTCTGCGGTGTTGGCCCGGTCGAATGGGTCGGAGTCGGTCTGGGCTGCCGCGGTGGCAAGTATCGCGTTGCCTGCAGCGATCGCGGCATCCACGGCGCCTAGATGTGCCAGCGAATATGCGTCGGCCGATTCGCTTGCAGCGCAGCGATATAACGGCTCAGCGACCCTGCGCGCACCGCCCAGCCAGCATGCGGCCACCCCGATCGCGCCGTGCCAGAATCCGGGCCGACTCAGATAGTCGCCGGGGTCGCCCACGGCGACAGCGTGGGCGTTGGTGAATTGCACCGGCCGGGTGTCGCTGCCGGCCATGCCGGCGTTCCACCAGGTGGTCGGCAGCGCCTTGACGGCGGGATCAACCAGGGCGACCGCAAACAGGCCCCGTACTCCGTCGGCGAGCCGGGCCGTCACCAGCGCGTGGGTGCAAAACCCTGCGCCCGAACACCACACCTTGGTCCCGCTCAGCGTGAACGCACCTTCACCGATGTCGGTGGCTGTCACCACGGCGTCGGGGGATTCTGCTGCCCATACTCCCCACAGTTGACCAGACTCCGGTGGCTTGCCGCCCAACTCGTGGAGTATCGCGACGGCGTCGACATGGGCTTCGGCGATGCGGGCCGCGACGATGTCATCCTCGGCCAGCAGGGCCAGACGTTCCCAACGTTCGTTGGTGCGACCGGATGCGGGCAATGGCAGCTCGAGTCGGCCGGACTCGAGCCAGTGGCGTACCAATCCCGCCGTCACGCGCAATCACCCGCCGCCGATCCCCCCAATTGGCTGAGGTAGTCAGCGAATCCGTGCGGAGCCCGGCCGTTGGTTCGCGCCGACGTAATGACCGACAACTCGGTGTCCCGGCGAATGCGATAGCCGGCAGCCTCGAATCGCTCGACTAGATCGACGTCCTCGCCGGAGGGTAGCGCGCGGAAACCGCCAACTCGCCAATAGGCCCGGGCGCTGAAGCCCATGTTCGCGCCGTGAATGTGCTCGTGCTGGCCGTCCTCGTCCGGCATGCTCGCTTGGTAAGCCCGCGCATAGCGGGCGGCGACGTCGGCCGAATGCTGGCGCCAGTTGGTAACCCGGACCACGCCCAGCACCAGCTCGGCGCCCAGTTCCAGCTGGTGGATCAGCCAGCCGGGGTCCACCCGGCTGTCGGCATCGGTGGTGGCATACCAGCACTCGTCGTCCTCGCGGCACAGCGAGCGCCCATAACCGAAGCCGACCGCGCGGGCGGCGCCCACGTTGTGGGCGTCGACGCTGACAAAATGCACGTCAGGCCCATACCGACCGGCCAACTCCGCGCTATCGTCGTCGCTGGCGTCGAGCACTACCACCACCGAGACCGGAATCGGGACGCACAGGGCGGCAGTCAACACCGCCCGCAAACACGCCGGAAGGTCGGCCTTTTCATTGTGGGCGGGCACCACCACGACGACTCGGTCGTAGCTGCGAGACGTGGGCGCTGACATATCTGGCGATTGCCCACTTCGCCGCTACTTAAACAGATGACAAACTGTGCGGCGCCCGAGTTGTAAGGGCCCCGCGCGGGCTCAGTGGTTTCGCAGTTTGGCGACCAGCTTGTCTTTCGTCAGGCCTGAATAGCCAGATATGCCAAGCTCTTTGGCTCGCTTCTTCAATTCAGGCACGGTCCAATCGGTGTACGAGCCGGACTTGCCGCCCTTGCGGCCCACCGCTGACTTACCGCGTGCTGCGGCGGCATTGGAGATCCGCGCTGCCTTTTCCTCGGAATTGCCCTGCTTGCGCAGGTCGCGGTACATCTTCTCGTTCTTGATCGACGGGTTCGGCATTGTTGCTCAACCTCCTGCACTTGATAGGATGATTTCGCCAGAATGCCCCGCCTGACCGTGGTCAAACAGGGTTTCCACCTGCTGCACCGGCGATAGCCGGTCGCGAAAATCAGCACCGGGGGCCGGCCCCACACAGTTATCCACCAGGCGAAACTGAAGGACGTCAAGAAGCAGCGGTGAGACTAGGTTTAATTTCGCCCAGAGCGGGGTAATGAGGACGCCATATCTGAGGTCTTGAACGTAGCATTCGTCAGCGGCGACGACTTCGCCGCTGACGATTCTGCGCAGCTGGGTGCGGCGCGCCCGCAAACCGGCAGGTCATTCGGTGCGATCGCGTTGGACTTTCACCCCAACAGTGATTCGGCCAGGGTGCCCGCCCCGGCAGCGCTTCGGTATGACCGGTTCCGCAGTGCAGACCCGACTGTGGCACGTCAGTTTTTCGCCAATGCCTACACTCCCGGCTGGCAGATCTCTGCCCTCGCGAAAGGCTCCGCCGTGAGCCACCGGCGCCGTGAATCGGCGTTGATAACGCTTGACGAAGTACGAGTTCAGGGTCAAGCAACGTATGAAATACCCTGCGATGAAATAGTTCTGGTGATCCAGCCCCGCGCGGGTGCGTTGGCCGTGGCGGGGAAACCGTTGTCGAACCCGGATTTTCCGCTGCTCGTCGTCCGCGATACACCCTGCGAGCTCGAGGTCAGCAATGCGCGGTTCGACGTCGTGAGCATCGCGGCGGATGCGCTGCGCAAGGCGGCCGCTGAGCGGCAGGTGCCGTTACCGCGACGGATCCAATTCCTCGACTCGCGCCCACGTTCGCGCGTGGCCGTGCGGGCCTGGGACCGAGCACTTGATTACGTGACCGCTACCTTCGGCTCGGCGGATACCGCCCAGCAGCCGCTGATCGCCGCCTCGGCGGGCACCCTATTGGCTGCGGTATTGCTCGACTGTTATCCGTCGAACATGACCGCAGAGCGTGACTTGCTCAGCGACCCTTCCGTTCCGGGCGCACTCAAAGCCGCGGTGTCGTTCATCCACAGCCACGCGGGGAGCGAGATCGGCATCAACGAGGTCGCGGCCGCAGTGCATCTGACTCCCAGGGCGGTGCAATATCTTTTCAGGCAGCAGCTCGACACCACCCCGACCGAGTATCTGCGTCGGGTCAGGCTGCACTGCGCACACCAAGTGTTGAAGGTCGCCGACCGCTCTGCGATCACCGTCGGCGAGATCGCGCAGCGCTGGGGCTTCGTGCACGCGGGCCGGTTCGCGGTGCTGTATCGGGAGACCTACGGTCTGAGCCCACACACCACTCTTGCACTTTGACTCGTGTTTGCGACGGCACCGTAATTACGCACTTTTGGGCAGAACTGACGATCCGGAGCCGTTCTCGTCCTTAGCGACCCGGCGAATCAGCATCCGGGTGGCCTTTTCCAGTACGTCCTGCGCGGCATCAGGCCGCCGGGCCCGGTCGGCCCGCCGCAGGGCGGCGCCGATGGTGAACCCCTGTTCGTAACCGGCAACGACGCGCGGATCCACATAGGAGCCACGCGCTACCGCCGGAGTGTTCCCCAGCTCCTCGGCGACCTCCTTCATGACCGCTGCCGCAACACGTTTGGTCACTCGCTCCGATACCGCGGGGTCGGCGTCGGCGAACGCCGCGGCGGCCAACACGGTTCCATGCCAGGTGCGCAGGTCCTTGACGGTGTAGTCGTCTCCGACCAGCTCCTTGAACCGGCCATTGAGGTCATCAGCGTGAACGTCCACCCACCCGGATACGCTGCGGCAAACCAGCAGTCGCTCGGTGCGTTCGGTGCGGCGCATCAGCGAACGGACGGCGCGAACCACTTCGGCGTCCTCGATTTCCAGCGTGCGCTGCACCCCGCTCTTGCCGCAGTAGTCGAATTCGATCGCATCTCGGTGCACGGTCACGTGCTCACACAACAAGGTTGAGATTCCGTAGGACTCGTGTTCTTCGGCGTATTGTTCGCCGCCGGCGCGAAAGTAGCCGCGATCAAGCAGGCGCAGTGCCAACGCCAGCACCCGATCACGCGACAATCCCCGACCGGCAAGGTCGGCCGTGATTTGGGTGCGGAAATCGGGCAACCGCGTGGACAGTTCCAGGACGCGGTCAAACTTCTCCTCGGCGCGCTCCTGCTGCCACGACAAGTGGTAGAGATATTGGCGGCGTCCGGCCGCGTCGGTGCCGACGGCCTGAATATGGCCATTGGTATGCGGCGAGATCCACACCTTTTTCCATGCCGGTGGGATCACCAGCTCCTTGATCCGTTGCAGGGCATCGGGATCCTGCAGAGACTGGCCGTCAGGACCGTAGTAGGCGAAACCATTGCCCCGACGCTTGCGCGCGATCCCCGGCTTCTTGAGCACGCTGCGACGCAACCGCATCTTCACCTCTACTCCCGTTGCCTGACAGGAAATTACCCGCGCAACGCGCGTTTCACACGGGTGTTTTTCCGCCCGCAACGCAAAGCGGCCCGCCACGGCGTTGTGGCGGGCCGTTGCTGGCGGATTAGCCGGCCATGAACTCGTGGTAGGCCGACTCCAAATTCCCTGGCAGCGCCGATACGTTGCACTGCCGCTCGGTGTCCCCGATCGGAGCCAAAATGCCACGTAGGTCGTAGTACTCCTGCGGATGCGCGGTGAAGTACCCGCGCAGGCTGGACGCAGCCTGCGGCTGTGGCTGGCCGTAGGCGGCGGTGACGACCTGGTTGGCCGCCGGGTGCCCGGCAAGGTACTGCTGCGCCGCGCCCTCCGCCGAGGAAACCGTCGCGTTCACGCCTGCGGGGCTGCAGTCGGGTGCTGCGGCGGCCGATGGCGCAGCGACGAGACCGATGGCGATGCCACCGATCAGGCAGCCTGCGCTGATACCGGCCACGCGTTGGCGCGCGACAATACTGCTGATTTTCATGATTTGCCCTTCGAGTTCCGAACTTGATCAGTTGGGGCGCCCGAACCCCTGAAATCCAACGTAACTGCGGCAAACGCGGGCTCAGCCTGTTCTTAATCGACAGCTAACTCTCGGACGGGGAGCAATCTCGAACCGGCCTAAATCGCGGCGGTGTATCGCCTAGCTGGCCCAGATTTCAGCAAATTTTCTTTAGCGACTCAACCGGGCATTTATGGCAGGATTTTAAGACAGCGCAAAGATCCCACTGATTGCCGTCATTGCGCGGGGCGAGCGTGGATAGGCGGCGCGACTAGCATGTGCGTTGGGCAATGCCGAGACTGCCGAGCAGGAGTTCTCATGGTCGAGATTCACTTGGAACGAACGATCGCAGCACCTGTGGAGCAGGTCTTCGATTGGCTTGCCGACCCAGTCAACCTCGCGGCAGCTCCTCTGGCTCTCAGAGCCGATTGGGCGGAGGGTTCAACCGGGCCTGGTACCGGCGCGATGCGCAAGGTGATCGGCGTCGGCACCTATTTCCGCGAAGAGATCACCGCCTACGATCGGCCGCACAGCTACTCCTACCTCATCGTCCGATCAGTCCCGCCGTTCAAGCACGACGGCGGCACGCTGACGTTCACCGCCACGGACGGCGGCACGCACCTCGACTGGCTGACCAATTACACCCACCCAGCTTGGGCGGGCGGCAAGCTGCTGGAGGCGGTCAGCCGACGGCTGCTTCGGGGGAGCTTCAGTGCGATTCTTGACGCGTGCGCGAAAGAGTTTGCAGCACAACATTAATGGTGTGGCGCGACTGAGCCGGCCAACAGTACTCCGGCGATAATCGCGAGAACGACCAGCACCAATGCAGCAGCTGGCCATACCCACATCACCCGTCTGCGTTTTGCCGCGATCGCGGTCCCCACGATTGCGATGACGCCCGCGACCCCGATGCCACCCCAGCTGACCAGGTAGGCCCAGCTGATCGCCGCGGTGTTGCAGTTGTCTGGGCCGCAGGGGTCGGTGGCCATCGCGAAGAACAATGAGAACCATAGGGACAGAGCTGCCGCGGCCGCGTCGAACACCAGCAGCACGACGGTGGCAATGGTGTCGCCGGTCGAATGCTGCTGCTGTACCGAGGACTGCGGATGCTGATGTGCCGTCATATCTCAGCTATGCCCGGACGAATCCCCGCCTAATCGTTGCGCGGCCGGCCCCGACGAGTTGCCCCGCGATTCACTTGCTACGTGGCGGCGAATTCGGACAGCGCGTCATGGTGTTGCGGTGTCCAGTTCAATTCGTGTCGAGCGCGGGCCGCGGTCAGCCGCTGACTCAGGGCGAACGCGTCAGCGAAGGGGCCGAATTCCTGGCGGGCCTGGTCGAGGGTTACTGAGGCTGCCGTGCCGGGCCGGTTGGCACCGACGCTGACTGCCTCGGCGATTTGGCGCATGGTTGGTGATTGGGTGTCGTCCACGCCGATGTAGGCGGCGCCCGCCGGTGCCGATAGGGCGGCGACGTAGAGTTCCGCCAGGTCGTCGACGTGCACTACGGTCCAGTAATTGTCGCCGGCACCGATGAAGTGGGCCGCTCCCGTGTGGGCCGGCTTGGCGAGAAACGCGGCGATCAATCCGCCGCCGTGGCCGTAGACCACGCCGGGCATGACCAGGACCGGGTGGCCGCCATCGGCCGCGCGGGCAAGCACACGCCTTTCGTTGTCGGGCCGCCAGGACGTGATCGGCGGTGGAGACTGGGGAGCTGTTTCGTCGACGACCCCAATGGCGTTGCCGTACACCCAGGCCCCGCCCGTGTGCACATACGGTCGTGAACCGAGTCCGTGTTGAATCGCGGTTGCGGCGCCAAGATCGGCTGTGGCGGTACTGGGGCTGTAGTCCTGCGCCAGATGGATTGCGGCGTCAGCACGTTCGGCTGTGTTGCGCAGTGCGTCGGTGTCGGTCAGATCGCCGGCGACCGTTTCGGCGCCCAGCAGTTCAAGTTGTTGTGCGGCGCGGTGGCTGCGTGCCAGGGCGATGACGTCGTGGCCGTGCGCACGCAACGCGGCGATCGTTGCTTGCCCGATGTAGCCGGTGCCGCCGGTGATGAAGACCTTCATGGTGTCCCTCTCTTGATATCGGATTGATCGACTAGATCGTCAGCGCCACACACATGGCGATGAGTGCGGCACCTTGCAGGGCGGCTCGTGCGGTGATGATGCGATCCCAATTGCGCTGCAGCACCCGCGCGTTCGATGGAGCATCGCCAGTGCGAGCTGCGCCGGTGAGCCGTTTATTGATCGGCGCGCTGATCCGCAGGTACAGCATCAGCCACACCAGCAGCATCGCTATAGCGGCGAGCGCGGCAACGGTGTTTGCCCAGTGCCTGGTAACTCCGAAAAGTGCCGCACTTGCCGCCGCACCGAGCAGCCCGACGACCCCCGGCAGGGGCATCCGGCGGTCGCCGTAAAAATGCACATTGCCTGTCACCGCGATCAGGGCCCGGTCGTCAACGGCCGCGAGGGCTGGGCGTAGCACCAGCGCGCAGAACACGTCGGTGCCGTAAACGACACCAGTGCCCAGAATCGAGAGTAAAGCAGCCAGCCTGGCCAGGTCGTATACCGGCATGAGTTCTCCTATCGCGCAGTGCTAGTTTCCGTAGAGCTCTGCATCGCTAGCAACGCTAACCCCTGTGGCGATTCGGGTCAATAGCATTGCTAGAAGATCTAGCGGTGCTATATTGAACGGGTGACACTTGAGGACCGCCGCGCCCGCGACCGAGCGGAGCGCCATCAACTGATCATCAGCACGGCGCGGCGATTGGCCGAAGGCGAAGGATGGGATGCGGTGACCACCCGTCGGCTTTCTACCGAAATCGAATACAGCCAACCAGTGCTGTACAAGCACTTTTCGGGGATGCAAGACATTGCCGCGGCCGCCGCGCTCGAGGGATTCGCCGAACTGGGGGATGTGCTGGCCAAAGCCCGCTCAGGGCGCGGAGCCCCGCGAGCTGTGTTGAAACGGGTCGTGCACGCCTACATCGACTTCGCCGAGGAGAACCCGGCGCTCTACGACGCGATGTTCACCCGGGCAACGACATTGCGCTTCGCCGACGCAGACACACCACCGCAGCTGACGACAGCCTTCGGTCAATTACGTGATGCGGTGTGCGCGGTCGCGCCCGGGCAGGATGTGGATACTCTCAGCGAAGTGTTCTGGGCCGGGCTGCACGGATTGGTCACCCTCGCCCGCGGCGGTCGTTTACGGGCGGGTCACGACTCGGCCCGTGTCGAGAGCCTGGTCGATAAATTCTGTGACCCGATGCGCTGAGGCGCCGCCATACCTTCACTATGGACGGCCGGCCGCCACCATCGTCTCGATCTGCGCACCACGTAGCACGATGCCGTGCAAGGATCGGCGAATGTCGGTCGCGCTGCTTCGTGAGATGTTCGATCAGGTGGTCGTAGCCAAAAATGCCGAGCTCGTCGACCGCTACTACCACCATGACTTCGTCATGCACTCCGATGGATTGACACAGGATTTCATCGAATTCCGCGAAAGCCACCGCGAGATCTACACTACGCCAATCACTTACGAGATCGAGTACGACGAGCAGGCGTGGGTCGAGGCCGACGCCAAAATCGCCGGCCGCGTCTGGATCACCACGTCGCGCCCCCGACGAGAAGCCGACCCGAATCGAGGTCGTGCTGATAGCCGCCTTTCGCGACGGCAAGATCCACCGGGTCTGGGAAACGACGTGGCCAAGCTGGCGCAGCGTGGCCACGCTCGAAAACTATTGAGGGAGCGGCAATCGATGCATCAATTGGCCGGCGGCGTACCGGCCGCCGATCAGCGCACCCGTCACCGTCGACGGATTGTTGGTGCCGACGGCCTCGCCGGCAAGATACAGCCGATCGGAGACGGGCTCCTGCAGCCGGAGCCGGTCGTCCGGGCCGGAGCCGGGAGCGTGAAATGAATAGCTGCCGCGCGCATAGGGATCGGTGCTCCACGTCGAGGTCCGTACCTCCACCACAGCGATGTCATTGCCGAAGAGCTGGCGGGCAATGGGCAGAGCACCGGCCTTCAGATCCTCGGGTGAGAACGACTCCACCTTCCGGCCGAAGTCGCCGGCGTTGAAGACCACCGCAATTGGCCCGGCGGCATTCGACAAGGTGAACCACTGGGCCCACGGGCCCGGATTTGCACCGATGAATTGATAGAACGCGTTCTCCACCTCCCAAGTTCGCCGGTCGAAGCGGAAGAAGCTCTTGGACAACACGCCGAATCCCAGCGCATTGATCGCGTGCACGTGTCCGTCGGGAAGGGGCGGGTCGAACGTGATCGCATCGGATTTCAGCACTCCGAGCGGAACGGTGACGATCGCGGCGGGCCCTTCGAATGATTGCTTTCCGGCTCGCACGACGACTGACTTGTCTTGCCGGGCAATGGCGGTCACTGGCGTATTGAGCACGATCTGCAGTCCGTTGGCGAGTAGCTTCGGCAGGGCGTCGTAGCCGTTGGTGATGACGTCCTGGTCGCCGGTGGCGTAATCGCCTTTGTCGAAGGTCTTGGCGGAGAGCTGGTCTGCGGTCGCAGCGTATTCGTCCTCGATCTCGGTGGCGACGTAGAAAGCGAGCTGGACGCGGTCTGAGTGGGAAAGCTGTTCGCGGGCGGCTGCGGCGTTGAGCGCGGCGGCGAGGCTTCCTCCGTCGACTCGGCCGCAGGCCTGTTCGACGAACTTCGGCCAGGGTTCTTTGTCGTACTCCAGTGGCTGCAGTTTGGGATCCACCGCGAGCTTGGCCCAGCCGTCGTAGTCGGTCGTGACGAGCTGGGCCCCGGCGTTTCGCGCCAGTTCCATCACCGGATCGTTCGCCGTGCCATGAATCCAGGACGCGCCCATCTCGATCGGGACACCCCAGTCCCGGTTGGTGTACACCCTGCCGCCGATGCGATCGCGGGCTTCGATCACCCGTACCGGCCACCCCGCGTCGGTGAGGCTGCGCGCGGCAGCGAGTCCCGCCACCCCGGCACCGACGATGAGGATCGACTTGGTATCCACCGGCGGTGCTGGCGGCGCCTTGGGCGATGGTGCTGACGCGTGTGGTTGATCCGGCGCGCAGGCAACCGCCACCCCGCCGCCGACCACGCCGGTCGCCGCGGCGAAAAAATCCCGACGGGACAGCGCGGACATGGGTGTTAGCGTCTCACACCTGCGGCATCGCCGGCCGGTGGTTTGCGTGGCGTCAGCAAACACATTGGTTAGCGGGATTTGCCGAGTTCGGCGTCGACTTCGCGATACGATCACTGGATCCGGGGGTGCGGCAACGGGGCCGTGTTCGAAGGGGGAGCGGCGATGAGTGCTCGGCGAACGAATCGCGTAATCGAGCGGCTGCCTGCGTTACCGCCGAGCCGGACTCTGACCGTCCGCGCGGTCGACGGCACCCCGTTGCACGCGGAGGTATTCGGTCCCCCCGACGGCTACCCGATCGTGCTGACGCACGGCATCACGTGTGCGGTTCGGGCGTGGGCCTACCAGATCGCCGACCTGTCCGCCGACCACCGGGTGATCGCTTTCGACCATCGCGGACACGGCCGAAGCGGCGTCCCGCGGCGCGGCGGATTCACTCTCAAACTGCTTGCTGCTGACCTGAATTCAGTGCTAGAGGCGACGCTGGTGCCACACGAGCGCGCGGTGCTGGCCGGGCACTCGATGGGGGGCATCGCCATCGCGGCTTGGTCGGCGCGCTATCGCCACAAGGTCGCCCGTCGGGTCGATGCAGTCGCGCTGATCAACACCGCCACCGGAGACTTGGTGCGCGAGGTGAAACTGCTGTCGTTGCCTGCCATCTTGTCGCCGGCTCAAGTCATCGCCGGACGCGGCCTGATCAACGGCTTCGGCGCGCTGCCGATTCCCCGCGCCGCCCTGATCGCTAGTCGGTCCTTGGTCGCGATGTTGGCGGTCGGAAAGGGCGCCGACCCGAGTGCGGCGGCACTGATCTACGAACTGTTCGCTCAGACGCCCGCCGCTGGGCGGGGTGGGTGCGCACGGATGCTGGTCAATGCGCTGGGCTCACGTCATCTGGACCTGGCCGGGCTGACGGTGCCGACGGTGGTCATCGGCAGCCAAGACGACCGGCTGACGCCGATCGGCCAATCGCGCCGGATCGCGCGCACCGCGCCCAACGTCGTCGGCCTGGTCGAGCTGCCCGGCGGCCACTGCTCGATGCTGGAGCATCCCGATGCGGTGAACCGTGAGCTGCGCGCGCTCACCGAATCCATGGTCTGCCGGGTCGCCAAGATCAGCTCATAGCAAGGCGCTGACCGCTGCGGCTGCCCGCTGGCCGGACCGCACGGCGCCGTCTAAGAATCCGGTCCATTGGTCTGCTGTCTCGGTGCCGGCCCAGTGAATCGGCCCTACCGGTTCGCGTAACCATGGCCCGAACCGTGTCCATGACCCCGGCGGTACCGCCGCGGTCGGACCGCCTGGTGCGAAATCCTCTGCACCCCAACGGTGGTCAGCGTAATCGATAGGGTTGAGCGCCTCGTCACCGAACAGGGACGCCAAGCAGCGCAACGTGTCACGACGGCGCTGGTCGGTGGGCAGCGAGTCGAATGCCCGCGCATCGACGAAGCCCATCAGGATGCCCGGGCCGTCAGCATGCGGGCTGACATCGAACGTGATGAACACCGGTCCCTTGTCGGACAGCGCCTCGCCCGATAATCCGTTGGCCCGCCAGAACGGCGTCGAATACGCCGCGTAGGCCTTGCTGAGCCGGCCCTGCGGCCAATGCTCGGCCAGTTGGTGGTACTGCGCAGGCAGCGGGGGAGCGAACTCAATGGACCTTCGATGCGCCGGCGGAATCGCGACGATGACAAACCCAGCATCAGCCTGGCCGCGATCGGAGGTGACCGTGACGCCCGCGTGGTGCCGCTCGATCCGGCGCACCGGTGCCTTCAGCACGACTCGGTCGCCCAGTTCGGTTGCCGCGGCTTCGGCGATCTGCTGGGAGCCGCCGGGGAAACGGTCCTGTTGGGCCCCGTTTTCGACGTCGAGCATCCGGTCCATGCCGCCGGCAGCGTGAATGTAGCGTGTAGCGTGCAGCATCGACACGTCATCGGGTTCGCACCCCCAGGTCACCCGGGACATGATGCTCATCAAGTCACGCGATGAAGCGCTGGCGCGTGCCGAGCGCAGCCACTCACCGAGCGAAAGGCCGTCAAGCTTGTGCGCGTCCCGCGCATCCCAGGGCGCGTCCACCGGGATATTGCGGGCAATTCTTCCGAATTGCCAACGCAATCGGGCGATATCGAGCAGCCCGGCCAACGACAGTTTGGGAATGGTGCCACGGTAGGACCGCGTCGACCCACGCCACCGGATGACGTTGCTGCCGTCGTGGTAAGTCGGAGTGGTCGCAACCTTCAGTTCAGCGGCCAACGCCAGAACCGCGTCTTGCGTCGGACCGACGAACGTGCCGCCCATATCCGCCGGTAATCCAGCCACGTTGCCGGTGAACGAGCGTCCGCCTACCCGGTCCCTGCCCTCGAAGACCACCACGTCATAGCCCTGCCGAGTCAACTCTCGCGCAGCTACCAGTCCGGCAAAACCGGCGCCGACCACGACAACGTCGACACTCCACGGCGGATTTGGCACGTCTTTCATCAACTCCATGGTGTTGGCATCACGACGATGGCAAACATACGCCGACGCCGAGTCACTGGCTATCCTGCGTACACGTGATTGTCACCGAGCCGGCCTCTGCTGCTGACACGAGACCACAGCTGCGAACCGTAGCTTTGGGCAGCATGATTGGTACCACGATCGAGTGGTACGACTTCTACCTCTACGCGACCGCATCCGCGCTCGTCTTCAAACCGCTGTTCTTTCCCAATGTTTCGTCTGAGCCGACCCCGCGAACGTCGACTTGTTGGGGGAAATCATCTAAAAATGCTGCAACAACTGGACTTTCGGCGCGAAAAGGTTACGGCGCAACCGTTAACCAGTCGGCGAACCCGGACGGGTCGTGGCGGCCCAGCGCGCCGTGCTCGTAGAGCCCCCAGCCTTCGACCGGATCGCCGTCACCGTCGCGGCACACCGCGCGGCCGACGTGGTCGATCACGCCGAAACCGGATCGACCGATGATGCCCGGGTCGGTCATGTCGTAAGTGAGGCGTTCGGCGAACTTTTCGCCTTTCCAGGTGCCGTGTATCCAATCGGAGTCGCCGCCATAGCCGCCGCCGACGTGGATTGGGACCGGGAGTTTGGATTCCACGTCGAGGTGCACCGGTGTTCCGTCGGGGGTGGTCGCGTCGATCGTCGCGCCCGTCGGGATGCGGGTGCCCGAGCGGTAGTGGATCTTGACCCGCGGCCAGCCCAATTGCTCGACGCGGCCGTCGCGCCACACCCGGGTGCAGTCGTTGAGCGAGCGGAAACCGTTGGGCTCCTCCTGGATGATCAGCACGATGGCGAAGTCGTCGAACGCCATCGGCACGTAGAGCCACCACATGCCCTCGAAGGGCGGGTCGGCGGGCCGGCCCGCGGGCTCGGCCTCCCCGATCGGCCGGATGCCCCAGGATCGGTCGCGGCTGCCTAGCCAGGTGTTGGGGTCGACCGCGATTTCCTCACCGTCGATCACGATGTGTCCGCTCCAGCTGCCGAGTTGGGCGAAACGCTGCGCGTTCAGCGTGACTCGGTTGCCGGACCGCAGGATGTGCGGCTGTTCCTGGACGACGGGGAACAGCCCTTCCCAGGTGAGATCGGCTGCGATGCCTTCGGTTTCGTCGAGGGTCAACCGCAGTTTGTGCAGCGGCTCGACGACCTCGATCCGGTATCCGTTGACGTGCTGATTGAGCCGGTCCTGATCGATGGCGTCCGAAACGTGCACCGCCGTCTGGGTGTCTCCGCGCCTGATGAGCAGGAATGCGTCCTTGACTCCGAGGTTGGGGTAGTAGCCGATACCGCTGATCAGGAAGATGTTTCCGGTGCGGTCGTGGGCGTTGTAGTAGGCGCGGTCGTAGAAGTTGCGATCCGAGGACCCCGGCCAGGCGATCGGCTGGGGAATCTGATGTACCGGGAACTCGTCAAGCGGTCCGAGCATTACGACTGATCCTCTCCGAGAAGTCGTTTCAACAGGCCGGCGTGGTAGAACAGCGACTCCACATCGTCGGGCTTCTCGACTTCGCCGAAGTGCACCCGCCGGGCGCCGGTGCGCATGAAGACACAAGCCCACATCACCCCGGAGTAGACGTAGAACCAGTTCAGGTCGCCCACCTCGACACCAGTGAGCCGCTGATAGGTGTCGCGGACGTCGTCCTCGCGCATCACCTCGGGTAGACCCGGCAGCCCAGCAAGTTTAGTGAGTTCCTCGAAAACCATGTGCGCGTGGATCATCCACGCCACGTCGAGCTCGCGCGGCCCCAGTGCCACCATCTCCCAGTCCAGCACGGCGATCGGCCGGAAATCGCGGTACAACACGTTGCCCACCCGGGAGTCGCCCCACAACAGCACCGGTTCGCGCTCGGCGATCTCGGTTGGCCAATTGTCTTGCAGCCACTGGAATGTTCTTTCCAGCAATGGCGATGGACCGATGTCGGGCACCGCGAAGTCATACCAGGACCGCACCCAGTTGAAGTGCCTCTGCAATGCGGTGTCTCCGGACTGACCCTCGGTCAGGAATCCGAATGTCTTCTCCGCGTTGGGAATCGAGTGCAGCTTGGCCAGCACTTCGACCGTGCTGTCCTGCAGTTCGCGTTGACGTTCGGTGGGTGCGTCGGCGAACCAGTTGTTGCCGAAGGTGTAGGGCATGACGTCGGGTGGGACGACGCCGTCGACGTAGTCCATCACAAAAAACGGCGTGCCTAAGACGTCGCCGGTGGATTCGAGCCAGCGCACCGTCGGGACGGGTACGTCGGTGATTTCGCCGACTTGCCGGATCACTTCGAATTGGTGGTCAAGTCGATAGGTGGGGAAGACCTGCACGTCTTCGGCCGACGGTGCCACCCGGGTCACGAGCTTCTGCTCGATGGGCGCTCCGTCCTGCTGCCAGCGGGCCGTCAAGATGATGGTCTCCGACGACATGCCCGTCGAGTCGACGCCGCTTTCGACGGTGACCTCGGGCGTCGCGCCGTCGGGCAGGACGGTCGACAGCCACTTCGACATCACCGCAGGCAGGGTCGTGACGTCTCGGCTGGAACGCTGGAGGTGGTCGACGTTGTCGACGGCGGGTTCAGGGGCCACGGGGGCCTCCATTCTTTTGAGACTTATTCGCGGTAATTACGATACGGTAGGTAGCGTTATGAAAGCAGACCCGTCCGACCTTGACAAGGGCCCAGGTGCTGGCCGCCCCCGGGATCCGCGCATCGATTCGGCGATCCTATCGGCGACCGCGGAACTGCTGGTGCAGATCGGCTATTCCAACCTCAGCCTGGCCGCGGTTGCCGAGCGGGCCGGCACCACGAAATCGGCGCTCTACCGTCGGTGGTCGAGCAAGGCGGAATTGGTGCACGAGGCGGCCTTTCCGACCGCGCCGAGCGCGCTGGAGGCCCCGGCCGGGGACATTGCCGCCGACCTGCGGATGATGATCGAGGCCACTCGTGATGTGTTCACGACGCCGGTGGTGCGCGCGGCATTGCCCGGTCTGGTGGCCGACATGACGGCCGACCCCGATCTCAATGCCCGGGTGATGTCGAGGTTCACCGACCTGTTCATCGCCGTCCGGGTACGGCTCCGTGAAGCGGTGGACCGGGGTGAGGCACATCCTGATGTGGACCCGGATCGCCTGATCGAATTGATTGGGGGAGCGACGATGCTTCGAATGCTGCTACGCCCTAGCGAAGAGCTGGACGGCTCGTGGGTGGATCAGACCACCGCCATCGTCGTGCACGGGGTGACACGATGACGCCGCGACTTGACGGCCGCGCCGCGATCGTCACCGGCGGTAGCCGCGGTTTGGGTCGCGCTATTGCGCTGGCGCTTGCGGCCGAAGGCGCCGCCGTGGCGGTGGCCGGGCGTACCGAACAGGTATGGGATGAGCGGTTGCCGGGAACCATCGGTGAGACCGTCGCCGACATCGAGGCGGCCGGCGGGCGCGCGGTCGCGGTGCGGGCCGATCTGACCGACCGCGACGATATTGCCCGATTGGTGACTGAAGCGCGAAACGTGCTGGGCCCCATCACAATCCTGATCAACAACGCGGCCTTCACCGCGCCCGGGCGCCCGCCGGTGCCCGGGGCGCCGGAACGTGCCAAGGCGCCGGCGGTCAAGGCCGGAGCGGGCGGCGGCAAACCCGGCTGGCCGGGATTCGTCAGCACGCCACTGCACGCCTTTCGCCGGCACTTCGAAGTCGCGGTGTTCGCGGCCTACGAGCTGATGCAATTGGTGTGTCCGGACATGATCGAAGCGGGCGACGGGTCCGTCATCAACATCACTTCGGTGGCGTCCCGGCTGCCCGGCGACGGACCCTATCCGGACCGTGCCGGCGGGGTCCTGCCCGGTTACGGCGGATCCAAGGCGGCGCTCGAGCATCTCACTGCGTGCGCGGCGTTCGATCTGGCCGACCACAACGTCGCGGTGAATGCGCTGTCACCGTCGAAGCCGATTATGACGCCCGGCCTGTCCTATTACGCCACCAACTTCTCTGACACCGCCTCCGCGGACGAATTCGCCCGGGCGGCAGTGCAGTTGGCGCTGGTGGACCCCGCCGTGGTCACCGGGCGCACGATCGGTCATCGCGAGGTACTCGACGGCAGCTTCCGGCCGTTCACTACTGTCTAGCAATTCGCGCGTCTGACGTGCAAGTATGAGACAAGCCTGTGCCGCAACGGCAGCAGGTAACCGGTCGAGTGGTGTGTTGAATGACCGACAAGCCGACGTGGCGCGTTGTTGCGCTCATCGTGTTGCTGATCGCTGTCGCGGCCGCCCTGCGCGGATATCTGCCGGCTCGCGACCGGATGACGCACGCCGAGCCGGGCAGTAGCCGGGCGGCTCTGGTGTTTATTGTCGTTGCCCTGAGTGCGACGCTGACGCTCCTCGCGGTCGCGGTCATCGCGCGATTACGTGACCCGCGCGCGGCAGCACCAAAAACGAGCGATCTCTCCGACATGCTCGGCACCGGCATGGGCCGACCGAGTTGGCGGGTGGTGTTGATCGGGCTCGGGGTGATCATCGCGTGGCTGGCGATTGCGATGCTGCTGGCCCGATTGTGGGCGCCGCAGAGTGCGACGCCGTCTCCGGCCAGCCCGGCTACCAGCACGGCCCCGTCTTCGCACACCGCCCCGCCAGCGCAACCGCGGCGCCCGCGAAACAACAACGGGGACATGTACGCAATTCTGCTGACCAGTGCGATCCCGACGATGCTGCTGCTCGTTGCCGGGACGGTCATCAGTTCCCGACGGCAACGGCAGGGCGCGAAAGGCGTCGCCTTCGACGATGACGTCGAATCCAGCCCGCCGGTGCGGCGTTCCGAATCACTGGTGCGCGCAGCCGAACTCGGGTTGGCCGAGATGACCGACCTCAGCCGCGAGCCGAGGGAGGCGATCATCGCGTGCTATGCCGCGATGGAACGCGAGCTCGCGAATGTGCCCGGAGCCGTGCCCCAGGAGTTTGACACCCCGACCGAGGTATTGGCCCGCGCCGTCGAACACCATGCGCTGCAAGCCGATAACGCCATTCAGTTGGTGAACCTGTTCGAAGAAGCGCGGTTCAGTCCGCATGTGATGAATGAGGGACATCGCCAGGTTGCGGTCGACGTGCTGGGGCTCGTCCTCGCCGAGCTCAGGAGTCCGGTATGAGCAGGCTCATCACCCTTGGTGTTTTCCTCATCGTCGGGGTGGAGCTGTTGGTGTTGATCGTGCAGGATCGCCGGTTCGTGGTGGCGGCATCGGGTGTCGCACTGGCATTGGTGTTGCTCAACATCCGGCGGGTCCTGGGCGGCGACAGCCCACCGGCAGACGAACTTGACCCCGACGATCTGGGAGTTTCATTGCGCCGTTGGCTTGCCACCACCCAGACGACGATTCGGTGGTCGGAGTCCACTCGAGCGGACTGGGACCGGCACCTGCGTCCCATGCTTGCACGACGATACGAAATCGCAACGGGCCAAAAGCAAGCCAAAGATTCGGTGGCATTTCACGAAACCGGCCGCATGTTGTTCGGCCCGGAACTGTGGGACTGGGTCAACCCGAACAACATCGTGCGTACCGGTGATCGTCAGCCCGGTCCCGGTCGCGCGGTGTTTGAAGAGATACTGCGGAAGTTGGAACAGGTATGACAGGGGGCGCCATGGTTCCGGCCACTATGCCAGCTGCTAAGACGAGCGCGTACTGCGAGGCCGTCCTCGACGAAATCGAACGCGTCGTGGTGGGAAAGCGTGCCGGCCTCACCCTCATCCTCACCGCGGTGCTCGCGGGCGGACACGTCCTCATTGAAGATCTCCCCGGCTTGGGCAAGACACTGATCGCGAGATCTTTCGCCGCCGCGCTGGGACTGCGCTTCACCCGGGTGCAGTTCACACCCGATCTGCTGCCGGCAGACCTACTCGGCTCGACGATCTACGACATGCAATCGGGCCGCTTCGCATTCCGTTCCGGGCCCATCTTCACCAACCTGCTGCTCGCCGATGAGATCAACCGCACTCCGCCCAAGACGCAGGCGGCCTTGCTCGAGGCGATGGCAGAGGGGCAGGTCAGTATCGACGGCGAAACCCACAAGCTGCCAGGGCCTTTCGTCGTTCTGGCGACCGACAATCCGATCGAGTACGAGGGAACCTATCCGCTGCCGGAGGCACAGCTGGATCGATTCGCGATCCGGCTGGAATTGGGCTACCTCTCCGAGCGCGACGAGACCGCGATGCTGCGCCGCCGTCTGGAACGCGGTTCGGTCGAGCCGACGGTCAACCAAGTGGTGGATGCGCAGGATCTGCTGGCCATGCGCGAATCGGTCGAACAGGTGACCGTGCACGAGGATGTCCTGCACTACGTGGTGTCGTTGGCCACCGCGACCCGGCGCCATCCGCAGGTGGCCGTGGGCGCCAGCCCGCGCGCCGAACTCGACCTGGTTCAGCTTGCCCGCGCCCGTGCGCTGTTGCTCGGCCGCGACTATGTGATCCCCGAAGATGTCAAAGCGCTTGCCACTCCGGCGGTCTCGCACCGGATTACGTTGCGACCGGAGATGTGGGTGCGCAAGATCCAGGGCGCTGACATCGTCGAAGAGCTGCTGCGGCGCTTGCCGGTGCCACGGACGACCGGGGGGCGCGGGGACACCGAATGAGCCCGCTGTGACCGAGTGCGATGATATTGAATTTCACTGGCGTGCATCGCAATTGACGCGTGCGATTGCGACCTGCACTGGAATCGCATTGGCCGCCGCAGTGATCGGCGCACGCTGGGAGCTCATCGCCTTCGCCGCGCCGCTGCTCGGCGTGCTCTGTTCGATCAGCTGGCAGCGCCCGGTGCCCACAATCCACGTTCACGCGAGGCCCGAGTCACAGCGCTGCTTCGAAGACGAGCAGGCCAGGCTGACCGTGTGGGCAACCGAGGAGGCGGGACCTGGCGAAGCCTCGGCGGTCCAGCTCACGGTGCCCGCCGTCGCGGGCATGCACTTCGACGTCGCCGAGTCGGATTCCAGACAAGCGAAAACCGTTGCCGCATCGGCACAACGTTGGGGCCGATATGTCATCCCCGCTCGGGTCGACGTGGTCGCGCGCGGCGGTCTGCTCGCGGGGACCGCCACCGTCGACGCGGCCGAGGTCATTGTGTTCCCGCTGACGCCGCCTCAGTCGACACCGATCCCACCGGCCGAGTTGCTCGATCGGCTGGGTGCCCACCTGACCCGCCATCTCGGCCCCGGTGTCGAGTACGCCGATATTCGTCCGTTCGTGCCCGGCGACCAACTGCGAGCGGTCAACTGGCCGGTGAGCGCACGCCGGAGGCAATTACACGTGACGCAGCGATTGACGGACCGGGCCGCCGACGTGGTCGTGCTGATTGACGCGTACCGGCAGCCGGCCGGACCGGCGACCGAGGCCACCGAACGCGTGGTCCGCGGCGCGGCTCAGGTGGTACAGACCGCACTGCGCCACAGCGATCGCGCCGGGATCGTCGCGCTCGGCGACAACCGCCCTCGGTGGCTCGGTGCTGACATCGGTCAGCGCCAGTTCTATCGGGTACTCGATACGGTGCTCGGCGCCGGCGACCGCTTCGAAAACACAACGGGCACACTGGCGCCCCGTGCGGCCGTTCCGGTCGGTGCGATCGTCATCGCGTTCTCCACCTTGCTCGACACCGAATTCGCGCTGGCGCTCATCGATCTGCGTAAACGCGGCCATATTGTGGTCGCCGTCGACATTCTCGGTCGCCTCCCGTTCGAAGGCGTAAAAGATCCTCTCATCGAACAGCTTTGGGCCCTACAGCGCTCCGCGATGTATCGCGACATGGCCACCATCGGCGTCGACATCGTGTCGTGGCCGGCCGATCACAGTCTGGAGCAATCGATGGATCTGGTGCCCGATCGGCGGCGCCGAGTGCGGGCCCGGGTGCGGGGGTAGCAATGACGTCGCTCGCGAAACCCGGGACTCATGCCCTGGCAATGGGGTTCGGGGTATTGATGGCCGGTTCCGCTGCCGTCGGATCACACGGACCGGCATTGGTCGCCGGGGCGCTGGCCGTGATCGCCGTGGGTGCTGGAATCCGGCTTCGCCGAGCCGCAACACTTGCCGTCTTGTTATCGGCGGCGACGATCGTGCTGGCCGGCCCGCCCTCGGTGCTCGCCGCGCTGTCCGGGTTGTCCGCCGCTGCCTACTTGGTGTGCCGGCACGCCGTTGGCCCGCAGCCTGCAGCCGTCATGGGGAGCTGGCCGACAATCGTTGGCGCCATTGGGTTTACCTTCATCGGGTTGGTCGCGACGTCGTTTCCCGTGCAGGTGCCGTGGCTGCCGCTGGTGGCGCCGCTGGGGGTGTTGGCGATTTACCTGCTGGCCGCGCGACCATTCTTGAACTGATCGGGCTCAGTGCAGCATTAGGGCGGCGTGATCGGCCAGTTCGAGCAACGGCTGCGGGAAGATCCCCAGGATCACCGTGGCGGCGGCGCACACCGCGATGGCGATCTTGCTCAAGATGCTCGGCTCCACCACGAGTGGGGTGTGCTCGGTCGGCTCGGTGAAGAACATCGACACGATCACTCGGACGTAGAAGTAGGCGGCGATCCCGCTGGCGATCACACCGACGATTACCAGCGGCACCGCGCCGCCCTGGGCGGCGGCCCTGAACACCGTCAGCTTGCCGATAAATCCACTGGTTAACGGGATACCGGCGAAGGCAAGCAGAAACATCGAAAGCATCACGCCGACAATGGGGGAGCGCTGTCCGAGCCCGGCCCAGTGCGACAGGTCGGCGTCCTCGACGCCATCACTGCTGCGGATCAGGCCGACGATCGCAAACGCACCGACCGTGCTGAAGCTGTAGGCGACCAGATAGAACAGGGTGGCCGCCAGGCCTGCTTTGTTGTCGGCGATGACACCGAGAAGGATGAATCCGACATGGGCAACCGACGAATAGGCCAGCATCCGCTTGACATCCGTTTGGGTCACCGCGGTGATGGAACCGACCGTCAGGGTAAGGATCGAAATCGCCCACAGCACGGGGCGCCACTCATCGTGCAGCGGCGGCAGCGCGACGTAGACCACCCGTAGCAGCGCGCCGAAAGCCGCGACCTTGGTCGCGGCCGCCATGAACCCGGTGATCGGCGTCGGCGCACCCTGATACACGTCCGGAATCCACGAGTGGAACGGGACCGCGCCGACTTTGAACAACAGGCCCACCATTAGCAGTGCGACACCGACCAACGCCATTGAGCTATCACCATGGGCTGCAAGCGCATCCCGGATACCGGGCAGCAGCAGCGTGCCGGTCGCGCCGTAAATCAGCGCCACCCCGTAGAGGAAGAACGCCGACGAGAAAGCGCCCAGCAAGAAGTACTTCATCGCTGATTCCTGCGACAGCAGTCGCCGGTGACGGGCCAGTCCGCAGATCAGGTACAGGGGCAGCGACAAAACTTCTAGCGCAACGAACATTGTCAGCAGGTCATTGGATGCGGGGAAGACCATCATGCCGCCGACGGATAACAGTGCCAACGGGAAGAGCTCTGTCTGGGCGGCTCCAGCTCGCTCGGCCTCGCGCTCGGCAGCGCTGTCGGGGATCGCGGATGCCTGCGGCGTAAAGGAATCCAGCCCGGCGGCTCCTACGCCGACGGCCACCTTGCTTTCCGTCTTGGTTTGTGTCCGTTCGGCCATGAAGATGACCGCCAAGACGGCGACCACTATCACGGTGCCTTGCAGATATAGCGTCGTCCGGTCAATGGCCACCGCGCCCAGCACGGCGCTGCGGCCGGAGGCTGGAAGGTTGCGAGCCACCGCGATGACCGCGACGAAGGCTGCGATCAGTCCGGCGAGGGCGATTGTTACCTGGGCGGCGTAGCGAGATCGTCTGGGCAGGAACGCTTCAACGAGCACGCCCACGATCGCGACCGAGAAGACGATGAGCATCGGGCACAGCAGGAAGTACTCGATGCTGGGGGTAGGAAGGGTCATCGGTGGGGTCCTTCGGCTGTCCGGGGTGTGCCGGTACCCGGCGCCACGACCGGCGCGGGATCGTGCTGGCCGATGGTGATCATGGTGTGGTCGACCGCGGGATTGATGATGTCGAGCATCGGCTTGGGATAGATGCCCAGCACGAACAGCAGCGCCAACAGCGGTGCCACGACGATCAGCTCGCGTGGTCTCAGATCGGTGATTCGATCGTTGCCTTCGGCGACCGGGCCTGTCATCACCCGCTGGTAAAGCCACAACATGTAGATGGCCGCCAGGACCAATGCGGTCGCCCCGAACGCGGCGGCCAGCCAGTACCGGTTGAAAGTGCCTAGCAGGACCAGGAATTCGCTGATGAACGGCGCGAGACCGGGCAGTGACAGGGTAGCCATCGAGGAAACCAGGAAGGTGCCGGCCAGGACCGGGGCCACCTTTTGGACGCCGCCGTAGTCTGCGATCAACCGGCTGCCGCGCCGCGTCACCAGGAATCCTGCGATCAAGAAGACCGCCGCGGTGGACAGGCCATGGTTGAGCATGTACAGCGTCGAGCCGCTCTGTCCTTGGGTGGTCATCACGAAGATGCCCGCGATGATGAACCCGAAGTGGGAGATCGACGTGTAGGCGATCAGGCGCATCATGTCGGTCTGTCCGATCGCGACGACCGCTCCGTAGATCACCCCGATGATCGCCAACGTCACGATCGCCGGGCGGAAATACGTTGACGCATCAGGAAACAGCTGCAGGCAGTAGCGCAGCATGCCGAAGGTGCCGACCTTGTCCATCACCGCGGTAATCAGGACCGCGGTCGCAGGCGTGGCCTCGACCGCGGCGTCGGGCAGCCACCGGTGGAACGGCCATAGCGGCGCCTTGATGGCGAACGCGAACATGAAGCCCAAGAACAGCGCCTTGAACACCGCGGGGTCCACACCGGCAAAGCGGCCCGAGGAGATGCCGGTCACGATCTCCCGGAAGTCGAAGGTGCCCGAACCGTGCTGTGCGGTCACCACATACAGCCCGATCACCGCTGCCAGCATGATCAGGCCGCCGAACAGGTTGTACAGCAAGAACTTCACCGCGGCGCGCGACCGATTGGAACCTTTACCGAAGCCTCCGATGAGGAAGTACATCGGGATGAGCATGGCCTCGAAGAACACGTAGAACAGCAGCACATCCAGTGCGATCACCGAGATCAGCACCATCGACTCGATGGCCAGCGTCAGCGCGATGTAGGCCTGCACGCCCCGGCTTCTTTCGCCGCCGTCGTTCCAGCCGGCCACCAGCAGCAGCGGAATCAGCACCGCGGTCAGCAGCACCAGAATGACCGCGATGCCGTCGACCCCGAGGCTGTACCCGGCGCCGAAAGCCGGTATCCAGGGATGGTTTTCCAGGAATTGGTAGGGCGCTCCGCCGGTCTTGAATCCGGTCGCGACGACGATCGCCACCGCCAGCGTCGCGACGCTGACGACCACGCCGGTCCACTTCGCGACCTGACGCAGGCTGGGCGGCAACAGGATGATCAATATCGAGCCGGCCAGCGGAACCAGCCACAGCGCGCTCAGCCAGGGCACGTTAGTCACCACAGCTGCACCGCCAGGATCGCCGCAATCACCAGTGCCGCGCCGGTCAGCATCGACAGCGCATAGGAGCGCGCGAAGCCGGTTTGCAGTCCGCGCAACCGGTTTGAGGTTCGGCCCACCAACGCGGCCAGCGCGTTGACAGAGCCGTCTACACCCGCGTTGTCGACTTCGACCAGCGCGTCAGTCAGTTCCGCGCCAGGGCGCATGAACACCTCCTCGTTGAACGCATCGCCGTACAGATCTCGGCGCGCGGCCGTCGTCAGCACCGACACCTCGGCGGGGGCCGCGGTGGGGATGGTGGCCTTGCCGCCGTACAACCGGTAGGCCACCGCGATGCCGACGGCCACGACCGTCAACGCCAGCGCGGTGTTGACCCAGGCAGGCAGGGCGTGGGCGGTCTCTTCGTGCGCGCCGACGACGGGTTCGAGCCAGTTCTTCAGGGTGCCCCCAATGGCGAACAGGCCGCCGGAGAACACCGAGCCGAAGGCGAGCAGGATCAGCGGGCCTGTCATCAGCGGCGGCGCCTCGTGCGGGTGGGCGTGCTCGTCCCAACGCTTTTCACCGAAGAAGGTCATCAGCATCACCCGCGTCATGTAGAACGCGGTGACGCCGGCGCCCAGCAGCGCGGCCCCACCCGTGACGTAGCCCTCGATACCGCCGCGGCCCAGCGCGGCCTCGATGATGGCGTCCTTGGAAAAGAAGCCGGCGAACGGCGGCACGCCGATGATCGCGAGGTATCCCAGCCCGAACGTGACGAACGTGATCGGCAGTGCTTTGCGCAGGCCGCCGTAGCGGCGCATGTCCTGCTCTTCGTGCATCGCGTGAATGATCGAGCCGGAGCCCAGGAACAGTCCCGCCTTGAAGAAGCCGTGCGTGAGCAGGTGCATGATGGCGAAGGCGTAGCCGGCCGGGCCGAGGCCGGCGGCCAGCACCATGTAGCCGATCTGGCTCATCGTCGACGCCGCCAGCGCGCGCTTGATGTCGTCCTTGGCGCAACCGATGAACGCGCCGAACAGGAGCGTGACGGTGCCGACGATGACGACGGCCAGCTGGGCGTTAGGCGCCAGGTTGAAGATCGGGTTGGACCGCACGATCAGGTACACGCCCGCGGTCACCATGGTGGCGGCGTGGATCAGGGCGGACACCGGGGTGGGGCCCTCCATGGCGTCACCCAACCAGGCCTGCAGCGGGACCTGGGCGGACTTGGCGCAGGCGCCCATCAGCAGCAGCAGCCCCATCGCGGTGAGGGCGCCGTGCGAGGCCGACGGCGCGCCGGCGAACACCCCCGCGTAGGACAGCGTGCCGAAGGTGCTGAACATCAAAAACATGCCCAGGGCCAGCCCGGCGTCGCCGACCCGGTTCATCACGAACGCCTTCTTGGCGGCGGTGGCCGCCGTCGGCTTGTGGTACCAGAACCCGATCAACAGGTAGGAGGCCAGGCCGACGCCCTCCCAGCCGACGTAGAGCAACAGGAAGTTATCGGAGATGACGAGCAGCAGCATCGAGGCCAGGAACAGGTTGAGGTAGCCGAAAAACCGGCGCCGGTCGCCGTCGTCGGCCATGTAGGCGACCGAGTAGATGTGGATCAGCGACCCGACCCCGGAGATCAACAGCACGAAGCTGATAGACAGCTGGTCGATCTGCAGCCCGAAGTCCACCTGGAACTGGTTGACGGGGATCCAGGTGTACACCGTCTGGTGGATGAGGCGATCGTCGCCACTGCGGCCGAGTAGCTCGGCGAACAGCGTCGCGCCCACCCCGAACGCTCCGAGTGCGGCGGCGACACCGAGCCAGTGTCCCCACGCGTCGGTGCGTCGGCCCCCGAACAGCAGGATGGCGGCACCCGCCAGCGGCAGTGCCACGAGCAGCCAGGTGTAATGAGTCATCGTGGCGTTCTTAGCCTTTGAGTAGATTCGCGTCGTCGACCGACGCCGATTTACGGGCCCGGAAAATTGTCATGATGATGGCCAGGCCGATGACGACCTCGCAGGCGGCGACCACCATCGTGAAGAATGCGATCATCTGTCCGTCCAGATGGCCGTGCATGCGGGCGAACGTGACGAACGCCAGGTTGACGGCGTTGAGCATCAGCTCTACGCACATGAACATCACGATGGCGTTGCGGCGCAGCAGCACCCCTGAGGCTCCGATAGTGAACAGCAGCGCCGAAAGATAAAGGTAGTTGGCCGGATTCATGAGGTGCCACCCTTAATGGCTTCGGGGGACTGGATCTCTTTGCCGTCGGCGTCGCGCATGCGCAGGATGCGGGAGACCGACAGGTCGGAGTACGAGCCGTCCGGCAGCAGCGCGGCGATGTCAACCGCGTTGTGGCGTGCGTAAATACCCGGGTTGGGCAGCGGGGTCGGATGCCCGCCGGGCAGGAACCGCTCCTGGGAGAGTTCGCGTTGGGTCTTGCGTCGCTCGAAACGCTCCTTGTGCGCCAGCACCATCGCGCCGACCGCGGCGGTGATCAGCAATGCGCTGGTCAGCTCGAACGCCCACAGGTAGCGCGAAAAGATCAGTGCCGCTAAGCCTTCAACGTTGCCTTCGGCGTTGGCGGTGGTCAGCCCGACGAAACTCCCGGTCGACACATTGCCGATGGCGGCGATCAACAAAACGCCGAACCCGAATCCGCTGAGCACCGCGGCCACTCGTTGTCCGCGCAGTGTTTCCTTCAGGGATTCCGCGGAGTCCACGCCGATCAGCATCAGCACGAACAAGAACAGCATCATCACCGCGCCGGTGTAGACCACGACTTGAACCACACCCAAAAACAGTGCGTCCTGGATCATGTAGAACACCGCCAGGATGAGCATCGTCATCGCCAGAAACAGCGCCGAATACACGGCGTTGACGGCAAATACGACGCCAAAGGCTCCGATCACCGCGAGCACGCCCAGCACCCAGAACGCTACGGCTTCGCCGGTCGAGGTTCGCACGATGGCGTCGGTGGCCAAGTTGGTGGCGAGCCATTGGCCCGTTGCACCAGTCACCGGGGGTCTCCGGCCGTGTCTTTCTCGTGGCTTCCCGCGCTTAAGCCATCTGCGGTCACGTTGCCCTGGTAGTAGTCCTTATCGGTGGCGCCCTCGGCTCTCGGGTGCGGCGGCGCCAGCATGTTTTGCAGCAGCGGTGCCAGCAGCCGGTCCTTTTCGTAGATCAGATCGGCCCGGTTGTCGTCGGCCATCTCGTATTCGTTGGTCATCGTCAAGGCCCGGGTTGGGCAGGCCTCGATGCACAACCCGCAGCCGATGCACCGCAGATAGTTGATCTGATACACCCGGCCGTAGCGTTCGCCCGGCGAAAACCGAGCTTCGTCGGTGTTGTCGGCGCCCTCGACGTAGATCGCGTCAGCCGGGCAGGCCCAGGCGCACAACTCGCAGCCGATGCATTTCTCCAGCCCGTCCGGATACCGGTTGAGTTGGTGGCGGCCGTGGTAGCGCGGCTTGACCGGGCCGGGCTTTTCCGGATACCCCTCGGTGATGTTCTTTTTGAACATCGATCCGAACGTCACACCGAAGCCGGCGACCCCGTCGAGGAACTTACCCATGCGCGTTCTCCTTGCTCGCGCTGACTGGCTGCGCGCGAGTCAGCGCCTTCGGTAGCGGCGGGGTGGGGAATGCCGGTTCAATGGTTTTCAGGCCGGGGCTGTCTTTGCGCTGGCGGCGGAGCTCACGCTCCAGCGCTCGAATACTGGGCGCGGCGAACGGTTTTCGCAACAGCGCCACGAGTACGACGGCAAAGACGAGGCTGCTGACCACCAGAATCGGGGTCCAATGCGGGTAGCCCTGGTTGCGCGCCGTCTGGATGACGGCCGCGATCAACACCCACACCAGCGATCCAGGGATCAGTAACTTCCAGCCCAGCGCCATGAACTGGTCGTAGCGCAGCCGGGGCAGGCTGGCGCGCAGCCAGAAGTAGATGAACAGGAAGGTCCACATCTTGGCGGTGAACCAGAGCAGCGGCCACCAACCGTGGTTGGCGCCTTCCCACATGTTCAGCGGCCATGGGGCGTGCCAGCCGCCGAAGAACAGCGTCGAGGCCAGCGACGAGACCGTGAACATGTTGACGTATTCGGCGAGCATGAACATCGCGAACTTCAGCGAGGAGTATTCGGTATGGAAGCCCGCGACCAGCTCACCCTCGGCCTCGGGCAAGTCGAAGGGCGCTCGGTTGGTCTCGCCGACCATCGAGATGAGATAGATCAGGAAGGACGGCGCCAGCAGGAACACAAACCAGACCCGGTCCTGCGCGGCGACGATCTCTGAGGTCGACATCGTGCCCGCGTAGAGGAACACCGCCGCAAAGGACAGCCCCATCGCGACCTCGTAGGAGATGACTTGGGCGGTCGACCGCACCCCGCCCAGCAGCGGGTAGGTGGATCCCGACGCCCAACCGCCCAGCACGATGCCGTACACCCCGATGGCCGAGAACCCCAGGATGAACAGCACCGCGACCGGCAGGTCGGTCAGCTGCAGAGGGGTTTGGTGGCCGAATATCGAAACCTCGGGACCGAACGGGATGAACGCGAACGCGGTGAACGCGGGAATGACCGAAAAGACCGGTGCCGCAAAGTAAACGAACTTGTCGACGCCGAAGGGTGTGATGCTTTCCTTCAGGGCCAGCTTGACGCCGTCAGCCAGGCTCTGCAAGATGCCCCATGGCCCCGCTCGGTTGGGGCCTGGCCGTAACTGCATCCAGCCCAGCAGCTTTCGCTCGATCAGAATCGCCACCAGCACGTTCAACATCAAGAAGACGAAGATGGCCAGGGCTTTGCCGAGCACCAGCCACCAGGTGTCGTGTCCGAAGGCGGTCATCAGTGCCGCTCCTCCTGTGCACCTGCGGCGATTCGCACGATGTCCCCGACGGCGACACCCAGATCTCGGTGCACTGCCGATCCCGGCGAATTCAGCGGAAGCCACACCACCCGGTCGGGCATGTCAGTCACGGCCAGCGGCAAGGTGATTGAGCCTTTCGATGTGCTGACGGTGACCGCGTCGCCTGCGGCGGCGCCGATCTCGGTGGCCGAATCGGCCGACAGCCTGACCACGATCGGGTGCGCGGTCCCGGCCAAATACGGTTCGCCGTCTTGCAGGCGGCCGTTGTCGAGCAGCATCCGCCAGCCGGCCAATACCGCTTCACCGGCCGCGGGTTGGGCAGGCTCGCTGGCCGCGACCGTGGGGACCGGAGCGTAGTCGCCGTCCCAGAATCCCAGAGCCGACATTTCCTCGCGGGCGGGTTGGACGCTGCCCATCCCGAGATAGACACCCATTTCGTCGGCCAGCGCGTCGAGTACCAGGTGATCCGACTGGCTTGCCTCTTGGGTGCTGCCGTGCAACGCCGGCTCGAACGGCCGGAAACGGCCCTCCCAGTTGATGAATGCCCCCGCCTTCTGCGTGGTGGGCGCAACGGGGAACACCACGTCGGCGCGTTCGGTGACCTCGCTGTGCCGCAGCTCCAGGCTGATCACGAAGTTCGCGGCGTCCAGTGCGGCCAGCACCACATCCGGGTCGGCGAAGTCGGCGGGTTCGATCCCGCCGACCAACAGAGCGCCCAAAGTCCCGTCGGTGGCGGCGGCCAGGATGCCGTCGACGTCGCGGCCGGGCGTGGTCGGCAGCTCGTCGACGCTCCACCCCGCGGCGACCTGCGCGCGCGCCGCATCGTCGGCGACCAGGCGCCCGCCGGGCAGCAGCCCCGGCAGCGCACCGGCTTCCAGTGCGCCCCGCTCCCCGGCGCGGCGCGGCACCCACGCCAGCCGGGCTCCGGTGGCGTCGGCCAGCCTGGCCGCGGCGGACAAGCCGCCTGGCACCGTGGCCAGTCGTTCCCCGACCATGATCACTGCGCCGGGTGTCGACAGCAGGTCGGCGACATCGCCGGTGGCCAGCCCGTCCAGCGTCGACGGCTCGGCGCCGGGAGCGGTCTGGATCAACCGGCCGGACATCTTGCCCAGCGCGCGGGTGGCGAACGGGGCGATCGAATACACCGGCAGGGAATGTTTGCGGGCCGCTTTGCGCAGCCGCAAAAAGACGATGGGTGCCTCTTCTTCGGGTTCGAAACCGACCAGCAACACCACCGGCGCTGATTCCAGGTCGGAATAGCTGACAGTCAACGGTCGACCCGCGACCCGGGCCGCCAGGAAGTCGGCCTCTTCGACCGAGTGCGGCCGAGCGCGGAAATCAATGTCGTTGGTGTCCAACACAATTCGGGCGAATTTGGAATAGGCGTAGGCGTCTTCCCAGGTGACCCGGCCGCCGACCAGCACCCCGGTCCGCCCGCGGGCCTTTTCGAGTCCCGCAATCGCGATGGCGATCGCATGAGACCACGACGCCGGCTCCAGCTCGCCATCGGCGTCGCGGATCAGGGGAGTGGTGATCACGTCGGGCAGGGTTGTGTACCGGAAAGCCCACCGGCCCTTGTCGCAGTTCCACTCTTCGTTGACTTCGGGGTCGTCACCGGCGAGCCGGCGCAGCACCTTGCCCCGACGGTGGTCGGTGCGCTCGGCGCAGCCGCCCGCGCAGTGCTCACACACGCTGGGGCTGGAGACCAAGTCGAATGGGCGGGCCCGGAAGCGGTATGCGGTCCCGGTCAGCGCACCCACCGGGCAGATCTGCACCGTGTTTCCCGAGAAGTACGACTCGAACGGCTCGTTGGCGTAGATGCCGACCTGCTGCAGGGCGCCCCGCTCTTGCATGTCGATGAACGGATCACCGGCGATCTGCTCGGAAAACCGCGTGCAGCGGGCGCACAAGATGCAGCGCTCCCGGTCGAGTAGCACCTGTGAGGAGATGTTGATCGGTTTGGCAAACGTGCGCTTGACGTCAGTGAAGCGAGAATCGCTGCGGCCGTTGGACATCGCCTGGTTCTGCAACGGGCATTCGCCGCCCTTGTCGCACATCGGGCAGTCCAACGGATGGTTGATCAGCAGCAGTTCCATCACGCCGTGCTGGGCCTTGTCGGCAGCCTCGGAGGTTAGTTGGGTACGCACCACCATGTCGTCGGTGCAGACGATGGTGCACGACGCCATCGGCTTGCGCTGTCCCTCAACCTCGACCATGCACTGTCGGCACGCGCCAACCGGGTCGAGTAGCGGGTGGTCGCAGAACCTCGGGATCTGGATGCCCATCAATTCGGCCGCGCGAATCACCAGAGTTCCCTTGGGAACGCTGATTTCGGCTCCGTCGATGGTCAATGTCACCATGTCCGGCGGGCGCACCTCGTCGCCGGTCTCGGTTTTGGCTGCACTCGTCATCTTCGGTGTCAAGCCTTTCCGTTCGGCGTGAGCATGGAGTCTTTCGGGTCGAACGGGCATCCGTGACCGTCGACATGGGCGATGTATTCGTCGCGGAAATGTTGGATCGACGACATCACCGGACTGGCGGCACCATCGCCCAACGCGCAGAACGACTTTCCAAGGATCGCGTCGGAGATATCCAACAGCTTGTCGAGATCTTCGGCGGTGCCCTTGCCGGTTTCCAGACGTTCGTAGATCTGGCTGAGCCAGAAGGTGCCCTCACGGCATGGCGTGCACTTGCCGCACGATTCATGTCGGTAGAAGTCGGTCCAGCGCGCCACCGCGCGCACGACGCAGGTGGTTTCGTCGAAGATCTCCAGCGCCTTGGTGCCCAGCATGGAACCGGCCGCGCCCACGCCCTCGTAATCCAAAGCCACGTCGAGATGCTCGTCGGTGAGTAGCGGCGTCGACGACCCGCCCGGCGTCCAGAATTTAAGCCGGTGCCCGGCGCGCACCCCACCGGCGTAGTTGAGCAACTCGCGCAGCGTGATCCCCAGCGGGGCCTCATATTGGCCGGGGTTGGTGACGTGGCCAGACAGCGAGTACAGCGTGAAGCCGGGCGACTTCTCGGTGCCCATCGACCGGAACCAGTCGACGCCGTTGAGGATGATCGGCGGCACGCTGGCGATGGTTTCGACGTTGTTGATCACCGTCGGGCAGTCGTAGAGCCCAGCCACCGCGGGGAACGGCGGCCGCAACCGCGGCTGACCGCGCCGGCCCTCCAGGCCCTCCAGCAGCGCCGTCTCCTCGCCGCAGATGTAGGCGCCCGCGCCCGCGTGCACCACCAGCTCCAGGTCGTAGCCCGAACCGGCGATGTCGCGGCCCAGGAAGCCCGCGGCATACGCCTCGGCGACTGCGTTTTGCAGCCGGCGCAACACCGGCAGCACCTCACCGCGCACGTAGATGAACGCGTGACTGGCGCGGATCGCATACGACGCGATGATGGCGCCCTCCACCAGCAGGTGCGGTGTCGCGAGCATCAGCGGAATGTCTTTGCACGTACCGGGTTCGGACTCGTCGGCGTTAACCACCAGGTAATGCGGCTTGGCGGCCGGGCCGGAGTCGCCCTGCGGGATGAACGACCACTTCGTTCCGGTCGAGAAACCCGCGCCGCCGCGGCCGCGCAACCCCGAATCCTTCACGGCCGCAATCACCGCGTCGGGCTCCATCTTGAGCGCCTTCTGCAGCGCCTGGTAGCCGTCGTGGCGCTGATAGGTGGCGATCGTGAACGATTGCGGGTCGTCCCAGTAACTGGTGATGACCGGGGTCAACTGTGTCGTCATGACTGGCTCTCCGGCGACGGCGCCTGCATGCCTTGCTCTTTGGCCACCTTCAGCCCGGCCAGTGTGGCTGCGCCGGGACCGCCCTGGCCTTCGTCCGGACGCTCGTCGGGCATACCGGCCAGGGTGCGCGAGATCTGGCGGAAGCTGCACAGCGGAGCTCCCCGGGTGGGGGCCTTGGGCTCACCCGAGCGCAGCGAGTCGACGAGTTCGCGTGCTGATTCCTGCGTTTGGTTATCGAAGAACTCCCAGTTGACCATCACCACGGGTGCGTAATCGCAGGCGGCGTTGCATTCGATGTGCTGCAGGGTGATGGTGCCGTCGCCAGTGGTCTCGTCGTTGCCGATACCGAGATGCTCTTTGAGATCGGCGAATATGGCGTCGCCACCCATCACGGCGCACAACGTGTTGGTGCACACCCCGACCAGATACTCGCCAGTGGGGCCGCGCCGGTACATGGTGTAGAAACTGCCCACCGCCGAAACCTCAGCCCCGGTCAGCCCCAGCTGCTCACTGCAGAATTCCAGTCCCGCCGGCGTCAGGTAAGAGTCCTCGGACTGCACCAAGTGCAGCAACGGCAACAACGCCGAGCGCTTGTTGGGGTAACGGCCGATGATCTCCTTGGCGTCGACCTCCAGCCGCGCGCGCACATCGGGCGGATAAGCCTGCGGCGCACCGTCAACCACGAACTGGTTGGGTTCCTGCGGTGGCGGACCGAGCCTGATGAACACCCGCTCGCCGCTAGACACGGTCGGGTTGGAATTGGGGTCGGTCATCGGTCCACCCCGCCCATGACCGGGTCGATGCTGGCGACCGCGGTGATCAAGTCGGCGACCATTCCGCCTTCGGACATCGCGGCGACCGCCTGCAAGTTGGTGAAGGAAGGGTCCCGATAATGCACGCGATAGGGGCGGGTACCGCCGTCGGAGACCATGTGCACACCGAGCTCTCCGCGCGGCGATTCGACCGCCACGTAGACCTGGCCCGCCGGAACCCGGATGCCCTCGGTCACCAGCTTGAAGTGATGAATCAGGGCCTCCATCGACCCGCCCATGATCTTGGCGATGTGGTCCGGTGAGTTGCCCATCCCGTCCGGGCCCACCGTCAGGTCCGCGGGCCAGGCGATCTTGCGGTCCTCGACCATGGTCGGGCCCGGCCGCAACTTGTCCAGACACTGTTCCACGATCTTGACCGACTCCCACATCTCTTTGACGCGAATGATGTAGCGCCCGTACGCATCACAACCGTCATCGGTGATCACGTCGAATTCGTAGTTTTCGTAGCCGCAATAGGGTTCGCTCTTGCGCAGGTCGTGCGGCAATCCGGTGGAACGCAGGATCGGGCCGGTGATGCCCAGCGCCATGCATCCGGTCAGGTCCAGGTAGCCGACGTCCTCGGTGCGGGCTTTCCAGATGGCGTTCTCGTTGAGCAGATCGCCCATCTCGCGCAGCACACCTCGCAACGACTTGAGGGCCTCGGCGATCTCGGTCTCCGCGTTGGGTGGCAGATCTTGCGCCACGCCGCCGGGGCGGATGTAGGCGCTGTTCATTCGCAACCCGGTGATGGATTCGAACAAGGTGAGAATGATTTCGCGCCCTTTGAAGCCGGTGAACATCGGCGTCATGGCGCCAAGCTCCATGCCGCCGGTTGCCAGCGCGACCAGATGCGACGAAATCCGGTTGAGTTCCATCATCATCACCCGGATGACGTTGACCCGCTCCGGTATGTCATCGGTGATGCCGAGCAGCTTCTCGACACCCAGGCAGTACACCGTCTCGTTGAAAAACGGTGCCAGGTAATCCATTCGGGTCACGAAGGTGACCCCCTGGGTCCAGTACCGGTATTCGAGGTTTTTCTCGATTCCGGTGTGCAGGTAGCCGATTGCGCACCGGACCTCGGTGACTGTTTCGCCCTCGATCTCGAGGATCAGTCGCAACACCCCGTGGGTGGACGGGTGCTGAGGACCCATGTTGACGACGATGCGTTCACCGGGATCGGCAGCGCGGGCGGCTTCGACGATCTCTTCCCAGTCTTGTCCGCCGGCGACCAGCACGGTCTCGGTGACGCCATCATCGTGCGTCGACTTGGTTGTGCTCATTAGTTGTAACCCCTCCGCTCGTCGGGCGGGGGTATCTGCGCGCCCTTGTATTCGACCGGGATGCCACCGAGTGGGTAGTCCTTGCGCTGCGGATGCCCATGCCAGTCGTCGGGCATCTCGATTCGGGTCAACGACGGATGACCGTCGAAGATGATCCCGAAGAAGTCGTAGGTCTCGCGCTCGTGCCAGTCGTTGGTCGGGTAGACGCCGAACAGCGAGGGAATGTGCGGATCACCGTCTGGCGCAGAGACTTCCAGTCGAAGCCGACGGTTGTGGGTGATCGACTGCAGTGGGTAGACGGCGTGCAACTCGCGGTCGGTCTCGTGCGGGTAGTGCACACCGTTGACGCCCAGGCAGAGCTCGAAGCGCAATTCCGGTTCGTCACGAAGACGCTGGGCGACCTGCGGCAGCAACTCCCGGCGGACGTGCAGGGTGAGTTCGTTGCGGTCGACGACGACTTTCTCTATCGCGTCGGCGAAGTCGATGTCGGCACGCTCGAGTGCCTCGGCGAGTTGGTCGGCAATCTGGTCGAAGTAGCCGCCGTAAGGCCGGGGACTGCTGCCCGGCAGCGTGACCTCGCGCACCAGCCGTCCGTACCCGGAAGTGTCACCGCTACCGGTGACACCGAACATGCCACGGCGAACATTGATCACTTCTTCGTCGGCGGTCGGCACGGATCCGCCCACCTCGCTGGCCGCTACCTTGGGGTCGTGGTCCGGCGAGCTCATCGCAGCAGTCCACGCATTTCGATGGTGGGCCTGGCCTCCAACGCAGCTTGCTCGGCTTCGGCGACGGCTTCCTCGCGGTTGACGCCAAGCGGCATTTCCTGAATCTTGTCGTGCAGCTTGAGGATTGCGTGCAACAGCATCTCTGGGCGCGGCGGGCAGCCGGGTAGGTAGATGTCAACCGGAACGACGTGGTCGACGCCCTGCACGATCGCGTAGTTGTTGAACATGCCGCCGGATGACGCGCATACGCCCATGGCCAGCACCCACTTTGGCTCGGCCATCTGGTCGTAGATCTGACGCAGCACCGGGGCCATCTTCTGACTGACCCGCCCGGCCACGATCATCAGATCCGCCTGCCGGGGCGTCGCCGAGAATCGCTCCATGCCAAATCGGGCGATGTCGAACCTTGGTCCGGCAGTTGCCATCATCTCGATTGCGCAGCACGCCAGCCCAAATGTGGCCGGCCACAGCGAGCTCTTGCGGACGTAGCCCGCCACCACCTCGACGGTCGACAGCAATATGCCCGCAGGCAGCTGTTCTTCGATGCCCACGTCTTACCTCAATCCCACGTCAAGCCGCCGCGGCGCCACACATACGCGTAGGCCACAAAAACCGTGAGCATGAATATCACCATTTCGACCAAGGCGAACGTCCCCAGTGCGTCGTAGCTGACTGCCCAGGGATACAAGAACACGATTTCGATGTCGAAGACGATAAACAGCATTGCGGTCAGGTAATACTTCACCGGAAACCGCTGCCCGGGCGTGCCGTGCGGGCCGCCCACCGGCGTCGCGGTGGGCTCAATTCCGCACTCGTAGGCCTCCATCTTCGACTTGTTGTAGCGATTCGGGCCGGCGAGGCTCGCGATGGCAACCGAGCCCACGCCAAATGCCGCGGCGATCGCTCCTAGCACCAGGATGGGTATGTAGACGTTCAACTCGCTCCAAGATCCGTCGTACGGGCCGCCTGCAGCGGCCAGGCGGTACCGGGCTGCTGTGATGGGCTGGGTCTGTAGCCCGTCACAGTGATGTTCAACATAGCGTCGTAGCGGCCGACGCGCTTGCCCGGGGTGGGCTTTCTTGACACTTCCGTAATTACCCTTGCGCTGCGCCTGGCAAATGGCCGCGACGACGACTCTCTTGCGATCAATGTCACAGCGGCGGCGCCGACATGGCGGCGATCAGCGGGCGGTGAGACTCAGCGAACCGGGGCGCGCAGCAGCCCAAGCACCGTCTTGCCCAGCACGATGGGGTCGATGGGGTGCGACACCGCAGCCTCGGCCCGTGACCAGTTGGCCAACCACGCATCGTCGGGCCGCCCGGTGAGTACGAGCAGCGGGGGGCAGATCTCAAGTTCGTCTTTGAGTTGCTTGGCGATTCCCATGCCGCCGGTCGGGGTCGCCTCGCCGTCCAGGATGGCCAGATCGATGCCGCCCTGATCCATCGTGCGCACCACCGTCGGGCCGGTTGCCACCTCGACGTAGCTCAGCTCGGGCAGATCGGGATGCAGCCGCTTGCCCAGTGCCCGCATCACACGTTCGCGGGTTTGGACGTTGCTGCTGTAGACGAGGATCCGCAGGGCGAGGGTGGAGGCGGGCACGGTCCAGATGCTACTGGGTCGCGTAGGTTTTACCCGGGTGACCGCACAAAGATGACTTTCGCCGCCGCTGTCGCAGCCTGGCCGATCATGCCGAACTTGTTCCAGCCCAGGTCGAACTGGGCTCGGTCGACCTTGGTTTCCCCGGAGATCTGGATCGAGCCGTCATCGAGCTCGGTGATTGCCGCGGGCAACGGCAGCGCGGCAGTGATTCCTTTGATGGTGAAGTTGACCCGAAGATCCGCCGACCTACCTTCGGTCGGGTGCACCGCGGTCACCACGACGTTGATCTCTCCGAACCGCTCGACATCGAAGAAGTCGGCCGAGCGCAGGTGTTCGTCGCGACGGCCGATACCGGTGTCCACCGACGCGGTCACGATGTCGAGGCGGCCAAATACCGCGCCTTTCCCGGTCAGCTGCCCGTCGCCGCTGAACTCGGTGAAGTGGCCTTTGACGGTGAGCAGGCCCCACATGTTCCTGATCTTGAAGGTAACGGCGGACCGGGCCGTGTCGACGTTCCATACGCCGGCCAGGTCGGTGTCATTCAGCAGTGTTTCCAAAGTCGTCATCGTCGGCTCCGTTTCGTTGCTTCGAGCTAATCCATCAGTGGCGCAATCCCCGCGGGGTCGAAGTATTCGTCGATCCTGTCGATCTGGCCATTGGTGTCTACCCGGATCACGATGCAGACGCGCAGTGCGATCAATTGGCCGGCGTGGCCGGTGGCGTGCAGAAGGTGTTGCTGGACAAAGCCGCTGATCGTTCCGCTATCGAACAGCTGTCGATCGAGAATCTCGTAGTGCCGCTCGGCGGTGACCGTGACGAACCAATCGATGACGCGCAGCGCGCGGGCCTTGTCGTCGTCGCGGCGCGCGCCGGACCGCCACACCGCGATGCCGTCGTTCCACAGTCGATCGACCGCGTCCACGTCGCTCTTCTCGATTGCCGAAAACAGGCGATCGGCGACGTCGACGATCGCCTCGGCAGTGGCAGCAGGCATGGGGAAGGCTCCTATTCGCTGTCGTATCCGGGATGTGCAACGGCTAACCGATGCCGCACCAGGGTTCGCAGGCAGGCGGTGACGTCGGTGGGGCGCGCGTCCAGCTCGTCGGCCCGGATGGCCGCGGCGAGCGCGGCCTCGTCGCCGAAGCCCAGCTCGGCCAACGCCGCGCGGGCCGTGCCGTCACCCGCATCGAGCAGCTCTCGCTCGACGGTGCGCAGCACGTTGGCCGCCACCCTGGCATGGAAGTTGACCTGCCCGGTGGTGGCCTCGCGCACATCGCCCTCGATGAATTCGGCCACCGCCGCGATCAGTTCGGCCGCTGTGGGCCGACCGTGCAACGGGTTGCCGGACGTCATCGGTGCGTCTCTTCCAGCAAGTCGAGTAGATCCCACTCGGTCTCACATACCCGGCGCCCGATGGCCGCCAGCTCCACAGAGCGGGCCTGCCCACTCAGGTGCCGCTCCGCCTGGAAACGGCAGATGACCCCCCAGCGCAGGGTGGCCAGTACCAGCCACCAGTGAAACGCCACCCGATCGACGGTAGTCGCGCTGGCCTGCTCGTAGGCAACAAGAAAGTTTTCGATGCTGCCCAGGCCGCCGGCTCCCTGACTGGCCGGAGCGCCGAACCGCCACGCTCTGATGCAGAACCAGGCCAGGTCTTCATAGGCATGCCCGACGTGCACCAGCTCCCAGTCCAGCACGGCGGCAAGGTCGGATCCCTCGACGATCAGGTTTCCCATCCGGAAATCGCCGTGCACCAGAACCGTCGGCGACTGCGCGGGCCGATGCGCGGCCAGCCAGCGAAAACCCCACTCGAAAGTGGCTGTGGTGTCGCCCATGGCGTCGAGCCGTTGGCGCCACTCGACGAGTTGGTCCTCGTGGGTCAGCCCCGGCGCGTGCGCGTCGGCCCGGTGGATTGCGGCCAGCGCCTGGGCGCATTGCCGTAGCAAGTGTTCACGGGCCCCGGCATTATCAGCACCGTCTAGTTGGCGTTGGATGCGCCGCACGATGGTCTCGCCCTTGATCTCGTCACAGATGAGGAACGGATTACCCAGTGCCGCAGGCGAATTGTCGGCGAGCAGAACGTGTGGCACCGGCGCGCCGGCGGCCGCGGCGGCGGCTTGGGCGTGGGCTTCGAGTTCCATGCCGGCGTGCACATCGTCGGGCGGGCCGGTGCGCAGGATCAGCGAACGGCGCTGCCCGTCGGTGACGGCCTCGAATGCCCACGTGGTGCGGCTGGCGCCGCCGGTCAATGCCCGCAGGTTGTCGACCGAAGTGCCGGTGCCCAGGGCAGTTTGGAGCACCACGGCCAGCTTGGTGCCCAGCTCTGTCTGGTCGACCATCACTTCTTGCCGAATTTGAACAGCCGCTGGGCTACCCGGCGAATTTGGATCTCCTCGGCACCCTCGGTGATCCGGTAGCGGCGGTGATGGCGGTAGATGTGCTCGAACGGTTCATGGCGGCTATAGCCGAGACCGCCGAAGATCTGCATGGCGCGGTCGGCGGCGTCGCAAACCAGGCGGTTGGCGCGGTAATTCGCCATCGACACCTTGTCGGACACCTCCATGTGATGGTCTCGGTCCAAGTGCCATGCGGCGTAGGCGACTAGCAGTCGCACCATCTGGGCTTCGGTCTGCAGCTCGGCCAGCGGCCATTGCACGGCCTGGTTGACCGAGAGCGGTTTGCCGAAAACCTTGCGGTGGCTCGCGTATTCGGCGGCCCGGTCGATGCAGTACTGCGCTGCGCCTAAGCTGCTGGCCGCTTGTCGAATTCGGTTCTCGTGCAAGAAGGTTTGCGCAACTTCCAAGCCGCGATCCACCTCGCCGAGCACCGCGGCGGCCGGCACCCGGACGTCGGTCAATTCGACTTCGCCGTGGTCGGTGGGCATGTTGAACGTCCACCAGTAGTAGGGGACGTTGAATCCGGGCGTGTCGGCGGGGACCAGGAACGCCGTGATACCGCCGGCAGCGCCGGGTTCACCCGAGGTGCGGGCGAAGATCAAGTCGTGGGTGGCGCGGTGTACGCCGGTATTGAACCGCTTGGAGCCGTTGATCACCCAGTCGTCACCGTCGGCCTTGGCGTCGGTTTCCAACCAGGTCGCGTCTGAGCCGTGTTGCGGCTCGGTCAGACCGAATGCCATCGAACGTTCCCCGGTGATCAACGCTTCTGAGAACACCCGGCGTTGCTCGTCGGTGCCGAAGCGCTCCATCATGATCACTTGCGGGAAGTTGCCGACGATCGACGACTCGTTCTGCAGGTCGTTGTGCAGACCAAGGCCCTTGTGCGCCAGATGCTCCCGGATGACGGCCATGTCGACGTTGGTGCCGTCCCGGCCGCCCAGGGCCGCCGGCAGTCCGTAGCGCAGCCAGCCGGCCTTGTCGGCCCGCCTGCGCATCTCGGCGAGTAGGTCTTCCCACTCGCGGGTCGGGATTCCGTCGTTGTCCCAGTCGGTGCGGGCATGCTCGCGGCGCTGGTCGAAATACTGCATGTTGTCGCGTTCCAAGGGCTTGATCTCGGCCTCGATGAACGCATCCATCTCGGTGAGAAGTCCTGGAAGGTGTTCTGGCAGAGTGAAATCCACGTTGATCTCCTTACGCGCCGTACAGGGTTTTCTTCCAGACCGTCGACAAGGTTGCGATGGCGTCCTCGTCACTGATTTCCAGACCCAGCCCGGCAGGGCCGGACGGACCGACAAACACGGTGGTGAAATTCTCGAACAGCAGCGCGATGGCCGCCGCCGTGTGTTGCGGGTTGAGCTCGGTTCCGTATCCTTGTTCTTGGGCCCGGCGTACCGATGCGGCAACGATATTCATGCCGAAGAGCCGAAATTCGTTCTGAACGGCCGCGAAGCGTTGCTGGGTGGCGGCCAACTGTGAGACGGCGATCATGATGCCGATGTTCTGCTTGAAGATGTTCCAGTAGCCGGTGACCACCGAGGTGAAAAACGGGTTGTCATCCGCAGATTCGGGCAGCTGCAGACTCAGGCCGGACGGCGCTACGACCTCGTGCAGAAAAGACTCCGCTAACGCGGCCAGCAGGTCTTCTTTGTCGGCGAAGTACCGGTAGAACACCGCCGTCGATTTCCCTGCCGCCGACGTGATCTCGGCCAGCGTGGTGCCGTGAAAACCCCGTTCAGCGAACAGCTTGCGGGCAGCCTGCTCGATGGCCTGCCTGGTCTGGCGGCCTTTGGCGGTCAGCAATTCGGCCGGCATCAGGGCAGAATCCGGTCGCCGGCACGCAGCAGAGCACCCGGCAAGTCGTGCCCCACAAGCGATTTCGCAACCTTCGCGGCCGCGATGGCGGCCTGCAGGTCGACGTCGACATCGATATCGCTGTCACGCAGCAGGTACACCAGATCCTCGGTGGCGATGTTGCCGGTCGCGCCCGGCGCGAACGGGCAGCCGCCGAGCCCGCCGACCGAGGCGTCCAACCGGGTGACGCCGGAGCTGACCGCCGCGTAGGCGCAGGCCAGCCCGGCGCCGCGGGTGTTGTGGAAATGTCCGCCCAGCGGCATGTCGCCGATCACCGGACGCAGTTCTGCGATCAGGGAACTCACCCGGCGGGGCGTGGCAGTCCCGATGGTGTCCGCGATCGAGAAACGGTCGACTCCGCGGTCGCGAGCGGTGGCGGCGATGTCGAGCACCCGCCGGGGTGGGGTAGGTCCTTCGAAGGGGGAGTCCCACGCGGTGGCAACGACGACTTCGACGGTCACATCGCTGTCGTGGGCGATGGCGACGATCTCGGCGATCTGCTCGGTGGCCTGCGCGCTGGTGCGCCCGACGTTGGCCTGGCTGAACGTGTCGTCGGCGGCCACCACGTATTCGATCGACCGCAACCCTGCGGCGATCGCTCGCTTGGCGCCGTTAGGACTGGCGACCAGAGCGGAGAACTCGATGTCGGGGTAGTTGTGCAGATGCGCGGCGAATTCGGCTGCATCGGCCATCGACGGCACCTTGGACGGCGAGACGAAGGCAGTGGCCTCGACCTCGCGTACCCCAGTGGCGGCCACCGCAGCGAGCAGTTCCAGCTTGGCCGACAACGGGATTGGTGATTCGATTTGCAGCCCGTCGCGCAGCGCCACCTCACGAATATCGACGTGTTGTGTCATAAGACCTCCTCGGCGCGCAACTCCTCGAGCTCCTGCGCCGTCTTGCCCAACAGTCCGGCGTAGACGTCGTCATTGTGTTGGCCCGGACGTGCCGATCCGGCATTGCGGACGCCGCCCGGCGATTCCGACAGCACCGGGACGACGCCCGGCCCCAACACGGAGCGACCGATCCGTTCGTCGTAGTGCTCGACCAGCATGCCGCGGGCCCGTAGCTGTGGGTCCTCGACCACCTCCGCGACGGTGTTGATGGGCCCGGCGATCACGCCTGCGGCACTGAGCGTTTCGACGATATCGCCGGGCTGCCGTTCGGCGGCCCACGCCGCGATGATCTTGTCGAGTTCGTCTTGATTGCGCCCGCGCGCGCCGTGTGTCGCAAAGCGGTCGTCGGTGGCCAGCTCTGGGCGACCCATCGCGGTGCACAGTCGGGCGAACACGGTGTCCTGGTTGGCGGCGATCACCACCCAGGATCCGTCGGCGCTGGGATAGATGTTGGACGGCGCGATGCCTTCCAGCCGAGTGCCCGACGGTCCGCGCACCACGCCGCCAGCGTCATAGTCCGGAATCGTGGATTCTTGTACGGCTAAGCATGATTCGGTTAATGCAACGTCGACGACCTGGCCTTGTCCGGTTACGCTGCGGCGGTACAGGGCGGCCAAGGCGCCCTGGGCACCGAACATGCCGGCTAGGCTGTCGCCCAGCGAGAGCGCGAGGCGCGGCGGCGGGCCCCCGGGGAAGCCGTTGAGGTGCCGCAGCCCACTGGCAGCTTCGGCCACCGAGGCGTAGCCCGCTTTGTGCGCGTCGGGCCCGGTCTGCCCGTAACCGGAAACCCGAACCAGGATGATCCGCGGGTTGCGGTCATTGAGGACGTCGTAGCCCAGGTTCCATTTCTCCAGGGTGCCCGGGCGGAAGTTCTCCACCACGATGTCGGATTTCTCGATGAGTTCGAGAAACAGTTCGCGGCCGGGTGGCCGCCGCAGGTCCAGCGTGATGGCTCTTTTGTTGCGGGCGTGCACGGTCCAGAACACGTGGTGTCCGTCGACTTCGGCCTGACCCCAGGTGCGCAAGGGGTCGGGGGCGCCGGGCGGCTCGATCTTGATCACGTCGGCGCCCATGTCGCCGAGCAGCCGACCGGCGAATGGCCCGGCGATTAACGTGCCGAGCTCCAGCACCCGGATGCCGTCCAGCGGCCCAGTTGGTGTCATTCGGCCTCCGCGAAGTCGTGCCGGGCCAGCCAATCGGTCACGATGTCGACGGCCTCACGCAGCTTGTCGCGTTGGTCGGGGCCCGCGTAATAGTGTGTGGCGCCGGAGATTTCGTGCAGCTCCTTGTCAGGGTGCCCGATGGCTTCGTAGAGCCGCCGGGTGTGGCTGGGGGTACAGGCGTCGTCGGCCAGGTTGCCGATCACCAGCGCCGGGACCGCGATGTCGCGCCCGCAGTCGACCCCGTCGCCGCGGGCGTCGTCGTAACTCCACTGCGAGAGCCAACCGCGCAGGGTGGAGAAGCGGGCCAGCCCGACCGGGCTCATGTTCACCACCTGCGGATCGCCCAAATAGCAGGTGCCCGGCTTGCGTTCGTTGGGGTCGACTGCCGGGTCCAGCCAGCGCGGGTCGGCCATGGTGCCGTGCACGACGAATCCGAACTCGTCCTGGGGGCGACCCTGCGCCTTCAACTCGGCCAATTTCTCTCTCACCCACGCGGTGATGCGGCGATTGCGATCGATCTGAGCCTGACGGTACCGCTCCAGGAATTCCTGGCTGTAGGGCGGTTGGTTGGGGTTGTCGGGGTTATAGAGGTCGAGCTCGGGATCGCGCTTGGTGGGGTCGGATTCGTCGAGGATGGATGCGTCCATCCATTCGGTCAGGGTGCCGTGCCGGCTGATGTGGGCGGCCAGCAGCATGATGCCGTCGGCCGCGGGTAGTTCCAACTTGGTCAGGTCGGGGCCGTCGCCGGTCGGGCTGCTCGTGATGGTGGCGTGCTGGGCCTGCTGCTGGTAGAGCACCGACAGTGAGCCGCCGCCGCTCCACCCGGCCAGCACCACCTTCTGGTAGCCCAGCCGGTTCTTGGCGTCTTTGATGCACTCGCCGAGATCCTCGACCACCTTCTCCATCAGCAGCGCCGAATCGGTGCCACGGAACCGGCTGTTGCAATAGATGACATGGTGGCCCGCCCGGGCCAGCCCGTTCATCATCGGTAGGTATGCGCCGCCGCCGATCGGATGCATGAACACCAGCACGGTGTCTGACGGCTTGTCCTTGGGCTTGAGCAGATAGCTTTCCAGCACCGTGATTTCGGCCAGCCCGCCGTAGACATCCCGGACATCGGAATTGTTCTGGAAGGCAACAAGATAGGGAATGCGGTCGTATTCGTGCTTCACGGCTTGCTTCATCAGTGTTGTCCTAGGTCGTGCGCCAGTACCTCGGGCGAGGGGGTCAGGCGGCGGCGGGTGTCGACGGCAATGACCTGCCAATCGACCCGTACGTGCTCGTCGAATTTGCGGCGTGCCCGTTCGCGGGCTTTCTCCGGTGCGCCGTGGTGAACTCCTTGCGGCGCATGGGAGATCAGGCCCGGCGGCATCGGGATGCCGTACAGCGAGCCGCCGTGGAAGAAGGCGATCTCGTCGTAGTCGACATTGCGGTGATACCACGGGGTGCGCTCGGTGCCTGGCACGCCCTCGGCCGGCTTGGGTAAGAAGTTCATCACGTAGACGCCGGTGGCCTGCATGAACAGATGCACGGTTGGCGGCAGATGGACGCTGTCGGAGGTGATCACGTTGTAGTCGGCGATGTTGAAGGTGAAGGGGAAGTTGTCGCCGCGCCAGCCTTCGACGTCGATCGGATTGTGTTGGTAGAACAGCGTTGTCGGGCCGCCGTCGTGGATCAGCCGGACCTCGTACTCGTCGCGGCCGTCGTCGTCGATCGGGGCGGGCTCCGGGATGACGGCCTGCGACGGATCGAACGGGAAGTGCCGGCCCAACGCGCCCGGGGGAGGGACGCGGAACTCGTCGGTAGCCTCGATCATCAGCAACGTGGTGTCGCGCTCCGGCACCTGGCGCCAGGTGCACGCCTTAGGGATGTAGAACCAGTCGCCGCCCCGGTATTGCAGCGGGCCGAATTCGGTCTCCAGCAGACCGGTGCCATCGTGGACGAAGCACAGCAGGTCGCCGTCGACGTGCCGGGCGTAGTACGGCATCGGCTCACGGCGACGGCTCAACAGAACCCGGCAGTCCTCGTTGCTGAACATGAGCAGCGGCCCACCGTTGGCGTCGGTGGCATCGCTGGGTTTGAGCTCACTGGACAGCACGTCGATGGGGCGCAGCGGGCCGACCGTCCGGTAAGCGGTGGGGTCGTTGCGGCGGTAGATATTGGCGGTGCGTCCGGTGAATCCGCCCCGGCCCAGCTCGTCGTCCTTGAGACCGTCAAGATCGGCATGCAGGCGATGTGGTGTTTTGCCTTTTCGCAGGTGAATAAAGGATTCCATGGATGACTCCCGGGTTCCGGCACAACAGAACTGAAAGTGACATTACTTTTTGTTTTGTTGTCGCACAAGGCCCGGGGCGGCGCAAAAAAATTGTCCGCTCCGCCGCTGCCGCTAATCGCGGACCCGGACCACGACCTTCCCTTTGGCGGTGCGGTTCTCCAAAGACGCGACCGCCGCGCCCGCCTGATCCAGCGGGTAGACCTCCGGCTCCGGGGGAGACAGCCGACCGGAGCTGAGCAGCTTTTCGAGGGCGGCCCATTGCTCGGCAAGCGCGCCGGGGTGGGTCCCAGCCCACGCGCCCCAGCCAACACCAACGACGTCAACGTTGTTGAGCAGCAGCCGGTTTACCTTCACGGTCGGAATTTCGCCGCCAGTGAAGCCGACCACCAGCAGCCGTCCACCCGGCGCGAGCGAGCGCAGCGAGTCGGTGAACCGGTCGCCTCCGACCGGGTCGAGGACGATGTCGACGCCGCGCCCGTCGGTCAACTCCTTCACCGCGTCCTTGAAACCCTCGGCCAGCACGACATCGGTCGCGCCAGCCGCGGTGGCGATGTCGGCCTTCTGCTCGGTGCTGACCACCGCGATGCTGCGGGACGCCCCGAGTACCGAGGCCAGTCGCAGCGTCGAGGTGCCGATGCCGCCTGCCGCCCCATGCACCAGCACTGTCTCGCCCCGCTGCAGCCGGCCGCGCACGCTGAGCGCGAAGTACACCGTCAGGTCGTTGAACAGCAGGCCGGCCCCCGCTTCGAAGCTGACGTTGTCCGGCAGCTTGAACACTCGGTCGGGTGCCAACACCGCGACCTCGGCCATGCCACCGCTCAGCATCGTCAGCCCGACAACGCGGTCGCCGGGCCGCACATGCGAACCCTCTGGCGCCGATCGAACCACCCCGGCGATTTCGGCCCCGAGCACGAACGGCGGGTCCGGCCGGTATTGGTAGAGACCGCGAGTGAGCAACGCGTCCGGGAATGCCGCGCCTGCCGCGTGCACGTCGACCACGACTCCGTCGCCGGTGGGTTCGTCGATCTCGGCCAACTCGACCGCTTCTGGACCATCTAGCCGAGTCACCCGTATCGCGCGCATGGTCGGTCAGCCTACTGTCGGCTCAGAATCCGCCGGCGACCCGCACCACTGCCCGGCCAGAGAACTTGCCGTCGCGCACCTTATCGATTACATCGACGACATCTTTGACGTCGATGTCGCTGGTAACCGCGTCCAAATGCCGTGGCCGCAGGGAATCGCCCAACAGCTCCCACAGTTTCCGGCGCGGGCCGATCCGCAGCAATACCGAATCCATCCCCAGCAGCGAGACGCCGCGCAGAATGAACGGCATCACTGTCGTGTGCAACGTGGGGCCGCCGGTGAGGCCACTGGCGGCCACCGCCCCGCCGTAATCGACGGTGCTCAGGACATCGGCCAGCGTCGCGCCCCCGACGCAGTCCACCGCGCCCGCCCAGCGAGCCTTGGCCAGCGGCCGGGGTTTGGCATCGGGATCAGCGGGCAGCCGGCCGATAACATCAGTGGCGCCAAGCTCTTTCAGCAATGCGGCAGCCTTGTCCTTGCCGGTGGAGGCGACCACCTGGTAACCGGCGGCTGCCAGCAGGTCCACACTCACGGAGCCGACACCGCCCGAGGCGCCGGTGACGACGATGAGCCCGTCGTCAGGAGCGATTCCCCAGTCGATCAACGCCCGCACGCTCATCGCGGCGGTAAAGCCAGCGGTTCCGATTGCGGCGCCGTCGTGCGGGCTCAAGGCGCCGAGCTGCACCACCTGATCGGCGGGCAGCCGCGCGTATTCGGCGTAGCCGCCGTGGTGGCCGGTGCCGATCTGATACCCGTGAGCCAACACCTGATCGCCGACGCTGAAGTCCGGCGATTGCGACTCGACGACTTCGCCGGTCAGGTCGATTCCGGGGACGATGGGATAGTTGCGGACTACGCCGCCGTTCGGCGTTAAGGCCAGCGCATCCTTGAAATTCACGCTCGAGTACTGCACCCGGATCGTCACCTCGCCGGGCGGCAGGTCCGACTGGCTCAGCGTCTCGACCGACGCGGTGATTCGGTCACCATCTTGACGAGCTACCAGCGCATGAAAAGTATCCATAGCACGACGCTAGCCTTGTGCGATGCAGACATTCGAGCTTGGTCGCTTTTCCGTCGCTCGCATAGGTTTTGGCGCCATTCAACTCCCCGGTCCCGGGGCTTTCGGGCCGCCGCGCGACCGCGCCGAGGCGCTGGCGGTGCTCCGGCGGGCCGTCGAACTCGGTGTCAATCACATCGATACCGCCCAGTTCTATGGGCCGGATGTGTCCAACGAACTGATCCGCGAGGCCCTGCACCCCTACCCGGCCGACCTCGCGTTGGTCAGCAAGGTCGGCGGTCGCCGCGACGACAAGGGCGGCTGGTTGGCTGTCGAAAAACCAGCCGACCTGCGCCGTGACATCGAAGCCAACCTGCGCGCCCTCGGCATCGACCGACTGGCGGCGGTCAACCTGCGGCTGATGAACAGCGGGGGCCCTGACGAGCTGTTCGACGAGCAGCTGTCGGTCATGATCGCCGCCCGCGACGACGGGTTGATCGAAGGCATCGGGTTGAGCAACATCAGCCGTGATCACCTGATACATGCCCTCGATCGCACCGAAATCGCCTGTGTGCAGAACGCTTTTAGCCTCGTCGACCGATCGTCGATGCCGGTGTTGCAGGAATGCACCGAACGCGGCATCGCTTTCGTCCCGTTCTTCGCCCTGAGGTCACCGTTCGCGCCGCCGGATCAGGTGTTGGGGCAGGACGCGGTGCTGCGGGCCGCGCAACGCTTGGGCCACAGCCCGGCGCAGGTCGTTTCGGCGTGGACGCTGAACGTGGCAACCAACGTACTGATGATCCCGGGCACCTCATCGGTGCGCCATCTGGAGGAGAACATGACGGTCGCGTCCATCGAGCTCGACGACCAGAGCCGCGAGCAGCTGGACGCGGTCGCTACTTGAGTTCGGACGACGAGAGGCCCAACAGGCGCCGTGCCACCACGAGTTGCTGGATCTGCTGAGTGCCCTCGAAGATGTCCATGATCTTGGAGTCGCGTGCCCACTTCTCCAGCAGGGACTGCTCGGAATAGCCTGCAGTGCCTGCTAATTCGACAGCTTTCAGGGTGACGTCGGTGCCAACGCGGCCGGCCTTGGCCTTGGCCATCGACGCTTCCTTGGAGTTGGGGATCTTGTTGTCGGCCTGCCACGCCGCGCGCAAGGTCAGCTGGTAGCTGGATTCCCAGTCGGCTTCCAGCCGCAGAAATTCGGCCGCGGCCGCACTCTGCGCGTGCGACGGCTGGTCGTAGGAGATCTCCACTCCGGCCTCGGTCAAGATCCTGCGCAGCTCCTCCAGTGCGGCCCGGGCAATGCCGATGGCCATGCCCGCCACCACCGGTCGGGTGTTGTCGAAGGTCTCCATCACACCCGAAAAGCCTTGGCCGGACTCGATTTCGGGGTTGCCCAGCAGATTGTCTTTCGGGATCCGGGCATTGTCGAACCGGATGGCCGCGGTGTCCGAACCCTTGATGCCGAGCTTGTTCTCCAGCCGCTCGACGCTGACACCCGGATGTTCGCGCGGCACGATGAACGACTTGATCGCCGCGCGGCCCTGCGACTTGTCCAGCGTCGCCCACACCACGATGTGCGTGGCCCGCGAACCCGCGGTGACGAAAATCTTTTCGCCGTTGATCACGTACTCGTCGCCGTCCAGCTTGGCGGTGGTGGACACCGCCGCCGAGTCGGAGCCGAAGCCGGGTTCGGTGATGGCCATCGCCGCCCACACCCTGCCCAGACGACTCAGTTGTTCGTCGGTCGCCACTCCGCTGATCGCCGCGTTGCCCAGGCCTTGATAGGGAATCGACAGCATCATTGCCGCGTCGCCCCAGCAGGCCTCCAACGTCTGCAGCACCGCCGCCATATTGGCGCCGTTGCGGTTTTCTTCCTTGCTTTCACTACCTCGGAATGCCTCAGCTCCAGCGAGGCCCAGGGCATTGGACTCAGCTGCTCCGGAGAACAGACTGGCCAATGTGTCGAGCTCGACCGGGTAGGCGTGCTCCTTGAGGTCGTACTTACGGGCGATCGGCCGCATCATTTCCGCGCCGGCCTGGTGTGCCTTGTCGATTACCGCTTGCATCTTGGGGGGCAGTTCCAGATTGATTGCCATGATTGATCTTTCGCTAGCCGGTTAGATGACGACAACGCCCTCGGCGACGCCGATGGCCCGCAGGTCGCGGTACCAGCGTTCGACGGGATGTTCTTTGGTGTAGCCGTGGCCGCCGAGCAGCTGGACGCCATCCAGGCCGATCTGCATGCCCTTGTCAGCGCCGAGCCGCTTGGCCAGTGCCGCTTCGCGACTGAAGGGGAGGCCCTGTTCGGCGCGCGCCGCGCCGCGCCAGGTAATCAGGCGTAGCCCGTCCAACTCGATGGCGATGTTGGCGCACATGAAGGCGACGGCTTGCCGGCGGGCGATCGGCTCGCCGAATGCCTCGCGTTCCTTCACGTAAGGAATCACATAGTCGAGCACTGCGTGCGAGGTCCCGACGGCCAGTGCCGCCCAACCCAGCCGGGACAACGCGATTGCCTCGGAGTAGTTGTCATCGGTGGCCTCGTCTTCGCCCAGCCGGGCATTCGGTGGCACCGACACCCCGGCGAGTTCGACTCGGCCCAGGGCCGCCGACCGGATCCCCATGCTCGGATCCGCTTTGACGGTAAGGCCTTTGGCGGACGACTCGACGATGAACAACGCCGGCTTGCCGTTCAGCTGCGCACCGACGATGAACAGCTCGGCATCGGCCGCCGCCGGCACCAACGACTTGACACCGTCGAGCCGGTATCCACTGGGAGTGCGCACCGCGGTGGTTTTCAGGCGAGTGGGATCGAAGAGCGGCTGCGGTTCGGCGATGGCCACAGAGGCCTGCGGAACATTGTCGCCGGCAAACTCTTTCAGATAGGTGGCCTGCTGATCGGCGCTGCCCCAGTGGGTGAGTGCGGACGCCACACCGCCGGGAGCCAGAATCGGCAATGCCAGACCCATATCGCCGTAGGCCAGCGCCTCGGCCACCAAAACATTGGTCACGCTGGAGCGGTGTGCGGCGATGCCGTCGAAATCCTCGGGAATGTTGACCGCCGTGATGCCCAACTCGGCGGCTTTCGCGATCAGATCTGACGGGTAGGTTGCTGCCTCGTCGGCATCGGCAGCGGCGGGCCGCAGGATTTCTTCGGCGAAATCCTCGAGCGTTTCGACGATCATTTTCTGCTCGTCGTCGGGCGTCAGGTCGTAGAAGTCTTTACCGCTGGATTTGAGCCGGGTCGGCCCACTGCGCAGGTTCTGGACCCGTTTGAACTGTCGGGAAGCGGCGCCAGCCGTGGAGAAGACCGTTTTTGTGCCGTAGCGCAGGCCCCGGTTGAGTGGATCACGCAGGCGATATTTATCCAGGAACTCCTGGCCCATGATCGGGGTAAGCAGCGCCATGGTGATATCAATCCCCGTCCGTCGGTGCGGCTGCAGCCCGATACCGGTCTTGCGGCCGCGTCGTTTCACGCGGGATGGGGAATTCTTCGAAGTCTTTGGTGAACCGGAGGAAGTATCGGTCATTTTTTCAGCAGCCTCGGTCGTTGGGGCGATGCCATTAAAGGCTATCTTACTCCGGAGTAAGATAGCTAGTGTTAGCTGATTCACACGCCAAGGCTGCCGAGTACGCGCCCATGTAGTAGTCCGTTTGTCGCCACAGCGCTGCCACGGTGCGGGCCGGCTACGCCGTCCAAGCCGGTGAATTTCCCGCCTGCCTCACGGACGACGATGTCGAGCGCCGCGAGATCCCAGACCGAGACTTCCGGTTCGGCGGCGATATCGACCGCCCCCTCGGCGAGAAGGCAATAGGAGAAAAAGTCGCCGTAGGCGCGCACCCGCCACACCGCATCGGTCAGCGCGATGAATCTGTCTCGCAGGCCGCGCTCCGCCCAACCGGACAGGCTAGAAAACGAGAGACTTGCCGAATCAAGCTGTGCCACTGAGGAAACCGACAGACGGCGCGGTGCAACATCGTCGGCGGCGACGAATGCGCCTTGGCCGTGTGCTGCCCACCACCGGCGTTGCAACGCTGGCGCGCTGACGACACCCACCACGGGAACGCCGTCGGTGAGTAGCGCGATCAAGCTGGCCCACACCGGCACCCCGCGCACGAAATTCTTGGTGCCGTCGATCGGGTCGATGATCCACTGGCGCCCGCTGAAAGTCGTGGTTCCGCCGAATTCCTCGCCCACGACGCTGTCGTCGGGCCGGTGTTGTGCGAGGGCCCCCCGCAGGTCGGTTTCGACCGCCCGGTCGGCGTCGGTTACCGGTGTCAGGTCCGGTTTCGTGTCGACGTGCAGGTCGAGCGCGCCGAACCGATCGCGAGTAATCGCATCCGCGCGATCGGCCAGCAGCAGCGCCAACGTCAGATCGTCCTGACTCATGCCAGCAGTCCTACCACGGCGCGCCCGAAATTCGATGTCCTCCTCCCGCTCGCGGGCTGACTGCGTCAGGCAAAGCTTGCGTTCGGATCCGGTTCTGGACCGAACGTGAACTGGCGTCCGGTGATGTCGGTCGGGGTTACCCGGACGTAATGCTTCTTGACGGTCGCGGTCCACGGCATCAGCTGCGCGCGTTCGGCTTCCTCGATCTCCGCCGCGGTACGAAGCAGCCGTGCGCGGCCTCTTACAATCACACTCCAGCCTTCGGCAACGTTGTGGTCATCGGCCTCGAACACCACCACGTTGTGCCCCACGGCGGAAAACAATTTGGTGCCCTCGGCAGTCCGAAACAGCACCGTCCGGTCTTGGACCGCATAGTTCACCGGGAAGATCTCGGGCTCACCGGCGAAACTTGTCACTAGTCGGCCCAAGGCGACGCCGCCCAACCTGCGCCAACTTTCGTCTTCCGATAAAGCGACAGCAGGCTCATCCGTCATGGACCTCACCTTCCCTTGGCGCACTTGCGCGTGACGTCAACGCTACGACGAATCCGCGTGGGACAGTAGGGCCTTAAGTCAGTTCAGCCGAACATCGCGGCTACCATGGCGGCATGTGGGAATTCGGTCTACTGCTCCTGCTGGTGGCCGTACTGGGGGTATTTCTTGCTCAGCGGTTTGTCCCGCGCGGCCCGCGCAGCGAGCTGCTCAGCGGCACCCTGCTGGTGACCGGGGTCAGCCCACGACCGGATGCCGATGGCGAGCAATTCGTCACCATCGCCGGTGTTATCAACGGCCCCAACGTCAATGAGCACGCTGTCTATGCGCGGTTGGCGGTCAACGTCGACCAGTGGCCGACGATGGGCCAACTCCACCCGGTGGTGTACTCGGCGAAGAATCCGGACAACTGGAAATTCGCACCGCCCGAAACACCCGCGGCCTAGCTTCAGTCATCCGGCGCATGGTGGGCGTGGCATCACCTTGATCCGCACGCCGTAGCGGGGCACAACAAGTGCCGCTCGCGAGGGCGGTCGCATCCCGGGGATGCCGGGCACGCCAGATCCGGATCCAGCCGGCTCGGCGCTCCCCGCCACGGCCGACAACCCGTCGCCCGGCAATGAGGTAATGACGTTGCTTGATGGCGCGGTCCAGCTGGCTGGTACCGACATCGAGCCCATCGAACCGGCACGGCCAAGTGTGACGGTCACGTCGGCCAGGCTCGCACCCCTGCCGGCGCCCGACGTGAACCCGGCCAACTCAGGCAGCTCGGCGAGCGCGCCGCCAAAGCCCGGAGCCGCCAGGTTGGTTAAACCGCCGAGCCATCTGTTGGCGCCGATCGCCTGGGGAGCGAACAAGCTGATACCAGAAGTGCCTCCGATCGCATCGTCGATAGTTCTGATCACATCCAGCACTACCAGCGCGTTTGAGTTGCCCCCGAATCCCTCCTCTTCGTCTGAAGTCGTCGTGTGCTGCCGAGCTCATGACCGTGGCGTCGGCTTTGGCAACCGCAAGGTTTTGAGCGGTCACCCCGTCTTGGTTGGTGGTCTGAGATGGGGAGTCGAACGGCGTCAACTGCACCGTCGCCGCTGCCGAGCTGGTGGCATAGCCGTACATCGCGGTGGCGTCCTGGGCCCAATACTCGGCGTACTGCACTTCGGTCGCCGCGATCGCGCCGGTGTTCTGGCCGAAGAAGTTCGTTGCAACCAGGAGCTTCAGCTGGGCGCGATTGGCCGCGACCGCGGTTGGGGGCACTGTCATCGCATGCGCCAGCTCAAAAGCCGCCGCCGCGGCGCGAGCCTGCATGGCCGTCTGCTGCGTCTGCTCGGCGGTCGCGTGCAACCAAACTGCGTATGGCGTTGCGGCGGCGACCATTGCCTGTGCGGTCGGACCGCGCCAGGCCAAGTCGCTCAATCCCCGAAGCACCGATCCATAGACCTGGGCCGCGGTGCTCAACTCGGCGCACAGCGAGTCCCAGCTGCCCGCGGCCGCCAACAGCACGCCCGCCCCGGGCCCGCTGTACATCCGTGCTGAGTTGATCTCAGGTGGCAAGAAAGCGAAATCCATTGCGTCACTTATCGTTAGCCGACATGGGCAAACCATTGGGTTCGCCCGCGGACTAGGGGTCTGTTACCCGGCCGCCGGCGGGCGTGTCATCACCGTCAGCCGGGTGCCATACCGCGGAGGGCCACTTGCGCCTCGTGAGGTTGCGCCCGCCGGCATCCCCGGGTAGCCCGGGTACCCGGACGCGACTGCCCCGTCGGTCCCTGGAATCGTGGTCATGCCCGCGGGTTCCAACGGCGAGAAAGCCTTGGGTATTGACGGCGCCGACCAGGTCGCTGGTACGGACATCGGACCGATGGAGCCGGCCCGGGTAAGGGTGGCGGTGATATTGCCCAGCCCCGCGCCGCCGCTCATGCTGGAGGTGGCGCCCGCTAATTCAGGCAGCGCCGCGAGCGGAGCGATCGCGGCGGGAGCCGCTAACTTCGGCAAAATGCCCAAATTGGCCTCGGCCCCGATGGCCCCGGTAACCATCTGCTCCAGGAGGGTAGGTGAGCTGATGCTGGTGCCGGTCGCGGAAATGACGTCAAGGAGTCCGAACTCGGCATCGTTTATCGAAAACGGCGGCTCCGGCGGGTCGGAAACTGCGGGCGCAGACAAATTCGGCTGGGCAGCAATGATATTGGCTTGGTTGACCGCGGTATTTTGGGCGGTTAACCCGGCCTCATTGGTGGATTTGTTGGGCGAAGAAATCCGCGGGAGCTGCGTCGCGGCCGCCGAAGAGGCGTGGTAGCCGGACATCGCTGCAGTGTCCTGGGCCCAGTAGTCGCTGTACTGTGCCTCGGTGGCCGCGATCGCGGCGGTGTTCTGGCCCACCACGTTGGTCGCTATCAGCGACGCGAGTCGAGCACGGTTTGCCGCAACCGCGGTTGGTGGCACCGTCGTCGCGTGCGCATGCTCGTAAGCCGACGCCGCGGCCCGTACCTGCATGGCCGTCTGCTTCGTCTGCTCGGTGGCCGTTTGCAGCCAACCCATGTAGTGGGCGGCGGCGGCCATGGCTTCCGATGCGACGCCACGCCACTGGAAGCTGGTCAGATTCGAAAGCACCGATTCATAACCCTCGGCTGTGGTGGCTAATTCGGCAGACAGCGCGTCCCAGCTCCCCGCGGCAGCCAAAAGCGAACCCGATCCGGGGCCTGCGTACATTCGGGCTGAGTTGATCTCCGGTGGCGCAAAGGCGTAATCCATTGTTCCACATCTCCTTTTGATTGGTTTGGTAATAAAGCTGTGCGACGATAAGCCTCGACATTCAGGTCGAGGCCGGTCGGGTTGACGATGAATACTGAGAGTCGGAATTGCTCGAAGTCAGCTAATTTGCGGCGCTTTGCCGACATTCCGGAAATCTCGATATGCCGTCTGCCTGCTGCGTCGCCACTAATCAAGTCGTCGGTGGAGCGTGGGCATAGAGCATGTCAGCGCCTTTCGGTGGCAGACTGCGCTAACCTCGCCGGAGCCCTTTACGGCGCACCGCGTTTAAGCAATTCCGGATAGCAGGGCAGCCGGACTTCAGACGTCTGAGATCGTACAAAGAAATAACGGGAACCGCGCGCTAATTCGTGGGTGGCGACACCGCAATTAATGTTTATTCGGCCGCCGGTCTCAGCGGAAAATAGCCGGGATCATTTGATGCGGCCGGCCGGGGCGGGCTGATTCGGGTCAGCCGTGGCTGATGTGGAGTAGCTTTTCCAGGCTCGGCAGTTTGACGCGGGGACGCCCGTGCGGCTCGCCGGCCGCTCGCTCATGTTGATCGATGATGTCCCAGTGCGCCGAGGTGACCAGTTTTGGTTGGCGTGACGCCAGCCAGTCGGCCAATTTGTCGGCATGGTCGTCCGGAAAATCGGCCTGCTCGTGGCCGCCGGTCAGATCATTGATCAGGGTGTCGACAGTCTCTTGTGAGTCCTTTTTATTGGTGCCGATGACACCGGTCGGTCCGCGCTTGATCCACCCGACGACGTATTCGTTACGGCTGCCGTCGACCCGGCCGTCGGTGTTGGGGATGGTGGCGCTCTTATCGTCGAAGGGCAGCCCCGGCGTGGGCATGCCGCGGTAGCCGACCGACCGCACGACCAGCTGTACCGGCAACTCTTCGCGTTCACCGGTGTCCTTGGCCGACACCCACCCGCTCTCGTCGGCGACCAACTCGTTGCGGCCGAGCACGATTCGCTCCACCCGGTCGCTGCCCTTGATCTCGATCGGAGACGTCAAGAACCGGAACACCATGCGACGGTGTCCCGGACGGGGTTCGCGGCCCGCGTAATCGCGCAGCGCCTTGATGTTCTGCTTGGTCGTCTTGCCCGCAGCTTCGGCGTCCTCGTCGCTGACGTCGGCCAGCTGTGCGGGATCGACGATCACGTCGACCCCTTCGAGGTCGGTCAGCTCACGCAACTCAAGCGTGGTGAACGCGGTCTGCAGCGGCCCGCGCCGACCGACGATCACGACTTCTTCCACACCGCGTGGGCGCAGCGTGTCCAACGCGTGGTCGGCGATGTCGGTGAGCGCGAGCACCTCCGGATCGGTGATCAGAATCCGGGCGACGTCGAGTGCGACGTTGCCATTGCCAATGACGACGGCCCGGGCACCCGACAGGTCGGGCGATATCTGCTCGAAATTCGGATGCGCGTTGTACCAGCCGACGAAATCGACGGCGGCGACACTGCCGGCCAACTCCTCGCCAGGAATGTTCAACGAGCGATCAGACTGTGCGCCGACGGCGTAGATCACCGCGTCGTAATGCTCGGCGAGTTCGGCGGCCTCGACATGTTCGCCGACCACCACATTGCCGAAAAAGCGGAACCGCGGATCTTCGGCGATTTTCGCGAATTGCTTGCTGATCGATTTGATCTTGGGGTGATCCGGCGCGACGCCGGAGCGGACCAGGCCCCACGGCGTCGGCAGCATCTCGAGCATGTCGACGGCCACGTCGATCTGGTCGGAGGAATCGGCAGCTTTGAGCAACGAGGCCGCTGCGAAGAAACCCGACGGTCCGGAGCCGACGATGGCGACATGGAATGGGCGCATACCCCAGCCTTCTGGTCGTGCCCGGCTGCGACGCAATGGGCTGAGAAGGGGCTGGCGTCGCAGTCGCGGGCGCACAAAGTGGTCACCCGATGCTAATCGCAGATCCCCGGCATTTGGCCAGAGCGGCGCGGCTTGCGACCTGAGCATTCGCCCCGGATCAGGCCGCCGGTAACGTTGGCGGCTGTGGAACCCGACCGTCAATCCGACATCGCCGCCCTCGACGCCACCCTGACCACGGTGGAGCGAGTGCTCGATGTGGACGGTCTGCGCAGCCGCATCGAGAAGCTCGAGCAGGAAGCCTCCGATCCCAAACTGTGGGACGACCAGACCAATGCGCAGCGCGTGACGAGTCAGTTGTCCCATGCCCAGGGGGAGCTACGCCGCATCGAGGAGCTGCGGCAGCGGCTCGATGACCTGCCGGTGCTCTACGAGCTCGCGGCCGAGGAAGACGCCGCCGATGCTCGAGATGAGGCCGACGCCGAACTCAAGGCTCTGCACGCCGACATCGAGGCCGCCGAGGTACGCACCCTGCTGTCAGGCGAGTACGACGAGCGCGAGGCACTGGTCAACATCCGCTCCGGCGCCGGTGGGGTGGACGCTGCCGACTGGGCCGAGATGCTGATGCGGATGTATATCCGCTGGGCGGAGCAACACAAATACGGCGTCGAGGTGTTCGATACCTCGTACGCCGAGGAAGCCGGGATCAAAAGCACGACGTTCGCCGTGCATGCGCCCTATGCGTACGGCACGTTGTCCGTCGAGCAGGGCACTCATCGACTGGTCCGGATCAGCCCGTTCGACAACCAGAGTCGACGTCAGACCTCGTTCGCTGAAGTCGAGGTTCTCCCGGTGGTTGAGACCACCGATCACATCGACATTCCCGAAGGCGATGTGCGGGTTGACGTGTACCGATCGAGCGGACCTGGCGGCCAGTCGGTGAACACCACCGACTCCGCGGTTCGGCTTACCCACATCCCAACGGGTATTGTCGTGACTTGCCAGAACGAGAAGTCGCAATTGCAGAACAAGGTTTCGGCAATGCGAGTACTTCAGGCAAAGCTATTGGAGCGTAAGCGAATAGAAGAACGCGCTGAGATGGACGCCTTGAAAGGTGAAGGCGGAAGTTCCTGGGGTAACCAGATGCGCTCCTACGTACTTCAGCCGTATCAGATGGTCAAGGATCTGCGAACCGAGTACGAGGTCGGCAATCCTGCGGCCGTTCTGGACGGAGACATCGACGGGTTCCTGGAAGCGGGAATCCGGTGGCGCAATCGAAAAGATGACGACTAACACAACAATTCTTGCAACTTCGGCAACGCAGCGCTGGCACGACTTTTGGCGCGGCGAAATCGGTGGCTGGATCCTCGATCGGGGTCTGCACATCATCATGCTGTTCATCGCCGCGGTACTGGCAGTCCGCTTCGTCACCTGGGTGGCTCAGCAGATCACCCGGCAGCTTGACGTCGGCTTCGCCGAAAGCGACGCCTTGGTGCGCTCGGAGGCGACCAAGCACCGCCAGGCGGTGGCGTCGGTGATCCAGTGGGTGTCGATCGTGATCATCGCGATCTGGGTCGTTGTTCAGATCGGCGACGTGCTGCAGTTCTCGGTGGGCGGGTTCATCGCGCCTGCCACAGTGCTCGGTGCGGCGCTAGGTTTCGGCGCTCAGCAGCTGGTCAAGGATCTGCTTTCGGGCTTTTTCATCATTGTCGAGAAGCAGTACGGCTTCGGTGACCTGGTGTCGTTGACCGTCTCGGGGATCGCCGCCGAGGCGCGCGGCACGGTGGAGAACGTGACACTGCGCGTGACGCGGCTCCGCTCCTCGGACGGTGAGTTGTTCACCATCCCCAATGGTCAGATCGTCAAAACCATCAATCTCTCGAAGGACTGGGCGCGCGCGGTGATCGACATCCCCGTCTCGACCAGCGCCGACTTGAACCGGGTCAACGAGGTCTTGCACGACGTGTGCGACCACGCCATGGACAACCCATTGCTGGGCGAGTTGCTGCTGGATGCGCCCACCCTGATGGGGTTGGAAAGCATCGAAGTCGACACCGTCACCCTGCGCATGGTGGCGCGCACACTGCCCGGCAAGCAGTTCGAGGCGGGCCGGCAGTTGCGAGTGCTGGTCGTTCGGGCACTGGGCCACGCCGGCATCGTCACCACGGCCGACGCGACGGTGAGCGTGGTCGAGGATGACCCTGCCGCTCCCGCGGCCCAGGCCGCTGAGGCGGCTCACGAGATAGCGCGTGAGTCGGTGCAACGATGAAACTGACACTCAACGTCCTGGAGAAGAGCAGCGACGATGCGGAGAAAAGCTGGCCGAACTACATGTTCGGCGGCCGGATTCGCACGTCGACGCTGCTGTTGATTGTGGTGTTTCTCGCGGTGTGGTGGGTCTACGACACCTACCGCCCTGAGGCTGCTCCCAAGCCGCCGGCTCCGCAGGTGGTGCCGCCGGGCTTCGTACCCGACCCCAACTACACCTGGGTGCCGCGCAGCAAGGTGCAGGAGCCGACGGCCACGTTCACGCCGACCCCGGTCACCACGGTGCCGCCTCCGCCGACGACCACGGTGCCCACGACCACGACCACCACTGCGCCGCCGTTCCAGCTGCCGCAGCTGCCGTGTCTGCTGCCGGCGCCGTTGTGTCCGCCGACCTCGACCCCGACCCCCTCGCCCCCGCTGCCATCGCAGCCGCTGCCGTCGCAGCCGAGGCCGGGTTTCTAGCTTGCGTCTGGGCCACTCCGGCGGTCGGTCATCGCGGCCCAGCGAAATTCACCGCTACACTCGGGTGCCGTGATGATCACCCTCGACCATGTCAGCAAGAAGTACAAAGCGGCGGCGCGTCCGGCGCTCGATGACATCAACGTCAAAATCGACAAGGGTGAATTCGTCTTTCTGATCGGCCCGTCGGGTTCGGGCAAGTCGACGTTTATGCGACTACTGCTGGCCGCGGAGACCCCCACCAATGGTGACGTGCGGGTTTCGAAGTTCCACGTCAACAAGCTGCCCGGCCGCCACGTACCGAAATTGCGTCAGGTGATCGGCTGCGTTTTCCAGGACTTTCGACTGCTGCAGCAAAAGACGGTGTTCGAGAATGTCGCGTTCGCGCTGGAAGTGATCGGCAAACGCGGCGAACAGATCAATCGGGTGGTGCCCGAGGTGCTCGATACGGTCGGGCTGTCCGGCAAAGCCAACCGGCTGCCGACCGAGCTGTCTGGTGGAGAGCAGCAGCGTGTCGCGATCGCGCGGGCGTTCGTCAACCGGCCGCTGGTGCTGCTGGCCGACGAGCCCACCGGCAACCTCGACCCCGACACCAGTAACGACATCATGGATCTGTTGGAGCGGATCAACCGCACCGGGACGACGGTCTTGATGGCGACGCACGACCACCACATCGTCGACTCGATGCGGCAGCGCGTCGTCGAGCTGTCGCTGGGCCGGTTGATCCGCGACGAGCAACAAGGCATCTACGGGATGGATCGCTAAGTGCGTTTCGGATTCCTACTCAACGAGGTCCTGACCGGTCTTCGTCGCAACGTGACGATGACGATCGCGATGATCCTGACGACCGCGATCTCCATCGGCCTGTTCGGTGGTGGTCTGCTGGTGGTGCGGTTGGCAGACCACTCGCGGGCCATCTACCTCGACCGCGTCGAGACGCAGGTGTTTCTCACCGAGGACGTCTCCGCCAACGACCCGGGCTGCACGACCAATCCGTGTAAGGCGCTGCGGGAGAAAATCGAAGGGCGAGAAGACGTCAAGTCGGTTCGCTTCCTGAACCGTCAGGACGCCTACGACGACGCCATCCGTAAGTTCCCGCAGTACAAGGACGTTGCCGGAAAGGATTCCTTCCCAGCGTCATTCATCGTCAAGCTCAATAATCCCGAGCAGCACAAGGATTTCGACATGGCGATGCAGGGCCAGCCCGGGGTGCTTTCGGTGCTGAACCAAAAGGACCTGATTGACCGGCTCTTCGCCGTGCTGGACGGATTGAGCAATGTTGCGTTCGCGGTGGCGTTGGTCCAGGCCGTCGGGGCAATCCTGTTGATTGCCAATATGGTTCAGGTGGCTGCCTATACGCGGCGCACCGAGATCGGAATCATGCGACTGGTGGGAGCCAGCCGCTGGTATACCCAGTTACCGTTCCTGGTGGAGGCGATGGCGGCCGCGACCGCCGGTGTGGCCATCGCTATCGGCGGATTGCTCGTGGTGCGAGCGTTGTTCCTGGACAACGCGTTAAACCAGTTCTATCAAGCGAATCTGATCGCTCGGGTCGACTATGCCGACATCCTTTACATCGCACCGATTCTGCTGCTGCTCGGCGTTTCGATGGCTGCGTTGACGTCGTACGCGACGTTGCGGCTCTACGTGCGGCGGTAGCGGTGGCCAAAAACCCCAACCGGGGCAAGGCGATTGGCGGCAAGGGTGACGGCAAACAAATCGTCGCCAGCAATCGCAGGGCCCGGCACGACTATTCGATTATCGAGTTGTTCGAGGCCGGTGTCGCATTATTGGGCACCGAGGTGAAGAGCCTGCGGCAGGGCCAGGCTTCGTTAGCCGACGCGTTCGCAACCGTCGACGACGGTGAAGTGTGGTTGCGTAACTTGCATATTCCGGAGTATCGGCACGGTAGCTGGACTAACCATGAGCCACGTCGCAATCGAAAGCTGTTGCTACATCGGCAAGAAATCGACCGACTGATCGGCAAGATCCGCGATGGTAATCTCACCTTGGTACCGCTGTCGCTGTACTTCCTGGGGGGCAAGGTCAAGGTCGAGCTTGCATTGGCACGAGGCAAGCAAGCACACGACAAACGCCAGGACATGGCTCGCCGGGACGCTGAGCGCGAAGTTGTTCGCGAGCTGGGCCGTCGAGCGAAAGGCATGTAACTGCCGCCGGGTAGTTTTCGAGACGCACTTATCGGCCTACGATCCGATGATGGCCGATCGTCCCGTCACTGAACTCGACAAGTCTGAGGTCCTTTCCGGGCTCGTTGGGGTATGGGACGACATCGACGCGCTGCTGCAGGGGCTACCCGAGGCCCAGTGGAAGGCGATGACGCCGCTGCCCGGCTGGGACGTGCAGGCCGTGGTCTCGCACATCATCGGGACCGAGTCGTTCTTGGAAGGCGTTGCCGCGCCCGAACCGGACACCGACGTCAAAGCGTTCGACCATGTCCGCAACGACATTGGCGCGATGAACGAGTGCTGGGTGCGCCATCTCAGTACGGAAACCGGAAGCACCGTTCTCGAGCAATACCGCACGGTGACCGACGGGCGCCGCAAGGTCCTGGAAAGCATGTCGGTCGAGGACTGGAATGCGCAGACCCTGACGCCGGCGGGTCCCGACAGCTATGGACGATTCATGCGCATCCGGGTCTTCGACTGCTGGATGCACGAGCAAGACATCCGCCTGGCGCTGCAGCAGCCGTCGTCCGACGACGAGCTCGCGGGGGCCGCTTCGAAGCTTTCCCTCGATGAGGTCGCGGCCACCATGGGGTTCGTGGTCGGCAAACTCGCCAAAGCTCCCGACGGTTCACGCGTCGAATTCGACTTGACCGGGCCGCTGGCTCGCAGCATCCGGATTAGCGTCGACGGTCGGGCGCAGCTGGTCGAGGACTTCGGTGGCCAGGAGCCGACGGCCACCATCCGGGTGGACGCGCTGCAGTTCACCAGGTTGGCCGGCGGACGCCCGATGTGCCCGGCCCGCGCCCAGGACGTCGAACTGGCTGGTGACAAGGACGTGGCCGCGCGGATCGTCGAGCGTTTGAACTTTGTGATCTGACCGCAAGCCGGCGCGGAACAGAATTTCGTTGCCGCTCGTTAATAGCCCCGTACAATGGGTTTTCCTGCCGGAAATCGGTGGGGGTGCGAGGGGCTGAACGGTTTCGACTTCGCGCATCGAATCAAGGGAAGCGTGCCGGTGCAGGCAAGAGACCACCGTAAGCGTCGATGCAACCACATAAGCGCCGATTCAAATCAGCGCGACTACGCACTCGCTGCCTAAGCGACTGCGTGTCTGTCAGACCGGGAGCGCCCTCGGCCCGGACCCTGGCATCAGCTAGAGGGACCCACCCACGGGTTCGGTCGCGGGACCCGCGGGGACATCAAACAGCGACTGGGATCGTCATCCTGGCGAGTTCGTGTGACCAGGAGATCCGAGTAGAGACATAGCGAACTGCGCACGGAGAAGCCTTGAGGGAATGCCGTAGGACCCGGGTTCGATTCCCGGCAGCTCCACCGAGAAGATGCTGGTCAGAGCCTTAGGGCTCTGGCCAGTTTTCTTTCATCACCTCGCGCTTGACGAGATCACCGCCAGACGGGCGCCGCCCGCGCCCTACGCGGTGTATCTCAACACGACTGATGAATGGTGGTCCTCGGCGTGAATCGCCATCGCCAAGGCGGTTATCTTTCCGCGCGGTTACTGTTGCGGATCGGTGAGGGCTTGTTCCGCGATGCGGACGCAATCGGCGACGCTTGAGTCGGCGTGTATGGCTACCTCGTGGAGGATGTCGCGGATCTCGTCGGTGGTGAGGCCGTTGGCTTTGGCTTGTGTAATCTCGCTGCGCAACTCGGCGGTTTGGTGTAGTGCTGCGGCGGCGGCGATGTTCAACATACTGAGGTCTCTTGCCGACAATCGGGTGTTGTGTGTTGGCCGTTGATCATCTTGTTGCATGACGCCCTTTCGTTCGTGCAACCGGTGCGTACGCCCGTCTCTCACTGGCGGTAAATCTGGCTACGCGCAGGCTGATCGCGGTTTGTCCGCGTTGGATCGCTGGCAGGTGTGCGCGACTTCGGCCACGTCAGATGAGCGGTGGCGATGCGCGGTCGCGCAGGTCGACCGCGAGCGCCCGGTAGGCGGAATCTCGGTGGGCCGGACGTCGAGCGCGGGTAACTCTGAGTGCGCAGACCGGTGAGGATCGAAGCGGTGGCAGCGCCCATCCCCGATTCGCCTGTAACCACGACGTGGCGTCCTTGCATACCCCAGCGTGTCTTCCATGTTTCTCCGAACACGTTGATGGTCGCAGATTATGTCTGTCACGAGAAGGTACGGCCATTGCATTTTCTGATCCCCCGCGTCGAGATTCACTCCGCACAGCTCGTATTAAGGTATGCGACTGGTTCGTAAGCTTTTTGACTTACTCACACAACCCCGTTAGGTTGTCGTCCCAGACGGCCGTGCAAGCACAGCTTCCATATCTCCGGACGGAGTCGGCGTGAGCGAATGGACCGATCGCGACGACCGTCAACGGGTCGCACATGCGGAGTACGAGCACATCATGTGCGCGCCGGCCCCTACCCCGGTCAGCGCCTACATTGATGGCGGAGTGATCGGGTTCGTCTTCGCCGAGATGTGGCGCCGCGGCGTGCTCACGCCTCGCGATCGTCGCTGGATCACCCTTGCGTGTGTCGGCATGGCCGACGCACCCGTGCCCATGGAGACCCACTGTTACGCCGCCCTCAAGAGCAACGAGGTGACTAAGGAGGAGATCGACGAGTTCCTGCTCTTCTTCGGCACCCAGGCGGGTTGGCCCAAGGGCTCGTCGATGCTCACCTACATCATGGCTGCCTTCGCCAAAATCGCCGAGGAGGACGGCGAGACGCTGACCTTCGCGAGGTTCGTCCCGTGGGCCGATCCGGTTGCCGACGGCGTCCGCCGAGCCCGAGGTGAGGCGGCATACGCGGCCGTGCACGGAGCCGCGCCTGCACCGCCACGCACCTCATTTCAAGCCGTGGGCGACCTCGACTACCTCTACGGCGAGATCTGGAGCCGCGATGAGTACCTCACCCCGCGCGACCGACGACTAGTCGCAATCTCCTGCAGCGCCGCCCTCGGGATCGATGCGGAGATGACCGATCAGCTCGAGTCCGCCTTGCGCAGCGGCGATCTCACGTTCGACGAGCTGCAAGAGGTCGTCATGCACATCGCGGTATATCTCGGTTGGATTGTGGCGCGACGCCTAGATCACCTCCTGGTGGCGGCGGCGAAGAATACCGGCACAGACAGCTGACGAGGCGGCGATGCTCGCGTGATGCCAGGTTCTCCGATCGGGCCCACGCCTTCGGCGAAGGAGACGCTGGTGCTTGAGGCGGTTCGAGTGCCCGCCGCCTTGCCTATCAGCGTCGCCGACGACGTCGTCGCATTTCGTATGCGCACGGCCGCGGAGCAATTCCTCGCCCTACGGGCGACCTAGCCTGGCCGGCCGGCAGCTACCCGAGTCCGACTCCGGAAGTGTTGGTCTCGTTGACTGATCCTCCCGTCGAACACTTCGTCTGGACTGGGGGCCTCGTCCGCACCGCGACCGGGTTGATCGCTGCCCTCCCACCAGCGGTAAAAGTCGAGATCGGTGATCGTAGCCGCTCGCTCCGTTGCCGCGATGAACATCCTTTCCCCCGTTCGCTCAGCTGGGACAGTCGGCCACGATGTCGCGCTCGGGACCGATGATCATCCGTTCAGGGCAGGGCCCGCATTCGCGGACGGTCGGACGTGGATCCTTGGAGCGCGGCCAGTGTCTCGGCCGAGGGAATCGCTGTAAGAAACGCAACCATCCCGTCCAGCAGTGCGCTGACATGGACGGCGTAAGTCGACACGGTCGTCCCAAACACGCGCGCACGGTGGCGGTCGGCGCAGGCGTGCACGCACATCGCCGACACCCGATGAATGCGGTCGTCGCGCAGCGGCTGCGGCACCTGGTCGATCAGGGCGCCGACGTGGTCGATATACGCCTGATGTGATTCGCGGTGGGGAGCTGGCAGGGTGGATAGCGGGCTGCTTCGGTAGTCGTAGCGCAACAGTTGTTCGAGGAACGGCAAGTAGTAGCAGGTTTCGTCTTCAGCTAGTTCGATGAGTGGGAGCTGATGCGCCTCCACCACGCTTCGCACGTCGTCCGCGGACATCCGCGCCCCGAGCAACTGTCTTCGGCGGGTCAGGTGTTCGAGTCGGTTCGCCAGGATCGCTTCGACAAGTGCATCTTTCGATCCGAAGTGGTACTGCACGGCGGACTTGTTCGCCATTCCTGCCGTGGTGCCAATGAGCCGGAGTGGAACACCGTCGAGACCGTGCTGGGCGAAGAGTCGCTCCGCGGTGAGCACCAACCGCTGCTTGGCCGACGCGCCTACCGGTGTGGACACCGACATGGACATTTGACCAGAATCTCATACTAGACGGATTAAGTCCTATAACTTAACATCCAGTCGAAGGTTTGAGAGGTGAATCGTGATCGACGAGCACCCGCGTCACTGAATCGCAGAGTAGACATCGAAGAGTCGGCGGTAGCCGACATAAGGAGATGCAAGTGTCAGCACGATTCGAGGGGCGCGTCGCATTCATCACCGGGGTGGCCCGCGGCCAGGGCCGCAGTCACGCGGTGCGTCTGGCCCGGGACGGCGCCAATATCATCGGGATCGACATCTGCGCCGACATCCCGGCCAACCACTATCCGATGGCATCCCGCGATGAACTCGAGGAAACCGTCGAGCTTGTCGAGCGTGAGGGCGCCAAGATCGTCGCCAGCGTGGCCGATGTCCGCGATTTCCACCAGGTCAAGGCTGCAGTGGACGCCGGCGTAGCGCACTTCGGTCGGCTCGACATCGTGTGCGCGAACGCCGGCATTGCGCCGGTCGCCTTCCGCGAGCTGACCCTCGAGGAGGAACTCGACCAATGGCGCGCCGCGACCGGGGTAATCCTTGACGGCTCTTACCACACCGCTTCGGCGGCGATACCGCATCTCATCGCTGGCCAACGAGGTGGGTCGATCGTGTTCACTAGCTCGACCGCGGGATTGAAAGGCTTCGGCGGCCTGCAGGGCGGAGGACTCGGATACGCTGCGGCGAAGCACGGAATCGTCGGACTGATGCGCACACTGGCAAATGTGCTGGCGCCCCACAGCATTCGGGTCAACACCGTGCACCCGACCGCCGTGCGGACCATGATGGCGGTCAATCCAGCCATGACCGAATTCCTAGAGCACTACCCAGAGGGTGGTGTACATCTGCAGAATCCAATGCCCATCGACATGATAGAACCCGAGGACGTCAGTGCAGCCATCGCCTTTCTGGCGTCCGATGAGGCCAGGTACGTCACCGGCGTCACATTCCCAGTCGATGCCGGCTTCTGCAACAAGCTTTGACCCATGAGAAAGACGTCAACCGGCCGGGTGGCCGGAAAGCGGGTATTAATCACCGGGGCTGCGCGCGGCATGGGCCGCAGCCACGCCCTACGGTTGGCCGAAGAAGGCGCCGACGTCATCCTCTTCGACATCTGCGCAACGCCGCCCGGGCTGGAATACGAACTGGCTACCGAGGACGAGCTTCAAGAAACCGCCGACCTGGTCGCCGAGCGTGGCGGTAAGGCGATCACCGCGGTCGTCGACGTTCGCGACGCCGAGGCCTTGGCATCAGCCGTCAATGCAGCCGCGGGCCAGCTGGGGGGGTTGGATGCCGCCGTGGCCAATGCCGGCGTGCTGACCGCTGGCACGTGGGACACCACGACGGCAGAGCAGTGGCGATTAGTGACCGACGTCAACCTCATTGGGGCATGGAATACGTGCGCGGCAGCAATACCGCACCTGCTTGAGCAAGGCGGTGGCAGCCTGATCAACATCAGCTCCGCGGCGGCAATCAAAGGCAGCCCGCTGCACATCCCTTATACAGCGGCCAAGCAAGGCATCGTGGGCATGAGCGTCGCTCTCGCGAACGAGCTTGCCGCTCAAAGCATCCGGGTCAACACCGTCCACCCGACGGGGGTGTGGACCGGGATGGCGCCACCAACCATGCACAAGCTAATCCTCGAAGACCGTTCGGACCTCGGTCCTCTCTTCGGCAATGCGCTCCCCGTACCGCTGATCGAGGCCATTGATGTGAGTAATGCGGTGCTGTACCTGGTGTCCGACGAAGCACGATACGTCACCGGCCTGCAGTTCAAAGTCGACGCCGGCGTCACCATCCGATGACACATCCATCCGGTGTCATCGCTATCAGCGTGCCCGAGGATCTGCCGCTGTCGGCATGGGCGAAGGCGTTTGACACTAGTGTGCTGTCGATCGCTCGCAGTCTGCGGACTTTCCTGCTTGGACTGCTGGCCCAGGGCCGAGCGCACATCATCAACACCGCGTCGACGTCGGCGTTGTGGCCCTTCGGCTACGACCGCCTTCCCTGCGTGGCGAGCAAGGCGCCCACCCTGGCGCTCATCGAGGCCACCGAGGTGGGGCGTCTGGTCGTCGACGCCATCAAGGACGACACTTTTTTCCTCACCACCCGCCGCGAAGTTCCCGATCTCGTGCGCAAGCGTGCCGACGACATCGACGCCTTCCTGAGCGCCCAGATCGCCGCGTTGGCCACCCCATGACCGCAGCCAAGCCGATCGTCGGATTCATCGGCCTCGGGAGCCAGGGCGCGCCGATGGCCCAGGCGCTCATCGATGCTGGTTATGACACCGTGCTGTGGGCCCGCCGGCCCGAGGCCCTTGAGCCGTTCGCCGGCACCGCGCGCGTCGCATCCAACCCGGCCGAACTCGCTGAACTGGCCGATTTGGTCGGCATCTGTGTGCTCAACGACGACGATGTGGTCGAGGTGGCGCTGCGCCCGAACGGATTGTTGGCCGGGATCACCCCGGGAACGACGGTGCTGATCCACAGCACCGTGCACCCGATAACCTGCCGGCAACTGGGCGAGCGCTTCAGCGAACGCCGCGCCCACGTGCTGGACGCGCCGGTCAGCGGCGGCGGCGAAGCAGCCCGTGCTCGGCGCCTGCTCGTGATGGTGGGCGGAGATCACGACATTTACACCACGGTCGCGCCCGTGCTGTCCGCTTTCGGCGACCCTGTCGTGCACGTCGGAGGCCTAGGCTCCGGCCAGCTGGCCAAACTCCTCAACAACCTACTGTTTACGGCAGCGCTGGGTTTAGCGCATGAGACTGCCGAACTCGCGACCGAGCTGGGTGTGGATGCGACCGCCCTGATGAGCATCCTGCAGCACGCCAGCGGACGCAGCTACGCGGTGCAGATGTACGCCGGCCTACTCGGGGGCCTTCGACCACCGTCGGCTCGCGTGCGCACCATCGCGGGCTTGCTCGGCAAGGACGTCGCCATCGCCCGAGACCTCGCAGAAAATGCCAACGGCGGTGACCAGTTGCTGACCGCCGCCCACCGGATGCTGGCGGCGATGGGACATGACCTTTGCGTGTGACCTCAACCGCACCCAACCTACCAACGGATCAAAGGAGACCCGCCGTGTCCATCGCTCTCAGCGAGCTCGAACAGCCTTACGACCGCTACCCGGCACGCCCCTCTCAGTGGGACCTCGATGACCCAGTGGGGATGAGCGCGGCGGTCACCGGCGGGTTCAGGGCGAAGCTGGATCAGCCATGAGCACGGTCATCGACGACCCGCGGGCCAAGCAGCGCCAACTCGGCATCGCCCGGCCCCTCATCGACGGTGCGTGGCTTGACCAGACGTCCCTCGGCGAGGTTGAGCACACCGATCCCGCCACCGGAAGGGTCAACGGCACTATCGCGCTGTGCGGCCCCGAGGAAGTCGAGGCCGCCGTTGCCGCAGCCAAACGGGCGTATCCGGCGTGGCGGGCACTGTCGGCGGACAAACGTCGGCGCATCCTGCAGCGCATCGAGGAGTTGGTAGAGGCCGACCTGCCAGAGCTCGGCAGACGCACGACCGCCGAATTGGGCCACCCGCTGACCACCTCAACGAGCCTGTCTTACATGTGCGCCGCCTGGTTCGGCTACTACGCCGGCTGGTCAGACAAAATCGAGGGCGCCACCGTTGCACTGACCCCGGCGTTCAACGCCGGCTTCGACTACACCCTCGCCGAACCCTACGGTGTCGTCGGAATCATTCTGACCTGGAACGGACCGATGGTCTCGGTGGGCATGAAGGTCGCCCCCGCCCTGGCCGCGGGCAACTGCGTGGTGTTGAAAACACCTGATCTCGCCCCCTATACGGTGGCCCGGTTCGCCGAACTTGCCCTGGAAGCCGGTGTGCCCTCGGGGGTGCTGCACGTGTTGCCCGGAGGTGCCGAGGCCGGCGAAGCCTTGGTCCGGGATCCCGACGTCGGAAAGATCTCATTCACCGGCGGAATCGCCACCGCCAAAAAGATCCTCGACGCCGCGAGGCACACCGTGAAACCCGTCGTCCTCGAACTCGGCGGCAAGTCGGCCAACCTCGTTTTCCCCGACGCCGACCTCGACGCGGCCGCTGCGCTGTCCGTGCACTCCTGTTTCACGATGGCCGGGCAGGGCTGTGTCCTGGCAACCCGCATGTTGGTGCACCGGTCTGTTTACGACGAGGTGGTCACCGCAACCGCGAAAGCGATATCGGGTCTGCGCCTGGGCGACCCGTTCGCATCCGAAACGACTCTGGGCCCCGTGGTGAACGAGGCGGCCTTCGCGCGAGTGCTCACAGCAATTCAACGCTCACAAACTGGCACCGCCGCTCGGCTGATCAGCGGGGGACACGCCGCACCGTCGGATGAGCTTGCCCCCGTCATTGCCGGCGGCTACTACATCGAACCGACCCTGCTCATAGACGTCGATCCCCATAGCTCTGTCGCGCAAGAGGAAGTGTTCGGCCCGGTGCTGGCCATCACGCCGTTTGACACCGAGGACCAAGCCGTCGAAATCGCCAACGCAACCCCTTACGGCCTGGGCGCTTTCGTACAGACCCGCGACGTCGCCCGCGCCCACCGGATTGCGCCGCTACTGCAGGCAGGAACGATATCGGTCAACGGGACATCAGGGCTCCCCCCTGGGGCGCCGTTCGGCGGCTACAAGCAGAGTGGGTACGGCCGCGAAGGCGGCCGGGAAGGCCTCTTCGAGTTCCTGCGAACCAAAAATGTGTTCATCCGGATCTAACGTCTATCTACAGCTGCCACGGCCTCGTGCCGCGCGTACTGTCCAGGCGCCAAAATTCTGGAGTCCCACTGCTTCGCCTGATCGGCGAAGGATCAAATCGTTGGGGCTGCGGCGGCAGCCTGCTCACAAGGTCGTCCGAAGCACCAAGCTCCGCTGGTGTTGATGACATCAACACCTTCGGCGTGTCCGCAGGTCGCGCTGCGTACTTTCGCGTCGTTTCGCATAACCCAAATTCGATGTTCTCGCAGGTCAAGTCGATTTCTGGGCCGAGTTCGATTCCCGGCAGCTCCACCGAGAAGGGCCGCAGAGATGCGGCCCTTTTTCGTTGCGGGTCATAGGCCTAGACGGATCGGAAGTCATAGCTCCCTCATGATTGGTCGGCCGACGCCGAGTGCCGGGCCCGCTCCAATCGGGAAGCCGATCTTGCTTCGACACTCTGTTGGCCGCGGAAAAAAGCTCACTCGGTTGCGCATGCGGGATCAGTTGGCGTGCGCCGTGCCCCCTCCATCGCCATCGAGACGAAATCCAGGCACCACAGTCCCTTGAACAATTCGCGGCCTAGCGTCTGGGCACCCGTGACATCCGCCGACCGACCATTAACACGCAACTCGATCGTTGAAGCAACGCGGGCACTGATTTCGCTAATTGTTCGATGTCCATCAACGTGCTCGGCAAATGGGCGAAAAAGTGGCTGCAGATTCATCTGGAAGTTCGGCTGGAAGACCGTGTTGTTGGAGAACCCGCATCGTGCGTGCCACTGCGGTATGTATTCGAGCGCCTCGGGAGTCGAGAAGTCGATCAGGTAGCTTTGCTGCGGTCGGTCTGGACGACACGATATGAACCAATGAGATGCTGGGGCATGTACGCGCTCCATCACCGACCACATTTTGACCTCGTCCGACAGGCCGCTAACCGCCGAACTGAGTAAGTTTCCCGACTCGAATAGCTCGTGCGGATAATAGGGTGCCTTCTGTAGCCATCCCTGGAAGATCAGCCCGGCTGAAGCGACCAGGCCCACACAGTCCTCAACCGTGTAGGTGCGTTGACGGCCATGCAGGAATGTGTCGGCCACCCACGAAACTTCCTCGAACAGGGCCGAGACGTCCCCCAGTGGCGGTATTACCGACCCGGCGGCCGCCTTGAGATGACTGTGAACGAGGTGATTCGGAGGCAGCGACAGGATTATCTTCCCCGCGGCCTCTATCGACGGCGCATCCAGACCGAGCCCCAAATCCCGGAAGATCGATTCCACCATGTCGACCCCGAGGCGGCCATATCTGCCATAGAGATGAACTGCCAGAACGCCGTCGCGGCGCAGGCAGCTGCCGAGAGCTTTCATTCCCGCAGCCGGATCAGCCATATGATGCAGCACCCCAGTCGACACAATGAGGTCGAAGTCCCGCTGTAGCGTCGATACCTCCTCGATCGGCAGCCGATGCAACTGCAGATTCGACAGCTGGTGTTTATCCTTCAGATGGCGCTCATTGTTCAGCGACGACACGCTCACGTCGATTCCCACCACCGAGGCCGCAGGATTCGCGAGTGCGAATATCGCCGCCTGGTTCGTGCCGCATCCGGCTATCAAAATGTCCAGGTCTGGCTTGTAATCTCGATCAGGCCAGAAAATCCGGTGGCAGTGGGATGGGTCGAACCATTCTCGGCACGCAGTGGCCGATGTGAGGTCATCCATTGGCGGGGGATACGGGTATCGCTCGTAGTGGCGGGCGACAACGTCAGTGAGTGGATTCATCACCATCAGTTTCGGGCGGTGTCTCGTGCCCACAGCTTGCCGACGTTCTCGCCGCGCATCTTGAACACTTCGACGCTGGACGCGAATTCCTTTGCGTGACGCCTTGTCTCATATCCGCGGCTACGGGTGGTGCGGCCGCTGGGGGTGCGGTGTCTGACTTCCCACAGCGCCTTGCCGCTCTTGGTCTGGCACGTCTCAATCGTTGCCACTGTGCTATTCCTTTCGGGCGTCTGTGTGAATCTTAGTTACGACGCTGGTGGCCGGCACGTCGCCGTTGACGCCGGGCACGACGCGGGTGCGGTAGTCGGGTGCGGTTGTCGGCCAGCCATCACGACATCGGCCCGCGTGTAGCGAATCCCGGCGCGCACCCCCAAAGCTCGGCGGTTGCCGTCCAGTCCCTGGCTGCGTTTTCTAGGTGAGTGACATCCCAGGCTTGGATTTCCGACAACACTGGCCATCATCTGCGTGCAGTCACTGGCATGGAGTGCTCATGATCTATCGCCTTGCTATCGGGGTGCTCGCCGCTTTGGCGCTGGCGATCATCGTCCCTGCCCACGGCCATGCCGATCCGCCGACGAAGTGTTTGACCAACACTCCCAAAGGCAAGCAGGTATATGTGCCCTGCGATCTACCCAACGCCGGTGCCAACTTCCCGCCGGGGCAGCGTTGTCCTCTACCGCTCGAGCAGTACCCGAAAGATGTGGCGGACTGGTGTGGCGAAGGCCCAGGCCTTGCGAGTCCCACGCCCGCGAGTCCTACGAGCCCGACGAGTCTTACGGGCCCGACGAGTCCTAGGAACCCGACCAGTCCTACGAGTCCTGCGAGCCCGGGCAGTAGATCGTGAGCATTGACGCCGTCAAGACGCCAAAAGCGAACCGCAGGTAACGAGCGGTACTGAGTTGGACCGAAATGGAACGAACCGGCAGTTCAGGACCTAATTGCCTGGTAGAGCATCGGGTTCGATTCCCGGCAGCTCCACCGAAAAGGGCCGCAGAGATGCGGCCCTTTTTCGTTGCTGGTCAGCTATAAGTTCTGGCCAGTTTTCATGTTCATCAACGGCTCCCGACTTAAGACCAACAATGGCCAGTTATGATGTACTGTCCGGTACAACGAACATTCTCTGTGACCACCGAGTCAGCCGCGATGGGCGGCGCCGCGGCGTTGGACACAGACTGAATTGGGATGCTTCAGACGGGAGGACGTTCTGTGCCCGCGCAGGAAAATGCGATTCGCATTTCAACACCCACGATCGCAATCTTGCGGGCTGCCCCGTCGCCGCCGTGTCGGCGGACATCGTCGACCTCGAAGTCGGCTGTGGCCGACGTGGTCGGACACCGCGCCGACATGACCCAGTTCCATTGGCAGCCTTTGCACAATCGCAGCGCGCGAACGCATGCGCGGTCGCCGGCCGCTCGAAACGACCGCCGGGACGGGCGGCGCTCATTCGAGGTGTACCGATCGCGGCGCGACCGAACCGCCGTGGACCGCTATCGGTGCCTTTAGGTGAGACGAGGACCACATTGACTGCCGAGGACACTAGAGCGGCGACTGGACCGGTGGATCTCATCTATCGCGCAGGCGCAGCTGGCGCCGTGTGCTGGGCTCGCGACCATCGCGGGCATGTGCGGGAGCTGCCTATGGCCCGCTGGATCGGAGGCCCGCACGCCAGCCACCGCGATCGGCTCGCCGATGGGCACGTTCTGCGACACTGCTCGGGGCGGCCAACCCTCGACCTCGGATGCGGCCCCGGACGATTCACCGCATCGCTGCGAGAGCGCGGCTGGGCCGCACTGGGGGTGGACGCCTCACGCGCCGCCGTCGATCTGACACGTGATCGTGGTGGAACCGCGATTCACGCTGACCTTTTCGCGCCGCTGCCCGCCGAAGGGTGTTGGGAACAGATTCTGCTCACCGACGGCAACATCGGCATCGGCGGCGACCCCGTCCGCATACTCAGGCGCGCGGCCGGACTGCTCGCCCCCGGCGGGATCGTCGTCGCCGAGGTCGACCCGGCGACGACGACGGCGTGTCACGAAATACTGCGCTGGGAAACCGAACATCATGTCGGGCAGTGGTTTCCCTGGTCACGGGTCAACGCGGCCGCCCTCGGCGACCTCGCCATCACCGCCGGATTACTGGTCACCAGTATCGTCGATTTCGATCACCGTGTTATCGCCGTGCTGCACGCGGCAACCCCGGGCGGGAAAAATTGTTAGTGCACAAGACTTGGTTGGAAGCCCGTTTGTGACTGCCCTGGTCAGTGGCGGCGGCGCCGCTGCCCGGCGCTGATTCGCAACTCTTATAGAGTGGCGATTGTGTCTGTGTCGGCGCGCTCCTCGGCCGCGCGCCCCCTGCCGGTAACGGAGCGGGGGAGGCGCAGCCGTGCCGCGATCATCGACGCCGCGGCCACGCTGATGTATCAGCGCGGTGTAGGGCTGACCACCCTCGATGATGTGTTGGCCGCCGCCGGCGCAGGTAAGTCTCAGCTGTACCACTACTTCGATAGCAAAGCCGACCTGGTCGCGGCGGTGATCGAGAGGCAATTGGAGTTGGTTCTCGCCCAGCAGCCCACGTTGGAACACATCGACTCGTGGGAGGGGATCGATGGTTGGGTCAAAGGCATTCTGGCTGTACACAGCGCGCCGGGAGGCCCATTTGCCTGTCCCCTGGGCACGATGGCCTCAGAACTGAAGAATGACAAGACCTTTGCGCCGCTACTGGATGCCGCATTTCGCCGGTGGGAAGCCGCGTTGGCGAGGGGGCTGCAGAGGATCCAGGACCGGGGTGGCCTGGTCGCTGAGGCCGACCCCACCCGGCTTGCGACCGCGGTGATCGCGGCGTTGCAGGGCGGCATGCTGCTCGCCCGGGTCCGGGGTGATGTCGCTCCCTTGCAGGACACGCTCGTCAGCGCCGTGGTACAGCTGCATCAATGGGAACGCAAAGCCACCGCGCGAAACCGGCGGGCAAGCCAACCGGTCAAGGAGCATCCCGCCCGGTGAAGATTCTGCCGGCGAGGTGTTAAAGCTACCCAGTCGAGGAAGAGATTCCTGACGACGTTTATACCGTACGGTACAGTCTGGGTGTGGTGCACGGGATGTTGGAAGCCCTACCAACGGCGCAGCCGGCGGCAGCCATGCGAGACAACGGGTTTAGGCCGCCGTTGTGGCGCCCAGCCGCGTCAGCTGTTCGCGGCCCGCTTCTGCCACATCAGCGCGTGGCAGCGAATGTTGACGGTTTGGAACAAGCGGCGCCGATCTCATGGTCGTGACACCGGTGACTAAACATGACGGCTGCTGCGAAAAGGCAGCTGCCTCGCATTTGACCCCGTGATTATCCCAGCCCATCACGCTCAACAGCCCAGGACGATCGCGAAAAGGAGCCGACCATGCAGATCCTGCGGACCCCCGATGAGCGATTCAAAGCGTTGCCCGACTACGGATTCCAACCGCGCTACGTGGAGGTAGCCGCCACCGACGGCAGCACGCTGCGTGTCCACTACCTCGACGAGGGCCCACGCGACGGTGAGGTCATCTTGTTGCTACACGGCGAACCCTCGTGGTCGTACCTATACCGGTGGATGATCCCGGTACTCGCCGATGCAGGGTTACGGGCAGTCGCGGTCGATCTCATTGGTTTCGGGCGCAGCGACAAGCCAGCCAGTCGCGACGACTACACCTACCAGGCGCATGTGGACTGGACGTGGGCGGCCGTTGAGGCGATCGGCCTCGATGCGATCACCTTGATGTGCCAGGACTGGGGCGGACTAATTGGCCTGCGCCTGGTTGGTGAACACCCCGACCGCTTCGCCCGGGTGGTGGCTGCGAACACGTTTCTGCCCACGGGTGACGTGCACCCGGGGAAGGCCTTCCTGGCTTGGCAGCGGTATAGCCAGGAGGCACCGGTGCTCAATGTCGGCCGGATCGTCAACGGCGCCTGCGTGTCCGACCTGAGTGCCGAGGTCATCGCCGCCTACGACGCCCCGTTTCCCGATGAATCCTTCAAGGCGGGTGCCCGACAATTCCCCTTGCTGGTTCCGATCAGCCCCGAAGATCCCGCCTCCTCGGCAAATCGCGCCGCGTGGGAATCGTTGCGCCACTTCGATCGACCGTTTCTCTGCGCCTTCTCCGACTCAGACCCCATCACCCGCGGCGCCGATGCGGTCTTCCGCGCGCAAATCCCCGGTGCCGCAGGGCATCCCCCGGTAACCATCGCAAACGCTGGACACTTCCTCCAAGAAGACAAGGGTGCTGAACTCGCCGCCGCTGTGGCCCAGTTCGTCGAGGCCACTCCCCAACCGAGCCGGGGCGGCTGAATACGAGATGGCTTCCTCTATCCCGCCGCCGGCGGACGAACCTTGTCCTCGGTCGCGCCCGGTGCAGCCGGGGCCCCATAACGGGGCCTTGGATCCGGTTGTCGAGGCCGATGTGCCGGTGGCTGTTGCGCCCACCTCGGATCAGCTGCTCGCGGCGGATGCGCCGGCGCCTGGGGGCACGACGCATGAGGCGGTCGCGGAAGCCGAATCTCCCATCGCTGAGACGGCGGCCCGCTATGGATTTCCGGCGGCGTTGTGGCGTGGCCTGCACGATCATCCGCCGCCGGGTCTGTCGCGGATACGGTGGCGCAGCCCACTGCGCGGGCCGTGGCTGACTTCGGTATTCGGGGCGACGCTGCTGGTGGTGTTGCCGATCGTCATCGTGACTGGGCTGTTGTCGTACATGGCCTATGGACCGAAGTACGGGCAGGCCATCCCGTTTGATGTGGGATGGCTCAAGCTGCCCAACTTCGACTGGCCGAGCAGCCCGTCGTGGCTGTACCGCCTGAACCAGGGCCTGCACGTGGGTCTGGGCCTGGTGATGATCCCAGTGGTGCTGGCCAAACTGTGGTCGGTAATTCCCCGGCTATTCGCCTGGCCGCCGTCGCGTTCGCTGGCCCAGGTACTCGAGCGGGTGACGCTGCTCATGGTGGTCGGCGGGATCCTGTTCGAGATCGTGACCGGAGTCCTCAACATCCAATATGACTACATCTTCGGATTCAGCTTCTACACGGCGCACTACTTCGGGGCGTGGGTATTTATCGCCGGATTTGTGTCCCATGTTTGCCTGAAGCTGCCGACAATGCTGCGCAGCCTGCGGTCGCGGTCGCTGCGCTCGGTGTTTGGCACCTCGGTGGCCGAAACGGTGCCCGAACCGCTCGACCCCGGCGGGCTGGTGGCACCCAACCCCGATCCCCCGACCCTGAGCCGGCGCGGCGTGCTGGCCGTTGTGGGCGGCGGCAGTTTGCTGGTCGGGGTACTCACCGCTGGACAAACCCTGGGCGGGTTCACCCGCAGTGCGGCCGTGTTGCTGCCCCGTGGCCGCAGCTATGGCAAGGGACCCAACGACTTTCAGATCAACCGCACCGCTTTTGCGGCGGGCATCGACGCGGCCTTCGCCGGAGAGCAGTGGCGTCTGCACTTGTTGGGCGGCCCCGGACAGGTGACATTGGACCGCGCCGCGCTCGACGCGATGCCACACCGCACCGTGGAACTGCCCATCGCCTGCGTCGAAGGGTGGTCGACTACACAGACCTGGACCGGTATCCGGCTTTCCGATCTGGCCGCCGCGGCCGGGACCCCCCACCCGGCTTCAGCGGTCGTGTCCTCACTGGAACGCTTCGGCGCCTTCAACCGCGCGATCTTGCAAAACAACCAGATCCTGAACGCAGACTCGCTGTTGGCGTTTCAGGTCAACGGTGCCGACCTCTCGTTGGATCACGGCTATCCGGCTCGGATTATCGTTCCCGCGCTTCCGGGTGTGCACTGCACCAAATGGGTGTCCGCTATCGAGTTCCGGGGGACCTGATGCGAGCACTCCGGCAACTGGCGTCCCGTTTGTACGGAGATCGCCTGTTTCATCTCGTCGCTGTGCTGGCCGCATTGGCGTTAGGCGCCTACACGATCTCGGTGTTAGGGGTGCGCAACCTGTTTAACCCGACCGTGTGGTGGCAATCCATCGCGGTCTGGTTCGCGGTGGCCGTGATCGGCCACGACCTCATCCTGTTTCCGCTCTACTCGCTGGCTGACCGGCTCCTGTCCGCGCCGCGCCGTTCACCGGTGGGCCACCGCGACTCCGCCGCCAGAAATCCGTCGAGACGCATCCCGATTACGAATTATCTTCGGATGCCGACCCTGGCGGCGGCGCTGTTGTTGTTGATATTTTTGCCCGGGATCATCGAGCAGGGCGCACCGACGTATCGGGCCGCCACCGGGCTAACCCAGACGCCCTACCTGTCCCGTTGGCTACTGCTCACCGCCGCTTTCTACGATGCCGGCACGGTGTGCTACGCGATCAGAACGGTGCTACGACAACGACGCTCGAGTGAGCCGGCTCGTAGACAACGTCACCCCGAGGCATCAAGCGTGCCACCTTGCAACTGACCTAGGTTCACGGCGCTGTCAGCTCCCCGGTTGCGGCACCGGCCCCCAAGCGCGGGGTCGCCTCACACCCACAGAGACCAAACCGCAGCATTCACGCCAATTCTTACAGAAAGGTCACCCCATCCCGATGCACGAGTTCACTGTGGACCGAAGTCTGTATCCGTTCGAATCACGATGGTTCGACGGCCGCCGCGGACGAATGCACTACATCGACGAGGGCCACGGGACCCCCATCATATTTTTTCATGGAAATCCGACGTGGAGCTTCCTGTACCGCAATATCATCACCAGACTTCGCGGCAAATTCCGTTGCATCGCAGTCGATTATCTGGGATTCGGGCTCTCGGAACACCCCAGCGACTTCGGTTACACCGTCGAGGAACACGCCGCTGCGGTCGGGGAATTGCTGGACCATCTCGACCTCGACGGGTTCATCACAATGGGGCAGGACTGGGGTGGCCCGATCAGCATGGCCATCGCCACGGAGCGTCACGCAAGCGTCCGAGGCGTAGTGCTGGGCAACACCTGGTTTTGGCCTTCAGATGGGTGGCGACTGAAGTTCTTCAGCATCGTGATGAGCTCTTGGCCCATGCAGTATCTTGTGCTGCACCGCAACCTCTTTGTCGAGTTTCTCCCCTTCGCCGTTTCCCAGAAACCAACCGATGCCGTCATGCGGCACTATCGCGATGTCCAACCATCACCGACCTCACGCCGCGGCATCGCCGAGTTCCCCAAGCAGATCCGCGCAGCCCGCCCACTCCTCGAACGGCTGGCCCGCGACGTACCCGGCCGACTGGGCTCCAAACCCGCCTTGTTTGTCTGGGGCATGAAGGACCCTGCATTCGGGCTCGCCGCGGTACTCAGCCAGCTACAAGACGCCTTCCCCGACAACGTATTGATTCGCCTCCCGCAGGCGAACCATTTCATTCAGGAGGACGCACCCGACGCCATTGCGGAAGCGATCATCCAGCGGTTCAGGTGAGCCGAGCGGACAGGCGCAAACGTTGCTAACAACGAGCCTCCTCCACGTCGGCCGCACGCGGTAAGGAGGGAGAGCTGACCGTCAGCCGCCGCAGTTCGGGGCGCCGTCGCGCATGTTGATGTCATCAACACCTCCTGCGTATTCGTAGGCCGTTTCACGTACTTTCGCGTCGTTTCGCGTCGTCAAATGCAATATCACCGCAGGTCAGCGAGATTTATGGGCCTGGTTCGATTCCCGGCAGCTCCACAAAAAGGGCCGCAGAGATGCGGCCCTTTTTCTGTGGATCATCTAATGTTACGAGTTTCGGCCTGTATCGGCCGGGCAGTGGCAACGTCAAGTGCGCGATGCCGGCGTGGTGCGGAAGCCCGGCCCGGCTTCGGGTGTCACATTTCGCGCGGTGATCTCTTCGCCGCAGTGTGCGCAGACCAGGCGCGGATCGGCGAACTCGCCGCAGGTGTTGTGGCGCAACACAATCGGCGGCCCGTCTGGGTGCGGCAAGTGCTCGTCCCCCCACTGCATGAGGACGACGATCGCTCCGAAGAGATCGCGGCCGGCGTCGGTGAGCCGGTACTCGTGGCGCTCGGGATCCCGGGAATACAGCACCCGGTCAAGCAGGCCCACATTGACAAGCATCCGCAGCCGCGACGAAAGCGTGGGCCGCGGAATGCTGAGGTTACGCGCGAGTTGACCGAAGCGCTGCACTCCGAAGAACGCCTCGCGCAGGATAAGTAGCGTCCAGCGCTCACCGACAAGCTCAAGTGCCCGGCCGACGGACTCCGCTTCAAAGCGGTGGGACAGATCGGGAGCCGTCATGGTTCACCCACTGTACCCGGTTCAATTTCTGAACCATAGCTGGTAACTTAATTGAACCACCACCGTTACCGGGAGCACCGATGAATCAACCGGACCGCAGCGAAATCGAGATAGAGAACCTCGCCGAGAAGATCGCGTTTTCGGCACGGGAGATGTCGGCGGAGATCGACCGCGACCGCCGACTTCCAGACGAGCTGGTCGCCCTTCTGCGCGAGGCCGGGCTACTGCGCGCCGGGATGCCGCGGGAGGTTCAGGCACCGGAACTGGCGCCCGGGCTGGCGTTGCGGTGCGCAGAAGCGGTGGCCCGCGGCAACGCATCGGCGGGGTGGTGCGTGTCGATCGCGATTACCAGCAGCCTGCTGGTCGGTTACCTGCCGGAGTCCAGCCGCGAGGAGATGTTCGGCGACGGGCGCGGTGTAGCGGCGGGGGTGTGGGCGCCGCGCGGCACGGCGAGGTCAGTCGATGGCGGTGTCGTGGTGTCCGGGCGCTGGCCATTCTGCAGCGGGATTAACCACGCTGACACGCTGTTCGCCGGCTGCTTCATCGACGGCCGGTCAGTGCCTTCCGTCGTTGCGTTGCCCAAACACGACCTGCGGGTCCTCGACACCTGGCACACGCTCGGCTTGCGCGGCACCGGCAGCCACGACACCGTTGCCGACGAGGTCTTCGTGCCCGCCGATCGCGTGGTCTCAGTCTTTGACGGACCGGTCGTGGACCGGCCGCTGTATCGCTTTCCGGTGTTCGGGTTCTTCGCTTTGTCGATCGGCGCGGCCGCGTTGGGCAATGCGCGCGCCGCGATCGACGATCTCGTCGAGGTGGCCGGCGGCAAGAAAGGGCTGGGGTCGACGCGCACCTTGGCCGAACGTCCGGTGACCCAGGCGGCGGTGGCAACGGCCGAGGCTTCGCTAGCCGCCGCTCGCGCGCTGTACTACGAGGCGATCGACGTGGCCTGGCGGGCCAGCCACGAAGGGAACCCAGTGCCGCTGGCCATGCGCAACCGGCTACGCCTGGCGGCCACCCACGCGGTACGGACCTCGGCCGATGTCGTGCGCAACATGTATGACCTAGCGGGAGGCAGCGCCATCTACGATGGCGCACCTCTGCAGCTTCGGTTCCGCGACGCATTCACAGCCACCGCCCACTTCCAGGTCAACGAGGCATCACGCGAGCTGCCCGGCCGCATCCTGCTCGACCTGCCCGCCGACGCGTCGATGCTGTGACCGATCTCGAAGTTGCCCTGCCGTTTTGGCTTGACCGGCCCGACGACGAGGCAATGGATGTCGCGCTGGCCGCGTCAGACGCCGGCTTCGGTGCGGTGTGGATCGGCGAAATGGCCACCTACGACGCGTTCGCGCTCGCGACGGCGATCGGGCTCCGCGCCCCCGGAATGACCTTGAAGATCGGACCCCTGGCCGTCGGCGTCCGCACCCCGGTCGGACTGGCACTGGGTGCAAGTTCGGTCGCCTCGCTTACCGGCAGCCGGGTTGATATCGCATTGGGAGCCTCCAGCCCGGCGATCGTGATCGGCTGGCATGACCGGCCGTGGGAGCACCACGCGTCGGTCATGCGCGAAACCGTCGAGTGCCTGCGGCCGCTATTGACCGGCGCACGTAGCGAGTACGCCGGCCGGCACGTCAGCAGCCGCGGCTTCCGACTGCGCAGCGCGCAGCCCGATACTCGAATTGCGTTGGGAGCGTTCGGCCCTGGGATGATTCGGGTGGCGGCGCAGCATGCCGACGAGTTGGTGCTCAACCTTGCTTCGCCCGCCCGTGTCGCGGAGGTGCATGCGGCGATCGACGCCGCGGCCGCGGCGACCGGCCGCAAACCGCCGCGGCTGACGGTGTGGGTGCCGGTCGCGCTGGACCCCGGTGCTGGGGCGCACGGCCAACTTGCTGCTCAGCTGGCCGTGTATCTCGGCCCGCCCGGCTACGGCGAAATGTTCAGCGCGCTGGGTTTCGACGACCTCGTCCAGAAGGCCCGTGCCGGCACGACTCGCCGCGAACTGGCGGCTGCCATCCCCGTCGAGCTGCTCGACCAGGTCTGTGCGTTGGGCTCCGCCGATCGAGTCGAGGCACAGCTGCGCGCCTACCACGAAGCCGGCGCCGACTGCGTCGCGGTCGTGCCCTCCACGGCCGAAGACCCGGGCGGCCGGGCGGCCCTGCGCGCGGCGATGACCGCGGTCAGCACCAACCAGGAGATATGAAACGGACGGCAACGCCTGTGTTCAGGTTGAGATGGGGCCCAGGCGCCCTTTGCGATTTGCATCTTGCACAACACGTTAAGCAGGATGCCGAACTGACCGCTACGTGACCCGTCTGCCTCACCTGGGCTTCGAGAAGGAAAAGGCGGCGGCTATGCGACGGACGAAGACGAGTTACAGCCCGGACAGTCGCCGACACGCCGCTGGTCGAGAAACTCAACCCTTGGCGAGCCCATGCAGAAACCCGCCTTAAGTTGCCGGTGTCAATGGCGACGTGGGTTCAGGGACACGTCGGCGCGCTTGACGCCAGTTAGTCGCGGCGATTCGAAGAACAAATGACGGGCTGAAGAGACTGGCGGGAGGGCAGGCAAAGCCAGCCACCTTCATAAAACGGTCGGCGACATACACGTTCGTCTCAGCAGCGGACTGCACTCGGTCGACATACTTGTTGGTCAGTCGCACCGAGAGCGGCCGCGGTGCCTCAACCTCCGGCAGGGCCAGGTCGCCACCGACGGCCAGTTGCCACGCCACGCCAACGGGTTTGGCGGCAGCCCGGAAGAATCTCGGTGCCAAGTTGTGGCTACCGCGGCGCAGTGAGCGATCCAGTGCCACGGCTTCGAGTGCAGCTACCGTCATCCCTTGGCCGTAGATCGGGTTGAAGCTGCATATTGCATCGCCAAAGACCAGTAGGGCGGCCGGAAAACGTCGCATCTTGTCGTAGTGGCGCCATCGACTGGATGGCGTCCGGTAGCGCGCTACGTCCCCGAGCGGTTCAGCGCAACGAAGCGCAGACACAATGGCGGGCGGTGTGAAATCTTCAATGAAGCTCAACATGCCCTCTCGGTCGGCCGGTGGCTCGTGTCCAACCATGCCGGCTGCCGTGAACATCCATGTGTCGTGTTCGTAGGCGGCTAACGCCATTGCTGTTGGCCGGCCTGGGACTGGCCCAAATAGCACCATTATTTCGTTATGCATGCCAGGCGGAATCCGCAACATCTGGCTGGCATAGGCAAGATGCACTACCACCTCGTCCTCGACCGGACGGTCATAGCCGAGGTGTTCCAAGAATGCCGGCGTTCGGGAGCCGCGTCCCGTCGCGTCTATTACAAGATCAGCAGCGACCGAGCGTTTCTCGTCACCTTGACGTGAAGTGACTGTCGCTCCTGTGATGCGGCTCCGGTCATCGCTCGACATTAGGTCGACCACGTCGTAGCCGTCCATCAGCTCGATGTTCGAGATGGCACGTACCCGTCGACGAACGTGACCCTCTAGCAAGGGCCGACTCGGGTAGTACACCGCATCACGCGGTTGAAAGTTCCTCATGGTTCCTGATCGCACAAATTGATGCCCGCCGAATGAGGCGTAAATCTGGGAGAAGTCGCCGTCCAACTTTTTGCAATCGTCGCGGATGAGGTCGGTGAGGAAACCGGGGAACAGATCATCCAGAATCTGCGAGCCCCGCGGCCAGAGCGCGTGAATGTGACGCCCCTGAGGCACACCTCGTCGATGATCAGTACCGGTCGGAAGCACATCGCGCTCGACAACCGTGACATTTCGATAGAAGTCGGACAGCACCCGGGCAGCAAGTAGACCGCCCATACTTGCCCCTAAGACGACCGCATGCCCACCAATCTTTGCCACGGCGACCTCCCGATAGATCCAAAGAAATCTCGGACGCGGCAGGCTCGGCCGGTCTGGGGAGTCGCAGTAGCAGGCTCCTGGATCAGTCACACCTTTTGCCGCCGCACTGATGGTAAGCCTGGGCTGGGCAGCGGGAATAGAGTAGGGAGTTACTCAACTCGCCTCGGCATCGAGGCATGGTTCTAGGCGGAAGTCCCCAAACACGAGCAGATCGGGTGCTGAAGCTGCCAGGCGGATGATGCGTCGCGGAGCGGCCGCATGATCCACAATGAGCCCGAGGGGAAACTCGTCGGCTTGCGGGCCGGTGTCGGCCGAGACGACCCTAGCCAACCCGCGTCGGCTCAGTTCACGTTTAGGTGGCACGCGACGACGTCATGGAATACTCGCCGTCCCTGGCGGACAGGCTTGCGGCATCAAGCGCGGCGGGGATCAACGAAGTGGTGCGCCAGCTCTGCGAAGCTATCCGACCGCAGGGGTCGACACTGTCAACGACAACCGCTTGGCGGTTCATCCCGCACACCACAACCAGCTCAGCTGATAGTCGCCATCCAGACGCCGGCCACTTGAAGTTGTCAGCGTCGGTTGAAATTGGGCCCCTCTTCGTCCTTGGGTTCGAGGGCGGATTCAACCGGTCGTCGCAACGTTGGCCTGATCACTGTTCGTGATCGGATGTGAAATCACATCGATAGTCAAGACGGCCGTTGGTCTAGAAGAAGAGAACGTACCAGCGGACGGGGTCCTGAATGCCGAAGTAATGCGCTGGCGGGGCGGGGGCGCACTTGTTGTGGCCACCAGAACCAGCGCCCCAGCAGCGCGGCGATCGACGGTGTCATGAAGGCGCGCACGACCAAGGTGTCGAACAAGAGACCCAGACCGATCGTCGTGCCCAGCTGAGCGATGCTGCGCAGGTCGCTGACCACCATGGAGGCCATGGTGAAGGCGAAAACCAGGCCCGCGTTCGTCACGACCTTGCCGGTATTGCCCATCGCGCGGATGATGCCCGTATTTATACCGGCGCCGATTTCCTCTTTCATCCGGGATACCAACAGCAAATTATAATCAGATCCGACGGCCAGAAGGAGGATTACAGATATCGCAGGTACGATCTTGTGTATTTCGATGCCGATAAGATGCTGCCAGACGAGCACAGAAAGCCCGAAGGACGCGCCCAGTGAAAGCACTATTGTACCCACGATAACCAGGGCGGCAATAAGACTTCGCGTGATTATCAGCATGATGATGAGAATCAGGCAGAGTGCAGAGACTCCCGCGATCAAAAGGTCGTATTTCGACCCTTCCACTAGGTCTTTCGTTACCGCTGCGGTGCCGGTGAGGTAGATCTTAGAATTTTCTAGCGGTGTCTCCTTGAGCGCCTCCTCGGCGGCAGTTTCTATCGCGCCGACCCGTGTGATGCCTTCGGGTGTGGCGGGATCGCCTCTTTGCGAAATGAACATGCGGACGGCCTTCCCGTCCGGGGACAGGAACACATTCATGAGTCGTTTGAAGTCGGGGTCTTTGAAGATCGCCGGCGGCAGGTAGAAAGAATCATCGTTTTTCGATGCGTCGAACGCGTGTCCCATGGCTGTCGCATCGTCGCTCATGTTTTCCATCTGGTCAAAGATCCCGGTCATGGTGCTGTGCGTGGTCAGCAGCATTGTCCGCATGGATTCCATGATGGCGATCTGCGGCGGGAGCTGCGCCAGCAGCTGCGGCATAAGCACGTCTATCTGATCGAGATCGATGACCAGATCGTGCATCTTTTCGCTAATTTGGTCAACGCCATCTATTGCGTCAAATATAGATCTGATCGAGAAACAGATTGGAATATCGTAGCAATGCTTTTCCCAATAGAAGTAACTGCGGAGCGGTCGCCAGAAATCCTCGAAATCCGCAATGTGGTCGCGCAACTCATTCGTTTTGTCTTCTATTTGATGCGTGATGCCGGTCATGTGATGAGTGATATCGTCGAGCTCCCGCATCAAGGAATACATGTGCTTCATGATCGTGATCATTTTCGCCATGTCGTCCGCCTCCTTGAGCAGGTCCTCCATGCGAGCTTCCTGAAACTTCATGCTTTGTCGCTGGAGGTCGCTTTGCAAGCTGAGCAGATACGGTAGCGTCGTGTGCTCGATCGGGTTTCCCCCAGGCCGAGTTATGGCTTGCACCCTGGAAATGCCCGGAACGGCGAGGACGCCCTTGGCTAGTTTGTTCAATATCAGAAAATCCGCAGGATTGCGCAGATCGTGATCGGCTTCGACCAACAGGATCTCGGGCGTCATCATTCGTGACTGGGGAAAATGCCGCTGTGCGGCTGCAAGGCCCAGGTTAGCGGGGATATTGTCGGGTATATATTTCTGGTCGTTGTAGCCGGGTTTGTATCCCGGCAGCGTCAATAGCCCGACAAGCGCGACTGCTATTGCCGTGACGAGAATGGGCGCGGGCCACCGCACGATCGCCGTGCCTATGCGCCGCCATCCGTGAACCACGATTTTGCGCTTGGGGTCGAACAGGCCGAAACGGCTCCCGAAAGTAAGAGCTGCCGGAACGAGCGTGAGCGCGACCGCGACCGCGACGAATATGCCCGCTGCGCAAGGGATGCCCAGGGGTTGGAAATAGGGCAGTCGGGTGAAGGTGAGGCAGAAAACCGCCCCGGTGATCGTCAAACCGGAAGCCAAGACAACTTTGGCGACCCCGCGGTACGTGGTGTAGTAAGCCGTTTCCCGATCCTCGCCGGCCTGACGGGCCTCTTGATACCTCCCCAAAAAGAATATTCCGTAGTCGGTTCCAGCCGCGATGCACGTAGATACCAGCAGATTAACGATGAAGGTAGTGAGTCCGACAAGCTGATGATGGCCGAGGAATGCGACAACTCCTCGGGCTAACAGCAATTCCAGGGCGACCATCAGCAGCAAAAGAATCACGGTGGTAATCGAGCGATAGACGAGCAGCAACGTAATGAAGATGACCGCGACGCTGACCGCTGTCACCGTGATGATCGTCCTGTCGCCGCTGCGGCTCATATCCGAAACGATCGGCGCGGGGCCGGTGACATAGACCTGGACCCCTGGCGGCGCTGGTGTGCGCCCCACGATCTGCCGCACCGCCGCCACGGATTCGTCCCCCAACGTCGCACCTGGGTTGCCGGCGAGGTTCAATTGCACATATACGGCCTTACCGTCGGCGCTTTGCGCGGCGGCCTGCGTGAGTGCATCGCCCCAGAAATTCTGGATGTGCTGCACGTGCTTCGGATCGCTTTCCAACTGACGAATCAAATGGTCGTAGTACTTATGAGAATCGTCGCTGAGGGGTTGCTGGCCCTCCAAGACGACCATTGCGACACTGTTGGAATCAGATTCTCTGAAGTCCTCATTCATGCGCTTCGTCGCGTTGAACGATGGCGCATCTTTGGGACTCAGCGACACTGAATGGTCTTTCTCGACCTGCTCCAGTGAGGGGATGCCGATAGTCAAGAGGACGGTGATCGCCAACCACCCCAAGATGATGGGCACCGAAAATCGATGGATCGTCCGCGCCACGAATGGTCGCGTGGTTCGTGCGTTGCTCATGTGTTCGTCGCTTATGCCCTTGTGGAGGCGGGAGGTAAAGGCGTTGACTTTGAAAGGTTTGGCGCTGTCGCTTCTGGTGTCGGCATATTGAGGGCGGTGCGCGCATCATGCTGCCACACCTCGCGGGGGCCCGACTGCGCTGCTGACCACGTCTAAATTTCCCCACCCGAGGCCTGGCCAAGCGCAGCTATTGTTTTGTGCCTCCAGGCCCGAGAAGGCTCTTGGAAAAAATATTCCTTGAATCTCGGGTTCTTGATGCCGTCAAGACCCGAGAACGAATCCGCAGGTAACGAGTGGGACCGAACCGGAACGAAACGGAGGGAACCGGTTGCTCAGACGGCATATTGCCTGGTAGAGAGACGGGTTCGATTCCCGGTAGCTCCACTGAGAAGATGCTGCTCAGAGCAACCAGCTCTGGCCAGTTTTCTTTTTCGTCGTCTGTGGCTGACTATCTTTCAGCAGAGTTCAATCCTGACAGGGGCTCTGGATAAAGGAGCGCTCATGATCTATCGCCTTGCTATCGGGGTGCTCGCCGCTATGGCGGTGGCGATCATCGTCCCTGCCCACGGCCATGCCGATCCGCCGACGAAGTGTCTGACCAACACTCCCAAGGGCAAGCAGGTCTATGTGCCCTGCGATCTGCTCAACGCCGGTGCCAATTTCCCGCCGGGGCAGCGTTGTCCTCTACCGCTCGAGCAGTACCCGAAAGATGTGGCGGACTGGTGTGGCGAAGGCCCAGGCCTTGCAAGTACCACGCCCGCGAGCCCGGCGAACCCGACAAGTCCCGCGAACCCGACAAGTCCCGCGAGCCCGACAAGTCCCGCGACTCCGACGAGTCCGAGGAGTTCGACGAGCCCGACAACCCCGACGAGTCCGACAACCCCGACGAGTCCGACAACCCCGACGAGTCCTGCGAGCCCGGGCAGTAGATCGTGAGCGTTGACGCCGTCAAGACTCGAAAACGAAACCGCAGGTAACGAGCGGGACTGAACGGGAACGAGGCGTAACGAAACTGCCCCGCTACTGGCGGCGGTACAGGCGTCCGTGACTACGGAACCACGCGATCTTGCCGTCAGGGCCACGAACGAAATCGGAGCGAGTGCCGGTGGCTGCGTGGGCGTCGTCGAGTTCGACCCCGTAGTCGGACCCGAAGTCGGACTCGTAGAAGGCGAGCCCAATTTTCTCGTTGATCGGGCCATCCGGGTTGTCGCTGACCATGGTGCCGACGAGTTGTTTCTCACCCGCCTGCCAGTCGACGACTACTTGCACGATGTTGCCGGACGGGTGGATCTCGTGACCGATGTAGTGCCCCACGTAAGGCGTCAGGTCGGGATATCTCCATTCGACGGGGAGATTGGTGACCCCGGCGAAGGCGTTCAGTACCCAGTCGCTGGCGAAAAGATCGTTCAGCAGCTGAGTTGCGCCCTCCGAATTGGTGAGCACGGTCATCGCAAAGTTGCGATCGGGCACCATGAAGAAACCTGAATGTTGGCCGGCCCAGGTCCCGCCATGCTGGACGATGGTCAGCTTCTGGGCGGATGGGCGCAGCATCCAAGTCACGCCCATTCCAGTGAGTTCCACCTGCAGTGTCCCGCCCGCGCCGGGGTTCGAGCGCATCGCCGCCAGCGACTGCGGGCTCAGTATCGGGGGCACGTTGGGGTCGCCGAGATGACACCGCGCGTAGCGCAGTTGATCTCGCGCCGTGGACATCAGCCCGCCGGTGGAGTTGCAGCTTCGTGGGAACGCCCAAAAGCCGTTGTCGACAACGGGTTTACCGTCGACTACGTCGTGCGATGCCGCAATGTTCAGGCCGATGATCTCTTCGCTGAAGTAATGAGTGTGGTTGAGCTGCAGTGGCTCTAGCACCAGATCCCGCACCGCCGACTCGTAGGTTGCCGCGGTGATGGTCTCGATGATCCGGCCCGCCACCACCAAACCCGCGTTGTTGTACGCGAACACTTTTCCGGGCGGTGTCAGCTGCGACAATTTTTTCATCGAGCTGACGTAATGCGCGATCGCGTCATCGCCGCGCCCGAAGTCCTGTATGTCGTCGCCGTTCCAGCCCGACGTGTGATTAAGCAGTTGGCGCACGGTCACCGCCGCGCTGGCGGATTCGTCGGCCACCGCGAAGTCCGGTATGTACCGGCGCACGGGCCGGTCCAGGTCGATGTGACCCGTCTCTACCAGCCGCATCATCGTCGTTCCGGTGAATGTCTTTGTGGTGGAACCGATCCGGAACACAGTGTCGCCGTCGACAGGCAGCGGGTGGTCGACGTTGGTGACCCCGAATCCCTTGATGTGTTCTTGGTTGTCGGCCCAGACGCCAACTGCGACACCCGGAATCGCGTAGTCCTTCATGGCTTGGGTGATTTTCGCGTCGAGCTGATCGAATGGCGGGGTGGTCATCGGAAGATTCTCCTATCGGACGGCGGTGCAGGGTTGATGACGATTGCCCCCTGGGTGGACCCGATTGACCGCAAGCCGCGCTCGACATCGCTGGCATCACCGCCAGCGTGATCTTGCTCGGATCGATCCGCGCGTCCTCAATGCCGACATGCTCACACACCGATGCCGTGTCGTCAGGTGAACATGTTTAGAGCACTCCTCGAGTCAGAGGCAGCACGTTTCGCCGTTGCATCCCTCAGCGACTGTGGCGGTTCGTATGGTGTCCGTAGTGGACACTGTCACTTCTGGCCGGCGCGACGCTGGCAACGAGCCGATCAGCCGTCGAGGGCTGCTCCGGCTGGTCGGCGGCGCGGGGGCTGCAGCGATCGTGGGCGGGTGCTCGGAATCTGTGACTGAGTCCGCCCCTCGCTCTAGCCTGCCCGGCCCGCCGCCTCCGCGGACCGCACCCGCACTTGCATCTCCTGCGCCAACGCCCGCACCCGCGCTTGCAGTAAGCGCAGCGTCGGCTGTCATGTTGTGTCGAGATGCCTGGGGCGCTCGTCCCGCCCGCCCCGGTGGGAGGTCGCACACCATCACTCGCATGACCCTGCACCACGAGGCCGTCGTCCTCGGCGACAATCGCAACGCCCCGGGTCGCCTTCGTCAAGATCAGCGCTACCACCAAGACCAAAAGGGATGGGTCGACATCGCCTATCACGTCGGCGTCGACCGCGATGGCAACATCTACGAACTGCGCACGCCACAGATCGCGGGGGACACCGCGACGGACTACGACACGACGGGCCACTTCCTGGTCCTCTGCGAAGGAGACTTCGACCAGGAAGTCGTCTCGGACGCCCAACTCCATGCGGCCGCTCTCGCGTTCGCCTGGGCCACTCAAACCTTTCGCATCGCCACCGACACCCTGGCCGGGCACCGCGACCTAGCCTCAACCTCATGCCCGGGCGCAAACCTCTACGCTCACATCTCCTCCGGCGACCTCAAGCGGCGCATCGAAGACGTGCTCGCCGCCGGAACAGTGAACCTCCAGAGCGTCTGTGGGCCCGAGGCGGCCACAACCGTCGCCGCCATCGAGGCCGGCCACTAAGCTGCCGGCAGCGGGATGGGAGAACAGTGGGGACTCGACGGCTAGGTTCCTTTTTTCCTAGCGGTGGTTCCAAGGGTCTCAGTCATGGCGCGAATGACCACCCAGGCCGTTGTGACGGGTGGGTGCCTGCATGGATGCACTCACCTGCCGATTTCAACAACGCACTTCCCTAGCGCCGTTCGGGCAGCAACCCGCGTCAGCGCCTCGGGGACCTCGCCGAAAGGCACCTTTTCTAGCACTGTCCCGCGAAGTTCGCCGCGGTCCATCATGGTCGTAAGACTCTGCAAAATGCCGTCAATGTGATCCCGCGAATAGCCGGCGGCGAGGACTCCGACCAGTGAAGTGTTGGTCAGTGTCATCATTTGCACGTCAACAGTTGGCCAAGTGCCGCTTGCGAACCCGATGGCTAGGTGCTTGCCCTCGCGTGCGAGTGCGCCCATCGCGCTCGTCCCTTGCGCGCCGCCGACGGGGTCGAAAATCATGTCGACACCGTGCCCATCGGTGACCTCGCGTAAGGCGTGGGCGAGCGCCCGTCCGTCGGCGACAGTGTCGTTCCTGCACACCAACGCATGGTCGGCACCGTAAGACCGGCAGAATTGCGCTCTGGACTCGTCGCCTGCGACCGCCAAGACCTCGGCGCCGAGGGCCTTGCCTAGTTGAACCGCGGCGATTCCACTGCCTCCCGCGGCGCCGAGGACCACGAGCCGTTGGCCCGCCTGAAGATGACCTCGGTCGACCAGCCCACTCCACGCGGTCATGTTGGGAATCCAAAAGCCTGCAGCCGCAAAATCATCCATGGTGTCGGGGACGGGGAGAACTGTGACTGCTGCGGCGAGAGCTTCGCCAGCGAAGGAGCCGTTTCCGTTCATGAAGTCGCTGACACCCATGACTCGCGTGCCGACGGACAAGTCGACACCTGAACCGACGGCGGTAATGGTGCCTGCCAGCTCCTGGCCGGGTGTGAACGGTCCACGGGGAGTCAGCGGGTAGGTCCCGCGGCACATCAGGACATCCGGCAATCCGATTCCTGCTGCGGATACCTCGATTTTGACCTGACCCGGTCCGGGATCGGAAAGTTGCCGCTCCACCATCCGCATGACGTCTGCGGGCTCGCCGACCCCATGAACCTGCCACGCTTTCATTGGAGTCCTCCGCTTGTCGTTCGACAGTATTGCCAATGATGATCACACTATGATTACACTGTAATCTGATCGATTGAAAGGGGTCGAGATTCGGCCCACCGTGACAGTGGACCGTAAGGTGAGCGATGGCGTGGGACTTCGAGACCGACCCCGAGTTCGACGAGAAGCTCACGTGGATGCGCGAATTCATCGAGACAGAAGTCATCCCTCTCGAACCGATCCTCTCGGAGGTGCCGACCTCGGAATGGACGGCGGTCAAGCGAATGCTGCAGGACCGGGTGAAGGCCCAGGGCCTATGGGGGATGTTCCTCGATCCCAGCCTCGGCGGGTCGGGTGCTGGGCAGCTCAAACTCGCGCTGATGTCAGAGATCATCGGTCGGTGCATGGTCTCGATGGAGTTGTTCGGCGTACAGGCACCCGATAGCGGCAACATGGAGTTGCTTGCTCATGGGGCGGACGAAGCTCAGAAGCAGCGGTGGTTGTATCCGAACCTGCGCGGGGAGATCTCCAGTGCCTTCGCCTTGACCGAGCCGTTCCTCGCAGGTGCCGATCCGACGGTTATCGACACCACGGCGGTGCTCGATGGCGACTCCTGGGTGATCAACGGGCACAAGTGGTTCACCACCAACGCGTCATGTGCCGACATCGTCCTGGTTGTCGCCGAAACCGACCCGGCCGGTCGTCCTCACCGGCATGCCTCGATCTTTGTGGTGCCAGCGGGTACGCCCGGCATGCAGATCCTGCGCGAGATTCCCACGATGGCCCATCCCGATCCTGAGTTTGGCCGTCGGGGCAACCACGCGGAGGTGATGTTCGAGGATTGTCGCGTGCCCGGTGATCATTTGATCGGAGCCCGAGGTGGGGGGTTCCTGTTGGCGCAACAGCGCCTCGGTGGCGGGCGCATCCATCACGCCATGCGCTGGCTCGGTCAAGCCCAACGCGCCTTGGACATCATGGGAGAGCGGGCGGTGTCGCGGCGATCGCACGGCCGACTTCTCGGCGAGCATCAGATGGTTCAGGACTATATTGCTCTGTCGCACACAGAGATTCAGGCGGCACGGCTGCTGACGTTCCAGACCGCATGGAAGATGGATCGTGACGGGGCAAGCGCGGTGCGGGCCGAACTGGGCATGGTCAAGGCGCATGTGTCCAAGGTGGTGCTGGCGGTGCTCGACCGGGCCATCCAAGTGTGCGGTGCATTGGGATATTCCGGCGATCTGCCCGTTGAACAGTGGTACCGCATGACCCGTTTCGGCTCGATCGGTGATGGCCCGGACGAGTTGCACAAGTCGGTACTGGCGCGTCACGTACTGAAGAATTACCGACCCGTCGAGGGGTGGCCAACCGAGCACCTGCCCTCGCGTCGGCCTGCGGCACAACGGAAATGGTCCGAACTGTGCGAGGCGGCAAGTGTCGCATGAGCGTGGCTGCACGTGACGAATGAGATACAGCTGAGCCCGGAGCAGATCGTGGCTGCCGCAATCGATATCCTGCACGAGGGCGGCCTCGATGCGGTCAGCATGCGTAGCGTGGCCGGTCGTCTGGGGGTGACACCGCCCCCGGTATACGCGCGGATCGGCAACAAGGATGCGCTTCTGGATGCGATCGCCGAGCACTTCCTCGCCGACCTCGCACCTGGTGCGGAGCCCGACGAAGCCTGGCCGGATTACGCACGACGTTGGACGCAGCGGATGCGCCAGCGCCTCACTGAAGCCGCCGATAGCAGGCTTTTCCTGCAGGTGAAGCGGCCGGCATACCTGGAGGCGACCAGACCGCTGTTGAAATGCATGCGCCGTGACGGAATGTCCAAGGACGGAGCGGTTCGCGCGTGCCGACTGCTGACGTGGGCGACCGTGGGCTTCATCGCCATGGATCACCCAGCGTCGGCCTTACCGTCTCGACGCCGGAACCGACTGGCTGGCAGCGACCCGGCGGGCGTGACTTCCGAAGAGATCGACGAATTGTTCACGGCCCACATCGGATACCTCATCGATGGCATCGGACGCGACGAAGAAATGCGATGAGCGCGTCGCCGGTTGATTTCGACGTTCGCCGATTTGCCGCATGGTTGGCTGAAACAACCGGCGAACACGCCGACCTCGAGGTGACGGCGATTCGCGGCGGCGGTAGCTGCGAGATGTTCCGCGTCGACCGGCTCGGTGAATCTTGGGTGGTGCGTCGCGCCCCGCGGACCGCGGTGTCCGATACCGCCCACCAAGTCGTTCGCGAGGCGCGAATCATGGAGTCGCTGGCGGCACAGCGGATTTCGGTACCTCAAGTGCTGGCGTGCAGCGAAGACACCACCATCCTCGGTGCCCCGTTTTTCGTGATGTCCTTTGTCGATGGCGGCGTAATCCGTCGAAACGGGTTGCCACCGCCACTGCGCGACGACCCCCGCTCGCAGAGTCTGATCGGCGAGCAACTCGTCGACACGCTCGTCGACCTCCATGCCGTGGACTGGACCAAGACTGTACTTGCCGAGATATCGCGCCCGGCTGGCTTTTTGGATCGACAGGTCGATCGCTGGATGACTCAACTCGACAGCTACCGGCTCCGCGATCTCGCCGATGTCGACGACATCGCACGCTGGCTGCAGACAAACATGCCCAAGCACGGCGAACTGACCGTCATGCACGGCGACTACAAAGTGGACAACCTGATCTGGGCACCGGCGCCGCCACCGAAGGTCGCCTGCGTCGTCGACTTTGAAATGACCACCATTGGCGACCCGATCATCGACCTGGCGTGGGCCATGATCTTCTGGCCCGAAGACGGCAACTCCATTGCCCTGGCTGCCCCAGGCACTCCCAACGGCATGGAGCCCGAATCCTGCCAGTCGCCTTCGGAATTAGTGAACCGTTATGCCACCGCCACCGGACGCGACCTCTCCCGATTCGGGTGGTATCAGGCGTTCAGCGCCTGGAAGCTCGCCATAGTGCTAGAAGGGTCCTACGCAACGTACCTTCGCGGTGAATCCCGCAACCCACTCCACGAGTTCTTCGGGCCCATCGTCGACCAACTCCTCGTACGTGCCGGGAGGTTCGCGCAATGAACGATCCACTGTTCGATGTCAGTGATCGCGTGGTCTTGATCACTGGTGGAAGCCGTGGACTCGGCGCAGCCATGAGCCTCGGTCTCGCCCAGCGCGGGGCGCGGGTGATCATCGCCAGTCGAAAGCTGTCTGCGTGCCAAGAACTCGCCGCCCGTATCACCGATGCGGGCGGTCATGCTCACCCGCTGGCCTGCCATGTCGGTCACTGGGACACGTTGGAGGCCGTCGTCGAGGCCGCCGCTCTGCGGTGGGGTCGGCTCGACTGCTTGGTGAACAACGCCGGCATGAGTCCCGTGGCTCCATCACTGCTGGAGACCTCAGAGACGTTGTTCGACAAAGTGATCGGCGTCAACCTCAAGGGGCCGACGCGCCTGACGGCGCTAGCCTCAACAGCCATGGCTCGGACCGGTGGGGGATCGATCGTTAACATCAGCTCACTTGCGTCGGTGAAACCCACACCCATCACCACGGTCTACGCCGCGGCCAAGGCGGGATTGAACGCGTTGACCACCGCGACCGCTGTCGAATACGCGCAAGCGGGTGTGCGAGTCAACGGAATCATCTGCGGGACCTTTGACACCGACGCCGCTTCGGGCTTCGTGCGGGACCCTGCTCTCCTGCCTGACATCCTGCGACCGATCGCACTGGATCGCGTGGGGCGTCCTGAAGAAATCGTCGGCGCCGTGATCTATCTGCTGTCCGATGCGTCGAGCTACACCACCGGGTCACTAATGACCATCGACGGCGGCGTCGCAGTATGACGGACTGTCCGCGGTGGGGGCGTCGTGCGGTGCCAGTCTGAATGTCCGCGGCTCGCTCGCCGATGATTACGCAGGGTGCCTGTATCCGTCGGCGATGCACTGTGATCTGCGGCTCCGGTTACAGTTATTTGATGGCTCCCAAAATTGCGACCGCCGATGTGGTGGGCTTTTCCGAGTTGCTGGATTTCATCCGTCCGCGGCACAAGATGGTGTTGACCACCTTTCGCGCAGATGCGTCGCTCCAGAGTTCGCCGGTGACTGGCGGGATCGACGGGCAGGGCAGGGTAGTGATCGCGAGCTATCCGCGGCGCGCCAAGAGTGTCAACATCCGACGCAACCCGAGGGCGAGCGTGGTCGTGCTCTCTGACGAATTCAATGGTGCCTACGTGCAACTCGATGGGGATGCGGAGGTGATCGACGTGCCCGAGGCTGTTGAGTTGCTTGTCGACTATTACCGCGTGATTGCCGGCGACCACCCGGATTGGCAGGACTATCGCCGCGCCATGCTCGACCAGGGCAAGTGCCTGATCCGTGTGACGCCGCGCCGGTGGGGCCCGGTGGCCACCGGCGGTTTCCCGCCGATGTAATGGGATGCCGCGGTGACAAGCCAGTTTTAGATTGAGCGGCGTCGCGACGACCATCCGACCGAACAGCGAGCGGTCTGCCGTCGAGGTGCGGCGTTTACCCTGCGCTGGTGCGCTCGTCCACCACGTAGGCGCGCGTCGCGGCTCGATCGACGAAGTTCCCTTCGTCTCGGGCAATTTCGTCGTCACCGAGGCGGGTCATCCAGGCCAGCAGGTCATCCCTGTCGGCGAAAACGAGTTCGGTCATGCAGTCGAACCCGATCTCGTCACCTTCGATGTTGAAGCTGTCCCCACGCTGGATGTAGTTGCGTTTGTAGACCAACGGCGCGGGCGCCTTGCTCAGCACCAACGGCACGTGGTTGCTCTCGTAGTAGTCGGCGAACTCCTGTGGCGACAGGCCGGGCTTGCGCTTCAGGTATCCGAAAACCTTGATCATGCCGCGTGCCCCTTCCAGGTGTCGAAGACGATAGACGAGATTCCCATGCTCACAACGTCAACCGCTTGGTGGGTCTTCCCGGCACCCCTTCAACACCGACGACCGAGCCCATCAATGGCGCAGAGAACTGTTGCGTTCCGCCGCTGTGCACATCGCCGCCGAGATCCCCGGGTTTGAGGCCGTGAAGAGCGCACGGGCAGGCGAACATGCTCGCTAGGTCCGACGAGCCGCTGGGGTCTGGTTGAAGCGGTGGGCGTGGAAGGCTAAGGACGCCAAACGGTTCAAAGACCTCGAATGCGAGAATGCAACCCTCAAAAGGCTTTTGGCCGGCTATGCGTCAAGACTCGCGGTAGATGGTGTCGTCAGGCGCTCAGTGCTGATCTGGCGTCGCCTTAGAGGGCAGTAGAACGATTTTGCCGCGGGTATGGCGCCGCTCGAGTTCGACGAAGGCGCCGGCGGCCTCGTTAAGCGGATAGGTGGCAGCGATGTCGAATTCGAGTGCGCCGGTAGCGACCAGGTTGGCGATTTCGGTGAGTACTTCTGGGGTGGATGCGTCTGCGCCAGCATCGGTCTTGGCGCCGACTTCACCGGCTTTCTGAAGTGAGACGGTGGTGTTGATCCGCTCGGGTGCCACGCCGAGATCCACGGCGAGTTGGACATAGTCGGGGCCGAACAAGTCGATGAACGCATCGATTCCGTTGGGCGCAGCTTGTTTCACGCGTGCCGCAAGCCCGTCGCCATAGGCGATGGGAAGAACGTCGTGAGCGCGCAGCCATTCGGCGTTGCGCGGGCCCGCGATGCCAAGCACGCGCGCCTTGCGCAGGACCAACAGTTGCGCGACGAGGCTGCCGACCCCGCCCGCAGCGGCCGAAACAGCAACCGTCTCACCCGGTTGGGGCGCCACCGCACGCACAGCTGCATAGGCCGTGACACCGACGACAAATAGCGAACCGGCTACTTCCCAACTCAATTGGGGAGGCTTGTGAACGAGTTGACGTACCGGCACCGCGGTGTGGGTGGCGTGGCCGTCCCGGCGCAAGCTGAACCCCAACACTTCGTCGCCGATGCAGAATTGGCTGACCTGGGACCCGACCGCTGTCACGATGCCGGCAAGGTCGTTGCCCTGGCCGGAGGGAAAGGTGGGGACGGGAAACCTTTCCGGGAACATCTCATTCAGTGCCCCGCTTCGTAGCAGGGCCTCGCCGGGGTTTATCCCGGCGGCGCGCACTTCGACGACGACCTCGCCTGGCCCGGGCGAGGGCATATCCACGTCCGCCATGTACAACACGTCAGGGCCGCCGTACCGGTCGAACCGTACGGCGCGCGTCACCGCAGCAGTCATCCCTGTCTCCTTATTTCGAGTTCCGAGAAGGGACTTAGTCGATTAGCGACTGTGTGCCGAGAACTGTTGCAAGGGTGAGGCGCTCAGCATCTTCAGTCCCGGGTTCGGCGGTGAAGATCATGATCCGCAGATCATCGGCGGCGACGACGAGGGTGTCGCAGTCAAGCGTGATGTGGCCTACTGCGGGGTGGTCGATGGTTTTGTGCCTGCCGTGGTCTTGGTGCGGTTCGAGGTTGCCGCCCTCCCAGAGTTCGACGAAGCGTGGGCTCAGCGCGGCGAGTTCGCGGATCAGTCGCTTCAGCCTTTGATCGGCGGGATACCGGGCGGCGGTCAGGCGCAGGTCGGCGACGAGTCGGGCCTGCTGGTGGGCCTGCTCCTCGGGGGTTTGGACGGCACGGTTACCTGACCCGACGAGGTAGCGCCAGATGCTGTTGCGTTCGATTCCCCGCAAGTTCGTGGTCGGACCCATCAGCGCGTCGTACGGCGCGTTGGCGATGATGAGCGTCCAGGTGGCGTCATAAACGGCGACAGGGGTGTTCGCCAGCCGATCGAGGAGGCGTTGCACGCTGGGCGTGATGCGGGTCGACACGAGGTCGAGCCCGGGCGGGATGTGCCCGGCTAGCCGGAACAGCAGGTCGCGTTCGCCGTCGGTGAGACGCAATGCGCGGGCCAGGGCTTCGACGACCTGCGCCGAAGGCGCGGTGGCCCGTCCCTGTTCGAGCCGGGTCAGATAGTCGACGGAGATCCCGGCCAGCTCGGCGAGCTCTTCGCGGCGCAGCCCGGTCGCACGGCGTCGTCTTCCTTGGGCGACTCCGACCGTCGCGGGAGCGACACGGTCACGCCAGTGACGCACGGTCGGGCCGAACTCCCAGGAATCCACTCTCCAACTGTGCACCACGCCGCAGTGGTTGTCGTGGCCCTGGCAGTCCTACGACAACCGGACCGCTGCCTAAGTGTTCGGGGTTGGTCGACACTCGAGGCAGTCGGCATCTGCCGGTCGCTGAAGGAGAAGAGATGTCTAATTCGTACGGCGGCGCCGAGACGGCCCGCAGCGAAAAGATCGCGTTGACCAACGTGCGCGTGTTCGATGGGCGTGGACTTCGGGGACCCACCACGGTGGTCATCGAGGGCGGGATCGTGGGCAATGACCCCGCAGGCGCGCGGGTCATCGACGCTGGCGGGACCACCCTGCTGCCGGGACTCATCGATGCCCACGTTCACCTGTTGGAGCAACGGCACCTGCAGCGGCTGGCGGCTTTCGGGGTCACGACGGCGTTGGACATGGGCGCCTGGCCGCCGTCCATGGTCGACTCGCTGCGCAACCGAACAGGTATGGCGGACATTCGCAGCGCAGGCATCCCCGCGACCACCGCCGGCAGTGCCCACAGTCACCTACCGGGATATCCGGCCGAGGAATTGGTCGACGGTCCCACGGGCGCAGCCCAATTCGTGATCGACCGCATCGCCGAAGGAGCGGACTACATCAAGCTCATCGCCGACATTCCCGGACCCGACCAGGAGACACTCGACGCACTAGTCGGCGCCTCGCACCGGCACGGCAAGCGCACAATCGCGCATGCCGCGTCCACGGCCGCCCTCGACATGGCACTACAGGCCGGGGTCGACATGGTCACGCATGTCCCGCTCGATCGCCGGCTCACCGAGTCCACGGCGGCTCGCATATTCGCGCAGAAGTGCGTCAGCATTCCGACGTTGACGATGATGAAGGGCATTGTGGACCGAACCGCTTCGCAGCCCAAGGGTGTGGCGGTGGCTGGGCCGAGCTATGAAGCGGCTCGCGGCAGCGTCGCCGAATTGCACCGAGCCGGTGTGCCGATCCTCGCGGGCACGGATGCTAACGCCGGTCCCGGCATACCCTTCTCGCCCCGGCACGGCGAAAGTCTGCACGACGAACTCGAATTGCTCATCGAAGCCGGCCTGTCGACCGTCGAGGCGCTGCGCGCGGCGACAGTGCTGCCAGCCCACTACTTCGGATTACACGACCGAGGCGTGATCGAACCGGGCCGACGGGCCGACCTCGTGCTCATCGACGGCGATCCCATCGCCGACATCCACGCCACCCGACTGATTCGGCGGGTCTGGTGCGCCGGTGTGGAGCACCGGGTCGTCTCCGCCGCGTAACACCACCAACGTATTTAGTTCCACAGAGAGGTTTGATTCGAATGAAAACAGTTGTAATGACAGGCGGCACAGCCGGTTTCGGGTCAGTTGCCGCGCAGAGGATCGCCGACACACCCAACATGAAATTGATTCTTGGGGCGCGGGGCAACAAGAATTTGTCGATCGACGCGCTGCAATTGGATCTGGCACGTCTTTCGAATGTTCGGTCCTTCGTCCATGCGCTCACGAAGAAGTTGGACGGCACAAAGGTCGATATCCTCATCCTGAATGCCGGGGCGCAGTTCGGAAACACCAAGCAGCGGACGGTGGACGGATTCGAATCGACGTTCGCGATCAATCACCTCGCACATTATTTTCTACTCAGGCTGCTGACGCCCAGTCTCGCGCAAAACGCGACCGTAGTAATCACTACCAGCGATGTCCATGATCCCAAGATGAATCCTCTGGGACCAAAGCAGCTCGATCCTGAAACACTGGCCCATCCGAATGACAAGGGCAAAGGCTTCATCCCGGGATTCAGGGCTTACTCAAGCTCCAAGCTCTGTGATCTCTTAACGGCGCGTGCCTTCGAGGTCGCACCAGAGACGCAGACGAATGGCACGCGAGTCATCGCCTACAACCCCGGACTCACGCCCGACACGTCGTTGTATCGCGCGTGGCCGTGGTGGGCAAAGTTGATGATGGCGTCGGCCTCTCTAATTCGTCCTCTAGCGGGCATCAACACGATCGAGCAGGCCGGAAATGCGATCGCCGATCTCGCGCTCGGAACGATTGCTCCTCCGACCGGCCACATCTACGCGTCACTGGTCAAAGGCAAACTAACGTGGCCGGATCCCTCCGAACTGGCACAAAGCGACACGGCAATGAAAGAACTATGGGTGGAAAGCGCCCACATGGTCGGCCTGCCCGAACAGCCTTAAGAAGGAGATCTGTTGGCAGATCGCACAGTTCGCGATTGGGCCGTCGGTATCCTTGGTCGACGCCGAGATATCCCGGATGGTCAATCGCAACGACCTGCCCGTCGCCGCGACCATGGTGGGTGGCCAGGCGGTCTATGAATCCGGCACTTTCGCCGACGGTTTCGGCACGAGAATGCACGCGGGCACGTTCCTAGCCGCCTGAAAACGGTTGAGGGTTATGGAATCTCGTACACGACGATCTTGTCGGCGATGCCGCGCAGCGCGGCCTCCTTCTGAATCGGCCGGATCGCCTCCTTCTCCAGGAGGGTGGCGACGCCGGGCGCGTCAATCACGGGGCCGGTGATGTGGATCTCCTGCGAGGTCGACAGGCTCTGCACCCGCGCCGCGATATTGACGGTCTGGCCGAAATAGTCCTGCCGCTCGTTCAGCGTCACCGCGAGACACGGCCCCTCATGGATGCCGATCTTTACGATCAGATCGGACGTGCCGCGCTCGGCATTGAGCTTGTCCATCGCCGCCCGCATCCGCAAGCCCGCGACGAGCGCGTGGTCCGGCTGGACAAAGGTCGCCATCACAGCGTCCCCGATGGTCTTGACCACGGCGCCCTTTTCGGCCGCGATGATTTCCAGAAGCGCATGGAAATGCGCCCGCACCAAGTCGAACGCGACGAGGTCGCCGACGCGCTCGTAAAGCGCGGTCGACCCCTTGAGGTCGGTGAATAGAAAGGTCAACGAGGTGATTTTGAGACGCTGATCGATGGTGAGATTGTCGGCCTTGAACACATCGCGGAACGTCTGGTTCGACAGCATCCGCTTGGCAGTGAGGAACGGCCTGCGTTTGCCCAGCAGATGGTCGAGCGCGTCGGCCGCGACAAAGACGGTGGGCAGCGTCCGCAGGCCGGACTGATTGTCGAGCGCGAGCTGCAACGGACCCGGACGCAAGATGATCGACCCGGTCGGCGGATGCGTTTTGTTGAAGATCAGCCCGAGCTGCTGAGGTTCCTTGGTCGGCTCGCCCTGGACGTCGATGAAATGCGCGGAATGCGTCACCGGCTCGAAAACGATAATGAATTGCGGTGGGAGCTGCATCGACAGCACTGCCTTTTCGCCGGCAGGCAGCTCCAGCGCATCCAGCGTCACTTCCTCTGTCAGCGAGGCAAAGGAATCCTCGTCGAGATCGATGCCCGAACTCCAGAACACCTGCTTGTAATATTCCCAAAGCGGCAGCGTGTTCGGATCGTGGGCGGCAATCCGCCTGACCTTGGGACTGACCGTAAAGGCCACCTCGACCTGCTCGTCGACGGAAGGCTCGTAGCCGCAGGCGCATAATCCGCAGTGGTAGTCGTCATCACGCAGCGATTTCAGCGTGTCATGCGCGTCCAGCACGCCGCCGCAACCGGGACAAAGCACGTTCCAGGTGAGATCGAACAGGCCAAGCCGCGAGGCGTGCAGGAAGCCGGAAATCACCTTTTCTTCGTCGAGGCCGGTGCGCTTGGAAAAGTCGAGGGCGTTAATTCGATTGAGCTCGTGATCTTCACCGTCCTCGATCAGCCGTGCGATGGCATCCGCGACGGCCCGATCGGCGGTTTGTCTCAGAACCGAAAACTGGGACTGGATGTCGCTCATGACTCCAACCTAGATGGCATCCCGCAACCTGGCGCAGGAGATTTCGCTGACACGTGGTATGGCGAGAGGGCTGGCACCGGTCTTGACGCCGTCACGACTCGGAAGTGAAACCGCGGGTAACGAGCGGGACTGAATCGGCGCGAGATGGAACGAACCGGCAGTTAGTGCGCATATCGGCTGGTAGGGCATCGGTCAGAACCAATCGCAACCCCGGCATCCGAGCTCGCCGAGAAGATCAGCACTCCCGTCTACCGCCTCGGACCCGCTGGCAGCCGCGGGTCACGACGGTAATGCGATGGCGGCCGTGGGTGTGTGGGTCGAGGCCGCGCCGAACATCGTCAATATTGCGCTGAGCGCGTCAAGGGACCGTCAGGATTGCCTACAGCGGCGCGATCGTTTTCGGCGCCTGGGTTGCGGGAGCAGCACCAGCCAGCGCCGACACAAGCGGCACCCATCCGAACCCGTTCGGCGGCCCCAGATGTAACTGCCAAGAGATAACTCCATCCGGCAGCCCAACTCTGGGAGACGAAGGAGCGCGGGGACTCCGGCAGGGTCGCTCTGCCTCGTTGCCAGGACTACCGCCATCGACACAGCCCAGGGGCGTTCATGTCACCACTCTGACCAACTGCATTTCTGGTCTCGACTGCTGAGCGGTCGACTACACCTGTTCCGAGACCACCGGCCCGCAGCGAGGCGGCCCGGGTAGCCTGAGGACATTCCCATCCAAGGCGAGGTCGGCGGCACGATCCGAGTGGCTGTACTGGCGCCGATCGCGTGGCGGACACCGCCTCGTCACTACGGGCCGTGGGAGCAGTTCGCCTCGTTGCTCACCGAGGGGTTGGTGGCTGCCGGTCATCGCGTCACGCTCTTCGCCACCGCAGACTCGATCACCACGGCCACCTTGTACGCCACCGCGCCGTGTGGGTGGTCTGAAGACGCGACGATCGACGCCAAGGTCGCCGAATGTCTGCACATCGCTTCGGTTTTCGAGCGCGCCGGGGGATTCGACATCATCCACAATGGGTTCGACTTCCTGCCGCTCACCTACAGCGATCTGGTGGCCACACCGGTGGTCACCACGATCCACGGGTTCTCGTCCGACCGGATCGTTCCTGTCTACGAGCGTTATGACGGCGCAGGCGCATACGTGTCGATCAGCGACGCCGATCGACACCCGAATCTGCACTACGCCGCCACCATCCATCACGGAATCGATATCGACGAGTTCGCGATCCATCCGAATCCCGGTGAGCACCTGCTGTTCTTCGGACGGATCCATCCCGACAAGGGCACCGCCCAGGCGATCGAGGTCGGCCGCCGGTGTGGCCGCCGGCTTGACATCGCCGGGATCGTCCAGGACGAGAATTACTTCCGCAACGAGGTCGCGCCGCACATCGATGGCGAACACGTCCGCTACCTCGGCCCCGTTGATGCGTCTGCGCGCGCCGAGGTACTGGGCGGAGCGTATGCGCTGCTGCACCTGATCGACTTTGACGAGCCGTTCGGCTACAGCGTCGTCGAGGCGATGGCCTGTGGCACGCCGGTCATCGCCAACTCGAGAGGCTCGATGGGAGAACTGGTTTCGCACACCGTCACAGGATTTCTGGTCGATGACATCGATTCGGCGGTGGCCGCGGTCGCTGCAGCCGGCGATCTGGACCGACGCAGGATCGCCGAACGAGCGGCCGACCGCTTCACGGTCGCCACCATGATCGACAAGTACGTCCAGGTCTACCGCGACGTCATTGCGAATCGGAAATGACGTCGCGGTGCGATCCTGCGTGGTGGAAGTCTGCTGTCGTCTACCAGATCTATCCGCGCAGTTTCGCCGACTCGAGCGGCGACGGGATCGGTGACCTGGCCGGCATCATCGGGCGGCTCGACTATCTACGGACACTCGGCGTCGATGTGATCTGGTTGTCGCCGATCTACCGTTCACCGCAGGCTGACAACGGCTACGACATCAGTGATTACCGCGACATCGATCCGCTGTTCGGCACCCTGGCCGAATTCGACGCACTGCTCGCCAAGGTGCACGAACTCGGGATGAAACTGGTGATGGACCTGGTGGTCAACCACACCTCGGATGAGCACCCGTGGTTCGTCGAGTCGCGTTCATCGCACGACAACCCGAAGCGAGACTGGTACATCTGGCGCGACGCTCGTGACGGTGCCGAGCCGAACAATTGGGCTTCATTCTTCTCCGGCCCGGCGTGGCAGCGGGATCCCGCCACCGGCCAGTACTACCTGCACCTGTTCGCCCGCAAGCAACCGGATCTGAACTGGAAGAACCCGCAGGTACGAAAAGCGGTGCAGGACATCATGGTTTGGTGGCTCGACCGTGGCGTCGACGGCTTCCGGATGGACGTCATCAATTTCATCTCCAAGACCGAGGGCTTGCCCGACGCACCGGTGGTCCCGGGACACCCGTTCGTCATCGCCTTCACGGAGTTCGTAGATGGACCGCACGTGCATGACTACCTCGCCGAGATGACCCGCGAGGTCTTCGAAGGTCGCGACGGCGACTTCATCACCATCGGGGAGATGCCGGGTGTGACGCCCGAACAGGCGCGGCTCTACACGGATCCGGCTCGGGGAGAGCTGAATATGGTCTTCCAGTTCGAGCATGTGTTGGTCGATCAGAGGCAGGGGAACAAGTTCGACTATCGCGGTCTCGACCTGGTCGTCCTGAAGAAATCGCTCCATCGGTGGCAGGCCGCGCTCGCTGAGATCGGTTGGAACAGCCTGTACTGGAACAACCACGACCAGCCTCGCGTCGTGTCCCGGTTCGGTGACGACGACCCGGAGTACTGGGTCGCTTCGGCAAAGGCGCTAGCAACGATTCTGCACGGCATGCGCGGCACCCCGTTCGTCTATCAGGGCGAAGAACTCGGCATGACGAACTATCCGTTCCGAAATCCGCAGGACCACAGGGACGTTGAGGCCGTGAACTACTACAACCAGGTGGTCGAATCGGGCGGCGATGAGGTTGCGGCGTTGGCCGGGCTAGCCAAGGTCAGCCGCGATAACGCCCGGACACCAATGCAATGGGACGCGGGACCGAACGCCGGATTCACGTCCGCCGACCCGTGGCTGCCGGTCAACCCGAATTACACCTGGCTCAATGCCGCGGCCCAGATCGACGCAGCGGATTCGGTTTTCGCGCACTACCAAGCGCTCATTCGGCTGCGTCACGAATCGGCCATCTTGGTCGACGGCGACTTCACCCCGCTGATGGCGGAAGACCCGCAGATCTGGGCGTACACCAGAACCACCCATGACCGGAAACTCCTGGTGATCGCCAACTGCGGACGCGGTCCGCAGACCGTCGAGATCGGCCGAGAATGGATCGGGGCCGATCTGCTGCTCGGCAACCTCCCCGGCACCCCGGCCACGTTGACGTCAACGTCTCTGGATCTGGCCGGCTGGGACGCGCGCATCTACTCTGCTGGCCGTTGACGGACGACACTTCGGGCCGAACGGACCGCTGACCCAATCGAATTCGCCGAAGTGTTCGGCTTCCTCGCCGCCGGGCGATCGTACGTTGTGTCCTGATTCAACGTGGGCCATCATCGCTGGCCCGGTTTGGCCGCTGGCCTATCGGCGGTGCGATCAACTGTGCCGCATGCCGTCAACGCGGCCTCGATGGTGGCGTTCACGAGCGTGTCGTCGATCGGCCCGATGGGTGGTACCGCTGTTCGAAGCAGCAGCGGACCGGTCAGCAGGTCGGAGATAACGCTTGGCTGCGATGGCGGCGCGATCTCGTCGCGGTCGGCGGCCCGGGCGAGCATTGCAGCCACCGAGCGGCGACGAGGTTCCATAAAGCGCGCGTAGAACACCTCGCCAAGCTCAGCGTCGTCCCTGAGATCACTGAGCACGCCGGCCAAAGCGGCCTGAACCATGGGGTCGACGAAAAAGTCACGCTGAAGTTGCTGTATCAGCCGCAAATCCTCGCGCAAATTGCCGCTGTCTGGGGCGGGATCGATCCCGAAACGGCTCACCAGCAGCGCGACAACGAGCTCGCCGCGAGTCTTTGCCCGGCGGTAGATCGCAGCGCGGGTAGTGCCGGCCAGCTTGGCGACGCGATCGATGTTCACCGCTGAATATCCATGCGAAAGCAACACCGCCTCAGTCGCATTCGCGATCGCGGTGTCTAGGGCAGTGTCGCGTGGCCGGCCTCGAGGAACTGACATGTGATTACCCGAACAATAGCGTTGACATATTAACGATGCACACTGTACCGTAAATGAATGCCGACAATCTGGATACTCGGCGCGACCGGCAAGGGCGGTCGCGCAATTGCTTCTGAACTGATCGGCAACGACGCCGATCTGGTGCTCATCGGACGTGACCGCGACCGGCTGGCCACTGTTGCCGCGGCACTGGGAGGACAGAACCGCACGATCCTGTCGCCCGGGCCGGCCCAGTTGGTTGCGCGGATCGCAGCCGAAAAGCCAACGGTCGTGGTGAACACCATCGGCCCGTTCGGCGAGACAAGCGCGCCGTTGGCCCGAGCATGCCTGGCCGCCGGGAGCCACTACGTGGATCTGGCTAACGAGCTACCGCCAGTGCAGGCGTTGCTGAACATGGATGCCGACGCAAGAAGCGCGGGAGTCACGGTGGTCACCGGAGCGGGTTTTGGTGTGCTCGCCACCGAGGCGCTCGTCATCGAGTTGGCCAGCGACCGTCCCGGGGCAGCCCGCGCGACGGTCGCCGCGATGCCCGCCGTGGACGGCTTGGGATCGGCCGTGCTGTCCAGCGTGATCGATGCCGTCGCATATGGTGGGCGGCGCTACCGGGACGGGCACCTGGTCCGGACACGGCTTGGGGCTGAGCACGCGTGGATTCCATTGCCGGGCTTGCCCGCAAGCCAGTGCCTTGCGGTTCCGACCGGTGAGCTGGAAGCGGCCCGCCGCGCATCAGGGGCTGACGACGTCGTGGCCTTCTCCAGTGAGGTGCCCAGCGGGCGAACAGTGCGCGCGGTCCTGCCGATGCTGTCAGCTCTGCTGGCCGCGGAGCCAATCCGGGCCGGGGCACAGCGGCTGGTTAACCGTGCCCGATTGACTCCACCGGCGAAGTCCGGCGCGAAGTCCGGCGACATCTCCTGGGCGTACGCGCGACTCGACTGGCCCGACGGCACGCATCGTGAGGCGTGGCTCCGCACCGGAGAGGGCTACAGCTTCACCGCCAGGGTCGCCGCACACACCGCCGCCCGGATAAGCGACGGTCAGGTCGACCCTGGCGCATTCACCCCCGGCGCACTATTCGGCGCCGACTTGGCCCGCAGCGTGGGCGCACAGATCATCACACCGGGCGCGGTGACATCGTGACGGGCTGTGCCGTCCGCCGCCAGCTGCGGATCCCGGCCGGCGACGGCGACCAGCTTGATGCCTGGGTCTACATGCCCGACCGGCCCGGTCCGGTTCCCGTCGTGGTCATGGCGCACGGTATCGGCGGTATCAAAGCCGGTGGCTTAGCGCCGTTCGCGCAACGATTCGCCAGCAGCGGATTTGCAGCAGTTGTGTTCGACTACCGACACTGGGGTGACTCCACCGGCGAGCCACGACAGTTCCTTTCCGTCCGTCGTCAGCTTCAGGACTACCGCAGTGCACTGGCGTGGGTACGCACTCAAGAGGTATTCGATGCTGCACGGATGTTTGTGTGGGGCACCTCATTTGCCGGGATGCACATTGTCGAGCTGGCCGCCAGTGAACCCGATCTGGCTGGCGCCATTGCGCAATGCCCGCTGGTGGACGGATTGGCCGGGCTGACCAAAATCCCGGCGGCCCGCGCGCTGCGGCTGACCGCGTACGCCCTGGCCGACCTGGCTGGGTCAGTGCTCGACCGACCCCCGCGCTATCTGCCCGTCAGCGTGCCCCCGGGGCAGCTCGGGGTGATCGCAACCGACGATGCGATGATCGGCATGGCCCGACTCGATCCCGGCGACGGGTCCTGGTCCAACGAGATCACCGCCCGGTCTCTGCTCGACGTGACGGTGCACCGACCGGTGAAACACGCCCGGAATGCCCGATGTCCGCTGCTCATGGTTGTGGCGGAACACGACACCATGGCTCCCACCGGACCGGCACTAGCCGTGGCCGCGCGAGCGCCCCGCGGAGAGCTATACCGCAGCCGCGGCGGACATTACGACGTCTACGCCGGCGGACTTGACCACGAGAACGTGGTACGAATCGAGACATCCTTCTTGCGCCGACACTCCGAGATGCCCGACCAGTGACCCGATGCACGGAACGCCGTTCTAGGCGAACTTTCGAGGATGGCAGTCGCCTACGAGCCTCAACACTCCGACGGTCTAGGCCGCGCTGGCGTCGACTCGGTCCGCCGAAGGGCGGAAGACGAGCTGTATGACGTTCGTCGGGTTAACCGCCGCCGTCGCTTTGCGCACGACATCGTTTGGCAGCGACAGTCGGAACACCTTCTTCCACGCCGAGCCGACTTGCTTGACCATCGGGCCGCTGACGTAGGTCAGGCCGTAGCGCTCGAATAGTTCTTGGATCTTCGGCGCGATCTCCTGGTAACGGTTGCTCGGCAGATCCGGGAACAGATGGTGTTCGATCTGGAAGGACAGATTGCCGGTCATGAAGTGCAGCAACGGGTTTCCGCTGATGTTGGCGGAGCCGAGCATCTGTCGTAGATACCATTCGCCGCGGGTTTCGCCGTCGATCGACTTCTTCTCGTAGGTCTGTACGCCTTCGGGGAAGTGTCCGCACATGATGACCGAGTGCGTCCAGAGATTGCGGACCAAGTTGGCGGTCAGGTTCGCGGTCAGCGTGGTGACCGCTGATGGTCCGGACAACAGGGGGTGCAGTACGTAGTCCTTGGTCATCTGCCTACGGATCTTGCGGAGCACGTTCTTGCCCTGGCGCCGGAATTCGTCCTTGTCCATCTTGCCCTTGAGGTACTTGCCGATTTTGAGGTCGTAGGCGGCGATTCCGTATTGGAAGAAGCAGGCGTTGATGAAGTTCCACAGCGGCTGGGCGACGTAGAAGGGCACCCACCGTTGATCTTCATCGACCCGCATGATGCCGTAGCCGAGGTCCTCGTCCTTGCCGACCACGTTGGTGTACGTGTGGTGGATCTCGTTGTGTGAGTGCTTCCACATGTCTGAGGGTGAGGCGTTGTCCCACTCCCAAGTAGTGGAGTGGATCTTGTTGTCGCGCATCCAGTCCCACTGACCGTGCATGACGTTGTGGCCGATCTCCATGTTCTCCACGATCTTGGCGACCGACAGCCCGACTGTGCCGACGAGCCAAGCCGGCGGGAACAGCGAGAACAACAGCAGCCCTCGGCTGCCCAGTTCGAGCTTGCGCTGAAAGTCGATCACGTTGCGGATGTACACGGCGTCGCGCTCGCCGCGGCTGTCGAGCACCTGCTGACGGATGGCGTCGAGTTCGCGGCCGAGATTTTCGATGTCTTCGCTGCTGAGATGGGCGATCGGATTGTGCTCTTGGCGTTGCAGAGTGGTCATGAGAGCTCCTTTAGAGGTCGATGTCGCAGGTGCCCGCTGCTGCGGACACACAGGTTTGGATCAGGACGCCGTCACCGGGTGCGGCGGTGGTGATGTCGCCGTTGCGAAGGTCGCGCACGGCTCCTTGCCGCAGCGGTGCCACGCAGCCGAAGCAGATGCCCATCCGGCATCCGGACGGCATCAGGACTCCGGCCGCTTGGCCGGCATCGAGCAGTGTCTGGTCGCCCGGGGTGTCGAGGACGGTCGCGGACTTGGTGAAGGTGACGGTGCCGCCATCACCGGCGGTCACGACGGTGGGCCGGAACCGTTCGGTGTGCAGGCGCTCGGGCATGCCGTTGTCGTTCCAGTGCTGCTCGAGGGCGTCGAGCATGCCGGTAGGTCCGCACGCCCAAGTCTCGCGCTCGGCGAGGTCGTCGACGAGTGCGTCGAGTTCGGCGGTGCCGAGCATGCCGTCGGTGTCAGTGTGCTTCTCGATCAAGCGGATTCGGCCCTGGCTTGCCAGCATGCGCAGTTCGCCGCCGAAGATTACATCGTCGGGTTTGGGGGCGCTATGTACGACCACGACGTCTTCGATGTGCTCGGCCATGTTGCGCAGCATTCCCATCACCGGGGTGATACCGCTGCCCGCGGTGAGGAACAAGATCTTGGGGGGCGCCGCGGCAGGCAAGGTGAATTCCCCTGCGGCGTGGTCGAGTTGGACGATGGTGCCGACTGTGGCATGTCGCACGAGGTGGTTGGAGACCTTGCCGCCGGGGATCGCCTTGACGGTGATCGCGATGCAGCCGTCGTCCCGATCGGTATCGGAGGTCAGAGAGTAAGCGCGCCACTGACGCACGCCGTCGACGTCGACGCCGATGCGGATGTACTGCCCGGGTGTGTGGGTACACCAACCGCGGCCCGGCTTGATCACCAGGCTCACCGCGTCGCGGGTTTCGGGGTGGATTGCGACGATCCGGCCGCGCAGGTCGGCACCTGAGCGCAGCGGATCGATGATGTCGAGGTAGTCGGCGGGGACCAGCGGTGTGGTGATCCGCTCGGCGAGCTGGAGGAACCGGTCGCGCAGCGTGCCCATCGGCGTGACCCTGGGTGCTGTTGTTGTCATGAGACCACCATCTCTTGATCTCAGGTATAAACTCTTGGCCAGCTAGGGTGAAACGCCACCATAAATTTGTTCGGGGAGAATAGATTCGATGGACGAAGCCGCCGGAACTGATGGCCCACAGGTCACCGGCTTAGTGCTGAATGACCTGGTCGTCGCCGCTTTACAGAGCGTTCTGCCCGCTGTCGCCGAACACACTGTGGCCGCCGTCACCGTCGAGGTGCCCAGTTACGCGGATGCCTTCAGCGGGCGGATGGGCCGGCGGATCGAAGGTGCCGTCAAGATGGCGCTTGGCGCCTTCCTCCAACTGGCCGCCCGTCCACATGACTCCGATCCCGGCCCGACGTTGTCCCCCGCGCTCGAAGGCGCCTACGAACTCGGGCGCGGCGAGGCACGTCAAGGGCGTTCCATCGATGCGCTGTTATCTGCCTATCGCGTCGGCGCGCGGGTGGCGTGGCGTGAGCTATCGGAAACCGCCGTCGACCGGGGACTGCCACCGCTGATGATCGCTCGGTTCGCCGAATTGGTGTTCGCATTCATCGATGAGCTCTCCGCGGCAAGCGTTTCCGGGCATGGCGATGAATTGGCTTCCTCGGATCGAGAACGACGACGTCATCTTGACCGCCTCGGGCAGGACCTACTCACCGGGGTGCCTACCGAGATACTGCGGGCAAGTGCCGAGCGCGCCGAGTGGCGTCCACCGGACACCCTCACCGCGGTCCTACTTCCGTCGGCCCAGGCGCGGGGCGTGGTGTCCCGATTCGGGGAGTCCACATTGCAACTCAGTGGCGACCTGCCCGGTATCGAGTCGTCCGAGTCGGTCGTCGTGCTGCTCATCCCAGACATGCACGGTCCCAACCGGTCCCGGCTACTGCGGGAGCTCCAAGATCGCCGGGGAGTGGTCGGTCCTTCCCGCCCCTGGACGCAGGCACAGTCGTCCTATCATCGTGTCCTGCAGGCGCGCGAACTCCATCTCGCCGGAGACGACACAGGCACGATCGACACCGACGCCCACCTCGTCGCACTCGTGCTCGGCGCTGACCGCGAAGCCGCTGACGATCTCCGCCACCAGGTGCTCGCACCGCTCGATCAGTTACGTCCCAACACCGCCGAACGTCTCGCGGAAACACTGCGATCATGGCTTCTGCACCAAGGCCAACGCGATGCGGTGGCTGCCGATCTATTCGTCCACGCCCAAACCGTGCGATATCGAATGTCCCAACTCCGCGAGCTCTACGGGGAACGGCTCAACGACCCCCGGACGGTCCTCGAACTCATCGTGGCCTTGTCCATCCCGACGACGGTCGGCTCACCCGACGCTTAGAATCAGGTGGTTTGCAGTGCCAGTCCAGTGAACGGTAGACAGGACCACTCTGTGCGGCCTCCATCTGGCCCATTTGACGTCGGTGGCGAGCGGTTCGTAAGCCCGCCGATTCGGGGTCGGGCGGCCGAGTTGAAGGTGATTGGCGGGTTGGTGACGGCGCTGATGCGAGGGCATCGGGGCGTGCTGGTCATCGAGGGCCCGCCGGGCATCGGGAAGAGTCGGCTACTGACCGAGGTGATGGCGCTGGCCGACAAGGGTGGGGTGCGCACGCTGTTCGGTGAGGCGTTCGAGTATCAGCAGACGGTGCCGTTTTTCTCGCTGTTCACGGCGACGCTGCGTGCCGATCCCCCGGTCGGAGACGCCGATGCGTTGCGCCGGCTGGGCAGCTCGGCCGACCTGGGCTATTGGGTGGTGCACGATCTGGCCGACGCGATTTATGCGGCGGCGGCCCAAACCCCGTTGGCGATTGTGCTGGACGACATCCACTGGGCCGATAACGGCACGCTGTTGGCGCTTCGGTCGCTGGCCACCGCGCGGCCGGAGGTGGCGGTGCTGTGGGTTTTGACCGCCCGCACCGGTGTTGGCGGTCCGGTGCTGCAGGAGACGTTGTCGGCGCTGCAACGTGCGGATGCCGCATTTGTGCGAGTGGCCCCGATGTCGCCGGGCGCGGTCGCCCACATGGTCTCCGACGCCGTAAACGCGAATGCCGATGAGTCACTACTGAATTTGGCCGCCAAGGCGCACGGCAATCCCTTCCTCGTCAGCGAGCTGATCGGGGGTCTAGGCGAGGAGGGTCGGCTCAACGTGAGCGGCGGGCGTGCGGTGGCTAGCGGGCACGCGCTGCCGCGACGTCTGGGCGAAAATATGAAACAGCGGCTAGGCCATTTGTCCAGTGGTGCTGGTGAGTTGGTGCGAGTGGCCGCGGTATTGCCCGACCGGTTCTCGGCTGGTCTGTTGGCCGCGATGCTGGAACGCCAGCCGGCGTCGTTGATGTCGGCGGTCGATGAGGCGGTGCGCGCGGATCTGCTGGTCGAAGACGAGGAGCAGTTGAGGTTTCGGCACGACTTATTGCGCGAGGCCACCCGACAGTCGTTGCCGCAGTCGCTGCGGCGGGCGATGGAGCGCCAGTCGGCGTCGATCATGTTGGGTATGGGCGCGGCCCCGGCCGAGGTGGCCACCCAATTGTCGCGCAGCGCCGAGCCCGGGGACAGGGAGGCGATCAGCGCGCTGCGGCAGGCCGCTCAATCAGTTGGCCACAGTGATGCGAGTGCGGCCGCCGAGTTGAGCAAGCGCGCGTTGGAGCTGTTGGCCGCCGATGACGCTGACCGCGGGCCCCTAGTCGCCGAAACGGTGGTGCTGCTCAACCGGGCTAGCCGCTATGAGGAGGCCGAAGAGTTGGCCGTTGCGGAGTTATCGAAGGTGGCGTCGCCGCAAGAGGAGGCCGAGATTCGTCTGAGTCTGGCGACGGTCACCAAGCAGACTACGCAGCGGCGCGTGGAGGAGAATCGTCGAGCGTTGCGGCTACTCGACATCAGCGAGGTGACCCGGGCCCGGCATCTGGGGTGGCTGGCCTACACCCTGACATTGCACGACCAACATGGAGAACGGCGTGCGGCGGCCAAAGAGGCTGACGCGGCCGCGGCAGCGACCGGTGATCTCGAGGCCACGATTCTGGCCAACCTCACCCACGCGGTGCTCGACGGTGGCGACGGGTACGTGGGCCGCGCCCTACGCCGCCTCGAGGAGATTTGCGTGCTCGCTCGCACGAGTGATGCGACGGCAGCTTCCCACTTGGCCACAATGCACTACCCGCTCCTGCTGGCGGTGGTCGGCCGATCGGACGACGCTGCGGCCCCGATCGCCGATGGAACCGCGCAAGCCCGCCGGGAAGGCAACGCGATGGCCCTTGATCTCTGGGCCACGATTGACGGGATTGTCCACTTAACTGCGGGCCGGTTGTCTGCTGCACGCGCCGCTGCCGAATCCGTGCCGACTCCAGCGCGGACAGGCGCGGGCGAGCTGAATATGATGCGCATGGTGATTCTGGCCGACGTGGCGGTGCGCACCGATGACCGAAACTTGTTGCAGCAGATGGTTAATGATGCGCGCGACGCCTACTCCACTGGCTCGGCTGTGGTACGCCGGGGAACGGCGCAGGTGCTGGGGCTGGCTGCGTGGCAGCGCGGCGACCTCGACGACGCGATGCGTTGGCTGGGCGGCGACATCACGCTGTTCGGGTCACCGCTGTGGCCCGAGGTCTTAGATCGGGTGATCCTTAGTGCGCGGGTTGCGTCGGCCGCCGGGGATGCCGGTTTGCGCGCACGTGTTCTGCAGGCCACTGACCTACTCGAGCGTGACCGACCAGCCATCCCGTTGTTCACAGGGGTGGCGGGATATGTCCGCGGGATCCTTGAACGTGATGCCCAGGCACTGGTGGCTGCCGCCGGATTGCTTCAGTCTTCGTCGCGCCCGCTTCTTTACGCCGCGGCTGCCGAGGACGCGGGCGGTGAACTCGCACGCACCGACCGTGGTGACGAGGCGCTGGACCAGCTCACTGCCGCATTCGATACGTACGTGCACTATGAAGCGCTCGCGGATGCGCGCCGGGTAGGCCGCGAGTTACGCCGGCTAGGTGTGGAACGTCGCATCGTCAGCCAGCCGCGGGCAAGAACGGGCTGGGACAGTCTTACCGACTCCGAGCTCAAGGTGGTCAACCTGATTGCGCGAGGTGGTACCAATCGTTCTGTGGCACAGCAACTGCAAGTCTCGCCTCATACCGTGAGAGCCCATCTGCGCAATACGTTCGCAAAGCTCGGGGTCAGCTCCCGTGTCGAGCTGAGTCAAGTCGCGAAGCGCCGACACCTCGCTAATTGAATTCAGCGGACTTAGCTCTAGGCCACTTTCACCTTCAAGATAGGCCGCTGGCCAATGGTGTCAGCCACGCCCGCGGGGCGACCGTAGTAGTCGTCAAGGGTGCTTATCGCGATGTTCTGTAGCGATGACCAAATGAGATTGAAGTAATGGCACAGGATGGTTCTCCAATATCCAGGGAAGTTACTGCCCAGGGCCGAGCAGCGCCGCGATCAGTTCCAGGGCGGCGTCAATCTCGGGTTCGCCACGGCCAAGCACGTGGGCGTAGACGTGTGGATCGCACATCCGGACGATTGCGTCGCCACACACGGCGGGCGGCAACGGTAGTTCGAGCCGCCCGGCGGCCACTTCAGTGGCCAGCAAGTCACCGATCAGTCGTCCCGCGGTCTGCTCGACTTGGCCCGGCAGTAAGACCAGCCGCATGAACAGCAAGGGCTCGCGTTCAGAAAGCATCCGCAGAGGCCGGGCACCGATGACTGCGTGCATGAACTGGTCCAGCACCTCGACCACGTATGCCAAACCACCTTCTGCGGTGGTGCACGTGATTGCCCTGCCGAATGTGCGCTCGGTCGCTTGGGCAAGCAGGGTGCCGAGTAGGTCTTCGCGATTGCCCACAATGCGGTACAGCGTTGAGCGGCCGATGCCAAGCTCCGTGGCCAGGGCGGACATGTCGAGCGATTGGCCGGCCAGGTACTGCCGCGTCGCCGCGTCGATGACGGCCTGGCGGGTCAGGGTCGCGCCAAGCCGCGCGTTGGGGATTTGGGGCGACGAGCTGGGTGTGCCCATATCCAAGCAGACTACGAGATTTTCGTTTCCAGACACATGGGACACTTCGTTGATATGTGCCACTATGGGACAGATTGGCTTAATGTTTCGTCATGAGGAGGTTGCAATGGACGTGGAACAAGGCTCGACGTCGAAAACCTCTGCGAGGCGATAGCCAGATGCCAGAACAAGTGCGCCCCGACATCGACGCAATCTCGCAACAGGGCGCACCCGGCGGCTTCGAACTGGTGCTGGCCTCGGCGGCCTTCCGAACGCTCAGCGATCACATCCCCGGTCACGAACTGCGCACGATGGCTGCAGCTTTGGTGCAGCACCCAGGCCCTGCGCTCACGCCGGTGATCGATCTTGCGCGTCAGCTGGTCCCAATCGTGCTCGGCAGTGATGGCCAACCCACGCCGCGCGATCGGCGCTTCGCCGATCCAGCGTGGCGCAGCAACCCGCTACTACGGCGGATCGCCCTCGGGTATCTCGCATCCTGTCAAGCGGTCGAGCGCATCGTGGCCGATGCCGAGGTGGACTGGCGCACCAAGGAACGCGTCAAACTATTGGCCGACAATCTGCTAGCCGCTGCGGCGCCGACCAACAACCCGGTTCTGCATCCGTTGTCGTGGCAGCGCGCAATCGACACGGGCGGGCGGAGCTGGCTGCGCGGTCTACAGCAGTTTGTCGCGGACATGGGTGCGCCTCCGCGACTTCCAACGACGGTCGACACCACGGCGTTCTCAATCGGTGAAAACATCGCCGCCACCCCGGGGAAGGTCGTCTGTCGCAGCGAGCTGTTCGAGCTGATCCAGTACGCGCCGACGACCGAGTCCGTCGACGAGACTCCGGTGCTGTTCGTGTCCTCGCCGGTCAACAAGTACTACCTGCTCGATCTGAGTCCGCACCGATCGGTCATCGCCGCCGAACTCGCTTGTGAGCGTCAAGTTTTCGTCATCTCGTGGGTTAACCCGGATCGACGGCACATCGATGCCGGTCTCGGTGAGTACGTCTCCAGCATTCTCGACTCACTCGACGCGATCGACGCGATCACCGGCGGCGATCGCGCCCACCTGCTCGGACTGTGTGGGGGTGGACAACTCGCTGTCGCCGCGGCCGGCTATCTCGCGGCCACCGGACAGCAAGCGCGGTTAGCAACGCTGACGTTGGCGATCACCGTTGTCGACTTCGAGCGGGGCGGGCCGCAAGGCGCGCTGATCGATCGAAAGGTGGCGAATCGAGCGATCGCGCGTGCCACCAAAGACGGGTTCTTCGACGGCAAGAACAGCGCTGTGACCTTCGCCTGGCTTCGGCCCAACGACGGCATCTGGGCCAATGTCGTCAACGACTATCTGCTCGGTCAGCAACCGCCCGCCGAACCGTTGCTGTATTGGGCCGCAGACCAAACCAACCTGGCCTTGCAGTTGGGAGCGGATCTCCTCGAGATGGTGCTGGACAACGGCTTCGCCGCCGGGACGGTGCGAGTACTCGGCCATGCGATCGACCTGCGCAACGTCACGGTGGATACCTACGTGCTGGGTGCATCGACCGACCACATCTCGCCCTGGCCCGACTGTTACCGCACCCGCGCCTTGCTCGGTGGATCCACGACGTTTGTGCTGGCTCGCGGTGGGCACGCGGTCGCCGTCGCCACCCCACCCGGCAATCCGAAAGCCAGCTACCGCACCGGAATTTCGTCAACGTTGGATCCCGAGCAGTGGCTGGCTGAGTCGACCGACAACCCAGGAAGCTGGTGGGAGCACTGGAATCAGTGGATCCAGGAATGCACCCCGACAACCCGTCCGGCACCCACCACCCTGGGTTCAGTGAGTACGCCGGTCCTTGCGGAGGCCCCCGGCGCCTACGTCCGAGCGATGCTCGCATGAGCCACCCCCGCTTCGACCCGACCGGCTCACAGCCGGAACCGCCGCCGATAGTCGCGGCCGAGACGGCAGCCGAGTTAGGACATCCGCTACTCGAATTGCGTTGGTACAGCGAGCTTGCCCGTCTGCTATCCGACCCGGTGATGTGCGGGCGCGGCGTGCCGCGCGGAGACGGCCGCAGTGTCCTTCTGCTGCCGGGATTTCTCGCCGGCGACAGTTCGCTGTCGCTGCTCGCATGGTTCTTGCGGCGCATCGGATATCGGCCAATTCAATGTGGAATCTGGTTCAACTCCGGCTGCTTCGCCACCTTCGACCGGCGCATGATCGACCGGCTCGTCGGTGCGCACGCCCGTAGCGGTAGGAAAGTATCGATCATCGGGCACAGTCGCGGCGGGCACTACGCACGCTCATTAGCCGCACGGCATCCAAACCTGGTGTCACATGCGATTGTCATGGGCACCGGACTCGAAGATCCGCTGGATGTGTCGGTGCTGTGCCATTGGGGGGCCGTCACCGTGCAAACCGTGCTGCACGCTGGCGATCCGCAGCGAGCAGCCCTCGGTTGCCTCACGGCCGATTGCACCTGCGAGCCGTCGCAGGCCTTCAACATGGCTGTGCCGGAACAGGTCAGCATCACCTCGATTTTCTCGCGCACCGATGGAGTGGTCCGCTGGTCGTCGTGCGTCGCCGACTACGCAACCTGTGTCGAGGTCCCCGGTAGTCACCTGGGGATGATCTGCAACCGCCACGCCTACCGGGCGGTGGCACACGCCCTTGCCCAGCCGAGCACCTCGAGGTGACGAAATGAGCGGAATGATCGCGGAAATTCCACGCACTGACAACCCGTTTCCGCGGACGGGGATTTCGCGCGACGCGAACGGGATCCCGTGCTTTGACGACCTACCGCCGACCTTGCTCGATGTACTGCGGTCACACGTAGAAAGCCGACCTGACAGCGAGGCAGTCGCCGAAGTCGGCGGCGATCGATTGTCCTACCGACAGTTGTGGGATGCTGCCGCGCGGGTAGCCGGCGGCCTTCGAGCGGCTGGACTCCAACGTGGCGATCGGGTCGCGGTGCGCTATCCGGCCGGAATGAACTGGGTGCTGGCATTTTTGGGAACGGTGATGGCCGGCGGAATCGCTGTGGCCGTCAACACTCGGTCGGCGTCACCGGAGGTCGAATTCATACTGACCGACGCCGGCGTGCGGGTGGACCTTGCTGCCGATGACGCGCTGCCCGAAGGTGACTCGTACGTCGACGAGGGCCTCGGTGCCAACGACGTAGCCGCACTCTTCTACACGTCGGGCACGACCGGGCACCCGAAAGGTGTCCCGACTACGCATAAGGCATTTCTTACCAACGCGGAGAACATGATTCGCTGTCTCGGAGTGCCTCATGATGCGGGCGGTGGGTTGCGCACCCTGATCTGCGTGCCGCTGTTTCACGTGACCGGCTGTAATTCGCAGCTGCTGACCGCCCTGTACGTCGGCGGCACCTCGGTGATCATGCCTGCGCTCGACCTCCCGACATTGGCCGGTCTGCTGTCCGTCGAGCGGATCACGTTCTTGGTTTCCGTACCTGCTGTGTACTCGTTGTTGTTGCGGAACAAGGTATTTCCGAGCGCAGACGTGTCCAGCGTGCGGTGGTTGGCCTATGGTGGTGCACCGATTGCCCCCTCGTTGGTGCATGCGCTGAAGGAGGCTTTCCCCGCCGCGACTCTGATCAACGGCTATGGCATGACAGAGACGGCATCGTTGATGACCGTATTGCCCGACCGCGACGTGGTCGAGCACGCGGACTCGGTTGGCTACGCTGTCCCGGCCGTCGACTTAGGCATCGTTCCGATCGCCGACGACTCGGGAGTCGGCGAACTGGTGGCCCGCGGAGCCAATGTCGCCAACGAGTATTGGGATCGCCCAGAGGCTACCGCCGACACGATCATCGACGGCTGGATGCACACCGGGGACGTTGTGCGCGTCGACGACGCGGGTCGCGTCCACATCATCGACCGGGTCAAAGACATCATCATCCGCGGCGGGGAGAACGTCTCGAGCGTGGAGGTGGAAGCTGTGCTGTTGGCAGCGCCCGGCGTCGCCGATGCCGCCGTCCTCGCCGTCCCAGATGACGTCATGGGGGAGAAGGTCGGCGCCGTCCTCTACACCGATGGTGCACAGGTGGATATGGCGGCCGTCATCGGGCACTGCTGTGGGCAGCTCGCCCAGTTCAAGGTCCCTCAGTACGCCGTGGTGGTCAACGAGGCACTTCCGCGCACCGCTACGGGCAAACTGCTTAAAACCCTTCTGCGCGAGCAGGTCCAGTGGGGTCCACCGTTGCGCTGATCCTCCGTCGTGCCCGCGACCGCCAAGAAAGGTGAGTGTGGTCTGAAATGACGCCACAAAATCAACTACCTACGAACCTCGGACTTGACCTGACTGGCCGGACCGCGGTCATCACTGGCGCCTCGCGCGGCATCGGATTAGCCGCCGCACAAGCTATCGCAGCAGCTGGCGGCAACGTCGTGCTCACGTCTCGTTCCCAGGAGTCTGCGGACGCCGCCGCCATGCAGGTGAACGGGTCGGCGGTGGGAGTCGCGGCACACGCCGTCGACGAGGAGGCAGCGCGGCGCTGCATCGGCATCACCCTTGAACGGTTCGGCAGTGTCGACATCCTGATAAACAATGCCGGAACCAATCCGGCATATGGCCCGGTCATCGACCAAGATCACGCCCGCTTCGCCAAGACCTTGGACGTGAACCTGTGGGCGCCGATCCTGTGGACATCTGTGGTCGCGCGCGCCTGGATGGCCGAGCGCGGCGGCGTCGTGGTCAACACCGCCTCCATCGGCGGTATGGGATGCGAACCGAACCTGGGGTTGTACAACACTTCCAAAGCGGCGCTGATCCACATCACCAAGCAGATGGCGCTCGAGCTGTCACCCAAGATCAGGGTGAACGCGGTCGCGCCGGGTGTGGTGCGGACCAAACTGGCCGAGGCACTATGGAAGGAAAACGAGCTGGAGGTTGCCGCATCCATCCCGCTCAACCGCATCGGCTCACCCGAGGATATCGGCGCCGCCATCGCGTTCATCGTCTCAGATGCAGCGAGTTGGATGACGGGCGAGACCATCGCGATCGACGGTGGTCAGCGGCTCGGCGACGCCCGTCTGTTCCGGGGCGGAGCCGCCGTTGGTGTGTGACCGCTGACAAACGGACCGGTACGGATCGGTGTGGTGCACGTCGGCCCCAATTCGTTCGGGGCCGCCCTTCACGTATCGGTTCCCGTTGGCATGATTAACTTTTCGACAATTTCGGCCACACAGCCCGATCGCTGACCTTTATGCCGAAGCGCGCGATCTCGGAATGACGAGTATCGGGGGCGGCTTTCGCAGCTTCTCCTGTCGACCGGAGTTCCTACCAAAGTTGTTCTCAAATACTATCTTTCAGCCTCGACGTTGTTCAGAAGGATAACGACAACTAGCGACGCTTGCAGAAGGCTGAGGGTGTAACAGCGAATGGCCCTACGCCACGTCTCGTGTGATAGGTCCCACCAGCTCGACTGAAAGCTCGACAAAGGAGGGTTCAAATGGCTGACCCGCGAACGACTACCGAAGAAACCGGGCTGACAACAGCCGGAGTTGAGGCGTACTTAACATCCTTGTCCAACTGGGGCCGGTGGGGCGACGATGACCGGATCGGGACCCTCAATCTCATCACTGATGAGATCAGAGTTGCCGCAGCCTCCATTATCCGGACCGGCCGAGCCATTTCGTTATCTCGCCCGATCGACCCGCTCGACCCAGACCCCTTGGACTCGGGTTTCGCACTGGTGCAGCGTTTTATGACGCTGAACGAGGTGACCGATCACCTCGATCGGGAGATGCGGTATGAAGCTGTCACCGAGTACGTGGGGATCGCTGCGCATGGCTCCAACACCCACGTCGACGGTCTCGCCCATTACTCCTGGGACGGTAAGAACTACAACGGCTTCGCGAAAAGCGATACCAATTCGCTGCATGGTGCGCGTTCGTTGTCGATGGATCAGGCCGAGCACGGATTTATCACGCGTGGGGTGCTCTTGGACATTGCCGGCCTGCATGGCGTCAAGTGGCTGGAGCGCGGCCACGCGGTCACGCCGGACGAGCTAGTCGCCGCTGAGCAACGCCAGGGCGTCACCGTTCGTCCCGGCGATGCTCTAATGGTGCACACCGGGAATGCAGCGGCGATATTGAGCGAAGGTCCTGACGGGGAGGGTATTTCGGCGCGTCAGGCAGGTCTACACGCGAGTTGTCTGCCGTTCTTGCGGGAGCGTGACGTGTCCATACTTGGTAACGATGGTGTTCAGGACGTCCAACCGTCGGGATTCGGCGTGGACTTCATTCGGCCGATTCACACGGTGGCCCTCGTCGCCTTGGGCCTCTGGCTGATCGACAACGTGAACCTCACCGAACTCGTGCAGGCCTGCCAGGACGAGAACCGTTGGGACTTCTTCTTCGCCGCTCTGCCGTGGCGAATGAAGGGCGTGACATCGAGCGCTTCCAACCCCGTAGCCGTCTTCTAGTCAAGGGCATCAAACGGTGAGCTGGCGGCGGCGAGATGGCCCGAAGAATGTTGCATGACTATGAAAATCTCAGGTGTTCAATACCACTACTTCCTCGGCATCGATCTCTCGGTGGACGACGCCGGCATTCGGAGATCGTGTGCAGCAGAACAAAACTCAGCGCATGGGTTTGTTCCCTACTACATCGACACCGTCCGAAGGTGTCGCGATGATGACCAATGTGCGGTCTTCATGACCATTTAATCCTCGACACAAGGGGCACGACCATGACTAAGAATTTTGGGGACTTTCAGTGGAGCGTCTATGGCGATGCGGTACGAGGCATAAGCTCGCGGTACCCGTTCGACTTCGAATCGATTGAGCGAAAAGCCATCGACGCGCTCCCGGACTGGGTGTACCGATATGTCTCGGCAGCGGCTGGCGACGGTCGCACTCAGCGTGCCAACATCGATGCATATTCGCGTTACGGGATCATTCCCCGAATGATGGTCAGCCCGCCCGAGCGTGATCTGTCGATCGACCTGTTCGGCAAGCATCTGCCCTCGCCGATGTTCATGGCCCCAATAGGCCTGATCGGCTTGTGCTCACCGGACTTTCAGGGAGACGTAGCCTCGGCGCAGGCATCGGCTAATACCGGTGTGCCATTCACGCTGTCAACGTTCTCCCAGGCCCCCATGGACGAGGTCATCAAGCATGCTGGTTCCACGCCAAGCTTTTTCCAGCTGTATCTGCCGGGAGATCGGGAGCTGGCCGCCAGTTTCCTCGATCGTGCTGAGAGCAGCGGGTATTCCAGCGTGGTGGTGACCGTTGATTCGTGGACGTTGGGCTACCGGCCTGCCGACCTCGCGATCGGAAACTATCCGCAAGCACGTGGCTTTTGCATGGAGAACTATTACTCCGACGAAAACTTCACCAAACATCTCGCGAAACCACCGCACGAAGACCCCCCGGCGACCCTGCGCTACTACTCGTCGATCTTCGCGGTCCCGCTGGCCTGGGAAGACCTTCGTTGGATCCGTGCCAACACCAAACTTCCGATCGCGGTAAAGGGGATTCAGCATCCCGACGATGCCAGGTTGGCGATCGACAATGGTGCCGACGTACTGTACGTGACTAATCACGGTGGCCGCCAAGCGAATTCGGGTCTCCCGACTCTCCAGCTGTTGCCCGGGATCATCGCCGCGGCGGGCCCCACTCCAGTGATGTTCGATGGCGGCATACGCAGCGCCACAGATGCCGTCATCGCTTTGGCATTGGGAGCAACGGCGGTCGGCCTCGGCCGGTCCTACGCGTACGCCCTCTCCTATGGCGGCACCGAGAGCTTGACCCACTACCTGAGATCTTTCCTCGCCGAGCTGGATCTGTGTTTGGCGATCTGCGGATTCAAGGACATCGCGACCCTCAAAGCGGCGGGTGCCGAACAGGCGCTGACCTTCCAATGATCGCTAAGAGCAGGGACGGCCGCCACAGGTCTCCTGGTCGGGTGCTTCGCCGCCCTCGGGCGTCGCCACGAGGCGAGTCATCGCCTTCCTGAAAGGAGGTAACTCATCACGATCTCAATCCTTCGAACCGACGACTCCTGGTGGGTCCAAACTGTCACCGGCGCAGCTCAAATCGTCACTCTCGCCGCCACCACCGGTGAGCTGCTTGCTGACCGGACGGCCATCAATGCCGCCACGCGCAGCACCGACAACGTGCCGGTCGACAGCCTCAGCCTCGTCTCTCCTGTGACCGCCCCGTGCCGAGTGGTGGCGCAGATGACGAACTATGTCTCGCACGTCAAGGGGGCAGGCATGGACCCAAAGACCGTCCCGCTCACCTTCTTTCGCAAGGCATCGGGATCGATCAGCGGGCCCTTCGGCGAGATCATCAAACCCCGGCACGTCAAGCTCCTCGACTACGAGATCGAGATCGGTCTGGTGATCGGTCGGGAAGTCCCGGTAGGCACCCAGTTAACTGCGTCGAACCTGGCCGACTTCATCGCCGGCTTGGTTGTGACAAATGACATCTCGGCCCGCGACGTCCAGCTGACGAAAACCCAGTTCTACGAAGCCAAGTCGTATCCGACGTTCACCCCGGTCGGCCCGGCCCTGGTCCTGCTCGACGCCGAGGAGCTCAAGCGTTTCGGCGATCTGCGCCTGCGATTGCGGGTAAACGACCAAGTGCGACAGAACATGCTCGTCGACGGCGACATGATCTACAAGCCGTTGGAGGCGTTGCAGTCACTCGCGCGATTCCAGCGTTTGGGTGCTGGCGATCTCGTGATGACCGGCACCCCGGTCGGGACGGCCCTGGGCGCGCCACCGAAACCGGTCGCCGCACTGCTGCCGCCGGCGGTCAAATGGAAGACGTTCTTCAAGCGCCAGGCAAACAACCCGAAGTACCTGCAGCACGGCGACGTAATGGAACTTTCAGTGGCGACCGACGACGGCGCAATCGATCTCGGCGCCCAGCGCACCGCCGTGAGGTATGCGTGACAACCGATCTGCTGTGGCCCACGGCTACAGCAACCGAGCGATCTGGAGTAAAAGCACATGGTTAGTTCGCGAATGCAGGAACCGCAACGTGCGTCCGGCGACCACGCAACAGCAGGGCCGCCTGTTCCTTCTCGTGCTCAGCGACGACTGTGTCGTTTCGCTGAATCCGGATGGCTCCGATCGCAAGGTCATCATCACTGAGTGCAGATACCCCGATGGCCCCGCGGTGGATGTCGCGGCGGGACACATCTACTGGACCAACATGGGCAACCCCACGGAGAACGACGGTTCCATTGAGAGAGCCGACCTCGACGGGCAGAATCGCCAGACCATCGTTCGCCCGGGCGACACATTCACTCCGAAGCAGCTTCAGCTCGAAAAGAACAGTGGAAAGCTCTACTGGTGTGACCGGGAGGGCATGCGGCTGATGCGCGCCAACCTCGACGGCTCGAACATCGAGACCCTCGTGGACGCCAGCCAGGGCGACCCGCGACCGGGGCCAGATGCGAGGAAGTGGTGCGTGGGCGTGGCCATCGATGTCGATGGCGGCAAGGTGTACTGGACGCAGAAAGGTGGCGACAACGCAGGCGAAGGACGCCTTTTCCGCGCCGGCGTCGACATTCCCACCGGACAAACGGCGTCTAATCGAGCAGACATCGAAGTTCTGTATGACGGGCTGCCCGAACCGATCGATGTGGAGCTCGATCTCAACAATCGGGTCATGTATTGGACCGATCGGGGCGATCCGCCGCGCGGCAACACGGTCAATCGCGCGCCGATGGACGCGGATGCGAAGGAGCGGCCAGCTCCCGAGATCGTGTTTACCCACTTGATGGAGGGAATCGGCATCGCCCTGGATCTGAAGGGTGACCGAATGTTTGTCACTGACTTTGGGGGCAACGTCTTTTCGGCCAAGCTCGATGGCTCGGACAAGCAGGTTCTGCTCGTCGCTCAGGGAAACCTGACCGGCATCGCATATGCCGAACTCTCTTGAAACCACCCAACGCAGCCTGGTCAAAAATGAGCCAGATCGCCGAGGGGCCCTGCCTCACTGCGCGCAGACGCCCCCATCGACCGGAAACGTATGCCCGGTAACGTATTGCGCCTCGTCGGAGAGCAGCCAGACGACAGGATCAGCGATCTCTTCGGGCTGGGCGATCCTCCCCATCGGGACAAACGAGGCGTAGCTGTGCGGGTCGCCTCCGGTGCCCCTCGCCAGTAGTGGCGTCTCCACCGGGCCAGGGCCGACCGCGTTCACGCGGATGCCTCGCTGGGCGTAGTCGAGGGCCGCCGACTTGGTCATGCCGGTGACAGCATGCTTCGTGGCCGAATACAACGACCAACCGGGATAGCCGTTGAGCCCGAAGATCGAGGACGTGTTCACGATGGACCCGCCGCCCGTCCTGAGCATCTCCTCGATCTCGTACTTCATGCAGTAGAAGACGCCCTTGATGTTCACGTCGAACAGGAACGACGCCTTTTCGATGTCCTGCTCGTGGAGAGGCACCTGCTCGCCGTCCGCCCCGGCGTTGTTGAAAGCCAGGTCCAGCCGCCCGAATTCCTTGACGGCTCGCTGCACCAGAGCCTTTGCATCCTCGGGCTTGCTCACGTCGGTCACCTGAAAGACGGCGCGGCCTCCGGCCTGCTCGATAGCGCGCACGACTTCTTCGCCGAGCTTGGCACCGCGGTTGCCGATGACAAGCGAGGCACCGGCCCTGGCCATGGCCAGGGCGGTCGCCCTACCAATGCCTGTCCCGCCTCCGGTCACGATGCCGACTTTGTTGGCCAAAGATGTCATGTCAGCACCTATCCCGTGCGCCGGAGTCCGCGCCGACGGGCAGCGGTGGGTTGGCGCTGTCCAGATGTTCCACCGTGCTGAAGACCAGTTCGGTGTCACCGATGTTCTCGATGTCGTGGAGCAGGTACTCGCCGAGGCCGAAGTGAAAATGCTTGGTGTCTCCGGCCTGGTAGGTGACCTCGCGTGTGGTGCCGTCGAATGTGTGTTGGCGGCTGCGGCCGGGGGTGACGGCTGTCCAGAAATAGTCGAGCACGTGACGGTGGGCGTGCCAGCGTTGTCCAGGCGCAAGTCGGATCTCCCACACCCGGACCCTGGCGTTCTGGCTGAGCAGCCGAGAGCCGACGTGGCCATCGTTGGCGCGCTCGTCGAATTCGGTCTTCAGCCAGTCTGGCCAGCCGTCGAAGTCCTCCCCGACGAGGTCGCCGGCAAGCGGGAGATCGGTGAGGAAATCGTTGTCTGCCATGGACATTCCTTTCTAATGGCGTGGTGGGTTCTACTGCCCGGGTCCGTAGAGGCCAAAGCGCAGGCTGGGATCGCCGGGAGTCGATGTGTTGGTGACCTGGAACCGTTCGCCGACTTCGATGGCCCGCTGCATGAGCGAGTGGCTGAGCTCGAGCTGGGCCGGCTCCCACTTCGCCAGTGCGGCAGCTACGTCGCCACCGGCACCGCCGAGTGCGTTGACCAGGGTCCATGCGTCGGCGGCGGCCTTCGCGGTTCCCGCTGCCGCGTGTGGTCGCGCAGCACAGGCGGCGTCACCGATCAGAGCGACACGTCCCTGAGCCATCTGGTCCGATCTCACGTCGGAAACAACCTGAAGGTAGGGCTGGTCCGTAGCGATCAGCACTTCCGCGACTGCCGGCGATAGTTGCTCACCCGCAGCACCTTTGACCTCCTCGACGTAACGGTCTTGGACCAAGCCCGGGGGTACGGATATCAGCCCGGGGGTGCCGCGCTTGTCGAGGAGCAGCTTGGTGAGTTCTGGTCCTTCGGCAACGTTTCGGTACCAGACATAATTCATCAGTTGATATTCGGGTCCGGTGCCTTCCTCGCCGGGTATCGGGTACATCACTACGTGTGAGTTTGCAGGGACGTCGAAGGTGATCGCGTCACCCAGCTCGGCGCGCGCCGAGCTGGATAGCGACCGCAACGGGTGCGTGCCGCGCCAGCCGACGTAGCCGGAGTAGTGCATCGCGGCATGGGGATCGAATTGTTGGCGCGCCGTCGAGTTGATGCCGTCGGCGAAGACCGCGAGATCGGCCGTCGCGGTGCGGTCACCGGTGAATCGGACCGTGACGGTCTCTTCTGTCTGGCTGAATCCGCACGCGTATTCGCCGAAGTTGTAGTGCTCGGAGCCCAAATCGGCCAGTAGCGCGCGGTAGAACGTTCCCCATGCCGTGAAGTGTTGGGCACGTTCTTCGCGGTGATCGACTCCACGGTCGCGGTTGAGGTACTGCACGTAGCGAGTCGACGTGTTCAGGTCGGACAGCGACTGGCTGCTGCGCTCGGTGAACCACCGCACCGTATCGGGCTGCAGGACGATTCCGCTACCACGACCGCTGAGTGGGGCCGCGGACCGCTCGTAGACCTCAACGGTGAATCCGAGGCTGCGCAGAAGTAGCGCAGCGGTCAAACCGCCGATGGAACCACCGATTACGACCGCGCGGGCATCGCTGTATCCAGTCATGGGACGGTGCTTTCGTTGTTCTGCGCCGGGGCGTATACGACGGAGTGTATGGGTTGGATGCGGAATAGGGCCCGCACTTCCAGGGTATTCGGGTCGCGCAGCGGATAGGTGTCTTCGCCGAGATACTTGGCGCTCATCGCGTTGATGGATTCGGTGGCGGCGTGCCCGTCCAGCGGATCGTCTTCGTCGACGACGCCCGCCACTTGCCCTTGGATCGACATCCAGCGGTAGGAATTGGCGGGATCGGTGAACATCAGCGACAGGCGGGGACGTGCTCGCAGGTTGCGGTCCTTGAGTCGGCCACGCACCGTGTTAAGCAAGATGTGGCCATCGTCGGTGTCGACCCAGACGGGGCTTTGGTGAATCGTCCCATTGGCGTTGAGACACGCTAGCGTGGCAGTGACCGGGCCATCGAGCAAAGCCCTTGCGGCGGACGGTAAGTCGGCCAGCGTGGCGTGCTGTTCGCGGTGACCTATGGTGAACGCGCCGCGCTCACCGGCGGGCACAGTGGTGCTGATTTTCATTGTGGGCTACTCCGAAGCGGTTGTGTTGGTGAGATTTTCGGTGGCTGGCTAGTCGTGGGGGAGGGTCTGGGCTAGCCAGTCGAAGATGACTTGATGCAGCCGCGACATCGCTCCCACGTGACAGTGTTCACCCGCGCCTTCGTCCTCCCGGAGGGTGACCAGGGTGGTGTCGGAGTTAATCATCGCTTCGGCGGCGCGTTGCGGTTCGCCTTTGAGGAACTGGTCGTTGTCGCCGTCGAGGATCAATGCCGGCGCGGAGATCAACTCGGCCACACCCACGAGCGTGTATTGCTTGAAGGCGCGCGGTACATCGAGGATGGAGTCCAAGCCCATGGCCCACTTGCCGTTGCGCAGGGCCCACCGTGCTTGGGTGTTGATAGCCATCAGCAGTTGGACCACCGGCATCGCCACGTCGTCTTTGCCTTGCTCGATCCACTCACTCAGGAATGGCGGGAGCCCGTTGACCATCGCGGCGTGGAAGTCGTAGATGCCGTCATCAAGGATTAGGGCGGCAACGCGGGAATCGAACGCCGCCGCTCGTGCGACGAGATAGCCGCCGAGGCTATATCCGAATAGGGCGATCTGGTGGTCGGCGATCTCCGGGCGGCTGAGCGCGTAGTCGATGACCGGGCTCATTACGGCTTCCCAGTCCGGGCGGAACACCAGACCTTGTTCCCGCAGAGCTGCTCCCTGACCGGGCCCGTCGAAGGCCAGCACGTTGTATCCGCGCGCCAACCCGGCAGCCGCGATGGCGAAGTACGACTCTTCCAGCGTGGAGTCGAAGCCGTTGTTGTAGATGATCGTTGGGCGAGCCCGCCCCGAGTCATCCACTTGGTAGAGGTAGCCCGGAAGGGTGGTCCCATGGTAGCGGATCGACACGTGCTCAAAGCCGAACCCGAACAGGGGCATCGCTGTGACGAACGTGTCGCGGCTGCGCGCAGACAGCAGCGCAACCTCCGGGTCATGGACTGGGTCATCGCGGCGGAAGAACTCGGCGGTGCGGTAGTAGTTCGACGCTCGCAACAACGCTTCACGTGCACTGACACAGTGACCGTCGGCCAGCGACTTTCGCCCCAACTCCTCGACGCGCTCGGCGGTGGCCTTCCACTCGCGATGCCAACTGGCCTCATCGCCATCGGGTATCGCCCGCGCGGTCACCAACACCTCACCGAGGTCTGCTCCGCCGTAGTTGGCGAAGCCCGCCGCGCGCAAGGCCTCAAAAGAGAAGGACGCGTCGTCGAACAAGAACTTCATCCCGGACTCCTCATAGTCGATACGGAACAGGTCCGTATCGCTAAGACGGTACGCGCGGCGTTGTCGATACGCAACCGTTCCGTCTTGTTAGCATTGGGCGATGTCAATGAACGCTGCTCCCGCCCGGATGCCTGCCGGTCCGAAGCTCCAGCTTGAGGTCACCGACGCCATCACCACCGCGTTCTTCGAAGAGCTAGCTGACGTCGGCTACGGCCGGCTGTCGATTGACGCGGTGGCCCGCCGCGCCGGCGTGGGCAAGGCGGCCATCTATCGGCGCTGGAGATCCAAGCTCGACATCACCGTCGCGCTGATCTCGGAGGTCGCCGTCGAGGCCATCGACGTTCCCGATACCGGCACACTGCATGACGACGTGCGTGAGTACCTAAACCGTGGCCGGGAGGCGCTGACACATCGGCTCGCCAGCACGATCATCCCCGATCTTCTCGCCGAAGGGGCCCGCAACCCCGACCTCACCGCTGCGCTTCTCGAGACGGTACGAGATCCTCGGCGCGCCAAGGCCGCTCAGCTCGTCCAACGGGCGATTGAGCGCGGCGAACTGCCCGCCGACACCGATCTCGGACTGTGCCTGGACTTTCTTGCCGGTCCCCTCTACTGGCGAATAACCGTGCTGCGGTCCGACTTCGACGACACCTACCTGGACCGGCTTGCCGCGAAGATCGTCGCCGCCATGGGGGCCTAGTCAAAGACGCTCAACACCAACCGATCACCTATCCTCGCGCCGACAATGGGTGCTGCTGGAAGAACGTCCAAATAATTTGCGTCGCAGGTAATGCTGGTGTCTGCCGGCCGGGCCCGCTCCGCGTTGGTGAGCCGGGCCAGGTGTGCCCGCCGCCGTCGATCCGGTAGTGCTGGACAGCTGTTCCGGGCTTGCATTGTTGCCATGTCTGTAACTCGACGCCGGAGACCGGCTGGGTCCGCAGCGGAATGGCAGAGCATCCGTCCTTGTCGGCCCACCGCTTCATGAAGTCGGGAACAGAGAGGTAGCTTTCCCCGTGACTGACCCCACTGTCGTAGTGGATGATCGGGTCGCTGGTGCCGTGGAACTCGAGCATCGGCACGGCCGCTGACCCCTCACATCCCGTCGTGGTCTGCGGGTAGTACGCCCCCGATATTGATGCGAAGGCCGCGATGCGGTCGGCAAGTTGGCACGCGAGCAGACTGGTGAACCCACCGCCGTTGGAGATTCCGGTGGCCTAGATCCGGCCAGCATCAACGCAGTATTTTGACTCGAGCTCGTTGAGTAGGTCGGTGGTGAACTGCACATCATTCGCGCCCGTCGAATACGGCGCGCCTTCCCACGACGAACCGTTCGTACCGCCGGTGCCCTCAGGGTAAATAGCGATCACGGGCAGCTTCGAAATCTCCGTGGTCGTCTCCATCCGCGAATCCAGTTCGCGGCGACCGTGGTAGGCAAGAATGACAGGCGCGGGGTCGGAGGGTTTGTACTCAGCCGGAATCGACAAGATGTATTTGCGCGTCTTCCCCCCAGACGCGAGAGTCTCGTCAGCGGACATTCCGGGGCGGACCGCAGGGTCGAGGGAGCAGCCCGACGCCGCCCGTGGCGAGGGTCCAGACCCCGACGGAGTAGGCACCACTGTTGGGCCTGGCGCCGCTGGCGGTGTGCCCGCGGTGGAACAGCCCGAGTCACTCGCGGCGATCGCAATGGCGACTGCGGCGGCGATCACCTGTGCTCGCACGCTCCTCCTAATTGACCAGCTTCTGTCAACATAACCAGGGCCGCTCAGATCCAGCCGCCAAAAGTTCGCCTGCGGACTTTCCCAGAAGCGAGACCTGCCCCGGTACCCAGCGTTGACCGAATTGCCACGTGCCCACCTGCAGATGGCGGTTTTGGTGCTGACCAACATGGTGGAAAGGCGAGCCCCGTACGATTCCACGGTGAACGCGATCGACCCGGACAAGCTCAACACGTGCCTACAGGTGCTGGCCGACATCGAGTCATTACCGACCGAGCACCCCGATGCCGTCGCTGTACGTCGGGCCACCGCAGGCATATTCAAATCGGTCAGGAAGGCCCGTCGCCACGCCAAGCGCGACGCGGTCGCGGCCGCTGATCACGCCGTCATCGCATCCACCGCCACGGGTGCTGCCGGCCGTATCGACGACGAAACCGCTGGCCTGCCCTTGGTCTCCACTGCGCTTGGCGCCACCGCAGGCACCTTGCTCCGGTCGCGCGCCTGCTACATGTGCAAGACCCACTACACGGTGGTCGACGCGTTCTACCACCAACTCTGCCCCGAGTGCGCCGCCCTGAGCCACGCCAAGCGCGACGCTCGCACCGACCTCACCGGTAGGAGCGCCCTGCTCACCGGTGGCCGCGCCAAGATCGGCATGTACATCGCGCTGCGACTGCTGCGCGACGGCGCCCACACGACCGTCACCACGCGCTTTCCGAACGACGCCGTGCGCCGCTTCGCCGCGATGCCCGACAGTGCCGACTGGCTGCACCGGCTACGCGTCGTGGGCATCGACCTGCGCGACCCAGCTCAGGTCGTCGCACTCGCGGACACCGTGGCCGCGCAGGGCCCGCTGGACATCCTGATCAACAACGCCGCCCAGACCGTGCGCCGAGCCCCCGGCTCCTACGCTGCGCTCGTCGAGGCGGAGCGCACCCCGCCGCCAGAACTCGTCGACGTGATCACATTCGACCACGTCAGCGACGCCCATCCCGCGGCACTTGCCGGCAGCCTCGCCGAGCACCACACTCCGCACGCGGTGACTGAACTGGCCCTCGCCGCCCGAAGCGCGTCTCCGGACCGGATCGCCGCGGGCACTGCGATAGACGCGGGTGGGCTGCTGCCCGATACCGCGTCCATCAACAGTTGGACCCAACGCGTGCACGAGGTCGACGCGATGGAACTGCTCGAGGTTCAGCTGTGCAACCAGACCGCGCCGTTCATTCTGGTGAGCCGCCTGCGCCCGGCGATGGCCGCTTCACCGTCCCGCCGCACGTACATCGTGAATGTGTCGGCAATGGAGGGGCAATTCAGCCGTGCATACAAGGGGCCGGGGCATCCGCACACCAACATGGCGAAGGCCGCGCTGAACATGCTCACCCGCACCAGCGCCGCCGAGATGCTCGAGCAGGATGGCATCCTCATGACCGCCGTCGATACGGGCTGGATCACTGACGAGCGTCCACACCCGACCAAGTTGCGGCTCGCCGACGAGGGATTCCATGCCCCGCTTGACCTTGTCGACGGCGCCGCCCGCGTATATGACCCGATCGTGCGGGGGGAGTTAGGCGAAGATCTGCACGGCTGCTTCTTGAAGGACTACTCGCCGAGCAACTGGTAGCTGCGACGCAGCCCCGGCGGCAGGGGGCTGCTACCGATCGTGATGTGGTGGCGCCTGATCGCGCAGCCAGTCGTCGTTCGACGCCCGCCGCATCAGGTCCTCGTCGCCGAACCTCTCCAGGTCCTCGGGCGTGACGTGCGGCCGCGGCTGTTTCGGCGCGGCCGGGGGCGGGGGTTCGGGGTCCATGCGGTCATTGTCTCCCAGAGCATCGGCGCGCCGGAAGCTGTTAAGCGGAGCACAGCAATTTCGAGAAGAAATGTTCGGCCGACGACTGCTCGAATACAGACCCGATGCCTTCCCGGTGGCGGTCGATCTTCAGTGAATGGCACTGTGCGAGAAAATGATTGGTCCCGCAATCGCTCAAGCCCCTGGGCAGGACCGGGAAAGCGGCTATACCGATGCCGCGAAACGAGGTCAGAATGAATCGCATGGACCCGGAAAAACCGAAGATGACAACCCCACGCTTAAACACCGATCGGCGCATCCCCCAACTGATCCCTCACCTGTTGCTGCGCGACAGTCAAGTCCACCATCCAGCCGTGCTGGAGGAGGCCAAGAGACGTAGCGAGAAACGTCACTTGCGGTTGGCCGATCGCATCACCGCGTTCGCGGGCTCGATGAACTTCGTCTGGATTCACGCGGTCGTTTTCGTCGTCTGGATATTCATATTGGAGGACTACTCGTGGCCGATACTGGCTCTGGTGGTGTCACTTGAAGCGATCTTCTTGTCGACGTTCGTCATGATCGGCCAGAATCGCCAAGCCGCCTTCCAACAGGCCCAAGCCGACCACGACTTTGAAGCTCAGGAACTGGAGCTCAAAACCAACACCGAGTTGACCCGCCAAATCCAGGTCCTCACAGAGGAATTGCACCGGCACTTCATCGGCGGGTCCGCCAAGGGGTAGTCCCGACCGGGCGCCTCCCGGTCGTTGACCTTGGCGCGCTCACAGCGGCCCGGCGTGACCGATGCCACAGTGGCCGCGATCAGAAAGGGGTTCCGGCGCCATCCTCACGGGGTAACCGGAGGGCGTTAACGGGGGAAAGGACCTCAATCATGAGTGAGCAGAACAGCGGACCGGTGGAAGCCATCCGAGGCGTCATCGAAGACGTGATAGGCAAGGCCAAGGAAATTGTTGGCATCGTCATCAGCAATGACGGGCTCCGCAAGGAGGGACGCGCCCAGCAGGACAAGGCGCAGGCGCAACGCGACGTCGCCAAGAAAGAGGCACAAGCAGAAGCGGCGCGTGCGGCCGAAGGCACGGCGAAGGCCCGCCAAAAGGCCGCCCAAAAAGGCTAAAGACACTCGCTGGACCCACAGGTGTCGCAACGTTGTTGCGGCACCTGTGGTTATTTACCTGGACGGCCGCTCGAGTCCCAGGTGTTCGCGAAGGGTGTCCCCGGTGTACGCGGTGCGGTATCGACCACGTCGCTGCAGGAGCGGCACGACATGATCGACGAACCCCGCCAGCTCATAGGGCAGTGTCGATCCCATCAGGGTAAAGCCGTCGACGGCGCCGGCGTCTTGCCACTCGATGACGTAGTCGGCGAGCTGCTCGGGCGTACCGATGAAATGCGATTGCCCTGCGCCACCCGACACCTGCTGGGCGATCTCGCGCAAGGAGGCATCCGGTCGGGCCCGCGCGGCGGCGTAGAGCTGATCTGCGCGAGTCGACGGTGATGGCTCGGCCCACAGGTGAGAGGGCAGCGGAGCATTGGGGTCGAAGGCGTCGGGATCGAGACCGGCTGTGTAGAGGGCGTTTTGCCAGCGGAACTCGGGACTGGCGAGTTCTTCGAGCTGTCGTGCCCGGCTTTGGGCTTCGGCCTCGGTGCCGCCGAGGGTGACCATCAATGCCGGCAGGACTAGGACCCTTTCGGGATCACGGCCCAGCCCGGCGACTTGGGCGTGCAAGTCGGCCCGGAAGGCGACCGCTGCCTCCAGGGAGGGCGGTCCGGAGAAGACCATCTCGGCGTACTGCGCGGCGAGCCCGACGCCGGCTCCCGATTGCCCTGCCAAGACAAGGACTGGATGCCCCTGCGGGGATCGGGGGAACGGCTGGACGCCTTCGACGTCGTAATACTGTCCGTGAAAGCGTGGTGCGTGCAGCTTGCTGCGGTCTGCCCACACGCCGCGTTCGCGATCGCCGATGACGGCCCCGTCCTCCCAGCTGTCCCACACCTGGGTAACGACCTGAACGAATTCGTGTGCCCGCGCGTACCGATCGGCGTGGTCGGGGTGGGCGGCTTCACCAAAGTTGGCCGCGGCCAGCGGCGTGACGGTGGTGACGATGTTCCATCCGGCGCGACCGCCGCTTAGATGGTCCAGGGTGGAAAACCGCCGGGCCAGCTCCCACGGCTTGTTGTAGGTCGTCGAGCCCGTCCCGATGAGTCCGATGTGGGTGGTACTTGCGGCCAGCGCCGAGAGCACCGAGATCGGATCGAATTGTGTCTGAGGGAGATACGCGGCGCGGTATTCGGCGATGGCGATGTTGTCGGCCAGGAAGATCGAGTCCATCAACCCGCGTTCGGCGATTCGTGCGATATCGCAGTAGTAGGACAGGCCGAGGACTCCGCAAACATCGTCATCGACTACGCGCCAAGCGGATTCGTGGTAGCCGTTCGGCCAGATGAATGCGTTGAAGTGCAGTGGCCGGGCGTTCATAGGTTCGGTTCCTTCGTGCTCGTAACGGCTCCGCAGCGACCCGAGAGCTCACTCCTCTCGAACGCCGTCTGAATCAAGCGCTAACCATCCACGGCGCGTAACGCGGTCCGCGGCTGAAATAATCCTGCGCCGAAGGGTCTGGACGACGGCATAACTTCCAAAGGCATACGCAAGAAGCATTGTTCGGAGTCACACTGACCAGGTGCGGACGTTGTCGCCCGTGCTATCGACGGAGGCTCGTCACCGCGAGACAATGCGGGCATGCGAAACACGCTTCCTCCGAAACCATTTCCCCGACCTCGGCTGGACACGCCATGAGCTCAGCCGAATACGGCGCGGTCGGGGTGCAAAATCGGACCCGGACCCTTTTCGGCCAGGTTATGTGGTCGGTGGCGGCTACCGCTGGCCTATTCGCGATCGGTGCTTACCTGGGCCGCAACCTCGGCAATGGCATGGCCTTCGTGTTTTTCCTCCTGGCGTTCGGCTGCCTGATCGGCATGCGGTTCGCCGTCCGCAGCTCCGCGGGCTTAAGCATGGCCCTGCTGTTGGGTGTGGGATTGCTGATGGGGCTTGGGATGTCGCCGACCCTGGTCTACTACGCCGAGGCGGACCCCCAGGCGCTGTGGGAGGCAGGTGGTGCGACGGCCCTGTTCATCGCCGGCTGCGGCGCCTTCGGTTATGCCACCCGCACCGACCTGTCTGGGGTCGCCCGCGTCGGCTTCTGGGCGTTGCTTGCGCTCATCGGATTCGGGGTCGTATTGATCTTCGTCCACATTCCCGGCGGTGCCGTCATCTATTCGATCCTGGGGCTGGTTGTGTTCGCAGGTCTCACCATGGTCGACTTCCAGCGGCTCCGGCGATCTACCGATTTGGACTCGGCCCCGCTTATCGCCGCATCGATCTTCCTGGATGCGCTCAACGTATTCTCGTTCTTCCTGCAGCTGTTTGGAGGCAGGGGCCGGAACTGAGAACCGCCGCTCAGCGTGTGGCTACGCTGAGCGAATGCTCAGTGTTCGGCTTCTTGAGACGAAAACCTAGTCATGCATCCACGCGTGGGCCTGCATCAGGTCGCGTTCCTCAACGAAAGCACCACGGCGTTCGTCGAACACTGCCGCAGGATCGGAGTGCACCACACGACGCTGGTGACTGTTTCGCTGATGCGGCCGGGCGGGGTAGCCGAGGCACAACAGGCACTGGCGGGCGGCGGGGTCGGCGTTGAAACGGTGAACCATCAATTCGCCGGTTATCCCGATCTCGATAGCGACCGTGGCGAAGCGACCGAGAAACTGTTGCAGGCCATCGACATTGCCGCGGCGTTGGGGGCGCGATCGGTCTATCTGCAAACGGGCGGCCGCGGACGTTTGACGTGGGAGCAAGCCGCCGAACGCTTCGCCGCGCTCCTTGCGCCATGCAAGGTGGCAGCTACGGCCCAGGGGATCGGTTTGCTCGTCGAGAACGCCTCGTCGTTCAACGCCGACATTCACATTGCCCATACGCTCGCCGATACCATCACCCTCGCGAATCTCGCCGGCATCGGTCTGTGCATCGAATGGCATGCGTGCTGGATGGAGGCTGGCTTGAAGGCGCTTCTGCAGCAGGCGATTCCGATGACGGGTCTCATGCAGGTCAGTGACTACGTGCTTGGGGACAGGACCGCACCCTGCCGCGCGGTGCCCGGCGACGGTGTGATCCCGCTCGACCGAATACTGGGCGATGCGCTCGAAGCCGGGTACGAAGGCGTCTTCGAGATCGAGTTGGTCGGTCCGCGCATCGCGGCCGAAGGGGCGCGCGCGGCTACCGAACGCGCGGCGGAACGGGTGTCGGAAATCCTTACCAGGCTGGGCGCCTGAACCGTTGGAGATGTCGACGGACCCGTCGAGAAGGGCTATCGCGGCATCAATCTCCGCTACGGCATGTGACGGTGTTCCGACTGACATCGGCCTAGGCTCATGACTGTGAGCAGCGAAGCGGTGCCCGGATTCGACGGCGATGTCGTCGCGCCGCGTACCCGGGGCCGGCCGGCGCGTATCAGCCGCGAGCGCATCATCGCAGCAGCGCGCACGATAGCGCCCGAAGCCTTGACGATGCAGAAGGTCGCCGACGTGCTCGGCGTCGACCCGAAGGCACTCAACTATCACGTCAGAGATCGGGACGGGCTGCGGCAGCTGGTGGTTCTGGACGTCTTCGAATCTGAGCTTCGTCGCGTCAAGATTCCCGGCGGTGGCGACTGGCGCGATGTAATACGCGCCTATGTGCATGCGCTGCGCGAGGCGACCATCAAGCTGGGTGCCCTGGCCGTCGCCATCCATCTGCCTGGAAGCCAGGGTTTGGGCGCGCTCGGGCCCGTGGAAAGCGTCCTTCAAGCGCTGGTCGGTGCCGGACTCGATATCGAAGAGGCCGGTCACGCGCTGGCGCTCATCACCGAGCTGGCCTACATCGCCGGGCGGGACGCTCTGCGCCTAGCCGAGAATCCCGTCGACCAAGACATTTCCGGCATCTCGACCGCATTGAGGTCCGCGGCCGCCGACGAATTTCCGGTGCTGCGTCAGGTCGTCGCCGCGCGCGAGCACGCGAGGCCCGACAAGGTCCAACTGGAGTTCAGTATCGATTTGGTGATCGCGGGTTTGGAGCGGCTCGCCTCGCGGCACGGCTGATTGCCCGAGAATTGTTTCTGTTCGGGAAAAATATACGGCAATCTGACGCCTTCGCGCCATCCGGGTGACTAACATCCGACGTGACTCGCCAAACCGCAGTCATCAGGAGGCTTCGCTATGCCGAACCAGTTGCATCACGTGGTGATGCTCAGCCACTCAGCCGAGAGGTTCATCGGGTTCCTCACAGACGTCGTCGGAATGGAAGTCCAACACAGCTTTCGGGTTCCCGGGGAGATACTCGAGACGACGCTTGGGTGGCCACCATCGGAGGGGGCGGACGTCACGATCCTAGGCAGCGGCATGGCGGGCCTCGTCGAGGTTCTCGACGTCCCCGAGCAGCTGCGCTCAGCTGCACCCGAAGGACTCGCGGCACTGTCCTTCCTGGCCGACGATTACAGCGCCACGTTGGACAGGGCGCGTCAATTCAACAGTGACATAACAGTTCTCGATACTGGTCTGCCCGGCGTTGACCTGTTCATCTGCACCATGGGCGGCGTGCCGATGGAGTTCATGGGCAGTTACGAAGCGCAAGCAATGGAGACCTAGGTCGCCGATGAATGATCCTGCCGCCCTGTTTGACATCGAATCGATCAAACAACTCAAGGCGCGCTACTGCCGGTATCTGGACGCAAAGGACTGGACGGCGTGGCGGGAGTTGTTCGCCGACGACTTTGTCAGCGAAATAGCCGGGACGGGTGGCCGCGACATCATCGGCGCCGACGAATTCGTCGCTTATGCGCGCAGCACCCTGGGGAGGCGATCGCAGCCCACCGTCCATCAGGTGCACAGTCCAGAGATCTCACTTACGTCGCCGACAAGCGCCCGCGGAGTGTGGGCGCTCAACGACGTCGTGCGCCTGCTCCCGGCGTTCACCCTGCGCGGTTACGGCCATTATCACGAAACGTATGAAAAGCACGACGGACGGTGGCGATTGAAGTCGTCGCAGTTGACTCGGCTGCGTGAGGACGTCGTCACTCCATTCTTGACCTTGCCCGATGCACGACGACTACGCTCCGCAGCGGCGAAGCTGGCCCGTCGACGGTCGAACTCAAGCTGAGCTATCACCACGAAAGGACTTGCGATGCATGGATTATCAGGCCGACGGGTACTCGTAACCGGCGCGAGCGGCGTCGTCGCATTTCCGGTCGCCAGGGAACTAGCGAAGACCAATGAGGTCTACGCGGTGGCGCGATTCTCCGACCCAACGCAGAAGCAGATGCTTGAGGAGGCTGGTGCACACCCGATTGCCTTCGACCTCGCCGACCCAGACCTTTCACCGCTGCCGGAATCGGTTGATGTGGTGATCAATTACGCCGTCCTGCCACCGCAGAAGAACGCGTATGAGGTCAATGCGGGCGCGGCCGGCCGCCTTGCCCGGCGCTACCGGGACTGCGAAGCGTTCGTGCACGGCAGCACCGGTTCGCTCTACGAGTATCAGGGCGAACGCGCACTACGGGAAGACGATCCCTACGGCCTGCACTCCTCGGCCGAGAACTATGCCGCCAGCAAGATCGCGGCCGAATTCCTTCTCAAGCATCTCAGCGTGGACTACCAGCTGCCTGTCACGGTGGTGCGGATCTTCTCCTTCTACGGCCCGCGGGGTGGCGGAGTCACGCAACGCATCGACCAGATGATCCGGGATCAACCGGTAAGTGTTTATCCGGGCGTGCGTAATGTCCATACTCCGTTGTACGAGGATGATTACGTCGAAAAGACCATCGCTGCAGCGGGTATCGCCAAGGTCGGCGCCGAGATCGTCAATGTCGGTGGGACGGACGCCGTGACGACGCACGAGTACTGCCAGATGGCCGGCGAGATACTCGGCAAGGCACCGGTATTCGTCGAGAACAGCAAGGCGTGGCCGATCTGGGCCGACACAACCAAAATGGTGGAGCTGCTGGGCCCGAACAAGGTGTCGGTCCGCGAAGGCGTGCGACGGACGATCGAAGCCGCGAAGGACAGATTGCATACCTCACACCACGTTATCGGCGAGCCGGCGAAGGTTTAGGGGGACTGATGATTACCTTCATCGCTCACTTGCGGGTGCGTCCAGAGAACGCGCAACCCTTCGAAGATCTGATGACCCATGTCACCGCAATGACGCTTGAGAACGAGCCTGGTGTCGCCTATTACGGCTTCGCCAAGAGTGTCGATGATCCCGACACCTACGTGGTCGTCGAGGTGTATCGGGACCAAGCAGCCTGCGTCGCACACGGGGATACCGACTGGGTGCGGGAGTCGGTGCCCAAGTCGCTACTGCTGACCGAGGGCATGCCTCAACTTGCGCAATACGTCAGCCCAGGCGGGGAGCCGGTGATCTCGCGGTTTGAGGACATGACATGAGCCGAGCCAACAACAACTTGGCCACCGTTCGCCGGTTCATGGCGGCTGCAGGTGCGGAGCACCGGAACGAGCGACGGGGACTGCTGCATGACGATTTCGTTGTGCACGAAGCCGGAGGTCTGCCCTTCAGCGGTGACTATCACGGATCACAGGGCTTCTTCGACCTTCTCAACAGGATGAACGACGTGCTGGAGCTCACGGTGGGTCCGATCACCAGCGATCCGCTGGGGGACGATGCCGTCGCTGCGCGCTTCCGGCTCACGTTCATGTCGCGGGCCTCCGGCAAGAGCGTCGAGATGGGACTCGTCGAGATTTATACGGTGCGGGATGGGCGAATCGCGGAGCTCGACGTGTACTACAAGGACCCGGCGGCGGTCGCTGCACTACTGGCGACGTGAAGTGTTCGCCACGGCGAGCCGTGGGGCCGAGGCGTGGCCCTTCTTCCTGTCATTGCCCACCGGTCGGTTTGTGAGTTTGCGTGGCCGAAACACCGCGATAGGACGGCAACTCGAAGTCGGCGAAGGCGTAGATGTCACCATGATCCCGGACCCGCTCTAACCAGTACTTTTGATCAGCGGCCGATGTGCAGGCGTAGATCTTCATATATGTCGCCCCGAAGGGGAACAACAATCCATTGCCGACGGCCTGCCACACGGCGGCGGCCACGCCGGGGGTTCGAAAGCCTCGATAATCATCCAGCGCGATCACGCCCCGTTCGGCCGTGTGAGTCACGGCGAGGCTGATGTCCTTGGCGACGCACTGGTAGTTGTGACAGCCATCGATATGGCTAAAGCGCAGTACCCGGTCTCCGAGATCGAGCTCTGATGATTCGCAGACTTCGAGCGTTGGACGGCGAGTGTGGAAACGATCCCAGTTGGCCAGGAACTGTTGTTGCTCTAAGCCCGAGTAATCCTGGCGTGCGATCGGCGGGATGTCGGCGTGATCCATGACCGCGCCAAATAAATCGCAGATCACCAGTTCTTCGTCGTCACGGAGGCTGTAACCCATCAGGATTGCGGACTTACCCTGATAGGCGCCGATCTCGAGCAGGTCGCCCTTGATGTCCTCAGCCCGCTGGCAAGCGAGCAGCTCGCTGAAGAGCTTGACATCGGCCCCGAAGAACCAGCCGTCGACCTGATCCATCTCCTCGGTATAGAGGATCCAGGGATCCGTCATGACGCGCTCCTGCACATGAACTCAATTTTGGCGGGCGAAGGCCTTGGGTCACAGCGTATTAATCCTGCGTTCAGACGAAATTCACGCTCGCTCAGCGTCGCCGATCAGCCCACGCGCCCGAGGCGGCACGCCTCTTCCAGGAGATCGGCGGCGGTGGCAGCGCTTTCGGCAGGCGTGGCCATCTGGGCGGCGACCTCGCGGGTTCGAGTGACGCAGCGCGGTGTGAGGATCGAGCGCAGATCCTCGAGCAGCGTTTCCTGCGTCGACTCAAAGAAGGGCCGCCCAAAGCCGACTTCCAGTTGGGTGACCGCACCTGCCCACATCGGCTGATCGACCGAGACGGAAAGGGCCAACGTCGGGACGCCGGCCCTTATGCCCGCGAACGTGGTGCCGGGGCCCCCGTGGTGGACGACCGCGCGGCAAGCGGGGAAGACGGCCGCGTGGTTCACCGTGCCCACCACCTTGACGTGATCGAAATGCGGGACGTTCGTGAAATCACTTGAGCCGCTGCAAATCAACGCCCGCTCGCCCAACTGCGTGCAAACCTCGCTGATTATCGTGAGCGTGTCAGCGGCATTTGGGAGTCGCACGCTGCTGCCGAAGCCGAAGTAGATCGGCGGCGTTCCCGCGGCAATCCACGACGTGACCTCGTCGTCGGCATCCGCCGGTAATTCCAGCGTCAGCCCGCCAACGAAAGGCCGGCGGAGGTCGAGATCCGTCCATTTGGCTGCCAGTTCGGGAAAGAAGAGTTCGTCGTAGGCCTGGATCTCAAGCGGTTGTCGCGTCGAGGGTGGCACTTCCTCCGGCAGGCCTAGCGCCCGGCGCTGGGTGTCTTCAGCCTCTTTGGACACCTGCCAATCCGTACCACCAGGCTCTAGCGGGAAGATGTGTAGCGCAGCCATCGGAATGTTGTAGTACTCAGCAACATTGGCGGCCAGCCCCTGCTCGGATGCGTCCGCCAGTAGCAGGTCGGCCCCCTCTGTCAGCCACGCCAGCGACTTACCCAGTTCCGGCAAGAGTTCGGTGACATGCTGCAAAGTTGCAAACGCCGCCATCGCGGGATGCGGCGTCTTCCCGTAGATGCGTTCGATACTCGCGTTCTGCACCACTTGGTCCGGGCCGTGAGCGACGGCAGGAAGCCCCGCAGACTCGATGAATCCAAGAAAGTTCGGCGGGACCGCCATGCATACCTGGTGGCCTCGGCGCTGCAGCTCCCGACCGATGGCGGCGCACGGCTCGACATCGCCGCGACTTCCCAAGCTTGCCAACAAGAATTTCATCGGCGGAACCGAATTCCGACGGCGCCCCAACTTCCTGCCATGGGCAGCCAATGTAGCGCACGGCGGGAAGGGCGCGCGGCACGTGCTACGGCGGGAGCAGCACCGGGCGCTCGCGGCGGAAGGTCATCCGCCCGAGCCTTGAGGCCCCAGAGCGGCTGGGCAAGCTCGGCGATCGCGCTGGCGGGATCGGTCGCATCGAGCAGCACGAGGTTCGCCGGCGCGCCCTCCGCGATGCCGTACGCCGGGATGCGCAGCTGCCGCGCAGCGCGATCCGTGATCATGGCCATGCAGTTGCCCAACGCCGCCTCGCCCGCCTCGTGGCAGACGTTGGCGTAGAGGTTCGCCATCCGGATCAACGATGCATCGCCGTAGGGCGTGAACGGGTTGAGCACATTGTTTGTCGAGATCGTGCAATTGACGCCGTGCGCCAGCAGTGCCCCGGCGTGCACTACGACGCGTGGTCTGGCGTGGGTCGCCGCGCGGCCCATCAGGTAGAGATCCGTCGCCGGCAGGACGGTGACGCCGACACCTGCGCTGGCGAGACACCCTGCCAGCGAAGCGAATTCGAAAGGTGGCAGCAGCGACGCCTGCGTCACGTGACCGATCGTCACGCGCCCGCCCCAGCCGAATTCCTCGGTCTTGCGACAGACGTACTCGGCCTGCATGTCACCCGTCGTCTCGGCGAGGTCGAGATGCATGTCGATGTCGACGTCGAACTCTCGCGCGATCTCGAAGATGCGGTCGATCTGGCCGCGCGGATTGCTGTCGGCATAAGGCGCCGCGCCGATCGCGCCAGCGCCGTCGCGCAGTGCCTGCACCAGCAGCGCATCCGTGCCCGGATTGTTGATCAGCCCTTCCTGCGGAAACACGCAGAGCTGCAGATCGATCGCCCACGCATAGTCGCGCGCCAGCGCCTGCACGCCCGCGAAACCCTGCAGGCCGATTCCGGGATCGACCTCGACGTGGGTGCGCATCTGCATCACACCGTGACTAATGCTCTTCTCGAGTGCGCGGCGGCCGCGGGTCACAACGTCGTCGGCGGTGAAGCTGCGCTTGGCTTGCGCGGTCTCGCGGATGGCCTCTTGCACCGTGCCTTCGCTGATCGCGACGCGGTCGAGGATGCAGGTCTTGTCGAGATGGATGTGCGTCTCGACGAAACCCGGAACCACCAGGCCGCCGCCGGCCTCGATGGCCGGGGCGTCAGCGGCCAGTGACGGCGCCATCACCTCTATACGCCCGTCGGCGATGCCGATGTCGGCCGTGCGTGGACCCTCAGCAGTGCCGAAGCGGGCCCCGCGCACGATCAGGTCGAGCATCGCCCGACTGCCATCTACGCCTCTACAGCTTTAAATCGTGAATTCCGTTGTAGAGCACCATCACACCGATCACGAGCAGGATTGCCGCCATCAACGCGGCGTTATTTTTCTCCATCCAGTCTTTGAGCCGGCCCATCGCGTCGTCGAGGCGGTGACCCGCGGCCGCATAGGCCAGTATCGGAACGGCGACCGTTGACGCGGCGATGGCGACGAAGAACGCTGCGGCCATCCAGTCACCGGCGGTGTCCAGGCCGCTGCCACCGATTGCCAATCCGGCGGGAACGCAAATGAGCAGGACGTCGGGGCGTACGACCACCATCGCCGCTCCTGTTATCGCCGCCCGCACCGGGGTGATCGTGGCGAACGAACGCATCCAAGCCGGCGACTCGGTGTGGCGATGCCGGGTCAGCCACTGGTAGATCCCGTACACGATGAGCGCCGACCCTAGAACCACGCGCAGCCAGGAAGCCCAGCTCGGCGTCGACTTATGCAGACCGCCGAGCAGCCCGGAGGCCGCGACGCACAGCGCCGTCACCGCGGACAGGCCCAACAGCCACCCCGCAAGGAACGACAGGCCGCTCGGCCGCGGCTTCGGCGCCTGTAGGACCAGCACCGCGGGGATGATCGTGATCGGCGAGACCGCGATGACCAGCCCGAGTGGAATGAGCCCGGTTAGGGCCGAGCCCCAACTTCCTGCCATGGGCAGCAAATGTAGCGCACGGCGGGTAGGCGGACGGGTAGATCAGGGTCGACAGACCGGCAAGTCAGCCACGGTGCGGGTTTTCACCCTCGACCCAGGGACGGCCATCCCTCACGCTCCGGTCGGGCATCATTAGACCGGTTTCGTGTGTTTGGCAGGTGACGGAGGTAGCGATTCATGAGCGAAACGCTGATTCGCAGCGACCAGGGGCCGGTGCGCGTGCTGACACTGAACCGGCCTGGGGCACGAAATGCATTGAGCCGCGACCTGATTCGAGCGCTTTATGCCGCGCTCAAAGAATCCGATCTCGACGAAGCTGTCGGTGCCGTGGTGCTCACAGGTGCTGATCCGGCGTTCTGTGCCGGCCTTGACCTCAAGGAAGCCGCGCGCGACGGAATGGACTATTTTGCGGAGTTCCACACAAACAACTGCATCGCCGCAGTTGCCGAGATGCGCACGCCGGTCCTCGGGGCGATCAACGGAGCGACATTCACCGGAGGTCTCGAGATTGCACTCGGCTGCGACTTTCTCGTCGCATCAGAACGTGCAGTATTCGCCGATACCCACGCCCGGGTCGGCATCTTGCCCGGCGGAGGCATGACGGCCCGCCTGCCTCAGGTGGTCGGCGCCGCGATGGCGCGTCGCCTGTCCATGACCGGTGAGGTGGTCGATGCGGGGAGGGCTGAACGCATTGGGCTCGTCACCGAAGTGGTCGCGCACAATCAACTGCTTAGCCGGGCCCTTGCACTGGCTGCCCAGATTTGTGAGGTGCCTAGCACGACCATGCTGGGACTAAAGGAAATCTACGTGCGTGGAGCCATTGGAGTGCTCGGCCCGGCCTTAGCGGCTGAGGGTGAGATCGCCGGATCGCAGAAGCGTGATTTCGCCGGGCTCAACGAGCGCTTTGGCAACGTGTCGGCGCGTAACAAGAGCCAGATCGGCGGCCAGTCTCAGGCGTGACGCAGTCGTTGCGCGCCTTCGCCGCCGCCGGGCAGCTGCGCGGTAGCCACGGTGGCGATGATTCGGGTGCCACGGCCAGGTGCGCTGTCGACTTCAAGCTTGCCGCTGATGGCCGCCAGCCGGTCTTTCATGTTGGTTAGGCCGTTGCCAGTGGTTGCCTGGTTGAATCCGCGGCCGGTGTCACTGATGGTGAGAGTGAGCTCGTGGTCGTCGGTATGGGCGCTGATCGTGGCCTTGGTGTCGGGTCCGCCGTGCTTTGCGGCGTTCTGCAGCGCTTCGGTGCTGCAGTAGTAAAGGGCGGCCTCGATTTCCGGGGCGTAGCGCTGCAGGCTCTGCAGGTCGAGCTCGACGGGTATTGCGGCGTGTGTTCCTGCGGCTGGCAGGGCTTGCGCCAGGCCGCCGCTGACCAAAAGTGGTGGGTAAATGCCGTGCGCGAGTCTGCGGATCTCCGCAATCGCGGTCTCCAACACTTGGGAGGCTTCGAGGAGAAGTGCTTCGGAGCGGTCGTTGTCGGCGGTGCGGGCGAGCTGTAGCAGAACGGCCAGCGCGACTAGATGCTGTTGGGCTCCGTCATGCAAATCGCGTTCGAGGCGGCGCCGCTCATTGTCGGTTGCGGCGATCAGACGAGTGCGCGAGGCCGCGAGCTCCTTGGCGGTATTCCGCAGCGCCGCAGCGTTATTCCAGGCGACCAAAAGGATGAGGATCGCCATCGCGGGCAGCCCCGCGATAACGAACGTGTTGCCAACGGATTTGGGCAACTTGTCGGAGAGCCCTGACGTGTCCTGCAGCCCCGCGAGGGCTCCCAAGGCGAGCAGGCAGCATGCGGTTGTCGCCGTGAACGTCAGCAGCTGCCTTCCGCGGACGTAGCGCTCGGCGAAGATGACGGGTAGCAACGCAGCGAGCGCAACGACGGGCAACAGCATCGGTGCGACAAATGTGACCATCAGGGCGCCCGCCCAATTGCCGACACACATCAGTGTTACCGACTGCTGATTCCTATGTTGTAGAGCTAGGCGTAGTGCCATCCCCTGGGCGATGCTCTGTACGACGCAAATCAGGGCGAGGCCGAGCAGCCATGGGGAGCGTAGAACCCAGGTATGCAGCGCCAGCGAGACCAACGTGCCTGCACTCCAGGCGATCAGCTCGCCGGCGACAAAGAGTTTCAGCATTGTCCCGGGGACACCCCGGCTGAGATCGCTAATCCACATACCGGCGCACCCTACTTGGCCGCCTGCCAAATGCGGATCAGCGCATCAGGGCTCAATTCTTCCTTGCGGAGGTAGGCCGAGGCGCCACAATCCGTGACCCCGCAAGGGAGATCGCTGATGTCGTAGGTTGACATCAGAAGGACCCTCAAATCGGGATGTGCAGCGTGGATTCGACGGGCGGCCTCGATGCCGCCCATGCCAGGCATGTGAATGTCCATCAACACTATTCCGTGCCGCTCATCCTGCGTGATCTCGATCGCAGACTCGCCCGACTCGCATTCGCCGGCCAATACGAATTTGTCTGTAGCGGAGAGCATTGCAACTGCTACTCGCCGAAAGCTGGCCTGGTCGTCGACCACCCATACCGGGACCTGTTCGGCTGTCATGCTGAATATTCTGGGGCACGTAGTGGTTGGGTCACCAGGGTGTACACACCACTCTTTCTCAATGGACCCGTCTACCGAGATGTGTCGTCGCCGAGGAACATCAGCACTGCTTTTACGCGCCGGTCGACGGTGCTGTCTCCGGTCAGGCCGAGCTTGGCGAATATCGAGTTGATGTGCTTTTCCACGGCCCGTTGAGTCAAGTGAAGCCGTTGTGCCACTGTGCGGTTGCTGCCACCGCTGGCGAGTTCGGTGAGCACCTCACATTCCCGACGCGTTAACCTGCTGACCATCGAAGATGAGCTGGGCTTCGCCAACAAGGCCTCGACCACGAGCGGGTCTAACACCGTGCCACCAGAGGCAACCTCGCGGACCGCGTCACTGAGCTGATCGAAATGCGCGATTCGTTCCTTAAGCAGGTAACCGCGCGCAGCGGCGCCTCCTGCCAGCAACCCGGCCGCGTACTCGGGCTGGACGTACTGCGACAGCACGATCACCCCGGTGTCGGGATGCGCCGTGCGCACCCAATGAGCCAGGCGAATTCCCTCATCGGTCGATGTCGGCGGCATGCGCACGTCGGTCACCAACAAAGCTGGATTGTGTTGGTCAACAAGTTCAACCGTCGAGTCGTAATCCACACCCTGACCGACAACGGTCACATCCGGATCGGTTGACAGAGCTCGACACACGCTATCTCGGATAAGCAAAGAATCGTCGGCGACCACCACCGAGATTCTCCGGTCTTCCGTGACCATCAACGCATCTCCGTTGTCGCAGTGCATGTTTGTGGGCGTTACGACTATAGACCCCATCATGCCCACGTGAGACCGGTTGAGGCAGAAGTGCGGACATCGCATTCGAAAAGTGGTGTGTACACCCCCCGGTACGCATCACCTCCAGTTGTGGTGTGTGCTCTCTGGCCGGCATCCGCTGCGCCTGATGACATTTGGGATGGAATTCAAACCCGGCATCGAGCCGGCCCGGATGAACGGAGAACACGAGATGTCAATCAAGAAGAAGATCAGCTTGGCCATCACTCTGGCGCTGTGTGCGGTCGCATTGAGTGGTTGCATTCCCACCTTCCCGAGCAACGGGCTTGGGGGCAGCTTCTACATCTAGCCGACAGGCACGACGGGCCCCAGCTACCGAACTCGATCCTCGGGGCTATGAGAACGGCACCGTCGAATGATTCGACGGCTGGCACAACCCGAAGCGAACTGACGGGACCCCGGCGGCCGGGATCAACCTGAACGCCCCTCCCGGCAATCGATGCACCTGATAAATGCGGGGTGCACCCATGAAACACACCAACCGCACTACGGCATGTCTAACGGAGAGGAACCACAACCATGATCAACATTCGCACAGCCGAACAACACTCGCGACAGCAACCGGCTGCAACTCTTATCGAAGTGCTTGAAAGTACTAGGTCGGCAGACTTGATCGCGAAGTTCGCCGGCGACGGGCCGACGCCCCCCACTAGTCTCGCGGCACTTGAGGAGGTGCTGGCGGGCGCTGACCGCCTCGCCGTTATCGACGTTGAGACAACTGGTCTTTACCGCCGCGACCGCATCGTCGAGATCGCCATCGTGACCATTGATCGCACGGGGCGCGTTATCGACGAGTTCGAAACGTTAGTTAACCCGTTCCGCGATCCTGGGCCGGCTTGGCTCCACGGGGTCACAGCCACAATGTTGGTCGACGCGCCTGGATTCGACGACATTGCCGATCACGTGGCAGCTCGCCTGAACGGCGCGGTGGTTGTCGCCCACAATTTGCGCTTCGACTCCCGGATGGTCGGTCAGGAGCTCAGCCACGCCGGCATAGACGTGGATTGGGGCGAAGGCCTAGATACCTTGTACGCCACCGGTTGCAAACTCGAGGTGGCCTGCGCCAAGTACGGCATCCGGAACGAGGGCGCTCACCGCGCGTTGTTTGATGCCCGAGCCACCGGCCAACTTCTCATGGCAGTTGCTAATATCTTCTCCGGTAACTGTCGCCCAGCTGTTGCTCGTCCGCTGCAGGCTGCGACGCAGTGTCGCATCTTGACCCGCGACGGATTTGCCACGGTTGTCGCCGACACCGGTACCTTCGTCTCACGTAATTCCGCTTCGTCAAATCCTGAACCCAGGCAGTTCAAGGTGGATTTTGGCGGCTTTCGACTCACTCGCAGGTCCACCACGAAAACTGGCCAGAATCACAAGTTCTGGCCAGTTTTCCTTTTCATCAACTGCTCTCGGTCGTCGTGTGGAGATGTTCCAGTGAGCCGCTAATCAGCATCGCCCGCAATGCTTTTCGGTCGAGCTTGCCACTGGGCAAGGTGGGGATCTGGTCACTCGTCGCGATCGCCCAGCGCGTGGGAACTTTGTAGGTGGACAACTGATTTCGCGCATGTGCAGTGAGGGACGAAATGTCAAGCGTCGCTTTCGCTGCAACGACGACAGCGCACACCTCTTCGCCTCGCTGGGGGTCATCGATCCCGACGACAATGCACTGTGCGACGTCAGAGAATTCCTCGATAACCGCCTCGACTTCGAGCGGAGATACATTGGCCCCAGCCGTTTTAATGAGATCACTGGTCCGTCCGACATAGAACAAGCGCGGATCATTTTCTCGGCGATAGACGCGGTCCTCGGTGTGGTACCAGCCGTCAGCATCGAAGGTTTCCCACCGCTCGCGCTTGTTGTAGCCGACCATTGCCCCAATCCCGCGGACAAGAAGCTCGCCGGTAGCCCCGGTGGGGACGGGTGCGCCGTGCTCGTCCACGATGCTGATGTCGGTGAAGGCGAAACCACCCGCGGTCTCAGACATGGTGCGGTGAATAGGGAATCCGTCGGGCACGTCGATCATCGCAAGATCGAGCGGGCCGTCGCGCAGCATCGGCGCGCTGCTGAGGTCACGGCTGGCGAACGTCGGGTGCTCCCGCAAGCGCTGGGTGAAGGCGGGCCATCCCACGATCCCGGTGGCCCGTTCCCGTTCGACCAGATCCAGCGCCGTGCCGGCGTCCAGCCGCGGCATGACCACAAGCGTGATGGGTTCGTGCAGCGCCCCCGTCGCGGCCAGCAAGCCGCCGATCCAAAAGAAGGGCATCGCGCACAAGATCCGCACCGGGGACGCCGGCCCGGTGATCGATCGAATAGCGGCCGCCCACGTCGAGGTCTGCCGAACCACGGTGCCGTGGGTGTGCAGCACACCTTTGGGATCGGCGGTCGATCCCGAGGTGTGCACCATGATGGCCAGATCGGCGGCGGATACCTCATCTTCTACCGCAGCCAACACTTCGTTGGAGACGCCCGCAGCAGACTCGCCGTCCCAGCGCGTCGCCCATTCGCGATCGGCCTCGCCGGTGAGCACGATAGAGCGCAGATACGGTGCGGCGGGCAGTGCCAGGCCGCCGGCCCGCTGACCAGAGAGCTGCGGCAGCGCGGCCCCGAATCGGTCGGCGACGTCTTTGTCCAGTACCTGACTGGGGCCGACCAGCACCCCAATGTCAGCCAGTCGCAATACTTTTGCGATCTCTGCAGGCGTATACATCGTGCTGATCGGGACGGCCAGCGCGCCGATCCGCGACACGGCAAGCCACCAGGTGATCCACTCCACGCCGTTGGTGAAGAACAGCCCGACGCGGCTGCCCTTGCCGATGCCCTCTTGGAGTAACCAGCGCGCGATGTGCGCCGAGCGCTGCTCCGCTTCCTGGTAGGTGAGTCGCTCGGTTGGTGTGACCACGTAGGTTTCCTGGCCGAACAGGCGGACGCTCTGTGCGAGGAGGGCGGGAATGGTGAGTGGTCGTGGTTGGGTCACACCCAGTCCTATCCAACAGTGGGGCCAATCTAAGTTGCCGAGGCTACTACTGAATCGCATGCACGCTCCGGATGTGCAGCCGCCCCGGACGTACGCTCATGCTGTGATCCCGCCGGAGATACTCCGCAGCTTGCCCCTGGCCGATGAGATCCTCGAGTCTCACCGCCACCCGCACGCCCACGGCGACGACGCCGGCTACGACGCCTACAAAGCGCACGTGTATCGAGTTGTGAACTTCGCTCGAGCCCTGGCTCCAGACAGACCCGACCGTGACGACAAGCTCGCGATCGCTGCTGCGTTTCATGACCTGGCTGCATTCGACACTCTCGACTACCTGGTGCCCTCGATCGCGGCGCAGGACGAATGGCTGCAAGAGACCGGCCGGGAGAATTGGTCCGACGAGCTGGCGCTGATGATTGCGCAACATCATCGGCTTTCCCGATACGGCCCGACCCGGGCCCACGCACCATTAGTGGAGGCCTTTCGGCGGGCCGACCTCGTCGACGTCAGCCAGGGCCGGATCCGATTCGGTATCCCGAGTTCCTACGTCGAGGAAGTACGCGCCGCGTTCGATGCCAGCGTCTTCTTCAAGCGGGTGGTCCCTTCGGGGGCGCTGCGGGCACTCCGAAAGTTCCAGCTGCCCGGTTTCCTGCTTCCCCGCAACGCACTAGTCCGCTCCGGTCACGAAGGAATCGATCGCTGAGGCGGCTAGCTAGACCTCAATCCGCGAACCCATGACCACCGTGCGATCGGGAGGCAGGCCGAAGTAATCGGCGGCGTCGGCGGTGATGTAGGAGGTCGCGATGAACAGCTGCTTGCGCCATCGCGCCATATTCGGCGCCGTCCCCTTCGTCAGTTCGAGCTTGGACAGGAAGTAGGACGCGTCGTCGATCGCGATCGTGCCTTCAGTCTGCGCCGGGTCCAACAGGCGAAGCACGCCGAGGATATCCGGCTTTTCCATCTACCCGAAGTGCGCGGTGAGATGGATGAGCCCGTCCTCGGCGTAGCCGAGAGCATCGATTTCCGTCCGCTCGGAGTCTGGTACGCGGGGCACGGGCATCGTGTCGATCGCGATGATCACCACGTGTTGATGAAGCACGCGGTTGTGTTCAACATTGGCCCGCATCGCCAGGGGAGTGGTCTCTTTGCCGCGGTTGAGGAATATCGCCGTGCCGGAGACGCGATGTAATGGCGGCTGATGGTCGGCGAGGTGATCGACGAACTCGCGCAGCGGTCCCTCGGCCTGCTCGCGTGCTCGGGTGACGATCTCTTGTCCGCGCTGCCAGGTGGTCATCACGGTGAACGCGACCACGGCGATTAGCAGCGGCAGCCACGCCCCGTGGACCAATTTAGTCAGGTTCGCGGCCAGGAACATCAGGTCCACCAGCAGCAGCGCTGCGGCGCCGATCACGACCAGCCACAAGGGAGTTCGCCACCTCGTGCGGGCGATGTAGAAGAACAGCAGCGTGGTGATCGTGATCGTGCCGGTGACCGCCATACCGAACGCATAGGCCAGCGCCGCCGAACTGCGGAAGGCGAACACCAGAATAAGCACCGCGACCATGAGCAAACCGTTGATCCACGGCACGTAGATCTGGCCCATCGTCGACTCGGAGGTGTGGGTTGTCCGCAATCTCGGCAGATAGCCGAGACGAGCGGCCTGCGACGCCACCGAATAGGCCCCGGTGATCACCGCCTGAGACGCGATAACCGTTGCGGCGGTTGCCAATAGCACTGTGGGCAATTGTGCCCAGCCCGCGGTGAGCAAAAAGAACGGGGCGCTCACCGCGGACTCGTCACCGAGCAGGAGTGCTCCCTGGCCAAGATAATTGAGAGCGCAGGCTGGCAGCACGAGAAATAGCCAGCCCCAAGTGATGGCTTGCCGACCGAAATGGCCCATGTCGGCGTATAGCGCCTCCGCGCCGGTGACCGCGAGCACGACTGCGGCGAGCGCGAAGAACGCAATTCCGAAGTGTCCGAACATGAACGACACCGCGTAGGTCGGCGAGAGCGCCTCCAGGATTTGTGGATGGCCGAGGATGCCCTGCACGCCGCAGGCGCCGATCGAGGCGAACCAGATGATCATCACCGGCCCGAACAGCCGACCGACAGCGGCCGTACCGTAGCGCTGAACCGCGAACAGCACCAAGATGATTACCGCGGTGATCGGGACGATCCAGTCCGCTAGGGAAGGCTGGACGACCTTGAGGCCCTCCACCGCCGATAGCACCGACATCGCGGGAGTGATCATGCTGTCACCGAAGAACAGTGCGGCGCCAAAGATACCCAGCGCGGCCAACATTGCGAGGGTGCGACGCCCCGCCGTGCCCCGCCAACGCCGCAGCAGCGTGATGAGCGCCATGATGCCGCCCTCACCGTCGTTGTCGGCGCGCATCACCAAGGTGACGTAGGTCAGCGTGACGATGATCATCACGGACCAGAAGATCAGGGAGACGACACCGTAGATGTTGTTCGTGCTGAGCGGCACGGGGTGCGGGTCGTCGGGGTTGAAAACTGTCTGGATGGTGTAGATCGGACTGGTCCCGATGTCGCCGAACACGACACCGAGCGCGCCGACCACAACGGCCGGGCGAACAGCCTCCACACCACCGAACGTGCGAGGCGGTGACGCGGTTTCTGAAGTTGTGTGCACGGTGAAGTCCTCGTTCAGCAGAACGGCAACTATTCATCGCGTGATCGGATGCGGTATCGACGGTGGCGGCGTGGCGAATAGATCCTAAACTGGCCCCGACTGTCCGTGCTCATCATCACTACAGCGTTCACCTGTTAGTCAGTGGGATCACATCCCAATACGTTCCGACAGAATTGGCCAGGATTCGGTTCGGTTGGGATGACTAGTGAAACGGGACATAGTGATTGGACCTGGAACAGAGTGTCCCGCAGGATGATTCGCACAAGATTGCGCGAAAGTATCTCCGCCCCATAGGGTCCCAGTGCGATAGGCGCCTGTCGTTGCCCCCCTTCGTCACCAGCCGGTGCGCGCCGGGACGATCCTACGTGCGCCACGGGCCAATCGAGAAGGTTCGAACTGCCAGACCTCGGCGTCCTCGATATTCCACGCGTAGGCGGGTGTGTTACTGACCAAGAGGTTGCGAAGCGCCTGGTACCCAAGCTCATCCGAGGACCAGGCGTAGAGCTGGCCCCACCTGGGCTGGATGACGCCGACGTCGAGCATGTGGCCGAATCCGTGTTCGAGCGCGATGTACCTTTCCGCGTCGTCGCCCAGTGGGTAACGGTCCGGGAGGATGCGCGAGAGCGACATGAAAATCCCGGTCATGCCCAAGCGAGGGTCGCCGAGGGGTCGCGCAAACGCGGCGAGCCGGCCAAGGGCCAGGCGCGGCGCGGCCACTAGCGCGTGGGCATAGAGCACCCGGATGAGGACGACGTTAAGAAAGAACCGTTCCACCCTCGTCTCCTGGCGGGCCAATTCCTCGTTCGCAAGATAAGCCGCGGCGATCGACGCGTTGTGCGCGCGGTACCAGTTGCGTGCGGTTGGCTGTCGGATGAACTCGAGGTGAGTGCCGACCGCGAGTGAGGTGGGTTCGCCCGAGTGCCCAAATGCGAAGGCGCGGGCCTCGGCTGTGTCACGCAACAGGGTCTCGTTCACCACCCGCCACCACGGGCTGCCCGGGCAAGGGTCCTCTGGGGGGTTGAGGAGCCCCCGGCGTAGCTGCCAACCCATGAACGCCGACGCCGCACGCCGGTAGGGCAGGTAGCCCCGATCCACACCGCGCGGGACCTCATATAGCCGACGTAGCAGCGCCAGCCGCCCTGACGGATCATTCCGCACGGCCGCAACTAGCGACTGCGCGTAATCCGCAGCCGAAATGCCTGACGCATCTGGATTGTCAAAGGGTATGTTCACACGCCTCCGTGCAGCGACTGTCGATCGTGCCGTTTATCCTCCACTTCGGCGAGGTCAGGCCGCCAGTTTCCTGCATTCGGGGAAAAAGAGTCGTTCATAGGTGTGACACAGCACTTCCACAGTCTGCGGCGGAAAGATGTCTGTAACTATCCGGATTGCTGTCAGGGGGACGCTGGTCGGCAATCCCTGTTGGGCAAAGGGGGGATATTGAGTTACGACACCACTGCCGCTTCGCAGCCCGAATCGATTGAGTCGAACGCGCATGCCGACAAACTCAGCGACCCGCGCGCCGAGCATGCCGCCCAGGTTCTGACCAAGCCACGGTTACGCGGATGGATCCACCAGTATTGCGCCATCGTGGCCGTTGTCGCCGGTACGGGACTGGTCGCAGTGTCCTGGGCGGAGGCATCCAAGCGGGCCGGGCACTCGACACTGACATACGCGCTGACAGTCATCGCGCTGTTCACTGTCAGTGCCGTGTACCACCGCGTCGACTGGAAGTCGGCGACCGCCAGGCAATGGATGAGGCGGCTCGACCACGCGATGATCTTCCTACTCATCGCGGGCAGCTATACGCCGATCGCGAGGCTGGCCTTGCCACGCACGACGGCGTATGTGGTGATGGAGATCGTGTGGGCCGGCGCGGTCGCCGGAGTTGCACTGACGCTGTTTTGGCCGACGGCGCCGCGCTGGGTCGGCGTGCCGCTGTATCTGCTGCTGGGCTGGGTGGCGGTCTGGTTCGCCAAGACGATCGTTCACGAGGCCGGCTGGGCCGCGACCATATTGCTCGCCGTCGGCGGCGTGCTGTACAGCATCGGTGCGGTGTTCTACGCCCTGCGCTGGCCCGACCCATGGCCCAGGACATTCGGCTATCACGAAATCTTCCACGCCTGCACCGCGGTCGCGGCACTCTGCCACTACATCGCCATCTGGTTCGTGGTCTTCTAGACCCGTTGACGGTCTATCTGTATGTTCTGCGCTATCACTCTGTCTGGCAACGTGATCCAGCTACCGAACGAGACTGGAAGACCACCACCTGATGAATGACGCAACGAAACAGGCGTTGACCAAAGTGCCTGCGGTCACTCTGGGGTTTTGGGTCATCAAGATATTGGCGACGACGCTCGGTGAGACTGGCGGCGACACCGTCACGATGACCCTGAATTGGGGCTATGCGGCCGGGGTCGCGCTTTTCGGCGTCGCGCTGATAGCGCTGGTTGCCGCGCAGATATTCGCCAAGCGTTTCCATGCGAGTCTGTACTGGGCGACGATCGTGGCCTCGACAACGTTCGGCACAGTGTTGGCTGATTTTGCCGATCGATCACTGGGAATCGGTTACACCGGCGGATCGCTTCTGCTGCTTTTTTGTCTATTGGCGACCCTGGGGGTTTGGCGTTGGTCGGAGGGTTCGGTCTCGGTCAATACCGTTTCGACGCCCAAAGTAGAGGCGTTCTACTGGGCCACGATCACGTTTTCCCAGACTCTGGGTACCGCGCTCGGCGACTGGCTCGCCGACACAGGCGGGCTGGGTTACGAGCGCGGCGCGCTGGTATTCGCCGCGGGTCTGCTTGCGGTCGTTGCGTTGTATTACTGGACCGGCGTGTCCCGTGTCGCGTTGTTCTGGGTGGCATTCATCCTGACGCGACCGTTGGGCGCAACCGTGGGGGATTTCGTTGATAAGCCAATCGCCGACGGCGGCTTAGCGCTCAGCCGCCCGTTGGCCTCGGCGGTCATCGCGGCGATCATCATTGCCTTGCTGATTATCTTGCCGCAACGCGCAGGACGTCACCCCGCTGCGGCGAATGGGGACACGGCCGCAGGGGAGCAATCAGCTAGCGGCGACTAGCGGCAACCACAGCGGATACGAGCTGCTGCGTCCGAACACCACCCAGCGACTCCTCGCAGGCGCGGCACCCCTGCTATTCGGTGTACGTGCTCCACCCGGCGTGGAAACTAGAGCGCGACCGCAGTCGGAAGCCGTGGAGGGAGAGGATTGAGCCAGTCAGCATTGTTCTTGGTTGTGTTCTTGGCGTGCGTAGTCGAGGCGGTCGAGGCGCTGACGATTGTGTTGGCAGCGGGGATGGCACGAGGTTGGCGGTCCGCGGCCACCGGATGCCTGGCCGCCCTGCTATGCCTAGCGGTGATGGTGTTCGCCCTCGGCCCGGCCATCTCGGCGATTCCGCTCGACGCGCTGCGCCTTTTGGTCGGTGGGCTCTTGCTCGTCTTCGGCCTGCAGTGGCTGCGCAGCGCGGTGCTGCGAGCGAGTGGAAACAAGGCACTCCACGACGAGGCCGTTGTCTTGCAGAGCACTTTGGCTGCCGCACGGCATGAAAATCCGCAGCGCCCTGACGCCGCCGTGGATTGGTACGGCTTCACCCTGGCCTTCAAGGGTGTTGCGCTCGAAGGCGTCGAAGTCGTCGTTTTGGTGGTGACTTTCGGTGCCAATCAGCACAACATCCCACTGGCGGTCGTGGCGGCCTTCTTGGCGGTGATCGCGGTGGGCAGTGCGGGCGTGGTGCTGCGTGCCCCGCTGACCCGAGTCCCCAAAAATCTCATGAAGTTCGTTGTTGGAGTGCTGCTTACCGCGTTCGGGATGTTCTGGAGTGCTGAGGGCGCCGGCGCGCATTGGCCGGCTGGTGACGCGGCGCTGCTCGTTGTCATTCCTGCGACGGCCGCTTATGCAGTGCTACTGGTGGCACTGTTCCGGCGCCGCTCGCCCGTCAGTGATGCCCGATAGGAGACTGCCGTGATCCGATGGATGGGTGCGGTCGGCCGGTTTTGGTACGAATTCATCATCGGTGATGACTGGCGGATGGCGACGGGAGTGGTTGCAGCGCTGGGCATTACCGCTTTGCTTGCCCGAACATCCGCCCTGCCCGTCTGGTGGATCGTGGTTGTCGTTGTGTTGGCTCTGTTGCCGCTGAGCATCCGAAGAGCGGTCATGCGACGACGCACTCCGTAATTGCCGGGATACAATGCATGTTCCCAGCCCTCCCTTGGTCGAGAATCAAATGCGTTGGGTATCAAAGAGAAATGGAGACACGGATACAAAAGATCTCGTCTTAGGGACGGCTTCGGCAGAGGCGGAGGGCAACATGGGGTTAAGCCTTTGTGTCTGCGTCGGGGACCTCTTGTTCCGCGATCTTGGCCAACCGCCAGGTGCATTCGCGGTTGCGGGGAGCCACGCCGAGCAGCTGCATGCTGTCGGGCACCCAGCGCAGCGGGCGGCTCACCACAATCTCGGTCATCGCGACGCGGCATCCTCCGTCGGGAAGATCGCTCAGCTGCAACGTGATTCGAGCCTGCGCTGCTGGCCGTATCTTTGCCATCAGGACGAGCTCCTCGCCGGGGATGCTGTGTTCTACCACCGTCTCGTCGTCGATCACCGCCGGCCAGGTGCCGATGGAGTGCAGAATGCGCGTGCCGGGCGCCGGCCAACTCGAGTCCACCGCTCGGATTCGGCTGTTGCCCACCACCCAGCCTGAGTAGGACCACCCGTTGGCCAGTACGTCCCATACGCGTTGACGGGTGGCAGCGATGTCTCGGGTCACAGTCATGGATATGTCCTTCCGTTCACAGACGTGGCTGCGCATGGGCGGAGCCGATGCGATGAGGGGTTGTTCGATACCAGGGGGACCGTCATCAGGCCGCGGGAGGTGCGGCCGAGGCCATCACGACAGCAGCTCGATCCCAGGCGCGGTGCAGTCCCAACCCGGCGGCCAGCGCGGCGGTAAAAGCGGTGTCCACCGTGTCGGAGATCTCGATTCCCGGATCCGCCACGGTGATCCCCGCCGAGTGCAGGATGGCGACGCCATCGCCCCATGCGGCGATGACCTTGCAGTGCCGAAACGCTTCCTGGAGCAAAACAACCAGCTTGATATCAGTGGTCGCTGCCGTCCCGTCGGCTACGACGAGCGCATCGAACTCGATCGACCGGGCCGTCAACAGTGTCCGGTCCACCGTGACGCTACGGCGTCCGGCCTTCAGCACGCCACCGATCGGAGCGATCACCAGCGCGGTGACGCCGAGCCCTGCGACAGACTTGACCAGCTTCGACACCCCGGCAAGATCGGAGCCTGCGTCACCGATGATCCCGATTTTGCGCCCGTCGATCCGTCCGGGCTCGGCCAGTATCTGCACTAATGCGGGCGAAATCATGACGTCCTCGGCGGGCTTGCCTTTCGGTGCCGTCAAACCCAGACCCGCGGCCACCTGCTCGCACAGGTCGGTGTCGACGTTGGCCAGAACCTGCAGTTCACGTTCCTTGATGTCCTGCTCGTAGACCTTGCCCAATTCGAAGGTGAACGCCTCCACCACGTGGGCTTGTTCGATCGGGCTCAGACTGCGGTAGAACATCGTCGCCTGGGAGAAGTGGTCGTCGAAGGAGGCCGGCTGCGATCGTACCGCCGCCCCGTAGATCACCCGGGGGGTCTCCACGTACCCGCCGTCCTTCTCGCCGGCAAGCTTCGGCTCGTCACCGTCGATGCTGTTGGGGTGATAGGCGGCCGTGCCGGTATGGATGGCGCTTTGGTGCATCCCGTCGCGGAGCATGTCGTTGACCGGGCAGTGCGGCCGGTTGATCGGCAGCTGCGCGAAGTTCGGGCCGCCGAGCCGGGTGATCTGAGTGTCCAGGTAGGAGAACAACCTGGCCTGCATGAGTGGGTCGTTGGTCGGTTCGATACCTGGCACCAGGTTGCCGGTGTGGAAGGCGACCTGTTCGGTTTCGGCAAAGTAGTTGGTGGGGTTGCGATTTAACGTCATCTTCCCGATCAGCTGCACCTGGGCGAGCTCCTCGGGCACCAGTTTGGTCGGGTCGAGCAGATCGATTCCTTCGAAGCTGTCGCTGCCATCATCGGGCATCACTTGGATGCCGAGCTCATATTCGAGGAACGCACCCGTCTCGATGCCATCGGCCATGTCGCGGCGGTGAAAGTCCGGGTCGCACCCGGCGGCGATCTGCGCCTCTTCCCACACCAAGGAATGCACCCCGGCGACCGGCTTCCAGTGGAACTTCACCAGGCTGGTTTCTCTGGCGGCGTTGACGAGCCGGAAGGTGTGCACTCCGAACCCCTCCATCGTCCGGTAAGACCGCGGGATGCCCCGATCGCTCATGTTCCACAACACGTGGTGAGTGGCCTCGGTGTGCAGCGACACGAAATCCCAGAACGTGTCATGGGCCGACTGCGCCTGCGGGATTTCCCGATCTGGTTGCGGCTTGGCGGCGTGGATGATGTCAGGGAACTTGATGCCATCCTGGATGAAGAACACGGGCATGTTGTTGCCCACCAGGTCGAAGGTGCCCTCCTCGGTGTAGAACTTCACCGCAAACCCTCGGGTATCACGGACCGTATCCGCCGAACCCCGCGAGCCGAGCACCGTTGAAAAGCGGGTAAAAACATCGGTTTTCGTGCCTTTTTTGCCGAGGAATCCGGCTTTGGTCACTGACTTCGCGGTGCCATAGGACTCAAACACACCGTGCGCTGCGGCGCCACGCGCGTGCACGACGCGCTCTGGGATGCGCTCGTGGTCGAAGTGGGTGATCTTCTCGCGCAGATGGAAGTCCTCCAGGAGCGTTGGACCGCGGTCACCAGCCTTCAACGAATGATCGGTATCGGGCAGTCGCAGGCCCTGCGTGGTGGTTAGGTACGCACCCGACTGGGACCGAGGATCGACGGCGGGCGTCTGGCCGTTAGTGACACCGGTCGGGCTGGTCAGCTTGGGACTGGACTGGTCGGGTTTGCGTGATGCGGGCATGCGTTCTCCTGATGAATTGGTGCGTTGAAAGGAGACGATTCGGTAGCCACGCTGTCGGACGGCCGAAGTTTTCTGCGTCGGTGGTCGTGTACCCCGATAGGAGAGACGCAAGCACAGGAAGTGAGTCCGATTGAAACTGACCTGTTCGCCACCCGGGAAGCGGGTACTCGGGAATTGCGGAGCCTGGTCCGCGAGCCGAGTAGCGGAGGCGTCAAATGGCTGGAGTCGACAGCGACCTCATCACCGAAGGTCGAGATGCCGAGGTCGATCGCGACCTGGTCGCCCAACCGCACCAGCAAGAGGGTCCAGTCGCCGAGGCGGAAACCATTGCCGCCGAAATGAGTTCCGACGAGCAACCCCTGGGCCGCCCGGGACGCCGCTTCGACCGGCGATCGCCGTTTTTCGTCGGGATGGCAGCGGCCGCCGGTGTCGCCGTCACCTATGGCGCGGTGCGTGTCCTGGAATCCATGTCGTCGATTCTGATCCTCATCGGCGTGGCATTCTTTCTCGCGCTCGGTCTTGAACCGGCCGCCTCCTGGTTCGTCAACCACAAGATGCCGCGGTGGGCCGCGACCACGCTGGTGTTCGCCATCTTTCTCGCGCTGCTGGGCGCCTTCGTTGGTGCCGCAATTCCCCCGCTCGCCCAACAGGCGGGTGAGTTGATACATGAAGCGCCGCACTATGTTCAGCAGGTCCAGGATCACTCCTCGGCGGTCGGCAGGCTCAACGACCGCTTCCATGTGCAGCAGCGGATCACCGACGCCGTAAGCGGTTCGGGTGGGTCGTTTCTCAACGATGTGGTCAGTGCGGGAACCGCGGTCTTCCAGGCGGTGGCGGATGTGCTGATCGTCGTGGTGCTGACGGTCTACTTCCTGGTTGACATGCCCCGCATCCGCACCACCCTGTACCGGCTGGTGCCGCACAGTCGTCGGCCGCGCGCCATCCTCATCGGCGACGAGGTCTTCGCCAAGGTAGGCGCCTACGTCCTTGGCAACGTGTTGATCTCGGTCATTGCCGGGCTCGCCACCTTCATCTGGCTGATGGCCTTCTCAGTTCCCTACCCGCTATTGCTGGGTATCTTCGTGGCACTATTGGACTTGGTACCGGTCGTCGGGTCGACCATCGCCGGTGTGGTCGTTGCCGCTGTCGCGCTCACTGTGTCGCTTCCGGTCTGTATTGCCACCACCGTGTTCTTCGTGGTGTTCCGGCTTGCCGAGGACTACCTGCTGGTGCCCAAGATCATCGGGCGAGCGGTCAAGGTGCCGGCACTGACCACCGTCGTGGCCGTCTTGATCGGTGGCGCGCTGCTTGGGATGGTCGGAGCTCTCGTTGCCATCCCGATTGCAGCCGCGGTGCAGCTGCTGGCGGAGGAAATCCTTTTTCCGCGACTCGACAACGGCTGAGCGCAGGCCCAGGGAGGCGTCCCGCTGGGTTGCGGAAATTCAGACGGTGGTTGTCATCGAGAATTCGCAGCGACTCGCTGGCGTGGTGGAGTCTGCCGTTGGTTCGAGTGGCTGTTGCGGTTGCGGATCGCGATGCCCAGTCCGCGCCGCTGGGGAATTTTCGGACGCGGTCTCGGGAGCGTCATCGGAGGTGGCACGCGAAAACCGGTTTGGAAGAGCGAGTTTGACGATCGTGCGCAGCACCTGAAGATATTGGCGGGGCAACGAGCCGGTGGTGTAAGGCAGGTCGTATGCGGCACAGATGGCCTGCACCCGCTTCGCGATTTGAGCGTAGCGATTACTGGGCAGATCGGGGAACAGATGGTGTTCGATCTGATAGCAGAGGTTTCCACTCATGAAGGCAAGCACCGGTCCAGCGTGAAAATTGGCGCTGCCCAACATTTGTCGCAGATACCACTGAGGCTTGGTCTCGCCGTCCAGGGTCTCGGCCGTGAACTTCTCGGCTCCGTCGGCGAAGTGGCCGCAGCAGATCACCGCATAAGCCCATAGGTTGCGTAGCAGATTGGCCAGCGCATTCCCGAATAGGACTCGCCGCCAGCGTCGCCCGCCGAGCGCCGGGAAGAGCAGGTAGTCTTTGGCCGCCTGACGCGCAGCTTTCCGGCCCAGATCCCGGGCGCAAGCGGATTTTTCGGCGTCAGTCTCGGCGCGATCTCGTTCGGAGTGCAAGCCGTGCAGCGCGATACCCCATTCGAAGACGATTGCCAGCAAAAGATGCCGCAGCGGTTGAACCAGATTGCTGCGTTTCCACTTTTGGTCACGGGTGACCCGCAGAACGCCGTACCCGAGGTCGTCGTCGACGCCGATGACGTTGGTGAAGACGTGATGGCGGTAGTTGTGAGAGTACCTCCATTGGGAGGACAGCCCCGCCATGTCCCACTCCCAGGTGTTGGAGTGGATTTCGGGGTCGTTCATCCAATCCCATTGACCGTGACCGATATTGTGGCCCAGTTCCATATTCTCGATGCTCTTGGCCGCGGCTAGGGCGAGTGTTCCCAGTATCCAGCCGGTCTTGGTTCGGCTGGCACCGATCGCGATGCGTGCGGCGAGGTCGAGGCAACGTTGAAAAGCGATGGTGCCCTGAATATAAGTTCTGTCATTCTCGCCGCGGGATTCCTCGACGTCGAGACGGATCGCGTCCAGTTCGAGGGCTAATGCCTCGATGTCCGCGGCGCTCAGATGGGCGTATTCGGCGATGTTTGTGATAGCCATCAGTGTCTCACCGGAGGATCGAAGGAAGCGGCATGCCCGGGCGCGAGCACCGTGTGGGTGCGCGCCAACCCGGGGATCGAATGTTGCCAGGTCCGGCGTGTGCCGCCCAGACCGTGGATGAGGAGTACTACTGGCCCTGTTCCGGCCTTGGTAGAAGAGATCGCGCCGCCGTTCAGCGGAGCTGTCGAAGGCTTCACGCCTATAGCCCCCCATGCCGTCGCGCGCCGGGTGGCAGCCCGCTTGGGACCCGTGTGCATCCTGAACTTCCAAGAAGAAACTACCGAAATGCCCGGTTGCGAGCTGTCGCTCTCACGCTGTCGCCGCAGGGTCGGCGTGTTCCGGGCCGGCTGGACTGTCAACCAGGCTTCACTCTACGTGATCGGTGTCGACTCGCTGTCGTGAGAGGTTGTTCTCTCGGGGTTCAGGCGAGAGCGGACGGGCACATGGCGCGATCGACGCGCGTAATTAAACGTTGGCTGTGTGTTGAGAGGGTCGGCTCACCACTGTCAGCCGGCGATCTCCGTCGAACCGCCCCGGTAAGCCTCAAGGCCCACCGGGGCGGGAACCCAGCGAGCTGAGTTCGGAATTCGATCACGATCGTGCTTATGACGCTGCCAGGGCATTGATCCCTGGGGCAGCAAAAGATTTGAGAGCCTGGCGCTCCGAGTTCACCGTGGGCAACATATCGCCCGGGCCGCCTATGTGCAGGAGCCTTCTGACAGTTGGGCCGGCCACAATTGCCAAGCGAGTTCCCGCGATGCGGCAGTCGTTGTCGAGCGCGACAAGAACGGAAATCCCTCTGGCGCAGAGAAAATCAACCCCACTGAGGTCGAGGATCAGGCCGGTCGCACCTTCCATGAAGCGGTGGGTGTAGTCGGAGAAGCGATCGATGTTGGTGGCGTCGATCTCGCCAGTGACCTTCACGATGGTCGCCTGGTCTCGGCAATGAGCGCGCAGTAGGGCGCCGTTGCAATGGACGACGGAGTTGTCGGGCCTGAAGCCGCAGCTATTAGCGGCGTTTTGGGAGAGGGGAGCCATCATCAGTGATCTCATTTCGATCGTGGGTGCAAAGTGGGCTCGGTACGCCGCGACCGAATCGAAAAAGCGGTGGCCTTAGCCAAGGGCAAGATCCGTGATGAATACGGAAAATTGCTGATGCGCAAACCGGGATGTCCACAGGCTGTGAACTCAACCTCACTTAGAAGGGTACCTCATATGTGGCTGACCTGTACCGTCAGCACACGTACCAAATTCCTTCGCGTGCGAGTCGCGCCAAAATCCGGCTACTCCTATTTGAAATCTGTTTTATATCAAAAACTCTCGGACTGACTCGCCCGAATTCAGTTGATTGACTGCGGAAGTGGCGCTGGCAAGATCGGTTCGCTCGGGTCCAGCACGAGGCCGTCGGGCGGCCTCGTTACCTGCCCGCCGCAGGCGCCTGATCTCAACGATGCCTTCCCACCAGAACAACCCGCGCTGCAAATGCCTCGCGTCGGGCTTCCATGGGCGCAAGACGCTTGCATAGAAAGCATCTCGTGACGCCGCCCGATGATAGACAGGCTGTATGACTGTATGCCTGATTCACGGCAACCCCGAGACCGCTGCTGTCTGGGACAGACTGGTTCCGCTGCTCGATCGCGGACCTGTCGTGCGCCTGTCCCCACCGGGCTTCGGCGCCGCAGTGCCCCCGGGATTCACGGCCACAGTGGAGGAGTACCGCCGCTGGCTAGTCGCCGAGCTAGAGCGCTTCGAGCAGCCGGTCCACTTAGTGGGTCACGACTGGGGCGGCGCTCACGTAGTAAACGTCGCGATGACACGGCCCGAACTGGTGCACAGTTGGGTATGCGACGTGATTGGCCTCTTCGACCAGGACTACCAGTGGCACGATCTAGGCCAGGTGTGGGCGACCCCGGGCGCCGGCGAGGACGCGATCGCGGCGATGATCGACCCGCCCGCCACCGAACGTGCTGCGGCATTGGTGAAGAAGGGAATGCACAAGGACGTCACGTTAGCCGTCGCCGAGGGGCAGAACGCCGCCATGGGCGAGTGCATCCTTCGGCTTTACCGCGACGCCGTCCAACCCGCCATGGCCCGGCTAGGTCGCAATCTTGAGCGAGCCGCCCTACGGCCAGGCCTGTCGATTATGGCCAGCGAGGACCACTTGGCGGGCACCGACGAGCAGCGTCGCCGCGCAAGTGCCCGCGCCGGCGCCGAGATCGCAGAGCTCGACGGGCTGGCCCACTGGTGGTTCACGCAGGAGCCACTTCGAGGCGCCGAGGCGATCAACCGCTTCTGGGCAGCACTGGGACAAGAGTGAACCCTCGACGGTCTGGCCCAGACTGCAGCGATTTTCCGTAATGGCCAGCCGGAGGACATTTCATTGCTTCCCGACATCGGCGAAGCGTTATGACAATCGATCACTCTTTTTGAGGGAACCGTGACCGGGTACACGCCTGACATCCTCGCTGAGGGTCTCGACGTGATCTTTTGCGGCATCAATCCGGCGTACAGCGCCGCTGTCGACGGGCATAACTTCTCTCACCCCAACAACCGGTTCTGGGCGGTGCTGCATCTCGCGGGCTTCACCGATCGGCAATTGCGACCTGAAGACGAACAGCAGTTGTTGCAGTTTGGCTGTGGCATCACCGCGGTTGTGGCGCGGCCTACCCGGCAGGCAAGCGAGATCACAGCCCAAGAGTTCCGGCAAGCACGGCAGGGCTTCGAGGAGAAAATCCGTCGGTATCGGCCCCGGGCGACAGCCTTCCTAGGAAAGCTAGCCCTTTCGACGATGACCGGCGCGCCCCACATCGACTGGGGCCCACAGCCATTCGCATTCGCTGGAACCGAAGCCTGGGTGCTTCCTAACCCGAGCGGCCTCAACAGAGCCTTCACGCGCGACGCGTTGGTATCCGCCTACTCCCAGCTACGACTGGCGCTGACGAACCCCAACGGCTAAGAGCACCTCGCGGTCGGCCTCGACGTCCGTGGTCCGTAAATGGCCAATCGCCTGACTATAGTAAGGTAAGCCTAAGCTTAGGAGGCCGAAGCCTCGGGCGGGCAAACGACGGGAGCGATCATGACTGCCGAACCGGAATTCTCGCTGATCGTCGGTTACGGCAGCGACATGGGCAACGCGGAAGACGCCGCCATGACCTTCGCCGAAGCCGTCGAAGAAGCCCTCAGCATCAGCGCCACCGCGATCGAACTCAACCAGGTCGAAGCGGCCGACCTACGATCGGCAACGCACTTGATCGTGGCGTGTTCGACGTGGGGTGAGGGCGAGTTTCCGGACAACGGCTCGTTGTTCTGGGAGGCGATCAGCGCCGACGGCGCCGACCGGCTTGATCATCTGCGGTTTGCGGTGCTTGCCCTCGGCGACAGTGGTTACGACCTGTTCTGCAATGCGGGCCGGCTGCTTGACGAACGCCTGGAAACCCTGGGCGCTATCCGGATGGTGGACCGCGTTGATGTCGACGGCGTCTACACGCAAGCCGCTGAGGCATGGACGACCGATGTCGTCAAACTGCTCGCCGCCGATCGCACGAATTCCGCTCCCGCAGTTGTGCTTAGCGTGGCGAAGTCGCACTCGTCGGACCATGCCGAGCCGAGGCGTGAACGCAGTCATGCTCTTTTCGAGGCCCGGGTCGTCGTCAATCGACTGCTTACGACAACGGAGTCCGACAAGGAGGTCCGCCACTACGAGGTCGACCTCGCCGATTCCGAAATCGCCTACAGCACAGGCGATTCGATCGCTGTGCATGCCAGCAACGATCCAGTTCTCGTTGACGCGATCCTCACCGAGCTCGGCGTGGAGCCCGACCGGGCAGTCGCCGGCTATGACGAGCCGCTCGGCATGCTGCTTGCCCATAGTCTCGAGATCCGCACGCCGTCGCGGGCATTGCAAACGTTGGTGGGCTGCCGAACTCAGCACGCGACCGCGGTAAGCGCGCTGGGCGCCGACGCCGTTGCCGCGCCGGGCTCGTGGCTGTACGGCAAGGACGTGCTCGACTTGATCAGATTGGGCGAGCTCACTGTCGATGAAGTCGTCGACACGCTGCGTCCACTCCAGTCGCGTGACTATTCGATTGCGTCGAGCCCGCTGATGCACCCCGATCACGTGCATCTGACGGTGGCGACGGTGCGCTACACCGCTGGGGATCGCCAACACGGCGGCGTGGCCTCGACGTTTTTGGCGGATCGGGGGGAGGCGGTACGGGTGCAGCTACGCCCCAACCATTCCTTTCGGTTGCCGGCCGCTGACGTGCCGGTCATCATGATCGGTCCGGGTACCGGCATCGCGCCGTTCCGTGGCTTCCTGCAGGAGCGGCAGGCCGTCGGTGCGTCTGGCCGATCGTGGCTCTTCTTTGGCGACCGGCGGCGCGGCTGCGATTTCCTTTACGGTGAGGAGCTGGGCGCATTCGTCGAGTCGGGCACGCTAACCCGACTCGACTTGGCATTCTCCCGCGACGGCGCAACCGGCGACCCGAAACAGTATGTCCAGCAACGCATATGGGAGAATTCGGCGGAAATCTTCGACTGGCTGCAGAATGGCGCGCACCTGTATGTGTGCGGCGACGCCGAGCGGATGGCCAAAGATGTCGACGCGGCAATACGTGGCATCGTGGCCCGCGACGGCGGGATGGACGACGTCGCCGCGCACGCCTACGTCAACGATCTCATCAAGAACCACCGTTACCTGCGCGACGTCTACTAGCCGTCCGATCCGGACGCGTTACCCGAGTCCGCTGAGGGCGGCCACTAGGGTAACCAATTCCGCTGCGGTGGCGTTGATTTCATCAAGCCCGCCCACAGTCCCGGTGGCATTTCCCAAAATCACGTGTTCGGCACCGTTATCGGCATAGGCGCTGACCCGATCGGCGATCTCGGCAGCGTTGCCAATGAAGAAGAACTCCTCGACAAGCTCGAACGGGATCCTCGGCGCGAGTTCACGAAGCTCCTCTGGATCCAGATCGTGCTGAATCAGATCCACTAAGCCGCGACATTTGTCTCCGCCGGGGTGCTGGAGTCCATACTCGGCCCACAGTTCTGCGGAACAGAAAAGGGCGATGAGCTTCCCGAGTGGATCGCGCTCCATGAGATCTGCAACGTAGTCGCGGGACCGTCCGAGTATCACCGCGACGTGCAGCGCGCACTCGGGCATAGGCCGCCCGGCGTGGTTGGCATGCTCGGCGATGGTGCGGCGTTTCTGCCCATAGCTCGTGGCGTTCATCGGCCATGCCGGGACCCAGCCATCGCCGTACTGCCCGGCCAGACGCAACATCCGCGGACCATGCGCGGCCACCCAGACTTTCGGCGGCCCCACGTCGTCACGCCGTAACGGCAGACCGATCCGACCGGACGATCTGGTCGGCATGACGCCATGATTGAGCAGCGCCACCAGCTCGTTCAAAAAGCTTTCCAAGTCGGCTACCGGTGTCGAGAAGTCGTAGCCGAAGGGTTCCAGATGCCCGGCCTCGCCGGCCCCGACACCAAGAGGGAAACCGCCGCGACATAGCTGATGCAACGTTAGCGCGGTCCGCACAACGACGGGCGGCCGCCGACGGACCGCGTCCGTAACACAAACTCCCATCGGCAAATTGGATTCCTGGCCCATGATCGCGAGGCAGGCGAAGGGGTCGTACCAGGCGTCGGGATCGGCCGCCACCGAGGACAGCGCCATGTCGGGCCAGAGAGCAGGGTGTGCCAGACCGACCAAATGATCGGCCACCCACAGCGAGTCGACGTTGGCCTCCTCGGCGAGCGTGACCATGGAGCGGCACGACTCGAACGGGTGCATCGGTGAGACGAGCATGCCGACCTTCATGTGCCACCCCCTTTCCGTGTTAGCTCGCGGGACAATCAGCGTATCGGCGATCTGGCAAACGGCCTGCCGATTCGCTGGTGTTGGTCGGCACGCTGGTCCCGCGGGAGCAAATCGAATCAAACACCCGCGGTCCCGGACAAGCATGGGTAACGTCTGGCCCTTATGGCGAGCGGCAAACTGATCATTCTCAACGGCGGTTCCAGTTCGGGCAAAACATCACTCGCCCAAGCGTTTCAAGAGCAAGTTCCGGAATGCTGGCTGCACCTGGGAATCGACATGTTCTGGTATGCGATCCCGCAAAGCCAGCTCGATATGTCCCAGGTGCGTCCCGAGTACCACACCTGGGACGTGGTAATAGAGGCCGACGGTCGCGAATGGTTCAGTCTTGAGCCGGGTCCGCTGCTGATCAAGGCCATGCATGCCCGTCACCTAGCCATCAAGGTTTATCTGGACGAGGGGATCAACGTAATCTCCGATGACCTGATCTGGACGCGCGACTGGCTTGTGGACTTCCTCCGGATCTTCGAGGGCTACGAAGTCTGGTTGGCAGGCATCCACGTATCAGACGGGGAGGGCGCCCGTAGAGAGGTCGAGCGCGGTGACCGGATTGGTGGAGTAAACCGCGGCAGCGCCCGGGCCGCACACGAAGACCTCGAGTATGACTTCGAGATCGACACGACTGGCATCCCGTTATCCGAGTTGGCGAGCGAGCTCCAACAGAAATACCAGAGCTGCCCCAAGCCCGGAGCATTCGAGCGGCTCCGAAAGAGCTTGGAGGTCTGAGGTTCTCAGGCCTCTGTCTCTTGCGCCCATTGTGGCCGGCGCCCTTCTTGCCTGCGCGTCGTACGCGCCGCGACCAGCGCCGAACGGCCACCGTCGATCGCGGTCAGCGCGGGAGGCTGGCCCGTGCGCAGTGTCGCGATCAGCTCGCGGTAAGGGCCGATGAGGTAGACGGTGTCGCCGGCTTCCAGCCGGGCGTCGCGGCGGGGGCGTAGCCTGATCGGCCCTTCCGGTCGGATGATCGCGATGACCCGCGTTTGGGTGGACATATCCATCATTCGCCGCCCATCGAGTGCACTGCCCGCCGCCACGAGCATTCCACCGACCATGAAGGAGCGCTGCCCGACCCAAAACGTTCCCACCACATGCAGGCCCATCGCGGCGCCGATGAACCAGGGGGCCGCGAGGTCGACGACCGACCGGACATTCTCGAAACCGAACCGCTGATTCACCGCAGTCCCCAGCGCGCGGCCTTGAACGCGCATGACGATCGGCGTCTTGGTATCGGATCCCAGGATCTCCAGCAGCACGATCCCCGTCTCGATATTCCTCATGTCGTGACCGGTCACCACCGCCACTCCGCGGGCGCGATCGATGCGCGCCGATTCCAGCGTCTGGCGCATCGATGCGTCTCCGAATATCACCGGCACGTCGAGCTCGGCCGCGGTCGACAGGAGGCGGTTGTCCTCGTCTTTCTCGATGATCAGGACGTCGTAACCTGCGGCGCTCAGTTCGCTCACGACACGGATCCCAGTTGAACCCAGTCCCACGACGACGACGTGGTCGCGCATGTGGCGTGCCCGCCTGAGTCCGGCCCCTTGGACGAAGCGGCGCGACAGCAGCAGGTCCGCCAGGAATGCCACCAGGATGGCGGTAACGATCACGCCGCCGAACATCAACCCGACCGCGAACAGTCGTAGGGAAATTGATTGTTGGGCGAAGCTGAAATCGCCGTAGCCCACGGTGGTAATCGTCTCCGAGGTGAAGTACAGGGCGTCGATCCACGACATCCGCGGGTTCTGGTAATCGAAGTGGACCACCGTTGTCGCACCGACCATGAGGACCAGCGTCAAGGCCAACGAGGGATAGAGCATCGGGTTGATGTCGTCGCGCATGGCGCGCACGGAGTCGATTACGCGTCGCGCCCGGGAGTGGCGTGAGCGGGTCGCGGTCCGGGGAGGCACGGTGATCCCGCGGGCTTCTAGTTCGTCTTTGACACCGATCATCGAGGTCCAGTCGCCGGCGTAGACCTTCAAATCCCGACCCGGACACGGCACCACCTCGCCGGGACTCGGCGACTTCTTGCCATGCACTACTGCCACCGGCGCCAGGTCGGCATAGATCTCACGCAGCGTCCCGTCGTATGGCGCCTCGGCTCCCCAGACAACGAATTCGATACCGGCCGTGTCAAACTGGTGCGCGTTGCGCGATAGAACTGCTTCGACGAGCGACGGTGCCGCGAGTTCGGCGACGTCCAATATCGCACCGGGGCCGTTGACGTCGGCGACTTTCTCCCGTAGCACCTCGTTGGCCAGACGCGCCACGATGCGGACGTCCGGACTGTATTGCCTTGCTAATAAGGCTATTTCGAGATTCACGGCGTCATCTGGTCCGGCGCAGACGACGGCGCGTGCGCGATGCACCCCGGCTCCGAGGAGATCGGCGGCGGTGTTGATGTGGATTATCCGGGCGCCGGCGCCCCGGAGTTCCTCGCCGATCGTCTTCGACAGCGCGTCATCACCGCTAACGATGATTTCACGGTGCATGATCTCACGCATTAGGCGGCAACCCTATTGCGCGGCATAGATCCTCTTACCTTTACTGGACGTGCGAGTTAAATCGTTCATATTCGGCTCATATGACTATCGGGCACCATGCCACAAAGCGCCAGCTGAGGAGCGGGTATACAGGAAGTCAACAGCATTGTCCCGCAACCGGAGTCGCCTACTTTGAACCTGCGCCTATTGGCGCGCAACAGGATCGACTCTAGCCCGTCACGCAGACGAAATAGTTGAGGCGTAGAAAAACTCAGCCACTGCTGCCGAGCTGAGATTTCGCGAGAGTGTCGCGAGGTCTGCCGGGCGCTGTGGTGGCGCGGCGAGCATGACCGTCGTCGGCGCCACCGTATGACTGCACAGTTCGCCGCCAGCCCGCGGATAACCAAGCAAAGGAGCGCTCTGTGTCGGAAAAGACGCCTGACGATATCTTCAAACTCGCCAGGGACGAGAACATCGAGTACGTGGATGTTCGCTTCTGTGATCTGCCAGGCACCATGCAGCACTTCACAATTCCGATTTACGTGTTCGACGAGGCCGTGTTCGAGGAAGGCTTGGCCTTCGACGGCTCCTCGATTCGCGGGTTCCAGTCGATCCACGAATCCGACATGCTGCTGCTTCCCGACCCGGAAACGGCGACCATCGACCCGTTCCGCGAAGCCAAGACGCTGAACGTGAACTTCTTCGTGCACGACCCGTTCAGCCTCGAGTTGTACTCACGCGACCCGCGCAACGTCGCCCGCAAGGCGGAGAACTACCTGATCAGCTCCGGCATTGCGGACGCCGCCTACTTCGGTCCGGAGGCCGAGTTCTACATCTTCGATTCGGTGAAGTTCGACTCGAACATCAACAGCTCGTTCTACAAGGTGGACGCGACTTCCGGGTGGTGGAACACCGGAGCAGACACCGAGCCCGACGGCAGCCCCAACCTCGGCCACAAGGTTCGCCCCAAGGGCGGCTACTTCCCGTTGGCCCCCACCGACCACTACGTCGACCTGCGCGACAAGATTCTCACCCATCTGACCAACGCCGGCTTTTCTCTGGAGAAGGGTCACCACGAAGTGGGCACCGGCGGCCAAACTGAGATCAACTACAAATTCAACACACTGTTGCACGCCGCTGACGACCTGCAGATGTACAAGTACATCGTCAAGCAGACCGCCTGGCAGGCGGGCAAGACCGTGACATTCATGCCCAAGCCGCTGTTCGGCGACAACGGCTCGGGGATGCACTGCCACCAGTCGCTGTGGCAGGACGGCGTCCCGCTGATGTACGACGCGACCGGGTACGCCGGCCTGTCGGACATCGCCCGCTACTACATCGGCGGGTTGCTGTACCACGCGCCCTCGTTGCTGGCTTTCACCAACCCCACGGTGAACTCCTACAAGCGCCTGGTTCCGGGCTACGAGGCGCCGATCAACTTGGTCTACAGCCAGCGCAACCGTTCGGCGTGCGTGCGTATCCCGATCACCGGCAGCAATCCCAAGGCCAAGAGGCTGGAGTTCCGTTGCCCCGACTCGTCGGGCAACCCGTATTTGGCGTTCTCCGCCATGCTGATGGCCGGGCTGGACGGCATCAAGAACAAGATCGAGCCGCCGCCCCCGATCGACAAGGACCTCTACGAGCTGCCGCCCGAAGAGGCCGCGGAGATCGTGCAGGCGCCGACCTCACTGTCGGCGGTGATCGACCGTCTGGAGCAAGACAGCGAATACCTCACTGAGGGGGGCGTTTTCACACCCGACTTGATCGAGACGTGGATTAACTACAAGCGCGACTATGAGCTTGCTCCATTCAACCTCCGGGTGACGCCGTACGAATTCGCGCTTTACTACGACGTATAAGCCGGCAAACGTCCGACCGAGGGCCATGCCCGGCGTGTCGGCATGGAGCTGGGTAGGCTCAAAAAGATGTGCGGAGCAGCTGGGGAGGTGCGGCTCGACGGTCGAGCCCCGGACGTGGCGGCGGTTGCAGCCATGGCCGAGGTCATGGCGCCACGGGGGCCGGACGGGTCGGGCGTGTGGTCGCAGGGCCGGGTTGCCCTGGGCCATCGGCGCCTCAAGATCATTGACCTGACCGAAGCGGGCGCGCAGCCGATGGTCGACTCCGACCTGGGATTATCGATCGTCTGGAACGGCTGCATCTACAACTACAAGCAGCTGCGCAGCGAACTCGAGGGCCACGGCTACCGGTTTTTCTCGCATAGCGACAGCGAGGTTCTAGTCAAGGCCTACCACCGCTGGCGCGACGATTTCGTCAGTCACCTCAAAGGCATGTTCGCGTTTGCCATCGTCGAGCGCGACAGCGGTCGGGTGTTGCTCGGTCGGGACCGACTGGGCATCAAGCCCCTCTACGTGACCGAAGACAGTCATCGGATCCGATTCGCGTCGACGCTGCCTGCGCTGCTGGCCGGCGGTGGGGTGGACACCCGGATCGACCCGGTAGCGCTGCATCACTACATGACGTTTCACTCCGTGGTACCCGCGCCCCTGACCATCCTTCGCGGTGTGCGCAAGATTCCTCCCGGGTCGCTGCTGGCCATCGAACCCGATGGGCAGCGCACCAGCACGACGTATTGGAAGCCGGACTTCACCCGGCACGACGACCGGGCCGACTGGTCCGAGCGTGACTGGGAAGACGCCGTGCTCGCGTCGCTGCGCACCGCGGTCGAGCGTCGACTCGTCGCTGACGTCCCAGTCGGCTGCCTGCTCTCCGGCGGCGTGGACTCCAGCTTGATCGTCGGGTTGCTCGCCGAGGCCGGCCAGCACGGGCTGTCGACCTTCTCTATCGGCTTCGAGTCGGTGGGTGGCGTCGCGGGCGACGAATTCCAATACTCGGACATCGTGGCCCAGCGGTTCGGCACTGACCATCACCAGATCCGCATTGGCACCGACCGGATGCTGCCCGCGCTCGACGGCGCGATCGGCGCGATGAGCGAGCCGATGGTCAGTCACGACTGCGTGGCCTTCTATCTGCTCAGCCAAGAGGTAGCGCGGCACGTCAAGGTGGTGCAGTCGGGACAGGGTGCCGACGAGGTCTTCGCCGGTTACCACTGGTACCCGCCGATGGGTACACCCGCCGCCGCCAGTCTTGACGGATCGGTCTCGGCATACCGTGCCGCCTTCTTCGACCGCGACGTGGCGGGCCTTGAGGCGCTGCTGGCGTCCGGCAACGTCGCCCCGGGGGATCCCAGCGAGCGGTTCGTCACCGAGCATTTTGCGCAGGCCAATGCCGACACCGGCATCGACCGGGCGCTACGTCTCGATACCACGGTGATGTTGGTGGACGACCCGGTGAAGCGGGTGGACAACATGACCATGGCCTGGGGGCTGGAGGGCCGCGTTCCGTTCCTCGACCACGAGTTGGTCGAGCTGGCCGCGACCTGCCCGCCGGAGCTGAAGGTCGCGCACGACGGCAAGGGAGTTCTCAAACAGGCTGCGCGACGGGTGATTCCGTCGGAAGTCATCGATCGGCCAAAGGGGTACTTCCCGGTTCCGGCGCTGACCCACCTCGAGGGGCCGTACCTCGACATGGTCCGCGACGCGCTGTATGCGCCGGTCGCCAAGGAGCGCGGGTTGTTCGACACCGGAGCTGTCGATGCCCTGCTGGCCGACCCCAACGGCAGACTGACTCCACTGCGCGGCAACGAACTCTGGCAGATCGCGTTGCTCGAGCTGTGGCTGCAGCGCCATGGTGTGACCGGGCCCGCGGCATGACCGCCCTCGACCCATCCGAGGACCATCCCGAGGCGATTACGCTCGGCCTGCACGACGCCTCTCCGCCGCACATGGTGGACGCGATGGCCAAGGATGTGAAGCTCGAATTGGGTTGGGGCCGACTCATTTTCGGGCAGACATTCGCTGATTCAGCCACGTTGACCGAGGAGCTGCGCGGGGAAGCGCCCGGGCGGCGCGACATCTGTATCTACGCACGCGAGTCTCACGTGGTGATCGCCGGTGCGCCGGGGGAGCTCTTCATCGACCCCAGTCACACGTATCGACTGCGCTTCCCCGGTGACGCAACCGAGGAAGACTTGACTCCCTCGCCGGTCGGCGTGACGGTGCGCTCGCTCGAGAACCCGACCGATGCGGACGCCATGAACCGCGTCTATGTGCGCTGTGGCATGGTCCCGGCACCGGTCGAGACCATTTGGGACAACCATCTGCACGCGAACGCGGTGACCTACCTGCTCGCCGTGCGTGATGACGACGGTGCCGTGGTGGGCACCGTGACCGGCGTCGACCACGAGTTGCTCTTTTCCGACCCGGAACACGGAGCCAGCCTCTGGGCCCTGGCCGTCGATCCCGCCGCAGCGGTCCCCGGCGTGGGCGGGGCCCTGTCCCGAGCATTGGCCGAGCATTTTCGTAGGTTGGGCCGCTCCTACCTGGACCTATCCGTCGCGCACGACAACGCCGCCGCGATCGCTCTCTACGAGAAGCTGGGCTTTCGCCGGGTTCCGGTGCTCGCGATCAAACGGAAGAACGCGATCAACGAGCCGTTGTTCACTCCGCTACCGGAGACCGTCGACGATCTGAATCCCTACGCGCGGATCATCGCCGACGAGGCGCTGCGCCGCGGAATCTGGGTCGAGGTCCTCGACGCCGAGACCGGCGAGATGCGACTCACCCACGGCGGTCGCAGCGTGCTCACCCGCGAATCGCTGTCCGAGTTCACTTCGGCCATCGCCATGTGCCGCTGCGACGACAAGCGCCTGACCCGGCGGCTGGTGTCCGAGGCCGGCATCACCGTGCCTCGTGCCCGTCTGGCCACCTTCGACGAAGGCGACTACGACTTCCTGCGAGAAGTCGGTGAGGTCGTCGTCAAACCGACCCGCGGGGAACAGGGCAAAGGCATCACCGTCGGCATACTCGCCGACAGCGGCCCCGACGAGCTCGCCGCGGCGCTGGCGCGCGCCAAAAAGCAACACCCCGAGGTGCTCATCGAACAGCGCGTGTCAGGCAGCGACCTCCGGTTGGTGGTGATCGATGGCCGGGTCGTCGCCGCCGCGCTGCGGCTGCCGCCCGAGATCATTGGCACGGGCGATCACACCGTCCGGGAATTGATCCTGGCCGCGAGCCGACGACGGTCTGCAGCGACGGGCGGCGAGTCTCGCATTCCGGTGGACGAGGTCACCGAGGCGACGATCGCCGAGGCCGGTTGGAAGCTGGACGACGTGCTGCCCGAGGGAACTCGGCTGTGCGTGCGCCATACCGCCAACCTGCACCAGGGTGGCACCATCCACGATGTCACCTCGCAAGTGAGCGCGGAGCTGTGTCGGGTTGGGGTTGCGGCGGCCGAAGCCATCGGAATCCCGGTGACGGGCATCGACCTTCTGGTGCCCGACGTCGCAGGCGACGACTACGCCTTCATCGAAGCCAACGAGCGACCGGGCCTGGCCAACCACGAACCACAACCCACGGCGGCGGCTTTTGTCGACTACCTCTTCCCTCGCCGCCCCGGGCAGCCACCGGCCTGGACCCCCGAGGAATCACCGCGTGCGACCGGAGACTGATATCCGGCTCAGTGTGGCGGCAGGCGAACCACTTCGACAAAGAAGCTGTCGATTTGGCGGATTGCGTTGAAGAATTGATCGAGATTCACGGGTTTGGTGATGTAGGCATTGGCGTGCAGCGAATAGCTGCGCACAATGTCTTCTTCCAATCCCGATGAGGTCAAGACGACGACGGGGATTGAGCCGAGCTTGGAATCGTTTTTGATCTGCTCGAGGAGTTGACGCCCGTCGTACTTGGGCAGATTGAGATCCAGCAAGATGAGATCCGGCCGTGGTGCGTCGGCGTAGGCACCGCGTTGGTACAGGAAGTCCAGACCCTCCTGGCCGTCGTGAGCGACATGCAACCTATTGCGAATCTTGTTCTGCTCGAAGGCTTCTCGCGCGATCAGTTCGTCGCCGGCATCGTCTTCGACCAATAAGACATCGATAGGTGTCTTCGCGTCCATCACAGCTGCGGTTCCCCTTCTGACAACGGCTGATTGCGGTTCCGGAGGGGGCTGCTCAACCAGGCGCCGCCAACCTACGCGCGTGGCTGGACGTAGACCTGAACCTTATCCGCTGGGCCGCGTGCCCGTCCGGGGAACCCCTCCGCAAAACCTGGATTAAAAATACCCGATTTGGGGTAACACCGCTTTCGGTCGGGTAACTAGACAGGTGCGTAATAAGGAGAGATCGGTGTGTTTATCTCTGGCGTCATTGTCGCGGTGATCGGATACATGTGTGGACTGACGATCTTGCAAGCTATCGGCGGGATTTTGGCCGTCGTGATGTGGAGCAGTTCCGGTGTCTTCTTCCCGGCCGCAGCGCGCGGCCTCGAGGTCGCCGGCGCAGATTTCGATGCTCGTCCGCAAATCCGCGCCGAGCCCATGGGTCGGCCGGTGTTCGCGCTACGACGGCGAATCACGGCGCACCGCGCGCGGCGGCACAGTCGGGCAGCGGCGGTCGGGCTTGCTCCCAGGCCGTCGCGCGGTGCTATGTCTGTGTCCACCCGCTTGACGGCAGCGGGTCCGCGGCACGCCCGCTCACGCTGAAAAACCCGCCGAGGGTTGCTGTTACGGATTTTCGACCGCATTTGGTGGCGGGCCGTCCGGTGGCGGCGGCCCTGGCGGCGGAAGGGGGCCAGGCGGCGGCGCGTCCGGCGGAGGCGGCGGGTACCACGGTGGATTCGGCTGAACTCTCCCAGGTGGCGGCGAATCTCTGCAGTCCGGGATGAACATAATTGTTCCCCCCACCATCGTCCAGGTGACTCCGCACGCCAAGGGCACCGACGACGGTGTATCGGCGGTGGCGATCAGAGTCGCCAGCATCGTGGCGACGATGGTTGGGAGAATCAGACGCGAGAAGAATTTCAACGCGACCCCTGCTTTCCTGGGAAGCTGATTCACTGAGTGTGAAATAAGCCGCGACTAGGCGCAACTCGACGAAGTCGCCGGGGTCGACAGTGTGCTGGCGCGCCCGGCGCCCTAGCCTGTGTTTCTATGCCGGTGGCTGCTCGGGCGGTTTCTGCGATGTTCGCGTTGGTGCTACTCGGCGTGGCGGGTGTGCAGAGCGCAGGTACGGCGGCCGGTGAGCCGCCAAACGCCGGCCTCGGCCAACGGGTGGTGGGCTGGGACACCTACCGCCGACTTGATCGGTTGCCGTACCTGAGCATCGGCACCCAGACGGAGCAGGTCTCGAGCTTCGACCGAAGCGGCGGCGATTTCGACATTTCCCAGGGCAACCAGAACGGCAGCGGCGGATGTCTGGCCGCCGGCGGTGCCGGCTGTGTCATCGCGGAGGATCGCGGCCCCGGCGAAGTCGATGACATCTGGTTCACCCGTGACGGCGGCAATGTCCGCGCCATGGGAACGATCCGCATCGAACTTGATGGAAAGACGGTGGTCGACACGGGATTGCAATCTTTGGTCGATGGTGGGCTGGGTGCGCCGTTCGTGTGGCCGCTGGTGGCCAACTCCAAGCAGTCACCGGGAGGCGTCTATATCAAAGTGCCGATGCCTTATCGGCAGTCGATGCGGATCAGCATCGCAACGAATCTGCAGTACTACCACGTCGGCTATCGCCAATTCTCGACCGCCGACGGCATGAGCACTTTCTCGCCCGCTGATCCCGCGCTCGATGTCGTCGCCACCCTGCGCGCCGCGGGCACCGACGATCCCAAGCCCGCGGAATCTGCTGCGGTGCATGATAATCGGGTCATCGATCTTGCCGCCGGTGCCGGGCAGACGATCGCGGAACCGGCAGGCTCCGGGATGATCTCGGCGCTGCGTCTGCAGCTACCGCAACCGCCGGATCAAGCGTTGGCCGGGCTGCGGCTACAGATCGAGTTCGACGGCCAGACCATGGTCGACGCCCCGCTTGGGGAATTCTTCGGTGCCGGACTCGGCGCGAACAACGTGCGATCGCTGATGTTCTCGACGATGCCGCAGCCCAACGGCTCGTTGGCGTTGTCTGCTTGGTGGCCAATGCCCTTCGCGCGCACCGCCCGCGTCACCCTCGTCAACACGACCGGCGATGCCGTGTCGGGGATCGGCAGCGAGGTCGTGACTAACTCCGATGCTCAGTGGGCTCCCGCGCTGGCCAGTGGCCGCGCCGGCTACTTCACCGCACGCTCGCATACCGGACCAACAACCGTCGGCCAGGATTGGTCATTCGCCGAAGAGCAAGGCCACGGGAAGTTCGTCGGCGTCAGCCACACCATCCGAGGGGCCCGAACCAAAACGGCGTTCAGCGACGACGCCCCATACTTTCTCGAAGGCGCTGAACGCGTCTACACGGACGGCTCCGCGTCACCGCAGTGGTATGGCACCGGCACCGAGGACTTCTACGAGGGCGGCTGGTATTTCAAGAACGGCACCCATTTCAGCGATCCACTCAACGGCCAACCCGATCAACGCACCGCGACCGGCGGATGTGCCGACTACTGCGTCGCCGTGTATCGCCTGACGCTTGCCGAGTCCATCGGGTACCATTCCGCGATCCGCTTCGGCATCGAGCACGGTAAGCGCAACATGGTCCAACCCGATTACAGCTCAACGGCTTTCCTCTACACCCAACCGAACGACACGGCAAAATCCTCCGACGATGTCTACCCCAGCGATCCCGTCAGTCGACTGCTGCACGGCTACACCGACGACGCAGCCGCCGACCAGTTGTTGATCAGCCAATTCGAGGGCACCGACGACATGCGCACCATCGCGGGGTTAGTCCGCACCACCCAGGCCGCCATCACATTCCACGTCCAAATCGATCCGGACAATCGCGGAATCCTGCTGCGCCGCACCTCCGACCAAGCGATCGGTTATCAATCGGCGGACGTGACGATTGACGGTGTGCCGGCCCGGACCTGGTTGCAGCCGCGCAGCAATAACTCGCACCGTTGGCTCGACGACACCTACCTCGTACCGGAATCCCTCACCGCCGGCAAAGCACTGCTCAACGTCACGCTCACACCGAACCCTGACTCTCCGTCGTGGACCGCCAGCCGCTACCACGTCGACACCTTGACGGGGCCGTCGGAGTGACGGGCAATCGCGTCAGAACCCGGCAACCACGGCGCTGTTTTGCGGGCAGTATGCGCGAACGGAGATGCCCACGTAAGCATTGGCGCTGTCACTGAGCGCGGGATTGCTCGCGCGAAACGCGTCGGCTATCTGCTGTACCGAAACCCCGCGCCCGATGTCCTGGCACACCATCTTGCCGTTGAAGATGGCAGCCTCCGGATTGGCGAATGAGATGCCCCGGTCGTTGAGGGCCTGGACATACTTGTTGTCCTGATCCGGCGTTGATGCGATGGACGATGGGGCAGCTGAAGCCGTCGTCGACCCGCCTTGCTTCGGTGTCGGCAGTGCGGCGGGCGGCTGCGCCACGGACTTGCCGGCAGGCCCGGACCCATTGCCCGCCGCTTGGTCGGGGGCGCTCAACAGCCAACTCGTCAAAACGATCGCGCCTGCCAACGCAAGACCGGCCGCCACCAGTACACCGGCCCGGCTCCACGTCGAGCTCCAAGACTGCCGAACTGCCCGCGGCCCGCGCGCTCGGTCGTTGTCGTCGTCTTCGCCGCCCGACCAGGCGAGGCCTACCGCGTCGGTAGGCGTGGAGTTAGGCACTGCAACCGTCTCGCCAACGTCCTGTGCGACCGTCTCGTCGCCACCGTGGACCGGGTCGGCCATGAAGGCCATGGTAGCCATGGTCTCTTGATGCGGCTTGCTTCGTCTCGTGCGAACTGCCCGCGCCCTATTGAATTGCTACTCAATCAGCTCCTAGGCTGCGGCCATGTCGATCGATCGTGCCGCGCTTCTCGCCGGCAGCATCCGCCTTGCCTCAGGTGTCCATTTCCTTGTCGATCCCCTCGGCGCCAACCGGCTGTGGGGCGACCCGGAGCAGCCGACGCCGACGGCGCGACTGTTATTGCGGTCGATGGGCTATCGCGACGCGTTGATCGGCGGTCTGCTCGCGGTGGCGGGTCTGCGCGGCAAAAATACCCGCGGCTGGTTCCTTGCATCCGGCGGCGCTGATGCGGCCGATCTGCTCGGCGGGTTGAGCGTTCACGGTGAGCTCCGCCGCTCCCAACAGCTCATCGGCCTGGGCGGCGCCGTCGTCGGTGTCGGGGTGGGGCTATGGGGTGCGACGCGCCGCACGCCTAAAGCGGTGGAGGCCCCGGCGGGCTGAGCCGAGACCAGTAACGCCTTTCCTGCTCGGTCAACTCGTCCGACTTCGGCCGACCTGGGATCTCGTCCAGTGACACGCGGGCTCGGATCCTGTTGACTGGGATCGTCAACCGGCGATGGGAGTGACTATGGGTTTTGGTGTCCTGACTTTTGTTACCGACGAGGGAATCGGCCCGGTTGAGCTGGGTAGGGGACTCGAGGAGCGTGGGTTTGAGTCGTTGTTCCTCGCCGAGCACACCCACATTCCGGTCGACGCGAAGACTCCGTACCCGCTGGGCGGCCCGATCCCACGGAAGTACTACCGGACGCTGGATCCGTTTGTGGCGTTGACAGCGGCGGCGGTAGCGACCGAGAAATTGGTTCTCGGCACCGGTATCGCGCTGGTCCCGCAACGTGATCCGATCTTGACGGCCAAGGAAGTGGTGTCGCTGGACCTGGTGTCGGAGGGACGATTTCGCTTTGGCGTTGGTGTGGGCTGGCTGCGTGAAGAGATCGCCAACCATGGCGTCGACCCTGCGGTTCGTGGCCGTGTGTCTGATGAGCGGCTGCACGCGATGATCGAGATCTGGACGCAGGAAAAAGCGGAATTCCACGGCGATTCTGTGAATTTCGATCCGATCTACAGCTGGCCAAAGCCTCTGACGAAGCCGTACCCCCCGCTATACATCGGTGGTGGGCCGGCGAGCTTCAAGCGCATCGCCCGGCTGAAGGCCGGCTGGATCGCGATGGCTCCCTCACCGGATGTGCTGTCGGGTCAGCTCGAAGAATTGCGCGCGGTGGCCGGCCAGGACGTGCCGGTGATCAATATTCACGCGGGCGAATCGACAGCGAAAGCCGTTGCGGGATACCGTGATATCGGAGTCGAGCACGTCTTGGTGGAGCTGGAGACCGAGCCCCGCGACGAGTCGCTTCGCCATTTGGATGAGCTGCAGGCGGAGTTCGCAAAACTCGCGTAAACGTTCTCAGGTGCCGCAGAAGGTTTGGTAGCTGCCGAAATCCTCCGGGGCCGGGTTGGCGTAGCGGTCGAAGCCCGGCCGTTTGTCGTACGGGGCGTTGACCGCATCGAGCAGTTGACCAACCGGAGTTAGATCGCCCGCCGTCGCCGCTGTCAGGGCCTCCTCGACGAGGTGGTTGCGCGGAATGTAGATCGGGTTGGCGCGGTCCATCGATTCGGCGTCGGGACCCAACGCTTGCCAACTCGACATCCAGGCGTCGAAGCCGGCGAGGTCGATGAACAGCCCACGCGCGGCTGCGGTGTCGCCACGGGCCGCGTCGCCCAGGTGGCGGAAGAATGACGTGTAGTCGACCCGGCTTTCCTGCAGCAGGCGCAGCAACTCATCGACCAACGGCGTGCGGACCTCGGCTGGGACGTCGGCGGGTAATCCGAGCTTGGCGCGCATGCCAGACGACCAGGTGGTGTCGTACACGGTTGCGAACGCGCCGAACGACGCCTCGGCGAGCCCGATGCCCTCGTCGATGTCGTCGGCAAGCAACGGAAGTAGTGCTTCGGCGAACCGGGCCAGGTTCCAGCCGGCGATGGCCGGTTGGTTGGCGTAGGCGTATCGGCCCCACTGATCGATAGAAGAGAACACGGTGCCGGGATCGTAGGCCTCCATGAAGGCGCATGGTCCGTAGTCGATGGTCTCGCCGGAGATCGTCATGTTGTCGGTGTTCATCACCCCGTGCACGAACCCGATCAGCATCCATTGGGCAATCAGGGATGCCTGGACGGCGACCACCGCTTCGAACAGCGCGAGGTAGGGGCGTTCGGCCTGCGCCGCGCCGGGGTAGTGGCGGGCGATCGCATGATCGGCGAGGCGGCGCAACAGCTCGATGTCGCCGGTCAACGCGGCGTATTGGAAGCTGCCGACGCGCAGGTGGCTGCTGGCGACGCGGACGAGTACGGCGCCGGGCAGCACCGTTTCCCGCTCTATCGGACGTCCGGTGCTCACCACCGCGAGCGAGCGCGTCGTCGGAACGCCCAGCGCGTGCATCGCCTCACTGACGAGGTATTCGCGGAGCATCGGTCCCACCGCGGCCAGGCCGTCGCCACCGCGTGCGAAAGGGGTGCGGCCCGACCCCTTGAGATGGAGGTCCCGGACGCGACCGTCATCCTCGACGAGTTCGCCGAGCAACAGCGCCCGCCCGTCGCCCAACTGCGGAACCAGGCCACCGAATTGATGCCCGGCGTAGGCCTGGGCTACTGGGGCCGCACCGCTGGGTACCAGGTTGCCCACCAGAAATCGAAGTCCATTAGTGCCACGCAGCCAGGCGGTGTCGAGGCCAAGCTCGGCGGCAAGCGACTCGTTCAGGACGAGCAGGCGCGGGTCAGCAGGCGCCTCGGCTTGCCAGGGGACACCCATCTCCGGCAATTCGCGCGCGAAGCGGTTATGCAGGACGACGTTTATCTCCGGTGCAACACTCACGCCATCCAGACTACGGACAGCCGATCGCTAGCCGATGGCTGCTCGAATGGCGTCGCGTGCGCGGTCGAGCATCGACGCGAAGGGTCCCACTACGAAATTCAGCTTGGCTGATTCGACCCCGGGATGCGGATGGGTTGGGGCGATGGCCTGAGCCGCTCGCACCGCTGTAGTCATCCGCTTGAGTTCGTTGACGTCGAGTTCTGTTTCTAGATAAGGGAATTCGTCGATCTCCTCATTTTCGGCGTGCTCGAGCACCGCTTGTCGCAGCGTGGTGAGCTCGTCGATGAAGTGCTGGGAAGTGATGTCCAGCTTCTCGATCTGCGACAGCAACTCCTTGGCGTCGTGTTCTTCTTTCAGCCGGGCGTCGACGATCGCGTTGCCGGCGTCGGCCTCGCGCCGCACCCGGGGATGCACCAACATTTCCTCGGCCGTCTCATGGGCCGCCAGCAATTGACGCAACGCAGCGAACGGCTTCTCGCGTGCTTCGGGATCCGAGGCAAGCAGCACTTCGTCGAACATGTCCTCGATCAGGTTGTGCTGTGCTTTCAGGAATGCGACGACTTCGTCGGGAGATTGGATCATCATTTCGGCCATGGCGATTCCTCCGGGAGGGCGTTTGATCAATACGGGCATGGGCTGTGCGCCGTTAGGCTTCTGATACCCCCGCCGGGCACGGGTAAACGTGTCACTGCGCTGATCAGCCCCCGTTAGGTGCCGCCACTACGCTGGCGACATGACGGTCGAAAGCCGGATCCGGGTGGCGCGGATATATGACGAGGTGGGACCCGACGACGGCCAGCGCGTCCTGGTCGACCGCGTCTGGCCGCGCGGGATCCGCAAAGAGGACCCACGGGTGGGCATGTGGTGCAAGGACGTCGCGCCGTCAACAGAACTGCGGCAGTGGTATCACCACCAGCCGGAGAGATTCGACGAATTCGCGTCGCGCTACCAGGCTGAACTGTCCGAAACTGGCGCGCTGAAGGAGCTGCGCACGCTGACGCAGGGCGGTGTCGTGACGCTGGTGACCGCCACTCGCGAACTCGACATCAGTCAGGCAGCAGTCTTGGCGAAGCTGCTGAAAAGTCGCTGAATTCTGCGTGAGACCATCGTGCGGTGCGATTGGGCTTGCATGCGTTGGGAATCGGCAATGGCGCCGACCGCGCGGTGATCGACGCCGTCGCGTCGGCGGCGGATGGCTGCGGTTTCGCCACCCTATGGGCGGGCGAGCACGTTGTCATGGTCGACCGGTCCGCGTCGCGCTACCCCTATGCCGACGACGGCGTCATCGCCGTTCCCGCCGAGGCGGATTGGCTTGATCCGATGATCGCGCTCGCCTTCGCGGCTGCCGCGTCGTCACGGATCGGTGTCGCGACCGGCGTACTACTGCTGCCCGAACACAATCCGGTAGTGGTGGCCAAGCAGGCCGCGAGTCTGGATCGGCTGAGCGGCGGTCGATTGACGCTGGGAGTGGGCGTCGGGTGGTCCAGGGAGGAATTCGATGCGCTCGCAGTGCCATTCGAGCATCGGGCGGCCCGCACCGCCGAGTACGCCGCAGCCATGCGAACTTTGTGGCGCGATGACATCGCTTCATTCAGCGGCGAGTTCGTCGGCTTTGATTCGATCCGGGTCAACCCCAAGCCGGTCCGCTCGCGTCGTATCCCCATCGTGGTCGGAGGCAATAGTGACGCGGCATTGCGACGGGCGGCGGCATGGGGCGACGGCTGGTACGGGTTCAACCTCGACGGCGTGGCGGAGGTGCGCACGCGGATTACTAAACTCGATGAACTATGTGCCGGCCTGAATCGTGACCGTAGTGAGCTGCGGCTGGCCGTGGCGCTGAGGAGTCCCAGTGTTGAGGATTATGAGGAGCTCGCCGTCTTGGGTATTGACGAATTGGTCCTGGTGGAATCGCCGCCCGATGGCGCGGAGGCCGCGACCGGATGGGTTAGAGAGCTGGCCGAGCAGTGGATGAAAAGCCGCTAGTGCTGACCCGACCGGGAGTAGACTCCGCTGTTGACGTGAGCGACCCCGAAGTGATCCTGCCCCGGCAACTGACCGATATCAGCGCCGAGGTCCGCAATGTGCCGCCGCCGCCGATACCGCAACTACCGGAACCGTACGGCTTGCGCCTCGCCGACCCAGACGCCGACGCTGAGTTGCTCTCCGAGTGGATGAACCGGCCGCATTTGGCCGAATCGTGGGAGTATGCGTGGCCGGCGGAACGCTGGCATCGGTATCTGCGTGCGCAACTCGAGAGCGGTTTCTCCCGTCCGTTCATCGCCAGCCTAGACGGGGAAGACCACGGGTACGTCGAAATATACCGGGCGGCAAAGGATTCCATTGCCACGCGGTACGAGTACGACCCCTACGATCTGGGTCTGCACGTCGCGGTCGCCGACGTGGAGTACATGAGACAGGGACACGTCAGGTACCTGCTGCCGCACATACTGGTCAGCATGTTCACTCTCGATCCGCTTTGTCGCCGAATCATGTTGGATCCCGACCACCGCAATACCTTGGCGCGCAAGTTCTGTGAGCGCGGTGGTCTCGCATTTCTCGGCGAGCACGACATGTCGAATCGGCGGATGGCGCTTTATGTATTGCCCCGCACGCCCGAGGACGTGCCCGCGCTCCGCGAGATCTGAATAGGTCAGTAGTCGTGCCGTGCCAGCGTGATGTCGCCGAACCGTTGCGTCTCGTCGAGCGAGAGCACCGCCGGAACCATCTCACTGGTCACTAGCCCGTCGCGCTGCGTCAGCTCGTCGACGATATCGAAACTGCGGGCGATCGATTCCGGTGTGTCGACGATGATCGTGGTTACCGGAACTCGCCGCGCGACCTGAAATACCTTGTCCCCGTGCGGCTTATGATCTCCGGTGAATCCCCAGATGCCGCGCAGTACCGTCGCCCCCCGCGCCGTCCCGGAACGCAGCAGTCGCTGGACGAGCGCGCGATGCAGCGGCAGCCCGTCGTGTGTGATGCCCTCGTCGGTATAGACCATCAGCTTTTGCCACAGGGTCCGTCCATGCTCGTCGGTCATCGGCAGCTGCGGGGGCTTCGCGAACAGTTCACCGTCGCGTTTGCACAGTCGCACCCGCTCGATAGTCAGCAACGGGGTGGGCACTACGGCGGCCAATTCGATTGCGGCAGCTGAAACCTGCGCAGTGGACCCGACGGCGATGATCATCACTGGAACGTTGACGTTGCGGCCGAAAAACCGCGCCCGGTAACGCTCGCCATGCGCCGTGCCGTCCACGCCGAGAAGCACAATGGCACCGGCGAATCCGTGTTGGTGCAGTAGCTCGCAAATCGCCAAGTGTGCGACTTTCCCGGCGACGCGCTCTTGGCGGCCCACATAGATGGTGAGTTTGGCGGCGTCGCCGTTGTGGCTGTCGAACGCACCGGTACCGGTTTGCCGGGTGACCAGTCGGGCCCGCTCCAGCGTCACCAATCCGCGGCCGGTCATCGCGGCCACCTCGTCGACCAGTGAACGGATCTTCGGCTCGACGTCGACCGCGGCGATCGCGACCGCGGGATCCTCCGACAGGCTCAACGACACGTCAGTGCGCAACTCGTGGCTCGAACCGAAGCTCGCGATCCCGCGCAGCATCACGCTGGCCGCGACGTCATTCGAACCGAACACGTCGAACAGTGCGTCGGCCAGAAACCGCGCGTCGTTGCCGACGGCACGTTGGCGTTCGCCGAAGTACGCGGTCAGTTTCAAGCACGGCTGGTTCATAGCTGCTCCGCGAGCCATTGTCCGAGTAACGCTGCGGCCAGACCAAGCACGACGGACACGACGATGTTGGCGATCTCCGCCAAAGCCCGGCGCTCTTCGCCGAGGCGCTGGCTCTCCAGCATCCAGGTGGAGAACGTGGTGTACGCGCCGACGAACGCGGTCCCGGCCAATAGCGCCACGTCCTTGCTCAATGCCAGGCCGCCGAGGAACCCCAGCAGCGCGGCGCCGCTGATGTTCACCGCAAGGGTGCCGATCGGAAACGGCCGCGCGAGCCGACGGGTCACCGTGCGATCCACCAGGAAACGGGTCACCGAGCCGATCCCGCCGACGAGCACCACGCCGACCCAGACCAAGACCGTGGTCATGAGCGCACCCTTGCCCGGCGAACCAACGCGGTGGCCAGGTGCACTGCCAGCAGTCCGACCACGATGCTGGTCAGGGTGTAACCGGCGGCCAGAGCCCAGTGGCCATGCTGGATCATCTTCAGGGTTTCGACCTGCATCGTGGAGAAGGTGGTTAATCCGCCACAGCATCCGGTGCCGAGCAGTGGACGCCGATAGCTCGAATGCGGCAGTCGCTCCAGCAGCCGAGTCGTGAAGTAACCCACCAGAAAGGCGCCGACGATGTTGACGGTGAATGTCGGCCACGGCCAGCTCGCCGGGTCGGCGGCGGCGAAAGTGCTCAGGGTGGCCCGGGCCAGTGCACCCAGCGCCCCGCCGGCGAAAATCGCGGCGTACTCGCGATAGTCGTGTTGTGCCACCGGTCGATCCCCTCCGCCGTGCGAGTGCTGCGCCTAGCAGCGTAAAGGCAAGACTTACCGGCGGATGAACTCGGGAAGTACCCGGGAAGACCAGAGCAGCGAGGCGCGCCGGACACGGGCAGAATCGGTAGGCATGGCCCACCCGCGCGCCGGCCAGCCGGCCCTGCCCGAAGACCTCGTCGATCTGCCGCACCTGATCACTGCCTACTACTCGATTGAGCCCGACCCGGACGACGTCGCTCAACAGGTGGCGTTCGGTACGTCGGGTCACCGTGGCTCGGCGCTGAACGGCGCATTCAACGAAGCTCACATCCTGGCGATCACCCAGGCCATCGTCGAATACCGCGCCGCGCAAGGCACCACCGGACCGCTGTTCATCGGCCGCGACACGCACGGTCTCTCCGAGCCGGCTTGGGTGTCGGCGCTCGAGGTGCTGGCCGCCAACGACGTCGTCGCCCTGATCGACTCGGCGGACCGGTACACACCGACGCCGACGGTCAGCCACGCCATCATCACCTACAACCGCGGCCGTAGCGAGGCGCTGGCCGACGGGATCGTGGTGACGCCGTCGCACAACCCGCCGCCCGACGGTGGTTTCAAGTACAACCCACCTAATGGTGGCCCCGCCGATACCGATGCCACCAACGCAATTGCGAAGCGTGCCAACGAGATTCTGCGTAGCGGGGGAGTGGGCGTGAAGCGGGTGCCGCTGGCCCGCGCGCTCAAGACGGCCCAGCGCCACGACTATCTGGACGCCTACATTGACGACTTGCCCAACGTGGTGGACATCGACATCATTCGCAAGGCGCGGATCCGGATCGGGGCCGATCCGCTGGGCGGGCGGTTCGCAGGCTTGGCTGCATGGTCTTTTTCGGCATTGAGCGTCCCCGTTATCATGCCGCACAGGGTGCGCGGCGCGGTGCAAGACTAATCGCGTGTTGTCAGAAGCGCCAGAATTGATGCGTCCGGCGTTGTGGCGCGGTGCGAGTCGTGTCACCGGGATCGGCGACTCTCGCCCGCGGACTTGCGCGAAGCACGTCACACCAGTTCGAGACGCACCTTGCGGCCGATCATTTCGGCGGCGCGCTGCAAGGTCAGCAGCGTGACGTTGCCGTCCTTGGGATCGAGCAAGCGGCTGATTTGGCTGCGGCTTGTGCCCATGCGTTCCGCAAGGGCCTTGCGGGACAAATGTTGCGCCTTCATCGCCTGCTCGATCTGCCAGGCCAGCACCGCCTTGATCGCGACAGCCTGGAAGGCTTCACGCGTTCCCTCGGCATCCAGAAAATCGTCGAGGGTGGGAAATCCCTCGGTACCGCTTGGTGTCCGGGCTATCGCCATCATGGCCTCCTAACGGTCGAATTCGCGTTTGCGCCTGCGCGCCAGTTGCATGTCGTCGTCAGGCGTCTTTTGGGTTTTCTTGATGAAGCCATGCAGCACGACGATCTTGCCATCGACGAGACAAAACAGCAGCCGAGCGATCCGGTTGCCGGGACAATTGCTACACGGGGCGTTGGCTGGCCGATACACGAAAGGAGCGTAGCCGGCACTACCCTCGCGCCGCCAGGGTCACGCCGGTCAGCGTCATGACCAGCGCCACGATCTGACGCGGGCCGAACGTCTCACCCAGCAGCACGCCGGAGCCGATCACGCCCACGACCGGGGAGAGCAGCACGGTGGTGGCCGCCGTCGAGGCCGGCACCAGTCGCAACGCCCGGAACCAGGTCAGGTAGGCGACGGACAGCGGGATCGTCGCGATGAACGCGATCGAAACCCAGCCGCCGGCGGATACGTTCGCCCCAGTGCGGATGCTCGAAGCTGGCCAGCGCCACGACCAGCACCATCCCGAGCATCGCCTGCCATGCGACGGCGGTGGTGGGCGGCAGGCGCAGCGGATGCTTCTTCGCCAGCACCGTGCCCAAGCCGAAGGAGACAGCCGCGGCCAGGCCCAGACCGGCGGCGGGCAGCTTCTGCCAGCTTGCCTCGGCGGTGTCGGCGCCGACCAGCAGCGCGACTCCGCCGAGGGCCAGTATCAGCGCCAGGATTTTCTGGAACGTCGGCCGCTCGCCCAGCATCGGCCAGGCCAGCAGCGACGCCCAGACCGGCAGGGTGTAGGTGATCACCACTGCCTCGGATGCCTTGAGCCAGACCAGCGACAGCGTGTTCAGCACGATGAACAGGCCGTAGTTGAGCATGCCGAACAGGACCAGCCGCGGCCATTGATCGCGCGGCGGCCACAGTGTCTCGCGGCGGACCAAGGCGATCAGGAAGGTGAAGGCGCAGGCCAGCACGCCGCAGGCCGCGCGCATCGAGAACGGCGGCAGCATGGTCAGCAGAAACTTCGACTGCGGCCAGGTCAGGCCCCAGCTGCAAGCGGTGAACAGCACCAGGGCGATGCCCTCGGTGCGTGCGCTGACCAGCCGGCCGCGCGGTTTAGAGCGATTTCCGTTCGCATTGCTCACGGAACCCGCCTAAGTTTTTGCCTGATCGCGTGATTCACCGCTCCGGCGATGCCGCCTCCGCGGATCACGCTCAGCGGACGTAGACACGGACCTGGCTCGCGGCCAGGGCCGGGTCGGTGCGCACGGCCAGATGGATGCGGGTCGCCGGCACCCGGTCCCGCATGATCGCGCGCATCACGCCGATGGCGTGTTCCTGGCCGGCGGCGGCCTGCGCGGTATCCTTGACGACCGCGACGACGTCGTATTGCACGTCGGCATCCCGCAGTTCTCGGCGGCATGCACGGCGTAGTGCAGCAGTTCGGCGTAATTCGGGCGACGGGATGGTGTAGTCGATGGTCACCAGCGGCGTGCGCTGTGTCGAGCGCGACCGGCGCCGGCGGCGGAGCGGGCTCCGCCTTGGCCTCCGGCGACGGGGCGAAGGTGCGCTGGTCGATCAGCGTGCAGCCGGTGAAGCTCAGCAAAGCCAGCACAACAGGCACAAGTCGGGTCACTGGCGATACTCCGGCGCGTCACGGTCGAGTTGCCGCTTGATGCTGTCCAAATGCAGTTGCGGCGAGTTGCGGCCGCCCTCGTGGCGCATCTGCTCCGCCGTTGCCTCGGCGATGGCGCGCGGGACCGGCACGACGGGGCGGCCGGTGGATTGCGCCAGCCGCTGCACCTCGCAGGCGCGTTCGAGGTAGTACAGGTCGTCCCAGGCCTTGGCGATGCTGGGGCCGAGGACCAGCACGCCGTGGTGTTTCATGAACACGATGTCGGCGTCGCCGACGCTGGCGGCGATGCGGTCGCCTTCCGATTCGTCCAGGGCGAGGCCGTTGTAGGCCTCGTCCACCACGGTGCGGCCGTAGAATTTCAGGGCGGTCTGGCCGGCCCAGATCAGCGGCTCGCCCTCCACCATGGTCAGCGCGGTGGCGTTCGGCATGTGGGTGTGGAAGGCGGCGCGGGCGCGCGGCAGGCGGGCGTGCAGGCGGGCGTGGATGTAGAAGGCGGTGTCCTCCGGCACGCCGTCGCCGGCGATGACGTTGCGATGAAAGTCGCAGATCAGCAGGCGGGAGGCGGTGATTTCGGAAAACGACCAGCCGTCGGGGTTGACCAGGAACAGGTCGTCGCGGCCGGGCACCATGAAGGACAGGTGGTTGCAGACGCCCTCGTGCAGGCCCATCCGCGCGGCGGTGCGGAAACAGGCGGCGAGGTCCACGCGCGCCTGCCAGACGTCGGGGCGGTCGAGATCGGTGTTGCGGAGGATTGATGGTGTTGTCATGGGATGCAGGCTTGCAGGAAGCCGGACGCTGGGCAAGATACCGCGCATGACACAGACCAATTTTCGTATCGACGGCAAACGCCTTTGGGACTCCCTGATGGGGTTTGCCGAAATCGGCGCGACCGCGAAAGGCGGCGTGCGGCGGCTGACTTTGACCGACGTGGACCGGCGGGCGCGCGACCGGTTCCGCACCGAATGCGAGGCGCTGGGGCTGACGGTGCGGGTGGACGCGATCGGCAACATGTTCGCCCGGCGGGCGGGACGCGATCCGTCGCGGGCGCCGGTGCTGTTCGGCAGCCATTTGGACAGCCAGCCGAGCGGCGGAAAGTTCGACGGGGCGCTGGGGGTGCTGGCGGGGCTGGAGGTGATGCGCAGCCTGAACGATCTGGACGTCGTCACCGAGGCGCCGCTGGAGCTGATCAACTGGACGGATGAGGAAGGCAGCCGGTTCGGGCACAGCCTGATGGGGTCCGGCGTCTGGGCCGGGGTGTTCGGGCTGGAGAAGGCGTACGGGTTGACCGATACCGAGGGCGTTTCGGTGGCGAGCGCGCTGGACGCGATCGGCTACCGGGGGCCGGAACCGGCGGCGCCGTTCCGGGCGGATGCGTATTTCGAGCTGCATATCGAGCAAGGGCCGTTCCTGGAGCGCGAGGGGCGGCAGATCGGGATCGTGACGGGGGCGCAGGGGCAGGTCTGGTACGACGCGGTGGTGACCGGGCAGGATAGCCATGCGGGGACGACTCCGCCCTCGGCGCGGCGGGATGCGCTGGTGTGCGCGGCGCGGATTGTCGATCTGGTGGATCGGATGATGCGGGCGCGCGGGGAGGACGGGCGCGGGACGGTGGGGCAGATGCTGGTGTTACCCAACAGCCGCAACGTGGTGCCGGGGGAGGTGCGGTTCTCGGTCGAGTTCCGGCATCCGTTGGATGCGGAGGTGGATGTGCTGGATGCCGAGTTCACGCCGGCGGCGCAGGCTGTTGCCGATGCGTGCGGGGTGAGGCTGGAGCTGACGCAGCTGTTCAAGATCCCGGCGCAGCCGTTCGATGCGGGGTGTGTCGATCTGGTGCGGCAGGGGGCGGCGCGGCTGGGGTACAGCACGCGGGAAATCGTTTCTGGGGCGGCGCATGACGCGGTGTATGTGGCGCGGCATGTGCCGACGGCGATGATCTTTACCCCGTGCAAGGATGGGCTGTCGCATAACGAGGCGGAAAGCATCGAGCCGGAGGAGGCCGAGGCGGGGTGCCAGGTGCTGTTCGAGGCTGTGGTGGCGCGGGCGAACCGGGGGTTGGGCGACGGGCAGGAATGATGGGTTCGTTTGTGGGCTGTCGCTGTTGGGTAATGACGGTCGGCGTCCCGGGGGGGGGAGACAAAGGATTTTTAACACAGATGAACGCGGATAAGCAGGAATGAACCAGATGAGCGCTGGTCGCCGACGGAGCGACGCTTGCAACGGCGGATCGGTGCTATGGGTCGGCTGGTCGCCCGATGCTCACCAGGACGCTTTGATTTGCGTGCATCCCTTCTTATTTGTGTGTATTTGCGTTCCACTTTCTTGCGGTTGGTCGCCATGGAGCGGCTCCGACTTCGCCGTGGGCAGGCCGCGCGGTTCGATTTATCTTGAGTGTTGCCTTATGAGAAGCGAACGAAACGCTCCGTCCGAGCGGCCGCCGTCATTCTTGCAAAAACAGATTCTTATTTTTTTGCTATACCGATGGAAAAGAATACTTGGGCGCAAGCCCAGACATCTGCGCCAGCATCATGTTCGTTCTGCACAGCAGAACGAAATAGCCTAGTATACACATCGCCCAATTTTGCGCTTTCACCCGGCCATTTCTGTCGAGCGGCTAACATAGTGCAGTGAGTGCCGAATTTCTGGCATGGATCAGCCAAGCCAAGGCGATTGAATTCCGCTGCTATAATAGGAATATCAAATGACGCATGGTGGGCAACAATGGCCCTTGGCATCAAGGTACGCAGGTCATGCGCAAACTCTCTGAGCACGAGCGAGAGCGATTTACCGTCTCTTTTGGCTCGTTCGGTAGTTATGCCGTGAACAGCAAATGCTCGTGCCGGTATTATGTAGCCGTTTGGCAGAATGATGCTCGAGTTAAAAACTCGGGGTTTCGCAGGATTATCCGCAATCATCCATGCGATTGAGACGATCCTCGGCTGAACTCCATCGCGAGGAAATCCTGTTGTCTCTGTATCGACGAAGGCATACATTATACAACTGGCCCCTCAAATTTATTGTCTGAATATGCAATGAAGTGCTCCATTGGCTTCCCGCTGGACCCATGCCACAAACGCCAGACATCGGCCTTCTGCCCCCTTCCTTGGACGCCACACAGGATCGACAATACTCCATTATTAGCCGGTTATACCGGTTCTACGAAAATAACGCAAGCGAACCATATGGCCGATTAAGGTGAGCTTGATGGTCTTCGGACGCGAAGTGCCAAAATGACCCGACCCAACAAGCGACCGAAGCCATGGATGCTAGAAACATCTCCTTCGAGTGGGTTGAACGGACACTACGTTCCCCCGATTGGACTGACACCGATTCACGCCACCCGAATCGAATGCGTGCCTTCAAGGCTATCCCCGAAATTGGCGGCCGATTTCTGCGTGTTGTTTTCCGCACGGATGGAGCCGATATTATCGTGATCACCGTTCACCCGGACAGGAATGCCAAACGATGATACGCACAAGCTTTGACCCGGAAGCCGATGCGATGTTTGTCTGGTTTGCCCCGGAGGGGACCAAATCGGCCAGCACGACGGAAGTCGCCCCGGGCATCATGCTGGACTATGATGCCGCGGGGAACGTGATTGGCATTGAAGTGCTCGACGTTCGGGAGCGTGTGGCCGAGCAGCGGAATCAGGCGGCCTGACCGAAGCCGGACGAGCCGGAACCAAACGAAAAAGCGGCCCCCACGGCTGTGCGGGCACATTTGGATGATCCGCCGATTGACATCCGTCTGACTTTTCCCGCGATCAGCGGGTGCAAAACAAATGAACCATTCAGGTTCAGGCCATTACGGCCTGAGGGGATTCATGGTTCGTTAACACTTGCGGCGTAGGACATTCGCGCCCCGTCAGGCGTCGGTTCGGATGCCAAGACAGGCTTTCAAGGCGGATGAGCGGGATGCAGATGGATGAAGGGGATGCGCGGTTGTTGCAGCCGGTGACCGGGCGGATCATCGGCTGTGCTTTCAGTGTCGCCAATGGGCTCGGTCATGGGTTTATTGAAAAGGTCTACGAAAACGCCCTTGCCCACGAGATGCGAAAGTCCGGGCTCGGCGTCGTCCAGCAGCGGGGAATCGTGGTCTTTTACGACGACGTGATTGTCGGCGAATATACCGCCGACCTGATCGTCGAGGACCAGGTCATCGTCGAACTCAAGGTGGTCCCCGCGCTGAGCGACGTGCATCTCCCGCAATGCAGGAACTACTTGCGGGCGACCGGCAAGCCCCTGTGCCTGCTGATCAACTTTGGCCGACCCAAAGTCGAAATCCGCCGCATCACCCCCTCCTTCCACCCCTCGCTCGCGTGCTCGCTCGCCCAAGCCTGATCGCGAGAACCATCCCCTTCATCCCCGCTTATCCTCTTCATCCGCCTTAAAAAAATAACTGCCGTCACACCCCCGCATTGCGCCGCCGATCCCGATCCGGGCGAGCCAGAACCAAAAGTCCAAGGTGACCCCCTCGGCTGCGCGGGCAAAATTGGATCGTCCGTCGATTCACACCCGCCCGAGCCGATCAAACGGGCAGCGGGAATTTCTCCAGATACGGCTGGTAGTCGGGCTCGACATCGATCTGCAGCGTGGCCAGCACGCGGACGACGGCGTTGTAGAAGCCGATGGTCAGCGTCAAATCGACAACCCGTTCGTTGCCCAGTTCGGCTTGCAGCGCGGCGAATGTCGCCTCGCGCCATGGCGCCGGCCTCGGTCATTTCCCGCGCCGCTTTCAGCACCAGTTTGGACAGCGTGTCGAGGCTGGTCGGTTTGCCGGCGGTGTCGTCGATCAAGGCCTGGATGTCGTCGTCGCTGACGCCGAAGTCGTGACCGAGCTTGACGTGGTGGGACCATTCGTAGGGGGAACGGGCGAGCCAGCCGACCTGCAGGATGGCGAGTTCGCGCAGCCTCGGGTCGAGTTTGCTGCCGTAGCGGATGTAGCCGCCCAGTCCGGAGAACGCGCGCGCCGCCTTGGGCGAGTTGACCAGCGCCTTGTGCAGCGAGATCGGACGTTTGAGCAGGTCCTGGTCCTCCGGCGCGAGGTCGGATGGTTCGAGATAGGGGACGCGGGCCATTGGTTTCCTCCGTTGCAGGGGTTGAGAGTAGGATCGGTCCGGCGGATATGAAAATGGCGGATTGAATGGAGGAACGGGCAGCGATGCGGGCGATCGTTTGGGCGGGTGGCAGCCCTGACGGTGCAGAACGAAACGTTTCGGGCCGCGCTGGGACGCGGCGGCGTGCGGGCGGACAAGCGGGAAGGCGACGGGCGACGCCGGCGGGCGTGTTGCCGCTCCGAAAGGTGCTGTACCGGCCGGATCGCGGGGCCGCGCCCGCCTGCGCGGTGGCGGTGCAGGCGCTCGCGCCGGATGACGGCTGGTGCGACGACCCGGCCACCCCCGACTACAACCGCCCGGTCCGCCTGCCGATCGCCGCGAGCGCGGAAGCGCTGTGGCGGGAGGATGCGAGTATACGACATCATCGGCGTGCTGGGATGGAACGACTCGCCGGTCCAGCCGGGCCGTGGTTCGGCGATTTTCCTGCATGTCGCCCGGGACGATTATGCACCGACCGAGGGATGCGTGGCGCTGGCGCCCGATCATCTGCGGCGTGTCCTGGCGATGGGGCTGACCGAACTGGTGGTCAGGCCGGCCTAGGGGCGAATCGCACTGCCTCCGCCTGGCAGCGTAACGCCAGCCGGCAGGCCGAGAACACGCGCCCGCCGTCCATGCATCCGGCCGGTGCGGTCGCGGACGTCGTCGAGGAAATCCCGGTAGTAGGTCACCGGCAGTCGTGCTGCAATCCTGGTAGCGGGTCCGCTGGCGGTTCGACACGAACATGTGGTCGCCCCCTGCCCTGCCCTCGATGTCCAGGTTCTTCCGCAATTCCAGCGTGCCCTCGGTGCCGACCAGGAACAGCCGTCCGTCGCCCCAGTCCGGCAGGCCGTCCGGGGTGAACCAGTCGAGCCGCATCGTTCCGGTCATCGTGGCGCTGCGCAGGGTGATTTCGGCGAAATCCTCGAAGCCCGGCGGCTGGCGTGCCGAACGATCCGATGGTGCTGGCCGCGATGGTCGGCGTCGGACGCATCGGCGAACGCCAGGAACTGGTCGATGGAGTGGACGCCGATGTCGTTGATGATCCCGCCATAGGCCGCGCGGTCGAAGAACCAGGCGGGACGCAGCGCTCGGTTCAGCCGATGCGGGGCGAGGCTGGTCAGGCTGACGCAGGCGGCCCAGTTCGCCGGACCGGGCGACGTGCCAGGCCGCCTGTACCGACGGCGAGGTCAGCCGGCCCAGGGCGATCGACCAGATCCGGCCGGTTTCGCGCACCGCCGCCTCGACGGCGGCAAGTTGGTCCGGCGTCGTCACGCCCGGCTTGTCCACCATGACATCCTTGCCGTGGCGCATCGCCTCGATCGCCAGCGCGGCCCGGTCGCGCGGCACCGAGGCCAGCACGATGAAGTCGATGGATGGATCGTCGAGCAGCCGGTCCCGCGACACCGCCGGGACATCCGGGAAGCGTTTGCGAAATCCCGCCAGCACCCGCGGGTCGGACGTGTCCGGGATCGTGGCCGGCACAGACCGCGCCGGCGGCGAGCAGCCCGGCGGTCAGATCATAGACATGGCGATGGTCCAGACCGATGGCGGCGAAGCGCGGCATGCATACCCCTTATGCGTGGCCCCTTATGCGCGATCCCGTGCGGACTGTTTCCTCTGTTTGCAGCGTCGCACCATCTTCCCCAGGCGGCAACCTCGGTCCAGAATGGCGGCTGGCTTACATAAACGGAGGAGGATTATTCATGGCAGATCGTGTCGCCATCATCACCGGCGCGGGCAGCGGGATCGGACGGGCCGCGGCGATCAACCTGCTGGCCGATGGCTGGTCGGTCGCGCTGGTCGGGCGCCGGCAGGATGCGCTGGAGGAAACGGCCGGCATGGCCAAGGGCGGCAAATCGCTTGTGGTGCCGACGGACGTGACCGATCCGGCGCAGGTGGACGCGCTGTTCGCCAAGGTGAAATCGACCTTCGGCCGCCTGGACATGCTGTTCAACAACGCCGGCGGCAATGTGCCGACCACCAATTTCGGCGACTTCACGTTCGAGATGTGGCGCAAGGTCTGCGCGATCAACCTGGATGCGATGTTCCTGTGCGCCAATGCCGCCTTCCGCATGATGCGCGATCAGGAGCCTCAGGGCGGGCGGATCATCAACAACGGCTCGATCTCGGCGCACAACCCGCGGCCGGGTTCGGTGGCTTACACCTCGACCAAGCACGCGATCACCGGGCTGACCAAGTCGATCGCGCTGGATGGGCGGCAATACGACATCTGCTGCAGCCAGGTGGATATCGGCAACGCGGCGACGCCGATGACGGCACGCTCCACCAACGGGCAGATGCAACCGTATGGCCAGATGGCGGTCGAGCCGCGCATGGATGCCGACCACGTCGGCAAGCAGGTGGCGTTCATGGCGAGCCTGCCACTGGAATCGAACGTGCAGTTCGTGACGATCATGGCCACCAAAATGCCCTGGATCGGGCGCGGCTGAGTGGTGACGCGGCGGCGAGGCCTTCCGGGCCTGGCCGCCGCTGGTTTGGCCAATGCGGGGGGGTGGTCGGGGGTCTGGCGGGGCGGAGCG
>CAWGXA010000003.1:0-1136171 GCA_963826365.1 uncultured Actinomycetota bacterium | reverse complement strand
ACGGGCGGAACCCGGGGGATAGGTCGTGCCATTACCGAGCGGCTGACGCACGCCGGCGTCGCGGTGGCCGCGGCGTACGCCCGCGACGACGTCGCTGCGCATGCGGTGCACGACGAGGCTTCGCGCTGCGGGGCCACCGTGACCCTGCATCAGGCCGATATCGGGGAGCCGACTTCCTGCCAGCGGCTGGTTGCCGAGGTTCTCGAGCAGCACGGGCGGCTGGATTATCTGGTCAACAACGCCGGCATGGTCAACGAGCAGCGCCTCAGCGACGTCAGCCCCGAGGACTGGCACCGCCAGGTCGCGGTGAACCTGTCGTCGGCGTTCTTCCTCAGCCAGGCCGCCCTGGCGCACATGACTCAGCAGCGTTTCGGGCGAGTGGTCAACATCGGCTCAGTCACGGCGCTGCTGGGCAGTCCCGTGCAGGTCGCCTACGGCGCCGCCAAGGGCGGCATCGTCGGCCTGACCAGATCCTGCGCTCGTGCCGTCGCGCGCAAGGGCATCACGGTGAACTGCGTGATCCCGGGCAGCTTCGACACCGATCTGTCAGCCGAGCTGGTGTACACCGACCGGGAAGCGGTGACGTCGATGATCCCGGTCGGGCGCTGGGGCCGTCCCGAGGAGCTGGCGCACGCCGTCATGTTCCTGCTCGACGACCTCGCCTCCTACGTCACCGGAGCGGTCCTGACTGTCGACGGCGGAATGAGCATGGGCGGATGAGGATGGACCGATCTCGACTCACCGCGACCGATATCGTGGCGCCTCCGGTGGCCCCGGATCGCCTCGCGGAATATCGGCGCTTTGGTTACGTCAGTGACCTGACGATGTCTGCGTCGGTCGTCCGTGCCGCACGGCAGTGGGGTTCGCGGCCGGCCATCATCGAAGGTGGCCACCAGCTGACCTACCAAGAGCTGCTCGAGGTGGTCGAACGCGCTGCCGCGTGGCTAGCCGGAGCGGGCGTCGGGCCCGGCGACGTGGTGTGCTGGCAGACGCCGAACTGGTGGGAAGCCCACGTGCTGGGCCTGGCGATCTGGCATGCCGGCGCGGTGAGCTGCCCCATCGCCCCGTTCTACCGGGAACACGAACTGCGTCAGGTCATCGAGCAGGTACGGCCGGCCGCGGTGGTGACCGCCGAGACGTTTCGCGGCTTCGCCCACGCCGAAGCGTTCGACGACCTGCTCGGCGGGGCCGGCCTCGGCGACGTCGCCCGCGTCGTGCTGCGCGGAACCCGGCCGGGCTGGTCGCCGTTCGACGTGGTCGTCTCGCACGGCCGACGCCAAGAGTCCGCCGCCGTCGGGCCCGATGAACCCTGCCTGGTCCTCTTCACTTCCGGGACCACGTCGGGTGCCAAGGCCGCGGTGCATTCGTCGCGCACCTTGCTGGCTGAAACCCGCCAGCTCGCCGACGCGTGGGGCCTGTCGTGGGAGGACGTCGCCTACATGGCCGCCCCGCTGCAGCACATCACCGGCGTCCTCAACGCGATGACGATCCCGTTGTTGGTCGGCGCCTCTGCGGTGCTGGCCGACCGGTGGGAAGCCGACGTCGCGGTGGCCGACATCATGCGTCACCGGGTGACCTATTCGGCCGGGGCGACGGTGTTCCTGCAGGAATTGACCGACGCTGCCCGCGCCGCTCGCGTGCATCTACCGCTGCGGATGTTCGCCTGCGGTGGGGCGGCGGTGCCGCGCGTGGTGATGGAACGCAGTGAAGAGCAGGGAATTCCGGCTGCGCGGGTGTACGGGATGACCGAGCTTCCGACCGTGACGGTGATGAACCGCGCTTATCCGTTCGACCTGCGCGCGGAGACCGACGGCGCGATCGCCCCGGGGGTGCAGGTCCGGGTCGTCGGGACGGATGGCGAGCCGCTGGCCGCGGGCTGCGCAGGCGAACTGCTGGTGCGCGGGCCCGAGCAGATGCTCGGCTACCTCGATCCTGACGCCAACCGGGCGGCCCTCGACGACGCGGGCTGGTTCTCCACCGGGGACGTCGGTGTGGTCGATGCCGCCGGCTTCGTCACCATCACCGGGCGGGTCAAGGACGTGATCAACCGCGGCGGCGAGAAGTTCTCCGCCCGCGACATCGAAGACCTGCTCGTCAAACACCCCGCGGTGCGCCACGCTGCCGTAGTGCCGGGACCCGACGCACGGTTCGGCGAGGTGCCCGTGGCGTTCGTCGTGTTCGAGCAGCCGGGCCAGGTGTCGGCCGAAGACCTGTCCCGTCACCTGCACGCCACCGGACTGGCCCGCCAAAAGACGCCCGTCGCATGGCATTTCGTGGACGCTTTGCCGATGACACCATCGGGCAAGGTCAAGAAGTTCGAGCTGGTCGCAACAGCGAACACAGTGGAAAGGCTGGGATGAAACTCGATCAATTTCGCGCCATGCTCACCCTGGGCGACGACACCGAGGGCCGCACCGTGCTGCCCGTCCCGGACCCGAGCGTCGAGCGGATCTTCGGCGGACAAATCATGGCTCAGCTCATCGTTGCCGCCGCACCGCCGGGCTCGGCCAAAGCCGTGAAGTCACTGCAGATTGCGTTTCCGCGCGCCGGACGCGCCGCTGAGCCGTTGTACCTGGACCTGGAGCAAACCCACGACGGTCGCTCGCTGGGGCATCGGCGTGCCGTGGCGTGGCAGGGCCAGGAATCCGCCCGCCGGGTGGTCGCGACCGCGTCGATCCTCGTCGACCGCGCCGACGACGGATACGACTATCAGTACAGCGCCGCCGCGGCCGGTGATCCGATGGCGGCCAAACCCATTGACTTCGCTGTGATTCCGGGCGAAGCCCGCTTGATCGGCGAGGGTCTGGATGTCGAGGATGCCGCGACCGCGGACCTGGCGTTTTGGATGCGCTGCCCGGACTTCACCGATACCGCGCTTGCCCAACCGGTCATCGCCTACATCTCGGACTGGCCGCTGATCGGCACCCTGCTCAAAGCGGTGCCCGGGGTAAGCCAGCGCGATGCCCATGTCACCGTCCAAACCGGTGTCGTGACCCATTCGGTGTGGTTTCACCAGCCGTTCGACGTCGCGCAGTGGCTGCGGGTGCAGATCCACGGCGTGCGATTGGTCGGTGGCCGCGGCTTCGGCACCGGCGACGTTTACACCCAGTCCGGATCACACGTGGCGTCCTTCGCGCAGGAAAGTGTCATCAGGACCCCACCGAAAGGAATGCAACCATGACAGCCGAACACTTCGTCCGCTACGACGTCGACGACCGGGTCGCGGTCATCACCTTGGACCGCCCCGAGGCCGCCAACGCCCAAACACCGGGCGTCCTCAAGGATCTCGATGACGCTTGGCGGCGCGCCGACGAAGCCCCCGATGTCCGGGTCATCGTTTTTCAGACCACCGGTAAGCACTTCTCCGCCGGACACGACATGTCGGGCAACGATCCGTCGGCCGACGGGCGCAACCTGCGCCCGCAGCGCACCGACGGCAAGCTACTCGCGGACACCTACTACGACTGGGAGACCCGCGGCTACCTGGAGTATGCGAAGCGCTGGCGCGACATCCCCAAGCCGTCCATCGCCGCGGTGCAGGGCAAGTGCATCGCGGCCGGGCTGATGCTGTGCTGGCCGTGCGATCTCATCGTCGCCGCGGACAACGCGCAGTTCTCCGACCCGGTGGGTCTGATGGGCATCATGGGCATCGAATACCACGCCCACACTTGGGAACTCGGGCCCCGCAAAGCCAAGGAGATGCTGTTCACCGCCGGATCGGTGACCGCCGAGGAGGCGCTGCGCACCGGGATGGTCAATCACGTGGTGCCCTTGCAGGACTTGCAGTCGGCCACCATGACTCTCGCTCACCGCGTGGCCCAGACCGACCCCTGGGCGCTGCGCCTGGCCAAGCGGGCCGTCAACCACACCCTGGACACCATGGGCTTCTCGACCGCGATCGCCTCCTGTTTCGACATGCATCATCTCGGACACACCAGGGCGCTGGCCGCGACCGACGGGCAGACCGTCGTGACGGGCGGAACCCGGGGGATAGGTCGTGCCATCACCGAGCGGCTGACGCACGCCGGCGTCGCGGTGGCCGCGGCGTACGCCCGCGACGACGTCGCTGCGCAGGCGGTGCACGACGAGGCTTCGCGCTGCGGGGCCACCGTGACCCTGCATCAGGCCGATGTCGGGGAGCCGACTTCCTGCCAGCGGCTGGTTGCCGAGGTTCTCGAGCAGCACGGGCGGCTGGATTATCTGGTCAACAACGCCGGCATGGTCAACGAGCAACGCCTCAGCGACGTCAGCCCCGAGGACTGGCACCGCCAGGTCGCGGTCAACCTGTCGTCGGCGTTCTTCCTCAGCCAGGCCGCCCTGGCGCACATGACCCAGCAGCGTTTCGGGCGAGTGGTCAACATCGGCTCAGTCACGGCGCTGCTGGGCAGTCCCGTGCAGGTCGCCTACGGCGCCGCCAAGGGCGGCATCGTCGGCCTGACCAGATCCTGCGCTCGTGCCGTCGCCCGCAAGGGCATCACGGTGAACTGCGTGATCCCGGGCAGCTTCGACACCGACATGTCGGCCGAGCTGGCGTATACCGACCGGGATGCGGTGACGTCGATGATCCCGGTCGGACGCTGGGGCCGTCCCGAGGAGCTGGCGCACGCCGTCGCGTTCCTGCTCGACGACCTCGCCTCCTATGTCACCGGAGCGGTCCTGACGGTCGACGGCGGAATGAGCATGGGCGGATGAGGATGGACCGATCTCGACTCACCGCGACCGATATCGTGGCGCCTCCGGTGGCCCCGGATCGCCTCGCGGAATATCGGCGCTTTGGTTATGTCAGTGACCTGACGATGTCTGCGTCGGTCGTCCGTGCCGCACGGCAGTGGGGCTCGCGGCCGGCCATCATCGAGGGCGGCCACCAGCTGACCTACCAGGAGCTGCTCGAGATGGTCGAACGCGCTGCCGCGTGGCTGGCCGGAGCGGGCGTCGGGCCCGGCGACGTGGTCTGCTGGCAGACGCCTAACTGGTGGGAAGCCCACGTACTGGGCCTGGCGATCTGGCATGCCGGCGCGGTGAGCTGCCCCATCGCCCCGTTCTACCGGGAACACGAACTGCGTCAGGTCATCGAGCAGGTACGGCCGGCCGCGGTGATCACCGCCGAGACGTTTCGCGGCTTCGCCCACGCCGAAGCGTTCGACGACCTGCTCGGCGCGGCCGGTCTCGGCGACGTCGCCCGCGTCGTGCTGCGCGGAACCCGGCCGGGCTGGTCGCCGTTCGACGTGGTCGTCTCGCACGGCCGACGCCAAGAGTCCGCCGCCGTCGGGCCCGACGAACCCTGCCTGGTCCTCTTCACTTCCGGGACCACGTCGGGTGCCAAGGCCGCGGTGCATTCGTCGCGCACCTTGCTTGCTGAAACCCGCCAGCTCGCCGACGCGTGGGGCCTGTCGTGGGAGGACGTCGCCTACATGGCTGCCCCGCTGCAGCACATCACCGGCGTGCTCAACGCGATGACGATCCCGTTGTTGGTCGGCGCCTCCGCGGTGCTGGCCGACCGGTGGGAAGCCGACGTCGCGGTGGCCGACATCATGCGTCACCGGGTGACCTATTCGGCCGGGGCGACGGTGTTCCTGCAGGAATTGACCGACGCTGCCCGCGCCGCTCGCGTGCATCTGCCGCTGCGGATGTTCGCCTGCGGTGGGGCGGCGGTGCCGCGCGTGGTGATGGAACGCAGTGAAGAGCAGGGAATTCCGGCTGCGCGGGTGTACGGGATGACCGAGCTTCCGACCGTGACGGTGATGAACCGCGCTTATCCGTTCGACCTGCGCGCGGAGACCGACGGCGCGATCGCACCCGGGGTCCAGGTCCGGGTCGTCGGGACGGATGGCGAGCCACTGGCCGCGGGCAGCGCAGGCGAACTGCTGGTGCGCGGGCCCGAGCAGATGCTGGGCTACCTCGACCCTGACGCCAACCGGGCGGCCCTCGACGACGCGGGCTGGTTCTCCACCGGGGACGTCGGTGTGGTCGATGCCGCCGGCTTCGTCACCATCACCGGGCGGGTCAAGGACGTGATCAACCGCGGCGGCGAGAAGTTCTCCGCCCGCGACATCGAAGACCTGCTCGTCAAACACCCCGCGGTGCGCCACGCCGCCGTCGTGCCGGGACCCGACGCACGGTTCGGCGAGGTGCCCGTGGCGTTCGTCGTGTTCGAGCAGCCGGGCCAGGTGTCGGCCGAAGACCTGTCCCGTCACCTGCACGCCACCGGACTGGCCCGCCAAAAGACGCCCGTCGCATGGCATTTCGTGGACGCTTTGCCGATGACACCGTCGGGCAAGGTCAAGAAGTTCGAGCTGGTCGCAACGGCGAACACAATGGAAAGGCTGGGATGAAACTCGATCAATTTCGCGCCATGCTCACCCTGGGCGACGACACCGAGGGCCGCACCGTGCTGCCCGTCCCGGACCCGAACGTAGAGCGGATCTTTGGTGGACAAATCATGGCGCAGCTGATCGCTGCCGCCGCGCCGCCGGGATCGAGCAAAACGGTGAAGTCACTGCAGATCGCGTTCCCGCGCGCCGGACGCGCCGCTGAGCCGTTGTACCTGGACCTGGAACAAACCCACGACGGTCGTTCGCTGGGGCATCGACGTGCCGTGGCGTGGCAGGGCGACGAGTCCGCCCGCCGGGTGATCGCGACCGCGTCGATCCTCGTCGACCGTGCCGACGACGGATACGACTATCAGTACAGCGACGCCGCGGCCGGTGATCCGATGGCGGCCAAACCCATTGACTTCGCAGTGATTCCGGGCGAAGCCCGCGTGATCGGCGAGGGTCTGGATGTCGAGGACGCCGCGGCCGCGGACCTGGGGTTCTGGATGCGCTGCCCGGACTTCACCGATACCGCGCTGGCGCAACCCGTCATCGCCTACATCTCCGACTGGCCGCTGATCGGAACCCTGCTCAAAGCGGTGCCCGGGATAAGCCAGCGCGATGCCCACGTCACCGTACAAACCGGTGTCGTGACGCATTCGGTGTGGTTTCACCAACCGTTCGACGTCGCGCAGTGGCTGCGGGTGCAGATCCACGGCGTGCGATTGGTCGGTGGCCGCGGCTTCGGCACCGGCGACGTTTACACCCAGTCCGGAACACATGTGGCGTCCTTCGCGCAGGAAAGCGTCGTGAGGACCCCCCCGAAAGGAATGCAACCATGACAGCCCAACACTTCGTCCGCTACGACGTCGACGACCGGGTCGCGGTCATCACCCTGGACCGCCCCGAGGCCGCCAACGCCCAAACACCGGGCGTCCTCAAGGATCTCGATGACGCTTGGCGGCGCGCCGACGAAGACCCCGAGGTCCGGGTCATCGTCTTTCAGACCACCGGTAAGCACTTCTCGGCCGGACACGACATGTCGGGCAACGATCCGTCGGCCGACGGGCGCAACCTGCGCCCGCAGCGCACCGACGGCAAGCTACTCGCGGACACCTACTACGACTGGGAGACCCGCGGCTACCTGGAGTACGCGAAGCGCTGGCGCGACATCCCCAAGCCGTCCATCGCCGCGGTGCAGGGCAAGTGCATCGCGGCCGGGCTGATGCTGTGCTGGCCGTGCGATCTCATCGTCGCCGCGGACAACGCGCAGTTCTCCGACCCGGTGGGTCTGATGGGCATCATGGGCATCGAATACCACGCTCACACTTGGGAACTCGGGCCCCGCAAGGCCAAGGAGATGCTGTTCACCGCCAGTTCGGTGACCGCCGAGGAGGCGCTGCGCACCGGGATGGTCAATCACGTGGTACCGCTGGACGACTTGCAGTCGGCCACCATGACTCTCGCTCACCGCGTCGCGCAAACCGACCCCTGGGCGCTGCGGATGGCCAAGCGGGCGGTCAACCACACCCTGGACACCATGGGCTTCTCGACCGCGATCGCGTCCTGTTTCGACATGCATCATCTCGGCCACACCAGGGCGCTGGCCGCGACCGACGGGCAGACCGTCGTGATGGCCAACCTGGAACGGATGAAGGCGCGGCCGCGGGAAGTGACCGGCGAGCAGTGCGTCGATTAGCTTGGACGTCGATGACGAGCTCCTGCCGGGCCAACACCTCCGCGGCATTGCCGAACTGCTAGAACCTTCGGCGTGGACGCGTCATCGGCACGACTCCAATGTCCACTGATCATCCGGCCAGGGCGAGTGGTCCGCACGGAACGCGACATGCTGGGACCACCTGACAGTCGACCCGGCGGCGGGGACGTCACCCGCATCGGCAAAACGTAGTCAGGAATGCCGACACGGCCAACGTCGCGTGAGCCACCCGACGACCGGGCATGAGAAGCGCGTGTCATCACCAGACGGAAGGCGCGAATCCATGTTCCTAGCCACGCCGAGCAGTCCGCCGTCAACAACCGACAGCCCTGACGGTCGAGCTTGCCGGTGGGCAGCATCGGTAACTCGCTCTCGGCGAGGATCGCGATGACTGTCGGCACCTTGAACCCGGAGAGGTTGGCGCGGGCGTGCGCGGCGACGGCGTCGGTGGACAACTGGGCGCCGTGCGCGGGCACGACGGCGGCTCCGACGACCTCGCCGCGAACGGGGTGGGGCAGGGCGACGACGAAGCTGTGCAGCACGCCGGGCATGGCGTCCAGAACCGATTCGACCTCGGCCGGTGAGACATTGGACCCGGCGGTTTTGATCAGGGCGCTGGCGCGACCGGTGAAGTGCAGATGCCCGGCCTCGTCGAACCATCCGCGGTCCCCGGTGTCATACCAACCGTCGGCGGTGAACACCTCGTGGCGTTCCTGCTTGTAGATCCCGCTCATCAGGATCTGGCCGCGCACCTGGATCTGGCCCTCCTGGCCCGGCGGCGCCTGAAGGCCCGCGATGTCCACGATCCGGTGCTGCACGAGCCCGGGCAGCGGAATCCCCCAGGAGCCGCGGCGTTCTGGCGGCAGACGGGGTGTCGGGCACCTCGACCATGGTGTGCGGGCCGCCGGTCTCGGTCATGCCGAGCAGGTTGGGGGTCAGCTCGGGTTCGCTGGGTCGACGTTCGGGCGGCAGCGCCTGCAGCATGGTGCCGCCCCGGACGCTGGACAGGTCACGTTTGGCGAAGTCGGGGTGATCGGCCATGGCCTGACTGGCCTGCGCCCAGCACGAGATGAAGGTGGCCCGCTCCCGCTCCAGCAGCGCCAGTGTGGCGCCGGGTTCAAAAACATCTTGGGCCAGGATTGCGGCTCCCGTCGAGAGTGCCTGCAGCACAACCATAGTCAGTCCGCCCACCCAGAAGAACGGCATCGGGGAGTAGATGCGGTCGGCGGCGGTGACGCCGCGATGGCGGGCCAGTATCGCCGCGTGGCGCACCAGGCTGCCATGGGTGTGCGCGACGGATTTCGGTAGCGCCGTGGTTCCGGACGTCGTCACCAGCACGAGCTCGTCGGCTGGGCCGACCTCCTGTTCGGCCGAATCTGTCAGTGGCGCGACCGGACCCGCGCTGCCGGGCCACGGCGTCGCCCACGCCCGGTCACAGTCGGGCCAGACGTGCACCCGCCGCAGGTAGGGCACGGCCGCGAGGGCGATCGCCGCGTTTCCGTCGGCCAGGCCGGGCAACGCGTCGGCGACTCGCGCGACGAGGTCGTGGCCGGCGATCGAGCGGCCCATCAACAGCACCTGGGTGTCGGTGTGGCGCAGCAGCCTAGCGAGTTCGGCGCCCGGCGCGAAGGTCGACAACGGGACGGTGAGCGCGCCGATGCGCGCCGCGGCCAGCCACGCGATGAGCCACTGAGCACAGTTGGGGAACAGGATGCCGACGCGGGTTCCCTTGCCCACGCCCGAGGCCAATAGCGCATCGGCCAGTGTCCTGGATTGTGCGTCGGCCTCGGCGAAACTGAGCCGCTCCTCGTCGGTGACCAGGAACTCGCCGTCAGGCTGGGTGCGCCGCCAGGACAGCAGCTCGGGAACGCTCTCCGGTAGGCCGGGGGATGCGTCCGACGCGGTCTGCGCCGCGGCCATCAGCCGACGTGCACCGGGATGTGTGAATAGCCGGCCACGTTGGACATCGTCACCCGTCGCAAACCGTCGGTGTTCACCGTGAGCCGCGGCCAGTTCTCGCGTATCGCGTGCAACGCGACGCGCGTCTCCAGTCGCGCCAGCCAGGAGCCCAGGCAGCTGTGTGCGCCGAATCCGAAAGCCAGGGTGGTAGATCCGCCCCGTTTGATGTCGAACGCATCGGGCCGATCGTAGGCCCGCGGGTCGCGCGTGGCGGCGCCGGTGACCAGTAGGGTAGGCGATCCCGCCGGGATGGTGCCCCCGTCGAGCACGACGTCTCGGGTGGCAAACCGGCCCTGGTACTGCGAGGGCGGGTTGAGTCGCAGCATCTCCTCGATCGCGCCGGGGACTAGGCCGGGATCGGCGAGCACCAACTCCCACTGATCGGGATTGTGGTGAAAAGCCATGGTGCCGTTGCCAATTAGCTTGGTGACCGTTTCGCTGCCCGCCGCCGCGATCAGCACCGCGAACGTGGCGATGTCCTCGTCGGTGAGCCGGTGCGTCACCCCGGTCTCGTCCTCGTAGGTCGCGTCCACCAGCCTGCTGATGATCAGGTCGTCGGGCTGGCGGCGTTTCTCCTTGGACAGCTCCAGGAAGTACGCGTTCATCGCCATCGAGTCGGCGACGCCACTTTCGGTGGCGAAGGGGTTGTTCGGCTCGCGGTGCAGGAACCCGTCGGTCCAATGCCGGATCTGCTGGCGCTCTCCGGGGGGACGCCGAGCATTGAGGAGATGATTTCGACCGGGAACAGCGCCGCGAAGTCGGCCACGATGTCGAAATCGTCTCTGCCCGCCAAGCGCGTCGACGTAGGAGGTGACGACGTCGGTCACCAGCGGCTCCAGGTTGGCGATCGCCGCCTTGGTGAAGACCTGGCGGACCAGCTTGCGGAGCAGTTCGTGTTCGGGGGGATCCATGAGGATCAACATCTTGAGTTCGTCGAACCTGTGGCGCATCGACAGTGCGTCCAGGGTGACGCCGTAGGCGCTGCTGAATGTCTCCCAGTCGCGGTGGGCGGCAACGACATCCTCATTCCGGGTCAGGGCATAGAAATCCCACCGCTCGCTGTAGTACACCGGCGCCTCGTCGCGCATCCAACGGTAGGTCTCATAGGGGTCGTCGAAGAAGCTGTCGGAGTACGGGTCGAACTCCATGGGGGAGCCATCCTCGCGCTGTTTGGTGACCGATCCCGCACCGTGGTCAGTCGACATCTCAGGCGTCGACCCGCATCATGTTCGACAGCGTGCCGCCCATCACCATGGCGATCTCGTCGTCGCTCAGCTCCGGGTGACGGTCGGGGTAGCTGAGCGGATCGGCCAGGCCCTCGGGATGCGGGTAGTCCGAGCCGAAGAACAGGTGATCGATCGGCACCAGCTTCGCGAGTTCGGCCACGTTCTCCTCCCAGAAGGGATTGAAGTAGACGCAGCGTTGGATGGCCTCCACCGGATCCTCGCTGTAGAGCTGCGGCATCTTCTTGCGGGTGTCCCTGAGGTTCTCCAGCAGCCGCGGCAGCCAGGTAGTTCCGTTCTCCACCATGCCGATCCGCAGCTCGGGGAACCGCGTCAGCAGTCCGTGGCAGGCCAGCGCCGCGACCGCGTCCTCGGCCGGGTTGCGGGCCAGACTGTAGTAGGAGCGGAACGGCGACGGCTGGAACGGCCGGAACTCGCCGGCACCCTCCCAGTCGTTGGCGTACCGGGAATACCCGCTGTCGGAGGCGTGCATGATGACCAGCACGCCGGTCTCGACGACCCGCTTCCAGAACGGGTCGAATTCGGGCAGCGCGAATGACCGCGGGCCGCGCAGTCCGGGCACCGGGGCCGGCCGGATGAGAATGGCGCGCGCACCGCGCTCGACCACCCAGTTCAGCTCGTCGATGGCCTTGTCCACGATGGGCAGGGTGATGATCGGCGTGGTGAAGATGCGGCCCTTGTAGTCGAACTGCCAGGTCTCGTGTAGCCACTCGTTCAGAGCATGAATGATCGTGTGAGTCGCCTCGGGGTGCTCGCGGAAACGTTCTTCCACCAGGCTTGCCAGCGTGGGGTACATCATCGACTTGTCGATGCCCTGCTCGTCGAGCAGCTCCAGCCGGGGTGCCGGTTCGCGCATCGCGGGGGTTGCCGCGATCGCCTTCCCCAGAATCTCGCGATGCGGTTTGCCTTCGGGGTTGCCGTTGTGGAAGTAGTCCTCCTGCGCTCCCGGGGCAGCGACCTTGTCGAAGGTCGGGTTGGGAATGTAGTCGCTGATCTGTCCCAGGGTGGCGATCTTGGTGCGTCCGTCGACTTCCACGTACCGGACTGCGCCGTGGTACTCCGGCGGCAGGAACTTGGTGAGCGCATCGCGTGTCTCGTACATGTGGTTATCACCATCGAAGACCGGATAGCCCAATCGCGGCGTCATTTAAATCCTCCTCGTGCCTAGCCGTATCTGCGATGCAGAACGGCCACTGCTCAACGGTATGACAATCAGATGTGCGACTGACTCTAGCATCGAGTGCGTTAGAAGAGGATATGCGTTTACTTTTTCGTCGTGCATCAGTCCGATTGCGGGTAACGTGCCTTCTGTGGCGGCGCTGGCGACGTGCTGCCGAATGTCGACGGCATGGTCGATTGCGAGGAGGAAATAGGTGGATCTATCGCTGACGCCGGAGCAACGCGCGGTCCGCGACGCGTTCGCGGCCTTGTTCGGGAAACAGGCCACGCCAGAGCGGGTGCGGCGGGCGGAGGCCACTGGCTTCGACGGGCTGCTCTGGCGGCACTACGCCGAGATCGGTGCACTGGGTATCGGCGTCCCCTCGGACTGTGGAGGCGGGGACGGTGGACTCCTCGAAGTGGCACTGGTGGCCCAGGAAGCCGGCCGACGCGTCGCCCCGATCCCGGTCGCCGAAACCGCGGCCGCGGCCCGAATTTTGGGTCGCCTGGGTGAGAAGGAGCTTCTGGTCCCGGTCCTGAGCGGATCGGCCATCGTGTCACTGGCGACGCAGCCGGGCCCCATAGCGGGGCAGTTGTTGGTCGACGGCGCGATCGCGGACGCAGTGCTGGCACTCGACGGAGACTCCCTGGTCTATGTGAACCGGCCGGATCGGCCTGGCCAAGACGGCGTACCGCAACCTCGGCGGACTATCGCTGGCCCGGTGGGACGCCCCGGGCGCGGCCACGGTTCTCGCCGAAGGCAGCGAGGCGCGCGCGATCTTCGACACCGCGCTCGACGAGGTACGTGTGCTGCGCGCGGCGGCGCTGGTTGGGTTGGCCTGCGAGGCGGTGGAGATCGGTTCCCGGTACGCGGTCGTGCGCGAGGCGTTCGGCCAGCCGATCGGAATGTACCAAGCGGTCGCGCATCCGTTCGCCGACGCGGTCACTGCCCTGGACGGTGCCCAGTTGCTGATCCACAAGGCTTGTTGGGCAATGGATTCTGCGCGCGACGATGCCGCTGCGCTGGCGGCGATGGCGTTCGTGTTCGCCGCCGAAACGGCGCATCACGCAACAACGCACAGCCTGCACGTCCACGGCGGATACGGGTTCATGGAGGAGTACGACATCCAGCTGTATTACCGCAGGGCCAAAGCCTGGGCGGCGGCGTTCGCCGACCCGCGACGCGAACTGCTCACTGTCGCCGACCGGCGGTTCGGCCCCGTGACGACCGGAGGTCGGTGACTCGATGGACTTCAGCGAACCTGAGAACTGGGCCCGGATCCGCCGCGAGGCAGAGGAATTCACCGCCGAACATGTCACCCGCGACGTGATCGAGCACGAGCGCCGGACCGGTGACGGCGCCGATCGCGCGCTGACCCGCAAATTGGGGCAGCGAGGCTGGATCGCTTCGGGGTGGCCGGTCGACGAGGGCGGCGCCGGACTGGATCCGTTCGAGGCGGCCGCGATGTGGAACGCACTGCGCAAAGGGGGAGTGCCGACCGCCGGCCCCGGCACGACCATGCTGCCGGCCAACGCGATCCGTGCCGCCGGCTCGGCGGAACTCAAAGCCCGAGTCCTGCCAGGAGTCGCCGCCGGTGAGGTGCTGATCTGTCTGGGCTACACCGAGCCCGCGGGAGGCTCGGATGTGTTCGCCTGCGCGACCCGGTCGCAGCTCGACGGCGACGAATGGATTGTCAACGGGCAGAAGATCTTTACGACGTTCGCCCATCTTGCCGACTACTGCTTCCTGCTTACCCGCTCCCAGCCCGGATCGGTGGGACCGCGCGGTCTGACGATGCTACTGGTGCCGCTGGACTCGCCCGGGATAGAGATCCAGCCGGTGCACACCATGGGGCACGAGCGCACCAACATCGTGTTCTACAACGATGTGCGGGTGGCCGATGCGAACCGAATCGGCGAGGCACACGAAGGCTTCGCCGTGATGCGGGCGGCGCTGGAGGCTGAACAGAATGTTGCCCCCGGTTCGCGTACGGGATGGGTCGCCGACGACGCACTGGAGTTCGCCCGCACGCACCGCGGACCGGATGGGACTGAGCTGATCGACGACATCCTGGTCCGCGAACGCCTGGCCCGGATGGCGATGGAAGCCGAGGTGGCTGACCTGCTGGACCTGCGGGTCGCCTTCCTCGACGCCGGAGGGGGACAAGCCGGGCCCGGTATCGGCATTGTTCGGGCCGGAAAGTTATGTGCGCGCATCGGCCGCAGCGATCGACATCGCAGGGCTCGCGGGCATGATCGACTGGACCGAGCCGCAATGCGCCGTGGACGGCTCCCTGGACGCGCACTATCGCAGCGCCGTCGCGTCGACGATCTACGGCGGGTCCAGCGAGGTGCTGCGCAGCCTCATCGTGGAGAACCGGCTGGGATTTCCGCGCAGCCGGCCACGGCGCTGACGGGTGTGGGTCCTCAATTCGTTCCCGACGGATCGATTCCGAGCAGCGCACTCGCCGCAAGCTTGATCACGCTCAGCGGGTCGTCGAGATGCTGGTCCGGCTCGGTATGACCGGCCAGGACCAGCATGACGGATCCGTGCATGGTCGCCCACAGCGCTGACGTCACAAGGTCGGGCGGCAGATTTGATCGGTTGGCTCCGATGACCAGGCGATGCAGCGCACCGTAGGCGTCGAGACCGGCCTCGTGCAGTTCAACCGACTGTGCGACCCGAAGATCCGTGCTGAAAGTGAAGGAATACAGCTCTGGGCTGCGCAGTGCCATGTCTACGTAGGCGCGTAACGCCTGATCGATCCTCGTCACGGGATCGGTCGTGTCGCGAGCGGCCCCATCGACCGTTGCGGCGAGCGTCTGCAGTGCCTGGGCGGCGACCGCTGCGAGCAGGTCGGACTTGTCGGTGAAGTGGCGATACGGCGCACCGCGGCTGACTCCGGCTGCGGCGCCGACGGCCCGAAGGGTCACCGCCGCCAGGCCATCCTTTTCGACGATCTCGCGTGCGACGCGCAACAGGCGGCTGCGGGTCCCTTCCGGTGGGTGCGTCACCGTGACCTCCTGCAGACCAGTTGACAATGTCAACATTAGCAGTAACGTTGACATTGTCAACATTAGCTAGAGGAAGGCAGACCATGCTTATCGCCGCCAGCGACCGCACCGTTGCGTGTACGGTCCAAACTCGGACCACCCTGTCGCCCACCGAAGCACACCGCATCATCGTTCCGATCGACTTATCGCTGGTCTTCACGGGCTGGGGACCATTCCCCGGTGTCCGTGGAGCCAACAACCAGACTGGAGCGTGGGATGCCGTGGGTCAGTCCCGCAACCCCGATTTGACTGACGACTCCACGGCGTTCGAGGTACTCACCGAACTCGACGCGGGCTGCAGCTTCGCCTACGAGACAACCGAATTCACCAACCTGCTGGGCAAAGTGATCGAGGGCGTCCGCGGTGAGTGGACCTTCACGCCGGATGGGGAGGGCGCCGTCATCCGCTGGACATACGAGTTCAAGCCACTGCCGCGACGCTATCTGTTACTCAAGTGCGTCATCGTGCCTCTCTGGCGCAACTACATGCAGACCGGCGTCGTCAACTCGGCGCGCGCTGCGGAGACCCTCGCCACGATCGGATGATCCGACGCCCTAGATGAAGGACGGCGCACTTCGGGCGTCAGCCCCGTGCGTGGTCGAGAGCTGTTTGCCAGCTTGTCCCGGCCAGGGCGACATGCTGAGAAGGCAACGTGCTCAGAGGAAGTCGCTGCCACCGTCGACGTTGAGGTGGGCGCCCGTCATATAGGTGTTGTCGGGTGAGGCGCAGAACGCGATGACAGCGGCAACTTCGTGAGGCAGCCCGAGCCGGCCCAGGTCCACCGACATGCCGTGACCGCGCCCCAGCAGTCCGAAGGCACCCACCGGGTCATTCGTCGCGATGCCGGCGGAGGCGAGCACGGGCCGGGCCCAATCGGTGAGGATCGGGCCCGGGGCGACGGCGTTGACCAAGATGGCATCGCTGGCGAGACTGCGGGCGAGGTTCTTCGTCACGCTGAGTAGCGCGCTCTTGGCCGCGGTGTAGCTCACCAATCCCGCCGACTGGTGCTGCACTGACATTGCCGTCACGTTCACCACCCGCGCCCACTCCGCCGCTCGCAGCAGCGGCAAGGCCGCACGCACACATCGAACTGCGGACAACACGCCCTGATCGAATGCCGCCGTCCACTGGGCGTCGTCCAGGTCCTCGAAGCGACCGGCCCCCGTCGGCCCGGCGGCATTGACCAGCACGTTGAGTCCGCCCCAGTGCGCGCCAACCGTGGCAAAGACGGAGTCGACGTCGGAGGTCGAACTCAGATCCGCGGCCAACGTCAGCACCTCCGGACTGCCGGCCTCCGCCAATGTCGTGGCGGCCTCCTTCAGCCGGGCGTCGTCCCTGCCGATGATGCCGATCCGCGCGCCCTGTTCGGCCAGGCACACCGCGGTCGCCAGTCCGATGCCACGAGTGCCCCCGGCAATGACCGCGGTGGCATCGGCGAATCCAAGATCCACGATCGCCGCCGGCTACTTCGGCGCGAACCGTTGGCCGGCGTCGAGTCGGATGGTCGACCCGTTGAGCATCTGGTTCTCGACGATGGACAGCGCCAGGGCGGCGTACTCATCGGGCCGGCCCATCCGACGCGGGAAGGCCGCGTCGCGGGTGAGCTCACCAGCCATTTTCTCCGGAATTCGCGACGTAATCCCGGTCGCGAACAGGCTCGGCGCGACGGCGGTAACCCGGATGCCCAGGCTGCCGAGATCACGCGCCATCGTCAAAGTCATGCCGGCGATCGCAGCCTTCGCGGCGCTATAGGCGACCTGGCCGATCTGCCCTTCGAACGCCGCAATCGAGGAAGTGTTGACGATGACGCCGCGTTCCTCGTCGTCGGGCTCATTGCGACTCATGTGCCAGGCCTGTAACCGGTTCAGGTTGAAGGTGGCGATCAGGTTGAGCTCGATCACGGAACGGAAGGCGTCTAGGGAGTGAGGTCCGCTCTTGGACAGCGTGCGCGCCGATACCCCGCCGCCGGCCGTATTGACCGCGATGTGCAGGGCTCCCAGGTCTTTGACGGCCGCGTCCAGCACGGCCTCCACGCCGTCGCTGTCGGTCACGTTGCATGCGTGAAATGACGCGCCGGCGCCCAGTTCCTTGGCCACCGCGGCTCCGTCCGACGACGGCAGGTCCAGTACGGCGACTCGTGCGCCCCGCTCTGCCAGCTGTTGGGCGGTGGCCCGTCCCATGCCCGAGGCGCCTCCGACGACCACCGCGGCGCTGTCCTTGACCTTCACGCGAACCCCTGTCTGCTTTGAGTACTGCTTATCTCCTCTTACGAGGTCATCACAGTACACATAAGTAGAGTCACCCTCTACTATGACGGCGGACGTCATATCCGTAATCTGCTAGCGTCCGTGTTGGTTGCTCGTCGGTTGTGACCGGAGGTGTGATGACAGAGCCCGGCCCAGCCGAGCAGGTTGTGCGGCCCTTGCCTCAGCCGAGCATCGGCAGCGAGGCGTTCTGGGCCAGCGGAGCCGACGGGCGGCTGCGGATCGCTCAATGCCAGGAGTGCAGTCGCTACCATCACCCGCCGCAGCCGATCTGTCCGCATTGCCGCAGCTGCGAGGTGGCGATGACTCCGGTATCGGGACGTGCGACCGTCGCCGGTTTCACCGTGAATCATCAGCAGTGGTTGCCACGCTTCCCGCCGCCCTACGTCGTCGCGGTCGTCGCCATCGCCGAAGACCCCTCGGCTCGACTCACCACCAACATCGTCGGCTGCGAATCCGAGCGCGTTGCTATCGGTCTGCAGGTCAAGGTGGTGTTCGAGCAGCAGGACGATATTTGGATTCCATTGTTCGAACCGGATTCTGAGGCCGCCGGAGCTGGACCGGTTCCGGGCCCCCGCGATCTGACTCGCGATGTGCGGCCCATGTTGTCCACCCGCAAGTTCGAAGACACGGTGGCGCTCACCGGGGTCGGCAGCTCGACGATCGGGCGTCGCCTCATGGTCGATCCGCTATCGCTGAGCGTGACGGCGTGCTTGCGTGCCGTCGCCGACGCGGGCCTGACGCTGGACGACATCGACGGCCTGGCCACCTACCCGGGCGGGCTCGCCGGGGGGATGTCGGAAGGCGGGGTCACCGCCGTCGAGGAGGCGTTGCGCCTTCGACCCACCTGGATCAGCGGTGGGGCTGAAGTGCCCGGGCCCAGCGGCAGCGTGGTGTCCGCCATGCTCGCCGTCGCGGCCGGACTGTGCCGGCACGTGTTGTGCTTTCGGACCGTATGGGAATCGACGCACACCGCCCTGGCCAGACGGACGAAGTCCGCGGGCGGAGCGGGTCGGGCGTCGGGCATGTTCGAGTGGCGCGCGCCGTTCGGCGCGATGTCGGCGGCGAACTGGATCGGGGTCAACGCCTCGCATTACTTCTGGCGCTACGGTGGCGACCGCGCCTCGACGCTGGCGCCCATCGCCCTGACGGCGCGCGCGAACGCGTCGCGCAATCCGGCCGCGATCTACCGTGACCCCCTCACCCTGGACGACTATCTGTCGGCGCGGATGATCAGCTCGCCATTCGGCCTCTACGACTGCGACGTGCCGTGCGACGGGGCGATCGCGGTGATCGTGTCATCGATTGACACGGCGGCCGACCGGCCGAAACCTCCGGTGCTGGTTGAGGCGGTGGGCACCCAGGTGCTCGACCGAATCTCTTGGGACCAAGACACTCTCACTCACGAACCGCAGGTTTTTGGACCCGCCGCGCACCTGTGGACCAGGACCAGCCTGCGGCCCGACGATGTCGACGTCGCCGAGCTCTACGACGGATTCACCTTCAATGCCGTGTCGTGGCTGGAGGCGCTCGGGTTCTGCGGCCTCGGTGAGGCCGCAGATTTCCTCGACGGCGGAACGACGATCGCGCTGGACGGGAAGTTACCGCTGAATACCCACGGCGGTCAGCTGTCGGCGGGACGGACGCACGGATTCGGATTCCTGGCCGAGGCGATGGCGCAGCTGCGCGGCGAGGCGGCTGAGCGCCAGGTCGCCGACGCCCAGGTTGCGGTCGTCACCACCGGCGGCGGTACCCCCGGGGGAGCACTGCTGCTGAGACGGGGGCACTGATGCGGAGGACGGACGTATGAAGCTGGAACAGGATCCGGAGCTCGATCAGTTCCGCGCCGAGGTCAGAGATTTCTTGGAGAAACATCGCCCAGCGGTGCGCACCAAGGGCAGAGCCGGGACCCGCGCACCCGAAGCCGAGGACATTCCCGCCCTGCGGACATGGACCGCGCGGCTGTTCGAGGCCGGATACGTGGGCGCTGACTGGCCCGCCGAATGGGGCGGTGCCGGCACCAAAGACGCGCTCCGTACGACCGTCGTCGGTGAGGAGATGGCGCGGGCGCGGGTGCCCACGCCAATCGGCGCCGGGTTGCTGGCCGCCGCGGCCCTCATCCACTGCGGGCGCCACGATCAGCAACAGCGCTACCTGCCCCGGATCCGCAGCGGTGAGGACATCTGGTGCCAGCTGTTCAGCGAGCCCAGCGCGGGCAGCGACCTGGCCAGCCTGTCCACCCGCGCGCGTCGCGACGGCGATGACTTCGTCGTCGACGGCCAAAAGGTGTGGACCACCAACGGCCAACACGCCCAATTGGGCTACCTGTTGGCCCGAACCAACCCCGATGTACCCAAGCATGCCGGCATCACCGCGTTCATCCTGGACATGACCAGTCCGGGCGTCGACGTGCGGCCGCTCCGCGAGATCACCGGCACCAGTGACTTCAACGAAGTCTTCTTCGACGGCGTCCGGATACCGAAAGACAACGTGCTCGGCGAAGTCGACGAAGGCTGGAAGGTCGCCACCACCAGCCTCGTCGAGGAGCGCTCCAGTGTGGGCACCTCGGGCATCGTCATGCTGCGCACGGTGCGCGACGCGGTAACGATGGCGCGATCGCTGCGGCGCGGATCGCGCCCTGCGCTGGACGACGATGCGGTCCGCCAAGACATCGGCCGGCTCTACGCCGCGGCACGGGTCAACGTGCGGTTGGGCCAATACAACCTGTCCCGCGCGTTGAGTGGCGAGACCGATCCCGGCGACGCTCCGTTGGCCAAGGTGCTCTACAGCGAGAGCAATCTCGCGCTCATCGAGTTCGGACTCGGACTGCAAGGCACCGACGGGCTGCTCACCGAGGACGACCCCGAGGCGATCGCCGGCGGTTGGTGGCAGGACGCCTTCCTGTATTCGCGGGCGCTGACCATCGCCGGTGGCGCGAACGAAGTCTTGCGCAACATGATCGCCGAGCGCTCGCTCGGATTGCCCAGGGAACCGCGCGGTTCTTGACGTCTTCGGAGGTAAGTCGTGGATTTCACTGTGAGTGACGAACAACGGATGCTCGTCGAGACCAGCCGTAAGTTGCTGGCACGCGATTCGCCGATCAGCCGCGTGCGCGAACTCGCCGATTCCGATGAGCAGGGCTACGACGAGCGCGTGTGGCAGCGAGGCGCGGAACTGGGGTGGGCCGGATTGCTCGTCGCCGAGGAGTACGACGGTTTGGGGCGCGATCTGGTGGATGTCGCCCTGATCGCCGAAGAACACGGCAGGACGGTGCAGCCGGGCCCGCTCATCGGCAATACCCTTGCAGCAGTGGCGATCTCACAATCGGGACGTGACGACCTGTGCTCGGAGATTCTGCCGCTGCTGGCCGGCGGCCAGGCCGTCGCCGGGTGGGCCTTCGCGGAGTCGCGCCAGCCGTGGGACGCCGACGGTGTGTGCACAGTGGCGACCGAGCACGCCGACGGATTCCGACTGCAGGGCATCAAGACCGCCGTGCAAGATGCCGATCGCGCCGGCTGGATTGTGGTCGCCGCGCACCTGGGGGGCCGCTTGGCGCAGTTCCTCGTCGACCGGCGGGCTCCCGGGCTGGCTGTGCGCCGCCTTCGGACCCTCGATATCACCAGGCGCCTCGACGAGGTTTCCCTCGACGATGTGGTGGTGGCTCGATCGGCGTTGCTGCACGCCGGCGAAGCTGCGGAAGCGGCGCTGGCACACCAGAACCGTTGCGGCGCTGTGCTTGTCAGCGCAGACAACATCGGTGTCGGTGAGGCCGTGCTGGAGATGACCGTCCAGTACGCAAAGCTTCGGGTGCAGTTCGGGCGTGCCATCGGCAGCTTCCAGGCTGTCAAGCACAAGTGCGCGACGATGCGGATGTGGCTACAAGCCTCGAAGGCCGCGACCTATTACGCCGCGATGGCCGTGGCCGCCGATGCGGATGATGCCGAGGAAGCCGCAAGCGTCGCAAAGGCTTACACCTCGTCGGCGATCGCCGCTCTGACCAGTGAAGCCCTCCAGGTGCACGGCGGTATCGGCTTCACCTGGGAACACGACCTGCATCTCTACCATCGCCGGGCCAAGGCGAACCAGGTTCTGTTCGGCGATCCCTATCTGCACCACGAGCGGCTCGCGGCGGCGCTGGAAACGGCTACCGCCTAGGCGACCGTGCGCCGGCTGAACTGGCGGGCCAGCCAATCCGCGCTGTCGCGCGCCGCGGTGCGGGCGACCGCGGTGTCGGCGAACATGTCGAAGCCGTGTACCGCGCCGGCATAGACGTGCAATTCGGTGGGCACCGCCGCCCGGCATAGTCGGGCGGCGAAGTCGATCGACTCGTCGCGCAGGCAGTCCGCCGTGCCGACACCGATGAATGCCGTTGGCAGGCCAGTGAATTCGGTCGCTCGTGCTGGCGCCGCTTCGGCGGGGACGTCGTCGGTGCCGCACCGGTCGCCGAGATAACTGCGCCAGCCGAAGGCATTGGATTCCCGTGTCCAAATTGGCAATCCCTCGAGTTGGCTCGACGGTGTCAGGCCGCGGTCGTCGAGCATCGGATACTCCAGGTATTGGAACGCCAACGCGACGTTCGCTCGATCGCGGCAGCGCAGGGCCAGGCCCGCGGCCAGCGCCCCACCGGCGCTACGTCCGCCGATCCCGATCCGCTGCCGGTCGATCCGCAGATCATGGGCGTGCTCGACGACTAACCGCAGACCGGCCTCGCAGTCGTTCAGTGGCGCGGGGTAGGGCGCTTCGGGTGCCAGCCGGTATTCGACGCTGATGCAGACACAACCCAATGAGCGGCACCACTCGATCAGGCGCGCGTCGTCCATGTGCCGGTTGCCGATCACCATCCCGCCGCCGTGCATCCAGAACAGGGCGGGCGAATCGTCGGTGGATTCGATGTGTCGCAGCACGGACAGCGCGACCCCGCTTCCTTCGGTGGTCAGTTCGATGCGCTCGACGTCGGGCGCGGACTGCGGCTCGAACATCGATCCGCTGCGCATGGCCGGAAGTTTGTCGAGTGAGAAGTCGAAATCGGGGAATCCGCGCAGACTTTCGCCGATCTCCGGGTCTATCCATGCCGAACCGGTCTCGGCCATCAACCCACACCCATCAGGTGCTTGCCCGCGCCCACGAGTCCACCGTCAACGCGAATGTCACAACCGGAGATAAATGCCGCGGCATCGGACTCCAGGAAGGCCACCGCGGCGGCGATGTCCTCGGGGCGTCCCGGCAGCGGCCGGTCCGGGCGCTTGACCGGGGTCACCTCGATCATCACCGGGATGATCTCCTGACGATCCAGTTCCGTCCGGCCCATCGGCGTATCGATCAGGCCGGGCGAGATCGCGACGGTACGTCCGCCCTTCTTGCCCCACGGCGTGGCCAGGCGTTCGGCCAGGCGGGTCACACCGCGTTTGGCCAGGACATAGGCCGTCGCACTGTCGAGCGTCTTGCCCAGGGCCTGTTCGATGGCGCCGAGGAACCCGTCGGCCAGCGGATCGTCCAGTAACGGTTCGACGGCGGCGGGGACTTCGCTGTAGCCGGCGATCGATCCGATCAGGATCGCGGAGCAGCCCGGGTTAACCAACGGGAACAAGGCGTCGGTGATGCGCACCGATCCGGCCAGATCCACGTCGAGCACCGTGGCGGCATCGGCCATTTCCGGTGAGACGCCCGCCGTGTGTACGAGGCAGCGCAGCCGCCCCAGCTCGCGTACCCGATCGGCGACCGCCGCGACATCTGCCGGGGAGGCCACGTCGCAGCGCAACGTCTCGACTTCGGCCCTGTAGCCGCTCAGCGCCTTGTGTGCCTGATCGAGTAGATCCTCGCGCACGTCCACGAGCAGCAGCCGCCCGCGGTCGGCCAGTGCGCGAGCGCAGGCCATCCCCATCCCGCCTGCACCCCCGGTGATCACCAGAACGTTGTCCACAGTTATCCGGTCCTCTCATCGGTGGATCACTACCTGCCCGGCCGCCCAACGAATCCTTCTGCAGACGGCGCTGTGCCCTAGAAGCAACATAAAGCATGCGATGAGAGAGACCTATGTTGTCATCAAAAGAATGTGATGGTCTACTCGATTCATGATGGTGAAAGTCGACCCCGACCTTTGTGAAGCCAACGCATTATGCGTGGCAGCCGCCCCCGAAGTGTTCAACCTTGTCGATGATGACGTCGTCGATATCCTGCTTCCGGAACCGCCCCGGGGGATGGAGTCGGCCGTCGCCGAAGCGGTGCTCGCCTGCCCGAAGCAGGCATTACGGATAATCGCGGACTGATCCAGCGCTATACTGCACATGAAGATTGCAGTATTTGAACTTATTGTTCTACTCTGAGGGAAGTTCGCTCACGTCTGGCGTGAGATCTCGTTGTACCGGTCTCTTTCCAGGAGGGAATCCGCATGCTGCCCGACGACGCCAAGATCATCTCCGTCGACGACCACGTCATCGAGCACCCCCGAGTGTGGCTGGACCGCGTGCCCGCCAAGTACGCCGAGGTGGCTCCGCGCATCGTGAAGCTGCCCGATGGCAACGACACCTGGCTCTATGAGGGCAGCCAGTCAGGCAACTTTGCCCTCAACGCCGTTGCGGGCAAGCATCCCCGCGACTTCGGCATGGACCCGCGCAGCTACGACGACATGTTGCCCGGGTGTCATGAAATCGCCGACCGGATCAAGGACATGGACATCGAGGGAGTGTGGGCGCAGCTGTGCTTCCCGAACTTCGGCGGCTTTGCCGGCAGCACATTTCACAAGGCCAAGGACAAGGACTTCGCCAAGCTGTGCATCAGCGCCTACAACGACTTCATTCTCGACGAATGGTGCGCGTACGCCCCGCAACGTCAGATCCCGCTGATGATGGTTCCGTTCTGGGATATCGAGGCCTCGGTTGCCGAAGTCGAGCGCACTGTGGCAAAGGGCGCCAAGTCCATCTCCTTCATCGAGGCGCCGCACAAGATCGGACTGCCGTCGTTTCACACCGACCACTGGGATCCGCTGTTTCGTGTCTGCGAGGAAGCCGGACTACCGCTGTCCATGCACTTCGGGTCCGGCGGCATGCCGCTGGGGCTCGCTCCCGACGGTGACATGTTCATCGGGATCGCGTTGTTCGGGTTGAACTCGATGATGGCCACCGTCGACCTGTTGATGTCGGACGTGTTCTACAAGTTCCCCAAACTCAAGGTCGCGTTGTCCGAGGGCGGTATCGGATGGATGCCCTATCTGTTGGAGCGCATTGACTACTCGTTCGGCCGGCACAAGTACTGGTGCGACATCAACGCCGACAAGTTGCCCTCGGAGCTATTCCGCGAACACATCTACGGGTGCTTCATCTCCGACCAGTCCGGGCTCGAGCAGCGTCACCGCATCGGCGTGGACAACATCATGTTCGAAAGCGACTACCCGCATTCGGATTCCAACTGGCCACACACCCGCAAGCTGCTCGCCGAACACCTGGTCGACGTGCCGGACGAGGAGGCACGCAAGATCGTGGAGCTCAACGCCCGCACCGTGTACAACTTCTGGGCCTGAACATCCGCGTGCCACGAAAGGTGATCGATGACCGACCTCACACCGGGAAAGCGACTGCGCAGCAAGGTAAGTGACACCGAGATCATCGTCGTACGATCTCCCGCCGCCCCGGTCGAGCTGTCCTGCGGTGGTCAACCGATGACGGCGGACCTGGCGGCGGGGGCCGCGGGCGCGTCAGCTACCGAGAACGACACCGTGCTCGGTAAGCGCTATGTCGACACCGACACCGGGCTAGAAGTGTTGTGCACCAAGGCAGGACCGGGTGTGCTCAGCGCAGACGAACGGCAACTCACGATCAAGGCGCCCAATGCACTACCGGCGTCGGACTGAGGGAAGCCGTCGGTGAATGTTCTGACACTGCTGGAAATGGCGGCGACGGGTATGCCCGGCCGGGTCGGCATCGGCCACGTGGCGCCGGCCGAGGCCGCGCCGGTGGGACTGACTTACCGTGCACTTCTCGACCGGGCGAGCTCTGGGGCCAGCGTCCTGGCGGAGCGCGACGCCGAGGAACTCGTCTATGTGGGCGTCAACGCCGACGACTTCGCGGTGGCGCTGTTCGCCGCCGCATGGGCGGGTGTCCCGCTGGTGCCGCTGAACTATCGCCTTGGCCGGGACGCGCTGGAAAGCCTTCTTGCGCAACACCCGAACGCGTTGGTCATCTCCGATGTGCAGCTGCCGACGACAGCCCACGCAGTTACCGTGGGGCAGTGGCGGGCGGCGTGCGCCGAGCCGTCCGACGAGTCGACGCCGTGGTCTGACGATCCCGAAGCTGTCGCGGTGCTGCTCTACACGAGTGGGACCACGTCCGAACCGAAAGCGGCTGTGCTGCGCCACCGTCACCTGACGTCCTACTTGCTGGGCAGCATCGACTTTGGTGCGGCCGGTGAACAAGAAGCCGTCATTGTGAGCGTCCCGCCCTATCACATCGCGGGCGTCTCCAATCTGCTCAGCAACATCTGCTCCGGCCGGCGAGTGGTTTATCTTGAGGCCTTCACCGCGCACGGATGGCTCGACTGCGTGCGCGCCGAAGCCATCACCCACGCCCTGCTCGTTCCCACCATGCTCGCCAAGATCACCGAACACCTTGATCAGGCGACCAACGCAGACGTACCCACCTTGAAGTCGCTGGCCTACGGCGGGGCCAAGATGCCTATTCCGGTGCTGGAGCGCGCGATTCGGCTGTTCCCCGGGGTCGACTTCGTCAACGCCTACGGCCTGACGGAGACCAGCTCCACCATCGCTGTCCTCGGCCCCGACGACCACCGCGCCGCGCTTGACGGCGATCCGGTCGCACGCGCCAGGCTCGGCTCGGCCGGTCGGCTCCTTCCCGGCATTGAGGTCGAGATCCGTGGACCGGATGGGGCGCTGCCTACCGGCACCGCCGGCGACATCTATGTACGCGGCGACCAGGTGTCCGGCGAATACCGTGGCGCGGGAAGTGTTCTCGACGGGAACGGATGGTTTGGCACCCGCGATCGCGGATGGGTCGACGAGGACGGCTACCTGTTCGTGGAAGGGCGTACCGACGACACCATCATCCGCGGCGGCGAGAACATCGCACCCGCCGAGATCGAGGATGTCTTGCTGGAACACTCCGCGGTGGTCGAGGCCGCCGTGGTGGGAGTGCCCGATGAGCACTGGGGCCAAGAGATCGCCGCAGCGGTGGTACTGCGACCCGGCCGCACCGTCCACGCCGAAGAGCTACGCGAATGGGTGCGAAGCCGGCTGCGTGGTTCAAAGACGCCGGCGCTGATCGCGATCCGCGACGCGCTGCCGCAAACCGCTACCGGGAAAGTTCTACGCCGCGAACTCCTCGCCGACCTGCTCGCCACCGCGCAGGCGGCGACGTCATGACCAGTCAACCGCTGCACCAACCCTTCAACGGAAGCGACAACAATGCCTGACGCGCTCGTCCTCGCGGCCGCTAGAACGCCAATCGGCAGGGCCCGCAAGGGATCCCTGACGTCAGTCGACGCCTACGAACTTGCCGAGGTCGCCGTTACCGCGGCAGTCGAACGGTCACAGATCCCCGTCGCTGACCTCGACGACCTGTTCCTCGCGGAGTCCCTGCAGGGTGGCGGGGTGATCGGCCGCAACATCGCAGTGCGCCTCGGGATGACCAACGTGCCTGGGGTCGCGATCAACCGGCACTGCGCCTCCGGTGCCACCGCCGTCCAGTTGGCGGCGGCCACCATCATGGCTGGCATGGCAGACGTGATCGTCGCAGGCGGAACAGAAAGCGCGAGCACCATGCCCCGGCTGTCCAAGCTGGCCCCTGGTGCGGAAGAACCCACCCGATGGTCTCCGCAGAGCCATCCCGACGCCCCGGGCATTCCTGCCTTTGACATGTCGGTCACGATCGGGGAGAACACCGCCCGACTGCACCATGTCACCCGCGAGCAAGCCGACGCCTGGTCCGTTCGCTCACAGCAGCGAGCACTCAACGCCATTGCCAAGGGGTACTTCGACGACGAGATCGTCTCGGTCCCCATCAACCAGGGCGAAGCCATGTTCGACACCGACGAGCACCCGCGAGACACCACCCCCGAGGCGCTCGCCGGGCTGAAGGTTCTGCACCCGGAAATGCCCGACGCCGTTGTCACCGCTGGAAACTCCGCGGGCATCAACGACGCCGCCGCCGCGCTCGTCATCGGCAGCTCTGACTTCGCAACCAGCCGCGGCCTGACACCGCTGGCACGGATCCGAGGATGGGCATCTGTCGGTGTGGAGGTCGAGCACACCGGAATGGCCCCGGTGACCGCAATCCCGTTGGCACTCAAGCGCAGTGGTCTCACACTGGACGACGTAGACCTCTTCGAGATCAACGAGGCGTTCGCCACGATGGCTGTGGCGTGCACGCGTGACCTCGGATTGGACGAGTCAATGGTGAACGTCAACGGTAGCGGCATCAGTCTTGGCCACCCCATCGCAGCGACTGGCGCCCGGATGGTGGTATCGCTCGTTCATGAACTCGCACGGCGTGATGCGCGCATTGGGGTGGTGGCGATGTGCGCCGGGGGAGGGATGGGCTCAGCGTTGGTTGTCGAACGGATCTAGCTCGACCCGAACACTCAGCGCGCGACGGTGAGCTTGGTGTATCGCCCGCCCAGCAACCATTCAGACACATAGAGGTTTCCGTCGGTGTCCGTTGCGACAGCGTGCGGGGAATTGAAGCGATCGTGGCGGGGCAGGTGGGGTATCTCCGTATGCCCGTCGCCGGCAAGCGTATTGGGCCATCCTGGCCGGGTCGGCCACCCGGGGGCGGCCTCGGGGTCGTCGCCGAGGTACCCGAGCAGATTGTCTTCGGGATCGAGTACCGCCACTCGCCCATAGAGTTCGGCGACGACCAGCAGGTCGCCCCACTGGGCAAAATCGCTGGGGCTGTTGAGGAACTGCTCACCGAAGGTCCGCAGATAGCGGCCGTCGAGATCGTAGACGAGCACGCGGGTGTTGACCCGGTCGGCAATGTAGAGCTCCGGGAGTGTCTTGCGCCGATCGATGAAAATTGCGTGTGGACACGCGAGTCGTTGGCCGACTTCCTCGCCGGTCAATGTCGACCGATGGTTTCCCTGCTTGTCGAAGCGGTGCACGACACCTGACCCGTATCCGTCCGCGACCCAAATGTCGCCCGATCCACCGAACCGCTCCTCGTCCACTGCGCAGCCGCACGGACAGTACGGTCCCATCGGACCGGCCGGGATGGCCGGATCCTGTTGGGGGACAGGCAACTCGGAGCGGATCTGTCCGTCCAGGCCCATTTTCACCACTCGGGGCGCCCGGATCTGGCAGTGGACTCCCTTGCCGAACATCGGGGCCCAGTTGGGGTCGCCGTCGTCGGCGCCGCAGCTGAACACGAACCCGGGGTCGCTGACCCAGAGGAACTCGGCATCACCCTCACGCACGAGAGTGATGCCGTGACCTTCGGTGAGGTCTGTGTCGACGACGCGGAGCAGACGGCCTTCGGTGTCGAAAGCGACGAGTTGCCCGGCGTGGAAACCGATGATCTCCCCACCGTCGGTGGCGACAACAGCGTTGTGCACCCAACAGGATGCGGCACCCGGGACGGCGGACAGATCTGCCCAATCGCCAACCATCTCATAGGGCGGGATGTTGGTGGGCCTAACGGTATTTGATGACACGAGGCAGCCTTTCCGTCGCTCTACTCGCCCGCGCCAGCGCCGCCGCGCAGCTCGCCGGAGCTTCGTGAGTTTGACGAAACACGTTCGGGCTCAGCGTCGTTCGCTCTGGACCACACCTCGCCAGCCTCGTCTTCGAACTTGATCCGCACGGCGGGAGATGCATTGGGTTCCAACGAATAAAGGGCGGAGGCGTGTTGGTTTGGCCGCAGCCAGCGTGGGAAGTCCATGGCGTTGTGGGCGGCGAGCAGATCCATCCGGCTGCCGAGAAAGATTGGCTGCTCAGCGGGTAACACCCCACGTGGGTCGCTGAGCGGGTGATGCTCGTCTGGCCACGGGCCAGCCCTCAGCTTGGCGAGGACGTCGGCGATCGGTTGCCTGCAGCGTTTGGCACCGCCGGGCCGAGTGCGTCCCTCGGAGTCGACCGCCGCTACCGAGACCTGCAATCCGACGACCAAAGAGGCGCTGTGGTTCACCACCGTCACGGCCCAGATCTGCGGCCCGAGCAACGCCACCGGAGTTCGGTAAATCCTCAATCGGCGCACCGGGGAGGCTTTCTCGAACTCACTGGCCAGCTTGCCGAGATTGCGGTTGCGTCAGATCGGCGGTAATGGCAGTTTGTAGCCGGCTCTCGAAGTGAGCATCGCCGTGACCAAGGTAGCGGGGAATGACCCCCGCCTCGCTCAGCCGATGTGCGACGTCGCCAAGCCAGGCTTGGTCGGCTGCGCTGAGGCCAGGAGAGGAAGGTGACTCGGCGAGGAGCCAGGCGAGCACCACCTTGCCGGCGCGTTGTGCGCGATCGACCTCGCCCATCACGTGAACGACATCGCGCCGAATCGGGTCGAAAACGGCGATGAACACGTCGCCCCGGTCCCCGATCTGGGCAGATTCTGCGGAAGCATTGAGCCGCTCAGCGCCAGCGGTGCGGTGTTGTCCACCGGAGGGCACGAGCACAATCTCGTGTCGCTGCCCGCTCCCGGCGTTCCACCAATTCAGAGCCTGACCAATGGCGGGGCGGAATCTATCGGTGTCGTCGGGCGAGGCGATCACCACCTCCGCAACGCGAGCAGCGAACACCATCTGATCTCCTCATCGATACGTCGGCGCTCCCAGCTGGCCGAGCAGGTGATGACGTTAGGTGCTGTTGAACTCTACCGATCCTTGCTTCATACGCAACTAGCATCCTACTATGACGAACATGGCTGTATCGGCGTGAGCTGCCGTCCGGCGTGCAAGATGGCCCGCGGTATTCGCCAAATGAACAGGAGAGACATTGTCGGCCGACGGAAGTGTGCTGCAGTTCGAGCCGTTCAAGCCCGGTCCCACAGACCAGTTGCCGGCGGTTTACGCGGAGCTGCGCGAGCGATTTCCCGTCTACCGGAGTGCTTCGAACATCTGGGTGATATCGCGATTCGATGACGTGAAGGCCGTGCAGTCGAATCCTGCGGTGTTCTCGTCGCGTCCCAACCCCTACGAGGGCGATGCACCGGCGGATGCCGAGATGACACCCGAGGTCATCGAGCGACTCATCGCCCTGGTCGCGGGGATCCCCATCGATATGGAGGAGATGGCGTCGGCCAAGACCATCGCCGCCGCGGACCCTCCTCAACACACCCGGATGCGCAGGATCGTGAGTAGGGGTTTCACGCCCCCGCGAATCAAGGAGATGGCCGACGCGATCACTGAGATCGTCGACCGCTGCCTCAGCGGCATCGAGGACCTGCCCAGCTTCGATCTTGTCGAGCGACTCGCCATTCCACTGCCGGTGGAGATGATCTGCCACATCCTCGGTATCGACCGAAGCGAATACGGCCGCGCTAAACGGTGGTCCGATGCATTCGCCGCGGGCGCCGACATCTACTTGAGCAGTCCCGCCGAACGCAGCGAGATGATGCTGCGCACCATCAAGGAGTTCAGTACCTACTTCGTGCCGTTGATCGAAGCGCGGCGTGTTGAGCCGAGGAATGATTTGGTCAGTGCAATGGTCGCGGCGATCGACAACGAGTCGCTGAGCAATGTCGAAACATTGATGGTGGCGATCACCATCATGGTCGCCGGCAACGAGACGACGACGAACCTCATCGGCAACACCGTGGTTGAACTGCTGGCCAACCCTGACCAACTCAAATTGTTGACCGACGATCCGTCGTTGTTGCCCAATGCGGTTGACGAAGCCAATCGATTGACGACCCCAATCCAGTTCGCGTTTCGTGAGGCGACCGAAGACACCGAGGTTGCCGATACGACGATTCCGAAGGGGGCCATCGTCGCGCTGCACATGGCGGCCGCTAATCGCGACCCTCGGCGCTTCGAGGACCCCGACCGTTTTCTGATCAACCGTCCGGCCGGCAAAAACCTGGCGTTCGGCCACGGCATTCACTTCTGTCTGGGTGCTCACCTGGCCGGCCAGGAAGTGCGCGCGGCGATCGGCGGATTACTGCCTCACCTCGGCCGTCTGAAACTGACCGATGCACCGCTGCAACGTAATCCGACGGCGCTGCTCAACGGATGGCAACGGGTCGAGGTCGCGTGGGTGTCGTAGTGCCCGACGATGCGCTGGACATCCGATATCGGCTCGATGTCGCTGCCATGAGCGTTCTCGAAGTGGTAACCCGCGCCGGCGGGTGGTTGTTCGACCGGGTAATGGCCGGGTGGGACGTGACCGTGTGCGTCGCCGACCACGCCGATGGGCGGCCGCTGCAGATCCTTGGAACCAAGACTCTCGACCTCGACTTCGCGTTCGGATCGCTGGACCAGCGTCCACGCCCGCAGGCCCTGGCGGTCGCGACGGATCTTCTCGGCAGCGACTTGCGGGCACGGCAACGCGTATTGAAGGCGCTCGATCACCGGTTGACTGAAGTCACGCTGTGGGGGGAGGTGCGGTCGGCAGAGTTCAACGCGAGGACCGATTCGGTGGAGCATCGGCTGAGCGACGCTGCGCGGGTGTTCAAGGCCCAGGCGCTTGAGGCGGCCGGGCACCCGGACGCTTCGGTTGGCTGCACAGAGACGTTCCGTAGCAGGTTGATTGCGTGTCCTTCGGTCGCCGACCTCGTCCCGGCGAGCGGACAGCTGTGAGAGCGCGAGCCGTGGATCGGCTGAAGTCCGCAGCGACACGTTGGCTAACCTGACGCCGTGGATATCAAGGGAGCTAGCGCAATAGTCACCGGTGGCGCGTCGGGCATCGGCGCGGCATCTGCACGGCAGTTGGCCGCGAGGGGGGCGAAGGTTGTCGTCGCGGACCTACAGGCAGCCCGCGGGGCAGAGCTTGCCGAAAGTATCGGTGGCACGTTCGTCAGCGTCGATGTCACAGATACTCAGCAGATCGAGGCGGCCGTGAACACGGCGACCGAACTCGGCCCGCTGCGCGTTTTGGTCAACTCCGCGGGCATCGGGTGGGCACAGCGCACGATCGGCAAAGACGGCCAGTTCGATTCGGCACATAATCTCGATGGCTACAAAAAGGTCATCGCAATCAACCTGATCGGCACCTTCGACTGCATCCGGTTGGCCGCAACGGCGATGGGCCGCACCGAGCCGCTGGCCAACGGCGAGCGCGGCGCGATCGTCTCGATGGCCAGCGTCGCCGCCTTCGACGGTCAGATCGGGCAAGCCGCGTACTCGTCGTCTAAGGGTGGCATCGTGGGGATGACGCTGCCGGTCGCGCGTGACCTCTCCGCGGTCGGGATCCGGGTCAACACCATCGCCCCCGGCCTGATCGACACCCCGATCTACGGCGAGGGGGAGGGGTCAGAAGCTTTCAAGGCGAAGCTGGGCGAGTCCGTGCTGTTCCCGCACCGCCTGGGCGACCCCGAAGAGCTGGCCTCGATGGTCGTTGAATTGGTGACCAATTCGTACATGAATGCTGAGGTCGTCCGGGTGGACGGCGGGATCCGGATGCCTCCGAAATAAGCCTTCGCCGAACCGCGCGAGGGTCAGTGCAGGCGGCCTTCGACGAAGACACTTTCCGGGACGGCCGCATCGAGGCCGGCGGGCACGCCCCGGTTGTTGGCAGCCATCAAGTCCTCTGCGCTCGTTGCGGCAGTGACGGTCCAGCCGTGGGCTTGCAGCCAGTCGACGACCTCGGTTCGTTCCTCCTCGTAGAGCAGGTTGCCGGACTCGGCGATGTCTTTGCCGCCCAGCTTGATTGCGACGGTTCGATACAGTTCCGTTTGCTCTTCCCGGCGCGCGGAACTGTCGGGGCTGAAGAACTCGTTGGTGAATGCTTCTACCGCGACCCGGCTTCCGGGGGCGCTGAGCGACTGGATCCGGTCGAACAACAGGTCCTGGGCGTCGGCTGTTAAATAGGGCAGCAGTCCCTCAGCGGACCACGCAGTCGGAATCGACGCGTCAAACCCGGCCTGCGCCAACGCTGTTGGCCAGTCGAGACGTAGATCGATGCCTACGCCGACGTGGGAAGCGATCGGGCCGACCCCATGAGATTCCAACGTGCCGGTCTTGAATGCCAGCACCTTGGGCTGGTCGATCTCGTAGACCACACACCCAGCAGGCCACGCGAGCCGCCAGGCGCGCGAGTCCAGACCAGCCGCCAGGATGACGGCTTGCCCGATGCCGTCGCCGGCTGCCGCGAGAAAGTACTCGTCGAAGAATTTCGTCCGGCACGCCGTGTAGCCAAGCATCGCCTGCATCCGGTCCTCCAATTGCGGATCAAGGTCGATGAGTTCGGCCGGCAATTCATCATCTAGGTAGATCCGCCAGATGCCGTCGCCGGCCGCTTCGAGGAAGAGTCGTGCGTACGGATCGCTGATCAGTGGATCGGCACGGTTGGTCTCGGCCGCTCGCCCACCGGCAACGCCTAACGCGGTCGCGCCGACGCTCTCGCTGATGTCCCACGTGTCGTCCTCAGTTCTGGCCATCGGAGTCCCTTCGCGGCTCTCGGTGAAACAAGCTGTCTCCCAATCCTATCCGAAATGTTAGCTGTGCTTACAAAATGAGGCGGAGGACACGTAAGGCCCCGGAGTGAACTGCGGCTACCACGTAGCATGTAATGCTTCTATCAGTACAACATCACTTTCGCAGTATGCATTTGACGACTAATATAAGCAGCATTAGATACTCTACTTCTGTGGTTCTATAAGTCACGCAAAGTGCGAGAAGCCATCCAAAAACCAAGGCCAGGACAGACTGAATGACTGCGCAGACGACGCTGATTCCGCACTTCATCGATGGTCGGCGGACGACAGGCCGGTCCGCTCGTACGGCCGACGTGCTGAATCCAAGCACCGGTCAGGTGCAGGCGCAGGTACCCATGGCTTCGGCCGCAGAGGTCGGCGAGGCCGTGACGAGCGCGATCGAAGCGCAGAAGGAATGGGCTGCCTTCAACCCGCAGCGTCGGGCGCGGGTGATGATGCGATTTGTCGACCTGGTCAACAAGAAGATGGACGAACTCGCCGAGCTGCTCTCGTTGGAACATGGCAAGACGGTCGCCGACGCGCGCGGTGATATCCAACGCGGCATCGAGGTCATCGAGTTCGCCATCGGTATTCCGCACTTACTCAAGGGCGAGCACACCGAAGGCGCGGGCACCGGCATCGACGTCTATTCACTGCGCCAGCCACTAGGCGTGGTCGCGGGCATCACGCCCTTCAATTTCCCGGCGATGATCCCACTGTGGAAGGTGGGCCCCGCGCTAGCGTGCGGCAATGCATTCGTACTCAAGCCCAGCGAACGGGACCCGTCCGTTCCGGTCAGGCTGGCCGAACTGTTTCTCGAAGCGGGACTACCCAAGGGCGTCTTCCAAGTGGTGCACGGTGACAAGGAGGCCGTCGACGCCATCGTGAACCACCCGGACATTCAGGCAGTCGGATTCGTCGGTAGCTCCGACATCGCCAAGTACATCTACTCGACCGCTGCCGCCAACGGTAAACGCGCACAATGCTTCGGCGGGGCCAAGAATCATATGATCGTGATGCCTGATGCCGACCTCGACCAGGCCGTCGACGCGCTCATCGGCGCGGGTTACGGCAGCGCGGGCGAGCGGTGCATGGCCATCAGCGTCGCGGTCCCGGTCGGTGAACAGATCGCGGATCGGTTGCGCGCCAGGCTCGTCGAACGGATCAACAATCTGCGCGTTGGCCACAGCCTCGATCCGAAGGCCGATTACGGGCCACTGATCACGTCGGCGGCGCTGACGCGGGTAAAGGACTACATCGCCCAGGGCGTCGAGGCGGGCGCCGAAGCCGTCGTCGATGGTCGCGAACGCGCCAGTGACGACCTGACTTTCGATGGCGTCAGCCTGGAGGGCGGCTACTTCATCGGACCCACACTGTTCGACCACGTCACCACCGACATGTCGATCTACACCGACGAAATCTTCGGTCCAGTGCTCTGCATGGTCCGGGCCAACGACTTTGAGGAGGCGCTCGCGCTGCCCTCCGAGCACGAGTACGGCAACGGTGTGGCGATCTTCACCCGGGACGGCGACACCGCACGCGACTTCACCTCCCGGGTCCAAGTCGGCATGGTCGGTGTCAACGTGCCAATACCGGTTCCGGTGGCCTACCACAGTTTTGGCGGTTGGAAGCGGTCCGGCTTCGGCGATCTCAACCAACATGGGCCCGCGTCAATCCAGTTCTACACCAAGGTCAAGACCGTCACCCAGCGCTGGCCATCGGGGATCAAGGACGGCGCCGAGTTCAGCATCCCGACCATGAAATAAGTGAGCCCTCGACAGGCAACCACCCTTGGGAGCCGGTAGATCGCGCTCTGTCGTCCGAACGTCTTCGATGCCGCGAAAGTAGGCCTTAGTCCCAGCTGCCCGGAGGGCGAGGGTTGGCTCGGAGGGCTGCCAATCGGATCAGCGATGGGGTGGAGGCAATTGTCGCTGCGACGAACGTTAGTGCGATGCCGCCGGCGAATGCAGGCATGAGACGTCGCGTGCGATCCATGTCTCCCTCGAATCTGTCGGCCCCCGTGCACAAGACCGTAACTTCAGTGTTTGACGCGGAGGTAACCCCTTTGTGAAGTATCCGATTTTGGGCGCCGGGGGCATGATAGGTAGCCATGCTGGAGTGGAACGAGCAGAACCGCGCGGTCGGCGACACGCATGAATTCCGCGTCTCCTTCGACCCAGGCTCAACGCAAAACCCAGACCTGCCGTGGATTCTGGTGATTCGGGAGGTGGGGGAGGACGGCGTGCATACGCATGTCGTCCAGGAGTGTTTCCCCACGGCTGCCGATGCGAAGGAAGCCGCTGAGCAATGGAAAGGGCAGCCACTCAAGTGACTGGCCTGCGGGAGCTCGGCGATCTCGCGTGCGTCAGGAGGATGCTGGCGGCCTTTCTCGGCTGATTGCGTCGATCAGCAGTGTCGCGGCCACCCTCGCCCCGTCACTGCGGATCGTGTTAGCCACGGCGCTCGCTTGTGCGCGGGTCTCGGGAGCCAGGGTCTTCTTGAGCGCGGCTGACAGGGACTCGGTGGTCGCAGTTGGGCCGTTGTGGGCGGTGCCGATGCCCAGGTCGGCCACCCGGCCGGCCCAGTATGGCTGGTCCGCCACCTGGGGTATCACCAGCTGAGGCGCGCCGGCCCGTGCGGCCGTCGTCGTCGTGCCCGCACCGCCGTGGTGGACGACGGCGGCCACCCGGCGGAATAGCGCCTGCTGGTTGACCTCGCCGACGGCAAAGCAATCGTCCCGGTCATCGATCAGGGCCAGATCGGCCCAGCCGCGGGAGAGCAGCGTGCGGCGGCCCTGCGCGCGGATCGCCTCGATAGCAACCGCGGCGGTGTCCTTCGAGGCGCCCAAGGCCATGCTGCCGAAGCCCACATATACCGGTGGTGGGCCAGCCTCCAGGAACGCCAGCAACTCGGCTGGGAGTGGACGATCGTCGGGCAGGAGCCACGCGCCGGTTTGGACGACGTCGAGGTCCGCCGGCTTGATCCACGGGCCCAAGGTCGGGTCCGCCGCCAGCCACGGGTGGTCGGTGAAGGCGTGATCGCGGACGTTGTCCACCGGCGGCAGGCCGATCGACGCTCGGTGGCCGTTGAGCATCGGGCCGAATATCGCGTTCGCGCTCCGGTCGTGTACGTCCCACAGCATCCGGTTGCCCATCGGGCCCGGTGGCACCGACTTGCCCGCAGACGTCTCCGGCGGGTGGTGCGGCGACGGCAGGTGGGTCGGGCTGACACCCGCGTATACGTAGTGCAGGCCCAGCTTCTCGGTCGCCGACCGCGCGCCGGCCGCGATCGGCATAAAGCCGGTCGCCACCAGCGCGTCACATCCCTCGGCTGCGGCGGCGAGCGTGTCGAACTGTGCGCCGATCAACTCGTCCACGTACTGGTACAGGTCGGGCGTCGTCGCGGTCGCCGCCGCGCGCAGAGAATCGCGGAACGGCACTATCGGCACGCCGAAACCGGCCGTCCGCTCCGCGAGCCCTTCATCCGGCGGCGCACACACTCGCACCTCCGCGCCGAGTGCTTGCAGCTGCACCGCGAGTCCAATCAGCGGTTCGATGCCCCCTCGCGTGTCGTACGTCCACAACAACACACGCACTGCGCTACTCCCACTTCTGGAGGTTCTGGTCTCGGCAGACTTTATCGTCGGCTGTGGACGGACAACCAGCTCGCGGAACGGCGACGCGCCGGGTGCGGCGATACCGTCGGCCCAGGAGAGCCTCGCATGGCCCCGGCTGCAGCAATGACCACGCCCTTAGAGGGGGAGGTGGTGATTTGCGATTGTCATCGGATGGCCGTGCGGTGTTAGCCCGGTTGTGTTGCGGCGTAGCCGTTTTGGAGCGCCTGCTACGAATGTGTTGTGTTGCGTTGCGCTGCAATGGTTTTCGCGGACCGCGGAGACAGATCTCCTTCCAGGATCCGACCCAGCAGCGAGTCGCGGAGTCCTACATCGCTCAGCTGACCCGGGCCGCTGTTTTTCCCGGCCCGATCGTCACGAGGGTGGCGCCGGATTTCGGGTTCTTCCCTGCTGAGCAGTATCACCAGGACTTCATGAACTCGAATCCGTCGAACCCATACATCGCGATCAACGACATGCCCAAGCTGCACGATCTCAAGCAGCTATTCCCGGCGCTCTACCGCGACCAGCCGGTGCTGATGCTCGCCAGCGGATAAAAGGTGGACAGATTCGCCTGCGACAGAAGTGACGAGTCATTCCAGAATTTCTGCCCAAGAGGGTTTTTGGGACCACTCGCCGAGACGCCTTCGCCCTACCGATGGACTGCCCCCGCGCCCGACGTGCCTCGCCGGCCGCCGAGCGCCGCTCACGGCCCAACGCCAACTCAATGGCGGCCGTGGCGATGACCGCTGCCACAATCGCTGCTCCTATGTATCCCACTCGGTGCGCCCATCGTCGTGTAGAGACAATTCCGACGAGCCTGCCCAGTGTTCGCGGCACCCGGGCATTTCGGGTGGCTCGATCACGTCAATCACGGGCTACCTCGCTCAGGATCGCATCTATAGCCGCTTGGGCCATATGCCGCCAGTAACCACGGTCAGGTTCGGCTAGCTCGTCCCATGTCCGGAACGGCGCAAGCTCCTCGGCGGGTTTAATGTTCGCCCGGCAGATAGCTTCTGCAACTGCATCAACAATGGTCAGTTCTTTTCTCCCTTAAATGGACCACTGTGTTTTCGCCGGTATCGTTCCCACGGGCGCTCCGCTTCACTAACCTGTTGTGCTCCTGGTCGCAGCATTTACCACACCACAGGCAGTCGCGTGCCTGGAATTTGCTCGCTAACGCTCCCGGTCACCGGCCTCGAGAACGGCGGCTAGGTTAGGTGTTCTTCAACGCGTTGAGAGTTTCGGGTTGACGCGCTCGTGAATGGTGAACATTTCCAGTCAAAATGTTGCGCGGTCCGTCCGGCCCGTGCCAACTGATGGCGCAAACTCACAGCTAGACGTCTAGTAATTACCTTTGTACCAACGACGGGTAGGAGACTGGAGGAATGACCCCACAACGAGCGGGCGGTCGACCGCGCAGCGACCATCACCGCGACGCCGTCCTGAAAGCCGCCATGGAATTAATGCAAGAGGACGACCTGCGCATAGCGTCGGTCGACCGGATTTCCGCACGCAGCCGGGTCAGCAAGGCGACCATTTACAAATGGTGGCCGAACAGAACCGCGGTGGCTATCGACGCGTTCTTACACCAAATGATGGTCGACGCGCCCGTGCCCGACACCGGATCGGCAGCCGAGGACTTCCGCCTGACGTTACGCGGCATCATGGGCTTCTACACCAGCCCACTTGGCGCGATCTACGCCCAACACATCGGCGAGTCGCAGTTCAACCCAACTGACCGCGAGCGGATCCGAACCCACCAGGTCAACGTCCGCCGAGCAGCCGTCAAGAAGATCTGGGACCGCGGAGTCGCCCGCGGTGAACTGGATCCGAGCGTTGACCCCGAGATCGCGTTGGATCTCATCTTCGGGGCGGCGATGTACCGGAGGGCGACGGGACACGGAGGATTGACGGCTACCGACGCCGATGCCATCGTCGCCACAGCGATGCGGGCACTGGCCAGCTGATCAGTTATAGCCGGGCGGGGGATCCTTCGGCACCGCGCAGACGGCCCGTGCTGGGCGCGCTGGGCGGCTCAGGTCTTCGATGTCGATCGCCACCAGGCCGCGATATAGACCAGCATCGAGATCACCAAAGCGACTAGTACCCACAAAACGATTGTGAGGTCGATCCAGCTTCCGAATACCGGCGAGCCGGGAAGGGCGTTCCTCAGCGGTACCACCGCGAACAGCATCGCCGCATACCCGGTTGTCAGCGGTGACTGAAACCTTCGTGGGTCGCGAAGCGTCTGAATCGCAACAAACACGCCAACTGCGCCGATCGCGACGAAGATGAGGAGGATGATGAACGCGAATAACATTGTGCTCGCGGATCGCTGCAATTCGACTTCATAGGGTGACGTCGGATTGGCTTTTTTCAGGCGATTCGTTTGCACTTTCCAGCCGGTCAGCCGATCGACGAATGTCACGTTGGCGCGTTCGGGCACTTGCCCAATGCCCACGAACAGTTCAACCGTGATCGGCCCGGTGTAGTAGCTATCGAAGGGCCAGCGTTCGACTTGCCGCGCCAGGGTCAGCGGAACGGGGAAAACACCCGGCAACGTACCCTTGGACCAGGTTCGCTTGACCGGTGTCGTGGTGGATGTGACTGCGACAGTGAGGTCTTGCTTGAGACCGTCGGTCGTCGAATCCAACAATTCGGGTCCGGGCTTAACGATGAGGTCGCCGACGAACGCGCTGTAGTCGTTTTGAATACTTACCACATTCAGCGTCACCGTTGTGCCGCCGGCGGTGGGCGTCCTACGAGTTGGAATACGTTGGGACGCAACATCATCGTCGTACAGAACGGCCGACGTGACCATTGCGCAGGCAACGACGCCTATCAGCGCGACGGCGCCGAGTCTTTTACGCGACCACCACCGGAACGTTTCGGGGCTATGCGTGTCGAACCCATAATTCCCATGCGACAATCACTTATATTACCCAGGTAATTCCCAGGCTAATTACGGGTATTTCTCGGGTTTGGATGTTGCAAATGCGGCCCGCTACGGGGGCCAAGAACGGTGCCACGCCGACAACCAGCGCTGGTTCGTCGGCCGGCCGGCTGGACCGCAGCGGCCCCGGGATCACGCGACTCACGTTGAGGGCAAGCGATATGCGCAGCCGCCGCAACCAGAGCCTAGATCTCTGGCAGGACGCCATATTTGGACTTGGCCCGCCGCTGATTCAGGGATGCGGGTACTGGCGGGTCGCCGGCTCGGCGAACTTGTCCAGTTCCGGGACGTTGACCACGATCGGATCGGGGTTCGAGCGGGTGACGACCCAGACGGTCGGGCGCTCGGTGGAGGCGTTGATCTCTTGGTGCACGGTGTGTGCGGGAATGAAAACGAAGTCTCCCGGGCCGGCCTCGACGACGTGCTCGAGGCGGTCGCCCCATCGGTACCTGGCGGTGCCTTCCAGCACGTACAGGATTGTCTCCTGGTCGCCGTGGTGGTGCGCACCGGTCGCTGCGCCGGGTAGCACCGTACTCAGGAAGGCGCTCAGTACCTTGGCGTCGGGGTTGCGGCTGTCGAAGGCGACCGCCCGGCGCAGTCCCGAGGTCTGCGGGGTGTCATCGGAGAGTTGGTCACGCCGAACGACGCGGACCGGAGCCTCGTGCATTGGACATTCCTTTCTGTTCCACGATCGGTAGGGCGCTGTCCCCGGCCGCGTGCAGTCCGAACGGTGCGGGGTCGCCGACCCGCCAGGTGCCCTCGAACTGCACGCTTCGACCGACCGCGCGAGCCCTTTGCATGGCCCGCCGGGCCGTCGGTAGCTGCTTGGCCTCCCAGCCCTTCAGCCGACCGGGTATCTGCCATCCAGTGGTGTGTAGCAGCGCGTTGCCTAGCTGCCAGGCATCGTCGGCCGCCTTAGCGGTACCCGCACCGATGTGTGGTCGCAGCGCGAACGCCGCGTCGCCGATCAGGCAGGTTCGCCCGAAGGCGATTCGAGACACCCCGAGGTCGACGATCACCTGGACGAATGGCTCGGTGCTTCGTCGGACGAGCTCGGTGAGCGGCGCCGGAAGCTCGGTGTCCGCCGCCGAATGCAACTCATCGAGATGCTTGGGCTGAACGAATCCGGGCGGCACGGTCATCTCAACCTTGAGCCCGTTGCGGTCGGTGAGCAGGTCGGTGAGCTGGTCTCCCGGCGTGACGTTCCGATACCAGAGCCAGTTGCACAGCACGGACCCGTCCGGGCTTGGAATCTGATAGGTCAGCAAGTGGCCATGCGGGAGGATCCGGTAGGTGATCGCATCCCGCAGGATGCTTGCTGTGCCGCCGCTGAGTTCATCGCGTTCGACGGTGCCTCGCCATGCCACGTATCCGGCATAGCGCGGTTGCGCGTCGGGCAGCAGAATCGTGCGTCCCGTCGAGCGGATGCCGTCGGCGCACACCACGAGGTCTGCGGTCAAAATCCGACCGTCGGTCAGTGACAGCGCGACTTCATCGTCCCAGTTATCAAGGTGCGCAAGCTGAGTCGACAGATGGTAGTGCTCGGTGCCGAAGGCGTCGAGCAACCCTCGATACAACTCGAAGTACGACACCAACCGGTGGGCCCAGGGTTGCTCGTGCACGACCGAGCCGTCATCTCCGAGATAGCGAATCCTGCTGGCAGGCACGCCGATGTCGCCAATCGCTTTACCGACCCGCTCCACGAGATAGCGAAGTGTGGTGGGGTGCGCCACGATCCCGGCCCCGCGCCCCTGCAGCGGAACCGCACTACGCTCGAGAATGTCGACGTCCCATCCCTGGTCCCGGAGGACCAGCGCTGCCGTGAGGCCCCCCAGAGATCCACCCACCACGAGTGCCCGGCTCATGCACCCGTCCCGTCCTCGAGAACTTTTGCCCACCCGGCGATCATCATTTGTCGTCAGGATTGAGCGCGAGGAAGGTGAGTCCCGCGGCGGCGCCGGCGATGGCTTGGGCGACCAGATACACCCACAGCGTCGGCCAGGCGAACATGCCCATCAGGGCAGCGCCGACTGTCACTGACGGGTTGAACGCGCCGCCGGAGATCGCGCCGACCGCGAAAGCGCCTGCTAGCACGGTGAAACCGATCGCCAGGCCGAAGTGTGAGTTGTCCCGATTGCTTTTGCTCGTCGCTACGTTGAGTACCACATGGCACAGCGCGAAGGTGAACAACAGCTCCGCCACAAATGCGGCCAGCAACGCGTGACCGGTCAGCGTCATCGTCACGGTGGTCTTAGCCCGCGCCGGATCAACGATCCCACGCACCACCGCTGCAGCCAGCAGTCCGGCGCCGAACTGCACGATCCAGTAGACGAAGGCGTCACGCACGGCGATGCGGCCTCGCACCAACACCGACAAGGTCACCGCGGGGTTGTAATGCGCGCCCGAGATGTGTCCACCGGCGTAGACCATCCCCATCAAGACCGCACCGATGGCAAGCGGGGCGAATTGGCTGCCGGTGCCGACTGCGGCACCCACGGTGAGCACCAAGAAGAACGTACCGATCGCCTCGGCGGCGTACTTCACTCCCGAGGGAGGTCCGCTGACGACTTCGGTTGATTCTTTAGCCGTGATTGGCTGAGTCGGTGCCGGTGTTGTGACCACGGCTTTAAGAATTGCCGTCTTGGGCGCAGATGTCCTCAGCGCTGACGCCCATTCAGGGTGCCTGCCAGCCCCACTGCCCGCATACCTGACAGCTGTAATTCGGACGGTCGCCCGACGTCTGATCTTCTGGTCCCGCTACCGGCCGAGACGTAGCAGTCGGGTGGCTTGCGGGTGGTGAGTGCCCGCCAACTGTCGTTGGCAGGCTGACGGGCTCATCGATGGATGCCAGTCTGGGCATCTACGCCGTGGGCGGCCGCGGGTCCAGCAGTAGTCGCTGCCGTAGAGGAGGCGCCCGGTGCCGAACGCCGCGACAGCGGCGGGCAGTTGGTGCGGAAATGGCGTGCCGGCGATGTCGAACCACAATCGTCTCAGCTGCTGGGGCACTGCGCTGTCCGCATCATCTTCACCGAAAAATACAGTGCGGAAGGCTCCATCCGGCGGCGAGCAGCGGTAGTGCGCCACCGCCGTGGGTGAAGACCCATTCGATGTCGGGGTAGCGGACCAGCGTGCCGGTGAACACAAGGGCGCTAACGGCACGAGTGGTGTCAAAAATGAACTCCAGCATCGGCCGGGGCCGGCCAAGGGCGGTCGCCTCGGCACACGGCGGTGACGTGGGATGCACGAACACCGTGGCGCGGCGCCGGTTGAGTTCCCGATAGAGCGGTTCGTAGCGGTCGTCGCCGGGATACACGCCGGCGCTGTTCGTTTCGATGAGATCCCGTCGCTGTCGAGTTCATCGAGTGCGTAGTCCAGCTCGTCGAGCGCGCCAGGCACATCGGGTAGCGGCAGTGAGGCAAAGTGACCGAAGCGTCCGGGGTTGCCCTGAGAGATCGCCGCGCCGGCCTCGTTGACTTCCCGGGTGAGGCGGCGTGCGGCTACATCATCGCCAAAGTGAGTACCGGGTGAGGAAATCGACAGCATCGCGGTTGCGACGCCCCAGCGGTCCATCAGCCGCAGATGCTCGCCGGCCGACCAGCTCGGCCAGCCCGCCATCCCGTCCGGGTGAACGTGGCCCGCGGCGCGCGCTGCGATTACATAGTGTCGGTGAGGAAATGGGCGTGCACATCGATGAGCCGCCGGTCTGTCTCGGTGACGCTCACGCCGACAGACTAGTGGGGGCGGTGACCGCGGCCTAGCACGCTGCGCATGTTAGGGCGAGGCCGTGGTGTTTGTCGGCACGGGCAAGTTCTTACCTGGGGCCGGGTGATCCTGTAGCGGTCGGGATCATCGAGTCGCCGCGGATCTGGGTTTGTCGTTCTTGGGTTAGCGGCTCGCGGTCACCGGACCGTGCGGCGTGCTATGGGCCGATTCTGGTTGGGACGGTTGATGTCTCGGGCACCTACGTTCCCTTCACGACAGTCTTGGCTTCGGTAAAGAATTGGCGCATGTGGCGGCGCAACACGTGGTTCCGCAACGAGATGGGCGAGAAAGCAAGCAGAGTTCAAACCGGCTGAGGAGTTCAGGCTTTAGCGACCTGGCCTGAATCAGGCTCCCGCGGCGAGGGTGGGGCAACACCCGAAATTCGGTAGAACAGGTTGACCAGCTCGTCGATGACCTCGTCGATGGTCAGCGAAAGCTCGCCGCCCAGCCATGCCGTCCCGATCTGTAGCGCAGCGCCGATGAATCCATACGCCTTGAGGCGCAGCTCATCCGGTGGCGGCGGCTCGTCATCGCCGGTGGCGAAGGCGAACCAGAGTTCGACCGCGCGCGTTGGGAATTCATCACGGTACTTCCTGAGAGGACCGGCCTGGGACTCGACGGCAAGCAACCGGACCACCCGTGGATCGCTCAAGAGCGCTCGCACGTAAGCCGTTAGCGCGGGCCGGGGGTCACGACCGGCGCCGGCCTCGATCGCCGGGGCAACCGCTGCCACCAGATTTCCCGTCACCTGTTCCAACACCGCATCGGCTAGCGTGTCGATCGACGCGAAATTCTCGTAGAAGTACCGCTTGGTGAGCCGGGCCTCGGCACAGATGTCCACGATTCCGACCGCGGCGATTCCCCGCGTTCCGAATAGTTGCAGGCCGGCCTCGATCAGCCGCTGGCGGCGCTCGTTGCGCCGGTCGGTGGCACTGACACCGCGGTACGGGCGCGCTGTCGCGAGCTCCGGAGAGTTCACTTCCTGTGCCATGAGTCCTCGCTGTTGACACGCATTGGTATCAGATACTACGGTTCCAACCTATCTGATACTGCATCGGATCAGTTTGGGGGCTAACGATGACGGAAACCATGCTCGCGCCGTTGGATCCCGACGGGCTGGTGTGGGAGCACTTCGGTCGCCTTCCGATGTATCGCTTGTCCAACGGGCTGCGCGAAGCGATGTTGCAGAACATGCATCCCGGACTCGCCGCCGGCGTCGAGCACCATTCGGTGTTCTTCGAAGATCCGCTTGCCCGCGGCAGACGATCGATCGGACCGATCATGTCGGTCGTCTACGGCGGACCCACCTCGCACGAGTGGGGAAAATTGGTGCGAAGCTTCCACGGCCCCATCAAGGGCGTCGACAAATACGGCCGCCAATACAGCGCGCTCAACCCCGAGACCTTCTTCTGGGCGCACGCAACGTTCGTCGAAGACATCGTGACGGGACACAAACTCACGGGCTATCCGCTGTCTGAGGCCGACAAGCAGGCCCTCTACCTGGAGTCGATCGACTGGTATCGCCTCTACGGCGTCAGCATGAAGCCCGTCCCGCCGGATTGGGACGCGTTTCAGGAGTACTGGGAGCACATGATCAACAATGTCCTCGAGGACAGTCGCCCGGTGCGTGAAGGATTTCACATGTACCGGACGATGCCCCCGCCGACCAGCAAGCACCTGTCCGATCTTGCCAACTCCGTTGTGGGACCACTGATCCTGAAACCGTTCGTGCAGACACCGCTGGTGAAGTTGATGCTGTGGATTACCACCGGTGCGCTCCCGCCGGTGCTCCGAGAGCGACTGTGCCTGGATTGGACCCGAATCGATGAATTGCGTTATCGCCTGCACCTCAAGACAGTTCACGAAGTCATCAAGGGAATTCCGGCACAATTCCAATACTTTCCACTCGCACGAGAACAGCGAGACCACTACCGGCACACGGGTACCGTCGCGCCGATACGACTGCCAACCCCAGCCCCACATCAATGAAATCGCTCGCCTACTCCATGGGCCCGACCGCGCGGGAACGACTCCAGAGCACTGAGCAAGACAGAAAGAGCAGATCGAATGGCGAAATCCACATTTAGAGCTGAGGATCGGGTGTCCGGTAAAAACCCTGTGCCCGTGAGGTTTCGGTGCCATGAGTCTGACTAGGACGTTGCGACAGAAGCTTCCATTCTTGAGGTACTCGTTCCTGCGCGGCGCCTTCGGCGGCCTGAACGTCATGCGGACCGGTCAGATGGGTGACGGCCGGGAGGAGGCGATGGCCGGTTACGTCGTTGCCAACGCACCGTTGGGCGATGTCGACGCCGCGATCGACGCCATCGACAACTTTGCCTACGACAAGTCGATCCTGATGAACGTCGGCGACGAGAAGGGCCAGCTGCTCGATGCCGCCGTCAAGCGCGCGAATCCGAAGCTCGCCATGGAGCTCGGTGCCTACTGCGGATACAGCGGGCTGCGGATCGCCCGAGCGGCGCCGGGTGCCAAGGTGTTCTCGATCGAGAAGTCCGGTGCCAATGCCTCGGTGGCCCGCCGCGTGTGGACGCACGCCGGCCTCGCCGATCGCATCACCTGTATTAACGGCACCGTCGACGACGGGACGACGCTCGATGTTCTTGCCAAGGACTACGGATTCACCGAGGGCTGTTTGGATTTCGTGTTCCTCGACCACTGGAAGGACGTATACCTGGACGACCTGCAGCGGCTAGTCGGCCGGGGCTGGCTGCATCCGGGCACCATCGTGGTGGCCGACAACGTCGGCATCCCCGGCGCACCCAAGTACCGCGCCTACATGAAGGACCAGCAAGGCAAGCGGTGGCAGACCATCGAGCACGAAACCCACGTCGAATATCAGACGCTACTCAAAGACTTGGTGCTGGAGTCGGAGTTCCTGAGCTGAGCCGCTGGGCTTCGGTCGAACCAGCTCTTAATGCATTCGCCGTTGCGTTCGAAGCCGGGTCACCCCTGCATGGAATAACTAAACATGACCAAGCAGATCCACGGCGAACCTGACGGGCCCGGCTCCAGTCACACTCGTTTTAGGGTGGCGTCGAGGATGACCTTGACAGGCTTGGTGGTGCCCCATCGGGTGATCCCGTACTCCTTGGGTGACACGACCACCGTGGCGTGGTAGCGGGGTGGTCCGGCTGTGATTGACCGAGTCGCCTGGAAGGTGACCGACTGGCTGACGTCTCGGACCCGCAGCGTGCCGGTGACGTTGAGTCCGGTGGGCGTTTCGACGATGGACGTGCTGCGGAACTCCGCGGTGGGAAACCGTGCTGTCGCAAACACATTATCTGCCTTGAGGTGTTCGTCGCGCAGCTTGATGCGGGTATCCACGCTGTCGGTCCATATGACGGATGAGATCTCGGATTCAGCCGCCGATGCACCCACCGTGATCGCCGACTCGTACTGGTCGAACCGGCCATTCACCTTCATGCCGAAGGCCGCCTTGGCCTGAAAACCGATCGATGTCGCTGTGGTATCCAAAGTCCAGTCGCCGGAACTCAATTCAGTGTCCACTAGGACCATCCTTTCCTTGACTAGTGCCCGTTGTGTACCTGTGGCTGTCCCACGTTGCGCCGGATCACTCTCGCCGTCCCCGAGTTCGGGCTCCTCACCGGCCGAGATCCGAGTAACCCCAAGTGGGTTCATGTTAACGCTGACGGACTAGTTGACGTCGCCTCGCCCGGACTGGCTGCCGGGGTACCGTGGGTCGATTCGCCTCGCGAAAAACGGTCGGGCACTTTGCCTGTCTCGGGAGACTACATTTCCATCACGACGGTCTTGGCTTCGGTAAAGAATTCGCGACTGTGCTTGCCTCCTTCGCGGCCGATTCCGCTGTCCTTGAAGCCGCCGAACGGTGCGCGCAGATCACGAACGAAGTAGCAGTTGACCCAGACTGTGCCGGCCCGCACGGCGCGCGCTACGCGGTGCGCGCGACGCGCATTTTCGGTGAACACCATGGCGTTCAGGCCGTATCGTGAGTCATTCGCCAACCGGATAGCCTCGGCTTCACCGTCGAAAGGTGCGATGGTGACGATCGGACCGAAGATCTCCTCATGGCTGATCCGCATCTGCTGGGTGGTGTTCACCAGCACAGTCGGCCGGACCCACCACCCTTCATCAACACCGCCGGTGAGGAGCTTGGCTCCTTCGGCTTCGGCGATGTCGAAGTAGCGGTACACCTTCTGCCAGTGTTCTTCGCTTGCCAGCGGCCCGATGTCGGTAGCGGGGTCGGTCGGGTCGCCGACCACGAGACACTCGGCCAAGTCGACAAAGCGGTCGACGAATTCGTCGAAGATCGCGCGCTCAACATATAGGCGGCTGCCGGCTAGGCAGACTTGGCCGGAGTTGGTGAACGCGGCCTTGATGGACCAGTCGAGCGCAGCGTCGAGGTCGGCGTCGGCGAAGACCAGGTTTGCGCTCTTGCCGCCCAGTTCGAAGCTCACGCGTTTGAGGGTGGGTGCACCAGCTTGAAGGATTTTGCGGCCGGTGTTGGATTCGCCGGTGAATGTCACGAGATCGACCTCGGGGCTGGTGGTTAGGGCTTCACCGGCTTCACCGGGGCCGTAGCCGTGCAGGATGTTGAGCACGCCTCTGGGTAGCCCGGCCTCGATGGCCAGCTCACCGAGACGGGTGCAGGTGCCCGGGCTTTGTTCTGCCGGTTTGAGAACTACAGTGTTGCCAAAGGCAAGGGCAGGGGCGACTTTCCAAGTCGACAACATCAGTGGGAAGTTCCACGGACTGATAGCGGCGGCAACGCCGACGGGTTCGTAACTGGTGTAGATGTGGTGGGTGCTAGACGGCAGGGATTCGTCCTCGCAGAAACGCGGATAGTCAGCGAAGAATCGGAAATTCGCGACCGCGCGTGGCAGGTCACGCTCGCGGCACTGGGTCACCGGCTTGCCCATGTCGGTGCTCTCCAGTGCAACAAGCTCATCGGTGTGCTGTTCGATGAGATCGGCGAGGCGGTGCAAATGGGCGCCCCGCTCGTCGGGACTCATGCGAGGCCATGGCCCTTCGTCGAAGGCGACCCTCGCGGCGCTCACGGCCCGGGCGGCGTCTTCTGCGGATCCACGCGCGACTCTCGCCCAGGGCTGCCGGGTGGTGGGGTTAACCGTATGGAACCACTGATCGGTGGCCACCGGTTCACCGTCGATGAGGTGGGTGAGTTCATCCATATCGAATTCTGCTTTCAGCTTGAGGCGAGCCGCGTGATCGCTGCGGCGATGGTCAGTAAACGAGCACGACGGCCGGGGCAGCGTTCGACAGGTCATGCGAGCGAGCGTGCCTGCCGATCGCTCCGATTAGGAGCAGAACCAGCCCGACCGCGTCTGCGATGCCAAGGAACACTGTGATCCTTTGTCGAGGGAAGCGTTGGACGAGATCGCTTTTCAGGCGGGCCTAGACGCAACGATCAGTCAACGATTACCGGAGGCGTGGATTCGCTTGCGGAGTCCCAGACATCCTGGTCGCTCATCGACACCAGAAGGTCGTACACTTCGGGCCAGTGCATCGTGGGTTTGTCAGGATCTGCGGCTGGCTGTGCGACGGCGGTCGCCGGCCTCTCGAAAGCGGCTGGGTTTTTGAGTGCTTCCACCTCATGGGGGGAGATGTCGCACAGGCCAACAACTTCGGGGTCGACCCAGGCGTTGGCGTCGATGTCGTGTCCGCAGGTGACTTCTAGGCTCAGCCCTTCGGGTCCCCCGAAGTAGATCGACTTGATGAAGCCGTGGTCTATCGGGCCGATCACCTGCACGCCGCGGCTGCGGATCCGATCCCGCATCGTCAGAACTTCGTCGAGGCTGTCGACATGGAGAGCGACGTGCTGCATCCCACCGATGGTGACGGCGCCGCCGGGATTGCCGGCGTGAGTGACGCCCCACTCGATGTCCTTGGGATTATCGGGGTGTTGGACGAACGCGACGTAGCTCTCCGGTGCGAGTTCGACGAAGCCGTGGAACGCGCCCTCGACGCCGTGCATGTAGTAGAGCGCGCGCAGCGGACAGCCGAGTACATCGCACCAGAATTCGAGCTGCCCCTTCATGTTTCGTGTGCTCAGGGCTAGATGGTTGACGCCGCGGGGGTGCAGGGCGGTAGTCATGCGTGTTGCTCCTTGGTGGCTAGGTGATACCTGGATGTCGGCGTGCTTACTTGGCTTGCCGATGGCACCATTCGAGCACCACCTCGCTGTAGGCGACGGTGTGCGACAGCATCAACTGATGCATGCCATCGGGATGCACATACAGTTCGACAGGTCCCGCGGTGGCGTCGGCGACCATTTTGGCGACGTCCGGGCCGAAGGTCGTGTCCCGCTCGCCAACTGTGTAGAAGATCGGCTTGGTGTTCTGTGAGAGCGGTACCATCGGGTCGTAGCGGAAAAACGATGCGAATGCCCGCAATTCGTAGTACCAGGTGTTCAGTGGATCGGCTTTCTTTTGCTCGCTCGCCCCGACGTAGCCGTAGTCCTCATCGAAGTTGATGAATCGGTCGAGGCTGAGCAGCAGCTTGTCGCCGAACAGTGCGTCGATCTGCTCGAAAGCCTCGCTGCGGAACGGGTTCGGGTTCGGAATTAGAGGCGAAGATGGGATCGCGTAGCCCATCAGGATCGCGCCCAGGAAGACATCAGAGGCCTGCAGCGCGCAATAGGCCGCCGCGGCACCCAACGATGATCCCTTGATGAACACTGGCAGGCCGGTGGTCTCGGCGATGTGCTCGCCCAAAGTCACCGCGTCGTTGACCCACTCCTCGATGCTGAACCGGCCCGGTGGCCGCATGTTCACCGACCGGCCGTGCCCCGGAGCATCCATGCTCCAGACATCCACGCCGTGGGAGGCGTGGTGGGCACAGAAACTGTCGTAAATGCCGCCGTGGGAGGCGATTCCGTGCTGAATGAGGATCGCGTGGTCTGCATCTTTGCCGGGATACCGGTAGCTGAACGTCTCGTTGAGTACGTGTTCTTCTCGCCGCATGTGCTACAGACTGAACTATTTCTCGCCATGTGTCAATAAAATAATAGGTTTGGAGGTATCGTGCTGTCATGGCGACAGATGCCGTGCAGACCGCTGAGACGCGTGGGCGGCCACGTATACGCGACAACGACGACATCCTGCGAGCCGCCTTACACGCTTTCGCTGAGCACGGCTACGACGGAATGTCGCTGCGCACGCTCAACGCCGAGATGGGACTCAGCCGCGGAACCATCAACCAGCGGTTCGGTTCAAAAGAGCAGCTCTGGTACGACGCGGTCGATCATGAGTTCCGCCACTTGATCGACGATCTCAACGCCGAGCTGCAGCAACGAATGGTTCCCGACGACGATCTGTCGCGGTTACGCGAAGGCATCCGCGCATTCCTGCTCGCCTCGGTCCGTCGCCCGGAACTCGTCAGGTTGATGAACCAGGAAGGCCTGCATTCGACCAGCCGCCTCGACTACATCATGACGTCTTTCACTCTGCCGGCGCTGACTCCGGTCTGGCAGGGCTTGAACCGGCTCGCCGACGCCGGCGTGGTCCGGCGTGTGCCTGCCCGAACTTTGCTGTTCCTCATCGCCCACGGAGCCGCCGCGCCGTTCACCCTCGGCCCACTTTCGGATCGATTCGACCCCGTTGACGGCCCTCTGGACCCCGTCGACCACATCGAGCTGGTTACCGACATCATCGTCTCCGGGCTCCGCATCGCCCAGCCCGACGCCGCTGCCAGCTCCAACCGCCGCTCGGGCGCCTCCAGAACAAAACGGCGAGCCTAACTTGGTACTAAATCCCTCGATTGCCCCCGCGTAGCGTCGCGGCCTTTCGCAGTAGGAGCAATAGGGTCAGACTAGGTTGCCATGGACAAGGGCGGCGGCCCGGTTGACGACGAACTGGTCGGGCTTTTCGATCTTTCGCATGATGCGTTTTGTGTCGCGGGGTTCGATGGGTACCTGAGGCGCGCCAATCCAGCGTTCGCACGCAGCTTGGGCTACACCCTCGACGAACTGCTGGCAAGGCCGTTCATGGACAACGTCTTCCCCGATGATGTCGAGTCAGTAGAGACGGTACTGGCCGCACTCGCCGCCGGTGACGACATCGTCGGGTTCGAGTGTCGCGAAGTTTGCGCCGACGGGTCCGTGCGCTGGTTCGAATGGAGCACGAGCAGCCGCCCAGAAGCGGGCATTGTTTACGGCGTGGCACGCGACGTCACGGAACGCCGCATTGCCAATGACGAGTTGAGCGCGCTGCGTCGCATCGCCACCCTGGCTGCGGAAGGCGTGGCGCCTTCGGATCTGTTCGCCGTTGTCGCTAAGGAGGCCGCCCGCGTCGTCAACGTCCCGCTGCTGATCGTTGCGCGCTACGAGGTCGATGACACGGCAACGGAATGCGCCAGCTTTCCGCCGGAGGATTCCGTCTTTCCCGTCGGCAAGCGGTGGTCATTGCACGGCACGAACGCGCTGGCGCTAGTGCGGACGAATTCCGGGGCGGCCCGCATTGACGACTACTCACAGCTGGACGGTCCGCTTGCGGACGCCGCCCGTCACATCGGGATTCGTTCAACGGTCGGCGTCCCGATCATCGTGGCGGGACGCGTGTGGGGAACGATGGTGGTTTCCACTACGGAGCCCGACCCGCTGCCCGGCGACACCGCGGCTCGTCTGGCTAGTTTCACCGGGCTGCTCGCCACCGCGATCGGCAATGCCGAGTCACGCGAGGCCCTCGGACAGCTCGCCGACGAGCAGACGGCGTTGCGGCGGGTCGCGACCCTGGTCGCGCGGGGGGCAAGCCCGGCGGAGGTTTTCGAAGCGGTGGTCGACGAAATGGCCCGCTGCGTGCATGTGAGCCATGCGACCCTGTCCCGCTACGACGCCGAGACATGCATTCCCGTCGCGATCTATCACGGGGATCGACTGCAGAAGCTTCCCGAGGGCCTGAGCCTGCCATTGGCGGGCGACAACGTCGCAACGAGCGTCTTCCACACCGGCCGCACCGCCCGGTTGGACAGCCACGACAAGGCTGCGGGTAGCCACGCCGCACGTATACGTGAGCTTGGCATCCGTTCGGCGGTGGGAGTCCCGATCATCGTCGACGGATCCGTCTGGGGCGCGGCGATCGTTGGCTCGTCGGCACCCGAGCCGTTGCCCCCGGAGACCGAGGCGCGCATCGGCGACTTCGCTGATCTGGTCGCGACCGCGATTGCGAATGCGGGCACCCGCGCCGAACTGATCGCCTCACGTGCCCGCATCGTCGCGGCCGCCGACGAGGGTCGCCGCCGGCTGGAGCGCGACCTGCACGACGGCGCCCAACAACGCCTGATCGCGCTGGGTCTGCGGTTGCGGCTCGCAGAGGCGTCACTGCCGCCCGACCTGCACGCGCTCGGAGAGCAGCTTGGGCACATCGGGTCCGGATTAACCGGTGTCACGGAAGATCTGCAAGAGATCTCACGGGGGATTCATCCGGCGATCCTGTCCAAGGGCGGAATCGGTCCCGCGCTCAAGACACTGGCCCGTCGCTCGGCCGTCCCGGTCGCGCTCGAGCTTGCGATCGACCGACGGTTGCCTGACTCCGTGGAAGTCGGCGCGTATTACGTCGTGTCCGAGGCCCTGACCAACGCCGCCAAGCACTCTCGCGCCACCCATGTGGCCGTGTGCGCACAAGCCGAGGATGACATTCTCTTGCTGTCGATTAGCGACGACGGAATCGGAGGCGCCGACTTCAGCAAGGGCTCAGGGCTTATTGGGCTCAAAGACCGGATCGAGGCCCTAGGCGGGCGAATGCGGATGGTAAGCCCGGCCGGAGGCGGGACGTCGCTGGACGCCACGATCCCGCTCGACAGCCAGTGAGCAGGGAGACCACCGTTGGCGGCCAGCTCTGCTGCCGGCCCGGGCGACAAAATTGTTCGGTGACGTCATGAGTTGCGCTACCGGTAGGGCAAAGATTCCGGCTGGCAGGGGCCGCTGATAGGCGCCAACCGTGACGACACGGATTCTCTGACGCGTGATTCTTGAAAGACACGATGCGGCAATCGCTCTCGTATCGACCACTCATTACCGCGAGTGTGAAGCCCGAACGTGCTGTCCCCTGAGTGCGTGTAACGAGGAGTTTCGTTGTGAGCCATCCGAGTGGCCGTCACTTCCTGCAAATCCCCGGCCCCACGAATGTCCCGGGCCGAGTCCTGCGTGCTATGGCGGCGCCGACGATCGATCATCGGGGGCCGGCGTTCCAAGCCCTTGCCCTAGAGGTTCTCGAGCTGCTTGGCCCGGTGTTCGCCACCAAGGGCCCAGTGGTGGTCTATCCGGGCTCGGGAACCGGCGGCTGGGAGGCGGCGCTGGTGAACACGCTGAGCCCTGGCGACACCGTATTAGCCTTCGAGACTGGGCATTTCGCGACGTTGTGGCGGGAGATGGCCGCCAAGCTCGGGCTGGTCGTCGACTTTGTTCCCGGCGACTGGCGGCACGGGGTGGATCCTGGTGTTGTCGCACAGAAACTGGCCGGTGATACGGCGCGGGTCGTCAAAGCGGTGTGTGTAGTGCACAACGAGACCTCCACCGGAGTGATCAGCCCGGTCGCCGAAGTCCGCCAAGCCATGGACAGCGTCGGCCACCCGGCATTGCTGCTAGTCGACGCGGTCTCCTCGCTCGGTTGTATTGACTACCGGCATGACGAGTGGGGGGTCGATGTGACGGTCGCCGGATCGCAGAAGGGGCTGATGCTGCCGCCGGGGATCAGCTTCAACGCCATCAGCGAAAAGGCGCTCGATGCCTCAACCAGCGCTGGTCTGCCTAAGGCGTACTGGGACTGGCACCCGATCCTGGCGGCCAATCGGAACGGGTTCTTTCCGTACACACCTGCCACAAACCTGCTCTATGGGCTGCGCGAGGCGCTGACTATGCTCTATGACGAGGGCCTGCCGCAAGTGTTCACACGCCACGTCCGCCACGCATCGGCGACCAGGGCGGCCGTGCGCGCGTGGGGCCTGGACGTGGTTTGCCTCGATGAGGGCGGACACTCCGGTTCGGTGACGGCGGTGCTGTTATCCGATGGGCACGATGCCGACAAGGTCCGCGACATCATCCTGGACCGCTTCGACATGTCGCTCGGTGCCGGCCTGGGCAAGCTCGCGGGAAGCACGTTCCGGATCGGTCACCTCGGCCACTTCAATGATCTGACACTGGCCGGGACTCTCGCCGGGGTGCAGATGGGGCTGCAGCTCGCCGAGATTCCCATCGACCCAAGTGGCGTGAGCGCCGCGCTGGAGCTGCTGCGTGCATGACCCCGAGCAGGCGCCACGTGGGCCGACGGTCTTGTCCGTGCCGACGAAGTTGACCGGGTTTGTGATGTCCGCGGCAAAGGCGCAGGTTCGTCCAGACCACCCAATCCCCGCGGCAGATTGAAGCCAGCAGGTATGTCGGTTGCATGGCAGCGGTAGCGACATCGCCGATCGTGGCTGTGATGATGACACGTGAAAGTAAGCCCTGATCACACCACGGGCGGGCTCTAAGAGGCGCAAACGTGGGGCGTGCCCAAAGCGGGACCGCGGCGTCACCACTGTTGTCGCCATGCCGACTTCCAAAACTGGGCGCACACAACCCGATAAGTCGCTGATTCCAGGAGTCGCACATGTCTACCACTGCGGCAGACAGTATCGCTGGCGTCGTCATCCCCGACACCGAGCTAGTACGTGAGATTACCGCCTTCATCAGGGACACCGAGGATGATTTGCTTTTCGATCATTCGCGGCGGGTGTTTCTGTTCGGCGTGCTGCAGGGCCGGCGCCGCGGACTGCAGCCGGATCTAGAACTGCTCTATGCCGGGGCCATGTTTCACGATATCGGGCTCACCGAGACCTACCGCACTTCCATGTTGCGTTTTGAGGTCGACGGAGCCAACGCGGCGCGCGACTTCCTGCTCGATCACGGTGTGGGCGAAGCTGAGGCCCGGCAGGTCTGGCTGAGCATCGCGTTGCACACCACACCCAACGTGCCCGAATTCCTCGATCCGGAAATCGCTTTGGTCACCGCCGGTGTGGAGACCGACGTCCTGGGTGTCGACCGTGATGCGCTCTCCCCGCAGGCGCTTGAGGCCGTCACCGCCGCCCACCCGCGACCAGATTTCAAGCGCCGGATACTGCGAGCATTCAACGACGGCAACAAACACCGCCCGCACAGCACTTTCGGAAACGTCAACGCTGACGTACTCCAGTATTTCGACCCATCGTTCGTCCGCGACGATTTCGTCGCTATCATCCGCAACAACGGCTGGACCGAGTGAAATGCACTCCGACAGTATCGATTTGACCCCCGCGAAACTGAAGTATCCGGCGGGTAACAAACCGGAGCCGCGGCCGCCCAGCGCATCCAGCGTCCCAATCTATGGATTACTTGTCGCTCTTCATGCTGCGACGATGACCCGCGTTCAACGAAATTGGAATCAGTCGAACTAGGCCCGACCTACACGCCTACCCACCACCAAGGAGAAGAAATGGCTTTCGAAGAAAACATCAATCCGCTGACCACCGCTGCGGGAGCGCCCGTCACGGACAATCAGAACAGCATGAGTGCCGGTCCGCGCGGCCCGCTGCTGCTGCAGGATCTGTGGCTTATCGAGAAGCTCGCCCACTTCGCCCGCGAAGTGATACCGGAGCGGCGCATGCACGCCAAGGGATCGGGTGCCTTCGGCACGTTGCGGGTGACCCACGACATCAGCCGGTACACGAAGGCCGCGATCTTCAGCCAGGTCGGCAACAGCTGTGAGATGTTCGCCCGGTTCTCCACAGTGGCCGGCGAGCGCGGCGCCGCCGACGCCGAGCGCGACATCCGCGGCTACGCGCTGCGCTTCTACACGACTGAGGGCAACTGGGACGTAGTCGGCAACAACACCCCGGTGTTCTTTCATCGCGACCCGTTGAAGTTCCCCGATCTCAACCGCGCGGTCAAGCGCGATCCGCGCACCAATCTGCGCGACCCCGAGAACAATTGGGGCTTCTGGACTAACCTGCCCGAATCGCTGCACCAGGTCACCATCACCATGAGCGATCGCGGCATCCCGAAGTCCTTCCGGCACATGCACGGCTATGGCTCACACGCCTACAGCCTGATCAACGCTGATGGCCAACGCCACTGGGTCAAGTTCCACTTCCGCACCCAGCAGGGCATCGAGTGTCTCACCGACGCCGAAGCCACGGAACTGATCGGCCGCGACCGCGAGTCCCACGGCCGCGACCTGTTCGAGGCCATCGAACGCGGCGACTACCCGAAATGGGGCGTCTACATCCAGGTGATGCCCGAAGCAGACGCCCAGAGCTACCGCTTCCACCCCTTCGACCTGACCAAAGTGTGGAGCCAGCAGGACTACCCGTTGATCGAGGTCGGCGAATACGAGCTCAACCGCAACCCGGACAACTACTTCGCTGACGTCGAACAGGCCGCGTTCACGCCGGCCAATCTCGTCCCGGGGATCTCGTTTAGCCCGGACAAGATGCTGCAGGGCCGGTTGTTCTCCTACGGCGACGCGGCCAGATACCGGGTGGGCGTCAACCACCACCAGATCCCGGTCAACTACCCACGTGCCGCCAAGCTGGTCAACACGTATCACCGCGACGGGGCCATGCGCGTCGACGGCAACCAGGGCGGGGTGGCCGGTGTCGAGCCCAACAACTTCGGCCGTTGGGCTGAACAGCCCACCTACGCCGATCCCGCTGAGTCGATCGGGTCCACCGCGGATCACTTCGACTTCCGGCAGGACGACGACAACTACTTCGAGCAACCCGGTGACCTGTTCCGGCTCATGACCGGCGACGAGCAGCAGCGGCTCTTCGATAACACCGCTCGCGCCATCAAGGGCGCCCGGCATGAGACCGTCGAGACACACATCGCGAACTGCACCCAGGCCGACCCCGCCTACGGCGAAGGTGTGCGCAAGGCCTGCGAGGCCTTCGGCGCGCTGTAGCGCCAACTACGACTCGTACAGCGTTCCCGTGCAGCGTCTTTCGGCGGAAGGTGATTCGGCGATCGCGCGACGCTGCTCAGATTGGACTTCACATGAGAGACCATTTCGCTAACGGCGCAGGATGCAAGGTCGAACCCGAACTCTTAGACCTGGCATCACGCATATTCGATATGGCTCGCAACGGAGACGCTGCGACGTTGGCCGCTTACCTCGACGCGGGCGTACCTGCAACCCTGACCAACACCAACGGCGACACCCTCGTGATGCTGGCGTCCTATTACGGACACCAGTCGGCCGTCGCCGCACTGATCGCGCGCGGGGCCGACATCGATCGACACAACAATCGCGGACAGACTCCGTTGGCGGGCGCCGTGTTCAAGAACGAGACCACGATCATGGAACTGCTACTGGGCGCGGGTGCCGATCCGCTCGCAGGCTCACCATCTGCGCTCGAGACTGCGCGATTCTTTGGAAAGGGCGAGATCGCGCGGCAGCTGCAGCAACACGCAGAACGGCGGGGCGCAGCGTGAACGTCTAGCCGCAACGCGCGGCACCGGGCAGACCATTTCGCGCAGTGCGGAGTTCGAGAACAAGCTCCGGCCGTTCCCGCTGGGGATCGCGGACTATCCTGCGGGCCCGGCGATGGATGCCAATATGTATCGAATTGGCCGATTTATTTGGCTGCTTTAACATTCCCAGTCGGCCCGTCTGGGCCGATGGTCAGCGAATGCTCATCGCTTTCGACCGGGCTGGAAGCCATACGGACTGGTGGTGTCCGCGACTTGGCTGGATAGCTGCAGAGGCGACAAGATCGTGTTCGTCGGGCACGTCAGTTCACTTCTGAACGCGGCCAGTCGTCGTCGAGATCCGGCACCGTCAGCAGGTTGCGGTCGACGACCTCAGCGATCCATATCACTAGTCGGTCGAGGAGCCTGCTCATATTGGTTTCCTTTCATCGGATTGTTTGCGCGCGATGCTTTCTAGGCGATGCCGTCGCGCAACTTGTCTTGCGCGACCACCCATTCCGCGTCGCAGCACCGGTGTAGTCACAAGACGTAGCAGCGACTCCGCCATCCCGGACACGTCTCCCGGCTGGTAGACCAGTCCGACGATCGCGGGTACAACCAGCTCCGCAGTTGCCGGGTCAGCCGGCGCGACTACCGGCCGCCCCGCAGCCAACACGTCCAACAACATGTCGGTCCCCGACGAACTGCCGAGCACAACGAGATCTGCGACGGCGAACAGGTCCGACCATCGGTAGTCGCAGGAGTCGCTGACCACATGCACGCTGCTCCCGACACCGTGCGCAGATGCTCGCCTCAGCACAGCTTTGCGCTGCGCGCCGGCGCCAAGGAGGACGAGCTGCGCCTTGCACTGTCGTCGCACTGTGATGAATGCGGCGGCCAGCTGTTGGGCGTGCGCATGATCGTCGAACGGGCCTACCGCGACGATGGTCGGGAGACCGGTGAGCCCGGTGAGGCCGACCAGCGTCCGGGCGGCCGCTGGGTCTAGCGGCGGGCGCGGTCGCGGCGTGATCGACGGCGCGGGGGCCCTGACCGTAACTCGATGGCTGTGGCCGTTGATGAGCGTGGCGAGGTCGCCATCCCCTGGAATATCAGGACGCATCGTCTCGGGATTGAGGTAATGGTTCACAGGCGCGACTCTTCACGGTTGGTCGAAATCGGTTGGTCACCAAGGGGATGGGCCAGGATGGCCGACGCACTGGTGATAGGGATTGTGCGCGAGAAAGCGACAGGGCTAAGCGATACCACCGGGTTGAACACGCCGCCGGACATCGGCCCGACCGCGAAAGCGCCTGCCACCGCATTGAATCCGGTCTCGTCAGCGTACCGGACTACCTGACTCGGTGCCCGTGCTATAACCATGACTCAAAGAATTGCGGACCGGGGTGGCGATGTCGTCAGCGCTGGCGGCCATTTAGGGGCCCCGCTAACACCACAGCGGACATACCTGCCAGCTGCAATCGATCCGATCCTCTGAGCTGAAGGGGCCGTTGTCCTAGTTACGCCTGCAAGGCGGGTTGCCGGCTTCTGCTCAACGCGTGCAGCTGTCATCGTCGGTGGTAGCGATGTTCTTGAATTCCATTGTCGCACAGTATGAGGCGACCGAGGATCGACTTATGTGACGCCCGCTGGGCCGCCCATGAGATCGCGGATCGCGCCGGCCGTCAGAGCGAACTTGGCGAGGAACCCCATGGCGGGACTGGTCGCGATCATGTCGGCGAAGTCCTGCTCGGCATGGGTGGAGATCAGTATCACTGGTGATGGTGTCGGCAATCCGGATCGGTGGAGTTGCTCAGCGAGTTCGAATCCGTTCTCGCTACCGAGGTTAATGTCGACCAGCGTCACGTCCGGGCGTTGCTCCTCGAAGCATCGAAGAGCCTCGGCGCTGGTCGATGCCACGCCGACGACCGTGATGCCGCCGTGCTCGAGCAGATGTCGCGCGGCCTCGACGAAATCCGCGCTGTCATCAACGATTAGGCAGCGCATCGTCTACCTCTCAAACCCATGAGGTCAGCTTCGCAGTATGGGCACTGGTAGGCATTACCGCTAGCCGTAAGTCTGCTGTAGACGACGCGTGCGCTCCCACGCCGCGGCGCTGAGAACCCCGGCTAACAGGGTATTTGCAGATGGCCAGTAGCCATAGATTCCAGCTAGCGGGGAGTACCCGATTGGGGTCAGCGGTGACGACATCGCCGCGCCGTCGCGCAATTGTGGTTCATAGCCAACCCGGAAGTACGACTGTGCTCGAGCGACTTGGAGAGCGAAATGAAGAACACCACATTGGGGCAAACTGGGCTCAACGTTTCCCGCGTCGCCTTCGGCACCTGGCAGCTCGGTGGGGACTGGGGCCATTTCGACGAGGACGCCGCCATCACCGCGATCCGTCGTGCCCGCGATTTAGGCGTCAACTTCTTCGACACGGCGCAGGCCTACGGTTTCGGCACGTCCGAGCATATCCTCGGCAAGGCGCTCCGCATCGAGCTCACCCGCGACCGTGACGAAGTCGTGATCGCCACCAAAGGTGGTCTGCGCCAGACTGATTCCGGCCTTGTTCGCGACGCAAGTCCGGAATGGCTGCGCCGAGGAGTCGACGCCAGCCTGACCGCGCTGGGCGTGGATCACATCGACCTTTACCAGGTGCATTGGCCCGACCCGACCGTGCCGGCCGCCGAGACGGCGGGCGCGCTGCGCGAACTGGTCACCGAGGGCAAGATCGGCCACGTCGGCGTGTCCAACTACAACGCCTGGCAAATGGCGGAGTTCTCCGCGACGCTTCCGGTTGAGACTTTGCAACCGCCGTATCACCTGTTCCGTCGCGAGATCGAGGAAGGCGAACTGCCTTACTGCCGTGCACATAACATCGGGGTGCTGGTGTACGGGCCGTTGGCCCACGGGCTACTGACCGGAACGCTGAGCACCCGCACCGCGTTCGCCGCCGACGATTGGCGCAGCACCAGCGGCGTATTCAGCGGCGGCACTTTCGAAATTAACCTGGCGACGGTGCGCGCCCTTTCGATGTTCGCCGCCGACCTTGGCGTCACCGTCAGCCAGTTGGCCATCGCTTGGACGCTGGCCAACCCCGCCGTGCACGTCGCCATCGTCGGCGCCCGGCAAGCGAGTCATGTCCAAGACAGTCTCGCCGCCGCGGACGTGTCGCTGAGCGACGCCGACCTCGACGAGATCGACAAGATCATGAGTTTCGCCGCGCAGGTGGCCGGGCCGTCCCCGGAGGGCATCTGATGGTCGACCACGTGCGACGCGTTGCCCTGTTGGGTACCGGAACGATGGGTGCCCCGATGGCGCGCAACCTGCGGCACGCGGGCTTCGGGGTTCGAGTATGGAACCGCACCATGGCCAAGGCCGCGGCATTGGCCGCCGACGGGGCGCGTCCGGCCTCCGATCCCGCAGCAGCAGCGCGGGGTGCCGAGGTGCTGATCACGATGCTCGCCCATGGAGCCACCGTCGAAGACGCAATGACCGGGCCCGAGGGCGCGCTCTCGAAGCTTCGCTCGAATGCGATCTGGATTCAGATGAGCACGGTCGGGGTCGAATGGACCGACCGGCTCGCCGATCTCGCAGAGCGGCACGGCGTCGCGTTCGTCGACGCCCCGGTATCCGGCAGTTCCGCGCCGGCCGAAAGGGGCGAGTTGGAAATCCTGGCCGCGGGCGCGCTCGAGGTGCGGCCGCGCGTGCAGCCGATCTTCGACGTGCTCGGACGGCGCACGGTGTGGCTGGATCGCGTTGGGGACGGCTCCCGACTCAAGCTGGCGCTCAACAATTGGTTGGTTGTCCTGGTCGAGGCGATGTCCGAAGCGCTCACCTTCAGCCAAGCGCTCGGCCTGGATCCGCGCGTGTTCCTGGAGACGATTGCGGGGGGGCCGTTGGCGTCGGCGTACGCGATGGCGAAGGGCATCGCGATGCTCGACGAGAACTTCGTCCCGGGCTTCCCGCTGTGGCATGCGGTGAAGGACGCCGAGCTTGCCACGAGCGCCGCCCGCCGGTATGGGGCGGAACTCGCGCTCACTGATGCGCTGCTGCCGCGCTGGCGTGAAGCCGTCGTCGAAGGTCACGGTGACGAGGACGTCGCCGCGGTCGTTACCCAGTCCGCCGCGGCTCTCCGCCGCGCGACACGCCCCTGACTTCGATCGCTATGTGACGATCTCCGAAGACGCTGCATCGCGAGTCGCGAAGAACGCCAATTACTCCGGGGGAGCCGTGCGACGGTGTTGACGATGATCACGACGCGCACGGTTAGAACGGGATGGTCGCGAGCAGTGACGTTCCAGTCCCGATCGGACTGGACACCTGCAGGTGTCCGCCGAGCGCCTCGACGCGGTCGGTCAGACCGGTGAGTCCGGACCCCCTACCCGAGTCGGCTCCTCCGATTCCGTCGTCCCGAATGGATAGACGGATCTGGTTACCGTCGGTTTCGACGGTCACGTTCACCTCGGATGCCTGCGCGTGCTTGGCCGCGTTGGTCAGGGATTCGGCAACGACGTAGTAGGCGGCCACTTCGACGGAATCGGGCAACCGCTCGTCGACACTGAGGCGGAGCGCGACGGGGACGCTGGAGCGGCGGGCGAGCGTCTTGAGAGCGGGCCCCAGTCCGCCCCGCGACAGGATCGCGGGATGGATCCCTCGGGAGATCTCCTGGAGATCGGTGGAGACGCCGGTCAGTCCGTCGACGATCTCAGCAAGTTGCTCGCGGACCGACCCGAGGTCGGGTGGCACGCAAGCCTCCGCAGAACGGAGCTTGAGCCCCAACGTAACCAGCCGCTGCTGTGCACCGTCATGCAGATCGCGTTCGAAGCGGCGCCTGGCCTCATCGCCCGCCGCGACTATCCGGGCGCGCGAAGCCGTGAGTTGGGCGTGGGCCTCGGCGTTGGCGATTGCGGTCGTCACGAGATCCGCGAAATCGCCGACCCGCGACTCGGTATCGGGCGGCATCGGATCGGGTTCTGCGGTGCCGACAATGGCCGCGCCCCACACGCGGCCGTCGACCATGATCGGCACCCCGACACCGGACCGCATCCCCAGCCGGCGGATGTAGTCGGCGGCCTGACCGGGAGCATTGTCATGCTCGTGGCTGTCCATCCGGGCGGGGCGACCGGTACGGAGGACCATCGCCGCGACAGATTCGCCGTCGAGCGAAAACCGTTGACCAACAGCCAGTCTCGTCTGATACTCGTGGTGCCCAGCGATCAATAGGCCCGCGCCGTCGGGCTCGAAGCGGAACAGAGTCGCATGGCGAACCCCCAGGCACCGGGCCAGCTCGTCGGCTACCGCGCAGAACACCTCGGACGGAGCGACCTCGCGGGCGACCAGTGTCGCCACCCGTCGCAGCGAGGCCTGCAAGTCGGCGAGGACGCGAAGTTCGTCACGGCTGTGCTCAGCCTCGACGGCACGTGTCCTGGCCAGGTATGCCAGCGTGTTGGCCACCAGCGCGACGACCAGGAAAATGCCGATGACCGACCAGTTTTCGGCGCTGGTCAAGGTGAAGTCCGCCGGCCCTTTCCGCAAGTAGTCGAAGGCGACGGCGCTGGCCACCGACGTCGTCGCCGAGAGCCCGAATCCCCACACTGTGGAGACCACCAGAACCCCGACAAGATACAGCACGCCGAACGCATCGCCGGGCGCGACATTCTTAAGTAGCAGCACCACAACGGATTCCACACCGATGAACGACGCGGCGACCACCAGCCCCAGCCACACCGGCGGGTGCGTCGCACGCAGCAACATTGCCACCGGACGAACTCGCACGGGTGCCGCGCCGTCGGTATCGGCGTGCGGGCCCAGGGAACTGACAGCTGGCCGCGACGACAGCCAGCCGGGCGCTTGTGTACTTCTCCGCGTCATTAGGTCGGCTCAGATCGATCGGTGCGGGCATGGACCTGACCGCAACCGGAATTCTAACCCGCCGACGTATGGCCTCCGATTCCCATTGCGACCGATGCGGTCGGTCAGGATGGCAGCTGGCTTCGGCGCCGCCGTCGGGAGCCACAGCCCGCTGGCCATCGGCGCGGTTCTGATGGTGATGGTCTACGCCGGTGGCCACCTGTCGGGCGGGCACTACAACCCGGCGATCACCGTGACGGTGCTGGTGCAACGGCGGATCGGGCTGCGTGATGCTCCCGGGCACTGGCTCGCGCAGTTCGGTGGTGGTCTGCTCGCAGCGGTAGAGGTGCGCACCGTCGTCGACCCGGCCCTGGCCGCGAGCACCGCCACACTCGCCCTGTCCGGCGCCCATTCAGCCGGTATCCAGATATTTGACTCAGTGGTCGGAATTAGCTTGTCCTACTGCTGATTTAGGCATTCTACTCGCGCGTCGGACCGTCAGGGCCCATCCGCCGAATCGAGGGATGCCGTCGCCACTGGATCGCGCCTGCGGTCGGATCCCCAGTGATCCGTTGCGGCGGTGATATTCCCCTCGGCGCAGTGTATTTGGAGCTGGCAGGTATGCGCATAGTGCCGCTGGCGGGAAGCGTTGATGGGCGTCAGCGGTGACGACGCAGGCCGTCTGCAATGGCGATGATGGACGAGTACCGGAACGCATTTCGAAACCACGCCCACCGCAAAAAGGCATGACGATGACCTACACGCAGATCGCGCAGGCGACGACGGATGCCGATATCTCGGCGGAAAGGCGTTCAGCGACAACCGCAGCGGGAGAGCCTCCGACCATGACCAGCATTACCGAACGAGACACCGCTACCGACGCCGGGCCTCAGCTCATCGACGGGTACCACATCTTGTTCAGCGCCGCCGCGGCGCTGCCGTTGCGGCCCGCGACGATCACCCGTCGATTGATCGACGCGATTCGAGTCGTCGGCGCCACTTTGCACCTGCCCCCCGCACGCCGACCCTACCCGGGGCGCCAGAACTACATCGAGCACGCGCGCATGGCGCGCGAAATGTGCAGACTCTGAGTCGAATTGAGGACTAAGTGGACAACGACACGACTATAGACGATCGCCAGACTACGGTGAGCATGACGGTTCTCATGACGCCCGATATGGCCAACTTTTCCGGCAACGTGCACGGCGGCGGGATCCTAAAGATCCTCGATCAGGTCGCCTTCGCCTGTGCCAGCACGTACGCCCGCAGCTATGTTGTCACTCTGTCTGTCGACCGGGTGCTGTTCCGCGAAGCCATCCACGTCGGCGATCTCGTCACCTTCTCTGCCGCTGTTAACTACACCGGCAGAACATCAATGGAGATCGGCATCCGCGTCGATACTGTCGACATCCGACGTGGAACAAGCCGACACACCAACAGCTGCTACTTCACGATGGTCGCCGTCGACAGTGATGGCCGCGCCGTCGAAGTCCCCGCCCTGCAACCGATTGAACCGGACGCCGTCAAACGATTCCGAGCCGCGCTCCGACGCCGCGAGGCTCAGCGCAAACATTTTCAGGACGATCCTCCGACCTGAGGAACGGTCGATGACCGTCGGCCCGACCGCCCTCGCCGCTCCGCCAGCCGGCGCGCCGGTGAACCACACAGAGCGATTTCCGATGAATGAGGTGCTCTGGTGAATAAGGTGGCTCTAGCACGTTATCCTCAACTGACGTTATCGAGGAGATTGCATGGACAGGCGCGTGCTGGCACACAGTGTCGGGTTCCAAGTCGCCGATAGTCGAAACCGATCCGGTGGAAACTCGATCTGATCTGACCCCTCTGATCGCCGCGGAGCTGGCCGCGGCGGGCTTCGACGATGCTCACGAAGTTGGAGTCGGTGGTTTCGGAGTGGTCTACCGGTGCTGGCAACCCGCACTGGACCGCACCGTCGCGATCAAGGTGCTCACCACCGACCTCGGAGCGGACAACGTCCATCGATTCCTGCGTGAGCAACATGCGATGGGCAAGTTGTCCGGGCACCCGAATATTGTCAATGTCTTTGAAGTCGGTGTCACCGCGTCGGGTCGGCCCTACATCGTGATGCAGCATCACCCAGGGAATTCCCTGAACGCACGGATTCACCAGGGCGGCCCACTGAGCGTGCAGGAAGCGCTGCACCTGGGAGTCAAAATGGCCGGCGCCCTCGAGGCAGCCCACCGGCTCGGCACTCTGCATCGCGACGTCAAACCCGCGAACATCCTTCTCACCGAATACGACGAACCCGTGCTGGCCGACTTCGGTGTCGCGCGAATCGTCGGCGGCTTCGAGACCGCCACCGGCGTCATCACCGCGTCGCCCGCGTTCACCGCACCGGAGGTATTGCAAGGGCAGAGTCCGACCGCCGCCTCCGACATTTACAGTCTGGGCGCCACGCTGTTCTGCGCACTCACCGGGCACGCCGCCGTCGAACGCCGCAGCGGTGAGCAGGTGGTCGCGCAATTCCTCAGAGTCACTAGCCAGACGGCTCCAAGGCTGCGTGGGGAACACATCCCCGACAATGTTCGCGAGGCCATCGAACACGCGATGGCGGGTAGGCCGGAGGATCGGCCCGCGACCGCTGCCGAATTTGGCGACGAGTTGCGACAGGCTCAGCGCGGCAACGGTTTCGGGGTGGATGAGATGGCAGTGCCGGCTGCTGGCGGGGATCTGCGCAGTGATCGAACCAGCGCCGCGTCGGCGCAGCAGGGCGGCGCGGTGCGGGCTCGGGTGCGGGTGGTGGTGGCTGAGGATGATGTGTTGCTGCGGGAGGGTTTGGCCAGCCTGTTGGATCGGTCGGGTTTTGATGTAGTGGGCCAGGCCGGTGATGGCGTTCAGCTGTTGGAGTTGGTGCGTGAGCAGGCCCCGGAGTTGGTGGTGACCGATATCCGGATGCCGCCGACGCATTCCACCGAGGGGCTGGATGCGGCGCGGGTGATCCGCGAGGAGCTGCCTGATACGGCGATCTTGGTGCTGTCGGCGCATGTTGATGTCGAGCATGCGATGGAGTTGTTGGCCAGCGGGCGCAGCGTCGGCTATCTGCTCAAGAGTCGCGTCACTGATGTAGCCGACTTCGTGGAAACGCTGGGGCGCATCGCCAAGGGCGCCTCGGTGGTGGATCCGGTGCTTGTGGCCGAGTTGGTCTCAGCGCGGCGGCGCAATGATCCGCTGGCGGTGCTCAGTGCGCGAGAGCGCGAGGTGTTGGCGTTGATGGCCGAGGGTCGCTCCAATGCCGGTATCGCTCATCGAATCTGGGTTACTGAGGGCACGGTGGAAAAGCATGTCCGCAGCATCTTGACCAAACTGAACCTGCCCGAGACCGGTGATGACCACCGCCGGGTGCTGGCGGTGGTCACCTTCCTCGAGGCGCAATGAACAAGGCATCAGCTATGCCGAGATCTTGCCTGTCGATCGTCGTCAGATTTTTCGGTTCTCGGATTTGAGCATCCAGGCGGCTTTTTCCAAGTCGTCGATGATGATGTGCAGCAGATCGGCGCTGGAGGGGTCGGCAGTCTCGACGTCGTCGTGGACGGTGCGGAGGGTGTGGACTGCGGCGTAGATCGCGGTGGTGATGAAGTCGACGGTGTCAGTGGTGGTCTGCTCGGTCGGGGGGAAAGCGGGCAGTGTGGTCGATGCCGTCACGGTGTCGGATCTGCCGTCTGGAACCGCGTTGAGGGCGCGGATGCGTTCGGCGATGGTGTCACTGGCTTCGCGTGCGGTGTCAACGATTTCGTCGAGTTGCAGGTGCAGATCGCGGAAGTTGGTGCCGACGACATTCCAGTGGGCTTGTTTGCCCTGCAGGTGCAACTCGATGAGGTCGACGAGGACTCGCTGGAGGTTCTCGGGCAGGCTCGCCGGGGCATCGAACTCCTGCACGTCATCGCCGGATCGGCGTTGTGAAGTCACCATGATTATTCCTTTCGATATCGGTTCTCAATGTCAGTAAGACCGCTGGCGTTGCTGCACAGCGATTCTTAGGGACGCGCGAAGTACTCTGGGCCCGTGCGCGAGTGGACGCCCATCCTCAGGGCCGCTACCGCTTCGATGGTGCTTTGGCCCTGATCGGCCCTCTATCAGGATTGCTTGTCCGCGAACCGATGTCGTCCCCGCTAGCATCCATCTGCGGTACCCGCCGACCGGAATGGCGGTCTACCGGTTAGCAGAGTCCGGATGCTCATTTGGGTCTCCTACCAATTAATTGCTTGCGCCCAACAATCATACACTTGCTTGCGCGCGCAAGCAATCAGTATCCTTTAGGCACGACGCGCAGCAAGTGCGGCGGAATCGTCACCGCCGGTACGTTGAGCAGAAGCGTTGGGGCTCAAGCTTGCTCGCATCTACGACGATGACGGCGCCAGCACGCATCGCTCGTCAATCTCGTGATCACCGCGGCGGGGAAGCCACCGTCGAGTACGAGTTTTCGGCTAGGCCGTCCCAGGCCGCCGCGGTGGCCACTGCGCCGCGATCGTGGACCGGGCTGGTTGCGCGACCAATTGCGATGCCGCCGCTGGGCTTTCGGCAGGCCGACAAGCCGCAGGGGAGTCGCTGAATGCTGCGGCATAACAAAATAGTTCGAACTGGTCGGGACCACAGAGCCACGACGTTGACCCACAGCAACAGCGGCGACCAGAATCGGCCCCGGAGGTGTTGCTGTGCACAGCAACACCTCCGGGGCGCCTAGGTCCCTCAGGCGGCTGCGGCCAGCGTGGTCAGGATGTCGAGCAGGGCGGTGGCGACTTCGTCGTCATCTAGAGGGTCGATGGTGGCGAACCGCTCGGCTGCACCCGGGACTGACAGGGCGACGTCCTCCAGCACGCGCGCCCCAGCGATGCCGGCGGTTTTGCGGGTGTCGTCATGAGCCCACGCCCCGCCGTAGCGCCCAGTGGAGGTTCCCGCAACGGCGAGGGGCTTGCCGGTGATTGCTCCGGCCTGATAAGGCCGGGAGGTCCAATCGATGGCATTTTTGAGCACTGCGGGCAGGCTGCCGTTGTATTCGGGGGTCACCAGAAGCAGAGCGTCGGCGCGCTGCATGGCGTCGCGCAGCGCCCGCGCCGGGTCGGGAACGTCGCCTGGCCGGTCGAGGTCTTCGTTGTAGAACGGCACCCGACCCAGTCCTTCGAAGATCTCAAAATCGATGCCTTCGGGGGCATATTTGGCGGCGGCCTCGGCCAGCCGGCGGTTGTACGAGCCGGCGCGCAGGCTGCCGACTAGGGCCAGAATCCGAGTTGTCATGAGAGTCCCTTCATATAGGTGCTTGCGCGAACAAGTATATGCTTGCGTGCGCAAACAAGCAAGTGGTGTTATGCTTCGGGGGTGACACGCGGGAAGGCGGTGCCACCACGAACCGCCCAGGAGCACAAGGTGATTACGGCGCTGCACGCGGCATTCGTGGCCATGATGCGCGAATTCGACGCCGACCTGCAGCGCGAGCACCGGCTGTCGCACACCGAATACATCGCACTGCTGTGGTTATCCGAGGCCCCCGAGCACACTCTGGGGCTTACCAGCCTCGCCGCGCACAGCCAGCAGTCGCTCTCGGCGATCAGCCGCACCGTCGGGCGCCTGGAAACTCAGGGGCTGGTGCGCCGCGAACAGTCGACCCTAGATGGCCGCGCCTACAACGCCGTGCTCACCGAGGCCGGGCTGAAGCGCTACCAGGAAGCCACGCCCACCCACAACGTCAGCCTGCGTCGCTATTTCTTCGACCACCTGGAAGGAATCAACCTCGACGCTCTCGGCGACGCGCTACAGCGCATCACCGCCGCCGCCGACCACCGCACATCCGTTCCGCGCTGATCATCTGACCTCAACTTGGGCGCCGGCCAGCACCCGTTAGGCCTCATCGACCGCCGCGAGCACGGTGACGGAGATTGGGCTGGCCAGTAGCGGGCTCAGTTGGGCGCGATACTTCAGGTAGTGCTCGGTCGTGCGGTGGTGCTCGAGGGCGGCCTGATCGTCATAGCGCTCGATCAGCACCAGGTCGGCGCCAGCTGGCACCTCGTAGAGGTTGTAGCTGCGGCAACCCGCCTCGGAGCGCGTGGGAGCAACCATGCTCTCGAGGAGAGCCTGCAGATCAGAGCGCTTTTCGGGCAGGGGAGCGAATTGGGCGATAACGCCTACCGGGTCGGACACGAGTGCGTTCGCGCGCAAAGCCGAGGTGTGCTTTGCCGGCACACGCTTGTTTGTACCCGCCAGCATGCATGACGAATTCGTCGCGGACCTTGCCGCGAAGGCAGCCAAAATCCCGATGGGGAATCCGTTGGACGATCGCACCCAGCTCGGGCCGCTGATGTCTCCGGACCGCCTAACCGAAATCCTCGAGAAAATCGACAAAGCGCGGGCCAATGGCGCGAAAATCTACTGCGGTGGACACAAGTCCCGACAGCAGGGCCTCGAGAAAGGGAATTTCCTTCCGCCGACCATACTCACGGACGTCACGCCGCAGATGTCGGTGGCGCGCGACGAATTGTTCGGTCCTGTCCTGTGCGTAACGGCGTACCGTGAGCTCGCAGAAGCCGTGGCGATGGCGAACGATTCCGACTATGGGCTAGCGAGCTACGTCTGGTCGAACGATATTCGGAAAAGCACGAAAATCGCCAACGCCTTGGAGTCGGGCAACGTCTTTATCAACTCGTATGGCTATCAGTCCGAGATTCCGTTCGGTGGCTACAAGATGAGCGGAATCGGTCGTGAGCATGGCGCTGAAGCCATCCATGAATACACCCAGGCGAAAAGCGTCACCGTCGGTCTCGAACGATTCAAATCCCGCTTCGAGGTCTGACCAGGCTTTAGGGTGGGGAGCTTTCGTATGACAGCTTCTCATTACCGATATCAAGACGCTAGGACGAACTCTCGTTCGCATGTGGGCGCCCGATCAGGTGGTCAGCTCGCCGACAGCGTGTGCGTCGACAGGGTTGCGGCGGTTGACGATCAGCGGATCGGCCTTGGTGAACGGAAGCTGGGGCTGGTGGCTGACGAGACGCGCCCACGCCTATCAGGTTCTGAGCACACCACGTCGCAGTATGCGCCGTGGAGACAGAGCAGTGGGGCGGTGCCCGGCCCGGCTGGGAGGATACTGGTGGGGTGTTGATGAACGAGCTTGGAGGGTGACGTGCGAACGGTGACATCCCGCAGGTGGGTAACCCTGGCGACTGGTCTTGGACTATTGGGTCTCGCGGTGGCGGTGTGCATTGGTGTCGATCCAGCGATGCCGCCGCGGAGCGAGGCAGCGGGCTCGATCGCAGTTCCGGCACCCGATGTCGACGAACCCGCGCCGGCGTCCGCCGCAAGTGAGACGACGGTCCTGGCTGGCGGATGTTTCTGGGGCGTCCAAGGCCTGTTCCAACACGTCAAAGGGGTAACCGCGGCGGAATCCGGCTACGCCGGAGGCGCCCGGACGACCGCCGATTACACCGACGTCAGCAGTGGCCACACCGGGCACGCGGAGTCCGTGCGCATCACCTACGACCCGAACCAGGTGACTTACGGCCAACTTTTACGGATCTTCTTCTCGGTGGTGCAAGATCCCACACAACTCAACCGGCAAGGTCCCGACGAGGGCAGCCAGTACCGATCCATGATCTTCTTCCAGGACCCGACCCAGCAGCGAGTCGCGGAGTCCTACATCGCTCAGCTGACCCGGGCCGCTGTTTTTCCCGGCCCGATCGTCACGAGGGTGGCGCCGGATTTCGGGTTCTTCCCTGCTGAGCAGTATCACCAGGACTTCATGAACTCGAATCCGTCGAACCCATACATCGCGATCAACGACATGCCCAAGCTGCACGATCTCAAGCAGCTATTCCCGGCGCTCTACCGCGACCAGCCGGTGCTGATGCTCGCCAGCGGATAAAAGGTGGACAGATTCGCCTGCGACAGAAGTGACGAGTCATTCCAGTCTGCCGCCGTGCCTATCCAGCAACGTGGTGCGGGCCCGAGGGCGTTTGTTAAAAAACCGACGCCGAGGCGAAGAAAGCCGCTGAGCGATGGGAAGGCTGACCTGCGTGGTCATCTCGCCTAGAGAGGGCCAACCGTGTGCTCAAGACCAAAAGTTGCCGAGCGCTCGTCCAGCAGCGCGTCTGTCCGCGCCACGTTTGGCGTGCGACCTTCTGCCTCACGGGTCATCTTGCGAATCGCTAGCAGCAATCCAAGTTCCGAGTCGATCGCCTCGAGGTCGCGCATGTGCGGAGCTTAGTCCATGCGCGGGCAGCGCACTTCATCGTCGCGACGTCTGCGTTGATCCCGGCGAGCTCTACGCAGGAAGTGCCCATAGGTGTTTCCTCTTGAACCATGGTTTGGCGAATCGGGCCGCCCCCGAAGAGGCAGGGGCGGCCGATCAACTATTCCGCAGGCTAGGGCGATTCGGTTCCTGACTCGCCGCACATGGCGCCTCCGCGTCCTGACCTAGGGTGCAGTGCCGTTCGCCGGGGCAGATGCTGGGGGAGTGGCCACGAGAGTACAACCGGTCGCCGCGACGGCGGTGAAAGCGATGATCAGGGCGAGACGCCTATTTTGCTGATTACGCCAGACATGACCGGAGCTTTGCGCCGCTTGGGCGGACAAAGTGGTCGCTCCAAACCTGTTGGGACATCGTTCATCTGGCGTCTTCACCCGGCACACACGCGGGCTAGGGCGATTCGGTTCCCGGCTCGCCGCTGCGGCTTCCCGGGTCCCGGATGTATGTGCCCCGGCAGTGTCTGGACCGCTCATCGTGTCTTCGCTTCCTTGCGTGACGCGCAAGTAGTGTGCCCAGTAGTCGGATGTGGTTTGCGGGTCGAAGTCGATTCCGTACAGTGCTGTGTCTTCCCGAGAATTGTTGGTTGTTACTTCGTGGCGAACTTTGTGCGGTGCGATGCCGCGACAATGTAAGGCGGGGACCACCCCCGGGCAATGCCGATCGGTTCGGATACTCGGCGTCTTTGCCGGGCACACTGCCTAGGCTGAACCGACCTCAACGCGGCTAAGGGTTGCCGACCGCTCGTCCAGTAGCGCATCCATATGCGCGGTACTAGGACTAAGCGTGAACTCGCGAGCGACGCGCCACGCCCGCGACAGCAACCGCAGGTCGCCGTCGATGGTCTCGATGTCGCGCATCCGCGGACCCTAGGTCCGTACGCCGTTGTTCACACTTCACACCACGTGACCGGACGAGGAAAAGTTCAGATTCTTCAGCGGCTGGGCATCCCGACACCCCCACCTGGCGGGCAGCTGTCCGCGGCCCAGGGGGTGGTGCGGAGACCACATGCTGCGCGGTGCCCTGGCGTGTCCGACGGGACTGGGCGACTTGTAATCGGAATCAGTGACGGGGCCTCTCGGCCTGAGCGGTCTCCCCCTTCACGGGGTAAAAGTCGACCAAAATGCGTTGAATCAAACCCTTGATCTTCAAAATCTGATGTACTCGCCAAATCGGGCCCAAAATTTCGTCTACAACCTTGTTGCGCTGCGCATAGCGGCGTGCCTTCCGGGGGTTTCTGATAGATGTCACTGCCAAGGGGCTGGCGGAGTAGCGCCGATAGGTATGACTGGATAGAGGCGTTTCTGTCCCAGCGGGGACGGTTGCGCACGGCACAGCGGATTATGGCTGTTGTGTGCGCGGCCGCGGCTTTTGCGCCGTTGAGCGTGTCGTTCGGCCAGCAGGAGCCAACCGCAGCTGCGGTAGTCGTTGGTGGTCTCACCGCCGTGTTGTGCGTCGGTATGACCGTTGTTTATCTGACATGCTGGCCAACGCGGCGGCAGTCAGAGGCGGCCGTCGTGGTTGGCGTGCTGTGTATCGGGGGGTGGAGTTTTATCCAGCCCATCGCGGCCCTCTCCGTTCTGGCGTGTACTCCCACGGTCGTCACGGGGGCCTTCAGCGCAATATTCCACCGGCGCCAAATCGTACTGTTCCACAGCGTGGTAACTGCCGCGATCACGATCGCGGCGGTGGTGCGCCTGGCCAGGGAAGTCAGTGTCGCTGTGGCGATATCGGCGTTCTGGGTGATCAATTTCGTCAATGTGTCGGTGCTCCTGGGTGCTTGGGGTATGTCGCGGGCGATGGGCGGGTATCGGCAACGCTCCGAAGAGGATCCGCTCACCGGCCTGCTGAACCGGCGTGCATTCACCGAGATGGTCAGCAATCGCCTTGTGAACCCACCTCGGGGGCACACGCATTTGACCGTGATGATGGTGGATCTCGACAACTTCAAACGCATCAACGACACCCACGGTCATCCCGTCGGTGATGATGCGCTACGGGCAGTCAGTGGACTGCTGGTCGAGCACACGCCCGCCGACGCCGTTGTCTGCCGCGCCGGCGGCGAAGAATTCCTTATCGCGCTGACCTGCGTGACTTCCGACGTGGAACCGCTGGCTGCCCGCATTTGCGTGGCGGTGACTAGCCTTTCGCTGCAGATGACGGCCAGCGTCGGCACCGCCAGCGCCGAGCTGTTGTTGTTAAGTGATCCTGACAACGCCGCCCGGATCGAAGAGCTGATCGTAACCGCTGACACCGCAATGTATGTCGCCAAACGCAGCGGTGGAAACCAGGCCCGCCATACCGCGAGCATGTCGCCGGGCCACGCGATCACGGGGTGCCCCCAGCGAGAGAGCAAGCGTGGCCCAATCAACTATTCAGACGCGGGCTAGGCCGAGTTGGTTCCCTTCGAGTTGTATCGTTCGCTTGTGCCGATCCGACGACGACGCGGCCGTGGATAAACAGGGCTGCCTTGATGCCGTTCGTGCCCAAGGGATTTCACCGAACGCGGGTTTTGAGAGCTTGAAAGTGAACGCCGGTCGGAAAGGCAACCACCAGCATCATGACGGTGGTTGCTGGCGACGAAAACGATCGGTCAACCGCCGTATTGCGGGCAGTAGGTCTGAATAGCTAACCGGGCCAACCAATTCGCCTGCTCCACCGGCAGTCACGTAGGACGAAGATTTCTTATCTTCGTCCTACACCCTCGCGATGGCTTCGATGGCCTCTGCGGTTCGCCGCACCAGCACCGGTTGACAATCCTCCGATGGATTCGTACGGATGTGGTCGCAGCGTTACGACCACATCTCATACGAGGCGGTGTAGTGCCGATTGCGGGTGTCGTCGTGGTCGATCGTCAGGGGGACTCGTCGGGCACCGGTTCAGGGGCTCGTGGGCGTATTGATAGACGTCGTGAATTATTGCGCCAGGACCGAAAGTCCGGATCGTACGGCTATACCTCCGGCGAAGGTAAGGGGCCATCGTCCCGCCCGATCTCCATTGATTGGAACTGCACTGTGTTTGTCGTCCGTTCTCAAAAGGGGCTCGCGGGACCTAACCGGGCCTGCAGTTGGTCAGCCAGTGCGAGTGCTTCCTCACCTAGCTTGCGGGCCTGATCCACGGTTAGGTCTTGGGCGCCGTTGACGTCGATGATGATCCGGTGCTCGCGCTCGAGCGAGACGCTGTGCCGCCAACTCGCGTCGCAGCAGATGCCGATCCAGACGGGGCCGATGTAATGTCCCCGCTGTAATCCTTGGAATGCGGTCATATGCCCTCCTTCTTCTGAGGGCCGCGCGGGAGTCCTACTCCGATGATTACTCTCGCGTAGCCGGCGGTGCCCGGGTACGAACATACCGACGATACGCTTAAAGTCGTGTTTCGCATACTAAAATATTTGATCTGAAGTTTTACTATACTTCTAGTCTGGAGGTCTCCGCATTTGAAAGGGTGTCTCGGTCCAACATTTCTGGACAGGTCTGTGGGAAACACCGCGGGCAACCCCGCAGCGGCCGCCTGCACGTCGCTTTTTTCTCTCCCCGTCATCAATACACATGTCTGACTAGCTGAACCGTGGTGTCCCACAACACGTCAGCTGCGGGAAGGACTCCGCAACCCCAGCGACGAGCAGCGCCGCCCAACGACGAGCAGCAGAAGCCCGACGACGATGAGGCGGACGACCCGAGGATGGTCGGCCCATCGTTCGTCAAGCAGCAGCGCCGGCGACCACGAAGACCTGGCTCTACTACGACGGAATCGCGAAACCCATCGTCTCCGCCGAAAGGCCCAAGCCGTCAGACCTCGCCCGACTAGGAGCAGCTGAATGAGCAACAGCACGTTCCAAAACTACGTCGCGAACGGCGCCGGCGGCTTGCCGCCGATCACGGCTGCGCTCTGCGAGAGGTGGGACGCGAACCAGCAAGCTTCCAGATGCACAGGCCGATCGGACCGCCTCAGATCGGCGTCTGGGCTCTCACCGACGCCGTTCACTCGCTCGAGCAGAGCGTCATCGCGATACAAGGCGGCTGACGTGGTGGGCGGCCAAACGACCGCTAGCCGCGTTGGCGAGACCGCCAATGCAAATCAGCTGCAGCAGTCCAACCAGCAGCACTGGCCACGACATACCGGCGAAAGCAATGACTCGTGTGCGAGCAGTGGATGATGCGTCGCGCTCAGACAACAGGTCAGCGGCCACAGAGGCACCGGCCGCAGCAACGAGCGCACCGCAGAGGTAAATCGTCAGCCACAACAACATCGAGATCATCTCCCGCCGATACTGGCTCTTGATCTGCAGTGCCCGCTGACGCCCTTTGCTAAACGTCAGCGACATACCATCCGACGCGATCACCGAGGCGCCGATGTCGGCGAACCACAACAGCGCCGTGTTGATAAGACGACGCTGGAAGACGTCAACCATGCGACCGATCGCCACGTTCGAAGTCCACAATCATGCACCCCGGAAATAAACAGGGGGTACCCCTTCGCGACCGCCTACACGTCACGCGTTTCTCTCCCCGTGGCCAAACAACATGACTGAGCAGGGTCTTTGTATTTGGCCCGAGCTAGTCCGGACCCCCGGTGGCGTCGCCCGCCGAAGCTGATCTCCGCGTTACGGAGAGCTGTCCGCGTGGACTGTCCGCCCCGAACAACTACTCACGCGCATACAGAGACGATTCGGTTCCCGGGCTCGTGCCACCTGGCATGGTGTCAGCCACGTTTGGGACGGCTGTGGGTTCGTTCTGGACGTCGCCGGCGCCAGCTCCTGGTCCGGCCGGCGAGCCCTCGTCAACCTCATGGAAATACCCCGGGGGACTATCACTCGTGCCCCGGCGAGCGGTCGGATCAGCATTACGCTCATTTCGTGGCGGAAACGTCGGACGCAAGGCCCGGGAGGATGGGTTCCCATTGACATCCAACGACTCCGCGAATGTCTGGCTGGTCGACCAGACTGGCCCGAGCCTAAAAGTCCGTCAAGGAAACCGTTCACTAATCATTCGCAGGGCGACGTGCCCCAGAATTACGAACAACGCGGCTAGGAGCGCGCCCCCAACGACGTCAGTTAGCCAGTGGATACCAAAATACAACCGGCTGAAGGCAACGATCAGCACACCGGCAACCACCACCGCTGTGAGCAGAGCGCGCACTGTACGGTTCCGTCCCACCCCGATGCACACGGCGATGATTCCGAGCAACGCGCCGGTCCCCGTCACGTGCCCAGACGGAAATGGATGGGGCAGGGTACTCAACCGCGGTAATGCTAGGGCCTCCGCTTGAGTGGGCGGGCGGTCAACGACCGCCTTGATCGCCGTCTTGGCGAGCACAGCCGCGCCGACCGTGGCAATCACTAGGACTCCCGGCCTCACTGAGCGGGCACGCCAAGACAGTAGTGCTCCGCCGATTAGTCCGGCCGCTGCGATCACAGCAGGGCTGTCGATGCGCCGGATCATCCGCAAAGCTTCGCCAAGCCCGCGGGATCGGTGGATGGCTTTTCCGATCCAAGACGCGGTGGGAGCGTCGAACGCCGTTACCCATCCATGGACATGCACCCCGATCGCGAGTGCCGTGAAGGCCATCAGGAGCCCCGCGGCGACCAACGCCGCTGCCCGTTTACGGTCACCAACCAGCGCGCCGGCAACTAGTAAAAGCGCAATCCCGATGAGCACGATGGTGATGATGTCGTTGTGGATAACTCTTATTCTGCAGCACATAGTGCTAAGCCCGCCGAGAACGCTCGACCCACAGGCACGAATCCATCAAGGCCCGAGCAATGCCCGGATAGACGAGCTGCTGGACGAGCGCTCGGCGACTATGGTCTTGAACACCACGGTCCCCCTGCATGGGCGAGACACGTAGGCAGTCACTAAAGGGAACTAACACGGAGAGGACATCACCGTGAATACCACCACAATCAAGGGTGACAATGGCAACGTGAACCCAGAACCGAATGTCGCGGATGCTCTCCGCCAGCACGGTCGGTAGGGCAACGGCGCCGATCTCTACGAGAATAAAGCGATGCGACTCCTCGTGCTTGCGAGCTTCTCCGCCCTAATCGGCCTAGCCGTGCCGGCGCACGCCGATGCCGGCGACTATCTCGCCGAGCTAGATCGGGCCGGCGTTTCGTATAGCGACCCGACCGATGCGACCAACGCAGGGCTATCCATCTGTCAAAGGCTAGAGAAGGGCGATAGTTTCGACACTGCCATCGACTCAGAGACAGCTGCCGGGTACAGCGAGCATGACGCCGGGTTTATCGTCGGCGCTGCCGTCAAAAACCTCTGCCCGAACCTGGTTTCCGCGTTGAACCAATGGCTCCAAAAGCCGAAACCCCCGCCGTCGCCGCGCGACCCGCCCGACTACGTGCCGCCCTTCGGGGACATACCGCCCTTCGGGTAACCGTTCCACCTTTGAATACGTGCCTCGGCGCTGCTGAGACCACGCGCGGCTCTGCAGAACATCAGTTCGTCGGTGATCTCGGTGGCCGCCCTGTCAGTTCGCGCCGTAGTCGATCGCGAACGCCTTGATCGACGGGCGTCCTATGGGCCTTACCGCGAGTTTCCGCCGGATAGTTCGAGGATGAGCGGGCTTGCCGCTGGAGGTTCTACTCGCGAAATACCATGTGCCAGAAAGATTTTGGCTTTATGCCCGCTGTTTCTAGATATGTTTTCCATTCCTTGCGGCGGAAACTCCGAGCAGCGAGACTAACGGCAACTCGACTGGGAGAAGCAAGAGGGCCAGCTGAGAAAGGCTAACCTGGGCTCGCATTCGGGTAGCGGGTGCGGGGCAGGGCGATTTGACCGAAAACTGAATATTTTGGATGGACCCACGGGCCTCTTAGGGCCCAAATACCCCTCTCATGACGGTGGGGGTTTCCGGCTCGACAGGGCCTGCAACTCATCAGCCAACGCCAGCGCAGCCTCACCCAGCTTGCGGGCCCGATCCACGTCAAGTTCAGCGATGCCAAGCGAAAGGTCGATGACGATCGTCGGGCTGGTCGCCTCGCCGCTGTAGTCCTGTGCCCCGGTGATGCCGATCCAGATGGGCCCGATGTGGAATGAGGTTCCGGTGAAGTAGCGTGCTACGCCGTTGTTGATGGAGCCCTCCTTCCTTGCGATCATCCTGACAATTCACTTGAGTCACTGTCTTACATACCAAACGATTGGATATTTACTTATACCAGACTTCTGGTCTGTGCGTCATCCATAACGGCTGGGATGCTCATGTTCCATTTGATGATTGAGTAGGCGGGTGATCTGGCTGGTCATCTTGTCCTGCACATCGCTCGAAGCCCGGATCGGTACCGCGGCCTGAGTTGCATCGCGTTCACCCATCAAGGAACGATCTCGTCTATTGGTGAGCTTGGCGCGTGCACTGGCCCGCCGCGAGGAAGCGAGCGAGGCGGGGCGATTGCTTGTTCAGATGTGGATTAAGGCGATCCGGTTCCCGACGAAGTTGTTCGGGAACTCGTCGCGACGTGGATCAGCCACCGCGAAGTTGTACCCTTGCTCCTCCGATAGGCAGGTCAGAACGAAGGAGCCGCGGGGGCTTTACGGTTCGTTCAAGCGATCAATCGCGCGGGCCAGCGTGCTTTTGGTCCGTTCGAAAAAGCCCAACGTTTGCATGTCGCTAGGCCCGGTGACGCGAATGTGAACATTCAGCTCCTTGAAACGCCGGTAGCGCATGATCCTCAGCTCGATGCTTTGAGGATCAGGGCTCGAGTTGCTCTGCGCTGTATACGTAACGGAGATCGATGTGGGGGTCTCCACGCGATCGAGGCAATCACGAAGATCTGCCCCTGCCTGGGTGCCCTTATCGTCCGAGTGGCCGACGTTGTAGTCGCTCTTTGTGGCGGGTGTCCCAAGCAACCCGGCACACTGCGCGACCACGGGTTCGAGGGCCTTCCACGCAGCGACCACGTCAGTACCCCCGATCTCCAATTCGGCCAGGTGACTTGTGCTTGCCACTGCGTGATCGCCTCCTTCACGCAGCAGCATAATGGCCGGTGCCGTTCCGTTCCCCTCTCGACATAAATCACCGTCTCGCCAATCTCGCGCTTTCCCCGCAACGGGGCGATCGACGAGGTGCCCGAGCGGGGGAGGAAACGTGAATGGGCCGCCCCGAGGAGAGAGCGGGGGCGGCCCGATCAACTGATTAGACGCGCGCTAGGCACGCTGGCTTGCTCGTCTGGGCAGAGGCCGCCAATGGCGGCACCAATCAGTGCCCTGGCCTGGTAAGTGGAGTAGTAGCCGTCACTGGTGGTCATGTTGCCGAGCGTGCTGAATGGCGTGCCGCCATCTAGCGCGCGACAGATGACTTCGCCGAATTGTATTGCGGCGTCACGATTCCTGTATGGGACACCCATCACGTCGAGCGTGCCGATCTAGGTGTCGGCGTCAGCATGCGCGGGAGCGGCAGCTATCAGGCTACCGAGAAGGACCGCACACACGGCAGTCATGGTCGTGGTCATCGCAACCTTGGTGTTCATTGTTCAATCTTAGGCTTATTGCCTGTCGCGCCAATGGTCCTGGCGCTGGCCCATCTCGTCCGTGCAGAGGTCGGTAATGGCCCAATACACCACGACCTCGGCCTGTGACATCGACCCGTGCAGCGCGGTCACATCGTTGGCGACGCCGATGACCTCGTTCGCTGCGGCGTTACCTTTGTGCAGGTCGGCGCACACCGCGTCCCCGAGCGTCATGCCGCTGCCATCCTTGACGGTAAATACCTGAGAGGTGGTTAGCCCACCGTGTTGATTGACGTCTGCCAGGAATTGGACCTGCTGGTCGCTGGTGCGTCCGCCGAGGCGGCCGGGCCGATTGCAATGGTCGCCGCGACCGCGACGGAGGTGAAAATTACCGAGGCGTTCATTGCTGCGCCTGTCCCCAAACGTAGAGCACGATGCGGCGCGCCGTTTCATGTGGACAGTCGACGCCGTGCTCGTCGAGTTGCTTTTTGACGACTTGTATCGCCTCGTCCTCGCTGACCCCGGTGGGCACGCTGAGCTCTTTTGGGGAGTTCTTGATGTAGTCCTCGAAGCAGAAGTCATCTGCCATGGGGTCTCACAATCTTTCTGCGCTTGTGGAGGTGAGTCCTTTTGCTGCACTTTCCCCTTGGCTTGGGTCATTTCTGCCAGGCCGGTACCGAAATCCAAGCCCGCACAAAGCTTTTTAGCCCGCTGTGGCGTGTGACGGCTCGGTGTACCTGGCTGCGCCGCCCACCCGCAGACCTTGTAGCCATCTAACGGTCGTGCGTGCTCGGCTCGCTATTTGTCGAGCAAGGGGGGCAGGGCTGGTTGCCCGACCAACTGCGGGAGGTCGATGGTTGGACGGATTGGGGGGCTGACCCCATCAACGACGTTCTGCAGTGTCGCAGGGGCAAGCCCGGTTGCTTGTTCTAGCTCTTGAACCGTGCAGCACCCAAAGTCATGTGCGTCGCGGATTGACTCGTAGAGCACGTTGAGTTGCTGTTGGGCTTCGTCGATAGCGTCGGCTGCGGCTTCGGCATCATCACGCAGGGTCTCCAACATCTTCGTCCGAAACTTCATACAGCTTCCCCTGATGCTTACAAGTAACCTCTGCGTGCGCAGCCTTCCATGTCCTCACGTCCCGTCCCCAACCCCTCAAACCTCCTTGTTTGGTGACGTTTGTCCGATACCACGGTTTTTTGACTCTGGTCACGAACGACGGGTTGAAGCGCTAAATACGTTGCCCCACATGTCTATTAGACATTTGCATTGTGTTGTGCGTGTGCTCAGTCCCGCATGTCCCACGCTTAGACCAGTTTTCAGTGTCATGATGTTGTTGATGTCCTACTAGTTCCGCCATTTCGAGGATGGTGAGCAATTGCACATCAGAATGTTGCGCGTCGCTTTTGATCCCTGGCAACGCATCGGGGCGAACTCACAGCGAGACGTCTAGTAATTACCTTTGTACCAACCACGGGTAGGAAACTGGAGGAATGACCCCAAACCGAGGGCGCGGTCGACCGCGCAGCGAGGAACGCCGCCACGCCGTCCTGAAAGCCGCCATGGAATTAATGGGGGAGGACGAACTTCGCATAGCGTCGGTCGACCGAATCGCCGCGCGCAGCGGGGTGAGCAAGGCGACCATCTACAAATGGTGGCCGAACCGAACCGCGGTGGCTATCGATGCGTTCCTGCACCAAATGATGGTCGACGCGCCCGTGCCCGACACCGGATCGGCGGCCGAAGACTTCCGCCTGACGTTGCGCGGCATCATGCACTTCTACTCCAGCCCACTGGGCGCGATTTACGCGCAACTCGTCGGCGAGTCGCAGTTCGACCCAACTGACCGCGAGCGGGTACGAACCCACCAGGTCAACGTCCGCCGGGCAGCCGTGAGGAAGATTTGGGACCGCGGAGTCGCCCGCGGTGAACTGGATCCGAAGGTCGACCCCGAGGTGGCGCTGGACCTCATTTTCGGACCGGCGATGTACCGGAGGGCGACCGGGCACGGAGGATTGACGGCGGCCGACGCCGACGTAATCGTGGCTACCGCCATGCGGGCACTCGCTAGCTGATGATTTGAGCGGGGTTATTGCCCAGTTCCCTACGTGCTTGCTACAAATGTAATTACTAGACGTCTCGCTGTGAATTCGCCCTTGTGAGTTGCCCAGGGGACAAACGCGATGACCAATATCTGACGTGCCCTTGAGTCGTGATGCCTTATCGAACAAGAAGGTTGGGCGCATCGTTCTCCGCGCAACTCTCATCGCGGCAGCCATCACGACAATCGTTGCGCGCTGATCGGGTGGTTTTGCTCATGTCGTACATATTTTGCGCCGGAGCATCCGACAAAACGCACCAGAATCGACAGGAATTATGTCGGGAAATTAGGTGTTGGGCTGCCCCTGAGGAGAGCACAGGGGCAGCCCAACACCTAGGTCAGACGCCGACTGGGGCGATTCAGTTCCCGGCTCGCCACGCATGGCGCCCTCCGCGTCCTGACCTAGGTGTTGTGTTGTGGGCTGACGTCGGTCCTGTCGACCAATGACCTTACGGTAGTGAGTAATTCATGTAGTCGGGGCGTGTCGGAATGATGCGCGTATGGGGGTGGCAGTCGTTGACCCTGGCTGCGAGCGCGAAAGGTACAGGTGCGCTCAGAGATGGGAAGGACGACGAGGTCGAATAGGTCCCAGGCAGGTCAGTTCGGCCCCGCCGCCCCCACCACTGAGTTTCCCTTATCCGGGTAAATCCTGCTGCTCGAGCATTGTCCGCTGCCTGCGCGCGGCCGTTCTCATGAAAATCGACCCGTCAGCGGGACGCTTCGTTATTACTTGGCTTGTAGGTCCACCAAGGCTCGGGACTGTTCTCCGGCAGGACGCTAGGCGCAGCTACTTCTTCGCGGTCTAGCGACTCACCGCGATGTGCTTCCGTGCTCGGTTTGTTGCCTGCGGAGCCTGTCAGCGCAGCGGCGCTGACGCGGCCCCGCTACTGATCGCCGATCCGGGTCACCGACTCCATCTGGATGGCGGTGATCGTCGTTGGCTGAGAAGAGACCGTATTGGGCTGTGTCGCCACGCATCCCACCTGCAGAGTCCGCCGTGTGTCCAGCGCCAGTCCAGTGGTAAGGGGTACAACCCGAAAGCCGCCGATCGAGTTATTAAGGGTGTCCGCGACCACGAAATCGGACTGCACAAGCGTGCTGTAAATCTCGCCGTCGAGCAGAAACCCCATCTCGACGACACTGGTACCGGTGACGCCGGTACCGGCCAACGCCACTGTGGCAAACACCACCCAGCTCCCGGGAGGCAGCTCAAGGGCGGCTACGACCGTGAAATCCGGACCGGTGCCGATAACCACCGAGCCGAAGGCGGCACTTTGATCTGAAACGAACGCTCGCATGGGCCGGGAGAATATCGCAATGTGGCTGCACAGGTAGTCCTTTGTCCGCGGCGGCCGAGGATTGGTCCCGCTATTTCGAACGGCGTTATAAGTTGCCGCCATGGTAAACATTCGGCGGTTGAGCTGGGACGGCAATTTTGTCTGGGCAGTACACGCGGGAGGCTGCCACTTTCACCTGGTAAAGCTGTCCAGGCATGACACCCTGTCCGAATAGGGCGCCTCCGGAGGGCAGCACCGGGCCTTCGCCGCAGAATTCGTGGGCGTAGGCGATCAAGGTGTCGTCTTGGCCTCCGACGCCATTTGAACGCACCAAGTTGAGAAACTGTTGATCTGGTGTGCCGGCGTACGCAACCGGTGCGGCCGAGCCGATCGCGGCCGTCGCGGTCGCTGCTGTGATGAGCGTTGTAACACGGAGAAACACGTGCCCAATCCCTTGTCAGATGATGTTCCCCGAACGGATGGCAGCTTATGCGCCTGACGATCTTGACCTCTCGCGATTGCCCAAAATGCAATCGGGGTCGCCGGGCGCGATTCGGTTCTCCCAGCTCGCCGCGGACCAGATGCCGAACCGTGGGTCGCGGCACCCAGGCGCGGCAGGTTAGCCCGAGACCCCTTGCAAATCAGCGAGACCATTCTGGATCCCGTCATTGATTTGGTCCGACACAGTAGGTCCGCCAACTGCGGCCGTGAGTCCACCCCCGCAGCTACAGCTAAGGACACCGAACGCGCTAGGGTCCGCGCTCGCCGGTATGGCCACCCCTACCGCAACACTGAGCGCAACAGCGGCGCTGAAGAACACTTTCGTGATCACCAGATGCCGAACCGTTGGTCGCGGTGTGTGCGGCTCCTCCACCGCTCCCTGCGCCGGACCTCCCGCTGGTGCTCCCACCTGAGCCACTGGTCGATAAACCTGTCAAGCATTCTGTCCATGCCATCCACGGTGCAACGACTCGCGACCGGTGTCCAAGACCGGCCTTTGATCGTTTGATAGGCGTGCGTTATCTAGCTGGCCGTCGGTGGCTTCCACGCGCACCCAATACAGCTTGTGATCCCACCCAGGGCTAAGCGAGTTCGAGTAGTCGAAAGGGCGCGGTCCGAGTTCGCCGATGGAAGCGAGATCTCCCTTTCGGACTCGCCGCCGGCGTATGCAGACCATCACTATCGGCAGCGGTGGGATGATTTCATCGGCGCGATCCGATCGAATATCTGATGAGGTGGGGTCAGGTCGGTCACGCCGCGACGACCAGACCGAACGCCACCACCGCCGCAACGAACAATGGGACTGCGGCGCGGGAGAACGCCACACGCCACGACCCATCCAGCTCCGACTCGGGCTCCTCAGCTGACCACGCTTGCTCAGGAGCGGCCTGCGTCGGTGAGGGCACGATCTCGGTCTCGTCGCTCGGGCCGGTGCCCGCGGTAGTGAATGCGCTCTCGTCGGAAGTCATCGCGACTGCCACTTACTGCGGTGGCGGCGGAGGCACTGGCGGCGGCGGCGCAGCTGGGGGGTTATCCCAACTTCCCGGCGTGCCGGCGGGCACCTGCATTCCGAGCCAGTTGCACGGCATCATCGATCGCCACGCGAGGTACGCGCACTGCTGGTCAGGCGTCAACGGACTAGGACCCGCGCACGGCGGCATTCCCGGCGCACCGCAGATCGGATCAGCAGACGCAGTCGGTGCGCTGGCAAATGTGACAGTGGCGGTCGCTAGCGCGATGGCCGCGATGACTGCGGTGACAACCCCCCGGGTGCGATCCAGCATAGAACCAGATGTTCCTTGCCCCGTTTGGCCCGCGACAACGCATCGGGCCAAACTCACAGCGAGGCGTCTAGTAATTGCCTTTGTACCAATATCGGCGGATCCGAACGCAGCGTCGACGCCGCCGCCGCCCAGTGTCGTCCCCGCGGCGGTCTCATCACTCGCGCTCGTCATCATCCGCCTCCCGAATGCTGATGTCGCTACTGCCGAGATCAGGCAGCGGCCAGTACACCAACTCCATCGCCGCCACCACACGATCATGGGGCACCGTCCGAGGCGGTTTGGGTAAGGATTCATCGGTCATGGTTGTTCTTCCTGCTCGCGCGTGGTTTTAGTGGACACTTCGTCCTGACTGCAATGTCACCAGCCGCTGTAAGTGCCGGCCAGGTAGCACGCACCACAATTTGGAGGTGGTGCGTACACGAATGACGGCCGAGACATTCAAGGTCCGAACTGTCGGCGTCGCCGGTCATTTCGTTCTCCTGCGCCGCCCGTGGGTCCGGTCGGTTTGCAGTCTGCACCGAGGGTCTGACAGTTCGGATGCGGCTGCCGTGGTGGTCATTTCTCGGTCCACCCGTCGACCTCGTCGGCGGCTTCGGCGAGTGCGGCGGCAAGTGCGAAGCCGTCTGCCGCGGTTTCTGGATCGGTGATCGCTTCTATCTCGGCCACCATGTACATCTCGCCGGCGAGCCGGCGAGCTTGCAACGCGTCGTAGTCGATGGTTTCAGCCACCGTATCGTCCAACGAACCGGCGGTGACCCATCGCAGCTTTACCGACCCGTCGAGGCGTTGCGCCCCCAATATGTCCACACGGACGCCGCCGGCGTCACGGTGCGTTCCATCGAATAGGCGGACGTCGCGTCTGCCATCGGCAGTGGGGAGCCAGACGCTCACGCGAGTCGCGTCTGCAGGAACGCGGACGTTGAGCCGGAAGTCGGGGTCGTTCTCCTGGGTGGCGCTCATCGCGCCCACCCCTCCAGCTCGGCAGCGGCCGCGAGCAGAGCCGCTGCTAGCTCGCGGGCCTGATCGCTATTGAGGGCCGCAATGTAAGCCTCGCCGTTGGCGAGATCAACCTGGCATCTGGTGAGCTGCCCGCTCGCGTTCTGGACCGCGCACACGTACACGCGCAAAGTGTGGCCGTGACGCTGCGGTAGCCGAGGAGATCCCGGCGGCCGAACTCCCAGTCGCCAATCAGGTCTAGTCCTGCGGGCGGCGGGATGTCGGGGTGCGGGTATTGATTGTGATGTTGGTGGTCATGGCCTGACTCTCCCTCGTGTCGGGTTGTCAGCCAACCGAGTAGAGCGTCAGGTCACATTGAGGTCATATACCTATTGCTGGTAGGTCTAAGTACCGGTTTTGACCTGGGCGAACCTCTGGTGCGCGATACTGGGATTGAACCAGTGACCTCTTCCGTGTCAGGGAAGCGCTCTCCCGCTGAGCTAATCGCGCTGGGGAAAAAAATTTGGAGGTGGAGACGGGAATCGAACCCGTGTGCACGGCTTTGCAGGCCGTTGCCTCACCACTCGGCCACTCCACCGTGGGGATTTGATGCCACTTGCACCTTCGAGCGGATGACGGGATTCGAACCCGCGACCCCAACCTTGGCAAGGTTGTGCGCTACCAACTGCGCCACATCCGCGCGCAACGGACGAGATCGTCGCCCGGTGCGAAGGACGACGATAGTCCAATTAAGCGGGCCCACACAAATCTCTTGGCAGGGACCGTGTCCAGGTTATCGTGCTGGTCCGGGGAGGCGCATATGGCGCGTATTCTCGACGCCGAGCGCGTGCTAATCTTCTCCCTCGTTCGCCTCTCGGCGCCGGTCCCGTGGCTCAGTGGAAGAGCGTCCGCTTCACACGCGGAAGGTCGCTGGTTCGATCCCAGCCGGGACCACAAAACATCCTCGCAGCTCACAGGGCGCTTGTTCGCGCTTAAAGCATCAGGAAAAGCCGCATTTCAAGGGCCAAAATAGGGCCAACTGTCCAGCGCCGCTCGAACGGCTGCCATCCAGCCTGTCTAGGGCTGACGCGATGTCATCCAGTTCGCCGTCATAGAGGTCGGCATGGACGTGGACGGTGGGCTTATGCGTTGTCCCCGGCGGCGTGCTCGTCGACGAGCTGGATTGGCATTGGATCTTTTTCGTCAATGTGCCCGTTGGGATCGTCGCTTCCGTGATTGGCGTTTGGCTGATACCGGTCCTGCCCAAGAGGCGACATCGCTTCGACGTCATCGGTGTCCTGCTGTCCGCCGTTGGTCTTTTCTTGATTGTGTTCGCGTTGCAAGAGGCCCGATCCCAGCACGGGGCGCCCTGGATCTGGGCGATGTTCGGCGCCGGTGTGGTCACGATGGCGGCGTTCGTGTACTGGCAGGCCGCTAACAAAGGTGAGCCGCTAATTCCATTGCGCGTGTTCAGCGATCGCAATTTCTCGGTCTCTAGTCTCGGGGTAGGGGTGCTCGCCTTTGCCTGGACCGCCATGGTGCTGCCCTTCATGTTTTTCGCCCAGCTGGGGTGCGGGCTATCGGCGACGCACGCGGCGTTTCTGACGGCGCCGCTGGCAGTATTGACGGCGGTGCTGGCGCCGGTGGTGGGTTGGGTCGCGGACCGCTCGGACCCCCGTCGCGTCATCGGCGGTGGCTTCGCGGTGTTGGCCATCTCGTTGGGCTGGCTGTCGCTCGAGATGACCCCGGCGACACCCGTCTGGCGTTTGTTGACGCCGTTTCTCACCGCTGGCGTGGGCGTGGCATTCCTCGGCGCGCCGCTGGCCGTCACCGCGATCCGCAATCTGCCACCCGAGCTGGCGGGGGCGGGCTCCGGCGTTTTCACCGCGACACGTCAGGTGGGCACGGTATTGGGCACCGCGAGCATGGCCGGCTTCATGCATTGGCTGGTGAGCCGACAGCAACCGCCGATCATCACCGGCGTGAACGCGAGTGGTCGGGGGCCTGAAGCCGTACCGCTGCCGGAATACCGCAACGAATTCGCGGCGGCCATGTCTGGGTCCATGTTGCTGCCCGCGGTCGTCGCGCTGCTGGGCGTGGCCTGCGGGCTGATGCTGGTCGGATTGCAACGGCCACAAAAACATTCGGCTGCACCAGAGGCTGAATCGGTCAGTTGAGCGCTGCTGTGTCCTTGGTCGGATGGACCTTCGATCGCTGGCGCGATAACCCCACGACGCACCAACCGTGGGGCGATTAGGCCGCAGCGAGCTGGCGTGCCGTCCGTAACGGTATGGAGATGGCGAGTTCAGTTCCGGGGGATGTCGCGCGCACCTCGAACTGTCCACCGGATGCGAGGACCCTCGCGCGCATCGATGCCATTCCGATATGACCTTCGTCAGCCTTTCGCGCGATCGTCGCCGCTGAGATGCCCACCCCGTCGTCGGCAACGCGCAGCGAAGCCAGCCCTTCGTGGTGTTGCAGCTCGATCCAAATACTTTGGGCCTGAGCATGTTTGACGACGTTCGTTAACGCCTCGCGCGCAGCGTTGTACAGCACGTTGTCGGCCTCGGTGCGCAAGCCATCGGGCCAACTAACCGCGTCAAAATCGACGGCGAGCCCATTACGGGAACCAAGACTCTCGGTGAGAGCGGAGATCGCTGATTTCAATCCCATCCGTGCCAGCACGTCTGGATGCAGTTCACGGACTACATCGCGCAGCAGCGTCGAACACTCGACGAGCGCCGATTCCACACGGTCGGCGGCATCGGTTGAGCCGTCCCGCACTTCCTCGATGTCTTGGCGCGCAACCAAGACATACTGAAGGGCACCATCATGCAGACGTTCCGAAATCAATTGCCGCTCACGCTTTTCCACCCCTAGCAACTCCTCCAACAGCTCGCTTCGCTGGCGAGCCAAGTCCGAGATCATCTCTACTCTGGACCTCTGGATGAGCGACAAGGCGACCGACCCGCCGGCCAGCCCGGCCAAGGCGAACGAGCTCAACCCAATCGACGCCCACGACTCCCCGTTGGACGACTTGGTGATCCAGCACGTCAGAGTGAATACGGATAACGTCGGAATCGCCACCGCCACACTGATGATGGGATCTAGCTGCGCCGCCGCGATCAATGGGATCAGGAAGAAGCCATTCCTCATCACGTCTGACGTCCAGGCCTCCGCCGACGTCGCGCCGGTGAATACCGACAGCACGGAAACTACGGCGACGTCGGCGGTCAGCACGAGCAGCGTCACCATCGTCCTAGTGGATATCGTCGTGCGTGCCCAACTTCGGAGGGCCCACGCACTCCAGCATCCGATGACGACCAGATACACGGCCACGACGTCCATGCAGATCCGGTGGTGACGGGTCGGCGGCTCCCACAACAACGTGGCAACGAGGAAAACGATGAGCACCACGCGCAACCCGAACTGCAGCAAAGTGCCCAGCCCTGACGGCCGCAGGGTGTCCGGCACAACCTGTTGCCCTCGCAGGTCGACCACACGCTGATGGCCTCTAGACATGAGCGGCTCCTATGGTGTCGCGATGGCGAAATCATAGTCGCCGTTTTTCGGCAGGAATCGGCGCGCGAAAGTTAGTGGCCTACGAGCCGGTGGACTGGGTGGCACCCCGGCCCAAGCGTGTTGGCACCTGGGTCGCCTCGGGTGCGATGGAACGGCCAAGATGCTCGATCTTGGTGACGAAGGGCGATGTCATCGCCCGCACGAGTGCGCCGTAGCCGACACCGAAGTCGATCTCGTCGCCGACCGCGACGGGGTGATCGCCGAGGTCGACGATGAGGTGATCGCTGCTCATCCCCAGGATCGTGATGCCCTCGGGTGGCTGCAGACCGTCTGGGTCCACGTCCTGGCGACCGAGGGCCAGGATCGCTTGGTGCACAGTCCTGCTGCCGGTACGGGGCGGCGCCTCGCCGAAGGCCGCCTGAGCACGATCTCCCCAGGGTTGAGCCGGCTTCATGGCGACCTCGATGACCTCGGCGCTCAACGTGAAGGCGTCCGTGTGCAGGCCGGGGATCGGTGTCCGGTACAGCGGATCGACGCCGAGAAGGATGGCTTCGCCGAGTCGGAGCTCGTCGATCCGGCCGACATCGTGGGTGTGCAGAGCCCAGCTCAGGTTCGCCGAGTTGCCGCCTGAGACGACGTCGAGCGAGATCCCGTGCAGTGCCTCGATGTCGTCCACGAGCCCGGTGAGGATGCCCATGTTCCGGTCGTCGGGCACCACACCGTTCTGACAAGCGAGGTTAGCGCCGAGCCCGACGAGCCGCAGGAAGGAGTGACCGAGCACGGCCCGCACGGCCTCGGGGACGTCGTCGAGCGCGATGCCCTCGCGCAGGTCACCCAGCTCGACCATGAGTACGACGGCGTGCACCCGCTTCTGCCGGGACGCGGCCTCATCGAGCGCCGCCAGCACGACGGCCTCGGTGTTCAGACTGACGTCGGCGACCTCAACGACTCGTGCCACCTGGCTGAGCATGGGCGAGCGGATCAACGTGCGTGACGATGATCGATCGAGCCCGGTCAGCCGAGCGAGGTTCGGCACCCGGGAATCGCCAAGGCCGCAGGCGCCGCCGCGCAGCATCGCCGCGCCGACTCCAGGCGAGCCGAACACGGCCTTGGTGATTCCGGTGACCCGGATGCCTGTTGCGGCAAGGCGGTCAACCAGGATCCGGGTGTTCTGCTCGACCTTGTCGAGATCGGTCTCGATCCGAAGCGTCACACGGGGGTGGTCGCGTCGGCCACCACCGCGAGCGCGGGGAAGGCCGCCAGCACCATGTCGACCAGATCCGACGCGGGGCGTGTCAGAGGGTCGGTGACCGGAAGGCCGAGCTGCGAATGATGCTCGGAGATCGCGTCGCTCAGCTCGTCTTCGGTCATCTCCTCATGGTTGATCGTGACCCCGATGACGCGGGTGTCGGCGAACGCCTCGATCAGTGCGATCTCGCTGGCCGCGGTCGGCATCGGCATCATCGGGAAGTCGCCGAGCATCCTGCGCTTTGGCGCGTGCTGCACGATCACGCCAGCCGGGCGGCTGCCGCGCAGGATGTGAGCCGACGTGATGTAGGCGGGGTGGCTGAGCGCGCCCTGGCCCTCGACCACGATCACGTCAGGGTCCTCACCCTCGAACGCGGCGACGACCTGGTGCTCGACCTCGCCCGAGCAGAACTGGGGGACCAGCGCATCCAGCGCGACACCGTACTTCCCGCCCTGGATCAAGGTGGTCTGACCGGTGCCGACCATGACCGCCTTGATGCCGCGCGCGTTCAGCGCCTGGACCAGCAAGGTGGCGGTGGTGCGCTTCCCGATCGCCCCGTCCGTACCCAGGACCGCGATCCTGGGGCATGTGACGTCGAAGATCCGGCCGGAGAACAGGTGCAGGTCGCGCTTGGCCTTCGGTCGGCGCACATCGGTGATGGTGACGCCGGCGATCACGGCTGCCGCCGCGAACTCGGCGTCGTCGTTGAGGAACTCGTGCAGGCCGTTGATGATGTGCATCCCGCGGGCGATGCCGTTGAGCAGCACGACCCGCTGCTCGTCCGACAGCAGGCCGTCGGCAGGTGCCAACCCACAGATCAGATAGTCAGGTACGTGGCCGGCGTGCGAGATGGACTCGGCCAGCGACGCCAGCACCGGGATGCCGTTCGCGGTGCCGTCGAGGTATTTGCCGGCATCGACTCCGGCCCGGAGGCTGTCGATGACACTGAGGATCTCGTACTTCTCCGAGTGCCGGACCAGGCCGTTGGCGGTCTTACCGTCCTGCTCACCGAACTGGCCCTCGCAGTAGACGATCGCGGTGGAACCAACAGGCAGCGCGAAGGGAGCTGCCGGAAGGATGCACTCGCTTTGTTCGGACGCGCGAAAATAAGGGGTACCGCTGGCAAGCGAAGACATAAGATCCTCTGAGAGGTCTCAGAGAAGGCGACCAGAACGAGGCGGGGCGGTGAGCCCAACGTTGAGCGAGTGGTCTGCCCTGAGGGCCGGCAATATTACCGGCTTGTTAACAATACCCGATCGGCCCCGATTGTCCTGCTTCGGCCGTTGGCACGCCAGCAGGGCGACACTTCCTTTTTCGCCGAAAGCCGGTTGCCGCCGGCCCCGGTCAGTCGTGCCCTAGCAACTGCGCACGATCTGTCCCAGACTGAAGCTGCGATATCCCAAGCCCGCCCGCCGCAGACGGGCGCAGCATCGAAGGAATCACCGCTCAAAGGAGAGGACAGGATGACTTCCTTGGAGTTAACCGCCAGTGGGACAGCTGATTTCAGTGCGGGCGAGGTTTACTTCATCGGCAACGCCACCACGTTGATCCGGTTCGGCGGCCTGACGGTGCTGACCGATCCCGCCTTCCTGCACAAGGGCGAGCACGTCTACCTGGGTCACGGCATCTGGGCCCGGCGTGAGGTGGAGCCGGCTTGCCAGATCGGCGACCTGCCACCGATAGATCTCGTCGTCTTGTCGCACTACCACGGTGATCATTTCGACGACGTCGCCGCTCAAGAGCTCGACAAGTCACTGCCGATCGTCTCGACGGCTGATGCGGTGGACAAGCTCAGCGGCCTCGGCTTCCAGCGGGGCTACCCCCTCGACACCTGGGAATCGCTCGAGGTGCACAAGGGCGATGCGACGCTGACGATCACCGCGATGCCGGCCAAGCACTCCGCCGAGGAGGCGGTCAACGAGCTACTCATGCCGGTTAACGGACACTTGCTGGACTTCAGCCGCGACGGCGAACAGCTCTACCGGCTCTACATCACCGGGGACACGATGCTCGTCGACAGCCTCGAGGACATCCCGCGTCGCTACCCCGACATCGACCTCGGTCTGATTCACACCGGCGGCACCACCTTCCTCGTCACGGTGGTCACGATGACGGGGGAGCAGGGCGTGCGGGCCGTCGAGATCACTAAACCCCGCACGGCCATCCCGATTCACTACAACGACTTTTCGGTCTTCCTGTCGGGACTCGACGACTTCAAGAAGGCCGCCGCGGCCTCGAGCACGACGACGAAGTTCGTCTACCTCTCGCACGGCGAGACCTACACATTCACACCCGACGGAACACGAGGCCACGGCGTCGGGGAACAATGACTGTGGACGAGACAGTAAGGACGGTGGACGACCAATGGCTAACCACGAAGGCATCGGCACGCTGAAACTCGAATGCCCGCAAATGCATCCCGTGGGCAAGATCCTCAAAGAGGCCCCACATCACCAAATCTCTTACGACCCCGGGGCCCAGGTGGGGCCACGCCGATCCTGGCCCGATGAAGACGACCAGCCGCAGTTCACAACCCGCTGCCGGCAGTGCGACAAACCGGTAGCCGAGGCGACGACCGCGCTGCAAGACAAATTTCGCAACTTGGTCCTCAACGCGTCCGAGATCAGCGAGATCGTCACGCTGCCGTTCGTGTAGGACGCGGCGCAACCGGAAACCGGCCTCGCGCATACTGTAAGAGTTTCAGTAGCGAGCCGAGAGGAGTCCCGTGGCGCAGACCCCGACGACACCGGATACCAGCCCCCGCCCGCCCGACGGGGATTGGCTGGGCACGCCCTATCTGTCTTTCCAGCGCCAGGGGCCGATCGGCATTTGCACGATCGACCGGCCGGAAGCGCGCAACGCCATGACGCCCGCCATGTACTTCGGAATCCGTTATGCCGTAGGGCTTGTCAACGGGGATGCCGATCTGGCCGGGCTGCTGATCACCGGGACCGGCGACGTTTTTGCGCCCGGTGGTGACATGACCGGGGGAGGAGGCGTCGACGACTGGATCACCTTCGGCGCGGCGCTGGGCATGGACGTCACGCCCTTCGACGCGGTGCGGACCTCGGCCAAGCCCGTCGTCTCCGCCGTCAACGGCCTCTGTCAGGGCGGCGGCATGCAGATCGCGTTGTGCAGCGACCTGTCGGTGGTCAGCGAGCGGGCGACCTTCCGGGTGCCCGAGTTGTTCCGTGGCTACGCCGACACCTACTACAGCCAGATGCTGGTCCGTCTCGTCGGGCCGGTGCGCACCCGGGACCTGATGTTCACCGGACGCGTGCTGTCCGCGCAGGAAGCTCTGGACTGGGGTCTGGTGACCCGGGTTGTCGCGCACGCGGATCTGCTCGACGTGGCGCGCGATCTGCTGGCGCAAACCTGCCGGACCGCGCCACGCGCGCGCAACGTGATCAAGTCCAGTATCGACAACTACCTGGGCCTGTACGACCGCATCGGCATGACCAGCAGCTTGAGGGACGCCGAGGCCGTAGAAGGCGTCCGCGCGTTCAAGGAGCGACGTTCGCCGGACTGGGTGCACCCGGAGCTGCGGACCGAGGGCCGGCTGTGAGGCGGCTGCCCGCCTAGTCCTTCAGGTCGATCCACTCGCCGTGCGCGGCGGTGCGCAGCACCCGTTTGATACCCGCCTGGTCGAATGCCGCGGCGAATTCGGCAGGTCCCTCGCTGAAATGCGCCCAGCCGTCGACGTGAGCCGGGATCACCACCTTGGCGCCGAGGACTTCGGCGGCCGCGGCCGCGCGCGCCGAGGTCAGCGTGAGCGGTCGCCCGCGCTCTTTGGCCGGCACGCTTGCTGCCCCCGCGAACAGCACCGCGATGTCGATATCGCCGATACGATCGGCCACCTCACCGACCGCGCTCATCGAGGCGTTGTCGCCGCTGAGATAGATGGTCGGGAGGTTAGGGCCGTACAACACGAATCCGGTGACCTCGCAGTTGACGTGGCCCTCCATGTCGCGCATCCCGTCGGCCGGACCGTGCACCGCCGGAACGGCTTGCGCCGCAATGCGTCCGGGCCCTCCCGGCAGGTAGTAGGACTGCCAGGGCTGCAACCCCACCGCGGGCGGCCCGAAGCGGCCGGCGGCGCCGGGATTAGTGACGATCAGCGGCGCAGCTTCCGCCAGTCGACGGCCGGCGTTGTCCAGATTGTCGGGATGTTGGTCGTGGCTGACCAGAACCACGTCGACCTGCCCGAGGGCGTCGGCGCTCACCGCGGGACCGGTGAGCTTGTCCAGATAGTCGTGCGGGCCGGGCGGGTCGAACGTCGGATCCATGACGATCCTGCGGCCCGCGATGTCGATGACCGTCGTCGGGCCGCCGAGCACACTGATCGCTAAGTCGCGACGCTGCGCGTCGACTACCTCGCTCATGTCGTCGCCCCTGACTGTCTCGGTAGAGATTCGTTACGCGCACCGGCAGGTTACAACATGGCAGGCCGGCGGATCGCGGTAACTTCGACCTCGACGCGGATGTTGGGCCAGACCAGCGCCGGGACCACCGCGAGCATGAAAACGGGTTTGTGTTTGATCACCGCCGACCGGACCGCGCCGTATGCGGGAATGTCGGCGGCGTCGGTCAGCCATTGCCGCACGCTGACGATGTCGGTCAGGGCTGCGCCCGCGCGGTTCAGCGCGTCCTCGACGTTGCGCCATGCCAAGGTGGCCTCTTCGGTGAAGTCCTCGGGCACTGTTCCGTCGGGACGCAGTCCCGGAGTGCCTGAGGTGTAGATGACTTCGGCGCCCGACGGGATTCGCACCGCATCTGCGTACCTGCCGATATGGGCGGCGACCCCAGTATTGATGGATTCGAAAGTGCTACTCAATTTTCGGCCTTTCGTCTTTGCTCTTCATATCGCAGAAAGTCATACGCCGAAGCTGTGGAACTCGGGAAGAAGATGAAGGCGGCGAGACTGTCCTAACCGGCCTCACACCCGCCGGGCGCGGTCTTTCCAATACGGTTCGCGGAGTTGGTTTTTGAGGATCTTTCCGCTCGCATTGCGGGGCAGCTCTGCGACGAAGTCGACGGTGCGCGGGCATTTGTAGCCAGCGAGGTGCTGGCGGCAGAACTCGATGACGTCGCCGGGCTCGGTCTCGGACGTGGTGACGACGATCGCCTTGACGGATTCACCCCAGCGGTCGTCGGGGACCCCGATGATCGCGGCGTCGGCGACGGCGGAATGGTCCAGAAGCACGCTTTCCACCTCGGGCCCGTACACGTTCTCGCCGCCGGTGATGATCATGTCCCTCAACCGGTCCTCGATATAGAGGTAGCCGCGGGCGTCGAGGCGCCCGATGTCGCCGGTGCGCACCCAATCGTCGGCGGTGATCGTTTCGGCGGTTGCCTCCGGCCGGTTGAGGTATCCGATCATCCGCTGATCGCTGCGCACCCAGATTTCACCGGCTTGCCCGTCGGGCAGCGGGTCTCCCGATTCTGGGTCGACGATGCGGATCTCGTTGCCCTGGGCGGCTTTTCCAGCTGACAACAGCAGCTCTGGCCGGCTGGAATCGCGATGGTCCTCGGCGTCCAGCGACGCGATGGCGCCACACAGCTCGGTCTGTCCGTACACCTGCACGAAGTTCATGTCCGGCCAGGCGGCCAGCGCGTTCTGCAGCAACGGCAGTGGCATCGGGGCCGCCCCGTACACCAGGTAGCGCAGACCGGCGATGGCGTTGGTCGCCGCCTCCCCGGCTTCCAGGAACCGGGCGATCACCGGGGGAACGAAAAAGGCATGCGTCGCACCGGCTTTCACGGCGCCGATCAGCGTTGCGGCTTCGGGTTCGCGGGTCAAGAAGGTCGGCACCCCGGCCCGGATGCCGAAGAATGCGTATGCGATTCCACCGACGTGAAAAAGCGGCATGGCCACCAAGTTCGCGTCGCCTTCTTCGAACGGGAAGGGCGGGGAGAGATTCACAATGTGATTGACCAACGCGCGCTGGGTCAGCTGGACGCCTTTCGGGCGTCCAGTGGTGCCCGAGCTGTAAATCGTCAGGGCAGTGTCGTTGTCGCTGACTTCTGGGTCGGTGGTGACCGGCGTCGCGGCCTCGAGCAGGGATTCGTACTCGTCCCCGTCACCGCCCACCACGATGACGCGATCCAGGCCGGGGACTTTGGTGCGGATCGCCTCGACGGCGGATTGCAGTTCCTCGCCGACGAACAGCACGCGGGCGCCGCTGTCGTTGAGGACGTGCACGAGTTCGTCCCCGATGACCCGCCAATTGACGATCGTGGCGACCGCGCCCAGCGAGGCGGCGGCCAGCAGGGTCTCCAGACACGCCGGGTGGTTCTTGTCCAGGAACGCCACGCACTGGCCCCGCTGCAGGCCGGCGGCTCGCAGTGCGCCGGCGGCTTGCTGGATCCGCGCCGCCCACTGCGCCCATGACCAGTGCCGCTCGCCGAAGCGAATCGCTATGCCATCGGGCCGGTATTGCACATGGTGCTCGACCATCCCGACGAGTGTCTCGGCAGTGCCCGTGGTCGCGTCGGCTGGTGGCATAGCTCCTCCGCTGATTTCGATGACGTGTTCTTACCTCGTTGATACGCGGTCGCGTCACATCACGCCACGGCGGGGCCACCGTTGCCCTCAATTACGAGTGCGCTCAAGCAATTACGAGAGCGGCACAGCTCACAGCATCGAGTCGACCATTGCGCCGCCCTCGTTGTCGACACGGCTGAGCGCGTCACCATTCTGCGCGAAGACAATGAAGGCTGACTGATGGGTCGAGGTATTCAGCAGCTCGATAAATGTGCCGATGACGGGAATCGCACCCATCTGTGTTGATCCATTGGCGGTGTAGTCGATGGAGGCTTCCTGTTGGAAGTTTGCCCCTGGCACCGGTTTCGTGACGGGCGGGGCCAGATTGCTGACGTTACTCAACCCTGTCACCGTGCCGCTCACATTATTGACGTCGCCCTGCAGCGCGGCGACGGGATCCGTCCCGGGCGCAGGCTTGACCCGGATTTCCATTTCCGCGGTGGAGAAAGCGTTCTGGAGTAGCACAAAGCCGGGACCCTGTTGTGCGACTACCCAGCCCGGCGCGGGCGTGACCGAGGCGCCGGGCCCGATGTCGACCGCGGTCAGCATCACCGCCGGATGACTGATCGTGCCGGTCAGCGCGATTGCTCCGGTCACCGTGGCCGCGACGGCGACCGCGCGCACTCCGAGGCCAATGCGGCGGTGGGGGTGGTGTTCTGGTGTCGAAGTCGAGAAGGCGTGCATCGTCTAACTCCTCTTCTGAAAAAGGGGCGTTAGGGGGATTCGCCCGTCAGGTATTCATTTCACCGGGTGACGCCAAAGCTGTCCATTATTGGATTGCTATGGAGTGATATTTCCCGGTTATCAAACGCGGCGTGGAAGCCGTGGCTGCAACGGTGTGTCAACATGGCTGCGGCAAACCGACAAAGGAGTCAGAAATGGTGGACGTCGAACGCGCTCGCTCGCGGACCTTCGTCGTGACAGGCGCGGCATCAGGCATCGGCCTGGCCACCGCACAGCGCCTGCTGGCCGAAGGCGGCACGGTCGTCGGCGCCGACCTGGCCTCCCCGCCCGACCTCGGTCCCGACTTCAGGTTCGTCACGGCCGACATCACCGACGAAGCCGCCATCGCCGCCGTCATGGCCGCCGTGCCCGACCGTCTCGACGGCGTCTTCCACGCGGCCGGTGTCGCCGGCGGCGGTCCGGTCCATCTACTGGACCAGACCGAATGGAACCGCGTGATCGGCATCAATCTGACCGGCACGTTCCTGGTGGCCAAGGCCGCGTTGGCCAAGATGATCGAGCAGGACAGGGTCGACGGCGAGCGGGGCTCGATCGTGACCGTCGCCAGCATTGAGGGTCTGGAAGGCACCGCCGGCGGCAGCTCCTACAACGCCGCCAAAGGCGGTGTTGTGTTGCTGACCAAGAACATTGCGCTGGACTACGGGCCCAGCGGCATCCGGGCAAACGTCATCTGCCCCGGCTTCATCGACACACCGATGGCCCAGAGTGTCTTCGGCCTGCCGGGGATGGAGGGTCCGTTGGCCTCCATCACCAAGGAGCATGCGCTGCAACGGCTCGGCCGACCGGACGAAGTCGCCACCATGGCGGCCTTCCTGTTGTCGCTCGACGCGTCGTTCGTCAGCGGCCAGGCCATCGCCGTCGACGGCGGCTACACGGCCGGGCGCGATCACGGCGTAGTTGCGCTCTTCGGCTTTCCGGAGTGAGATTCGCCCATGGGCGGTCCACTTTCTCCTGACGACGCAATAGCAGCCATCCGAAGCACCGGGGGAGCCCAGCCCGGCTGCCGGGCGTTGCATGCGAAGGGCACCCTGTACCGCGGCAGGTTTACCGCGACTGCCGAGGCGGCCGCGCTTTCCCGTGCACCGCATCTCGACGGTTCGACGGTCCCGGCGCTCTTCCGCTTCTCCAATGGGTCGGGCAACCCCAACCAGGGTGACGGCTTGCCAGGAGTGCGGGGACTGGCGGTGAAGCTCACGCTGCCGGATGGCTCCACCACCGACGTGTCGACGCAGACGGCCCGGTTATTCGTCTCAAGCACACCGGACGGATTCGTCGATCTGCTCAAGGCGATGCGGCCAGGCCCGACCAAGCCGCTGCGGATGGCCAAATACGTTGCGACCCATCCCGGATTGCTTAGCGCGCTGCCCGTAGTGCGCGACGCTAACCGGGTCCCGGCAAGCTACGTCACGGTCGAATACCACGGGCTGCACGCCTTCCGATGGGTCGCCGCCGACGGCAGCGCCAGATTCGTCCGCTACCACCTGCACCCGGTCGAGGGTGAGGAATTTCTGTCGGGGCAGGCCGCCAAGGGCAAGAGTCCCGATTTTCTGCTGCACGAGCTGAACCACCGGCTCGCGAGCGGGCCGGTGCGGTTTTACTTCCGCGTCCAGATCGCCGGACCGGGTGATTCGACGGTCGATCCGTCAGCACCCTGGCATAGCACCGAGACAGTCAACGTCGGCACGCTGGAGATCACCGGCCTCGACACCGAGCGCGAACACGGCGACGACATCGTTGTGTTCGACCCGATGCGGGTGACCGATGGCATTGAGCCCTCCGACGACCCAGTGCTTCATTTCCGCACCCTCGCGTATTCGGCGTCGGTCAAGCTGCGCACCGGCGTAGACCGCGGCCCCGAAGCGCCGCATACCTGAAGGTAAGGCGTTCAGCGGCACCTTCGTTGGCATAAATCGACGGCCGACTAAGGTTCCACCAGTGGTGGTTTCCCACATGGTTGTGATCGGCTTAGCTGGGTTGGGTGCCGGCGTCATCAATGCACTCGTTGGGTCTGGCACCCTGATCACCTTCCCGACGCTGGTCGCCCTTGGGTATCCGCCGGTGATATCCACCATGTCGAACGCGGTTGGGTTGGTGGCCGGCGGTGTCTCGGCCACCTGGGGTTACCGCGCCGAGCTGCGCGGCCAGTGGGATCGATTGCGCTGGCAGATTCCGGCGTCGTTGCTCGGCGCCCTACTGGGTGCCTATTTGCTGTTGCATCTGCCGGAGCAGGTGTTCGCCACGGTCGTGCCGGCGCTGTTGGTGCTGGCCCTGGTGATGGTGGTGGCCGGGCCGTGGATTCAGTCGTGGGCACGCCGGCAAGCCGAGGCGGCGGGGCGTCCGGCCGAACACGTCACGCCGGTGCGCAGGGTCTTGCTGGTTTTCGGCACCTTCGCCGTCGGCGTCTATGGGGGTTATTTCACCGCAGCACAAGGCATCTTGCTGGTCGGCGTGATGGGTGCACTGCTGCCCGAATCGCTGCAACGCATGAACGCCGCAAAGAATCTGCTGACGTTGGTAGTGAATGTGGTTGCAGCGCTGAGCTATACGCTCGTCGCCTTCGGTCGGATCAGCTGGCCGGTCGCCGGGATCATCGCGGCGAGCTCGCTGGTCGGCGGATGGGTTGGGGCGCGTTACGGGCGCCGGCTTTCGCCGAACGTCTTGCGCACCGTGATCGTGGTGGTCGGGCTGATTGGGCTTTACCGGCTGATGACGGTGTAGCGCCGACGTCAGCGCAGGGTGGCGGCCACGGCTTCCTCGAGTACGTCGCGCACCTCGCCGCGTTTACACCATGCCTTGCGCTGACGCATCGCGCCATTGCCCTGTGCGGCGATGCGGTCGAGTTCGTCGACGACGCGGTCGTATTCACCGAGGGCATCCAGCGCGGGGCGCACCTGTTGCACCAGCGTGCTCAACTGCTCACGGGCCGGCACAGCGCCGCGGCCGTGAATCAAATCGACTGTGCGACCGGCTAATCCGTCATGGGCGGCTTTCCAATATGCTGCACGCAATGCCGCCGGTGGCAGCCGTCGCGGTTCCTCGCCGCGGTCGCGCAATTCGAGGGCCGTCATCACCGCGGCCCTGATCAGGGTGGCAAGCAGCACCGTTTCAGCGACCGTCGCCGGAACGTCGGCCACCCGAACCTCCACCGTCGGTAAGTCCGCCGACGGGCGCACATCCCAATAGACCATCTTCTGATCCAGAATCACGTCGGTATCGATCAGCATGCGCACGGTGTCGTCGTACTCCTCGGGAGAGGTGAAAAACGGCGGCGCACCGGCGACCGGCCAGCGTCGCCACAAGACACTGCGCCAGCTCGCGTAGCCGGTATCGGCGTTGCGGTAAATCGCCGAATTGGCCGACAACGCCAGCAGCGACGGCAGCCACGGGCGCAGCCAATTGCTGACGTAGATCGCGGCCGCACGGTCAGGTACTTCCACATGCACATGGCATCCGCAGATGCCCTGTTCGTGCGCGACCATCCCGAACTGCGCGCCGATCCGCCGGTACCGCTTGGTGTCGGTGACCGGGAACTCGTGCGGAGTCACCGGCGGAAGCGCCAGCGCCAGCAGCTGAAGCCCGCAGGCCTGCGCGGCCTGGGCCGCACCGCGGCGCAGCTTGGCAAGCTCCTCGCCAAGCTGGGCACTGGTCTGCGCCACGCTGGACGTGGTCTCCACCTGGCAACTGCTGAGTTCCAGCTGCAGCGTGACGCCGCGGCGCTCGGCCTCCGCGGCCACCTCGGCGTTACGTGGGGCCGGCTCGCCGGTCTGCGGGTCAACGAGGAGGAACTCCTCCTCGGCGCCGACGGTGGGCAGATCGTTCATTGGGCGGCCCAGGGAAAACTGTTCTGGCCCAACGCTTCTCCGGCTAGCGTGCGAGCGCGGAATCCACGGTGGGATAGATGTGCAGTGCGTGGCTGAGCCCGCACGCGTCGACGATCCGGGCGACGATCGGCTGGTGACTGACCAGGCGCAATTCGACCCCGCGCAGGCGGCACCGCTCGGCCTCTTCGGCTAATACAGCGAACGTGCAGCAGCCCATGAATTCGAGTCCGGTCACGTCGACCACCAACTGGCCGGGTGTGGTGACGACACTGGCCGCCTCGCTGACCAGGTGGCGCCAGGTGCCCTCGTTGCAGGCATCGACCTCGCCGCCGGCGCTGACGACGACGGCAGCGCCGCGTCGGTCGGTGGTCGCCCTCAGCGTGCTGTTCGGATCACCCAGCTCGTAGACCAGCCGCGTGCTGAGCATCAGCGGCGAGCTGGGCATTGAGGGAGCATATTCGGTAATCATCAAACTCATGATGGACTCCTAATCCGGCGAATGAAGCACCGGGATAGATGGCCCGTCCTTTGGTCTGAAGACAGACATTTCGCGAAGTGTGAATCTCATTTGTATAACGAGACAGGGCGGTCTGTCTACATAACGCCCACTAAGAGTACGGTGAGGGTTGCGATGACCAGCGTCGATGCCGCGACACCCACCCCCTCCGCTCACGAACGCTTACTGAACGCGGCGTATGAGCTGTTCAGTAAGCGTGGAATCCGCGCGGTCGGCACCGACGAGGTGATCGAGCGCGCCGGTGTCGCCAAGGCAACGCTGTACCGCCACTTCGCGACCAAAAACGACCTAGTGCTGGCCGTTCTGCAGCGCCGTGAAGAGCTGTGGACCCACGGTTTGATCGAGGCGCAGTCAGCGCAACGGGGCAATACACCCGAGGAACAGTTGCTGGCGATCTTTGACGTCCTGCACGACTGGTTTCAACTGCGCGACGGTTATGAAGGCTGCTCATTCATCAATGTCTTGTTGGAATTGGGCGTCGAGCATCCTGCGGGCCAAGCCTGCGTGGCTCACATCGACCATGTCCGGGACATCGTGCGCAGCCGCGCCGCCGCGGCGGGGCTCACCGATGTCGAGGGCTTCGCCTCCTCGTGGCACATCCTGATGAAAGGCGCCATCATTCTGGCGGAGGTGGGTGACCTGGATGCCGCGCTGCGTGCCCAGCGGATGGCCCGCAGCCTTATCGAAGTGCACCGGCCGGCTAACTTGGCCGCCACCGGTGAGGCCGTCGTCTAGCGCATTGCGTGCGGTGACGGCGTTGACCGTGCGCCCAGGTCGTGAATAGGCGTCAATTGCCTCCCTCAGTGCACGCTCGACGCCGTGAGCGCACACGGAAAGCCGTAGCGCGCCTCACACTGGGTCGGCCGCGGTCTCACCTGATTTGCGGGCGTGCTCGGCTTCGAGTTCGGCGATCGCGCGAGATGTGCGTTCGCGCAGCAAGATTGCCGCGATGAGGCCGATCACCACCGCGATGACAAGTGCTACCCAGGAGAATCGTTCCAGCCATTTCTCGGCGGCCATCCCGGCGAAGTAGACCAGTGCGGTGGTGCCGCCCGCCCAGCAAATGGCGCCTGACACGTTGGCGGCCAGGAAGCGCTGGTAGTGCATCTTCAGCGCGCCGGCCAGCGGCCCGGCGAATATTCGCAGCAGCGCGATGAAGCGTCCGAAGAACACCGCCCGAATTCCCCAGCGGTTGAACAGCTTTTCGGCCAACATGACGTGTCCCGGACCGAAGTGCTTGGGAAAACGCTGGCCCAGCTTGTCGAAAAGTGGCATGCCGAAACGGCGCCCGATCGTGTAGCCGATCGAATCGCCGATCACCGCGCCGATGATGGCGGCAACCCCGACGCCGACCGGGTTGACAGCAAGGTCGTGATGGGACGACATCAGCGCCGCGCTGACCAACATGATCTCGCCGGGCAGCGGCACGCCCAGGCTTTCAACGCCGACCACACCGCCAACCACCAGGTAGACCGCGAGCGGCGGGATCGCATGCAGCAAAGCCTGGACATCCATGCGTCAAGAATGCCTCACGGGTGCTGGCGGCGTGCCGCAATGTCCTCGGTTGGCGCGGCGTCGTGTGGTGTCGGTTGCGCGTTGACGGGTTCCAATTGGGGACGCTTGGGGAATCGCCCGTCGGCCGCGGACAGGCCGCGCATCCGGCGCCAGACCCAGGGGAAGAAGTTTTCCTGCGTCCAGCGCAGCTTTCCGTAGCCACCGACCCCGCCCGACAACTGCGTGGGCTCCAGGTGTGGTTGTGCCCAATCATGGTTGCTGCCAGGCAGATTGAGGGCTTCGGCCGCTGCGGCGGCAAACAGGACGTGGCCTTTGGGGGAGGCGTGGACGCGGTCGTAGCTCCAGGTGTCCCAGTCCCGCATCGAGGCCGCGTTGTACAGGTCGACGAGCGGGAACCCGTAGCGGTGGGCGGCCACCCGGATCGCCCAGTTGATGCGGGCCAGCCGCTTGGACACGATCCAGCCGAAGGGAAGAAACTGCGCGACGTTCGGGAAGGTCGTCGTCAGCACCGTGGCGCCGGAATCAGCGAGCGTCGCGTATAGGTGATCGAGCTCGGCCAGGGCGCGGCCGAACGATCGCCCGGGCTGGATGACGTCGTTCATCCCAGCACACACGGTGATCAGATCCGGCTCCATCGCCAGCGTCTCCGGGACCTGCTCGGTGAGCACGTCGCCCAGCCGTTTGCCGCGGATCGCGAGATTGGCGTATTGCAATCCGGGATAAAGCGAATCCAGCATCACGGCCAGGCGGTCGGCAAATCCCAATAGACCGGTGCTCTCGTCACCGTCCCATAGGCCTTCGGTCTGGCTGTCGCCGATGGCGACGTATCGGCTGTATCCGGCGGGAATAGCTCGGTACACGACCCCGAGACTAATCCCGATCCGATTGCGGATGCGTGATATCTGTAGCGTGGCTGTTGCCGAGTCACACCGGCCGATCGGCCTGAGGAGTGCAGTGGAATTCAATCTCGCACAAGTATTCTCGGCTGTTGCGGCAGCCAACCCACAACGTGATTGCATCGTGTTTGGACACCGAAGGTTCACCTACGCGCAAACTGCGCAACGTGCGCGCCGGTTCGCCCGGGCGCTGAATTCGTGGGATTTCGGTGCGCATCGGGAACGCTCGACGTTGGCGCCACACGAATCGGGCCAAAGCCACCTCGGGTTGTACATGGCTAATTGCAACGAGTACCTCGAGGCCATGCTCGGCGCGTATGAGGCCCGGGTTGCTCCGTTCAACGTCAACTACCGCTACGTCGCCGACGAACTGGTGTATCTGCTCGGCAACGCCCGCGCCGACGCGGTGATGTATCACGCCCGGTTCGCTCCCACGCTGGCCGAGGCGCTCGAGAAGGGGCAGCTGTCCGGGGTGCGGCTGATCCACGTCGACGACGGCTCCGGAAATGATCCGTTGCCCGGGGCGGTGGATTACGAGGACCTGCTGGCATCGGTGTCCGACGAGCCGCTCGACCTCACGCCCTCGCCGGACGACCTGTATGTGCTCTACACCGGTGGCACCACCGGGATGCCCAAGGCGGTGCTGTGGCGCCAGAACGACATCTACCTGAACGCGATGGGCGGGCGAACCTACGGCACCGGCGAGACGGTGACCAGCCTGGACGAGATCGTCGAGAAGTCACTTCCCGAGGGGCCCGGTTCGATGACCTGTGCCCCGCTGATGCACGGCGCCGCGCAGTGGGCGGCCTTCATCAACCTGTGCGGCGGACGGCCGTTTGTGATGGCGCCGACCACCACCCACTTCGATCCGGCCGAAGCATGGTCGGTGGCCAGCCGTGAACGGGTGGTGTCAATGTCGATGGTCGGTGACGCCTTCGGGCGGCCGCTGGTCGACGAACTGGAGTCCGGCGACTACGACCTGTCCGGGCTGCTGGTGCTGATCACCGGGGGAGCCGCACTGACCGCGCCGCTCAAGCAGCGTTTCATCGAGCTGCTGCCGCAGCTGACCATCCTGGACGCCGGCGGTTCGTCGGAGTCGGGCTCACAGATGGGCCAGGTTTCCAGTCGCGGGCTCAGCGCGACCGGGCGGTTCGCGCCGAACCCGGGGGCGGTGGTGGTCAGCGAGGACATGACCCGGATCCTGTCGCCGGGTGACGAGGAAATCGGCTGGCTGGCTCAGCAGGGCTTGATACCGCTGGGATATCTGGGTGATGCGGACAAGACGGCGCGGACGTTCCCGGTCATCGAAGGAATCCGGCACTCCGTGCCCGGCGACCGGGCCCGCTGGGACGCCGATGGCCAAATCGAGCTGCTGGGCCGCGACGCGGTCACCATCAACTCCGGCGGCGAGAAGATCTTCGCCGAAGAGGTCGAGGCTGCGATCGCCGAGCATCCCGCTGTCTACGACGTGGTGGTGACGGGCCGGCCCAGCGCGCGGTGGGGCAATGAGGTCGTCGCGATTGTTCAGCTGGCAGACGGTGAACGGGCGGATGGCGACAGCATCATCGCCGAGGCCGCGCGTCATCTAGCGCGCTACAAACTGCCCAAAGAGGTCGTCTTCCGCGATCGGCTGCAACGCTCGCCGTCTGGCAAGGCCGATTATCGCTGGGCGAAATCCCAAGTGGCAGAGAGTCTTTGATCACCCGGCCGCGCGGTCACCGCTAGGCGTCCGGGCCGAAGGCCAGGGGAGACGTTACCGCCGGATCAGCCCGGAGCGACGAAGCGGCCGGGCTGCAGCATGCCTTGACGCTCCGCCGAAGCCTGACCGTCCTCGTAGATGCTGGCCAGCCAGATGTGCACGAGCGTGTCGATGACCCGGTCTTCGGGAATCGCCTGCTCTTCGGAGGTGTACGTCGCAGCCATCACCCGTTCGCTCAACATGTTCAGCGCTGCTGAAAGATCCTGGGCTGGAACGGTATTGGGGGCTAAGCCGCGCTCACGCTCCGCATTGATGGCGAACGTGGTGAAGGAGATCCACCGTTGCATGAGCGCCGACCACACCTGTCGGACCTCGGGGTTGGTGGCTTTGGCCGCCGCACCGGCCACGGCGACCGCTCGGTGCGATCCCGACACCTCGAAGAATGCCTCGATACGAGCGCGCCAGAGCGCCGCAGGGTCACCGGTCAATTTGCCGTGCAGTGCTTTAAGGGCCGCAATCGCCTTGCTGTTCATCTGATCCAGCAGAGAGAGCAGGACAGCATTTTTGGACTGGAAGTAGAAATAGAACGTGGGGCGAGAGATGCCCGCGCCTTTTGCCAAGTCGTCCACGGAGAAGTCGGCCAGCGGACGCTCCTGCAGAAGTCGTTCGGCGGTGGCCAGGATCGCCTGTTCACGCTCGTCACCCGAATGATGCGACGGACGGCGCCCTCGGGAGGCCTGTACGTACCCTTTCGGCGTAGGGGGGTCGGACACGCCACATACTGTATGGGTACGTCGACATATGCCAGGCAAATTGTTGATTAAGACCAACGATAATGTCGATTAAGTTCGACGCTTTGTCGAGAATTATCGACGAATTTGCTGACGCGGTCGACAGTTACGGCGAAATGCCTGCGACGGTGCGGCTCAGCGGGTGGTTTGCGAACCGGCGGCAGTTTTGACGCCGCGGTGGGCCATTATGCGGTCCAGGATGATTTTGCAAAGATCCCCAGCGTCGGCCCCGCGGGAAAAGCCTTGCCGCCGCAGGAAGGCGTGCAGCCGTCGATCGAGTGGCCAGTCGGCGTAAATCGGGCCGGCATATGGCGAATGCAGGAAGTCGTTGGCGAGAGTATCCACGTCAGAATCGACAACAACGCCTGCGCCATCCCCCATAAGCCGTCCTGCTCCTTTGTTTCCGCGGCACACCGCCGCAGCTAAGTTACGTCAGAACGGGCCGGTGTTTCGTCACGCGAACATTGCGGATAGGGCCCAAGTCGGCGACATGCGCGGCTAGCCGGGCTGGCGGGAGACGATAGCGACCTACATCGGTTTAGGACGGTCAAGGTGGGCGCGCTGATCGCGGCGGGGATACTGCTACTGACCGTCTGAGACTCCCAACGGCCCACCTTCACACCAAGGAGACTCGCCATGGACTCGATATCGCTGACCGGCCTGGCTGACGAAAAGCTCGCCGAAGCACGGGAAACCCACAGTGGGCGCGCCGCGCACACGATCCACGGCGGCCACACCCACGAACTGCGGCAGACCGTGCTGGCGCTGCTCGCCGGCCACGACCTGTCCGAACACGACAGCCCCGGTGAGGCCACGCTGCAGGTGCTGCGTGGTCACGTGCGCTTGACGACCGGCGGCGATTCCTGGGACGGCAAGGTCGGCGACTACGTCGCCATCCCGCCGGAACGGCACGCCCTTGCGGCGGTTGAGGATTCGGTGGTGATCCTGACGGTGTTGAAGAGCATTCCGTCGCTGGCGCATTGATGTTATCCACATTCTGGTCAAGGACCTTCGGCCTGCGAGTACCCATCGTCAACGCGCCGATGGGTGGGGTTGCCGGCGGCCGGTTGGCGACTGCGGTCACTGCGGCCGGCGGGTTGGGCATGGTCGGCATGGGCAGTGTGGCGACCCGAGAATTACTGCAGAACCAGTTGCAACACGTGCGGGGGATGTTCGGAATTGGCTTGGTGGACTGGGTAATGCGCAATGAAGCGGGCTTGCTCGAGGATGCGCTGGCGGCGCGCCCGGCCCTGCTGTCGGTCAGCTTCGGTACCGACTGGTCCTGGGTCGACAAGGCCCGCGCCGCCGGAATCCCCACCGTGACACAGGTATACGACGGTCTGGGTGCTCGTCAGGCGGCCGATGCGGGCGTCGACATCGTGGTCGCCCGGGGGTCCGAGGGCGGCGGTCACGGCGACGCGAAGCTTGCGACGCTGCCGTTGCTCGACGACGTGTTGGACGCCGTGTCGCTGCCGGTACTCGCCGGTGGCGGCATCGGCTCGGCGCGCAGCCTGGCCGCCGTGCTGGCCGCGGGCGCCAGCGGAGCGTGGGTGGGTACCCGGCTGGCGGCCTGCGTCGAGGGGCTGGCGAGCACCAGCAGCCGCCAGGCGATGATCGCTGCTCAGGCAACCGAAACCGCGGTTACCCGGGTCTTCGACATCGCCAAGGGCCTGCCCTGGCCGGCGCAATACCCGTCGCGGGTGTTGACCAATGACTTCGTCGCGCGCTGGGCGGGCCACGAGGAAGCGCTCGCGTCCGATCGGCCGGCCAGCGCGGAGCTGGCCGCCTCGATCGCCGCCGAAGATCATCGGGTCGCGCCGATCACCGCCGGTCAGTCCGTCGGCATGATCCACGATGAGGCGTCCGTCGGCGAGGTCATCGAGCAGATGTGTGCCGGCGCGGAAAAGCTGTTGACCGGCTGGGGCTCGTAGCGGGTTAGACCGCGCGCAGGTAGCGCTGGGCGATGACGCGCTGGGCCACCCGCACCACCGGGCCGCCGGCTTTGCTCCACCACGCAGCGGGCCGCGAGAACGCCGTCACCTCGGCGAAAACCGCGGACGTAGCCGGGTCGCGGCGGACGACGAAGCGTTCCTCACCGCACTCCGGATGGCCCGGCAACGTGCCGTAGCCGAACCCCCGGATGTCGGGCTCGTCGATGACGTAGACCACCCGGCACGGCGCCGGCAGAAAACCCATCCGCACCACCACGATCGCGTCGACCACGACGACCTCGGAGCTAGCCTGCACCCGCAGGCCGGACCCGCGTTGCATGCCCCAATGCATGACGGCGTCGGCCGCCTGCTCGAAACGTTGGTCGCCCGTGCCGATCTGACGCTCGACGTGTTGATGGTCGTATCCGGCGGGCAACTCAGCGGCCGCGGTCGCGCCCACCTCCGAGTACGTCAGCGGAAGCTCCTCGAGTGCTGCTAAGTCCACCCGCTCAGCTTGCCACGCCAGAATGCGCACGCGCCCGCGCGGCGTACCGTCGTAGGCGTGACCACATCTGTTGCCCAAGCATCCGGAACATTCACCTTCGGCGGCGATCTGACCGTCAACCGTCTCGGCTTCGGGGCGATGCGCATCGTCGGTAAGGGCGTGTGGGGCCCACCCGCCGACCGCGACGAATGCGTCCGCGTCCTGCGGCGCGCCGCCGAGCTCGGCGTGAACTTCATCGACACCGCGGACTCCTACGGCCCCTATATTTCCGAGGACATCATCCGCGAGGCGCTGTACCCCTACGACGGCCTGGTGATCGCGACCAAGGCGGGGTTCTTACGGACCGGTCCGGACGTCTGGATCGAGATGGGTTACCCGGCTTACCTGCGGCAGGAATGCGAGATGAGCCTGCGCCGCCTGGGCGTCGAGACCATCGACCTGTTCCAGCTGCACCGCGTCGACCCCAAGTGGCCGCTGGCCGATCAGGTGGGTGAGCTGCTCAAGCTGAAGAACGAGGGCAAGATCCGCCACATCGGGTTGTCCGAAGTCAACGTCGACCAGTTGAACGAGGCCCAGCAGATCACCCAGATCGTGTCGGTGCAGAACATGTACAACCTGTCGACGCGCGGAGCCGAACCGCTGTTGGACGAGGCAACCAAACAGGGTGTCGGCTTCATTCCGTGGTTCCCGCTGGCGGCCGGGCCGCTGGCGGCGGCGGATGGCCCGCTGCAGCGCATCGCGGCCGACCATCACGCGACGCCGTCGCAGCTGGCGCTGGCCTGGCTGCTGAAGCGCTCGCCGGTGATATTGCCGATTCCGGGGACGTCGAAGGTGGCACACCTCGAGGAGAACGTCGCCGCTGCTGAGATCACCCTCACCGACGACGAGTTCGAGACCCTGGCGGCTGCGGGCGCGCAGTAAACAGCCGGGCAATACGGTGTCCTGGTGACAAGCGAACAGGCCAGGCACCCAGGCGGGGGGTTCAATCCACCCGAACCGACGACCAAGGGCGGGCCTGACTACGGCCGATTCATCGACGCCGTGCGCGAGCTGCAAAATCACGCCCGTGCCGTCGACGCACCTGACGGGGTGATCACCGAAGCCGCTGACCTGCTCGACAAGGTTTCTGCGCTGCTGACCCCGTTCGACGCCGATGAATGGCATTCGCCGTCCGGACGCCGGATGGACCTGCCGGTTCGCGGCAACATCCTGACCATCCCGATGTCGGCGCACAAGACCGACGACGGGCGCATGCAGGGCTGGGCCCGGTTCGGTCGCTTCCACCTCGGGCGCAACGGCGCCGTGCACGGCGGGTCGCTGGGAATGCTGTTCGACACCGTGCTCGGCTTGACGGCAGCCGTGCTGAGCGGCAGCCGTCGCCAGCGGACCGCCTACCTGAAAATCAACTACCGCAACATCGTGCCGATCGAAAAAGAGCTGCAGTTCGACGCGGGAATCGATCAGCTGGACGGGCGCAAGATCTTCGTGTCGGGCAGGTTGACCGACGGTGACACGCTGCTGTCGGAAGCCGATGCGCTGTTTGTGAAGCTGAAGCCGGGTCAGCCCTAAGGCCTTAATGGCTTGGGCTCTTCGAGATCGGCCCCGATAGCATGGCTTCGATTAGTCACGATCAATGAAGAACCTGCACCCTTGGAGACCCGACGCGATGAGTGCCCCCGCCCAGTCCGCCCCCGTAGCCCCGATCCGGGTTGCTGCCGGGACTACCGCGGCCGCCGCCGTCGGCGAGGCGGGACTGCCCAGGCGGGGCGCGCCGGACGCGATCGTGGTGGTGCGCGACACCGCAGGCAAGCTGCGTGACCTGAGCTGGGTGCCCGACGCCGACGCCGACGTCTTCCCGGTCGCCGCCAACACCGACGAGGGGCGCAGCGTCATCCGGCATTCGGCCGCACACGTGCTGGCCCAGGCCGTCCAAGACCTTTTCCCGCAAGCCAAATTGGGAATCGGACCGCCCATCACCGACGGCTTCTACTACGACTTCGACGTGGCCGAGCCGTTCACGCCCGAGGACTTGACGGCGCTGGAAAAGCGGATGCGCCAGATCGTCAAGGACGGGCAGCTGTTCGACCGCCGGGTCTACGAGTCCAAAGACCAGGCGCGTGCGGAGCTGGCCGGCGAGCCCTACAAACTCGAACTCGTCGACGACAAATCGGGTGACCCCGATGTCATGGAGGTCGGCGGCGACGAGCTCACCGCCTACGACAACCTCAATCCTCGTAGCCGGGAACGGGTTTGGGGCGACTTGTGCCGCGGCCCGCACATTCCGACCACCAAACACATTCCGGCGTTCAAGTTGACCCGAAGCTCCGCCGCCTACTGGCGCGGTGACCAGAAAAACGCCAGCCTGCAGCGCATCTACGGCACCGCCTGGGAGTCGCAGGAGGCGCTGGACCGTCATCTCGAGCTGATCGAAGAAGCCCAGCGCCGCGACCACCGCAAGCTGGGTGCCGAGCTGGATCTGTTCAGCTTCCCCGACGAAATCGGTTCCGGCTTAGCGGTTTTCCACCCCAAGGGGGGCATTGTCCGCAGGGAGCTGGAGGAGTACTCGCGGCGCAAACACATCGAGGCCGGCTACGAGTTCGTCAACACCCCGCACATCACCAAGGCGCAGCTGTTCCACACGTCGGGCCACTTGGACTGGTATGCCGACGGCATGTTCCCGCCGATGCAGCTGGACGCCGAATACAACGACGACGGCACGGTGCGCAAGCCCGGCCAGGACTACTACCTCAAGCCGATGAACTGCCCAATGCACACCCTGATATTCCGCTCCCGCGGGCGGTCGTATCGGGAGCTTCCGTTGCGGCTCTTCGAGTTCGGCACGGTGTACCGCTACGAGAAGTCCGGCGTGGTGCACGGGCTGACCCGGGCGCGCGGCTTCACCATGGACGACGCGCACATCTTCTGCACGCACGAGCAATTGCACGGCGAGCTGGCATCGCTGCTGCGGTTCGTGCTGGACCTGCTTGCCGACTACGGGCTGGAGGACTTCTATTTGGAGTTGTCCACCAAAGACCCGGAGAAGTTCGTCGGCTCCGACGACATGTGGGAGCAGGCCACCAACGCCCTTGCCGAAGTCGCGACGGAGTCGGGACTCGAGTTGGTTCCCGACCCGGGTGGTGCGGCGTTCTACGGCCCGAAGATCTCGGTGCAGGCGCGCGACGCGTTGGGCCGCAGCTGGCAGATGTCCACCATTCAGGTGGATTTCAACTTCCCAGAGCGTTTCGAGCTGGAATACACCGCCGCCGACGGCACCCGGCAGCGGCCGGTGATGATCCACCGTGCCCTGTTCGGGTCGATCGAGCGGTTCTTCGGCATCCTCACCGAGCATTACGCGGGGGGTTTTCCGGCGTGGCTGGCTCCGGTGCAGGTGGTTGGTATCCCGGTCGCCGACGGTCACGTTGCGTACCTGGAACAGGTTGCCGCTCAACTGAAGTCGCGCGGGGTGCGGGTCGAGGTGGACACCAGCGACGACCGGATGGCGAAGAAAATCGTGCACCACACCAACCAGAAGGTGCCGTTCATGTTGCTGGCCGGCGACCGCGATGTGGAGGCCGGCGCGATCAGCTTCCGTTTCGGCGACCGCAGCCAGATCAATGGCGTGCGGATCGACAGCGCGATCGATGCGATCGTGAAGTGGATCGCTGATCGTGAGAATTCTTCTCCCACAGCAGAACTCGTGAAAGTAGCCGGCGGTGAGTGAGCAAGAACATCGCGACGACAGCATTGTCGACAAGGGCGTCGGGGAACGTGACCATCTGCAGCGATTGTGGACGCCGTACCGGATGACCTATCTGGCCGAAGCGCCGATGAAGCGCAACAACGACAAACCTGACGAGCCGTTCACCGACATTCCGCAACTGTCCGACGAGGACGGTCTGGTGGTCGCCCGCGGCGAACTCGTCTACGCCGTGCTCAACCTCTACCCGTACAACCCCGGGCATTTGATGGTGGTGCCCTACCGGCGGTTGTCCGAAATCGAAGACCTGACCGATGCCGAGAGCGCGGAGTTAATGGCGTTCATCCAGAAGGCGATTCGCGTCATCAAGAACGTCTCGCGCCCACATGGTTTCAACGTCGGCCTCAATCTGGGCACGTCGGCGGGCGGGTCGCTGGCCGAGCACCTGCATGTGCACGTAGTGCCGCGCTGGGGTGGCGACGCGAACTTCATCACCATCGTCGGCGGCGCCAAGGTGATCCCACAGTTGTTGCGGGAGACCCGACAGTTGCTGGCCACCGAGTGGGCGAAACAGCCGTGAGTAAGGCGCCCTTCCTGTCCCGGGCTGCGTTCGCACGGCTCAGTAGTCCGCTCGCCAGGGCCGCCCTGCGGGTCGGTTTGACCCCGGACAGCGTCACCATCCTGGGCACGATCGCCTCGGTGGCAGGGGCGTTGACCCTCTTCCCGATGGGCAAGCTGTTCGCCGGCGGGTGTGTGGTCTGGTTCTTCGCGCTCTTCGACATGCTCGACGGGGCGATGGCCCGGGAAAGGGGCGGCGGCACCCGCTTCGGCGCGACGCTCGACGCTTCCTGCGACCGCATTAGTGACGGCGCGGTGTTCTGCGGGCTGCTGTGGTGGATTGTCTTCGGCCTGCACGACAAACTTCTGGCGGTCGCGACGCTGATCTGCCTGGTCACCTCGCAGGTGATCTCCTACATCAAGGCCCGGGCCGAGGCCAGCGGGCTGCGCGGCGACGGCGGCATCATCGAACGGCCGGAACGGCTGATCATCGTGCTGGGCGGCGCTGGTATCTCGGACTTTCCATTCGTGGCATGGCCGCCGGCACTGCCGGTGGCGATGTGGGTGCTGGCGGTGGCAAGCCTGGTCACCTGTGCGCAGCGGCTGCACCGGGTGCGGACCTCGCCCGGGGCCACCGAGCCGTTGCCGCCAAGTCCGGAAACCCGAGGGACGAGCGAAGCATGATCTCCACACCGGCGGCCCTGAAAGCGCTCAGCGCCCCGCGTCGTCTGGTGACCGGGACCGCGACCGATTGGGTGTACGCGACCGGCTGGATGGCGGTGCGCGCGGTGCCGGAGTTCGCCGCGCGCAGCTTCTTCGGCACTGGAGCGCGCTACGCCGCCCGCAACGGCGGGCCGGACCAGCTGCGCAAGAACCTGGCCCGAGTCGTCGGGGTAGCGCCTGCCGATGTTCCGGACGAGCTGATGCGGGCCTCGCTGGCGTCCTACGGCCGCTACTGGCGGGAGGCGTTTCGACTGCCGACGATGGACTATCGCGAGCTGACTCGTCAGATCGATGAGACGTTCCAGGGTGCCGACAATATCGATGCGGCATTGGCCGAAGGCCGCGGCGTTGTGCTCGCGCTGCCGCACAGCGGCAACTGGGACATGGCCGGAGTCTGGCTGGCGCAGACGCGCGGCACCTTCACCACGGTCGCGGAACGACTCAAACCCGAGTCGCTGTATCGGCGTTTCATCGCATACCGCGAAAGCCTCGGCTTTGAGGTGCTGCCGCTGTCCGGTGGCGATCGGCCACCCTTCGAGGTGTTGTCCGAGCGGCTGCGGGCCAACCGGGTGGTGTGCCTGATGGCCGAGCGCGATCTCACCCGCACCGGTGTTGAAGTCGATTTCTTCGGCGAACCCACCCGGATGCCGGCCGGGCCGGCCAAGCTCGCGATCGAAACCGGGGCGGCCCTGTGCGCGGCGCACTGCTGGAATGAGGAAAACGGCTGGCCCGTCTCGATACACCCGCCGCTGGACTGCTCCAGTGGGAATGTCAAAACCATCACCCAGGCGCTGGCCGACCAATTCGCCACCAACATCGCGGCCCACCCCGAAGACTGGCACATGCTGCAGCCCCAGTGGCTGGCCGATCTGTCCGAGGCCCGACAAGCCCGGCTGCGGGAGGCCTGAATGCGGATCGGGATGGTCTGCCCGTACTCGTTCGACGTCCCGGGCGGGGTGCAGTCTCATGTCTTGCAGCTGGCTCAGGTGATGCGCGCCCGCGGCCACGAGGTCAGTGTGCTGGCTCCGGCGTCGCCGCACGCCGTGCTGCCGGACTACGTCGTCTCCGCCGGAAAGGCCGTCGCGATTCCGTACAACGGCTCGGTGGCCCGGCTCCGATTCGGCCCGGCGACCCACCGCAAGGTCAAAAAGTGGCTTGCCGAAGGCGCTTTCGACGTCCTGCACCTGCACGAGCCCAACGCGCCGAGTCTTTCGATGCTGGCCCTGAACATCGCCGAAGGCCCGATCGTCGCGACCTTTCACACCTCGACCACCAAATCCCTGACGCTGTCGGTCTTTCAAGGCCTGCTACGGCCCATGCAAGAAAAGATCGTCGGCCGGATCGCGGTCTCCGATTTGGCCCGGCGCTGGCAGATGGAGGCGCTTGGGACCGACGCGGTCGAGATACCCAACGGTGTCGACGTCGATGCGTTTTCCTCGGCGCCGCGGTTCGACGGCTATCCGCGGCCGGGCAAGACGGTGCTGTTTTTGGGCCGCTACGACGAGCCTCGCAAGGGTTTGGCGGTGCTGCTCGATGCGCTGCCCACGGTGGTCCAGCATGTTCCGGATCTACAAGTCCTGGTTGTGGGGCACGGCGACGAGGACGAATTACGCAGGCAAGCAGGCGAATTGGCTGAGCGCATGCGTTTTCTTGGTTTGGTCGACGACGCGGGGAAGGCGTCGGCGATGCGCAGTGCCGACGTCTACTGCGCGCCCAACATCGGCGGTGAAAGTTTCGGCATCGTGTTGGTGGAGGCGATGGCTGCCGGCACTGCGGTAGTCGCCAGCGACTTGGATGCCTTTCGCCGGGTGCTGCGCGACGGCGAGCTGGGGCGGCTGGTGCCGGTCGGCGATGGCGCGGCGTTGGCCGACGCGCTGATCGAGATGCTGCAGAACGACGTACTGCGGGAGCGCTACGTGGCCGCCGCCTCGGAAGCGGTGAAGCGCTACGACTGGTCGGTGGTGGCCAGCCAGATCATGCGGGTATACGAGACGGTCGCCGGGTCGGGCGTCAAAGTTCAGGTTGCCAGCTGATGACCTGGCCGGTGGTGGCCATCGTGCTCATCATGGTGCTGCTGGTCGCGTTGGCGCTGGTAGGTACCTGGGCGATCCGGACAGCTCACCGGCTGGACCGGCTCAACGTCCGCTATGACCTGTCCTGGCAGGCGCTGGATAGCGCGCTGGCCCGCCGCTCGGTGGTGGCGCGAGCGGTCGCGATCGACGCTTACGGCGGTGCCGCGCAGGGCCGCCGGCTGGCCGCGCTGGCCGACGCCGCCGAGCGTGCGCCCCGGCCCGCGCGAGAAACCGCGGAAAATGGGCTTTCGGTCGCACTGGCCGTCGTCGATCCGGCGTCACTGCCCGCGGGACTGATCGCCGAGTTAGCCGACGCCGAAGCCCGGTTGATGCTGGCTCGTCGATTCCACAACGACGCGGTCCGCGACACCCTCGCGCTGGCTGAGCGGCGCCCGGTGCGTGCCTTTCGCCTCGGTGGAACGGCCGCGCTGCCAAGCTATTTCGAGATCGTCGAGCGCCCGCACGCGCTGGCGTACACCGGGCACGGTGTACCTGACCACCGCACCTCGGCGCGGGTGGTGCTGCTGGACGAGAGCGGCGCCGTCCTATTGCTGTGCGGCTCGGATCCGGCGGTCATCGACGGCAATGCCCCACGGTGGTGGTTCACGGTAGGCGGCGAAGTACATCCGGGCGAGCGGCTGGCCGAGGCTGCCGCGCGAGAGTTGTTCGAGGAGACCGGTTTACAGGTCGCTTCGGCCGACATGGTCGGACCGATCTGGCGCCGCGACGAGGTGTTCGAGTTCAACGGCGCACTGATCGACAGCGAGGAGTTCTTCTTCGTGCGCCGGACTCTGCGGTTCGAGCCGTCTTGCACGGGCCGCACCGAGTTGGAACGTCGCTACATCCACGGTGCCCGCTGGTGCGGCGCCAACGACATCGCCGAACTGGTTGCCGCAGGCCAGACCGTATACCCGCGCCAGTTGTCCGAACTGCTTGCCGATGCGATCGCGGTGGCCGAGAACCCGGTAGCGGGCGGGCTGCCGCAGCTGCAGTCCATCCGCTGAGCCGGCCTAGAACCCGCTCGCGATCGGGAGACCTGCCGAAGGCAGCCCGCCCAGCAGCGGGCTCGCGACTCCGAAAGCGGCGCCCTGCCCCAGCGAACCGGCAAAGGTGAACGGGCTGAGGCTGGGGATGATGCCGGGCATCGCGAACGGGCTGCCGTAGCCCAGGTCGACGATCGGCCGCAGGAAGGGCTGCAGCACGTCGGCCAGCGGGTCCCCGAGGATGGGGATCATCCGCAGCGGATCCAGCAGCGGGATATTCGCGTTGGGGATGAAGTAATAGGTCATGTTGCCGATGTGCTGCGAGATGGCCGTCGCGACCTGTGTGGGGCTCAGAAACGGAACCGTGGCGTGCGTATCAAAAGCCCCGAACAGGGCGTTGATATCCGAGGGGAGCCACAGCGGGTGCAGCGGGAAGTTGGCGACGCCGTCGTATTGGAGCGTGTAGAGGGCGGTCGCGTATGGGCTGTTGAACGGGGTTGGGAACCGAAACTCGCCGAAGCCCGGGATGAACTTCGTCAGAATGCCGCCCATCGGATTGTTCGGGTCGGCGAGCAGCACGAAGTTCAGCAGGTTAGGGGGCGGCCGGACGGTGGCCGGCAGGGCGTCCAGATAGCGCATTTCAATCGTGGCGATCGTGGCGCTCTGCGAATAGCCCACGACCAGGACCTGGTGGCCGGCGGCGGTCTGTGATGCGACCGCGTCGTTCAGAATGGCGACGCCTTGCTGGACGGATTGACCGAAGGACTGGGTGCCGGTAAGGGGCCAGAACTGCTCGGGCGTCTGCAGACTCACCAGGGTGTAGCCGGGGTAGTGCTGGGCGAGGTAGGCCTGATCGATCGCCGTCATGTATTTGAGGTTCGGCGTCGAGTCCCCGGTGCCGCCCATGATCAGCGCGATCTTGTCCGGCGACGACTGCATGGCGGTTGCGTTCTCGGCCTCGATATCGGCGTATGCGTTCTTCGCGGCGAGCAAGGTTTGCACGAACTTGTCATGAAACGCTTCCGCCTGCGCGCTGAGCGCCTGATATTGCTGGGCATGCGCGTCCAGTAGCGCCGCAGCGCGTACCGACACCGTATCGGTGGCCGGCGCCAGCACCCCGGTCGTCGGGGCCGCCGCGGCCGTGTTCGAGGCGGCAAGCGTCGAACCGATGCCTTGCAACTCATCGGCCGCTACACCCATCAGGTCGGGGTCGATGATCACGTAAGACATTGGCGTCCCGCCCGACTAGCCGGACACCACGCGGGCTGCTACGGCCTCGCGGGGCGTGGCGAGCGCCGGATGGGCGGCGGCCGCTGCACGCCCGGGCATGCCCATCTTGGGCAGCTGCGGCGTGCTGGGCGAGCTCGCCGAGATGGGACTCACCGCGGTGCTCGGCACTGCGGGAGCTACCGGAGCCGGGGTCGTGGCGGGTGCCGCGTCGGCCCAGCTCGCCGGTACCGACAACCTCCCGACGGAGCCACCCTGGCCGACACTCGCTGAGACCACCCGGCCACTCAACGTCGCGCTGCCCAGGCCGCCTGGACTCACGTCGGACATCAGGGACGGACCCATCGTCGGGACGCTGCTGTCGGCGGCACCCGTCGCGGTATTGCCGCCCATCAGCTGACCCATGACCATGTTCATGGGTTCCATCGCAAACTGGGCGGGCGTCGAGAGCATCTGCAGCCGCGACATCGACGTCGACAGCGTCTGGGTCAGCGAGTGGGCGAACGACGACAGGTCTGAACCGGTTGAGGCGACGGGCGATACCTCCGAAGCTGGCCCAGCCAACGTGGTGGGCGGCCTGCCGAACGGCGTCCACGTGGCCTCGGCCACGCTGGTACTGGCGTCGTAGCCCGTCATCGCCGTCACATCCTGGGCCCACATCTCCGAGTACTCGGCCTCGGTCGCCGCGATCGCCGCGGTGTTCTGCCCCAAGATGTTGGTCGCGATCAGCGTCATCAGCAGGGCACGATTGGCCGCAACTGCCGCCGGGGGCACCGTCGCGATGAACGCCGCCTCGAACGCCCCCGCCGATAACCGGGCTTGGTTGGCCGCCAGCTCTGCCTGGGCAGATGTCGCGCTCAACCATTGCACGTAGGGAGTGGCAGCCACCTCCATCGACATCGACGTCGGCCCCTGCCACGCCCCACCGGTCAGCCCCGACACCGTCGACTGGAAGGAACTCGCCGCCGAGCCCAACGCGGCGGCCAGCGAGTCCCACGCCGCCGCGGCGGCCCACATCGATCCCGACCGTGGGCCCGCGTAGATCCGCGCGGAGTTGACCTCCGGCGGCAACAGCACGAAATCTGGCAACATCCGGGGCCTCTTCTCGGCCGAAGATCCTCGCTGGTGTGACTCGGTGGCCACCCAGCGACTCGCACTAGCAGCAACGGTCTGCACCGATTGCTGACGAAATATTAGACACAATGTGGCCGTTGACGCACGTGTCGGAGAAGATGCATAGCTCCCGCTTAGCGGCCTGATAACTCCGTTGCTTCGCACCACTAGAGTGGAGGCGCGAGAGTCGAAGGAGAGAAGAAGCTAGTGAACAGCGGCGCACAATCGAGCCAGACCGGAACTGCGCGGGTCAAGCGGGGTATGGCGGAGATGCTCAAGGGCGGCGTCATCATGGACGTCGTCACCCCCGAGCAGGCGCGGATCGCGGAGGGTGCCGGCGCTGTCGCGGTCATGGCGCTGGAACGAGTGCCCGCCGACATCCGAGCCCAGGGCGGGGTGTCGCGGATGAGCGATCCCGACATGATCGAAGGCATCATTGCCGCGGTCACCATCCCGGTGATGGCCAAAGCCCGCATCGGGCATTTCGTCGAGGCGCAGATCCTGCAGAGCCTCGGGGTGGACTACGTCGATGAGTCCGAGGTACTCACTCCCGCCGACTACACCCACCACATCGACAAGTGGAAGTTCACCGTGCCGTTCGTCTGCGGGGCGACCAATCTCGGTGAGGCGCTGCGCCGCATCAACGAGGGCGCGGCGATGATCCGGTCCAAGGGCGAAGCCGGCACCGGGGACGTATCCAACGCGACCACCCACATGCGCGCCATCGGCGGCGAGATCCGCCGGCTGACATCGTTGTCGCAAGACGAATTGTTCGTTGCGGCAAAGGAATTGCAAGCGCCCTACGAGCTGGTCGTCGAAGTGGCCCGGGCGGGCAAGCTTCCGGTCACCCTGTTCACCGCGGGCGGGATCGCGACGCCCGCCGATGCGGCGATGATGATGCAGCTCGGCGCCGAAGGCGTCTTCGTGGGCTCGGGCATCTTCAAATCCGGCGATCCGGCCCTGCGCGCTGCCGCCATCGTCAAGGCCACCACGTTCTACGACGACCCCGACGTGCTGGCCAAGGTGTCGCGCGGTCTGGGCGAGGCGATGGTGGGCATCAACGTGGAGCAGATCGCGCAGCCGCATCGCCTGGCCGAGCGCGGCTGGTAAAAACAGTTCGTGTCAATCGAAGAAATCCTTGATCTTGAGCAACTCGAGATCAACATCTACCGCGGGAGCATCTTCAGCCCGGAATCGGGATTTCTGCAGCGCACTTTCGGGGGCCATGTGGCCGGGCAGTCGCTGGTGTCGGCCGTGCGCACCGTGGACCCGCGCTATCAGGTGCACTCGTTGCACGGTTACTTCCTGCGGCCCGGAGATGCTTTAGCGCGCACGGTTTTCATCGTCGAGCGCTCTCGCGACGGCGGATCGTTCGCGACCAGGCGGGTCAACGCCATCCAGCACGGCGAAATCATCTTCAGCATGGGGGCGTCCTTCCATGCCGATCAGGAAGGCCCTCATCACCAAGACGCGATGCCGGCCGCGCCACCACCAGACGGCCTGCCCGGTCTGGATTCGATCAAGGTCTTCGACGACGCCGGATTCAAGCAATTCGAGGAGTGGGACGTCTGCATCGTGCCGCGCGAGCTCCTGCAGCTCTCGCCCGGCAAGGCCGCACAGCAGCAGGTGTGGTTCCGCCACCGTGACCCGTTGCCGGACGATCCGGTCCTGCACATCTGCGCGCTGGCCTACATGAGCGACCTCACCTTACTGGGATCGGCGCAGGTCACCCACCTCGATGTGCGTGAGCATCTGCAGGTGGCGTCGCTGGACCACGCGATGTGGTTCATGCGGGCGTTCCGCGCCGACGAGTGGTTGCTCTACGACCAGTCCTCGCCGTCGGCCGGCGGTGGCCGGGCGCTGTGCCAGGGCAAGATCTTCACCCAGACCGGTGAGATGGTCGCGGCTGTCATGCAGGAGGGGATGACCCGCTACCAGCGGGGATACCAGCCGTGAGCCGACCGAAAATCGGGGTGCTGGCGCTGCAGGGCGATACCCGAGAACACCTGGCTGCGCTGCGCGAAGCCGGGGCCGAGGCGATGCCGGTGCGCCGCCGCAGCGAGATCGAGGCCGTCGACGGGCTGGTCCTTCCCGGCGGGGAGTCCACCACCATCAGCCATCTATTGCTCGACCTCGACCTGCTCGATCCGTTGCGGGCACGGCTGGCTGACGGGCTCCCCGCCTACGGCGCATGCGCGGGCATGATCATGCTGGCCAGTGAGATCCTGGATGCCGGTGCGGGCGGCCGGCAGGCGCTGCCGCTGCACGGAATCGATATGACGGTGCGCCGCAACGCATTTGGACGGCAAGTCGATTCTTTCGAGGGCGATATCGCATTCTTGGGTCTGAGTTCTCCGGTGCGGGCGGTGTTCATCCGCGCGCCCTGGGTCGAGCGGGTCGGTGCGGGTGTGCAGGTGTTGGCGAGCGCCTCGGGCCATGTCGTCGCGGTGCGGCAGGGCTCGAAGCTGGCCACCGCGTTCCATCCGGAGATGACCGGCGACCGCCGCGTCCACCAGTTGTTCGTCGACATCGTCAAGGGCAACGCCTGACTTGCCGCGGTTGCGGGTGCGTCGACTGCGTCGAGTGTGCGCCCAGGGCGAAGATTTCCCGGAATTCCCGCCGTCAGCGCACACCCGACGCCATCAGTGCACGCAGTAGCTGGAAGACCTGCCCCGACCGTCCACGTAGACTCGTCTGGCCAAGATCCAGAGGAAAGAGGTAGGACGGCGATGAGCGGCCATTCCAAGTGGGCCACCACGAAGCACCAGAAGGCCGTCAAAGACGCGCGCCGTGGCAAGGAGTTCGCCCGGCTCATTAAGAACATCGAGGTCGCCGCCCGCACCGGCGGTGGTGACCCGGCCGGTAATCCGACGCTCTACGACGCCATCCAGAAGGCGAAGAAGACCTCGGTGCCCAACGAAAACATCGAGCGCGCCCGCAAGCGCGGGGCCGGTGAGGAAGCCGGCGGCGCCGACTGGCAGACGATCATGTACGAGGGCTACGCGCCCAACGGCGTCGCCGTGCTGATCGAGTGCCTGACCGACAATCGCAATCGCGCTGCCGGCGAGGTGCGCGTCGCGATGACGCGCAACGGCGGCACCATGGCGGACCCGGGCTCGGTGGCCTACCTGTTCACCCGCAAGGGCGTCGTCACGCTGGAGAAGAACGGCCTCAGCGAAGACGACGTGCTGACGGCGGTGCTGGAAGCCGGCGCAGAGGACGTCAACGATCTCGGTGACAGCTTCGAGGTCATCTCCGAGCCGACTGATCTGGTCGGGGTGCGCAGCGCGCTGCAGGACGCCAGCATCGACTATGACTCGGCCGAGGCCAGCTTTCAGGCGTCGGTCAGCGTGCCGGTCGACGTGGACGGCGCCCGCAAGGTGCTCAAGCTCGTTGACGCGCTGGAGGACAGCGACGACGTGCAGAACGTGTGGACCAACGTCGACCTGTCGGACGAGGTGCTAGCCGCTCTCGACGAGGACTGATTAGTCGTACCCGTGCCGCATGTCCTCGACGATGCGCGGATTCTCCAGCGTCGACGGGTCTAGTGCGCGGGGCCCGATGTCGGGGGAGAACACCGTCGCTGCTTGCAGCACTTGCGGATTGAGGAAGCGCAGCGGGGGCGCATCGACGGGCATGGTGGGTGTCGGCGGGACGTCGCCGGGGCGCGCCAGCGCGAAACCCCAGTCACCGAACGTCGGCACGTGGACGTGATACGGCGTGACCGCGTAGCCGGCGGAATGGATCGTCGACACCGTGCGCCAGAACGCCGTCGGGGTGGAGAACGGGCTGCCCGACTGCACGAGCATGAGCCCCCGAGGAGCCAGCGCATGCACGATGAGCGCATAGAACTCGGTGGAATACAGCCGCCCCAGCACAGGTGTGTCCGGGTCGGGCAGATCGATGATGACCGCGTCGAAGCCGCCGGCCGGACGTGACTCCGGGTGCGGGGTGCGAAGCCAGCTCATCGCGTCGTCGATGACGACGTTCACCCGCGGGTTGTCCAGTGCGCCGGCATTGGCGTCGTGCAAGGTGGTGCGGGCGATCTCGATCACCGCTGGGTCGAGCTCCACTTGCACGATCTTGTCAATGCCGGGCTGGCGCAACAGCTCCCGTGCGGCCAGGCCGTCGCCGCCGCCCAGTACTAATACCGACCGTGCGCCATTGCCGAGCGCGGGGTACACAACGCTTTCGGTGTAGCGGTATTCGTCCCGGGTGGAGAACTGCAAACCACCGTCGAGGTACAAACGAGTGTCGTCGCCCCGCTGGGTGACCACGATCTCCTGGTAAACGGTGTGCCGGTAGGCGATGATCGGGTCGGCGTAAAGCCTTTGCCTGCTTGTCGTTTCGATGTCGCGCGAATTCACCAGCAATGAGACGAGCAGTCCGAGCGCAGCGGCCAGCGCGCACAGCGCGGTCACCAGCTGCCGGGTGGAAACCACACGCCGCAGCAAGAACATCGCCACGATCGCCGCCGCCACCAAGTTGATGATGCCGGTGGCCGCCGCGCCGCGGATCATGCCCAGTTGCGGCAGCAGGATGAACGGCCAAACCAGCCCGCCGACCAGCGCGCCCAGGTAATCGGCCGCGTTGAGGTTGGCCAGCGTCCGGCCGGCATCGGTGGCTCCGGCCACCCGCCCCTGCTGCAGCAGCGTCATCAGCAGCGGCACTTCGGCGCCGACCAGACCGCCGATCAGGGCGGTGCTCAGCGCCAGCACCCAGGTCGACCCGTCGACGAAGGCGAACACCACATACAGCGCCGCCGCAGACAGCCCGCCGATGATGCCCAGCAATGCCTCGACGGCGATGAAAGTGATTGCCGCGTGCCGCAACAGCGGCTTGACCAACAGGGCTCCGGCGCCCAGCGCGGCGATGTAGCCCGCGACAATCAGTGAGGTGGCGACGATGCCGCCGCCGTTCAGGCTCGCCGACAGGGTGAGCAACGCCAATTCGTAGACGATGCCGCACGCCGCGCATGCCGCGACGGAAGCCAGCAGCAAGGCTCGCCAGCGCGCCGAGGACTCCGTGGGCCGGATCGCTTGGGGCACCGGCGAATCGACCGACGTCATGACACCGCGGCGGCGGTCACTCCTCCCACGGCCAGCAGCATCACCGCGACCGCGAAGGCCGCCGGATGCAGCTCGGGTTCGTCGACGTGCTCGTGGAAGTCACCGGGTATCACCACATGAAGAGTCAGCAGCGCAATCCCTTGCAGCACAACACCCACCAACCCGTACACCGCCACGCCGACGAGTCCCTGGCCCAGCTGGCTAAAGCTGTTGACGATTGCGCTGATGATGACGGTGGCCAGCGCGATATACATCGCGCAGGTGATGACGACGGCGTTGGGGCGCCGATCGACGAACACCAATTCGCGCAGCTTTCCCGGCGTCAGCACGTCGACCGTGATGAAGCCGACGACCAAAACCGCCATTCCGACAAGGAAATACAGGACCGTCGAGACGACGCCCTTCAGGACTGGGTTGAGGTCGACGTTTCCGATCTCGAGTGCAAGGTACATGGCTTACTCCTTTTGTGTTTGCATCCCGATCTGCATCACTTGGTTCCGCCGGGCCCGCCGGGCGACCCGCCGGCGCCGCTCGATGGGGATCCGGGGCTGAAACCAGGTCCGAGGAAAATGAATGTGCCGTGGTTGTATCCGGCGCTGAGGTTTTCGACCCGAATGCTGCACGGGTATTTGCCGTCTGGGCCGACGATGACGATGTTGTTGGGGTAGCGCAGGTATTCGCTCTTGTCGTTGTCGGTGCGCGCCTCCGGTTCCTGATAGTCGGCGAGACTGTCGGCAACTTCGTCGGGCGTTCCGGAGCAGACGTACCGCGTTCCGTTCGCATCGCGCGAGTACTCGTGATAGTGGCCGGCGATATAGGACGCAATGTCCTTGTTCAGCAACATGATTCCGATAACCAACGACACGATCGCGCCGATCGCCAGTCCACCGGAAAGCCAGAACAGGCCTTTGCGGCTGATCGGGCCTCGGCGTCTGCGGCTCATGGCTGCCACCGGCTCGCCGTGTGGACGACCACGCCACCGGACCCGAAAGGGCGCTGCGGGTACAGGTGCCAGGTCTGCCAGCGCCAGCCGGTGCCGTCGGGTTCGGCTGCCAGCACCGTTAGCGCGGCGTCGTCGCCGGGAAACGTGCCGCCCAGCCAGCCGGTTCCGCTGGTGCAGTGTTCGCGGAGTTCGTGCGCCAGGCGGCGGAACGTCGCCTCGTCATGCGTGGCGGTGTCGGATTCGATGCGGTAGCCGGGTGCGTCGGCGTGCGCGGGAAGTGCGCCGCCGTGCCTGCGGGCGGTGCAGGAAACCTGTTCGGAGAACTGGCGGGTGGGGTGCTCGACCGTCACGACGTGCGAGGCGCCCAGCACCCCGAGTCGCAGCACACTGCCGTCGGGATGCTCGAGCTGGTAGCTGGCCAGCGGTCGGGGTGCAGGCGCGTTGAGCGCCAGTCTGAGTCGTGTCCCGGATACGTCCGCCGGAGCTACGGCGAGCTGATGAAGCGGCACCGGGGTGGCCCTAGGGAGCCGACGGCGGAGGCGCGGGATAGACGGTGAGCTCGCCGGGCAGCACCGGCTTGCCCGTCGATATCTCCCAGGGTGTGTCGGGGGCCCAGCGCTCGAAGGAGAGCAGCGTGGACTCGTCGGCGTTGGTGCAGTCGAGGAATTCCATCTCGCCGCCTGCGGGCAGGCCGGTCGTGCCTTCGCTGGTGTACGAGGCGTGACCGCGCTCGGATTCCCGGAATGGCACGCCGTCGACCACATACTGGTCGCCGGGCTGCAGCGTCAGGTCCTTGCGGGTCAGCCACATCGCCAGCTTGAGGCGTCCGTCGTCGTCCTCCACGCTGAACCAGATCGGCTGATCGCCGCCTTCCAGCAGGTGTTCCCACCATACGAACGGTCCTTCGCGGAACGTCACCGATCCGCGGACCACGTAGTCGATGCCGCCGTAGCTGACAATCGCGCCGGGTCCCAGTTGCCGGGGTCCGAACTGGGGCATGGCATTGAAGGACAGTGGGTCCGAGCGGCCGCTCGGGGAGCCCGGTTTCTTGGGCCGCCGCAAAGCCACAAAGAGCACCACGATGGACGCGATGAACAGCACCGCGGCTACCACTACCAGCAGTGTTCCCACGCAGTCCCCTCCATTGCCCCGGTGCTAGAGCGAATTGTGGACTTCAAGCTAACAGCTTTTGCTATGCGCGTCGCCGTTACGCGCACGGCCACCAAGCCGGAGGGCGCCGCGTGTCCTGCCCGGCGCGGTCGGCCCCGACCGTTACGCTATCGAACAGCTGTTCGGTACTAGGTGGGAGCGGACAATGCGCGTCATGGGCGTCGATCCGGGACTGACACGTTGCGGTCTGTCAGTCGTCGAATCCGGGCGCGGCCGCAGTGTGGTCGCGCTGGACGTCGACGTTGTGCGCACCCCGTCGGATGCGCCCCTGGCCGAGCGGTTGCTGGTCATCAGCGACGCGGTCGAGCACTGGATGGATACGCATCATCCGGATGTCGTCGCCATCGAGCGGGTGTTCGCCCAGCACAACGTGTCGACGGTGATGGGTACGGCACAAGCGGGCGGCGTCGTCGCGTTGGCGGCGGCCAAACGCGCCATCGACGTGCACTTCCACACCCCGAGTGAGGTCAAGGCCGCGGTCACCGGCAACGGTGCCGCCGACAAAGCTCAGGTCACCGCGATGATCACCAGAATCCTTGCGCTGCAGTCTAAACCGACACCGGCCGACGCGGCAGACGCGCTGGCTCTGGCGATCTGCCACTGCTGGCGAGCGCCGATGCTGGCCAGGATGGCCGCGGCCGAGGCGATGGCCGCCAAGCAGCGGCAGGCGTTCAAGGCCAAGGTGGCCGCGCAGGCAAAAAGCGCCAAGGTCAAGGCGGCCCGATGATCGCGTCGGTGCGCGGTGAGGTGCTCGAGGTGGCACTCGATCACGCGGTGATCGAGGCCGCCGGCGTCGGCTACCACGTGAACGCGACACCCTCGACGCTGGCCACGCTGCGCCACGGCAGCGAAGCCCGGCTGATCACCGCGATGATCGTCCGCGAAGATTCCCAGACGCTGTACGGGTTCGGAGACCGGGACACCCGCGATCTGTTTCTGACGCTGCTGTCGGTGTCCGGGGTGGGGCCCCGGCTGGCGATGGCAACGTTGGCCGTGCACGACGCCGCGACACTGCGCCAGGCCCTGGCTGACGGCGACGTCGTCGCGCTGACCCGGGTGCCGGGCATCGGCAAACGCGGCGCCGAGCGGATGGTGCTGGAGTTGCGCGACAAGATCTATCTCACCGGCCCGTCCGCGCCGGCGCCGGCCGGCGCTGCCGTTAACGGCCATGCAGTGCGCGGTCCCGTGGTCGAAGCGCTGGTCGGCTTGGGCTTCGCGGCCAAGCAGGCCGAGGAGGCCACCGACAACGTGCTGGCCGCTACGCGTGAAAAAGGTGAGCAGCCAACCACTTCCGGCGCACTGCGGGCCGCGTTGTCGTTGCTGGGCAAGGCCAAATGACCGACTACGACGATTCCGAAGACTATGCCGATCGCGACCTGTCGCCGGCGCTGACGGTCGGCGAGGGCGACGTCGACGTCAGCCTGCGGCCCCGCACGTTGGGCGAGTTCATCGGCCAGGCCCGGGTGCGCGAACAGCTGCAGCTGGTCCTCGAGGGCGCCAAGAACCGGGGTGGCACTCCGGATCACATTCTGTTGTCCGGCCCGCCTGGGCTGGGCAAGACGTCGCTGGCCATGATCATCGCCGCCGAGCTGGGGTCGTCGCTGCGCGTGACGTCGGGGCCCGCGCTGGAACGTGCCGGGGACCTGGCTGCGATGCTGTCCAACCTGATCGAGCACGACGTGCTGTTCATCGACGAGATCCACCGCATCGCCCGGCCCGCCGAAGAGATGCTCTACCTGGCGATGGAGGACTTTCGCGTCGACGTAATCGTCGGCAAAGGGCCTGGGGCGACGTCGATTCCGCTGGACGTGGCGCCGTTCACCCTGGTCGGCGCGACCACCCGGTCCGGCGCGCTGACCGGACCGCTGCGCGACCGCTTCGGTTTCACCGCGCACATGGATTTCTATGAGCCCCCCGAGCTGGAGCGGGTGCTGGTCCGTTCTGCCGGGATTCTCGGCATCGAGCTGGGCGCCGACGCGGGCGCGGAGATCGCCCGACGCTCGCGCGGGACACCGCGGATCGCCAACCGGCTGCTGCGCCGGGTGCGCGACTTCGCCGAGGTGCGGGCCGACGGCGTGATCACTCGCGACGTGGCCAAGGCCGCGCTCGCCGTGTACGACGTCGACGAGCTGGGCCTAGACCGGCTGGACCGTGCGGTGCTGTCGGCGCTGACCCGCAGTTTCGGCGGCGGGCCGGTGGGGGTTTCGACGCTGGCGGTCGCGGTCGGGGAGGAGGCCACCACCGTCGAGGAGGTGTGTGAACCCTTCCTGGTCCGCGCCGGTATGGTCGCCCGTACGCCGCGGGGCCGGGTCGCGACCGCGCAGGCTTGGACTCACCTGGGTCTGACCCCGCCGGCCGGAGTCACCGGTTTGGCTCAACCAGGGTTGTTCGAGTAGGAGGCGCCATGATCACCGCCGGATTGATATTCGCAGCGCTGGCCGCGTTGTTGCACGTCTACATCTTCGTGATGGAGTCGTTGACGTGGACCTCGCCGCGCACCCGTGCCACCTTCGGCACCACGCCCGAGGAAGCTGAAACCACTCGGCTGCTGGCGTTCAACCAGGGCTTTTACAATCTTTTCCTAGCGATCGTCAGCGGCGTCGGCATCGCCGCGCTGGCCACCGGGTGCCCGGCCGTCGGGGCGGCGCTGGTCTTTGCCGGCGTCGGCTCGATGCTCGCGGCTGCGGTGGTGCTGGTGCTCTCGTCGCCGGACAAGGCCCGGGCCGCGATCACGCAGGGCACTTTCCCGTTGATCGCCGTCGTGCTGCTGGCGGTCGGCCTCTACTTGTAACATCAGCCACACTGGCCTCACCAGGCACGGGCTCGGTTATTTCGCGACGGTGAAGGGTACCCACGCGATGCTGAAGTAGCCCGGCGTCTAACGAGGAGATTTCAATGAGTCGCGCAGAAAACGGCCGTCCAAGTGTGTTGTGGATGCCACGATCCCGCGGGGCAGTTTGCGGATTAGTACTGATCGTCCTGGGTGGGTGGGGTGCCGTAATACCGTTCGTCGGTCCCCACTTCAATTTCGCCTACACCCCCGACCAGGACTGGGCGTGGAGCACGGCGCGCGGCTGGCTTGAGGTGTTGCCAGGTGCCGCTGCAGTGCTGGGGGGTTTGCTGCTGATCTTCTCCGGAAACCGGATCACCGCGATCGTGGGCGGTTGGCTGGCGGTATTGGCCGGCGTCTGGTTCGTGGTCGGCACTGAGGTCGCTCCGCTGTTGGGCATCGGTTCGGCCGGTGACCCGATTGCCGCGACCGACCGGAAGCGGGCAGCCCTGGAGATTTCGTACTTTTCCGGCTTAGGCGCGCTGATCGTCTTTGTCGGTGGCATCGTGTTGGCGCGCCTGGCGGTGCGGCTGGCCAGCGATGTCGAAGCCCTCGCCAGCGTGCGATCGGCAGGGCCGCCGGTCCACGACCCCGGGTACATGTCTGGGCTCGAGGAGCCGTCGCGCGAGGTGGCACCGGATGCCCTCACCACTCCGGGAGTAGGGCCCTACCCGCCTTCGGCAGATGCGCCGAAGTCCGGCGGATGGCGCAGGCACAAGGCAGACGCCGAGCCCGCACCCAGTGCTTCGTATCTGCGCTGGCCGCACCCGCAGCGCTGAGTCCCTAACGCCTAAAAACCGATCGCCAGCCCGTCACAGGCTGGCGATCGGTTTTGCGTCGCTATCTCAGAGCAGTCCGAGCAGTCGCAGGTCGCTGATGTACTTGGCGATGATCTGCGGCGAGATGTGCGGAATGTCTTTGTCCGGGCCAACTTTCGCGTCCTGGACGGCCGCACGGAACCGATCTGTCGGTGCCATCGAGCCGTTGATCGGCTGGTCTGGCTTCTGGTAGTTGTGCAACAGCGGTAGCAGCGAGGCATTGCGCTGCTTTTCCGGCAGACCCCGCAGCGCGGTCTCGAAGCGCGGCAGCCAGTCGCCGTATTCGGCGATCCGCTGGATGGAGTTGCCATCCTCGATCAGCCAATCGACGAACTGGTCCATCCCGATGCCGTCGTCGTACGGGTTCATCACGTGGTAGGTCTGGAAGCTTGCCTTGCTGTCCAGGTTCTGAGCTCCCAGCGTGGAGATCGCTTCGGCGATGAACTCGACGGGCAGCCCGTCGTAGTGGGAAGGCTGCCGGTTGCCCTCAGCGTCCAGCTCGTAGAACGAGCCGGGGGCGATGCCGCTGGCCACCAGGCTCAGCATCATCCGGGTGAACATGTCCGGCACGTTGAGCTGACCGGCGTAGGTGGTGTCGGCCAGGATCATGTCGCAGCGGAACACCGCCACCGGCAGGCCACATAGGTCGTGCGCCTCCCGCAGCAGCACCTCGCCGGCCCACTTGCTGTTGCCGTAGCCGTTGGCGTAGCTGTCGTTGACCCGCCGGTCGGCACTGATCTGGCGGATATCGGCGTCCTCGGTGAACTCACCCGGCTTGATCTGGTCACCGACCCCGATGGTCGAGACGTAGGTGTACGGCTTCTTCTTACCGGTCAGCGCGATCCGGATCAGCTCGGCGGTGCCCAGTGCGTTGGGGCCGAACAGCTCGCTGTACGGCAGCACGTGGTTGACCAGCGCCGCCGGATCGACGATCAGGTCGACGGTGTCGGCCAGCCGCTGCCAGGTGTCGGCGTTTAGGCCGAGGTTGGCCTCGCCCTTGTCACCGGCGATGACCTCGAGATGATCGGCGGCCAGCTGCTGGTAGTGCGCGAGCAGCTCCGGGTCGCCGCTGTCGAAGGTCCTGTCCAGCCGGGCGCGGGCGTCCTCGTCGGACTTGGCCCGCACCAGGGCGATGACCTTGCCGTCGACCAGGTCCATCCGCTCCAGCCAATCCAAGGCCAGGTAGCGACCCAGGAAGCCGGTCGCGCCGGTCAGCAGGACGGTGCGGATCTCGGTCGCAGGCTGCGGCAGGTTCGGCGCGGCAGCCAACGTCGCTGCGTCGATGAACTTGTCGAGTGTGAGGTCGCTCGCGTGCACCTCGACCGCGTTGCGGCCGTGCACGGAGGCGAAGCTGGGCCGCTTGCTGCCCTGGCGCTCGCTCTCGATGTAGCCGGCGATGGCCTGCAGGTCGTTGGCCGGGCTGACGATGACGCCCACCTGAACGTCGATGTCGAAGATCTCGCGCAGCAGATTGCCGAATGTCAACGCCGACAACGAGTCTCCACCCAGGTCGGTGAAGTGGGCATCGGGAGTCAGCTCGGTAGTGGCCGCTCCGAGCAGGGCGGCCGCGGCCCGGATCACGGTCGCCAGCACAGGTGCGTCGGCGCCGCTGCGGCGCAATTCGCTCAGCTCGTTGGCCTGGCCTGCGGCCAGGTCGGCGTAGAGCTGTTCGAGCCGCTCGCCGTAGTGCTGCTTGAGCTTCGGCCACGCCAGCTTGCGAATGCCGGTCAGTAGGCCGTTCTCCAGGCTGAACGGTGTGGTCTCGATGATGAAGTCGCGTGGCACCTCGTAGGACTGCAGGCGGGCCTCTTTCGCGACCTTCTGCAAGGAATCGGCGATCGCCGGCTTGAGCTGGGCCTCATCGAAGCGCTGCAGTGCCTCCTCGGTGGGGACCACGACAGCCAACAAGTAGGGATGTGCGCTGTTGCCGTAGACGTAGATCTGCTGGACCAGCGGGCTGTTGCCGAATTCCGCTTCCAGCTTTGCGACGGTGACGAATTCGCCCTGCGCTAGCTTCAGCACGTTGTTACGGCGATCGACGTACACCAGCTTGTTGGGTCCGACCTCGGCTACGACGTCTCCGGTCCGGTAGTAGCCGTTGGCGTCGAAGACGTCGGCGGTGACTTCGGGCCGCTTGTAGTAGCCGGGGAACATATTCGCGGTTTTGAGCAGTAATTCGCCGCGCGGATGCGGCCGGTCGGTGGCGAAGTAGCCCAGATCCGGAACGTCGACCAGTTTGTAGTCGACGACCGGCGGTCGCTGCACTTCACCGTCGAGCAAGACCATGCCGGCCTCGGTGGACCCGTAGCCGTCCGTTAGATGCATCTCGAGGAGCGATTCGATCCAGGCCTTCAGCTCCGGGGAAGTGGGCGCCGAGCCCGTCATCGCGAAGATGTAGCGGCCGCCGAGCGAGTATTGGCGCTGCTCGTTCAAGACCTCGGCTTCCACGGCCGTGCGGTCGGCGGAGTCGGAGAGCCGCCGATCGACCTGGCGCTGGTATTCGCCGTAGAGGGTTTCCCAGATGCGCGGCACGAAATTCAGCTCGGTGGGCCGGACCAGCTCGAGGTCCTCCAGGAACGTCGACAGGTCGCTCTTGGCGGCGAAGTAGGCGGTGCCACCGTTACCGAGCGTGCCGTAGAGGGTGCCGCGTCCCATGACGTGGCTCATCGGCATGAAGTTGAGGGTGATCGACGCGGCGCTCTCGCCGAACCAGTTTTTGGCCGACCTGGACCACATCTTGCCGACGTTGCTTTGGGGGTACATCGCACCCTTGGGCGCGCCGGTGCTTCCGGAGGTGTAGATCAGCAGCGCCAGCGCGTCTTCGGTGTCGTCGTTCGGCACCGGTGTCGCGGGCAGTCCGTTGCCACGTTCGAGCAGGTCTGCCAGCGGCTCGACGGTCACCGCGGTCAGTCGTGCCCGGGCGCTTTCCAAAGCCTCGCGCTCGTCGTCGACCTCGGGGTGGTAGTCGAAGACCACGAGCTTGGCGGGCTGGTGGTCGGTGCTCAGGATCAGCTCGACGGCGTCGGGCAGCTGGTTCACGCTCGCCGCGATGACGCTGGGCGTGGTTTCGATCACGATCGGCTGCAGCTGGGTGATCGCCGCGCTGGTCTGCAGCGGAACCGCCACCGCGCCGATCCGGTAAAGCGCCACGTCAATGGTGGTGAAGTCGACGCTGGTGAAGCCGAGCACCGCGACACGGTCGCCGGCCTGCACGGAGTCGCTGGTCAAGGCGCGTCCGAGCGCGCCAACACGCTGGTCCAGCTCGCGATAGGTGATGGTGTCGAAATGGGAGAGCACCTCCAACGAGGTGCGTCCGGTCTTGGGGTCCTTGACGAACTCGACGGCGCGCTGCCCGAGGGCCGGGCGGTCGGCGTAACCCTCGAGCACGGTCTGGACGATCTGCGGAAGTCGCAGTCCAGGCTGCTCAAGGGCCTTGGCGACGGCCGGGTCCGGCTTGGCTGCGGCGAACTGTGGGTCGTTAGCGGTCAGTTCCTCGATACGGCGTTCGAGTCGCTCTTCACGAGTAGTTGTCGGCATAACAGTTCCTTGCCATTAGAGATTTTGGTTGTTCGCGCCACGTTGCGCTGACATATAGAACGTTAGCGAAGCTAAAGGTATTCCTCAACGAGTTTACCCGCGAAAGGCGTGTGAGATCGCCCACCTGCGGTTGCGAAAACCGGGGTTGTCGGGCTTACAGGTCACCCAGCAAGCCGGCCAGGATGTCCAATCCTTCGATGAGCAGCTCGTCGCTGATGGTCAGTGGTGGGAGCAGCCGGATGATGTTGCCGAACATGCCGCAGGTCAACACGATGACGCCGGCGGCGCCCGCGGCGGTGGCCAGCTTCGCCGTCAACTCGGCGTCGGGATCGCTGGTGCCGGACTTCACCAATTCGACGGCGATCATGGCGCCGCGGCCCCGGACGTCGCCGATCCGATCGTCGCCGGCCTGCAGCCGTAGCAGCCGCTCGATGATCAGCCGCTCGATCTGCTGGGCCCGCTCGATCAGGCCGTCTTGCTCGATGGTGGCGATGCTGGCCAGCGCCGCCGCGCAGGCCACCGGGTTGCCGCCGAACGTGCCGCCCAGGCCGCTGACGTGCGGGGCGTCCATGATCTCGGCCCGGCCGGTCACCGCCGACAGTGGCAGGCCACCGGCGATGCCCTTGGCGGTGCAGATCAGGTCGGGATCGATGCCCTCGTGCTCGCAGGCGAACATCGCGCCGGTGCGGGCGAACCCGCTTTGTACCTCGTCGGCGATGAAGACCACGTCGTTCTTGCGGCACCACCGCAGTAGTGCGGGCAGGAATCCTTCGGCCGGGACGATGAAGCCGCCTTCGCCCTGGATCGGTTCGATGATGACGGCGGCCAGGTTGGCCGCGCCGATCTGTTTGTCGAACACGCTGATGGCTCGCGCGGCGGCCAGTTCGCCGTCGGTGGCGAGCTCCTTGTCGAGCAGGCCATCCCGATACGGGTAGGACATGGGTGCCCGGTAGATCTCCGGGGCGAACGGGCCGAATCCGCTCTTGTAGGGCATGGACTTCGCAGTCAGCGCCATCGTCATGTTGGTGCGGCCGTGGTAGGCGTGGTCGAACGCGGCCACGGCGGGCTTGCGGGTGTAGGACCGCGCCACTTTGATCGCGTTCTCGACGGCCTCGGCGCCCGAGTTGAACAGCACCGAGCGCTTCTCGCCGGAACCCGGGGTGATTCGGTTGAGCTCTTCGGCGACGGCGATGTAGGACTCGTACGGCGTCACCATGAAGCAGGTGTGGGTGAAGTCGGCCACCTGCGCGCGGACTGCGTCGACGACCCGGGGCGAGGAGTTGCCGATGGTGGTCACGGCGATGCCGGAACCCAGGTCGATGAGCCGGTTGCCGTCGACGTCTTCGACGATGCCGCCGCCGGCGCGTGCGACGAAGATCGGCAGCGTGATGCCCACGCCGTGGGAGACCGCCGCGGCCCGGCGTTTGTTTAGTGCCAAGGAACCGGGACCGGGGATTTCGGTGACCAGATGACGAGTCTGTTCGAGACTGGCCACGACATTCTCCTCCCCGCGGCCCAGGTGCCACGTTGCGTTGAAAGCCTATCGGTAAGGGAGTTTCTCGGCAGTCCAGCACGGGCTGCGCAGGCAGGTCTGTGCAGGTGCCGATTGATCGCTACCTGTGGCCTGCCACACTAAACGGGCACACTGGACCCGTTACGAGGTAAGCGACTTCCCGGTCGGCACGGCCACCGGCCCGAGGAATTACCAGCAATACCGATACGAAAGACAGGCACGTCGATGGAGAGTTTGGTCCTATTCCTACCGTTCCTGCTCATCATGGGCGGGTTCATGTTCGTCGCGTCGCGTCGCCAGAAGCGCGCGCTGCAAACCACGATCGACCTGCACGAGTCGCTGGAACCGGGGGACCGGGTGCACACCACGTCCGGTTTGCAAGCCACCGTGGTCGCGTTCACCGACGACACCGTCGACCTCGAGATCGCACCCGGCATCGTGACCACCTGGATGAAGCTGGCCATCCGCGACCGGATCCTGCCCGAAGATGCGGAAGACTTCGACGAGTCCGACGGCCTGGACGACTCCGAGGAGTTCGAAGGCCCCGCCGACTCCAGCAACGGGAACCGGGTGGCCAAAGACTCCTGACCCAGTGAGCCTATGAACTTGAAGAGGACACGTAGGCTCTGTCGGGGTTAAGAAAGCGATTCTCAAGGAGATAAAAGGAACGTGGCATCGTCTTCGGCGCCGGTGCACCCTGCCCGCTACCTGTCGATTTTCTTGTTCATGCTGGTCGGCGTCTACCTGCTGGTGTTTTTGACGGGGGACAAGAAGGCCGCACCGAAGCTCGGCATCGACCTGCAGGGCGGGACCCGGGTCACCTTGACCGCGCGCACCCCGGACGGGTCGCGGCCCAGCCGCGACGCGCTGGCCCAGGCGCAGCAGATCATCAGCGCGCGCGTCAACGGACTGGGCGTGTCCGGTTCGGAGGTCGTGGTCGACGGCGACAACCTGGTCATCACTGTGCCCGGAAACGACGGCAGCCAGGCCCGCAACCTGGGCCAAACCGCCCGCCTCTACATCCGGCCGGTGCTCAACTCGATGCCGGCCCAAGGCGCCGAACCCAAGCCGCCGCAGCAGCCCGCCGGCACGGCGCCAGGGGCTCCCGGCGCGCCGGGAGGCCAGCCAGTGCCTGGGGGTCAACCCGCGCCGGGGGGCCAGCCCGCACCCGCAATGACTGGCCAGCCGGCGCCTCCTCCTGGAAGGCCTGCACCGCAACCGCGTCCCTACCCGCAGGACCCGCCACCATCGCCCAATCCCGCACCGCCGGCACCGGCGAGCACCGCGCCGGCACCGGCGAGCAACGCGCCAGCGCCAGGGGCGCCGGGCGAGGCCCCGCCGGCTGAGGCGCCCGCCCCGGCGGATCCGCGCAAGGATCTCGCCGACCGCATCGCCGACGAGAAGAAATGGCGGCAGAGCACCCGTCAGGGCGTTCAGTTCCTGGCCCTGCAGTTCGAGGCGACCCGCTGCGACAAAGACGACATCCTGGCCGGCAACGACGACCCGACCCTGCCCCTGGTGGCCTGCTCCACCGACCACAAGGTCGCCTATCTGTTGGCGCCGTCGATCATCAGCGGCGATCAGATCCAGGACGCCAGCTCGAGCATGAACAGTCGCGGCATCGGCTACGTCGTCGATGTGCAGTTCAGGCAATCGGCCGCGAACACCTGGGCCGACTTCACCGCCGCCCACATCGGCACCCAGACCGCGTTCGCGCTGGACTCGCAGGTCGTCAGCGCTCCGATGATCCAGGAAGCGATCCCCGGCGGCCGCACCCAGATCAGCGGCGGCGACCCGCCCTTCACCGCCTCAACCGCCAAGCAGCTGGCCAACGTCTTGAAGTACGGTTCGCTGCCGTTGTCCTTTGAATCGTCAGAGGCCCAAACCGTCTCGGCGACACTGGGATTGACCTCGCTGCGGGCGGGCCTGATTGCGGGCGCGATCGGTTTGTTGCTGGTGCTGCTCTACTCACTGGTGTACTACCGGGCGCTGGGAGTGCTCACGGCGTTGTCGCTAAGTGCTTCTGGTGCAATGATTTTCGCGATTCTGGTAATCCTGGGTCGCCAGATCAACTACACCCTGGACCTGGCAGGTATCGCGGGTCTGATCATCGGTATCGGTACCACCGCCGACTCGTTCGTGGTGTTCTTCGAACGCATCAAAGATGAGATTCGCGAAGGGCGTTCGTTCCGGTCCGCGGTACCACGAGGCTGGGTGCGAGCCCGCAAGACGATCGTCTCGGGCAACGCCGTCACCTTCCTGGCGGCCGGCGTGTTGTACGCCCTGGCGATCGGCCAGGTGCGGGGCTTCGCATTCACGTTGGGTCTCACCACGATTCTCGACATCGTGGTGGTGTTCTTGGTGACCTGGCCGCTGCTGTATCTGGCATCCAAGTCGCCGACGTTGGCGAAACCGTCATACAACGGCCTGGGAGCAGTGCAACAGGTCGCCCGCGAGCGCCGGGCTTCGTCACAGGTCAAGACGGGACGGGGATAGCGTGATGGCCGCAAAAGGCAAGACCGGCGATGCCGCCGAAATCACCGAAGCCGGCGACGACGTCGCGGAGCTGACCGCCAAGACCACCGCCGGGCTGCCGCACCACAGCTTCCTGTCCCGGCTCTACACCGGCACCGGCGCGTTCGAGGTGGTCGGACGACGGCGGCTCTGGTACGGCATCAGCGGCGCGATCGTCGCGGTGGCGATCCTGTCGATCCTGCTGCGCGGCTTCACATTCGGGATCGACTTCAAGGGCGGCACCACGGTGTCGATGCCCGCCGCGGCCGCCTCCGGAACGGTCCAGACGTCGCAGGTGTCTGACGTCTTCAGAAAGACGCTGGGTCACGACCCCGCGTCAGTGGTCACCGTCGGCCGCGGCGCCTCGGCGACCGTTCAGATCAGTTCGGAAACGCTGTCCAACGACCAGACGACGAAGCTGCGCAACGCGCTGTTCGACGCCTTCCAACCCAAAGGCACCGACGGCAAGCCCACAAAGGCGGCCATTAGCGACTCGGCGGTATCGGAGACCTGGGGCGATCAGATCACCACGAAGGCGCTGATCGCGCTGGCGGTGTTCCTGGTGCTGGTCAGCATCTACATCATGATCCGCTACGAGCGGTACATGGCCATCTCCGCGCTGACCACTATGGTCTTCGACCTGACGGTCACCGCAGGCGTGTATTCGCTGGTCGGTTTCGAGGTCAGCCCGGCGACGGTGATCGGCCTGCTGACGATCCTCGGGTTCTCGCTCTACGACACCGTCATCGTGTTCGACAAGGTCGAGGAGAACACGAACGACTTCCAGCACACCGCCCGGCGCACCTTCGCGGAAAAAGCCAACCTGGCGATCAACCAGACGTTCATGCGCTCGATCAACACCAGCCTGATCTCGGTGCTGCCGGTGCTGGCACTAATGGTGGTGGCGGTATGGCTGCTGGGCGTCGGCACCCTCAAAGACCTGGCGTTGGTGCAGCTGGTCGGCATCCTGGTCGGCACCTACTCGTCGATCTTCTTCGCCACGCCGCTGCTGGTCACGCTGCGCGAGCGCACCGAGATGGTGCGCACCCACACACGCCGGGTCAATAGACGGCGTAGCCCGGACGCGCGGGCGGTTGCCGAGGCCGACGACGGCGACGCCGCTGAGCAGCCGGCGAAATCCTCTGACGACGAAACGCCGCAGGCCAGCGGGCAAGACAGCACGCAGGCAGCCTCCGCGGAGAGCAAGCCGACATCGAACAAGCCGGCGCCCGGCGCCCGGCCAGTGCGGCCCACCGGTACCCGGCGTCCCTCCGGCAAGCGGAATGCCGGCCGGCGGTAGCCGATGGCTACCTGGTGTCGGCGGGCGGGGCGCGACATTGGCTTGTGGGCCGGCTGGCAGACCTTGAAAAGGTCGACCACCCTCGCGTTGGCCATTCCGGTTGCGGCGGCCTTGTCGCTGACCGGGTGTTCGGGTAGCGCTGCCGCCCAGATCGACTACGTGGTCGACGGCACGCTGAGCACCTACAACACCAACACCGTCGGCGGTGCCGCGTCGGCCGGGGCGCAGGCATTCGCCCGCACGCTCGTCGGCTTCGGGTATCACGGCCCGGACGGACAGGTCGTCGCCGACCGCGACTTCGGCACCGTCTCGGTGGTGGGCGGTTCGCCGTTGGTGCTGGACTACCAGATCGCCGACAACGCCGTCTACTCCGACGGCAAGCCGGTGACCTGCGACGACCTGGTGCTCGCCTGGGCGGCTCAATCCGGGCGGTTCCCTGGTTTCGATGCCGCCACGCAGGCCGGCTACGTCGACATCGCCAACATCGAGTGCACGCCGGGACAGAAGAAAGCCCGGGTGTCGTTCATCCCGGACCGCGGTGTCGCCGACTACGTGCAGCTGTTCGGCGCGACCTCGATGATGCCCTCGCACGTCATCGCCGACCAGCTGAACACCGACGTGACGGCGGCGCTGTTGGGCAACAACGTGCCGGTGGTGGCGCAGATCGCAAAGCTGTGGAACACCACCTGGGACCTCAAACCCGGCGTCGACCTCAAGCGTTTCCCTTCGTCGGGGCCCTACAAGATCGACGCGATCTTGGATGGTGGCGCCGTGGTGCTGGTGGCCAACGACCGGTGGTGGGGCCCCCGGGCGATCACCAAGCGCATCACCGTCTCGCCGCAGGCACCCGATATCCAGGACCGGGTCAACAACCGCAGCGTGGACGTGGTGGATGTGGCGGCCGGGTCATCGGGAACGCTGACCACCCCGGACAACTACGAGCGCACCGAATCGCCATCGGCCGGCATTGAGCAGCTGATCTTTGCGCCGCGGGGAGCGTTGGCACCGACAAAGGCCCGCCGCGCCTTCGCGCTGTGCACCCCGCGTGACGTGATCGCGCGCGACGCCGGCGTACCGATCGCCAACTCGCGGCTGTCGCCGGCGACCGACGATGCCGTCGCGCAGGGCGACGGTGTCGCCGACGCCAACCAATTCAGCAAGGCCGATCCCAACGCCGCCCGCGATGTCCTCGGCGGTGCCCCGCTGACGGCGCGAATCGGCTACCAGGGGCCTAACGCGCGGCTGGCGGTCACCGTCGGGACCATCACCAAGTCGTGCGCCACCGTCGGGATCACCGTCACCAACGTCGCGCTGGACTCGTCGGGCCCTCAGGCGCTCAAGGACGGCAAGATCGACGTTCTGGTGGCCAGCACTGGCGGGGCCACCGGAAGTGGGTCAACCGGGTCGTCCGCGATGGATGCCTACGACCTGCACAGCGGCAACGGCAACAATCTGTCTGGCTACGCAAACGCCCAGGTCGACGGCATCATCGGGGCGCTGGCGGTCTCCGCCGACCCGGCCGAGCGCCTTCGGCTGCTTGCCGATGCCGCGCCGGTACTCTGGGCAGAGATGCCAACGTTGCCCCTATATCGCCAGCAGCGCACGTTGCTGATGTCGAAGAAGATGTACGCGGTGAGCAGGAATCCAACCCGTTGGGGCGCGGGCTGGAACATGGACCGATGGGCTTTGATGCAGTGACAACTGTGGGGGAAACCGCTGACCTGGGCGACGTCATCGACTCGCTGACCCGGGTGGTGGCCGATTTCCCTAAGCCGGGGGTTCAATTCAAGGACCTCACCCCGTTGTTTGCCGACCGTAAAGCGATGATCGCGGTCACCGACGCCATCGCCGGCATCGCGTCCAGCGCCGACCTGGTGGCCGGTATCGATTCCCGCGGCTTCCTGGTGGCAGCGGCCGTTGCGGCCCGGCTAGGCACCGGCGTGCTGGCCATCCGCAAGGGCGGCAAGCTGCCCCCGCCGGTGCACGCCGAGAGCTACGACCTGGAGTACGGCAGCGCCACCCTGGAAATCCCCGCCTCCGGCCTCCAACTGCGCCAGTGCAACGTGATGATCATCGATGACGTGCTAGCCACCGGCGGGACCTTGGGAGCGGCGGCCCGACTCCTGCAACGCGCCCAAGCCAACGTGCTCGGCCTGGCGGTCGTGATGGAACTCGCCGACCTGGGTGGCCGTGCGGCACTCGCGCCGCTGCCGGTGCACAGCTTGAGCCGGGTCTAACCTCGCCACCCCGCGAGCTGCGAACGGCCGGAGAACTAGCGGGGCGATACAGACTTAGGGGATATTCTCGAGGTCGGAGGTGACCAACGTGGCGGACGAGCAAAGCACGGCGCAGACTGTTGCGCCACCCACCGAACCGCCGCAGGTCCTCGAGCCGGAGCCGCCGGTCGAAACCCTGAAGACGTCCAGCAGCGCGTCGCGCCGGGTCCGGGCGCGTTTGGCCCGCCGGATGACCGCCCAGCGCAGCGCGCTCAATCCCGTACTTGAGCCGTTAGTCGCGGTGCACCGGGAGATCTATCCCAAAGCGAACCTGACGCTGCTCAGCCGGGCCTTCGAGGTCGCCGACCAACGTCACGCCACTCAGTTGCGGCATTCCGGTGATCCCTACATCACCCACCCGCTGGCGGTCGCCAACATTCTGGCCGAGTTGGGCATGGACACCACCACTTTGGTGGCCGCCCTGCTGCACGACACCGTCGAGGACACCGGGTACACGCTGGAAGCGCTGTCCGAGGAATTCGGCGAAGAGGTTGGGCATCTCGTCGACGGGGTGACCAAGCTGGATCGGGTGGTGCTGGGCAGCGCCGCCGAAGGCGAGACCATCCGCAAGATGATCACCGCGATGGCCCGCGATCCACGGGTGCTGGTGATCAAAGTCGCCGACCGGCTGCACAATATGCGCACGATGCGTTTCCTGCCGCCCGAGAAGCAGGCCCGCAAATCTCGCGAAACACTGGAAGTCATTGCGCCCCTTGCGCATCGGCTGGGTATGGCCAGCGTAAAGTGGGAACTCGAAGACCTGTCGTTCGCGATTCTGCATCCCAAGAAGTATGAGGAGATCGTTCGGCTGGTGGCCGGCCGCGCGCCGTCCCGAGACACCTATCTTGCGAAGGTCCGCGCCGAGATCGCCAACAGCCTCAACGCGTCCAAGGTCAAGGCAACGGTCGAGGGTCGGCCCAAACACTACTGGTCGATCTACCAGAAGATGATCGTCAAGGGACGCGACTTCGACGACATCCACGACCTGGTCGGCATCCGCATCCTGTGCGACGAGATCCGGGACTGCTACGCCGCTGTCGGCGTGGTGCATTCGCTGTGGCAGCCGATGGCCGGGCGGTTCAAGGACTACATCGCCCAGCCCCGATACGGTGTTTACCAGTCACTGCACACCACGGTCGTCGGGCCGGAAGGCAAGCCGCTGGAGGTGCAGATCCGCACCAGCGACATGCACCGCACCGCCGAATTCGGCATCGCCGCCCATTGGCGCTACAAAGAGTCCAAGGGCCGCAACGGAGTTCCCCACCAGAACGCCACCGCCGAGATCGACGACATGGCCTGGATGCGTCAGCTGCTCGACTGGCAGCGGGAGGCCGCCGACCCCGGCGAGTTCCTGGAGTCATTGCGTTACGACCTTGCGGTGCAAGAGCTTTTCGTGTTCACACCTAAAGGCGACGTGATCACTCTGCCGAACGGGTCGACGCCGGTGGACTTCGCCTACGCGGTGCACACCGAGGTCGGCCACCGCTGCATCGGCGCCAGGGTCAACGGGCGTCTGGTGGCCCTGGAGCGCAAACTCGAAAACGGGGAAGTCGTTGAGGTTTTCACCTCCAAGGCGCCTAATGCCGGGCCGTCGCGGGACTGGCAACAATTCGTGGTGTCGCCGCGCGCCAAGGCCAAGATCCGGCAGTGGTTCGCCAAGGAACGCCGTGAGGAGGCGCTGGAGACCGGCAAGGAGGCGATGGCCCGCGAGGTGCGGCGCGGGGGACTTCCGTTGCAGCGCTTGGTGAATGGCGAATCGATGGTGTCGGTCGCCCGGGAGCTGCACTACACCGACGTGTCCGCTCTGTACACGGCCATCGGTGAAGGTCACGTCTCGGCGCGGCATGTCATGCAGCGGCTGCTGGCCGAGCTCGGCGGTATCGATCAGGCCGAGGAGGACCTCGCCGAGCGGTCCACGCCGACGACCATGCTGCGGCGCCCCCGCACCACCGACGACGTCGGCGTCTCGGTCCCCGGCGCCCCCGGCGTGCTGACCAAACTGGCGAAGTGCTGCACGCCGGTACCCGGCGACCAGATCATGGGGTTTGTCACCCGCGGCGGCGGGGTCAGCGTGCACCGCACCGACTGCACCAACGCCGCATCGCTAGAGCAGCAGGCCGAACGCATTATCGAGGTGCTCTGGGCCCCTTCGCCTTCCTCGGTGTTCCTGGTGGCTATTCAGGTCGAGGCACTCGATCGGCACCGGCTGCTGTCGGATGTGACGCGCGTGCTGGCCGACGAGAAGGTGAACATCCTGTCGGCGTCGGTCACCACCTCGGGCGACCGGGTGGCGATCAGCCGGTTCACGTTCGAGATGGGTGACCCCAAGCATCTTGGCCATCTACTCAACGTGGTGCGCAACGTCGAGGGCGTCTACGACGTCTACCGAGTGACGTCTGCTGCCTAGCTGATCACCGCGCGCGAAATCAGTTGAGCTGCACCGAATTGATGATGACCGCGCCGGCGGGCATGCCCGTGTCGCTGCTGCCGAGAATGCCTACTTTGACGATCTTGTCGACCGTCGCCAGACCAGCCTGGTTGATCGTGCCGAACACGGTGGAGTCCGGCTCCGTCACGCTGTCTTTGTACATGATGTTGAACTGGCTCTGATTCGGGTTGGGCCCGGTGGCGGGAGCCATGGTCAGGGTTCCACGCGGTAACAGCACGGGCTGCTTGAGCGCGGGATTATTGGGGCCGAATTGGTTGAGCGGGTATTCGGCGGCATATTCGTAGCCGGGGCCACCGCTGCCCTCGTTCTCGGGGCCACCACACTGCAGCAGCCCGAAATCGGACTGGATGATCAGCTGGCCGCACTGGGTGCCGTTGAAGAACTGTTGCTTCACCAGGCTGATGAAGCTGTTCACCGTGCACGGCGCCTTTGCGTTATCCAGCTGAATGCCGATGTCCCCGACGTTGGTCGAGATGGTCGCATTGATCACGGGTGGATCGGTGGACACTCTGCCGGACGGCGGCGGGTTGACGGGCTTGGTGGGTTGATCCTGCGTGGCGGGGTATTGGCAATTGGCACCCAGATCTGCCGGCGGAGCGAACGCCGGCAGACCCCCCAGCGGTCCGTTGATCGGTGCGCCCTCAGTTCGCGGCGGTTTGGAGCGACTGGCGCGGGCCTGGGTGACAGGTGTGCTGCTTTTGGCGCTGCTTGTCGGGGCGTCGCTGTGGGTGACCAGGGAGATGACCAACGCGACCACGGCGGCCAACGCGACGAGCGAGCCGCCGACGACACCCACGATCAGGCGCCTATTCGAGGAGGACTTTGCCGCGGCCGGCTGCGCGGGGCCGGCGGGCGGTGCCTGCTGCGCAGCGCCAGTGGGCGGGGCAGGCGGCGTGGCGAGCGACTGCGCGGCGGTGGGCACCGACGCGGGGGGCGACGGTGGGCCGGGTGCAATGGCGTAGCTGGCGCCGGCCAGCGCTGCCCTGGCTGCTTCGGCGAACTCAATCGCGGTCTGGTAGCGCTCCTCGGGGTCTTTCGCCATTCCCTTCGCGACGACTTCGTCGAGGGGCGCCGGTACGCCCGGCGCGGTGATCGACGGCAGCGGCGGTGGGGTGTTCAGGTGCCCGTTGAGCTGCTCTTCCAAGCTGTCGCCGGGGTAGGGACGCTGGCCCGTCAGGCACTCGTGCAGCACGCACGCCAACGAGTACACGTCGGCGCGGTGATCCGTTGTGCCCCTGAAGCGCTCGGGCGCCATGTAGGCCACGGTGCCCATGGTGTGGCCGTCGCGGGTGAGGGCCGTGTCGGCGGCGGTACGCGCGATGCCGAAGTCGATCAGATAGACGAAGTCTCGCGCCGTGGTGACCAGGATGTTCGACGGCTTGACGTCGCGGTGGATCAATCCCACCTCGCGAGCGCTATCTAGTGCTGCCGCAACCTGTTCGACCACCGAGACGGCGCGATCGGCGCTGAGCCGTCCGCCATTTTCGGCCATGTACTGCTCAAGGTCGCGGCCCTCGATGAGCCGCATGTCGACGTAGAGCCGGCCGTCGATCTCGCCGTAGCTGTGAATCGGCACGACGTGCGGGTCGTTGAGGCTCGCGGCAATGCGTGCCTCGCGGCGGAAACGTTGCTGAAACTCGTCGTCCTCGGCCATATGCGGAGGCAACACCTTGAGGGCCACAGTCCGATCGGTGGCGGTGTCGTAGGCACGAAACACTTGGCCCATACCGCCACGACCCAACATGCCGCGCAGCTCGTAATGCCCGAATGACTCCATCCCCACGCAAAGACCATAAACTGTGGCGCCCGTCACGTCGGGTTATCGCGCACAATTAATGGTGCTTTGTTGTGCGTCGGGTCAGGAGCGGGGTGTGTCGACGCGCATGAGAAGTCAAAGGCCGCAACGATATCCCTGCCGCGATGGCGCTACGGCCTTGCCGGGCAAGGAAACCGCCGGCTGGGCTCAGCCGATCCGCACCCCAGTGATGGTGACCGTCTTGGCGGGCAGGCCGCTGTCACGGTTACCGGCAACACCCATAGCGGCGATCTTGTCGAGGGTCAGCAGGCCCGCCTGGTCGACGGTGCCGAAGACCGTGCTCGTCGGCAATGCCTCGGTGTCCTTGAACACCGTGAAAAACTGGCTCCCGTTGGTGTTGGGCCCGGCGTTGGCCATGGCCACGGTGCCGCGCGGATAGATGACCGTCGCTCTGAGTGCGGCATCGCCGGCGGGATATTGGTTGACCGGATACTCGTCGGCGAATTCGTACCCGGGGCCACCGGAACCCTGGGTGTCGGGACCGCCGAACAGCGCAAACGCTCCATCCGACCCGATGGCCAGGCGACCGCATTCGGTGTTATCGAAGAACTGCTGCCGCGCCAGGCTGACGAAGCTATTCACCGTGCACGGCGTCTGGGCGTTGTTGAGCTGGATGCCGATATCGCCGAAATTGGTGGAGATGGTCGCGTTGATGACCGGCGGATCAGTGGACACCCTGCCGGACGGCGGCGGATTGACCGGCTTCGGCGTGGCATCGGCTGACGCTGGGTATTGGCAGTTGGCGCCCAAGTCGGCCGGGGGCGCAAACGCCGGCAACGGCGGCACGCTCGCGGCCGGGGTTGTCGATACTCCCGTCGGTACCGGGACTCCGGGTTTGGCCGCCCGGGGGCGGACCGGCGCACTCGACGCGGCGCTGTTCGTGGTGTTCTGGCCATCGCTGTGAGTCGTCAGCGTAATGACCAAGGCCACCACTGCGAACAGCGCGAAAATCGACCCGCCAACGACGGCCAGCACCAGTCGCCTATTCGATGGTGGAGCCTGCAGCGCGGGGTGCACCGCCTGAGGCGGCGGCCCAGGTGGTGGCGGTGCGACAACGGGCGCTGCCGCCGGCGGCAGCGGGGCGGCCGCGGTCGCGTAGTGGGAGCTGGCCAATGCCGCCCTGGCGGCCTCGGCGAGCTCGATCGCGGTCTGATAGCGCTGACCGGGATCCTTCGCCATTCCCCGCGCGACCACCTCGTCGAGAGCAGGCGGCACACCAGGTGCGAAAGTCGACGGTCGGGGTACCGGACTGCTCAGGTGCGCGTTGATCTGCTGTTCGAAGCTGTCGCCGGGGTAGGGGCGCTGGCCGGTCAGGCACTCGTAGAGCACGCACGCCAACGCGTATACATCGGCGCGGTGATCCGTTGTGCCCCTGAAGCGCTCGGGCGCCATGTAGGCCACGGTGCCCATGGTGTGGCCGTCGCGGGTGAGCGCGGTGTCGGCGGCGGTACGCGCGATGCCGAAGTCGATCAGATAGACGAAGTCTCGCGCCGTGGTGACCAGGATGTTCGACGGCTTGACGTCGCGGTGGATCAATCCCACCTCGCGAGCGCTATCTAGTGCTGCCGCAACCTGTTCGACCACCGCGACGGCGCGATCAGCGCTGAGCCGTCCGCCATGTTCGGCCATGTACTGCTCGAGGTCGCGGCCCTCGATGAGCCGCATGTCGACGTAGAGCCGGCCGTCGATCTCGCCGTAGCTGTGAATCGGCACGACGTGCGGGTCGTTGAGGCTCGCGGCAATGCGTGCCTCGCGGCGGAAACGTTGCTGAAACTCGTTGTCCTCGGCCATATGCGGAGGTAGCACCTTGAGGGCCACAATCCGGTCGGTGGCGGCGTCATAGGCACGAAACACTTGGCCCATACCGCCGCGGCCCAACAACTCCCGCAGTTCGTAATGTCCGAATGAGTCTGTCGCCACGGGAGAAACCATAAGGTGTCGATGCTGCCGGACAACAAGAACCCGCCGGTGCGCGCGGCTGGTGTTGTGCCGCCGCGTCTTTAGTCGAGCAGTATCGACTTGATCAGGACTTCGCTGGCAGGTGGCCCGTCTTCGCCGCCGCCGGCTACGCCGGCCTTGGCGATCTTGTCCAGCACCGCCAGCCCGTCGGGTTGAATCGTGCCGAAGACGGTGTACTGCGGCGGTAGCTCAGAGTCCTTGTAGACCAAGAAGAACTGGCTGCCGTTGGTGCCCGGGCCGGCGTTGGCCATGGCCAGGGTGCCGCGCGGATAGACGACCGGCTCCTGCGCCTTGGGGTCATTCGGCGGGTACTGGTCGGTCGGGTACTCGTTGCCGAATTGGTAGCCCGGTCCGCCGGTGCCATCGCCTTTCGGGTCGCCGCATTGCAAGACGCCCAGCGACGACGACGTGGTCAGCCGATGACATTTCGTGTTATCGAAGTACTTCTGGCCGATCAGGCTGGCGAAGCTGTTGACCGTGCAAGGTGATTCGTTGTTAGCCAGCAGCAGACCCAGGTTGCCTTGGCTGGTTGCCATACTCGCGCTAACGGTGGCCGGATCGGTCGGCACTTTGCCGGTCCGCGGCGGCTTGACCGGCTTGGCGGCCGGTTCCTGCGGTGTCGCCTGGTACTGGCAGTTGGCGCCGACGCTGGCTGAGGACTTGAACGGCGGCAGTGGCGCGGCCGGCGGGACCGGTTCGCTCGGCGACGCCGAGCTGGCGGCCGAGGTCGAGTTGCTGGCGCTACTCGGTGTCGCGGTGTTGCTCTTGTGCTTGTTATTGGTGTTGATGACGGTGATCACCACCGCGGCGATGACGGCGACGGCCGCGATCACGCCACCGGCGATGAGGAGGATCCGGCGCGTCCGGGCTTGTTTTGCGCGGCGCTCCAGCTGGCGTTCGAGTTTGCGCTTGGCTGTCGCTCGTCGCTGTTCGTTGGTCGGCACGGCCGGTATGCCTCCAGGTCGTAGTCGGCGCTTTGATTAGGTCCAGGGGTAGCGTGCCCAGGCTAATGTGAGCGCCGCCAGCGATGTCAAGGGGCCCCGTGCTCGGCCGTTTCGCGCCGTGTCGCGCGGGCCGCATCGTCGCCGAAGGTCCGGGATGGGAAACTGGGAACCGTGTTCATCACCGGATTTCCCGCCGGAGTGTTGCAGTGCAACTGCTACGTGCTGGCCCAACGGCCCGGAACCGACGCTGTCATCGTCGACCCGGGCCAGCGCGTGATGGGCCCGTTGCGGCGCATCCTGGACCAGAATCGGCTGACCCCGGCCGCGGTGCTGCTCACCCACGGCCACATCGACCACATGTGGTCTGCTCAGAAGGTTTCGGACACCTACGGCTGCCCCACCTACATTCATCCCGAGGATCGGTTCATGCTGAAGGACCCGATCTACGGTGTGGGCCCGCGGCTGGCGCAGGTGATGACGGGTGCTTTCTTCCGTGAGCCCAAGCAGGTGATCGAGCTGGACCGCGACGGCGACAAAATCGATCTGGGCAGTGTGACCGTCAATGTCGACCACACGCCGGGCCATACCCGCGGATCGGTGGTCTTCCGGGTCGCTCAGGCGAGTGAAACCGACGCCGACGTGGTGTTCACCGGTGACACGCTGTTCGAGCGCTCGGTGGGCCGCACCGACCTGTTTGGTGGCAGCGGGCGGGATTTGCTGACTTCGATACTCAGCAAACTCCTGGTGCTCGGGGACGACACCGTGGTGCTGCCCGGGCACGGCAACGCCACCACCATCGGCGCCGAACGGCGCGCCAATCCGTTTCTCGAAGGTCTGAGCCTGTGACGCAGGAATTCAGCGCGTTTTCGGCGCCCAAGGGAGTGCCCGATTACGTCCCGCCGGACTCGGCGCAGTTCGTCGCGGTGCGTGACGGACTGCTCACCGCCGCCCGCCGGGCCGGATACGGCGATGTCGAGCTGCCGATTTTCGAGGACACCGGGCTCTTCGCCCGCGGCGTCGGGGAATCCACCGACGTGGTGTCCAAGGAGATGTACACCTTCGCCGATCGCGGTGACCGCTCGGTGACGCTGCGGCCGGAGGGTACCGCCGGAGTCGTGCGGGCGGTGATCGAACACGGTCTGGATCGCGGCGCGCTGCCGGTGAAACTGTGTTACGCGGGCCCCTTTTTCCGCTACGAGCGTCCACAGGCCGGCCGCTATCGCCAACTCCAGCAGGTAGGTGTGGAGGCGATCGGCGTCGACGACCCGGCGCTGGACGCGGAGGTGATCGCGGTCGCCGACGCGGGATTCCGCTCGCTGGGCCTTGACGGGTTCCGGCTGGAAATCACCTCGCTGGGCGACGAGAGCTGCCGTCCGCAATATCGGGAACTGTTGCAGGAGTTCCTTTTTACGCTCGACCTTGACGACGAGACCCGCAGGCGTGCGCAGCTCAACCCACTGCGGGTGCTCGACGACAAACGACCCGCGGTGCGGGCGATGACGGCGGATGCCCCGGTGCTGCTCGATCACTTGTCCGACGTCGCTAAGCAACATTTCGACACCGTGCTGGCGCATCTGGACGCGCTGGGCGTGCCGTACGTCATCAATCCGCGGATGGTGCGCGGGCTCGACTACTACACCAAGACCACCTTCGAGTTCGTGCACGACGGTCTGGGCGCGCAGTCCGGCATCGGCGGCGGTGGTCGGTACGACGGTCTGATGCGCCGGCTCGGCGGACAAGACCTGTCGGGCATCGGGTTCGGGCTCGGCGTGGACCGCACGCTGCTGGCGTTGCGGGCCGAGGGCAAGAGCGTGGGGGAGACCACCCGATGCGACGTCTTCTGCGTGCCGTTGAGCGATCCGGCCAAGCTGCGGCTGGCGGTGCTGGCCGGACAGCTGCGCGCGGCCGGGGTCCGCGTCGACTTGGCCTACGGCGACCGTGGACTCAAGGGGTCGATGCGCGCCGCCGACCGCTCCGGCGCCCGTATCGCGCTGGTCGCAGGCGACCGCGATGTCGAGGCCGGCTCGATCGGGGTGAAGAATCTCGCTACCGGCGAGCAAATATCGGTGACAACGGATTTGGTTGTCGCCGAGGTAATTTCACTGCTGGGCCGGTAACCCGGCCCAGCAGCACGCATCAGGACGTCGCTGCCTTGATGGCAATCTTGTCGACCTGTACGTCTCCGGGCGGCCGGCCGCAGGCTCCCGTGACATAGGTGTGTGTGGACGTGCCTGCCAGCGTATTCGGATCCCACACCGTGTGAGTGGATGTGCCGTAGAGCGTGTAACCACCGCCCACGCAAGCGACGTTGTTCATCGTGTCCATGACCCACTGACCGTCGACAAGTAGGGCCTGACTACCGCCCAACCCGGCCTTGACCCACAGACATCCGGGACCGCAAGAGTTGACAGTCCAACTGTTGTCAATGGTCTTGCCGCTCGGCGTTGTTGAGGTCTCGGTGTAGCTGCCGTTCATCGTAGGCTCGTCAGCCCACGCCGTGCTGGCTGAACCGACAGCTAAACAGCCCAAGATTGCGGTTGCGGCAAAGGCCCGCGCGATGATGGCCATGCGATTGTTCCTTCCATGGAGCTAGTCAAAACATCAAGCACTGTTGAAATGGTGTATCACAGCGACGGGTTTGTCGCGGTGTGGCTAACTTTGCTTACCTCGCCGTAACATGACCGTCTTCGTCGCGGAGCTAACCGGCGACGCTATTGGGCGAGGGCGCACCGCTCTGGAGTCGCCAATAGCGTTGTGCGCCAGACGCTCTACCCGCAGTTGGGCGACCACGAAGCCAAGCCGGCCAGGGCCGGTGGCAGCGGATCGTGATGCAGGACACCGAGGCGTTGGGTGGCGCGGGTGAGGGCGACGTAAAGCTCGGCCGCACCGCGCGGTCCGGCGGCGAGAATTCGCTGCGGCTCCACCACCAAGACGGCGTCGAACTCCAGGCCCTTGGTCTCCGATGCCGGCACCGTCCCCGGCACGCCCGGCGGACCGATGACGACGCTGGTGCCAACACGCGCCGCCTCGTCGCGGACAAATTCTTCAATGGCGGAGGCTAATTCGTCCTCAGTCACCCGACGGGACCATGGCTGGACGCCACTCGCGCGCACCGACTCCGGCGGCCGGACGTCGGGCGCGAACTCGGCCAGCAGCGCCGCGGCCACCGTCATGATCTCTGCCGGGGTGCGGTAATTCAGCGGCAGCGACCGGTAGACCCAGCGGCCGGGCGCGTACGGCTCCAGCATCGCGGCCCACGACGTCGCACCGGCCGCCGACCGCCGTTGGGCGAGGTCGCCGACCACCGTGAAGGATCGGCCGGGGCAGCGCCGCATCAGCAGCCGCCAGTCCATTTCGGACAGCTCCTGAGCCTCGTCGACCACGATGTGCCGGTAGGTCCAGTCGCGGTCTGCGGCAGCGCGTTCGGCGAGTTCACGGGTGTCGTGCTCGAGGAATCGCTCCGCCAGGTCCTCGGCGTAGATCATGTGCTGGGCGGCCAACTGCTCCTCGTCGTCCATCGAGTCCTCGCTGCGCATTTCGAGCAGGTCCAGCACGCCGGCGGCGTATTCGGCCTCGTGATCCCGCTCGCGCTCGGCCGCCTGCTCAGCCGATTTGGCGGCCTCGTCCCGGCCGAGCAGTTCGACCAGTTCGTCGAGCAGCGGCACGTCCGACACCGTCCAGGCCGCACCGTCGGCGCGCCACAGCAACTGGTCGGCGCCGGCCGCGCGCAGCCGCTCGTGCGACTCGTACAGCGGTGCCAACAGTGTCTCCGGCGTCAGGATCGGCCACAGCGCGTCGAGTGCGGCGGTGAACTGATCGTTGTCGGCGAGGTCGGAGAGCAGGTTGGTGCGCACCTGCTCCCATGCGTTGCGGTCGTCTCGGGTCAGCCAGCCCCGCCCGATCCGGGCTATCGCCCGCTCGGTCAGCACCCAGGTGATGATCTCGGTGAATTTCGCGCGCGCCTCGTTGTGCGGCAACTCACTGCCGCGTGCCTCCTCGCGGGCCCACTGGGCGGTTTCGGCGTCGATCCGCATGGTGACGTCCGCCAACTCGATCTGCAGCGGCTCGTCGGGCAGCCGCTGGCGATCGGCGACCGCCGCGGCCAGCACCGCGACCATCTGCAGCGAGCCCTTGAGCCGCGCGCATTGCGGGGTGTCTTCGGCGGTGACGTGCAGCCCGGGCACCAGATCGCCGGGCGTCATGAACACCACGCTGGATTCGCCCAGCGACGGCAAGACGCGATCGACGTGCTGCAGGAACGCCGGATTGGGCCCCACCACCAGCACACCGTGACGCTCGATCCGCTCCCGATGGGTGTAGAGCAAATATGCGACGCGATGCAGCGCCACCACCGTCTTGCCGGTACCGGGGCCGCCTTCGATCACCAGCACCCCCGGGTGATCCAGGCGGATGATCTCGTCCTGTTCGGCCTGGATCGTCGCCACGATGTCGCGCATTCCGTCGCCGCGCGGCGCGTTGACCGCGGCGAGCAGAGCCCAATCTTCTGAGCCGCCCGGCGCTTCACCGTCGGCGCGGCCGAACACCTCGTCGGTGAACTCGACCAGCCGACGCCCGTGGGTATGGAACTGGCGGCGCCGATGCACATCCTCCGGGCGTGCGGCGGTGGCGACGTAGAACGCGCGTGCTGCCGGTGCCCGCCAGTCGAGCAACAGTGGCTGGTACTCGTTTTGCACATCGAACAGCCCGATGCGACCGATGTAGAAGCGCTCGCCCGAAAGGGCGTCCAACCGCCCGAAACACAGGCCGTGGTCTGCCACGTCGAGCCGCTTTACCTCCCTGGCCAGCGCACGCACCTCGGCGTCTCGGTCCGCGAGTGACTCGCTATCGCCCATCAGCGCCTCGCGGAACCTGCCTTTGGCCCGGGCACGCTCGGCGTCCAGCCGCGCGTAGAGCCCTGTCACGTAGCCCTGTTCGGCCTGCAATTCGTCTTCGTACACGTGTCCCCTCGGTGAGTTACGGTCTCGCCCAGCGATTTTGCGCCATGCCCCCGGTCTTGCCGCAAGACCCGGGGTACCGCGTTAGATCGAAATGAGGAAGACCGAGCAAGACTAGCTCACCCTTGACATGGCATCGAACAAATGTTCGAATAGATGTATGCGGTGGTCCGGCCAGGCTGTTGCGGTTAACGGCGCGCCTGTCGACGACGGAGCGCTCCCGGGGCTGGCGCGGATCGGCTTCGTCCGCAGCGTGCGGGCGCCGCAGTTCGACGGAATCACCTTCCACGAAGTGCTCTGTAAGTCGGCGCTCAACAAGATTCCGGATGCGGCGGCCCTGCCGTTTCGGTACACAGTCAACAGCTTTCGCGGCTGTTCGCATGCCTGTCGCTACTGCTTCGCGCGTCCCACGCATGAATATTTGGACTTCAACTCCGGCAATGACTTTGACACCCAGATCGTGGTGAAGACCAACGTCGCCGAGGTGTTGCGACGCGAGCTGCGCCGGCCCTCGTGGCAGCGCGACACCGTCGCGTTAGGCACCAACACCGACCCCTATCAGCGCGCTGAGGGGCGCTACGCGCTGATGCCCGGCATCATCGCGGCGCTGTCCGAGTCCGGGACGCCGCTGTCCATCCTGACCAAGGGCACCCTGCTGCGACGTGACCTGCCGCTGATCGCCGCGGCGGCCGGGCAGGTTCCGGTGTCGGTCGCGGTATCGCTGGCCGTCGGCGACCCGGAACTGCACCGCGACGTCGAGTCGGGCACGCCCACGCCGCAGGCGCGATTGGGGCTCATCGCCGCCATCCGCGACGCCGGCCTGGATTGTCATGTGATGGTCGCGCCGGTGCTGCCGCACCTCACCGACTCGGTCGAGCACCTCGACGGGCTGCTGGGCGACATCGCGTCCGCCGGGGCCAGCAGTGTGACGGTATTCGGCCTGCATCTGCGTCGTTCCACCCGCGGCTGGTTCATGTCCTGGCTGGCGCGCTCGCATCCCGACCTAGTCGGCCGTTACCGCGAGCTGTACCGGCGCGGCGCCTACTTGCCGCCGAGCTACCGCGACATGCTGCGGGAGCGGGCCGGCCCGCTGATCGCCAAACACCGGCTCGCCGGTGACCACCGTGCGTTCTCGCAGGCGCCGACGGCGGTCCAACCGGAACCCGTTCAGCCGACGTTGTTTTGAGCTAGGCGGGCTTATCGCGACGCGGCTTGGTCAGGGTGAACTGGTCGACCGCGGTGGTGGCACCGAACAAGCCGCTTAACGCGTATTGCGTTGCCTTGATCGAGGTATTGCCGCCAGGCTGGCCTGGATCGACGTCGAAAGACACGAAGCCGTAGGGGTTGTCCCGGTCGCGAAACGCCGACCACGGCGCGTCCTCGAGGACGTAGATCGGTGCTTTGCGACCGAGCGCAGGGTCAAAGGCGCCCACGGCCGTGATCACCCGGCACTGAGGTGTGGGAAACAACGTTGCATTGGACGGGGCGGAGGTGCCGCCCCCGCCGATGACCAGGTGCACCGTTCCCCGGGTGGTGTCGATGAGATCGGCGCGGGTGTCGACGGGCATCGGCGTCCGGGTGTCGGTGGCCAGCGTTCCGCGCACCGGATGCGACCGTTCGTAGTGGTGTTCGTGGCCGCACAGCACCAGATCGACCTGGTACTGGTCGAACAGCGGCAACCATTCCTCGCGGACGCCGAGGTCGGCGCCGTTGGCCTTGGCGGCGGTGGAGACGGCCGTCTGGTGCATGCAAACGACTAGCCAGTCGATCTCGGGGTCGGCGCGTGCCGCCGCGAGTTCTACCGTGAGCCAGCGCTTTTGCTCTCCGGCGGAGTAGCCGTGGACGTAGAAGTTGCCGCCGTCCTGGAATGCCACGTCGTCGTTGTTGAGGCTGATCACCCGCACCGAGCCGGCGGTGAACGAGTACCACAGCCCGTGCAGTTCTTGGCTGGCTCCCGAATCGGGCACGGTGAAGTACGTCTGGTAAGCGCCGTAGCCCACTGGTCCGTTGCCCAACTCGTTCTCGTGATTGCCCGCCGCGGGCATCCACGGCCGATACCGCGCCGAGCGGGTGTTGTTCTCGAACCAGTTCGACCAGGTGCGGATGCGGTCTTGCGCGAGGTTGGCGTAGCACAGGTCGCCGTTGATCAGGTTGAACAGCGGTCCGAGGCGTTCGATCGCCAGCGTCGTATCGCCGGCGGCCGGCGATCCGATGTTGTCGGTGCCGAAGCTGCCGTCGGGCAGGCGGTCCAGCGTCGGGGTGGACTGGTCGCCGAAGCTGGTGAAGCGCAATGCCTTTCGTCCCATTGGGGCGGTTCGCACCGTGCCCTGTTCCGGTTCGGCGCCATCGTGGACCGCGGCGTACACGTAATCGGTGTCCGGGGTCAGGTTGGTGAGGCGAGCGTGGTTGACGCGAACTTCGGTGCTGGACTTGGCGTCTCGGTAGGTGCGGGTCTCGGCCGCCACCGTGCGCCCGAAGCCCGATGTCGGGGTGCCCAGCATGACGCGCGGATTGCGGACGGCTTCGGTGGTATGCCATGACACCACCACCTCGGTGCCGGCGTTCTTGCCGAATTGCAAGTGCACGCCGGCCACCGGCGGTGCACCATTGCGATTGGGCTGATACCAGGTTGCCGGGCCGCTGGGATGCGACCACACCAGCGCGGCCGCGCCCACCCCGACGCCCGCACCGACCACAGCCGAGGTGGCGCTGGTCGTCAGCAGTCTGCGGCGGCTGATGCCCGGTGTGCTGTCCGGAGCGGCGGGGGGAGGACCGCCGACCTGATCCGGATCTTCGCTCATGCTTGCTTCATACCCGAGCGGGGCGACCACCGGCATATCAAGCGGTGAACGCCGGAGCCCTCGGTAACGAATCCGGTAGCGTTTTCGATATGACGAACGTGCGAAAAGTGACCAGCGGGGTCGTACGGTCAGCGTGCGTGACGACGTTGGTGGCTGCCGCGGGAGCGGCGGTCGGGCCGGTGGCAGCGCATGCGGATCCGGCCGGCCACCAGGTGACTTACACCATTTCGAGCCCCAACAATCTGACCGCCACCGTCTCGTACCTGAACTCCGATCCGCCCAGCCAGGCCGCCTACAACGCCGACTCATCGAAGTTTCTGACCAGCGTGCAGGCCCCGCTCAGCGGCGGAACACCCGTCGTTTACACCGTGACCCTGGCGAACCCGAACCAGTGGGCGACCATCAGCGCCAGCGGCATGCTGCATTGGCCGGATTCCGGCAATGGGCCCGCCGCGTTTCACTGCGAGATCGCCGTGGACGGCCAGGTGGTCGTCCACCAGGACGCCACCACCACCGTCACCTGCGCGACCCGCTAAGCGCTATCCGGCGAAGACGTACACCCACGCGCTCGCACCCGAGCGCAGCGGTACCGCGATGCGGCGATAGTCGTCCACCTCGTATTCGTCGGCGGCGGCCAGCTCGGCCTCGCTGATCTCGAACACCGTCCCGTCGACATGGGCATCGACTCGCGCGGTGGGACGCAGAATCGGATGGCGGTCGCTGCCGCTGGTTGCGATCACGTGCGGGTCGGTGATGGTGACGTAATCCAGGTCGTATCCGACGATTGCATCGCGGCGGCCGGGCACTTCGCGGCCGAACGTCGCCCGCTGGACCTCCGGCTGCTGCAGCGTGCCGTAGGAGAACAACAGCTCGGCCAACGACCCGACCGCTAGAGGTTCTGCGCGGCGAAGGTGTCGCACTGCTGTGGGTCACCGCTCTGGTAGCCGGTGGTGAACCACTTCTGGCGTTGCGCGGCCGAACCGTGGGTCCACGACTCGGGATTGACGCGTCCGGTCGTCTCCTTCTGGATGCGGTCATCGCCCACCGACGCCGCGGCCGATAGGGCGTCTTGAATGTCCTGGTCGCTCAACGGCTGTAGGTAGGGCACCCCGGTGCTCTCCTGCTTCACGGTCGACGCGTAGTGCGCCCAGATGCCGGCGTAGCAGTCCGCCTGCAACTCCGTGCGCACGCCGTTACCGCCGGCGCCCTGCGCACCCTGCTGGGAGCGGCCCAGGATCCCCTGCAGCTGTTGCACGTGATGGCCGTATTCGTGCGCCACCACGTATTCCTGCGCGAATGGCCCACCGCTGGAACCGAATTTATCGACCAGCTCTTGGAAGAAGTCGGTGTCGAAGTACGCGGTCTGGTCCACCGGGCAGTAGAACGGTCCCACCGCGGTGGTGGCGCCTCCGCAGCCGGTGTTCACCGAACCGCTGAACAACCGGACATGAGGCCGGGTGTACTTGGGCATCAGCTGATGCCAGACCGCGTCGACCGAGTTGCCCGTCGCGATCACCCGGCACTGCACGTATTTGTTGGCGTCGGCGCCGGTCTTGCACTGGGCCAGGTCGAACCCGGGCGCCGAGACGTCGCTGGTGTTCTGCTGCGGGGGCATCACCTTGCTGGGATCGACGCCCAGGAACAGCGCCACCACCAGGATCAGCAGCCCGAGACCGCCGCCCCCGACGGCCATCCCCATGCCTCCACCGCCGCCGGACGACGACGCGGTGCTGGTGTCGATCTGCATACCCTCGTTGAAGGTCATCGCACGCTCCCGTAGCTCAGGTCGGTGGGCTCAGCCTAACGCTGCTGTGCTGCGGAGAACCGGGTGTCGGTATAGCGGCGCAGGTTACGCAGAAACCGGCGCAGGCCGAGGTTGAGCAACGGCCCGAAAATGACCATCGACGCGCGGGCCGGGCCCACCGGTTTCATGGCCATCGTCCAGGTCAGTCGGCAGCCGCCCGCAATGACCTGCACTCGGTAGTCTTCGGTGAACGCCGCAGTATAGCGAGTCGAAGACTCGTTGAATCGAAATGCCATGTGGCTGAACGGTTCCCACGCGATGAACTCTTCGTCCCCAACGATGCCGCGCATCTTGACGGTGCGGGTGGTGCCCACCCCGCGCGGCTCGGGACTGGTCCAGGTCACCTTGGTGATCACCGGGGCCCAGCGCGGCCAGGACTCGGCGTCGGCGAGCACCTCGAACAGCTGCTCGGGCGTGATGGCGAGGTCGACGCTGTTGCGGAACACCGATGGCGCGTTGTCGATGAAGTCGAGGCCGACGCGCTCGCATGCGTGCATGACCCTAGAGACTAGGCCACCTCGGCTGGCCGGAGGTCTCGATAGTCCTCTCGATGATGGTGCGGTTGGTGCCGGCGAAGGACCCGGGCAAGCGGCGCGCACAGGGCGGCGCCGATCAGACCGGCCGCAAGTATCGCGGCGGCGACCAGCGGTTGCCCACCCCACGCCAGGGCAGTCGAGACCAGAATCGGCGCAATCACCGACGCGGCGGCCCAGGCCATCCCCCAGATGCCGTGATAACGCCCGCGCAGTGCCGGTGGGGCAATCCGGTGTACGACATCGGCGGCGGCGACGAACCAGGCGATCTGGCCGGGAGCAGATGCCGCCGCGACCACGCTGAATTCCGCCGTGGTAGTGGCGAATGCGCTGGCGCACAGGCACCCGGCCGTGCAGATCGCCGCCAGCGCAACGATGTCAAGCCGCAGTCGCACCGCAATTCGTCTACTCAGCCACCGGGTGATCAGTGGGGTCACCGCGATAACAGTCAGCGCGTTCACCAGCTGCACCGCACCCCAGGCGCCGGCGCTCAGGCCACGAGCCGACATCAGTATGGGAATGGTCACGACCAAGCCCATGAAGGCCGTCAGGACTGCCACGCTGGACGCGAACAGCACCACCAGCCGACGATCCGAAAATGCTTGACGGTAAGTGGTTTTCACATCTGTTGCCGGCTGGCCGGCTCGCGGTGGCATCCAGTGCATCGCCACCGCGGCAAAGACTGCGCAGGCGATGCCGTTGAACCAGTACAACACCGGGATGCCAATCCAGTCTGCGCAAAGACCGCCGACACCGGCAGCGACGGCGGCACCGACATTGGCCACCCATCCGCAGCGCCATGCGTCCACTTTGGCGCGTTTCGCCGGATCAAGGACCAGCTCGCTGATCGCCGCACCGAGTACCGATCGCGGCGTGTCGAAGACGAGGCCGATCATTGCGGCCCCGCCGAGCAACGCCGGCACGCTGCGCGCACCCGACATCAGTGCCAAGACCACCGCGGCCAACACCATGGCGATCACGATCGTGGACCGTCGGCCCAACCGGTCGACCAGCGACCCGCACAGCAAGTGCCCCACAACCGATCCGATGCCAAAGACAGCCAGCACCGCGCCGACCATTCCCGCCCCGTGGCCCTGTGCGGCGACGTGGTAAGTCATGAACGGATAGGCGAATCCCGCGGCTCGCACCAGCAGGTTCCCCCCAAGCAGCAGCCAGATCTCGCGCGGGAGACCGACACCCTCCGTTGGAGGCGGCACCCGGACGGGGGCGACACGGGCGCATGGCGCCTGTGCCACAACGGCATTCATGCGCTTACCCGGGTGCTGCCAGCCGACAGTTGATCACGCAGGACGCGCTTACGGATCTTCCCGCCCCCATCCCGGGGAAGCGTGACCGTGATGCCCAATCGGGAGGGCAGATAGACGCGGCTGACACCGCGCCCGACGAGAAACGAGCGCAGGTCCGACAAGTTCGGCGGCAACACCGACGGCGTGACCACGATAACGGCACACGGACGCTCGACTCCCGATTCGTCGGTGTAGCTGACGAAGGCGGCGTCGATGATGTCCGGGTGCAGCCTGATCTCCTCCTCGATTTCTAGAGCGGGGATCATCAGCGGAAGGTCGTCCCCCATGACACGGTCACTTGTGCGGCCCATGAACGTTAAGCCGCCGTCCGGGGTGGTGGTCACCAGATCGCCGGTGTCGAACCAGCCCTCGTCGAATGACGGCTCCCACAACACTGCTCCGGTATCGCGGTTGAAGACAGCCAGACATACCGACGGCCCACGCACGGACAGTTGCTCGATGTCAGCGGTGTCGGTGCCGTCGGTGCGGATCTGCACTCCCGGAAGTGTTGGCCCCATACACCGCGCGGCCGCCGGCGTAACCGGGTCGACCGTCGAAGTGCCGCCCTGGGTTTCGGTCATTCCCCACAGGTTCACCACACGGCCGCCCAATTCCCGGGTGGCCGCATCGGTGGTCGAGCGGGTCAGCGGCGCGGCGGTGGATACGACTAGGCGCAGCGACTCCAGGCTCCGCCGATCCGGTTGCGGCGCAGCCAACTCCGCGATCATGGTCGGTGTGCCGACCAGACATGTGACGCCCTGCTCAGACAGCAGGCGCAGCCGGTGTTGGGGTTCGCAGGCGTCGGAAACCACGCTGACGCCACGCTCGACCAGAGGCCATACCGTGCTGCAGAGCGCGCCCAGGGCCGTGCTCAGCGGGGCGAAGCAGGCCAGTACATCGGTCGGGCCGATGCCCTGTCCGCCTAAGCCCCGGAATCCGCGCGCGGCCGCGTAGAGAGTGTTTTGGCTATGCACGACGCCCTTGGAGATGCCGCTGGTGCCAGAGGTGAAAAACACGGCCGCGGGGGCGTTCGGATCGACACTCTCGGGTAAAATGCTTGGGCCGCAACCAGAATAGCGCCCAATCGCTTGGGTGATCGAAGCCGCGGAATCGCTGACGGCAAGCGGATGCCGCAGCGCGGGCAGTCGCGGCGCCATCTCGGCCAGGACGCTCCCGTAGTCGATGCCATCCCAGCGGTCGGTCACCACACACGCCGCCGCACCCGTCGCCGCGAGCATCCGCTCGAGGTCGCGGGCACCGAACCACATCGGCACCGGAACCGCGATGGCGCCGATCCGCGCGCAGGCCAACATCAACGCGCTCGTCTCCCACCAATTGGGCAGTTGGAACGCGACGGCAGTGCCCCGGGCGATCCCCATCCCCACCAGGCCGGCGGCCAGCTGCTCGGTGTGGAATGCCAAGTCGCCGAAGGTGATTCGGGTCAGACGCGCTTGCCGGTGCCGCCAGCCGACGAGGGCTACCCGGTCCGGCACTTCGGCTGCGGCCCGACGCAAGTCGTCGACGAACGACTCGGTTCGCCACCACCCGGCCGCTACGTATTGCTCCGACAGCTCGGCCGTGGGCGGGTGGAAGTGCAGAGGATTCGTCATCAGCATGTCCCTGTCCTTGTCGTCGCGAGGGGGCAGCGCTGCGGCGGTTCGATCAGGCCGATGCGGTGACGGGCGAGTTTCTCGACCGCCGCGACCCCCGAGGTGATTGGCTGGTTGCCGGACGCGGCCTGCATGCGCAGACTCGGCCGGCGGTCTCCGCCGAAGTGCGCGCAGACCCCGCCGTGGGCGGCATACATGTTCTCGACGGCACTGACGAAACGCTCGTAGGGGTCGCCGACCGCCGCGAGATCGGACCGTACGTCGTGCAGCTGACGGAATACTGTCACCAGGCGGCGATGGTCGCGGGTGGCGAAGCCGCTGAACCCGGGCCCGACGTGCGGGGGCAGCATGGTGGGCTGCACCCGGTCGACGTAGGTGGACAGCGGAAATTCGGAGGTGAAGCCCATCGCCGCCGCCGCCGCGTCCGCGCACGAGCCGGCCAGTGCCAACGCCTCTACGGTCGTGGCCTCGTCCTGCTGCTGTACCGCGCGCACCGCCAACAGCATTGCGACCGTGAGGGATTGGATCACCACGAAGTACAGCTGGTGGCCCACCCGCCACCGCTGCGCGGCGGCGTCGTCGGATAGCGCCAGCCCGCGGGGCCGGACCTGCATCGGTTGCGGCATCGCCTGAGCCGGCGATGCGTAACCGAACACCCGGTGGGGGAGACCGATCAGGGCCTGCCACTGCGAGTCGGAAATATCGGTCCCACACCGATCGGCGTGGTCGAGGACCCGCAAATACCCGGCTAGCAGCCCGGCCAGGAAGTTTTCCCCGGCGGCGCGGGCCACCCGGACCACCCCGAAATAGTCGTCGTGCTCGCGGCACTGCGCATCGGCGCGTGATCGCCGGGAATTCACCGCGCGGGTGCGCGACGATGCCCACCGGCCGAATATCGCGTCGCCGCCAAGAAGCTGTTGTGCCCGGTGGCGCTCGGCGAGTGGTGCACCGAGAACGGCGAGGCCGACGCCGTGTGCCGACAGCGCGGGCACGGCCCGGGCAAGTTGACTGCGGTCCTCCGGTAGAAGCCGCGGGTCCAGCAACACCAGCGGACCCACACAGCTGGGCATATCAATCACGGTTTTCTCCCATCGGATGAACTCGATCACGTGACGTTCCACTTATGACAGGTCGACAATGACATGACAAATAGTGACATGTCAAGACTGGACGGTTATGATGATGGCGTGAGCTTGCGACATGCTGCCCTCGGACTCCTGGCCAAAGAGCCCGCGAGTGGCTACGACCTGCTGAAAAAGTTCAAATCCACGATGCATCCGGTGTGGCCGGCCACGCAGAGTCAGCTCTACGGCGAGCTCAACAAGCTGGCCGCCGCGGGATTCACTACGGTGTCCGAGGCCGGTGCGCGAGGGCGCAAAGAGTATGCGATCACCGATACCGGACGCGTCGAGCTGCATCGGTGGATGACGTCACCGGACGACGATCCGCCGCAGCGCAGCGCGGTGCTGCTGCGTGTCTTCCTGCTCGGCGAGCTGACCCCTAGCGAGGCGCGTCAGTACATCGAGTCGTTGCGGGATTGGGTCGAGCAGGAGCTGCGAAGCTACGAGGAGATCCGCGACTCCAACGAGTGGTCTGACAACGACAGCGACTTTTTCGCCCGCGTCGCCCTCGAGCATCTGTTGCGCGCGGCCCGGCGCGACGCCGACTGGGCGCAGTGGGTCCTCGACGAGTTGAACCGGCGCGAGCAGGCCGGTCAGGCCGCTTCGTCGACGTCTTGACCGCCGGCTACCCCGGGCCGTCGCTGGCCGCGGCCAGCAGCGGCACCAGCACATCGCTGATCGGGGTGGCCAATCCGTGCGCGCGACCCTTCCGGATGATCACCCCGTTGCGCAGGTCCCATTCCATCCGTCGGTTGCTTTCCCGGTCGGCCAATATCGACGTGCCCAGGTCTTCGGGTGCCGCACGGAACATGCCGGTCAACTCGTCGACCACGCTGTCGGGCAGCCGAGCGCCCTCGGCCCGGGCGACGGCCAGACATTCGGCGACATAGCGGCGCGACAACTCGGCCACGTCGTCGCGGCGGAACATGCCGGAGCGCCGCCCGGACAGCGGCATGAACCCGGCCAGCGCGTTGGTGAGGAGCTTGCGCCAGGCCCCGGTGATGAAGTCGGGGTCGCAATCCACCCGGCAGCCGGCGCCACGCAGCAGCTCGGCGACCGTCGTCGCCGCGGGTTCACTGGGCAGCACCAGGGCCGGTTCGGTGCGCAGCCGCACCCAGCCTTGCGGCTGGGTTTCCGCCGAGTACCACACGATGCCGGGGATCACCGGCGACGACGGGCACAGCGGCTGGACCTGTTCGACCTGCTCGACGCCGTTTTGCAGCACGGCGACGATGGTGTGCTCGTCGCACAGCCGGGCCAGCCAGCCGGCGGCGTCGTCGTTCTGGGTGGCTTTGACCGCCAGCACCACAAAGTCGACCGGGCCGGGCACGTCGCCGGGCTCGGTGTGTACCGGTCCGGGCACCACGATCGGATCCCCGCCGTCGGGTCGCAGTTCGATGCTGTCGCGCGGGGTGCGCCCGCACACCAGCACCTGGTGCCCGGCTTTGTAGAGCAGCGCAGCGACCGTCGTTCCCACGGCACCGGGACCGACGAGGGCAATGTTGGTAGCGATACGAGCGAAATTACACCGCCGCTTAGACTGGGCAGTCGTCCAAAGCCAGAGGGAGTTGTTTGTGCTGCGCAGCCACGCCGCCGGTTCGCTGAGAAGTAGCGACGCCGGCCAGCAGGTGACTTTGGCGGGATGGGTGGCTCGCCGCCGCGACCACGGTGGCGTCATCTTCATCGACCTGCGGGACGCCTCGGGCGTCGCCCAGGTGGTGTTCCGCGCCCCGGACGTGTTGGCGCAGGCGCATCGGCTGCGCGCCGAGTTCTGCGTCGCGGTCACCGGCGTCGTCGAGATCCGCCCCGAAGGCAATGCCAACCCCGAGATCGCCACCGGTGACATTGAGGTCAACGTCGCGTCGCTGACAGTGCTCGGCGAAGCCGCACCCTTGCCGTTCCAACTCGACGAGCCGGCCGGCGAGGAATTGCGGTTGAAGTACCGCTACCTGGATCTGCGCCGCGACCAGCCGGCGGCGGCAATTCGGCTGCGCTCCAAGGTGAATGCGGCCGCGCGTGCGGTGCTGGCAGGCCACGACTTCGTCGAGATCGAGACGCCGACGATCACCCGCTCGACGCCGGAGGGTGCGCGTGACTTCCTGGTGCCGGCCCGGCTGCACCCGGGTTCGTTCTATGCCCTGCCGCAGAGCCCGCAGCTGTTCAAGCAGTTGCTGATGGTGGCCGGGATGGAGCGCTACTACCAGATCGCCCGCTGCTATCGCGACGAAGATTTCCGCGCCGATCGCCAGCCCGAGTTCACCCAGCTCGACATGGAGATGAGCTTCGTCGACACCGAGGACATCGTCGCGATCTCCGAGGAGATCCTGGGCGCGCTGTGGGCGCTGATCGGGTATCAGCTCCCGACCCCGATTCCGCGGATGAGCTATGCAGATGCCATGAGCCGGTTCGGCTCCGACAAGCCCGACCTGCGGTTTGGGCTGGAACTCGTCGAATGCACAGAGTTCTTCTCCGACACCACATTTCGGGTATTCCAGGCTGACTATGTCGGCGCGGTGGTGATGCCCGGCGGGGCCTCGCAGCCACGGCGCACGTTGGACGGCTGGCAGGAGTGGGCCAAGCAGCGCGGGCACCGGGGACTGGCTTACGTGCTGGTCGGTGACGACGGCACGCTGGCTGGCCCGGTCGCCAAGAACCTGTCCGACGGCGAACGTGACGGCCTGGCCGCACACGTCGGCGCCAGCCCCGGAGATTGCATCTTCTTCTCGGCCGGCCCGGTCAAGACCTCCCGGGCGCTGCTCGGTGCCGCCCGCGGCGAGATCGCCAACCGGCTGGGCCTGATCGACCCGGACGCGTGGGCGTTCGTCTGGATCGTCGACCCGCCGCTGTTCGAGCCCGCCGAGGATGCGACCGCCGCAGGCGATGTGGCCGTCGGCTCCGGTTCGTGGACCGCGGTGCACCACGCATTTACCTCACCTAAACCCGAATTCGAAGACGTCGTGGACAGCGATCCCGGCACCGTGCTGGCCGACGCCTACGACATCGTGTGCAACGGCAACGAGATCGGCGGTGGCTCGATTCGTATCCACCGCCGCGACATTCAGGAACGGGTCTTCGCGGTGATGGGCCTGGACAAAGCGGAGACGCAGGAGAAGTTCGGATTCCTGTTGGAGGCGTTCACCTTTGGCGCGCCGCCACACGGCGGGATCGCATTCGGCTGGGACCGGATCAACGCGCTGCTGTCCGGCGTGGACTCGATCCGTGAGGTGATCGCCTTCCCGAAGACCGGCGGCGGCGTCGACCCGCTGACCGAAGCACCGGCGCCGATCACCGCCCAGCAGCGCAAGGAATCCGGAATAGACGCCAAGGGAAAACAAGTTGACCAGGCATGACCGAAGAGTTTCCGGACACCGCAACGATCAACGCCTTCAACAACAACATCGTCGACGAATTCCGGGCCAATGACGGCAAGGTCACCGGGCCCTTCACCGATTCCAACCTGCTTCTGCTCGCCACGACGGGAGCGAAGTCGGGCCAGCAGCGGGTGTCGCCGTTGGCCTACTTCCGCGTCGGCGGGAAGCTGATCATTATCGGATCCTTCGCCGGTGCCCCACAGAATCCGGCCTGGGTGCACAATCTGCGGGCCAACCCAGCAGGCGCATATCGAGGTCGGTACCGAGGCCTACGACGTGACAGCCCGTGAACTGCCGCCCGCCGAGCGCAACGAGCTCTTCGATGAGATCAGCACCGCGTCACCGGGCTTCGCCGACTACCAGGCCAAGACCAGCCGGGTGATACCGCTTTTCGAATTGCAGCGAAACTAACCCCGGCTGGAATTGCCGCGCGCTTGCGCGCTGAGGTAAGCAAACGTCATGAGCACTTTGTTGCTTACCAAGGTGGCCGACGGCGGCCGCGGGGCCATCGAGCGGCTACGTGGTGTGTGGTTCCCGACCGTGCAGACCGCCATCGCATCGGGTCTGGCCTGGTACATCGCCAACGACGTGCTCGGCCACCCGCAGCCGTTCTTTGCGCCGATCGCCTCGGCGGTCTGCCTGTCGATCAGCAATGTGCTACGCGCGCAGCGCGCCGTGCAAATGATCATCGGCGTCTCCCTGGGAATCTGGATGGGCGCCTTGACACACCGGCTGTTCGGCACCGGGGTGATTTCCATCGCGCTGACCGTGCTGCTCGCGTTGTGTGTCGCGGTGGTGATCGGGCGGGGCTTCATCGGCCAGGGCATGATGTTCGTCAATCAGACGGTCGTTTCGTCGATCTTGGTGCTGGCCCTGTACCGCAATGCCGTTGCCGAACGCATCGATGACGCGCTGATCGGCGGCGGTCTGGCCATCGTGTTCGCCGTCCTGCTCTTCCCGGCCAACCCGTTGACCGTGCTGCGCAAGGCCCGCGTCGCCGTATTCGACGCGCTGCACGACGTCCTGTCGCGTACCGCCGAGGTCGCCGCGGGCCGCAGGGTGGCCGCGCACGACTGGCCGCTGTCGGCCATGGATCACGTGCACGAGCAGCTGGGCGGGCTGCTGCAGTCCCGCTCCACCGCCCATCAGGTGGTGCGGGTGTCGCCGCGGCGGTGGCGGCTGCGGGGCGCTGTGGCGGGCGCGGACCACCAGGCCGTGCATGTGGCGCTACTCGCGACCTCGGTGCTGCAGCTGGCCCGCGTCGTCGTGCCCGCGGTCAGCGGCTGTAGCGATCGGCTTCCTCGACCGGTGGAGGCGGTGGTCGCCGACCTCGCGGCAGCGACCGCGCTTGCCGAGTCGGATCCGGTGGCGGCCAGTACCCGCGTCGAGTCCGCGCGCCGGCATGCCTCGACACTGCTATCGAATGCGGGCCAGCGAACCGAGGTGGTGATCGCCGACGTCGTGCAAGCCTGCGTGGACGACCTGCAACGGGTCATCGACCTGCGCCAGGGCTGACCGGCTAGCGGGAATCGGACAGGAACTCCTGGACCAGCTTGCGGGGCGCCCGCGCCAGCCAGGCCTCGGTGATCAGTTCCTCGAGGTCCCCGACGTCGATCTCGGCCAGTTTGACCAGCACCGCCGCATAGCCCTCGAAATGCGGGGTGGTGAAATACACCGCCGGATCGTCGCTGATCAACGCGAACTTGACGCCCTCGTCGGCGACCCGCACCCCGAGGATGTCGCTCTCGGGCAGCTGGAATCCCTGCGCGACCAGCGCTTCGCGGTCAGCTGGGCGCAACGGCCGCTCCCACGCCAGCAATTTCTTGCCGACCCGCCAGTCGCGCGGTGACTGCTCACAGGTGAGCGCAAGCTCACCCACGATGCGGGCGACGTCGTTCCACGTTGCCACATCCTGATTGTGCTCCCGTTATGGCCGCTGGGCGCAGTTTTAGCAATGGGTTTGCGTTCGCGCGCCCGCGTTACCCGTGTAAGCGTTGCCCGGTGTGTGGTGTGATCACCGTGCCGCCCATCCTGCTGCGGTCCGACGTGAGGAGGTCGTTCGTTGCCGTCTGAAGCTGAAGGCCCGGCCACCGCCCGCCACCGCATCACGCACCGCACGCAGTACCGGTACTCGGACACGGTGACCAGCTCCTACGGTCGCGGTTTCCTGACCCCGCGCGACTTGCTGCGCCAGCGTTGCGTCGCGCATCGCCTGCACATCGACCCCGCTCCTGGCGACAGCTCCACCAGCCTCGACGGTTACGGCAACATCAGCTCCTATTTTCACGTCACCGAACCGCACAACGTCTTGACGGTCATCAGCGACTCGATTGTCGACGTGTATCCGCCGCCGCCCGGGCGTTATGCCAGCGGGCCCGCGCTGGAGCCGTGGGAGGCCGCCCGGCCGGCCGGCCGCACCGGGGCGCGAGCGCTGGCGGCCGAGTTCACCTTGGACCTGAACCCGCCCGAGATCACCGGCGAAGTGCGCCAGTACGCCGCACCGAGTTTCGTGCCCGGCCGCCCGCTGGTCGAGGTGCTGCGTGATCTGTCGTCGCGGATCTTTGCCGATTTCACCTACCGCTCTGGGTCGACGACGATTTCCACCGGGGTTAAAGAGGTGTTAGCGGCCCGGGAAGGGGTATGCCAAGACTTCGCGCGGCTTGCGATCGCCTGCCTACGCGCCAACGGGTTGGCTGCCAGCTATGTGTCGGGTTATCTGGCCACCAACCCGCCACCCGGAAAGGACCGAATGATCGGCATTGACGCCACCCACGCCTGGGCCGCGGTGTGGACTCCGCAAGAGCCCGGCCAATTTGAATGGCTGGGGCTTGATCCCACCAATGACCAGCTGGTCGACGAGCGCTACATCGTGGTGGGGCGCGGCCGGGACTACGCGGATGTCCCTCCGCTGCGCGGGATCATCTACACCGATGCGAAGCGCAGCGTGATCGACGTCGCCGTCGACGTGGTGCCGTTTGAGGGTGATGAGTTAGATGCGTGACTTCAACTGTCCCAACTGCGGCCAGCGGCTGGCGTTCGAGAACTCCACCTGCCTGAATTGCGGTAGCGCGCTGGGTTTTTCACTTGAGCAGACCGCATTGCTGGTGATTACGAAGGACGACGCCAGCGAGCACGCCGGTTTCGTGAATGCCGCTGAGTATCAACTTTGCGCCAATCTCCAAGTCGCCGAATGCAATTGGCTGGTCCCGGTCAATTACCCGCGGCTGCTGTGCCCGTCGTGCGTATTGACCACCGAACGGCCCAACGATGCCGACACCAGTGGGCTGGCGGAGTTCGCGGCGGCCGAGGCGGCCAAGCGGCGGCTGATCGTCGAGCTGCACGAGCTGAAGCTGCCCATCATCGGACGCGACCAGGATCCGGACTACGGATTGGCCTTCCGGCTGCTGTCCAGCGCACACGAGAAAGTGATAACCGGGCACGACAACGGCGAGATCACACTGGATTTGGCCGAGGGCGACGACGTCCACCGCGAGCAGCTACGGGTCGAGATGGACGAGCCGTACCGCACCCTGCTCGGACACTTTCGCCATGAGATCGGGCACTACTACTTTTACCGGCTGATCTCACCGTCGAGCGATCACGTCACCCGATTCAACGAACTGTTCGGCGATCCCGACGCCGACTATCAGGAAGCGCTGGACCGGCACTACAACGAGGGCGCCCCGGAGAATTGGCAGGAACGCTTCGTCTCGTCGTATGCGACCATGCACCCCGCCGAGGACTGGGCCGAGACCTTCGCCCATTATCTGCACATCCGCGACACCCTGGACACCTCGGCGTGGTGCGGTCTGGCACCGGCCACCGCAACTTTCGACCGGCCGCCGTTGGGTCCCAGCGCTTTTCCCAACATCATCGAGATGTGGCTGCCGTTGTCGTGGTCGCTGAACATGGTGAACCGGTCGATGGGCCGCGACGACCTGTACCCGTTCGTGCTGCCGCCCGCGGTCATGGACAAGATGCAGTTCATCCACACCGTCATCGACAACGTGACCTCGGCGGCGAGTGGTCCGGCGACGGTCAGCGTGTAGCACCGACGGCATTTGGGCCGGCGCCGGTCAGGGCATCACCCGTCGTTCGTCGCCGCCCCACAGCGGCTGCATGCCGCCCGGCAGCGTCAACTGTGTCTCGGTGATGACTTCGGCCAGATCGCGCAGCTCGGCATGGATGGTGTCGAGCAAGTCCGCCAATTCGGCCCGCTGCCCGTCGCTGTCGACCCCTTGCAGCTCGCCGGGATGGGACCGGCGCAGCAGCGTGCTGACCTCGTCGACCATCCGTTCCGGTCGCGACGACCCCGACGAGCTGGGCAGTTCCTTGAGGTCGGCCCGCAACCGCTCCAGCTGACAGAGCAACGCCCGCGGGTTGTTCGCGTCGAACAGCATCAGCTCCGTCACCGCGGCCACACTGACCTGGCCGACGGTACGGCGCCGGTAGATCACCGACGATTCACACGCCACCAAAGTCGACTCGATGACGGCCTGTTCGGCGGCCGCGCTGCGCGCCGTGGTCAGCGTGGCCCCCAGCAGCGCGGTCAGGAAAAGGCCGCGCTCGATGCGTTTGCCGATGTCCATCATCGCCCAGCCGACGTCACGCACCATCGACTCGCTGGCCACCCCCGATAGCGTCAGCATCCCGGCCAAGGTGCGCGAATGTGCCGACGCGAGCAGGGTATCGGCCTCCGCCAGCGATTGCGGCGGTTCGGACCGGTGCGCCAGCGCGCGTTCCACGTTGGCCAGCACCATCCAGGTGTCGTTGGACAACTGGTCGCGCACCGATCGGGCGGCCAGTCCCAGCCCATCGGCTGCCTGAATCAGCGATCCCGCCCGGTTCGGGTCGACAGTCAACGACCAGAGCGTGGACGGGGTGATGGCGATGACCTCGGCGTGGTCATTGTCGGCTCCGGTGTCGGTTCCGGTGATGCGACCCAGCGCGGCCATCAGCACCGGAACGCATTCGCTTTCCTCGTTGTTCTGCTGGTGCCGCCACACGTGGAAGCGGTCACGGGCGACGATCAGCAACCGGGCCATATTCTCTGCGCGCTCGCCGTAACGTCCCATCCAGAACAGGTCCGACAACACGCGAGGCGAGCTGATGCCCCAGGTGCCCGCGGCGGTCTTGACCGGCGACGGAGCCGACGGCAGCTTGATGGTCTCTACTCGGGCGCGCTCGGTGGGTCGGACCCAGACATCTTTTGCCGCAACGGTTGTCAGCGTGTACGCGGCTGTCCCGGGCGCCAGTACGTATCCGACGCCACCGATCATGGGCGCATACCCGCCACGTTGTGCGACCGTGAACAAACGCATGCCGATGCCGGCCGACGACAGCACGCCGGCATGGTCGGTCGGCGCCGACGAGAACTGCGGCAGCTCTTGACCGACCCACTGCCACGGCATGCTCTGGATCCGTGCGGACAACCCAGACAGCTCGTGAGACGAAAGTTCTGGTCCAACAATGGTTTCGGAGCCCACTGCGGACTTGATCAACAGCGACGAGAGATTGGCCAGCAGGTGCGAAAGTTCGCTGCTGATACCGCCCCAGTACACCGTAGCGGTATCCAGCAGCGCGGGTTCGCCCAGCAGCCGCTCGGCCATCTTGGGCAGGAAGCGCAGTAGCCCAGGGCTTTCCAGGATGCCGCTGCCCAAGGTGTTGACGACGGTGACCGTCCCGCGGCGTTCGGCTTCCACCAGACCGACCACGCCTAGCTTGGAATCGGCACGCAGATCAAGCGGGTCTACATACAACGCATCGACGCGGCGAAGGACGACGTCCACGCGTTTCAGCGTGCCCAGTGAACGCATCCACAGCTTGCCGTCGCGCACCACCAGATCCGCGCTTTCCACTAACGGAAAGCCAAGCAGCGTAGCGAGATACGCCTGATCGAAGGCGGTCTCGGAGTAGATGCCGGGGCTGAGCACCACCACCACGGGGTCTTGGGCGACATCGGGTGCCGCGTCGATCAGCGCCAGCCGCAGCGCCTGGGCGAATGGCGTGGTAGGCCGTGGTGCGATTTTCTCGTACAGGTCGGGAATCGCGTGCGCGACCACCCGTCGGTCGGCCAGCGCATAGCCGGCACCCGAGGGCGCCTGCGTCCAGTCGGCGTTGACCTGAAAGCTGCCGTCGGGCTGTCGGCTGAGATCACAGGCGTGCATGAAAAGCTGGTGATGCCCGGGTATTTCGATGCCGCTGGCTGCGCGCACATAACTGGGATGGGCGAACACCAGTTCCGGTGGCACGGCGCCGTCGGTCAGCAGTTTTCGGGGTCCGTACAAATCCGCCAGTACGGCATCGAGCAGGCGCGAGCGCTGTACCAGCCCGGCCTCCAGCACGTCCCAGTCCGCGGCGGACAGCACGATCGGCAGCGCGTCAAGGTTCCACGGCCTGGGCTCCAGGCCGCCCGTCGGTCCGTCGCGATGCGGATCGACTTCGGTGTAGGTGATGCCGTCGTTGTCGATCAGGCTGTCCAGCACCGAGTGCAGCTGATTCAGCCCCACCCGGCCGCGTTCGGCGAGCGTGTCGGCCAGTTCGGTCCAGGCCGGCCGCACGTTGCCGTCATGGTCGAGGAACTCGTCGTAACCGATGCCCGGGCCCGCCGAACCGGCGGGGCGCAGATCGAACAGTGTCTCCTGGGTGCGTGCGGTGCGGTACCCGGCCAGCAGGCGGTCGGCGTCGTAGCGATCACCGGCGGAACCGGTAACCGCCGATGATCCGATCGGGTCGACTGCCATGTCCGCAAACGCCATTACTGCTGAACGGTACGCACGCGCCGCAGGTCGAGAATGCCCGGCGCGCCGATGTCGGTGAATATCCTGGCCTGCTTCTCCCGGAGGTCGGAGAGGTCCAGTTTGCCCGGGGTGAAGCCGGTGGCCTCGAAGCGGCGAGCGCGGCGTGATTCGGCCGCAACCGCGTTGACGGGCGGCTCGTCGTAGGCCATACCGCCCGGATGCGCGACGTGGTAGGTGCAGCCGCCGCGCGACGTTCCGGTGGTGAGATCGATGAGCTCGATCCGCAGCGGCACGTCGACGGTGATGGTGGGGTGCAGCGCGCTGGGCGGCTGCCAGGCCTTGTATCGCACGCCGCCCACATGGATGTCGGGATTGTTGGTGGCCAGCAATGGCACCGGGTAGCCGTTGACCGTCACCACGTAGCGGTGACGGTCGGCGCCGATGATGCGGATCTGGATGCGCTCCACCGATGAGTCGACGTAGCGCGCGGTGCCGGTGGCGGTGGACTCCTCGCCGAGGGTGTTCCACGGTTCGATGGCCCCGCGCAGCTCGATCTCCACGCCGTCGAACACGGCAGTGCCGATGCGCGGGAAGCGGAACTCGGTGAACGGGTCCAACCAGCTGGTCTCGAATGCGATGCCGTGCGCACGAAGCTCGGCGGCAACGTCGGCGATATCGTGAATCAAGAAGTGCGGCAACAGGTATCGACCATGCAAGTTGGCGCCGTGACGAATCAGGGGCGCGCGCAACGGTTCGTCCCAGAACCAGGTCACCAGGGAGCGCACCAGCAGCGACTGCACCATTGCCATGCGCAGGTGTGGTGGCATCTCGAACCCGCGCAGCTCCAGCAGTCCGAGCCTGCCGCGTGGGCTGTCGGGGCTGTAGAGCTTGTCGATGCAGAACTCGGCGCGATGGGTGTTGCCGGTGATGTCGGTGAGCAGGTGCCGCAGCGCACGGTCGGCCACCCACGGCGGTGCGGTGCCGTCTTTGGCAGACGAAGCCAGGCGGGCGATTTCGGCGAACGCGATCTCGAGTTCGTAGAGCGCTTCTCCCCGGCCCTCGTCGACGCGGGGAGCCTGCGACGTGGTGCCCACGAATCGCCCGGCGAACAGATAGGACAGCGACGGATGCCGTTGCCAGTAGGTGAGCAGCGAGACCAGCAGATCCGGGCGGCGCAGCATCGGCGAGTCAGCGGGCGTCACGCCGCCCAGTGTGATGTGGTTGCCACCGCCGGTGCCGCCGTGCGTGCCGTCGAAATCGAATGATTCCGTTGACAATCGAGCCAGCCGGGCCTCGTCGTAGAGGGTTTCCAGCAGCTGTGTCTGCTCGGCGTAACTCGCCGCGGGTGCGATGTTGACCTCGATGACGCCGGGGTCGGGGGTGATCGTTGTCGACTGCAGCCGTGGGTCCGGCGGTGGGCCGTAGCCCTCGATCACCACCGGGCAGTCGGCTTTCGCCGCGGCCGCCTCTATCCGGGCGATGAGGTCGACGAAGTGTTCGAGCGCCTCGGTGGGCGGCAGGAAAACGTAGAGCAAACCGTCGCGGACCTCGGCGACCAGCGCGGTCGTCGGCGCCGTCTCGGATTCGTCCAGTTCCGCGTCCTCGGCATCGGCCGCGGCCGCCAGCGCGTCGGTCACGGTTCCCGGGTCGACCATGAATGATGCCCGCGGCGGGCGCCAGCTGATCGAAGCCAACGGCAGCCGCAGACCCGCCGGCGAATCACCCTCGACCAGCACGACGCGGCCACGGCGCAGCCGCCAATCCGCGCTGGCCCAGCCGGCGTCGTCGTCGCGGCGGTGCAGCGGCAGCACGAATGCCCTCGGGGCCGTGGTGGATTCGTCCAGGCGTGCCATCAGCGAGTCTCGGCTGGCGCCGGTGTCCTCAGCGATGTCGTCGCCCGGGTCCACCGGATCGCCTTGCGGCTTACGGACTTTGGCGGCGAGCCGGGCCAGGGGGTCCTCATAGGCCGGCCGCACCTGGGAGGGTGGTAATCCCAGACTGTCAGCGACTCCGGCGAGCAGCTCCTGCGCTGCCTCGTCCTTGGCGGCTGAGCTCGCCGGCTCGACCGCCCACGGGTCGGCCAACAGTGCCTCGTCGGTCCACAGCGGTAGCCCGTCGGTGCGCCAGTAGATCCCAATCTGCCAGCGCGGCAACGGTTCTCCCGGATACCATCTGCCTTGCCCGCGATGGATGAGGCCTTGCGGAGCCCACACCGACTTCAGTCGGGCCGCCAGATCGGATGCGCGCTCGCGCTTGTGGGGGCCGTCGGCGGCGGTGGTCCATTCCTCGTCGACCTGGTTGTCCACCGAGACGAATGTCGGTTCGCCGCCGACGGTGAGCCGGACGTCACCGGCGGTCAGCCGTTCGTCGACGCGGCGGCCGACCTCACAGATCGTCTCCCACGCCGCCTCGGTGTAGGGGAGGGTGACGCGCGGGTCCTCGTGGACACGGGTGACGGTGTTGGTGAATTCCAGGGTGGTTTCGCAGACGCCGGTGCTGCCGCTGATCGGCGCCGCGGCTGCGGGGTGCGCGGTGGCGGCCAGCGGGATGTGACCCTCGCCGGCGAACAGCCCCGACGTGGGGTCCATCCCGATCCAGCCCGCGCCTGGGATATAGACCTCGGTCCACGCGTGCAGGTCGGTGAAGTCGGCGGCCGGCCCGGACGGCCCGTCGAGCGCCTGGATATCGGAGGCCAGCTGCACCAGGTAGCCGGAGACGAAGCGGGCGGCCAATCCGAACTGGCGCAGGATCGACACCAGCAGCCACGCCGAGTCGCGGCACGAGCCGATGCCGCTGCGCAGCGTGAAATCCGGTGTCTGGACGCCGGGTTCCATCCGAAGGCTGTAAGCAACGTCGACTCGGATCGCGCGGTTGAGCGCGACGAGGAAATCAATGGTGCGGGTGCCGTCGGGCACCGAGAAGTTGCGCACCCACGCCTGCACGAGTTCCCCCGGGCCCGACCCCTCGCTGTCTTCGTCGACGGGCCGCAGGTACAGCTTGAGGTCCTCGAGGACATCCTTGGGGTAGATAAACCCCGACCCGCCAGGCCACGTCTCGGCCCAGTCCTCGATGAAAAAGTCGAACGGGTTGATCACCTTGAGGTCGGCAATGAGCCCGACGGTGATGATCAGTTCCCGAGTGGGATTCGGAAAGACAAGCCGGGCAAGGAAATTGCCTAGCGCATCCTGCTGCCAGTTGATGAAGTGGTCGGCCGGCTCGATGCGCAGCGAGTAGGCGTCGATGGTCGTCCGTGAGTGGGGCGCCGGCCGAAGCCGCACGATGTGCGGGTAGACCTGCACCAGCCGGTCAAAGGTGTAGCTGGTGCGGTGTTCCAGCGCGACTTTGATACTCATACAAGTTGATCTCATCACAAGGGACAGAAGGGCGCAGCGCGCCGTGGTGCGACTGCGTCGGCGAAAGCCCCGGTTGGCGCAAGACGGCGGGGTCCCACGCGTGGCGGGGCCCCGCCGGTCCGGCGGACGGATTGGCTATGCGGGCAGTGGCCCCGGCGGTGTGCTGACCGGGGGGCCCTGCGGGTAACCCGGCTGGTCAAGGGGAGCGATCAAGCCGCCGGAGAGTTTCCGGTAGGTGTAGGTCTGCAGCAGCAACGCGACCGGGAAGGCGACAAACAGGCCGATCAGGCACAGCGCTTCACCGATCAGCATCGCCGCGTACTGCACCAGCCAGGACAGTAAGGTGCCGCCGACATCGGACCGGGACGTTGTGATGCTGCTCTTCACCGCCGCGATGGGCGATTGGGAGCGGTCGACGACGAAATGCACGGCGAACTGGGCGAGGAACCCGAAGATGATTCCGGGGATGAGGCACAACAACGAAAGCAGCGTGGTGGCCAGCGCGACCAGTATCGCGGTGATGACGACCCCAACCAGATTGCGCGGCTTGAAGAATGTGGCGATGGTCACCGGTTTTCCGTCGGCAATGTCCAGGGTGCCGCTGACGATTGCCGCCTGCATGTAGATCAGCACCACGAAGAGCAAGAGGGAGCCGATGGCGACGGCGATGACGCCGCCGGCGCCCACCTCCACGTTCGTCTGTTCGCTGGTGATGCCGTAGCTGTCGGTGGTCGTGGTGGTCGTGGTAGTCGCGAGACTGCTGGCGAGCGCGATGACGACGCCGACGATGACGCTCACTGCCACCAGGTAGCCGATGACGGGCACGACGAGCGCCGTGCCGTTCTGGGTGAACTTGGCCCAGGACCAGCTCACCGCCTCACCGACGTTGAACTTGGACCCCACTGGCTGGTTGGAGTACCCGGGCTGTGAGTAGCCGCCTGGCGGGGGGCCGTAGCCGGGTGGCGCAGGCGGGGGAGGTGCTCCGTACCCGGGCTGCGGCGGGTAACCGCCCGGCGGCCCGGGTGGCGGGGGCGGCGGGCTGTAGCCCGGCGGCGGCGCGGAGTGGCGGCCTGGTGGCTCGTAACTGGGCGGTGGCGGGAAACTCGGCGGATTCTGGTTTCCGCCGTAAGGATCGGCGGGCTCGCCGGGATACTCGGGGGGCTGGCTCATGTCCGTCCTAATTCACTGTCGGATTGGCTCGCTGGGCACGCGCGCGGAGCTTGGCAAACCGGAACTTAGCAAATATGCGGCGCGGGCGCGCGGATTGGTGGCCTCTGGCCCGCAGGTACCTGCTCGTTAGGCGCGGGCATGGTATGCCTGAAGTCGTGTCCGACGGTCTGTTCGACCTGCCCGGCGCACCGCAAACCTCCGACTCCGACCTGGGCGTGTCGGCCGGCGCACCGCTAGCGGTCCGGATGCGTCCGGCATCGCTGGAGGAAGTGGTCGGGCAGGATCACTTGCTGGCAGCCGGGTCGCCGTTGCGCCGCCTGGTCGAGGGCTCGGGCGTGGCGTCGGCCATCTTGTACGGACCGCCAGGGAGCGGCAAGACGACGCTGGCGGCGCTGGTCTCGCAGGCGACGGGCCGTCGTTTCGAGGCGTTGTCGGCGCTGTCGGCCGGCGTGAAGGACGTGCGGGCGGTCATAGACAAAGCCCGTCAGGCGCTCCTCAATGGCCAGCAAACGGTGCTTTTCATCGACGAGGTGCACCGATTCTCTAAAACCCAGCAAGATGCGCTGCTCTCCGCGGTAGAGAACCGGGTGGTGTTATTGGTGGCGGCCACCACCGAAAACCCGTCGTTCTCCGTGGTGGCACCGTTGCTGTCGCGATCACTGATCCTGCAGCTGCGCCCGCTGACGTCCGACGACATCCGCGCGGTGGTCCAGCGCGCCATCGATGACTCCCGCGGCCTGGGCGGGCAGATCGCCGTGCAGCCCGAGGCCGTCGATCTGCTGGTGCAGTTGGCGTCGGGCGACGCCCGCCGCGCGCTGACCGCGCTGGAGGTCGCGGCCGAGGCCGTCGAGCCGGGTGGCGAACTGACGGTCGAAGCCGTCGAGCAATCCCTGGACAGGGCCGCGGTGCGCTACGACCGCGATGGTGACCAGCACTACGACGTCATCAGTGCCTTCATCAAGTCGGTGCGGGGGTCCGACGTCGACGCCGCGCTGCACTATCTGGCCCGGATGCTCGTCGCCGGGGAGGATCCGCGGTTCGTCGCACGCCGCTTGGTGATTCTGGCCAGCGAGGACATCGGCATGGCCGACCCGACGGCGCTGCAGATCGCGGTCGCCGCCGCCCAGACGGTGGCGTTGATCGGCATGCCCGAGGCGCAGCTGACGCTGGCACACGCCACCATCCACCTGGCGACCGCGCCGAAGTCGAACGCGGTCACCACCGCCCTGGCGGCGGCGATGAACGACATCAAGGCGGGCAAGGCCGGTCTGGTGCCGGCGCAGCTACGTGACGGGCACTACTCGGGTGCGGCGGCGCTGGGCAACGCGCAGGGCTACAAATACGCCCACGACGACCCGGACGGCGTTGTCGCCCAACAATATCCGCCGGACGAGCTGGTGGGTGTCGACTATTACCGGCCCACCGGTCGCGGCTTTGAGCGCGATCTCGTGGGCCGGCTGGACCGGCTGCGGGCCATCATCCGCCGCAAACGCGGCTAGCCGAGTGCCTCAGACCAGCTCGGGCACGCGTAGCTGGGCGATCGACAGCTCGAACTCGGCGACGTCGATGATCTCGGCGCCCAGTTCGCGCGCACGCCTGCTGCGCAGCTCGGTTGCCCGGTCGCGGTTGACGGCCATCGCGTCCATGCTGTCGAACGTCGAGCAGGACACCGCGCGTCTGCTGGCGGGATGGTCGACCATCAGGCTGGCGCTGCAGAACCCGTCCAGCCCCTCCATCTCCTGCAGCACCGCCATCCGGTAGAAGTCCAGGGATCGGTCGAGCAGGTCGGGCACCACCTTGAGCCAGGTGGCCCGCACACAGGCGCCCTCGCGGGCCCGGTGGCGGCGATGCAGCAATGCGATGTTCCACTCCTCGACGCTGGCGCTGCCGTCGAACATCAGCGCGATGTGGTCACGAATGATCGCCACTTTCTCGGCGCTGGACCGCATGGCCTTGATGGATTCCCAGGAGCTGGTGGCGATGCTTCGACCGGACTGCCGGTCGACCAACAACGACAGTCCGACGTAGCCGTCGATCTCGTGCAGGGCGGGTATGACGACATCGCGAACATGGGCGATTCCGATGTCGACCGATAAGGGTTGCCCCTCGATGGTGAAAGAGCGTGCGTACACGATGGATCCCTTACTGTGTCGGGGCAGCACCCCGGGGTGGCGCCACCGGTCCCACTGGATACGTTCCTCCTAGCGACTACCGCTGGCAATGGCTTGGCGGGGTCTTCTCGGAGTGCTCTCGCGGTCTGCTTCGGTGTGGCTGCGCTCACAAACAATTGGCTGGTCGCAGTGCCTCGGCCGTAGGCTGGATCGGATGCAGACCGATGTGTTAGATGTGGACACCGCGAGTCGCCGCATCGTGGACGTCACCGATGCGGTGCGCAGGTTCTGCTTCTCGTTCGGGGACGGCCTGTGCAACGTGTTCGTCCCGCACGCGACGGCCGGGGTCGCGATCATCGAGACCGGCGCCGGCTCCGATGACGACCTGATCGAGACGCTGGAAAGGTTGCTGCCGCGCGATGACCGGTACCGGCACGCGCACGGCTCGGCCGGGCATGGCGCCGACCATGTGCTGCCAGCGATCGTCGCCCCGTCGGTGATGGTGCCCGTCTCAGGCGGCGAGCTGCAGCTGGGAACTTGGCAGAGCATCGTCTTGGTCGACCTCAACCGGGACAACCCGCGGCGCTCGGTGCGGCTGAGCTTTCTGGGAGGTTAGCGGCCAGGCAACGGACGGCTCCTCGACCGGTACTGTGTGCGGTCGGGATGGGTCGTTAGACAGCCTCCCAATAGCCCGGCGAATAGGCTGGAAGTCGATTTCAAGACATGTCGCGCGGGATCCCGGGTGAACACAGGGGAACAGGAAGAAGCGGAAAGAGTGCAGACACACGAGATCAGGAAGAGGTTCCTTGATCATTTCGTGAAGGCGGGTCACACCGAGGTGCCGAGCGCATCGGTGATCCTCGACGACCCCAACCTCCTGTTCGTCAATGCCGGCATGGTGCAGTTCGTCCCGTTCTTTTTGGGCCAGCGCACTCCGCCCTATGCCACGGCCACCAGCATCCAAAAGTGCATCCGTACTCCCGATATCGACGAGGTGGGCATCACCACCCGGCACAACACTTTCTTCCAGATGGCCGGCAACTTCTCGTTCGGCGACTACTTCAAGCGCGAGGCCATCGCACTGGCATGGGACTTGTTGACCAACAGCGTCTCCGAGGGCGGATACGGGCTCAACCCGGAAAAGCTTTGGGCCACAGTATATCTCGATGATGACGAGGCGGCGCAGCTGTGGCGGGAGATCGCCAACCTGCCGACCGAGCGGATCCAGCGGCGCGGCATGGCCGACAACTACTGGTCGATGGGCATCCCCGGCCCGTGCGGGCCGTCCTCGGAGATCTACTACGACCGCGGGCCGGAGTTCGGCGTCGAGGGTGGCCCCGTCGTCAACGAGGACCGCTACATCGAAATCTGGAACCTCGTGTTCATGCAGAACGAGCGCGGCGAGGGAACCACGAAGGAAGACTTCGAAATCCTGGGGCCGTTGCCGCGCAAGAACATCGACACCGGCATGGGTGTGGAGCGAGTCGCGTTCATCCTGCAGGGCGTGCACAACGTGTACGAAACCGACCTGCTGCGACCGGTTATCGACGTTGTCGCCGCTCGTGCACCCCGCGGCTACGACACCGGCAACCACGAAGACGATGTGCGTTACCGCATCATCGCCGACCACAGCCGCACCGCGGCTATCCTGATCGGCGATGGCGTCAGCCCGGGCAACGACGGCCGCGGTTACGTGCTGCGCCGGTTGCTGCGCCGGGTGATTCGCTCCGCCAAGCTGCTGGGCATCGACACTCCCATCGTCGGCGAATTGATGACCACCGTGCGCGACGCGATGGGCCCGTCGTATCCGGACCTGGTCAGCGATTTCGATCGGATCAAACGCATTGCGGTGGCCGAGGAGACCGCGTTCAATCGCACGCTGGTTTCTGGTTCGAAGTTGTTCGACGAGGTCGCTGACGCGACGAAAGCCGCCGGAGCGCCCGCAGTCTCCGGCTCGGACGCCTTCACGCTGCACGACACCTACGGGTTTCCGATCGAGCTCACGCTGGAGATGGCGTCGGAGGCCGGTTTGACGGTCGACGAGCCCGGTTTCCGCGAATTGATGGCCGAGCAGCGCGGCCGCGCCAAGGCCGACGCCGCCGCGCGCAAGCACGCGCACGCCGACCTCACCGCCTACCGCGAGCTGGTCGACGCCGGCCCCACCGAGTTCACCGGATTCGACGAGTTAACCTCCGAAGCAACGGTTTTGGGCATCTTCATCGACGGCAAGCGGGTCCCGGTGGTGTCGCATGCCGACGGCGTCGGCGCCGATCGGGTGGAACTCGTCTTGGACCGCACGCCGCTGTATGCCGAGTCCGGCGGCCAGATCGCCGACGTTGGCACCGTCAGCGGGACCGGCGCGGGTGAGAGCGCCCGGGCGGCGGTCACCGACGTGCAGAAAATCGCCAAAACCTTGTTCGTGCATCGAGTTAACGTCGAGTCCGGAGAATTCGTGGAGGGCGACACCGTCGTCGCCGCGGCGGACGCCGGCTGGCGCAAGGGCGCCACGCAGGGGCACTCCGGTACCCACATGGTGCACGCGGCGCTGCGACAAGTGTTGGGGCCCAATGCTGTTCAGGCTGGATCGCTGAACCGTCCCGGCTATTTGCGCTTCGACTTCAACTGGCAGGGGTCGCTGAGCGACGAGCAGCGCACCCAGATCGAAGAGGTCACCAACGAGGCGGTGCAGGCCGACTTCGCGGTGCACACCTTCACCGAGCAGCTCGAGAAAGCCAAGGCAATGGGGGCCATGGCGCTGTTTGGCGAGGCCTATCCCGACGAAGTGCGGGTAGTGGAGATCGGCGGCCCGTTTTCGATCGAGCTGTGCGGCGGAACGCATGTGCACAACTCGGCGCAGATCGGTCCGGTGACCATCCTGGGTGAATCGTCGATCGGTTCCGGGGTGCGCCGGGTCGAGGCCTACGTCGGGCTGGACTCGTTCCGTCACCTGGCCAAGGAGCGGGCGCTGATGGCCGGGCTGGCTTCGTCGCTGAAGGTGCCGTCCGAAGAGGTACCCGCCCGGGTGGCCAATCTGGTGGAGCGGCTGAAGGCCGCGGAGAAGGAACTCGAACGTGCCCGGCTGGCGGGCGCTCGGGCCGCGGCGACGAATGCGGCCGCGGGCGCGGAGCGTATCGGTAACGTCCGTGTGGTGGCGCAGCGGATGTCCGGCGGGATGACGGCAGCTGACCTGCGGTCCCTGGTGGGCGATATCCGCGGCAAGCTGGGCAGCGATCCCGCGGTGGTCGCCCTGATCGCTGAGGGGGAGGGTGAAACCGTCCCCTACGCCGTCGCCGCCAATCCGGCCGCTCAAGATCTCGGTATCCGCGCCAATGACCTGGTCAAACAGTTGGCTCAAGCGGTTGATGGGCGCGGCGGGGGTAAGGCCGACCTGGCGCAGGGCTCAGGTAAGAATCCGACCGGCATCGACGCGGCGCTGGACGCGGTCCGTTCCGAGATCGCCGTGATAGCGCGGGTCGGTTGAGTGGTCGCAGCACAGCACCGCCTGCCCGACCGGCCCGGCGACCCTGATCACGACCCCGGACGCGGGCGGCGGCTCGGCATCGACGTGGGCAGTGTGCGGATCGGCGTGGCCGTCAGCGACCCCGACGGCATTCTGGCCACTCCGGTGGAAACCGTGCGCCGTGATCGGACCGGCAAGTACCTGCGACGGCTGGCCGAGCTCGCCGCCGAGCACCAGTCGGTCGAGGTGATCGTCGGGCTACCCCGAACGCTGGCCGACCGCACCGGCCCGTCGGCGGTCGACGCGATCGATCTGGCCGAGGCGTTGGCCCAGCGGGTGGCACCCACACCGGTGCGGCTCGCCGACGAACGGCTGACTACCGTCAGCGCCCAGCGCTCGCTGCGGGAGGCCGGGGTGCGGGCCAAGGAGCAACGAGCTGTGATCGACCAAGCGGCGGCCGTGGCGATCCTGCAGAGCTGGCTTGATCAGCGCCGGGCCACGCTGGCCCAGGCGGGGGATGCGATCGATGGTTGACAGCGTGCGGCGGCAACGGGCTGAGCCCGCCGCGGTCGGACCGCCTCGGCATCGCATGAGCCGGCTCGCCCGCAATAAGGCCGAGCGCGGAAACCGGCGACGCCGTTTCACCGGCCGGATCGTCATCGCCCTGCTGGTCGTGGTCGTGCTGGGCGCCGTCTTCGTCGGATCCAAGCTCTGGCACACGATGTTCAGTTCCGGCGACGACTACATGGGAACCGGCAAGCACGACATCGTGATTCAAATCCAGTCCGGTGACTCCACCACGATGGTCGGCGAGACGCTGCACAACCAGGGTGTGGTTGCCACCGTCCGGGCGTTCGTCAACGCCGCGCACGGCAACACCAAGATCAACTCGATCCAGCCGGGCTACTACCGGATGCGCACCGAGATCCCGGCTGCCAACGCCGTCGAGCGGTTGGCCGACCCGAACAGCCGGGTGGGGCGGCTGGTGATCCCGGAAGGGCGTCAGCTCGACGACACCAGCGACATGAAGACCAACGTGGTGACACCGGGGATCTTGACCTTGATCTCCCGTTCCACCTGCGTGGATCTGGACGGTGACCGGCGCTGCGTCGCGGCGGACGATTTGCGCGCGGCGGCGACCAACAGCTCCACGACGGCGTTGTCGGTGCCGCCGTGGGCGATTCAGCCGGTCACCGAGCTGGGCAATGACCATCGCCGCATCGAGGGCCTGATCGCGCCGGGGACGTTCAATGTCGATCCGTCGGCCGCGCCCCAGGACATCCTCGCGAACCTGATCAGCGCGGGCGCCGTCGAGTACATGAAGTCCGGGCTGGTCGACACCGCCCAGAACATGAAGCTGTCGCCGTACGACATCCTGGTGGTGGCCTCGTTGGTGCAGCAGGAATCCAACTCGCAGGACTTCCCGAAGGTGGCGCAGGTCATCTACAACCGGCTGAACGCCCACCACACGCTGGAATTCGACTCGACCGTGAACTACCCGCTGGACCGCCGTGAAGTGGCCACCAGCGACGCCGACCGTGCCCAGAAGACGGCGTGGAACACCTACGTGTCGCAAGGCCTGCCCGCGACGGCGATCTGTTCGCCTGGCGTCGACGCGCTGCGCGCCGCCGAGCATCCCGAGCCGGGAAACTGGTTGTACTTCGTCACCATCGACGCGCAGGGAACCACGCTGTTCACCAAGGATTACAAGCAGCATTTGGCCAATATCGAGCTGGCGAAGCACAACGGTGTCCTCGACAGCACGCCCCGCTAGCGCGGGCCCCAGAAAGGCGGCCGTTCTCGGGTCGCCGATCGCTCATTCGAAGTCCCCGCTCCTGCACCTGGCCGCCTACCAGGCGCTGGGCCTGCACGACTGGACGTATGAGCGCATCGAGTGCGGCGCCGAGGAGTTGCCCGCAGTCGTGGGCGGGTTCGGCCCTCAGTGGGTTGGCGTGTCGGTGACCGCGCCGGGCAAGTTCGCGGCCTTGCGGTGCGCCGACGAGCGCACCGAACGCGCACAGCAGGTCGGATCGGCCAACACCCTGGTGCGCACGGAGCGCGGCTGGCGGGCCGACAACACCGACGTCGACGGCGTCGCCGGCGCGATCGGGTCAGCCTCTGGACAGGCGCTGGTGTGTGGATCGGGCGGCACCGCGCCCGCGGCCGTGGTGGGCTTGGCTCAACTCGGTGTCAGCGGCATCACCGTCGTGGCGCGCGATCCGGAAAAGGCCGCCCGGCTGGTCGACCTTGGCAGCCGACTCGGCGTGCCGACGCGGTTCTGCGGCCTGGACAGCGACGGGCTGCCCGATCGGGTGGCGGCCGCGGAGGTGCTGGTCAGCACCATTCCGACGGAGGTGGCCGCACGGTATGCCGGTACCTTCGCCCCGATCCCGGTGTTGCTGGATGCCGTCTACGACCCGTGGCCCACCCCGCTGGCCGCCGCGGTGGCCGCCGCGGGCGGTCGCGTGATCAGCGGTCTGCAGATGCTGCTGCATCAAGCGTTCGCGCAGGTTGAGCAGTTCACCGGGCTGCCAGCGCCGCGCGACGCGATGACTTGCGCGCTGCAGACGCCGGATTAACCTGCCGCGCATGCGGATCACGATCGCCAGTCTGGTGCTGGTCTGGCTGGCCGCGTTGAGCTGCTACGACGTCCGGCAACGGCGACTGCCCAACGCGCTCACCGTGCCCGGGGCCGCGGTGATACTGCTGGCCGCGACGGTGGCCGGCCGGGGTGTGGCGGCGCTGGCCGGCGCGGTGGCATTGGCCGCGCTGTATGTGCTGGTGCACCTGCTCGCACCGGAGGCGATGGGGGCAGGCGATGTGAAGCTGGCGATTGGTCTGGGCGGCCTGGCCGGATGCTTCGGCGTCGAGGTGTGGTTTCTGGCGGCCCTGGCCGCGCCGCTGCTGACCGCGCTGTTGGGGCTGGCCGGGAGATTGCGTGGCGCCGCCACTGTGCCGCACGGTCCGTCGATGTGCCTGGCGACGGCGGCCGCGGCCGGTTTGGCCCTGCTGGGCATGCCCGCTTAAAAATTGTCGCGCAGGAAAGCGTTGCCGATCCGGCTGCGCGCGCCTACCTTTTCGGGCTGGCCGACTAACTTCGAAAGGTTTTGACATCCATGCCCGTTGGACGCCACTTTCTTCTGAGGCACAGCAGTCACACCTGTCCCGCCAACAGAAGTCATGATCCGACCGCAAATGCGATAGCGCATGCGATATCGCATTTGAAAGAGCGGTGACCGTTGCGATCGATCCGGTCACGTCGCCATTCCCCACCGTTGCGAAGCCGGGGCCGCACACCATGGGAGAATGGGACCCGTGTTGCGCTGGATCACCGCAGGGGAATCGCATGGCCGCGCCTTGGTGGCCATGGTCGACGGCATGGTCGCCGGCGTGCACGTCACCTCCACCGAGATCGGCGATCAGCTGGCCCGCCGCCGGCTCGGCTACGGCCGCGGCGCCCGGATGGCGTTCGAGCGTGACGCGGTGACCGTGCTGTCCGGGGTCCGGCACGGCGTGACGCTGGGCGGGCCCATCGCCATCGAGATCGGCAACACCGAATGGCCGAAGTGGGAAACCGTGATGGCCACCGACCCCGTCGACCCCTCGGAGCTGGCCGAGATCGCGCGCAACGCACCGCTCACCCGGCCACGGCCCGGCCACGCCGACTACGCGGGCATGCTCAAATACGGCTTCGACGACGCCCGGCCGGTGCTGGAGCGGGCCAGTGCCCGCGAGACCGCGGCCCGGGTCGCGGCGGGGACCATCGCCCGGTCGTTTCTGCGTCAGGCGCTCGGCGTCGAGGTGCTCTCGCACGTAATCGCGATCGGCCCGTCGGCGCCCTACGACGGTCCGCCGCCGGGATTCGACGACTTGGCCGCGATCGACGCCAGCCCGGTGCGGGCCTTCGACAAGACCGCCGAACAGGCGATGATCGCCGAAATCGAAGCGGCCAAGAAGGACGGCGACACCCTCGGCGGCGTGGTGGAGGTCGTGGCACTGGGCCTGCCGGTCGGACTGGGGTCGTTCACCAGCGGCGACAACCGACTCGACAGCCAGCTGGCCGCGGCCGTCATGGGCATCCAGGCGATCAAGGGCGTCGAGATCGGTGACGGCTTCCAAACCGCGCGCCGCCGCGGCAGCCAGGCCCACGACGAGATGTACCCCGGTCCGGACGGTGTGGTGCGCTCGACCAACCGGGCCGGTGGACTCGAAGGCGGCATGACCAACGGTCAGGTGCTGCGGGTGCGGGCCGCGATGAAGCCGATCTCCACCGTGCCGCGCGCGCTGGCCACCGTCGACATGGCAACCGGTGAAGAGGCCGTCGCCATTCACCAGCGCTCGGATGTGTGCGCGGTGCCGGCGGCCGGCGTCGTGGTCGAGACCATGGTCGCGCTGGTGCTGGCCCGCGCGGTGCTGCTGAAGTTCGGCGGCGATTCGCTGACCGAAACCCGCCGCAACATCGATTCCTACCAGCGTGCCGTCGCCGATCGAGAGTCGCCGGCCGCCCGGGCATCAGGATCATGACGCCCCGCGCGGTGCTCGTCGGATTGCCGGGCTCCGGCAAGTCCACCATTGGGCGTCGGCTGTCCAAGGCGCTCGGGGTCAGCTTGCTCGACACCGATATGGCGATCGAGGAACAGACCGGCCGCGCCATCGCCGACATTTTCGCCACCGACGGCGAGCAGGAATTCCGTCGCATCGAAGAGCAGGTGGTGCGCGCCGCCCTGGCCGACCATGACGGCGTGCTGTCGCTCGGCGGCGGCGCGATCACCAGCCCGGGGGTCTGCGACGCACTCGCCGGTCACACCGTCGTCTACTTGGAGATCGGCGCCCGAGAAGGCGTGCGGCGCACCGGGGGTACCGCGGTGCGACCCTTACTGGCCGGCCCCGATCGCGCCGAGAAGTACCGCGCCCTGATGAACAAACGGATTCCGTTGTACCGCGGTGTCGCAACGATCCGAGTCGACACCAACCGCCGCAATCCCGGGGCGGTGGTCCGCTACATCGTGTCGCGGCTACCAGGCCCCGAGAACCGACAACAGCCGATGACACCCGGTACCCCTAATACCAGCAAGGCCGCCACATGACCGAAACGACCGAACCGGTCACCGTGCAGGTGGCCGTCGACCCGCCGTACCCGGTGGTGATCGGCACCGGGTTGCTCAACGAGCTCGTCCAACTGCTGGCCGGCCGGCATCGGGTCGCGATCCTGCACCAACCGGTGCTGACGCAGACCGCCGAGGCGATCCGCGCCCACCTGGCAGACCAGGGTATCGACGCGCATCGCATCGAACTCCCCGACGCCGAAGCCGGTAAGGAGCTGCCGGTCGTTGGGTTCATCTGGGAAGTGTTGGGCCGCATCGGTATTGGCCGCAAAGACGCCTTGGTCAGCCTGGGCGGCGGCGCGGCCACCGACGTCGCCGGTTTCGCGGCGGCCACCTGGCTGCGCGGCGTCTCGATCGTGCATGTGCCGACCACCTTGCTGGGCATGGTCGACGCGGCCGTTGGCGGCAAGACCGGCATCAACACCGAGGCCGGCAAGAACCTGGTCGGCGCATTCCATCAGCCGCTGGCTGTCCTGGTCGACCTGGCGACCCTGGAAACGTTGCCGCACAACGAACTTGTCGCCGGGATGGCCGAGATCGTCAAGGCGGGTTTCATCGCCGACCCGGTGATTCTGGACCTCATCGAGGCCGATCCGCAGGCCGCGACCGACCCGGCTAAAGAGGTGCTGCCAGAGCTGATCCGGCGGGCGATCGCGGTCAAGGCCGAGGTTGTCGCCGCCGACGAGAAGGAATCCGAACTGCGCGAAATCCTGAACTACGGGCACACTTTGGCGCATGCGATCGAGCGCCGGGAGCGCTATCAGTGGCGGCACGGCGCCGCGGTATCGGTAGGTCTGGTGTTCGCCGCCGAACTGGCCAGGCTTACCGGCCGCCTGGACGACGCCACCGCCGAACGGCACCGCACCATCCTGGCGTCGCTGGGTCTGCCGGTCAGCTACGACGCCGACGCGTTGCCGCAATTGCTGGAATACATGGCTGCGGACAAGAAGACTCGAGCGGGAGTGCTCCGGTTTGTGGTGCTCGACGGGCTGGCCAAGCCGGGCCGGATGGTGGGACCGGACCCGGGGCTGCTGGTGACCGCCTACGCGGGGCTTTATCCGGAAGCAGATGCCTGATGACCGTGACAGTCAACGTCCTCAACGGTCCGAACCTGGGCCGGCTCGGCAAGCGCGAGCCCGACGTCTACGGCGACACCACGCATGAGCAGCTGGCCGCGCTTATCGAGGGTGAGGCCGCGGAGCTTGGGATCAAAGCTGTTGTGCGGCAAAGCGATAGCGAAGCCGAACTGCTGGACTGGATTCATCTGGCCGCCGACGCGGGGGAGCCGGTGATTCTCAACGCCGGCGGTCTGACCCATACCTCGGTGGCGCTGCGTGATGCCTGCGCTGAGCTACGCGCACCGCTGATCGAGGTGCACATCTCCAATGTGCATGCCCGCGAAGAGTTTCGGCGGCACTCTTACCTGAGCCCTGTTGCGACCGGAGTGATCGTCGGGCTGGGAATCCAGGGCTACCTGCTGGCGCTGCGCTACCTGGCCGCCACTGTGGCGCGGCTAGTCCTTCTTCGTTTCCGGGTCTGCCTTGGGGTGCTCGTCGCCGGTGCGGATGACCTCGGTTTTCGCGTCGTCGTCCTTGGTGGGGATCGTTTCGGTGGGTGCACCCCATCGTCCCGTCGGGATCGTCTCGGTCGGGGTGTCGCGTTCGGTCGTCGGAATTGTTTCAGTGGGCGCTTCGCGTTCGGCGGTGGCCACCGAAGAGGTCTGTGCCTCCGGCTGGGCCGCTCCGCTTGCCGCCTCGTCGGCGCGCACGGCCGAGAACACGTCTGTGTCAGCCCGCTCCTCGGTAACGCCAAGGCCGTGGTGCTTCTCGGGCTCCTTCTCGAACTGCCGGTCCACCCGCCAGCGGCCGACAGCAACGCCGATGATGCCGGGCAGGAAAACGCAGAGCGCAGTGAACGCCGCGAACGTCGTCACCTCGTTGATCAGACCCCCGGTGTACAGGCCGGCGTAGAACAGCGAGATGACCCAGGAGACGGCACCGCTGAGGATGCCAGCCATCAGTCCGGCCAGCAGCCACGTCATCGCCAGATCCTGACGACGGTCCGGGTCCCGGTTGGCCCGGGCATCGGCACGGCCGTCCAACAGCCCCCATACGACGACGCCGGTGAGGAAGAGAAGAAGCAGCACAATGCTGATCAACCCCGCCTGCGTCTGCCACGCGTTGATTAACGCTCCTTGAAACAACCGGACGACCACCATGGCCGCGGCGAACACCAGTCCCCGCAGCATCCAGCTACTCATGGGGAACCACAGTAGCGAGTACCGTCGTGAGGCGTGACACATTCCCACCGTCGAGAGAATTTAAAAGCGCAGATCGCCGCCAACGGGTTGGAAGCGATGCTGGTCACGGACCTGATCAACGTGCGTTATCTGTCCGGATTCTCCGGATCGAACGGCGCGTTGCTGGTCTTCGCCGACGATCGTGGGCCCGTGTTGGCGACCGACGGCCGGTACCGCACCCAGGCCGCCGAACAGGCGCCTGACCTCGAGGTCGCGATCGAGCGCGCGCTCGGGCGCCATTTGATCGGTCGGGCCGCCGATGCCGGCGTGGGCAAGCTGGGCTTCGAAAGCAATGTGGTCACGGTCGACGGATTCGACACGCTGATTAACGAGCTCACGGAGCGGAATGCGGCCACCGAGCTGGTGCGGGCCGCCGGAACGGTCGAAGCGCTGCGCGAAATCAAAGACGACGGTGAGCTCGCTTTGCTGCGTCTGGCCTGCGAAAAGGCCGACGCCGCGCTGGCCGATCTGGTGCAGCGGGGCGGGCTGCGGCCCGGCCGGACCGAACGCGAGGTGAGCCGCGAGCTGGAAGCGTTGATGCTCGACCACGGCGCCGATGCGATTTCGTTCGAGACCATCGTGGCCGCCGGCCCGAATTCGGCGATCCCGCATCACCGGCCGACTGACGCTGTCCTGGCGAACGGCGACTTCGTCAAGATCGACTTCGGCGCGCTGGTCGCCGGCTACCACTCGGACATGACCCGCACCTTCGTGCTGGGCAAGGCCGCCGACTGGCAGCTGGAGGTCTATCAGCTGGTCGCCGATGCGCAGCGGGCCGGCCGGGAGGCGCTGCGGCCGGGCGCCGGGCTGCGCGACGTCGACGGAGCGGCGCGGCAGTTGATCGTCGACGCGGGTTACGGCGAGCACTTCAGCCACGGTTTGGGGCATGGTGTCGGTCTGCAGATCCACGAAGCGCCCGGAATCGGCGCCACCTCCGCCGGAACCCTTCTTGCCGGCTCTGTGGTGACCGTGGAGCCCGGCGTCTACCTCCCCGGCCGTGGTGGTGTGCGCATCGAGGACACGCTGGCTGTGGGCGACGAGACGGCTGCCCCGGAACTGCTCACCCGCTTCCCCAAAGAACTGGCAATTCTGGCCTAGCCGGCGCCGTTCTCTACCGTCGCAATTTGCTTCATCCTCGCGATGACTACGCCTGCGGGCGCACCCCCGGGATGGTCAGCGCGGCTACCCAAGCCGCACCATCGATGGCGCTCTAGCGATGCTGCACGGCAAGGGCCACGATGTCTGGGAGATGGTCGAAGGGTGTTTCCACGGGCGACGGACTCGCCGGCGCGCAACACTTCCAGATACCGGTAGACCAAACGAGGAGACGACGCGTGCCAACCGTTGCGCAGCACATCATCGGAGCATTCGAAGCCAGCGGGATAACCCGTGTTTATGGCCTACCGGGTGACAGCCTCAACGGATTTACCGACGCGATCCGCCGCTCGCAGCGGATTGCTTGGGAACACGTGCGTCACGAGGAAGCCGCGGCGTTCGCGGCTGCGGCCGACGCCGCTTTGACCGGTGGCCTGGCGGTGTGCGCCGGCAGCTGTGGGCCGGGCAATCTGCATCTGATCAATGGGTTGTTCGACGCGCAGCGCACTCGTGTTCCGGTGTTGGCGATCGCGGCGCAAATACCGCTGGATGAGGTTGGTTCGCAGTACTTCCAGGAGACGCACCCGCAGGAGCTGTTTCGTGAGTGCAGCGTGTATTGCGAGCTCGTCAGCAAGCCAGAAATGGCGCTGCGCATCGTCGAGATGGCGATGCGGTCCGCGATTGAGCAGCGGGGCGTCGCCGTTGTGGTGATACCGGGTGAGGTTCTCCTCAGCCAGCTGAGCAACCCGGACTGGAAGATCGGGCCGGTATTGCCTACCCGCTCGGTGCTGCGGCCCGCCGACGAGTCTTTGCGCCAGGCCGCCGACATCCTCAACCGCTCGACCCGCACCACGATCCTTGGCGGCGCGGGGTGCGCTGGGGCACACGACGAAGTGGTTGAGCTCGCGGGAACGTTGCGGGCTCCGATCGTGCACGCGTTGCGCGGCAAGGAGCACCTGGAGTACGACAATCCCTACGACGTCGGAATGACGGGGCTGCTGGGCTTCGCCTCCGGATACAAGGCGATCAAAGAGTGCGATGTGCTGCTGATGCTGGGCACCGACTTTCCTTACCGGCAGTTCTATCCCGACAACGCGACGATCATTCAGGTCGACATCGACGGGAGCCATCTCGGCAGGCGCGCGCATGTCGATCTGGGATTGGTTGGCACGGTGAAGGACACGGTCAGCGCGTTGCAGCCGCTGCTCTCACCGGCCTCCGACAGCGATCACTTGGATCGGGCGCTGAAGCACTACCGCAAGACCCGCAAGTCGCTTGAGGACCTGGCGGTCAACGACCGCGACCGCACGCCGATCCGGCCGGAATACGTTGCGCGGCTTGCCAGTCAATTGGCCACCGATGATGCGGTGTTCACCTATGACGTTGGCACACCCACGATTTGGGCGGCACGGTACGTGACTATGAACGGTCGGCGCCGTCTGATCGGATCGGCGACGCACGGGAGCATGGCCGGTGCGCTTTCGCATGCGATCGGTGCACAGACTGTTGACCGTGCGCGCCAGGTTGTCGCGCTGTCGGGGGACGGCGGGCTGACGATGCTGTTCGGAGAGCTGGTGACGCTCAAGCAGAATCGACTGCCGGTGAAGGTGATCGTGTTCAACAACTCGTCGCTGGGTTTCGTCGAGTTGGAGATGAAGGCGGCCGGCATCGTGAACTTCGGCACCGAGTTGGCAGCGGTCGACTTCGCCGCGGTGGCGCGCGCGGTCGGGCTCTTTGCGCGCCGTGTCGAACAGCCCGCCGACCTCAACGCGGCCTTGCAAGAAGCGTTCGCGCATGACGGACCTGCGGTCATCGACGTCGTGACCGCGCGCCAGGAGCTCTCCATCCCGCCGTCCATCACCGCCGAGCAGGCAAAGGGGTTTTCGCTGTACGCAATCCGAACCATCCTGGCCGGCCGGGGTGAAGAACTCCTCGACCTCGTCAGCACCAACATCGCGCGAAGAATCCTCGACTGAGCGGCCGTCCTCGACGAGTACAGCGCGTCGGCGGCCGGCTCGACGACGACGTCCTCTTCACAGCGCTGGCTCGTCCCGACATAGTGAGGACATGAAGACGGTGCGGGTGTACACGGGCGTGCTGGCGGTTGCGCTGTCGGCTTTGGGATTGGCGGGCGGCCCCGACCTCCGGGCCCAGGCAGCGCCGGCCCCGCTGCCCGCCAACCACTGGTGTCCGGGTCAGCAATGGGACCCGGCCTGGGGCAACAACTACGGCTGGGACTGGAATCAGTGCCACGACTGGCAAGGTCCGGCGCCGGCGGGTTGGGGGCCCTGGGGACCTCCGCCGCCGTGGGCGCCGCCGGCTCCACCCGCACCGACGTGGGCGCCGCAGGCCCACTTGATGTGGAACCCCACGTCCGGGAACTGGGGATTCTTCAACAACGGCGTGTGGACGCCGGTCTAGCGCCGCCTGTCACCCGTTCTCCCGGCTCCCCTTGCGGGCCAGTCGAACTTTCTGCGCCCGTAGGATGTTCGACAGCGACACACACAATCGAGGAGATTCACCAACCGTGGCGAGTACTGCCGACTTCAAAAACGGGCTTGTCCTGGTAATCGACGGCCAGCTGTGGACGATCACCGACTTCCAGCACGTCAAACCGGGTAAGGGTCCGGCCTTCGTGCGGACCAAGCTGAAGAACGTGCTGTCGGGCAAGGTCGTCGACAAAACCTACAACGCCGGGGTGAAGGTCGACACCGCCACGGTCGACCGGCGCGACGCCACCTACCTGTACCGCGACGGCTCGGATTTCGTCTTCATGGACAGCCAGGACTATGAGCAGCACCCGCTGTCGGAATCCCTCGTCGGCGACGCCGCACGATTCTTGCTGGAGGGCTTGCCGGTGCAGGTGGCGTTCCACGACGGAGCGCCGCTGTACCTCGAACTGCCGGTGACCGTCGAACTCGTCGTCACCCACACCGAGCCGGGTCTGCAAGGCGACCGGTCCAGCGCGGGCACCAAGCCGGCGACCGTGGAGACCGGTGCGGAGCTCCAGGTGCCGTTGTTCATCAACACCGGCGACAAGCTGAAGGTTGACTCCCGCGACGGCAGCTATCTGGGGCGTGTCAACGCGTGAGCAGGCCCGTTAAGGGACGACATCAGGCCCGTAAGCGGGCGGTCGATCTGCTCTTCGAGGGCGAGGCCCGGGATTTGACCCCGCTTCAGATCGTCGAGGTGCGGACCGCGCTGGCCGAATCCAACGTCGACGTGGCGTCGCTGCACCCGTACACGGCTGCGGTGGCGCGCGGGGTCTCCGAGCACCTCACCCACATCGACGAGCTGATCAGCTCGCATTTGCAGGGTTGGACGCTGGACCGGCTGCCCGCCGTGGATCGCGCCATCTTGCGCGTCGCGGTGTGGGAGCTGCTCTATGCCGACGACGTGCCTGAACCGGTCGCGGTGGACGAGGCGGTGCAGCTGGCCAAAGAACTGTCCACCGACGACTCGCCGGGCTTCGTCAACGGAGTACTTGGCCACGTCATGCTGGTGACACCGCAGATCCGCGCGGCCGCAAAGGCCGTCCAGGATTCGGTGCGTTCGGGTGCCGCGGGCACACCGGAGAACCCCGAACCTCCGTCATGACCCGGCTGCAGCTGCGCGCCTTGGTGGCTGCCGTGCTGGCTGCAACGGTGGTGCTGGCGGCGGTCATCTGCGCGGCTTACCGACTGAGCGTCGCGGCGTCGGCGCTCTCGATTTTCGCGCTGGGTGTGGGCGCCTGGCTGTATCACTCGATCGAACGCCTGATCGTGGCCCGTCGCATCAGTACCGTCCGCGAAGCGGCCAAACCTTTGCAGCCGCTGCTGCCGGTGATGGCCGCGCTCATGGGGCTGACGCAGGCCGTCGTGCGGTCGCTGAGCGACGTCACCGACCTGCCGGTGCGCCGCTGGGAGCTCCCGATGCTGCGTAAGTCGGACGGTGACGGCAGAGATGACAGGCCGAATCGCTAACCCACCCCGTCTGAGCGAAATGATTCCGTGCGCAGTGCGGGCGGGTCACAATGACTTGCTGGGTTTGCTATCGACGGGACTACCGCTTACGCCGATTCGCGCCGACGGCCGCTGCCCGCACCAACAGAACAGGTGACGACATGAATCCCTACAGCGCCTACTCGCGACGACTCCGCGTCTCCGCGCTCGCCGCGGTAGCCAACCCGTCGTACACGCGGATCGACACCTGGAACCTGCTCGACGACGCGTGCCGTCACCTCGCCGACATCACCCTGGCCGGACACGACGTCGCGCACGACACGGCGAAGGTCAAGCGCCTGATGGACCGCCTCGCGGCCTACGAGCGGTACTGGCTGTACCCCGGGTCGGAGAACCTGGCGACGTTTCGCACTCACCTCGAGACTCAAGCCGTGGTGCGACTCAGCGAGGAAGTATCGCTGGCGGTGCGTCTGCTCTCCGAATATGGCGACCGCACAGCGCTTTTCGACCTCTCTGCGCCATTGGCCGATCAAGAGTTGGTGGCCCAAGCCAAACAGCAGCAGTTTTACACGGTGCTGCTCGCCGACGACTCGCCCATCACCACGCCCGACTGCCTCGCCGAAAGTCTGCGGGCGCTGCGCTGCCCGACTGACGATGTGCAGTTCGAGCTGCTGGTGGTCCCCAGCGTCGAGGACGCCATCACCGCGGTCGCCCTGAACGGCGAAATTCAGGCCGCGATCATCCGCCACGACGTGCCACTGCGCTCACGTGACCGGGTGCCGCTGATGAACACACTGCTGGGCATCACCGATGACCCGATCGGTCGCGACTGCAGTAGCGATTGCATCGAATGCGGCGAGTGGATCCGCGAGCTGCGGCCACATATCGACCTCTACCTGCTGACCGACGAGTCGATCGCCGCGGGCAACAACGACGAACACGACGTCTACGATCGCACTTTCTATCGGCTCAACGACGTCACCGATCTGCACAGCACGGTGCTCGCCGGGATTCGAAATCGTTTCGCCACACCGTTTTTCGATGCCTTGCGGGCGTATGCGTTGGCGCCGGTCGGCCAATTCCATGCGCTGCCGATCGCGCGTGGCGCCAGCATCTTCAACTCCAAATCACTACAGGACATGGGTGAGTTCTACGGCCGCAACATCTTCATGGCCGAGACCTCGACAACCTCGGGTGGCCTGGACTCGCTGCTGGATCCGCACGGCAACATCAAGAAAGCGATGGACAAGGCCGCGCGCACCTGGCATGCCAACCAGACGTACTTCGTCACCAACGGAACCTCGACCGCCAACAAGATTGTCGTGCAGTCGCTGACCCGGCCGGGCGACATCGTGCTGATCGACCGCAACTGCCACAAGTCGCACCACTACGGTCTGGTGCTGGCCGGCGCCTACCCGCTCTACCTGGACGCCTATCCGCTGCCGCAGTTCGCGATCTACGGAGCGGTGCCGCTGGAGACGATCAAGAAGGCGCTGCTGGACCTGGAGGCAGCCGGCCAGTTGGACAAGGTGCGCATGGTGTTGCTCACCAACTGCATCTTCGACGGTGTCGTCTACAACCCGCAGCGGGTGATGGAGGAGGTGCTAGCGATCAAGCCGGACATCTGCTTCCTGTGGGACGAGGCCTGGTATGCGTTTGCCACCGCCGTGCCGTGGGCCCGGCAACGGACCGCGATGGTATCGGCGGACCGCCTCGAGCAGATGTTGGCGTCGCCGGAATACGCTGCGGAATACCGCAAGTGGGCCGAGTCGATGGAGGGGATCCCTCGATCGGAGTGGGTGAACCACCGGCTGCTGCCCGACCCGAGCCTGGCACGGGTGCGGGTCTATGCGACGCACTCCACCCACAAGTCGCTGTCGGCGTTTCGGCAGTCGTCGATGATCCATGTGCGCGACCGTGATTTCAATTCGCGGGCCCGCGACGCGTTCGGCGAAGCGTTCCTGACGCACACCTCGACATCACCGAACCAGCAACTGCTCGCCTCGCTGGACCTGGCCCGCCGGCAGGTCGACATCGAGGGATTCCAACTGGTCCGGCAGGTCTATGACATGGCGCTGGTGTTCCGCCACCGCGTCCGCAAAGACCGACTGATCAGCAAGTGGTTTCGCATCCTCGACGAATCCGACCTGGTGCCCGAGGAGTTCCGGGCCTCCGCGGTCAGTTCCTACCGCGAGGTCAGGCAGGGCGCGCTGGCGGAGTGGAACGAGGCCTGGCGATCCGATCAGTTCGTGCTGGACCCGACGCGCGTCACCCTGTTCCTCGGCAATACCGGAATGAACGGCTACGACTTCCGCGAGAAAATCCTGATGGAACGGTTCGGCATCCAGATCAACAAGACGTCAATCAACAGCGTGCTGTTGATCTTCACCATTGGCGTCACCTGGTCGAGCGTGCATCACCTGCTCGACGTGCTGCGCCGGGTGGCCACCGACCTCGACCAGGAGAAGGAATTGGCCAGCGTGGCCGATTGGACATTGCACCAGCGCCGGGTCGAGGAGATCACCCAGGATCTGCCGCACCTGCCCGACTTCAGCGAATTCGACATCGCGTTCCGGCCGGTGGACGCTTGCGGATTCGGTGACATGCGAGCGGCGTTCTACGCGGGATATGAAGAGTCCGACCGTGAATACGTACAGATCGGTCAGGCGGGGCGGCGGATCGCCGAGGGCAGGAAATTGGTCTCCACCACGTTTGTGGTGCCCTACCCGCCCGGGTTTCCGGTGCTGGTGCCCGGTCAGGTCGTCTCCAAGGAGATCCTGTATTTCCTGGCCCAGCTCGATGTCAAGGAAATCCATGGCTACAACCCGGAACTCGGTTTGTCGGTGTTCACGCCGGAAGCGTTGGCCCGCCTGGAGGCCCAACGCAGCGCGGCGACCGCCGCGGTGGGTTCGGCGTTCCCGTCGTTCGAGCTCCCAGCGGACACGTCCATCTTGAACGGGGCCCGCAATGGCAAGCAGGCTGTTACCGAGGACGTCTGACGTTTCGGGGTGGCTGCTCACGCGGTTGAGGACTTATCCTTTTGCCCGCCTCCGAGCGACAAATTCGTCGCTTGTTCGCGCAGTGCGAGCACTCGCTGATGGATTCGGTGCTCGGTGCCGCGCGGCATCCAGCCGGGGCCGTACCGACCGCGGGCCAATCGGCCCACGCGCCCGTAGCGCCGCTCCCAGCGCAGCGCATCAGAAATCGATTTCGACCCGCGGCCGCCGACATCGAAGTTGTAGTACGCAAGTGCGTGGAGCAATTCCGGGACGGTGGCCGGCCCGTGCAGGAACAGGTGCCAGGTCAGTACGTAGCGGAGCTCCGTCCCACGCAGCAGCAGCGATTTCGTCATCCCCGGACTGTCGCATCGCGGTACGACATGGACGCCTTTGTCGCTCGGAGGCGGGCAAAACGTTGTATTCCTGGCCAACCCGCCGGCGTTACGTCCGGTTTTGTCGCTCCGAGGCGGGCAAAACGTTGTGTCCCGTCCAGCGACCACGTTCGATCGGTGCGAACGGTTCCGCTCACCAGGATCGCAAAGACAATGTCTTTTCCCGGGTGGCGCAATAGCCGCCGGGGCCCCGGTTTTTGCTGGTAGCCGCTGAACTGCACCCGGCGCAATACGCTGACCTGCCGTCGCAGCCCCTGATCGCCCACCCGAAATATGCCCCTGAGCTGCGTTAGCGTGACGACGTGGCCGAGGCAATACCCATCCGCGGACCCCGGGCAGACCGTGCCCGCCGGGTCGCAGATGTGCTGCGCCAGCAGATTCACACCGCGGCCTATCTGGACGAGTTACCTACCGAAAACGAGTTGTCGGCCGAATTCTCGGTGTCCCGCAACACTATTCGGGAAGCTCTGAGCATCCTGAAGCACGAAGGTCTGATCGACCGCGGACCGAAGATCGGCACGCACGTCGCGCAGCGCAAATACGACCACCGGATCGACTCGCTGCTGGGCCTCAAAGAAGCCTTCAAACACGTCGGAGAAGTCCGCAACGAGGTGCGTGCCGCCATGCTCGTGGTTGCTCCGCCCGCAGTGGCCAGCCGGCTGCAGCTGGAACCCGGTGAGCAGGCGGTGTTTATCGAGCGGCTGCGATACCTGGGTGATCTGCCGCTGAGCCTCGACCTCACCTACCTCACCCCCGACATCGGGACTCAGATTCTGGATCACACGCTGGAAAACCCCCTGGAAACGCAAGACCTGTTCGCGCTCATCGAGCAGGTCAGCGGACACCGGTTGGGCTCGGCGTCACTGGCGCTGGAAGCGATACCGGCCGACGCGCATTCAGCGGCCACCCTGCAGGTGCCGGACGGATCCGCGTTGCTCATGCTCGAGCGGGTCACCAGCCTCGACGACGGAAGACCCGTTGACCTGGAATACATCCGGATGCGCGGCGACCGAATCACCATGAGCGGCCACTTAATAAGGAGCAAGCCATGACGCTGGTCAACAACCGCGCCGACGTGCCGGTGACGATCGACGAGTCGCTGTGTATCGACGGTTGCACCCTCTGCGTCGAGGTCTGTCCGCTGGACGCGCTTGCCATCAACCCCGACACCGGGAAAGCGTTCATGCACGTCGACGAATGCTGGTACTGCGGTCCGTGCGCAGCCCGCTGCCCAACGGGCGCTGTCACGGTGAACATGCCGTACCTCCTACGCTGAAAAAACTTAGCCCACAAAGGTTTTCATGAAACGACACGCAGCCTGGCTGGCGTCGATTGTATTCGCCATTGCCACAACTATTTCCAGTTGCTCGCTGGAATCGCTATCGGAATCCTCCGGTGTGGTCAACGTCGTGATCGGATACCAGTCCAAGACCATCAACACCGTCACCGCGGGAACGCTGCTGCGCGCTCAGGGCTACCTCGAGCACCGGCTCGCCGACATCACCACCCGCACCGGCACGAAGTACGCGGTCCGGTGGCAGGATTACGACACCGGTGCCCCGATCACCGCCCAGATGCTCGCCGAGAAGATCGACATCGGCTCGATGGGCGATTACCCGATGCTGATCAACGGCTCCAAGACCCAGGCCAACCCGTTGGCCCGCACCGAGATCGTCTCGATCACCGGCTATAACCCCAGGGGTGCGCTGAATATGGTTGTGGTGAAGCCGGATTCGTCGGCCACCGCACTGGCCGACCTGGCCGGGACGAAGGTATCGGCCAGCATCGGCTCGGCCGGTCACGGCACCCTGGTCCGCGCCCTGGACAGGGCCGCGATCACCGGCGTCCAGGTGCTCAACCAGCAGCCGCAGATCGGCGCATCAGCACTGGAATCAGGTCAAGTGCAAGGACTTTCACAATTCGTCGCCTGGCCCGGGCTGCTGGTCTACCAGAATAAGGCCAAGCTGCTGTACGACGGGGCCGAGCTGAATCTACCCACCCTGCACGGCGTGGTGGTGCGCCGCTCGTATGCCGCTGCGCACCCGGAGGTGCTGGCCGCGTTCCTGCAAGCCCAACTGGACGCGACCGATTTCCTCAACGACAAGCCGCTGGAAGCGGCGCGCATCGTCGCACAGTCCAGCGGACTTCCGCAGGAAGTGGTGTACCTGTACAACGGCCCCGGCGGCACGTCGTTTGACACCACGCTCAAACCGTCGCTGGTGGACGCACTGAAAAGCGATGTCCCGTACCTGAAGTCGATCGGTGATTTCGCCGACCTCGACGTTGCCGGATTCGTGCAGGACGAACCGCTGCGCGCGGTGTTCGCGGCCCGCGGGCGCGATTACAACGCGGCCCGGGCGACGACCACCAACCCGTCGGTGCTCGTCGGCGATCCGGCGCTGGCGAGCGAGCTGTGGCTGGACGGATCTGACGGCACCCAAACGATTGCCAACCCCACCAGTCTGCTGCACGCCATCAGGGATGCCAGCGCGCACGGCACCAAGATACGAGCGGCCTATGTTCCTGACACTGAGCTGGGCACCCGGTGGTTCGCCGACAAAGCGTTCTGGGTGCAAGACGGCCAGAACTACTACCCCTTCGACACCCTGGCCGGGGCACGCCGGTACACATCCGGGCACCCGGGCAGCACTGAGATGAATTATCAACAGGCGCTTGGAGGTTCGGTATGACCGCGTATGTGACCGGAGGAACGAACGCTCAAGTGGCCGACGACGTCGTGGCCGCTATCCCGACACCCGGGCTGCCCGTCGCGAAACGGTCCGCCTCGCCGTGGCGGTGGTGGCTGCTGCGGCTGGCCTCGATTGCTGCCGCGATCGGGCTGTGGCAGGTGCTGACCGCAGGCAAGGTGCGGTTGTTGCTGCGATTCGACACGCTGCCGACGGTCACCCAGATCGTCAGCGCGCTGCACCGCCGGTTGGGAACCTACGAGTACTGGCTGGACCTGGCGCAGTCTTTGCTTCGCATTCTCACCGGCTTCGGGCTGGCCGCGGTGGTCGGCGTCGCTACGGGCGTACTGCTGGCCCGATCTCGGTTGTTCGCCAACACCTTCGGTCCGCTGACGGAACTGGCCCGACCCATCCCGGCCATCGCGATGGTGCCGGTGGCGATCCTGTTGTTCCCCACCGACGAGGCCGGCATCGTGTTCATCACCTTCCTGGCGGCCTACTTCCCGATCATGGTCAGCACCCGACATGCGGTGCGCGCGCTACCCACGCTGTGGGAGGACTCGGTGCGGACCCTGGGCGGCAGCCGGTGGGACGTCCTGACCCAGGTGGTGTTGCCGGGCATCCTGCCCGGCGTGTTCGGCGGGCTGTCGGTCGGCATGGGCGTCGCGTGGATCTGTGTGATCTCGGCGGAGATGATCTCCGGTCGTCTCGGCGTCGGTTACCGCACCTGGCAGGACTACACGGTGTTGTCCTACCCGCAGGTGTTCGTCGGCATCATCACCATCGGAGTGCTGGGATTCGCGACGGCGGCAGCGGTCGAACTGGTGGGCCGCCGCGTGACCCGCTGGCTGCCGCGTGCACAGGAGGGGACGAAATGACGATTGGCGTGGGCCTCGAGTTGGATCGAGTGCGGTTGTCCTACACCGGAGCTCCGGTGATCGACGAGCTGAGCCTCACGGTGCGGCCGGGGGAGATCCTGGTGCTCACCGGCCCGTCGGGCTGCGGCAAGTCGACGGTGCTGCGTGCGCTGGCGGGCTTACTGCCGCCCGACAGCGGCCGGATACTGGCCGACGACGCCGAAGTCACCGGCACCTCGGGCGACCGCGGCATGGTGTTCCAGGACAACGCGCTGCTGCCGTGGCGCAGTGTGCGATCCAACATCGAGCTGGCACTGCGGCTGCGTGGCGAACCACGTGCCACCCGGCGCGCTCAGGCCGAACATTGGATCGGCGAGCTCGGCCTCACCGGTTTCGGCGGCTATCTGCCCAAGAGCTTGTCCGGTGGGATGCGCCAGCGCGTACAACTGGCCCGCGGGCTGGCCGGGGCGCCCCGCGCGGTGATGATGGACGAGCCGTTCGGGGCCCTGGACACCCAGACCCGTGCTGCCATGCAGCGGCTGCTCATCGACACCTGGCGTACTCATCCGACCACGATCGTGTTCGTCACGCACGACGTCGATGAGGCGCTGGCGGTGGGGGACCGGGTCGTCGTGCTCGGCAAGGCCGGCAAGCCGTTGCGCGCGGTGCTGGAGGTGCCCGATCCGCGCGTCGACCGGCAGCGCGCGGAATTGCGATCGGAAATCATTGCCGCACTTGATCATACGGTGGCCGCATAATGCAGATTCCAGATTCGACGGCGCCGGTCCGTCTCGATTGTGACGTGTTGGTCATCGGCGGGGGCACGGCAGGCACCATGGCCGCGCTGTCGGCTGCCGAGCACGGCGCCCAGGTGCTGCTTTTAGAGAAGGCCCACGTACGGCATTCCGGCGCGCTGGCCATGGGAATGGACGGCGTCAACAACGCCGTCATCCCGGGTAAGGCGGAGCCGGAGGACTACGTCGCCGAAATCACCCGCGCCAACGACGGAATCGTCAACCAGCGCACCATATATCAGACGGCCAGCCGCGGATTTGCGATGGTGCAGCGGCTGGAGCGCTACGGCGTGAAATTCGAAAAGGACGAGCACGGCGAGTACGCGGTGCGCCGGGTGCACCGATCCGGTTCCTACGTGCTGCCCATGCCGGAAGGCAAGGACGTCAAAAAGGCGCTGTACCGGGTGCTGCGACAGCGATCGATGCGCGAGAAGATCCAGATCGAGAACCGGCTGATGCCGGTGCGAGTGCTCACCGACGGTGACCGGGCCGTCGGCGCCGCGGCATTCAACACCCGCACAGGTGAATTCGTCGCCGTGGGGGCCAAAGCCGTAATCCTGGCGACCGGTGCGTGCGGTCGGCTCGGTCTGCCCGCCTCGGGCTACCTGTACGGAACATACGAGAACCCCACCAACGCAGGTGACGGGTACTCGATGGCCTACCACGCGGGCGCGGAGTTGTCGGGTATCGAGTGTTTCCAGGTCAATCCGCTGATCAAGGATTACAACGGTCCGGCGTGTGCCTACGTGGCGAACCCTTTTGGGGGCTACCAGGTCAACGCGCACGGTGAGCGGTTCGTCGACTCCGACTACTGGTCGGGGCAGATGATGGCCGAAGTCAAGAGCGAAATCGACTCGGCGCGCGGACCCATCTACCTCAAGGTGTCCCACCTACCCGACGAGACACTGACCGCGCTGGAAAACATCCTGCACACCACCGAGCGCCCCACTCGGGGCACGTTTCACGCCAACCGCGGACACGACTACCGCACCCACGACATCGAGATGCACATTTCCGAAATCGGATTGTGTAGTGGACATTCCGCTTCGGGAGTGTGGGTCGACGAACACGCCAGAACCACAGTGCCCGGGCTATATGCCGCCGGCGACTTGGCCTGCGTCCCGCACAATTACATGATCGGGGCTTTCGTGTTCGGCGACCTCGCCGGCACCCACGCCGCATCAACGGTATCTGAACTTGCTGCCCCACAGCACCTTCCGGACGACCAACTACGTGTCGCGCATGAGCTGATCTACCGGCCGTTGCAACATCCGGATGGCCCGCCGCAAACCCAGGTCGAATACAAGCTGCGACGGTTCGTCAACGACTATGTGGCACCGCCCAAGACGGCGGCCAAGCTGTCCATCGCGGTGCGCACCTTCGACCGCATGCAAGCCGAGATCGCGGAGATGGGAGCCCATAATCCGCACGAGCTGATGCGTGCCGTGGAAGTGTCGTTCATCCGGGACTGCGCCGAGATGGCCGCACGGTCCTCGCTCACCCGCACCGAATCACGCTGGGGCCTCTACCACGAGCGCGCCGATCTGCCCAGCCGCGACGACAGCGAATGGGGTTATCACCTCAACCTGCTTAAGGGACTCGACGGCGAGATGGTGTTCCTGAAGCGGCCCGTCGCACCGTATTTCGTGCCGGTCCCGGAGCTGGACGGACTACCGCCGACCGATCGGACCGTGTACCAGGTGGAGCAGCCACCGCTGGTTGGCGGTAAAGCCCCGGCCACCGCGGGATCCCGAATCACCGCGGCTGTCACCTCGTTCGAGCCGCCCTCACCGCGTATCGCCGAGGTCCTCGCTCTCGAAGAGCCGACGATTGTCGACCTGGAGCCGTATCTGACCGACCCCGATCCAGGCGTGCGCCGAACCGCGGTGGCAACGCTGACCGAGCACATTCCCGACGGGTATGCGCCCGCGCTGTTGGCCGCGCTGGACGACACCGATGCCGGAGTGCGCCGAGCCAGCGCCGACGGAATCCGCGAGCTGGTCGAAGTGCTGCCAGATCCGGCCGGCGCCGAACCGTATCTGCTGTCCGGTGACATCGTGGTGCGGGGCGCCGCGGTGTATCTGCTGGCCGCACGCCGGGTCGGCAATGCCGAACAATTCCGTCGTGCCCTCGGCGATTCCGACCACCGGGTGCGTATCGAGGCGGTGCGGGCACTGGTGTCGGTTGACGACGTGGACGGCATCGTCACCGCCACCGGTGACGAGAGCCGGGAGGTGCGCATCGCGGCGGCCGCCGGCCTGGCCACGCTGCGCGGTGGCGCCGAGGCGGTCAGCGCGCTGATTGCCGATCCGGATCCGTTGGTGCGTGCGGCTGCGCTCGCTGCCCTGGGCGAATTAGGTTGCCGTCAAGACGATTTCGCATCCGTCGAAAAGGCATTGCGCGCGCCGGCGTGGCAGGTCCGGGTGGGTGCGGCCCGTGCGCTGAAGGGTGCGGTGGCCGAACTCGCCGTGCCGCGGCTATCTGAGGCGCTATCCGACACGCACCTGGACGTGCGCAAGGCCGCGGTGCTGAGCCTGACCCGGTGGGCAATCGACCCCGCCGCCCGCGACGCACTCAAACTGGCGCTGAAAGACGGCGATGCCGACGTGCGAGCCTACGCGCGCCGGGCCTTGGAGGACGACGGATAGTCGGGCAGGTCGACGGCGTCGGCGGTGGTGAACCACTTCCGTTCGGCGTAACCGCGGAACGGCCAGCGCTGCATGTACTTCATCACCATGGCTGTGACGGCGATGTCGGCCGCGGAATTCGGTGCATACCGTTCCATGGTGTTGCCCAGCGTCTGGCAGCGATCGACGTAGGGCCGCATCACCGTCTGGTAGCGGTCTTGCGCTGCCGCAAGCGCTTTGGCGTCGATGCCGGCACCCTCGGCAACGCCGAGCTCGCCGGCCAACACGTAGGCGCCGACCAGTGCCAGGCTGGTGCCCATGCCGGACAGCGGTGACGCGCAGTAGCCGGCGTCGCCGACCAGCGTGACCCGCCCCGTCGACCAACTGTCCATCTGGATCTGGGCGAAACTGTCGAAGTAGAAGTCTTCGGCATCGCGGGCCGCGGCGACCAGGGCATCGGACTGCCAGCCGGCCCCGGCGAACCGGGAGGCCAGCAGCTCGCGCTGTTCGGCGAGATCGCGACGATCGTAGTCCAGTGGTTCGGAGCGAAACGCCAACGCTACCTTCGCAATTGCCGGATCATGCGAGGGGCGCATGGACGCGTTGAGCCCGCCGGGCGCCTGATAAATCAGATACCAGCCGTTTAGGCCGACGGTGTCGGGTGCGGTAAACCACGCGTTGTAGCCGCCCAGTGGCTTGAGGAACGTCTCCTCGGGCCCGAAAGCCAGGCGCCGCACCGCCGAATGCGGACCGTCGGCGCCCACGACCAAGTCGGCGTGCACCGTGGCGCCATCGGACAACGTCGCGACCACCACATCGTCGGATTGCGCCAATTCCGTGATACGCGTGCCGAACCGGTAATCGGTGTCCCCGGCCGTGGTCTGGTAGAGCACGCTGGCAAGATCACCGCGCAGGATTTCGAGCTGGCTGACCATGCCGTTGCCGTGGAATGCCTCCACCGGCATCTCGGCGCGACGGCTCCCGTCGGCCTTCACCCAGGCGACGCCGCGCTGCTCAAGGCTGTGGGCCCGCATCTGATCCAGCAGCCCCATTCGCTCGGCCACTGCCCGCCCGGCACCGCGCAGGTCGACGGTCTGCCCACCCGGGCGGATGCTGTCGTGAATCTCGACCAGCACCACGTGATACCCGGCCCGAGTGAGCCAATACGCGAGGGCCGGCCCGCCGATCCCGGCACCACTGATCAGAACGGTCGGCTCAGACATGCGGCTCAGCCTAGGGCACTCGAGTGTGCGCTCATGGCATCGAGCGCGCACACTCGGAGCCGCCCAAGCACACTCACCGCAAGATCCTGGAGTAGAGCAGGCTGTCCTGCGGTTCGGGCCCCATGGTGGGGTAGACGGCGTGGCGGGCCAGCCGACCCTCCTGCACGAACCCCATCCGCTCCAGCAGCCGGGCCGAGCGCAAGTTGTCGACACTGCAGGAGGCCCAGACGCGGTACACCTTGCGGTCGGCTTCCAGTGCGCTCAGCAGCATGTCGAGCACCTCGGGCATGAATCCCTTGCCCCACCAACGCTGGCCGAGGCAATAGCCGATTTCGACCGAGTGGGTGATCGGGCGTCGGCAGCTGGTCAGGCCGATGACCTGACCGCTGTGCTTGAGCTCGATGACCCACGTCCGTTCGTCGTCGCTGACGTTGATCTTTTCGCTGATCACCCGCCGCGTTGTCGCCACGTCGGGGTGCGGCGCCCACTGCAGATACCTGGTGACCTCGGGGTCGCGGGCGACCCGCTGAAACAGCGCACCGGCATCGTCGAGCACCGGCGGACGTAGCACTATCCGCTGGCCGATGATGCGCGCGGGCGGATAGTTGACCATGCGGTTAGAGGCCGAGCGCACGATACGTGTTCCGGACGAATTTCGGTTGTGCCGTGCGGAGTTTCGCCAGTGACGTATTGCCCGCGACGGCGGTGGCGGCGTCCACCGTCATGTCGGGCAAGTTCTGGATCAGATAGAGCAGGATCAGGTCTACGGAAGGGTCTGCCTGCCACCAGGTTCCGTAGGCGCCCGGCCAGCTGAAGGTGCCCAACCCGCCCGGCCCGAACAGGGGAGCGGATTTCACCGGGTCGGTCACCACCGACAGGTTCAACCCGAATCCGCGGCCAATCCAATAGGGCGCGCCCAGAAAGTCGTGCCGCCTCTGCTCGGCGGTGAGGCGGTCGGTGCGCATCAGTCGAGCCGATTGCTCGGAGATCACCCGCGCGCCGTCGATGATCCCGTCGCCCAACAACATTCGTACGAATCGCAGGTAGTCGTCGGCGGTCGACCACAAGCCGCCGCCGGCGTTGCAGAACGAGGGCGGCTGCAGGCGCGGCGGCCCCATCACGTCGTGCCGCAGTTGATGCTGCTCGTCGAGCGAGTACATGGTCGCAGCTCGTCGCCGCGCTTCGGCCGAGACGAAGAATCCGGTGTCGACCATGCCGGTCGGCGCCAGCACCCGCTCGTCGAGCACCTGGTGGAACGGCTTGCCGTCGATGCGCGAAGCGATGACGCCCAACAGATCAATGGAGTGGCTGTAGGTGACCCGATCGCCGGGTTGATGTACCAGGGGCAGCTTGGCCAGCTCAGCCATCCAGATGTCCGGGCCCTGATTGAACGGCAGCCGCATGTAGGCCCGAGAGATCGGGCCGGACACCGAAAATCCGTAGGCCAAACCGCTGGTGTGGGTCAGCAGATCCTCGATGAGGATCGCCCGGTTTGCCGGATGAGTCCGGTCGAGCGGACCGTGCGGGCTGTCCAGCACCTGCAAATCGGCCAGCTCCGGCGCCCAGCGGGCGATCGGGTCCTTTAGCGTCAGCTTGCCCTCGTCGACCAGGCTCATCACCACGGCGACCGTGACCGGCTTGGTCATCGACGCAATCCGAAACAGTGTGTTTCTTTGCATCGGCAGGCCCGCATCGACATCGCGGTAGCCGATCTCGTTGACCTGCAGCACTTCTCCGTGTTGCCAGACCAGCGTCACCGCGCCCGCGAGCAGGCCGGCGTCGCAGACCTCACGAATGGACGTCTGATTACCGTCGAGATTCACCCGGTTCACGTTAGCGGCCGGGCAGGTGACCCGGCGCGAAAGGCCCTATTGCCGCTTCTCATCTGGTAGCTCAACAAATGAACGAAGATGACGGCGCGTCTGGTGATCCGCTGCCCCGGCCTCGCCGTCGAAGTGTCTGCCCCTCGTGTAGTCGCCTTGCCACTCCACCCGCTCGCCCGCGGCGACCCTCGCCACCTGCTCGGCTTGCTTTTCCACAGTGCGTGAGCGAAGAAAGGACCGATGCTTGTGCTCCAGATCCTCATCGGATTCGATGCGCCTGAGTTCAGGGACGAATTCTTCAAGATCGCCCCGGCGCTGCGGGACGATCATGCAGATCGGCTCGTCGATCTCGAATCGCACCGGCCACAGTTTGCGGGTGAGTTTCCAGTTCATGCTGAAACTCGCGCTCGCCCAGTCTGTTTCGACGATGCCCTCTAGCGGACTGATGCCATCCTTCGGATAGTTGGCCGGTCCGCGGGCCAGCAGGTTGTAGCCCTCCGGTGTGCGAAACAGCATCGGCAGGCGCCAGCTCAGGATGCCGTTACCGAAGTGGCTTACCGGCAGCAGCTGACTGGCGTCGTGCTTATCGGGCTGGATCATCACGTCCACGCCGTCCTGATCGAACCAGGTAGCGGTGAACCCGCACGGATTGCGCAGCTCCCAGCCGCTCTGGTTGGCGATGAGCATCGGTAAACACCGACTAGGCCAGCCTTTACCTGCCTCTACCTGCTTTGCCATCCACGTCCGGCTCACCGGTGCCGGGGTAATCTGCGGCGCGTTGTCAGCGGTGATGAACCCGATCAATGGGCGGACCGGTCTGTTGGACTCGTCGCTCATCCGATCCTCGATTGGGTAGGGCACCCGTTGCCGCAGCCGCTGGAATCCAGCGGCGGCTTGGGCCTGTTACTCATGCAGCGAACAGCTTACTTACCGCTCGCCGGATGGGGCGGTGGTAACGGGTGGCCTTGGGCGCTGACCTGGAAACTGGATCCGTCGGCTCGCCGACTCTTCAGCTGGCCGACGCGATCAATACTTCTCCAGGGTGAACTGGTTGACGTCGATGTAGCCGAGCCGGAAATTCTTTGCGCAGCCGGTCAGGTACTTCATATAGCGCTCGTAGACCTCTTCGGACTGCATCTCGATGGCCTCGCTTTTGTGTGCCTGAAGCGCCTCTGCCCACAGGTCGAGGGTCCTGGCGTAGTGGCGCTGCAGCGATTCGCGGCGGGTCAGCGTGAAACCCGCCTTCGCCGAGTGCTCCTTCACCATCTCGATCGTCGGCGTCCAGCCCCCCGGGAAGATCTCGGTCAAGATGAACTTGATGAACCCGACGAGCTCGAGCGTGATCGGCAGGCCGCTTTCCATCATTTGCTGTTCCGTCAGGCCGGTGATGGTGTGCAGCAGCATCACGCCGTCAACGGGCAGGATGTTGTGGGCCAGCGCGAAGAAGTCGTCGTAGCGGTCAGCACCGAAGTGCTCGAACGCGCCGATCGACACAATCCGGTCGACGGGCTCGTTGAACTGTTCCCAGCCATTGAGCAACACCCGCTTGCGGCGTGGGCTATCCATCGCGTCGAACGACTTCTGCACATGAGCCGCCTGGTTCTTCGACAATGTCAGGCCCACGACGTTCACGTCGTACTTCTCGATCGCTCGGCGCATGGTGGCACCCCACCCGCAGCCGACGTCGAGCAGCGTCATGCCCGGCTGCAGGCCCAGCTTGGCCAGCGTCAGGTCAATCTTGGCGAGCTGCGCCTCTTCCAGTGTCATGCTGCTGCGCTCGAAGTACGCGCAACTGTAGGTCTGGGTGGGGTCCAGAAACAGGCGGAAGAAATCGTCAGATAAGTCGTAGTGCGCCTGCACGTCTTTGAAGTGTGGGGTCAGCTTCGCTGCCATGACGGTTACCCGCCCTTCCGGACGTCCGAGCGCGGATTCACGAAGACTTCCCGAAACGCCCCATGGTCAATCAACGAGAGGTCGAGGGTATTGGTTCAGAGAGCTGCGATTCTTTGTCGTTGCCGCCGGCCGGTCGTCGCGGCCACCATCGGGCAGGCGCGTCCGGCGTCGTGGCGCTGGAATAGAAGTGCTACGCTGCCCGGCAGTCGACATCCTTTAACGATCCGTCCGGAGAGGCGGAGAAGGAGGTCAAGGTCTCTGATGAGTGCTGCGGGGGATGCCGCCACCGGCAGGGAATTGATGTCTACGGCCGACGTCGGTCGCACCATTTCTCGTATTGCGCATCAAATCATCGAAAAGACAGCACTGGATGGCGCCGACGCGCCGCGGGTGGTGCTGCTGGGCATCCCGACGCGCGGGGTGATCCTGGCCAACCGGCTGGCCGCCCACATCGGCGAATTCAGCGGTGTCGAGGTGGCCCACGGCGCCCTGGACATCACGCTGTACCGCGACGATCTGATGCAAAAGCCGCCCCGACCGCTGGAGGCCACCTCGATCCCGGCCGGCGGAATCGACGATGCGCTGGTGATTCTCGTCGACGACGTGCTGTATTCCGGGCGCTCGGTGCGCTCTGCCCTCGACGCGCTGCGCGACGTGGGCCGGCCGAGTTCCGTACAACTGGCGGTGCTGGTCGATCGCGGCCATCGTGAGCTGCCGGTGCGCGCCGACTATGTCGGTAAGAACGTGCCGACCTCGCGCAGCGAAAGCGTGCACGTACAACTGCGCGAGCACGACGGTCGCGACGGCGTGGTCATCTCCCGAGACGGTGACATATGACCCGACACCTGCTGGCGGCCGAGAACCTGAGCCGCGACGTCGCGACGGCCATCCTGGACGACGCCGACCGGTTCGCGCAGGCGCTGGTCGGCCGTGAGATCAAGAAGCTGCCGACGCTACGCGGCCGCACCATCGTCACCATGTTCTACGAGAACTCAACCCGCACCCGGGTGTCGTTCGAAGTGGCCGGCAAGTGGATGAGCGCCGACGTGATCAACGTCAGTTCATCCGGATCGTCGGTGAGCAAGGGTGAATCGTTGCGAGACACCGCGTTGACGCTGCGCGCCGCCGGGGCCGACGCGCTGATCATTCGCCATCCGGCCTCGGGTGCTGCGCATCTACTTGCCGACTGGACCGGCGTGCACGACGACGGACCGTCGGTGATCAACGCCGGCGATGGCACGCATGAGCACCCGACGCAGGCGCTGCTGGACGCGTTGACCATTCGCCAGCGGCTCGGCGGCATTGAAGGCCGGCGCATCGTGATCGTGGGCGACATCCTGCACAGCCGGGTGGCCCGGTCCAACGTCATGCTGCTGAGCACCCTGGGCGCCGAGGTGGTGTTGGTCGCGCCGCCGACGTTGTTGCCGGTCGGGGTCGATGGCTGGCCGGTGACAGTGGCAGGCGACTTCGACGCCGAGTTGCCCGCCGCCGACGCGGTGCTGATGCTGCGGGTGCAAGCCGAGCGGATGAACGGCGGCTTCTTCCCGTCGGTGCGCGAATATTCGTCGCGCTACGGGCTTTCCGATCGCCGTCAGGCGATGCTTCCCGGTCATGCCGTGGTGCTGCATCCGGGGCCGATGCTGCGGGGCATGGAGATCGCATCTTCGGTGGCGGATTCATCGCAATCGGCTGTACTGCAACAGGTTTCCAACGGCGTGCACGTGCGGATGGCGGTGCTGTTCCATGTGCTGGTCGGCACCGAGTTGGCCGGAAGTGAGGGTGCCCCATGAGTGTCCTGCTTCGCGGGGTTCGGTTGTACGGCGAGGGAGAGCGCGTCGACGTCCTGGTCGATGACGGCCAAATCGCCGACATCGGTGACTTGCAGATCCCCGACACCGCGGACGTCATCGACGCCACCGGCCACGTGCTGCTACCGGGATTCGTCGACCTGCACACCCACCTTCGCGAGCCCGGCCGCGAATATGCCGAGGACATCGAAACCGGTTCGGCGGCAGCGGCTTTAGGCGGTTACACGGCGGTGTTCGCGATGGCTAACACCAACCCCGTCGCCGACAGCCCGGTGGTCACCGACCATGTCTGGCATCGCGGCCAGCAGGTCGGCCTGGTCGATGTGCATCCCGTCGGCGCGGTCACCGTCGGGCTGGCCGGCACCGAACTCACCGAGATGGGCATGATGGCCATCGGAGCCGCGCAGGTGCGGATGTTCTCCGATGACGGTGTCTGCGTGCATGACCCGCTGGTGATGCGCCGCGCCCTGGAGTACGCCACCGGCTTGGGCGTGCTGATCGCCCAACATGCCGAAGAGCCACGGCTGACCGTCGGAGCGGTGGCCCACGAGGGACCAACGGCTGCCAAGCTGGGCCTCGCGGGATGGCCACGGGCCGCCGAGGAATCGATCGTCGCCCGCGACGCGCTGCTGGCCCGCGACGCTGGAGCCCGGGTGCACATCTGCCACGCCTCCACCGCCGGCACCGTTGAGCTCCTGAAATGGGCTAAAGACCAAGGTATTTCGATAACAGCCGAGGTCACCCCGCATCATCTGCTGCTCGATGACACCAGGTTGGCCAGCTACAACGGTGTCAATCGCGTCAATCCGCCGCTGCGCGAAGCCGCTGACGCCATCGCGCTGCGTCAAGCGCTGGCCGACGGGGTAATCGACTGTGTGGCCACCGACCATGCCCCGCACGCCGAACACGAGAAGTGTGTCGAGTTCTCCGCGGCGCGCCCGGGCATGCTCGGGTTGCAGACGGCGCTGTCGGTGGTGGTGCAAACCATGGTGGAGCCCGGGCTGTTGACCTGGCGCGACGTCGCCAGGGTGATGAGCGAAAATCCAGCGCGCATCGTGGGATTGCCCGATCAGGGACGCCCGCTCGAGGTGGGGGAGCCGGCCAATCTGACCGTGGTGGACCCGGACGCCACCTGGACGGTCGAGGGACCCGGGCTGGCCAGCCGGTCGGCCAACACGCCGTACGAATCGATGACCTTGCCCGCCACCGTGACCGCGACCCTGCTGCGCGGAAAGATCACCGCTCGGGATGGGAAGAGCCCGGCATGAATTCAGGCACGCTGGTGGGGTCGCTGATTTTCGCGGCCGTGCTGGTGGTGGTGATCACCATCGCGATCCAGTTGATGATGCGTGGCTGGCGCCGGCGCGCGCAGCGCCAGCAGGAGCTGATCGGTCTGCTGCCCGACGTCCCGATCGAGGTGGGCGCGGCGATCACCACGCTGCGCGGTGTCTACGTCGGCTGCACGCTGGGGGCCCAGTGGACCGAGCGGATCACCGCCGGTGATCTCGGGTACCGCAGCAAGGCGGTGTTGAGCCGCTATCCGGAAGGGATTCTGCTGGAACGCATCCGCGCGAACCCGATTTGGATCCCGCAGGAGTCGATAGCCGAGGTGCGCACCGAGCGCGCCGTGGCCGGAAAGGTCGCGGCCCGCAATGGAATACTGGCCATCCGGTGGCGGCTGCCATCGGACATCGAGATCGAGACCGGTTTCCGGGCAAGCAATCGAGACGATTACGACGGCTGGCTCGAGGAGGCCGCGTGAGTAAATCCCTACTGGTACTTGAAGACGGCCGCGTCTTCACCGGAAAGTCGTTTGGCAAAGTTGGCCAAACGCTCGGGGAAGCGGTCTTTTCCACCGGCATGTCCGGCTACCAGGAGACGCTGACCGACCCCAGCTATCACCGCCAGATCGTGGTCGCCACCGCGCCGCAAATCGGCAACACCGGCTGGAACGACGAGGACGCCGAGAGCCGGGGCGACAAGATCTGGGTCGCGGGCTACGCGGTGCGTGACCCGTCGCCACGGGCGTCCAACTGGCGGGCCACCGGGACGCTGGAAGACGAGCTGGTCCGGCAAAACATCGTCGGGATCGCCGGCATCGACACCCGTGCAGTGGTGCGGCATCTGCGCAGCCGCGGCTCGATGAAGGCGGGGCTGTTTTCCGGAGATTCCGTGGCGGAGCCGGCCGAGCTGCTCGAGCGGGTGCGGGGCCAGCGGTCGATGCTGGGTGCCGATCTCGCCGCAGAGGTCAGCACCCCCGGCACCTACATCGTGGAGCCCGAAGGGACGCAACGGTTTACGGTCGCCGCACTGGACCTGGGGATCAAAACCAACACTCCGCGTAACTTCGCCCGGCGCGGCGTGCGCAGCCACGTGCTGCCGGCGTCGGCCACCTTCGAGCAGATCACCGACATCAGGCCCGATGGGGTCTTTCTGTCCAATGGGCCCGGAGATCCGGCGACCGCCGACCATGTCGTCGCGCTCACCCGGGAGGTGCTGGGCGCCGGAATCCCGTTGTTCGGCATCTGTTTCGGCAACCAGATCCTGGGCCGCGCCCTTGGCCTGTCGACCTACAAGATGGTCTTCGGTCATCGGGGTATCAACATCCCGGTCATCGACCACGCCACCGGCCGGGTCGCGGTGACCGCGCAAAACCACGGTTTCGCCCTGGAAGGGGAGGCCGGTCAGTCCTTCGACACACCATTCGGGCCGGCGCTGGTCAGCCACACCTGTGCCAACGACGGAGTAGTCGAAGGCGTCAAACTCTCTGATGGACGGGCATTTTCGGTGCAGTACCATCCGGAAGCCGCCGCCGGGCCACACGATGCGGAATACCTGTTCGACCAGTTCATCGACCTGATGGCAGGGGGACGCTGATGCCGCGCCGCACCGACTTGCGCCACGTGCTGGTCATCGGCTCGGGGCCGATCGTGATCGGGCAGGCCTGCGAATTCGACTACTCCGGAACCCAGGCCTGCCGTGTGCTGCGCGCCGAGGGCCTGCAGGTCAGCCTGGTCAACTCCAACCCGGCCACCATCATGACCGACCCGGAGTACGCCGACCACACCTACGTCGAGCCCATCACCCCCACCTTCGTGGAGAAGGTGATCGCTCAGCAGGCCGAGCGCGGCAACAAGATCGACGCGCTGCTGGCCACCCTGGGCGGCCAGACCGCGCTCAACACCGCGGTCGCGCTGTACGAGAACGGGGCGCTGGAGCGCTACGGCGTCGAGCTCATCGGCGCCGATTTCGACGCCATCCAGCGCGGCGAGGACCGGCAGATGTTCAAGGACATCGTCGCCAAGGTCGGCGGTGAATCCGCCCGCAGCCGAGTGTGTTTCACCATGGACGAGGTCCGCGAAACGGTCGAGCATCTCGGCCTGCCGGTCGTGGTAAGGCCCAGCTTCACCATGGGCGGGCTGGGCTCGGGGATGGCGAACTCCGCCGAGGAGGTCGACCGGATGGCCGGGGCCGGGCTGGCCGAATCGCCCAGCGCCAACGTGCTCATCGAAGAATCGATCTACGGCTGGAAAGAATTCGAGCTCGAGCTGATGCGCGACAGCCACGACAACGTGGTCGTGGTCTGCTCGATCGAGAACGTCGACCCGATGGGCGTGCACACCGGCGACTCGGTGACCGTCGCGCCGGCCATGACGCTGACCGACCGGGAATACCAGCGGATGCGCGACCTGGGCATCGCGATCCTGCGCGAGGTGGGCGTCGACACCGGTGGCTGCAACATCCAGTTCGCGGTCGACCCGGCCGACGGCCGGCTGATCGTCATCGAGATGAACCCACGGGTTTCGCGGTCAAGTGCGCTGGCGTCCAAGGCCACCGGCTTCCCGATCGCCAAGATCGCGGCCAAGCTGGCCATCGGCTACACGCTCGACGAGATCGTCAACGACATCACCAAGGAAACCCCGGCCTGCTTCGAACCCACTCTGGACTACGTCGTGGTCAAAGCGCCGCGGTTCGCATTCGAGAAATTCCCCGGCGCCGACCCCACCTTGACCACCACGATGAAATCCGTGGGTGAGGCGATGTCGTTGGGCCGCAACTTCATCGAGGCACTCGGCAAAGTGATGCGGTCGCTGGAGACCACCCGGGCCGGATTCTGGACCAAACCGGACGCACCAGGTGATGTCGAGGAAGTGCTGACCCGTCTGCTGACCCCGACCGAAGGTCGGCTTTACGACATCGAACTGGCGCTGCGGCTGGGCGCTTCGGTCGAACAAGTCGCCGCGGCCAGCGGCGTCGACCCCTGGTTTGTCGCGCAGATCGGTGAGCTGGAGAACTTGCGCGACGAACTGGTCACCGCGCCGGTGCTCGACGGCGACCTGCTGCGGCACGCTAAACACAGCGGACTGTCCGATCGCCAGATCGCAGCGCTACGACCAGAATTGGCCGGCGAAGACGGGGTCCGGTCACTACGCGAGCGCCTCGACATCCACCCCGTGTTCAAAACGGTGGACACCTGCGCGGCGGAATTCGAAGCCAAGACGCCCTACCACTACAGCAGCTATGAACTCGACCCCGCCGCCGAGACGGAGGTCGCACCGCAGGCCGAACGACCCAAGGTGCTGATCCTCGGGTCCGGGCCGAATCGCATCGGGCAGGGCATCGAATTCGACTACAGCTGCGTGCATGCGGCAACCACGCTGAGCCAGGCGGGCTTTGAGACCGTGATGGTCAACTGCAACCCCGAGACGGTGTCCACCGACTACGACACCGCCGACCGGTTGTATTTCGAGCCGCTGACGTTCGAGGACGTCCTGGAGGTCTATCGCGCCGAAGCGCAGTCGGCGACCGGTGGCCCGGGAGTCGTCGGGGTCATCGTGCAACTCGGCGGGCAGACACCGCTCGGGCTGGCGCAACGACTCGCGGACGCCGGAGTGCCGATCGTGGGCACCCCGCCGGAGGCCATCGACCTGGCCGAGGACCGCGGTGCTTTCGGCGACCTGCTGGGCGTCGCGGGACTGCCGGCGCCGAAGTACGGCATGGCAACGACTTTCGCGCAGGCCCGCCGGATCGCCGATGACATCGGGTATCCGGTGCTGGTGCGGCCGTCGTATGTGCTCGGCGGTCGCGGTATGGAGATCGTCTACGACGAAGAGACGCTGAAGGACTACATCACTCGCGCCACCGAGCTCTCCCCGGAGCATCCGGTGCTCGTCGACCGCTTCCTCGAGGACGCGGTCGAGATCGACGTCGACGCGCTGTGCGACGGTGCCGAGGTCTACATCGGCGGGATCATGGAGCACATCGAGGAAGCCGGGATCCACTCCGGTGATTCGGCGTGCGCACTGCCGCCGGTCACGTTGGGCCGCAGCGACATCGAGAAGGTGCGCCGCGCGACGGAGGCCATCGCGCACGGCATCGGGGTGGTGGGTTTGCTCAACGTGCAATATGCCCTCAAAGACGACGTGCTCTACGTCTTGGAGGCCAACCCGCGCGCCAGCCGCACCGTCCCGTTCGTCTCCAAGGCCACCGCGATTCCACTAGCCAAGGCGTGCGCCCGGGTCATGTTGGGCACCAGCATTTCTCAGCTGCGCGACGAGGGAATGCTGGCGGCATCGGGGGACGGTGCCCACGCCGCCCTGGACGCCCCGATCGCGGTCAAGGAAGCCGTGTTGCCGTTCCACCGGTTCCGCCGCGCCGACGGATCGGCCATCGATTCACTGCTTGGCCCGGAGATGAAATCGACCGGCGAAGTCATGGGGATCGACCGAGACTTCGGCACCGCGTTCGCCAAAAGCCAGACCGCGGCCTACGGCTCGTTGCCTGCCCAGGGCACCGTATTCGTCTCCGTCGCCAATCGCGACAAACGCTCGCTGGTGTTCCCGGTCAAGCGGCTGGCCGACTTGGGCTTCCGCGTGCTTGCTACCGAAGGCACAGCGGAAATGTTGCGCCGCAACGGGATTCCCTGCGACGAGGTTCGCAAGCACTTCGAGCCACCGCAACCGGGCCGCCCCGCGATCTCCGCGGTCGAGGCGATCAAGGCAGGCCAGGTCGACATGGTGATCAACACGCCCTACGGCAACTCCGGTCCACGCATCGACGGCTACGAAATCCGGTCGGCCGCAGTCGCCGCCAACATCCCCTGCGTGACGACGGTGCAGGGCGCGTCGGCCGCCGTGCAGGGCATCGAGGCGGGGATCCGCGGCGACATCGGAGTGCGGTCGCTGCAGGAACTGCACAGTCTGATCGCGCCGGGGGGTGGCGCCCAGTGACCGGGTTCGGCGCCCGGCTGGCCGCGGCGAAGTTGAGTCGCGGCCCGCTGTGCCTGGGCATCGACCCGCATCCTGAGCTGTTGCGGGCATGGGACCTGCCGACCACCGTCGACGGACTGGCCGCGTTCTGCGACACCTGCATCGAGGCCTTCGCGGGTTTCGCCGTCGTCAAACCCCAGGTGGCGTTCTTCGAGGCCTACGGGTCCGCCGGATTCGGGGTGCTAGAACGCGCCATCGCCGCGCTGCGCTCGGCCGGGGTGCTGGTGCTGGCCGACGCCAAGCGGGGTGACATCGGGACCACGATGGCGGCCTACGCCACCGCCTGGGCGGGCGACTCGCCGCTGGCCGCCGATGCCGTGACCGCCTCGCCGTATCTGGGGTTCGGGTCGCTGCGCCCGTTGCTGGAAACCGCCGCCGCACACGATCGGGGGGTTTTCGTGGTGGCGGCCAGCTCCAACCCGGAGGGCGCGACCGTGCAGCGGGCCACCTTCGACGGCCGTACGGTGGCCCAGCTGGTCATCGACCAGGCGGCGGTGGTCAACCGGTCGGCGAACGGGCCGGGACATGTCGGCGTGGTGTTGGGTGCGACGGTGTTCGAGGCGCCCGACGTCAGCGCGCTGGGCGGCCCGGTGCTGGTTCCCGGCGTCGGGGTGCAGGGTGGGCGGCCTGAGGCGCTTGCGGGCCTCGGTGGGGCCACGCCGGGCCAATTGCTGCCCGCGGTGGCGCGCGAAGTACTCCGGGCCGGACCGAACGTGTCGGACCTGCGGGCCGCGGGTGAACGGATGCTGGACGCCGTCTCCTACCTGTCGGCGCTCTAACCGCGTCACTTTCGCCGCGTTTTCGGGGCCCTTCGCCGTCGCATCCGTGGCCGAAGACGTCGTCGCAGCGCCGCTTACCCCGCGTGACCACCAGCGCGACACGCGCGACACGCGAAAAAAACCGTGATCCGGGGCACGGGGCCTCGCGGCTACCCGTCACCGCCGCCCGCAGCGGCTCGCGGCGACGCGGCCGACGCAGCGCCCACCAGCCGTAAAACCGCAGCTAGATGGCATAATCGTGGTCCGCGCTGACGACTATTCCGTTGGGTAGCGGGCACCGTTTGGATGGCCTCTCAGCGATGCCGGCGGCGGTGTTGGCGGCAGCCGCCCGCCGAGCCCACGCTGGGCATTTATGCCGTTTACCAGGGGGTCGGGTTAGATTTCGTCAGGAACCGTGAGTACGGTCGTCTGCGCTGGGGCTGAAGTCCCCGGCAGAGACAAAATGATTGATCAGATACGGAGGAATCGTGGCCCTTCCCCAGTTGACCGACGAGCAGCGCGCGGCCGCGTTGGAGAAGGCGGCTGCCGCACGTCGAGTGCGAGCAGAGCTCAAGGACCGGCTCAAGCGCGGTGGCACCAACCTGACGCAGGTGCTCAAAGACGCCGAGAGCGATGAAATCCTGGGCAAGATGAAGGTATCTGCGCTACTCGAGGCGTTGCCCAAGGTGGGCAAGGTCAAGGCGCAGGAAATCATGACCGAGCTGGAAATCGCCCCGACCCGCCGGTTGCGTGGTCTTGGCGACCGGCAGCGCAAGGCGCTGCTGGAAAAGTTCGGTTCCGCCTAACCCAACCCCGCGACGATGCAGGCCGGATGGCCTGTGGCGGTACCGGCCAAGGAGCATCAATGAGCTCCGGCGGGGGACCGGACGTCGCGCACGGAGCGCGTCCCGGGCCAGCAGGCCCAGGGCACGTCGTCGTGCTGTCCGGTCCCTCCGCGGTCGGTAAGTCGTCGGTGGTTCGGTGTCTGCGTGAACGAATTCCGAATCTTCACTTCAGTGTCTCGGCCACGACGCGGGCGCCGCGGCCGGGCGAAGTCGACGGTGTCGACTATCACTTCGTAAGTTCTGCCCGCTTCCAGCAACTCATCGACGAAGGTCACCTGTTGGAATGGGCCGAAATTCACGGTGGCCTGCAACGATCGGGCACGCTGGCCGAGCCGGTGCGGGCCGCCACCGCCGCTGGGCTCCCGGTGCTCATCGAGGTCGATCTGGCCGGCGCCAGGGCTGTTAAGCAAGCGATGCCCGAGGCCATCACCGTGTTCTTGGCCCCGCCCAGCTGGGCGGATCTGGAAAGCAGGCTTGCCGGGCGCGGCACCGAAACCCCCGAGGCCGTCCGCCGCCGCCTGGACACCGCCCGCATCGAATTAGCCTCCCAAGACGACTTCGACCAAGTCGTCGTGAACAGTCAATTGGAGTCTGCGTGCGCGGAATTGGTATCCTTGCTGGTGGGAAACGCGCCTGACCCGGCATGAGCTGCCTCGCCAGACGTCTATGAGCATCACGTTCATGCCGTTTCAACCGCTCTACCTGCCAGGAGAATGTCTTAAGTGAGTAATCCGCAGTCCGACGCGTCGCTGACCGCCCTACCTGCCATCGATCAGTTCGACCCCTCGGCTGGTGGGCCACGCGCCTACGACACCCCGTTGGGCATTACCAACCCTCCCATCGACGAGTTGCTGGACCGCGTCTCGAGCAAATACGCCCTGGTCATCTACGCGGCCAAGCGCGCCCGGCAGATCAACGATTACTACAACCAGCTCGGCGAGGGCATCCTCGAATACGTGGGTCCGCTGGTCGAGCCAGGGTTGCAGGAAAAGCCGCTGTCTATCGCGATGCGCGAGATCCACGCCGACCTGCTCGAGCACACCGAGGGCGAGTAACAGGACGGGGCTGGACGCGCTGTGATCAGCCCTGAGAGCCGCTACAGAGCCTTCGAAGAAGGGTCGGAGTAGATGGATCACAAGCGGATCGTCGTCGGCGTCTCCGGTGGTATCGCCGCCTACAAGGCATGCACCGTCGTCCGCCAGCTGGCCGAAGCCGGCCACGACGTCCGCGTCATCCCCACCGACTCCGCGTTGCGCTTCGTCGGGGCCGCGACGTTTGAAGCGTTGTCCGGTAACCCGGTACACACCGGGGTCTTCACCGACGTCCCAGAGGTGCCGCACGTGCGTCTCGGACAGCAGGCCGACCTGGTCGTGGTCGCGCCCGCGACGGCCGATCTGCTGGCCCGGGCCGTGCACGGCCGCGCCGACGATCTGCTGACCGCGACGCTACTCACGGCGCGCTGCCCAATCCTGTTCGCGCCGGCGATGCATACCGAGATGTGGTTGCACCCGGCCACCGTCGACAACGTGGCGACATTGCGCCGCCGGGGTGCAGTGGTGCTGGAACCCGCATTCGGACGGCTCACCGGCGCCGACAGCGGCAAAGGCCGATTGCCCGAGGCCGAAGAGATCACCACGCTGGCTCACCTGCTCCTGGACCGCCACGACGCGCTGCCCTTCGACCTGGCTGGGCGCAAGGTCCTGGTGACCGCCGGTGGTACCCGCGAACCGATCGACCCGGTGCGCTTCATCGGCAACCGCAGCTCTGGCAAGCAGGGCTACGCCGTCGCCCGCGTGGCCGCCCAGCGTGGCGCCGAGGTCACGCTGATCGCGGGCCACACCGTGGGGCTCATCGACCCGGCCGGTGTCGACGTGGTCCACGTCAGCTCGGCGCAGCAACTCGCCGACGCCGTGTCCAAGCACGCTCCGGCCGCCGACGTGCTGGTGATGGCCGCCGCGGTGGCCGACTTCCGGCCCGCGCACGTTGCCACCGCCAAGATCAAAAAAGGTCAGGACGACCCGCCGCTGATCGAACTGGTGCGCAACGACGACGTGCTCGCCGGCGCGGTGCTTTCCCGCGCCCACGGCGAGCTGCCCAACATGCGTGCCATCGTGGGTTTTGCCGCCGAGACCGGCGACGCCAACGGCGATGTGCTGTTTCACGCGCGAGCGAAGTTGCGGCGCAAGGGTTGTGACCTCTTGGTCGTCAACGCGGTGGGCGAAGGCCGCGCGTTCGAGGTAGACAACAACGACGGTTGGTTGTTGGCGGCCGACGGCACCGAGTCGGCGTTGCAGCACGGCTCGAAGACGTTGATGGCCACCCGCATCGTGGACGCGATCGTGACGTTCCTGAGCGGCGACGGCGGATAGGGTCCCGACCGATGGTCCCGACGGCAGGCTGTTAGATACAGGTGTGCGCGCCCGGCTGAGCCGGGCGACACCGAATGCGTTTAAAATAATTTGTCTAACTAACATTTAGTTGAGACGACCGGAAGGATGACAAGAGTGAGCGAGACGGGTCGGCTGTTTACCAGTGAGTCGGTGACCGAGGGACATCCCGACAAGATCTGTGATGCGATCAGCGACTCAGTCCTCGACGCGCTTCTGGCGGACGACCCCCGCTCACGTGTCGCGGTCGAGACATTGGTGACCACCGGGCAGGTGCACGTGGTGGGCGAGGTGACGACGAACGCCAAGGAGGCATTCGCCGACATCACCAACACGGTGCGCGCCCGCATCCTGGACATCGGTTATGACTCGTCGGACAAGGGCTTTGACGGCGCATCGTGTGGGGTGAACATCGGCATCGGCGCGCAGTCACCCGATATCGCCCAGGGTGTCGACACCGCCCACGAGCACCGCGTGGAGGGCGCTGCCGACCCGCTGGACGCCCAGGGCGCCGGCGACCAGGGCCTGATGTTCGGCTACGCCATCAACGACACCCCGGAGCTGATGCCGCTGCCCATCGCGCTGGCCCACCGGCTGTCGCGGAAACTGACCGAGGTCCGCAAGAACGGCACGCTGGCCTACCTGCGTCCGGACGGCAAGACCCAGGTCACCATCGCCTACGAGGACAACGTCCCGGTCCGGCTGGACACCGTGGTCATCTCCACCCAGCACGCCGACGGTATCGACCTGGAAAAAACGCTGGACCCCGATATCCGCCAGCACGTGCTCAACACCGTGCTCGAGGAATTGGCGCACGACACCCTGGACGCGTCGTCGACCCGGGTGCTGGTCAACCCCACCGGCAAGTTCGTCCTGGGCGGCCCGATGGGTGACGCCGGGCTCACCGGCCGCAAGATCATCGTCGACACCTACGGCGGCTGGGCTCGTCACGGCGGCGGCGCCTTCTCCGGCAAGGATCCGTCCAAGGTGGACCGGTCCGCGGCGTACGCGATGCGCTGGGTGGCCAAAAACATCGTCGCCGCCGGGCTGGCGGAGCGGGTCGAGGTCCAGGTCGCCTACGCGATCGGCAAGGCCGCCCCGGTCGGACTCTTCATCGAGACCTTCGGCACCGCGACGGTCGACCCGGTCAAGATCGAGAAGATCGTGCCCGAGGTTTTCGACCTGCGCCCCGGAGCGATCATTCGTGACCTGGACCTGCTTCGGCCGATCTACGCCCAGACCGCGGCCTACGGGCACTTCGGCCGCACCGACATCGACCTGCCGTGGGAACGCCTCGACAAGGTCGACGACCTCAAGCGCGCTATCTAGCTACCGTTGTCGCGAGCAGACGCAGAATCGCACCAGTCAATCAATTTTCGTGCGATTCTGCGTCTGCTCGCGCGCTGTCTAGCTACCGCTAGCCTTCCCGCGCCGCCGACCGTTCGGCTGCCGACGGCACCGGATGGTCGGGATCCAGGGCGGGCAGCCCGTCGATGCTGCGTCGGTTCCGCTCGACGGCGCCGGCCCACTTCTCGTCTGTCGCCTTAGCGTGCGCCTTGTCGAGTACCGGGCGTTCGTCGACAAGCTCGTAGTAGGGCACCGCGTATCCGCAGGCGTCGGCGATTCGCTGCACGTCGATGACGATGACCGCCCGGGTGCCGGCGTGCTGGTCGCCGAAATATGCTGCCAGACCGGGGAATTCGACGTCGTCCGGGCGAACGGCCCGGCCGGTACCGAAGAGCCGCAAGATTCGGGAATTGCGGCTGAACGAGCAGAACATGACGGTGATGCGGCCGTTGTCGCGCAGGTGCGCGATGGTTTCGGCACCGCTTCCGAACAGATCGAGATAGGCGACGGTGTGCTCGTCGAGCACCGCGAAGGTGTCTTGATATCCCTTGGGGGAGAGGTTAATTCGTCCGCCCTCTGATGGTGCGGTGGCGACGAAGAACATCGCCTGCTGCTCGATGAACTCTCGAAGCGACTCGTCGAGAGACGAGAACTCCTTCGCCACTGCGGCCCCCTTCACCTCTGCTGGAACTGTAACCCAGCGACGGCGACACTTGCCTAGGGGTGCAATGCCTTCCGCAGCGCCCGAAGCCCACGCTCGGTGGCTTCGGCCGCGGCCGGGATCACCATGGCGAAGCTGGCGTAGCCGTGCACCATGGTGGGCTCGTTGCTCAATTCGACGGGCACCCCCGCGGCGCTGAGCAACTCGGCGTAGCGCGCCCCGTCATCGCGCAGCGGATCGTGTTCGGCCGTACCGATATAGGCGGGCGGTAAGCCCGACAGGTCGGCGGCGTTGGCCGGGGCGAAGGTGACGGGCAACGTCTTCGGGTCGATGTCGAGGTCGACTCCGGGCAGATACCAGGCCAGAAATGCCTCGATGACCTCACGGTCCAGCACTGGCGCGGTGGCGTTTTCGGTGTGCGAGGGCAGCGACAGGTCAGCGGTGGCGACGGGGTACCAGAGCAGCTGGAATGCCAGCCTCGGCCCGCCGTTGTCGCGGGCCAGCAGTGCCGTGACCGCCGCGAGGTTGCCGCCCGCGGAGTCACCGGCGACGGCGATCCGGGTCGGGTCGCCGCCCAGTTCGGCCGCGTGCTCGCCCACCCACTGCAAGGCCGCCCAGCTGTCGTTCACCCCGGCCGGGAACGGGTTTTCGGGGGCGAGCCGGTAGTCGACGGAGACCACGATGGCCTCTGCACCGAGTACATGCATGCGAGCGACGGGGTCGTGGGTGTCCAGGTCGCCTAAGGCGAAACCGCCGCCGTGAAAGAAGACAACGATCGGCGGGAAAGTCTCGCTGTCGGGTGGCCAGTAGATCCGGACCGGAATGTCGGCGAGGTCGCCATGGGCGATCGTCCGGTTTTCGATGCGCAGCTTCGGCAGCATTTCTTCCGGCACCTTGAGCTGGCTCAGCCTGGCGCGGGCCAGCTCGACGCCGTCGTCCGCGTTGAACGTCATCGTGAACGCGTCGAGTAAGGCCTTGAATGTCGGGTCGATGCCTGGTCGGGCCAGGGGCGGCTCAATCATTCGTCCACCGTACGCTTGGTGTTCACCCGTGCAGCGCATTGCGCAGCGCCGCGAGCCCCCGATCCATGCCGGCTGTGGCGGCGGGAACGATGCCCGCGTAGCCGAGGTAACCATGCACCATCGTCGTCGCGTTATGTACCTCGACGGGCACGCCTGCGGCGGCCAGCAGCTCGCCGTAGCCGATGCCGTCGTCGCGCAGCGGGTCGTGACCGGCCACACCGATGTAGGCGGGCGGGAGGCCGGCCAGATTCTTCGCCCGCCCCGGCGCCATTCCCGCCGGGGGGTCGAACAGGTCGACATCGCCTGCGTACCAACGGGAGAACTGCGCGATAGCCGCGGAGTCAAGGATCGGCGCGGTCGCGTTCTCGGTGAACGACGGCAGCGAGGAATCCCACAGCACGGACGGATACCACAACAGTTGAAAAACCAGCGTCGGCCCGGCGTTGTCCCGCGACATTTGGGCCATCACCGCGGCGATGTTGCCGCCGGCCGAATCCCCGGCGACGGCCATCCGGGTCGGGTCGGCGCCGATCTCGGCAGCGTGCTCGGCGACCCACCGCGTTGCGGCCCAAGCGTCCTCTACGGCAGCGGGATACGGGTGCTCGGGAGCCAACCGGTAGTCGACCGATACCACGATCGCGTCGGCGCCTACCGCATGCTGGCGGCAGGTGCCGTCGTAGCTGTCGAGGTCGCCGATGACGAAACCGCCGCCATGGAAAAACACCACGACGGGCCAAAGCTCGCCGGCTTCGGAACCGGTTGGTGGCCAATAGATTCGGATCGCCACCGTGCCGGCCGGTGCCGGGACGTCGCGGTCCTCGACGCGCAGTTCGGGATGTAGCGGCCGGCGCGGCAGATCGCGAAACCGCTGGCGCGCAGCGTCGATGCCGTCGTCGGTGGATAGCCGGAACGGAACCGCATCGAGTACCTTCACCAGGATGGGGTCGATCGCGCGCTCGTCGTCGGCTGCTTCGTCGGAGCTGGGCATGCAAGTACCGTACGCACCGCGCCTGATGTCCGGAGGCTGGGTGGCGGCCGGCTGGGCGGGCCTGGCCTACGGCATCTACTTGACCGTGATCGCGCTGCGCTCGCCGCCGGGTGTCGAGCTGACCGGACACTGGATCCTGCAGCCGCCGTTCAAGGCGTCGATGGCGCTGTTGCTGACCATCGCCGCGGTGGCGCATCCCGTTGTCAGCGAGCGGCGCTGGCTGATGCCCGCACTGCTGTTCTCGGCCGTCGGGGACTGGCTGCTGGCCATCCCGTGGTGGCCGCAGTCATTCGTGTTGGGGCTCGGCGCATTTCTGGTGGCCCATGTGTGTTTCGTCGCCGCGTTGCTTCCGTTGGCGGCAAAGGGGGCGGTCCCGCGGGCGCGCCTGGTGGCCGTGGTGCTGATGTGCGCGGCGTCGTCGGGGTTGCTGGTGTGGTTTTGGCCCCATCTGGGCCGTGACAAGCTGACGATTCCAGTGACGGCCTACATCGCCGTGCTGACCATCATGGTGTGCACGGCGCTGCTGGCGCGGCTGCCCACCATCTGGGCGGCCGCCGGGGCGGTGTGCTTCGCGGTGTCGGACTCGATGATCGCCATCGGCCGGTTCATCCTGGGCAACGAGGTACTGGCCGTGCCGATCTGGTGGTTCTACGCCGCGGCCCAGATCCTGATCACGGCGGGGTTTTTCTTCGGACGATCCGTTGCTGCGGAGCCTTGCGACGACGGCACCGAGACCGCCGCGGCTTGAATGTCGGTGGTCGCCGTTACGGTGGTGCCGGGCGATAAACATGTTGACTAGCAATGTTGTTCGTGGTGCGAGGGCGTCGTGACCACTACGGGGCGTACGCCCGTCGAAATCGAACCGATCGCTCGGGTGCTGCCGATGCTGTCGGTGCCGCATCTGGATCGTGAGTTCGACTATCTGGTGTCGGCCGAGCAGTCTGACGATGCCCAGCCCGGGGTGCGGGTGCGGGTGCGCTTCCACGGCCGGCTGGTCGACGGGTTTGTCCTGGAGCGCCGCAACGACACCGATCACGCCGGCAAGCTGGGCTGGCTGGATCGCGTGGTGTCCGCGGAACCGGTACTCACGCCGGAGATCCGGCGACTCGTCGACGCCGTGGCCGCGCGGTACGCGGGGACTCGGCCCGACGTGTTGCGGCTGGCGGTGCCTGCCCGGCACGCCAGGGTGGAGCGCGAGCCCACGGCCGCGCCGTCGGCCCGTGTGCTACCCGAGCCCGTCGACCCGTCGGGTTGGGAGCTCTACGGCAGCGGCGGGCAGTTCTTGACCGCCCTGGCCGAGTCGCGGGCCGCGCGCGCGGTGTGGCAGGCGCTGCCGGGGGAACTGTGGGCGGAGCGCTTCGCCGAGGCCGCCGCGCAAACCGTCCGCGCGGGCCGCGCGGCGCTGGCCATCGTGCCCGATCAACGCGACCTGGACGCGCTGTGGCAGGCGGCGACCGCCCTGATCGACGAGGACAGCGTCGTGGCACTGTCGGCAGGTCTGGGGCCGGCCGCACGCTACCGCCGCTGGCTGGCGGCGCTGCGCGGTAGGGCGCGGCTGGTGATCGGCACCCGCAGCACGGTGTTCGCGCCGCTGAACGACCTGGGTCTGGTCATGGTGTGGGCGGATTCCGACGACAGCCTGGCCGAACCGCGGGCGCCGTACCCGCATGCCCGCGAAGTCGCGATGCTGCGGGCGCATCAGGCTCAGTGCGCGGCGCTGATCGGCGGTTACGCCCGAACCGCCGAGGCCCAGGCGCTGGTGCGCAGTGGGTGGGCACACGACATCGCCGCCACCCGCTCAGTGGTGCGCGCCCGCACCCCGCGCGTGGTCGCTCTCGACGACTCCGGTTACGCCGACGAACGCGACCCGGCGGCCCGCACCGCGCGCATTCCGTCGATCGCGCTGCGCGCTGCCCGCGCTTCGCTGGAGGCGGGCGCGCCGGTGCTGGTGCAGGTGCCGCGGCGCGGTTATATCCCGTCGCTCGCCTGCGGGCGCTGTCGCACCATCGCCCGCTGTCGTCATTGCACCGGCCCACTGTCGTTGCAGGACAACGCCGGGCCTGGCGCGGTCTGCCGGTGGTGCGGGCGCGGCGAGCCGATGCTGAAGTGCACGCGGTGCGGATCGGATGCGGTGCGCGCGGTGGTCGTCGGGGCGCGGCGTACCGCCGAAGAACTCGGCCGCGCCTTCGCCGATACACCGGTCATCACCTCGGCGGGCGAAGCCATCGTGGCGGCGGTCGACGCCCGCCCGGCCCTGGTCGTCGCCACCCCGGGGGCCGAGCCCCGCGCCGCGGGCGGGTACGGGGCGGCGCTGCTGCTGGATACCTGGGCGCTGCTGGGGCGCCAGGATCTGCGCGCCGGCGAGGACGCATTGTGGCGCTGGATGACCGCTGCCGCATTGGTTCGCGCCCGCGGCGACGGCGGTCTTGTGACGGTGATCGCCGAATCATCCATTCCCACAGTGCAATCGCTGATCCGGTGGGATCCGGTGGGGCATGCCGAGGCCGACCTGACGGCCCGAAGCGAAGTCGGGTTGCCGCCCTGTGTGCACATGGCGGCGATCGACGGTGCCGCGGACGCGGTCGCGGCGTTGCTCGACGAGGCCCGCTTGCCCGACGGCGCCGAGCGGCTCGGTCCGGTCGACCTGCCGCCCGGTGCTCGCCGGCCAGCTGCCACCCCGCCGGGCGTGCCGGTGATCAGGATGTTGGTGCGGGTGCCGCGGGAACAGGGCCTGGCGCTGGCCGCGAGTCTGCGGCGCGGTGTCGGTGTGCTCAGTGCGCGGCAAACGCATGAGCCGGTACGGGTACAGATCGACCCGCTGCACATCGGCTAGATTCGCCTTTCAGCGCTCCAATTCTGTTGCACGGCTGTGCTTTTCATCTACCGGCCGGCCAGGTCCAGGTCGTGTTCCCCGCGATGACGAGCTTGGAGCCGGCGAAGTCCTTGCACTGGATCTGCAGAGTCTGGCGATACGGATGGTCGCAGAACGCCGACCTGAGCTCGGCCTGCTTCTGCGTATCGGAGGCGGCGACGTTGATGGTCGTACCCGGCGCATCGGCGAGTGCTCGGACGTTGTTGCCGCTGGTGACGCCGCACGCGGCAATCCGGGTGTCGCCGGGAATGCAGATCAGATGGACTAGCGGGGCGGGAATGGAATCCATATCTTCGAGGAGCGTCGAGACCTGCCAGGTCTGCGTACCTCCCTGCTGGGCCGGCTGGCTGCCCGCGAAGTTGGTGATCACCCCCTGTCCTATCGCGATCGTTATTTGGAAGTTCTTGCCCAGTGGAATGACCTTGGCCTGCGGGAGCTTGTCCGCCGGCACCTTGTTGTAGTCCCTGGCGTTCTCGTAGCCGGTGATATTGAGCGCGGTGCTGGTCAAATTCCAGATGTCGTAGGTTTGCGTCCTGTTGTCGGCTGCGGCCACGGCCGGAAGCGCGACGACCGTCGCGGAAATGCCCACCCCGACCGCGGCGGCGAAGGCGCCCGCCTTGCCGGGGCCACATCGCCGCGGTGCCGTGGTCTTGACTCTCAAGGCGATGTACCTTCCCGATGTCGCTTGTCACGTTTGCTGACGACCCTATAGCTAGGTGGCCTCGGCTGCCGCGGAGCGAATCTTCCCGCTCAGCGCGACATATCGCGGCCGGTAGCGATAGTGTTCATAAGCAACAATCACCGATTCGCCCGGACAACGGTCCGGGAGAGGATGGCTTGGATGCCAACGGAAAACGCGACGGACGTCAACGAGTCACTGGATGTCATCACCGATGCCTTGTTGACGGCGTCCCGGTTGCTGGTCGGCATCTCGGCTCGCTCAATCGCGCAGGTCGACGAGACCATCACCACCCCGCAGTTCCGTACCCTGGTGATTCTGTCGACTCGCGGTCCGATCAACTTGGCGACGCTGGCCAGTGAGCTGGGCGTGCAACCGTCCGCTACCGGCCGCATGGTTGACCGCCTGGTGGCCTCCGGGCTGATCGACCGGCTGCCGCACCCCACTTCGCGGCGTGAACTGCTCGCCGCATTGACCACGCGCGGCCGCGATGTCGTTCGCCGCGTCACCGCCCACCGGCGAGCCGAAATCGCGGCCATCGTGGAAAAGATGCCCGCGGCAGACCGCCACGGGATGGTGCGGGCCCTGACGTCGTTCACCGCCGCGGGTGGTGAACCCGACGCAGCGTTCGACGCCGACGGGTAAGTCACGGTCGTCGTCCGTGCCGGGCCCGCGGGGTGCCCGGCACGGGGCGGGCTCAACGCTTTTCGGCGGTGAGCAGCAAGTACTCCCAATCCATGACGCCGTCGGCCAGATACTCCTGGGCGAGCTCGACAAGTTGGGCATCGAGCTCGGCGGACAGCACGCGGTTGTGGCCGATGTTCGCGTAGGCCTCGATGGTCGGGCCGTAATGATTCTTGAAGTACTTGTGCACGGCCTCGGCCCGGTCGAACCGCGCGACCCGCAACTGGCCTCGCTGCGTGGTGACGCGATGGACTCGAGGGCCCAGTAGCTTGGCGGCGTAGCCTTCGCGGCCCCACAGCACGGCAGGTGGTACCGCCTGCGACAGGCTGGGCCGATATGGCCGGATTGTGGCCAGCATCCGCCCGAAGAATCCCTCTCGGGTCCAACTGATCACCCCGATCGTCCCGCCGGGACGGCAGACGCGGACCAGCTCCTTGGCCGCGCGCTGATGATCTGGGGCGAATTGCACACCGATCGCCGACATCACCACGTCGAATTCGCCGTTGCCGAACGGTAGGGCGTGCGCATTGGCTTCGCGATAGTCGAGGGTCAAACCCTGTTGCTCGGCCCGCACTTTGGACCGCTGCAGCAGCTCCGGGGTGAGGTCGGTGGATACGACGTCCGCGCCGGTCTTCGCGGCCGGCAGCGAGATATTGCCCGAGCCGGCAGCGACGTCAAGGACCCGGACACCGGGTCCAATGCCGTTGGCCGAGACCAAGATTGGGCCCAGGGGAGCCATCACCTCCTCGGCCATTAGCGCGTAGTCGCCCAATGCCCAAATGCCGCGGTGGGTGGCCGCCAGTTTGTGGTCAGCGTCGATAGTGGAGTCGAGAGTCATCAGACCTCCTAGAGAGGTAACGGCTGCGCACTCGACCTCGTCGTCGTCAGCAGACCTTGTTGGTACCCGCAAGAAATAGTATGCATTAGCAATAGTACATGTCGACTATGTTCTGGCCGCGGCGTGTCGAGTGGGGTCGGCGGCTTCCTAGACTGGGCCGGTGCGTCTTGTCTTCGCCGGTACCCCCGAGCCCGCGCTGCCCTCTTTGCGTCGGCTTATCGAGTCGCCTCGGCATGAGGTGGTGGCCGTGCTGACCCGGCCCGATGCCGCTGCTGGGCGGCGCGGCAAGCCCGAACCGTCACCGGTGGCCCGCGAGGCGCTCGACCGCGGCATCCCGGTGCTGCGGCCGTCGCGGCCGAACTCGACGGAGTTCGTCGCCGAGCTGGCTGAGTTCGCGCCGGAGTGCTGCGCCGTGGTGGCCTATGGTGCACTGCTGCGCGACGGGCTGCTCGCGGTGCCCCCACGCGGCTGGATCAACCTGCATTTCTCGCTGCTGCCCGCCTGGCGGGGCGCCGCACCGGTGCAGGCCGCCATCGCCGCGGGGGACAGCATCACCGGGGCGACGACGTTCCAGATCGAGCCGAGCCTGGATTCTGGACCGGTCTACGGCATCGTCACCGAGACGATCCGGCCGGCCGATACTTCCGGCGATTTGCTTGAGCGACTGGCTGTTTCGGGCGCGGCGCTGCTGTCGACCACGCTGGACGGTATCGACGACGCAACGTTGACGCCGCGACCGCAGCCGTCCGACGGGGTTAGCATCGCGCCAAAGATCACCGTCGAGGAAGCCCGGGTGCGCTGGGATCTGCCGGCGCCGGTGGTGGAGCGTCGTATCCGCGCCGTCACGCCCAACCCGGGTGCCTGGACGCAAATCGGCGAGCTGCGGGTCAAGCTCGGGCCGGTGCACGTCGACGCCGACGCCGCAGAACCCCTGTCGTCCGGCGCAATTCACGTGGACCGCAAAAACGTCTGGATTGGCACCGGCTCGGATCCGGTGCGGCTGGGGCAGCTTCAGCCGCCCGGAAAGAAACCGATGAACGCGATTGACTGGGCGCGCGGCGCCCGGCTCGACACCACCGCACGGGCCTCATGAGCAGGGACCCGAAGCAGCGTCGGCCTTCCCAGCCAAGAACGCGCCGGCCGCTCGACCCGGCGCGCGCGGCCGCCTTCGAGGTGCTGCGCGCTGTCAGCGAGCGCGACGCCTACGCGAACCTGGCGTTGCCCGCGCTGCTGCGTGAGCGCGGTATCAGCGGCCGCGACGCCGCGTTCGCCACCGAGCTGACGTACGGCACCTGCCGTAGCCGGGGTCTACTCGACGCGGTCATCGCCGCCGTGGCCGAACGCTCCCCGGACGCGATCGACCCGGTTCTGCTCGACTTGCTCCGCCTGGGCACCTACCAACTGCTGCGCACCCGCGTGGACGCGCACGCCGCGGTATCCACCACAGTCGAGCAGGCGGGCCTCGAATTCGATTCGGCGCGAGCCGGTTTCGTCAACGGTGTGCTGCGCACCATCTCCGGGCGCGACGAGAAATCCTGGGTCGACGAGCTGGCGCCCGACCCGTCTTCCGATCCGATCGGGCACGCCGCGTTCGCCCATGCCCACCCCCGCTGGATCGCCCAGGCCTTCGCCGACGGGCTGGGCGCGGATGCCGGAGAACTCGATGCCGTGCTGGCCAGCGACGACGAACGGCCACAAGTGCATTTGGCAGCGCGGCCGGGAGTGCTGACCGCCGGGGAGCTGGCCGACACGGTCGGCGGCACCGTCGGCCGATATTCGCCTTACGCGGTTTACCTGCCCGGCGGCGACCCAGGACGGCTCGCTGCGGTGCGCGACGGCCAGGCGCTGGTCCAGGACGAAGGCAGCCAGTTGGTGGCCCGGGCAATGACTCTGGCGCCCGTCGACGGCGATAGCGGACGGTGGTTGGACCTGTGCGCCGGGCCTGGCGGCAAGACCGCGCTGCTGGCCGCGCTCGGCGCCGAGTCCGGAGCGCGGGTCACCGCCATCGAGCCGGCACCGGCGCGCGCGGATCTGGTGGTCGAGAACACCCGCGGGCTGGATGTCGAGGTGTTGCGGGTGGACGGCCGTGACACCGGCCTGCAGCCGGTCTTCGACCGGGTGCTCGTCGATGCGCCCTGCACCGGACTGGGCGCCCTGCGGCGGCGGCCGGAGGCACGGTGGCGGCGGCAGCCGTCCGATGTGCCGACGCTGGCCAAGTTGCAGCGTGAGCTGCTGGCCGCCGCGATCACGCTGACGCGGCCGGGCGGCGTGGTGCTCTACGCGACCTGCTCACCGCACCTGGCCGAAACAGTGGGGGTGGTCGCCGACGCGCTGCGTCGTCATCCGGTGTCCGCCTTGGATGCCCGGCCGCTGTTCGAGCCCGCAATTCTGGGTGACGGCCCCTACGTGCAGCTCTGGCCACACCGGCACGGCACCGACGCCATGTTCGCGGCCGCGTTGCGCCGCCTGTCGTGAGCGCCTGACGACGGGCCTCAGTACGCTGTCGCACATGCCTGGCAGCACCGGACCTTTAATTGCGCCATCGATTCTGGCGGCCGATTTCGCCCGGCTCGCCGACGAAGCAGCCGCCGTGACCGGCGCCGACTGGCTGCACGTCGACGTGATGGACGGGCATTTCGTGCCGAACCTGACAATCGGTCTGCCGGTCGTGGAGAGCTTGCTGGCTGCCACCCGCATCCCGATGGATTGCCATCTGATGATCGACAATCCCGACCGATGGGCACCGCCGTACGCCGAAGCGGGCGCCTACAACGTCACTTTTCACGCGGAGGCCACCGAGAATCCGATCGCGGTCGCCCGCGACATCCGCGCGGCGGGTTCCAAGGCCGGGATCAGCGTGAAGCCGAAGACGCCGCTGGAGCCGTATCTGGAAATCCTGCCGCACTTCGACACGCTGCTGATCATGTCGGTGGAGCCGGGCTTTGGCGGCCAGAGCTTCATCCCGGAGGTGCTGTCAAAAGTGCGGACCGCGCGCAAATTGGTCGACGCGGGGGAGCTGACGATCCTGGTCGAAATCGACGGCGGCATCAACGCGGAAACCATCGAGCAGGCGGCCGAAGCGGGTGTTGACTGCTTTGTCGCCGGTTCGGCCGTCTACGGCGCGCACGACCCGGAGGCGGCGATCAAGGCATTACGACGTCAAGCCGGGGCCGCGTCACCGCATCTACGCGGATGAGTGTTGACCAGCCCGCCATCGACGCGGCGATGCGGTTGGCGATCGAGCACTCCAACCAGGTCAAGGGCACGACGTATCCGAACCCGCCGGTTGGGGCGGTCATTCTGGACGCCGACGGCGAAGTGGTGGGTGCCGGCGCCACCGCGCCCGCCGGTGGGGATCACGCGGAGGTAGTGGCGTTGCGGCGAGCCGGCCGATTGGCCGCCGGCGGCGTCGCGGTGGTCACGCTGGAACCGTGCAACCACTTCGGTAAGACTCCGCCGTGCGTGGACGCTCTGCTCGAAGCCGAGGTGACGACCGTCGTCTACGCGGTCACCGATCCCAACAAGATCGCGGCCGGCGGCTCGAGCCGGCTGACGGAGGCGGGCGTGCAGGTCCGCTCCGGGGTGCTCGGGGTTGAAGTCGCGACCGGACCGCTGCGCGAGTGGCTGCACAAGCAACGGACCGGGCGGCCGCATGTGACGTGGAAATACGCCAGCAGTGTCGACGGGCGCAGCGCGGCCGCTGATGGCTCGAGTCAGTGGATCTCCAGCGAGGCCTCCCGGCTGGACCTGCATCGTCGCCGCGGCGCGGCAGACGCGATCGTGGTCGGCACCGGTACCGTGCTGGCCGACGACCCGACGCTGACCGCCCGGCTTCCCGACGGCTCGCTGGCCGAGAAGCAACCGCTGCGCGTCGTGGTGGGCAAGCGCGAAATAACTTCAGAGGCAAGGGTTCTCAACGACGACTCGCGCACCATGGTGATCCGTACCCACGATCCCGCCGAGGTGCTGCAGTCGCTGGCCGATCGCACCGACGTGTTGCTGGAGGGCGGGCCCACGCTGGCCGGTGCCTTCCTGCGGGCCGGGGTGATCGACCGGATCCTGGTCTACGTCGCGCCGATCCTGCTCGGTGGTCCGGTCACCGCCGTGGACGACGTGGGAGTGCCAACCATCGCCAAGGCGCTGCGCTGGCAGTTCGACGGCGTCGACCGGACCGGTCCCGATCTACTACTCAGCCTGGTGCCACACGGCAGCTAGCCGTGCGGCAATTCGACTAGCGCTCAGCCAAAGTGACGGTCTCCGCCTCGGCGACTTCAGGCTCCTCGGCGTGTTCTTTGCGGCTACCCAGCAGCAGACCCAGCAGCGCTCCGACCACACAGATGACGACGGTGGCCGCGAAGATGTCGCCGTACATTCCGGCGAATGCCTTGAGGTACAGGGTGCTCTGGGCGGCGATGCGTTCCAGCAGGCTGGCGTCCGGCGGGATCTGGGCCGACAACCCCGCGATGATCTGGTTGAAGCGGTACAAGCCCCAGGCGCTGAGCGCGGCGATGCCGATCAACATGCCGGTCATCCGGGCCACCACCACCGCCGCCGACGCGATGCCGTGTTGGGCGGCGGGAACGACACGCAACGCGGCCGACGTCAGTGGTCCGATCACCAGGCCGAGTCCCAGCCCGGCTATCAGCAGGTCGGTGTGCAGCACCGGCAGGCTCAATCCGAAGATGTCGTGGTGCTGGTTCAGCACGTCAAGGCGCCAGTAGTGGACCAGCCAGTAGCCGTAGGCGGCGATCAGCAGCCCGATGAAGGTCATTAAGCGGTCGCCGATCCGGGTGGCGATGAATCCGCCCGACACCGCCCCGATCGGCAGCGCGATGAGGAACCACAGCAGCAAGCCGGCCGCCTGGGTCTGATCCATTTGCAGCACGCCCTGGCCGAACAGCTCGACGTCGACCAGCGTCACCATCAGCGCGGCGCCCGCGCATAAGGATGCGCCCAGCGCGGAAAGGAACGGCCGGAAACGCACACCGGCCGGATCGATCAACTTGGTGCGCGCGAGGCGCTCCCAGATCACAAACGCAACCGCGACGGCGATCGCGCCGATCACCAGCGGGGCCCCGTAGCTGGGCAGAATCTGCTTGCCGTCGGGCGATGGGTTGTAGAGCCCGACGACCGCCAAACCCAGCGCGACGGCCAGCAGCACGCCGCCGACCACGTCGATCTTTTCCGGCTCTTCGGTGCGTGCCTTCGATGGCAGGCTGAACTGGATCAACACCATGGCGATCAGGGTCAGCGGGACGTTGATCCAGAACACATACCGCCAGTCGTGGAACAGCCAGACGATGAAGATCCCGTACAGCGGGCCCAGCACGCTGCCCAGTTCCTGCGCGGCACCGATACCGCCCAGCACGCTGGCACGGTTGCGTTGCGCCCACAGATCAGCGCCCAGGGCCAGGGTGACCGGCAACAACGCACCGCTGGCCACACCCTGGACGGTGCGCCCCGCGATCAGCATGTGGAAATCGCCCCAGTGCCCGGCCAGCGCGGTAACCACCGAGCCGACGATGAACAACGCCAGGCTGGCCTGCAGCAGCAGCTTGCGGCCGAAGCGGTCGGAGGCCCGGCCCAACAGCGGCATGGCCGCGATGTAGCCGAGCAGGTACATCGTGACGATCCAAGTGATGCGCTGCAGCTGGTTAACCGGGATCCCGACGTCCCGCATGATGTCGCGGATGATCGTGACCACCACATAGGTGTCAAGGGCGCCCAGCAGTACCGCAAGGCTGCCCGCGCCGATCGCGACGCCGCGTCCTGCCCGTGTGCTCATCAGCTCACCGGAGGCTTGGTGACCGTGACCGGCTGGCCCCAATTCGACACCGTCATCTGGACGGAATTACCCGAGCTCTTCTGCAGATTGGCCTGGACCAGCTGGTGATCGCCGGACTCCTGAATCCACACGGTGGCCGGCGTCGGCTGTGTCGCGTTGAACGACGGCGCGATCTTGTTCACCGCGTCCGCGGTGACGTTTCCGCTGATCTTGATGGTGCTCTGCCCGTTGATCGTTTCGCGACCCTCAGCCTTGGCGTTGCTGAAGTTGGCCAGCACGTTGGCCAGGCCGGTGTCGGGACTCAAGATCGCCGAGACGTCGTAGACGTCGGAGGCCTTACCGAAGTCGCTCCACTTGTTCGGGGTGAGCGTGGCGTAGAGCACCGAGTCGTAGACGACGAACTGCGCGTCGATGTCCGAGCCCGCCAAACTCAGCAGGGCATTGCCCGACGCGGCCGTGTTGGGAGTCAGCGTGAGGTCGCCGTTCAGGGTTTTGATGGGAAGTCCGGGAATCTTGCCCTGGACCGAGAGCACCAGGTGAGCACTCTTGACGTTTTTGGTGGTGTCGGCGGATTGCTTGACCAAGGTGGTGGCGTCGGGCAACGGTCCGCTGCTCTGCTGCGAGCCGGACGAGCAGCCGGCGATCAGAGCGGTGGCGAAGCTGAGGGAGACGAGGACGGCCGAGAGACGGCGGCGAGTCTGCATACCCTGCATCGTAGAGGGTGCCCAGGGCCGCGCCCCGGAACGCGGGGCCCGCATCGGTGTTGGACTTGGCTGTTTCAGGCCGCTGCACCGACCACTCACCAGCCAATTAGCCTGGAGCAATGTTCACCGGAATTGTCGAGGAACTCGGGGAGGTGACCGGCCGGGACATCCTGGCCGACGCCGCGCGCCTCACCATTCGCGGGCCGGTCGTCACCGCTGACGCCGGCCACGGCGATTCGATCGCCGTCAACGGTGTGTGCCTGACGGTGGCCGAGCTGCTGGCCGACGGCCAGTTCACCGCCGACGTCATGGCCGAGACCCTGAGCCGGTCCAACCTGGGCGCATTGGAGGTCGGCGGCCGGGTGAACCTGGAGCGCGCTGCCGCCATCAACAGCCGGCTCGGCGGGCACATCGTGCAGGGGCATGTCGACGGGACCGGTCAGGTGGTCGCCCGCGCACCGTCGGAGCACTGGGAAGTGGTGCGAATCGAGGTGCCCGCGGAAGTGGCTCGCTACATCGTCGAGAAGGGCTCGATCACCGTCGACGGGATCTCGCTGACGGTGTCCGCACTGGGCGCCGAGCCGCGGGATTGGTTCGAGGTCTCGCTGATCCCCACCACCCGCGAACTCACCACCTTGGGTCGCGCTCCGGTCGGCACGCGGGTGAACCTCGAAGTCGACGTCATCGCCAAATACGTCGAACGGCTACTGGCGCCGAATATCTCGGCCGGCCCACTCCCTAGCCGGATTAACACGGCGCCTTACCCCTAGCCGATCTAGATGGCGGGCACCCGGCGACCGCCTTCTGCACACTCACGACAACTCCAGAGGCGTTTGCCGCGATACCGCAGAACCCATGCCGCAGTAGCATTCAATACTATCACGAGAACACCCTAAATACACTGACAAACAACAACTTTAGCGTCAAACCAGCCCCTAAATCCCTTGCAGCGCAATATGTTTGCTAGCCCTCGGATTTTCACCCCGTGTGCGTAAAAGTCGCGACGTTCGTCGCGCGTCTGACACCCCCCGGTTCTGATTTTTTTGGGGGTGGGTTGCGTTGCGGTTCAACGGTTTTCGGACGGCGACCGATCGCGAATGTTGTTGCTTTGCAAGGGGTTTGGATCATTTGTCGGGCTGGCCGTCGTTGCAGTGGAAAGAACTAGCCCAGTACCAAGTGGACAATGCTCGTCGAGCAGCACGATCTGCCCGGATAAGGGAGACTCAGTAGGTGGACGACATGGCCGAAACTGACCTGGCCTGGGACCTAGTCGCGCTGGTCGGCCTTCACATCTCTGAGCGGGATCGTACTGATGTATACACGGCCATTGGCGCGGGCGATTGCTATGCGGCCATCGGTACGCTGCTCGAGACGATCGTCCGGGCGAGGGTGCCCGTACCTTTCGCGCTCGCACTCAGGGTCAACGATTGGCACCGCCCGTACGCGCATCATGCCGGCGCATCCCGACTGGACGAATTACTCACTTCCGTAAGGTTATTGGTCGACAACACCTTGTAGTGCGGCCATGGCATGACGAGGGAGCGGGGCATAGTTATTGCGTGGTTGGTTGCTGCAGCGACATCGTTCTGAGAGGAACTCACCGCCGGAAGACGCCGATCGCGTAAACTGTTTCCCTGCAGCCGAAACGGCCGGTAAAGGCGGTCAAGGCGTGGGTCCGTAGATTTCCTGACCGCTTCTGCACCTCGCTATGGCGCGGTGAGGTACGTCCACTTCGATCCGTCCCAACAGCGCCGGCCAGTCAACAAGAGGTGGTGGAAGGCGAATCATCAGCAAGGAATCCGAGTTCGAACAGGAAGTTCAAGAACAGCGATCACGCGTGTCCTGGGGCAGCCCAGCTCTCCACGCCTTCCACACGTGGCTGCCCGACGCCGGCCGACAAGCCATCCTGAATTTCGCGAAGGAAATGGAGTCTGACGACTTCGCCGAAGACGCTCCTGTACCGATAGCGAAGGCGTACATGGCCAGGGATCTGCCCGGAGACCTGTTCGTCGTCTACGAGAAGGTATCGTGGCCCGGCTCCGATATCCGATACAGGATCAGATCGATCAGCAAGCGGGGCGGCCAGCTCTGGAGGCTGTCGCAGCCCTAAGCGCGTGACTTAGTCCCCTGCAAGCCGGTTAGCTACTTTCCGCACAGCTTGTGGCCCTCGTTATCGAAGTCGGTCGCATTGACGTTGGGGCCCGGGCCGTCGAGGTCGATTGCCCAGATGTCGCGGAAGTTTTTCCATCCCTCTTTCGGTGCCCAGCCCATCGCGGACCCTTTCTCCGCGTAGATGTCGGTCGTTCCGTCCGGGGAGAACGTGATCGAGTCCGCCTTCGTGGTGTCGCAGGCCAGTGTTCCGCTGTCGACGGTGACGGGCCATTTGCCTTTGAAGGTGGTTTTGGAGACGTGCTCGCTGCGGACTGAGCTGGTCGCGGTGGTGTCGCTGGCGCCGCATGCGGTGGCAACGGCGGTGATTAGGAGGGCGATTGCGGGCATCGCGCGTCGGTGCGTCACCCGGCGAATCGTACTGGCCGCGTCGGATGGCCGTAGTTAGACGTTTCGCCAGCCCTGTCCTCGGCTCCAGAGCAGAATCCGCGACGAATACTCGGGTGCCAGCCAAAGGTGGGTGATGTGGGTCGGAATCGGAGGGGGCGCGGTTGGCAGCGCGGTGGAGAACATTAGCGCTGATGAGATCTCGACGGGTAGGGCGGTGTTGTGCAGCGGGATGAAGAGGTGCTGCTCGGGGGTATTCGTCCTGGCGAGCTTCTGAAAGTGTTCCTGGATGTGAGGGCGCCGGAATGCGGTGGACAGTTCTTGAGTAAAGGTCGAGAACGATTCATCAGTGAAGCCGCCGGCGATGACCGGCACCACCATCGCGCATGGATCCGTCATAGTGCTGGCGGGTATCCGCGGGTGACCATACATGTTGGACGATGGTTGGTCTATGAGCCATTGCAGGTCCGGATCTGCGGAGGGTGTCCACGCCGAAGGGTGCTGGCGAGGGTCCGGGGTATTTGCGGCTTCGCAGATCAGGATGATCTTCTGGTAGCACTTTTCAAGTCGGCGAAGATCTTGGGGCGAGCCGACCTCTATTTTCCAGAACCAATTACCGGGGAGAGGCCATTTGTGGTTGGCCTTGGCGAGGACGTTCGTGGTTTCGAGTGCGCCGGGGCGGCTAAGTTGGTCACCTCGAATGCCGCTCTGCGGCCGTCCTTGAGTGTCAGCATCACATCCACGGCGCCTTGACGGTCGTCGACGTCCCACGCTTCCGCGCGGGCGGGTTGGAGAACGCGGACAGCTATTGCGCAGGCGTCCTGCTCCTCTGGTTTCAACTCGTTTATGCGAATCAGGACGGTTTGCTGAGCGCCGCCAGGTACTTTGTTCACGATTTTCTTGTAGGCGCTCCGTAGAGCTCGCCACAGTGCGGCCGCCATACGGGTCAGTCGTCGCCGTGATCATCACCGTCGTCGTCGGTCTCGGCGTCGGGCCACTCGTCGATGATCTCGTCGTTCTTCCGCAGCTTGACGAACACCCACCGCGCGGTGGTCTCGGCCGAGTGGACATGGTCGGCGTACACCTTTTGGGCTGCTTCTTCTGATGGTTGGTCGAGTGTGGTCTTGTTGAGGCCGGGAAGGAGGGGGTTGCCCTGCGCGTTTTCGGCGACTAGTACGGCCCATTTGTCGGGAGTCGTCATTTTGATCCGCCTTTGATCATTTCGTTCAGCAGGCCGGCGACTTCGTCCAGCTGGTCAGCGTCGGCGAGCAATTGGATGCGGGTGAGCGCCAGTTGGTAGCACTCGGATTCTGATCGGGCGGCGACGACCATCACGATGGCGATGTCGTTGCCTTCGGCCGCGAACACCGCGCGGTATCCCTTGTCGGGCCCCACTTTGAGCTTGCGGAGACCAGTGAGATTGCCCGTGCTGTGTGATCCCAGCGGTTGGCCGCGCTCGGCGGGAGAGGTCTCGAGCTTTTTCAGGTCCTTGGCTACCCGGGCTGTGACTGAGCCATCGAGGCCGCGGATGTCATCCTTGGCGTCGTCGGTCAGCAATACCCGAGCCATGGTCGATTACTCGTCCTCGTCCTCTTCGTCATCGAGGGCTGCGACCTCGTCGGTGAGGCCCAGCTCTTCGATGAAGTCGTTGAGCTCGGTCCGGTTGCCGTTGTCGGTGGCCATGCGAGTGAGAGCGAGCACGAGTAGACCGAGGTTCTCTTCGCGGTCTTCGAGCTGCTGGAGGCAGTCGATTCCTACCAGCGCTGCGGTAGGGCGGTTGTTTCTGGAGATGATGACATTGCGGCCCGCCGCAGCGGCGGTTACGAACCTTGAGCTGCAGTTTGCGAGTTCTGTGACGCTTACAACGTCACGGTGGTCGATCATCATGCACCTATTCTAGGCAGAATTCTCGGTAGATTTCTACCCCGATTAGGTCACAGTGTGGATTAGGGCATCAGTAGCCCGGTGCCGAACCGTTGGCCTACACCCTATCGAGGGGCGGCCCGTCCTGGGGAGAGCGCAGGGACAGGCCGCTTCACAGTTGATACGCCGACCGTGCCCATGAGGTTCCCGACGCGGCTAATTGGCCGGGGGCAGCTCCCACCCACGTTCGCGGACACTCTGAGCGGTGTGGGCGCGGAAGAACCCGAAGCGTTGGAAGAACAGCAGGCGTTCGTATCCACGCCCGCTGGCGGTCGGCTCGCGCGCACAGCTCCCAACTCGCCATGACGTCCTAACTTAGGACAGCGTCACCTCGACGCCACCTGAAAACACCGAGTCGTGTAGCTGGATTGTTCCGCCATTGGATCCGGGTGGCACATCGAACGACACCACCGCTTGAATGCTGTTGCCCGGGTTGATAGTTACGTTGAGGGCTTGCGTCCACATTGCCGCTGAGGAGTTCGCATCGTAGGCTCGCCCGCTGATTTTCAGTTTCTGATTAGTCGCGAAAAATGTTTGAGCGTGGTTCCCGGTGTTCGTCACGGTCATGTGCACGTTCAGGAATTCGCCTTGGGCGGTGACTATTTCGAATTGGTTGCTGAGGTCGCCGGCGGTCTTGGACCGGTCGACAGACGTGACGGTGAATGCGAACTGGCCGTCCCTGACTTCTTGTCCGATCGTGGCAATCGGTGGCGGGATAGCTGAGGGCTTTGACGGTGGGGCTGCGGGAGCGCTGATCGAAGGCATTCCGGGCGTCGGTGGCGCAGAGGGGAACGTGGCCGACGGATGCGGGGACTGGGCGGCCTGCTTGTGGCCGTGAACTGACGCGCCGATCGCACCGAGAACGACGAGACCGACGAACATGACAACGACGACGGCCCCGATGATGCCGACGATCAGAAGCGCGTTGCTGTTCTTCTTCGGCGGTGGCGCCAATGAGCTCCACCGATAGCCGTCCCAATACCGCGTCCCTTGAGCGCGCGATGGGTCTGGATACCAGCCGGGAGGAGTTGGAGTCGCCATAGTTCGACTGACGCTACGCGAAGGTCGGCGGTGGCTTTCCGATCTTTTTTGGGGGCCGACCGGCGGGCCCGAAGGGGTTGCGGTCAGCGGTGTGCACTCGGCCGCGCTGTGGCGGCACTGAACGCCGGGAGGAGGGTGAGGGCGATCTTTCGGGCAAGAGTGGACATGACTGACTACACCTCTGGCGTGGAGGGCCCGAGCTTTTGGAGTACCGCTCGCTTCCCCATGCTGATGTACTTGCCCATCGGACGGTCATATTGCCTCAGGTCGAGATACGTTTGAGGGCGCATCGGCTGAGAAGCGGTGCACACACTCCGCCATTCCTCCAGCAAGTTGGCAAACGCCATCGGCTTCCGATGTTCGCAGACTCCCTCGAATACCTGCAGCTCGTGGTAGACGAGGATGCCCGGCGACCTTACGTTGGGGCCGAGGTCACCTGCCCGCAGTTTGACGTCGATATCAGCGGATACTGTGGCCGGGATGCCGGCGTTGGGCACCACGACCAAGGGTACGTACACAGTGTTGTCGTCGAACATGCAACCTTCCCAGCCGTGCTTTTTCAGCAGCTCCATCGTCGACTTCAGCTGCTCGAATTTCTTGGTTACGAAGGTCTCCTCGAGGTCTGCTTTGTAATCCTCAGGGTCAGCGAAGCCTTGCGCGACCTTCTCGTCGAGCCAGTGATTGGTCGCATCCACCAGGACGCAAGTGCTCCCGCAGACCAACACCCAGTCGCAAACCGAAGGCTTCTCGCCTCCTGTGGTCCAGGCGTCTTGCATCTGCTCTTCGCTGATCAGGGTGATCGCGCCGTTCGCGCGTTTCGTCGCCCGCCGGAACAGGTAGTCGACGGCGGCCTCGAACACGTAGTTCATCGCTTGGCTGAACTGCAAGCCCTCCTGGGTTTTGTCCAGGCCGAAGGCGAAGAAGGTCTGCCAGTACAGCTGGGATCCGCAGAACCGATCAAGGACCCACGTGGGCCGCAGCACGATGTACTCGCCGTCTGCGATCTCGATCAGCGGCCGTTCGGTGAAGGTGTATCGCCGGTGGGCAAGGTTTCCCCTTGTCCGCTCCTTGGCGAGCCGCTTTCGGTACTCCTTGATCGGGTGCGCGGCCGACGAACGTAACAGCCCCAGAGCCGCCGGATCGACCGCGGTCTCCAGCCAGCTGGCATTGATCGCCACGTCACCCTTCTTCGTGCGGTCCCACAGCAGCACGCCCATCCGGATGACTTCGAGCAGAGGCACTTTTGTAGCGTTGAGAAATGCCGCCTCGGGGGTCTCCCCGATGAGATCGTGCTGGGTTTCAGCCAACCGTGGCCATTTCTTGAACCAGGTGTCGTAGCTGTCGCCGAGGACCACTGCCGGCACCGTGGTCTTCAACGTCTGCATGCGGGCGAATTCCTGGAGCATCGTCCGCTGCAGCTCCTGCAACACCATCTCGTCATCGTTGGTCATCGCTTCGTAGTAGGCGCCGAGTTCCTTCTCACTCGGTGGCCAGGAATCGAAAAAGTCTGGGCGGTCCTCGGCCTCCTGATCGCCATTGATGGACAGCAGGAGATGGACGAGATCGGCTCTACCCACGGCGCCCAGGCTCTCGTCAGCGTCATCGGCGCACCACTCGATCACTTCGCGGATCAGCTGGTTGAACGCCGAGGCTGGCATGAACCGCTTGCCCTTGCTCAGGGCATCTCTGAGCCTGTCGGCGAGATCACCGCTCAGTTGTCTGACGAACCGACTCTCGAAGGCGGGTTCACGCGAATACAACGCTGATGCGTCCAGGTCGGCATACGTCGAGCAGATCGATCGTAGGGTGGGAACCAACGCGTACCCGCTCAGAATTTCCTTGCGGCGCTCCTCGTTGAGGTGTTCGACCTCGATGCTCCTCGTGTTAACGCAGGTCGGCCCGAGATCTCTTGCGGTGAGCTCGAGGAAGTCTTCGTATTGTTTCTGCGACGCAAACCAGGGCGGCGCTTTCTTCGGAGGATTCAATCGTGGTCCGCTCTGGTTGGTAATGCAGTTGCCGACACATCCCCCGAGGATCGAGAGTACGCGGGCCGGCTTGCCGATCGGCGGCAGTAGAAGATGCCCCGGAGCAGCTTGTCCGACCGCAGATTCCGTGCAGCGCGTCGGGCCTTTGATTCCGATGATCCGTCGGCACAATGTGGACGTGCCCGCCCCCGGTTGAGGCCGAAGGCAGTTCGGTTTCCCGCGCGGTAAACCCGGGTAGGTGAATCGCGTGACCACCTCTGAACAGCCGCCGCCAGAAGGCGACGAACAACCCCCACAAGCCACTGAGCGCGACGACGACCCGGACGCTCAGTCACCGGAGCCGCAGGAGCGACACACGCCCGCGAGCGAGTGAATCTGCGCCAGGCTTCGATATTTACGGCTGCCGAGTCGCGCGATCGCATCTTCCAAGAATCCTCCAAGACCTCTCGATGAACATTGCCGTGACCGAGCCACCGGCCGGTCACGACACCTTGAAACGAGAGGCACTAAAACATGACGAGTCAAGCACCGGCGCCCGGCTGGTACCCGGACCCGAACGGCGGGCCCGGCGAAAAGTATTGGGACGGGCAGGATTGGCGCGCGGATGGCTCGGGCAGGCCCGGCAGTGTGGCGCCCTATGGTGGCGCGGCGCAGGGGGTAGATCCCTCCGGGCAGCCACTATCGGACAAGAGCAAACTCGTGGCGGGTCTGCTGCAGATATTTCTGGGCGGTTTTGGGGTCGGTCGCTTCTACCTCGGCTACACGAACATTGCCATCCTCCAAATCGTGGCATCCGTTTTCACCTGCGGAATCGGAACTCTGTGGCCGCTCGTCGACGGAATCATGATCCTCATGGGCAAGGTTCCGGACCTGGAGGGACGCGCGCTACGGGACTGAGGAACGCGTAATCCGCACTGCCACAAGATAATAGCTTGCATGTAGTCAGCAGCCCGGCGATGCCAATCTTGGTCGGCGTCGCCGGGCGGCTACATCACAGTGAAACCGCTTCTGCTGTCGACGATTACAAGCGACTAAGCGGGTACTTTGGCGGCAATGTGATGTGCGATGTTGATTGCTGCGCCGGGGTGGCCGCATGCGGCGATGTCGATGGCGACGTTATTGGCCACCGTCAGCGCCCGCTCACAAAGGACCGGATCGACACTGCTGGTAATGGTGGTCGTCAGGGTGCCGTCCTCGTTGGATACCGGACCAACTGTCTCTATTTTCGACTGGAAGCCGGGCGTCTGCACGCTTATCGGCCGGCCGGAGCAGGCTGGCCACTGCTGGGTGGCGGCGGTGAAGATCGTGTTCGCATCATGAGCCGAGCGAAGTGACACCACGTATTGAACTACGAGGTACGTCGTTCCCTTGATAACCACCTGCCCTCGGACGCCGGTGTGTCCGCTGGCCGCATACACCGCGGCTGATCCCATCCGAACGACGCCGACGCACGCCTGGTCCGTTGTGCTGTCGGTGACCATGTCGGTGTAGGTCCCCGTCACGTTCATGTCGCCTGCCCCCAGTGCGACGGCGAGGTTGTTCGGGCTGAGCAACAGGTCTGCCAGTTCGGTCGCGGGGACCGGGGGCCTGGAAGCAGGCGATGCCGGCCGCGCGGTCGGTCCCGAAAGCGTTGCGGCATGGGATGCGGATGGATCCGGTCGTAGTAGATAGCCGCCGGCGCCGGCCAACAAGACAACGATTGCTACGCCGATCAGGGCCGGTCGGCGTCGGCGCCACCGGGGGGTCGGTGCGACTGGATCCGATGGCTCGTCGTCGGGGTGCGGCGATGCGGCGCGAGTCTCACCGTGCTGGTTGCCGGTCAGGCTCGACTCCGCCGCGGAATCGTTGGGCAGCAAGGCGATGGGCGCGGTGATGGCGTCTTGGGCGGCATCGGCGAGCTCGATTGTGGTGGCATACCGCTGTTCGGGGTCTTTGGCCATCCCGGTGGCGATGACCTCGTCAACCTGCGCCGGCACGTCCGGTCTGCCGATCGAGGGCTTCGGCGGCGGGGTGTTCAGGTGTGCGGCGACCAGATGGGCCATGGTGTGCCCGGGAAACGGCGGCTGGCCGGTCAGGGATTCGTACAGCACGCAGGCCAGCGAATAGATGTCTGCCCGAGCGTCCTCGAGTGCTTGGACGTCGAGACGCTCGGGTGCGATGTATTGGAACGTGCCGAGGGTGTCGCCGGACTTGGTCACTCGGGTTTCCTCGATAACCCGGGCGATCCCGAAATCGATCAGGTAGGCGAAGTCGTCGTTGTCGACCAAGATGTTCGACGGTTTGATGTCGCGGTGCAGCAAGCCAACCTGGTGGGCGGCATGCAATGCCTTGGCGACCTGGCCGATGATGCCCACCGCACGTGCGGGGTCGAGCGGCCCGTCGGTCAGCACGGTTTGCAGGTCACGGCCCTCGATCAGGCGCATGTCGACGTAGAGCTGACCCTCGATTTCGCCATAGTTATGAATCGGGATGATGTGCGGGTTATTCAACCGCGCCGCGACGTGGGCTTCCTGGCGGAATCGCTGCTGAAATTCTTCGTCATCGGAGAAGTACGGGGGTAAGAGTTTGAGAGCAACGATCCGGTCGGTATCGGTGTCGTGGGCCCGCCACACCTCGCCCATACCGCCGCGGCCGAGCAACTCCACCAAGCGGTAGCGCCCGAACGGCGTCCCATCCATCTGGAGGCCTTCCATCGCTTTGCCTGATCAGAGATGTTACCGACTGATCAGCGAAAACGGCCCTGCTTGGGTTTTGCCGGGCCGAGTGTCACGCGGCGCGGCCGACAATGGGGAACAACCGATTTAACGTCAGTGCTGGGGTCAGCGGGACCGGGTGACGGAGTGCGAGCGCGGCGGCCCGGCCGCGTAACGACCGGGCCGGCGCCCGGTTAGACCGGCATCCACATCCCGTTGTTCCAGTACCCCCAATGATTCGCACCGGGATTCCACATCACGTGAACCCAGGGCGCCCACGGCGGCGGCGGTGGTGGTGGCGGCGCCCACGGTGGAGGCGGGCCCCAGCCAGCTGGGCTGTTGTTGTCTTCCCAGTCGTGGCAGTTATTCCAGTCCCAGTTGTTGCCCCAACCGGGGTTCCATTGCTGGCCCGGGCACCAGTGATACGCCGGTGCGGGACCAGCGCCGCTTGCGCGACCCCCGTGGCCAACCCGAGGGCGGACACGGTGATACCACCGGCCGCCAGCACGCCCGTACAGAGGCGCAGCCACGGCCTTTCTCGCATAGCTGCATTCATGAGCAGACAATTTCCCTGCGGAAACGCTGATAAACGCCTTGAGATCGCCCTGCGGCCCAACCGAGATGCTCCCGTCGCGCAGAACTTCCAGTCGGTGGTGATCGTCACAGCGAGGCCAGCTGTGCGCCCGTCGCCTTTGAGCGCCGAAAGCCGCGGCAATAACTGCGTGCATGTCGTGGTTCATACTGGTTGAAACGTGCGCTCGCGCGCGACCCGGTGCGACAGCAAGGTAGCCAGGATGACCAGGTTGGACTCCGTCGAAAGGGCGGTTGCCGACATAGCGGCGGGCAAGGCCGTGGTCGTCATCGACGACGAAGACCGCGAGAACGAGGGCGACCTCATCTTCGCCGCCGAGAAGGCCACTCCCGAGATGGTGGCTTTCATGGTCCGCTATACCTCCGGCTACCTGTGTGTGCCGCTCGACGGTGACATCTGCGATCGGCTGGGACTGCTGCCGATGTACGCGGTGAACCAGGACAAGCACGGCACCGCCTACACCGTCACCGTCGATGCACGAAATGGCGTGGGCACCGGGATCTCGGCGTCCGATCGGGCCACCACGATGCGGCTACTGGCCGACCCCGCCAGCATCGCCAACGATTTCACCCGTCCCGGTCACGTGGTTCCACTGCGCGCCAAGGACGGCGGCGTCTTGCGCCGGCCCGGCCACACCGAGGCCGCGGTCGACCTTGCCCGCATGGCGGGGCTGCAACCCGCCGGCGCGATCTGCGAGATCGTCAGCCAGAAGGACGAAGGCGCCATGGCCCAGACCGACGAACTCCGGGTCTTCGCCGACGAACACGACCTTGCGCTGATCACCATCGCCGACATCATCGAGTGGCGGCGCAAGCACGAGAAGCACATCGCACGCATCGCCGAAGCCCGTATCCCGACGCGGCACGGGGAATTTCGCGCCATCGGCTACGCCAGCATCTACGAAGATGTCGAACACGTGGCGCTGGTGCGTGGCGACCTAGCCGGCCCGAACGGCGAGGGCGACGACGTGTTGGTCCGGGTGCACTCCGAGTGCCTGACCGGCGACGTGTTCGGCTCGAGGCGTTGCGATTGCGGTCCCCAGCTCGACGCCGCGATGGCACTGGTCGCGCGGGAGGGGCGCGGCGTGGTGCTGTACATGCGCGGGCACGAGGGCCGCGGCATCGGTCTGATGCACAAATTGCAGGCCTATCAGCTGCAGGACGCCGGCGAAGACACCGTGGACGCCAACCTCAAGCTCGGGTTGCCGGCCGATGCCCGGGATTATGGAATCGGCGCCCAGATCCTGGTCGACCTGGGGGTTCGCTCGATGCGGCTACTGACCAACAATCCGGCCAAGCGGGTCGGTCTGGACGGCTACGGATTACACATCATCGAGCGCGTCTCTCTTCCGGTGCGGGCCAACGCCGAAAACATTCGCTACCTGATGACCAAGCGCGACAAGATGGGACACGACTTGGCCGGGCTGGACGAGTTTCACGAATCCGTGCATCTGCCAGGCGAATTCGGCGGCGCTCTGTGAGCGGAAGCGGCGAGCCGGAGGTCACGGCGGTCGACGCGTCCGGCGTGCGCCTCGGCATCGTCGCAAGCACATGGCACAGCAAAATCTGCGATGCGCTGCTGGCCGGCGCCCGCAAAGTAGCTACCGAGTCGGGGATCGACAACCCGACCGTGGTCCGCGTGCACGGGGCGGTTGAGCTTCCGGTGGTGGCTCAAGAGCTGGCCCGCAACCATGATGCCGTCATCGCGCTCGGCGTCGTGATCCGCGGTGCCACACCGCATTTCGAATACGTTTGCGATGCGGTGACGCAGGGTCTGACCCGGGTTTCGCTGGATGCGTCAACGCCGGTCGGCAACGGAGTGCTCACCACCAACACCGAGGAGCAGGCGTTGGAGCGGGCCGGGCTTCCCACGTCCGTAGAGGACAAGGGAGCACAGGCGGCCGGGGCGGCCCTGACCGCCGCGCTGACCTTGCGTGACCTGCGTACTCAGTCGTGACCGCGACGTCCCGCGAGGCGTGGGATGTTGAACTGCGTCCGCACCTGACACCCGTATTCGTCTACGTCGCAGCGTTTCTGATCGCGGCCACGCATATCGCGGTCGGTGTATTGCTCAAGGCCGGGTCGAGCGGGGTGATTTTCCAGACCGCAGACCAGGTGGCGATGGCCCTGCTGGGCCTGGTCATCGCCGGTGCGCTGCTGTTGTTCGCCCGGCCCACGCTGCGGGTCGGCTCGGCCGGACTTTCGGTGCGAAACCTATTGGGCTATCGGCTGATTCCGTGGTCTGAGGTGGTCGGTGTGTCGTTTCCCGCCGGTAGCCGCTGGGCCCGAATCGATCTGCCCGACGACGAGTACGTCCCGCTGATGGCGATCCAGGCTGTCGACAAGGACCGGGCGGTGCAGGCCATGGACACGGTGCGGTCGCTGCTGGCTCGCTACCGGCCGGACCTGCGCGCGCACTGAATACTCACCGGGGCCGCATCGTCGTACGATCGGGCGATGGCAAGTCGTAACTGGGCGCCGGCTGCGGCGCTCATCGTCGCGCTGACGCTGGGCGCCTGCACCACATCCGTGCCTGGACAGGCGACGCGCGGCTCGGGTCAACCCCCGGCCAGCTCCACCAAAGCAAAGCCGACGCCGGTGCCGATCTCGGCCCGCGACCTGCTGCTGCAAGACGCGACTACCACCCCACTCGGGCCGGCGATCGCGATTCCGGTGGGGGACAGCTACTTCACCAGCGTTCGGCCGCCGGAATGCGCGGCGGCGTTGTTGTTCAACAGTTCGCCGCTGCTGCCTCCCGGCGCCTCCGATCATGCCGATTCGGCATACCAAGTCAACGGGCCGGCCCTGTATGCGGAGTCGGCCGACGTCTACTCCAACCCCGTGGACGATCACGATGTGGTGTGGAACGGCTTTAGTGCTGTCTCGAATTGTCGTGGCGAGGCCATTGGTATCGCCCCGCTTGGGGCCTTCAAACCGATGAAACTCAGCTTCTTCGCCACATCGTCAGATGGTGTGCTGGTGTGGACAATGACCCGCCCCGATTGGACCTGCGACTTCGGGCTGGCCGCGATTCCGCGGGTAGTCCTGCTGATGGCAGCATGCGACACCAAACCCGGGTTCCCGATGGCGGACTGGGCGGCGAAAAGAAGGGCGCAACTAAGCGGCGGAACCGCCTGATCGAAAGGCCGAACAGCGGAATCTTTCGACTAGCAGCGATACGCTGCGCCGGTGCGGTCCGCGGCCACGAAACACATCAGTGGATGGGCCGTAGTTCGCAATGCTTTAGGCAATCCGAATCTCGTCAAGGTAGAAGTAGGGACCGCCATTGGCGTGCTCGGGCACCGGGCATACGGGGCGGTGCTTTTGGTCATCGCCTACGAACAATTCGGCAAGTTCGGCGCACCCTTGTTCGCCACGGTGCGGCTACTCGGCGGAGCGGTGGGAGTTCTCGTCTATTCCGCGCTGGCCGGCCGGTTTAGGCGCGAGCGCGTCCTGGCCGGTGGGTTCCTCGCCAATGCCGTTGCAGTAGCGCTTCTCATTCCGGTGTTGCAACTTCACACAGCAAACTGGCTCCTGTTAATTCCCATTGCGATAGAAGGGTTGACCCATTCCGCTCCGGCGGTAATCCACGACGCGCTGCTCCCGTGGTTGGCTGACTCGCCGGCCCAACTGGTCGCGTCGAATGCATTTTCCGCTACCCTCGACACCGCCGCGGCACTGGTCGGCGCACTCCTGACCCTTGCGGTTTTGTGGTTGTCGGGGCCGTCCGCTGTCTTGATCATCGTCGTGGCATTTGGCGTACTTGGCGCTTGTCCGCTTTTCGCCATTCGTGGAATCGATACCCGCGGTGGCGTCGAACATTCACGACTGGTCACCCAACTCGCCAGCGGAATCGGTGTACTTCGGCGGCTGCCGAACGCTCGGGCGGTTGTCATCGTCATGATGTTCGCCGCTGTGATCGCCTGTTTCGAGCACAGCATCCTCCCCAGCATCGCGGTTGACATCATGCACACCAGCGTGAAGGGGATCCCGCTGCTGTCGGTATTTGCCACCGTTGGCTCATTCATCGGAGGCATTGCAAGCCTCTCAGCCGGTCGGCGTTCCCTGTCTGTTTCGCTGGCCATCGGACTGCTGATTTGCGCGTCGGCGATGTTCGTCCTGAGCGTGACTTCGGGCGTGGCCGTTGCCCTCCCGCTCCTGAGCTTGTTCAGCCTCGGCATGCTCTACCAAGGGGTCAGTAGTCGCACCCTGCTGCAAAGCACCGCGACAGGGCGATCACTAGACCTACTCATCGGAGTCAACATATTGATCGCCCTCCCGGTCCAAGCCGTGTCGAACCTGGGTGCTGGGGTGCTCAACGAAACGGTCGGAGTGCGCGCAACGCTGCAGGTGGCCGCCGGCGTGGCGATACTCGGCGCGGTCTACGGCCTGTGGCGCCTGACGAAGGTCGAAAAGCAGGCCCCGACGAATCGGGAAGAGATTGACGCCATCCGACGGGTGGACGCCTTTAGACCACTGTCGGTTGCGGCCGCGAACCAGCTCGCCGACGCCCTCGTCGACCAAGAGACCGCCGAAGATGAAGTCGTTGTCCGGCAAGGTGAGCCCGGCGACGACATGTTTCTCATCAGGTCTGGTGTCTTCGACACCACCGTTGACGGCGAACACGCACGGACGCTGCAGCGCGGTGATCACTTCGGGGAGATCGCCCTGCTGTTCAATGCGCCGCGCACGGCCACGGTGCGCTGCACGCAGGCAGGTGAGCTCTGGCATCTGCGCCGCGAAGATTTCTTGCGGGCCATCACCGGAAACACGGCCACCGAGGAGGCAATGACGGCCATCGCCAACCAGCGCCTCGCGCACGCCGGTGCGGTCGATCTCACACAAGGGGGCGGAGGCTAAGTGGACGACGCTCCGGCACAAACGAATCGGTGGGCGGTATTTCGCAACGCGTTGGCCAATCCGAACATCGCCAAGGTCGAATCATCGGTCGCGGCAGGCGTAATCAGGAACGTGGCGTGGCTATCGACGATGTTGGTCATCACCTACCATCAGCTGGGCCTGGTCGGCCCCGGCTGGTTCATCATGGTCCGGCAGATCGCCGGGGCACTGAGCGCTCCGGTCTATGCCGCGCTGGCGGGACACTTCCGGCGCGAACGCGTGCTGGCGAGCAGCATCGTTGCTCGCGGAATCGCAGTGGCGCTTGTGATTCCGGTTTTGGAGTTGCATGCGGGCAACGCGCTGCTGTTTTTTGCGATCGCACTGGAAGGGTTCGCCCAATCCGCCCCGAAGGCACTCAACGATGCGTTACTTCCGTGGCTGGCGGACTCGCCGGCCCAGCTGGTCGCGGCAAATGCGATCATGTCGCTTCTCGAGACCGCAGGCGTCTCGGCGGGTGCCGGAGTCGCCGCGGTGGCGTTGAAGTTCTCCGGCCCGACCGCGGCACTGACGACCGTCGCGGTGCTCTGCGCTCTGGGCGCCTGGCCGCTTTTCGCCATCAGTGGCATAGACACTCGGGTAGGCAACGACGGCGCACGGATCCTCACCGAACTCGCCGGCGGCATCGGAGTACTCCGCAGGTCGCTGAACGCCCGGGTGGTGATCGTCGTCATGGCACTCACCGGGGCACTGACCGGTATCGCGCAGAGCCTCGTCGCCGGCATTGCGACCGACCTTTTGCACATGGGTGAGGACGGAACTCCGGTGTTGATCGTGGCTGTCGGTGTCGGGGGCCTGATCGGCGGCATCTCAAGCCTTTCGCTCGCTCGACGCTCGATATCCCTTCCGCTGGTGGTCAGCCTGGTCGGTTGCGCGTTGGCGTTATTCGCGCTCACGGTCACCTCGGCCGAAGTCGTCGCCCTCCCGGTCCTGTGCGTGTTGGGAATTGGCATTGCCTATCAGTTGGTGTGTGGTCACACGCTGCTGCAGCGCAGCGCCTCAGGGCGATCACTCGACCTGGTCGTCGGCATCAACGCGCTGATCGTCGTCACCATCACCGGTGTCGCCGCTCAATGCGCTGGGCAGCTCAGCGCCGCGATCGGCGTGCGCGGGACACTCTGGGTCGCCGTCGGTTTGGCGGTGCTCGGGGCGGTCTATGCCCTGTGGCGGTTAACGCGGCTGGAGGGGCTGTCTCCTGTTGACCATGAAGAGCTTGACGCCATCAGAAGCGTGCCAGCATTCGGGCCGCTGTCCGTGGCCGCCGCAAACCAACTCGCCTCAGCTCTGGTCGCGCTGCAGTCCGCCGACGGTGACGTGGTGGTGCGGCAAGGCGAGGCCGGCGAGGACATGTTTCTGATCGCCTCGGGAATCTTCGGCGCCGAGGTGGACGGCCAGCAGGTCCGGACGCTGCAGCAGGGCGACCACTTCGGCGAGATCGCCCTGCTGTTCCATACGGCACGCACGGGCACGGTGCGGTGCCTGCAGGCAGGGACGCTGTGGCGGCTGCGCCGGGAGGATTTTCTGCGCGCCATCACCGGAAACTCCGCCACCCAGGAGACGATGCAGGCGATCGCCGACCAACGGCTCGCACACGCCGGCAGCATCGGGCCTGTCGATGGCAACTACTAGCCTGGATGTGTGCCAGATCCCGCGACGTATCGCCCCGCGCCCGGGTCCATCCCGGTAGAGCCGGGTGTTTACCGATTCCGGGACACGCACGGGCGTGTCATCTACGTCGGCAAGGCCAAGAGCCTTCGTAGCCGGCTGACGTCCTACTTCGCCGACGTCGCCAGTCTGCACCCGCGCACCCGGCAGATGGTGACCACCGCGGCCAAGGTCGAGTGGACGGTGGTCAACACCGAAGTCGAGGCTTTGCAGCTGGAATACAACTGGATCAAGGAGTTCGATCCACGCTTCAATGTCCGCTACCGCGACGACAAGACCTATCCGGTGCTGGCCGTCACCCTCAACGAGGAGTATCCGCGGCTGATGGTCTATCGCGGTCCGCGGCGCAAAGGGGTGCGCTATTTCGGCCCGTACTCGCACGCCTGGGCCATCCGGGAGACGCTGGATCTGCTCACCCGGGTGTTTCCGGCCCGGACCTGCTCGGCCGGAGTGTTCAAGCGGCACAAGCAGATTGACCGTCCGTGCCTGCTCGGCTACATCGACAAATGCTCGGCGCCCTGCGTCGGCCGGGTCAGCGCCGAGCAGCATCGCCAGATCGTGATGGACTTCTGCGACTTCCTGTCCGGCAAGACCGACCGCTTTGCCCGCGACCTGGAACAGCAGATGAACGCCGCGGCCGCGGAACTCGACTTCGAGCGCGCGGCCCGGCTGCGCGACGATCTTGGCGCCGTCAAGCGGGCCATGGAGAAGCAGGCCGTGGTGCTCGGTGACGGTACCGACGCCGATGTTGTCGCGTTCGCCGACGACGACCTCGAGGCGGCGGTGCAGGTTTTTCACGTGCGCGGCGGCCGGGTTCGCGGTCAGCGTGGCTGGATCGTCGAAAAGTCCGGGGACCCAGGCGAATCCGGCGAAGAGCGGTTGGTCGAGCAATTCCTGACCCAGTTCTACGGTGAGCAGGCTGAACTGGGTGGCGCCGCCGACGAATCCACCAACCCGGTTCCGCGCGAGGTGCTGGTGCCCTGCCTGCCGTCCAACTCCGACGAGCTGACCAGCTGGCTGTCGGGGCTGCGCGGCTCCCGGGTCGCGCTGCGAGTGCCGCAGCGCGGCGATAAGCGGGCGCTGGCCGAGACTGTGCAGCGCAACGCGAAAGATGCTCTGCAGCAACATAAGCTGAAGCGCGCCGGTGATTTCAATGCCAGATCGGCTGCGCTGCAGAATATTCAGGATGCTCTGGGTTTGGCGACTGCACCACTGCGGATCGAGTGCGTCGACATCAGCCATGTGCAGGGCACCGATGTGGTGGGCTCGCTGGTGGTGTTCGAGGACGGTCTGCCGCGCAAATCCGACTACCGCCATTTCGGTATCCGGGAAGCCGCCGGGCAGGGTCGCTCCGACGACGTCGCGTCGATCGCCGAGGTGACCCGGCGCCGGTTCCTGCGGCACCTGAGCGACCAGAGTGATCCGAATATGCTTTCCCCGGAAGGAAAATCGCGCCGCTTCGCGTACCCGCCCAATCTGTTCGTCGTCGACGGCGGCGCGCCGCAGGTCAACGCGGCCAGCGCGGTGCTGGACGAGCTCGGCATCACCGACGTCGCGGTGATCGGCCTGGCCAAGCGGCTGGAAGAGGTGTGGGTGCCGTCGGAGCCGGACCCCATCATCATGCCGCGCAACAGCGAGGGGCTGTATTTGCTACAGCGAGTGCGTGACGAGGCGCATCGGTTCGCGATCACCTACCATCGGAGCAAACGATCCAAGCGAATGACGGCGTCGGCGCTGGATTCGGTGCCAGGATTAGGAGAGCATCGCCGCAAGGCGCTGGTGACCCATTTCGGCTCGATCGCCCGCCTCAAGGAGGCCACCGTCGACCAGATCACTGCCGTTCCCGGTATCGGCGTGGCGACTGCCACGGCCGTCCTCGAGGCACTGCGACCTGAGCAACCGGAGCCGCAAGAATGACCGGCCCCGGTGAATTGACCGACAGCCACCACGGTGACGCCGCGGCCGGCATCGACGTTGTTCTGGTGACCGGGTTGTCGGGGGCCGGGCGAGGTACCGCCGCCAAGGTGCTCGAGGATCTCGGCTGGTATGTCGCCGACAACCTGCCACCTCAGCTGATCACCAGGATGGTGGATTTCGGCCTGGCGGCCGGTTCGCGGATCACCCAGCTGGCCGTGGTGATGGACGTGCGCTCACGGGGTTTCACCGGCGACCTCGACGAGGTGCGCAATGAATTGGCCACCCGCAACATCAATCCGCGCGTGGTGTTCATGGAGGCCTCCGACGACATGCTGGTGCGCCGCTACGAACAGAATCGCCGCAGCCACCCGCTGCAGGGCCAGCAGACGCTGGCCGAGGGCATTGCGGCTGAGCGCCGAATGCTGGCCCCCGTTCGCGCCACCGCCGACCTGATCATCGACACCTCGACACTTTCGGTGCGGGGTTTGCGGGAGAGCATCGAGCGGGCGTTCAGCAGTGCTGCCAGCGCGTCGACCAGCGTCACCGTCGAGTCGTTCGGATTCAAATACGGCCTGCCGATGGACGCCGACATGGTGATGGACGTGCGCTTTCTGCCGAACCCGCACTGGGTCGACGAGTTGCGACCGCATACCGGCCAGCATCCGGCGGTCCGCGATTATGTGTTGAGCCAGTCCGGCGCGGCAGAGTTCCTCGACGCTTACCATCGATTGCTATCTCTGGTTGTCGACGGCTACCGCCGGGAGGGCAAGCGTTATATGACGGTCGCGATCGGCTGCACGGGCGGCAAACACCGCAGCGTCGCGATCGCCGAGGCTTTGGTGCAACTGCTGGGGGACAATGAGCAACTGTCGGTGCGAGTGCTGCACCGGGACCTGGGTCGCGAATGAGCCCAGCGAATAGCGAGGGCATCGTCGCCCTGGGCGGTGGGCACGGCTTGTACGCAACGCTGTCCGCGGCGCGGCGGCTGACCCCCTACGTCACCGCGGTGGTGACGGTCGCCGATGACGGTGGTTCGTCCGGCCGGTTGCGCAACGAACTTGGCGTCGTACCGCCAGGCGATCTGCGAATGGCCTTGGCGGCCTTAGCATCTGACAGTCCGTACGGACAACTGTGGGCGACCATCCTGCAGCACCGGTTCGGCGGCAGCGGCGCTCTGGCCGGACACCCGATCGGCAACCTGATGTTGGCCGGCTTGTCCGAGGTGCTGGCCGATCCGGTCGCCGCCCTCGACGAACTCGGCCGCATCCTCGGCGTGAAAGGCCGGGTGCTGCCGATGTGCCCGATCGCGCTGGAGATCGAGGCCGACGTGTCGGGACTGGAGGCCGACCCGCGAATGTTCCGGGTGATCCGCGGTCAAGTGGCGATCGCGACCACCCCGGGCAAGGTGCGCCGCGTGCGGCTGCTTCCCATCGACCCGCCGGCGACCCGCCAGGCCGTCGACGCCATCATGTCCGCTGACCTGGTGGTGCTGGGGCCCGGGTCGTGGTTCACCAGCGTGATCCCGCATGTACTGGTGCCGGAGCTGGCCGCGGCGCTGCAGGCCACTACGGCACGGCGTGCGCTGGTGCTCAACTTGGTGGCGGAACCGGGGGAGACGGCCGGTTTCTCGGTGGAGCGTCATCTGCATGTGTTGGCCCAACACGCGCCCGCATTCACCGTGCACGACATCATCATTGACGCCGAACGAGTGCCGGGTGAGCGAGAACGCGAGCAACTGCGCCGCACTGCCACCGTGTTGCAAGCCGAGGTCCACTTCGCTGACGTCGCCCGACCTGGTACACCTTTACATGACCCGGGCAAGCTCGCGGCGGCGTTGGATGGCGTTCGAGCAGGCCACACGGGTCTAGCAGCGCCTTCGGCGACGGCCACCGCGGAGATTCTCCTCGACGGTGAAAGTCCACAGACCGGCGTGAACGGACCGGCTGGCAGCGGACCAAGGGGTGACGACGCGTGGCGATGACGACCGAAGTCAAAGACGAGCTGAGCCGCTTGGTGGTGAAATCGGTCAGCGCGCGTCGGGCGGAAGTCACGTCCCTGCTGCGGTTCGCGGGTGGATTGCACATCGTGGCCGGCCGGGTGGTGGTCGAGGCCGAGGTGGATCTGGGCAACATCGCGCGGCGGCTGCGCAAGGACATCTTCGATCTCTACGGCTACAACGCGGTCGTCCATGTGCTCTCGGCAAGCGGTATCCGCAAGAGCACCCGGTATGTGTTGCGGGTGGCCACCGACGGTGAGGCGCTGGCACGCCAGACCGGCCTGCTCGACATGCGTGGGCGTCCGGTGCGCGGTCTGCCGGCTCAGGTCGTCGGGGGCAGTATCGGCGACGCCGAAGCCGCATGGCGGGGAGCATTTTTGGCGCACGGGTCGCTGACCGAGCCGGGCCGGTCGTCGGCACTCGAGGTGAGCTGCCCCGGACCTGAGGCAGCGCTGGCGCTGGTGGGAGCGGCGCGCCGGCTCGGGGTCAGCGCGAAGGCCCGCGAGGTGCGTGGCGCCGATCGCGTGGTGGTGCGGGACGGGGAGGCGATCGGCGCGTTGCTGACCCGGATGGGCGCCCAGGACACCCGGCTGATCTGGGAGGAGCGCCGGATGCGTCGCGAGGTTCGCGCGACGGCCAACCGGCTCGCCAATTTCGACGACGCCAATCTGCGCCGCTCGGCGCGGGCCGCCGTCGCCGCGGCCGCCCGGGTGGAGCGGGCGCTAGAGATCCTCGGCGACACCGTGCCCGATCATCTGGCCCAGGCTGGCAAACTGCGCGTCGAGCATCGGCAGGCCTCGTTGGAGGAGCTGGGCCGGCTCGCGGATCCGCCGATGACGAAAGATGCTGTGGCAGGCCGCATTCGGCGACTACTGTCGATGGCTGATCGCAAGGCGAAGGTCGAAGGCATTCCGGACACGGAGTCGGCAGTTACGCCAGACTTGTTGGAGGATGCCTGACCGCGGGTTACGGTCAGGTGATGAAGCGGCTTTCGAGCGTCGATGCGGCGTTTTGGTCTGCAGAAACTGCGGGCTGGCATATGCATGTGGGTGCGCTGGCGATCTGTGATCCCAGCGACGCGCCTGACTACAGCTTTGCCCGGCTTAGGGAAATGCTGATCGAGCGGTTGCCGGAGCTGCCGCAGTTGCGCTGGCGGGTCACCGGGTCGCCGCTCGGTCTGGACCGGCCATGGTTCGTCGAAGACGAGGATCTCGACATCGACTACCACCTGCGTCGCATCGCCGTTCCCGCCCCCGGCCGCCGCCGTGAGCTCGAGGAGCTGGTGGGCCGGCTGATGTCGTACAAGCTGGACCGCGCCAGACCGCTGTGGGAACTCTGGGTGATCGAGGGTGTCGAGGGCGGCCGGATCGCCACGCTGACCAAGATGCACCACGCCATCGTCGATGGCGTCTCCGGCGCCGGGCTGGGCGAAATCCTGTTGGACGTCACGCCCGAACCGCGGCCACCGCAACTGGAAACGGTCGGATCCCTGGTGGGCTCGAAGATTCCCGGCCTGGAGCGACGCGCGGTGGGCGCGCTTTTCAACGTGGGCATCATGACACCGTTCCGCATCGCCCGACTGCTGGAACAGACAGTGCGGCAACAGATCGCCGCCCTTGGCGTACCAGGCAATAGGCCGGCGCGCTACTTCGACGCACCCAAAACGCGGTTCAACGCGCCCGTCTCGCCGCACCGGCGGATCACCGGCGCCCGCGTCGAGCTGGCCCGGGTCAAGGCCGTCAAGGACGCGTACGGCGTCAAACTCAACGATGTGGTGCTCGCACTGGTGGCCGGCGCGGCGCGGGAATACCTGCAAAAGCGTGATGAGCTGCCGACCAAACCGCTGATCGCGCAGATCCCCGTCTCCACCCGCACCGACGACAGTCAGAGCGACGTCGGGAACCAGATCAGCTCGATGACCGCATCGCTGGCCACTGACATCGAAGATCCGGCGGAGCGGCTGCGGGCCATTCACGAAAGCACGCAGAGCGCCAAGGAAATGGCCAAGGCGCTGTCCGCGCATCAGATCATGGGACTCACCGAGACCACGCCACCCGGGCTGCTGCAGCTGGCCGCGCGGGCGTACACGGCAAGCGGCCTGTCGCGAAACCTGGCTCCTATCAACCTGGTTGTGTCTAACGTGCCGGGCCCGCCGGTGCCGCTGTACATGGCCGGCGCCAAATTGGACATGCTGGCTCCGCTCGGGCCGCCGGTGATGGACGTCGCCCTGAACATCACCTGCTTCTCCTACCGGGATCACCTCGACTTCGGTTTCGTGACGACCCCCGAAGTGGCTAACGACATCGACGAAATGGCCGACGCCATCGAACCCGCGCTGACCGAGCTGGAGAAGGCCGCGGAGCTGAGCTAGTCCGGGTTCAGGTATTTGGTCGCATACACCCAGGACAGAAAGCGCGCGACGGCCTCGGCCGATTGATGTGCCCGCGGGGAACTGAAGATGTCGAAAGCGTGCTGTGCGTTGGGCAATTCGGCGTAGGCGACGGGCGACTTCGACACCGCGCGCAGCTCGTCGACGAACTCCTCGGCCTCGCCGACCGGGATGAGGGAATCGTCGTGGCCGTGCAACACGAAAAACGGCGGTGCGTCGGCCCGTAGCCGCCGGATCGGCGACGCGTCCAGATAGATATCGCGGTGCGCACCGAAATCCTCTTTGACGACCAACTTTTCGAGCAGACCGACGAATTCGCGGCGGCCTTCGCCGGTGGTGGAAAACCAGTCGTAGCGCCCGTAGACCGGCACCGCGGCGGCCACCGAGGTATCGGCTTCTTCGAAGCCCGGCTGGTACTTGGGGTCGTTGGGTGTCAGCGCCGCCAGCGCGGTCAGGTGGCCGCCGGCCGACCCACCGGTGATCGCAACGAAGTTCGGATCCCCGCCGTAGTCTGCGATGTTCTCCTTGACCCAGGCCAGCGCCCGTTTGACGTCGACGATGTGGTCGGGCCAGGTGTGCCGAGGGGAAACCCGATAGCCGATTGACACACACACCCACCCGCGCGCGGCCAGGTGGCTCATCAGGGGATAGGCCTGCGGGCGGCGCATCCCGATCATCCACGCGCCGCCGGGTACCTGTAGCAGTACCGGCGCCTTGCCATCGCGCGGCAAATCGCGGCGGCGCCAGATGTCAGCCAGGTTGGCCCGGCCGTGCGGCCCGTAGGACACGACGTTGGTTTTCTCGACGTAGCGCCGCCGGGCCACGGTATTGCCCAGCGGAAGGTTGCGCCGCCCCCTGCGTTTCGGCTCGCTCTGCGGCAGGGCGGCCAGCGCGTCGGCATAGTCGGGCCCCAGCTGATCGCGCAGCCCCGCCTCCAGCACCGGGCCCGGCGTTGTGACGCCGCGATAACGGATCACACCCAGGATCGCCCAGGAGGCCGCGGTCAGGGCCAGCGCAGCCTTGCCGCGCCGCCCGGTGAAGTCGCCGCGCCGGCCGCGGCGCAGCGCGTCCAGCAGCGAGGCGACGAAGTAGATGCCGGGTACCTCAGACGTCGGCCAGCCGAACCAGAACACCAGCACCGTGGTGTAGCCCTTGCGGGCCAGTGGGCGTAATCCGTTGGCGGCGTTGACGAATTCGGTTGCCGCTCGTGCCAGGGGCCGCGGTTTGGGGCGACGAAACCTAGGGAGTGGCATCAGCCGGTGACCTTCGATTGGAGTTCGGCACGCAGGACCTTGCCGGTGCTGCCGCGGGGTAGCTCATCGAGCACGGATACTTCGCGGGGCACCTTGTAGTTGGCCAGGTTCTCCCGGACATGCTCCTTGAGCGTGTCGGTGGTCGCCGACGAGCCGGGCTCCAACACCACGAATGCCGCCAGCCGCTGGCCGTACTGCTCGTCGGCCACGCCGATCACCGCGGCCTCGGCCACCTCGGGGTGTGCCGCCAGCGTCTTCTCCACTTCGATGGGGTAGACGTTCTCGCCGCCGGACACGATCATCTCGTCGTCGCGGCCGACGACGAACAGCCGTCCGGCTTCGTCGAGGTAGCCGACGTCGCCCGACGACATAAACCCGGCGTGGAAATCCTTGGTGGTGCCGGAGGTGTAGCCGTCGAACTGCGTGTCGTTGTGGACGTAGATGCCGCCCACCTCGCCGGTGGGCAATTCGTTGAATTCAGGGTCCAGGATCCGGATTTCGGTTCCGCCCGCGGGCCGGCCCGCGGTATCGGGTGCTGCCCGCAGGTCGGCCGGTGTGGCGGTGGCGATCATGCCGGCCTCGGTGGCGTTGTAGTTGTTGTAGATCACGTCACCGAATTGGTCCATGAACGCGGTGACGACGTCGGGCCTCATCCGTGATCCCGATGCGGCGGCGAATCGCAATGACTTCCCGCTGTAGCGGTTTCGGACTTCGACGGGCAGATCCATGATGCGGTCGAACATGACCGGAACCACGGCCAGGCCGGTCGCCTGGTGGCGATCGACGAGGTCGAGGGTGGCCTCCGGGTCGAACTTGCGCCGAGTGACCACGGTGCAGGCCATCGACGCGGCGAAGATCAATTGCGAAAAGCCCCAGGCGTGAAACATCGGCGCGACGATCACAATGGTCTCCTCGGCCCGCCACGGCGTACGGTCGAGGATCGCCTTGAGCGTGCCTATCCCGGCGCTGCCACCAGATTGGTTGGCGCCCTTGGGGCTTCCGGTGGTGCCGGAGGTGAGCAGGATCATTTTGCCTTTGCGGCCGGTGCGCTCGGGCTGTTGTCCAGCGTGGTCGTTGATGAGTCCCTCGACGGTCAGCTCGTGCTGGCCCACGGTCCAGGCCACGATGCGGGTGGCGTCGGGTTTGTCGGCCAGCGCGCGGCCCACCGTCGCGGTGAACTCTTCGTCGTAGATGGCGGCGTCGACGCCTTCGCGGTTGACGACGTCGGCCATCGCCGGCCCGGCGAACGAGGTATTCAGCAGCACGACGTCGGAGCCGATCCGATTGGCGGCCACCACGGCCTCGACGAAGCCGCGGTGATTGCGGCACATGATCCCGACGACCTTCGGCTGCCCCGACGGCAGGTCCTGCAGCGCCGCGGCCAACGCGTTGATCCGCTCGTCGAGCTGTCGCCAGGTCAGGGTTCCGAGTTCATCGACCAGGCCGGGGCGATCCGGGCAGCGCTGCGCCGCGCCGGCGAAACCCACCGTCATGCCCATACCCTCGCGGCGCATCGCAGCAGCCACCTTCACATAGCGGTCGGGTCGCATCGGCGCGATCATTCCGGCGCGGGCCAACGTCGTGATGACACCAAATGCGTTGCGGGCCTGACCGATTAGGGATGCCATCGCTCAGCCCAGAATCGGGAAGCGGCGCTTGGCGGCGAGCTTGTCGAGGGCCTCCTGCATCACCGACCGCACGTGCGCATCGACCTCGTCGACATCGGGGTCCTCGCCGAACTGCGCGGCGATGTCGATCGGTTTCAGCACCTGCGTCACGATCTTGGTGGGCAGCGGCACGTTGGGCGGGACGACGGCGGAAAGCCCGAACGGAAAGCCGAACGACACCGGCAGGATCGCGCTGCGCAGCAGGCGCTTGATCCCCAGCCGCTCGGCCAGCCAGGTGCCGCGGGTCAAGTACAGCTGGGTCTCTTGTCCGCCGATTGATACCGCGGGAACGATGGGTACGCCGGCCTCGATCGCCGTGCTGACGTATCCCTTGCGGTCGTTGAAGTCGATGACGTTTTCCGAGAGCGTCGGCCGGTACGCGTCGTAGTCGCCGCCGGGGAAGACCACCACCACGCCGCCGGACCGCAGCGCTTTGGCGGCGTTCTCGCGGTTGGCCCGGATGTAGCCGGTGCGCCGGAACAGCCCGGCCGTGATGCCCAGGAACAAGATGTCGTGGCTCAGGGTGTACACCGGCCGGTCGTAGCCGAACTTCTCGTAGAAGTCGACACTGAAGATCGGGACGTCCATCGGGAACATGCCGCCGGAGTGGTTGCCGACCACCAGTGCTCCGCCGGGCGGGAAGGACTCCAGGCCCAACACTTCGGACCGGAAGTAGGTCTTCAACACCGGACGCAGCACGCTCATCAAGCGCTGGGTCAGGCCCGGGTCGAACTTGCCCAGCTCGGGATCCCCGTTTTCGGGGCCGCCGACGTCGTTCACTTCGTTCACCTGAGGCCCCCTAGTGGCTTCCCTCGAGACTTCCCGCGTTGAGTGCCTCGATGGTAGCGAGGCCCGCGGCGGCCTTTGCCAGCGGAGACTGGCTGAGCGCCCGCGCCGCATGTGTCAAAACGAGGTCGCGCCCGGTACCCGGCGGGAGTGCTCGGCCCAAAACCGCAGCTAGGTTGTGACAGCCGTGTCAATGATGTTGCACTGCAACATCATTGACGTATCCCGTGGCCGAGGCGATCCAAGCGGTGATCTCGACGCGGTGTTCCGGCGGCAGCCGGCCGTGCAGGTTTGCCGGTGGACGGCGTCGGCGGTGCTGATTTCAGCCGATCGGGACCGGTGAAAATCCCCACCATTCGAGTCGCTGACCTGGCATTTATCCGAGCCTGGGGCAACGGTCTTGAGCTTGGTCTCCGACGGAGATAGCGTAGGCCGAATTCGAGGGTTATGGTTACCCACGCCGATTGCCGAACCGCCCCTTGAGAGAAGACGCAATGGACCCTGCCGGTTTGTCAGACGCCCGCTCGGTAGCCGAGCGTGCAGCTCGTGAGTGGCACGGGCGTCGTCCGCACCCCGGCGCGGTTCGACCCGGCCCGGCCCATGCCCATCAAGCAGCGCCGGTGCCCGCGAACCGGCCCTCCGGTGATCTCGATCGGGCCATCGCGGTGGCCGCGGCGGCGGATCTGCGCCAGGCCGACTACTTTCTGCGTTTGCTCAGCCAGAATCGCCGTCTCGTCGAGCACCGGATCGAGGGCTACCACAAGGCGATCTTCAGCGCCGAAGCCAGCGGCAACACCGAGGGCGCGTCCGGCCTGCGGCGCCTGGCACGCGTCGAAGAACAGGAACGGGACACCCTGACCGTTCTGATCGAGAAGCTGCGACGCCGATTTCCCACTCGCAACGCGGCTGAGGCTCCCGCCATGCCCAGACCGTCACGGTTGGCGGTCCGCTAGTAGCGCCGAGCGCTGAACGGGTGAATCACCCCGCACGGCACTAATTTTCGACGTCTGAATCCCCGCGCTCGCCGGCATCTGTACGAAATCGCTACAGGCGATTATGTTGCCCATAGGTTGTATAGGCCAGCTGTTTTTGCGATAGGAACGAGGCTGCCATGGGATTCATGTCACCGGAGCTTCCCGACGTCGATCACGACACCTGGCCGACCCTGCCGCGGGCAACGCGACTGCAGATTGTCACCCGGCATTGGGCCGAACATGGCTTCGGGACCCCGTATGCGGTGTACCTGCTGTACCTGATGAAGATCGCCCTCTACATCGCCGCCCCCGCTGCGATCATCTCGCTGACCCCAGGGCTGGGCGGGCTCGGCCACATCGGCGACTGGTGGACACAGCCGATCGTCTACCAGAAGGTCGTCGTGTTCACGCTGATCTTCGAAGTGCTGGGCCTTGGCTGCGGATCCGGACCGTTGACCGGGCGGTTCCTGCCGCCGATCGGCGGGGTGCTGTATTGGCTGCGCCCCAACACAATCCGACTACCGGCGTGGCCGGACAAGGTGCCGTTCACCCGCGGCGATTCCCGCGGCCCCGTCGACATCGCCCTATATGCCATCGTGCTGGGCGGCGCGGTGTGGGCGCTGCTGTCGCCGGGGCATGGCGGGCCGGTCACCGCGGCTGGTGACGTCGGTCTGATCGACCCCGTGCTGGTGGTGCCGACGATCGTCGCCCTGGCGCTGTTGGGCCTGCGCGACAAGACCATCTTCCTGGCCGCCCGCGGTGAGCACTATTGGCTGAAACTGCTGGTCTTCTTCTTTCCGTTCGCCGATCAGATCGCCGCGTTCAAAATCATCATGCTGTTCCTGTGGTGGGGGGCGGCGACGTCCAAGCTCAACCATCATTTCCCGTACGTAGTCGCGGTGATGACGAGTAACAACGCGCTGCTGCGGGCCCGGATATTCAACCCGGTCAAGCACATGCTCTACCGCGACCACGTCAACGACCTGCGCCCTACCGTGGTGCCCAAGCTGATGGCCCATGTCGGCGGTACCACGGCGGAGTTCATCGTGCCGACGATTCTGGTGTTCGTCGCCGGTGATCAGCCCTGGCGGTGGGTGCTCATCGGGTTCATGGTGATCTTCCACCTCAACATCCTGTCCAACCTCCCGATGGGAGTTCCGTTGGAGTGGAACGTGTTTTTCATCTTCTCGCTGTTCTATCTGTTCGGGCACTACGGCGCCATCCGCGCCACCGATCTGCGCTCACCGCTGTTGCTGGCCATCCTGCTTGTGGTGGTGGCCGTTGTGATCGTGGGAAACCTTTTCCCCGAGAAGATTTCGTTCCTGCCCGCAATGCGCTATTACGCCGGCAACTGGGCGACCAGCCTGTGGTGCTTCCGCGCCGGCGCCGAAGACACGATCGAAGCCAAGGTGGTGAAAAGCTCCGCGCTGGTTGCCAATCAGCTAGCCAAGCTGTACGGACCCGAGACCGCCGAGCTGATGTCCGACAAGGTGGCGGCGTTCCGGGCGATGCACACCCATGGCCGGGCGCTCAACGGCCTACTGCCTCGCGCGATCGACAACGAGGCCGACTATCGCGTGCGTGAGGGTGAAGTGGTTGCCGGGCCCCTGGTCGGGTGGAACTTCGGCGAGGGCCACCTGCACAACGAGCAGTTACTGGAGGCGCTGCAGCGACGCTGCCAGTTCGAGGACGGCGACGTCCGCGTCGTCATCTTGGAAGGTCAGCCGATCCACGTCCAGCGGCAGTGGTATCGGATCGTCGATGCCAAGACGGGTCTGATCGAGGCGGGTTACGTCGAGGTCGCCGACATGCTGAGCCGCCAGCCCTGGCCCGAGCCCGGCGATGAATTCCCGGTGCACGTGACCAGTCAGCGCGCCGCCAGATAGCAAAGCGGTCGACGTCGGTGGCGTGCGGCGTTCGCAAATCTTGCGACCGCACGCGTGCTGGGTTGTGATGTGTGTCATCGACGTGCCGCGCAGCGGGAAATGCAGCAATGATGGCTCTTATAAGGCTGTATCAAGGGCCAACGGTTTCGGGACTCTTACCGGCCCCGAAATCGTTCTTGCTACTGATCTAGGCTGGCGGCAAGTGGTTCATCAGCGGACAAGCTAAGACAGGGAGATACACGTGACGGTCCGAGTAGGCATCAACGGCTTCGGTCGAATCGGACGCAACTTCTACCGGGCCTTGTTGGTCCAGCAGGAGAAGGGCGGGGCTGACATCGAGGTCGTGGCGGTCAACGACCTCACTGATAACGCGAGTCTGGCCCATCTGCTGAAGTTCGACTCCATCCTGGGCCGGCTGCCCTACGACGTCAGCCTCGAAGGTGACGACACCATCGTCGTCGGCGACAAGAAGATCAAGGCCCTCGAGGTCAAAGAGGGCCCGGCCGCGCTGCCGTGGGGCGATTTGGGTGTCGACGTGGTGGTCGAGTCCACCGGGATTTTCACCAACGCGGCCAAGGCCAAGGGGCACCTGGACGCCGGGGCCAAGAAGGTCGTCATCTCTGCGCCAGCCACCGATCCGGACATCACCATCGTGCTCGGCGTCAACGACGACAAGTACGACGGCAGCCAGAACATCATCTCCAATGCGTCGTGCACCACGAACTGCCTCGGCCCGCTGGCCAAGGTCCTCAACGACGAGTTCGGCATCGTCAAGGGCCTGATGACGACGATCCACGCCTACACGCAGGACCAGAACCTGCAGGACGGCCCGCACAGCGACCTGCGCCGCGCCCGCGCCGCCGCGCTGAACATCGTGCCGACCTCCACCGGCGCCGCCAAGGCGATCGGCCTGGTGCTGCCCGAGCTCAAGGGCAAGCTCGACGGCTACGCGCTGCGGGTGCCGATCCCCACCGGCTCGGCGACCGACCTGACGGTCGAGCTGAGCAAGGCCGGCACTGCGGACGAGATCAACGCCGCGTTCAAGGCGGCCGCGGACGGCCCGCTTAAGGGCATCCTGAAGTACTACGACGTGCCGATCGTCTCCAGCGACATCGTCACCGACCCGCACAGCTCGATCTTCGACTCGCTGTTGACCAAGGTCATCGACAACCAGGCCAAGGTCGTGTCGTGGTACGACAACGAGTGGGGTTACTCCAACCGCCTCGTTGACTTGGTCGCACTGGTCGGCAAGTCGCTCTAGCCGTGACGGGGTCCTCGCTCCCAACCCTTGACGACCTTCTGGCCGAAGGTGTTTCGGGTCGCGGCGTGTTGGTGCGTTCCGACCTGAACGTGCCGCTAGGCGATGGTGGCTTCATCACCGACACCGGCCGGATCACCGCGTCGGTGCCGACGTTGAAGAAGCTGATCGACGCCGGCGCCAAGGTGGTGGTCGCCGCGCACCTGGGCCGTCCCAAGGGCGGAACCGATGCCAAACTGTCGCTGGCGCCCGTCGCCGCGGCGCTGGCCGAGCAGTTGGACCGCAATGTGCAGCTGGCCGGCGACGTCGTCGGCACGGATGCGCTGGCCCGGGCCGAAGGGCTGACGGACGGCGACGTGCTGTTGCTGGAGAACATTCGCTTCGACCCGCGTGAGACCAGCAAGGACGACGGGGAGCGGCTGGCCCTGGCCAAGCTGCTGGCCGAATTAGTCTCGCCCGGAGGGGCTTTCGTCTCCGATGGCTTTGGGGTGGTGCACCGCAAACAGGCCTCGGTGTATGACATCGCCACGCTGCTGCCGCACTACGCCGGCACGCTGGTCGCCCAGGAGATCGAGGTGCTCGAGCAGTTGACCGCCTCGAACAAGCGCCCGTATGCGGTGGTGCTCGGCGGATCGAAGGTGTCTGACAAGCTCGGCGTCATCGAATCGCTGGCGACCAAGGCCGACAGCATCGTGATCGGCGGCGGGATGTGCTTCACATTTCTTGCCGCACAAGGATTTTCGGTCGGCAAGTCGCTGCTGGAAGAGGACATGATCGAGACCTGCCGCGACTTGCTGGACACCTATGCCGACGTTTTGCGGCTGCCCGGCGATCTGGTGGTGACCGAGAACTTCGCCGCTGATTCACCACCACAGTTCGTGGCCGCCAACGCGATTCCGGACGACCTGATGGGTCTGGATATCGGTCCGGGATCGATCAAACGCTTCGCCACGTTGCTGTCCAACGCCGAGACGGTCTTCTGGAACGGCCCGATGGGCGTGTTCGAATTCCCGGCGTACGCCGCGGGCACCAAGGGTGTCGCCGAGGCGATCGTCGCCGCGACCGGGAAGGGGGCGTTCAGCGTGGTAGGCGGTGGCGACTCCGCGGCCGCGGTGCGTGCGCTCGGCATCGCCGAAAACGCCTTCTCGCACATATCCACTGGCGGTGGGGCATCACTGGAATACCTGGAGGGCAAGACGCTGCCTGGCGTCGAGGTGTTGAGTCGGGCGCAGCCTTCTTGAAGCCGACCTGAGCCAAGCGAAGGAGACTCGTGAGCCGCAAGCCACTGATCGCCGGTAACTGGAAGATGAACCTCAATCACTTCGAGGCGATAGCGCTGGTGCAAAAGATCGCATTCGCCTTGCCGGACAAGTACTACGACAAGGTCGACGTCACGGTGCTGCCGCCGTTCACCAATCTGCGCAGCGTGCAGACCCTGGTCGACGGCGACAGGCTGCGGTTGACCTACGGCGCCCAGGACCTGTCCCAGTACGACTCGGGCGCCTACACCGGTGACATCAGCGGCGTCTTCCTGGCCAAGCTGGGCTGCACCTTCGCCGTCGTCGGCCACTCCGAGCGGCGCGAGTACCACAACGAAGACGACGCCCTGGTAGCCGCGAAGGCGGCCGCCGCGCTCAAGAACGAGCTCACCCCGATCGTCTGCATCGGCGAGCGCCTCGAGGTCCGCGAGGCGGGCGAGCACGTCGGTCACTGCGAGAACCAGCTGCGGGGCTCGCTGGCCGGCCTGACGGCCGAGCAGATCGCCAAGGTGGTCATCGCCTACGAGCCGGTCTGGGCGATCGGCACCGGGCGGGTGGCCAGCGCTGGCGACGCCCAGGAGGTGTGCGCGGCGATCCGCAAGGAGCTGGGCGCGTTGGCGACGCCGCAGATCGCCGAGACCGTGCGGGTGCTCTACGGCGGCTCGGTGAGCGCCAAGAATGTCGGCGACATCGTCGCGCAGGAGGACGTCGACGGCGGTCTCGTTGGGGGAGCGTCGCTGGACGGCGAGCAATTCGCCATCCTGGCAGCCATCGCCGCAGGCGGGCCTCTTCCGTAGGAGTGCCTGAGGGCGCTGGCGCCACCCGGCCATGGGGGTGCCTGACGGCGACAAAGCCACCCGGCCATGGGGGTGCCTGACGGCGACAAAGCCACCCGGTATGGTGGCTGACATGGAATTGGGCCTGCAGATCACCCTGGTGGTCACCAGCATCCTGGTGGTGCTGCTGGTGCTACTGCACCGCGCCAAGGGTGGCGGCCTGTCGACGCTGTTCGGCGGTGGCGTGCAGTCAAGCCTGTCCGGATCGACCGTCGTGGAGAAGAACCTGGACCGGTTGACGGTGTTCGTCGTCGCCATCTGGTTGGTCTGCATCGTCGGCATGGCATTGCAGATCAAGTACCGCTGACGTTCTCTCGGCGGGCGGCGCACGCGATCCGCCCGGATACTGGAACGCATGGTTGAGGTTTCCGAGCCTGTTTCTGAGGCTGCTTTCGAAGCCGCGCTGGCGCCGATCGGTGCTGTGCAGCGGACCCGGGTTGGTCGCGAGGCCACCGAGCCGATGCGCGCCGACATCCGGTTACTCGGCACCATCCTTGGCGACACCGTGCGCGAGCAGAACGGTGACGAGGTATTCGACCTCGTGGAGCGCGCCCGGGTGGAATCCTTCCGGGTGCGGCGCTCTGAGATCGACCGGGGCGAGATCTCGCACATGTTCGACGGCATCGACATCCACTTGGCGGTCCCGGTCATCCGGGCGTTCAGCCATTTCGCGCTGCTGGCCAATGTCGCCGAGGACATCCACCGGGAGCGCAGACGCCATCTTCACGTCGACGCCGGGGAACCACCGCAGGACAGCAGCCTGGCCGCGACCTACGCAAAACTCGAACTGGCCGAGCTTGATTCGGACACGATAGCCGCGGCCCTGAAGGGTGCGCTGGTTTCCCCGGTGATCACCGCTCATCCCACCGAGACCAGGCGCCGTACCGTCTTCGTCACCCAGCACCGCATCACCGAGCTGATGCGGCTGCACGCCGAGGGCCACACCGTGACCGGCGATGGCCGCAACATTGAGCGTGAATTGCGCCGCCAGGTTCTCACCCTGTGGCAGACCGCGCTGATCCGGCTGTCCCGGCTGCAGATCACCGACGAGATCGACGTCGGCCTACGGTATTACGCGGCCGCGTTGTTCGAGGTGATCCCGCAGGTGAACTCCGAGGTTCGGGACGCGCTGCGTGCCCGCTGGCCGGACACCGAGGTGCTGCCCGGGCCGATCCTGCAGCCCGGGTCGTGGATAGGTGGCGACCGCGACGGCAACCCGAATGTCACTGCGGCCGTGGTTCGGCGGGCCTCCGGCAGCGCCGCGTTCACCGCGCTGGCGCACTACCTGGCCGAACTCACCGATCTCGAGCAGGAGCTGTCGATGTCGGCGCGACTGGTCAAAGTCACGCCGCAGCTGGCCGCCTTGTCGCAGACGTGCCCGGAAGAGGCCCGGACCGACGAGCCGTATCGGCGGGCGCTGCGGGTGATCCGAGGCCGGCTCACCGCGACGGCCGACGAAATCCTGGATCGGCCACCGTTGCACCAGCTCGACCTGAGCTTGGAGCCGTACGCGACGCCGGACGAACTGCGGGCCGATCTCGACACCGTTGATGCGTCGCTGCGCACACACGGCAGCGCGCTGTTGGCCGAGGATCGGCTGGCGCTGCTGCGAGAAGGCGTGCACGTCTTCGGGTTTCACCTGTGCGGGCTGGATATGCGACAAAACTCCGACGTGCACGAAGAGGTGATCGGCGAGCTGCTGGCCTGGGCCGGGGTGCACCCGGACTACGCCTCGCTGCCCGAGGACGACCGGGTCGAGCTGCTGGTAGCCGAATTGGCCACCAGGAGACCGCTGCTCGCCGAGCGCGCGACGTTGTCCGATTTGGCCCGCAACGAGTTGGGCGTCGTCGAGGCCGCGGCTTTCGCGGTCAAGCGCTACGGGCCCGCCGCGGTACCCAACTACGTCATCTCGATGTGTCAGTCCGTCTCGGACGTCTTGGAAGCCGCGATTCTGCTGAAAGAAGTTGGCCTGCTCGATGTTTCGGGCCCAGAAGCCTATAGCCCGGTTGGCATCTCACCGCTGTTCGAGACGATCGACGATCTGGACAACGGGGCAGCGATTCTGCACGCGATGCTGGAGCTACCCCTTTACCGGGCGATGGTCGCCGCGCGCGGCGACTCGCAGGAAGTGATGCTCGGTTACTCCGACTCCAACAAGGACGGTGGGTATATGACCGCCAACTGGGCGGTCTACCGGGCTGAGCTGGCGCTGGTGGAAGTGGCGCGTAAAACCGGAATTCGGTTGCGGCTCTTCCACGGTCGCGGTGGCACCGTCGGCCGGGGTGGTGGCCCCAGCTATCAGGCCATCCTGGCGCAACCGCCAGGGGCGGTGAACGGCTCGCTGCGGCTCACCGAGCAGGGCGAGGTCATCGCCGCCAAATACGCCGAGCCGGTGCTGGCGCGACGCAATCTGGAAAGCCTGGTGGCCGCGACGTTGGAGTCGACACTGCTGGACGTGGAGGGGCTCGGTGAGGCAGCCGAGCCGGCCTACGCGGTGCTCGACGAGATCGCCAACCTCGCAAGACGCTCATATGCCGAATTAGTCCACGAGACACCGGGTTTCGTCGAGTATTTCAAAGCTTCCACGCCGGTCAGCGAGATCGGCTCACTGAACATTGGCAGCCGGCCGACGTCGCGCAAGCCGACCGAGTCGATCGCGGACCTGCGGGCCATCCCATGGGTGCTGGCTTGGAGCCAGTCGCGCGTCATGCTGCCCGGTTGGTATGGCACCGGATCGGCATTCGAGCAGTGGATAGCGGCCGGCCCCGAAGACGACCGAGTGCAAATTCTGCACGAGCTCTACGAGCGTTGGCCGTTCTTCCGTAGCGTGCTGTCGAACATGGCGCAGGTGCTGGCCAAGAGCGATTTGGGACTGGCGGCCCGTTATGCCGAGCTGGTGGCTGATGAATCGTTGCGGCGCAGGGTATTCGACAAGATCGCCGACGAGCATCAGCGGACGATCGCCATGCACAAGCTGATCACCGGCCACGACGACCTGCTTGCTGACAACCCGGCGCTGGCCCGGTCGGTGTTCAACCGCTTCCCATACCTGGAGCCGCTGAATCACCTGCAAGTGGAATTGTTGCGCCGCTACCGCTCCGGCGACGACGACGAGCTGGTGCAGCGCGGAATTCTGTTGACAATGAACGGATTGTCGAGCGCATTGCGCAACAGCGGCTAGCGCGTCGAGTCGGATAGGAAGATCGATGAGCGGATCTGGAACTCCTGTTTGGCTACTTTTGCTTTTAATCGTCGCGGTCGCGATTCTGATCGCGTTGGGCTCGATATGGCTGGCGAATCACACCATGTCGCCGGTTGGCAAAGAACACAATTCGACGTTGTCGCCGTTCATAACCGTTGTGGGGCTTGTTTACGGCGCGCTGCTCGGATTCACCGTGGTCGCCGCCTGGCAGCAATTCTCTTCCGCCGGGGTCATTGTCGCAGACGAGGCGTCCACGTTGACGACGATGTACCGGCAGACCGTCGCCATGTCAGAACCAGAACAGATACAGCTGCGGCAGCTGCTGCGGCAGTACGCGAGCGCAGTGGCGGGTCCCGAATGGGATAAGCAAAATGATGGCGGCACCAGCGACAGCGCACGAGCCGCAATCACCGGGATGTACCGCATCATCGGCAATCAGCCGCCTAGCGTCGCGTCGAGCCCGATCAATGGGCAATTCCTCAGTCAGTTGACTGTGTTGGCGTCTGACCGCAACACGCGAATCATCGACGCCAAGCCGCGAATACCTCCGCTGCTGTGGTCAGGACTGATATTCGGTGGGACTGTGATCGTGACGCTCACGGGTTTCCTGCGCCTTGGCAGCACCATCGGTCATGCAATTGTGTCCAGCGCGATCGCAGTCCTACTTGGCCTGATGCTGTGCACCGCCGTCTCGCTCGACCATCCTTTTGGCAGCGGGCGTGGGATTACGCCCGCGCCGTTTCAGCACTCGCTGGAGGTTTTCGACGCCGTCGACCGGGGCACGTAGTCGACCGGACACGGTCCGTCGGCCCGAGCCACGCCACCGATCTGGGCCGGGATGGGTCGTGGGTGCGACGTCCAGCGAGGCGTCATCTGGTAATTGCGGAGCAGATGTGCGGTCGCCGCCGTCATAGCGGCCAACGAGAACGGCTGCGCTGGACACGAATGGCGCCCGTGCCCGAAAGCCGTCACCAGAGTGGGCGACGGCAGCGCGTCACGTTCGATCAGACGGTGGCGACTCCATCGATCGGGATCCCACGTTTCCAGGCCCGGGGCCACCGACGTGTTGAGCAGCGGCAGCAACGTGGCGATGGTCCAGCCCGGGGGCACCTGGTAGGTGGCATCACCGGTGTCAAAGGTGACCTCCGACAACACGACTCGCGTCATGATCGACCGTTGCGCCAGACGCGTCGACTCCAGGGCGCAGCGCTGGGCGAAATCGACGACGTCCGGGCCGCCCAGGCGGATTCGTGCGAGCTGGGTGGGATGCTCGAGCAGGTCGACTAACCCCCAGCCCAGCGCGGCAGCCAGGTTGGACATCGACGCGATATGGATCAGTGCGACGTCGAGTGCAATCCCGCGGAGTCGCCCACTCGGCTCCTCCGCCGACCAGGCCTCAACGATCCTGCCGAACAGCCCCTGGTCGCCAGAGGTCCGATCGGCGTCGAATCGAACGACCGCAGCGCCGACGATTTCGGCAACCTCGTCCAGCGCGGCGCGCTCAGCGCGTTTGTCGGTCGCGGCTACGGCGGCCATCCGGTCGGGGTGCACGAAAGCGTCGGAGCCGTCGAGCGTGTCGAAGGCGCACACGAGACGCTCGAACGCCGGGCCGTCGGCAGATCCGGGTCCACCCCAGGACGCCAACCCCATCCGGTGGCCAAGGCGTCGCATGAGATCGAAGACATCTACCGACCCGGCCGGGCCGAGCTCGGCGATGGTCTGCTGCAGCGCCCAGTCGAGGTTGGCCAGATACGAAACGACGTCGTCCCGGCGAAACAGCGTGCCGGGCAGGACGCGACGCCCGGCGAAGATGTCGTCGGGAAGCTTTCGCCGCAGCATCAGGTAATCGGCGATTCCCTTGCTGGCTGTCTCTTCGGGAAGTGCATAAAACGACTCGACACCGGTGGACGAGAACGTGAACAGATAGTGCTCAGCGCCGCTTTCCACGACGAACGTGTCGCCATATCGTGCCCGGGCCGCCGCGATGGTAGCGACGGCGTCGCCGACGGGGACGTCCCACGGCAGGCCGGTTCCCTCCGCGTACGGGGGAGCGGGCACCGGGTAGGTGCCGGTCACCCGTTGCCCGGCGTCCGATTCCAGAGCCGGTCGAGCACACCGCGCACGGCGTGCTCGGTCGCCGACAACGGCGACATCATCGTCTCGCCGACGCTGACGATGTAGTCGATCCGTTCGACGATGGTCTCTACCGGTCCGACCAGCTTGATCAGCCGCTTCGCCAGCTCATCCAGGCTTTCCAGCGTGCCTTCCAGGTGGTCGAGACCACCCTCGAGGCGTTCCACCGTGGCGTTGAGCCGCGTCAACGAACTGCTCAATTCGTTCATGGTCTTGCCGAGGCCGTCCAAGACGTCTTCGACCTGCCCCACCGTTTTGTCGGCGTTCAAGGCTGCCTGGGTCAGCGTCTTGATTCGGTTGCGCTCAGGACCGCTGCGTTCGGTTCGGTCTGCCATGCGGTAATTATGAACGGATTTGCATCCGCCGAAACCCTTGCCATTGCCCGCGGAAGCTTGGTCGCTGTACCGGCGGGCCCAGCTTCAGCGGCTGTTGCGGCAGTACGCGACCGGGCTGGCGGGTCTCGGACCGTACAAGCAGGAAGCAGGACACCCCCGGCAGCCCCCGTCAGTTGATTTCGGACTGATTCTTGGCCAGCCGCCGCTGCTTCATGCAAATTTCAGGTTAAAACATAAAAACACGTCGCTTGCAGCATCATCTTCAGGTCATTCCAGATTAGATGGTTCCTACCATTCCACTCCGCAGGTGCCGCCTCAGCGTGCTAAGCGGCCGCGACCGAATAGGAAATCACGATGGTTGACAACCGTCGGTATCGCCGGATATCACTTCCGCGCGCAGCTATGCTCACGATCCGTGTTCCCATCGCACTTCCTGGACGTGGTGACTCGGCTTTCCCACGACGGGCCGCGGGGTCGACCTGGCCGCCGACGCCCACAGCGTTCAACGTGTATCCGGCGTCGATGAAGACCACCACCGCCGGATGAATCCGGATACGTGACGGCAATCGTGCCGCCAAATCACCACGCTTAACTGAAAGAATTCGGAAAAGAGAACAAAGAAAGAGAACAAGGCATGGGCATGGACTTCGCGTTGCTGCCGCCGGAAGTCAACAGCGGGCTGATATATGCCGGGCCCGGGTCGGCGCCGATGCTCTCGAACGCGGCAAGCTGGGACGCACTGGCCGCTGAGCTGGAGTCCACCGCGGCCGGCTACTCCTCGACGGTCGCGCAGCTGACGGGGCAGGCGTGGTCAGGCTCGTCCTCGGAACTGATGACGGCGGCGGTGACGCCCTACGTGGAGTGGCTGCAGGCCAGTGCCGCGGCGGCCGGGCAGACCGCCGCCCAGGCCTACGGTGCGGCCGCGGCTTATGAGGCGGCGTATGCGATGACCGTGCCGCCGCCGCTGATCGCGGCCAACCGCGCGCAGTCAATGGCATTGATCGCCACCAATTTTCTCGGGCAAAACACCCCGGCGATCGCGGCCACCGAAGCCGAATACATGGAGATGTGGGTCCAAGACGCCACCGCAATGTACGGCTATGCCAGCGCTTCGGAGACCACAAGCACCCTCACTTCGTTTAACCAACCGCCGCAGACCACCAACCAGAACGGGCAGATTGACCAGGCGCGCGCGGTGGCCCAATCCATCGGCAACGCCACCAGCAGCCGCACCGAGTCCCCCATGCAGCTCGCCTCGACCACCACCTCCCAGCAGCTGGCTTCGCCTATCGCCCCCCAGCAACTCACCACGCCCGCGGCCCCCCAGCAACTCACCACGCCCGCGGCCACCCAACAGCTCACCGCGCCCGCGGCCACTCAACAGCTCACCACGCCCGCGGCCACTCAACAGCTCAGCTCTGCCGCCGTCACACCCAAATCGGCCGCGCCCGCGGCCACTCAACAGCTCAGCTCCGCCGCCGTCACACCCAAATCGGCCGCGCCCGCCGCCACCCAACAGCTCAGCTCCGCCGCCGCCACCCAGCAGGCCAGCGCGACCGCCGAGCCCACCGTCACCATCAACGGCACAACCTATATCGATCCAACCCTCCCGAGCACCATCACCAACGGCGAAACCGTCACCGTCGGATCCGGCATTGACTACTCCGTCCCGGCTGGCGGTACCACGATCCAGAGCGGTGGCCATATCGTCGTCGACTCCGGCGGCATGCTCACCGTCAACAATGCCCTCACCGATGGCGGCACCATCACTGACAGCGGCGGCCTGACCGTCAACTCCGGCGTTACCCTCACCGTCACCTCCGGCGGCACTCTCACCGACAGCGGCACTCTCACCGTCGCCTCCGGCGGCACTCTCACCGACAGCGGCGCCGTGACGGTCACCGGTGGCGGCTTGCTCACCGACAGCGGCACGCTGAGCGTGAACACCGGCGGCATGCTCACCGTAAGTACCGGCGGCGCCGACACCGGCACCCTCACCATCACCAGCGGCGGCACCCTCACCAACGCTGGCACCCTCACCGTCCAATCCGCCGGCACGCTCACCAACACTGGCACCCTCACCAACGCCGGCGCCCTGTCCGTCAGCGGCACGCTCACCGACAGCGGTACCCTCACCGATTCCGGCACCGTCACCGTCAACTCCAGTGGCACCCTCGATGTCGCCTCCGGCGGCATCCTGACCGATTCTCATACCCTCGTCGATTCCGGCACCGTCACGGTCAATTCCGGTGGCACCGTCACCGTCAACTCCGGTGGCACTCTGGTGGCTAATTCCGGTGGCGTCTTGACTGATTCCGGGACTCTGACTGATTCGGGTACCGTGACGGTCAATTCCGGTGGCAGCCTGGTGGTTAATTCCGGTGGCGTGTTGACCGATGCTCATGTCCTCACTGATTCGGGTACTGTCACGGTCAACTCCGGTGGCACCGTGACCGTCAATTCCGGTAGCACCCTGGGGGTTAACTCTGCCGGCGTCCTGAGCGATTCCGGGACTCTGACTGATTCGGGTACCCTCACCGTCAACTCCGGTGGCACCCTCGATGTCGCCTCCGGCGGGATCGTGACCGATTCTCATACCCTCGTCGATTCCGGCACCGTCACCCTCGACTCCGGCGGTACCGTCACCGTCAACTCCGGCGGCACCCTCGAGGTCGGATCCACCGGCACCCTGAGCGACTCCGGTACCCTCACCGATTTCGGTACCGTCACCCTCGACTCCGGCGGTTCCATCGACTCCGGCGGTGCTGTCACCATCAACTCCGGCGGTACCCTCACCGTCGAATCCGGCGGCACCCTTACCGATTCCGGTACCCTTGAGAACTCCGGCGCGCTGACCATCAACTCCGGCGGTACGCTCACCATCCCCGAGAGCGGCTTTCTGCCCGTCGACTCCGGTGGCAGTGTCACCCTTAACAACGGCGGTACCCTCAACATCGAATCCGGCGGCTATCTGGCCATCAGAACCGACGGCGCCATGATCGACTCCGGGAACCTCACCGTTGAGGCCTACGGTGGCAACATCACCGATTACGGCGCCCTGACTGTCAACCCGGGCGGTACCGCCACCATCCAGTTCGGCGCCTATCTGACCGTCGGCGACGGCAGCACTCTCACCAACTACGGCACCATCACCGTGCAGTCCAGCGGCACGTTCAACTGCTACGGCAGCATCGCAGACTACGGCACCATCACCGTCCAGTCCGGCGGCAACTTCTTCGGACTCGGCGATGGGTCCACCATCATCGAGTCCGGTGGCCATTTCATCGACCAGAGTGCGGGCGGCATAACCCTCTATGACAGTAGTGCCCTCGAGGTCGCACACGGCGGCACCCTGACCGATTCCGGCACCTTCACCGACTGGGGAGCCCTGACGGTCCAGCCCGGTGGCACCCTCACCGAGAACGGCGCCCTCACCGTCAATGGCACCCTCACCGATTCCGGCACCGTCACCGTCAATTCCGGTGGCAGCCTGGTGGTTAACTCCGGTGGTGTGTTGACCGATGCTCATGTCCTCACTGATTCGGGCACCGTCACCGTCAAAGCCGGTGGCACGCTCGAAGTCGGGTCCGCCGGTGTGTTGACCGATGCTCATGCCCTTACCGATTCGGGTACTGTCACCGTGGATTCCGGCGGTGCCGTCACCGTCAATTCCGGTAGCACCTTCGTGGTCGGTTCCGGTGGCGTGCTGACTGATTCCGGTACGCTCACTGATTCGGGTACCGTGACGGTCAATTCCGGTGGCGCCCTAGTGGTTAACTCTGGCGGTGTGTTGACCGATGCTCATGTCCTCACTGATTCGGGCACCGTCACTGTCAACTCGGGTGGCACGCTTGAAGTCGGGTCCGGTGGCGTGCTCACCGATGCTCATGCCCTTACCGATTCGGGTACTGTCACCGTGGATTCCGGCGGTGTGCTCACCGTCAGCTCCGGTGGCGTGCTGACTGATGCTCATGTCCTCACTGATTCGGGTACGGTGACGGTCAATTCCGGTGGCAGCCTGGTGGTTAACTCTGGCGCCGTGTTGACTGATGCTCATGTCCTTACCGATTCGGGCACCGTCACTGTCAACTCGGGTGGGACGCTTGAAGTCGAGTCTGGCGCCGTGTTGACCGATGCTCATGTCCTTACCGATTCGGGTACTGTCACCGTGGATTCCGGCGGTGCCGTCACCCTTAACTCCGCTGGCACCCTGGTGGTTAACTCCGGTGGCGTCTTGACCGATTCCGGTACGCTCACTGATTCGGGCGCGGTCACCGTCAACTCGGGTGGCACCTTGGTGGTTGACGCCGGCGGTGTGCTGACGGATGCTCATGCGTTCGCTGATTCGGGCGTTGTGACTGTCGATTCCGGCGGTGTGGTCTCCGTCCATTCCGGTAGCACCTTTGTGGTCGGTTCCGGTGGCGTGCTGACTGATTCCGGTACGCTCACTGATTCGGGTACTGTGACGGTCAATTCCGGTGGGACCCTGGTGGTTAACTCCGGTGGTGTGTTGACCGATGCTCATGTCCTCACTGATTCGGGCACCGTGACGGTCAACTCGGGTGGGACGCTTGAAGTCGGGTCCGCCGGTGTGTTGACCGATGCTCATGTCCTTACCAATTCGGGTACTTTCACCGTGGATTCCGGCGGTGCGGTCACCGTCAGCTCCGGTGGCGTGCTGACTGATGCTCATGTCCTCACTGATTCGGGTACTGTGACGGTCAATTCCGGTGGGACCCTGGTGGTTAATTCCGGTGGTGTGTTGACCGATGCTCATGTCCTCACCGATTCGGGTACCGTCAGTGTCAACTCGGGTGGGACGCTTGAAGTCGGGTCCGGTGGTGTGTTGACCGATGCTCATGCCCTTACCAATTCGGGTACTGTCACCGTGGATTCCGGCGGTGCCCTCACCGTCAGCTCCGGTGGCGTGCTGACTGATTCCGGTACGCTCACTGATTCGGGTACTGTGACGGTGAATTCCGGTGGCAGCCTGGTGGTTAATTCCGGTGGCGTGTTGACCGATGCTCATGTCCTCACCGATTCGGGTACCGTCAGTGTCAACTCGGGTGGGACGCTTGAAGTCGGGTCCGCCGGTGTGTTGACCGATGCTCATGCTGTCACCGATTTGGGTACTGTCACCGTGGATTCCGGCGGTACGGTCTCCGTCCATTCCGGTAGCACCGTTGTGGTCGGTTCCGGCGGCACCCTGACCGACTCGGGTGTCCTCACTGATTCGGGTACCGTGACGGTCAATTCCGGTGGCACGCTTGAAGTCGGGTCCGGTGGTGTGCTCACCGATGCTCATGCCCTTACTAATTCGGGTACTGTCACCATCGACTCAGGCGGTGCCGTCACCCTCAACTCCGGTGGTGTCCTGACTGATTCCGGTACGCTCACCGATTCGGGTACTGTGACGGTGAATTCCGGTGGCAGCCTGGTGGTCGGCTCTGGTGGCACCCTGACCGATTCCGGTGTCCTCACCGATTCGGGTGCGGTCACGGTCAACTCCGGTGGCACGCTTGAAGTCGGGTCCGGCGGCGTCTTGACGGATGCTCATGCGCTCGCTGATTCGGGCGTTGTGACTGTCGATTCCGGCGGTGTGGTCTCCGTCCATTCCGGTAGCACCTTTGTGGTCGGTTCCGGTGGCGTGCTGACTGATTCCGGTACGCTCACTGATTCGGGTACTGTGACGGTCAATTCCGGTGGGACCCTGGTGGTTAACTCCGGTGGTGTGTTGACCGATGCTCATGTCCTCGCTGATTCGGGCACCGTCACTGTCAACTCGGGTGGCACGCTTGAAGTCGGGTCCGGCGGCGTGCTCACCGATGCTCATGCCCTTACCAATTCGGGTACTGTCACCGTGGATTCCGGCGGTGCCGTCACCGTCAGCTCCGGTGGCGTTCTGACTGATGCTCATGTCCTCACTGATTCGGGTACTGTGACGGTCAATTCCGGTGGGACCCTGGTGGTTAACTCCGGTGGCGTGTTGACCGATGCTCATGTCCTCACCGATTCGGGTACCGTGACTGTCAATTCCGGTGGGACGCTTGAAGTCGGGTCCGGTGGTGTGTTGACCGATGCTCATGCCCTTACTAATTCGGGTACTGTCACCGTGGATTCGGGCGGTGCGGTCACCGTCAGCTCCGGTGGCGTGCTGACTGATTCCGGTACGCTCACTGATTCGGGTACCGTGACCGTGAATTCCGGTGGCGCCCTGGTGGTTAACTCCGGTGGCGTGTTGACCGATGCTCATGTCCTCACCGATTCGGGTACCGTGACGGTCAATTCCGGTGGCAGCCTGGTGATTAACTCCGGTGGCGTGTTGACCGATGCTCATGCTGTCACCGATTTGGGTACTGTCACCATCGACTCGGGCGGTGCGGTCACCGTCCATTCCGGTAGCACCGTTGTGGTCGGTTCCGGCGGCACCCTGACCGACTCGGGTGTCCTCACCGATTCGGGTACCGTCACGGTCAATTCCGGTGGCACGCTTGAAGTCGGGTCCGGTGGCGTCCTGACCGATGCTCATGTCCTCACCGATTCGGGCACCGTCACCATCGACTCGGGCGGCACGCTTGAAGTCAGCTCCGGCGGCACCCTGACGGATTCTCATATCCTCGCTGATTCAGGCATCGTCACCATCGACTCCGGCGGTACCGTCACCGTCAACTCGGGCGCCACCCTCGAGGTCGAATCCGGCGGCACCCTGACCATCGACACCGGCAGCACCCTCACGGTCAACTCCGGGGGCAGCGTGCCCGTCGACTCGGGGGGCGTCCTCACCATCGAGACTGGCGAAAGCGTCACCGTCTACCCCGGTGGCTCCAATGGGGCTGGCGGCATCACCGGTCACGTCGTCATGAAGCCATGAGTCGGGCGACCCGCCTTGACCGCAACCTCCCGGTTTGGGTGGCATAGGAGCTGTTGTGGCTGGGCGGTCCTGCGGGGTGGGAAACGTTTGCTTACTGCCCGACGGGAAGCTCGCTCGCGGCTTCCTGGTCGAGCAGCCACAGCGTGGTTTCGAGCCCGATGGCCCCGGCAGCCGGTATCGAGACCGGCGGTGCGCCGCCAAGGGCAGCGGCCGCCGCCTCGGCCTTGCCCGCGCCGGCGACCAACAGCCACACCTCACGCGAACGCCGGATGGCCGGCAACGTGAGGGTGATCCGCTGCGGTGGCGGCTTGGGGGAGTCGTTGACGGCCACCACCGAGTGGTTGGTCTCGAGGACGGCGGGGGTGTCGGGGAACAACGAATTGATGTGGCCCTCGGGCCCCATTCCGAGCAGATGGACATCGAAATTCGGTACCTGCTCGCCGGGTTCGGCGTTGGCGGCCAGCAGCTGTTCGTAGGCCAGCGCCGCGGCGGCCAGGTCGGTGCCGAATTCACCGTCACTGGCGGCCATCGGATGCACCTGGCTCGACGGGATATCGATGTGATCGAGCAAGGCCTCCCGGGCCTGCTTCTCGTTGCGCTCGCCGTCGTCTTCGGGCACGTAGCGCTCGTCGCCCCAGAACAGATGCACCTTCGACCAATCGACCGCCTCGGCGTGGCTGGCGAGGTACTTCAGCAGCCCGATGCCGTTGCCGCCGCCGGTCAGCACAATCAGGGCTCGCCCCCTGGCCGCCACCGCGGTCGCGATGACGTCGACCAATCGGCTGCCCGCGGCCTCAACCAGGGCGTCGCTGTCCGGGAAGATCTCAACGACATTGCTCATACGTACTGCACCTTATCGATCCCTTCGAGGGCGGCGAAGTAGATGGCATCAGCATCCAACCGCCGCATGTCTTCGGCCAGGCATTCACGGGTTTCCCTGCGCGCCAACGGAACCAGGGCATCCGGGCGGCCGGTGCGGCTAATCGTGGCCGTCGTGCCCTCCTGCGGCCGGCTCAGCGTGATGGTCTCGGATTTGCGTTCCAGCTCGACCTTGAGCTCGCCAACCACCCGGCGTACCGGGCCGTCGATGCAGCTGGCCAGCCAGCCCGCCAGAACGTCGAGAGCGGGCTCGTCGTGCAACCCGGAAACCAGGGCCGATTGGATCGGCTCGTGCGGCTTCTGGTCGACCGCGGAGACGAGCAGCGCCCGCCAATAGGTGATGCGGGCCCACGCCAGATCTGTGTCACCGGCGGTGTACCCGGAAAGCCGGCCCTTGATGGCTGCCAGTGGATTTTCGCCGTTGGTTGCATCGGTGATGCGCCGAATTGCCAACTTGCCCAACGGGTCTTGCGCGGGCACCGACGGGGCGGCGCACGGCCACCATGCCAGCACCGGGATGTCAGGAAGCAGGAAGGGCGTGACAACGCTTTCTGCATGATCGGCCAGCGGCCCGGACAGCCGGAGCACCACGACCTCCCCGCCGCCGGCGTCGCTACCGAGCCGAACCTGCGCATCCAGTCGAGACTCGCTGGCGTCGGCGTTCCCGGAGGCCACCACGATCACCCGGCTCGGGTGTTCGTGAGTGGCGGCGTTGGCGGCCTCGATCGATTCTTCGAGCAGGGTGTCGTGGTCGGTCTTGATGATCAGCGTCCCGACTCGGCCCATCGTGATGACGCCGGCCTCTTCGCGCAGCGCGTCGAGCTTCTTGTTGACCGCGGTGGTGGTCGTGTCCAGCAACTCGACAATCATGGTCGCCGCCATTCCCGGCCGGTGCGGTGCAACATCTCAAAGGCCGACGCCGGCCCCCAGGTGCCCGACTCGTACGGGTCGGGCTTGCCGTGGGTTGCCCAATGATCGAGGACGGGATCGAGTATCTCCCAAGCCAATTCGACCTCCGCATTCACCGGGAACAGGGAAGGCTCGCCAAGCAGCACGTCCAGGATCAGCCGCTCGTAGGCTTCCGGCGAATCCTCCACGAATGCCGAGCCGTAGGAGAAGTCCATGTTGACGTCGCGGACTTCCATCGCGCTATCCGGGACCTTGGAACCGAACCGCAGCGTAATTCCTTCGTCGGGCTGGACCCGGATGACCAGGGCGTTACTGCCGAGTTCGTCGGTCATGGTGGCGTCGAACGGCAGATGTGGCGCGCGCTTGAAAACCAGTGCGATCTCGGTCACCCTGCGGCCCAGCCGTTTTCCGGTTCGCAGATAGAACGGCACGCCGGCCCACCGGCGGGTGTCCACCTCGAGCGTGATCGCGGCGAACGTCTCGGTGACGGAGTCCTTGGCGAAGCCCTCTTCGTCGAGCAGGCCGACGACCTCTTCGCCGCCCTGCCAGCCAGCCGCGTACTGGCCCCGGCTGCTGGTCTCGTCGAGCGGCTGCGCCAGCCGGGTGGCCGACAGCACCTTGATCTTCTCGGCCTGCAACGCGGTCGGATTGAAGCTGACCGGCTCCTCCATCGCGGTCAGCGCCAGCAACTGCATCAGGTGGTTCTGGATGACATCGCGGGCGGCACCGATGCCGTCGTAGTAGCCGGCCCGCCCACCCAGTCCGATGTCCTCGGCCATGGTGATCTGCACGTGGTCGACGTAGTGCGCGTTCCAGATCGGGTCCCAGAACTGGTTGGCGAACCGCAGCGCCAGGATGTTCTGCACCGTCTCCTTGCCCAGGTAGTGGTCGATGCGGAACACCGACTCCTCGGGGAAGACCGAGTTCACCACATGGTTGAGATCGCGCGCGCTACTCAAGTCGTGGCCGAAGGGCTTCTCGATGACGACCCGGCTCCACCTGTCCTCCTGCGGGCGGGCCAACCCGGACTTGTGCAGCTGTTCGCACACCACTGGGAACGACTTGGGCGGGATCGCAAGGTAGAAGGCGTGATTGCCGCCGATGCCGCGTTCGGCGTCGAGCTTCTCCAGCGTCTCGGCCAGCCGTGCGAACGCGGCGTCGTCGTCGAATTCGCCTCGGACGAAACGCAATCCATCGGCCAGCCGTTCCCATACCGCTTGGCGGAAGGGAGTACGGCAGTGTCTCTTGACGTCGTCGTGGATCACCTGGGCGAAGCTGTCGTGATCCCAGTCGCGGCGGGCGAAGCCCACCAGCGAAAAGTTGGGCGCCAGCAAGCCGCGGTTGGCTAGGTCGTAGATGGCCGGCACCACTTTTTTATGGGCCAGGTCGCCGGTGACGCCGAAGAGCACTAGCGCACACGGGCCGGCGATCCGGGGCAGCCGCTTATCCTCCTTGTCCCGCAGTGGATTACGCCACTGAGCGCCATCAAAGCGCGGGCTCATTTGTCGGCAGAACCCAGTTGCTTCTGTGTCTCGTTGAGTAGCTCGGTCCAGGATTCGACGAACTTCTCCACGCCCTCGTTCTCCAGGACCAGGAAGACGTCGGTCAAATCGACGCCGACGGCCGAGACCTTGTCGAACACCTCCTGAGCCGCGGCACCCGTGCCGCTGACCGTGTCGCCGGTGACATTGCCATGGTCGGCGACCGCGTCAATTGTCTTCTCCGGCATGGTGTTCACGGTGTGCGGGGCGACCAGCTCGGTGACGTAGAGGGTGTCGGAGTAGTCGGGATTCTTGACACCGGTGGAAGCCCACAGTGGACGCTGCACCCGGGCTCCGTCGGCCTTGAGCGCTGCGAAGCGCTCGCCGCTGTCGAAGACCTCCTGGTAGGCGGCGTAGGCCAGCCGGGCATTGGCCACACCGGCCTGGCCGCGCAATGCCAGCGCGTCTTCGGAGCCGATCTTTTCCAGCCGCTTGTCGATTTCAGTGTCCACCCGGGAGACGAAAAACGATGCGACCGAATGGATCTTGGACAGGTCATGGCCGGCTTCGCGGGCTTTCTCCAGGCCGGCCAGGTAGGCGTCCATCACCTCGCGGTGCCGCTCGACGGAGAAGATCAATGTGACGTTGACCGAAATCCCTTCCGCCAGAGTGGCGGTGATGGCTGGCAGGCCGGCCTTGGTGGCCGGGATCTTGATCAGCAGGTTGGGCCGGTCGACGATCTTCCACAGCTCAATGGCCTGTGCGGCGGTCTTCTCGGTTTCGTTGGACAGTCGCGGGTCGACCTCGATGGACACCCGGCCGTCGATCCCGTCGGAGGACTCCCACTGCGGGGCCAGCACGTCGCACGCGTTGCGCACGTCGTCGGTGGTGACGGTCCGGATGGTGGCGTCCACATCGGCGCCACGCTCGGCCAGTTCGGCGATCTGGCCGTCGTAGGCGTCGCCGTCGGCCAGGGCTTTCTGGAAGATCGACGGGTTGGTGGTCACGCCGACGACACTCTTGGTGTCGATCAGCTCCTGCAGGTTGCCGGACTGCAGCCGGTCTCGCGACAAGTCATCGAGCCAAACCGATACTCCTGCGGCGCTGAGCGCGGCGAGGTTGGCGTTCTGAGTCATTGGAATTTCCTTCTCTTAGTTATCGACTACCTGTTCGGCGGCGGCGGCGACGGCTTCGGCCGTGAAGCCGAATTCACGGAACAGCGTTTCGGCATCGGCGGATTCGCCGTAGTGCTCGATCGAGACGATCTTGCCGGTGTCACCGACCAGCTTGTGCCACGACTGCGCGATGCCCGCTTCGACGGCCACTCGGGCCGACACCGACGGTGGCAACACACTGTCGCGGTATTCGGACGGCTGCGACTCGAACCATTCCACGCAGGGCATGGACACCACTCGCGCGATGATGTCCTTGTCCGCCAACAACTTCGCGGCGTCCACCGCGAGCTGGACCTCGGAGCCGGTGGCGATCAAGACGACGTCGGGCTCGTCGTCGCCGGCTTCGCCCAACACATAGCCGCCGCGGGCGACGCCTTCGATGTTGGTGCCTTCCAATATCGGCAGACCCTGGCGGGTCAGGATCAGCCCGACCGGCCCGCTGCCGTTGCCGCGGGCCAGGACGGTGCGCCAAGCGTAGGCGGTTTCGTTGGCATCGGCCGGACGCACCACCGACAGCTTCGGGATGGCTCGCAGCGCCGCGAGGTGCTCGATGGGCTGGTGCGTCGGGCCGTCCTCGCCCAGGCCGATCGAATCGTGCGTCCACACGTAGATGGTGTCGATATCCATCAGCGACGCCAGCCGCACCGCCGGACGCATGTAGTCCGAGAACTGCAGGAAGGTGCCACCGTAGGCGCGGGTTGGCCCGTGCAGCACGATGCCGGACAGGATGGCACCCATCGCGTGTTCGCGGATACCGAAATGCAGCGTGCGTCCGTACCAATCGGCCGTGTAGTCCTTCGTCGTAATCGACGGCGGGCCAAAGGATTTGACGTTGTCCATGGTGGTGTTGTTGCTGCCCGCCAGGTCCGCCGAGCCGCCCCACAATTCCGGCAGCTTCGGCCCCACCGCGGACAGCACCTTGCCCGATGCCGCCCGGGTGGCCAGCGCCTTGGACCCGGGTTCCCAGTGCGGAATGTCGGCGTCCCAGCCGTCGGGCAGCTCTTGCGCCGTCAACCGGTCCAACAGTGCCTTGCGCTCGGGCTCGCGCTTTGCCCAGGCCTCGAACTCCGGTAACCAGCGATCGTGGGCTTCCTTGCCGCGGGCCACCAGTCCACGGGTGTGGGTGATGACTTCTTCGCGGACCTCGAACGTCTTGTCCGGGTCGAATCCCAGAAGTCTCTTGGTGGCGGCCACCTCTTCGTCGCCCAGAGCCGAGCCGTGCGCCTTGCCGGTGTTCATCAACTTCGGCGCCGGGAAGCCGATGATGGTCCGCAGCGAGATGAACGACGGCTTGTCCGTCGCGGCCTTCGCGTTGGCGATGGCTTCTTCGATGCCGACGACGTTCTCGCCGCCTTCGACCTCTTGCACGTGCCAGCCGTAGGCGCGGTAACGCGCGGCGGTGTCCTCACTCAACGCGATGTTGGTGTCGTCCTCGATCGAGATCTCGTTGTGGTCGTAGAACACGATGAGGTTGCCCAGCTGCTGGACACCGGCCAGCGAGGATGCCTCGGACGTCACGCCTTCCTCGATGTCGCCGTCGGAGGCGATGACGAAGATGTGGTGATCGAACGGGCTTTCGCCGGGGGCCGCGTCCGGATCGAACAGACCGCGCTCATAGCGGGCCGCCATCGCCATCCCGACCGCGGACGCCAGGCCCTGGCCCAATGGGCCAGTCGTGATCTCGACACCCTTGGTGTGCCGAAACTCCGGGTGCCCAGGAGTTTTCGAGCCCCAGGTCCGCAGCGACTCGATGTCGGACAGCTCCAGGCCGAACCCACCCAAATAGAGCTGCAGGTACAGCGTCAGGCTGCTGTGGCCACAGGACAGCACGAACCGGTCGCGGCCCAGCCAGTGCGGATCGCTGGGATCGTGACGCATCGCGCGCTGAAACAGCGTGTACGCCAACGGGGCCAAGCTCATCGCCGTTCCGGGGTGGCCGTTACCGACTTTTTGAACCGCGTCGGCGGCGAGCACCCGCACGGTGTCGACCGCGGCCGTATCGGTGTCTGTCCAGTCGTCGGGGTGGCGGGGCTGGGTGAGGGTGGAGATGTCTTCGAGTGTGGTCACAGACTCATTCCTTGGGTCATGAAGCTGATCAAACTTCACCCTAGTGCCGGAGTGGCGGCGTTTGCAGTACGGGATTCCGGGTATTGCATTCCGGCCTTCGACCAAGATGACGCGCAGGCGACCGGCAATTTGCCATTAGTGCCGCAATCTGGAAATTCTGTGTGAATCGACCCTGGGGGCTCGCGGCCGCGCGCTCCCGGTCTACCATCGTGCGTAGTAGATGCTGCGCGCTGCTGCGACCCCGAGGAGTTATTGCGTGAGCGTTCGCGGGCGCGTCGCGCCGGGCCGAGTACGTGGCACCGTGCTGGCTTACCTGGCGTTGACGAAGCCCCGGGTTATCGAACTGCTGCTGGTCACTGCCATACCCGCAATGCTGCTGGCGCACCGCGGCACGGTGGATCCGCTGCTGATCCTCAACACACTGATCGGCGGGATGCTGGCCGCCGGCGGCGCCAACACGCTGAACTGTGTGGCCGACGCCGATATCGACAAGCTGATGAAGCGGACCGCGCGCCGGCCGCTGGCACGTGCGGCCGTTCCGACGCGAAACGCCCTGATCCTTGGCCTGGTGCTCAGTGTCACCTCGTTCTTTTGGCTCTGGCGGACCACAAACCTGCTGTCGGGCCTGCTCGCCATCGCGACCATCGCCTTCTACGTCTTCGTTTACACACTGCTGCTCAAACGCCGCACGTCGCAAAACGTCGTGTGGGGCGGCGCGGCCGGCTGCATGCCGGTGATGATCGGGTGGTCGGCTGTCACCGGCACCATCGGCTGGCCGGCGCTGGCGATGTTCGCGATCATCTTTTTCTGGACACCGCCGCACACCTGGGCCTTGGCGATGCGCTACAAGGACGACTACAAAGCGGCCGGAGTCCCCATGCTGCCCGCCGTGGCCACCGAGCGTGAGGTCACCAAGCAGATCCTGATCTACACCTGGCTGACCGTGTTCGCGACGCTGGCGCTGGCGCTGGCCGCCGGCTGGCTGTACGCGGCGGTCGCGGTGCTGGCCGGAGTGTGGTTCTTGGCGATGGCCCACCAGTTGTACGCCGGGGTCCGCGCCGGCGAGCCGGTCAAGCCGCTGCGGCTGTTCCTGCAATCGAACAACTACTTGGCGGTGGTGTGCTGCGCGTTGGCCGTCGACTCGGTGATCGCGCTGCCGACGCTGCTCTGACGCGTCGGGCGTGAAATCACATCCGCCACTTCGGCATCGCCATGCGAGCCGGCAAGTGATTTCGCAAAGCGATAGCGCATCCGATATCGCATTCTGAAACAGGCGGGTCCTTGTCCGCGTGCGGCCGGTGGGGCTGCTGTGGCCTGCCCGAAGGCATGATCGGGCTTGAATTCACCTACGGCAGCAGCACGATGGAGCCGGCCGTCTTGCGGCCCTGCAAATCCTGGTGGGCGCGGGCGGCTTCGGCCAGCGGATAGCGGCCGCCGACTTCGATGCTGATGGCTCCGCTGGCCACCGCCTCGAATAGTTCGCCTGCCCGCCAACTGAATTCCTTGGCGGTGCGGATGAAGTGTGCCAGCGAGGGGCGGGTCAGGTACACCGAGCCGGCGGCATTGAGGCGCTGCGGGTCGACGGGCGGAACGGGCCCGCTGGCGGCGCCGAACAGCGCCAGCGTTCCGCGGACGGCCAGGCTGGCCAGGCTGGCGTCGAAGGTGGTGGCGCCGACACCGTCGTACACCGCCGCCACCCCGGTGCCCCCGGTCAGCGAACGAATCCGCTCGCCGAATTCTGCGGCGTCGTCGGGGTAGGGGAGGACCTCGTCGGCGCCGGCTTGCCTGGATAGCCGCTCCTTCTCGGGCGTGGAGACGGTGGTGATGACCCGGGCGCCCAGCAGATGAGCCCACGGCGTCAAGATCAGCCCGACGCCCCCCGCGCCGGCATGCACCAACACCGTGTCGCCGGCCTGCACGGCATAGACCGACTTCAGCAGATAGTGCGCGGTCAACCCCTTCAGCAGCACCGACGCCGCCACTTCAGACGAAACGCCGTCCGGTACCTCTGCCGTCAACGATGCTGGCGCAGTGGCGAATTCGGCATAGCCACCGGACGCCGCCGCGGTGACCACCCGATCGCCGGCGCGCAACTGGTCGACTTCGGCGCCGGTGTCCACGACCGTGCCGGCCGTTTCCTGGCCGAGGATGAAGGGCAACCCTCGTGGATACTGTCCCGAGCGGAAATAGGTGTCGATGTAGTTGACGCCGATGGCCTCGGCTTCGATCAGAACCTCACCGGGCCCGGGGGTGGGCTGCGGGGTCTCGATGTAGCGCAGCACCCCGGGGCCGCCGGTTTCGCTGACTTCGATTGCGTGCATGTGCTTATCATGCCCGGGCATGAAACTCGCTCGACCGGACATCTTCCATCCCCGCCTCGTGCTGGCGGGTTGCCCCGCGCACGCCGCCGGCGACCCGGACGACGCGGGGCTGCTGCCCGCGCTCCGAGCGCGTGGGTTGCACGCTCGCTGGTTGTCCTGGGACGACCCCGACACCAGCCGCGCGGATCTGGTGATTCTGCGGGCCGCGCACGACTACGCCGGGCGGCGCGACGAGTTCCTGGGCTGGACCCGAACGGTGAAAAACCTGCTCAACCCGCCGCAGGTCATCGCCTGGAATCTCGACGAGCATTACCTGCGCGACATCGAGGACGCCGGAGTGCCGGCCCGGCCCGTTGGTCCGGCCCGGCCCGTCGATCGGACGGCGCTGGTCTTCCTCGGCGGGGAGCAGTCGCACGCCTTCACCGAAATCCGTTCCGTCGAGCCGGACTTCGAATTATGGGACCTGGGATATGCCGCCGTCGCGGCGGCGGCCGAACGGGTCGGAATCGGCTTCGCGGAGCTGCTGCATGCGCGCGTGGACGTGGCCGGCGGACCCGGTGACGTCGGGCTGGTCGGGCTTGATCTCGTCGCGCCGTCGCTGGGGTGGCAGCGATTGGACGCCACTACCCGCGGGCTGGCCCAGCGTCAGTTCGCGCTTGCCGTGGCCTCAGCCTGCGAGCGGCTGGGGCTCGGCCCGTTGTCGCATCGAGGCCCATAGCGCCGCGGTGGCCGCCGTGCAGGCCGCGGCGCCCGCGACATGCACCGCGACCAGGGCGGCCGGGACGCCGGTGAAGTACTGCGTGGTGCCGACGGCCGCTTGAGCGCACACCAAGGCCAGCAGCACGCCCAGCCGTACCAGCACGGCTCGGGCCGCACCCACCGCCAGCAGTCCGAAGCCCAGCCCCACCAACAGCGCGAGATAGGCGACCAGCAGCGACGAATGCATATGCACCAACGTGGTGATCTCGACTTTCAGCCGTGGCACCGTGCGACTGGGACTGCGATCCCCGGCGTGCGGGCCGGCGGCGGTCACCAGCGTGCCGGTGACCAGCACCACCGCCAGGTTCACCGCCGTCAGCGCGGTGAGCGCGCGCAGCGGCCTGGCCACCCGGTCGCGGGCCACGCCGGCCCCGTTGTTATCGGGCTCGCCGACTTTCACGTAGAGCAGCACCGACAGCCACACCATCGTCATCGACACCAGCAAGTGGATCGCGACCGTCCACCACAACAGCCCGGTGCGCACGGTGATGCCGCCGATGACCGCCTGCACCACCGTCGACACCGGCATCAGCCACGCATAGACCAGGACTTCGCGCCGGCGGCGGGCCCGGGTCACCGCTAACACAGCCAGCGCCGCGGTGATCACCACCGCGATGCTGATCATCCGATTGCCGAACTCGACAGCCTGGTGCAGGCGCGGCACCTCGGCGACGGCTACCGGCACGAAGCTGCCCGGAAAACACTGCGGCCAGGTGGGGCAACCCAGTCCGGACGCGGTGACGCGGACGATGGCGCCGGTGACGGCGATACCGCCCTGGCTAAGGATCACGGTTGCGGCAATTACCCGCTGGACGCGCAGGCTCGGGTCGGGGAGCAAGTCCACCAACCGCAACAGCACTCGTCCGACGGGCACCGCCCGATCGTAGGGCACCGAAAACTACGTCCTGTAGTACGGCTGTCAGGTGAAGCGGAACCACCGCAGTGCGGCAAGCGCCGCCACCGCGCCCCACCCCAACAGAACCGCGATGCCAAACCAGTCCACCGACAACGCCATCGCCCGCGACAGCGCTTCGGTGAGCGCGCCGGACGGGGTGAGCCGGGCCGCCCACTTGACCGCCGTCGGGATCATGTTGGTCTCGACGGTCAGCGCGCCGAAGCCGGCGAAGACGAACCACATCAGGTTGGCGACCGCGAGGACGATCTCGGCCCGCAGCGTGCCGCCGAGCAGCAGGCCCAGGGCCGCGAAGGCCACGGTGCCCAGCGCGATGATCACCGCGCCCAACAGGAGGGCGGTGACAGCGGGTCGCCAACCGAGCGCAAACCCGATGCCGCCCAAGATGATTGACTGTAGAAACACAGTGCAGATCACCGCCAGTGACTTGCCGGCAATGATTCCCCAGACCGGCAACGGCGTCGCGCCGAGGCGTTTGAGCGCGCCGTAGCGACGGTCGAATGCCACCGCGATTGCCTGCCCGGTGAACGCCGTCGAGATCACCGCCAACGCCATGATGACCGGTACGAACGTCGCGGCGCGGTTGTGGCCGAACGTCCCGAACGGCAGCAGCGTCAGTCCGACCAACAGCGTGATCGGAATGAACATGGTCAACAGCAGTTGCTCGCCGTTGCGCAGCAGCAGCTTCAGCTCCAGGCTGAACTGCGCGGCGAGCATCTGGGGCACGGCGCTGGGACGTGGGTCGGGGGTGAAGGTGCCCGGCGGAAACAGCGGGCCGGTTGCTTCCGTCATTGCCGCAACTTTCTGCCAGTCAGGTCGAGGAAGACATCTTCGAGGCTTCGTTGCTCGACTCGCATGTCGGTGGCCAGCACATTGATCTGTGCGCACCACGCCGTGACGGTCGCCAGCACCTGCGGGTCGATCGGACCCTCGACGAGATACTCGCCGGGGGTCACCTCCGAGGCCTGGTATTCCTCGGGCAGCGCGGAAGCCAGTAGCGACAGGTCAATGCGGGGCGGCGCGGTGAACCGCAGCTGGTCCTTGGCGCCGGCGCGCATCAGCTCCGCCGGCGTACCGGCCGCCACCGTCACGCCGTGGTCGATGATGACCAGCCGATCGGCCAGCTCCTCGGCTTCCTTGAGCTGGTGGGTGGTGAGCACCACCGTCACGCCGTCGCGGCGCAGGGCGTCGATCAGTTCCCAGACGAGCAGCCGGGCGTGCGCATCCATCCCGGCGGTGGGCTCGTCGAGGAAGACCAACTCGGGACGGCCGACCAGCGCGCAGGCCAGGGCGAGCCGCTGCTGCTGGCCGCCGGACAGTCGCCGATAGGTGGTACGGGCAGCCTCGGTCAGGCCCAACGTGGCCAACAGCCACTGCGGGTCCAGCGGGTCGGCCGCGTAGGAGGCCACCAGGTTGAGCATTTCCCCGGCGCGCGCCGCCGGATAGCCGCCGCCGCCCTGCAGCATCACTCCGATGCGCGCGCGCAGCCGGGCGTTGTCGGCGATCGGGTCCAGGCCGAGCACTTCGATGGTGCCCGCGTCCGGGCGGACGAAGCCCTCGCACATCTCGACCGTCGTCGTTTTGCCGGCGCCGTTGGGGCCCAGAAGGGCCAGCACCTCGGCGGCGCGCACTTCCAGATCGAGATTCGAAACAGCTGTTGTTGACCCGTACTGCTTACTAACCCCGCGTAGCCGCACCACTATTTCGGGGGCTGGGGGGACTTGGCGGCCCGAGCTCACGTCGAGTCAGCGTAGGCGTCTGGTGCCGCCGTCGGCGGCCGGGTCGTGGAGGCTGCGGGGGGCTCAGTGACGGACGCCACTTCGTTCACCGCTTGGCCATTCGATTCGGCGCTCTCGGCCGGCTTCGACTGCAGTGACCGCCACGGCAGCCGGGTGTACGTCAGCGCGATCAGCACCACCACGATCACGCTGCTCGCCAGGGTGGCATCCACGATCTGGAAAAACGCGAATCGGTCGCCGTTGGCCGTCGGGCCGAAAATCCCGACGACGAGGGTGATGACGATGACCGCCACCCGGAACCCCTGGCGCGTCGCCCACGCGGCCAGCGGGATGATCGCCCACAGCAGGTACCAGGGCTGCACGACGGGGAACAGCAGCACGCAGATGCCCAGCGCGACGCCCAGACCTCCGATCGGATGCAACCGGCCGCGGAAGACGGCGAGCAGCAGCCAGGCCACCAACACCGTGATGATCAGCACACCGATAAAGCGAGTCAGCGCCAAGACCGCGGTCGTGTGATCGCCCAGGCCGAGCAGAATTCCTACCTGCCCGGTGCCCAGCGCCAGCAACGTCGGCGGCGACATCCAGCTGCGCACCACGTTGGCGGTGCCCAGCGTGTAGATCCAGCCGAACCCCAGTCCGCTGGCCCATCCGACGACGGCCATCACCGCCACCGACAACGCCGTCATCGAGCCGCCCGCCACCAGCAGCGCGCGCAGGTTGCCGCCGAGGCGGTGGGCCAGGGCCATGGTGACAAATCCGAGCGCCAGCAGCGACGGCAGTTTCACCTGCGACGACAGCGTGATCAGGATCGCACCGGCCACCAGCATGCCCAGCGGCTCCCAGTCCGGGCCGACATGCCACGAGTGGGGCAGCAAGCGCGCGGAATCGATGCCGCGCAGCGCGAATTCGGCGCCGGCCAGCATCAGCCCGAGCATCAGCGCCTCGTTGTGGATGCCGGCCACCAGATGCATGATCAGCAGCGGATTGGCCGCGCCCAGCCACAGCGCGCTCACCTCGGCCACGCCGCAGCGCCGGGCCAGCCGTGGCGTCGCCCACACGATCAACCCCACGCCGATCAGCACCACCACCCGGTGGCAGAGCACGGCGGCGACGATGTTTTCTCCGGTCACGGCCGAGATTCCGCGCCCGATCCACAAGAACAGCGGGCCGTATGGCGCAGGCGTCTCCCGCCACAGGCTGGGCACCGACAGCGTGAACACGTGACCCAGGCCCAGCCCGGACGCCGGACCCACGCGGTAGGGGTCCAGTCCCTCCAGGGAGATCTGGCTCTGCGCCAGGTAGGAGTAGACATCCTTGCTGTACATCGGCGGGGCGGGCAGCAGCGGCACTATCCACAACAGCAGGGTGCGGTCGAGGTCGCCCCGCGACATCCGCCTTTTACCCAGCGTGAACCGCCCGAGCATCAGCCAGGCCAGCGCCATCATGACCGCCCCGGTGGTGGTCATCGTCAACGAGACGGTTTGGATGCGCGACGGCAGATTGAGCAACCGCACCCCGAATGTGGGGTCCTGGACGACGGGCCGGGCCCCGGCGCCCAGGGCGCCGATCGCCATCAGGACGGTGCCGGTGGCACCGAACAGGCGGGTGCGCTGCATCGCCGTGAGCTCGGTCGCGTTGAGCGGCGAGCCGACGGCCTGCTCATCGCCGTGCAGGCTGGCGATTGACGAGCTCAGCGTATGGTGGCGCGCTGGCATCAGTGCAGCGTAGCCGCACGTCACCGAACGGCCGGGTAGTGCTCGCGGTGTGAGCAGAACCACGCCCGATCGGGGCCCGACTCAGGGCACCCTTCCTAGACCGATCCCCGGAATTGCGTCACACTGGTGTTGTGAAAATCAGTACCAGCGATCACACCGCCGCGCCTGCCGCGACGGTGCCGACTGCGGTACCGGATGGTCACACCCGCCGCGCCATCGTGCGCTTACTGGTGGAGTCCGGATCGATCACCGTCAGCGAGATCGGCGACCGGCTGGGCCTAGCGGCCGCCGGGGTACGCCGTCACCTCGACGCGCTGATCGAGGCGGGCGACGCCGAGTCCGCCGCTGCCGCGGCATGGCAGCAGGCCGGGCGCGGACGGCCGGCGAGGCGTTACCGGCTGACGTCCGCGGGTCGGGCCAAGCTCGACCACGCCTATGACGACCTAGCGGCCGCGGCCATGCGCCAACTGCGCGAAATCGGCGGCCAGGGCGCGCTGCAGGCGTTCGCCCGGCGCCGCATCGACACCATCTTGGCCGATGTCCGGCCCGCCGACAGTGCCGAGGACGCCGACGTCGAGGCGGCCGCCGAGCGGGTCGCCGGCGCGTTCACCCAGGCCGGCTACGTCGCCACCACCACCCGGGTGGGCCTGCCGATTCACGGCGTACAGATCTGCCAGCATCACTGCCCGGTATCGCACGTCGCCGAGGAATTTCCGGAGTTGTGCGAAGCCGAACAGCAGGCCATGGCCGAGGTCCTCGGAACCCACGTACAGCGGCTTGCGACCATCGTTAACGGCGACTGCGCCTGTACCACCCACGTGCCACTTGCCCAGGCACCCAGCAAGACCTAGCACCAAAGCGGCGCCCAGCCCGCGCTAGCACCTTACGAACACCAAAGGAGCGTCCGTATGACACTCACGCCAGAGGTCACAAAGAGTTCTGTGCCTACTGCGCCGTTGACCCAGGAACAGGCGATCGAGTCCCTGGGCAAGTACGGCTACGGCTGGTCGGACTCCGACGTCGCGGGCGCCAGCGCCCAGCGCGGGCTGTCCGAGGCGGTTGTGCGCGACATCTCCGCGAAGAAGAGCGAGCCCGAGTGGATGCTGCAGACGCGGCTGAAGGCGCTGCGCATCTTCGACCGCAAGCCGATGCCGAACTGGGGCTCCAACCTCGAGGGCATCCACTTCGACAACATCAAGTACTTCGTGCGCTCCAGCGAGAAGCAGGCCGCGACTTGGGACGACCTGCCCGCGGACATCAAGAACACCTACGACAAGCTGGGCATCCCGGAGGCCGAGAAGCAGCGGCTGGTCTCCGGTGTCGCCGCGCAATACGAGTCGGAGGTCGTCTACCACTCCATCCGTGAGGACCTGGAGAAGCTGGGCGTCATCTTCCTGGACACCGACACCGCGCTGCGCGAGCATCCCGAGATCTTCAAGGAGTATTTCGGCACCGTGATCCCGGCCGGGGACAACAAGTTCTCCGCGCTGAACACCGCGGTGTGGAGCGGTGGTTCGTTCATCTACATCCCGAAGAACGTGCACGTCGACATCCCGCTGCAGGCCTATTTCCGGATCAACACCGAGAACATGGGCCAGTTCGAGCGGACGCTGATCATCGCCGACGAGGGTTCCTATGTGCACTACGTCGAGGGCTGTACCGCGCCGATTTACAAGTCGGACTCGCTGCACTCCGCGGTGGTCGAGATCATCGTGAAACCGCATGCGCGCGTTCGCTATACGACCATCCAGAACTGGTCGAACAACGTCTACAACCTGGTCACCAAGCGGGCTCGGGCAGAAACCGGTGCCACCATGGAATGGGTCGACGGCAACATCGGGTCGAAGGTGACCATGAAGTACCCGGCGGTCTGGATGACCGGCGAGCACGCCAAGGGCGAGGTGCTCTCGGTGGCCTTCGCCGGCGTAGACCAGCACCAGGACACCGGCGCCAAGATGCTGCATCTGGCCCCCAACACGTCGAGCAACATCGTGTCCAAGTCGGTGGCCCGCGGCGGTGGCCGCACCTCCTACCGCGGACTCGTCCAGGTGAACAAGGGTGCGCACGGCTCGCGCTCCAGCGTGAAATGCGATGCGCTGCTGGTCGATACGATCAGCCGCAGCGACACCTACCCCTACGTCGACATCCGCGAGGACGACGTCACGATGGGCCACGAGGCCACCGTGTCCAAGGTCAGCGAGAACCAACTGTTCTACCTGATGAGCCGGGGGCTGACCGAGGATGAGGCGATGGCGATGGTGGTGCGCGGCTTCGTCGAGCCGATCGCCAAAGAGTTGCCGATGGAGTACGCGCTGGAGCTCAACCGGCTGATCGAGTTGCAGATGGAGGGTGCGGTCGGATGACCGCGCGGACGACAACTATCGAAGGCTCCGCGCTGAACAAGGGGGAGCTGTTCGCTTCCTTCGACGTGAACGCGTTCGAGGTGCCGCACGGCCGCGACGAGATTTGGCGGTTCACCCCACTGAAGCGATTGCGTGGTCTGCACGACGGCTCCGCAACGGCTACCGGTAAGGCGCAGATCACTGTCGCCGAGCAGCCCGGCGTGCAGACCGAGATCGTTCGCCGCGGCGACCAGCGACTGGGCCAGGGTGGCATACCCGCCGACCGTGTTGCGGCCCAGGCATTTTCGTCGTTCAACTCCGCCACGGTCGTCACCGTCGGTCGCGACACCCAGATCGCCGAGCCGGTCAACATCACCGTCACCGGGCCCGGCGAGGGTGCCGTTGCCTACGGGCATCTGCAGATCCGCGTGGCGGAGCTCGGCGAAGCGGTCGTGGTGATCGACCACCGGGGCAGCGGAACCTACGCCGACAATGTCGAATTCGTCGTCGGCGACGCGGCCCGGCTCACCGTGGTGTGGATCGCCGACTGGGCCGACGACATGGTCCACGTGAGCGCGCAGCACGCGCGGCTGGGCAAGGACGCGGTACTGCGCCATGTCACCGTCACGCTGGGCGGCGAGGTGGTACGGATGTCGGCCAACGTTCGCTACTCGGCTCCCGGCGGGGACGCCGAGCTGCTGGGCCTGTACTTCGCCGACGACGGCCAGCACCTCGAATCGCGGCTACTGGTCGACCACGCCCAGCCCAACTGCAAGTCCAACGCGCTGTACAAGGGTGCGCTGCAAGGTGATCCGGACTCGTCGCTGCCCGATGCGCACACCGTCTGGGTGGGCGATGTCTTGATCCGCGCCGACGCCACCGGGACCGACACCTTCGAAGTGAACCGCAATCTGGTGCTCACCGACGGGGCGCGCGCCGACTCGGTGCCGAACCTGGAGATCGAGACCGGCGAGATCGTCGGCGCTGGGCACGCCAGTGCCACCGGCCGTTTCGACGACGAGCAACTGTTCTACCTGCGCTCCCGGGGCATCCCGGAAGAGCAGGCCCGCAGGCTGGTGATCCGCGGCTTCTTCGGCGAGATCATCTCCAAGATCGCGGTGCCCGAGCTACGGGAACGCCTGACCGCAGCCATCGAACACGAACTGGCCATCACCGAATCGAAAGCAATATCTTCATGACCACTCTGGAAATCAAAGACCTGCACGTCAGCGTCGAAACCCCCGAAGCCACCGAAATCCCCATCCTCAACGGCGTCGATCTGACCGTGAAATCCGGTGAGACGCATGCCTTGATGGGTCCCAACGGCTCCGGCAAGTCCACCCTGTCCTACGCCATCGCGGGCCACCCCAAGTATCGGGTGACTTCGGGATCCATCACGCTGGACGGCGAGAACGTGCTCGAGATGAGCGTCGACGAGCGAGCGCGGGCCGGCATCTTCCTGGCCATGCAATACCCCGTCGAGGTGCCCGGCGTCTCGGTGTCGAATTTCCTGCGCTCGGCGGCAACCGCCGTGCGCGGCGAGGCCCCGAAGCTGCGGCACTGGGTCAAAGAGGTCAAGGCGGCGATGGGCTCGCTGGAAATCGACCCGGTCTTCGCCGAGCGCAACGTCAACGAGGGTTTCTCCGGTGGCGAGAAGAAGCGCCACGAGATCTTGCAGCTCGAGCTGCTCAAGCCCAAGATCGCGATCCTCGACGAAACCGACTCCGGGCTGGACGTCGACGCGCTGCGGGTCGTCAGCGAGGGCGTGAACCGCTACGCCGAAACCGAGCACGGTGGCGTCCTGTTGATCACGCACTACACCCGCATCCTGCGCTACATCCGTCCGGAATACGTGCATGTGTTCGTCGGCGGGCGCATCGCCGAATCCGGTGGCCCAGAGCTGGCCGACGAACTCGAGCAGAACGGCTACGTCCGCTTCTCCCAAGCGGCGGCCACGGGAGCTTAGTCATGACCCGGTCAATCGCCCCACTGGATCTCGCGGCGATCCGTGCCGATTTCCCGATCCTCAAGCGTGTCATGCGCGGGGGAAACCAGTTGGCGTACTTGGATTCCGGTGCGACCTCACAGCGACCGTTGCAGGTGCTTGACGCCGAGCGGGAGTTTCTGTTGACCTCCAACGGCGCGGTGCACCGTGGCGCGCACCAGCTGATGGAAGAGGCAACCGACGCCTACGAGCAGGGCCGCGCCGACATCGCGGCGTTCGTTGGCGCCGCCCCCGACGAGCTGGTCTTCACCAAGAACGCCACCGAATCGCTGAACCTGGTGTCGTATGTGGTGGGCGACAAGCGGTTCGACCGGGCGGTCGGACCCGGCGATGTCATTGTCACCACCGAGCTTGAACACCACGCGAATCTGGTCCCGTGGCAGGAACTTGCCCGGCGCACCGGAGCCACGCTGCAGTGGTACGGCGTAACCGAGGATGGGCGTATCGACCTGGACTCGCTGCGGCTCGATGAGCGCGTCAAAGTCGTAGCTTTCAGCCATCATTCGAACGTGACGGGCGCCGTGGCGCCGGTGGCCGAGCTGGTCGCCCGGGCCAAGGCGGTAGGCGCGTTGACGGTGCTGGACGCCTGCCAATCGGTGCCGCACCAACCCGTCGACTTCCACGCGCTCGACGTCGACTTCGCGGCATTCTCGGGGCATAAGATGTTGGGCCCCAACGGGATCGGTGTGCTGTACGGCCGCCGCGAGCTGCTCTCGGAGTTACCGCCGTTCCTCACCGGTGGGTCGATGATCGAGACGGTCACCATGGAAGCCACCACGTACGCGGCGGCGCCGCAGCGTTTTGAGGCGGGCACTCCGATGACGTCACAGGTGGTCGGGTTGGCCGCCGCGACACGCTACCTCGACGCCCTCGGCATGCACGCCGTCGAAGCCCACGAACGCGAGCTGGTCGGCCCGGCCATCGAAGGCCTTTCCGGTATCGACGGCGTCCGCATCATCGGGCCCACGACGATGCAAGACCGTGGATCGCCAGTGTCTTTCGTCGTTGACGGCGTCCATGCCCACGATGTCGGCCAGGTGCTTGACGACGAGGGCGTCGCGGTGCGGGTCGGACACCACTGCGCGCTGCCGCTGCATCGCAGGTTCGGCGTGGCGGCCACCGCGCGGGCGTCCTTCGCGCTGTACAACACCAGCGACGAGGTCGACCGCTTGGTGGCCGGCGTGCAACGGTCCATCGAGTTCTTTGGCAGGGCGTGAGCCATGCGGCTAGAGCAGATGTATCAGGATGTGATCCTCGATCACTACAAGCACCCGCAGCACCGCGGACTGCGAGAGCCGTTCGGCGCGCAGGTTTATCACAAGAACCCGGTCTGCGGTGACGACGTCACGCTGCGGGTCGCGCTGTCCGCGGACGGCGAAAGCGTTGCTGACGTGTCCTATGACGGGCAGGGCTGTTCGATCAGCCAGGCGGCGACGTCGGTGCTCACCGAGCTGGTGATCGGACACAGCGTGGGCGAGGCACTGAAGATCGTCACCGCCTTCAACGAAATGATCTCCTCACGCGGAAACGTTGAGGGTGATGAGGACGTCTTGGGCGACGGGATCGCGTTCGCCGGCGTCGCAAAATATCCAGCGCGGGTGAAGTGCGCCCTGCTGGGATGGATGGCATTCAAAGATGCGCTGGCCCAAGCCAGCCACGCTTCACAGGAGGACCAACGATGAGCGAAACCAGCGCACCCAATGCTCCCGACGACGAGACGCTCTTCGATCTCGAGGAGGCGATGCGTGACGTCGTCGACCCGGAGCTGGGGATCAACGTGGTCGACCTGGGGCTGGTCTACGGCCTGAATATCGAACAGGGCGAGGAAGGCAAGGTCGCCCTGATCGACATGACGCTGACGTCAGCGGCTTGCCCGCTGACCGACGTCATCGAGGACCAGTCCCGGTCCGCCCTCGTCGGCGCTGGCCTGGTCAACGACATCCGGATCAACTGGGTGTGGAACCCGCCGTGGGGCCCGGACAAGATCACCGAGGACGGCCGCGAACAGCTGCGCGCCCTGGGCTTCACCGTTTAGGTATTTACCTCTTCCGCTACGAGCCAACGGGCGGCAGCGCGCCCGGCTGCCCCGTCCCGCTACTTAGCCGGGTTACGGCAATGGGGTGCGAGATGGTTTCGGCGGTGTGATCCGTATATCCGCAGGCGGCGCCCGCACGGGAGACCAACAGTGCGCCAATCCCGGTGGCGGGGTACCAGGCTAATTGCTCGGAGCCGTTATGCACCGTTCCGTCAGCACAGCGCCACGCCGCCGGATTGGGCGGAAAATTCACGTGCCACCGATCAGCGATGAATTCGGCCTGACCCGAGGTGTTGGCAAAGTCGATTTGCGCGCAGCCAATACCGCACGACGTGGCCTTGAATGTCAGGTCCGGGAGGCTTACATCCGTGAAATGCGCGCCATACATCCCAGTCACTACCTGGTCGGGTCGGCCGACCGGATCGGCTGACGCTGGTGCCGCCAGCGGGACAGCCACTGCGGCCAGCGCGACGGTCGCTGCGGATATCTTCCTCATCGGTATTGTTCCCTCACCTGCTAGGCCCCCTTGGCAGCACGATACGACCATGTCACCGGAAAATACAGGCCCGGGATCGGGTTTGCTGCGACCTGCCGGTTAGCCGCCGTGCCCGTGGTGCGGGCCGCCCTCGCCGGGGCATTTTCCATCGTTGGCCGGCCGGAGGTTGATCGTCGTCGCCTGTAGCGCACCGCTACCGTCCAGGCTTCCCTGTGCCGTCATGCACTTGCCCTGAGCGATCGACTGCGTGCTGGCTGACGCCTGCTTGGTGTATCGGGTCTTGTCGGTGACGGCCACCGTGGTCGGGGCAGCGCCGTCATCACCGTTGACGGTGATCGTGCCGCCCGCGACGGACGCCACCGTGCCGCCGACGCCCCGATGCCCGGCGGGCCCGTTGGATGGTGACGGCCCGGAGTTTGGCGAACCCGCGGGGGGTTGGTTGGGCTGCTGGCATTTGCCGTCGACGGCGGGGCTGACGCGCACCGATCTGGCGGTAATGGATTGCCCGCCTTGGGATTCGCCGCGGGCCGGCCGCACGCTGACGCAGCTGCCCGCCGTGACGTCGCTCAACGCGGCCGAGGTCACCTCAGTGACCTGGGTCGACGAGGTGAAGTCCACAGTCGTATTGCCGCTTTGTTGAGTGACCTGAGCCGCGTTGTCCGTCACGGATGCGATCAGGCCGGCGACCCTGCCGGTGCCGCCTGGCGCTGGTGCCGGCGCGGGCGAGGGCGTGGGTGCCTGTGCTTGCGCCGTCGTGGAACCGGTCGGACCCGCGGGCGCGGTGGGTGTGGCTGTGTTCGAGCTGCCACACGCCGCGACAGATAGCGCGGTGGCCCCGACAACGACGAACATCCCGAGCCGTGTCATTGGCGCTAATGAGCCTGCAGTTTTCACTCTTCCCCCAATCATGAACGTGCGGGCGCGTCTCACGGCCCGTGATTTTAGGGTCGGCGGGGATCCTGGGAGTGCGGTGTAGTGAAGCTGTGCATGACCTATGGCGGTTGGGCGCCGCGAACTCAGAACGCGTCTTCGGAAATACGCATGATGTCATCGTCAATGGATTCGATGACTTTGCGCAGCGCGGTCAGTTTCGGAAGCATGTTCTTGGCAAAGAACGCCGCAGTCGCGATCTTGCCCTGGTAGAAGGCCTCATCGCTCGCTGAAGGACTGCTTTTCAGTGCGGCGCTTGCGATTTCGGCTTGTACCAGCAGTCGCCAACCGATGATCAGATCGCCGACGGCCAGCAGAAACCGCACCGATCCCAGTCCTACCTTGTAAATCTCGGTGGGATGCTGCCCGGCAGACATCAGGTAGCCGGTCAGGGCGCCGGTCATCACTGTGACGTCGTCGAGCGCGGTCTGCACTAGCTCGGCCAGCGGCTTCAAATCTTCGGAGCAGGTGTCGATGGTGTGACTGATCTGAGCCGTCACGAACTGCAGGGCCTCGCCGCGGTCGCGAACGATCTTGCGGAAGAACAAGTCCAGCGCCTGAATGGCCGTGGTGCCTTCGTAGAGCGAATCGATCTTCGAATCCCGGATGTATTGCTCCAGCGGATAGTCCTGCAGGAAGCCGGAACCGCCCAGTGTCTGCAGCGACTCGGTCAGGATCTCGTAGGCGCGTTCGGAACTCACCCCTTTGACGATCGGCAGCAGCAGGTCGTCGATGCGGTGCGCCATGCTGGGGTCTGCACCCGAAACATGTTCTGCGACAGCGTTATCCTGATGCGCGGCGGCATACATGTACAGTGCGCGCAGTCCCTCGGCGTAGGCCTTCTGAGTCATCAGGCTGCGGCGCACATCCGGGTGATGGATGATCGTGACGCGCGGCGCGGTCTTGTCGGACATTTGGGTCAGATCGGCGCCCTGCACCCGCTCCTTAGCGAAGGCCAGTGCGTTCAGGTAGCCGGTTGACAGGGTGCCGGCGGCCTTGACTCCGATGGTCATTCGGGCGTGCTCGATAACGGTGAACATCTGGGCGATCCCGTGGTGGACGTCGCCGACCAGGTAGCCGACGGCGGGCACATCGGTGGCGCCGAAGGTCAATTCGCAGGTCGGGGATGACTTGATCCCCATCTTGTGTTCCAGCCCGGTGGTGAAAACACCATTGCGGGGACCGAGTTCGAACGTCTCGGGGTCGAAAAGATATTCGGGAACATAGAACAGGCTCAGTCCCTTGGTGCCAGGACCGGCGCCCTCGGGGCGGGCCAGCACCAGGTGGAAGATGTTGTCGGCGGTATTGCCCACGTCGCCGCCGGAGATGAAGCGCTTCACGCCCTCGATGTGCCAGGTGCCGTCGGGTTGTCCGATGGCCTTGGCGCGGCCCGCACCGACGTCGGAACCGGCGTCGGGTTCGGTGAGCACCATGGTGGCCGCCCAGCCGCGTTCCACGCCCTCGGCGGCCCACCGCCGCTGCTCTTCGTTGCCCTCGACGTAAAGCGCCTGGGCCATCAGGGGGCCCAAACCGAAGAAGTTCGCGGACGGGTTGGCGCAAAAGATCATTTCGTTGACGGCCCACGCCAGCGGAGCCGGCGCCGGCATGCCCCCGATCTCTTCGTCCAGGCTCAGTCGCCACCACCCGGCTTCCCTGATCGCCTGAACGGTTTTGGCCAACTCGGGCGGGACGCTGATGGAGTGGGAGTTCGGGTCGAATACCGGCGGATTGCGGTCGGCGAAGGCAAAGGTCTCGGCGACGGGGCCTTCGGCGAAGCGAGCGGCCTCGGACAATATCGTCCGGACCGTGTCCGCGTCGAGGTCGCCGTACTGTCCGGCGCCGAGCACGGCGCCCACATCGAGAACCTCGAAGATGTTGAATTCGAGATCGCGCACATTAGCGATGTAGTGGCTCAAGGCAACTCCCTTAGTGGTCCCGCCGCCGACGGAGCAACAGCCCTAAGTCTGAGGGACGCAGGAAAACGTACGCAACCGTAACCTCGGGGCGGCCAGTCGAAGAGGCCGTGAACGCCCCGTCCACCGACCCGCCGGAGCCGCCCGGTCGGCGATCGACGAATGTTCGAAATAAGCTCTGCTGCAAGATGATCCAACCCCCGCCGACGATTGCGGTCGCGTCGGCACGGCGAGCTGCCCGACGTATCCAAGGAAGTTAAGCGCTCGATAGCCGCCAGGCCCGACACACCGGCCCCCGATCTGTGACGAACCCCACACCATGCGGCTGTTCCCGATTCCATCGGGAACATGGAAGCAGTTCGGCTCGTTAAGCGGGATGTGACAACACTTGACCTCACCGCAGAGCAGTTCAACGCAACCATCGAGGGCAACGACATCGTTCTCGTCGACTTCTGGGCGTCCTGGTGTGGACCGTGCAAGCAGTTCGCGCCGACCTTTCAGGCGTCTTCGGAGAAACACCCCGACGTCGTGTACGCCAAAGTCGACACCGAGGCCGAGCAACAGCTCGCGTCGGCCGCCCAGATCCGGTCCATCCCCACGTTGATGGCCTTCAAGAAGGGCAAGCTGGTGTTCAACCAGCCCGGGGCGCTGCCCGCAACGGCCCTGGAGGACCTGGTGCAGCAAATCAAGGCCTTCGACGTCGAAGCCGCTCAAGCCGAGCAACCCGAGCAAGCCTGACGGATCGCTCACCCGGCATCTGGACACGCGCACCCGGAGGTCGCGCTACCGTTCACGGGTGAGTTTGGTACTCGTTGAACAGCCGCGGCCCGGGGTCGCGTTGATAACCCTGAACCGGCCTGAGCGAATGAACTCCATGGCGTTCGACGTGATGGTGCCGCTCAAAGAAGCCCTCGACAAGGTCAACTACGACAATTCTGTGCGAGTGGTGGTGCTGACCGGGGCGGGCCGCGGGTTCTCCTCGGGTGCCGATCACAAGTCGGCGGGCTCGGTGCCGCACGTCGACGAGTTGACCCGGCCCACCTATGCGCTGCGCTCCATGCAGATCCTCGACGACGTCATCCTGGCGCTGCGGCGTCTGCACCAGCCCGTGATCGCGGCGGTCAACGGCGCGGCGATCGGCGGCGGACTATGCCTGGCGCTGGCTGCCGACATCCGGGTCGCATCCACCAGCGCCTACTTCCGGGCCGCCGGCATCAACAACGGGTTGACCGCCAGCGAGCTGGGACTGAGCTATCTGCTGCCGCGGGCCATCGGATCGTCGCGGGCGTTCGAGATCATGTTGACCGGTCGCGACATCACCGCCGAGGAAGCCGAGCGCATCGGGCTGGTGTCCTGCCAAGTGCCCGAAGCTCAGTTGCTCGATACCTGCTACGCGATCGCCGCTCGAATCGCCGCGTTCTCCCGGCCGGGAGTCGAGTTGACCAAACGCACACTCTGGAGCGGCCTGGACGCCGGTAGCCTAGAGGCACACATGCAAGCTGAAGGCTTGGGACAGCTTTTCGTCCGATTGCTCACCGCCAACTTCGAAGAAGCGGTTGCCGCGCGCGCGGAGCGCCGACCCCCGGTGTTCACCGACGACAAGTAACGACCGACCGGACATTGAACGAGGAGAGCGATCGTGATCACGGCTACGGACCTTGAGGTCCGCGCTGGCGCGCGCATCTTGCTCTCACCTGACGGCCCCGATCTGCGGGTGCAGCCCGGCGACCGCATCGGGCTGGTGGGGCGCAACGGTGCGGGTAAGACCACCACGTTGCGCATCCTGGCGGGAGAAAGCGAACCGTACGCAGGATCGGTCACCCGCATCGGTGAAATCGGTTACCTGCCGCAGGATCCCAAAGAAGGCGATCTCGACGTGCTCGCTCGCGACCGCGTGCTGTCGGCCCGCGGGTTGGACGTACTGCTCACCGACTTGGAGAAGCAGCAGGCATTGATGGCCGAGGTCGCCGACGACGACGCACGTGACCGCGCGATCCGTCGTTACGGTCAGCTCGAAGAGCAATTCGTGGCGCTGGGCGGCTACACCGCAGAAAGCGAAGCCGCCCGCATCTGCGCCAGCCTCGGCCTAGCTGAACGGGTCCTGACGCAGCAACTACGCACCCTGTCCGGTGGGCAGCGTCGCCGTGTTGAGCTAGCGCGAATCCTGTTCGCCGCATCGGATTCCGGCGCTGGATCTTCGACCACGCTGCTGCTGGACGAGCCGACGAACCACCTCGATGCGGATTCGGTCGGCTGGCTGCGCAGCTTCCTGCAATCACACACCGGTGGGCTAGTGGTCATCAGCCACAACGTCGACCTGATCGCCGACGTGGTCAACCGAGTGTGGTTCCTGGACGCCGTCCGCGGCGAGGCCGACGTCTACAACATGGGTTGGCAGAAGTACCTCGATGCCAGGTCGACCGACGAGCAGCGCCGACGCCGGGAGCGCACCAACGCCGAACGCAAGGCCACGGCGCTGCGCAACCAGGCCGCCAAGCTGGGCGCCAAGGCCACCAAAGCCGTTGCGGCCCAGAACATGTTGCGTCGCGCCGATCGGATGATGGCAGCCCTGGATGAGGAGCGGGCCGCCGATAAAGTGGCCCGAATCAAGTTCCCCACCCCGGCCCCGTGCGGGCGAACACCACTGGTGGTCAAGGGGCTGAGCAAGTCCTATGGGTCGCTCGAGGTTTTCACCGGTGTCGATCTGGCGATCGACCGGGGCTCCCGGGTAGTGGTGCTGGGGCTCAACGGCGCAGGCAAGACGACACTGCTACGGCTGCTGGCCGGCACCGAGACGCCCGACACCGGAGGCCTCGAGCCCGGACATGGTTTGCGCATGGGCTATTTCGCGCAGGAGCACGACACCATCGACAACGACGCGACGGTGTGGGACAACATCCGGCACGCCGCGCCCGACTCGGGTGAGCAGGACCTGCGCGGGCTGCTCGGAGCATTCATGTTCAGCGGCGCGCAACTCGAACAAGCGGCAGGCACTTTGTCTGGCGGGGAGAAGACCCGGCTGGCGTTGGCCGGCCTGGTGGCGTCCACTGCCAATGTGCTGCTGCTCGACGAGCCGACCAATAACCTCGACCCTGCTTCGCGCGAACAGGTTCTCGATGCGCTGCGCAGCTACCAGGGTGCGGTGGTGTTGGTGACACACGATCCCGGCGCGGCCGAAGCCCTCGATCCCCAGCGTGTGGTGCTGCTGCCGGACGGCACCGAGGACTACTGGTCTGACGAGTACCGGGATCTCATCGAGCTGGCCTGACACCAGCGCGCGAATTCTGCGAAAGCGGCCACGCCGTCGACGTTTGTTCTTACTCTGGGTGCTTGCGATCGTGTTCCAAGCGTGGAGGCCCCCAGTGCGAAAGTCGAAGAAGACCCGCGATGACTTGTTGGTTGAGTTGCGCAACGCTTACGAGCGTGGGGCCAGTATTCGCAATCTAGTTGCCAGCACCGGCAAGTCGTACGGATCGATTCACAGCATGTTGCTCGAATCGGGTACCACGTTGCGCGGCCGGGGCGGCCCCAACCACACGTCGCATCCCCGTTAGGCCGTGCCCTCGGACAGCTTCCCAGAATCGTTGCGGCGCACCGAATTCTCCACCAGATCCAGGACAGCGGACAGCCGTCGGGGATCTTCGCCGGAAGCCAGCCGCGCCACCAATCCGTCCAGTACCAGTTCCAGGTAGCACTGCAACACTTCGCCGGGAACGTCATCGCGCACCCGGTGCGCTTCCTTCTGCCGGCGCAGCCGAGCGGTGGTGGCCGCCTGCAATTCCGCGGAGCGCTCCGCCCAGCCGCGGCTGAATTCCGGGTCGTTGCGTAGTTTGCGCGCGATCTCCAGCCGGGTCGCCAGCCAGTCGAACTGCTCGGGTGCGGCCAGCATGTCGCGCATCACCTGAATGAGGCCCGCGCGGGATGCCACGTCGGCCATCCGTTCGGCGTCCTCGTGGGCCAGCGCAAAAAACAGCGCGTCCTTGTCCCGGAAGTGGTGGAAGATCGCCCCACGCGACATCCCGATCGCCTGTTCCAGACGCCGGACAGTCGCTCTGTCATAGCCGTATTCGGCAAAGCAACCGCGAGCACCGTCGAGGATCTGGCGGCGGCGAGCCGCCAGATGGTCCTCGCTGACCTTAGGCACTGTAAGCCGACTCAGGTCTTCGGGTGTCGACCCGCTGCGCCCGGCCGCGCCGGGCTTACGATCGTCACTGACCCGACTTGAGCATATTGCGAAGTACGTACTGCAAAATGCCGCCGTTGCGGTAGTAGTCGGCTTCACCGGGGGTGTCGATGCGCACCACCGCGTCGAACTCGATGGCGTCAGAACCATCCTTGGTGGCCTTGACATGCACCGTCTTTGGCGTCTTGCCGTCGTTGAGCGCCTCGATCCCGCTGATGTCGAACGTCTCGGTGCCGTCGAGTCCCAGCGATCCCGCGGATTCCCCTTCGGGGAACTGAAGCGGAATCACGCCCATGCCGATCAGGTTGGACCGGTGGATGCGCTCGAACGACTCGGTGATCACCGCCCGGACTCCCAGCAGCGCCGTGCCCTTGGCCGCCCAGTCGCGTGAGGAACCCGAGCCGTACTCCTTGCCGCCCAATACCACCAGCGGAATGTCGGATGCCGCATAGTTTTGCGCCGCGTCGTAGATGAACGCCTGCGGCGCATCGGATTTGGTGAAGTCGCGGGTGTACCCACCGGACACGTCGTCGAGCAGCTGGTTACGCAGCCGGATGTTGGCGAAGGTGCCGCGAATCATCACCTCGTGGTTGCCGCGCCGTGAGCCGAAGGAGTTGAAATCCTTGCGCTGGACTCCGTGGTCCTCGAGGTACTGCGCCGCCGGCGTGCCCGGCTTGATGCTGCTGGCCGGCGAGATGTGGTCGGTGGTGACCGAATCGCCGAGCAATGCCAGCACGCGCGCCCCAGTGATGTCCTTGACTGGCTGCGGGTCTGCCGACATGCCGTCGAAGTACGGTGGCTTGCGGACATACGTCGAATCCTCGGCCCACTCAAAGGTATTGCCTTCGGGCGTGGGCAGATTGCGCCAGCGCTCGTCACCCTTGAACACGTCGCCGTAGTTCTTGGTGAACATTTCCTGGTTGATCGAAGATGCGATGGTGTCGGAGACATCCTTCTGCGACGGCCAGATGTCTTTGAGGAATACCTCATTGCCCTCTTTGTCTTTGCCCAGAGCTTCTTTCTCGAAATCGAAGTCCATCGACCCGGCGAGCGCATAGGCGACGACGAGTGGCGGCGAAGCCAGGTAGTTCATCTTCACGTCGGGGTTGATGCGCCCCTCGAAGTTGCGGTTGCCCGACAGCACGGCCGACACCGACAGGTCGTTGTCATTGATCGCCTTTGAGATCTCCTCGGGTAGCGGGCCGGAATTGCCGATGCAGGTGGTGCAGCCGTAGCCGACGAGATAAAAGCCGAGCTTCTCCAGATACGGCCATAGGCCGGCCTTTTCGTAGTAGTCGTTGACCACTTGTGAGCCCGGCGCCATCGTGGTCTTCACCCAGGGCTTGGAGGCCAGTCCCTTGTCGACGGCGTTGCGGGCCAGCAGCGCCGCGCCCAGCATCACCTCAGGGTTGGAGGTATTGGTGCACGACGTGATCGCGGCGATCACCACCGCTCCGTGGTCGAGCACGAAATCGCCGTACTCTTCGGTCTTTACCGGCACCGGGTTGCTCACCCGGCCCTTCGCGTGCGCGGCAGCCGACAGCACCGGAGCACGGTCGTCGGCGTGGCCGTTGGCCACCTGGCCGGGGTCGCTGGCCGGGAACGTCTCGTCGAGCTCCTCGTCAAGCTTCGAGTACTCGTTCTTGTCGGGGTCGTCGCCGACGTAGCTGGGAATGGTCTTGCGGAACATGGACTTGGCTTCGGACAACGCGATGCGGTCCTGGGGACGCTTCGGGCCCGCGATCGACGGCACCACCTCGGACAGGTCGAGCTCGAGGTACTCGGAGAATTTCGGTTCGTGCTCCGGGTTGTGCCACAGGCCTTGTTCTTTGGCGTATGCCTCGACCAGGGCCAACTGCTCGTCGCTGCGGCCGGTGAACCGCAGGTAGGAGATGGTCTCCTCGTCGATCGGGAAAATCGCTGCGGTAGAACCGAATTCGGGGCTCATGTTGCCCAGGGTGGCGCGGTTGGCCAGCGGGACCTCGGCCACGCCCTTGCCGTAGAACTCCACGAACTTGCCGACCACACCGTGCTTGCGCAGCATCTCGGTGACGGTGAGCACCACGTCGGTGGCGGTGACAGCGGGCTGGATCTGACCGGTCAGCTTGAAGCCGACGACCCGGGGGATCAGCATCGACACCGGCTGGCCAAGCATGGCGGCCTCCGCTTCGATGCCACCCACGCCCCAGCCCAGGACGCCGAGGCCGTTGACCATGGTGGTGTGCGAGTCGGTGCCCACACAGGTGTCGGGGTAGGCCACCCCGTCTCGCTCCATGACGACGTGCGCCAGGTATTCGATGTTGACCTGGTGCACGATGCCGGTGCCCGGCGGCACCACCTTGAAGTCGTCGAATGCGCCCTGCCCCCAGCGCAGGAATTGGTAGCGCTCGCCGTTGCGCTCGTATTCGATCTCGACGTTGCGCTCGAAGGCATCGGCGGTGCCGAACAGGTCCGCGATCACCGAGTGGTCGATCACCAGGTCGGCCGGCGCCAGGGGATTGACCTTGTCGGCGTTGCCGCCCAGATCGCCGACGGCCTCCCGCATGGTGGCCAGGTCGACGATGCACGGCACACCCGTGAAGTCCTGCATCACCACGCGTGCGGGGGTGTACTGAATCTCAATGCTGGGCTCCGCCTTAGGATCCCAGTTTGCAATTGCCTCAATGTGGTCTTTGGTGATGTCGCTGCCGTCCTCATTGCGAAGCAGGTTCTCGGCAAGGACTTTGAGGCTGTAGGGGAGTTTCTCGGTATTGGGTACGGCGTCGAGACGATAGATCTGGTAGGACTTTTCGCCGACCTTCAGGGTGTCGCGGGCTCCGAACGAGTTCTCAGAATCTTTACTAGTCACATCAACTCCCTGGGATGAAGTTTTGCCGTCGACGGGCCGTGTCGGCGGCGCGGTGCTACTTTAACAGTACGCTTGTCCTGTAAGAAAGTGGGGCACTCAGATGCCAGTCTTGTCGCACAAGCGCGTGTTGGAAACCTCTGAAAACGAGGTCGCGTACGGTGCCTGTAGCACCTGAGCTGTCGAAGGGTAGGAGCGACACCATGACCGGGCACGATTCGTTCGCCGAGCACCCGTCGCTGCCTACCTACATTCCCCAAGACGTCGACATGGTCGCGGTCAAAGCTCAGGTCGCCGCCTCCGGGGTTAGCGCGCCGCCGGATGCCGTGCCGGGACTGCTCGGTGTGATCAACGAGGCGCACGCCGACGGCATCAACCTCAAAATCGTGCTGCTTGACCACAACCCACCCAACGACACGCCGTTACGCGATATCTCCACGGTGGTCGGCGCCGACTATCCGGACGCCACGGTGCTCACCCTCAGCCCGAGCTACGTCGGCAGCTACAGCACCAGCTTCCCGCGCGTCACGCTCGAGGCCGGCGAGGACATCGCCAAAACGGGCAACCCGGTGGTCTCAGCACAGCACTTTCTGCACGAGCTCAACTCGCCCGAGTTTCCCTGGACCGGGTTGACCATTGTCTTACTGATCGGCGTGCTCGCGGCGGCCGTCGGAACCCGATTCCTGCAATTGCGCAGTAGGCACTCAGCAACCTCGGCAAACGCGCCAGATCACCAGCTCGAAGAGTCCACCGAGGGCATCTAGCACGCGTATCCGGTCTCGGCCGGTTTTATTGGGCGAGCCCGCCAGTCATTGCGGCAAATGCCCTAGGTCACCGTTCGGTCACATTAAACGCACGTAGAAGGTTGCGATCCGTGATGAGCATTTCCACGCCGTCGCGTGTGACGTACGGTGCAAATGATGCTCATGTTGTGTTTGGCGCTTATAGATAAAACTGTGGCTGGCGCCGCCGTCCGCGTTGAGCCGTAAGGGAAGTCGAATGGGACGCATACGCTGGGGCTCTTCCGCGCGGTCGGCCGGTCGGCTGGTCCGCCCGGTCATGCCTTCGGTCATAAGCGTGGCCATGCTGCTGGGCACTCCCGGTCTGGCGCAAGGAGATCCCAACGCAGACGGGATGGCCGCGCTAATCGCCAACGTCGCCAAGGCCAACCAGCGGCTGGAAAACATCAGCGCCGAAATTCAGACGGAGCAGGAAAGCGTCAACAAGGCCCTGGTCGATGTGGAGACCTCACGCGACAACGTCGCCACCGCCCAGCACGACCTCGAGGGCGACCAGCAGTCGGTGCGCGACGCCAACACCGCGATCGCCGCCGCCCAGCACCGGTTCGACACCTTCGCGGCGGCCACCTACATGAACGGCCCGTCCGGCAGCTACCTGACCGCGAGCAGCCCGGAAGACATCATCGCCACCGAAAGTGCCGCCAGGACACTGAGCGCCAGTTCGCGCAACGTGATGGACAACCTGCAGCGGACCCGCACCGAGCAGGTGAACAAGGAGTCGGCGGCACGTCAGGCCAAGCAGAAAGCCGACCAGGCCGTGGTCGACGCGAAGTCCAGCCAGGATGCCGCCGTCGCCGCACTGACCAACTCGAAGCACAAGTTCGAAGAACAGCGCGACCAGATCACCCGCCTGATCGCCGAGCGTGACGATGCAGAGGACAAACTTCAGACCGCCCAACTCGCGTCCGCGCATTGGTCGACCGGACCCGGCGCGCCCGGTGCCCCGGTGTCGGGTGACCGATGGGATCCGGGAGCTCCGGCCGCTTCCGCTCCTTCCGGCGGCCGCAAGTGGGACGGCTGGGATCCGACGCTGCCGATGATCCCCAGCGCCAACATCCCGGGCGACCCGGTCGCGGTGATCAACCAGGTGCTGGGCATCTCGGCCACCTCGAGTCAGGTCACCGCCGGCCTCGGGAAGGGCTTCCTGCAGCAGCTGGGCATCCTCAAACCCGACGACACCGGCATCAACGCCCCGGCCGGCGCGACCGGGGGCCGTATCCCGCGCGTGTACGGGCGCCAGGCCTCCGAATACGTGATCCGCCGCGGCATGTCGCAGATCGGGGTGCCCTATTCCTGGGGTGGCGGCACCGCTGCAGGTCCGGGCAAGGGAATCGACTCCGGGTCGGGCATCACCGGCTTCGACTGCTCGGGACTGATCCTGTACTCGTTCGCCGGCGTCGGCATCAAGCTGCCGCACTACTCGGGTTCGCAGTACAACCTGGGCCGCAAGATTCCGTCCTCGCAGATGCGCCGCGGCGACGTCATCTTCTACGGCCCGAGCGGTAGCCAGCACGTGACGCTCTACCTCGGCCAAGGCCAGATGCTCGAGGCCCCTGACATCGGTTTGAAGGTGCGCGTCGCGCCGGTGCGCACCGGCGGCATGACGCCCTACGTGGTCCGCTACATCGAGTACTAAACGAGGAGCTATGCGCCGCAAGCGTTTTCGCCTGATCAACCTGGCCTGGATCACCGCAACGGTGGCCGGGCTGGTGTTGTCTGTCGCCGCTGAAGCCAACGCCGACCCCGGCGGGTGGGATCCCGACGCTGCCGGCGCAGATCAGTGCTGGCGCCCCGGGGGATCCGCTTGCGGTCGCTAACGCGTCGCTGCAGGCCACCGCGCAGGCCACCCAGACCACGATGGACCTGGGCAAGCAATTTCTGAGCGGGCTCGGGATCAACCTCGGCGGCGATCCGCCCGCCGCTGCTGCCACGCCCAGCAATCCGGGCGCCAAGATTCCGCGGGCGAACGGCCGTCAGGCCATCGAGTACGTGATCCGCCGAATGGGCTCCCAGATGGGTGTGCCGTATTCATGGGGTGGTGGCTCACTGGACGGGCCCAGTAAGGGTGTCGGCGACGGCGCCAACATCAACGGCTTCGACTGCTCGGGCCTGATGCGGTACGGGTTCGCCGGTGTCGGCGTGCTGATCCCGCGGTTCTCCGGTGACCAGTACAACGCCGGTCGCCACATCCCGCTCGACCAAGCCAGGCGTGGTGACCTCATCTTCTACGGCCCCGGCGGTGGGCAGCACGTCACCATGTATCTGGGCAACGGTCAGATGCTGGAGGCGTCCGGAAGTGCGGCCAAAGTGACCGTGAGCCCGGTTCGCAGGCCCGGTATGACGCCGTTCCTGACTAGGATCATCGAGTACTGATCCAGGCGTGCTGACCGTGACGCGCCCGGGAGCTGGTGGATTGCAAGTGTCCGCCAGCGAACCGCGACGTCGACGGAATCCGACAGGCCTGGAATAGTTGGACGCGGGCACGTCGCTGCCCCACGACACCGGTCGTGCAGCAGTCGTGTCCGAATGAGCGTTGTCGGCTAGGCCCGAGAAGGGGATGTAATGACAGCAGCAGGTGGGCCGCCCCCGGGCGCCAGCGGTTACCCGGGCCCAGGTGGGCCTCCTGGCCCCGGAGCCCATGAGGCGCCTTCGGGAGGTGCCGACGGATTGGCCGCCGAGGTGCACACCCTCGAGCGCGCCATATTCGAGGTCAAGCGGATCATCGTGGGCCAGGACCAGCTCGTGGAGCGGATGCTGGTCGGCCTGCTGTCCAAGGGCCATGTGCTGCTTGAAGGCGTCCCCGGCGTCGCCAAGACGCTGGCCGTGGAGACCTTCGCGAAGGTGGTCGGCGGGACCTTCTCGCGTATCCAGTTCACCCCGGACTTGGTGCCCACCGACATCATCGGGACCAGGATCTACCGGCAGGGCAAGGAGGAGTTCGACACCGAACTCGGCCCGGTGGTGGCCAACTTCCTGCTGGCCGACGAGATCAACCGAGCACCGGCGAAGGTGCAGTCGGCGCTGCTCGAGGTGATGGCCGAACGTCAGGTGTCCATCGGTGGCAAGCGATACCCGCTGCCCAACCCGTTCCTGGTGATGGCGACGCAGAACCCGATCGAGCACGAAGGTGTCTACCAGCTGCCCGAGGCTCAGCGCGACCGCTTCCTGTTCAAGATCAACGTCGGCTACCCGTCGCCGGAAGAAGAGCGCGAGATCATCTACCGGATGGGTGTCACGCCACCGCAGCCCAAGCAGATCCTCGCCCCGGGCGACTTGGTGCGGCTGCAAGGCCTCGCGGCCAACAGCTTCGTCCACCACGCGCTGGTCGACTATGTGGTGCGCGTCGTCTTCGCCACCCGCGTACCCGAGCAGCTCGGGATGAACGACGTCAAGTCCTGGATCGCGTTCGGCGCATCGCCGCGTGCCTCGCTCGGGATCATTGCCGCGGCGCGTTCGCTGGCGTTGGTCCGGGGCCGCGACTACGTGATCCCGCAGGACGTCGTCGAGGTCATTCCCGACGTGCTGCGGCACCGGCTGGTGCTCACCTATGACGCACTTGCCGACGAGATCACCTCGGAGGTCGTCATCAACCGCGTCCTGCAGACGGTAGCCCTGCCGCAGGTGAATGCCGTTCCGCAGCAAGGCCATTCGGTGCCTCCAGTGATGCAGGCCGCGACGGCTAGCGGTCGGTGACCGATTCGAAAACGCCGGCGGTCGTGCATCCGCCGTCGATGCTTCGCGGTGAGATCGATGACCCGAAGCTGTCGGCGGCGCTGCGCACGCTCGAACTCACCGTCAAACGCAAGTTGGACGGTGTCCTGCACGGCGATCACCTGGGCCTGATCCCGGGACCCGGCTCTGAGCCGGGGGAATCGCGCCTGTATCAACCCGGTGACGACGTGCGTCGAATGGACTGGGCAGTCACCGCGCGTACCACCCACCCGCATGTCCGGCAGATGATCGCCGACCGCGAACTGGAGACCTGGCTGGTCGTCGACGTGTCGGCCAGCCTGGACTTCGGTACCTCCTTCTGTGAAAAACGCGACCTGGCGGTTGCCGCCGCGGCGGCCATCACCTACCTCAACAGCGGTGGCGGCAACCGGCTCGGTGCTCTGGTCGCCAACGGCGCCAAGATGACTCGGGTGCCTGCGCGCTCCGGCCGTCAGCACCAGCAGACGCTGCTGCGCACCATCGCGACCATGCCCAAGGCGCCGGTCGGGGTGCGCGGTGACCTGGCGACCGCGATCGACGCGTTGCGCCGGCCGGAACGCCGTCGCGGAATGGCCGTCATCATCAGCGATTTCCTCGGCCCGATCAACTGGATGCGACCGCTGCGGGCGATTGCGGCCCGGCACGAGGTGCTGGCGATCGAAGTCCTCGATCCGCGCGATGTCGAGCTGCCCGATATCGGTGATGTCGTTCTGCAGGACGCGGAATCCGGGGTCACCCGCGAGTTCACCATCGATGCGCAGCTGCGTGACGATTTCGCCAAAGCTGCCGCGGCGCACCGCGCCGATGTGGCGCGCACGATTCGGGGTTGCGGGGCACCGGTTTTGACGCTGCGCACCGACCGCGACTGGATTGGCGACATCGTCCGTTTCGTGGCCTCTCGCCGACGCGGTGCGCTGGACGGGCGCACTTGACACCGGCGGGCATCCATACCGGGACCGGCCTTCAATGACGTTGCCATTCCTGGGCGCGATGTCGCTAGCTGGCTTCGCGCACGCCTGGTTCTTTCTGTTCTTCGTCGTCGTCGCCGGATTAGCGGTGCTGTATGTGCTGATGCAATTGGCGCGTCATCGGCGCATGCTGCGGTTCGCCAACATGGAGCTGCTGGAAAGCGTCGCGCCCAAGCGGCCCTCCCGATGGCGGCACGTCCCGGCGATCCTGTTGGTGGCGGCGCTGGTGTTGTTCACCGTCGCGATGGCGGGGCCGACCAACGACGTCCGGATTCCCCGCAACCGCGCGGTGGTGATGCTGGTGATCGACGTGTCGCAGTCGATGCGTTCCACCGATGTCGCGCCCAATCGGATGGCGGCCGCGCAGGAGGCAGCCAAGGAGTTCGCCGGTGAGCTGACGCCCGGGATCAACCTCGGCCTGATCGCCTACGCGGGGACCGCGACGGTGTTGGTGTCGCCGACGACAAACCGGGATGCCACCAAAGTCGCGCTGGACAAACTGCAGTTCGCCGACCGCACTGCCACCGGGGAGGGGATCTTCACCGCGTTGCAGGCCATTGCGACGGTCGGCGCGGTGATCGGTGGGGGTGACACTCCGCCGCCGGCCCGCATCGTGTTGTTCTCCGACGGCAAGGAGACGATGCCGACCAACCCGGACAACCCCAAAGGCGCCTATACCGCCGCGCGCACCGCCAAGGACCAGGGCGTGCCGATCTCGACGATCTCGTTCGGTACTCCGTACGGCTTCGTCGAGATCAACGGCCAGCGCCAGCCGGTGCCCGTCGACGACGAGACGATGAAAAAGGTTGCCCTGCTCTCTGGTGGGAATTCCTACAACGCGGCGAGCCTGGCCGAGCTGAAAGGCGTTTACGCGTCGCTGCAGCAGCAGATCGGCTACGAGACCATCAAAGGCGACGCCAGCGTCGGGTGGCTGCGGCTGGGTGCGTTGGTGCTGGCCCTGGCCGCGCTGGCGGCGCTGTTGATCAACCGCCGGCTACCGGCCTGACCCGCACTGTCCGCGAGCTGCCTGCGCGGCCCGCACGGCCCGCGAACCTAGCCTGGCTGCGAAATCCGGCTGGCATTTTCGCAGTGGCGTTAGGCTCGCGAGGCCCATGCTTCCCGCACTCGATGGATGATGTCCTCGGGGTGGTCCTCGGCGACGACACGTACCACGATCCATGCGTAACGGTGCGTCAGTTTTTCGTGCCGGCGGATGTCCTTCCGATAGTGGTAACGACTGGTCGCATGGTGTTCGCCGTCATACTCGACCGCGACCTTGAGATCTTCCCATCCCATATCCAAATACGCCTCGGCCCAACCCCATTCGTTGCGGACCGCGATCTGTGTTTGCGGACACGGGAACCCTGCGCGGATCAATAGCAGGCGCAACCAGGTTTCCTTGGGCGATTGCGCACCACCGTCAACAAGGTTGAGAGCGGTTCGGGCGGCTTTGATGCCACGGCGCCCCCGATAACGCTCGACCAATTGCTCGGCGTCAGCCATTTTTAGATCGGTTGCCTGAATGAGGGCATCGACCGCAGCGACTGCGGTGTCTAACGGCAAACGGCTGGCCAGGTCGAGTGCCGTTCGCTCCGGTGTAGTCACGCGCATGCCGTCGACGACGCAGACTTCATCGGACGCGACGCAGTCTTCCCAGATTTGGATGCGAGGCTCGCGGCGGGCGTTGGTGTCGATGATTGCGGCGGGAAGACTCGCGTTGACCCACTTGGCGCCGTGGAGCGCGGAAGCCGAGTAGCCGGCCAGAACGCCGCGGCGGCGCGAGCGTAGCCACAAGGCTTTGGCACGCAATTGCGCGGTCAACTCCACATCGCGTGGCACGTAGACGTCCTTGTGCAGTGCCACATAGCGGCTGCGCAACTGATAGGGCGTCACCGCGCCCACAGATAGGGCCTCGCTGCCGAGAAAAGGATCCGTCATGGCCGAAGTCTGTAACGTCGCACCGACATCACTGCGCGAATCGAACCGCACTGCCAAAATCCGCCTCGGAAACCGCAACGAGGTAAGGACCGCGCCCAAAAAGGGGCAGATTGCCGCCCCGCCGCAGCGAGGCGATAGGTTGGCCAGGTGACTGAAGTAGCCACCGAGCTCGCCGCGAACAGCGGCAAACCCGCATTCGTATCCCGTTCAGTCCTGGTGACGGGCGGAAACCGGGGGATCGGTCTGGCGATCGCGCAGCGACTGGCCGCTGACGGCCACAAAGTGGCCGTCACGCATCGCGGCTCCGGGGCGCCCGCGGGGCTGTTCGGCGTCGAGTGTGACGTCACCGACAACGAGGCCGTCGATCGCGCGTTCAAAGAGGTCGAGGAGCACCAGGGTCCGGTCGAGGTGCTGGTGTCCAACGCGGGCGTCTCCGCGGACGCGTTCCTCATCCGGATGACCGAGGAACGGTTCGAGAAGGTCATCGACGCGAACCTCACCGGAGCCTTCCGGGTGGCCCAGCGCGCATCGCGCAGCATGCAGCGCAAGCGGTTCGGCCGGATGATCTTCGTGGGATCGGTCTCCGGCAGCTGGGGCATCGGCAACCAGGCCAACTACGCGGCTTCCAAGGCCGGTCTGATCGGCATGGCGCGCTCGATCTCCCGGGAGCTGTCCAAGGCCGGGGTGACCGCGAACGTGGTGGCCCCCGGCTATATCGACACCGAGATGACCCGCGCGCTGGATGAGCGGATCCAGGCCGGTGCGCTCGAGTTCATCCCGGCGAAGCGGGTCGGCACCGCTGAGGAGGTGGCCGGGGTGGTCAGCTTCCTGGCGTCCGAGGATGCCAGCTACATCGCAGGTGCGGTCATCCCGGTCGACGGCGGTATGGGTATGGGGCACTGAGGAATTAAGGACGGATATGGGACTGCTCGAAGGTAAACGGATCCTGGTCAGCGGGATCATCACCGACGCGTCGATCGCGTTTCACATCGCCAGGGTGGCCCAGGAGGAGGGCGCCGAGCTGGTGCTGACCGGGTTCGACCGGCTGCGGCTGATCCAGCGGATCGCCGACCGGCTGCCCGGCAAGGCGCCGCTGCTGGAACTCAACGTGCAGGACGAGAAGCACCTGGCGACCCTGGCCGAAAGGGTGACCGAGGCGATCGGTGAAGGCAACAAGCTCGACGGCGTGGTGCATTCGATCGGCTTCATGCCGCAGAGCGGAATGGGCATCAACCCCTTCTTCGACGCGCCCTATGAGGACGTCTCCAAGGGCATCCACATCTCGGCCTACTCGTATGCCTCGCTGGCCAAAGCGCTACTGCCGATCATGAATCCGGGTGGCTCGATCGTCGGGATGGACTTCGACCCGACCCGGGCGATGCCCGCCTACAACTGGATGACGGTCGCCAAGAGTGCGCTGGAGTCGGTCAACCGGTTCGTCGCACGCGAGGCCGGACAGTTCGGTGTCCGTTCCAATCTCGTTGCCGCGGGACCGATCCGGACTTTGGCGATGAGCGCGATCGTCGGCGGAGCGCTCGGTGACGAGGCCGGCGCCCAGATTCAGCTGCTCGAGGAGGGCTGGGACCAGCGGGCGCCGATCGGCTGGAACATGAAGGATGCCACGCCGGTCGCAAAGACGGTGTGCGCGCTGCTCTCCGACTGGCTGCCCGCGACCACCGGTAGCATCATCTACGCCGACGGCGGCGCCAGCACTCAATTGCTTTAGACAGCAATGGATTTTGATGCCGTCCTGCTGCTGTCCTTCGGCGGACCAGAGGGCCCTGAGCAAGTTCGGCCGTTCCTGGAGAACGTCACCCGCGGCCGCAACGTTCCGCCGCAGCGCCTTGACGACGTCGCCCAGCACTACCAGCATTTCGGGGGCGTCTCACCGATCAACGGCATCAACCGCGCGCTGATCGCGCAACTAGAGGCGACCCAGAACCTGCCGGTTTACTTCGGCAACCGCAACTGGGACCCCTATGTCGAAGACACCGTAAAGACGATGCGGGACAATGGTATTCGTCGTGCGGTGGTGTTCACCACGTCGGCCTGGAGCGGCTATTCCAGCTGCACGCAGTACGTCGAGGACATCGCCCGGGCGCGCAACGCGGCCGGTCGGAATGCACCCGAGCTGATCAAGCTACGGACCTACTTCGATCACCCGCTGTTCGTCGAGATGTTCGCCGAGGGCATCGCCGCGGCCGCCGCCACCGTGCCTGCCGATGCCCGGCTGGTGTTCACCGCACATTCGATTCCCGAGGCCGCCGACCGGCGCTGCGGCCCGCAGCTCTACAGCCGCCAAGTCGCTTACGCCACAAGGCTGGTCGCGGCGGCCGCTGGATACACCGATTACGACCTGGCCTGGCAGTCGCGATCCGGCCCACCGCAAGTGCCATGGCTGCAGCCCGACGTCGACGACCACCTGCGGAGCTTGGCGGCCGCGGGCACCAAAGCCGTGATCGTCTGTCCCGTCGGCTTTGTCGCCGATCACATCGAGGTGGTGTGGGATCTCGACAACGAGTTGCGCTCCCTTGCCGAGGCCGAGGGGATCGCGTTTGCGCGGGCCGCGACGCCCAACGCCGATGGACGGTTCGCCCGGCTGGCAGCGGATTTGATCGACGAACTGCGCTTGGGCCAGCCGCCCGCGCGGGTGCCCGGCCCGGATCCAGTACCGGGTTGCTTGGCCAGCGTCAACGGTGCGGCGTGCTCTCCGCCGCATTGCGCGGCGGCTGCCGACGGCTAGTCGTTCCAGGCCGAGTTCAGGATGGCGCTGACCGCCGCCATCCGCGCCGAGCGCACCACGCCGTCGAGCGGTCGCAGTGCCTCGCCGGCGATTTGAGCCTGAGACGACGATTGCGTTCCGGCCGGTTCGGGCCCGGCCACCACGCGGGCCCCGAAGTGGTCGGAGTCCGGCAATCGGCTCAGCCCGGCGCTGACCGCGATGATGGCGTCGACGTGCGCCGCGTTCTCCAGCACCCGCAGCGCGCGGGTCGGAGCGTGGTCGGGAACCCGGTGCTGCCGTGTGGATTCCAGTAACTGCTCGACGAGGCCCCGTGGATCGTCAACGTCTGCTGCAGATTCCAGGCCGATGGTGCCGAGTGCATCGGCCGCCGAGCGTACCGCGGACCGCAACGCGTATTCGGCATCGCCGAGTTCATGGTGATCGAGCACCGGCATGCCGGGCAGCGAGTACACGATCCAGGACAGTGCACACAGTTCCGGGTCATCGGCCTCGTCGTCGGTTTCTTCGCCGGTGTAGGAGAATTCCGGCACCAACCCGACCGCGGTGGCGGGATCGTCCGGGTTGCTGATGATCACCGCCTCGCCCGCGGCCAGGGCGTCGCGCTGGAACTGCGTTCCGGGCGCCAAACCGCGCACATCGCCGGGTACCGGCAAAACCACGTTGATCGTCCCGCGCAATCGACACGGCACACCCGGGGCGGCAGGCACCGCCGGCCGGCCGACCGCGGCGCGCAGCGTCTGCAACAACGAGACCGTCCCGGCGTCGTGCACATCCGGCCAGGGCAGTCCGGTGTGGCCAGCGGCGACAGCATCATACGCGGTGACCGATTGCTTTGGGGCCCACAGAGATAACGCGTCCAGGACGTCGTCGGGCGCGGCTTTACCCGCGAGCCAGGCGTTGGCCCACAGAGACAGCGAAACACTGGGACACCACATGACCACGCAGTGTAGTTGTTTGGTCCGGCAAAGGCGGATCACGCGTATTCTGACCGCATGCAGATCGCGCTGAGCTGGCTAATCTTCGCACTGGCTCTGGCCGGTGCGGAGTTGGTGACGGGCGATATGTTCCTGGTGATGCTAGGCGGGGGCGCGCTGGCCGCTGCGGTCACCGCTTGGCTGACGAATTGGCCGATCTTGGGCGACGGGGCGGTGTTCCTGGTCGTCTCGGTTCTGCTGGTGGTGCTGGTTCGGCCCGCGCTACGGCAGCGGTTGACGCCGGCCCGAGGGTTGCCGACGGGAATCGAGGCGCTGAAGGGCAAAAGCGCAGTGGTGCTTGATCGGGTTGCCCGCGACGCGGGCCAAGTGAAGCTCGACGGCCAGATCTGGACGGCGCGCCCCTACAACGACGGCGACATCTACGAACCCGGCGACTCGGTCACCGTCATGCACATCGATGGCGCCACGGCAGTGGTATTCAGACACGACTAGCCGATCGGCACAAGACGCTGCGAAAGACGCTGCGAGAGAAAGGAACTCCGGTGCAAGGTGCGGTTGCTGGATTGGTGCTGCTCGTCGTCCTAGTGATATTCGCCATCGTCGTGGTAGCCAAGTCGGTTGCGCTGATCCCGCAGGCCGAAGCCGCGGTGATCGAGCGTTTGGGCCGGTACAGTCGCACGGTCAGCGGGCAGCTGACTCTGCTGGTGCCCTTCATCGACCGCATCCGGGCGCGGATAGACCTGCGCGAGCGGGTGGTGTCGTTTCCACCACAGCCGGTCATCACCGAAGACAACCTGACGCTGAACATCGACACCGTGGTCTACTTCCAGGTCACCGTTCCGCAGGCGGCCGTCTATGAAATCAGCAACTACATCGTCGGCGTCGAACAGCTCACCACGACGACGCTGCGCAACGTCGTCGGCGGCATGACGCTCGAGCAGACGCTGACCTCCCGCGACAAGATCAACGCCCAGCTGCGCGGTGTCCTCGACGAGGCGACCGGCCGCTGGGGACTGCGGGTGGCGCGGGTCGAGCTGCGCAGCATCGACCCGCCGCCGTCGATTCAGGCCTCGATGGAAAAGCAGATGAAGGCCGATCGGGAGAAGCGGGCGGTGATCCTGACCGCCGAAGGTAACCGGCAAGCGGCTATCACCCAGGCCGAAGGGGCCAAGCAGGCACAGATCCTGGCCGCCGAGGGCTCCAAGCAGTCCGTGATCCTGGCCGCCGAGGCGGACCGGCAGTCCCGGATGCTGCGCGCTCAGGGTGAGCGTGCCGCGGCCTATCTGCGGGCGCAGGGGCAGGCCAAGGCCATCGAGAAGACGTTCGCCGCGATCAAGGCCGGCAGGCCCACCCCGGAGATGCTGGCCTACCAGTACCTGCAAACGTTGCCGGAAATGGCGCGCGGCGACGCCAACAAGGTGTGGGTGGTGCCAAGCGATTTCAGTGCGGCGCTGCAGGGCTTCACCAAACTGCTGGGGACGCCCGGCCAGGACGGGGTGTTCCGGTTCGAGCCGTCGCCGGTCGAGGACGTGCCCAAGCATGCGGACGGGGACGACCCCGAAGTCGCCGACTGGTTCTCCACCGAGACCGACCCCAAGATCGCCCAGGCGGTCGCCAGGGCCGAGGCGATAGCGCGCCAGTCGGTGGACGGGCCGCCGGGGGCACCGCCGGAATTGACTCGGTAGAGCTCAATAGGATTGTCGGATGAGTGTTTTGACGTCACCGAAGACTTACGCCGGCCTTGCCGCGTTTCACGCCATCGACGCGGTCGGCTGCGCCGTCCAATTCGCTCCCATCAAGAAGGTTCTGGACGACGTGGGAATCCCTGAAGACATCCGACCGGTGTTCCCGGTAATCAAGGCCGCGGCCGCAGTTGGCCTGGCATCGGTCACCCGGTTCCCCGCCCTGGCCCGGCTGACGACGGCGATGTTGACGCTGTATTTCGTCTTGGCCGTGACCGCACATGTCCGGGTGCGGGACAAGGTCGTCAACACCCTGCCGGCCGCGACGTTCCTGGCCATTTTCGCTGCGATGACCGCGAAGGGTCCGGAGCGGACCTAGTCGGTCTCAGCCGTGCGGTACCGTCCGGCGGCGGACGCGCCAACTGCACCTGGGTTCGGGTTGTCAGAGGTCATGCGGCTCCCAGTCGTCGGTTCTCGGTACCGAGGACGGTAGTACGCGGAGGTTAGCTAACGCCGGGAAAACTCACGCCTTGTCAGCTAGGCCCCGCTCGCTCGTTGGTGACGACGGAAAGGTTCCACTTCCGCAGCCAGGGCTGGACTAGCTCTGCGACCGAGAATCTAGCCGGAGCCGAGCAACCGGCTTGGGGATTGAGTGGATTGCCGCCGCGGATGTCGATGCCGACCGCGCTGGCCGTGCCGTCGTTCTGGACGGCATAGACCGGCCCGCCGGAATCTCCGCATTGGCCGGCCGCGGCGAACACCACCTTGCTGTCGGTGATGTCGAGGACCTGACCGCATTCCTCCTGACCGGTGCTCATGCCGTACTTACACAGCTGCTGGCCGATCCGGAGGTCGTTCGTGACGCCCGACACCGGCAGCGATGCGGCGATAGACGAGGTCTGCGGGACGTCCTCGCCGTCGAGGACTATCAGGCCGATGTCATGTTTGTCGTCGCGAGGTCCTTCGATGACTGTCCGGTTGAACGTTCCCAGCGTCGCGTAGGGGAGGATGCCGGCGAGGTTCATCGTCACCTTGCTGGGCTTGCGGGTCTTGTTGCAGTGGCCGGCAGTGAGCAGCCCGTGCTGGCCCGTACTGGTGTGCACCAAAAAACCGGCCGTGCAGCCCATTCCGCCGGAACCGTCGGGGTAATCGATGTAAATGCCGGCGCCGGGCTCAAGCGCACTGGCGGGCGGCAAGGCGATCGGCGATAGTTCGGGCTGCGGCATGGTTTCTTGGGCTTGTTCGGAGTCCCTGGGCGGTAGCCAGATGGCCGCCACGAATGCCACGGCGCTTACGAGTGCAGCGGTGATCACACCCACGGTCCGCACCCTGGACAGTTGTCGTCCTGGGGCCCGCATGCCCGCATCAGTCGCGGAGGCCCGCTTCGGCTGACGAGATGCCTCGATCCGATTGACGACGAGGAAGAAAACAGCGGTGGTCACACAGGCCATAGCGCCGAACAGGAGCACCACAGTGCGAAGCCCCTCGAGGTGCACGCCGCCATCGGTAAATACCAACGCGGAGACCCTCACCATTTACTTGATCTTGCAGGTAAAACGCGTCGCGCTCAGGAAAACGGCTGAATTAACCGACGATTGCCGGCTCGGACGCGGATTCGTCGGGCTGCGACGTGCGGCGATCGCGCTGCCGATAATGCCGAACCTCAAAGAACAACCCCGTCAGTCCCAAGACGCTGGTGAACACCGACACCGCGAACAACCACGGGCTGGGATGACCGGCAAGCGCGTCGCCCAGGAACACGATGGCGGCGGTGCCGGGCGTCAGACCGGCCACCGTGGTCAGCGTGAAGGACAGCATGCTCACGGCCGACGCGCCGGCGGCGTAGTTGAGCGCCGAGAACGGCAGGACGGGAATCATCCGCAGCGACAAGAAGGCCACCCAGCCTCGCTCGCGCAGCTGTTGGTCCACCCGCTGCAGTGCTTCGTGGCGGACCAGCCGCTGCAGCTGCCAGCCTGCCGCGCGCACCAGCACCGCGGCCAGCACGGCGGCCAGGGTGCTGGCGACCACCGCGATCAGCACGCCCAGAAACGGGCCGAAGAGCAGCCCGGCGGCCAGGGTGAACGGAGTGCGGGGAATGGGAAAGATCGTGACGACGATGTGCGCGATCAGAAATGCCAACGGAAACCACGGGCCGACCGAATGCGCCCAGTCGCGCAGCTGCACCGCGCTGGGCAGCGGAACAAATACCGCAACCGCCACGAAGACTGTGATACCGACCACTGTGCCGATGGCCCGCCGGTTCGACAGGCGGCGACCAGCCACGCGCGTCGCGCGCGCGAGACTGCGCAGCTTGTTAGTGGTTTTGGAGGTGGCGGGACCCGTCACGCCTGCTAACCCTACGGGGCCGACGTGAATAGACCGTTTCCCGTGACTGGCGTTTCGGCCCAAACCCGTCCCGCATGCTGCGCCTTGTCGTTTTTTCGCGGCGGGTGCGATCAATTAGCCTCATTAGTAAGTTCCAACCCGAAGCAACCGGACAGCAGCCACGCCAGTTGCAGCGAAAACAGGAGCAGTCGGTGTCCATTGATGTACCCGAGCTCGCCGACCTAGAACAGGTTCGCGGGCGCTGGCGCAGCGCGGTCGCGGGTGTGCTTTCCAAGAGCACCCGCAAAGACCCCGCCGAGTTGGGAGACCAACCCGAGCAGTTGCTGGATGCGGCGACCTATGACGGGTTCGCCATCCGGCCGCTCTACACGGCGTTCGACGAGTTGCCGGAGCCGCCGCTGCCGGGCGAGTGGCCCTACATCCGTGGTGGCGATGCCCGGCGCGACGTCAAGAGCGGCTGGAAGGTTGCCGAGGCCTTCGGCGCCACCGGTGCTGCAGCGGGTGACACCAACGCAGCGATACTGAGCGCTCTCGCCGATGGGGTGAGTGCGCTGCTGATTCGGGTGGGGGAGTCCGGGGTGGCGCCGCAGGAGCTCGAAAGCGTGCTCTCCGGGGTGTACCTGAGCATGGCGCCGGTGCTCCTTGACGCGGGAACTGACTACTCGGCGGCCTGCGAAGTCATGGTGTCGCTGGCGGCGCAGGTGGAACCCGAGCAGCGCGCCACGCTCTCGATCGACTTGGGCGCCGATCCGCTGACCGCACCGCTGAGTGGGCGGCCGGCTCCGGCGGTTGGGGACGTCGTCGCGGTCGCCACGCGCGTGGCGACCGATCGCGGGGTGCGAGCGATCAGCGTCGACGGGACGGCCTTCCACAATCTGGGCGCCAACGCGACGTGGGAGCTCGCCGGCAGCATCGCGGCGGCGGTGGCCTACCTTCGGGTGCTCACCGAATCCGGACTGTCGGTCGGCGAAGCATTGGGGCAAATCAGTTTCCGGCTGGCGGCTGATGACGACCAATTCATGACGCTTGCCAAGATGCGGGCGGCGCGCCAACTGTGGGCGCGGGTCGCCGAGGTGGTTGGCGACCCAGCGGGTGGAGCGGCCGTGGTGCACGCCGAGACGTCGCTGCCGATGATGACCCAGCGCGATCCGTGGGTGAACATGCTGCGCTGCACACTTGCCGCGTTCGGTGCGGGTGTCGGCGGGGCCGACACCGTGCTGGTGTCCCCGTTCGACGTAGCCATTCCGGGTGGCTTTCCGGGCACGGCAAGAAGTTTCGCGCGCCGGATTGCCCGCAACACCCAGCTGCTTTTGCTCGAGGAGTCACACGTCGGCCGGGTGCTGGATCCCGCTGGTGGGTCGTGGTTCGTCGAAGACCTCACCAAACAGCTCGCGCAACAGGCCTGGCAGCGCTTCCAGGATGTCGAGGCTCATGGCGGATTCGTCGACGCCCGCGCTTACGTCGCCGACCAGATCGCCGAAGTGGCCGCGCGGCGCACCGATGACATCGCGCACCGGCGGACCGCGGTCACCGGTGTCAACGAATATCCCAACCTGGGCGAACCTGCGCTGCCGCAAACGAATTCGCTAACCTCGCCGGAGGCGCAGCGGAATTTGCAGCGTTACGCGGCGCAGTTCGAAGGACTGCGCGATCGCTCCGACGTCTTCCTGGCCCGTACCGGCGCGCGGCCGCAAGCACTGCTGCTTCCGTTGGGCCCGTTGGCCGAGCACAACATCCGGACCAGCTTCGCCGCTAACCTGCTGGCGTCGGGCGGCATCGAGGCAATCAACCCGGGCACGGTCGACGCCGCGGGCGTCGCCGCGGCCGTTGGCGAGGTTGACCGCGCGGGCTCGCCGGTAGTGACCGTTATCTGCGGCACCGACAAGCGTTATCAAGACGAGGCCTCCGGCGTCGTGGAGGCGGCCCGAAGCGCCGGCGTGGCGCAGGTCTACCTGGCGGGCCCGGAGAAGGCATTGGGAGAGGGCGGGCATCGGCCCGACGAGTTCCTGACCGCGAAAATCAATGCGGTTGAAGCCCTGTCGAACCTGCTGACCCGGTTGGGGGCATAGCCACATGACGACCAGTACACCGGTGATTGGCAGTTTCTCCGACATCCCGCTGCACAGTGATCGTGAAGTAAAGCCGTCCACCGCAGCCGCCGTGGAATCCCATGTCGCCGCGGCAGCGTCAGCACACTGGTACACACCTGATCAACTCGAATGGCACACACCGGAAGGCATTGACGTCCAACCGGTTTACATCGCCGCCGATCGTGCCGCAGCAGAGTCGGAAGGCTATCCGCTGCACAGTTTCCCGGGTGAGCCGCCCTTCGTCCGCGGTCCCTACCCGACGATGTACGTCAACCAGCCGTGGACGATTCGGCAATACGCAGGGTTCTCCACGGCCGCCGAATCCAACGCCTTCTACCGCCGCAACCTGGCTGCCGGCCAGAAGGGTCTGTCGGTAGCTTTCGACCTGGCCACCCACCGCGGCTATGACTCCGACCACCCCCGCGTTCAGGGTGACGTCGGAATGGCCGGTGTGGCAATCGATTCCATTCTCGACATGCGACAGCTGTTCGACGGCATCGACCTGTCCACGGTGTCGGTGTCGATGACGATGAACGGGGCCGTGCTGCCGATCTTGGCGCTGTATGTGGTGGCGGCCGAAGAGCAGGGTGTGCCGCCGGAGAAGCTGGCCGGCACCATCCAGAACGACATCCTCAAAGAGTTCATGGTCCGCAATACCTACATCTATCCGCCCAAGCCGTCGATGCGCATCATCTCCGACATCTTCGGCTACACCAGCACCAAGATGCCGAAGTTCAACTCGATTTCGATTTCCGGCTATCACATCCAAGAGGCCGGCGCGACAGCGGATTTGGAACTGGCATACACCCTGGCGGACGGCTTCGATTACATCAAGGCGGGTCTGGACGCCGACCTGGACATCGACAAGTTCGCGCCCCGGCTGTCCTTCTTCTGGGGCATCGGGATGAACTTCTTCATGGAAGTCGCCAAACTGCGGGCCGGGCGGCTGCTATGGAGCGAACTGGTCGCCCAGTTCAATCCAAAGAGCGCCAAATCGCTGTCACTGCGCACACATTCGCAGACCTCGGGCTGGTCGCTGACGGCCCAGGACGCGTTCAACAACGTCGCACGCACCTGCATCGAGGCGATGGCCGCTACTCAAGGCCACACCCAGTCATTGCACACCAACGCGCTGGATGAGGCCCTGGCGCTGCCCACCGACTTCTCGGCCCGGATTGCCCGCAACACCCAGTTGCTGTTGCAGCAGGAGTCGGGCACCACTCGGCCGATCGACCCCTGGGGTGGCTCCTACTACGTGGAGTGGCTCACGCATCAACTCGCGCAGCGGGCCCGCGCTCACATCGCCGAGGTTGCCGAGCACGGGGGCATGGCGGCGGCCATCGACGACGGCATTCCCAAGCTGCGCATCGAGGAGGCGGCCGCGCGCACCCAAGCGCGGATCGATTCCGGCATTCAGCCGGTGGTCGGGATCAACAAGTACCAGGTCGAAGAGGACCAGGAGATCGAGGTTCTCAAGGTCGAGAACAGCCGGGTCCGCACCGAGCAGCTGGCGAAGCTGAAAGATCTGCGCGCAAGTCGGGACGCGCAGGCAGTCGAGGCGGCCCTGGCCAATCTGAGTCGCGCTGCAGCCGCTCGCGGCCGCGCCGGCGAAGATGGTCTGGGCAATAATCTGCTGGCGCTGGCCATCGACGCGGCCCGGCACAAGGCCACGGTCGGTGAGATCTCCGATGCGCTGGAGAAGGTATATGGGCGTCACCAAGCAGAGATCCGTACCATCTCCGGCGTCTACCGCGATGAGGCTGGAAAGGCCACCAACATGGCGAACGCCAGCCAACTGGTCGAGAAGTTCGCCGAGGCGGACGGCCGCCGTCCCAGGATTCTGGTAGCCAAGATGGGCCAGGACGGCCACGACCGCGGCCAGAAGGTGATCGCGACGGCCTTCGCCGACATCGGGTTCGACGTCGATGTCGGATCGCTGTTCTCCACCCCCGAGGAGGTGGCCCGCCAGGCCGCCGACAACGACGTGCATGTGGTGGGAGTGTCCTCACTGGCCGCCGGGCACTTGACGTTGGTTCCGGCGCTGCGCGACGCGATGGCCGAGGTGGGCCGCCCCGACATCATGATCGTGGTCGGCGGCGTCATCCCGCCCGGTGATTTCGACGAGCTCTATGAGGGCGGGGCCGCCGCCATCTTCCCGCCCGGGACGGTGATCGCCGACGCCGCGATCGGCTTGCTGAACAAGCTTGCCGAGCGGCTTGGTTACGACCTGAGCTAGACACCTTTCGCGATGGTCACATGCGACACATGAGTCTCGCCAACACCGCACACTCGTGGCGGGCCAGATGAGTTCCAGAAACCTGGCGGACGCCATCCGCAATGGCGATCGAGCCGCGATCCCGCGGGCTATCACCCTGCTGGAGTCCACCCGTGCCGACCATCGCGAACAGGCACAACAATTGCTGTTGGAGCTGCTACCCGACTCGGGCAATGCCCATCGGGTGGGCATCACCGGCGTGCCTGGAGTGGGAAAGTCCACCACCATCGAGGCGCTCGGGATGCATCTGATCGAGCAGGGGCACCGGGTAGCGGTGTTGGCGGTCGACCCGTCGTCAACACGGACCGGCGGGTCGATTCTCGGAGACAAAACCCGCATGGCGCGACTGGCGGTACACCCGGATGCCTATGTCCGGCCGTCGCCTACTTCGGGAACTTTGGGCGGCGTAGCAAAGGCGACACGGGAGACCGTCGTCTTGCTGGAGGCCGCCGGATTCGACGTGATCCTGATCGAAACCGTCGGTGTCGGGCAGTCGGAGGTGGCGGTGGCCAACATGGTCGACACCTTCCTGCTGCTGACCCTGGCGCGCGCCGGCGATCAGCTGCAGGGCATAAAAAAGGGTGTGTTGGAGCTGGCCGACATCGTGGTGGTGAACAAGGCCGACGGCAAGCATCTGTCCGACGCCCGGGCCGCCGCACGCGAGCTCTCCTCGGCGATCCGGCTGATCTATCCACGCGAAACTCTCTGGAGACCACCGGTTCTCACGATGAGCGCCACCGAGGGCACGGGTCTGGCAGAGATGTGGGAAACCGTCGAACGCCATCAGAAGGTGCTGACCGAGGCTGGTGAGTTCGACACCCGGCGGCGGGCTCAGCAAGTCGATTGGACGTGGCAGATGGTTCGCGACACCGTGTTGGATCGGGTGCTGTCCAACCCCGCGGTCCGCAAGATCCGCGCCGAGGTAGAAAGTCAGGTCAAGGCGGGGGAGTTGACCCCGGCGCTGGCGGCCCAGCAAATACTAGACGCGGCGTCGCGCTAACGGAACGGTCAATAATCCGAAGTTCTGCACTGAGCCCGGTAAAATCGAAGTAAATTAAATTCTGTGACGGCAGAATCCCGGGTCGATCTCCGTGCGATCCCCTCCCGCGATGCCCCTGACGCAGGGCAGCGCGTGTTCGGTGCGGCGGACCCAAACTTCTCCTGCGTCGTTCGTGGATTCTCGAACATGTTTCCAGGTCGCCGGTTCGGCGGCGGAGCGCTGGCGGTCTATCTCGACGGTCAACCCGTCGTCGACGTATGGACCGGCTGGTCGGACCGGGCCGGCCAGGTGCCGTGGACGGCAGACCGTGCGCCCATGGTCTTCTCGGCGACCAAAGGTATGGCGGCTACCGTCATCCACCGACTCGTCGATCGTGGACTCATCGATTACGAGGCTCCGGTCGCCGAGTATTGGCCCGAGTTCGCGGCCAACGGGAAATCGGAGCTCACCGTTCGCGAGGTGATGAGGCACCGGGCCGGATTGTCGGGCTTGCGTGGCGCCAGCAGGGAAGACTTGCTGGATCACCTGGTGATGGAAGAACGGCTAGCCGCTGCGCCGCCGGGACGTTTGCTTGGCAAACCGGCATACCACGCGCTGACCTTCGGCTGGCTGATGTCCGGGCTGGCCCGGGCCGTGACCGGAAAAGGCATGCGTGAGCTGATCCGCGAGGAGCTTGCCGGGCCGTTGGGCACTGACGGCTTGCACCTGGGCCGCCCGCCGACGGGAGCCCAGACCCGGGTCGCCGAGATCATTATGCCGCAGAACCTCATCGGCAATCCGTTCATCAGCTCCCTGGCGTGCAAGGTTGCCACCGAGCTTTCCCCTGGCTTCCGCTCCTTGTACTTCCAGGGCGTGATGGCCGCCGTGCAGGGTGACATTCCGCTGCTGGATGCCGAGATGCCGGCGGCCAACGGGGTGGCGACGGCACGCGGGCTGGCGCGGATGTACGGCGCGATCGCCAACGGCGGTGAGATCGACGGCACCCGGTTCCTGTCGAGGGAGATCGTTACCGGGCTGACCGGGCGCCGCAGCCTGAAGCGGGACCGGAACATTTTCTTCCCGCTGTCATTTCACCTGGGCTACCACAGCGTGCCGTTCGGCAATGTCATGCCGGGCTTTGGGCACGTAGGGATGGGCGGTTCGTTCGGCTGGGCCGACCCCGCGACCGGACTTGCTTTCGCATTCGTGCACAACCGGCTGTTGTCGCCCTTCGTGGTGCTTGATCACTCAGGTGTGGCCACCTTGGGCAATCTGCTCCGAGTGGGGGTTGGAAGAGCCCGCAAGCGGGGCTTCCAGCCGGTGACCGAGTTCGGGGCAGCCTTCTCCGAGCCCGGCGCAGTCGCGGGCTGAGCGGTTTAGCACGCCAGTCAGCGGGGCAGGGCCTAGCTTGTGAGGTTCGTCACCGGGGCCCGAATGGGGTTATCGGCGAGCGAAACTAGTAAGGGCGACGATTTGATGACCGGGTTCCGCGACGGTGTTCGGGCCATCGTGCGCATTACCGGTATTGACTTTGCTGAATTCAGTGATGTCGCTGCGCACGCGGATGAGTTCAAACTCGCCCGCGACGTTAAAGAACTAGGCATAATAACCGCGGCCCCTTGGCGCCGCGTACACACCTGAAAGGCCAGGATCGGGCGATGAGATTTGCCTTGACGTGCTATGGAACGCGTGGCGATATCGAGCCGTCGGTGGCTGTTGGCCGAGAACTGCTGCGCCGCGGGCATGAGGTGCGCATGGGTGTCCCGCCGGATCTGGTCGGCTTCAGCGAGGCGGCCGGGCTTGCGACGGTCACCTACGGGCTGGACACCGAGGCGTGGCTGGAAAGGTACCGCAACTTCTGGACGTCGTTTTTCGGCAACTTCTGGAAGGTTCAGGAGCTGGTCGGGCTGTGGCGCGAATACTGGGAGCCCGTGGCCACGTGCTGGGCGGAGATGAGCACCACGGCGACCGAGCTGGCGGACGGGGCGGACTTACTGCTCACCAGCCAGAGCTTTCAGGAGCCCGCCGCCAACGTCGCGGAGTATTACGACATCCCGCTGGCCACGCTGCATAATTTCCCGGTACGGCCCAATGGCCAGCTCGTTCCGGGCCTGCCGTCGCCGGTGGGACGCTCCGCGATGACAGCGCTGGATTGGGTCTTCTGGCACATGAACAAGAAAGCCGAGGACACGCAGCGCCGTGAACTGGGCCTGCCGAAGGCCACCGCCCCGTCGCCAACCCGGATCGCCGAACGCGGATCGCTCGAGATCCAAGCGTATGACGACGTGTGCTTCCCAGGGCTGGCTACCGAATGGGCGAAATGGGATGGCCAACGGCCATTCATCGGTGCGCTGACGATGGAATTGACGACGGACGCCGATGACGACGTCGCGTCCTGGATTGCCGCCGGTACACCACCGGTTTGCTTCGGCTTCGGCAGCATTGCGGTCGAATCCGCGGCGGACACCGTCGAAATGATCAGCACGGTCTGCGCGCAGTTAGGCGAGCGGGCGTTGATATGTGCCGGCGGGACCGACTTCAGCGATATCCCGATCGCGGATCACGTCAAAGTCGTGGGTCCGGTGAACTATGCGGCCATCTTCCCGGCCTGCCGTGCGGTGGTCCATCACGGTGGTGCGGGCACCACGGCTGCGAGCCTGCGCGCCGGGGTCCCCACGCTGATCCTCTCGACGGGGCCCGATCAGACGTATTGGGGAGTGCGGGTCAAACGACTGAAAGTCGGCACCGCTCGTCGGTTCTCCGGCACCACGCGGGAGACGCTATTAGCTGACCTGCGCCGCGTCCTCGCCCCGGAATATGTCACCAGAGCTCGCGAGATCGCCACCCGGATGACCAAGCCCGCCGAAAGTGTGGCTAATGCAGCCGATCTGGTGGAAAAGTTTGCCATCTGCCCGGATCGGGCCTGGGTTAGGTAAGCATATTTAACATCGCTCCAATTACGGCGGGCGTTAGCTTAAAAAGATTTGCTCTAAACAGATATGCCGAGTTTGCAGGTGATTATGGTGTTCGCTGGTTCATCGATGGCGTCGAAGTGCTCGACATCATCGGTAACGAACCGCGAATATCCATCGAAATCAAATTGCGAATGCCCCGCAGGCAGCACACGAACCATACATAATTCCGCTTAGGTCGACGATGACTGAAAGGGTGGGATATGCGATGAAATTTGCCTTGGCGAGTTATGGAACTCGCGGCGATATCGAGCCCTGCGTTGCCGTCGCCCGTGAACTGTTGCGCAGGGGACACGACGTGCAGATGGCCGTCCCCCCTGATTTGGTTGAGTTTGTGGAGTCCGCTGGCGTAGCGGCAATTGCTTATGGCGACGACACCCAAGTGTGGCTGGACGCGCATCGCAACTTCTGGACGTCATTCCTCCGCAACTTCTGGAAAATCGGACGTTCAATCACTCTGCTGCACGAGGTATGGCAGTTGGCCACCACGTGCTGGGACAACGCGAGTTCAACGCTGCTCTCGCTGGCGGACGGGGCCGACCTGCTGCTTACCGGCATTGGTTACCAGGAGCCCGCAGGCAATGTGGCGGAGCACTACGACATTCCGCTGACCACACTGCATTACTTCCCGGCACGGCCTAACGGTCAGCTCATTCGGCCCCTGCCGTCGTTAGTGGGTCGCACCGCGATGACAGTGCTCGACTGGATGCAGTGGCGGCTGCTCAAGAGGGTCGAGGATGCTCAGCGTCGCGAACTTGGCCTCCCGAAGGCCAAAAGCCGATCGTCACAACGGATCGCGCAACGCGGGTCGTTGGAAATCCAGGCCTACGAAGAACTTTGCTTCCCCGGCTTGGCAGCCGAGTGGGCGAAATCGGCTGACCGCCGACCCTATGTCGGCGGGCTGACGATGGAGTTCGAAACGGATGCCGATGACGAGGTCGCGTCCTGGATCGCTGCCGGAACACCGCCGATTTACTTCGGCTTTGGCAGCATGCCGGTCCAATCTCCGGCCGACACCGTTGCGATGATCAGCGCGGCGTGCGCGGAGCTCGGGGAGCGGGCGTTGATCTGTGCCGGCTGGAACGACTTCAGCGATACGCCGCGCCCCGGCCATCTCAAGATCGTGGGCGCGGTGAACCACGCGGCGATCTTTCCCACCTGCTGCGCGGTGGTCCATCACGGCGGTGCGGGCACCACCGCCGCAAGCTTGCGCTCCGGAGTCCCCACGCTGGTGCTGTCCATGTTGGGCGATCAGCCGATTTGGGGAGCCGCGGTCAAACGATTGAAGGTGGGCGCCACCCGGCGCTTCTCCATCACCACCCAGGAATCACTGGTTGACGACCTGCGCCAGATTCTCGCTCCGGAATACGTCAGCCGAGCTCGCGAGGTCGCCACTCACATGACCAAACCCACCGAAAGTGTGGCCGCCACGGCCGATCTGATGGAGAGTTTCGCCCGATCGAGGCGTGCGGGCTGAGCGGTGACAAAACATTGGCAGATGCGGACCTCGCGTCATAGTGCGTCGGCATCGTGGCGTGACAGCACAACATCGATTCGCGCTGTGCGCTCTTTGAGTATCGCAAAATCGCGTAGCCGCTGCGGTGCGCGGACATTCCTGGGCCAAAGGTAGCGCCATATCGAGTAATCATTCGGCAGGAGGTAGACGCAAAAGCCGCGGTCAAGAAACGGGCGTAACACGTCGATTGGCCGCAGCTGCGGATCGGTCCACCATGTTGGTGACAGCTCGACGACTAATTCGGCCTCCGGCGCGAGCACGTCCACGCTTGCCACCATTCCGGCGAGCACGCGATCCTCGGCGCCCTCGACATCGATCTTGATTACGCGTGTCGTTGCCAGTTCCTCGCGAGTTACGAGCGAACCAAGGGGCGCTGCCTGCACTTGCCCCTCTTCCTGGAGTCCGCTGTGGGCGACCGTCGCTGTGGAGCCGATATTGTGGTTTGGTCCCACAAAGAGCGGGACTTCGTGATCGCGATCCGACGCCGCTGCGGCGACGATGCGGACGTTCGCGAGGTCGTTTCTCGCCACAGTGTCGTTCAGCGCGGCTATCACTGGCGGGGATGGCTCGATGGCTACTACGGTGCCGCGCGGCCCGACTAGTCTGCTGGCCAAGGCGCTTACGCACCCGACGTTGGCGCCGACATCTACGAACGTGTCGCCCGGACCAAGGCGTCGGCGAAGAAACGCCGCGAGGTCGGGTTCCCATGTGCCGAACAGATACACGTACGTTTGAACGACATCTGGGAGCTGGCATCGAAGATGGATGCCATCCTCGGTTGTGCCATAGACGGTTAGCGGTCCCCAGAGTTTGGCACGGATATATAGCCCGTAATACACGAGATCCAAGGGAACTATCAGAAGCAGTGCGCGCAACCGGCGCTCGACGATCCCGATGTCTTCTTTGTCGGTACGAAGCAATCGGATGTATCCGCGCAACGCCCTAAGGATCAGCGCCTCGATCATTCTGCGACCCGCCCCTCTTGATAACGATGCTCCGGTGATAATGCGCGTCGTGATTCAGCAGCTTTTTAGCCGCAGCGCTTCATTCGGTATGTTCCTTCGAGCGTGCCTTGCCGCCGCCTACCGGCATCTCACCACAGTTGTTCGATTGTGTTGAGACGCCGCTCCTTTCAGCCTATTCATTCGACACTGGCGAGCCCAGGTTTGCTCGTCGTGATCTTTATGGAACCACACTGATTAAAGCGCAGACGTCACCATGATGTCGGTGAATTGAGATCTGCCTTCGAGCGGTTCCGCAAGACACCGCTGCTGAGAGGTCGCCCGTTGGAGTCCGACATTGGTCCCCTCGGATGGGGATCGATCGAACGATTGGAGGATTGAGTCAAAGGGCCGAAGGCAGGCTCTAATCAGTGCGTTCCGAGCAGCACCCGGCCGCCGCCGCCCGTCGGCGGTCGCCAGATGCTCGCCCTGGATTACGTCCACCCACCCCCTCCTCTTGGCCAACGGATGACCAAGAGGAATTTTTTATTGCTGGGAAAGGTCTCCGCCGAGTAGTCAACGCCCCCGGGCCGCCTTCTTCCGCAGTTCCGATGACGGAAATGATCCCGAGCCTTAGTATCAACTCCTCTGAACGGCATATACGTATGCCTGAAGCAGATTTCGAGCCAAAAGCTAAGTGGCAGGGCGTGACTACTCCTCCAGCACGCTTCGGGAACTAGTCCAGGTTGCCGCCGCGGAGTATTGTCCAGGGTCCCAGAGGTGTGTCGATCTCGTTGCGGGTAGGCAATCTGAACTCCCGAAGGTAGCCTCATCCGGCGGGGGGTGTGGCCTTCGTCACTAGTCGTGGAAACAAGGCTAGGTCTCAGCTCGCCGAATCAACACTGACCATTGGTATTCCTAACAAGGGGGGAGCGAATGCCAGCCGATAGTCGACGAACCAGAGATAGTGTCGCTGAGGTTGCCGACGTACATGACGACTGAAAGGCTGGGACCGCAATGAAATTTGTCCTGGCAAGCTATGGAACGCGTGGCGATATCGAGCCTTCGGTCGCGCTTGGTCGCGAGCTGCAAGGCAGAGGGCACGAAGTATGGATGGCCGTCCCGCCGGACCTCGTCGCGTTTGTCGAATCGGCCGGACTCCCAGCGGCCGCCTACGGGCTGGACACGCAGGCGTGGTTGGACACCTACCGCAACTTCTGGACGTCGTTTTTCGGAAAGTTCTGGAAAGTCCACGACCTGATCAGGTTGTGGGGCGAAATTTGGGAGACCGTTATCCGGTGCTGGGTCGAGATGACTACGACGCTTACGTCGTTGTCGGAGGGCGCCGACCTGCTTTTCACCGGCGAGAGCTTCATGGAAACGGCCGCGAACGTTGCGGAGTATTATGACATTCCGCTGGCCACGCTGCATTACGTCCCACTACGTGCCAACGGTCATCTCCTGCCTATCCTGCCGTCGTCGGTGGGCCGCGCCTTAATGACAGTGATGGAATGGGTGGCTTGGCGGATGAACAAAAAGGCGGAGGACGCGCAGCGCCGTGAACTCGGCCTGCCGAAGGCAACGAGCCCCTCGCTGCGACGGATTACCGACCGCGGATCGTTGGAAATCCAGGGCTACGACGAACTTTGCTTCCCCGGCTTGGCAGACGAATGGGCGAAATGGAATGGACGACGACCCTTTGTCGGCGCGCTGACCATGGAGCTGACGACGGATGCCGATGATGAGGTCGCGTCCTGGATAGCGGCGGGAACACCGCCGATTTGCTTCGGGTTTGGCAGCATGCCGATTGAATCCCCCGCCGACACGCTCGAAATGATCGGTTCCGCTTGCGCTGAGCTGGGCGAGCGGGCATTGGTTTGTGCCGGCTGGAGTGACTTCAGCGACGCCTCGCCGTTCGACCATGTCAAGGTGGTGCACGCGGTGAATTACGCGGCAACCTTCCCGGCCTGTCGCGCGGTCGTGCACCACGGCGGCGCGGGTACCACAGCTGCGAGCCTTCGCGCGGGAGTCCCCACGCTGATCCTCTCGATGGACCTGGTTCAGACGATCTGGGGAGCCCGAATCAAACAATTGAAAGTGGGTACTGCTCGGCGCTTTTCGGGCACTACCCGGGATTCCTTGGTCGCAGATCTGCGACGGATTCTTACCCAGGAATATGCCACCCACGCCCGGCAGATCGCCACCCAGATGACCAAACCCGCCGAAAGCGTCGCTATTGCCGCTGATCTTGTGGAGAATCTCGCCGGTGGGCAGCGCCCGGCCTGATTGGCAAACGGCTGGGTGTGCCGAAAAAAATTTCGTTGGTCGGATCGGGGCAGGGCGCTAAGTCAACGCTTTGCGGCGAGCAGTGTCCTCTAAAAGATCGGCCGCCGCGGCCACGCTGACGGCGGGTTCGGTCATCCGAAGCGAGATGTCGCGGGCTCGGGCAAGGTAATCCGGGGCGAGAATCTCACGCAGGTCCGAAACCAGCGTTTCGCGGGTGGCGGTCGAAAAGCGCCGAGCGGTACCTACTTTCAGCCGTTTGATCTGAGCTCCCCAGATCGGCTGATCGCCCATGGTCCAGAGGATCAAGGTAGGGACTCCCGCACGCAGGCCCGCGGCGGTAGTGCCCGAGCCGCCATGGTGCACGACTGCGCGACAGGCTGGGAAGGTCGCCGCATAACTCACCGCGTCGACCACCTTGACGTGGTCGAAATGCGGCACGTCACTGAGGTCGCTCCCGCCGGCGCGAACCAATGCCCGCTCGCCCAATTCCGCGCAGGCGGCGCCGATCATTTCGACCATCTCGGCGAACGATTCGAACGGCACACTGCCAAAGCCGAAGTAAATCGGCGGTGTTCCCGCGGCAATCCAGGACGTCACCTCGTCGTCGCCATCCGTGGTGAACTCTATGGTCAGCGTGCCCACAAAAGGCCGCTGCCCATTCGATTTCGCCCATTCAGCTGACAGGCCGGGGAAGCAAGCTTCGTCGTAGGCCTGGATCTCCAGCGATCCGCGCTCGGTGATCCGTTGCGGCGAGGGACCAGTTGCCTTGGGCAGGCCTAATTCTCGACGCTGGGCGTCGTCGAGCTTCTTGTGTAGCCGCCAAAACAGCCAGTCGAACACTCGCATTGCGGAGCGACCCAACGGAGGCGGCAGGACCGGAACCATCTGGCCGTTGGGCCGCATCGGGTAGTAGTGCAGAGTCGCCAACGGAATACCGTAATACTCCGCAGCGTTGGCGGCGGGCTGCTCGAAATTCAGTCCGGTGTATAGCAAGTCGGCCCCGTCGGCCAGCGACATCAGCACCGTGCTCATCCCCACCCACGTCTCGGCGGTAGGTGCCAGCAATTCGATCAGCGCGTGGGGTCGCCAGATGTTGCGCAGGATGGACTTGAAGAAGTCGCGGTACCTGTCTACCCACTCGCGGGTATCCGGGCCGTATGCCACCGCCGCAAGGCCGGCCGATTCGACGAAGTCGACAAGGTCGGGCGAGACGGCCATCCGCACTTCATGCCCCCGGCGCAGCAATTCACGGCCGACGGCGATGGACGGCTCGATATCGCCACGAGTTCCATAGCTTGCCAGGGCAAACTTCATCGGGGTCCTAGCCTAGCCTCATCGGCACCCAGCATGGTTCGCCGCGGAACGGCCTGTCGCATGCGTGTGATCGGTTGGCTGGGAAGGCAATTCGGGTTGCTTACCGATCCAGTCAAGCAGCGCGCGCAAGCCTGCATCCAGCGTCCAGGTAGGCCGCCAGTTCAGCTGGGTTGTTGCCGGTTCGATGTCACACTGCGCGGCCCGTACGTCACCGTCGCGGAATTTCGCCACGACTACGGGGTCCGGGGCATCGCAGATCGTCGCGACCTGTTGAGCCAGCTCATGGATTGTTGTCGGCATGCCCGATCCGATGTCTACGCAACGTGGTTGCGCCGCAGGACCGGCTATCGCGGCGAACAGTGCCTCGACGACGTCCTCGATATAGACGAAGTCGCGCACGATCCGCCCGTCTTCGTAGACCTCCACCGGATGCTGTTCGCGTGCCAATCGCGCGAAGAGCGCGACGATCCCGGTGTACGAATTCGTCAGCGACTGGCCGGGTCCATAGACATTTTGCAGACGCAACACGCTGAGGTTGGTGTCGTGGGCGGCCGTCCAGGCGGCCAGCACATGTTCTTGAGCGAGTTTGGTCGCGGCGTAGATATTGGTGGGCCGCGGCTGAGTTTGATGTGCGCAGCTCGGAAGCGGCACCGCAGGATCGCTGGTGGGCCCCTGCGGATCCCAGATTCCGGCCAGCAGTTGAGCGTGGCTACGCGGCGGCGGGTAAAAGGTCTGTGAACCGGATTGCCAAGCGCCTTCGCCGTAGACGGCTCTGGACGAAGCCAGGACGAGCTGGTCTGGGATGTGTGCCGAGCGGCTCAGGGCATCGACAAGCTGGGTTGTCCCGACGACATTGACCGAACCGTGCCGCGTTGCATGGGAGAGCGACTGCGCCGTCCCGGTTTCGGCGGCCAAGTGGACGATCTGGGTTGGACGGAACAACCGAAGGACAGCGTCCCAATCGGGCGCGTGAGTGACATCGCCGGTGAACAACCGCGCCGACGATGGCAGGTCGATGGCCTGATATCCGGTGTGCACCTGTGGGTGCAGCACGTCCATCACTGCGACGTCGTAGCCAGCCGCCACCAGACGATGCGCGAGCGCGGAACCGATGAATCCCGCCCCGCCAGTGACAAGCACGGATCCTGACAAAGAGCCGAAGCCTCCCGTTCGTCTCGCGGAGCAAGCAGCTAGCCATTCGCGTTGCCCAGGGCGCGGTCGGGACGATCATATCCGCGACTACGAGGCGGCACCTCCGTAGCACGGAAATGCCGGCCGACGAGAATCTAGGCCCAAGTCCCGCGGCGCCGCTTAGCCAACGCGACGCCCTCGATCAGCTTCCAGACGAAGGGCCGTGACATCCGAACGAGCACGTTGTTCGAGTGGTGGCGGTAGTCGTCGAATGCGGTTCGGAAATCGTGCTCGGTGGCCCGATACCCATTGAAGGCCCCATCCAGCGCAGACTCATCCACGGGCTCGTCTTGTGCCGCCTGCTGCATCGCCTCGTACGTTGCGGATATCCAGTCGGTGCCGCCAAGCTCTGTTATTGGACCGCAGTCTCGCTGGCGCCGAAGGTCTGGTTTGAGAAACTCGTCGATCGCGGCTTCGTCCCGGGTCGCGAGGTCGATCGACAACGCCGTGGAAATTCGCGCTATTTCCTCGTGCCAGTTACCCAACAGGTTCGCGTACTCAACGAACACGCGACGCATACCGCGTGTTTGTCTTTCGGCCAGCAGGTTGTATTTCAGCCATAAGGCACAGGAGAGCTCCGGTTGGGCTCGCATGAGCTTCGCAAGCGATGCGATGACTTCCTTGGGGTGGCGTACCGCGATCACGATTGCGATGTCGAATCCGGCCAGCCTTGTTGCCTCGAACCACACGTCGGATAGCGCTGTTATCTGCAGGTCCTTGATGATGACGAGCGGCGCGTCCGGCAGCGTGTCGAGGTACGCCGAGATCTCTGCGACATAGGCGGCCTTCTGCCCGTCGTCGAGCGCGCCTTCCTCTTGCAAGCGCAGCGAGGGGTCGTAGGTGCCACTGCCGTGGCGGAGCAGGATCGAGTTGTTGAGGCGGAGGGCCTTGCGCGGTTCCCAATAGCCACGCGGATTGCCGGAGTCGGCGCCCAGCATCCCCGCCGGGAGCGTCGCACCGCACAGCGAGAGAACCCGGGTGAGCGCCGAGGTTCCGGACCGGGGCATGCCCAATACGAACAAAGCGACCGGGTTCAGTTGCGCGGTTGGAACGGTCATGAGCGCGGCGTGGCAGTCGATGCCACGAGAGCACTAGCAGCGCAGACGCCCTCCATTACGCGGCCCGGCTACCGAAACGCCCGGCGCAAACCGGGCGGGAATCGAATGGTGCTTGCTCGGCTTCGGTGCGTCGGCGGCTGAACATGCTGCCTGTGTGCCCGATCGTCGGGACGGCAAAACGCCCCGTCCAGGCCGTCAAGTCCACTGTCCACGGAAGCCGAAGAACCAAGGGTTTCTAGCCAGCACGTCAGCGATTAAACACGACGGTTCGAGCGACGCGGCAGGGCGCCCGCCCGGGTGTTTGCCGTCGACGAGGACCGAACCGGGGTGCGGAAAACGCTGAAATGCCCGAACGTCGTCGACCGGGATGTCTAGACTTATCGCGGGGTGGGTAATTCCTTTCAAGTGATTAAGGGGCAGTTTTTACTGTGATTGACCGTGGCGCGACCGTGACTAATAGCGACGCCCGATCTCTGTATCTCGACCTGATCCGGCGGGATCTCACCAGATACGGCATGGACCAGCTGGTGCCTGTCGGGTGGTCACAGGAGCAGCGCCCGACTTTGGGATGGTTGCTGGGGTTGCCGTTCTTCAAGGCCGGCAAATTCATGCTGGTGCGTAAACGCCCGTTCGACAAGCGCAGACGCGACTTGGGGCTCGACTGGCCGGTCGATGCCGAGACCATGATCGGAATGCGGCGGCTGATCAGTCTGCAGGAATGCGTCGAGACGGTTCTGGCCGACGATGTTCCGGGCGATTTGGTCGAATGCGGAGTGTGGCGCGGTGGCGCTTCCATCCTGATGCGCGCGGTTTTGGCGGCGTACGAAGACAAGACGCGGTCGGTGTGGCTAGCCGATTCGTTTGAGGGTGTGCCGCCGCCGGACGTCGAAAACTACAAAGCGGACAAGTTGCCTTGGTACACCATGGGGCTGCATCGCTTTGCGCCCGTTCTTGCGGTGCCGGAATCCGAGGTCAGGGCGAATTTCGAGCGCTACGGACTGCTCGATGACCAGGTTCGGTTCCTTCCTGGCTGGTTCAAGGACACGCTGCACGATGCGCCGATCGAGCAGATCTCGGTGCTGCGGCTCGATGGTGACCTGTACGAATCGACGATTCAGGCGCTCGACGGGCTCTACCCGCGGCTGTCTCCTGGTGGCTTCTGCATCATCGACGACTACCAACTTCCTTACTGTCGACAAGCTGTCGCCGACTATCGCGACAAGCACGGGATCACGTCGGAGATCGTGGACATCGACGGCAGCGGAGTGCTCTGGCGCAAGTAGCGAGGTTTGCTGAACGGCACTCGAGCACTACGTTCCGTTAGCCTTCTACGACGAGGCGATTTCTGCGCCGCGCAGGCAGTATGCGCGGCTATCACCTAATATGAGCGCGGCCCTGGACTAGCTGGCATATCGAAAGCAGGCACGGGGGAGTATGACGCTCGGGCAGGAATTGGACCCGCGAAGGAACGCGCTGAACGCGTGGCGATTAACGCTGGCGACCGGGGTGATCCTGTGGCACTCCTTCTTGACGACCGGGCACCACATACCGTTCATGCCGGCTCGGCAACTGCTCAGCGAAGTCTTCGTCGACGGCTTCTTTGCGATCTCGGGCTACCTCATCACGTCGAGCTGGGTCAGAGACCCGCGGCTTCGTGACTACTTCGCCGCTCGAGGTCTGCGCGTACTCCCCGGGATCTGGGTCTGCCTCGTCGTCGTCGCGTTCGTCGTCGCACCGGTCGGTGTGACGATGCAAGGCGGTTCGGCGACAAAGCTATTGCTGTCGGGTGCACCGCTCCAGTACGTCCTCATAAACATCCCAGCAGTGGGCGGGCTCCAGTTCGATATTGGCGGTACGCCGAGCGGGGTGCCGTATCCGGGATTTTGGGACAGCTCGTTGTGGACCCTGATCTGGGAAGTGTTCTGCTATATCGCCGTCGCTCTTCTCGGCGTTGCCGGACTCCTCCGCCGGCGGTGGCCTGTTCCCGCGGTGTTCGTGCTGGCGCTGGCCTGCGCCGCGCTGTTCACGATGCCTGCCGAGCCGACCTTCCAGCAGATGCTTGGGTATGCGGCTTCGCGTTTCGCTCTGATGTTTTCGGCAGGGGCGCTGCTGCACCAGTTCCGAGACGTGGTGCCTGCTCGCTGGTCACTGGTCGCGGTGAGCGCGGTTATCGTCCTCGCGGCCAGCTTCCTGCCGAATTACCGTCTGGTCGCCGCTATCCCACTCGCGTACGCGATCATCGTTTCGGGAGCACTGCTTCGCAACGAGCGGTTGAGACTGCGGACGGATCTGTCCTATGGCGTCTACATCTACGCGTTTCCGATCCAGCAGTTGCTGGTTATCGGTGGGCTTGCCAGTCTGAATCCGTTTGTGTTCGCGGTCATTGCGGCCGTCCTCGTGCTGCCGGTTGCCGCGTCGAGTTGGTTTCTGGTGGAAAAGCCGGCGCTGTCTTTGAAGTCTCGTCTCAAGCGCAGAAGCGCTGCCCCGCCGTCGGGGGAGTCAGGTGTGCCGGTTTCGGGTTCCCCCCACGGGGGCTGATTGAGCTGTCGCGATGTTCACCAATCATCGCGGCGATGCACCACAGTGCTGTTGGGTCTCGAACGGCTGCCGGGGTAGGGCTAGCAGCCTCCCGTGGTGATGATCGCAGGAGATGCATTGGGTCGGACGGCGAGACAAGCGCTAGCACCTATCGCACATCGGTCAACGACGCTTTCCGACGGACGGCATCTTCTAAAAGGTCGGCGACGGCGGCAACGCTTTCGGCGGGTTTGGTCATCTGGGTGGCGAGCTCGCGGGCACGGCTGCCATATTCCGGGGCGAGGATCTGGCGGAGGTCAGCGACCAGCGATTCGGGGGTAGTGGTCGAAAAGCGCTGGGCGCTTCCCACTTTCAATTTTCGCACCTGGGCTCCCCACATCGCCTGATCGGGCCAAGTCCAGAGAATCAACGTGGGGATTCCGGCGCGCAGGCTCGCGGCCGTGGTGCCCGAGCCGCCGTGGTGGACGACCGCGCAGCACGCGGGCAGGTCGGCCGCGTAATTCACGGCGGCCACCACCTTGACGTGGTCGAAATGGGGGACGTCGCTGAAGTCAGTCCCGCCGGCACACACCAACGCCCGCTCGCCTAACTCCGCGCAGGCCGCGCTGATCATGTCGACCGTGTCGGCGGGAGTTTCGACCGGTGTGCTGCCAAAGCTGAAGCAGATTGGCGGTGTTCCCGCGGCAATCCACGACGCGACCTCGTCATCGGCATCTGTGGTCAACTCCATCGTCAGCGCGCCCACGAACGGCCGTTGGCCATCCCATTTCGCCCATTCGGCTGCCAGCCCGGGAAGGCAAACCTGGTCGTATGCCTGGATTTCCAGCGATCCGCGTTTCGTCATCCGCCGCGGTGAGGGGCTCTTGCCTTCGGTAGACCTAGTTCACGGCGCTGCTCCTCTTCGGCTTTTTCGACGTGCGCCAGTACACCCACGCGTTCACCGCCATGGCGGAGCGAATCAACGGCGACGGCACCATCTTGACGAGCTGGCCATTGGCCCGTATCGGGAAGTAATGCAATGTGGCCAACGGGATGTCGTAATACTGCGCGACATTGGAAACGGACTCCTGGAGATACTGGCCGGTCAATAGCAGATCGGCGCCGTCGGCCAGCGACTTCAGGGTCGTGCTCATTTCCGCCCAGTACGTGGTAACGGGCGCCCAGGCTTCGCGCAGCAAATTCATCTGACCCCGGATCCTCCAGAAGTTGCGGAGGAACTTCGCCCACAGGTCGCGCACGAATTCCTCGTCCATGAAAGACTGCAATTCCGGCCCGAAGGCGACCGCCGCAAGTCCGACCGACTCGACGAACTCAACCAGCTCCGGCGGGACGGCCATGCGTACTTCGTGCCCTCGGCGCTGCAGCTCACGGCCGACAGCGGCGGAGGGCTCGATATCGCCACGAGTTCCGTAGCATGCCAGGGCAAATTTCATCGCGGTCCGTAGCCTTTCAGATTCTTGTGCGCAGTAGCGACATCAGGGGTCATTATCTCTGGTTCGTCGGCTGCGGACCCGGCGTTCGTCGCGATTTCAACCGGTTGTCTGCCGTTAGTTTGCTGTCGGCAGGCGGCACGCTGCCGTGCTGCGTGAACGAAGTGTTGACGGTTGCCCCGCGCAAGTGAATTGAAGCTTCGTGTGATGACCCGCAGCCAGCTGGGGGTGCTGGTACTGTCGGCGCATCCGAAGGCGACGCAGCCCAGGCGGTACGTTCACGGTTTAACTAGCGTCGCCCGGTAGGGCAGGGGAGGCTCAGTGACGTTGGCAGAGGTTGAGCGCTGGGCACGGTTCTCAACACCGGACGCATGTGTCTCAAAGCGTCCAGCGTTGGTTGACCGTGCCGCGCGGCCTGTCCCGAAGCCTGCGGCGCTTTCTGCCCGGCGGGCTGACCCCTTGGCATTGGCGAGGATTTCAGGTCACGCTTGAGCCGGGTTCGGCCATCGCTCGCGTCGTGCGGATAACCGGTGGTTTCGAGGACGCCGAGATCGACATCGCCGCAGCATTATTTGGTGCTCTTTATCCCGATCGCTGCATCGTCGACGTCGGTGCCAACATCGGCTCACACAGCCTGGCCTGGTCGCGGTTGGCCCCGGTAGTGGCCCTGGAGCCGGCGCCGGGCACCTTTGCGAGGCTGGAGGCCAACGTCGCCGCCAACGGACTGCAAGACCGCATTCACACACTTCGCACCGCCGCCGGAGACACGATCGGTGAGGTCGATTTCTTCGTGGCCGCCGATAGTGGATTCAGTTCGCTGAAGGACACTCATCACGGCCCGATCAACGACCGGATCAAAGTGCCGTGCACGACGCTCGACGCGCTCGCAGCCGAGTTGCCCCTGCCGGTAGGTCTGCTGAAGATCGACGTGGAGGGGCTCGAGCGCGCGGTCATTGCCGGTGCGGCAGAGCTCTTGCGGCGCGATCGTCCGGTCTTGATGGTGGAGATCTTCGGGGGATTTGACGCAAATCCCGATCCGGTAGGGACCGTTGAGGACATCCGCGCCTATGGATACGAGCCATTCGTCTACGCTTCGGGATCTTCCATGCTGAACCTGAGTGCCACGAAGGACGCCGGGCTTATCCCCTACGAGAAGCACCTGGATTATCGCTACAACTACTTTTTCGTCCCGCGCCCGCTCGGCTGAGGACGCTGCTTACTTAGCCCGCAAGACGAACGCGGTCTGGTCGCCATGGCCCTGTTGGTTGAGCTGTTCGGTTCGTCGTTGCCAACCCCAGACTCGCTTGGGCCCGAAAAAGCGGAGGATTTTCGGATCGTTCAGCGCGACATCGTGCCGATAGGCTTCGCTGCCGAGAAACTGGAATAGCGTCGAATCATCGAAGGTCTTTTCCACTCGTAGCCCAACAGCATCCGCCGCCAGCTCCATTCCTCTTCGTGACGGTATGACGGTATGCCGGGGCGCATCGATTTGTAACCAGTCCTGTCTGTAGACACTCCAGGCTTCCGATGAGGTTGTCGGGCAGGCGGACCAAACACATGCCTCCGGGTGCAAGTTTGTCGTGTGCCGCCCTGAGTGTGGCGACCGGATCGGGCATGTGTTCCAGCGAATGATTGAACATGATGAGATCGAATTCGCCAGTCACTTCGCCCAGGTATCGCTTCATTAGGGGCACGCCTTGGGGGGTCTTGCCGTCGGCCTCGATGAATGGATCAGCACCAGACAAGTTGCTGAAACCGATTGTGGCCAAACGGTCTAACAGCGCACCGCCACCACAGCCGACGTCGATGATTCGTGCGTCACGGTCAAGCGCTAGCTGATTGAGCATTTTGACGAGGTCTCCGATGACAACGCGGACGATGCCTTCGGGCACCAGCGCGTCCATGAGGGTGCCGACTACCCGGCCGCCGGTATGCAGTTCAAACCGGTCTTTCTGGGTGGTAAGCCATCGGAAGAACCGAGGTTGCGCATTGTAGGAGTAATAATTTGGGGGATAGTGCTGCGCGAGTTCGTCGCCCTCGAGGATATTTACGATCTGCAATGTGTCGCATGCGGTGCAGGAATAATATTCAAACGATTCCCGGCTCCCGAACATCATCTCGCGAATTGGGATTTTCGGATGAGGGCCAGCCGATCCGCATAGTCGGCATTCCTTGTCAACGTCACTCACTTGCAACTCCTCGAGGAAAGTCCATCAGACAAAACGCCTCGACTGAGCAAGCTTCTGCAGAAGGTCCGCGGCGCGGGCAACGCTGTCGGCGGGTTTGGTCATCTGGGCGGCGATCTCGCGGGCTCGGCTGGCGTATTGAGGGTCGAGGATCTGACGCAGGTCCTCGACCAGCGATTCTCGGGTGGTCGCCGAGAAGCGCCGGACGGTACCCACCTTCAATTTCTCGACTTGAGCTCCCCAGATCGACTGATCCTGCGTACTCCAGAGAACCAGGGTGGGGACTCCCGCGCGCAGGCTCGCGGCGGTGGTACCCGCGCCCCCGTGGTGGACGATCGCGCGGCAGGCGGGAAAGGTCTCTGCGTAGTTCACCGTGCCCACCACCTTGACGTGGTCGCGGTGCGGCACGTCGGTGAAGTCGGTCCCGGCGGCGCAGATCAGGGCTCGCTCGCCCAACTGGTCGCAGGCCGAGCTGATCATCTCGACGGTGGCGGTCGGGGATTCGACCGGCAGGCTGCCGAAGCTGAAGCAAATCGGTGGCGTTCCCGCACCAATCCAGGAGGCGACCTCGTCATCACCGGCAGTGGTCAACTCCATCGTCAACGTGCCGACAAAGGGCCGGCGGTCGTCTTGTTGCGCCCATTCGGCCGCCAACTCGGGGAAGCAAACCTCGTCGTAGGCCTGGATTTCCAGCGATCGGCGTTCGGCGATCCGTCGCGTCGCGGGCACGGTCGCCTTCGGTAGGCCAAGTTCATGACGTTGGGCGTCCTCGGCCTTCTTCGTCAAATGCCAAGCCAGCCACTGCATCACGGTCATTGCCGAGCGGGTCAACGCCGATGGCAGGATTTGAAAGAGCCGGCCGCGGGCCCCGATCGGGAAGTGATGCAGCGTGGCCAGCGGAATGTTGTAATACTCCGCGACGTTGGCGGCGGCGTCCCGATAGATCAGGCCAGTGAAAAGCAGGTCGGCTCCGTCCGCCAGCGATTTGAGCGTCGCGCTCATCTCCGCCCAATGCCGGACGAGGGGCTCCACGGCCGCCGCGCACTACCTTGATCGGTCCACGGACCGTCCAGAAGTTCCGGAAAAAATCCGTCCAGGTGGAGTTGCGGAGGAAGTCGGCATTCCAGAACGACTCCACCTCGGGCCCGTAGACGATCGCCTCCAGCCCCGCCGACTCCACGAAGCCAATCAGTTCGGGCGGCACGGCCATGACCACTTCATGCCCGCGGCGCAGAAGTTCACGGCCAACGGCGGCACAGGGCTCGACATCGCCGCGAGTTCCGTAACACGCCAGGGCGAATTTCATCGGGACCGTAGCCTTTCAGTTGTCGCGCGCCTAGGCAACGTCAGCGGTCATTATCTCCGGTCCTTCGACTGTCGGCGGGCCGTTTGCCTACTATGAACCGACAGCGACGCCCCGCCGGTGCAGCGTAACGAGGAGTGAGACAGCGCGGTGAAGAAAGCGCTCATAACCGGAATCACCGGACAGGACGGCTCGTACCTGGCCGAGCTGCTGCTGAACAAGGGATACGAGGTACACGGGCTCATTCGTCGCGCGTCGACGTTCAACACCTCGCGAATCGATCACCTCTACGTTGATCCACACCAGCCGGACGCGCGATTGTTCTTGCACTACGGCGATCTCACCGACGGCACCCGTTTGGTGACGCTGCTCAGCACCATCGACCCCGACGAGGTGTACAACCTTGCGGCGCAGTCGCATGTGCGGGTGAGCTTCGACGAACCTGTGCACACCGGCGATACCACCGGCATGGGGTCGATCCGGCTGCTCGAGGCCGTTCGCCTTTCCAGGGTGGACTGTCGCTTTTATCAGGCGTCCTCGTCGGAGATGTATGGCGCATCTCCGCCGCCGCAGAACGAGCAGACGCCGTTCTATCCACGGTCGCCGTATGGCGCGGCAAAGGTCTACGCGTACTGGGCGACGCGTAACTATCGCGAGGCGTACGGCTTGTTCGCGGTCAACGGCATCCTGTTCAATCACGAGTCACCACGCCGCGGCGAGACATTCGTGACTCGAAAGATCACCCGCGCCGTCGCACGGATAAAAGCCGGCATCCAGGATGACCTCTACCTGGGCAACCTCGATGCGATCCGCGACTGGGGATATGCACCCGAGTACGTCGAAGGAATGTGGCGGTTGCTGCAGGCCACCGAGCCGGATGACTTCGTTCTCGCGACCGGACGCGGTTATACCGTGCGCGATTTCGCCCAAACCGCATTCGACCATGCCGGGCTCGACTGGCAAAAGTACGTGAAATTCGACGAGCGTTATCTTCGCCCGACCGAAGTGGACTCGCTGGTAGGCGATGCGACTAAGGCGGCCCAGTCGGTCGGGTGGAAGGCCGCTGTACACACCGCCGAACTGGCGCGGGTCATGGTCGATGCGGACATCGCCGCCCTGGATTGCGACGGAAAGCCATGGATTGACAAGCCGATGCTTCCCGGTTGGAGCTGAGCGAGAGTATGAACACGTCAGTCGGCGTGCTTGACCGGGCGGCTCCGGTGTATATCGCAGGGCACCGCGGGCTGGTCGGATCCGCTCTGCTGCGCAAGTTCCAGGCGGCGGGCTTCACCAATATTCTGCTCCGGTCACACAGCGAACTCGACCTCACAGATCGTGCTGCGACGTTTGACTTCATTCTCGAGTCGAGGCCACAGGTCGTTGTCGATGCTGCGGCTCGGGTCGGCGGCATCATGGCCAACAACACTTACCCGGTCGATTTCCTGTCCGAAAACGTGCAGATCCAGGTCAATCTGCTCGACGCCGCAGTGGCCGCACGGGTGCCGAGGCTGCTGTTCCTCGGCTCCTCGTGCATTTATCCGAAATACGCTCCGCAGCCGATCAAGGAGAGCGCGCTGTTAACCGGCGCTTTGGAACCGACAAATGACGCGTATGCGATCGCGAAAATCGCTGGCATCCTTCAGGTTCAGGCGGTCAGACGGCAATACGGGCTGGCGTGGATCTCTGCGATGCCGACCAATCTTTACGGACCGGAAGACAACTTTTCGCCGTCAGGCTCGCATTTACTGCCCGCGCTCATCCGCAGGTATGAGGAGGCCAAAGCCGGCGGCGTGCCGGAGGTGACAAACTGGGGCACTGGAACTCCGCGGCGCGAACTGCTGCACGTCGATGATTTAGCCGGCGCGTCGCTGCACCTGCTAGAGCATTTCGACGGTCCCAATCACGTCAACGTGGGAACCGGCATTGACCACACCATCAGTGAGATCGCCGACATGGTCGCCCAAGCGGTGGGCTACCCGGGTGAAACACGCTGGGATTCAACCAAACCGGACGGAACACCGCGGAAACTGTTGGACGTTACCGTTTTACGCGAGGCAGGGTGGCAGTCCGGAATTGCGCTACAAGAGGGTATCGACGCGACGGTCGCGTGGTATCGCGCGAACGCCGGCGCGGCGAGGCAATGAATGTGACGCAACCGGCTGAAGCGGCCTCACCCAAGGTGAGCATCGTGACGACCACTCACAACCAGGAGGACTACGTCCGTCAGGCTTTCGACAGCTTTGTCGCCCAGCAGACCGACTTCCCGGTGGAGGTCGTCGTCGCGGACGACGCCTCGACCGATTCCACCCCGGCAATCATTCGGGAGTACGCCGACCGCCACCCGCACTTGTTCCGGCCGATTTTTCGGCCCGAAAACCTCGGCCTCAACTTGAATCTCACCGGTGCCCTTTCGGCTGCTCGCGGTGAGTACGTCGCACTGTGCGAGGGAGACGACTACTGGATCGATCCGCTCAAGCTGAGTAAACAGATAACGTTCCTCGACCGGCATCCGGAAGCGGCCGTGTGCTTCCATCCCGTGCAGGTGATCTGGGAAGACGGCTACGCCAAAGACTCGAAGTTCCCGCCGGTGTACTTGCGTGGGAAGTTGACCGTAGATGCCCTCATCGTGATGAATTTCATCCAGACCAACTCTGTCGTATACCGCCGGCTGCAGCGCTATGACGACATCCCTGCTGACGTCATGCCGCTGGACTGGTATCTGCACGTGCGGCACGCGGCGCACGGCGACATCGCGATGCTGCCGGAAACAATGGCCGTCTATCGGCGCCATGCTCAGGGCATGTGGCACAACATGTTTGTGGATCCGGCGAAGTTTTGGTTGACGCAAGGTGCTGGACATGCGGCGACGTTCGACGCCATGCTTGACCTGTTCCCGGATGATCCGCTGCGCGAAGAGCTTATCGCCGGGCAGGCCGACTGGATCCTCCGCGAGATCGCCAAGGTGCCAGGGCCCGAGGGCCGCGCTGCGCTCGAGGCCACCATCGCCCAGCATCCGCGGTTTGCCATGCTGGCCCTGCAGCACCGCTGGGCGACGCCCACTCGGCGCCTGAAGGCCTTGCGGCGCAAGCTCGCCGCCGCTATGCCGAGCCGCCGCGGGCTGGTGGACGTCTTGCCCGCCCGCTTCAACCCCCAGACCGCGCCGGTTAAGGCTTAAGGTGATCGACGACGTGATTAGCACGGACGCGACGCGAGGGGGAAGTCGGTGACATCGGCTCCAACCGTCTCGGTCATAACGATCACTTTCAAGGATCTCGACGGCCTCAAGCGCACGGTCGACAGTCTGCGTGCCCAGCGCTACGAGGGGCGCATCGAGCACATCGTGATCGACGGCGGATCCGGCGACGACGTCGTGGAGTATCTGTCCAGTTGTGAGCCGGGCTTTGCCGTATTGGCAGTCCGAACCGGACGGCGGCAGATACGACGCGATGAACCAGGGGATCGCCCACGCGTCCGGTGATCTGTTGTGGTTCATGAACTCCGGTGACTGTTTTTCCGATCCTGACGCGGTTGCTCATGTCGCACAGGCAATTTCGGGCCGCGGCCCGGCACGTGAGGTTTGGGGCTATGGCATGGATAACATCGTCGGCCTTGGCCGCCAGCGGGGCCCGATTCCGTTCAGCATGCGTAAATTCCTCGCCGGTTGGGAGGTGGTCCCACATCAGGCGTCGTTCTTCGGTGCGTCGCTGGTGAGCAAATTAGGTGGCTATAACCTCGATCTCAAGATCAACGCAGATCAAGAATTCATCTTGCGAGCCGCATTCCTACGAGAGCCGATCACGACCCGACGCGTGCTGTGCGATTTCGACCCCGCCGGCGCGGGGTCGGTCCGGCCCCCACGTGAGGCCTTCAAGACTTGCGACGGCTTTGGGACTTGCACGGCCGCTACCCGTTTGGCGGCCGACGGTTTCGCTTGCTTACCTCGGCTGTTGGGACTACTACCTACGCTTTATGCAATACCTGTTTGGACGGATAGCGACGTTTGCGGGAGGCCTCGTATAAGCAATCATCGACCTAAATGCCGGTTCGGTCGTGGTGACGCTCCGTCACGCCGTCGATTACAACTGATGAAATCTTTGCCAACACGGCAGCAGCTTGAATAGGAGAACGCATGGGGACGCTCGAAGCTACATATCGCCTCGCGCGACGCGCGCGACTCGCTATGACAAACCGCGTATCGCCTCACGCGACGCGCGATCGACAGGGCGCATGGGTACGGGGTCATCAATCGTGGTGGCCGTGCCGGCGTCATCGGACTGATCGACGTCGGCTCGGTGGAACGCTGCCGGGGCCCTGGCATCACGGTCCGACCTTGTCAGCCATGTTCTCAAGTTCGAGCCCCGCGACCCGAGCGGCGAACGGCTCGTGTCGTCACCATCGACGCGGCCCTATGGAGCGAACCGGCCACGTTGCCGTTCTACGTGTACGGCGGCCAGGCGGCCACGGCTCGTCGCTTTTTCGGCAGAACGCCGACTATGTGCGCGAGAATTTCGACGAATCTGCGCGCCTCTCGGGACCCTCTTCGCTTGCCGAGACGTGGTTCGAGCGAGTCGCATCTTGGATCACGTCGACGAGGTCCAATGCACCACCTCGACACCGTGTTGGCCGACCGCTCGGAGCCCTATCACGTCCTCAAGATCCGACGCCCAGGGCGCCGAGCGGCAGATCCTGGAAGGGTCAGACAACTACCTCGCCGGCGGTGACTGCCTGGCCCTTCATCTTGAACTGTTTCGGTCGCCCTTTACAAAGGGATTGCGCTACGGCCCGAGGTTGAGGAGATTGTCGACGGCATGGGTTTCAGCTTGGTCAAGGAGTACCCGCCGCACGGGACCTTCGACTCTCAGAACGATTGCGTGTTCCTGCGTCGGGATACCGCTGGAGCGGCCGTTGACGCCATTCGTGCCGCTTACGAACTCTAGAACAATCGCACGCATGAGCCGGCGTTGCTATTGGCTGTTGACCGAGAACATCTTTCGGCGAATGCACGGACAGACGGCGACTACCTATGATGCGTGAAGCTGACCGGGCGACCGGGCCGGGCGCCTATCACGGCGAGGGGCCGTACTGGGATGCGCCCACCGGTCGAATTTTATAACATGGACGTTCTCGCCGGTGAGGTCATCGCGGTCGACTCCCTCCGGCCGCATTCTCCCGCTGCAAGGTGCCGAGTCGGGTGGCCACGGTGATTAGGCGTCGAGCATCTGGCGGATTCGTGATCGCCACTGAGCATGGACTTGTCGGCGCCGATGATGAGCTGTCATCATTCGAGCCGGATCGCCGCACGTTACCGATGATCCCAACATCCGGACCAACGACGGGGGCTGTGACCCGTTGGGCGGCTTCATCATTGGAACTATGGCCTACGACGAGCGGCCTGGTGGGGGAGTCGTCCATCGCGTGACGCCCGACCATCAGATCGTCGAACTGCTTTCCCCGGTGTCGATTTCGAACGGGGTCCAGTGGTCGGCGGACGGCACCCGCGTCTACTACATCGACACCCCGACGCGGCGGGTCGATGTCTTCGACGTCGATCCCGAGACGGGGGCGTGGTCGGGGCGCCGAGGCCATATCGATATCGACGACACGCCGGGATACCCGACGGTATGGCGATCGACGAAGAGGATGGACTCTGGGTTGCCTTATGGGGCGGTGGGGCGGTTAACCATTACGACGGACATGGCCGCCTCGTGGAGAGTATTAGCGTGCCGGGTGTCACTCAGGTCAGTTCATGCGCGTTCGGCGGCGACGCAGGTGAAGCGCTGTACATCACCACCTCGCGTCAAGGGTTGCCCGATGGTGACGAGCCTTCTGCCGGCGCAGTATTCGTAGTGCACACTGGCTCGCGGGGTGCGGTTGTGCGAGAGTTCGCCGGGTGATGGCGACGTCGGAAGGAACAGATCCTCGCCTGAGAACCACTGCTTCCCGGCGCTTTCGGCGCCGAGCGGAAAGCGCAGGACGTTCTGCACTTCGGTGGTCAGCGGCTTCCGCGTGAACAGCAAGTCGGCGCCTGTATAGACTTCGTTGACGACCGCAACGTAGCTAAAGCCGTAGTGCTCTGCAGCAGGCAGAATACGTTGTACGCCTTCGAGATCGAGCCAGGTCACTTCAAGAAATAGGTACTGCACACTTTCGAGCGTCGTCTGGGCGCCGCGGAGCACCGCGCCTTCCAGCCCCTGTACGTCGACTTTCAGTACATCGATGGGGTCGATGGTGTTTGCGGACATGAAGGAGTCGAGCGAGACGCACCGAATTTCTTCAGTCTCGACGGTGGTGGAATCGAGAAAGGGAGCTAATGCAGAGAATTGAAGGCTGTTGGTCTGCTGTGAATGAGGGTTGACGTAGAGCGTCGCGAGTTCATCCCGTTCGCCAACCCCCAGCTGATGCAGCGAAATATTGGCCGCGGAGCAGTTGAGCGCCAAGGTCGACTGAAGCGCCGGTGCGGGTTCGAAAGCATGTATGGTGGCCGTCGGGAATTTTCGGGCGCAGAGCGCCGCGAAAATGCCGCAATTCGCTCCGACATCAAATATGGACGTGGCATTCTCGATTAACGCGACCATACGCACGAGCTTCGACATGGAATGACGAGCGTGAAAGAGCGCGGTCGGCTCCGAGTTCAGGTAATCGTCTCTCCATCGATTTTAATGCGTAGAGGTTTTCCACGGCGATCCAGCGCGCGGATCCTTAACGCATCAATCACGCCAGCCGCATTATCGAGAAATTGCATCATCCTCCCAGAGAATCCCGAATCGCTTCATCGCCAAAGTTGTACAGGGTGGCGTCTTTCTCGCTGGCGACCGTGCCAGCGGCCACCGGGATTCTCATGCTTGCCGCTGCGGTCGCGAACAACGCGCGGTTTGGAGGTAGCGCCGTCAAGGTTACCCAGATCATCCCTTGCGCTCAGCGGACGATCGGCGCACGTTGTGGGCATTTTCCCGGCGTGCTGACGGGAACCTGCCCGCGGGAGATGCGCGCGACTCCGCCCACCGCCCACGACGGTCGCACCGGCTGGCCCCGGGTGGACCGGCGAGCCGCCCGGGGTACGAGCGTCGCGGTGCAGAAGATAAGCCGTGATCGACGATGTTACAATCGCCGCATGATCCGGGCGTACGCCGAAAACTATCATTGCGCTGAGCGAATTCGTTTCTGTCGGCACGTTATGGCGATATGATTCTAAACACCTTCGCTGTTTGCCGAACGGTATAGCGCGCGATGTAAAAAATCCTCAAATTCTGTCTCCCGTTGATAGACCTGGCAATAGTCCCGATTGCCGCGATCGCCTCGTTGGCGTTGCGGGCTATTCGCTCTACTGGATTTGGTCGATTGCCATTGACTTTGCGGGTGTTCAGGAAAGTGGGAATTTTCCCGGTTCTCGATCACTATTACGAGCCGCTATTTAACCCGGCTCATCTGCGAAAGCCCTTGTCGGATGACCGTGAATTGCCGGGATCGATTGGAACGTCGCTGAACAGCTGGACCTGCTGAAGCGGTTCCAGTTCAACGATGAATTGGTTAGATTCCCGGTCGACCGACAGGCCGAGCATGAATTTTTCTACCGAAACGGTTTTTTCGAATCGGGGGATGCCGAGTTCCTGTACAACATGATCCGGCTGTTCAAACCGAAGCGAGTTTTTGAGATTGGCAGCGGTCAGTCCACGCTGCTGGCAGCGAGCGCGGTGGCAGCCAACCGAGGTGAAGACGCCACCTACCAGTGCAAACACGTATGCATCGAGCCCTACGAGGTCGGGTGGCTTGATCAGCTCAACGTCACTGTCGTCCGCAAGCCCGTGGAGCTCATGGACACCGCGTTGTTCGGCGAATTGGAGAAGGATGACATTCTCTTTATTGATTCGTCGCACATGATCCGGCCGCAAGGCGATGTTCTTTTCGAATATTTTGAGATTCTGCCTATCCTGAAGTCTGGTGTGTTGATCCATATTCACGATATTTTCAGTCCGAAGGATTATCTGGAGGAGTGGATACAATCTGTCTGCTTCTGGAATGAGCAATATCTACTGGAAGCCTTTCTGAGTTACAATTCGGAATTCAAGATCATCGGTGCACTGAACTTTTTGAAGCATCACTACCCACAGGAACTGACCGCCCCAGCCCTGTCCTTCGGGATCAGTTGGAGTTCCGCGAACCCGGCTCGTTCTGGCTGAGACGCGTTTAGGGCGTCTTCACGCAGCGTTGCCGGGCCGAAAGATACACTTTTGCGCATCGCCTCGGATCCTGCGACCTGCGGGTATCGTTACCCGCACGATGCCACTACCGCGCAGCTGGCGCGCATGACGGACGCACCGCGTCTTGGCATTTGGTATGGTCCGAACCCGTTAGCTGCTTAGGAAAAGTGATTTCGCCACCTAGCAAGAGACACACTGTCGACCGACATGGGGGCAAGCTCACGAGCGATGAGTGAGAACAATTCGCCACGCCGGGTATCGGCGGTCATCCGTGCCCACAACGAAGGCAAGCACATCGGCCGGTTGCTGAAGGGGCTTGCGCAGCAGACCGTCCAGCTCGATGAGATCATCCTGGTCGATTCGGGCTCCACCGACGACACCGTCGCGATCGCCCAAGCCGCCGGCTGCACCATCGTGCACATCGCCAAGAGCGAGTTCTCTTTCGGACGAGCGCTCAATAGAGGCTGCGCCGCGGCGAGTGGCGACATCCTGCTGTTCGCATCAGCACACGTCTACCCGGTCTACAACACCTACGTCGAGCACATCGTCAGCGCGTTCGACCGCGACGGTGTGGCCATTGCGTACGGTCGCCAGGTCGGTGACGAGCGAACCAAGTTCTCCGAATCGCGGGTGATGCTGAAATGGTTTCCCAACCAGAACATCTGGGACCAGGACCATCCGTTCAGCAACAACGCCAACGCCGCCGTATTGAAGTCGGTATGGCACGAGACGCCGTATGACGAGACCCTCACCGGGCTGGAAGACCTCGACTTCGCCAAGAAGGCGCTCGGCAAGGGGTACAAGATCGCCTATGTCGCGGATGCACCGGTGGTCCACGTGCACGAGGAGACGTGGAGCACCATCCGCAATCGGTACCGGCGCGAGGCGATGGCCTATGCGCGCATCGTCGAGGGGTCCCAGATGTCCCTGCCGCGGGCGGTGGGGCTCGCCCTGTCGAATATCGCGAGTGACTACCGAGACGCGATCAAGGCGAACCTGCTGCGGAACAATGCACTGAGCATTCCGCAATTTCGGTTTGCCCAATTCATCGGGGCGTGGGAGGGCTTCCGCGGCCCCGACCAGACGTCGGCGCGCTTGCTGGAACGCTTCTACTATCCTGCCGAATCGCAAAGCAACGAAACCCCGCCTGCGCCTGGCCGCAGGATCGTCTATTCCGAAGACCCCTAAATAGCCCACCAGTAGGGAGCAATGACCCGCACTGTCGCCGTTGTACCGATGCGCCACGATAGTGAGCGCGTCCCTGGCAAAAACTACCGCCCGCTGGCCGGAATTCCGCTGTACCACCACGTCGTCCGTACCTTGACCTCGGTGCCGGAAATCGACCTCATCGTGATCGACACCGACAGCGACTTCATCATCAACGACTGCGCCGAGAACTTCCCCCGAGTGCAGGTGCTGCTGAGGCCAGAGCACCTACGAGACGGCGGCATCGCCATGAACGATGTGCTGCTCAATACGCTCGACCAGGTGGACGCGGATATCGTGTTGCAGACACATTCGACGAACCCATTCCTGAAGGCCGACACGGTGTCTGGTGCGCTGAAACTGTTTACGGCGCCCGACCGGGCGTTCGACTCGGTATTCAGCGTGACGCGCCTGCAGGCCCGTCTCTGGGACGCGGCAGGCCAGCCGGTCAATCATGATCCTGCGGTGCTGCTTCGGACGCAGGATTTGCCACCGCTGTTCATCGAAAACTCCTGCTTCTTCATATTCACACCGGAGTTGTTGCGGGAGGGCGGTACTCGTATCGGAGCACACCCGTTCATGGTTGAGATGGCGCCCCTGGAGGCGGTGGACATCGACACCGAAGAAGACTTCTCGTTGGCGGCGGCGATCGCCGAGCGCAGTGAGGTCAGCACGTGACGGCGCCGCTGATTCTGGTGACCTGCCGGCAGATGCAGGTCGAACTTCCGCGACACCGCGAGCGTATCGAGAAGCTCGGCTACGAAGTCGTCGCGCCGGAACTTGCTGGGCGGCAACAGTTCACCGCTGCGGAGCTGCTGGAGTACAGCGAGCGTCTGGTGGGAATCATTGCCGGCGACGATCAACTTGACCGCAAATTCTTCGACGGTGCCGCCAAGCTCGAGACGGTGATCCGCTGGGGGATCGGCATGGACTCTGTCGATCATGAAGCCGCTCGAGACCACGGGGTGACCGTGCGCAACACTCCGGGCGTCTTTGGCCACGAAGTCGCCGACGCGGCATTCGGTTATATCTTGAACCTCGTTCGCGGCTATATCGCGGTGGATGCCGCCGTTCGCCGCGGCGAGTGGCCCAAATTGGAGGGGATAAGCCTCGCCGGTGCGCGGCTCGGAATCGTGGGGTTTGGCGCGATCGGTCGTGAGACTGCAAGGCGTGGAGCGGGTTTCGGCATGGAGGTCGTTGCTTCCGACCCGTTTGCCGACGCCGCGCAGACGAATGTTCGGATCGTCGATCTCGACGAACTCTTGGCGACCAGCCGGTTCATCGTTTTGGCCTGCCCGTTAACGCCGGAGACATTTCATTTGATCAACGCCGAACGCCTCGCCGTGGTCCGCCCGGACGCGTACCTGGTGAACGTTGCCCGGGGACCCGTCGTCTTGGAGAACGACTTGATCGACGCGCTCAAGAGTGGCCGGCTCGCGGGGGCCGCGCTCGATGTGTTCGAGGTCGAGCCGCTGCCGCTGGACAGCGAGCTTCGGACGCTGCCGAATGTCGTGCTGGGCGCGCACAATGCCTCGAACACCCGCGAGGGCGTCGCGCGGGCGAGCGACACGGCTGTCGACTTCCTCATCGAGGAGCTCGCGCGGTGACCGGCGCAGTCATCGTCACGGGAGCTGCCGGTGGGATCGGCGCGGCCCTGTGCGACCGCATGCGCAAGGACGGCTACATCGCGATCGGGATCGACAGAAACGTCGCTCCGGCGGCCGATACCTACCTTCAGGTCGATCTGGGCGATACCGAGCAGCTCGTGCAGCTCGGCGGTGAGTTGGCCAGAGACTACGACTTGAAGGCCGTCGTGCACAACGGAGCGGTGCAGCCCATCGCCCCGGCCGGCGAGACACCCTTCGACGAATGGACAAACGCCCTGCGGGTCAATGTGCTCGCCGTCGACGCCCTGGTATCAGGCACGCGCGAAAGCCTTGCGGCTAACGATGGTTCGGTCGTCGCCATAAGTAGTGTGCACGGCCGCGCTACCACCGGCGGTATCACGGCATATGCGACGACCAAGGCCGCGCTCGAGGGCTGGGTCCGCTCCGCGGCCATGGACCTCGGACCCGACATCCGGGTCAACGCCGTCTGTCCGGGGGCGATCGACACGGCAAAGCTGCGCGAGGGATTCGCGCGCTGGGGCGAGTCGGCCGAGGAGCGCAAGGAAGTACTACGCCAGCGCACCGCGCTTCGCCGGATCGGGGAACCGAGTGACGTCGCTGGGGCGGTGTCGTTCTTGATCGGTGCGGACGCCCGTTTCATCACCGGGTCGGTCCTGGTAGTCGACGGGGGAGCAATGGCTCGCCTGGGGTCGGAATGATGAATACTCCTGCTAATGTCAACGCAGTGAGTCTGTTTCGTGACCACTCGGCCCGCATACTGACTCGATCTATCGCAGGTACCCAGGCATGGCTGGATCGCACGCTGACAGCCGCCGGTCGCGCGAACCACTCCTATATTCGCCAGTTCAAGGGGATCCATGCGGGCGGGCGTTGTGTCATTATCGGCAACGGTCCCAGCCTGCGAGACACCGACCTGAGCCTGTTGCGCGACGAATTCACCTTCGGCCTGAATCGCATCTATTTGATGTTCGACGAACTCGGATTCGACACCACATTCCATGTCGTCATCAATCGCCATGTCGTCGAACAATGCGCTGACGACTTCCGCAAGATCAAGGCACCCCTTTTTACGACCATGCAGAACCGGGCGTTCCTCGACGGTGCGGCGGATACCGCCTACCTCAACACTGTCGTTGGGTTGTGGCCCTACTTCTCGCGTGATGCAAGCCGCGGTGTGTGGGAGGGCTACACGGTCACATATGTAGCGATGCAGCTTGCGTACTACATGGGATTCTCCGAAGTCATACTTATCGGCGTCGATCACCGCTTCGCCGTCAGCGGAACGCCAAACCAGCTAGTCGAGTCCACCGGGCCGGACGCCAGCCATTTCGACCCGCGCTATTTCCCGAAAGGCTTCAAGTGGCAACTGCCGGATCTCGAGAACTCTGAGGTTGCATACAGGCTGGCCCGCAAGGCTTTCGAGGATGACGGCCGGCGAATTGTCGACGCCACGGTCGACGGTGCGCTGACGATATTTCCCAAACTCTCACTTGAGGAAGCACTCGGCAGCCGATAACTGGGCCATCCGGCCGGAGGCGGCATAAGTAAACTTCCACGAAGTCGGTGGAAGCGAACGGAGGACGTAAGCAGATGGTTCTGCGATGGTTGGCGCGCCGTCTGGTGCCGCCGTGGGATATCGACGAGGTCCAGGTAGTTTTTCGCCTCATCGGTGCGACGCCTGGCACAATGCTCGACGTTGGGGCGCACCAAGGTTATTCTGCGGCACCGTTTTTGAAACGCGGATGGACGGTACACGCGTTCGAGCCGGATCCGGCCAATCGAGCGATCCTGTCGTCCCGCTGCCCGGGGGCCACCATCGATCCACGCGCCATATCAGAGAAGGACGGCGAAGAGGTGCCGTTGTTCACCAGCGACGTTTCGACGGGCATCAGCACCTTGTCGCCCTTCCACGACACGCACGCGCCGACGGCGACCGTACAAACCGTACGGCTCGATACCTACCTGCGTGAGCAAGGCATTGAGCACGTCGACTTCCTGAAAATCGACATTGAGGGCTATGACCTGTTCGCGTTGCGCACTTTCCCGTGGGAAACCTTGCATCCCAAGGCCGTTGTGTGTGAGTACGAGGACAACAAAACGGTCCGTTTGGGTCACGATGTACACGACATCGCTCGGTTCCTGGAGCAGCGCGGGTACTCAGTTGTCGTTTCGGAGTGGGAGCCGATCACCCAATACGGCGTTCGACACACGTGGCGACGGTTTGCTCGCTATCCAACCGAGCTCGCGGCCGACAGCTGGGGCAACCTGATTGCGGTGGATCCATCCCTGCTCGAATCCCTAGAGCGAGCAGAGGAATCCGCCGTCAAGCGTCTCCGCATCCGCCAGTGGGCTGAGTAGACCTACTCGGCGAGTCCGACGGCGTCGTCGCCAGACTCAGCTCAGGAAGCGTGCAAGATCAGGTGCGTTTGATCCCATCGTTCGGATCGATAGGTGTCCTTCGTGTACCCGAATTCTTGAAGCAGGGCGTACACCTCGTCAGCGGATGATCCGAAACCAGGCAGGAACGTGTCGTGGACTTCGATGAAAAGAGCTCGAGGCCGCTGCGGGCCTGTCAAGAATTGCTTTGCCCCCCGTAGCACCAAGATCTCCGCACCCTCGACATCCAACTTGACCACCGTCGGGTGCGGTAGCCGACCCTCAGCCATCAGGCTGTCCAGCGATCGTGCCGAGACCGAGACGCTATTATTTTCGCCGCGCTGGTGGACCAGACTTGGACTATTTCCTTCGTCGCCATCCGTGTAGAGAACAACGCTGCCGTTGGTGTCGCTAACCGCAATCGGTTCGAGGGTGAACGTCCGGTCTGGGTTGAGTGCGGTATTTACTTCGAGCCGACGCTGGAAGGACGGATCGGGCTCAAACGCCACCGTGCGGCAGATTTTGGCTGCGTGGAGCGCAACCATGCCCACATTGGCGCCGATGTCGAAAAGCACGTCATCGTCACGGAGGTCTTGGAGCATCGCCGCCGTATATTCAGTCTCTCCGCCGTGCAGCACCACCCGGAAGTGCTCGGTGAGGTTGCTCACCTCGAACCGCACGCCTGAGGCCTCGAACTCCGTCAGGGTCACCACAACGGGAAGCTGGCGCTTATAGACGAACGTATCAAGACGTCTTCTGACGTCCGACGCAGCCGCGCGAATCGATTTCACTTGTGTCATCGCCTCCCAAACCGGTCCGGACTGCGGTCTGCTTACTCTAGGTCTTGATGCCGATGAATGTCCCTCGAAGGTGCGCTTGGTAGCGGCCTCCCAGCATGGACTCGGCAATGTTTGGCTTCAATTGGTCGTACTCTTCCAGGACAAGATCGAATCCAACGTCCCGAATCGCCTGAAGCAAGTATTCGCGCTGGATCCAGAAAGACCGTCGGTTATCCCAGGACGCCCATTTTGCGCTCTCCTTTTTGTCGGAGTGCTCCCTGCTGGTGTACTCGGTAAACCACCTGCCGGGAAGGCCCTCGTTCTTGGTGGGAGCCGAGAGGATGAAGTTTGTGGGCTCACGCTTTCTCGATAGCCGGTCGGTAAACCATCGCAATGTCGTTGGCAACCTGAATATTCTTTCGGCTGGACTGATAAGCGAGAAATGTGTCTGAAGAATCAGCAGCTTACTTGTGACCGATGAAAGCGTCTCCAGATATTCCTTGGGGCGATCGAGGTGGTAAAACAGGCCGCAGCAGAAGACTGCATCGAAGACGCCATGGTTGGCGATGTTCAGGGCGTTGTCTTGGACAAACTCTAACTGTGGGAGGTCAACGCGGGACTTGACGTAATTGCATGCCGCGATATTCAACTCACGTACTTCGATACCGAGAACCTGGAATCCCATGCGCGCGAATTCGACAGAATACCCGCCTTCCAAACAACCCACATCTGCCAGGCGGATTTTGCTCTTATCTCCGGGAAAAACAGTGTCTAGGAGTCCGCGCGCTGATATGAACCATGACTGATCCACCATCGAATATGTCGATTCCGGTCTCGTGAAAGTTCCGTCATCGAGGCGAATGTTGTGAGCGGTGAACTCCAATTTTTTTTCAAAATCCTGCGCTACCATGCCAGACTTGAATCCTTCATATGCGTGTGCCCTTCTGGAGGATGAGGCCTGCACCGAGTGTGCTTGGCACTCCAAGTCGGATGCTTTGCGCCTTGCAAGGCTAATACAACCCGTCCTCCTTCGTTACTCACGCGTCCTCGACCGCGGGTCTCGAAGGAGGATGCGCCAGAACACGCGCCAGCGGCCTTCGGATCGATTGCTCTAGCGCGAATAACGGTGCTGAGCGCCTACGCACTGGATTCCGCGGCGAGGCGGTAGCCGCGCACGGCTATCGGAATGAATACCGCGAGCAACACGATCGTCCAGACGAAAGTCATCGCCAGCGGCCACACGATCGGGCCGTCGTGGGCCAGTGCCCACATCGCCTGGATGGGCGGCGACATCGGTTGCATGCGGACCAATGGCCGAAGCCACTCCGGGAACATCCCGATTGGCGTGGTGCCGGGATTGACGAACGCCAACGAGACGGTCACGCCCGCCAGCCAGGTCATGACGGCGCGGCCATTGGTGCGAATAGCCAGCGACATCGCCACCGCCGTGAACCCGACCACCAAGATCGACGGGACCAGAATGTACACCAGTGCCGCGAGCCAGCCGTGCGCGAAGCGCAGCCCCATCGCCACCCCGAGGGCGGTGATCAGGACCGTCCCGAGGAGCGCGCGCGCGGCCTCAGCGGTCAGCCGTCCGGTCAGCGCGCTTGCCCGGTGTACCGGCAGCACCCACATCCGGCTGAGCAGCCCCGACTCGCGCTCCACCGCGATGCCGACCGCGCTGCCCAGGGAGCCGAACAGCGCGGACAGCACCGCGCAGACCGGGACCAGGCCGTAAACGCTCTCGACGCCGGTGACCTTGTGCACCTGCTCGCCCAGCACCACCTGGTAGACGAGCAGAAGGCAGATAGGGAAGACCAGCGAGCCCATCAGCACCGCTCGGTCACGCCGCCACCGGAGGAGGAGTCGACCGGCTTGCACCCAGCTCTGGGTCAGCAGGGAGCCTTGCATCCCGGGCCGCGGTATCACTAGCCCCGCCTCTGCATCCGCAGCGTGATCGCGCCGAAGACCAGCACCATGCCCACGCACCAGGCCAGGCTGGCGGCCAAGTTGCCGACCGCCACGTGCCCGCAGGCCATGCCGCGCAGCGTTTCGGCGACCTGTGACACCGGCTGGTTGCGCACGTACGGGCGCAACCAGCCGGGAAAGGTCTTCTCGGGGGCAATTCCGGTCGACAGCATGAACAGCAGCAACTGGGGGACCACCAGTAGCTGACTGGCTCCCTGGACACTGTTTGTACTCGATCCCAGCGCGTCGGCGCCCAGCCCCACGGCCAGGCACAGCAGCATTGCGATGAGCACGAAGGCCAGCGCATAGCCCGGTCCGCCGGTCATCCGGAACCCGAACGCATAGCCGGCGACCATCGCCACCGAAAGGGCGAGCACAGCCCGGATCAGGGTGGCCACCATGCGGGCGCTCACGGGTACTGCCGCGGAGATCGGCAGCGTCCGCAACCGCTCGCCCAGCCCAGACAGGTGATCACGAGCCGACGCGGTCCGCGGTGATGCAGCGCGACGAAAACCACCGACTGGACGACCACCGCGGGCACCAAGTACTGCGCATAGCTCATGCGGCCGGTGTCGATCAGGCCGTGCAGTGCCACGGTGAAGCCCGCCAAATACGCGACGGGTGACAGTAACTTCGAAAATCAGTCGCACCGTCGCGCGCCGCGGACATCAGCGAACGTTCGGTGAGCGCGGCCAAGGCGCTCATGATCGGGCGACGGTCCGTTCAGTGAGGTGCAGGAACGCCTCGTCCAGCGAGGGTTTGCGCAGCGAGATATCGACGAGTTCGACGCCGAGCGCATCGACGCGGCGAAACACCTCGCCCAGCGTGGCCACTCCGTCGGGGGCAAACACCGACACCGAGCCGGTGTCGGCGTCGATCTCGATCCCGTCGAGCCCGGTCATCGCCGCCGCGACCTGAGGCAGGTCGGCCGGATTGGCCGGGGTCACCTGGCAGTAGCTGCTACCTACCCTGCGCTTGAGGTCCTCGGCGGTGCCGCTGGCGATCACCTGTCCGTGGTCGATGACGACGATCGAGTCGCTCAGGATGTCGGCCTCTTCCAGGTACTGCGTGGTCAGCAGCACGGTGATGCCCTGCAAGGCCAACGAACCCACCAAGGCCCACACGTCGCGGCGGCTGCGCGGGTCCAGCCCGACGGTCGGCTCGTCGAGGAAGAGCACCTTCGGCAGCACCACCAAGGCGCTGGCGAGGTCGACGCGCCGCCTGCATGCCTCCGGAATAGGTGGCATACCTGCCGGTCGGCGGCCTCGACGAGGTCGAACTGTTCGATCAGCTCGTCGGCGCGAGCCTTTGCCTGCTGGCGACGCAGGCCGCGCAGCCTGCCGAACAGCACCAGGTTCTCCCGGCCGGTGAGCAGTGGGTCCATCGCGATGAACTGCCCGGCCATCCCGATGCTGGCACGCACCTGGGCGGGCTGGCGGACGATGTCGTATCCGGCGACGGTGGCGCTGCCCGAACTGGGGCGGATCAGCGTGGACAGGATGTTGATGGTGGTTGTCTTGCCGGCGCCATTGTGGCCGAGCAGGCCGCACACCGTTCCGGCCGGAACCGAGAAGCTGACGCCACCCAGCGCAGGCGTTGCTCCCTCGAATGTCTTCGTAAGGCCAGCAACCTCGATCGCAAGTGGGCTCACCGTACGAAGTATTCCATGGTAGGTGCCCTCACGTGGCCGGTATTGCGAGTACAGGACGAAATCGGGGGAGCTGCGGGCCTTTCACCGGCGCGAGAGCCAAATGTGATTATACGCCAGTCTTACGTACGTTGCCCGTAGCACGCGATTAGCAACCCGACGTGAGGCAATCGGCGAGCGCCGGCCTAGACGGATGCCCTCGGGATCTCGGCGGTGGGCGCGTCTCGTCGCGCGCGCTCACTCGGCAGCAACAAAGACCGCACCAGGGGACGCGGTCCGACGGGCCAGAGCAGTTGAGCTGGCCGGGCGCGGACGGACCTTCTGCGGCCACCAGAACCAACGTCCGAGCAACGCGGCGATAGACGGCGTCATGAACGAGCGCACGACCAAGGTGTCGAACAACAGGCCCAAGCCGATCGTGGTACCGACCTGACCGATGATCCGCAAATCGCTGACCACCATCGCCATCATGGTGAAAGCGAATACCAGCCCCGCGTTCGTCACGACTTTACCGGTACCACCCATTGCCCGGATGATGCCCGTTTTTATACCGGCGGCTATTTCATCTTTCATTCGGGATACCAGCAGCAAGTTGTAGTCAGACCCCACCGCCAAAAGGATGATCACCGACATCGGCGACCACCATCCAGTGCAATCGGAATCCCAGAAGATACTGCCAGACCAGCACCGACAGCCCGAACGATGAGCCCAGCGACAGCGCGACCGTGCCGACGATCACCAGGGCCGCCACAAAACTTCGGGTGATGATGATCATGATAATGAAAATCAGGCAGAGCGACCCGACTCCCGCGATCAATAGGTCGTATTTAGAGCCGTCCTGGAAGTCCTTGAAAGTCGACGCATTTCCGGCGATGTAGATCTTGGCGTCCTCCAGCGGCGTCGTCTTGAGTGCCTCTTCGGCCGCCGTCCTGATCTGATCGATACGCCCGATGGCCTCGACCGTCGCGGGGTCGCCTCGATGGGAAATGATGAATCGGACCGCTTTCCCGTCCGGAGAAAAGAATGACGTCATCGCGCGCTTGAAGTCCGGGTTCTGGAAAACCTCCGGAGGCAGCCAGAAGGAATCGTCGTTCTTGGCTTCGTCGAACGCTTGACCCGACGGCGGAGGCATCCTTCTGCCCTTGGTCCATCTGGTCCAACATCCCGGTCATGGTGCTGTGATTCGTCAGCATGAACGTCAGCGTGCCGTGCATGGTCTCGATGATCGCTGGGAACTGCGCGAGTATCTGCGGCAGCAGCGCATCCAGCTTGTCGAGATTCTTCACGAGATCATGAAGTTTTTCGTCGAGATCATCGACACCGTCAAACGTGTCAAATATCGACCTCAATCGACCAAGCATACGGGGATGTCGTAGCAGTGTTTTTCCCAGTAGAAATAGCTCTGAATTGGCCTGAAGAAGTCGTCAAAATCCGCAAGACTGACTGTTTATCTCATCCAACGATCTCGGTCATTTCTTGTGTTCTTGCCGACCATGTCGTGAATAGTGGCAGTGAGCTGCTTCGTGAGCTCGTACATTTTCTCGATCATCGCGATGCTCTGCTTCATCATGTCGGCCTGCTTGAGCATGTCGTCAGCGCGCATTCTCATGTACTTCATGTCTTGCGATCTGGCCGGAGTTTTGCATGCTGAGCATGAAAGGTATTGAAGTGTGTTCAATCGGCGTGCCCTCGGGGCGGGTAATGCCCACTACCCGTGAAATTCCCGGAACCTTGAAAGATTGCCTTGGCCAGCCTGATGCAGCACCAGAAAGTCAGTCGGATTGCGCATATCGTGGTTTGCTTCGACCATCAGAATTTCGGGCATCATCCGCGATTGGGAGAAATGGCGATCGGCAGCCGAGTATCCCAAATTGGCGGGAATGGTGTTGGGCAGATAGGCACGGTCGTTGTAGCTCGTTTTATAGCCCGGCAGTGTCGCGAGACCGACAAGCGCGATCGCGCAACTGGCGGCGAGGATAGGTGCAGGCCAGCGGACAATCGCCGTGCCGACCCGGCGCCATCCACGAACCGTGATCGTGCGCCTGGGGTCGAGTAGGCCAAAGCCACTTCCGAGGGCGATCACCGCCGGAGCCAAGCTCAGGGCGATGACGACCGAGGCAAACATGCCGACCGCGCACGGCACGCCCACGGTCTGGAAGATAGGCATCCGGGTAAAACTCAAGCACAACATCGCTCCGGCGATCGTCAAGCCGGAACCCAAGACCACGGGCGCGACGCTGCGGTAGGTGGTGTAGAAGGCCGTTTCCCGGTCCTCGCCGGCCTGACGCGCCTCTTGATATCGACCGAAGAAGAAGATCCCGTAGTCGGTTCCGGCCGCCATCGCGAGGGCGATCAGCAGGTTGGTAGCAAATGTCGACAGTCCGACCAGATTGTTATCGCCGAGAAACGCGACGATTCCCCGGGCCGAAAATACTTCGATCGCCACCGTGACCAACAACAGAATTACGGTGATGACGGAGCGGTAAACCACAAGCAGCACCAGGAAAATGATCAAGGCGCCGATCAAGGTGATTTTCAGAATGGATCCGTCGCCGGCGCTCTGCATATCCGAAAGCAGCGCTGCTGGGCCGGTGACGTAGGCCTTGACACCGGGGGGCGACGGGACCCGCGCGATGATGTTCCGGACCGCGGCAATGGAGTCCTGGCCCAGGGTCGTGCCTTGGTTGCCGGAAAGATTGACCTGGACGTAGGCGGCCTTACCATCCGGGCTTTGCGCGCCCGCCGCGGTGAGGCGATCGGACCACAGGTCCTGCACGTGCTGGACGTGCTTTGGGTCGGCGCGTAACTCACGGATCAGTCGGTCGTAGTATGCGTGCGCTTCGTCTCCGAGCGGCTGCTGGCCCTCCAGGACGATCATCGCGAAACTGTCAGAATCGGATTCTTTGAAGACCTTGCCCATGCGCTGCATGGCCTGTACCGCCGGCGCATCCTGAGGAGCCAGTGGTACGGAATGCTGTGCCCCAACCACTTCCAGCCGCGGCACGGCGAAAGTCACCAGCAGGGTAAATGCGACCCAGCCGAGGATGACGAAGACCGAAAGGCCGCGTATCGCCCGCGGGATGAAGGGGCGCGGCGGGCGTTCGGTGCTCAGCGGCGGGCGTTCGGTGCTCATACGCCCGTCCACGAACCGGACCTAACGGCGCCCGAGTCCGGCAAAACCTCGCCGATCTTGACCACACCGACACCGCTCGCCACGATGCGGCAGCCGACGCTGTCGCTATCGCACTGTGTCACGATGCTCCCCACGGTTTGCTGGCCCCGTCCCGAACTGAAACTCTGCCACTACTACTTCTGCTGTCCCTGGCCCAGCAACAGGGAACGCACCACCGGACGCGGTGCCAGCGACCGAAGCATTGCACTGGCGGGGCGAGGGCGCACCCGTTGCGGCCACCAGAACCAGCGTCCCAACAGCGCGGCGATGGACGGCGTCATGAACGCGCGCACGATCAAGGTGTCGAACAGCAGGCCCATACCGATCGTCGTCCCGACCTGACCGATGACTCGCAGGTCGCTGACGATCATGGAACTCATGGTGAAGGCGAACACCAGGCCGGCATTCGTCACGACCCTTCCGGTGCCGCCCATTGCTCGAATGATGCCCGTATTCAACCCGGCGCCTATTTCTTCCTTCATCCGGGATACCAACAGCAAGTTGTAGTCAGACCCCACTGCCAGGAGGACGATCACCGACATCGCGACCACCATCCAGTGAATTTGCGTGCCGAGAAGATATTGCCAGACGAGTACGGAAAGCCCGAAGGATGCACCAAGCGAAACCAATACCGTGCCGACGATAACCAGGGCAGCCACGAAACTTCGCGTGATGATCAGCATGATGATGAGAATCAGGCAGAGCGAAGCGACTCCCGCGATCAGAAGGTCGAATTTCGAGCCGTCCACCAAGTCCTTGGTGATCGCTGCGGTGCCGGTGAGATAGATTTTGGAGTCTTCCAGCGGAGTTCCCTTGAGCGCCTCTTCGGCCGCAGACTTTATCTGGTTGACCCGCGAAATACCTTCCGGCGACGCCGGATCACCGCGCTGCGAAATGAACATGCGGACGTCTTTCCCGTCGGGTGACAGGAAGACTTTCATGACATCTTTGAAGCCCTGGCTCTTGAAGACCGCCGGTGGCAGGTAGAAGGAATCGTCATTCTTCGCCGCGTCGAATGCCTGTCCCATGGCCGACGAGTTGTCGCTCTGGCTATCCATCTGGCCGAAGATCGCCGGCCATGGTGCTGTGCATGGTCAGCAGCATGGTCCGCATGGCTTCCAGGATGGCGATCTGCGGCGGGAATTGCGCCGAGCAGCTGCGGCATCAGCATGTCCACCATGTCGAGGTCCTTTACCAGCAGGTGCAGCTTTTCGCTGATCTCGTCAACACCGTCAATTGTGTCGAATATGGATCGTATCGAAAAGCAGATAGGAATATCGTAGCAATGCTTTTCCCAGTAGAAATAACTGCGGAAGCGGCCGGAAGAAATCCTCGAAATCCGCAATATGATCTCGCAACTCATTCGTTTTTATTTCTACTTCATGCGTGATGCCGGTCATTGCATGAGTGACGCCGTTGAGTTCCGGCATCAATGCATACATGTGCTTCATGATCGCGGTCATTTTGCCCAGGTCGTCGGCCTGGGTGAGCAAGTCGTTCATGCGGGCTTCCTGAAACTTGAAAGTCTGTTGCTGGAAGCTCTGCTGCATGCTGAGCAGATACGGGATCGTCGCGTGATCGATTGGAGTACCCGCGGGCCGAGTGATGGCTTGTACCCGAGAAATACCGGGAACGGCCAGGATGCCCTTGGCAAGTTTGTTCAATATCAGGAAGTCTGCCGGGTTGCGCATATCGTGATCGGCTTCGACCAGCAAAATCTCGGGCATCATCATTCGCGACTTGGGAAAGTGCCGCTCCGCGGCCGACAGGCCCAGGTTGGCGGCGATGTTCTTGGGGATATACGACTGATCGTTGTAGCTGGGTTTGAATCCCGGCAGCGCCAATAGCCCGACGAGCGTGACGGCGAGTGTTGCGATGAGAATGGGCGCGGGCCATCGGACGATCGCCGTACCTATCCGTCGCCAGCCGCTAATCGTGAACTTTTTCTTGGGGTCGAATCGGCCGAAACGGCTTCCGAGCGCCATGCCTGCCGGAACCAACGTCAGGGCGACCGCTACCGCGATAAATATGCCGACCGCGCAAGGAACGCCCAACGGTTGGAAATACGGCAGGCGCGTGAAACCGAGGCAGAAAACCGCCCCAGCGATCGTCAAACCGGAGGCCAACACAACCTTGGCAGTTCCGTGATAAGTGGTGAAGTAAGCCGTCAGCCGATCCTCGCCGGCCTGACGTGCCTCTTGATACCGACCCATGAAGAAGATGCCATAGTCGGTTCCGGCGGCAAGCCCGATCGATACCAACAGGTTGACCGCATAGGTCGTAAGGCCGACAAGCCCAAGATCGCCCAATAATGCGACGCACCCTCGGGCGACCTGCAATTCGATGAACACCGTCAGCAGCAAAAAGATCACGGTGAAAATCGAGCGATAGACCAACAGCAGCATCAAGCAGATCACCGAGATGCTGACCAGGGTCACCATGGCGATCGTTCTGTCACCACTGTTGCCCATGTCGGCAACGACCGCCGCGGGACCGGTGAGAAATGCCTTGACGTTCGGTGGCGCCGGCGTCCGGGCGATGATGTCGCGCACCGATTTGATCGATTGGTTCCCCAAGGTCTGGCCCGGGTTGCCGGAGAGGGTCAACTCGACGTACGCGGCCTTGCCATCAGCGCTGATCGCGGCGGCCTGCGTCAGTGGGTCGCCCCACAAATCCTGGATGTGCTGTACGTGCTTTGGGTCGTCGCGCATTTGACGAATAATGCTGTTGTAGTACTGGTGACTGTCGTCGCCCAGAGGCGCCTGGCCCTCTATCACGATCATCGCCGCAGCGCCGGAATATGGCGACTTGAAGTCCTCATTCAGGCGGTTCAACGCCTTGACCGATGGCGCATCCGTAGGAGTCAGCGATACCAGGTGCTGTGCCTCCACCTGCTCGAGTGGCGGGACGAAAACAGCCAGGGCAATGACGATCAGTACCCATCCCAAAATGATGGGAATGGAAAAACGATGAATCGATCGTGCAATAAATGGCTGCGCTTGGCGTGTGGAGGTTTCCACGTTGACGTCGCTCATCCGGACTTCAGCATGCAGAAGGTAAAGGCGCTTACCTCGTTCGTCACCTTCTCGGCCTTGACCTCATCGCCGATGAGAATGCGGCAGCCAATGCTGTCAGTATTACCCTGCGCCACAAGATTCCCCACAATCGTCGGCTTGGTGGTTGTGAGAACGAGCTTCCACGGCAGCTGTGCCCCCTCGACCCGCTGAGGGTTGGCGTCGACGTCGAAATAGCCAATGTCGGCAACGGTCCCTGGCGGCCCGAACACCTCGTAGGTAATGCGCTTGGCGTCGAAAGGCTTGTTGTCGTTGACTTTGGTGTCGGCATACGCGGGACGTCTCTCAGAACCGAAGATGCCGTGCAGCCGTCCCACTGTCAAACCGCCTGCAGCGACGACGGCGATGATGACGATGGGAATCCAGGTGCGCTTGAGGAGGCGGCCCGCCGCAAATCCCCACTTCCGATGCTTCATTCGAGTGATACCCGGCGCGGCAGGTCCAGGTGGGGTCTGGCTCACGCCTTGGTCACCCGCGACCGTGACATCGGACGAGGCTCGCTCGACGTCGCGCACACTGCGTTCGACCACCGCACCTAACCTTCCACCCGTTTTGCGCCCCATGCGTATTGCGGTCATTCGACCATGTGAGTCGTTCGACCATGTAACTAGCTAATCGGCCTCGACACGTTGACGTTACATCGAATGTGGTGGACGTCGCAGTCTGCCCATCCGGCGGTCACCTCAAACGTGCGGCGCTCGGCGAGCGCGGCCTGGTCCCGACGAGTAAACCATGTCCGTGGCGGCCATATCGCCGCTTTGGCAATGCGATGCGGGTTCGGTGATGCATACCGCGTGCGTTAAGTCCTGGAACGCCCGCGCAAACCGCGCACGCCAACAGCGCCATAGGTTTTCTTGCGGCTGTTCTTTTAATGCTCAACGTTCGGAAGACGCGCGGATGCAAGGACGTTGCCAGGAAATCGCCGCGCTGACAGCCAGACGGAACTGTAATGTCGGGCCGACTCGGTCGCCGAGTATGCCGCGTCGCCATTTCGCCTGGTACACACGGGTTTTCCCGCATGGCATGCCGCCATCGGATGTGAGGCCGTGCGTAGTTGGCGGCACGGCATGCGCCAGCCTCGGCGTTTCCGCTGGTCGCCACTAGCAAACTCGGAAATTGGCACGGCCGGAGCCCGTGTGGCATATGCCACATTATTGGACCCCACTGCAGCTCATGTTGCCTGGTCAAGTAGTGTCGAGACACCGGCCCGCCCTCGAATTGCTGAGCGCCGCTGAGAATGCTAAATAGGTCACACCAGGAAGTTTGTTAAAACCCCCGACCGAGCCTGTTGAGCTCCAGTATCGTTTTGAGACGGTTCCACTCATCTCGCCTAGACGTCCTGGAGAACTGTGAGCATCAATCCGTTCGACGATGACAATGGCAGCTTTCGCGTCGTGGTCAACGACGAGGAGCAGCACAGTCTGTGGCCGGTGTTTGCTGATGTTCCAGCTGGCTGGCGGGTGGTTTATGGGGAAGCTGACCGCGCTGCGTGTCTGGAGTACATCGAACAGAACTGGACCGATATACGCCCGAAGAGTCTGCGCGAAAGGCTGGCAGCGGGCCGGGGTTTTGATAAGTGAGCCATCTGGGTATGGGAGGTCCAGTGGAGCTCTGGGGGAGCCGGGTCGAAGTTGATGAACCGGCAGCGGGGCTTTGGGGGAATCCGATGGAAATCGATGACCTTGCATTCCCGCTTACGCGGGGGCAGTTGGATATTTGGCTTGCCCAGGAGACAGGGCTGTCTTCTACCGAGTGGCAGCTTGGGCTTTTTGTCCGGATTGATGGTGTGGTTCAGCGGGGTTCGCTGGAGTGGGCGATCCGACGCGTCGTGCAAGAGGCCGAGCCGGCTCGCGCGGCCTTTTTCGAGGTCGACGGCCGGGTTTTTCAGCGGGCGGCCGAGTATCCCGGACGTGGAGCTGGCTTTCTACGATCTGAGCGGCTCCGATCGCGCGGTCGAAGAAGCCCGCGAGATGGCGCTATCGATTCAGCGCACGCCGATGCCTTTGACAGGACCATTGTTTGGGTTCGCGCTATTCAAAACCCGCGAGGACGAATCGTATTTATTTGCGTGCTGCCATCACATCGCCATTGATGGAACAGGCATCGCATTGGTGGGGCAGCGTATTGCCTCGGTGTATTCAGCAATTGTTTCGGGTGCGCCGTTGCCGCCGGGGTTGTTCGGTTCGCTGCAGGACTTGGTAGACACCGAATTGGCCTACGAATCCTCGGATGAGTATCGCGAGGATGAAGCTTATTGGATGCAGAATTTACCAGCCGAGCCTACGGGGGATTTCGGGTTAGACGATTCTGCGGAGCATGATCCGTGGCCGTCAGCGCCAGTGGCCATTGACCCGGCGATCGTGAGTCGGGTCGAGGAGCTGGCCCGGGCCTGGGATGTGCCCCGCAGTTCGGTGATCACCGCGGCGTGTGCGTTGCTGGTGCGGGGTTGGTGTGCTGAGGGCGCCGAGGTGGTGTTCGACTTCCCGGTCAACCGCCGTGTTTCTGCTGAGGCCAAGACGCTTCCCGCGATGGTGGCCGGCGTGGTGCCACTAGTGATCAGTGTGTCAGCGGGGGACACCGTGAGTGAGTTGTGCGCTCATGTGGACACCCGGATTCGGGATGCGGTGGCGCATCAGCGCTTCCCGGTGCATGCCTTGGAGCGCAAAGCCCGCGGTTCAGGGCGGTTGGCTGAGCGGGTGAATTTGAATTTCATCCCGGCTGGATTCACGTTGCCGTTTGGTGGGGTGATGGCCTCTGCGTCGTATACCAATTCCGGCCAGGTGGGCGGATTTGGCCTGATTTTCTCCAGCGACGGTGACGAGCTGTTCTTGAGCACGGCCGGTGCCGGCGGGCCGTTGTCGAATTTCGAGGTCGCCGATCTGGCGCGCCGCATCGAGCAGGTGTTGGCGGCGATGGCTGCGGACCCGTCGCGGCGGCTGTCCTCGATCGATCTGCTCGATGGTGGTGAGCAGGCCGGGCTGGATGAGATCGGCAACCGAGTCATCTTGAGCCAGCCGACTACGCCGGTGTCGATCCCGGAGTTGTGGGCTCAGCAGGTGCAGCGTGTCCCGGATGCGGGCGCGTTGAGCTGTGGGGATCGATCGCTGACCTATCGCGAGCTCGACGAGGCCTCGAATCGCTTGGCGCACTTGCTAACCAGCCACGGTGTCGGCCCGGGCGGGTGTGTGGCGTTGTTGTCGCCGCGGTCGGCTGAGGCGATCGTGGCGATCTTGGCGGTCTTGAAGACCGGGGCGGCGTATTTGCCGATCGATCCGAGCCTGCCCGCGGCGCGGTTGCAGTTCATGGTTGCCGATGCCACGCCGGCCGCCGCGTTGACGACTAGCGAGCTGGCCGAGCGGTTCGACGCGTGCGAACTCGCCGTCATCGACCTCAACGATCCCGCGATCGCAGACCAGCCCGGCACCGCGCTGCCGTTCCCGCAGCTCTGATGACATCGCCCACATCATCTACACCTCGGGCACCACCGGCGTGCCCAAAGGTGTTGCCGTCACTCACCACAACGTCACCCAACTGGTTGAGTCGGTGGATGCGCTGCCGCCCCAGCAGGTGTGGTCGCAGTGGCACTCCTACAGCTTCGACGTCTCGGTGTGGGAGATCTGGAGTGCCCTGCTGCATGGTGGGCGGCTGGTGGTGGTGCCGGAGTCGGTAGCCAGCTCGCCGGACGACTTGCACGCCTTGCTGGTAACCCAACAGGTCAGCGTGCTGGGCCAGACTCCGTCTGCGTTGGGTGCGTTGTCACCGCAGGGCCTGGACTCGACCGCGTTGATGGTGGCAGGGGAGGCGTGCCCCGCCGAGGTGGTAGAGCGTTGGTCGCCCGGCCGGGTGATGATCAACGCCTACGGCCCGACCGAGACCACGGTGTATGCCGCGATGAGCGCGCCCTTGGCGGCCGGCCCGGGTGTAGTGCCGATCGGGTCGCCGGTGCCCGGGGCGGCGCTGTTTGTGCTCGACGCTTGGCTGCGCCCGGTGCCCGCGGGTGTGGTCGGCGAGTTGTATGTGGCCGGCCGCGGTGTCGGCACCGGCTATATCCGCCGTTCGGGACTGACCGCGTCCCGGTTTATGGCGTGCCCGTTCGCCGAGGCCGGGGATCGGATGTATCGCACCGGGGACTTGGTGCGCTGGGGTGCCGATGGGCAGCTGCGCTACCTGGGGCGTGCCGATGAGCAGGTCAAGATCCGCGGATACCGCATCGAACTCGGCGAAGTGCAGACCGCATTGGCCGGGCTGGACGGTGTCGAACAAGCGGCGGTAATCGCCCGCGAGGACCGCCCCGGCGACAAGCGCCTGGTCGGCTACATCACCGGCACCGCAGACCCCGCCGCCGCGCGGGCTGCGCTGGCCGAGCGGTTGCCGGCCTACATGGTGCCGACCGCTGTCGTTGTTTTGGAGGTGCTGCCGCTGACGGTCAGTGGCAAACTCGACAGGCGGGCGCTGCCCGCGCCGGAATACCAGGACGTGGACCGCTACCGCGCCCCGGCCACTCCGGTAGAGGAGATCCTCGCCGATATCTATGCCCAGGTGTTGGGGCTAGAGCGGGTCGGGGTCGACGAGCCGTTCTTTGATCTGGGTGGCGACAGCATTCTGTCGATGCAGGTGGCTGCCCGGGCCCGGGCAGCTGGAGTGCTGTGCCGGCCCCGTGACATTTTCGTCGAGCAGACGGTGGCCCGGTTGGCGCAGGTGGCCACGGTGGCTACCGGCGAGAACGGTGTGGTCGATGAGGGTATCGGCCCCGTCGAGGCCACCCCGATCATTCGCTGGCTGCAAAGTGTGGACGGTCCGGTCGGGCAGTTCAACCAAACGATCGTGATCGATGCCCCGGCCGGAGTAACGCACGCCGATGTGGTGGCGGTGTTGCAGGGCTTGCTGGATCGCCATGCCATGTTGCGGCTGCGCGTCGAGGACGACGAGGCCGGTGGCTGGTCGCTGACGGTGCCCGAGCCCGGATCGGTGGACGCCGGCGCGTGCGTGCAGTCGGTGGATGTGCTCTCCGATGAGGCGATGGTGGCGGGCCGATCAAAGCTGGATCCGGCCGCCGGGGTGATGCTGAGCGCGGTCTGGGCGACCACGTCGAATCAGATGGCGTTGATCATTCACCATCTGGCGGTCGATGGGGTGTCGTGGCGGGTGCTGCTTGAAGACCTCAATATCGCCTGGGCCCAGCATCGCAGTGGGCAGCCGTTGGCATTGCCGGTCGGCGGCACCTCGTTTGCCCGGTGGTCGTCGCTGCTGAGCGAATATGCGCGAGACGCGGCGGTGGTGGACTCCGCCGAGACGTGGCGGCAGGTGGCGGCGACGCCGGCCCCGCTGCCGGCGGTGGGCCCCGAGGACACCTATGCGACCGCGCAGAACTTGTCGGTGTCGTTGGATGTGGAAACCACCCGGCTGCTGCTCGGTGAGGTGCCCGCGGCATTCCATGCTGGGGTCAACGACATCCTGCTGATCGCGTTCGGGTTGGCCTGGGCGAAGTTCTTGGGCACCGATGGGCCGATCGGTATCGACGTCGAAGGCCACGGACGCCACGAAGAGCTCAGTGCCGAGGTGGATTTGTCGCGCACGGTGGGCTGGTTCACCACCAAATACCCGGTGGCACTGAGCATCGGCAAGCTGGACTGGGACCAGATCGCTTCTGGCGCAGCCCCTTTGGGGGCGTTGGTCAAAGCCGCCAAAGAGCAGCTGCGCGCGCTGCCCGATCCGCTGTCGTATGGGCTGTTGCGGTATGTGAATTCCGAAGTAGCCGTTGGGGATTCGGATCCGGTGATCGGGTTCAACTACCTGGGCCGGATGGGCGGTGCCGCGGAGTTGTCCGACCAGTTCTGGCGCGTCGGCCCGGACGGCTTCTTCAGCGGGACGGCCACCGTGGTGGCGATGCCGCTGATGCACACCGTGGAAGTCAACGCGGCCACCCTCGACACCGAGGCAGGCCCGCACCTGCAGGCCAACTGGACTTGGACCCCGTCAGCACTTGATAACTCACAAATCGAGCGGCTCAGCCGGTTGTGGTTCGAGGCGTTGGCCGGAATCTGCACGCATGTGCGCAGTGGTGGTGGCGGACTGACTCCATCGGATCTCGCCCCGGCCCGGCTCAGCCAGGACCAGATCGACCAGCTGCGCCAGCAGTACCGAATCGCTGACGTGTTGCCGCTGACCCCGTTGCAGCAGGGCTTGTTCTTCCACGCCACTGCCGCCGACGACAACCGCGACCTGGGTGAGCTCTATTCGATGCAGCTGGACATCACCTTGGCCGGGGCGTTGGATCCGCGCCAGCTCCGTGACGCGGTGCAGACGATGGTGCGCCGGCATCCGCACCTGGCGGCACACTTCTCTGACCAGTTCGACGAACCGGTGCAGATCATCACGGCCGACCCGGTAATCGCTTGGCAGTACCTCGAATTCGACGGCGGCGATGTCGCCGAGCAGGTCGAGCAGGTGTGTGCGGCCGAACGCGCCGCCGTCTGCGATGTGATCAGCAACCCGGTATTCCGCGGTGCCTTGCTTCGTACCGGCCAAGACCAGTACCGATTTGTGCTGACCTTCCACCATATCGTGCTCGACGGCTGGTCCATGCCAATCCTGTTGCAGGAGATCTTCGCCGGTTACTACGGGCAGCACCTGAACGCGGCGGTGCCCTACCGCCGGTTTGTGACCTGGCTGGCCGAGCGCGACCATGCGGCCGCCGAAGCGGCCTGGGGTCAGGTGCTGGCCGGGTTCGACACCCCCACTCTGGTCGGCCCGCCGGATCGGTTGGGTCTGGGCCAGCGCGGTGTGAACTCGTTCCGGGTTTCTGCCGAGACGACGGCGGCCCTGGGCGAGCTTGCGCGGTCGCAGCGGACCACTGTCAATACGGTGTTGCAGGCGGCCTGGGCGCAGTTGTTGTGCGGGTTGACCGGTCAGCGCGATGTGGCCTTTGGTGCAGCGGTATCAGGCCGGCCCACGGACATGGTCGGCGCTGAAACGATGGTGGGCCTGCTGATCAACACGGTGCCGGTGAGAGCTAACCTCGCGGCGGCCGGCACCACCGCGGGGCTGCTCGAGCAGCTGCAAAACGCTTACAACGAGACCGTCGATCACCAGCACTTGGCGCTGCGCGACATCCACCGCATCACCGGTGTGGACCAGCTGTTCGACACCTTGTTCGTCTACGAGAACTACCCCGTCGATGCCTCCGCGTTGGGTGAGGTCAACGGGCTGGCCATCACCGATTTCAGTAGCCGCGAATACAACCACTACCCACTGACGATGGTGGCCCATCCCGGTCAGGAATTGGGTCTTCGCGTCGAATATGACACCGCGCTGTTCGATTCGGCCGGCATTGAGGCGCTGATCGAACGGCTAGAGCGGGTGCTGGAAGCGATGACCGCCGATCCCGAGCGGGTGTTGTCGTCGATCGATTTGCTCGACGAGTCCGAGCATGCCCGACTCGATGCGTGGGGTAACCGAGCAGTGCTTACCCAGCCGTCCGGCATGACGGTGTCGATTCCTGTTCTGTTCGCCGGGCAGGTGGCGCGTATTCCTGAGGCAGTCGCGCTGAGCTTCCAGGGTTCGTCGATGACGTACCGCGAACTCGATGAGGCGTCGAACCGGTTGGCGCACTTGCTGATCGGTCAGGGCGCGCGTCCTGGTGAGCGGGTGGCGTTGCTGCTGTCGCGCTCGGCTGAGGCGATCGTGTCGATCATGGCGGTGCTCAAGACCGGGGCGGCTTACCTGCCAATGGATCCCGCCCACCCGGCGTCGCGCATGCAATTCATGATCGGCGATTCCAAGCCGATCGCCGCGATCACTACTACGGATCTGCGGTCGCGCTTGGACGGATGCGATCTGACGGTCATCGACATCAACGACCCGGCTATCGGTGCCCAGCCCAGCGCGGCGTTACTGGCGCCGGCTGCGGACGACATTGCCTACATCATCTACACCTCGGGCACGACCGGTGCTCCCAAAGGCGTTGCGGTTACTCACCGCAATGTGATCCGGTTGCTCGAGGCGTTGGATGCCGAGTTGGAGCTGGGCCAGGTGTGGTCGCAGTGCCACTCGTTGGCATTCGATTTCTCGGTCTGGGAGATCTTCGGGGCGCTGCTCGGCGGCGGCCGGGTAGTGGTGGTGCCCGATTCGGTGGTGCGCTCGCCGGAAGACTTGCATGCGCTGCTGGCCACGGAACAGGTCGGTGTGTTGAGCCAAACGCCGTCGGCATTTTATGCGCTGCAGGGTGCTGATGCGCTCTCGCCGGAGTTGGGTCACCAGCTGAAGTTGCAGACGGTGGTGTTCGGTGGGGAAGCCCTTGAACCGCAACGTCTTTCGGCGTGGTTCCGCAAGCATCCCGGCCCGCCGCGGTTGATCAACATGTACGGCATCACCGAGACGACGGTGCACGCGTCGTATCGCGAGATCGTGGATAGCGATCTGGAGAGCACGGCCAGCCCGATCGGGGTGCCGTTGGCTCATCTCGGGTTCTTCGTCCTGGATGGCTGGTTGCGGCCGGTGGCCGCCGGTGTGGTCGGCGAATTGTATGTCGCCGGAGCCGGACTGGCGGATGGCTATGTGGGCCGGGCTGATCTGTCGTCCACCCGGTTTGTGGCCTGCCCGTTCGGTGAGGTCGGGGAGCGGATGTATCGCACCGGGGACCTGGTGCGCTGGGGTGCTGACGGGCAGCTGCGCTATGTCGGTCGTGCGGACGAACAGGTCAAGATCCGCGGGCACCGCATCGAATTGGGCGAGGTGCGTGCGGCGCTGGCCGGTTTGGCGGGGGTCGAGCAGGCGGTCGTGATCGCCCGCGAAGATCGCCCCGGCGACAAGCGGCTAGTCGGCTATGTCACCGGCACCGCAGACCCGGTCGCGGCGCGTGCGGAACTGAGCGACCGGTTGCCCGCGTACATGGTGCCGGCCGCCGTGGTGGCGGTAGAAGCGTTGCCGTTGACGGTCAACGGCAAGTTGGACACTCGCGCGCTGCCCGCGCCGGAATACCAGGACGGCGGCAACGGGTATCGGGCTCCCGTCGACCGCGGTCGAGGAGATCCTGGCCGGCATCTATGCCCAGGTGCTGGGTCTGGAGCGGGTCGGGGTGGACGACTCCTTCTTCGACCTGGGCGGCGACAGCATTTTGTCGATGCAGGTGGCCGCCCGGGCCCGTGCCGCGGGGGTGTTGTGCCGGCCCCGTGACATTTTCGTCGAGCAGACCGTCGCCCGGCTTGCACAGGTTGCCACGGTGGCCACCGACGCCAACGCGCTCGTCGATGAGGGTGTGGGTCCGGTCGAGGCCACCCCGATCATCCGCTGGCTGCGCAGTGTCGACGGTCCGGTCGAGCAGTTCAACCAGACGGTGGTCGTCGACGCGCCCGGCCGGGGTAACGCAGGCCGATGTGGTGGCGGTGCTGCAGGGCTTGCTGGATCGCCACGCCATGTTGCGGCTGCGGGTGGACACCGACGAGTCTGGCGGCTGGTCGCTTGACAGTGCCCGAGCCCGGCTCGGTGGACGGCACACGTGCAGTCGGTGGAGGTGCTCTCCGATGAGGCGCTGATCGCCGGTCGGTCGGCACTGAACCCGGCTGCCGGGGTGATGTTGAGCGCGGTGTGGGCCGAGATCGTCGGGCCAGTTGGCGTTGATCATTCACCACCTGGCCGTCGACGGGGTGTCGTGGCGGGTGCTGCTCGAAGACCTCAATATCGCCTGGGCACAACACCACAACGGTCAGCCGGTGGAATTGCCGGCCGGTGGTACCTCGTTTGCCCGCTGGTCCAAGCTGCTGAGCGAGCACGCGCGGGACGCGGCGGTCGTGGACTCCGCCGAGGCATGGCGGCAGGTGGCGGCTACCCCCGCGGTCGCTGCCGGCGGTGCAACCGGAGGACACCTACGCGACTGCGCAGAACGTGTCGATGTCGCTGGATGTGGAGACGACGCGGCTGCTGCTCGGTGAGGTGCCCGCGGCCTTCCACGCCGGGGTCAACGACATTCTGCTGATCGCGTTCGGGTTGGCGCTGCGGGAGTTGTTGGGCACCAAGGCGCCGATCGGTATCGATGTCGAGGGCCACGGCCGTCACGAAGAGCTCAGTGCCGAGGTCGACTTGTCGCGCACGGTGGGCTGGTTCACCACCAAGTACCCGGTGGCGCTGAGCGTCGGTCAGCTCGACTGGGCCCAGATCGCCTCGGGCGCAGCGCCGTTGGGGGCACTGGTCAAAGACGCCAAAGAGCAACTGCGTGCGCTGCCCGACCCGTTGACCTACGGATTGTTGCGCTACCTGAATTCCGAAGTAGCCGTTGAAGATTCGGATCCGGTGATCGGGTTCAACTACCTGGGCCGGATGGGCGGAGCCGCCGAGCTGTCCGACCAGTTCTGGCGGCTTGGTCCCGACGGATTGGCGAGTGGGGCGGCCACCGTGGTGGCCCTGCCGCTGGCCCACACCCTCGAACTCAACGCCGCCACGCTCGACACCGAGGCCGGCCCACAGTTGCAGGCCAACTGGACGTGGGCGGCCTCGGCGGTCGATGCCACCCAGATCGAGCGGCTCAACCAGTTGTGGTTTGAGGCCCTGACCGGAATCTGCGCCTATGTGCGTGGCGGTGGTGGCGGGTTGACCCCGTCGGATCTGGTTCCGGCGCGGTTGAACCAGCAGCAGATCGACGAACTTGAGCTCGAGCATCAACTTGCCGACGTATTGCCGCTGACGGCGTTGCAGCAGGGTCTGTTCTTCCACACCAGCATCAGCCACGGCAGCGACGACGACCTGGGTGACCTGTACGCAGTCCAGCTGGACATCACCTTCGCGGGACCCCTGGATTCTGACCAACTGCACGACGCGGTGCAGGCGGTCGTGCGCCGGCACCCGCACCTGGTGGCCCGCTTCAGCGACCACTACGACGAACCCGTCCAGATCATCCCCGCCAATCCCGAAATGGCTTGGCAATACCTCGAACTCGACGGTACGGATGTCGATGAGCAGGTTGAGCGGATCTGTGCGGCCGAGCGTGCGGCGATCTGCGACCTGGCCCATCAGCCGGCGTTTAGGGCGGCGTTGATCCGCACCGGGGCAGACCAGCATCGGTTTGTGCTGACCAATCACCACATCGTGATGGACGGCTGGTCCAAGCCGATCCTGCTGCAGGAGATCTTCGCCGGCTACTACGGTCAGCAGCTGGGCACGGCGACGTCGTATCGCCGCTATGTCAGCTGGCTGTCCGAGCGCGACAAGGCCGCGGCCGAAGCGGCCTGGGCCGAGGTGTTCGCCGGATTCGACAGCCCCGCCCTCGTCGCCGAGGCCGGCCGCGAACGGCTGGGTCGTCGCGACGTCGCATCCTTTACGGTGCCCGCCGAAACCAGTGCGGCACTTGGTGAGTTGGCGCGGTCGTGCCACACCACCGTCAACACCGTGTTGCAGGCGGCCTGGGCGCAGCTGTTGTGCTGGTTGACCGGACGCCATGACGTGGCGTTTGGCACCGCGGTGTCGGGCCGGCCCGACTGAGGTGGCCGGCGCGGAGTCGATGGTCGGGTTGTTGATCAACACGGTGCCGGTGCGGGCCAGCATTTCCGCGGCCACCACCATCGCTGATCTGCTCGACCAGCTGCAAGGCGCCTACAACAACACCCTGGAGCACCAGCATCTGGCGCTTAGCGAGATTCATCGCCTCACTGGTCAGGACCAGCTGTTCGACACCCTGTTCGTCTACGAGAACTACCCAATCGACGCCGGTGCGTTAGCCGGTGCCGACGGGTTGGCGATCACCGACTTCAGCAGTCGCGAGTACAACCACTACCCGCTGACCGTGCAAGCAGTTCCGGGTAACGAGATCGGTCTTCGCGTCGAATACGACACCGAACTGTTCACCACCGCCCGCATCGAGAAGCTCATCCAACGACTACAACGAGTATTGGTGGCCATGACCGCCGATTCAGGCCAGGATTCATGAGCGCCGATCCCAATCGGCGCCTCCTTTCTCTGGATCTCCTCGACGCCGATGAGCATGCTGGGCTGGATGAGTGGGGCAACCGCGCCGTCCTGACCCGCCCCACCACGCCGGTATCGATCCCGGCGATCTTCGCCGCGCAGGTCGCCCGTGTTCCCGATGCGGTGGCGCTGAGCTGCGGGGAGCCGTCGTGGACCTATCGCGAGCTCGATGAGGCCGCCAACCGGCTGGCCCACCTTTTGGTCAGCCAAGGTGTCGGCCCGGGCCAATATGTGGCACTGCTGTTTTCGCGTTCGGCCGAGGCGATCGTGTCGATCTTGGCGGTGCTCAAGGCCGGAGCGGCTTACCTGCCGATCGACCCGGTGGTGCCGGATGCGCGGCTCAAGTTCATCGTCGAAGACGCCGCTCCCATCGTCCTTCTCACCACCGCGGCTCTGCGTTCACGGCTGGACGGGTTTGACCTGACGGTCATCGATGTTGACGATCCCCGCATCGATAACCAGCCCAGCGCGACACTCCCGGCGCCGGCTCCTGACGACATTGCTCACATCATCTACACGTCGGGAACCACTGGCGTGCCCAAAGGTGTTGCTGTCACTCACCACAACGTGACCCGGCTGTTCGAGTCACTCGACGATGGCCTCGACCGCGCGGGTGTATGGACGCAATGCCACTCATTGGCATTCGACTACTCGGTGTGGGAAATCTGGGGTCCGCTGCTCGGTGGCGGTCAGCTGGTGGTGGTGCCTGAGTCGGTCGCCGCCTCGCCCGACGACTTCCATGCGTTGCTGGTCTCCAAGCAGGTCAGCGTATTGAGTCAAACCCCCACTGCGCTGGCGGCATTGGCACAGGAGGGTTTGGAGTCCGCGGCCCTGGTGGTGGCCGGCGAGGCCTGCCCCGCCGAAGTGGTGGATCAGTGGGCTCCCGGGCGCGTCATGGTCAACGGCTACGGGCCGACCGAGACCACGGTGTACGCGACGTTGAGTGCGCCTTTGGAGGCGGGATCCGGCGCGGTGCCGATTGGCGCGCCGGTGTCGGGAGCGGCCTTGTTCGTGCTGGACGCTGGATTACGCCGAGTGTCAGCCGGTGTAGTCGGTGAGTTGTACGTGGCCGGGACCGGCGTCGGATGCGGCTATTTGGGCCGTCTGGGGTTGACCTCGTCACGCTTTGTGGCCTGCCCATTCGGGGGCTCCGGGACGCGGATGTATCGCACCGGGGACCTGGTGCGCTGGGCCGCTGATGGGCAGCTGGAATATCTCGGACGCGCAGATGAACAGGTCAAGATTCGCGGGTATCGCATCGAGCTGGGCGAAATCCGTACTGCGCTAGCCGGTTTGGACGGTGTCGAGCAGGCCGTGGTGATCGCCCGCGAGGACCGCCCGGGGGATAAGCGCCTGGTGGGCTACATCACCGGCACTGCAGACCCGGCCGAGCTACGCACCCAACTGGGTGAGCGGCTGCCGGCCTACATGGTTCCCGTCGCGATAGTCGTCTTAGAGGCACTGCCGTTGACCCCCAACGGCAAACTCGACAAGCGGGCGCTGCCGGCACCCGAATATCAGGACGTCGACCGCTACCGCGCACCCTCGACCGCGGTCGAAGAAATCTTGGCCGATATCTATGCCCAGGTCTTGGGGCTCGAGCGGGTCGGGGTCGATGAGTCGTTTTTCGACTTGGGCGGCGACAGCATTTTGTCAATGCAGGTGGCGTCCCGAGCGCGGGCGGCCGGGGTGCTGTGCCGGCCACGCGATGTGTTCGTCGAGCAGACGGTCGCCCGGCTGGCGCAGGTGGCCACGGTGGCAGGCGGTCCGGGCGGTCTGATCGATGAAGGTGTGGGCCCACTCGAGGCCACCCCGATCATTCATTGGCTGCATGACGTGGACGGCCAAGTCGATCAGTTCAACCAGACGATTGTGGTCGACGCTCCGGCCGGGGTAAGCCAGGCCGACGTGGTGGTGGTGTTGCAGGCCCTGCTGGATCGCCATGACATGTTGCGGCTACGCGTCGAAGACGACGGCGCCGGGCAGTGGGCACTACAGGTGCCCGACATCGGGTCGGTGGACGCCGCGGCGTGCTTGGAGTCGGTAGCTGCGTTATCCGACGAGGCGCTGGTGGCGGCCCGGTCAAAGTTGGACCCAGCGGCCGGGCTGATGCTCAGCGCGGTGTGGGCCGAGTCAACGGGCCAGTTGGCGTTGATCATTCACCATCTGGCGGTCGATGGGGTGTCCTGGCGGGTGCTGATTGAGGACCTCAACATCGCCTGGGCCCAGCACCACAGTGGGCAGCCGGTGGCACTACCCGCGGTGGGGACATCGTTCCGGCGGTGGTCATCACTACTGAGTGAATACGCGCGGGATGCGGCGGTGGTCGACTCCGCCGACATATGGCGAAACGTGGCGGCGACGCCGGCGCCGTTGCCGGCGGTGGGCCCCGAGGACACCTACGACAACGCGCGGAACCTGTCCGTGTCGTTGGACGTCGAGACGACGCGGCTGCTGCTCGGCGAGGTGCCCGCAGCATTCCACGCCGGGGTTAACGACATCTTGTTGATCGCGTTCGGGTTGGCCTGGGCAAAGCTGTTGGACACCGAGGCGCCGATCGGTATCGACGTCGAGGGCCACGGGCGTCATGAAGAGCTGGGCTCCGAGGTGGACTTGTCGCGCACGGTGGGCTGGTTCACCACCAAGTACCCGGTGGCGTTGAGCGTCGGCGGGTTGAACTGGGCGCAGGTCACCGCCGGCGAGGCGGCCTTGGGTTCCCTGGTCAAAGATGCGAAAGAGCAGCTGCGCGACCTACCGGATCCCCTCTCGTATGGGGTGCTGCGGTATCTGAACCCCGAGGTGGATCCGGGCGAATCGGAGCCGGTGATCGGGTTCAACTACCTGGGCCGGATGGGCGGCGCCGCCGAGTTGTCCGAGGAACTGTGGCGGGTCGGACCGGACGGTCTGACGAGCGGGGCGGCCACCGTGGTACCGATGCCGCTGATGCACACCGTGGAGGTCAACGCTGTCACGCTTGACAGTGAGGCCGGTCCGGAGTTGCAGGCCAACTGGACCTGGGCGCCTTCGGCAGTCGACGACACCCAGATCAGCAAGCTGAGCCGGTTGTGGTTCGAGGCACTGGCCGGAATCTGCGCGTATGTGCGTCGCGGCGGCGGCGGGTTGACCCCGTCGGACATCGTCCCAGCCCGGCTGAGCCAGCAGCAGATCGACCAACTCGAGCGCCAGTACCAGATCGCCGACGTGCTGCCGCTAACCCCGCTGCAAGAAGGGCTGCTCTTTCACGCCAGCCTCGCGCCCGATCCCACCGAGCTCAGTGAGCTGTACGCGGTGCAGCTCGATATCGCCCTGGCCGGGGCGCTGGATCCGCACCGCCTGCGTGAGGCCGTGCACACGGCGGTTACTCGGCATCCCAACCTCAACGCCCACTTCTGCGACCAGTTCGACAAGCCGGTGCAGATCATCCCGGCCGATCCCGTGATCGCCTGGCATTATGTCCAGCTTGGCGCCGAAGACCTCGACCTCGAGCAGCAGGTCGACCGGGTGTGTGCGGCTGAGCGTGCCGCGGTCTGCGACCTGGCCCATCAGCCCGCGTTCCGGGCGACGCTGATCCGTACCGGGGCAGATCAGCACCGGTTTGTGGTGACTAATCACCACATCGTGCTGGACGGCTGGTCGATGCCGATCTTGCTGCAGGAAATTTTCACGACTTATTACGGACAGCGACTGGGTGCGCCTGCGTCGTATCGCCGGTTTGTGAACTGGCTGGCCGATCGGGACTACCCGGCCGCCGAAGCCGCGTGGGCCGAGGTGTTCGCGGGATTCGACGCACCCACCTTGGTGGCTCCGCCGCAGCGGCTGGGGCTGGGGCAGCGCGGTGTTGCATCGTTCCGAGTGCCGGAGGAGATCACCCGGTCCCTGGGCGAGTTGGCGCGGTCGCACCACACCACGGTCAACACCGTGTTGCAGGCCGCGTGGGCGCAGCTCTTGTGCTGGCTGACCGGACAACAGGACGTCGCCTTCGGCATCGTGGTCTCAGGTCGGCCCAGCGACGTGCCCGGTGCCGACTCGATGGTGGGATTGCTGCTGAACACGGTGGCGGTCCGGGCGAAAATCGACGCCGCAACCACCACGGCTGACTTGCTCAGCCAACTGCAAAGCGACCACAACAACACGCTTGAGCATGAGCACCTTGCGCTCAGCGAGATCCACCGCATCACCGGTCACGACCAGCTGTTCGACACCATCTTCATGTACGAGAACTACCCGGTCGACCCGGCCGCGCTGGCGGCCATCAGCGGTCTGACGATCACCGGGTTCAACAGCCGCGAATACAACCACTACCCGCTGTCGGTGCAGGCCCTTCCGGGCAACGAACTCGGTCTTCGCGTCGAATACGACACCGAGCTGTTCGACCAGGCCAGCATCGACGCGTTGATCGAGCGACTACAGCGCGTCGTGGTGACCATGACCGCTCACCCCACCCGCCGGCTGTCGTCGATCGATCTACTGGACGACAGTGAGCGCGCCCGACTCGACGAGTGGAGTAACCGGGCGATACTGAGCCAGCCCACGACGCCAACGTCGATTCCGGCGGTGTTCGCAGCGCAAGCGGCGCGAACCCCCGACGCGATAGCGCTGAAACACGGGGAACGGTCGTGGACCTACCGTGAGCTTGACGAGGCCGCTACCCGCTTGGCGCATCTGCTGGTCGAGCAGGGCGTGGGCCCGGGTGAGCGGGTGGCGCTACTGTTTGCCCGTTCGGCTGAGGCGATCGTGTCGATCTTGGCGGTGCTCAAGACCGGGGCGGCGTATCTGCCGATCGACCCGGCGGTGCCGACGGGCCGGTTGGAGTTCGTCATCGGCGACGCCGCGCCGGTCGCCGCGATCACCACGGCAGCCCTGCAGTCACGGCTGGACGGGTTCGACGTGGTGGCCATTGATATCGCTGATCCTCGCATCAGCGCCCAGCCCACCACGGAGTTGCCCGCGCCGGCCCCCGATGACCTCGCCTACGTCATCTACACCTCAGGCACGACGGGTGTCCCCAAGGGTGTGGCGATCGCCCACCACAACGTCACCCAATTGTTCGACACGTTGGATGCCGGCCTGCCGCCGAAAGCGGAACAGGTGTGGTCGCAATGGCATTCGTACAGCTTCGACATTTCCGGCTGGGAGATCTACGGCGCCCTCCTGGGTGGTGGGCGGCTGGTCGTCATACCTGAGGCAGTGGCCGCCTCGCCCGAAGACTTCCGCGCCCTGCTGATCGCTGAACAAGTCAACGTCTTATGCCAAACCCCTTCAGCCGTAGGGGCTTTGTCACCCGAAGGCTTGGAATCCGTGGCATTGCTGGTCGGCGGCGAGGCCTGCCCGCCCGAGGTGGTGGATCGGTGGGCGCCGGGCCGGGTGATGATCAACGAGTACGGGCCGACCGAAACCACGATGTGGGTGACGTTGAGTGCGCCGCTGACCCCGGGATCCGGGGCGCCGCCGATCGGTGCGCCGCTGCCGGGTTCGGCATTATTCGTGCTGGACGGGTGGTTGCGCCCGGTTCCGGCCGGTGTGGTCGGTGAGTTGTATGTCGCCGGAAGGGCCGTGGGCTGCGGGTACGCGCGACGGTCCGGCTTGACGTCGACGCGGTTCGTGGCGTGCCCATTCGGCAGTGCCGGGGATCGGATGTACCGCACCGGGGATCTGGTGCGGTGGGGTGCTGACGGGCAGCTGCAGTATCTCGGGCGAACCGACGAACAGGTCAAGATCCGCGGCCACCGCATCGAACTCGGCGAGATACAGGCGGCCCTGGCCGACCTTGACGGGGTAGGGCAGGCGGCGGTGATCGCCCGCGAAGACCGCCCCGGCGACAAGCGCTTGGTGGGCTATGTCACCGGCACCGCCGATCCGGCCGAGCTACGCAGCCAGCTGGCGGAGCGGTTGCCGGCGTATATGGTGCCTGCCGCGGTGGTCGGGGTGGTGGCGTTGCCGCTGACGGTCAACGGCAAGCTCGACAAGCGAGCGTTGCCGGCGCCGGAATACTTGGACGCCGATCGCTACCGCGCCCCGGCCAGCCCGATCGAGGAGACCCTGGCCGGCATTTACGCCGAGGTGTTGGGCCTCGAGCGGGTCGGCGTCGAGGACTCCTTCTTCGATCTGGGCGGAAACTCGTTGTCGGCGATGCGCGTGATCGCTGCCATTAACACCGCCCTGGGCATCCAGCTCGGCGTGCGCAGCCTGTTCGACGCGCCGACGGTGCGCGCGCTTGAGTCATCAGGTGCATGCCGGCTCGACGGGCGCTGCCAGGTTCTCGGCCGGCAATGCGCTCTTTCGCCGCGGTGCACGGCGCCAACGCCACCGAAGTGCATGCCCGCGATTTGACGCTGGACAAGTTCATCGATGACACCACGCTGAGGATCGCTCCGACGCTGTCAGCCCCGAACGGCGAAGTGCGCACGGTGCTGTTGACCGGCGCGACCGGCTTTATCGGACGGTATCTGGTGTTGGAGTGGCTCGAGCAGATGGAGCTTGTCGGCGGCAAGCTGATCTGCTTGGTGCGGGCCAAGTCTGACGAGGATGCCTGGGCGCGGCTGGATAAGACTTTTGACAGCGGCGATGCGGAGTTGTTGCGGCATTTCCGGGAGCTGGCGGCCGATCATTTGGAGGTCCTCGCCGGTGACAAGGGTGAGGCCAACCTGGGCCTCGACGAGCTGGTGTGGCAGCGCCTGGCCGACTCGGTTGATCTGATCATGGATTCCGCCGCGTTGGTCAACGCGGTGCTGCCGTACAGCGAGTTGTTCGAGCCCAATGTGGTGGGAACCGGCGAGCTGATCCGGCTTGCACTGACCAGCAGGCTCAAGCCATATGCGTATGTGTCGACTGCTGATGTGGGCACGTCAGGTGGACGCCGTCGGCATTTACCGAGGATGCCGATATTCGGGTGATCAGCCCGACGCGGGTTATCGATAGCACTTTGGCCAACGGATATGGCAACAGCAAGTGGGCTGGCGAGGTGTTATTGCGCGAGGCCCACGATTTGTGCGGGTTGCCGACATCGGTGTTCCGCTGCGATGTGATTCTGGTGGATACCGCGTATGCCGGTCAGTTCAACGTGGCGGACATGTTCACGCGAATGGTCTTGAGTTTAGTGTCCACGGGTGTGGCGCCCGAGTCGTTCTATCAGTTGGACGCCCAAGGTGAGCGACAGCGGGCGCATTTTGATGGATTGCCGGTGCGGTTTGTCGCCGAGGCGATCGCCTCATTGGGTGCGGCTGTGGTCGAAGGATTTGAGACGTATCATGTGATGAATCCGCATGATGACGGCATTGGGCTCGATGAATATGTCGATTGGCTGATTGACGCGGGTTATTCGATCGAGCGGATCGCTGACTTTAACGAGTGGATATCGCGGTTTACGGCGGGGTTGCGCGAGTTGCCGGAGCAGCAACGTCAGAACTCGGTGCTCGAAGTGTTGTTATTGCTGTTGCACACGGATCTCGAGCCGCTCGAGCCGGTGCACGGGTCTTTAGCGTCGGCCGACCGATTCCGTGCTGCGGTACAGGAAGCCAAAATCGGCCCCGACAATGACATCCCACACGTCTCGGCGCCGACCATCCTCAAATACGTCACCGACCTACAACTCGTCGGCTTGCTCTAACCCTGATTTCGCCGGATGGCAATGCCGGCTCTGCGTCCTACCGGCCGCTCAACGGCTGTCGGCGAACCCGGAATCTAAGTGATTGTGGACACGTGGTACGCGCGGCGCGGTGCAGCCCCACGAGGTGAGGCAGCGTCGCCGCATTTCGTAGACCCGAGCTGACCAGCGCCGAAGCGCTGCGGCGCTGGTGAACTGGGTCGTGACGGATCACACAGATGACGTCAGGAACTTTGTCGAAACCCCAGACCGACGCTGCCGACCTCCAGTATCGTTTGGGCCAGTTGGATTCATGTCAACATAGGTCTGGGGAGCTGGTGAGCGTCAATCCGTTCGACGATGACAATGGCAGCTTTTTCGTCTTGGTCAACGACGAGGAGCAGCACAGTCTGTGGCCGGCGTTTGCCGATGTCCCAGCTGGCTGGCGGGTGGTTTATGGGGAAGCCGACCGCGCTGCGTGTCTGGAGTACATCGAACAGAACTGGACTGATATTCGCCCGAAGAGTCTGCGGGAAAGGCTGGCAGGGGGCAGGGGATTTGATAAGTGAGACTTCTGGGTATGTGACATACCAGTCGAGCTTTGAGGAATCAAATGAAGCTTGATGATCGAGCTCCTGTGGAGCTCTGGGGCAGTTCAATTGATCTTGATGATGACCTCGCGTTTCCATTAACGCGTGGGCAGCTGGATATTTGGCTCGCCCAGGAAACGGGGTTAGCTTCCACGGAGTGGCAGCTTGGGCTTTTTGTCCGGATTGATGGTGTGGTTCAGCGGGGTTCGCTTGAGTGGGCGATCCGACGCGTCGTGCAAGAGGCTGAACCGGCTAGAGCCGCCTTTTTCGAGGTCGACGGCTGCGTTTTTCAGCGGGCGGTCGATTACCCAGATGTAGAGCTGGCTTTTTACGATCTGAGCAATTCCGATCGTGCCGTGGAAGTAGCCCGCGAGATGGCGCTGTCGATTCAGCGCGCGCCGATGCCTTTGACGGGTCCGTTATTTAAGTTCGCCTTATTCAAAACTCGACCCGACGAATTCTATCTGCTGGCTTGCGCCCACCACATCGCCATTGATGGCACCGGCGTGGCGTTGGTGGGGCAGCGTATTGCGTCGGTCTACTCGGCGATTGTTTCTGGCGCGCCGTTGCCGCCGGTCTTGTTCGGTTCGCTGCAGGACTTGGTAGACACCGAGTTGGCCTATGAATCGTCCGACGAATACCGCGACGACGAGGCGTACTGGCAACAGAATCTGCCGACCGAGCCCACCGGGGATTACGGACTCGAAGAATCTGGTGAACGTGATCCGTGGCCGTCGGCGCCAGTGGCCATCGACCCGGCAATCGTCGGCCGCGTCGAAGAGTTGGCCCGAAAGTGGGACGTGCCCCGCACTTCGGTGATCACCGCGGCGTGTGCGTTGCTGGTGCGGGGTTGGTGTGCTGAGGGCGCCGAGGTGGTGTTCGACTTCCCGGTCAACCGCCGCGTTTCTCCGGACGCCAAGACGTTGCCGGGGATGGTGGCCGGGGCGGTGCCGCTGGTGATCGCCGTGGCTCCTGGGGACGCGGTGAGTGAGTTGTGTGCCCATGTCGATACCCGGATTCGGGAGGCAGTAGCCCATCAGCGGTACCCCGTTCACGCGTTGGAGCGCAAAGCGCGCGGGTCGGGGCAGCCGGCTCAGCGGGTGAATTTGAATTTTATCCCGGCTGGATTCACGTTGCCGTTTGGTGGGGTGAAGGCCTCGGCGTCGTATACCAATTCTGGCCAGGTGGGCGGATTTGGCCTGATTTTCTCCAGCGACGGTGACGACCTGTTCTTGAGCACGGCCGGTGCCGGCGGGCCGTTGTCGAATTTCGAGGTCGCCGATCTGGCGCGCCGGCTGGAGCAAGTGCTGGCGGCGATGGTCGCGGACCCGTCGCGGCGGCTGTCCTCGATCGATCTGCTCGATGGTGGTGAGCAGGCCGGGCTGGATGAGATCGGCAACCGAGTCATCTTGAGCCAGCCGACTACGCCGGTGTCGATCCCGGAGTTGTGGGCTCAGCAGGTGCAGCGGGTCCCGGATGCGGGCGCGTTGAGCTGTGGGGATCGATCGCTGACCTATCGCGAGCTCGACGAGGCCTCGAATCGCTTGGCGCACTTGCTAACCAGCCACGGTGTCGGCCCGGGCGGGTGTGTGGCGTTGTTGTCGCCGCGGTCGGCTGAGGCGATCGTGGCGATCTTGGCGGTCTTGAAGACCGGGGCGGCGTATTTGCCGATCGATCCGAGCCTGCCCGCGGCGCGGTTGCAGTTCATGGTTGCCGATGCCACGCCGGCCGCCGCGTTGACGACTAGCGAGCTGGCCGAGCGGTTCGACGCCTGCGAACTCGCCGTCATCGACCTCAACGATCCCGCGATCGAAGACCAGCCTGGCACCGCGCTGCCGTTGCCGCAGCCTGATGACATTGCCCACATCATCTACACCTCGGGCACCACCGGGGTCCCCAAAGGTGTTGCCGTCACCCACCACAACGTCACCCGATTGTTCGAATCACTGCACCCCGGATTGGATCGGGCGGGTGTCTGGACGCAGGGCCACTCGCTGGCCTTCGACTTTTCGGTGTGGGAGATCTGGGGTCCGCTGCTGCATGGTGGGCGGCTGGTGGTGGTGCCGGAGTCGCTGGCCGGCTCGCCGGACGACTTGCACGCCTTGTTGGTGGCCGAACACGTCGACGTACTGAGTCAAACGCCCACTGCGGTGGGGACGTTATCGACTGAGGGCTTGGAGTCTGCCGCGTTGGTGGTGGCCGCCGAGCCATGCCCCGCTGAGGTAGTGGACCGATGGTCGCCCGGTCGGGTGATGATCAACGGCTACGGCCCGACCGAGACTACGGTGTATGCGACGTTGAGTGCGCCTCTGGAGGCCGGCTCGGGAGCGGTGCCCATCGGATTCCCGGTCTCGGGGGCGGCGCTGTTTGTGCTGGACAGTTGGTTGCGCCCGGTGCCCGCGGGTGTGGTCGGCGAGTTGTATGTGGCCGGCCGCGGTGTCGGCACTGGCTATGTCCGCCGTCCTGGATTGTCGGCGTCCCGATTCGTCGCGTCCCCATTCGGTGCGGCCGGGGATCGGATGTATCGCACCGGGGACTTGGTGCGCTGGGGTGCCGATGGGCAGCTGCGCTACCTGGGGCGTGCCGATGAGCAGGTCAAGGTCCGCGGATACCGCATCGAGCTCGGTGAAGTGCGCTCGGCGCTGGCGGGGCTGGATGGGGTCGAGCAGGCGGCGGTGATCGCCCGCGAGGACCGCCCCGGCGACAAGCGCCTGGTCGGCTACATCACCGGCACCGCAGACCCCGCCGCGGTGCGGGCTGCGCTGGCCGAGCGGTTGCCGGCCTACATGGTGCCGACCGCGGTGGTGGCGCTGGAGACGCTGCCGCTGACCCAAAACGGCAAACTCGACAAGCGGGCCCTGCCTGCACCCGAATACAGCAGTGGCGGATATCGTGCGCCCTCGACCCTGGTGGAAGAGGTTCTGGCGGGGATCTACGCCCAGGTGCTTGGGCTGGAGCGCGTCGGAGTGGACGACTCGTTCTTCGACTTGGGCGGCGACAGCATTTTGTCGATGCAGGTGGCCGCGCGGGCCCGGGCGGCCGGGGTTTTGTGCCGCCCGCGCGATGTATTCGTGGAGCAGACGGTAGCCCGGTTGGCGCAGGTGGCCACCGTGGCTACCGACGAGAACGGTGTGGTCGATGAGGGCGTGGGCCCGGTCGAGGCCACCCCGATCATTCGCTGGCTGCAAAGTGTCGAAGGGCCGGTTGAGCAGTTCAACCAGACGGTGGTGGTCGATGCCCCGGCCGGGGTGAGCCAGGCCGATGTGGCTGCGGTGGTGCAGGGCTTGCTGGATCGCCATGCCATGTTGCGGTTACGGGTCGAGGACGACGGGGCCGGCGGCTGGTCGCTGACGGTGCCCGAACCCGGCTCGGTGGACGCACACGTGGAGTCGGTGGACGTGCTCTCCGACGAGGCGTTGGTGGCGGGCCGATCCAAGCTGGATCCGGCTGCCGGGGTGATGCTGAGCGCGGTGTGGGCCGAGTCCGTCTAGCCAGTTGGCGTTGATCATTCACCACCTGGCCGTCGACGGTGTGTCCTGGCGGGTGCTGCTTGAAGACCTCAATATCGCTTGGGCTCAACACCACAGCGGCCAGCCCGTCGCGTTGCCGACCGGGGGCACCTCGTTTGCCCGCTGGTCCAAGCTGCTGAGCGAATATGCCCGGGACGCGGCGGTGGTGGACTCCGCCGAGACCTGGCGACAGGTGGCGGCCACCCCTGCGGCCCTGGCGGCCGTCGGCCCTGGCGACACCTACGACAATGCCCAGAACTTGTCGGTCTCGTTGGACGTGGAGACGACGCGGCTGCTGCTCGGTGAGGTGCCCGCGGCGTTCCACGCCGGGGTCAACGACATCCTGCTGATCGCGTTCGGGTTGGCCTGGGCGAAGTTCCTGGGCAACGGCGCGCCGGTCGGCATCGACGTCGAAGGCCACGGGCGTCATGAGGAGCTGGACGGCAGCCTGGACTTGTCGCGCACGGTGGGTTGGTTCACCACCAAGTACCCGGTGGCGCTGAGTGTCAGCGGCTTGGACTGGAACCAAATTACTTCTGGCGCACCAGCTTTGGGCGCACTCGTCAAAGCTACCAAAGAGCAGCTGCGCGCGCTGCCCGATCCATTGTCGTATGGGTTGTTGCGGTATGTGAATTCTGAAGTGGCCGTTGGGGATTCGGACCCGGTGATCGGGTTCAACTACCTGGGTCGGATGGGCGGATCGGACTTGTCCGACCAGTTCTGGCGCGTCGGCCCGGACGGCGTGTCCAGCGGGGCGGCCACTGTCGTGGCCATGCCGCTGGCCCACACGGTCGAGCTCAACGCTGTCACGCTCGACACCGAAGCCGGTCCACACCTGCAGGCCAACTGGACCTGGGCGGTCTCGGTGCTGGACGGCGCACAGATTGATGAGTTGAGCCGGTTGTGGTTCGAGGCGTTGGCCGGGATCTGTGCGTATGTGTGTGGCGGCGGGGGTGGGTTGACCCCGTCGGATCTCGCCCCGGCGCGGCTCACCCAGCAGCAGATCGACCAACTCGAGCGCCAGCACCACTTCGCTGACGTGTTGCCGCTGACCCCGTTGCAGCAGGGCTTGTTCTTCCACGCCAGTGCCGCCGACGACAGCGACGATCTCGGCGAGCTTTATGCGGTGCAGCTGGGTATCACGTTGTCCGGCCCGCTGGACGCGCAGCGTTTGCACGAGGCGGTGCACGCGGTGGTGCACCGGCATCCGCACTTGGTCGCGCGCTTCTGCGACGAGTTCGACGAGCCGGTGCAGATCATCCCGGCCGACCCGGTAATGGCTTGGCAGTACCTTGAACTCGACGGCACCGATGTCGCTGAGCAGGTTGAGCGGATCTGCGCGGCCGAGCGCGCCGCGATCTGCGACCTGGCCAATCAGCCGGCGTTTCGGGCCGGAGTCTTCGGCCTCGGCGACAACCAGCACCGGTTGGTGCTGACCTTCCACCACATCGTGGTCGACGGCTGGTCGATGCCGATCCTGTTGCAGGAGATCTTCGCCGGTTACTACGGGCACCAGCTGGGTGCGCCGATGTCGTACCGCCGGTTTGTGACCTGGCTGGCCGAGCGCGATCACGCGGCGGCCGAAGCGGCCTGGGGTCAGGTGCTGGCCGGGTTCGACACCCCCACTCTGGTCGGACCGACCGAACGCCTCGCGCAAGGGCAGCGCAATGTTGCGTCGTTCCGGGTGTCCGCCGAGACGACGGCGGCGCTGGGCGAGTTGGCGCGTGCGCAGCGGACCACCGTCAATACGGTGTTGCAGGCGGGTTGGGCGCAGTTGTTGTGCGGGTTGACCGGTCAGCGCGATGTGGCCTTTGGTGCGGCGGTATCGGGCCGGCCCACGGACATGGTTGGCGCGGAGTCGATGGTCGGCCTGCTGATCAACACGGTGCCGGTGCGGGCCGACCTGGCCGCTGCTGGCACCACCGCCGGGCTGCTCGAGCAGCTGCAGAACGCCTACAACGAGACCGTCGATCACCAGCACTTGGCGCTGCGCGACATCCACCGCATCACCGGTGTGGACCAGCTGTTCGACACCTTGTTCGTCTACGAGAACTACCCCGTCGACATCACGGCGTTGGGTGAGGTCAACGGACTGGCCATCACCGAGTTCAGCAACCGCGAATACAACCACTACCCGCTGACCGTTGCGGCGCTACCGGGTCACGAGCTCGGTCTTCGCGTCGAGTACGACACCGACGTCTTCGATGCAGCCACCATCGAGGCGCTCGTGCAGCGGCTAGAGCGGGTGCTGGAAGCGATGATTATCGACCCGGAGCGGGCGTTGTCGTCGATCGATCTGCTCGACGAGTCCGAGCATGCCCGACTCGATGTGTGGGGCAACCGCGCGGTGGTGAACCAGCCTGAGCTCGCTGCGGCGTCGATTCCGGCGGTGTTCGTCGGGCAGGTGGCCCGCATCCCGCAGGCGGCCGCGCTGACCTTCCAGGGTTCGTCGATGACGTACCGCGAACTCGATGAGGCGTCGAACCGGTTGGCGCACTTGCTGATCGGTCAGGGCGCGCGCCCTGGTGAGCGGGTCGCGTTGCTGCTGTCGCGCTCGACTGAGGCGATCGTGTCGATCATGGCGGTGCTCAAGACCGGAGCGGCTTACCTGCCAATGGATCCCGCCCACCCCGCTTCGCGCATGCAATTCATGATCGGCGACGCCGAACCCATTGCCGCGGTAACCACTGCCGACCTGAAATCGCGCTTTGACGGGTGTGATCTGACGGTCATCGACATCAACGACCCCAACATCGCCAGCCAACCGGTCACCAGCTTGCCGGCGCCGGCTGCCGATGACATTGCCTACATCATCTACACCTCCGGCACGACCGGCACTCCGAAAGGCGTTGCGGTCACTCACCGCAATGTGATCCGGTTGCTCGAGGCGTTGGATGCCGAGTTGGAGCTGGGCCAGGTGTGGTCGCAGTGCCACTCGTTGGCATTCGATTTCTCGGTCTGGGAGATCTTCGGCGCGCTGCTCGGCGGCGGCCGCGTGGTCGTGGCGCCCGACGCGGTGGTGCGCTCGCCAGAGGACTTGCACGCGCTGCTGGCCGCCGAACACGTCGGTGTGTTGAGCCAAACGCCGTCGGCGTTCTACGCGCTGCAGACCGCTGATGCACTCTCACCGGAGTTGGGTCACCAGCTGAAGTTGCAGACGGTGGTGTTCGGTGGGGAAGCCCTTGAACCACAGCGACTTTCGGCGTGGTTCCACAAGCACCCCGGCCCGCCGCGGTTGATCAACATGTACGGCATCACCGAGACGACGGTGCACGCGTCCTACCGCGAGATCGTGGACAGCGATCTGGAGAGCACGGCCAGCCCGATCGGGGTGCCGTTGGCTCATCTCGGGTTCTTCGTTCTCGATGGCTGGTTGCGGCCGGTGGCCGCCGGTGTGGTCGGCGAATTGTATGTCGCCGGAGCCGGCCTGGCGGATGGCTATGTGGGCCGGGCTGATCTGTCGTCCACCCGGTTTGTGGCCTGCCCGTTCGGTGAGGCCGGTGTCCGGATGTATCGCACCGGCGACCTGGTGCGCTGGGGTGCTGACGGCCAGCTGCGCTATGTCGGTCGTGCGGACGAGCAAGTCAAGATCCGCGGGCACCGCATCGAATTGGGCGAGGTGCGTGCGGCGCTGGCCGATTTGGCGGGGGTCGAGCAGGCAGTCGTGATCGCCCGTGAAGACCGCCCCGGCGACAAGCGGCTGGTCGGCTATGTCACCGGCACCGCTGACCCGGCGGAGCTACGCGCACAACTGGCCGAGCGGCTGCCCGCGTACATGGTGCCCGCCGCGCTCGTCGCGGTCGAAACACTGCCGTTGACGGTCAACGGCAAGTTGGACACTCGCGCGCTGCCCGCGCCGGAATACCAAGACGGCGGCAACGGGTATCGGGCTCCGTCGAATGCCGTCGAGGAAATCCTGGCCGGGATCTACGCCCAGGTCCTCGGACTCGACCGGGTCGGGGTGGACGACTCCTTCTTCGACCTGGGCGGCGACAGCATCTTGTCGATGCAGGTGGCCGCCCGGGCCCGGGCCGCTGGCGTGTTGTGCCGGCCCCGTGACATTTTCGTCGAGCAGACCGTGGCCCGAGTTGCCACCGTCGCGACCGTGGCCACCGCTGAGGATCTTCTGGTCGATGAGGGTGTGGGTCTGATTGAGGCCACCCCGATCATTCACTGGCTGCGCAGTGTCGACGGTCCGGTCGAGCAGTTCAACCAGACGGTGGTCGTCGACGCGCCGGCCGGGGTCACGCATCCGGATGTGGTGGCGGTGTTGCAGGGCTTGTTAGATCGCCACGCCATGTTGCGGCTGCGGGTGGACACCGATGACGCCGGACAGTGGTCGCTTCAGGTGCCCGAGCCCGGCTCGGTGGAGGCGCACGTGCAGTCGGTGGAGGTGCTCTCCGATGAGGCACTGGTGGCGGGCCGCTCAGTACTGGACCCGGCCGCTGGGATCATGCTCAGCGCGGTGTGGGCCGAGACGTCGGGCCAGTTGGCGTTGATCATTCACCACCTGGCCGTCGATGGGGTGTCGTGGCGGGTGCTGCTCGAAGACCTCAATATCGCCTGGGCACAACACCACAACGGTCAGCCGGTGGAATTGCCGGCCGGCGGTACCTCGTTCGCCCGCTGGTCCAAGATGCTGAGCGAGCACGCACGTCGTCCCGAAGTTGTCGAGCAGGCTGAGGCGTGGCGCCGGGTGGCTGCCACTCCCGCGGCGCTGCCTGCGGCGCAGCCGGAGGACACCTACGCGACCGCGCAGACCGTGTCGACGTCGCTGGATGTGGAGACGACGCGACTGTTGCTCGGCGAGGTGCCCGCGGCCTTCCACGCCGGGGTCAACGACATTCTGCTGGTGGCGTTCGGGTTGGCGCTGCGGGAGTTGTTGGGCACCAAGGCGCCGATCGGTATCGACGTCGAGGGCCACGGCCGCCACGAAGAGCTCAGCGCCGAGGTCGACTTGTCGCGCACAGTGGGCTGGTTCACCACCAAGTACCCGGTGGCGCTGAGCGTCGGCGAGCTCGACTGGGCCCAGATCGCCTCGGGCGCAGCGCCGTTGGGGGCACTGGTCAAAGACGCCAAGGAGCAACTGCGTGCACTGCCCGACCCGCTGACCTACGGCCTGCTGCGGTACCTGAATTCCGAAGTAGCCGTTGGGGATTCGGACCCGGTGATCGGATTCAACTACCTGGGCCGGATGGGCGGGGCTGCCGAGCTCTCCGATGAGCTCTGGCGGGTCGGACCGGACGGATTGACCAGCGGGGCGGCCACCGTGGTGGACCTGCCGCTGGCGCACGCCCTCGAGCTCAACGCCGTCACCATGGATTCCGCGGCCGGCCCACAGTTGCAGGCGAACTGGACGTGGGCGGCCTCGGCGGTCGATGCCACCCAGGTCGAGCGGCTCCATCAGTTGTGGTTTGAGGCCCTGACCGGGATCTGCACCTATGTGCGTGGCGGTGGCGGTGGGTTGACCCCGTCGGATCTGGTTCCGGCGCGGTTGAACCAGCAGCAGATCGACGAGCTTGAGCTCGAGCATCAACTTGCCGACGTATTGCCGCTGACGGCGTTGCAGCAGGGTCTGTTCTTCCACACCAGCATCAGCCACGGCAGCGACGACGACCGCGGCGAGCTCTACGCAGTCCAGCTAGGCGTCACGCTGTCCGGCCCGCTGGATGCGCAGCGTTTGCACGACGCGGTACAGGCGGTCGTGCGTCGGCACCCGCACCTGGTGGCCCGCTTCAGCGACCACTACGACGAACCCGTCCAGATCATCCCCGCCAACCCGACGGCGCCTTGGCAGTATGCCGAACTCGATGGCAGCGACGTCGATGAGCAGGTTGAGCGGATCTGTGCGGCCGAGCGTGCGGCAATCTGCGATCTGGATAACCAGCCGGCGTTCAGGGCGGCGTTGATCCGCACCGGGGCAGACCAGCATCGGTTCGTGCTGACCAATCACCACATCGTGATGGACGGCTGGTCCAAGCCGATCCTGCTGCAGGAGATCTTCGCCGGCTACTACGGCCAGCAGCTGGGCACAGCGACGTCGTATCGCCGCTATGTCAGCTGGCTGTCCGAGCGCGACAAGGCCGCGGCCGAAGCGGCCTGGGCCGAGGTGTTCGCCGGATTCGACAGCCCCGCCCTCGTCGCCGAGGCGGGCCGCGAACGGCTGGGGCGCCGTGGGGTCGAGTCATTCAAGGTACCTGCAGAGACGTCGGCCGCCTTGGGCGAGCTGGCGCGCTCCTGCCACACCACCGTCAACACGGTGTTGCAGGCGGCCTGGGCGCAGCTGTTGTGCTGGTTGACCGGACGCCATGACGTGGCGTTTGGCACCGCGGTGTCGGGCCGGCCCGCTGAGGTGGCCGGCGCGGACTCGATGGTGGGGTTGTTGATCAACACGGTGCCGGTGCGGGCCAGCATTTCCGCGGCCACCACCATCGCTGATCTGCTCGACCAGCTGCAAGGCGCCTACAACAACACCCTAGAGCACCAGCACTTGGCGCTGAGCGAGATTCATCGCCTCACCGGTCAGGACCAGCTGTTCGACACCCTGTTCGTCTACGAGAACTACCCAATCGACGCCGCGTCGCTGTTGGGTATCGACGAATTGAGCTTCAGCGAGGTCAGCAGTCGCGAGTACAACCACTACCCGCTGACCGTGCAAGCAGTTCCCGGTCACGAGATCAGTCTTCGTGTCGAATACGACACCGAACTGTTCACCACCGCACGCATCGAGAAGGTCATCCAACGACTCCAACGCGTGCTCGTGGCCATGACTGGAAGCTCGGGGTAATCAGCCGGCCAAATTCGGCGGCTAACTGCTCTAACCGACCCACTACGCCGGTATCGGCCTCGGCGGTCTTCGTCGTGCAAATTGAGACCTAAGAGTCTCCATACCTCACAGCACGAAGTTTGTTAAAACCCGAACCGACGGTATTGACCTCCAGGAGCGTTTCGAACCGTTGCACTCGCGTCCGCTAGGTGTTCGGGGAGCCACCCGGGCCGGCGAAGTCGCCACCCGGATGACGAAGCCAGCCGAAAGCGTTGCGGACGCCGCCGATCTGCTGGAGAACTTCGCCCGCTTGCGCCAGTCGGGCTGACCGCGACCCATTCGACTTTGCGGACTTATTTCGGCGCTGCGTCTGGACACAGGTCTGACACGGCAAAGCCCACCACGGCAGTGGCCTGATCACGACCGAGCGCCGCGCGACCCTCGGAACGAGAACTGCTGAATACCAGGTCGGCGATCTGACCCGGAGCCTCGCCGTCGTAGAGCCGCCAGCAGATGACGTGGCCCAAACCAACCAGGTCCGAGTTGTGGCTGTCGTTGCGGTTGCCGAGGCCGATGTTGTTGACATCGTTCAGAAAATCGTCGGGGCCCTGCGCCTGGGCCGGGATTGCCGCAGCGACTCCGCCGCCCAGTATGGCCCCAACTACCAACGCGCAGCGCGAAAAGGTGAGGTGCGTCCTGCGCGTCATAGTTATTTCTCCTTGACTGTCTGTGCGCGGCGGGAGCCACGACAGCACCGACATCCGCCTCGCGACAAACGATAGCATTCGTTTTCATTTGATGCGATATCCGAGGGTGCGGCGCTATTAGACGGGGGCATCGTTTCTGTTTAATCTGGACTCATGCCGAAGTTGAGCAACGAAACTCGTGCCCGCCGCCGGCAGCACATCCTGACCAGCGCATGGACCTGCTTCTCGCGTAACGGATTCCATGCCACCTCCATGGACGACGTGATCGCCGCATCCGGGATGTCCTCCAGCGCTGTCTATCGCTACTTCGGTAGTAAGGAGAGTCTGATCCAAGCCACGACGGAGGAGGGTCTGGCGAATGTCCGACAGATCTTTCTAGACCTGCTCGCGCACGAATCCTGCCCGACGCCCGCTCAAACGCTGGCGCTGCTGGTCGGTGAGTTGAACGAAAGGGCGGACAACGCGGAATACGACATGACTCGCATCGCCCTGCAAACCTGGGCGGAGGCGCTGCGCGATCCGTCTTTGCACGATCGCGCGCAGGCGCTATATGTCGAGACCCTCGACGCCATCGTCGAACTGGCTGGCCGCTGGCGCGACAACGGCTACCTACCTGCCTATGCGGACACGAAAGCCGTTGCTGCCAGCCTGCTTTCGTTGATGCACGGCCTTATCGTGATGCACCACGTCGTCCGAGACATACCGAGCGAAGAGCTACGCGAAGGCGTATTTCTGCTCGGTAACGCCGTCTCTCGGATTTGAGAGAGCCGTCAGGCAGCCTCGGCGGGCGCTAGCTTGTCGTAAAGCAGGTCGGCCAAACCTCGAATTGTGTTGATCGAGGCGAGGTCGGTGGGACTGATGCGAATTCCCGTTTCGGTCTCGATGCGGGTCCGCAATTCCAATGCACCCAGCGAGTCCATGCCGTACTCCGACAGCGGACGGTCGGGGTCGGCACTGCGCCGCAGAATCAGGCTGACTTGCTCGGAGACCAGACGTCGCAACCGGGTGGGCCACTCTTCCAGGGGCAGCTCGTCCAGCTCGGCACGCAGCTTGCTTGTCCCCGTGGAATTTTGCGCGTTGGAGCGGAACGCCTCGGCGAACGGGCTGCGCTCGGCGAACAGCTCCAGCCACGGCGTGCCCGCGGTCGGCGCGTAGCCGGTGTAGGCGCGGTTGTGGCGCAGCAGCGCTTCGAAGGCATACGCACCCTCGTCGGGAGCGATAGCTAGATCGGAGTTCTCCGCCAGTGCGATGGCGCGCCCGATTTGAGCCCAGGCGCCCCACGCGATCGCGGTCGACGGGAGTCCCTGAGCCCGCCGCCACAGAGTGAAGGCGTCCACCCAGCTGTTGGCTGATGCGTACGCGCCCTGCCCGGGCGAGCCGACCAGCGCGGCGGCCGAGGAGAACACGCAGAACCAGTCCAACGGCTGTTCGGTGGTGGCGGTGTGTAAGTTCCACGCGCCGTTGACCTTTGGCGTCCAGTCCCGCTCAAGCAGCTCGTCGGTGATATTGCCCAGGGTGGCGTCCTCGACCACGGCGGCCGAATGCAGCACCCCGCGCACCGGAAGCCCGGTAGCCGTCGCGGTGGTCACCAAACGTTCCGCGGTGCCGGGCGCAGTGATATCGCCGCTCTCGACGACGACGTCGGCGCCCTTCGCGCGGATGCGCTCGATTGTCTCCTGCGCCTCCGGTGTTGGCTGCGAGCGCGAGGTAAGCACGATCCGCCCGGCGCCGCCCTCGGCCATCTTCTCGGCCAAGAACAGACCAAGGCCGCCCAGGCCGCCGGTGACGATGTAAGCACCGTCACCCCGGAAGACCTGAACTTGCGCCGGCGGCAGGACCACACTGCTGCGTCCCGCGTGCGGGATGTCGAGCACGAGCTTGCCGGTGTGCTGGGCGCCGCTCATCGTCCGGATCGCATTGGCGGCGTCGGCAAGCGGGTAGTGCGTTGTCTCCGGCAGCGGCAGCGTGCCATCCGCGGTGAGCTTGTACACCGTGTTCAGAATTTCGCGTAGCCGCTCCGGGTGGCTATACCCCAGCAACCCGAGGTCGACGGCAAGGAACGAGAGGTTGCGCCGGAACGGGAACAGCCCCATCCGGGTGTCGCCGTAGATGTCGCGTTTGCCGATCTCGATGAAGCGTCCGCTGAGCGCCAACAATTCCAGCCCCGCGCGCTGGGCGGCACCGGTGACCGAGTTGAGCACGATGTCGACGCCATAGCCTTCGGTGTCGCGCCGGATCTCGTCGGCGAAGTCGGTGCTTCGCGAGTCGTAGACGTGCTCAACACCCATGTCGCGCAATAGTTGTCGACGTTCATCGCTACCCGCGGTGGCGTAGACCTCGGCTCCCGCGGCGCGGGCGATGGCGATTGCCGCCTGCCCCACACCACCGGTTCCGGAATGGATCAGCACCTTGTCGCCACTTCTGATGCGGGCCAGGTCCTGCAGGCCATACCAGGCAGTGGCGTGCGCAGTGGTGATCGCGGCGGCCTGCTCGGGGGCCAGGCCCTCCGGCAGTTTGACCGCCAGATTGGCGTCGCAGGTGATGAAGGTGGCCCAGGAACCGTCGGCGTACACGCCGCCGACCTGATCGCCCACCTGGTGGCCAGTCACGTCCGGTCCAACCGCGGTCACGACCCCGGCGAAGTCGGTCCCGGGTGCCGGTAGCCGCCCCTCGAAGGCCGGGTAGCGGCCGAACGCGTTGAGCACGTCGGCGAAGTTGATGCTGGACGCGCTGACCGCAACCTCGATTTGTCCCGGTCCGGGTGCAACCCGTTCGGCGGCAACGAGTTCGATCGACTCCAGGTCACCAGGCGTACGGATCTGCAGACGCATTCCGCCGTGCTCGGTGTCCACCACAGTGGTCTTGCGCTCTTCGGGGCGCAGCGGCGTGGGGGACAAACGTGCTACGTACCATTCGCCGTGCCGGAATGCGGTCTCGTCCTCGTCGGACCCACTCAGCAGTTGCCGCGCCAGGGGTTCGGCGTCGGTCGCTTCGTCCACGTCGATCTGGGCGGCGCGTAAGTGTGGATGCTCGGTTCCGATCACCCGGATCAGCCCGCGCAATCCGGCCTGCTCCAGGTTCGGCACATCGCCGTCGACCACAGTCTGGGCATCGCGTGTCACCACGAAGAGCCGCGTGTGCTCGCCGGTGGTCTCCGTCAGCTCACGGGTAATGCGCACAAGATGCTGCACGTAGTCGTGCCCCAGCTGCGGTGACTGGTCGTCGGCAGCGCCGTTCTTCGGTCCGGTGAGGATCGCCACGCCGGTGAAATCGGTTGAACTCAAGTGCTTCTTCAGCTCTTCGACCGTCGCGACGTGATCGGCGTGCATCGGCCAGCACATCGTGGTGCATTGCGCACCATGGGCTTTCAGGGTGTCGGTCAACGTGGCGGCCACTACATCTGCGGTGTCTGTGGTGGTGACCAGCAGCCAGTTTCCGGCCTCGGCCTGGTCGACCTCGGGCAATTCCCGGTGCCGCCATTCGACGGTCAGCAGCCGCTCGGCCAGTATCCTGGCGTCGCGACCACTCGCGGAGACACCGGTACCGAATCGCAGCCCTTGCACGCTGAGTAGAACTGCCCCTTGCTCGTCGAGGATCTCGAGGTCGGACTCGATCCCGGCAGCGTCGACCTTGGTGATACGCGAATAGCAGTACTGCGCGTTTCGGGCAGGGGTGTAGGAGCGGAGCCGATGCACACTCAGCGGCAGCGCGAGTGCGTCTTCGCCCAGCGCCCGGACTTCCGCGTGGGCGCCAACGGACTGGAACGCGGCATCCAGCAAAGCCGGGTGTACGCCGTAAGCGCTTTGCTGCGTACGGATTTGGCTGGGGAGTACGACCTCGGCCAGCACGGTGTTACCGACTTCGCTGTCGCCTTCGACTAGGTGCAGCGCGCCAAGCCCGGTGAACGCCGGACCGTACTGGACACCGCGGGCGTCCAGCCCCTTGCGCACTTCTTCGCCATCCTCTTCGCGAGGATGCGCGGCAAGCAGCGCGGCGATGTCGTAGGCGGCTGGCTGCTCGTCGGATGCGACGTGCAGGACTCCGGCAGCTTGGCGCGACTGCTCGCCGCCCTGGTTTGTCTCCACCTGGAAATTGAGGACATCGGGCGATGCCACCGATGCCGAGGCGCCCACCAGGGTCTCTCCGTCCAGCAGCAGCGCCGACTCGAAGCGAAGGTCGCGGACCTCGGAGGCCTCACCGAGCACCGATCGCGCTGCGGCCAAAGCCATTTCGCAGTAAGCCGCTCCCGGGAGCACGGACACGTTGCGAATCTGGTGGTCCTCCAACCAGGGCTGAGCGTCGGTGCCGACGTCGGCCTGCCACACGTGGCGCTCCGGTTCCTCCTGCAAGCGCACATGCGGGCCCAGCAGTGGGTGCACCGAAATGGTGGAACCAGCGCGTGTCGAGGTGTCCTCGCCGGGGGTCAGGCGCAGCTCACGGTGCGTCCAGCTGGGCAACGGCGCATCCACCAGCTGGCCGGCCGGGTACAGCACCGAGAAGTCGATGGCGGCACCGGCACTGTGCAGGTCGATCAGGAAGTTGCGCAACCCATTTGGCAGCTCTTGTTCGCGGCGCACGCTGGCAAGAGCAACCGCAGGGATGTCCAGGCTGCGGGCGGTCTGGTCGAGAGGGTGGGTAAGCAGCGGGTGCGGTGACAGCTCGGCGAAGACCCGGTAGCCGTCCTCCAAAGCGGCCTGCACCGCGGCGGAGAATCGCACCATATTGCGCAGGTTGTCCACCCAGTAGCGGGCATCGCACACGACCGGCTCGCGCGGGTCGAACAGCGTCGCCGAGTAGAAGGGCACCTCGGGTTTCTGCGGTTTGAGTTCGGCGAGCACGCCGGTCAGATCGTCGAGGATCGGATCGACCTGGGGCGAGTGCGAGGCGACATCGACGGCGACCTCGCGGGCCATCACGTCGCGCTCCTCCCACGCCGCGACCAGCTCGCGCACCGTCTCGGTGGCACCGCCGATCACGGTGGACTGCGGCGAGGCCACCACGGCCACCACAACGTCGCTCACACCGCGGGCCATCAGCTCCGAAAGCACTTGCTGGGCTGGCAATTCCACCGATGCCATGGCGCCGGCGCCCGAGATGCGGGACATCAGCCGCGAGCGGCGGCAGATCAGACGTATGCCGTCTTCCAGCGAAAGTGCGCCTGCGACAACGGCTGCCGCGGCCTCACCGAGGGAATGCCCGATCACCGCGCCTGGGCGCACGCCGTATGCCTTCATGGTGGCGGCCAGGGCAACCTGCATGGTGAACAGCGTCGGCTGAATCCGGTCGATACCGGTCACGATCTGCGGGGCCGACATCGCGTTGGTCACCGAGAACCCGGCTTCCCGGGCGATCAGCGGCTCGGCTTGCGCGACAGTGGCGGCGAACACCGGCTCGGTCGCCAACAGCTCGGCGCCCATCTGAGACCACTGCGAACCCTGCCCGGAGAACACCCACACCGGCCCACGGTCGTCCCTGCCGACGGCGGCCTCGTACGGCGTATCGCCGTCGGCGACGTCACGCAGTGCCTGGGTGAGCTCTGCCGGGTTGCTGGCAACGACGGCGGTGCGTACCGGGCGGTGCACCCGGCGACGCGCCAGGGTGTAGCCCAGATCCGGCAACGTCACTTCGTCGTGTTTTTGCACCCAGTCGGCCAGCCGGGCGGCGGTGTGGCGCAGTTCGTCGGCGGAGGTGGACGACAGCGGGAACACGAAGGGCGCCTCGGCAGGCGAGGCGGATGGGGTCTCGGTGACGGGCTCTGGAGCCTGTTCCATGACGACGTGGACATTGGTTCCGGACAGGCCGTACGACGACACTGCCGCACGCCGCAGGTGTTCACCATTCGTGGGCCAGGGCGTGTTCTCTTGTGGCACAAAAAGATTCGTCTTGATCTTGGCCATCTGGTCGGGCAGTTTGGTGAAGTGCAGGTTCTGCGGAACCACACCGTGCTGAAGGGCCAGCACCGCTTTCATCACACCCAGTGCACCGGAGGCGGATTGGGCGTGGCCGAAGTTGGTCTTCACGGTGGATAGCGCGCACGGGCCGTCTTTGGCGTAGACGTTGGCCACGCTGGCGTATTCGATCGGATCGCCGATCGGGGTGCCGGTCCCGTGCGCTTCGACCATCCCGACCGTGGCCGGGTCGACGCCGGCGGCGGCGAGCGCTGCCCGGTACACCGCGGTCTGCGCCTTCTCCGACGGGGTGGCGATGTTGACCGTGTGGCCGTCCTGGTTGGCGGCGCTGCCGCGGATGACGGCCAGAATTCGGTCACCGTCGCGCTGCGCGTCGTCCAGACGTTTGAGCAGCACCATGACCGAGCCTTCGCCGGACACGAACCCATCGGCGGCGACGTCAAAGGCGTGGCAGTGCCCGGTGGGAGACAGCATGCCCTGGGCCGACCCGGCGGCCGACTTGCGGGGGTCCAGCGTGGCCGAGGCGCCGCCGGCCAGAGCCAGATCGCTCTCGTGCTCGTGCAGGCTGCGGCAGGCGAGATGGATCGCGGTCAGACCAGACGAGCAGGCGGTGTCCACCGTCAGCGCGGGTCCGTGCACGCCGAGTGCGTACGAGACGCGGCCAGACGCCAGGCTGAAGTTGTTGCCGGTGAAGCCGTACGGCCCCTCGACGGCGTGCGCATCGGCGGCCAGCAACTGGTAGTCGGCGTGCGTCAGTCCGAGGAATACACCGGTCAGCGTGTCGGCGATGGCATCTTTGGTCAGGCCGGCGTGCTCCATGGCTTCCCAGGAGGTTTCCATCACTATCCGGTGCTGCGGGTCCATCTCGGTGGCCTCGCGCTCGCCGACCCCGAAGAACTCGAGATCGAAGCCGTAAACGTCATCGAGGAACGAGCCCCACTTCGACACCGACCGGCCGGGTACACCGGGCTCCGGGTCGTAGTAGTCGTCGACGTCCCAGCGGTCGCCCGGAACCTCGGTGACCAGATCGTCGCCGCGCAGCAAGGCTTCCCAGAGCTGCTCCGGTGACTCGATGCCTCCGGGGAGGCGGCACCCGATGCCGATGACGGCAATAGGAGTGACTGGTGTGGCGCTCGCGGTGAGCGTGTTCACGCTGGGCGAAGAGTTGGTCGTGCCTGAGCGGTCCACTGGAGCATTGGTCGCCCCGAACGAATCCATTCCGCTTCCTCCTTGGAACGGCTGAGTAAGCCTTGTTGTGTGCTGCGTTGACGCAAGCCGTGGCATCCTCTCGGCCCCCCGCGATGCCCACGTCTCGTCAAGCGCTGTCCTCCATCGAGTTCGTACTGTAGGCGATCTGTGCTGTTTGGGGGCCGGTTCTGCCGGAACAGTCACTCATGCTGCCTAGGCACACCAAGTAAGGACAACCTTCATTGGGATGCCTTTATTTCGGCGGCGGCGGAAGCATACGTGGCCACGTAACTGGTGCTTTTTTGCGGTGCGGTGTTGTTGCCCACGGTAGCCTGATTGCCGTGATTGAGACTTCCGTTACGGCTGTGCTGCGGGAACGCGCCAGTCTGCAGCCCAATGACAAGGCGTTCACGTTTGTCGATTACGACCAGGACTGGGACGGGGTTGAGGAAACCCTGACCTGGGGACAGCTGTATCGGCGAACAGTCAACATGGCGAAGACCCTGCAGGACTGCGGGTCGCCGGGCGACCGTGCGGTGATACTGGCCCCGCAGGGGCTCGACTACATCGTGGCATTCCTCGGCGCGCTGGAGGCGGGGCAGATAGCGGTGCCGCTGGCCGTTCCGCTGGGTGGTGTCAGCGATGAGCGGGTGAGTTCCGTATTGCGCGACTCGTCGCCGAGTGTCGTTCTCACAACGTCGCCCGTCGCGGACATCGTCGCCGGGTATGTGAAGGCCGAGTCCGGCCAGGCGATCTCGTCGCTCGTCGAAGTCGACTTGCTCGACCTGGACGGCCCGATGGGATCTTTCCGCAGCGAGAGCCGCTCAGGCACTGCGTATTTGCAATACACGTCCGGATCCACCCGTTCGCCGGCCGGAGTCATGATCTCGCACCGAAATCTACTGGCGAATTTCGAGCAGATCATGTCCGACTATTTCGTGGAGCGCGGGGGTGTTTCCCCGGCGGACATGACGATTACTTCGTGGCTGCCCTTCTATCACGACATGGGTTTGGTACTCGGAGTTTGCGCACCGGTGCTGGGTGGTTTTCGCACGGTGCTCACCAGTCCGGTGTCGTTCCTGGCGCGGCCGGCGCGGTGGATGCAAATGCTGGCAAAGAACACCCATCCATTTTCGGCCGCGCCGAACTTCGCTTTCGAATTGGCCGCGCGCAAAACGTCGAACGATGACCTGGCGGGAATGGACCTCGGCGAGGTGCTGGTCATCCTCAGCGGCAGCGAGCGGGTTCATCCGGCGACGCTGAAGCGGTTCAACGACCGGTTCGCGCGCTTCAACTTCCCGGACAACGCGATACGGCCGTCGTACGGGCTGGCCGAAGCAACGGTGTACGCGACGACCCGGATACCGGCTCAACCACCGGAAGTCGTCGAGTTCGAATCCGAAAAGTTGTCCGCCGGCGTCGCCCAGCGTTGCGAAACCGGAACGGGTACACCGCTGGTCAGCTACGGCGCCACCCGGTCACCGATCATCCGCATCATCGACCCCGACACCCGCATCGAATGCCCGGCGGGAACGGCCGGAGAGATCTGGATGCACGGCGACAACGTCGCGCTGGGCTATTGGCAGAAGCCGGAAGAAACCGAGCACACCTTTGCCGGCCGGCTCGCCGCTCCAACCGACGGCCTCCCCGAAGAAGGATGGCTGCGAACCGGAGACCGGGGATTCTTCTCCGACGGCGAAATGTTCATCATCGGCCGCATCAAGGATCTGCTGATCGTCTACGGGCGTAACCACTCACCCGATGACATCGAGGCGACGATTCAGGAGGTCACCCGGGGCCGCTGCGCGGCGATCTCGGTTTCGGACCAAGGCACCGAGCAGCTCGTCGCCATCATCGAGGTCAGGGACCGCGGCAAGTCGCACGAGGCGGCCGACCAGCTCGCCGACGTCAAGCGCGACGTCACCTCGGCGATATCCAACTCGCACGGTTTGGGCGTGGCTGATCTGGTGCTGGTGTCACCCGGCTCGATCCCGATCACCACGAGCGGCAAGGTGCGCCGTGCCGCATGTGTCGAGCAGTACCGGCACGGTCAGTTCGCGCGCCTGGACGCTTGAGGGCCGCCGCGTTGGGAGAACGCGGACGTGGTGTGAGCGTCACAGCGGCCGACGAAGTGCTGGCTACGCTCAGACTATGACAACAGCTCGAGTGCCGGGACTGCCGCTCGGCGAGGCCCAGGCCGCCGCCGACGAGGCGGCCGTGCCCAATTACATGGCCGAGCTCAGCATCTTCCAGGTCTTGCTGAACCACCCGCAGCTGGCCCGGGCGCTGAACGACCTGCTGGCCACCATGTTGTGGCACGGCACTCTCGACGCGCGGTTGCGGGAGCTGGTGATCATGCGGGTCGGCTGGCTGACCGCGTGCGATTACGAATGGACGCAACACTGGCGCGTTGCCTCCAGGCTTGGCGTCAGCGCCGACGACCTGGTCGGGGTGCGCGATTGGCAGCGATACGACGGATTCGGTGCCGCTGAGCGCGCGGTGCTGGCCGCAACGGATGACGTAGTGCGCGACGGCGCGATAAGCGCTCCGAGCTGGGCGGCGTGCGAACGCGAATTGCACAGCGATAAAACAATTCTCATCGAACTCGTCACCGCGATCAGTGCGTGGCGAATGATCGCATCCATTCTGCAAAGCCTCAAGGTGCCGTTGGAAGAGGGTGTGGCCAGCTGGCCGCCGGACGGACAGTCTCCCCAGTAGCCGAAATACGGTCTGCTGATTGACATATCAATCAGCGGTTCTTAGCGTCGTGCAATGCGAACCAGAGTCGCCGAGATGCTCGGCGTTGAGTTCCCGATCTGTGCTTTCAGCCATTGCCGCGACGTCGTCGCCGCGGTCACCAACGCGGGCGGGTTGGGGGTTCTCGGGGCGGTCGCGCACAGCCCCGAGCGGCTGCAGAACGAGCTGACCTGGATCGAGGAGCAGACCGGGGGCAAGCCCTACGGGGTCGACTTGTTGTTGCCGTCCAAATACGTGGGCGCCGAGCGCGGAGGTTCCGACGCGCAACAGGTCCGGGATCTACTGCCCGAGGAGCACCGGGCGTTCGTCGACGACCTGCTCGCCCGATATGGCATCACGGCTGCCGCTGAACCGCGGCGCAAACCGGTGGGCGGACTGAATATTTCGCCCAAGGGTTACGAGCCGTTGCTCGAAGTGACCTTCTCGCACAACATTCGGCTGATCGCCAGTGCGCTCGGTTCGCCGCCGCCAGACCTCGTCCAGCGCGCCCACGACCAGGACGTGTTGGTCGCCGCGCTGGCCGGCACCACGCAGCATGCGCGACGACACGCTGCCGCCGGTGTCGATCTGGTCGTGGCGCAGGGTACCGAAGCCGGTGGCCATACCGGCGAAGTCGCGACCATGGTCTTGGTGCCTGAGGTCGTCGACGCGGTGGCGCCGGTGCCGGTGTTGGCCGCCGGCGGCATCGCCCGCGGCCGGCAGATCGCCGCGGCCCTGGCCCTGGGCGCCGAGGGCGTGTGGTGTGGGTCGGTGTGGTTGACCACCGAGGAGGCCGAGACGGTGCCCGTGGTTAAGGAGAAATTCCTAGCCGCTACGTCCTCGGACACGGTCCGGTCGCGGTCGATGACCGGCAAACCGGCGCGAATGCTCCGCACGGCCTGGACCGAGGAGTGGGAGCGGCCGGAAAACCCCGACCCGCTCGGGATGCCGCTGCAGACGGCACTGGTCACCGAACCACAGGTGCGCATCAACCAGGCGGCTACGCATCCGGGCTCGCAGGCTCGAGAGCTGGCGACCTATTTCGTCGGCCAGGTGGTCGGGTCGCTTGACCGGGTTCGGCCGACGCGGTCCGTGGTCCTCGACATGGTCGAGGAATTCATCGACACCATCGGACGGCTGCAGGGGCTGGTCGACTAGCGCCACCGGCGGCACGTTCACACAGGTCAGCAGTTACATATCTGGCCGAAGACGTTGGGTTCACGTAATGAATGCATAAAAGTTGTGCAACACGACGCGGATCGGTTTGACCCCGCCGCGCCCGTCGTGCATCATCGGACAAGCACCTCGTTAGGTGAGGCGTCCACACGAATACAGGCCACTGACCCCGAACGTCGAAAGACGCCCCGGGTCAGGACAGCTCCTCCCGGCTTAAGGGTTGAGCCCAGGTGGCTTCCGAGATATCGGACACGTCGTGTGGTGCCAAAGCTCTGACGAGAGGGGTGTCGATCTCCGACTATCGTCGGGTTTGTACTCCTTGTTGTGCGCGCACTAGGCGCGGGTAACCGCACGCGTCGTGGCCGTGGAGGAGGTGAGGGACGAATGAGTTCCAGTGACAGTCCGGGTCGAAATCCGGGCGATGTTCTGTCCCAACCCGATCCACGGCGCGACGCTTTCTGCTAAGTCGCCGCAACGCTAATCGGCCTAGCGGCCAAGCGTTTTCGGATCGGAACCGCTACGGGACGGGACACATCAGTCCTTTCAGTGCTCGTTTTGGAATCCGTGTAGGAGACGATCATGACCTCAGCTCTGTACGACGAAGTGGTGACCGCAACACCCGCTCGCACGCTGCACCTGGTGCGCGACACCTCCCCGACTCCGCCCCCGGCGCCCAAGAAGCTGACTCGTCGCGTCGACGTGCAGCCTCTCGGCATCGTTAGCGACCCGCTGGTGGAGGGCGCTGCTCGCCTGTTGAGCGTGCCGGTCCGGCACGTGTACGCGGCGCTGTGGCGTGTTGGGCTCATCGAAATCCACGGCTAGCCAACCGCCATGGACATACCCAGCCGACGGCTCCAAGGGGCTACTCGACCGCAGCCGAGTTCTGCGGCCAGGTAACCCCTTGGAGCCCGCAGTGATTGATTTGCGGTGCTTACGTAGAATCTCCGTATTGGCACCGATCCGGCTATCACCGGGGAGCCTTCGGAAGAAAAGCCAGCGCGGCCCAGTAGAACCGAACGGGTAGGCCCGTCACAGCCATAATCGAGCGGCCACGCGTGAGCGGGGCAAGCGGGGTGGTACCGCGGCGCTCGCGCAAGTAGCGCGTCGTCGTCCCCAACGGGCATAGTGCCGAATGGCATTAAGGCACAGGAGACGACGCACATCGTGACCGATAACGCTGATCCCCAGGCGTATCCGAAGCCAGGGGCGCCCGACTTTCCCGCGCTCGAGCTCGGGGTTCTCGACTACTGGGCCCGTGACGACACCTTCCGGGCCAGTATTGCGCGCCGCGCCGACGCCGCGGAGTACGTGTTTTATGACGGGCCGCCGTTCGCCAACGGGCTGCCGCACTACGGGCATCTGCTGACCGGTTATGTGAAAGACATCGTGCCGCGGTATCGCACCATGCGCGGCTACAAGGTGGAGCGCCGCTTCGGCTGGGACACGCACGGGCTGCCCGCCGAATTGGAAGTCGAACGGCAGCTGGGCATCACCGACAAGTCTCAGATCGACGACATGGGGATCGCCGCGTTCAACGAAGCCTGCCGGGACTCGGTGTTGCGCTACACCAACGAATGGCAGGCGTATGTGACCCGCCAGGCACGTTGGGTCGACTTCGACAACGACTACAAGACGCTCGACCTGCCCTACATGGAGTCGGTGATCTGGGCGTTCGGACAGCTCTGGGACAAGGGCCTGGCCTACGAGGGCTATCGGGTGTTGCCGTACTGCTGGCGCGACGAAACCCCGTTGTCCAACCACGAATTGCGGATGGACGACGACGTCTATCAAAGCCGTCAGGATCCGGCGCTCACGGTGGGCTTCAAGGTCACCGGCGGCGAGTTGGATGGCGCCTACCTGCTGGTGTGGACCACGACACCGTGGACCCTGCCGTCGAACCTGGCGGTGGCCGTCAACCCGGACGTGACCTACGTCCAGGTCGCAGTGGATGGTCGTCGCTTCGTGCTGGCCGAGGCGCGGCTGGGCGCCTATGCAAAAGAGCTCGGGGAAGAGCCCGAAGTGCTCGGCAGCTATGCGGGAGCTGAGCTGCTTGGCACGCGCTATCTCCCGCCGTTCCCATACTTCATGGACACCGCCAACGCATTTCAGGTGCTGCCAGGCGATTTCGTGACGACCGAAGACGGTACCGGGATCGTGCACCTGGCGCCGGCCTACGGCGAGGATGACATGGCGACCACCGACAAGGTGGGCATCGTGCCGGCCACCCCGGTCGATTCCAGGGGCCGGTTCGACGCAGAAGTTGCGGACTACAAGGGCCAGCACGTTTTTGACGCGAACGCACAGATCATCCGCGACCTGAAGAACCAGACCGGCCCGGCGGCGGTGAACCAGCCGGTGTTGATCCGCCACGAAACCTACGAGCACCCCTACCCGCATTGCTGGCGATGCCGTAATCCGCTGATCTACCGGGCGGTTTCGTCGTGGTTTGTTACGGTCACTGAATTCCGGGATCGCATGGTGGAACTCAACCAGGAAATCACCTGGTATCCCGAACATGTCAAGGATGGTCAGTTCGGTAAGTGGCTGCAGGGTGCCCGCGACTGGTCGATCTCCCGAAATCGATACTGGGGCACTCCGATTCCGGTATGGAAGTCCGACGACTCGACCTACCCGCGCATCGACGTCTACGGCAGCCTCGACGAGCTGGAGCGCGACTTCGGGGTCCGGCCGACCAACCTGCATCGGCCCTATATCGACGAGCTCACCCGGCCCAACCCCGACGACCCGACCGGGCGCAGCACGATGCGACGCATCCCCGACGTGCTCGATGTGTGGTTCGACTCCGGCTCGATGCCGTATGCCCAGGTGCACTATCCGTTCGAGAACGCCGACTGGTTCGACAGTCACTATCCAGGCGATTTCATCGTGGAATACATCGGGCAGACCCGCGGCTGGTTCTACACGCTGCACGTGCTGGCGACCGCGCTGTTCGACCGGCCGGCGTTCAAAACCTGTGTGGCACACGGGATTGTGCTGGGCTCCGACGGGCAGAAGATGAGCAAGTCGCTGCGCAACTACCCAGATGTCTCCGAGGTCTTCGACCGCGACGGCTCGGACGCCATGCGATGGTTCCTGATGGCGTCGCCGATCCTGCGCGGCGGCAACCTGATCGTCACCGAGCAGGGCATCCGCGAAGGCGTGCGCCAGGTGCTGCTGCCGCTGTGGAACGCCTACAGCTTCTTGGCCCTGTATGCGCCCAAAGTCGGCACCTGGCGCACCGATTCGGCGCACGTCCTGGACCGCTACATCCTGGCCAAGCTGGCAGTGCTGCGCGACGAGCTGACCGAATCGCTTGACGTGTGCGATATCTCCGGGGCCTGCGAGCAGCTGCGCCAATTCACCGAAGCGCTGACGAATTGGTATGTCCGACGGTCGCGTTCGCGATTCTGGGAAGAAGACCGCGACGCGATCGACACCCTGCACACCGTGCTGGAGGTGGCCGCACGGCTGTCGGCGCCGCTACTTCCGCTGATCACCGAGATCATCTGGCGCGGGCTCACCGGCGAGCGGTCGGTGCACCTGACCGACTGGCCGCAGGCCGAGGTGCTGCCACCGGACGGTGAACTCGTCGCCGCGATGGATCAGGTGCGCGAAGTGTGCTCGGCCGCGTCGTCGCTGCGCAAGGCCAAGAAACTGCGGGTGCGACTGCCGCTATCGAAACTGACTGTGGCAGTGGAGGACCCGCAGCGCCTGCAGCCGTTCACCGACTTGATCGCCGACGAGCTCAACGTCAAGAGGGTAGAGCTGACCGACGCGATTGACACCTACGGACGCTTCGAGTTGACCGTCAACGCCCGCGTCGCCGGGCCACGGCTGGGCAAGGACGTGCAAGCCGCGATCAAGGCGGTCAAGGCCGGCCAAGGCGTCGTCAATCCCGATGGCACCCTGACCGCCGGTCCCGCGGTGTTGCAGCCCGAGGAGTACAGCTCACGATTGGTGGCCGCCGACCCGGAATTCACCGCGGCGTTGCCCGGGGGAGCCGGTCTGGTGGTGTTGGACGGCACGGTGACTCCGGAGCTGGAGGCCGAGGGCTGGGCCAAGGACCGGATCCGTGAGCTGCAAGAGCTGCGCAAGAACACCGGGCTGGACGTCTCCGATCGCATCCGCGTGGTGATATCGGTGCCCGACGAGCGTGCCGACTGGGCACGCACCCACGCAGACCTGATCGCGGGTGAAATCCTGGCCACCAGCTTCGAATTCGGCCAGCCGGCGCAGGCCGCCGAGATCGGCGACGGCGTCCGGGTGAGCATCGCCAAGGTTTAACCGCGGCGCTGCGCGAGGGACCAATGGGCCAGCTTCCAATGCGATATCACCGGCGATATCGCAATCGAGAATTGCCTCATGGTCAGCGCACGCGGCACCCGGTGTGCAAGGGTAGTTACGGTCTCGCCGCGAGTGTCGCGGCGGCCGCCAGGGTGACGTACTGCATCGTGAATTCGCCTCCGAGCGAGTCGATGGCGGCTCCCACGGTATCCAGTACGGTCGCGACCTCGTCCGGCCCGAGCAGGGTGAGCTGGCCGGTGGTGGCCAGATGGTCCAGCCATTCGTCGCGCGTGTACCGCCGCTGCCATTCGAACCGCCACTGCTCGGGTTCGGCGAAGCCGCCGGCCGTCCGGATGCCCTGCACCGCCCTCTTGACATTCGCCTCTTGAAGTCCGAAGCCAGGCGTCTGCAGCGGCGCGTCGGGCGCCACGCGCGCAAGGACGTCTTCGAAAGGCTGGGCCACCTCGCCGGGTGGATCGAAGACATGCCAGTACAGCGCCAACAGCCCGTGTGGCCGCAGCACCTGTGCCGCCTTGCCGGCGCCCAGCACCGGGTCCACCCAATGCCAGGCCTGCCCCGCGACGACCGCGTCGAAAGACCGGCCGCTCGGGTCCCAGGTTTCGAAGTTGCCGATCTCGACTTCGATCCCGGTCCGCCTCGCGACCTCGGCCATCCGGGTATCCGGGTCGACGCCGAGTACCGTCACACCGGCCGCGCTGTATTGCCGTGCCCCGATGCCGGTACCACAGCCAACGTCCAGAAATTCGAGGCCGGGGCTTGCGGCGATGACGCGCTGTATCAGGGCGTCGGGATACCGGGGCCTGGCCCGGTCGTAGCGATCGGCGTCCACTCCGAAGGACTCGGCGACCTGCCGGAGCAGATGCGGCTCCCGGTCCGAAGATGGCGAGGGTTCAGTCGACACAGCGGGCATGTCTCCGTTCTACCCCTTGATGGCGCGCCAACGTTGCCCTCCGCCGGGGAATTCGAAACCCGGTGTCACGAAAACCGCTTGTCAGCAAGCGATCCGGCGACGTCTCACCGTGCGATCGTGTTGCAAATATCACGAACGCGCGGGCTCGGCTGCAGGTCGCCAAGGACGAAGCCGGTAAGAGCATCGGGTTTGCGCCGAAGGTCGGCATCTGGCATGGAATCGACCGCTATATCGAGTGGGCGAAAGAGCAGCCACAGGAACTGGCCGGCTAAGCGGTCAGCCGCCCGGTCTCAGCGCATGGTGGGCGTGGACCCAGAACGGCATGCCGGCTACGACCGTCGCGCCGGCGGCGATGAAGCCGACCGCAACGTCGACGCTCTCGCGGCCGTCGGCTGCCCAGTAGACGTCCTTGAGGTCCAACAACAATGCCAGCTCGTCGACGATCATGGCGTTCGCAGCACCAAAGGCGATTGCCGCGGCGGGGTGTCTTCGTTGCTGTTCGGTGCCGCGCAGTCCCACCCCGGCCACGGTTGCCAGCATCCCGATGCCAAGGTTGTAGTGGTGAAAGTGATTGCCGCCCATCGACATTCCCCCACCCGACGGCCCATGGCCAGCGCGGATCCAGTGCGTGAGCGCGCGCAGCCCAGCGAACGTGAGGGTGAACGATGCCCAGGCCAAAACGGTGGCCTGCTCGCCCGGTTGCAGCCGGTGGTTCCACTGATGGCGCAGCCGCGCCCAGCGCGTCGCGTGTTGCGAACTCTCAGGGACAGTCGGCGCATCGCCGGGCTCGAGTTCCATTAGCCGGGCTTAACCGCGCGCCAGCGCAGCCTACCGCCGCGGACCTCGACGTCGACGTCGCCAAATCCCGCTGCGCGCAACCGATCCGGCAGTGTCTGCGGAGAGACAGTGTTGCAGGTATCGCGGAAGTGCAGGATCCGGAACCGCAATGACGTCACGCTGTCGCTGCCGGCGAAGACGCTGCCGGGGCGCAGCACCCGAAAGGCCTCCGCGAACAACCGGTCTTGCAGTTCGGCGGTCGGGATGTGATGCAACATGGTGAACGACACCACCGAGCTGAACTCGTCGTCCGGCAAGCCGGTGTCGGTGCCGTCGCCGTTGATGATCCGCGCCCGGTCGCCGTAGAGCCGCTGCAGTCGCTGTGCCATCGGGGTATCGATTTCGACCGAGGTGAGCTTCGGCGTCTTGTCGACCAGCACCTTCAGGATTGCGCCGTAACCGGGCCCGATTTCCAGGGTGTTATCGCCCAGATCTACCTCGGCCAGCGCCCAAGGCAGCAGCTCATCTTCGACTTGCTGCGCCCAGCGGTCCGAGCTGCAGATCCGCCGATGCGCAAGGTTCATGGCCATAGGGAAAACGTTAGCCCAGTAGCGCAATAGCATTTATCGGGTGGAGTCGCGTTGGGTGCTGCACCTGGACATGGACGCGTTCTTCGCCTCCGTCGAGCAGCTCACTCGACCGACCTTGCGCGGGCGGCCGGTGCTGGTTGGCGGATTGGGCGGCCGCGGCGTGGTGGCCGGGGCGAGCTATGAGGCACGGGTGTACGGCGCTAGATCGGCCATGCCGATGCATCAGGCCCGCCGGCTGATCGGCCTGACCGCGGTGGTGTTGCCCCCGCGCGGTGTGGTCTACGGAGTGGCCAGTCGACGGGTATTCGACGCCGTTCGCAGCCTGGTTCCCGTCGTCGAGCAGCTGTCCTTCGACGAAGCGTTCGGCGAACCAGCACAACTCGCCGGGGCACCGGCCGACGACGTCGAGGCGTTCTGCGAGAGCCTGCGGGGACGGGTGCGCGACGAGACCGGCCTGATCGCCTCGGTCGGGGCGGGCTCGGGGAAACAGATCGCCAAGATCGCGTCCGGCCTCGCCAAACCCGATGGCATTCGGGTGGTTCGGCGCGCCGAAGAAACCACGCTGCTCGGCGGGTTGGCGGTGCGGCGGCTGTGGGGGATCGGCCCGGTTGCCGAGGAGAAGCTGAATCGGCTGGGCATCGAGACGATCGGTCAACTGGCTGCCCTGACCGAGGCCGAGGCGGCAAACATCCTGGGCGCGGCCGTCGGGGTGGCCCTGCACCGGCTGGCCCGCGGTATCGATGATCGCCCGGTGGCCGAACGCGCCGAGGCCAAGCAGATCAGTTCCGAATCCACCTTCGCCGTCGACTTGACCAGCCTGGACCAACTGCGCGAGGCGATCGATCCGATCGCCGAACACGCGCATCAACGCCTGCTGCGCGACGGCCGCGGTGCTCGCACCGTCACGGTGAAGTTGAAGAAGTCCGACATGAGCACGCTGACCCGCTCAGCGACGTTGCCCTACGCGACGGCCGAACCAGCCGCGCTGATCGCGGTGGCTCGGCGGTTGCTGCTCGACCCGCGCGAGATCGGGCCCATTCGCCTTCTCGGCGTGGGATTTTCGGGCCTGAGCGACGTGCGTCAGGAGTCGCTGTTCCCCGACCTGGAGCTGCCCGGGCCCCAAGCGGGTACGCAGCCCGTCGAGACCGCGGCCGAGGCCATGTTCGCGCCGGCTCCCGAGACCGCACAGTGGCGGGTGGGCGACGACGTCGAGCACCGCGACTTCGGGCACGGCTGGGTGCAGGGCGCCGGCCATGGCGTCGTCACGGTGCGATTCGAGACCCGCGGTTCCGGCCCGGGGCAGGCCCGGACGTTTCCCGCCGACACCGGCGACGTTGTCGGTGCCAACCCGATCGACTCCCTGGATTGGCCGGATTACGTGGGCGCGATGCGGGTCGAGGAGTCGACTGTCGCGTCAGCCCCAGCGACCGATGACGTCGGCGACGGGTAGCCCGGCGGCCAGCGCGGCCATCAGCAGCACTCGGGCCTGCGGCGGTCGCAGCCGCGGCATCATCACGGCTCCAGCCGCGACCAGGTCGTGCCCGGGACCGTAGCCCGCGCTGACTCGGCCGCCGGGGACTCGGGTGGATACCGCGACGACGATCCCATTGCGACAGTGCCGCCGCACGCCCTCGACCACGGCCGCCCCAGCATTACCCGACCCCAGCGCCTCGAGAACCACGGCACGCGCCCCAGCGGCCACACAGGCGTCCAACGCCACCGAGTCACTGCCCAGGTAGGCCGCGACAATGTCGACGCGCGGCGCGTCGGCGCCGGTGAGATCGCCGAGGTAAGGGCGGGTCTTGGCGCCGGTCAGTCGCACGCCGCCCGAGCTGGTGCCCAGCAATTCGCCGGAGAAGCCGCTCAGATCCTGGGTCGCCACCTTGTGCAGGCCCAACGGTTGCCACACCCGGCCGGCGAACGAGAGCAGCACGCCGAGGCCACGGGCGGCCGGGGTGGCCGCCACCGCCAGCGCGTCGCGCAGATTGGCCGGGCCGTCCGCATCCGGGGCGTCGGCGCTGCGCATAGCGCCGGTCAGCACCACCGGGACGTCTCCGTCGTAGGTGAGGTCGAGCCAGAGGGCGCTTTCCTCCATGGTGTCGGTGCCGTGGGCGATCACCACGCCTTGGGTGCCACTGGCCGCCGCGGCCTGTATCGCGGCGCGCATGCGATCCCAGTCCGGCGGCGTCAGCTCTGAGCTGTCTAACGCCATCAGGTCGACCACATCGACGTCGAGGCCCGAGGTGAGCGCGGCCCCACTGTGGGTGGGACGGCGCACTCCGTCGGTGCCGGTACTGGTCGATATCGTGCCTCCGGTGGCGATGACAGTCAGGCGGCCCATGGTGAAATCATCCAGCACGCGCCGCGATAAGCAGGTCGCGCCCGAACCAGGCGACGCCGTTAGGGAATGATGGGACCGTGCCTGAGGAACCGACGGGATCGGCTGAGCCGCTGAGCTCCGCCGACGAAGCTGAGATCGGGAAGACCGATGCTCCTGCGCCGCAGGGGGCGCCGAGACGGCTGCGGTTACTGGTCTCGGTCGCGGCGGTGGTGCTGACGCTCGACGTCGTGACCAAGGTGCTGGCCGTCAAACTGCTGCCCCCGGGGCAGCCGGTGTCGATCATCGGCGACACGGTGACCTGGACTTTGGTCCGCAATTCGGGGGCCGCTTTTTCCATGGCGACGGGATACACCTGGCTGCTCACACTGATCGCGACCGGCGTGGTGGTCGGCATCTTCTGGATGGGCCGGCGGCTGGTGTCGCCCTGGTGGGCGCTGGGCCTCGGCATGATTCTCGGCGGCGCAATGGGCAACTTGGTCGATCGCTTCTTCCGGGCGCCCGGGCCGCTGCGGGGGCACGTCGTGGACTTCTTGTCGGTGGGTTGGTGGCCGGTGTTCAACGTCGCCGATCCGGCGGTCGTCGGCGGTGCGATTCTGCTTGTGGTGCTGTCGGTCTTCGGATTCGACTTCGATGCTGTGGGTCGGCGCACCGCCGGCGATCAGCCCTAATGGCCGACCGCTCGATGTCCGTCCCGGAAGGATTGGCGGGCATGCGCGTCGATGCGGGACTGGCGCGCCTGCTGGGTCTCTCGCGCAACGCCGCGGCGGCCCTCGCCGAGGACGGCGGCGTCGAACTCGACGGCGTGCAGGCGGGGAAATCTGACCGCCTGACGAGCGGCGCCTGGCTCGAGGTGCGACTGCCCGAGGCGCCCGCGCCGCTGCAGAACACCCCGGTCGACATCGAGGGGATGGCGATCCTGTATTCCGACGACGACATCGTCGTGGTCGACAAACCGGCGGCGGTGGCGGCACACGCCTCGGTGGGTTGGTCGGGGCCCACCGTGCTCGGCGGCCTGGCCGCTGCCGGTTACCGGATCACCACCTCCGGTGTCCCCGAGCGGCAAGGCATCGTTCATCGCCTCGACGTCGGTACCTCCGGCGTCATGGTGGTGGCGCTGTCGGAGCGTGCCTACACCCTGCTCAAGCGTGCGTTCAAACAGCGCACCGTCGACAAGCGTTATCACGCGCTCGTACAAGGACATCCGGATCCGTCCAGTGGGACGATCGACGCGCCGATCGGCAGGCACCGCGGCGGCGAGTGGAAGTTCGCGGTCACCCAGGACGGCCGGCACAGCATCACCCACTACGACACCGTCGAAGCGTTCGTTGCCGCCAGCCTGCTCGACGTGCACCTGGAAACCGGTCGTACGCACCAAATTCGGGTACATTTCGCCGCGTTGCACCACCCGTGCTGTGGGGACCTCGTCTACGGGGCCGACCCGAAGCTCGCGAAACGGCTTGGGCTGCAACGGCAATGGCTGCACGCGCGGTCGTTGGCGTTTGCGCATCCCGCCGATGGGCGGTGGGTGGAGTTCGTCAGCCCGTATCCGGCGGACCTGCAACACGCGCTGGACGTGTTGGGTGACGAGGGCTGAGCGCGGACTGTCTTACGGCTTGCGGGCATCGACTAGAACCCGCGTCGGGTGCGTCACGAACCGGCCGTCGGCCCTGATGCGTTCGTGCAGTTCGCGCAGTCGCCCGTAATAGGGCTCGACGGTGAAGTCCGGCACCGTCCAGATCAGCTTGCGCAGGAAGTAGACCACCGCGCCGATGTCGAAGAACTCCGCCCGCAGCTTCTCCATCCGCATGTCCACGATTTGCAGCCCGGCGGCGTGGGCGTCCGCGCGCTGCACGGCCGGTTCGAGGTGGGCGCCCAGCTCCGGGTGCGGCCCCATGACGAACTCCACCAGCTCGGACACCGTCGCTGGCCCGGGGTGCTGGGCGAAGTAGGTGCCGCCGGGCCGCAGCAGCCGGGCGATCTCGCTCCACCACACCGCAATTGGATGCCGGCTGGTCACCAGGTCGAATGCCTCGTCGGCGAATGGCAACGGGGGTTCGTCGCCCGTCGCGACCACCACCACGCCGCGCGGATGCAATCGTCGGGTGGCCAGCGCCGCGTTGGGCGGCCACGACTCGGTGGCCGCCATCGTCGGCGGGAACGTCTGCGCACCCCCGAGCACCTCGCCGCCCCCGGTGTGGATGTCCAGCGCGGCCGATGCGCCGGCCAAACGCGCGCTCATCAGCCGCTGGTAGCCCCAGGACGGTCGCTCCTCGGTGGCCCTGCCGTCCAGCCAGGAGAAATCCCAGCCCGCCACATTTGCCGCGACCGCCTCAGCGATCAGGTCGTCGAATGATCGTCCCATCCGGCGCTCAGCCGGCGCTCGGGCCGGCCCTGCGGGCCTCGACCAGGACCCGCGTGGCGTACGTGATGAAGGGCCCGTCGGCCTCGATGCGCTCATGGAGTTCTCGCAGCCGGTCGCGGTAGCGGTCCACCGTGAAGTCGGGCACTGCCCAGATCACCTTGCGCAGAAAGTAAATAACGGCGCCGATGTCGAAGTACTCCTGCCGTAGCCGCTCCACGCGCATCTCGACGACCTCAAGCCCGGCGGCTCGCGCTGCCGCGCTCTCGTTGTCGGGATGACGGCGGGCCCAGGCCTCCGGCTGCGGCCCGATGAAGTACTCGACCAACTCCGACACGGTCTCAGGGCCGATGTGTTGTGCCACGTAGGTGCCGCCGGGGCGCAGCACCCGCGCGATCTCCGACCACGCCACGGTGTTGGGATGGCGACTGGTCACCAGGTCGAACGCCTCGGCGGCGAACGGCAGCACCGACTCGGCCGGAGTCTGGACCACCACAATGCCCAGCGGATGCAAGAGGCTGGTTGCCAGTGCGGCGTTCGGCGGCCATGACTCGGTGGCCACCATCGTGGCCGGGAAGGGTCCCGCCCCCGCCAGCACCTCACCGCCCCCGGTTTGAATTTCCAGCGCGGCAGACGCTTTCGCGAAATGGCGGGTGATCAGTCGCTGGTAGCCCCAGGACGGTCGCTCCTCGGTCGCGCGGCCGTCCAGCCACGTGAAATCCCAGCCGTCAACCGAGACCGAATCGGCTTCTGCGACCAGCTCTTCGAATGTGCGACCCATGCCAGGCATTGTCGGGCATCAGGACGTCGAGCAGACGAACTTGGTGCCATTGATATCAAGTTTGACTTCGCCCTGATGCTCCCAGTATTCGGCGCCTTGCCGGCCGTATCTGGCACCGCTGCCGGACGGTTGAATGAACAGGATCTGCTGATTGCCTTTCCAGTCGAGCACGGCCGTTTGCGGATCGAATTGGTTATAGAACTGGGCGGTCAACGGGCCGGAGTCGGCGGGGCAGTGGTAGGTGATGACCGGCGGGGCCACGGTGGCGGGGTCGGCGATAGCCAACTGCACCAGCCGCGTTTGGTAGGCCTCCACCAGGCAGGTGTGCACGTCGGAGTTCTGCGTGCAGCCGTCGCGGACCGCTGCCCAGCTGGTTTGGGCGCCCGTCAGTGCGGCGGGGTCCGCGCCGGTGCGGGCCAACGCTTGCTGGTAGGCGGTTTGCAACCGATGGTCGAGGTCGGTCAGGCGCGGGTCGGTGCAGACCAGCTGCTGGACACTGGTCGCGGGTTTGGTGCAGTCGACCGCCACCGACGACGGTGCGGCGCTGGTGTTGTTAAGCGCACCGGAAGTAGAGCTGGACGCCGGATGGTTGGCGTTGGAGCCGCAGGCGCTCAAAACCAGTGCTGCGACGATGACCGCGATCAGCTTCATACCTGCTGATTACCGGCTGCGTCGCGAACGCCGTGCGCGACACGCCCGTGACGCGAATATTCTTCTGCGCGACCGAGGTTCAAACGGTGGCCGGGCTGGCCTCGCCCGAGGCGATCTCCGGGGCCAGGGGAGCGATCGCGCTCAGTATTTCTGTCACCGTCCGTGGCGGGACGCCAGCAGCGGCGAGCGCGTCGGCCAAATGCCCGGCCACCAGATTGAAGTGGAGCATGGTGATTCCGCGACCTTGGTGCACTTGCTTCATCGGGGCGCCGGTGTAGACCTCGTGCGCCCCGAGAGCGACGGCGAAGAATTCGATCTGCTTGCCTTTGAGGCGGTTCATGTTCGTTCCGGTGAAGAACCCGGACAGCTGCTCGTCGGCGAGCACGCGGACGTAGAAGTCCTCGACCACGACCTCGATCGCCTGGTAGCCGCCGATCCGGTCGTAGATACTCGTCGGCTCTGGCTTGCGGAAGGTTGCCGACAGTTTCATGTAATCATCCGAACACCTCGGCGTTGCCCACCAGTTAGTCAGCGGTCACGCTCGGATTGCCCCAGGTAACAAGCCGATTGCCCGCAGCTCTCGCCGCGGTGCGAGGTGCGTGAGCTGGTTCGTCGGGACGGCCGTCTGCATCGGGGCGCCGGCCGATGTCCTAGGTTGGTCTATGACCCACGTCACACGGCCAAACACCGGCGGGTCGGGACGTACATCGTCGGGAGGGGAGGGCCGATGAACATCGGTGACTTGACGAACTTGGTGGAAAAGCCGTTCGCGGCGGTGTCGAACCTCATCAACACCCCCAATTCGGCCGGCCGATATCGGCCCTTCTACCTGCGCAACCTGCTCGACGCGGTGCAGGGCCGCAAACTCGGCGACGCCGTCGGGGGTCAGGTCACGCTGATCACCGGAGGCTCCTCGGGCATCGGCGAGGCGGCCGCCAAGAAGATCGCGGCCGCGGGCGGGGTCGTGGTGTTGGTCGCCCGCACTCTGGAGAACCTCGAGAAGGTCGCCGACGAGATCCGCGGTTCCGGCGGGGCTGCCCATGTCTATTCGTGCGATCTCGCCGACATGGACGCCATCGCCGTCATGGCCGACCGGGTGCTCGACGATCTGGGTGGCGTCGACATTCTGGTGAACAACGCCGGGCGGTCCATCCGACGCTCCCTGGAGCTGTCCTACGAGCGAATTCATGACTACCAGCGGACCATGCAGCTGAACTACCTGGGCGCGGTCCAGCTCATCCTCAAGTTCATCCCCGGAATGCGCGAACGTGGCTTCGGCCAGATCGTCAATGTCTCGTCGGTCGGCGTGCAGACCCGCGCACCGCGCTTCGGCGCTTACATCGCCAGTAAGGCCGCGCTCGACAGCCTTTGCGACGCATTGCAAGCCGAGACCGTCAACGACGACGTCCGGTTCACCACCGTGCACATGCCGCTGGTGCGCACCCCGATGATCAGTCCGACCGCTATGTACGACAAATTCCCGGCGCTGACCCCGGATCAGGCGGCCGGGGTGATCACCGACGCGATCGTGCATCGGCCACGCCGGGCCAGCTCACCGTTCGGCCAATTCGCGTCGGTCGCCGACGCCGTCAACCCGGCGGTGATGGACCGCGTGCGCAACCGCGCGTTTACCATGTTCGAGGATTCCGACGCCGCCAAGGGAGACGAATCTTCCAGCGACACATCGAAATTCGACCGAAGGAGCGAGACATTCGTGCAAGCGACGCGCGGAATCCACTGGTGATCGGATGAGCCTGCCAAAGCCCGATCAGCAGAGCACCGTTGTCATCACCGGCGCCTCCTCGGGGATCGGCTCCGAGCTCGCTCGCGGCCTGGCCCGGCGCGGCTTCGGCCTGCTGCTGGTGGCGCGCCGCCGCGAGCGCCTCGATGAACTCGCGGACGAAGTAACCACGGAATACGCCGTTGCGGTCGAGGTGCTGCCGCTGGACCTCAGCCAGAGCAAAGGCCGGGCGAAGTTGGCCGATCGGCTGCGCAGCGACCCGATTGCCGGCCTGTGCAACAGCGCCGGTTTCGGCACCAGCGGGACGTTCCACACGTTGCCGCTGGACCGCGAGAGTGAAGAAGTCACGCTCAATGCGCTGGTGTTGATGGAGCTGACGCACGCGGCGTTGCCCGGCATGGTCGAGCGTGGCGCCGGTGCGGTCATGAACATCGCCTCGATCGCCGGGTTCCAGCCGGTTCCCTACATGGCGGTGTATTCGGCTACCAAGGCTTTTGTGCAGACGTTTTCCGAAGCCGTCCACGAGGAGCTGCATGGGACGGGTGTGTCGGTGACGGTGTTGTGCCCGGGCCCGGTGCCGACCGAGTGGGCCGAGATCGCCAACGCCGAGCGGTTCAGCATTCCGGCCGCTCAGGTCTCGCCGCGGGATGTGGCCGAAGCCGCGATCGGCGGGATGCTCGACGGCAAGCGCAGCGTGGTGCCCGGTGTGGTGCCCAAGGCGGTCAGCGTGGGCGGCAGGTTCGCACCGCGCAGCGTGCTGCTGCCCGCGATCCGGATCGGCAATCGACTCCGGGGCGGACCCAAGCACTGATGGCCGATGTTGACCTGACCGCCGATGTGCCAATGAGTCCGCAGGAGATGTGGAAGCACGTTTCGGATCTGTCCGAGTTGGGTGACTGGCTGGTGATGCACGAGGGATGGCGCAGCCAGCTGCCCGACGAGATCACCGAAGGCGCCGAGATCGTGGGTGTGGCGCGTTCCAAGGGCTTGCGGAATCGCGTGACCTGGACGGTGACGACGTGGGACCCGCCGCACCAGGTCGCGTTGTCAGGAGCGGGCAAGGGCGGAACCAAATACGTCGTCACACTCACCGTGCGCCCCGCAAAAGACGGGTCCACCCTCGGTCTGCGGCTGGGGCTGGGCGGGCGTGCGTTGTTCGGCCCGGTCGGATCGGCGGCGGCGCGCGCCGTCAAGGGAGACGTGCAGAAGTCGCTGAAGAATTTCGTTGAGCGATACGGATAGAGGCCGAGCGACTATGACCACTTCGACGCCATCGAATGGCGAGACCCGCCTGGCCTACATCCTCGGCGTACCGCTGGCGCCCGGCTGCCAACGCCAATGGCCCCAAATGGACGAGGTCGTGCGCGGCCGCGACCTGATCGCCCAAGTCGAAGGCAACTTTCCCGAACTCACTTTAGAAGTCGGCCGACGCCTGCGCCTCGACGACGACATCATCGTCGTCGAATGGACCTGCGACTACGGCGATGGACGCCTCTATCGCAACGTCAGCGTCGCTGAACTACACGACGGCCAGGCCACCAAAGTCACCGACTACTGGGGCGAACCCACCACCACGCCCGACTGGCGCAAACCACTTACCGACCGCCTCGATATGCCCGGCGACGGAATCTGGAAAGACACACAACACCTCTCCCACTACTAAGCCGCCGCCAGCTGATGCGGAACAGTTGGAGACAAACTCAGGAATCCAGACACACTTCGCGACACGCCGAAGGCACGTCGGTGCGCGGTCATAGACTGGCGTCCCTATGAGTCAGTCCTTCGTGCACCTGCATAACCACACCGAGTACTCGATGCTGGATGGTGCCGCGAAGATCACGCCGATGTTCGCCGAGGTGGAGCGGCTGCAGATGCCCGCCGTCGGCATGACCGACCACGGAAACATGTTCGGCGCCAGCGAGTTCTACAACGCGGCGACCAAAGTCGGCATCAAGCCGATCATCGGCGTCGAGGCCTATATCGCCCCCGCCTCCCGTTTTGAGACCCGGCGAATCCTGTGGGGCGACCCCGGCCAGAAATCCGACGATGTCTCCGGCAGCGGCTCCTATACGCACCTGACGATGGTCGCCGAGAACGCCGCGGGCCTGCGCAATCTGTTCAAGCTGACCTCGTTGGCTTCCTTCGAGGGCCAGCTGGGCAAGTGGTCGCGGATGGATGCCGAGATCATCGCCGAAAACGCCGCCGGCATCATCGCCACCACCGGATGCCCGTCGGGGGAGGTGCAGACCCGGCTACGGCTGGGTCAGGACCGCGAGGCGCTGGAGTCGGCCGCCAAGTGGCGCGAGATCTTCGGCGCCGACAACTACTTCTTGGAGCTGATGGACCACGGACTGTCCATCGAACAGCGGGTGCGCGAGGGATTGCTCGACATCGGCCGCAAGCTGAACATTCCACCGCTGGCCACCAACGACTGTCACTACGTCACCCGGGACGCCGCGCACAACCACGAAGCGCTGTTGTGCGTGCAGACCGGCAAGACGCTGTCGGACCCGAACCGATTCAAGTTCGACGGCGACGGCTACTACCTGAAGTCGGCCGCCGACATGCGCCGCATCTGGGACGACGAGGTGCCCGGCGCCTGCGACTCCACGCTGCTGATCGCCGAGCGGGTGCAGTCCTACGCCGACGTGTGGGCGCCGCGCGACCGGATGCCGGTGTTCCCGGTGCCGGAAGGACACGACCAGGCGACCTGGCTGCACCACGAGGTGATGGCGGGGCTGCAGCGTCGCTTCGGATCCAGTGTCGGGCAGGACTACATCGACCGGGCCGAGTTCGAGATCAAGGTCATCTGCGACAAGGGTTTTCCGGCGTACTTCCTGATCGTCGCCGACCTGATCAACTACGCACGGTCGGTCGACATCCGGGTGGGGCCGGGCCGTGGTTCGGCGGCGGGTTCGCTGGTGGCCTACGCGATGGGCATCACCAACATCGACCCCATCCCGCACGGCCTGCTGTTCGAGCGATTCCTCAACCCGGAACGTCCGTCGGCACCCGACATCGATATCGACTTCGACGACCGTCGTCGCGGCGAGATGGTGCGCTACGCCGCCGACAAGTGGGGACACGACCGGGTCGCCCAAGTCATCACCTTCGGCACCATTAAAACCAAAGCGGCGCTGAAGGATTCGGCCCGCATCCACTACGGCCAGCCCGGCTTCGCCATCGCCGACCGGATCACCAAGGCGCTGCCGCCGGCCATCATGGCCAAAGACATTCCGCTGTCGGGCATCACCGACCCGGCCCATGAGCGTTACAAGGAAGCCGCCGAGGTCCGCGGCCTGATCGAAACCGATCCCGACGTACGCACCATCTACCAGACCGCACGCGGGCTGGAGGGCCTGATCCGCAATGCCGGCGTGCACGCGTGCGCGGTCGTCATGAGCAGCGAGCCGCTGACCGAGGCCATCCCGCTGTGGAAACGTCCCCAGGACGGGGCGATCATCACCGGCTGGGACTACCCGTCGTGCGAGGCCATCGGCCTGCTGAAGATGGACTTCCTGGGCCTGCGAAACCTGACGATCATCGGCGACGCGATCGAAAACATCAAGAACAACAGGGGGATTGACCTCGACCTGGATTCGGTCCCGCTGGACGACAAGCCCACCTACGAGTTGCTGGGCCGCGGCGACACTCTGGGTGTCTTCCAGCTCGACGGTGGACCGATGCGCGACTTGCTGCGCCGGATGCAGCCCACCGAGTTCAACGACATTGTCGCCGTGCTGGCGCTATATCGCCCGGGACCGATGGGCATGAACGCCCACAACGACTACGCCGACCGCAAGAACGGCCGCCAGGCGGTCAAGCCGATCCACCCGGAGCTCGAGGAACCGCTGCGCGAGGTCCTGGCCGAGACCCACGGCCTGATCGTCTACCAAGAGCAGATCATGTTGATCGCCCAAAAGGTCGCCTCCTACACGATGGGCAAAGCCGACGCGCTGCGCAAAGCGATGGGCAAGAAGAAGCTCGAGGTGCTGGAGGCGGAGTACAAAGGCTTCCAGGAAGGCATGACCGCCAACGGATTCTCCGAGCGTGCGGTGAAAGCGTTGTGGGACACCATTCTTCCGTTCGCCGGTTACGCGTTCAACAAGTCGCACGCCGCCGGCTACGGCCTGGTGTCCTACTGGACTGCCTATCTGAAGGCTAATTTCCCGGCCGAGTACATGGCGGGCCTGCTCACCTCTGTCGGCGACGACAAGGACAAGGCCGCGGTCTATCTAGCCGATTGCCGCAAGCTCGGCATCACTGTGCTGCCGCCCGACGTCAACGAGTCCTTGGTGAACTTCGCCTCAGTGGGCCAAGACATCCGCTTCGGGATGGGCGCGGTGCGCAATGTCGGTGCCAACGTGGTGAGCTCGCTGATCAGAACCCGCAGCGAGAAAAGCAAATTCACCGACTTCTCGGATTACCTGCACAAGATCGACATCTCGGCGTGCAACAAGAAGGTCACTGAATCGCTGATCAAGGCCGGCGCGTTCGATTCCCTGGGGCATGCCCGCAAGGGTCTGTTCCTGGTGCACACCGACGCGGTCGACTCGGTGCTGGGCACCAAGAAGGCCGAGGCGATCGGCCAGTTCGACCTGTTCGGCGGCAGCGATGCCGGTGCCGACGCGGTATTCACCATCAAGGTGCCCGACGACGAGTGGGAAGACAAACACAAGCTCGCCCTGGAGCGGGAAATGCTGGGGCTCTACGTGTCCGGGCATCCGCTCAACGGGGTGGCGCACCTGCTGTCCGCTCAAGTTGACACCGCGATACCGGCGATCCTGGACGGCGATGTCGCCAACGAAACCCAGGTGCGGGTGGGCGGCATCTTGGCGTCGGTGAACCGGCGCGTCAACAAGAACGGAATGCCTTGGGCGTCAGCCCAGTTGGAAGACCTCACCGGCGGTATCGAGGTGATGTTCTTCCCGCACTCGTACTCCGCCTACGGCGCCGACATCGTGGACGACGCGGTGGTCCTCGTCAATGCCAAGGTGGCGATCCGCGACGACCGGATCTCGTTGATCGCCAACGAGCTGGTGGTGCCTGACTTTTCCAATGCTCAGCCGAATCGTCCGCTGGCTGTCAGCCTGCCGACCCGGCAGTGCACCGTCGACAAGGTCAGCGCGCTCAAGCAGGTGCTGGCGCGGCATCCGGGAACCTCGCAGGTGCATCTGCGGCTGATCAGCGGGGATCGGATCACCACCCTGGAGCTGGATCAGTCGCTGCGCGTGACGCCGTCGCCGGCGTTGATGGGCGACCTGAAGGCGCTGCTCGGTCCGGGTTGCCTGGGCAGCTAGACGCTGTCCCCAATCTGGCGCCGCGAGTGTGCCTTCAGGGCGTCGACAATGTGTCCAGGGCGGGATTTGGGCAGATTTTCCGCCGTCATCGCACACCAGACGCCGCAGCCGCACATTCGACGTGGGCGGGCCTCAAGGCGCTGCTCGGCCAGCCCCGCCTGGGCCGCTAGAACCGGTAACGCAAGATTCGTGCCTTGCGCGCCGACATCTCGAACATGCCGGATACCTTGGTAGCCAATCGAAGCCAGTTCGGAAACAGGTCAATCTCGGGTGCATGGGCCAGGCTGGCCTCTTCGATCAGCGTCAACTTCGGATTCCATGTTTCCGGCACCCGCGCATCCTCGAATCCCGGATAACCCCACTGGGCGCCGACACTGGCGAACATCTTCTGCGGGGCCAACTTCACCGCGAGCCGGCTGAACCAGCCGATGTGGCCGTAGTCGTTGAAGGCCAACTCCCCGGATCTGAAATGTGTGGTGAGGCGGCGGAAGACGCCCGTGATCACCGGCTCGGACAAGAACGCGAACAGCCCGTCGGCGATCACCATCGCGGGCCGGTGTGACGGGATGTTGTCGGGCCAGCTCTGGTCGGCCACCGACGCGACCACCGAGTGGGCTCGCCTGCTGATCGGCAATAGCCGTTTGCGCAATGCGATGACCCCCGGCAGGTCGACGCTGTACCAGTCGACCGCGGGCGGTGGGCTGACCCGGAACGGGCCCGAGTCCAGCCCGGCGCCGAGGTCGACGACGACGGCGTCGGGATTTTCGGACGTGAACGCGCGCACTCGTTCGTCGAGCATCTTGGCGCGCAGTGCCGCCTGGCACACCACGCTGGTGGGTACACCGAGCCCGGCGAAGTCGTAGTCGATCTTGCGGATGATGTCGGCGGCGAGGCTGTCGCCGAGGATGGGCTGCGACCATTGGCTGTCCAGCGCTCGCGCGTATTGGGTGAGCAACGAGGTCTGTTCAAGCGGAGACAGATCGCTGACGCTAATACCGCGATCGGACCGCATAATTCGAAAGTACTAGCTGCACGCCGAGCGCGACGGCCGGGTGCGGCAGAATTGCGCATTGTATTCCGTGGTCCCGGCCGCGGACGTACGCTCACCGATGTGACGTGGGCAATAACGGCGCTAACCGAACCGGCGCAGCGGCTATGAGCGGGGGACGGGTCGCTGGGGTGCGCGAGCTCGGCCGCAGCCAAGTGCGAAAGATGCTGCAGCGCACCGGAATCATTGACGAATCGGTGACGGCGCTATCGACTGATCCGGCTGAGGTGGAGCAGTTGCTGGCGGCACCGTGGTATGACGAGCGGCTTACCCAGCTGGCTAATGAGCTGGGGCGTGACCGGGACGGTGTGCGCGGCGAGGCCGCGGGCTATCTGCGTGAGATGGCGGCCATGCTGGATAAGCGGGCAGTGGCGGCGTGGCGCGGGTTCAGTCGCTGGCTGATGCGGGCCTACGACGTCCTGGTCGACGAGGACCAGATCGCGGCGCTGCGCAGGTTGGATCGTAAAGCGACGCTGGCGTTTGCCTTTTCGCACCGCTCCTACCTGGACGGTTTGCTGCTGCCCGAAATGATCGTGGCCAACCGGCTCTCGCCGGCGCTGACTTTCGGGGGCGCGAACCTGAACTTTTTCCCGATGGGCGGTTGGGCCAAGCGCACCGGGACCATCTTCATCCGGCGCCAGATCAAAGACATTCCGGTCTACCGGTTCGCGTTGCGCGCTTATGCCGCCCAGTTGGTGCAAAACCACGCAAACCTGACTTGGTCGATCGAAGGGGGCCGGACCCGGACCGGCAAGCTACGACCTCCGGTGTTCGGGATCCTGCGCTACATCACCGATGCCGTCGACGAAATCGACGGTCCCGAGGTGTATTTGGTGCCGACGTCCATCGTGTATGACCAGCTGCACGAAGTGGAAGCCATGACGACCGAGGCGTACGGTGCGGTCAAACGGCCTGAAGACCTTCGCTTCCTGGTTCGGCTGGCGATGCAACAAGGCAAGCGGCTTGGCCGCGCGTACCTGGATTTCGGCGACCCACTGCCGCTGCGCAAACGCCTCGAGGAGATGCGCGCCGACGAATCGGGCACCGGCACCGAAATCGAGCGCATCGCATTGGATGTCGAACACCGGATCAACCGAGCCACCGCGGTCACCCCTACCGCGGTAGTGAATCTCGCGTTGCTGGGCGCGGACCGGTCGTTGTCCATCACCGAGGTGCTGGACACCGTGGCGCCGTTGGCCAGTTACATCGCGGCACGGAACTGGACGGTGGCCGGAGCTGCTGACCTGACGAATCGCTCCACGATCCGCTGGACCTTGCACCAGCTGGTGGCCTCGGGAGTGGTCAATGTGTACGACGCCGGCACCGAGGCGGTGTGGGGTATCGGCGAAGACCAGCACCTGGTCGCGGCGTTCTACCGCAACACCGCGATCCACATCTTGGTCGATCGCGCCATTGCCGAGACGGCGTTGCTCGCCGCCGCGGAAAACGCCGTGACGTCGACGGACGGCACGGTGCTGCCGGTGGCCGTGCGCGACGAGGCGTTGCGGCTTCGCGAGCTACTGAAGTTCGAGTTCCTGTTCTCCGCTCGCGCCCAGTTCGAGAAAGACCTCGCCGACGAGGTGCGTCTGATCGGGCCGGTGGAAGACACCAACAAATCTGCTGACGCCACCGTCGTGCGGGGACTGCTGGAATCGGCCGATTTGCTGCTGGCACATCTGGTATTGCGCCCGTTCCTGGACGCCTACCACATCGTCGCTGACCGGCTAGCCGCTTATGAGGACGAATCGGTCGACGAGGACGCCTTCCTCACCGAATGTCTTGAAGTGGGCAAGCAGTGGGAGCTACAGCACCGGATCGCCAGCGCCGAGTCCAGGTCGTTGGAATTATTCAAGACCGCGCTGCGCCTGGCCCGGCACCGCGAGCTGGTCAACGGGTTCGAGCGTCGGGATGTCGCCCAACGGCGACGCGAGTTCGCCGACGAGATCGCGACCGCCATCCGACGGGTCAACGAGATCGGGGAGCTGGCCAGGCGGCGATCCGCCTAAGGTAGTGGGTATGCCACTTTCAGGTGAATACGCACCCAGCCCGTGGGATTGGTCCCGCGAGCAAGCCGACAAATACGCGGAATCCGGTGGGACCGAGGCCACGGATATGAAGGGCAAGCCCATCATTCTGCTGACCACGGTTGGCGCCAAGACCGGCAAACTCCGCAAGACCCCGTTGATGCGCGTCGAGCACAACGGCGAGTACGCCGTCGTTGCCTCACTCGGTGGGGCCCCGAAGAATCCGGTCTGGTACTACAACATCGCCAAAAACCCGCGAGTCGAGCTGCAAGACGGCGGCGTCACCCGCGATTACGACGCCCGCGAGGTGTTCGGCGACGAGAAAGCCACCTGGTGGGAGCGCTCAGTCGAGGCGTGGCCCGATTACGCCGACTATCAGAAAAAGACCGACCGCCAGATTCCGGTGTTCGTGCTGAGTCCGGTGAGCTGAGTCGCTTTACCAGAGGTAAAGCCCCACGTGGCACCATTGATCGGTGTCCGCTGAACTGAGCAGTACCCCGCGCACCCCGAAGATGCAGTCGCTGTCCGCGGCTGACATTGACGACGCGGCGCAGCGGATTGCTCCGGTGGTCACGCCCACCCCGTTGCAGTTCAGCGATCGGCTGTCGGAGATCACCGGCGCGCAGGTCTACCTCAAACGCGAAGATCTGCAGATCGTGCGCTCCTACAAGCTGCGTGGCGCCTACAACCTGCTGGTGCAGCTGTCCGACGCGGAGATTGCCGCCGGCGTGGTGTGCTCCTCGGCGGGTAATCATGCGCAGGGCTTCGCGTATGCGTGCCGAACGCTGGGCGTGCAAGGCCGGGTGTATGTGCCGGCCAAGACGCCCAGACAAAAGTGCGACCGGATCCGCTACCACGGTGGGGATTTCATTGAGTTGATCGTGGGCGGATCCACCTACGATCTCGCGGCCGAGGCGGCGCTCGACGACGTGCAACGCACCGGCGCCACGCTGGTGCCGCCGTACGACGATCTGCGCACCATGGCCGGGCAGGGCACCATCGCCGTCGAGGTGCTCGATCAGCTCGGCCAGCTTGGCGGCGAGCCTGACCTGGTGGTGGTCCCGGTGGGCGGCGGCGGTTGCATAGCCGGAATCACGACCTATCTGGCCGAGCGGACGGCGAACACCGCAGTGCTGGGCGTCGAACCCGCCGGTGCCGCAGCGATGATGGCGGCCCTGGCCGCCGGTGAACCGGTGACGCTGGACCACGTCGATCAGTTCGTCGACGGCGCCGCGGTGAAACGGGCCGGAACGCTGACCTACGGCGTGCTGGCCGCGGCCGGCGACATGGTGTCGATCACCGGGGTCGACGAGGGCGCGGTGTGCACCACGATGCTGGACCTCTATCAGAACGAGGGCATCATCGCCGAGCCGGCCGGGGCGCTGGCCGTCGCGGGACTGCTGGAAGCGGATGTCGAGCCTGGGTCGACGGTGGTGTGCCTCATCTCGGGCGGCAACAACGACGTGTCGCGCTACGGCGAGGTGCTGGAGCGTTCGCTGGTCCACCTCGGCCTCAAGCACTACTTCCTGGTGGATTTCCCGCAGGAACCCGGGGCATTACGCCGGTTTCTCGACGAGGTGCTCGGGCCCAATGACGACATCACCTTGTTCGAGTACGTGAAGCGCAACAACCGGGAGACCGGTGAGGCGCTGGTCGGTATTCAGCTGGGGTCGTCTGCCGACCTCGAAGGCTTACTGGGTCGGTTGCGTGCGACGCAGATCCACGTCGAGGTTCTCAAGCCGGGGTCGCCGGCCTACCGCTACCTGCTGTTCTAGCGCACGTACCGACTCAGATACGTCGGCACCGCGGTGCTGGGGTCGAGGTCGTCGGCTGGCACCGGCGTTCCGGCCGTCAGGCTCAACGGCAGCATCCCGGCCCAATGCGGCAACGCGATGTCCTCCGGATCGTCGGCCGGGCCGCCGGTACGAACCTTGGCCGACACCTCGACGAGGTCGATGGCGAGCACCGCCGTCGCGGCGAGCTCCCGCGCGTTCGGGGTTCGGCAGTCGCCGGCCCGCCCCGGTGCGATGTGGTCGAGCACGCAGGCCAGCGCCCGCAGCTTTTCCTTCGGGTCGTCCACCAGGCGTGCCTCGCCCACCACGACCACCGAGCGGTACACCAGCGAATGATGCAGCGCCGAGCGAGCCAGCACCAGCCCGTCGACCAGGGTGACCGTGACGCACACCGGCAGGCCCGAGCCCTCCTTGGCCGCGAGCATGGGCCCGCTGCCGCTGGAGCCGTGCAGGTAGAGGGTCTCCCCGGATCGTGCGTGGGTGGTCGGCAGGACTACCGGCCGGCCGCCGCTGAGGTAGCCGAGATGACAGATCAGCGCCTCATCCAGGATGCGATGGACCACGTCGCGGTCGTAGCTGGCGCGTTCGCGATAGCGGGTCGGCGTAGTGCGGGGGGTGGGGTGATATGTAGTTTCCAATGTCTTGCCTCTGGAGTTTGTAATAGTACATAATAGATTTCGTGCCAGTACAACAAAGCATAGCGGGAACGGGCGCGGAATCCATAGCCGCCAACATCGAGGAATCGATTTCGGCGGGCACCCTGGCCCCCGGCGACGGGCTGCCGCCGATACGGGAACTGGCCGTCCAACTCGGCGTGAACGCCAATACCGCCGCCGCGGCCTACCGGCTGCTGCGCGATCGTGGTGTCATCGAAACCGCCGGGCGGCGCGGCACGCGGGTGCGTCACCGCCCCGCGACCTCCCCACGCTCACTGCTCGGGCTCGACGTTCCCGCCGGCGTCCGCGATCTGTCCACCGGCAACCCCAACCCCGCCTTGCTGCCCATCGCGACTGTCCCGCAAGCTCATTGGGGCGCAGGTGCCCGCCCGGTGCTTTACGGGGAGCCGGCGACGCTGCCCGAACTGGCCGAGCACTCGCGCCGGGTGCTGACCGCCGATGGTGTCCCGCCCGAACACCTCGCAGTGACCAGTGGTGCGCTGGACGGCATCGAGCGCGCGCTCACCGCGCACCTGCGTCCGGGGGACCGGGTGGCCGTCGAGGATCCCGGATGGGCGAACCTACTGGATCTGCTTGCCGCACTGGGGCTTTCAGCAGAGCCGGTCCGAGTCGACGACGACGGGCCGTTGGTCGCCGACGTCACCCGGGCGCTGGACCGCGGGGTCCGCGCGCTGGTCCTCACCAATCGCGCGCAAAACCCAACCGGGGCGGCACTTTCCGCGGATCGCGCGAGCGCGCTGGGTGCGTTATTGGCCGGCAACGACGTGCTGATCGTCGAAGACGACCACTGCGCAGACATTTCCGGTGCGCCATTGCACACGTTGGCCGGCTCGACCAGCCACTGGGCTTTCGTGCGGTCGGCATCGAAGGCGTACGGTCCCGACTTACGAGTCGCCGTCCTCGCCGGCGACCACCGCACCGTCGAGCGAGTGCATGGACGGCTGCGCCTCGGGCCCGGCTGGGTGAGTCACCTGCTGCAAGGCCTCGCGGTGCGCCTATGGTCGGACGACGTGGCGACCCGCCTCGTTGACGAGGCCGAGCAGCACTACGCCGGCACCCGCACCGGGCTGCGGGCCGCCTTGGCCGCGCGGGGCGTCACCGCCTCTGGGCGCTCTGGGCTCAACGTGTGGATCCCGGTTCCCGACGAAACCGTGGCGATCACCCGGCTGCTCAGTGCTGGTTGGGCCGCGGCACCCGGATCGCGATTTCGGATCAGCACGCCGGCGGGCATCCGCATCACGGTCGCGGATCTGGTCGACGACGAGATCGATCCGCTCGCCGACGCAGTGGCCGAAGCGGTACGTAGTACCGGACGCTCCAGCGTGTAGCTCAGATTTGCGGTCTGGTGCCCAGGACGTCGTGGAATAGTGCCTGACGTAGCGCGAGCTCTCGCGGGTCACTCACCAAGTGGAAGCCCGATTTGTTCATCACGTAGCCGTATCCGATGCCGGTATCCGGGTCGGCAAAGCCAAACGAGCCGCCGGCGCCGGGCGTTCCAAAGGCATTGATCGACGAACCGAAGAGGCAGATGGGGCTGGGCTTGTTGAAGCCCAAGGAGAAATTCGAGTCGATGTACAACACCTTGTCGCGCAACCCCTTTGTCGGTGGTTGCGCAGGAGTTTTCAGGGCATCGAGGATGCTGTCGCTCAGACCGAGCTCGGGACTGCTGGTGGCGGCGCTGCCGTACAGCTTGGCAATTGAGCGTGCGGTCCCGGTGCCATTGACCGCGGGCATCTCGACCACACGCAGCTCGTCGCGGTTGAAGTCCGCCAGGGAAGTGAACCCTTTGACGAAGATGAGCGATCGCGCTGTCAAGGCGAAGGGGTTGCACAATCCCAGGACGAAACCCCGCGGCATGGTGTTCAGGTGCAGTAGCAGTCTGGTGAACGGCGGGGCGTGCAGGTACGCGACGCGATCGCGATCGACCGAGGCCGGCAGTCCGATATAGAAGTCCAGTCCCAGGGGACCGGCGATCTCTTCGGCGAAAAAGTGGCCCAGTGAACGCCCCGCCGGGTCGGTTCGTCGGATCAGCTCGCCCTCGTACCAGCCGAGCGTGACGCCGTGATAGCCGTGTCGGGTCCCCGGCGTCCATGCCGGCACCTGCGCGGCGAGCTTCGCCGACATCTTCGGCGGGTCGGCGAGTTCCTGCAGCGTCAGCGGTGGGGTGACGACGGGCAAGCCAGCCTGATGTGCCAGCAGTTGGCGCACGGTGATCTCGTCCTTGCCGGCCTGTGCGAACTCTGGCCAGTAGTCGGCCACTTTGGCGTCGTACGAAATGAAGCCCCGGGAGGCGGCCACCGCGACAGCAAGGGAGGCAATGCCTTTGGTGGTCGAGAAGACGTTGACCAGGGTGTCGTGCTGCCACGGCGCCTTGGTGATTCCGTTGCGGTAGCCGCCCCACAAATCGACGACCTTGCGGCCATCCCGGTAGACCACGAGCGCGGCGCCGACCTCCTGACCGCTGCTGAGATTGCGACGAAAGGCGTCGGCGACCTTTCCATAGCCCTCGTCGACGTCGCCCCCGATGAGATTCGGCGGGATCTGGACCTTCTGGGCCATGTTCTGCTCCGTTGCAGCATCGCGGTTATCGTTGAGTAGCCGTGATGGTAGCGCTAGCGCAGCGCTATGTGCGCAGGATGGCGACGGAATGCCCGCCCAAAACCGTGTTCTCGGCGCTCACGGTCGGCTCACCCCAGGCCAATGCCACCTCGCCGGTGACCGGCACCGTCACCGGCTCGGCGCTCAGGTTGCACACGATGCGGAACCGGCCGCGAGACAAGATGATCCAGGCGAGTTCCTCGTCGTAGTCGACGGCGAGGTGCTCCAGCCAGGGATCGGCAAGGTCGGGCTCGACGCGCCGCAACACGATCAGGTCGCGATAGAAGCCGAGCAGGCGGGCGTGTTCACCGGTCTGCACCTCACCCCAATCCAGCTTGGACCGCAGGAATGTCTGCGGGTCCTGCGGATCGGGAATGTCGTCGGCATCCCAACCGTGTTCGGCGAACTCGGCTTTGCGGCCCTGCGCTGTGGCGCGGGCCAGCTCCGGCTCTGGGTGCGAACTGAAAAACTGAAACGGCGTCGACGCCCCCCACTCCTCGCCCATGAAAAGCATTGTGGTGTAGGGAGATGCGAGCACCAGCGTGGCCTTGACCGCGAGCTGGCCGGCGTCGAGGTTTTGCGACGGCCGGTCGCCGAGGGCGCGGTTGCCGACCTGGTCGTGGGTGCAGGTGTAGGCCAGCAGTCGGGTCGCGGGCACCGCTGAGGTGTCCAGCTGGCGCCCGTGCCGGCGGTGCCGGAACGACGAATACGTGGCCGCATGAAAAAAACCGTGCCGCAACGTCTGGGCCAGCGTTGCCAGCGAACCGAAGTCGGCATAGTAACCCTGCCGTTCGCCGGACACCGCGGTGTGGATGGCGTGGTGGATATCGTCGGCCCATTGTGCGGTGATCCCAAGGCCGCCCCGATCCTGCGGGGTGATCAGCCGCGGGTCGTTGAGGTCGCTCTCGGCGATCAGCGACAGTGGGCGTCCGACTTGCTTTGACAGCCAATCAGTTTCGGCGGCCAACTCTTCGAGGATGGGGATTGCGGTGGTATCGACGAGAGCGTGCACGGCGTCGAGCCGCAGACCGTCGGCGTGGAAGTCGCGCATCCAGCGCAGCGCGCACCCGATGATATAGCGGCGCACCTCGTCAGAGTCGGCGTCGGCGATGTTGATGCCTTCGCCCCACGGGTTGCTCGCCGAGGACAGATAGGGCCCGAACCGGGGCAGGTAATTGCCCGACGGCCCAAGGTGGTTGAACACCGCGTCGATTAGCACCGCCAAACCACGGGCGTGGCAGGCGTCGATGAGCCGGACCAGCCCGTCCGGGCCGCCGTAGGATTCCTGCACGCTGTACCACAGCACGCCGTCATATCCCCAGCCATGCGTGCCGGCGAACGAGTTGACCGGCATCAGCTCGACGAAATCGATGCCCAAATCGACTAGGTAGTCCAGCTTCTCGATAGCCGAGTCGAAAGTGCCCGCCTGGGTGAAGGTGCCGACATGCAGCTCATAGACGACCGCGCCTTCGACCGATCGGCCAGTCCAGTCAATGTCGGTCCAGGTCGCCGCGCTTGGGTCCCACAACTGCGAGCGCTCGTGCACGCCGTCGGGTTGACGGGCCGATCGCGGGTCGGGCAACAGCTTGGGATCGTCGTCGAGCAGGTATCCGTAGCGGGCGTCGGCGGGCGCGTCGATGCTCGCGTGCCACCAGCCGTCGCGAGAGCGCGTCATCGGGTGTACCGCGCCGTCGACGTCTAGCCGGACCAGCGCCGGTTTCGGTGCCCAGACTCGGAATTCAGTCACTGTTGCGCTCCAGTAGGACGACCGGCAGGTTCGCGAACAACTCGGCGGCCGAGGTGGGTCCGCTGGCCACAGCGCCGGTCAGGGTGTCCGTCCACGAGCCATCGGGTAGCGGCAGGACGGTGTTGCCCCAGCCTGCTTCGGATAGTCGTACCGTCCAGCGGGTCACCGCGACCACGACGTCGTCGCCGCGACGGAACGCAACGATGTGGTCGCTGGCGTCACCGGCAGCCAGCACCGGAACATATGCGCCGTGCAGAAAAGTGTCCGGCCTGCAGCGGCGCAGCCGAAGCGCTGTGGTGGCGACCCGGATTTTGGGATGCTGCAGCTCGGTCAGGGCAGCCCTGCGTGCGGCGTAGTCCACCGGGCGACGGTTGTCGGGATCGACCAGGCTGTCATCCCACAGCTCGGTGCCCTGGTAGATGTCCGGTATGCCCGGCACGGTCAGCGCGAGCAGCTTCTGGCCCAGGGCGTCGCTGGCGGCGTGTGAGTTCAGTTGGGCGACAAGCTCGGTCAGTTGCCCGGCCACCGGCCCATCGAGCACCGTGTCCACCCAGCGGTGGATGGCTTCCTCGAACGCGGCGTCCGGATCGTTCCACGAGGTGTGCCAGGACGCCTCCCGGATCGCCTTCTCCGCATAGGCGTGCAGTCGACCGCGCAGTTCGTCGCTGACCTGACCGCTTGCCGGCCATACGCCGAAGATGTTCTGCCACAGGAACTGTCCGGTCGCAACATCGGGGGAGGGTGCCGCAATCTCCCAGCGGGCCAAGAACTCCGTCCACAGCGACGGAACCTGGGACAGCACGCCGATCCGGGCGCGCACATCCTCGCCGCGTTTGGTGTCGTGGGTGGTCAACGTGGTCATCGTCTGCGGCCACATCCGCAACCGGGTGGCGGCGCTGTGATGAAACTCGGCACCGCCGACGCCGAACCGATGCGGTTCGCCGCCCACCTCGTTGAGCGACACCAGGCGGGCATCGCGGTAGAACATGCAGTCTTCGACCGCCTTGGCGGTCACCGCGCCGCACAGTTGTTGCAGCCGGGTGGCGGGCTCGCCGCCGCTGGCCAGCCCCGCCGCAATCACTTGTAGCGCCGGTGCCAGTTCCGGTTGCGCCGCTTGGGTTTCGGCTAGCGCGGTGGGTAGCACCGCGGCCAGCCCGGGGTAATCCGAGCGGTAGACCTCGATGTGGCTGAGCAGTGCGGCCACCGCCTCGGCCAGCAGCTGATGATCCGTGCCGGCCGCCGCGACGATGCTGCGGCGCAGCCGGCGCAGCTCGCTGGCCAGCGTATCGGTGGCCGCGTGAATCTTGAGGTCCGCCACAGTCATCGGTGTCGCGTGAAAGTCCACACCGGCCGAGGTGACCAGCTCGGTGAGCGCCGTTGCCCCCGCAGGGTCGACGAACACTCCGCCGACTTCGCGCAGCACGTCGTATCCGGTGGTGCCGTTGATGGGCAGCGTCGGCTCCAGCGCCTCGTCGACGGCCAGGATCTTTTCGATCACAATCCACGCGTCTGGACCCAGCAGGTCGCGCAGCCACGCCAAATACCCGCTGGGGTCGGCCAATCCATCGGGATGATCGATGCGCACGCCGTCGACAAGTCCCTCGCTGAACCAGCGGGCGACTTCGGCATGGCTGGCGTCGAACACCGCGCGGTCTTCCTGGCGCAACCCGGCCAGCGAGGTGATGGAAAAGAAACGGCGATAGCCCACGATTCCGCTGCGCCAGCCCACCAACCGGTAATGCTGCCGGTCGTGCACTTCCGGACCGGTGCCCTGCCCGCTGTCCGGGGCGATGGGCAGCGCCAGGTCGCCGAGCCGCAATAGCTCACCATCGACCTGCAGATCCGCGACATCGTCGTCAGAACCCAGTATTGGCAGCACAATTCGGCCGCTCTCGTCGAGGTCCCAGTCGATATCGAAGAACGTCGCGTAGGGCGACGAGCGCCCGTGCCGCAGCACATCCCACCACCAGGCGTTCTGCTCGGGCTGGTCGACTCCGACGTGATTGGGCACGATGTCGACGATCAGGCCCATACCGCGGGCGCGGGCCGCCGCCGACAGCCGTGCCAGCCCGTCGGGACCGCCCAACTCCGCCGACACCGTCGCCGGGTCGGTGACGTCATAGCCGTGGCTGGATCCACGCGCGGCGGTGATGATCGGGGACAGGTACACATGCGACACCCCGAGCTCGTCGAGGTAGTCGAGCAGGTTCTCGGCGTCGGCGAAGGTGAAGCCGAAACCGCTGGACGAACCGCGCAGCTGTAACCGATAGGTCGACAGCACCGGAAAAGCCATGTACTAGGCGGTCTTACGCAGGATGAGCACCGAGCGGCCGGGTACCGTAATCTTTTCTTCGGCCGCAACAACCAGCCCGGCATCACCGGTGGGATGGTTGGTATCCAGCTCCACGGTCCACTCTCGCGCATAGTCGTCGGGTGGCGTGGTGAATTCCATGTCGCGTTTATGGGCGTTGAAGCACAACAGGAATGAGTCGTCGACGACGCGCTCGCCGCGGGCATCCGGTGCGGTAATAGCGGCACCATTGAGGAACACTCCAACGCATTTGTCGAAGGCCATGTTCCAGTCGTCGTGCGTCATCTCCCGGCCACTGGGCGTCAGCCAAGCGATATCGCGGACTTCGTCGCCGCTGCGGATCGGCTCACCTTCGAAGAATCTGCGCCGGCGAAACACCGAATGCTTCCTGCGAAGTTTGGTCACCTTGCGGGCGAACGTCAGCAGATCGGCATTCTTGTCCACCAAAGACCAGTCCACCCAAGACACTTCGGAGTCCTGGCAATAAGCGTTGTTGTTGCCCTGCTGGGTACGCCCGATCTCGTCGCCGTGCGCGATCATCGGCGTGCCCTGGCTGACCATCAAGGTGGCCCAAAAGTTTCGGATCTGGCGGCAGCGCAAGGCCTCGATCTCGGGATCGTCGGTGGGACCTTCGACACCACAGTTCCACGATCGGTTGTGACTTTCCCCGTCCCGGTTGTCTTCACCGTTGGCGTCGTTGTGTTTGTCGTTGTAGGAGACCAAGTCGTTGAGCGTGAACCCGTCGTGGGCGGTGACGAAGTTGATGCTGGCGCTGGGCCGCCGGCTGCTCGCCTCATACAGGTCCGACGACCCGGTCAGCCGGGAAGCGAACTCGCCCAGGGTTGCGGGCTCACCCCGCCAGTAGTCACGCACAGTATCGCGATACTTCCCGTTCCACTCGGTCCACAAACCCGGGAAATTGCCGACCTGGTAGCCACCTTCACCGACATCCCACGGCTCGGCGATCAATTTGACCTGGCTGACGATCGGATCCTGTTGCACCAGATCGAAGAACGCGCTCAAGCGGTCGACGTCGTGTAGCTCGCGGGCCAAGGTGGCGGCCAGGTCGAAGCGGAACCCGTCGACGTGCATCTCGGTCACCCAGTAGCGCAGCGAGTCCATGATCAACTGCAGGACGTGCGGGTGGCGGGGGTTGAGGCTGTTGCCGGTGCCGGTGTAGTCCTTGTAGAGCCGTAGATCGGTGTCGAGGAGCCGGTAGTACGCGGCGTTGTCGATGCCGCGGAAGTTGATCGTCGGGCCCAGGTGGTTGCCTTCGGCGGTGTGGTTGTAGACCACGTCGAGAATGACTTCGATGCCGGCTTCGTGCAGGCTGCGCACCATCAGCTTGAATTCGGGCACCGCGCCGCCGGCCTGCCGGTTCGCCGCGTACTGGTACTGCGGCGCAAAGAACCCAAAGGTGTTGTAGCCCCAGTAGTTTCGTAAGCCCAGGGCCAACAGGCGCTCGTCGTGCATGAACTGGTGTACCGGCATCAACTCCAGTGCCGTGACGTTCAGTGACTTGAGGTGATCGATGATCGCGGGATGGGCCAGCCCGGCATAGGTGCCGCGTAGGCCCTCGGGGATGCCGGGATGGGTCATCGTCAGCCCCTTAACGTGGGCCTCGTAAATGACGGTCTCGTGATACGGCGTGAGCGGCGCACGGTCGAACGCCCAGTCGAAGAATGGGTTGATCACCACGCTGGTCATGGTCTGACCCAGCGAGTCGATCATCGGCGGAGTGCCGGTGATTGCGGTATCGCCGTTCGGGTCGACGGCAGTCAGGTCGTAGGAGAATAGCGCCTGGCCGAACGTGAAGTCGCCGTCGAACGACTTCCCATACGGGTCGAGCAGCAGTTTGCTCGGGTCACACCGGTGGCCGGCCCCCGGATCGAATGGCCCGTGCACACGAAAGCCGTAGCGCTGGCCCGGGGTGATATTCGGCAGATAGGCATGCCAGACGTAACCGTCGACTTCGTCGAGCGGGATTCGCGTTTCGTCGCCGCGTTCGTCGATCAGGCAGAGGTCGACCCGCTCGGCGATCTCGGAGAACAGCGAAAAGTTGGTTCCCGCCCCGTCATAGGAGGCCCCGAGTGGATAGGCGTTGCCCGGCCAGACGGTAGGCAGCGTGGGCGTGGCCCTGTCGGTTTCAGGCGACGCAGCGCCCGGCTGGGAAACCGGGTTGGTGGACGGCATGTGTCGACCTTATCCGCGCCGAGATGGTCGGGCGGGGGAAGCCGAGGTTCACCACCATCCGGTGGCCGCCGCGATTTGCCGGCCGAGTTCGTGGGCCATGGTCTTCATGTAGGTCGGGGTGATGTGGTGAGCACCGTTATAGATCAGCACATTTCCTTCAACCGGGCGGCAGACGTCGGCTCGGCACATCGCGTCGGACATGTCGAGCACCTTGAGTAGCGGGAATTGCGCCTCGAAGTCGAGGGTTTGGTTGCGATCGGAGAGCACGTCGGAACGTTTGACCGCACATGACTGCGCGTTGCCGCCCTTCTTGGCCAGGCAGTCCGCCGGATCGAATGGTTGCCCGTCCTTGACCAGCCAGGGGGTGTCTCGCATGCCGAGGATCGGAATGTTGTTGTCGGATAACGTTTGCCAGATCCCGATGTACGTGGCAGGCATCACATCACCGCTTTTGATGTTCCACGGCCGCGTCGTCGTGGTGAACACGTAATCGGGTCGGTCGGTGACCAGCTTGGCCATGGTCCGCTGCACCCACTCGCGGCACTGCGGATACGGGGCGTTGTTGCCCATGATCAGCGGAACTTGCTCGGTGGACAACGGGCAGCCCATTTTGAGATATGTCACAACTTTGAAGTGGTGCACGTGGCCGAGCAGGTCCAGCGCGGGCAGCCAATGCTCGGCATGCGATCCGCCGGCAAGCGCGATGGTCCGGGTGGCCGTCGGGTCGCCGTAGATGCAGTTGACGACTGCCGGGTTGACGAAGTCACTGATGCAGCCGTCCCTGGTCGAAGCCGGGTGGTCCTGCTTGACTTCCAGCACCGAGGGCCGCATCGGCAGCGTGGGCACCCGCACATGTTCGGTGAGGGCGCGGGCGCCCGGATAGTCCTGTGGGTTGAGCACGCTGAGCTCCTTGCCCGCGGCCCGCAACACCGTGACGTGCTGACGCCAGCTGAATGACGTCGCGGTCAGCGTGACACCCAGCAACACCACCGCCGTTCCCAATGCCATCGTCGGACGGCGCAGGCGCGGCGCCGCCGGGGCCAGTGTGGCTAAGACCGAGGCGTTGGGCGCGCGATAGCGCAGCGGGTCCTCGACGAGCTGGGTGGTGAGGTAAGCCAGCAGCCCGGAGACCACCAGCACCGCCGCGCCGTCGACGAAGTTCGCGTGCCGGTGACCGGTGTAGGAGAGCCAGAAGATCAGCAGCGGCCAGTGCCACAGATACAGCGAGTATGCGATCGCGCCCAGCGTCACCAGCGGGCGCGTCGCCAGCAGCCGATTCGGCAGCGGCATCTTGGCTGTGGTCGTCGGGTCACCCGGCAGGTTGGCACCGGCCAGGATCATCAGCACGGTGGCCCCGACCGGTACCAGGGCCCACGGCCCGGGGAATTCCTTGACGCCGTCAATCAGGGCGCCGCAGGACACGACCGCCGCCAGTGCGACGGTCGCCGCGGTGGTTCGCAGCCACATCGGCCAGCGGATGTAGGGGATGAGCGCACCGACGAGCGCACCGAGCAGCAACTCCCACGCCCGGGCGAAGCTGTTGTAGTAGGCCGTTGTTTGGTCGGCCTGTTGCGCGATGATCGCGTAGACGAACGAGGCGACCGTGAGCGCGGTGAGCAGCACCACGAAGCCGGTCCGCAGCCGGGAGCCGAGTGGGCGCCTGAACAGGTAGGCGCATCCGGCAACCAGCAGCAGAAAAGCGATGTAGAACTGGCCCTGTACCGACATGGACCAGATGTGTTGCAGCGGGCTGACAGCCTCACCTGCCCGCAGATAATCCGACGCGGTGCTGGCCAGCTCCCAGTTCTGGTAGTAGCCGAGGCTGGCCAGGCTCTGGTCGGCGAAGGTCTCCCACCGAGTCTGGGGCTGCACCAGGATGGTGAGCAGCGCGCAGCCGGCCAGCACGACGACCAGGGCAGGAACCAGCCGGCGGATCAGCCGGATCGTCTCCGTTACCGGCGACAGCGACGCGGCCGGATCGAGCGCCGCGCGCAGGATCTTGCCGCCGAAGAAGAACCCGGATAACGCCAGGAACACGTCGACACCGCCGGACACCCGGCCGAACCAGATATGGAACATGGCGACCAGCGCGATCGCGATTCCGCGCAGGCCGTCGAGATCGTAGCGATAGAAGTCCGCCGACCGTGCTCTCATCTCACCGACTCCGGGTTGGCGTCAGCGGGCAAGGGCGATGACAAGTGAGCATGGTCGACCGCCAATTTACCGAAAACCGCCACCTGCTCCCTACGCTCGCATCGGCAGCGACGCTGCTCAGCGGGCTCGCCGACGCTCAACGCTGTCGGCAGGGAAGCAAGTGGCGGTTATTTCGGAGGGCCGGGAAAACGCGAGGCGACTTACCGGGCAGTGCCGAACGTTTGTTGCAGTGGTGCTTGCTGGATGGGCACTTGCTGCAACGGGACTTGCTGCGTCGGGAGTTGCTGCAACGGCGCCTGCTGCTGTGCTGGCACCTGCTGCAGCGGTGCCGGTTGCTGCGCCGGCGCCTGCTGTAACGGCGCCTGTTGCTGCAACGGCAGCTGCTGTTGGGCCGGTAGTTGCTGCAACGGTGTCTGCTGGGCAGGGAGTTGCTGCAACGGGGCTTGCTGGCCCGGTAATTGCTGACCCGGCAATTGCTGCGCGGGTGTTTGTTGCGTCGGGAGCTGCTGGCCGGGCAACTGCTGCGCCGGTGTTTGTTGCGTCGGGAGCTGCTGGATCGGCGCCTGCTGCACTGGCGTCGTCTGGGCTCCCAGCACCCGGACCAGGTAGGGCGTCATGCCGTTGGCGCGCACCGGCGACACCTGCACGACGTCACCGACCTCGAGCATCTGGTTGTTGCCGAGGTACATCGCCACGCTCTGAGTGCCCTCGGGGCCGTAGAAGATCAGGTCGCCCTTTTGTGCCTGCTGTGGCAGGACCTTCTGGCCGACCCGGTAGATCGCGCCCGAGGAGCGCGGCAGCTTCAGTCCGGCACCGGCGTATGCGTACTGCATCAGGCCCGAGGCGTCGAATCCGACGGTGTTGATACCCGTGCCGGTGCCGCGCGTCGGGCCGTTGATACCGCCGCCGGCCCAGGAGAACGGGACGCCGCGCTGCGAAAGGCCGCGCATGACGACGACGTCGGTGGCCTGCTGGGAGTTGTCCATCGGCCGGGTGCCCGGGTCCGCGCTGGCGATCACCGGTGCGACCACCGGAGCCGCCAATATGGCCAGGCCGATGCCGAAGGCGTAAATGCGTTTCATTTCCAGTTCCAACCCTTCTGGACTCTGTTGGTGGCATCAGCGCGGAGGCCCCGCGCGTCTGCCGCCATGACTCATGCGACGACCTCAACGTCGTCGAATCACACCAGTCACTACAGACACTTCTACCTCAGAAGTTGAGTGCGGAAAATAGCTGGTGAGGCCCCTGCGGGATTATTTGTAGGACCGTGACCGGACGGTGACTGCAGTGCCGAATTCTGTATGCGCAGTTGTGATTTCGGACGCGTAGTTGTGATTTCGGTCTCACACCGGTGCGGCGGTCAAAACGTCCGCCGCATCCCGGCAATCAGGCGTTCAGCGCCAATACGGTTGGCTGAAGATGGTGATGAAGTCCCCGGCCACCGAGCAGACCATGAGGATGGCCAGGGACAGCACCGGCCAAAAGGACATGTACCAGCCCTTCAGCAGCGAAACGAACGGACCGATCCCGGCCGCCGCGACCGCCGCACCGATACCACCCCACACCACCGGGTAGATGTACATGTCGAGGCCCCCGGGCACCGGACCGCATTGTTCTCCGGTGCACACGTCGTCGAGGAAGCCGAACAGCTTGTATGGCCAGTTGGTTGCGGTCGCCAATACGACGAGCAGCGTCAAAAGCACGACGGTGCTGATCACGTCCCATGGGGCCACCCGCAGCCGAAGCGTCGGTGGGGGCTTGTCGTCGATGTCGTAGGCGTCGTAGAGCAGCACATCGTCTGAGTTGGTGGCATCCTCGGGCGCCGCCGCCGAGTCGGCGGGGTCACCCGGATGAAGATCGTCGGACCGATGCGGCGATGCCATGCCGATAGATGCTCCCCGATGGCCAGCATTTCTGCGAACCGGCTGCTTTACGCTCGGTCTCTATGCCTGCGGCGACATCCGGGTTGACGCCCGAGGACATCAGTGCGATCGACGCCGCGCACCTGTGGCATCCCTACAGCACCATCGGGAGTGAATCCGTCGCGCCCATAGTGGCCGTCGGTGCCCGCGGCGCCTGGCTGACGCTGGTCAGAGACGGCAAACCGGTCGAGGTGCTCGACGCGATGAGTTCCTGGTGGACCGCCATTCACGGCCACGGCCACCCCGTCCTGGACGCCGCGCTGACCAGCCAGCTGGGCGCCATGAACCATGTCATGTTCGGCGGGTTGACCCACGAGCCGGCGGCCCGGCTGGCCCAGCTGCTGGTGGATATCACCCCGGCCGGTTTGGAGACGGTGTTCTTCAGCGACTCCGGCTCGGTGTCGGTGGAAGTCGCGGTGAAGATGGCGCTGCAGTACTGGCGCAGCCGCGGGCGGCCCGGCAAACACCGACTGATGACGTGGCGGGGCGGCTATCACGGCGACACGTTCACGCCGATGAGCATCTGCGACCCCGACGGCGGCATGCACTCGCTGTGGACCGACATCCTGGCCGCCCAGGTGTTCGCCCCACAGGTGCCCAGCGACTACGACGCCGCCTACAGCGCGGCCTTCGAGGAGCTACTCGCCCAGCACGCGTCCGAGCTGGCGGCAGTGGTCGTCGAACCCGTCGTGCAGGGCGCCGGCGGCATGCGCTTCCACGATCCCCGCTATCTGCGCGACCTGCGTGACATCTGCCGTCGTCACGAGGTGCTGCTGATTTTCGACGAGATCGCGACCGGGTTCGGCCGCACCGGCGAGCTGTTCGCCGCAGACCACGCCGGCGTGAGCCCGGACATCATGTGCGTCGGCAAGGCGCTGACCGGCGGATACCTCAGCCTGGCCGCCACCTTGTGCACCACCGACATCGCGCACACGATCAGCTCCGGGGAGGCCGGCGCGCTGATGCACGGCCCCACGTTCATGGCCAATCCGCTGGCCTGCGCGGTGTCGGTGGCCAGCGTCGAAGTGCTACTTGCCCAGGACTGGCGGTCACGCGTCGCCGAAATCGGGGCCGGGCTGGCCGACGGCCTCGAACCCGCTCGGGCACTGCCCGGCGTGGCGGATGTCCGGGTGTGCGGCGCCATCGGCGTCATCGAATGTGACGGGCCGGTCGACTTGGCCGTTGCCACCCCCGCAGCGCTGGACCACGGCATCTGGCTGCGCCCGTTCCGCAACCTGGTCTACGCGATGCCGCCCTACATCTGCGGACCCGACGAGATTGCCCAGATCACCTCGGCGATGGTCGAGGTCGCGCGACTCGTAGGCTGAACGGCGATGAAGGCACCGATCGAGGTTTCCCCGCTGGCCTGGCTGGAGGCGGTGGAACAGCAGCGCCGGCAGGCCGGGCTGCGTCGCTCGCTGCGGCCGCGCCCGGCGGTCGCCACCGAGCTTGATCTGGCGTCCAACGACTACCTCGGTCTGTCCCAGCATCCCGACGTGATCGAAGGCGGCGTCGCGGCACTGCGCATCTGGGGTGCGGGTGCCACCGGCTCCCGCCTGGTCACCGGCGACACCGAACTGCATCAGCAATTCGAGGCCGAGCTCGCCGACTACGTCGGCGCCGCCGCGGGCTTGCTGTTCTCCTCGGGATACACCGCGAATCTTGGCGCCGTGGTTGGACTTTCGGGGCCGGGTTCGCTGCTGGTGTCCGACGCACATTCGCACGCGTCGCTGGTGGACGCGTGCCGGTTGTCGCGGGCCCGGGTGGTGGTGACGCCGCACCTCGACGCCGGCGCGGTCGATGCGGCCCTGGGCTCTCGCGACGAGGAGCGGGCCGTCGTCATCACCGATTCGGTATTCAGCGCCGACGGCGCGCTGGCTCCCGTCCGCGAGCTCCATGACGTGTGTCGCCGCCACCGGGCGCTGCTGATCGTCGACGAGGCACACGGGCTCGGTGTGCGCGGCGGCGGCCGAGGCCTGCTGTATGAGCTCGGACTCGCCGGTGCACCCGACGTGGTCATGACTACGACGCTGTCCAAGGCGCTGGGCAGCCAGGGCGGCGTGGTGCTGGGGCCGGCGGAGGTGCGCGCGCATCTGATCGACACGGCCCGCCCGTTCATCTTCGACACCGGCCTGGCGCCGGCGGCGGTGGGCGCCGCGTTGGCCGCACTGCACGTCTTGCGCACCGAGGCTTGGCGGCCCGAGGCGGTGTTGCGGCACGCCCGCGAACTCGCCCGCGTCTGCGACGTGCCGGAAGAACCGCAGTCGGCGGTGGTGTCGGTGATTCTGGGCCAGCCTGAGGTCGCGCTGGCCGCGGCGACCGCCTGCCTGGATGCCGGCGTGCGCGTGGGCTGCTTCCGGCCTCCGACGGTGCCCGCGGGGACGTCGCGGCTGCGGCTCTCGGCGCGCGCTTCGCTGGATGCCGCCGAGTTAGACGTGGCGCGCCGCGTGCTGACCGACGTCCTGGCCGTGGCGCGCCGTTGACCGTCCTGGTCGTCACGGGTACCGGCACGGGGGTTGGTAAGACGGTCGCCGTCGCCGCCCTGGCTTGTCATGCCCGTCAGGCCGGCATCGATGTCGCGGTGTGCAAACCCGTTCAGACCGGCACCGACTCCGGTGACGACGACCTCGCCGAGGTGAGCCGGCTGTCCGGGGTGACCGAGATCGCCGGGCTCGCACGGTATCCGCAACCACTGGCGCCCGTCGCTGCGGCCGAGCAGGCCTGGATGACCCTGCCCAGCCGCGATGAGATGCTGCAGTTCATTAGTCATCTGGACCGACCCGGCCGGCTGACCCTGGTCGAGGGTGCCGGCGGTCTGCTGGTCGAACTCGCCGATGCGGGCGTCACCCTGCGCGACCTCGCCGTCGACTTGGGTGCCGCGGTGCTGGTCACCGTCACTGCGGAATTGGGCACGCTGAACCACAGCGCGCTTACGCTGGAATCGATTGCTGGACAACATCTCTCGTGTGCCGGATTGGTGATCGGCAGCTGGCCGCGGCAACCCGGGCTGCTGGAGACGTCGAACCGGTCGGCCCTGGACCGGCTGGCGCCGGTCCGGGCCGCACTGCCGGCTGGGTCAGGTTCGATGGACGTCGACGACTTCGCGGCGATGAGCGCCGCGGCGTTCGACCGTGACTGGGTGACCGCGCTGGTGCGCTGATGGTGCATTCGATCGAGCTGGTCTTCGACAGCGACACCGAGGCGGCCATCCGCCGGATCTGGGACGACCTGGCCGCTGCCGGGATCCCCAGTCAGGCGCCGGCCAGTCGCCCGCACGTGACACTGGCCGTCGCCGAAAGCATCTCGGCCGACGCCGACGAGCTACTGCGCGCGCTGAACGAGCGACTGCCGCTGGGCTGCGCGGTCGGTGCCCCGGTGCTGTTCGGCCGGGCCACGGCTGTTTTCGCGCGGCTGATCGTGCCCACCGGCGAGCTGTTGGCGTTGCATGCTGACGTGCATCGGCGGTGTCTTCCGTACCTGGCGCCCGCGCCGCTGCCCAACTCGCTGCCCGGCCGGTGGACCGCCCATGTCACGCTGGCCCGCCGTGTCGACGGCGCGCAGCTGGGGCGCGCACTGCAGATCGCGGGCCGGCCAGCGCAAATCGACGGCCGGTTCGCCGGGTTGCGCCGCTGGGACGGCAACAAGCGCATCGAGCACCTGCTTTAGCCGCCGAACAGCAGGTACAAACCGGTGAACGTGTAGGCCACCATCACCAGCATCATGGTGAGCTGCCCGGTGAGCTGATGGCCCGCTGGCAGCAGGCGCAGGGCTCTGTCGTGCGCCGCGATCACCGCCACGATGTGCCCGGTGACCACACACCCCACCTTGATACCGGCCAGCACCGGGGGATGCGCAGACAACACATAGGCGACGTGAGCGTGCCCCAACCCCAACAGATTCCATCCCCGGCCGAACGGATCGGCCAGGGCGATGACGGCCTGTTGTCCACGCTCCACCAGGTAGGACAGGTAGTGAGCGAAGATGTAACCCACCACGATCGGCACCAACGAATGCGCCATCTGGCCCGGCAGCGCGCGACGTTGTGCGCGGTCAACCCCGCCGGTGGCTCTCGCCGCGAGCGAAAAAGTCAGTGCGACAACGGAAATGAAGATCAGTAGCCCGGCAGTTCGCAGCGCGGATGACGACAGCGTGGCCGGCACATCGTGCGCCAAGCGCGAGAGCCGATCGGCGAAGTTGCGCCAGGTCGGCGACGCCGAGTAGCTGTCGAACGCCGTCGACCCGAGTAGCACGGCCAGCAACGTTACGACGCCGGGACGTACTGGCAGCGAAGGCAAATGGTCGAACGGATTGCCGATGACGATGTCTCCGGCGGGCGAGCGGCGAAACGGCGAGAGCCGCGAGACCGCCATGCTGTACACGCCGAACGGGTCGGCTCTGGCCAGCCAGCGCTGCCCGCACAACCACGCCCCGCCCAGCAGTACCACCGCATAGATCAGCAGCCAGAGCCGCACCCAGGGCAGCGAGGCCGAGTTCGGGCTGGCCAATTCCAGCCAGACGAAGGCGAACAGTCCTACCACCGCGGGGCGGTAGCCCCAGCGTTCCGGATAGGACAGTCGCGGCCGGCTCAGCCGTTCCGGCAGGGTACGAGACAGCAGCAGATAGCTGGTGCGGACCGGCGAGATCACCCGCCACACCGGGCCGAAAAGCACTGACACTGCGACCAATCCGACCCACAGCAGCACGTAGAACGTCCCGAGCAAGGCGTTGTCCTGCGTCTGCGGGCCGAACACGCCGGCCAGCAGCACCCACACCGTAAACGCCAAGGCCAACCCCGCGACCGTCCAGCGCGTCGCGCGGGCGTCAATCAGGGCGGTCAGCCGCGTCGGCAGCGGGCGGCCGGGCGCATTCGGGTCGAACCGGGGTTGGCGCCACGCGAACGCGATCAGCGCGAACGTGAACGTCAATGCCCATGCGGCGCCGACCATTGCGTACAGATAGGGCACCGGAAGGTCGCCGGACCCGCCTAGGCCGTGCGCCAGTACCGTCGTCACGGCACGACGGAGATGGTCGCTATCGTCCGATCCAGGTGGTGTAGCTCGACTTCGACATTGCCCGGGACGTCGACGCTGAACTGAAATGTCTGGTTCGGCGCGGCCGCGACTTCAAACTTGTGGTCGGGTACCGAGTGCACGTGCAGCTCGTCGGCGGCGTCACTGGTGACGTGCAAGATGATCTGCTGTTTGACCTTGGCTTGGAGGGTGGCGTTCGTCGGAGTGACCTGCCCGTTGGCGATGGTGACGTTGACGTCGAGGCTCGCGACCGGCGGTGGGCTCGGCGAACTGCCGCACGCCACCAGGCCGCAGATCGACGCCGCCGCCCACACCGTCACGACTGTGTTGCGAAATCCCATGCCCTACGCGGCTTTCGGGAGTGGCTGCTTTTCCTCAACAGGTTCCGGCTCGGTGACGGCATTACCCAGCCGGCCCGCGCCCCAGGTCAGGCCGGCGATCACCATCAGCGTGAAGATCAACACCAGGATCGAGCCTGCGGTGAACAACCAAGCCGGGGCGTTCTGGTCGCGTTCGCGCTGCAGGATCGTGACTTCCTGCACGAACGGGCGGTCGATGGACGACAGCGCCGGAACCTCGGGTGCCGGGATGGCGTCGTCGGCGGGCTCATAAATCGGCACGCCCGTCATCGTGTAACCGTCCTGCACCCGCAGCAGCGTCTTCCACGATCCCCAGACCGGAACGGGCTGGGTGGAGCGATAGTGTCCTGGACCGACTCGTTCGAGCCGGTCGATTACCAGGCCACGCTGGTTTTCCATCCGGCCCTGCCAGGACAGAATCGTCACCCAATCGGGCTGCGCGCCAACCATATCGGGTCGCGATAGCTGCACATCAGCCGATACCATGCGCTGCCCGGCAGGGCTGGGTAGCTCGGTCAACGTGATGGCGGCGTGGTCTTGTTGCGGCACAACGATATGCAGCCCGTTGGCGACCGCGCCGCCGATCACCAATACGGTGGCAACCACCACGGAGATGCCGATCGGGCGGCCCGCCAGTCGCTGCCCGGTGAGCACCATGCCGAACAGTGCTCCGCAGGTCCCGGCCAGCACGCCCGCCGGGACCGCCATCGCCAACGCCTCGCCCCACATGCTGGCGGGCCACGGGTAGTGGTACTGCGAGCCGATCCACAGCGACTCAAGCCACAGCCCCACGGTGGCCACACCCAGGCCAGCGACGGCGCCGAACACGACGGGACGCTTGAAAAGCGGAGTCAGCGCCAGCAATTCGACGACCAGCGCGGGCCCCAGATAGAGCGGGAACCAGTTGATCGGCGCCCCCAGGATCGGGCCGACCAGGAACGCGACCCCGCCGCGCAGGGCGATGGCGAACATCGCCGCAATGATTGCCGCGCCGCGGCCCATGGTGATGCGAGCGGCGACGGCCGTCAGTGCGGACGCGACCGCGATCATCATCGGCTGCAGCACCAGCCGGAATTGCTCGACGCCGAAGTCGTATTCGATCTGATAGACCGACAGGCCGATGAACATTCCGCCAAAAGACAGGTAGCGCAGGAACGTGATGAAGATGCCGTGGTGGACCGCGTCGCCTTCCTTGGCCTCGCCCTCGCGCTCCAGCATCAGCACCGCGAAAAGCGAGAAGCAGGCGCCGCCGATCATCATCAAATGCGTTGGGCCCCAGAGCGTGACGTCTTGACCGAAGATCCGGTGCCAGATGTCGTCGAGCGGGAACCCGGTCATCGCGTACAGCCCGCACCCGGCCATCAGCACGCCGCCGACCGGCGCGTGCCAGTTACGCGTGATGCGCACCGCGGCCGGGCCGGGCTGGTCGAAGGGCAGCACGATCGCCGTCATTCCCCCCAGGAAGATGCCGAACAAACCGATGATGATGAAGTAGTGCGCGGGGTTGGCCAGGGGTCCGGGGTCGCGTCCGTTGCCGATGTGCCAGCTGACGTCCCAGATGAACCCGAACAGGGCGCAGATGATCGACGTGGTGTAAATCAAAACCGGCAAGGCTACCCAGTTGGGGCGGTGGAATATCTTGCCCAACTTGTCGGCGATCCGCGTCAGCCACTGGATGCGACGGGTGCGATGGGCATGGCCCACCCATAGCATCAGCAGCGTGATGACGACCGCGGCGATCGACAACCCGATCACCTGATTGAGACCCGCACCGCGCGCGGATGGCTCGGCAACCAGCGTCATTTCCGTCGACGTCATTGTCATACCTCGTCATACCTCCGAACCGTGCCGGGCCGTCCCGGGAGATTTGATCCGATTGCTTGACCGGAATGCCCAATCCAACGTGTGGTCAATCACCCTCTTCTTCAGCCACATCGTCGCTGTTGTTGGAGTCGGCTGACCGCGCGGCGCGCCGATCTCGCAGTGCGATGTACAAAACCACGCCGACGACGATCACCGCAGGCAAAAAGGCCGGCACCGCCAGCACGATCCAGTGGTGGGCCAGGTATTCGACATGCGAAGTGGTCATGATGGGCATATACCCCGGCGGTCCTCACGTTCTTCGGCCGTTACCCTACTTTGAACACTGTTTTATTAAGGCTGCCATGACCGGTGGCAGATGTGTGACGTGCGCACACGACGACGATGCAGGGGAGCACCTGGTGACTCAAGCGGCAACTCGACCGACAACCGAAGCTGGCGGTGGAACCGACATTCTGGCGGTAGCCCGGCAGCAGGTGCTCGAGGACGGCGCCGGATTGAGCAAAGACCAGGTGCTGCAGGTGCTGCAGCTGCCCGACGACCGGCTCGAGGAGCTGCTGGCGCTGGCCCACGAGGTGCGGATGCGCTGGTGCGGTCCCGAGGTCGAAGTCGAGGGCATCATCAGCCTCAAGACCGGCGGCTGCCCGGAAGACTGCCATTTCTGTTCCCAGTCCGGGCTGTTCGAGTCGCCGGTGCGCAGCGCTTGGCTCAACATTCCCAGCCTGGTCGAGGCGGCCAAGCAGACCGCCAAGTCGGGGGCCACCGAGTTCTGCATCGTGGCCGCCGTGCGCGGTCCGGACCAGCGGCTGATGGCGCAGGTCGCGGCCGGTATCGAGGCGATTCAAAACGAAGTCGAGATCAACGTCGCCTGCTCGTTGGGGATGCTGACCGCCGAGCAGGTGGAGCAGCTCTCGGAGATGGGCGTGCACCGCTACAACCACAATCTGGAGACCGCTCGCTCGTTTTTCACCAACGTCGTCACCACGCACACCTGGGAAGAGCGCTGGCAGACGTTGTCGATGGTGCGCGACGCCGGGATGGAAGTGTGCTGCGGCGGCATCCTGGGCATGGGCGAGACGCTTGAGCAGCGCGCGGAATTCGCCGCTGAGCTCGCCGAGTTGGAGCCCGACGAGGTGCCGTTGAACTTCCTCAACCCGCGTCCCGGTACGCCGTTCGGCGACCTGGAGGTGCTCCCGGCATCCGAAGCGTTGAAGGCGGTGGCCGCGTTCCGGCTGGCGTTGCCGCGCACGATGTTGCGCTTCGCCGGCGGCCGCGAGATCACGCTGGGCGACCTCGGCGCCAAGCAGGGCATCCTCGGCGGCATCAACGCCGTCATTGTCGGGAACTACCTGACCACGCTCGGCCGCCCGGCCGAATCCGATCTGCAGCTGCTCGACGAGCTCCAGATGCCGCTTAAGGCCCTGAACGCCAGCCTGTAAGACACTGGAACCGTGGTTCGGGATCTAGGCGCTCCGGTCGCCGCAGGCGTCTACAACGTCTACACCGGGGAATTAGGGGGCACCGTCGTGCCCACGGCCGCCCAGTTGGGCTTGGAGCCTCCCCGATTCTGTGCCGAATGCGGACGCCGGATGGTCGTCCAGGTTCGTCCCGACGGGTGGCGGGCACGATGCTCGCGGCACGGCGAGGTGGACTCGGCCGAGTTGGAGGCGCAGCGGTGACCGAACACGCGGCGACGGTGACCTCCGAGCCCGTCGGCCTACCGGCGACGCCCCGAGCACGCGCAACCCTCATCGCGACGCTGGGCCTGGCGGTGACCGGCATCGTGATCGGCGGCCTCTGGGCCGCGATCGCCCCGCCGATCCATCTGGTGGTGGCGATGACGCGGGCCGGCGAGCGGGTGCATGACTACCTGGGCGCCGAATCCGACCACTTCTTCGACGTGCCCTGCCTGATGTTGGGCATCTTGACCGTGCTGGCGGTCGTCACGCCGGTGCTGGTGTGGCAGTGGCGCGCGCATCGCGGTCCGGCGATGGTCATCGCGGTCACGATCGGCATGGTGATCGCCGCCGGGGCCGCGTCGGGGATCGGGGCGATGTTGGTGCGGCTGCGTTATGGCGCATTGAACGTCGACGCGGTACCGCTGTCGGGAAGCCCGTCGGTGGCCTACGTCGTGGAGGCGCCGCCGGTGTTCTTCGGACACGGACCGCTGCAGGTGGCCGCCACGTTGGTGTGGCCCGCCGCCATCGCGGCGCTGGTCTACGCGGTGCTCGCGGCTGGAAACGCGCGCGACGACCTGGGCGGCTTTCCGCCTGGGGATCAACAGCCCCTCGCGTTGGCGACCAACCCGGAAGCCCCTGAAACCGCCGTCTCCTAGCGGCTTACAGCGGGCGGCGCCGGATCTTGCGGCCGGTGACGACCTTGGCGGCGATGATGCCCAGTCGCAGCATGCCGGCATAGGTAATCGGGTTGAACATCGTCGGCCACGCGGTCCTGATCAGGTGGTCTTTCAGCGGCCGGCCGGCGAACCGGTCGGTGAGCCAGCGCAGTGCCATCGGGGCGGACAGCGGGTGCAACAGCGCGTGCTCGTTGAACGCGTCGCGGTGGTAGCTGACGTCGGCGCCGCCGGCAGAATAGGTCTCCGCGAGCTCGTCGATGTCGTTGACGTCGATGAGGTAGTCGTAGACGGCCTGCACGATCAGCACCGGCGATGTCGGCACCGCGGCGCCTAGCTTGATGCTGTCGAAGACATGCGTGACCTCCGGGCTCGACAGGATGTCCTCGAGCGGTTCGTCGAGATAATCGCCCATGTTCTTGCCGGCCATGTGCACGATCGCGCCCACCGTCGTCATGTCTTCGAGCCGGTCCAGCAGTGCGCGGCCCTCGTCGTTGGTGTGCTCTTTGATGACGCGGTCCAGGTCGGGGTAGATGTGCGCAAGCGCGGCCACCACCAACGCTGGCAAACCCGCGAAAAAGCCGCCGTTGAGCCGACGGAACGTGTGGCCCAGGTCGCCGACGGGGGATCCCAGCACCGCCCCGACAATGCCCAGCTCGGGTGCATAATCGGCGCACATTTCGGCGGCCCAGGCGCTGGCCAGCCCGCCACCGGAGTATCCCCACAGCCCGATCGGCGACGAGGCCGAAATCCCGACGCGCTCAGAGTTCAGGGCGGCGCGGATGCCGTCCAGGACGCGATAGCCGGGTTCATAGGGCGCTCCCCAAATGCCCTGGAGGCCCTCGTGGTCGGGCACCGAGACGGCCCAGCCCTCGGCCAGGGCAGCGGCCACCAGGAAGAGTTCAAACTGGGCTATGGCACCAAGGGCCTTGGCCCTTCTGCGCAGCGCATAGGACGGAAAACAACGCGACGACATCGCGTCGATGGCGCATTGGTAGGACAGCAGCGGGGTTTTGCGCCCCGGAGCGCGTTCAGCCGGGACGATCACGGTGGTCGCGGTCGCTTCCGGCTCGCCGTGCATGTTCGTGGTCCGGTACAGCAGCTGGATGGCGGTGACGGACTGCGGAATGACGCCCAGAAAGGCCAGCTCGACATCGCGGGAACGCAGCACCGTGCCGGGCTCGGCGTGTTGAAAGCCCTCCGGTGGCTGATAAAACGGGTCGTCGCAGGGCAGCAGTGGATGTGCCTTGTGTCGCAATTCCTCGTGCAGCGGCCGGCCGATCCACTCCGCGCCGCTCGTCTCCGCCAGATTGCCGAGCTCAACCATTGAGATCCCTTCTAGGCCGTACGGCATCTTCGCGCATGAACGGGTGGTAGCCAAAATGCCACGGCCGGGCTGTGAGCCATTCTCGCTCGCGTCAGCAACTTGCCGACATCGGTATTGCAGCCCAATGTACCGGCGCCCCAGGAGTCCATAGTCCGGTAAGTCCAGGTCGGCGCGGCGCAAAGCTGATGCGAAGCAGTCTTATAACCCGGGCGGCCGCAGCGCAGCGAATTCGTCGGTGATTCGCAGCCGAGAGTCGGTGAAGTGGTACAGGGCCGCGGGTCGACCGCCGCTGCGCCCGGACTGCGCGACGGTGCCGGTCTGAGTGATGACGCCGCGGCGGGCGAGCACCCGTTGCAGATTGGTGGCGTCGACCTGGTGGCCCAGCGCCGCGGAATAGATGTCACGCAGCGTTGACAACGCGAATTCCCATGGAGCTAAGGCGAATCCAATATTTGTGTACGACATTTTGGCGACCAAGCGGATGCGCGCGTGGGTAACCATTGGACCATGGTCGAACGCCATCGGTGGTAGCGAATTCACCGGGTGCCAGCGGGTGTCCGGCGGCAATTCCGGGGTGGCGGGGGAGGGCACCAAGCCAAGAAAGGTCGTCGCGATCATTCGGGTGCCCGGCACCCGATGCGGATCAGAGAACACCGCCAGTTGTTCCAGATGCGCCACCTGTTGCACGTCGACTTTCTCGGCCAGTTGGCGCCGGACGGAGGTGTCCAGATCCTCGTCGTTGCGCAACAGACCGCCCGGCAGCGACCACGCGCCGCGTTGTGGATCCTGGGCACGCTGCCATAACAGCACGTTAAGCTGCGGTTTTCCCGATCGGGGGCTTCCCTTAACTTGCTCTGTGGCCTGCCGAACCTGGAACACGACCGCGAGCACCTCATGGGCGGTGCTACCATTGGGCATGTTTTCGATTATAAGTCGAAAACCTCCTGGGCCGAAAGGGGCCGTTGTGACGGTCATGAATCGCATGGACACGCGTGCCTACGAGATGATTGCCGACATCACTGATTCACCCAGCGGCTACATCGGTGTGGAAGGTGATGCCCGGTGGGCCGCGGAGATTCGCCGGCTCACCGAGTTGCGCGGGGCAACCTTGCTGGCGCACAACTATCAGCTGCCGGCCATCCAGGACGTCGCCGACCATGTCGGGGATTCACTCGCGCTGTCACGGATCGCCGCCGACGCCGCCGAGGACACCATCGTGTTTTGCGGTGTGCACTTCATGGCTGAGACCGCCAAGATGCTCAGTCCCGACAAGACCGTGCTCATTCCCGATCAGCGGGCCGGGTGCTCGCTGGCCGACTCGATCACCCCCGACGACCTGCGTGCCTGGAAGGACGAGCACCCCGGCGCCGTCGTCGTGTCCTACGTCAACACCACCGCGGACGTGAAGGCGCTCACCGACATCTGCTGCACCTCGTCCAACGCGGTCGAGGTGGTCGCGTCCATCGACCCCGATCGCGAGGTGCTGTTCTGCCCGGACCAATTCCTGGGGGCACACGTCCGTCGCATCACCGGACGCAAGAATCTGCACGTATGGGCCGGTGAGTGCCATGTGCACGCCGGGATCAACGGCGACGAGCTCGCCGACCAGGCCCGCGCCCACCCCGATGCCGAACTGTTCGTCCACCCCGAATGCGGCTGTGCCACTTCGGCCTTGTATCTGGCCGGTGAAGGTGCTTTTCCGCCGGACCGGGTGAAGATCTTGTCCACCGGCGGCATGCTCGACGCTGCCCGCCAGACGCGCGCCCGTCAGGTTCTGGTCGCCACCGAGGTCGGCATGCTGCATCAGTTGCGCAGGGCCGCACCGGAAGTCGACTTCCGCGCCGTCAACGACCGTGCGTCATGTAAGTACATGAAGATGATCACTCCCGCGGCGCTGTTGCGCTGCCTGGTCGAGGGCGCCGACGAGGTCCACGTCGACCCGGACGTCGCGGCAGCCGGACGGCGCAGTGTGCAGCGGATGATTGAGATCGGCCAGCCGGGCGGCGGTGAATGATGGCCCGTCCCACCTGGACGCACAACGCTGACGTTGTCGTAATCGGTACCGGTGTCGCAGGATTGACTGCCGCGCTGGCCGCCCATCGCGCCGGACGCAGCGTCGTCGTGCTCAATAAGGCAGATCGCACCCACGCCGTCACCGCCACGCATTACGCCCAAGGCGGTATCGCGGTGGTGTTGCCCGACAACGACGACTCGGTCGACGCGCACGTCGCCGACACCCTGGCCGCAGGCGCGGGAATGTGCGACCCCGACGCGGTGTATTCGATTGTCGCCGACGGCTACCGTGCGGTCGCCGAGTTGGTCGGCCACGGCGCGCAATTCGACGAATCAGGCCCCGGCCAGTGGGCGCTGACCCGCGAGGGCGGGCATTCGCGGCGGCGCATCGTGCACGCCGGCGGCGACGCCACCGGCGCCGAAGTGCAGCGCGCCCTCGACCACGCCGCCCAGACGCTGGACATCCGCCCCGGCCACGTGGCACTGCGCGTGCTGCACGACGGCTCCGCCGTCACCGGGGTGGCCGTGGCCAACCGGGACGGAACCGGGATCATCAGCGCACCCTCGGTGATCCTGGCCTCCGGTGGACTCGGTCATCTGTACAGCGCGACCACCAATCCCGACGGATCGACCGGCGACGGAATCGCATTGGCATTGTGGGCCGGGCTTCCCGTCGCCGACATCGAGTTCATCCAGTTCCACCCGACCATGCTTTTCGCCGGCCGCGCCGATGGACGCCGGCCGCTGATCACCGAAGCCATCCGCGGTGAGGGTGCGGTATTGATTGATCGGCAAGGCAATTCGGTGACTGCCGGTGTCCACCCCATGGGGGATCTGGCTCCGCGCGACATCGTCGCGGGTGCGATCGACTCGCGGCTGAAGGCCACCGGCGATGCCTGCGTATATCTCGACGCTCGCTCAATCGACGGCTTCGCAGCCCGATTCCCGAATGTCACCGCCGCATGCCGGGCCGCAGGCATCGACCCTGTCCGGCAACCCATCCCGGTCGTCCCCGGAGCCCACTACAGCTGCGGCGGCGTTGTCACCGACGTGCACGGCCAAACCGAGCTGCCCGGGCTGTTCGCCGCGGGCGAGGTGGCCCGTACCGGGATGCACGGCGCAAACCGCTTGGCGTCCAACAGCTTGCTGGAAGGTCTGGTCGTGGGCGGCCGTGCCGGAAAGGCCGCAGCCGTGCATGCGGTGGCGGCCGGGCAAGTGGGTGCGACCGGGCCCGAGCCGATCACCCACACCGCGTCGTCGCGCCGCGAACTGCAGGAAGCGATGACCACAGACGCGTCGGTGGTGCGTAATTCCATTGGGCTGCAACGGTTATCCGCAACTCTGTCACAGTCGCGGGTTCGCACTGTGTCCCGTCGACGCGACTTCGAGGACGTGGCGCTGACGCTGACCGCCCAGGCGGTAGCCGCCGCGGCGCTGGCCCGCGGCGAAAGCCGGGGTTGCCATCACCGTGCCGAATATCCGGATGCCGCGACGGAGCAGGGCCGCAGCATCGTGGTCCGGCAGGCCGACGACCGCGGCGCGGTATGTGCCGAAGCGCTGGCGGCGGTGTGTTGATGGCGTTGTCCGACGCTGAGCTGCTGGCCGCCCGAGACGTCATTCTGCGCGGTTTGGACGAGGACCTGCGCTACGGGCCTGACATCACCACGCTGGCGACGGTGCCCGACGGAGCGCGAGCCACGGCGTCGATGGTGCCCCGGGAGCCCGGCGTGATCGCCGGGTTGGACGTCGCGTTGCTGGTGCTCGACGAGGTGCTCGGCGCCGATGGCTACCAGGTACTCGATCGCGTCGAGGACGGCGCCCGGGTGCAGCCCGGCCAGTCGGTGTTGACGCTGCAGGCCCAGACCCGGGGACTGTTGACCGCCGAGCGGACCACGCTGAATCTGATCTGCCACTTGTCGGGGATCGCCACCACCACGGCGGCCTGGGTGGACGCGGTCAGCGGCACGAAGGCCAAGGTCCGCGATACCCGCAAAACGCTGCCCGGTCTGCGTGCGCTGCAGAAATATGCGGTCCGGGTCGGCGGCGGCGTTAATCACCGGCTTGGGCTGGGCGATGCCGCCCTCATCAAGGACAATCACGTGGCGGCCGCGGGGTCGGTGGTCGAAGCGCTGCGGGCGGTTCGCGAGGCGGCACCCGATCTGCCGTGTGAGGTGGAAGTCGACTCACTCGAGCAGCTGGACGAGGTGCTGGCCGAAAAGCCTGAGCTGATCCTGTTGGACAATTTCCCGGTCTGGCAGACCCAGATGGCCGTGCAGCGTCGGGATACCCAGGCGCCCGCGGTGCTGCTGGAGTCGTCGGGCGGGCTCAGCCTTGACACGGCTCCGACCTACGCCGCGACCGGGGTGGACTACCTGGCCGTGGGAGCGCTGACGCACTCGGTGCGCGTGCTCGATATCGGCCTGGATATGTAGCCGCCGGTTACGGCGTCGACTGTGCTTCCTGGGCGTTGAGTGCGCGTCCCTGGCGCAAAAACAGACCGAATGTCACCCTGGGCGCACACCGAACGCCGTCAGCGCACATTCGGTGTGCGTTCTAGCCGCGCAGCAATGTCCGGGCTGCAGGTTTGGCGGCGCGCAGCGCGGCCGGGTCTCCCGCGATCCGGGACAGGATCAGTGCCCCTTCGATCAACGAGATCACTGCCAGCGCAACCATTTCCGCGTCATCGTCAGACCAGTCTTCGGAGCGAAGCCGAACTTCGATCGCCGTGCACCAACCCTTGAAGGCGCGTGCCGAAGCGGCGCGAACCAAGGGGCTGGCGTTCACCGACTCGGTGGCGATCGGTTCGATGGGGCAGCCGTCGCGCTGGTCGCCGGCGAGCCCCGCCACCAGCAGATCGATCCAGCGCTCGACGATGTCGGCCACGGATCGGTCGGTGGCCAGGAATCGACGTAGCAGTTCCTCGATCGCGGTTCCCTGGGTGTCGACGACCGCGGCGGCCAACTGTTGCTTGCCCTGCGGAAAGTGGTGATACATCGACCCGGCTTTGACGCCGGCCTCGTCCAGGATCTGGTTGAGGCCGGTCGCGGCATAGCCCTGGCGCCGGAACAAGGTGGCGGCGCAGTCGACCAGTGCTGCGCGGCTGCGATCGGGTCTCGGCACATCTTGACAATACTTGAATGATCACTCAAGAATGCTGAGATGAGGCAACTGACTTTTGCTGAGGCCGGTCGATACGCCTGGTGCGAGGCGCCCGACCCGGAGATCACCGAGTCAGGGCATGCTCTGGTCAGGCCCCTGCTGGTGGCCTGCTGCGACCTCGATGTCGCGGTCGCCCATGGCCAGGCGCCGCTGCCGCCCGGGTACGCCGTAGGACACGAGGGGTTAGCCGAGGTCGTCGCGGTTGGCGACGGCGTCAGCAGTGTCCGGGTGGGGGACCGGGTGGTGGTGCCGTTTCAGATCAGCTGCGGCACCTGCGCCCAATGCCGGCGCGGCGCGACGGGCTCGTGCGGCTCGGTGCCGCTGATGGCGATGTACGGGCTCGGCCCGCTGGCCGGCTTGAACGGCGGCGGATTCATGTCCGATCTGGTGCTCGTGCCCTATGCCGACGCGATGCTCATCGGAGTCCCCGAGGCCGTCCCGCCGATTGCCATCGCCTCGCTATCGGACAACATCCCCGACGGCTGGCGGACCGTCGGACCCTACGCGGCGGAACTGGCCGCCCTCGATCCGGCCGATCGCCGCGTCCTGGTGGTCGGCCGGCAGTCGATCGGGCTGTACGCAGCGGCGTTTGCGGCCGCGCTGGGGGCCCACGTCGACTACGTTGACACCGACGCGCAGCGGCTGGCGGCCGCCGAAAAGCTCGGCGCCGTGGTCCACGATCGGGTAAAGCCGGACAAGTCCTGGGATCCCTATCCGGTCACCGCGCACACGTCCGCCGATCCGTCGCTGCTGGCCGCGACGCTGCACGCGACCTGGCCGGACGGCGTGTGTACCGATACCGGGATCTACTACCAACCGAAGGTCGAGATGCCGCTGCTGCCGATGTACACCCGCGGCGTCAGATTCGTCACCGGGCGGGTCAACGCGCGGGCGGCCATACCCCCGGTGTTGGAACTGCTTGCCGACGGTTGCGACCTGTTGCCGGCCGTCGACCGCGTCGTTTCCTGGGAGGACGCTCCGTCGGAGTGGCCGACGATGACCGGTAAAACCGTCTTCACCAGGGCCTAGCCCGGGTCGTCGTGCTGTTGGGCGTGCGTCAGCGGCGTTGAGTGGGCGTGGACGGCGCCAGACCGCCGGATTCTCGCCTTGAGTGCACGCTCAAGGCGGTCACCGCACACTCCAGGCGAAGGCCGAAGCGTCAGGCGATGTCGCCGACGAACACCGCCATGCGGCGCAACTGCAGGCTCACCAGCCGAGGGAGCCCTTCAGCGTCGGAGCCCGCCGGCAGGATCCGGGTATTGGTGATGTGCACGTCGCTACGGGCGAAATGCAGGTCGGCCTGGCCCGCAGCCAGCACGTTCTTGACCCAGTCGGTCTTGCCATGGGCCAGCGCGATCGCCAGGACGTTGCCCTTGCGATAGGCCGTGACGATGGTTTTGTACTGCTTGCCGGACTTGCGACCGTGATGCTCGATTGTTCCGGTGCCGGGCAGGAAGCGCGCGATCGGCTTGAACGCGCGGTTGAGGTATTTGACCTGGAGGTTCTCGAACCAGACCGGAAACACCATCGGGACACCAGGCGCGTTATTGGGATGATCTTTCCTAGACATAACGCGCACAGTACCGCCCGGATAATTACTTGAACTGCTCTGGGACAATGGGTGCTGTGACAAGCCCGCTACCTGTGATGGCCCGTATCGACTTGCGGGGTGCGGAGCTGACGGCTGCTCGCCTCCGGGCAGCGCTGCCGCGCGGCGGCGCCGATGTGGAAGCGGTATTGCCCACGGTGCGGCCGATCGTGGCGGCCGTCGCGGAGCGGGGTGCCGAGGCGGCCCTGGAATTCGGGGAGTCGTTCGACGGAGTGCGCCCGCCGACCGTGCGAGTACCCGATGCAGCCTTGCAGGCAGCGCTGGACGGCCTGAGCCCTGACGTCCGCGATGCGCTGCAGGTGATGATCGAACGGACCCGCGCGGTACACGCCGACCAGCGGCGCACCGACGTCACCACCACGCTCGGCCCAGGCGCGACGGTCACCGAGCGATGGGTTCCCGTCGAGCGGGTGGGCCTGTATGTGCCCGGCGGCAACGCCGTCTACCCGTCCAGCGTGGTGATGAACGTGGTCCCCGCCCAAGCGGCCGGAGTCGGCTCGTTGGTGGTGAGCAGCCCGCCGCAGGCGGCCTTTGACGGCCTGCCGCACCCGACGATCCTGGCCGCGGCCCGGCTCTTGGGAGTCGACGAGGTATGGGCCGTCGGCGGCGCCCAGGCGGTGGCATTGCTGGCCTACGGCGGCACCGACACCGACGGGGCCGAGCTGGCGCCCGTCGACATGATCACCGGGCCCGGCAACATCTACGTGACCGCCGCTAAGCGGCTGTGCCGCTCGGTGGTAGGTATCGACGCCGAGGCCGGGCCGACCGAGATCGCCATCCTGGCCGACCACACCGCCGATCCGGCGCATCTGGCCGCCGACTTGATCAGTCAAGCCGAACACGACGAGATGGCCGGCAGCGTGCTGGTCACCGCCGACGAGAAGCTGGCCGACGCCACCGACACCGAATTGACCGCCCAGCTGCAGACCACCGTGCACCGCGAACGGGTGACCGCCGCGCTCAGTGGACGCCAGTCGGCGATCATCCTGGTCGACAATCTGGACGCCGGCATCAGCGTCGTCAATGCCTACGCCGCTGAACACCTGGAGATCCAGACCGCCGATGCGCAGCGGGTTGCCGGTCAAATACGTTCGGCTGGTGCAATTTTCGTCGGCCCATACGCCCCGGTAAGCCTGGGCGACTACTGTGCCGGGTCCAACCACGTGTTGCCCACTGCGGGCAGTGCCCGGCATTCCAGCGGCCTGTCGGTACAGACCTTCCTGCGCGGTATCCATGTTGTCGACTACACCGAGGCGGCCCTCAAAGACGTGTCCGGACATGTGATCACGCTTGCCAAGGCCGAAGACCTGCCGGCCCACGGCGAGGCGGTACGGCGGAGGTTCGAGCGATGACGACACCCGAACCGACACTCGACGACCTGCCGCTGCGCGACGACCTGCGCGGCAAGTCGCCCTACGGCGCGCCGCAATTGGCGGTCCCGGTGCGGCTGAACACCAATGAGAATCCGCACCCGCCGACCCAGGCATTGGTCGACGACGTCGTCCGGTCGGTGCAGGAGGTGGCCAACGACCTGCACCGCTACCCAGACCGCGACGCGGTGGCCTTGCGTCGCGATCTCGCCAGTTACCTCACCACCCAGACCGGCACCCAGCTTGGTGTCGAAAACCTCTGGGCCGCCAATGGTTCCAACGAGATCCTGCAGCAGCTGCTGCAGGCGTTCGGCGGACCGGGGCGCAGCGCCATCGGATTCGTCCCCTCTTATTCGATGCACCCGATTATCTCCGACGGCACCCGCACCGAATGGCTCGAGACCGCCCGCGCCGAGGATTTCAGTCTCGACGTCGATGCGGCGGTGGCCGCCGTCAGCGAGCGCAAACCCGACGTGGTGTTCATTGCCAGCCCGAATAATCCATCCGGGCAGAGTGTTTCGTTGTCGGACCTGCGGCGGCTGCTCGATGTGCTGCCGGGAATCATGATCGTCGACGAGGCTTACGGTGAGTTCTCCTCACAGCCCAGCGCGGTGGCGCTGGTGCGGCAGTATCCGACCAAGCTCATCGTCACCCGCACCATGAGCAAGGCGTTTGCCTTCGCCGGCGGCAGGCTCGGTTATCTGGTCGCCACTCCTGCGGTAATCGACGCGATGCTGCTGGTGCGGTTGCCCTATCACCTGTCGTCGGTCACCCAGGCCGCCGCCCGGGCCGCACTGCGGCACGCCGACGACACCCTGGGCAGCGTGGCCATCCTGATCGCCGAACGCGAACGCGTCACAACAGCGTTGACCCGCATGGGCTTTCGGGTAATTCCGAGCGACGCGAACTTCGTGCTGTTCGGTCAATTCGCGAACGCAGCCGCCACCTGGCAGCGTTACTTGGACGCCGGCATTCTGATCCGCGATGTCGGTATTCCCAGTTACCTGCGTGCCACCACCGGGCTGGCCGACGAGAACGACGCCTTCCTGAAAGCCAGCGCCCAGATCGCAGCCACCGAGCTGGCCCCAGCCCCCAGCCCTGTAGGAGCACCATGACCGCTATTGCCACCCGCCGCGCGCGTATCGAGCGGCGCACCAAGGAATCTGACATCGTCATCGAGCTCGACCTCGACGGCACCGGACAGGTCCACGTCGACACCGGTGTGCCGTTCTACGACCACATGCTGACCGCGCTGGGTAGTCACGCCAGCTTCGACCTGACCGTGCGCACCAAGGGCGACGTCGAGATCGAGGGCCATCACACCATCGAGGACACCGCGATCGCACTGGGGCAGGCGCTCGGGCAGGCCCTCGGCGACAAGAGGGGCATCCGCCGGTTCGGTGACGCGTTCATCCCGATGGACGAGACGCTGGCACACGCCGCCGTCGATGTGTCCGGTCGGCCCTACTGCGTGCACAGCGGAGAGCCGGATCACCTGCAACACACCACCATTGCGGGTAGCTCGGTGCCCTACCACACCGTGATCAACCGGCACGTCTTTGAGTCGCTGGCCATGAACGCCCGCATTGCGTTGCACGTGCGGGTGCTGTACGGACGCGACCCGCACCACATCACCGAGGCGCAGTACAAGGCCGTGGCACGCGCGTTGCGCCAGGCGGTCGAGCCCGATCCACGCGTGTCGGGTGTGCCGTCCACCAAAGGTGTTCTGTGACAGCGAAATCCGTAGTGGTTCTGGATTATGGCTCCGGAAATCTACGATCGGCTCAACGCGCCCTACAGCGGGTCGGCGCCTCGGTCGAGGTGACCGCCGACTCGAGTGCGGCCGCGGCCGCGGACGGACTGGTGGTGCCCGGCGTTGGTGCTTACGAGGCATGCATGACGGGCCTGCGCAAGATCGCCGGAGATCGGATCATCGCCGACCGGGTAGCCGCCGGACACCCGGTATTGGGCGTCTGCGTCGGCATGCAGATCTTGTTCGCCCGCGGCGTGGAATTCGGGGTGGAGACCACCGGCTGCGGCCAGTGGCCGGGAGCCGTCACCCGGCTGGATGCCCCGGTCGTCCCGCACATGGGCTGGAACATCGTGAAATCCGGCTCCGGCAGCACACTGTTCAAGGGCCTGGACGAGACCTCCCGCTTCTACTTCGTGCACTCCTACGCCGCGCAGCGCTGGGAAGGCGCGCCGGAGGCGGTGTTGACCTGGGCCACACATCACGTGCCGTTTTTGGCCGCAGTCGAGGAAGGGCCGTTGGCTGCCACCCAATTCCATCCGGAGAAAAGTGGCGATGCCGGTGCGGCCGTATTGAGCAATTGGGTTGAAGGACTATAGATGCCACTGATCTTGTTACCCGCTGTCGACGTGGTCGAGGGTCGAGCCGTGCGCTTGGTGCAGGGCAAGGCCGGCAGCGAAACCGAATACGGCTCAGCGCTGGACGCCGCGCTGGGCTGGCAGCGCGACGGCGCCGAATGGATTCACCTAGTGGACCTGGACGCGGCGTTCGGGCGTGGCTCCAACCGCGAATTGCTCGCCGAGGTGGTGGGAAAGCTCGACGTCCATGTCGAGCTGTCCGGCGGAATCCGGGACGACGATTCGCTGACCGCGGCGCTGAACACCGGTTGTACCCGAGTCAACCTGGGCACCGCGGCGCTGGAGAATCCGCAGTGGTGCGCGCGGGCCATCACCAAGCACGGCGACAAGGTCGCCGTCGGGCTGGATGTGCAGATCGTCGACGGTGCGCACCGGTTGCGCGGACGCGGCTGGGAAACCGATGGCGGAGATCTGTGGGAGGTGCTGGAACGCCTTGACAGTGAGGGATGTTCGCGGTTCGTCGTCACCGATGTCACCAAGGACGGCACATTGGGCGGCCCCAATCTCGACCTGCTGGCCGCCGTTACCGGTCGCACTGACGCCCCGGTGATCGCGTCGGGCGGAGTGTCCAGTCTCGACGACCTGCGCGCCATCGCAACCCTTACCGACCGCGGCGTCGAGGGCGCCATTGTCGGCAAGGCCCTCTACGCCGGGCGGTTCACCTTGCCAGAGGCGCTGGACTCGGTACGAGAGTAAGAGCGGCAATGGATCTCAATGCGCTGGTCGCCGAGGCGTCGGTGATTCTCGACGCGGCGGTAGCGCCTTTCCTGGCTGGCCACCGCGCCGATTCGGCAGTGCGGAAGAAGGGCAACGACTTCGCGACGGCCGTTGATCTCGCGATCGAGCGGCAGGTCGTCGCCGCGCTGACAAAAGCCACCGGAATTGGGGTGCACGGCGAAGAATTCGGTGGCGCGGCCGTCGACTCTCCGTGGGTGTGGGTATTGGACCCGGTCGACGGCACCTTCAACTACGCCGCGGGCTCGCCGATGGCTGCGATCCTGCTCGGCCTGCTGCATGACGGCAAGCCGGTCGCGGGGCTGACCTGGTTGCCGTTCACCGACGAGCGCTACACCGCTGTTGCGGGTGGCCCGCTGATGAAAAACGATGTACCGCAACCGTTGCTGACTCCGGTCACGCTTGCCGACTCGTTGATCGGAGTCGGCACCTTCAACGCGGACTCGCGCGGCCGGTTCCCCGGTCGGTATCGGCTGGCGGTGCTGGAGAACCTGAGCCGGGTGTCCTCGCGGCTACGCATGCACGGCGCTACCGGTATCGATCTCGCCTATGTTGCGGACGGAATTCTCAGCGGCGCGATCCATTTCGGTGGGGAGATCTGGGATCACGCGGCCGGCATCGCACTGGTGCAGGCGGCCGGCGGTGTCGTGACCGACTTGACCGGTCAACCGTGGACCATCGCATCCCGGTCGGTTCTGGTCGCGGCGCCCGGCGCGCATCGCGAGATCCTCGAAATCCTGCAAGCTAGCGGCAAACCGGAGGACTACTGAGATGTACTCGGGTACCGACCTAGCCGTGCGCGTGATCCCATGCCTGGACGTCGATGACGGGCGGGTGGTCAAGGGAGTCAACTTCCAGAACCTGCGCGACGCCGGCGATCCGGTGGAGCTCGCGGCGGCCTACGACGCCGAAGGCGCCGACGAGCTGACCTTTCTCGACGTGACCGCGTCGTCGTCCGGCAGGGCCACCATGCTCGAGGTGGTGCGCCGCACCGCCGAGCAGGTGTTCATCCCGCTGACGGTGGGCGGCGGGGTGCGAACGGTAGCCGATGTCGACGTGTTGCTGCGGGCGGGGGCAGACAAGGTATCGATCAATACGGCGGCCATTTCCCGCCCGGAGCTGTTGGCCGAGATGGCAACACATTTCGGCTCTCAATGCATTGTGTTGTCCGTCGATGCCCGCACCGTGCCCGCCGGCTCGACACCAACGCCGTCGGGCTGGGAGGTGACCACTCACGGTGGTCGCCGCGGGACCGGCATCGACGCGGTCGAATGGGCGGCCCGTGGCGCCGAGCTCGGGGTGGGGGAGATCCTGCTGAACTCGATGGATGCCGACGGCACCAAAGCCGGGTTCGACCTGGCCATGCTGCGGGCGGTCCGTGCCGCGGTCACCGTGCCGGTGATCGCCAGCGGCGGTGCCGGGGCAGCCGAACACTTCGCGCCCGCGGTGGCAGCCGGCGCCGATGCGGTGTTGGCGGCCAGCGTCTTTCACTTCCGCGAGCTGACGATCGGACAGGTCAAGGCCGTGATGGCGGCAGAAGGGATTACCGTCCGATGACGCTTGACCCCGACATCGCCGCGCGGCTGAAGCGCAACGCCGACGGCCTCTTCACCGCCGTGGTGCAAGAGCGCAGCACCGGCGACGTACTGATGGTCGCCTGGATGGATGACGAGGCGCTGGCGCGGACCCTGGAAACCCGTGAGGCCACCTACTATTCGCGGTCACGCTCTGAACAGTGGGTTAAGGGCGCAACATCCGGCCACACCCAGCATGTGCACTCGGTGCGCCTGGACTGCGACGGTGACACCGTGCTGTTGACGGTCGACCAAGTGGGCGGCGCCTGCCATACCGGCGAGCACAGCTGCTTCGACGCCGACGTGCTGTTAGCGCCAGAGGGTTAACTGCGGGCCACATTCAGCCCGTCGGCCGCGACGATCGCTGCGCGGGCCCATTCGCGGTGAAAAACAGCCGGGCCGATCCGGTCCCGGCGAATCATCTCCACATCGATGGGCGCACTGCCCGTCACCGCGTTCGGCACCCGGAAGGAGAATGCCGGTTCATCGGTGGCGATGGCCAGTAGGGCGTCGGTATCGGTAAAACCGTTGGCGTGCATGGCGTCCTCGGCCCAGCGCAACGGCTTGAGGCCGCCGAAGTTTTTGACATACACCACCCACAGCTTGGTGCCGCGCTGGTTAGCGAGCTTGTTGATCGCTCGGTTGACCGTGTCGGACTCGAGAGGTCCCAGCACCCTTGACTGATCCGTCAGTCGACTGGACAGCTTGATCGCCGGCTGCGACGGCGCTGAAGTTTGGTCGGTGGGCCGCACCGCCGATGGCGACGTAGCGTTGCTGCCCGACTGGTTGGCGTCCTCGCCCACGAGCCGGACGCCGACGACCGCCGCGAGGCCGACCAGCGCCGCGGCCAGCACCGCCGCGACCGCAATCGCAGTCCGGCGGCTACCGCGCGGCTTGGGGGCCGGTGTGTTCCGGGGCGCCGCGATCAGCTCTGTGGGTCGGGCGATGACTTCCGTCGGGCCGGCGAACCGTGCCACGGTGTTCAGCTGGTTACCAAGTGCGGCCGCGAAATCCGCACACGTCGGGTAGCGATCGTTGGGGCTCTTGGCTAGTGCCTTGGCCAGGGCGCCGTCGAGCTCTGCCAATTCCGGCCTGCGCAGACTGATCGGCGGTGGTGGCGCCGACAAATGCTGGGTGATGATCACCGCCGGGTTGGAACTGTGGAACGGAGCCGAGCCGGTCAGCAGATTGAACGCGGTGCATCCCAATGCGTATTGGTCGGCCCGTCCGTCCAGGTCCAAACCCTGCAATTGTTCGGGCGCGCAGTAGGCGGTCGTGCCCATCAACATGTTCGTCGCGGTCAGCCCGCTGACATCACCCAAATCACGGGCGATGCCGAAATCGGCGAGCAGGATGCGCCGCCGGGGGCTGGCGTCGGTGAGCAGGATGTTGGCGGGTTTGACGTCACGATGTAGCAACCCGCGTGAATGGGCGTAGTCGAGCGCGTCGGCGACGGCCGAAATGATCTCGACGACATTCGCTTTGGGCATTCCCGACGGGAACTCTTCGCGCTGCAGCCTCGCGGCGTCGGTGCCTTCGACGTAGTCCATCGAGATCCACAGTTGGCCTTCGTATTCGCCGCGGTCGTGAATGCCAACGATGTGTTCGTTGTACAAACTGCCAGCGAGGTCGGCCTCCCGGTTGAAGCGTTGGCGGAACTCCAGGTTGGCGGTCAGTTCGTCGGGCAGGATCTTGAGCGCGTCGCGACGGGGCAGCCGTGGGTGCTGTGCCAGGTACACCTCGCCCATGCCGCCGACCCCCAGACGGCGGACGATCGTGTATCCAGCGAAGACTGCGCCCGGGGCTAGTCCATCGCTTTGCGGCATGTGAGCATGCTACTGAGGCGATGATCGCGGCAGCCGGCTACTCGCGGAGAGTGACGCCCGCGCTGCATCGCGATTGGGCGCCAGCCTCGATGGGCACTGGCCGACGACTTCGATGAGAATGGCGGGCGATGCGCAAACGGGTGTCTTGGAACGTCGTGGTGCCACTGATTGCCCTCGTCATGCTGGCACTGACCTGGGGCACGCAGCCCGGACCCATACTCGCCGCGGTCGAGGCGGTGTTTCTCATCGGCGCCGTGTTGGCCTCGGTGCATCACGCGGAGGTGGTCGCGGCCCGGGTCGGCGAGCCGTTCGGGTCGCTGGTGCTCGCCGCCGCGGTGACGGTGATCGAGCTGGCCCTGATCATCGAGCTGATGGCGTCGGGTGGAAACGACGCGACGACGCTGGCCCGCGACACTGCGTTTGCGGCGTTGATGATCACCACGAATGGGATTGCCGGGTTGTCGCTGCTGCTGGGTTCGCATCGGTATGGCGTGACGCTGTTCAACCCCCAGGGCAGCGGCGCCGCGCTGGCCACCCTCACCACGCTGGCGACGTTGAGCCTGGTGCTGCCCACGTTCACCACCAGCCATAGTGGCCCGGAGTTCTCACCGGGCCAGCTCGCGTTCGCCGCCGTCGCGTCGCTGCTGCTCTACCTGATGTTCGTCTTCACCCAAACCGTGCGGCACCGCGACTTCTTTCTGCCGGTCACGCAGAAGGGTCAACACGGGCTATTCGAGGATGAGGAAACTCATGCGGACCCGCCGAGCACCTCGGAGGCGTTGAGAAGCCTGGGGTTACTGCTGGTTGCACTGCTCGCGGTGGTGGGCCTGGCCGAACAAGAGTCACCCGGCGTCGAGCGTCTGGTGGCCGCCGCGGGGTTTCCGCACCCCTTCGTCGGCTTGGTGATCGCGGCCCTGGTGCTGCTGCCGGAGACGCTTGCGGCGGCCCGTGCGGCGCGGCAGGGCCGCATCCAGACGAGCCTCAATCTGGCCTACGGCTCGGCGATGGCCAGCATCGGGCTCACGATCCCGGGTATCGCGCTCGCGTCGATCTGGCTCAAGGGGCCGCTGATACTCGGCCTGGGCGCCACCCAGCTGGTGCTGTTCGCGGTGACCGTGGTGATCAGCGTGCTGACCGTGGTACCCGGTCGGGCTACCCGACTACAGGGCGAGGTGCATCTAGTGTTGCTTGCCGCTTACGTATTTCTAACGATCATCCCTTAAAGACCAAGCGGCGCAGCCGATTACGCCGACGACCGGGCTCGCAACGTGGCTAGCGCCTTGTCGGCGTGGGTGTCCATGCTGAATTCGCTGGCGATCACGTCGAGCACCCTGCGGTCGGTGTCGATGACAAAGGTGGTGCGTTTGACCGGCATCAGTTTGCCGAGCAGACCACGCTTGACGCCGAACTGGGTCGCGACGGTGCCCTCGGTGTCCGACAGCAGCGGGTAGTCGAACTTCTGCTGGTCGGCGAACTTGGCCTGCTTTTGCACGGCATCGGTGCTGATGCCGACCCGGTTGGCTCCGACGGCGGCGAATTCGGCAGCGAGGTCGCGGAAGTGACAGGCTTCCTTGGTGCAGCCGGGTGTCATCGCGGCGGGATAGAAGAACAGCACCACGGGCCCGTTGGAAAGCAGTTCGCTGAGCTTGCGGGGTGTTCCGGTCTGATCGGGAAGTTCGAAGTCGGCGACGGAGTCTCCAGGTTTCATGGCCGTCAGGCTACGCCGGAGGAGAGCAAACGGATCTGCGAGGATGGTTTGGTGCACTCCCATCTCGCCGCCACCACCTCACGAGAGGAATTCCGCCTACTGACGGCTGAGCATCGTTTCGTCCCGGTGACCCGGAAGGTCTTGGCGGACAGCGAGACGCCGGTGTCGGCCTATCGCAAGCTCGCCGCCGACAGGCCAGGTACGTTCCTGCTGGAATCGGCCGAAAACGGGCGATCGTGGTCGCGGTGGTCGTTCATCGGGGCCGGGTCACCGTCGGCGTTGACGGTGCAAAACGGCGAAGCGGTATGGCTGGGTGCGGTGCCGCAGGACGCCCCCACTGGCGGCGACCCGCTGGACGCTCTGCAGGCCACCCTCGAGCTGCTGGCCACCGCGAGAACGCCGGGACTGCCGCCGTTGTCCGGTGGCTTGGTGGGCTTTTTCGCCTACGACCTGGTGCGGCGCCTGGAACGGCTGCCGGAACTGGCCGTCGACGACCTGCAGTTGCCCGACATGGTGTTGCTGCTGGCCACCGATATGGCGGCAGTCGACCACCATGAGGGCACCATCACGCTGATCGCCAACGCGGTGAATTGGAACGGCACCGACGAGCGGGTCGACGAGGCCTACGACGACGCGGTCGCACGCCTGGACGTGATGACCGCGGCGCTGGGCCAACCGCTGCCGTCGACGGTGGCCACCTTCAGCAGGCCTGAGCCTCGGCAACGAGCGCAACGCACCGTCGAGGAATACGGCAAGATCGTCGACTACCTCGTCGAGCAGATCGCGGCCGGTGAAGCCTTTCAGGTAGTGCCCTCGCAGCGTTTCGAGATGGACACTGATGTCGATCCGATCGACGTCTACCGGATGCTGCGGGCGACCAACCCAAGCCCGTACATGTACTTGGTGCATATACCGAATAGCGTTGGTGAGACGGACTTTTCGATCGTGGGTTCCAGCCCCGAGGCGCTGGTCACCGTGGTGGACGGCCGGGCGACGACACATCCGATCGCCGGGACCCGGTGGCGCGGGGACAGCGACGAAGAGGATCAGCTGCTGGAAAAGGAGCTGCTCGCCGACGAGAAAGAACGCGCGGAGCACCTGATGTTGGTCGACCTCGGACGCAATGACCTGGGCCGGGTCTGCGCGCCGGGCACCGTCCGCGTGGAGGACTACAGCCACATCGAGCGCTACAGCCACGTGATGCATCTGGTGTCGACCGTGACGGGCATGCTCGGTGAGGGTCGTACCGCGTTAGATGCGGTGACGGCGTGCTTCCCGGCCGGCACGCTGTCGGGTGCGCCGAAGGTGCGGGCCATGGAGCTGATCGAAGAGGTGGAGAAGACGCGACGTGGCCTTTACGGCGGTGTGGTCGGCTACCTTGACTTCGCCGGCAATGCTGACTTCGCGATCGCCATCCGCACCGCGTTGATGCGGGACGGCACCGCGTACGTGCAGGCGGGCGGCGGGGTGGTGGCCGACTCGAACGGTCCCTATGAATACACCGAGGCGACGAACAAGGCCCGCGCGGTGCTGAGCGCGATCGCTGCCGCCGAGACGCTGACCCCTCCGGACGTGAGCTCGAATGGCTGATGCGCGGCGTGCCCGGCCGACCATTGCGATAGCGCAATTACTGCTGGTGGTTGCGGCCGGGGCGCTGTGGGCGGCCTCGCGGCTGCCGTGGGTCGTCATCCGGTCTTTTGACGGGCTGAGTCCGCCGAAAGAGGTGACGCTGTCCGGTGCGTCGTGGTCGACGGCACTGCTGCCGTTGGCGCTGCTGATGCTGGCCACTGCCGTCGCGGCACTGGCGGTGCGCGGCTGGCCGATGCGGGTGCTGGCGGGCCTGGTGGCTCTGGCCAGCCTCGCCGTCGGCTATCTGGGTATCAGCCTGTGGGTCCTTCCCGACGTAGCGGTTCGCGGCGCCGATCTCGCACATATCTCGTTGATGACGCTGGTAGGAAGCGACCGACGGTACTGGGGCGCAGCAGCCACGGTGCTGGCCGCGGTGTGCATATTGATCGCCGCCGTCTTGTTGATGCGGTCGGTTTCGCTGTTGGGATCGGACCGTTCGGGCGCAGCAAAATATGCCGCTCCCGCGACACGTCGTTCAATTGCCGCGCGGGAAGACGCCGCGGGGGCGATGCTGGAGGAGTCGGGGACACCAGAGATGTCGGAGCGGATGATCTGGGACGCGCTTGACGGGGGCCGCGACCCGACCGATACGCCCCGCGAGTCTGACACCGAGGGTCGGTGACGGGCCGCGAGCCGACGGTCGCTACCCTTCATTCACGTCGTCGAGAGCGGTTGGGAACCGACTAGGTGACAGTGGTTAGCAGTGGGAAGGAAACGACAGGCATGAGTCCGGCAAGCGTGCTTGACTCCATCCTCGAGGGAGTCCGGGCGGACGTCGCCGCGCGCGAAGCGCTCATTAGCCTGTCCGAGATCAAGGCGGCAGCCGCGGCTGCGCCTCCGCCGCTCGATGTGATGGCAGCGTTACGTGAGCCCGGCATTGGTGTCATCGCCGAGGTCAAGCGCGCCAGTCCGTCGGCGGGTTCGCTAGCGACCATTGCTGATCCGGCGAAACTGGCGCAGGCCTACGAAAATGGTGGCGCCCGAATCATCAGCGTGCTGACCGAGGAGCGGCGTTTCCACGGTTCGCTCGACGACCTCGATGCGGTGCGCGCCGCGGTGTCGATCCCGGTGTTGCGCAAAGACTTTGTGGTGCAGCCCTATCAGATTCATGAGGCACGAGCGCACGGCGCCGACATGCTGCTACTCATTGTGGCCGCCTTGGAGCAGTCGGCCCTGGTGTCGATGCTGGACCGCACCGAATCGCTTGGCATGACGGCGCTGGTCGAAGTTCACACCGAACAAGAGGCCGACCGTGCCCTGAAGGCCGGCGCCCGCGTGATCGGGGTCAATGCTCGGGATCTCACGACGTTGGATGTGGACCGGGATTGTTTCGCGCGAATCGCTCCCGGCCTGCCCAGCAACGTCATCAGGATCGCTGAGTCCGGTGTGCGGCATACCGGAGACCTGCTGGCTTATGCCGGTGCGGGCGCTGATGCTGTCTTGGTCGGTGAGGGTCTGGTCAAAAGTGGTGACCCTCGCGCCGCGGTTGCCGATCTGGTCACGGCGGGTACCCACCCATCCTGTCCGAAACCGGCCCGCTAAAACTTGGAGAAGTCACTGCGGAACCCCGGTGCTGAAATGTTGAACCCGATGAGCCGTTGGTGATGGCAGATCTAACCCGCCCCGATCTTCCGCTTACGAGTGCGGCTATCTCCGAGCCCACCCGCCACGACCCGGACTCGGGTGGCCATTTCGGTGGCCCCGCTGGTTGGGGTGGCCGCTACGTCGCGGAAGCGTTGATGGCCGTGATCGAAGAGGTCACCGCCGCCTACGAGAAGGAGCGGGTCAATCCGGATTTCCTGGAGACCCTGGACGATCTTCAAGTCAACTACGCGGGCCGGCCATCGCCGCTGTATGAGGCGGAACGGCTCGGCGAGCATGCCGGCTCGGCACGCATCTTCCTCAAGCGAGAAGACTTGAACCACACCGGTTCTCACAAGATCAACAATGTGCTCGGTCAGGCTCTGCTGGCCAAGAGAATGGGCAAGGGTCGAGTCATCGCCGAGACCGGAGCCGGACAGCACGGCGTGGCGACCGCCACCGCGTGCGCGTTACTCGGCCTGGAATGCGTGATCTACATGGGCGCCGTCGACACTGCGCGCCAAGCGCTCAACGTGGCGCGGATGCGGTTGCTGGGTGCCGAAGTCGTCTCGGTCGAAACCGGGTCGCAGACGCTCAAGGACGCCATCAACGAGGCATTCCGGGACTGGGTTACCAACGCGGACAACACCTACTACTGTTTCGGTACCGCGGCGGGACCGCATCCCTTCCCGACCATGGTGCGCGATTTTCAGCGAATCATCGGCTTGGAGACGCGGGTACAGGTTCAGGCTCAGGCGGGCAGGTTGCCCGACGCGGTGGTGGCCTGCGTCGGCGGCGGGTCCAACGCCATCGGGATCTTCCATCCCTTCATCGACGATCCCGGCGTCCGACTGGTCGGCTACGAGGCGGCAGGTGATGGCGTCGAGACCGGAAGGCATGCCGCGACGTTCACCGGTGGATCCCCCGGGGCGTTTCAGGGATCGTTCTCCTACCTGCTGCAAGACGAGGACGGCCAGACGATCGAGTCGCACTCGATCTCCGCGGGTCTGGACTATCCCGGAGTCGGCCCCGAACACGCATGGCTCAAAGAGACCGGACGGGCCACCTACCAGCCCATCACCGATTCGGAAGCCATGGACGCCTTCCGGTTGCTGTGCCGCACCGAAGGAATCATTCCGGCCATCGAGTCCGCGCACGCCGTCGCAGGCGCCCTCAAACTGGGCAAGGAGCTGGGGCAGGGCGCGATCATCGTGGTGAATTTGTCGGGCCGCGGTGACAAGGACGTTGAGACGGCTGCCAAGTGGTTCGATCTGCTGGACGACCGGGATAAGCGATGACGGTGGAACAGAGCCAGACGAGCAGGCTCGGACCGGTTTTCGATTCCTGCCGCAAGGACAATCGGGCGGCGTTGATCGGTTATCTGCCGACTGGCTATCCGGACGTGCCGACTTCGGTGCAGGCGATGACTGCCCTGGTCGAATCCGGTTGTGATCTCGTCGAAGTCGGCGTTCCCTATTCCGATCCCGGCATGGACGGTCCGACGATCGCGCGGGCTACCGAAGCGGCGTTGCGCGGGGGAGTGCGAGTCCGCGACACGCTGGCCGCGGTCGAGGCGATCAGTCGGGCCGGCGGTCATGCTGTGGTGATGACGTACTGGAATCCGGTGCTGCGCTACGGGGTTGATGCGTTCGCGCGAGATCTGGCATCAGCGGGCGGATATGGACTGATCACTCCCGACCTCATCCCTGATGAGGCCCAACAGTGGCTCGTCGCATCCAACGAACATGGGCTGGACCGCATTTTTCTGGTGGCTCCATCATCGACACCCGAGCGGTTGGTGACCACGGTTGAGGCGTCGCGCGGATTCGTCTACGCCGCCTCGACGATGGGCGTGACGGGGGCACGTGATGCGGTGTCGAACGCCGCTCCCGAACTGGTCAGCAGGGTGAAGGCGGTGTCCGACATCCCGGTTGGGGTGGGCCTCGGGGTGCGGTCGGGAGAGCAGGCAGCCCAGATTGCCGGCTATGCCGACGGCGTCATCGTCGGTTCCGCGTTGGTGTCGGCGCTCGGTGGGGGTTTGCCTCAGTTGCGTTCACTGACCGAGGAATTGGCCGCCGGCGTGCGGGTGTCCGCGGCATGACGATGTTGCCCACCTATATCCCCAGCCCACCGCAGGGCGTGTGGCACCTCGGGCCATTGCCCATTCGCGCGTACGCGCTGTTCATCATCACCGGCATCGTGGTCGCGCTCATCATCGGTGACCGGCGCTGGGAGGCCCGTGGCGGGCAGCGCGGGGTCATCTACGACGTCGCGTTGTGGGTGGTGCCTTTCGGTTTGATTGGCGGCAGGCTCTATCACCTGGCCACGGACTGGCGAACATACTGGGGCCCCGGTGGCGCCGGGCTGGGCGCGGCGGTGCGGATCTGGGATGGCGGGTTAGGCATCTGGGGCGCAGTGGCCCTTGGCCTCGTCGGAGGGTGGATCAGCTGCCGACGCCACGGAATCCCGCTGCCGGCCTTCGCCGATGCGGTTGCCCCCGGAATCGTCTTGGCGCAGGCCATCGGTCGGCTCGGCAACTACTTCAACCAGGAGCTTTACGGGCGGGAGACCACGCAGCCGTGGGGCCTGGAAATTTTCTATCGCCGAGACCCTTCGGGCTACGTCGATCCACACTCTCTCGACGGCGTCTCGACCGGGCAACTGGCCGTGGTCGTTCAGCCGACGTTCTTGTATGAATTGATCTGGAATGTCCTGGTTTTCGTCGTTCTGATCTACATCGACAAGCGTTTCCAGATCGGCCACGGGCGGCTCTTTGCCGCCTATGTCGCCGGCTATTGCGTTGGGCGCTTCTGGGTTGAGCTGTTGCGTGACGACACCGCAACACACATCGCAGGTATCCGGATCAATTCGTTTACATCGACTTTCGTGTTCATCGGTGCCGTGGTTTACATCATGGTGGCGCCGAAAGGCCGCGAGGATCCGGAGAGCTTGCGGGGCAACGATGATGTCGCCGACGAGAAATCCGAGCCAGCACACGAGCCGGCGGCGGAGCTCGCGACCGTCGTTGCGGCGGCTGCCGCCGCTGGGGCCGCCGCTCCGGTGATCGTGGAAGAAGCTGAGAAATCGGCTGATTCGGGGGATACCGTCGAGTCTGCCGAGGTCGTCGAGCCCGAGCCCGCGGAGTCCGAGGCGGTCGAGTCGCAGGCCGCGGAGCCGGAAGACGCGAAGGCCGAAGAGGCAGAGGCCGAAGAGCCAGAGGCCGAAGAACCCGAAGAGGTGAAAGCCGAAGAGCCGGAAGAGCCAGAGGTCGAGGAATCGGAAGCCGAGGCTGTCGAGGCGGAAACTGAAGAGCCCGAAGCCGAAGAGCCCGAAGAGCCGAAAGCCGAAGAGCCGAAAGCCGAACAGCCCGAGGAAGAAGAAGAGTCCGAGGAAGAAGAAGAGGCCGAGGAGCCGACTACCGAGGTCGTCGAGACTGAAGCCGAGGATGCTGAGCCCGTAGAACCGGAGATCGAAGCCGTCGACGCCGAAGTCGGGGATGCTGAGCCCGCAGAGCCGGAAACCGAAGAGCCGGAAGCCGAAGAGGCCGAGGAGTCTGCGGAACCTGAGGCAGCTGAGCCGGATGTCGCGGGGACGGAGCCCGAAGAACCGGAAGCCGAGGTTGTCGAGACCGAAGCCGAAGATGCTGAGCCCGAAGAACCAGAGGCTGAAGAATCAGAGGCCGAAGTCGCTGAGGCTGAACCCGTAGAGCTTGCAACCGAAGAGACCGACGAGCCCGAAGCCGACGCGGACGCGGAGACTGAGGCGGCTGAGGAACCCGAAACCGCAGCGGAGCAGGACGCGACCGAGGCGGCTGAGGAACCGGCCGAAGAGCCGGCCGCCGCCCAGCAAGCCGCCGCGGAGTCTCCGGTCAGCGACGACGACAAGGGATCTCGCAGAAGGTGGCCGCTGCGGCGCAGAAACCGCCGATCGAGCCCCTAGTGGTCGGCCTGCGCTCAGCCAAGGCAACGCGCGCTGAATCTGGCATGCTGAACAAGTGATAGGTCCGTCGTGGCGCGATCCCGCACAACAGCGTGATCAACACGCCGCGCACCGTTATCGCGTTTCCGCCGCAGTCGGTACGGGCGTGCTGCTGGCCGGCGCAGTCGGCTATGTCGGCCTCGTCAATCCGCACGACCCGCATTCGGTGTATCCGCAGTGCCCGTTCAAGATGGCCACCGGCTGGAATTGCCCCTTCTGTGGTGGGCTTCGGATGACGCATGACCTGTTGCACGGCGATCTGCTGGCCACCATCAATGACAATCTCTTTTTGCTGGTCGGTCTCCCGGCGCTGGCCGGATGGCTGCTGATGCGGCGGCGCCGCGGACAGCGATCACTTCCCGTGCCGGCGGTGGTGACGATTGTTGTCGCCACGATTGCGTGGACGGTGGCGCGTAACCTGCCTGGTTTTCCGTTGGTTCCGACAATTCTCAGCGGGTGATCCGCCCCGGCGGACGCCAACGTCTCGAGCGTCGGGATTTCCCGGACGGCTCAGTGCGCGGTTACCTTCGAGTCACCCCGATCACTACGAGCACGACTATGGTTGGTTGGCGTGAGTAGACGCGGAAAGATCGTCTGCACGTTAGGCCCTGCGACAGCATCCGACGAGCTGATTTTGGCGCTGGTTGACGCCGGAATGGACGTCGCCCGACTGAACTTCAGCCACGGCGACTACGCCGATCACAAGATCGCCTACGAACGGGTCCGCGCCGCCTCCGATGCCACCGGTCGCGCCGTCGGTGTGCTGGCTGACCTGCAGGGTCCGAAGATCAGGCTCGGACGTTTCGCAACCGGGACCACCTATTGGGCCGACGGAGAATCGATCCGGATCACCGTCGCCGACTGCGAAGGCAGCCACGACCGGGTCTCGACCACCTACAAACGATTAGCCAAGGACGCAGTCGTCGGTGATCGGGTTCTGGTCGACGACGGCATCATCGGGCTGGTGGTCGACGCCATCGAAGGCGACGACGTGATTTGCACTGTCACCGAAGGTGGCCCGGTCAGCAACAACAAGGGCATGTCGCTGCCTGGAATGAATGTCTCAGCACCGCCCTTGTCGGACAAAGACATTGACGACCTCACCTTCGCGCTGGGCCTCGGCGTCGACCTGGTTGCGCTGTCGTTCGTCCGCTCGCCGTCCGATGTCGAGCTGGTCCATGAGGTGATGGATCGGGTGGGCCGTCGGGTACCGGTGATCGCCAAGCTGGAGAAACCCGAGGCCGTCGACAACCTCGAAGCCGTCGTGCTGGCCTTCGACGCCATCATGGTGGCCCGCGGCGACCTGGGCGTCGAACTGCCGCTGGAAGAAGTCCCGCTGGTGCAGAAGCGGGCCATCCAGATGGCCCGGGAGAACGCCAAACCCGTCATCGTCGCCACCCAGATGCTCGAGTCGATGATCGAAAACTCGCGGCCGACGCGGGCCGAGGCCTCTGACGTTGCGAACGCCGTCCTCGACGGCGCCGACGCGGTGATGTTGTCCGGGGAAACTTCGGTCGGGAAGTATCCGCTGGCTTCGGTTCGGACGATGGCGCGAATCATCTGCGCGGTGGAGGAGAACTCCACGGCCGCCCCGCCGTTGACGCACACGCCGCGCACCAAGCGCGGGGTGATCTCCTACGCCGCCCGCGACATCGGCGAGCGGCTCGATGCCAAGGCCCTCGTTGCATTTACCCAGTCCGGCGACACGGTAAAGCGACTGGCCCGCCTGCACACCCCGCTGCCGCTGCTCGCTTTCACCGCGTGGCCTGAGGTGCGCAGCCAGCTGGCCATGACCTGGGGCACCGAGACGTTCATCGTTCCGATAATGGAAACCACCGACGAGATGATCCGTCAGGCCGACAAGTCGCTGATCGACCTAGGCCGCTACAAGCGGGGTGACCTGGTGGTGATCGTCGCCGGTGCACCACCTGGCACAGTAGGGTCAACCAACCTCATCCACGTCCACCGGATCGGGGAGGATGACCTGTAACGCGTGAAGGAGAGCCTGTGCCGCCCGGCGAAGAGCCGAATGTTCCAGAACAATCGATAGCTGACTTCGAAGAACTACTGGCGGTCCTGGACCTCAACCGCATCGACGACGATCTGTTCGTCGGGTCTCATCCCAGCAAGAATCCGATGCGAACATTTGGCGGCCAGCTCATGGCGCAGTCGTTTATCGCAAGTAGCCGCACGTTGATCCACGGCGACACGCCACCCAGCGCGCTCTCGGCGCATTTCATCAACGGCGGCGATATCACGAAAGACATCGAATTCCACGTGGTCCGGTTGCGTGAGGAACGACGCTTCGCCAACCGGCGCGTCGATGCGGTGCAGGACGGCGTGCTGTTGTCCTCGACGATGATCGCGTACATGTCCGGCGGCCGCGGCCTCGAGCACGGGGTCCAGCCTCCGCCGGTGCCGCAGCCGCACACGCAGCCGTCGATTGGCGAGCTGCTGCGCGGTTACGAAGAAGCCGTCCCGCACTTCGTCAACGCGCTGCAGCCAATCGAGTGGCGCTACACCAACGATCCGGCCTGGGTGTTGCGCGACAAGGGGGAGCGGCTTCCCTATAACCGGGTATGGGTCAAGGCTCTTGGTGTGCTGCCCGACGATCCCGCATTGCACACCGCGACGATGCTGTACTCCTCGGACACCACGGTGCTGGACTCGATCATCACCACCCACGGGCTGTCCTGGGGGTTCGATCGTATTTTTGCCGCGTCGGCGAACCATACGGTGTGGTTTCACCGGCAGGTGGACTTCAACGAATGGGTGTTGTACTCGACTTCGTCTCCGGTGGCCGCTGATTCGCGCGGACTGGGCGTGGGTCATTTCTTCGATCGCGCTGGGCAAGTCATCGCCACGGTGACACAAGAAGGCCTGTTGAAATACTTTCCGCCCTCTCGCCGATAGATACGGCGTAACGTTAAATAGCCGGGTAATTCGATGCCGCGGCGGCAAGTAAGCCGCCTAGCTGGAAGTCAGCGCATCGGGAGGTGATCGTGAACGGGCCACCGGTGGGCATCTCACTAGGGCTACGCGTGCGCGAACACGTTGTAGTGCAGGTCAATTCGGTCGCAGCGCGGTTCGTCGGTGCGTTGGCTTTGTTCAGCGCGGCGTGTTGGCTGATCGCGATACTCGCCCGCCACCACGATCAGCCTGCCTGGCATTACGCCGCGCGGTTGGGCTGGTCGTTGACGGTGCTGATGGCAGTGGCACTGATCGCTCGCGGCATCTTCCTGGGACGACCCCTGACGACCATGCACGCGGTCGTCGCTGCCTTGTTTGTATCGGGCGGTCTGAGCTCACATGTGCTGGGGTTCGACGTGTTTGGGGACTTGCTGATTGCGACTTCGGGGCTGGTGCTGATGTGGCCGACGACGTCGCATCCACGACCCGACGACTTGCCCCGGGTGTGGTCCTTGATCAATGCGACCACCGACGACGCCTTGGCGCCGTTCGCGATGCAGACCGGGAAGAGCTACCACTTCACCCCAGCGGGCACCGCGGCGCTGGCCTACCGGACGCGCATGGGATTCGCGGTGGTCAGTGGGGACCCGATCGGTGTCGAATCGCAATTCCCCGGACTGGTCGCCGATTTCGCCACCATGTGCCATACCCACGGTTGGCGAATCGCGGTGGTGGGCTGCAGCGAGCGTCGCATTGAGTTGTGGACCAACCGTGCGGTAGTCAGGCAATCGCTGCGGGCGGTGCCGATCGGCCGCGACGTCGTCGTCGACGTGTCCGATTTCGACATGGTGGGGCGTGAGTATCGCAACCTGCGGCAAGCGGTGCAGCGCACCCACAACGCCGGCATCACAACCGAGATCGTGACGGAGCAGGGACTCGACGCCGCACAGCTGGCTGAGCTGACTGACGTCGTGCGGGCATCACCCAGCGGTGCCCATACCGACCGCGGCTTCTACATGAACCTGGACGGCGTGCTGGAAGGCCGATTTCCCGGGGTACAGCTGATCGTCGCCAGAGACGCCTCCGGTCGGGCGCAGGGCTTCCATCGCTACGCGACTGCGGGCAGTGGCAACGACATCACCCTGGACGTGCCGTGGCGTCGCCGCGGCGCGCCCAACGGGATCGATGAGCGGCTGAGCATCGACATGATCCAGGCTGCCAAAAATACTGGAGCACAACGGGTATCGTTGTCTTTTGCGGCATTTCCGGAAATCTTCGACGACGAGAGCCGCGGTCGGCTGCAGCGTGTCTTCTACCGGTTGATCCACGTCCTCGATCCGCTGATCGCGCTCGAGTCGTTGTATCGCTATGTGCGGAAGTTTCACGCGCTGGATACCCGGCGTTACGCGCTGGTGTCGATGACTCAGTTGGTCCCATTGGTATTCGCCCTGCTGACACTGGAATTCATGCCGCGCCGGCGACACCTCTAAGCGTCGACTCACTCGGGTACTCCGCTATCCGATTCGCAGCTCGGGACAGTGAATGTCGTTGGGCACGTGATGGGTAGCTACCAGTACGGTTCGGTCCTGACCCATCAGCCGGGAGGCCGGGGCCAGCAGGTCGGCCAGCACGCGCTCGGCGTCAGTCGCGTCGAGATGCTCGGTGGGCTCGTCGAGCAGCACGACCCGAGCGGGCGAAATCACCGCCCGGGCCAGCAGTAGCCGGCGGCGCTGGCCCGCCGAGACTGCCTCCGCGCCTCCTGTCAGCACCGTCGACAGGCCGTCGGGCAAACTGGTGAGCCAGGCACCGAGCCCGACCGCGTCCAGCGCCGCGGTCAGTTCGTCGTCTCGACAATCTCCGCGAGCGACCAGCAGGTTGTCCCGGACGGTGGTCGCGAAAATATGCGCGTCTTCAGCGAAAAAGCTTACAGTACTGTGTAATTCAGCATCGTCGAGTTGGTTCAGCGCGCTTCCGTCGAGTAAGACCTGCCCGCGCAACGGCGGCGCCAGTCCAGCAAGTGTCATCAGTAGTGTCGTCTTGCCCGAACCGCTGGCGCCGGTGACGGCCAGCCGGGAGCCTGGCTCGAGGTCCAGCTTCACGTGGTGAGATATCGCCGCCGCGTGACCAGAACTTACGTCAGCGGATAACCGACCGGTGCCGATCGGTAGTGCCGGTGGCGTCGACGATTTGGCCGTGCCGGTTGGCGGAGCCAGGTCGAGCAGGCGACCCGCTGAGATCCGCGACCGCGCCAATTGGACGGCGGCAGCCGGTAATGCGGTCATTGCCTCGAACGCCGAGAGCGGCAACAGCATCAGGACGGCCAATGTGGTGGGTGCGACCGTGGGCGCCAGGGCGATACCGGCCACCACCGCGCCGAGCACACTGGCCCCGATCGCGGCGGTCGGCACGGCCTCGGCCAGGGCCGCGGGCCTGGCCGCAGCGTCCAGCGCATTACTCCAAGCATGTTGGCGGCGTTGTGATTCGGCGATGAGGTCGGGAAGCACGCCGGCTACTCGGAGCTCCGGGGCGTGTTCGAGGGCGGTCATCGCCGAGATGTCACGTTCGGAATGATGTTGCCGGGCAATCTCTTCCTGAGTTGCGGCGGCTCGGCCAGCCAGCCAGGGTGCCACGATGCCGGCGATGAGCATGCAGGTCGCGAGCACTGCGGCGGCGGGCAGCGAGATGGCGGCGACAGTCACCGTCGCCGCCAATGCCAGCACGGCCGCGACGCCGATCGGCACCACGGCACGCACCAGCACGTCGGCCAGCTCGTCGACGTCAGCCCCGACCCTGGCCACCAGCTCACCGCTGTGCAGCCGGGCGGTCGTCGTTGCCGGTCCATGGGCCAACCGCTGATAGATCTGCGCCCGCGCGCTACCCGCGGCCCGTAGCGCGGTGTCGTGGGTGGCCAGTCGCTCGCAGTAGTGCAGCACGCCTCGCGAAATCGCGAACGTGCGTACCGCGACGACCGCGACGGACAGATCCAGCACCGGCGGCATCTGCCAGGCCCGGGTGATCAGCCAGGCCGAAATCCCGGCCAGGGCCAGCGCGCTGCCCAGCGACAGCACCCCGAGCGCGATGGCCGCCAGCACGCGAGGCAGCCGCGGGCGCAACAGACTCGACGCGCTACGTAGCGGATCAGACTGGCGCATAACGCACCTGACCGTCCGACACCACTTCGACGACCCGGTCACCGATTGCCAGGACGGACTCGCGATGTCCGACAACAACAACCGTCGCGCCGGCGCGTGCGCGCTCGACGAGGGCCCGCAGCACCCTCTCCTCGGTGCGGGCGTCCAGGTGTGCGGTGGGCTCGTCGAGCAGCAGCACCGCGGCCTGCGATCCGAGCGCTCGGGCGAGTCCCAGCCGTTGTCGCTGCCCTAGTGACAGCCCAACGCCCCCGCGTCCGAGCATGGTCTGTGTCCCGTCGGAAAGCTCGGCCAGCACGGCGTCGAATCCTGATTCAGTACAAGCCATTTCGAGATTATCCAGATCGCCGAACAACGTCAGATTCTGCTGGACTGTCCCCGGCACCAGCACCGGGCGCTGCGGTAGCCAAGACAACTGGCGCCACCACGCTGGTAGATCCAGCTCGCTGACATCGATACCGGCCACGGTGATTCGGCCGGCTGACGGTACGGTGAGTCCTGCGATTGCCTGCAGCGCGGTGCTTTTGCCGGCTCCGTTACGTCCGGTCAGCACCGTCACCTGACCGGGTTCGAGCACCGCGGTCAGATCAACTGGTGAATTGCCGTCGCGCCCAGCCACGCCGAGCTTGTCGAGGCGGATCGGTACGCCCCGCGCCGCTACGGTCCGGTGTCGCGCCATGGCATCAGCTGGCTCGCCGATGAGTGCGAACGCCTTGTCCGCTGCGGTTCTACCGTCCTGGGCGGCATGAAACGCCACGCCAATACGACGCAGTGGCCAGTACACATCTGGTGCCAGCAGCAGCACCGTCAAACCGGCGGTCAGGGTCATCTCGCCGAACACCAGGCGCAGACCGATGCTCACCGCGATCAGTGCCACGCCCAGCGTGGCGAGCAACTCGAGCACCAAGGCCGAGAGAAAGGCGACCCGCAGCGTCGCCATCGCCGAGCGTCGATGGGCGCTGGCAAGTTCGGTGATGCGGTGCTCCGGCCCGGAGGCCCGACCCAGCGCTCGCAGTGTCGGAATACCGGCGATCAGATCCAACAGCCGGCCCTGCAAGGTCGTCATGGCGGCCAACGCGGCCGCGGATCGGTCGGCCGTCACCAGCCCGATCAACACCATGAAAATCGGGATCAGCGGCAAGGTGATGAGCACGATGGCCGTCGATCTCAGGTCGTAGAACGCGATCACGACAACCGTCGCCGGGGTCAAAATCGCCGCGAGCAGCAAGGTGGGCAAATACCCGGTGAAATAAGGCCGCAAGTCGTCGAGGCCGCGGGTGACCACCACCGCTGCCGCGTCTCGCTGTGCGGCGAGCTCGTGGGGCTGACGGGCGGTCACAGCAGCCAGCACCTGGTTATTGAGATCGGCGATGACCGCGCTGGCGCCCCGCTGGCCCAACCGCGCCTGTAGCCAGTGCGTAATCGATCGGACAACCCACAGCGCCAACAGAATTGACAGTTGCCCCAACCAGCCCCGCAGATTACGCGTGGAGGGATCGGTGATGACGCGTGCGACGATGCTCGCCAGCACAATCGCAGAGCCGATCGCGCAGCCGGAGATGATCACTCCACAGCTCACCGCGGCGATCAGGTAGCGGCGCAACGCGGTCGATGCCCGCCACAGTCGCGGGTCCAGGGGAGCGCGGGAGCCCTTGGAAGCTCGAGTGCTCAGGGCGAACGCCTCGCCAGTCCGATGGACGGGGGTATCTGGTTAGTCGAAATGCGTTGCCGGAACACCCAATACGTCCACGCTTGGTAGACCACCGTGAGCGGCGCGAAAAAAGCGGTCACCCATGTCATGATCTTGAGGGTGTAGGGCGTCGACGAGGCGTTGTAGATCGTGAGGTTCCACTGCTCGTTCAGTGTCGAGGGCACCAGGTTCGGATAGAGCGTACCGAACAACAGAATCACCACGGCCGTGACCACCAGCGCGGTACACAGGAACGCCCAGCCGTCGGATGCGCGCCGCCATATCACCGCCACCGCCGCGAGCTGGGCGATCACCGCCACCGCCAGCACCGCCCAGGTCCAGCTCTTGCCATGTGCGAGCTGGGTCCAAAGCCCAAATACCGCAACCAATCCTGTCACCGGTAGCGACAGCCACACCGTGAATCGGTGTGCGTCGTCGCGGAATGGACCGGAGGTCTTCAACGCGACGAACACCGCTCCGTAGAGCAAGAACAGCCCGGCCGTCGCCAAACCACCCAGCAGCGTGTACGCGTTGAGCACATCGCCGATCGACAGATGGACATGGCCATTGCCGTCCACCGGCAGCCCGCGCACCAGGACGGCGAACGCCACCCCCCACAACACCGCAGGCAACCAAGAGCCGGCCGCAATACCGAAGTCGGCCAGCGCCCGCCACTTCGCGTCGTCGATCTTGCCGCGCCACTCGATCGACACCGAGCGCACGATCATGCCGAACAGGATTGCCAACAATGGCAGATACAGCGCGGAGAACACCGTCGCATACCAGCCGGGAAACGCGGCGAACATTCCTGCGCCGGCCGTGATCAGCCACACTTCGTTGCCGTCCCACACCGGACCGATGGTGTTCAGCGCGGTGCGTCGACGAATTTCCGGATCGCCGTCGCCGATGTGAGCGAGGGGCTCCATCAACATGCCGACGCCGAAATCGAAGCCCTCCAAGATGAAGAAGCCCAGGAACAGGACCGCGATAAGACCGAACCACAACTCCTGAAGTCCCACGGGTCAGCTCCTTTCTTTAGTAGGCGAACGACAGTGGCGCCACTTCGTCATCGCCGGGTGTCGGTGGTGGTGCGGGTTCGGCGTCGTGTTCCCGCGGCCCCTCGGCGACGTAGCGTTTGAGCAGCCAGAACCAGATGACGGCGAGCACCGCGTACACCACGGTGAATGTCACCAGGGAGGTAATGACCATGCCGGGAGCGTGGTCCGAGACACCTTGGGCGACATTGAGCCGAACCTCCTGGTCGCCAGTCGGGTTGGGGACGACGATCCAGGGTTGCCGACCCATTTCGGTGAATACCCAACCAGCACTGTTGGCCAAGAACGGGGTGGGAATGGTCAGCAACGCCGCCCACGAGTACCAGCGCTGGTTCGGGGTTCGGCCGCCGCGCGTCAGCCACAGCGTCGCCAATGCGAAGAGCCCCGAAACCGCGATCAATCCGATCATCATCCGAAACGACCAGTAGGTGACAAAGAGGTTGGGGCGGTAGTCGTTTGGCCCGTATTTGGTTTGGTAGTCCTGCTGAATGTTGCGTACACCCTGCAAGGTCACATTGCTGAACCGACTCTCGGCGAGGAACGGCAACACGTAGGGCACTTCGATGACGCGGGTCACGCTGTCACAGTTGTTATGCGTGCCGACCGTCAGGAGGGAGAAGTCGGGATCTGTCTCGGTGTTGCACAACGATTCCGCCGACGCCATTTTCATCGGCTGCTGCTGAAACATCAGCTTGCCCTGCTGGTCGCCGGTGAAGAACAGTCCCACCGCGGCGATCAGCGCAACCCAACACCCCAGGATGGCCGCTGGCCGAAAGATGGTGCCGCTGGCGGACTCTGAGTTCCGCTGTGACCGGACCAACCACCACGCGCTGACCGCGGCGACGAATGTGCCAGCGGTGAGCAACGAACCCGCGACCGCGTGTGAAAACGCCGCTCGCGCAGTGTTATTGCTGAGTAACGCCCCGATGCTGGTCAGTTCGGCGCGGTGGGTCGTGGGGTTGTAATGCGCACCAACCGGATGCTGCATGAACGAGTTGGCCGCGATGATGAAGAACGCCGAGACGTTGACCGAGACCGCGACGATCCAGATGCAGCCCAGATGGACCAATCTCGGCAGCCTGCTCCACCCAAAGATCCACAACCCGAGGAACGTCGACTCGAAGAAGAAAGCCGCCAAGCCTTCCATCGCCAGTGGAGCGCCGAAGATGTCGCCGACGAAGCGCGAGTACTCGCTCCAGTTCATGCCGAATTGAAATTCCTGCACGATCCCGGTCGCGACGCCGATGGCGAAGTTGATCAGGAACAGCTTGCCGAAGAATTTCGTCAGCCGGTACCAGGCGGTGTTGCCGGTGGCCACCCAGGCCGTCTGCATGACGGCGATCAGGGGAGCCAGGCCGATGGTCAGCGGCACGAAAATGAAGTGGTAGACGGTCGTTATGCCGAACTGCCACCGTGAAATATCGACGACATTCATCTGTCATCTCCCGAAACTACGGCTTACTACGACATAGTGTAGTAGTTACGACCGGCCGGCGCTAGCTGCCGAGTTGTTTGGACGCCTTGCGAATGCCGAACGACGACACAATCTCGAAGGCGCCGATGAAGACGAAGAACACACCGACCACGAGTGCCAGGGTGAGGATCGACTGCAGCGGCGACCCCAGCACGACGATCCCGGCGATCAAAGTGATCGCGCCGAGGAAAATCGACCATCCGCGTCCCGGCAGGTTCGGATCATGGATGGCGGAAACCGTTGTGGCCACGCCACGGAAGATGAATCCGATGCCGATCCAGATGGCTAGCAACAAAACTGCGTATCCCTGACCGAAATGACGAAACGCCAACACGGCCAGAATCAGCGATGCGGCGCCGCTGATGAACAGCAGGATCCGGCTTCCCGCCGAGACGTGCAGGCTGAAGGCGAAGACGACCTGTGCGGCCCCGGTGATCAGGAGATAGATACCGAAGGCCACGGCGGCGGTAAGGACGGATATGCCCGGCCACGCCAGCACCACGACGCCGACGATCAGCGACAGGACTCCAGATATCAGCGTGGATTTCCACAGATGCGGCAACAAACTCGGAATAGGAGTGTCAGCGGAGGTTGTCATGGCCGCAGTCTGGCACAAGTGCCTGGTCCCGGATAGGGTCCTCAGTCACACATGGGCCGTGCGTGATTCGTCGGCAACGCGGTCGCTGGATTCTTCTGCGACGGGCTTGCGGTCGATGAGATACCAGGTGCGCATTACGCCTTTGCCCTTGACCTCGATGTGCCCGCGCTCCTTCAGCACGAACTCGTCCCTGAGGCGTTCGTAGACGTCCTCGGGCACTTGAATCTGTCCCACCGAGTCGGTCGATTCCATCCGGGCCGCGACGTTGACGGCGTCGCCCCACACGTCGTAGAAGAATCGACGTGATCCGACCACGCCCGCGACCACTGTGCCTGTCGCGAAGCCGACCCGCAGCGGCACCGAGAGTCCGTGCGGATCTTCGAGTTTGGCTGCAACAGCGGTCATCTCGAGAGCGAAGTCTGCCAGCGCATGCACGTGATCGGGCCGAGGCCGTGGGACTCCGCTGACCACCATGTAGGAGTCCCCGCTGACCTTGATCTTCTCCAGCCCGTGCTTGTCCACCAATTCGTCGAATGCGCTGTAGAGCCGGTCCAGGAACTTGACCAGGTCGCAGGGCGCGGTGGTGCTTGCGCGTTCGGTGAAGCCGACCATGTCGGCGAATAGAACGGAGGCCTCTTCGTATCTGTCGGCAATGACGTCGCGATCGGGGTCCTTGAGCCGGTCGGCGATGCTGGCCGGCAACATGTTCGCGAGCAGCGCCTCGGAGCGCTGGTACTCGGCTTCCATCACCGACTCGGCGCGGTCGGTATCGCGCATCGCGAACCAGACCGTCACGACGATCATCGCGCACGCTGAGGTGGTGGTGATGACGAAGCTCATCGTGATGGCCCAGGGGGCTTCTAGCCCGGTGGTGCGGGGGACAAAGAACTGCAGTGTGATCACCAGCGCGACGCCGATGCTGGCCAGCAGTGCCGCCAAACCGATGCGTTCGATGCCGAGCTGCAACACCACCAGGCTGGCGGTGGTCAATAGGTAGTACTGCACGCCGCCGCCGGTGCCCACTTCCCAGCAGGTCAAGAACACCGCGGTGTACGCGGTGAAGACGAAGACCAGCGGCGCGGCCAAATTTCCGAAGCGGTTGAGCCAGGGGACAAAGGCGAAGGTGACCCCGGTGAAGAGGTTGACGATCTGGATGGGGTAGGCCTCAGGCCCAGACCAGAAGCCGAGAACGGCGAAAATCAGGCACACCACCACGCCCATCACGGCGTTGATGTTGAGTACTCGGACGCGGCGGGCGTGGCTATCGGCGTAGTGATCGTTGCGGGCGCGGTTTTTCGCCCGCACTGCCGCTTTACAGTCCGGACGGGTCATGGAGCCATCTGACCCAGCTGGTGGGGCGCCGCATTTCTTAGCCACCACCTCTAAAGCGTAACCGCTTGCCAGATGATTCCCCACCGTGGCGGCAAATTTGCCGGTGGGCCCTATCTGCAGGGTCAGCGGGTGGGCGACTTAGCTGCGGTCCGCGACATCAATCCGAGCAGTTGCCGGCGGCGCGGGTATCCGTTCTTCTTACGAACCCCTTGTGGTGGCACACATTTGGCAGATGCGGTCCTGGTGGCCCGGCCGCGACGAACCATCTGGTGCGCCTGGTCACCGCCGGCCGTCCATCGAACGGCTTTTTTCGTCACCACGTCGGGACGCCGCAGAGTGCTCCGCGCGGGCGTGCGCGGCTGAAAACCAGGCGAGCCGCGACGGAGCCTGCGGGGCTGGCCGCCTGCTCGCAGCTGCTTCGTCCGCTCCGCGGTGCGACACGGCGTACTCATCGCCACGTCGATTCGCCATCGCCACATTGCCGCAGCCCGCTTCGACTGCTTGCTCATAATCACCGCAACACTTTGCGGATCACCCATGCTGCTCATCCTTGCGCGCGACGCTGCGTGGGACGAACTCGGGGCGGTTCCTGTCGATGACTGCCCGGCCGCGAAACAACATGAGAGATCCTGGAGGATCTGGCGGCGCGGCCGGGCCTGTTGCGCGTTAGTTACTCGAACCTGAAGCGGCCTGCAAACCCGGGCCGGCTTCGAGCCGTATTTCTCTGGCGCCAACTTCTTCCTTGCAGCGGTCGCATGTGAGGCGCACCTCGGCGTGGCCGCCGCAATCCCGATGGCGGTAGTGCGCGAAGGGCCCGTCTGGAGCCAGGTATTTGTCGCCCCATGCGCGGAGGGCCATCAGCACAGGGTAAAGGTCCATGCCTTTGTCGGTGAGGTGGTACTGATGCCGACTCCGCCTAGCATCGCGATAAGCCCTTCGTTCGAGGATTCCCGCGTCAACTAGCCGGCCGAGCCGTTCGGCCAGCAATGCTCTGCTCATACCCAGCGCGGAGTGGAAGTCCTCGAACCGGTGCGTGCCGGCGAAGGCCTGCCGCAGTAGGACCAGCGTCCATCGATCGCCGAGCAGCCCCAGCGGTCGAAGGATCGAACAAGGCTGACGTTCTAAATCCTCGTGGCGCACCCCGTCACCATAGTTCCATTGCGTTCAGATTTCGAACTCAGTTATTGTGACCCGATGGATGCCGAACTCATGCAGTGGAAAACGAATGGACGTTTCTTCGACTACCTGGGGTTCAACGTGTTCTATCGGATCGAGGGCACTGGGCCGGCGCTGCTACTGATCCACGGCTATCCGTTCAATTCGTGGGATTGGGCGCCGATCTGGTCGACGCTGGTGTCGAGGTTCACCGTGATCGCACCCGACATGCTGGGTATGGGTTTCTCGGACAAGCCGGTCGCCTACGGCTACTCGGTCCACGGCCACGCCGATATGCACGAGGCGCTGCTGGCCCATCTTGGGGTGGGCAGCTGTCACATCATGGCCCACGACATCGGAGACTCCGTCGCCCAAGAGCTGCTGACCCGTCACGATGGGCGGCAACAGTCGTATGGCTCATTCCGGATTGAATCGATGACGTGGCTCAACGGCGGGATGTTCAACGAGGTGTACGCGCCGCGACCGGTACAGGTTCTGCTGTCGCAAACTTCCTTTGGCGCGGTAGCGAGTCGATTCCGCCGGGTTCTACTCTCGAGCCGCGTGCTTGACCGATCTATCGACGAGCTGTTTGGCGCGAACACCAAACCTTCGCCGCGGATGCGTCGACTCTTCAACGAGATTCTCGAGTACAACGACGGCAAACGGGTGATGCACAAGGTTGGCCGTTTCGTCAACGACCGGTATCGGTACCGCGACCGATGGGTGCGAGCAATGCGAGAGACTGCGGTCCCGATGCGATTCATCGACGGTCCAGCCGATCCAAATTCCGGCCGGCACATGGCGGAGCGCTACCAGCAGATCATCCCGAACGCAGATGTCGTTCTGCTCGACGAGCACATCGCGCACTGGCCGCAGATCGAAGCACCCGAGGCTGTGCTGGCGCATCTGCTTGACCACATCGACCGCGTCTCGAAAACGCCGGACTCGAGTGTAGGCAGCGGATGACGAAGCCGCCGCCTCGCTGATCGGATCTCGGCTGCTCAAACAGCTGCGGACGATCCAGGCATTACGGGCAGTCTCGTCCGGCTGAAAACTCTCCTGAGCTTGCCTTTGGTGGTGCCCTCGGTGAGATTCGAACTCACACTGGACGGGTTTTGAATCCGTTTCCTCTGCCAGTTGGGATACGAGGGCTTCGATCCGGCCACTACCTTAAAGCAGCCTCCCACCATAGAGGATTGGAGTGGGCGTCCAATCTCACTGCCCCCGACGTCGCTGGTCGCCGCCGTCCACGAGACAATGGTCGTCATGACTGGCCCCACGACCGATACCGACGCCGCCGCACCGCGCCGGGTCCTGATCGCGGAAGACGAAGCGCTCATCCGTTTGGACCTGGCCGAGATGCTGCGAGAGGAGGGTTACGAAGTCGTCGGCGAGGCTGGCGACGGGCAGGAAGCCGTCGAATTGGCCGAGCTGCACAAGCCTGACCTCGTGATCATGGATGTGAAGATGCCGCGCCGCGACGGCATCGACGCAGCGACGGAGATAGCCAGCAAACGCATCGCGCCGATCGTGGTGCTGACCGCCTTCAGCCAACGTGACTTGGTCGAACGCGCGCGCGACGCCGGGGCGATGGCCTACCTGGTGAAACCCTTCACCATCAGCGACCTGATCCCGGCGATTGAAGTGGCCATGAGCCGGTTCACCGAGATCAGGGAGCTGGAGCGCGAAGTCGAGACGCTGTCCGAACGGCTAGAGACCCGCAAGGTCGTCGAACGCGCCAAAGGCCTGCTGCAAGAAAAACAGGGCATGACCGAGCCCGAAGCGTTTAAGTGGATTCAGCGCGCCGCCATGGATCGGCGGACCACCATGAAACGAGTGGCCGAAGTCGTCCTGGAAACCCTCGGCGACGAGGCCAAGGGCGACTCCGAATAGCGGCTTTACTCCCGGCCGACGCATCGAGCGTGCGTTAGCGGCGTCGAGTGTGCGACCAGGGCGGAAATTGGGCTGACATCGCGCCGTGAGTGCACAGCCGAAGCCGTAGGCACACGCGCCGAAGAAGGGCGAGTCCGAATAGCCGCTAGCGCGCGACGATCACCGACGAGCCGTGGCCGAATAGTCCCTGGTTGGCGGTGACGCCGACCGTGGCGTTTTCCACCTGCCGGCCGGTGGCCTGACCACGCAGCTGCCAGGTGAGCTCGCAGACCTGAGCGATCGCCTGGGCGGGAATCGCCTCGCCGAAGCACGCCAGCCCACCCGATGCGTTGACCGGCACCTTGCCGCCGATGGCGGTGGCACCGCTGCGCAGCAGCGCCTCGGCCTCGCCTTTGGCGCACAGCCCCAGGTGCTCGTACCAGTCCAGCTCCAGCGCGGTGGACAGGTCGTAGACCTCGGCCAGGCTCACGTCCTCGGGTCCGATGCCGGCTTCGGCGTAGGCGGCGTCGAGGATCTGATCCTTGAACACCCGATCGGGTGCGGCCACGACGGCAGTGGAATCCGTTGCGATATCCGGCAATTCGGGCAGATGCTGCGGGTAGCGCGGGGTGACCGTGCTGACCGCACGCACCGAGGGCACGCCATCGAGTGAGCCGAGGTGTTTGCGCGCGAAATCAGCACTGGCCACGATCAACGCTGCGGCGCCGTCGGAGGTGGCGCAGATGTCGAGCTGCCGCAACGGGTCGCTGACTACCGGGCTGGCCAGCACGTCCTCGACCGAGGATTCCTTGCGGTAGCGGGCATTTGGGTTCTGCAGGCCGTGCTGGGAGTTCTTGACCTTGACTTGCGCGAAGTCCTCGGACGTCGCGCCGTAGAGGTCCATCCGGCGTCGCGCGAGCAGCGCGAAGTACACCGGGTTCATCGCGCCGATCAGATGGAAGCGCTGCCAGTCCGGGTCGTTCTTGCGTTCGCCGCCGACCGGGGCGAATGCGCCCTTCGGCGTCGTGTCGGCGCCGATGACCAGCGCCACGTCGCAGAAGCCGGCCAGAATGTGCGCGCGGGCGCTCTGCAGCGCCTGGGACCCGCTGGCGCACGCCGCATAGCTGGAGCTGACCGGCACGCCGTTCCAGCCGAGTTTCTGCGCGAACGTCGACCCTGCGATGAAGCCCGGGTAGCCGTTGCGGATGGTGTCGGCACCGGCGACCAATTGGATCTGCTGCCAGTCCAGGCCGGCCTCGGCCAATGCGGCGCGAGCGGCGACCACGCCGTATTCGGTGAAGTCGCGGCCCCATTTGCCCCAAGGGTGCATCCCGGCGCCGAGGATGTAGAGCGGTTCAGGTGTGCTCATGATGCGATCCTCCAGGCGTGCACGATGCGCTCGACGCCGTCGTCGTCGGTGAACAGCGGCATCGTGGTGAGCTCCATTTCCATGCCCACCTTCAAGTCCGCCGCCAGCGTGCCCTCGACCACCTTGCCCAACACGATGATTCCCTCGTCGGCCAGCTGCACCGCGGCGATGGCGAACGGCTCAAACGGGTCTGCAGCAGGGTAGGGCGCTGGCGGCGGGTACCGGTTTTCGGTGTAGCTCCATAGCGTCCCCCGGGTCGACAGCGCGACGGACTCTAGTGAGTCGCTGGCGCAGGCCGGATTGGGACAGTTGTTCTCCCGGGGTGGGAAGACATAGGTGCCACACTCGGGGCACTTGCTGCCGATCAGATGCGGGTTTCCGGCGTCATCGGCGGCAAACCATCCACCGATCGCGGGTTCTTGGCTGGTGACCTTTGGCACTCGGCCAGACTACCCAGCTCAAACACAAAACTGAAACGTGTTGCAGTTCCGCTGCGGGGTCGGTTGGGCCGCACGGCTCGTCGCACCCGGTGCCTAGAGTGATAGCCGTGCCTGCCGCGATCGACGAACAAACCAAGCCGACGCTGATGTTGCTGGACGGCAATTCGCTGGCATTTCGGGCGTTCTACGCGCTACCGGCGGAGAACTTCAAGACTCGCGCTGGCCTGACCACCAACGCGGTTTACGGCTTCACCGCGATGCTGATCAATCTGCTCCGCGACGAGGGCCCGACGCACGTCGCCGCGGCGTTCGACGTGTCACGCCAAACCTTTCGGTCCGAGCGCTATCCGGAGTACAAGGCCAACCGGTCGGCGACCCCCGACGAGTTCCGCGGTCAGATCGACATCACCAAGGAAGTGCTGAACGCTCTGGGCATCACGGTGCTCGCCGAGCCCGGATTCGAAGCCGACGACCTCATCGCGACGTTGGCAACCCAGGCCGAGGACGAGGGCTACCGCGTCTTGGTGGTCACCGGCGACCGCGACGCCCTGCAACTGGTCAGCGACGACGTAACGGTGCTCTACCCAATCAAAGGTGTCAGCGAACTCACCCGGTTCACCCCCGAAGCCGTCGTCGAAAAATATGGGCTGACCCCGACGCAGTACCCCGACTTCGCGGCGCTGCGCGGCGATCCCAGCGACAACTTGCCCGGCATTCCCGGGGTGGGGGAGAAGACCGCCTCGAAGTGGATCGTCGAATACGGCTCGCTGCAGGGGTTGGTCGACAACATCGACTCGGTGCGCGGCAAGGTGGGCGACGCGCTACGAACGCACGTCGCCAGCGTCATCCTCAACCGCGACCTCACCGAATTGGTCAAAGACGTGCCGCTGGCCCAAACCCCGGACACGCTGCGGATGCTGCCGTGGGATCGCGACCACATCCACCGGCTCTTCGACGACCTGGAGTTCCGGGTGTTGCGCGACCGGCTGTTTGACACCCTGGCCGCCGTCGAGCCCGAAGTGGACGAGGGTTTCGACGTACGCGGCGGCGCGCTGCAGGCCGGCGAACTGGCCGTGTGGTTGGCCGAGCACAGCTCGGGCAGGCGGTTCGGCCTGGCCGTCGTCGGCACCCATCTGGCCTACGACGCCGACGCCACCGCGGTGGCCATCGTGTCCGCCGACGGCGAGGGCCGCTACATCGACACCTCGGATCTTGATCCCGAGGACGAGGCGGCGCTGGCGTCCTGGCTTGCCGACCCCGGTCCGCCCAAGGCGCTGCACGAAGCCAAGCTGGCGATGCACGACCTCGCCGGACGGGGCTGGGCGCTGGCCGGCGTGACCTCCGATACCGCGCTGGCGGCCTACCTGGTGCGACCCGGGCAGCGCAGCTTCTCCCTCGACGACCTGTCGCTGCGCTACCTGCGCCGCGAGCTACGCGCCGAAAATGCTGAGCAGCAACAGCTTTCGCTGTTAGACGATTCTGAAGGCACCGACGACCAAGCGGTGCAGACGCTGATCCTGCGGGCCGTGGCAGTGCTGGATCTTGCTGACGCGCTCGACGAGGAGCTGGCCCGCATCCACTCCACCTCGCTGTTGAGCGGTATGGAGTTGCCGGTGCAGCGGGCGCTGGCGGGCATGGAGCACATCGGCATTGCCGTGGACGTGCCGAAATTGACTGAGCTGCAAAGCGATTTCGGCCACCAGATCCGCGACGCGGCCGAGGCCGCCTACGCGGTGATCGGCAAGCAGATCAACCTGGGCTCACCCAAGCAGCTGCAGGCGGTGCTGTTCGACGAGCTGGAAATGCCGAAGACCAAACGCACCAAGACCGGTTACACCACCGATGCCGACGCCCTGCAGACGCTTTTCGACAAGACCGGTCACCCGTTCCTGCAGCATCTGTTGACCCACCGCGACGCCACCCGACTCAAGGTGACGGTCGATGGGCTGCTGAACGCGGTGGGCTCCGACGGGCGCATCCACACCACGTTCAACCAGACCATCGCGGCGACGGGCAGATTGTCGTCGACCGAGCCCAATCTGCAAAACATTCCGATTCGCACCGAGGCCGGCCGGCGGATCCGCGACGCCTTCGTGGTCGGCGACGGCTACGGCGAGCTGATGACCGCCGACTACAGCCAGATCGAGATGCGGATCATGGCGCATCTGTCGAAGGACGAAGGTCTCATCGAGGCGTTCAACACCGGCGAAGACCTGCATTCGTTCGTCGCCTCGCGGGCCTTCGGGGTGCCGATCGACGAAGTGACCGCGGAATTGCGCCGCCGGGTCAAGGCGATGTCCTACGGCCTGGCGTACGGGTTGAGCGCGTACGGCCTGGCTGCCCAGCTGAAGATCTCCACCGAGGAAGCGAAGGAGCAGATGGACCAGTACTTCGCTCGATTCGGCGGTATCCGCGACTATCTGATGGACGTCGTCGACCAGGCCCGCAAGGACGGGTACACCTCCACGGTGTTGGGCCGCCGACGCTATCTTCCCGAGCTGGACAGCAGTAACCGCAACGTGCGCGAAGCCGCCGAGCGGGCCGCGCTCAACGCGCCGATCCAGGGCAGTGCGGCCGACATCATCAAGGTGGCGATGATCGAGGTCGAGAAGGCAATCGGCGAAGCCGGCCTGGCCTCACGGATGTTGCTGCAGGTACACGACGAATTGCTGTTCGAAATCGCCCCCGGTGAGCGCGAAAAGGTCGAAGCGTTGGTCCGCGAAAAGATGGGGAGCGCCTACCCGCTCGATGTTCCGCTCGAGGTTTCGGTGGGTTATGGCCGCTCATGGGACGCTGCCGCGCATTAGCGCGGCGATCGGGACGGTGCGGCGCATCAGCCGCCCCGGGCTGAGGGCACACCGCTCGCTTGCGGTGAGTTTTCACCAGCAGATACGGCCCGAAATTCGCAATGACGCACGCCGCGGCAGGGCGTGGCGCACGTGGCGCGCCGGGCGAGTTTGTCCAGCGTGTGCCCCGTCGAGTAGCCTCAACAGGTAATTCTGTTTTGTCCCTACGACCTAACCTGTCCGGAGCAACCCAACAATATGCCGAGTCCCACCGTCACCTCGCCGCAAGTAGCCATCAACGACATTGGCTCCGCCGAGGACTTTCTCGCAGCAATAGACCAAACGATCAAGTATTTCAACGATGGTGACATCGTCGAAGGCACCATCGTCAAAGTTGACCGGGACGAGGTGCTCCTCGACATCGGCTACAAGACCGAAGGGGTCATCCCCGCCCGCGAGCTCTCCATCAAGCACGATGTCGACCCCAATGAGGTCGTTTCCGTCGGTGATGAGGTCGAGGCCCTAGTTCTCACCAAGGAGGACAAAGAGGGCCGTCTGATCCTGTCCAAGAAGCGCGCGCAGTACGAGCGCGCTTGGGGCACCATCGAGGCGCTCAAGGAGAAGGACGAGGCCGTCAAGGGCACCGTCATCGAGGTCGTCAAGGGCGGCCTGATCCTCGACATCGGGTTGCGTGGCTTCCTGCCCGCATCGCTGGTCGAGATGCGCCGCGTTCGCGATCTGCAGCCGTACATCGGCAAGGAGATCGAGGCCAAGATCATCGAGCTGGACAAGAACCGCAACAACGTGGTGCTGTCGCGGCGCGCTTGGCTGGAGCAGACCCAGTCCGAGGTGCGCAGCGAGTTCCTCAACCAGTTGCAGAAGGGCACCATCCGCAAGGGTGTGGTCTCCTCGATCGTCAACTTCGGCGCGTTCGTCGATCTAGGCGGGGTGGACGGTCTGGTGCACGTCTCCGAGCTGTCCTGGAAGCACATCGACCACCCGTCCGAGGTGGTTCAGGTGGGCGACGAGGTCACCGTCGAGGTGCTCGACGTCGACATGGACCGCGAGCGGGTTTCGTTGTCGCTCAAGGCGACTCAGGAAGACCCGTGGCGGCACTTCGCCCGCACCCACGCCATCGGCCAGATCGTGCCCGGCAAGGTCACCAAGCTGGTTCCGTTCGGCGCGTTCGTGCGTGTCGAGGAGGGCATCGAAGGTCTGGTGCACATCTCGGAGCTGGCCGAGCGCCACGTCGAGGTTCCCGACCAGGTGGTTGCCGTCGGCGACGACGCGATGGTCAAGGTCATCGACATCGACCTGGAGCGTCGCCGAATCTCGTTGTCGCTCAAGCAGGCCAACGAGGACTACACCGACGAGTTCGACCCCGCCAAGTACGGCATGGCCGACAGCTACGACGAGCAGGGCAACTACATCTTCCCCGAGGGCTTCGACGCCGAAACCAACGAGTGGATGGAAGGCTTCGACACCCAGCGCAACGAGTGGGAGGCCCGCTACGCCGAGGCCGAGCGCCGGCACAAGATGCACACCGCGCAGATGGAGAAGTTCGCGGCTGCCGAGGCGGCCGGGCACGGCGACAGCGAACAGTCCGCAGGCAACGGTGCGTCCTCGCAGAAGGAGGCGGGCGGCTCGCTTGCCAGCGACGCGCAACTCGCCGCGCTGCGGGAAAAGCTCGCCGGCAACGCCTAGCCGCGTCCCAACCGCACTAACGCAATGTTGCGCATCGGGTTGACCGGTGGCATCGGCGCCGGGAAGTCGGCGCTGTCAGCCACCTTCGAGCAATGCGGTGGGGTCATCGTCGACGGCGATGTCATCTCCCGCGAGGTGGTCCAGCCCGGTACCGACGGGCTGGAATCACTCGTTGAGGCGTTCGGCGACGACATCCTGCAGCCGGACGGATCCCTGGATCGACCGGCGTTGGCCGCCAAAGCATTTCGCGATGACGAGGCGCGCCAGAAGCTGAACGGGATTGTTCACCCGTTAGTGGGCAAGCGGCGCGCGGAGATCATCGCGTCAGTGCCCGAGGACTCGGTGGTGGTCGAGGACATTCCGCTGCTGGTGGAATCCGGGATGGCCCCGATGTTCCCGTTGGTTGTCGTGGTGCACGCCGACGTCGAACTTCGGGTGCGGCGGCTGGTGGAGCAACGCGGCATGCCCGAGGACGACGCCCGCGCCAGGATCGCGGCGCAGGCCGACGACGATCAGCGTCGCGCCGTCGCCGATATCTGGCTGGACAACTCCGGCAGTCAAGAGGAGTTGGTGCAGCAGGCACGTGACGTGTGGAATCACCGGATCGTGCCGTTCGCCCACAACCTGACCCAGCATGAGATCGTCCGGGCAGCGGCCCGAGTGGTGCCGGCCGATCCGACCTGGCCGGACCAGGCGCGGCGGATTGTCGCTCGGCTCAACACCGCATGCGGTCATAAGGCGTTGCGCGTTGACCACATTGGCTCAACCGCGGTGCCCGAATTCGACGCCAAGGATGTCATCGACATTCAGGTCACCGTCGAATCGCTGGCCGTGGCGGACGAGCTCGCCGATGCCTTGCTGTCGGCGGGCTACCCGCGCATACCGCACATCGGCCAGGACGAGGCCAAAAGCGATGCCCGCAGCACCGTCGGCGACTACGACCATAGCGACGATCCGGCATTGTGGCACAAGCGCATTCACGGCTCGGCCGATCCCGGCCGCCCGACAAATGTGCACATCAGGGTGGCCGGCTGGCCCAACCAGCAGTTCGCCTTGCTGTTCGTCGACTGGCTGGCCGCAAACCCGCAAGAGCGGACGGGCTATCTGGCCGTCAAGCACGCAGCCGAAGAGCGGACCGGCGGTGACTCAGCGGTCTATGCCGAGGTCAAGGAGCCGTGGTTCACCGAAGCCTACCGGCGCGCCTGGGAGTGGGCGGATTTCACCGGCTGGCGGCCCTAGCCCGACGTCTTAAGCGGGTAACGGTGCTCCGCATTGCAGCGCACCGTTATTCGGGTTGGCGTTGCCGGGTGCCGGTCTGACCATTTGGTCGGCCTGGGTGAAAACGTTGTCGTCGACGTCGATCTCGCAATGCACGTTCGCCGCGTACGGGAAATGGACCACAATCCGCAGGCCGGCTTGCGCGGCGTCGGGCAACACGGTGTTGGCTTCGAACGCGTTGCCGGGCATGGACGGAAGATTGGTGGTGTTGGTCTGGCCGCCGTTGATCACGAACGTGGCCTGACTGCCGGTGGTCAACGCGTCGATTCTGGCGCGGTAGGTGACGTTGTGCAGGTCGGCGTGCGCGGTTGCTGGAATCAGCTGAGAACCGGCGGCGATCACCGTCACTGCCGCGACCGGCATCCACCGGCGGCCATGAGTGCTCATAGCTGCCGAGATTACGCCCAGCGGCACCTGCGTTCCACGTCAGGTAATTCAGACGCGAAGTTTGCAATCCGCTTGTGCGGCCAGGGCATCCACCAGGTCCGGATAGGTTCGGTTGAGCGGCTGGCGGTTTCTGGATCGTCGCGCGGCCTTGCCTGAACCCGGCCGGGAAGGTCAGCGAGACCGGCCATGATCCAGGTCATCCACTGTGCGACCAGACAGTACCGACTTGGGTTGGGTCTTCACGGGTTTGCGCCGAGGGTCTGCCTCTTCGTCGTTGCGTTTGATCAGCAGCCACGTCTCGTCCTGGCCCGCCCGAATGCGGGTGAGCGTGAAGCCGCCGAGTAACTTCTCGCCCTGCAACCGGAAGGACAGGTGGCCGCGGGTGAGGCCTTCGCTCATTTCCCGCTGGGTTGCATTGACGTAGGTGCCGCGATCCCAGACGATCACGCCGCCGGCGCCGTCTTCGCCCGGCGGGATCACCCCTTCGAACGTCGCATATTCCAGGGGGTGATCCTCGGTACGTCGCGCCATGCGGCGATCCCTCGGGTTGGTCGACGGCCCGCGGGGTATCGCCCAGGACGCCAGCACACCGTCGATCTCGAGCCGAAAGTCGTAGTGCTCGCTGCCAGCGGCATGGTGCTGGATGACGAACAGCGGCTCGGCGCTGCGTCCCCGACGTTTCCGGCCGCGCCGGGCACCCGGCTCAGGGCTTTGGCCAGGTCGAAGGTCGGATCGGCGTTTTCGCCGGTATTCGCGCAGGGGCATACCCAAGAGAATTACCCGAGCGCCGGATCGGGAAACTGGCCGCCGCGCGCCGGTGGCCCGCGCCAGCTGAGTTCCATGCCGTTGCCGGCCAGCCAGCGTTGCAGGTCATATCCGTTTCGGGCCAGCCCATCGACGGCGTCGACAGCGCGCCGCACCGCCTGCTCGGCGACCGCCGGGGTCAGCAAGCCGTGCCGAAGTGCCTCGAGCAGCTCGTCGACGTCGGCCAACAGCGCGCCGGCGCCGGTACGGACCTCGATGTCGAGATAATGGTCCTCCGCCTGCCACGCGCGCGGGCCGGGCGTGTATTCGCCGACGTCGAGGTAGTAGTCGTGATCGCGTTCATGACCGGGGTTGTAGTGAAACACCGTGGCGCGCAATCCAAGCGACGGCAGCAGCCACGACTCGAGGTAGTGGAACTGGACTCGGCCCGGCGTGGGCCGGGCAACGTAGAGCCCCCACGGCTGCACCACGTAGTCGTCGACGGCTCGCACGATGCCCTTGGGATCGGTGTTGGTGCGGGCCAGCAAGTCGAACGTTTCGTGCTTGGGCGGATGGATGGCGTCCCCTCTGCTCAACGGCGCAGCCGGATCTTCCACCGAACAAAGGCGAAATACAGCACCGACAGCCCGACCAGCATGCCCATGTCGAGCAGCCAGAACTTCAACGTGTGCTGCCAGAACCGATCCTCGGGCAGCAGCGAGCCAGGCACCAGGTGCCGCACGTCGACCGTCGACGCCGCAGCCGCATAGCCCCACCGTGCAGGCATCGCAAACGACAGCTGGTCGAGCCCGAGTCTGCCGGTCACCGGGACCATCCCGCCGCACAGCACCAGCTGCGCCATCACCGCCACCACAAACAGCGGCATGATCTGCTCACTCGAGCGGACCAGCGCCGAAATCGCCAACCCGAGGATGGCCGAGGCCACACAGGTCGCGGCGACCGTCATGAATAGCTCGAACGTGGCGCCGAGGTTGCCGTGGCCCAGCAGCAAGGCCCCCTGGGTCGGCGCGCCCTTGCCGATGAGCACGATTGCGGTGATGACCGCCGACTGCAGGATCGCGAAGTCGCAGAAGACCCCCGTCTTGGCCAGCAGATACGCCGTGGTGGATAAACCGACCGCCTGTTCGCGCTGGAAGATGGCGCGTTCGCCGACCAGGTCGCGGATCGTCAGCGCGGTGCCCATAAAGGCGGCCGCGGGCATCAGTAGGCTCAGTATCTGGGCGGATTCGTCGGGTGTGCCGGCGTTCGGGGCGGGCACGTGGAATCCGCTGCCGCCCGGAACCGTCAGCGACAGCGCCCCGAGCACGAACGGCAGCAGCGCCAGAAAGAAGAAGTAGGCGCGGTCGGACACCACTAGCCGGACCTGTCTGCGGGCGATTGTGGAGATCTGGCGCCGCAAGCTGGTGTGGACGGGTTCGCCAAGGTCGCTCGGCTCAGCCGCCGGTGCCGCCTTCGGGCGCTTCTGCGCCTCACTTTGCTCCCGAAAACGCCGGTTGGCTTCGTCTGGATCGGCGCCCACGTTGGTGAAGATCTTGGCCCAGTTGGTGGTGCCCATGGCGTCGCCGATCAGGTCCGGCGGTCCGCAGTAGGCCGTCTTGCCGCCGGGCGCGACCAACAGTATTTGGTCGCAGATGTCCAGGTAGGACAGCATGTGCGTCACCACGATCACCACGCGGCCGGCGTCGGCGAGCGAGCGCAGCATCATCATGACCTGGTGATCCAGGGCGGGGTCCAAACCCGATGTCGGCTCGTCGAGGATCAGCAGTGACGGCCCGGTAAGCAGTTCAAGGGCCACCGAGGCGCGTTTGCGCTGACCGCCGGAGAGCTTGTCGACCCGGGTGTCGGCGTGCTTGGTCAGGTCGAGTTCTTCGAGGACCTGGGTGACCACCTTGGCACGGTCGGCCTTGCTGGTGTCGGGCGGCAGCCGGAGCTCGGCAGCATAGCCCAGCGCCTGGTTCACCGTCAGCTGCCGATGCACGACGTCGTCCTGCGGGACCATTCCGATCCGGCTGCGCAGCGATGCGTATTCGCTGTGAATGTTGTGGCCGGCGAACGTGACCGAGCCGGAGCTGGGGGTGGTGTATCCGGCGATCAGCCGGGCGAGGGTGCTTTTTCCGGCGCCGGATCCGCCGATGACGGCGGTCAGCGTCCCGGGCCGCGCGGTCAGCGAGATGTTGTCCAGCAGTTGCTTGCCGTTGTCGACGACGTACTTCACGTCCCGCACCTCGAGACCGCCGGTGCGCGCCGCGACCTGGCTGCCCTGGACCAGAGTGCCGTTACGCAGTACCAGGTCGACGTTGCCGATGGTGACCACGTCGTCTTCGGTCAAGATCGCCGACCCGACCCGGGTGCCGTTGACGAACGTTCCGTTGATGCTGGTGTCGCGGATCTCGGGACCCAGCGGCGTCGGTATCAAGATGGCGTGCTCGCGCGATGCCAAGACATCGGAGACGACGATGTCGTTCTCGGCGGCGCGCCCGATCGTCATGGCGCCGGCCGTCCCCGCGGCTGACGACGAGCGCGGGGAGAGCAACTTCACAAATCTCGTTGCGAGGTTCGACACATCGGCCGTCTTGGCGTCGATCATGGTGATTTCGTTGGGCGGCGTCGCCGCTGGCGCTGCGGCGGCAGGACTTTCGGCGGGCGCCGCCGGCTGTGGTCCGGCCGACGACCCGGCGTGGACCACGGTGAGCTCTTCGGGTGGCGTACCGCGAGGCGCCAGCGCCGGTGGCGGTGTCCCCGGGGGTTGCCATGGCGGCGACGGCGGGGCACTTCGCGGTGGTGAAACGGGATGCCTTGGCGGAGGCGGCATTTGCGCAGGCCGTTGCGGCTGCCGGGGCGGCGGCTGCGGTGGCGGCGCGACGTTCGGGCCGCTCCTGGTCTGGATTGTGGGCTGGCTCACGGTATCTCGCCGGGACGGCCGCCCGGGATTGGTCTGTGCGGGCAACGCGGACCAGGTAATGGTGGGCGGACCGGCGTCCGCCGTCGACCTGGTGCGCAGGGGCCGGTTGGTTTGGCCCTGCTGCGGTCCGACCGCGAACGTCAACCGAGGTCCCTGCGGGTTCCCGACGTTGATGGACTGCCCGTCGTGGATGTCGATCACCGGCATCCGGTATCCGTTGAGGTAGGTCCCGTTCAACGAGCCGTTATCGATCGCCAGCCAGCGGCCCTGATCGAAGCGCACGATCAGATGTGCGCGCGATATCCGCGGGTCAGGGATCCGCAGATCGGCATGCGCATCCCGGCCGACGACCACCTCGTGGCCTGCGGCGAAAGAACGTTGGGACCCGTCGTGTCGGATTGTCAGGACAGGCGGGGCGGGTCGACTCACTACTCAAGTATCGGTCCGACGAGTTAGTGCTCTCCATTGGACTCGCCTGTGACTTAACTTTGAGTCGATTCGAGCTTTCATAGCCGCCTCATAGCGTGCCGGGGTCTACCACCTATGCGCATCCGGCATGATTCGAACCTAAGGGGTGCAGGAGGGGATCCATTTGGGCACTCATAGCGAAAAGCTTTGGCGTGCTCAGACGACGGCAACGGGGCCGCGTCCGGACGCAGACACCTCGGGTATCGCGCGCCGCTTCAGGCTGCGGCGATACCCGCACGGAACGCCGAGACACAAGGGGGAGTCACATATGGAAGAGGGAATGGGCCAACCCCGGCGCCTGGGCGCTGGGCGGCGGCTATTGAGCAACCCGCGGCTGGGTCAGGCGCTGCGCGCGGGTTTTCACTCACTTCCTTCGGCCACTGTTGCGCACCTCTTGCACCGGGTTCCGCCGGTCAACTCGATACCGAACTCCGAACAGGCAAATGCGCGAGCCGACGAGGACCGCGGCGCGATCGCCGTGGCGAGCGCGATGGCCAACGGCGCGTCATTCGCTGGTTACACGATCTTGCGGCCGTTGGGCGCGGGCGGGATGGCCGAGGTCTATCTCGCGCTGCATCCCCGGCTGCCGCGTCGGGACGTCATCAAGGTCCTCGCCGAGGCGGTCACTGCGGATCCGGAGTTCCGCGAAAGGTTCAACCGGGAGGCCGATCTCGCTGCGACGCTTTGGCACCCGCACGTCGTGGGCGTGCACGACCGTGGCGAATTCAACGGTCACCTCTGGATTTCCATGGATTACGTCGAGGGCACCGATGCTTCGCGATTGGTGAAAGAGCGTTTCCAGGAGGGCATGTCGGTCCACGAGGTCAGCGCCATCGTACAGGCCGTTGCGGGCGCGCTCGATTACGCGCACGACCGCGGCCTGCTGCACCGGGATGTCAAGCCCGCCAATATCCTGCTCACCCATCCCGAGGACGGGGAGCGCCGAATCGTGTTGGCGGACTTCGGTGTTGCGCGCCATCTCGGCGACATCAGCGGTATCACCGAGACCAATGTCGCGGTCGGAACGGTTGCCTACGCCGCCCCCGAACAGCTCTCGGGAGCCAACATCGATGGGCGTGCAGACCAATATGCGTTGGCCGCGACGGCCTTTCATCTGCTGACCGGTGCGCCGCCGTTCCAGCATTCCAACCCCATCGCGGTGATCAGCCAGCATCTGCACGCGGATCCGCCCCGGCTCAGCGATTTCCGCCCTGATCTCGCGCACCTCGACGAGGTGTTCTGCAAAGCTCTCGCCAAACAACCCGAGGACAGATTCGAGCGATGCCGCGCATTCTCGGCCGCACTCATCGAGCAGTTGGATGACGTCGCGGAGCACGGTCGGGGTGGTCGGCTCGGCTCGATCGCAGCACACCGGCGCCGCGGGGTGCGCGGCCTCGTTTCCGCTATGAACCACCGGTATTCGACGAGGACCAGGTGGGGGACCGCGTTGGTGTGCGCCGTGCTGATCGCCGTGGCGGCGACCTGGTCGGTGCTGTATTCCTTCCAGCCGGCAGCTTCGCCGGCCAACCCTGCGCTTGCGTCGAAACCTTCCGTTCCCGCGGCGAGCGTCGCGCCAGGCCGACCCGGAGGGCCGGTTCTAAACGGCAGCTATCAATTGACGTATGACCAGAGCAAGCGAACCACCAACGGCGTCGCCATCCGTCAGGACGGCACCGACACCGATTGGTGGGCATTCCGTTCGGCGTGCACCAGCAATGGGTGCGCGGCTACCGGGAGTCAGTTGGACGACGCCACCCACCAAGTGGCCAGCACCACCGACGGAGGACAGACCGACACGCTGCGTTTCGTCGCCGGATATTGGCAGGGTGCCCCGCAGCAGGAACGGGTGGGCTGTACCCAGCCCAACGGCCAAGTCAGGGCCACCCAGCAGGAGACGGTTGCGTGGTCGTTGGCGCCGCAAGCTGACGGCACGCTGCGTGGCACGGAGACCCAGACCGTGACGACCAATGAGTGTGGCGCACAGGGGGCCGTGGTGCGGACGCCCGTGGTAGCGACCCGGGTCGGTGACGTGCCGCCCAAGGTGACGTTGGCCGACCCCACCCAGATCCTCAACGCCTCCGCGACGCCGGCTCACCCGACGCCGGCCGTGGTCGGCGGGGCGTGCACCGACGTCAACAAACTCGCCTACGACCCGACCAGCAACGAGCAGGCCGTCTGTGTGGGCAACGTCTGGGCCAAAGCCCCCGTCACGGCGGGTGTGCACGCCGCCGGTAGCTCATGCGACCGGCCGGGCACCTCGGTGTTCGCCATGTCCACCTCGAGCGACGGCTACCTGCTGCAATGCGATCCGGTAAGCCGGACGTGGACGCGGCCCGTCGGGTAGCCGAGGACCAGCGCCGAGCCGCTTGTCGGTGATCGGTTCTACATTGGTGGCATGGCTTTCGCCACTGAACATCCGATACTCGCGCATTCGGAGTACCGCGCCGTTGATGAGGTCGTGCGCGCCGGCGGCAGCTTCGAGGTGGTCAGCCCGCACGACCCCGCCGGCGACCAGCCCGCCGCGATCGAGGAATTGCAGCGCCGGATTCTGGCGGGTGAGCGCGATGTGGTGCTGCTCGGTGCGACAGGTACCGGAAAGTCGGCGACCACGGCATGGTTGATCGAACGGCTGCAGCGGCCGACCCTGGTGATGGCGCCGAACAAGACCCTGGCCGCCCAGCTCGCCAACGAGCTGCGAGAGATGCTGCCGCACAACGCAGTTGAATACTTCGTGTCGTACTACGACTACTACCAGCCCGAGGCGTACATCGCGCAGACCGACACGTACATCGAAAAGGACAGCTCAATCAACGACGACGTGGAGCGGTTACGGCACTCCGCGACGTCGTCGTTGCTGTCCCGCCGCGACGTGGTGGTGGTCGCCTCGGTGTCCTGCATCTACGGCCTGGGCACACCGCAGTCCTACCTGGACCGCTCCGTCGAGCTGCAGGTCGGCACCGAGGTGCCCCGCGATGGGCTGCTGCGGCTGCTGGTCGACGTTCAGTACAGCCGCAACGACTTGTCGTTCACACGCGGCTCCTTCCGTGTGCGCGGCGACACCGTGGAGATCATTCCGTCCTACGAAGAGCTGGCGGTTCGCATCGAGTTCTTCGGCGACGAGGTCGAGGCGCTGTATTACCTGCACCCGCTGACCGGTGACGTGGTCCGGCAGGTCGACTCGCTGCGGATCTTCCCGGCTACCCACTATGTCGCCGGTCCGGAGCGGATGGCGACGGCGATCTCCACCATCGAGGAAGAACTTGCCGCGCGGCTCGCCGAATTCGAGGGCCAGGGCAAGCTGCTGGAAGCCCAGCGGTTGCGAATGCGGACCAACTACGACATCGAGATGATGCGCCAAGTCGGATTCTGCTCGGGCATCGAGAACTACTCGCGTCACATTGACGGTCGTGGGGCGGGTACGCCACCGGCGACCTTGCTGGATTACTTCCCGGACGATTTTCTGCTTGTCATCGACGAGTCGCACGTCACCGTGCCGCAGATCGGCGGTATGTACGAGGGCGACATGTCCCGGAAGCGCAACCTCGTCGAGTACGGGTTCCGGCTGCCGTCGGCATGCGACAACCGCCCGCTGACCTGGGAGGAGTTCGCGGACCGGATCGGGCAGACGGTGTACCTCTCGGCCACCCCCGGGCCCTACGAGCTCAGCCAGGCCGCCGGCGAGTTCGTCGAGCAGGTGATCCGCCCGACCGGCCTGGTCGACCCGCAGGTCGTGGTCAAGCCGACCAAGGGGCAGATCGACGACCTGATCGCTGAGATCCGTAAGCGAGCCGCTGCCGACCAGCGGGTACTGGTGACGACGCTGACCAAGAAAATGGCCGAAGACCTCACCGACTACCTGCTGGAGATGGGTATCCGGGTGCGCTACCTGCACTCCGAGGTCGACACCTTGCGCCGGGTGGAGCTGCTGCGCCAGCTGCGGCTCGGCGACTACGACGTGCTGGTCGGCATCAACCTGCTTCGCGAGGGCCTAGACCTCCCCGAGGTGTCCCTGGTGTCCATCCTGGACGCCGACAAGGAAGGATTCCTGCGATCGTCGCGCAGCCTGATCCAGACCATCGGCCGCGCCGCCCGCAACGTCTCGGGCGAAGTCCACATGTACGCCGACAAGATGACCGACTCGATGATCCAGGCCATCGACGAGACCGAACGGCGTCGCGCTAAGCAGGTCGCCTACAACGTGGCCCATGGCATCGACCCGCAACCGCTGCGCAAGAAGATCGCCGACATCCTCGACCAGGTCTACCGCGAGGCAGACGACACCGAAAACGTGGAGATTGGCGGGTCGGGACGCAACTCCTCGCGTGGTCGGCGTGCCCAGGGAGAGCCGGGCCGCGCGGTCAGCGCCGGCATCTACGAGGGTCGCGACACCACCAACATGCCGCGCGCCGAACTGGCCGATCTGATCAAGGACCTGACCGCGCAGATGATGTCGGCAGCCCGCGACCTCCAATTCGAGCTGGCCGCCCGGTTCCGCGACGAGATCGCCGACCTGAAAAAGGAATTGCGCGGAATGGATGCTGCCGGCCTGAAATGACCTGAAACGGCGCGCTAGTCGTACGCCGTCCTCATACGGTATACGGGTGGCCACCACGGTGAGCGCTACCGGCAATTGGCGCGACCTGCTGGGCAACTATCTGGGAATCGCCACGGTACTGGCCGCCGGTGTTGCGCTGTACGCCACCAACGAGTTTCTGACGGTCAGCCTGCTCCCCAGCGCCATGACGGAAATCGGCGGTCGCCGGCTCTACGCCTGGGCGACGACGCTGTATCTGGTCGGGTCGGTCGTCGCGGCCACCGCAGTCAATCCGATGCTGTCGCGGGTTGGTGCGCGGACGTCATATCTGATGGGCCTGGCGGTCTTCGGCCTCGCGAGTTTGGTGTCCGCGGTCGCGCCGAGCATGGAAGTTCTCGTCGCGGGACGCAGCCTGCAAGGGGTGGCGGGCGGATTACTGGCCGGTCTGGGCTACGCCCTGATCAACTCCGCACTGCCGCAACGGCTTTGGACCCGCGGCTCCGCACTGGTATCGACGATGTGGGCGCTCGCGACGTTGGTCGGGCCGGTGACGGGCGGGCTCTTCGCCCAGTTCGGGTTCTGGCGTTGGGCGTTCGTGGCGATGGCGTTTGTGACTGCCTTGATGGCAACGCTGGTGTCGAAGGTGCTGAGAAAGGGCGAGAACGAGCTGAGCGGCCCGCCGCGCGACGAGCCCCGGCGTCCGGTGCCGTACTGGTCGCTGATGTTGATCGGGGCCGCGGCGTTGGCGGTCAGCATCGCCGAGCTTCCGCGTTACCGCATCCAGACCGTCGGGCTGCTCGGTGCCGGCGCGTTATTGGTGGGCGCATTCCTGCTGGCCGAGTTGCGGATGAAGGTAGCGGTATTGCCGCGCGCCGCTTTTCGTCCCGGCCCGTTGAAGTGGATCTACCTGACCATGGCGGCGCAGATGGTCGCCGCGATGGTCACCACCTACGTGCCGCTGTTCGCCCAGCGGTTGGCGCATTTGACTCCGATGGCGGCCGGGTTCCTGAGCGCCGCGCTGGCGGTCGGATGGACTGCCAGCGAAATCGTCAGCGCAACGCTGACCAACCAACGCGTGATCGGTCGTTTGATCGTGGCTGCGCCGTTGGTGATGGCGTCGGGTCTGGCACTGGGCGGTCTCACCCAGCACCGCAACGCGTCCGTTGCCACCGTCGCAGTGTGGGCGCTGGCGTTGTTGATTGCCGGGATCGGCATCGGCATCGCCTGGCCGCACCTGACGGTGCGTGCGATGAACTCCGTCGACCCGGCTGAGAGTCGCGTGGCCGCCGCAGCGATCAACATCGTGCAGCTGGTTTCCGCGTCGTTCGGCGCCGGGCTGGCCGGTGTCGTGGTCAACGCCGCACGGGGCGGCCCGGGGCAGCAGGCCCGCTGGCTCTACGCGGGATTCACTGTGTTGGCCGCCGCCAGCGTTGTCGCCGCTTATAACGCGACGCGTGGCGACCGCTCGTCGCGGTGACTCGCCGACTGTGCACGCGTTGTCGCGGCGAGATCATCGAGGTCAAAAAGGAATTGCCGGCGCAGCGGCGGCAGTCGACTGGAACGGCGGCGGCGTCCGCCGCCGCACCTTTTACGGTGTAGGGGTGGCAGTCACCCCGAGCGACATCGGCAGTTGGCGCGAACTGCTGGGCAAGTATCTGGGGACATCCATCGTTTTGGCCGGTGGCGTGGCCCTGTATGCCACCAACGAATTCCTGACCATCAGCCTGCTTCCCAGCGCGGTCGCTGAAATCGGCGGTAGCCGGCTGTACGCCTGGGTGACCACGTTGTACCTGGTCGGCGCGGTGGTCGCGGCTACCAGCGTGAACACGATGCTTTTACGCGTCGGCGCTCGCTACTCATTCCTGTCGGGACTGGCTGTCTTCGGCGTGGCGAGTCTGGTCTGCGCGGCAGCGCCGAACATGGATGTGCTGATCGCTGGACGCACCTTGCAGGGGGTAGCCGGTGGTCTGCTGGCCGGGTTGGGCTACTCACTGATCAACGCCGAGCTGCCGCGGTGGCTGTGGACCCGCGGTTCGGCGTTGGTGTCGGCGATGTGGGGGGTCGCGACCATGGTCGGGCCGGCAATGGGCGGCCTCTTCGCGCAGTTTGGGCTGTGGCGCTGGGCATTTGGCGCGTTGACGATACTCACCGTGGTGATGGCGATCTTGGTGCCGAGAGCGTTGGCCGGGCGTGGTCCCATCGCTGAAGCGTCGGAGACCTCCAGGCATCGGATGCCGGTATGGTCGCTGCTACTTATGGGTGCTGCCGCCCTGGCGGTCAGCGTCGCGCAGATCCCGCACAACCTGTTCGTGACCGCCGGTCTGCTCGCGGCAGGTGTGTTGCTGGTCACGGTGTTCGTTTTCGTTGACTGGACTGCTCACGCAGCGGTTTTGCCGCCCAGCGTATTTCGTCGCGGGCCATTGAAATGGATCTACCTGACGATGGCGTTGCAAATGGCCGCCGTGATGGCCGACACCTACGTGCCGCTGTTCGGTCAGCGCCTGGGCCATCTGACACCGGTGGCGGCCGGGTTTCTGGGTGCGACGCTGGCGCTCGGCTGGACCGTCGCCGAGATCATCAGCGCGTCGCTGGAAGAGCGCGCAGTTATCAGCCGGGTGATCGCGGTCGCCCCACTGCTGATGGCTGGGGGTCTGGCCTTGGTCGCGGTGACCCAGCGTGCCGACGCATCGGTCGGGATGGTCTCCCTCTGGGCAGTGGGACTGCTGATCGCGGGAATCGGCATCGGGATGGTCTGGCCGCATCTATCGATGCGGGCCATGGACTCCGTCGACGATCCGGCCGAGAGCGGTGCGGCGGCGGCGGCGATCAACACCGTCCAGCTCATCTCGGCTGCTTTCGGGGCCGGGTTGGCGGGCGTGGTGGTCAACACGACCGAGGGCGGCGATCTGCCGGAGGCTCGTTGGTTATATGCCGTGTTTGCGGTGCTGGCGGCGACCGGCGTACTCACGGCTTATCGCGCGGCGCGTGACAAGAAGCGGAGTTAATCCACCTCGTCCCTCAACGACGCACAGCGGGCGCTTGACTTCTAAGTCAGCGTGTCGACTTGAGGACTTGCGAGTAATGAAATTGCCACCGCTCGACAATACGAAACCCAAGGTAGGACGGGAATCGATAGGCCGGGGCACGTCCGAATGCGCCCGGCGGCAACGATTTTCCGGCTTGATGTTCGGGCAACGAGTTGTCATGGTCGGTGACGGTCCACAGGGCGGCGCACTTGTTGATCTTGGCCGTCGTCAGCCACACCGCTATGTGCCCGTCCCACAGCGAGCCGACCTTGGGCCCGTACACGCCGCGCTCGACGTCGATCAAGGATCGGTAGGCCGCCGGACGGGCCGCGATCAGCGCCCGGATGGGGCCCGGCTTCCATGGCACGGTGTTGTCCACCAGCAGGCAGTCGCCCGGCGCGGCGTGGGCGCCGATCACGTCGGCGACCTGGCTGTAATCCCAGCCTTCTTTTGCGTACGGCCAGCGCTGCACGAATAGGTAATCGGGCACTCCGGCCACCACGAACAGCAGCACGACACCGGCGATCGGCCACGATTTGCGAGCGATCGTGACAATGCAGACGGCCATGACGACGGCCATCGCGGGCGTGGTGAGGATCAGGTAGCGCGGGTAGTACATCGGTTCGCCGATGGACGAGTAGATGACGAGCACGGCGGTTGGGATGACGATCCACGCGGCACAAATGACCAGCAGGCTGCGCATCTGGCCGGCCGGGCCCGGCAGGCCGGCCAGCCGGGCCACGACCGCGGCGACGATGAGTACGGCCGTCAGAATCGCGAATGGCGGGCTGTGGTCGAAGTATTGCCGCAGGGTGATGTCAAAGGCGTAATGCCAGCTGATCGGGTAGATCCAGTCGACCTGCCGTACCTGGCCGTGGGCGAACAGGATGTAGGGCATCAGGGCACCGACCGCGACAGCCGTGCTGACAGCCCACCAGATGGTCGGCGACTTCCGTGATTTCTTCGGCGCCAGCCACGGCAGCATCGCGGCGTGCACCGGCGCCAGCAACACGAGGTTCAGACTCAGCAAAATCGACAGCATCAATCCGGGGGCGTACCACAGCCACAGTCGCCGTCGGTTTGACCGGACGGCGTGAACGAACAACACCGTCAGCCATACCGCCGCGGCAACGGAGAAGGCATACGAGCGTGCTTCCATGCCCGCCCAGGTGGTGCGCGGCATGATCGCGAAGACCACGCCCGCGCACACCGATATCGCACGCCCAGCCGACGGGCCAGTGAACAGCCTGGCAAACACCGTGACGCCCGCGGCGGCGACACCAACAGCCAGGCAGCTGGGAAAGCGTGACCAGAATTCCGTCGGCGGAAATATTGCGAACCAGCCGTGCATCAGCAGGTAGTAGAGCCCGTGCACCGCGTCGATGTGGGTGAGCAACCGCCACAGCTCGGGCACCGTCCGGCTGGCCGACGCCGAAATCGTCGCCGACTCGTCGAACCACAGCGAAGGCTTGCCGGCCCAGGCGCAGCTGACGACGGCGGCCAGCAGGGCTATCGCCCACGGATCGAACCGGTCACCGCGTGGGGGTGCGGGTTCGGGCTCGGGAGCAACGTCAGCCGGGCGCTGCTCGACTGTTGACAACGACATAGTGAATGTCACTTTAAGGTGCCGCCGATGAGGCCGCTCACCAGTTGTCCAGCGGTAACGCGCTTGGCGTAGCGGCGCGCTGCCTCTGTCATCGGCTGTGCGTGGCGAAAAGCACTGCGGTGCATGGCTTTTTGTTGCGGGGTTAATCGCAACCACGCTATTGACCCGCGAACGCGGTGTGCTGCCCGATCCCGGACTGGAAAATGCTGGTCGCGCCACGCCCGGTTGTGTCGCTAGTGTTTCCTAACGGCGTCCGGCAAACGCGATACTGTCTTCTTCTGGCGGATCAACCGACACCTGGGAGGGTTTATGACTGCCTATCGGACCGTGGTGGTAGGAACTGACGGCTCGGATTCATCGTTACGTGCGGTAGACCGGGCAGCTTCTATCGCCGGGACCGACGCAAAGTTGATCGTGGCCTCGGCATACCTCCCGCAGCATCAGGACAGCCGGGCCGCCGACGTCCTGAAGGACGAAAGCTACAAAGTAGCGGGCACCGGCCCGATTTACGCGATCCTGCACGACGCCAAGGAGCGGGCCCACAAGGCCGGCGCTACAAACGTCGAGGAGCGATCCATCGTCGGTGCGCCGGTCGACGCCCTGGTGAACCTCGCCGAGGAAGTCAAAGCGGATCTGCTGGTCGTCGGCAATGTCGGTCTCAGCACCATCGCCGGACGGCTGCTGGGATCGGTGCCCGCCAACGTGTCACGTCGAGCCAAGGTTGACGTGCTGATCGTGCACACCACGTCCTAGCCCGTCACTCCTCGAGCGAGCCCACGGCCCACAGGGACAGGGAACGCATGAGCACATCGCGCTCCATCGCCATGTCGGTGAGTTGCTTGCGCAAATCGTTGATCTCATCGCGCAGGGTTTCGGGTGACCAGCTCTCACCACCCGGATCTCGCACGCCCGATTGGCCGGGCAGCCTCCCGCCGACGTCTGCTCCGCGAGCTGCCTGCGGGATTACCGAGGCGGGGGGGGGGGGCGGTATCGGGCGCGCTTGCTCTCGTCGGGTGGGGTGGTGCCGCCGGGCTGGGCAGTTCCATTGCGTTGGGCGCTGCCGGCCCCGCGGGTAGCGGCATAACCACCGCCCGCCGCACCGCCGCCGCCCGCTGCCGCGGCCATCAGACTCCCCGGCAGAATCCCGCCGCCCCCAGTTCCCAGTGGATCTACCTCGGCTTCTGGGAATCCGACCAGGGCGGGTGCCGGAATTGCCATCGCCGCACGGGGCATTTCCCCCGTCACCCCGCCCCACGCTTGCGGCACCGACAACCCACCCACCGAGCCGGCCCTCGACAGGCCTGCCAACACCCCGGCACGGCCCACGCTCGGCGCGATGGGCGTGGTGTCGCTCAGCAGCCCTGCCGCACCGGCAGCACCGAGTGCCGGAGCGGCAAAACCCAGGGATGTCGTCGGCAGCGCCCCAGCGATCGGCCCGGTGAGCAGTGGGCCGAGGATAAACAAAACCCCGCTCGCGATGTAGGTGCCGCCAGCCCCGACATTCAGAAACGGCGATGGATCGCTCGCTTCACCCGCCATTGTTTGCAGCGCATTGGGCAAGGTAGGCGGGTTACCAGCCTCGTTCGCGCCACTCGGCGAGATGGGGGCGCTCAGCACCCAACACCGTGTCGTCGCCGTGGCCGGGATAAATGACGGCGGAATCCGGGTATACGTCGAACACCCGGGTGCTGACATCGTCGATCAGCTGCGTGAAATCTCCTGGCTGCCAAGTCTTTCCGATGCCTCCCGGGAAGAGGCAGTCGCCGGTGAACAGCTGTGTGACGCCACCGGTCGCGGGTCCGTCGAGGGCCAGCGCGACCGAGCCGGGCGTGTGCCCGCGCAGGTGGATCACGTCGAACTTCAGCTCGCCGATCTGCACGGTGTCGCCGTTGGCCAGCAGGCGGTCCGGCTTGACCGGAAGCGGTTCGGCGTCGATCTCGTGGGAGGCGGTCGGCGCGCCAGTGGCCTCAGCGACCGCCTCCAGCGCCTGCCAGTGATCGAAGTGCTGATGGCTGGTCACGATCAGTGACACCTTGGGGGCGTACTCGCGGACCAGGTCGATGAGGACTTCGGCGTCGTTGGCGGCGTCGATCAAAAGTGTTTCGCCGGTCGCGGAACATGTCACCAGGTAGGCGTTGTTGTCCATAGGGCCGACGGACGCCTTGAGGATGGTGGCCCCGGGCAAAGTGCGGCGGGCGGCACTGCCAGCGTCGACGTGTCCGGTGTAGTTGTCGTCCACGACAGTCATGTGCGCCACTCCTCGGTCCCGGCGGGCGCCGGCATCATCGTCGCCGGCGCAGGTCATAGCGCTCACGCTACTTGGTACCCGGCCTGGGATGGGCGCCTTGTCGGCGGGGGCACCTAGCATGGAATGCGCCGTGCGCAGTAACCGTCGCGAGGCGAGCAATAGTTTCAGTGAGAGAGGCAGCGTGGCTGACCGCCTGATCGTCAAAGGTGCCCGTGAGCACAACCTGCGCGGCGTCGACCTCGACCTGCCGCGCGATGCGTTGATCGTCTTCACGGGGCTGTCCGGATCGGGTAAGTCGTCGCTGGCGTTCGACACCATCTTCGCTGAGGGGCAGCGGCGCTACGTGGAATCGCTGTCGGCATACGCCCGTCAATTCCTGGGGCAGATGGACAAACCCGACGTTGATTTCATCGAGGGTCTCTCCCCGGCGGTGTCCATCGACCAGAAGTCGACCAACCGCAACCCGAGATCGACCGTGGGCACGATCACCGAGGTGTACGACTACCTGCGACTGCTGTATGCGCGCGCCGGCACCCCACACTGCCCGATCTGCGGTGAGCGGATCGCTCGTCAGACGCCCCAACAGATCGTCGACCAGGTGCTGGCCATGGCCGAGGGCACTCGGTTTCTGGTACTCGCCCCGGTAGTGCGCACCCGCAAGGGCGAATTCGCGGACCTGTTCGACAAGCTCAACGCCCAGGGTTACAGCCGGGTGCGGGTGGACGGCGTCGTGCATCCGCTGGCCGACCCGCCGAAGCTGAAAAAGCAGGAGAAGCACGACATCGAGGTGGTGGTGGATCGCCTCACCGTCAAGGCCACCGCCAAGCAGCGGCTGACTGACTCCGTGGAGACCGCGCTGAACCTGGCCGACGGCATCGTGGTGCTGGAGTTCCCGGACGATCGCGACGAGCATGACCACCCGCGCGAGCAGCGGTTCTCCGAAAAGCTGGCCTGCCCCAACGGACATCCGCTGGCCGTGGACGACCTGGAACCGCGGTCGTTCTCGTTCAACTCGCCGTACGGCGCGTGCCCCGAGTGTGTCGGCTTGGGAATCCGCAAAGAGGTCGACCCGGATTTGGTGATACCTGACCCGGACCGCACCCTGGCCGAGGGCGCGGTCGCGCCGTGGTCGACGGGTCACACCGCGGAATACTTCACCCGGATGATGGCCGGGCTCGGCGACGCGCTGGGATTCGACGTCGACACGCCGTGGCGCAAACTGCCGGCCAAGGCCCGCAAGGCGATTCTCGAAGGTTCTGACCATCAGGTCCATGTGCGCTACCGCAACCGGTACGGCCGAACCCGTTCGTACTACGCCGATTTCGAAGGCGTGCTGGCGTTTCTGGAACGCAAGATGGCGCAGACCGAGTCCGAACAGATGAAGGAACGCTACGAGGGTTTCATGCGTGACGTGCCTTGTCCGGTGTGTGAGGGCACCCGGCTCAAGCCGGAGATTCTGGCGGTAACGCTGAGCGCGGGGGATCGTGGCGCGAGGTCCATTGCCGAGGTCTGCGAGCTGTCCATCTCGGATTGTTCGGATTTCCTCAACGCGCTCACGCTCGGTTCGCGTGAGCAAGCGATCGCAGGGCAGGTGCTCAAGGAAATCCAGTCGCGGCTCGGCTTTTTGCTCGATGTCGGCTTGGAGTACTTGTCACTGTCGCGCGCTGCGGCCACGCTGTCCGGTGGTGAGGCCCAACGCATCCGGCTGGCCACTCAGATCGGGTCCGGCCTGGTCGGAGTGCTCTACGTGCTCGACGAACCGTCCATCGGCCTGCATCAGCGCGACAACCGTCGTCTCATCGAAACCCTCACCCGCTTAAGGGATTTGGGTAACACCCTGATCGTCGTCGAGCACGACGAGGACACCATTGCGCACGCGGACTGGATCGTCGACATCGGCCCGCGCGCCGGCGAGCACGGCGGCCACATCGTGCACAGCGGAACCTATAGCGACTTGCTGGCCAACAAGGATTCGATCACCGGCGCCTACTTATCGGGCCGGGAGCGCATTGAAACCCCCGCGCTGCGCCGTCCCGTCGACCGGAAGCGTCAACTCACCGTTGTCGGGGCGCGCGAGCACAATTTGCGGGGCATCGACGTGTCGTTTCCGCTGGGCGTGCTGACCGCGGTGACCGGTGTATCCGGTTCTGGCAAATCGACTTTGGTCAACGACATCTTGGCGGCCGTGCTGGCCAACCGGCTCAACGGCGCCCGTCAGGTCCCCGGCCGGCACACCCGGGTCACCGGACTGGACCATCTGGACAAGCTGGTCCGGGTCGACCAGTCGCCGATCGGGCGCACGCCCCGATCCAATCCGGCTACCTACACCGGGGTGTTCGACAAGATCCGTACCCTGTTCGCGGCCACTACCGAGGCCAAAGTCCGTGGCTACCAACCGGGTCGGTTCTCCTTCAACGTCAAGGGCGGTCGCTGCGAGGCATGCACCGGCGACGGCACCATCAAGATCGAGATGAACTTCCTGCCCGACGTGTACGTGCCGTGCGAGGTGTGTCACGGCGCCCGGTACAACCGGGAAACCCTTGAGGTGCACTACAAAGGCAAGACCATCTCCGAAGTACTGGACATGTCGATCGAGGACGCCGCGGAGTTCTTCGAGCCGATCTCCGGCATTCACCGTTATCTGCGCACGCTGGTCGAGGTCGGCTTGGGCTATGTCCGGCTCGGCCAGCCGGCCCCGACGCTGTCCGGTGGCGAGGCGCAGCGGGTCAAGCTGGCTGCGGAATTGCAGAAGCGCTCGACCGGTCGCACCATCTACATCCTCGACGAGCCTACGACCGGGTTGCATTTCGACGACATCCGCAAGCTGCTCAACGTCATCAATGGCCTTGTCGACAAAGGCAATACGGTCATCGTGATCGAGCACAACCTGGACGTCATCAAGACGTCGGACTGGATTGTCGACATGGGGCCCGAGGGTGGAGCCGGCGGCGGAACCATTGTCGCCGAAGGCACTCCGGAAGATGTTGCGGCCGTGCCGGAAAGCTACACCGGGAAGTTTCTCGCCGAGGTCGTGGGACGCAGCACTACACCGTCCGGCGCGCCGAAACGTGCCGCCCGGCGTCGCAAAGTCAGCGCCTAAGCTCTCGAGTTCAGTCCGCGCCTGCGAGCAATTCTTGAAAGGCCTGCTCCATACATTCGGCGTACCTGGCCGGGTCCGGTAAGGAGTCACGATCCGCGGTGGCGCTGATCGACAACGTTCCGTTGTAGCTCGCCACGACATGGATCAGGTTCAAGCCGGCTACCAGCGGTCCGAGTCCGGCGACGCGTACCAGTCGGGCACCGCTGAAGAACAGCGGTTCGGTGGGGCCGGGCACGTTGGTGACGGTCGTGTTGGCGATCGTCGGGCCAGAGAACGGCAGCGCACTGGCGGCCTTTGCCGTCATCCCGAGCAGTGAGGTCGGCACTGTGCCGATCAATTCGAGAAGCTGGGTTCTGGTCGAATCCGACTCGGAACGGCTTGCCGCGGTCGATTCGGCGATTGCTTCGAGTCGTTTGAGCGGGTCGGCGATGTCGGTGCCGAGCGTCTGCAGCCGGCCGAAGAGGACGTTCCCGTTGCTGCTCGTATCGCCTGCCTTGCGCATGGACATCGGGCAGGCGGCGACGAGCGATTCATCGGGCAGCTCACCGTGGCCGTCTAGATAGGCGCGCAGGGTACCGCCGACGTAGGCGAGCGCGACGTCGTTGATCGTTGCGCCGGGCACACTCGCCTTGATCCGTTTGAAATCGGCGAGATCGTGGAATCGCGCCTCGAAGACACGGTGCGGCGAGACCGTTTGATTGAAGCGGGTCTTCGGCGGAAATGACGGCACCTCGCCCCGCGCGACCCGGCTGACGACACCTCCGACCAGCTTGCCCGGCAGGCTGGCTAAGGCGCGCACCGCGTTGGGGGCGCTGGAGGCGAGAACGGTACCTGCCCGCAACGGTTGCAGCACCGCATTGACCGCCGTGCGAGAGAGTAAGTCCACGGTCGAAGGAAGGGGGCCGGGCTGCCACCGGCTGTCGGGTCCAGCGGGGCGCGGGCTGTCAGCGGCAAGGTCGTGCAGTGCCGCGATCATCTGAACGCTGGCCATGCCGTCGACCGCACAGTGGTGCAGTTTCAGCGCCATTGCGAACGAGCCCTTCGGTACCCCCGGCACGGAATTCAGTCCCTCGATGACGGTGATCTCCCAGGGTGGACGCCGCAGGTCGATCTGTCGGGCGAAGAGCCGCGCAGTCTGGATACAGAGTTGTCGCCAGTCGCCGGGCTGCGGCAGCCCGATATGACGGACGTGATACTCGAGGTCGAAGTTGGGATCGTCTACCCAGTAGGGCCTATGAAAACCGCCGGGTAGCTCGGTCAACCGCCGCCGGAAGACATCCGCGAGATGCAGCCGGGCATCGAGTTCCTCGAGAATGCCCTTGAAGGTCACCTTGCCGCCTGGGGCGGTCGACGGGTCATAGATCAGCAAAAGCTGAATCTGTAGCGGCGCCGACGGTGTCTCGGCGCGCAACATCATGTCATCGGTCCAGCTCAGTTGCCGCATTGGCGCCCCCTTGCGCTCGCTCCTGCGGTCAGCGTAGGCCGGTCACCTTGTATTGCGGGAAAATCACGACCAGGCACCGGAAAGCATTCGCATATCCGCATACCGTGCGGCTCATGTAGCCTCAGAGGTCGACCAACGCCCGGGGGGGTAAGGCAGGTGTTCAACCAGATGGCGCAACCGTTTCTCGGACCAGTGTGTTCCGGAGAGGGCTCAGTGCCGCGCGTTGGCCTGCCGTCCGACACAGGTGGCACGGCGCCGCGGTTCTGCTGTGCCGATTGAGACATTCCCGCTTAGCTGACCTCGCGCCCAACCTCTTCTCGCGCGCGCAACGTTTCACCCAAACCGATCGGACGTGCCCCACAATGCTGCGGCTGGCAAACTTTCCCCGACTCTGCATCGCCGCGCGAACGCCTTGCGCCAATGTGCGCGAATTGCGTTGAGCGTCGATGGCCATCACTGACGTACCTGAATATGCCCATCTGAGCGACGCAGACCTCGAGGAGTTCGGGGCGGAGTTGGAAGCAATCCGGTCCGATATCGAGGCTTCACGCGGTGCCGCCGATCGGAAATACATCAAGCGCGCCATCGCTTTTCACCGAGGCATCGAGGTCGCAGCGCGGCTGGTCATCGGTGGCAGCAGAGGCAAGTTCGGCTGGGCCGTCGGAACCGCCGCCTTGGCCGCGGCCAAGTGCATCGAGAACATGGAACTCGGCCATAACATCAGCCACGGTCAATGGGATTGGATGAACGACCCGGAAATTCATTCCAGCACCTGGGAATGGGACATGGCCGGTGTCGCATCACAGTGGCAGAACTCCCATAACTACAAGCATCACGTCTTTTCCAACGTCGTCGGCGTCGACGACGACCTCGGTTTCCGCGTCCTGCGGGTGACCCGAGACGAGGCGTGGCAGGTGCACGCCTGGACGCAGGCGGGGCGCGCGCTGGTGCTGGCGCTGTTATTCGAGTGGGGCGTCGCATTGCACTGCTTGCTTTCGGTGCAGGAGCGCGAGACGACGGACGCGGGTAGAGCCGCGCATCGCAACGTGCTGCTCCGCAAGATGGCTCGGCAGATCGGCAAGGACTACGTGGTCTTTCCGGCGCTGAGTCGACGCCGGTGGTGGCGCACCTTGGGGGCCAACGTGGTTGCCAACGGTCTGCGCAATGTGTGGGCGTACATCGTCATTGTCTGCGGTCACTTCACGGACGGAGCGGAGAAATTCGACCCGTCAGTCCTCGAGGGCGAGACGAAGCCCGAATGGTATCTCCGGCAAATGCTGGGGACCGCGAACTTCCGGGCCGGAACGGCGATGGGGTTCATGAGCGGAAACCTGTGCTACCAAATTGAACACCACATCTTCCCTGATCTGCCGAGTAACCGGTACCCCGAGATCGCCGAGCGGGTGCGCGCGTTGTGCGTCAGCTACGACCTGCCGTACACGACCGGCCCGTTGCATCGCCAGTTCCTACTCACCGTGCGCACAATTTGCAAACTCTCGCTGCCGGACCGGTTTCTCACCGCTACCTCCGACGACGCGCCAGAGACCGCGTCCGAACACAGGTTCCGCAACACCGCGCAGCGATCGCGCGTCCCGGCTGTGGGCGACGAGCTGAGGCGACGCGGATTAGCGACGGCGATCCTCGCCGGCAATAATCGACGCTCGGCCTGAAATCTGCTGCTGCACAACCTAGTTGGCGCGAAGACTATTCTCTCACCTGGCGATTGACCATACCGGTAACGTACCGGGAATCGATCTCTTCGCCTCCGTCGCCGTAGTAGACACGATGCGGGCCGGCTGAATCCGTGTGCGTGACTTTGATCCACCTGCCAGACTTTGGATTCAGGAGCATGTCACCCTCCCGGATCTCTGACAACGGCACCCGTTCTGTTGCATGTTCGGAACTCATTGCTCTCCCGGGCCATCGTGGTAGGCCAGATGGTGCCGGCCGTCCGGGGATCGTCCCCTGATCGCCTTGACGATCCTCCGATCGACGGCACCGGTCAACAACCGATTTAGGTGCCGTCGCTGTGCAACCGCACCAAACGAGTCGTGCTGGTTTCGTCGAGGTCGACGAGGTCGGTGTGGGACCGTAGGAAATCGCTGAATGATTTGAAACCCAAGGCTTTCTCGCTGAACGACGGGTCCATCCGCTTCATCTGCGCTTTGACCGCCGAATTGTGCAGCCACTCGGTGTCGTCCTTCTCCTGACCGATGCGCAGCGCGCGTTCGAGCAACCCGGTGGCTGCGGCCTGTGCGTCGGCCGGCGCCTGGTCCTCGTCGTCGGGTTGGGCGGTGTTCGGGCGGCGCCCGCGTGTCTTGGGTTCAGCGGATTGCGCTGCGGCGGTGGGGATCCCGGGCAGCGCATCGTAAGTGACGAACTCGTCGCAGGCAGCGGCCAGTGACCGGCTGCTGGCGCCGGCCACGCCGATACCCACCACGTAGCGGCCAAGGCGCTTGCACCGCTGCGCCAACGCGATGTAATCCGAATCGCCGCCGACGATCACCACATGGGTCAGGTCGGGCAACCGGAACATGTCCTCGACCGCGTCGACGGCGAGCCGGATGTCGGCGCCGTTTTTGCCATAGGCGGCAGCCGGAAACAGTTGAACGAGATCGACCGCACGTCCGACGAGCTGGCCGTGGTAGGCGGCGTTGACGTCGGCGGACCAATCTGCGTAGGCGCGGGTGAGCACCAGTGTGCCGAACGACGAGGCAAAGTCGATAATGGCGCCGAGGTCGACGGTCGCCGACTGCAACCGGTCCTTGTCGAGCCCTTTTGTCTTGTCTTTCTGGAACGAGTTGCGGCCGTGCACCTGGTCGTAGCGGGAGATGACGATGTTGTCGAAGTCAAGGTAGACCGCGACGCGGGTAGTGCCGGTATCGGTCATCGTGCGTGCGCCCCCTGGATTGTCAGTGTCGCCATGCCTGCCGTAGAGACAGCCTGAACTTCTTCGAGAGCAACCATCCGGTCATCGTCCGCCCCCGGAGGCGGCGCCATCAAGGGGGAGAAGTGCAATCGCCGAGCGTGTTCAGTGAACGTCGCTCCACGGACGCGCGAAACCCCGGGGTCGACCAATGACATGGCCAGCCCCAGGGTTTTACGTGCTGCGTTCGCTAGACTGCGGTCACTCCGACTGCCTGAGGACCCTTGGGTCCCTGGGTGATCTCGAACTGAACTCGCTGGTTCTCCTCAAGCGTGCGAAAACCGCTCGATTGGATCTCGGAGTGATGGACGAAGACGTCCTTTGCGCCACCATCTGGGGCGATGAATCCGAAACCTTTTTCGGAGTTGAACCACTTCACAGTTCCCTGCGTCATACTGTATTTCCTTTTTTAAAGTGGATGTAATTGATACATCCTTGGTCAACCGTAACATAAAATAGCAAGATAATTGTTGTCGCCTAGATCCCTTGGTAGATAGCGGGTTTCGGACACCTGCGGGACGCTGTGGCTACGGGCGGCACTGGCATCGCCGGCCGTTATCGTGCCGACTTTCCGGCACCCGTGCGGCGACGCTGCGGTGCGCCGTTTTGTCCAGTGGCGCCGGCGGTCACAGCGACTGGAACACGCCCGCCCCCAACGTGATTGTGCTTTCGCGCAGCCGCAGATCGAGGCTTGTGCCGTCGGCTGCCATTGCGTTCGGGCGAGTTGCGTGGTGGCTCAGCCTTCGGGGCAGGAGCCTGGTAGGGCGCGGGGTCACCAACGAGTTCTTGTACCTGCGCGGAATGAGCAGCGACTTGTTGGGGACGCACGTCGATGTTCGCTTTCCGCATCATGGCCTGAAGCTCACTGCGCTGTTCGGGAAGCGCGACGGTGACGACGTTGCCCGCGCTGCCGGCACGTGCCGTGCGGCCAGAGCGGTGCAGGTAGGTCTTGTAGTCGGCCGGCGGATCCACGTGGACGACGAGTTCAACCCCGTCCACGTGCACGCCGCGAGCGGCGATGTCCGTGGCCACCAGGACTCGCGCCCGGCCGGTGCTGAAGGCCTCGAGGTTACGTTCGCGGGCCGGTTGAGAAAGGTTTCCATGCAAGTCAACCGATGGAACTCCCGATTCGGTGAGCTGCTTGGCAAGCCTGCGGGCCTGATGCTTGGTGCGCATGAACAACAGCCGCCGGCCAGTGCCGGAGGCGAGGCGGTGTACGAGTTCTCTTTTGGCGTCGGCGCCGGCGACATGAAACACGTGGTGGGTCATGGCAGCCACGGGTGAATCGACCGCGTCGACGGAGTGCGTGACCGGGTTGCGCAGGAATCGCTTAACCAGCTTGTCGACGTCGTTATCGAGGGTCGCAGAGAACAACATCCGATGCCCGCGATCGGGCGTCGCTGCCAGGATTCGGGTGACTGCGGGCAAGAATCCGAGGTCGGCCATGTGGTCGGCCTCGTCAAGGACCGTTACTTCGATCCCGTCCAGGCTGACGACGCGCTGTTTCATCAGATCCTCTAATCGTCCCGGGCACGCCACGACGATGTCGACGCCCGACCTGAGGACCGCTGCTTGACGGGATTGCGGCACGCCGCCGTAGATCGTGGTGACCTTCAAGTTGTAGGCGGCAGCCAACGGCTCGAGGACCGCGGCGATCTGGGAGGCCAGTTCGCGCGTGGGGGCCAAAATTAACCCTCTGGGCTTCAACGCATTTCGGGTGCGGGCCAGGCGGTCGACAAGAGGGATGCAAAAGGCCAGCGTTTTTCCGCTGCCGGTCTTGCCTCGGCCAAGCGCGTCTCGCCCGGCCAGTGTGTCGGGAAGAGTCGCGACCTGGATCGGGAAGGGAGTGTCGATTCCGCGTGCACTGAGCACGTCGATCATCGGTTTGCCGACGCCGAGATCGGCGAAGGACTGCGGGGTGGTCATGTATGTAGTGGTGCTTTCAGATGGGTGTGCGGTGCTCCGGAGTTCTTTAGCGGACACGCGGCACAAAGTGGCGAGATTGCCGGCAGGCAATATCGATCGCCGTAAGAGGACTGTGCGGATGGATGAACATCTGCGTTCGGAGCTACGGGGCTGGGAATCAGATCCCCGATAAGCAGCGAGAAGAACGTTCTACGACGCGCTCGCACTACTAACTGCAATGCCAGCGTTGAGGGCAACCCTACACGACGTAACCTGCGCCTCCAATTCTTCGTCGCCCACTTGCGTCACAGGGCAACGCCAGTGCCCACCTAGGGGGCTGCTGCGCTTTGCCGACCGCTGGTGGGGTCGGACGGGCTACATGCAAAGAACACCAAGGGATTCGGTGAGACTCCAGGACGCTGCCTTGGCTGGCCGCGGTCGCTCAACTCTCATCGGAGCGCATCGACTCACGGATCTGCTCCAAGCGCTCGGCCGCTGCGCGCTGGCGCTCCTCGTATTGCTCCTCGACGCTGCGGCCCTCGGTGCTCTCGGCGTCGAGTTCGGCACCGCCCAGTGCGGTTCCAAAGCGGGTCTCGATTTTCTCGCGGACGGATTCGAACGTCGGCACACCCGCACTGTCGTATCCGGGGTCTGGTGGGGACGATTCTGGTTCGTCGGGCATGTCGTCACGCTACTGCGGCTGCGTCTCGCGCGGTCGGCTACCTGGAGTGCTGCGCCGACACCACCGTCGTACCGGTCGGTGTGGCGGAAGACGACGCGTCGGGCAACGCAACTCGCGGAATCCCAGGAGTGCCCAGCTGACCGGCGAGCCAGGGCAGCGCCGACTCGAAAACTCGGTCCGCGAACGGCCAGTCGTGCTTTCCCGGCTGAGCGACAACCGCGCAGTCAATCCCGTTGGCACGGCCGAGCGCACAGAGCGAGTAGGCGGCCGCGATTTGATTGCTCGGGTTGGCTGCCGCCTCGCGGCCGGCCAGACGCATTGAACCGGTATCGGTGATGGCGAACTCGCGTCGTTGCACCGCCGAGGCTTCCGACGAGATCGCGAACCAGCCGGCTACGTGGTTGTACTGGCCGTGCCGATCGATCACCGTGCTCGGGTCGAATGTCGCCCAGGCGTCGGCGTTTCCGCCGAACAGGCGGGTGATGGTTTGCGTCTTGTTGCCCGCATTCGGGAAGTAGTCACCGGCGACGTCGAGAAACGCGCTGAACTTCTCCGGATGCATCACGGTCAGGTCCACCGCGCAGGTTCCGCCCATCGACCAGCCGGCAACGCCCCAGTGCGACCGGTCGGAGCTGACTCCGAAAGCCGAGACCATATACGGGATAACGTCTTTGGTCAGATGGTCAGCCGCGTTTCCGCGGATTCCGTTGACGCATTCGGTGTCGTTGTTGAAAGCCCCGCCGGAGTCGACGAAGACCAGCACCGGTGCCTTGCCGTCGTGCCCGGCAGCAAAGCTGTCCATCGTTCTAATCGCGTTGCCGGCTCGGGTCCAGTCCGCGGGCGTGTTGAACTGACCGGCGATCATCATCACGGTCGGCAGCGGCGGTGGTGGGCTGCTGGCAAACCATTCGGGCGGCAGGTACACCAGTTCGCCGCGGTGCCTGAAATGCGATGCGTCCGAAGGGATAACAACCTGTATCACGCTGCCGTGCGGCGGCCGGGTTCCTTTGCCTGCCATGGCGGTAACGGTGGCCTGGTCGGTCTGATCGGGCAGCGGTCCCGAGGTGAGCTGGTTCCACGCGGACTGCACGGTGGGGAAGTAGCCGACCCACAAGTTGAGCACCAACACCGCGCTGAGCAGGCACAGCGGTATGGCTACCAGTGTCGCGGCCCGGCGCCAGCGGCGCGCGCTGCGCCAGCCGAGGATCAGCACCGCTGCGGCAAGTCCGGCCATCGCGATCCACACCCACAACGCCAACGGAGCCGGTTCTTCGGACAGGCCGCGGTCGACGAGGTACCAATGCGCGCCGTAGGCCGCACTACCGCCGACCAGCGCGGCCAGCGGCAGCCACACCATCCGCCACCGTGGTGAACGCCAGCCGACGGCCAGCGCCAGCACCATCGCGGTGACGACCTGGACGGTGATGGGAACCCAGCCGTGCATCAAGGAGGTGTGACTGCTTGCCAACCACTGCGCCGTGGCCTCGGGCATCGAGCCTGTCACGCCAACCATTGTGATCGATTATTAACATTTCTGGAACATTTCGGCGAATGTCGCCGGCCCGTGTCGCCCGAGTTCTGAGCCCGCGATTAATGCGGCTTGGCCAGCGGAAACGGCAACGTCTCGCGGATGCTGCGGCCAGTTATGAGCATGACGACTCGATCGATGCCCATCCCGAGCCCGCCGGTCGGCGGCATCGCGTATTCCATGGCCTGCAGGAAGTCTTCGTCGAGCTCCATTGCCTCGGGGTCACCACCGGCGGCCAACAGCGACTGCTCCTGCAAGCGACGCCGCTGTTCCACCGGGTCGGTGAGCTCGCTGTAGGCGGTGCCCAGCTCTACGCCCCAGGCCACCAGGTCCCACCGCTCGGCTACACCGGGTTTACTGCGGTGTGGCCGGGTCAGCGGCGAGACCGAGGTGGGGAAGTCGATGTAGAACGTGGGCTGCTCGGTCTGGCCCTCAACCAGGTGCTCGTAGAGCTCCAGCACCACCGCCCCGGCGTCCCAGTGGTCCCGATACGGAATGTGCACGGCATCGGACAGTTTGCGCAGCGCGGCCAGCGACGTCGTGGTGTCGACGCGCTCACCCAGCGCTTCGGACACTGCGTCGTGCACCGTCTTCACCGGCCAGGTACCCGAGATATCAACCGGCTCGAGCCGGGCATCGACCCCGTTGGCCGCGCCGTCGGCACGGGGCCGCATCACGGTTGGGGCACCGTTGGCTGCTTGGGCGGCGTTCTGGATCAGCTCACGGCAGCCGTCGATCCACACCCGGTAATCGGCATGGGCCTGGTAGGCCTCCAACAAGGTGAACTCGGGGTTATGGCTGAAGTCGACACCCTCATTGCGGAAGGCGCGGCCCAATTCGAACACCCGCTCCACGCCGCCGACACACAACCGTTTCAGGTAAAGCTCCGGCGCGATGCGCAAGAACAGATCCATGTCGTAGGCATTGATATGGGTGACGAAGGGCCGGGCCGCGGCTCCGCCGTGGATCTGCTGCAGGATCGGGGTTTCCACTTCGATGAACCCCTTGGCAAACAGCGTTTCGCGCACCGAGCGCAACACACTGCTGCGAGCCGCCATCAGTTGACGTGACTCGTTGTTCACCGCCAGGTCGACATAGCGGCTGCGCAGTCGTGCTTCCGGGTCGGTCAGCCCGTTCCACTTGTTCGGCAGCGGCCGCAGGCACTTACCGATCATCCGCCAGTCGCGCACCACCAACGAGCGGGTCCCGTTTTTACTGAAACCCATGTTCCCGGTTACCTCAATCAGGTCACCGAGATCGATGGCCGCGTGGAAGTCCGCGGTACGGCCCTCTTCCAAGCGTGAATTGTCCAGCAGCACTTGTATTTCCCCAGACCAGTCCCGCAACTGGGCGAAAAGCACACCGCCGAAATCACGTATCCGCAATATTCGGCCGGCCACCGAGATGGTGTCCTGGTCGTCGGCGTCGATCGCTTGGGCGACAGTGTGGCTGGGTGGCGAACCCACCGGGTAGACATCAACCCCGGTGTGTTGCAACGACTTCAGCTTGGCCATCCGCACCCGCACCTGTTCGGGCAGACGAGATTTCATTTCTTCTTCGCTGGCGTCGCGCGCTCTCTGCAGACCGCTGACATCCGGTGCGCTGCCATCCTGATTCAGCAGACCGGATTCCGCCAGGCGTTCCGGCACGGCCGAGTGATGACCGGTGTGCTCCTTGTCGCGGCGGCTGAACGGCAGGATCAGGAAGCCTTCGGCCATCGCGGAGGCAACCCCGACCCGGGGAATCAACCGGGCATCTTCGTAGCAGGCGTAGCGCGGCACCCATTCCGGTTGGTACTTCATGTTGGAGCGGTACAACGTCTCCAGCTGCCACCAGCGGGAAAAGAACAGCAACAGCCCGCGCCACAGTCGGGCGATCGGGCCGGCACCGAGTTGGGCGCCCTGCTCGAACGCCGATCGGAACATCGCAAAGTTCAGCGAAATGCGGTTGACCCCAAGCCGTTCGGCGGTCAGGGCGAGCTCGCTGACCATGAGTTCGATGGTGCCGTTGGGGGAGTGTGGGGAACGACGCATCAAATCCAACGAGACCCCGGTGTTCCCCCAGGGGACCAGCGACAGCATCGCGACCACGTGGTCGTCGCGGTCGACTGCTTCGACGAGCATGCAATCCCCATCGGCCGGGTCGCCGAGCCGGCCCAGCGCCATGGAAAATCCGCGCTCGGAATTGGTATCTCGCCAAGCGTTGGCGCGGGACAGCACGTCGGCCATTTCGTCGGCGGGAATGTCGCGGTGCCGCCGGGTGCGTACCGTCAGCCCGGCTCTCCGCGCCCGTGTCACGGCCTGGCGCACCCCGCGCATGTCCGGTCCGGACAGCCTGAAATCGGAGGTCCGCAAGATGGCCTCATCGCCGAGCTCCAGCGCGTTGAGGCCACGTTCGCGATAGACCCGGGCCCCCTGCGTACTGGCGCCCATCACTCCGGGCGCCCAGCCGTAGCTCTTACACAACCCCAGCCATGCATCGATGGCCTGCGGCCATGCCCTGGGGTCACCTACCGGGTCGCCGCTGGCCAGACAGACACCCACCTCCACGCGGAAGGTGATGGCGGCCCGGCCGCTTTGGGCGAACACCACCGACTTGTCGCGACGAGTGGCGAAGTAACCCAGCGAGTCGTTCTTGCCCCACAGCTCGAGCAGCCCGCGGATGGCCGACTCGTCCTCGCCGGTCAGCGCGTTGTCGGCGCGCTGCGACTGAAACAGCACGATCGTCGCCGCGATCAAGGCGAGTGCGCCGAACAAGCCGAAAATCGCGTTGAGCAAGACGTGCGGCTTGCCCGTGAAAAGGTCGGGATCGGCGAGGGCGAACCCGACCACGCGGTTGGCCACATACGGTAGGCGGTCTTGTCGCGCAAGCGATCCGGGGAACAGTTCGACCAGACCCCAGGACAGCAGGATCCCGATCAGATCGCTGCCGACCAACACCGCGGCCGCTTTAACCAGTGCCGCCCGGCGGACTTTGGCCCAGAACTCCCGGTAACTCAGCACCAACAGGACGATCGCCACGATGTGCGTCGCGAACCCGAGGTTCTCACCGAAGCTCTCGGCCGCGGTGTTGTCGCCGGCAGCGATATCCGCGGCGTTGAGGACCGCCGCCAGGACCATGTTGCCGAGCAATATCCACCAGGCAATGCGCTTGCGGGCGGTCAGCGCCGCGGCCAGCAAGCCCAGCACGAACGCCCACGCGATGCTGGTGTCGGGGAAGTTGAACAGATAGTCGTTGATGAACTCGCGCGGGACCCGGATCACCCATCGGATCAGTGGCGAGACGCTGGCCAGCAACGACAGGGTCGCGATGACGCCAACGGTCCAGCCGGCCGCCGCCGGTATCCAGCGATACCGCGAGTTCGACCGGCCTCCCGAGCGAGATCCCGAGCGCGGCTTAGCGAGTGTCACAGACCGCGAGGATATTCCCTCAACCCGTGAAATGCCTTACGAAGCGCGAGAGTCGCCGAGACAAATTTTGCGTGCGCCGTCGCGTCCTTCTCGCGCAGGCCAGAGGCCTGCGCGCGGGCCCTGGGCAGCAGAAGTCCTGGAAGACGGCTTGCGGCTGCTAAACTTGCCCCCGCGACCATCCCGGCGAAAGCAGGGACAGTTAAGTGGAGTCCCACTCCCACCGCCAGCCACGAAATTATTTCAAGGCCTAGCGGTCCGGTCACAGGCACTTTCGGGTGGCTGTTCCGCGCATGACGCGGGCGGCGTTGAGCCGCGATCGGTCGGCACTGGGCCCTGCTTCTGCAGGGCTTTTTTGCTGATGTTGTGTGTCTCTCTTGCTGATCCCGGCGATCGCCGGCGCTGGTCAGAATCGAAAGACCACATAGGGAGGCCCCATCAGCACTGAGACCCGCGTCAACGAGCGCATTCGCGTACCTGAAGTCCGATTGATTGGGCCGGGAGGGGAGCAGGTAGGCATTGTGCGGATCGAAGACGCACTGCGCGTCGCCGCGGACGCCGATCTCGACCTCGTAGAAGTTGCTCCGCTCGCCAAACCGCCAGTCTGCAAGATCATGGACTACGGCAAGTTCAAGTACGAGACGGCGCAAAAGGAGCGCGAGTCCCGCAAGAACCAGCAGCAGACCGTCGTCAAAGAGCAGAAGCTGCGGCCCAAGATCGACGACCACGACTACCTGACCAAGAAGGGTCACGTGATCCGCTTCCTGCAAGCCGGATCCAAGGTCAAGGTCACGATCATGTTCCGCGGTCGCGAGCAGTCACGGCCCGAACTGGGTTACCGATTGCTGCAGCGGCTGGGCACCGACGTCGCCGAGTATGGATTCGTCGAGACCTCCGCCAAGCAGGACGGTCGCAACATGACGATGGTGCTGGCACCGCATCGCGGCGCGAAGACACGCGCCAGGGCGCAGCACCCGGACGACCCGAGGGTCGAGGCGGACGCACCAGACGCCGATGCAGCCGGCGACACCAGCCCTGCACCGAACTGACCAGAACAGCAGAACTGAGGAAACATGCCCAAGGCCAAGACACACAGTGGGGCGTCGAAGCGATTCCGGCGCACCGGTACCGGGAAGATCGTGCGCCAGAAAGCCGGTCGGCGGCACCTGCTTGAGCACAAAGCGTCCAAACGCACTCGGCGGCTGGACGGCCGCACCGAGGTGTCAGCCAACGACGCCAAGCGCGTCAAAGCATTACTGAACGGCTGACCTTGAAATAGGCCGAGCGCCGGGCCGCCGACCAGGCGCCCGCACTAGACCTTTCGAACCATTTACTGCCTGAACGAGATAGGAACATCCATGGCACGCGTAAAGCGGGCGGTCAACGCCCACAAGAAGAGGCGCAGCATCCTTGAGGCCTCGAAAGGCTATCGCGGCCAGCGATCCAGGCTTTATCGCAAAGCCAAAGAGCAGCAGCTCCATTCGCTTGGCTACGCGTACCGCGACCGCCGAGCCCGCAAGGGCGAGTTCCGCAAGTTGTGGATCTCGCGGATCAATGCGGCCGCCCGCTCCAACGACATCACCTACAACCGGCTGATCCAGGGTCTCAAGGCGGCCGGTGTCGAAGTCGACCGAAAGAACCTTGCCGACATCGCGATCACCGATGCTGCCGCGTTCACCGCGCTGGTCGAGGTCGCTCGCGCGGCGCTGCCCAAGGACGTCAACGCGCCCTCGGGAGAAGCCGCTTAGCGGCGGTTTTCGGTGCTCACCGAACGCTCGACCCGGGTGGTCGCGGCGGCCAAATTGAATCGCCATGTCGGCCGGCGGCGGGCGGGGCGGTTTCTGGCCGAAGGCCCCAATCTGGTCGAGGCGGCGTCGGCGCGCGGACTGGTCCGCGAAGTGTTCGTCACCGAGCTCGCTGAGCAGCGGTACGCGTCGTTGCTTGCCGCTCAGCAGTGCCCCGTCCATCTTGTTACCGAGCGTGCGGCAAAAGCGTTGTCCGACACCGTCACTCCGGCGGGGTTGGTGGCGATATGCGAAATGCCGTCAACCCAGCTGACCGAGGTGTTGGCCGGCTCACCCAGATTGATTGCGGTCGCCGTCGAAATCAGCGAGCCGGGCAATGCGGGGACGCTCATTCGCATTGCCGACGCGATGGGCGCGGCGGCGGTGATCCTGGGCGGGAACAGCGTCGACCCATACAACGGCAAATGCCTGCGTGCTTCCGCCGGCAGCATCTTCTCGATCCCGGTCGTCGCCGCACCCGATGTCGGCGCGGCGCTTACCGAGCTGCGTGGCGCCGGTCTGCAGGCGCTGGCGACCACGGTGGACGGCGAGCTGCGTCTCGACGAGGCCGACGAGGTGCTCGGCACGCCGACGGCGTGGTTGTTCGGGCCCGAATCACACGGCTTGTCGGCCGAGATTGCGAAGCAGGCGGACCATCGATTGCGCATCCCGATGTCCGGGGGCGCCGAGAGCCTGAATGTGGCTGCGGCCGCGGCGATCTGCCTGTACCAGAGCTCGCAGGCGCTGGGTGTGCCCAGGCGCCCTTAGCGCTCAGGCGGCCTTCCTGCTGCGGCCCCGCGCGGGCCGCAGACCGGCCAGCGAGAGCGTGGTGTGCATCAGCGATCCGGCGCGCTCGAACAGCGACTTGCTGGGCGGGAAGTAGTGCATCGGCAGCCCGCGACGATCGCGCGGCGGCCCCACGAATCCCGGTGCCTGGACCAGTGGCGCGTCGCGGGCGACTCGTCCCTCGGCACGGCGGTAGGCGGCCAACGCCCGCGGGTGTAAGCGGATTTCGTCGGGCACCGCCAGGAACGCCAGCTCGACCATTTTGCCGAACAGCCGCAACACCATCTCGTCGCCGGGCGTCCAGCGCATGCCCGCCTTCTCCCGCACTGCCGGCTCGAAGAGCCCGGCCGCGATCCAACGCTGGCCCGCCACCAACGGTTTGAACAGCTGATCCCAGATCGGTGTCGGCATCAAGACGAATTTCGGCTTGGGGATTCGCATCTGGAAGATGTCGAGGGTGGCCTGGTTGATTTCCAGCTCGTCGCAGCAGACCCGATCCCAGTAGTCCTGGAACTCCTCCCACGATTTGGGGACCGGCCGCATGCTCATTCCGTACATCCGGTACCACTGCACGTGCTCGTCGAACAGTTGTCGCTTCTCGGCTTCGGTCAAGCCGCCGCAGAAGTACTCGGCGACCTTGACGACGAGCATGAAGAAAGTGGCATGCGCCCAGTAGAAGGTCTCCGGGTTCAGTGCGTGATAGCGGCGCCCAGTGGTATCAGTTCCCTTGATGGTGTCGTGGTAGTGCTTGATCTGCTGACCGGTGTGGGCCGCGCGATCGCCGTCGTAGACCACACCCATGATTGGGTAGACCGAGCGGGCCACCCGCTGCAAGGGCTCGCGCAGCAGGATCGAATGTTGCTCGACACCCGCGCCGAGTTCGGGATACATGTTTTGGATCGCGCCGATCCACACACCCATCATTCCGGTGCGCAGATCGCCAAAATACTTCCAGGTCAGTGATTCTGGCCCGAGTGGGTCAGCCGACGGAATCGATGCGGCAGTCATCACGGCCTCCTACTACTAACTGGCCTCACGATAACTTTTGACAACGCGCGTTGTCTACGATTCAACGCCTCGCGGTAGACGCTGTTATGAAGATTCCACCCCGGTGTGCCAACCGCGTGATCACGCGGTTTCACTGCGAGCTGTGACACAGCGCGGCAAGCGTCATTGCCCGGCTGAGCCGAATCTACATAGTCTTGCGAAGTGGAAGCCGCGCCTCGCGATCCGGATCCGGGCGAGCCCTTGCAGACGGACCCCGAATTGGTGACTCCCGCGGCCTCCGCTACGACCTCGGGACGGCGTCCTGGTCTGAATAACGCGGCGCACTGGTGGCGCGCAACGAATCGCAGCCCGGGCGTGGTGGCGTTCATCCGCAGGGCGCGACGGCTGTTGCCCGGTGATCCCGATTTCGGTGACCCGCTGTCCACCGCGGGTGACGGAGGCCCGCGCGCTGCCGCGCGAGTGGCCGACAGGCTGCTGGGGGACCGCGATGCGGCCTCGCGCGAGGTCAGTCTGACCGTGCTACAGGTGTGGCAGGCGTTGACCGAGGCCGTTGCGCGGCGGCCCGCCAACCCGGAAGTGACCCTGGTCTTCACCGACCTGGTCGGCTTCTCTACCTGGTCGCTGCAAGCCGGCGACGATGCTGCCCTCACGCTGCTGCGGCAGGTGGCGCGGGCCGTCGAACCGCCATTGCTGGATGCCGGAGGCCACATCGTCAAGCGGATGGGCGACGGCATCATGGCGGTGTTCCGCAATCCGGCTGTCGCTGTGCAGGCGGTATTGGCCGCCAAGACGGCGTTGAAGGACGTTGAGGTCGCGGGCTACCGGCCCCGGATGCGGGTGGGCATCCACACCGGCCACCCGCAGCGGTTGGCCGCGGATTGGTTGGGCGTCGACGTCAACATCGCCGCTCGCGTCATGGATCGCGCCACCAAAGGCGGAGTGATGATTTCAGGCCAAACTCTGGACTTAATCCCGCAAAGCGAACTTGACGCGATGGGTGTCGTCGCTAAACGCGCACGTAAACCCGTTTTTTCCGCCAAGGTCCCTGGCATCCCGGCCGACTTAGCGATATATCGTTTGGAATACTCTTAACGAGTTGACAGCCTCACACAACAAAGCCGAAACATATTAACGGCCATAATGGAATCAATGTTTGGGGGCATCTTTTCCCGGCTCGCCCGGGTCCAATTCACCGTCTGGTATGTGGCGGTGCTGCTTGGCGTCAGCTGCGCCATCCTGATGCTTGGCCAACACACCCACGACGTCATCGTGCAGCGCGCCAGCACCAACCTGCACAACTTGGCACATGGGCACATCGGGACACTGCTGGGCAGTGCCTTCGTCGTTGATGCCGGTCCGCTCTACTTCTGGTTGCCCTTCCTGACGTGTCTGCTGGCGCTCGCGGAGCTGCATTTGCACACCATCCGGCTGATCGTGGCGTTTGTCGTCGGCCATATCGGCGCGACGCTGGTGGTGGCGGCCGCGCTCGCTGGGGCGGTCAAGGTGGGCTGGATGCCCGCTTCGATCACCCGAGCCAGTGACGTGGGGATGAGCTACGGCGCCCTCGCGGTGCTGGGGGCGATGACGGCGGCGATCCCGTCGCGCTGGCGCCCGGCCTGGGTCGGCTGGTGGATATCGGCCGGTTTGGCCGCGGCCATCATCGGGGCGGATTTCACCGATGCGGGACACACCGTCGCCGTGATCCTCGGCGTGCTGGTCTCGACGCGTTTCCGTCGCCCGATTCACTGGACGCCGGTGCTGTTGCTGATGCTGGTGGCGTCGTCTGGCTTCGGCTTCCTGGTCCTGGCTCATCACTGGGTGACCCTGGCCGCCGTACCGGTCGTCGGCGCCCTGGGTGCGTTTGTGGCGTACAAAATCGCCCAGCTGTGGCGGGCCCGCGGTGCAGCGCCGGAGCCGGGTGCCCAGGACGAGGACTCGTTGACCGGTTCGCAGCCGGTCCTGGCTGGTTAAGCCTCCGCCGCTCGCCGCGCTGCGCAACCAAGCGCGCGCCGAGCCGCCTGCACCGAATCACTTATGATCGGCACTCGACCCGTGCCGCGCGGAAGCCCGCCTACCGACGATGCGGTCAGCCCGAACTTCAGCAAGGAGAGTGCCGCCGCGTGGGTGATCAACCCGTCGACCTGTCGTCCGAAGCATTGGACAAGGCAGTCAGCGATGCCCGCGAAGCCATCGCGGGGGCCGACGATCTCGACGCCCTGGCCCGGATCAAAACTGAGCAGCTCGGTGACCGCTCGCCGTTAGCAGTCGCGCGACAGGCGCTGGGCACCGTGCCCAAGGACCAGCGCGCCGACGCCGGCAAACGCGTCAACGCGGCACGCGGTGAGGCCCAACGCAGTTACGACGAGCGCTTGGCGAGGCTGCGTGCCGAGCGCGACGCAGCCGTACTGGTTGCCGAGGGCATCGACGTCACCTTGCCGTCCACCCGGCAACCGACCGGCGCCCGGCACCCGATCACGATTTTGGCCGAGCACGTCGCCGACACCTTCATCGCAATGGGGTGGGAGCTGGCCGAAGGGCCCGAACTAGAGACCGAGCAGTTCAACTTTGACGCCCTGAACTTCCCGCCCGACCATCCCGCGCGCAGCGAACAGGACACCTTTTATATTGCGCCGGAGGATTCCCGGCAGCTGCTGCGCACCCACACCTCGCCGGTGCAGGTGCGGGCCCTGCTCGAGCGCGAGCTGCCGCTCTACGTCATCTCGATCGGCCGCACCTTCCGCACTGACGAACTCGACGCCACCCACACGCCGGTCTTTCACCAGGTTGAGGGCCTCGCCGTGGATCGGGGTCTGACCATGGCGCATCTGCGCGGCACGCTCGACGCGTTCGCACGTGCGGAGTTCGGTCCGCAGGCGCGCACCCGGATCCGGCCGCACTTTTTCCCTTTCACCGAACCGTCCGCCGAGGTCGATGTGTGGTTTGTCGGCAAAAAGGGCGGGGCCGGCTGGGTGGAATGGGGCGGCTGCGGCATGGTGCATCCAAACGTATTGCGGGCCAGCGGAATTGACCCAGAAATCTACTCGGGCTTCGCGTTCGGCATGGGCCTGGAACGTACCCTGCAGTTCCGCAACGGCATTTCTGACATGCGCGACATGGTCGAGGGCGACGTCCGGTTCTCGTTGCCGTTCGGGGTGGGTGCCTGATGCGCCTTCCGTACAGCTGGCTGCGCGAGGCCGTCGCGGCCGGTGCTCCGGGCTGGGATGTCACTCCGGCGGATCTCGAGCAGGCGTTGGTGCGCATCGGCCACGAGGTCGAGGAGGTCATTACCCTCGGCCCGGTCGAGGGACCGCTGACGGTGGGACGGGTCAGCGCTATCGAAGAGCTCAGCGGCTTTAAGAAGCCGATCCGCGCTTGCCTGGTCGACGTGGGTGAGGACCAAGACCGCGAGATTGTCTGTGGGGCGACTAATTTCGCAGTCGGAGATCTCATCGTGGCGGCGCTGCCCGGTACCACACTGCCCAGCGGCTTTCACATCGCGGCCCGCAAAACCTACGGCCGCAGCTCGGAGGGAATGATCTGCTCGGCAGCCGAACTCGGTCTGGGTGCAGACCATTCCGGCATCTTGGTGCTGCCGCCCGGGACCGCCGAACCCGGGGCCGACGGGGCCGCAGTGCTCGGCCTCGACGACGTGGTGTTCCACCTGGCCATCACGCCCGACCGTGGGTACGGCCTGTCGGTACGGGGGATGGCCCGCGAAATCGCCTGCGCCTACGACTTGGACTTCGTCGACCCGGCGGACGTAACACCGCTGCCCGCGCAAGGTGAGGCCTGGCCGCTGACGATTGACGCCGAAACTGGGGTTCGCCGCTTCGCGCTGCGGCCGGTCACCGGGATCGACCCCGCTGCGGTGTCGCCATGGTGGTTGCAGCGTCGGCTGCTGCTCTCCGGCATCCGTGCCACCTCTCCGGCCGTGGACGTGACCAACTACGTGATGCTCGAACTGGGTCACCCCATGCATGCCCACGACCGCAACCGCATCACCGGCGGCTTTAGCGTGCGCTTTGCCCGGCCCGGGGAGACCGTCCGCACCCTGGATGACGTTGAGCGCAAACTGGATCCGGCCGATGTTCTCATCGTCGACGAGGTGGCGACCGCCGCGATCGGCGGCGTGATGGGTGCGGCAACCACCGAGGTACGCCCCGATTCCACCGACGTGTTGCTGGAAGCCGCGGTGTGGGACCCGGCCGGGGTGTCGCGCACCCAGCGCCGCCTGCACCTGCCCAGCGAGGCCGCCCGCCGCTACGAGCGGGCGGTCGACCCGGCCATTTCGGTGGCCGCCCTGGACCGCTGCGCCGCGCTGCTAGCGAAGATCGCCGGGGGAACGGTGTCGGACACCCTCACGGATTGGCGTGGCGATCCGCCAGTCGGCAACTCGGTCGCCGATTGGGCTGGGTCGCCTGTCCGGATCGCCGCGGATCTCCCGGATCGCGTTGCCGGGGTGGCTTATGCCCCGGGCACCACCGCCCGCCGGCTGGCCCAGATCGGTGCCGCAGTAACCGAAGACGGTGACACGTTGACCGTGACCCCGCCGAGTTGGCGTCCCGATCTCCTACAGCCCGCCGACCTTGTCGAAGAGGTGCTGCGACTCGAAGGGCTCGAGGCGATCCCGTCGGTGCTGCCGGCGGCCCCCGCGGGCCGCGGATTGACCGCGTCGCAAAAGCGCCGGCGTGCGATCGGAAAATCGTTGGCGCAGTCCGGCTACGTCGAGGTACTGCCGACACCGTTTCTGCCTGCCGGCGTGTTCGACCTGTGGGGGCTACCGGTTGACGACCCGCGGCGCAGCACGGCACATGTACTCAACCCGCTAGAGGCCGACCGTCCGGAGCTGGCCACCACCTTGCTTCCAGGCCTACTAGAAGCGCTGGGGCGCAACATATCCCGTGGCTTGGTCGACGTCGCGCTGTTTGCCATCGCGCAGGTGGTCCAGCCCACCGAGCGGACCCGACGTATCGCCCTGATCCCCGTCGATCGCCGGCCGACCGATGACGAGATCGTTGCACTCGATGCGTCGTTGCCCCGGCAACCGCAGCACGTCGCGGCGGTACTGGCCGGGCTACGCGAGCCGCGCGGCCCGTGGGGCCCGGGCCGTCGAGTGGAAGCCAGCGATGCAATTGAGGCGGTGCGAATCATCGCTCGGGCCAGCGGCTTTGACGTCACACTGCGGGCGGCCCAGCGCCTGCCGTGGCATCCGGGCCGGTGCGCGGAGGTCCTCGTCGGGGAAACAACCGTCGGTCACGCCGGCCAACTGCACCCCGCTGTCATCGAGCGCACCGGCTTACCGAAAGGCACCTGCGCCATCGAGCTGGACCTGGACGCGATTCCGATCGTCGAGGCGCTGCCGGCGCCCCGGGTATCGCCGTTCCCGGCCGTATTCCAAGACGTCAGTCTGGTGGTGTCCGTTGGGGTACCGGCCAAGGCGGTGGCGGATGCCGTTCGGGAGGGGGCCGGCGAATTGCTGGAAGCTCTGGAGCTGTTCGACGTCTTCACTGGCCCGCAGATCGGCGAGGATCGCAAGTCGCTGACGTTTGCGTTGCGCTTCCGCGCGCCGGATCGCACGTTGACCGAAGACGACGCAAGCGCGGCCCGGGATGCTGCCGTGCGGCGAGCCGCCGAGGTGCTCGGCGCCGAATTGCGCGCCTGACCGGCTGTCGAGCGACCTCCAACACTGTAGGCATGGATTTGCAAGTCGATGCATAATCATGCAGAATTGCCCGAATGGCCGACGTATTAAAGGTGGCGATTGCCGGTGCCAGCGGCTATGCCGGCGGAGAGATCCTCCGGCTGCTGCTCGGGCACCCCGCCTACGCCGATGGCCGGCTCGCGATCGGTTCGCTGACCGCGGCGGCCAGCGCCGGCAGCTCGCTCGCAGAGCATCATCCGCACCTGATCCCGCTGGCCCAACGAGTCCTCGAGCCCACCGAGCTTGACGTGCTGAGCGGCCATGACGTGGTGTTTCTGGCCTTGCCGCACGGGCATTCGGCGGAGCTGGCCGAGCAGCTCAGCCCCGAGACACTGATCATCGACTGCGGCGCGGATTTCCGGCTGACCGACGCGTCGGCGTGGGAGCACTACTACGGATCACCGCACGCGGGTAGCTGGCCTTACGGGCTGCCCGAGCTGCCCGGCGCACGGGAGCGGCTACGTGGCGCACGGCGCATCGCGGTGCCGGGTTGCTATCCGACCGCGGCGCTGCTGGCGCTGCTGCCCGCGTTGGCCGAAGACCTCGTTGAACCCGCGGTGACGGTCGTCGCCGTCAGCGGCACTTCCGGCGCCGGTCGCGCGGCCAAGACCGACTTGCTCGGCTCCGAGGTCATCGGGTCGGCGCGGGCCTACAACATCGCCGGTGCCCATCGGCACACCCCGGAGATCGCCCAGGGCCTGCGGGCGGTCACCGACCGCGATGTCACCGTGTCCTTCACGCCGGTGCTCATCCCGACTTCCCGCGGCATCCTGGCCACCTGCACTGCGCGCACCCGAACACCGCTGTCACAGCTGCGAGCAGCATATGAAAAGGCTTACCACGCAGAGCCGTTCATCTACTTGATGCCCGAAGGGCAGCTGCCCCGGACCGGCTCGGTCATCGGCAGCAACGCGGCACACATCGCGGTCGCGGTGGACGAGGCCGCCGAGACTTTCGTCGCGATCGCGGCGATCGACAATCTGGTCAAGGGCACCGGTGGTGCCGCGGTCCAGTCGATGAACCTGGCGCTGGATTGGCCGGAGACAGCAGGCCTTTCAGTGGTTGGAGTGGCGCCATGAGTGAATCTGACGCCGCGCGGCTGGTACGCACCCAGGGCGTCACCGCGCCCGAAGGCTTTCGGGCCGCAGGCATTGCCGCCGGCATCAAGAAATCGGGCGCCCGTGACCTGGCGCTGGTGTTCAACGAGGGACCCGACTACGCCGCCGCGGGAGTCTTCACCCGCAATCAGGTCAAGGCCGCGCCGGTGCTGTGGAGCCAGCAGGTGTTGACCACCGGGCAGCTGCGGGCGGTCATCCTGAACTCCGGCGGAGCCAACGCCTGCACCGGGGCAGTGGGATTTCAGGACACCCACGCCACCGCGGAAGCGGTCGCCACTGCGCTATCGGACTGGGGAACCGAGACCGGAGCCATCGAGGTCGCCGTCTGCTCTACCGGGCTGATCGGCGACCGGCTGCCGATGGACAAGGTGCTGGCCGGCGTGCGTGACATCGTGCACGAGATGGCCGGCGGCCTGTCCGGTGGCGACGAGGCCGCCCACGCCATCATGACGACCGACACGGTGCCCAAACAGGTTGCGCTGCATCATCAGAACAAATGGACCGTTGGCGGGATGGGCAAAGGTGCGGGCATGCTGGCGCCGTCGATGGCGACCATGCTGTGCGTGCTGACCACCGACGCGGTGGCCGACGCGGCGGCACTCGACCAGGCGTTGCGCCGCGCTTCCGCGCGCACCTTCGACCGGCTCGACATCGATGGCTGCTGTTCCACCAATGACACTGTGCTGCTACTGGCGTCGGGCGCCAGCGGGGTCGCCCCGGCCCAGTCTGAGTTGGACGACGCTGTGCTGCGGGTCTGCGACGACCTGTGCGCGCAGCTGCAAGCCGACGCCGAGGGCGTCACCAAGCGCGTCATCGTGACCGTGACCGGGGCCGGGTCCGAGGACCACGCGGTGCTGGCCGCCCGGGCGGTCGCCCGCGACAGCCTGGTCAAGACCGCGATGTTCGGATCCGACCCCAACTGGGGCCGGGTGGTGGCGGCCGTCGGGTTGGCGCCGACGGTGACCATCGACCCTAATCGAATCACCGTGTCGTTCAACGGTTCTCCGGTATGTATCGACGGAATCGGCGCTCCTGGCGCACGTCAGGTGGACCTCTCGGGGGCCGACATCCACGTCGTCGTCGACCTCGGCCTCGGCGAGGGCGAGGCGACCATTCGGACCACCGATCTCTCGCACGCCTACGTCGAAGAGAATTCGGCCTACAGCTCATGACCATCAACGCCGAGGCGCTACCCACCCAGCTCAAGGCCCAAGTGCTCGCCGAAGCCCTGCCCTGGCTCAAGCAACTGCACGGCAAGATCGTCGTCGTCAAATACGGCGGCAATGCCATGACCGACGAGAGCCTGCGGCAAGCCTTCGCCGCCGATATGGCGTTTCTGCGTAACTGCGGAATCCATCCGGTGGTGGTGCACGGCGGTGGGCCGCAGATCACCGCTATGCTGCGCCGCCTGGGCATCGACGGGGGCGACTTCAAGGGCGGATTCCGGGTCACCACACCGGAAGTGCTCGACGTTGCGCGGATGGTGCTGTTCGGACAGGTGGGCCGCGAGCTGGTCAACCTGATCAATGCGCATGGCCCCTACGCCGTCGGTATCACCGGCGAGGACGCGCAGCTGTTCACCGCGGTGCGGCGCAGCGTTACCGTCGACGGCGTGGCCACCGACATCGGGCTGGTCGGCGACGTCGACCGGGTCAACGCCGCAGCGGTGCTGGATCTTATTGCGGCGCGCCGTATTCCGGTGGTGTCCACGCTCGCACCGGATGTCGACGGGGTGGTGCACAACATCAATGCCGACACCGCTGCGTCGGCGTTGGCCGAAGCCCTGGGAGCCGAGAAACTGTTGATGCTCACCGATGTCGAAGGCGTATATACCGATTGGCCGGACCGCGATTCGTTGGTCAGTGAAATTGACACCGCCAGTTTGACCCAACTGCTGCCCACCTTCGAAGCGGGCATGATTCCCAAGGTCGAGGCCTGCCTGCGCGCGGTCAACGGGGGAGTGCCCAGCGCGCATGTCATCGACGGCAGAGTCAAACACTGTGTGCTGGTGGAGCTCTTCACCCCCGAGGGCACTGGGACGAAGGTGGTACCAGCATGACGAACACGGATGCGATGCGGCAGCGGTGGGAAGCCGTGATGATGAACAATTACGGCACGCCCGCAATGGCTTTGGCCAGTGGTGATGGTGCCGTGGTCACCGATGTCGACGGCCGCAGCTACCTGGACCTGCTCGGCGGCATCGCCGTCAACGTGCTGGGCCATCGCCACCCGGCAATCATCGAGGCCGTCACCCATCAGCTGGCGACGCTGGGCCACACGTCCAATTTCTACGCCACCGAACCGAGTCTCGCGCTGGCCGAGGAACTCGTCGCGCTGCTGGGGGCCGACCAGCAAACGCGGGTGTTCTTCTGCAACTCCGGTACCGAGGCCAACGAACTGGCGTTCAAGCTGTCCCGGCTCACCGGCCGCACGAAACTGGTTGCCGCACAAGAAGGTTTCCACGGCCGGACGATGGGCTCGCTGGCGCTGACCGGTCAGCCGGCTAAGCAGGCGCCGTTCGCGCCGCTGCCGGGCTTCGTCACGCACGTGCCCTACGGCGATACCGACGCGCTGGCCGGCGCCGTCGACGACGAGACCGCGGCGGTATTCCTGGAACCGATCATGGGGGAGAGCGGCGTCGTCGTCCCGCCCGCCGGCTACCTAGCCGCCGCCCGCGATATCACCACGCAGCACGGCGCCTTGCTGGTGCTCGACGAGGTGCAGACCGGAATAGGGCGCACCGGAGCCTTTTTCGCCCACCAGCATGACGGCATCACCCCCGACGTGGTGACCCTGGCCAAGGGGCTCGGCGGTGGTCTGCCGATCGGCGCGGTGCTGGCCGTCGGCCCGGCCGCCGAATTGTTGACTCCCGGCCTGCACGGCAGCACCTTTGGTGGTAACCCAATCTGCACGGCCGCAGCCCTGGCGGTGCTGAGGGTGCTGGCCGCCGACGATCTGGTGCAGCGCGCCGAGGTGCTGGGCAAGTCGTTGCGCCACGGCGTCGAATCGCTCGGTCACCCGATGATCGACCACATCCGCGGCCGCGGATTGCTCTGGGGCATGGTGCTGACCGCGCCGCGGGCCAAAGACACCGAGGCCGCCGCCCGCGAGGCCGGATTCCTGGTCAACGCGCCCACTCCCGACGTCATCCGGTTGGCGCCGCCGCTGGTCATCACCGAGGCCCAGATCGACAGCTTCGTCAGCGCCCTGCCCGGCATCCTCGACACCGTCGGGAGCGCCGCACATGCCTAGGCACTTCCTGCGCGACGACGCGCTGTCGCCAGCCGAACAGGCCGAGGTCCTCGAGCTGGCCGCCGAGCTGAAGAAAAACCCCTTCAGCCGTCGTCCCCTCGAGGGGCCACGCGGCGTCGCGGTCATCTTCGACAAGAACTCCACCCGCACCCGGTTCTCGTTCGAGGTGGGTATCGCGCAGCTGGGCGGGCACGCCGTCGTCGTCGACAGCAGCAGCACCCAGCTGGGTCGCGACGAGACGCTGCAGGACACCGCGCAGGTGCTGTCCCGCTACGTCGACGCCATCGTCTGGCGGACGTTCGGCCAGGACCGGCTCGACGCGATGGCCTCGGTGGCCACCGTGCCGGTGGTCAACGCGCTCTCCGACGACTTCCACCCCTGCCAGGTGCTGGCCGACCTGCAGACCATTGCCGAACACAAGGGCACGCTGAAGGGCCTGCGGCTGTCCTACTTCGGTGACGGCGCCAACAACATGGCCCACTCGCTGCTGCTGGGCGGGGTGAATGCGGGCATCCACGTCACCGTCGCCGCCCCGGACGGCTTTGCGCCCGCCCCGGCGCTGCTGGCCGCCGCCGAACGCCGCGCGCAGATCACCGGCGGCTCGGTCACCGTGACCGCCGACGCGGACGCGGCCGCCGCGGGTGCCGACGTCCTGGTGACCGACACCTGGACGTCGATGGGCCAGGAGAACGACGGGCTGGATCGGGTCAAGCCGTTTCGGCCGTTCCAGGTGAACCAGCGACTCCTCGGCCTGGCCGACGCGGAAGCCATTGTGCTGCACTGTCTTCCGGCGCACCGTGGCGAAGAGATCACCGACGAGGTGATGGACGGTCCGGCCAGCGTGGTCTTCGACGAGGCCGAAAACCGGCTGCACGCCCAGAAGGCGCTGCTGGTGTGGCTCCTGGAGCGGGCCTGATGACCCGCTCCAAGGCCGCACCCGAAACTACCCGCGTCGGACGGCAGGCCCGCATCGTGAGCATCCTGTCGTCGGCCCCGGTGCGCAGCCAAAGCGAACTGGCGGCGCTGCTGGCCGATGACGGCATCGACGTCACCCAGGCCACGCTGTCCCGCGATCTCGAAGAGCTGGGCGCGGTCAAACTGCGCGGCGCCGATGGCGGTGTCGGGGTTTACATCGTCCCCGAGGACGGCAGCCCGGTACGCGGGGTATCCGGCGGCACCGCGCGGCTGTCCCGGTTGCTGAGCGAGCTGCTGGTGTCCACCGACTCCAGCTTCAACCTGGCGGTGCTGCGCACTCCGCCGGGCGCAGCTGACTATTTGGCCAGCGCGCTCGATCGCGCGGCGTTACCGTACGTCGTCGGCACCATCGCCGGCGACGACACCGTCTTCGTGGCGGCCCGGGAGCCGATGACCGGCGCCGAGCTGGCCAGCACTTTGGAAAAACTCAAGTAAGCCTGCTTGCAGCGGATTGGAGATTGATTCATGTCAGAGCGCGTCATCCTGGCGTATTCCGGCGGCCTGGACACCTCGGTGGCCATCAGCTGGATAGGCAAGGAGACCGGCCGTGAGGTCGTGGCCGTGGCGATCGACCTCGGCCAGGGCGGCGAAGACATGGAAGTCGTGCGCCAGCGGGCCCTGGATTGCGGTGCGGTCGAGGCGGTCGTCGTCGATGCCCGCGACGAGTTCGCCGAGGGCTACTGCCTGCCCACCATCTTGAACAATGCGTTGTACATGGACCGCTACCCGCTGGTGTCGGCCATCAGCCGGCCGTTGATCGCCAAGCATCTGGTCGCGGCGGCCCGCGAACACGGCGGCAGCATCGTCGCGCACGGCTGCACCGGCAAGGGCAACGACCAAGTCCGGTTCGAAGTCGGATTCGCTTCGCTGGCACCGGATCTGGAGGTGCTGGCGCCAGTCCGCGACTACGCGTGGACGCGCGAGAAGGCGATCGCGTTCGCCGAGGAGAACGCTATCCCGATCAACGTCACCAAGCGTTCGCCATTCTCCATCGACCAGAACGTGTGGGGCCGCGCGGTGGAAACCGGGTTCCTGGAACACCTGTGGAACGCACCCACCAAGGACGTCTACGACTACACCGAAGACCCCACCCTCAACTGGAGCACACCCGACGAGGTAATCGTCGGCTTCGACAAGGGCGTGCCGGTGTCGATCGACGGCAAGCCGCTGTCGGTGTTGCAGGCCATCGAGGAACTCAACCGCCGGGCCGGCGCCCAGGGTGTGGGTCGCCTCGACGTCGTCGAGGACCGGCTGGTGGGCATCAAGAGCCGCGAGATCTATGAAGCGCCTGGGGCGATGGTGCTCATCACCGCCCACGCCGAACTCGAACACGTCACGTTGGAGCGCGAGTTGGGGCGGTTCAAACGGCAGACCGATCAACGCTGGGCCGAGCTGGTCTATGACGGGCTGTGGTATTCGCCGCTGAAGACCGCCCTGGAGACCTTCGTCGTCAAGACGCAGGAGCACGTGTCGGGGGAGATCCGAATGGTGTTGCACGGCGGCCACATTGCGGTGAACGGTCGGCGCAGCGCGGAGTCGCTCTACGACTTCAACCTGGCCACCTACGACGAGGGCGACACTTTCGATCAGTCCATGTCGAAGGGCTTCGTCTACGTGCACGGGCTGTCGTCCAAGCTCGCTGCCCGCCGGGACCAACGGTGACGGTTTGCTCGCGAGCAGTCGCAGAATCGCACGCAAACCGCCATCTCGGTGCGATTCTGCGTCTGCTCGGCATCGAAAAGTGAGCACGCGCGAGGGATCACTGTGGGGCGGGCGGTTCGACGACGGCCCCGCTGCCGCGCTGGCCGCGTTGAGTAAGTCCACCCACTTCGACTGGGTGCTGGCTCCCTACGACGTCACCGCGTCCCGGGCGCACACCATCGTGTTGTTCCGGGCCGGTCTGCTCACTGAGGAGCAACGCGACGGATTGTTGGCCGGGTTGGACAGTCTGGCCGACGACCTCGCGGACGGTAGCTTCGGCCCGCTGGTCACCGACGAGGATGTGCACGCCGCGCTGGAGCGCGGGCTGATCGACCGGGTCGGGCCGGATCTGGGCGGGCGGCTGCGTGCCGGCCGGTCGCGCAACGATCAGGTGGCCACGCTGTTCCGGATGTGGCTGCGCGACGCGGTGCGACGGGTCGCCGCCGGAGCGCTCGACGTCGTCGCCGCCCTGGCTGCCCAGGCCGGTGCCCACCCAACCGCGATCATGCCGGGCAAGACCCACCTGCAGGCCGCGCAGCCGATCCTGCTGGCGCATCACTTGCTCGCGCACGCCCAGCCGTTGCTGCGCGATGTGGACCGGATCGTCGACTTCGACAAGCGCACCGCGGTGTCCCCATACGGCTCTGGGGCGCTGGCCGGCTCGTCGCTGGGCCTAGATCCGGACGCGATCGCCGCGGACTTGGGCTTCGACACCGCAGCCGACAACTCCATCGACGCGACCGCCGCCCGGGATTTCGCCGCCGAGGCCGCGTTCGTGTTCGCCATGATCGGCGTCGACCTGTCGCGGCTGGCCGAGGACATCATCATCTGGAGCTCGACGGAATTCGGTTATGTCACGTTGCACGATTCCTGGTCCACCGGCAGCTCGATCATGCCGCAGAAGAAGAACCCGGACATCGCCGAGCTAGCCCGCGGCAAGTCCGGGCGGTTGATCGGGAACCTCGCCGGGCTGTTGGCGACGCTGAAGGCTCAGCCACTGGCCTACAACCGTGACCTGCAGGAAGACAAGGAGCCGGTGTTCGACTCGGTGGCCCAGCTGGAGCTTTTGCTGCCGGCGATGGCAGGGCTGGTGGCCAGCCTGACGTTCAACGTCGAGCGGATGGCCGCGCTGGCACCGGCCGGCTTCACGCTGGCCACCGATATCGCCGAGTGGCTGGTACGGCAAGGAGTGCCGTTCCGCTCCGCGCATGAGGCCGCCGGCGGCGCCGTCCGTGCCGCCGAAGGGCGTGGCGTCGGACTCGAGGAGCTGACCGACGACGAGCTGGTCGCGATCAGTCCCGAGCTGACACCGGAAGTCCGCGAGGTGCTGACGATCGAGGGGTCGGTGGCATCCCGCGATGCCCGGGGTGGCACCGCACCGAGCCGCGTGGCCGAACAATTGAACGCCGTGCTGGCGACCTCTGCGGCGCTGCAGGAGCGGCTGCGCTAGCCCGCGGCGGGGTGGGTCAGCGGGGTGGGCCAGACCACTAATCTTTGCCGAGCCGGTAAGGGCAGACTAAACTTCCTGGTCTAAGCCAGTTGAACCTTTCGGCCTAGATTCTCGTACTCAAGGGGTGGGACCTATGAGCGTCATCGCAGGTGTCTTTGGCGCCTTGCCGCCGTATCGCTACCCCCAGAGCGACCTCACCGACTTTTTCGTCAGCATTCCGGAGTTCGAGGGCTACGAAGACATCGTTCGGCAACTGCATGCCAGCGCCAAGGTCAACGGCCGCCACCTGGTGATGCCCTTGGAGCGGTATCCGGCTCTGACCGACTTCGGCACGGCAAACGGGATCTTCATCGAAAACGCCGTTGAACTCGGCTGCGAGGCGCTGCTCGGCGCGCTGGACGAGGCAGGCCTGCGGCCGCAGGACCTGGACGCACTCATTACCACGACAGTGACGGGTCTGGCGGTCCCATCGCTGGACGCCCGCATCGCCGGCCGGCTCGGACTGCGTGAGGACTTGCGGCGGGTGCCGCTGTTCGGCCTGGGCTGCGTGGCCGGGGCAGCCGGCGTGGCCCGGCTGAACGACTACCTGCGTGGCCGGCCCGACGGCGCGGCCGCACTGATCTCCGTGGAACTTTGTTCACTGACCTACCCCGGATACAAACCGTCGCTGGCCGGCCTCGTCGGTAGTGCCCTATTTGCTGACGGCGCTGCAGCTGTGGTGGGCGTCGGCGAACGACGCGCCGAACAAATCGGCGCCAGCGGTCCGGACGTCCTGGACTCGCGCAGCCATCTCTACCCCGACTCGCTGCGCACCATGGGCTACGACGTGGGCGCCACCGGATTCGAGCTGGTGCTGTCGAAGGACGTCGCGGCCGTCGTGGAGCAATACATCGAAGGCGATGTCACCGAGTTTCTGGGGGCGCACGGCTTGACGACAACGGACGTCGGCGCCTTTGTCAGCCACCCCGGTGGTCCCAAGGTCATCGAGGCGATCAACGCGGCTCTCAGCCTGCCGCCGGAGGCCCTGGAACTGACCTGGCGTTCGCTGGGCGAGATCGGCAATCTGTCGTCGGCCTCGGTGTTGCACGTGCTGCGCGACACCCTCGCCAAACCGCCGCCTAGCGGAACCCCTGGTCTGATGCTCGCGATGGGGCCCGGCTTCTGTTCTGAGCTCGTGTTGCTGCGCTGGCACTGATGCGGGCCTGTGGACAAGCCGCCATCGGTGGTCGGCTGGGCGAATGAGTTGGAGTCCCTCGGACCTAGATATCTTTGCTTTATGCGAGATTGCGCGGCTTGGCCCATGCGGTTGAGCGGCATGAAAGGCCGGGCCCGATGAGCAGCACTCACGAGGAGCTGGTCGCGGCCCTGCGCAAATCCCTCAAGGAAAATGAGCGGCTGAAGCGGGAGAACCGCGACTACCTGGCGGCCACGACCGAACCGGTGGCCCTAGTGGGGATGGCTTGCCGGTATCCCGGTGGAGCGACGTCCCCCGAGGCCCTGTGGCAGATGGTGGTCGACGGTCGCGACGTGGTGTCGGATTTCCCGGCCGACCGCGGCTGGGATCTGGGCGGACTGTTCGATCCGGATCCTGACGCGGTCGGCAAGTCGTACACCGGGAGCGGCGGCTTCCTGGCCGACGTGGCCGACTTCGACGCGGCGTTTTTCGGCATCGCACCCAGCGAGGCGCTGGCGATGGATCCACAACAGCGGTTGCTGTTGGAGGTGTCGTGGGAAGCCTTGGAAAGTGCCGGGATCGACCCGGTGAGCGTGCGGGGTTCGGCGACGGGCGTGTTCGCCGGGGTTTTCCATGGTTCGTACGGAGGCCAGGGGCGGGTGCCCGGCGACCTGGAGCGCTACGGACTTCGCGGTTCGACGTTGAGCGTGGCGTCCGGGCGGGTGGCGTATTCACTGGGTCTGGAAGGCCCGGCCGTCTCGGTGGATACCGCATGTTCGTCGTCGTTGGTGGCGCTGCATCTGGCGGCACAGTCACTGCGCTCGGGCGAGTGCGACTTGGCTCTGGTTGGTGGGGTGACGGTAATGGCCACCCCGGCCATGTTCGTGGAGTTCAGTCGGCAACGGGCGCTGTCTCCTGACGGGCGATGCAAAGCGTATGCCGGTGCCGCCGACGGGACCGGCTTCTCCGAGGGCGTCGGAGCGTTGGTGCTGGAGCGGCTGGCCGACGCGCAGCGAGCGGGCCATCCGGTGCTGGCCGTGGTCCGCGGCTCCGCGGTCAATCAGGACGGTGCCTCCAACGGGCTCGCGACGCCCAACGGGCCTGCGCAGCAACGGGTGATCCGGACCGCGCTGGCCAACGCCCGGCTGGGTGCGGCCGACGTGGATCTGGTCGAGGGTCATGGGACAGGCACCACGCTGGGCGATCCGATTGAGGCTCAGGCGATTCTGGCGACCTACGGACAGGACCGGCCGGCAGACCAGCCGCTGTGGTTGGGGTCTATCAAGTCGAACATGGGACACACCTCGGCCGCCGCCGGGGTCGCCGGCGTGATCAAGTTGGTGCAGGCCATGCGCCACGGGGTGATGCCCAAGACATTGCACCTGGATGTGCCGACGCCGCACGTGGATTGGTCGGCGGGAGCTGTCTCGTTGTTGACCGAGTCACGGTCGTGGCCGGTCGTGGACCGTCCGCGCCGGGCGGGGGTGTCGTCATTCGGAATCAGCGGGACCAACGCGCATGTGATCTTGGAACAACCCCCGGCACAAGCGCCGGCGCTGGAAAGTACTGGCGCTTCAGGTGATAACGATATGCCGGTGGTTCCGTGGGTGCTGTCTGCTCGCTCGCCGGAGGCCCTGACGGGTCAGGCACAGCGGTTGTTGGCCCATCTGGGTGCTCGGCAGAACCTGGGCGCAACCGACGTCGGATGGTCGTTGGTGTCGACGCGTTCGACGTTCGAGCACCGCGCGGTGGTCGTCGGTGCCGACCGCGAGCAGCTGATGGCGGGTTTGTCGGAGTTGGCCGCCGGCGAACCGGGCGCGAACGTGGTGACGGGCCGCGCCCAGGCGGCGGGCAAGACGGTGTTCGTATTTCCCGGTCAAGGCTCGCAATGGGTCGGTATGGGCGCCCAGTTACTCGACACGTCAAAAGTGTTCGCCGAGAACATGAACCGATGCGACAAGGCGCTCAGTGAGCACGTGGAGTGGTCGCTGATCGATGTCATCCGGGGCACTGCCGATGCCCCGGGGCTGGATCGGGTCGATGTGGTGCAGCCGGCCCTGTGGGCGGTGATGGTGTCGTTGGCCGAACTATGGCGCTCGATGGGTGTCCAGCCCGACGCGGTGATCGGCCATTCGCAAGGTGAGATCGCGGCCGCCTACGTCGCTGGCGCGATGTCGCTGGAGGATGCGGCCCGAGTCGTGGCGCTGCGAAGCCGGCTGCTGGTGCAGCTGTCGGGCGCCGGAGGCATGGTCTCGCTGGCCTGTGGATTGCCTCAAGCGCAGCAGTTGTTGGCGCAGTGCGGTGATCGACTGAATATCGCCGCGGTCAACGGCGTTTCAGCGATCGTCGTCTCTGGCGAGGTCGGCGCGTGCGAGGAACTGATAGCGCGTTGCGAGGCCGACAACGTGCGTGCCCGCAGGATCGACGTCGACTACGCCTCGCACTCGGCGCAGGTCGACACCATCCACGACGCTCTGGTCCAGGCGTTGGCTGGCATCGAGCCGCACTCCTCGTCGGTCGCCTTCTTTTCCACGGTGACCGGCGAGCTGATGGACACCTCAGGTTTGACTGCCGAGTACTGGCACCAAAGCATCCGCCAGACGGTGCAATTCGAGCGTGCGGTGCGCAGCGCGCGCGACGCCGGATGCCAGGTTTTCATCGAGTCCAGCCCGCATCCGGTCTTGGCCACCGCCGTCGAGGAGACCTGGGCGACGGTTGTGGATCGGGATGCGGTGGAGGCCAACGTTATTCCTACACTGGGCCGCAACGACGGTGGGCTCGACCGGTTTCTACTGTCCGTGAGTCAGGCCCATGTCTGCGGTGTGGCAGTGAACTGGCCGGCTGTGTTTGTCAGCGGGTCGCAGGTGGAGTTGCCGACGTATGCTTTTGATCGGCGCAGGTTTTGGCTCCCGACAGTCGAAGCCGGTGCCGGTGCCGGTGATCCGGGCGGTCTGGGTCTGGTCGGCGCCGAACACGGGTTGCTGGGTGCGGTGGTCCAGCGACCGGATTCGGGTGGAGTCGTGCTGACCGGGCGGTTATCGACGGGCACGCAGCCCTGGCTGAGCGATCACGCCGTGACCGGGGTGGTGTTGTTCCCCGGCGCCGGATTCGTGGAGTTGGCGCTTCGGGCCGGTGACGAGGTCGGCTGCACGGTCGTCGACGAGCTCACGTTGTCGGCGCCGCTGCTACTGCCGTCGGCCGACGGAATTCAGGTCCAGGTTGTCGTGGGTGCGGCGGATGACTCAGGATGGCGGACCCTGTCGATCTATTCACTTGGAGCTCAACCGGACTGGACTCTGCACGCCGAGGGCGCGCTGAGCCCGGCGTCGAATGCGCCAACCGCGGACCTGTCGGTGTGGCCGCCGGTGGGAGCGTCCGCAGTGGACGTGACCGGTGCGTATCAGCAACTGGCCGAGCGGGGTTACGAGTACGGTCCGGCGTTTCAGGGTTTGCGGGCGCTGTGGCAGCGCGGCAATGAAGTGTTCGCCGAAGTTGCTGTCCCATCAGACGGCGGTCAACCGGTCGGCGTATTCGGGATCCACCCGGTGCTGGTGGACGCGGCGTTACACGCGATGGGGGTCGCCGGCGAGCAGACCCAAACGATGCTGCCGTTCTCTTGGCAGGGTGTGCGCCTGCATGCCGCGGGCGCGTCGCGGGCCAGGGTCCGGATCGCACCGGTGGGAGTGGCCGCGGTGTCGGTGGATTTGGCCGACGAATCGGGTTTGCCGATCTTGTCGGTGCGGGAGTTGGTCGTTCGTCCCGTCTCGACGGCTCAGTTGTCCGCACCCGCCTCTCGCGGTGGCGAGCGGTTATTGGCGGTGAGCTGGTCGCCGGTGCCGTTGGGCGGCAATGGTGTTGGTGATGGTGTGGTGGTGTGGGAGCCGGATTCTGGTGCCGAGGTGGGTTCGGTGTATGCGGCCACCCACGAGGCGTTGGGGATGTTGCAGTCGTGGCTGGCCGGTGAGGGCACCGGGGTGCTGGTGGTGCTGACGCATGGCGCGGTGGGGTTGGCTGGTGAGGATGTGACGGATCTCGCGGGTGCGGCGGTGTGGGGGTTGGTGCGCTCGGCGCAGGCCGAGTATCCGGGCCGGGTCGTCCTGGTTGATTCGGACGGATCACTGGACATCACTGAGGTAATCGGTTGTGGCGAACCGCAATTGGTGGTGCGTTCCGGCGTCGCGCACCTGCCCCGGCTGAACTCGGCGGGAGCGGGCGCGGTGTTAACGTTGCCTGCCGACGGGTGGCGACTGGCGGCCGGCGGCGCCGGCACATTCGAGGATCTGGTGGTGCGTTCGTTACCGCCGGTGGAGTTGGGCGCGGGTCAGGTGCGGGTGGCGGTGGGCGCGGTCGGGGTGAACTTCCGGGATGTGTTGGTGGCGTTGGGGATGTATCCCGGCGGCGGAGAGCTGGGCGCCGAGGGTGCGGGTGTGGTGACCGAGGTCGGCCTCGGTGTCGAGGGGTTGGGCGTTGGTGATGCGGTGCTGGGCTTGCTGGGGGTGGTGGGCTCTGAGGCGGTGGTGGATGCCCGGTTGGTGACGGCGGTGTCGCCGGGATGGTCGCTGGCGCAGGCCGCTGGGGTGCCGGTGGTGTTTTTGACGGCGTTGTATGGGTTGTCGGTGTTGGCCGGTCTGAAATCTGGTGAGCGGGTGCTGGTGCACGCGGCGACCGGTGGGGTGGGCATGGCTGCGGTGCAGCTGGCCCGGTATTGGGGTGCGGAGGTGTTCGCTACTGCCAGTCGGGGTAAGTGGGACACGTTGCGGGCGATGGGTTTTGACGATGACCATATTGGTGATTCACGGTCGTTGGAGTTCGAAGAAAAGTTCCTGGCGGTCACCGAGGGTGCCGGGGTCGATGTGGTGCTTGACTCGTTGGCCGGTGAGTTCGTCGACGCGTCGCTGCGGTTATTGGTCGGTGGCGGGCGCTTTATCGAGATGGGCAAAACCGATCTGCGTGACCCCGAGCAGGTAGCAACCGAACACCCGGGAGTGCACTACCGAGCCTTCGACCTGATGGAGGCCGGCTCGGACCACATCGCGGGGATGCTGGGCGAACTCATGAGCCTATTCGGCTCGGCAACGTTAACCCCGTTGCCGGTCAAGGCGTTTGACGTGCGGTCCGCTTCGGCGGCGTATCGGTTTGTCAGTCAGGCTCGTCAGATCGGCAAGGTGGTGCTGACCCTGCCCGAGGGGCCCGGTGGTGGGGTGCTTGCCGGCTGCGGTGGCGGCTTGGCCGGCTCGGCGGTGCTGATTACTGGGGGCACCGGGATGGCGGGTTCGGCGCTGGCCGAACATTTAGTCGCGCGCTATGGGGTGGCCCACGTGGTGTTGGCCAGTCGCAGCGGCGCTGCCTCAGAGGGTGTTGCCGAGGTGGTGGGCCGGCTGGAAGAGGCCGGTGCCCGCGTCTCGGTGGTGGCCTGCGATGTGGCCGATCGCGCTGCCCTCGCGGCGCTGTTGGCCGGGCTGGATACGCGCTATCCGCTCAAGGGGGTTTTCCATGCCGCCGGAGTGCTCGACGACGGGCTGATCGGCTCGTTGACGCCGGAGCGGGTGGATGTGGTGTTGCGGGCCAAAGTTGATGGGGCCTGGAATTTGCATGAGCTGACCCAGAACATGGATCTGTCGGCGTTCGTGATGTTTTCGTCGATGGCCGGCATCCTGGGAACTCCCGGGCAGGGTAATTACGCGGCGGCCAACAGTTTCCTGGACGGGCTGGCCGCCTATCGACACAGCCACGGATTGCCGGGGTTATCGGTGGCCTGGGGATTGTGGGAACAAGCATCGGCGATGACAAAGCATCTAGCCGAACGTGACAAGGCCCGCATGAGCCGCGTTGGGGCAGCACCGTTGTCCACCGAGCAGGCACTGCGACTCTTCGACACCGCGATGCTCACCGATAGCCCCCTGGCGGTCGCCGCCCGCCTCGACCCCGCCGCGCTGGCTCGGCACAGCGGCGAGCTTCCCGCACTGCTAAGTCAGCTGGTCGCCCGTCCCGCCCGACGTGTCATCGACGACACCGACACCATCTCGGCCTCGACGACGACCCTCGTTTCGCGGCTGCACGGCCTGCCCACCGAGGAGCGTCAGCACCAGCTGGTGAACCTGGTGTGCGCCAACGCCGCAACCGTCCTGGGCCGTTCCAACGCGGCAGACATCAACGCCGGCAGCGTTTTCCAAGACCTCGGATTTGACTCCCTGACCGCCGTCGAACTGCGGAACCGCCTCAAAACCGCCACCGGACTTACCCTTTCACCCACGCTGATCTTCGACTACCCAACGCCCACGGTGCTGGCCGAACACCTCGACACCCGGCTCGAGGTCGCCGACCCCACCGCCGGCCAGCCCAATGCGATCGACCGGTTCAACGACATCACCCGCGAACTCCAAACCCTGCTCAACCAACCGGACTGGAAACCCGAAGACAAAACGCATCTCGTCACGAGGATCCAAACCTTGCTCAGCACCCTGAGCGCCACCGCCGATCCCTACGACCCGGAAACCTCGGACGACGTCGACGCCGATATCTACACCGCAACCGAAAGCCAACTCTTCGCCATCCTCGACGAAGAACTCGGCTCCTGATCGCCAACGAGGACCATTAAGTGCCGGAGACTGACAAGCACGTCGACTACCTGAAACGCCTGACGGCGGACCTTCGCCGCACTCGCCGGCGCCTCGCCGAACTGGAAGGCAAGGCGGCCGAACCGGTGGCGGTGGTCGGTATGGCGTGCCGGTATCCGGGCGGAGTGGACTCACCGGAAGCTCTGTGGAACATGGTGATTGAGGGTCGTGACGCCGTATCCGACTTCCCCGCGGACCGGGGCTGGGACGTCGCGGGATTGTTCGACCCGGACCCGGACACCCCAGGCAAAATGTATGTGCGCCAAGGGTCCTTCTTAAAGGAGGCAGGCGATTTCGATGCCGGGTTCTTCGGTGTCGGGCCTAGCGAAGCGCTGGCGATGGATCCCCAACAGCGGTTGATGCTGGAGTTATCGTGGGAAGCCTTGGAACGCGCCGGCATCGACCCTCTTGCGTTGCGAGGTTCTGCAACAGGCGTATTCGCCGGCGTGATCCATGCTGGGTATGGCGGCCAAGTGGAAGGCGAGCTGGAGGGCTACGGACTCACCGGGTCGACCTTGAGTGTGGCCTCGGGCCGGGTGTCCTACGTGCTGGGTTTGGAAGGCCCCGCGGTGTCGGTGGATACGGCATGTTCGTCGTCGTTGGTCGCGATGCATTTGGCCGCGCAGTCGTTACGCTCCGGCGAGACGGACCTGGCTTTGGTCGGCGGAGTGACGGTAATGGCCACGCCTGCCGCCTTCGTCGAATTCAGCCGGCAGCGCGCACTGGCAGCCGACGGTCGGTGCAAGGTGTATGCCGGTGCCGCCGACGGCACCGCGTGGTCAGAAGGCGCCGGAGTCCTGGTGGTAGAACGCCTGGCCGACGCGCAGCGGCTAGGGCATCCGGTGCTGGCATTGCTGCGCGGTTCGGCGGTGAATCAGGACGGCGCCTCCAACGGGCTGACCGCGCCGAATGGGCCGTCCCAACAGCGTGTCATCCGGGCCGCGCTGGCCAGCGGCGGGCTGACCGCGGCGGATGTCGATGTGGTCGAGGGACACGGCACCGGCACCGTGCTGGGCGATCCGATTGAGGCGCAAGCGCTTTTAGCGACCTACGGGCAGGACCGGCCGGCGGACCGGCCGCTGTGGCTGGGGTCGATCAAATCCAACATCGGACACACCTCCGCTGCCGCGGGGGTGGCCGGTGTGATCAAGATGGTGCAGGCGATCCAGCACGGCGTCCTGCCGCAAACACTGCACGTGGATGTGCCGTCACCGCATGTGGATTGGTCGGCAGGGGCAGTGTCGTTGTTGACGGAGTCGCGGACTTGGCCCGCGGCCGGCCCGCGCCGTGCCGGCGTGTCATCATTCGGCATCAGCGGAACCAATGCGCACGTCATCATCGAGCAGCCGCCGACACCGGAAAGCGTTGTGCCCGAAAACGTTACTCCCGAGCACGATGAGCGGGCCACCGCGTGGGTGCTGTCGGCGCGCTCCGAGCAAGCGCTGGCCAACCAAGCCACCCTGTTGCTCGCACACCTGGCCGCCAACCCAGCATTGACCCCGGCCGACGTGGGCTGGTCCCTGGTGACGACGCGGGCGGTGTTCGATCACCGGGCCGTCGTGGTCGGCACGAACCGTGATCGGTTGGCGCAGGGCCTGGCCGAAGTGGCCGCCGGCGACCCGGGCGCGGGCGTGGTGGTGGGACGGGCTCGCCCGGCGAGCAAGACGGTGTTTGTGTTTCCCGGCCAGGGCGCCCAATGGCTGGGGATGGGTGCGCAGCTCTACGCGCGTTTTCCGGTGTTCGCCGCCGCGTTGGACGAAGCGGTTGCGGCGCTGGATCCGCACCTGCGGCTACCGCTGCGAGAGGTGATGTGGGGCAACGACGCCGACCTGCTGCAAAGTACGGAGTTCGCGCAGCCCGCGTTATTCGCCGTCGAGGTGGCCCTGGCGGCGTTGCTGCAGCACTGGGGTGTGGCGCCCGATGTGGTGACCGGGCATTCGGTCGGCGAGATCACCGCGGCCCACGTGGCGGGCGTGTTGTCGCTTTCCGATGCCGCGCGGGTGGTGGCGGGGCGGGGCCGACTGATGGCGGGGCTGCCTTCCGGCGGGGTGATGGTTGCGGTAGCCGCCAGCGAGGCCGAGGTGGCGCCGCTGCTCAGCGATGATGTCAATCTTGCTGCGGTCAACGGTCCTCGCGCTGTGGTGATTTCGGGTCCCGAGGCGCCGGTGACCGCGATCGCCGGTCAGCTGGCCCAACAAGGCTGCCGCACCCACCGATTGGCGGTATCGCACGCATTTCACTCCGTCCTCATGGAGCCCATGCTCGACCAGTTTGCGCAACTGCTGACCGGGATCTCGCCCGCGTCGCCGCGAATCGGATTGGTGTCCAACTTGACCGGGCAATTGGCCCGCCCCGGGTACGGATCGCCGCAGTATTGGGTTGGTCACGTGCGGCAACCGGTGCGCTTTGCCGACGGGGTGCGCGCCGCCGAATCGTTGGGTAGCGCAGTCTTCGTGGAAGTGGGCCCGGGTCGCGGTCTGACCGCAGCGGTGCAGCAGTCATTGACCACCGAAGGGCCACTATCGGTGCTCACCCTGGCCAAAGACCGGCCGGAAGACGAGTCGGCACTGGCAGCGCTGGGGCAGCTGTTCGCCAACGGCACCGCCGTAGATTGGCGCGCCGCGTTGACCGGTGGGCACCGCGTTGATCTACCGACATATGGGTTTGTCCGACAACGGTTCTGGCTGCCCTTGGGTGCGGTCGGGTCGGCGAACATGGGTGGTCTCGGCGTGACCCGGGCCGGACATCCGTTGCTGGGTGCGGTGGTGGAGCGACCGGATTCGGGTGGCGTGGTGTTGACCGGGTCATTGTCCGTGGGGCAGTCGCCTTGGCTGGCCGATCATGTCGTCGACGGGCTAATGCTGTTTCCCGGTGCCGGATTCGTGGAGTTGGTGCTGCGGGCCGGTGACGAGGTGGGCTGTTCGGTGGTCGAGGAGCTGACATTGTTGACTCCGCTGGTGTTGCCGCCGGGAGGCGGCGCTCGTGTGCAGGTGGTAGTCGACGCCGCGGCCGAATCGGGTTCACGCGGCGTCTGGGTGTATTCGCGCGGCGTCGACACGGATTCGGCGTGGGTACTGCACGCCCAGGGATCGTTGAGCGCCGCGGCGCCGGAACCGGCCACCGATTTGTCGGTGTGGCCGCCGGCCGGGGCCTCGCCGGTCGATGCCGGGGATGTGTATGGGGCACTGGCGGACCGGGGTTACGAGTATGGGCCGTCGTTTCGCGGTCTGCGTGCACTGTGGCGGCGGGGGCGCGAGGTCTTCGCCGAGGTGACCGCCGGCGACGGTTTGGTGGTCGGGGGCTTTGGGATTCATCCCGCGGTATTGGACGCCGCGCTGCATGCCTGGGGCGTCGTTGAGGGCGGCGAAGCGACGATGCTGCCGTTCTCTTGGCAGGGGGTGTGCCTGCATGCCGCCGGGGCCGCACGGGTACGGGTCCGGATAGCACCCGTCGGCACCGGCGCGGTGTCGGTGGATTTGGCCGATGCGGCGGGCCTGCCGGTCTTGTCGGTGCGGGAGTTGGTGGTTCGTCCGATCTCGATGAGTGCGCTGAAGGCCGCGCTGGCGGCGGCCGCGAGTGGCGGTGGCGGACTCTACGAAGTCAGCTGGTCGCCGGTGCCGTTGGGCGGCAATGGTGTTGGTGATGGTGTGGTGGTGTGGGAGCCGGATTCTGGTGCCGAGGTGGGTTCGGTGTATGCGGCCACCCACGAGGCGTTGGGGATGTTGCAGTCGTGGCTGGCCGGTGAGGGCACCGGGGTGCTGGTGGTGCTGACGCATGGCGCGGTGGGGTTGGCTGGTGAGGATGTGACGGATCTGGCGGGTGCGGCGGTGTGGGGGTTGGTGCGCTCGGCGCAGGCCGAGTATCCGGGCCGGGTCGTCCTGGTTGATTCGGACGGATCACTGGACATCGCTGAGGTAATCGGTTGTGGCGAACCGCAATTGGTGGTGCGTTCCGGTGTTGCGCACGCGGCCCGGCTGACTCCCAGCGAGACGACGGTGGAATTACCCAACGGAGCCTGGCGACTGGCGGCCGGCGGCGCCGGCACATTCGAGGATCTGGTGGTGCGTTCGTTACCGCCGGTGGAGTTGGGCGCGGGTCAGGTGCGGGTGGCGGTGGGCGCGGTCGGGGTGAACTTCCGGGATGTGTTGGTGGCGTTGGGGATGTATCCCGGCGGCGGAGAGCTGGGCGCCGAGGGTGCGGGTGTGGTGACCGAGGTCGGCCTCGGTGTCGAGGGGTTGGGCGTTGGTGATGCGGTGCTGGGCTTGCTGGGGGTGGTGGGCTCTGAGGCGGTGGTGGATGCCCGGTTGGTGACGGCGGTGTCGCCGGGATGGTCGCTGGCGCAGGCCGCTGGGGTGCCGGTGGTGTTTTTGACGGCGTTGTATGGGTTGTCGGTGTTGGCCGGTCTGAAATCTGGTGAGCGGGTGCTGGTGCACGCGGCGACCGGTGGGGTGGGCATGGCTGCGGTGCAGCTGGCCCGGTATTGGGGTGCGGAGGTGTTCGCTACTGCCAGTCGGGGTAAGTGGGACACGTTGCGGGCGATGGGTTTTGACGATGACCATATTGGTGATTCACGGTCGTTGGAGTTCGAAGAAAAGTTCCTGGCGGTCACCGAGGGTGCCGGGGTCGATGTGGTGCTTGACTCGTTGGCCGGTGAGTTCGTCGACGCGTCGCTGCGGTTATTGGTCGGTGGCGGGCGCTTTATCGAGATGGGCAAAACCGATCTGCGCGACCCCGAGCAGGTAGCAACCGAACACCCGGGAGTGCACTACCGAGCCTTCGACCTGATGGAGGCCGGCTCGGACCACATCGCGGGGATGCTGGGCGAACTCATGAGCCTATTCGGCTCGGCAACGTTAACCCCGTTGCCGGTCAAGGCGTTTGACGTGCGGTCCGCTTCGGCGGCGTATCGGTTTGTCAGTCAGGCTCGTCAGATCGGCAAGGTGGTGCTGACCCTGCCCGAGGGGCCCGGTGGTGGGGTGCTTGCCGGCTGCGGTGGCGGCTTGGCCGGCTCGGCGGTGCTGATTACTGGGGGCACCGGGATGGCGGGTTCGGCGCTGGCCGAACATTTAGTCGCGCGCTATGGGGTGGCCCACGTGGTGTTGGCCAGTCGCAGCGGCGCCGCCTCAGAGGGTGTTGCCGAGGTGGTGGGCCGGCTGGAAGAGGCCGGTGCCCGCGTCTCGGTGGTGGCGTGCGATGTGGCCGATCGCGCTGCCCTCGCGGCGCTGTTGGCCGGGCTGGATACGCGCTATCCGCTCAAGGGGGTTTTCCATGCCGCCGGAGTGCTCGACGACGGGCTGATCGGCTCGTTGACGCCGGAGCGGGTGGATGTGGTGTTGCGGGCCAAAGTTGATGGGGCCTGGAATTTGCATGAGCTGACCCAGAACATGGATCTGTCGGCGTTCGTGATGTTTTCGTCGATGGCCGGCATCCTGGGAACTCCCGGGCAGGGTAATTACGCGGCGGCCAACAGTTTCCTGGACGGGCTGGCCGCCTATCGACACAGCCACGGATTGCCGGGGTTATCGGTGGCCTGGGGATTGTGGGAACAAGCATCGGCGATGACAAAGCATCTAGCCGAACGGGACAAAGCCCGCATGAGCCGGGCCGGACTGGCGCCGCTGTCCACACCCCAAGCGCTACAACTGTTCGACGACGCCCTGCTGGCCGATCGCCCCGTCCTGGTGGCCGCCCACCTGGACGGTGCGGGCCTGAGCGCCGGTGGTGTAGTGCCGCCGTTGCTGCGCGACTTGGTTACTCGCCCGGGGCGGCGGCTGATCGTGGAGACCGATGGCGCTGCCTCGGCGTCGGGGTTGGCCGCCCGGCTGCAGGGGTTGAGCGCCGAGCAGCGGCACCGCCAGCTGGTGGAGCTGATGTGTACCAATGCCGCCACCGTGCTGGGCCGTTCCATCGCCGATATCGATGCCGACCTCGAGTTTCAAGATCTCGGATTCGATTCATTGACCGCCGTCGAACTGCGGAACCGCCTCAAAACCGCCACCGGACTTACCCTTTCACCCACGCTGATCTTCGACTATCCGACGCCCACCGCGCTGGCCGAACATGTCGACGCACAACTGGGCTCCGCCGGGATCGCTGCCGGGACACCCGCCGGCGAACCCGACCGCCTGGCCCGTTTCAACGACGTCGCCGGGGAACTCCAAACATTGGCCAACCAACCCGGGTGGACGCAGGATGACAAAGCACGGCTCACCACCCGCTTGCAAACCATCCTGGCCGGCCTGACCGCCCCGCCGCTGGAGTCCAGCCAACCCGATGCCATCGACGACGACCTCACCACTGCCACCGAACGCGAACTGTTCGCCATTCTCGACGAGGACTTCGGTCCCTGATGCGCGTAACGAGTTGAGGACGTGGTGGCACCGACGGACATCGCGATCATCGGGCTGGCATGCCGGTTCCCCGCCGCCTCCAGTCCCCACGACTTTTGGCGTGTGGTGCGCGACGGCGTGGAAGTCACCCAATTGCCGGGTGACGTCGCCGAGTTCGACGCGGACTTTTTCAACCTGTCGCCCCGGGAAGCGTCCGCGATGGATCCGCGGCAGCGATTGGCCCTCGAACTGGCATGGGAAGTATTCGAGGATGCCTTCATCATCCCGGAAACGCTACGTGGGGAACTGGTTTCGATCTTCCTCGGCGCGATGTCCGATGACTACGCGCTCCTGACGCTGCGCGATGGCGTGGACACCCTCGACCATCATTCCTTCGCCGGAATCAGCCGGGGAATGATCGCTAACCGGATCTCGTATGCTTTCGGATTGCAGGGCACCAGCATGACCGTGGATTCCGGTCAATCGTCGTCGCTGGTCGCGGTCCACCAGGCATGTGAAAGCTTGCGCACCGGCGCGTCTCGGTTTGCCGTGGCCGGCGGCATCCACCTCAATTTGGCAGACGAAACCGCAATGCTCGAATCGGAATTCGGTGCGGTCTCACCGTCGGGCCACACCTACGCGTTCGATGTGCGTGCGGACGGCTACGTACGGGGCGAGGGCGGTGGCCTTGTCCTGTTGCAGCCGTTACCCGCAGCCCTTGAAGACGGTCATCGCGTCCGGGCAATCATTCGGGGGAGCGCGGTCGGCAACGCCGGGCACAGCTCGGCGGGCCAAACGGTGCCGTCGGTGTCGGGGCAAGCCGACGTCATCCGGCACGCACTGTCCAGCGCCGGCCTGGAAAGCCCGGACATCGATTATGTCGAGGCGCATGGGACTGGAACCGAAGTCGGTGATCCGGTCGAGGCGCAGGCGCTGGGCGAAATATTCTCCGGCCGCCGTCGTCCGGTGAGCGTCGGATCAGTGAAGACGAACATCGGGCACGCCGGAAGCGCCGCTGGAATCGCGGGCCTGCTCAAAACTGTGTTGTCAGTCGAAAAAGGTTTGATTCCAGCAAGTCTCAACTTCGTCAGCGCCAACCCGGAGATCGACCTGGAGAAGCTCGGGCTGCAGGTCAACACCGACTTGATCCCCTGGCCAACCCACGACCAGCCGCGCCGGGCGGGGGTGTCATCGTTCGGAATGGGCGGGACGAACGCGCACGCCATCGTAGAGCAGGCTCCTGCCCAACGGGAAAGCTCTGCGGCACAGCACTATCCGGGCACGTCGGTGGCATTGGTATTGTCCGCCCGCTCAGAGCCGGCGTTGGTCAACCAGGCCGCCCGATTGTTGGAACACGTGACCGCCCAGCAGCGGGTGGATATCGGCGATGTCGCGTGGTCGCTGGCCACCACCCGGTCGGTGTTTGAGCACCGGGCGGTGCTGGTCGGTAGCGATCGCGAGACCCTGACGACGGGTTTGGCGGGGTTGGCTGCCGGCCAGGCCGGTGCCATAGTCGGCCGGTATCGGCCAACGGGCAAGACGGCGTTGGTGTTTCCCGGCCAAGGCGCGCAATGGCTGGGCATGGGCGCTGAACTCTACGAGCGTTTCCCCGCGTTCGCGATGGCTTTCGATGAGGCCGTACACGCGTTGGATTCTCGGCTGCGGCTGCCGCTCAAAGACGTGCTGTGGGGCGATGACGCAAACCTGTTGGAGAACACCGAGTTCGCCCAGCCCGCACTGTTCGCCATCGAAGTGGCGTTGGCTTCGTTGCTGCAACACTGGGGGATCGTCGCGGATGTGGTCATGGGTCATTCGGTGGGTGAGATCACCGCAGCTCACGTCGCGGGAGTGTTGTCGCTGCAGGATGCGGCCACCATCGTGGCGGCTCGAAGCCGTTTGATGGCAGGTCTGCCGACGGGTGGGGCGATGCTCGCGGTAGCCACCAGCGAGGATGACGTGACGCCGTTGCTCACCGAAGGCGCGGCGATCGCGGCGGTCAATGGTCCCAATTCAGTGGTGATTTCGGGTGCTGAGCTCTCGGTAAACGAGGTCGCCGACCAGCTGGCGCAGCGGGGCGTGCGCACGCACCGGCTCGCGGTGTCGCATGCATTTCACTCACCGCTGATGGAGCACATGGTTGAGGAATTCGCCCTACTGGTGGCAGACATAGCACCAAGCCAGCCGCGAATTGAGTTGATATCGAACGTATCTGGCCATTTGGCCGGCTCCGGCTACGGAGCGGGACCGTATTGGGTCGAGCATGTGCGTCAGCCGGTGCGCTTCCTCGACGCTGTGCGGTCGGCGGAATCGCTGGGCGCCCAGGTGTTTGTCGAGGTGGGTCCCGGTGCCGGTCTGACCGCAGCCGTCGAACAGTCGTTACAGACTCAGCAAGGCGCCGCGGTGGCGACACTGACCAAGGAAGAACCCGAAGCCGAATCGCTGCTTGGCGCGGCCGGGCGGCTGTTCAGCGCCGGAATTGATGTGCATTGGCCGGCGGTGCTGGCCGGCGTGGGCGCCCGTCGAGTGGAATTGCCTACGTACGGATTTGCCCGGCGCCGGTTTTGGTTGGGGTCGGCGGGAAATACCGCACTTCCGCTCATGAATCGGTCGGTGGGGCTCGCCGAGCAACTGGAAACGCTGCCTCGCCAGGAACAGCGCCGTCAGCTGGTGGAATTGGTGTGCGTGCACGCTGCCGCCGTCTTGGGGCATTCAAGCAGCCGTGACATCGATGTCGAGCGCGCCTTCGGTGACCTCGGGTTTGAGTCGCTGACCGGCGTCGAGCTCCGTAACCGTCTCAAGAGCGCTACCGGGTTGGCCTTGTCGCGCACATTGATCTTCGATTTTCCCACGCCGACAGCGTTGGCCGATCACTTGCGTCACAAGCTGTTGCACGTAGATCAGGAAGAATCCGACGACGCCGTGATCTGGTCATCGCTGCGAAAGATTCCACTCCAAGAGCTTCGGCGGACCGGGCTACTGGACAAATTATTGATGTTGTCCGGCGCGCCTGAAAAGTCGCCTCCTCATTCAATTGTCAGTGATGACATCATCGACTCTTTGAGCGCCGACGCATTAATCGCGATGGCGCTTGACCAGGACGAAGCGGAGGATGGAGAATAGCGAAATCTGTGCTGGCAGAGTTCGTTCCGTATGCGAATACATCCCCGTATTTGACAGACGTTGAATAGCAATAACTTTGCGAGACTTCACGACACCGCATAAACTTTTGGTCGGCGGGGAAATTCCTTTGAACAGAGGGCAACGGCATGAGCGTCATCGCAGGTGTGTTCGGCGCGTTGCCCCCGCACCGGTATAGCCAAAGCGAGATTACCGACGAGTTCGTCGAGTTCCCCGCATTGAAGGAACACGAGGAAATTGTCCGGCGGCTGCATGCCGGCGCAAAGGTCAACAGCCGCCACCTGGTGCTGCCGCTGGAGCGGTATCGGTCGCTGGCCGATTTCGGCGAGGCCAATGAGATCTTCATCGAAAACGCGGTAGAACTCGGCTGCGAGGCGCTGCTTGGCGCGCTGGACGAGGCGGGCCTGCAACCTCAAGACATCGACATGATCGCCACCACCACGACGACTGGCGTTGCGGTGCCGTCGTTGGATGCCCGGATTACCGGGCGGCTGGGTTTACGCCCGGACGTGCGCCGGATGCCGCTATTCGGCCTTGGCTGCGCCGGGGGAGCGGCGGGTGTTGGCCGGCTACACGACTATCTGCTTGGTGCGCCCGACGGCGTCGCGGCCCTGGTGTCCGTCGAACTTTGCTCGCTCACCTTCCCGACCGTCAGGCCGACGGTGTCGGGTCTGGTCGGGACCGCCATGTTCGGTGACGGTGCTGCTGCGGTGGTCGCCGTTGGTGACCGTCGCGCCGAACGCGACCGGCAGGTCAGGGCCAGCGGACCCGACATCGTCGACTCGCGCAGCCGCCTCTACCCGGACTCGCTGCACATCATGGCCTGGAACGTCAGCTCCGCCGGCCTGCAGCCTGTGCTGTCCCCGGAGCTGACCACAGTCATCGAACGCCACCTGGCCGACGATGTCTCCAAGTTTCTCGCCACGAACGGGCTGACCACGGACGAGATCGAAGCGTGGGTCGCCCATCCTGGTGGCCCGAAAGTCATCGACGCGATCGGGAAAAGCCTCGAGCTGCGCCCGGAGGCCCTTGAGCTCACCTGGCGCTCGCTGGGCGAGATCGCCAACCTCTCGTCGGCGTCGGTGCTGCACATCCTGCGCGACACCATCGCCAAGCCGCCACCCAGCGAAAGCCATGGAATGCTGCTCGCGATGGGTCCGGGATTCAACGCCGAACTCGTCCTACTGCGCTGGCACTGAACGGGTGACCTCGACGGTCAGCCCGGGGTGCGGGGCCAGCGCGGCGAAGTTTCTCGCCCGGATGCGCTGAGCGGGCAACCGCAGTCTGGTTCTGGCCACCAGCCGGGCCAGCATCACCGTCATCTCGGTGGTGGCCATGACCGCCCCGATACAGCGATGCAACCCTCCGCTGAACGGGATGAACTCGTGTGGTGCGGGCTTGCGGTAGCCCGGTGCGCCGGGATCCCAACGCGTAGGACGGAATTCGCGCGGTTCTGGCCACAGTTCGGGGATCCGGTGGGTGACATACGGGCTGAAGATCAACAACCGGCCCGCACGGATGCGATGGCCGTCGAACCGGAGATCCCGCATCACTCTGCGGGCCGAGATCACCCCCGGGGTGTACAGCCGAAGCGTCTCGTGCACAACGCCGTTGAGATAGGTCAGCGCTTCGATATCGGCCGCGGCCGGCGCCCGGCCGCCCAGTACCCGATTGACTTCGTCCACGGCGCGCTCCCACGCGCCGGGCAGCGTCAGCAGCGTGTAGATCGCCCAGGACAACGCGGCACTCGTCGTTTCGTAGCCGGCGGTGATGAGCGAAACGATGGAATCGCGAATCTCGTTGTCGCTCAGCGAATACCCTTCTTCGCCGCGACCATTGATCAGCATCGTCAACATGTGGTCATCGGGTGCCGGAAGCGCACGGGCGCTGGCGATCTCGATGTCTACGAGGTCGTTGATGCGTGTCCGCGCTGCCATCGCCTGGCGCCATCCCGGCAAGTTGAGCCGCTGCTGTAGTTGGATCACCTGCGGCAATTGGTGGGTCAAGTCGAGCAACGGCTGCAGCTGTTCACCGAGGAAGTCGGAGTGACCGGCCATCCGGCGTCCGAACAAGCTTTCTGCGGTGCTGTGCCGCACCGCGGAGCGGCACAGCTGGTAGATGTCGATTCGTTGGCCCGTCCGCCACCTGTCGATGACGCTGTCGATAGCCGACGTCATGTTCTGCACATAGTCGTGGATCTGGCGATGACGCAGCCCGGGTGCCACCACACTGCGGCGCCGCCGGTGGTCGTCGCCGTCGCTGACGATCAGCGCGGTGGGCCCGTCGACCAGAGCCAGAGTCTCGAACGTCCGTTGCCAGCTGAACGCGTCGGCATTGGCGAAGATGAACTTATTCGCTTCTGCGCCAAACAAATAGGTGTACCCGTGGTGGCCGATTCCTGAATTAATCACCGGGCCCCGACGTCGGTAGAGCGCCAGCAGCGCCTCGCCGGGTAGGTAGGGCACCGGCCGGTAGTGTTGCTTCTTCCCCGATGGGAACGTCTGGCGCAGCAGCGAGAACTGGGTGTCTATGTGGGACAACGTTAAACCATGGCGGCAGGGGCGCGATATCGCCGAAGACGGGTCCGCGTCTTACTCGACGACGTCCGACAACTCCAGCCAGCGGGTCTCCTGCTCGGCGACCTCGTTTTCGAGTGCTCGTAACTCCCGGGTCAGCCGGGTCAAGGCAACGTGGTCGGACTGGTCATGCTCGGCTAGTTCGAGGTGTTTGGCCGCGATCCGGTCGGCTAGCCGCGCAAGCAGGCGATCAACCGAGACCAACTCCTTTTCCGCGGCCCGACGTTGCGCGCCGGACAGTGCCTGCGGTGTGGCTGTAGTTGATGCCGGTGGCGATTCCGGCAGCGGCGTGGAATGGGCTGCCAGCCGCAGATATTCGTCAATGCCGCCGGGCAGGTGCCGCAGTCGGCCGTCGAGAATCGCGTATTGCTGATCGGTGATTCGTTCGAGCAGATAACGGTCGTGCGAGACGACGATCAAGGTGCCCGGCCAGGAGTCCAGCAGATCTTCGGTGGCGGTCAGCATGTCGGTGTCCACGTCGTTGGTGGGCTCGTCGAGCAGCAGGACATTCGGCTCGGACAACAACGTGAGCATGAGTTGCAGTCGGCGGCGCTGGCCACCGGAGAGTTCGCCGACGCGCGCGGAGAGCTCGGTGAAGCCGAGTTGCTCGAGCAGCTGGGCGGGGGTGACCTCGCGGCCTTCGACCTCATACCCGCCGGGCAGCCGGCCCAATACGTCGGCGATCCGGTCGTCGGCGATGTCGGCTAACCGATCGCCCTGCTGGTCGAGCACCGCGAGCTCGACGGTCTTGCCGCGCTTGACGCGGCCGCTGTCGGGCGCGAGGGTGCCGGCGATCAAACCCAGCAGTGTCGATTTGCCTGCGCCGTTGGCGCCGACGATGCCAGTGCGTTCGCCGGGGCCGATCCGCCACTCGACGTCACGCAGCACCGGGCGGCCGTCGAAGGAAACCGAAACGTCGAGCAGGTCGATCACGTCCTTGCCGAGCCGGGCCGTCGCCAGCTTGGCCAGCTCGACGGTGTTGCGTAACGGCGGCACGTCGGCGATCAGTTGGTTGGCGGCGTCGATGCGGAACTTGGGCTTCGAGGTCCGTGCCGGTGGCCCCCGACGCAGCCACGCCAATTCCTTGCGCATCAGATTCTGCCGCTTGGCCTCGGCGACGGCGGATAGCCGGTCCCGCTCGACCCGCTGCAGCACATAGGCCGCGTATCCACCGTCGAATGGTTCGACGATCCCGTCGTGCACTTCCCATGTCGTGGAGGCGACTTCGTCGAGAAACCAGCGGTCGTGGGTCACCACCAGCAGGCCGCCCGTGCTGCGGGTCCAGCGTTGTTGCAGATGCCCGGCCAGCCACGTGATGCCCTCGATATCGAGGTGGTTGGTGGGCTCGTCCAGGGCGACGACGTCCCATTCGCCTACCAACAGCCGCGCCAGCTGCACTCGTCGTCGTTGACCGCCGCTGAGGGTGGAAATCCTTGCATCCCAACCGATATCTGAAACCAGACCGTCGACGACGTCGCGGACCCGCGGATCACCGGCCCATTGATGCTCGGGTTGATCGCCGACCAGTGTCCAGCCGACGCTGTGGCCGGGGTCCAGGGTGTCTGCCTGGCTCAGCGCGCTGACCCGCAATCCGCTGCGGTGGGTGACCCGGCCCGAGTTGGGTAGCAGTTGACCGGTGAGCAGTCGCAGCAGGCTGGACTTGCCGTCGCCGTTTCGCCCCACGATGCCGATGCGGGCGCCCTCGTTGACGCCGAGCGTGAGCGCCTCGAACACCACCTGAGTCGGATATTCCAGGTGTACGGTCTCGGCTCCCAGTAGATGCGCCACCGGGCCGACGGTAGCAAAGGCCCGTCGGTGCAACATACTTCAGTACATCGAGTCGGCCCTTTTTCCGTCGCGTGGAAGGTAAAAGCAGGGGACTCCATGGATGCGGTATGGGCGGCGACACTCCGGCTTTGCCAAGCTAATTCGGAAAGCCGTTGTGCCCAAACGGATTCTGTAAAATGGCAGGTCGTCGGCGCGAATCCGCGCACCTGGAAATGGCGCGCGAACCCTCCCGGTGCTTCGTCACCGGCGCGCGATTCGGGGCTAAGAGTGCCCGCAGATTTTCTGTTGAAATCTATCCAATAAGGGCCGCGGAGACTTACGCTATCCAGGTCTCGGGCAACAGAATCTGGCCTTCTGGCAACAGATTGTCCTTTAGACGAAGGGGGTAGGGGTATGTCTCGTGTCAGCAGTAAGGTCATCATCGCGGTGGTGCTCGGATTCACCGCGCTGACGGCATCCGGCTGTACGGTGCCGGTAACGGTGTCTTGCGGCACACTTACGTGTGTGCCGTGACAGCAGCGGACCTTTAGTCCCGCGCACGCCGGCTTATAGATAGCGCTTTATCTACTGTCGTGGAAGCACGCCCAGCAATCGGGTGGTGATTCGCGACTGAGCCGGCGTGCGCCGGGTTCGCATGAAACATGAGCGTTCCTGCTGCCGTCGCAAGGGCGGCCAGTAGGGCTGCAATCCGTTTCATGATTTAAAACCTAAGAGCTCAATCCGTGGTGTGACGCAAGCCTGCCCAAGATTCTGCTGCAAGGCGGGGTCGAACCCTTTGGTTGCCATGTCGCGGACATCATGCGCCGGTCCGGCCGCTCCTTTTCTCCCTACCAGAGCAAACTGCCTGACCAGAACCGCTGCGCGACGCGATGTGCCATGATGTCCAAGCTGTCAACAATGGGGAGCGGCGGTGGATCTCAACTTTTCGCTGATCACGCGACCGGTCGAGCGTCTGGTCGCCACGGCACAGAATGGGCTGGAAGTCCTTCGGCTTGGTGGTCTGGAGACGGGAAGCGTCCCGTCTCCGTCCCAGATCGTCGAGAGCGTCCCGATGTACAAGCTTCGGCGCTACTTTCCGCCGGACAGCCGTCCAGGCCAGCACCCAGTCGGCCCGCCCGTGCTGATGGTGCACCCAATGATGATGTCGGCGGATATGTGGGACGTCACCCGCGACGAGGGCGCGGTCGGCATCTTGCACTCCCGCGGGCTGGATTGCTGGGTTATCGACTTCGGTTCGCCCGACAAGGTCGAGGGCGGCATGCGCCGCAACCTGGCCGACCACATCGTCGCGCTCAGCCAGGCCATCGACACGGTGAAGGACGCCACTGGCAGCGATGTGCATCTGGTCGGCTACTCCCAAGGCGGGATGTGGTGCTATCAAGTCGCCGCCTACCGGCGTTCGAAATCACTCGCCAGCATCGTCACCTTCGGTTCGCCAGTGGACACCTTGGCCGCCTTGCCGATGGGTATCCCGGCAAACTTCGCCCCGCCCATCGCCAACTTCATGGCCGACCACGTCTTCAGCCGGTTGGCCATCCCCGGCTGGATGGCTCGCGCCGGCTTCCAGATGCTCGATCCGCTCAAGACCGCCAAGGCCCGCGTCGACTTCGTGCGTCAGCTACATGACCGTGAGGCGCTGCTGCCGCGTGAACAGCAGCGCAGATTCCTTGAGTCCGAAGGATGGATCGCCTGGTCGGGCCCGGCCATATCGGAGTTGTTGAAGCAGTTCATCGCCCACAACCGAATGATGACCGGCGGTTTCGCGGTCAACGGGCAGATGGTGACGCTCACCGATATCACCTGCCCGGTGTTGGCGTTCGTCGGCACGGTCGACGACATCGGCCAGCCGGCGTCAGTGCGCGGCATCCGACGGGCGGCACCGGATGCCGAAGTCTACGAATCCCAGATCAAGACAGGACATTTCGGGCTCGTCGTGGGATCCAAAGCGGCGCAGCACGGTTGGCCTACCGTCGCCGAATGGGTGCGCTGGCTGTCCACCGGCGGCGACAAGCCGGAAAGCATTGACTTGATGGCCGATCAGCCCGAAGAGCACACCGACAGCGGCGTCGCATTGAGTTCCCGGCTCACCCACGGTCTCGGGGAGGCGTCGGAGGCTGCGCTGGAGCTGGTGCGCGGCGCCGCCGACGCGGCAGTGGCCGCCAACAAATCGGTGCGGACCCTGGCCGTGGAGACGGTGCGCACGCTGCCGAGGTTGGCTCGCCTCGGCCAAATCAACGACCACACCCGAATCTCGTTGGGCCGCATCATCAGCGAGCAGGCACGTAATGCCCCGCAAGGGGAGTTCCTGTTGTTCGACGGCCGCGTGCACACCTACGAGGCGGTCGACCGTCGCATCAACAACGTAGTGCGCGGTCTGATCGAGGTCGGGGTCCGCCAGGGCGACCGGGTGGGTGTGCTGATGGAGACGCGGCCCAGTGCCCTGGTCGCGATCGTGGCGTTGTCCCGCCTCGGCGCGGTCGCAGTGGTGATGCGGGCCGATGCCGACCTGGCCGCCTCCGTTCGGCTCGGGCGGGTGACCGAGATCCTGACCGACCCCACCAACCTGGATATCGCGCGGCAATGGCCGGGACACGTGCTGGTGCTGGGCGGCGGTGAGTCGCGGGATCTGCACCTGCCTGAGGACGCCAACGTCGTCGATATGGAGAAGATCGATCCGGAAGCCGTCGAGCTGCCCGCGTGGTATCGGCCCAACCCGGGACTGGCCCGGGATCTGGCGTTCATCGCGTTCAACGCCGCCGGTGGCGAGTTGGTCGCCAAGCAGATCACCAACTACCGGTGGGCCATCTCGGCCTTCGGGACCGCGTCGGCCGCCGGCCTGGATCGCAAAGACACCGTCTATTGCTTGACGCCCCTGCACCACGAGTCCGCCCTACTGGTCTCCCTCGGCGGTGCGGTCGTCGGCGGCACCCGGATCGCGCTGTCGCGCGGACTGCGTACCGACCGGTTCGTCAACGAGATACGGCAATACGGCGTCACCGTGGTGTCCTACACCTGGGCCATGCTGCGCGACGTCGTGGACGACCCGGCATTCGTGCTGCACGGCAATCATCCGGTGCGGCTGTTCATCGGATCGGGAATGCCGACCGGATTGTGGGAGCGGGTCGTCGACGCATTCGCGCCCGCACACATCGTCGAGTTCTTCGCCACGACGGACGGGCAGGCGGTGCTGGCCAACGTGTCCGGCGCCAAGTTCGGCAGCAAGGGCCGCCCGCTGCCCGGAGCCGGGCGGGTCGAGCTCGCCGCCTACGACGCCGAACACGATCTGATCCTGGAAACCGAGCGGGGCTTCGTACAGCTCGCCGAGGTGAACCAGGTCGGGGTGCTGCTCGCGGCGTCTCGCGGGCCCATCGACCCGACCGCATCCGTCAAACGTGGGGTCTTCGCGCCCGGCGACACTTGGGTCTCCACCGAGAACCTGTTCCGCCGCGACGAGGACGGCGACTACTGGTTGCTGGGCCGGCGTGGCTCGGTGGTCCACACGCCGCGCGGGCTGGTCTATACCGAGCCGGTGACCGACGCGATCGGCTTGATCAACGGTGTCGATCTCGCGGTGACCTACAACGTGCCGTTCGGCAACCTGGACGTGGCGGTGTCGGCGGTGACGTTGTTGCCCGGGGCCAGTATTACCGCGGCGGATTTGACCGAGGCCTTCGCGGCAATGCCGATCGGGCTGGGGCCCGACATTGTGTGCGTGGTGCCGGAGATGACACTAAGCGCGACTTACCGCCCTACCGTCAGCGCCCTGCGGGCCGCCGGAATCCCCAAATCTGGGCGCCACGTCTGGTATTTCGACACCGTTGGTAAGCAATACCGCCGCTTGACTCCGGCAGTGCGGGCCGAACTGAGCGCGGCGCATCGAGGCAGCGATGGTTGACGACGCCCTGCTGAAAATTCTGGTCTGCCCGGCTGACCGGGGCCCGCTGCTGCTGGTGGACGACGAACTGCTCTACAACCCGCGATTGCGCCGCGCCTACCGCATCGAGGACGGCATCCCGGTGCTGCTGATCGACGAAGCCCGCGATGTCGAGGACGACGAGCACGCCCGGCTTACCGAACGAGCCCGTCCGGCAGATCCCCAGTGAGATAACGCTGCAGATTCGGCCCGATGGTCGCCGCGATCTGCTCGGCGGGAAGCGACGCGAACGGCTCGAGTTCCAGGATGTAACGGGCCATCACCACGCCCACCATCTGCGACGCGACAAACTGGATGCGAATAAGCCCGCTTCCCGGGGGATTGTCAACGCGGCTACCGACTTCCACAGCGATCACCTCTTGGATGAAGGATCGGAACAGGTTGACCTCCGAGCCGGCCACGATCGAGCGCAGCGCGGCGATGAATCCACTGCCTAGTTCGGAATCCCACAGCGGCAACAACATTGACGGCAGCTTGTGGCCGATTTCCTCGACGGGAACTTCACGCAACGGGCCGATGATGTCCATCGGGTCGATCGGGATACGAACGGCCGCGGCGAACAGCTTCTCCTTGGTGCCGAAGTAGTGATGCACTAATGCCGAATCGACACCGGCGGCGGTGGCCACCGCGCGGATCGACGTGTGACCAATGCCATTGCGTGCGAACAGTTCTCGTGCGCTCGTCAAGATGCGCTCTCGGGTATCGGAGTTTCCGGCCGGCCGCCCGGGCGGCCGCTTGCGACCGGTTGTCGTCACGCTACGGTGTCCGGCGGCGCAGGGTCGCCGCGGCCAGGCATAGCGCCGCGATTGCGAAACTCATCACGACGATGATGTCACGCAAGGCGACGCCGGTCAGTCCCGGGTGGGCGTTTACCTGCTGCAGCGCCTCCAGCGCGTAGCTGGCCGGCAGCGCATTGCTGATCCACTGCAGCCAGGTCGACATCAGCGCCCGCGGGACGATGATGCCCGCCAGCAGTAGCTGCGGCACCATTACCAGCGGGATGAATTGCACGGCCTGAAACTCGGTGCGCGCGAAGGCACTACATAGCAGGCCCAGGCCCACCCCGAGCACGGCGTTGACGATCGCGATCACGAATACCCACAGCGGACTGCCCGCGGTGTCGAAGCCGAGCAACCAGAACGACACCGTGCACGCCACTGTGGCCTGCAGCGCGGCGGCGATCGAAAATGCCGTCCCGTAAGCCATCAACAGGTCGAGCCGGCGCAGTGGCGTCGTCAGGATGCGCTCCAAGGTGCCCGACGCCCGCTCGCGTTGCATGGTGATCGCCGTGATGATGAACATCACGAAGAGCGGGAACAGGCCCAGCAGTATCAGGCACGCGTTGTTGAACGGCGCCGGGCTGCCGGGGCGGTGCGGGGCCTTGTCGAACATGAAGTACATCAACGTGATCACCAAGACCGGCACCAACAGGATCATCGCGACGCTGCGGCGATCAGCGGCCAGCTGGTGCAGAATCCGGGTTGTGGTGGCCGCGTAGGCCCGCAGCCCTAACCCGCCTGAGGCACGGTGTTGCGCTTGATCATGGACAGAAACGCGTCCTCCAGTGACGTGCATCCGGTGTCCTCTCGTAGTTGGGTCGGGGTGGTATGAGCGACCAGGCGGCCGTCGCGCATCAGCAAAAGGTCACCGCAGTGGTCGGCTTCGTCCATCACGTGACTGGAGACCAGCAGCGTGGTCCCGTTGCGCGCCAGGTCGGTGAACTGCTGCCACAAATCCACCCGAAGCATGGGGTCCAAGCCCACCGTCGGCTCGTCGAGGACGAGCAGTTCGGGTTCGCAGACCAATGCGCAGGCCAGCGACACCCTGGTCCGCTGACCTCCGGAGAGGTTGCCGCAGAACGCCGTTCGATGATCCGTCAGACCCACCCGCCTTATGGCGGCGTCGGCTGCGTTGCCGTCGAATCCGTACAGCGCCGCGAGGTAACGAACGTTGTCGATGATCCGCAGATCGTCGTAGATGGTCGGGTCTTGCGGCAGGTAACCGACGCGGTGGCGCAGCTCGGCGCACCCGGCGGGTATGCCGAGCACACTGACCTCGCCTGACGTCACGATCTGGGTGCCGACGATGCACCGGATCAGCGTGGTCTTCCCGCAGCCGGACGGGCCGAGCACCCCGGTGATGCTGCCGCGGCCGATCTGTACCGAGAAATCCTGCAGCGCTGGGCGTTTACCGCGGATGACCCGCAGTCGTTTGATGTCGACGGCCGGTTCAGCGCTACCCGGCAGTAATTCATCGCGCGATGAAATCATCATGCGATGAATATTCATCGCACGACGTGGGATTGTCAAGCGTGTCGCGAAACTGCGGTTATTCAGCTCCGACGCCCGGGCGGCGCAACGGCAGATGCCCCTGCACGCCTTCGGCGTAAGCGGTTTCGGCGTGCTGAGTGAAGTCGACACCGGTGGTCTCGTCTTCGGCGCTGAGGCGGAAGCCCATCACCCGGTCGATCAATTTCGCGAGGACGAACGACACCGTGAATGCATAGAGCGCGACGACGACAATGGCGAACGTCTGATTGCCCAGTTGGCCGAAGCCGCCGCCGTACAACAGACCCCGCGGGCCCGATGTCATGACCGCCGTGGCGAGGAGTCCGATCAACGCCACTCCGACAACCCCGCCGACGAAGTGCACACCGACCACATCGAGCGAATCGTCATAGTTGAAGCGGAATTTCGCTCCCACCGCGAACGAACACACGATCCCCGCCGCGAGACCCACGACCGTCGCGCCGAGCGTGTTGACGGTTCCGCAGGACGGGGTGATGGCGACCAATCCGGCGACCACACCGGATGCCGCGCCGAACGTGGTGGGCCTGCCGTCCCGGATCTGCTCGACCGCGAGCCAGCCGAGCATGCCGAGGCAGCCCGCAACGAGCGTATTGAGGAAGATGGCCGCGGCAAGCCCGTTGGCGGCCAACGCAGAACCGGCATTGAACCCGAACCAGCCGAACCACAGCAGCCCGACACCGAGCAAGACGAACGGCAGATTATGTGGCCGCATGGAGTCTTTCTTGAAGCCGATGCGCGGTCCAAGCACCAGCGCCAGTGCCAGCGCGGAGGAGCCGGAGACGATCTCGACCACCAGGCCGCCGGCGTAGTCGAGCACGCCCAGCTTGGCCAGCCAGCCGCCGGGCCCCCATACCCAGTGCGCGACAACTGAATACACCACAATCGCCCACACCGGGACGAAGACCATCCAGGCCGCGAACTTGGCGCGGTCGGCGATTGCGCCGCTGACCAGGGCCGCGGTGATGATCGCGAACGCCAACTGGAATGTGGCGTACAGCAGTTCGGGAACCGCGCCATGCGTGCTGTCAGGGGTGATGCCGACCATCCCGACATGGCTGAGGTTGCCGAGGAACCCGCTCGCCCCGTCTTCGGAGAACGCGATGGTGTAGCCGACCAACAGCCATGCCACCGTGACCAACGGGATGGAGATGAAGCTCATCATGATCATGTTGAGCACCCCAGTGGTGCGGACCATGCCGCCGTAGAAGATCGCCAGGCCCGGGGTCATCAACAAGACCAGCGCGGTGCTTGCCAGCAGCCACGCGGTAGCAGCAGGGTCGATCGCATGCATTATTTCGGCTCCTTTGACGTTCGCGCGATATTGCCACGTTCGTCGTGCCGGTAGGTTCGGTGGGTGGTCGAGGTGGGATTTGACCGGGGCGCGGCGGCAGACCAACTGCTCGTCGACCCGGTCGAGGCCGCCCATCGACTGCTTGGCGCGACCCTCGCCGGGCGGGGTGTGAGCGGGATCGTCGTCGAGGTCGAGGCCTACGGAGGCGATCCCGGTGGTCCCTGGCCGGATGCCGCGGCGCACTCGTACCGGGGTCGCAGCCCGCGCAACGGGGTGATGTTCGGGCCCCCGGGGCACCTCTACACCTACCGCAGCCACGGTATCCACGTGTGCGCCAACGTCTCGTGCGGACCCGAGGGCACGGCCGCCGCGGTTTTGCTCAGGGCGGTCGCGATCGAGGACGGCGTCGACGTAGCCCAGACCCGCCGCGGCGAGGCGATTCGCGAAGTCGCTCTGGCGCGTGGGCCGGGAAACCTTTGCTCGGCGTTGGGAATCGCTATGTCCGACAACGAGATTGATCTATTCGATCCCGCCAGTTCGGTGACGCTGACGCTGAACGAGGCGCCCGGCGCAGTGGCCGGCCCCCGCGTCGGGGTCAGCAAAGCCGCCGACCGGCCATGGCGGTTGTGGCTGGCGGGCCGGCCGGAGGTCTCGGCGTACCGTCGCAGCCCGCGTGCGCCGGCCCCGGGCGCCAGCGACTGACCGCAACGGCGTCGAACGTCGAGTCGTCGGGCCGGAATGCCACGAAACCGCACCACAAGTCGACGCTCGTCGCCCGGCTGGCCCGGGGGACCAGCGACTAGAGTCTTGCGGGATGTCTGCTGAGATCCTCGACGAGCTGGGCTGGCGGGGGCTGATCGCGCAGTCCACCGACCTCGATGCGCTGGCTGCCGAAACCCGGCGCAGGCCGACGACGGTGTACGCCGGCTTCGACCCCACCGCGCCCAGCCTGCACGCCGGACACCTGGTGCCGCTGCTGGCGTTGCGGCGCTTTCAGCGCGCCGGACACCGCCCGATCGTGCTCGCCGGCGGCGCCACCGGCATGATCGGCGACCCGCGCGACATCGGTGAGCGCACCCTCAACGAGGCCGACACCGTCGCCGAATGGACCCAGCGGATCCGGGGCCAGCTGGAGCGCTTCGTCGACTTCGACGGCTCTCCCACCGGTGCGATTATCGAGAACAACCTCGAGTGGACCCAGGCCATGTCGACGATCGAGTTCCTGCGCGATGTCGGCAAGCATTTCTCGGTCAACGTGATGCTGGACCGCGACACCGTGCGGCGACGGCTGGAGGGGGACGGGATCTCCTACACCGAGTTCAGCTACATGCTGCTGCAGGCCAATGACTACGTCGAGCTGCACCGACGGCACGGCTGCGCGCTGCAGATCGGTGGGTCGGATCAGTGGGGCAACATCATCGCCGGCGTCCGTCTGGTCCGCCAGACGCTGGGCGCGAGCGTGCATGCGTTGACCGTTCCGCTGGTGACCGCCGCCGATGGCACCAAGTTCGGCAAATCCACCGGCGGCGGCAGTCTGTGGCTGGACCCGCAGATGACCAGCCCGTATGCCTGGTACCAGTACTTCGTCAACACCGCCGACGCCGACGTGATCCGCTACCTGCGCTGGTTCACGTTCTTGTCGGCCGACGAGCTTGCCGAGCTGGAGCTGGCGACTCAAGAGCGTCCGCAACAGCGCGCTGCCCAACGCCGGCTGGCGACCGAGCTCACCGTCTTGGTGCACGGCGAGGCGGCGACCGTGGCCGTCGAACACGCCAGCCGGGCCCTGTTCGGCCAGGGTGACCTTGATCGCCTGGACGAAGCGACGCTGGCCGCGGCCCTGCGTGAGGCTTCGGTCGCCGAGCTGACAGCCGGTGCTCCGGACGGGATCGTCGACTTGTTGGTGGCCACCGGCCTATCGGCCAGCAAAGGTGCTGCCCGACGGACGATCGGCGAGGGTGGCGTGTCGGTCAACAACGTTCGCATCGACAGCGACGAATGGACGCCGCAGGCCTCGGATTTCCTGCACGGCCGGTGGCTGGTAGTGCGCCGCGGTAAGCGCAACATCGCCGGGATCCAACGGGTTTAGTACTCAGCGGGGATCTCGTCTCGGCGGGGGAGGCCGATCTCGAGGAGGGGGAGGCTCGAGGTGGAAGGAGCGGCGAGATCCCCGCTGCAGTAACGATTTTTCGCGAGTTTGAGGCGTCGCGCTATCCCACGAACGGCTGAATTAGCGGGGAAGATCCGGTGTCCGCCGATCGGGGGACAGCTGGCCGCCGCGTTCTCGATCGAGCGGTAAATCCCTGCGGCGCTCAGCATCTGGACGGCCGCGGCGACGGGGAGGCAGTGGTTGCAAAGCCCGGCATGGTCCACCAGATCACATCCGTGTAGTTCCCGCAAAACGCCGTGATGTACAAACCTTTACCGCACCGTGTTGCAGACGTGACTCTTATTGGCCAGTCTTATCCCAGTGATTTACGCCCCCAAGATCCAGACGACCACGCTGTGGCTAATCGCCTTGACCGCGACTTTGGCTGCCGCGGCGGCGACATTGGCGGCGCCCATCCGTGCCGACATGATCGGCAATTCATTCCTCAACGCCCTGACGGCTGCCGGGGTGACCTATAGCCAGCCGGCGACCACCACGGCCGCGGGCCAATCGGTCTGTCCGATGCTGGTCCAGCCTGGCGGGGATTTCGACTCGGTTGTCGCCAAGATGGCGGCCGGCAATGGCATGTCCCAGAAGTCAGCGGGGATCTTCACCATCGTCGCGATCGCGACATACTGTCCTGCGATGATCGCACCACTGCTGCCCAACCGGTTCTAGAGCTGTTCGGCCGGATTGGCCGGATCCGTGGGGCCCGTATCCTTTGCAGGGGATTTGTAGGGGGCAGGAGTAATCGAGGTGAACGGCACGCGTGGTCGACGATAATCAGCGTCACGGCGGCGAACGGCGACCGCGCCCGGCGCCTGGGAGCGCATCGCGACGCGGGCCGCGCACCGACCGTGAAAACCGCTGGTCCGGTCCCGGCCGTGCGCGCCCAGCCCAGCCGCGAAACAATCCCGGCGACACCGATCGCGCGGTGCCAACCGGGCCTCCCATACCGCCAGAGGTGGACGCCAAGCAACTGGCGCCCGATATCCGGCGCGAGCTGAGCACCTTGGATCGTGTCACCGCTGACACGGTGGCGCGCCACCTGGTCGCGGCCGGTGAGCTGCTCGACGAGGACCCGGAAGCCGCGCTGAACCACGCCCGCGCGGCCCGCGCCCGGACCAGCAGGATCGCCGCGGTCCGCGAAGCCGTCGGAATCGCCGCCTACCGCTGCGGAGATTGGGCGCAGGCACTGGCCGAATTGCGCGCTGCCCGCAGGATGGGCAGCAAATCGTCGCTGTTCGCCTTGATCGCCGATTGCGAGCGTGGCCTTGGCCGTCCGGAACGGGCGATCGAGCTGGCGCGCAGTCCCGAGGCGGCCGACCTCGGCGGTGACGACGCCGACGAATTGCGCATGGTTGCCGCCGGCGCGCGCTCCGATCTCGGACAGCTGGAGCAGGCGCTGACCGTGTTGTCCACGCCGCAACTGGACCCAAGCCGCACCGGCTCGACGGCCGCCCGGTTGTTCTACGCCTACGCCGACACCCTGCTGGCGCTGGGCCGCGACGACGAGGCGCTGCAATGGTTTCTGCATTCGGCGGCCGCCGATGTAGAAGGCGTGACCGATGCCGAAGAGCGGGTCAGCGAGCTTGGCTGACGTAGCGAGGTCGGATCAAGTGGCGGGGTTGAATTAAATGAAACCCATTGCGCGGGAATATGATTGCCTGCTGATCGACCTGGACGGCACGGTCTTTCGTGGCCGCGAGCCCACCGAGGGCGCGGTGCAGACGCTGGCCGAGGTGAGCAGCCGCAAGCTGTTTGTCACCAACAACGCCTCGCGCAGCGCCGACGAAGTGGCCACGCATCTGCGCGACCTCGGCTTCACCGTCGCCCGCGAGGACGTCGTCACCAGCGCCCAGAGCGCCGCGCACCTGCTCGCCGATGAGCTAGCGCCGGACTCGCCGGTGCTGATCGTCGGTACCGACTCGCTGGCGGACGAAGTTTCCGCGGTGGGTCTGCGTCCCGTGCGCAGCTTCGACGACAAGCCCGTCGCCGTCGTCCAGGGGCTGTCCATGACCATCGGCTGGCCCGACCTTGCCGAGGCCGCGCTGGCCATCCGGGCCGGTGCGTTGTGGGTGGCAGCCAACGTCGACGCCACGTTGCCCACCGAGCGAGGCCTGCTGCCCGGCAACGGGTCCCTGGTGGCAGCGCTGCGGGCCGCGACCGGTGCCGAACCGAAAGTTGCGGGCAAGCCGGCGCCCACGCTGTTGCGGGATGCGGTGGCTCGCGGCGACTTCCGCGCACCGCTGGTGATCGGCGACCGGTTGGACACCGATATCGAGGGCGCCAACGCCGCCCAATTGCCCAGCCTGATGGTGCTCACCGGAGTCAACAACGCGCGGGACGCGGTCTTCGCCCGACTCGAGCAGCGGCCCACCTATATCGGCCATGACCTGCGCTCGTTGCTGCAGGACGGCAAGCTACTGGCGGTGGGGCCGCAGCAGGGCTGGCAGGTCGAGGTCGGCGATCATGCGGTGACGATCAGCGGCGATGGCGGCGACGACCCGGACGGGTTGTCGATCGTGCGCGCTGTCGCCACCGCCGTGTGGGGCGCTCAAAGTCCCGATCCCGACGGGCAGCCAATTCGGATCGAGGCTGCCGACGACGTGGCGCGCGACGCGCTGCAGCGCTGGTCTCTGCTGCACGACGCCTGACGGGTGACTAGCGTAGAAACCCCATGACTATCGATCCTGATCAGATTCGCGCTGATATCGATGCCCTGCTCGCACAGCTGCCGAAGCCCGGGGACCCGGACAACCCGGAATACCCGGAGGACGGCCCGTCGCTGGCCGAGCTCGAAGAGATCGCCCGTCGTCTTTCCGAGGCGCACGACATCCTGCTGCAGGCGCTGGAATCGGCGGAGAAGGGCTGAGTGCCCGGATGCCTCGACGCGCCCGCGTTGACGCCGAGCTGGTTCGGCGCGGCCTCGCCCGGTCTCGTCAACAGGCGGCGGAACTGATCGGCGCGGGGAAGGTCAGCATCGACGGCATGCCCGCGGTCAAGCCCGGCACCGCCGTCGCCGTCACCTCGGCCCTGATCGTCGCCGACGACGGCGAACGCAGCTGGGTATCGCGTGGAGCGCACAAGCTCATCGGCGCGCTGGACGCCTTCGGGATTTCCATTGCGGGCCGTCGTTGCCTGGATGCCGGCGCCTCTACTGGGGGTTTCTCCGAGGTTCTCCTGGATCGCGGGGCGGTCGAGGTGGTCGCCGCCGATGTGGGCTACGGCCAGCTGGCCTGGTCGTTGCGCTCCGATCCGCGGGTGATGGTGGTGGAGCGGACCAATGCGCGTGACTTGTCACCGGAGGCGATCGGCGGACAGGTCGACGTGATCGTCGCCGACCTGTCATTTATCTCGTTGGCCACCGTGTTGCCCGCGCTGACTGGATGCGCGTATCCGGGCGCGGATATCGTTCCCATGGTGAAGCCGCAGTTTGAGGTGGGGAAGGGCCAGGTCGGTGCCGGCGGGGTGGTCCACGATCCCGCGTTGCGTGCCGAGTCAGTGCTCGCCGTCGCACGGCGTGCCGGTGAGCTGGGCTGGAATGCCGTCGATGTCACAGCCAGTCCGCTTCCGGGCCCGTCGGGCAATGTCGAGTATTTCCTGTGGCTGCGCGCCGAGACCGATCGGGCACTGTCCGCCGGCCGACTGGTGGATGTGGTGCAGCGCGCGATCACCGAGGGCCCGCAATGAGTGATCAGCACGGCGCGACACGCACGGTCCTGTTGGTCGTGCACACCGGCCGCGAAGAAGCCACCGAAACCGCAGGCCGTGTGCAAAAAGTGCTGGGCGACAACGGAATTTTGCTTCGGGTGCTCTCCGCCGAAGCGGTCGACAGAGGATCGCTGCACGTGGGTCCCGACGACGTGCGGGCAATGGGCGTCGAAATCGAGGTGGTCGACGCCGAGCCCGACGCGGCCGAGGGCTGTGAGCTGGTGCTGGTGCTCGGTGGCGACGGCACCTTCCTGCGTGCCGCCGAGCTGGCCCGCAACGCCGACATCCCGGTGCTAGGCATCAACCTGGGCCGGATCGGCTTTCTGGCCGAAGCCGAGGCCGAGGCCCTCGACTCCGTACTCGAGCATGTTGTCGCCAGGAGCTACCGGGTGGAAGAGCGCTTGACGCTCGATATCCTGGTGCGCCAGGGCGGAAGCGTCATCGATCAGGGCTGGGCACTCAATGAAGCCAGCCTGGAGAAGGGCCCGCGGCTAGGTGTGCTCGGCGTGGTCGTCGAAATCGAAGGGCGCCCGGTCTCGACGTTCGGCTGTGACGGAGTGTTGGTGTCGACGCCGACCGGATCGACCGCCTACGCATTCTCGGCCGGCGGCCCGGTGCTGTGGCCGGACTTGGAAGCGATCCTGGTGGTGCCCAACAACGCTCACGCGCTCTTCGGTCGGCCAATGGTCACCAGTCCGGACGCCACCATCGCCATCGAGATCGAGGCCAGCGGCAACGACGCCCTGGTGTTCTGCGACGGCCGCCGCGAAATGCTGCTGCCCGCGGGCGGACGGCTCGAGGTGAAACGCTGTGGCACACCGGTGAAATGGGCGCGGCTGGACAGTGCGCCATTCACAGACCGCTTGGTACGCAAGTTCCGGCTGCCGGTGACCGGTTGGCGTGGGAAGTAAACATCGCTGCTCGGGTGCTGACTGAATGCTGACTGAAATCCGCATCGATTCGTTGGGCGCCATCAGCGCCGCGGTCGGTGAATTCGGCCGCGGCCTGACGGTCCTCACCGGCGAGACCGGCACCGGTAAGACCATGGTGGTGACCGGGTTGCAGCTACTCGGCGGCGCCCGCGCCGACGCCAACCGGGTGCGCTCAGGTGCCGAACGCGCGGTCGTTGAAGGTCGTTTCACCACAACCGATCTCGACGACGCCGCGATCGCGCAGCTGGACGAGATGCTGGATGCGTCGGGCGCCGAACGAGACGAGGATGGCAGCGTCATCGCACTGCGCTCGGTCAGTCGTGACGGGCCTTCGCGAGCCTATCTCGGCGGCCGCAGTGTGCCCGCGAAATCGTTGGGCGACTTCACTACCGAGCTGCTGACCCTGCACGGGCAGAACGACCAGTTGCGGTTGATGCGGCCCGAGGAGCAGCGCGCCGCACTGGACCGCTTCGCGAAGGCCGCTGCTGCGCTCGAGCGGTATCGCAAAGCCCGTGAAGCGTGGTTGTCGGCGCGACGGGACCTCCTCGACCGCCGGAGCCGGATGCGGGAGCTCGCGCTGGAGGCTGACCGGCTGAACTTCGGGCTCAACGAGATCGACGCCGTGGAGCCGCAACCCGGTGAAGACGATGCCCTGGTCGCCGAGATCGTGCGGCTCTCCGAACTGGACACCCTGCGCGAGGCCGCCGCCACCGCGCGCGCGGAACTCACCGCGGAGCTCGACGACGTGGCCGGCGCGAGCGCCGTCGACAGCCTGGGGCGGGCAAGGGCCGCACTGGAATCGACGGATGACGCCAAGCTGCGGGCGTTGGCCGCGCAGATCAGCGAGGCGCTGACCGTGGTCACTGACGTCGGCCACGAGCTCGGCTCCTATCTGGAAGAGCTGCCGGTGGATGCCAGCGCGCTGGAATCCAAGTTGGCCCGGCAGGCCGAGCTGCGGACGCTGACTCGCAAGTACGCGGCGGATATCGACGGAGTGCTGCGGTGGGCCGCCGAATCGCGCGACCGGCTCGCCCAGCTCGACGTCTCCGAGGAAGGACTCGCGGCGCTGGAACGCCGCGCCGACCAGCTTGCTGTCGAATTAGCCGCAGCCGCAACTGATCTCAATGCCCTCCGGAGCAAGGCGGCCAAGCGATTGGCCAAAGCGGTCACTGCCGAGCTGTCCGGGCTGGCGATGGTCGATGCGCAATTCACCATCGACGTGATCATCGATGTCGCGCCTACCCCGGATGATCCGGCCGCGCTCATGCTGCCCTCGGGGGAGTTGGCCCGGGCTGGCGCCGATGGTGTCGATCAGGTCGAGTTCGGTTTCGCGGCGCACCGCGGGATGACCGAACTGCCGCTGGCCAAGAGCGCGTCCGGCGGTGAGTTGTCCCGGGTCATGCTGGCTCTCGAGGTGGTGCTGGCTGCGTCGGCCGCGGGCACCACGATGGTGTTCGACGAGGTCGACGCCGGCGTCGGCGGCCGCGCCGCGGTGCAAATCGGGCGGCGGTTGGCACGGTTGGCGCGTACCCACCAGGTCATCGTCGTAACGCACTTGCCACAGGTTGCGGCATACGCCGACGTGCACCTCGTGGTGCATGGCGCCGGACCGCGGGGGACCAGTGTGGTGCGGCGGGTGGCTGACGACGACCGGGTGGCCGAGCTGGCTCGCATGCTGGCCGGATTGGGCGAATCCGACAGCGGTCGCGCGCACGCCCGCGAACTGCTCGACGCGGCCCAGGGCGATCAGATCTGAGCACCGACACCGCTAGCCGACATTCGAGACCATAGCGACATGGGCCTGTGACAGTTGTGACTCTAGATAACTTATGGGGCAGATGTTACGGCGCGCCTCCACGCCCCAACCGTGCTTCGCGGACAGAATCCCCCCATGAAGATGTCTGGGCTGCTTTCGCGTAACACCTCACGGCCGGGGCTTACCGGCACTGCACGCGTCGACCGGAATATCGACCGACTGCTGCGTCGGGTGTGCCCGGGCGACATCGTGGTGCTCGATGTTCTGGATCTGGACCGCATCACCGCGGATGCGCTGGTAGAAGCCGACGTCGCCGCCGTCGTCAACGCATCGCCATCAGTCTCGGGCCGGTATCCCAACATGGGCCCGGAGGTCCTCGTCAACAACGGGGTCACCCTCATCGACGAGACCGGACCGGAGATCTTCAAGAAGATCAAGGACGGCGCCAAGATCCGCCTGCACGAGGGTGGGGTGTATGCCGGTGAGCGCCGACTGATCCGCGGCACCGAGCGCACCGACCACGACATCGCCGACCTCATGCGGGAGGCCAAGAGCGGCCTCGCCGCCCACCTGGAGGCGTTCGCCGGCAACACAATTGAGTTCATCAAGAGTGAGAGCCCGCTATTGATCGACGGCATCGGCATCCCCGATATCGACCTCGACCTGCGCCGGCGGCATGTGGTGATCGTTGCCGACGAGCCTAGCGCCGAAGACGATCTGAAATCGCTCAAGCCGTTCATGAAGGAGTACCAGCCGGTGCTCATCGGTGTCGGCAGCGGCGCAGATATCTTGCGCAAGGCGGGGTATCGCCCGCAGCTCATCGTCGGTGATCCCGAAGAGATCAGCAACGAAGCCCTCAAGTGCGGTGCACAGGTGGTGTTGCCCGCCGATGCCGACGGCCATGCCGCCGGGTTGGAACGGATCCAGGATCTCGGCGTGGGAGCGATGACGTTTCCCGCCGCGGGTTCGGCGGTCGACTTGGCACTGCTGCTGGCCGACCACCACGGCGCAGCGCTACTCGTGACGGCTGGCCACACCGCCAACATCGAGACGTTCTTCGACAGGACGCGAACCCAGAGCAACCCGTCCACTTTCCTGACCAGGCTCCGGGTCGGCGAGAAGGTGGTGTCCGCCAAGGCGGTCGCCACTCTCTACCGCAACCACATCTCGGCCGGCGCCATCGCGCTGTTGGCCCTCACGATGCTGATCGCCGTCATCGTTGCCCTATGGGTGTCCCGCACCGATGGCGCGGTGATGCACTGGCTCACCAATTACTGGAACCACTTCTTCCTGTGGATACAGCACTTGATCGCTTAGTTCCCTAGGACGGTGCGTTCATGATCTCGTTACGTCAACATGCTTTCTCACTGGCCGCGGTCTTCCTGGCGTTGGCGGTGGGAGTTGTGCTGGGTTCCGGACTCTTGTCCGACACCCTGCTGTCCAGCCTGCGTGATGAGAAGCGCGACCTCTACACCCAAATCAACGGGCTAAACGACCAGAAGAATGTACTGAACGAAAAGCTCAGTGCAGCAAACAATTTCGATACCCAGCTGATCGGCCGGATCGTTCATGACGCGCTGGCCGGCAAGTCGGTGGTGGTGTTCCGCACGCCGGAGGCAAAAGACGACGATGTCGCTGCGGTCTCGAAGATCGTCGGGCAAGCCGGCGGCACGCTCACCGGTACGGTGTCACTGACCCAGGAGTTCGTCGACGCCAACTCCGCGGAGAAACTGCGAACCGTAGTGAACTCGTCGGTGCTGCCCGCCGGCCAGCAGCTGAGCACCAAGCTCGTCGATCAGGGTTCGCAAGCCGGCGACCTACTGGGCATCGCCTTGTTGATCAACGCCAACGCGGCCATCCCGCCGGTCGACGACCTACAGCGCGACACAGTCATGGCGGCACTGCGCGACACCGGCTTCGTCACCTATCAACCCAGTGATCACCTGGGACCGGCGAACGCCGCGCTGATCGTCACTGGCGGCGGGTTACCTCAAGACGCCGGTAATCAAGGAGTCAGCGTGGCCCGATTCTCCGCCGCGCTGGCGCCACACGGTTCGGGCACTTTGCTCGCCGGGCGCGACGGATCGGCGACCGGGGGCGCCGCGGTGGCGGTGGCCCGCGCCGATGCCGCCATCACCGCCGCGATCAGCACCGTCGACGACGTCGACTCCGCACCCGGACGTATCACGGCGATCCTGGGCGTGCATGACCTGATCAACGGCGGCCACGTCGGGCAGTACGGCACCGGCCACGGGGCGACGTCGATCACCGTGCCCCAGTAATCCGGGGCTAGGGCGTGTTCACCGCGCCGGTCAGTGCTGGATGTTAGGGTTAATTTCCGTGGGTCGGCAGGCCCAGCTGGTTGAGGCTAGATAAAAACGAAGCCCTGCCCGTCTTCACGGAGGTCGCCTGTGCGAAAGCACCCGCAATCCACCACTAAGCATCTCTTTGTCAGCGGTGGAGTCGCATCCTCACTGGGTAAGGGGTTGACCGCCAGTAGTCTCGGCCAGCTGCTGACCGCCCGTGGGTTGCATGTGACGATGCAAAAGCTCGACCCGTACCTGAACGTCGATCCGGGCACCATGAACCCGTTCCAGCACGGCGAGGTCTTCGTCACCGAAGATGGCGCCGAGACCGACCTCGATGTCGGCCATTACGAACGGTTCCTGGATCGCGATCTGTCGGGCTCGGCGAATGTTACTACCGGGCAAGTGTATTCGACGGTCATCGCCAAGGAGCGGCGCGGAGAATACCTCGGCGACACGGTCCAGGTGATCCCGCACATCACCGACGAGATCAAGCGGCGCATCCTTTCGATGGCCCAACCCGACGCGGACGGTCACCGTCCAGACGTCGTCATCACCGAAATCGGCGGGACCGTCGGCGACATCGAGTCGCAGCCCTTCCTGGAGGCCGCGCGCCAGGTCCGTCACGATCTGGGCCGGGAGAACGTGTTCTTTCTGCACGTATCGCTGGTGCCGTATCTGGCCCCGTCCGGCGAACTCAAAACCAAGCCGACTCAGCACTCGGTCGCAGCGCTGCGCAGCATCGGAATCACCCCGGACGCGTTGATCCTGCGAAGCGATCGCATCGTTCCCGAACCGCTCAAAGACAAGATCGCGCTGATGTGCGACGTCGATATCGACGGTGTCATCTCCACCCCGGACGCGCCATCGATCTATGACATCCCCAAGGTCTTGCACCGCGAGGAACTCGATGCCTACGTGGTCCGCCGGCTGAACCTGCCGTTCCGCGACGTCGATTGGACCGAATGGGACGACCTACTGCGCCGGGTTCACGAGCCCCACGAGACAGTACGAATTGCCTTGGTAGGCAAGTACGTTGAGCTCTCCGATGCATACCTCTCGGTCACCGAGGCGCTGCGGGCCGGCGGGTTCTGGCACCGCGCGAAGGTCGAGATGGTCTGGGTGCCGTCCGATGACTGCGAGAGCGCCACTGGCGCCGCCGCGGCGCTGGGCGACGTACACGGTGTGCTGATCCCCGGCGGCTTCGGCATTCGCGGCATTGAGGGCAAGATCGGCGCCATCCGGCATGCCCGTGCGCGCGGGCTGCCGGTCCTGGGCCTGTGTCTCGGACTGCAGTGCATCGTGATCGAAGCGGCCCGTTCGGTCGGACTCACCGAAGCCAACTCGGCCGAATTCGAACCGGCTACGCCGGACCCCGTTATCTCCACGATGGCCGACCAAGAACACATCGTGGCCGGCGAAGCCGATCTCGGCGGCACCATGCGGCTCGGGGCCTATCCGGCAGTTCTCGAGCCGGATTCGCTTGTGGCGCAAGCGTATGGGGCGACCCAGGTGTCCGAGCGACACCGCCACCGCTACGAGGTCAACAACGCCTACCGCGACAAGATCGCCGAAAGCGGTCTGCGGTTCTCCGGGACGTCGCCAGACGGACACCTGGTGGAGTTCGTCGAGTACCCGCGCGACATTCATCCGTTTGTCGTCGGCACCCAAGCCCACCCCGAACTCAAGAGCCGGCCTACTCGTCCGCACCCGCTGTTTGTGGCATTCGTCGGCGCGGCCATCGACTACAAAGAGGGCGAACTGTTGCCGGTGGAAATGCCGGACCACTCGTCCAACGGTAACCAGCATCGAGACAGCGCCGGGCGGTCGCTATCCGAGCCTGCTGCTCGTGGGTGAACACGTTTTCGAGACAACGTCATCGGAAACGTTGTACACCGGAAAGATTTTCGCGCTGCGTCGCGACCAGGTGCGGATGCCGGGCGGCAGAGATGTCGTCAGGGAAGTCGTTGAGCATTTCGGCGCGGTCGCCATTGTGGCGATGGATGACCACAACAACATCGCGCTGGTCTACCAGTATCGGCACGCAATCGGCCGCCGGTTGTGGGAGCTGCCCGCCGGGCTGCTGGACGTGGGCGGCGAGCCTGCACATTTGACCGCGGCCCGGGAGCTCAAGGAGGAAGCGGGCTTGCAGGCAGCTACCTGGCAGGTGCTTGTCGACCTGGACTCGACCCCGGGTTTCAGCGACGAATCGGTGCGGGTCTATCTGGCCACCGGGCTGACCGAGATCGACCGGCCCGAGGCGCACGACGAGGAAGCCGACATGACGTTGCAGTGGTATCCGCTCGCGGACGCCGCGCACCAGGTGCTCAGCGGCGAAATCGTGAATGCCATTGCCGTTGCTGGGATTTTGGCTGCCCATGCGGTCAGTACCGGTTTTTCCCAAGCGCGCCCGGTGGACAGCCCGTGGCAGGACAAGCCCAAGGCGTTCGCGGCGCGAAAGGCCGCGCAGTGACAACGCTGGCCCTGGAGACACAATTGCAGGGCTACCTCGAGCACCTGACAATCGAGCGCGGAGTAGCGGCCAACACGCTGAGCTCCTACCGGCGCGACTTGCGTCGTTACTCAAAGCACTTGTCCGACCGAGGTATTCATGATCTGGCCAAGGTCGTCGAGGTTGACGTCACAGAGTTCCTGGTGGCGTTGCGCCGCGGCGATCCCGATTCGGGCGCCATGGCCTTGTCTGCGGTGTCGGCGGCGCGGGCACTGATCGCGGTGCGTGGCTTGCACCGGTTCGCGGCCGCCGAAGGGCTGGCTGAATTGGACGTGGCGCGCGCGGTGCGGCCGCCGACGCCGGGCCGCCGGCTACCGAAAAGCCTGACCATCGACCAGGTGCTGGCGTTGCTGGAAGGTGCGGGCGGCGAAAGCCCGGCCGACGGTCCGCTGACGCTGCGCAACCGGGCGCTGCTGGAGTTGTTGTATTCCACCGGATCCCGGATCTCTGAAGCCGTCGGCCTGGATGTCGACGACATCGACACCCAGGCCAGGACGGTGTTGCTGCGCGGTAAGGGCGGTAAGCAACGCCTGGTTCCGGTGGGACGTCCTGCGGTGCAGGCGCTGGACGCCTATCTGGTGCGCGGACGCTCGGAACTGGCGCGTCGCGGCCGCGGCACCGCGGCCATCTTCCTCAACGTGCGCGGCGGCCGGTTGTCGCGGCAAAGCGCGTGGCAAGTGCTGCAGGACGCCGCCGACCGGGCCGGCATCACGTCGGGCGTATCACCGCACATGCTGCGGCACTCCTTCGCCACTCATCTGCTGGAAGGCGGCGCCGATGTCCGGGTGGTTCAGGAGTTGCTCGGTCATGCCTCGGTGACCACGACGCAGATTTACACGCTGGTCACCGTGCACGCGCTGCGCGAAGTGTGGGCCGGAGCCCACCCCCGAGCCCAATAACCGCTCGGCGGCCGGATCAACCCAGGTAGTCGGATTCCAGCACCAGGTCGGTCATCAGTGACTGGTATTCGACATGTGTCTTGTGCTCGACGGTGTTCCACACCTTGCCCTGTTGCTGGTGCATGTATTCGCGGTACTTCGGGGCGCCGGGCATGCCGACGTTGTCGGCGACCGCGATCGAGCCAGGATGCAGCCAGTCCCGGTCCAGGATGCTTTTCAAGTCGTCCAGGTAGGCGTTCTTGTCGTGGTCTAAGAACACGAAATCAAGTGTCCCAGAACTGAATCCGTGCTCACTAGCGAGCGCGTCCAGGGTCTGCCCGCCGTCGCTGAGGGTGCCGACGACACAGGTCACGCGATCCGCGACCCCGGCGTGCGCCCAGATTTGGCGAGCGTTGACGGCGTTGGCCTCGGCGAGTTCGACGGAATACACCTTGGCGGTGGGTGCGGATCGGGCGATCCGCAGCGCGCCGTAGCCGACGTAGGTACCGAGCTCCAAGACCAGCGCAGGGTTGGCGCGCCGCAACGCCGCGTCAAGGAGTTGCCCCTTCTCGTCGCCGACGTTGATGAGCATCGACTTCTCGTAGGCGAACTTGTCGATGGTGGCCAGCACGTCGTCGATGTCACCGGCTCGGGCGTAGTTCAGGACGTAGTCGACGGCAGCCGCCTCCCGTCCGTCGCCGATCTGGCCCGTCTTGGTGAGGTTGCGAGCTCCGGCGGCCATCCGTAGAAACGACCAGCGCAACAGCGGGATGCGCCGCTTGAGGTCCATCGAAACCACGATAGGCGGCGGCGCTGCGGCCGAGGTCTGTGGATCACGGAATACCCGCAAGGCGTTTTGGTCCTTTACTCATCTCACAGAAATCCCTAGTCTGCCCTAGGAGGGGGGAACGATGATCTCGTTACGCACCATGATGATGCGTGGCGGTACCTCCTCTGGTGTGTATCTGCTGAAGTCGGATCTCGACGAGACCGGCCTCGACCCGGATGTTTTGCTGTCGGTAATTCTCGGATCCTTGGATCGACGTCAGATCGACCAGCTCGGCGGCGATAACGCGACGACGAGCAAGGTGGCGATCGTGGGGCCGTCGACTCGCCCCGATTGCGATGTCGACTATCTATTCGCCCAAGTTGATCTCGCGACCTTGTGGGTGGACCGGACCGTGACCTGCGGGAACCTGCTCGCCGGAGTGGGGCCCTTCGCGATCGAGCGAGGACTGATCGAGACAGCCAGCCCGTCCACCGCGGTCCGGGTCCATCTGGTGAACACCGGCGCCACAGTGACGGTTTCCGTTGCCACTCCGGGTGGCTTCCTCCTTTACGACGGCGATTGCCAGATCACCGGAGTCACCGGGCAGGCCGTGCCCATCGACTTGAGGTTCAGCAACTTCTGTGGCGGCCGGACCGGCAAGGTGTTCCCCACTGGTCATCCTGTTGACCACGTGGGCGACGTCGCCATCACGGCAATCGATGCCGGTGTGTGCGCGATCATCGCCCGGGCGCGCGAATTCGGGATCACCGGCGGTGAGTCGCCGCAGCAACTCAACGATGATGGTGAATTGCTGCATCGGCTTGAACGTCTGCGTCTGCGCGCGGCCTTAGCGATGGGGCTGGGCGGCTCCCACGGCTATGTCTTGCCGAAGGTCATGCTGGTGTCGGAGTCGGATTGCGCCGATGTGCGGTCACGCTATTTTGTGCCGGGTCGCTGCGATGCCGGTCATACGGTCTCGGGAGCCGTGTGTCTGGCGACGGCGGGTGCGTTTTGTGACACCGTCGCCGGAAGACTGCTGCCACATCCTTTCGACACCGGCCCGACTGTGCTTGAGCATCCGGCGGGAACAATGAGCATCGATGTCACCCACTCCGGCGACAGTGATTTCGGGATCTGTGCGGCGGTGCGGAGCACGGCGCGGAAACTATTCGACGGCTATGTCTTCGCCGATATGCACCGAGAGCCCTGTCTAATTGGTGCTGTTGAGGCCGGTGTGACGTGAGATCACCATCGACTGGCCAGCGGCGGCCGTCAGGCGTAATCGCTGGTGAGATTACCTGCGGGTCGTCCGGTTTAACCGCGCGGAGCCGTTAGACTTTGCCCCGATGTTCACCTCTCGAACACTGCAGGCATGACCGAATCGCCCGACAGCGATGTCGTCGTCGGCCTGACCGGGCGTCCGCCACGGGCGATCCCGGAACCTGAACCGCGCACCTCGCACGGTCCGGCCAAGGTCGTCGCGATGTGCAACCAAAAGGGTGGCGTCGGGAAGACCACATCGACGATCAACCTGGGCGCCGCACTCGCCGAGTACGGCAGGCGGGTCTTGCTGGTGGACATGGATCCCCAGGGCGCGCTGTCCGCCGGACTTGGCGTCCCGCACTACGAGCTGGAAAAGACCATTCACAACGTCCTGGTGGAACCGCGAGTGTCGATCGACGACGTGCTGCTGTCCACCCGGGTCAAGTACCTGGACTTGGTGCCCAGCAACATCGACCTCTCCGCGGCCGAGATCCAGCTGGTCAACGAGGTGGGCCGGGAGCAGACCCTGGGCCGGGCATTACATCCGGTGCTGGACCGCTACGACTATGTGCTGATCGACTGCCAGCCGTCGCTTGGCCTGCTGACCGTCAACGGACTGGCTTGCTCTGACGGCGTGGTCATCCCCACCGAGTGCGAGTACTTCTCGCTGCGTGGCCTGGCGCTGCTCACCGATACCGTCGACAAGGTGCGCGATCGGCTCAATCCCAAGCTGGAGATCAGCGGCATCCTGCTGACTCGTTACGACCCGCGCACCGTCAACGCGCGCGAGGTGATGGCTCGCGTGGTGGAGCGGTTCGGCGACCTGGTGTTCGACACCGTGATCAGTCGTACCGTCCGGTTCCCGGAGACCAGCGTGGCCGGTGAACCCATCACGACCTGGGCGCCGAAGTCCACGGGCGCCATCGCTTACCGCGCCTTGGCCCGCGAATTCATCGACCGATTTGGCGCGTGAACGCAACCGTCAATGGTGAGGCGCCACCCCAGACCGGCTCCTCGGGTGGTTTTCAAGTCCGCCTGACCAATTTCGAGGGGCCGTTCGATCTGCTGCTGCAGCTGATCTTCGCGCATCGTCTCGATGTCACCGAGGTCGCGCTGCACCAGGTCACCGACGACTTCATCGCCTACACCCGAGAGATCGGTGCGCAGCTGGATCTTGAGGAGACCACCGCGTTTCTCGTCGTCGCCGCAACCCTGCTGGACCTCAAAGCCGCTCGGCTGCTGCCGTCCGGACAGATCGACGACGAAGAAGACCTCGCGCTGCTGGAAGTGCGCGACCTGCTGTTCGCCCGGCTGCTGCAGTACCGCGCGTACAAGCATGTCGCGGAGATGTTCGCCGAGCTAGAGGCCACCGCGCTGCGTAGCTATCCACGGTCGGTGTCGCTCGAGGATCGATTCACCGCGCTGCTGCCCGAGGTGATGCTGGGCGTGGACGCCCAGCGATTCGCCGAAATCGCCGCAGTTGCGTTCACCCCGCGGCCGGTGCCGACGGTCGCCATCGGGCATCTGCATGACCTGCAGGTCTCGGTGCCCGAACAGGCAAAGCGGTTGCTGATGATGCTGGAATCCCGCGGCAGCGGCCAATGGGCGACGTTTTCCGAGCTGGTCGCCGACTGTGCGGCGCCGATGGAGGTCGTCGGACGCTTCCTGGCGCTGCTCGAACTGTATCGGTCGCGGACGGTAGCATTTGACCAGTCAGAGCCGCTTGGCGTGCTTCAAATTTCGTGGACCGGGGAGCGTCCCACGAGCGAAACCTCGGTAGAAGTGCGGGACGAATCATGAGCGAGAACTTGTCTGATGTCGATCTCGACACGGATATTTCAGGCATCCCGGACATCGCCGAGGTAGCGCCGCTAGACGACGACGAGCTGGGCTCGGTGCTGGAGGCACTGCTGCTGGTGGTCGACACCCCGGTCACCGAGGAAGCGCTGGGTGCGGTCACGGGGCAGCCCGTCTATCGCATCACCGCGAAGCTGCAGGTGATGGCCGACGAACTCACCCAGCGCGACAGCGGCATCGACCTGCGAAAGAACGGCGAGGGCTGGCGGATGTATACCCGCGCCCGGTTCGCGCCGTACGTGGAGAAGCTGCTGCTGGACGGCGCGCGATCCAAACTCACCCGGGCCGCGCTGGAAACACTCGCCGTGGTGGCCTACCGCCAGCCCGTGACGCGCGCTCGGGTGAGCGCGGTTCGCGGCGTCAATGTCGATGCCGTCATGCGCACCCTGCTGGCGCGGGGTCTGATCACCGAGGCCGGCGCCGACGAGGACAGCGGCGCAGTCGCATTCGCCACGACGGAGCTGTTTCTCGAGCGCTTGGGCTTGACGTCGCTGACCGACCTGCCCGATATCGCACCGCTGCTTCCCGATGTCGACAGCATCGAGGACCTCAGCGAATCTCTGGACAGCGAGCCACGTTTCATCAAATTGGCGGGTGGTCGGTCATCCGAGCAGGCGCTGTCTTTTGACGTGGACCAGGATTGATGGTCGACACCCACGATCCTGGGGAGGCCCAGGGAGTTCGCCTGCAAAAAGTGTTGTCGCAGGCCGGAATTGCGTCGCGACGAGCCGCCGAGAAGCTGATCCTCGACGGCCGTGTCGAGATCGACGGTGAATTGGTGACCGAGCTGGGCACCCGAGTAGACACGGATGTTTCGGTGATCCGCGTCGACGGCGCCAGGGTGGTCGTCGACGACTCACTGGTCTACCTGGCGCTGAACAAGCCGCGCGGGATGCAGTCGACCATGTCGGATGATCGTGGCCGGCCTTGTATCGGCGATGTGGTCGAGCACCGGGTGCGCGGCAACAAGAAGCTGTTTCACGTCGGGCGCCTCGACGCCGACACCGAAGGGCTGATTCTGCTTACCAACGACGGCGAGCTGGCGCACCGTTTGATGCATCCCTCCCACGAAGTCCCCAAAACGTATCTGGCGACGGTAGCCGGGACGGTGCCGCGCGGGTTGGGCAAGAAACTGCGGGCGGGGATCGAGTTGGAGGATGGGCCGGCGCGCGTCGACGATTTTGCGGTGGTGGATGCGATTCCGGGTAAAACGTTGGTGCGCTTGACAATACATGAAGGACGCAATCGGATTGTGCGCCGGCTGTTGGCGGCCGCTGGGTTCCCGGTGGAGGAGCTGGTGCGCACCCAGATCGGTGCGGTGACGCTGGGCAAGCAGCGGCCGGGCAGCATCCGCCCGTTGCGTCGTGACGAGATCGGGCAACTGTACAAAGCGGTGGGCATGTGAGTAGCGACGTCGTGGTGGCCATCGACGGCCCGGCGGGAACCGGAAAGTCCTCTGTATCAAAACGATTGGCGGAGGCTCTGGGCGCGCGCTACTTGGACACCGGCGGAATGTACCGGATGGTGACGCTCGCGGTGCTGCGTGCCGGCGTCGATCCCGCAGATGCCGACGCCGTTGCGGAACTCGCCTCGACGGTAGGAATGTCGGTGGAATACCACGCCGGCGGCGATCGCTACCTCCTTGCTGGAGAGGATGTTTCAGCGGAAATCCGCGGCGACGAAGTTACCCGGACGGTGTCGGCGGTGTCGTCTGTTCCCGCGGTGCGCACTCGGCTTGTCACGCTGCAGCAACAGATGGCCAACAAACCGGGCAGTGTCGTCGTCGAGGGGCGCGACATCGGGACGGTGGTATTGCCCGACGCGCCGGTGAAGATTTTCTTGACCGCGTCGGCCGAAACCCGTGCCCGGCGTCGCAACGATCAGAACGTCGCGGCGGGTCTGACGGACGACTATGAGGGTGTGCTGGCCGATGTGCACCGTCGTGATCATCTGGATTCCACCCGAGCGGTGTCGCCATTGCGAGCGGCAGCGGATGCGGTGGTCGTTGACACCAGTGACATGACCGAGGCGCAGGTAATCGCCCACCTGCTGGCGTTGGTCGAGCAACGAAGTGGGGCAGTGCGGTGACGCAGGATGGTACCTGGTCTGACGAAAGTGACTGGCAAGTAATCGATTCCGAGCTGGCGGACCTCGAGGAATCTGGTCCCGCGCCGGTGGTAGCGATCGTGGGCCGGCCCAACGTCGGTAAGTCGACGCTGGTCAACCGGATCCTGGGTCGGCGTGAAGCGGTGGTGCAGGATGTACCCGGCGTGACGCGAGACCGGGTCTTTTACGACGCGCTGTGGACGGGACGCCGATTCGTCGTCCAGGACACCGGGGGCTGGGAGCCCGACGCCAAGGGCCTGCAGCAGCTGGTGGCCGAGCAGGCGTCGGTGGCCATGCGCACCGCCGACGCGGTGGTCCTGGTCGTCGATGCCACCGTCGGCGCGACTACCGCAGACGAGGCCGCGGCCCGCATCCTGCTGCGCTCGGGTAAGCCGGTCTTTTTGGCGGCCAACAAGGTTGACAACGACAAGGTCGAATCGGACGCGGCCGCATTGTGGTCGCTGGGACTCGGTCAGCCGCATGGGATCAGCGCGATACACGGGCGAGGCGTGGCCGATCTGCTCGACGAGGTGCTGGCGGTGCTGCCGGCGGTGTCCGAAGCGGCCCCGGTGGCTGGTGGTCCCCGGCGGGTGGCACTCGTCGGCAAACCCAATGTCGGCAAGAGCTCACTGCTCAACAAGTTGGCGGGCGACCAGCGTTCGGTGGTTCACGACGTCGCTGGAACCACGGTCGACCCGGTGGACTCGCTCATCGAATTGGGCGGCAAGGTGTGGCGGTTCGTCGACACGGCGGGCTTGCGCCGCAAGGTCGGACAGGCCAGCGGTCACGAGTTCTACGCCTCCGTGCGTACCCACTCGGCCATCGATACCGCCGAGTTGGTGATCGTGCTGATCGACGCGTCGCAGCCGTTGACCGAACAGGATCAGCGAGTGCTGACCATGGTCGTCGAAGCCGGGCGCGCGCTGGTGTTGGCCTTCAATAAGTGGGATCTGGTCGACGAGGATCGCCGCGACCTGCTGGATCGTGAGATAGACCGTGAACTCGCGCAACTGCGCTGGGCCGAGCGGGTCAACATTTCCGCGAAGACGGGCCGAGCGGTGCAGAAGCTGGTGCCGGCGATGGAGACCGCGCTGGCGTCATGGGACGCGCGGATTGCGACCGGCCCGCTGAACACCTGGGTCAAGGAGATAGTGGCGGCCACGCCGCCCCCGGTGCGCGGCGGCAAGCAGCCACGCATTCTGTTCGCGACCCAGGCCACCGCCCGTCCACCGACGTTCGTGCTGTTCACTACCGGCTTTCTCGAGGCCGGCTATCGGCGCTTCCTGGAACGACGGCTGCGCGAGACGTTCGGGTTCGACGGCAGTCCGATCCGGATCAACGTCCGAATGCGCGAAAAGCGCGCTGTCAAACGCCGTTAGCGCGTCGAGTGTCGGCGCCCGCGCCCGCGGCGTCGGGCGTGCCTTCAGGGCTTTGAGTGTGCAGCCACGGCGGAAATCCGGCGATATTCCGCGCGCTGCGTGCACTCGCAACGCCCTGAGCGCACCTGGGTGTGGTGCCGTAGGGCGTGAGCGACGAGACGGTGGGAAGCCGAACTCGCACAGGCTGCTGGCGTGGGTCGATGGTGTCTACGCCTCGTTTGCGTAGGACCGGCGCGCAGGTCAGCGGAGCCTTGATCGGTCGACGGCTGCTCTACGGTAGGCTTTCGACCTGCTGCCGGTGAACTCACCGGCACGCGGGCTGTGGCGCAGCTTGGTAGCGCACTTGACTGGGGGTCAAGTGGTCGCAGGTTCAAATCCTGTCAGCCCGACGTCATAAAGGTCGATCGACCTGGCTTTTTCTGCTTTGACTGGTTGCACGTGGAGTTCGGCGGCAACGCCGTGGCACCAAACACACTGCCACCCAACACTTCCGAACGATCCTTGGCAATGGCGACCGCGCCCACACCATGCGAACCGTCGCCGCAGACACCGACCCGCGGCTGCTGCCCGACATCGTGGCGGCCTTAGTAGACCGTAACGAGCGACGACGCACCCAGCGCGCACGCGCACGGCGCCGCGAAGGTGCCCAAACTCGAGCGCGTCAAGCTGCGTATCACGCTTCGCCATCGCCAGACAGCCGGCGGCTGCGCGTGCGCGTAGCCGGACCAAGAACTATGGCGACGAGCGCGAATTATGAACGAGCAGTGGATCATGGCGTTCCGCCGCACTTGCGTTTCACACGTTGTCCTTGGCGAAGTAGGACGGTCCCGGGGGAGTGTCTGAGTTCGCGGAAGGCTCAGCTCGGGATGTGAAGCCCGAACCCTGTCGGTGTAGGTTAGAGTGGCTAAGGTTATCTCTGAGCTAATGAGTTGAGTAGCCTTCGCCCCTGGTTAGGAAAGCGCCCATGACGACCACCAAGCCATGGACAAAGTCGCGAGATCCTAAGGTTCCCCCAAGCACCGAGGAAAAAATCGGCCCACAGCGCGCCAAGAAGAGGAAGAAGGGGCTGCTGAGCCGCTTCTGGCTGGTGCTCACGATCGTGGCTGTGCTCGCGCTGGCCGGGTTCGTCGTATACCGGCTGCACGATGTCTTCGGCGTCCACGCGGGTTCGTTCGGCGGTGGAGTAAACGGTGACGTCCTCGACCAGTTCAACGCCAAGACGATCACGCTCGAGGTCTGGGGCTCACCGGGTAGCACGGCGACCATCAACTACCTCGACGAGAATTCCCATCCGCAGCAGGCCCTCAACGTCCCCTTGCCCTGGAGCACAGTATTGAAGTCAACGAAGCCCGGCATCCCCGCAAACCTGGTAGCGCAGGGAGACGGCAGTTGGATTGCCTGCCACTTCGTCGTGGATAACCACGACGGCACCGGTGCGGTGATCAAGGGTGCCAATCAGTCGCCCGCCAACGAAAACGTCAATGCCTTCGTCTACTGCCTGGACAAGTCCGCATGAGCGAGACCACCGAGGCTGCGCCGCCGGTGTCGCAGCCACTGATCCCGCCGTTCCTGCCGCGGATGATCCATCGGCTTGCGTTGCCGATCGTCCTGATCTGGCTGGGCATCGTCTTCGTCACCAACACCATCGCACCGCAGCTGGAGGTCGTCTCCAAAGCCCACTCGGTGTCGCAGAGTCCCAAAGACGCGGTGTCGTTCCAGTCGATGATGCACGTCGGGTCGACGTTCAAAGAGTTCAGTTCCGACAGCTCGGCGATGGTCCTGCTGGAGGGCGACCAACCGCTGGGGGCGGAGGCCCACCGCTACTACGACGAGATCGTCAAGCGACTCGAGCAGGACAAGAAACACGTTCAGCACATCCAGGACTTCTGGAGTGATCCCCTGACCGCCGCGGGCTCCCAGAGCCACGACCAAAAAGCCGCATACGTTCAGGTGTACCTCGCCGGCAACATGGGCAGCGGCCAGTCCACCGAGTCGAGCGAGGCCGTCCGCAAGATCGTGAACTCGGTGCCGGCGCCGCCGGGGATCAAGGCCTACGTCACCGGGGCGGCTCCGTTGTTTGCCGATCAGTCCCATGCGGGTGAGAAAGGCGTCGCGAAAGTCACCATGGTCACGTTCGTCGTGATTATCGTGATGCTGCTGTTCGTCTACCGCTCGATAGTCACCGTTGTGATCATGCTGGTGATGGTGTTCGTCGAGTTGGCCGCCGCCCGCGGTGTTGTCGCGACGCTGGGGAATTACGAGATCATGGGGCTCTCCACGTTCGCCAACAACATGCTCGTGCTGATGGCGATCGCGGCCGGAACGGACTACGCGATCTTTGTGGTCGGCCGATATCACGAGGCCCGCGGCCTCGGCGAAGATCGAGAACAGGCGTTCTACACGATGTTCCACAGCACGGCCCATGTCGTGCTGGGGTCGGGGCTGACCATCGCCGGCGCGATGTACTGCCTGAGCTTCTGCCGGTTGCCCTATTTTTCGTCACTCGGCATACCCTGCGCCGTCGGCATGCTGGTCGCGGTCCTCGCGGCCTTGACTCTGGCACCGGCGGTCCTGACCGTCGCATCGTTCTTCAAGCTGATGGACCCGAAGCGAAAACTGCAGACGCAGGGCTGGCGACGCATCGGCACCGCCATCGTCCGCTGGCCCACACCGGTTCTCGCGGCGACCATCGCCGCCGCATTAGTCGGTCTGCTCGCTCTGCCGGGCTACAAGACGGACTACGACACCCGCCACTTCCTGCCGCAAGACACCCCGGCCAATATCGGGTATGCGGCTGCCGACCGGCACTTCAACCAGGCTCGGCTCAACCCTGAGCTGTTGATGATCGAGACCGATCACGACCTGCGTAACCCGGCCGACTTCCTCATTCTGGACAAGGTCGCCAAGGCGGTCTTCCACATCCCCGGTATCGGTCGAGTCCAGACCATCACCCGACCGTTGGGCACGCCGCTCGACCACAGCACCCTCGGTTTTCAGATGGGCGCGCAATCCGCCGGCCGGATCCAGACCGAGCACTACCAAGAAGAGCAGGCGAACAACCTGCTGAAGCAGGCGGACGAGCTGCGCAAGACGATGGCGACTCTGCATGAGCAGATGCAGGTCACCCAGGATCTGAGCAACACCACACACGAAACCACCAAGCTCACCAAAGAAACCGTGAAGATCACCGAGTCGTTGCGCGACGAAATCGCCAACTTCGACGACTACCTCCGGCCGATCCGAAGCTACTTCTACTGGGAGAAGCACTGCTACGACGTCCCATCCTGCTGGGCACTCCGGTCTATCTTCGAAGCACTCGACGGCATCGACCAGGTGGCTGAGAACATCCGGAACCTCAGCGCGAATCTCGACAAGCTGGATCAGATCCAGCCCAAGCTGGTGGCACTGATACCGCCGCAGATCGAGAGCCAGCAGCACAACCTCGACACCATCATGTCGAACTATGCGACCACACAGGGTCTCAACGAACAGGCGAAGGCGCAGGCCGACAACGCCACCGCGCAGGGCGATGCCTTCGATAAATCGAAGAACGACGACACGTTCTACCTTCCGCCGGAGGCGTTCAAAAGCCCGGACTTCGCGCGTGGTCTCAAGCAGTTCATCTCACCGGACGGGCACGCTGTCCGGTTGATCATCTCGCATGAAGGCGACCCGGCGACTCCTGAAGGCATCAGCCACATCGAACCGATCAAGCAGGCCGTCCACGAGGCCATCAAGGGCACGCCGTGGGAGGGCGCCAAAGTCTACCTCGGCGGCACCGCCGCGACATATAAGGACATGCACGACGGCTCCGACATTGACCTGTTGATCGCCGCAATTTCCGCGGCCACACTGATTTTCGTCATCATGTTGATCATCACCCGAAGCGTCGTTGCGGCCTTCGTGATCGTCGGTACGGTGTTGCTGTCGCTGGGTGCCTCGTTCGGACTCTCCGTGCTCCTATGGCAATACATATTGGGGATCAAGCTGCACTGGATGGTGCTGGCGATGGCGATCATCCTGCTGTTGGCGGTCGGCTCGGACTACAACCTGCTGCTGATATCGCGGTTCAAGGAGGAAATCCACGCCGGGCTCAAGACGGGGACGATCCGCGCGATTGCCGGTTCGGGTTCGGTGGTGACCGCCGCCGGTCTGGTGTTCGCCGCCACCATGGCCACGTTCGCCTTCAGCCCGTTGCGGGTGATGGCCCAGGTGGGTACGACGATCGCGCTGGGTCTGTTGTTCGACACCTTGATCGTGCGGTCGTTCATGACACCGTCGCTGGCCACCTTGCTCGGGCGCTGGTTCTGGTGGCCGCAGCACGTGCGTCCACGGCCGGCCAGCAGCATGCTGCGACCGTATGGAACGCGTACCGCCGTGCGCGAGCTGATCCTCAACGACGTTGACGAAAGCCCACCGGGCGGACTGGTCAAAAAGCGCTAAAAGCTGTGTGGAAAACCTGATTTGGGCGCCTTCGCCGCCACGGTAGCCGTCCTGGGCATCTCGGGGTGAATGGGTCGCGCGGATCTAGGCCCGTCTGGGCTGTCAGCCATTGCGCTGCAGGCCATTTCGGCGCCAGGGCCTTTTACCGTCGCCGTTGTGCTGGGTAACGGGGGCCGCCCACCAGGAGCGGCCCCCTTCAGTAATCGCGGTTCAGCTGACCGACTCCCTGAACTCCGCACCCTCCTGCAGGATCCGGGCCCAGTCGGCGATTTCGACGACAGGGTGGATCTCGTATTCGAGGATGGGGACGAATTTGCTAACGGTGTCTAGGAGATCCGCCGGATTGTCGGTCTCCACTACGGCGAACACTCCACCGCCATCGACTCTGCCGACGAATTGGTGAAACGTGGTGCTGGCCGGTGGCGTCCACTTTGAAAACAGTTCCAAGCCGCGGCGCATGTCCGCGTCATTCTCTTTTGCGGAGCCGTTGAGCCGAGTCGTCGACGAGATGACGTACTTCATTTGTGCCTCCTCGGAATTGCGCCGTGCGCTGAGCGCGGTGCGCCCGCGCAGCTCACAGTGTCCTCCCAATGGCCGAATGGCGAAAGGATCCGCCGGTAAAAGCGTCGGGGTCCATGCCTGCGCAGCATCGCGGCCTACCCGGCCGAGGGGCGGGTGCCTGAACCGGCCGGCGATCGTGGTAGCCACTGGGGTCACCTCCGCTGCCGGCGCCACGCGGTCCTCGAAGTCCACGAACACCAGCGCTTCCTCTTCGATCCACACGTCGAAGCGGTCGCCTAGGGCGATTACTGCTCGTGTTCCCATAACTGCGCAGTTAGATCCTGAAACACCGCGAGGGCAAACTGATCGTCCGCGCGCATGAGGGCCGACCTACTCATCAGCGCTCGCACGATCGACCCGTCCTTATGAGCCAATTCGACGAGCATGTTCGCGAGGGCATGGACGACAGAAAGCAGGGATTCAGAGGCCGGAACCTGGTGGAAGATCTGGTGGAACCGCAGCGACAACACTTCGTCCGGCTCGCGGCCGACCATCGCGGCAAATGCGGTGTTGGTGAACAAGATGCGGCCGTCATGCGCGATGGCGACTACGGGAGCCGGAATCCTCTGCAGCACGACCAACGCGGGCATCTGCTTCAAGGTGGTCATCGGCGATTGGCTGTGTTGTGGGTTGCGTCGTCGCTCCACAGGCCGAAGGTGGTCTGCAGCACGGGGTGCGTCCTCACCTTCGAATGCGGCGTCCTCACCCCTCAACGAAGGCGCGACCGCTATTGCGGCGGCCGTGCTGAGGATGACCTCGTGTTCGGTGGTGACGGGCAGCGGTGGCGAATGCTCCTCCGCAGGTGAAGCTGTCGTCTGCAAAGCGTCGCCAGGGCAGCACCGCCCAAGATGGGCACTTGGACTGGCGTCTGTCCCTCGATCGGATCCACTTGGCGTCGACGGCATTTGGCCACCTCGTTTGGGTCGTATGGGAAGGGTGTGGTCGTCTCATGGCGGGAATCTTGCGGGCGGGGACGGTCGGTGCGCACGCGGCGCGCACTTCCTGTTTTTGTCCGTGAAATGCTGGGCGTGCGTTCAAGTTGCCGTTCGCCACGCAAGTTACCTGGCAAGAGCGCACCGATGGGTCCTTGTGCCGCCGCCGCACCATTTGGCCTCCACAAATGCGCCGACGAACCGTTTCCGGCCGAGGCTTGCTCAATTTGACGGTGCACGCGAGCCCTTCCTTGCCCCTCGAGTCGGAGTTCCGCGCTAGAGCATTGACGCGTTCTCCAAAGCCGACCGCTAACCGACCGGAGTTGACCCGAACCGGTTAGCGTGTGTTGCCGAACAAGCTTGTTATATCAGTATTGATGACTGCGCTACAACAGAAACTGGTATATACGCCAGTAGCTCTCGGCCGTATCGGTTACAGCCCCAAGTGTGGCTAGAGCTACGACAGCCGCAGACCCTCGGACAGCGCTTTTTTTCTGCTCCAGGCATCGATGAGTTCGCTTAGGTGGTAGCGGTAGCCATCGTTTCGTGGTGTAGCCCCATGGTTTTTTCGTGAACGATGGCATCAGGATGTTGTGCGTTTTGCGGCAATTCAGTTCGTGACTGTCGACGGTGACTAAGCAGTCACCGAGCACCGAGCACCGAGCAGCGAGCGCAGTCTGCGAAGCGACGGCCCGATGTGTTTTTGCAGCGGGACTCGTCGCTTACGTCGTCGATAAGGGCGGTGTCGGCGAAAAAGATGGCCGGCTGATCGGCTGCTTAATCATTTCGTGCCGAGTTTGCGCAGTTAAGCGGTAACTTTTTGGACGGGTCTGTTGAAGTCGATTGTGTCGCGATCACCGATGATAGGAAACTGCAAACGGGGTTAGGGCTGGCTGGCGGGGGTTGAGATGTCCGCGGTCATGTTGGTGAGCTCGCTTTCAGTTCGGGCGCCGTCAGGGTCAACTGTTCGGTGGCTGCGCAGGCGGGTTTCCACCATTTCGCCAGTGTCAACAGTTCGACGACTTCCTCGTCGAGGGTTGTCGATCGGGAACGCACGATCGTCGTCATGTCGGGTAGTCCTGGTGTGGCGCCTGCGATTTTGGCTTTGGCGGCATGCGCCAGCTCAAGGGTGCGCGTCGCGGCGTCGCGTTCGCGGGTTGGCACGGAGTTTGCCCCGAGAAACGACGCCAGCTCGTGTGGCGCTATGTCGCGGAAATAGGGCCTCAGCTGCAGGATAGCGTCGCGGATTTCGATAACGGTTTGGTGCAGCTGCAGTGTGGTCTTTTGAAATCGATAGTCGCCGTGGTCGAGGTTGAAACTGCTTTCCGGGACCGCGGTTGTCATGCCCCGCCGTAGAAGGCCCAATTTATTCCAGGCTCGACTGGTGGGATCGAGTCCGAGGTAAGACAGCAGTCTTGCTGCGAGCTGAACCGCGCCGAAGATAAAGACGGTGACTGCTATAAAGAAGAACTCGAAGCCGTGAAACCACAGCCGGAAATTCAGGGTGTTGGTCCAGCCGAGCTGGTCGGTCACGGCCAAGATCAGCGCCTCCAGGCAGCCTGCTGCGGTCACGACACCGAGCAGTAGCCCGCCAACGGCGAGCAAGAACTCGTGGTTCTGGGTGCTCTTGCCCAGCTCGGCTGCAAACATCCGACCTGCCCGAGCCGCCAGAACGAGAATCATTGTCAGGGAGAAGCTCCACGCCAAGATCGCGTCCCAGCCACCGGCGACTTCAAGGGTTTGACTGGCGACGCGGGCAGGAGTGGCAGCGACCAGGAATGCCACGGACAAAATGACCGCGGCCAGGCGGTAATAGCGGTGACCGCGGCGCGTTTCGACCGGTGAGAGCTTAGTCCACAGCATCGTGAATCCAATGAATTCGGTGGAGGCGAAAATGATTGCTACGAAAACCAATTGCTGGGCGGTGGTGACGGTAATCAGGGCGGTTCTGGACATCACGACTTCTACATCGTGCTCACGCAGGAGCTGAGCCAGCATGAGCCATGCCATCAGATTGTTGTAGTAGGTGTCGTAGAGGTTGGTCCTGCACCAGCGCCAGCGTGCAGCGAGAGTGATCACCATAAGTGCGATCACCGGCCAGGCGATGATGCCTGGGACGGTAGAGGTCATTGGCGACGGAAGAAGGCGCTACGCATCATCACCGATGAGCGTTCGTTGGCTTCGGTGGCAGCGATCATCAGCAGGGAAGCGAACATTTCGGCGTCGCGCTCTTGGGCGCTGCCACCGTTGGTGCGTCCCAGCACAGCGCGCACAGTTCGAGGATCAATGTCGGGCAAGACTTGGCGGCACAGGTCTTGTTCGCGCGTCCTGTCGGCACCGAAAGCCGGACTTCGGAGGTGGCCTAGGAGCATGTGCCCTATCTCGTGGCCCACGATCTGGTCGATGTGGTAGTCGGTGGTTCCGATCTCGTGCAGGATCAGGTCGTCGTTATCGCGAGCCAGCCAGAGCCCGCATGGACTGTCGGCCAGGGTCGCGGTGTCGGTTGGAACTAATCTGATTGGGCGGCCTCGCAATTCAGCCAGATTACGAATGAAGATGTCTCGGTCCCAGGGGACCGGGATCGGCTGGCGGCGCGCCAGCGCCAGCATGTCAGCGTTCGATGTAGCCATTTGCACCTACGCCTCACCGCCATCTGGGGGCGCGATCGGCGGAAGCCGCTCAAGCTCGCGAACACGGTCAAGAATCAGGGCCATACTGTTGAGCGCCTGCGGAGTGAGGCCGTTCGCGCGCATTGCCAAATCCCGCACGCCGCCATCGCGCAATGCTTGCAGGAGATTGAGTTGCGCGTCGATCTGCGGTGCCGGGTCGCGATCAATGAGATAGCTCGCTGGCACCCCGAAAAACTCGGCGACAGCGCGCAAATGCTGGATCGTTGGGTTGTCCTTAACTCCGTTTCTCAGCTGCCACAGGTAAGCCGGACTGATCGAGACGCCGGTTTGACTGGTGATCGCGGCCGCGGCCGCAGCGTTCGACAGCGGCGGCGTGTTCGGCCGACGCATGATCTCGAAGAGCTTGTTCAGACGGACGGCCAGTTCGCCCGTCTCCGCGCCTTCGGCCTCTACGTCGCCGCCCAAATGTACTCCCGTTTCATGCGAACTCCAGCAGTGTGCACCCATGTTACCGCCTAGTCGTTCGCTGACGGCAACACGAATCGTCACCTACCGAGAATTCCTCGCACCGAAACGCCACGACGCCGCGACGCCGATGTCTGCCAACCATCAGCGCAATCTCATTTCCGAGCCGCACTGAGCGGGGACGCTGTCGAGCCTTAAGGAAAGGCGTACAGACGATGCACGCTTGACGGGACGATCCCGTCGGTTCAGTGGTGACGAGCTTTCCGAGATACTGGACATTCCCAATGGCAACCATGGTGTAGCCGGAGTGCTTGCTTGGCCGACACGTCACTCCATCGCGATCAACCGCACGCTCCCGTGGTCGCTGCACTACCCGGCGGTGTGGTGCCCTTCGAGATCGGACTAATGATGATGGTCGATGTCGACCTCGCGAAGTGCACCGGACATGGCATCTGTGAATCCATCGCCGACGACGTCTTCGAGGTGCAGGACGACGGCACTGGGCTGATTCGCGACAACGAACGGCCCGACTCGGATCGTCTGCGGATGGGGAAGGCCGTTACGCAATGTCCTGCAGCGGCTTTGCGCTTAGTGGACTAGACGGTGTATCCAGTTGGCGGCCCGTGTCGGGTAGTCCCGACTTTGCAAATGAGCGCGAAAATGTCGCGCTCGATGCGTGTCACTCACGATTGCCCGTGGATGGGACAGCAACAGCAGGGCCGACCGGAACTCCGTAAATCCCTTGCACCCCATGGTAATAAGGCACGATGGTGCCCGTCGGACACTATGGGAGTCGCACTCATCCCCAAGGCAGGGCCGGTCGGCGACCTTCCGCCCGAAGGGGATCAATGCTTCGAGCAGTGGCGACACAGGCGGCGCTTCCCTTTTCCTGCACCATCTGAGCCACAGTTGTGCGGAACATGAACGCCGCCGCCTTCCGTGCCTGAATGGACAGGCACCGAACGCCTCCCCTGTAGGCAGAGATAATTCCAAGGGGGGACGGCCCACCATATGGTTAACATCGGAAAGCGGGTCGTTGGGCCACCGCTTCGATGGCAATGGGGATGGCAACCCGGTTCCGCTGAGAGAGGAGAAAGCCACATGGGAACCCTGGAGATCAAGGGCGTTGTCCAAGATGCGAACGACCGGACCGGACAGACCTTCATCCTGAGCTTCAAGCGCGACTTGAAGCCTTTCGAGCGGTTCACGGTGCCGTTGCTGCTTACGCGGCATTTCTCGCCGACTGAAGCCGGCGGCGCCGCAGACGTCACGATCCGGCAGGCGCACCCGGATTTCTTCACGAACCCAGAGACGCGGGAGAATCTGAAGAAGCTGGTGGCTGACGCCGAGGCCCAGGCCGACGAGATGCTGTTCAAGCAGCACACACATGCCGCCCAGAAGACTGCACAGGTCGAGGAAACCAACCGCCAGCTGGGCCAGATCGACTGGGACTCATAGTCCGAGCGTCCCGATCAGTCCCTCCATGGCCCGCCGTGCCCCGTCGTCGGAGCCGTGCCCACGCACATCGCCGGAGATGCTAATGCTCCTGTACCCCAACAGATCAGCCTCCTGACGGATGTGCGTTCCGTTTCGAGCCACACATGGGGCGCATGCGCGGGCTAGACGCCGAGATCGTCGCGCTCGAAGGTTCAAGTCCGGACTAAGAACGAAACCGGCAGGTACCTTTTCCGTTGCAACCAACCTATACGCCAACCCGCACACGTCCGGCAAAAACTGTTGAATAGCAACGTGATCGGTACGATGAAATCGATTTTCCCGCAACAAGGTTAGAGCCGCCGCGCTACGGAGGCGGAAGCTGGCCTTGATGGCTAGGGCAGTAGACGTCCACTGATGCGGTGATGAATCTGACCGCGGTGCGGGTAACGCGATCGGGAACTAGGTGTAAAGACGGATTGTCTTGATACGACGTATTCGTCACCTCGTCTACTACGGCCTGGAACGGGGTGCCGTGATCGAGTTCGCCACAAAGTGCATGGGCTCGGTAGACGAGCCCCGGCACGTTATCGGTGGCGGGAATCTGTAGTTGTTCGAGCAACGCCACAAACTGGTCCTGCTGGCTTTGGTCGGCGGCCGCCGAGCCAGCGCAACTAATTGCGGCGGTGAGCACCACCGAGGCGCTAACCAGAGCGTCTGCGAGGCAGGTGATGTGGGTGCGCACGGCAAGATTCCCATTTCTTCGGTGTCACCTGTTCGACCTCTAATCGGATCGACACTGAGCGTTAACAATGGAGGCGGCTGTGGCCTGCAATGATAGGAATTGTAACTGCTTGTAGCCGTGAATCACCACTGGGCTTTCGCGCAAAACCGCAGATTGGGGGCGCGGCCGCGACGGCTGCGCAGGCGTATGACCGTATCGAAGCAACGGGAGCGCGGCCTAACATGATGGCTATGCCTAGGCGGCGCATACATGTTGAGTATGCAGTGATCGCCGCCTTGATGAGCACCGCCTCGAGCGTGGTCAGTGGTGCACAGTCGCCGGTGACGACCTGGCTCCGATCGGAGTTGGCTCATTCCGCGGCTAATGAGCCGATGCGCCAGGTCACTGCCTACTCGGCAACCGATTCGTCAAAGCCGGCACCGACATCAAACTTGATCGCCGCACCGGCGTGGCAGAAATCAGCGGCCGATGTCACTTTCGTGACGGCACACTACGGACAGGGCCGGTCGGTATCTAGCGAACACGGCACGGTGCTCACCGCACTGATCAGGCCAGCCCCCTTGGGGGAGATGACGCCTGATCCGCCGCCAGCGGTCCCCCCACCGACGGCAAAACCGCTCGTGCCGTCTGTCGCGGCACCGCCACCTCGAACAGAACAGCCGCTGACCCCCCCACGGCAAGAGGAAAGACCCGCACCACCACCGCAGGCACCCGCACCAGAACCGCAGGCACCCGAACCACCGCCGCAGGCACCCGCACCACCGCAGGCACCCGCACCACCACCGCAGGAGGCGCCTCCTGCCCAGGCTCCGCCGCGGGGCCATGTCCAGCTCGCACCGTGAAGCATGAACTGTGACGCGGCCCTATTTGTAGGTGGCTCGGGCAAATACGTATCGGTATTGCAGACGGCCTGGTTGCATTAAGGGGCAAGGATTGGCATGTGTTGTTATGGCCAGCCAACTTCGGCGCGCATTTTTGGCAGTTATTTAGCGTCGTCGGCTAGTACTCTCGACGTATTCGATTGTCAGAGGCGAGCACATGAACGTGGGCATCAAACGCCGAGTGCATTGGGCGGCGGGGTACGGAATTTCCCGCGCGATGCTGAAACTGCTGGCACGTCAAGGTGATCCGTTGGCACAGCTGGTCATCGATACCCACCAGCCCGAGAGCTTGTATCAACTTGTTGAAGAGATACGCCAGCGCGGGCGTTTCTCTGCATTCCCAGGTGGTGGCTTGGTCACCGCTGACGCGCGGATCGTCCGCGAAGTGTTGCGAGACGACCGATTCAGGACCATCAAGCCGCGGGATCGGTCACCCCTTCGGCTCGCCCGGTGGATCCTGACCAAGACCGATCCGGACGTGCTGAATGCTACTGAGCCGCCGTCGATGCTGGTCACCGATCCGCCCGAGCACGCGCGGTTGCGGCGCCTGGTGTCGCGGGCATTTACTCCGCGTGCGCTCGAGGGGCTTCGGCATCAAATTCAGCAGACCGCCGACAATCTGTTGGATGGCCTGGACTGCGACGCGACATGCGACTTGGTCGCCAACTACACGGCTCGAATTCCGGTCGAAGTCATCGGTGGAATGCTCGGGATACCCCGTGCGGAGATCTCATATCTGTATAAATTCGGCGAGCCTGGAACCAGGCTGATCGCCAGCGCGGCGCCATCCTGGCGCGACTTTCAGATATCCATGGGGGCATTGACCGAGTTCGAGCAGTACCTCGCGATGCATGTCGAGCGGCTGCGTCATCGCAGCGCCGACACCAGCATCCTGGGGGCCGTCTTGCAGGATGGTGACCTCTCAGACACCGAGGTCCTGATGTTCGCGGCGCTGCTGCTCGGCGCAGGGTTTATTACGACGACCCATGTCTTCGGTAAGGCTGTCGTGACACTCGTTCGGCATCCCGATCAGTTGGACCGCCTGCGGGTAGATCCCGACGGCTGGACCAACGCGGTCGAGGAGATGTTGCGCTACGAGACTGCCATTCAATGGGGAGGCAGGGTTGCTACCGAGCCACTCGACATCCAGGGGCAAACGTTGCATGCGGGCCAGTTCATATTGCTTCTGCTAGGCGGAGCCAACCGTGATCCGGCAATCTTCGAACGCCCTGACGAATTCGATATCACCCGCGCCAACGCGCGCGAACACGTCAGCTTCGGCAGCGGTATTCACGTCTGTCTGGGGGCGGCACTGGCACGTATGGAACTGCACATCGGCCTGCAGTCGTTGTTTGCGCGTTTCCCCGAGCTGACCTTGGCTGGTGAGCCGACCCTGAATGACAGCCTGGCACTGCACGGACTTAGGCACTTGCCAGTGCGCCTCCGACCCGCAGCAGTCATTGCTTCCTAGCCGAGCTGCGCAGACTCGACGGTGGTCGCAGGTTCAAATCCTGTCAGGCCCACACAGTGAAGTAGTCATTGATTCGGTTGGTAGGTCGTCGGCGGTCCGAATTCCGGCCCGGTAAGGCAGCTGGGGCCGTTTTGTTTTGTGCAATCCAAAATCTGGCCGGCAGGTGGTGGCGGCGTCGTGGATCCGGTGGTCCCCTGGAAAGTGAAGTCGAGCGGACGCGCGCTTGTGGTACCAATGCAAGAACCGTAAGCAGGGACGGTCACCAGTGGATATTTTGGCCACGATGCGTCGGTGCTGACCTCAGCTTGCCAGCGCCCGTCAGCAACGTTCCCGCAGCCGGTGTCGAACCCTCCCAACGGCTTTGGGCCGATCATCACGTACATGCCGATGATGTCTTTTTGGGCGGAGCCTGACACGGTGAGTTTCCCATTCGTGAGCGGACTGAACCTGAGCCCGGTATCCGGCCCTCCGGTCGCCAAGCTGGTGGCCGTCGGCGCCGTTGTGGTGTTGGTCAGCGGCGGATCCTTTGTATCGACGCTTAGCAAACTGATCGACGTTGGGATCGCGCCGATAAGTGCCGCACCGACCAGGAAGAGCCCCGATATCTTGGCCACCGACACAGGGTTGTCGCCCGCGCCGACGCGCTTGTGTTCACCGATTCCAAACATCGCTCTACCTCCGAACGCAGAGCTCTTCACGCACAACGGCATTGGGGCACACAACCCGACCTGACGTGCACATGATGCTCTTGCACTTACCGTTTACTTTCGGTCTGAGAAGTATCTCGCGAGATCATCCGAGCTCGCACGAGTAATTCACTACCCCATGTCTGCCAGCAACCTGCGGGCGTCTGGTGATTGGCAGCCACATCGCGGAGCGCAAGACACGGCCATGGGCAGGGCGCACACTGATGGCATGAAGCTATGTGGTCGCACCGCCGCCGCGCCGAATACACCGCCCACTCGGCTGTCGCGGTGCCTGCGCCGGGCCCAGGCGACGACCTCAGCGCGGCTCGCGTGACCGGGCCCGAGCCTCGCCGCGTGCTGAACGGACTTTCGGACGTACGCGCGTTCTTTCACAACAACACCGTGCCGCTCTACTTCATCTCGCCGACCCCGTTCAACCTGCTAGGTGTTGACCGCTGGATACGAAACTTCTTCTACCTGACGTACTTTGACTCTTTCGAGGGCACACATTCGCGCGTGTTCGTGCCCCGGCGACGCGACCGCCGTGATTTTGACTCCATGGACGAGGTCTGCAGCCACCTGCTGTCTGATCCCGAGACGCTCGACTTCATCGCGGGCCGAGGTCCCGGTGGCAAGGCCTGCTTCGTGATGCTGAACGAGGAAATCCAGGGCCTCGCACGGCAGGCGGGTCTCGAGGTCATGCACCCGCCGATCGAGGTGCGCCAGCGCCTGGGCTCCAAGATCGTCATGACACGCCTGGCCAACGAGGCGGGGGTGCCGAGCGTGCCTAACACGATCGGGCGGGCCGGTTCGTACGACGAACTGCAGGCGCTCGCACAAAACGCCGGATTAGGAGATGACCTCGTCATCTCGATCGCTTATGGCAACGCCGGCAGCGGGACGTTCTTTGTGCACGGTCAGGGCGACTGGGACAAATGTGCCGGCGACCTGGTCGGGCAGGAACTCAAGGTCATGAAGCGGATCCGCAATGTGGAGGTGTGCCTCGAGGGCGCCGTGACCCGCCACGGCACCGTGATTGGCCCCGCAATGACCAGTCTCGTCGGTTATTCGGAGTTGACTCCGCACAGGGGCAGCTGGTGCGGCAATGACATCTGGCGCGAGGTGCTGCCCCCCGCACAGACGCACGCCGCGCGGGAAATGGTGGGAAAGCTGGGCGACGTCATGCGTCGCGAGGGTTTCCGCGGCTACTTCGAGGTGGACCTACTGCATGACCTCGACTCCGACGAGCTCTATCTCGGCGAGGTGAATCCGCGCCTGAGTGGCGCCAGCCCAATGACGAACCTGACCACCGAGGCCTACGCCGACATGCCGCTGTTTCTCTTCCACCTGCTTGAGTACATGGACGTGGAGTACGAGCTCGACATCGATGAGATCAACGCGCGCTGGGAGCGCGGCTATGGCGAGGACGAGGTCTGGGGTCAGGTGATCATCACGGAGACGTCGCCGGATCTTGAAATCTTCACCGCGACGCCACGTACCGGTGTCTGGCGCATCGACGACGACGGGCGCGTCTCCTTTGCGCGGTCGGCCAACGACTGGGCCACGCTGCTCGACGGGTCCGAGGCCTTTTACATGCGTGTCGCGGCGCCGGGCGACTTACGTTCCGAGGGCGCCCAACTCGGCGTGCTCGTCACCCGCTCACACCTACAGACCGGCGACTATCAACTCAGCGAGCGCTGTCGGCGCTGGGTCAACGGCATGAAGGCGAAGTTCGTCTCAACGCCTCTGGTGGCGGCCGCGCCGATCGTCTCGCGGCTCGTCGCGCGAGCGTGAGCAGTGGCCGCACGAGCGTGAGTGTCCCGGCCGACATCTCGCTGGACAACTGGCTGTCGGCGCCATATTCGCAGTGGTCCTTCCAGCACGTCGAAGACTTCGTGCCGACCGCGGAAATCTCACGCGGCACGGGGCCGGTCGCCGCGTTGCCCGCAGCTCGTACTCCGATCGCCGACATCGGGGTGACCGGCACTGACGGGGTTGCCACCACCGTGGGGGCGGTAATGGCCAGCACCGCTACCGACGGATGGGCCGTCGCCTACCGCGGTTCGCTGGTGTCCGAGGAGTACCTCGACGGCATGGGCGCCCAGACCCGGCACCTGCTGTTCTCGGTGAGCAAGTCGCTGGTGGCCGCCGTGGTTGGGGCGCTGCACGGGGCCGGGGCGGTCGAGCTTGACGCGCCGGTCACGGCATACGTTCCCGCGTTGGCGAACTGCGGCTACGCCGGTGCGACGGTGCGCCACCTGCTGGACATGCGGTCGGGTATCGCCTTCTCAGACGATTACCTCCACCCGACCGCGGAGATCCACGTGCTTGACCAGTCGATGGGGTGGGCACCCCGCAGCACTCCGGACGGCCCCGCCACGCTGCGGGACTTCCTGCTGACCTTGCGGCAGAAGTCGGCGCACGGCGGCCCGTTCCAATATCGCTCGTGTGAAACCGACGTACTCGGCTGGATCTGCGAGGTCGCTGGCGGCCAGCGGATGCCCGAACTGATGTCGGATCTGCTGTGGAGCCGCATCGGTGCCCAATGCGACGCGAACATCGGCGTAGACACCGACGGCACCGGACTGTTCGACGGCGGCATCAGCGCCTGTCTGACCGACATGATCCGGTTCGGGTCGCTGTTCCTGCGCGACGGTGTCTCGTTGACCGGCCAGCAAGTGGTGCCGGAGGCGTGGATCGCCGACACCCTCGACGGCGGTCCCGACTCGCGGCAGGCGTTCGCCGCCAGCCCCGACGACACCCAAATGCCTGGCGGCATGTACCGCAACCAAGTGTGGTTTCCCTACCCGGGCAACAACGTCGTGTTGTGTCAGGGCATGTGTGGCCAGATGATCTACGTCAACCGCGCCGCGGAAGTCGTCGCCGCCAAGTTATCCAACCAGTCGGACTCGGGGGACCCGCAGATGCTGTTAGACACGCTGAGCGCATTCGATGCGGTGGCACATGAGCTAGCCGGCATCGCTAGTTAGCACGAAGTAGCGTTCAAAGTTCTGGGCCGGTCCAACTCTCGGGTCAAAATCCCGGCGCACAGAGAACTGATCCTATGGCCAGCGGTCAAAACCCTCACGGTCAGCGACAACACGAGTTCATCGATGCCCGCCAAAGCGACGCCGGCGCCTCTTGGCGGTCTTAGGCCCAAATGAGGAATTGGTGTCCCGGGATCAACTAGTTGCACGGCCCGATCAAACCCCGGCCGAATGAACTAAAGATTTCTTTCAGCGAGTAATTACCATTGTGAGGTCACATGAGGAGTCCCGGGTACGCCCATACCCGGTCCGGCGACACGGTCGCGGGCTCCTCGGATACTCGTCGTCGTGAACTCGTCCCGCATAGTCCCAACTAGTAGAACTGGCAAAGGTCCTTTGTAGCGAAATTAACGAGGTCGGCGGCCTGCTGGGGCGTGACCCCACGAGCGCCCTCGTCGGTATCGGAGCGTTGCAGCGCAATAGCCTCGAGCTGTTGGGGCGACATTCCGTTCCACATTGCGCCGCATAGCTGCTGACCCATCTGCAGCAGTGCCGCGTCACCGCCTACGGCGTTTATCCCGGCGTTGTGCAGGTCGTTGAGGTAAGAGGTGGCGTCAGCATGAGCCGGGCTAGCGAGGGTGACGCCGGCGACCAGTAGCGGGCAACTCATCAGCGCTAGGCCGATACGTCTGCCGCAGCACCTCTGCGCCGCCACAGCTTCTTTAACTGCGCACCAGATGGGCAGAATAAGGCTCACCATCGAAACCTTTACGACTCGTCTTATCAGGCCTGGGCTGTCAATATCATTGGCATTGGCCTGATGTGTTTACACTAGTCGCTCCAGCTGTGTACTAGCTTCGAAATTTGTCCGAGCATACTGGAAAGCCATTGGTGCTTGCCGGATCAACGAACTCTGGTTGTTTCTTTCGGAACTATTTTCGGGACTTGCTCAACCATTTCAGTGAACCGCCGCAGCATTGTTGCGCAGACTGTGTGAAGTGATCGCGCAGCATATTCCCAGATTGGCGCGGCTGACGGGCGGGTAGAGAGTCAGTCGTGACAGCATCGACTGACGGTCGGGCGATACCACTGCCCTTTTCCCAGGTGCTCAAACGGGCGTTTTTGGGCAATCCGATGGTCAACGCGAAGCTGACATCGCAGACACTGTCGAATCCCGTTGCTCTCGGAGCGCTGGCACCCGACCCGATCTCCTCGGCCTGCTATGGCACCGAACAGATTTTGCTCGAGCTGGTGCCGGCTGCCGGGATGGCCGCCTTCGTGTTGTTGCTACCCATCACTGGCGTCATCCTGTTGATCCTGGTACTGGTCGCCGCGTCGTATCGGCAAGTCGTCATGGCATACAGCCAGGCGGGTGGCTCCTATATCGTGGCGCGCGATAACTTCGGGCCGCGGGTGGCGCAGGTCGCCGCCGCGGCCTTGCTGATCGATTACGTAGTGACAGTGGCGGTCCAGACAGCCGCGGGCACGGTTGCAGTGGTCTCGGCGCTACCGGTGCTGGGGCCTTACAGCTTGGAGATCACCCTCGGAGTGGTGATCATGATCTGCTATGCGAACCTGCGCGGAGTGCAGGAAGCAGGCCGATCTTTCACCGTGGCCACCTACTCGTTCGTGGTGATGATGACGCTGACAATTCTGACCGGCGTCATCCGCCACATCTTCTGGGGCTTAACCACTTACGATCCTCGGCACATCGTTGGGGCGGTACCGGTCCATCACGGCAGCGGCCTGGTGATGGGCGCCACGATTCTGGTGGTCCTGCGCGCATTCGCTAACGGTGGCTCGTCGCTGACCGGAGTGGAAGCCATCTCCAACGCGGTCAACATCTTGCGGGTACCGCAGGGTGTCAACGCTCGGCGTGTGATCACGGCAATGGCCGGAATACTCGGGTTCTTGCTCGCCGGCGTCGCCTATCTGGCCTACGCCACCCGCGCCACTCCATATATCGACGGATACCCGTCAGTGCTCTCGCAGATCGCCCGGGCCGTTTTCGGTCACGGGGTGATCGGCAACGCCATCTTTGTCCTGGTCCAGGTGTCGAGCGCGGCCATTCTGTACACCGGCGCAAACGGTAGCTTCAACGGATTCCCCGCGCTTGCCAGCTTCGTCGCAGAAGATCAATTCCTGCCGCGTCAACTCATGAAGCGCGGTCACCGATTGGTGTTCTCCAACGGCATCATCGTCCTGACCGCCCTGTCGGTGGCGTTGCTGGTGATCACTGGCGGATCGGTCAATGCGCTGGTGCCGCTCTACGCAATCGGGGTCTTCACCGGCTTTTCGATGGCCGGTTATGGGATGACCAAACACCACCTCAGGCAGCGCGAGCCCGGCTGGCGACGCAAGCTGGCGATCAACCTGTCCGCGGGGATCCTGTCGACGATTGTGGTCGGGATCTTCGCAATCGCCAAGTTCACTGAAGGGGCCTGGCTGATAGTTGTCACGTTCCCCGTGTTGGTGTTCGCGCTGATGCGGCTCAATCGCGAGTACCGGTCCGAGGCCACGATCCTCAAGCGGTTCCGCACCGACCAGCCCGGAGTGGTGAAGTATGCGCGACACCGAGTGTTCGCCTTTGTCAACACAGTTGATATCGCGACACTCGAAGCGCTGCGTTATGGGAAGGGCCTGCGAGCCGACGAGTTGATTGCGGTGCATTTCATGGTCGACGCGGAGCATGCCCAACACCTGCGGAAGCTCTGGGACCATTTCGATCTCGACACTGCGCTGCGGGTGGTGGATTGCCCGGACCGACAGCTCACCCGTGCCGCACAAGAGTTGGTCGCCACCGCGCGAAACGAACGTCCGGACACCAACGTGACGGTCCTGTTGCCGCGTCGGACATACGGCCCCCTGTCCGGACGGCTGCTCCATGGGCGCACAAGCGACAAGATCGCCAAGGCCGTCAGCCGGGCCCCCGACGCCGCCGCGACCATAGTGCCCTACGACGTGCAGTCCCGGATCAGCGATGCGTTCCCCAACAACGTCGGGCAGTGCATCGCACGAGGAGCCGCCGCGATGGCGGCGCGGATACGGCGGCGTGAGAGCCAGAAGCTGACCTCTTACCAACACCCGGAGCGGTCATCAACGGTGATCGCGATGGACAAGCTGGTTGCCGGGCGCAACGCGACGATCGAAGGTCGGGTCAGCGAGGTCGAAGACGTTACCAAGCGGGACCGAATCTTTCGGTCGATGGCCGTCGGCGACGACAGCGGGACGGTCCGCATCACCTTCCGGCCCGAGCATGGTGGTGCGGACATCCAGCCCGGGCAAATGCTCCGGATTACCGGGAAGGCGCGCCGAAACGAAAACGAAGCCATGTCGATGTCCGACCCCGAATACCACGTTGTCGGGCAACCGAGAAGGTAACAACCTGTGACAACATCGACACCAGCGGCGCGCCGGTTGCGCATTTACCCATCCATTGGCGATGTGTGCAAGCGTGTCTTTTTGGGTAAGCCGCTGACCAGCGAGCGTCTGGAATCGGAGAGTTTACCGAATCCCATTGCCCTGGGCGCACTTTCGCCGGACGCGATCTCCTCGGTCGCCTACGGCCCCGAACAGATCATGGTTGAACTACTGCCCCATGCCGGTCTGGCTGCATTCGTGTTGGTGCTTCCGATTGGCGGGGTCATTCTGTTGATCCTCGCGTTGGTGACCGCGTCATATCGCCAGGTCGTGATGGCCTACACCCGCGCCGGCGGGGCCTACGTTGTTGCGCGCGAGAATCTCGGACCTCGAGTGGCCCAGATCGCTGCTGCCGCACTGTTGATCGACTACGTGGTTACCGTCGCGGTGCAGCCTGCGGCCGGCACGCTGGCGGTGGTCACGGCGATACCCCAGCTTCGTCCGTACCACCTAGAAATCGCCATAGCCGCCGTGCTGCTGACCTGTTATGCCAACTTGCGCGGGTTGCGGCAGTCAGGTAGGGCATTCGCAGTGATGACCTATGGCTTCATCGTCATGCTCACACTGACGATCGTGACCGGCGTCGTCCGTGAAATCTTTTGGGGTTTGCCCCGATACGTTCCACATCACACCAGCGGAATGGTGCCGATCCATCAGGGCGGTGGGCTGGTCATGGGGGCCACTATTCTGGTGTTGCTGCGCGCGTTCGCCCATGGCACTACATCGATGGCCGGGATCGAGGCGATTTCCAACACGGTCGATGTCTTTCGCAAACCGCAGGGCGCCAACGCCCGTCGGGTCCTGACCATATTGGCCTGCATCCTTGGGTTCTTGGTCGCCGGTGTGGTCTACCTTGCGCACCACACGCACGTCACTCCGTATCTCAGTGAATACCCGTCGATGCTGGCCGAGATCGCCCGGACCGTCTTCGGCAACGGGCTGATCGGGCACATCTTGTACTTCCTCGTCCAGGCGGCCACCGCGGCTATCCTTTTCACCGGCGCCAACACCAGCTTCAACGGCTTTCCGGCACTGGCCAGTTTCGTTGCCGCAGACCGCTTCCTGCCACGGCCGCTGACCAAACGGGGGCACCGACTGGTGTTCTCCAACGGCATCATCACGCTGGCCGTGCTGGCGGTGGCGCTGCTGCTGGTGACCGGCGGCTCAGTGCACGCGCTGGTGCCGTTCTACGCGATCGGTGTGTTCAGCTCGTTCGCGATGGCCGGCTACGGCATGACCAAACACCACCTGCGCCACCGTGCGCCCGGTTGGCGATACAAGCTGGCGATCAACCTCTCCGCCGGGATCGTGTCGACGATCGTGGTCGGAATCTTTGTGGTCGCCAAGTTCACCGAGGGTGCATGGCTGATAGTCGTTGTCTTCCCCGTGCTGGTGTTCGTGTTGATGCGGCTCAACCGCGAGTACCGGGCTGAGGCCGCCATCCTTGAACGGTCCCGCGCCGACCGCACCGAACTGGTGAAGTATCCGCGGCACCGAGTGTTCGCCTGTGTCAACACGCTTGACCTCGCAACGCTCAAAGTGCTGGGCTACGGAAAGGGCCTTCAGCCCGACGAGCTGGTCGCGGTGCATTTCATGGTCGACGCGGAGCATGGCCAACACCTGCGGAAGCTGTGGAACCGCTTCGGGATCGATACTCCGCTGCGGGTGGTGGATTGTCCGGACCGACAGCTCGCCCGGGCCGCGCAAGAGTTGGTTGCCACTGCGCGGAACGAACGTCCGGAGGCCAACGTGACAGTGCTGCTGCCGCGCCGAATGTATGCGCCGCTGTTGGGGCGACTGCTCCATGATCGTACGGCCGACAAGATCGCCAAAGCCGTCAGCCGGATCCCAAACGCCGCCGCCACGATCGTGCCCTACGACGTGAAGACCCAGATCAGCGAAGCGTTCCCCAACAAGGTCGAGCAACGCATCGGGCGAGAATTCGCCGAGATTGCGGCGCGGATATTGCAGGGGCGAGAACCAGAAGGTGGTCACCTACGAGCACCCGAAGCGGGTCACGAGGGTGATCGCGGTCGTTGACCTCATTCCCGGACGCCCGCAAAAACATCCGCGAACGCCGAACGCGGCGGCCGCTGAATAGCTCGTGTCGCGGTCTGCCTGGACGTGAGATCGCGAATGCGCCTGGCTATGTGCGGCAAATCAGAAAGTCAATGATGGTGGTCACAATTGGGAGGCATGTGTTGTCGCACTTGGCTTCCGCGCGCCGGTGGGCCTCCGGTATCGCGGTGTCGGCTCTGGTGCCGGTCATCACAGGAAGTCGGCTAGCGTTCAGTCGAGCCGGTCTTTTACCGTGCGGCTCACGATGAGTTGGGAACCGGTCGTCGTAAAGTCGCCGCTGGCAAGGTTTGTCGTTGTCTCCGGTAGCGGTGGGCTGGCGGCGGCGATCATCGAAGGGCTGCAAAGCGCTGGTATGCGCATCGTCAGGCTGGCCGACGGAGATATTGACACAATCCCCGCCGACCTCACCAAAGCCGGCATCGCCGAAGCGGCGGCGGTTGTCTGTGCCGGGGATGACGACGCGATGAACCTTGAAATCGCCCTGCTCGCAAGAGAAGCCAACGCTGATATACGCGTGGTGGCACGGGTGGCCAACGACGTGCTGCGCGAAGCTCTGGCCGATGATAACGGGCTAGGAGCGATCCTCGACGTCGCCGAGCTCGCATGCTCGTCCCTCATCGATGCATGTCTGGCGCGCACGACGCATGTGTTCGAGGCAGCTGGCATCAAATTTGTCGTTTCGGGTACCGAAGCGGCACGAGAAGACACGCTGGGCGAGCTCTACCGTGACCTGGCACCGGTGGCGGTTATTCACGGCGAGAATTCACCAACCCCTGGTGAGGTGGATGTGTGCCCCGGGCAGGATCTTCGTGTCCATGCGGGTGATTGGACGGTGGTGATCGGCACCGCCGACGAGCTGGCCGCACGCGGCACCAAAGTCCCTAGGCCGACCGAGTCGCGCTCACGACGGCCTGCTCTGCGTCGAATGTCTGATGCAGCGCGCGTGCTGCGCAGCGACGTCAACCCGGCGTTCTATCCAACCATGGCCGTTCTGCTGGTCCTGGTGATCGGTTCGGCATCGGTGTTGCACGTCAGTTACGAGCCATTGATGACGTGGGTCGACGCGCTGTACTTCACCGTGGAAACCATTACGACGACGGGCTACGGCGACTTCAGCTTCGTTCATCAACACACCTGGCTGCGAGTGTTCGCTGCCATGATGATGTTCGGTGGCGTGATCAGCACTGCTTTGCTGATTGCATTCGTCGCCGATGTCCTGATCTCACGTCGGTTCGTCTACTCGGCCGGGCGGCCGCGAGCTCGACACCTGCGCAACCACATCATCGTCGTGGGGCTGAGCACGCTTGGCGCCCGTCTGGTCAACGAACTCACCGCCGCCGGCTACGACGTAGTGGTCATCGAGCGCGATGAGAACAACCGTTTCCTGTCGACGGTTGCCGAGCTCGATGTACCGGTGATCTTCGGGGACGCGACGCTGCGCCAGACACTGGAATCGGCACGTGTCGACCGCGCCCGGGCCGTCGCGGTGATGACGCGCAGCGAAGTGGTCAACATTGAAACCGGCATCGTGCTGGCCAGGATGCTGGGACGCCGGTTGAGCCCGCAAGTAACTCGGCCTGACGTTCCGCTTGTCCTGCGGGTATACGACCGCGCGCTGAGCCGGGCGGTCGCAAAGCGGTTCGGCTTCATCAATGTCCGCTCGACCATCGAATTGGCCGCGCCGTCGTTCATCAGCGCCGCAATAGGTTTGGACGTCCTTGGGACGTTTTCGGTCGGGCAGGCCTCGTTCGTGGTCGGTGCAATGCAGGTAGTGGCTGGCACCGAACTTGACGGGATACGAATACTCGAACTGTCTACCAAAATCCGCGTCATCGCGATCACCCAGCCCGACTCGCCGGTCAAGCTGCACCCCCGCCGAGACGCGCGACTGCGCGCGGACGACACCGTGTATGTCGTCGGCCCCTACCGCGAACTTCTGGAAACACTGCGGAAAGGGCAATTTCCCCAAGGATCAGGTACCGGCGATCAGTCACCACGCGAAGACCCAGACGTCAACGAGGGTAGGGAAACAGACTGAGCAACGTGAATGCTCGATTGCTCCACACCAGTGGTGGACTCACGCAGACCGGGTAGGCTCAGCGGGCCTGCCGGCAAAGGAACGTCTCAGTAAGTGCCGCAACGGGAATGGCGCTGGCGGCGCACGGCTTTCAGAGCGGTGCGTTGCACGTCAACGCGCCAGCGGGTCGCCTAGCGACTGAAGCGGCCAACAAGGCCACGCCAGCTCGACGTCGTTGTCGGGACTTGCCGATGCACCCGCCGCCGCCGGATCCGGCCCGCCGCCCTCATCGAATTACGTTTAGCCCCAACGTGGCTTGGGTGGCGTGTTGCGTGAGGACACGTGCACCGCGTGGACTCCCGGTTTCGTCGAGAGCTGCTCCAGAAGGCCGTCCAGGTGCGCCTTATCGGTGTGCCAGTGCTGCACCGACTCGGGTTTCTCCGATAGCTCCGCTAGGACGCGTTTCAGTTTGTCAGACGTCTTGCTGTCCTCGCCGTCGCCGGGGTTGTCCTTGCCATTGCCCGAGTGGGAGTCTGCTTCCCGGGCTCCGGTTCCGGTCGCGGCGCGCGCGGCGGTACCGCCCAGGGCGCTGCCGGCCAGACTTGCCAAGCCCATCTGGCCAAGCAAGGAGCCCTGGCCGACCACCGCAACCACCGGAGCGGCAGCCGAGGTGGTGCCCTGCAATACGGTCGCGGTCAGTCTGATCGCCGGGGTGGCCGCGGTCCAGGTCGGCGGCACCGATAGCGCCCCGACCATGCTTCCGCGGGCCATAGCCGCGGACACCGCCGATGCGGCCCCGGCCGGTCCCGCTATCGGCGGATAAACGACTCCGGGCACAAGCGGGACGGCGAGTTCGCCAGTGCTGAATCCCCGCGTCGCCAGCCCGAAACCCAAGGTGCTGCTTACCAAGGCATTCCTTCCCGGCAGGCTGGCTGGGCTCCAAAATTCAAACAGTCTTAGGGCCGTGCCCAGCGGGGTCGTGTTGAGGCTGGCCAGCGAGGCTGGATCCACCGCGGAGGGCGCTGCGAGGGTCTGTGGCGACGAGGGCACTGCCAACGGCTGTGACAGCATCGACTGCGCGCTTGTTTCGGCCGATGTGCCGGCGGCTTGGGTGACCGTGCTGGACTGGGCAGCCGATCCGTCGGGGTTGGTGGTCTGCGGCGGTGGGGTGAACGGCGTCACCTGTGCGGCGGTCGCGGACTCGCCGGTATAGCCGTACATCGCGGCGGCGTCTTGGGCCCACATATCCTCGTACTGCGCTTCGGCGGCGGTGATCGCCGTTGTGTTTTGCCCGAAAACATTGGTCGCGACCAGGCCGGCCAGCGCAGCGCGGTTGGCCGCAATCAGCGGCGGGGGAACCGTGCCCGCAAACGCTGTCTCGTAGGCTGCCGCGGCCGCCCTGGCCTGGGCGGCTGTTTGCTCGGCCTGCGCTGCGGTGGCATTCATCCACCCGGCGTACGGGGCCGCGGCCGCCGCCATCGCCGCCGACGACGGACCCTGCCAGCCGGCAGTCAAACCCGAGACCACCGACGAATAGGAAGCCGCTGTGGAGCGCAGCTGGGCGGCCAGCCCGTCCCAGGCCGCCGCGGCGGCCAGCATCGGTCCCGACCCGGGACCGGAATACATCCGGCCGGAATTGATCTCCGGCGGCAACACCGCGAAATCCATTGCCACTAAACTCCTTAATTGGCCGCTACTGCCACATTCTGGTTGTTCATCGCCGACCCGATACCCGCAAAGCCATTGCCGCAGCTGACAACTCGTCCGGCCGTACCGTCACAAAGACATGTGTCCTTTCTTCGTAGGTGAAGAGCGGGCGCGGCTGACGGCCGGCCACAACCCCGGGGGTTGCGCCACGGTGGACGCTCCGTTCTTTTCGGCGTTCCCGAATTGGTAATTGATCGTCATCGAAGGTTGTCTCCTGGGTGGGAGGCGGCGAGTAGTGGGCGCCGCGACGGCGGTTAATCTTCGGGAATCACGATGATGGTTGCGGTGGTGGCGGCTCCGCCGAAAGCAGCGCCGGCGGCTGCGGAACGAGTGACAGTGCCGCCCGTACCGACGATTGCCCGTCCGGTCAAACCCGACAGAGCGATATTGCTGAACAAACTCCCCTGTCCATCTGCCGCAATCGCTGCGGGGACGGTACCAAGGCCGGTTTGCGGCAACACGACGGCGATCGGCCTGAACGCCGGCGCGGCGCTGGCCCAACCCTGAGGCACCGACAAGCTTCCGACCAAGCCGGTGCGACCCATGGCAGCCGATACCGCTCCGCCTGCTGGGCCCACCGCATGAATTTCGCGGCCAACCCCGGCGATCGCGGATCCCGCCTGGCTGACGGCGCCTGCGTACGCCACTTGCATGTTGTAGTTGTTGAAAGGGGCGAGGAAGCTCTGGACGCCGAGGTCGTACCCGGATCCGAGGGGGGAATATATATGCATCGGATTAAAAGGCCCGAAGCCAAAAGCTAGGAGATCCTCTAGCGGTGTGGCTGATGACGGATCAGCCGCCGCAGCAGCAGTAGGCGTCGCAAGGCTTTGCAGGGTCTGAGGCCCCCCGGATATCAGCTGTGGCAGTGTCCGCGCCGGGGTACCGGTGGCTTGGGCGATGGCGGCGGCCTGCCCGGCCGTCCCGGCCGGGTTGGTGGTCTGCGGCGGCGGACCGAACGGCGTCACCTGGGAGGCGGTCGCCGACGACCCGGCATAGCTATACATCGCGGCGGCATCCTGGGCCCACATTTCGGCATAGTGGATTTCGGTGGCTGCGATCGCCGGGGTGTTCTGCCCCAGCAGATTGGTCGCGATCAGCGACGTCAGCAGACTGCGGTTGGCCGCGACCACCGGCGGAGGAACAGTGGCGGCGAATGCGGTTTCGTACGCTGCCACCGCAGCCCTGGCCTGGGTAGCTGTCTGCTCAACCTGGGCGGCAGTGGCGCTCATCCAGGCGGCATACGGTGCGGCTGCGGCTGCCATCGTGGCCGACGACGGACCCTGCCATCCGGAAGCCAGCCCGGAGATCGCCGATCCGTATGACGCCGCCGCCGAGTGCAATTCGGCGGCCAAGCCATCCCAGGCTGCCGCCGCAGCGGTCATCGGCCCACCCCCCGGGCCCGTGTACATGCGGCCGGAATTGATCTCCGGCGGTAACTTGCCGAAATCCATCGCGAGACCCCTTCGCTTGACGCAATGTGATCACGGTCGCAGTGGCCCGTGTTCCCGGTAACCCTGTCGTAACTCTCTGAAACGGCTCGATCCGATTACTCCGCAGATTGCGATTTCATCGAGCAGAGCGCCCTCGCGCCGTGAACCTGCCAATGGTCCAAAACGTAAGCTGGGCAAAGCGTTACGCCCGGCCTCTGGGCTAGGGCGTGGCAGAGAGCGAGCCCAAGATCGGGGTCCGGCCGCAGCAGGCGGATGTGCAGCCGACTGGGCCCGATTCCCCGGCGCGCGGGCCCATCCTCATTCATCGGCTGTGGCCAGAATCGAGATGGCGCCTTTGGTTTCGAAAATCGCGAGGTGAATGCCGTCAGGACTTTGGTGGCCATGCAGTCGTAACACCGCCGCCAGGTCGTCGTGGGTCAGTCCGCATTGACGGAGCTTTTGGTGGTCGAGTTGCCCATCGCGGATCAGCACTCTCATAGGCGGATCAATGATGCGACGAAGCCAGGGCACGAACCGCATTCTTGCCAGTGCCCAATGGATGACGAGGACGCAGACGAGCGCAGTGGTTGCGGTAAGCCATGATGTGTCGCTGGCGGTGGCCGACCGACCGACGATGGCGCCGGCGGCGACCGCTGCGATCCAGTCGATCGGCGCGAATTCCGCGAGGCGTCGCTGCGTGAGGCGAAACAGGAACACGGCTGTGAGGTAGAGGGCCGAGGTCTTCACGGCGACATCGCCCGTGCGCGTCAGGTCCCCAATGAGGACGTGAAATACGTGGTCCATGCTTTTCCTTTTCAGCGCCGAGCCCTCGATGTTGTGAGCCGCTCCGCGATGGGCTCCTTCCGCCGGATCAGTGCATGGGCTTCGCTTAGCGCTTGCGATGTTTGCGCTGCGTCTCGGATGCGGCGCCGGTTCTGGTCGCGGCGGAACGTTAAAATCATTGTCTACAAAAACATAAGCCTTATGCAATTATTTCCATGCTTTTACAGGTGATTCGCAGGCCGGGAGACGTGCCTGTGCGCCCCAATGAACTAAAAGGGCAGCACACCTGGTCAAGTCGTCGCAGCTTTTGCTCCGGTCAGCCCGACTTGGCGCACCATCTGCTGGAGCACTAGCTTTCCTGGGGTGATGTTCTCAGCTGCTGGTGCGGTCGCTCGTTGGATTGCCCCCTTCCTCACGGTTACGGCCGTCGCGGGCATAACTCTTCTTGCCCACCCGGCGCAGGTCGGCTCCGCTCCGAGCGTGCGCTTGGTCAGTGATGGCGACCCGTTGGCCGGAGCGCCGTTCTACGTCAATCCCAATTCGGCGGCCATGCGCGCCGCGCAGAGCGCCGATCCGCCCAATCCCCAGTTGACCGCCATCGCCAACACCCCGCAGGCGTACTGGATCGTCCCGGGCGGTTCGGCGGCCACGGTCGGGAAGTACACCGGCGACGCGGCTGCTGCCGGCGCGATCCCGGTTTTGTCGATTTATGGAATCCCGCACCGCGACTGTGGCAGCTTCGCCGCGGGTGGCATGGGGTCGGCCGACGACTACCGCGGCTGGATCGACGGCATCGCCAGCGGCGTGGGCGCTTCGCGGGTGGCGATCGTCGTCGAACCCGATGCGCTTGCGATGGCCGACTGCCTGTCGGCTGACCAGCGCCAAGAACGCTACGACTTGATTCGCTACGCCGTCGACGCCCTGACCCGGGATCCGAACGCAGCCGTCTACGTCGATGCCGGTCACTTGCGCTGGCATAGCGCCGAGGACATGGCCAACAGGCTCAACCAGGCCGGCGTCGGCCACGCGCGGGGTTTTAGCGTCAACACGGCGAACTTCTTCACCACCGGAGACGAAATCGGTTACGGCGAAGCAATTTCGGGGCTCACCAACGGTTCGCACTACGTGGTCGACACGTCGCGAAACGGAGCCGGGCCAGCGCCCGACTCCGAGCTCAACTGGTGCAACCCCAGCGGCCGGGCGCTGGGCACTCCGCCGACCGCGGCCACCGCGGGCGCGCACGCCGACGCCTACTTGTGGATCAAACGTCCCGGCGAATCCGATGGATCATGCGGCAAAGGTGATCCGCCGGCGGGCAACTTCGTGAGTTCGTACGCCATCGAGCTTGCTCGCAACGCAGGGCAGTAACAGGGCCCCGGCGCCGAGACGGCGAAGAATCACTCTGATGAGCCAGAGATTGTCGACTTGGGCTGCCAGCCTGGCCGTTGCGTCTGCGGTCGTCATGCCGGCGATGGTCAATCCGACTGCTGCCGCCGCGCCGTCATGCGGAACCGATTCGTTGAGAGTGAGTACCGGCACGTATGGGGCGCCGGGCGATAACACCCAGATGCATTTTGCCGTCATTTTGACGAACATCTCGCCGCAGTCCTGCACGCTGCAGGGCTATCCCGGCGTCGATCTGGTCGGCCCCGACGGCCCGAGCTACAGCCTGCCGCGGCAGAGCGGTAGCCCGCAGCCCCTCACACTTGCGCCCGGAGCGTCGGCCAGCAGCCGCCTGACCTTCTTGCCGACGCCCAACGGCTGGGTGCCCACCACGATCGTGGTGACGCCGCCGGATGCCACAACACAGCTACAGACCCCGTGGATTCCGGGTGGCATCGCCGTGTTGCGGCAGGACGGCGCGACACATCCCGGCACCTACATCGGACCGTTGGAGTTGGCCGACTGAATAGAGCTCGGTGATTCGTACTGTTCGTGGGACTCGCGCTCAACCTACGAAATTGCCGTGCTACATTCCGCACATTCGAGGCGGTTGTGCGGAGGCTCTGATGATCACGAGGCAATGGAACGAATCCGACGAGGCCAAAAGCAGCTACGTCAAAGAGCTGTTTTCAGCGCTGGCAAAGCGCTACAACGTGATGACCGATGTGTGGACGCTCGGGCTTCATCGCCTCTGGAAGCGGCAGGCGATGAAGCTCTGCGCCCTCCAGCCCGGCGAACGAGTGCTAGACGTTGCGACCGGGACGGGCGATCTGGCTTTTGCGGAGCAGGCGGCGGTCGGTCCCGAAGGCCAGGTTCTGGCCGTCGACTCCTGCGCGGCGATGCTTGACGTCGCCCGGCAGCGGCAGGGCGGGCCCGTCGACTTCCAGGATGGCGACGCCATGGACTTGCGGTTCCCGGATTCGTCGTTCGACGTAGTCACGATCGGCTTCGGGCTGCGCAACGTTGCCGATCGCGGCCAGGCGCTGCGCGAGTTCCGGCGCGTTCTGCGGCCGGGCGGCCGGTTGATGGTGCTCGATTTCAGCTCGCCAAACTCGAAGGTGCTGAAAGGCGTTCACGATCTGCTCTACTTCCGTGTGATGCCGAGTTTGGGCTGGGCCTTTGCCTGGCATCGCGACGCCCATCATTACACCTCCGATTCGATCCGCACCTGGTTGTCGCGGGACGAGTTGAGCAAGGCGATGCAGGAAGCAGGCTTCGTCGATCCCCGTTACATCTCGCTGAGCACAGGGTTCGCAACGGTCCACTTCGGTGTGCGCGCCGCCAGCTGATCGCAACCGCGATGAAGCTTGACCCTGGCAAGATCATGCGCGTAGCAGTTGGCAATTACTGTCCGCAATACCAGGGCAAATTCAACTAATGAGCTTGCACGAGAACAATTCTCGTGCAATGCGAAGCGGTCATCCGTCGCTGCCGTCCGGGACGCCGGAATCAGCCTGCGGATGGAATTCGGTGTAACGCCTTGCGAACTCGCCACCGGGAATCGGCCACTGCTCGCCATCGACGCCTCGTACGATCCAGTCACCTGCTGCGGCGGTGTTAGGTCCCTCCAGGGTGTCGATGATCTCGCCCGGGTTCGCTGGGCGGGCCTGCACCAATCCCTTTCTGCGCCAATGTCCTTCGCCGGCTGGCTGGTAGGTGTTCTGAAAGATGTGATCGCGCACCGACCAAGTCTTTCCGTGCTCGTGGACGGCCCAGTCGCCGGCGTCGGCGTGCATCGTGTGTCCCGAATCTGATTGCCACGCCCACGGTTCAGTACGTTGTTCCGCGGCCACCGTCCCAACCCGAGCGAAGGTTTGCCACAACGAACGTGACCGGTAGCCGAGCTGGCGCAGCCGCCACAACGTGGAAGCCAAGCTGCGCACCGCAGCGTTGAGCAGATCCGGGTTGCCTTCGACCACCGACCAGTCGACCAGTTTGTCGTGGATCTTGTGGGTGTCGTCGCGGGGTGAACCGTACTTCCAGCCGTTCCGGCGGTAATAGCGACACCAGTCCTGGTGTTCGGCCTTCGCCATGCTCATCGCCGAGTCGTGGTCGAAGCCCATCAGCGCAAGTTGTTGCAGCGGTGGCGAATCGGCCATCACGCGCCCCGACAACTCCGCTGGCGGGCTGCCCCAGGTGTTCCAGGTGTGCCCGGCGATCTGTTCGACCATCCGCAGCGCGTTGCGCACCTGACGTCGGTTGGACCCGCGGTAAAACTCATTGAGCTCAGCCCACGGCATCGCCGCCGGCGAGCGCGGCGCCCGCGGGTCGATCGTGGCGGCATAACGCTCGTGAATCAGTCGTGCCGCTCGTTCCCAGGCGTCCTGAACCTGGCCTTCGCGGGTGTCCAACGCCAGACCGTAGGGCAACAACATGCCGACGATCTCCAACGCGTCCTCGGTGCCGTGCGCCTTGGGATCCCAGGCATAGACGGGCATGTCGGGAAAGCGGGCGGCGAGCCGGGCTCCAGTCGTCGAGACGTGGCTGTCGACCAAGATCGCCGCGGTGCTTTTCGGGTCACTATCGCCGATCAGGCGCTGCAACGTCGACGCCGTCGGCGTCTCTGCCACCGCGTCGATTGCCGGTCCGTCACACATGGCCCCGGCTTGCTGACAGTAAAGCTGGTGATCCCGCAGGTACTCCTCGGCTTCGCTGTCGAGGAGGGTGATCGTCGGCAGCGCGGTGGTCCCATCCGTGGTGTAGAAGTCGCGCTCTAAGTGGCGACGGGTCATGTTTGCGCACAGCGCCAGCGTCAATTGTGAAGTGCCACAGATGAATACGCGCTTTATGGCCTCGTTCGCGATGATGCTGTCGAGGAGCCGGCCAGCGGTCACCGCGTACTTGCCGATCACGTCGGCCGCCCATCGGGTGTTGGATCCGCCGAACTGCTGGTCACGCCATGCTTCGGCCAGCCATGGGTCGTCGATGCGCACGATGAGCGGCAGCCGCTGCTCGTGGCCGACCTCGGCTAGCCGGCCACTGATCAGGTCCAGCCACGCCAAGTTGGTGGCCGGGTCGGCCGACATCAGGTAGAGACGTCCCAGCCGCCGCCACAGCCGCAGCGACACCAGCGTGGACGGTCTGTTGAAGTCCACCAGCACCACCCGGGCGCCTTGCCTGCGGGCCCGCTGTACTCGCTCATCACCCGCGTTGGTAATGACAACCAGGGTGCTGCGCCGGTCCAGCGTCCCCGCGACCGCGCTGATGATCGGTTGGGTGTCATCATCGATCCCCACGATGGCGGTCACGGAGTCGGCGAGGTTGGCCCGAAGCCTGTCCACCTGGTGGTGGAACACGCCGATCACGACACCGCCGACACCGATGAGGATCGCCGACAGCGTCGCGACCTGTGCCACTTGCAGTCCGACCGGGGTGGGACTTGGACAGACCTTCCCGTCCAATGAGAAGTCGCCGACGTTGCCCGTGATCAACTGCGCTGTCGCTACTAGCGGCGTGTAGACGGCGGGATGGTTGGCGTCGTGACATCGCCAATAGGCGCTGATTCCGAGCACCGCACTCATGGTGACGAGGGCGGCGACCAGCGTGAACGAAACGCCCACCAGCCGGTGGCTGCCTTCCGCCCTCACCGCCAGCACACAAACCGTGGCCAACGCGACCACCACGATCCCCACCGACAGCATCGATCCCGGGCGGCCGAACCAGCTCAGCCAGGGCGGTTCCGTGTTGAGGAAGGAGGGCCGCAGCGCTAGCGCGGACAAATAGACGATGAGCAGCAGCGGAATGACGAACACCACCCGCGGCGCAGGGCGAGAGGTGATCAGGCTGCGACGCATCCGCCAATCTCCTTTCGCGGTGCTGCACCGCAAATGATGGCACTGCAATGGGCTCTAGGCGCGGTCTACGCTCGAAAAAGGAATTAAGGAAGAGGTACGCGATGCTTGCAGCGTTCGGATTCGAAGCCATGGGTGTGGTCGTCGGGGACATGTATTTCGTCGACCCGTCCCCGCGCGAAGGTCAGGCAACCCCGGAGCGGGGAGTCCGGCTGGAACTCCGCCTCGTCGACCGGGCCGCCCCCCAGGGGTCGATCTACGCCGGCGTGCCAATCGCCTTTACCCGCCCGGTATGGCGGGTGGATCTTTTCGGCTCCACGGAGAGTCCGCCCGGGACGCTAGACCGGGCCCACCACCATCCTCGTTTCAGTGGGTGGGAGCCCGGACGCCGGAACTTCGTCCCCGAGTTGTCAGCCGACCCGCTGTCTTGGCTGGCCGATGAGCTGGCCAACCCGGAAGCTGTGCTGGCTCGGGCCGGCGTCGGTGCCGATGAAGTCAGCGAAGCCGATAAGACCGGGCTCGCCGCGGCGGCCCCGGAGATTATCGCCGCGGTCAAACGGTTGCTCGACGGTGTGCGGGATGGGGAACTGGCGCCGGCCCCCGCCGAGCCTGTTGCTGCCGCCCGCACCGGTTGGCTCTGATTATCCGGCGCTGGGGTTTTCCAGCACGACGGCGACGCCCTGGCCCGACCCGATGCATACTCCGATGACGCCGTAGCGGGCTCCGCGCTCTTGCAGTTCGGTGGCCAACGTCAGCACGTAGCGGGTTCCGGTGGCGCCGAACGGATGTCCTATTGCAACAGCGCCGCCGTTCGGTGTCAGCTTGTCGTCGGGAATCACGAAACCGTCGAGCTGGTTGGGGAGTTCACGCAAGACGCCGAGGGCTTGGGCGCTGAATGCTTCGTGGACTTCCCAGATGTCGATCTGCTCAGGGGTCAGACCTGCTCGGCGGATCGCCATCGGAATGGCCCAAGCCGGCGCCAGTCCCATGATGAGTGGATCGATTCCGTAGACGGCGCTGGACACCACCCGCGCCAGTGGTGTCACCCCGAGTTCGGCCGCTTTTTCGCCGGAGGCGACGACGACCGCGCTCGCGCCGTCGGTCAGCGGAGTGGAATTGGCCGCGGTCATCTGGGTGGTGCCCGGTTGCACCGGTAGCGCGGCGAGTGTTTCGGCGGTGGTGTCATCGCGGATGAATTCGTCGTGCTCAGCCAGCCGCGCGGGGGTCTTCTTCGTCGCGGGGATGGGCACGCTCATGATCTCCTTGGCGAACCGGCCCCGGTCGCGTGCGGCCTTGGCGTGCTGCTGGGACCGAAGCGCGAAAGCGTCGATCTCCTCGCGGGTCAGCGAGTAACGGTCGGCGACGTTTTGTGCCGTCTCGATCATGCCGATGTAAGCGTTGCGGGCGAGCAGGACCGGGTTGGGCGGTCCGCCCCCGCCGCCCCACATGGTGTCGAGCATGAGCACCGGGCCCCGTGGGCTAAACGGTGCTTCGCCCTTCATCAGCGCCCAGCCCGAGCGTGACATCGATTCGACTCCGCAGGCGATGCCCACGCCCAGATCGCCGGCTTTGATGGAATGACTGACGCTGACCAGGGCACTGAGCGACGAGCCGCAGTACCGATTAAGCGTTGCCCCCGCGACGCTGTCGGGGAATCCCACCGCCAACGCCGCCCAACGGGCGATGTCACCCATTCCTTCGTGCGCGGGGTTCACGCAGCCGGCGACGATGTCTTCCACAGCGCCCAGCGGCACTCCGACGCGTTCGCAGGCACCTTTCATGGTGATACCCAGCAGCTCGTCGGTGCGGATCCCCGACAACGTGCCGCCGTAGCGGGTGAACGGGGTGCGCACTCCACCTAGGACGTAAGCCTCAGTCATCATTGACCTTTCCCGTAATCCGGCGGACTGTTTTCGGTTGTCGTCAGGACTGGGTGACGCTGGAGAAGTTCAGACTCATCCGCGGCCCGGCCAAGGCTTTCTGCTTAGGCACGCAATGTTGCCAGTCACGCTGACAACGGCCCTTCATGATGATGAGGTCTCCTCCTGCGGGAGTAAATACCGTGCTCGGTCCACCGCCGACTCGGCGGACCAGGAATCGGCGCTGCGCACCGAGACTGAGCACCGGCACGATCGCGGTCGATGCCTTATGCGCCGGCCGATCCGCGTGCCAGCCGGTGCCGTCCTGGTGGTCTCGATACCAGTTCATCCAGATCCGGTCGTGAGGCACTCCGAGCTGCTCGCCAAGCGTGACGGCCAGCTCGGCCAGCAGCGCAGGCGCGACGGCCAGGTCGACGTATTCGCCGGTGAGTCGAGGCTCTTCAACTTTGCGGTCGAACATCCAGCGCTCACGCTGTTCCCACACGTCGAGAGTGGCCAGTTCGGTAAGCAGCCGGTTGTGTCCGGACAGCAGACCGGGCACCTGAGTGATCCACGAGTGCTCGTCGACCGATGGTCCGTGGCGGCACCGAACGCGGCCGTGTTGATGGCGGGCGTCTCCGCTTCATCGTCATCGAACAGCGTGGGCTGGTAGGCGTGGGTCATCAATGTTGCTCAACCCTGAAAGAGGGTCAAATAGTCCCGCCCGGCTACCACAAGACCCCGATCCGCATGATCGTCAGAGCTATGACGTGTTCGGTGCCGTGGAACTTGATTGGTGCGCCATCGTCACGAAAGTCCAAGGTAATCCATGGCATTTCGGTTCGCGACGATCCGCGATTAGAACATCGTTGGCCTTCGACCGCATCCTGGCGCCAACAGATCGGACGTTGCACGCGAGTAATCGAATGCTCCTGTCCCGCTTACGATTACAGGGCTGCGCACGGTTGTGCGCAGCCCCGAAACCGCTAGTAGCGTCCGTTAACGCCGGCCGCCATGGCCATCGTCATGCCAGCCGGGGCCGCCGTGACCGTCGTCATGCCAGCCGGGGCCACCGCGGCCATCATCGTGCCAGCCTGGGCCGCCACGATTCCAGCCGTCAGGGCCGCCGCGATTCCAGCCAGGACCACCGTCGTGACAGTGGAAGCCGTCCGGGTTGCCGCCCCAAATCGGGTCCCAGAAGTCACCGGGACACCATTGCGGGAACGGCCCGGGTTGGGCCTCGGCGACGGCAGCCGCCCCTAAACTGGCCAGCCCTAAGCCCGAAGAGATGATCAATGCCGATACTGCAACGCGAGCAATGTTTTTCACGACTAATGCCTACCCACGCAAGTCCCGGATCCCACCATGGCAGTGATCTTGATATGGCTTCGCAACACGAGGGTGATCACGATTCGATGTCCATCAAGCTTGCTGTCGGAGCCTCCTGAAACCCGTCAACCGGATGGTTAGCGCGCAGAGCGATGATCGGCAGTCCGCCGACGTGGATCCGAGCTGCGGGCCATGCCCGTCGGGTTGAGCAGCTACGCCTGGTTAACCAGACGCGGGGCAGGTCGCGCGCGCTTTCGCGGTCCGGACACTCTCACTCGGCAAACCGCAGGCGATACGTGTCCTGCTCGCGAAATCGCAAGAGCGGATTTGGTTTTGGTCCCGTCCGGGCAGATCGCTGCCGGAAGTCAACCGATCCGGGCCAGGACCGTCCAACAGGTTGCTGCGGAGGGTGCCGGCAGGTAACGGACCTGCGAGTGGAAAGCACTCGGCGGCAAGCTAATTGACAGAACGTCAGTAACTGAAGGAGCGACGACACGCCCGCTGCCATTGCGGTGATTCCGGCTCAGCCACCGCTCAACCCCTGAGCGAGTTGCGAGACCCCGACCACGGTGAACATGACTATCAGGATCTGCCGGCGGTAAGTAAGCACCCAGTCATGCAGACGCCGCACTAGGGCTTCCGTTCTTGATGGTGTGGCCAAGTAGCCGGCAAGGATGATCTCGACGGCCGAATACATCACGATGATGAACGCGACGGCGGCGCTGATCTGTGTGGTGATCGCGGCCCCCGAGGCGACAATGATGGCGACCATGAAGAGGACTCCGTCGACTGGCACCGATGCGAGGCCGACCACCCACGCGACCCACAACGATCCGTTCTCCCACGCGTCGCGGGCGCGACGCAGCCATCGCCGCATCGTGGATTCATCCTCCGCCGGGGCGTCCTGCGCGCCTCCCAACAGACGCACCATCGGTAGCGATGAGTCCGGCCTCGTGTTCGACGCGGCGCCGACCGGCTCCGGTTGGTGGGACCGCTGACGCGCCAGGAAGCGCACTGCTATGACGGCGGCGATCAATAGCCCGATCACGCCGATGCCGATTTGAATGTGTCCGAGGGTGGAATGCGTTGTCGGGGTGGGTGAATCATGCCGCGTAGATCCGAACATCGGTGTGAAATGCAACACCACCAGCGGAATGAGCAACTCCGGAACGCACACTGTTAGCCCGCCGGCCCAGTAGGCGAGCAGATTGGGCCCGGGCCGTGGCCTCGAGATCATGAGCAGGGCGAGGCCCAGACGCATGGGATTGAGCGCCGCCATAAGCGCTAGCCCCAGCACCGACCCCCACATGGCCGCAACAGTACCCGCGCGACTAGCGCCCAAACGCCGGTTGCTATCGGTGCTACAGAGCGGCCTGTCGGTAGTTGTCAGCGCCGTCGCGGCGAAGAAAGTCAGCTGTAAACAAACATGCCGATCGCGCGAGCGACGTCCCGCTGCTTGGCGACAGCAATTGGCAGCCGCGTCAATTCCCCATTACCCGCGGTGACAATTATCGATCATGTCCATTGTCGTCTAGAAACGCGCCCGTGCGACTGCCGGTAGGCGCCGGGTCGCGCCAGCGCTCGCTAACGCATTAGTTCTCGACCGGTAACCAGACACGCGTCTAATAACGACCTCGCTGTGAATCTCGCTGTGAATCTGATGTGAGCTGAGATAACCCCAGGATTCTAGTGTTTGACCCGATGATGCAGCGGGTACAAATCGCCTGGTGGGTTGGGGGATTTGACGCCAACGTAGATGGTCGCATCGAAACTAGCACTGCGATTCAGTTTGACCTTCATAAGTTTGTGAGCGACGGTGGTCGCTCGCAAGACTGCGCCTTGCCTGGAATGTCATTGGCTCGGTGCCCAGCGCGCTCTTAGGGGGTAATTCGATGCAGGCCAATCCGTTCGACGACGACAGCGCCGGCTTCTTCGTCTTAATCAATCATGAGGAACATCACAGCCTGTGGCCATCCTTCGCGGAAATCCCAGATGGCTGGCATGTGATTTACGGAAAAGCCGACCGCACAGCGTGTCTCGACTACGTAGAGCGCAATTGGCCTGATATACGTTCAAAGAGTCTGCGAGAGAAATTGGCGTAGCCGAGCTTCTGAGACGTGGACCGTCCGGGTACGGGGACCCGGTCAAGTGCTGAAGTTCTGGGGGACCTGAGTGGAAATAGACGACCGAGCACTCCCGCTGACCCGCGGGCAACTCGACATATGGCTTTCGCAGCAAACTGGACACGCCGGTACGGAGTGGCAACTTGGCCAATTCGTGCGAATCGAAGGCGCCGTCAACGCCGATTTGTTCGAGCAGGCAATCCGCCAGGCGGTACAAGAGGCTGAATGCGTCAGGGCTGCTTTCTTTGAGGTCGATGGTGAGGTTTTCCAAAGGGCTATCGCGGACCCAGAAGTCAAGCTCGATTTCTATGATCTAACTCACTCGGATGATCCCGTACGGGAAGCCCGTGAGATGGCGACGTCGATCCAAAGCACGCCAATGCCGCTCGATGGCTTCTTAATGCGATTTGCACTATTCCGAACGCGGCACGACGAATACTTCTGGTCCACATGTGTTCATCACATAATCCTCGACGGCTCAGGCATTGCGTTGGTAGGCCGTCGCATTGCGGCCATCTACTCCGCCATGGTTTCTGGCGCGCCCATTTCTCCGGCCTTCTTTGGCTCACTGCGAGACCTCATCAACATCGAGTTGGAGTACGAGGCTTCCAACGACTATCTGGAGGATCAGGCCTACTGGGCGCAGAACCTTCCGTCGGGAAGTGGACCGGATAACCTGTTGCCCCGAACTGGGAGCGAGCGGGATTCGTATTGGCCTTCTGAACCGGTCGAATTTGATCCTTCCACCATCGACCGAATCAAACGGTTATCCAAAGTGTTTGGCGTCCGTCGACCATCGCTCATCGCCGCGGCGTGCGCGCTCCTGGTGCGTGCGTACTGCGATGACGGGTCAGACGAGGTTGTACTGGACTTCCCGGTCGGCCGGAGGGTCCGGCCCGAGTCAAAGACGCTTCCCGGGATGGTCACCGGCGTGGTCCCGCTGGTATTTAAGTCGTCGCCGGCGACGACGGTTGCCGACTTTTGCCAGCATGTGGATACGCGAATACGAGAAGCGCTGCGGCATCAGCGATTTCCGGTGCGCGCTTTGGAGAACGACAGTGGCCTTCGTAACCCGATGCAGGCGCCAAACCGCGTAGTTGTCAATTTCGTCCTATCGCGACTTACCTTGGACCTTGGTGGTACCCCGGCGACGGCGACTTTCACCACTTTCGGTCCGGTGGCCCATTTCGGACTGTTCTTCTTGGGATTCGGCAATCAGCATTTCCTGAGCACGGTGGGCGCCGGGCAGCCGTTCGCGAATTTTGATGTCGCGGATTTAGCGGGGCGGTTCGAGCGGCTGTTGGAAGCAATGGCGGCCGATCCGCAGCGTTCCTTGTCATCAATGGATGTGCTGGTCGGGCCCGAACGCGCGCGGCTGGACGAGATCGGTAATCGAGCGATGTTGACCGCGCCGGTGAGTGAGCCGGACTCGATTCCGGGATTGTTCGCTTCGCATGTCTCGCGCGCCCCGGAAGAAATCGCCATCACCTGCCAGGGCCGTTCCCTGATGTACCGAGAACTCGACGAGGCGGCCAACCGGCTGGCACATTTGTTGGCCGAGCTCGGGGCGGGCCCGGGACAGCGCGTGGCACTGCTCTTTTCGCGGTCCGCCGAGGCGATCGTGTCGATTCTGGCCGTGCTCAAGACTGGTGCCGCATACCTGCCGATCGACCCGTCGGCACCGTCGGCCCGCGTCGAATTCATGCTGGCCGATGCCACACCGATCGCGGCGATCACCACCTCCGAACTGGCCGAGCGACTCGACGGGCACGGCGTCACGGTCATCGATGTCGACGATCCGCGCATCGACGTCCAACCTGCCACGACCCTGCAGGCGCCGGATCCGGCCGATATCGCGTATGTGATCTACACCTCGGGGACCACCGGCACCCCGAAAGGGGTTGCCATCACTCATCACAACGTGACCCAGCTGTTGGGGTCGTTGGATGCCGGGTTCCCGACGGCGGGGGTGTGGTCACAGAGTCACTCCTATGCATTCGACTTCTCGGTGTGGGAGATCTTCGGCGCCCTATTGAATGGTGGCCGGCTGGTAGTGGTGCCTGAAGACGTGACGCACTCGATCGACGACTTCCACGATCTGCTGGTCGCCGAACAGGTGACGATGTTGAGCCAAACTCCGTCGGCAGTGGGGATGTTGTCGCACGAAGGGTTGGAGTCGGCGGCGTTGATGGTCGGGGCCGAGGCTTGCCCGGCCGAGGTGGTTGATCGGTGGGCCCCGGGACGGGTGATGATCAATGCCTACGGTCCCAGCGAGACGACCATGGCGGTGGCGATCAGTGCCCCGCTGACACCGGGATCTGGTGTGGTGCCGATCGGTTCGCCGGTGCCGGGCGCGGCGCTGTTTGTGCTCGACGGGTGGTTGCGGCCAGTGCCCACCGGTGTGGTCGGCGAGCTGTATGTCGCCGGGCAAGGCGTGGCCGTTGGATATGTGGGCCGAACAGGCCTGACGGGGTCGCGGTTTGTGGCCTGCCCGTTCGGGGCGTCCGGAACGCGGATGTATCGCACCGGGGACCTGGTGTGTTGGGGCGCCGACGGTCAGCTGCGCTATCTCGGACGCGCTGACGAGCAGGTCAAGATTCGCGGCTATCGCATCGAAGTCGGCGAAGTACAAGCCGCGCTAGCCGCGCTCGACGGGGTCGAGCAGGCGGTGGTGATCGCGCGCGAGGACCGCCCCGGCGACAAACGCCTGGTCGGTTATGTCACCGGCACAGCAGAACCGGTCGAAGTCCGCGCTGCGCTCGCCGACCGGCTGCCGCCCTACATGATTCCGTCCGCGGTGGTGGCGCTGCACGAGCTACCGCTCACGGTCAACGGGAAGCTCGACACCCGCGCCCTACCGGCACCCGAATACACCGGCGGCGAGTACCGCGCCCCGGCCAACCCGATCGAGGAGATCCTCGCCGACATCTACGCCGAAGTCCTTGGCGCCGAGCGCATCGGGATCGATGAGTCGTTCTTCGAGCTGGGCGGCGACAGCATCTTGTCGATGCAGGTGGTAGCCCGAGCGCGGGCCGCCGGCCTGGTGTGCCGCCCACGCGATGTCTTCGTAGAGCAGACGGTCGCCGCGCTGGCCCGGGTGGTCACGGTGGCCGACGGTGAAGTCGGTCCGGTCGATGAGGGCGTCGGGCCGGTGACGGCCACCCCGATCATGCGTTGGCTGCAAAGCGTCGCGGGCCCTGTCGAGCAGTTCAACCAGACGGTGCTGGTGGAGGCTCCCGAGGGAGTCGGCGAGGCCGACGTCGTCGTGGTGCTGCAAGCCTTGCTAGACCGGCACGCGATGTTGCGGTTGCGCGTCGACGACGACGGCGCTGGTGGTTGGTCGTTGACGGTGCCCGAACCGGGATCGGTCGATGCGCACGATCGCCTGCGCACAGTGGCCGCGCTGTCTGATGAAGCGTTGGTGGAAACCCGGTTGCGGTTGAACCCGGCGGCCGGGATGATGCTGAGCGCGTTGTGGATTGGCTCCACCGGCCAACTGGTGTTGAGCATCCATCACTTGGGCGTCGATGCGGTGTCGTGGTGGATTCTGCTGGAGGATCTCAACACCGCCTGGGCCCAGCACTGTGGTGGACAACCGGTGGTGTTGCCGGCGACCGGCACGTCGTTTACCCGCTGGGCGTCGTTGCTGGCTGAGCACGCGAACACCGCACCGGTAGTCGAGCAGGCGGATGCCTGGAAGCAGGTGGCGGCGACTCCCGCCGCGCTGCCGGCGGTGCGTCCAGACCTGGATACGTATGCCACCGCCAACAACTTGTCGGTGTCGCTGGATCCAGAGATCACCAGCATGCTGCTGGGTGAGGTGCCCGCGGCGTTCCATGCCGGGATACACGACATCTTGTTGATTGCCTTCGGATTGGCGTGCGCCGAATTTCTGGGCAGCCGTGGTGCGCCGATCGGAATCGACGTCGAAGGCCACGGGCGGCACGAGGAGTTAGCCGCTGACATCGACCTGTCGCACACCGTGGGGTGGTTCACCGCTAAGCACCCGGTGTCGCTCGCGGTCGACGGAGTGTCCTGGCCGCAAGTGGTCGCCGGCGAGGCAGCACTCGGGCCACTGATCAAATCCGCCAAAGAGCAACTTCGCGCCCTGCCCGAACCCCTGAGCTACGGCCTGCTGCGGTACCTCAACAGCGACGTCGACCTGGACGGTTCGGACCCGACGATCGGCTTCAACTATCTGGGGCGCCTCGGTGCGGCCGTGCAGGCCTCCGGCGACATGTGGTGGATCGGGCCCGAGGGGATGTCAATGGCGGACGCCGCTGCCGCGGTGCCCATGCCACTGGCGCACACGTGCGAGCTCAACGCCGTCGTCCTCGATAGCGAAACCGGCCCGGAGCTGCATGCCAACTGGACCTGGGCGCCCTCTGCGCTGGACCACGCGGCGGTCGCCCGGCTCAGTCAGTTGTGGTTCGACGCCCTGGCCGGTATCGGCGCGCACGTGCGTCGCGGCGGGGGCGGGCTGACGCCATCCGATATCGCGCCTGCGCGGCTGAGCCAGCAGCAGATCGACGAGCTGCAGGCGCAACACGAGATCGCTGATATTTTGCCGTTGACCCCGCTACAACAGGGGCTGCTATTCCATGCCGGCGTCGCGCACGGTGACGACGATATGTACGCGGTGCAGCTTGACTTCACCATGACCGGACCGCTTGATCCGCAACGGCTTCGCGATGCGGTACAAACGGTGATCACCCGGCATCCGCACCTGGTGGCCCGATTCTGCGACGAGTTCGACGAGCCGGTGCAGGTCGTCCCGGCCAATCCGGCCGTGGAGTGGCGCTATCTCGAGCTCAGCGTCGATGCCGTCGATAGCGATGAGCAGCTCCAGCGGCTGTGCGCCGCCGAGCGCGCCGCGGTGTGCGATTTCGCCGACCAGCCCGCCTTTCGCGCCCTGCTGATCCGTACCGCTGAGCTACGCCATCAGTTCGTGCTGACCAATCACCACATCGTGCTCGACGGTTGGTCGCTGCCGATCCTGCTGCGGGAGATATTCACCAGCTATTACGGGCAGCGTCTGCCCGCCGCTGCTCCCTATCGCAGCTTCATTACCTGGCTGGCCGAACGTGACCTGGATGCTGCTCGCGCGGCCTGGGACGAAGTGCTGGACGGCTTTGAGGAACCCGCCCTGGTCGGCCCACCGGATGAGTTAGGGCGAGGACGGCGAGGCTTCTACTCCGTTCGGGTGCCGGAGCAGACCACCCGGGCCCTCAGCGAGGTGGCGCGCACCTGTCAGACCACCGTCAGCACCGTGCTGCAGGGCGCCTACGCAATGGTGTTGATGTCCCTGACCGGTAAGCATGATGTCGTCTTCGGCACCGCGCGGTCTCGGGCGGGCGGTTTGGAAGTGGCCGGCGCGGAATCGATGGTCGGCCTGCTGATCAACACCGTGCCGGTGCGGGCGACCATCACGACGGAAACCACTACCACCGACCTGCTGCGCCAGCTGCAAAACGACTACAACAACACAATCGAGCACCAACACCTGGCGCTCAGTGAAATTCAGCGGATCACCGGCCACGAACGACTTTTCGACACCGCATTCGTCTACGAGAACTACCCGGTTGACACCGCCGCATTGGCGAGCGTCAACGAGTTGGGCATCACTGACATCGTCAACCGCGAATACAACCATTTCCCGATCACCGTGGAAGCGCTGCCGGGCCGCGAACTCGACCTTCACGTCGAATTCGATATGGACATATTCGACGCGACGGACATCCAGAAACTGATCGAGCGGTTGCGACGGGTGTTGGTCGCGATGACGGCCGATCCGACACGGCGGCTGTCGACGGTGGATCTGCTGGACGCCGGTGAACGAGATCTGGTGCTGTCGAAGTGGTCTGGCGCCGGAGTTCAGGCGCCGATCGGGTTGGCAACGCAGTTGTTGACCCCGGCGGTGGCGGCCACCCCGGACGCGGTGGCGCTCGTGGATGGTGACCGGGAGTTTTCGTACCGCGAGCTTGACGAGTGGTCGACGCGGCTGGCGCGGGTGCTGATCGACGCCGGCGCGGGCCCGGAGCGCGCGGTCGGCGTGGCGATGGATCGCTGCGCGGAGTTGGTGATCGTGTGGTGGGCGGTGGCCAAGGCCGGTGGCGTTTACGTGCCGGTGGATCCGGCCCAGCCCGTCGAGCGCATCGCGAGTGTGCTGGACGCGGTCGCGGCGGTATGCGTATTGACTTGCGGCAGCGATACTTTGGCTGCGGCCGGGTCTCGCCCGGTGCTACGTGTCGACGGCCTCGACGTGTCCGGGCGGTCCGCGGAGCCGATCACCGACGCCGATCGTCTGGCCGCGCTCGACGTGAACGACACCGCGTATGTGATCTTCACGTCCGGGTCCACCGGCGCCCCGAAGGGGGTGGCGGTCAGCCACGCCGGTCTGCACGGGATGGCGACGGCGCAGCGCGAGATGTTTGGCCCCAATTCCGGTGCGCGAGTGTTGATGGTCGCCGCACCCACGTTTGATGCGTCGCTCTTCGAGATCCTGTTGGCGGCGGTGACGGAGTCGACGCTCGTGGTGGCGCCGCCGAATGTGTACGCCGCGGAGGCGTTGACCGCGTTGGCACAGACCCAGCGGGTCAGCGCCGCGGTGTTGACCCCGACGGTGCTGTCCTCGCTGGAGCACGACCAGCTGGATGGTCTCGACACGATCATTACCGTGGGGGAGGCGTGCCCGCCGGAGCTGGTGTCTGCCTGGGCACCGGGCCGGTGGATGTTCAATGCCTACGGCCCTACCGAGACGACCATCTGGGTTACCGGTACCGGGCGGCTGTCGGCGGGGCAGCCGGTCCCCATCGGCACCCCGATCCCGGGCGTGCGCGCATTGGTACTGGACCCCTGGCTGAAGCCGGCTCCGGTCGGGGTGGTGGGTGAGCTGTATCTGGCTGGGCCCGCGCTGGCACACGGCTACGTGGGTCGCGTCGCGCTGACCGCAGAACGGTTTGTGGCCAACCCCTTTGGCGAAGCCGGGACGCGGATGTATCGCAGTGGAGACCTAGTGCGGTGGACGCCCGCCGGCGCCCTCGAGTATCTGGGCCGCGCCGACAATCAGATCAAACTGCGCGGGCAGCGCATCGAACTGGGCGAAATCGAAAGCACCCTGCTGGCCTGCCCGCAGGTCCTGCAGGCCGCCGCCACCGTGCACCACAACGCCACCGGTGGCGCCCACCTCATCGGCTACATCACCCTCAATCACGACGAGACCCCCGACCACGACGCCGAAATCGTCGAAGAGTGGCAAAATATTTATGACGAGCTCTACGGCGGTGCGGGTGCGCCGAAGTTCGGCATGGATTTCCGGGGTTGGAACAGCAGCTACACCGGTGATCCGATTCCGCTCGAGGAGATGGCGGAATGGCGTGCGGCCACGGTCGACCGGATCATGTCCCTGCAGCCCAGGCGAGTGTTGGAAATCGGTGCCGGCTCCGGGTTGCTGCTGTCACAGGTTGCCCCGCAGTGCGAACACTATGTCGCGACCGACATGTCGGCCGTGGCGATCGACAACCTGCGCAACTCGCTGGAGCGGCTGCAGCTCCCGTGGCGTGATCGGGTCGAGCTACGGGCCCAGCCCGCGCATGTCACCGAGGGACTGCAGCGCGGCTACTTCGACACCATCATCGTGAACTCGGTCGTCCAGTACTTCCCGAACGCGGGGTACCTGGCCGACCTCATCGAGACCGCCATGGAGCTGCTCGCCCCCGCCGGCTCGCTGTTCCTCGGCGACATCCGTAACCACAACCTGCAGGGCGCGTTCCAAACCGGGATCGCTCTAGCCCGTACTCCCGACGCCGACAGCGCCGAGATCCGTCAAAGGGTTCATCACGCTACCCTGGGCGAGCCCGAATTGCTCTTGGCCCCAGAGTTTTTCACCGCGTGGGCGGCCGACCAGACGTCGGTGGCCGGACTCGACATCCGAGTCAAGCGCGGATTGGGCGACAACGAACTCAGTCGGTATCGCTACGACGTCGTCGTCCACAAATCTCCCGCGCCGGTGCGCTCCCTGGCCGACGCACCCACCTGGGCGTGGGCTCAATGCACCAGCCTGCGCGGTCTGCATAACCGGTTGAATTCTCAACGTCCCGCGGTCGTCCGCATCGTCGACATCCCGCGCGCTGGAGTGTCGACCGATGTCCGCATCGAACAGGCCCTGGCCGCCGGGCTGTCCGTAGCCGACGCGCTCGCCCAAGCCCGCGCCGTCGAGATGTCCGACACCGTCGTCGCAGAGGAATTGCACCATCTCGGTGAGACCACCGGATACCACGTCGCCGTCACCTGGGGCACCCAACCTGGCTCCGTCGATGCCGTCTTCATCGCTCCCGATCACCAGCAGATCCCACCCGTCATCGACCTCTTCCTGCCGCCCGCCGTCGCGTACCGGCGAGCCTCCTACGCCAATGACCCTCGCACCAACACCAAGATCAGCGCGGTACGTCAGCGAATGAGCGCGTGGCTGCCCGACTTCATGGTGCCGTCGCACATCATGGTGCTCGAGGAGTTCCCGTTGACCTCCTCGGGCAAGCTCGACCGCAGGGCCTTGCCGGCGCCCGAGTATCACGATGCCGATCGTTACCGCGCGCCAGCGGGCGCCGTCGAGGAAATCCTGGCCGGCATCTTCACGCAGGTGCTTGGGCTGGAAAGAGTCGGCGTCGACGACTCGTTCTTCGACCTGGGTGGGGACTCGCTGTCGGCGATGCGGCTGATGTCCGCGATCAATGCCAGCCTGGACACCGACCTTTCGGTCCGCACCGTCTTCGAGGCGCCCACCGTCGCCCAGTTAGCGCCCCGTATCGGTGGAGATGCGGCGCGGCTGGAGTCGTTGGTGGCCGGCGAGCGACCGGAAGTGCTTCCGTTGTCGTTTGCCCAGAATCGGTTGTGGTTTATCGACCAACTGCAGGGCCCGTCGCCGATCTACAACATTGCCGTGTCATTGCAGCTGCGCGGGCGGCTTAATCCCGACGCGCTGGCGCTGGCGCTAGCCGATGTGGTGGCCCGCCACGAAAGCCTGCGCACGGTATTCGCGTCATCAGAGGGCATACCGCAACAGATAGTGCTACCGGTCGAGCGGGCCGAGTTTAGTTACCGCGTCGTCGATGCCAGCCGACTCTCGGAAACCCAGCTAGCTGAGGGCATCGAGGCCGCGGCGGGCTACGCATTCGACCTGGCAATTGAGAGCCCGTTACATGCAAGCCTTTTCGCCATCACTGAGGACGAACACATCCTGGTGGCCGTGGTGCACCACATCGCAGCCGACGGCTCGTCGATCACCCCATTTGCGCGTGATCTGGGCGTCGCCTATGTCAGCCGGTGCGCCGGTGAGGCTCCCGGGTGGGCCGAATTGCCGGTGCAGTACGCCGATTACGCCCTGTGGCAGCGCGCGCAACTCGGCGATGCCGACGACAACGACAGCGCGATCGGCGCGCAACTGGCCTTCTGGGAGAAGGCCCTGGGCGGGATGCCCGAACGCCTGCAGCTTCCCACCGATCGGCCCTACCCGCCGGTCGCGGATCACCATGGCGCCCGGGTGGCGGTGGACTGGCCGGCTGAGCTGCAGCAGCAGATCGCGCGGGTGGCCCGCGCGCACAACGCGACCGGCTTCATGGTGGTTCAGGCCGCGTTTGCGGCGCTGCTCTCCAAGGTCACCGCGAGTACCGATGTGGCAGTCGGATTCCCGATTGCCGGGCGCCGCGATGCCGTGCTCGATTCCCTGGTTGGGATGTTCGTCAACACGTTGGTGCTGCGGGTGGACTTGGCCGGAAATCCGACCTTTGTGGATTTGCTCGCCCAGGTGCGTCGGCGCAGCCTCGCCGCGTTCGAGCACCAGGACGTGCCCTTCGAGTTGCTGGTGGAGCGCCTCAACCCGGCCCGGAGCTTGACCCATCATCCGCTGATCCAAGTCCTGTTGGGCTGGGAGAACTTCTCCGGACACGAGGCTAATGCCGCCGCCGGGTTCAGTCTGGGCGATCTCCATGTCACGCCGATGCCGGTCGACACGCACACCGCCCGGATGGATTTGACGTTCTCGCTCGCCGAACGATGGACCGAGGACGGGCAGCACGCCGGGATCGGCGTGATGGCCGAATTCCGCACCGACGTCTTCGACGCGGGCAGTGTCGAAGCGATGATCGACCGGTTGCAGCGGGTGTTGACGGCGGTCACCGCCGATCCCCAGCAGCGGTTGTCGTCGGTGGATCTGCTGCATGCCGTTGAGCACGCCCGGCTGCAGAGGTGGGGCAACAGCGAGGTGCTGGCCCGGTCCGCCATGCCGGTATCGGTTCCGGAATTGTTTGTCGCACAGGCGGCCCGCACACCGGAGGCGGTGGCGCTGGTCTGCGAGGACCAGTCGATGACGTATCGGGAGCTCGACGACGCGGCAAACCGGTTAGCGCACCTGCTGGCCGGCCACGGCGCGGGCCCGGGTGAGTCTGTGGCGCTGATGTTTTCGCGCTCGCCCGAGGCGATCGTGGCGATCTTGGCGACGCTCAAGTCGGGGGCGGCTTATCTGCCGATCGACCCGGCGCTGCCGGCGGCCCGGATCGAGTTCATGCTCGGCGACGCCGCTCCGATCGCCGTGCTCACCACCAGCGCGCTGGCCAGCCAGCTGGACGGGTTCGACGTGTCGGTGATTGACGTCGACGACCCAGCCGTGCACAGCCAACCCAGCACAGCGCCGGCGGCGCCGGCTCCCGATGACCTTGCCCACATCATCTACACCTCGGGCACCACCGGTGTTCCCAAAGGTGTTGCTGTCACGCACAATAACGTCGCTCAGCTTTTCGACTCGCTGGACATCGGCATCGAGCTGGCGCCTGGACAGGTATGGACACAATTCCACTCCTATTCCTTCGACTTCTCGGTGTGGGAGATCTGGGGCGCGCTGCTGCATGGCGGTCGGCTGGTGCTGGTGCCCGATTCCGTGGCCCGCTCACCGGAAGAGTTCCACGCGCTGCTGGTCAGTGAGCAGGTCACCGTGCTCACCCAAACACCCTCTGCGGTCGGCATGCTCGAACCCGAGGGGTTGGAGTCGACGGCATTGGTGATCGGTGCGGAGCCCTGCCCACCCGAGTTGGTGGATCGCTGGGCACCCGGGCGGGTCATGGTCAACGTCTACGGCCCGACCGAAACCACGATGTGGGCGTCCAAGAGTGCGCCACTGAGCGCGGGCTCGGGATTCCCGCCGATCGGCTCGCCGGTGTCGCGGGCTGCGTTCTTCGTGCTGGATGGTTCGTTGCAGCCGGTGCCCGCCGGTGTGGTCGGCGAGTTGTACCTGGCCGGCGACGGGGTCGGATGCGGGTATTGGCGCCGCTCAGATTTGACCGCGTCGCGCTTTGTGGCGTGCCCGTTCGGGGCGCCGGGAACGCGCATGTACCGCACCGGGGACCTGGTGTCCTGGGGTCCCGATGGGCAGCTGCGCTATCTGGGCCGCGCCGACGAGCAGGTCAAAATCCGCGGGTACCGCATCGAACTCGGCGAAATCCAGGCCGCTCTGTCCGCGCAGGGCGGCGTGGAGCAGGCGGTGGTCATCGCCCGCGAGGACCGCGCCGGCGAAAAACGTCTGGTGGGTTATGTCACCGGGACGGCCGACCCGGTCAAGGCGCGCGCTGCGCTGGCCGACCGGCTGCCGGCGTATATGGTCCCGGTGTCGGTCGTCGCGCTGCCCGCCATGCCGGTGACGGTCAACGGCAAACTCGATATCCGCGCCCTGCCGGCGCCGGACTACCAGGACGTCGACCATTACCGCGCCCCAACCACCCTGGCCGAGGAAGTCCTGGCCGCTGTTTACGCAGAGGTCCTCGGTGTCGAGCGGGTCGGCGTCGACGACTCGTTCTTCGATCTGGGTGGCGACTCACTGTCGACGATGCGCGTGATCGCTGCGGCCAATGCCGCACTGGACGTCGATCTTCCGGTCCGTGCCGTGTTCGAGGCGCCCACGGTTGCGCAGTTGGCACTTCGCGTCGGGGAGAGCACCGGCCGGCTGGCGCCGTTGGTGGCGGGTGAGCGGCCGGCGGTAGTTCCGTTGTCGTTTGCCCAGAGCCGACTGTGGTTCATCGACCAGTTCCAGGGGCCCTCACCGGTTTACAACATGCCGGCAGCGTTGCGGTTGCGGGGCCGCGTTGATGCCGATGCACTCGGTGCGGCGCTGTCCGATGTGGTGGCCCGCCACGAGAGCCTGCGCACGCTGTTCCCGGCCCACGAGGGGACACCCCAGCAGGTCGTGCTGCCCGTCGAGCAGGCCGACTTCGGTTGGAACATGGTCGATGCCACCGGATGGTCAGCGGACCAAATACATGAGGCCATTTGCGCGGCGACCCGCTACACCTTCGATTTGGCGACCGAAATACCTTTGCGCGCGCAGCTGTTCGAGATCGCCGTCGACGAACACGTCCTGGTGATCGTCGTGCACCACATCGCCGCCGACGGCTTGTCGTTAATGCCACTGTCCGCAGATTTGGGTTTGGCCTATGCCAGCCGCTGCGCCGGGCAAGATCCGGGTTGGGGCGAATTAGCAGTCCAGTACGTCGATTACACGTTGTGGCAACGTGCGCAGTTCGGCGATCTCGACGATAGCGGTAGCCGTATCGCCGCGCAGCTGGCCTACTGGGAGAAGGCCCTGGCCGGGATGCCCGAGCGGCTGCAGCTTCCCACCGATCGGCCCTACCCGCGGACTGCCGATCTTCGCGGTGCCACTGTGGAGGTGGACTGGCCGGCCGAGTTGCAGCAGCGGGTTGCATCGACGGCTCGTGAGCACAACGCGACCAGCTTCATGGTGGTACAGGCCGCTCTGGCCGTGCTGTTGTCGAAGATCAGCACGAGTTCTGATGTGGCCATTGGCTTCCCGATCGCAGGACGGCGCGATCCTGCACTGGACGAGCTAGTCGGGTTCTTCGTCAACACCTTGGTGCTGCGGGTTGACGTTGCCGGTGATCCCAGCTTCACCGAACTACTGGGCCGAGTTCAGGCCCGCAGTTTGGAAGCCTTCGAGCATCAAGATGTGCCCTTCGAACTGTTGGTGGAGCGGCTCAATCCCAGCCGCAGCATGACCCATCACCCCCTGGTGCAAGTCATGTTGGCCTGGCAGAACTTCGCCGGGCACGACGATCCGGCCGCTGGCTTGGCGTTGGACGGACTTCAGGTCACGTCGGTGCCGTTTGAAAGCGACGCGGCCCGCATGGATTTGGTGTTCTCGCTAGCCGAGCGTTGGACCCAGACCAGTGAGCCCGCCGGTATCGGTGGGAGGGTGGAATTCCGCACCGATGTGTTCGATGCCGCAAGCATCGAGGTGTTGATCGAGCGGTTGCAGCGGGTGTTGGTGGCGATGACCGCCGACCCCACCCGACCCTTGTCGTCGGTGGATCTGCTGGATGAGGCTGAACGTGCCCGTCTGGATGGGATGGGAAATCGGGCGGTACTGGCCGGACCCGCGACCGCGCCCATCTCGATCCCGGCGTTGTTCGCCGAACAGGTGGCCAGGGTCCCGGACGCGGTGGCCATCACCTGCGAGGGCCTGTCCGTGACGTACCGGGAACTCGACAAGGTTTCCAACCGGCTGGCGCACTTGTTGGTCAGCCACGGTGCGGGACCGGGTTCGTCAGTGGCCCTGATGTTTTCGCGATCCGCCGAGGCGGTCGCGGCTATCCTGGCGGTGCTCAAGACGGGGGCGGCTTATCTGCCGATCGACCCGGCGCTGCCGACGACCCGTCTGCAGTTCTTGCTCGCCGACGCAGCACCGGTGGCGGTGCTCACTACCGCGAACCTCACCGACCGGTTCGACGAATTCGACGTGGTGGTGGTCGACGTCGACGACCCCGCCGTGCACATCCAACCCAGCACGGCCTTGCCTGCGCCGGGCGCCGACGATATCGCCTACCTGATCTACACCTCGGGCACCACCGGTGTGCCGAAAGGCGTCGCAGTAACCCATCACAACGCCACTGCGCTGCTGGCGTCGCTGGACGCCGGCCTCCCGGATGCGGGGGTGTGGACACAGAGTCACTCCCTGGCCTTCGACGTCTCGGTGTGGGAGATCTTCGGCGCGCTGCTGCGCGGTGGGCGGCTGGTCGTGGTGTCCGAGTCGGTGACGAGCTCGCCGGAAGATTTCCACGCCCTACTGGTCAACGAAAACGTCAGTGTCCTCACCCAAACCCCTTCCGCGGTAGGCGTGCTCTCCTCCGAGGGGCTGGACTCGGTGGCGGTGGTGATGGCCGGTGAGGCCTGCCCGCCCGAGGTGGTGGACCACTGGGCGCCGGGACGGGTGATGATCAACGCCTACGGCCCGACCGAAACGACGATGTGCGTGGCGGTCAGCGCGCCGCTGGTTGCCGGCATGGGAGTAGTGCCGATCGGGTCGCCGGTGCCGGGTGCGGCCTTGTTCGTGTTGGATGACTGGCTGCGTCCAGTGCCGGCCGGAGTGGTCGGTGAGCTGTACGTCGCCGGCACCGGGGTGGCGAGCGGATACGTGGGCCGGGCCGGGTTGACCGCGTCGAGGTTTGTGGCCTGCCCATTTGGTGGGGCCGGAACGCGCATGTATCGCACCGGGGATCTGGTGCGCTGGGGCGCCGATGGGCAGCTGCAGTGCCTCGGGCGTGCCGATGAGCAGGTCAAGATCCGCGGATATCGCATCGAAGTCGGCGAAGTGCAAGCCGCCCTGGCCGCACTCGATGGAGTCGAGCAGGCAGTGGTGCTCGCCCGTGCGGACCGCCCCGGCGATAAGCGTCTGGTCGGCTATGTCACCGGTAGCGCCGAGGCGGCCGACGCGCGTGCCGTGTTGGGCGAACGACTGCCGGCCTACATGGTGCCGGCCGCCGTGGTGGTGTTGGATGCGCTGCCGTTGACGGTCAACGGCAAACTGGACGTCCGCGCCTTGCCGACGCCGGAGTACGGCGCTGGCGAGTACCGAGCTCCGGGCAATGCGGTCGAGGAAATCCTGGCGGGTATCTACGCCGAAGTCCTCGGTGTCGAATCGCCTGCGCTTGTCGGGGTCGACGACTCCTTCTTCGACCTCGGCGGGGACAGTATTTCGGCGATGCGCCTGATTGCGGCCATCAACACCAACCTGGACAGCGCGCTGGTGGTGCGCACCGTGTTCGAGGCTCCCACGGTCGCCCAGCTGACCACCAGAATCGGGGAGGGCGCGAGTTGGCTTGAGCCGTTGACCGCCGGTGAGCGACCGGCGGTGATTCCGTTGTCGTTCGCGCAGAGCCGGTTGTGGTTCCTGGATCAATTGCAGGGACCGTCACCGGTTTACAACATCGCAGCGGCGCTGCGTCTGGACGGCCACCTTGATGCGGAGGCGTTGGGTGCTGCACTGGCCGATGTGGTAGCTCGCCACGAAAGCCTGCGGACCCTGTTCATCGCGCCCGACGGGATACCTCAACAGGTGGTGTTGCCCAGCGACCGGGTCGAGTTGGATTGGCAGGTCGCCGATGCCAGGACCTGGCCAGCGGCGCAGCTGCATGAAGCCATCGAGGCCGCGGCACTTCACACATTTGACCTAACTGGCGAGATCCCTTTGCGGGCAAGCCTGTTCCGTATCGCCGACACCGAGCACGTGCTGGTGGCCGCGGTGCACCATATCGCTGCCGACGGTTGGTCGATCACCCCGCTGGCGCGTGATCTGGGTGTGGCCTACGTAAGCCGCTGTGCGGGAGAAGCTCCCGCGTGGGCCGACCTGCCAGTGCAGTATGTCGATTACACGCTGTGGCAGCGTGCACAGTTCGGTGAATTCGACGACAACGAGAGCCCGATCGCCGGCCAGCTGGCCTACTGGCAGGAAGCACTGGCCGGGATGCCCGAGCGGCTGCAGCTTCCCACCGATCGGCCCTACCCGCTGGTCGCTGATCAACGTGGCGCCGCGGTGGACGTGGACTGGCCGGCCGAGTTGCAGCAGCGGGTTGCGTCGATGGCTCGTGCGCACAATGCGACCGGCTTCATGGTCATGCAGGCCGCGCTGGCGGTGCTGCTGTCCAAGATCAGCGCTAATTCCGATGTCGCGGTGGGGTTCCCGATCGCCGGACGTCGCGATCCCGCGCTCGATGATCTGGTCGGGTTCTTCGTCAATACCTTGGTGCTGCGGGTCGAGCTCGACGGCGATCCCACTTTCGCCGAACTATTGGCTCAGGTGCGACAGCGCAGCCTGGCGGCTTACGAACATCAAGACGTGCCGTTCGAGGTGCTGGTGGAGCGGCTCAACCCGGCTCGATCGCTGACACATCATCCGCTGGTACAGGTGATGTTGGCCTGGCAGAACCTCCCCGGGCACACCGGTGGCAGCGGCGCCGGGCTGGCCTTGGGAGACGTTGAAGTCACGCCGATGCCGGTGGACACCAAGACCGCGCGGATGGACCTGACGTTTTCGCTGGCCGAACGTTGGGACTCCGCCGGTGCGCCCGCCGGGATCGGTGGGACCGTGGAGTTCCGCACCGATGTGTTTGACGCGCCCAGCATCCAGCTGCTCGTCGATCGGTTGCAGCGGGTGGTGATGGCGATGACGGCGGATCCCGCCCGGATGTTGTCATCGGTGGATCTGCTCGACGAGGCCGAGCATGCCCAGCTGGCTGAGCTCGGTAACCGGGCGGTGTTGGCCACGCCGCCGACCGCGCCGGTGTCGATCCCGGTTTTGTTCGGGGAGCAGGTGGCCGGCACTCCGGACGCCGTGGCGCTGGTATGCGGCGGCCAGTCGATGACCTACCGGGAGCTCGATGAGGCTTCCAACCGGTTGGCCCAGCTGTTGGCCGGGCATGGGGCGGGCCCGGGACAGTCTGTGGCGCTGCTGTTTTCGCGGTCCGCCGAGGCGATCGTGTCGATCTTGGCAGTCCTCAAGACCGGCGCCGCCTATCTGCCGATCGACCCGGCGCTACCGGAAGCCCGGATCGGGTTCGTGCTTGGCGACGCTGCCCCGGTCGCCGCGATCACCACCGCCGAGTTGGCCGACCGGCTCGACGGGCAGCAGGTGGCCGTCATCGATGTGGCTGACCCGGTTGTGAACGCCCAGTCAGACGCCCCCTTGGCGGCGCCGGCTCCGGACGACATTGCGTACTTCATCTACACGTCCGGCACCACCGGTGTGCCCAAAGGTGTTGCGGTCACTCACCGCAACGTGACCTCGCTGCTGGCATCGATCCCGGGCGGCTTGCCGTCGGGCGGGGTGTGGTCGCAGTGGCATTCGTTGGCCTTCGACGTCTCGGTGTGGGAGATCTTCGGGGCGCTGTTGCATGGTGGTCGGTTGGTTGTGGTGCCCGAAGACGTGGCGCGCTCGCCGGAAGACTTGCACGCCCTGCTGGTCGCGGAGCGGGTCAGCGTGTTGAGTCAAACACCTTCTGCCGCAGGCATGTTGGCCTCCGAGGGATTGGACGCCACGACGCTGGTGGTGGCTGGGGAGGCGTGCCCGACCGAGCTGGTCGACCGCTGGGCGCCCGGTCGGGTGATGATCAACGCCTACGGTCCCACCGAAGCCACTGTCTACGCGGCGATCAGTGCGCCGTTGACGGCGGGCTCAGGTGTGGTGCCGATCGGATCGCCGGTTCCCGGTGCTGCCGCGTTTGTCCTCGACAAGTGGCTGCGCCCAGTGCCCGCCGGAGTCGTCGGTGAGCTATATGTGGCCGGCGCCGGTGTGGCAGCCGGGTATTGGCAACGGGCGAGTCTGACCGGGACCCGATTCGTAGCCTGCCCGTTCGGGGCGCCCGGAACACGGATGTATCGCACCGGGGACCTGGTGTGCTGGGGTGCCGACGGCCAACTGCAATACCTCGGCCGCGCCGACGAGCAAGTCAAGATCCGCGGCTACCGCATTGAACTCGGCGACGTCCAAGCCGCCCTGGCCGCACTCGAGGGAGTCGAGCATGCGGTCGTGATCGCTCGCGAAGACCGCCCCGGCGACAAACGGCTCGTCGGTTACGTCACGGGCACTGCCGATCCCGACGACGTCAAAGCCGCGCTGGCCGACCAGCTGCCGTCATACATGGTTCCGAGCGCGGTGGTGGCCATCGAGGCACTGCCACTGACGCCCAACGGCAAGCTCGACACCCGCGCCCTGCCCGCACCGGAGTACCGGGATGCCGATCGGTATCGCGCCCCGGGCAACGCGGTTGAGGAGATTTTGGCGGGCATCTACGCCCAGGTGCTCGGGCTGGAGCGGGTCGGTGTCGACGACTCATTCTTCGATGTGGGCGGCGACAGCATTTCGTCGATGCAAGTGGTGACACGTGCCCGCGCGGCCGGCCTGGCTTGCAAGACACGCGACATTTTCGTCGAGCAGACCGTAGCCCGGCTGGCCCGGGTCGCCGGCGTGGTCGACGGTGAAGCCGGCGTGATCGACGAGGGTCTCGGGCCGGTGCTCACCACCCCGATCATCCGTTGGTTGCACAGCGTCGATGGGCCCATCGAGCAGTTCAACCAGACCGTCGTGGTGCAGGCCCCCGCCGGGGTCACCCAGGCCGACGTCGCGATCGTATTGCAGGCCTTGCTAAATCGGCACGGCATGCTGCGGTTGCGCGTCGACGACGACGGCGCGGGCAGTTGGTCGCTCACCGTGCCGGAAGCGGGCTCGGTCGATGCCGGCGCATGCCTGCACGCGGTGGACGTGTTGTCCGATGAGGCGCTGGTGGCGGCGCGGTCGCGGTTGAACCTTGCCGATGGGGTGATGCTCAGCGCATTGTGGGTTACCTCCACCAGTCAGCTGGCGGTCATCATCCACCATCTGGCCGTCGACGGCGTGTCGTGGCGAATCCTGTTGGAGGACTTGAATATTGCGTGGGCTCAGCACCGGCTGGGGCAGTCGCTCGAGTTGCCCGCAGGCGGGACGTCATTTGCCCGCTGGTCCTCGTTGCTGACCGAATACGCGGGAAATCCTGACGTCGTAAGCCACGCGGACGCCTGGACGGAAGTGGCGGCGACTCCGGCCGTGCTGCCCGCAGTGCAACCTGCGGTGGACACTTTTGCCGCTGCCGGGCATCTATCGGTGGAGCTGGATGCCGAGACGACGCGGATGCTGCTCGCTGAGGTGCCGGCGGCCTTCCATGCCGGCATACAGGACGTCTTGTTGATCGCGTTCGCCATGGCGGCAACGGAATTCGTGGGCACCGGCGGCGCGCCCATCGCCATCGACGTCGAAGGCCACGGACGGCACGAGGACATCGCCACCGATCTGGACCTGTCCCGCACAGTGGGCTGGTTCACCACCAAATACCCGGTGGCGTTGGCAGTGGCCGGGTTGGACTGGTCACAGGTGCAGGCCGGTGCAGCCGCGTTGGGCGCCGTAATCAAACGCGCCAAAGAACAGCTTCGCGCTCTGCCCGACCCACTGACCTACGGGTTGCTGCGCTACCTGAACAGCGATGTCGACCTGGAAGGGGCCGACCCGCCGATCGGGTTCAACTACCTGGGACGTCCGGGCGGCGGCGCCGACCTTCCCGACGAGCTGTGGCGGGTCGCCCAGCAAGGCATGTCGGCCACAGCCGCGGCCGCGGCGATACCGATGCCTTTGATGCACACCGTCGAACTCAACGCTGTCACCGTCGACACCGCGGCCGGCCCGCAGCTGCACGCCAACTGGACATGGGCGCCATCCGCACTCGATCAGGGGCAAGTCACCCGACTGAGCCGGTTGTGGTTCGAGGCCCTGGCTGGGATTTGTGCCCACGTGCGATCCGGCGGGGGCGGCTTGACGCCTTCGGACATCACGCCGGCCCGCCTGAGCCAGCAGCAGATTGATCAACTGCAGCAGCTACACCGCATCGCCGACGTGCTACCGCTGACCTCGGTTCAGCAGGGACTGCTCTTCCACGCCAACGCTTCGGCCGCCAGCGACGATTTGTATGCGGGGCAACTGGATATCAGCATCGCTGGCCCGCTGGACGAGCATCGCCTGCGCGAAGCGGTGCACACCATGGTCGGCCGGCATCCGAATCTGGTCGCCCGATTCTGCCCACAGTTCGACGAGCCGGTGCAGGTCATCCCGGCCGATCCCGAGATGGCGTGGCGCTTCGTCGATTTAGGCGCCGAGGACTGCGATGTGGCTGAGCGGATTCAGCAGCTTTGCGCCGACGAACGCGCCGCGGTCTGCGACCTTGCCCACCAGCCGGCCTTCCGGGTCGCGCTGATTCGTACCGCCGCGCAGCGGCACCGATTGGTGCTGACGAATCACCACATCGTGCTGGATGGCTGGTCGATGCCGATCATGCTGGGGGAGATATTCGCCAGCTACTACGGGCACGGACTGCCCGCGGCGGCGCCCTACCGAAACTTCGTTGCGTGGCTGGGCGAGCGGGATCGGGATGCGGCCCGCGCAGCATGGGGTGAGGTATTCGCCGGGCTCGATGCCCCGAGTTTGGTCAGTCCCGAGGAGCGGCTCAAGCCCGGGCAACAGGGCGTCAAGGCCTTCCGGCTGCCTGCCGAGATTACGCAAGCGGTCAGCGAGCTGGCCCGCTCACGTCGGACGACGGTCAACACCGTGTTGCAGGGCGCCTACGCGCAACTGTTGTGCGGGCTGACCGGCCGCCACGATGTCGTCTTTGGCACCACCGTCTCGGGCCGGCCGCCCGAGGTGGTCGGTGCGGAATCGATGGTGGGATTGCTGATCAACACCGTTCCGGTGCGGGCGAACATCAGGACGGCGACCACCACCGTCGACCTGCTTGATCAACTGCAAGGTGCATACAACAACACCCTTGAGCACCAGCACTTGTCGCTCAGCGAGATCCACCGCGTCGCCGGTCAGGACAAGCTGTTCGACACGCTGTTCGCCTTCGAGAACTACCCGATCGACAGCAGCGCGCTGGTGGGCGACCAAGAATTGGCCATCACGGATATTGCCACCCGGGAATCCACCCATTACCCGCTGACGCTGCAAGCCCAGCCGGGCCACGAACTGGCGCTTCGCGTCGAATACGACACTGAGGTCTTCGACGCGAACAGCATCGAAGCGTTGATCAAACGGTTGCAGCGGGTGTTGGTGGCCATGACCACCGATCCGCAGCGGCGGTTGTCGTCGATCGATGTGCTGGATACCGAAGAACTTGCCCGGCTGGATAACTGGGGCGACCGGGCGGCGCTGACGCGGCCGGCCACCGCCGCGTCGATTCCGGCGGCGTTCGCCGCGCAGGTAATGCGGAATCCGGAAGCCGTGGCGATGACCTGTGCGGGCCGGTCAATGACGTACCGCGAACTCGACGAAGCTGCCAACCGGTTGGCGCATCTGCTGGCCGGCCGTGGCGCTGGCCCGAGTGAGTCGGTGGCACTGCTGTTTTCGCGCTCGACCGAGGCGATCGTGTCGATTTTGGCGGTGCTCAAGACGGGGGCGGCATACCTGCCTATCGACCCCGCGGTACCGGCGGCCCGGCTGGAATTCATGCTCGCCGATGCTGCGCCGATCGCCGTCGTCACCACGTCGGAGTTGGCCGACCGGCTCGACGGGCATATACCAGCGGTTATCGACGTCAACGATCCCGTCGTCGATAGCCAGCCCAGCACCGCATTGCCGGCGCCGGCAGCCGATGACATCGCCCACATCATCTACACGTCGGGCACGACCGGGATGCCGAAGGGCGTGGCCGTCACCCACCGTAATGTCACTCGACTGTTCGACTCACTCGAGGTCGGCCTGCCGATGGACCAGGAGCAGGTCTGGACGCAGTGCCACTCGTACGCCTTCGACTACTCGGTGTGGGAGATCTGGGGTGCGCTGCTGCACGGCGGGCGGCTGGTCGTGGTACCCGAGTCGGTGACTCGATCGCCGGAAGACTTCCACCAGCTGTTGGTCGCCGAGCGGGTCACGGTGTTGAGCCAAACCCCGTCGGCGGTAGGAGTTTTGTCGCCCGAGGGTCTGGCATCGGCGTCGTTGGTGATCGCGGCAGAGGCTTGCCCGGCTGACGTGGTGGACCGCTGGGCGCCCGGTCGGGTGATGCTCAACGCTTACGGTCCCACCGAGACGACGGTCTATGCGTCCATCAGCGCTCCGCTGGCGCCCGGGTCGGGTGCAGTCCCGATCGGTTCGCCGGTACCGGGGGCAGCTCTGTTTGTGCTCGATGAGTGGCTGCGGCCGCTGCCGGCCGGCATGGTCGGCGAGCTGTATGTAGCCGGCCACGGGGTGGCGTGCGGGTATGTGCGCCGGGCTGAATTGACCGCGTCGAGGTTTGTGGCGTGCCCATTCGGGCAGCCGGGCGACCGGATGTATCGCACCGGAGACCTGGTGCGCTGGGGCCTTGACGGACAGCTGCAGTATCTGGGCCGCGCTGACGAGCAGGTCAAGATCCGCGGCTACCGCATTGAACTCGGTGAGGTCCGGGCGGCTCTGGCTGCGCTCGACGGGGTGCAGCAGGCAGTGGTCATCGCCCGCGAGGATCGTCCCGGCGACAAACGCCTCGTCGGTTACGTCACCGGTGCCGCTGACGCGGCCGAGGCGCGCGCCGCGTTGTCCGAGCGGTTGCCGGGCTACATGCTGCCGACGTCCGTGGTGGCGTTGGAAACGCTGCCGCTCACGGTCAACGGCAAACTGGACACCCGCGCCCTGCCGGCGCCGGAGTACCTGGACACCGATCGTTACCGCGCCCCGGCCAACGCGGTTGAGGGCATCGTGGCGGGCATCTACGCCCAGGTGCTCGGCGTCGAGCGCGTCGGGGTCGACGACTCCTTCTTCGACCTTGGCGGAGACAGCATTTCAGCGATGCGCCTGATTGCGGCGATCAACACCAGCTTTGCCGCCGACCTTGCAGTGCGCGCCGTCTTCGAGGCACCCACTGTCGCGCAGTTGTCGCCTCGTATCGGCGAGGGCGCTGGGGGCCTTCCGCCATTGGTGGCGGGTGAGCGGCCGGCGGTGATTCCGTTGTCGTTTGCCCAGAATCGGTTATGGCTCCTCGATCAGCTGCAGGGACCCTCGCCGGTGTACAACATCGCGTCGGCGTTGCGGCTGCGTGGGCGACTCGATGCCCACGCATTGGGGGCGGCGCTGGCCGACGTCGTGGCCCGCCATGAAAGCCTTCGCACGCTGTTTGTCGCTCTCGACGGGACACCCCAACAGGTGATCATCCCCGTCGACCGGGCCGACTTCGGCTGGGACGTCGTCGATGCCGTGGGATGGACGGCAAGCCAACTGGATGAGGCCATCGGCGCGGTGGCTCAGCACTCCTTCGACCTTGCCGCCGATATTCCTTTGCGGGCAGCACTTTTCGCCATCAGCGAGGACGAGCACGTGTTGGTCGCGGTGGTACACCACATCGTCGCCGATGGTTGGTCCTTGACCCCGCTGGTTCGGGATATCGGTGTGGCCTACGCGAGCCGATCCGCTGGACACGCCCCGGGCTGGGCCGATCTAGCGGTGCAGTATGTCGATTACACGCTGTGGCAACGCGCGCAGCTGGGTGAGCTCGGCGACAGTGCGAGCCGGGTCGGCGCGCAACTGGCCTACTGGGAAGAGACCCTGGCCGGGATGCCCGAGCGGCTGCAGCTTCCCACCGATCGGCCCTACCCGCTGGTCGCCGATCAACGCGGCGCCACTGTCGAGGTCGCGTGGCCCGCCGAATTGCAGCGGCAGGTCGCCCGGGTGGCTCGTGAGCACAACGCCACCACCTTCATGGTGATGCAGGCCGCCCTGGCCGTGCTGCTATCGGAGATCACCGCCAGTTCTGATGTGGCGGTGGGGTTCCCGATCGCCGGGCGTCGTGATCCCGCGCTCGATGATCTGGTCGGGTTCTTCGTCAATACCTTGGTGCTGCGGGTCGAGCTCGCCGATGACGGCAGCTTCGTCGATGCGCTGGAGCAGGTGCGGGCGCGCAGTCTGTCCGCGTACGAGCACCAAGACGTGCCCTTCGAGGTGTTGGTCGAGCGGATCAATCCGGCTCGATCGCTGACGCATCATCCGCTGGTGCAGGTGATGTTGGCGTGGCAGAACTTCCCCGGGCACACCAGCGACCCCGCCGCAGAAATGGCCTTGGGTGATTTGCAGGTCACGCCGATGCCACTCGACACCCAGTCCGCCCGGATGGATTTGGTGTTCTCGCTCGGCGAGGACTGGACCGAGACGGGTGAGCCCGCCGGGATCGGCGGGCGAGTGGAGTTCCGCACCGACGTGTTCGACGCGGTCAGCATCGAAACGTTGATCGACCGGCTGCAGCGAGTGTTGCTGGCGGTCACAGCCGATCCGACACGGTCGTTGTCGTCGGTGGATCTACTCGACGTCGGTGAGCGCGCCCGGCTTGATGAGTTCGGCAACCGGGCGGTGTTGGCCCAGCCGGCCGGCGAGCAGGCGTCGATTGCAGCGATGTTCGCCACACAGGTGGTCGGCACCCAGGATGCCGTGGCCATCAGTTGCGACGGCCAGTCGATGACCTACCGGGAGCTCGATGAAGCCTCGAACCGGTTGGCGCAGCTGTTGGCCGGGTTTGGGGCGGGCCCGGGGCAGTCTGTGGCGCTGCTGTTTTCGCGGTCCACTGAGGCGATCGTTTCGATCCTGGCAGTGCTCAAGACCGGCGCGGCTTATCTGCCGATCGACCCGGCGCTGCCGTCGGCGCGGATTGGCTTCATGGTTGGCGACGCTGCTCCGGTCGCCGCGATCACCACCGCCGAGTTGGCCGACCGGCTCGACGGGCACGGCCTTACGGTCATTAATGCCAACGACCCGGTCGCTGCGACCCAGCCCAGCACGCCGTTGCCCGTACCGGCTCCGGACGACATTGCGTATTTCATCTATACGTCCGGCACCACCGGTGTGCCCAAAGGTGTTGCGGTCACTCATCGCAACGTGACGTCGCTGCTCGCATCGATCCCGGGCGGCTTGCCGTCGGGCGGGGTGTGGTCGCAGTGGCATTCGTTGGCATTCGATGTCTCGGTGTGGGAGATCTTCGGCGCGCTGTTGCATGGTGGGCGGTTGGTCGTGGTGCCCGAAGACGTGGCGCGCTCGCCGGAAGATTTGCACGCCTTGCTGGTCGCTGAGCAGGTCAGCGTGTTGAGTCAAACACCGTCTGCTGCAGGCATGTTGGAGTTGGACGGATTGGATGCCACGGCGTTGGTGGTGGCGGGGGAGGCGTGCCCGACCGAGCTGGTCGACCGCTGGGCGCCCGGCCGGGTGATGATCAACGCCTACGGTCCGACCGAGGCGACGGTATATGCGGCGATCAGTGCGCCGTTGACGGCGGGCTCGGGGGTGGCGCCGATCGGGTCGCCGGTTCCCGGTGCGGCCGCGTTTGTCCTCGACAAGTGGCTGCGTCCAGTGCCCGCCGGTGTGGTCGGTGAGCTATATGTGGCCGGCGCCGGTGTGGCAGCCGGATATTGGCAACGGGCCGGCCTGACTTCTGCGCGCTTTGTGGCGTGCCCGTTCGGGCAACCGGGGGACCGGATGTATCGCACCGGCGACTTAGTGCGTTGGGGCGCCGACGGTCAACTGCAGTATCTTGGCCGCGCCGACGAGCAAGTCAAGATCCGCGGCTACCGCATCGAACTCGGCGACGTCCAAGCCGCCCTGGCCGCACTCGACGACGTGGAGCAGGCGATCGTGATCGCCCGCGAAGACCGCCCCGGCGACAAACGCCTCGTCGGTTACGTCACGGGCACCGCCGACGTGACAGAGGCGCGCGCCGCGTTGACCCAGCGGCTACCCGCCTACATGGTGCCCGCGGCCGTCGTCGCGCTGCCGGAGCTCCCGCTGACCCCCAACGGAAAACTCGACAGGCGAGCGCTGCCGGCGCCCGAGTATCGGGATGCCGATCTGTATCGCGCCCCGGGCAACGCGGTTGAGGACATTTTGGCCGGCATCTACGCCGAAGTCCTTGGCCTGGACCGCGTCGGAGTCGACGACTCCTTCTTCGAGCTTGGTGGCGACAGCATCTTGTCGATGCAAGTGGTCGCACGGGCGCGGGTCGCCGGTCTGACGTGTCGGCCGCGCGATATTTTCGTCGAGCAGACGGTGGCCCGGCTGGCGTTGGTCGCCGGTGTGGCCAGCGGTGAAGCCGACGTGTTCGACGAGGGCGTCGGACCGGTGTTGGCCACGCCGATCATCCATTGGTTGCGCAGTGTCGATGGGCCCATCGAGCAGTTCAACCAGACCGTCGTGGTGCAGGCGCCGGCTGGAGTCGAGGAAGCCGACGTGGCGATTGTGTTGCAGGCCTTGCTGAATCGGCACGGCATGCTGCGACTTCGCGTCGAAGACGACGGGGCCGGGAGTTGGTCGCTGACCGTGCCGGACGCCGGTTCGGTGGATGCGGCAGGCCACCTGCAAACGGTGGACGTGTTGTCGGATGAGGCAGTGCTGGGCGCGCGGTCACGCTTGAACCCGGCTGACGGTGTGATGCTCAGCGCGTTGTGGGTGGCATCCACCGGCCAGCTCGTGCTGATCGTTCACCACCTGGCCGTCGATGCGGTGTCTTGGTGGATATTGTTGAAAGACCTCAACATTGCGTGGGCGCAGCATCACGGAGGCCAGCCGGTGGAGTTGCCGGCGACCGGGACGTCGTTTGCCCGGTGGGCGTCACTGCTCGATGAGCACGCCCATGCCGCGGAGGTCGTTGCTCAAGCCGACGCCTGGAAGCAGGTGGCGGCGATCCCCGCTGCATTGCCCGCCGTCCGGCCGGCGGTGGATACCTACGCCAATGCCGGCCATCTATCGGTGTCGCTCGATGAGATCGAGACGGTGCAGACGCTTTTGGGCGAGGCGCCGGCGGCGTTCCATGCCGGCATACAGGACATCCTGTTGATTGCGTTCAGTTTGGCCTGGTCGGAGTTCTTGGGCAACGGCGGTGCGCCGATCGGCATCGACGTCGAGGGCCACGGGCGAAACGAGGAACTGGCGTCCGAGGTTGACCTCTCGCAGACTGTCGGCTGGTTCACCACCAAATACCCGGTGGCATTGGCGGTGGGCGGCCTGGACTGGTCGCAAGTGGTCGCCGGGGACGCGGCGCTGGGCGAGGTGCTCAAGGACGCCAAAGAGCAGATTCGTGGCCTGCCTGATGGCCTTACCTATGGCCTGTTGCGGTACTTGAATGCCGATGTCGACCTGGCCGGGTCGGACCCGCCGATCGGGTTCAACTATTTCGGGCGGATGGGCGCTGGGAGCGCCGACGGAGCGGGTGATGGTTGGCAGATCAGCCAGGACGGCGGGTCGGTCACCAGCCTGTCGACGGCGGTGCCCATGCCTCTCATGCACACCGTTGAGCTCAACGCCGGCACCGTAGACACCGGCAATGGTCCGCAGTTGCAGGCCGAATGGACATGGGCTCCTTCGGCTTTCGGGCAAGCGGAAATCGGCCAGCTGAGCCGGTTGTGGTTTGAAGCGTTGACTGGCATCTGCGCTCATGTCCGAAGCGGCGGGGGAGGATTGACGCCGTCGGATGTCTCGCCAGCGCGCCTGGACCAACGGCAGATCGACGAGCTACAGCAGCATTACCAAATCGCCGATATTCTGCCGCTGACCCCGCTGCAGCAGGGGCTGCTCTTCCACGCCAACACGGCACAGCCAAGCGACGACCACCTGTATGCGATACAGCTCGAATTTGGCTTCACCGGTGCGCTGGACGCGCGGCGCTTGCGCGACGCGGTGCAGACGGTGGTTACCCGGCACCCGAATCTGGTGGCCCAGTTCAGCCAGCGGTTCGACGAGCCGGTGCAGATCATTCCGGCCGACCCAGCGATAGCATGGCGCACCGTTGATCTGGGCGCCGAGGCCGAACTCGACGGCAGCGTCGACCCGGACGAACAGATTAAGCGGCTATGCACCGCCGAACGCGCGGCGGTCTACGACCTGGCCGACCAGCCGCCACTTCGGGTGGCTTTGGTCCGCACTGCAGACGATCGACACCGATTGGTGATGACCATTCACCACATCGTGCTCGATGGCTGGTCCCTGCCAATCCTGCTGGGAGAGATATTCGCCAGCTTCGGCGGCCAGCGACTGCCGGCAACGGTTCCGTACCGGGCGTTCGTGAGCTGGCTGGCCGATCGCGACGTGGACGCCGCCCGCGCTGCGTGGCGCGAGGTGCTGGCCGGCTTCGACGTGCCCACACTGGTCGGGCCGCCGCACCGCTCGCGGCTGGGCGCCCGGGGCGTGCGGTCGTTTGGGGTGTCTGCCGAGACCACGCGCGGGCTGACCGAGTTGGCCCGCTCGAGTCACACCACGCTCAACATCGTGATGCAGGCCGCCTGGGCGCAACTGCTGAGTTGGGTGACCGGCCACGACGATGTCGCGTTCGGAACCACAGTCTCTGGTAGGCCGGCCGAGTTGGCCGGCGCCGAATCGATGGTGGGCCTCCTGATCAACACCGTGCCCGTGCGGGCGAACCTCACCGCGGCGACCACGACGGCCGACCTGATCGAGCGGCTGCAGGGTGCCTCCAACAACACACTTGAGCACCAGCACCTCGGACTCAGCGAGATGCATCGAGTCACGGGTCACGAAAAGCTATTCGACACGCTATTCGGTTACGAGAACTACCCGGTCGACACCGCCGCGTTGTCGGGCGACTACGAGTTGGCCATGACCGACGCCACGGTCCGCGAATACAACCACTATCCGCTGACGGTGCAAGCCCAGCCGGGACAGCAGCTGGGGCTTCGCGTCGAATACGACACCGACGTCTTCGACGAGGCCAGCATCGAGGCCTTGGTGGAGCGGTTGCAACAGGTGCTAGTGGCGATGATCGCCGACCCGACCCGGCGACTCTCGTCGGTCGATTTGCTCGACGAGCCGGAGCACGCCCGATTGGACGAGTTCGGTAACCGGGCGCTGTTGCGCCAGTCGGCGGCAACAGCGGTGTCGATCCCGGCGTTGTTCGCCACGCAGGTGGCCGGCGGGCCGGATGTGGTGGCGATCAACTGGGACGGTCTGTCCATGACCTACCGGGAACTCGACGAGGCCGCCAACCGGATGGCGCACCTGTTGGCCAGTCAGGGCGCACGCCCGGGGCAGTCTGTGGCACTGCTGTTTTCCCGGTCGGCTGAGGCGATCGTGTCGATTCTGGCGGTGCTCAAGACGGGTGCGGCATATCTGCCGATCGACCCGACGGCGCCGCTGGCCCGGATCAAATTCATGCTCGAGGACGCCGCGCCGATTGCGGCGATCACTACGGCCAGCATGCGGTCACGGCTGGATGAGTGCGAGCTGACGATCATCGACATCGAGGAAGCCCCGGTCGAGTCCTACCCCTCCACAGGTTTGCCGGCCCCCGCGGCCGATGGCGTCGCCTACATCATCTACACCTCGGGGACGACCGGAGTGCCCAAGGGCGTGGCAGTCACCCACCGCAACGCCACCCAGCTGATCGCCGCCCTGGACGCCGGCCTGCCGGCGACGGGCGTCTGGACGCAGAGTCACTCCTATGCCTTCGACGTCTCGGTGTGGGAGATCTTCGGTGCATTGTTGCGCGGCGGGCGACTGGTAGTAGTGCCCGAGTCGGTGGCGCGCTCACCGGAAGACCTCCACAACCTGTTGGTCACCCAAGAGGTCAGCGTGTTCACCCAGACCCCGTCGGCGGTGGCGATGCTTTCGCCCGAGGGGTTGGAGTCGGTGGCGCTGGTGATGGTCGGTGAGGCCTGCCCGGCCGAGGTAGTCGATCGGTGGGCGCCGGGGCGGGTCATGGTCAACGCCTATGGTCCGACCGAGACGACGATGTGTGTGGCGATCAGCGCGCCGTTGGCGCCGGGGTCGGGGATACCGCCGATCGGCTCGCCGGTGGCCGGCGCGGCATTGTTTGTGCTCGACGGCTGGTTGCGTCCGGTACCGGTCGGGGCGGTCGGTGAGCTGTATGTGGCCGGCGCCGGGGTTGGGTCCGGATATGTGGGCCGCTCGGATTTGACCGCGTCGCGGTTTGTGGCGTGCCCGTTCGGCGGGTCCGGGGAGCGGATGTATCGCACCGGGGATCTGGTGTCTTGGGGTGCCGATGGACAGCTGCGCTACCTGGGCCGCGCTGACGAGCAGGTCAAGATCCGTGGGTACCGCATCGAACTCGGGGAAGTTCAGGCGGCGCTGGCCAGGCTGGACGGGGTGCGGCAGGCGGTGGTGATCGCCCGCGAAGATCGCCCCGGCGACAAGCGCCTAGTCGGTTATGTCACCGGGACCGCAGATCCGGTGGAGTTGCGTGCCCAGCTGGCCGACCGGCTGCCGGCCCACATGGTGCCGGCAGCAACGGTGCTGCTCGACACCCTGCCTTTGACGCCCAACGGCAAACTGGACACGCGCGCCCTGCCGGCACCGGAGTACCTAGGTGCGGGATACCGCGCTCCGAGGAATCCGGTCGAAGAGACGCTGGCGGACACCTACGCTCAGGTCCTCGGGTTGGAGCTGGTCGGTATCGACGATTCATTCTTCGACCTGGGCGGGGACTCCCTCTCGGCGATGCGCTTGATCGCGGCGATCAACACCAACCTCGACGCCGACCTGTCGGTGCGCACGTTGTTCGATGCGCCAACTGTGCGAAGTTTGGCTGAGTTGCTGGCAACCGATACCACGCCCACGCAACGAGTACTTCGCTTTCCGGCGTTAGAAGAAAGTGCCGGCGTTCCGCTGTCCGCATTCATCCTGCCGGAGAGGTGAGTCGTCGAAGCCGCATTCAGGCTGAGGCTGCAGGGTCTTTCGATCCTGTAAACTTCTGTGCCGGCGACTTTATGTGGCCGAGTGGTGGTGTCCCGTGCCAACGGGCATGGGCGTCGTGCGCAACCCCTGCTATCGCGGGGCCTCACTGGTGTCTATCGCGGGTATTTGACTCCTGCGCGGGCAGGGTGAGTCGTACGCCGTGGTTCCGATGGCCAACCGCCACCCCGACTGAACTTTTGAGGTATGCGAATGCACATCGCTTTTTTCACGGATCTTCATCCTGCGAGCTTCGGCGGAGCACAGGTGTCGGTGGCCGCGCAGCGTCGCGCCCTGGAGCAACTCGGGCACAAGGTCACCGTGTTCACCCCACCGCTGACCAAGACTCCTGATCCCGATCCGAACGTAGTCGAGCTGAAACCGGTGCCCGTTATCGCTCGGCTTGCGCGCATCTTGGGTAGGTATGACGACTACGTTTTCGTGTGGCCATCCCGGGCGAATCGCAGGCTGATCGATGAGGCTTTTCTCGCGCGGGAGCCCATCGACATCGTCCATACCCAAGGCGATTTAGGTGTGGCGATAGCAGGCATGGAGGCCGCGCGCCGGCACGGTATCCCAGTCGTTCAGACCAAACACACCCGCTACGACGCGTACTTCGACCAAGCCGCCTCCGCTCCGCTGCTGCTTGGGACGGTGGTCGGCCGGATGCAAAAGCCCCATCTCGCAAGCGAATTCTCCTTTGAACCCGTGGAAGAAAGTGCGGCCGCACGCCTGGCTTGGCGCTTCATGGTGGCGCACGCGCAAGCCGTGGATCACCAGATCATTCCGACGAGGCACTTCGCGAAGTTGCTGGCCGAACGAGGCGTCAATCGTCCGATATCGGTGGTTTCCAACGGTATTGACGATCGTGATATTGATAGGGCCATATCCGCCAAGATTGTCAGATCGTCCGACAGTGATCCCGTGCGGTTGATCTGGTGTGGCCGGCTTTCAGCAGAAAAGCGCGTTGCCGCGGCAATTGAGGCCGTTGCGCAGGTGGATAACTGCACGCTGGACATCTACGGTGAAGGAACTTTGGCGGCGTCCATCAAAAAGACCATCGAATCTGGTGGCCTCTCTCGGCGGATCCGGCTACGTGGTCCGGTCGATCACGAAGAATGCCTCACGGCCATGAGGTCTAGTGACGCACTGCTGTTCACGTCGTACGGTTTCGACACCCAGGGACTGGTGCTGCTGGAAGCCGCCGCCATGTTGTTGCCGACGATCTATTGCGACCCTGCACTGAGTGAAACGGTTCCAGAGGGTGGCGGGCTTCTCGCCGCCGATCGTTCCCCTGCCGCGCTCGCTGCGGCTCTTCGGGTGGTCATCGGCGATCGGGACAAGCTGAGAAAGATGAGCGATATCCTCAACGCTCATCGCGATATTCCGCGGCAGTCCCTGCAAGCCGAGAAAATTCTCGCGATCTACAGCAGCCTGGTCGACCGGGTGCCGGTATAAAACCCGCAAGCATCAGCGACCGATTCGCCGCCTGAGATGCACGACCGGCGTCTGTGCTGAAGATAACAGCGTCAAATTGCGAATGAAAAGTGTTCGACGGCAGGGTATTTGACGGCGCGTCAGCGACGAAGGCTGCTCTGCGCGCCGGCGGTTCCTCGAAGATTGCTGGATTCGGTGGTATCAAGGGGAACTTGAAGCCGAGGTATAGACCGATGCCTCCACGACTTCAGGGGGAACGACATGCATTTCGCGGTATTGCCCCCGGAGGTGAACTCCGGGCGTAAGTACGCAGGCCCCGGCGCGGGGTCGATTTTGGCCGCTGCGGCGGCATGGGATGAGCTGGCTGACGAGCTGCACACCACGGCGGCTGACCTCGAATCGGTGATCTCGGGGCTCACCAGCGAACCTTGGGAGGGCGCGTCATCTGAATCGATGGCGGCCGCGGCCGTGCCGCAGGTGACATGGCTGAGCACTGCCGCCGCGCAGCCTACCCAGGCCAGCGCCCAGGCCAAAGCCGCCGCTGCGGCGTATGAGTCCGCATATGCCATGACAGTGCCGCCACCGGAGATCTCGGCGAACCGAGCGCAGTTGACATCGCTGATCGCGACGAATGTGCTCGGCCAGAACACCCCGGCGATCGCGGCCAACGAAGTCGCCTATGGCGAAATGTGGGCACAGGACGTCGCCGCGATGTATGGCTATGCCTTCGATTCGAAGGCTGCCTCGCAGGTCACTCCGTTCACCCCGCCAGAGCAGAGCACCACCGAGGGCGGGCTCGGGGCGCAGAGCGCCGCAACCGCCCAGGCTGCCGGTACGTCGGCCGGAAACGCCCAAACGACGCTGACGAGTGCCGGCAGCATGATGTCTGCGGTGCCGAACGCGCTGCAAACGCTGACATCGTCGTCCGCGGGAGTATCGGCATTTTCGGACTTCTCGAACCCCTATGACCTGGCATCGCTCGGTTCCAGCCTGCTCGGAAACGGCGTCGGGCTGATCGGGCTGTCAGGAGCCGCGGGGTTCATCATTGACGCCGAACACAAGGTTGACGGAGTGGACGAAGGCCGGGGCCCGGGATCGGTAGATAGGGCGGCGCCGACAACGCGCCTCCCCGAGAAGGCGACGACGGCGTCGGCGGGAATGCGCCGCGCATCCTCGCTCAGCGGTCTGTCAGTCCCCGAGGGCTGGGCCACAACGGCCCCGCAGGTGCGTCTCGTCGGTCTCGCGTCGCCCAGCGCCGGTCCCATCCCGGCGAATGGATCGAGCCCTGGTCCATTCAGCGGCATGCCTGTCTTCGGTGGGGCACCGCTGATGGCCTTGCCCGGACGCGGCACATCCGATGCACGCGACCGTCGAGCGGGCGACAAAAGCGAGGTGTCCGGCTTTCAGATGCGCGCTGGACCGGCTCCGTACGACCGCGTGGACAACTCGCCCAGTGCCTCGGGAGGTCGCGGGACCGGAGCCGCTGCCGAGCTACGCGAAATTACCGAATTGCTAAGCAAACTGGGCCAACTCCGTGACAGCGGAGTATTGACCGATGCGGAATTCGGCCAGCAAAAGCAGCGTCTTCTAGGCAGCCAATAGCTAACCGGCCCTTAACGCGGGCGGGGGTACCCAGCTGAGCAGTGCTGTGCGCCCGATCAACTGGCAGCCGTGCGTGAAAGCCAATTGCTTTGCGGCAGCAGTGAAATCCTGATTGCTCACCACGATGCTGCGGGCGCATCCGTGATGACGCGCTCCCGAGACCACCTGCTGGACGGCGGCAACACCAACGGGCTTACCGAGTCGTTTGCATTGGATCGCCACGTACTGGCCGTCCTTCTGGGCGATCAGGTCGACACCGTAATCGCCGACGACGGGTGTGAAGTTGACCTCCCAGCCCGCCCGTTGCAGGCGTGCGGCGACGTAGTCCTCGAACTCCACCCCGTTCATGGCATCAATTTCCTTCATGCGGGCATGGCCTCGCAGTCTCCGCAAGGACCGACGGTTAGCCGGCCCCGCCAGCAGGACAGCCAAAAGCAGGCCACCAGCACCTCCCGCCACCCCGAACGCGACGCTGTGCCCGAAAAAGCCCACAACGAGCCCGAAGTAGAGCGGCAGAACGATGAAGGCCGACTTCATGCCGTGAATCGGTCTCGCAAGCCCGCGGAACTCGCGGCGCCAGAGGTGTCCGACGACGCCTTGTGCATGAGCCGATGATAATGACGGGCCACGACAAGGCCGGCTATTCACTTCTCGCTAATGGCTTAGTGCGCCACTTCTAGCGAATGGTCGCCGGGATGTTGTGGCATCCCTTTTTTGTAGACCCATTCAACGAACGCGCACTTCAGCTGGGCGGTTGCGGTCGCATACTGGACGTTCTATCGCTCCAGCCGAAGAGGACCTCCACATGGCCCAGCACCCGATCGGAATTATCGGCTTCTCTCACGTTTGCATCGCGGTATCCGATGCGCAGACGTCGCTGCGGTTTTATCGCGATGTGCTTGGGCTTGACGTTTTTTTCGACGTCGAATTAGAGGGCTCGCCAATGGAAGTCGTGACGGGGGAGGCCGGAGCACGTGGTCGGATGATCGGCGGGTTGCTCGGCGGTACCGTCGTCGAGCTGCTCGAGTTCACACACCGCAGCTTCGCGCAGAGATCCGAAAACATGCTCGGCTACACCAATATCTCGTTGAGTGTCAGCGACATCGACACCACCCGGGCCGCAATCGAGGCCGCTGGCGTCCAGCCTGAGCAAGAACCGGTGGAGATCGGCGGGGTGCGGATGTTTTTCATCCGGGATCCGGACGGCACCCCGATCGAGTTCGTGTCCTACCCCAACGGCGAACGAACCTCGGCCCAGATGTGGGGATACCCGAACTGACGCGGTCGGGGTGATTCGACCCCGGGCATCGTTATTGGCCGAGGTGTATCCCGGACGTGACCTTCCCGCGACCGCGACGAAGGACGCTCATCACCATGATGGTGGTTCCGGCAGTCTGCGCCCTCGCGACAGCGACTTGGGTCGGCTACTACGTCGGCCGCCGCGTGGGCTCGACGCCGTCAACCTGGAAAAGCCGAACGAGTCGCGTCGCGCTGGGCAGGCGTGCGATCGGCCTGCTCGTGTTGATTACCGCACGGCGCGTCCGGCACAGGGTCGGATTCGAGCGCGTGCTGCCCGTCGCGGCAGTCTTCTGGGGACTGAGAACTACTGTGCCACTTCAGCTTTTGCGCGGTGGCGTTGCACGATTACGTTCCTATTGAATCGCCGGAGCACATCTCGAAACCACGCGTGACCGGCCCTGCCGGCGCGGGCTACCTCGAGGGTTGATTTGCTAATACGCATTCGGGCGAGCCCGACCAGCGAGGAGAGAGTCACCTATGGCAGCACTGCAAGGCAAGGTAGCGCTGGTGACCGGTGCTTCGTCGGGCCTGGGCGCTGAAACGGCCCGGCTGTTTTCCCGCCAGGGCGCAACGGTTTTCGGCATAGGCCGCGATACCGGACGCTTGGCGGACGTATTCGCCGACGTGGAAAGTGGTTCCTATGCCTCGGTTGACGTTGTTTCGCCGCAGGCCTGCACAGATGCGGTCGGGCAGTGCGTCCAAGAGTTCGGCGGACTGGACGTCTTGGTCAACATCGCCGGGAAGCACCAGATGCGACGAACGGAGTCGATGACCGACGACGACTGGGCACAAGATCTGGCGGTCAATCTGAACGGACCGTTCTACCTGTGCCGGGCCGCACTGCCCCAACTGTTGGAGCGAGGCGGCAACATCGTCAACGTGGGCTCCATTGCCGGGGTCGAAGGCCAGGCCTATTCGGCCGGCTATTGTGCTGCCAAACACGGACTGATCGGGCTCACTCGTGCCCTGGCCGTGGAGTACACCGCCGATCGCCTGCGCGTCAATGCGGTATGTCCGGGCGGCATGCTCACCCCGCAACTCGAACAGTTCAGTGCGCCGGACAACCCGAACTACGACTTGATCATGCGCACGGCCTCGCCCCGCGGCATGATGCAGCCTGTCAATGTTGCGAATGTGATCGCGTTCCTTGCCAGCGACGCCGCGGCCGCGATCCATGGCGCCGTCTATCGGGTCGACAACGGTAAGGGCGCAGGCTAGCAATAGTGCCCGGAAACGATTCAGCACCTACCCGAATGGTTACGTTTATACCCATGGCCGACGACCCGCACGACCCTGCAGGGCCCGTGAGAGTCGGTGGGTTAAGTGGATGACGGGCACGACGAACTGGTCACAGCGCGCGACGAGATGGAACAACTCGTGCGGGTCATCGTCGAAATCGGTTCCGACCTAGACCTTGATGTGACGTTGCAGCGGGTCGTCGCTGGGGCGATGGAACTCACTGGTGCCCGGTATGGAGCCCTGGGCATCCGCGGGTCGGACGGGGCACTGGCTACCTATATTTACCGGGGAATCGACGGCGACACAGCGCGCAGCCTGGGCGAGTTGCCGGTGGGCGGGGGCCTTCGCATCGAGGACCTGACTACTCACCCCCATGCCACCGTGCTGCATGCACACGACCCGCCCATGCGGGCGCTCCTCGCCATACCGATCACTGTGCGAGCCGCTGACTTCGGCAGCCTTTACCTCGCCGACGACCGTCCCGGCCACGTGTTCTCCAACGTCCAGGAGGCCGCGGTACGGGCATTGGCCACCGCGGCGGCCTCGGCGATCGACAACGCCCGACTCTTCGAGCGGGAACGGGAGACCGCGAAATGGACGAAAGCTAGTCGGGAGATCACCACCGCGTTGCTGTCCGGTGACCCGCAGACCGGGCCGCTGCAGCTCATCGTCAACCGGGCACTGGAATTGGCCGATGCCGAACAGGCGATCTTGCTGACCCCCAACGAGCCCGATCTGCCTGCCGATGAGGTCGATGCGCTGATCGTGGCCGCGACGGCGGGACGCTACGCCTCGGAGGTGATCGGCCGCCAGGTCCCGATGGCCGGCTCCACCACCGGCGGCGTGGCCCGTCGAGGTCTACCGCTGATCACCGGCTCGTTCCAGTATCCGATCGAGGGGTTCACCGATGTCGGGGAACGCTCGGCGATCGTGATGCCGCTGATCGGCGACGACAGGGTGCTTGGCGTGATCGCCGTTGCACGCCACCCGCAGCAGCCTCCATTCGGTGACGATTACCTCGAACTCGTCAGCGACTTTGCTCGACACGCTGCTATCGCGTTGGCGCTGGCGGCAGGTCGCGAACATGCCCTTAACCAGGAACTCGCCCAAGCCGACACCGTCGATGAGGCGGTACGCGCAGCGGCTGAGGAATTGCGCCGGCTGTGGCGGGCACGCCGCGTCCTGGCCGTCACGTTTCCAACCAGCGGTTCGGCTCCCCAAAATGCCTACGGCGCACCGGAGGTCGTCTCGGTCGGAGAACCCGCGAACTGGACCGATCTGCCATCCCAGACACGAGACAAGCTCAGCGCGTTGCGCGAAGGCGATCTCCTCACCCCCAGCTCGTTAGAACCCGGGACGGCGGGCATCGCACTGCAGCACCCCGAGGGCGTGCTGGTCGTCTGGATCGATCTGGCCGAGCGACGGCCGTTCACCCTCGAGGACCAGACGTTGCTTACCGTGCTGGCCGGCCGACTCGGCCAGGGTTTGCAGCGGGTGCACCAGGTTGACCAGCAGCGCGAGACCGCCCTGGCGCTGCAACACGCAATCCTTGGCCCTGCTGAACTACCGCACGGGTTCGCGGTGCGGTATCAAGCAGCCAGCTGGCCCCTACAAGTGGGCGGTGACTGGTACGACATCGTGGACTTGGATGACGGGCGTATCGCATTGGTGGTCGGCGACTGTGTCGGCCATGGCCTAGCCGCCGCGACCGTGATGGGGCAGCTGCGCAGCGCCTGCCGCGCGCTGCTGTTGGACAACGCCAGCCCCGCCGCCGCTCTCGCCAAGTTGGACCGTTTCGCGGCGCGGCTGCCCGGTGCCCAATGCACCACCGCGGTCTGCGCGATACTCGACCCGGAAACGGGTGAACTGGCGTATTCCAGCGCCGGACACCCGCCGCCCATCCTGGTGCACGCCGATGGCACCACCCAAATACTCGAGGGTGGCCACACCATTGCATTAGGGGTACGCCCGCACTGGTCTCGCCCCGAAGCGCACGTGACCATGCCGGCGCGTTCGACCGTCGTGCTTTACACCGACGGACTGGTCGAGCGTCGCCGCCTTGCGCTGGATGACGGCATCTCCCGCGCCGCGACCCTCGTTCAGGACGGCCGCGTCTCGCCACTGGAGGATTTGGCGAATCAAATGATGTCCGGCCTCGCGCCAAGTGGCGGTTACCAGGACGACGTCATCCTTCTGCTCTATCGCCATCCCGCTCCGCTGGAACTGACCTTTCAGGCCGACGTCAGCAACCTGGCCCCGGCCCGCCACGCCTTGCGCAGCTGGTTGACGCGAGCGCGGGTCGACCCGGATCAGAGTCTGAATGTCCTTATCGCCGCCGGAGAAGCCGTCGCCAACGCCATCGAGCACGGCCACCGGAACAGCCCGGGCACCATCAGCTTGGAGGCGACGGTACTGGTCGACGAGGTGCAGTTGACCATCACCGACACCGGCTCGTGGAAGACCCCCCAACCGGCCGCCAACCCCCATCGCGGCCGGGGCATCACTCTCATGCGGGGGCTCATGCACGACGTCACCATTGACCCCGAAACCGCCGGAACCACGGTTCACCTATCCGCGAGGATCGAATGATGTCCACGTTGCTCACGCTCGATACCGCTCGCCGCAGCGACGGAAAACTTGTCCTGATCGCAGCGGGGGAAATCGACCTGAGCAATATCGCGGCATTCGACCAGGCCCTCAACACCGCCACGACCGAGGCCGTGGGTAGCGGTGTGACGCTCACCGTCGACCTCAGCGCTGTGGACTACCTGGACAGTGCGGCGATCAACGCCCTCTTCAGCCGCGCCGACCACATCGACCTCATCGCACATCCCGTCCTGATGCCCGTCCTCGCCATCAGCGGGTTATCCGAACTGGTCACCATCGAATCTGTCCCGCCGATTGCGTGAACCGTGCGCGAAGTCGCGCCATCGTGAGCTAAAGGTGTTGTGCGCCTTGCTTTATTGGCTGCAAACTAACCGCTAGCCGTTTCGTCCACGAAGGAGTAGCTCTTGCCAGTTTCCCGGGAGGCGCCCTCCTGGACCTGGGACACCCTGGGCGGCCGGGTGACTGTCGGGCGGCGCTAGTTCCGGGCCCTCGCAGTAGTCGTCGACCTGGTAATTCCAGAACCAATCCTCACCAGGCTCGAACGATCGAATGATCGGGTGGCCGCTCGCCCGCCAATGCGCCGACGCATGCTTGGCGAGCGAGTCGTCGCAGCAGCCGATGTGACCACATGTCGCGCAGCGGCGTAGGTGCACCCACCACCCGCCGGCGGCGTCGCACTCGGCACAACCCGTGCCGCTAGGCGGCGCGGAAGGATCGATTGTCATGGACTCATCCTGCCAGCGGATGCGGCCGTCTGGGGCCGGTACCGCAACACTGCGATGGGCCTATCGGGGCAAGCGCAGGGCTATGAAGTACTGCATCGATGGAGCGCTTTCGACGGTGTGGCTTACGGCCGTCGCGAAAGCGTCGTGGTCGAAGTCCACCCAGCGCTCCGTGTGTGTCCAGGACAATACGGTGAACCGTTCGAGGACGACTCGAAAATCGCGACCCAATGGATCAGTGGCTGCGAGCACTTGCCGGCTGATCAGGCACCAGGCTGATGATCGGTGCCTGGACCGCTTCGGCTTCTTCAATCTTCCGGTTCCCGAACCTGTCAGCAGGGGCCAACCGGGCGATCCGCGATTCGATGTCGTAGGGCAGGATGATGGCCGTCGCGTTTCGGATGCGGCTGACGGCGCGGGCCATTCGGTCCGCGGTGCGGTCGTGAAGTAGCCGGCCCAGCAGCGGCGAGTATGTTCGCCGCGGTAGCAGGACCGTCACCCTAGTGTCCGGATGGTCGTTGAGCACACGCCAGACCAACTCATGTGCTGCCCGGCTCAGGTGACGGTCGGGGCAGTTGATCAGCCACAGCGGGGTGTCGTGTTCGAAGCGATTCCAGCGCTCCCGCAGTTGCGTCGCGTGATCGATGTCGAGGACGAAGTGCACGGCAGTGACCTCGTCGGCATGCAGACCGTTCCCGAGTCGCATGGCTTCGATCTCGGCGAGATCAATCGTATCCACGAAGACCAGTACCTGAAGGCGTGGATGCCGGGCCAGGTCAACATGATCAGTGAGCGACATCTCGAGAACAGAGGCCTCGTCACGATATTTTTTGTTGAGCTTCATCAAGCCGAGCACCAGCAAGGGGAAGATGATGACGATAAGCCAGGCACCTTCGGTGAATTTGGCTACCACGAAGATTCCCACCACGACCGTCGACATGAACCCCGCCGCCGAGTTCACCGCCACCTTGAGGCGCCAGTTCGACTCGCGATGAGTCAGTTGGTATTTGGCCATGCCGAAGCCGGTCATGGCGAACGCGGTGAACACACCGATCGCGAAGAACGGTACCAACGCGGTCACCGAACCTTCGGTGACGATGAGCAGCACCAAGGCGAGAACGGTGAGAGTGATGATGCCATTGGAGAACACCAGACGGTGGCCGCGCTTGGTCAGTGGGCGCGGCAGGAAACGATCCTCGGCGACGTAATTGGCCAACTGAGGGAAGCCGTTAAAGCTGGTGTTACACCCGGTGAACAGAATCGCCGCGGTAGCGGCCTGCACCAAGAAGTACAGGACCTTGCCAAACACCCCGTCGCCGAAGACGGCTCGGGTGATTTCGGACAACATCGACGGGTACTCATCGAGATACGGCACGGCATGCGTGACGTGAGCCAGCCAGGCAACGCCCGCCAGCAGGAACCCGAGAATGCATGCCATCATCGTGAGCACACGACGTGCGTTGATCCCCTCGGGTTTCCGAAAGACATTGATGGTGTTGGAAATTGCCTCGACACCAGTCAGCGACGTGCCACCGTTGGCGAACGCGCGCAACACAATCAGGATCGTCGCGCCCATCACCAGTCCGCTGCCCTGATGGACGGGCACCGCGCCGACGATGTGTTGAGCGTCGTATTTCGGTAATCCCCAGAACATTTCACGGACAAAACCGGTCAGGATTGTCACGAACGATCATGAAGACGAAGAAGTAGGTCGTGATCGCGAACGCCCGACCCGCCCGCCGCAGACCGCGCAGGTTCATCAAGCCGATGAGGGCCACCGCGGCAAGAGTGATTTCCAGGTGGTAGGGACGCAGCTCCGGAATCGCCGAGACTAATGCCACCGTCGCGGCGGCGGGCTGCACCGCCACAGTGACGACGTAGTCGATCAGCAGCGCCGCCGCAGCGATCTGCGCGGTCCGTGGACCGAAGTTCTCTCGCGCGACGGTGTAGGCGCCACCGGACCGCGTATACGCCAGGACGGTCTGCCGGTATGAGCTGGTGACCAGGACCAGAATTAGCAGGATGACGCCGGTGATCGGCAGCAGCAGGGCGAATGCGCTCATCCCGGCGGCCGGCAACAGTTCGACCATGATCTGTTCTGGGCCATAGGCGGTCGAAGAAATCGCGTCCGGCGAAAGAGCGCCGAGCGCAACAGGATTCGACAACTTCTCCGAGTCCAGCTGGTCGGTAGTCAGTGGCTTCCCGAGGAAGAGCCGTTTGCATTTGTCTGAAAATGACAGCGGTATCCGGGCTGTCGATGTCGTCACAACGTATCCCTTCCTCAGGGTTCAGCGATTTGGCTTCAGGCTGGGGCTATTTGGACCTGAGACCGCGGCTTTTCTCCGCGCCTTTCGGTACGAAGCAGCTGTTCGACGGCCTGGCGAGCGTCATGCGCGGGTCACTTCTGATATCCGGGACTCGATGTCGTAAGGCACGATTTGGGCAGCCGCACCAGGGATGCGGCTGACAGCACGCGCAATCTTGTCCGCCGTACGGTCGTGCAGCAGCCGTCCTACCAGCGCGGAATATGTCCGCCGTGGCAACAGCACGGTTACCCGGGTGTCCGGGTGCTTGTCGAGGACCTTCAACACCAAATCGTGTGCGGTCCGGCTCAGGTGACGATCCGGGCAGTCGACCATCCGGAGCTCGGTGTCGTGTTCGAAGACCTCCCAGCGCTTCTTGAGCTGGGCCGCATGCTCGGCGTCGATCACCAGATGCACCGCGGCCAGTTCGTCGGCATGCAGCCCGTTTCCGTAGCGCATCGCCTCGATCTCGGCGAGGTCGATGGCGTCGACGAAGACAAGGACCCGGTGTCGGGAATATCGAGCCATGACAGGTTGCTCCGTGCGCGACATCTCCAAAACGGAGGCCTCCGCGCGGTATTGCTTGTTGAGTCGCATCAAGGCGAACACCAAGATCGGGAAGACAATGACGATCAGCCAGGCGCCCTCGGTAAATTTGGCGACAGCGAAGATTCCTACCACGACCGTCGATAACAGTCCCGCGGAGAAGTTGACCGCTACTTTGCCTCGCCAACCTGGTCCCCGCTGGGTGAAATAGTGCTTGCTCATGCCGTATCCGGCCATCGAGAATCCGGTGAACACGCCGATCGCGTAGAACGGCACCAGCGCATCGACCGAGCCCCCGGTGAGGACGAGCAGTGCCACCGCCAGCACGGTCAGCGCGATGATGCCGTTGGAGAACACCAGGCGGTGGCCGCGCTTCATCAACGGCCGGGGCAGGAAACGATCCTCTGCGACGAAACTGGCCAACGCGGGGAAACCGTTGAAGCTGGTGTTGCCACCGGTGTAGAGGATCAGCGCCGGTCGATGCTTGCGACGAGGATGTACAGCACCTTGCCGATGACGCCAGTCACCGAAGACCGCCCGGGCAATCTCGGACAACATCGACGGATATCCGTCGATGTAGGGCATCGGCGTGGGTGACGTGCGCCAGCCAGGCCACCCCTGCCAGTAAGAACGCGAGGATGCAGGCCATCACGGTGAGGACCTTGCGGGCATTGATTCCTTCAGGTTTGCGGAAGCTGTTGACGGTGTTGGAGATGGCTTCAACCCCGGTAAGCGACGACCCACCGTTGGCGAACGCGCGCAGCACGACCAGCAGCGTCGCACCCATGATCAGGCCATTGCCGTGATGAAGCGGTACCGATCCAGCGATGTGTTCGGCGTCGTATGTGCCGAGATTCCCGAGAAGCTCGCGGACAACGCCGACCACGATCGTCAGCGAGACCATGGCCGACGAAGAAGTAGGTCGGCATCGCAAAGGCCCGGCCGGCTTCCCGCAAACCGCGCAAGTTGGCAAAGCACATCAACAGCACCACCGACACGGTGATTTCCAGGCTGTAGGGACCAAGCGCGGGAATCATCGATGCCACCGCGACCGTTCCCGCAGCGCATTGCACCGCGACGGTGACCACATAATCGATCAACAGCGCCGCCGCCGCGACCTGGGCAACCCGCGGACCGAAGTTGTCGCGCGCGACTACGTACGAGCCGCCGGATCGGGTATAGGCGATCACGACCTGGCGGTAGGAGGCGGCCACCAGCACCAGAATGAAAAGGATGACACCGGTAACCGGCAGCAACAATGCGAACGCCGCCATTCCGGCAGCCGGGAGCAGTTCGATCATGATCTGCTCGCTTCCATACGCGGTCGAGGAGATCGCGTCGCAGGAAAGCACGCCCAGCGCAACAGGATTCGATAACTTTTCGTGCTCAAGCTGCGACGTGATTAACGGCTTTCCGAGGAAGCCGCGTTTGCACATGTCAGAGAAAGATGACCGATGTCTCTGTGGGTCATCCAAAGGTGTTGTCACAAGGCATATTCCTTACCACCGGGGTATGAACTCGCCGAAGCCTAACTCCTTGATAGCGCCGTGTCTCTTTGCCCTAACTGTGAGGCACGTATTAGTTTCCAAAGACACAGTATGTTGCCAGGAATATTGTCAGGACATTCCCAGCGAGTTATTCGGGCGAAACAAAAACGCCTGGATCGGTAACAAATGCAGGGATTATTGCCAGGAAGCCGTGAGTTACGCCGTTGTCGTCCCAACCGTTTGTGAGCTCGGCCACTTCTGTGCGTTCGCGATGTGTCGCAACCGTGATGGGCGGCGTCGAGGCAGTGTAGCGCGGTGTTGGCGCCAGCAAAAGCCTTGTACCGCAGTAGTTTTAGGTGGAACGCTATTTATCACGTGCATGTCGCTGAGTTTCGCTGCAGCTCATGGTGATTCATGGCCTGTTACCATCAGGAAAAGTCTTTCCGTCCCGGCCGGACTCTTGGAGCGGCCTGTCCACATCAACATTCGGGGGAGGAGGCGAACCTCATGGACCAATGTGTCATCGTCAGCGGTGATGACGCGCTAGCGACGACCATTGTCGACGAGTTGCAACGAGCGGGCGCCCGAGTCACCAGACTCCTCGATTCCGATCTCGCCGGCGCCCGCGTCAAGACCGAACTTGTCCGAGCCGGCGTCGCCCACGCGGTGGCCGTCGTCTGCGCCGGAGATGACGATGCGACGAACCTGGAAATCGCGTTGCTGGCGCGCAAGGCGAACCCGGACATTCGCGTGGTCGCGCGGGTAGCCAACGAGGTACTCCGGGAAGCGGTCTCGGCCGACGATCGGCTCAGCGTGATCCTCGGCGTCGCCGATCTGGCGGCGCCCGCGGTCGTCGAGGCGTGCCTGGCGCGCACCACCCACCCCTTTGAGGTGGCCGGCATCGAATTTGTCGTCTTCGGCGCCGAGGCGCCATTCGACGCTACGCTGCGCGACATTTACGGCGACCTCGCCCCGGTGGCGGTGGTGGAGGGCCACGGCTCCGCCGAACCCGCTGATGTGGTGCCTTGCCCTGGGCGGGACCTGCGAGTGCACGGCGGTGACTGGACTGCGATGATCGGCACCACCGAGGAGGTGGCCGCCTGCGGCGTTGCTATTCCGCGCCCGACCAAAGTGCGGTCACGACAGTCGCGATTCCGCCGAATCCTCTACGCGGTGCGGGCCCTTCCCGCTGAAGTCAACCCCGCCTTCTACCCCCTGATGGTCGCGCTGACCGTTTTGGTCATCGGTTCGACGACGTTGCTGCACTTCTCTTACACCCACCCCGGTATGTCCTGGATAGACGCGTTCTACTTCACCAACGAGACGATCACGACGACGGGCTACGGCGACTTCAGCTTTGCTGCTCAACCGACGTGGCTGCGGGTTTACGCCGCCCTGTTGATGCTGGGTGGTGTCACCACCACCGCGCTGCTTGTCGCGTTCGTCGCCGATGTGCTGCTGTCGCGCCGATTCCTCATGTTGTCCGCACGTCCGCGGGTGCGCCACTTGCGTAACCACATCATTGTCGTCGGGCTCAGCGCGCTCGGGGTTCGCGTCGTCACCGATCTGACCGAAGCCGGATATGACGTAGCGGTCATCGAACGTGACCAGAACAACCCCTTCCTGTCGACGACGCACGAACTCGACGTACCGGTGATCTTCGGCGACGCGACGTTGCGGCAGACGCTGGAAGCCGCCCGTGCCGACACCGCCCGCGCGGTCGCTGTGTTGACCCGTGACGACATGGTCAACATCGAGACGGGCATCGTGCTTCGCGAGATGCTGGCCTCCCAGGCCGTACCTGGTGGCAATAGGTGGGGCGAAGTCCCGCTGGTGATGCGGGTCTATGACCATGACCTGGGTTCCGCTGTTGCGCAGCGATTCGGGTTCGAAAACGTTCGTTCCACCGTCGAGCTCGCCGCGCCGTGGTTCATCGGCGCCGCGCTGGGTCTGCAGGTGCTCGGAACGTTCTCGGTCGGTAACCGATCGTTCTTGGTCGGCGGGATGTATGTGCAGCCCGGTAGCGAGCTGGACGGGCTGCAGATGTTCGAGGTGTCGACCCAGACTCGTGTCATCGCGGTCACCAGGGAGGATTCCCCGGTTCGACTGCACCCGCGCCGCGACGCCAGGCTCAGCGCCGGCGACACCGTCTATCTGGTCGGTCCGTACCGAGAGCTGATAGCCACCCTGCGCAAGGGGCGGCCTTCCCCGCCGAAGGAGGCCGACGCCGTACATACCGTTGACGAGTACCCGCGCGACGGCCGAGAGGTGAAGGCCGGTTGAAAACGTGACTGAGATTGGAATATCAGTCGCTATAAGCCTGGTCCGGCAGTAGTCACACATTCTGCTGTGCGTCCGCCGTCGTGCTCATCGACCTGGACCACTTCAAGCGTTATAACGACTGCCACGGCCACGAGGCCGGGGACCAGCTGTTGGTGGCCTTTGCCGACGCCCTTCGCTAGTCGGTGCGCAAGGACGACGTCGTTTTCCGCATCGGCGGTGACGAGTTCCTCCTTCTGCTGGTCGGCGCCGGTCGAACCGACGCCGAACAGGTGGTCGATCGCCTTCGTCAGCACTGGGCTGAGGTCGGCGGATCGGTCAGCTTCAGCGCCGGGATCGCGACCGGGGAACAGGACCTGATGCGCCTGGCGGACGAGCACATGTAGGCCAACAAACGCTCCCGCGGCCTACCTGCCGACTGACCGGGACTGGGGCTCCGCCGCTTGAGAGCAGCAAATTACCCAAAACGAACCCAGAATTCGTAACTTAGGCCAGGCTAACGTAAGCTCGCCTCGTTAATAGGCAGGTGTCCAGAAAGGGCATCGGTTCGGCCCACCGTCAACAGCTAAGGGGTTTCTGCGATGCGCATCGTGTTCTTCGGCTTCCAGACGTGGGGCTACAAGACCCTGCAGGCGCTGACCGCCCAGGATCACGAAGTCGTTCTCGCTGTCACTCACCCGATGAGCGAAGAGTTCTACAAGGCGATCTGGTCAGCACCGGTCGAGGAACTCGCGCGGGAGCACGACATCCCAGTGCATGTCACCGAGCGGGTTGACGCAGAGACCATTGACCTGGTCAAGCGCGCTAATCCCGACGTCATTGTCGTCAACAGCTGGTACCACCGGATGCCGGTCGAGCTGTACGGCCTCCCACCGCATGGCACCTTGAACTTCCACGATTCGCTGCTGCCGAAGTTCACCGGGTTTTCCCCCGTGCTGTGGGGTTTGATCAGCGGCGAGTCTGAGTTGGGGTTGACGGTGCACCGGATGGACGACGGCCTGGATACCGGAGACATTCTGGTCCAGCGTTCGCTTCCCGTCGGCCCCACCGATACCGGCACCGAGTTGGTACTGCGAGGCATGGATCTGATTCCGGGGGCGCTGGCCGAAGCGCTGAGTTCGCTGGAATCCGGCACCCCGGTTTGGCGGCCGCAGAACAAGGCCGAACGAAGCTACTTTCACAAACGCTCCGAGCGCGACAGCTTGATCGACTGGAGCTGGCCGGCCGAGGATCTCGCGCGATTCGTGCGCGCATTATCCGACCCCTACCCCCGCGCATTCGCCTTCTACCGCGGTGAGCGGATCGAGATCCTCGAGGCGTGCGTTTCCGAGGCTCGTTACGGCGGTACGCCGGGCCGAGTGATCGTGCAGGAGGAAGGTGGCGCAGTGGTGTGCGGGCCCAATGCAATTCGGGGCGGCAACCGCGGTCTGGTAATCACTCGCATTCGTTGCGCGGACGACGTCGAGTGCAGTGGGGAAAAGTTCTTCCGGCGCGGCGGCTACCTAGATAGCCACGCATAGCCTCGGTCGCCAAAGGTCAAGAACGGAAGCGCTATGCCAAATTCAGCGTGCGAGGTCCAGGTTGCGCGCAACTGAAAGATTTTGTACGACTGGCTATTTCAGCTTGTTCGGCAAGTCGCTTCCGGTCGCTGTCCAGGTCTTCGGGACCGGCATGCCGGCCTAGATAGAAAGTTCGTCGTCGAATGCTCAATTACGGTGAGCAACCGGACCTGTTGGGTTCGCTAACCGCCGCTCAGCTGGCAATATGGGCTGCCCAAGAACTGCGACCCGAAGTCCCTTACAACTTCGCCGGTTTCATGGCGATCGATCACGATGTCGATGCCGAGAAGCTCATGGCCGCATGCGAATCGGCGGCCACGCGATTCGGCTCGCCATGCGCGCGGCTATCGCTGCACGATGGTGAACCGGTCTTCATGCTCGACCATTCGATCCCGGAAACCCTGCATTGTATCGATCTGCGTACCGAGTCTGACCCGGCAGCGGCCGCCCGCAACTGGATGGATGAGGACTACCGCCGGCCGGTTGATCTGATCCGTGACCGTCTCACCAACTTCGTGCTGCTGCGGATCGCCGACGGCTTGTCGTATTTCTATTTGCGCACGCACCACGTTCTTCTGGACGGGTTCGGCACCAACAGTTTCCTGCAGCACATCGCGGACGTCTACTCCGGTACACCCGCCGCTACCGGCGAAGTTGATTTCTCGGGGTTCGACGTAATCCGCGACGCGGATCAGAAATATGAACAGTCGTCGCGCAGTCAGACCGACGCCGAGTACTGGAAGACGGTCGTGCGGGGGCCGCTGGAAGTGACCGACCTGGCGGGAACTCAGCGGTCGGTGACACCACGGCACCCGCTGATACGCGAGCTGACGTGTACGCATCGACCGTCAGGGCAGGGGAATGACCAGTTCGAAGTCGCGCGAGTTGTCGCGGCTATGGCCGTGTTCATCGCGAAAACGACAGGGCGGCGGAATGTCTCGCTATCGCTGCCGGTTTCGGCTCGGACGACCGCGGCGCTGAAAAATTGTGCGGGCATGGTCTCGAACCTGGTGCCACTAAGCATCAGCGTCGAGGACGGGGACACCGTCGGCGCAGTGACCGATCGGGTTGGCACGGCCTTGGTCGGTGCATTGCGTCATCAACGGTTCCGGCGCTTCCCGGACATCATCGGAGATGCAACCCGTTCCGACGTGAACGTCGAGTTCGGCCCGATGGTGAACGTGATGGGTTTCGTAACCCCGCTCCATTTCGGGCCTTCCGAAGCCATGTGCAACGTGATGACCACCTTCCCTATCCAAGACATTGCGGTCAACATCTACCCTCGGCTGGACGACGGCCCGTTGCGGGTTCAGTTCGGTTGGAACCCGGATCGCTACTCGGCCGACGAGATCGATAGGCACATAACGCGTTTGGAATCGCTCTTGAACCGCTTATTGGTGGCGGATGAGTCGGTGCCGGTGAGCGACATGTCGTTGCTGGACCACGATGAGCGTGCATTGGTCTTGTCGCGGTGGTCGGGCGCCGATATGAGCGCACCGGTGGGACTGGCTCCGGAGTTACTGGCTGCGGCGGTGTCGTCTGATCCCGACGCGGTGGCGCTGGTCGACGGTGCCCGGGAGTTGTCCTATCGGGAGGTTGATGAGTGGTCGACGCGGTTAGCCCGGGTGCTGATCGAAGCCGGGGTGGGTCCGGAGCGTGCAGTAGGCGTGGCGATGGATCGCTGCGTGGAGTTAGTGGTGGCCTGGTGGGCGGTGCTCAAGGCCGGTGGCGCGTATGTGCCGGTGGATCAGGCTCATCCGATCGAGCGCATCGCCACCGTGTTGGACACCGTGGCGGCGGTCTGTGTGTTGACCCGTGGTGTCGACACGGTGGCCGGGGCGGGGGCGCGCCCGGTGCTGCGCGTTGACGATCTCGACGTGTCCGGGCGAAGCGCGGACCCGATCACCGACTCCGGCCGGCTCGCCCCGCTCGGGGTAGACAACACCGCCCACGTGATCTTCACGTCGGGATCCACCGGTACCCCCAAGGGCGTGACGGTGGACCACGCCGGTTTGTTGGGCGTAGCTGCCCACCATCAGGCATTCGGGTTCACCGCCCACGCGCGGGTACTCATGGTGGCCTCGCCGACCTTCGACGTTTCGGTCGGCGAGATATTGCTGGCGGTCGGGGCAAAAGCGACGCTGGTGCTGGCACCGCCAGAGGCCTATGCCGGCGAGGCGTTGACCGCGTTGCTGCACGAGAAGCAGGTGAGCGCCGCAGTTTTGACGCCGACTGTCCTGTCGTCGCTGGATCGGTCCCGACTAGCGGGGGTGCGGACACTGATCACCACCGGGGAGGCGTGCCCGGGAGAGCTGATCACCGCGTGGGCGCCGGGCCGGCAGATGTTCAATGCCTACGGCCCCACCGAGGCCACCATCTGGGCCACCTGCAGTGCGCCGCAGTTGGCGGGGCAGCCCATCGGCATCGGTGCCCCGATCGCAGGGGTGTGCGCGCTGGTGCTCGACGCGCGACTGAACCCCGCACCCGTTGGCGTGGTCGGCGAGCTGTATCTGAGCGGACCTGCCCTGGCGCGAGGTTATGTAGGTCGGGCCGACCTGACCGCCGAACGCTTCGTGGCCAACCCTTACGGTGACGCCGGAACACGGATGTACCGCACCGGGGACCGGGTGTCTTGGGGCCCGGACGGGCAACTGCGCTACCTCGGGCGTGCCGACGGGCAGGTCAAAATCCGGGGCCAGCGCATCGAACCCGGCGAAGTGCAGGCAGCCCTGGCCGCATTGGACGGCGTGACGGCGGCGGTGGTGATCGCTCGCGAGGATCGCCCCGGCGCCCTGCGATTGGTCGGCTATGTCACCGGCACCGGCGACCCGGTCCAGATTCGCACCCAGCTCGTCGACCGACTGCCGGCCTACATGGTCCCGTCGGCGGTGGTGGTCATCGACGCCCTGCCGATGACGGACAACGGCAAACTCGACATCAGGGCCCTCCCGGCGCCCGAATACCGAGATGTCGACCACTACCGTGCCCCGTCCGGTGTCACCGAAGAGATGCTGGCCGGGATTTATGCCCAGGTGCTGGGGCTGGAACGAGTCGGCGTCGACGACTCATTCTTTGACCTGGGCGGCGACAGCATTATGTCCATGCAGGTGGTCGCTCGGGCGCGGGCGGCCGGGCTGCTGTGCCGACCGCGGGACATCTTCGTGGAACAGAGCGTGGCCCGGCTGGCTCAAGTCGTCAAGGTGGGCACGGGTATTGACGATGTGGTCGACGAGGGTATCGGGCCGGTAGTCGCGACCCCGATCATGCGGTGGCTGCAAGGTGTGGGCGGCCGAGTCGATCAGTTCAACCAGACAATGGTGGTGACGGCTCCCGCCGAAGTGAGCCAGACCGACGTCGTGGTGCTCTTACAGGCCTTGCTGGACTGGCATCCCATGTTGCGGCTGCGCGTCGAGGACGACGAGGTCGGGGCCTGGTCACTACGGGCGCCCGAACGCGGTTCGGTGCGCGCGGATGAATGCCTGCGCACCGTAGCGGTGTTATCCGACGAGGTGCTGGTCGAGGCGCGGTCGCGGCTGGACCCCGCTGCCGGCGCGATGCTGAGCGCGGTGTGGGCAACCTCCACCGGCCAGCTGGTGTTGATCGTTCACCACTTGGCGGTTGACGGGGTATCCTGGCGAATCCTGTTGGAAGACCTCAACATTGCCTGGGCGCAGCATCACAACGGGCAACCCGTGGCGTTGCCGTCCGCTGGGACATCATTTGCCCGGTGGTCGTCGCTGTTGGACGAACACGCGCGCACCGCGGCGGTGCTGGAGCACGCCGAGGCGTGGCGGCAGGTGGCGGCAACCCCGGCGGTGTTGCCGGCGGTGCAGCCCGAGTTCGACACCTATCTCCATGCCGGGCAGTTGTCGGTGGAGCTGGATGTCGAGACCACCCGCATGCTGCTCGGCGAGGTGCCGGCGGCGTTTCACACTAGGGTGCAAGACATTTTGCTAATCGCGTTCGGGTTGGCGACGGCGAGGTTGTTGGGCAACACCGGGACGCCAATCGGTATCGACGTGGAAGGCCACGGGCGCCATGACGAGTTGAGCACGAATGTCGATCTATCCCGCACGGTGGGCTGGTTTACCACCAAATACCCGGTGGCGTTGAGCGTTGGCGGGTTGGACTGGGCGCAGGTGGTAGCCGGCGAGGCCGCGCTGGGGGCGGCCATCAAAGACGCCAAAGAACAACTTCGTGCCCTGCCCGATGGCCTGACTTATGGGTTATTGCGTTATGCGAATGGCGATCTGGATCTGGAAGGTTGCGACCCGGAGATCGCGTTCAACTACCTAGGACGGCTGGGCGGCACAGCAGAACTGTCCGATGATCTGTGGCGACCCGACACCGAAGGTTTATCGGCGACCGCGGTGACGGCAGCGGTGCCGATGGCACTGACCCACACCGTGGCGCTCAATGCCGGCACCCTGGATACCCCGGCCGGCCCACGGCTGCTTGCCAACTGGACATGGGCGTCCTCCGCGCTGGATCAGGCCCAGGTCGGCCGATTGAGTGAATTGTGGTTCGAGGCCTTGGCCGGTATCTGCGCGCACGTGCGCCGCGGCGGCGGCGGTTTGAGCCCGTCAGATATCGTCCCCGCACGTCTGTCCCAGCAGCAGATCGGCGAACTCGAGCGGCATTTCCGCGTTGCTGATGTCCTGCCGTTGACTCCACTACAGCAGGGACTGTTCTTTCACGCCGCCGCTGTACCGAGCGGGGATGTCGATGTCTATGCGATCCAGCTGGTCATCGGCATAACCGGGCCGCTCGACCAGGATCGGCTGCACCAGGCGGTGCAGGCCGTGGTTGGCAGGCATCCCAATCTGGCCGCCCGGTTCTGGGCGCAGATCGATCCGCCGGTGCAGATCATCTTCGCCGATCCCACGGCGCCCTGGCGCTATGTCGATCTCGACGCGGGTGACGTTGGCGTCGATGAGCAGGTCGAGCGGTTGTGTGCTGCCGAGCGTGTCGCGGTCTGCGATCTGACTAACCCGCCCGTCTTCCGGGCAGCGCTGATCCGCACTGCCCCAGAGCAATACAGATTCGTGCTCACCAACCACCACGTCGTGCTCGACGGCTCCTCACTGCCGATCCTGCTGCAGGAAATCTTCGCAGGCTATAACGGGCAGCGCCTCCCCGCGGCTGTGCCGTACCGCAGGTTCGTGACCTGGCTGGCCGATCGAGACCTCGAGTCCGCGCGAGCCGCCTGGCGCGAGGTGCTCGCCGGCTTCGACACACCCACGTTGGTGGGTGACCCGCACAGGTTGAGGCTGGGAAAGCCAGGCGTGCAAGCGATTCGGTTGTCGGAGCAGACCACTGGGGCCCTGCATCAACTGGCTCGGACTCGCCACACCACCGTCAACACCGTGTTACGTGCGGCCTGGGCACAGCTGCTGATGTGGCTGACCGGACAGCATGATGTGGTCTTCGGGGCCGCAGTCTCGGGACGCTCAGCTGACGTGATCGGGATCGAATCGATGGTGGGCCTGCTGATCAACACCGTGCCGGTGCGGGCGAACGTGAGCGCGCAGACCACCGTCGCCGACCTGCTCGACCAGCTGCATAACGGCTATCAGCACACCCTGGAACACGAACACCTGGCGTTGACCGAGATTCACCGCACCACGGGTAACGACCAGTTGTTCGACACCTTATTTGTCTACGAGAACTACCCGATCGACGCGGCGGCCTCGGTGGAACTCGGCGAGCTGGCCATCACCGAGTTCACCAGTCACGAATCCACCCACTACCCACTGACTTTGCAAGCCACGCCAGGCGCCGAGCTGAGCCTGCGCCTCGAATACGACTCCGATCTCTTTGATGCCAGGAGTGTGGGGGTGTTGGTGTCTCGGTTGGAGCGGGTGTTGGTGGCGATGGTGGCTGACGTGGGGCGGCGGTTGTCGTCGATCGATGTGCTCGACGAGCGTGAGCATGTGCGGTTGGGTGAGTTTGGTAATCGGGCGGTGTTGGCCGAACCTGCGGTGGGACCGTCGATTCCGGAGCTGTTTGTGGCGCAGGTGGCGCGGACGCCGGAGGCGGTGGCAGTCAGCTGTGCGGGTCGGGTGTTGACGTATCGGGAGTTGGACGAGGCGTCGAATCGGTTGGCGCGGTTGTTGGTTGGGTATGGTGCGGGTCCGGGTCAGTGTGTGGCGGTGCTGTTTTCGCGCTCAGCTGAGGCGATCGTGGCGATTTTGGGGGTGCTGAAGAGCGGGGCGGCGTATTTGCCGATTGATCCGGCGGTGCCTGATGCGCGTCTTGAGTTCATGGTGGGTGAAGCGGGGCCGGTCGCGGCGGTGAGTACGGGGGGGTTGGCGCGGCGTTTTGCGGGTCGTGGGCTGGTGGTCATTGATGTCAACGATCCCGCGATCGAGGCTGAGTCTGCTGCGCCCTTGATGGTGCCGTCTGGTGATGATTTGGCTCATATCGTGTATACGTCGGGGACTACAGGTGTGCCCAAAGGGGTTGGCACCACACATCATAATGTGACGCAGTTGTTGGAGCCGTTACATGTGGGGTTGCCCTCGGGCCCGGGGCACGTGTGGTCGCAGTGGTATTCGTATGCCTTCGATGCTTCGGTGGAAGAGATCTGGGGTGCGTTGTTGCACGGGTCGCGGTTGGTGATTGTGCCCGAGTTGGTGGCCGCCCTGCCCGAGGACTTTCAGGCGTTGCTGGTTGCAGAACGGGTGACTGTGTTGCATCAGACTCCGTCGGCGTTGGCGGCGTTGACTCTTGAGGGTTTGGAGTCGGCGGCGTTGGTGGTTGCTGCTGAGCCGTGTGCGCTGGAGTTGGTAGATCGGTGGGCGCCGGGACGGGTGATGACCAACGCTTATGGTCCGACCGAGACCACGCTGTGTGTCACGGTCAGTGTGCCGCTAGAAGCCGGCGCCGATGTGGTGCCGATCGGTGTTCCGATCCCGGGTGCGGCGTTGTTTGTGCTCGATGCGTGGTTGCGACCGGTGCCGACCGGTGTGGTGGGTGAGTTGTATGTGGCCGGGCGCGGTCTGGGCGTTGGGTATCTGCGCAGGGCGGGATTGACGGCGTCGCGGTTTGTGGCGTGTCCGTTCGCTTCTGGAGCGCGGATGTATCGCACCGGGGATTTGGTGTGTTGGGGTGCCGATGGGCAACTGCGGTATATGGGCCGTGCTGATGAGCAGGTCAAGATCCGCGGGTATCGCATCGAGCTTGGTGAGATCCGTACTGCTTTGGCGGCGGTGGAGGGTGTTGAGGCTGCGGCGGTGATTGCCCGCGAGGACCGCCCTGGCGATAAGCGCCTGGTGGGCTACATCATCGGTGCCGCCGATCCCGTGCAGGCACGCGCCCAACTTGGGCAGCGGCTGCCGGCCTACATGATTCCGGCCGCGGTCATGACCGTCGACGCGTTGCCGCTGACCGTCAACGGCAAACTCGACACCCGCGCCCTACCGATACCGGAATACACCAGCAGCAAATACCGCGCCCCCAGCACCGCCATTGAAGAAATCCTCACCGGCATCTACATGCAAATCCTCGACGTCCCACACGTCGGCATCGACGATTCCTTCTTCGACCTCGGCGGGGATTCGCTCTCGGTGATGCGCCTGGTCGGTGCGATCAAGGCGGGTCTAGACGCGGAGGTTCCGGTAGGCGCCGTATTTGAGGCTCCCACGGTGGCGCAGTTGGCGCCCCGTGTCGGAGCCGGCGGCGGCTGCCCGGACCCGTTGGTGGCTTGGCAGCGGCCCGCGGTGGTGCCGTTGTCGTTTGCCCAGAATCGTCTGTGGTTCCTTGGCCAATTGCAGGGGCCCTCACCGGTTTACAACATGGCGGTGGCGCTGCAATTGCGTGGGCGGCTCGACACCCAAGCGCTCGGTGCCGCGCTGGTCGACGTAGTGGACCGCCATGAGTCGCTGCGCACCATATTTCCCCATACCGATGGAGTGCCGTTCCAGGAGGTGCTGACGCCCGAACGGCCAGATTTGGGTTGGGAGGTCGTTGACGCCCGCGGCTGGTCGCCAGGTCAGCTGAGCGAGGCGATCGATAGCGTGGCGCGTTACCCGTTCGATCTCACTACCGAGACTCCCTTGCGGGCAAGGCTTTTCGTCATCGCTGAGGATGAGCACGTGCTGGTCGCGGTCGTGCACCATATTGCTGCTGATGGCTGGTCGATTACCCCGTTGGTGCGCGATTTGGGGATGGCCTACGTCAGCCGGTGTGGCGGGCAGGCTCCTGGCTGGGCGCCGTTGGCGGTGCAGTATGCCGATTACACGTTGTGGCAGCGCGCTCAGTTCGGTGATGTCGACGACGACAGCAGTCCGATCGCGGTGCAGTTGGCGTATTGGCAGCAGGCGTTGGCCGGCATGCCCGAGCGGCTGGAGCTGCCGACGGATCGGCCTTACCCGTTGGTGGCTGATTACCGCGGCGCCAGTGTCGACGTCCAGTGGCCGGCCGAGTTGCAGCAACAGGTGCGCGCCGTGGCCCGCGAGCATGACGCGACCAGCTTCATGGTGATGCAAGCCGCCTTGACAGTGCTGCTGTCAAAGCTCTGCGCGAGCAGTGATGTGGCGGTGGGCTTCCCGGTCGCCGGGCGGCGCGATCCTGCGCTGGATGAGCTGGTGGGCTTTTTTGTCAACAGGTTGGTGCTGCGGGTTGAGGTGCCGGGTGATCCCACCGTGGCCGACGTGCTGGCCCAGGTGCGGCAGCACAGCCTCGCCGCGTACGAGCACCAGGATGTGCCCTTCGATGTGTTGGTGGAGCGGCTCAATCCGACCCGGTCCCTGAGTCATCACCCGTTGGTCCAGGTGACATTGGCCTGGCAGAACGTTCCGGGGCACACCGATCCCGCTGCGGGACTGGCTTTGGGTGATCTGCAGATCGCCCAAATGCCGCTGGAGACGCGGACAGCGCGGATGGACCTGACTTTCTCGCTGGGCGAACGCTGGAACGAGATGGGCGAGCCGGCCGGGATTGGCGGGGAGGTGGAATTCCGCACCGATGTGTTCGATACCGAAAGTGTCGAGACGCTGATCGATCGGTTACAGCGGGTAGTAGCGGCCATGGCCGCCGATCCGACTCGGCGGTTGTCGTCCATCGATGTGCTCGACGAGCGTGAGCACGTCCGGCTGGATGAGATCAGCAATCGGGCGGTGTTGACCCAGCCGGTAATTGGGGTCTCGATACCGGAATTGTTCGCAGCGCAGGTCGTTCGCACACCTGACGCGGTAGCCGTTAGCCATGCGGGCCGTTCGATGACCTATCGGGACCTGGACGATGCGTCGAACCGGTTGGCGCACTTGATGCTTGGGCAGGGTGTCGGCCCGGGTGAGTCTGTGGCGCTGCTGTTTTCCCGGTCGGCCGAGGCCATCGTGGCCGTACTGGCGGTATTGAAGAGCGGCGCCGCCTATTTGCCGATCGACCCGGCGGTGCCCGATGCCCGGCTCGAATTCCTGCTCAGTGACGCCACGCCGATCGCCGCCGTCACCGCCGCGGAGCTGGCCGCACGGCTGGACGGGTATGGGGTACGGGTGATCGATGTCGACGATCCAACTGTTGACGCTCAACCCCATGTCGCGCTAGCGGCGCCGACCGCCGATGAGATCGCCCACATCATTTACACCTCGGGCACCACCGGCGTTCCGAAGGGCGTGGCGGTCACTCACCAGAACGTCAGCCAACTGATGGCGGGACTCGACGCGGGCCTGACAAAGCCGGGTCTACCGGCGAAGGTGTCCACACAGTGGCATTCCTATGCTTTCGATGCCTCAGTCCGTGAGATCTGGGGTGCGTTGTTACACGGCGGCCGTTTGGTCGTGGTGCCCGAGTCGCTGGCCGGCTCACCGGAAGACCTGCGGGCCTTGTTGATTGCCGAACGGGTCAGCGTATTGAGCCAAACACCTTCCGCGGCAGCGGCATTGTCGCCTGACGATTTCGAGTCGGTGGCGTTGGTAGTCGGCGGTGAGGCGTGCCCGGTTGAGCTGGTGGATCGGTGGGCGCCGGGACGGGTGATGACCAACGCCTACGGCCCGACCGAGACCACGGTCGATGTGACGATCAGCGCCCCGCTAGCGGCGGGCACCGGTGTGGCGCCGATCGGTGCACCCGTAGCGGGGGCGGCGTTGTTCGTGCTGGATGCCTGGTTGCAGCCGGTGCCGGTCGGGGTGGTCGGCGAGTTGTACGTTGCCGGCCGTGGTGTGGGCGTTGGGTACCTGCGCAGGGCGGCATTGACGGCGTCGCGGTTTGTGGCGTGTCCGTTCGCTTCTGGAACGCGGATGTACCGCACCGGCGATCTGGTGCGCTGGGGTACCGATGGGCAGCTGCAGTACCTCGGACGTGCCGACGAGCAGGTCAAGATCCGCGGGTATCGCATTGAACTCGGCGAAATCCGCAGTGCGCTGGCCGGTCTCGAAGGAGTTGAGGCCGCCGCGGTGATTGCCCGCGAAGACCGCCCCGGCGATAAGCGCTTGGTCGGTTACGTCGTCGGCAGCGCAGACCCGGCACAGACACGGGCCCAACTCGGCAGGCTGTTGCCGTCCTACCTGGTCCCGGCCGCGGTCGTGACGCTCGACGCGTTGCCGTTGACGGTCAGCGGCAAGCTCGACACTCGTGCTTTGCCGGCACCGGAATACCAAGACACCGAACGCTATCGCGCGCCGGCGACCGCCATCGAGGACCTTCTGACCGGCATTTACGCGCAGGTGCTCGGGGTCGAACGCGTCGGCGTCGACGATTCCTTCTTCGATCTGGGCGGGGATTCACTCTCGGCCATGCGATTGATCGCCGCGGTCAATTCGGGCCTAGACGCCGCCCTTGGAGTGCGCGCTGTCTTCGAAGCGCCCACCGTGGCGCAGCTGGCGCCGCGGATCAGCGGGGCGGCCGACGCCCTCGAGCCGCTGGTGGCCTGCGAGCGTCCCGCCTTGGTGCCGTTGTCATTCGCGCAGAGCCGGTTGTGGTTCCTTGACCAGTTGCTGGGACCGTCACCGATCTACAACATGGCGGTGGCGTTGCGGCTACGCGGCCGCCTTGATGCCGACGCATTAGGTGCCGCGCTAGCCGACGCCCTGGCCCGCCACGAGAGTCTGCGGACGCTGTTCATCGCACCCGACGGCGTCCCTCAACAATTGGTGGTGGCACCTGAGCAGGCAGATTTCGGCTGGGCGGTGGTCGACGCCAGTGACTGGTCGCCGGCTCAGCTGGCCGAGGGCATTAGCGTCGTAGCTCGTCATACGTTTGATCTCAGTACTGAGATTCCCTTGCAGGCGCGACTTTTCGGCATTGCTGAGGACGAGCATGTGTTGGCGGTCGCGCTGCACCATATCGCTGCCGATGGCTGGTCCATCACGCCGTTGGTGCGTGATTTAGGGATGGCCTATGCCAGCCGGTGTGGCGGGCAGGCGCCGGGCTGGGCGCCGTTGCCGGTGCAGTATGCCGATTACACGCTGTGGCAGCGCGACCAACTCGGTGATCTCGACGACGACGAGAGCGCGATCGCGGTGCAGCTGGCGTATTGGCAAAAGGCGTTGGCCGGGATGCCTGAGCGGCTGCAGCTGCCGACGGATCGGCCCTATCCGTTGGTGGCTGATTATCGCGGCGCCAGTGTCGATGTCCAGTGGCCGGCTGAGCTACAGCAACAGGTCCGTGCGGTGGCCCGCGAGCATGACACGACCAGCTTCATGGTGATGCAGGCCGCGCTTGCGGTGCTGCTATCGAAGATCAGCGCGAGTCCCGATGTGGCCGTGGGATTCCCGATCGCCGGACGGCGTGACCAGGCGCTGGATGAACTGGTGGGCTTTTTCGTCAACACGTTGGTGTTGCGGGTCGAGGTGCCCGGCGATCCCACCGTGGCCGACGTGCTGGCGCAGGTGCGTCAGCGCAGCCTTGCTGCCTACGAGCACCAGGATGTGCCCTTCGAGGTGTTGGTCGAGCGCCTTAACCCGGCCCGTTCCCTGGGGCATCACCCACTGGTCCAGGTGATGTTGGCCTGGCAAAACATGCCGGGGCAGCGTGACGATCTTGCCGACGGTTTGGCCTTGGGCGATCTGCAGATTAGCCAGATGCCGCTAGATACGCAGACGGCGCGGATGGACTTGACCTTGTCGCTGGCCGAGCATTTCACCGAAGACGGTGAGCTCGGCGGGATCGGCGGAGCGGTGGAATTCCGCACCGATGTGTTCGATACCGGAAGCGTCGAGGTATTGATCGATCGGTTGCGGCGGGTAATAGCAGCCATGGTCGCCGATCCGACTCGGCGGTTGTCGTCCATCGACGTGCTGGGCGAGCGTGAGCGCGTGCGGCTGGATGAGATCGGAAATCGGGCGGTGTTGAGCCAGCCGGTCGTCGGGGTAGCGATACCGGAGGCGTTTGCCGCGCAGGTTGCGCGTACGCCGGAGGCCGTGGCCATTAGCGATGCGGGTCACTCGATGACCTACCGGGAGCTGGATGAGGCGTCGAATCGCCTGGCACAGTTACTGATTGGCCACGGCGCAAGTTCGGGTGAGTGTGTGGCGCTCCTGTTTTCCCGGTCGGCCGAGGCGATCGTGGCGATGCTGGCGGTGCTGAAGACTGGGGCGGCGTATCTGCCGATCGATCCGGCGGTGCCCGATGCCCGTCTCGAATTCATGCTCGGCGACGCTGTCCCGATCGCGGCGATTACGTCCACGGAGCTGCGGTCGCGGCTGGATGGGCATGGGGTGCGGGTCGTCGATGCCACCGATCCAGCCATCGCCACCCACCCCGGAACTGCATCGCCGGCACCTAACGCCGACGATGTCGCATACGTCATCTACACCTCGGGCACAACCGGTGTCCCCAAAGGGGTTGCCATCACCCACCACAACGTCACCCAACTGATGGCGTCGTTGGATCCGGCATTGGTGACGCCCGGACGGGCGTGGTCGCAGTGGCATTCCTATAGTTTCGACATTTCGGGGTGGGAAATCTTCGGTGCCCTTCTGCACGGTGGGCGGCTGGTCGTGGTGCCCGAATCGATAGCGCGTTCGGCGGCGGATTTTCACGCCCTACTGGTCGATGAAAACGTCACTGTGTTAAGCCAGACCCCTTCTGCGGTGGGGATGCTCTCACCCGAGGGTTTGGAATCGGTCACCTTGTTGGTCGGTGGGGAGGCCTGCCCGGCCGAAGTGGTAGATCGGTGGGCACCCGATCGGTTGATGATCAACGAATACGGCCCGACAGAGACCACCATGTGGGTGGCGACCAGCGCACCGCTGGCCGCGGGATCGGCTGTCGTGCCGATTGGCTCGCCATTGCCAGGATCGGCATTGTTCGTCCTCGACGGCTGGTTGCGCCCCGTGCCGGTGGGAGTGGTCGGTGAGTTATACGTCGCCGGCCGCGGGCTCGGCGTCGGTTATGTCCGCAGAACGGGGTTGACGGCGTCGCGGTTTGTGGCGTGTCCGTTCGGAGGGCCAGGTGCTCGCATGTATCGCACCGGCGATCTGGTGCGCTGGGGTGCTGATGGGCAGCTGCAGTACCTCGGGCGTGCTGACGAGCAGGTCAAGATCCGCGGTCATCGCATCGAACTCGGCGAAATCCGCGCCGCCCTGGCCGCACTCGACGGCGTCGACGCCGCAGCGGTGATTGCTCGCGAGGACCGCCCCGGGGACAAGCGTCTAGTCGGCTACATCACCGGAACCGCCGATCCGGCCACCGCGCGCGCCAGCCTGGCCGATCGGTTGCCGTCCTACCTGGTACCGGCCGCAGTGTTGGCGGTCGACACGTTGCCACTGACGGTCAACGGCAAACTCGACGCCCGCGCGCTGCCAGCACCGGAATACCAAGACACCGAACGCTATCGCGCCCCGGCCACTGCCAGCGAAGAAATCCTGGCCGGCATTTACGCACAGGCCCTCGGGCTCGAACGCGTCGGAGTCGACGACTCTTTCTTCGATCTGGGCGGGGATTCACTATCGGCAATGCGGCTGATCGCCGCGATCAACAAATCGCTGGACACTCGACTCACCGTGCGCGCGCTCTTCGACGCGCCCGCGGTTGCCCAGTTGGCACCTCGCCTGCATGCGGATGGGATTGGGCTGGAGCCATTGGTGGCTCGCGAACGGCCACAGGTGGTGCCGTTGTCGTTTGCCCAGAGCCGGTTGTGGTTCCTTGATCAATTCCAGGGGCCCTCACCGGTTTACAATATGGCAGTGGCGTTGCGGCTGCGCGGACGTCTTGATGCCGCCGCACTGGGCACCGCGCTAGCGGATCTGGTGGGCCGCCACGAATCGCTGCGCACCATATTTCCCCATCTTGATGGCGTGCCGTATCAGCAGGTGGTGACGTCCGAGCGAGCGTACTTCAGCTTGGACGTCATCGACGCAACTGAATGGTCGCCGGCCCAGCTGGACGAGGCCGTCAGCGCCGTCGCGCGCCAGTCGTTTGACCTGGCAGTTGAGACACCCTTGCGGGCAAGGCTTTTCGGCACCGCCCAAGACGATCACGTGCTGGTCGCCGTTGTGCACCATATTGCTGCTGATGGCTGGTCGATTACTCCGTTGGTGCGTGATTTGGGGATGGCCTATGCCAGTCGGTGTGGCGGGCAGGCGCCGGGCTGGGCGCCGTTAACGGTGCAGTATGCCGATTACACGCTGTGGCAGCGTGCTCAGTTCGGTGATCTCGACGACGACAGCAGTCCGATTGCGGTGCAGTTGGCGTACTGGCAGCGGGCGTTGGCTGGGATGCCGGAGCGGCTGCAACTGCCGACGGATCGGCCCTATCCGCCAGTTGTTGATTATCGCGGCGACAGTGTGGACGTCCACTGGTCGGCCGAGCTACAGCAACAGGTGCGTGCGGTCGCCCGGGAGCATGGCGTGACCAGCTTCATGGTCATCGAGGCAGCGCTTGCGGTGCTGCTGTCCAAGATCAGCGCAAGTCCCGACGTGGCAATGGGATTCGCGGTCGCTGGTCGTAGCGATCCAGCCCTAGAAGACTTGGTCGGCTTCCTGGTAAACACCTTGGTCCTGCGCGTTGAGGTCAACGGCGACGCAACCGTCACTGACCTGTTGACCCAGGTTCGGGCTCGCAGTTTGGAGGCGTTCGACCACCAAGACGTGCCCTTCGAGGTGTTAGTGGAGCAGCTCAACCCAATTCGATCCCTGAGCCATCACCCGCTGGTCCAGGTGGGGTTGGCTTGGCAGAACCTGCCCGGGCAGCACAACGATCCCGACGTCGAACTGTCGTTGGGCGATTTGCAGATCACCCAGATGCCGCTCGCCACCCACACCGCAAAAATGGACCTGGCCTTCTCGCTGGCGGAACGCTGGACCAAGACCGGCGAGCCCGCCGGAATCGGCGGCGCGGTGGAGTTCCGCACCGCGTTGTTTGATGCGGGAAGCGTCGCGGTATTGGTCGGTCGGTTAGAGCGGCTGTTGGTGGCGATGGTGGCCAATCCGGCGCGACGCGTGTCGTCGATTGATGTGCTAGATGAGCGTGAGCATGTGCGGTTGAGTGAGTTTGGTAACCGGGCGGTGCTGACCGAGCCTGTGGTGGGAACGTCGATACCGGAATTGTTTGCGGCGCAGGTGCTTCGCACACCCGAGGCGGTAGCGATCAGCTGTGCGGGCCGCTCGATGACCTACCGGGAACTAGACGCGGCGTCGAACCGGTTGGGGCAGTTGCTGGTTGGACGGGGTGCCGGTCCGGGTCAATGTGTCGCGGTCTTGTTTGCGCGCTCAACTGAGGCGATCGTGGCAATTTTGGGGATACTCAAGTCGGGGGCGGCGTACCTGCCGATCGACCCGGTGGTGCCCGATGCCCGGATCGAATTCATGATCGCCGATGCCGCGCCGATCGCGGCGGTGAGTGCCAGAGACTTGTCGGGTCGGTTCGACGGATCTGGGTTGGTGGTCATCGACGTCGACGGTCCGGTCGTCGCGGCTCAATCCAGCGCGGCGCTGCCGGTGCCGGCCGCTGATGACATCGCCCATATTGTGTATACCTCGGGTACCACGGGTGTGCCCAAAGGTGTTGCCACTACTCATTACAACGTGACTCAGCTGCTGGAGCCGTTGCATGTGGGTCTACCGTCGGGTCCGGGGCACGTGTGGTCGCAGTGGTATTCGTATGCCTTCGATGCCTCGGTGGAAGAGATCTGGGGCGCGTTGCTGCACGGGTCGCGCCTGGTGATTGTGCCCGAGTCGGTGGCCGCTCTGCCCGAGGACTTTCAGGCGTTGCTGGTTGGCGAGGACGTCAGCGTCTTGCATCAGACGCCATCGGCGCTGGCGGCGTTGACTCTTGAGGGTTTGGAGTCGGCGGCGTTGGTGGTCGCCGCCGAGCCGTGTGCAGTGGACTTAGTGGATCGGTGGGCGCCAGGGCGAATAATGACCAACGCCTATGGTCCGACCGAGACCACGCTGTGTGTCACGGTCAGTGTGCCGCTAGAAGCCGGCGCCGACGTGGTGCCGATCGGCGTGCCGATCCCGGGTGCGGCGTTGTTTGTGCTCGATGCGTGGTTGCGACCGGTGCCCGCCGGTGTGGTGGGTGAGTTGTATGTGGCCGGGCGCGGTCTGGGCGTCGGGTATCTGCGCAGGGCGGGATTAACGGCGTCACGGTTTGTGGCGTGTCCGTTCGCTTCTGGAATGCGGATGTATCGCACCGGGGATTTGGTTTGTTGGGGCGCCGATGGGCAACTGCGGTACTTTGGGCGTGCTGACGAGCAGGTGAAGATCCGCGGGTACCGCATCGAGCTCGGTGAAATTCGCACCGCGTTGGCCGCACTCGATGGGGTGCAGGCCGCCGCGGTCATTGCCCGCGAGGACCACCCGGGTGATAAACGCTTGGTGGGGTACATCACCGGCACCGCCGATCCGGCCGCGCTGCGCACCCAACTGGCTGAGCGGTTGCCGGCCTACATGGTTCCGGCCGCGGTCATGGCCGTCGACGCGTTGCCGCTGACCGTCAACGGCAAACTCGACACCCGCGCCCTGCCCATCCCGGAATACACCAGCAGCCAATACCGCGCCCCCGCCACGGCGATCGAAGAAACTCTGGTCGGCATCTACGCCCAAGTGCTCGAGCTGGACCGGGTTGGAGTCGACGACTCATTCTTCGACCTCGGCGGAAATTCACTGTCCGCCATGCGCCTGATCGCGACGATCAACAAGGCGCTGAACACCCAGCTGACGGTGCGTGCCCTCTTCGATGGGCCGACGGTAAGTGGCTTGAGCGAGCAGGTAGACAAATACGCCGGCGATCCGCGCTTCGTCGCTGTGCACGGACATGACTCCGGTGAGGTGCGTGCCAGCGATCTCACGCTGGACAAGTTCATCGACGCTGAAACGCTGTCCACAGCACCGCCGCTGCCCGGTCCCAGTGCCGAGGTGCGCACGGTTCTGTTGACCGGGGCGACCGGTTTTCTGGGACGGTATCTGGTCTTGGAATGGCTGCGTCGTTTGGAGCTGACAGACGGCACGTTGATCTGTTTGGTGAGGGCCGACTCTGACGAGGAAGCGCGCGCCCGCTTGGATAAGACCTTCGATAGCGGTGACCCAGAACTGTTGCGGCACTATCAGGAACTGGCCGCCGATCATCTGCAGGTCATCGCCGGGGACAAAGGTGAAGACAACCTGGGCCTAAGCCAGCAGCGCTGGCAGGTGCTGGCCGACACCGTCGATCTGATCGTCGATTCGGCAGCCTTGGTCAACAGCGTTTTGCCCTATAGCGAACTGTTCGTGCCCAACGTGGCGGGCACCGCTGAGCTGATCCGCATCGCGCTGACCACCAAGTTGAAGTCCTACGCGTATGTTTCGACGGCCAATGTCGGTGATCAGGTCACTCCGTCGGCGTTCACCGAGGACGCCGATATCCGGATCATCTGTCCGAGTCGTGTCAACGATGGCAGTTATGTCAACGGATACGGCAATAGCAAATGGGCCAGCGAGGTGCTGTTGCGCGAGGCCCACGACTTGTGCGGACTACCGGTCGGAGTGTTTCGTTGCGACATGATCATGGCCGACACCAGTTATACGGGCCAGCTCAATGTCTCGGACATGTTTACCCGGATGGTGGCGAGCCTGTTGGCCACGGGTGTTGCGCCGTCCTCGTTCTACCAACTCGACGGCGAAGGCAACCGGCAACGCGCCCACTTTGACGCGCTGCCCGTCGAGTTCGTTGCCGAGGCGATCGCGACGCTGGGAGCCAAAGCGGCCGAAGGGTTCCAGACCTACCACGTGATGAATCCGCATGACGATGGCATCGGGCTCGATCAATACATCGACTGGATGATCGAGGCCGGTTACCCGATTGAGCGTATCGACGATTTTGGGGAGTGGTTGCAGCGGTTTGAAACTGGCCTACGTGCCTTGCCCGATCGGCAGCGCCAGCATTCCGTGCTGCAGATACTGCAGATGCGGCTGCACAATCCAGCGCATGTGGAGCCTATCGAGCCGACCCACGGTGCGTTGGCGCCAACCGATCGATTCCGTGCCGCTGTGCAGCAAGCCAAAGTTGGCCCCGACCAAGACATTCCGCATATCTCGGCGGCGGTCATTGTCAAATACGTGACCGACTTGCAATTGCTCGGATTGATTTAGCCGCTTCGGATCAAGCCATTCATCCGCACCTCCGCACCTCCGCACCGAACTGGCCGCATCGGGGAAGGCGACCGGAAAGGCAGTCGGGAATTGTGCTCCGACAACCGTTGTGTCCGCAGCGATCCGGGCGTCAGGGGACAGGGCTGACTTCGTCGCTGCCAGCCGAGAACATTCCGGAACCTATTGGACGCTCACGCTGGGGGCGCGGGGCTCATGGATGCGATGTAGTAAGTCTCGTTCCCGGTCGGGTATCCGCCGCCGTCTGTGGCGATATGTACGTGGTCGTAGTGGTTAGCGGTTTCTGAGCCCAAGTCCGCCGTCCAGCTTCCGTTGCCGACCCCCGGATAGATTTTCTGCCGCCAGATCACGTGGTTGATTCCCCAACGTTTTGCATTCGCCAGGGCGTATCCGGCGATTTGATTGCCGAGCTCGATGCCTTCGGGAGTTTCGTGGTTCGGGATCATCACGTCGATCGCCAAGCCGTTGGGGTGCCAGGGCAACGGATCCTGCCGATACCCGTAGATGGTCTTAATCTGCGGAAACAACAAGCTGACAGCCCGAGCCGCCCAGATCGTTTTGACCTGCAATCGGTCCTCGGACGCGACGCCGCGCGGTAACGCCACCTGGAACGGTTGACCCGCGGCCGGGGCATTTGCAGCCAACGATTCCGCCTCCGCGGGACTGGCGATATGTGGCGGGCTCGGCGGGACGAATGGTGCGATTGACGGGCCTGCTGACGGGGCTGCTGCGGGGGCGTCGACGTGGCTCGGATGCTCGGTGCTTTGCGCGTAGATCATCGCCGCAGAGACGATCAGCGAAGCCGGGATCGCCAACCAGCGGTCCCGACCTTTGGCTAACACGTCTCTGCCCACGAACAGCACCTTATGTGTCGTGTGCAACGCGTGTTGCCATCTTCGCCAACTCGGGTTACCTGACTTCAGCCCAGCCGTGACACGTTTTGTTCACGCTGAGAATATTCTGGACGTTTCCTCAAAGCAATCGAGTCGTTTCGCTGGGATTCAGCCGTGTTACCGGCCCATCACAATGCCTGCTAGCGCGGGGTGCCGTGCCGTCCGCACGAACCTGGTCCCCGGAGCGAGGCGACGGATTCACGCGGCATGCACGGAGTGTTTTCCGAACGTTCACACAGTGAGCAGACAGCTAGCCTCTTTACGTTCGGCACATGAAGAAATTGTTTTCAGTGGTCCCGCTGATGCTTCCGCTTATCGGCTTGATTGCGATGCCTGACGTGATCGCCACGGCCCACGCAGATCCGGTTGTCTTCGCTCCCGATTGGCCTGTTCACCCCAATCACACCGAAAAAGCGATATGCGTAGCGCTGGCACAAGGTTGGTCACGGCGTCAGATCGTCAGCGCGGCGGAAAACGCGAACAACTCCGACCTGACCGGCATGGATACCGATCAGGCGGGGGAACGCGCCGACGCACTTATCGATGCGGCTCGCTACGCAGACTGTCCGAGTCTCAACGCCAGCTGATCCCGCGAAGACGGGAACCGCGCATCCCGCTAGCTTCGATGATTAGCGGGCCGAAATGCGTTGCGCGACCTGACCATACCGCTCGAAGTCCTCGGGATCGGCGAGAGCGTTGTATAGGACGATGCGACTTGCGATTCCTTCATACTTTGTGACGAGCGCATCTTCCAGACCGTCCCACGTCGATTCGGTGGCAAATGCGGCAAGGTGGTCGTCGGTAATCTCCGACGCCATGCCTTGGTAGTCGCCACGCTTTTGCTTCTCGCGAATTCGGGCCGTCGTACCGTCGAATCCGGCTTCGTCCAAGATGAATGAGTAAATAGGCGTGCTGGCGTAAAAGCTGATGCTCGCGCGCGCGAGTTCACGCTCCTTATGCTGTTCTTCGTCGGTGTCACCGACGATCGTCATGACCGGCACTATTACCGCGACGTCGGACGGTGACCGCCCCGATTTCGCTGCGCCCTCTGCAACGTTGGGTACCACGTGGCGGGCGAGGTATCCGGGCTCACCGAGGGGATGGACATGAACGCCGTCGGCCACTTCGCCTGCCATCCGCAACATCCACGGATTCACCGCGGCGACGTCGACTTTGGGGTCGGGCGCGTCGATGGGTCCGGGGCTCCACTGTGGGGTGATGAAGTCGAGGTCATAGAACTCGCCGTGATGATCGAGCTTCCCCGATCGGAATGCCTCGAAGCACGCTTTCACCGCGAGGGCGTAATCGCGCAGACGCGGGCCGGGATGCTCGAAGGCCATGCCGTAGCGCCGCACGACGTGGGTGCGAACTTGGGTGCCGAGCCCCAGCCGGAACTTCCCGTTGGTGGCCTCCTGCAGTTCCCACGCGCTGGCCGCCGTGACGAACGGACTTCGGGGGAACGCGACCGCGACGCCGGTCGAGAGTTCCAGACCGGGCGCAGCCTGAGATGCCACGGCGGCGTTGAGATAGGCGGTACGGCCGGTTTCGGTGAAAAGCAGCCCGGAGAATCCCGAAGCCTGCGTACGCCTGGCGGTGTCGCCGACTTGCCCTAGGGGCTGGGGCGCGGTCATGACGTCGACATGCACTGTCGAACCGTACATCCTTGCGGTGCGCGCTTGGACGACCGATTAGTCGCCTACTGCGGTGGTCTCGGCATCGTTTTGTCGGCCCCGAAGGCCCAACCTCATCGTCGGCCGGACATCATGGCGGAATGAAGTTGGCATTTGCGCTGCCGCACACGCTTGAGTTGCCGGCAATCACGGCGAAGTGGGAGTTCGCTGTGACCGGGCCGGAACAAGCGGCAATGGTCAAGCGTGCGGACGAGTTGGGCTACGACATGGTTTCGGTGCCTGAGCATTTCGTCGTTCCACATTCGCATTTGGAGCTGTCGGGTCCGCACTATCTGCATTCGACGGTCGCGCAAGCTTTCATCGCCGGAGCAACACAGCGCATCCGGGTCAATTCCAGCGTGACGATCCTGCCGTTGCACCATCCGGTTGTGTTAGCCAAGGCGTTGTCGACCGCGGACTGGATGAGCGGCGGCCGTATCACCGCCACGTTCGGAGTGGGCTGGGACGCAGAAGAATTCAAAGCCCTCGGCGTGCCTTTTCACGAGCGGGGCCGAATGGCCGACGAATACCTGGCGGCCATGGTCGAACTGTGGACAAGCGATTCGCCGAAATTTGAAGGCAAGTATGTGTCGTTCGATGAAATTGCGTTCGCCCCGAAGCCGGTGCAGCGCCCGCATCTGCCGATCTGGATCGGCGGCGATGCCGACGCGGCGTTGAAGAGGGCAGCGCGGTTTGCCTCAGGCTGGTGGCCATTCCTGTCGAAGGTGGAAGACATTCCGGCCAAGATCGATTTCATCAAGTCACAGCCGACGTACGACGGCAGGCCGTTCGACGTGATGTTTCCGCTCGGCATGGGCAGGGTTGGTGAGGGCCACGTCTCGAGCGACGATCCCAATTACCGCCCCGGGATGATAAAGCAAGAGATCGTCGACCAGCTGTGCCGATTCGCCGAGCTCGGCGTGACGTTCAGCTCGGTGCCGCCCCCGCGAGTGAGCGGACCGCAGGCCTTCCTCGACCATGCGCAATGGGTGATCGAGGAAGTCAAACCGCACCTCCCGGCCGCGTACAAAGGTGCTTCCTAGCCAGGACACATTGTGCCCCAAGCTTTTCTGGGCACGCTCGATTACCGTGGCTAATGTGACTGATCGGCAAGAGCGGGCGATGTCCTTCGGGTCAATCGCCGAAGATTACGACGCGCTACGGCCGCAGGCCCCGCCGGGAGCGGTGGACTGGTTAGTGCCGTCCGGTTGCGAGGTGGCCGTCGACGTGGCCGCGGGCACCGGGTTGTTCACCCGAACGCTGGTGGACAAAGCCGCGCAGGTTATCGCTGTCGAACCCGACGCGCGAATGCGTGCGGTGCTGGCAGCGCGGTCGTCGGCAATCGATGTCCGCGAGGGCCGTGGCGAATCGATACCGCTTCCAGACGCTGCCGCGGACGCCGTGTTTATCTCGTCGGCGTGGCACTGGATGGATCCGGAACGGGCTGTTCCGGAAATCGGCCGGGTGTTGCGCGACGGCGGCCGGTTCGGCCTGATCTGGACGAGCCGCGACCGTGAGGTGGACTGGGTGCGTGAACTCGACCGGTTGCCCGGCGAGGACACACCCGAGGCGGATTCGCCCGACCGATTCCAGCGGCGCCACCGCAACGTCGTGCTCCCGGAGCCGCAGATCTTCCACAACATTGCGCGGGAGACATTCCAGTTCGTCCGGACGATGGCAGTCGAGGACGCCGTCGCGATGGTCGGCACCTACAGCAGGGTCATCGTGGCGTCTCCGGATGACCGTGCGCAACGGCTGGCTCATGCCCGCGCTGGCCTGGAAGCGCGTTTCCCCGGGGCCGACACGATTGACATTCCGATGCGGTCGTGGTGCTGGCGGGCCGACCGGATGGCCCGCACCTAACGCAGTTCCGCGTCTCGGCGGTACCGGTAGCCTCTGAACGGTTGGCGGAGCGGCCGGCAGTTTTGTTCGACGTGGCCGCGGGTAACTCCCCGTCCACCGAGAACGGAGCGAGGATGGGCGCGAGCGCGCAAACCGGAATCATCACCACCCAGGTCCCGGCACGCCTGGACCGCCTACCGTGGTCGCGCTTTCACTGGCGCGTCGTCATAGGTCTTGGCGGGGTGTGGGTCCTCGACGGACTCGAGGTCACGATGGTCGGCAACGTGTCGGCTCGGCTGACCGAAAAGGGCAGCGGCATCGATCTGAATCCCGCCCAGATCGGCGTGGCAGCGGCGATCTACATCACCGGGGCCTGCTTGGGCGCTTTGTTCTTCGGTCACCTGACGGACCGCTTCGGGCGGCGCAATCTGTTCATGCTGACCTTGGCGGTGTATCTGGTCTCCACCGTTGCAACCGCATTCGCCTTCGCGCCTTGGTATTTCTTCGTCACTCGCTTTTTCACCGGCGCGGGCATCGGGGGCGAATACGCGGCCATCAATTCGGCGATTGACGAATTGATCCCGGCGCGAGTACGGGGCCGGGTGGACCTCATCATCAACGGGACTTACTGGCTGGGTTCAGCGGCCGGAGCGGCCGGCGCTTTGTTTGTGCTGGACACGTCGCACTTCCCAGCGAACATCGGTTGGCGGCTGGCCTTCGGGATTGGTGCCATCTTCGGCATTTTCGTCCTGCTGGTCCGGCGCAATGTGCCGGAAAGTCCGCGGTGGTTGTTCATTCACGGACGCGACGAGGAAGCCGAGCGAATCGTCCGGGAAATTGAAGAAGCCGTGGAATCCGAAACCGGCCAGCCCCTTCCTGAACCGCATGGCCCGCCGCTGAAAATTCGTCAACGCCATGCGATTTCGTTCCTGGAGATCGCCAAGGTCGCATTTGTCCGCTATCCACGTCGCGCGGTGCTTGGACTGGCGTTGTTCATCGGTCAGGCGTTTCTCTACAACGGTGTGACGTTCAACTTGGGCACGCTGTTGAACGAGTTCTACGGAGTTCAATCCGCAAAGGTGCCGCTGTTCTTCATCCTGTGGGCGCTGAGTAACTTCCTGGGCCCCTTGCTGCTCGGCAGATTGTTCGACACCGTCGGGCGCAAACCGATGATCACCCTGACCTATATCGGTTCAGCCGTGGCGGTGGTTGTCCTTGCCGTGGTGTTCGGGACCCACACGGGCGGCCCCTGGACATTCATCGCAGTGCTCGCGGTGGCGTTCTTCATCGCTTCGGCGGGCGCGAGTGCGGCCTACTTAACCGTCAGCGAGATCTTCCCGATGGAGACCAGGGCGCTGGCCATCGCATTCTTCTACGCAGTCGGCACGGCGATCGGTGGCATCAGCGGTCCGTTGCTGTTCGGCCAGCTGATCAATTCCGGACAGCGCGAGATGGTGGTCTGGTCGTTCGTGATCGGCGCCATCGTGATGGCAGTCGCGGGTCTCGTGGAACTGTGGCTGGGTATCGCCGCCGAACAACGCCCGCTGGAGGAGTTGGCGCTCCCGCTGACGGTGGCCGACGCCGAGGAGCCCGACGAACCGGCGCAAGGACAGCGACCTACCTCTTGACCGCAACGGAGCCGGTCAAGCCCGCTCGCCCGCATCGCGTTTCGCTGAAATCGCCAAAACAGCACAGCGCGTTTTCATCATCGTGACTTTTACGACTGCGTGATGGGGCGGGCCAGGCACGTCGCTGCCGATCGTGCCGGCGATGAGCGCGGCGAATTCTTCGGTCGGCCACCCACCCGTCGAAGACGGGACGTGGGCTCGGACCTCGCAGCCGCGATCGCTGCCGGTCCACTGAGTTGCTCTGCCCGGCCGTGGCACCGCACCAAGCTGCGGCTTTGCGGATTCACCTCGGGTGCACGGGTGAGGGTGGTCGAACACGCCACGGCCTGCCTCGGAGCTGCTTTGCTAGACGACTGACGCGACGGAGCCTCGAGGTGAGCAAGTGGACCCGTCGCGACTGCGTTACACCCGCGTAAACCACTAGCCGATACCCCAAGCCGCCGGCTCTCGTCGCCGTCATCCCGCGCGTCATCGTGACACACGCGGACGCGCACGCGCGTTGCTAGGCTGCCGAGCATGCATGCGACAACCGCTGACTCGAAGCGCTTTGTCGTCGTGCGCTGTTGTAGCTGACTCTGGTGCCCGTCGCGGTCCGGTCTGGGAGTTGGTGAGTTTTTCCCGATGTCCTAGATGCCTTTCCGTAGCTACGGGATCGATGTTGTTAATCCCGCACTGGAAGGCCATCAATGTTCAACGATCTCGGGACCGCGTTGCACTGGCGGCACGTCGTCGCGCTTACCGTGGCCGTCGGCGTGGTTGCGGCCTGCGGCGCTGGCCCCAGCGACGTGGTGGGCGGCGGCGGATTGATCAACGCGAACACGAAGATCACCCTGGTCGCCTATTCGGTCCCAGAACCCGGATGGAGCAAGGTGATTCCGGCCTTCAACGCCTCCGAAGAAGGCAAGGGTGTGCAGGTGATCACGTCATACGCCGCGTCTGCCGACCAGTCACGCGGGGTCGTCGAAGGGAAACCGGCCGACGTCGTGAACTTCTCGGTCGAGCCCGACATCACCCGATTGGTGAAGGCCGGCAAGGTCTCCGCGGATTGGGACAAAGAAGCAGGCCACGGCAACCCATTCGGTTCGGTAGTGACATTGGTTGTGCGCAAAGGCAATCCGAAAAACATCAAGGATTGGGATGATCTGCTGCGACCCGGCGTCGAGGTCATTACGCCCAGCCCGCTGAGTTCGGGTTCGGCCAAGTGGAATCTGCTCGCCCCCTATGCCGCCAAAAGCCGTGGCGGCGCGGATAGCCAAGCCGGTATCGATTTCATCAATAAATTGGTGCACGAGCACGTCAAGTTGCGTCCCGGATCGGGGCGGATCGCTACCTCGGTGTTCTCTGAAGGTAGCGGCGACGTGTTGATCAGCTACGAGAACGAGGCTATTGCCGCAGAGCGGCAAGGCAAACCCGTCGAACACCTCATCCCGCCGCAAACCTTCAAGATCGAGAATCCGGTGGCGGTGGTGAGCACCAGTGCCCATCTCGATGCCGCGAACGCCTTCAAGAACTTCCAATACACCGCCCCGGCCCAGACGCTTTGGGCCCAAGCCGGTTTCCGGCCGATCGATCCGGCCGTCACAGCCAATTTCCGCGACCAATATCCGGTTCCGGTAAAACTGTGGACCATCGATGATCTCGGTGGGTGGAGCACTGCCGATTCGCAACTCTTCGACAAGAGCACCGGCAGCATCACCAAGATCTACATGCAGGCCACCGGATGACGACCGCGATTATTCCGGATCCCGAGGCGATTCGGCCTGAGCTGGCCCAGCCCGGTAGCCAACTTCCGGTGCCACCGGAAGGGCTGCGCGCGAGCCGCAATTCGGGTTTCACGTCACTTCGGGTCGGGGTGACGGCGCTCTGGCTATCGGTGATCGTGCTGTTGCCGTTGGCCGCCATTGCCTGGCAGGCTGCCGGCGGCGGTTGGCAGGCCTTCTGGCTGGCGGTCACCTCGCATGCCGCAGTGGAGTCGTTCCAGGTGACGCTGGGAATTTCCGTCGTGGTGACCGTTCTCGATGTGCTGTTCGGGCTCGCGACCGCCTGGGTCCTGGTGCGCGACAACTTCATTGGGAAGGGGCTGATCGATGCGGTGATCGATCTGCCGTTCGCGCTGCCGACCATCGTGACCAGCCTGGTGATGCTGGCCCTGTACGGCAAGAACAGCCCGGTGCACATTCATCTGCAGCACACGCCCCCCGGGGTGGGGATGGCACTGGCGTTCGTCACGCTGCCGTTGGTGGTGCGTGCCGTCCAGCCGGTGCTGCTGGAGATCGACCGCGACGTCGAAGAGGCGGCGGCATCGCTGGGCGCCAGCGGCCTGAAGGTCTTCACGACGATCGTGCTGCCCTCGCTGGCGCCCTCGTTGCTGACCGGCGCTGGGTTGGCCTTCTCGCGGTGCGTCGCCGAGTTCGGTTCGGTAGTGACAATCGGTGGCGCCGTACCGGGCAAGACCGAAGTCTCGTCGCAGTGGATCCGCTCCTTGATCGAGAATGACGACCGCACCGGCGCAGCAGCGATGTCCATTGTGCTGCTGTTGATCTCGTTTACCGTGCTGGTGCTATTGCGGATCGTGGGCGGGCGCGCGGCCAAACGTGAGGAGAAGGCCGCATGACGTCGCCCTGCTGGGCCCGATACCTCACCCGATACGTGACGCTGGCCTACATCGGCGTGATGCTGGTCGTCCCGGTCTCGATCATCCTGTGGCGGACATTCCGGCCCGGGTTTGGTCAGTTTTACGCGTGGATCACCACGCCGGCGGCGATCGCGGCGCTAGACCTGTCGCTGGTGGTGGTCGCCGTCGTGGTGCCGTTGAACGTTGTCTTCGGTGTGCTCACCTCGTTGTTGCTGGCGCGCGGCCGGTTCCGCGGTAGGGCCGCACTGCAGGCGATCGTCGATCTGCCATTTGCGGTGTCGCCCATCATCGTTGGCGTGGCCCTGATCCTGCTGTGGGGATCGGCCGGCGCGCTGGGCTTTGTCGAGAACGACCTCGGGATCAAGATCATCTTCGGCTTGCCCGGGCTCATACTCGTCAGTATCTTCGTCACTTTGCCGTTCGTGGTGCGTGAGGTCCAACCGGTGCTGCAGGAGGTGGGGACCGAGCAGGAACAAGCGGCGGCAACACTGGGTTCGGGCCCGTGGCAGACGTTTTGGCGGATCACGTTGCCGACCATCCGGTGGGGCCTCAGCTACGGCACCGTGCTGACGACCGCGCGCACACTCGGCGAATTCGGCGGGGTCATCATGGTGTCGTCCAACCTGCCGGGGGAGTCGCAAACACTGACGCTGCTGGTGAACGATCGCTACGCCCGCGGAGCCGAGTATGGCGCTTACGCGCTCTCCACGCTGCTAATGGGTGTCGCGGTGGTATTTCTGATCGTCAAAACGACTCTGCAGGTGCGCCGGAAGCGGGCCAAGGCGGCGGCCTGACCCGTTAGCGTGCTGCCGTCCTGGTCACAATCGCCGAGTTGTGGTTAGGGGCCCAGGCCCGTTCGAAAGTGGCGAGGGAAACCTGTTCGTCGCGGCCGGTCTCGACACCGCTGTCGTTGAGATGCACCACACCGGCTTTGGTATCGACGCCAGTGACGACCACGAAGTGGTTTGCCGAATCACGGCGGCCCGGTCGGTCCTGGATGGTTTCGGCATTGACGATGGCGATGACCTTGCGCTTGTCCACCAAAGCCTGTTCCAGCCCCGCGGTGCTGATCTGGACATTGTCGGCCGTGATCCAGTAATGCCAAAGCAGCACCGGCAGGTCCCTGATATTGGTGTTGCCCGGTGACTGCCAGATCGGCCCGGCCTTCACCGTGCTGGGCGTGCCTTCGGCCAGGGCGGTGATTTGGCCTTCGGTGGGCTGACGACCGGTCAGCTCACCCACCACATCGGCTACTGCCATCTCCCCGCAGTCCGACGCGTGTTGTTGGCGCCAGTAGGCGCCTGCGGCGGCGGGGTCGCCATACATCCCTAATTCATGGTCGGCGTCCGGGGCGGGTTGGCCCGTGGTCGCGTGCGCGACGGCGGCCGACGCCACTATCGCCGCGGCAATGGTGGCCCACAACGGCAGCGCAATCCTCGTGGCACGGGCGACCCCGGTCGTCACGCTGCTGATCATCGGCGCCCTTTTCTCGAGCGATATTGAGAGAAAAGGCTCGCGAGTCGCCCCATCCGCGATCATTTAACGACACCTGCGACGAAATCGTGGGCAGACGCGCGAACGCGTTATCGCGAAGAGACTGAGCTGCTCGGACAGCAGCGCGGGGCGGCAACAGCAGCCTCCGGCGAGGCCCGCGTCTCACGTTCGAAACGGTTGCGACACCGCCGTTGACGCTGGCGTAACAATTTCGCCATCGATTCTTCCTAGTGTGGGGCGGTCCACCTTCTGTAGAAGACAGATTGTGGACCTCCTCAGCGACAAAGGAACTCAATTGAGCGGAAATTCCACCCGCCTACAGGCGATTAACAACGTCGAGGCGTACGTCCCCCCAACCGTCAGTTTTGTACCTGGTGAAGAACCAGGCGAGGTCTTCGGCTCCAACGTCTTCACCAAGGCCGAGATGCAGGCGCGGCTACCCAAGGCGGTGTTTAAGTCCATCGTCGCGACCATCGACAAAGGCACCAAGCTAGACCCTGCGGTGGCCGACGCGGTCGCGTTAGCGATGAAGGACTGGGCCCTGGAGAAGGGCGCCACCCACTACGCCCACGTGTTCTACCCGATGACGGGCCTGACCGCCGAGAAGCACGACAGCTTCCTGGATCCGGTCGGCGACGGGACCACGTTCGCGGAGTTCGCCGGCAAGACCCTGATCCAGGGCGAACCTGACGCCTCCAGCTTCCCCTCGGGCGGCCTGCGCAGCACCTTCGAGGCACGCGGCTACACCGGCTGGGACGCCACCAGCCCGGCTTACATCCTGGAGAACCCGAACGGCAACACCCTGTGCATCCCGACGGTCTTCGTCTCGATGACCGGTGAGGCACTGGACTACAAGACGCCGCTACTGCGCAGCCAGCAGGCCATGGGCGTGCATGCCGAGCGCGTCCTGAAGCTGTTCGGTCACCAGGATCTCAACCACGTCGTGTCGTTCTGCGGCCCCGAGCAGGAGTACTTCCTGGTCGATCGGCACTTCTTCCTGGCGCGACCGGACCTGATCAATGCCGGTCGAACATTGTTCGGCGCCAAGCCGCCGAAAGGCCAGGAGTTCGACGACCACTACTTCGGTGCGGTTCCCGAGCGTGTCCTGGGCTTCATGATGGACACCGAGCGCGAGCTATTCAAACTCGGTATTCCCGCTAAGACCCGGCACAACGAGGTGGCCCCCGGCCAGTTCGAGCTGGCGCCGATGTTCGAGCGGGCCAACATCGCCTCTGACCACCAGCAGCTGACGATGACGATCTTCAAGACGCTGGCCAAAAAACACGGCATGGAATGCCTGTTCCACGAGAAGCCCTTCGCCGGCGTCAACGGATCCGGCAAGCACGTCAACTTCTCCCTGGGCAATTCCGAGCTGGGTTCGCTGCTGGTCCCCGGCGATACCCCGCACGAGAACGCCCAGTTCCTGGTGTTCTGCGCCGCGGTGATCCGCGCTGTGCACAAGTTCGCCGGGCTGCTCCGGGTTTCGGTGGCCTCGGCCACCAACGACCACCGCCTAGGCGCCAACGAGGCACCGCCGGCGATCATCTCGATCTTCCTCGGGGAACAGCTGGCCGACGTGTTCGAGCAGATCGCCAAGGGTGCGGCGACGTCGTCGAAGGGCAAGGGCACCATGATGATTGGTGTCGACACCCTGCCGCACCTGCCCACCGATCCGGGCGACCGCAACCGCACCAGCCCATTCGCATTCACTGGCAACCGGTTTGAATTCCGGGCGCCCGGCTCCGGACAGACGGTTGCCGTGCCGCTGATCATTATCAACACGATCATGGCGGACTCGTTGGACTACTTGGCAACGGCGCTGGAGAAGGCCGTCGCCGACGGCGAGGACTTCGACCACGCGGTGCAAAAGCTGCTCACCGAGGTCATCACCGAACACGGTGACGTGGTGTACAACGGCGACGGGTACTCGGAGAAGTGGCAGATTGAGGCGGCCGAACGTGGCTTGCCGAACCTCAAGACCACGCTGGATGCCGTTCCGGAGCTGATCAAGCCGGAAGCCGTCGAACTCTTCGAGAAGTACGCCGTGTTCAGCGAGCGCGAGCTGCACAGCCGTTACGAGGTGCAGTTGGAGCAGTACGTGCTGACCGTCGCGGTCGAGGCGAAACTGTCGCTGGAACTCGGGACGACGGTCATCCTCCCGGCCGCGGTCCGTTACCAGACCGAGCTGGCACAGAACGTCGGGGCGTTGAAGGCCGCGGGCGTGGAGGCGAGCACGATTGCGCTGGAAGCGGTTTCGGGCCCGATCGCCGACCTCACCGCGGCATTGGGGACGCTGAAGACGGCGCTGTCCCATGACTCGGCGGAGACGGCGTTCGACGAGGCCAAGCATGCCCAGGACGAGCTGCTGCCGGCGATGGCCGCGGTGCGCAGTGCCGCCGACACCCTGGAAAGCGTTGTCGCCGACGACTTGTGGCCGCTACCCACCTATCAGGAGATGCTCTACATCCTCTGATCGGCAGCTAAACCGTCGTCGGGCGTGGGGGTCAGCCGCGTAAGCGGGCCTGGTGATCCCCAGGCCCCCACGCCCGCCGACCTGTCGAAGCTGCACACTTGGCCGCTGGCACGATAAGTTCTCTTGAGCATCGACTTCACCCGGCCAGGGGAGAACATGGGGCCATCTGACGGCGGCCAACGGCGTGCTTTCGAACTGGAGGCATACCAAACGCTGTGCAGCCTTTGGCGCGCAGCGCAGCGCACGGTGATCGACGCCGGCAATTGGGATTCGGCGTGCGAAATGCTGCGGACCTATTACACCGTGGCTCAGGCCCGCCAGGATTCCGAAGTGTGCGCGATGCGGATCCACTATCTGGAGATTTCTGAGCCGGCACCCCGGCTCGCCGACTTCGTGCCCGCACCGGCTTATACGGACGTGCCCGATGCTCCTCGCCAACTGGCGCTGGCTCGCTACGAGTTCAACTTGGCCCGGACTCGGCACCCACAACGCGAACAGCAGCGCCTCAAAGAGCTCGAGACGACCCGGGCGCTCTACACGGCGATGCGGGCGGCTGAAGCCAGAGCCAGGGCGGCGGCCGAGCTGGCAAGCCGGCGCGAATGGCTGCACAGCAGGTGGCCAGAAGGTGTTGTCCTAGAGCGCGAAATCTATAACCTGGACAGCTTGGCGGACCAGGTGAGCGCCCAGAACGCGGGCATCGAATCCCAAGTCCAGGCACTCACCGGTCTGCTCCGAGACGGCTTGGCGAAACTGCCGGACGCGCCGGCGGGTGATCTGAGCGCAAGCTACCGCGCAGGCGAGGCGGTAGCGGTCGCTGCCCACGTGGATTCGGTGCTGGCGAAGCTGCCGCTGCCGCACTGCATCAGTCCAATCGCCACGGTTTCGTATGACGCGGAATCGCGCGAACTCGTCGTCGGGTACCAACTCCCCACGCTTGACGTCATTCCGACGGCCCAGGCGTACCGGTACGACAAAGATCAGGAGGCGGTCGTCGAAACTGAGCGGCCCGCGTCACAAGTAAATGCGTTGTACGCCAGCACTATTACGCAACTCACGCTGCTAGCGTTGGCGGCCATCCTGACACTCGACATCGAGCGTCACATCGATACCGTGATGATCGATGGTGTCGTCGAGGCGCTGGATCCGGGTAGCGGTCAAGCGATCCGGCCGTGCCTGATCAGCGCGCGGGTCACCGCGGATGCGTTCGCCGCAGTCGACGTCGCCAACGCCGATCCGAGCGACTGCCTCGACCGGCTGTCGGCGATTGTGTCTGCGAACCCGGCGGAGTTGGTCCCCGTGCGACCCCTGCCGGAGTGATCAGCTGTAGGCGTCCCACCATTTGTGTAAGTCGGCGACTGCCTGGTCGCCGGCGACGTCGGAGAGCATCAGCTTTTTATCAAAAGTCCAGATCAGATTCGGGTGGTCGTCGGAGGTTCCACACGCGATCATGCCGCCGGTTACGTTCGTAGTCCCGTTGGGTTGCCAAGGAGCGGGCGACTTTCCCTCCCCTAAGGGCTTTGGATTGCTTTCCTGCCATCGTTCAGCCTCCCGGGTTCGTCCGGCGGCTGCTGACGGGCACCGACGTCGTGTTGCCGCCGCTGCAAGAGACGTTGCTTCGCACTGTCGATCTCGCGGCATCCAACGCCAACCTGCTCGACCTTCCGCGAATCGCCGCCATCATCGAGCCCGACATCTCATCGATCGGTCCACTGGACTTCAAGAAGTTCGAAGCGGCCGTTGAGGCTGGGCGCAAAGCGACCCGAGCGATATTGGAAGCCCAGCCGGACCTCGTTGCCTGAGCTTCGCTATACCGGCAAGGGCCGCAATGCTTTTGGTCGCGTTCAGCCCAGCAGCTTGGTAAGCCAGGTCGGATCCTGGTAGTTCACCGCCTTGGTGCCGTCCCACACGAATGGTGTGCCATTGGCGCTGAGTCCGGCCAGTGTCGCGTCGCCTGCTTCGGTCTTGGCTTTGGCGGTGCTGGCCTGGTCTCCAGATTTGATGCAGTTGACCACGGTGGGGTCGACACCGACGGTCTTTGCCAGTTGGGCTAATTCGCCATCGGTGCGGTCTTCCGCGGCGCCCTCTGCGGGCTGGAAGTTGCTGGCGAATATGCCGGAATAGAAATTCATGTACAGCTTCGGGTCGTTCTGTGTCGCGACGCAATACGTGGCGGCCACCGCGCGAGATGAGTAGTTCTTGCTGTGCGACTTGTCGTCGAGGAAATCGAGCAGGTGGTAGCGCACCGCGAGTTTGTTGTTGTTGACGGCGGTGTCGATGTCGCCCGCGTTCGACCTGATGAAGCTGCCGCACGGGGGGCAGATCGGTTCGTTGAAGATGTCGATGGTCACCGGCGCCGCCGAACTGCCCACGAAGACGCCGTCATCCAGGACACGCAGCGCCACCGCGTCCGGCGGCGGCGGTGCCGACGAGGACGTTCGGGACGAAGGCGACGACGACCGCCACGGGTGAGCAACAACCAGCGCCACGCTGACGATGGCTATGACGACGGTGGCGGCAACAACAACCCACATCCAGGGATTACGTCGTCGCTGGGGAGATGGTTGCCCCCACGCTGGTCCGACCGTGCTCCCCGGATCGCTCGGGGTCCAGGCGAGGGGGGCTGGCCACCCTGTCTGCTGCGGCATCGGCCCGCCAGGTCCACCGGTGGCCGACGTGGGCCATACCGGGCCATGCGGCGGGGCGTGGGTCGCCAGCGCGGGCGGCGCGGGCGTAAATCCGCTGGCCTGCTGGCCGGCGAACGCGGCGGGCAGGCCAGGGGCCTGGTTGCGTTGCAAAATATCGGTGGCGCGGTCCTGATCGCGGCTGGCCAGCGCCGCGTAGGCGGCTGCTGACAGCTCGCCGCAGTTGGCGTAGCGGTCGGCGGGGTCTTTCGCCATGCCGCGAGCGATCACGGCGTCGAATGCGGTCGGAATGCCGGGCCGCGTGACGCTGGGCCGGGGGATGGCCTGGTTGAGGTGCGCGCCGATCACCGAAACCTGGTCGCCCTGGTACGGCGGAGACCCGGTCAGGCACTCGTACAACACGCAGGCCAATGCGTAGATGTCCGCCCGGTAGGTCACCTCGGCTTCGCTGAACCGCTCCGGGGCCATGTATTTGAAGGTGCCTACCGTGGTGCCGATCTGGGTCAGCTTTTCGTCGGAGGCCGCACTGGCGATTCCGAAGTCGACGAGATAGGCGAAGTCATCCCCGCTGATCAGGATGTTTTCCGGTTTGACATCGCGATGCAGTACCCCGGCGGCGTGGGCCGCGTCGAGCGCCGAGCCGACCTGTCGCACAATCGCCACAGCCCGCGGGGCCGCCAGCGGCCCGGAGCGGCCCAGCAGGGTGGCCACGTCCGAGCCGTCGATCAGTCGCATGTCCACGTAGAGCTGGCCGTCGATCTCCCCGAAGTCGTGGATCGGGACGACATGCGGCTCATGCAGACGACCTGCGGTACGGGCCTCACGCTGCATGCGCGCGCGGAAGACCGGATCGTTGGAGAGCGTCTGCGACATCAGCTTCAGCGCCACGATTCGCTCGCGCACGGTGTCCTCGGCCTCATAGACATCGCCCATTCCGCCGCGCCCCACCAGCCGTCGCAGCAGATACGGCCCGAACTGCGAACCCTCCCGCGGATCCGCGTCCGTGTCACCCATCGCCGACTCCTCACCCGCCAATCGCGTGCCGCAAACCGACTAGACGCAACGTCGCGCCCCCGCCTATCGCATGCGCCGAACACGGATATGCCGTGGCCTGCCAGGCATAAGGCTAATGGTTCCCGCTATTCCGGGACATGGTGAATACAGAGAATCCCAGCAAATCGATAACCAGGGAGAATAGGCGTCGGGGCGGTCCTAACGACGCTCCTCGTCACCCGCTTTGCGTTCGCTGAGTCCCTCCCGTGACAACGCTCTGAGGAAGCCGTACGCGTGTATCCCGGACGGACCGGGATTTTCGACGACCCACTCGTTGATTTTTCTCAGTGCCTCGGCTAGGTCGTCACGCCTGACCCTTACCAGGTATGTCGTTCTGTCATCCTCCGGATCGTCGCCGGATTTGGCGACGGCCACGGGATTCTTGAACGCGTAGGCGATCCCGTGCACGGCATCGTGGTTGAGCGCCCAATGAACTTCGTTGGGCCGCAGCTCCTTCACCGCCAAATTGCGGTAGTCGTTCTCATCGTCTGAATTGCTCACCTGGTCGATGGTCCTCCTGTGTGTGCGCGAAAGGCCGGCTGCCGAACGGCTAAAGGTCTTGTCGCACAGGCAGTTCGATGGAAGTTTGAAGTTGTCTCACCGCGTCGAAACCAGGCTGGCGCTCCGAGCTCACGCCGGCCGCCCGTGTCCGTGTGCCGAGAGTTCGAAAGCGCCATGATCAACGGTGGCACAGCACTGCCGCGAGCGCGATTCGAAGCTGGCGGGCCCCGGGTTTCTGCGGGGGCCAATGGCACGTCGACATCGGCCATTGTCATGCGTCGTAGAGTGAGCGGCGAATCTATTCACGCTGGTTGCGAGGACTAAATGACCGAACGCATCGAGATCCAACGCACCATCTCTGCACCCGCCCCCGATATCTTCGCGGTGCTATGCGACCCGCAGGGTCATGTCGCGATCGATTCAACCGGGATGCTCCAGGACGCCGATGGCGATCCGGTACGCGCCGCCGGCGACAGCTTCGTGGTCCACATGGACCGTGAGGCGCTGAACGACTATCCGCAACTCGGTAAGTACGACGTCACCGTCGAGATCAGGGACTTTGAACAGGATCAACTCATCTCGTGGACGATCCTTGGCCAGCTTCGTCCCCAGATCGGGCACGTCTTCGGCTGCCGGCTTCAGCCAAGCGAGGATCCGACGGCCACCGAGGTCACCTCGTTCTACGACTGGTCGAATATCGACCCCAAATGGCGCGACGCCGGGATTTTCCCGGTGATTTCCGAGGGCGCGTTGCGCGCGACCCTGGGCATTCTCGACCGCACCGTCCGACGCGGTTACCCACCGGGGTAAGGGTCGGGTGCCGTCCGGCCAGCTTGCGCCGATCGATGCCGTGTCACCGCATACTCCAGACGATCAACGGCGGTACTTCAAAAACACGTAGTCGTCGTAGGTCAGTACGTGTTCGAGCCGCAGCATGGTAGGCACTGGCAACTGCGACGGCCGTCGTCGCAGCCCCACCGGTTGGTGCGCGACCAACTTGGGCGCCAGCGTCACGCAGATCTCATCGACAGCGTCAGCGTCCACCAATTCATCGAGCAGCGTCGGTCCGCCCTCGCACAGGATGCGGGACAGACCGTGTGAACGCAGCAGCGCGATAGCGCGGACCACATCCACCGAGCCCTCGCCTGCCACCAACACTCCGCAACGTTGGTCGCCGACGACGTCGAGGCGCGCTGGGGACTCCCCGCAGGTCACCAACAGTGGCGGCTGGTCAGGGTCGCTGACCAGCCTGGCCGGCAGCTCGCCCGTCCGGCTGATGACCGCGATCGGGGGTGGCTTGATCCGCCCGTGCCGGTGTCGCTGGGTCTGTTGAGCCTCGGTCAGCCGCACCGGGCCATAGTCTTCAGCGCGTGCGGTGGCGGCGCCGACCAGCACGACGTCGGCGAACCCCCGCAGGATTTTCAGCAGCTGTTGATCGATCTGAGACGACAAGGGTCCAGCGCGACCGCCGAACGTGGCGGCGCCGTCGGCGCTGAAGATCATGTTGACGCGAACTCCTTGCGGAGGCTCTGAGTAGAACGAGGCGAGTTCAGCGAGGTCATGCACGGTGCCCACGTGTGGCGCGTTTACTGTGCCCGTCCGGCGACGGTGTAGGTGGGATTCGGTCATCGATCAGGCTTCGTGGCCTGGTTCGAGGTGGCGGACGTCGCCAAAGGACACCCAACGCTCGAGTTCGTGCGGCGGGCTGCCGCCCACCGGTTCCAGCAGATGCCCGACGTGGTCACCGAGCGAGAAGCGGTCGAGAATCTTTCCGGCGAACCAGGCTGCCGCGTCATCGAGGATCGGAGTGTGCGCTGGACCGAAGTGCCAGGAGCAGCGGTCGAACTTGTTGATCTTGTCACCGGTTTGGCTGCCGAACAGTTCCACGACGTCGATATGTTCGGTGTCAAACACGTGTACTGCCAGGTGGGTGGCGTCCGCCGCCACTCGGAACGTGTGGTTCTTCGTGGACAAACCGACCAGAAACCTGGGCGGATGGATGCTGGTTTGACTGGCGAAGCCCACCAGGCAGCCGGCCGCGACGCCCTCGGCATGCGCCGTGACGACGAACATCGGATAGTCCAGCAAATCAACAAGTTTTTCGAATGCATCAGTCAAGGCCCCCGCCACCCGTCAGGTGTTCCCATTCCGACTGCATTGGAATCACGCCGGCGGCTATCAATGTCGGCAATCAATGTCACAGTGCTGTGCGGGCTCGTCTTGAACCACATGTTCGCGTGCCACCGCGTGGTTGTGACGCCGATCTCGACGACCGGACGTCACGCTGGACTCAACCACCCGATGCGAGCGCGGCCTGACGAATCACCTTGTGCACGAAGCCCAATTTGCGGATCACCGGGGGTGGAATCTCGAACGGGTAGAGCGGCTCTTTGCCCATCGCGGTGTTGATGCGGTTGAAGAACAGCGCCAACCACTTCCAGTCGTATAGCAGTTGCTCGATGGGGGCATCCGCGTAAGAGGCCAGCGGGACGATATCTCGGGGAACGGCAACACGCGCCCGCTCGGCGATCAAGACCAAACCCGCTTCGCCGACGGTGTTGATGGTGTCGGTGATGTGCAGGTAGTGCGCAAAACACTCCGCGAAGTCCTCCCACGGGTGCATCGTCGCGTACTCGGAGATGAAGGACTCGGTCCAGTTCGCGGGCGCCCCGCATTTGTAGTGCCGCGCGATTTCGCCTTGGTAGTCAGCGCGTTCGTCACCAAACAGCGTCCGGCACTCGTCGAGATAGCGCACGCCCGCGCCGGTCTCGATCAAGAGGTTTTGGTAGTAGTGGCCGACCTCGTGCCGAAAATGTCCCAACATCGTGCGGTAGGGCTCGCCCAGACGCACCCGAAGCGACTCGCGATGGGCGTCCAGCGATTCCGCGAGGTCGATGGTGACGACCCCGCCGGCGTGACCTATCACGATCCGCTCTCCGCTGGTGTAGCTGGACAGCAGGTCGAAGGCGAGTCCGCCTTCGGTCCGCCAATACGGGTCCACCGGAAGCCCGAGGTCAAGCAGCTGGAAGGTGAGTCTGCGTAAGTCGACCGCCGTCGACACCAGCTTCTCCACGGCGATGGTGTCGTCGGCGACCGGTTCACGCCGGATCAGCGAATCGGCGAGGCAGCGGCCACGGCCGCCGTGGTCCAGCTGCTCGTCGGGCACCAACCAGTTGCAACCGAGGTCGGTGGCCTTGGTGCAGGCAATCCAGCGGTTACCGTCGACTACCGTGCTGCCTGACGAAGTCGCGACCATCGTTCTTGTCGGTGCGTGAAAGCCCAACTCGGACTGGCAATTCGGGCAATGGTGCGATTCGTACGCCACGAAGCCGCGGCAAACCGGGCAGGCGAACGCGCGCACGCGATCATCGTGGCACGCGCAGCGGCGATTAACTAGCGCCGCTGGTTGAGTCCACTGAGCGAAGCGGCCGGTTTTCCCGCACGCCGCGATACATGCCCCAGCGGACGACCAACGGCATCACCACCCGCTGGACCGACCAGGACGGGAGGCGGAACGCGTGGCCGGTGGGCAGGAAGACCTCCAACCCGTTGGTCTGAGCGCCCACTAGCGAACCCCACTGCCGTCCAGGAGTTCGGAAGGTGCGCAGCCGTCGACCGGCGAACTCGGCCAGGATGTTGTGGGCCACCAGTGCATCCCCGCGGTTGCGGGCGGAACTGCGCAGCGGATCGGTCGCCGCAACGTCTCCCACCGCGAAGACGCCGTCATGGCCGGGCACCTTGAGTTCCGGTGTCACGCGGACGAACCCGCGGTCGTCGAGCAGCTCCGGTGGCAGCCAGTCGGTGTTGGGTTGTGCCCGCCCGATCGCCCAGAGCACGGCGTCAGCGGAAGCCGGCGGCTGGCCGGTGCTCCATTGGACCGGTTCACTAGTGATCTCATCGCCACCGGCGCCATCCGAGACATCCGCACGATGCCCTGGGTGCAGGCCCACGCCCAGCTCGTTCAGCCGTCCCCGGATACGTTTCCAGATGCGGGGGTGATATCCGAGCAACGCGCTTTCTCCGGGGAAGTACAGGTCAATCCGCTTGTCGGGCCAGGTCGTTGCCAGATTGACGGCGCTGCTCACCGCTGCCGCACCGCCACCCACGACGATCACCGAGTTGGCGGCGGCCAACCGGTCGTGCGCAGCACGCAGGGCGGCGCCGATTTCTGCGGCCGACTGGATCGTTGGCTGGCGCCAGAATCCGTTGGCGACTCCCGTCGAGATCACCAGTACGTCGAACTTTTCGGCGATGGGAGTGCCGTCGGCGCCCTGACCGAACACCGTTCTGGCCGCCAGGTCCACTCCGGTCAGCGCGGCCTGGACGGTACGTACCCGATCCAGACGGCGGAACCTGTCGAACGAGATCCAGTAGTCACGGGCCCAGTCGTCCGGGCGGGAGAGTCGGATGCCAAGTTCTTGGCCGCTCACCAGTGCAGGCTTGACCGAGATTCCGACGACGTCGGTGTGCTGGCCCAGCCGGATCGCGGTCAGCAGACCAACATCGCCCAGTCCCGCGACGACGACACGCTTTCGGATCGGCATTGCGCTCAGTTTCCCTTGGCCACAGCGGTTTTCAGCGTTCGTCGGTGCGCACGACCTACGACGACGGGATCCATGCAGGCCTCCTTAAGCGCGATGCCCTGCACTCCTGCCAACCTGGGCCGCAATCGGCAAACTGTAACACGTTCTACCGAGGCGAAACCGGGGCCTAACGGGTTTGCCAAAACGGGACACCCGGCGCACTAACATTAGCCAGCGGCCCATCCAGCCGCCTGATATGTGCCAGACGACGCGAATGCACAGCTGCCCTGGCACCGAAAGGAGCGGCTCAGCATGACAACGCAAACCGACGCCCATCGGCACACCCCACAATTGATTCCGCGCCGCTTGCTGCGGAGCGGACAGCTTCACCATCCAGCCGTCGTCGAAGAAGCCAAGAGGCGAAGCCAGAAGCTTCAGCTGCGCCTGGCCGATCGGATCACGGCATTTGCCGGGTCGATGAACTTCGTCTGGATTCATGCCGCGCTCTTCGGCGTATGGATGCTGTTCCTAGAAAAGAGCCCGTGGCCGACGCTGACCCTGGTGGTGTCGCTCGAGGCGATCTTCCTATCGACCTTTGTGATGATCGGCCAGAACCGTCAGGCGGCTTTCCAGCAGGCCAGGGCCGACCACGACTTCGAGACCCAGGACTTGGAGCTGAAGACCAACACCGAGCTCACCCGCCAGATTCACGTGCTCACAGTGGAGTTGCACAGACGCATTATCAATCCGGCGTCGGAACCTGACGGCTCCAAATCTGGGGGCTGAGGAACCACGAGGAGTAGCGAGAAGCATTGGTAGAGCCTTTGTTTGCGCGGGCAACCGCCTTGCTGGGGGAGCGCATGGTGGAGTTACCGGCGACGATGCGCCCACGCGTGCGGGCCGCCCTGATTATCGCGGCGCGGGCATCGGCCCCTCGTCCCGCCGCGGCAAGGCGGGCCGCCAAGGATTTTCAACAACGACTGTGGCCGGCGGTCCGATCGGAGATCCGCTGGGCGTTCACCCCGCCGCGCACCTGGTTGATGGGTGTGGCGGCGAACCTGGTCTTTGCGGTGGGTTGGTTGCTGGTGCAGCCGTTAACCGCTGGCCGCTATCAAGACTGGGTGATCTTGGTTGGCACGTACTTTTCGTCGTGGATCCTTGCCGACGTCACCACCACCAACGTATTGGGGTCCGACCACTATCGCGTGCTCACGGCCGTGCGGGCCGGGGTGCCGATGTGGCGGATTCTATTGATCAAAAACCTTGCCCTACTGGTGATCGTCGGACTGCCTAACATGGTGGCGGCAGTGGCCTTGACGCTGTGGCTGGAAACACCCGCGCGCCTGGCCATCACGATCCCTACCGTCGCGGTGCCGATCGTCTCCTGGCTGGGCGTCGGCAACCTGTTCTCGGTGCTGCACCCGGTGGGTGTCGAGCCACTGATTCGGCGCTGGCGCCAGCGTCACAACCGACGCACCGGGGGCTGGATCCTGGCTCTCACGCTGCCGTATGCGCTGTACTACATCGCCGACCCGATGAACGGCGTAGAGCATCGCGTGTTGTGGACGCAGTTGCCCGCGTTGATCTGGCCCGTATTCGGTCGCGACACAAAAAGTTTCGTGCATCTGGCCGTCGCCCTCGGCGTGTGGCTGGTCGGCAGCGTCGCCGCTGTGCTTTGGGTGCATAAGCGCGGCTTGCAGATCAAATGATAGCTACATGACGAGGTGGCCGGCGTCGACGGGTATCGCCACACCGGTGACGTAGCGTGCCCTGGGGCTGACGAGCCACAGCACCGCCTCTGTCACATCCTGGGGTTGGACCAGCGGTACGCCGGGCAGCAGCATCTGCGAGACGGCCTGGTTCGGGTTCTCCATCATCCGATTCACCACAAAATCGTTGAGGATCATAGGGGTCGCAACACCGCTCGGGTGTATCGAGTTAACCCGAATACTATGCGGTGCAAATGCATTCGCCGCCGAGCGCATCATGCCCAGCACGGCATGCTTGGACGCGGCGTAGGCGAACATCGCGGCGCTGCCGTCGCCGCCTTTACCGGTCAGACCTTGCGACGAACTGATCAACACGACCGACCCGCCCCGGCCCTTGCGGACGATCGACGGCACCGCGGCGACGATGGTGTGCCACACGCCTTTGAGGTTGGTGTCGACGATCGTGTTGAACACCGGTTCGGAGCGGGTGTCTGGGTCGCCGATCGCCACCACTCCGGCGTTGGCGATGACGATGTCGATTTCGCCCAGGGTGTCGATCCCGTTCTGCACAGCCGCTTCCAGTTCCGCCAGATCGCGAACATCGGCGATGACGGGCGCCACCCGGCGGCCCGCTGCTTGAACTAACCGCGCGGTCTCGTCGAGATCGGCCTTGGTGCCCAGCGCGTACGGAATAGCGTCGATATCCGCGCAGATGTCGACGGCGATGATGTCGGCGCCTTGCTCGGCGAGCGCAACGGCGTGGCTGCGACCCTGGCCCCTGGCAGCGCCGGTGACCACGGCGACGGTGTTATCGAGTTCACCCATGACGGGCAAGGTACATGGCGAAACGCCGACGCCCGACGACGGCTAGCAAGCCCTGCGTTCCGACGCCACCGGATATTGCGCAGAAAAGCAACCCGCAGAGGCCGATTTTGTGCCCGCGAAATACGGTGGATTTGTGCCCGTCCCACATCCCCGCTGGATAAACTGAACCTCTTCGTCAGCCAACGGGACACGGTTGCCGATACGCCGTCCAACACGCAGGATTTCCAGGTCAATGCGAACCGTGCCCGCCACGCTGATCGGAGAAATATGGTCGCCAAGACGGCGGCTAAACAGACAGCGTCGTGCCGGTCTCTTTTTCGGCGAACGCCACCAAACGGGCGGCCACGTCGTAGTCGGAAGCATGCACAGTGCGCCCGATCAGCGCCGGGGCGCCGCGCAGACCGAACCTGCCGCTGACACCGATGTAGCTGCCCGGCGGCACCGGTTCGCTGATGCAGTACAGCGTGGGCGCCGCACCTTCGTCGATGTCATTGCCAAAGCGGTCGGCCAACGCCTTGACAGCTTTGTGCGACAACGACAGCAATGGCGAGTCGGACAGGTGAGACAGGTTGGAGGCCACCCATCCCGGGTGGGTGAGCTGGCTGACGATTGGCGATCCGGCGGCGCGCAGCCGGCGATCCAACTCCAGCCCCCACAACATCACTGTGAGTTTCGAATGCGCGTAGGCGCCGAGTCTCGTCCACTTGCCATGTCGCAGATGCATGTCGTCGAGTCGTAGCGTCGCCGATTCGTGCGCGTCGGAACCGACGTTGATGATCTGCGATCGCACCCGGGGCAACAGCAGGTTCGTCAAGGCGAACGGTCCGAGCAGATTGGTGCCGAGTGTCATCTCAAACCCGTCGACGGTGTCGGCACGGCGGTTGGTGATCGCGCCGGCGTTGTTGATCAGGATGTCGACATCGCCGTCGATCAGAGTGGGGAACTCGCGCACCGACGACAGGTCGGCGAGGTCGAGCTTCACCACCTCGGTGGAGCCACCGATCTCGGCAGCGCGTTGCTTGCCGAGATCGATGTTGCGCACTGCGAGAATCACGTGGGCGCCGGCTTTGGCAAGAGCGTGCGCAGTGCCGAGCCCGACACCGTTGGTTGCCCCCGTCACGATCACTCGCTTGCCGGTCAAGTCGCCGAGCCGCGTCGGCGTCCAAGGTGAGGTCACGGCGACCACACTAACCGGCTATTCGGAAGAAAATGACCGTAAGTCTGGTCAACTCTGCCACTATTGTTGGCGAATGCCGCACCGGCGCCGCCGTGAAACGGAGGAAAACCGAGTTCATGCAGGGTCTTCGAGATGAGTGACAGCGCAATAGAAATCACCAACCTGATCTACACCTACGCTGAGCGCCTGGACGGCGGGGACCTGGAGGCGGTGGCCGGGCTTTTTGAGCACGGACGGATCTGCGGCGTGGAGAACGGTCCGCCCGAGACCGTGTTCGAAGGCAGCGCCGGGGTACGGAAGTTGTACGACATGGCCACCAAGATCTACGAAGACGGCACCCCGAAAACCAAACACAACACCAGCAATGTGCAGCTCTACATTGACGAGGCCGCCGGAACCGCGCGCAGCACCTCGTACTACTGCGTCACCCAGGCCACGCCCGATCTGCCGCTGCAGGTGATCGTGACCGGGCACTACAAGGACACGTTTCAGCGGTTGGACGGCGTGTGGTGGTTCGACAGTCGCATCATGTTCGTCGACCAGCTCGGCGATGTCAGCCAGCACCTGAAGTTCTGACGTCGCCTCAAGGATTCGACCCAGTGGAAAACCCCGTCGCTTTCGACGTCGTCGCGGTGTTGGCGGATGCGCAGCGCAAAGAAGCACTCACCGATTGGGGCCCCGGCGAATTCGAGCGCCCGCTAAGCGTGCTGCTCGACGATTACGCCGGCGCCGGTCTCAACGCGATCGGGGCACACATCCTGCGCTCCGGGATCGTGCACAGCCTGCGGATGCGGCTTCGTGCCCAGGAATGGATTCGACGGCACCCGGACATCCTCGACGAGCAGATCGCAGCGCCGGTTGTCGTGGTGGGGATGATGCGCAGCGGAACCACGCTGCTGCAGCGACTGCTGGCCGCCGACCCGCGTTTTGCCTGTGCCTATGGCTGGGAGGTCGTTGAAGCCGCACCTCGGTTGGATCAAGGGTTCACCGGAGTCGACCCACGCATCGCGATCAGCGAAGCGCGGGAGGCGAAATCCCGCGAACTGGCACCCGATCTGTTCGCCATCCACCCGATGTATGCGCGCGAGGCCGAAGAAGAGATCGTCTTTCTGGCGGATGCATTCTTGTCTCACGTCCCCGAATCGGGGGCGTACCTTCCCAACTACCGCTCCTGGCTGGACGAGCAGGACTTCAGCCCCGCCTACCACTACCTGCACCGCATGCTGCAGTTCCTGCAGTGGCAGAAACGTCAGAGGTCGCCGGAGGGGCCCTGGCCCGCCGAGCGCTGGGTGCTCAAGTCCCCGGCGCACCTGGGCTACCTGGATCTGCTGCGGGGCCAGTTCCCCGATCTGCACGTCGTGCACATGCACCGTGACCCCCGCACCACCATCGCTTCCGGAGCGAGCCTGAACGCGACATTGCACGCGATGCACGCCGACACTGTCGACCTACATCGCGTTGGCGCGCAATGGTTGCAACGGATGGGCTGGACCAACGACCGTGCCATGGCGATCCGCGACGGATGGGCGGATGAGGCGAATCGGGTCACCGACATCGCGTTCGACGACGCCGTGGCTGATCAGATCGGGCAGGTGGCGCGCGTCTACGACGCCATCGGCTTGCCGCTGACGGGTGAGGCGGAAACTGCGATGCGTCGCTGGCTGGACGAGCGGCCCCGCGAGGCACCGCGCCCGCCGTATGGACTAGCCAACTATGGTCTGCGCCCCGAGCAAGTAGACGAGCGATTCACTTTGTACAACAAGCGTTTCCGACATGCCGAGCAGTGAGGACAGTTGATGCCTGACGACCCCGTCTCGACGGTATCCCAGCGCGAGCAGGAACTCGCGGCCCTGGAATTGATCGAGCACCCCACGATCAAGGCGGCCTACCGTACGGTCGCCGAGACCTGGCTCGGCCGGTCCAAAGCGTCCGACGCGATGCGAGAGCGCTTCGATGATTCCTTCGCCGAGGTGATGTTCTCGGCGGCGGTGTGGTCGTCCAACCAAGACAAATTGCGGCCAAAGGTCACCTGCATCACCCGGCTGGCGCATCCGGTGGACGGTCGAAATATTCCTGGATCACGGTGGGGCATCGACAATCCCGACACGGTGTATCGGGTGATACCGATCTCCGGCGAGGAGCGCTACGAGATCCGCGGCCGGGTCGGCGAGCACCGGATGACCGAGAACTACTTCACCCTGTGGGATGCGAACATGGGTACCGTCAACGTGCTGAACGGGCGCACCATGCAGGTCGACTCCGACGGCAGCTACACCGTCACCGTGGACGCCGAGCCCGCCAACGGACGGCCGAACCATGTGCAGACCTCGCCCGAGGCGCACGAGTTTTACATCCGTGACGTGCTGCTGGATTGGGGTCGCGACGACCCCAATCACATTGAGGTGCAACGACTTGGTGGTCCTCCTGCAACGCCGGCGCGCACGCTCGACGAGCAGGCCGACGCAACCGCGGCGATGATGGATTACTTCGCCAACTTCACCGGCAAGCTAAGCCATGGCGTGTACAAGATGCCGGCCAACCACTTCAACCTGGCGTGGTCGGCAGACAAGATCGGCGCGATGCGCAACCAGGTGTACGTGATGGGCCGCTTCGACCTGGCGCCGGATGAGGCATTCGTGGTCGACCTCAATGACGGCGGTGCGGATTACTTCACGGTGCCGCTGAGCAACATCTGGGGGACCACGCTGGATATCTGCGACCGCACCGGAAGCCTCAACAAGGCGCAATCGGTGCCCAACGGGGACGGCACCTATACCTACGTGATCGCGCCGGCAGATCCCGGTGTCGCGAACTGGATTGACTCTGACGGCCTGCGGGAAGGCATCCTGACGCTGCGGATGGCGGAGTTCGGCGAGACCGGGCCCCGCGAGGACCTCGGCGCACGCGGCCGGGTCGTCAAGCTGGATCAGCTGGATGCCGAAGTGCCGGCGCTGCGCCGGGTGACCGCAGCCCAGCGGGCGGTCGAACTTGCCGATCGACGAAAGGCGTATCTACGGCGCCTTCCGGAGGGGACGATTTAACGTGGCGCGCTGGCTGATCACCGGATGCTCGACCGGCTTCGGGCGGGAGATCGCCCGTGCCGCTTTGGAAGCCGGACATAGCGTGGTGGTGACCGCGCGACGCGCCGATGCCGTGCAAGACTTCGGCAATGAGTATGGGGACCGGGCACTGGCCGTCGCGCTCGATGTCACCGACACCGGCCAGATCGCGGCCGCGGTGGCGGCGGCCGACAAGGCGTTCGGCGGGATCGACGTGCTGGTCAACAACGCCGGCCACGGCTATTTGTCCGCGGTCGAGGAAGGCGACGACGCCGAGGTCCGAAAGTTGTTCGATGTCAACTACTTCGGTGCCGTCGACATGATCAAGGCAGTGCTACCAAGCATGCGTGCGCGCGGCTCGGGCCACATCGTCAACATCTCATCGATGACCGGCCTGGTGGCCAACCCGCCCAACGCCTACTACTCGTCGACCAAATTCGCGCTGGAAGCGGTAACCGAGGCACTCGCGACCGAAGTGCGTCCACTGGGCGTCAAGGTGATCGCTATCGAGCCGGGCGCCTTCCGCACCGACTGGGCGACAAGATCGATGAAGGAATCGGACACCCCGATCTCCGACTACGCCGACGTCGCGGCACGCAAGGATCTGATCAAGCAGTTCGCCGACCACCTGCCGGGCGACCCACGCAAGGTGGCCGAGGCGGTGCTGATGGTGACCGAACTCGACGATCCGCCGCTGCGGCTGCTACTCGGCCGCGACGTCCTCAAGGCGATGCGCGACAAGATCGCTGCGACCACTGCGTCGATCGACGAGTGGGAGTCCGTCACCAAGGACGTGAACTTCCCGAGCGGATAACCACCGTGGCTACGGGACTTTGACGATTCCGGAGCTGGATATCGTAAAGCCGCAGCCCGATGAAACCGTGCAGGTCACCCCGCTGACCTCCGACCGGCAGCCGAACGGCCCCAAACCGATCGATTCGCCGTAGGCCAGGGTGGCCTGACCCAAACCGGGATTGCCCAAACAGCTTTGACCGGAGCAGACCGAGTAGGTTCCCATGGCGTCCATATGAGTGGACTGCGCTAGCTGCGCGGAATTGATCTGGCAATAGGTCGAGTCCGGGATGCTTTGGCGTTGGTAATCGATCTCGCAGCTGATCGCATGTGTAGGGGAGTAGAAGGAACACGCATGGTCCGAGCAGAACTGGTTATCCGCGGCGGCTGACGGCATTCGCACGCAGAAGCCAACTGCCACAACACTGCAAGCGGCGATCCCTCGTCCGATCAATGCCATGCTACTCATGCTGATCCTTTCGTGTCCCGGCCAGCGGTCAGTGTGACACAACGTGCCCACCGGAATTGTTAACCTGGCGAAATGGACTCCGAAACGGACCCTGTGAGCGACAAGCCGACAACGGCGACGCTTGCCGCGACCAGCTGGGCGCTGCTGGGCATGATGTCCTACGAAGAAGAAGTCTCCGGCTACGACCTCAAAAAGTGGATCGACTGGAGCGTCGATCTCTACTACTGGAGTCCCTCCTACAGCCAGATCTATACCGAGCTGAAGAAGCTGGAGGTGCTGGGACTGGCGACCTCGCGCGTGGAGCGCGACGAAGGCACCCGTAGCCGCCGGCTCTACAAGATCACCCCGGCCGGAATGGATGCCGTCACCGAGTGGACCAACCATGCGCCGGTGGACCCGCCGGTGCTCAAGCACAGTGTGCTGCTGCGGGTTACGTTCGGCCACCTCAGTAACCCAAGCCGGCTCAAGGAATTGCTACAGGCGCACGTGGCCTACGCGGAATCCAAGCATCGCAAGGCCGTTGAAGACGCCGAGGGCGCCGAGGCCGAACCTGCTTGGGCATACTCGGTGCTCGCGTTGCGTTGGGCCGCCAAGTATTACGCCGCCGAGCGGGAGTTCGCCCTCGAGATGATCAAGGACATCGACGAGGCCGACACAGTTCTGCAGACAGCCCCGAAGGGTGGTTACGGCAAACCGCGCACCACACCGGGTTATTGGCGTGAGGTGGAAAAGCAGGTCGAGGCCAAACGGGAAGCCAACTAGCCCGCCGCATCCCGGGCCGCGATGTAGCCGTACACCAGCCCCTGCGCGATCGTCGCGCCCGCACCCGGATACGTCGTGCCGAACGCGTTGGCCGCGGTATTGCCGATTGCGTACAGCCCGGGGATGGGCGCACCGTCTTCGCGCAGTACGCGGGCCCGCTCGTCGGTCTTCAGGCCGCCGCAGGTACCCAGGTCGCTGAGCACCATTTTCACGCCGTAGAACGGACCCTTGACCAAGGCACGCAGGTTGGGGTTCGGCTTGATCGTCGGGTCGCCGTAGTAGCGGTCATAGGCGCTGCGACCGCGACCGAAGTCGGGATCCGCACCGGCCGACGCGTTTTGGTTGAAGCCGGTCATCGTGGCGAAGAACTCCGAGACCGGAACTCCCATCTGCGCACCGAGTTCGCCCAGTGTGTCGGACCGTACCGCGATGCCCGCGTCGTACCAGGACTGCGGAATGCGCATCCGCGGAAAGAGTTCGGCGGCAAAGACATAGCTATTGCGGTATTGCTGGTCGAAGACGATCCACATGGCTTCGACCGGGCTACCCGAGCGCTCCAGCTCAAGCAGCCGCTGGCCGAACGACATGTAGTCCGCCGACTCGTTGGCGAATCGCCGGCCGTGTTGGTCCACGATCAGCGCACCCGGAAGTGAGCGTTCGGCCAGCATTACCGCGGGCGCCTTGCCGGGCAGGGGAGCGATGGCGGGAAACCACCATGCCTGTTCCATCAAATCGGTGCCGGCACCGAGTTCCTGGCCGGCGCGGATTCCGTCGCCGGTATTGGATTCGGCGCCCAGGCTCAGGTTGGCGCCCAGCGACTCGGACTGAAACTTCCACCGCATGTCCATGCTGTGGTCGAAACCACCGGTAGCCAGCACCACCCCGCGACGGGTCGTGATCGACACCTCCCGGTCGTCGTGACCCACGATGGCCCCGGTCACCCGCTCACCGTCGCTCTGCAGACGCAGCAGCGCGGTATCGGTCCACACCGGGATGCCGGCACGCAGTACACCGGCGAACAGCCCGGCCATCAGGCCCTGACCGCCCGCCGCGTAACGGCGGCCCAGCAGCCGGCCGCCCAACCCTTGGGCAACCCGCTTGGCGAACGTCGGAATGCCCTTGCGCGGTACCCGAGCCACCAGGTTCATCCAGCGGTAGTCGGCACCCGTCGTCGGTATCGCGACAGCGGGCTCCAGCACGCCTGGCCGCAGCCGGGTGCGATATGCACCGAGAATCGCGGTGTCCAGCGGGTGGCATTCGCAGGTGCGGCCCGCCGCGCTGCCGCCGGGTTCCTCGGGGTGGTAGTCCGAATAATCGCGGGCCCAGAACAGTCGCAGCGGAGTCGTCCTGCCCAGCATGTCGACCATGGCCGATACCTGGCTGACGAACCCAGCCGACCGCTGCGAGGGTGCCGATCCGGCCACCACCGCCTCGAGGTAGGTGGCGGCGCGTTCGGCGGTGTCGTTCGCGCCTCCCTCCCGCAATATCGGACTGGCGGGCAGCCAGAGCGCGCCACCGGAGCGGGCGGTAGAGCCACCCACCTGCGACGACTTCTCCACGATGAGGACCGACAGCCCCTGTTCATGGGCGGTCAGCGCCGCGGCCATGCCGGTGCCCGAGCCAACCACCAGCAGGTCGACGCACGTGTCGGCCACCGCCAGACCGGCGGGGATGGTCGCGCTGTGCAGAGCCACGCGGGAAACGGTATGCCGGAACGGGGCCGCGCAGGAAGAATCATCCTGATCAGTGGAACGGCTCCCGCCAAAAGGCCTTTCGCAGGAGTTAAATCATCGCTATGACGTCGCAGTCTGAGATTGACGAAATTCGGCTCATTGAAGCCGACGCCGCCCCCGCGCGGTTCGCCCGCGGCTGGCACTGCCTGGGTCTGATCAGAGATTTCGCGGACGGCAAGCCGCACGCCATCAAGGCCTTCGGGCACAAGCTTGTCGTCTTCCGCAGCGGGGACCGCAAGGTCAACGTGCTCGACGCCTACTGCCGGCACATGGGCGGTGACCTCTCGGAAGGCGAGGTCAAGGGCGACGAGATCGCGTGTCCGTTCCACGACTGGCGCTGGGGCGGTGACGGGCGATGCAAACAGGTGCCCTACGCGCGGCGCACGCCCCGGCTAGCCCGTACCGCGACCTGGACGACGCTGGAACAGGACGGCATGTTGTTCGTCTGGAACGACCCCGAGGGCAATCCACCTTCGCCGGAGGCGGCCATCCCACGTATCGAAGGAGCCACCAGCGACGACTGGACCGAATGGCATTGGTACACCACCGTCGTGGGAAGCAATTGCCGCGAAATCATCGACAACGTGGTCGATATGGCGCACTTCTACTACATCCACGGTGCGTTGCCGACCTACTTCAAGAACATCTTCGAAGGGCCCATCGCGACGCAGTACATGAACGGCGAGGGCCGCCCGGACATGGCCGACACCGAAGGTGCGCAGATGCTCGGCAACACATCGGTGGCGTCCTATTACGGCCCGTCGTTCATGATCGATGACCTGACCTATCACTACGCGCACGGCGACGCCCAATCGGTTCTCATCAACTGTCACTACCCGATCGATTCGAATTCCTTTGTGCTGCAATATGGCATCATCGTCAAGAAGTCGGAGGCGCTGCCCGGGGACGAGGCCATGCGGACCGCGATCAAACTCGGCGACTACGTGAAGATCGGATTCGAGCAGGACGTCGAAATCTGGCGGCACAAAGCGCGCATCGACAATCCGCTGCTCGTCGAGGAGGACGGCCCGGTGTACCAGCTGCGCCGTTGGTATCAGCAGTTCTATGTCGACGTTGCCGACGTAGAGCCAGATATGGTGGACCGCTTTGAATTCGAGCTTGACACGACCCGGCCCTACGAAGCGTGGATGAGAGAGGTTGAGGCCAACATAGCCGCCCGGTCGGCCACCACGGGCGCGGTCCGATGACGATCGATTCTTCCGTCCGGCCCGATAACCGCCTCGACGAGATGCCCATGATGCCCGTCGGGTGCCGCAGTTGCGGCGCCCTGGTATTGGCCCGCAAAAGCAGTTGGAGCCAAACCAGCGTGCAGTGGAACGCCGATGCGACTGCTCGGTGCGCCGAGCGCGCCCAGGCGGAGAAGATGGCGGTGCACGCCGGCAGGGGAGTTTTCCTCATGTGCTCCGCGCTGAACGAGTCCATCATCGACGCGGTCCGGCATGGCGATCTGGCGATCGTCGACGAAGCGGCGTGCTCGGCCTGAGCTCCCGCTGCGGGCGCCGGTGAGACTCGCAGGTTCAGCGAGGCGTGAGCAGCGGCGGGCGTTGCGATGCAAGCACATCCGCTCGCTCGGCCATCGCGTCGGTCACCGACGGCTCGGTGAGTAGGTAGAAGCGGCCCTCGGCAGCCTGTTCGAAAATCGTTGCGGCAGCCGTCATTGCGTCCATGGCCCGGTCCTTGACGGCGAGCATGGCCGAGCGCTGTTGGTCGGCGATCGCCGCATCGCTGGCCGCGGACGGATCGACGCCACCGGCCGACTCGAAGATGTTGGAGACCACCGCCCCCGGCAGCACGGCCTGCACGTGAATATGGTGGCCGTGTCCGGCCGACTCGACGTCCAGGCGCAGGCACTCCGTCAACGCGAGCACCGCGTGCTTGCTCACGATGTAGGGCCCCTGCAACGGAATCGCCAGCACGGCGCCCACTGACGATAGGTTCCAGACCCACGCGTGCTCGTCGGTGGCCATCATCTTCGGCAGGAAAGCCCGCACCCCGTGGAAAACTCCGCTGATGTTGATGTCGACGACGCGCTGCCAGTTGGCGACCGGCGTGTCCCACAGGTAACCGAACTGTTCGACTCCGGCGTTGTTCACCAACAGCCGGACCGGACCGACGTCGCGGTAGGTTCGGTCGGCGAGTTCTTGCATGGCATCGGGGTCGCGCACGTCGCACACGACGGCAACCGCCGAACCTCCGGAGGCACAGATCTCGTCGCGTAGCGCCGCGATCGCCTCGGCATCGACGTCGGCCAGTATCACCGTCATGCCCAATTGCGTGGCGTGGCGCGCCAATCCCGCGCCGATGCCCGAGCCGGCGCCGGTGATGACGGCAATGCCGCCAGAAAACGAATTCACGCGTACTGGACGGCAGGCCGCTCGGGACGCGCGGACCGCAGTGGGCGCAGCGGTTGCAGGGTGGGCGCAACGCGTTGCGGCCCGTCCTCGATGCTGCGCCAGATCGCCATCGCGGTCATCCGTACCGGGGCGGTCAATCGCTGATCGAACGTCATCCGATTCATCGGACCGCACACCGACACCGCAGCGACTGCCTCACCTGGGCTCCCGATAGTCGCTGCCACGCAACCGAATCCGGGCAGCGACTCCTCGCGCTCGAATGCCACACCATGAGCACGCACCTTGGCCAATTCGGCAGCCAGCTGCGAACTGCTCGAGATCGAGTATCTGGTCTTGCGGACTCGCAGATCCACCGGCGCGTGCTGGTCCGTGTAGGCGAGCATCGCCTTGCCGACGGCGGTGCAGTGCGCGGGCTCACGGGCGCCGACGCGGGTGGGAATCGTCGGGTCGCCGATCTTGTCCAGGTAGACCACGTCGGGTGCGTCCAGAGCCGCGAGGTGTACGGCGAGCCCAGTAGCACGGTGCAGTTCGCACAGCAGCGGGGCGGCCGCACGCACCAGCCGGTCCTGGTGCACAGCCAGCGAGCCCAGCTCGACCAGGCGCATCCCCAACTCGTAATCGCGGCCGCTGCGCCGCAGCCACCGCAGCTGTACCAGGCGCTCCAGCATCCGATGCGCCGACGAGCGGGGCAGTCCGGTCCGCCGGACGATTTGGGCGAGTGTGAGGCGCCCAGGCCCGTCGAATGCGTCCAGGATCAGCGCGATGCGGTCGATGACGGCCGTCGGTGTTTCGGCGGGTGCAACGGTTCGTGCCATCGGGCCTCCAACGCCGCGGTATATCGGGCTGAGATATTCCTATTAGGAATATCTGGTTTACCACATCCGTGTGGCGGCTGTCACACACCCGGTGACCCTCAAGTGCGTCCGGATGATTCTGAGTGGGCGCCGAGGACGGAATCTGGGGGTAAATCCCGCGCCGCCCGACGACGCAGATCAGCCCTTTGCCGCAGATCCGCCGGCGCGACGGCCGTAGAAGCTGCCGTCGCCGAGCGAGATGCCGCTGGCATAACCCCATGCGGCCAATCCGGCGGTCGAGCGGCCCGCGGCGAAGAGGCCCGGGATCGGATTACCGCTGACGTGCAGCACCTCCGCGTTGAGCGTGGTGCTCAGGCCGCCCAGGGTGAAGCCGCCGGTGTTCTCGCGTAAGTCGACCGCGCCGACCGGCGTGCCGATCGGTTTGAGCCACTCGGGCTTCTTGTGCAGCAGCGGGTCTTCGCCGCGCGCGGCGCCGTCGTTAAAGGCGGCCACGGTGGCTTGCAGCGAACCGGGAGCCAGCTGCATATCGCGTTCCAGGTCGGCGACGGAGTCCGCGACCCAAGTCGCCTGCCGCAGCATGAATTTCGGTGACCACGAGGCCATCGCCTCGTCTTGGGCGTCGCTGTCGATGATCAGGTACGCGATGTTGTCCTGCTGATAGAGCGTGAGCTGGCCGATGCGGCCCGGGTAGGTGTCCTCCGCGACATAGCGTTGGCCGCGACCATTGACCAGGATGCCGCGCACCAGCTGTTGGGGGTCGATGAAGATCGCGACCTCAGTGGCGTCCATGTGCGCCAGATCGGCGCCCAATGCCTGCGCCATCCGGATTGCCTGCCCGTCGTGCTGCTCGATCGATGCCGCCGGGCGTCCGGCGATGCGCGGCGCGTAGCGCTCCACCATGGCGTCGTTATAGGCGAAGCTTCCCGTCGCCAGCACCACCCCGGTACGCGCCCGGATCGTCATTTCCGCGCCGTACTGGCGGGCGCGCAGGCCGACCACCCTGCCGTCGGATTCGACAATCAGGCACTGCGCCCGCACGTCGTACAGCGCCCGCGCGCCGGCTGCGCTCGCCGTTTCGACGAGCGGCTTCATCAGCATGTAGCCCGCGCTGGCTTCACCCTGCTTCTTGTTGGACATCTGCGGGACGTGTCCGCGCGGCGCGGGCGTGGCAATGGTGTTGAAGGGATAGGCATTTTCGCCCCCGCTGTACATCAAGCCTTGGTCGCCCATCGGCTCCCAGCCGGGTTCGGAGAAGAACTCCGCCTTGAACGGCACACCACAGCCGACCAGCCAGTCGAAGTGGGCGACACTGCCGGCGCAGTAGTCGGCGATCCGATTCTCATCGGCTCCGGGTCCCATTGCGACATTGAGGAAGGCGGCCATGTTGTCGACGGAATCGGTAAAGCCACAAGCCTTTTGCAGTGGGGTGCCACCGCCGAGGTAGATGAAGCCACCGGCCATCGCGGCCGCACCGCCCCAGGACCCGGTCCGTTCCAGCACCAAGACGTCTGCGCCCGAGCGGGCCGCCTCGACCGCGGCCGCCGCACCCGCGACGCCGTAACCGGCGATAACGACGTCGGCCTCGTGATCCCACGACGTGATCGACGAAGCCGCGACCGGCGTGACGTCGGTGTCGGGTGTCATAGCCGCATTGCCGCGGGCATTTCGCCGATCCACTGATGACCCCAGTAGCTGTCAGCGGTTATTTCCTCTGCGGTGTAATACCTTTCGTCGACGCGCATCCCGTCGGTGCCGAATTCGATGTCCCAGTCGCCGGGTGCGCGGACGTAGAACGAGATCATCTTGTCGTTGGTGTGGCGCCCGAGCGTGGAGGACAGTTGGAAGCCCTCGGAGTTGATCCGGTCCAGCGCCCGGCCCACCGCGTCGAGGGTGTCGACCTCGACCATGATGTGGACGAGCCGCGGGTCGCGCTGATGCGCGGCCGGGACGATCGCCAGGCTGTGATGGCGTTCGTTGATGCCCAGGAAGCGGACCCGCACCGGGCCGAACTCTTTCGGCAGCGGCACCCGGAAGGTGCCGCGGGATCGGAAGCCCAATATCTCGGTGTAGAAGTCGAACAACCCATTGGGATCGGTGGCCGGCACCACGACGTGGCCCAAACCCTGATCGGCGGTGAGAAATCGCGCGCCGAACGGGGTGATGATCGGGCTGTGGTCAAGCACGGCGCCGTGAAACACCTCGATTGCGTTGCCGGCCGGATCCTCGAAAGTGATTGCCTCTTCTACCCGGCGGGTCTCTACCTCGTCGACCGACAGCTGCTTGAACGGCACCCCGGCGCCATCAAGTGCCGATTTGACTCGCTGCAGAGCCGGGCGGTCACGCACCTCCCAACCAATGGTGAGCACCCGGTCGGTCTCGCCGGGCACCACGATGAGCCGGGCGGCACGCTCGTCCATCCGCAGATACAGCGCCGATTCGTCAGGGCCTTTGCCTTCCGCGAAACCCAGGATGCCGAAGGCGAACTGCCGCCAGCGGTCGATGTCAGCGGTCGAAATGGTGATGTAGCCAAGGCTTTTCAGATCGCTCACTGCTGACTTCTCCTAGGTGCTCAGATCAAGGCCCGCAGCGGGCCTTCGGGCGGCTCGACGCCCAGCGAACTCAGCGCCGACGCGTGATACGTCGAGCCGGGCACATGGATGGCGTGCATCTGGCCGACATGCACGTCGCGCCAGTACCGCTGCAGTGGCTTGTCCATCCGCGCCGCGTTGCCGCCGGAGCGCGCGAAGATGTCGTCGACCGCCGAGACCGCGCGCCAGACCGCGCGAACCTGGGTGCGGCGACCGGCCGCGCGATCGGCGAACGACACCTCCTTGCCTGCGGCGACCATGTCGTAGATCCGGTCTGCGTTCGCCAGCAGCTCCTGGCGGGCGGCGTTGATGTCCGCCGCGGCCTCTCCGACGGCGTACATGACGTAAGGGTCATCCTTGATCGCGGTCCCGGTGGCGCCGACACGCTCCCGCTGATAGTCCAGGTGGGCGGCGAGCGCTCCCTCGGCGATGCCGATGGTGGCCGCGGAGATACCCAGCGGGAACATCGTCGACCACGGCATCAGATACAGCGGCTCGGTCATGCCGGCTTCGCGCTGGGCGGTCCCGTCCATCACCTTCGTCGCGTCCATGGTCCGGTAGCTCGGGATGAACGCATCCTTGACGATGACGTCCTTGGAGCCGGTTCCACGCAGCCCCACGACATTCCACGAGTCTTCGACGATCTCGTAGTCCTTGCGCGGCAGGATCATGTGCAGCATCCGGGGCGGCATCAGCGGGATGCCCTTCTCGTCGCCGAGCATCGCGCCCAAGATGATCCAGTCGCAATGGTCGGTGCCGGAGCTGAACTGCCAGCGGCCGTTGAAGATATAGCCACCGTCGACGGGCTTGGCCACCCCCTGCGGCGCGTAAGGGGAAGCCATCCAGGTGTCGACGTCGTCGGCCCAGATCTCCGCGGCCACTTTGGGATCGGCGTAGGCCAGCTGGTAGGGGTGCACACCCACCACGCCGACGATCCAGCCGGCGGCCGGATCCAGTGCGGCGGTCGCCATCACCGTCTCGGCGAACTCCCGCGGATGGACCTCGAACCCTTGGTATTGCTTGGTCTGCAGCAGCCGGATCAGGCCGGCGCCCTTCATCAGCTTGACCGTGTCGTCGGTGAGCCGGCCGATTTGCTCGGCTTCGGCGGCCTGATCACGCAATTGATCGGCCATCGCCACTACCCGGTCGAGTACCCGGTCGCTCATGTTGTTGTCCTTACCTGGTGGGCTAGTTGCGGGACAGGAAGCCGAGCACCGTGCTTTCGAAGGCCGCTTTGGCCTCGATCATCGCCCAGTGCCCGGAGTTGGGGAAGATGTGAAGCTCGGCGTTGGGAATGGTGCGCATCGGGATGAGCGCCATATCGGGCGGGCTTACTCGGTCGTCTCGGCCCCACGTCAGCAAGGTGGGTGCTTTGACCTTGTGCATGACAGCCCAGGGCAGCGGGCGATCGGACGCGCTCATCACCGCGTTCATGCCGGCGAACGCTTCCTTGCCGTACATGCGGCGCGCGGCGGCCAGCGTCACCGGATCGGTGGCTAGCTGCCAGCGTTCCTCGATGAGTTCGTCGGTGACCAGCGACTGGTTGTAGACCATCGATTTCAGCCAGTCGACGAGGCGCTGCCGCGTCGGATCCTCGACGAATTCCTGTAGCAGCCGGATTCCCTCACTTGGGCTGGCGCTGAAGATATTGGTACCGATGCCCCCGATGGTCACCAGGTGATCGATGCGGTCGGGATTCTGGATTGCGAAGTTGATCCCGACGCCGCCGCCCATCGAGTTACCGACGATGTGCGCTTTTTCGACGTCGAGTGCGTCCAGGAAAGGCGGCACGGCGCCGAACGCGGTGACCATCGGGTGGCCGCCGAAGTCGCCGGTGACCCCAAAGCCGGGGAACTCCAGGATCAAGCAGCGGAAGTGCTCGGCGAACGTGGGCAGTATCCCGCGGAAGTTGCGCCAGCCGGTGACGCCGGGGCCGGAACCGTGCAGGAACAGCAACACCGGGCTGGAATCCGAACCGCAGTCGTAATAGCGCAAAGCGCCCTTCGGGGTGTCGATTTCACGCAGGTCTTGCTCGACGACGGTCGCTTCGGAGGTATTGGCCACGGATCTCACCCTGCCACGTTGCGCAGGTGTGGGGGAATGGTGTTCCGCTCATCGGGATCTCAGCTCCCGACGACGGTGGTGGTTGCTCGGCGTCGGCTGGCCAGTAGCCGGTCGATGGAGTACCTGTTGTGTTGTCGGAAGCCAACCACGACAGCGAGCAGGCTCGCGTGGACAAGCTGATCGCCGATCACATTGAAATGCTCGATGGACGTAGCGCCGAACACCAACGCGATCATCACCACGCTGCCGGCCACGGCGGCCGCGCGGGTCAACGCACCGGCCAACAGCAACACTCCGGTGGCGAGCTCGGTGAAGGGGAGCGCGTAGCCGCAGACCGAGACCAGGGCCGCCGGCAGGATCGAAGTCTTGAATTCTCCCGCCAACTGGGCGTGAAAAGCGCCCAACTTGGGGATTCGGACCAATCCGTGCCCGAACAAGCCGGCCCCGATGGTCAATCGGATCAACAAATAAGCGACGGCGCGGTCGGTTTCCCCATCGACCGTCGATGCAGCACGCATATTCGATCCTTCCCCTGAGTTACGCCCGCACACAACAATATTCAATGCGCTCAGCCTGCCAACGTCGCGACCGAAAGTGACTGTGTGTCAAGGCGTTTGCGCCATAGCCGAGGCCGCGGCCGCCCAGTCTGTGGACACCCTGCGATGCTGGATGAGCCAGGCATCACCGTCTGGCACCAAGGTGTCGCGATAACGCCCGAAATGATCAAGCCCGATGTGAGTGACCACGGTGAAGTAGGACGAAACCTGCGCCTGGTCGGGCCTCAGGTCGGTGAACAGCACGTTCGTGAGGATGTGTCGGACGACCGGCTTGGTCGCTGCGCTGCTGGCCGTCTTCGCCGTGACACCGCCCAGAAAGCGCTGAATTGCCGACCGGCCATGTAGCGACTCGAAGCCCCGTATCTCTAGGACGCCGTCCGGACTGAACGTTTCGGTCAGCCCGTCGAGTCGTCCCGCGTCGCCCGACCAGTTATATCGGGATAAGGTGTCCCGGATCCGCTCACGGGCGATCAGCTCCCAGATTTCCAACGTCGCGCCTCCTCACCCGACCGCAGGGATGCAGTTCACACCACGCGATTATTCGCCTGCGCGAATTAGGGTATGCAGCAGAGGCGAGATTCAACTAACGAGGACGATTAGGCGGTATGGCATGCCTGCATGGGGACGTCGTAGACAGCCGGGACAGAGCAGGGAGACGAGCGTGACATCACGTCAAGTCAGTGCCGACATCGAAGTCTGGGTGATCGCGCCGACGACGCTGGAATTCCAGATTGCCGTCGCCCGTCTGCCAGGTCTCGATGTCACCGAATCGCTGGTAATCAAGCTGAACGGCAAGGTAATTGAGCCTCGCGAAATCATCGGGGAGCATGAAACGCGAATTCATCGGCTGCACGCCGACCAGGGAAGCCTGACGATGTCATATTCGGCAACCGTGTCCGGCGAAGCCGACGTCGTGCCGGTTCGCGATATCGACATGATCACCTACCTGCGCCCGAGCCGATATGCGGAATCTGACAAGTTTTTCGGCTTCGCTGCCACCGAATTCGAGAGGTTCGGCGCCTCGGTGGAGCTGCTGGAGAATGTGTCTTCGTGGGTGGGAACGCGGTTGAGTTATGTTCCCGGATCGAGTGATCCGATTGACGGGGCGTCTGACACGCTGCTCGCCGGCGCCGGTGTATGCCGTGACTACGCGCATTTGGTGATTGCGTTACTCCGGGCGCTAAACGTGCCGTCGCGGCTGGTGTCGGTGTACGCGCCGGGATGCCAGCCGATGGATTTCCATGCCGTGGCTGAGGCGTTCGTCGACGGCGAATGGCATGTCGTCGACGCCACCTGCCTGGCCCCGCGGCAATCGATGGTCCGCATCGCCACCGGTCGAGATGCCGCCGATACGGCCTTCCTCGACAACCACCACGGAAGTATCGAATTGAACAACATGATCGTCTCGGCGGTAGTCAACGGCGACCTGCCAGAGGACTCGGTACAGGAACTCGTGCGCTTGCGATAGCGCGCGCCCGCAACAGGGCCGGGGACCGATCATCAAACCGCTGAGCCGCGTATCGGCCTGCACAGCCGATGTTCAAATGTGCCTGCAGGCCCGATACTGACCTGATTAGGCATTCGGCCCGAAAGCCGGGAATGAATCGCGACGACAGACGGTAGAACAACGCATGGAGCTCAACGACGCCGCACGAAATCTCATTGGCGAGGGTGCCGATGCCACCCTGGTCACCCTCAATCCCGACGGTAGCCCCCAGGTCAGCGTGGTTTGGGTGGCTTTGCAGTCGACGCCAGACGGAGACGAACTCGTCACCGCGCACCTCGCCGAACACAAGAAGGTGCGCAACGTGCGCAAGGATCCGCGGGTCGCGGTCACCATCTTGTCGCTGGACCCGCCGGGCCAGGGCATGCGGCCCTACCTGTCCGTCACCGGGACCGCGCGGATCGTCGAGGGGGGCGCCCCCGAACTTCTCAAGGAGCTCAACCCGGTTCTGGGCGACCCGAACATGAAGTTCCCGCCCGATGGCGCTCCGCCGGGATTCCTCACTCGCGTCCGCATCGACAAGGTCGGCGGCATCGGCCCCTGGACATCCTGAGACGAATTCCCTGGGCAGGTCTCGCAATCTCAGCCGATCCACAACTGATCCAGGCGCTGCGCAAGCGGCTGCAAATCGACGAGATATTTCAACTTCACTGCTGGCCTCGGCCGCGCTATGCAGCTGATGAAAACGAAGGTGGAAACAACTCGATCGAGTGATGATATTGGACCGCCGTCGCGGCACTCTGGTAGCGGTATCCGAGCCTACTCAGGGAGCCACATGCCGCGGGACGTTCAGATCGTGACCCGCCCGGTACGCCAGATCACCATGAGCACTGGCCGGCCCTGGTCGGAATTCCGAAGTGATTATGAGCGTGCCGTGCCGAATTTTGATCACCAAGAAGCGGTCGGCGTGGCGCTGAGCGGTAGCGGTTGGGAGGCCGTCAGGCGGCTTTCGAATGCAACCGCCATCGACGGTTTCGTAAACTTCTTTGTCTTCGACCCGAGCCCAGTGATGCACCTGAACGGTTCGACTGGCAACGCCGTGACGTATCTAATCGGCAACATCATCAAAGCAGAGCCGGGCTTTCGCCAGCATCCGGGCTGCTTTCTTTACGTGCCGCTGCGGGTTGTCATCGCCAGCGATGAAAGCGGTAACGCACAGTTGACGATCGATCATCCGGCAGATCTGCTCTCGGCATACGGCGATCCGGTGCTCGATTCGGTGGCCAACGAGTTTTGCCGCGTATTCGCGGCGTTGCTAACGCAATTGGACGTCCCAGTTCCGCCCGAACTCGCACACGCCTCCTAAGAAAATACGCGACACTCCTTCGCTCCCATGACCGGTGAATGCGTGAAAGGATCGGTCGCGATGTGAACAACCCGGTGGACAGCGGCCGACCTCGCCGGCTTCGGGGTCGCGAACCCGAAATCGGGATGTTGTCGCGTCGTCTGGATGACCTCGACCAAGGCCGAGGCGGGGTGGTGCTGATCCGCGGCACGGCCGGGCTGGGCAAGAGTGCGTTGTTGGCGGAAGCGGAAGCCATGGCCCGCGAGCGCGCTGCTCGGGTGTATCACGGGGGAAGTCACGTCGCTGATCGTTCGTTTCCGCTCGGGCCCCTGTTGGACGCGCTGGTCACCGACGACGACCCGCCGGTGGACACCGCGGTGTTGCGTGAGCTCAGTGGATCGGTGGACCAACGTTATTGGTTGTTGCGTGAGCTGCAGGAGCGGCTCGAGCGCGCAGCATTGTCGGATCGCATTGTCATCGGGATCGACGACATTCAGTGGGCCGATGCCGCGACGCTTAACGCGATCACCATCCTGCCCCGGCGGTTGGCGTCGCACCGGATCTTGTGGCTGTTCGTGGTGAGATCCGGCGAGCTTCCGTCGTCGGCTCAATTGGCGGTAACCCGCATCCGCGCTGAGAATCCCGACATCCTCACGGTAAACCCGCTCGATGACAATGCCGTCGGGGATGTCTGTCGCGATGTCCTGGGCGGAGACCCTGACGACGGGCTCCGAAGCATTATCAATCGGGCTGGCGGTCAGCCGCTTTGGCTGGTGGAATTGCTTCGGGGTCTTCGAGACGAACGTTTGGTCACCGTCGCCGGCAATGTGGCGCGTTTGGTGGGCGACGCGATACCGCGCCGGTTGCTGGAGTCTGTAAATGATCAACTCGCCCGGTTGTCGCCGCAGACTCGACAGGGATTACAGATGGCCTCGGTATTGGGTCGAAGCTTCTCCGTGGACGAACTTGCCAGCCTCATGGACCTTCCGGCACCGAGCATCATCGAACCGGTGCGAGAGGCGCTCGCTGCTGGGTTAATCGTCGATCACGGCGACCGACTCGGGTTCCGCCATGACCTCATCCGTGAGGCGATCGAGGCGGAGCTGCCATCAGCGGTCAAGCGAAGCCTGCAGCACCGAGCGCTTGACGTTCTACTCGAGCACGGTGCGCCGCCGGCTGACGCCGCGACGTTGGTGATGGAGGTCGCCCGCCCGAGCGATCAGCAAGCCATCGAGCTGCTGCACCGGGCAACGACAGAAATCGGGCGAGTATCGCCCTCGGTAGCGGTCCAACTTAGCCGTCGACTACTGGAACTCACGCCGGACACAGATCCGAACTGGAGTACACGCGTGGTCGAGACAACGGACTTATTGGTCCACTCAGGTCAGGCAGCCGAAGCCGAGAATCTGATCGCTGCGACGTCCGGGCGGATCGACCACGCAGCAGAGGCTGCGGCCCGAATGACCCTGGGGTCTTTGGAACTTCAATACGGCCCTGCGGGCTGTGCCGAACACTGCGGCAGGGGCCTGGAGCTTCCGAATCTGCCACCCGAGCTACGAGTAGCTTTGCTGTCGATGCGCGCATGCGCATTGGAGATGGTCGGAGACATCGGCGCCGCGGCGGGGTGCGCGGACCAGGCGACCGCCGAGGCAGCTGCCTTGGGAGAGTCCTTTGAGGCGATCGTCACGCTGCCCGCGCGGGCCCTGGTCGCGTTTGATCTCGGGGATTGGCGAGCGGCGGTGGAGTTCGCCCATATGGGAGTCAAGAATCAGGAGCTGGCGGATGTGCCTGCGCGCCGGGCGTGGATGTTCGACGCATGGTATGCGTTGATTCTCGTCGCCCTCGGCCGGCTTCAGGAGGCGTTAGAGCTCATCAACTCCGGGACCAGATCAGCTGAACACGAGGGGATCTCGGCGAATCTGCGGGTCTGGTCAATGCTGCGTAGCCGCACGATGCTGGCGTTGGGCAGATTCGCCGACGCCAGTGCTGAAGCCGAAGCCGTGATGGAGATGTCGGACGAGATCGGGGAAGGCGGCCGCGGCTACATCAATCACATCGCTTCCCATGTGCTGTGTACTGTCGCGCTGCACACCGGGGACGCTGCCGGCTTGTCGGCGGCGCGACGAGCGGCCATTCAGATGCAGCAGGTTATCCCGGGCCGCGCCCGTCCGTTGGCAGCCTGGATGCTCGCTAGACTGGATGCAGCACAAGGCAATTCGACACGTTCGCGGCAGCTTGACATCGCTTTGCTCGATCCCCTCATTAACGGAACACCGCACGTCAGCAGCCCTCGGCGGTACGTCGACCAACCTCGGCTCATGCATGTGCTGCTTGCGGGCGGGCGGCGCGACGACGCCATCGCAGTCGCGGATCGACTCCAGGCCGCGGCGACCCGCGACCCGGATTTCCCATTGCTGCAGGCGGCGTCGGCTCATTCCAACGCCGTGCTGCACAACGATTTCGCCCTCGCTGACAAAGCCGTGGGATTGTTCGAGGGCTGTCCTGAGCCGTTGCTGATCGCGAGCGCACTAGAAGATTCCGGGCACTTTCGACCTGAGAGTCTGCGGGACGAAGCGATAGAGCGACTCGAGGCGGCGCTCGAAATCTACGTCGAGGTGGGCGCGCACCGCGATGCTGCGCGGGTCCGCGCCCTGCTGCGCCAACGCGGCGTACGCCGGGTGAGCGTACGGACCCCGTCGTCGAGCTGGCCGGAGCTGAGTGAGTCCGAAGTCGCGGTAGTGCGATTGGTCGCGACCGGCGCCACCAATCGTGAAGTCGGGGAACAGTTATTTCTCTCGCCGCACACCGTGAACGCTCACCTTCGACAAATCTTTACCAAACTCGGCATCCGATCGCGGGTTGAGCTGGCTCGGCTCGCCGCCGAGCGCGACGCACGCTAGCGCGCGAGCAGCAAGCGAGTGATGGGATCTGACCGGCGAGGGTTCGACGGTCTCCCAAAGTACTTGAACGAGTGATGAGCCGGATCTACCGGCGGTGCAACGCTGGCCTAATCAACAATCGGCGAACACCGAGGTAAACGATTATGAGGGTGCTTTTCGTCATCACTAGTCATGAGACCGGCGCATGGCTATCGGAGATCACCCATCCGTATTGGGCGCTCGCTGAGCGAGGGATCGAGGTCGATTTCGCCAGCCCCGCCGGGGGCAAGATCGTGTGGACACCGCTGAGCGATCCATCCGCGGAAGGCTCGCAAGAAGCCGATGACCTCGTCAGCAAGGGATTCCTGTCTGATCACGAGCTCAGCGACCGACTCAACGAGACCGTCGCGTTGAGTGAGGTCGACCTGACCAGATATGACGCCGTTCATGTCGCCGGTGGTCAGGGCGCCACCTATGACCTCTACCCGAACGATGAAGTCGGCCGAATTCTCGGCCATTTCTGGGATCTGCAGCAGGTGGTCGGCGCAATCTGTCACGGGGCAATCGCACTGGGAAACATCGGAGCGAGGGTGCGAGGACGGCGCGTCACCGGCTACTCACTGGAAGGGGACCGCGCTCTCGAACAATTCTTCGGTGCAGGCTTTTTCCTCCCGAACTATCCACAACAGGTGCTCGAAGATGTCGGTACTCAATACACCAGTGTCGAGTACACCCAACCGTATGTTGTTGACGACGGCCAGCTCGTGACCGGCCAGAACCAGCAGTCTGCAACCGAATACGGCCTCGTTCTCCTGCACGCCATTTCCGGCGAGACGCCGGTGACCACCAACTAGCAAGCGTCCGATGCTGACCTCGTCAGCGGCGAAAGGAAGATCGCGATGTCCGCCTCCACTACATCGAACACATTGGGCGTCAACGTGTTCACCGCTCCCGGCAAGACCGTCGTTGGTGAGCGCCCGAAACCTTTTGGGCCGCCGCTCGGTTGGGATCCCATCACTTCGACCCTCATCTACGGTGAGTACGACGCCGTTCTGATTGACCCCCTGACCACGGTGGCAGAGGCCACTGCGCTTGCGGAATGGGTTGGGCTACACCATCGGAACCTGACCACCATCTACGTCACCCACGGACACTTCGACCACTTCTTCGGACTCAGCGTCGTACTAGACCGTTTTCCCGATGCCAAGGCCATCGCGACACCGAAATCGATCGAGCTGGTCGAGCGCACAGATCCGGAACTGGCCCGCTTCTTCGCCAGCCTGTTCCCCGGGCAGTTTCCGACCAAGATCACAATGCCCGAGCCCTACCCTGACGACACCTTCTCCATAGAGGGCCACGAGATTCGCATCATCGAGCAGGGCCACACCGACACCATCGACAGCACGTCGCTACACGTGCCGTCAATCGATCTGGTTGTCGGCGGCGACGTCCTCTACAACCATTGCCACATGTTCGTCGGCGACACCACCCCTGAAAGTCGGGCCAACTGGATCGCCGCGCTGGATCGGTTGGCGGCCTTACAACCCAAAATCGCCATTGCGGGCCACAAAAAGACTGGGGCGCCGGATACTCCGGATGCCATCGAAGGCTCCAAGAGCTATCTCAAAGACTTTGGGCGCCTGAAGGAGTCGGCCCTGTCGGATGAAGATCTCTACAACGAAATGGCGAAGCTCTACCCGGACTGGGTGAGCCATCAGTCGTGGCTCATGTTTGGGTTCCCGCTCAACACCCTGCCCTCCTGATGACGCTGCACGACCACATTGGCGGCGGCTGGGAGTTGGTCTCGTATGCAACACAAGACGATTGGGGTGGGCCAGTCACCTTTCCGCTGGGTCGCGATGCCGTGGGATTGATCATGTATACCCATGACGGCTACATGTCCGCTCAGCTGATGAGGCTCGACCGCCCGGACTACGACCAGCCCGACACAGCCGGAGGCACCGACGCACAGCAAGCGGCAGCTGCGGCAGGATATCTCGCCTACAGCGGCCCCTACGTCGTTGACGAGGACACTGGCATCGTTCACCACGAAGTCGTCGTTTCGCTGCTGCCAAACTGGCTGGGATCCGTGCAATTACGCCACAGCAGTCTCACATCGGACCGGCTCACGCTGATTGCCGAGACACCGTTGGGTGGTCGTACGATCCGATCGACCCTCGTGTGGGCCCGGCCACCGGAACAGCGCCGCTAGCAAAATCGGCGTCGGTCAGGGCGCTATCGGCCGGTTCGTCCATTCCCTGTCGGCTCGGCGCGACGAGCGGAACCATCCGCCGGCTGCGCCGGTGCCGCCATCGGTCGGGATGGTGTGGCCGGTAACGAACGCTGCTAGATCCGAGGCTAGGAACAGGATCACGCCCGCTTGGTCTGCGGGCACCCCCACTCGTCCTACCGGAACCCACTGTGGCCACTGCGCTTGCTCGTCGGCGGAAAGCCACTGCGAATAAGGCACCTGCAGGGATTCGGTGACGTCGGGGCCAATCGCGTTCACCCGCACGCCGTCGCGCCCCACTTGAACCGCGAGGCTGCGAGTGAAGTGAACGACGGCTGCTTTGAAGGCGGCGTAGACGGGATCCTCCGGGTAGCCGCGCAACCCTTCGACGGACGAGACATTGACGATCGCGCCGCGGTGTTGGCCGATCATCGCCGGCAGGAACGCCTTTGTGACCAAGAAAACATGGTGCAGATTGATGTGGTAAAGCTCGTCCCATAATTGCGGATCCGTGTCGACGAAGTTGCCGGGGTGCCGCAGCCAATGGCCGACATTGTTCACCAGCACGTCCACACGACCGAACCGCTCCAGCACCGATCGCGCCAGGTCGGCGACCTGATCGGGGTCGCGGACGTCGGTGACGACCGGCAATGCCGATCCGCCCAACGTAGTGATCTCGTCCACCGTCCGTTGCGCGAGTTCGGGATCGATATCGGCGACGACGACCCGGGCGCCATGGTGTGCGAACAACTTCGCGGTTGCCGCACCGATACCGCCGCCGCCGCCAGTCACTACCGCCACCCGATCGACCAGCAGCGGGCTGGCCTGGGTTGCCTGCTCCATGCCCATATCTTTGATCATTCGCCACGATTGGAAGTCGGCATCGCGAAAATAGCTGTGCCGCAGATTAATTCACAGGTAGCGATAGCCGGCGCAGACTTACCTACTCACGATCACCGAATTCCGGGTCGATGAGCGCCGGCTGCTGCTGCTCCTGCCAGTCGGAAACAGTGGCCTCCAGCGGCACCTCATCCTCTACTAGGCGGGAAGTGACGTCTTCCTGGTCGTCGGAGGCAGACTCGCCCGTCGGTCGGTGCTGCTCGATGGCATCGGCGACCGGCACATCATCGGGAAACCTACCGGCGGTGTCGGGCATGGACCGCGGATTACCCGCCACCCTGCCTTCAAAAACAGGCGGACGGATAGCGTGCGATTTCGCCTGTGCCGGTAGTCCGTATCGACCGGCAGTCCCACTCAGGCCTCGGATGCCGATACAGTTGGCCTCGTGAGCCGACCAGCCCCTCCCGTGCTGACCGTGCGCTACGAGGGTGCCGAACGCACCTTTGCAGCAGGCAACGATGTCGTCATCGGGCGCGATCTGCGGGCCGACGTGCGTGTCGCGCATCCACTGATCTCCCGGACTCACCTGGTGGTGCGATTCGATCAGGGCCGATGGATCGCCATCGACAACGGCAGCCTCAATGGGTTGTATGTCCACAATCGCCGCATGCCGGCCGTCGACATCCAGGACGGTTTACGGATCAACATCGGCAATCCGGACGGTCCGGTGGTGACTTTTGAGGTCGGTCGCCACCTTGGTTTGGCCGGGCGGCCACCCTTGACGACGTCGATTCCCATCGCTACCCCGGTCTCCGGAGCGAACGGACCGCGACCGGTTCCGATCCATCCGCAGACCGGCGCGCTCTGGTCCGGTCCATCTCCACAGCCACCCGCGAGTCCATCGCGGCCGCAGCCAACATATCCGCCCATCGGCGCGCAACAGGCCTACCCGTCGGGGGTTATTCACAACCCCCCGTCGGGTCCGCTGCCGCGACCGCCGACCGGCGGGCTGCCAACCGCCCCGCCCACCGGACAGCAGTCGTCACCGCACATTTACCGGGCGCAACCGATGCAGGCGCCACCGGCCGGGGACGGGGATCCCGAAACCAGCCGCGTCGGCGGCGACACGGCGAACATCGCCACCTCGATGATGCGGATCTTGCGCCCGAGCAAAACGACCGTGGGCTCGATGCCGGGCGCGATCAAGATCGGCCGGGCCAATGACAACGACATCGTCATTCCCGAAGTGCTGGCTTCACGCCACCATGCCACCTTGGTTCCGACCCCCACTGGCACCGAGATCCACGACAACCGCAGCATCAACGGCACTTTCGTCAACGGGTCCCGCGTCGACGTGGCGGTGCTGCAGGACGGCGACGTCGTCACCATCGGCAACATCGACCTCGTCTTCGCCGGCGGCAACCTGGCGCGCCGCGACGAGGCGGCGACCGCCACGCGGACCGGCGGCCTCGACGTGCGCGGCGTGACCTGGACGATCGAGAACAACAAGGTGCTGTTGGACGACATTTCGCTGGGTGCGCAGCCCGGAACCCTGACGGCCGTGATCGGCCCGTCCGGCGCGGGCAAGTCGACATTCGCCAGGCTGGTCGCGGGGTATACCCACCCGTCGACTGGCACAGTGGCGTTCGAGGGCCACAACGTTCACGCCGAGTACGCGTCGCTGCGCAGCAGGATCGGGATGGTGCCACAAGACGACGTGGTGCACGGTCAGCTGACAGTCAGTCAAGCCTTGGGGTACGCCGCCGAACTGCGACTGCCACCGGACACCACCAAGGACGACCGTGCCCAGGTGGTCGCCCGCGTGCTCGAAGAGCTCGAGATGACCCAGCACCTGGAGACCCGGGTCGACAAGCTGTCGGGCGGCCAACGCAAGCGCGCGTCCGTAGCGCTGGAGCTCTTGACCGGGCCGTCGCTGCTGATCCTCGACGAACCCACCTCGGGGCTGGATCCGGCGCTGGACCGCCAGGTCATGACGATGCTTCGCCAGCTGGCCGACGCCGGCCGGGTGGTGCTGGTGGTCACGCACTCACTGACCTACCTCGACGTCTGCGACCAGGTGCTGCTGCTGGCTCCGGGCGGTAAGACCGCCTTCTGCGGGCCGCCCAGCCAGATCGGCGCGGCCATGGGGACGACGAACTGGGCCGACATCTTCAGTTCGGTCGCCGGCGACCCGGACTCGGCCAAGGCCCGATACCTGGCCCGGACTGGGCCGCCGCCGCCGCCACCCCCGGCTGAGAAGCCTGCTGAACTGGGCGATCCATCGCATACCAGCCTGTTGCGCCAGTTCTCGACGATCGCCAGACGCCAGATCCGATTGATCGTCTCCGACCGCGGCTACTTCGTCTTCCTGGCCTTGTTGCCCTTCATCATGGGTTCGCTGTCGATGTCGGTACCGGGCACGGTGGGATTTGGCATCCCCAACCCGATGGGCGACGCGCCCAACGAGCCGGGACAGGTTCTGGTGCTGCTCAACGTCGGCGCGGTTTTCATGGGTACCGCGCTGACCATCCGAGATCTCATCGGTGAACGCGCGATCTTCCTGCGCGAACAGGCGGTCGGGTTGTCCACGTCCGCCTATTTGTTGGCGAAAGTCTGTGTTTACACCGTGTTCGCGGTCGTGCAGTCGGGCATCGTCACCATCATCACGTTGCTGGGCAAGGGCGGACCGACTCAGGGCGCCGCCGCGCTGGGAAAGCCTGCCCTGGAACTGTTCGTCGACGTCGCGGCGACAACCGTCGCCTCGGCAATGCTCGGGTTGGCACTCTCGGCGGTCGCCAAATCCAACGACCAGATCATGCCCCTGCTGGTGGTCGCGGTGATGTCTCAGCTGGTGTTCTCCGGTGGCATGATTCCCGTCACCGGGCGGGTCGGACTAGACCAGATGTCTTGGGCCACGCCAGCACGCTGGGGCTTTGCGTCGTCAGCTTCTACCGTTGATCTGATCAAACTGGTGCCGGGCCCATTGACGCCGAAAGATTCGCACTGGCATCACAATGCCGGCACCTGGTGGTTCGACATGGGCATGCTCATTTTCATCAGCGGCGTATATCTGAGCTTCGTGCGCTGGAAGATTCGCCTGAGGGGCGGCGGCGGCTAACGCGAAAGCGAGCGGCTACGCTCCCTTGCGGATCGGCTGATCGGCAGCCGCGTGCATCCGGTCAGACAGCTGCAGCAGATCATGCTCGCCCACCCCGTTGGGCAAGGTGTACGCCAGCTGCCGTAACTCCACGGCGCAGTTGCGCAATTCCTGGCGAAGGCGTGTCTCAACAGTGGGCATGACCACTCCCTATGGGCTGGGACCTGGCGAGCTGGTTTTTGGAACCAGTCGATTTAAAGAGTTTCGCAGCACCACCGCATAACTGCGATGGTGGCGACGCGTTTTAACGGGAGATTGACAGTGTTTTTACAGTCGCGGGCTCGGTGAGTTGCTTTCGGCGCAGGCGTGGCCTTACATCGGGGCATGGGGGCTATGGATATCGACGGCACCACCGACGACACCACCGCTGCCGCGTTGCGGGATCTGATGACGGCGCGCCGCGCGGCCGGGGATCTGGCCGGTGCGCTACCCATCGCCGAGCAACTCCTTGCCGAGAGTCAACACCGGCTCGGCCCTCGCCACCCGGAAAGCCTGTCGCTTGCTCTCGCGATCGCCAATTGGCGGCAGCATCTCGGTGACCTGGCGACCGCGGCAGAAGAATTAGGGCGGCTTGTTCCGCTGCTCGAGAACGAGCTAGGCGGCGATCACATCGATACGCTGATGGCCCACCACATGTTGGCAAGCTATGCCGGGCCCGGTACAGATCCGATCGCCGCAGTGACCACGTGGCTGCAGTTGTACGCCGCCGAACAGCGGGTCTTGGGTGTCGAGCACGAAACGACGCTGGGGGCGCGCCACAACGTGGCGGTCTGGCGCCGCCAGCTCGGCGACATCACTGGCGCAGTCGACGAGATGACGTCGGTGGTGGCCGCCCGCGCCAGGCTATTCGGTGCCGAACATCCCGACACCCTGGCCAGCCGGTTGGCGTTGGCGACGTGGTCCGGTGAAGCCGGCGCCACCGGCACGGCACTTCTCGAGGCGACGGCGTTAGTTCCCCTGCTGCGCAAGGTGTTTGGCTATGACCACGAGCAGACGCTGAGCGCACGCCATCTCTGCGCCCACTGGGGGCAAGACCTGGACAGCCGCGAGCTGGAGTCGATCGCGGACTGGGCGGTTCTGGTCGATGATGAAATACGCGCGCTCGGTGTTGACCATCCGCTCACCGTCGCCGGGCAGACGGCAGTGGCGGCCTGCCGTGCCGAGGGGGACGCCTCGCTCGATAAGGCGCTGCTGGAACACGTCATCATCATGAAAAAAGAGACCGCCGAACGCAGCAGAGAATTCGGCGAGGATTCCGTACCGGTACTGAGCGCTCGTTACGACCTCGCCCACGCACTATGGAACGCTCACCAGTACACCGGCGCGGCCGAATTCACCCAGCGGCTGCTGGACGATTGCGTTCGAATAGTCGGTGACGAACATGAGCTGACGGTTTCGGCACGTCAATTGCAGGCAGCCGGGAGGCGCTACCCGGAGCTCGGCTCCCAAGACAGTGAGCCCGATCGCGGTTAACTCTCCGGCGTGGGTAGACGCACGGACGCCGAGCGTATTGTCAGAGCGAAATAACAAGCGAAGATCCGCGATAGCGTTACGCTCGCGCTGCCTGATGGAAGGGTTAGGTGCTGCTGGAATGGATTTCGCACTGGACGCGGGACAGCGCGCGTGGCTGGCCGAGGTCCGCGAATTCCTGCAGGACAATGTCACCGCAGCGCTACAGGCCGAGCTCGCCCGGCATGATCTCGAGTTTCCCAACGGCGAGGTAGCGCGGTTTCGCCGCAAGATCGGCGAGAAGGGCTGGTTCGGGCTCAACTGGCCGCGCGAGTACGGAGGCTTGGGGCTCGGCGCCGTTTATCAGCACCTGCTGATGAGCGAATTCGAATACTGGGGCGTGCCGGGGCCCGACCTGACGGTCACTTCGGTCGCACCGATGATCATGCGGCACGGCACCGAGCAGAACAAAGCCGAATGGCTTCCGCTCATCGCCAAGGGCGAAATAATCTGCGCTGTAGGCTATTCCGAGCCTGATGCCGGAACAGACCTGGCCAGCTTGCGTACTCGTGCAACGCGCGATGGCGAGCAATGGGTCATCAACGGCACCAAGATCTGGAACAGTGGGGCGCAGCGTGCGACGCATGAGTGGCTCTGTGTCCGCACCGATCCAGACAGCGCTCGGCATCGGGGCATTTCGGTGATCATCGTGCCGATCGACAGTCCCGGCGTGACGATCCGCCCACTGTATGCCTGGTCCGGCTACCGCACGAACGAGGTGCATTTCCAGGACGTCCGGGTGCCGGTCACGAATCTGGTGGGCGAGATCAACCGCGGCTGGACCTACATCACCGGCGCGCTGGATCTGGAACGCGGTGCACTGACCAACGCGGGCGATCTGCGTCGCGCCGTGGACGAATTGTGCGAACTTGCCCTGCGCCCGCGGCGCGACGGTACCGAACCCGCACACGACCCCGGCGTTGGCCGCCGGCTGGCGCAGGCCGAGGCGGACGTGGAAGTGGCCACCCTGATGGGCTACGAGGCCGCCTCGATCCTCGATAACGGTGTCATCCCGACTGTGGAGGTCAGCGCCGAGAAGGTGTTCACCAGTGAACTCCGCCAGCGCATCGCCGATCTGGCGCTCGACCTGCTCGGTCCGGACGGACTGTTGTCGCATCGCAGCCAAACGGCGCCCCTGGCAGGCAAGTTCGAACGGCTGTACCGGGCCGCCCCATTGATGCGCTTCGGCGGGGGCACCAACGAGGTCCTGCGCGACATCATCGCCCAGCGCGGGCACGGAATGCCCTCGTACGGACGGTAGCGAGAGGCATGAAAGCGATACCCACCGAAGAGCAGCGCGAGTTCGCCGCGTCGTTGCGGGCGCTGCTGTCGGTCCAGAACCCGGTCAGTCTGGTGCGTGCGCTGGATGAGCCCGGCGCCGATCGGACCACCCCGGCCCTGTGGAAAGCACTGGCTGACGCCGGGGTGCTGGGGCTGGCCATCGCCGAAGATTGCGGCGGTTCGGGTGGCTCACTGACCGACCTCGCCGTCTTCTACACCGAGGCCGGTCGTGCCCTATGTCCGACGACGGTGCACAGCAGCGTTCAAGCGGCGCTGGCGATCGACCAGCTTGGCTCGCCGGGCGTCAAAGCCACCTGGCTGCCGCGACTTGCCAACGGCACCAGTCGCGGTACCACAGCGCTGTGGAGCGCGCGCGACGCCGCTGTCGTCTCACCAGTGCTGCAGGCCGATTCGGTGTCAACCCAGTGGCGACTCAACGGAACTGCGGACTACGTCGCCGACGCCGACGTCGCGGACCTGATCGTGGTTTCAGCCTCTGCGGGCGAGCACACGCTGGTCTTCGTCGTCGACGCGCACGCCGCCGGCCTGACCATGGAGCCGATCGACATGGCGGGCGGGCACCGAGCGTTCGTCGTGCGATTTGACGACGTGAGGGTGGGCGCCGATGCGCTACTCGGTGCCGACGAACAGACCGGTGTTGCGACCGACGCGCTGCGCCGGATTGCCAACACGGCGGTGGCATTGGCATCACTCGACTTGGTAGGAATCGGCGAGGCGGTGCTGGAACGCACCGTCGACTACACCAAACTGCGTCATCAGTTCGGCAGGCCGATCGCGTCCTTCCAGGCGGCCCAACATTTGATCGCCAACATGCACATTGCTTTGGCCGCAGCGCGATTGGCCGCTCAGTCGGCGGTGTTCTGGATCGCGCATGGTCACATCGGGACCAGGGAAACGGCCGTCGCGCGGATGCACGCGGCAGCCGCGGCCAGGCTGATCACCCTGGACGCGCAGCAGCTCCATGGCGGGATCGGCTACGTGACGGAGACCGATCTGCACTTGTGGAGCGAACGGGCGCGGCTTGGTTCGACACTCGGCGGAAGCGCCGACGTCGCCGCGGCATGGCTGGAGGAGACCTTGGCAGACACCGCAGCAAGAAGGGAGCGACGGTGAGCGAGGACAGCTTGATCGACGCCGATTCAGCCTCACGCGTCGGCACGATCGCCGCATCGGCCACCGGTGAGGTGAACCGACGTGATTGGCAACGCTGGGCCGCGGCAGTCGGCGACCACAATCCGTTGTGGTTCGACCCGGAGTACGCCCGTGCCAACGGCTTTCGCGACATCACTTGCCCGCCACTTTTTCTGCAATACGCCGTACTCGGGGTCGCGCACCTCGAGTCGCTGCGGCCCGATGGATCCTCGGGTGCCGTCTCGGGCAGCCTCGCATTTCCCCGCGCGCCGAAGCGGATGGCCGGCGGCGAAAGCTTCCAGTTCCATCTGCCGGCCTATCACCGCGACGAGATCGAAATGGTCCGAACCATCGAATCGATCGTTGAAAAGCAAGGCCGCTCCGGCAAATTCGTCCTGGTGACCTGGCACACGGTGTACCGCAACCAAGACGATGAGCTGGTTGCCGAAGCATCGACATCCATGATCGCCCGACCTTAGGAATGTGATGACCCGCGCCGGCGACGATGCAGTGGGGGCACCTCCCGCTTGCGGGGGACGAAGCGATGAGGAGGAGTGGCGCGTATGACCGATGCACAGGTGTTTTACGACGACATCGGTGTGGGGGAGCAGATGCGCTCGCTCACGGTTACCGTCGACAAAACCCAGCTGTTCTTTTTCAGTGCCGCCACCTACAACGGCCACCGAATTCACTACGACAAACAGTGGGCCCAGTCCGAAGGTTATGACGACGTACTGGTCCACGGCCCGCTTCAGGCGGCGCTACTGTCCCGTGCAATTTGTGACTGGATCGGTGGGGGCGGCCGTTTGGTGTCGTTCGCGGTGCAGAACCGGGCTACCGCCCTGCCCGGCGAGGCGCTGACGTTCGGCGGGGTGATCACCGGCAAGCGCCTCTCCGAACACGGTGCCGGATTGGTGGATCTCGACATCGCCGGCCGACGTGGCGACACGGTGTTGATGCCGGGAACCGCGACGGTGGAATTACCGCGCCGCGGAACGGCGTCGTGACAGGGTTACGCGGCGAAGCGGCCATCATCGGCATCGCCGAATTGCCCGCCGAACGCCGTCCGACCGGGCCGGCGCGGTTCACCCTCGACCAGTATGCGTTGCTCGCGAAGATGGTGACAGAGGATGCGGGCATCGCTCCGTCCCACATCAATGGGCTACTCACCCACGGCGTGGCCGAATCAGCCATGTTCGCCCCCGCGACCTTGTGCGAATATCTCGGCTTAGCACTGGATTTCGGTGAACGAGTGGATTTGGGCGGCGCTACCTCCGCGGGAATGGTGTGGCGCGCCGCCGCCGCGGTGGAACTCGGTGTCTGCGACGCGGCACTGGCGGTGGTGCCCGGATCGCTGCACGTGCCGCAGTCGCAGCAGCGCCCTGCCCCGGACCCGAATTGGTATGGGGCGTCGTCGAACAACTATGGGTCTCCGCAGGCCGAGTTTGAAATCCCGTATGGGAACGTGGGGCAGAACGCGCCCTATGCCCAGATAGCTCAACGCTACTCGGCAGAATTCGGCTACGACCCCGCCGCTGTCGCCAAAATCGCGGTCGACCAACGGACTAACGCCTGCGCACATCCGGGGGCCGTTTTCCACGGCACCCCCATCACGGTCGATGAGGTGCTGGAAAGCCCAATGATCGCCGATCCGATCCACATGCTCGAAACGGTGATGCGGGTGCACGGGGGGGTAGGTGTATTGATCGCCAACGCCGACATCGCGCGCAAAAGCCGGCATCGTCCGGTCTGGATCAAAGGGTTTGGTGAACACATTGCGTTCAAAACCCCCACCTACGCCGACGACCTGCTGAACACACCGATCGCCAGGGCCGCCGACAAGGCGTTCGCGATGGCCGGGCTGAGCCGAACCGATGTCGACGTCGCCTCGATCTACGACTGCTACACCATCACGGTTTTGATGAGCCTGGAAGACGCCGGCTTCTGCGCCAAAGGCACGGGCATGTCGTGGGTTGCCCAGCGCGACTTGACCTACCGCGGCGACTTTCCCCTCAACACCGCCGGCGGCCAGCTTTCCTACGGTCAGGCCGGCATGGCCGGCGGCATGCATCACATCGTCGACGGGGCACGTCAGATCATGGGTCGGGCCGGTGCCGCGCAGGTGCGCGACTGCCACACCGCTTTCGTCACCGGCAACGGCGGCATCATGAGCGAGCAGGTCGCGCTGCTGATACGGGGGGACTAGGGCGATGACCGCGCACCCCTTCCCCGAGCCCACGCCCGTCTCCCAACCGTTCTGGGATGGACTGGCACAGCACCGAATTCTGGTGCAATTCTCACCATCGCTGAACCGCTACGTGTTCTATCCGCGACTGCTCGCCCCGGGAACGCTGGCCGACGATCTGGAATGGCGTGAAATCGATGGTGCCGGAACGCTATACACCTTCACCGTCGCGCGCAGACCCACCGGTCCGCCCTGGGCCGACGCGGTGCCGCAACTGCTCGCCGTGGTGCAGTGGGATGCCGGTCCACGGATCAGCACCGAATTGGTGGATGTCGACCCGGGTGACATTCGGATCGGAATGCGGGTGCAGCCGGTGTTCTACGATCTGCCGGAAGCCGGAATCACGCTGCTGAAGTACCGGCCCGCATGACCGGCTCAATGATTCGAGCGGAGGTGCGCATGGACGACGACGTCCAGGCAATGCTGGACCGGCTGAACGAGGGCTTTCCTCGTGTCGAGACGATGACCGGTGCCCAAGCCCGCGCTGCGGTCGCCGCACGACGAATGCCCGTCGACAACACCGCAGACGTCCGCGCCACTAGCGACCGCTCAGTTGCAGGCAACGGCGGCCCCATCCCGGTCCGCATCTACTACCCGCATGGCGAGCCCGTCGATCGACGCCCCGCAATCGTTTTCTATCACGGCGGCGGATTCGTGTTCTGCGACATCGACTCTCACGATGGATTCTGCCGGGCCTTGGCGCGGGGCACCCAGGCCATCGTGGTATCGGCCGGTTACCGGTTGGCGCCCGAGCATCCCGCGCCCGCGGCCGCGCTGGATGCGGTCGCGGTGTTTTGCTGGGTGGTCGAACAGGCAACCGAGCTGGGTATCGACCCGACGCGCACCGCGGTCGCCGGTGATAGTGCCGGCGGAAATCTTGCCGCAGTCACCGCGATCCTCTGTCGTGAGCGCGCGGTCACCCAACCGGCCGCGCAGCTGTTGCTCTACCCGGCGATCGATCCGTCCTTCGAGACAGACAGCTACCGCCGCTACGGCACCGGGTACTTCAATACCCGCGCATCGATGCGGTGGTACTGGAGCCAATACCTCGGTGGTAAGACGACTTTCGACCCGCCCTACCTGGTTGCCCCGGCCCGGGCGGATTCGCATGCAGGCCTGGCGCCCGCAGTAATCGCCACCGCCGGTTTGGATCCCCTGCACAGTGAGGGGATCCAGTACGCGCACCGATTGCGCAGTGCGGGCGTGCCCGTCGTGCACCGGGATTTTCCCGGACTGTTCCACGGTTTCATGACCATCCAGTCCTTCGCGCCGGCGAGTTCAGCGCTCGACTTGGTCTGCCATGATCTGCGCCCGCTGCTCGCACATGCAGGAAAGCTGTCGCCATGACCAATACGACCGACGTCATCGTCATCGGCGCGGGTTTTGCCGGGCTCTACGCCGTGCACCGCGCCGCGGCCGCCGGCCTATCGGTGACCGCTCTCGAGGCGGCCCCGGACGTGGGCGGCACCTGGTACTGGAACCGCTATCCAGGCGCGCGGTGCGATGTCGAAAGCGTGGATTACTCCTATTCTTTCGACCAAGACCTGCAGCAGAGTTGGACGTGGAGCGAACGTTTCGCGGCGCAACCGGAGATCCTGGCGTATCTGCGCCACGTTGCGGACCGTTTCGATTTACGCCGCCACTACCGATTCGGTGTCGACGTCGTCGGTGCCAGCTTCGACCAGGACGAAGGTCGCTGGCAGGTGCGCGCGGCGGGCGGCGACACATACACAGCGCAGTTTCTACTCTGCGCAACCGGTTGTTTGTCAGCGGTGAACCGCCCCAACATCCACGGGTTCGACGATTTCGCCGGCGAGGTCTACTTCACCGCCGCATGGCCACGCGAGGATCCCGATCTACGCGGAAAACGGGTGGGCCTGATCGGGACTGGTTCCTCGGGTATCCAGGTGGCCCCGATCATCGCGGCAGAGGCCGAGCAGCTGGTGGTGTTCCAGCGATCCGCGAACTACACCATCCCGATGCCCAACCGGCCATGGTCGATCGAAGAACAGCGCCAGATTCAGCAGGAATATCCCGAGCGGCGGCGAGTTTCGGCCTACGCGTCCGCAGGCACACCGCACGGCACCTATCCCAAAAATGCGGCCGACGCCGACTCGCAAGAACGCCTTGACGCCCTGTGGAAGCGCTGGCGTGAGGGCGGTGTCCTGTTCGCCAAGACGTTCCCCGACCAGAACAGCAATCTGGGGGCCAACGACATTGCCAGAGAGTTCGCCGAAGAGCGCATCCGGGAAATCGTGACCGATCCGGTTGTCGCTGCCGACCTCATCCCTGATGATCATCCGATCGGGACGAAACGCATCTGTACCGACGGCGGCTACTACGCCACTTTCAATCGCGCCAACGTGCGGCTGGTCAACCTGCGCCGTGAACCCATCGACGCGATCACCGCCGGCGGGGTGCGCACCAACGAAACGACATACCCCTGCGATGTGCTGATCTTCGCCACCGGATTCGACGCGATGACCGGAGCGCTGACCCGCATCGACCCGGTCGGGCCCAGGGGAGAGCGGCTGCGTGACGTCTGGGCCGACGGTCCGGTGACCTTTCTTGGCCTGATGGTGCCGGGGCTGCCGAACCTGTTCACCATCAGCGGGCCCGGCAGCCCGTCGGTGCTGGCCAATATGGTGCTACACGCCGAGGTCCAGGTCGACTGGGTGATCAACCTGGTCCTGACCGCCCGGCACCTGGGGGTGAGCGAGGTCGAACCTCGACGCGATGCCGCCCATGCGTGGACTCACCAGGTGGCCACCGCTGCGGAGCGAACCCTGTTTCCCAGAGCGGCATCGTCGTGGTATCTGGGTGCCAACATCGAAGGCAAGAAACGAGTCTTCATGCCCTACACCGGAGGGTTCGGCACCTACCGTCGCCATTGCGACGAGGTGGCCCGCGACAACTACGCCGGACTGGTGATGACGACCCGCTGACGAGTGCGACGAGCCTCAAAGAGGAAGTGAGACAGTGCCGGAAACAGTTCAGCAGCTGCTGGCCGAACGCAGGAATAGCGACGCGCCCGCGGTGGCAGATGGCGATCGAATCTGGACCTGGCGCGAGCATCTGGCCGAAGCCGAGGCCGAAGCGGCCGCACTGATCACGCTCGCCGACTCGGCGCGTCCGCTGCATGTCGGCGCCCTGCTCGGCAACTCGCCTGCGATGCTGCGGGCGATGGCTGCTGCCGCGCTGGGCGGTTATGTGCTGTGCGGCATCAACACGACCCGGCGCGGAACCGGCCTGCTTGCCGACATCCGGCGCTCCGACTGTCAAATGCTGCTAGTCGACGGTGAGCACCTGCCACTGCTAGATGGCTTGGACCTCAACGGAATTCAAGTCCTCGACGTGACCGGGCCTCGCTACGCCGACGCGATCGCCGAGGCGCCAGCCCTGGTTCCCCATCGCGAGGTCAGCGCCGCCGACACCCTGATGATGATCTTCACGTCCGGCACCAGTGGCGATCCCAAGGCCGTGCGGCTGGCGCACGGCATGGCGATCATGTGCGGCGCCAGCCTGATTTTTCAATACGACGTCACCGCCGATGACGTCTGTTACCTGGCGATGCCGTTGTTTCACTCCAACGGCGTTGCCGCCGGTTGGGCGGTAGCAATCGGCTGCGGCGCCTTGATGGTTCCGGCCAAATTCTCGCCCTCGCGTTTCCTCGATGATGTGCGCCGCTACCGGGTGACGTACCTCAACTACGTAGGCAAGCCGCTGGCGTTGCTTCTTTCCACCCCTGAGCGTCCTGACGACGCTGACAACACATTGCGGGTGGCGTTCGGCAATGAAGCGACCGATCGCGATATCGCGGCGTTCGCGAAGCGTTTTGGCTGCCGGGTGATCGATAGTTTCGGGTCCAGTGAGTTCGCGGTGATCGTTGTCCGGGAGGACGGCACCCCGCATGGGTCAATCGGCAAGCCCTATCCCGGAGTGAGCATCTACCACCCGGCGACCCTGACCGAATGCGACGTCGCTCGGTTCGACGAACACGGCGCGTTGACTAACTTCGAGGACGCCGTCGGCGAACTGGTCAACACCACGGGCGCCGGACCGTTCGTCGGCTACTACAACAATCCGGCCGCCACCGCCGAACGTATGCGGCACGGCATGTACTGGTCCGGCGACCTGGCCTATCGCGACGCCGACGGATGGATCTATCTCGCGGGGCGTACCGCGGACTGGATGCGGGTGGACGGCGAAAACCTGGCGGCGGCACCGATCGAACGAATTCTGGAGCGACTGCCGCAGGTCAGCCAGGTCGCGGTCTACGCCGTGCCCGACGACCGGGTCGGCGATCAGGTCATGGCGGCACTCGTACTCCGCAGCGGAACTCATTTGGAACCAAGCGATCTCGAGGAGTTCCTAGCCGCACAACCCGACTTATCGCCGAAGGCATGGCCGCGCTATGTGCGAGTCAACGACGACCTTCCGACGACGGCGACTAACAAGATCCTCAAACGCGAACTGATCGCCGCCGGCGTCAGCGCGCAGGGTGGCGTGCTGTTGACTCGCCCATCGCGCAGCACCATCTATACGATCGAACCCGCTATATCAGCCGCAGCACAACCGATTTCGACGAATCAGTAGTTCAACTGGATTCGGCGGGTGCCTCGCCGAAACGGGCCAGTACCAGTGTTCCCGATACCGCGACGACGAATCCAGCGATCACCAACCAGCCAAGGCCATCGCGGGCGGTGTCGCCCAGCCAGATCACCCCGACGAGAGCCGGCGCGATCGTTTCGCCGACAACCATGGCCGCCACCGTTGTGGTCACCGATCCGCGCTGCAACGCCGAGGTCAGCAAGAGGAAACCCGCGGCCCCACCGCCGGCCGAGGCGTAGAGCGCGGGATTCGTGTAGAACGCGGCTTTGGTGGGATCAATCTCGTCGAGCAGACGCACGCCGATCTCGACGACGCCGTAGCCGCTTCCTGCGCTGAATCCCAGGGCAAGTCCGCGCATGCGGTCGGGTAATCGGCCCGCCGCGGCACCGATGAGAAATATTGCGGCGACCACACCGACTAACGCCCAGCCGAGCCAGGCGGGGCCATGGCGAAAGTGGCCCGGCCCAGCGGCGAGAGCCAGCATGACCAGGCTTGCGCAGACCACACCCACCGCCGTCCACTCGACCGCGGACAGCCGGGTCGACAGCATCCACGCGGATACGATGCCGGTGACCGCGATCGAGGCGGCCAGCGCCGCGGCGACGACGTAGATCGGTACCAAGCGCAGTGCAGCCACCTGTAGCAGAAAGCCGAGGCCGTCGAGACCGATACCCGCCAGGTAGCGCCACTGGCGCAGCGCCCGCAACAACAGCACGGTGTCGACACCCGAATTGGTGTTGCCAGCTTCCACCGATCGTGTCGCGACGGCCTGTAACACCGTGGCCGTGCCGTAGCACACCGAACAACCCAGGGCGAGCAGGAATCCGATCAGCACAGAGGAGACAATAAGCGCTTTCAACGGATTTGCCGCGGTGTTGGCGTATCCGTGGTGGCGGCACAGCACGAAGGGGCGACGATGACCGGCATCGAGGGAAAAGTCGTAGCGATCACCGGAGCGAGCAGTGGGATCGGCGAGGCGACTGCCCGTCTGCTTGCTGAGCGCGGCGCGAAAGTTGTTCTCGGCGCACGGCGCGTCCAGCGCCTCGATGACATCGCCGCGCAGATACGAGAGCACGGGGGCCAGGCGGTCACCTGTCGGGCCGACGTCGCCTCCAGTGCGGACCTGCAGCGGCTCGTCGGCGCGGGCGTCGACCAATTCGGTCGCCTCGATGTGCTGATCAGCAACGCCGGGATCAGCAAGATCGGGCCCATATCGGATCTCGACGTCGACGGCTGGTCGGCGATGATTGACATCAACCTGCGTGGGGTGCTGCACGGCTTCGCCGCGGCGCTACCGGTATTTCGCCGGCAGGGCCGAGGTCATTTCGTGACGACGGTGTCCACGGCCGGGCTGAAGATTGTCCCGACGATGGCGGTGTACGCCGCGACCAAGAACGCCGTCCGCACCGTCATGGAGGGTCTGCGCCAAGAGTCGACCGATGGCGTGCTGCGAACGACGTCGATTTCACCCGGCTTTGTCGATACCCAACTCGACAGCTCCATCGACGACGAGGCATTGCGCGGGCAGATCCGGCGCACCATGACCGACTTCGGTATTCCGCCCGCGGCGGTCGCCCGCGCCATCGCATTCGCGATCGAACAGCCTGATGATGTCGAGATCGGTGACATCACCATCCGGCCCACGGTCCAGGGCTAGCGGGGTCGTTGCGTGAAGCGATACACCGCCTCGGCGATCTCCTGAGGGTAATCCTCTTGTAGAAAGTGCTTGGCGGGCAACTTGATTAGCTCGTGCAGACCGGCGGCGCGTTGGGCCTGGAGGCCATAACGCCGCCACGGCAGCATTGTGTCGCGTGCTCCCCAAACGACTTGCACGGGGTAGGCCCTTTGACCGACTGCATCCAGGTAGCGCTGCTGCTTAGCGCTGGTCAGCTCGAAGCCGCGCATGATCTTCAGGAACGCCCGCCCGCCGTCGTCTCCGAATAGCAGCGGCAGCCAACACGCGATTTCGGCGGTCGGGACCCGGCGGCTTACTCCGACAAGTCGCATGATGGACAGAAAAGCGCCTGGCACGCGCAGGGATGCCAGCCACGCTTCCCCGATGCCCCGGTGCGCGAAAGGCTCCATAGGCCATGGCCGGTGGAACGATTCCACTTCGACGATGGTGTTCAGCAACGTCATCGACAGCACCCGCTCAGGTGCGGCGTTGGCCACCTCGAATCCTATGGGCCCGCCGATATCGTGCACGAGTAGGTGGAATCGGTCGAGTCGCAACTCGTCGATCGCCGACAGTAACCATCGGCCAAGTCCGGTCCAGGTGTAGTCGGCATCGATGGGCCGTTCGGCAAACCCAAGGCCAGGCAGGTCGATCGCGATGCCGCGCAGTCCCCTGGCGGCCAATTCCGGTACCACCTTGCGGTAGAGGTAAGCCGAGGATGGAACCCCATGCACGCACACCACCGCGGGCGCGTCCGGCGGACCATCGTCGAGGACAAACGACGAAATTCCCCCCGCGGTGAAGGTACGTCCTGATGATCGGTAGCGTGCGAGCAGCCGAGTGACCTCTGCGCTACTCATGCGCCCGTCCTTCCCTCAGCGCGACCGCGGCCGCACCGACCTCTCCTGCTCCGGATACACGCAATGAACAGGGGACTGGTTCAACGCCGCAGCGCGCATAAACCTTCCGCTGCGCGCCGGCCGCGGTGATGGGCAACCCGAAATAGAGCAACCACCCCAAGTGCATGCCGGTGCACTCGGCCGCGAGCACTATCCCGAGGACCGTGTCTCGCCCGGAGGCCCACAGTCCAGGGCTAGCGGGGTGGTGCTGGCGAATGTCGCCGCGCAGAGTAGACATATTGCAGCACAAGGGCGGTGACAATCCCGTATCCCAGATGCGGAACAAGATCGCTAATCCAGTCCACCACGCTCCAGGTCCGCGGATCGGTGACCCCAAGGACGGTCATCGGCCCGTTGGTGCCGACCAAGGCGATCGCCGACGCACCAGCGTTGCGACCAGTAGTCCCGGCCGCCAGCCCAACGCGTAAGCCAGCCCGAGAATCATGCCCATACCGATGCCTGCCGCATATCCGGTGAGTGCGCCCAGGCCCGAGATTCGACTGGCCAGAACGTCACCACTTCCGGGAACCGTGACGCCGAACAACCTCGCCATGGCCTCGACCGTCCGTTCCGGGGTCGTGCTGGTCGGACGGCCCCGTAACGCAATGTCGAGATAGGTGATCACGTTCAGTGCGGTGGTGCCCGCTGCTCCTGCGGCCGCGCCACTCAGCAGGCCAGGCCACACCTGTTTGCGGTGCGCTGGCGACCAAAGCCGGTCGATCCGACTGCTATTCATGGCGAATGTCTCCTGTGCCGACCGGCGCGCTGCGTATCCGGTAATGATTAGGGGCAGCACCGGCCGTTACCAGTGTGTTTCGGTCTGTGCACAGGTCCCGGTGAGTTACCCGGCAGCGACGTACACTCGGGAACTATGACCAATCGCAAAACCAGGACTCTCGCCGCGCTGTGCGGCGGTGTGGCCGCGGTCGCGTTGGTAGTGGGGGGCGCTGGTGGCGAAAGTGGCCCGACCAACGCGATGCACGCTGCATCCGCTGCGCCTCCCGCGCCCGCGTCTCCGGGGGATACCTCCGCAGGTGGCGGCGCCGTGCGGGTGCACCCGATCATCTGCTGGCTCGGCATGAACTGTGGGCCCATCAACAATCAGCCCCCGGCGCGCGGCACTCAGCACTCGAGTACGCCGCCCGCTCCGCCGCCTCCGGCTTCGTCGCCTCCGAATCCCTAGCCACTTAGGCCACCTCTGGTAGAACGCCGGAACACCGCTCCTATCATTTGGTGATGAGCGCCGGTGGCCTGGATACCGTGGGTTCGCCGGCTTTCACCGACGGGGACCCAGCGCGGTTCCGCGCGGCCGGCTGGTGGACCGATTCGACGCTGTCGGACGCGGTACGCCGCAACGCCGAACACTCACCTGATCGGCCTGCCTATATCGATCATCCCGATACCTCGCTGACCTGGCGCCAATTCGACCATGCGGCAACCAGTCTGGCCGGTCAGCTGGCCGGGTCTGGTGTTGCGCGTGGCGATCGAGTTGCGGTGTGGCACAGCGACTCCACCGCCATCCACGTGTTGTTCGTCGCCATCGAACGCTGCGGAGCCGTCGTTGTCGGCATCGGAGCTCGTGCCGGCACCCGTGAAGTCGCTGCGATACTGCGCAATTCGGAGCCGAAAGTCCTGATCAGCGATCCCTTGCTCAACGATGCCGCGACCCAGGCCGCCGCGATGGCCGAACTTCCGATCGTTGCACTGATCTTGCATCGCGACGGCGACACGGCGCGCCTGAACGTTCGGGTCGATCCCAAGCCGGTGGGGCTCGAATCCCAACTCGGCGCTGACGACGTCTTCCTGATCAACTCCACGTCCGGCACCACCGGCTTGCCCAAGTGCGTCGTGCACACCCAGAACCGGTGGTTCTACTTTCACCAGAAGGCCGTCGCCAACGGGTTGCTGACGGCCGACGACGTATTCCTGCCGGTCATCCCCACGCCGTTCGGCTTCGGACTGTGGACCAGCCACACCACGCCCATCTACCTGGGTGCCACCGCGGTGATCCTGGGGCGGTTTAGCACCAGGGCGGCGGCAGAGGCGATAGCTCAGCACAGGGTGACTGTGTTGTGTTGCGTCAGTACACAATTGACGATGTTGATGGCCGACAGGTCTTGCCAGGACTATGACTTGAGTTCGCTGCGGGTGGTTTTCGCCGGCGGCGAGGCGTTGCCGTATCGGCCGGCCGCTGAATTCGAGGAACTCACCGGTGCGAAAATTCTGCAGTTCTACGGCTCGAATGAGACCGGACTGCTCAGCGCGACCACGATGAATGACTCGCTGCAACACCGACTGCGTACCGGCGGCAAGATCGTCCCGGAAATGGCGGTACGGCTCTTCGACGGCGATCACGACGTCACCGAGACGGGGCGAGGCCAGCCCGCGTGCCGGGGACCGGCGACCAGCCTCGGCTACCTTGGCGGTACCGACCACGACAAGCTCTTCACCCGAGACGGCTGGATGCTGATGGGCGACATCTGCGAGATCGATGAGGACGGGTACCTCAGCGTCACCGGCCGAACGTCCGACTTCATCCTGCGCGGCGGCAAGAACATCAGTGCGTCGCAGGTTGAGGACGCCGTCATGACCCACCCGGCGATCGCGCTGGCGGCAGCGGTGGCAATGCCGGATCCGGTGTTCGGCGAAAAGGTCTGCCTCTACGCCGAGCTCGCGGATGCGGCTACCGTCGACCTGCCCCAACTCGTCAAGCACCTGCTGGCCCTGGGAGTTTCGAAGGAACTGCTGCCCGAACGACTGATCGTACTCGACGAGCTGCCCCGATCTTCCGGCGCGAAGGTTGCCAAAGGCCAACTCCGCGAGGATATTCGAATACGGATGGAGGCCAACGGTGAACGCTCCTAACGCACGACGGGGTGGACTTCAGGTGTGGGCACCCTCGGTGGTGCCACCGATCGGCGTCGAACTCTCCAACGAGCAAGCCCTCGCCGTGGCCTTCCGCCATCTGGCCGGCATCGGTTTCGCGGAGAATATGGCCGGGCACATCACCTGGCAGCTCGACGGTCAAACGGACATGTTCGTCAACCCGTGGGGCCTGTGGTGGGCCGAACTCACGGCGTCAGATATCTGCGTCGTCGACAGCGATGCCCGAGTCGTCCGCGGTCGCTGGGACGTGACGCCCGCCATCCATATTCATACCGAGCTGCACCGGGTCCGCGATGACGCCCGGGTAGTCATCCACAACCATCCGTATTACGTCTGCGTGCTTGCCGCGCTGGGCAGGCTGCCGGAACTGGTGCATCAGACCGGCGCGCTATTCCTCGACGACCTCTGCCTGGTCGACACCTACGACGGTGAGATCGACAGTCCGGCGCGCGCGGCCGAGCTTGCCGCACGAATCGGGGGAGCGAATCTGACGATTCTGGCCAACCACGGCGTCATCGCAACGGGCCGCAACTTGCCCGAGGCCGTCTACCGGGCGGCTTCGATCGAGCGGGTGTGCAAGCTGGCCTACGGCGTGCTGCTCACCGGCCAAGAGCCGGTCACGATGAACTGGTCGGACATGGCCGGCATGCAGCGCTCGCTCATTGAGCGCGCAGCCGATGTGTACTGGGCGGGGGCGGCGCGGATGACCATCAAAGCCGATCCCGATGTGCTCAAGTGAGGACCCGCGACTCTCGCCCTGGGCACAGATGGAAAGCCGTCAGCGCACGCCCATCCGCCCAGCCTCGCGAGGAGCCTAACGCGTGAAATCGATCGATGAACTGGCCGGAAACCTGAACTTCACCACGGCCAAGACCGGGGCGCAGCGCTCGGTCACCTTTCTGCCCGATCCACCCCGGGCGCCGCGGCGCTACACCGTGATCTCGGTTGACGACCACATCGTCGAACCCCCAGATACCTTTACCGGCCGCCTCCCGCGCAAGTTCGCCGACCGGGCGCCGCACGTCGTCGACACCGATAGCGGTGGACAGACATGGGTCTATGACAATCAGGAACTGCCCAACGTCGGTTTCAACGCCGTGGTCGGGCGGCCCGTGGCCGAGTACGGATTCGAACCGGTCCGTTTCGACGAAATGCGCAGGGGCGCTTGGGATATTCACGAGCGCGTCCGAGACATGGATTTGAACGGCATCTATGCGTCGCTGAACTTCCCGTCCTTCCTGCCCGGGTTCGCCGGCCAGCGGCTGCAGCTGGTGACCAGCGATCGAGACCTGGCGTTGGCCTCGGTTCGCGCCTGGAACGACTGGCACCTGGACGTCTGGGCGGGCTCGTACCCCGAACGGATCATCCCTTGCCAGTTGCCATGGCTGCTGGATCCCGAGTTGGGCGCCAAGATGATCTACGAAAACGCCGAGCGCGGATTCCACGCCGTCACGTTCAGCGAGAACCCCGCGATGCTGGGATTGCCCAGCATTCATTCCGGCCACTGGGATCCCATCATGGCGGCGTGTGCCGAGACCGGCACGGTCGTCAACCTGCACATCGGATCCTCGGGTTCGTCGCCGTCCACCACCGAGGACGCGCCACCGGACGTCCAGGGCGTCCTGTTCTTCGCGTATGCCATCTCGGCAGCGGTCGACTGGTTGTACTCGGGACTGCCCAGCCGGTTCCCTGATCTCAAAATCTGCTTGTCCGAAGGCGGAATCGGGTGGGTCGCCGGGTTGCTGGATCGCCTCGACCACATGCTCAGCTATCACGCGATGTACGGCACCTGGCAGGCGTTGGGTGAAAGTTTAACTCCTGCAGAGGTTTTCACCCGCAATTTCTGGTTCTGCGCGGTGGAGGACAAGTCGTCGTTCGTGCAGCGCGACCGGATCGGCATGGACAACATCATGCTGGAAGCCGACTATCCGCACTGCGACTCGACGTGGCCACACACCCAAGAAACGATCCACGGAGAAATCGGTGACCTGCCCGACGAAGCGATCCGAAAGTTCACTTGGGAGAACGCTTCTCGCTTATACCGGCATCCCGTGCCGGTAGAGGTGCAGCAGAATCCCGAAGCATTCTGAATGTTCGAGCGCTCGACTCGCATGGGCAGTCACCCGGGTCTGACGCCCGCTGGGTCAAGGCCGCATCGTGGATCGTTGGTGACGGCGCGACGGCCATGACCCGCACGGCAGCGCCCGCCCCTGACGACGACACGGGCGACTGCGCACTGCTCACCAAACACTCCGACGGAGCGACCACCCAGTCCATGAATTGCCACACGGCGGCTACCAGGGCGATGAGCAGCAGTGCCGTCCCGATCGCGTGGGCCACCAGGTAGAACCAGTATCCGGTTGGGGAGGGTGGTGCACCATCTCCAGCGGCAACCATCTTGAACGATGCTTTTCTCATCCTGACAGCGCTCCTTTTCGATCTGGCGGTGAGGGCCGCCACAACCGTCGCTCGATAGTTCTTCGGAGCACAGCCCGCATCGGATGGCCGCGATTTTGGACCTCAGCCGCCGGCTCCTCGAGCTGCAGTACGCTACGCACGCACCCAGGAGGACATGATGACCACTCCAAAGGTTGATTTCAGTTCGGTCCGGTGGGGCTCGGTCGAGTGGACGAACCTGGTCACGCTGTACTTGCGGGCGTATGAAGCCGTTCCCGCCATCCGATTCTGGGTGACCACGCGGCCGCGGACGCGGTAGACCGGATTGACTACGACTTCAAGCGGATCCATCGAAACTCATTGCCTGTCGCGAACCAGTACCTGGTGGTACTGCGCGCCAAACAACTCGACGACTGGTGCGCTGACTTCCTAGGCCGGCATCCTGAAGCGGTGGTGCTGCATCTTGGCTGTGGGCTCGACGGCCGCGCGTTCCGGCTTGAGGTGCCGGAATCGGTGCGCTGGTTCGATATCGACCAACCGTCTGTCATCGAGTTGCGCCCCCAGCTGTACAACGACACCGAGCGCTACCGGATGATCGGCTGCTCGGTGACCGATCCGCTGTGGCTGCCGCAGATTCCGACCGGGTACCCCACCCTTGTCGTCGCCGAGGGCCTGCTGATGTACCTGACCGAGAGCGAAGTCCGCCAGCTGTTGGCGCGCCTGACCGACCGATTCGATTCCGGCGAAATGCTTTCGACACGCTCTCCGCGCTGGCGCCGCGACTGTCGAAACTATTCACCAGAGGCATTGTGAAGTGGGGCATCGGCATGCCCGCGAACTGGAATCGTGGAATCCCAAGCTGCGGTTGGTCGAACAGGCGTCCGCGACGGCCGGCCACCGCGAGATCGACGCAGGCGTGGTGCGGTTCATATACCGATTGCAGTCGGCCCTGCCGGTCCCCGACGATGACACGGTTAACCGCTTCACGTACTGAAGCATCACAGGTCAGAAGCGAGCCGCCGCAAGATATCTGAGGTCGGTTCGGCGGTGGCGTTCCGATACCCGGTGCCTGCCCATAAATGGACATAATCGGGCTTGCCCGCCGCGGCGGCGGCCTTGCGTAGCGGGCTGGTGAGGTAGTGCAGCGCCGGATAGCCCAACGGCGCCTGGGCTTCGTGGGCGTCGATGAAGGCGTTGCGCAGGCCTCGGGCCGGCCGTCCGGTAAAGGCGTGGGTCAGCACCGTTTCGGTGCGGGACGGATCGGTCAGCGCTGCCTGGTGGGTGGCCGAGGCGCCGCTTTCGTCGGCCCGCAACAGCACCGTGCCGACGACTGCTGCCGCCGCGCCCGCGCGGATCACGTCCGCTACTGCACTGGGGGTGGCGAGTCCACCCGCGGCCAGCACCGGCAGCCCTACCGTGGCGACGATCTGCTCGACGAGGTCGACGAGGGGGACCGGCGTCAACGGCCGGCGCGGCGACAGTGTGCCGGAATGCCCGCCTGCCGCCGCGGCCTGCACCGCGAGCATGTCGGCTCCGGCGTCGCGTGCTTGCGCCGCCTCCTCGGCGGTGGTCACCGTCTGCACGACCACGCTGCCCGCCTGCCGCAGCGCGGCGATCACGCTGCGCGGTGGAATGCCGAAGGTGAATGACACCATCGCCACCGGGTCGTCGAGCAGCAGCGCGATTTTCTCATCGAACTTGTCGGTGTCCTCGATCGGTTCCGGCGGCAAGGAAAGACCGAACTGATCCGCCTCGCGCTGCATGATCGCGGCGTAAGCGCGATAGCTGTCGGGGTCGACAGGTAACGGATTGGGGGTAAAAACGTTGACGCCGAACGGAATTCCTTCAGAACGAACACTCTTTATCTCGGCTTCGATCGCGTCCACGGTTTTGTAGCCCGCCGCGAGCAGGCCCAGGCCGCCGGCCTGCGTGGCTGCCGACACCATCGCCGGCGTGGTCGGACCACCCGACATCGGGGCAGCGATGAGGGGAATGGACATCTCGAACTGTGCCAACATCTCCGTGCCCCTTCGTAGCTGCCGGATCGGGCCGGCTCACAGCCTAGTCGCGGCGACGGATGGCCGGACATTCCATTCGGCCCGCAGACCTGACAGGATGCTTCAGCGTGAAGCGGCCTAACTTCTTGGTAATCCTCGCCGACGATCTCGGATTTTCCGATATCGGTGCCTTCGGCGGCGAGATCAAAACGCCCAATCTGGACCGGCTCGCCTACGCGGGACTCCGGTTGACCGACTTTCATTCGGCACCGGCCTGCTCACCGACGAGGTCGATGCTGCTGACGGGAACCGATCACCACATCGCCGGAATCGGCACCATGCTGGAGGCCGCCGGCCCCGGAGCGTTCCAGGGAGCGCCGGGCTACGAGGGCTATCTGAACGATCGGGTGGTCGCGCTGTCCGAGTTGCTGCGCGACGGCGGCTACCTGACGCTGATGTCGGGCAAGTGGCACCTCGGCAGCACCATCGACAGGTCGCCGTGGGCCCGTGGCTTCGAGCGTTCATTCGCGCTGCTGCCGGCCGGCGCCAACCACTACGGCGGCCCGGGCGGCGGTTTCTCCCCGGTGCAAACGCTCTACACCGAGGACGACCAATTCGTCACCGTCGACGAAGACTTCTACTCGTCGGATTACTACACCGACACCCTGCTGCGTTACTTCGGCGAGCGATCCGAAGATGACGACCGGCCGTTCTTCGCCTATCTGCCGTTCCAAGCGCCACACTGGCCGCTGCAGGCCCCCAGCGAATCCACCGCCGGCTATCGCGGTCGCTATGACGCCGGCCCGGACGTGTTACGCGAGGAGCGCCTCGACGCGCTCAAGCGGCTCGGGCTGTGCCCGCCCGATGTCGTGCCGCATCCCGTCGTGGCCGACAGCGCACCGGAATGGGCCGACATGACGGCCGACGAGCGTGCGATCTCGGCGCGCACCATGGAGGTTTACGCCGGCATGGTGGATCGGATGGACTGGAACATCGGCCGGGTGATCGACTACCTGACCGAGACCGGCGAGCTGGACAACACCGTCGTGATCTTCATGTCCGACAATGGCGCAGAGGGCGCGATCGTCGAGGCGATGCCGCTGCTCGGCCCCCGGATCGTCAAGCTTGTCGAGGAGCACTGCGACAACAGTCTCGATAACCTCGGCAACGGCACCTCATTCACTTGGTACGGCCCGCGCTGGGCGCAGGCCGCCACCGCGCCGTCGCGCCTGCACAAGGCGTTCACCACCGAGGGCGGTATCCGGGTGGTTGGGTTCGTCACGTGGCCGGGCTTCACTCGGCAGGGTGAGATCGGCACGGCGTTCGCGACCGTCATGGACATTGCACCGACCGTGCTGGAACTCGCCGGCGTCGCCCATCCCGGCACCTCCTACCAAGGCCGTGAAGTAGCACCCATGCGGGGCCGCTCTCTGGTGGGCTACCTGTCGGGCGACACCGAGGCTGTGCACGATGCCGACACCGGGACCGGCTGGGAGCTGTTCGGCCGCCGCGCCATCCGCCAGGGCGATTGGAAGGCGCTGCACCTGCCTGAGCCATACGGAATGAGTGCCTGGCAGCTGTACGACTTGTCCGCGGACCCCGGCGAGATCGAAGATCTGGCCGCCGCACGGCCCGACAAACTGGCCGAGCTCCTTGGGCTGTGGGAACGCTACGTACAAGAGACCGGCGTGATCCTGGATCCGCTTTCAGTTTTCGACATAGACCTGGAAACCGTTCCCGACGACTAATGGCTGACACAACCACTTGCGCGATCATCGGCGGCGGACCGGCCGGCATGGTTCTTGGGCTGCTGCTCGCTCGGGCGGGTGTGGACGTCACCCTGCTGGAAAAGCACGGCGACTTCCTGCGCGACTTTCGCGGCGACACGGTGCATCCGACAACGCTGCGGCTTCTTGACGAGCTCGGCTTGTGGGAGCGCTTCGCGGCGATGCCGCACAGCAAGGTGCAAACCGCGAAATTCGAGACGGACGGCCGCTCGGTGACCTATGTCGACTTCGGCCGACTCCGCCAACCTCATCCCTATGTCGCGATGGTGCCGCAGTGGGACCTGCTGAATCTGCTCGCCGAGGCCGCCCAAGCGGAGCCAAGCTTCACGTTGCGGATGAAGACGGAGGCGACCGGACTGCTACGCGACGGCGGCAAAGTGACCGGAGTGCGCTACCAGGGACCGGATGGGCCGGGTGAACTGCGGGCCGAGCTGACGGTGGCGTGCGACGGCCGGTGGTCGGTGGCACGTCGAGCTGCTGGTCTAAAGACCCGCGAATACCCGGTCAACTTTGACGTGTGGTGGTTCCGGCTGCCGCGCGAGGGTGCCGCGGAATTCTCCTTCCTGCCCCGCACCGCTCCGGGTAAGGCCCTTGGTGTGATCCCGCGCGAAGGCTATGACCAGATCGCCTACATCGGGGCCAAAGGAACTGACGCCCAGTTGCGGGCGCAAGGCATCGAAGCGTTCCGGCGTGACATCAGCGCGTTACTGCCGGCGACCGACTCGGTCGCGAACCTGAAATCAATGGACGACATCAAGCACCTCGACGTGCGGGTCGATCGGGTGCGGCGCTGGCACGTCGACGGGCTGCTGTGCATCGGCGACGCCGCGCACGCGATGTCTCCGCTGGGCGGCGTCGGCATCAACATGGCGGTGCAAGATGCCGTCGCGGCCGCAAGGATTCTGGCCGAGCCATTGCGCCGGCACCGGGTCACCGATCGCGATCTGGCGGCCGTGCGCCGCCGTCGGTTGTTTCCCACCGCGGTGACTCAGGGAGTGCAACGGCTGCTGCAGCGGATGCTGCTCGGCCGGCTGCTGCGCGGCGAGGACCCGACACCGCCGGCGGCCTTCCTCAGCGTGATGGAGCGGTTGCCATGGTTATCGTTCCTGCCCGCCTATTTCATCGGCGTGGGGGTCCGGCCGGAGCGGGCCCCGGCATTCGCCCGCCGCGGACCCGGCGATTAGACGGTCAATGCGTCCGTAGGCCCCACGCTCGTTGGCTGCTAGCGTCGGGTCCGTGTCTGAACACGTGCGAATCGGCATTCTGGGTGCGGCCCGCATCGCCCCGCGGGCGGTTATCAACCCGGCCAAAGACAACCCGGACGTGGTCGTCACCGCGGTGGCCGCACGCGATGCGTCGCGCGCCCAGGCCTTCGCCGCCAAACACAACATCGCCCGGGTGCACGACGACTACGCCAAGCTAATCGCCGATCCGGGCGTCGATGCGATCTACAACCCACTGCCAAACGGCTTGCACGGCAAATGGACCCGAGCGGCACTCGAGGCCGGTAAGCACGTGCTGTGCGAAAAGCCTTTTACGGCTAACGCCGCCGAAGCTCGCGAGATCGCCGAACTGGCCGCGGCGTCGGACCGGGTGGTGATGGAGGCCTTCCACTATCGCTACCACCCACTTGCTTTGCGGATCGAGGAGATCATCGCGTCGGGGGAGCTGGGCACGCTGCAGCGGGTGGAGGCCACTTTGTGCTTCCCACTGCCGATGTTCTCCGATATCCGGTACAACTATGCCCTTGCCGGCGGTGCGACGATGGACGCCGGGTGCTACACGGTGCACATGGTCCGTATCTTTGGCGGTTCAACCCCGGAAGTCGTTTCGGCACAGGCGAAATTGCACGGTCCCGAGATCGACCGGGCCATGACGGCCGAATTGCGGTTTGCCGGCGGACACACCGGGCGCATCCGCTGCTCGATGTGGTCGCGGCGCCTGTTGGATATCAGTGCCAAAGTGGTCGGGGACCGGGGCGAGCTGAATGTGCTCAATCCCGCGGTGCCCCAGCTATTTCATCGGCTCTCGGTCCGAACAGCCAACGAAAACCGGGTAGAGCGTTTTGGGCGCCGCGCTTCCTATGCGTATCAGCTCGACGCTTTCGCCGCCGCGGTGCTGCGCGGTGCGCCGTTCCCAACAACGCCGGAAGACGCAATCGAAAACATGACCGTCATCGATGCGATCTATCGCAAAGCCGGCCTCCCGCTGCGTCAACCAAGCTGAAAGTCATTGCCCACGTTCCCTTAACATGCGGCGAGCCGCATCGACACAAGGGCGCGTCCGATCGATCGCACTCACGCCCGCCAGCGCCAATGACCGCCTCGGCACTTCGATCTCGAGCACAATGTCCGGCGGGAGCGCGGACAGCAGGTCGCGCAGTGGCAGTTCGCCCGCGCCGGGAACCATGCGCTCAAACATGGCTTCCTCCATGTAGTTATCGTGGCGCGGTTGCAGCGTCGTGTCGTTGAGTTGGGCGTAGCCGATGTGCGCAGGGTCGACGGCGGCAAGGTCGGCAGCGGTGGAGCCAGACCGCACCAGGTGCATGGTGTCGATCAGCAACCGGAAGTCGGGACGGCCGACGTGGTCGCGAGCGGCCAGCGCGGTGGGCAGGTCGCCCACAGTCAGACCGGGTACCAGTTCGACGTCGGTCTCGATGTCGTGTTGTGCGGCCAGTTCTGTCAGCGCGGCGAACTGGTCGAAGGTGCGGCTGAGATCGGGGTCGAGGCTGACCACATTGATCCGTGGCACGCTAAGTTCGGCCAGCACATCGAGATCCGCATCGAAGTCACCGATCTCGCTGCCAGGCAGCACCAGGAATCCGTCACCGAGCGAGATTGCCACACCGCGGTGTTTCAACGCGGCAAGCAGCTCTCGTCTGAGCGCGGCGTCGTTCTTCAGAGAATAGGGCCGGTAGCCGAGCGGGACCAGTGGCGCTCCCTGCACACCGATGGACATGTACCGACAGCCCAGATCTGCGGTGAGATCGACGAATTCCACTGGTGGAAGCCCGAATCCGTTGAGTAAACCGATGGCGAGCTGGTTCATGCGGGGCGGCCCGCCAGTTGGGCCAATTGGTCGGCAGCCCGGGCTGTTTGGGTGGTCAGCGCGATCTGTCCAGAGGTGACCAGCTCTTCGATAATTGGCGCTTCCAAGACCAGATCGTCGCGGATGAAGGCGATGTGGGCGTGCGGGTGGCCCGCGGTGAATGACGCCCACTCAGTCGCCGATGACGGGTTCATCCGCAGATTCACTTCGTAGAAGTCCGATGTCAGCGACTTCGGTGGGTCCACCTGGGTCAGGCCGAGCTGCATGCTCTCCGGTCCCAGCGTGTAGAGGGTGGTCCGGGCCAGGTCACAGGCAATCAGAATATTGGCCGACGGCGTACGGGCATTCGGATTCATAGCGGGGCACCTATCGGGCATCGTCGGTTGTGACTTCTGCACTGGCCGGACCGGCAACGGCTGGATGGTCACCGCCCGGGGCGGCAGCGCCGGCGACGGCGTCGCCGAGGTAACCGGGGCCGCATGTTGAGCCGGGTGGCAGCCACAGGTCACGGCGCCGAGCAGGATGACGCTCGCGAGCCGAACGGCGACAGCGTACTTCGCAGCCCTACCGACGGGGAGGTGCATCACGGGCCGCCGCGCCAGTGTTCAATCCGGTGATGGTCAGGGGTGAAACCGTGTTTCACTCCCCAGAGCACGGCCTGCGTGCGGCTGCCCACTCCGAGCTTGCGATAAATCGTTCGGATGTAGGACTTTACGGTGTTGGGGCTCAGATACGTCAGGCGGGCGATGTCCGCGTTGCTCTTGCCTTGGGTGATCAATGCCAGAATCTCCGCCTCGCGGTCGCTGAGTCCTTCGCCGCGCCCTGGCCAGTCCAGCCCGGGCGCGCTGCGTGCCCGCGCCGCCGCCTCACTGATGACCACCTCGCCCGAATGCACCGCCTCCAACGCCGCGACCAGCTCACGCGCGGGCAGCGTCTTCGATAGATACCCGTGGGCTCCGTGCCGGCGTGCGCTCTCCACAAGATCGGAGTGAAAGTTCCAGGTGTAGACCACAACTCGGCGTGCCCGAGGATTGGCAACCAGGACACCGATCTCTTCGTGATCGGACTCGGGTTGGGCGAATGAGTCGTACAAAACGATATCGACGACATCTTCGACGGGCATGGTGGAGTCGAGTTCCGCGATCACGATGCGGTCGCGGTACGGGTCCAGCATGTTGGCCACACCTTTCACGACCACGTCGTAGTCGTCGACGAGCGCAACGGTGATCGGTGCGCTAGCAGGCGACGCGGGCGGCATGACGGGGACATTACCCCCCTAAGGGTGTATTGCTACCCCCCTTAGGGGTGGTCGACTGGCATCAGTGTCGGGGCAACCGACCCGACCGTCAGCCAGTTCATTAGCAAATGGAAGGTCACCCCATGATCATTCTCGGCATCGTCCTACTCATCGCGGGATTTCTGCTCAAGATCTCAATCCTGTGGACCCTCGGGATCATCCTGGTTGTCATCGGCGCGATCCTCGCGATCGTGGGGAGCACCGGGCGTGCGATCGGCGGACGCCGGCACTACTTCTGAAACGACCCGTCAGCGACGCCGCAGTAGCGCAGGTCACATCTTGACGTTTGACCCGACACCACCCGGGTTATTCGACATGAGTACGAGAGGAGCATGAAATGCCCGTCTGGGAATGGATTTTCGCCGCCGCCTCAGTCGTTATCGTGGTCGCCGCGGTAGTCGTCGCGGCACGCTTGCTGAGCAGTCGCAGGAAAACAGCGCGAATGAAGCAGCACTACGGCCGCGAATACGAACGTCTGGTATCCGAGGCCGGAGGTCAAAAGGCAGCCGAGAAGGAACTCTCCGCCCGGGAACGCAAGCGGGACGAACTCGAGATTGTTCCGTTGACGCCGGCCGCCCTGTCGGACTTCACCACCCGCTGGAGCCAGGTGCAGACCGGGTTCGTCGACAATCCAACAACTGCCGTCGGCGTCGCCGATCGGCTGATAACAGAAGTGATGCGCGAACGGGGTTATCCCGTCGACGATTTCGATCAGCGGGCGGCCGATATCTCGGTGGATCATCCGCAGATTGTGGAGAACTACCGCACTGCACATCGGATTCATCTGTCGCAGCAGGACGGTGAGGTCAGTACCGAGCAGCAGCGGGAGGCCTTCGTGCACTACCGGGCGCTGTTCGACAAGCTGCTCGAGAAAACAACAGACGACAACGCAGCACAGGAGGCAAGCGCATGACAACACAAGATCATCCAACTCTGACCGGTTCGCAGGACGAGTCCCAAACGGTGGACGCGCTGCCGCAACCGGAGAGCGAACATGCCGAGCCGACCGTCCGGCAGGAGCAGGACCAAAGCCAGCCACCGGCCGCCCCGCCGGACCCAACGAGTGCTTCCGAGGTATCAGCGTCGGCGGACCAGGTCCCGGCCACACCTGCGGAAGACGCGCACGCAGAACGCGAATCATCAACAGAGGAACTGCTATTCGGTGATGAAGAGCTCACGGAATTGCGTGCGCGGTGGGCCGCGGTCCAGGCAGCTTTTGTCGACGATCCCAGTGAGTGCGTGCAGAAGGCAGATGTCCTGGTCTCCGATTTGGTTGACCAGCTCACGACTGGTTTCGCCAATGCGCGCTCACGTCTCGAAGAGCAGTGGGCCCGTGGCGAGCAAGCATCCACCGAAGACCTGCGCGTTGCGCTGATGCACTACCGCGAATTCTTCGAGCGCTTGCTGGCCGCCTGATGCAGTAAACAGTCCGTGCTGCAATAGGTTTCAGCTCCGTCGCGAGGACATGCGTGGCAGGTATCGCCCCCCATCCCCTGGGGGCGATACCTGTTTGCGTGATCGCGTGACGCGTCCGGCTCGGTGCTACCGCCGGAAGTCCATTGCCCGCACTACGAATATAGAGTAGCCTCTCGGTCCAAGATGGCTCGATACAGTCCCGTCTCAGCGAAAAGGCGAAAGCCAAATCCTACGGAACGCCGCCGCGACCTGTGCGATGCGGCGATTTCACTGCTGGCCGGGGATGGGGCCAAGGGGCTGAGCCACCTGAAGGTGGATCGCAAGGCGGCGGTCCCCGACGGCACGACCTCGTTCTACTTCCGGACCCGATCCGCGCTGCTGCGTGCCGTCGCCGAGCGGCTGGCCGAGCTGGATCTGGAAAGCCTGCAGACGATCGCCGACAGTGCAGACAGCCAGGGCGGCAATCCCTCGCCGTCGCTGTTGTCCCAGCTGGTCATTCAATCCGGCATCGAGCCACAGTTATCCCGGACGAAGGCCAGGTACGAGCTGACGATGCAGGCCGCGCGTGATCCGGCGATTGCCAAGATCCTGCAGCAAGCGACCGACGGCTTCACCAAACTGCACGGCGAAATCCTGGTGCAACTCATGCCGCACGGCGCCGAACTGGAATCCGCGGTGGTCGGGGATCTGAGCAACGTGACGCTGACCTTTATCAACGGTTTGTTGCTCCGATTCGCCCACGGCGACCGGATCGTCGGCAGTCCCGAGCAACTCGACGGAATCTTGTCGGCGATCGCCGCGGGCATCCTGAAAAGCCCCCAAAAGGGGCAGCTGACGGACGGCGACGCGACGCACCCGGCGCGCCGGCTCGACACGGGCTAGCGGCGGATTTCGCGGCATTGGGGTCTTGCCAGAGCATGCGCTATATGGTTCTCTACGAGAATAGAGTAAGCCGGCGTTCACGGACCGTCGGTGAGCCCGCTATCAGTTGAGTCCGTGCGTGTGTCAGAGCGACTCATTTAAGCGGAGTGTACAAATTGTCCGACCCCGATCCGGCGCTGATCCACCGGCAGTCCCAGTGCCGCTGCGACGATGACGGCATCCGAAATTGATAGCGCTAGGAGAGATTTCGTGACGGCGAGCACCGAGAGCCATGTTCGTTTCGACCCATACGATGTCGAGCTCATCGCCGACCCGTACCCGATGTTCGCGCGCCTGCGCGACGAGGCACCGCTGTACTACAACGCGGAATACGATTTTTACGCGCTGAGCCGGTTTGCCGATGTGAACAAGGGCATCGTCGACCACGGGACGTATAGCTCCGCCCGGGGCGTGATCATGGAGCTGATCAAGGCCGACCTCGAGATCCCGCCGGGCCTGCTGATCTTCGAAGACCCGCCGATCCACGACGTGCACCGCAAGCTGCTGTCGCGCATGTTCACCCCGCGCAAGATCAGCGCACTGGAACCGATGATCCGCGAGTTCTGCGCGCAATCGCTGGATCCATTGGTGGGCTCCGGCCGGTTCGACTTCGTCACCGACCTGGGCGCGATCATGCCGATGAAGGTCATCAGCATGCTGCTCGGGATTCCCGAAGCCGATCAGGAGTACATCCGCGATCGCGGAAACGCCCAACTACGCACCGAACCCGGCAAGCCGATGAGTGCCGCCGAGCATGGCTTGTCGGTCGGCGAGCAGTTCGAGGCCTACATCGACTGGCGTGCCGACAATCCGTCCGACGACATCATGACTGAGCTGCTCAACGTCGAATTCGTCGACGAGACCGGAACCACCCGGCGGCTCACTCGCCAGGAGATCCTCGTCTACCTCAACGTGGTGGCCGGCGCGGGCAACGAAACGACAACGCGGCTGATTGGTTGGGCGGGAAAGGTTCTCGCCGAGCACCCCGACCAGCGGCGCGAACTCGTCGAAAATCCCTCGCTCATCCCTCAGGCGATCGAGGAGTTACTGCGCTTCGAGCCGCCCGCGCCGCACATGGCGCGCTATGTGACCCGCGATGTCAGCCTCTATGACCAGACGGTGCCGGAAGGCAGCGTCATGATGATGCTGATCGGGGCGGCGTGCCGCGACGAGCGGCAGTTCGGTCCCGATGCAGGCGAATTCAACATCCATCGCCCCGCCCGGTCGCACCTCACATTCAGCGTCGGCGCCCACTTCTGCTTGGGTTCGGCGTTGGCCCGGCTGGAAGGCCGGGTCGCCCTGGAAGAGATCCTCAAGCGCTTCCCGGAGTGGGAGCCTGACCTCGCCAACGCCACGCTCAGCCCGACGTCATCGGTGCGGGGCTGGGAAACCCTGCCAACGTTGGTGCCTTGATGAACGGCCGGGTCGAAGGCAAAGTCGCCTTTGTCAGTGGCGCCGCTCGTGGGCAGGGCCGCAGTCACGCGGTGCGCCTGGCGCAAGAGGGCGCCGACATCATCGCGATCGACATTTGCGGGCCGATCGACAACTTGGCTTACCCGCATTCGACGCCAGAGGATCTCGCCGAGACGGCCGACCTGGTCAAGAACCTTGACCAGCGCATCGTGACCGCGCAGGTCGACGTTCGCGACTATGACGCACTCAAAGCCGCGGTGGACAGCGGCGTGGAACAACTCGGCCGGCTCGACATCATTGTCGCCAACGCGGGCGTGGGCACCGATGGCCGCAAACTGCACAAGATCGGCGAAGACATCTGGCAGGACATGATCGACATCAACCTGAGCGGCGTGTGGCACACGGTGAAAGCGGGTGTACCGCATATCCTTTCGGGCGGCCGCGGCGGCTCCATCGTGCTGACCAGCTCGGTCGGCGGGCAAAAGGCCTACCAGAACACCGGCCACTACATCGCCGCCAAGCACGGCGTGATCGGCCTCATGCGTGCCTTTGCCGTTGAGTTGGGCCCGCAGATGATCCGGGTCAACACCGTGCTGCCCACTCAGGTCAGCACCACGATGCTGATGAATGACAACACATACCGGCTCTTTCGCCCGGATCTGCCTAATCCCGGGCCCGATGACTTCGCCCCGATCTCGCAGATGATGCACACATTACCGATCCCCTGGGTAGATCCCATCGACATCAGCAACGCTGTCCTGTTTCTCGCCTCCGACGAATCCCGTTATGTCACTGGCGTTTCGCTTCCCGTCGACGCGGGCAGCTTGCTCAAATAATCAAAACTCAATTTTTGGCACAACGAATTGGAGAAATTCATGCCTGAATACGACTACGAAAAAATGAAGGAAGAAGCCGCGCAGTACATCAAGTTCGAGAAGGACAAGAAGAACCGAATCGCTTACATCACCTTCGATCGCCCAGACGCGCAGAACGCCACCAGTTTGGGGATGCGACAGCTCTATGCCGACCTGATCCACAAGTGCAACGTCGACGACGACGTCAAGGTCGTCGTAATCCGGGGCGAGGGACAGGATTTCGGCAGCGGTGGCGACCTGCCCGAACAACGGGGCATGATCGAGAACCCCGGCATGCCGCTGCTGCACGAACTCGGGATCAACGATGACGATGTGAAGTACCCGCCGGGCGGCTCCTACCGCTACCTATCCACTGTGACCGACTTCTACGCCAAGGCCCGCGCGGGAAACCGCCCCCTGCAGGAGCTTCGGAAGGTCAGCATCATCGAGGCCAAGGGCTACTGCTACGGCTGGCACTTCTACCAGGCCGGCGACGCCGACCTGGTGATCTCCTCCGATGACGCCCTGTTCGGGCACCCGGCGTTCCGATATGTCGGCTGGGGACCGCGGCTGTGGTGGTGGGCCGAGACCATGGGCCTGCGCAAGTTCTCCGAAATGCTGTTCACCGGGCGGCCGTTCAGCGCGAAAGAGATGTACGACTGCGGCTTCCTCAACAGCGTCGTGCCCCGCGAAGACCTGGAAGCGGAGACCCTGAAGTACGCGATGGCCTGTTCGAAGTCCCGTCCGACCGACACGGTCGCGGTGCAGAAGACGTTCCTGGAACTGTATAAGCAGCACAAGGGCGAGTACTTCGGCAGCCTTCTTGTCGGCATGGTCGAGGGCATGCTGCCGATGATCCAGAACGACCAGGAGAACGACGTCGACCTCACCGAGGGCACTTTCAACAAGGGTCTCAACAACGTCGTGAAGGACAACGACATGAACTTCCCACCGGAGTGGCGCCTGAGCCGCTCAGGACGCGCGAAGCCCTGACCGCTTTGGGAGAGCTCGCATGTCGGCGCTGAAAGGTTTCAGAGTCGTTGAGCTGGCGGGGTCGGTCGCAGGGGAGTACTGCGGAAAGCTGCTGGCCGACTTCGGCGCCGAGGTCATCAAGGTCGAGACGCCCGGGTGGGGCAGTCCCACCCGGGCGATGAATCCCATCGTGCGCGACGTCGCGAGCTCCGAAGGCAGTGCGCTGTTCGCGTACCTCAACACGAACAAGCACTCGGTCGACCTCGATGTCACCAGCCCGTCCAGCCTCGAGCGCGTGCATGAACTCATTGCCACCGCAGACGCGGTCATCGACGACCACACGACAAGCTGGGCGCAGCGGCACCCGGATGTGGTGTTCTGCTCGATCACTCCGTTCGGCGAGGGCGCGCCGGCGGAGTTCGAAAACGCGAAGAGCATCAACGTATTCCACGCCAGCGGCTGGGGATATCACACGCCCAGCCATCCCGACCCCGCGCAGCCGCCGCTGCAGGGGCCGGGGCGATTCCTGGCCGACTACGAAGCGGGGCTGGACGCGGCGCTCTGCGTTGCCGCGGCGTTGTTCGGGCGCATGCATAGCGGCCAAGGCGAAAGCATCGATATTTCACAGCACGCTGTGCTCGTCTCGCGCGCGGACTGCATCCTGGGCAGGTTCATCACCGGTGAGGTCCCGGCCGAAGGTACCCGCGACGACTACGACCAACAGGGGCCCGCATCCTTCTTCGCCTGCGCCGACGGTTTTGTCTACCTGTACATGACGAGCCGCGCGCACTGGCTCGGGGTCAAGGCGCTGATGGGTGATCCGGAGTGGCTGAACGAGTTCGACGACGACTGGCTGGAGTTTTCGGTCACGCCTCAAAAGGTCGCCACGTTCCAGCAGGGATTCGCGCAGTGGGTTCGCGACTTAGCCAAGGACGCTGCCGCCGATCACGCCCAACGCATGGGTGTGCCATTGGTGCCGGTCAATGGCGCCGCAGATCTGCACGAGTCGGCACAGTACCGCCACCGCCTCTTCTTTGCCGAGGTGCGTCACCCCGTGCTCGGTGCGGCGTTGTATCCCACCGTCCCCTACGCTCTGAGCGCGTCGCCCGCCAAAATAGTCTCTGCCGCTCCAACTCTCGGTGAGCACACCGACGCAATACTGGAGCTGCTCACTACTCCGCACGCGCCGCCGACGGTGAAGTCGGCACAACTCAAGCCACCCAGAGATGACCGCGGCGGCCCACTGCACGGGGTGCGGGTCATCGAGCTCACCAAAGTGTGGGCCGGCCCCTACGCCGGGAAGTTGTTGGCAATGTTGGGCGCAGAGGTGATCAAGGTCGAGACCGCCGCGATCCCCGAGGAGATGCGGGCCTACGGCGGCACCGACATCAACCACGCGCCCTTCTTTTTGAGCATCAACCCAGAAATCCTCAGCGTGGACCTCGACATCAAATCATCCGAGGGCATGGCGAGCCTGCGCGAGCTGATTGCGCGTAGCGACATTGTCCTGAACAACCTTCGGCCCGGTGCGATGGAGCGCCAGGGTTTGGGGTATGAGCAGCTGACCGAGATCAAATCGGACATCATTTCGGTGTCGATCAAGATGTGGGGTAACGACGGGCCGCTGGGGCATCAAACCGGTTATGCGCCTTGCTTCTCTGCGCTGGCCGGGCTGGCGTCGTTGGTCGGCTACCGGGGTGGTCCGCCGCTTGGGGGCAGCATGCGGTACGGGGATTCCACGGTCGGGGCGGCCGCCGCTTACGCCGCCGTGGTGGCCTTGCTGCATCGGGACCTAACTGGCGAGGGACAATTCGTCGATGTCTCTGCCGTGGAAACCCTGTCCTCGATGATCGGGGACTGCCTGTTCGAACAAAGTCTCACCGGAAATAGCCCTGGGCCCGACGGTAACAACCACCCGGACATGGGCCCCCATGGCTGCTATCCCTGCTCGGACGAATCCTGGATCAGCGTGGCCGTGGCCAATGACACCGAATGGCAGCGGTTCTGCGAGGTGCTCGCCGCTCCGGCGCTGGCGGATGATCCCCGGTACGCGACGATGAGCCAGCGACACCAAAACGCCGTAGCGCTCGATGCTGACGTCGCGCGCTGTACCCGGAGCCACCACGCCGATGATCTCTCGCATCTGCTGCGGGCGGCGGGCGTGCCGGCAAGCAAGAGCGCGACTTCGGTGGATGTCATTGCCGATCAACGACTGTGGGATCGCGAGCTGTATCGCTTCGTCAGCGATCACCGCGAAGGGCAGCGCCCGATACTGGGTCCGTCGTGGCGCATGACGCGGAACCCGTCGCAGATTTCGCGCGGTGCGCCCGATCTGGGGGAGGACACCGACTACGTTGTCAACCAGATACTGGGCGCCGGGAAACAGGTGGCCGGCTCACCCACGACAGGCGGGACATGACGCAGACACTCGCGAACACCGTGGCGTTGGTCACCGGCGCCAGCAGCGGAATCGGCGCGGCCACGGCGAAAGCGCTCGCCGCCGACGGCGCCTCGGTAGGCCTGCTGGCGCGCCGAGCCGATCGGCTGGCCGAACTGAAGGCCGAAATCGAATCCGCGGGCGGCACCGCGCTGGTGGTCCCCGCCGATGTGACCGACGCCGAGCAGGTGGCGGCCGCCGTGCAGCGCAGCGTCGCCGAGTTCGGACGCCTCGACATCCTGGTGAACAACGCCGGCCTGATGCAGTCAGCACCCGCGGTGGATGCTCCATTGCAGGACTGGGATCAGATGGTGGCCGTCAATATTCAGGGAGTCCTGTACGCCACGCGCGCCGCGCTTTCACACTTGATCGCGGCGGCCGCTGACTCACCGCGCGGTGTGGCCGACCTGGTCACCATCAGCTCCACCGCCGGTTGGGTCGCGCGGCCCAACACCGCGGTGTATTCATTGACGAAATTCGGTGTGAACGCGTTCAGCGAGGGCATCCGCCAAGAGGTACTCGGTCAGCGCGTTCGTGTCGGCCTCGTGGGCCCAGGCACAGTCGACACCGAGATCTTCAGCCATCTGGCGGAACCGTCGCGAGAGGCGTTCGAAAAGCAGACCGCCGGCATGGTCAAGCTGCGACCCGAGGACATCGCGGACGCGGTCCTGTTCATGGTGACCCGAGATCGTCGGGTGGCGGTCAACCACATGTTGGTGCGCGCCGCCGAACAGACTTGGTGAGCCGTGATGCCGGCTGATGATCACTGGGTCACCGGTGACCAGTTCGGTGTGGCGATTCCCGCCGACCCGGCGACACTGAGCGGCGGGGGAACACAGTTCCTCACCAACGCATTCCGAGCTTCGGGTGTGCTTGCCGACGATAACGTCGTCACACTCATATCTGACTTCCACGACGTCGCCGGCGGCAGCACGGGACGCAAGGTCGCGTTGTCGGTCGAATACAGCCTGCCGCAGCCCGATCTGCACACCGACCTGTTCGTCAAGTTTTCTCGCGATCTCGACAACCCGATCCGCGATCGCGGAAAAATACAGATGGAGCCGGAAGTGCGGTTCGCCGCGCTGTCACGCACTCCCGGATTTCCCATCGCCGTACCCGCTGTGTTGTTCGGCGACTACCACCGCCCGTCCGGGACCGGGCTGCTCATCACTGAACGAATTCAGTTCGGCACCAACGGTATCGAGCGTCAGTACCACAAGTGCCTCGACTATGAAATGCCCCAGCCGTTGGAACACTACCGGGCGTTGTTGACCGCGCTGGGCCGCCTGGCCGGCGCACATCGATCCGGCCTGTTGCCGACCGAACAGACCGTGCACTTTCCGCTGGACGTGCAGGCCGCTACGGTCGGAGAGCGAACCCCGCTGTCCGCCGATAAGCTCGAACGCCGGTTGAACCAACTGGCCGAATTCGTGCACACCGGGTTGCTGCCCGGCGATGTTGGTTCAGCAGAGTTCATGGCACGGCTACACGAAGATGTGCCGCGAATCGCGCGGCACGAATCCGCGATCACCCGCCAGCTCGCCGCTGACACCGACTATGTTGCGCTGTGCCATTGGAACGCCAACATCGACAATGCCTGGTTTTGGCGAGACACCGACGGGAGTTTGCGCTGCGGATTGATGGACTGGGGATGCGTCAGCCAGATGAATCTGGGCATGGCTATCTGGGGAGCCATGTCCGGCGCCGAAACCGACTTGTGGGAGTCGCATCTCGACGAGCTGCTGGACCTGTTCGTCGGCGAAGTCCATGGCTGCGGAGGTCCGAAACTCGATCCGGCTCGATTGCGGCGGCACACACTGCTCTACGCGGCCGCAATGGGGGTTGCCTGGCTGCTGGACGTACCGGCGTTGATACGCAAGCGATGTGAAACGACGCCCAGCACCCGCAAGGACCCGCGCATCCGCGACGACGAGAGTGTGCGCGCGCCCCTGCAGATGCTGTCGAACTTGCTGTACGCCTGGCAGCGGTATCGCATCGGCGATCTGCTCGATGCGGCACTGGCCGAGAATCGCGCCGACCTTGCCTGAGAGCAACCATGACCGACGCTGCCTTCGAGGACCACCGGCGGTAGATCGCGGCTTTGCCGACACCGGAGCGTGCGGCAATGTCAAGTCTCCCGATCCGGCTACGACAATGCGGTTTCCAGCTTGGAAGATCGTAAATTCACACCATCGCCGGCTGTGAAATCGGCACGGTGTTCGCGTCGGATGCGGGCTCGGGACCGCGTCTCTTCACGATCTTGAAGGTGTTCAGAGGCCACCAGAACCAGCGTCCGAGCGCGGCGGCGATCGATGGGGTCATGAACGATCGCACGATGAGCGTGTCCACTAGCAGGCCGATACCGATGGTCATGCCCAACTGTCCGACGACGCGAAGGTCACTGACGATCATCGACATCATCGTGAACGCGAATACCAAACCGGCCGCGGTGACAACGCGCCCGGTGGCGCCCATGCCGCGGATGATGCCGGTGTTGAGGCCGGCGTGGATCTCTTCCTTGAGCCGGGAAACCACGAGCAGGTTGTAGTCCGAACCCACCGCGAGCAGGATCACGATCGACAGGGGGATCACGATCCATTGCAAGCCGAGACCGAGGATGTCCTGCCACAGCAGCACGGACAACCCACAGGCGGTGCCTAGGGATGCGGCGACCGTGCTGACGATGACCAGGGCGGCTACCACGCTGCGGGTGATCACCAGCATGATCGCGAAGATCAGGATCATCGACGCGATGCAGGCGATCAGCAGGTCGACGGTGACGCCGTTCTGCATGTCGCTGTAGAGCGAGGCGGTACCGGCCAGTGAGACCTTCGCGTTCTCCAGCGGGGTGCCCTTCACGGCGTCGGCGACGGCTTCCCTGATCCCGGCGACGTGCTCGATGCCCGCCACCGAGGCCGGGTCACCCTGGTGGGTGATGATCAACCGCACGGCCTTGCCGTCAGGAGAGACGAACATCTTCAGACCGCGTTCGAAATCGGGGTTCTTGAACACCTCCGGCGGCAGGTAGAAGGAGTCGTCGTTCTTGGCTTCGTCGAAGTAATTTCCCATCAGCGTCGACCCCTCGGCCAGTTCCTGCTGGTGGGCCTGGATGCCTGCCATCGTGCTGTGCGTGGACACCATGAAGTCGCGCATCGTCTTCATGGATTCGATGGTCGGCGGCAGCGTCGCCAGCACTTGCGGCATCAACTGATCGAGACGATCGAGACTCCCCGTCATAACCTGCAATTTGTCGGCGAGCTCGTCGATCCCGTCGAGAGTGTCGAAGATCGACCGAAGCGACCAACAACTGGGAATGTCGAAGCAGTGTTTTTCCCAGTAGAAGTAGCTGCGAATAGGTCGGAAGTAGTCGTCGAAGTCGGCGATGTGGTCCCGCAACTCGTTGGTGGTGTCCACTATGTCGTGCGTCTGAGCGACGATGTCGTGGGTAGTGGCCGTGAGCTTCTTCATGACCTCGTACATGTGCTCCATGTTGGCGATGGTCTTGCTCAACTCGTCGGCCTGCTCGAGCATCTGCGCGGTGTTGTCGTTCTGAATCTTGGCCGTCTGTAGGGTGCCCGAGTTCTGCATAGCGATCTGGAACGGGATCGAACTGTGTTCGATCGGCGCCCCCAGCGGCCGGGTGATGGTCTGGACCCGCTCGATGCCATGCAAGTGGAACACGCTCTTGGCGACCCGGTCGATGACGAGCATGTCCGCCGGGTCACGCAGATCGTGATCGGCCTCCAGCATCAGCAACTCGGGATTCATCCGGGCTTGGGAGAAGTGCCGCTCGGCCGCCTTCATCGCGATGTTGGCGGGCATGTCGGTGGGCGTGAACTTCTCGTCGTTGTATTGCGGCACGTACGTCAGCAGACTGATAAAGCCGATGATCGCGACCGCAAGCGTCACGACCATGATGGGCACGGGCCAGCGGACTACGGCCGTGCCGACCTTGCGCCAGCCCCGCGTCGAGAGCTCCCGCTTAGCATCGAGCAGACCGAACCGCGACCCCACGGCCAGGATTGCCGGCGCCAACGTCAACGCCGCCGCCACGATCACTAAAAGCGCGATCGCGCACGGCAGGCCCATCGAATTGAAGTACGGCAACGTGCACATGGTCAGGCACATACACGCACCCGCGATTGTCAACCCCGAACCCAGGATCACGTGCGACACACCATGGTAGGCCGTGTAGAACGCATCTTCGGGGCCCTGACCCGCCGACCGCGCTTCCTGATATCGGCCCAGCAGGAAGATCACGTAGTCGGTTCCTGCGGCGATGGCCAGCATCGTGACCATGCTCACCGCATACGGCGTCAGACCGATGATGTTCAAGTTACCCGCGGTGGCCGTGATGCCCTGCGCCGCAAAGAGTTCGATACCAACAATCGACAACGACAGCATCGCGGTCACGACCGAGCGGTAGATGATCAGCAGCATCACCACGATGACACCGATTGACACCAGCGCCATGAGTTGGAGGCTCTTGTGCCCCGCAACGCTGACGTCGGCATTCAGCACGGTGTTGCCGGCCACGTAGGCCTTTACCCCCGGCGGCGCCGGTACCGAGGCGACGATGTCGCGCACGGCGGCCACCGACTTCTTGCTCGGGCCGGTGCCCTGAGCACCGACGAGGAACACCTGCACATAGGCGGCCTTGCCGTCCGGACTCTGCGAGCCCGCAGCGGTCAGCGGGTCACTCCAAAAGTCCTGGACGTTCTCCACGTGCCCCCGGTCCGCGTGCAGCTTCGCGACGATCTGGTTGTAGAACTGATGCGCGCTGTCACCCAACTTGTCGCGTCCCTCGAGGACCACCATCGCCGTGGAGTCCGAGTCGAACTGGTTGAAGACGTGACCGATGTTCATCATGCCCTGAAACGCCAGCGAGTTCTGTGGCGCCAGCGATACCGAGTGCTTGTCCGCGACGGCGTCCAGAGAAGGGGCCAGCACGCCCAGACCCACCGCGACCAGCACCCAGAACACGATGATCGGGATCGACAGGACGCGGATCAGCCGGGGGACGATCGGGCGGCGAGACATGTTATGTGCGTTGCTCATACGGATTTCACCAAGCAGTAGATGAAAGGTTGGTATTCTTCGGTGCTGCGCTGATCGCGTACCTCGCCGTCCACGACCACGCGACACCCAAGCCCGCTGACGCCCTTGTCGCCCTGAGCCACGATGTTGGCCGACATCGACGGCAACGTCGTGACGATTGTGAACGACCACGGCAGCGCAGCGGCATCGACGCGATGAGGCTGGCCGTTCTCGTCGAGGTAGTCGACGTTCACGCTGCCCCCCGAACCCGTGATCTCGTATGCAATATGTTTCGGGTTAAACGGCTTCGTATTATCACCATTACCGGCGTCGGCCGACGCCGATCCGTGCGCGCCGATCGTGTCGCGGATGCGGACGACCGCGTATGCACCGAGCGCGACCACCACAACCAGAAGCAGCGGCATCCACACCCGCTTGAGCACTCGAAACACCTTGTAAATCCCACCCTTCCAGTCATCCGCCAGCCATGGGTCGTCGTATGTCAGCGTCCGCGCACAGCCCGACTTGAGCCCGCACGGCCACGACCTCCCAACTACGCGGAACCCGAGTTCCGGCTAAGCGATCAGGAGAACTGCATTCACACTCGTTTGGCCACGCGGGAAACTGGAATAGCCTTCACCTAAACACCTTTCGCTAACCGATCAGTCATGCACCAGCCGCCGTCACAGTCGGTCCATCGCCCGAGACATCCGCGCCGCCTCGAAATAGGCAAGCTCACGGTGCGGCTGGCGTGGCCGGGGCGACGTCAGCGCGGTCCGGATGCGGCCAAGGCCGGCCATCAGCGTGGTGTAGAGCCACGGGCGGCGGGTCGACCCGACTGGTGCGGCCGCTGCCGTGCTAAATGCAACTTGGTTCTCGGTAACCAGGACTGGTGCATGCGTCCGTAGCGTGCAGGCAGCTGTCGGCGGGACCGACTCGGTGTCCGACGTTGCAAGAGGCGCGGTTGTCACGTGCGACATGGCAGTACTCCTGTGAATGGCCCCTTGTCGAGGGTCGCTTGCATGCCTTGTGGGCTGAAGAGCCCGAGGAGGCCGGGGAATAGCACTCCACTGGGATCGATGGGCGCCGAGTATTCAAGTGCGCCAATTCGGATGGGCACGAAGCCGGTTTGGGTGATGATGTCGGCGGTGATCCACGCGGCGTCGTTGTCGTCGGCCGCGTATCCAACGGCCCACCTTCCGGGCTCGCGGCGACCCCGCACCCATAGCGTTTCGGCGAGTTGGTGCGAGAAGGCACGTGCCACTGATGATTTCGGGAACAACTCAGCCGTCACCGTTCCAGAAGTCTTACCGCCGAGATCCTTGATGGTCATCACGCCCCCGTCGTGCCACAAGACCGGGTTGGAAGGATCGATGATCACCGCGCCCGCCAGCTGCTCGCGATAAAGCTCGGCAAACGAGGCGACGGCGGCATTTGGGATCGCCAGGACGGCCACTTCCGCTCCGTCGAGTGCTTCCTCGATCGTCCGGACCGGATAGTCGATATCGTCCCGCTGATAGTTGGGCGGAGCGAAGGTATCAGGCCGCCGCGCTCCAATGATTACCTTGTTGCCGGCCAGAATCAGGTGCCCGGCCAACGCTGACCCGATCAAGCCGCCGCCTACTACGGCGATCCGTCGTGAGTGTCTGATTGTCTTCATCTGCGCCCTCCGGCTGACAGAAAACAGATTTTGTCAGCAGTCAGTATGCGCGGAATGATCGCGACGAGTCAAGCCGTACAACTACCCAAGGAGTGGCGCGTGTTTATCTCCGGACGATTGACGCAACTAGTAACCTGACGCCTATGCCTCGTCGATCGCCCAGTGAGCCGGCTGCGACCACGGCCACTGACGATGCACGCGAGCGCATCCTGGCCGCCGCTGAACGTTGCATTGATCGCCACGGAATCCGCAAGACCACGATGGACGACGTTGCGTGTGAGGTTGGCTTGTCGCGGCCCAGTGTCTATCGCTACTTCGCCGACCGCGACGATCTGCTCATCGAGCTGATCACTCGGCACGCGCGGGCATTGCTCGACCGGGCAAGCAAAGCCGTCTCCCGGCAGAGCGGCCTTCCGGATCAGATCGTCGAGACAATCCTCTACACCGCCGAACACGGCCGCCGCGACCCCCTGACAAGGCACGTCATTGTCTCCGATGACACGAGCCTGGGCCGACGAATGATCGCTTCGGGGACGACGGAAATAATGCGAGCCGAGATGTGGGATCCGCTTCTCGACACGGCGTTGGCGAACAACGAACTGCCACCCGGGCTGCCTCGGTCGGACATCCGGCTGTGGCTGGGCGACGTCACCAAAATGGTGATGCGCGGCCTCGAGGATGGCGAGGGCGACGTCAGGCGCTACCGGGCCATACTGCGGCGCTTCGTGCTCCCAGCCTTCGTCAGCGCAAACGCACAAGTGGTCGTGTGATCAACCGCGATGGTCTAGAAGGACGTTGGCGCGGCGGGCCGGTCAAGCCATGACGGGCTGCTGGTCAGCACGTCAGCGCCGTCTTCGGTGAGAAGCACCGTGTCCCGGCGGAACACCGCGCCGATGCCCTGCTGCCAGACATAGCCAGTAATCGCCAACACCATCCCAGGGTCGAGCTGGTCGATTTCGCCTGCAGCCAAGAGTGTCTCGGAGACCACGGGCGGATCGAAGCCCAAGCCCAGTCCGTGCGCGATGGGCATCGGCGGTATCGGTTCGCCAGCGGCGTCGTAGGCGGCGAGCAACTCATGCGTGCTGGCACCCGGACGACATGCGGCAAGCAGGTTTTCATACAGCACATTCGAGCGCTCGAAGAGCCGGCGGGTCGCACCGTCAACGGTGGCGTCGGCCGGCCAGGTCCGGCCCACCTCTGCCACGTAACCATTTGCCAGTGCACCGGCCGCGAAGGCGACTAGATCGCCCTGCTGCACCTGACGGTTCGCCCGACGCCACGGTTGTTCGGCCGACGTCACCCACGCGGCATCCTGGGTGGCCGGCGTGCTCACCCCGCCCGCGGCCATGGCCTCCAGCAGAGCGCCGGCCAGTGTCTGCTCCGATACGCCCAGTCGCAATTCCCCTCGAGCCGTGGCGAGTCCGTGTTCGGCGATGCGCAGCGCCTGGTCCATCGCCGCGATTTCGTCGGATGTCTTGATGCGCCGCGCGGCGCGCATGGCGGGCTCCGCGTCGACGAGTTCGGCATTGGGGAATGCATCGGGCAGCAATGTGGCGAAAGTCGGTGTGATCGCGTCGGTTCCGACCCTGCGGGCCGCTTCGGCGCCGTCAACCTTCTTCAACACGTCGATGAGCGTCATCGGGTTCCAGGCCAGGCCGTAGAGGTGGTCGTGCCCGATTTCCTCGGGGACTCCCTCATCATCGGTGCTGTTGAGGTAGATGTCGCCGGTGGCGCGCACCACCACACACATCGGACCGAACGGTCGTGTCCCGGCGATCCACAGTTGTGGCGCACCAGTGACGTAACGAATATTGGCCTGCCGCCCAAGCACCAGAATGTCGAGGTCGTACGCCTGCATTTGGGCCAACGCCCGTTCCCGACGTCCGATCCGCAATGCCCCGGCGTCGGGCAGAACGTCAGTCGCCATAAGGCGTGTAGGGGTAGTCGGTGATCGGAACGTAGCCGTCCTCGGTGATCACGATAATTTCCTCACTGCGGTAGCCGCCTGTCCCGTCCTCCCACACGACAGGCTCAAGCACCAGGACCATGCCTGGTGGAAAGACAAATTTGTCATCGAACTCCTCACCGAGATCCGTTCCGATCATCGGGGCCTCGGCGGGGTAAGTACCAATGCCATGGCCCAGATAGAAATGCGGCAACCACGGCTTGCGTCCACCGTTGGCCGCTGTCGCCGTCCGTGCCAAATCACCTGACGTCACACCGGCTTTGGTGACCGCGAGCACGGCGTCCAAGATGGCGCGCCACTGACGGAATTGGTCCTGTTGTTTCGGCGTGGGTTTTTCGCCGACCACCCAGGTGCGGCCGAAGTCGGAGCAATAGGGGCCGTAGTTGATGCTGATGTCGGTCCACAGCACGTCGCCTGCCGCCAGCTCTCGATCCGTGGGGAGCAGCGGCAGCGCGAGATCACCATGCGTCGTCCACACTCCGGCTTCCCGTGAGGTTGGCATCACCTGCCAAATGGCCTCCAGCATGTTGGTGGTGGCACCCAATTCGAAGGCGCGGCGCACCAGCGTGGCGGACAGATCAATCTGCCGCACACCGGGCACCAGCGACTTGTGTACATCGACGATGGCTTGCTCGGTGATGCGACAGGCCTTACGCAGGCAAGAGAGCTCATCTGGGGTCTTCACCAATTGCGCAGCGCCGAGCACGATCGCGGCATCCGTGGGTGGGCCCGCAGGGAAGAGCTTAGAGGCCGCTCGCTGCATCGCTCCGGTCAATTCGTCGACGGCGATGTTGGCCCCCGGCGGGATCAGACCGGCCAGCTCACGGGCGAATTGTTCGACACCGTGGTCGAATTCGAGATACGCGGGACCATGCAGATGGTCGTCGGGCACCGGTAACTCCACGGATGCTCCGCTGCGGAACGGCATGAACAGATGCGGGTGCTCGTCATCCACCAGCACGACCGCGACGGGCCGTTCCACGTGCGACAGGCCGGCGTCCAACAGCGGCCAACTGGTACCGGTCGCATAGCCGACGTAGCCGTTCATCAACAGGATCAAGGCGTCGACGCCGTGCTCTGACATGGCAGAGCGCAGCCGCCCGCCGACCTCCGAACGCATCCGCGCCCAGTCCGGCTCGTCGGGGATGTCGATCGGCGACCCGCGGGTAGCAAGGGAGTTCGTCATACTCATGCCCTCTAGATTCCTAGGAACTTCTTGATGTTGCCGCCGACAACACGTGCCGCATCCGCTGGCCCCAAGGCCTTGACGACTGCCGCCAGCGAACGCTCTGAATAGCCGAAGGTGCTCTCGTTGTGCGGATAGTCGGAGGACCACATCACCCTGTCGACGCCGATCTCGTCGATGTACCGCAGGCCAAGACCGTCGACCATGAATGACGCGCACATGTGGTTTTCCCAGTAGTAGCGGACGTCGTTTTCCGGGTGGTCTGTCAGCATATGCCGGTAGGAGGCCAAGACATGCTCGGCATCCTGCAGAGCCGTTGGTACCCAGGCGATTCCACCCTCGAACCAACCGACGCGCAGTCGGGGATGCTTGTCGAGAATGCCGCCGAAGATGTACTTGGAAAACATCTCCCGGAACGAGTCGATGTTGACCATCATCGCGACGGCAACACTGTTGACCTCGCTGGGGAACTTCGGCTGGCTCTCGCCGATGTGGTGCGTGATGGGCAGCCCGGACTCTTCGATCTCGTCCCATACCACACTCATCTCGTGGCTGGAGTAATCGATCGGCCGGCCGTCGTCGTCATTGCCCGGGCTGATGGGCATCAGAAAAGTCTTGAGGCCCAGCGATTTCAGCTCGGACAAGGTGCGTCGCGCGCCCTGTGGGTCCCACCAGTTGATCAGACCGACACCGTAGCTGTGACCGTTGGAGCGTTCCTGGACGTCGGCGATGTGTTCGTTGTAGACGCGAAAGATCCGCTCGCGAATTTGCTTGTCTGGGTAGTGAAACAGCGCCAGCACCGCGTTGGGGAAGGCCAGCTCCTTGTCCACACCATCTTCGGCCAGTTCACGGACCCGAGCGTCGATGTCGTTGGTGGCCGCCCCGGCCAGATCGTCGTATTGCATGAGGACAGCGCTGAAATCGCCGACCACGATCGACTGTCCGGGCGGGCCAAGCAGATACGCGCCGTCCTCGTACCAGATGCGCGGCGCTTGGTCTTTGAGATCGTCGGGGAAGCGCTCGTAGAAGATGTCGTCGGCCACCGAGATGTGGTTGTCGGCCGAGAAGACTTCGGTGCCGGCGGGTAGGCCGGTGTTGGCACCGGCGGCGTGACCGTGCCGGTGTTTGGGGGCGCCGATCACGCCTTCGGGGTAAATCGTGTGGGCTGGGCTGGACGTCATCGTCGCTTCGCCTCCGATCACTTGGTCAGCACCCCGAGCCGATCGAGTTCGGCGAGGTATTTGCCGATCAATTCCTGCGTGACGTGGGGGATGGCGCGGCCGGAGCGTTCGACCGCGAACTGGAACCGGGCGCCGGGCACCGGTGAGCCGGCAACAGCGGGCATGGGTTCACGGTAGACGTCCAGCACGGTGAGGACCGAGTGGGCACGCTGGCGTTCCGGCAACGCACGCATCGTCGTCTCGAATCGGGCCAGCCAGCCCGAGTAGTCGTCGATCTTTTCGATCGGGTAGCCCGCAGCGATGATCCAGTCGACGAAGGTGTCCAGGGAGATGCCGTCGTCGTGCGGATTTGTGGTGTTGTAGGTGTCGAAGCTGCTGCCGTGCTGCGCCCCGATGGCCGCGATTGCTTCGGCGAGGAAGTCGACCGGCAGCCCTTCGTAATGCGCATCTCGGCTGCGGTCAGCGCCAAAGTAGAAGGAGCCAGGAGCCACTCCGGTGGCGGCAACACTGAACAGCAGCCGGGTGAAGATGTCAGGAACATTGAGCTGCCCCGCGTAGCGGCTATCGGCGAGGATCATGCCGGGGCGGAAGACCGCCACGGGCAGTCCGCACACGTCGTGCGCTTCGCGCATCAGCACCTCGCCGGCCCACTTGCTGATTCCGTAACCATTGGCATAGCTGTCATCGACGACGCAGGCGGGCACCGAGCGGCGGATATCGGTGTCTTCGTCGACGAGCTGGTGCGCCACGGCACTGACGCCCATGGTGGAGATGTAGTGGATCGGTTTGAGTCTGGCCGTGATTGCCAATCGGATCACTTCGGCGGTGCCCGCGACATTGGGGGTGAACAGCTGGCGGTAGGGCAGCACGTGGTTCACGTGGGCGGCCGGATGCACGATCAAGTCGACGTTCTCGGCCAGCCGCTGCCAGGTCGTGTCGTCCAGCCCGAAATTGTGTTCACCGATGTCGCCCGCGAGAACCTCGAGGTGCCCATCGGCCAGCGTCCGGAAGCGGTCGAGCAGCGTGGCGTCGGAGTCCAAAGCCGCCTCGATGCGCTGCCGCGCTGCCGTCGCGTCGGCCCCGCGGGTCAGGCACACCAGGGTGCCGCCCGCATCGGCAAGCTTTTGTAGCCATTCCATGCCGAGGAATCGCCCCAGGAAGCCGGTCGCGCCGGTGAGCAATACGGTGCGAACCTCACGGGTAGGGACGGCGAATGTCATCGCCGTCTTGAGGACATCGTCATCGATGAACTTGTCCAACGTGAGGTCTGCGGCACGCACCTCGACGCTCGCGGTGCCGTGCACCGACGCGTAGTTGGGTTTGTCGGAGACCCGATGGCGTTCGATGTGGTCGGCAACGGCGAGCAGATCCCCGGTCGGGTTCACCACCACACCGACCGGAACTTCGACGCTGTAGATGTCGGCGAGCAGCGTTGAAAACGTCAGCGCTGAAAGCGAATCGCCGCCCAGATCGATGAATCTCGCCTCCGGCGAAACGTCGCCCGACGCCACCCCGAGGGTGGCCTGGACTGCCTTGGTAACCGTCGCGAGCACCGGCTGATCGGCGCCGCCGGTGCGAAGTGTGCGCAGCTGGCCGAGCTGTTGATCGGCCATGGTGGCGTAGAGCTGCTCTAGCCGATCTCCGTATCGGGCTTTGAGCTTGGGACGCAGGAACTTTCCGACACCCGAGAGCAGTCCATTCGCCAAGCTGAACGGTTCGGTCTCGATGAGGAAGTCGCGGGGGATTTCATAGCCATTGAGTTGGCTCTCTCGGGCAATCTGACGCAGCGAGTCGGCGATCCTCGACGGGTCGACTCCGTCCGCGGTGGGAACCACCACGGCGAGCAGGAAGGAACGTTCGCTGGTCCCGTAGATGTAGATCTGATGGATGAGCGCGCTGGTCGAGTACAACGCCTCCAGCCTCGACACCGCGACGAATTCTCCCTGCGACAGTTTGATCACGTTGTTGCGGCGATCGACGTAGCGCAATTGATCCGGTCCGACCTCAGCCATGATGTCGCCGGTCTTGTAATAGCCGTCCGCGTCGAACATCGTGGCCGTCAGATCCGGTCGGTTGTAGTAACCGGCCATGAACCGGGAAGACTTCACCGCCAATTCGCCACGCGGGTAAGGCTTATCGGTGTTGAAGTAGCCGAGCTCGGGAACGTCGAGGAGCTTATAGTCGACCACCGGTGGCCGCAGCACGTGCTCATCGGCCACGATCATCCCGCCCGCGATTTCGGTGGACGAGTAGCCGATCAGCAGGTGCTGGTCGAGCACGGCCTCCATGAACACCTTGATCTCCGGAGACAAGGTGGCCGATCCGCAGCCCACCGCCAGCACCCGGCCGCCCAGAATCTGTTCGCGGATCGCGGTGATCAGTTCGTCGGCGGACTCGTCTGTGCGGGCCTGGCGGTCCAGCTCTCGTTGGAAGTGGTGGTAGAACATCTCGCAGACCCGCGGCACCAGGCTCAACGAGGTGGGCCGCACCAGCGCCAGGTCGTCGAACAGCGTTGAGAGATCGCTCTTGGCGGCGAAATAGCTCGTGCCACCGTTGGCCAAGGTCAAAATCACGTAGCCGTAGCCGATCAGATGACTCATCGGCATGTAACTCAAGGTGATGACCGGCTGATCCGACTGCGCGAGCCAGGTGCCGATGCACAGGCTTTCGGTGAACATCGCGCCCTTGGGTGTGCCGGTGCTGCCCGAGGTGTAAAACACCCACGCCAATGGGTCTTCGTCAGCCGAGGCAACATGCAGCGGCGGGGGAGGCAGCGATTTCCCATGCGCGACAACGTCGTCGATGGTTTCGATCGCCAAGGCACTGCCCGCTGCGGCCAGTCGGGTGCGCGCCGCCTGATAGATCGCGCGCTGATCGTCGTCCCGGGGTTCGTAGTCAAAGACGATGAGTCGCTGCGGCGCGGTGCCGGTCAAGCTGGCCGCTAAGACTGCTTCCAGGGCAGTCTCGAGATTGTCTATACCCACTGCGAAGATTCGGGGCTGGGTCTCGGTCAGGATCGGCGCGTGTTGGCTGGCCGGTGCGCTGGTCTGCAGGGGCACCACGACCGCACCGAGGTGAATGCAGGCGCATTCGATGGCTGTGTAGTCGATGCTGGCGAATCCCAGTACACACACGAAGTCCCCGGCACGCACCGGATACGTCTCGTGAGAGTGCCAATCGGCGGCCACGGATACGACGCACGACCATAGGTCCGCGTAGCTGATGGTCTCGAAGCGCGGCAAGAAACGCAGTGTTGATCGCCCGGTGCCGGGATCGGTGGCGATTTCGGAAACGCGCTGTCCCAACGCCGGGCGGTCGGTGTAGCCCTGGAATACGGTTGCCATGACTTCGGCGATCCGCAGTCCGGGTGCGCGTGCGGCAGCGGCGATTTGGTCATCGGGACGGGTGATCCGGAATTGGTCATCCTCGACGTACAAGCGCTCACGTCGCCGGGTCAACCGCTCCCATTGGTCTTGCTGTGCCCCGGGATCCTTAACGTCAGTGCGACCGACGAACGCCATTGTTCTCCTGCCTTTCCTTGGCTCAATTCGGGTAGGTGACGCCGGTGAGTTGTTCGGAGAGCTGCCACAACTCGTTCGTCTCGGTCTCGCTGCGCGTCAATTGGGGAACTCCGGCGAAAGTGACTCCACCCCCGACGGTTTCGTAGAAGCCGCGCGGGCCGTAATATCTGGCGCCCTCGGCAGCCGGTGATACCGCCGCGTAGAGAGTCGGCTTGATGCCTTCGTCGACGTCGAGCCACATGAACGGCAGTAGCCGCCAGGTCAATTGGGTGAATCGTGCCTGCAGCGTCGGCTTGTCTCGACCGTAAGAGGCGCCGCTGAGCAGGTTGGTCTTGGTCAATCCGGGGTGGGCGGCATTGGACATGAGTCCCCAGCCGCCCAGCCGACTGCGCCGGTCCAACTCGACGGCGAACATCAGTTGGGCGAGCTTGGCGATCCCGTAGGAGCGCATGGGCTGGTAGCCGTGTTCCGCGTTGGCGTCGCCGAAGTCGAGTTGTCGTTGCGTCGCCGCGAGACTGCTCACCGTCACCACCCGGGCAGACTCCGCCGCGCGCAGCAGCGGCAGCAGGTGCCCGGTCAACGCGAAGTGCCCGAGATGATTGGCGCCGAACTGCAGCTCGAAACCGTCGTCGGTTTGTTGGCGTTGTGGCGGTGTCATGACGCCGGCGTTATTGATCAAGATGTCGATCGGCCGGCCTTCTGCGCCCAATTCATCACCCAGCGCCGCCACGCTTTGCAACGAGGACAGATCCAACGCTCTGATGGTCAGCTTCGCTGCGGGTACCTCGCGTCGGATCGCAGCGATGGCCGTTTCGCCCTTGGTCTTGTTCCGGATCGCCATGACGACGTCAGCACCAGCGGCCGCGAGGTTCTTCGCCAGACCGAAGCCCAGGCCGCTATTGGCTCCGGTGACGATGGCGAACCTGCCGGACAGATCTGGGACTTCCAGTGTCAGAGTGGGTTTCACCATGTGACGGGAAGCTCGTAAACGCCGTAGGCCAGGGTGTCGTGCTTGAACGGTAGCTCCTCGACCGGCACCGCCAGCTGCAGCGTCGGGATGCGGCGGAACAGCGTGGGCAGCGCGATCTGTAATTCCATGCGGGCCAACTGCTGACCCACGCATTGGTGACGTCCGTAGCCGAACCCGATGTGGGCCCCGTCGTCGCGGCGAACGTCCAGCCGGTCGGGATCGGGAAATTGGCGGGGGTCCCAGTTCGCCGGCGCGACGTCGAGGATGATGCCCTCACCGGCCCGAATGGTCTCGCCACCGATTTCGATGTCCTCGACGGCGATCCGACGTTGGCCGGTTTGGATGATGCTGAGGTAGCGCATCAGTTCCTCAACCGCGACGGCGATGGCTTTCGGGTCCTCGGCGTCACGTATCAGCGCCAGCTGGTCGGGATGCTGCAGCAAGGCGGCGATGCTCAAGCTGATCATGTTCGCGGTGGTCTCGTGACCGGCGATCAGCACGCCGAGGGCCAGTTGGGTGGCCTCGCGCACGCTGATCTCTTCGGCGTTGACCCGCTCGGCCAGGTCGGACACCAAATTCTCTGCGGGGCTTTGCATCCTGGCCCGGATTAGGTTGGCGATGTATTTCGCCAACGAGGCGGCACCTTGAGCCGTGTCCTCTTCGGTCGCGTAACGGCCGGTGCCCCGTTGGGCTTGTTCCTGGAAGAAATCCGCGTCCTCGTAGGGCACGCCCAACATTTCGCTGATGACCAGCGAGGGGACTGGCAGCGCCAGTGTGCTGACGATGTCGCCCGGTTTGGGACCGGCCAGCAGGGCGTCGACGCGCTCGTCGGCGATTTTCTGCACAGCCGGACGTAGGCCCTCGACGCGCTTGAAAGTGAACGGCTTTGACAGCATCCGTCGGTATCGGGTGTGCTCTTCGGCGTCGGAGGTGAACACCGAGCGCGGCCGCTTGTGCACCGTGGCCAGCATTCCCTCGTTCCAGTGCGGATATCCCGGCAACCGATCGTCGACGCTGGTGCGGGAATCGGTGAACAACGCGCGTATCGCGTCGTAGCCGTGTATCAACCACGGTGTGCTGCCGTCCCAGATTCGGACTCTGCTCAGCTGTTTGTTTGTGTTGAATGCCAAGGCCTTCGGCGGGGGCGCGAACGGGCACCCCACCGCCCGCGTCATCGGAAACTCGGGGATGTCGGTGGCGGTGTCGGTCGAGATGTCGGTCATGGCGCTCCTCGGTCCTTCCTCAGCCCTGCCGCCGCTGGTTCACCGGCCGCACTCACGTGCACCGGCGCGCGCCACAGTCCCACAATTGCGTCGATCAGCCCTTCACCGGCGACCGGCCAAGCCGAACGCGACTTCGGCCCGTGTTCTGCCAGTGCGCCTTCGTGCTCGGCGCAGGTGTGCATCAACAGGTTTCGGACCATGACGATCCGTTCGGAACGCACCCGCTTGGGCAGATCGGGCAGGCACCGGGTGATCCCGTCAATCGTCCGCACCAGCATCGGCGAGGTCAGCGCATCCTTGGTGACGACATGACGATATGTCGGATCGGCCATGGCTTGAGCGGCAAAACGCGCGTACCAGCTCGGGATGCCCAGGGCCGCCAGGTGCTCGGTGAGGGGGCGCACCAACGTACCGACCCAGTCCCGCAGCTCGGCCGAATCGCCAACGTCGCTGATCATTTGGGCGCGTAATTGCTCGATCGGCTCCCGGTGTTTGCTTTCGATCGCCCGCAACAGATCGGTCCGGGTGCCGAAGTGATAGCACGCCGCCGCGTTGTTTCCTTGCCCCGCCGCGTCGCTGATCTGCCGATTGGACACGGCGTACATCCCGCGTTCGGCGAACAACCATTCCGCGGCCGACAAGATTGCCTCTCGGGTTCCCGTCGACCTGTCGGAACGGGCGGTGCGCGCCGCTTTCACTGCCTCAGTGAACACTGCGCAGCCTATTAAATCAAGCAATTTATTTAGGCGCGTCAGCCGTGGCCGATGCGAATTCACCGCTACGAGAATCCGCCCTAACCAGCGAGGCCTTTCTTGATGGCAGCGTCTTGCTGCTGACCGACGTCGGTGACGAAGTCCGCGGGCACCAGCGCATCGGGTGGGCCGTCGAACTCCAGCTCGACGAAGGCCTTGCCCTCGGTGAACAGCAGTACCGTCACTGCCTTCGCGGCATCTGGCGAAGGGCCCGAGATCGTCGTGCCGCGGGTGCCGATCGCGATTGGTTCGGGCACTCCGTGGACGTAGCCGTCTCTGGTCGCCTTTGCGGACTCGAGCGCGCCGGCGGCGGCGGCGGGGTCGGGCAGGATCTGAATGCTGTCGGCGATCACATGCGTGCGGTCTTGATTACTGAAAGTTGTTGTGGCACCGAATTGCCCGTTGGGATTGTTGATCGGCGGCGTAGCCGTGAAGATTTCGGGCGCTCTGATATCGCTCGCCTTGATCAGCAACCCGGTGTAGTCGGATAGCGACGCGGGTGCGGACGACGACGCCGCACTTTGGCTGCTCGCGACCGAGGTGGCTGGCTTCGTCGTGGTGGGCGATGGCGTCGAACCGCCACTGCAGCCGACCACCGACACGCCCATCAAAGTGATTGCCACCGCCGCGGCGACAGTGCCCGATGACCTCATCGCCCTGGCTCCCTTCACGGCGCAACGTGCCGATCTTCGAGAACGGTACGACACGTGGATACGTCGCGGGGTTTGCTACGCGGCCGCACGCCAACGCGTTGGCGGCGTCAGCTCAGCCGCCGAGGCCCTTCTTGACCGCCGCGTCTTGCTTTGCGCCGAGGTCGCTGACGAAGTCCTGCGGCGGGAGCGAGTCGGCCGGGCCGTCGAACTCCAGTGTGACGAACGCCTTGCCCTCGGTGAACAGCAGAATCGCGATCACCCTTGGAGTTGTCCGGCGAGTTACCAGACAAGACCGTTCCGTTGGTGCCGACCTTCGCGGCATCCGTCGTCGGGTTTTTGAGCGCGGCGCCCTGTCCGGCCTTTGCCGCGTTCAGCGCGTCCGTAGCCGCGGCGGGGTCCGCCAGCACCTGAATGGTGTCCTTGATGACGTGGCTGCCGTCTTGCGTGCTGAACGTCGTCGCAACGCCGGGCTGACCGTTCGGGTTGTTCGTCGGCGGGCTGGCTGTGAAAGGCACCGGTGCGTCGATATCTGTCACCTGGATCAACAGCCCGGTGTAGTCGGTCAACTGCATCGGGGCGGAGGGCAGCGGCACTGGGTTGGGAGCGATCGTTGTTGACGTGGCTGAACCCGGTCCAGAAACGCCGTAACCGGAGGCTGGGGCCCGGTTTCCAGTAATGGCGATCACGGTAACCACGGCACCAATCACAAAGACCGCAGCCGCGACGACAGCGAACTTTGCACCTGGGTTCGACCGCACTAGCGATGGAATCTGACGCGGCAGACGGGCATCCACAGATGGCCGGGCTAAGGCGCCGCGGTTGGATCCCGAGATCGGTGCAGCCTGGGTGCGGGTGGCGCCAGAGGTTTCTGCGCGCCTTTTCAGAGGGGGCGCAGAGGTGGAAGGCGAACCAGAAATTGCTGGGCTGTAAGTGCTCGATGCTTCAAGCGTTTCAGCGGTTTGGGTGCGCGGCTCTGTCAAACCGCCGAAGACTGATGCACCACTCTCTAGCTCGTCTTCCGGAGAACGCGATACGTCGGCACGAGGCGTCAGTGCCGCGCGTGCGGCAATTGCGAGGTCCTTGGTGCTTCCGTAACGGTCATCGCGGACTTTAGCCATGCCGCGGGCGATTACTTCATCCATACCCACCGGAATCCCGGGTCGCAGAGACGATGGTTTAGGAGGTGGCTGGAACATATGGGCGACTGCGATTTGTTCCAATGTGTTTGCGGGGAAGGGAAGTTCGCCAGTTAGCGCTTGGTGCAGCACGCAAGTCAGCGCATACGTATCGGCGCTCGTATCGGCAATGCCGCTGCGGAACCGCTCGGGCGCCATGTAGCTCCACGTTCCGATGGTGGCACCGGTACTGGTCAGCCCGGTCTCTCCGGCGGAGCGTGCGATACCGAAGTCGATGAGATACGCGAAGTCGTTCTCGGCGATCAATATGTTCGATGGCTTGACGTCCCGATGCACCAATCCAACGTTGTGCGCGGCATGGAGCGCGAACGCGATCTGCTCTACCAAGTTGACGGCGCGGGATGGGGCAATCGGCCCATCTTTGAGGAGAGTCTGTAGGTCTTGGCCATCAACCAGTCGCATTGTCACAAACAAACGGTTCTCGACCTCCCCGAAGTCGTGGATTGGAACCACATGAGGCTCATCAAGCCCGGCCGCGGCACGCGCCTCCCGGCGGAACCGTTCTTGGAAGACACGGTCACCAGCAAAATTTGGTGGAAGTACTTTTAGGGCTATGACTCGGTCAAATGTCGGGTCATACGCTCGCCAGACTTCGCCCATACCACCGCGTCCCAGCAATCCGAGCAATCGGTAGCGTCCGAACGGTGTGCCCTCCACGTTATCCTCCCGACGGCGACGATCCAGCCACACCATAGGCCGCAGCAACGGGTTTCGGGCCGATAGGGGCAGAACCAAATTACCCGCTATCTCGAAAGGAATGTGGACATAGACGGACAGCTATTTTGTGCGGGTAGGAGTGCGTCCGCACCGCCGACGCACGGTGAAGTGCGATTGGATGCTTTTTCAACCCTGAGTCACACTGCACCGAGTGCTGAGTTTTAGCTCGAACCGAGAATGAGTCATTGCTGCGCAGCCAAAAGGTTGTGGTTCCTCTAGAAGTCGCGTCGGGACACTTGATCTGCGATGTTGGATTCGATCAGCCGCCGAGCCCCTTCTTCACCGCCACGTCTTGCTTTGCGCCGACGTCGTTGACGAAGTCCTGCGGCGGGAGCGATTCGGCCGGGCCGTCGAACTCCAGCGTGACGAACGCCTTGCCCTCAGTGAACAGCAGAATCGCGATCCCCTTGGAGTTGTCCGGCGAGTTACCGGACAACACGGTTCCGTTGGTGCCGACCTTGGCGGCATCCGTTGTCGGGTTTTTGAGCGCGGCGCCCTGTCCGGCCTTTGCCGCGTTCAGCGCGTCCGTGGCCGCGTTGGGGTCCGCCAGCACCTGGATGGTGTCCTTGATGACGTGGCTGCCGTCTTGCGTGCTGAAGGTCGTCGCAACGCCGGGCTGGCCGTTCGGGCTGTTCGTCGGGGGACTGGCCGTGAACGGCACCGGAGCGTCGATGTCTGACACCTGAATCAACAGCCCGGTGTAGTCGGTCGGCGCAGCCGTCGGCGACGACGCGGGTGCCGAGCTGCCGCTGCTGGTTGACGAGGCGGGTGATCCCGACTTAGACGGCGCTGGTGCTGGCTTGCTACCGCACCCGGCCACCGACAACGCCAGGGCCGTCGTCGCAGCCACGCCAGCGACCATCAGCTGAGAATTCCTCATCGCAATCCAGCTCCTTCCAGGCTTCTTTGGTGACTTCGGCGACTGGTGTCGGCCTTGTCCCCCGAACCGCACAGTACATTGCGCGGATGGGCCAAAGGTCCTGGTGGCCGGAGACCGGCTAGTCCAGCCGGTCGCGCAGGCTCTGCAGCGTGCTGGCGAGAATGCGTGACACCTGCATCTGTGACACGCCGATCCGCTCGGCTATCTGGCTTTGGGTCATCGATTCGAAGAATCGCATGTACAGCACTTCCCGTTCGCGTGGTGGAAGCGAGCTGACCAGCGAGCGCACCGCTTCGCGGTCGGTGATGTGGTCGATGTGGGGGTCGACGCTACCCACCTTGTCGGCGACTGAGCGAGCGTTGCCCGAGTCGTCGGAGCCGACCGGCGCATCCAGGGACTCGAGCTGGTAGGCGTCGCCGGCAACCAGGCACTCGACGATCTCCTCGCGGGACACATCCAACTCGCGCGACAGCTCGCTGGCTGTCGGAGCCCGGCCCAGCCGTTGCGCCAAGTCCGCGGTCGCCCTACCGATCTGGACATGCAATTCACGTAGCCGACGTGGCACGCGCATGCTCCAGCTGTAGTCGCGGAAATAGCGCCGGACCTCGCCCATCATGGTGGGAATTGCGAACCCGATGAAACTGGGGCCCTTATCCGGATCGAAGCGGTTGATGGCGTTCATCAGCCCTATTCGGGCGACTTGGGTCAAGTCCTCCAGACCTTCGCCGCGACGCCCGAAATGTCGAGCCACGTGGTCGGCCAAGGGCAGGCATCGGGTAACGATGCATTCGCGTTGACGACGGTATTCGTGTGATTCGGCCGGCAAGGTGCTCAAGACCAGGAACATCTCGATCACGTCGTCGTAGGAATCGTCGGACTTCGCCCTGGCCGGCCGCGATGGACGGGTCGGAGCCATCACGTCGGTCATCGGCGTACCCACCTGACCGCCCGTGTCGTGAAAGTAATTGCGGACCAATGGAGTTGCATGTCGAGCACACTCCCTTCCAGTCGTGTGCAGCGAGGCGAGATGTGCGCACGGCACTCCCAACTGCAGCCAATCCAAGACCATGGACTGGGTAATAGCAGCGCACGCACTACCAGAAGGCGGGCAACCCGGAATTTGATCGCCAGTAACAGCCCAGTAGCGGTGCGACTGAGTGACCGCTTTTAGCTAAACGGCGATGCGTCCGAAACGGACTCAACTGCTGATACTACGCCTGATGACCTTGATCCGCGATGGGTGTGCTGCGACGCCGACCGCCGGCCATAGATACCGATTCTAATTTCCGGCCCGACTGGGTACTGTTCGGCAAATGTTTGCGATCCGCGCCGATGGTGCTGTTCTTGAACGACATCGAGAACGACACGCTCGGAACACATTCCGGCGCGGCTGCCGGTGAGCGGCCAAAGTGTGCTGGCCGGGCAAACTGCGGTGGTGTCCGGCGGCAGCCGCGGCGTTGGCCGCGCCGTCGCCGAACTACTTTGTGCACTTGGCGCCGCCGTGGTGGTCAATGGGCGTGACGCTGACGCTGTCGACGAGACCGTCGCGGGGATCACGGCCTCGGGCGGACGCGCCACCGCGGTGGTGGGAGCCGCGAACGAGGAGGCCATCGCTACCGCTCTCATCGACAAGTGCACAAGCGCATTCGGTCGACTGGACATCCTGATCAATTGCGCCGGTGTCGCCGAACCTGCAGGTTCCTCGATTCTGGACATCTCGCCCGCCGAGTTCGACCACCTGATCGGGGCGCACCTTGGCACGGCATTTCACACCTGCCGCATCGCGGCTCGCCTGATGGCTGCGCAGGGGCACGGCGCGATCATCAACACCAGCTCGGTCGCATTCCTCGGCGACTACGGCGGCACCGGTTACCCTGCCGGCAAAGGTGCTGTCAACGCGCTGACGATGGCCATCGCCGCGGAGCTGAAATCCGCCGGCGTACGGGCCAACGTGGTATGTCCTGGCGCAAGGACACGGCTGTCCACCGGCGGGGATTATGAAAAACACATCGAGGACCTACACCGGCGCGGGTTGCTCGACGAGGTGACCATGCGCGCATCGTTGGACAGCGCTCCCGCCGAGTTCGTCGCTCCGATCTACGCCTATCTCGCCAGCGAGCTGGCGCGTGACGTGACGGGTCAGATCTTCGTTGCCGCAGGCGGATTCGTCGGTCGCTTCGATCGGCCGACGCCGTCTGTGCTGGCGTACCGCGATCACCACGATGCCGCGCCGTGGTCGGTGGACGACTTGCACAAAATGCTCAGCACTACCTAGGTCGCAAGCGTGAAGATTGTGAGCAGTGCCGCGTAACCGGCCGTAATCACCGCCGCCCCGCCGACGCTGATTCGGCCCGACGAGCCGTCAATGGGGTCGAGCCAACGCCGAAAGGGGCGGGACACCGCCGGCACGAGTACCCACTGCAGCGCGACGATGCTAACGACGTTACCAACGAAAAATGACAATGATTGGCTGACTCCCAGACCGCCGAGTGCCGGCGACAGAAACTTAGTGAGCAACATCGCGGTCGGATAGAGGCACAGCAGCACCAGCATCGCCGTCTTCCATGCCGGCGTAATCCTGGTGTGCCCGTGCTCAATACGAATAGTCGAGCCGAATGGTGCGCTGCGTGGCAGTTCGGCGAAGTCACGCGTTAATTCGCCGCGTAGGCGTGGCAGTGCTTCTTGGCGTTCCTGTGACCGCATCCACGACGCCAGCTGATCCGGCGTACGAAACCGAAGTAACGACGTCCACTGGCCGGTGGAATCGGCCGGAAACACTGCGGTGCCTTCATATCCAGGAAATGCGGAGCTGCTGCGTGTCAAATCACCCTGCGTCGCAACGAATTCGGCCTCTTTCCCAGGCGCCACGCTGTGTAAGAAGATGCCCGCGTTGGCGGGCGGAGGTTCACCGTTGACCAGGATGAGATCAGTGGATCGCCGCCAGCAGCCGTTCGCTTCGCCTTCGCCGAGCACCGCTCTGCGTTCAGCGCTGTCCAGAAAGGCATCGAGCAAATTTGCGTCGCCGAAAGAAACTTCGATCGCCCAATCCAGTTCAGCACTTCCCTGAACCGATTCGCGCGCGCTGACGTGGCCGACCGACTGACGCGCCGAAGCGAGGTACCTGGCCACCCACTGACCGAATCGGTCGGGATCAGACGGCGGGTGGAAGGTCGTGATTGCGGAGGCGACAGCGCTCATATCAGGTGTCTATCACCTCAGTTTGGCAACTGCCTGACCCGCACTTTCATCAACATTTCACGAGAAGCGCTTTGCCGGAGCGTAGAAGTCTGCGTGGTTGGTACCTAGACTTCCTGGGGTTGGGGGATTGTCGGAGTCACTAGTCGGGTGGGCGGCTATGGAACGACTGAGCGGGCTGGATGCGTTTTTTCTTTATTTGGAGACGCCGACGCAGCCATTGAATGTGTGCTGTGTATTAGAGCTGGACACCGCGACTATGCCGGGCGGCTATTCGTATGGCCGGTTTCGCGCAGCGCTGGCCGAGCGCGTCGAGGCGGTGCCGGAATTTCGTATGAAGCTGGCCGACACTCAGCTGAATTTAGATCATCCGGTGTGGGTGGATGACGAAACGTTCCGGCTCGAGCGCCATTTGCATCGCGTCGGCGTACCGACACCCGGAGGCCGCCGCGAGCTGGCCGACATCTGTGGCTACGTCGCCGGGCTACCGCTGGACCGCGATCGCCCACTCTGGGAGATGTGGGTGCTAGAGGATGGCGCCCGCAGCGACGCCGTCGCGGTCATGCTGAAAGTCCACCATGCCGTGGTCGACGGGGTCGGAGGCGCCAATCTGCTTGCCTACCTGTGCAGCGCGGCGCCCGATGCGCCGGCACCGCAGCCTGTCGGCGGCGCCGGCGGCGGCAATACGCTGCACATCGCCGCGAGCGGACTGATGGGCTTCGCGATGCGGCCGTTGCGGCTGGCGACGGTGGTGCCGGCGACGATGCTGACGTTGGTGCAGACGGTGCTTCGCGCACGCGACGGCCGCACCATGGCCGCGCCCTTCACCGCGCCGCCAACCCCGTTCAACGGTTCGGTTACCCGGCAGCGCAACATCGCTTACTCCCAACTCGGTATGCGCGACGTGAAAAGGGTCAAGAACAAGTTTGGGGTGACCGTCAACGACGTGGTGGTGGCGCTGTGCGCCGGGGTATTGCGGCGGTTCTTGCTCGAGCGCGGCGAGCTGCCCGACCACCCACTGGTGGCCACCATCCCGGTGTCGGTGCACGACAAATGCGACCGCCCCGGCCGCAACCAGACCACCTGGATGTTCTGCCGGCTGGAAAGCCAGATCAGCGACCCCGCCGAACGCATACGCACGATCGCCGCGGGAAACACCGCAGCAAAAGACCACACCGCGGCCATGGGTCCAACGCTGCTGCACGACTGGACCCAATTCGGCGGCCCGACGATGTTCGGCGCTGCGATGCGGATCCTGCCGCGCATTCCGATTAGCCGTAACGCTTCCAACCTGGTGCTGTCGAACGTGCCCGGTCCGCGCGAGCAGTTGTATTTCCTGGGTTGCCGGGTGGACGCGATGTACCCGCTGGGGCCGATCATCGGTGGCGCCGGACTCAACATCACCGTCATGTCGCTGGGCGGTGAACTCGGTGTCGGCATCATCGGCTGCCCCGATCTGGTGCCGGATCTGTGGTCCATCGCCGACGCGTTTCCTGACGCACTCAAAGAATTGCTGGAATGCGGCGATAAGCACCCCTGCGGCAGCAACCCTTCCGACGAGTGAGCGCACGCGCGCCCGACATCTCGGGTTGACCGGTCGCGGGGACCGCGTCGTTGCGCCTCCCGATCGGCAATGTCGCACCTAATGCGTGTGTGCGACGGTCGTGCGGCCTACGCTGTGCGGGAACCGCAGAAGGGTGTTGACAATGCAACCGAACCCGCTTGACCCCGTCGCCAGCGAACGGCTATCGCATGCCGGCAAGGTGTTCACTTCGGACCTGTCGATCAACGAATTCGCCTTGCTGCATGGCGCTGGATTCGAGCCGATCGAACTTGTGATGGGCGTGTCGGTCTATCACGTGGGCTACCAGTTCACCGGTATCAAGCAGCAATCGGAGCTGCCCGTGTTGACGGATGCGACCTACCGCGCGCGCTGGAACGCGATGTCGCGGATGCAGGCCGAGGCCGATTCGCTGGGCGCCGACGGAGTGGTCGGTGTCCGGCTCGACTGGCGTCATCAAGGCGAGGGCGAGCATCTCGAGTTCATCGCGGTCGGAACCGCCGTGCGATACACCGAGAAACCGGGAGCGTTTCGACGACCGACCGGGCAGGCGTTCACCAGCCACTTGTCCGGCCAGGATCTGACCACCTTGCTGCGATCCGGCTTCTCGCCTGTCGCATTCGTCATGGGCAACTGCGTGTTTCACGTTGCCGTACAGGGATTACTGCGAACACTCAGCCAAGCAGGGCGCAACGCCGAGATGCCGCAGTGGACGCAGGGCAGCTACCAGGCGCGCGAGCTGGCGATGTCGCGGATGCAGGCCGAGGCCGAGCGAGACGGCGCCAACGGCATTGTCGGTGTGCAGTTCGCCATTTCGAACTATGCCTGGGGACATCACACCGTCGAGTTTTATGTGGCCGGCACCGCCGTGCGCCGTCACAGCGAACCGCAAACCATCACACCGTCATTCGTCCTCCCGATGAGTGATTGATGGCGGGATTCGACCACGACCGGGTCAGCCAGACGATCGGGGCGGCCTTGTCCGGTCCCGGGGGAGCGGGCTTGGTAGTCCGGGTGTTCTGCGCAATTCCGGGCGTAATCCTGACCCCGGCCCGGCGTGGCTTCTTCCGGTCCCAACCGGAGCGCATCCAGATCGGCGACTGGCGATACGAGCTCACCCCGGACGGGCGCCTGAGTGCCGGCCACATCGTCAACGGCATCGTTCTGGCTGAAGAGGTCCTCGCCGCCGGCGCCGTTGGCCCGCATATCGCCCGCGCGCTCGGGCAGCTGGTGAGCCACCACGGTCCGTCGATCATTCCCAATATCGACGCGGCTCTGGAAGCCCTCGAGACGGGCGCCGGCCCTCGCTTCTGAGGTCGAATATTGGTGCAGGACAACCTATCCGCCCAATTGCACCTGGTCCATCGCTACAACCCATCGGCTGAGCCGCCATGTTCCGTCGTACTTGACCGCCGTGAACTCGTAGCGCCCGGTCAGGTCGGCAGTGGGCGGTCCACCGTCTTTGATAGCGAAGACCTGGACGTAGCAATGGCCGCGCGCCTCGTTTGCGTTTTGGCTGGAGAACCAGAACGAGTTCAAGGCATGGCGCCGCTGGTTGTTTTCGGCCTTGAATTTCGCTTTTCTGGCTGCCAGCAGACTGATCACCGTGTCGATGTCCTGGGAGAGCTCGGCACCGTCGTGCAGTAAGCCGAGCCGTGGTGCCTCAGTGAACAACTCGCGAAACTCGTCCAGCCGGTTTTCGTCGTAGGTGTAGGCGTAGGCGCCGAATAAGTTGATGATCGCCAATCGGTCAGCCGCGTCGAAGGCCACAGACCCGACGCCGCCGGGCGGGGTGGCCTGTCCGGCTACCACTAGCCGCCCTCCTGATCGCCGCGCCGCCTGTGCAGAGCGGAACGGCCGATGTGCAGCGCGCCGCGCAACGCATAGGCTGCGGTCACCACGCAAACCAGGATCAGCAGAATGAACATCGGCAGCCAGTTCTCCCTGCTGTGGTTGACGTTCCACCAGACGACGGTGAAGAGCACCGCGCAGAGCACCAACACCGCGTCTCGCCAGTTGCCCTGGTAAGACAGCGCGGCCCTACGCAGAGCGTGGCTTCGGTCCGCGGCATCTACCAAGTCATCGATGCGGCGTTCGATGCTGCGCTGCAGGTTGGCGCGGCGTTCAGTGTCCTCGGGCGGGAGCCGATCCAGCAGGTCTAGGTCCTGTTGGATCGAACCCCGATAGTCCGGGCCTTTGAATTGCCCGGCTGTAATCGCGAGCAATGCGCCACCGAAAATGGGTGCGCTGTTCAGCGCGATTTGTCCCAGACCCGCCACGCTCAGTCCTCCTTACCCGCCCCGGCACTTTGAATCAGGACGCCGCGGATGGACGTCGCCGGGCTCGCGGTTCAGGGGTTCGAAGCGCTTCCATCGCACGCGCCATCTGTGGATAGGCGATCGCGGGCCCGATCCAACGGATCAGGTAACGCCGAAGATCGTCGCCGGTGCGCGGCGGTCGGCCCGGGTCAGCCAAGAAAGAGTGCAGCACGCGAAGGCTGAATTCGTTCAGCTCGTCGAGGCTGTCCTCATCGAAACCGTGCTGCTCCCAATCGATATCGAAGCGATGCAACATCGACCGCGCGAAAGCCAGCGCTGTATCCGACACGATCGAAATCGTTTGGCCGCCGTCGTCGCGCTGGTTGAGCACAAACTCGACCTGGTTGTCGGCGGCCAACTGTTCAACGGCGAACGCGAATCCTTCGGTCACCGCCACGACCGGATCGGTGACACCTTTGAGGTGGGCGGCCAGCCGATCGAGAAATCCGTCGGCCGACCGCAGCGCACTCGCCACCAGCAATGCCTGTGTTCCGGGGAAATACCGGTAGACCGTTTGTCGGGTCACACCCAGAGCGCGCGCGACATCGGCTATCCGCATGGACGAGCCTCGCTCGCCGATGATCTCATCGGCCGCATTCAGGATGCGCTCGATCGCCTCCTCATCCGAGGCCGGCGTGTTCCCTCCCCAACCGTGACTGCGCATGCCTAGCGAACGGCGAATCCGTAGTCGGTCATCTCCACAGCTGGATCATAACGTCACCGGAGCACAATCATTGCCAGAAACCGGCCGCAGAGCGGCACCGGGAATTCTAGACATTTGCCTAACTATCCCGACCGGATTGGACGACCGGATACCGCTGTGGCCTAGTAACTTTCGGCCATACAGTCCAATTCCGCTGGGCCGCAGCATGTTAGGCGACCGAGGCGCCCAAAATGAGATTGACCGCATCGTCGAGTTGGCCGGCGATCTCCTCGTAGCTGACGAAGCGTGCCGTCATCAGGGCACCGGCAAACGTCACTTGCAGCGTAGATTTCACCGCGCGCGGCCAGCCCGGACCCAATGCGGCAGCGATCCTGCGGGCCACCTCTTCGCCGATCTGCTCCCGCAGTGGCGAGACGGCCGGATCGTCGGCCATCAACGCTGTTCCACAGGCAATCGTTAACTCCGGTTCGTCGGCGACGGCTACGGCCATATCCCGCAGCGTCGCGCTCACCCGAGTCTTGGTCGTCTCGTTGACGTCGGTGTGCAGTGGAAGTTCACGAAGAAAGCGCAGATAGACCGCGGCGACCAGGGCGCTCTTCGACGGAAAGTAGGTATAGGCGCTCGCCGGGGACACGCCGGCGCGGCCGGCGACCGCACGCATCGTCAGATTGGCATAGGACGAGTCGCGCAGTTCCGCTAACCCCGCGTCGAGAACCTTGCGGATCGTTTGTCCCGGCCGGCGATCCGACCGCCTGGCGGCGCCGGCGGGCGCGCTGGCGGAAGGAGCGACTTCACTAGACACCCGTCCAGTGTAGGAAAGCAGGTGTGTGACCGACAATGCCGCTACCGAGTACGACAAAACGGCGGGGTGCAGCGAGAATCCGATATGCGTGGCGATGCCGCTCTAAGCGCCGTGGCGCCTGCCAGCCCGACTCGGGGCGTCGAATGCAGACAGCAGTCCAGAAATTGGCGCGGATCGAATCCTGGCGGCCCGCGAACCGTAGGGTGACGGCTGTGACCGGAGAGGATCGGCACCGCTGGGACGAGCGGTACGCCGGGAAGGGATCTCCGCAGGCCAACGCCGCGGCGCCGCCCGCCGCCTTCGCCGCCCGCGCGGACGCATTCCCGACGACGGGACTGGCGCTCGATCTCGCCTGCGGCCAGGGACTCGGCACCGTGTGGCTGGCCCGGCGCGGACTGGACGTGTGGGGGCTGGATGTCTCCGCGGTGGCCATCAGTCAGGCACGAGACCTGGCGCAACGCAGCGGTGTCGCGAATCGCTGCCGCTTTGACGTGATCGACCTCGACGACGGACTTCCCGCCGGGCCGCCCGTCGACGTCGTGCTGTGCCACAAATTCCGAGACCGCCGCCTCGACCACGCGATCCTCGACCGGCTGGCGCCGGGTGGCCTGCTGGCAATCGTCGTGCTGAGCGAAGTCGACGCCTCGCCAGGGCCCTTTCGCGCCGCACCCGGCGAGTTACTCACAGCCTTCGCCGACCTCGACCGCATTGCCGATGGCGAAGGGCAGGGCTGTGCATGGCTGCTGGCGCGAGCCTGACTCACGTCTGCAGCCGGGCCCGCACAGCCGCTAGCCGTTGCTCCAATTCGGGCTCGTCGATCACCCCGCGCGCCAGCAGCGAGTGGGCCAACGCGACGAGCCGGCTTTCCGGGTAAGGCAGGTCGACGTACACCGTTGCCGACAAGGCATCCTCTTCGTCGCGTCGGTCGACTGAGTCCAGAACCTCTGGACCGCAACCGCTTTGATCAAGTGCGTCGCAGATCCCATCCAGACTCGTTTTCCATGGCGGCACGGGATTCTCGACTCCGTATTTGGCCGCCATTCGGTTCCACACCTGATTGCGTTCGACGATATTCGCCAACGACCCGAATGCGGCGTTCTCGACTGCCGAAGATTTCACCTGTCTGCCCCCGACGTCACTGGCCGGCCGGGTGGATCGCCGCACGGGTATCGGTGATCCTGTTGGTGGTGACGCCTGCCTTGGGTAGCGCGACACCGATCAGGCAATCGCGGGTGATGATTTCGGCCAACTGATCCTCGGTCCAGCCCTCGGTTCCCTCCGGGCGCACCGGCATCACCATGAAGCGGTGCTTCTGATTGGAATCCTCCACCCGGATCTCGACATCCTCGGGTAGGTAGAGCCCGAATTCGGCAAGAACCTGGCGCGGCCAGCGCACGATCCGACGACGGAAGTTCGGGGTGCGATACCACTCGGGAGAATTGCCCAGAATTGGCCGCGGGTAGCAGGAGCACAGCGTGCACACGATGACGTGGTGCAAAGTAGGTGTGTCTGCCAGTACGTGGAAGGCCGTGAAGTCGCTGGGCGTCCCGAAACCCGTTGGCTGCAGCCAGTCGACGCCGACTTCCCTGCTGGCCGCCAGCGGATCGGACAGCACCAGTTCGTGGTACTGCGGATCCAGCCAGGCCCGTGCCACCAGATGCGCGGCCGGCGTGGGGCCGATTTGTTCGGCGAATTCGGTGAAGTGCCGATGGTCCTCGGCAGTGAAAATGCCCTTCTCAATGCACAATTCGCGAAGAGCAATCTCGAGTACTTCGAAGTCGGTGATCTCGTCCACCATCGGTGCGGCGGTCCGATCGTGATCGTGATCGTGATCAGTCATGTGGCGTCCCTTCGAGAGAAAGCGAGCGAACGATCGGCGATGTCGCGGTTAGCCGGCCGGCTGCAGCCACCGCTCGGGGATCTCGGTCTGCAGCGTGTCGTTGCTGGGCCCGGTGTAGCCGTGCCAGAGCTCGGCGAGATTGAACCGAACGATGTAGAACCACTCGGGTTTTTGGTCGGGCCCGTCCCAGGTCTCGTCCTCGGCCGCGGGGCTTTCATAGGAGACTTTCGCGATCTCACCCGTCGCGCCCCGTACGTACTCCTGGGTGCGGGTATAGAACAAGACGGGGAGGTCGCGCACCACGACCTTGTCGCCTACCTTGAATTGCGGATCGGCCGCCTGCCCGGCGAACACCTGGGGATCGCCCTTTCCGACCGCGTGCAGATGGTGCCGATTGCGTTGGACGCCAGACGGGTCACCTTCGAATTTCGGCTTGGCCTCCAACGGATTTCCCTTTAGGCCATCGGCGTACCGTGCTTTCACCTCAGCCATGCGTTCGGCTAACTCGGTCAAGCCGATGTGGTGTTTCTCGACCAGGATCCGCGCGACGGCCAGCAGCCAGCGCCCGTAGTAAGGCAGTCCAAGATAGATGGTGCGCCCCAAGTCGACGTTGCCCATCCGGCGTCGTTCTTCCGATAACCAGATTCCCCGCCAGCCGAGCACCTCACACATGACATAGGTGCTCTCTTCCCATATCTCGTATTGCTTGTTCTCCCAGGGGATGGGGGCGTCCGGCTCGCCACCGACGTCGTGCGGCGTCTTCGTGTAGGCGGTGAATCGGTCGTGGTCAATCAGTTCGGGCGTGGGCGCATCTGGAAGGTCGGTATACGCGGACTTGAGGCGCGCCACCAGATCCAGCTGCTGTACCCGCTCCAAAGGAGTCGCCATATGAGCTCCATTCGTTGTCGAGATTTACGCTGTGGCACAGCCCGATGCCCACCCACTACAGGACACTCCTCGCGCCCCGATCGCGCAAGCGTTAAACGAATCGCGGGGGGAGTAAGGTCGGCGAACATGGAGCGGCGCGTCCTCGAGGCGGTCATTTACGAGCGCGAACCGCCGATCGCGCGGATCATCCTGAATCGCGTCGACAAGGCCAACACCAAGGACGCGGTGCTCGTCACCGAGGTCGACAATTGCCTGCACGAGGCCGACCGTGACAGCGAGATCAAGGTCGTCATTCTCAAGGCCAACGGCAAGGGATTCTGCGGCGGCCACGTGGCTCGCTGGGGTCCTGACGAGAACCCTTACCCCGACTTCGGAAATACCTTCGAGGACTTGTACAAGGGCACCGCTGACTTGTTCTTGTGGCCGACTCTGTATCTGTGGGAGTTTCCCAAGCCGACGATCTCGCAGATCCACGGCTATTGCATGGGCGGCGGGATTTACCTCGGGCTGCTGACGGACTTCTGTGTGGCGTCCGACGACGCGTATTTCCAGATGCCGCTTGCCCAGAGCCTCGGCGAGCCCGGCGGCCACACCATGATCGAGCCGTGGTTGTTGATGAACTGGCACCGAACCATGGACTGGCTCTTGCTCGCACCGACGCTGTCCGCACAGCAAGCCCTCGACTGGGGGCTGCTCAATAGGGTGGTACCGCGCGAGGATTTGGAGAGCACCGTCGAGGAGATGGCGGCCAGGATCGCCCAGATCCCGTTGACCACGCTGATGGCAGTGAAAAACAACGTCAAGCGTGCCTGGGAATTAATGGGGATGCGGGTGCATCTCCAAGTCAGCCACATCCTGACGAACATGGTCGGTGCCGCAACCGATGTTCAGGCGCGACGTGCCGAGCTCTTGCAATCAGGCATGAAGCCAAGGGAATTCGTCGACCGCAACGAATCCGACGTCGGGCGCGACGCGCCAGCGTGACGCTGGCCGCCGACTTGACGAAACTTCGTAGCGCGAGCAGACGCAGAATCGCGTATTCCCGCCCGCAATTGGGCGATTTTGCGTCTGCTCGCGCGAACTAGTGGCTCTGCTCGCCGGCGATCTTGCGGCCCGCGGCGTGCCGCGCAGCGACGTAGCCAAACACCATTGTGTAGGCGATGCTTCCACCCGCGCCGAGGTAGTTTCGCCCCATCACCGTGGCGGTGATGTTCCCGGTGGCATAGAGCCCGTCGATCACACACTCATCAGCGTCGAGAACCTGCGCGTGCTCGTTGGTGACCACCCCTCCGCACGTTCCGACGTCTGCGGGCACCACCTTCGTGGCGTAGTAGGGCGGCTTTTCGAGGGGGCCCAATGCCGCGTTCGGACGATGCCCCGGATCGCCCAGGCAGTCGTTGTATGCCGACTGGCCGCGACCGAAGTCGGGGTCGAGTCCTTTGGCCGCAAACCCGTTGAACCGCTTCACCGTCTGCTCTAGGGCATCGACGGGCACTTCCATTTGACGCGCCAGATCGGCAACGGTGCCACCCCGCAGGACCGCTCCGCTCTCAATCACCGATTCGGGAACGCTACGCTTCTTGAACGGATTCGCCCCAGAGACGTATCTGCTGACATAGCCCCCGTCGAAGACCATCCAGCAAGGCACCGCCTTGTTGGCGTACATCGCCTTGCCTACCTCGACGTATGAGTTCGACTCGTTGCAGAATCGTCGGCCGCTACCGTCGACATAGATGGCGCCCGGGCGCTGCCGACCGCTTCCGAGGGCTTTTGCGGTGTCGCCGTCGGCGATGAAAACCGATGGGAGCCACCAGGCTTCGTCCAGCAAATCGGTCTTGGCGCCCAAATCCATCGCGGTCTGCAGCACCTCGCCGGTGTCACCGGCGTTGGCGATCGACCAGCTGGCCTCGTTGGGTTGATTGCCGCTGTATTGGCGACGCATGTCCGGATTGCGACTGAACCCGCCCGCTGCCAGCAGCACGCCCTTGCGCGCCTGGACATTCAGCGTCGCTCCATTGCGACAGACGCGGGCACCGACGACGCGGCCGTCCTCGACGATCAGGTCCTCCATCGCAGCATTGGTCCAGATCGGCGGTTCGGCGCGGAGGTCGATTAGCGCCTTAAGCAGCTGACCGATGAGCGAGGCGCCGTTGGTGAGCATGTCGCGACGACGCAGCCGGGCCGCCCGGGTGCGGGCGAATACGCCCATCGCCACCGCGAAGGCCTTCGGCGATCGATTGAAGTACTGGACCGAACGTAGCTCGTTCGTCTTGAGGACGAACCCACCGAAGCTCTTGGCCATCGAGGGCTGAACCTTATCGCTCCAATTCCCCAGAGCTGCAACATCATAGGGTACGCACTCGATTGCACGGCCAGCTTCGTTGCCGCCCTTGTGATTCGGGTAGTAGTCGCTCCAGCCCGGGCATCGCACAAACCGAACGCCCTTGCGGATCAGGAAGTTGATCATTTCGAAGCCAGCGGTGAGGAACATCTCCCGGCGCGCGGGCGACGAAGCCATCCCGATGTCGCCGACAACATCGTCGAAGTACGCCAGTCCGTCCTCATGCGAATCCGGGATACCGTCGGCCCGCATCAGGGGGTTGTTCGGTAGCCACACCATGCCACCGGAAAGTCCCGTCGAACCACCTACCAGGCCTTGCTTTTCGATCACCAACGGCTCGATTCCGGAGTCGAGTGCGGCGAGTCCGGCCACCATGCCACCACCGCCGCTACCCGCGATCAACAGGTCGACCGAGTGGTCCCAATTGGTGCTCATCGTGCCTCCACATTGGCGCTGAACCCGAGATCGGCGATCGGAACGTCGATGGTGGTGTTCGTCTTTTGGATCGCCGGGACCAACGCGCCGTACGGCAACCCGGCCAGGAACCCGTCGATGACGCGTTCGAAGTTGGAGATCAGGCCCTCGATCCTGCTGGACAGTCGCATGAACTCAAAGCCCTTGGAGTGCAGTCCTTTTTGTTGCTTGGGCAGGTTGGAGAAGTCCTGGGCGGGGATCGGCGGCCAGCGCGGGTCGTCGGGGGCCATCGGCTCGGGTGGCGTCGGCTTGGCGGTGACCTGGTCCGGCGGGATGCGGGTGAGCGACCAGATCTCGAAGAGCGTCTCCTCGGGACCGAGCGGACGAATCCGGTAAGACGAGGCGCTGCTGTACTGCGGCAGTAGGAAATAGTGCGGGAAAGCAAAATTGATGGCTTCGACGATGCCGCGCCGCGCCAAGTCGTTGAGGTCGGGCATGTCGCAGCCGCGGGCCCGATGCCAGTCGACGATGGCGTCGTTGAGCGTGCTGCGCCAGGTGGCCATCGCCGCGGCGGGATCGGTTGGCAGCTCGATGTTCTGCAGGCCCTCGGCGATGCGGATGTCGTTCTCGTGCGTCATGCCGGCCATGCCCTCGCCCAGCGTGCGCATGAAATACAGGTTGGTCTGCGTCAGTCCGGGCGGCTTGGCTGCGGGCTTCGGCATGCTCGACGGCAGCAATTGCGGGTGCGTCTGCGGGACGTGATAGCCCTCCATGAACGCGGCCGTCGCCAACTTCCAATTCACCGGCAGGCGACACGATTGCCACCACTCGACGCGCAGCGACTCGACCTTCCACGCGTCGTAGATCGTCGCGAACGGCTCGAAGCAATCACGCAGCGGCGGAGCGTCGTCGTCGAGATTGATCCACGCGCAGCCGCCCCAGAGCTCGCACTTGACCGGGACCAGCCGAAGATCGTCGGGGTCCAGGTTGTGTTCGTCGAACTCGTCGGGCCGTAGCACGAAGGTGTTGCGTCCATCGATGCCCCAGCACCAGCCGTGGAAGGGGCACACGAAGGTGCGCCGATTACCGTTGCCTTCCACCAGCTTTACGCCGCGATGACGGCACGCATTGTGGTAGGCCCGCACGGTGTCGGCGTCCAGGCGGACCACGATGATGGACTCGTCGAGGATCTCGTACTCGACGAAGTCGCCCGGCTTGGGGATCTCTTCGAGCCGGCACGCCATCTGCCAGACGCGTGGCCAGAACATCTCGTTCTCGAGCGCGTAGAACTCCGGGTCGTAATACCGCTGCTTGGGAATCCGGTCGGCGGTCTGTACCGCCCACGGCACCGGTAGCGGCTCCCAATTCACATCGTCGTCCAGGGTGCTCACTGAATCATCTCCATCCAACGTCACACGATCCGCGATGCCCGTCCCTGCCAATAGCGTTCGCGAATGCGTCTCTTATAAAGCTTTCCGTTCGGGTCCCGGGGCAACTCCGGGTCGAATTCGACGGTGCGCGGGCACTTGTACCCGGCCAGGTGGGCTCGGCAATATCCGATGAGCTCGGCTTCGAGTTCGGGGCCGGGGTGCACGCCGTCCACGGGCTGCACGACGGCTTTGACCTCCTCGCCGAATTCGTCGTTGGGAACGCCGAACACCGCCGCATCGACCAGTTTGGGATGCATCACCAGCAGATTCTCCGCCTCCTGCGGGTAGATGTTGACCCCGCCGGAGACGATCATGAACGTCGACCGGTCGGTCAGGTACATGTATCCATCCGCATCCACGTAACCCATGTCCCCGAGCGAACGCCAGCCGCGTTCGTTGTAGACCGACGCGGTCTTGGCGGGATCCTTGAAGTATTCGAAGTCGGGGCCACCTTCGAAGTAAAGCTCTCCAGACTGCCCCAACGGAAGCTCTTCGCCGCCGTCGCCGACGACGTGCACCGGAGCCATCGGTATTCCCACCGAACCAGGATGGGCAAGCCATTCCTCGGGGCCAATCGTCGTGCCCGCGAACCCTTCTGTGCCACCGTAATATTCGTGGATGATCGGTCCGAACCAGTCGATCATCCGGTGCTTGACATCGACCGGGCACGGGGCTGCCGCATGAAGCACATACTGCAAGCTCGATACGTCGTACTTTTCCCGAATTGACTCCGGCAGCTTGAGCATCCGGACAAACATGGTCGGTACGAACTGGGCGTGGGTGACCCGGTAGGTCTGGATCAGACGCAACACGGTCTCGGCGTCGAACTTTTCCATGATGATCGCCGCGGCACCGACGCGGTTGACCGCCATCGTGTAGTTCACGCCTGCGGCGTGATACAGCGGTGCGGGGGAGAGGTACACACTGTCCGGGCACACTTTGTAGCGGAGAGTCAGCGCCATCTCCAGCACCGCCTGCGCCCAGGAGCCATTGCCGTCGGTGGGGAGCGGCCGGCGGACCGCCTTCGGCCGTCCCGTGGTGCCCGACGAATAGAGCATCTCTGACCCATCGGCCAGGGGTGGCGCCTCGCCCGCCGCCGCCAGGGCAGCTTCGTAGGACTCCCAGCCGGGTAACTCGCCCCCGACCGCGACCCGGACCTGCACCACGCTGTTTGCGTCACGGACGTGGGCGGCAAGATCGGTCATCGACGCGTCGACGAACACCGCCTTCGCGTCGCTGTCGCCCACTACGTAGGCGACCTCATCGGCAGTGAAATGGGTATTGACAGCGGTGTAGTAGAGACCGGAAAGCTGGCAGCCCCAAGTGATTTCGAAGAATTCGCCGCGATTCGGCAGGATCAGGGCGACGCCATCGCCGCGGCGCAGCCCGGCCTCGTGCAGCAGCGCGGCGACTCGTCGACTCCTGGCATACAGCTCGCCGAAGGAAATGGTGCCGCCGTCGGACATGATCAGCGCCGGCGAATCCGCGGCGCCGATCGCGTGGTCGGCGATGTTCAACAGCGGTCCTACGCGCCAGCTGCGCCGTCGGTGGACGCGGCGGCCGCGGCCTGGCGATCGGCCATCTCCTGGGGCTTGATCTTGCCCTGAAGAACCTGACCGATCAGCTGCTGCACATCTTTGCTCATCGATGCGAGCGCGACCAGATCGTTGGAGGTTTGCCAGTGCACCCGCATGCCCATCAGTTCCCATGCCCGCTTCAGATTGGCCTTCGTGAGCATCAGCGTGGTCAACGGCGCCTGGGCGATGTGACGGGCGATTGAGTCCACGCGGGCGTCCAGGTCCTCGCGCTTGACCACCTCATTGACAAGGCCAACCTCCAGCGCCTTCTTGGCGTCGATCACCTCGGCGGTGAACAGGTAGTAGGCGGCGCGGCGCCAGTTCATGAATACCCAAGGCTCGATGGAACATTCACCGGATGGCATGCCGAACCCTTGCAGCGGCGGGTAGGAGAAGTAGGCGTCCTCGGAGGCGATGACGATGTCGGTGGTCAGACCCATGTGCGTACCGCCGCCCACGCAATAGCCGTGTACCTGTGCGATGGTGGGTTTGGAGAACTCCCAGAGGTTCAGCGTCGGCTTGACGAACAGGTCGGACTGCGCCTTCCACGGGTGACCCTGAACCAAGGAGTTCTCGACGAACGCGGGATAGTCGGTGGAGTTGTCTCCGATGGCATGTCCGGAGCAGAAGCCCTTGCCATTGGCCCTCAGCACCAAAACCTTGATGTCGTAGTCGCGGTCGGCATCCAGCAGTGCGGCGTCGACTTCTTCGGCCAGCTTCTGGTCCTGGGCGTTGGCCTTCTCCGGCCAGTTCAGCGTGATCTTCGCGATCGGCCCTTCTTTTTGATAGATGATTCGCTCGCGGGTCTCGTTCAGATCCATATGGCTTTCCTTTCGTTATGACGTGATGACGCCGATTTCGGCACCGATGTCGTAGGTCGTTCCGACCTGGCCTGTCCATTGCACGGTGCCTGAGGCGCCGGCTTCGATCTCCTGTTCCACCTTCTCGGTGGCGATCACGTAGATCGGCATGCCGGCTTCGACGTGCTCGCCGGCATTGACGAGAAGACCGGTAAGTTCGGCTTCGGCTACGGCCACCGACACTCGCGGAATGCGGATAATGAAGTCAGCCATGCACTTTCGCCTTATCGAGGGTGCGCTGGACAGCTTCGATAATGCGCGCCGGCGACGGGTACACCTGCGCCTCGAGCGCCGCGGCGGCCGGGCTGGGCACGAACCTGCCGCCCACTCGCTCGATGGGTGCGGCGAGCTCGCCAAAGAGCTCGGATTGCAGGATGGCCGCGATCTCTGCTCCGGGCCCGGCGAATTGCACCGCGTCATGCGCAATCACGACTCGTCTGGTGCGACGGGCGGATTCGACGATGGTCTCGACATCGAGTGGGAGCAGCGTGCGCAGATCGACAACCTCGGCGCTCACACCCTGCTGCTGCAGCGTGTCGGCCGCCGCCAGCGCGTCGTGCACGCTGCGGCCGTAACTGATCAGACTGACGTCGGTGCCCGGACGCTTGATGTCGGCCTGGCCCAATGGGATTGAGAATCCCGGCTCGACCGGAACGAGGCCCTTCTTACTTTGCAGGCGGATCGTTTCGATGAAAAGGCATGGGTCCTCGTCGAAGATCGCCGCCGTAAGTAGCCCTTTGCCGTCGCGCGGGGTGGCGGGCACGATCACTTTCATCCCGGGGATGTGCATGAACCACGCCTCCAGGCTCTGCGAGTGCGTGGCCCCGGTGGCCAGCCCGGCGTAGACCTGGGTCCGGATGGTGATGGGCGCCGTCGTCCGCCCGGCGGTCATGAACCGTAGCTTGGCGGCGTTGTTGATCAGCTGGTCTGCGGCGATGCCGATGAAGTCCATGATCATGATCTCGGCGACTGGCAACATCCCGTCAATCGCGGCACCTATCGCGGCGCCGACGATCGCGGCTTCCGAGATCGGTGTGTCCAAAACCCGGTCGCGGCCGTACTTCGTCGACAGCCCCGCGGTCGGGCCGGATGCACCGGGATCGGCGATGTCCTCGCCGAGCAAAAACACGCGATCGTCGGCCTGCAGCGCCTGGTCGAGTGCGAGGTTCAGGGCCTCACGCATCGTCATTTCCCGTTCTTGCATGTCCTGGTTTCCCTGTCCTTACACCGGATACTTGATCGGGGTTGCATACACGTCCCGGTCGAGCTCGTCGATCGAAGGGGAATCCGCGCTCATCACCGCGCTCAAGGCCGCTTCCACGGCCTGGACGGCGTCTTCTTCGATGCGGTCGAGTTCGTCCTGGCTGCAGATCCCGGTGTTGGCGAGCCGGTTACGAAACCGCGGCACCGGGTCGGCCGCCAGCGCCGCGGCCATCTGCTCCTTGGGGATGTAGGGCATCCGGTCGCCGAAGTAGTGACCACGGAAGCGGAACGTGACGCATTCGAGGAAGGTCGGGCCGCTGCCGTCGCGTGCTCGCTGCAGTGCTTCGTCAAGCGCGGATTTCACCGCCAGCGGGTCGTTGCCGTCGACGCGCACGCCCGGCATGCCGTATCCGGCGGCCCGGTCGGCAACCTGATCGAGCTTCATGGTGTCGCTGGTTGGCGTCATCTCGGCGTAGAGGTTGTTCTGGCACACGAACACCAACGGCAGATCCCAGAGCGCGGCCATGTTGGCCGCTTCATGGAAGGAGCCGGTATTGGTGGCGCCGTCGCCGAAGCTGACCACGGTGACGCGGTCGAGACCCTTGCGCTTAGCGGCCATCGCCAACCCCACGGCTACCGGCGGTCCGGCTCCGACGATGCCGGTCGAGAGCATGACGCCCTTGTCGGGCTTGGCGATGTGCATGGTGCCGCCCTTGCCGCGGGCGGCGCCGATGGTGCGTCCCATCATCTCGCCGTAAATCTCCTCGAGCGGCACGCCCTTGCCGATCAGATCGTGCAGCCCGCGGTAGGTGGTCACCAGCTGGTCGTCGGGCCGCAGCGCGGTGCCCATCGCCGCGGCGATCGCTTCCTGGCCGCGCGAGGGCCAGTACACGCACATGAACTCACCGGTCCCAATGCCTTTGGAAAGCCGGTCGTCGGCCGCCTTCATCAACACCATCAGCTCGTAGAGACGACGCTGAAGATTCCTCGCGTGGTGGTCGTCGTTCATTGGTTCGTTCCAGTTCTGTTGCACCACAGTCTGATTAGCGACGCCATCAGCTCACGCGCCCGACCAGGGCTTGACCTTGAGGAAGCCGCCGCCGTCGACGCGCAACTGCTGTCCGGTGATGTAGCGTGCCGCGTCTGAGGCCAGGAAGAGTACGGCTTCGCTGATGTCCTCGGGTTCGACGTACGGGATCGGCATCGCCTGGACGAACGGGAACACCGGTTCGGCGTCTTCGCGGGTCGGGTTCTCCAAGTCGGGCCGAAAGGCCCGGTACATCGGCGCGCTGTGCAACATATCGGTGTTGACGTTCGTCGGGTGCACCGCATTCATCCGGATGGAAAAGCGGGCAAGCGCCAGGGCGAAGTCGTTGACATAGTGCGCGGCAGCCAGTTTCGCGAAGGCATACCCGGCTCCTCCGGGACCTCCATCGATACCGCCGGTGTTCATCGACGACATGAAGGCCGCGTTGGAACCGATCACGATGACCGACGCCCCGGCTTGCAGATGTTTGAGGCTGGCGTGAACCAGATTGAGCACGCCGAGCAGGTCCACATCGACCGCGTCGGCGAAGGCTTGCGCGGGCAGTCCTGCGGTGAGCGGGCAGATGCCGGCATTGGCGACGACGACATCCAGGTGCCCCAATTCGGCAACGCCCTCGTCGATCGCCGTCGACAGAGCGGCCCGGTCGCGCACGTCGGCAATCGCGGTGAACGCGCGCTGACCCTCCTTCTCCACCAATCGCGCCGTCTCGTCCAGGTCGTCGGGCCGGGAAAGCGGGTACTCATTGGTCTCGATGTCGGCGCACAAATCCAGCGCAATGATGTCCGCGCCTTCGGCCGCCAACATCCGTGCATGCGACCGTCCCTGACCACGTGCGGCGCCGCTGATCACGGCCACTTTGCCGGCTACTCTGCCCATCGCCCGTCCTTCATTCCGTGTCTATTCCGGCGTCCCTCAGCGGGACCCAAAGTCGTTGGCCGACATGGTCGTCTGCGCTTGCAGTTCGGGTGAGTCGGCCGATGGGCACTGCACAGCACGCTGCTGGGGAGTTCCGCTACCGAGCAGGGGAACGGGGTGTGACAAGGACCGGCTCCATCGCGTCTCTTCGAACAACTGCGTGGCTGCAGACGGGCTATCAGTAGCCTTTACAGTAGCTAGAATATCTAAAATAGCAAGAATGCTGATCGAGGGGATTGGCCCATGTCAGGAGTGCTCAGCGGTGTCCGGATCGTCGAGTTGGCGTCGTGGACCTACGTACCGTCCGCAGGGGCGGCGCTGTCGGACTGGGGCGCCGACGTAATCAAGGTGGAGAGCGTCGCTTTCGGTGATCCAGGGCGGGCGCTGGTCGTCGGTGGCTTCACCCGCGAAGCGGCCCGCCCGGACGCCGACTTCATCCTCGAGTTGGGCAACCGCGGCAAGCGCAGTATCGCGATCGACGTGAAATCAGAGGTGGGTCGCGAGTTGTTCGGCCGCCTGTTGGCCACTGCGGATGTATTCATGACCAATTGGCTACCTGGCGCTTTGGAGCGGGCCCGGTTGACCGTCGAGGACATCCGCGGGTTCAACTCCGAGATCATCATCGCCCGCGGCACCGGGCTGGGCGTGCGGGGCCCGGATCGCGACCGCGGTGGCTTCGACGCCGCTACATATCTGGCGCGTGGTGGGGTCGCCTACACGCTTACCCCGTTCGGCACCGATACGCCCGCCGTCCAGGGGCCAGGATTCGGTGACCTACAGGGCGGAGCGACGCTGGCCGGCGGCGTGTGCGCTGCATTGTTCCACCGTGAGCGCACCGGTGAGCCGACCATCGTCGACTCATCACTGCTCGCTCAAGCGATGTGGGCCATCGCGCCGTCAATTTCGGCGGCCGATTTCTTCGATATCGACGGCATCCCGGGGGCACCACCAGGATTGGCCATCAATCCACTTGTGAGCCGGTACAAGACCAAAGACGGTAGATGGATCCAGCTGGTTTTCTTGCAGCCCGACAAATACTGGGCTGGCTTCTGCGAGCGGATGGGTCTGGCCGAACTGATCACCGACGAGCGATTCGTGCCGTCGAGCAACCTGATCGCCAATGCCGCCACCGCGACCGAGATCTTCGCGAATGCGTTTGCAAGCCATGACCTCACCCACTGGCAAGCGGTGCTCGGCGATGAGCCGGGAGTGTGGGGCGCCCTAGCGACCCCGCGCGAGACGCTCAATGATCCACAAGTCGAACCCAACGGCTATGTGGTGACGAACGTGGACAATCACGGCGAGAAATATCGGATCGTCGCGGCGCCCGTGCAATTCAACGAAACGCCGCCGGCCCCGGCACGCGCTCCGGAGCACGGCCAGCACACCGAGGAGATTCTGCTCGAGCTCGGCGTCCAGTGGGACGACATCGCAAAGGCCAAGGAGCTCAACGCCATCCTGTAACGGCCGCCCCTTCTGCTCGGCCATTGACAAGGCTGTGCGGCATCCATTTCATCTCGACACGGTCACAAGCGCATATCGATGCCAGCGGTGGTATGGCACAACGGCGGGATTCCACAAATCATGGCACAGGACGCCTTTGAGAATCAGCATCGCGAGTTATGTTTACTCGCAAGGATTCTTGTTCGCTATGTGGGGTAGCGGATGCGTTGAGGCGTAACAGGAGGTATGCATGATGGCGAACTGGGTTCCCGCACAGACTTCGTGCGGTCCCGGCTCTGGTCGCATCCTGGACACCGCACGGGGGATTCTCATCGGAATTCGCCGGTGTCGTTCGGATGCGGCCTTCGACGAACTGCACACCGCGGCGCTGCGGCACCGGGTTCCGGTCTTCGCCATGGCGTGGGCACTTGTCCACCTGGCGGGCGAGGGCGAGAAGACGTCCAGCTTCTCCGAGGCGCAGTTCGCGGCGCGCCATGAATGGGGGCAGCTGTTCACCCGGCCGGCTATGGCCACCTGTTGAGTAGTGACCAAGAACTTGGCGCGGCCGAGGTCCCGGGGGGTGCCTTGGCCGTTGCCAACCATCTTCAATTCCCAGTAAGCCAGCAGCATTCCGAGCCGGACGTTTCGCCACTCGAGCTGCATTGGCCGGCCCGGTCGCGAGGATTCTGGCGCCGCGCCAAGAGCGTGCCAATTCCAGCCGAGAGCCCAACCGACATCAGGTGACACGATCGGGCGTCACCTCTTGGCGGGGGCCCACGGATCGACGGGCACTATCTGCTGCGCGTGGCCTTCAGGCCCCAGCAGGCGGCCCCAGGATTTGACCGAGCGCAGCACCACCCGGGTGTCCACCGCTGTCACACCAGGGTATTCGGCAAGTAGCCGGGAGAGCACCGCGGCCAGGGCCGACAGCGTGTGTAGTTGCATGGTGACGAAAAGGTCGGCCACACCGTCGCCCGTTGTCGCGGCGCAGAACCGGATTTCGGGGTACTGGACCAGCGTGTGTCCTACCGCGGCGACGGGCGACCCGGTCACGCGCAGCTTGAGCGCGACGCCGGTCAGCCAGCCGGCTTCCACCCGAGCGAAATCGGTCCGGAACGCCAGCAATCCCGACCGTGTCAACACGCTCATACGGCGACGCACCACCGGCTCTGACTGGCCGACCGCCGCGGCCAGATCCCGCCAGCCGAGCCTTCCGTCACGTTGCAGTGCCACGAACAACTTGCGGTCGAAGTCGTCGAACTCGTGGGGTGGCGCATGGGTAGGCGGATCGGGCGTGACCGCGCGCGCTTGGCCTGTGCTGAGACCTCCTAGCCGCCAACGTGTCCCACTGAACAGACCCGTAATCAGTGCGGATTGCACCCGGAGTAATCCCGCGACTGCAGGAAGCACGTCCACGATCAGTTCGGATAGCAACGGTTGGTCGGCGGCTACTACCAACGCGTAGATGTCGTCTTTCCCCGTCGTGATATTGACGCTGAAAACCTGTGGTCTGGAAGCAAACTCGTTCGCTACCAACTGAGCCGCTCCCGGTTGGCACTCGGCTTCAAAAAGCGCAGCCTTTACCGGCAGCCGGGGACCGATTGCCGAGGAAACCCACGCTCGCCCAGTGGATACCAGACGGCGCCATCGCCGCCCCGCTGTCACCGGCGAAACCCCGAGAACCTTTCCGAGTTCTTCAAAAGTCGCCTGCGGGTTGAGGTGGAGCGCATCCAGCAGCGCGACATCGAGCTCGTCTACGCCATCAGTCACAACGACAATTGTCACTCTTTCGCCCAGTAGCGCTAGACGCTTGCCTCAGATTCAGTACGGAAACCCGGCGGCACCGCCGTTATTCGTCCATTCGGGACGGCTTGAGCCTCGGGGTACCAAGATGGGGTCCGGCCAGCGAGGCGGGGTGCGGCTGAAATTGACTGGCGGGGCGAGCATGTGGACGGGGCCCATTGGGCTGTCAGTGTCGTAAGCGACAGGTTCGCCGATGGTGTGCTGGTCGTCGCAGCCGACGTGGGCTGGGTCGACCAGGCCAAGGGACTGGTACCACATAGCGGTGCGGGTGAGGTTGACGGTGACGTGCCAGCTGCCGCCTTCGGCGTGTTGTTTGATCAGTCCAGCGGCGGCACCGAGGGCGCCCATATACCCGGTGATGAAGTCGTTGATCAGCCCGGTCGCCGGGAGTTCAGGCTGGTCTTGGCTACCTTCGAGGACCATCAGCCCGGAAGCGGCCGAACCGTTCATGTCGAAGCCGCCGCGGTGGGCCCATGGCCCGGTAGAGCCATAGCAAGTAACCGAGACGTGAACCAGCCCAGGATGGGTACGAGCGAGTTCGTGTGGATCGATGCCGAGCTTCTCCAGCTTGTAGGCGCGGTGGTTGTTGACAACGACGTGGGCATCGCGCAGCAGGCGTTCGATGTTGGCCTTGCCGGTGTCCTTCGTGAGATCCAGCCAAGCGCTTCGGGATCCGATGTTGGCTTCGAAATACACCCAGTCATGCTCAAAGTCGTTGGGGCGGGTCGCACCCAACACGTCGGCGCCCTGCTCAGACAGCACGCGTCCTACCGTGGGCCCGGCAACGGCATGGGTGAACGACAACACCCGCACCCCGCCAAGCGGCCGGTCCGACGGACCCAGCTCGCGCGGCGGCGCATCGCCGATTCGGGTCAGCCCGATGACCGGCTGGCCGGCCAGCATCGCCCCCTGCGGGTGCGCCAACCACTCCTGAGGGCCGCGAGCCACGCACGCAGGCAGCCCGACGGCATTGGCGGCCTCTTCCAGCTCAAAGGCATCCCACTTACTGAAAGCCTCAGCGACCTTGCCAAAGTCCGGCGGCACGTCGAGGAATCGACACCACTGGGCTGCCTGATGCGGATACACCGCCGAGGCCATCATGGTGCGCCCGTCGCGGGTGCGGTACGGAACGAGTCCGAACGGGTTGTCGAAGAACAGCGCGATCGACGGGAACTCCCCAGCCAGGGTCGGGTTCCAGCCGAAACTGGGGTTGATGTGATGGATGGCCTGCCGCAAATCCAGGTGCAGGTCCTGCGCCGAACCCCCGCGCAGGCGATGCATCGCGGCTGCAGCAACGGCATTGCCCATCATCGGGATGCCGATCGCCGCGCCCAGTCGGTGACGTGCGGCGATGATGGGATCTTGTCCAGTGAAGCTGACCCGGCCACCTGTATCGGCAACCGACAAACCCACGTCGGCAAGCAAATCATCAAGCGCCACAGTCGCATTGAAGTCGGCATCAGGCATCAAAGCTGTGGACGTGTTCATATCATCGAGCTCCTCTCGGAATGACCAGACATATCGGCCGGCGGTGGTGCTGCCTCGTTGCCGCCAGCATGGGCGCCTGCGATCGGAAGTCGACAAAGATGACGGAAACTGATCGGAATCGATCAGTTCGTGAAGGAAATGGACGCCGACGACGCCTTGGTCACCAATCCCTAGCGACGCGGGACGTCAGCCGATCTGCACGACGACTTACGCCTTGTCAACGGCTCCAGATCGGCGAACCGGCCGCGGTGCGCAATGCTGCGACGTGCGCTGTTCCTTCTCCAGGAAGCGATCGGCCCGACAGCGACGACGCGGTGGCGATTTGTGCACGCCTGGGCGCCAATGACGCCCCGGTGGACGTGGGCTGGTTCATCCACCACGTCAGGTCGACACCCAATGGCGCGGAGATGCGATCACGGTTCTGATGGGCGGACCGCACATCGCGGTGCGCAAGGCCCCCGACGTCGCTTCCAAGGCGGTGCCGCCCGATCGCCTCGCGGTTGCTTGGCAACGCGGAAACCAGCGCTCGCAATCTGTCAGTGCATTGCGCCCGAGAGATGAATCATCTGGCCGGCTTCTTGCCCGAGCTCTACGCCGCCTTCGGCGACGAGTGACGCTTTCGCTGCCAGACTATTTCGCGGGCGGCAGCTGGCGCGGGCCCTCGGGTGCACGCAGTTCACCGGGTCCGTCGCGCTCCATCAACTCGAGCTTGCCGTCGCCCTCTGCCAGCGAGAGCGCCTCCGCGTCGTCGCCGGGTAACTGCAGCGATGAACGATGCTCCCGCCCGCCCACCCGGCGGTGGGCCTGGCGGGAGGGTTCTTCACGCGAAGATGCGATCGGGTCAGCGCCGTAGCGATCCTCGGGGGAGGCGGATTGACTGGTCGTCTGGTCGCCGGCGTCAGAACTCTCGGAGTCCAACGTCACCTTGCGGGTGCGTTTGAGCGAAAAAGCTATCTCCTCAACCTCTTCGAACACCTGACGCGCGGTTCGCAGTGGCTGCGTGGTGTTGTCGATGACCCGCGCTACGAACGGCGGCACCAGCGGGCGGATCCAGCGAGCTGCCGCCCTGGTCGCCTCCGGAATCGACGGGATCAACGATGCAGCGGGTTCGTCATGCGGTTGCACCTCGGCACGAGGCTCGACCTGCGCCGGCAAGTTGTGCACGTCATGGGCTCGCGCATCGGTTGTGCCAGAGGGTAATTGAGTGACCGCCCAGCTAGCAGCCTCTGCTTCGGCGGCGATCGGAAGATATACCTCTTCCTCGACGGGTTGGACCGGGCGCTGCGACGCCGCCTGCACCCGCCTCTCGAGGGCCGCTGCGACCCGGCGGCGTTGCTGCTCACGGTCGATTTCAGTCTGGGCTTCGATGGCTAGCCGCGCCTGGGTGAGTTGATGTTCGGCCCAAAGGATTTCGGCCTCGCGGCGAACTTCAGCGCGCTTGAGCGCGATCGCGGTGTCTGCATCGAGCTGGGCGCGTTCGCGTGCCGCGCGGGCTGTCGCATGGCGATCGTGGGTCGTCTCACCACGCCAACGCCGCAGGATCAGCGGCAATAAGTAGACGAGCACGAAGAAAGCGATGGCTAGCAGCCGTAGCGTCGACGCCCCGATGCCGGCAAGCGTGATGTCGTTCATCGCGACCCATCGCGTGCCAGGGCCCCGGCCGGCACCCGTGCGAGCGTTCTGGCGCGCGTCGGCGACGGTCTGCTCCTGGCGGGAAGTCCTGGCGTCCAACTCGGGTGCCTGGTGATCGCGAGCCGCCAGTGCATTGGCCAACTCACGTTGTGCGTCGGCGAGAAGCTCGTTTGCCGTTCGTGTTTCGGGCCCGGCGCCGGGGACACCGGTTATCCGGGTCTGCGGGCAGGCCGGGCTGGGGTTGTATTCGCAGCGCGCGACGATCAGCGCGTTGTCCTGGTTCACCCGCGCCTGTTCAACCGCGTTGTCCAGACCGCTGCGAGCTTCCCTCGTCTGTTGCAGGGACGCCGATGCCTGGGCGACGACGGGCGTCGAGTCGGCGATGCGGAGGGCCTGTTCGTCGAGGCGACGATCGATTGCGCTGGAAAACAGCACCAGCGCGGCGAGCTCGCCGACGATGACGCCGATCGCCACCGCGACTGCCACGCGTCCGGCGGCGCTCGGCCAGCCCCGCTCCGATCCGCTGGCGATGCCACGGGTCGCCGCCCCCACCAGCAGAGCGAAGACAAGCGTCAACGGGATGACGGCAAGCAACGACCAACGTACCGACTCGCTCACCGCCAACGTCGCGATAAGCCAGGCGAGCACGGCTCCCAGCAGCACGACCACGCCGGCGACGGCGTGGCCGGACCGCTCGTGGCGCTCACCCAATTCGCGCCAGTATCCGCCGCCAAGCCAAGTGAGCATTCCCCCAACGCGGGAATATGACGTGCGCGGCTCTGCAAATTCGTGGGCGTTCATCAACTTCAAACACCTCCCCAGGCATCAAGCCTCCCAGGACACCCACCGACACACCGAATCGAAGCGCCGGGGAGTGGCGTTGTTCACAACTGGGCGGAACGGGCAGACGTCGCTGTCTTAATCGATCACGTTCGAGTGCTCTACCAGGTCGTATCCGACGCGAAATTCCTGCGACGCGAGCAGATCAACGGCCTTTCCGGCAGGTGACGTGAGACGGTATAAGCCTATGCAAAATCACGAGTATGTCACCTATGAAGAATTCGGCCGCAAATTCTTCGAGGTCGCCGTGACCCCTGAGCGTGTCGCCGGAGCCTTCGCCGATATCGCAGGCAACGAGTTCGCGATGGAGCCGATCGCCCAGGGCCCCGGTGGAATTGCCAAGGTCAGCGCGAACGTCAAGATCCAAGAACCCCGCGTGACCCGGCGTCTGGGTGACAGCATCACCTTCGTCATTCATATTCCTTTATCCATCGACCTGCTGCTCGACTTGCGGCTCGACAAGCAGCGATTTGTGGTCTCGGGAGACATCGCCCTGCGCGCTACCGCCCGCGCCGCGGAGCCGCTACTGCTGATCGTTGACGTCACGAAGCCGCGTCCCTCCGATATCACCGTCAACGTGTCGTCCAAGTCCTTCCGCGGCGAGGTCCTGCGAATTTTGGCGGGCGTCGACGGCGAGATCCGGCGATTCATCGCCCAGTACGTCGCGGACGAAATCGACGCACCGCAATCGCAAGCTGCCCAGGTCATCGACGTCATGGAACGGCTGAACGAAGCCTGGCCGTAAGATCGCGCGTTTTCTAGCTAACGCCCAACCGAAATCTGTTGCGCGACAACGCCACAGCAAAGTCTGGCGTCGCTGGCACACTGCGGTCGATGCATGCCGCTGAGTCGGTGACGTCACCCGACTCTCCATCAACACCGGGCGAGCCACGCCAGCAATTCAGATTGTCCGCCAACCCACGGTCGAATCCGTTCCGATGTCAATAACGGTGGGTTAGTCTACGGCGGTGCCACCCCCCATTTCAGAGTGATCGATCGACTGTGCAGGAGGCTTACGTGACTCATCGGTGGTTGCTCGCGGCAGTGTTGGTCACCGGTTTGTTGCTATCAGGTTGTTCGTCCACCAGCAAAACAACGAACGGGTCCGGATCGTCGACGAAGGGTTCCTCGTCCACCGCTGCGGCACCATCTACCACGCTCGATTCCAGCCAATGCGTCGACGTCACCGGCGCCAGCGCCGATCTGTCAGCCGCGACGGACAAAGATGTCGCCCGCAAAGCCGCCGACACGCTTGAGCGTTACAACCCTCCGTCGGACGTCAAGGACGCCATCGAACACTTCGTCGGCACCGGCGGTGCTCAGTTCGATGACCCTGACTTCACGAAAACCAGCAAGTCCATCAGTGCCTGGGTCAAAGGCGTCTGCCCGTCGTAATCGCTAGGAGCATTGAGTCACTGGCAAACTGCGTGCGACGTCGCGGGTGAATTCGATACACCCCAATTGCCTGCAGGGCAGGTCATCGATGTGGCAAATCGGTCTATTGAGCATTCCTGCGGATGCGGGGTTTATCGTGGCAGTGCACCCGGGTATGTAACGCCATCAAGGGGCTACCAGCGGTGTCGCGTATGCCCGGCCGTGTCAGCGGCGTGTTTGATCACCGTCGCAGGAGGAGCGCCAGCCTTGGCAACAGTAGATGTTTCGACCTCGTCGGACCTGGCGCCGGAGGCCGCGTGGAAGCTGGCCTCCGACTTGAGCCGCTTCGGCGAGTGGTTGACGATTTTCGGAGGATGGCGGGGCACCGTGCCGTCGACAATCGAGGAGGGCTCGAAAGTCTCCTCGTGCGTCAAGGTGAAGGGCTTTCGCAACACCGTGCACTGGACAGTCACGCGATACGACGAGCCGAAATCCATTGAACTGCAGGGCCGCGGCCGCGGCGGAATCCAGCTAAAGGTGGCGATGGACGTCGCCGAAAAGGACCCGGGATCGACATTTCATCTCACCGCTGATCTCAAAGGCGGAGTGCTCAGCGGCCCGGTCGGAAAAGTCGTCGCCGCGGTTTTGCGCTCTGACGTGCGCAAGTCGATCAACAACCTGGCCGCATTGCATTAACCGCAGGACGGGCCAGGGCAGCGCGCCGGATGACTGGCGAACCACTCCCGTTCTGCTTGGCGAATCCGCCTGCGGTCCATGGCAATCCAATCGAGACCGGCGCCAAAGGCCAACATGCCGACGATCGCTGCGGCAATGCCGGCAGTGACCTCCCCGAGCGCGAAATTGGCCACACATACGACGATCGCCAGCACGCCTGCGAGAACAACGCTGAGCCCGGGCGTCCAGCCCGAAGCCTCTGCCGGTTCGATTGCGTTCCGCCTGGCAAGACCATCGCGGCTGACACTGTCGCGCGAGTCGTCGCTCATGATGTTGATCTCCGCCGTCCCTGTCGCTTCGCGAGCTGGATCGTGACGCCCACTTTCACGGGCTTCCCGAAAACCCGCCTGGACAAACGACTTCGACGTAATTCGCGCTGGGGGGGTGGGGGACTTCCGAATCGGTGCAGCTAAGACGGGTCGGCCGGCCGCAATCGGCGCACCGGCCGGATCTCGATCGCATTGATCGTCAAAGCCCGGCGGCTGATCCGCCACCGCGCATCGGCCAACTCGTACTCGTCGTCGTAGCGCAGATGCCACACCACATCGATCACCTCATCCGCGCGTTGAGTCCAGTGGTGTGCGATGCACCCAATGCGCCCCCGCGCGGTACCCGTTGCGGCTCCTGGGTCGAAAACCTCACCGATGATGGCATGTTCGGTGCGTGCCACCGCGGCAACCGCGGCGACTGCCTCGGCGATGGCCTGGTGACCGCGGTGGAAATGGATCGGCTCCAGCGCAGTCGGTGGCTCAGGCAGTGCGAGCTCTGCCGCAGCAGTGAAAAGCTCTACGATGGAATCGAATTGGCGGTCGTCGACGCGAGCCGCGTATCGGTGCACCAAATCGCGCAGCGCCGCCTGGTCATTCGCTGAAAGGGTCATCGCACACCATTCTGCAGGGCGGGCGGACCAGCCATGCTAGGCGGAAGGTGTTCTCGGAAAATCGTTCTGAGGCAAAGGATGCCATCTTCGAGGGCGACATTGGACTTAATCGGCCGGAGGCGCGATCGCAGCGCGCACGGCCTCGGCAAGGGTGGCAGCGCGGCGATCGACGAACACGTCCTCGAGCGTGACCGGCCGGCCGTCGGGCCCGGTGAGCGGAACTCGCCAGTTGGGGTATTCGTCGGTGGTACCCGGCTGATTCTGGGTGCGGCGGTCGCCGACGGCGTCGACCAATGCGACTCCCAATAGCCTCGACGGCGTTCGACCCAGGTACCGATACAGGGCGAGAACCACTTGTTCCGGGTCGTCTTCGCCGTCGGCCAGCAGTCCGACCCGGCGCAGCTCAGCCATCCAGCCCGCCAGCTCAGCCCGATCGGATTCCAGCTCTTCGGAAACCGGACGGGTCAGCAGGCCCAGCGACTCCCGCAGCCGCACATGGTCCCCAGCCAGGTAGCCGGCCGTCGGCGGCAGATCATGCGTGGTGACCGACGACAGGCAGTAATCGCGCCACCGCTCAGCAGGCAACGGACCGCCGGTTCCGTCTCGATCCAACTCGAACCACAGGATCGAGGTGCCCAGCAGACCACGCAATAAGAGGTAGTCCCGCACCCACGGTTCGACCGTGCCCAAATCCTCGCCGACGACGAGGGCACCCGCCCGGTGGGCTTCCAGCGCGACGATGCCGATCATCGCCTCGTGGTCGTAGCGCACGTAGGTGCCTTGGGTGGGCGGCGCACCTTCGGGGATCCACCACAGCCGGAACAACCCGATGATGTGGTCGATGCGGACACCGCCGGCGTGCCGCAGCACGGCCCGGATCAACGCGCGAAAGGGACGATATTCCTGCTCATCCAGCCGGTCGGGGCGCCACGGCGGCTGTGACCAGTCCTGACCGAGTTGATTGAATTCGTCGGGCGGCGCGCCCGCGGTCACGCCCAATGCCAGCACGTCCTGCAGCGCCCATGCGTCGGCCCCGTTCGGATGCACCCCGACGGCCAGGTCATGCATGATGCCCAGCGACATGCCGGCCCGAATCGCCTGCGACTGCGCCGCGGCGAGTTGCTCGTCGAGTTGCCACTGCATCCAACGGTGCAAGTCGACTGTTTCCTGGTGTTTTTTGACGAACTTCGCGACGCCGGACGCCGCGGGGTGCTGAAGGGACTTCGGCCAGCTGTGCCAATCACCGCCGTACTCTTCGGCCAGCGCGCACCACGTTGCGAAGTCGTCGAGCGCGCGGCCTTCCCGGTTGAGGAATGCGACGTAGGCCAGCTCCCGGCCCGCCGACCGGGGCACCCCGTGCAGCAGCTTGAGCGCCGCACGCTTAGCCGCCCAGGCACTGTCGCGGTCGATGGCGTCGAGCTGGCTGGCCCGCTCTTGGACGTCTGACCGCAGCCGCCGCACCCGCCCGTGCTTGATCAGGCCGGCGAATTCGGGGATGGCCTCGACGCGCAGATAAAGCGGGTTGAAGAAGCGCCGCGATGTCGGCAGGTACGGCGACGGCTCCATACGGCCGGTCGGCCCAGAAAACCCAGCCGCATGTAGGGGATTGACCAGCACATAGTCGGCGCCATGACGGGAGGCCGACCACACCGCCAGGTCGGTCAGATCGGTGAGATCGCCAACCCCCCACGATTGCTGGGACCGCACGCTGTACAGCTGAGCGGCCAGGCCCCAGGCGCGGCGGGCGCCGAGCTGCTCGGGCAGCCCCAGCCAGTCCGGCGTCATGATGAACGCGGTGCTGGCCTCGGAGTCGGCGGAGCGCAGATACACGCGGTGGTAGCCCAGCGGCAGATCAGCCGGCAGGACAAAGCTGGCCTCGCCGACCCAACGCCCGTCCAAGTCGAACGGCGGGGTGAAGTTGTCCACCTGTTGCACGTCGTCGCGCACCGTGCCGTCCTCGAGCTGCAACCACACTTGGGCGGGGTGGCCGTGGGTCACATGCACCCAGAACCGGGTCGGCGTGCCGGTGCGCCCGACGATGGTCGCGGGCAGTTGACGTGCCCAATGCGACCGCAGTCGGGCGTATAGGGCCACGTTGCGCTCGTGCTCGGTGCTGGCTGCGACACCCAGCGCAGCCAGCACGGCCACCAGGGTGGACTCGGGGACCGACACCTGCCGGCCGGTCCAGTTCGCATACCGAGTCGCAATCCCGAATCGGTTTGCAAGTTCGACCAGCGAGGGCGCGAGCTCAGTCATGCCGCCCATCTTGCTGCCAGCACCCGGCCGGCGGCGAGGCGGGCGAAGCGGGCGAGGGGGCCAGCAACTGAAAGCACCGGTTGTTTTGCTGGCGGCTGACCTTTCGCCACATTCTTTTTGCAGCTCATCCAGGTTGGTCGGGTATTACATTCGACAGGACGAGTCGGCGCTGCGCCGTTAGGATTCCTTACAGCAATCCAAAAGAACTTGGCCGGGGGATCTCGTGGGGCGTACAAAAAGTGCCAGCTCAGGGGTGCACACCGCTGTCGGCACCGTTTGCCACGATGTCAACTCGGAGATGGCTGGATCGGTAGCACCGCATGGCGAGGTCACTGCGGGTGCCTTACGGTTATCCATGTGATTTGCGCGCTGGGCTTCTATGCAGGCGTTTTAACAAACCGGATGGTGGATTAAGTGGCGGAAGAAAGTCGCGGGCAGCGCGGGACGGGGTACGGCCTCGGGCTGTCCACGCGCACCCAGGTGACGGGTTATCAGTTCCTTGCTCGGCGCACCTCGATGGCGCTGACCCGGTGGCGGGTCCGCATGGAAGTCGAGCCTGGCCGGCGTCAGACGCTGGCCATCGTTGCGTCGGTCTCCGCCGCGGTGGTCATCTGCCTGGGCGCGCTGCTCTACTCGTTCATCAGCCCGTCCGGCCAGATCAATGAATCTCCGATCATCGCCGACCGCGACTCCGGCGCACTGTACGTCCGTGTCGGAGACAAGCTGTATCCCGCGTTGAACCTGGCCTCGGCACGGCTGATCACCGGGCGACCCGACAACCCGCACCTGGTTCGGTCGGGCCAAATCGCCAGCATTCCCCGCGGGCCGATGGTGGGCATCCCGGGTGCGCCGTCGGCATTCAAGCCCGCGACCCCGTCCTCTTCGTCGTGGCTGGTGTGTGACACCGTCGCCGGCTCAGCAGGGACCGGCACACCGTCGGGAGTGACGGTGACAGTGATCGACGGCACGCCCGACCTCGGCGGCCACCGCCGAGTTCTGAACGGGTCGGATGCCGTCGTGTTGAGCTACTCCGGCGACACCTGGGTGATCCGGCAGGGACGCCGGTCGCGTATCGACGCCGCGAACCGGTCGGTTTTGTTGCCGCTGGGATTGACGCCCGAACAAGTCAACCTGGCACAGCCGATGAGCCGGGCGCTGTTCGACTCGTTGCCGGTCGGGCCGGAACTGACCGTGCCCGAAGCTCCGAACGTGGGTGGCGCGGCGACGTTCGCCGGGGCCCCGGGGCCGATAGGCACCATCATCGTCACGCCGCAAATCAGTGGGCCGCAACAGTATTCGCTGGTGCTGGCGGACGGTGTGCAAACGCTGCCACCCCTGGTCGCTCAGATCATGCAGAACGCCGGCGGCGCCAACAACACCAAACCCGTGACCGTGGAACCGTCTGCGCTGGCGAAGATGCCGGTGGTCAACAAGCTCGACCTGTCGTCGTACCCAGACAACCCGCTGAACGTGATGGACATGCGGGATAACCCGGCGACCTGCTGGTGGTGGGAGAAGACGTCCGGCGAGAGCAGGGCCCGCGTCGAGATCATTTCCGGTCCGACAATTCCCGTCGCGCAGAACAGCACAAAGAACGTGGTGTCGCTGGTGAAGGCCGACACCACCGGCCGCGAAGCCGACCAGGTGTACTTCGGGCCCAACTATGCGAACTTCGTGGCTGTCACCGGCAACGATCCCGCCGCCAAAACCACCGAATCACTCTGGTGGCTGACGGATGCGGGCGCTCGCTTCGGTGTGGACGACACCCGCGAGGTCCGTGAGGCACTGGGCTTGCAAACTCAAGCCAGCCTGGCGCCGTGGGTGGCGCTGCGCCTGCTCCCGCAAGGCCCGACTTTGTCGCGTGCGGATGCGCTGGTGGAGCACGACACCCTACCGATGGATATGTCCCCTGCAGAGTTGGTGGTACCGAAGTGAAACGTGGATTCGCCCGGCCGACAGCGGAGAAGCCGCCGGTCATCAAGCCGGAGAACATTGTCCTACCGACGCCGCTGAGCATTCCGCCACCGGAAGGCAAGCCTTGGTGGATGGTCGTGGTCGGCGTCCTGGTGGTCGGCCTGCTGATCGGTATGGTCGCCATGACCTTCGCCAGCGGCTCGCACGTCTTCGGCGGTGCCGGTTCGATTTTCCCGATCTTCATGATCGGCGGCGTCGCGATGATGATGTTCGGCGGCCGGTTCGGCGGCCAGCAGCAGATGAGCCGCCCGAAGCTCGACTCGATGCGCGCTCAGTTCATGCTGATGCTGGACATGCTGCGCGAGACCGCTCACGAGTCGGCCGACAGCATGGACTCCAACTACCGCTGGTACCACCCGGCGCCGGGCACGCTGTCCGCCGCCGTCGGATCGTCGCGGATGTGGGAACGCAAGCCGGATGGCAAAGACCTCAACTTCGGTGTCGTTCGAGTCGGCGTGGGTATGACCCGTCCCGAGGTGACCTGGGGTGAGCCCCAGAACATGCCGACCGACATCGAGCTCGAACCCGTCACGGGTAAGGCACTTCAGGAATTCGGTCGCTACCAGAGCGTCGTGTACAACCTGCCCAAGATGGTGTCGCTGCTCGTCGAGCCGTGGTACGGGCTGATCGGGGATCGCAAGCAGGTGCTGGGGCTGATGCGGGCGATCATCTGCCAGCTGGCGTTCTCCCACGGCCCCGACCACGTGCAGATGGTGGTGGTTACGTCGGATCTGGACGAGTGGGAATGGGTGAAGTGGCTTCCGCACTTCGGCGATCCGCGCCGTCACGACGCGGCGGGCAACGCTCGGATGGTCTACAGCTCGGTACGCGAATTCGCTGCCGAGCAAGCCGAATTGTTCGCCGGCCGTGGGTCATTCACGCCCAGGCATGCCAGTTCGTCGTCACAGACCCCGACACCGCACCACGTGATCATCGCCGACGCGGTGGATCCCCAATGGGACTACGTGATCAGCTCCGAAGGCGTCGACGGTGTGACGTTCTTCGACCTGACCGGCTCGTCGATGTGGACATCCGTCCCGGAGCGCACGTTGCGCTTCGACGACAAGGGCGTGATCGAGGCACTACCCCGCGACCGCGACACCTGGATGGTGATCGACGACAAGCCCTGGTTCTTCGCGCTCACCGACCAGGTCAGCCGCATCGAGGCAGAGGAGTTCTCGCAGAAGCTGGCACGCTGGCGACTCGCTGAGGCCTACGAAGAGATCGGCCAGCGGGTGGCCCACATTGGCGCCCGGGACATCCTGTCCTACTACGGGATTGACGATCCGGCCAATATCGATTTCCAGGCGTTGTGGGGCGCCCGCACCGACACCATGGGCCGCTCGCGGTTGCGGGTGCCGTTCGGCAATCGCTCCGACAACGGCGAGCTGCTGTTCTTGGACATGAAGTCGCTCGACGAAGGCGGCGACGGGCCACACGGAGTCATGTCGGGGACAACGGGTTCGGGTAAGTCGACGCTGGTGCGAACCGTGATCGAATCGCTGATGCTCGGCCATCCGCCCGAGGAGTTGCAGTTCGTCCTGGCCGACCTCAAGGGTGGGTCAGCGGTCAAGCCCTTTGCCGGGGTCCCGCACGTTTCGCGGATCATCACCGACCTTGAAGAAGACCAGGCGCTGATGGAGCGCTTCCTGGACGCGCTATGGGGCGAAATCGCCCGCCGCAAGACGGTTTGCGACGAGGCCGGCGTCGACGACGCCAAGGAGTACAACTCGGTACGCACCAGGATGCGAGCACGCGGACAGGACTTGCCGCCGCTGCCGATGCTCGTGGTGGTCATCGACGAGTTCTACGAATGGTTCCGCATCATGCCGACCGCCGTCGACGTCCTCGACTCGATCGGCCGGCAGGGTCGCGCCTATTGGATCCACCTGATGATGGCGTCGCAGACGATTGAAAGCCGTGCCGAAAAGCTCATGGAGAACATGGGTTACCGCTTGGTGCTGAAAGCGCGCACCGCGGGCGCGGCCCAGGCCGCTGGTGTCCCCAATGCGGTGAACCTGCCCGCCCAGGCAGGTCTGGGTTACTTCCGTAAGAGCCTCGAGGACATCATCCGCTTCCAGGCCGAATTCCTCTGGCGGGACTACTACCGCGGGATCACCATCGACGGCGAAGAAGCCCCGGTTCTGGTGCACAGCATCGATTACATTCGCCCGCAACTGTTTACCAACTCGTTCACGCCACTTGAAGTGAGCGTCGGGGGACCGGATATCGACCCGGCCTCCCTGCTGAGCGATAGTGACCTGCTTGACGCCGAGACCCCCGACGGCGAGGAGGACGAACAGGCCATCAGGACGCCGAAGGTCGGCACCGAGATCATCGAGCAGCTGCGCGACATCGATTTCGAGCCGTACCGCTTGTGGCAGCCACCGCTGACCCGACCTGTTCCCATCGACGAGTTGGTCGACCGGTTCCTCGGCCGCCCGTGGCAGGAAGAATACGGGTCGGCCAGGGATCTGGTGTTCCCGATCGGGGTCATCGACCGTCCGTTCAAGCACGATCAGCCACCGTGGACGGTGGACACCACCGGCGCGGGTGCCAACGTTTTGATTCTGGGCGCCGGCGGTTCGGGCAAGACCACGGCGCTGCAGACCCTGATCTGCTCGGCGGCGTTGACCCACACTCCCGAGCAGGTTCAGTTCTACTGCATCGCATATAGCGGTACCGCACTGACCACAATCGCTCGTTTGCCGCACGTGGGTGAGGTGGCCGGCCCGACCGATCCCTATGGTGTGCGCCGCACAGTGGCCGAACTACTGGCGCTGGTACGCGACCGCAAGCGGAGTTTCCTCGAGTATGGAATCGCCTCGATGGAGGTGTTCCGGCGCCGCAAATTCGCGGGTGAGCCCGGTCCGGTGCCCAACGACGGCTTCGGCGATGTCTATCTGGTGATCGACAACTACCGAGCATTGGCCGAAGAAAACGAGGTGCTGATCGAGCAGGTGAACCTGATCATCAACCAGGGGCCCTCGTTCGGGGTGCACGTCATTGTCACCGCCGACCGCGAATCGGAACTGCGGCCGCCGGTACGTAGTGGTTTCGGCTCCCGTATCGAGCTGCGACTAGCCGCGGTGGAAGACGCCAAGCTGGTTCGGTCCCGGTTTGCCAAAGAGGTTCCGGTCAAGCCCGGCCGCGGCATGGTCGCGGTCAACTACGTCCGACTCGACAGCGACCCGCAGGCGGGCCTGCACACGTTGGTTGGTCGGCCGGCCTTGGCCACCACCCCCGACAACGTCTTCGAGTCTGAGACAGTGATCGCAGCGGTCAGCCGGCTTACCAGCGGCCAGGCGCCGCCGGTGCGCCGTCTGCCGGCGAAGTTCGGTGTGGAACAAGTGCGCGAGCTGGCTGCCCGCGACACCCGCCAGGGCGTTGGTGCAGGCGGAATCGCTTGGGCTATCTCGGAATTGGACTTGGCGCCGATCTATCTCAACTTCGCCGAGAACGCGCACTTGATGGTGACGGGTCGACGCGAATGTGGCAAAACCACGACGATAGCCACCATCATGGCCGAAATCGGCCGGCTTTATGCGCCCGGGTCGAGCACCGCACCGACGCCACCGGCCGGCAAGCCCTCCGCGCAGGTCTGGCTGGTCGACCCACGCCGTCAGCTACTGACCACACTGGGATCGGAATACGTGGAGAAGTTCGCGTACAACCTCGACGGTGTACAGGCGATGATGGGGCAGATGGCGGCCCTGCTGGCCAGCCGGGAACCGCCACCCGGCCTGTCCGCCGAAGAGCTGCTGTCGCGGTCGTGGTGGAGCGGTCCGGAGATCTTCTTGATCGTCGACGACATCCAGCAGCTCCCTGCGGGGTTCGATTCGCCGCTGCACCAGGCCGCGCCATGGGTGACTAGGGCAGCCGACGTCGGCTTGCACGTCCTCGTCACCCGCTCGTTCGGTGGCTGGTCTTCGGCGGGCAGCGACCCGATCTTGCGGGCACTGGCTCAGGCGAACGCACCGCTGCTGGTGATGGACGCCGATCCCGACGAGGGCTTCATCCGCGGCAAGATGAAGGGCGGTCCGCTGCCTCGTGGTCGAGGCCTGCTGATGGCCGAGGACACCGGAGTGTTCGTGCAGGTTGCCGCGACCGAGCTGCGCAAGTAGAACGACAGCCGCTGGGCTGGGGTTGGTTCGGGATCCCCGCGATCAACTCCAGCTCAGCGGTAATTTCTTGAGCGCGAACGTCTTTGACGGGAAGCTGATCTCCGGGTTGTAGTCCGGGGGGAGTTCGAAGTCGGGGATTTGTTTGAGCCATTCGCCGACGATCACAGTCAGCTCGATGCGTGCCAGATGAGAACCCAGGCAGCGGTGCGGACCGCCACCAAATCCCCAGTGCCGATGCACTTTTCCGTCCAGCACCAAATCGTCGGTGGATATCGAGTCGCTGCCGTCACGGTTGATCGCGGCCATGCACAACCGCACCGCCGAGCCTGGCGGTAGTGTCATGCCGCCGACTTCGACGTATTCGGTGGTCACCCGCGGCGCTACCGGCGCCGACGGCTCCAGCCGAACGATCTCTTCGATGAAAACCCTTGTTTCCCTGGGATTATCGCGAAGTTTTTCACGCAGCTCGGGCCTGCGTGCCAATTCGAATAGCGAGAACCCGATCGCCGCGGTCACGGTGTCCAACCCGGCGAGGATCAACAAATGACTCATGCCCAGCAGCTCGAGATCGGTGAAGTCGCCGTCACCGGTCATCACTTTCGACAACATGTCAGACCCCGGGTTTCGCCGACGCTGCTGGATGGCGTCGGTGAGATATTCGAACAGCGCCTGCCCCTTGTCGAGGTCCTCCTGGCTGAGGACGGGCTTGTCTGCAATCAGGGCGTTCTTCCAGTCGATCAGAAGGTCACGGTCCTCTACTGGCAGACCATAAAGGTCGAGGAACACCTGAAATGGGTACAGATTCGCGAAATCTGCCATCGCCTCGCACTCGCCGCGGCCGGCGAACTCAGCGATCATCTCGGCGGCGTGGCGCTCCAACACCGGCCTCGACTTACTCAGGGCGTGCGGGCTGAAATAGGGCTGCAGGATCTTGCGGTAGCGGGTGTGCTCTGGCGGGTCGAACGCCAGCGGCACCACCGGGAGGTAGCCGGGGGGCTGAAGCGCCAATCGTGAGGAGAAGACCTTGGGGTTGCGCAGTGCGGCCAGCACGTCCTCGCGGCGCGTCAAGTAGTAGAAGCCGTTCATGAATACCACCGGACCGGCGTCGCGCAATGTCTGCCACCCCACGCCCCGGTCGGCGGCCATCGGCAATGAGTAGTAGTCGAGCCGCGGCAGGTAGAAGGGCTGGCTTTCGCCAAGAGTGCTCATACCCGCTATCTCCGCTTGTCTATCAGTCTGTTTGGTGCCCGAGTCCCCGACCCAGCCAGGCCGCCGTGCCTGGGCCTTGCCGTCGCCGGTTTCTGGTGGCACACCAATATCCCACGTGTTTTGACGACGCTGCCATCCGGATGGCGAGCTCTGATCGGCGGGCAGTCTTCTAGACTTTAGCCACCGATTCGCATGCACCCCGGGAGCCGTCGGAGGAGGACACCTTGTGAGGGTTCGTCTCGAAAGGTCAAAGTGTGTGGGCCACGCCCAGTGTTACGCCGTCGATCCAGACCTGTTCCCGATCGACGAGTCGGGATATTCGATCCTCGAAGAGCGCGAGGTGCCGCCCGAGGATGCGGAAGTGACCCGCGACGGCGTGGCCTCTTGCCCGGAAATGGCGCTTGTCATCGACGAGGACTGAGGTCGGCTGGTCATCGCTCAGCCGAGCCGGAACGCGAACTCCAGATGAACGACCGGCCGCTGTAAATGAACGGAAGCTGACCGGGAGTGAACAATGGTTGGCCTGGCGTGAATAGTTGGCATTGCCTGTCGGCGTGGCCCTTTGGAGCCATTAATCTCATTCGCGAGCGGCAGTTCAGCCCCAAATGTGAGCTGTCGCTCGGTTGCTGATAGCGGGGGCTGACGAGGCGGAATGTGCAGTGACGTTCCTGGCCCGCATCCCGGAATGCTGAGGCTTAGGTACGTACTGCACAGCACGAAGGAGTGCACCACAACGTAGCGGGTAGCAAGCTCACAAAGTTTGCTGGCCGACGGTTCGAATGAATTCCTGCGAGTCATCGCAGCACAGATAGCGACTGGTCAAGAGGTCTCGGCTACGAGGGCGTAGCCACGGCCACAAATAGTTCTTATACGAGGGCCCGCGATCGTCACCGCGATCGCGGGCAACTGAGGAGGACGCGGTGTTGGACTTCGGGGCGATACCGCCCGAGATCAATTCCGGTCTCATGTACACCGGTCCGGGATCGGGGCCATTGATGGCCGCGGCCGCCGCCTGGGATGGGGTGGCAGCGGAGCTGGGCACCGCGACATCTGGCTACAGTTCGGTGATCTCGGAGTTGACCAGCGCGCCGTGGATCGGGCCATCATCGTCGACGATGCTTTCAGCGGTCACACCGTACGTGTCCTGGCTGAGCGCGCTGGGCGGGCAGGCCGAGGAGACCGCCAGCAAGGCCACCGCCGCTGCCGCGGCCTACGAGACCGCATTCGCGATGACGGTGCCCCCGCCGGTGATCGCGGCCAACCGAGTCCTGTTGGCCAACTTGATCGCCACCAACTTCCTGGGCCAGAACACTCCGGCGATCGCGGTCACCGAAGCCCAGTACGCCGAAATGTGGGCCCAAGACGCCGGGGCGATGTACACCTATGCCGCCTCCTCGGCCGCAGCCTCAGTGTTGTCCCCGTTCGACACACCGCCCAACACCACCACCCCGGACGCCGCCAGCGACCAGGCCCTCGCGGTGACCCAAGCCACCGAACAGCCCGCGGCCAACTCGGCACAAACCGTGACGCACGCGACCTCACAGCTGGTCACGGTCCAGGCCGCACCCGCGGCAACCCCACAGGCAGCACCAGCAGCCACCGATCCGCCGTGGTGGGCGAGCTGGTTCACGATCCCCACCCCGACCAACCCGATGGGGTTGAACACCAGCTTCTACAACACGTTGAGACAAGGCCTGCAGGCGTATTTCGGGGTGGGCCTCGGCGCGTTCGGCTACCAGATCCAGCAGCAGTTGACCGTCGGTCTGGGTACTACCGCAGGTGGTGGTGGTGCGTGGTATCCCACCCCGCAGTTCGCCGGCCTGTTCCTAGGCGCCAGCCACGGCGGCGGCGCCGCAGCAGCCACCGCCCACCTGTCCGCCGCCATCAAGATCGGCGGCTTGTCGGTGCCGTCAACCTGGACCGTCACCCCGGCCGATGCGGTGGTGGAAGAGCCCGTGACCAAGGCGATGACCGTCAACTACGTCGTCGGCGAAGCAGGGGGAACACCCGCCAACAACGGCATCCTGCAAGGCATGCCGATGACCGGCGGCGCACGACGCGGCGCTGCCGGCTTCACCCACAAATACGGCTTCAAACACAGCGTCCTCACCCGACCCCCATCAGCCGGATAACGCCATGTCAATCATTGATGATCCGCAGGTAAAGAGCTTCAGATCGGGGCGAAGTGTCCACGAGATGAACAGTGCTTGTTCAGAAATGAACGGTTGGCAGCGACTAGGAGCTGTCATCCACGATCGAACTAGCGTCGCCAGTAACGGATCCCGAAGGCCTTGTGCCGGAGGGTTATTGAGGAGGAAATTAGATGTCGTTCGTGCTGACGGGTGCGGCCATTGTGGCCGCGACGGACTAAGGGGTCGATGTGGCTGATTTTGGGGCGTTACCGCCTGACGTTACTTCTGCACTGATTTATTCCGGTCCTGGTTCGACCTCGTATATGACGGCGGCCTCGGCGTGGAATGCGGTGTCTGCCGAGCTGCAGACGTATGCGGCCGGTGTGGACAGCGTGGTGACCGAGCTATCCAACGAGGAATGGCTCGGGTCTGCGTCAGCGTCGATGGCCTCCGCAGTCGGACCGTATGTGCTGTGGGCGCAAACCACCGCGTCGCAGGCCGAGCAGATCGCCACGTTGGCCAGCTCGGCCGCGGCGGCCTACGAGCAGGTCTTCGCCTCGGTGGTGCCGCCGCCGGTGATCGCGCTCAACCGCGCACAGTTGAGCAAGGCGGTGACGACCAACGTCCTGGGCCAAAACAACCAGGTGATCTCCCAGCTCGAGTCGCAGTACGGCGACTACTGGGCCCAAAACGCCACCGCGTTGTCCAACTACCAGTCGCAGTCGTCGAATGTCACCAGCCAGCTGGCACCGGTCAAACCGGCACCACAGGTCACCACCGACACCGGCCAGGCCAGTCAGGCCGCGTCGAATGCGTCGACGCTAGGCTCGGGCAGCGCGCAGAAGACCGTCAACGCCACCACGAACGCCACCACGAACGCCACGACCAACGCGACGAACGCGGCGGCGACGACAGCCACAAATCCGTTCCAGGAAGCGTGGTTCCTGTTGACCGGGCAGACCATCTTGCCGTCAAGCTTCGCGTCGTTCGTCAACGGCCTGAGCCCCTTTGCGGGTTTCGCCTACAACACTGAAGGTCTGCCGTACTTCAGCGTTGGTATGGGTAACAGTGGTGTGCAGATCGCCAAAAGTACCGGGGCGCTCGGCGGCGCGGTCGCCGGTGCAGCAGCCGCGGCCCCCAAGGGCCTATCCGGTCTGGGCGGCATGCTCGGCGGTGGCGCCGCACCATCGGTGGCCGCAGGTCTGGGCAACGCCGCCTCGATCGGCAAGCTCGCCGTCCCGGCCGCCTGGAGCGGCGCACTCCCCGGGGTCCTGCACCCCACCGGCGCCATCCCGGTCAGCACCGTCAGCGCCCTACCCGAGGCCGGTGCCGGATCCGGAAACCTCATGGGCGGCATGCCACTGGCCGGCATGGGCACCGGCGGCGCCAGCGGCGCCGGACCCCGCTACGGATTCAAACCCACCGTCATGGCCCGCCCACCCTTCGCCGGATAACCCGCTCTCCCAACAGCCCGGCTCGCCCGGCGGCTCACCCCGTCCGGCGCGAGCCGGGCTGTTGCAATTCCCCGAAAATCGCTTAGGCACTTGGGATCTCGCTGAACAGAACCGTTGCCGAGTATGGCGTTGCGGTTTCGGCGGGCTCGCAGCCACCCACTCGCGAAAGCAAGTTCTCTCTTTCGACCGGTTATCCGGACCACTGCGCGGCCGGTAGCCGCCGATTCCAGTGCGAAATGCGAAGGCTTTATCCGCGGTCGGATTTTTATCTCGCGCCGACTTTTTGGGTCCGTTGAAGTCGCCGGCAACAACTGCAATCGGCAGCCATCGTCGGAGTGGGTCGTCGCCGCATTCACGCAGGTGATGGCGGAGCAGACGCGATGCCCAGCCTGCGGCCGGCGTCTGGCGTCCAAGCTGATCGACGTTCGGGTAGTGGTCGCTGGCGTGCATTCTGTCGGGCCGCGCAGTCACAGCGGGGGATCGCGGCGCTTTAGCCTCGCAACCAAGTAATTCCCTGAAGGTCGTCGAGCACAGACCACTTGCGAGGAACCACATGTCGTTCGAGTCGGGCGCGTCGTAGTCCATGGACTTTGCAGCGCTACCGCCGGAGATCAATTCCGGTCTGATGTACACCGGTCCGGGGTCAGGGCCGTTGTTGGCTGCGGCCGCGGCGTGGGATGGGCTGGCGACGGAGTTGAGCACCGCGGCTAGCGGCTATGGTTCGGTGATCTCGGAGCTGACCGACTCGCCATGGGTGGGGCCCTCCTCGCGGGCGATGCTTTCGGCGGTCACCCCCCTCGTAGCCTGGCTCAGCACGGTGTCTGATCTGGCTGAGCAGACCGCCAGCCAGGCCCAGGTGGCCGCGGCCGCCTTCGAGACGGCGTTCGCTTTGACGGTGCCCCCGCAGGTGATCGCGGCCAACCGAGTGCTGTTGGCCAACTTGATCGCAACGAACTTTCTGGGCCAGAACAGCCCGGCGATCGCGGTCGCCGAAGCCCAGTACGCCGAAATGTGGGCCCAAGACGCCGGCACCATGTACGGCTATGCCGCGTCCTCGGCGGCAGCTTCGGTGTTGTCCCCGTTCGACGCACCGCCGAACACAACCACCCCGGACGCCGCCAGCGACCAAGCCCTCGCGGTGACCCAAGCCACCGAACAGCCCGCAACCAACTCCGCCCAGACCGTGGCGCACGCGACCTCACAGCTGGCCTCGATACAGGCCACACCCGCGGCAGCCCCACAGGCAGCAGCCACCACCACCCCGGGACCGCTGGACTGGCTGTGGAACACCATCGAAAACTTCTTCAAATACGGCCTTCCCACGCCCACCAACAACTGGACCGGGGGACTCACGGCCGCGAACTTCTACACCCCACTCCTGAAGAATCTCACTGGTTTCCCTTATTTCGGGGTCGGTCAAGGCTCGTTCGGCTACAGCATCCAACAGCAGCTGACCTTCGGTCTGGGTACCACCGCCGGTGGTGGCGGTGCCTGGTATCCCACCCCGCAATTCGCCGGCCTGTTCCTGGGCGCCAGCCACGGCGGCGGCGCAGCTGCCACCGCACACCTGTCGACGGCCACCAAGATCGGCGGACTATCGGTGCCCTCCAACTGGGGCATCACCCCCGCCGACGCGGCCATCGAAGAACCCGCCCTCAAAGCCACCACCGTCAACTACCTGGCCGCCGAACCACCCGCCAACAACGGCATCCTGCAAGGCATGCCGATGACCGGCGGCGCACGACGCGGCGCCAGCGGCTTCACCCACAAATACGGCTTCAAACACAGCGTCCTCACCCGACCCCCATCAGCCGGATAACACCATTACTCGGCGTCGCGCCGATCTTGTTTCACCCCTGTTTATTTCGGGCTGCCCATGGGCGGCCCGAAAGGCATTTCCGCAAATCTCATTCAAATATTCGACACCATCGCGGACGCGCTTTTATCCGCGACCGGATTTTATCCCCGCGCCAGGGTTCGTCCCGCCGCCGCAGTCAATCACACGCCTCCTTCGGCCCTCACGAACCGCCCGACGGAGCCGCCAATATTTGGGTATCGTGGCACGTCACAGTCATATAGCGGACGGCATCGCGCACCGCCGGGCAGGCCGCACTCGCTCCGGTTGCCGGCACCGACAACGCAGCGTCGCACCCTCGTCCGGCCCGGTGGTGAAAGCGGATTTGGCGGTGACCCAGCTAATCTCACTGACGAGCCGGAGACCGCTCTGCGACTTTCGGCTAACCGCAAGCGCATTGAAGAACATCGAGTCTAACCACTACCCAGGAGGCGCTTGTGATTGCGCAGCCGGAAGCGGTGTGGACGGCTCAGATCGCTGCGAATGCTCCGATTGCGGGGATGTTCGTCAACTCCCCGGGCACCAGCCCGGGGTCGTATGCACTGACGGAGGCGGCCTGTATGGCCGCGATGGACTAAGGGGTCACTGTGGCTGATTTTGGGGCGTTACCGCCAGACGTTACGTCGGCACTGATTTATTCCGGTCCTGGTTCGACCTCGTATGCGACGGCGGCCTCGGCGTGGAATGCGGTGTCTGCCGAGCTGCAGACCTATGCGGCCGGTGTGGGCAATGTGGTGACCGAGCTAGCCAACGAGGAATGGCTCGGGCCCGCCTCCCAATCACTGGCTTCTGCGGTCAGTCCGTATGTGCTCTGGGCGCAGACCACCGCGTCGCAGGCCGAGCAGAACGCCACGTTGGCCAGCTCGGCCGGCGCGGCCTACGAGCAGGTGTTCGCCTCGGTGGTGCCGCCGCCGGTGATCGCGCTCAACCGCGCGCAGTTGACCAAGGCGGTGACGACCAACGTCCTGGGCCAAAACAACCAGACGATCTCCGAGCTCGAGTCGCAGTACGGCGACTACTGGGCGCAAAACACCAGCGCGCTCAACAACTACCAAACCCAGTCGACCAACGTCACTAAGCAACTGACCGCGGTCCAGCCGGCTCCACAGGTCTCCAAAGGCGATGGCGGAAGCACTGCCTCCTCTGCCGCGGTCGCCAACACCACGGCCAGCAACGCCTCCAACACCGTCAGCAATGCCACCACCAACGCGACGAATGCCGCGGCGACCACAGCCACAAATCCGTTCCAGGAAGCGTGGTTCCTGTTGACCGGGCAGACCATCTTGCCGTCAAACCTCGCCTCCGTCGTTAATGGCCTGAGCCCTTTTACGGGTTTCGCCTACAACACCGAGGGTCTGCCGTACTTCAGCGTTGGTATGGGTAACAGTGGTGTGCAGATCGCCAAAAGTACCGGGGCGCTCGGCGGCGCGGTCGCCGGTGCAGCAGCCGCGGCCCCCAAGGGGCTATCCGGTCTGGGCGGCATGCTCGGCGGTGGCGCCGCACCATCGGTGGCCGCAGGTCTGGGCAACGCCGCCTCGATCGGCAAGCTCGCCGTCCCGGCCGCCTGGAGCGGCGCACTCCCCGGGGTCCTGCACCCCACCGGCGCCATCCCGGTCAGCACCGTCAGCGCCCTACCCGAGGCCGGTGCCGGATCCGGAAACCTCATGGGCGGCATGCCACTGGCCGGCATGGGCACCGGCGGCGCCAGCGGCGCCGGACCCCGCTACGGATTCAAACCCACCGTCATGGCCCGCCCACCCTTCGCCGGATAACCACCAACTGCAATGAAGCCGACGTTGCCGCGACAGCGGCAGATTCGTTGCTGGCCGCCGGCATCGCTGCCGCTGCCCATCTCGGTATTTATGGGGACTGAGCTGCCGAAAAGCGACCATGGCGACGCAGCGCCCGTCGCAAATGAAGGATCCAAGGAGGTTGCTGGATGGTCATCAGGGTCGACGAACTCCAGCAGGCGTCCACAGAAGGGCTATCCACAGGCCCGCGAAATACGAATCGGCGCGGTAAAATCCCTGGTGAGACCGCCAAACGGAGCTCAACGCTGTTACTCTGTCGTTACCAAAGATGAATTCGCCGTAGCGTTCCGTGAACAATTGCAAACGGGCAGGTCCGAAACACACTTCATATAACGCAGTCATCTACGCTCTCACCACAGAGAGTGGGGGATCAACCTAGGAGGAAATCAGAATGTCGTTCGTGAACGCACAGCCGGAGGCGATATCGGCGGCAGCCGGAACCCTCAACGGGATCGGCTCGGCTCTGAACGCGCAGAACGCGGCCGCAGTTGCCCCGACGACCGGGGTGGTTCCTGCCGCGGCCGACGAGGTCTCGGCGCTGACCGCGGCCCAGTTCGTCGCGCACGCACAGCTGTACCACGCTGTCAGCGCACAGGCAGCGGCGATCCACGAGCAGTTCGTCAACACCTTGACGACCAGCTCGGCGTCGTACGCCGCGACCGAGGCAGCCAACGCCCTGGCCGCAGGCTAACCGGTTTCAACGGCTTAAGGCTTAAGGCGAGTCATACCGACGTGCGAGCCACTGCAGCCCCGTCACAGTCGGACTCCGTGAACTCGAACACCGTAGTTCGGGTTCGACGTAGCTCTCAGAGCGCTAGAAGGCCCGCTGGCCACTGGCTGACGGGAAGGGGGATTCATCTTTAAAGCACCCGGTCCCACGGTTGCGCCACCCCGCGTAACCGGTCCGGCCATCACCGACTATCACGACCAATTTGTGAGTCCAAAATATTAAGGAGAGAGGCAACATGGCAACACGTTTTATGACCGACCCGCACGCGATGCGGTCCATGGCAGGTCGCTTTGAAATGCACGCGCAGACGGTGTCTGACGAGGCCCGCAAGATGTGGTCGTCGTCGATGAACATCGCCGGCGCCGGCTGGAGTGGTCAGGCCCAGGCGACGTCCTACGACACCATGGGTCAGATGAACCAGGCGTTCAACAACATCGTCAACATGCTCCACAGTGTGCGTGACGGCTTGGTCCGGGACGCGAACAACTACGAGACGCAAGAGCAGGCTTCGCAGCAGATGCTCGGCCACTAGCCGCAACCATTCAAAACGTTAGGAGAACACCGCTATGAGCATTAACTACCAGTTCGGCGATGTCGACGCCCACGGCGCCCTCATCCGTCAGCAGGCTGCCTCCCTGGAGGCCGAGCACCAGGCCATCGTTCGCGATGTGCTTGCTGCCGGTGACTTCTGGGGCGGCTCGGGTTCAGTGGCTTGCCAGGAGTTCATCACCCAGTTGGGTCGTAACTTCCAGGTGATTTACGAGCAGGCCAACTCCCACGGCCAGAAGGTGCAGTCCGCCGGCAATAACATGGCGAGCACCGACAGCGCCGTCGGCTCCAGCTGGGCCTAATTACCCGCACTTCAGGCGCGGCAGCACACTTGTGGGTGTGCTGCCGCGTCCTGCGGTTTCCGTACACAACGACCTTGAGGTACTGATGGATCAACAGACCGCCCGCACCGACATCACCGTCAACGTCGACGGGTTCTGGATGCTCCAGGCACTTTTGGACATCCGGCACGTCGCCCCGGAGCTGAGGTGCCGGCCCTTCGTATCCACCGATTCGAGTGACTGGCTGAACGACCACCCCGGCATGGCGGTGATGCGGGACAACGGCATCGTCAATGGTGACCAGGTACACGAAGAGGTCGCTGCCCGGATGCGGGTGCTCGCCGCGCCCGACCTCGAGGTAATTGCCCTGCTGTCGCGGGGCAAGCTGCTTTACGGCGTAGTCGATGACGAGAATCAGCCGCCGGGCTCGCGCGACATCCCGGACAACGAGTTCCGAGTGGTCCTGGCCAGACGCGGCCAGCACTGGGTCTCGGCCGTTCGAGTAGGTAGCGATATCACCGTCGACGACGTCTCCGTCGCCGACAGCGCCTCGATCGCCTCACTAGTGCTGGACGGCCTTGAGTCGATTCACCATGCCGAGCCCGCCGCGATCAACGCGGTCAACGTGCCGCTCGAGGAGATGCTGGACGCGACGAAGTCCTGGCAGGAGTCGGGATTCAACGTCTTCTCCGGTGGAGACCTGCGGCGAATGGGCATCTCCGCCGCCACCGTCGCCGCGCTCGGTCAAGCACTTTCGGACCCAGCGGCCGAGGTTGCCGTGTACGCGCGCCAATACCAGGACGACGCGAAGGGCCCCAGCGCCTCGGTGCTGTCTCTTAAAGATGGTTCGGGTGGCCGTATCGCCCTCTACCAGCAGGCCCGCACCTCGGGATCGGGGGAGGCCTGGCTCGCGATCTGTCCCGCGACCCCGCAGCTGGTACAGGTCGGTATCAAGACTGTGCTCGACACGCTGCCGTACGGCGAGTGGAAGAGTCACAGCCGAGTTTGACGAGGGCACGAAACATAACCGAAACACAAACGCTAACAAGGTTTTTCACGAGAACGTGCGGCCAGGAACCGAACACGTCATACTTCTTTAGGATCAGCAGCAAATTTGACAGCAAGTGTCACCAGAACCACTAGACGCGAGGCGGGACAGATGAAATTTAATAATGTCGATTTGCACCCCACCGGTGCCGATGGCGCCACGGAGAGTGAATCGACACAGCCTCTCGCGCGGCTGGTGGCACTGGGCTACACATTCACCACGACAGGGGGTGCAAGGCGATGACTGCGGTAGCTGACGCGTTACAGGCTGACGTCGAGGGACTGTCACAGCCTCGGGCAGTTGTAGTTGGCATTATGGCCGGTGAGGGCGTGCAGGTCGGCGTTCTGCTGGACTCTAACGCGCCCGTCTCGGTGATGACGGAACCGCTGCTGAAAGTGGTCAATAGCCGTTTGCGGGAGCTCGGCGAGACGCCTCTGGAGGCGACCGGACGCGGCCGGTGGGCGCTGTGCCTGGTCGACGGGTCGCCCCTGCGGGCCACCCAGTCATTGACCGAGCAGGACGTGTTCGACGGCGACCGGTTGTGGATCCGATTCATCGGCGACACCGAGAAGCGGTCGCAGGTCGTCGAGCACATCTCCACCGCGGTTTCGCAAAGCCTCAGCAAACGTTTCGCCGCGATCGACCCGGTGATGGCACTGCAGGTCGGCGCGACGATGGTGGCCACGGGAGTAACTGTCGCCTCGGCGCTGCTGCTCTGGTACCGCTGGCACCACAACTCGTGGCTGACGACCATCTTCGGCGCGGTCATCGGTGCGGCGGTCTTGGGCATCTCGATGATGCTGCTGATGCGGGCCCGAACCGAGCAAGATCGGCGCGTCGGCGACATCATGCTGCTCAGCGGCCTGACCTCGTTGGCCGTCGCCGCGGCGGGCGCGCCCCCCGGCGGAGTGGGCTCCCCACAAGCGGTGCTGGGCTTCGCGGTCCTCGCCATTTCAGCCATGCTGGCCCTCCGTTTTACCGGCCGGCGGCTAGGGACCTACACGGCGATCGTCACCGTGAGCGGGATTGCCGCGATTGCGGCCCTGGCTCGGATGGTCGCCATGACCGGCGCGGTGACCTTGCTGTCCAGCGTGGTGCTGGTCAGCGTGTTTGGGTACCAGTGCGCGCCGGCGTTATCCCGCCGGCTTTCGGGTATTCGGTTGCCGGTGTTCCCCTCGGCGACCAGTCGCTGGGTCTTCGAGGCCCGTCCCGACCTGCCCACGACCGTGGTGCACAGCGACGGCGGCCCGCCCGTCTTGGAGGGCCCGGCATCGGTTCGCGACGTGCTGCTGCAGGCCGAACGCGCCCGCGCGTTCCTGACGGGGCTGCTGACCGGGTTTGGCGTCTTGATGGTGGTCTCGTTGACCGGATTGTCCGACCCCCACACCGGGCAACGTTGGCTTCCGCTGTTGTTGGCCGGCTTCAGTGCTGGCTTCCTGATGCTGCGCGGGCGTTCCTACGTCGACCGCTGGCAGTCGATCACTCTGGCCGGGACATCGGTGCTGATCGTGGGGGCGGTCGTGTTGCGGTACGCCCTCGTGCTGCAGTCGCCGCTATCGGTGTCGATCAGCGTGGCAATCCTTACGCTGCTGCCGGCGGCCGGTCTGACGGCTGCGGCCGTGGTGCCCAACACCGTGTACAGCCCGCTGTTCCGCAAGTTCGTGGAATGGATTGAATACCTCTGCCTGATGCCAATCTTCCCACTGGCATTCTGGCTGATGAATGTTTATGCAGCGATCCGGTACCGGTAATGGCAAGGTGTGGCATGGTCGCGCGTCTCGCGCGACCATCGCTGCGCTCTTGCTCACCACAGGTGCACTAGCTGGCTTACCTCCCGCATCTGCAATCTCACCGCCGACGATCGACCCGGCGGCGATACCGCCCGACAGTCCGCCCGGGCCGCCGGCCCCGATGAAGCAGAACTCGTACTGCACCGAGGTCGGGGTGCTACCTGGTACTAATTTTCGGCTGCAGCCGAAGTACATGGACATGCTGAACTTGCAGGAGGCCTGGCAGTTCGGTCGGGGCGCCGGGCAGAAGGTCGCCGTCATCGACAGCGGTGTGTCTCCGCACCCCCGGTTTCAGCATCTGATCCCTGGTGGCGACTACATCATGGGCGGCGACGGATTGTCGGACTGCGACGCCCACGGCACCATCGTGGCGTCGATGATCGGCGCAGCCGCGGCCAGCGGAGCGGTGCCACCGCCAGCGCCATCGCGCAAGCCGATCACCATTCCGACCACCGAGCCGCCACCGAAAGCGCCGCCGCCGCAGACCGTGACCTTGTCACCGTTGCCGCAGACCGTGACGATGGTTCCGCCGACTGAAACACCACCACCCGGAATCTTCGGAGCACCGCCGCCGCCGCCCGAGGCGCCGCCCGCTGCACCCGCAGTGCCCGGCGCGCCGGGACTGCCCGCCGCGCCGGCTTCGCCGAGCCAACAAGCCGGTCCGTTGCCGGGTAACCCGGCCGGGCCACCACCTGGTCCACCGCCCGCGCCCGCGGCGCCGGGCGCCGCTGACCACAGCGACGGCACGGTGACGATACCCAGCTACCACGGTGGCGGGCAGGTGGCCAAGGTCGACAACCTGGGCAACCCCCGTCCGCTGGCACCACCGCCCCCACCGCCGCCACCGCCACCGCCGGCACCACCACCGGCGCCCGGGCAAGCGGCCGACGCGTACAGCGGCATCGCCCCCGACGTCGACATCATCTCGATCCGCCAGTCCAGCCAGGCCTTCGGCCTCAAAGACGCTTACACCGGCGACGAGGATCCGCAGTCTGCGGCGAAGATCACCAGCATCGACACCATGGCGAAGGCGATCGTGCATGCCGCCAACATGGGGGCCTCGGTGATCAACATCTCCGACGTGACGTGCATGAGTGCGCGCAACATCATCGACCAGCGCTCGCTCGGTGCCGCGGTTCGCTATGCGGCGGTTGACAAGAATGTCGTCATCGTCGCCGCAGCCGGTGACAGTAGCAAGCGGGATTGCAAGCAGAACCCGAACCAGGATCCTTTGCAGCCCGGCGATCCCCGCAACTGGCACGCGGTGAACACCGTGGTCACGCCGTCCTGGTTCAGCGACTACGTCCTGACCGTTGGGGCAGTAGATTCCGATGGCCATCCGCTGACCCAGGCGGGTCAGGGACAGGGCTCCTCGAGTATCGCGGGGCCGTGGGTGGGGATCGCCGCGCCCGGAAACGACGTCATCGGACTCTCGCCCCGCGACGACGGCTTGATCAACGCCATTGACGGGCCGGACAACACACTGTTGGTTCCGGTCGGCACCAGCTTCTCGGCCGCGATCGTGTCCGGGGTGGCTGCGCTGGTTCGCGCCAAGTATCCGCACCTATCGGCATACCAAATCATCAATCGGTTGACCCGCACCGCCAGAGCGCCGGCTCGGGGCGTGGACAACCAGGTCGGCTACGGTGTCGTCGACCCGGTGGCGGCGCTTACCTGGGATGTTCCTGACGGTCCACCCAAGCCGCCGCAGCAACTGTCGATACCGCTCAACATTCCTAAAGCCGCCCCGCCCCGCGATATGGTGCCGGTGTGGGTGGCCGCCGGGGGGTTGACCGGGGCGCTACTGATCGGCGGCGCGGTATTCGGTGTCTCGATACTGATGAAGCGCCGTAAGCAGCAATAAGGGCGGAGCAACAAAAGCAATGAAGGCTCAGCGCAGGTTTGGGTTGTCTTTGTCGTGGTCACGAGTGACCGCGGTGTTTCTGGTCGACGTCGTGATCTTGCTGATCGCGAGTCACTGCCCCGACTCCTGGCAGGGCGATAAGCACATCGCGTGGTGGGTCGGGGTTGGCCTCGCGGCGATCATCACGCTGTTGTCATTGATCACCCACCACGGCCTCACGGTGACTTCCGGATTAGCCGGATGGCTGTGGGACTGGTCTGCCGATCCGCGCACCACACTGGCCGCGGGATGCACACCTGCGGTCGACTACCAGCGCCGATTCGGTCGCGACAAGGTCGGGGTACGTGAATACGAGGGCCGCCTGGTCACGGTGATCGCGGTGGACGGCGGCGAGGACGAGCCGTCGGCGCGTCGCCATCACCGCACGGCGCAAACGCCCAGCCTGCTGGTGCAGTCGGTCGCTGCCGGCCTGCGCCAGTTCGACGTGCATCTCGACGGCATCGACATCGTCTCGGTGCAGGTGCGCCGCGGGGGCAATGCCGCCGAACTGTCAAAGCTCGACAAACTGGGTCCCGAAGAGTGGGAGCTGAAGAGCGATCAGCCCGCGTCGTATGTCCGCCGCACCTGGCTAGTGCTCAGGATGAACCCGCAGCTCAACGTCGCCGCGGTGGCGGCGCGTGACTCGCTGGCATCCACCCTGGTGGCGGCCACTGAGCGGCTGGCCCAAGACCTCGATGGACAGGGATGTGCGGCCCGGACGTTGACCGCCGACGAGATCTCCGAGGTCGACAGCGCGGTGCTGGCCGATCTGGAACCCACCTGGAGCCGTCCCGGCTGGCGGTGCCTGAAGCACTTCAACGGGTTCGCGACCAGCTTCTGGTTGACGCCATCGGATATCACCACCGAGACGCTGAGTGAAGTGTGGCTGCCAGAAACCGATGCGACCGTACTGACCGTCCGGCTCACCAACAACGATGGCAAACCCGAAGTGGCTGGCTGGGTGCGGTACCACAGCGACAGCCGGCTGCCTCGAGGACTCTCGGGTGGACTCAACCGGCTCACCGGACGGCAGTTGGCCGCAGTCCGCGCCGGCCTGCCTGCTCCGACGACTCGCGCCTTGCTGATCGTCCCCAGCCGGGAATTGTTCGCGGACGATTATTTAGTGTTGCAGGTAGGCCAGGTGGTGCGGGAAAGCGCTGAGCGCTTGCCCGCCGCGCAATGAGCCGCCCGCAATCCACCCCCGAGGACGCCCGCAACGCGCTGCTCGCCGGTCTGCTGGCATCGGGGATTTCGGTCAACGGGCTACAGCCCAGCCATAATCCGCAGGTGGCATCGCAGATGTTCAGTACGGCCACCGCCCTTGACCCGGACATGTGTGATGCCTGGATGGCCAGGGTGCTGGCCGGCGACCAAAGCGTCGAGGTGCTTTCCCGGGCCTGGGCGACGATGCGGACGTTCGGGTGGGACATCCGTCGGTTCGGCGTCACGGATTTGGAGTTTCGGCCCCAAGTCTCCGATGGGTTGTTTCTACGACTGGCAGTCACCACTGTGGAGGCGCTCGCCTGTGCCTACGCTGCTGTGCTCGCCGAGGCAAAGCGCTACGAGGAGGCCGCGGAATTGCTCGACCGCGTCGAGCCGCGGCATCCTGTCGACGAGGAGCTGATCAACTACGTCCGCGGCATCCTGTATTTCCGCACCGGACGATGGCCAGACGTGCTCAGCCAATTCCCCGAGGGGAAAACCTGGCGCAACCCGGAGCTCAAAGCTGCGGGCGCCGCGATGGCGACCACCGCGCTGGCGTCGTTGGGGGTCTTCGAGGAAGCCATCCGGCGGGGCCAAGACGCCATCGAGGCGGACCGGGTACCGGGCGCTGCCAACATCGCGATCTACACCCAAGGCATGTGCCAGCGCCATCTCGGTCGTGAAGAGGAGGCCGTCGAGCTGCTGCGCCGGGTGTATTCCCGCGATCCGAAGTTCACTCCGGCGCGCGAAGCCCTGGACAACCCCCTTTACCAGCTGATCCTCACCGACCCGGAAACGATCGAGGCTCGCACCGACCCCTGGGACGCGGACAGTGCGCCGACGCGGGAAGAGAACGAGGCGGCGCGGCACGCCGAGGACGCCGCGAAGTACCTCGCCGAAGGCGACGCCGAACTGAACGCGATGCTCGGCATGGAGCGCGCCAAACAAGAGATCAAACTCATCAAGTCGACGACGAAAGTGAACTTGGCTCGCGCCAAGATGGGTCTGCCTGTCCCGGTGACCTCCCGCCACACCCTGTTGCTGGGGCCGCCCGGTACCGGCAAGACGTCGGTCGCCCGCGCGTTCGCCAAACAGCTGTGCGGATTGACCGTGCTGCGCAAGCCGCTGGTCGTCGAGACAAGTCGCACCAAGCTGCTCGGCCGATACATGGCCGACGCGGAGAAGAACACCGAGGAGGTGCTCGAGGGAGCACTGGGTGCGGCGGTCTTTTTCGACGAGATGCACACCCTGCACGAGAAGGGCTACCAGCAGGGCGACCCCTACGGCAACGCGATCATCAACACACTGCTGCTGTATATGGAGAATCACCGCGACGAGCTGGTGGTGTTCGGCGCGGGATACGCCAAGGCGATGGACAAGATGCTTGAGGTGAATCAGGGTCTGCGGCGGCGGTTTTCGACGGTAATCGAGTTCTTCAGCTACACACCGTCAGAGCTGGTCGAGCTGACCAAACTGATGGGTAACGACAACGAGGACGTCATCAGCGACGAATCGGCCGAGGCGTTGTTGCCGTCGTACACCAACTTCTATCTCGATGAAACCCTTTCGGAAGACGGCGATCTGATCCGCGGTATCGACACCCTCGGCAATGCCGGCTTCGTGCGCAACGTGGTGGAGAAGGCGCGCGACCACCGCAGTTTCCGGCTGGACGACGAGGACCTCGACGCGGTGCTGGCCAGCGACCTCACTGAGTTCAGCGAGCGTCAGCTGCTCCGATTCAAGGAGCTGACCGCTGACGACCTCGCCGAAGGGCTCAGCGCGGCAGTGGCCGAAAAGAAGTCGCCGTAGCACCTCCGGCTTTCCCGAGTTTCCGACACGCGCAGGTGATTTAGCTAACCCCTGCGCCCAACCCGGTGGCAGGGGAGCCGCTGCGCACAGGGCGCGCTCGCGAACTGGCCAATGCGTCCAGCGAGTCGCGTTGATTCACGTGAGACTTGGTGCCACCATGTCACTCAACGCACCTAGCCACGTGCGATTCCTGCAGGGAAACGAGCCAGTGACCTCGAATGTCGACAGCCGCCCATATGCAGAATATTTGAGTCGTCTATGTGTGGGCCCGCTCGCCCTGCGGTGCCGCGGCGAACTGGTTACGCTGCTGTGATTCCGAAGGGCCGATGAGGGGGTGTCGGGCCCGGCAAATTCTGCTGGGAACTCATCCAATGTGTGCAACCACCAGGCACCCCGTGCCTGCATGTGACGGGAGGTGGGACGAACTGGTCCGATCGATAGTGCCTGTACGTCATCGATGACAGTAACTTTCCCGATCCGGTCGCGCGCTTTTCCGCCGTCTGTATCGGCTGGCGCCGAGTACCTGATGCACGCTGCGCATTGACGCGTACGCACGCTCAGCAACACCTGACACCGCCACAGCGGCCGAGCCCTAACCGGGTCGGACTATCTCACAAGGAGAAGTCCATGTCTGTTGTTCTGCAGTCGGGCGGCTCAGCGATTCCTGCTGATAACGTCGCCATCCCCGGCAGCGTATCCGCTTACACCACAAGACAATTCGCGATATACGCCCGAGCATGCCAGGGCGCTCCGATCCCTGCTGCTGCGCAGCCGTCCGGGGCGCCCGAAGTCACCCGCCGTTGTGCGGCCGGTTAAGGGGGAGGGCGATGGATTACGGAGCATTACCGCCGGAGATCAACTCGGCGCGGATGTATTCCGGGTCGGGCTCGACCTCGATGTTGGCCGCCGCGGCCGCCTGGGACGGGCTGGCCAGTGAGTTGGTCAGCACGGCATCCTCCTACCAGTCGGTGATTACCGGGCTGGTCAGCGAAGGATGGTTGGGGCCAACATCGTCGTCAATGGCCGCCGCGGTCGCGCCTTACATGACATGGATGAGCATGACCGGGGCGAAAGCCGAGCAAGCCGCCAGTCAGGCTACGGCGGCGGCGGGCGCTTACGAGGCGGCATTCGCCATGACGGTGCCGCCGGCTGAGGTTGCAGCCAACCGGACCCAGCTGGCCACCCTGATCGCGACTAATTTCCTCGGTCTCAACACGCCGGCGATTGCGGCAAACGAGGCGCAGTACGGCGAGATGTGGGCGCAGGACGCGGCGGCCATGTACGGGTATGCCGCCAGCTCAGCTGGCGCGTCGAGGCTGACGTCGTTCGGCCAGCCGCCGCAGACCACCAACCCGGACGCGCAGAACGACCAAGCCGAGAAAGTTGCCCAAGCCACCAGCACGTCGACGGCGTCGGGCGCACAGGAAACGCTGAGCCAGCTGACGTCCCAAGTTCCGAACGCGCTGCAATCATTCGCGTCGCCGGTGTCGTCCTCGTCGGCGTCGTCCTCGGCGTTGACATCCACGTCGTTGACCTCCGGCTCCCTGTGGGACTTCTTGAATTCCAACTTCCTCAACGGCATCGTCTCGGGTGGCTATATCAACCCCGCCATCGTCGAACCGGCCATCACGGCTTCAATGGCCGATGTCAATGCCGTACAGCTCGGCGCTCAGCCAACCACCCAGGCAATCCCACCCATGGGCTCCGGCTCCGGGAACGCCGGGTGGACGCCCATCAACGGAGTTCCGGCACCCGGCGCCGCCGGCTTACCGGGTGGCGTGCCGCAGCTTGGCTCGAGCGGTATACCCGGCACCGACAGCGCCTGGATTTCGGCCGGCAGCAACCAGGCCTCAACGATCGGCCGGTTGTCGGTGCCGCAGACCTGGACGATGGCCGCCCAAGTGGAGAACCACGCCGGGGCGGCACTGCCTGGCGGCGGCTGGAGCAGCACCCCCGCTCCGGCGACGCCGACAGCTGCGGGGGCGCCCGGTATGCCGGGAATCCCGGTGGGCAACAGCGGCGGCAGGAACTTCGGCAACGGACCGCGCTACGGATTCCAGGTCACCGTCATGCCGCGCCCACCGGCCGCGGGATGAAGGGACGCGGAACGGGACTCGTCGGTGGAGATTCCCGCGATGACCACTGGTGCGCGGGCACGCCGACGTTATTGCAACTGTCTGGCAGGAAGTTTGACTCGCGTCGATCCGGGTGCCACCATGGGTCCGGTATGCACCTCGCTAGGTGAGGCGTCTGCATGGATATAGGCCACTGACCTCGAACGTCGAAAGACGCCCAGGGTCAGGACAGCTCTTCCCGGCTTAAGGGTTGGGCCCAAGTGGCTTCCGGTTTGATCCGGATACGCCGTGTGGTGCCGAAGCTCTGACGAGAGGGGTGCGGTGCCCGCGACTTTGGCCGGGCGCTTTCCCCGCGTGCGACAACGGCATCCCCGTATGCCCTGGCCGCGAGGAGGTGAGAACGAGATGAGTCCTGGTGATAGTCCCTATCACAGATCCACCATCATTTCGTTGCGATCCGACCCCGGCAGCCTCTTCACGATCTGACTCGGCTTAACCCCGAAATAAATTGGCGTGCACCCGTTTTGGCGGGTTTATGCGAGCGGGGTGTGCGGAGACTTTCCGTAGCGGCGACTGGGCTCGGCCTAATTCCATGAGGAAAAGTCCGATGTCATTTGTCATTAAACATCCAGCAGTGCTGGCCACTGGGTCTGCGACAGCTGCGATGTCAGCTTTGGCTGCAACACAATTCGATCTAGTTGGCGATCGACCGACAGCATTGGGACCACGTAGCAGGGGAGGGGTGTGATGATGGCCGGGTTGGATTACGGGGCGTTTCCGCCTGAGGTGAATTCAGCGCGGATGTATGCGGGGTCGGGTTCGGGTCCGATGTTGGTAGCAGCGTCGGCGTGGAAGGCGCTGGCTGCTGAATTGCGTTCGACCGCATTGTCTTACGGTTCGGTGCTGTCGAATTTGGCCGACGAAGAGTGGAGTGGCCCGGCCTCAGCGGCAATGGCCGAAGCGGCCAGGCCTTACGTGGAATGGATGAACACCACCGCCACCCAAGCCGAACAGACCGCCAGCCAAGCCCAAGACGCCGCAGCGGCGTTTGAAAGCGCCTTTAGCGCCACGGTTCCCCCCGCGCACATCGCGACCAACCGCACCAAACTCGCGCACCTGGTCGCCACCAACGTCCTGGGCCACAACACCGCCGCGATCGCAGCCACCGAAGCCAAATACAGCCAAATGTGGGCCCAAGACGCCGCAGCAATGTACGGCTACGCCGGATCCTCGGCCACGGCCACCCGACTGACTTCGTTTAGCCCGGCCCAACCGATCACCAACCCCACCGCCGCCACCGACCAATCCGCCGCGGTCACCCAGGCCACGGCCACTTCGGCCGGCACCGGACAAAGCACGCTGTCCAAGCTGGTTGCCACCACCCCCGACACCCTGCAAAGCCTGGCCACACCGTCATCGACCTCGACACTGCTCTCCAACGACCTGGGCGGCTGGAACCCCTTTGCCTCGGGATCAGCCAGTGACACCACCGGCCTCAACGGCGTGCTCAACTCACTGTTCGGCACCAACACCGCCTTCGGCCAGTTAATCAACGCCAACATCTGGAACACCATCTTTTCCTCCGGCTTTTACATGCCCGGCAACTTCTTGGGCACCGCCGCTGACTTCATGGGGCTCAACCAGGGCGCCGGCGCAGCAGCAGAAGGCGCCACGGGCGCCGCAGAAGGCGCTGCCGGTGCCGCCACCGGCGCCAGCGAAGGCGCGGCCGCCGGCGTGGGCGGCGCAGGCAACTCGGTATCCGCCGGCGTGGGCAACGGAGCCGTCGTCGGCCCCCTGTCCGTCCCACCCAGCTGGACCGGATCCACCTCACCCAACCCGCTAGCCCCGGCCTACGGCGGCACACCCATGATCGCCCCACCACCCGCAGTCGCAGCCGGCATGCCCGGCGTCCCCCTCGGCGCCATGACCGGCGGCGCCATGGGCCGCGCCGCACCCCAATACGGCTTCCGCCCCACCTTCGTCGCCCGCCCACCCAGCGCCGGATAACCCGGCACTGCACGACCTGCTGACCGCGATTTCGAACGGATCGGCCCCATGCAGCTGTTGCCGAGGCAGCGATCGCACCTGACTACCGGAGGAGGCTAACGATGATCCCCGCAGTGGATTTCGCAGTGCTTCCACCTGAAGTCAACTCCGGTCGCATGTATTCGGGGGCGGGTCCAGGCCCGTTGCTGGCCGCCGCATCGGCTTGGAACGGGACAGCCGCAGAATTGCGAACCACTGCGCTGGTATACAGCTCGGTGCTTTCGGAGCTGACTGAGCAATGGCAGGGCCCGACATCGGCAGCGATGGTGGCGGCCACCGCACCGCACGTGGCCTGGCTGAATACCACCGCAGCGAGGGCCGAGCAGACCGCCGCCCAGGCCGAGTCCGCGGTAGCGGCCTATGAAGCCGCGTTCGCTGCGACCGTCCCGCCGCCGGTCATCGCGGCTAACCGGGCCCAATTGATGGCCTTGATTGCGACCAACTTCCTGGGCCAGAACACTCCGGCGATCGCAGCCACCGAGGCCGAGTACGCCGAAATGTGGGCCCAAGACGCCGCAGCCATGTATGGCTATGCCGCCTCGTCGGAGGTCGCCGCCGAACTGACCCCCTTTGACCCGCCCGAGCAGACCACCAGCGCGGGCGGGCTGGCGGCCCAATCGGCTGCGGTCGACAACGCCGCGGCAACATCGGCTGGCGCCAGTCAAAGCACGGTGTCACAGCTCGCTGCGGCGGTGCCCAGCGCATTGCAGAGCCTGGCCGCCCCGGCAGCGACGGGGACTGGGGTCGGCAGCGTTCTCGATGATCTGGGGCTCGATATCTTCGCACCCGGATCGGCCTCGTCGACCACCGGTCTGAGTGGATTGATGAACGCAATATTCGGTACCAACACTGCATTCGGACAGTTCATCAACTCCAACATTCTGAACAGCATCTTCGGGTCGGGTTTCTACATGCCGGCCCGCTTCGTCGGCAACGTGACCGACTTCTATTCCCTCAGCCAAGCCAGCGGCGGGGCTGCCAGTGCCGCACCCGATGCGGCAGGTGCAGCCGAAGGCGCCGCGGCCGGCCCGTTGGGCAGCATTGGGGCAGTAGGCAATTCGGCGGCAGGAAGCATGGGCGAAGGAGGTTCGCTCGGGCCGCTGTCGGTGCCGCCAAGCTGGACCGCGACCACGCCGGCGCAGAGCCCGCTGTCGTCGGCGTTGGGGGGCGAACCGATGGCGGCTCCTCCCTCCGCTCCTGCACCGGTGACAGGAAGCACGCCCCCAGTGCCGATGGGGGCCAATATGGGCGGCCGTGGCGAGGGCCGTGCCATTCCGCAGTACGGCTTCCGCCCCTCCTTTGTGGCTCGCCCACCCGCGGCCGGTTAGCGCGCACGTTCCTGGGAGAACTCTCAGCTGAAATGCGCGTTCGGCAAAGGACTGCGGAAATGCACTTCAGGATTACCTGGCTCTTTTACTGGTCTCACCTGCCTAGACGCCGAAATCGTTCTCACAGCAAATTGCCAGATGCCAGTAAGCCTTCTGCCAGCCACGATCTTTATCTAAAATGAAGTTTAGAGGAGCAGGACATGACGATTTGCTGTCATTTAGGCGACGTCGAGGCGCGCAGTGCGCCGATCCGTGCACATGCTGCTCCGATGCGCCCGCGCACTCGTTCATCGTCTGCGATGTGGTTATTGCTCGCGACTTGCTGGGGGCGACAGCGACTCGTCAGCCTGCCACGAGATCATCACCCCTGAGAATCCACAGGAAAGACGCTTAAACACGGGTAGCAACCCGGTGAGCACCGTCAGCTCCGTTGGCGTGATCCCATTATCACGCGGGCAGTGGCTCACATTAATGACGGCAATTTTATTCATAAACCGACGTATTAACAACGCGCCAGTTCGTGGCCATTTCTTACGATTTCTTAGCGCCTATACGGGGCATCAATCTCAATCGCGATCTGACAAGATGGGAGTCGCTGAATTCGCGATCAGTAAAACAAAGCCGTGCGACCATCAGCATTCAAAAAGGTCGACGGCGCCGCCGACCTTCCGAGAAATACAGCTAAACGTCATAGTAGCGCGACAGTATTCCTGTCCGCACATAAATGTTGTTCTGACCAGGCTTTATGGTCACTCTTAACTTTAGCTATGGAGTGTCTTTCTCACGTTACAAAATGTCGTAGTGGCATTTTGTTTTTACAATTCCATTACCTTGCCGGAGTGTATCGTACTTAACTTTTGATCACGATGATCCAAGCGCGAAAGAGGGGCGGGATGCGGGTCCGGAACCTGTTCTTCTTCAGTTGCGTCTAATCAGTGGTGGATTTGATGGATTTCATTAGAGCTACGACGTGTTTGCGGCATGAGCCGCTAAACCGCGCCTACCATGGCGGCCAAATGAGGGGACCGGAGGTACCAGATGTTGGATTTCGGGGCACTACCACCGGAGATCAACTCCGGCCGAATGTATGTGGGAGCCGGGTCCGGGCCGTTGTTGGAGGCGGCGGCCGCGTGGGATGAGTTGGCTGCACAGCTGCACTCCACTGCCGCTTCCTACGGTTCGACGGTTCAGGGCCTGACGGCTGGGCAGTGGACAGGTCCGTCCTCGATTGCGGCAGCCGCCGCGGCCGCCCCCTATGTGTCGTGGATGAGCGCGACGGGCACCCAGGCCGAGCAGGCAGCGATGCAGGCCAAGCTCGCCGCGGGCGCCTATGAGTTCGCCTTTGCGGCCACCGTGCCGCCGCCTGTCATCGCGGCGAATCGCTCTCTCCTCGCGCAGTTGATCGCCACCAACCTCCTGGGCCAAAACACGCCGGCGATCGCGGTCACCGAAGCCCATTACCTGGAGATGTGGGCGCAGGATGCCGCCGCGATGTACGGCTATGCGGCGTCCTCGGCAAGCGCCTCGCAGCTGACGCCGTTCAACGAGCCGCCGAAGACGACTAACGACACGGCGACGCAGGGGGAAGCGGTTGCTCAATCCAGCACGAACACGGCATCGCACCTGTCCCAGCTGATGCAGCCCGCGGTGCACAGCCTGGCGCAAACCAACCCGACGACGTCGACACCGGTTGGTTTGCCGCCAGTGCCATCGCAACTGACGGACTGGAACAACATTTGGTCGACCTTCACGGGCCCGTACTTCCTGCAGGGGCCTTCGACCATTCCCGGCGGCCCGTTCCTGTCGTTCGGGCAGGCGTACGCCTGGGGTCAGAACGGGCAGGGCGCAGCGGCCTATTTGGTCGGCCCGAAGATGATCTCCGGGGCGTTGTCACCGCTGACCCATGGCCCGACTGCGGTAAAGCCCATGCTGAGCTCCGCTGTCGCGCCGATGTCGGGGTCCATGGGCAAGGCGGCCCTGGTCGGCAGCATGTCCGTGCCGCAGGGCTGGACCGAAGCCGCCCCAGCGATCAGGACTCTCGCCCAGGTGTTTCCCAGCAATCTGGCGGCCGCTCTCCCGGAGGCCTCATTGGTCGGAGAGGGCGGCGCCTTCAGCCAGATGGCGCTGTCGAGTCTGGCCGGACGCGCCGTCGCCGCCACCGCAGTTCGCTCGGCGAGTGGTGCCATCTCGGCCGGCTCACTGGGCGGCATCGTCGCCGAGGCCGATGTCGCTGCGGCCACCATCATCGTGATTCCGGTCCTCGAGGGCTGATGGCGATGAACGCGACGACCGCCGCGACGACGGACCGCGGCCCAGCACAAGCCATTTCGGCGCAGGCCGACAGGTAAAGGGGATCGACATGTTTTACGGAGCTTTTCCGCCGGAGTTCAACTCGGGCCGGATGTACACCGGCTCGGGCTCGGGATCGATGCTGGCCGCGGCGGCGGCCTGGGACGACCTGGCGACGGAGTTACAGTCGACCGCGTCCTCGTACTCGTCGGTGATCTCGGGACTGACCAGCGGACCCTGGATAGGTCCGTCGTCGCTCGCCTTGGCGGCTGCGGCTGCCCCCTACGTGGCGTGGATGCAGCAAACCGCCGTCCAGGCCCATGAGGCCGCGGGCCAGGCCACCGAAGCGGCTAGCGCCTACCAGACCGCGTTCTCCGCAACCGTGCCGCCGGGGGTGATCGCGAGCAACCGCAGCTACCTAGCGCAGCTGATGGCGACCAACACCTTCGGGCAGAACGCATCGCAGATCGCGGCGACCGAGGCCCAGTACAGCGAGTTTTGGGCCCAGGATGGCGAGGCGATGGACACCTACTTCGCCTCCTCCGCTGCCGCCTCCAACGGGTTGACCCCGTTCAGCCCCGCTCCGAAGACCACCAATGACTCGGCCGGAGCAGTCCAGGCATCGGCATTGACTCAAGCCTCAAGCCTCTCGGCCGGCAATGCGGCCCAAACCGTGAACGCAGCGGCCAGCCAGCCCACCACCATATTGGGATGGCTATCCCAGTTCGCCACCCAGTACACGACCTTCTGGCAAGACCTGCTGAACACGGTCCCGAACGGAAACGCTTGGTATTCGGGCCTGTACAGCGCCATCAAGGTTCCCCTCGGCCTCACCACGCAGTTCAACGACGTCGGGCTGCTGATCAACTTTCCCTTGTCGCAGTGGCTCAAATTCGCCCCGCCCGCCGGATACGCCGCGCTCCCGAAAGACGCGCTCGGCGCCGGGCTTGGGGCGTTGGGCTTCGGCCGGGGCACGTTGTACGACGCGGTGACGGGAGGCATGGGAAATGCCGGCACCCTGGTGGGAAAGCTGTCGGTCCCGCCGACCTGGGCCACCGCCACCCCCTCGATCCGGATGGTTGCTGCCGCGTTGTCAGCCGCGGGGCCGGATGCGGTGCCGGCGGCCGCGCTCGGCGACGCCGGCCTGTTCAGTTCGCTCGGGACGGCGGGGATGCTCGGCAGTGCCATGGGTGCGGGGGGCCCAACCGTGGTGCAGGCCGGAATCCGGAACCGGATGACACCGCTCAAGGACCTCAAAGACAAACAATCACCGGAGCAATTGAAGCGGCTGGTCGCACAAATATCGGAGAAGCCGGAAAGCGTGCAGCATCACAATGTCGACCAAGAAGGTCTTGATGCCCTGCTCGAGCAGCTTGCTAAGAAACCCGGGATTCATGCGGTGCACCTGAAAAAGGGTAAGTCGAAAGTGCTGCCGTCCGACGCCCAATTGGGTTGACGGGCAATCTAATTCCATGTTCAAGCCGGTCCGCGGAGCGCGAAACACACTGGGGCGCACACGCTTTGGCTGCCCCGCACGAGCTGCAGAAGTTGGCGCGCAATGAGAGAATGGTGAGGTGAGTTATGAGAAGGATCCTGGCGTTTCTTGGCGTCGCCGCGGTGATCGGCTTCGCCGCCCCGGCATATGGCAGTCCGCCCCCGGAACCAGATGGTGACGATGCGGGGTTCGTGGCCGCGCTGCGCCAAGCAGGTTTCACCTTCGCTAGCGAGGCTGCCGCGGTCCAGGCCGGCAGAGCGGTGTGCTCTTGCTTGAACAACAACGAGTCGGGCCTGGAGCTGGTCCACGACGTGAAAGTCCACAATCCCGGAATGGATATGGAGATGGCATCGAATTTTGCCTTGATCTCTGCGAAATTCTACTGTCCCCACCATCTCGGCCAAGTCTGATGCCAAGGTGGGTGGCGTGCGACAGCTGCTAGCGCCATTCCTCGTCTTCGCCGTGATCGGCCTGGCCGCGCCTGCACGCGGTGCACCCGGGTATGACGACGTCAGCTTCCTGGCGACGGTGCGGGATGCGGGCATCACCTACACCAGCCCAGATCGGGCCATCGCCTCCGGCAAATCGGTCTGCGGGTGGATCAGTACCGGCAAGCCCGGGCCGGAGGTAGTCGCAGACCTGCAGAAGAACAACCCCGGCATGCCCGCAGACCATGCAACGCTGTTCGTGGCGATCGCCGTGAAGTACTACTGCCCGCAACAGGCCACCAATAATCAGCCGGCCGCCGCGCAATAGCCGAACCGCTTGTCGAGTGAAATCATCCGGCGGCGCGCAGGTTTCGCGGACGTGGCCACAGTGCGACGGGTTTGACTAGGGTCCATCTGGTGTTCACCTCTACGTGGTTAGCTGCCGCCTTGCGGACGCGCGGCCTGGCTGTCGGGGGAAGGAGTGCGATGTCATGCAGTCGCTGAGTGTGGCCGATTTCGCGCTCCGGCTGGCCGTCGGAGTGGGTTGCGGGGCGCTGATCGGATTCGAGCGCCAATGGCGGGCGCGTAGGGCCGGCCTGCGGACGAATGCGCTGGTCGCCGCGGGTGCGACGTTGTTCGTGCTGTACGCCGCCGCCACCGAGGACACCAGCCCCACCCGAGTCGCCTCCTATGTGGTGTCCGGTATCGGGTTTCTGGGCGGTGGCGTGATCCTGCGCGAGGGCGTCAACGTTCGCGGCCTCAACACCGCTGCCACGTTGTGGTGCTCGGCGGCGGTCGGTGTGCTGGCCGCCTCCGGACACCTGGCGTTCACGGCGATCGCCACCGGCACTGTCATCGCCATCCACCTGGTGGGGCGCCCGCTGGGCCGGGTGATCGACCGCGACAACTACGACGCGGAAGAGGAGGGCCTGCAGCCCTATGTGGTTCGGGTCGTGTGTCGGCCCAAATCGGAGAAGCAAGCGCGCGCCCAGATCGTGGCATATGCCGGTGGCGGCGGCATCGCGCTGCACGGTGTCCAGTCGGCCCAGACCGCCGACGACGAGATCACGTTGACGGTGCGCTTGCTCATGGAAGGCCACACGCCTGCCGCCCGGCTGGAGAGTCTGGTATCCGAGCTGTCGCTGCAGACCGGGATACACGGGGTCCAGTGGTATTCCGGGGACCAGGCCCAGACGGGCTAGGGGCGGGCCTGCAGTTCGGGTGCGGCCGCGGCCAGTAGGTCGGCACGGTTGCCGGTCAGCGGCGGATAGATCCGTCGGGTATTGATCGCCTGCTTGGTTGCTTTGGCTTGCATACCTCGGGAAACCACCGACCGATCCCAGCCTTCGGTATACACCGCGCCGGCCGGCCCGAGATCGAGAACCGTTACATACCAAGGGATTCGAAGAGGCAGCATCGGCTCGCCGAACAAGTCACTGACGACGTTGTAGCCGGCATATCGGCCCATCGGCCGCCCATGCTGACACGACATCACCGACAAATGCTCCCCGTCCATGCGGGCAGCCGCCACGTCACCCGCGGCGAACACCGACGGAAGTCCCACCACCCGCAGATAGTCGTCGACGGGCACCCGACCTGACGGGTCGCGGGCCACCGGCAGCTGCTCGGTCAACAAGCTGGCCCGCATGCCCGCACACCACACCAAAGTGGCGGCCTCGAGCCGTTCGCCGGAGGACAACACCACCTCACTGTCACTGATCGCGGCGACGCTCACGCCCGTTCTGGTCTCAATGCCGTTGTCCGACAACGCCTCTTCGATGATTGGGCGCGCCGAGGCGCCCATGTCGGAGCCGACCCCGCTGTGGTCGACGAGAACCACCCGGGGAGTTCGCCCGACGAACAACGTCCGCAACCGGTCCGGCAGCTCGCAGGCCGTCTCGACGCCGGTCAGCCCGGCGCCGACCACCACCACCGTCGTCGCCGCCGGTGACGGCCGATCGTCGGCAAGCGCCCGCAGGTGCCGCTGCAGTGCGACAGCGCCGTCGTAGGTGTCGACGTCAAACCCGAATTCCCGCAGGCCGGCCACACCGGGTTTGACCACCCGACTGCCCGACGCCAGTACTAGTCGGTCGTAGCCGTACGTCACGCCGCCGGACGTGGTGACGATGCGGCCGTCGGAGTCGATGGTGGTCACCTCGGTGGCGATGTGGGCTATGCCCGCCGGATCGAGGACGTCGGCAAGCGGGATGCGGCAAGCGCTCAAATCGGCTTCGTAGTTGCGAACGCGGATGTCGTGGAATGGTTGGGCACTCAACACAGTGATATCGACGGTGCCGGCTCCGACCTGCAATTCGTCCAGTCGCCGGGCAGCGCCGAGCGCTGCCCATAGCCCCGCAAACCCGGAGCCGATGACGATCACGGCGCTCACGTGCTCAATTCCTCGTTGCTACGGCGACTGTGCGATGGCGTCCGCACCGATCGTCGTAATCTATCGGTGTGCATGCCATCACGGGGTTCTGGTTCGAGCTGCCCTCGCAGCTGCGTGACCCGGTGCTGTTCGCGATTCCATTCTTTGTACTGCTGTTAGTTCTCGAGTGGACGGCGGCCCGCAAACTAGAACGTCTCGAGGCCGCCGCTGTCGAGGGGTCTCGTCCCGGCTCCGGCGCTTATCTCACCCCCGACTCGTTCGCCAGCCTCTCGATGGGGCTCGTTTCGGTGGCCACCACGGCGGCCTGGAAGACCCTGGCGCTGCTGGGCTATGCGGCGCTCTACGCGTATGTGGCGCCGTGGCATCTCTCGCCGAGTCGGTGGTACACGTGGGTCATCGCGATCCTGGGCGTCGACCTGCTGTATTACGCCTACCACCGCATCGCCCACCGGGTGCGGCTGATCTGGGCCACCCACCAAGCGCACCACTCGAGCCAATACTTCAACTTCGCCACCGCGCTGCGCCAGAAATGGAACAACAGCGGTGAGGTGTTGCTGTGGGTTCCGTTGCCGCTGTTGGGCCTTCCGCCCTGGATGGTGTTCTTCAGCTGGTCGCTGAATCTGATCTACCAGTTCTGGGTGCACACCGAGCGGGTCGACAAGCTGCCGCGACCGTTCGAGTTCGTCTTCAATACGCCCTCGCATCACCGGGTGCATCACGGGATGGACCAGCTGTATCTGGACAGGAACTACGGCGGCATCTTCATCATCTGGGACCGACTGTTCGGCAGTTTCCAGGCAGAGCAGTTCCGCCCGCATTACGGCCTCACCAAGCAGGTCGACACCTTCAACATTTGGAACTTGCAAATTCGCGAATACGTCGCCATCGCCCGCGACTGGCGATCGGCGACCCGGCTTCGTGATCGGCTGGGCTACGTCTTCGGGCCCCCGGGCTGGGCCCCGCGGAGCGCCAATGTGATCAGCACCACGCCTGGGCTCGCGACCTCGCCGTAACGTTCCTACCGGCCAGCCCGAAAAGCTCCATGTCGAAACGGTAACGACGTAATCTCGGTTTGTGGTCGGCGCGATCGCCGACCTTGACGGAACGGAGCCCGTCCAATGGTGCACCGCCTGGCACTACGCGTATTGGCCGCATTGGTCGCTGTCCTGGCATTTAGCCCCGGCCTGCCGGCCGCCACGGCCCACGCAGACCCGGTCATGGTGTATCCAGGCATGGAAATCCTGCAGGAAAACCGCTTGTGCACCTTGGGCTACGTCGATCCGGTCCAGAAAATCGCGTACACCGCCGGGCACTGCCGTAGCGGGCCCGGCGCCGTCACCGACCAGAACCGCAACGTCATCGGCCACCTCGCGACCTTCCGGGACGACACGCCCAGCGGCACCACAGTGACGACCGACCAGGGGATCGCCGACTGGGAGGCCATCGCGCTGGACGGGAACATTCCGGCGAACAACATTCTGCCGGGCGGACGTGCCCTGCAGTCCAGCCCGAATGCGGTGCCCCACCCGGGAGAAGCGGTCTGCCATTTCGGCGTCGTCACCGGTGAGACCTGCGGAACCGTGGAAAGTGTCAACAACGGGTGGTTCACCATGTCCCACGGCGTCCAAAGTCACCCTGGCGATTCGGGCGGACCGGTGTACACGGCTGGTGGGGGCCCCGCGCAAATCGTGGGGATTTTCAATAGCGTTTGGGGGGATCTCCCCGCCGCGGTGTTGTGGCAGACCACCTCCCAGCAGGTCCGCCAAGACCTCGGCGCGGCGGCCGCATTTCGGCCGCAAACTCACCGCTGACGTGGCTTAGTCCAGCTGTATGAGGGCGAATACCGGGATTGACGGTGCCCCAGCGCGCAGCTGCTCATCGTCAGAGTCCGGTGTCAGACCGCCGACGTAGTCCTTGACCTGCCAATACCACCGGGCCAGGTAACGCCTCAGCAGCTCGGGTTTCGCGTCGTCGCTGACCTCGTTGATCTCGGCGCGCCGCCGACGCCAGCGCGGCCCGATCTCGAGCACGCCCGCTGCTCTGACGTTGCGCGCCCACTGGGTGTTGCCGCGCGGTGAGACGACGTAGTCCACACCGTCGACGGTCAGCAGGTTGATCACGACGGCGCGTGGTTTGCCGGTCTTGCGGCCGCGGACCTGAAGCGCCCGCGTGCCGGCGATGCTGATGCCCAGCTCGGCAAGCCAACGGATGACCACGTTGCCGGCCCCGGCGATGCGGTTCGGTTCCTCGTATCGGGTAGACATCGGGCATCCTCTCGGCTGGTCTCTTCCTGGACAGTGCGAGAGCAGTGCTCTCTCGGTTCCACACGGTGCCACAGTCCTCATCGAAAAGCAAGAGCGGTGATCTCGGTTGTGTCAGACTGATGACGTGGGCAAACGCCAGGAGACGCGCGGGCAGATCGAGGCACGAATCGTCGAGCTCGGCCGCCGCCATTTGGTCGACCGAGGCGCAGCGGGGTTGTCACTGCGCGCGATCGCCCGCGACCTGGGCATGGTGTCCTCGGCCGTGTATCGGTATGTGGCCAGCCGAGACGAGCTGCTGACGCTGCTACTGGTGGACGCCTACTCAGACCTGGCCGACACCGTGGACCGCGCCCGGGAAACCGTCGACGATCTGTGGAGTGACGACGTCATCGCCATTGCCCGCGCGACGCGGCACTGGGCGGTGGCGCATCCCGCGCAGTGGGCGTTGCTGTACGGGAGCCCGGTCCCGGGGTATCACGCACCGCCGGAGCGCACCGTCGGAGTCGGCACCCGCGTAGTGGGCGCGATCTTCGACGCCATCGCCGCCGGAATCGCCACCGGCGACATCAGGCTCACCAGTACTGTTGCAGCGCAACCGATGTCGTCGGACTTTGAACGGCTTCGGCAGGAATTCGGGTTTCCCGGCGACGATTCCGTCATCACCAAGTGCTTTTTGTTCTGGGCCGGCGTACTGGGCGCAATCAACCTCGAAGTGTTCGGGCAGTACGGTGCCGACACCGTGACTGATCCCGAGGCCATCTTCGACCTCCAGCTGCGGCTACTGGTCGACGTCCTGGCCCAGCATTGATGGCGCGGCGCGCCGCCGGTGAATAGCAGGAATTAGAACGTGTTCACTCGAAGATTCCGACCCGCACCGGGCGGATCGCGGCAAAGACTTTTCAGGGCCTTTCAGCCCATCGACAGACTGGGCTATTCTGCCAGACGATGACCCTCACTGTTGAATCACCGACGCAGATCGCGTGGGTAACCACGGATCTTGATGCGACCGAAACTGCTCTCACCGGCCTGTTAGGTGCGCGGAAATGGGTGCGGATACCGGAAGTGCACTTTGCTCCGGACTCCTGCAGCTACCACGGCACGCCGGCCGATTTCGTCGCCAGCATCTCACTGAGCTACCTCGGAGACATGCAACTGGAGTTGATCGCACCGGTCAGTGGGGAGAACGTCTATAGTGACTTTCTCCGCGACTCCGGGCCGGGCTTACACCACGTCTGCATGGAGGCCGAAAGCCCCGAGCAATTCGACGCGTTGCTGGCCCAAGCCGCGGACCATGGTGCCCCCGTGGTGCAGCAGGGTGTGATGCCCGGCGGAATTCAATTCGCTTATGTGTCCGCGCCACAAGCGGGAGTGCCGTTTGTGGAGTTCGCCTACATCTCGCCCGAGATGAGAGCGTTTTACGACTACATCAAACAGGAGCAACGGTGAGCACCGAGATACCAGCAACGGTCAGCGCGGCGACGGTGACGTCCTGGTCGGACGAAGTCGACGTGCTGGTAATCGGTTTCGGCATCGGCGGCGGGTGCGCGGCGGTGAGCGCGGCCGCAGCCGGCGCGCGGGTGCTGGTGCTCGAGCGTGCAGCCGTCGCCGGAGGCACCACTTCGCTTGCCGGAGGCCACTTTTACCTGGGCGGCGGGACCGCGGTGCAGCAAGCGACCGGTCACCAGGACTCACCCGATGAAATGTACAAATATCTGGTCGCGGTGTCGCGAGAGCCCGACCACGCCAAGATTCGCGCGTACTGCGACGGCAGCGTCGAACATTTCAATTGGCTCGAAGACCTCGGGTTCCAATTCGAGCGCAGCTACTTCCCGGGCAAGGCGGTGATTCAGCCCAACACCGAGGGCCTGATGTTCACCGGCAACGAGAAGGTATGGCCGTTCCTGGAGAAGGCGACGCCGGCTCCGCGTGGCCACAAGGTCCCGGTGCCCGGCGATACCGGCGGCGCCAGCATGGTGATCGATCTGCTGCTCAAACGGGCCGCCAACCTTGGCGTGCAGATCCGCTACGAGACCGGCGCCACCGAGCTGGTCGTCGACGAGTCGGGCGCCGTGACGGGCGTGACGTGGAAGCGTTTTTCCGAAAGCGGTGCGATCAAGGCAAACTCGGTCGTCATCGCTGCCGGGGGATTCGTGATGAACCCCGACATGGTAGCCAAGTACACACCTAAGCTCGCCGAGAAGCCGTTCGTGCTCGGCAATACCTATGACGACGGCCTGGGCATCCGGTTAGGCGCATCGGCCGGCGGCGCCACCCAGCACATGGATCAGATCTTCATCACGGCTCCGCCGTACCCGCCGTCGATCCTGCTGACCGGGATCGCCGTGAACAAGCTCGGTCAGCGCTTCGTCGCCGAAGACTCCTATCACTCCAGGACTGCCGGGTTCATCATGGATCAGCCCGACAGCGCGGCGTTCCTGATCGTCGACGAGACACACCTCGAGCACCCGACGATGCCGTTGGTCCCGCTGATCGATGGCTGGGAAGCGGTCGCCGAGATGGAAGCCGCTCTCGGCATCCCGGCGGGCAACCTGGTCGCGACGCTGGACCGCTACAACAGCTACGCCGCGCGCGGCGAGGACCCTGACTTCCACAAGCAGCCGGAGTTCCTTGCGCCACAAGACAAAGGCCCGTGGGGCGCATTCGACATGTCTCTGGGCAAGGCCATGTACGCCGGGTTCACCATCGGCGGGCTGGCCACCTCGGTGGACGGTCAGGTACTGCGCGAAGACGGCACGGTGGTGTCTGGCCTATATGCGGCCGGGGCCTGCGCGTCCAACATCGCCCAGGACGGCAAGGGCTACGCCAGCGGCACGCAGCTGGGTGAGGGCTCGTTCTTCGGCCGCCGCGCCGGAGCGCATGCGGCCCACGGCGCCGCGAGCGCCTAGGCCTCGCTAGACCTGCGCCGGTTGCTTTTCCACCGGGCCGAGGCGCCATCCGCCGCCGCCGAGCAATTCGAGGTGTTGTGCGTGGTGCTGCTCGACGGCGCGCCGATGGCTGACGCTGACCACGACGCAGTCCGGCAGTTCGCTGCGCAGTAGCTGATACAGCGCGTATTCCAGCCCCTCATCGAGCGCAGATGTGGCCTCGTCGAGGAAGATCGCCTTGGGCTTGGTGAGCAGCACCCGGGCGAACGCGACGCGTTGCTGCTCGCCCGGCGAAAGCACCTTGGCCCAGTCCCGCTCTTCGTCGAGCCGGTCGATCAGCGGGGCGAGCGCCACCTTGGTCAGCGTCTCACGCACCGTGTCGTCGGCGATGTTGTCCGGTGAGTTCGGGTAGCACACCACGACCCGCAGATTGCCCAGCGGAACATAGGGCAACTGCGACAAGAACATTGTCGCGTTGTCGCCCTCCGGGCGGCACAGCGTGCCGGAAGCGTATGGCCACAACTCGGCCAGGCTGCGCAACAGCGTGGTCTTGCCGGCGCCGGAACGCCCGGTGATCACCAGCGAGTCGCCGGTGTCCAGCTCGACGTCCAGCGAGTCGATCAACGGATCGCCGGCCGGCGTGCGGACCTCGATACCGGCCAGCTCGACCACTGTCTCCTGGCTTGGCTTGACCAGCACCGAGGGAAGCGCGCGGCCCTGGGAGTTGGCGTCAACCAACCCGTGCAACCGGATGATCGCGGCCCGGAAAGCGGCGAACGCGTCGTAGTTGTTGCGGAAGAACGACAACGAGTCGTGAATGTTGCCGAATGCTGTCGCGGTCTGACCGACATCACCGAAGTCGATCTGGCCGGAGAACAGCCGCGGCGCTTGAATCACCCACGGCAACGGCACAATTGCCTGCGAGATCGACCAGTTCCATCCGTTGAAGATGATGGTCCGGCGGACGAACTTGCGGTAGTTGGCGATGATCGGGGTGAAGCGATTCCACAGTTGCGCTCGCTCGACCCGCTCGCCACGGTAGAAACCCACGGCTTCGGCGGCATCGCGCAGTCGCACCAGTCCATAACGGAATGCGGCGTTGAGCTTTTCGTTGTTGAAGCTCAGCCAGATCAGCGGACGCCCCAGCCAGATCGCGACCACTGTCGCGATCAGCACATAGACCAAAACCGTCCAGAACATCGCGCGCGGAAAATTGATGCCGAAAAGGGCGAGATTTCCCGACAGGTGCCACAGAATCGCGGCGAACGAAATCACCGACGCCACCGCACTGACCGCCCCGAACAACAGGGTGCTTCCGGTCCCATTGGACGGGATGTTCGGGGTACCACCGGCATTGGCGGTGAAAATGTCGATGTCTTGCTGGATGCGCTGGTCAGGGTTGTCAATTGTGTTGTCGATGAACAGGTCTCGGTAGTAGGCCCGGCCGTCCAGCCAGTCGTCGGTGAGATGGGCGGTCAGCCAGATACGCCAGGAGATGATGAAGCGCTGGGTCAGATAGATGTCGGCCATGAAACGAACGACGTAGATCGTCGCGAGGATGCTGAAAATGATGATCGACATCCAAAAGCCGTGAATCCCAGAGTTTCTGACCTGGTCATTATCCGCCGCCGTACCCTGAACCGCCTTTTGAACCGCGGTGTACAGGTCGTTGCCCTGGTAGCTGAGCAGCACGGTAAGGCGCACCGCGAGCAGCACAGACAGCAACAGCGCGCCCAGCATCACCCACACCTTGATGCTCGCGCGGCCGACGAAGTACCCCCGGGTGATCCGCCAGAACTGGCGACCCCACGGGGTGAAAAACCGGAACACGACCAGCATGATCACCAGGCAGATTGCGCCGATCACCCAGGCTATGGCGGTCCAGCGCAAGGAATCTGTGAGCGCCGACGACCAGTCGATGGACGGCGTGAACGGCTTCGGGCCCAAGGTCAACGTCTCCTTGTTAGCGAGGCATCCGCGGGAGCCTCACGATGGATAGTTCCCCGCGAACGTACCCGAGGATGGCGGATAGGCTGCCCAGATGAGCATCGACGCTCCGTCCAGCCAGACCGTACATGCCGGCCGACTCATCGCCCGTCGCCTGCGGGCCAGCGGTATCGACACCGTCTTCACGTTATCGGGCGGCCACCTGTTTTCCATTTACGACGGCTGCCGCGACGAGGGCATTCGGCTCATCGACACCCGCCACGAGCAGACCGCGACCTTCGCCGCCGAGGGCTGGTCGAAGGTAACCAGGGTGCCGGGCGTGGCGGCGCTGACCGCGGGCCCCGGCGTCACCAACGGGATGAGCGCAATGGCGGCCGCTCAGCAGAATCAGTCGCCGCTGGTGGTGTTGGGCGGTCGAGCGCCCGCGCTGCGCTGGGGCATGGGTTCACTACAGGAGATCGACCACATTCCGTTCGTGGCGCCGCTGGCGCGCTTCGCGGCCACCGCCCAGTCCGCGCAGAACGCGGGCCGGCTGCTGGACGACGCCCTGCGGGCAGCCGTCGGCGCCCCCTCGGGTGTGGGATTCGTCGACATCCCGATGGATTACGCGTTCTCGACATCGCAAGACGACGGCCATCCCGGCGCTCTCGCCGAGGTGGCCCCGGCTGGCAGCGCGGATCCCGACGGCCTGGACCGGGCCGTCAGCCTGCTTGCCGGCGCACAGCGGCCGGTCATCATGGCGGGCACCAACGTCTGGTGGGGACACGGGGAGACGGCGCTGCTCCGTCTTGCCGAGGAACGGCAGATCCCGGTGCTAATGAATGGGATGGCGCGGGGGGTGGTGCCCGCCGACCACCCGCTGGCCTTTTCGCGGGCACGATCAAAAGCGCTGCGCGAGGCGGATGTGGCGCTCGTCGTCGGCGTTCCGATGGACTTCCGGCTGGGCTTCGGCGGGGTGTTCGGCGAGCACACCCAACTCGTGGTGGCCGACCGGGTCGAACCCGAGCGCGCTCATCCGCGGCCCATTGCGGCCGGCCTGTACGGCGATCTGACGTCGATCCTGTCGGCGCTGGCCGCGCCGGGTGATCATCGGGGCTGGATCGACGAGTTGCGGACAGCCGAAACGGTTGCGCGGGACGGGGAAAAGGCCGAGCTTGGTGACGGGCGCATCCCGCTGCATCCGATGCGGATCTACGCGGAGCTCGCGCCCATGTTGGACCGTGACGCCATCGTGGTGATCGATGCCGGCGATTTCGGGTCTTACGCCGGCCGGGTGATCGACAGTTACCTACCGGGCTGCTGGCTGGACAGCGGTCCGTTCGGCTGCCTGGGTTCGGGCCCCGGCTATGCCCTGGCCGCCAAACTGGCCCGACCGGACCGTCAGGTCGTGCTGCTGCAAGGCGACGGCGCTTTCGGCTTCAGCGGCATGGAGTGGGACACCCTGGTCCGGCACAACGTGCCGGTGGTCTCGGTGATAGGCAACAACGGAATCTGGGGCCTGGAAAAGCATCCGATGGAAGCGATTTACGGCTATTCGGTGGTGGCGGAGCTGCGCCCAGGAACCCGCTACGACGAGGTGGCACGCGCGCTGGGCGGCCACGGCGAGCTGGTGGCCGCACCAGGCGAACTCCGGCCCGCGCTGGAGCGCGCCTTCACCAGTGGGCTGCCGTCCGTCGTCAACGTGCTCACCGATCCGAGCATCGCCTACCCGCGTCGATCCAACCTCGGCTGACGGGCCGGCTCAACAGTCGGCGAACGCCCACCGCGTACCGTTGACCTGTGTCAAAGACCACCCACGCACAAGAGGGCCGACTGAGCAGCCGATTTTGGCGACTGCTCGGCGCGAGCACCGAAAAGAATCGATCCCGTTCCCTCGCGCAAGTCACCAGCTCTTCTGACTTCGACTCCGAAGCCGCCGATCTCAACGACGAACAGCTGCGCAAAGCGACCGGGCTGCTCAACCTTGATGATCTAGCGGAATCCGATGACATGTCCCAGTTCCTCGCGATCGCCCGGGAATCCGCCGAGCGGTCAACGGGGTTGCGGCCGTTCGACGTTCAGCTATTAGGCGCACTGCGCATGCTGGCCGGCGACGTGATCGAAATGGCCACCGGTGAGGGCAAGACGCTCGCCGGGGCGATCGCGGCCGCCGGGTACGCCATCGCGGGCCGGCACGTGCACGTCGTGACCATCAACGATTACCTGGCCCGCCGCGACGCCGAGTGGATGGGCCCGCTGCTGGAAGCGATGGGGCTGACAATCGGCTGGATCACCGCCGAGTCGACCAGTGCGGAGCGCAAGGTCGCCTACGCATGCGACGTCACCTACGCCTCGGTGAACGAGATCGGCTTCGACGTGCTGCGCGACCAGCTGGTGACCGACGTCGACGACCTGGTATCACCGAATCCCGATGTGGCACTGATCGATGAAGCCGACTCCGTGCTGGTCGACGAGGCGCTGGTGCCCCTGGTGCTGGCCGGCACCACACACCGGGAGACGCCGCGGCTGGAGATCATCAAACTGGTCGGGGAGCTGACCGCGGAAACCGACTACGACACCGACTCCGACAGCCGCAACGTGCACTTGACCGACGTCGGTGCACGAAAGGTCGAGAAGGCGCTCGGCGGCATCGACCTGTACTCCGAGGAACACGTCGTCACCACGCTCACCGAGGTCAACGTCGCGCTGCACGCCCACGTGCTGTTGCACCGCGACGTGCACTACATCGTCCGGGACGACGCGGTGCAACTGGTCAACTCCTCCCGCGGCCGCATCGCGCAATTGCAGCGCTGGCCCGACGGCCTGCAGGCCGCTGTCGAGGCGAAGGAGGGTATCGAGACGACCGAGACCGGTGAGGTGCTGGACACCATCACGGTCCAGGCGTTGATCAACCGCTACGCAACCGTGTGCGGCATGACCGGCACCGCGCTTGCCGCCGGAGAGCAGCTGCGCCAGTTCTACAAGCTGGGTGTGTCACCAATTCCGCCGAACGAGCCCAACATCCGCGAGGACGAGTCCGATCGGGTCTACATCACCGCCGCTGCCAAGAACGACGCGATCGTCGCGCACATCGCCGACGTGCATGAGACCGGGCAGCCGGTGCTGGTCGGTACCCGAGATGTGGCCGAGTCCGAAGACATCCACGAGCGGCTGCTGCGCCGCGGCGTGCCCGCGGTGGTGCTCAACGCCAAGAACGACGCCGAGGAAGCGCAGGTTATCGCCGAGGCCGGTAAATACGGCGTGGTGTCGGTATCCACCCAAATGGCGGGCCGCGGCACCGACATCCGGCTCGGTGGCTCCGATGAAGCCGACCACGACCGGGTGGCCGAACTCGGGGGACTGCACGTGGTGGGCACTGGGCGGCATCACACCGAGCGGCTGGACAACCAGTTGCGCGGGCGGGCCGGGCGTCAAGGCGACCCGGGATCCTCGGTGTTCTTCTCGAGTTGGGAAGACGACGTGGTGGCGGCCAACCTCGACCACAACAAGCTACCGATGGAGACCGACGAGGACGGCAAGATCGTCAGCGTCAAGGCGGCCGGGCTGCTCGACCATGCCCAGCGCGTCGCCGAGGGCCGGATGCTGGACGTACACGCCAACACCTGGCGGTACAACCAGCTGATCGCCCAGCAGCGCGCCATCATCGTGGATCGGCGAAATACGTTGCTGCGCACCGCGACTGCGCGTGAGGAGCTCGAGGAGCTGGCGCCGAAACGGCACCAGGAGCTGGCCGAGACCGAGGGCATCTCCGAAGAACGGCTCGAAACGATCTGCCGGCAGATCATGCTCTATCACCTCGACCGCGGCTGGGCCGATCACCTGGCTTACCTGGCCGATATTCGGGAAAGCATCCATCTGCGGGCGCTGGGCCGGCAAAACCCGCTGGACGAGTTCCACCGGTTGGCCGTCGACGCGTTCGCGTCGCTGGCCGCTGACGCGATCGAGGCCGCCCAGCAGACCTTCGAGACGGCCAACGTCCTCGAGGAGGAGCCGGGCCTGGATCTGTCCAAGCTGGCCCGACCGACGTCGACGTGGACCTACATGGTCAACGACAATCCGCTGTCGGACGACACGTTGTCCACGCTGAGCCTGCCCGGGGTGTTCCGCTAGCCGACGGCGGGCAACTGATCAGTCAATGCTGCGAACCGCCACCTTGCCGGGCTAATGTCACGGCTCATGGAGGCGGATCCGTCCGACCGGGTGCTGACGGTACCCAACTTGCTGAGCGCCATCCGCCTGGCGCTCATTCCGGTCTTCATCTACCTGCTGATGTACGCCCACGCCAACGGCTGGGCGGTCGCGATTCTGATGTTCAGCGGCGCCTCCGACTGGGCAGACGGGAAGATCGCCAGGAGCATGAACCAGTCGTCCCGGCTGGGAGTGCTGCTCGATCCCGCCGTTGACCGGCTCTACATGGTGACCGTTCCGGTCGTGATGGCCCTGAGCGGCATCGTGCCGTGGTGGTTCGTCGTGACGCTGTTGCTGCGCGACGGGTTGCTGGCGGCGAGCCTGCCGCTACTGCGCAGTCGCGGGCTCTCGGCGCTGCCGGTGACCTACATCGGCAAAGCCGCGACGTTCGCCTTGATGTCCGGCTTTCCGCTGGTACTGCTGGGCACCTGGGACGCGCTGTGGAGCCGGGTGATCGGCGCCTTCGGCTGGGGCTTCCTGTTTTGGGGTCTCTACGCGTATCTGTGGTCCTTTGTGCTGTATGCCGTGCAGATGGCGTTGGTGGTGCGCCGGATGCCCAAGCTGAAAGATGCTGCGCCGACCGGCCGACAAGCAGGTGAGCATGGCTGAACCCGACCGCCTGCTCGGCGGGTATGACCCCAACGCCGGCCGCAGCGCCCACGCGGCAGAGCGGCCCACGCTCATCCCGGTGCCGTCCCTGCTGCGTGCGCTGCTATCGGAACATCTGGATCCCGGTTACGCCGCGGCAGCCGAAAAGCGTGACCGCGCTGCCGAATCCGACAATGGGCGAGCCCGTGTCTTCGGCTGGATCTGGCAAGCCCTGGCGGCCACGCTGGTCGCCGCCGTCTTCGCCGCCGCCGTCGCGCAGGCCCGCTCCGTTGAACCCGGTGTCCGCACCGCCCAGCAGCTGCTGGTGCGAAGTGTGCGCGCCACGGAAGGCTCTGCCGGCAAACTGGCCCAGCAACGCAGCACGCTGTCGACTCGAGTCGACGATGTCCAACGGCATGCATTGGCGGACGACGCCGAGGGGCAACGGCTGCTCGCCCGTCTTGACGCACTGAGTTTGGCGGCGGCCAGCACCGCGATCATCGGACGCGGCCTGACCGTCACCGTGACCGATCCCGGCGCCAGCCCGAACCTTTCCGACGTGTCCAAGCAGCGAGTCAACGGCAGCCGGCAGATCATCTTGGATCGCGACCTGCAGCTCGTGGTCAACTCGCTGTGGGCCAGCGGTGCCGAGGCCATTTCGGTCGACGGTGCGCGCATCGGACCGAATGTGACGATCCGCCAAGCCGGGGGAGCGATCCTGGTCGACAACAACCCCACCAGCAGCCCCTATCAGATCCTGGCAGTCGGACCGCCGAACGCAATGCGAGACGTCTTCGACAACAGCCCCGGACTGCAGCGGCTCAGGCTGCTGGAGCTCTCCTACGGTGTCGGTGTCACCGTGAACGTCGCCGACGGTCTGTCGCTGCCTGCCGGGTCAATCCGGGATGTCAAATTCGCCAAACAGATTGGGCCCTAGTGAGAAAAGTTTTGGTGACGCTGAACTTCGCCAGGGAAATGCGGACGGGCAACCGCGCATGATCGGTATCGCGGCACTGGCGATCGGCATCGTGCTGGGCTTGTTTTTCCATCCCGCGGTGCCCGAAGTCATCCAGCCCTATCTGCCCATCGCGGTAGTGGCCGCGCTGGACGCCGTGTTCGGCGGGCTGCGCGCCTACCTCGAGCGGATCTTCGATCCGAAGGTGTTCGTAATCTCGTTCGTATTCAACGTCTTTGTAGCTGCCTTGATTGTCTACGTCGGCGACCAGCTGGGCGTCGGAACACAGTTGTCCACGGCCATCATCGTGGTGTTGGGTATCCGCATCTTCGGCAACGCGGCCGCGCTGCGGCGCCGTCTGTTCGGGGCGTGACCGAGATGAGGTCAGCGTGAGCCCGGACCCGCCAGACGGCGCCGCCGACGAAGGCGCTGCGCGTGGCCGTCACGAATTGCCGTCGAACCTCCCGCGTCCCGAGATCGGTCCGGTGCACCGGACCGGACTGTCCGCCATGTTGCGCAGCGGTCGCTCTCGTCTGGCGTTTGGAGCGCTGGCGACGCTGTTATGCCTGGTCTTGGGAATCGCCATCGTCACCCAAGTCCGCCAGACCAAGTCGGGTGACTCGCTCGACACCGCCCGCCCCGCGGACCTGCTGGTCCTGCTGGATTCGTTACGGCAGCGCGAAGCTACGCTGAACACCGAGGTGAGCGAGCTACAGAACACCCTGAATTCGCTGCAGGCGTCCGGCAACACCGACCAGGCGGCCATTCAGAGCGCGCAGGCCAGGTTGGCTGCGCTGTCCATTCTGGTCGGCTCGGTGGGCGCCACCGGTCCCGGCGTCACCATCACCATCGACGATCCTGGTCCCGGGGTTTCACCGGAGACAATGCTCGACGTGATCAACGAGTTGCGCGCCGCCGGCGCCGAAGCGCTCGAGATTAACGATGCCCACCAATCCGTGCGAGTAGGTGTCGACACCTGGGTCGTCGGTAGCCCCGGCTCACTGACCGTCGACAGCAAGACGCTGTCGACGCCGTATTCGGTTCTGGCGATTGGCGATCCGCCGACGCTGGCCGCGGCGATGAACATTCCCGGCGGCGCGCAGGACAGCATCAAGCGTGTCGGCGCGCGAATGTCGGTGCAGCAAGCCAACCGGGTGGACGTGACCACCTTGCGGCAACCAAAACCGCACCAATACGCTCAGCCCGTCAAGTGAACTAGCCCGACCAGAACAGGATTACCGTGAGCGAAATCCCACCCGACTTGCACTTCACCGCCGAACACGAGTGGGTTCGCCGCACCGGGGACGACACCGTGCGCATCGGCATCACCGATTTCGCGCAGTCGGCATTGGGCGATGTCGTCTTCGTGCAGCTGCCCGAGGCGGGCACCGAGGTAACAGCCGGTGAATCCTTCGGCGAGGTGGAGTCGACGAAGTCGGTGTCGGACCTGTATGCGCCGATCTCGGGCAAGGTGTCTGCGGTCAACGGGGAGCTGGAGACCAGTCCCCAGCTGGCCAACTCCGATCCCTACGGTGCCGGGTGGTTGATCGACATTCAGGTCTCGGATGTCGCCGGGTTGGAGTCGGCTATTTCGGCGCTGCTCGACGCCGAGGCCTACCGCGGCACACTGACCGAATGACGGTTGCTAATGTCCCTGCCAGCCCTTCGCACGGCGACATCGTGGGCCATCGGATGGCCCGCGGCGGGCGAACCAGCCGGGGGGTGGGGGCGAGTCGGGTAATCGGCTCGCGATCATGGCAGTGGTAGGCGCATTCCTCACCACTGCGCGGTACGGTCGACACAACAGCATGAGAAGGCAAGTAATCGGCAATCCGGGGCCAATAATCGCCAGTGAGACCTAGTGGTAGACCGGCCCAATGGCCCGGTCGGACAACGCCACAGCGGCCAGTGAGGAGCAGCGCGTGACGGACATGGACAACGACTCTGACGAAGTCACGGTGGAGACGACTTCGGTCTTTCGCGCCGATTTCCTCAACGAACTAGACGCGCCCGCGCAAACCGGGTCCGAAAGCTCGGTATCCGGAGTCGAGGGACTTCCGGCGGGCTCGGCGTTGCTGGTCGTCAAGCGGGGACCCAACGCGGGATCGCGCTTCCTGCTCGACCAGGCCATCACGTCGGCCGGTCGGCATCCCGACAGCGACATCTTTCTCGATGACGTAACGGTGAGCCGTCGCCACGCCGAATTCCGGTTGGAAAGCAACGAATTCCAGGTCGTTGATGTCGGTAGTCTGAATGGCACCTACGTCAACCGCGAGCCGGTGGATTCGGCCGTACTGGCAAACGGTGATGAAGTGCAGATCGGCAAGTTTCGGTTGGTGTTCTTGACCGGCCCCAAGCAAGACGACAATGGAGGATCCGGAGGCTAGTGAGCGCACCCGATAGCCCGGCCCTGGCCGGGATGTCGATTGGGACGGTCTTGGACCTGCTAAGGCCGGATTTCCCCGATGTCACCATCTCCAAGATTCGCTTCTTGGAGGCGGAAGGACTGGTAACGCCGCAGCGCGCCGCATCCGGATATCGCAGGTTCACCGCGTACGACTGCGCTCGGCTGCGCTTCATTCTGACCGCGCAGCGCGACCACTATCTGCCGTTGAAGGTGATCAGGGCAGAGCTGGACGCCCAGCCCGACGGTGAGCTGCCGGCGGTGGGATCGCCTTACGGCGTGCCGCGATTGGTGTCGGTCGGGGGTAGCACGGATTTCGCCGACGCCGGATCCGACACGGCGGCAGTGGCTCCCACCCGTATCCGGTTGAGCCGTGAAGACCTGCTGGACCGCTCTGGAGTGGATGGCGACCTGCTGTCGGCGCTGCTCAAAGCCGGAGTAATCACCACCGGCCCGGGCGGTTTCTTCGACGAGCACGCGGTGGTCATTCTGCAATGCGCCCGAGCGCTGTCCGAATACGGTGTCGAGCCGCGCCACCTGCGCGCCTTCCGCTCGGCAGCTGACCGGCAGTCCGATCTGATCGCCCAAATTGCCGGGCCCTTAGTCAAAGCCGACAAGGCCGGCGCCCGCGATCGCGCCGACGACCTGGCACGTGAGGTTGCGGCGCTGGCCATCACTTTGCACACGTCGTTGATCAAGTCCGCCGTTCGCGACGTTCTGCATCGCTGAGGACTAGACTTCGTTCAACGCCTTGGTGTTCGACGGTCGGGAGAAACATTGCGTTTCATCGGGTCGTCGCGCCGGGTGCGGGTCGGACACCACGGCATGCGGAGGGCAGACACAGATGGGTGAAGTTCGTGTTGTCGGCATTCGCGTCGAGCAGCCGCAGAACCAGCCGGTGCTGTTACTGCGTGAGGCCAACGGTGACCGGTACCTGCCAATCTGGATCGGGCAGTCTGAGGCCGCCGCTATTGCGCTCGAGCAACAAGGCGTCGAGCCACCCCGCCCACTGACTCATGACCTGATCAGGGATCTTATTGCCGCGCTTGGACATTCGCTGAAAGAAGTGCGGATCGTCGATTTGCAGGAAGGCACCTTCTACGCCGACCTTGTCTTCGACCGCAACATCACCGTGTCGGCGCGCCCGTCGGACTCGGTGGCCATCGCACTGCGGGTCGGGGTGCCGATCTACGTCGAGGAGGCCGTGCTCGCCCAGGCCGGCCTGCTGATTCCCGACGAGAGCGACGAAGAGGGCAACCCCGCTGTTCGCGAGGACGAGGTGGAGAAATTCAAGGAGTTTCTCGACAGCGTCTCGCCCGACGACTTCAAGGCCACCTGAGCGGGCAATCCCAATTGCCATGCCGGGATGCAATCCGGTCGCCCGGATAAGTACTACGCTTAACCCCTGACATCACGGATGAGTCTCATCTGAAACCGGGATGTCGACACGCCTGACGGATAGCGCGGCCACTTCCCCTTATGGCGGCCATACTTTGATGACGACTTAAGGTGCGGCAGCAATCGAACAGCGTAAGCTCTCTAGCACTCGGACCTGAGCAAACGTGGCTGTCGCGGCAGCCAGTGAACGCAGCTAGTGACAAGAGCGCGATCGGCGAGAGGAACCAGGGTGAGCGACCAGCCACGGCAAGAACAGCTCGACCTTGCTAACCAAGCGGACGCACCGACCGGCGGTGACCTCACCGCGGCGAGCCAGCCCGTGCAGGGCGGACTGTTCCCAGACGACTCGGTGCCCGATGAACTGGTCGGCTACCGCGGACCCAGCGCATGCCAGATCGCCGGAATCACCTACCGCCAGCTGGACTACTGGGCACGCACCTCATTGGTGGTGCCGTCGATCCGCAGCGCGGCAGGGTCCGGCAGCCAGCGGCTGTACTCGTTCAAGGACATCCTGGTCCTCAAGATCGTCAAGCGGCTACTGGACACCGGCATCTCGCTACACAACATCCGAGTTGCGGTCGACCACCTGCGCCAACGCGGCGTCCAGGATCTGGCCAACATCACCTTGTTCTCCGACGGCACCACCGTCTACGAATGCACCTCGGCCGAAGAGGTCGTCGACCTGCTGCAGGGCGGGCAGGGTGTCTTCGGCATCGCGGTGTCCGGCGCGATGCGTGAGCTGACCGGCATCATCGCCGACTTCCCCGGCGAACGCGCCGACGGTGGCGAGTCGATCGCCACCCCGGAAGACGAATTGGCCAATCGCCGCAAGCACCGCGACCGCAAAATCGGCTAGCCCCGAGTTTGCTCGTCACGGGCGCAGTGGTCGCGTCCGGCCGGGCCGCGCGAGTAGAGTCGGATGTGCATCGCCCTCGTGCGGGAGAGTTTCGTGACGTCCAGTCACGAACGCCGAAGGAGCAACACCTCTCCGTCAATCTCTCAGGCACCCGGACCGCACGGGACCCCGATGTCTCTGGAAAGCGGTGATCCGGCCGTCCGGCTCACCCGCCCATGGGGAAAGGCACCCTGATCGGGTTGTCGAATCTCTCAGGCGCCCGGCTCGGGTTGACGACAGAGGGAGAGGGCCGCTAGTCCCTCTGCTCTTGTCAGGAGTTCCGGTGCCCGATCAATCAACTTTCGCCGCCCGCCACATCGGGCCCGACAGCCAGGCCGTCGCCGCCATGCTGGACGTCATCGGTGTCGCCTCGCTCGACGAGCTGGCCGCCAAGGCGGTCCCGTCGGGCATCCTCGACAAGCTCACCGACAGCGGCGCCGCGCCGGGTCTGGACCAGCTACCGCCGGCCGCCACTGAGACCGAGGCGTTGACCGAGCTGCGGGCGCTGGCCGACACCAACACCGTCGCGACGTCGATGATCGGGCAGGGGTACTACGACACGCTCACACCACCGGTGTTGTTGCGCAACATCATGGAGAACCCGGCCTGGTACACCGCCTACACGCCGTATCAGCCCGAGATCAGTCAGGGCCGGCTGGAAGCGCTGCTGAATTTCCAGACCATGGTCACCGATCTGACCGGACTCGAGATCGCCAACGCGTCGATGCTCGATGAGGGCACCGCGGCCGCCGAGGCAATGACGTTGATGCACCGGGCGGTTCGCGGGCCGGCGAATCGGCTGGCCGTCGACACCGACGTCTTCGCCGCGACGGCTGCAGTGCTGGCCACTCGGGCAGAGCCGTTGGGCATCGAGATCGTGACCGCCGACCTACGCGACGGTCTACCGGAGGGTGAATTCTTCGGCGTCATCGCCCAGCTGCCCGGGGCCAGCGGCCGGATCACCGACTGGACGGCGCTGGTGGCACAGGCCCATGAGCGCGGCGCCCTGGTCGCGATCGGTGCGGACTTGCTGGCGTGCACGCTGATCACCCCGCCGGGCGAGCTCGGCGCGGACATCGCCTTCGGCAACACCCAAAGATTCGGTGTGCCAATGGGATTCGGCGGTCCGCACGCCGGCTACCTGGCCGTGCACAGTAAGCAGGCCCGTCAGCTGCCGGGCCGGCTGGTCGGGGTGTCCGTCGACAGCGACGGAGCGCCGGCGTACCGCCTGGCGCTGCAGACCCGCGAGCAGCACATCCGCCGGGACAAGGCGACCAGCAACATCTGCACCGCGCAGGTGCTGCTGGCGGTGCTGGCCGCCATGTACGCCAGCTACCACGGCGCCGGCGGGTTGACCGCGATCGCCCGCCGGGTGCACGCCCATGCCGGGGCCATTGCCGCTGCGCTGGGCGACGCCCTGGTGCACGACAACTACTTCGACACCGTGCTGGCCAACGTGCCCGGCCGCGCCGACGAGGTGCTGGCAGTGGCGAAGTCGCACGGGGTCAACATGTGGCGGGTGGACGCCGACCACGTGTCGGTGGCCTGCGACGAGGCCACCACCGACTCGCACGTCGCGGCCGTCCTGGACGCCTTCGGCGTGGCGGCCGCCGCGCCGGTCAGCTCCGAGATCGCCACCCGCACATCGGAGTTCCTCACCCATCCCGCCTTCACCCAGTACCACACCGAGACGGCGATGATGCGCTACCTGCGCACGTTGGCGGACAAGGATATCGCCTTGGACCGCAGCATGATTCCGCTCGGATCGTGCACGATGAAGCTCAACGCCGCCGCCGAGATGGAGTCGATCACCTGGCCGGAGTTCGCGCGTCAGCATCCGTTCGGTCCGGCAACCGACAGCCCGGGGCTGCGTCGCTTGATCGCCGATCTTCAGACCTGGCTGGTGGGAATCACCGGCTATGACGCGGTCTCACTACAACCCAACGCCGGCTCGCAAGGCGAGTACGCCGGCCTGCTGGCGATCCACGACTACCACGCCAGTCGTGGTGAGCCGCAACGCAATATCTGCCTGATCCCGTCTAGCGCGCACGGCACCAACGCCGCATCGGCGGCGCTGGCCGGAATGCGGGTCGTCGTGGTGGGCTGTCTGGATAACGGCGACGTCGACCTCGACGATTTGCGCGCCAAGGTGAGCGAGCACGCCGAACGGCTGTCGACGCTGATGATCACCTATCCGTCCACCCACGGCGTCTACGAGCACGACATCGCCGAGATCTGCGCGGCCGTACACGACGCCGGCGGCCAGGTGTACGTCGACGGAGCCAACCTCAACGCGCTGGTTGGCCTGGCCCGGCCCGGCAAGTTCGGCGGCGACGTCAGCCACCTGAACCTGCACAAGACGTTCTGCATCCCGCACGGCGGCGGCGGCCCAGGCGTCGGCCCGGTCGCGGCGCGTGCACATCTGGCGCCTTTCCTGCCGGGTCATCCGTTCGCCCCGGAACTGCCGCACGGGCACCCGGTGTCGTCGGCGCCCTACGGGTCGGCCTCCATCCTGCCGATCACCTGGGCCTACATCAGGATGATGGGCGCCGACGGGCTGCGGGCGGCGTCGCTGACCGCGATCGCCTCGGCCAACTACATCGCCCGACGCCTCGACGAGTACTTCCCGGTGCTCTACACCGGGGCGAACGGCATGGTCGCCCACGAATGCATCCTCGACCTACGCGGTATCACCAAGTCGACCGGGGTGACGGTCGACGATGTTGCAAAACGTTTGGCGGACTACGGTTTTCATGCACCTACCATGAGCTTCCCGGTGGCGGGAACCCTGATGGTGGAGCCGACCGAGAGCGAGAGCCTCACTGAGATCGATGCGTTCTGCGAGGCCATGATCGCCATCCGCGGCGAGATCGACCGCGTCGGCGCGGGGGAGTGGCCCGCCGAGGACAATCCGTTGCGGGGCGCGCCGCACACCGCCGAATGCCTGGTCGTCGACAAGTGGGAGCATCCCTACACCCGGGAAGAGGCCGCCTATCCGCTCGGAAAGGCCTTCCGGCCCAAGGTGTGGCCGCCGGTGCGCCGCATCGACGGCGCCTACGGGGACCGCAACCTGATGTGCTCGTGCCCACCAGTAGAGGCCTTCGCCTGAGCCGATCCGCCCGCGTCAGCGTGCGGCCGAGGTGCCGGCGGCCAAGAACGCCGTCACCAGCGGGTGGGGCGCCTCGAAGGTCGAGCGGGTTTGTGGAACGAACAAGGTTGCGAGATAGAAAGGATGCTCGGCCAGCTCGAAGACACGGGCTTCGCCGTCGTCGTCAACCCCGGTGATGCGCAATGCGCCGGCCTGCAACGCCTGCCGGTAGGCCGGGTTCAGTCCGAAGTTGCAATAGTAGGTTTCCTGCACTCGGCTCGCTCGGTAGCAGCGCCGGGCGATCGACTCCGGCGTCAGCGTGACCGGCATGGTTTGTCCGACCAGCGAGCAGGTCAGCGCCGAGATGAATAGCCGAGACGCGTACGGATCATACTCCGCGTGCTGAGCATCATTGACGCCCAACACATTTCGAGCGTATTCCAGGATTATATGCTGGCATCCGCCGCAGGTACCGAGCGTCGGCACGCCGTTCTCGCGTCCGAACCGCAGCGCGGCGAGCGCCCCGTCCAGGTTGCGGTACGGACTGCCCGGCGCGCACCACAGCACATCCGCGGACGCGACCCGGTCGAGGTCGCCCGCCAGCGACTCGGTGGGCAGCCACGCTACCGCGGCGTCGAGCCCGAGCGCGGCCGCGGAATAGCTAATCGCGGCGTTGGTCGCGGCATGCGGCGGGTATGCCTCATCGAAATCGCCGATCACCCCTACGTGGATGCGGCGCATCATCCGAGTCTTTCAGCCGACCCGCCAGCGCCGCATCCCATTTTCACGCTCGCGCACGCCGTCGACGAATGGGTGTCGGTGGACCAACCTATAATCGAAAGTATGTTCGATATTCGGGTGATGCCCGACCAATCCGCGCTGATTGAGCGCATCGCCGAGCTGGAACGGATCAAGTCTGCGGCCGCGGCCGCCCAGGCTCGAGCGGCGGCCGCCTTGGACTCAGCACGCCGAGCTGCCGAGGCGGCCGCCGGGATGCCCGCAGCGCAACGCGGGCGCGGTGTGGCAAGCGAGATCGCGCTGGCACGAAGGGACTCACCTGCGCGAGGCGGCCGGCATTTAGGCTTCGCCAAAGCGCTGGTGTACGAGATGCCTCATACCCTGGCCGCGCTGGAGTGCGGTGCGCTCTCAGAGTGGCGGGCCACCCTCATCGTGCGGGAGAGCGCGTGCTTAGACGTGGAGGACCGGAGAACGTTGGATGCCGAGTTGTGCACCGACCCGAGCAGCCTGAACGGAATGGGCGATGCGAGAGTGGCGGCGGCCGCCAAGGCGGTCGCCTACCGGCTGGATCCACACGCCGTCGTCGCGCGGGCCGCCAAGGCCGAGCACGAACGCACGGTCACCATCCGGCCCGCGCCAGACACCATGACCTATCTGACTGCGTTGTTGCCGGTAGCCCGGGGCGTTTCGGTGTATGCGGCGCTGCGCCGCGAGGCCGATGTGGGTTGCGACGGACGCTCACGCGGACAGGTCATGGCCGATACCCTCGTCGAGCGGATCACCGGGCGGGACGCTGCAGTCGCTTCCCCAGTCGCTGTCAACCTGGTCCTCTCGGACGAAACGTTGCTGGGTGGTGCCACCACGCCGGCCGAGATCCGCGGTTATGGTCCCATTCCGGCGGCGGTAGCGCGCGCGATGGTGTCTAGCGCCATCGGCGACCAGCGGTCCCGAGCGACGCTGCGCAGGCTCTACGCGCATCCCCGTTCCGGGGCGCTGGTGGCGATGGAGTCACGGGCGCGGCTGTTCCCGCGCAGCCTGGCCGCCTTCATCGAGTTGCGCGATCAACGATGTCGCACACCCTATTGCGATGCTCCGATCCGACACCGCGACCATGCGCAACCCTATTCCGACGGGGGAGCTACCACCGCGGCCAACGGTCTCGGCTTGTGCGAGCGGTGCAACTACACTAAGGAGGCGAACGGTTGGCGGGTCACCACTAGCATCGACGGAAACCACAGCCACGCAGCCGAATTCACCACACCAACGGGCCAAATCTACGGGTCATCAGCTCCGCCGCGGGCGTCGACCGTCACAGTCAGCGAGATCGAAGTGCGAGTCGGCATCGCACTGGCCAAGCATGCCGCCTAGCTCAAGAAGGTGTTGATCGCCGCGGCGAGATCAGGAGAGGTCGAGGTCAGCAGGTTCTGGTAAGTGCCGCCACTGAGCGCAGCGACCGCTTCCCAGGTGGCCCGGTCCGGGTCGCCGCCGAAGTCGATGATGTTGACCGCGATCGGTTTGGCCGGGTCGGCGCTGGTCTTGATGAAGTTTTGCAGCCCCGGCCCATCCAGAGATTGGTCCGTGTGCGGCCCAGAAGTGATCAGCAAGATCGAATTCGTTTGGCCAGCACGGTAGTTGGTCTGCATATCCTGGTAGATCATCCGCAGCGTGGTGAACGACACCGCACCGCCCGGCGAGGAGTATTGCTTGTCCAGCGCGGCCGTCAACGCCGCCGTGCGGGGTTGCCCGTTGACCGGGTCACCTAGCGGGCCGGTCGCGACCTCTGATCGGCCCTCGTGACCGTCAAAGGTCCACAACCCCAAGATCGCGGTAGGCGGCAGCGCCTTGATTTTGTCGCTGAGGACCGCAACCACGTTGGCCAGCCGGGTTTTTCCGCCTTCGTCGACGGGCAGCGACTGGTCGAGCATGATCGTCGCGGCCAGTCCGCTGGACGGCGTGGCCATCGCGTCGGCGAGATTGGCCCGCACGGTGTCGTCACCCACCGACAGCGTGGCGCCAAGCGCGGCGAAACTGGTCACCGCGCTGCTCGGCGGCTTGACGCCGTTGACGCGGAAACCGGCTTTAGCCAGCTTCGCGAGTTGCTCGGGCTTACGCATGAAATGAGTGAATTCGCTGGCCGCCGAGCTCTGTTCGGACGACAACCAGGAGCCGCCGAGCAGCACCGTGGGATAGTCGGCGACCGGCACCGGGCCGGACGGCAACCAAGAACCCAAGGAGTCCTTGGCGTCCGGCAGCGACTCGCCGCGCTGGAACAGCTGCTGCTCGGTAGTGATTACCGCGTGCACTGGCGCGGTTGCCGCATCGGTTGGCTTCAGCAGCGTGTTCATCGCTTCCACCAGCGAGTTGTCCGCCAGTTTGGGTTGCGCGCCCACCAAGGTGCGCATCGCGGCGCTGCCCTGGGTGGCCGGCGCATTCGGCGGCGCCGACGCGGCTGCCACCGCCTCACCGGCCAGATACGCGGCGTCGCTGTTGCCGCTCGTCGGCAGCGCCAGCCGCAGCGATCCCCAGGTCGGCAAGTTCAAGCCCGCCAACGCATTCGGATTGGTTTGCAGTCCGGGCAACGCCCCCCAGCCCTGGTTGGTCAACGCATGCTGAAGTTCGGGCCGCACGGCGAGCATCACGGGCGACGTCACCAGTGAACGGCTGTCGCTGATCGTCTTCTGACCGGTCGCCGCGGCGAGCCGCGCCGCCGACACCGAGCTGCCGGGGATCCACAACGCCGGCTGGCCGCCCAATTCCGCCGGCCACTTGCCGATGAATCCGGCGACTACGGCGTCGGAGCCCGCTGGTTTGACGGTCAGCACCATGCAGTGGTCACCGACCGGCCCGGCCGACGAGTTGAAACTTTCCGCGAGCTGCTGCACCGGTTCGGCGATCGACGGGTCCACGACGATGGCGACGTTCTCCTTGCCGCCCACGCAGCGCGCCGCGGCGGTGTGCGAGCGATGGGACAACACCTCGCCGAAGAAACTCCAGACGATGACGGTGCCCACCACTACGACGACCGCGATCAGGGCCACGATCACGCCGATGCTGACACCGCGTCGCCCACCGTCGCTGCGGTGGCCACCGCGCCAATCGCCGAGCACCCGACGGCTGGAGCCGGGCGATCTCGGTGGTGTCGGCGGCGCCGCGGAGCCGGCCGCGCTCGTCGGGCGGGCCGGAAAGTCCGGGTAGTCATCGTCGGTCGGGTCGGCGGCCAAGGCATCGTCCGCGGAATAGCGATCCTCGGCTACCGGGAAGCCCTGGTCCGCGAAGTCGTCGTCCCCGCCATCTCCGTCATCGGCGTCCAGGTGGCGGCCCGTGTAATCGTCGGCAGCGGAGTCCTCAGCCGGCTCGTCGACACTGTCGTCGGGGTCGCGCGGCAAGCTGTGCCTACCCATGGCGGTGCCCGCCGCCTTTCCGTCGCGCCCTGGACAAACCCGTACTAACAGCGGCGCCGAAACTAGCCATGAGACGCATTACCGCAGCCCGAGCCCGAATCAGGCACCCGCGCGAGCCTTGAACTCCCGCCGGCGCCGATGCAGGATCGGCTCGGTGTAGCCGTTCGGCTGCTGCCCGCCGGACAAGATCAGCTCCTGGGCGGCCGAGAAGGCGATGCTGTCGTCGAAGTTGGGCGCCATCGGCCGGTATGACGCGTCGCCGGCGTTTTGCTCGTCCACCAGCGGCGCCATCCGCTCCAGGCTGGCGCGGACGTCCTCCTCGGTGATCACGCCGTGGCGCAGCCAGTTGGCCAGCAGCTGGCTGGAGATCCGCAGGGTCGCGCGGTCCTCCATCAGTGCCACGTTGTGGATGTCAGGCACCTTCGAGCAGCCGACACCCGCCTCCACCCAACGCACCACGTAGCCGAGGATGGACTGGCAGTTATTGTCCAACTCCTCGCGGATTTCCTCAGGGGCCCAAGCCAATTCCTTGGCCAGCGGGATGGTCAGCAACTCGTCGATGTTGGTGCGGGTCTTACCCTCGAGTTCCTTCTGCACGGCGAACACGTCCACCTCGTGGTAGTGCATCGCGTGCAGGGTGGCCGCCGTCGGCGACGGCACCCATGCGGTAGTGGCGCCGGCCTTGGGCTGGCCGATCTTCTGCTCGACCATGTCGGCCATCAGTTCGGTCATCGCCCACATGCCCTTGCCGATCTGAGCCTTGCCGCTGAGGCCGGCCGCAAGCCCGACATCGACATTGGCGTCCTCATAGGCCTTGATCCAGGTGCTGTTCTTCATCGCACCCTTGCGGATCATCGGGCCGGCCTCCATCGAGGTATGGATCTCGTCGCCGGTGCGGTCCAGGAACCCGGTGTTGATGAACACCACCCGGTCGGCGGCGGCCTTGATGCACGCCTTGAGGTTGACCGTGGTGCGGCGTTCCTCGTCCATGATGCCGACCTTGAGGGTGCCCTGCGGCAACCCCAGCACGTCTTCGACGCGGCTGAACAGCTCGCAGGTGAAGGCCACCTCGGCCGGGCCGTGCATTTTGGGCTTAACGATGTACACCGAACCGGTACGGCTATTGAGCAGCGGGCCGTTTCCGTCGCCGCTCTTGATTCCATGGATGGCCGTCAGGCCGGTGAACAGGGCGTCCTGGATGCCTTCGAAGACCTCGTTGCCGTCGGCGTCGACGATCGCGTCGTTGGTCATCAGGTGGCCGACGTTGCGGACGAACAGCAGGCTGCGCCCGGGCACGGTCAGCTCGTCGCCGTCGACCGTGGTGTAGGTGCGGTCGGAGTTGAGCGCGCGGGTGAAGGACTTGCCGCCCTTCTTGACTTCCTCGACCAAGTCGCCCCGGTTCAGCCCGAGCCAGTTGCGGTAACCCAACACCTTGTCGTCGGCGTCGACAGCGGTGACCGAGTCCTCGAAGTCCATGATCGTGGTGATGGCCGATTCCAGGACCACGTCCTTGATACCGGCGGCGTCGGTCTTGCCGACCTGCGACTCGGGGTCGATCAGGATCTCGATGTGCAGGCCGTGGTTGACCAGCAGCACGGACCAGCTGGGGGAGCCGAGCTCGCCGCTGTACCCGACGAACTTCTCCGGGCCGGCCAACTCGGTGGACTGCTCACCAAGGGTGATCTGCAGCTGACCGTCGGCGATGCTCACGCCGGTCACATCGGTCCAGGAGCCGGACGCCAGCGGCACCGCCTCGTCGAGGAATTTGCGTGCGTAGGCGATGACCTTGTCGCCGCGCACCTTGTTGTAGCTGGAACCCTTGTCGGCGCCATCGGTTTCCGGGATGACGTCGGTGCCGTACAAGGCGTCGTACAACGAGCCCCAGCGCGCGTTCGCGGCGTTGAGCGCGAACCGGGCGTTGAGCACCGGCACCACCAGCTGCGGGCCGGCGGTCGTGGTGATCTCGTCGTCGACGCCTGAGGTGGTGATGGTGAAGTCCTCGGGTGCGGGCAGTAGGTACCCGATTTCGGTGAGGAACTGACGGTAGGCGTCGATGTCGAGGGGCTCGATCACGCGTTGCCGGTGCCACTTGTCGATCTGTGCCTGCAGCTGGTCGCGGCGGTTCAGTAGATCCTGGTTTTTCGGGGTGAGGTCGGTGACGACCTTGTCGACACCGGCCCAGAAGCTGTCCGGGTCAATCTCGGTGCCGGGCAGGGCTTCGTTGTTGACGAAGTCGTAGAGCACTCGAGCGACGCGCAAGTTACCCGCCGACACGCGGTCCGTCATGTTTCTCCTCCAAAATTGCTTCATTGGTCCCACTCGCCCCGACTGGCCCCAACTAGCTATGCCACCAGCCTACCGGCCGGCAGCCTGAACGAATGTATCCGTCCGGCACGCATGAGCTGGTCAGAGCGTGCTTGACGGTGTCCGCCGATTGCTGTCCGGCGGGCCCGGCGGGTCACCTGCTGGCAACGCACGCAGTCGGGCCCAAGGCCCTGGCTACCACTACTTTCAGCGCATCGGCGCCGTTCAATTATAGGTGCATCCGCGGGCTGCTCTAAAAGGCGGCCTGGCGGCCGGTTCACTGCACCTGGCGCATGCTGCCGACCAGGTCTTCCACCAGATCCTCCATCGCCACCATCGCGGCCACGCCACCGTCGTCGGTCACCAGTGCCAGGTGGCTGTTGCTGCGGCGCATCCGCGACAAGGCGTCGGCCAACGGCAACGACGTGGGTACCTGGGGCAGCGGGCGCACCAAGGCCAAATCGATGACCGTCTGCGGATCGTCGCCCAGCGTCAACACGTCTTTGATGTGCAGATAGCCGATGAACTTCCCGTCCAGGGCGGTAACCGGAAACCGGGAGTAGCCGGTTTGGGCCAGGGCGCTTTCGACCGCCCCGATCGTCGGCCCGGAACCCGGGGCAGCGACCGGCACCGCCCGGACGTCGGCGAGCGATACCGCCACATCGCCGACCACCCGATTGCGGATCTGCAGCGCCCGGGTCAGCCTGGTGTGCTCCTCGGGGTCCAGCAGGCCCTCCGAGACGGACTCGGAGATCATTTCGCTCAGTTGCGTGGTGGACACCGTGATGTCCAGCTCGGCCTTGGGTTCCACCCGCAGCACGCGCAGCATGGCGTTGGCGCACTTGTTGTAGAACACGATGAACGGCCGGGCGACCCGCACGTAGGCCAGGTAAGGCGGGACCAGCAGCATCGCCGTGCGCTCCGGCCCGGCCAGGGCGATGTTCTTGGGCACCATCTCGCCCAGCAGCACGTGCAGCGTCACCACCAGCGCCAGCGCGATCACGAACGACAGCGTGTGCACCAGCGCCCAATGCGCACCGGTGAGCCCGAACGCCGATTGCAACAGGTCGGCGACCGCCGATTCGCCGATGCGACCGAGCAGCAGCGAGGCGATCGTGACGCCCAGCTGCGAGCCGGCCAGCATTGACGACAGCTGCTCACCGGCGCGGATCACGGTGACCGCTCTGACCTTGCCTTGCTCGGCCAACGCCTCCAGACGGTCGCGCCGGGCCGAGATCAGCGAGAACTCCGCGGCCACGAAGAACGCGTTGGCCGCGATCAGCAGAATCGCCAGCAGCAACCCGAATGTGTTGTTCATTCCGGGATCCAAACGGACTCGGTGTGGCTGTCCAGCTGGGTCAGCTCGAGCACATCGATGCGGCGGCCGTCCATCTGCACCACTTTCGCCTGCCAGCGCAGCCCGATGTCCAGCAGGCCATCCCCGTCCAGCGCGGTCAGCTCGACCGTTTCACCGACCACCGGGATGTGGCCGAGTTCGCGGAGCACCAGCCCGCCGATCGTTTCGTACGGCCCTTCGGGTGCCCGGAAGCCGGTGGCGGCGGCGACCTCGTCGATGCGCAGCAACCCCGCCACCCGCCATCCGGTGCCAGCCACCGTCACATCGGGCGTTGCGTCGTCGTGTTCGTCGCGGACGTCGCCGACGATCTCTTCGATCAGATCCTCGACGGTCACGATCCCGGCGGTGCCGCCGTATTCGTCGACGACCATCGCGGTCTGCAGGTTGTTCGCCCGGATCTCCGCCATCACCGCGTCGCCGTCCAACGTCGACGGCACCACCGGCACGGGTTGGGCGACCGCGGCCAGCAGTGTGTGCGCTCGCTCGGCCCGCGGAATCTTGAACACCTGCTTGACGTGCACGATCCCGACGGTCTCGTCGAGATCGCCGTCGACGATAGGGAATCGGGAGAAACCGGACTCGGCGGCCGCGGCAACCAGATCACTGACGGTGTCGTCGGTCTGCAATGCCACGATCTTGGACCTGGGCGTCATCAGTTCCTCGGCGGTCAACGTCCCGAACTGCAGGGATCGGCGCACCAGCGCGGCGGTAGCGGGGTCTAAGGCGCCGCTGCGCGCCGAGGTGCGCACCAGCGACAGCAGCTCCTGGGGCGAGCGCGCCGACCGCAGCTCCTCGGCCGGCTCGATACCCAACTTGCGCACGATCCAGTTCGCCGCCCCGTTCGTCAGCCGGATCACCGGAGTGAGCAACAGCGAGAACAACATCTGAACGCTCACCACCGCGCGCGCGGTCGACAGGGGGCGTGCGATCGCGAGATATTTCGGAACGAGCTCGCCGAACACCATCGACACCGAGGTCACGATCACCATCACCATGAACGCGGTGATGGCGTCGGCCAGCGGGTCGGGAACTCCCATGGCATCCAGCCAAGGGTGCGGCAAATTGGCGACCATGGGTTCGGTCAGGTAACCGGTCACCAGCGTGGTGATCGAAATGCCCAGCTGTGCACCCGAGAGCTGAAACGACAGCTTGTTCTGGGCGCGCTGGATTAACCGATCGCGGCGGGCACCGCGGCGGGCGTTGGCCTCGACCGTGCTGCGGTCCAGCGCGGTCAGTGAGAACTCGGCCGCGACGAACACCGCGTTGCCGAAGATCAGCACCGCTACGGCTAACACGCTGACGAGGGTTGCGGTGACGTTCATGGCAGGGGCCGGGCTATCGGGATGGCCGTGGCTCTGCCGGTCTAGAAGCCGGTCTAGAAGCCGGTCTAGCCGGGGACGACGCGGGGGGCCGCTCGCCCCGGAAGGCCTGGATCAACATAAGGCCTCGACGGGTGCCTGCGGCACGTCATCCCTTTCGCTTGAGGCCGAGCACTGCTTTGCTGCGACCGTTGAAATTCACCGGAATTCACATGGTAGCGAAGACATCCGGCAGGTTCGGGTTCGACGGGCCGCCTCGCGCCGGCGGTGTCACCAACCCAAGGGGAGTGGATGCCCCTCGGCGAAGCCGGCGGCCGACTGCACACCGACGACGACGTACTGATGCAACTCCGTCAGGTTCGAGGCGCCGACGTAGGTGCACGTGCTGCGCACGCCCGAGGTGATGTGGTCGATCAGATCCTCGACACCGCCGCGGTCAGGGTTCAGCCCCATCCTCGACGTCGAGATGCCTTCTTCGAACAAGGCCTTGCGGGCTCGATCGAACGCGGTGTCGGCGACGGTACGGGCGACCACGGCCCGCTTGGAGGCCATGCCGTAACTCTCTTTGTAGGGCTGGTCCTCGCGGTCGCGCATCAGGTCTCCGGGCGACTCGTAGGTGCCGGCAAACCACGAGCCGATCATCACGTTCGACGCCCCGGCGGCCAGCGCCAGCGCGACATCACGCGGATGACGGATCCCGCCGTCGGCCCAGATGTGGCCACCGAGTTCCCTTGCCGCATCTGAACATTCGAGCACAGCGGAGAACTGTGGGCGCCCGACACCGGTCATCATCCGGGTAGTGCACATCGCGCCCGGCCCGACACCGACCTTGACGATATTGGCGCCGGCGCCCAGCAGGTCCCGGGTGCCGTCGGCCGACACCACGTTGCCGGCCGCCAGCGGCACACCCAGTTGCAGGGAGGCGACCGCTTTGATCGCGTCCAGCATCTTGACCTGATGTCCGTGCGCGGTGTCGATGACCAGCACGTCGACCCCGGCCTCGGCCAGCGACCGAGCCTTGGCGCCCACATCGCCGGTGATGCCGAGGGCGGCGCCAACCCGCAGTCGCCCGCCGGTGTCGGTGGCCGGGGTGTACAGCCCGGCCCGCAGCGCTCCGGTCCGGGTCAGCACTCCGGCCAGGGCGCCGTTGACGTCGGTCACCACGGCGACCCCGACGGCTGCGTGTTCGAGCAGGTCGAAAATCTTGCGCGGCTCGGTGCCGACCGGGGCGGTCACGAAGTCGGTCATGGCGACATCGCGTACCCGGGTGAAGCGGTCGATGCCCAGGCACGACGATTCGGTCACCAAGCCGATCGGGCGGCCCTCGAACACCACCACCGCGACACCGTGCGCGCGCTTGTGAATCAGCGCCATCGCGTCGGACACCGAATCGTCGGGCGCGAGCGTCACCGGAGTATCCAGGACCAGGTCACGGCTCTTGACGAATTGGACCGTCTGCTCGACCGCGGTGATCGGCAGGTCCTGCGGCAGGATCACGATGCCGCCGCGGCGGGCCACCGTCTCGGCCATCCGCCGCCCCGCCACCGCGGACATGTTCGCGACGACCACCGGAATGGTGGTGCCGGTGCCGTCGGCGGTGGACAAGTCGACGTCAAACCGTGACGTCACATCGGACCGGTTCGGCACGATGAAGACGTCGTTGTAGGTCAAGTCATAGCCGGGCCGTTGCCCGTCCAGGAACCTCATTGCAGTCGCCCCACCCTTTACCGCTTCTTAGCCACCGTAGTTGGCGCAGCTAGGCCGGCACTTCGGTGCGATCGCCGCTCCACAGGGTGTGGAAACGTTTGTCGGGATCCTCATCGATGCGGCCGTAGGTGTGCGCTCCGAAGAAGTCGCGCAGACCCTGGGTCAGCGCGGCGGGCAGTCGCTCGGTACGCAGCCCGTCGTAGTACGACAGCGCTGAGGAGAAGCCGGGGATCGGGATGCCGAGTTCGGTGGCCTTCACCACGACGCGTCGCCAGCTGTCGATGGATTCCTCGATCGCGGAGCGGAAGTACGGCGCGACGATGAGCGACGGCAGATCGCCGTCCTCGTCGAACGCTTCCTTGATCCGGTTGAGGAATTTGGCCCGGATGATGCAGCCGCCGCGCCAGATGGTGGCCATGTCGCCGGGGGTGATGCCCCAGTCGTACTCGATGCTGCCGGCCTGAATCTGGTTGAAGCCCTGCGCATAGGCGATGATCTTGGACGCGTACAACGCCTTGCTGACGTCGTCGGTGAACTGCGCAGCGTCCGTTGGCTTTTTGCCGAGGTCACCCGACGCAAGTCCGGTGGTGGCCTTGCGCTGGGCCACCGACCCCGACAGCGCGCGGGCGAACACCGCTTCCGCGATGCCGGTAACGGGCACGCCGAGGTCGAGCGCGGACTTCACTGTCCAGCGGCCGGTGCCTTTCTGCTCGGCCTCGTCCAGGATGACGTCGACCAGCGGCTTGCCGGTCTTGGCGTCGGTCTGACGCAAGACCTGCGCGGTGATCTCGATGAGGAAGCTGTCCAGATCGCCTTTGTTCCATTCGGCGAAGACGTCCGCGATCTCGGGTGCGGTCTGGCCGAGTCCGTCGCGCAGCAACTGGTAGGCCTCGCCGATCAGCTGCATATCGGAGTACTCGATGCCGTTGTGCACCATCTTCACGAAGTGACCGGCGCCATCGGGACCGATGTGGGTGCAGCACGGCACACCGTCGACGTGCGCGGAGATCTCCTCGAGCAACGGGCCCAGCGACTTGTACGACTCGGCCGGACCGCCGGGCATGATCGACGGGCCCTTCAGCGCGCCCTCCTCGCCACCGGAGATGCCCGCGCCGACAAAGTGCAGGCCGCGCTCGCGAATCGCCTTCTCGCGGCGGATGGTGTCGGTAAAGAGGGCGTTGCCGCCGTCGATGATGATGTCGCCTTCTTCCATGGCGTCGGCGAGCTCGTTGATGACCGCGTCGGTCGGGTCGCCGGCCTTGACCATGATGATCACCCGCCTCGGCTTCTCCAGCGCGTCCAGGAATTCCTCGATGGTCTCCGAACGGACGAACTTGCCCTCGTCGCCGTGTTCTTCGAGTAGCGCGTCGGTCTTAGCGATCGACCGGTTGTGCAGAGCCACGGTGTAGCCGTGGTGCGCAAAATTGCGGGCCAGGTTCGAACCCATCACGGCCAGGCCCGTGACACCGATCTGCGCGATCCCGGTTTTCGAATCCGACGAACTCATGTCTTCGCCTCTCAGGTGGGAGAACTCTTCTGCGATTTCGACAAGCTTGTGCGACCACACTGTGGCACAGCGGACTCGCGGTCTTCCAAGGTGTTCGGCCGTCTTGCGCTAGAGGTTGAGCAGCCGCTGTAGTTCCGTGAGCCACGGTACGACCAGCGCGATGGTGGGCACCACGAATACCGCGGCCGCGGCCAGGTATGCGGTCGCCGACAGTGGCCAGCTGTTGCCGCGCCCAGATAGCCGGCGCACCCGCAACACCGTGCTGCGACCGCCTGCGGCCAGCGCGCCCGACGGTGTCCGCCCAGACGCGCAGGCCACCAACGCCCGGGCCAGGGGAGTGCGCCCGGTGGCGCGCACCGCGGCGTCATCGGCAAGTAGCTCGACCAGCAGCTGCACCGCGCGCAGCGCGTTGGCGCTACGAACCACCCGGGGGAAGGCGGCGTGCGCCACGGTGAACGCTTCCAGAACCAGGTCATGCCGGGCCCGCAGATGGGCCCGCTCGTGACTGAGGATGGCCGCGACCTCGGCCTCGTCGAGCGTCTTCAGGGTTCCCTCGCTGACCACCACCCGGCTGCGTACTCCCGGCAGACAGTAGGCAAGCGGTTGTGCGACGTCCAGGACGCGAAGGTCGCGGGTGCGGGCGCTGGGCTGGGCCAGCGCGGCACCGTGTCCGACGTCGACCAGGTCGACCACCATGCGGTGGTGCGCCCGCCGTCGCCGATTGGCGATGGCCACCTGCACGGCGGCGGCCATCAAGCGCACACCGATCAGCACGGTCAGCGCGAATACCGCCATGTAGATCGTCCACAGCGGCCAGCCGAGCCGGCCCTCCGCACCGATGACACTGGCGGTGGGCCGTCCATCGGGACCGGGCATCAGCACCCGGGTGGCGATCGCGATGCCCGCGCTGAATGCGGATAGCACCGCGGCCAGGGCAATGGCTTGCCACAACACCATCGCCGCGCGCGGAGCGCGCAGCGGCCAGCTCGCTCGGGCTAGGAGGGCCGGTGCAGGACCGACCAGCAGCACCGCCAGGATGGTGAAGGCCAGCGCGGACACACCGTAAGTGTCTCTCAGTCTTGCGCTGTAGCGCCAGCCGGTGACGTATTGCGTTGATTTACTTCTAGTTCGGCGAGCGCGCGCCGTAGCGCGGCGGCCTCGTCGGCACCTACTCGCTCGACGAAATGCACCAGCGCGGCCTGTCTGCCCCCGGAGTCCTCGGCCTGAGACAGTGCATCGACCATCAGCCCGGCGACCAGCTCGTCGCGGCCATGGACGGGCGCATACCGGTGCGCCCGGTCGTCCCGGATCTGCGACACCAGATTCTTCTTGGCCAGTCGCTGCAGCACGGTCATGACGGTCGTATACGCGAGGTCGCGCCGAGCAGACAAGGCCTCGTGGACCTGGCGGACCGTCTGCGCTTCCGGCATGGACCACAGATGGTCCATCACCGCGCGTTCCAGTTCACCTAGGCGGGTCAGCTTGGCCATAGTTCGCTCATCTCCATCAACGTCGAATTCAGGGTACTCCGGCTTACTACCGACCGTCGTAAGGACAACTGGCCAAGTTGGCTACCGATCGCAGGAGTGCGGGTGCCAAGCCGTGCATGAGCTACACAGTACGCAATTAAGGCTTGCAAAATTAGGGCAGCCTTGCCTATGCTGAATTCGGTCGAGCGCAAGAGACCGCCGGAGTGTCCTGAGGGCTGCAGCGACCCCCGGTCTACTCGATCGGCGAGCCCCGTGCCTAGTGCACGGGGCTCGCCTGTTTCTCACCTGCTTGGCCGCCAGACGAAGTCGCCGATGGTGTAGACACAAAGCGTGTCAACGTCGCCAGACGCAGCCATCCCGCCGGATTTCACCGCTCCCTTCGACACCGAGCTGGGGCTGCGCTTCACCGAACTGAGTCCCGACGGCGCTCGCGCGCAGCTCGAGGTCACGCCCAAACTGTTGCAGCCGATGGGTTTGGTGCACGGCGGTGTTTATTGTTCGATGGTGGAGAGCATGGCCAGCGTTTCGGCCTACACCTGGCTCGCCACCCGCGGTGGCGGCAACGTCGTCGGCGTCAACAACAACACAGACTTCCTTCGTTCCATCAGTTCGGGAACGGTGCACGGCAGGACCGAGCCGATTCATCGCGGACGGCGTCAGCAGCTGTGGTTGGTCACCATCACCGACTCGGCTGATCGACTGATCGCCCGGGGGCAGGTGCGTTTGCAAAATCTCGAGGCCGAGCCCGCCGAAAGCTGAGTGGCGACGTCACGCGTGGCCGTGATCGAATTCTGCCGTCCAGCGACAGAATTCAAGCCAGTCGGCTAGCTGGCTACCCTTTCGGTTTCCAGCGAACCGCGCGCTTCAGCAGCAAGTTCGGCCAGCTGTTCAAGACGCGTTCGCGCGAAAGCCTGCTGATCGGTGATGGTCAGCTGACCGCGCCGCGTGCTCAGGAACGTCACCGTCCACGAGAGCAGCGTGGTGATCTTGGTCTTGAATCCGACCAGGTACACCAAGTGCAGCACCAGCCAGATCAGCCAGGCGATGAAGCCACTGAACTCCAGTGGACCAATCTTGGCCACCGCGGAAAACCGCGACACCGTGGCCATGGAGCCTTTGTCGAAATACTGGAACGGCTCACGCTGCGCCGGGTCGGCTCCGTCGAGTTCGGCCTTGATCGCGTTGGCGACGTACTTGGCGCCCTGGATCGCGCCCTGCGCGACTCCCGGCACACCGTCGACGGCGGCCATGTCCCCGACGACGAATACGTTGGGGTGCTCGGGAATTGAGAGATCGGGCAGCACTTTGACGCGACCGGCCCGGTCGAGTTCGACCGACGACTGCTCGGCGAGGTCTCGGCCCAGCCGGCTGGCTTGCACCCCGGCGGACCACACCTTGCAAGCCGATTCGATGCGCCGGATGGTGCCATCCGAATCCTTGACGGTGATGCCGTCACGGTCCACATCGGTGACCATCGCACCCAGCTGGATCTCCACGCCCATCTTTTGCAGCCGGGCGGCCGCGCGCTCACCCAACTTTTCGCCCATCGGCGGCAGCACCGCGGGCGCGGCATCTAGCAGGATCACCCGCGCCCTGGTCGAATCAATATGGCGGAAAGCGCCTTTCAGCGTGTAGTCGGCCAATTCTGCGATCTGCCCGGCCATTTCGACGCCGGTCGGACCCGCTCCGACGACGGTGAAGGTCAGCAGCTTCCTACGGCGCTCCGGATCGCTCGACCGCTCGGCCTGCTCGAAGGCGCTCAAAATCCGGCCTCGCAATTCGAGCGCGTCGTCAATCGACTTCATGCCGGGTGCGAATTCGGCGAAGTGGTCGTTGCCGAAGTAGGACTGGCCGGCACCGGCGGCCACGATCAAGGTGTCGAATGGGGTTTCGTAACTGTGTCCCAGCAACTCCGAGATGACCTTCTTGCCCGCTAGGTCGATGTGGGTGACGTTGCCGAGCAGCACCTGGGCGTTGCGCTGATTGCGCAGCACGACCCGAGTCGGCGGGGCGATCTCGCCCTCGGAGATGATCCCGGTGGCCACCTGGTACAGCAACGGCTGGAACAGGTGGTGCGTGGTGCGCGCAATCAGCTTGATGTCGACATCGGCCCGCTTGAGCTTCTTTGCCGCGTTCAGTCCGCCGAATCCCGAACCGATGATGACAACTTGGTGCCGACGGTTGGGTTCAGCTGTGGCTTCTCGCTGGGGGCTCATGGGGTAACGCTGCTCCTGACGGGGCTCTCGATGCGCAAGTTCAGTTAGCTACCACGCTAGTCACCCCGCACAGTCAAAGCCGCATAGTGAGCCTGTGTAATCAACCACATCGACCCGTTATCCCAGGTCGCCGGAACGTGATTCGCGTCATGCCGACGCCGTGATTGAGTCCCCGGTTACAGACCCACTACGGGGCGCAGCGCCTCGGCGGCCGCGGTGACGATGCCGGGCGTATAGAAGGGGATGTTGATGATCAAGCTGTCGATTCCGGCGTCGATCACCTTGGTTTTGAGCTGGTCTGCAACCGAATCCGGGCTACCTGCCGCCATCCGCTGGGTCATCTCGGCCGGAATCTGGTCTGGCGCGATGTTGTCGTCGAGCAGCACCGTGATCAGCACGCTGGTTTCCAGCGTCGCCGGATCGCGGCCGATGTTCTCGCATTGCGCCTGCGCCACTTTCACCTTTTGCGGCAGTTGATCGAAGCCGGCGATCACATTGAGGTGATCGAAATGCTTTGCGGCCAACGGGATCGTCTTCTTCTCACCGCTGCCACCGATCATCAGCGGAATGTGTTCGCGGAAGCGCGGATTCGCCAACGCCTCGGTCGCACGGTAATAGTTGCCCGAGAAAGTCGGCCGCTCGCCTTTGATCATCGGCAGGATGATTTGCAGTGCCTCGTCGAGGCGGTTGAACCGGTCGGTGAAGGTGCCGAAGTCATAGCCCAGCTGATCGTGCTCGAGTTCGAACCAGCCGGTCCCGATGCCCAGAATCGCCCGACCCTGGCTCACCACATCCAGGGTGGTGATGGTTTTGGCCAGATGCGTGGGATTGCGATACGTATTGCCGGTCACCAACGTGCCCAGCTGTACTCGTTCGGTCGCGGTGGCCAGCGCGCCCAGCGCGGTGTAGGCCTCCAGCATCGGCTGGTCGGGAGTGCCCAGCATCGGCAGTTGGTAGAAGTGGTCCATCACGAAGACCGAGTCGAAACCGGCCGCTTCCGCCTCTTGGGCTTGGGCGATGACGGTGGGGAAGAGCTGCTCCACCCCGGTGCCGTAGGAGAAATTGGGAATCTGCAAACCGAGTCGAATAGCCACGTTTTCTACCGTAGTGATCGGCTCCGAAAGCGGAACCCCAAAGAGATTGCGCTCTAGGCGAAACGCGCCAGCGCGCCGTGGCTGACGTGCAGCGTCTGGCCGGTGATGTGGCGAGCTGCCGAACTGGTGAGGAACAACGCCAACCGAGCGACCTCCGCTGCGACCGAAGGCGGTGTGCGGGAAAGGCCTTCGTAACCAGCGTGGACGCTACGGCCACTGGCCACGGTGTTCACCGTGATGCCGCGAGTGCCGAAAACGGTCGCCTGCCCGGCAACCCAACTCGACAGGGTCGCCTTGATCGCCGCGTCGGCGCTGCCCGCGGGCGGGCTTTCGGGCACCACGCTGATGATGGAACCACCGGAGCGCAGATGGTCACCGACGGTTTGCAACGTCAGCACTACCGACAGCACGGTCGCGTCAAGGGTGTTACGCCACGCTCTGGCGGTGTCGGCGATCGAGTAGGTGCGCGGGTCGCCGCGATCCCAGGAGGGCGCCGGCACGTTGACGATGGTGTCCAAGTGATGGGGGAACAACCCGCGGGCATCCTCGAGACTGGCCGGGTCGGTGGTGTCGCAGACGATCGCATCGACGTCCAATTCCTTGGCGGCGACCTCGAGATCGCTACGGCAGGCGCCGACCAGGGTCACTTTGTGCCCCTCGTCGCGAAAACCCTCGGCGACCGTGCGTCCCAGCTCGGTGTCCCCGCCAGTGACCAGCACCTCCACTGCCATGACCTCCTCGTGTTCAACTGTGAACCCAGACCCTGGCTTTCACCAGCGCTTTTGCTCTCGCCCGGCGGTTGAACCGTGGTTCCGATGGTGGCAGACCACAGGTCCAATACCTGGGATCTCAGCGTGTTATGGCGTCGATCAAAACGATGTTACTGGACAGTAGCTCTAAGGGGAAACTAAGGACATCGCGACTCGCGGACGAATTCGTAACTATTTGGCGATCGGCGAGCCCGGCGCCGATCGCAGACACCGCAGGCGGACCGCATCGTCGCAGGGCTAAGTTTTACGCATGCGTCGGATCGCAGTCTTGGCCGCTTTGGTATCGACAATGCTGATCGCGTGCCTGGCGGGATGCAGCCAGAAAGCACCGTCGCCGCCACCGTCTCAGACGACGACGCTCGCCGGGTCGATCGTGGTGTTCGCGGCGGCCTCACTCAAGCCCGCGTTCACCCAGATCAGTCAGCAGTTCAAGAGCGACAATCCTGGTGACGGTGTGGAATTCGAGTTCGCCGGCTCCTCGGAGCTCGCGACACAACTGACCCAGGGCGCGACGGCCGACATCTTCGCCTCGGCCGACACCACGCAGATGAACAACGTCTTCAAGGCCGGGTTGTTGGCCAACAATCCGACGAATTTCGCCTCCAACACGTTGGTCATCGTCACCGCGCCCGGCAACCCGAAGAAGATCGGATCTCTCGCCGACCTCGCTAAGCCCGGAATCAGCGTGGTGGTCTGCCAGCCGCCGGTGCCGTGCGGAGCGGCGACCCAGCGCGTCGAAAACAGCACCGGAGTGCACCTGAACCCGGTCAGTGAGGAACTGAGCGTGACCGATGCCCTCAGCAAGGTGACCACGGGTCAAGCCGATGCCGGGCTGGTCTATGTCACCGATGCCAAGAACGCCGGGGACAAGGTGACGACGGTCAACTTTCCCGAGGCCGCCGGTGCGGTCAACGTCTATCCCATTGCGGTGTTGAAGAAGTCGTCCCTGCCGGCGTTGGCACAGAAGTTCGTGACCTTGGTGACGTCGGACAGCGGTCAGAAGATCTTGGCCCAATCGGGTTTTGCCAAGCCCTAACGCGCCCTATCTCTGCAACAACACGCCGAGAACTCTGCGACCACTGCCACCGCCGCAAGTCTCATCGCTTCCTCGCCTTCCCCGGCTAACGTCGTCAGGGTCGAAGTCCGAGCTCGCGCACCTGGCGGTTTCAGGGAGAAACGCCGCCACTCAGTTAGGGGTGTACGTATTACAAGACGTCACAGCGACCTGCCCCGCTGGGTGTACATCCCTGCCGCCGCGGGGACCGTCTTCGTGGTGCTGCCGCTGGTGGCGATCGCGGTCAAGGTTGACTGGCCGAATTTCTGGTCGCTGATCACCAGCTCGTCGTCCAAGACGGCGTTGTTGCTGAGTCTGAAAACCGCCGCCGCCAGCACCACGCTGTGCGTGCTGTTCGGTGTGCCGATGGCGTTGGTGCTGGCCCGCAGCACCGGGCGGCTGGTGCGGCTATTGCGGCCGCTGATCCTGCTGCCGCTGGTGTTGCCTCCGGTGGTGGGAGGCATCGCGTTGCTTTACGCATTCGGCCGGCTCGGATTGGTCGGCCAGTACTTGGAGGCCGCCGGTATCAGCATCGCGTTCAGTACGACTGCGGTGGTGCTGGCGCAGACGTTCGTCTCGCTGCCATTTCTGGTGATCTCCCTGGAGGGCGCCGCCCGGACCGCGGGAGCCGACTATGAGGTCGTGGCCGCGACGCTGGGAGCGCGGCCGAGCACGGTGTGGTGGCGGGTCACCTTGCCGCTGCTACTGCCGGGCATGGTGTCGGGTGGGGTGCTGGCATTCGCTCGCTCGCTGGGGGAGTTCGGCGCGACGCTGACGTTCGCGGGCTCGCGGCAGGGCGTGACCCGCACGTTGCCACTGGAGATCTATCTACAGCGGGTCACCGACGCGGACGCGGCGGTGGCGTTGTCGATCCTGCTCGTGGTGGTGGCGGCGCTGGTGGTGCTGGGTGTGGGGGCGCGCAGCCTGACCGGAAACGGCGCGAGGTAACCGTGAGCGAGCTGCAGCTGCGCGCGGTCGTGGCAGACCGCTCATTGGATGTGGAGTTTTCGGTGGCTGCCGGTGAGGTGCTCGCGGTGCTCGGACCCAACGGCGCGGGCAAATCGACGGCCCTGCATGTCATCGCCGGATTGGTACGCCCCGACGACGGCGTGGTGCGGTTGGGCGATCGGGTATTGACCGATACGGCGGCCGGAGTGGACGTGGCGACGCACGACCGACGGGTGGGGCTGCTGCTGCAGGACCCGTTGCTGTTCCCGCATATGAGTGTGGTCGCCAACGTCGCCTTCGGACCGCACAGCCGCCGCGGGATGTTCGGTTTCACGCCGGCCAAGCAGCGCGAGACCGCGCTGCGCTGGCTGCGCGAAGTGGATGCCGAGCAGTTCGCCCACCGAAAACCCCGGCAGCTGTCCGGCGGCCAGGCCCAGCGGGTGGCGATCGCGCGCGCGCTGGCTGCCGAACCCGATGTGCTGCTGCTCGACGAGCCGCTGAGCGGGCTCGATGTCGCCGCGGCCGCGGCTATCCGCGCCGCGCTGCGTACCGCCGTCGCCCGCAGCGGCTGCGCCGTAGTCCTGATCACCCACGATCTGTTGGACGTGTTCACCCTCGCCGATCGGGTGTTGGTGCTGGAGGCGGGAAAGATCGCCGAGATCGGGCCGGTGTCCGACGTGCTCACCGCCCCGCGCAGCCATTTCGGCGCCCGGATCGCCGGCGTCAATATCGTCAACGGCACCGTCGACCCGGGCGGCGTGTTGCTGGCCTCCGCCGGCGCACACTGGTACGGCACGCCGGCCAGCGGGCTCTCGCACGGCCAGGCTGCGATCGCGGTGTTTGCGCCGACGGCGGTGGCCGTCTACCGGGAACCACCGCACGGCAGCCCGCGCAACTGCGTCGAGTTGACCGTGGCCGAGCTCGACATTCGTGGATCCGCGGTGGTGGTGCGCGGAGCGGAACAGCCCGGTGGCGCACCGGGGCTGGCCGCCGAGATCACCGTCGAGGCCGCCGCGGACCTGCAGCTGACGCCCGGCGAGCGGGTCTGGTTCGTCGTCAAAGCCCTCGAAGTGGCGTTATATCCGTCAGCGCAGCGCCACGCCGGCCCATGACAAACCCGGTGAAGTGCACAGACATGCACCACGTTGCGTGTTGGCAACAACAGAAAAACCGCATGGCATCGTCCGCAAGGCATCCTTGCGTCACGGCGGTAACGCGGTAGGTTCGTCGCCATGGATCAGGTGGACCCGCACTCGACACGTCGCAGAGGACTGTGGACGACGCTGGCGATTGCCACGATGACCACTGCCAGCGCCGTCAGTATCGCCCTGCCGGCGACCGCGACTGCCGACCCCGAGGTCCCAACCCCGGTCCCGGCGACCACGACCGCGCCGCCCCCGGCGGCCGCACCAGCTTCGCCGGCGCCCGCGGCCCCGGGTGCCCCAGCGCCCGCCGCTTCGCCCACCCCCGCCGCCCCGGGTGTCCCGCCACCGGGCGCACCGCCGCCACCACCACCGGTGGATCCGAACGCCCCACCACCGCCGCCGGTCGATCCCAACGCGACGCCACCGCCGCCGCCCCCGGACCCGAACGCCGGGCGAGTCGGTAACGCCGCCGGCGGATTCAGCTTCATCGTTCCGCCGAACTGGGTTGAGTCCGACGCAACCCACCTCGACTACGGTTCAGAGCTGCTCAGCAAGACGACCGGGCCGCCGCCGGCGCCAGGCCAGGCACCCCCGGTCGCCAACGACACCCGCATCGTGATGGGACGACTGGATCAAAAGCTGTACGCCAGTTCTGAACCGAACGATGCCAAGGCCGCGGTCCGACTGGGCTCGGACATGGGTGAGTTCTTCATGCCGTATCCGGGCACCCGGATGAACCAGAACGCCAATCCACTCGCCGGCGCCAACGGATTGACCGGAAGCGCCTCGTATTACGAGGTCAAATTCAGTGACCCGTCCAAGCCGAACGGTCAGATCTGGACGGGCGTCGTCAGTGCGCCCAATTCACCTGCCGGCGGACCCCCGCAGCGCTGGTTCGTGGTCTACCTGGGCACGTCGAACGACCCGGTCGATGTAGGCGTGGCCAAAGCACTAGCCGAGTCGATCCAGCCGTGGACGCCCCCGCCCCCCACAGCGGGAGCCCCCGCTCCGGTTCCTAGCCCTCCGGTTGCGGGAGTGCCGCCTCCGGCCCCGGGAGTGCCGCCTCCGGCCCCGCCGCCAGGCCAGGCCCCCGCGGCAGACGCCCCGGTTCCCGCGACACCGACGACACGGACTCTGCCGACGACTTAGCCCGCCGCGACCCGTCGGCCGGAAGAAAATGGCCGCCGCGTCAATTCAACATTCATACAACAGGCCAAACGGGGTATACGCACAAGACGGTTCAGCAGTTGAGCTGGGCATTGCCAGCGATACAAAGGAGACCCCCATGGACGTCATGGCAGCTACCGAATATCTCGCCCGATCCACGACGCTGACCAGCGTCGGCGTGATCGGCTACATCATCATCGGCGGACTCGCCGGCTGGATTGGCAGCAAGATCGTCAAAGGCGGCGGCTCGGGCATCCTGCTCGACATCGTGATCGGCATCGTCGGCGCCCTGATTGGCGGCTTTCTGCTGAGCTTCGTCGTCGACACTGCGTCGGGCGGCTGGTTCTTCACCTTCTTCACCGCGCTCCTGGGTTCGGTGATCCTGCTGTGGATCGTGGGCATGGCCCGAAGGACCTAGCCGGGCCACGCCGCGGCGCCCGGGGCTAACTGGGTCGCGCATGACGCGTTAAGCCCAACCGCGGCAAGGGAAGTCGCGAATCAGATGCGGTTGACCCGGCCTCCACCGGGTACACCGTGGTGGTCCTCTCTGTCAGTCACTACTTGAAGGAGCCCGTCGTGGTTATGCACATCATCTGGCTAATCGTTTTAGGTCTCATCGTCGGCTTGATTGCGCGTCTCATCGTGCCGGGCAAGCAGCCCATGGGCTGGGTCGCCACCGCGCTCCTCGGCATTCTGGGTTCGTATGTCGGCGGCACGCTGGGCAGCATTGTCTTCCCGCCGCACCAGTTCGACATTCACCCGCCCATCCAGCACGCCTTCCTGGGTGCGCTGGTGGGCGCGGTAATCCTGTTGTGGATCTTCAAGGTGGCCACATCGCGCACAAAGACCCTGTAGGCGCAGCGCCTTTGCGCATGCGGATCGGCGACGCGTAGCGGCATGATGAGGTGATGGCCCCGGCGGCGAGCAACACCATGCGCGCGTGGCACGTGCGTCAGCCCGGTCCGATGGACACCCGACCGCTTGAGCAATTCAGCACCGAGGTGCCGCGGCCTGGGCCGTCGGAGTTACTGGTCGCCGTGCGCGCGTGCGGCGTGTGCCGCACCGACCTGCACGTCACCGAGGGCGACCTTCCTGTGCACCGCGAACATGTGACGCCGGGCCACGAGGTGGTGGGCGAAGTCGTCGAAGTGGGCTCAGCGGCCGGCGAGGGCTTCAGCGTGGGGGACCGGGTCGGCATCGCCTGGCTGCGGCACACCTGCGGAGTATGCAAGTACTGTCGCCGAGGCACTGAGAACCTGTGTCCACAGTCGCGCTACACCGGCTGGGACGCCGACGGCGGCTACGCCGAATTTGCCACGGTACCTGCGGCTTTCGCTCATCATCTGCCCAACGGTTACACCGACAGCGAGCTCGCGCCGTTGCTGTGTGCCGGCATCATCGGATACCGCTCGCTGCTGCGCGCCGAGCTACCGCCCGGCGGGCGGCTGGGGCTCTACGGCTTCGGCGGCAGCGCGCACATCACCGCGCAGGTCGCGCTGGCGCAAGGCGCCGAGGTACACGTGATGACCCGCGGAGCCGCAGCCCGCGAGCTGGCGCTCGGACTTGGGGCCGCGTCGGCTCAAGGTGCCGCCGATCCGCCGCCGGTGCCACTGGACGCCGCGATCTTGTTCGCGCCGGTCGGTGAGCTGGTGCTACCCGCACTCGAAGCGCTGGACCGCGGCGGCACGTTGGCGATCGCCGGAATACACCTCTCGGACATCCCGACGCTGAACTATCAGCGTCACTTGTTCCAGGAGCGCCAGGTCCGGTCGGTCACGTCTAACACCCGGGCCGACGCGAGGGAGTTTCTCGACTTCGCCAGTCACCATCACATCGACGTGACCACACCCGAATATCCGCTGGAGAAAGCCGACCAAGCGCTCACCGATCTGGCCGCCGGACGCATCGCCGGCGCCGCAGTGCTGCTGGTATAACCGACCTCAAGTCGACAGGTGGAAGACGAGCGCGGCGGCCAGGGCGCCCAGCCCGTTCAGTGACCAATGCAGCGCGATCGGCGCGATCAGGCTACCGCTGCGCCGCCGCAACCAGCTGAAGACGAATCCGGCCGAGCCGGTGGCCACCACGGCCAACGTCACCCCCGCCAGCATCCCGAAGAACCCGCCGCCGAATAGCCGGGTGAAACCGACATTGCTGCTCGTCAGCCCGAACGACGTCGCGACATGCCAGAGTCCGAACAGCAGCGAGCCCGCCACTGCGACCCCGCGAAAACCCCAGGCCCGATGCAGCGCCCCGTGCAACACACCGCGGAAAGCCAGCTCCTCGGGGATCACGGTTTGCAGCGGAATGACCACCATCGAGGCGATCAGCGCACCCGAGATCGTTGCGTAGTGATTGTTCATGAACATCGGCCGGGTCATCGGCAGCAGCACACCGACCGCGATCACCGACGCCACCACGGCCACCGCGCCCAGGGCATAACCGAAACCGGATTTCCAGTGTTCGCGGCCCAGCCCCAGATCGACCCAGTCCAGACCGCTGGACCGCATCATGATCACCAACCCGACGGCGGCGACCGGCACCGTGGCAATGCTGGCTAACGGTGTGGTGAAGTGGGCGATCAGGTTTGTGAGCACCAGCACCACGACGACCACGCCGAGGTCGAGATGGATCCGAAGCCGGTGCAGCGCCGACAGCTGTGACACCACTGGGTGGATGTCGGCGGCAGCCGGTGCGTCATGCATTTGACCAGTTTACCGGCGAAGCGCAGCAGCCCCACCGACTTCGATGCTTACCCGGGGTTCGAGGCGACTCGGCGCTGGGCGTAGGCCCTGAGTTCTGCCGAGAGCGCGTCCGCCACCAACAGCCGGGGCAGCAGCTCCGGTTCAGACATCCGGGCGCGAAACACCAGCCCGATGGTCACGTCGTGATCGGGGCGGTAGTCGATGGTGATCGCGTCGCCGGCCCGCACTGTTCCGGGCGAGATCACCCGGAAGTAGGCACCGGGTTTGCCAGCCTGGGTGAAGGTCTTGATCCACTGGCTCAGATGCAGGAACGCCGCGAATGTCCGGCACGGCGTGCGGGGCGCCGAGACTTCCAGCACCACGCCGTCGGTACCCACCCGCCACCGTTCGCCGATCCGCGCCCCCGTCACATCGATGCCCGAGGTCGTCAGATTCTCACCGAACATCCCGTTGGCGAAGGTGCGCTGCAGCTGAGTTTCCCAGGCGTCCAAGTCTTCTCGCGCATACGCGTAAACAGCCTGGTCGTCGCCGCCGTGGAGTTTCGGATTGCCGATGGTGTCGCCGACCAGACCACTGCCCAGACCGCCATGCATCGGGCCAGGAGCACGGACCATGACCGGCCCCGCTGCCGTGACCTTGTCGATGCCCGTCAACGTCGACTGCGCGCGAGGATCAGGGTTGGTTCGAGCACGAGCCAGGTTGACCGACAACACTTCACCCACCACAACAGGCTAGCGCCGAGTTTCCCCGCGGTAACCGTGCCGGTTGTGCGATGACGGCGCCGAATGTGCGCTCACCGGCGCGAAACCGCGAAAATCCCGCCAGGTGCGCACACCCGTCGTCCCAGCTAGTCCGATCCCCACTTCCAGTTCGCGATCTGCGGGTCGTCCTCACCGTGCTCGCGGGTGTAGCGGCGGGCGTTCAGCCGTGCGTCGACCATCCGCTGACGCAGCACCGCAGCCCGGCTGGCCAACCCGTCCACCCGGTCAATGACATCGATCACCAAATGGAAGCGATCGAGGTCGTTGAGCATCACCATGTCGAAGGGTGTCGTGGTGGTGCCGCGCTCCTTGAATCCCCGCACGTGCAAGCCGGTGTGATTGGTCCGGCTATACGTCAGCCGGTGGATCAGCCAGGGATAGCCGTGGTAGGCGAAGATGACCGGCTTGTCGCGGGTGAACAACGCGTCAAACTCCCTGTCCGGCAACCCATGCGGATGCTCGGAGTCCGGCTGCAGCCGCATCAGGTCGACGACATTGACCACCCGCACCGCCAGATCAGGTAGTTCGCGACGCAGGACGTCGGCGGCGGCCAGCGTCTCCAGGGTGGGGACGTCGCCGGCGCACGCCAGCACCACGTCGGGTTCGCCGCTGGTGGTCCCGGCCCACTCCCAGATCCCCAGCCCGCGGGTGCAGTGCGCGATCGCGTCGTCCATGTCGAGGTAGGCCAGTGCGGGTTGCTTGCCGGCGACGATGACATTGATGTAGTCGCGGCTGCGCAGGCAGTGGTCGGCCACCGACAGCAGCGTGTTGCCATCCGGCGGCAGATAGACCCGCACCACCTCGGCGCGTTTGTTCGCGACCAGGTCGATGAATCCGGGGTCCTGATGCGAGGCGCCGTTGTGGTCCTGACGCCACACATGCGAGCTCAGCAGATAATTCAGCGACGCGATCGGCCGCCGCCAAGGCAGTTCACGGCTGGTGGACAGCCATTTCGCGTGCTGGCTCATCATCGAGTCGACAATGTGCACGAACGCCTCGTAGCAGTTGAACAAGCCGTGCCGCCCGGTCAGCAGATAGCCCTCCAGCCAGCCCTGGCACAGGTGTTCGGACAGCACCTCCATCACGCGGCCGTCGGGCGCCAGATGGTCGTCGTCGGGCTCGGTCTCGGACAGCCACACCTTGCCGGTCGCCTCGAAAACGGCCGACAGCCGGTTGGACGCGGTTTCGTCGGGCCCCATCAAGCGAAAGCGATCCAAGTTGCGAGTGATGACGTCGCGCAGGAATGTTCCGAGGACGCGGGTGGCCTCGTGCGTGGTGGTGGCCGGCTGCGGTACCGGCACCGCATAGTCGCGAAAGTCCGGCAGATCCAGCTCGCGCAACAGCAGTCCGCCGTTCGCGTGCGGGTTAGCGCTCATCCGCCGATCACCCTTCGGCGCCAGCGCCCGCAGCTCCGAGCGCAGCGCCCCGTGCCCGTCGAACAATTCGTCGGGCGCATAACTGCGCAACCACTCTTCCAACTGCGCACGGTGCTCGGGGTTGTCATGCGTCTCGGCGAGCGGCACCTGGTGTGCTCGCCAGGTGCCCTCTACACGTTTGCCGTCAACCACTTTCGGTCCGGTCCAGCCTTTGGGGGTGCGCAGCACGATCATCGGCCACACTGGCCGCTCGGTCGTCTCGCCGGTTCGCGCCGCGCGCTGGATTGCGGCAATGTCGTCGAACGCATCGTCTAGGGCGGCGGCCAGCGCCCGGTGCACGACGCCCGGGTCGTCTCCGGCCACGGTGATCGGCCGATAGCCATAGCCGCGCAACAGCGATTCGAGTTCGGTGTGCGGGATGCGGGCCAGCACGGTCGGGTTGGCGATCTTGTACCCGTTCAGATGCAGGATCGGCAGCACAGCGCCGTCGACGGCGGGGTTGAGGAATTTGTTGGAGTGCCAACCGGCCGCCAGCGGCCCGGTCTCGGCTTCGCCGTCACCGATCACGCACGCGACCACCAGGTCCGGGTTGTCAAAAGCCGCACCGAACGCATGCACCAGCGCGTAGCCGAGTTCGCCACCTTCATGGATGGACCCCGGGGTCTGGGCGGCGACATGACTGGGGATGCCGCCGGGGAAGGAGAACTGACGGAACAGCTTTCGCAGTCCTTCGGCATCTTCACCGATACCGCTGTAGACCTCGGTGTAAGTGCCTTCCAGGTAGGCGTTGGCGACCAGTCCGGGGCCGCCGTGACCGGGCCCGGTGACATAGATGATGTTGGCGTCGCGGTTGCGGATGACCCGGTTCAGATGCGCGTAGACGAGGTTGAGCCCCGGTGTGGTGCCCCAGTGCCCCAGCAGCCGGGGTTTGACGTGCTGGGCCGCCAGCGGCTCGGTCAGCAGCGGGTTGTCCAGCAGATAGATCTGCCCGACCGACAGGTAATTGGCGGCGCGCCAGTATTTGTCGATGAGGGCCAGTTGGTCGTTGGACAGTGCTGCGGTTGTCGGGGTTTCTGGGCTCACTTTGCCGATTGTCCGCGCCGCCGATGAACGCCGAAAGATGCGAAAGTCACTCTTCGCCGCGAGCGCGGGCCTCGTAGGCCTTGCGCTTGTCGACATCGACGTCGTCGGTGAACACATGATCGCCGCCGAGCCTGCGATTCAGCGCCTCGGCGATGCCGCGCGGCCAGAACTTCTGCGACACGACCATGGCGCCGGCCGCCTTGGTGATTCGCACCCGCGGCTTGGGCTGGGCCACCAGTCCGACGATCGCGTCGGCGATCTCGGCGGGCTCGGCGTTCCTGAATCCCTTCGTCCCGGAGGTCCCGGCCGTGAGTTCGGTGTTGACGAATCCCGGCAACACCATCGAGAACTTCACGCCCGCCGAGCGGTACTCGATCCGGGCCGAGTCGGTGAAACCCACCACCGCGTGCTTGCTGGCGCAATAGGTGGCCAGCCCGACGGCATAGATCTCGCCGGCCAGCGAGGCGACGTTGATGACGTGCCCTTTGCCGCGGGGGACCATCCGCTGGACTGCCAGCTTGCTGCCGAGGATCACGCCGTAGACGTTGATGTCCAGGATGCGTCGAGTGACGGCGTCGGGCTCGTCGATGACCCGGCCGACGGGCATGATGCCGGCGTTGTTGATCAGCACGTCGATGGGACCGAGCTGTCGCTCGACCTCGTCGAGGAATTCCGAAAAGGAATGCGGGTCAGTGACATCGAGCTTGCCGTAGACGTCGACGCCGAGGGCCGCACCCGACTCCTTGACCCTCACTTCGTCGACGTCGCCGATTGCCACCTTGGCACCCAAATTGTGCAGTGCGGTTGCCGTGGCTAATCCGATTCCCCGTGCACCGCCGGTGATTACGACGACCTTGTCACGAACCTTGAGAGCGGTAGCTGCCGTGTCTGCCATGGCTCTAGCACAGCACTCGGCGTGCGGCCGCGCAATCACGACCGGTCCATGCTGTGACGGTTCAGCGCAGCGTGAGCCACGCCAGGCTGGCCGCGCCGAACGCGGCGCAATAGATGGCGAACGGTGTCAGGGTGCGGGTTTCGAAATACCGGGTGAGGAAGCGCACGGCGAGGTAGGCGCAGACGAAAGAGGCGACGCTGCCGGCCAGCACCTGGCCGCCGATCCCGGTGCCCAGCGGCCCGAACAGATCCGGGATTTTGTACACCCCGGCGGCGAGAATGATCGGCGTGGCCAGCAAAAAAGAGAAGCGGGCCGCGTCTTCATGCGACAGGCCGCGCCACAGGCCGGCCACGATGGTGATGCCGGAGCGGCTGATTCCGGGCAGCAGCGCCAGGATCTGAGCGGAGCCGATCAGCAGGCCCCGGCCGATGGGCAGCTGGGCGAGCCGGTCGTCGACGGCCGCGCCGGTGTGTTCGACCGACTGGTGCTCCGGCGCCGCGGCACGACGGCGCAGCACTTCGCCCGCATACAAGGCGATTCCGTTGAGCAGCAGGAACGCCGCGGCCGGGATCGGTTTGCCCAGCGTGGTGCGAAACAGTCGTTCCAGAAACAGGCCGGCCAGGCCCACTGGGATGGTTCCGGCCACAATGAGCCACGCCAACCGCTCGTTGGACGTCTGAATCCGGCGGTATCGCACCGAGGAGGCGAACCCGGCCAGCACGCGCAGCCAGTCCCGCCAGAAGAACACCAGCAGCGCAGCGGCGGTGGCGACGTGTAGGCCGACGATGAACGCCAGGTAGGGCGATTGGGGTGCGGACACGTCGAGGTCTTTCGCCCATTGCCCGCCGAGCAGCGCAGGCACCAAGATCGAGTGCCCCAGGCTGGAGACCGGGAAGAGTTCGGTGACCCCCTGGGCGGCGCCGACGATCACGGCCTCGACGTAGCTCAAATGTGCGGTCATTCGTCGTTAGTCTCCGTCCCCTGAGGCATCTCAGTCGCTGTCTATCGCCGTGCGTGACACTAGCGTCACGCACGGCGCCCAACGCGACGCTGTCGTCACGCTCGGCGATCAGGACGCTAGGTTCGTCGTTATGCCCCTCGACCCCAGGACGCCGGTGCTGATCGGCTGCGGCCAGGTCAATCACCGCGACGAGATCGACCCCGAGAGTCGATCCGTCGAACCAGTCGACCTGATGGAAGCCGCCGCCCGGCAGGCCGCCGATGGCCGAGTCCTGGAGGCGCTGGACTCCATTCGGGTGGTGAATGTGCTCTCGGCGCACTACCGGGATCCGGGGCTATTGCTCGGCCAACGGATCGGCGCCGCTGACTTCACTACGCGGTACAGCCCGGTCGGCGGCAACGTGCCGCAGTCACTGCTCAACCAGGCATGCCTGGACATCCAACAGGGCCGCGCCGGCGTGGTGCTGCTGGCCGGCGCGGAAACCTGGCGCACCCGGCGAGGGCTGCGAGCCAAGGGCGGCAAGCTGGTGTGGACGGTCCAGGACGACTCAGTGCCGATGGCCGAGGTCAGTGGCCAGGACGTGCCGATGGCCGGCGACGCGGAGATCAGGATCACGCTGGACCGGCCCGCCTACATCTACCCGATGTTCGAGCAGGCGCTTCGCATCGCTCGCGACGAGTCAGTCGAGGATCACCGCAGGCGCATCAGCGAACTGTGGGCTCGCTTCAACGCCGTCGCGGTCGACAATCCGCACGCATGGATCCGCAAACCCGTCAGCGCCGAGGAAATTGCCGAGCCCGGCCCGCAGAACCGAATGATCAGTTGGCCCTACACCAAGCTGATGAACTCCAACAACATGGTCGATCAGGGTGCTGCGCTGATTATCGCGTCCGTAGCGCAGGCACAGCGCCTGCAGATCCCTACCGAGCGGTGGGTCTTCCCACATGCCGGCACCGACGCGCATGACACACCTTCGATCGCCGACCGCGACGAGCTGCACCGTTCGCCGGCGATTCGCATCGGCGGCGCACGCGCGCTGGAGTTGGCGGGCCTGAACATCGACGATGTCGACTACGTCGACCTGTACTCATGCTTTCCGTCCGCCGTCCAGGTGGCCGCGGCCGAACTCGGATTGAGCGTCGATGACCCCGCCCGCCCGCTCACCGTTACCGGCGGGCTGACCTTCGCGGGCGGCCCGTGGAGCAATTACGTCATGCATTCCATTGCCACGACTGCCGAGCTGCTGGTGGCCAATCCCGGCCGGCTGGCCTTGGTCACCGCCAACGGCGGGTATCTGACCAAGCACAGCTTCGGTGTGTACAGTACCGAGCCGCCGAGCGAATTCCGTTGGGAGGACGTGCAATCGGCGGTAGACCGAGAGCCCACCCGAGCCGGACTCGTCGAGTGGGAAGGCGTCGGGACGGTCGAGGCATGGACGACACCGTTCGACCGCGACGGGCAGCCGGAGAAGGCTTTTGTCGCCGTGCGCACGCCCGACGGATCACGCGCCTTGGCGGTCATCGGCGATCCCGGGGCGGCCAAGGCAACCGTTAGCGAGGACATCGGGGGCGCCAAGGTTGTCGTCACCGCGGACGGCAGCGCGACGATGCGGTAACCAGCCGTCGGTATCAGTCCAGCTCAACGGCCGCTTGGGTCGTAGCGGTCGCGCAAGTCGTGGGGGCTTGCCTATTGTCAAAGATGGACGTTGGGGGAGGTGAGCCCAGGTGCACATCCTGGTTACCGACGCCACCGGCCCCGTTGGGCGGCTGGTCGCACGGCAGCTGATTGCTGCCGGGCATACGGTCACCGGCATTTCTGAGCACCCGCACGCCTGCCTCGACGCAGGCGTGAGTTTTTTTTGCGCCCCGCTGAGCGACCCCATCCTGCAACAGCTGGCCGACGAAGCCGACGCGGTGATCCATCTGGCGCCGGTCGATCCCGAAGCGCCGGGCAGCGCCGACATCGACGGAGTTGCGCGAGTGACCCACGCGGCTTCCCGCGCCGGCGCCCGATTGCTGTTCGTATCTCAGGCCGCGGGCCGATCGCACCTGTATCAGCCGGCCGAGGATCTGGTGTCCACGAGTTGGGGCCCAAGCCTGGTGATCCGGATCGCCCCGCCGGTCGGCCGCCAGCTCGACTGGATGGTCTGCCGCACCGTGGCAACACTGTTGCGCGCCAAGGTCTCTGAGCAACCGATGCGAGTGCTGCACCTCGACGACCTGGTGCGCTTTCTGGTTCTCTCGTTGGACACCGACCGCACCGGGGTGGTGGACCTTGCAACCCCGGACACCATCAATGTGATCACTGCGTGGCGGCTACTGCGAGCCGTGAGCCCGCGCTCGCGGCTGCGTGGCATCCGCAGCTGGTCACAGCCAATCCCAGAGCTGGATATCGCTGCAGTACAAGAGGATTGGAAGTTCGAGTTCGGCTGGAAGGCAGTCGAGGCGGTCACCGACACCGCGCGTGGACTTGTCGGCCGCAGAGTCGGCGCCGCCGGCGCATCGACTCGCGGTGGCCAATTGCCGCTCCCGGTCGAGGTGCTGCCGCGGTCCGCACCGTCCGGCGAGCTGGTCAGCGCGGCACCAGAGGGCATGGAAGGTGAGTTCGACGACCGGATAGATCCGCGTTTCCCGGTCTTCAGCGCTGCCGGCCTTGCCGAGTCGCTGCCCGGCCCGTTGACCCCGATAACACTGGACGTCCAGCTGAGTGGGTTGCGCTCGGCCAGCCAGGAGATCAGCCGGGTGCTCGCACTGGGTGGCGTCGTCGGCGACGAATGGGGGAGCAGGGCCATCGCGGTGTTCGGCCATCGGCCCTACGTCGGCGTGTCGGCCAACGTCGTCGCCGCCGCCCAGCTGCCCGGTTGGGACGAGAAAGCCGTCATCTCCGACGCTTTGGTCGACCAACCGCAGGTTGGGGATCTACTGCCGTTTGGTCAGCCCCGGTTGGCCGAAGGAGCGCTGGGGGCGGTCGCGAAAGCGGTCGCCGCGGCACGATCAGTGGCGCTAACGCGCCATCTGCGCACCGATGTCCGGGCCTACAGCACCGCGGCCCAAGCCGAGCACGCCGATGACGTGCAGCTAGGCCTGCTACCGGACGCCGGCCTGGGAGTGCGAATTCGGCTGCTGCGCGACCGGATTCACCAGGGCTGGATCCTCACAGCACTGTGGTTGATCGAAACCGGCGTCACCGCGGCGGCGGTCGAGCACACGTCCCGAGTTGCCGGGGTCGGCATGATCATGGAAAGCGACCGCATCGCCGCTGAAACCGCTGAGCTGACAACGGCATTGCGCAACGATCCGCCGTTGCGCACCCTGGCCACCGAAGGCAACCTCGCCAGCATCCGCGCATTGTCACCCCACACCGCTGGCCTCCTCGACGCCGCGATCGCTCGGATCGGACACCGCGGACCGGGTGAGGCCGAGCTGGCCAGCCCGGCATTCGGCGATAACCCCGCGATGCTGCTGATGGTGGCCGCCGAAGCCGCCACCACCCCCAACGAGCCGCCCCCGCCGCCGACACTGCGCCGCCGCCTTGCCGCCAACGCTCGCGAGTCGCGGGAGTTGGCGCACGACTCGACTGTCCGGTTCACGCATGAGCTTCGAATGACGTTGCGCAAGCTAGGATCTCGATGGGTCACTGCGGATCTGATCGATGTGGTCGATGACGTGTATTACCTGACTTGCGACGAATTGGTCACCATGCCGGCTGACGCCCGGTTGCGGATCAAACGTCGGCGTGCCGAGCGGGAACGACTGCAGGCACATCATCCACCCGAAGTCATCGACCACAGCTGGGCGCCCACCGACCAAGATGCCGAGTCACCACCCGAGGCGTGAGTGGCCCTCAGCTCAACAGCTCCGGTAGGGGCGACTGCGGATCGGCCAGCTTGTCGGGATCGACCGGGGACTGTGACTTGATCAGGGCTTTGACGTCGTCGAGCACATCCCAAATGTTGACGTTCATCCCGGCGAGCACCCGGTTGGCGTCATCGAGCCAGAAGGCCACAAATTCACGGCCGGCAACGTCGCCTCGGAACACCACCCGATCGAAGTGGGGCGCGTGTCCGACGTATTCCATACCCAGGTCGTACTGGTCGGTGAAGAAATAGGGTAGTTCGGCGTATTCGCCTGGCCTGCCCAGCATTCCGACAGCGGCCACCGCAGGCTGCTTCAGCGCGTTGGCCCAGTGCTCGGTTCGGATGTGTCCGCCGAACAGCGGGTGCTCGGCGGCGGCGATGTCGCCGACCGCGTAAATGTCGGGATCGCTGGTGCGCAGGGACGCATCGACGAGGACGCCGCCGTCACCCATGGACAGCCCCGCCTGTTCGGCGAGTTCGATGTTCGGCTTGGCGCCCACGGCCACCAGCACCGCATCAGCGGCCACCGTCGACCCGTCGCGCAGCCGCAGACCGGTGGCCGCACCATCGGCCACAGTGATCTCCTCGACCTGCGCTTCGAGCCGCAGATCCACACCGTGCTCACGGTGCAGAGTGGCGAAGACCTCTCCTACGGTTTCGCCCAGTGCGGCCAGCAGCGGCTGCTTGGCCGCCTCAACGACGGTGACGTCGACATTGCGCTGACGGGCGGCGGCAGTCACCTCGAGACCGATCCACCCCGCACCCACCACTGCCAGCGAAGTTCCTTCCCTCAGAGCAGAATTCAGCGCCGCCGCGTCGTCGTAGCTGCGTAGGTAGTGCACCCCCTCGGCGTCGGATCCAGGTATTGGCGGGCGTCGCGAAGCGGAACCCGTCGCCAGCAGCAGCTTGTCGTAGGCCACCGCGGAGCCGTCGGCAAGCCCAACGGTGTGTGCCTCGACATTCAGCGCCGACACCGGTGAGTCGAGCCGCACCTCGATGTGGTGGTCGCTGTACCAATGGGAGTCGTGCACGGTGAAGTCGGCCAGCGATTTCTTTCCGGCCAGATACTCCTTGGAAAGCGGGGGGCGTTCGTAGGGCAGCTGCGTCTCGTCGGCGAACAGAATGATTTTTCCGTCAAAGTCGTTCACGCGCAGGGCTTCTACCGCCTTGGCCCCAGCAAGTCCGCCGCCGATGATCACGAATGTAGTCGAGCTGGCCATGATTGCTGCTCCTTCTTCGTTGAAGTTTTCAGCCTACTCGCGCCCGTTACTTGGGTGGCAGGCTGCGCGCGTAGCCCACGCCGTGGGCAAGCCAACTCCCAAGCTGGCGTTGAGTTTTCACGCCGCCTGCATCGACGCGCAGCCAACCCCGGGTTTCGCGGCCGGCCATCACCATCGGGCTGACATGCGCACGTTTCAGTAGCTTCTCGGTGTCGTCGGGCGGCACCCGCACCATCAGCCCGCCCTTGCCACTGGCCGCGACGGCCATATGCCCGCCGACAAGAAACGCGAGCCCACCGAACATCGGCTTCTCATCCACGCCGGGTTGCTGCGCCAACAACTCGCGGATCCGGTTGGCCAAGTCTTCGTCGTAAGCCATGTGCTGACGCTAGCGCTGACGACCGACACGCGGGATTTCAGTCCAGGTCCACCCGGACGGTCAACAGGTCGGTACCCATCACGCGTACGCCGGTGCTATTGAGTCGGGGGAGGTGCCGCAACCGCTCCCACGGGTCGTCGTCGGGCAGTAGCTGCGCAACGCCGCTGCGCCATTGGCCGCCGACACGCAGCCGCACCGCCGGGTTGGCCTTGATGTTGCGGACGTAATCAGAATGGTCGCCATGTTCGGAGACCATCCAGTACTGGTTGCCCACCAGCTTTCCACCAATGGCGGTGCGACGCGGTTGCCCCGACTTGCGCCCGGTGGTCTCCAGCATGGTCACCGGCAGCTGCCGGCCGATCGGATTGACCACGAGTCGCTGGACGCGATGAACGAACTGCCGTTTGCGATCTCGGGTCATATCCCCGATTCTGCAGGATCAGCACCGGCTAGTTAAGCCTGGTGCACGGTTCGCGGGGCATAGTCGACGACGAGCTGGGTGGGGCCGGAAATCCCGGTGACCGGCTTCCAGGGTGCATCGGCTATGCGGCGCGGATGGCTGAGCAGTTGTGTCATCGTGGTGAGGGCTTCGGCGAGCTCGACGCGTGCCAGGTGAGCGCCGAGGCAGAAATGCTGACCGCCGCCGAAAGTCAGCATCGCGGGCGGGGCGTCGCGAGTGATATTCAGGCATCCAGGTGTGTCGTATACGGACGGGTCGCGATTGGCTGCGGCGGTGTTGACGAAAACCGGCGTGCCGGAGGGGATTACCACACCTCCGAGGAGGACGTCTTCGGTCGCGATGCGCAGTGTTTTCAGGATCACCGGCGAGTGGCGCATCACTTCCTCGACGGCTCGCGGCGCCAGCTCAGGGTGTGCGGCGAGCACGTCCCATTGGTCGGGATGATCGCAGAATGCCTGCACCGCGGCGGCCAACTGATTGCGGGTGGTATCGGTTCCGCCGTTGAGCAGAATGAGAGCCAAACTGATGAGTTCCTCGTGCGTAAGGCGGTCGCCTTCGTCCTCGGCCCGGATGAGATCAGAGATCACGTCATCGGACAGATCGCGACGGCGCCGGGCGATCAAGTCGTCCAGGTATTCGTCGAACTCATCCCAGGCCGTCACGATCGCGGTTGCGTGCTGCGCGACGTCAACGCCGAACGCGTGGCCGATGTGGTCGGCCCAGCCGGAAAATAGCTGCGAGTCTGTGCGCGGCGCGCCAAGCAATGCACAGATGATGGGCACCGGGTAGGGGCGGGCGATGTCGGCGACGATGTCGCAGCGACCCGCGTCGCGATGCGTTGCGATCAGTTCGGTGATGACGTCGACGCAGGTTTGTCGCGTCCGCTCGGCCGCGCTGGGAGTGAAGGCGCGCGAGACCAGCCGGCGCAGGCGGTGATGTGCCGCCCCATCCAGGCTGATGATCAGTCGGCACACCCGATCCCACACCGGTCCCGACGTAATCCCCTGGACGGCCAGCGCTAGACCACGCGGCATGGTGAAACGGGAGTCGCGCAGCACCGTTCGCACCAGGTCGTAAGTGAGGACTTCGGGGCCCTGGGGCCCCAGCGCGAACGGGCCCTGCTCACGGGCCTGTCCAATGACTTCATGAACCTCGTCAATGGTGTCGGCATCGTCGTAGGCGATCGTCGGAAGGGCCAACTCGTTGATGGTTGGCAAAGCGTGTGCGGTCATCAGAATGCTCCTCGCAATCGGGTCGCAATCGACTATCCGGGCGCAACCCCGCGCCGGGCATCGGCCTAATTGCCTATCCGCAATCCCGCCTACGCGCGGACAACGCATAAGCAATTTGGCTGATGAATTGCCATCGCAGCGCGGTGGATCGTGACTAGCATGAGCGAAATCGACGAAAGCGACCTGAGCGTGGCCGACGTGTTGCCGACGGGGACCGTGACGCTGCTGCTGGCTGACGTCGAAGGCTCGACCCGGCTGTGGCAAACCGTTCCGGACGAGATGGCGGCCGCGATCGTCCGACTTGACGACGTGCTGAGTCAGATTGTCCCCAGGCACCGCGGTGTGCGACCTGTCGAGCAGGGCGAAGGCGACAGCTTTGTACTGGCCTTCTCGCGCGCCACCGACGCCGTCGCGTGCGCTTTGGACTTACAGCGCGAGCCGCTGGCGCCGATAAGAGTGCGCATCGGGGTGCACACCGGTGATGTGCAGCTACGCGACGAGGGCAATTACATCGGAACCACGATCAACAAGGCGGCACGGTTGCGCGATCTCGCGCATGGCGGACAGACCGTGCTGTCGGGCGCCGCAGCCGAACTGGCAGCCGATAGCCTGCCGCCCGACGCGTGGATCACCGAATTGGGAACGCACCGGATGCGCGACCTACCGCGCGCCGAAAGGGTAGTGCAGCTGTGTCATCCAGACGTTGGCGTTGAGTTCCCGCCGCTGCGGGTGGTCGAGGATGCAGCCGCTGGCCGCCTTCCGGTTCACTTGACAAACTTCATCGGACGGCGCGATGAAATCGCTGAGCTGCGAAACATTTTGGCGGACAACCGGCTGCTGACACTGACCGGAACCGGCGGGGTCGGGAAGACCCGGCTGGCGCTGCAGCTGGCAACGACAACGGCCGCCGAGTTCGCCGGCGGCGCCTGGTGCGTCGATCTGGCGCCAATCCCGCATCCCGACGTGATCGCGGTGACTATCGCACTGACGCTGGGCCTGCCCGATCAGCCGGGCCGCTCCACGCTAGACAATGTCGTGCGTTTCATCGGCGAACGCGCCATGTTGTTAGTGGTCGACAACTGCGAGCACCTGCTGGACGGGATCGCCGCGGTCATCACCGAACTGCTGGCCCGCTGCCCAAATCTCAAGGCGCTGACCACCAGTCGTGAACCGATCGGCATCGCCGGCGAAGTGAGCTGGCGGGTGCCGTCATTGTCCCTCGACGACGACGCCGTCGCCTTGTTCACCGACCGCGCGCGACGTGCTCGTCCCGAATTCCGGATCACCGACGACAACATCGGCGTGGTACGCGACCTGTGCCGGCGCCTCGATGGTCTTCCGCTGGCTATCGAACTGGCGGCGGCGCGGGTGCGCGCCCTGTCGTTGTCGGAGATCGTTGAGGGCCTCAACGATCGCTTCCGGTTACTGACCGGCGGGTCCCGTATGTCGGTACGCCGCCAACAGACATTGCATGCCTCAGTTGATTGGTCGCACGCCTTGCTGACCGATGAGGAACAGACGCTGTTTCACCGCACCTCGGTCTTCGCCGGTGGATTCGATTTGGATGCAGCATGTTTCGTGTGCGCGGGCGAAAACGCCGAGCGCTTCCACGTCCTCGATGAGCTGAGTTTGTTGGTCGACAAGTCGCTGGTGGTGGTCGAGGAAGGACGGCGGGAAACCCGCTACCGGTTGCTCGAGACCATCCGCCAGTACGCGCAGGAGAAACTCGCCGCATCCGGAAAAGGCGACGCGGTACGCGGCCGGCACCGCGACCATTACCTGGCGATGGCCGCCGCGCTTGACGCACCGCAACGCACTGACTACGACGAGCGCCTTAACCAGACCGAGCTAGAGATGGACAACCTGCGCGCCGCGTTGGGCTGGTGTCTGGAAACCCATGATCGCGAGCAAGCGTTGACGCTGGCGTCCGCCCTGGTTCCGCTGTGGCGGGGGCGCCTGCGAATCCGAGAGGGTCAGGCATGGTTTGACACCGTTTTCGCCGATATCGCTCCCGGCGATGAAACGGCGATCGACCGCGCGGTATGGGCACGAGCGCTGGCCGACGGCGCGGCGCTGGGCACTTGGCTCGGAACCTCGGGCAGCCTGCAACGCGCTGAGCAGGCACTGGCGATCGCCCGCGAGGTCGATGACCCCGCCCTGTTAGCGCGGGCGCTGACGTCCTACGGGCTGATCGCCGGCTACAGCTCGGCCAGCGGGCCGGAGGCGCAGGCCTGCTTCGAGGAAGCCGGCCGCATTGCCCGCGAACTCGGCGACTTCTGGCGGCTCAGCCAGATCTATGCGTGGCAGGCGTACGCCGCGATCAGCGCCGGCGACGCGCGTGCGGTGCGGGCCGCGGCCGAGCAGGGACGCGATATCGCCGACGCAATCGGCAATGCGTTCGACTCGCGGGAGTGTCGGTTGGGAGTCGGATGGGCACAGCTGATGGCTGCTGACGTCTCGGGCGCGACAGCGCAGTTCCGTGAGGTACTCGCCGAGTCGGAGGCCGCGCGCGCCCTGTTTATGGAGCCCGCCTGTTTGCACGGTCTCGGCTCCGCACTTGCCTGGGCCGGAAAGATCGACGAGGCACGGGCGGCTGCGCTTGCGGCGATCGCCGCCGAGACCGATGTCGCTGGGTCCATGCAGGGAATCGGCCACTCTGCGTTGACAATGGTCGAACTGGCGGCCGGGGAGGCCGAGGCGAGTCTTGTTGCGGGCGAGACAGCTTGGCAACAGATGGGTCCCCAGAAAATCCTGGCGGCCGGACAGCGGGTCCGTTGCGCCGAGGCTGCGTTAGCCATCGGCGATCTCGCCGTGGCGCGCTCCTGGACCGACGAGGTGATGCCGTTGGCTCAGGGCTGGCACCTGGCGTACGCGCTTGTTGTGCGCGCCCGCGTGTCGCTGCTGGAGGGTCACCCCGCGGCGGCGGATCGCGATGCGCGGCAGGCACTTTCGTGCGTGGCGGAATCCGGGACATATCTGCAGGCGCCTGATGCCCTCGAGTGTTTGGCCGCTGCCGTAAGCGATCAGGGCGCCCATGGCGACGCCGCGCGGTTGCTGGCGGCGGCCACAGCGATCCGGGACCGTGCTGGGATGGCGCGCTTCGCGATTCACCAGGCCAGCTATCGCGGTCTGCTCGCCCAACTGCGAAAAGAGTTACCACCCAGCGAGTTCGACGCGACGTGGGCCGAGGGAGAAGCGCTGACAGTTGACGAGGCAATCGCGTTTGCTACGCGGAGCCGCGGTCCGCGGCAGCGACCCGACACGGGCTGGCCATCGCTGACACCGGCCGAACTCGACGTGGTGCGGCTGGTCTGCGAAGGCCTGGGCAACAAGGACGTCGCCGCACGGCTGTTCGTGTCCCCGCGCACGGTGCAGGCCCATCTCTCGCATATCTATACGAAACTGTGCCTGACCTCCCGGGTTCAGCTGGTGCAAGAGGCGGCGCGACAGGCCTGACGAGTTCCGTCCTCGACGGCCCTACGCGGGCGAGCGGGGACGCCGACGGCGCTTAGCACCCACTCACGGGGAACGTCGAAGGCCAGCGACCGGCGGGCTATGGCGGTCAGCGCGGCTTCGGGAATCGCGGCTTTGGCCGGGATTGCGCAGCGTTTGCTGAGCGATCCCGGCCAAACCCCACGTCAAGCAGCGGCGGTGGCGGTTTGCGCCGCCGGTTCCAGCGCTTGCGCCACGATCTCGGCGACGTCGGTCATCGGCTTGACGGTCAGCGCCTCGAGCACCTCGGCCGGCACGTCGTCCAGATCCGGCTCGTTGCGCTGCGGGATGAAGACCGTCGACAAACCGGCCCGTTGGGCAGCCAGCAGCTTCTGCTTGACCCCGCCGATCGGCAACACCCGCCCGTTCAGCGTGACCTCGCCGGTCATGCCGACGTCGGAACGGACCTGCCGCCCGGTGGCCATCGACACCAGCGCGGTGACCATCGTGACACCGGCCGACGGGCCATCCTTGGGCACCGCGCCCGCGGGCACGTGCACGTGGATGCGCCGGTCCAGCGCCTTGGGGTCGACACCCAACTCCACAGCGTGCGAACGGACGTAGGACAGCGCGATCTGCGCCGACTCCTTCATCACGTCGCCCAGCTGACCGGTCAACTGCAGACCCGGCTCACCGTCGGTGGCCCCGGCTTCGATGTAGAGCACATCGCCGCCCAGGCCCGTCACGGCCAGTCCGGTAGCCACGCCCGGCACCGCCGTGCGCTCCTCGGACTCCGGCGTGAAGCGCGGACGACCCAGGTAGCCAACCAGATCGGGCTCGTCGATGACCAACGCATCCGAAGAGTCGGACAGCTTGGTCGTCACCTTGCGCAGCGCCTTGGCCAGCAGCCGTTCGAACTGCCGCATACCCGGCTCTCGGGTGTAATCGGCGGCGATCTTGCGCAGCGCGGCGTCGGTGACGGTGACCTCGTCGTCGGTCAGCGCCGCCCGTTCCCGCTGCCGGGGCAGCAGGTAGTCACGGGCGATGGCGACCTTGTCGTCTTCGGTGTAGCCGTCGATCTGAACCAGCTCCATGCGGTCCAGCAGCGCGGACGGGATGTTCTCAATCACGTTGGCGGTAGCCAAGAACACCACGTCGGACAGGTCCAGATCCAGATCCAGATAGTGGTCGCGGAACGTGTGGTTCTGCGCTGGGTCCAGCACCTCCAGCAGCGCCGCGCTCGGGTCACCGCGGTAGTCGGAACCCACCTTGTCGATTTCATCAAGCAGCACAACGGGATTCATCGATTCCGCTTCGCCGATCGCACGCACGATACGGCCGGGCAGGGCGCCGACGTAGGTGCGCCGGTGCCCGCGGATCTCGGCCTCGTCACGCACACCGCCCAGTGCGACGCGGACGAACTTGCGGCCCAACGCCCGGGCCACGCTCTCGCCCAGCGATGTCTTGCCGACGCCGGGAGGACCGGCCAGCACCATCACCGCGCCCGAGCCGCGGCCTCCGACGACCTGCAGCCCGCGTTGGGCGCGCCGGGTGCGCACCGCCAAGTACTCGACGATGCGGTCCTTGACGTCGTCCAGTCCGTGGTGATCGGCGTCCAAGATCTCCCGCGCTGCACCCAGATCTGTTGAGTCCTCGGTGCGAACGTTCCACGGCAGGTCCAGGACGGTGTCCAGCCAGGTACGAATCCAGCCGCTTTCCGGGCTTTGATCGCTGGCGCGTTCCAGCTTGCCGACCTCGCGCAGCGCGGCCTCGCGGACCTTTTCGGGCAGATCGGCGGCCTCCACCCGGGCCCGGTAGTCGTCGGACCCGTCCGGCTCGCCCTCGCCCAGCTCCTTGCGGATGGCGGCAAGTTGTTGGCGCAGCAGGAATTCCTTCTGCGTCTTTTCCATGCCGTCGCGGACGTCCCCGGCGATCTTGTCGTTGACCTCGACCTCGGCCAGGTGCTCGCCGGTCCAGTCGATCAGCACCTGCAGCCGCTCGGCGACATCGGTGGTCTCCAGCAGCTGGCGCTTCTGCACGTCAGTCAGATACGACGCGTACCCCGACGTGTCGGCCAGCGCCGACGGGTCAGTCAGGCTGTTGACGTAGTCGACGATCTGCCAGGCCTCACGCCGTTGCAGCATGGCCAGCAACAGCTTCTTGTACTCCGCTGTCAGCGCCTTGATTTCCTCGGTGGTCTCCGTCTCGGGGACCTCGGTCACCTGGACCCACAGCGCCGCACCCGGCCCGGATGTTCCCGCCCCGATTTGCGCCCTGCGCTCCCCGCGCACCACAGCGGCAGTGCCGCCGCCGGGCATGCGGCCAACCTGCAGAATCTTGGCGATCACACCGTGCGACGGGTAGCGGTCCTCAAGTCTGGGGGCGATGAGCAGCTCACCGGTATCACTGGCTTGCGCCGCGTCGATAGCAGCTTGGGCGGCGTCGTCCAACGCGATCGGCACGACCATCCCGGGCAACACGATGGTGTCGGTAATCAACAACACCGGCACTGATTTGGCTTCAGACATCTCTTCTCCAAAGGTTTAGTCTGATGCGCTCAACCTGGAACCGATCCAGTTTGTTCCCGACGGGCGAGCCTTAGCCGGCTTCGTTCCACCATTCGGTAACCAGCGCTGCGTATTCAGCGGGCTTTTCCTCCCAGCAGAAGTGGCCCGCCCCGGGAATCAAGTCGACACGGCTGTGTGGAAGGCGCTGATGCAAGAACTCGGCGTTGACTGGTGGCACCACCTGATCCTCGGCACCCGCGACGATGCGGACCGGGGTTTGGATCTGGGGGAGCAGGTCAGCCAATTGAGGCAGGTACTCGCGATAGCTCTGGGCGTACGGGATCGTTCTGGCGAAGCGGTCGCCTTCGTAGCCCGACATATAGTCTTCGCGAATCTCGGCGGATGGAACGTATCCGGCGATGGTGCCCAGCGCCATTTCGACGATCTTGCGCCCGCCGAACTGCCGGTAGGGCTCCAAATCGGTGGCCTCCACCCAGTCCTTCAAGACACCGGTTACTTGAATCGGCACCGCGGCGCCGCCGCTGCCGACCACGATCGAGCGAAACCGGCCCGGCTGCGCGGCCGCGGCAAAGAGCGCAGACGAGGTGCCGATGTCGGGTCCCACGAGATGCGGGTTTTTCAACCCGAACGTATCCGCGATGTGAATAATGAAGTCGCCCATAGCCTTTGGGTTCATCAGCGACTCGCGGTAATCCGACTTGCCAAATCCAGGAGGATCGACCGCCACCAGATGCGCGTGTGCCGCCATCCCCGCCCAGCTGGGCTCATAGGCATACACGCTCTCTGGCCATGGGCTCAGCAGAATCGCGTCGTGATCGCCGTGTCCGCCCTCGGCGAAACGCACCGAGAGTCCGTCGATTGTGGTGAATTGGGGACGAACGGGAGAACCCATTGCCACTCCTCATGCTCGGATGCAGCCATCATGTGCCTGCTCGACGAGTGCAACTAGTTCGGAAACGGACCGATTCCCCACACAATCAGCCAGCGGACGCGCGCTGACGAGCCCGAAACGCCTCCACCTTGGCCTTGTTGCCGCAGGTACCCATCCCGCACCAGTGCCGGTTGTGTCCTCGTGAGGAGTCGACGTAAAGACGGGTGCATCCGGCGCGGGCGCAACGCTTGACATTGTCGATGCCGGGTCCCGCCAGCAGGTCAAGCAGATCCGAGGCCAGGGTCGCGAGCAGTTGGGACGTGCTGCCCTCGCGGCGAAGAGTCCCGGTTCGCAGCAGTCTCGGGGTGAGCCTCGGCCGCGCGGCCCACTCGTTGACGAGTTCGACGTCCGCGACCTGCGGGCGGCGCTGCTCGAGCCGGGCGATCACGATCCGGTAGACGGCTTCGCGCAGCGCGGTCGCCATCTCGAGATCGTGCTGGGTCACCTCAATCGCCGCATCAACCAGCCCGGCCTGAATTGCCCAGTCGGACAAAAGCCGTGGGGTGATCAGAAGTTCCTCGGCCTCTGCACTGCCGCGGAATTTCAACGTGCCCGAGAAGTCCAGGCACGGCCGTCCGCTCACGTACATAAAGGTCATGTAACCAACTTGACAGGTTTCATCACGTCCTGCAAGATGTAACTATCTAAGTCGGTTACATCGGTCGGACGGATAGCGAGAACGAACACAGCGTCGCAACCGTCTAACCCGAGTAAAGAACCCTCTTATCTCGGTAGTAGGTGGAAGGAGCCTCGAAATGATCACGAAAGCGGTTGCCAGCGCTGCAATCTTTGTTGGCTTGTCTCTTGCAGGAGCAGCGCCGGCCGGCGCCGACCCGGGCCAGTCGACTCCCAGCCCAAACCCGTTTGCCGGCCTCACCTGCAAGTGCCAGCAGCACGCCCCGGTGGGCGGCCCGAATTTCGGAGAAGTTGATCGGGGTCTACGAGCGGCCCTGGCGACCCCTAGCCAATAACGGGACCGAGCCTGCGCAGTTGCGTGACATGCTTCGGGGAAAGCTCCTCGAGGCACGTCACGCCCAGTAGCCGCATGGTCCGGGTCACCCCGCTGCCCAGGATCTCGATCGCGCGTTCGACGCCCGCCTGCCCGCCGGCCATCAGTCCGTAAAGGTAGGCCCGCCCGACGAGCGTGCATCGCGCTCCGAGGGCGACGGCCGCGACAATGTCGGCGCCCGACATGATGCCGGTGTCCACCAGGATCTCGGTGTGCTTGCCGAGCTCGCGCGCCACCTCGGGCAACAGCTGGAAGGGGACCGGCGCCCGGTCCAACTGGCGGCCGCCGTGGTTGGACAGCACGATGCCGTCAACGCCGCGATCGACCACGGCGCGGGCATCCTCGAGCGTCTGGATGCCCTTGACCACGAGCTTGCCCGGCCATTGCGCCCTGATCCACTCCAAGTCATCGAACGTCAGACTGGGGTCGAACATCGTGCTCAGGTACTCGGCGACGGTGCCGGGCCAGCGATCCAGTGACGCAAACGCCAGCGGTTCGGTCGTCAACAGATCGAACCACCACTTCGGGTGCGGCACTGCGTCGAGGACGGTGCGCAGCGTGAGCGTCGGTGGGATCGTCATCCCGTTGCGGTTGTCGCGCAACCGCGCGCCGGAGACGGGAACGTCAACGGTGGCCAGCAGGGTGTCAAATCCGGCATCAGCGGCACGGCGCACCAGCGCCATTGAGCGCTCTCTATCGCGCCACATGTACAGCTGAAACCATTTGCGGCCCTGGGGAACTGCGGTCACCAGGTCCTCGATCGCGCAGGTGCCCAGGGTCGACAGTGAGAACGGTATCCCGGCCTGTGCCGCCGCCGCAGCGCCGGCGATCTCACCCTCGGTGTGCATCAACCGGGTGAATCCGGTCGGCGCAATTGCGAACGGGTAGACGACGGGCTCGCCCAGCACATTCCAGCCGGCGGTCACATTCGTGACGTCACGCAGGATCGTCGGATGAAACTCGATGTCGCGGAACGCTTGTCGTGCGCGCCGAATGGACAGTTCGTCCTCGGCCGCGCCGTCGGTGTAGTCGAATGCCGCCTTCGGGGTGCGGCGTTGGGCGATCCGACGCAGGTCTTCGATGGTGAACGCGGCGTCGAGGCGGCGCTTGGTCGCGTTGAATTGAGGTCGTTTGAATCCGATCAGCGGCGCCAGGTCGCGCAATTTGGGCACTCGTCGTTGGACTGCCATATGTGCCACCGTAGTCACATGGAACCCGCGAACGACCCGTTCGATCTGAACCGCTTCATCACGGCGCAGGCACCGGTCTACGGCCAGGTCGTCGGGGAACTCCGCGACGGACGAAAGCGCAGCCACTGGATGTGGTTTGTGTTCCCGCAGCTGCTCGGCCTCGGCGGCAGCTCGATGGCGGTCCGTTACGGCATCGCCTCGCTGCAAGAGGCCCGCGCCTATCTCAGCCACGGCCTGCTCGGGTCGCGACTGCGCGAGTGCACCCAGTTGGTCAACCAAGTGCAGGACCGCTCCATCACGCAGATCTTCGCTTCACCCGACGACCTCAAGCTGCGCTCGTCGATGACGCTGTTCACCCTTGCCGCCGAGGACCACCAGGACTTCGTCGCCCTGCTCGACAAGTACTACGGCGGCGAACAGGACCCGGTGACGCTAGCCCGGGTGCAGCGCTAGACGGGCTGCAGGATCCGCCAGCCGTGCGGCTCGACGGTCAACGTGTCGACGACTTCGGCCAGCGGGGCCGACGACCCGGCTAGCACCTCGGCGCGTTCGGACCATAGCTCGGACAGCGTGAGGTTCAGCGGCTCGTCGTCGATGTTGAGCGCGACCAGCAGCACGTCGTCGCCACTTCGGGTCGCATAAACGTATTGCCGGTTGTCCAGCCGCAACGAGGTGGTGGCTGCCGCGTGCAGCCATGGGTGGCGGCGTCGCAGCCCGATCAGGTATTGGTATAAACTCCACATCTTGGTCCCGAAGTCGTCCAATGGTGCTGGGGGAGAGCCGAACTCGGGGCGCACCGCGTCATCGCCGCCGTAGCGCTCTTCTTTGACGCCGCGAAATCCGAGCTCGTCGCCGGCGTACACGCTCGGCACACCACCGACGGTCAGCAGGAGCACCAGGGCATGCGCCACGTAGTCAAGACGGTCGAGTTGGCTGGCGATGCGGGTGACGTCGTGATTGCCGATGAACGTCAGCGGAGCGAAGCTGGCCAGCAAGGCGTTGTGGCGCTGCAATGCCCAGTCCAACTCGAAGAAGTTGCCGTCATTGAGGCTGCTCCAGATCGCCTTCCACAGCTCGTACTGGGTGGCCGAATCGAAACGGGCCGCATCGACGACGGTCGCGTAGTCGCCGTGGATGAGCTCGCCGACGAACCAGGCTTCCGAGAAACGCTCACGCACCCTCGGTAGTGTTGCCGCCCAGAATTGCTGCGGCACAGCGTAAGCCGCGTCCAGCCGCCAGCCATCCGCGCCGCGCTGCAACCAATGCGCCATCACGCCGACGACGTAATCGATGACTTCGGGATTCTCATGGTTGAGGGTGATCAGCCCGGAATGACCTTCAAAAGTGTGAAAACGCCCGGGACGTCCCCGGAACCAGCCGGCCGCTGAGCTGTCGTCGGCGGCCTGACGATACTTTCCGAATTCGACGCCGACGTGATTGAACACGCCGTCGAGCAGCACCCGCAGACCGCGTTGACGCGCCTCGGCGACGACGTAGTCGAAATCGTCGTCGTCGCCCAGCCGTGGGTCAATGCGATAGTGATCGGTGGTGTCGTAGCCATGCGTGCCCGAGGCGAAAATCGGCCCCAGCGCAATCCCCGATGCACCCAACGCGATGGCGTGATCGAACCAGCTGACGATGCGCCGCAGCCGGTGTTCGTCCGCGGTCGCCGGCGCCGATCCCTCCGGAAAGGCGCCGACGAAACCCAGCGGATAGATCTGCCACCAAATCGCGTGTCCCACCCAGGATGCGGTCACGACGCAACGATCAGCCGACGGCAGCCAGTGTTTCGGCGGTGCTGATCGCTTGCGCTACGCCGGCAACGATTGACGCGACCTTTAGCGCTTCCAAGACTGCTTCCCGGTCGACACCGGCCTCCCGCAGCGTGTGCTCGTGGGCAACGACGCAGTGTGAACACCCGTTGATCGACGACACCGCGAAGGACCACAGCTCGAAGTTTGCCTTATCCACACCCGGATTGCCGATGATGTTCATCCGCAGACCCGGCCGCAGGTCGTCGTACTTGCCTTCCAAAAAGCCGCGGCCGCGGTAGAACACATTGTTCATACCCATGATGGACGCGGCTCCCAGCGCCGCGTGATACGCCTCGGCGGACAGCACGTCCGCCGCTTCGGCACCAATCTCGCTCAGCACCTGGGCGTTTCGCGTGGCCGCGGCACTGGCCAGCAAGGTGCCCCACAGCTGCTCCTCGTTGAGTACGGTGCTACGGGCGATCGAACCCAGATTGAGCTTCAGATCCTTGGCGTACTCCGGCAGCGCTTCCTTGAGATTTTCGATGCTCACCACAACCTCCAGATCAGATGAGAAATTACGCAGATTCCTTGAGCAATTCGCCGGCGTCCAGCGTCGGGTCGCCCTTGCGCCAGTTGCAGGCACACAGCTCGTCGGACTGCAAGGCGTCCAGGACACGCAGCACCTCGTCGACGTTGCGGCCGACGGATCCAGCGGTCGCCGAAACGAATTGGATCTCGTTGTTGGGGTCGACGAGGAAGGTCACCCGGTCAGCCACGCCGTCAGCGTTGAGCACTCCGCTGGCCAAGCTGAGCTCCCGCTTGAGGTCCGAAAGCATCGGGAATGGCAGCTTCTTGAGGTCCTCGTGCTGTGCGCGCCAGTTGAAGTGCACGAACTCGCTGTCGATGGACACGCCCAGAACCTGGGCGTCACGGTCGGCGAACTCGTCGTTCAGCTTGCCGAACGCTGCGATCTCGGTCGGGCACACGAAGGTGAAGTCCTTCGGCCAGAAGAACACCACTCGCCACTTGCCGGGGTGGTCGTCGCTCGAGATCGTGACGAAGTAGTCACCCGGTTGCTGCGCATCGATTTTCGACAGGTCGCCACCGACCAACGCGGTGAGTTCGTAGGCGGGGAACTGGTTGCCGATTGTCAACAGAGACATACCACTCCTTATTTGGATCTTTTCAAGATTAGCCGTCAATAACCATGGTGCCGTGAGTGGCGTCTGAAGTAAAGGTGATATATCGCACTATACTGATAGGTATGACCGATAAGAGTTTTCAACCCACGCTCGCCGGTTTGCGCGCGTTTGTCGCGGTAGCCGAGAAGCATCATTTCGGCAGTGCAGCAACAACTCTCGGAGTCAGCCAGTCGACGCTGTCGCAAGCACTCGCCGCGTTGGAAACCGGCCTGGGCACCCGGCTGGTCGAGCGGTCGACACGACGGGTCCGGGTAACCACCGAGGGCATGCAACTATTGCCACTGGCCCAGGCCGTTATCGCGGCAGCCGACGCGTTCAGCGCCGCCGCGGCGGGTACGTCCGATCCGCTGACCGGCGGCCTGCGCTTGGGGTTGATCCCCACCGTGGCGCCGTATGTGCTGCCGAGTGTGTTGGCCGGACTGCGAATTCGGCTGCCCGCGCTGACCCTGCGGGTGATCGAAGATCAGACCGAACGGCTGCTGACGGCGCTGCGCGACGGGGCGTTGGACGCGGCCCTGATCGCGCTACCCGCCGGCGCCAACGGGATCACCGAGGTTCCGATCTACGACGAGGATTTCCTGCTAGCCGTACCGCCCGGACATCCGCTATCGGGCAAGCGTCGGGTCCCCGCCGCGGCGTTGGCCGAGTTGCCCCTGCTGTTGTTGGACGAAGGCCACTGTCTGCGTGACCAAGCCCTGGATGTCTGCCAGAAGGCTGGGGTGCGAGCCGAACTTGCGGATACCCGGGCGGCGTCGCTGGCGACCGCGGTGCAATGCGTGACGGGTGGCCTGGGAGTGACGCTGATTCCGCAGACTGCTGCGCCCGTCGAGGCCGCGCGCAGCCAGCTCGGCCTGGCGCAATTCGCTGCTCCGCGGCCGGGCCGGCGAATCGGTTTGGTATTCCGAACCTCGAGTGGTCGCGACGAATCCTATCGGCGACTTGCCGAAATCATCGGGGAGTCGATCCACAGCGAACAGAACGTACGACTGGTCACCTGACGCGGGTGGCGGCGAATGTAAGTTCAGCCCATGGAAAAGGTGATCGCCGTCCTGATGCGTGCTGACTCGAGCGACGAGTGGTGCGCGCGCCAACGAGGTCCGGTCGCCGACGCGCTGCTGGGCCTGGGCCTGCCCGGGCTGGCCGTCAACGTGCGCGACGACGCGGTGCGCCGCTCCCTGATGACGATGACGGTGGTGGACCCGCCCGTCGCCGCGGTGGTCAGCATGTGGACCCAGCAGTGCTATGGCGAACAGCTGACCGCCGCGCTGGAGCTGCTTGCCGCGGAATGTGAGCAGCTGGCCGCCTACTTAGTCACCGAATCTACCCCGCTACCGGGTCCGGATATCGAACCCGGTTCTCGCACAATCGGTTTCGCGAACGTCGTATTGCTGCGCCAGCCCGCCGAGATGGAGCAGGAGTTCTGGCTGGACCGGTGGCAGCTGCACCAGACATCCGTGGCGATCGAAACACAATCAACGTTCGGCTACACACAGAACTGGGTGGTGCGCACACTCACCCCCGACGCCCCGGGAATCGCGGGCATCGTCGAGGAGTTGTTCCCCGCGGAGGCGATCGCCGATCTGCACGCGTTTTTCGGTGCCGCCGACGATGACGACCTGAAGGATCGCCTAAGCCGGATGGTCGCCAGCACGAGTGCGTTCGGTGCCAACGAGAACATCGACTCGGTGGCAACGAGCCGGTACGTGTTCAGGACTCCGTTTCAGACCTGAGGGGCAGCAGATGACGACACTAAACGACGCCGTGGCGCTGGCGGCGACCGAAAGCGGGCTTGCGGTGGTCTCCACCGTCCGCGCCGATGGAACCGTGCAGGCGTCGCTGGTCAACGTCGGCCTGTTGCCGCACCCGGCCACGGGCGAATCCGTGCTCGGCTTCACCACCTACGGCAAGGTCAAACTCGCCAACCTTCGGGCGCGGCCGCAACTGGCCGTCACCTTCCGCAACGGATGGCAGTGGGCGACCGTCGAGGGCCGCGCCGAGCTGGCCGGCCCAGATGACGTGCAGCAGTGGCTGGCCGACGGCGACCAATTGCGGCTGCTACTCCGCGAGGTTTTCACCTCCGCGGGTGGTAGCCACGACAACTGGGACGAATACGACCGGGTGATGGCCGCCGAGAAGCGCGCTGTGGTGCTGATCGCGCCGACCCGCGTCTACAGCAACGGGTGAGGCGGGGCGGGCGTCGCGGCAAGGTTAGGCTGCAGCCGTGACGCTGCAGATCGACGACCACAACCGGGTGCGCACGCTGACGCTGAACCGGCCCGAAGCGCTCAACGCTTTCAACGAAGCCCTTTACGACGCCACCGCCGAGGCGCTGCTGGCCGCTGCTGAGGACCCCGAGGTCGCGGTGGTATTGCTGACCGGCACCGGCCGCGGCTTCAGCGCAGGCACCGATCTCGCCGAGATGCAGGCACGTATCACCGACCCCGACTTCACCGAGGGCAAGTACGGATTTCGCGGCCTGATCGACGCACTGAGCGGCTTTCCCAAACCGTTGATCTGTGCGGTGAACGGTGTCGGGGTGGGCATCGGCGCCACCATTCTCGGTTATGCCGATCTGGCATTCATGTCGTCGACGGCGCGGCTCAAGTGCCCGTTCACCAGCCTCGGCGTCGCACCCGAAGCGGCGTCGTCGTATCTGCTGCCGCAGCTGGTGGGTCGGCAGAACGCCGCCTGGCTGCTGATGTCCTCGGAATGGGTCAGCGCCGACGAAGCACTGCGCATGGGCCTGGTTTGGCGGGTCTGCGATCCCGAAGAATTGCTACCCGAAGCGCGCCGACACGCCGAAGTCCTTGCCTCCCGGCCTATTTCGAGCCTGATGGCGGTCAAGCACACCATGCTTGAACCGGTCCGTCCGGAGATCGCCGCCGCGACGGCGAGAGAAAACGCACACTTCGCCGAGCTGATGGGGACCCAGGCTAATGCCGCGGCCTTGGCCGATTTCACCGATCGGAAAAGGGACTAAGTCACCGGTTGCCAGCGCAACCTGGCCGTCGTCTAGAGCGACGCCGCAGGCTCGAGTTCGGCTGACGCGGCCAAGATGGCCCGAAGTGTGCGCCGGCAGCGGCCGCAGTCGCCGCCGGCGCCGCATATTGCCGCAATCTCCTTGGAGGTTGAAGCACCCTGCGCGACGGCATCGGACACCGTTTGATTGGTGGCGCCGACACACAGGCACACGTACATCAACACACTCCCAGTGGGCGAGCGGTAGCCGGGACAGGCCTCATATTAGTGGAGTCTAACCTAAGTAGATTAGTGGACGCTAACCTAACTTTGTGTGACCTTGCCCCTGCAGCCGACGCACTGAGCGCAGCCAAACCTTGCTGGAAGATTCGAAATTCGCATGGCAAAGTGCTGGTACGGCCAGACACGGCGGGCTCCAGCCCAGCCCACCGCAGCGGCCAGACATGACTGTCTTCACACGCATAGGGGAGTGACATGCAAGGTGATCCAGATGTTTTGCGTCTGCTCAATGAGCAGCTGACCAGTGAGCTGACCGCGATCAATCAGTATTTTCTGCACTCCAAGATGCAGGACAACTGGGGCTTCACCGAGGTCGCCCAGCACACCCGGGCGGAATCCTTCGACGAAATGCGCCATGCCGAGGCCATCACCGACCGCATCTTGCTGCTGGACGGCTTGCCGAACTACCAGCGCCTCTTCTCGTTGCGCATCGGCCAGACGCTGCGCGAGCAATTCGAGGCCGACCTGGCGATCGAGTACGAAGTATTGAACCGTCTCAAGCCCGGCGTCATCATGTGCCGCGAGAAGCAAGACAGCACCAGTGCCTTCCTACTGGAGCAGATCATCGCCGACGAGGAAAACCACGTCGACTACCTGGAGACTCAGCTTCAGCTGATGGACAAGCTGGGCGAAGAGCTGTACTTGGCGCAATGCGTTTCCCGGCCGCCGGGTTCGATCGCGTAGTCCGGTGCGGGTTCGGCCTGCCGAGCGTCCAACCGCTGGAACAGCGGGGTAGCCGTTAGCATCGGACGCTGACGGAAGGCAGGCATGACGAGCCCGACAGCAGCATCGATCAAAGTAGCAAGTGCCGAATCCAGTAGCGAGCTGATCAGCCCGCAGCGCCGCAACCTGATTTTCGTCGCGATCGCGCTCGGGATGCTGCTCGCCGCGTTGGATCAGACCATCGTCGCGACAGCGCTGCCGACCATCGTTGCCGATCTCGGCGACGCCGGTCATCAATCCTGGGTGGTCACCAGCTATCTGCTGGCGTCGACGATCGTCACCGCGCTCGTCGGCAAACTCGGTGACTCGTTCGGCCGCAAGCGGGTTTTCCAGGCCGCCGTGATCTTCTTCGTCATCGGATCGGTGTCCTGCGGGCTGTCCCAGTCGATGGCCATGCTGGTGGGATCGCGGGCTCTGCAGGGGATCGGCGGCGGCGCGATCACCGTCACGGCCAGCGCATTGATCGGTGAGGTGGTCCCGCTCCGGGATCGGGGCCGCTACCAGGGCATCCTGGGCGCAGTCTTCGGCGTCACCACGGTCGTCGGCCCACTGCTGGGCGGTTACTTCACCGACTACCTGACCTGGCGGTGGGCATTCTGGATCAACGTGCCGGTCTCGGTCCTGGTCATCTTCGTTGCGGCGGCGACCATTCCGTCGCTGGCGTCGTCCACCAAGCCGGTCATCGACTACGCCGGAATCGTGTTGGTCGGTCTGGGTGCCTCCGGTCTGACGTTGGCCACCAGTTGGGGCGGCACCCTCTATCCGTGGGGCTCACCGACGATCATCGGGTTGTTCGTCGCGGCCGTTGCCGCACTCGTCGCGTTTGTGTGGGTGGAAAGCCATGTGGCGCAGCCGATCCTGCCTACCAGACTATTTGCCAGTCCGGTGTTCAGCGTCTGCTGTGTGTTGTCTTTCGTGGTCGGCTTCGCGATGTTGGGCGCAATGACGTTTCTGCCGACCTACATGCAGTACGTGGATGGCGTGTCGGCCACGACCTCTGGACTGCGCACACTGCCGATGGTGATCGGGATGCTGATCACCTCAACCGGCTGCGGCACGTTGGTGGGCCGGACCGGCCGCTACAAGATCTTTCCGGTCGCCGGCACCGCATTGATGGCGGTCGCGTTTGTGCTGATGTCGCGAATGGATCCGTCCACTTCGGCGCTGGTGCAGTCGATCTACCTGATCATCCTGGGCGCCGGGATCGGCTTGTCGATGCAGGTGCTGGTTCTGATCGTGCAAAACACGTCGAATTTCGAAGATCTCGGTGTCGCCACCTCGGGTGTGACGTTCTTCCGGACCATCGGAAGTTCTTTTGGCGCCGCGATATTCGGGTCGCTCTTTTCGAACTTCCTCAAGCCCAGGATGGGTGCGGCCCTGGCGGTCAGTGGCGCGAGTCCGGATGCGGTCAGTTCGCCGGGGGCCCTGCACCGACAACCACACAACGTGGCCGCGCCGATCGTGCAGGCCTATTCCGAATCGTTGAGCCAGGTATTCCTATGGGCGGCGCCGGTGGCCCTGCTCGGGTTTGTGCTGGCGTTGTTTTTGCGCGAGGTGCCGCTGCGCGACATCCACAACAGTGCAGCCGATTTGGGTGACGGGTTCGGAATGCCGACCACCGATACCCCGGAAAGGCTGCTGGAGAACGCGATCGCACGCATGCTGCGCGGCGACCCCGGGGTGCGATTGCGCAGCATCGCCATGCGCGACGATTGCCGGCTCGACGTGGCCGGACTCTGGGGCGTGATGCGCGTCTACCGCTATGCGCAGATGTACGGGACCGCTCGTCTCACCGACATCGGGGACAACTTGCGAGTTCCCTTCGAGGTCTTAGAACCCACGTTCGGCCGTTTGGCCGCGAGCGGCTACATGCAGCGCGACGGCGACAAAATGTGGCTGACCCCGGCCGGTGCGCAGCAGGTCGATTACGTGTACTCGTTGCTGCTCGCCTGGATCGTCGACAGGCTGGGCCGCTCACCCAGCTACCAGGGCCGGCCGGACCGACAGGCAGTCGAAGACGCGCTGCAGCACGTCGCGCATCGAGTTCTGACGCAACGTGATTGGCATGACGACGCACCCAGTACGGCACAGTTACCGGCCGGTAGCGGCGGACACCGGTAGGTGTTTGCCTGAAATCCGGGGTGCGGGCGTACCATCACGCCATGAGCCGAATCGGAACTTTCGCTGACGACGATGTCTACGGCTGGGCGACGAAGTCCCCAGACCTCGGTGTCGCAATCGGCAACTTCAGCCAGGCCGTCTACACCAAGAACCGGCTGCCACTACGCACCCGCGAACTGGCCCGCGCGGTGATCGCCCACGACAACGAATGCGTGGTGTGCCTCAACGCCCGCGATGGCGACGGTGCGGCGGCAGGTGTCGACGAAGAGCTCTACGAGCACGCGGAGGAATGGCGCACCTGGCCCGGGTACAGCGAACAGGAGCGCCTGGCGGCTGAATTCGCACACCGCTTCGGTACCGAACACACCAAGTTGCGCGACGACGAGGACTTCTGGAGCCGGTGCAACGAGCACTTCTCCGAGGAGCTGATCGCCGACCTCGCCCTGTCGTGCGCGCTGTGGGTCGGTATGGGACGCACGCTGCGGACCCTCGACATCGGCCAGGCTTGCCAGCTCACGCTGCCCAGCCGCGCGTAGTCCTCCACCGGGACTGCCGGTCGGGGCTGCCGTGACAGCCACACCTGTTGCGGCCGCGGCAATCGCGCAGCTGGAGGCCGAGGGCGTCGACACCGTCATCGGCACCGTCGTCAACCCGGCCGGACTCACCCAGGCCAAGGTGGTGCCGCTGCAGCGGACCGCCATGTTCGCCGATCCGGGATTAGGCGCCAGCCCCTCGTGGCACGCCTTTGCCATCGACCAGACCGGCATCGCCTTCACCGATGACGTCGGCGTGGTCGGTGATCAACGCGTCCGCATCGACTTGTCGGCATTGCGCATCATCGGCGACGGTTTGGCCTGGGGCCCCGCCGCCTTTTTCGAACAGGACGGGACACCGGTCCCGGTGTGCGGCCGCGGAACGTTGGGTCGGGTCGACGCGGCGCTCGAGCAAGCCGGCGTCGAAGCGATGGTCGGCCATGAAATCGAATTCGTTCTCGTCGATCCCGGCGGGGCCCGATTGCCGTCGACGCTGTGGGCGCAGTACGGGCTGGCCGGTGTACTCGAACACGAGGCATTCGTCCGCGATGTCATCGCAGCGGCCACGACCGCCGACGTCGGGATCGAGCAGTTCCATCCCGAATATGGGGCCAACCAATTCGAGATCTCTCTGTCACCGCTACCGCCGGTCGCCGCCGCCGACCAGCTGGTGCTGATCCGGATCCTCCTCGGCCGCGCCGCCCGCCGCCATGGACTGCGGGTCAGCCTGTCTCCGGTCCCGTTCGCCGGAAGCGTCGGATCCGGTGCCCATCAGCACTTCTCGCTGGCCAGCACGGGTGACCCTCTGTTTTCCGGGGGAGCAGGCGCGGCCGGAATGAGTTCGGCAGGGGAGAGCGCGGTGTCCGGCGTGCTGGGCGGTCTGCTGGAGGCTCAGGGCGTGCTGTGCGGATCGATCGTCTCCGGGTTGCGGCTGCAGCCGGGCAACTGGGCCGGGGCCTACGCCTGCTGGGGAACCGAGAACCGCGAAGCGGCAGTGCGATTCGTCAAGGGCGGCCCGGGCGCAGCACACGGCGGCAACGTCGAAGTCAAAATCGTCGATCCGTCGGCGAACCCCTACCTCGCGTCGGCCGCAATCCTGGGCTTGGCGCTCGACGGAATCCGCCGCAACGCGACGTTGCCGCCGGAGACGACCATCGACCCAGCCAAAATATCGGAATCCGACCGCGAGCGGGCCGGCATCCGGCGTCTTCACGAATCGCAGGTCGATGCGATTGCGGCACTGGATAATTCGGCGCTACTCCGCCGCATCATGGGCGATGAGGCGGTAGACATGGTCGTCGCGGTGCGTCGGCTGGAGCACGAACGCTACGGCGATCTGGGCCCCGAGCAGTTGGCGGAGAAGTTCCGGATGGCGTGGAGTCTCTGACGTGCCTGACTCTTCGGCTCTGGCGTTGCACATCGGCGAAGTGGAGTTGATCGACCAGCACGTCCACGGGTGCTGGTTGCAGCAACCGGACCGGCCCAGGTTCGAAAACGCCCTCAATGAGGCCAACACCGAGACGCTGGTGGATTCGGGTTTCGATTCACAACTCGGCTTCGCCCTGCGTGCCCACTGCGGGCCAATCCTGGGCTTGGCTAAACACGTTGAGCCACAGCTTTATTGGGAACGCCGAAACGAGTTCGCCGAGCGGGAGCTGGCCGGCCTGTTCCTGTCGGCAGCCGGGGTGAGCGACTGGCTGGTGGATACCGGAATCGGCACCGATGTCGCGGAGGTTTCCGAGCTGGGCGCGCTGTCCGGCGACCGCGCTCACGAAATCGTGCGGCTGGAACAAGTCGCCGAGCAGGCCGCTCAATCACCAGGAGACTACGCGTGCGCCTTCGGCGAGATCCTGCACCGCCGTGCGGCCGATGCGGTTGCCACCAAATCCATCCTCGCTTACCGGGGCGGGTTTGACGGCGATCTGACCGAGCCGTCGGCGTCGCAGGTCGCCGAGGCCGCCGGCCGCTGGCGTGATCGCGGCGGTGTCCGGTGCGACGATCGGGTGCTGCTGCGCTTCGGGTTATACGAAGCGCTGCGACTGGGCAAGCCGCTACAACTGCACGTCGGGTTCGGTGACCGGGACTGCGATCTGCATAAGACGAATCCGCTGTATCTGCTGGACTTTTTGCGGCAGTCGAAAGACACCCCGATCGTGTTGCTGCATTGCTATCCCTACGAGCGCGAAGCTGGTTATCTGGCGCAGGCTTTCAACAACGTCTATCTCGACGGCGGGCTGAGTGTGAACTACCTCGGAGCCCGGGGACCCGCGTTCATCGCCCGGCTGCTCGAGATGGCGCCCTTTCGCCGAATCCTGTACTCGTCAGATGGATTCGGTCCCGCCGAGCTGCATTTCCTGGGTGCGACGTTGTGGCGCAAAGGTATTCACCGGGTGCTGCATGGCTTTGTCGACAGCGGCGACTGGAGTGAGGCGGATGCGATCCGGGTGGTCGATCTCATCGCGCACGCGAATGCCGCCCGCATCTACCGGCTCGGCGTCAAAGAGGGATAAACCGGCGCAGTTTCCCGCTGGCCTGGTGACGCTGCAGACTAGTCGCCACCTGGATCCGGATTATGGGCTCGGACAGGCCATATCGGCGTAGCGCGGCAGTGATCGCGTAGCCCAGTGCATCGGTGTCAGGGGCGCCCACGACTACCACGTCGGCTCCGGTGGTGGTCTGCGCGACCTGATACTCGGACACCCGGGGATCGGTGCCAAGAACGTGGCGAAACGCAATCGCCGGCACAGTCGTGTCCCCGTAACGGAAGTCGTCGTCGCGGCGCCCGGCGATATCGGCGATGCGCGCGAAGGCGCTGCCACACGCACACGCGCCGGCTAGTGGGATGACCTGATCGCCAAGGTCGTAGCGAATAAACGGGAAGGTCCTATTGGCCAGCCCGGTGGCGAGCGTTCGCGCCGCCGGCTCATCCGGCCCAACGGGCATACCGCCGTCGTCAACGCGCTCCAGGATCACTTCGTCCTCACAGACATGGAGTCCCTCGCCGTGCGCGCAGCCGACTGCTTGCACACCGATCTCGGTCGATCCCCAAAGGTTGTGGATCGCAACACCCCAGGCGTCCCGGATCGCGTCGCGGTCCTCGTCGAGCAGCGGCTCGGAATTCGTGCTCACCCGGACTGGGCGGATCGGCAGGTCGCCCGCCGCGGTAGCGCGGGCCAGGCGACCGATGACCGTCGGATAACCCACCAGGTGCGTTGGTTGCGCCGCCGCGACCGCTGCGAGCACTTCGCCGAACGGCGCCGCGGCGGCGATCACGGCGGTTTCCATACCGGGGCCGGTCGGCACATCGAACAGTGGTGTGCTTGCGTGCGGCGGGACACCGGCCTCCAACACGGCAAGCCGGGCTCGGCCAGCCGGCCGGCTTGCGCGGCGCTCCTCGCGCGCCTGCGTTCGCCATGCCAGGCAGGCCGCCGAGATAAAGAACTCCCAATCCCACAGATAGACACCGCGCACCCCGCTGGAGCCGCCGGAGCTGAAGACCTGCTGACCGCTCGCGGTATACGAAAACCATTGCTGCTCAGTAAGAATCCGCTCCGCGCGGTCACGGTCGATATCAGGTGTCGTGACGATGGCGTCCCACTGCTCTTGAGCGTCCTGCTTTGTCATCATCGGGAGGGACGCGAGATCGGTGACCAAAGCGCAGGACGGGTCGAGCGCCCGCAGCCGCCGGGCGTGAAATGGTGACCGTTCCCGGGCGTAGCCGAGCAAGGCCCGCAGCCGGTGAGTCTGGTAGCGCTCAATGTGCTGACGCGACCAATCCAGCCGCGCGACATGGTCTTCCAGGCTGGCTTGCACCGCCGCCAAATGTGCTGAACGCACACGCTCGTAGGCCGCCCGCGGCATCGCTGCCCTCCGCACATCTAGGCAAACACAAACCAGGTGCGTGAAGTCTTGCACGTCCAGACCAGTCCGCTTGTAGGTTTCCTAGCTATGACGGACTTCTACCACTTGCCGGCTCACGAACTGGTTCGCTTGATGTCGACGGGCGCACTGGGTGGCCCGCCCGGGTCCGGATGGATTTGATAGGTACCAGTGCGAGAAGATGAGGTGGCGTCAAGCTGTCTTTTCACTGACGCCTGTGGCCGGTACGGGAGCGCGATAGGAACAGTGAACCGGCGGCAACCGATTAGTGGGCCTGGAGGGGCGCGATGGCGCAGCAGGATCAACGTGCCGTCGTTCTCGGTGCCAGCATGGCCGGGTTGCTGGCCGCACGGGTGCTTTCCGACTTCTACCGGACGGTCACCGTCGTGGACCGCGACGTGCTCCCTGCCGAGCCGGTCAATCGGCGTGGTGTTCCTCAAGGCTGGATAATTCACGGGCTACACGCCAGGGGATCGCAGATCCTCGACGAGCTATTCCCGAATTTCCTGGCCGAGCTGGCGGCGTTGGGCGTGGCGGCCTGGGATGACGGCGATTGGTCCAAGATGTTCATCTCGGTCGGCGGGCACCGGTTTGTCCGTTCATCCACCTCCGAACACCCGCGGCCGATGTCGATGTGGTTCCCCAGCCGCCCGCTGGTGGAGTGGAATGTCCGTCGGCGCGTGCAGCTGATCGCCAATGTCGCGATGCTGGAAAACCATGACGTGGTGGGATTGTCGGCCACCCCCGCCCGGGACCGCGTTACGGGGGCACGGGTGGTCGATCGCGCAACAGGCCGGGAAGCGCTCCTGGCGGCCGATCTGATCGTCGATGCGACGGGACGCGCCTCGCGCACACCGACCTTCCTGGAGGAGCTCGGCTACGGCCGGCTCCGCGAAGACGAGTTGATGGTGCACCTTACGTACGCCTGTCAGCCACTGCGGTTGGCGCCGGGCGCCATTCGAGAGCACCTGATGTTGGTCTTCCCGGAGCCGGGACGACCGACGATGTGCGGTTTGATCGGCTATGAGAACGACACCTGGTTGTTCGGTGTGGGGGCGATGGCCGGGCACCAGGCGCCGGGACGTCGCGACGACATGCTCGCGTTCGCTGCGGAGTTCATTCCGACCGAGCTGCTGCAAGCTGTAAGTGCGGCCGAGCCGATCGGCGAGGTGACGCACTACCGCGTCCCGTCCAACCGGTGGCGGCGTTACGACAAGATGCGCCGAACGCCGCAGGGCCTACTGGTGTGCGGTGATGCTATCTGCAGCTTCAACCCGATTCACGCCCAGGGGATGACGGTGGCGGCCATCGAGGCACTTGTACTGCGGGATTGCCTGCGACGGGGCGATCGGAATTTGCCGCGGCGGTTCTTCCGCGCCGCGGCGAAGAAGGTGCGCGTGGCATGGCAGACCGCGGTCGGCTCCGATCTGGCGCTCCCCGAGGTGGTTGGCCCGCGTCCGCTATCGATGCGGATCACCAACGCCTACCTGGATCGGCTGATGACCGCGGCTGAGACGGATTCAGTTGTGGCGCACGACTTAATGCGGGTAATCGCAATGGTCGACCCGCCGACCGCGCTGTTGCGGACGTCGCTCATAGCGCGGGTCATACGGGCTCACTGACTCGTCCCGGTCAGTCGATTTAGCGCCATTGCTGGCGTCACCTTGTAAGGGTGGCCGTCAGACTAGCGCCGACGCGTCAAAGATCCAGCTCGTGTCCGCGTTCGCGAGGTTTTCGAAATGGTTCGGCGGCGCGAAGCTGACCAGGCTGTTCATGTCCCAATAGTCTTTCCAGACCGTGACTTTGCCATCGACCACCTGATGAACGGTGACGAATCGTAGAACACCTTGCTCACCCGTTTCGAAAGTCCAAGTTTCCGAATGTTCGTAGATGACGTCGGACCCGTTCGACACCAGCAATCCGTCGTGGTTCTCGTAACCGGCCAGCGGCGCAAGGCCCATTTGGAGCCTTTTCACAATGTCTTCGGGACCACGCGCTGCCAACGCGGGAACCGGCATATCGACATAAAGGCAGTCCTCGGCCAAGAAAGTCTTCAGCGCATCCCAATCTCGGCGCGAAAGTGTCCGCCACAGCCCGATCACCACATCTTCGACCGAGATCGTAGAAACTTCTGTCATAGCGGCCAATTAACCCGGTTGCCGGACGGGTGTCAACCACAGTCTTCCGGTGGATACTCGCCAGGGTGACCTCGCTACGGCAGTACCTCGCCGAGGAAATTGCGACCGACCATCTCGACGGCCTGTTGACCAGACGCGAAGCCATCAGACGGTTGGCCCTGCTCGGCATGGCCGCCTCGGCCGCGACCGCGCTCATCGCCGCCTGCTCCGAGCAGCAGGATGAAGCCCGCGCGCCCACCGTCACCCCCGAGACTTCGACAGGGCCGGCGCGGCCGCCGGGGATGGCGAATGCGCTGGCCACCTCGGCGATTACCTGGCCGGGCCCGCAGGGCGAACTTCAAGGGGCCTGGGTGCAAGCCGCCAGTTCCAAGGGTGCTGTGTTGGTCATCCACGAGAACAAAGGATTGAACGACTGGGTGCGGTCGGTGGCCGGCCGCCTGGCTGGCGCCGGGTATTCGGCACTGGCGATCGACCTGCTGTCCGAGAAGGGCGGGACCGCCGCTTTCAGCGATCCGGCGCAGGCGACGGCGGCCCTGGGAACGATTCCGGCGGAACAGTTCACCCACGACCTGAACTCCGGTGTCGCGGAAATGAAACTGCGGGCTCCGGGTCAGAAAGTCGCCGTGCTCGGGTTCTGCTTCGGCGGCGGACTGGTATGGCAACTATTGGCAAACGGGGCCTTGGGCGTCTCGGCCGCGGTCCCGTTCTATGGCCCGCTGCCCGACCAGCCCGACTTCACCGGATCCAAGGCGGCGGTGCTGGGCATTTACGCGGCCCTGGACACCCGCGTCACCGGATCCCAGTCGGCGGCCAAAGCCGCCCTGGATCGGGTCGGCCTGGTCAACGACCTGGTTGTCGAACCCGGTGCCGACCACGCGTTCTTCAACGACACCGGCCCCCGCTACAACGCCGCCGCAGCAGCCGATGCCTGGAAGAGACTGTTGGACTGGTTCGACCGCTACCTCGCGCCGCAATGACTTAGTCGACCGGAGCCATTGACCGCGCCCGACCAAGAGTGACGGGCAATGCGGCCCACCCGCGCAACACCCGGGTGTTGCGTCTACTGCCGGTACCGGCCGCTCGCGCGTCGGGGAAGCGCTCGAAGAATGTGCGCAGCCCGACTTCCCCCTCGGCGCGAGCGAGCGCGGACCCAACGCAAAAGTGCCTGCCTCCGGAAAACGCGAGATGCCTTCCCGCATTGGGACGTTCGATGTCGAAGCGATGCGGATCGGGGAACACGACCGGATCCCGATTGGCAGCTGCCAGATAGACCACCACCAACTCGCCGCGTTTGATCCGTCTGCCTGCCGCCTCAAAATCTTTCAGGGCAACCCGTGCGGTGAGCTGTACCGGCGAGTCCAGCCGCAGGATCTCTTCAACGGCGTTGGGCCACAACTCGGGACGCTCGCGCAGCGTGCGGAGGTGCTCAGGGGCGTCCAGCAACATCCGAATTCCGTTGCCTAACAAGTTCACTGTGGTTTCGAAGCCAGCGGCCAGCACCAGCCCGGCGACTGCCAGCAATTCGGTTTCGTCGAGATGCGTTTCGGCAGAGCCGGTTTCAGAGGCCTGAATCAGCTGGCTCATCAAATCGTCGCCCGGGGCACGCCGCAGTTGCCGCAGATGATCAGCCAGCCAGGTGTTGAATCCGGCGATGCCGTCCTGCACGCTGCGGTACTGCCGCCATGGCAGCCCGATGTCCAGGCTCGGCGCAGCGAGCTCACCGAATTCCAGTACCCGCCTGCGGTCTTCGTCGGGCACACCCAAGATATCGCTGATGATCGCGACCGGGAGCTGCGAGCAGTACCGTCCGACGACGTCGACGACACCGGACTCGTCAGCCAGCTCGTCTAGCAGGCCGACGGCAGTCTGCTCGACCCGATCACGTAGACCAGCGACCGCCCTGGGAGTGAACACCGCCGAGACCGACTTGCGGTATCGGGTGTGGTTCGGTGGCTCGACCGCCAGCAACGACGGCGGCCGCAGCGGATGCAGAAGATCGTCGCGGGTCCGGCGCTCCAGCCAGGCAAGCGGCTTAGGCAGATTGGACCCCATCATCAGCACCCGGAAGTCCTCGGATCGCAACAGTTCACTGGCGAGCCCGTGGTCGACGGCCAAGTAACTGACGCGACTTTTTACCAGCGGGCCGAGCGCCCGTACTTCGTCGTAGAACGGCACCGGGTTGGCCGCCACCGCTGGATCGGCGATCAACCTGGAATTCAAATCACCCCGTCGGACCCCGATCGCCGCGGCACCCCGGAAAAACCCGTGCATCGCAAGCCAATGCAACCTGTCCTTCAAAGCCCCTCCATCGAAGTGGTCGTCTTCGTCCAGCGTAGGCGGATGGGGGGTTGGCCGCTCAGCAGTCAGCGGTGAGTCTGAAGTCAGTGGTGATGACCTTGTTCGGATTGCTGGTGTTGATGCCGTATGCGCTGCCGGTGATGGTGTAGGAGCTGTTGTTCAAGTCGACATGGGCGTCGCCCACCCCGCCTTGCCAGAAGCTGCCGGTAAATCCGCCGAAGTTGCGAATCTTCACCCATTGCGGGATGGCCCGATAGCCGCTGAGCAGTACCACCGCTTCGAGCTGGCTGTCACGGTCACGGATATCAATGGTCCGGTACTCCTGTTGTTGGCTGCACTGCGCCGGGCGCGTGGTGTGGGTAGCCCCATCGATGGTCAGATGTGCCGCCGCGCGGGGCGTGGTCGGCGCGTTGGCGCATCCCGCGACGCCGGCGACGACGATTGCAACCGCTACCAACCCTTTGCGCACCAGACCGCTCCTTTACTACCGATCCGACATCAGGCCGGGCAGGGATTTGACGATGCGTGCTCGCACAAATTCCGGGCTCACACCCTTGAGCAGGTCGATCAACCGAATGCTCTTCGGCACATACCAATGCAGCCGTTTCGGGTGGTGGTAAGCCTGCCACGCCGCCTGTGCCACGCTGCTGGCGGGCATCAACCGGAACAGGCCCTTCTTGGGCGCGCTGGCACGGAGCTCGTCGGCGGAGATCGCGGCCGCGCCGTCGTCGGAGTGGTTACGGGTCGAGGTCAGGATGGCGGTGTCGATCAGGCCAGGCAGCACGTCAGCGACCCGCACACCATGTCGATGCCATTCCACGCTGAGCGCCTCGGTCAGTCCTTTGACGGCGTGCTTGGTCGATGAGTAGACCGCGATGCGTGGCATCCCGTACGTGCCCGACGACGACGACGTCGAGAACATCAGACTGCCGGGCGTCTTCTTGAGGTAGGGGAGCGCGCTGTAGGCGCCGGTCACCACTGCTTTGTAGTTCACCTCGATGAGACGCATCGCGGCTTCGTGCGGCACGTCTTCGAACCAGCCGGATTCCCCGATGCCGGCGTTGTTCCACATCATGTCCAGCCCGCCGCCGACATTGTCCGCGCAGAAGTCGGCCAGCGCGCTGTCCAGGGCCGCCTTGTCCGTCACATCGATTTCGCGGGTCCACACCCGCTCGGCACCCAGCTCTGTGCGCAGCGCGGCCAAGCCGTCGGCGCTGCGGTCCACCGCACCGACCCGCCAACCGTGGCTGTGGAAGAGTTTGGCTCCCTCGCGGCCCATGCCGCTGGCCGCACCCGTGATGAAGACCGATTTCATGACGCCTGGCATGAAAGCCTTTCCCGTCAGCCCGCCTCGACCACGTCTTTGATGCGGTTCAGCGTCTTCGTCATATCACGGACGTTGCGCCGCTTCCGCAGAAAGCCGCCAAACAGCCAATACACGCCTAGCCACGGCGCCGGGGTCAGGTGAAACGACTCCGTCACGTCGGTGCCGTCGCCCGCCGGCGCCAACCGGTAGTGCCAGTTGTTCACCGCCCGGTCGCCGAGCAGAACCGAAAAACCGAATTCACGGCCGGGCTCACAGGCGGTCACTTCGCAGGTCGTCCAATAAACGGGACCTATTTCATTTCGCCGAACATGGCCGCGAAATTTCGCGCCGAGTGCCGGGCCGGTCGCATCGCCTACCCACTCTGCCTCCATTACTTCGGGCGAGAACCGCCCAGTGTTACGGACGTCTGCGATCAGATCCCAGACCTTGTCCGCGGGGGCCGCCATGTGAACCGTTGCCGAACCTTCCATGCCCCGATCCAAACACATGTCCGGACCAGGTCATAGACCCTTGCTACTAGTGCGGGATGGCCGCCTGGATCAGCCCGTTGATGATCTCCTTGATGCCCTGCGCGGGATGCGAGTACCACCCGATCGGCAGGCCCGATTGAGCACCGCACTTCGGCCACGCCTCGACACCGTTGTCTGCGAAAACCCGGTCGGCAACGGCGATTTGCTGCTCTCTAGAGGCTGCTGCGGGGTTGCCGACGCCGCCGTATCGGGCCCAGGTGTCCGGTTTGAATTGCAATCCGCCGTATACGCCGTTTCCGGTGTTGGCATGCCAGTTGCCGCCGGACTCACACTGCGCGATCGCATCCCAGTTGGGGGTGGGCGCGGCGCCGGCTTCGGCGGTGGACGGACCAAGCAACGCTGTAATGAACCCAGCCACCATGGCGGCCTTAACGAGAGCCTTGGCGAAAGTTCTCATGTCAAGCAATTCGGCACGTGTGTACAAAGCGTTACCGATTCGATTAACTCGCGAGATAAGAAGTTTATGGCATTTTTATGGCAAGAACTTCAGATTAGTTAGATCACCAAACATCATGCGCAATACGACTGCGTCGCCGTACTCAGCGCCCGCTGATACAGGCTGTCGAGGTGACGCGCCTGGACGACGTCGCGCCTGGCGGCGTCGAGCGGTCCGGGACATTGCGGCGAGCGCAACAGGTCCCAATTGGCGGCGATCTGGGTCAGCATCGTCTGGTTGAGACCGTCGATCGCCGACCGAGACGCCGCCAGGTCAGGCGGACCGGCTGGGGCGCCGGACGGGTTGAGCTTCCAATCAGCGAACCGCTGGTATTCGATCGCCTCGGTGGCGTTGATCTGATCGCCGAAGGCTCGGGTGACGTAATCCGGGTCGACGTGATTGCTGGTGGCATCCGCGCTCACCGCGACCAGTTCCTGCTGCACGCGGCCGGGGTCCTCGATCGCGCCGTGGGTGCTCCACTTGAAGGCGGCCACCGGTTCGGCGATCTGCAATCGCTGCGCAGCGGCGTCGACCAATGCGACCAGCGCACTGGGGCTGTCGGCTCGGGCGGGCGTGGTGGCCGGTACAGCGAGCAGTATCGCCAACGCACTACCGGCCCTTAACGCGCTACTGCGCCTGACGATTATCGTCAAGCGCAGTAGCGACATCCGGTATTAAGGAGTTATCCGCCGCCACCGGGGGTAGCACCCAAGCTGCTCTGCAGGTCACCCTTCATCGCGTTGAGCTGAGCTCCCCAGTACTCCCAGCTGTGGGTTCCGTAGTTGGGGAAGTTGAACACGGCGTTGTGGCCGCCAGCTGCGTTGTAGGCGTCTTGGAACTTCTTGTTGACGCCGATCATGAAGTTGCTCTCCAGGAACGTAGCCGGCAAGTTGGCACCGCCCAGTTCGTTGGGAGTTCCGTTGCCGCAGTACACCCAAAGCCGGGTGTTATTGGCGACGAGTTGGCCGACGTTGACCAGAGGGTCGTTGCGTTGCCACGCGGGGTCGCTATCTGGCCCCCACATGTCTTCCTTCTTGTAGCCGCCGGCATCGCCCATCGCCAGACCTATCCAGCTCTGCCCGGTGGACGGGCTGAGGTAGCCGGACAGCGAACCGGCGTAGACGAACTGAGCGGGGTGGTAGATCGCCAGGTTCATCGACGATGCACCCGCCATTGAAATCCCGACCGCGGCGCTACCGTTTGCCTTGACGCCCTTCTCCGACGACAGGTACCCGGGCAGCTCGCTGGTTAGGAACGTCTCCCACTTGTAGGTCGAGCAGCCGGCCTTCCCACACGCCGGGCGGTACCAGTCGGTGTAGAAGCTCGACTGGCCACCGACGGGCATGACGATCGACAGGCCCGACTTGTAGTACCACTCGAACGCGGGGGTGTTGATGTCCCAGCCGTTGTAGTCGTCCTGAGCCCGCAACCCGTCGAGCAGGTACACCGCGGGAGAGCCTGATCCGCCGCTCTGGAATTGGATCTTGATATTGCGACCCATCCCCGCCGACGGCACCTGCAGGTATTCGACGGGCAGGCCAGGCCGCGAGAACGCATTCGCAGTCGGCGCTCCGTCGGCAAGACCGATAAGGCCAGGCAGGGTCACCGCCGCTGCCGCACCGACTAAAAGCCGGCGCCCCCAGGCCCGTACCTTCTCGCTCACGTCTGTCATACCTGCGCCCCTTGTCCTGTGGTCGTCGCGCCTGATCTCGGCAAAATTTACCGTGCTAATAGGTCAAATGTCGATCTAGACGCGAAACCATCTCGGTTTTGTTTCGGATGTCGCCATGAATAAAGCGGGTGTGATATCCGGGTCGCAAAGGCCACACCGGCCCCCTGGCGCCCGAAAGCCCAGGCAGCAGGCCGGTCGTCAAGGACTAGGGAGCCGGGGGAGTCAGCGGCAAGACCTCGGATACAACGCATCCGTAAATTCGAAATCGCCAGCCGATTTCGGCAATCGCTACTAGGCCGCGCAATCTTTAACCGCATTGACAACCCGGAAACATCGGCGGCAACGAAGCGGCCCCGGCGGCGGGGCCGGCGACAGCTCTCGCGTGTTCGACAGTCGGTTCGATGCGCGTTTGGAACGGTTTCGCGCTTGCGTTCGTCTCGGGATTTGGCATCGATGCTCCCGAACGGCCGCGGACCGCGTAGGCTCTCTCGGAGCAAGCCGATGGAGACCACACGCAATCCCGGTCCGTTCCGGCTCTCAGGAATCACCGCACCCGCGGAATTCGTCGTGCGCGACGCATTGGTTCACCTGGGAAGACGGAGTTCCGGGGACGATCGAGGTGCAGATTTTGGACACGGTACTGGGGCTATCAGTGACGCCAACCACCGTCGGGTGGGTCCTTGCTGAAGGACATGGCGCAGACGGCACCATCCTGGACCATCACGAGCTGGCGTTGAGCGCCGGTCGCGGCGTGGCCGCCGTGAATACGGCAGAGCAGGTCACCGAAGAAGTGATGCGGGTGGATGCGCTGGCCTCGGCAAGCGATCACCATCTGCGGGTCATCGGAGTGACCTGGAACGACGAGGCCTCCGCCCAAGCCGCGTTGTTATTGGAAGCATTGACCGACGCAGGGTTTGACAACGTCGTGCCGGTTCGACTGCTCGAGGCCGTCGAAACTCTGGCGATCGCCATCGCGCCCGTGATCGGCCACGAGCAGACCGCCGTCTGCATCCTCGAGCATGAGTCGTCGACCGTCGTGATGGTCGACAGCCACGACGGCGAGACGCAGACGGTCGTCAAGCAGGTCGGCGGCGGCTTCGACGGACTGCGGTCCTGGCTGACCGGAATGTTCCACCGCAGCGGCTGGCGACCCGGCGGAGTCGTTGTTGTCGGCGCCGACGACGACATCAACGGATTCTCGTGGCAGCTTGAAAACGCCTTGCCAGTACCTGTTTTCGCGCAAACCATGGCGCAGGTGACAGTCGCGCGGGGGTCAGCACTGGCGGCAGCCGCAAGCACCGACTTCACCGACGAAGAACTCGTGCCGCAGACCGACGAACCCGTCGCTGCGCCCGCACGCAGGCCCGGACACCGGTCCTATGCGGGAGCGATGGCCGCGTTGGCTGCCGGTGCGATCACCTTCGTCTGCTCGGCATCACTTGCGCTGGGCATTCAGCTCGAGCCGGACGCGCAGCACGGCACGACCAAGCACACGACACCGACGCCGCAGGTCGCCGAAGGGGTCACGCCGGCCGTCGCACCGCCGCCGGCTGAGCCACCCGCTCCCCGGCCGGCAGAGCCTGTCGGGCAACCGGTCACGGACCCGGGCGTGCCGTCGGCCGTGCCGGAGGATCAGCAGGGCGGTGACGCGCAGCTAACGGACACCAACGGCCGCCAGCCCTACCTGACCAGGGTGCTCGAGCACATCCCCGGCGACGCAGGCGATTCCGCACCGCGCGAACCGGCGCAACCTTAAATTTCGATACTTACCGCTGCCGGACCTTGTCCTTGGCGTGAACCGCGGTGAAAGACACCGTCACGTCGTCGGCAACCTGCACCGAGCCCATCAGTATCGAATAGGGCTTGATCCCGTAGTCAGACTGACGGACCTCTGATTCGGCGGACATGCGCCACGAGTCGCCGAGATCCTCTGTGCGCAAGTCGATTACGTGCTCACGCGCGTTATCCCTAACTTGCAGACTGCCGGTGATCCGGTATCCCTCGGCGGTCTTGTCGATGACCTGGCCGGTGAACCTGATCTCAGGAAAGCGGCTGGCCTGCAACGATTTCAGCGCATTCGACCGAATCACAACCTTTTCCGGGCCGGATAGCCCTTTGACGCCACCCTGGCCGCGCAACACCTCCAACGAATCGGTTTCGACCGCTAGCTCGACGGCAACTGGGTCGGCGCCATTCCACTGCACCGTTGCGTGCCATCTCGTCATCGCGATAGTGAGGCGATGGCCCATTCGCGCAGCCCTGCCGGCGACACCGGTGCGCACGAGTAACTCACCGTCGGACGGATCGATGCGCCAATCCACTCCGGTCACATGGTCAGGACGGTACGGTAATGCGCCTTACCCTGCTCGAGTGCCGCGTAGCCTTCCGCGGCCTTCGACAGAGGTAGCTCTTCGATCCACGTTCGCACGCCGGACAGGACCGCGAAATGCATTGTGTCTTCGACATCTTTCGCCGTCCCGGAGGGATGGCCGACGATGCTGACCCCAGGCGTGATCAGCTGAAGCGGACTGATCGGCAGCGGTTCGGTCGTGACGCCGATGGTGACCAGCTCACCTTGGGGCAAGATCCCGCCGACGGTCGCGGCCATAGCCCCCGAATTGGCCGCAGTCGCCAGCACCACCGTCGCACCGCCCAACGCCTTCAGCGCTTCGGCCGGGTCGTCGGCGGTGGAGTCGATGTAGTGATGGGCCCCCAACTTTCGGGCATCCTCTTCTTTGCCGGTGCCCCGATTGATCGCGATGGTCTCGAAGCCCATCGCCCGAGCGAACTGCACCCCGAGGTGACCGAGCCCGCCGACGCCGAGGATCGCCACCCGATCTCCGGGCAGTGCTTTCGTGTGACGCAACGCGTTGTAGGTGGTGACGCCGGCGCAGCCCAGCGGGGCGGCTTCCACATCGGAAAGCTCCGACGGGATCCGGGCCAGCGCACTGACCGGCACGGTCACCGATTCCGCGTATCCGCCGGGATATTGCAAGCTGGGGACTTTGCCGTTCTCGCAATGAATGAACTGCCCTTTACGGCACTGGCCGCAGTGGTTACAGCAGCCGCCGAACCAACCGACGGCGACACGGTCGCCGACCGCGAAATCCTCAACCCCGTCGCCGACTTCGGCGACCCGTCCCGCGATCTCATGCCCGAGAGTCACCGGCCACGACAAACCGGGGAAGCCGCCGTGCGCGATGCCTTGGTCGGTGCCGCAGATGCCGCACGCGGTGACCGTCAGCCGTACCTCATCACGACCCGGTGGCTTGGTTTCAGCGTCAGCCAGCTCCAAAGCTGCACCGGGGGATGAAACGTGGACCGCTCGATGGGTGGGCATGGACTTAGCTTGTCATCCCCGCGCCTAGTGTGCGACCGGACACTTCTGGTCGCCGTTGGTGTGATAGTCGACCTGCCAGTGCTTGATCCCGTTGAGCCAGCCCGACCGCAGCCGTTCGGGCTTGCTGATCGATTCCAGACCGGGCATGGCGTCGGCGATAGCGTTGAACATCAGGTCGATCGTCATCCGAGCCAAGTTGGCTCCGATGCAGTAATGCGCACCGGTGCCACCGAATCCCACATGCGGGTTGGGATCACGCAGGATGTTGAAGCTGAACGGGTCCTCGAAGACTTCCTCGTCGAAATTGGCTGAGCGATAGACCATTACGACCCGCTGACCCTTTTTAATCTGCACGCCGGACAGCTGGTAGTCCTCGAGCGCTGTCCGCTGGAACGACGTGACCGGGGTGGCCCACCGCACGATCTCGTCAGCTGTGGTGACGGGACGCTCCCGCTTGTACAGCTCCCATTGTTCCGGGAAATCGGTGAAGGCCATCATGCCTTGGGTGATCGAGTTGCGGGTGGTCTCGTTGCCCGCGACCGCAAGCAGGATGACGAAAAACCCGAATTCGTCGTCGGAGAGCTTGTGGCCGTCGACGTCGGCCTCGATCAGCTTGGTGACGATGTCCTCCCCGGGGTTTTGCGCCCGGTCGGCGGCCATCTGCATGGCGTAGGTGATCAGTTCGACCGAGGCGCCCATGGCGTCGTTGCGGGCGAACTCAGGATCCATGTCGCCCACCATCTGGTTGGACCAGTGGAACAGTTTCATGCGGTCTTCCTGGGGCACACCCATCAGCCCGGCGATGGCCTGCAGCGGTAGTTCGCACGACACCTGTTCGACGAAGTCGCCAGACCCGGCCGCGGCGGCGGTCGCGACGATCTGACGGGCGCGCTCGTTGAGGTCGTCGCGCAACCGCTCGACCGCCCTCGGGGTGAAGCCACGGGAGATGATTTTGCGCAGATGGGTGTGTTGCGGGGCGTCCATGTTGAGCAACACGTACTTGCCCGTCTCGCGCTGCTCGCGGACCGTGCCCTCGCGATAGCGGGGCAGGGCGGTGTTCTCCAGGCTGGAGAACACATCGCTGCGCCGCGATACCTCTTTGACGTCCTTGTGCTTGGACACCACCCAGTAGCCGTCGTCATCGAATCCGCCGGAACCGGCGGGCTGCTCGTTCCACCAGATCGGCGCGGTCCGGCGCAGCTCGGCCAGTTCCTCGACCGGCAGTCGCTCTGCGTGGATGTCCGGGTCGGTGAAATCGAATCCGGCAGGCAGATTCGGAACCGGCTTGGTGGTCGTCATTAACCCACTCCTCGATACGAAGTCTTCTAGTCGTGCTCTTGTGCCAAATAAACCATTGCTAGACCGGGTTTGGGAAGCATCCGAGCAAGATCGTCGCAGCCGAATTGCAACATGTTCACTCGTTCCATTGCCGCTGGGCGAGACCGATGCGTCTCAGTCAACGGCCCGCGGCCCGGCCGCACCGCTGAACCGCCTCGATCTTGTGGGCCAGACCACAATCGTTATGCTTTGGTGCAGGTCACCGGCGGCTCACGAACGGGGTGGAAGATGATTCGCGAAGTACTCAGCGCTATTGCGATAACGGGCGCCACGATCAGCATGGCGCCGAGCGCCGCCGCCGGATACGAGGGCGACGTGCCCAACATGAACTATCAGGCTTCGTTGGGTGCGCCATGCGAGAACTACGAAAGCTTCATCTTCGGACGCGGCCCCAGCGGCCAGGCCGAAGCCTGCCATTTCCCGCCGGCCAACCAGTTCCCGGCGGCCACCATCGGCTACTGGGTGATCTCCTACCCGCTGTACGGAGTCCAGCAGGCCGGCGCGAAATGCCCGGGCCCGCAGACTGCGGCGCAGTCGGACCGGGGACTTCCGATGCTCTGCTTGGGGGCTCAGGGTTGGCAAGAGGGCTGGTTCACCGGCGCAGGGTTCTTCCCGCCCGCCGGTTAAGGCGACCATGCGCAGCGATCAGCCCGCCGCAGTTGTGGTCCCGCGCTGGCTGCGCTTCGTCCTCGCGTCCGATCGCGCCGGTTCGGCGTGGTACGTCGGGACCGGTGTTTTCTTCGCCCCGGTGCTCGCCGTGCTGTCGCCGTGGCCGGCGGTCACCACCGCCCTCTGGGCGGTGATTGCGCTGACCGGGCTGTGGCTGGGCTTACTCGGCATCGCGATGGCTATTGGCCTGGCGCGGATCTTGCGCTCGGGCGCCGAGATCCCTGAGGACTATTGGCGGACCTTGGTGAACTACTGACCCGACTAGAGTCGTATCAAAGTCCGCAACCATAGGAGACTCCGGTGGCAGTTAATCCCAAAGAGGTCGTCGACGCGGTCAAGGACATCGCGACCAACGCTGTCGAAAGGGCTTCAGACATCGTCGAAAACGCCGGCGACATCATCCGTGGCGACCTCAAAGGCGGTGTCAGCGGCATCGTCGAGAATTCCATCGACATCGCCACCCACGCGGTGGACCGCACCAAGGAAGTCTTTACCGGCGGGAAGTACGAAGTCGACGACGAGTAGTCGCCGCTAGACGCTGGCGGCCTCGTTGAGCTCGTCGAGCCTGTTCGTCGCCCCCAGGTACTCCTGCACCCAGCGCTCGATCACGGTCGACGTCTTTTCCACCTTGTTGAACTGGCCGACGACCTGACCGACCGGGTTGAACGCCACGTCGACCGACTCGTTGGGGTAGCGGTTCGTGGCCCGAACAGCCATGCCAGACACCATGTACTGCAACGGCATACCGAGGGGCTTCGGGTTGTCCGGCGCCTCCCAGGCTTCGGTCCAGTCGTTGCGCAGCATCCGGGCCGGCTTGCCGGTGAACGAGCGGCTGCGCACGGTGTCGCGGCTGCCGGCCTTGACGTAGGCCGCCTGCTGAACCGGGGTGTTCGAGGACTCCTCGACCATCAACCACTGCGAGCCGGTCCACGCGCCCTGAGCGCCCAGCGCCAATGCCGCGGCGATCTGCTCGCCGCTGCCGATACCGCCCGCGGCCAGCACCGGCTTCGGTGCGACCTCCTTGACGACCTGCGGCCACAGCACGATGGAGCCCACCTCGCCACAGTGCCCGCCGGCCTCGCCGCCTTGGGCGATGATGATGTCGACGCCGGCGTCGGCGTGCTTGCGAGCCTGCGAGGGGGAGCCGCACAGCGCGGCCACCTTGAGTCCGGCGTCATGGATGTGCTTGATCATCTCGGCCGGCGGGGTGCCGAGCGCGTTGGCGATCATCTTGACCTTCGGGTGTTTGAGGGCCACCTCGACCTGGGGCGTAGCGGTCGCCTCGGTCCAGCCGAGCAGCTGCAGCGTGTCGCCGTCGCTGTCGTCGATCGGAACACCGTGATCGGCGAGGATCTTCTTTCCGAAGTCCAGGTGGTCCTGCGGCACCATCTTGCGCAGCGTCTCGGCCAGATCTTCGGCCGACTGGTGTGAGTCCATGCCCTCGTACTTGTTCGGAATGACGATGTCGACTCCGTACGGGTGGTCACCGATGTTCTCGTCGATCCACTTGAGCTCAATTTCCAGCTGCTCGGGCGTGAAGCCGACGGCGCCGAGGACGCCGAATCCCCCGGCCTTGCTCACCGCGACGACGACATCGCGACAATGTGTGAAGGCGAAGATCGGGAACTCGATACCGAGTTCGTCGCAAATAGGGGTGTGCATTACAGCTCCTGGGACGCTCGCCGAATTGGAACGTGTTCTAGTTTAGTACCCATACCCATGACGTGACCAGGGCCCCCTGACTAGCGCGTCGCAACTACGACGCGTGGCCCTGACCTGTCAGATCGCCATAGCGTGGGCAACCCACAGGACCAGAAACGCCAGCATGCACCCGGCACAGACGAGGTGATCGCGGCGGACCGACCGGGCCAGATGGCTTTGCTCGGCCACGCTATCGGTGCGGTGACCGAGCCGAACCGCGTCGGGGACCGTCTGCGTCAGCGCCAGCATCGTCGGAATACCGGCAAGCCCGGCCGAGATCACCAACAACCAGCCTGGATCTTGTCCTCGAGTTGCTTGAAACCCCAATGCGCCCAGCAATATCAACATGACGAGAGCGATCAGCCGGCCCATCGGTCGCGAGGTGGTGGTCGCGCGGTGGTAATACGCCGCGATGGAGGCGAGTACGGGCTCGGGAAGTTCCGCACCGGCGGATCGATGCCCGAAAATTTGGACGTCGAAGATCAGATCCATCCATAGGACGGCGAACAGAAATCCACTGCACGCGGTCAGCAACGGGGCCACGGCATTCACCTCCGCGTTTTATTGTTTACCAGCCTGCTGGATTGTCATAACCTGTGAAATCACTTGTGCCACTTTAGTTTCAGGGGTATCAGGGTTGGCGTTCTTGTCGGTGGGCGACGCTAATGTTTCGAACATGAGTTCGAGTAGTCGCGAGGGGATCGAGCAAGACTTCGCGACGCTGCACGAGGTGGTATCGCGGATTCTCCGGCATTCGTACGCCGCATTGACCACCCCGGAGCGGCTGGGCTTATTGGGGAAAATTGAGCAGGAGACCCGACGGCTGGTGGTCCCGCGCCACGAACTGATCAACCAGGTTGCCGAGCAAGCCAGCCCGGACGAGCTGGGCGGCAAACTCTCCCACGCCTTGGCCAACCGGCTACGCATCACCCGCGCCGAAGCCGCACGACGGGTAGCGGAGGCCGCCGATCTGGGGCCACGTCGCGCCTTGAGCGGCGAGCCGTTGGAGCCACGCCTGCCGGCAACTGCGACCGCACAACGCGATGGCGCCGTCGGGGCCGGCCATGTCGCAGTGATCCGTGACTTTTTCGAGCAATTGCCTCATTGGGTAGACATCGAAACTCAACAATTCGCTGAACAACAGCTTGCGCAACGGGCCACCCAATTCCGCCCCGAGCAAGTACGCAAGCTGGCGGACCGGCTCGCTTATTGCCTCAACCCGGACGGGAACTTCACCGACGTCGATCGCGCGCGTCGGCGTGGGCTGACGTTGGGGAAGCAGGACATCGACGGGATGTCGCGGCTCGGCGGCTGGCTGACCCCGGAAGTGCGCGCCACCTTCGAGGCGGTGCTGGCCAAATTGGCGGCGCCCGGAATGTGCAACCCCGACGACCAGACCCCGGTCGTAGCTGGCGCGCCGGGGGAGCAGGCGATCCAGCGGGACTCCCGCTCGACGGGCCAACGCAACCATGATGCACTTGCGGCCGCGCTCCGTGCGGTGCTGGCCAGTGGGGAACTGGGGCGGCACAACGGGTTACCGGTGACCATCATCGTGACCACCACGCTCACCGAACTCGAAGCGGCTGCCGGCACCGCACTGACCGGCGGAGGCACCATGCTGCCGATGTCGGATGTGATCCGGATGGCCCGCCACGCCCATCATTACTTGGCCATCTTCGACGAAGATACGGCCATCGGGCTGTATCACACCAAACGACTGGCCTCGCCCGGACAACGAATTGTGCTCTACGCCAAGGATCGTGGATGTTCAGCCCCTGGCTGCGATGTGCCCGGCTACCTCTGTGAGGTCCATCATGTCGACGAGTACGCCAGCTGCCAAACCACCGACATGGACAACCTCACGTTCGCGTGCGGGTCCCACCACCGGCTGATCAAACCCGGCGGCTGGACCACTCGCAAACGCGCCAACGGCGATATCGAATGGATTCCGCCGCCGCATCTCGACTACGGGCAACCGCGCGTCAACGACTTCCACCATCCCGAGCAGTTGCTCTGCGATGACGGTGACGGTGATGGTGATGGTGACGATCGTGAGTAGTCGCTGGGAATCCCTGGGGAGCCGAACTGCCTAGGGTTCGAGATTTATCAACGCAGGTCGTGAGAGCGACCACCGGAGCGATGACCCTTGATCCACTTCGGCCGTGACGGTAGCGTAGTGCTGCCAATTACGAAACGCCTAGTAGCGTAATTTGGCTCCTCATCCACTGAAAGGATCGACCCGATGCGCAGCCGTTATGCCGGCGATCCGTTCAGCACATCCACCGCCGAGATCGCCGCCGCGCTCGAGGATGTCAGCATTCCCACGCTGCTGCTTTCGCTCGTGCATATCACCGGTGACCCCCGATTCATCCGCGACTTCAAGCAAATGGGCATCTTCCTCAACGAGGTGCAGGGCTTCATGTCCGAAGAGGACAAGGCCCGCGCCCGCACCGAGGCACTATCGGTGATCACCGAATACCGAGACCAAGGCTGCCCCGAGCCCGCCCCGCTGAGCCCCGAGCTCATCAGGGAGATGTTGGACTGGGCCGCTTGCGAGCACGTTCCCGACGACTACCTGGCGCTGGTTTCCGAAGAGCTGGATCTCGAGGGCGTCGACCCCCGCCGCCCGGCCGCGCTACCGACCGAGCGCACGGAGGAACTTCCGGTCGTCGTCATCGGGTGCGGTGAATCCGGCATTCTGGCCGGCGTCCGCCTCAAACAAGCCAATATCGGATTCACCATCGTCGAGAAGAACGCCGGCCCCGGCGGAACATGGTGGGAGAACCGCTATCCCGGGGCACGCGTGGATGTGGCGAACCACTTCTATTGCTACAGCTTCGAACCCAACAACGACTGGACTCACTTCTTCGCCGAGCAGTACGAGCTGCAGGACTACTTCACCAAGGTCATCAAAAAGCACGACCTGGGCGAGCAGATTCGGTGGAGCACCGAAGTTCTGGCGGCCGAATGGAACGACGACGACGGCATGTGGAGTGTTTCGCTGCGCGGCGCCGACGGTCAAACCCAGACGCTGCAGGCACGGGCCATCATCACCGCGGTCGGCCAGCTCAATCGACCGAACATGCCCGAATTCGACGGCGCGGCTGCCTTCGAGGGTCCATCGTTTCACTCCGCCGCCTGGGACCACTCGGTCGACCTGACCGGCAAGCGGGTCGCCCTCATTGGGGCCGGCGCCAGCGGCTTCCAGATCGCGCCGGCAATCGCCAAGGACGTCGAACAGCTCACCGTGTTCCAGCGGACCGCCCAATGGATGTTCCCGAATTCGATGTACCACAACGAGGTTCGCGACGGCGTGCGCTGGGCGATGCGCCATTTGCCGTTCTATGGCAGGTGGTACCGATTCCTGGTGCTGTGGCCCGGATCCGACAAGGGCCTCGACGCCGCCGAAGGCGACCCGAACTATGCCGACCAAGACCACGCCGTCAGCGACATCAATGCCGCCGCCCAGATGATGTTCGCGCAGTGGATCACCAGCCAGGTCGGCGACGGCCCGAACTCCCAAGAGTTACTCGCCAAGGTCATGCCCGACTATCCCGCCTGCGGCAAACGGACCTTGCAAGACAACGGAAGCTGGTTGCAAACGCTGCAGCGCGACAACGTCGAACTGGTGCGCACCCCGATCGAAAAGATCACCACGCACGGTGTTGTCACGGACGACGGTGCGACCTATGACGCCGACGTCATTGTCTACGCCACCGGATTCCGGCACACCGACGTGCTATGGCCGCTGAAAGTAACGGGCCGCAACGGAATCGACCTACACGAGATGTGGGGGACCCGCCCGTATGCCTACCTGGGCATCACGGTCCCGGACTTTCCCAACTTCTTCATCGTCTACGGACCCGGAACTCATCTCGCCCACGGCGGGAGCCTGATCTTTCAGTCCGAGCTTCAAATGCGCTACGTCGATCAGTGCCTGCAGCGGATGGCGGAGACCAACGTGCATTCGGTGGAACCGCGTCCCGAGGCGGCCACCGACTGGCACCAACGCACCCAGACCCAAATCAAAAAGATGGTGTGGTCACACCCCGCAGTCAAACATTCATACTTCAAGAACGCCGATGGGGAGATCCACACCGTCAGCCCGTGGCGCCTCAACGAATATTGGGCCGCTATCCGCGAGCCCGATTGGTCACAATTCGTGGAGCGACGTCGCAATCCGTAGTCCGACACAGAAAGTGAACACACCCATATGCGCACGGTAGTGGTCGACGGTCCCCGCAGCATCCAGGTCGACACCCGCCCCGATCCGGGCCTTCCCGGACCCGATGGGGCGATTGTCGAAGTCACCGCGGCCGGAATCTGCGGATCCGACCTGCATTTCTACGAGGCTGACTTTCCGATGGTCGATCCGATTGCGCTGGGCCACGAGGCGGTGGGCACCGTCGTGGAAGTCGGGCCCGAGGTGCGCTCAGTCAAGGTCGGCGACCAGGTCATGGTGTCGTCGGTAACCGGCTGTGGCAGCTGCGCGGGGTGTGCCACCCGCGATCCGGTCATGTGCCACTCCGGCTTTCAGATCTTCGGCGGTGGCGTGCTCGGCGGGGCACAGGCCGATCTGCTCGCGGTTCCCGCTGCCGATTTCCAACTGCTCAAGATGCCAGAAGGGATCAGCACCGAGCAAGCGCTGCTGCTCACCGACAATCTCGCTACCGGCTGGGCGGCGGCGCAGCGCGCCGAATTTCCGTACGGCGGCACCGTCGCCGTGATCGGCCTCGGGGCGGTCGGCTTGTGCGCGCTACGCAGCGCGTTATTCCAAGGTGCTGCAACGGTTTTCGCGGTCGATATGGTCGACGGTCGCCTCGACCGAGCAGCGCAGTGGGGGGCGATACCAGTTAAGGCGCCAGCACTTGAGGCCATCCTGGCCGCCACCGGCGGACGCGGGGCCGACGCGGTGATCGATGCCGTCGCCACCGACGCATCGCTGACCGAGGCGATCAATGCGGTGCGGCCCGGCGGCACCGTCTCGGTCGTCGGCGTGCACGATATGAATCCGTTCCCGCTGAACGCGTTGGGGTGCCTGATTCGCAGCACCACAATACGAATGACCACCGCACCGGTGCAGCGCACCTGGCCGGAGTTGATTCCGCTGCTGCAGTCGGGCCGGCTCGACGTCGACGGCATCTTCACCACGACGCTGCCATTGGACGAAGCCGCGAAAGCCTATGCGACCGCCGAGTCGCGCTCCGGCGACGACGTGAAGATTCTGCTGACGCCCTAGGCTTCTGGTCGATCGCGGCGCACGTGGTTCGCCAGGTAGCGCACAGCCCGTACCGGCCGACGGGGGCGTCCCGAGGCCAGGCACATGACCGGCCAGCCGTGCGCCGCAGCTTGCGCGGCAAGCCCAGAGCGTGGGTTCACCGGGCGCGGAAAGCCGACGACCGACATCGACGCCGCATCCTCGTCACCGTCGGCGTAGAAGTAGCTGCCTTGCACTGCAACATCATTGTCGGTACAGAACTGTTGGACTGCAGATGCTTTCGTCGCTCCCCACACAATCGGTTTGAGGATTTCACCGGTGAGGTGTCCCTGCTCGTCGAGTTCGAAACGATTGCACTGCACGTTGGAGATGCCGAGGAAGCGGGCCACCGGCAGGGCTTGAATGGACAGCGCCGACGAACTCAGCACCACGGTGTGCCCGCGTTCCTGATGCGCTTGCACGATCTCGTGCATGTGGGAGTACACCCGGGAGGCGACGCGTTCGACAAAGAGTCGCTCGCCCAGTTCGTCAAGTTCGGCAAGCGATTCGCCGCGCAGGTATCCGGCGGCCCGGTTGATGAGATGCTCAAATTCCAAGCGGCCGAATCGATACCGCAGCGCGGCTTCGAGCACTCCCAGCAGCTCACCGAGCCCGGCTTGCCGACGCCGGATCCGGTCACCGACATGAACCGCAGCCGTGAAGCCGTCGACCAGGGTGCCGTCGAGATCGAAGAACGCACCCACCCGTGGCCCCGGTGAACTGGCAGCGATCTCGGCGATGGCCTCGGCGGGGGAGAGCATCGTCATAGTCACCATGTCGACCCTTTGCTTACCGAGTTGCCGTGATGTATTGCGAGCGCATGAAGTTGTCGATTTTGACGTCCACTTCCGGTGGCGTCAGCCCGTACCGGGCCTGCAACTCCAGGGTGTTGCGGACCGGTTCGACAACCCATCCATGCGCGGCCAGCCAATCCGCGGGGTCAGATTTCGGTTCGTAGGTCAGCGCGGAGAAGTCGACGTCACCCGACATGTTGACCCCGGGATGATTGGTTTCCAGGGCGTCGAGCTGCTCGTGATCGAGGCGGGATCCCAACGCTCCCACAGCAACTCGGCTACCCGTCGCGCTGAGTCCACTGATCCGGGTGAAGAGTGTGTTCTGGGCTTCGTCGGTCAGGTAGGGCAGGATCCCTTCCACCGACCAGGCGCTGGGGCTTTCGCTGTCGAAGCCGGCCGCTTCCAGCCCTCTGGACCACTCGGTGCGCAAATCGGCGGCCACTTCGGTCCTAGTGGCTTTGGGCGTGGCGCCCTGCTCCCCGAGTACCCGCGCTTTGAATTCCAGGACCTTCGGTAGATCGATTTCGTAAACCGTTGTCCCGTCCGGCCAGTCAAGGCGATACGCCCGGGAATCCAATCCTGCGGCGACAATTACCGCCTGCCGTATGCCTGCTCCTGAGGCGGAGACGAAGAAGTCGTCGAAGAACCGGGTCTGCACACCGTAAAGGCGCGGGAAGGCCGTCTCGTCGTCGGTGGTTCCCGGGTTGGCCAGCACACCCGCGAGGTACGGGTCCTGTGAAGCGCTGATGAAAAGTTTCGCGTAGTCGTCGCGGACCAATGGCTGCGGGCTCAGTGCGTGCAACGCACGCCAGCCGGCGACCAGGAGAGCGGTATAGCCGACACTGCTGACGATGTCCCAATGGTCGTCATCGGAACGGAGCGATCCAAACTCAGGTGTCGTACTCATGAACGGCCGACCACATCCGCAGGCAAACGCGCGTTGCGCAAAATTTGGCCCTCCGTCCCAACTTCGAGATTACGTAGCCGCCATAGCCAAAATACCCGCAACGGCGGCTTTACAGCTCGAGCAACACCGTCACCGGACCGTCGTTTATCAACTCCACCTGCATGTTCGCACCGAACACGCCGGTCTGTACCTGGGCGCCCAGCCCTCGCAAAGCCTCGGCGAAAGCCGCTACCAGCGGCTCGGCGACCGGGCCGGGTGCCGCGGCGTTCCACGACGGCCGGCGCCCCTTGGCGGTGTCGGCATACAGCGTGAACTGGCTGACCACCAAGATCGGCGCGTGTACGTCTGCCGCGGATCGCTGGTCGGCGAGAATGCGCAGATTCCAGAGCTTTTCGGCCAGCCGCTGGGCCTTGTCGCGGTCGTCGCTATGGGTGACACCGACGAATGCCAGCAGGCCCTGTCCGTCCGGTTGGATGGCAGCCACCACGTGGCCATCGACCGATACCGCGGCCGACGAGACTCGTTGCACCAGAACCCGCATAGACTCGATGCTGCCAGGCCGCCTCCGAAAAGGTTGGATACGCTCGTCGAATGTCTGTACTGGTCGCTTTCTCGGTCACCCCGCTCGGTGTGGGTGAGGGCGTCGGCGAGATCGTCGCCGAAGCGGTTCGGGTGGTTCGCGATTCCGGCCTGCCCAATAAGACGGATTCGATGTTCACGGTGATCGAGGGCGACACCTGGGAGGAAGTCATGGCGGTCGTGCAGCGGGCCGTCGAGGCCGTGGCTGCACGTGCGCCCCGGGTGAGCACGGTCATCAAGGTGGACTCGCGAGCGGGCATCAGCGACGCGATGACCGAGAAGGTCGCCACCGTCGAGCGTTACCTTTCCGGCGATTAACGCGAGCGATCCGGCCAGCAGTCCGCCTACTACGGGTGCGTAGGCTCATGCCGGTGAGCGCACGCGCAGGCATCGTCGTCACCGGCACCGAAGTCCTCACCGGCCGCGTCCAAGACAGAAACGGCCCGTGGATCGCCGACCGGCTCCTGGAATTGGGCGTGGAATTAGCGCACATCACGATCTGCGGTGACCGTGCGGCCGACATCGAAGCCCAATTGCGCTTCATGGCGGACCAGGGTGTGGACCTGATCGTCACCAGCGGCGGACTGGGGCCCACGGCTGACGATATGACCGTCGAGGTAGTGGCGCGTTTCTGCGGTGTCGAGCTGGCACTCGATGCGGAAATGGAAAGCAAGATCGCCAACATCCTCAAAAGGCTTATGGCGCACTTCAATCCAGATAACTTCGACGCGGTGCTAGCCGCCAACCGCAAACAGGCCATGATTCCCGTCGGAGCTCAGGCGCTCGATCCGGTGGGCACTGCCCCCGGTGTTGTAGTGCCCGGGAAGCCGACTGTGATCGTGCTGCCGGGACCGCCTCGCGAGCTTCAGCCCTTGTGGCACACGGCCATTGAAACTCCCGCGGCGCAACAGGCGATCGCTGGCCGGACCATTTACCGGCAGGAGACCATTCGGATGTTCGGCCTGCCCGAGTCCGGGCTGGCGGAGACCCTGCGCGGAGCGCAGAACTCCATCCCCGGATTCGACTCGCTGGAGATCACCACCTGCTTGCGGCGCGGCGAAATTGAGATGGTCACCCGCTACGAGCCGGATGCGGCGCGGGTGTACACCGAGTTGACGCAGCTGCTGCGCGACCAGCACGGCCAGCAGATCTACTCCGAAGACGGTTCGCACGTTGACGATCTCGTCGCACAGTTGCTCTCCGGACGTCGGATAGCGACCGCGGAATCGTGCACCGCAGGGCTGCTGGCGGCCCGGCTGACCGACCGCCCGGGTTCCTCCGACTACGTGATGGGCGGTGTGGTCAGCTACTCCAACGAGGCGAAGGCTCAACTGCTCGGCGTCGACCCGGCGGTGATCGAAGCCCACGGCGCGGTGTCCGAACCGGTGGCCGAGGCCATGGCAGCGGGCGCATTGGAACGCTTCGGCGCCGATACCGCGGTGGCGATCACCGGGATCGCAGGCCCGGGTGGGGGAACGGCGGAAAAGCCGGTGGGCACAGTCTGTTTCACCGTCAAACTTGCTGACGGCCCGACGGATACCCGCACCCTGCGGCTACCCGGCAACCGGTCCGACGTCCGCGAACGCTCGACGACGGTCGCCATGCATCTGCTGCATCGCGCGCTGAGCCCCGAAGCCGGCTAGGTCACGTCACTTTTGTTGGGATGAAAGCGGTTTCGGCAGTGCCGAAGCGGATGCCGGTCGCGTCCTTGCCCATCAGCGTCAGTATCGTCACGAGGAGTAACACCGGCACGATCGTCACGGTCAGTGCGAAAGGGTAGCCGTGGGTCTCGGCCAGGCGCTCCTGAATGGGCAGATTGAACGCGGCCAGCAGATTTCCGAGCTGGTAAGTCACCCCGGGGTAGAGGCCGCGGATGGCATCGGGCGACATCTCGGTCAGATGTGCGGGGATCACACCCCAGGCGCCCTGCACGCAGAGCTGCATCAGGAACGAGCCGAGGCACAACATGGCGGCGGTGCGTGAGTAGGCGAAGAGCGGCACGATCGGCAGGCCCAACAGCGCACAGAAAACGACGGTGTAGCGGCGACTGAACCGTTGCGACAGTGTGCCGAAGAACAAGCCGCCGAAGATGGCGCCGACGTTGTAGACGATCACGATCCATTTGACGGTCACGCTGGATAAGCCGGCACCGTGGTTGCTGGTCGCGCCCAGAAACGTCGGGTATACATCCTGCGTGCCGTGGCTCATCCAGTTGAAGGCGGTCATCAGCGCCACCAGGTAGAAGAACCGGCGGACGACGGCGCCGTTGCGCATCACGTCGCGGATTCTGGTGTTGGTGAGCTTCATCTGGTCCTGGGCGGCTTCCCACACCTCGGACTCCTTGACCCGATACCTGATGATCAGGCTGATCAGGGCCGGGACGATGGACAGCGCGAACAACCAACGCCACGACAACCCCAGCCAATCCATCACCACCAGCGATCCCACACTCGCCAGCAGATAGCCGAATGCGTAGCCCTCCTGCAGTAGCCCGGAGAAAAAGCCGCGCCGCTCGACGGGGACTTTTTCCATGGCGAGCGCGGCACCCAGCCCCCACTCGCCGCCCATTCCGAGGCCGTACAGCAGCCGCAGAATCATCAGCACGGTGAAGTTGGGCGCGAATGCGCACAGGAAGCCGACGATGGAGTAGAAGATCACGTCCACCATCAGCGGGAGCCGCCGACCGACCCGGTCGGCCCAGAGCCCAAACAGCAAGGCGCCCACCGGGCGCATGACCAAGGTGGCGGTCGTGACGAACGCGACCTCGGCCTTACTGATATGGAAAGTCTTTGCGATATCGGCGTAGACGAACACCACGATGAAGTAATCGAAGGCGTCCATCGTCCAGCCCAACATCGCCGCGATGAACGAGTTTCGCTGATCGGCGTTAAGCCGTTGAGTTGTCACGTGAGCATCGTGGCGCACCAAGCGCGCGGGCGCGAGCCATTTCACCATGCAATCTGTGAGAGTAAGTTCCGCAGATATGCGAATCATCGACGCCGATGGGCACGTCGCCGAAAACTCCTCGCTGGCGATCGAAGCGATCAAACGCTGGCCGGATCACGTAAAGCCCAGTTCGGACCGGCGACTGCGGTTGACGATCGAAGGCCGCAACTACCCGGAGGATTCCGGACCTGGCGCCGGTTGCCCACCCGAGCACGGGATCAGCAAGTCTCCCAACATCAACTGTTCGTCGCCGGAAGGCGTGCTGGGTGACGCCGACCGCGATCACATCGACACGATGGTGCTGTATCCGAGCCTGGGGCTGTGCGCGCCCAGCCTCGAAGACCCGGAATTCGCCGCGGGATTCGCACGGCTCTACAACCAATGGATCGCGGATTACTGTTCCTCGTCGGGCGGCCGGTTGCGTGGCGTGGCAGTGGTGCCTATCGAGCACGGCCAGCTGGCCATCGACGTGATGAGGGAGGCCAAAGACCTCGGTCTGGTGGCGACTCTCGTTCCGCCGGCGCTGAAGACCCGCAATCTGGACCACCCCGACCTGGACCCGTTTTACGCCGCCGCGGTGGAGCTTGCGATGCCGCTCGGCATCCACGGAGCGCCCGGCATTCATCTGCCGAAGATCGGCGTGGATCGCTTCACCAATTACATCCAGGTGCATTGCATCAGCTTTCCGTTCGACCAGATGACGGCGATGACCGCGCTGGTCTCCGGCGGCGTTTTCGAGCGGCATCCCCAATTGCGGGTCGCGTTCCTGGAGGCCGGTGCGGGCTGGGTCCCGTTCTTCATCGATCGACTGCACGAGCATTACGAGAAACGAGGCGATTGGGTCGACCGCGGTTGGCGCCGCGACCCGCACGAATACCTGTCCGCCGGCAACATCTGGGTGACCTGCGAGCCCGAAGAGCCGATCCTGCCCGGCGTGATCGACGTGCTCGGCTCGGACTTCATCATGTTCGCCAGCGACTACCCGCATTGGGATGGCGAATGGCCGGAAAGCACCAAGCATCTGCGCACCCGGGCTGATATCAGCGAGGAGGCGCGCGAAAAAATTGCCGGGTTGAACGCGCAGCGCTTCTACGCTCTGAGCTAGATCGAATACGGCTGCCCTGCAACCAATTTGGCTGGACTGTTACGTCGGGCGACGTTCGGTGGCAGGATCTTTCGACATGGGCCCCTTTCTGATTCGCGCCGCGTTGACCGGCCTGGCGTTGTGGGTTGTCACCAAGTTCGTCCACGGCCTGACCTTCGTCGGCGGCGACACGACGTTGCAGAAGGTCGGCATCATCTTCGTGGTCGCGGTGGTCTTCGGCCTGGTCAACGCGATCATCAAGCCGATCGTGCAGTTTCTGTCGATCCCGCTCTATATCGTGACGCTTGGCCTTTTCCACGTCGTCGTCAACGCGTTGATGCTGTGGATCACCGCCCGGATCACCGAACACACCACCCACTGGGGATTGCAGATCGATCACTTCTGGTGGACCGCGATCTGGGCCGCGATCGTGCTGTCGATCATCAGTTGGATGCTGTCGCTGGCGAGCCGGGACCTCCGACGCGCCACCAACCGGTAGACGACGTCAGCGGCCCTGCCATCGCGGCGCGCGCTTCTCGGCGAACGCGCGTGGTCCCTCCTTGGCGTCCTCCGTCGCGAAAACACGGTCACTATGCCGAGTCTCGTTGTCATACGCCGAATTCAGGTCGAGCGTGAGCCCTTCGACCGCCGACTGTTTCGTCGCAAAGACGGCCAGCGGCGCGTTAGCCGCGATCCGCTCCGCGTAGTCGTATGCGGTCGCCATCAGCTGATCGGCTGGGACGACCTGATTGAGCAGCCCCATAGCCAAAGCGCGCTGCGCGTCCACCATGTCGGCGGTCAGCAGCAGCTCCATCGCCAACGCATAGGGGATCTGACGCGGTAGCCGAACCGTGCTGCCGCCCCCGGCGAACAGACCGCGCTTGGGCTCCATGACCGCGAATCGCGCTTCGGGCACCGCCAGTCGAATGTCGGTGCACGTCAACATCTCAAAACCGCCCGCGACACAGGTGCCGTTCACCGCGGCAATGATCGGCTTGTATATCGGAAACCGGTGCAGCACAGCGTGGATTGCGTCGAACGCGTCCCACCCGTCGGATTTGGGAAGATCGCCGGTCAATTCCGGAATGAATTTTTTCAGGTCGGCCCCGGTACAGAAATCACGGTCGACACCGGTGATCACGGCGACCCAGGCACTGGAGTCGTCGCGGAAGGCGGCCCACGCATGCGCCAGATCGCGGAAGTGTTCCATGTCCAGCGAGTTGCGGGTCGCGGGACGATTGATGGTGATTGTCGCGATGTGGGCGCTGCGCGTGTAGTCGATGCTCACGGGTGTCCCGCCATTTCCGTAATTGTGGTAATCGTTGCTGAAATAGTAAGGCTTTCAGTTACGTTCGGCCCCGACCCGGCCCGCGCAGGAAATCTCCGGCTGAACGACTCGACCCATGAATTTGTGACATTTCGCGTCGTCAAATCGTCGTTGCACATATGCTGAGCACCGCCGTGGAAACCGATCAGCCTTCGGTTTGACGGCGACCCCTGCCACCTCCTCGGGACGAGGGCGGCGTCGCCCTAATAGACCAAGACGACGGGACCCCGCAATGATGCATACTGCCGCGGTTGGAGCATCCGCGCAGCAGGCGGCCGACAGCCAACTCGGTTCCCGGGCTGCCGATGTGCAAAGCAGTCTGCGCGCGGTCACCGAGAGCACCGGCTCCGCGGTGGTCCTTCGTGTCGGCGGTGACATCGACGTCAGCAATGAGCGCACCTGGCAGCGCTTACTGAGCCAGAGTGCGGCCCAGGCCCTAACGCTGGGTTCGTTCGTAATTGACGTTCGCGACCTCGATTTCATGGGGTCGCGCGGCTATGCCGCCCTGGCGCACGAGGCGGTCGAATGCCGCAGTCGTGGCATCAACCTGCGGCTGGTGGCCAGCCAGCCGATCGTCGCGCACACCATCGCTGCATGCGGACTGCGCCCGCTGCTGCCGACGTACACGACCGTCGAGACCGCGCTCTTGCCGACGGCTATCGATCACCGCTGACCAGTCGCACTACCTCGCGCGCGCAACCCCAGGACAGGGTTACCCCGTTACCGCCGTGGCCGTAGTTGTGGATGCAGCGCGCCCGCCCCAGCGGCTCGGCCTGCACTCGCACTGATGGACGATCGGGACGCAGCCCGGTAATCGTTTCGATCACCTCCGCTTCGGCCAGACGCGGCTCGATTTGGCGGCAGCGCTGCAGGATCCGGTCGCTCACCTCAGGATCGGGAGTGGTGTCCCAGCGGCCGGGGATGCTGATGCCGCCGCACACCACGCGCTGTGGGTGGGGGAAGTAACAGACCCACTCCGGGCCACTGCCGACTTCCAGAAATAGTTGCTGCAGACCAGGATTGGACAGCACCACGTGCTGACCGAAAATCGGCCGCATCGTGTCATCGCCCGCCAGCGCGCCGGCGGCAAGCCCGGCACAGTTGACCACTATCGGTGCGGTCTCGGCCGCTTCGGTCAGCGACTGCACCGGACGTACCTCGATCTGGCAGCCGGCCGCGGCAAGTCGTTGTGTCAGGTACTCGAGGTAGTGGGGCATGTCGATCATCGGCATGGTGGCGCGAAACCCAGTTCGGTATCCCTCGGGGATGTCGGCAGGCTCGGCCGGTCGCAGGTCCGGGATCAGCTTCGCCGCCAACGACATCGACTCGTGCGGGGTGAGTTCGCCGACGGTCAATGCCGGTGCCATCTGCACTCCGGTGCTGGGGTCGTCGGCCAGTTCCCGGAATACCCGCAGGGAGTGTTCGGTCCAGCCAAGCGTCGTGTCGGCCCGCTCGGCCGGGCGCGGAGGAGCCCAGACCGCGCCCGCCACCATCGAGGTCGTCTGCTGTGGCGGTGCGGCCGTCCAAACCCGCACCGGCCAGCCCGCTTCGGCCAGACACAGGGCCGACGTCAGGCCACTGACACCGGCACCGATCACGACAATCTGCTGTGCACTGGCCACGGCCGCCACGCTAGCTAAAACGAACCGGAACCGAGGTTATGGCTGGTCACCGGCATCCGGTCCAGCGGGATCAGGAATGAGGTGCCGGCGACGCACTCGAAGACGGTTGTGCACTTGGGCCCGGCTGTGCGCTCGGGGACGGCGGCGCACTCGGGGGCGGCGGCGCACTCGGGGCAGGCTGCCCATTGGGGGCGAGCAGCCCGTTGAGGATGCCTAGACCGGCCTGCAACTGAGGTCCAGAAGCTTCAGGCGCCGGGGTGGCGTCGTTGTTCTGCTGCCAGGGCTGGCAGCCGTCGGTCTTGAACGCTTTGTCGGTCGCCTGAATCTGGACGACCTGTGGCTTCTTGCTCAGCGCGTTGTCCAGGAGAGCGCCGTCGGGGTTGCCCAGCCGCTTCCAGTAGCAGGTGCCAGTGCCGACCGGGCCCGCCGAAACGTAGGTCCCGGGGACGATGTCGCTTCCCACCGCGTAGGTGCCGTCCTTGTCGATGGTGGTCTTCGGTGCGGCTGCGGGTGCGCCGGCAGGCGTGTTGGACGGCGACGCCGGTGCAGGTGAGGCGGGCGCCGGCGACGGCGCGGGCGACGGCTCGGGATCTGCGCCGGCAACGCCCACGGACACACCCCAGCCCGCCAGCAGCAGTCCCGCGGTCACCACTCTCGCCGCCTTCGGCGCAGCTGAAAAACCCATAACACCGAAGTTTACCGGGGTGAGCAGCCCATTTCACATTTCCGCCAAAAGCCATCACCGGGCGAGCAACAGCTAGGTCAGTCGTTGCACCTTGCCGGCATATCCGAGTGCGTGCTCATAGACCGCAAGATTGTCGCGCGAAATCCTGGCGTGCACCGGACGTTCGAGGAAGAAGCGCAGCACCGGGTTGTAGGCGTGATACGTCTCGTGGAAGGTCAGCACGGTGGTGCCGTCGGACTGCTCCTCGAGTTGGTGATAACCCTCGGCGCGCGACCAGAGCGGCGCGCCGACCGCGATGTACCGGGACAGCTTGTTGACCTCGGCCTCGGTCACGGTTTCCCACGACCGCGCCCTGCCGCCGGACAGCAGATACTTGGGCACTCCGAAGATGCAGGTGCGGACCAGGCCCTCACCGGCCTCGTTACCTTCATTCAGGATTTCCATGCTGCCGCCCGGCCACTCGAGCACCCGCGGTTTGGGCGCGTTCGGCGGCACTGGCGGATGCAATACTCGCCAGACTTTCCTCGGCGGCGCATCGACGTGGAATCGCACCGTGTAGGACTGCATCAACTATCCCCCCAGCTGTCCCAATAGGTGACGGACTCCGCGGGCGGCCGCGCGGCGGGCCGGAAGTCGGTGCCGATCGTGTAGGCGACCGGGAAGAGCGCGGCCTGCGTGACGGTTGGTGGAATGCCGAGAAGTTCGGCAACCTCTTTCTCCTTGAACAGATGCATCGTCGTCCACACCGATCCCAGCCCGCGCGAACGCAGCGCCAGCAAAAAGCTCCAGCCCGCCGGGATGATCGACGCCCACGCTGCCGCGGCGACCCCCAATTCGGCGCCATCGATGCGCTGGTCCAGGCAGGGAATCACGTGCACCGGCACCTTTGCCAGCGTTGTGGTCAGGCTCATCGCACTCTGGTACACCCGCTGCGTCTGCGGGTCCGTCGCGTTATCGACCGCGTACGCCAGGTACTGCGCGCCGACGCTGCTGTAGATGTCGGCGATCGCGGCACGCTTGTCCGCGTCGGTGACCACCAGCCAGCGCCAGTCCTGCGTGTTGCTGGCAGTGGGCGCCTGCATCGCCAGTTGGATGCACTCGAGGATCACCTCGCGGCCGACCGGCCGTTCCAGGTCGAGGCGTTTGCGTACCGCCCGCGTGGTGCTCAGCAACTCGTCGACGGAGGCGATGTCCATTCGGTCCTTCCGGTTGCTTGGTTAAAGGTCGATCGCGCAGGACTGGTCGACGCCCAGCACCGTCAGCGAGCGCCCCAGGCCGAGAAACACCGCGACGCACAAGGTGAGATCGAGGATCTCCTCGTCGGAGAACGAGTCATGAAGGCGTTCGAAGAACGCGTCGTCCATCGACGCGTGGTCGGTTGCGAAGCGTTCGGCGTACTCGATGGCAAGTCGCTGACGCGGCGTGTAGCCGGGGTAGCTGGCGTACGCCGCGACGTTGTCGTAGAGCTCGGGTGTGACACCCGCATCCAGCACCGACTGCGCCCGAAACCCCGAGCACGCGACGCAATCGTTGATCTGCGCGATCCGCATTCGTGCCAGCTCACGCTCGTCGGGCGGCAGGATGCTCTGCTGATAGGCGCCGCGAATCATCCGCTCGACCATGCCGCCTAGCTGCGGCCGTAGCGTCCAGATCATGGCGGCTTCGCCACCGGGGCCGTCGGGCACGTCGAGCCTTGCCATCTGCGAACTCCTGCCCGGTAAGGACGGTACCGAATTGAGCAAACCAGATTCTCAACCCGGCTGTCTAGCCGCGCAGCCTGGCGTAATTGTGCGTGTGTAGACCCGGCGTAGACCCCAACATTTTTCGGGGTTACCGTCCGTTGAGCGGCGTGCAGCCACTGCGCCGCCATCAGGAGGTGCTTGGCGTGCTGTTCATGCACGAAGTGCACACAGTCCGCGGCCGGGCTGAAGACGACTTCGAAGCCGCATTCCGCGACGGCTGGATGCCCTTGCTCGCCGAGGGTGACGACGCCCGGTTGCTCTGGTATGCCAATCAGGCACACGGCAGCGGGCCGGCCTACACCGTCATTACCGTCACCGCCGTTCGCGATGGCGCGGCGTGGGAGCAGCTGACCTTGCGGGTTCAAAAGGGTGACCTGCAGGACTGGATGCGTAACCTCGACGAACTCCGCCACGAAGTCGACGCGAAACTGCTGATGGCCCTACCTTGGTCGCCGCTGCAGGCAGTGCGGTTCGACGAGGTGCCAGTCGATGGGCGCGAACACGAGATGACGCTCTACATGGAAGACACCATGTGGCCGTACGAGGACAAGTTCGAGGAATACATCGTCCGCAGCGGTGACGTGTACGCCAGGAGCCTCGAACACCCCTCCTCGATGCTGAAGATGCACGCCGCATTCCAACCCGCGCTCGGTAGCCACGTACGCCGTGAGGTGATCCTGATGCAGCGCATCAGCCGCCCGGAGGCGCTGCTCGATCTGCTGCGCAGTCATATCCCGGCCGAGTACCGCGCCCCTGGCACCTGGATGCACGACGCCCTGGATCTGCGCGACCAGTGGACCAGCCGATTGCTCCGGACCGCCGAGTGGTCCCCCCTGTACTAGGACGCGGATGAACACAGGCACGATCGTCGACGCCGCCGCGGCCGGTGATCCCGCCCGGATTGCGGTCATCGTCGATGGCCACCCGATCGATTACGCCGAGCTGCAGGCGGCCGCACGACAGTGTGCCGCCGGCTTGGTCGCCCACGACGTGACGGTCGGGCAACGTGTCGCGGTGGTCGACACCGGAAGTCTGCTGTCGATCGCAATGGTGCTGGGGGCAGCGCGAATTGGCGCCGCAGCCGCGCTGATGAACCCCGCCCTGACGTCACTGGAGTTACAAGGCCTGGTGAAGAATGCCGGCTGCGCCGATGTGGCTGTCGCGGGGGAGTCTTACGCCGACCGAGTCCGAGATGCCGGCGTGCCCACGGTATTAACGGCCGCCGACCTGACAAGCCCATCCTCGTCGGAGCTACCCACCGACGACCTCGTCGACACCGACGATGACCGCGACGCCTTGATCCTATTCACCAGCGGCACAACCGGACTCCCGAAGGACATCGGCATCACCGGCCGGCAGCTGACGTCGCGGATCAAAGGGATGTCGGCACCATTTCGCGCGCATGCGAAACCTTCGGTCAGCATGTTGAGCGTGCCTTTCTTCCATGTCGGCGGAGCGCTCGGTGTGCTCGGCAGCCTGTATTCCGGCAACACCGTGGTGGTGCAGCAGCGTTTCGACGCCGGCGAGTGGCTGCGCCTGGTGTCTGCGCATCGAGTGGCAACGACGTTCATGGTTCCGACGATGCTGCAGCGGATCGTCGACCATCCCGACTTCGCCGCCACCGATCTGAGGTCTCTGGTAGCCGTCGCCTACGGCGCTGCCGCCGCGCCCATCGCTCTGGTGAGCAGGGCGATGGCCGCCCTTCCGCACGTGGGGTTTGCCAACGTGTTCGGCCAAACCGAGACCCTCGGCGCCTACACGACTTTGATGCCCGACGATCACCGCGATCCCGCTCGCGCCGGGTCGGTTGGCCGACCGTTTCCCGGAGTTGACGTACGGGTGGTGGATCCCGAGACGGGCAACGATGTCGGGCCCGGAACCGTCGGCGAGTTGTGGGTGAACACCACCCAGAATGTCAGCGAGGGCTGGCTGCGCACCGGTGACCTAGCCCGGTTGGATTCCGAAGGCTACATCTTCCCGAACGGCCGGCTGACCGACACCATCAACCGGGGAGGGGAGAAGTTCGGGCCGATCGAGGTCGAGGATGCGTTGCGCTCTCATCCGGCAGTCAGTGACGTCGCGGTCGCCGGGATCGCCGACGAGGAGTTGGGTCAGCGGGTCGGAGTAGCCGTGGTGGCTGGCGCCCCGGTGACACTCGAGGAGCTGCGGTCGCACTGTCGCGACGTAATCGCCTACTTCAAGCTGCCCGAACGGCTGGCCGTCGTCGACCACATCCCGTATAGCGAAACCGGAAAGATCAACCGCCGTCGGCTAGCCACGCTGATCGCGGATAGCTCCTGAATCCAGCAGTCGCAGAGGAGTATTGGTGCTGTTTCTTCACGAGACCCACAAGGTCGTGGGCACGCGACACGACGAATTCGAGGCCGCCTACCGTGAAGGCTGGATGCCGACGCTGGCCAAGCAGGACACCGCCCGGCTGCTCTGGTACACCAACCACGCGCACGGCTCGGGCCTCGCCTACAACGTGGTCACCATCACCGGCATCGCCGACGGTGCGGCGTGGGAAGGCCTGGCACGGCGCACCCAGCAGGGAGACCTGCGGCCGTGGATGCGTGAAATGGACAACCTGCGCCACGAAGTGACAGCCAAGCTGCTGCTGCCGGTGGCGTGGTCGCCGCTGCAGACCGTGGACCTGGCGACCGTGCCGACCGATGCTTCGACCCACCCGCTCAGCCTGTTCATGGAGGACACCGGCTGGCCGCACGCGCCGCTCGACGACTACATCCGCTGCTGGGACGAGATCTACTATCGGCCGCTATCCAAGGCGCCCGCGAGAATGCGAATTCTCGACATCCAGGCGTGCTTCCAAGTTGCGCACGGAAGCCATCGACGACGAGAAGCGATGCTGTGGCAGAAGATTGACGACTCCAACAATTACGCGGCTCTGGTGCATCTCCTCACTAAGGAGGTCCCACCGGAGCACCGGGCACCCGGCAGCTACATGTTCGAGGCGTTAAAGTACCGCGATCAGTGGCAGAGCCGCCTGTTGCGGACGTCGGATTGGTCACCCCTGTACTGAGCGCGCCCGCCCGGCCCAGGATTCCGGCGACGTCGCGCACCATGTCAGCGGCCGATCGAAATCATCTGCAGCCGAAGTCATTTGATGCGGCTCGCCACCCGGACACCGACTTCGGGTTAGGCCAACGGCGCTAACCCGGAGCGAACCAAATCCAGGCTTGTCGCCACCAGCGCACCAAGGTCGTCGGCGCAACCATTGCGGCCCCAATTCTCTACTGCCACAACCAGAGCCGCAGCCAATGCGGATCCCGCGACTTCGGCGCCGAGGTCGATATTCGGGACCTCGCGATTTCGGTCTCGGACGAATCCGGTCAACACCCGGGCAAACGACGATTGGACGACTCGCAGGTGGCCCGCGATGCGGTCCGCGCTGATCAACTCCGTGCGGGCGATCGCGGCCTGGCGGACCACTTCGACGTCGTACGGGAAAGCCGCAACACTGGCCAGCACCGCATCAAACAACGACTCCGACGGCGGACGCTGCGAGAGCGCCTCGGCGAGCCATTCCAGCTGCGTCTCGTAATCCTGAAACAGCACTGCTTCTTTGGTGGGGAAGTGCCGGAAGAAGGTGCGTTCGGTGACGCCTGCCTCTCGAGCCAACTCCGTGACCGTCACGTTCGCAAAACCCTTGCGGGCGAAGCTCATTAACGCGGCCTGCCGAAGCGCCTCATGCGTCGATCGACGACGCAGCTGGTGGCGGTTTGTCGGGGCGGTCATGGCACGCCGATCGTATCCCAGCCGGTCCAGACCGATCAGTAGTGACATCTTCCAATTATGTCAGTACTGACATATTCTTGTCACGCCCATAACGTCAGAGGACAGGCCAGGGACTATGACCACAACGGACTACGACGCGATCGTGGTGGGTGCCGGGCACAACGGATTGACCGCCGCGGCGATTCTGCAACGCGCCGGTCTGCGCACCGTGTGTCTGGAAGCGAACACCTACCCGGGCGGCATGGCCGCGACGGTCGAACTGATCGACGGGTTCCGATACGAGATCGCGGGCTCCGTGCAGTTCCCCACGGCCAGCCAGATCACCAAGGATCTCGGACTCGACACGCTGCCCACGGTGGAACCCGACGTGATGTCGACCAACATCGGTGAACACGGCGAAGAGCCCATGGTCTTCTACCGCGACCCAATGCAGCTGATGACGCACCTCGGCGAGAAGCACGGCTTTGAGGCGGTCACCGGCATGGCCGAACTGATCGGCTGGAGTCAGGGACCCGCCCGGGCGCTCGGTCGGTTCGACGTACGCAAAGCTCCCAAAACCCTCGACGAGATGTATGCCTGCGCCACCAATGACGCCGAACGCCGGGCGATTCACGAGATGTTGTTCGGGTCGGCGATGGATGTCATCGACCGGTACCTGCCGGACAAGGACAAGCACGCGGTGATGCGCGGGATGCTGGCGTTTCTGGCCGTCAACTCCACCTACCGCGGGCCCTACACACCCGGTAGCGCTACCTGCTTGGCTTTCGCGCTCGCGGTGCCCGACGACAGCACCTCGATGATGACCAAGCTCAAAGGCGGCATCGGCGCGCTCACCGAGCACTTGCGCGAAATGTTCGTTGCACACGGCGGCGAGATCCGATTCCGCACCAAGGTCGAGCAGATCCTCGTCAGCGACGCCCAAGTGACCGGTGTGCGGCTTCGGGACGGGTCGACACTGTCCGCACCGATCGTGGTGTCCAATCTGTCGCCGGACGTCACGCTGACCGAACTGATTGCATCTGAACATGTTCCTGCAGAGCTTGTTTCGCGGGTATCCGATCGAGACCACCGTGCCTCGTTCGTGCAAATCCACTTCGCGCTGGACGGACTACCCGAATTCGCACCGCCGTACGAGCTGTTGAACGAGGAGGGCATGCAGCAATCGGTCGGCATCTTCGGCTCGCCCGAAGAACAACAGCTGCAATGGGAGACCTGCCGGCGCGGTCTGGTGCCGGACAACCCGTCGATGGGTATGCAGATACCCTCGGTGCACGATCCGGGTATGGCGCCGCCCGGCAAGCACGCGGCAAGCGCGTACGCGTACGCCTTCCCGGTCGAAGCCAGCCGCGACCAGCACGGGCACCTCAAAAATGATATGGCACAACGCGTTATCGACAAGATCACCAGGTTCGCCCCGAACTTCAAGGACATCGTGATACGCCACATCACGTTTGCGCCTTACCACATGAACACCATGTTCGGTGCGCCTGCCGGCGACTTCTGCCATGGTCTGCTACACCCAGACCTGATGGGCCCCAACAGGCCTGGCCCCAGAGGTTTTCTCGACTTCCCGATTCCGATCGATGGCCTCTACCTCGGTGGCGCAGGATGCCATGGGGGACCGGGTATTACCTTCACTCCCGGCTATAACGCGGCCTACCAGATTCTGGACGACCGGTAGCCGATCAGCCCCCGAACGTTCCGATGAGCTGGGCCTGTGCGGTCGCAGCACCGGCAATCGTCTGTGCCGCTTGCGCACCGGCAAGTCCGCCGGGGAGCTGGTAGTCGTTGGGCAGCTGATAGAGCGTAAAGCGGTAGTGGTGCGTGCCGGTGCCCGCCGGTGGACAGGGGCCCCGGTAGGCTGGTTGGCCGGACGTGTTCGGCAGGGCGGTTCCGCCAGCCGGGGATTGACCGCGACCGACGCTACCGGAGCCGGGCGCGATTCCGATCACGATCCAATGCACGTACAGGCCATTGATCGCGTCGGGATCGTCGACAACCAGCGCCGCTCCCAATGGCGCAGACCACGCCAGGGGCGGCGATACGTCCGCACCCTTGCAGGTGTAATCGGGCGGTATCGGTGCGTCGTTGGCGAATGCCGGACTACTGATCGTCAGGGGTCCAGGCGCCGCCGAACCGGTTCCGGCACCAAGGCCGACCGAGGCCACCAGGGCCAGTCCGGCAACCGCCCGTCCAATCGGGTGAAGAATGCTCGCCGTGCGAGATGCCATACGACATTGTTGCTCCGTAGCGCTTATGGCACCAGCACGACCTTGCCGATGTTCTCCCGCGCCGCGAGGATCCGGTGTGCCTCGGGCGCTTCGGCGAACGGCACGGCCGCGTGCACGACGGGGGAGACCGTACCGTCGCGCAGTGCCGAAGTCAGCGGACTGATCCAGGGCTCGAGGGTGCCGCGATCGTCCCACAATCGCAACATGTTCAGACCAATCACGGCCTTGGAATCCTGCAGCTGGTCGAGCAGGCTGAAGCCGCGCAGCATCGACAGCGCCTGCGGAGCCGCCCTGCGCAGCGAGCGCTTTTCACCCTGCTGCATGGCCGAAACCCCATAGCCGACAAGCCTTCCGCCCGGGCGCAGCAGCGCATAGGACCGCCGCAGCGATGTCCCACCCAGAGCGTCGAGGACTATGTCATAGGGTTCGAGGCCTTTCCACCAGCCGTCGCGGCGGTAGTCAATCGCGCGGTCCACGCCCAGTTCGGCCAGCTTCTGGTGTTTCCCAGGAGATGCGGTGCCGTGCACTTCGGCCCCCGCTGCCTTGGCGAATTGGATGGCCGCGATACCGACACCGCCGGCCGCGGCGTGCACCAACACTCGCTCGCCGGCGCGCAGCGATCCGTAGCCGAGCAACGCCGCCCACGCGGTCGCGTAGTTGACCGGCACCGCCGCGCCCTGTTCGAAGCTCAGCGCGTCGGGTAACGCCACGCTGTCGCTGGCCGCCACGTTGACGATTTCGGCGTAACCACCGAAACGCGTTCCAGCCAGCACTCGTTCGCCGATGCGACTCGGATCGACGCCGTCGCCGACGGCTTCGACGGTCCCGGCGACTTCGTAACCAACCACCGCAGGAAGTTTCGGCGCATCGGGATAGAGCCCGACGCGGGCGAGGTGATCGCTGAAGTTCACCCCGGCTGCGCGCACCGCGACCTGCAACTGCCCCGGGCCCGGTGCGGGCGGATCCGGCCGCTGCTGCACCTGCAGGACCGACGGGCCACCTTGCTTGGTAATGACGACTGCGCGCATCGTCTTACGCCTGTCCGGCAACGTCGTTGAGGCGGGGGAGCACCTCGTCACGCCAGCCGGGGCCCATGCGCTGGAAAGCGTCGGCCATCCGTCTGTCGTCTAGGTCAAAACCGCTGTGCTCCAAGAACACCCGGGTACCGGCGCCCTCGGCGTCGAGGCGCCACGTCAGGGTCCACGCCGGAGTGAAGGTATAGACGAACCGGTGCGGCGGATCGACCTCGAGCACCTTGCACGGCTGCTTGCCGTAGCCGGGCATGTCGAGGGTGAATTGATGGCCAACCACCGCAGCCACCTCACCGTCGGCCCACCAGAGTCGCATCAGCTCGGGTTCGGTCAACAACCGCCACACCTTCTCCGGTGGCGCCGCCACGAATTGGTCGACCCGGATGGTGGCGGGTGTTGAAGTCTCAGTCATTACAGCTCCTCTGCTGCCTCGGCGAGAGCGGCCAGCCGTCCGCGCCAGAACTTCTCGAACGGAGTCGGCGATCGCCGCCCGCGACGCGCTGCAGCCGAACACGGTGGTGACGTTGCCGGGATCCTGCGCGGCGCTCACCAACCGATGACCGTTGAACGGATGCCCATTTCCGTCGACAGCCACCACGGGAATGACCTGGGTTCCGATTGGACGGCCAGACAAGTTGGGCCGCGCGGGTGCCGTGGCAAACCCATTGGTCGCCTGCCGATACCAGAACACCCACGTGAGGGTCGCGACCAGGAGCAGGACAGCGGTCGCGGCCGCGATGAGAATCCATCGGGATCTGCGCCCCATCAGCGAATCGTACTTTTTCTCTTACTCGCGCGGGGTTACCTTCCACTCTGTGCATTTCGCTTGGGAGCAACTAGCGCCGCGCGTGCATCGGTGCCGGCTACCGTTCTGCGATGTCACGGTCGGACTGATTCACGGCAGCGCCGCAGCGCTGCTTGTCGATACCGGTACCACGCTCGCCGAAGCGGCCGCGATCGACAGCGACGTCCGCGAGCTTGCCGGGCGACCGGTCACTCATATTGTGTTGACACACAAGCACTTCGACCATGTTTTGGGCTCTTCGCTGTTTGCCGGTGCCGACATCTACTGCGCACCCGACGTCGTCGAATATCTGGCGTCAGCGACCGGCCAGCTCCGCCAAGACGCGGTGCGCCACGGCGCCAACGCCGCGGAGATCGATCGCGCGATCGCCGCGTTGCGACTGCCACAGCACGGGGTCTACGACGCGGTGATCGACCTCGGCGACCGCAACGCGACGGTCGCCTATCTGGGTCGCGGCCACACCACCTCCGATCTGGTGGTGGTGGCACCCGGGTCTGACGATGACGATGGCCCGGTTGTGGTGTTCACCGGCGATCTCGTCGAGGAATCGGCCGATCCGGCGATCGACGCCGACTCCGACGTGGCGGACTGGCCAGCAACCCTGGACCGGGTACTCGCGGCGGGCGGACCGGAAGCCATCTATGTCCCCGGCCACGGTGCGATCGTCGACGCTGAGTTCGTCCGTCGCCAGCGGGATTGGTTGAGCCGACGAGCGGACTTACCACCCGGCTAGACGCGGCCTGCCGTGGTTGCGGCGATCAGGGCGTCCGGGTCGGTCACGCTGACCCACAACGAGCGCAGCCTCACCGACCTGCCCGCCGCTCTCGCCTGCACCGCTGGCTCGATCGTCAATGCCACCAGCCCCTTGGTCGACCCGTTGACCAGCCAGCGGCCGCGGGAGTAGTGCACGCCCCGGGTGAAAGCCCGCTCTTTCGGTGCTTCGGCGTTGGTGATCGACTCCAGGGGAATGTGGGCGTTAAACGCCCAGCCCATCTTCACGTGCAGGGTGCCGTCAGCTACCCGCACCTCGCTGTTCTTCGGTCCGAGTCCGATCGGAACGGCCAACGCGAGATACCACCGCTCGAAGCGCAATTCTGTCACCGCAGCGACCTCACCCATTTGTTTGCTGGCGTAGGCGTTTTTCGACGGCTTTCCCACCGCCCGCGGTTTGCTGGATCGGCACGCGCCGGCGAAGGGCAGACCATTAGCGCTGGCTCGGTGCCGCCCGGCCATGGTTAAGGCCGTGACGGCTCATCGAAAAATGTTGCGATCCAAGGCTTTAGCCGTCGCGGCTGAATCTGTCGCGCTCGGAGTACGGCGTGTGACAACAGTTTTGGCCCAGCCGGGCAATCATTCCGTTACCCATGATTCAACCGTCGGATGCAGGGATAGACTCCTACCCACGGGTAACCTGCCGAACAGGAGTGAATGAGCATGGCCATCATCGACGCGGACACTGAAGTCCCCGCACCGTTCGAACAAGACGTCGCCGCCACGCAGCGGTACTTGGACGATTCGCGATTTGACGGGATTATTCGGCTCTACACCGCCCGCCAAGTAGCAGAGCAACGCGGCACGATCCCGACCGACTACACGGTCGCGCGCGAGGCGGCGACCGCTTTCTACCCTCGGCTGCGCGAACTTTTCGCACAGAAGAAGAGCATCACCACATTCGGTCCGTATTCGCCGGGGCAAGCGGTGAGCATGAAGCGGATGGGCATCGAGGGCATTTACCTCGGCGGTTGGGCAACCTCCGCGAAGGGCTCGACCACCGAAGACCCAGGCCCCGACCTGGCCAGCTACCCACTGAGCCAGGTGCCAGAGGATGCTGCCGTCCTGGTGCGCGCCCTGCTGACCGCCGACCGCAACCAGGAGTACCAACTGCGGCAGATGAGTGAGCAACAGCGGGCCACCGCCAGGCAATACGACTACCGGCCGTTCATCATCGCCGACGCCGACACCGGACACGGCGGCGACCCGCACGTGCGCAACCTCGTCCGCCGTTTCGTAGAGGTGGGCGTGCCGGGATACCACATCGAGGATCAGCGTCCCGGCACCAAGAAGTGTGGCCACCAGGGCGGCAAGGTTCTGGTGCCTTCGGACGAACAGATCAAGCGCCTCAACGCCGCCCGTTTCCAGCTCGACGTCATGCGGGTGCCGGGCATCATCGTCGCGCGCACCGACGCCGAGGCGGCCAACCTGATCGACAGCAACTCCGACGAACGCGACCAGGCGTTCCTGTTGGGCGCGACCAACCTGGACATTCCTTCCTACAAGGGCTGTTTCCTGGCGCTGATGCGGCGCTTCTACGAACTGGGCGTCAAGGAACTGAACGGTCACCTGCTGTATGCCCTGGCCGATGGCGAGTTCGGCATCGCCAATGCGTGGCTTGACCGGCAAGGCATCCTGGGCCTGGTCTCCGAGGCCGTCAACAGCTGGCGGGAGAACGGCAACGATTCGATCGACGACCTGTTCGACCAGGTCGAGTCGCGGTTCATCGCGGCCTGGGAGGACGACGCCGGGCTGATGACCTACAGCGATGCGGTGGCCGAGGTGCTCTCGTTCGGCGAGGGCGAAGAAGACCCGGCGAGCATGAGCCCCGACGAGTGGCGCCAGTTCGCCGCCCGGACATCGCATTACGCGGCGCGGGAGAAGGCAAGGGAGCTGGGCGCGGCCCCAGACTGGAGCCCCGAGCTGGCACGGACCCCGGAGGGTTACTACCAGGTCCGCGGCGGCATTCCGTACGCGATCGCCAAGTCGCTGGCGGTCGCACCGTTCGCCGACATCCTCTGGATGGAGACCAAGACCGCCGATCTGGCCGACGCCCGGCAGTTCGCCGAGGCGGTTCACGCCGAGTTCCCGGAACAGATGCTGGCCTACAACCTTTCGCCGTCGTTCAACTGGGACACCACCGGCATGACCGACGAGGAGATGAAGCAGTTCCCGATTGAGCTCGGAAAGATGGGCTTCGTCTTCAACTTCATCACCTACGGCGGACACCAGATCGACGGCGTCGCCGCCGAGGAATTCGCCACCTCGCTGCAGCAGGACGGGATGCTGGCGCTGGCGCGGTTGCAACGCAAGATGCGCCTGGTCGAGTCGCCCTACCGGACGCCGCAGACGCTGGTCGGCGGCCCACGCAGCGATGCGGCACTGGCCGCCTCGTCGGGTCGCACCGCCACCACCAAGGCGATGGGCAAGGGCTCGACCCAGCACCAGCACCTGGTGCAGACCGAGGTGCCGAAGAAGCTGCTGGAAGAGTGGCTGACGCTGTGGAGCGAGCACTACAACCTGGACGAGAAACTCCGCGTGACGCTGCGGCCTCGCCGCGCCGGCTCGGACGTGCTCGAACTCGGGATCCTCGGTGAGGATGGCGAGCAGGTCGCCAACGTGATCGTCGATCCGATCAAGGACCGGCACGGCCGCAGCATTCTGCAGGTCCGCGATCAGAACACCTTCGCGGGGAAGATGCGCCAGAAGCGGCTGATGACCCTGATCCACCTCTGGCTGGTGAATCGCTTCAAGGCCGACGCGGTGTACTACGTGACGCCGACCGAGGACAACCTCTATCAGACCGAGAAGATGAAGTCCCACGGCATCTTCAGCGAGGTCTATCCCGAGGTCGGCGAGATCATCGTCGCCGAGGTCAACAAGCCGCGCATCGCCGAGCTACTCAAGCCCGATCGGGTGGCACTGCGGAAGTTGATCACCAAGGACAGCTAGCCCTGTACGCCAGCCGGTTCGCGAAACTGCTTGGCCGGCAACATTTTTCGAGAGGTCGTGGTCGTCTGCGGCCGCGCTGTGCCGCGTTTGCTGTCGTGCACGGCCGCCGACGACTCGACCAACGGCATGCCCGCTCAGCAGCCACAACCCGTTCCGGAAACGTGAAAGTCGTCACTTTTGCCTCCCTAGGCAAAATTATCCTCTCTGCAACAGTTGCACATGTGTATGATTTAACTAGCAACAAACTTCCGCTAGAAGCAGCAGCGCACGAGAGGACGAAACAATGAAGTCTCTAACCAAGATGACGATCACGACCTTCAGTGGAGCGGCCGCGGTTGCCTTTGCCGTCGGATTCGGCGGTATCGGTGCGACGCCGAACATGAGCACGCCCGCCCCGGCAGCACACGCTTCATCGAGCGTGGCGCCAGCCGGTGCGGCGGCACCGGGTAACGGCGGAGTTCACCAGGCCGTTCTCACCGGCTGCATCTCCGGTCTCGACTGCTAGGCGCCATCGCTGCGGCCCGCCACCGATAGCCCATCTCAGCCCCGAGATGGGCTATCGGCGTTTCTGTTTCGTTGTTTCCGTTTGCCCTACGGGTGAGCGGGTATGAAGCAGGGACCGTAGGAGAACGCGCACAAAGTAGTGAGAGCGGGGAGTCTGATGAGATCTGCAGCTCGGATGGCATTTGCCGTTGTTGGCGGCGCAGCGATGCTTGTTTCAGCCGTCGGGTGCGGCGGGGGTAATAAAGGCCCGAGCAGCACGACGCCCACCACTACGTCGGCAACTTATTCCAGCGTCGCGCCATCGGGCGCTCCGGGCACCGGCGGGGGCGGACCGGGCGGCGGAGGCGGCAGCGTTCCCGGCGGTCCTACCGGTGGCGGCGGACCGGGAGGTGGCAGCGGCAGCATCCCCGGTGGTCCCACTGGCGGCGGCGGACCGGGCGGTGGCAGCGGCAGCATCCCGGGCGTCGGCGGAGGCGGCGGCGGACCCGGCGGTGGCGGTGGGTGCATCGGCAACATCTGCGGCGGCAACTGACCCCGCACTTCACTTTTAGAATTCGCAACCTGGGATCACCAAGGTTTGCTCCTGAGCCGATGGGGCCATGTCCACCTGGCCCCATCGGCTGAGCAATATTTCGTGCCCGCCGATCCGGCGTAGGGCCCAGCAGCGTGAGTTATGGTTCTCCGCAACGCGACTGCAAAGGGACCTTCAATGGCGAAGCTCAGGTTTGGATATTTCATCGCCCCGTTCCACCGCGCGGGCACCAACCCGACGCTGGCGCTGCAACGTGATCTCGAGTTCGTCCAACACCTCGACGCCCTCGGCTTCGACGAGGCGTGGATCGGCGAGCACCACTCGGCCGGAAGCGAAATCATCGCTTCGCCGGAGATCTTCATCGCCGCCGCGGCGGAGCGCACGAAATGGATCAAGCTTTGTACGGGAGTCATTTCGCTCTCGTATCACAACCCGCTGTGGATCGCCGACCGGTTGATGATGCTCGATCACCTCACCCACGGTCGCGTCATCGGCGGGGTGGGGCCAGGCTCACTGCCGAGTGACTCGTCGATGATCGGGCTGACACCCACCGACACCCGGGAGCTGTTGGAAACAAACCTCGACATCGTTGTTCGCCTGCTGGCGGGCGAGACGGTGAGCGCCAAGACCCCAACGCACGAGCTGCACAACGCCAAGCTGCAGCTCGCCCCGTACTCCGACGGCGGTGTCCCGCTGGCGGTCGCCGCGGTCGCATCGCCGACGGGTGCGCGACTGGCCGGCAAGCATGGCATCGGCCTGTTGTCGATCGGCGCGACCCTGACCATCGAGGGCTTCAACGCGCTGCAATATCACTGGGACATCGTCGAGGAACGCGCCGCGGTGTTCGGCACCCAAGTCGATCGCAAGAACTGGAGCCTGGTCGGCCCGTTCCACGTCGCCGAAACCGACAAGCAAGCCCGCGAGGACGTGAAGTTCGGTCTCGAGTCCTGGTTCCGGTACTTCCAGAAGGTCGCCGCGTTCCCGCAGATGACCATGCCGGGCGAGCAGATTGACGAGATGATCGACGTCATCAACGACAACGGCGCGGGCGTGATCGGCACACCCGAGCGGGCGCGGGCGCAGGTGCAGCGGATGTGGGATCAATCCGGCGGATTCGGCTGCATGCTCCAGATGGGCCACGAGTGGGCCAATCCGGCGGCCACCAAGCGGTCAGCCGAACTGTTCGCCGCCGAAGTCATGCCGCATTTCCAGGGTCAGGCCCAGCCGACGATCGATGCCGCCGCGCGTGCCAGCGACGCGCGAGAAGGGTTGGCGCAGTCGCAGAATCAGGCCGTCGACCACATGACCAAGAAGTACCAGGACGAGCTCAACGCCAAGTAGCGGCTCACTAAGCCCGACTGATCTTGCGTTTCGCCGAGTGTCCCGCGTGATTCTCCATTCGTAACGCCCGTCAACAGCAGCACCGTCAAATCAGTCGGAGAAGGCGAAGAACGCACACCCCGGACATGACTGCACCCTGCCGAAACCTCATCGGCAGGGTGCAGTTACTCAAATCAACTGTGTCAGTTGGTGACCGCAGCGATCAGCGGTCAGCGGTGACCGCCATGATCAGCCATGGACCACCTGGCCCACCAAATCCACCATGATCGCCCGGACCACCGTGATCGCCGTACCCACCATGGTCGCCATACCCACCACGATCGCCAGGACCACCGGAATGCCCGTAATAGGGGTTGGGTCCATATCCGCGCCAGTTGTCGTGGCAACCCCCGCCATCCCAATTGTTGCCCCAGCCCGGGTCCCAGAAGTCGCCTGGGCACCACTGTGGGAAGGGCCCCGGCTGGGCTTGAGCGTCAGCTGCAACGCCCAGCCCCGCCAGCCCGACCCCTGCGGTCAATGCGAAAGTCATTGCCGCCAAACGTAAATTATTTTTAACCACGCTAATTAAATACCCGAATTAGCTGGTTCCAACCTCCCTTATAGACGCCAGCGTTTCTTCCGCAAGCTCCCTGCGTGGCGTTCGCGCAGCTCAGGCCGCTGAACGCGGATTAACCTTGTGCAGGAAAATCAGGACGAAGTCGGCTCTAAATAGCCGATCGCACTCCGAACCACTGCACGAGCGCTTCTCGTAATTCAGCGATTTCGGGCGTGGCCGCCGATGACGCCCAGGCCACGTAACCGTCGGGGCGCACGAGTAGAGCCGTGGCCGCGACCTCGCCGACCGGGCGTCCCGCCGCAACGGTCAGCTGGTCGCCGACGTCGGCCAGGGAGGCCACCACCTCGCTCGCCCGAGTGAGATCGAGCAGCAGCGGCCGTCCGGTGCGGGCAAGCTCGGCAACGCGTCGCGTCCCGTCGGCGTTCGCCACCGCGAAGTCGGGCACCCAATGCCCGGCCAACGGATGCGCCGCGGGGCCGCTGGGATAGCGGTTTTCGGCCCCGGATATCAGGTCGCTGAGGCGACGCACGATGTCGGGATCGGTGAGCAGTTCGGAAAACAGTTCACGCAGCGCGGTGACCTCGGGCCCCGGCCGGACCAAGGCCAACTGGGCCCGGCTGTGCATGATGACCCGCTCGGCGGCGGGCCGGCGCTCGGCTTCGTAGGTGGCCAACAGGGCGGGCTCGACGCGTCCACTCACCACGGCGGCCAGCTTCCAGCCGAGGTTGACCGCGTCCTGCAGGCCCAGGTTGAGTCCGGGCCCGCCCATGGGGGAGTGAACGTGAGCGGCATCGCCCACCAGAATCACTCGGCCTAGCTGGTAGCGCGACGCGATCCTCGAGTTGATGCCGGAGAACCGTCGCAGGTCAAGCTCTGCTTCGGGCCACGCGGGCCGCAGCGGCACATCCACGCCGAGCACCCGCTTGGCGCTGGCCTCCAACTCGGCGAGGCTCATCGGTGGCTCGACACCGTCTTCGCGACGTTCTTCGCGCGGCGAGCTGTCCAGTTCGAAGATCAGGATCGCGGCCCTACCCCCGAGCGCACCGTAGGCGAAGACGCCTCCGTCGGCCCGATGGAATTGCAGGTGCGGGACGCGACCGAACCCGGGCACGTCCAGCCCGCCGCCGACCGAATCGACCCATTCGTCGGGCGGCAGCACGTCGAATCCGAGCCGGACCACCGCGTCGTTCGACGACATCCCGGGGAAACCGATACCGGCCAACTTGCGCGTCGGGCTGGTGCCGCCGTCGGCACCGACCAGGTACCGAGTTCTCAGCTGATATGCGCCGTCCGGCCCGGTGATTTCTATCGTGACGCCGTCCGCGTCCTGGTCGAAGGCGGTGAGGGCGTGACCCCAACGAATATCGACGTCGTATTCGCCGGCCCGGTCCGCGAGTAGCTGAACCAGCTTGGGTTGCTGAACCGGGAGCAGGAAGTGCTGTGGGTCCGGCACCAGTGCGAGATCCAGCGGAAACGCCGCGAACATGGCGCGTGGATTGAGTTGAGGCGGCTCCGCCTTCCCGGTGAGCGGGCCGTACAGACCACGATGATCGAGGATCCGAACCCCTTGGCCGATAACGCCGTTCGCGCGCCGCAGGGGATTAGGACCCGGCATCGGCTCCAACACCACCGGCCGGATCCCGGCCAATCCCAATTCATTGGCCAGCATCAGTCCGTTCGGGCCAGCACCGGCGATGACGACATCAATCACTTAGCAAAGCTTAATAGTCAGCCGGTGCGTCCGACAACCATGAGCGGCAGGTGACAGCGGGTGATTTCATATTCGGGCGCTAGACAATTCCCAGGTGGTAGCTAGCGACGCGGCGCAAACCTGAGGTATGAGCCCGCACATCCATCCAGCCGCCGCACGGCGCTGGCAGATACGAATCCTGCAATTGCTTTTCGCGGTGGCCGCGGCCTTCGGGATGCTCGCGCTGTTCGACACGTCCCACCCCGAGACCACGCACACCGTGATCGGATCGGTGCGCCTGACCGACGTGGTAGTTACCTCGCCGTTGCCGGCCAGCCAGCCAAGCCTTGGGGGCGGCGGCTTGGCAACCGATGACACTGACGACCAGGCTCAACAACAAGAACAGCAGGACCTGCAGCAGATGGTGCAGTCCGAACAGCAGGCCGAACAGCAAAACGAAGCTGCCCAGCAGCAGGCCAACCTAGACGAGCAGCAGGCCAACAACTTCTAGTCGTTTCTTCCCAGCGTGGCGGCCGTTTGGCGCGGCCGTCATGCGCTGTGCGAAACAGCTTGGCAGTCAACGAAATAAGGTCGGCGATCCGCGAAACCCGCGGCGCATCAAGCCAACCGTCAGCCGCGAGACTCCCGTTCGGCGGTCTTGGCGAGACGATCCGCAAACAATCGGACCGCTCCGCCCAACACGGCGCGCATCACCGGGCCGGTGCCGCGAACTCCCTCGGTGAAGGATCCGGACCAGCGCAGGTCGGTACCGCCCGCGGCGTTCGGCGTGAGCACCACCTCAGCCAAGTAGTCCTTGGCTGGGGTCGGCGGCCCCACCAGCTTGTAGACGTGCCGGTGATCCTGCTCGTACTCGACGGTCTCCTCCTGCACCAAGAAAGGCCACAACCCCACCTTGCGGACCGCCCCTACGCCGCCAGGTGCTGAATCACCCTGGCGGGCCCAACTCGACTGGAGTACCAACGGTTTGGCCCAGCTCGACCAGTTGGCGCCATCGGACTCGAGCCGAAACAAGGTTGCGGCAGGCGCGTTAACGGTCCTGTTCACCTCGAACGAAAACTTCCGACCCGACATGTGCAACTCCCCACCAACGACGAATGGCCTGCAACGAACTGCGCGTACCCTACCGTGCGGGCCCATCCTCGGATCAATCGGATCATGAGCCGGAAAATCCGGCACACAGCCGCCACGGCCGTGCATACTCACCCTGTGAGCCAGGGCGTCAGCCGTTCCCGAAACGTCACTAAAGACCTGGCGAGCAACTGATTTCGTGTTCCTCTCAAGTCGAAAGACATGGTGACTTGCGGCGACGATATTGTGGCGCTCTTTTCGCCATCGTGCTTTTGCTCGGCGCCTGCGGCAAACCAGTCGCCAGGCCGGCCTCGAACCCCACCACCAGCACTGCCACCACGACGAGCAACATCGCGGTCATCGAGGCGAAGAGCCAGCGCGTGCTTCAGGACGCCATCAAAGCCGGCGGGCCGGGCTGCTCGGCTGCGGTGGGATCCAAGGGCACGGTCGTCTGGACCGGGGTGCTCGGCGTTGCCGACACCGCGACCGGAGCGCAAATCACCCCTGACACCGTGTTCGACATCGGCTCGGTGTCCAAGCAATTCACCGCCACCGCGGTCCTGCTGCTTGCCGACGAGGGAAAGCTGACTCTCGACGACCCGCTGTCCAAGTACCTGCCTGAATTTCCGAAGTGGGCCGCCACCGTCACCGTCGCCGAGTTGATCCACCAAACCAGCGGCATACCGGAGTACGAAGGGCTGCTCGGGTCGCAGGGATTCGCGTTCAGCGACCGCACCACCCAGGATCAGGCCCTGCAAGCGCTGGCGGCGTTACCGAACCTGCACTTCAAGCCCGGCACCCAATTCGCATACTCCGGCTCCAATTACTTACTGCTCGGCGAGATCGTCCATCGGGTTTCGGGGGAGCCGCTGCCGCAGTTCCTCAGCGCCAACATCTTTCGCCCACTCGACCTGGCCATGGTGATGGATCCGGTGGGGCAGATTCCACACAAAGCCGTCTCGTACGCGGGTGGCAGCGACGGCTACCACGTGACCAGCTCTGCGTGGGAGCAGATCGGCGACGGCGCCATCCAGGCCACACCCAGCCAACTGGTTCAGTGGGCGGACAACTACCGGACCGGTCGCGTCGGTGGACCCAAGCTGCTCGACGCGCAACTGGCCGGGGCGGTGGAAATCGGCCCGGGTGTCGCCGTCCGCTATGGCGCCGGGATCTACATCAAGGCCGATGGCACACTCGACCACGACGGCGCCTGGGCCGGATATGTCACGGCATTCCACGTCAGCAAGGACCGACTCACATCCGTAGCGGTCAGCTGCAACACCGACGACCAGATCCCCGAAGCCCTGGCCGAGTCGATAGGAAAACTCTGGATGTAGCCAACCTCGAAGACGGCGCATGTTGGCGTTCAAGCACTTTCAAAGTTCAATTTGGTGTCCGGCAGTGAGCGAAAGCGCCATCATTCAGGGTATGGCGCGAAGGTCTCTTCCAATCATGGCGAGATGGTCGACGCCACTTTTCGCGGTCGCGTTGTTGCTCAGCGCCTGCGGCAGTAGTCAACACACTGCGCCTACCGCCACCTCCACGGTGGCTGTGGACTACGCAGCCGCCAAAGCGGTCAGCCAGAAAGTGCTGGATGACTCCGTCGATGTGGACGCTCCGGGCTGCTCGGCGGCGGTGGGCATCAAGGGGAAAGACGTCTGGACGGGGGTCCGCGGATTGGCTGACATGTCGACCGGCAGCGTCATCACCGCAAACACCGTCTTCGAAATCGCCTCGGTATCCAAGCAGTTCACTGCCACGGCACTGCTGTTGCTAGTCGACGCGGGCAAGCTAACGCTGAACGACTCGTTAGCCCAGCACCTGCCCGAGCTGCCGTCGTGGGCGGGCACCGTCACCGTGGGGCAGCTGATGCACCAGACAACCGGCATCCCCGACTACGTCGGACTGCTCGAAGCACAAGGGTTTCAGTTCGGCGATCACACAACCGAGGGCCAGGCCCTGCGGGCGGTGGCCGGCGTGCCGAAACTGAAGTTCACCCCCGGCTCGCAATTCGAGTACTCGAACTCCAACTACCTGTTCCTCGGCGAGATTGTCCGCCGGGTGTCGGAAGAGCCGCTGCCGCAATTCCTCACCGAGCAGATCTTCCGCCCACTTGGGCTGGCGATGGAGGTGGATCCGACCGGGCAGATTCCCGGCAAAGCCCTGTCGTACGAATGGGACAGCGACGATTACTACACGAGCACAACCGGCTGGGAACAGGTCGGCGACGGCGGCATCCAGACCACACCCAGCCAACTGGTCTACTGGGCGGACAACTATCGAACCGGTCGAGTGGGCGGCTCCACGTTGCTCGACGCGCAACTCAGCGGGGCAGTGCCCACCGACTCGGGCCGCGGCGACAGGTATGGCGCGGGAATCTACCTGCTCCCCAACGGCGCCCTCTTTCACGACGGCGAGTGGGGCGGATACGTCAGCGCATTTCGCATCAGCAAGGACCGACTGACGTCCGTAGCCGTCAGCTGCAACACCGACGAGCAAGACCCCTCAGCCCTGGCCGAGTCGATAGCAAAACTCTGGATGTAGCCGGCATTGAAGTGAAGCCGCGGAAAAGAACCGGCACTAAACGAATTCGACGACGATCAACCAGACCAACGCGACAGCCACCAATAGCAGACCGACCACAATTGCGGTCCGGGCAGATCGCGGCTGACGCTGGAACCAGCTATGCAGCTGAGCGAAGCGCCAGTCGGTCCAGGCGTAGGCGCGCGCAGCCCAATCGGCCTCGACCGCAAGCAGCCGAAAGGCCACGAGCAGGGCAGGGATCCCGGCCTCGGGGAGCAGGATGATCAGCGGGATGGAGACGACGAGCAGTGCGCCGCCGAGCACAGCAAGGACCGCCCGAATCGGCATCGCCCTGGCCCGGCCACGCTCGCGGTAAGCCAGCACTCGGGCCAGCGCATCGTCGCGGCTCACGGTGTTGTGTTCGTCATCGTTCACGGATGCTCCTCGACGCCCACGCCACGGTTTCGGCTCGGACTCTAGCGGACAGCGTGACCAGCGGGGCACTATCGGCCGGCACCTAGAATGCCGTTATGGATTTCGGTTCCCGGCAGAACTCCGTGGCTCCAAAAGGCCTGCTACTGATAGAGGATTGCCTGGACGCCGACGGCGGCGTCGCACTGCCACCGGGCACCACCCTGATCTCGCTCATCGAGCGCAATATCACAAACGTTGGCGACGCAACCGCATATCGCTACCTGGACTACGCCCGCTCCGAAGGGGACGCCCTGGAAGTGACCTGGGCCCAACTCGGCATTCGGTTGCAAGCCATCGGTGCGCGCGTGCAACAGTTCGCCGGCGACGGAGACCGGGTTGCGATCCTGGCGCCACAGGGAATCGACTATGTCGCCGGCTTCTACGCGGCGATCAAGGCCGGCACGATTGCGGTGCCGTTGTTCGCGCCCGAACTGCCGGGCCATGCCGAGCGTCTTCAGACAGCGCTTCGCGATTCGACGCCCACCGCGGTTCTGACCACCGCGGCGGCCAAAGACGCGGTGGAGAAATTTCTCGACAACGTTCCGCAGCTGCGAAGGCCACACGTCATCGTCATCGATCAAATACCCGACTCCGAGGGAGAGCTGTTCGTCCCCGTCGAGCTGGACATGGACCGTGTTTCTCACCTGCAGTACACGTCGGGTGCCACGCGACCGCCGGCCGGTGTGGAGATCACCCACCGGGCCGTCGGCACCAACCTGGTGCAGATGATCCTGTCCATCGATCTGCTGAACCGAAACACCCACGGCGTCAGTTGGTTACCGCTGTACCACGACATGGGGCTGTCGATGATCGGCTTCCCGGCCGTCTACGGCGGACATTCCACCCTGATGTCACCGACTGCGTTTGTCCGTCGGCCGCAGCGGTGGATTCGGGCGCTGGCCGCCGGATCGCGGGAAGGGCGCGTGGTCACCGCCGCACCGAACTTCGCCTACGAATGGGCCGCACAGCGTGGGGTACCTGCGCCCGGCGACGATGTCGACCTCAGCAATGTCGTGCTGATCATCGGTTCCGAGCCGGTCAGCATCGATGCGATCACCGCATTCGACAAGACGTTCGCGCCATATGGGTTGCCGCGCACGGCCTTCAAGCCGTCCTATGGCATCGCCGAAGCGACGCTGATGATCGCCACCATCGACCACGACGCCGTGGCCGCCGTCGCTTATCTCGACCGAGAACAGCTGAGCGCCGGTCGCGCGGTGCGCGTCGCCGAGGACTCTCCCAATGCGGTCGCGCATGTGTCGTGCGGTCGGATCGCTCGCAGCCTGTGCGCGGTGATCGTCAACCCCGATACCGGTGCCGAACTACCCGACGCGACGATCGGCGAGGTGTGGTTGCAGGGCGACAACGTCGGCCGGGGCTACTGGGGTCAGCCTGAAGAAACCGCGCTGACCTTCGGCGCCAAACTTCAGTCGCGGCTGGGCGAAGGCAGCCACGCCCAGGGCTCGGTGGCCGACGGTGCCTGGCTGCGCACCGGCGATCTGGCTACCTATCTCGACGGCGAGATCTATGTCGCCGGCCGAATCGCGGATCTGGTGGTCATCGACGGCCGTCAGCACTATCCGCAGGACATCGAGGCCACCGCCGCGGAGGCATCGCCGATGGTGCGGCGTGGATATGTCACGGCGTTCGCGGTGCCTGACGGCGACAGTGCGCGCCTGGTGATCGTCGCCGAACGTGCGGCTGGCACCAGCCGCGACGACCCGCAGCCGGCCATCGATGCGATCCGGGCGGCAGTGTCGCAGCGGCATGCTCTCACCGTGTCCGACGTGCGCTTCTTGCCGGCCGGCGCTATTCCGCGGACCACCAGCGGCAAGCTTGCTCGGCTGGCCAGCCGAGCCCAGTATCTCGAGTCGCACTAGTTAGGCGTCCGGGCTGGCATCCTTGGCTTTGTGGGTGTGCTGATCCGATTGGCGGAGCTGCTGCTGGTGATCCTGCCGCTGGCAGGTGCGGCCATCGCGGTGATACGGGCGTTCAATGCCAACAGAAGGCATGCCGCCGCGCACCCGGAGGAAGCCGATCGGGCGCGAGCGCCGGAAGGCGCGACCACGCTGCCGAAACGATCCGAGGACAATCAAGCCGCGCAGTGGCGGTCACTGCGACGGGTCATCGAGGAACACACCCGCACCGACGCGCGATGGCTGGAGTACGAACTCGACTTCGCCAAGCTGCTCGATTTCCCACTCATGACCGACATGCGCGATCCGCTCACGACCGAGTTCCACAAAGCCAAGATCCGCGCAGACCTATTGCGGCCCTTCAAAGCCGAAGATCTGCTCGATGACCGGGAATCCGCCGAGCGATATCTGGCCGCCGTTGCGGACTACGTGACCGCGTTCAATGCTGCGGAGTCAGAGGCGATTCGACGACGCCGTAGCGACTTCTCGCGAGAAGACCAACAGCGGCTCTCGCGCGCCCAGAGTCTGTTGCGGGTGGCGTCGGACTCCGCGGCGACACCACAGGAGCGCCAGAACGCCTACGACTTAGCCGGTAAAGAACTTGATGGCCTGATCGTGTTGCCGGCTGCGACACAGGCCGGCATCGAACGCGGGATATCCGGTCAGATAGAGGGATAGGGCGATGCCGAGATGACGACTCCGGAGTCGCGGGCCGAGTCGGGTGACAGCCCAGACCTGGCGGGATTTCCCGTCACCGCACCGCGGTTGCCCGGCCCGGTCGCCTTCGATCAGCGCTGGAGCGAGTTGACCTTCCTGCATTGGCCAGTGCACCCGCGGAGCGTTGCGCACATGTACCCACCCGGAACCCGCCCCGACGTCTTCGCCGACGGGATGACCTACGTTGGGCTGGTCCCGTTTGTCATGACCAGCACCAAAGTTGTTTCCGTGCTGCCACTTCCGTATTTCGGCAGCTTCCTGGAGACCAACGTCCGGCTGTATTCGGTCGATGACGCCGGCCGGCACGGCGTGCTGTTCCGATCGCTGGAAACGGCGCGCTTGGCCGTGGTGCCGCTGATTCGAGTGGGCCTCGGGGTGCCCTACACCTGGGCCAGAATGCGAATGACCCGGGACGGCGACTACATCACGTATGACGGCCTGCGGCGGTGGCCGCACCGCGGCCTGCGCAGCCGACTGACGATCGCCGTGGGGGACGTGGTGGAACCGACGCCGCTGGAGGTCTGGCTGACCGCCCGATGGGGCGCGCACACCCGCAAAGCCGGGCGTACGTGGTGGGTACCGAACGAGCACGGACCGTGGCCCTTACACGCGGCCGACGTCGTCGAGCTCAGCGACGAACTAGTGCGGGCCGGCGCGGTGCAACCCGCCGGTGACCGGCTGCGGGCGCTGTTTTCACCCGGTGTGCGAACCCGCTTCGGCCGTCCCAGCGTTGTCCGATGAATCACGGGCAGGTGTATCCGCCGTCGATCACGACGTCCGAACCGGTCATGTAGCTGGACGCCGCGCTGGCCAGGTAGAGGTACAAGCCGGTGAGTTCTTCGGGGCGGCCCATCCGGCCGAGCGGAATCTTGGGCTCCCACTGCGCGTGGTATTCGGTCAATGGTTCGACGAGCTCGGTGCGGATGTAACCCGGGCTGACGCTATTCACCCGGATCTGGTGTGGCGCCAGCTCCACGGCCATGGCCTTGGTCAAGTGGATGACCGCGGCCTTGGAGGCGCAGTAGTGACTCACCTGCTGCGGGACGTTGATGATGTGGCCGGACATCGACGCGGTCGTGATGATGACTCCGCCGTGTCCTTGTCGGACCATTTGCCGGGCCGCGGCCTGCGCAGTGAGGAATACGCCTGTCACATTGGTGTTCTGGATGCTCTGGAACTCCTCGACCGACATGTCCAGCATCGGTGTGACCGCGATGATCCCGGCGTTGCAAACGGCGATGTCGACACCGCCCAACTCTGCGGTCACCTGATCCAGCATCCGGCTCACCTGGTCGGGTTGGGTGACGTCGCAACAGACCGGCAGGACCCGGCTTCCCGCTGCGGCCAGGTCGGCTGCGACGTCCGCCAAGGCCTCGGAATGCCGCGCGGCAATGGCGACTTGAGCACCGGCTTGCAGGTAGGCCTCAGCCACTTTTCTGCCGATACCGCTGGACGCTCCGGTCACTAACGCCCGCTTGCCGTGCAAGTCAAACAAGTCCAACACGCTCATTTGATATCCCTATCCAGACGAGTCACGAGCAATCGGAACACGTTCTAGTGTGTCCGTCATGGGCAAATTCAGCAGGGCCGAAATTGAGCAAGCCGTCAACCACTACACAACCGTCGCCGAAGGGTGCAGCACGTCGGGCGACTGGCGGCCTTTTGCCGACCTCTTCACCGAGGATGTTGTCTACATCGAACATCACTACGGCATTTTTCACGGCCGCGAAGCGGTGCGGGACTGGATTGTTGCGGTAATGGCCCCGTTTCCGCACATGCGTTTTCCGAGTGACTGGATTGCTTACGACGACGACAACGACGCCGTCGTCATCATGATCAAGAATCTGCTCGACCACCCGACCGATCCGAATGGCGAGCCGTTCTGGTTTCCGAACTGGACGCGCCTGGTCTATGCCGGCGATGGCCTGTTTTCCAGCGAAGAAGACATCTACAACCCCAACCGTGATGCGCCCGGCGTGGTGGGTGCGTGGCTGCAGGCCGGCGGCCAGTTGTCCTCGACGGAAATCCTGCAGCCCAACGCCTGACTAGGTGGCGGTGAGATCGGGCTGACGCTTGCGTCGCCGCGACCGGACCGCGGTTAGCGCCTGCTCCCAGGCGAGCATCGTCGTGGCCTTGAGGTTGGCCGGCTTGGCGCTGTCCTTCGAAAGCAGTGCGGTGGCAGCGGCTTTGGTGGCCGCAGACGCTTTCGACATGTGGCCGGAGTCGAACGGTGGTTGCGGGTCGTATTCAATCGCGAGCTGGATCGCCTTCGCGCGACCTTCGCCGCCGATCTCACCGGCCAGCCAGAGCGCGAGGTCAAGCCCGGCGGACACGCCTGCGCTGGTGACGACGTTGTCCTGGCGCACGATCCGCTCGTCGGTCACCGGGGTAACGCCGAATCCCTTCAGCAACGGCATGGCCAGCCAGTGCGACGTCGCGCGCCCGCCCTCCAGCAGACCGGCGGCCGCGAGGATCACCGAGCCCGAACACACCGACGTCGTCCAGCTCGCGCTGCGATGAGCCCGACGCAGCCAGTCGAGCAGCACATCGTCACGCGCGTACACCGGTGTCGACGGGCCGCCGGGCACGAGAATCACATCGGGCGAGAGTGTTTGCGCCAGTGAGTGCGTGGCGCCGATCACCAGCACACCGGAGTCGGCGGTGATGGGGCCGACTTCGTGCCACACGAAGCGCACCTCGGCGCCGGGCAGGTTACGCAGCACCTCGTAAGGGCCGATCATGTCCAGCGCGGTGAATCCGGGGTAGATGACGATCGCGATTTGCGTCATTGCTGTCGTCCTTTCTGGCTATGCGAAAGCCTTGCGATACTGGTCCGGCGGTATACCGACACGACGAATGAAGTTGCGCCGCATGGTTTCCGCGGTGCCGAAACCGCATCGCGCGGCAATCGCGACGACGGTGTCGTCGGTCTCCTGCAACTGGCGGCGGGCGGCTTCGGTGCGGATCCGTTCGACGTAGTGGCCGGGCGCCTCGCCGACCTCGTCGGTGAAGACGCGAGTGAAGTGCCGCGGACTCATCGTTGCCAGGCGCGCGAGCTCGCCGATGCTGTGCGGACCGCCCGGTTCGGATTCGATGGCCTCCTGCACGTCGCGGATGCAGGTCCGTTTGGCGCGCGGCAGCCATACCGGCGCCGCGAACTGGGACTGCCCGCCGGGGCGGCGTAGATGTAGCACCAGCCAGCGGGCGGCGGTCTGCGCGACCTCGGTGCCGTGGTCATCTTCGACCAGCGAGAGCGCCAGGTCGATGCCCGCGGTGACACCCGCGGCCGTCCATATCGTGTCCGAGCTGCGGATGAAAATCGGATCGGGATCGACGTCGATGGCCGGGAACTCGCGGGCCAACCGCTCGGCAAACGCCCAATGCGTGGTCACCCGACAGCCGTTCAGCAGTCCAGCCTCGGCCGCGAGAAATGCGCCCGTGCAGACGGTGACTACGCGGCGTGCACTACCGGCGGCGACTTTGATCCAGCCCATCAGGTCGGCATCGGACCGGGCGTCATCGACCCCGCCGCCGCCGGGCAACACGACGGTGTCGATGGGTTCGCTCGGGTCAGGCAGCGGCGCCGCCACCAACGCCAGGCCGGTTGCAGTGCTGACCGGGTGTCCGTCGATCGAGGCGACGACGACGTCGTATCCGCCGTTGGTCAGCAGCGATGCCCCGGTGAAGACATCGTGGGGGCCCACCACATCGAGTGCCTGCACGCCGGGAAAGCCGACGATCACCACCTTGCGAGCCATGGACTCAGTGTTGGCCAGACAAGCCCATGTCGTCTACGCCTAGTACCCCACCAATTAGGACATCGGACCTGACCCACGGCCGCCGGGTCGGCCTTGGCAGACTGTGCCTATGGCACAGATAACCTTGCGGGGAAACCCGATCAACACTGTCGGCGAGCTTCCTGCCGTCGGATCCAAAGCCCCAGCTTTCAGCTTGACCGGCTCCGACTTGAGCGCGGTCAGCAGCGAAGGGTTCAGCGGCAAGTCTGTATTGCTGAACATCTTCCCGTCCGTGGACACCCCGGTCTGTGCGACGAGCGTGCGGAAATTCAACGAGCGCGCCGGCGCCAGCGGCGCGACCGTGGTGAACGTGTCGAAAGATCTGCCGTTCGCGCAGAAGCGATTCTGCGGCGCGGAGGGCATCGAGAACGTCACGACGGCGTCGGCATTCCGGGACAGCTTTGGTGAGGACTACGGCACGACGATTGCCGACGGACCGATGGCCGGGCTGCTTGCCCGGGCCGTGGTGGTCATCGGCCCCGACGGCAATGTGGCCTACACGCAGCTGGTGCCCGAGATCGCCGAGGAGCCTGACTACGACGCGGCGCTGGCCGCGTTGGGCTGACCTTCCGCTCAGGTCGGCGTCAGCGTAAACGGCACCCAATAGATGCCCGGGCCGTCGCCCGGACATCCGGGTGCGCCGACGGTGAAAGTCCGTTCCCCACGGAAACTTCCGTCGCCGTTGGGCATCAGGAAGTCGGACCGCCGCGTCGGCACCGTGCTGCCGTCGTCGCAGTGGAACGGGTAGTCCGAGCTCGACACCCACCGGTCGTTGACCCACTGGTAGTCGAATAACGATGGCGCAGTCGGATTGTCGACTAGCGGGTCGACCAGCAACCAGTGCGCGATACAGCCGGCGCTATCACAGGTAGTGGTGAATTTCGCGGGTTGTATCGACGGTTCGGAAGGTCGCGGTTGGCCGTTGAACGTCTGCCGTGAATGGTCGAGGAAGGTGTCGTAGCTGCCGTTGAGCGGTTGCGGCAGGTCGGCACCAGCCGGTGGCGCCAGCACGAGGGCGGCAACGGCAGCGGTGGCCACCAAAGCGGGCCAGCCAGCTCGCGTGAGATTACTGAGAGCCATCGGCGGTCACTTTAGCCCGGCCCGGCGCCGGGTTGCTCGCAGACATCGGCATTCGTTTGCACGACATGACCTTTGTCGCTTCTGAGCTGTGGCGGCGGCTTCAGCCCGTGTTAGCCTGGCGATTCCAGCCGAGTTAGCCTGCAGGCTCGACAGACACAAGGAGTGACCGCGCAATGATGCGTATCGCCCAGGTTGTGGTGACGGCCGCGATCATCGTTCCGACCGTCCTGTCGGCCGGCTGCAGCAGCAAATCGACCATCAAACCCGACGGAGCGGCGAAGTCGGTCGTCGACGTCGTCTCCAAGCAGACCGGTTTTCATCCCAGCGATGTGCACTGCCCGGACGGGGTCGAGGCCAAAGTGGGCGGGCAGTTCGACTGCCACTTCACCGGGCCTGAAGGCAAGGAATACGTCGCGAACATGAAGATCACCAAAGTCACCGGCGACAATGTGGAATTCGACGTCAACACCCATCCCAGCTAGCCGGGCGGCAGCCCGAGTCGCTGCGCGGTGGCGGCCAGCACCTCCCGGCAGCCGACCCACATTTGTTTGATGATGTCGGCGGCCGGCGGGATGTCCTCGATGCGGCCCGCGACTTGACCGGTGTTGGCGACGCTGGCGTCCATATCGCCATCGAAGTAGAGCCGCTGAACCCGTTGCAGCGCCGCGCCACCTTCTTCGAAAGACCCTGAACCATCGAGCTTTTCAGCAGCCTGCGTGCGGATAACCCGCATCATCCGTTTGCCGTCGAGGGGCAGCAGCACGGTGCCCGTCTCATCGGCGCGCAGCACGGCTTGCTTGAGGTTGGGATGCACCGGCGAATCCGCGGAAGCCAGCAACCGGGTGCCCATCTGGACGCCCTCGGCGCCGAGCACCAATGCCGCGGCCATGGATCGCGCATCGCAGATCCCGCCTGCCGCCACGATCGGCACGTCGACGTGCGCTGCCACCAACGGCAACAGCACCATGGTCGACGCTCCGAACTTGTTCTTGAAGCCGCCGCCTTCGACGCCCTCGACCACCAGTCCGTCGACTCCGGCGTCGACGGCCTTTTTGGCCGCTGCCAGCGTTCCCACCACGTGGAACACGGTGATACCCGCATCATGTAGTCGATCGGTGAACACCGAGGGACTACCGGCTGAGGTGGTCACGAACCGAATGTCGTTGGCGACAAGCAGGTCCACCATGGCCGGATCGCGGTTGAACAGCAGGGCGATATTCGCTCCGACCGATCCGCTCGTGAGATCACGCACCCGTTGCAGATCGGCTCGGCCTTGATCGGAGGTGGTCTCGATGATGCCCAACGCGCCGGCGTTGGACACCGCCGCGGCGAGCTGGGCGCCGGCGATGTAGGTCATCGGCGCCTGGATGATCGGGATCTCGATGCGCGCGAGCTCGCAGACCCGGTTGGGGGCGGCGGTCATCGGTCTCGCGGATCGACGAGGTCACGGAAGCTCTCCGCGGGAACCACCGATGCGCCCAGCCGGCGCACCCGGTCGGCCAGCGTTCTGTCTGATGTCACGACTCGAATCTCGTGTGCTCGGGCGTCGGCGTCAACCAGCCGGGCGATCTCGTCGTCAGCCGAATTCGCCGCCGCCTTGGGCGCATGCGCGATTTCGATCACCGACGACGTGATGACGGTCGGCCGCTCAAACACCACCGTCACCCCGTCTCCTTGAACCGACGCCCATTGATCCAGCCTCTCTACCAACGCGGCCATCGCACGGCCACGGTCCTTCCACCACCCGTCCGGGCGACTGCCGATCACGTTCATCCCGTCCACGATCCACCGCACCCACCCACGGTAGAGCCCCGAGCGTCGCGGTTCGATGCTTAGCCCGTTTGAGTAATTGATACGGTCACCGGTATCAGCCTTCCCGCTGAAGTCGCGCACCAACGATGGAGAAGCGCCAAAATGACGTCGATAGCCGACACCGATGACCGGGTCGTCGCACTGGCTCGCGGCTTGCGCGAGGTCGTGCAGGCCGAAGCCGCGGAGTGCGAGCGAATTCGCACCCTCACACCGGCGGTGGTCGACGAAATGTGGTCCAGCGGGTTGATGTCGGCGTTCAACCCCGTCGTAGCCGGCGGTGTCGAGCCATCGTTCACTCAGATGATCGAGACTTGGATCGAAATGGCTTGGCAGGACGGCTCATTCGGATGGGTTGGCATCGCCAACCTGCCGTCGTCGTTCGCCGCGGCAGCGTATCTGCCCGACGAAGGCTTCGCCGAGGTCTTCTCCGCCCATGACAACCACGTCACCATGGGCGGCCAATTCTTTCCCAACGGACAGGGCACCGCCGTCGACGGCGGCTATCTGCTGAGCGGAGCATGGAGTTTTGGTTCCGGCATCGGCCACGCCGAGTACGTCGCGGCCGGGTTTCTGCCGATGGACAACGGCGAGATGCGTTGGATCAGCGAGGGTTTGCCCGAGATGCAGGTGGCCGTGCTGCCACGCGCGCAGGTCAGCTTCAACGATGGCTGGCACGTCCAGGGGCTCAAGGGAACCGGTTCCTACGACTACAGCGTCACCGACCTTTTCGTGCCGGCCAGCCGCACCTTCGAACTGTTCACCCGTGCGCCACGCCGCGGTACTTCGCCGGCCACTCGGATGGGGCTGATGCCGGTGACCGCGGCCGGTCACGCGTCATGGGCGCTGGGCGTGGCCAAGAGCATGCTCGACGATGTTCAGGAACTGGCCGCTAGCAAATTCCGGATGAGTGACATGGCGTCGTTGGCTAGCCGCCCCACGTTCCAGAAAGGGCTCGCGCATCACCGCGCCGCCTGGCGCGCCGCGCGCCTGCTGGTGCTGGACGCCTTCACCACGGCCGAGGCTGTCGTCGCCGCGGGGGAAGATCTCACGCCGGCGCTACGAGCCGACATGCGCGTCGCGGCGGTCTACGCCACCGACATCGCGCGCGGCTGCGCCGAGTGGGCGCACCTGGCCGCCGGAACCAGCTCGATCCGCGAGGGCAGCCGCCTAGAGCGTGCCTTCCGCGACATCTATACCGGAACCCAGCACGCCTTCATCAGTGAGAAAGTGGCCATCGACGCGGCCCAGATATGGCTGGGCATCATCGAAGACCAGCCGGGGCTCTAGGCGCCTTTCGCGGTACCTGTCAGACCAGCCCTTGACCGGTTTGCTGGGCTCCCGCATCGTCGGCGGCGGGTTCCTCTTTGTCCGTCAGCGACGCCGGCACCGCCGCAGCGCTGCCGCCGGCCGCCCCGCCCATGGAGGTCAGCGAACTCAGTGAGCTCAAAGGCGCGCTGGCGGCACCCAGCAGCGTTGATGCGGCGCTCGTGACGGCGGGGATGGTGGTGGCACCAGTCGCGGGAGTCACCGCAGCCGCCGCGGCCGCGGCCGGCGCGGCCACCGCACCCTCGACGAGATTGGCCATCAGCGGTGTCCGGGCCGCCGTTCCAGCCGCGCCGGGCAGCGCCTCCGAGCGCAGCAGTCTGCCGCTGGTACTCGAGGTGAATCCGGCGGCTTCGATAAGAGTGGTTTGCATGGCGTTGGCTTCCAAAGCGCCGGCCGCGGTCGCATCGGTCTGGGCGTACATGCGGGCGATGTCCATCAACGCCGCACCGGCCTTGGCAAGCTCCTGCTGCGCGGCAACGTGGGCGGCGAACGCCATTTCGGCTGCAGCGCCGAACGCCGTCGATGCCATGACCGAGATCTCCTCGGCGCCCGCGGGTACCAGGGCGGTGACCGACGGTACCGCTGACGCGCCGGCGGCCACGGCGGCTGTGCTCATTTCGACCAATTGCGCGCCGATAACGGCAGCGGCCGGATCGTGAGACATGGATGTCATGTGCGTCCTGCTCCTAGGGACGACCGCCGTCAACTCGGGTCCAGCTTCGCTAGGCGGATACGACGATTCTAAGCGAGGCGAGCGGCAGCTGAACTCACTTTTATCGAGCGCCCGTCACAGATGAGCCAACAACCGCTCGGCGAACGCCGCTGGGTGCTCCCGGTGCATGAAATGCCCACCGGGGACCTCCTCGACGACGTACTCGTTCTCGAACATCCGGGCGGCAAACCGGTAGTCCGACGGCGCGGCAACCGGATCGTCAAGTCCGGCAAAGACGACGGCCGGCACGGTGATCCGCGCCTTCAGCGATGCGCTAGGGATGGGGGACAGCTTTCGGTAGTAGCCGAACGCCGCGTTCAAGCTTGGCCGGTTCGAGAAGGCGGCGCGAACGGCATCGAACTCCGTCGGTTCGGGATTCCAGGTCGGGGACCAGCGCCGGTAGATTGCGGGCAGCGCAGCAAAGTCGTTGCGCGCGAAGCGGTTCGGTGCACCCGGCAGCTTATAGACGGCGAAGTGGCGAACGCCCCAAAGCTTCTTCAGCGTTGGCTTCAGCGCCCCGGGATGCGGAATCGCAATAGCGATAACCTTTTTGACCCGATCGGGCCCCAACGCCGCCGCGCCGTACGCGGTCGTGGCTCCGAAGTCGTGACCGATGACGATGGCGTCGTCGGCACCCAGCGCTTCGATCAACGCAAGCGGGTCACGCGCCAACGTCTCCTGATCGGCATCGCGATCGGGGATCGCGGTGGGGTGATACCCACGCATAAATGGGCTGACCGCACGGTATCCGGCGGCGGCGATGCGCGGGCGTAGGTCGTCCCAGGTATGTGCGGTGTCGGGAAACCCGTGCAACATCAGCACGAGGGGACCGGAGCCCTCCTCGAGGTAAGCGAACCTCAGCCCGTTCGCATCGACGTAATGAATCTCATCGGCCATGCCGTGGGCGACACTACGCCGTCCTAGTGCTCGGCGGGATAGGCGTGGATGAGCGCGCTGGTGAGCTTCGGGACGGCATGGGTCAGTTCGTGCTCGGCATCGTGGGCGATGCGGTGCGCCTGCGCCAAATCGAGGGCAGGGTCGATATCGAGTTCGGCATCGGCGTGCAGGCGATGTCCGATCCAACGCATCCGCACACTGCGCACCGCCCGCACCCCGGGTCGGGCTGCCAATACTTGCTCGGCGACGTCGACCATGGCCGGATCCACGCCGTCAAGCAGCCGGCGGAACACGTCGCGAACCGTAGTTCGCAGCACGGCCAGAATCGCCACCGTGATGACCAAACCAACAATGGGGTCGGCCAGCGGAAACCCAAGCGCAGCACCACCGGCCGAGAACAGCACCGCCAAGGACGTGAACCCATCGGTGCGGGCGTGCAAGCCGTCAGCGACCAAGGCCACGGAACCGACGCGGCGCCCAATTCTGATTCGGTAGAGCGCCACCCATTCGTTGCCGAGGAAACCAATCAGCCCGGCCAGTGCGACCCAGCCGATGTGGTGGATCGGCTCCGGGTGGGCCAACCGGAGGACAGCTTGGTAGCCGGCGATGATGGCCGAGAGCGCGATCGTGGCAACCACGAACAACCCGGCCAGGTCCTCCGCACGGCCCAAGCCATAGGTGTAGCGACGCGTCGCGGCCTTGGCGCCCAACACGAACGCGACCCACAACGGCGCCGCCGTCAGGGCGTCGGAGAAATTGTGGATGGTGTCGGCCGCCAATGCCACCGATCCGGAGACGAGCACGACGGCGATCTGAGCGCTCGCGGTCAACCCGAGCACCACCAGGCTGATCTTGACCGCGCGGATCCCGGCCGCACTGGATTCCAGCGCATTGTCGACACTGTCTGCGGCATCGTGAGAATGCGGCGCGAAGATCTCGTGGAGCGCGCCACGCAACCCGCGCGGATGGTCGTGGTCGTCGGCATCAAGGTTGGCTGCGCACGTATCTGCATGCATACGCAGATAGTAAGTCATTGAACTGGCCTACGGCCACCCGGCGGTCGCATACCATCAGCGCATGCGCGGCTCGAAGATATTGATCACCGGTCCCACTGGCCAGGTTGCCACCCCCGTCGCCGAGGCGTTGGCGGCCGACAACGAGGTGTGGGGCATCGCCCGCTTCACCAACCCCGCCGTACGGGAGGTCCTCGAGAAGGCGGGGGTGCGGTGCCAGGCGGTCAACCTGTCGGCCGGTGACTTCACCGGCCTTCCCACCGACTTCGATTACGTCATCAACTTGGCGGTGGCCAAGAGCGGCAACTGGGACAAAGACCTCGGGGCCAACGCGGAGTCCGTCGGCCTGCTGATGGCGCACTGTCGCGAGGCGAAGGCTTTCCTGCATTGCTCATCGGGAGCTGTCTACGACCCGCCGGACGACGAACCCCGCACTGAGCACGCCGCATTGGGCGACAACCACAAGCCGTTGTTTCCCACCTATTCCATCTCCAAGATCGCCGGCGAGGTCGTCGCTCGGACGATGGCGCGGGCCCTCGATCTGCCCACCACCATCGCCCGCCTCAATGTCCCTTACGGCGACAACGGCGGGTGGCCGTTCTACCACATGGAGATGATGCTGGCCGGGATCCCAATCCCGGTTCCGCCGGGCGGGCCCGCGCGCTACAACCCCATTCATGAAGACGACATCATCTCGACCATTCCGAAGCTGCTCGAGGCGGCGTCGGTCCCGGCGACCACGCTCAACTGGTGCGGCGACGAGGTGAGCCTGCAAGAGTGGTGCGATTACCTGGGTTCGCTGGTCGGCAAGGAGCCGGTCTTCGAGGAGAGCGCGCAAGCGCTGCGGGGTAATCCCACCGACCCGGCGCGGATGCGAGAACTCATCGGCGCCACCACGATTGACTGGCGTGACGGTTTTCGCCGGATGGCGGCCAAGTTCCACCCGGAGCTCGTCGGGACCTAACCGGCTACCAATACCGCAGGGCGTTGCGAAACAACTCGGCCAGAATGGGTTTGCTCATCTCCCGCGGTGCGTTCTGCAAGAGACGTTGTTGGGGGAACGCGCCTTCGGTCAGCGCCGTGATGTCGTTCTCGGTGTAGCCCACGCCGCTCAGCCCGTTGGGAATGTTCACCGCACGCATGATCCGGATGAGTTCGGCCGCAAGCACTTCGCCGGCATCGTCGGGGTGCGCGTCATTCGTGTCGGCGCCCAGCAGTCGGGCCGCGTGCAGGTGCCGCTCCGGGTTCACCTGCGCGGTGAAGCGGAACACCGCCGGTGCATTGACGATGACGGACATACCGTGCGGCACGAGCGGCTCATCGGCCGGGTATCCCGCGGGGTGGAAGTCGCGAACCAACCCGGCCACCGCGTAAGCCATTCCGTGCGGCACGTGTACGCCCGCGTTGCCGAAGGCGATGCCGGCAAGCGTGGCGGCCCACATCATCTGCTCGCGGGCCGCGCTATCCGAAGCGTCCTGTACTGCGGGCTCCAGGTTTTGACCCAGCACGCGCAGTGCCTCCAGGCAGCCCAGGTCGCTCCACGGATTGGCGCCCTGACTCATCGGACGCAGGCTGGGCCGCGCGGGAGCCGGCCGGTGCACATAGGGCCGGGCGGTGTAGGACTCCAGGGCGTGCGACAGCACGTCGAGACCCGCGGCGGCGACCACGCCGGCGGGCAGACTGGCGGTGCAGTCGGGGTCGACGAGAGCCTCGGTGGGACGCAACGCGTGCGAAGCGATGCCTGTCTTCGCCGACAGCGACAACAGGTCGAAGATCGCGATGCCGGTGACCTCGCTGCCGGTGCCGGCCGTCGTGGGGCAGGCGATGTGCGGTTTCAGCGGCCCGGGGATGGGTTTGGCCTCGCCGATCGGCGCGTTGACGTAGGTGAGTAGGTCCGCGGGATAGCTGGCGAACAGATTGGCGGCCTTGCACGTATCGATGACCGAACCCCCGCCCAGCGAAATGTAGCCATCGGGGTGAACCTCTTGCGCGAACCGCGCCGCGTCCGCAAAAGAGACGTCGGTCGGCTCGACGTGGACGTCGGTGTAGCTGACCACGTCCAGACCGGCGGCAAGCAGCGAGTCGCGCGCCGTGGCGAAGACGGCGAGTTCGGCCACGGCCGCGTCGGAGAACAGCGCCACCCGCCGCATCCCCAGCGCGGCGGCCCGCTCACCCAATTCCGCCAGACAGCCACGCCCGAACGTTATCCGCGAGGAGTCGACGGTGAAGGCGCCATCGCAGCCCTCAGCCACAGCAGGAAAATCACAGCACACCATCCCTCTATCAAAACCTGCCGACCGTCTCACATAAAAGGTGCCGACGCCTTGACCCCGCCGCGCTCACAATGCTAAGCAGGTGCTCAGCACTCGACGTTCATCGGGCGCATGGGTTTGGCGACGGACGCAATGGAAGGTATTGCATGACTCTGCAGGCGGTATTGGACGACATTCGCAAACGCCCGGGATCGGGCGATGTCATTCAAGTCATCGATCCCACGACCGAAGAGCCGATCACCGAATTCACCGACTGCGGCCCAGAAGCGGTCGACGAGGCCGCCGCCCGGGCGAAAGCCTCCTTCGAGGCCGGCGTCTGGTCCCAGCTGCCGGGTCGCGAGCGGGCCAAGATCATCTGGCGCATCGCGGATCTGATCGACGCGAACGCCGAGGAGTTCGCCCAGCTCGACTCGCTCAACACCGGCATGCCGCTGATGCAGGCAACGCTGCAGATGTCCACCGTTTCGGAGTTCTTCCGCTACTACGCCGGTTGGTGTTCGAAGATCAACGGCGTCGCATACGACGTGAAGACCGACGGCATCGCGACGGACTCCTTCGTCGACATGCACGCCTACACCTTAAAAGAGCCCTACGGCGTTGTCGGCCTGATCTTCCCGTGGAACGGCCCGATCTTCAACGCCAGCGCCAAGCTTGCGCCGGCGCTCGCCGCGGGCTGCAGCATGCTCGTCAAACCCGCTGAGGAGACGCCACTTTCGGCGTTGCTGCTCGACCGGCTGATCCACGAGGCGGGAGTGCCCGAGGGTGTCGTCAACCTGCTGACCGGCTACGGCCACACCGCCGGTGCGGCGATCACCGCGCATCCCGACGTGCAGAAGGTCGCGTTCACCGGTTCGACAGAGGTCGGCAAAGAGATCGTGCGGGCATCGGCCGACAACTTGAAAAAGGTCACGCTCGAACTCGGCGGTAAGTCGCCGGTGCTGATCTTCGACGACGCCGACATGGACAAGGCCATCCTGATGGCGTCGCTGGGCATCTTCGTGCATTCCGGCCAGGGCTGCGTCTGCGGATCGCGGATCTTCGCCCAGCGCGGCGTGTACGACCAGGTCGTGGCAGGCATCTCGATGATGGCGAACACGTTCAAGCTCGGCGCCCCCAGCGAGGAAGGCTGCGTCAGCGGCCCACTGATCAGCCAGAAGCAGCTGACCCGCGTGATGGGCTTCATCGACGAAGGCCGCAGCGACGGCGTCGAAGTGGTCACCGGCGGCTACCGGCTGGATCGCAAAGGCTACTTCGTGCACCCGACGGTGCTCACCAACGTCGACACGAGCATGCGGCTCTACCAGCAGGAAATCTTCGGACCCGTTGTCACCATCCTGCCGTTCGACGACGAGGACGAGGCGGTGGCCTTGGCCAACGACACCACCTACGGCCTGGCGGCCACTGCCTGGACGCAGAATGTCGGCCGGGCCCACCGGATGCTCAAGCGGCTGCAAGCGGGCAGCGTTCAGGTCAACTGCCAGTTGGTCTTTGACCACGACGTGCCGTTCGGTGGCCACAAGCAATCCGGCTGGGGGCACGAGTTCGGCAAAGAGGGCATCGACATGTACATGAAGACGAAATCCGCCTGGATTCAGCTCTAGGCGCCGCAGCGAAAAGCTCCGAACCTTGGGCGGGTTCGGAGCTTTTCGTGGCTTAGCGTCAAGATCCTTTTCGGTAGCGGGTCAGGAACCCGAAGGATGCGACGGCCGCGACGGTGCCGATCACACCCCACAGCACGAACGAGAATGCCATCGCGCCCAGGAACCAGCCGAACGTCATTCCGATGTAGAGCATCCAGATCAACCGGTAAAAGCTCCAGACCGCAAGGACGCCAGTGCTGATACCGATGTAGAGGCTCCGTTGCCGATCGACGCGGTTGATCTTCTCTTCGATGCCGGTGGGCAGAATGTTCATGTCTGTCTTCCTTTCTCAAGACGCCGCCTCCCTGGCGTCGTCGTTGCAGCAAGTACAGACCGCGTGATCAGCTACCGATCCCAAAAAAGTCCGGGCCGCATCGGTTACGCGCCGGTCGGTAAACCGAAATTCTCCGGCGCTGGTGCCGTCGTCTCGGCGTTTTCGCCGGCCGTCTGATTCATCTCGGCCAGGAAGCCGCGATACCGTTCGGCGTGGCCAGGGCGGTCGCGGATGATCAGCCATCCGGCCGCGAGGACGACGAACCAAAGCGGGAACCACGCCAAAGCGATCACGGTGTCGCGCTCTGTACAGAGCGTCCACGTCACGAACACGAAGAAGGCAAGGACGACCCAGCACATCACCCGACCACCGGGCATCTTGAAAGCCGAATCCGTATGGCGCTGGGGGTATCGGCGGCGATAAACGAGGTAGCTGATCAGGATCATCGCCCAGACGAACATGAACAACAGCGACGAAATGGTGGTCACGAGCGTGAACGCACCCATCACCGAACCGTGGAAGTGCAGTAGCGGGATGGCGGTCAGCAGCAGTGCCGCCGTGACGAACAGCGCGGAGGCCGGCACACCGCCGCGGTTCAGTCGGCGGAAGACCCCCGGAGCGCTACCTTCGTCGGCCAGACCGTAAAGCATGCGGCCCGTGGAGTACATCCCGGAGTTGGCCGAGGAAGCGGCCGCGGTAGTGACCACGAAGTTGATGATCGAGGCCGCACCGGCGAGCCCCGCCAGGGAGAACATCGTGACGAACGGGGACTCGCCGGGGGCGAACGCCCGCCAGGGGATGACAGTCATGATCACCAGAAGCGCACCGACATAGAAGATCACGACCCTCAACGGCACAGCATTGATCGCGCGAGGAAGGGTGCGACGTGGGTTCGCCGTCTCAGCCGCCGCGGTCCCGACCAGCTCGACACCCACGAACGCGAAGAACGCGATCTGGAATCCGCCGACCATACCCATGAAACCGGTGGCGAAGAATCCGCCATCGTTCCAGAGGTTTTCGATGGTTGCACGATGGCCTTCCGGCGACACGAAATTAGTGGCCAGAAGGATCGCGCCGACGACAATCAGGCACACGATCGCGGCGACCTTGATCAAGGCGAACCAGAATTCGATCTCCCCGAAATTGCGGACGCTGAACAAGTTGAACAGCAGGATCAGCCCGCCCACAGCCAGCGCCGGCACCCATGCCGGCACGTCGGGCCACCAGAACTGCACATAGCCCGAGATCACGACGAGCTCTGCGATGCCGGTGACGATCCATGCGAACCAGTAAGACCACCCGACGAAAAAGCCTGCCGCGGGCCCCAATAGGTCGGCCGCGAAGTCGACGAACGATTTGTAGTTCAGGTTCGACAACAGCAGTTCGCCCATCGCGCGCACCACGAAAAACAAGAAGAAGCCGATGATTCCGTAAACCACCACTACCGATGGGCCGGCGCGGGAGATCGTTCGTCCGGAGCCCATGAACAGACCGGTCCCGATCGTGCCTCCGAGCGCGATCAACTGAATGTGACGGTTGGACAGACCCCGGTGGAGCTGCGAGACAGCAGGAATGGGATAGGCGACGACATCCTCGCTCATGCGTCACGTCCTCGCGGTTTCCGAGCTGTTGGCAGCCACAGCTAACTGCTGCGGTAGCCAATCACGATAACCGCTATCGTCGCGCGATACGCCTGATCACAACGATTGCCGATTCACCTACACTCGCCCGCACAGACTGGTTCGAGCGAGCAAAGAAGGCCAGCGCGGTACCGGTGCGAGTCGATCCCGAAGGTCTCGCGAAAATCCTTGTTGTCGCGCCGCTTTAGTTCGACGTCTTTACGACCAGCTTGCCGGTGTTCTTGCCGTCGAAGAGCATGTTGATCGCCGTCGGGAGCTGCTCGAAGCCCTCGACGACGGTCTCGAGCGGGGTGAGCTTGCCCTCAGCGATCAGGCCGGCGATCTCGCGTATGGCGTCGGGCGCGCGGCCGAGGTGGTCGAGCACGATGAAACCCTGCAACGTCGCACGCTGGATTAACAGGTTCCCGAATGCGCGCGGGCCGGGCGGCGGGTCGGCCGAGTTGTAGCCAGATATCAGCCCGCACAAGGCCACCCGTGCACCGATATTCAGCCGCGTGAAGACCGCGTCCATGATCTTGCCGCCGACGTTTTCGAAGTCGACGTCGATGCCGTTGGGGGTCGCCGCGGCAAGCTGGGCGAACCAATCGTCGGCGCGGTAATCGACGGCCGCGTCGAACCCGAGTTGCTCGGTCAGCAACGCGCACTTCTGTGGGCCGCCGGCGATTCCGACGACGCGCGCGCCGTCGGCCTTGGCGAGCTGGCCGGCGATCGAGCCGACCGCCCCGGCGGCGGCCGAGACGACGACGGTCTCACCCGGTTGCGGCTTGCCGATATCGCGGATTCCGATCCACGCGGTGAGCCCGGTCGTTCCGAGCGCTCCCAGATAGGCGCTCGGCGAGACCCCTTCGGCGACGTCGACCGGAAACAACGGCTGCGTGTCCGAAGCAACGAGGTACTCCTGCCAGCCAACGAGACCCTGCACAATCTGGCCGACCCGATAATTGGGGTTCTTGGATTCGACGACCTCGCCGAGTCCGCCCGCGCGCATGACCTCGCCGATGCCGACCGGCGGCAGGTAGGTCGGGGTGTCGTTGATCCAGGTGCGGTTCGTCGGATCGAGCGAGATCCAGCCGACGTGTACCAGCGCCTCGCCGTCGCCGATCTCGGGCACCGCCTCCTCGACAAGCCCGAAGGTGTCCGGACCGATCCGCCCGGACGGGCGTTCGCGGAGCAGGAAGCGACGGTTTCGATCAGGCATGAGCGCACGCTACTCCGCCCCCACAATCCCTGCGGAAACGCCTTCCCACAGACCTAGACTTGGACCGATATCGTCGCGAGGGGGGTTCTATGACGCGCGCTGTCAGCCGGGTGAAGGCGACTATCGCGGTGGGGTTGATGACGCTGGCCGCCGCTGGCTGCAGTACCTCTCACCTGGTGGCCGGGCGGCCCACGGCCGCGAATCCGGGTACGCCGGTCGCACTGCCGCAGGCGGAGTTGTTGCCGCATTTCGTGGCCGAGCCGGATCCAATGCACGTCCTGAAAGAGGGCCTCTACAGCCTGCTTCGCCAACCAATGGCCTCATCCGTGGTCATCCAGGGATACACCAGCCAGGTGGCCGCCGACGGGACTACGTCCAACGTCAGTACCTACGCCTTCGTCCCGCCTACCGGTACCTGGGAACAGATTCCCGAGCGAGAGTTGGTGTGGTCACCCAGCAAGGCGAAATAGGGGGAAACGGACCGCACCGAAGCACTGTCGCCAGGCCCTAGCGGCAGTCGCGGCTGGCCGACGGTCAAAAGCGTGGCCGATTTCGGCGCCAACTACTACACCTTTAGCTACCAGGACGTCGGCGGCCAGGCGATAACGGATGGATTGGAGGTCGGATTCGCCGAAGGCGGGACGCTTCCGGTGTCGGCGCAAGTCGCAAAGTTCAGTCCTGGCGCGCGGAGCTACGTCCAGACCGAGACGTCCGTCGACCCGTTCTACACCATCCATCGGGTCAAGAACGCCAACACCAAAATCGACCAACTGCTGCCCGTGTACGCCTGTGGCACCGCATCACCGGACTGCATAACGCCGGCCGCCAGCGTCGCGATGGCCGACCAACAGGGCGGCCAGTACACAAATTTCGCCGGCACGGTGCGACTTGAGTTGAACGGCAACGGGCAAGCCACCCTGCCGCCCGGTCGACACCCCCGATATCCCGTTCGCCAATCTGACATACCGCATCGTCGATACCGACGGACCCAAACGCATCGTCTTCCAGGCCGCCAATCCCGGTGACGCTGACAAGTTCGCCAAGGCGATGGGCGCCAGCCTGGACCGCTTCGCATTGTTCGAATACGACGGTCAGGTGACGATCGGATTCGCCGCACCCCCCAACACCACCAGCACCGTCTTCGCGGGCTACAACCGCATCGCTGCCAACGACGCGCTCACGCATTGGACCCCGCCGCTGCCCGTCGTGCTACCGTAACCCGTTGCCGCACTGCGTAATACAAATGCGGTATCGCTGCGCAGGCGGCAGGTGCTATAACGCAACGTATGTCAAGCGATGGGCACTCCATTACCCACGTCTCCGATACGGCCCGGTGGACGGCGTTGCACCGGGCAACCGAGTCGGCGCGTCCCGATGCGTTGTTCAACGACCCGCTCGCCGAGCGTCTTGCCGGTGAACACGGCCGCGCCATCGTCGCTGGCGTCCCGTGGACGAATCGCAGCGGGTGGTGGCTGGTCGCGCGGACCAAGATCATCGACGATGCCATCGCCGACGCACTAGCTAACGGCTGCGATCGCGTGCTGAATCTGGCTGCCGGCTTGGATACCCGGCCCTACCGCTTAGACCTCCCGTCCGAGCTCACCTGGATCGAAGCCGATCTACCCAAGCTGCTCGCGGAAAAGACGCAGTTGCTTGCCGATCAGACACCGCGCTGCCGGCTGACCCGCAAAGCCGTTGACCTCGCCGACCCGAACGCCCGAGACGCCTTCTTCAACGAGGCGCTGGACGGCGCAACGAAGGCCTTCGTGCTGACCGAGGGCCTGTCGATGTACCTCGAAGACGGTGATATCGCCGCGCTTTCAGCGGCGATCAAGCGACCCGAAGTCACCTGGTGGATGCTCGATATCGCCTTTCCTGGCCTGCGGAAGCAGATCAACAAGAACGTCGCCGGGATTGCGGAGAGCGCACCGTTCAAGTTCGCACCCGAAAACGGACTGACCTTCTTCGAAGACCTCGGCTGGCGGACCGTCGAAGCGGAATCGGTGCTCGAGGCCGCCTATCGGTTGCACCGCTTACCGATATGGATGCGCCCACTTGCCTGGCTGCCCAAAACCGATCTGCGTCATCCGGGTAACAAACCCACGAGTGCGGTCGCCCTCTTCACGCATTGATTTGCCCGAGGGGCCATTCACAATGCGGCCGGTGTGGAGCAGTGTTAGCCCAATGGACGCATTACGGCTTGTGGTCGTTCCGACCGCGGTGGTTGCGGTGATGGTTTCCCCTGGCGCCGGGGCGGCAAGTGCTGATCCGCCGCCCACACAGGTGATCACCACGATTGCCGTCGGATCCAAGGGGCAAGCCATCAACGGTTACCAAGAGGCGCCGCCCCAGGGCAACGTCGCCGTCGTCAACGATTGCACCGATCCGTCGCCGTCGGCAATGGCCGCCAACGTCTACGCGTGCTCGCCCAGCGCGGCCGGCGCAGCCACCTGCTGGCCGTCGACGCCGGGATCGCTGCTGTGCGTGGACAATCCGTGGGACAAGCTGCTGCATCGGGTTTCGTACCAGGGTCAGCTGGCGCCGGTGCAACCCACGGCTTCACCGGACCCGTTCGCGCTCCTGCTCGACGACGGCACCCGCTGTCTGCTGCGCAACGGCGGATCCTGGGGCGGGCGCGATGACGGCTACGTCGGCGCCTACGGGTGCGGGAACCCCGGTGCCAATCCCGCGGTGCTCTCGCTGCCGAACCACGGTGATGGGAGCGGCATCGACCGCTCGGGGTCGGTGTGGACGGTCAAAGTCGGTCAGTTGGGCGCACCGGACGCCCACTTTCCGCCGCCACAGACCCACGCCGTAACGAGCGCATGGTTCGCCGGAGATCGAATCCCAGGGTGACGCGCAGCTACCAGACCCGTATCCAGTCCACCAGCATGTCCGCCGGGTAGCTGCCCGCTCCGGGATCGCCGCCACCGGAACCGGCGACCGCGAGATTGAACACCGGATAGACGCTGTAGCCGGCGCCGTTGAACGGCCAGTCCGGCAGGGAACTCGCCGGCACATCGAAGTACGGCTGGGCGCCGTCGGCGTAGTCCTTCCAGAACCGGATGCCGACCTCATCCCACTGGCATCGCCAGGTGTGCCAGGCGCTGTCTACCGCGATGTTGTGGGTCTTCCACTCGCCGCCGTTTGCTTTGGCGTGCACGGTGGTGGCCGACGGCCAACTACCGTTGCCGTACCACTCCATGACGTCGATTTCGCCCTGATCGTCGTTGCCCAGCCAGTAGGCCGGCCACGCGCCGGGGGTCAGGCAGTTCAGCTTGATCCGGGTTTCCCAGGTGTGGCCGACGCCACCCCGCCAATTGCTTTGCACCTTGCCGCTGAAGTAGGTGGGTCCGTCTTTCGCGGCACGGAGAACGAGGTTGGAATTGCCGTCGACGAACACGTTGCGGCGATCGTCGCGGTACTGCCCAATGTGCTCAGGCAGCTCCCAGTACGTCGGGTCCTTGATGACCTCACGGGCCTTCGCGACCGTCCATTTCGACGGGTCCGGGGCCGATCCGGCCGGGCCGTCGAACTCGTCTTGGAAGATATAAGGCCCGCTCTGGCCGCTGGGCGCACGCGGCGCTGGCGCATCCGGCCGGAAGGGGTGAGCCCGGGCCTCGGGGAGGGGGAGCGCGGCCGCCAGCACGCCGAACCCAGTCGTCAACATCATTCGGCGACGGTCCATCGAAGGCATAGGCAAGCGACGATAGCAGCCGCGGCCATCCGGGGGCGAAACCTAAATTTGTCGGTGCCCGTCGCTAGCATTCGGATCGAAGTCGGCCAGCAAAACGGGCGACAGCACAGCATTACCTCGGGATTTACTACAAATTCACGGCTAATTCTCATGATTAGGCGTGGTTTGGTCTCAGGGTTGGATGGGCATTCTGGACACGAACACATAACACATTCGTAGCTTTGCAGCAGAGTTGGATGGCTCTGGGAGGAGTGACAATCGTGGCGAATACCTCGGATGCGACGGTTATCGTCCTTCGAACACATCCAGCTTGGATAGCAGCTCACCGTTATGACCGCGAGCGCGAAGAAGCGATTCGCCGCCACCCGTCGTTTCGCGCGCGGCACGGCTCCGCGGAATTCGATCGCAAAGTCGCCGCTGGTGCCCGCGGTTTCAAGCTGTACCCCAGCACCGACACCCCGGCCTGAGGGGTTCCGGGGTTTCGGATTAGCGGATATCACTGCGCCATCGGCCGTGAGCTAACCACCCGCTCTGCTCCATTTCGAGCCCGTCGCATCTTCTGATCGCGCCATATGGCGCTCGCTGGATTTTGTGCCACGCCGAAATTTCGCTGGCGCGAACCGCACCCGTCTCCATCCGCCAGAACTACTACTACATTTAGTAGTAGCTAACTGGGAGACCCGCGGGCAGCGAGACGACGCAACAAGCGGTCCGTCAATTCGAGAAACCAACCACCTTGGGAAGCAAGGCAATAACGGAAGCTGCGGAATCGCTCGGACATCGGCATAATTCGCGATGTGTCGCAAACACGCCGAACCAAAGCGCTAGCCAATCCAACACAGCCGCATAGCGCGCTGATCCACGAGCTAGAGCGCTACATCGAAGCCCATAATCCCGACGTGAGCGATGTCAACGTGGTGAGCGCGACGGACACTGGCCAAGCCGACAAGAACCATAAGCCGATCCGCCACTGGTATCAGGTCACCTACGAAGGCTGAGTTCGGTCACGTCAGGCCCCGGACGTGACCGCCCCAATGTCTAGCGAACCGCCGCCGTCCGGGTCGGCCACCTCCACCGTCGGATCATCGACGTCGTCGAACTCCAGCCGCAATGCCCGCGACATGATCGCATGCATCACGTACATGGTGGTGACGTAGGTGAATTCGAGGATCTCCTGGTCGGTGAAGACCTCCCGCAGCTGGACGAACAGCTGCTCGGGAACTCGGCCGTGCTGTCCTGCAAGGCAATCCGCGTACGCCAGCAACAGTCGCTCGTCGTGATCAAAGCAGTCGGCGGTTTCCCATGATGGAATGGCCGCGATCTTGTCCTCGGACAGCCCTGCCGATCGGCACGCCTTGCAGTGCTGGGAGAAGACGAATTGGCTGCCGACCACCCATCCGGCCCTGATCTGGCCCAGCTCACGGTGCTCCGGCCGGACGTTTACCTCTTGCTGGTACAGCCGGAAGCCACGAACGGCATGGCGCAATGCGGCGGGGGACTGCGCCATCACCGTCCACCAGCTGCCCGGAGTCCCGCCGATCGTGCCGGGCTCGGCGACCGGGTCACGATCGCCGAACATGAAGTCGTACATGTTCAGCGTGAATTCGTCGCTGACCTCAGCCCGGGGAACGGGATTCAGGCGTGGCATTGCGGATCCTCTCAGCCGATGACAGCGGGGGCGGGATGCAGATTGCATCCAATCCCAGCCCCGGTTACCGCGTCAATGCAGCTAGCGGGGCAGCACAGCAGCGTGATTGCGTACGGTCGGTGGCTTCAGGGGCGCAGGCCGGACAGCACCATGGCGGCGAAGGTGTCACCGATCTCGGTCGGCCGCGCTGGATTGCCGAATCGTCGACCCGCCCAGGCCCGGCGCCGTAGCCTGGGGTGATGGCGATGCCGGTCGGCGATGGCGGCGCTCCTACCGTGGAGTTCCTGCGCGGCGCTGGACCAATTGCCATGGCGCACAGGGGATTTACGTCATTCAAATTGCCTATGAACAGCATGGGCGCGTTCTACGAGGCCGCGAAGCTCGGGTTTCGCTACATCGAGACAGACGTTCATGCGACCCGCGACGGCGTGGCAGTGATCCTGCACGATAGTTCGCTTCCAGCCACGTCGGGGGTCTCGGGCGCAATCGACCAACTTTCGTGGCCACAGGCCCGCACGGCGGACTTGGGTGCGGGGGAGGCGATCCCGACCCTCGAAGAGCTCCTCGTTGCACTACCTGACATGCGGGTCAACATCGATATCAAAGCCGCGTCGGCCGTCGAGCCGACCGTCGACGTCATCGAGCGGTTGAACGCGCACGACCGGGTGCTGGTGACTTCGTTCTCCGATCGGCGACGACGACGCGCGTTGCGCCTGCTGTCCAAACGGGTCGCGAGTTCGGCGGGTACGGCCGTGATCCCCGCGGTCTTGGCGGCTAAGACGCCCGCCACCCGGGCCTTTGCCTGGCGGATCCTGCACGACAGCGACTGCTTGCAACTGCCGCCCCGGGTAGGTCGTCTCGCCGTCATCACGCCACGGCTGGTCCGTGCTGTTCATGCGGCGGGACGTCAGGTGCACGCCTGGACGGTCGATGACCCTGTCCAGATGCAGGCGCTTCTCGACATCGGTGTGGACGGCATCATCACCGATCGGGCCGACCTGCTCCGCGACGTTCTCATCGCACGCGACGAGTGGTCGCCGCTCTAGCGTTGCCTAGAGCTTGCCGGCGACGAAGTCGGCGGCCTGGTTGACCATTCCTGAGTCGATGTAGGCGCCGGCAAGATGCTGTGGCCAGTTGTCCTGCCAGGTGTTCGGGTCGGCCGGGTTGCAGATCGGATCGGCGCCATGGCATTGCTCGATGGTCCGGTCGTTGTAGACCGGGCTGAAGTTCGTGATCGGGCCCACCCACTGGCTGCCGTTACCGAACAATGCGACGGCGGCGATGTGCGGGTCGATGCCTGGCGGCAGGGGGCTGTCGAACCCGAACGCAGCGATGGGAGCCGCGAGTACCACGTCTGTGACCGCCGCGCCGAGCGAGTAGCCGCCCAGCACCAGCCGGGTATCCGGGCAATTGGCGACCATGTCCTGGACGTGGTGGCTCATGTCGTTGGCGCCGACGTCGACCTGCGTGTCGGCCGGGTACTTCACCGCGTAGGAGCCGACATTCTTGGAGACCTTGGACTGCAGACTGCTAATGAATGCATTGCCGACCGCCCCTGGCCCCGGCGACTCCAGTCGGCCGCGGGCGAAGACCACCTGAACCTGGGGACAACTGGCGGCGGCCAATGGCGCGGCCCCGGGCATCCCGGACGGCAGCACGGCCGCGGTCGACGTCAGGACGGCGGTGAACGCAACCGCCGTCAGCCCAACACTGACCGATTTTCGGAGATGTAAAACGCGCACACCAAGATGGTAAGACGATCACGCTCAGGCCGCTGGCCGGGCCTGACAAAACGTCCGCAACCGGAACGATAGGTTCAGCTGATGAGTCAAACCCCCGCGACCGCACCCGAGCGATTGTTCGCGCTGGCCGACCAGGTGCAGGGCTTCATGCCCGACGACGAGGGACGCGCGCTGTACGACGCGGCCGTGCGGTACCTCGACGGCGGCGTCGGCGTCGAGATCGGCACCTACTGTGGCAAGTCCACGTTGCTACTCGGAGCGGCGGCGCAGCAGACAGCAGGCGTGCTCTACACCATCGATCATCACCACGGCTCCGAGGAACACCAGGCGGGCTGGGAATACCACGACGCGTCATTGGTCGACGAGGTCACCGGGCTGTTCGACACGCTGCTGACGTTTCGTCGCACGCTCGATGCCGCCGAGTTGGACGACCACGTGGTGACGATCGTGGGGAAGTCACCGATCGTGGCGCGCGGCTGGCAGACACCGCTGCGGTTTTTATTTATCGACGGCGGCCACTCCGAAGCCGCAGCCAACCAGGACTTCGACGGTTGGGCGAAGTGGGTGATCCCCGGCGGTGCGCTGGTCATCCACGATGTGTTCCCGGACCCCAAGGATGGCGGCCGGCCGCCGTACTACATCTATTGCCGGGCAATAGATTCCGGTCAGTTCCGGGAGGTTTCGGCGCTGGGCTCCCTGCGGGTGCTCGAACGCACCGGCGGTCAGCCCGGAGAGCAGATCGACGTCAGCGGCCCGGCCCGCTGACCACGCATTCGCAATCGAAGTCAGTTTGCAGGCCCAGCGGCAGTCCTTCGGCGCGGAAGATCCCAGCGCCGGCGGTCGTGTCCGACAGCGCGTCGGCCGCAAGGATCATCGCCGCTCCGGTCCAGGTGGTGCGCTCCTCGGGCCAGCGTTTTCCGTCGGCGAACACCAACCCCGTCCAGTACGAACCGTCGTCCTCGCGTAGATGCTGCATCGCGGCGAATTGCCGGTGCGCGGCCGACCGATGGCCTATGGCGTCGAGGGCCATGACCAGTTCGCACGTTTCGGCGCCGGTCACCCAGGGCCGGTCGTCGACACAGCGAATGCCGAGATCGCTGACCACAAAGTTGTCCCAGCGCTGCCTGATGCGCTCTGCCGCCGCCGGACCCCGCAGCGCACTACCAAGGATGGGGTAGTACCAGTCCATCGAGTAACGGTCCTTTTCGGTGAACGCTTCCGGGTGCGCGACCAGGGCGTGGCCCAACCGCCCCAAGGCCAGTTCCCATTCCGGCTGCGATTCCCCCACAACGGCCGCCAGCGCCAGCGCACACCGGATGCTGTGATACACACTGGCGCAGCCAGTTAACAGCGCCTCCGGTACCGGCCCGTCTTCACCTCGGGCCCAACAGATCTCCCCGTAGCCGACCTGCAAGTCGACCACGAAATCGATGGCCTTATGCACCACCGGCCACATCGCCTTGGCGAACGATTCGTCACCGGTGACCAAGGTGTAGTGCCAGACACCGGTGGCGATGTAGGCACAAAAGTTGCTGTCGCTATTGGCGTCTTCGATTGTCCCGGCACGGAATTGGATGGGCCAGGAGCCGTCGGGCCGCTGGGTGCGTCGACTCCAGTCGAACGCGGCCCGCGCCGGTTCCAGAAGGCCGGCCGCGGTCAGCCCCATCGCCGACTCGACATGGTCCCATGGATCGGTGTGCCCACCCTCGAACCAAGGGATAGCGCCCGAAGACTCCTGCGCAGCGGCAATCGACAGTGCGGTCTGATGGCATTGCTCCGGGGTTAGGACTCCCGGAACCGCCGGTGGGCTAAATCGACGCAACTGAACGTCCCTGTTCCGCATGGCTTTCCACCGCTGCAGGCTTATGAAAATACATCGCCACGCTCTTTCCGACGAGCGGATTGAGCAGCGATTCGGCCAGCTGCGTCACCTTTGGCCGCTGCATCAAATCCCAGACCAGCAATTTGTGGTACGTCGTCACCGCGGGATGATCGGTATTCGATACGCCGACAGCGCATTTCAGCCACCAGAACGGCGAATGCAGGGCGTGGGCATGGTGGGAGTGCGTCAATTCCATTCCACCGCCGCTGATCTTGTCGCGCAGCTCACTGGCGCGGTAAACGCGCACATGGCCGCCCTCGTTGCTGTGGTACTCGTCAGAGAGCAGCCAGCACACCTGCTCGGGCAGCCACCGTGGCACGCTGACCGCCAGCGTGCCACCGACTTTGAGCACCCTGATCAACTCGGTGATGGCGGCGTCGTCCTGCGGTATGTGTTCCAGGATCTCCGACGCGATGACGCAGTCGAAGGTTTCGTCGGCGTATGGCAGCTTCAGCGCATCACCGACAACCACCTTCGCCGACGCCGTGGCCGGCGCCTCACCGGTTTCGGCCATGGCACGCAAAATCGTGTCCACCGACTGCAATTCGGACTCGTCCTGATCGAAGGCGACGACATCGGCACCGCGTCGATAGGCTTCGAACGCGTGCCGGCCGGCCCCGCAACCCACGTCAATGACCTTGGTGCCAGAGCCGATGCCCAGCCGGTCGAAATCAACTGTCAGCATTGGGACTCACTCTTCGCGGCTGTGCGAGCGATCGCCCGTTCATAGACGTGCACCGTCTGGGCGGCCACGGCTTCCCAGCTGAACACGTTGACTGCCCGTGCCCTTCCGGCCTTTCCGAGACTACGGCGCTTTTCCGGTGAGTCGAGAAGCGCACCGAGCGCGGCGGTCAGCGCCTCGACGTCGGCGGCCGGTACCAGCTCGGCGCAGGATCCGTCGGTCCCCAGAACTTCGGGCAGTGCACCCACCCGGCTCGCGACGATCGGGGTCCCGCTGGCCATGGCTTCCACCGCGGGTAGCGAAAAACCTTCGTAGAGAGAGGGAATGCAGGCAACTTCGGCGGATGCGAACAAGGCGGCCAGCTCGGAATCGGACAGGCCGCTGGTGATGTGCACGATGTCCGAGATTCCCAATTCGGCGATGAGTTTGTGAGTGGGACCGTTGGGTTCCACTTTGGCGACGAGCCGCAATTCGAGATCGCGGTTCACCCGAAGCCTGGCAACGGCTTTGAGTAGGGTGGCGACGCCCTTCAGCGGGGTGTCGGCACTCGCGATGGCCATCACTCGACCAGGTTCCCTTGGGCCCGAACCGGGTTGGAACAAATCAGTGTTCACACCCAAAGGCACGACGTGGAGTTGATCGGGCGAGACGCCGAAATCGGAGACGATATCGGCAGCCGACGACGACGAGACCGTCAACAAATCCGGAATTTGACGGGCTACTTGTTCCTGCATCTTCGAAAACCCGTACCAGCGACGCACCGACGGTTTGCGCCACCACGGCGCGGCCGCGAGATCAAGCACCCGGTCCCGGGTGATGGGGTGGTGCACGGTTGCCACTACCGGCAGTCCCGCGTCGGCCATCGTCAGCAGCCCGGTGCCCAGACTCTGGTTGTCGTGGATGACGTCGAAATCGCCGGCACGTTCGGCCAGCAACCGGGCAACCCGGAGCGTGAACGTCCTTGGCTCGGGAAAGCCCGCAGTCCACACCGTCAACAGTTCCAGCAAGTCGATCGAGTCGCGAATCTCGCTCGGGCGCGGAATCCGCCACGGGTCAGGCTCCCGGTACATATCGAGGCTTGGCACCTCGGTCAATCGCACCCGCGGATCAAGTAGCTCTGGATAGGGCTGCCCGGAAAACACTTCGACGTCGTGACCAAGCTCCACGAGACCGTGGCTCAGATGGCGCACATAGACGCCCTGTCCGCCGCAATGAGTCTTACTACGGTAGGACAGCAAGGCAATTCGCATACTCAACTCTTCTTTGCTGGTTAACGAACGCTGGGGGGCGCCGAATCCTTCGCGATCAACGGGCTCCCGAACTCCGTGACAGCAAACTGGACATGTGTCCAAACTATAGTTCGCTCAACTAATCGACGCAACGCGCCATCGGTGCCCCTCAATAGTAGGTTTTGCTCGTTTTCCTCCGCGGTGCGGGTCTGCTGATAACTGCTCCGGGGTCGGGCGGAGGCGGTTCGATAATGGAACATGTTGTGACTCAACGGGCTGACCAATGCGCAGCGCGGGGGTGCAATTGTTTGCTGGGACGCGGGTTCAGCGATCAAAAAGAGCGGACAGCGCGTCGGCCACCATGTCCTCGGGGTCCCGATCGATGCCGACATTGCGGAACTCGCCGTCGATGGCGAGGGACGCGATGCCGTGCACCAGCGACCAGAGCGGTCCGGCGACCTGACTGGGCTCTTGGCCGCGCAGCATCCCCGCCGCCTGACACAGCGTGATCGCATCGAGCAGGTTGCCGAAGGCTTGACCGGCGGCGACGGCCAGGCTCGAGTGCTGGGCTTTGTCGTTGTCGGCGCCGAACATCACCCGGTAGTGATCCGGGTGGTCGACAGCCCAGCGCACATAGGCACGCCCGATGGAAATCAATCTGCCCGCCGGATCTGATGCGGCGTCGGCAGTGGTGGTGAGAGCCGTGTGCAGCTCGAGGAACCCCTGCTCGGCGACGGTGGCGAGCAGGTGCGCCTTGTCGGCGAAGTGGCGGTACGGGGCGGCGGCACTGACGCCTGCGCGCCGCGCCGCCTCGGTCAGAGTGAATCCCTTCGGCCCCCGCTCGGCCACCAGCGACAGCGCGGCCTGGGTGAGCGCCCGCTTGAGATCGCCGTGGTGGTAGCTGTCACGACGGGTCCGTGTCGATCCGGGTGACTTCTGCTCCGACATGTTGACGACGTTAACATCGCTGACTATGTTAAAGCTATTCACATCGTTGGAAGGAGCGGAAATGTCGGCTCAACGAGACCCGGGGACAGGCTGGGCGGTGATCACCGGCGCCAGCTCTGGCTTCGGCGGGATCTTCGCCGATCAACTCGCGAACCGGGGCCTGTCACTGCTGCTTGCCGGGCGTGACGAGCCTCGGCTGAATGCGGTCGGGCAACGGGTCCGTCAGGTCGCCCCAGGCATCAAGGTCGACCTGGTCGCCGGCGATCTGAGCACCGTCGCCGGGATCGACGCATTGGTGGCCCGTCTCGACGGCCGCGTGATCGACGTACTGGTCAACAACGCAGGGTTTGGCACCTATGGGCGGTTTTCAGAGCTGGACGCCGACCGCGAGCACGAACTGGTCGCGGTCAACGTCGACGCGCTGGTGCGCCTGACACACGCGGTTTTGCCGGGGATGCTGGCGCGGGGTCGCGGCAGCATTGTGAATGTCGCCTCCACAATCTCGTTTCAGCCCGGCCCGTATCAGGCCACCTACGGCGCTTCGAAGGCTTTTGTACTTTCGCTCAGCCAGGCGCTTTGGGCAGAGACGCGCGGCTCGGGTGTCACCGTGACCGCGTTGTGCCCCGGGCCCACGCGGACCGGATTCGTTGACGCACTCGGATCGGATGTCAGCCACACCGCGATCTACCGGCGCCTGGCCGCACCAGAGCCGGTCGTCGCCGCGGGATTGCGCGCGATGGACAAGGGCCGAGCGGTGGCAGTTCCCGGTTGGCGTAATCGGGCCATGGCCACCGGCGGGCGACTCTCACCCGGCTGGCTCTCGACGTTGATCAGTGGGCGGATGTTGCGGCCGGCCGCAGACACTCTGAGTGGGAGTCGGTGAAATGTCGGGCAGGGTCTTCACATTCGAGATCAACCGCACCACAAGCGCGCCGGCAGCCACCCTGTTTCGCCTCGAAGCGGACGGCGCCCGATGGTCTGAATGGGCCAAACCGCTTATCGCTCAATCGAGTTGGGAGCAACAGGGCGAGCCACTGCCAGGCGGAATCGGGGCGGTGCGCAACGTAGGAATGTGGCCGATGCTCATGCGGGAAAAGACAATCGCCTACGAGCAAGATCGCCGGCATGGCTACCTGCAAATTGGTCCACCCCTGCCGGCGAAGGATTACCGCGCCGAAATGCTGCTGACCCCGACCTCATCGGGCGGCACCGCTATCCGCTGGAGGGGCTCATTCACCGAAGGGCCGCGCGGCACCGGTCCGGTCATGCTGGTTTTTCTGCGCAGCGTGGTCGGCTTCCTGGCCGCACGTCTGGTGAAAGCCGCCGAACGCCAGTAACTTTTGCTCCCCATCCGCGGCACCGCTAGTTCCGAATGCAGGGTAGTCACGCTCGGTAACCCTGAATATCCTGCCGCGGAGCACAACTCAGTACCGCCTGGGAATTCGCGAGATCGGTGAACCATCGGCCTCACCCGCTCGTGGCTAGATATCAAGCACTATACCTAGCTGCGTGGAGGAGCCCTCATGAACACTGTCTTGAAATCGCGGTACGACGTCATCGTGTGTGGGGCCGGGTCGTCGGGGTCGGTCATCGCGCGGCGGTTGGCAGAGAACACAGACGTGAAGGTGTTGCTGCTGGAAGCCGGTGGCGCCGATGACGTCCCTAGTGTCAACGACGCTGCCCAGTGGCCGTTGAATCTCGGGGGAGAATGCGACTGGGGTTTCGTGTCCGAACCCGACCCACGGCTCTATGGCCGCTCGTTACCGGTTTCCATGGGAAAAGTCCTGGGCGGCGGGTCGAGCATCAATGTGATGATCTGGGCACGGGGACACCGCAGCGACTGGGAGCACTTCGCATCCGAATCCGGTGAACCGGCCTGGGGTTACGAGCCGGTTCTCGATCTCTACCGGCAGATCGAGGACTGGCACGGTGTGGGTGAGCCGAATCATCGCGGCAGGGGAGGACCGGTGTTCGTGCAACCGGCGCCCGACGTGCACCCGCTCGCCACTGCCGCGGTGAAGGCGGCCAGGACAATTGGGATTCCCACCTACCAGAGCCCCAACGGCCCCCTGATGGAGAACACCCGTGGTGCGGCCTTCGCCGATGCCCGCATCCGTAATGGGAAGCGGCTGTCGGTGTTTCGCACCTATACCGCCCCGTATCTGGAGAAGTCGAACCTGACCGTACTGCCGGAGGCTTTGGTAACGCGGGTGATTTTCCAGGGTGATCGAGCCACCGGTGTCGAGGTGTTCCACGACGGTACGGTCCATCACGTATCCGCTGCGGCCGAGGTCGTGCTGTCACTGGGTGCGATCCACACGCCGAAGGTGCTGATGCAGTCCGGCGTCGGCGATGCAGACGAACTGCGTGGCATCGGAATCCCGGTGCGCCAGCACCTGCCCGGGGTAGGACGTAATTTCCAGGACCACTACGGATTCGACTGCGTGTGGGAATTTCCCGACGACATCCGCGGCAACACTGCGGCGGGCGCAGCATTCTTCTGGGACTCCGGGCTCAACGACGTCGAAGGACCAGACCTGTTCGCCTGCTTGGGACATTTCCCCAAGTCAACTCCCGAGAATATCGCGAAATACGGCCTGCCAGAAAACGGCTGGATCCTGTTCGGCTCACCCACACACCCCAAAAGCCGCGGTCGGGTGCGGTTATCGGGACCCGCGCCCGGCGACGCGATTCGGATCGAAGCAAATGCGCTGTCGCACCCCGACGATCTCAAAAGCGCGATCGCCTGCGTCGAAACCCTGCGTGAAATAGGCAATTCCGCGGACCTTCGGCCGTTCGTCAAGCGCGAGGTCATGCCCGGCGACCTCACCGGTGACGAGCTGGAAACCTATTTGCGCAACGCAGTATGCACCTACTGGCACGCATCCGGCACAGCGAAGATGGGCCGCGATTCCATGTCGGTGGTCGACGGACAACTGAAGGTCTATGGCGTCGAGAATCTGCGCATCGCTGACGCATCGATCATGCCGCGCATTACCAGCGCTAACACCATGGCCCCCTGCGTGGTGATCGGAGAGCGTGCCGCGCAGTTCATCAAGGCTGAGCACCGGTTCTGATCGTTACGAACTACTGCAGCCAATAGCCAACGTGTAGAAGGGGATTCGATCTCATGCTGGAACTAATCGACAAGGGCGAACCAAGTCCAGAGCACCCCCACCCATTGCTCTTTGTGCACGGCGCCTTCCAAGGCGCATGGAGCTGGGATGTGAACTTCCTCGACTTCTTCGCCGACCGCGGGTTTCGGGTCGTGGCGCTCAGCCTGCGCGGCCACGGCGGCAGCCCGACAGACAAACCGCTGCGATTGTGCTCGATTTCGGACTTCGTTGCCGATGTCTCCTTGGTCGCGAATACGATTGCACCACAACCGATCCTGATCGGACATTCGATGGGCGGATTCGTCGTGCAGAAGTATCTCGAACGAAACGACGCGCCCGCCGGGGTGCTGCTCGCATCGGCGCCGCCGCGCGGACATCTGCGGACGTTGCTGCGAATGGTCCGTCGACACCCGTGGCGTTGTTCGAAGTTCGCGACGAGCGGACGGCCGGACCATCTGCTGGGGCCGACGACGGCCGGAGCTCGCGAATTGTTCTTCGGCGACGAAGCGTCGGACGATCTGATCAGCGCGACCACCGCGCGACTTCAACCGGACAGCACGCGGGCCATCATGTTGGACATGGTGACACTCGGACTCGTCGCTACCGAGCGCATCACCACGCCCCTGCTGGTGGTTGGAGGCGAAAAAGACGCGACCTATCCGCCCTCCGTTGTGCGCGCGACGGCGCGGGCCTACGGCACTCAAGCAGCGCTCATCCCAGAGATAGGTCACTTGATGGCGGTGGAGCCTGGGTGGGAAACGGTGGCCGGGCACATCGCGTCGTGGTTGACCGAGCGTGGGCTCTAGGAATCGGTCGGCTCGACCGCGCTTGCTACCATCGCGCGGTGCAGGCTGTCTCGCGACGCGAAGTCCTCAAATATGCCGTCGCACCAGGATTACTCGGCCTGGCCATGACGCTCGGCGCCCCCCGGGCTGCCGCCGACAACATCAGGCTGATCGATTTTGCCGAAAAGCGGATCGCGCCAGACGAGATCAAAGCCGCGGGTTATGCCGGGGTAGTGAACTATGTGTCGGAATGCCGGCCGGGAGCGAACTTCGAGGCAAAACCCCTCACCCGCGAGTATGCCGACGCGCTGCGCGCCGCAGGTCTGCATATCGTCAGCAATTACCAGTACGGCAAGCCCAATTGGCCCACGCCGTCGGATTACACCCGCGGCCATGACGGCGGGGTGGCGGACGCGCAGACCGCCCTGCAACTGCACGGCGCAGCCGGCGGTTCGAACTCGGCTCCGATCTTTTTCAGTGTCGACGACGACATCGACGTCAACACCTGGAATGGCCCGGCGGTTGACTGGTTTCGGGGACTCAACTCGGTCCTGGGCGTCGGGCGCACTGGCATCTATGGACACGCCAAAGCATGCGGGTGGGCGATCCGAGACGGCGTCATCGGCAACTCAACCAGCGCGGGGCACAGCTGGGCGTGGCAAACGAGGTCGTGGTCACACGGGGAACGCGAGCCCATGGCGGTGCTCTACCAGGAAATAGTCAACAGCCCGTCGAACCCCGGCCCGCTGCTCGGCGGCATCAATGTGGATGTCGACGAAGTCCTGGCGACCGACTACGGGCAGTGGGATTTAGCTCGGTGACCCGGAGCTAAGACATCCGGAGCCGCTGCACCGCTTTACCGGTGTGCGCCTGGGGTTGCGTGGAAGCGATGAAGTCCTCCAAAATGTCGGCCACCGCGGCCGGAGCCTCCACATGCGGGAAGTGTCCGACGCCCTCGAGCACCTCGAGGCGACTGCCCTCCAGCGCGTCGTGGGCGGCATATGCGTGCGCGACGGGAATGATCCGGTCGTCGTCTCCCCAAATCAGCACCGTGGGCAGCCCGGCCGCGACATGCAGCTTGTTGAGCGCGCTCACCGTTTGGCCGCGGTAGTCCACCACCGAGCGCAACGTCCGCAAGAACGCCTGACGGGTCCGCGCATCCGACAGCGAGGAATAGGCCTGCCACATCTGGCCGGCCCGCGGCGCCTGGACCCCGGCCGAGCTCAGCCAGGATGCCAGCTTGTTGCCGAGATTCAGTACCGGCTGTGGGGCGACGATGGGTAGCACCAACTCCGCGCCGGGCGCGGACAGTATCCGCAGCACGGGGCTGAGGTCCGGGCCGAGGCCGCCGCTGCCGATCAGCGCGAGTCGCTCGCAATAGTCGCGGTGCTGGTGGGTGAATTGCATCGCGATGCCGCCGCCGAGGGACTGGCCGACTACCGTTGCGCGGTCCACCCCGAGTTCGTCGAGCAGATCGCGCAGAAAGACCGCGAACGCTCCCAGCGAGTAGTCCCCACGCGGCTTCGCGGACATTCCATGACCGAGCAGGTCGGGCGCGATGACGCGGTACTTCTTGGACAGCTGCGGGATGATCGCGCGCCAGGTCGCCGAACTGCCGGCCATTCCGTGGATCAGCAGCAGCGCGTGGCCCTGGCCGGCATCGCGATACGCGATCCGGTCTCCATGTAGTTCGAGGTAGGTCAGTTCGCTCATGTCCACCGTTTACCCCAGCCTTGCTCGTTGAATGCATCAGCCAGTTGCCAATTAATACGTAACTTACGCCTTCGTAGGTTACTGGCGGGTAATAATGTGGCTGGACTCACGCTCACCGCACCGTGCCTGCTGCACCCAATCGTCGGCCCAGGCCTCGCCGCGCCCACAGTGCGGCCATCCTCGAACAGGGCGCCCGCGGTTTCTCGGCACAGCGCCCCCGCACCTGAAAGACGACACCCCGCGAGCCGATGACTCGCGGGGTGTCGCAGGACGATCAGTGTCCCGGCATCACTTGAGGTCGTACCGATCGCTGTTCATGACCTTGACCCACGCCGCGACGAAGTCCTCCACGAACCGCCCTTTGTTGTCATCCTGCGCATACACTTCCACGACGGCGCGCAGTACCGAATTCGACCCGAACACAAGGTCATTCGCGGTCGCGGTCCACTTTTGCGCACCAGACGCCCGGTCGTAACCCACGTAGACGTTCTCCGCCGTCTCCGACGCCTTCCACTCGGTGCTCATGTCGAGCAGGTTGACGAAGAAGTCGGTGGTCAACGTGCCCGGCTTGTCGGTGAATACCCCGTGCTTGGAGCCGCCGTGGTTGGCGCCGAGGGCCCGCAGACCACCAATCAGCACGGTGAGCTCCGGACCGTAGACACCCAGCAGGTAGGCCCGCTCGAGCAGCAGTTGCTCCAGCGGCGCCTTCTCGCCGGGACGGACATAGTTGCGGAACCCGTCGGCCCGCGGCTCGAGCACCGCGAACGCGTCCACGTCGGTGTTTTCCTGCGAGGCATCGGTGCGCCCAGGCGCGAAGTGCACCGCGATCTCGTAGCCCGCGTCCTTGGCGGCCTTCTCCACCGCCGCAGACCCGGCCAGCACGATCAGGTCGGCCAGCGAGATCTTCTTGCCGCCGCCGGCCGAGGCATTGAAGTCCTGCTGGATCTTCTCCAGCACGGGCAGCACCTTGTCCAGCTCTGAAGGCTCGTTGACTTCCCAATTTCGTTGCGGCTCAAGACGAATGCGCGCTCCGTTGGCCCCACCGCGCTTGTCGGTGTTGCGGTAGCTACCGGCCGCCGCCCAGGCCACCTTGACCAGCTGAGGAATGGACAGCCCGGATTCGAGCACCTTGCTCTTCAGGGCCGCGACTTCCTTGTCGCCGACCAGCTTGTGGTCGACCGCCGGTACCGGGTCCTGCCACAGCTGCGGCTCGGGAATCCACGGCCCCAGGAAACGCGAAACCGGCCCCATGTCGCGGTGCAGCAGCTTGTACCAAGCCTTGGCGAACGCGACGGACAGCTCCTCGGGGTGGTCCAGCCACCGCTTCGTGATCTCCCGGTAGATCGGGTCCTCGCGCAGGGCCACGTCGGTGACCAGCAGCGTCGGGGTGCGAGCAGGCCCACCGAACGGGTCGGGAATCGTGCCCGCGCCGGCACCGTCCTTCGTGGTGAACTGCCAGGCTCCGGCGGGACTCTTGGTCAGCTCCCACTCGTAGCCGTACAGGTTCTGCAGGAACCCGTTGCCCCACTTGGTCGGGGTCGAGGTCCAGACCACCTCGAGGCCGCTGGTAATGGAGTCTTTGCCCTTACCGCTGGCATACGAGCTCTTCCAGCCCAGTCCCTGCTGTTCGATCGGCGCGGCTTCGGGCTCGGGACCAACGAGATCGGCGTCGCCGGCACCGTGGGTCTTGCCGAAGCTGTGCCCACCGACGATGAGTGCGGCGGTCTCCTCGTCGTTCATCGCCATCCGGCCGAACGTCTCGCGGATGTCCACCGCGGCAGCAACTGGGTCCGGCTTGCCTTCGGGGCCTTCGGGATTCACGTAGATGAGACCCATGGTGGTGGCGCCATAGGGCTCCGCCAGGTCCCGCTTGCCCGAGTAGCGCTTGTTGGTGCCGAGCCACTCGTCTTCCTCGCCGAACAGAATTTCCTCAGGCTCCCAGATGTCTTCGCGGCCGAAAGCGAAACCGAAGGTCTTGAATCCCATCGACTCCAGCGCGACGTTGCCCACGAAGAGCAGCAGGTCGGCCCAGGAGATCTTGTTGCCGTACTTCTGCTTGATCGGCCACAACAGGCGACGACCCTTGTCCAGGTTGGCGTTATCCGGCCAGCTGTTCAACGGGGCGAAGCGCTGCATGCCCTGGCCGCCGCCACCGCGGCCGTCGTGGATCCGATAGGTACCCGCGGCATGCCAGCTCAGCCGGATGAACAGACCGCCGTAGTGACCGTAATCGGCGGGCCACCAGTCCTGCGACGTGGTCAGCATCGAGATCACGTCGGCCTTGAGGGCCTCGACGTCGAGCTTGGCGAACTCCTTGGCGTAGTCGAAGTCGTCGCCGAGCGGGTCAGACTGGGGCGCGTGCGGGTGCAGCCTCGATACGTCGACCTGGTTGGGCCACCAGTCTTGGTTGGTCAGGGGAGCGTGACCTTTGGGTTCGGGCGCGTGAATTACCGGGTTTTCGCTCTCGCTATGAGTCGTATCTGATGACACAGCATTCCTTTCGAGGGTGGTGATTGGGCTGCGATCACGGCTGTGATCAGGACATGGCAGTGGAGCAGTCAGGACATAAGCCCCAGTAGATGACTTCGGCCTCGTCGAGGACGAAGCCATCCAGAACGTTGTTGTTGTCGGACGGAGTCAGGCAGGGCGCATCGCCGACTGCGCAGTCGATGTCGGCGATCACCCCGCAGGACCGGCATACGAGGTGGTGGTGGTTGTCGCCGACTCGGGATTCATAACGGGCGACTGAACCCAAGGGCTGGATGCGCCGAATCAAGCCCACCGTGGTCAGCGCGTTGAGCACGTCGTAGACGGCCTGGCGGGAGACGTCAGGCAGGCCGACTCGCACAGCCGAATAGATCTTCTCGGTGTCGGCATGCGGATGGCCGTGCACCGCCTCCAACACGGCAAGTCGCGGCCGGGTCACTCGCAGATCAGCCAAACGCAGCTGATCCGCGTAGTCCACCGTTGACGACACACAGCCAATATGGCGCACTTATCTGGACTCGGTCAAGACTTTGTCCAAGCAGTGCGCAAATATCTGGCGAACGTGGCGCGCAGCCAGGCCGATCTAAACCCTTGCCATCGGGTGCGCTGAGAGGCGACGCTGAGGTTATCGCCCGCGGACCAAAGGACAAACGCTTGGAGCCCGATTACCAAACCCTGATCGTCGGTGCCGGCTTCTCGGGAATCGGTGCCGCGATCGCACTGGACGCTGCCGACATGAGCGACTACGTGGTCGTCGAAGCAGGGCAGGGCGTAGGCGGCACCTGGTACTGGAACACCTATCCCGGGATTGCGGTGGATATCCCGTCGTTCGCGTACCAGTTCTCCTTCGAACAAAGCTCGAAGTGGTCGCGTTCTTACGCGCCCGGCCACGAGCTGCGGGCCTACGCTGAACACTGCGCCACCAAGTACGGTTTGTTCTCGCGAATCCGCTTCGACACCAAAGTGATTGGCGCCGTCTTTGACGAGGACAACGATCTCTGGCGGGTCGAACTCGATCCCGGCGGATCGGTAACCGCCCGTTTCCTGATCAACGCGAGCGGCGTGCTGACCACCCCGAACCTGCCGGACATCGACGGAGTCGACTCGTTCGCGGGCACCACCTTGCACACGGCGCGCTGGGATCACGGTCAAGACCTGGCGGGCAAACGGGTGGCCATCATCGGTACCGGCGCGTCTGCCGTCCAGGTGATCCCCGAGATTGCACCAATCGTCAAGCATCTCAACGTTTTTCAGCGCACGCCGATTTGGTGTTTCCCCAAGGCCGACGTTCCTTTATCGACCGCGGTACGCATGGCGATGCGGATCCCCGGTGGCAAGGCCCTGCAGCGACTGATCAGTCAGGCCTACGTGGAACTGACCTTCCCGCTGGCCGCGCACTACTTCACGGTGAATCCGATGGCCCGGCATATGGACGACATCGGAAAGGCCATCCTGCGCAAGCAGGTTCGCGACCCGGAGCTGCGCGATCAGCTGACCCCGCGCTATGGCGTGGGCTGCAAACGGCCGGGTTTTCACAACACGTACCTGTCGACGTTCAACCGTGACAACGTCCAACTGGTGACCGCACCCATCGACAAAATCACTGGCGCGGGAGTGGCCACCGCTGACGGTGAATCCCACGACGCCGATGTCCTGATCCTTGCGACCGGGTTCAAGGTGCTCGATATCGACAACATTCCTACCTACCCGGTCACCGGTCTCGGCGGGCAATCTTTGGCCGGGTTCTGGGATGAAAACCGGCTGCAGGCCTATGAGGGCGTAACCATCCCGGGCTTTCCAAACCTGTTCACGGTGTTCGGCCCGTACGGCTTTGTGGGGTCGTCATATTTTGCTCTGATCGAGACTCAAACCCGTCACATCGTGCGCTGTCTGAACCGAGCCCGCCGTAGGCGGGCGACCCGGGTCGAGATCAGCGGGGAGGCCAACGATCGCTTTTTCGCCGAGATGATGCGCAAGCGGCACCGACAGATCTTCTGGCAGGACAGCTGTCGGCTGGCCAACAGCTACTACTTCGACAAGCACGGTGACGTGGCGCTGCGTCCGGCCAGCACGCTGGAGGTGTACTGGCGCAGCCGCCGGTTCCCGCTGGACGACTATCGATTCACCACCCGAGCACACGCCGGGGCGGACGTTTAGGCACCGCAGCGTTCGCTCAGTGGGCTACACCTGACGCCACGGGGGCTGCGTCGGGTCGACGAGCTTCTGATCGACGGGGCCAACCCCGAAGACTGCGATCACGGCCGGGTCGGCCCGATTGGCCGGGACACCGTCGTAGTGCGGAGTACGCGCGGTCCGCTTCACATACCCGCCGGGCCCGACCGGAAGCGCATCCTGCGGCTCAAAATCATTGCCACTGTTGACAAACCAAGTGCCGGACACCACGACCTGAATTCGGTCGGTCACATACGTGTGTGGCGCACTGAACCAACCTGGATTCCATTTCATCATCACCAGATAGGGGCCCGGTTTATCGAAATCCCCATAAAGCTTGGCCATTTCGCCGCTGTGCGGCGGTAGATTGCCCCACGATTGGAAGTCGATCTGATCGAATTGTTGGACGAACGTGTCGTGCGGGTCCGGGCCCGTTTCGGGCGCCGGCGCCAGTTGGATGTTGCCGATATCGCCCGGCTTGTCCGTGTTGTCACCGGCGGCGACCGCCGCAAGCAGCAGTGGCGCCGCCATCAACAGTGATCTTCGGTTGGGTTGCATATCGCCCATCACCTGCCTCCCTTCGACTGACTCAACCTTCCTTCTGGTACACCAGCCAGTGCAACTCGATGGGGGATTCCTCCGGCGCGACGTCGAACACGTCCAGCCCACGCGCCCACCCGTCGAACCAGTCGGTGGGCGGCCACGCACCGTCGGGCAAGTGGGCCTTCTCGTAGTCATAGGCCGAATCGTCAGCGACGAGTTGGATGGGTAGCCCGGTTACCGCCTCCGCGAGCTCGTCGCGCGTGAAAAACGTGCTGTTGCACTGTTGCCCGAGCTCCCGCGCGGCCTCGTCAGGGAGGTAGCCCGGGAGCGTCAGGAAGGTGTTGAACACCAGGCGACCGGCGGGCGCCAACGCCTCCGTGGCGAGTTCGAACAGGCCGCGCAGATCCCGCGCTGTCCGGAAGTCGGGAACCACCTCCGAGGCCACGATCAGCTGATACTTCTCGCCCTGGCCTTCCAGCGCCGTGAAAACGTCGCTTTGGATCACCTGAACGCCGAGCGACTGCCGTTCGGCCTCCAAACGAATGATGTCAGCGAATTTCGCTGCCATCTCCACGGCGTCCACCGGGTGCCCACGTCGGGCCAAGGCCAAAGCATTACGTCCCGTTCCGGCACCAATGTCGAGGATTCGACAGCTCGCAGCCTCGGGCGCCTCGAGCGCCAATGCCCACACCCGGGCGTCGGGTGCAACGCCGAACAATGGTCCCTCGCGGGTGCTAACCCAGCCGTCGTAATCGACCCCGACCGTCGACCATTGGGGTTTGACGCGATAGTTCAACAGCACGCCGAAGGGAACGTTGTACTCGATGACGATGTTCGAACGTGACGACGCCTTGAAGGCCTTGGCCAGCTCGCCCTGCAGCACCGTCTTCAGCTGCGCTGACTCTTCGTCCGTGTAGTTGACGCCGAGGCTGGCGAACAGATTGAGGCACATCACCACGTACTCGTCGATCATTGCTGGTACGGCCGGCAGGGTGATCTGCCCCTCGGCTACCGCTCGGCGAAGCAGACGCCGGCCCATCGCTTCGCGCAGCGTCGACTCGTTGAAAGACCCGGCCGCCCGATCCGCCATCAGACTCTTGTACACGACCCCACCCGCAGTCGCACCGTGGGGCGGGCCCAAGATGGACGGACCGGCCGTTGGCCGACGGGAGGGGAGGCCATGACCAAGGACGCGTCGCCCAACCTGGGCGAACAGAAGTTCGTGTCTTTGACGACGTTCAAGCGCAACGGCGACGCCGTCGCCTCACCGATGTGGATCGTCGCCGAAGGCGACCAGCTCTGGGCGTGGACACCGGCTGACGCGTGGAAGGTCAAGCGGATCCGGCGCGACCCGCGCGTCACGCTCACAGCCTGCGGCCGAAGGGGGAATGTGCAGCCCGGTGCCCCTGTCATCGACGCAACGGCCGAAGTGATCACCGACGCTGGCGAGGTGACACGGGTCGAGTCACTGATCAAGCGCAAGTATGGGTTGGAGTTTCGGATCGTGACCCTGATCGAAACCATCGCGGCCCGTGGCCGAAAACCGCGATTTGCCGTGCGTATTACCGTCGCTTAGCGAGTTAGTTTCCGAAGCCCGTGCCCGGAGAGTGCACTGCCGACGCCGCGGGGGTTCCGTTCAGGCGGCTGAGCGCGAAATCTGTCCCTTTGTCGACGATGTTCGCGTCGTCGGCGTAGGTGTCGTGGGCGGCGAAGTTCATGCCGTCCGAGCACACCGGGTCCTCGGGAGCGCAGACCTTGATGGTCTTGGCCTGATAGATCGGACCGATGACGACCGGCGGCTGGCCGAGCACGTTCATGGCCCGCACGTTGGGCGTGCCGAAGAGCACGACGGCGGCGACGTGGTCGGCGACGTCGGGTGAAAGCGGCTTGGGCACGGTCGCCGGATCGACCCCGTCGGGCACCTGGGCGGAGGTGACGAAGCCGATTACGGCCGCGCCCTGGGAGTAACCGCCCAGCACCATCTTCGTCTTAGGGCAACTGCCGGCCATGTTGACGATGTGCGCACCGGCGTCGGTGATGCCGTCGAGCCCGGTGGACCACTCGTTGCTGGCGGGGTAGTTGACCGGGTACACGTCGACGGACTTGCCAGGCTGACGCGCGCGTAGTTGGTCGACGAATGCCTGCCCGGTCGGGCCGACGCCCGGGGGCTCCCCGGTACCTCGGGCGAACACCACCTGCTCGTCGGGACACGGATCCGCCGACGCCCACGGGGCATCGGAGGCGAGGCCAGCACCGAGGACGCAGGTAGCTAAGACTGCGGCGGCCAGAATACGAAGGATGTAACGCACGTTCATGTCGCAATAGTGCCCAATGAATACATTCCTCAAACGGGCGACATTCGACACAAGTCGATAATCATCGACGCCGGTGCGGCAGTCGCGTTTGCCGAAGCTGCGGGTCCGCGCCGATTGCGCTGCGTGTCGAGCCGATGTCCTTGTCGCGGCTGACATTAACCGCGCTCGTGACAACGCCTATTGTCGACGCTAGCTCGATACCCTCGATACCTGAACGGCTGCAAGCCATCTCGCGTCGTCCCCGCGCGTCGGCTCAGCGCCACTTGATGCCGCAACCGATCGACGGCCGCTGCTCAGCAGCGACCGGTCGGCCGGCCAATACGGCGTCAACCGCTGCCCGGACGTCAGCCGCCGTCACCGGTAGGCCGTTGCGGGGCCTGGAGTCGTCGAGCTGGCCCCGGTACACCAGCCGACGCTGGCCGTCGAACACGAAGGTGTCTGGTGTGCAGGCGGCCGAAAAAGTTCGCGCGACGTCTTGGGTCTCGTCGTAGAGATACGGGAATGTCCAGCCGTGACGGTGGGCCTCGGCGACCATCTGGTCCGGCCCGTCTTGCGGGTAGTTGGCGACGTCGTTGCTGGAAATGGCGACCATCGCCACACCCTGATCGGCGAGGTCTCGGCCCAGCTCGGCGAGCCCAGCCGCGACGTGCTGGACGTAGGGGCAGTGGTTGCAGATGAACGTGACGACCAGCGCGGAACCGGTCAGCTCGCCGAGTTCGACCGTGGCGCCGGTGGCCGGGTCGGGCAGCGCGAACGACGGCGCCGGCGTGCCGAGGGCGAGCATGGTGGACTCAATAGCCATGCCGCCAGCGTAGCGGCCGCACCTGGGCCGATCGCGAGTTGCGCTGGCGGCCTGACGTATTGCGAGTTAGCTGCGCCGGCATCCGGGGTACCCGCACGAGTATGGGGTGGGTGGCGTCGCATGCAATCGCGATCTTTGCGGGGCTGCTCGCCGCATTCTGGGCTGCGGTTGGCATCGTCGTGCGTCAACGCGTCGCACAAGAGGTTCCGGCTGATCAAGACCAGTCGCCGTCGACGGTGTCGTCCCTGGTCCGCCACCCGGTGTGGTGGGCGGGCACGCTGGCGGCCGTCGCCGGTTACGTGTTTCAGGCCCTGGCGTTGGCGCACGGATCCCTGCTACTGGTCCAGCCGTTGCTGGTCTCCTCGCTGCTGTTCGCGTTGCCGCTGAGCGCCAGGCTCAGCCACCAGCGCATCAGCGGTACCGAGTGGGGCTGGGCGTTGCTGTTGACGGCCGCGCTGGCGGTGTTTGTTCTCGTCGGCCAGCCTCGCGAAGGCCACAACCGTCCGCCGATACCGGCCTGGACACTGGCGCTGCTGGTCACCGTGCCGCTGGTAATCGCGTGCCTCGTCGCGGCCCGGCGCGTCGCTGGTCGGGCACGAGCGATGCTGCTGGCAGCCGCGGTGGCGGTGCTGCTCGGCATGATCGCTGTCGTGACGAAGATCTGCACGCACCGTTTCGCCGTCGGCGGATGGCATGAGCTGATGACCGTGCCTGCGCCGTATCTACTGGTCGCACTGGCGGTGGCAGTGACCGTGGTGCAGAACTCGGCGTTTCACGCGGGTTCGCTACAGGCCTCGGTACCGATCATGTTGGTGGGTGAGCCGGTCGTCGCGGTGTTGCTCGGGGTCGTCGTGCTTGGCGAGCACCTCGCGGTGCGGGGCTCGGGGGTGCTGGCACTCGTGGTGGCCGTCTTCGCCATGGTGGCTGCGACCGTCGCGCTGGCCCGCGATCAGGCGTCCGATCCGGACTCAGCCTCGAAACACCTTGATGTACAACGCGATAACGAAAGTAGGGTGCTCATTCGGTAGTGCTCCGCCGTGCGGAAGTGTGCGACACACTACGACCGGTCGCCACGATGGCCAGCGCGCGCAGCGGCTTCGAGGAGATCGGCAGCTCGGGCAACGCTTTCAGCGGATTTGGTCATCTGACTGGCGACCTCGTGGGCCCGAGCGGCACATTCCGGAGTGAGGATGGCGCCCAGGTCCGCAACCAGTGAGTCCAAGGTGCTTTCCAAAAAAGCGCGTCCAGCACCGACTTCGAGCCGAGTGACGCCGTCTGCCCACATCGGCTGATCGAGCCAGAACCAGAGGATCAGCGTCGGCAGACCGGCCCGCAATCCTGCGGCGGTGACGCCGGCGCCGCCATGGTGCGCGACCGCGCGACATGCCGGAAAAACGACCGAGTGACTCACCTGGACGGCAAGCTTTACATGGTCGAATCGCGGCACGTCGGTGAAATCGTTCGGGCCGCTGCAAATCAATGCCCGTTCGCCTAATCGCGCACAAGCCATACCGATCACGGCGACCGTCTCGGCGGGGGATGCGATCGGCGTGCTGCCGAACCCGAAGTAGATGGGTGGCGTGCCCTCGGCAATCCACGACAACACCTCGTCGTCGGCATCACCCGGCAACTCCAACGTCAGCGCGCCGACAAGCGGGTGCCGGTCATCCGGCTCTACCCATTCGGCGGCCGGTCCCGGCAAGCAGAGCGCGTCGTAAGCCTGGATCTCCAAGTGCGTCGACGGGGGAGGAGTCTTCGGCAGGTGCAACGCGGGGCGTTGAGCGTTGTCGGTCTGCCTCGACAATTGCGTATACATTTCCCACGACGACCAGACGCGCACCGGGAAGAAATGCAGCGCGCCTAGCGGAATGCCGTGATATTCAGCAACATTGACGGCCAGTCCCTGCTCGTTGAAGCCCGCCACCAGTAGGTCGGCTCCGTCGGCCAGCGATGTCAACGCCGCCGTCTTTGCCGCCTTGACCTGGGTGACGTTCTGAATCACCTCGTTCAGCGCGACAACCGGATCGTCGATGTTCGCCGCGTAGTTGCCCACCAGTCCGGCGGCCAAGTCCATTTGTGCCCGGGAGTCCGGTCCGTATGCCACCGCAACGAGCCCCGCTGACTCGGCGAATCCGACCATGTTGGGCGCGACCGCCATGCACACGTCGTGGCCACGGCGCATCAGCTCGCGACCGACGGCGGTTAACGGCTCGACGTCGCCGCGGCTCCCATAGCCTGCGAGCGCGACTTTCATCGGCGGATAGTCACTGGCGGTGACGGCGGAGTCAGCGGGTGTCGGCGCCGCGCGACGTCAGTGCAGCCTGTTCACCGCGAATGTCGCAGCCTGGTTCGTCATCCCTGACTCGATGTAAGAGACATGCGCCATGATGTTGCCGCCGGGGGAGCAGATCGGGTCGTCGGGGGCGCACAGGCTGATGGTTTTCGGACCGTACAGCGGGCTGATGGTCGGCAACGGCTGGCCACCCCACAACATGCTGGAGAATTGGCTGGTCGGCTCGCCGAACAGGGCGACGGCGGCGACATGATCCGCGACCGGGGCCGGCATCGCGTTACTGGCCAAATCGATCACCGTGGAGCCCTGCGAGTATCCGCCCAGCACGAGCTTGGTGTTCGGGCAGCTGGCTACCGTGCCCTGGATGTGTGCGGCCGCGTCAGCCTCACCGGCCGTCGCACTGTTGTGGTAATCGTCATTCGCCGGGTAGTTGACCGCGTAGACGTCCACCGACCGGCCGCCGAGCTGCGAAGTGAGCGAATCGACGAATGACTGGCCCATATTGCCCAGACCAGGTTCCTGGTGGGTACCGCGAGCGAAAACCACTGCGACGTCGGAGCAAGGGTCAGCAAATGCGGCGGGAGTGCCGATCGGCGCGCTCAGCAATGCGCACATCATCACGACCGAGACGCCAAAAATACGAACAAGCCTGCGTGCACTCATCCCCAAACTCTGACATACGGCCGGAGACGGCGGTGTGGGCGGCTCGAACTTGCAGATGGGAAGGAATCGGCTGCGCCCGCAGTTTGAGCGTAGGTGGCGCGGCGAAGCCGTGAAGCTACGGTTTGTGAGTGCAGCGACACGCCTCGGCTGGACGTCCGAGGCACAACGTGAACCACGTGAAAGGCGAGGTGCGGTGTCAGAACGGTCGAATCGAGTAAGGATTGGCGTTCAGCTGTGGCCGGGCGGGACACCGGACTATCGGAGCTGGCGTCAAGCGGTCCTGCACGCCGAAGAACTCGGCGCCGACGCCATCTTCGGTTACGACCATTTCCACAAGCCGTTTGTCGAGATCATCGACGGCAGTCCGGTGCTGGACGACGACCAACCCGACGTCAACAATTTCGAGGGCTGGACCGCCCTGGCGTCATGGGGTGAGATCACCACCCGAGCCGAGATTGGACTGCTCGTCACCGGAATCCCGTATCGCAACCCCGACCTGGTCGCGGATATGGCACGCACCGTCGACCACATCAGCGGAGGACGACTGATCCTCGGAGTCGGGGCCGGCTGGTATCCCAAGGACTTCATGGAATACGAATACAACTACGGCACCACGAAATCCAGGATGGACCAATTCGATGACGGCTTGGCGCGCATCGAACACCGGCTGAACCATTTGACGCCGCTTCCGGTGCGCCACATCCCGATCCTCATCGGTGGCGGAGGGGAGAAGCGGACCATTCCCGCCGCGGCCCGGCATGCCGACATCTGGCACAGCTTCGAACCGATCGAAGAGTTCCGGCGCAAGAACGACCTTCTCAAGCAACTCGCTACCGAGGCCGGACGCGACGAGGCCGGTATCGAACGCGCGATGGCGTGGACTGACGACACGACATCCGACGCCTTCGTCGCAGCGGGCGTCACCTTGTTCACTACCGAAATTCACCCGGACGCCAATGGTTATGACTTCTCCGAGCTCGAGACGATGCTCGCCTGGCGCGGTGACTAGACCGAGCCTGCCGTGCGGGTGATGGCCCGACGCAGATGAACATCTGATTGTGAAGAAAACCCGATGCGACGCCAGGGCTGCGGACACGCCGCGACGATGGAAGTATCACGGGCGTGGCCACCAAGAAAGCGCAGACCATCTCTTACCCGGCTCCAGGGTCCCGCCCTCACCGCTACGACCATGACCGGTTCGTAGAGCCTCACGTCATCGTCCTTTTCGGTGCGACGGGGGATCTGGCCAAACGCAAACTGCTCCCTGGCCTGGCCCACCTGGACCAATCCGAGCTCGCGCCCGACATCCAGATCATCGCGACGTCGCTCGAAGACCTGACCGACGACGAGTTCCGAGAGATCGCGAAGACCGCGATCGACATGTTCGGCACCCACAAACTGACACCCGAACAGTGGGACGACTTCGCGAAGATCATCAGGTACGTCCCGCAGAGCGCCGGACCGGCATCGCTCGCCGCCGCCGTCGCCGAAGCCGAAATCTCGCTGGGGCCCGACGCGCGGCGGCTGCACTACCTGTCAGTCCCGCCGAAAGCAGCCCGCGAGGTCATCGCCAGGCTAAGCGATGCTGGTCTCGTCGAGCGCTCCCGGGTGATCATGGAGAAGCCGTTCGGCACCGACCTGGCCAGCGCGGTGGCGCTCAACGATTTTGTGCACAAGACGTTTGACGAAGCGCAGGTCTTCCGCATCGACCACTTCCTGGGCAAGGAAGCGGCCCAGAACATTCTGGCGTTCCGCTTCGCCAACGGATTGTTCGAGCCGATCTGGAACCGCAACTTCATCGACCACATCCAGATCGACATTCCCGAAACGCTGGGACTCGACGAGCGGGCGAACTTCTACGAAAACACCGGCGCCTACAAGGACATGGTCGTCACCCACCTGCTCCAGGTGATGGCATTCGTGGTCATGGAGCCGCCGACTGCACTCGAGCCGTATGCCATCAGCGAAGAGAAAAACAAGGTGTTCCGGTCGATGCTGCCGGTCAAGTGTTCAGACGTGGTGCGCGGCCAGTACGGCGGCTACCGCGAAACCCCTGGGGTAGCAAGTGATTCCGACACTGAGACGTTCATCGCGCTCAAGGTCGCGATCGACAACTGGCGATGGGCCGGGGTGCCGATCTACCTGCGCACCGGCAAGCGGATGGCCGAGGGCATCCGCATCATCTCGATCGCGTTCAAAGAGGCCCCCCGAAGCATGTTCCCGGCGGGCTCCGGCGTGGGGACTCAGGGCCCCGATCACCTGACGTTCGACCTCGCGGACAACTCGAAGGTGTCTCTGTCGTTCTACGGCAAGCGGCCCGGGCCCGGCATGAAGCTGGACAAGCTGTCTATGCAGTTCTCGTCGAGGGAGATCGCCTCCTCGTCGGCCACGTTGGAGGCCTACGAGCGGCTCATCCTCGATGCGATGCGGGGTGATCACACACTGTTCACCACAGCCGAGGGCATCGAATCGCTGTGGGAGCGTTCGGAGGCGCTGCTCGACGATCCGCCGCCGGTCAAGTCGTACCCGCCAGGGACCTGGGGTCCCAACGCTATTCACCAGTTAATTGCGCCCAATGCGTGGCGGTTGCCGTTCGAGCGCGGCTGGCGCGAAAAGAAGTAGCTGAGTTCGATCCCAAGTCCGCGGCACCCGATCGATTGCCACTTTTAAATCAAGCAGTTTATTTAGGCGTAGAGTCGGCCCGGGGTTTCGAACGGTAAAGGAACGAACATGCCAAAAATCGCGGCGAAAAACGCAACCGAACAGCTGGTGCTCGACTTTGTGCATGCCGCCTACGGCGAGCAGATGGACATCGACGCGATGACCGCGTTGATGGCCGACGACTTTGCCTGGCAACTCCACGTACCGCTGTCACCGGTGATCGTCGGACGCGACGCAGCTCGCGCCGAACTCGAGAAGCACAGCCAGCTCTCGACAGGAATGATCGAGGGCAGTGAGATCCGCACAGTCGTGTCGGACGGAGACACCGTCGTAGTCGAGCGCGTCGACGTGAATGCGATGGGTGGCGTCGCGGTCTCGTTCAACGTCACGGCGATCTTCGAGGTCCGCGACGGCTCGATCACTCATTGGCGTGAGTATTGGGACACCACACATGTTGCGCGACAACTCGGTATCGACCCAGCGCACATGTTCGACCCGCTCGACGGATGAGACCGCGTCAATCGACTTGGCTGACGAGCAGGCGGTATCCCAGGTCCAGTTCTGATTCCCGGAGCAAGTCCGCGTGTCTTCGTTCCCAAGTGCCGCTTGCCAAGTCGGAACGAAGACACGCCAGCCCCTCCTGCAGAAGGGGTTTGGGTGTCAACGCGAACAGCGACATGCCCGCCTGGACGTCTTCGTCGAGGTAAACGTGCGGCCGGCGCCAGTATGCGCCACCGAAACCGTCGAAACAGTCGTGCGGTACCGGGATCGGCACCACAGACACCTGATGGTTACCGAGCAGCGAAATTAGCGTGTCCATCGAAACCGCAAGCCGCGCATCGGTTTCCCCGGCGGCCGGCAGGTATTCGCGAACCAGCCAGAAATCGCGGAATACCGTGCTGTCCCATGTGAGTACGGCAACGCGCCGACGGGCGACCCGTAGCATCTCCGACACACCGGCCGCCAGGTCCGTCCAGTGGTGGACAGTCAGCACGGCCATCGCGGCGTCCACGCCGTCCGTGCGAATCGGCAGCGATTCCGCGGCCGCTTGAACCGCAGGTGCGGCGACCGGTGGCCGTTGTCTGATCATCACGCGACTGGGTTCTACCGCGACCACTGTCTGCGGGGGCTCGTAGGAGCCTGCCCCAGCGCCGATATTCGCCACCGACCTCTCGTCGCACAAGGCGCGGTCGATGACGGCGGCAATGCGTGGATCGGGCCGACGTGTCAGAGAATAAGTCGATCCGGTTCGGTCATAACGAGCCATCCCACAATCTTCGCGAACTTCTTACATCCGAGCCCAGACGATCTCGGTTTGCAGATACGCCTAGACAGCCGAATCGGATGTCCGCGAGTCGCGACTCCCCGGGTCAGCGGGGGATGTAGTCGAACTTGTCAGGATTGGGCCCATTGCGGCCGTCCTCGCCGCGGTCCAGGCCGGAGATCGCGTCCATGTCCCCGTCGGAGAGCTCGAAGTCAAAGATCTCGTAGTTCGACTTCACCCGCTCGAAGGTGACCGATTTGGGGAACACGATGTCGCCGCGCTGGATGTGCCACCGAAGCACCACCTGCGCGGGCGTTTTGCCCAGCGGCTTGGCAATTCTGGCCAGCACCTGGTCGTCGAGAACTTTGCCCTGCGCGATCGGCGCCCAGGCCTCGGTCACGATGCCGTGGGCTAGGTCGTAGGCCCGCACCTGCTCGTTGCCGAAGTAGGGGTGCACCTCGATCTGGTTGACGGCGGGCACGGTCTTTGAACCGTCGGCAAGCCGATCCAGGTGATCGGGTTGGAAGTTCGAAACGCCGATGCTGCGGGCGCGTCCATCCGCGGCGAATTCTTCGAGCGTGTTCCACGTCGACACGAAATCACCGTCGTAGAGCGTGGGCAACGGCCAGTGGATGAGAAAGAGGTCAACGTAGTCGGAGTCCAACGCGGACAGTGTCGCGTCGAATGCGCGGCGCGCGTCGTCGGGTCGGTGAAACCCGTTGTTGAGCTTGCTCGTAATGAACACCTCGCCGCGCTCTAATCCCGCGTCACGAATGCCTTGGCCGACTTCCTTCTCGTTGCCGTACATCTCCGCGGTGTCGATGTGGCGATAGCCCACCTCGAGTGCGGAACGAACTGCGGCAGCAGTCTCGGCGGGCTTGATCTGAAAGACGCCGAACCCTAACTGCGGGATGGCGTTCCCATCGTTGAGGGCGATGGACGGGACAGAGCTCATGCGTTCAGCCTCCTGATCTGATGGGCAACGGTTACCGGGGTGCCCAGTTCTGGTGGTACCCAACACCCGAGCTTATGCGGAGCAGGGGAGTGCGACCCATGTCGGGAGCGCAGGGTCTTGCTTGATTGGATGAGGTCATGGCACCCACACTGCGTCCGCGCCGATCTGCACTTTATTTGCCAGGCAACAAGGCTCGGGCATTGGAGAAGGGCAGGACGCTGCCGGCGGATGTGTTGATTTTCGATCTCGAGGATGCCGTCGGTCCCGACGCCAAAGCCGAATCGAGAACGAGGGTGTGCGAGGCGATTTCGACCGGAAGCTACGGCCCCCGAGAGATCGTGCTGCGCATCAACGGCTTGGACACCGACTGGCACGACGACGATCTCGCCGCCGCGGCCCGCTCGGGGGCACAGGGTGTGCTGGTGCCCAAGGTCGAGCGCGCCCAACAAGTCCAGGCGTTGGCCGCGGCGCTCGACTCGTTCGGAGCGCCGGAGTCATTACAGCTGTGGGTGATGATCGAAACGCCCGGCGCGTTCCTGCGAGCCGAGGAGATCGCCTCGGCCAGCGACCGGTTGGCCGTATTGGTGATCGGCACCAACGATCTGGTGAACGATCTGCATGCGTTGCACGTACCCGGCCGCACCACGGTGGTGCCCGCATTGTCGCTTGCCGTGTTGGGCGCCCGGGCGGCCGGAAAGGTCATTTTGGACGGCGTGTTCAACGCCATCACCGACGAAGCCGGCTTTCGCGCCGAGGCTAAACAGGGCCGCGAAATGGGGTTCGACGGCAAGACGCTGATCCATCCATCCCAGATAGCCCCGGCCAACGAGGTGTTTGGCCCATCGGACAAGGAGCTGGCGGATGCGCGCAAAATCATCTCGGCCTATGAAGAGGCTCAGGCCGCAGGAACCAGCGTCATCACCGTCGACGGCCGGATGATCGAGGGCCTGCACGTCCGCGACGCCCAGCGGATTGTTGCCCTGGCTGATCTGATTTCCGAGCTGGACTCGGCCTCCTAGGCAATCAACGCCGATGCACCGGCAGGTCGTCGCCGAGTTCGTCGAGCAAAGCGTGGTTGAGGCCGAAGGCGATTTTGACTTCGTTGACGATGCGATCGATATCGTCCGCGTCGGGGCAAAGCGCGTCGAGGCGGGCTCGATAGGCGTCCTTATAGGGCTTGGGCCGTATCGGGAAGTTGTAGAACGCGAGACCTTCGCCACCAAGGCCGAAGGTGCGATCGAGCACTTTGCCAATCGCGCGGCCGCCGGATAGGTCGCCGAGGTAGCGCGTGTAGTGGTGGGCCACCAGCGAGCCACCCCAGGTAAGGGCGCTAAGCCGCGCACTGTAGGCCGCGGCCGCGGGGGAGTCGGCTTCGTGGCCAGCGCCGGGTCGCCAATGTTGGAGATCGGCGTCGAGTGCCGTCACCCGCTCCAGCGCTGGGTCGTACACGGAGGCAACCATGGGGTCGTCGCGGCGGGTACGGATGGCCTCCTCAAGAGCCGCATACACCTGACGCAACCGGAGCAAGTAGGCGCAATAAGCGGTAGCGGTAACCCGGCCGGCAAACAACTCGGCGATGAAGGGCGTTTGCTCCGCCGCGAGATGTTCTGCCGCGGATCCTTCCTTCATGGCAACCGACAAACGTCGGACCACAGGGACCGCGGTCGGGCACATGTCTGCCGAGATTACATTGGTAGTTGCTGCTGGCGCGGCAACCGATCGGCAGCCGGCTTGGTGGCAAAGCAAGGATTGTCGTTGGGGAAGCGCTTGTGGCTCCGCGCGCCTCCGACGTCAGACGGGAACTACCGTGTGCGCGTTAGGAATCGGTGTCGAGCCGGGCTGATCGCGTGACCAGCGACGACCTCGTCCCGATCGACACACCCATCGACCTCGACAACTGCGCCCGGGAGCCGATCCACATCCCGGGCAGCATTCAGCCGCGCGGTGTGCTTGCGGTGGTGGGCGAGCCTGACTTCGAGGTGCGTCAGGTCAGCGCCAACGTTGTCGACCTACTCGGTCGCCCCGTCGACGCCGTTCTGGGCCGCCACCTGTCGGCGCTGATCGGCGCCGAACAGGCCGCTCGAATCGAGCACGCGGCCTCGACCTTCGGCAGTCTGCATCAACGCAACCCGCTCGAGTGCGTGATTGACGTGGCGGGCGAGCCACGGGAGTTCGACGCCATCCTGCACCGCGAGCCGGGCGGTGCGCTCCTGGTTGAGTTCGAGATCGCCTACGGCGAACGGCCGTTCTCCTTTCCGAACACCTACCAGGCGGTGCGCGGCTCGGTAGAAGAGCTGAACCGGGCCACCACGCTGACCGAGCTTTACAACACCGCCGCACGCGCGGTCCACGACCTCACCGGCTTCGACCGCGTGATGGTCTACCGCTACGACGACGACTACAACGGCGAGGTCGTCGCTGAGTGCAAACGCGAGGACCTCAACTCGTTCCTCGGCCTGCACTACCCGTCCACCGACATTCCCACGCAGGCGCGGGCGGTCTACGAGAAGAGCTGGCTGCGGCTCGTCTCGGACGTCGACTACACGCCCGTACCCATGGTTCCGACCACCGACCCGGCGAGCGGCACGCCGCTGGACCTCACGCACGCGACGCTGCGCAGCGTCTCGCCCATCCACATCGAGTACCTGCAGAACATGGGTGTGCGCGCGTCGATGTCGATCTCGCTACTGCGGGACGGGCGGCTGTGGGGGCTCATCGCCTGCCACCACTACGCCGGTCCGCATCTGCCGCCGTTCGGCACCCGCGCGGCGGCAGAGTTCCTCGGTTCGACCCTGTCGCTGCGGCTGGTCGACCGGGCCGAGGACGACCAAGTACACAAGCGGTTGGCCGCGTATGCGGTGCTGGCCAAGCTCACCGCCGCCACGCTGAGCGACAGCGAACCGCTCACGACGGCGCTCCTCGGAGCGCCCGATCTGCTCGATCTAGTGCCGGCCGACAGCGTCGTCGTAGGCATCCAGGGCGACCACGGGCAACGCGGGTCGGTTCCGCCGCCCGAGGTCGTGTCCGCCGTCGCCGCCTGGGCGCTCGGCGCGGGCGACGAGTTCGCGAGCAGCGAGTGCCTGTCCCGCGAACTATCCGCGCTCGACCTCGACCCACAGTTGGCCGCCGGCGCCCTCGCGCTCAACCTGCCCGACGGGCAGTACATCATCTGGTTCCGGCGCGAGGTGCTGCGCTCCGTGGACTGGGGCGGCGACCCGCACAACAAGGCGATCGCGGTCAGCGAGGGCGACCAGGTCCGACTCAGCCCCCGTAAGTCGTTCGACCGGTGGCGTGAGGTAGTCCAGCAACGCAGTGACCCGTGGACGCCGAGTGAGACCGAGTCCGCCGAGGGGTTGCGACGCCACCTGGTCGAGTCGCTGTACCAGCCGCACGCGGGGTGCGCTGCGGGTAGCCGAGACGCTGCAGCGCAGCCTGCTGCCCGAATCGATTCCGACGCTCGAGCACTGGCAGTTGTCGGCGCACTACGAGCCGGCCGCGGGCGACAACGTCGGCGGCGACTGGTACGACGCGTTCGAGCTACGCGACGGCAGGTTGGTCGTGCTACTCGGCGACATCGCCGGGCACGGCATCACCGCGGCCGGCACGATGGCGCAGTTGCGCAACGCCCTGCGCGCGCAGTTGTTCGCCGGCGCCTCACCGGCCGAGGCGCTGACCCAGCTCAACGACTTCTGCGTACACATGGTGCCCGGCGCGTTCGCCACCGTCATCGCTGCGCGGGTCGATCTAGGTTCGGGGCACGTAGAGGCCGCCTCTGCCGGTCACTTAATTCCGTACCTGACGAACTCGATCGCGACGGCTGTCCAGGCGCCGATAGAACTCTCACAGCCGATCGGCATCCGCGGCGTGACGTACGCACCGAGCACGTTCACCGTCGAACCCGGACACGGGTTGGTCATGTACTCCGACGGCCTGGTGGAACGCCGCGGGGAGTCGATTGACGACGGTCTCGACCGGTTGGCGCAGACCCTCGGCCGCCCGGGCAACGCGTCGGCGTCGGGGATCTGGACGGCGATGGCATCGGGCAACATCGACGACGACGTCACCATCGTCACCCTCCGCCGCCCCTGAGCGCTCGCACCGAGTTGATAGCCGGCAAGCAGGTGCCCACATATAGCGCAGAGGCTCGATACAGCTGTTACATAGGGTAACTATTTAGCGTTGGTCTTGCATGAGAAGAACGGATGTTTCAGTTAAGTCTTTTACCTGGGAGGGGGGATCGCCATGACTCTGAAGAAGATTGTCGGGACGGGCGCAATCGCTGGTGTTCTTGGACTTTCGGCCGTCGGACTCGCCGGTGCCGCTAATGCCGCTCCGGCGCCGCAGGCTGCGGGGAACACTGTCCAGCACGTGCAGCTTGACGACTGGCACGGCGGCGGCTGGCACGGTGACGACCACGGTCGGGGTGGCCCCGGCTGGGGTGGACCCGGCAGGCGTGGTCCTGGATGGGGCGGTCCCGGTTGGGGAGGCCCACCGCCGCCTCCGTGCGCGTTCGGCCTCTGCATCTGAGCGCGTCGCTAGACATAGTCAACAGTCGCCTTGCCGATCCATTCGGCAAGGCGACTGTTGTTTTGCGCATTAGCCAGAGGCGCTGAGGATCTTGATCGCGAAGATGAGCGAGTCGCCGGCCCGGATTCCCGCGCTGGGCTGACCGTCCGGGTAGCCATCGGCGGGGGTCATTGCGACGGCGACAGTGGACCCGACCTTTTGTCCCGCAATGGCCTTCTGGAAGCCCGTCACGACTCCGGTAAGCGGGAAGTCGACCGGGGCGCCCCGGTCATAGCTGTTGTCGAACACGGACCCATCCCGTCCATTGACGCCCATGTAGCAGACCGACACCTTGGCAATGCTCGAGACCACCGGTCCGTCTCCGGCGTGCAGCGTATGCACCTGAGTCTGGGTCACGCTGAACGGTGTCGTCACATTCACACGCGGGGCTGTCGTGTCGGTGGATCCGGTGACAGCGACGCTGCCGGTGGTGCCGGCCAGCGTCCAGTCAGGCGTTCCACCGTTCGGCGGTGCTGCGGTGGGGCACGAGCCGGCCGCGGTTGCTGTGCCCGATGCAGCGAGAGTCAGAACGCTTGCCGCGACACAAACCGCAAGCGCGACAGAGGAAAAGAGCCAGGAGGATTTCACGGCCGTCACGCTACAGCCACTTATCGCCACCCTTGCGGCTAGCCCGCGCGTGAGACCCCACCACCGCGCTATTAGCGATAAATTGAGCAAGCGTTAGTTGGCGTAGCAATGGTGGAGAACACTTGCACACAACCATTTTTCGCCCCTTGCTTAGAAAGGACACGATCGAATGCCCTCAACTCGCTGGCTCGCCACCCTTACCATTCCGATGATGGCTGGCGTTGCCCTGGTTAGTAGCGCTGCGATAGCCACTGCCACGACTCCTCAAGACGAGGCTTACCTCGCTCAACTGCGCGCCGTCGGCCTCACTTGGCCACCGCAGACAGAAGAGGCACTCATTGGGGAGGCGCACCTCATCTGCTACGACCTCGTTTGGGGCTGGACGCCGCAGCAGATCGCAGACGAAGTTCACCAGCACTTGGACAAGAGGAGCGTGACGTTGCCGGATGTCGGAACCATGGTCAACGCGGCACACTCGACCTATTGCCCCGGCAATGTATGCGACGCCCCCAGCCTTTGCACCTGACCCATGCCTAATCGCTTGTGCTGCAACAAACTTCGGTCGAACGACGCCCCGATCAGCTCACGACCGATCGCTCTAATGTGGCCAGCGACGCAGCGAGGTAGTCCTCAGCGAAGATGGGCATCTTGCCAACGCGTTCCCGGAAGTCCGGCGGCGTGCCACTCCAGTCATAAGTGAGGGTGACATCCGTGGAATCGCCGTTTGGAGCGAGGTCGTAGCGCCAGAACCAACCGCCGGGAGAATGACTGCCCGTGTCATCGAGCACACCCGGCATCCACGCGATGGCGCGATCCTCCTCGAACACATTGACCAGGTTGTGCGTGACGTAGTCGCCACCGGCCCGTTCGAGGTACATGTTCATCGCGAAGAGCTGTCCCGTGCCCGTGATTGGTGCGGTGTCTACGGCGTCACGGACCCAGTCAGTGGGTTCGGTGTTCTGGTGGCGAGACGGATCGACGAGGACAACGAAGATCTCGGCCGGGCTCGCGGCGACGGTGCGAGTGACGACGTAGCGCTCGGCGGTGGGCGTCATGAGTAGTCCTTGGGTCCGTAGGCGCGGGCGATATCGGGTGAGTCAAGCCAACCGGAGTAAGTCGGACGAGAAGGCCACCCTTCAGGCGAATCGAGCCATTCCTCCTGCCGGCCCCACGGCAGGAGGTCGATCAGCGCGAACGAGTGACTGAGTTGCTCGGTGCCTCGACCGTTTGTATGCCAAGTGCGGTACACCGTGTCGCCGTCGCGCAGGAAGACATTGACCCCAAAGCCTCCGCCGGGCGGTGCGTCCAGGTCGGCGGCGAACGGGCTCTGCGATGACGAGTACCACTCCATCCGGTTGCCGACCTTCGACTTATAGGCGAGTGCTTCCTCGATCGGCCCGTTGGTGACGATCACGAACCGGGCGTCATAGTTGTCGAGGAACTCGAGCCGGGTGAATTGCGATGTGAAACCCGTGCACCCGCCGCACTGCCACTCGGCACCGTCCGACCACATGTGGTGGTAGACGATGAGCTGGGAGCGACCGTCGAACACGTCAATCAGGCGGACGGGCCCGTCGACACCGGTGAGGGTGTAGTCAGGGATCTCGACCATCGGCATACGTCGGCGCTGGGCGGCGATCGCATCCAGTTCGCGGGTGGCGGCCTTCTCGCGCTTGCGCAAATCGTCGAGCGTGGCGCGCCAGGTTTGGTGATCGACGATTGGCGGCACGGCGTTGGACATGGCATCCACCTTTCCTCTCAATTAGTCCGTCTGGAAGGTCTGACCAATGGAACATCCAGAACTAATCGGAGGCCGTCGCTTGACCTCTATGCCCGGGCTCGGTTCGATAAATGGAAAGTTACGAGGGGAGGCCCGCAATGATGAGGTTCGTACTCCGTCTTGTTCCGGCAGCCATGGCAGCGCTCGCAACGATGGCGGCCGTGGCGATCGTGACGCCTGCGGTGAGCAAGGCCGACTGCGCGGGCGGCGATTGGTGGGACCCGACGGCCAAGATCTGCCGACCGCTCGGTGTCGGACCACAGCCCTTGGCATGCGACCCGGGCCAGTGGTGGGACCCGACGGCCAATGTCTGCCGGCCGCTCGGTGTGGGGCCACAGCCGTTGGCATGCGACCCGGGTCAGTGGTGGGATCCGGGCGCCAACGTCTGCCGGCCGGTCGGCGGCTAACGCTAACCCGGGCGCACGCTGGTGCTCTGACTCGCCGCCTACGACCGCGACGTAAGTTGGTTCGGAGCTACGAGGACGGCGCGCCAAACACCCCGGGGGGAAGCTCATGACACCGATCGCATACCGCCACGCGGCAGTCGTCAGCCTGGCCGCTGTCGCGCTGATCGTTGCGGGCTGCAGCAATGGCAAAAGCGTCGACGCGTCGGCGCCGCCTCAGGTCGGGGTGAGCGCCACTTCTACGTCTAGAGTTCCAGCGCAGCCCACCGAGGTGAAGCTTGCAGGAGTGGGCGACGTCGAGGTGACTCTGACCGGCGCGATCGCTGCCAAGTACTCGTCGGCAACCGAGGATCAGAAGGCGGCTCTGGGCAAGCCGCTGACGGGTGACCGCAACGCCGGCACACGGGAGAGCGGCGTGGTTTTCCAGCAGTTCCAGGGCGGCGCGATCACCGCCAAGAACGGCGAGGCCGGCACGCCCGCATACATCGTCACGGGCAAGATCCGGGAGGCCTGGAATATCCCACGCGGCCCGGACGGCGCGCCCGCGGTCACCGGCAATAACGGTTCGGCAGGTCCGCTGGGCCTGCCCACCAGCGACGTGAACGCCGCCGGCGACCTGCAGGTGTCGACCTTCGAGCACGGCAAGATCGAGTTCAACCCGACGACCGGCCAGGTCGGCGTGACGGTGAACGACAAGGTCGTGCCGTCCGGGCTCTAGCTCGAATTGCGGGCAGCGATCTCGCCACTACCGCACATCGCCACCTGGATAGCTCGCATGGAGGCTCCACTGCCCGCAATCGGAAGCCAGGACGTCGTTGACGTCGACTTCGAGTCCGCCGACCTTCGGCCCGGGATTGGACGAGGTGCTCACGACTCGCTGGTAGAGAACAGCGGCGGGGTGGACCTGATTGCCGGACCAGGCTCGAGTTTGCCAAACCCAGCGGCGGCCAGGTGTGCTCGAAGACCCAATAACGCCATCGGCCACGGCCCACTGACACACCCTGACGCCTCCGTAGACCCCCGTGCGTTGAACCCCAAGAACCGAGTTGATTCCGCGAAACCACTGCAGCGCGGTGCGATTCCAGGTGTCGCGATTGATGTCCTCGTCGATGGTGAAGAAAATCGGTGCACCCTGGCTGCCGCCCGCGGCGGTGTGCAGCTGCCAGGCGGTGCGCGCGTCCGCGATGCCGCCGGCGTAGCCCCGCGTGAAGTCCGACGGTGCCGACCCACCTGGTTTGCCGTATTGGTAGTTACTGACGAGCACCAGGCCTGCGGCTTTCAATGAGTCGGCGTAGGGCCGAGTGATCGGCTTGGCGCCAAACGATGAGCCAGGACGCGACTCCGAAACGTAGTTGACCACCCCGCTATAGCCGGCAGCTCGAATCTGCTGCGCGGGAATCTGGCGCGCGGCGAAGTCGATCAGTTGGGGAGGAGCGGCGGCGGCCGCCGTAGGCATGCCGCAGCCTAATGATCCGACACCCAAACCGGCCAACGCTGTTGCGTAGCGCAGCGCGTCGCGCCGAGAAACCGTTCGCAGTCGCAGCTCATCGCTGGTCAGCGGGGGCAAACCGTGCATCGCGCGATGTTAACGATGTGACTGTTGTTACCGATAGAGGTGCGCCAGCCGAAACGCCGTTGCGTTCCCAAACGGATACCAAGCGGTGACCGTTCGGCTATGACCTCGGACTCCCCGCGTGCGAAACGACTCGGCGTGGGGTAACTCTGCAGATTCAATCCCGCCGTATTTCTCCTTAAGGAGTTGCGCACACGCGGTCGCGCAACGCAGGGGAGCGGCTTAGGCGTCGCCGCCCAAGCGCAAGCAGATTGATGTCTCGGAGTTAACCGACTTATCCCACAATCGCCCGCGCTGCGCGCTCTGCGATGAGCATGACCGGCGCGTTGGTGTTGCCGGAAATGATGGTGGGCATAGCCGACGCATCGACCACTCGAAGTCCGGCGACGCGATACACGCGGCAGTCGGTGTCGAGCACCGTGGCGGCCGAACGCGGCCGCCCGCGGGCGTCAAAGGCTCCCATCGCGCAGGTACCCACCGGATGGAAAATAGTCGTACCGAGTTCACCGGCCGCCTTCTGCAGCTCTTCATCGCTCACCAGTTGCGGACCGGGTAACAACTCCTGCGGGCGGTAGCGGGCCAGAGCCGGCGCCGCCATGATCTGCCGGGTCATCCGGAGGCCCCGCACGGCGATTTGACGATCGGCGTCAGTCGACAGGTAATTGCAGAAGATCTTCGGGTAGGTCAGGGGATCTGCACTGGCCATGCGCACATGGCCTCGCGAGCTGGGTCGGAGATTGCAGACCGAAGGAGTAATCGCTCCGAAGGGGTGCAGGGGTTCGCCGAACTTCGGCAACGACAAGGGCTGCACATGCCACTCCAGGTCGGCACTTTCCAGCGCGGGGTCGCTCTTGGCGAAAGCCCCTAGCGTGGAAGGCGGCATCGTCATGGGCCCCGATCGCAACAGCAGGTACTGAAGTCCCATGCCCGCACGGCTGATCCAATTCCGGTACAGCGTGTTGACGGTCTGGGCACCCCGGATCCGGTAGATCGTTCGAATCTGCAGGTGGTCCTGGAGGTTTTCGCCCACTCCGGGCAGATCGACGGCCACCGGCACTTGATGCTGGGCGAGCAGGCCAGCCGGGCCCAGGCCCGAGACCTGCATCAGATGCGGCGAGCCAATAGCTCCAGCACTCAAGATCACCTCGTGGCGGGCTCGGACGTCGATGATTTGGCCGCCTCTGAGAAGCCGCACGCCGATGACGCGTCGCTGGGCCGTCGTCCAGGCCCCGCGACGCTGATCCTCCGGGACCTGGTCGTCCATCAGGAGCCGCAAGGCCTGGGTCTGCGTGTAGACGGTGAGATTGGGTCGGTGGGCGATGGGATGCAAGAAAGCATCAGCCATCGACCAGCGACGGCCACGCCGTTGGTTGACATGAAAGTACGCAGAGCCGGCGTTGACGCCCCGGTTGAACTCATCGATTGGGGCGATGCCCAATTGGGCAGCGGCGGCCTGCCAGGCATCCAAGATCTTCCAGCGCACACGTGGCCGCTCGACGCGGATCTCACCACCGACGCCGTGCCAGTCGTCGGCGCCGCCGAAGTAGTCCTCCAACTTTTTGTAGATCGCCAGCGTCTCGCCCGGACTGTCCGGGCCACCCCAACGCCATCGCTCGTCACCGGTGGCCTGCGCCCACAGGTCGTAATCGCTCGCCTGTCCGCGCATGTGGATCATGGCGTTGATCGACGAGCAGCCGCCGATCACGCGGCCCCGCGCGTAGTGAATGCTGCGCCCGGCCAGGCCGGGGTCCGCCTCGGTCGTGAAGCACCAATCGGTGCGGGGGTTGGCGATTGTGTACAGATAGCCCACCGGCACCTTGATCCAGAACCAGTCGTCTTTGCCGCCGGCCTCAATCAGGAGGACACGGCGATCAGGGTTGGCGCTGAGCCGATTGGCGAGCAGGCAGCCTGCGCTGCCTGCTCCCACGATGACGAAGTCGAATTCGGCGACCGGGCTCATTCCGGTATCGGTCCTCCATAGCGTCGGATGCGAGTCCTAGTGTGCGCGATGACCAACACATCTCGTCGAGGAATGATTGGCCTTGAACATGCACGTTGTCTTCGACGTCTGAAAATTCTTGTGGCACATGCAAAAACGGAATCTTCTACGAGTAAATTCCTCCCGCGTGCTGAAGCGAGATAGGTCTTCCGTCATGATGGCAGCTCGACGGCGGCTCACACGGCTCGCCGCGCAGTACGGGAGCACGATTGTGTGCCGTGACCGTTAAGCATCGTTACCGCAATCGTGATCTCGCACTCGTATCTTTGGACCTACCAGAAGGTCGCAGTTTCCGACCTCCCAATAACGCCTATCGGCGTCCGCAAGCCTGGGGGCTGATATGACCACCGCAATCGCCGCGCACAACGCAGTCGACAAAGACGCGGCAGACGGGCATGACGATCTCCTTTTGGCGGTCGCAAGAATGAACACAGTTGCCCGTCGAGGGGACACCGTTGTCGTGGAATCGAGGCCGCACTGGCGACTCACGGAAGAAGAGATCGTGCGCGCGGCGGTCGCGGTGATTTTGGTGGCCCTTGTAACGGTGATTGGCATCGCCGCGTGCGCGATCTTGACAATGGGTTAGCAGCGGATACGGCACGGTCGGCTCGCCCCGTCGGAGACGGGAATTCCCCACGCAGGAGCGATGCGGCGGGTGAGGGCCACTCGGAACGTCCGTGATTCACCAGGTCAGGCCGTTTCGCTAAGTTGACATAATGTCGCTTATCGGCATAAAGCTAATGCCTGATCACGTGGGCGCCGACCCGCAGCCCGTTCGCATCCGCTGTGCCATGGCCGATTCAGTCACTCAATTGCCAGCCCTCGTCGCCCCCGTCGGCCGCCGCCAGCCCGTGCAAACAAGGCAATGGAAACTAGCTGCTGGGCCTGCGCCACATCCACAGAGTCGCACCCGGCGCGAAGCCGGCTAGGCAATCGGCGATCGGCCCCTCTTCACCTTCTCCCCGTCTGACCCTAATACGTCACTGTGACGAATTACACTGGGGCACAGCGGCGCTCGCTAACCTGACGCGACGACGGATGCGGAGTTCCACGGCGCCAAACGCTCGGGCGAGCCGTTCGATTCGGGAAGGTCTTCGCTGACATCCCACGTGGCCGAGAGCCGTCCGACACCCAACGCAATTGCACAATGCAACCCGAGTTCGACAAGCTGGTCCTCGGTGAAGTGCTCGCGCAGTTCGTCATACACCGCGTTATCGATGGCGAGATGATTGGTTGCGAACAGTTCGGCGAAACGCAGCGCGGCCCGCTCGGCGGCGGAAAGGTTTTCCGCTTCGGCGGGTCGTTCCAATGAGCAGACCGCGCCGTCGTCAAGTCCGTCGTCGATGGCGCTCTGATAACGCACCGCGATGCAGCTTCGGCACTGATTGAAAAACGCGATACGCAGTCGCACCAATTCGAGCAGCCGCGGCGACAACGTCCCATTGGTGCGCAGCGCCGCGGTCAACGAACCGAGCGCTTCGGCCGCTGCGGGCAGCCGGCCGATAATCCCGGCAACGCCGAGATTGATTCTGTCTCCTTGGCCGAGATCTGTTGTCGGCACTGCGGCGAACGCCGCCGACGGCACGATTCGTGTCACTTCGTCGACTCCCGTCTATACCCGCCCCGTTGCAGTATTGCCCTCTCTAGACTCCGGCGCTACTCCCCTCCGAAGCCGGAGCGGTGAGCATCAAATCGTCACTGTGATGAAATGGTCCACACCCTCGCTCCTGACCGATCAGCCGGCAAACGGCGGTCCGTCGAAGCTCTCGCGGGTGGCGAACTCAGAGACGGGCCGTCGGCGCAGCTTCGTCACTTGATGCACCGGCTTACCCAGCGGCACAACGGCAGCGATGGCGTATGAATCGGGCACGCCCAGCAGGCTTTTCACTCGTGGCTCCTCAGCCACGACCATCGTGGTCAAGACTCCGCCATAGCCTTCGTTGCGCGCAGCCAACAAGATGTTCCATACAAACGGGTACACCGATGCGCCGGGTACCACCGCGATGCGGTCGAGATCCTGATCGGTGGCGGCGACCACGGCGAGATCCAGGCAGACCACCAGCACCACCTGGGCATCCCGCAGCGGAGCCGACATCTGCGCGGGCGCCTCAGTCTTCTCGATGTCTGACGCGGCTACGGCGGTGGGCTGCAGCGGGTTCCACGGCGCCTCGCCGTGGGTGAGCTGCGCGGTGTAGCGGCGAGCGGCCGGAAGTCCGAGGTCCGCCAGCGCCGACCGGGTGTCCTTATCGCGCAGAACGACGATGCGCACACCCTGCCGGTTACCGCCGGTCGGTGCGAACCTCGCATTGTCGAGAATGCGTTCGAGAACGTCGTCGGGAAGCGGATCCTCGGTGAATTGCCGCACCGCGGCTGTCGATCGCATGACGTCGGACAAGTCCATGACCACCATGGTGCCGTACTTACAGGTAGATCAGAACAACTTGCCTGCGACGGCAGGTGCCGGTTCTTCGAGTTCCAGTAGGAATCGCTTGCGTTTCAGGCCGCCCGCGTAGCCGGTCAGAGAGCCGTCTTTACCGACGACCCGATGGCAGGGCACGACGATACTCAACGGATTGCGTCCCACCGCTTGACCTACTTCGTATGCGGTGGTGCCGTCCGCCAGCTCGGCGGCCAGCTCGCCGTAGGTCTTCGTCTGCCCGTAGCCGATGGCGGGCAGCAACTCCCACACCCGTTGCCGCCGAGGATCACCCACCAAAGCGAAAGGTAGATCGAACTGCGTTCGTTCCCCGGTGAGGTATTCGCGCAATTGGTCGGTGGCACGACCCAACAGTTCGTCGGCCGTTGGCTCCACGCGTTCACCCACGGTGTCAGCCGTAGGTGGATGCCAATGATGCGGGAAATACACGCCGGTCAAGGCGTCGCCATTGGCAACTACCGTCAGCTCACCCACCGGACTATCGATCACCACATGTCGTGCTGTCATCACGTCGACCTCCTTTCTTCGTAGACGACGACCGGCTCGCAAACGTGAGGTCAGACCGCTTGAGCCATTAACTGATTACGTTGAGCTCGAGCGCTTCTCGTAATCAACCAGGCGTGCCTGCAGATCGGCGTAGGGCACCGACGGCGGTGGCGGCTGTCCGTCTCGGACGGCCCGCGCCGCCGCGGCAGCGGCGTACAGCCCGGCGCTGTAGGCGACCGAACCGGTCGAAACCCGCGCCACCCCGAGCTGTGCCAGCTCGGGGAGCGTGATGCCGGGAACCGGCAGCGTGTTCAGGGGACGCGGGACATTGCGAATGATCTCGGCAAGCTCGTCGCGATCGTTGGCCAGCGGCACGAAAATGCCGTCGGCGCCGGCGTCCACATAACGAAGCGCTCGTTCGATGGTGCTCGCCAGGTTCGCCTGCTGGCCCAGCCAATAGGTGTCGACACGAGCGTTGATGAACACCTCGGGATCGCGCTGTTTGATAGCAGCCACTTTGGCGGCCGCCAATGCGGGGTCGATAAGCCTGCCATCGGTGCTGTCTTCGATGTTGAGCCCGTCGATCGGCAGCTGCGCTGCGTAGTCGGCGACGGCTTCCGGGTCGTCGCTGTATCCGTCTTCGATGTCGACGCTGACATAACAACGCAACGTGGCCAGCGCCGCCGCCAGGGCGATATTGCCGTCACGGGTGGCGCGGCCCCCGTCCGGGTGACCGCGACTCGCGGACACTCCGAAACTGGTGGTACCGATCGCGGTGAAACCGTCCGCGAGATACGCCAGTGCCGACGGGACATCCCAGGCGTTCGGCAGCACAAACGGAACACCCTGATGGTGCAGATCGTGAAAACTCATGGCTTGCCTCCGATTGCGTGATCCTTCCTCATAGAGGTAAACGGCCGATAGCCCGGCAACGTGAGATCGAGTCTTTGCCGGGGACCGCCGAGAAGACAATGGTGGCAATGTGCACCCGCGGAATTGCCTTCTCACATTTCACGACCAGCCGACGTCTACCCAGTGAAGTCACTACAACCCGCGGAGGATCTCGCATGTCGACGGTGACTCCCACGTGAAGGCTCGGTCAACAGGTCAAGCCGCCGTTTGAGGCTCTGGTCGCAGCGCACGGCTCCACCGTGTTACGCGTCGTTCGGGCCGTAATCGGCCACACCGACGCCGATGACGCCTGGTCGGATACGTTCCTGTCCGCCATGAAGGCCTACCCGCAGCTGCCGGCCGACGCCAACATCGAGGCGTGGTTGGTCACGATCGCGCACCGCAAGGCCATCGACATCATCCGCTCAGCGTCCCGGCGGGCCGTCCCGGTTGCCGATCCCCCCGACTCCCCTACCGGTGACCGCGCCGACGGCCACGATTTCGACCTCGACGCCGCCGTCGGCGCGCTGCCACCCAAACAGCGTCAGGCCGTGGCCTACCACTACCTGGCGGGCCTGCCGTACTCCGAGATCGCCGTGATCCTCGACAGCAGTGTCGCCGCAGCCCGGCGCGCCGCGGCTGATGGGATCGCCACACTGCGACGTACTTATCCGCGTCTCGACACCCCAAGGAAAAGCCAATGACCAACCATGAGCTCACCGAGTTCTTCCCCGTCGACCCGGGTCATCTGCAGCGCCTGCACGCCCGCCTGGAACAGGATGCTCAAGATAGCGATTTGCTCGACTTAGCCTACCGGACAGTCGATTCCGCGGTCGGCACACTTCTGCTGGCGGCCACGCCGCGCGGACTGGTTCGGGTGGCCTTCGCCAACGAGGGCCACGATAACGTCCTGCTGACGTTGTCCCAGCGGATCAGCCCGCGGATGCTGAAAGCCCCGTCCCGGCTGGACCCGGTCGCGCGACAACTCGACGAATACTTCACCGGCCGCCGCCACAGCTTCGACGTCGCGCTGGATTGGTCACTCTCGCAAGGCTTTCGACGCACTGTGCTGGAGCACCTCAACACCGACATCAGCTACGGTGCCACGGCCAGCTACGCCGCCTTGGCTCAATTGTCCGGCTCCGCTAAGGCGGTACGGGCTGTCGGCACCGCATGCGCGACCAACCCGATCCCCATCGTCGTCCCGTGCCACCGGGTGATCCGATCCGACGGAACCACCGGCGCCTACCGTGGCGGGCCCGTGGCCAAGCGCGTGCTGCTCGACCTCGAGCAGCAACAATGACGATAGGCAAGCCGGCGCGTAATCGGGTCTCACCGCTCGGCGACATCATCGCCACCCCGGGACGCGGCTCCTGGATGGGCAACCGCGGTCGTCTGCACCAAGGCCGCGGCACTCGCGATGTCGTGCGCAACCATCAGCACAAGACGTGGATCACCTGTGCCCTGTCGTTTCGGGGCCGGCGGGTGGCGCAGTGGGAACCCAACCGCTATACGCCGCTGTTCTTCCTCGACGAGGCCGTGGCGCTTTCCGCCGGACACCGGCCCTGCGCTGAATGCCGACATAGCGCCTACCGCGAATACCGACGGCTGTGGGCCCAAACACACAGTGGCGCAATGCCTTATGCCAAGGATATGGATGTCCAACTGCATCGGGAGCGGGCAGGCGGTCATCGTGCGCCATGGAGCGGGCTGCCCGATGGCGTGTTCGTCGCCTCTGACTCCGGGCCCGCCGTCGTCGTCGGTGACCATCTTGCGGTGTGGGCCCAAGACGACAACGTCTATCGGGACAAGCTGATACGCCCCAGTGCGGGCGACGCGACCGTGTGCACTCCGCCGTCCACCGTAGAAATACTGCGGGCCGGTTACGGAGTACAGATCGATGATTCAGCCCTGTACTGACACTCTTTTCCGTGTGTATGGTCAACGTGGACTGCCTGCGCGAGGAATAGAGAGCATCCATGGCAAACGGGTTGCCCGACAACGCCTTCACGTCCCGGCAGGCGTTGGATCCCGATCTGCGTAAGGTCGCCCGCTTCTTGCCCCGGGGTTACGCCCTAAACCGCGGCTACAAATTCCAGCGGGCACTCATGCTCCTGATGGGCAACGCGGGACGGCTGCCCAACGTGCCGGTTATCGCGGTCAACCAACACGTCAAGGTCCGCGTGCATCGTCCGCCCGGGCTGGTCGAGCCGGCACCGGCGCTGCTGTGGATTCACGGCGGCGGCACCCTGATGGGAACCGCCGTCCAGGACGACAGGTACTGCCGCAAGCTATCTCGCCTCACCGGCGTCGCGGTGGCGGCCGTAGAACACCGCTTGGCCCCCGAGCACCCGTACCCGACGCCGCTCGAGGACTGTTATGCAGCCCTGCTGTGGCTGGCGCGTCAACCATGGGTGGACCCGGATCGTGTCGCCGTCGGCGGAGCCAGCGCCGGAGGACATTTCGCCGCAGCGGTCGCTCAACGGGCGCACGATCGCAACGACGTCAAGCTCGCTTATCAAATGCTGGTTTATCCGATGCTGGACGACCGAACCGGCGCGAACCGCGACGGCCCTAAGCGACTCATGTGGACCGAAACCGACAACCAACTGGCCTGGCGGTGGTACCTCAACGGAGCAGACCCGAACGAGGCGGCGCCGGCGCGTCGACCAGATTTGTCCGGCCTGCCTCCCGCCTGGATCGGGGTCGGCAAGTTGGACCTCTTCTATCAGGAGTGCCTGGAATACGCGCGGCGGCTGCGCGAGGCGGGCGTGCCCGTCCACGAGGAGATCGCGCCCGGCGCGTTTCACGCGTTCGACCAGGTCGCGGACAAGGCGCCGATTTCGGTGAATTTCTTCGCCAGCCTGCGCGATCACCTCTGGGCCGCCCTGGCCGCACCCACCGACAACCACCTGCGCTGAGCAGTTCCCGGAACGCCACGTGGCGCCCCAAGACGGGCCATTCGACTGCAATGTGTGCAGAACGTGCAACTATGGGGGTTATGGCTGACCAGATAGGCCTCCGCGAGCGACGTCGCCGCCAGACGAGTGCGGACATCCGCGACGCGGCCGTGCGCCTGGCGCTAGCTCGCGGTTTCGACAAGGTGACCATCGACGAAATCTGCGCTGAGGCCGGCATCTCGACGCGCACGTTCTTCAATTACTTCCCGAACAAAGAGTCCGCAATAGCCTATGGCCCATCGGACATTCCACCCGAGCTGGTTGCGGATTTCGTGGTGGCCGGACCCGCCCCGTATTCGGTGGTGCTGGCAGAGCTGATCACGCTGTCGGCTCACCATCTCCGTGACGTGCCCCCGCCGCGCGAACAAGCGGCCCACATGCTGGAGCTCGCCAAGACCAACCCTGCGGTACTGGCAGCGTTCCTCGCCGACTTGGAGCGGTTTCAACATCAGTTGACCGACATCATCGTCCGCCGCCAGGCGATGCATCCCGACGACGAGATGGCCGCGTTGATCTCCGCGCTGGCGTTGACGGCGGTGCGTTCGGGTCTCGAAAAGTGGGCAAGCGGCGTACCTGAGGACCCCGAAGACACGCCGATGCCCTACGTCGAGCGCGCTGCATCCCTGGTCAACAGCATCTTTACGAAGTGATCTGAAACACCCCGAGCGCAACTTGCATACTGTGCAAGATATGCAGATCATGTAGTATGCGCTGGTGGAAGTACGGGGCAACGCTTCCGCAATGCGGGGCGCGGGTCAGCACCGCAAACGACCACCGGTGTGCAGCAATTGCCGAAATTGATTGGTCAGCCCGGCGGGGGTCACGCCATGTTGGCCACATCACGGGTGCCGTGATGAGGAAGGGAATCAGGTAGTTGCAGCCCTCGAAAATTATGCGCAATGCGTGGTTGCCGCTGTTGATCGTGGCGGTCATGGTGGTCGGCGGCTTCGCCGTCGCCCGGGTCAAGACGTTCTTCGGCGAAAACGACACCGGCGTCATGAGAAGCCCACGGCTGGAGGATTCCAAGCCGTTCAAGCCCAAGGTCGTCAAGTACGAGATCTTCGGCTCGGCGGGCCAGGCCAACGTGAACTACCTAGATCTCAGTGCCGACCCGAAACGGATCGACAATGCGCCGTTGCCGTGGACGCTGGTCCTCAGCACGACCGCCCCTTCGGTGTTTCCCAACCTCTCGGCACAAAGCAGCGGTGACTACCTCGGTTGCCGCATCACCATCGATAACGAAGTCAAGGACGAAAAAATAACCACCGGCGTCCACGCCCTGACATTCTGCTTGGTGAAATCCGCATGAGCACAACCTTGAACGACGCCCGGACCGACGCTATTCCGGTCGCCAAACCCGAAGAGCGGCCGCCGGTCCCGCGTTTCATCCGAAAATTCGCGGTACCCGTCATCCTGGGCTGGATCGCGCTGATCGCGTTGCTCAGCATGATCGTCCCCGACCTGGACGAGGTCGGGAAAATGCGCTCGGTGTCGATGGCGCCTGACGATGCGCAATCGGTGATCGCGACCAAGCGGATGGGCGCGATATTTAACGAGTACAAGTCCAACAGCTCGGTGATGATCGTTCTCGAGGGTCAACAGCCGTTGGGCGCCGACTCGCACGCCTACTACGACCAGCTCGTCAAAAAGCTCGACGCCGACACCAAACACGTTGAGCACGTTCAGGATATGTGGAGCGATCCGCTGACCGGGGCGGGCGCACAGAGCAACGACGGCAAGGCCGCCTACGTCCAGATCTACCTCGCCGGCAATCAGGGCGAGGCCTTGGCCAACGAGTCGGTCGAGTCCGTGCAGAAGATTGTCAAAAGTGTGCCCACACCCAACGGAGTCAAGGCCTACGTCACCGGGCCCGCGGCACTCTCCGCGGATCAGCACATGGCCGGTGACCGCAGCGTGCAACTCATCACCATGACCACGTTCACGGTGATCATCCTCATGCTGCTGTTGGTCTATCGATCGATCATCACGGTGTTGCTCACACTGGTGATGGTGGTGTTCGAGCTGGCGGCCGCGCGCGGAATGGTCGCTTTCCTGGGATTCCACAACATCATCGGTCTCTCGACATTCGCCACCAACCTGTTGGTCACGCTGGCGATCGCGGCCGCCACTGACTACGCGATCTTCCTGATCGGCCGATATCAGGAGGCCCGGGCAGCCGGCGAGTCCAGAGAAGACGCGTACTACACCATGTACAGGGGCACCGCTCACGTGGTGCTCGGGTCGGGCTTGACCATTGCCGGCGCCACGTTCTGCCTGCACTTCACCAACCTGCCGTATTTCCAGACGCTGGGCATCCCGTTGGCCATCGGCATGGTGGTCGTGGTCGCGGCAGCATTGACGCTCGGTGCCGCGGCTATCTCAGTGGCAACGCGTTTCGGCAAGACACTCGAACCCAAACGCACGCAACGGACGCGCGGGTGGCGCAAGGTCGGCGCCCTCGTCGTCCGGTGGCCCGCACCAATTCTGGTGATGACGATCGCGATTGCACTCGTGGGGTTGCTGACCCTGCCCGGGTACCGGACGAACTACAACGACCGCAACTATCTGCCCGCCGACATACCCGCGAACGAGGGTTACGCCGCCGCGGATCGGCACTTCTCCAAAGCGCGGATGAATCCCGAAGTGCTGATGATCGAAAGCGACCACGATCTGCGAAACTCCGCAGACTTCTTGGTCATCGACAAAATCGCCAAAACGATCTTCCGGGTGCCGGGGATCTCGCGCGTGCAATCCATCACTCGGCCCGAGGGCACGCCGATTGAGCACACTTCAATCCCCTTTCAGATCAGCATGCAGGGCGTCAGCCAGCAGATGAACCAGAAGTACCAAGAAGACCAGATGGCCGACATGCTCAAACAGGCCGACATGATGCAGACGACCATCGACAGCATGCAAAAGATGTCCGACATCACCGCGCAGATGGCCAACGACATGCATCAAATGGTCAAAAAGATGCACACCATGACCATCGATGTCGCCGAATTACGGGACCACATGGCCGATTTCGAAGATTTCTTCCGACCCATCCGCAGCTACTTCTACTGGGAAAAGCACTGCTATGACATTCCGGTGTGCTTTTCGCTCCGATCCGTCTTCGATCTCTTCGACGGTGTCGACACGATGACCGATGACATCCAGAGCCTGCTGCCGATCATGGATCATCTCGACACCGTGATGCCGCAGATGGTGGCGCTGATGCCCGCCATGCTGGAAAACATGAAGGCCATGAAAACGACCATGCTGACTATGTATTCGACCCAGAAGGGTCTGCAGGATCAGCAGAACGAGTCGCAGAAGAACTCGAACGCGATGGGCAAGGCCTTCGACGCGTCGAAGAACGATGACTCGTTCTACCTGCCCCCGGAAATCTTCAACAACGCCGAGTTCAAGAAGGGGATGAAGAATTTCATCTCCCCCGACGGCCATGCGGTGCGATTCATCATCAGCCATGACGGCGATCCCATGTCGCAAGAAGGCATTTCGCATATCCCGTTGATCAAGAAGGCGGCCTACGAATCACTCAAGGGCACCCCGCTGGAGGGCTCGACGATCTACCTCGGGGGCACCGCGGCGATCTTCAAAGACCTCAGCGATGGCAACTCCTACGACCTGTTGATCGCCGGGATCGCTTCGTTGTGCCTGATTTTCATCATCATGCTGATCATCACCCGCGGTGTGGTGGCGTCTGCGGTCATCGTGGGGACCGTCTTGATCTCGCTGGGTGCATCCTTCGGACTCTCGGTGCTGATCTGGCAACACATCATCGGCATTGAACTGCACTGGATGGTGCTCGCGATGTCGGTCATCATCCTGCTCGCCGTCGGCGCCGACTACAACTTGCTGCTGGTGGCGCGGTTCAAGGAAGAGATCCACGCCGGCTTGAACACCGGCATCATCCGATCCATGGGCGGCACCGGTTCGGTCGTCACCTCAGCGGGACTCGTCTTCGCCTTCACAATGATGACGATGGCGGTGAGCGACCTAACGGTCATCGGCCAGGTCGGCACCACCATCGGCCTCGGCCTGCTCTTCGACACGTTGATCGTCCGGTCGCTGATGACACCGTCCATTGCTGCGCTGCTGGGCAAGTGGTTCTGGTGGCCGCAACGGGTCCGGCAACGCCCGGTCCCTTCGCCCTGGCCCGATCCAAATGCCAAGGCGACCAACGAATCCGAGTTCCTATCCGCCGCTAGGTAACCCAGTCCGGTTGACCGTCGACGTCGACGGCAGAGAAGTCCTTGTGCCCCAAACCTGCCGTGGTGCCGCCGTCGACCACGAATTCCGAACCGGTTGAGTAACTGGCCTCGTCGCTGGCCAAGTAGACCACCAGGTTCGAGACTTCTTTCGGTTCGGCGATCCGGCCCAGCGCGGTCTGGAAGATGTCTTCGGGAACCCACTCGGTCATCGGCGTCTTGATCAGGCCGGGATGAATTGAGTTCACCCGGATTCCGCTCGGGCCCAGCTCCAGTGCGGCCGACTTGGTCAGCCCCCGGACTGCGAATTTTGTTGCGGTGTAACCGTGGCAGGCGATGGTGCCGGCGATCCCCTCGATCGAGGAGATGTTGATGATCGACCCGCGTCCCGCTTCCTTCATAGGTTTGACCACGGCACGGATGCCGAGAAACACTCCCGTCAAATTGATATCGAGGATCCGCTGCCACTCTGAGATCGCGTAATCCTCAAAGGTGCCGATGTTGATAATGCCCGCGTTGTTCACCAGGATGTCGATGCGGCCGAATTCGCTGAGGGTGGTGGCCACCGCCGCGTCCCAATCCTCGGGCTTCGTCACGTCGAGGTGCAGATAGCGGCTCGCGTCCCCGACCTCGGCGGCCACTGCCTTGCCCTCATCGTCGAGAATGTCGCCGAACACCACCTTGGCGCCCTCGGCTACCAGCGACTGCACGTGCGAGGCACCCATCCCCCGCGCACCGCCACTGATAAGCGCGACCTTTCCGGCCAACCGATCTGCCACTGCACTCTCCTATCGTGTCGGTGCGACCAACGCACAGCCGTCACCATACATACACGCAAGCGCGTATGACGAGGGGTTCGTCGCGGCTTGCCTAGTGCGCCGATTTGCCAACGGACAGCGGGATCGCTGCGATCAACGGGGTATCCACGCCAAGTCGCCCAACCCTGGTGGCGCCGCCCGGACAGCCCAGCGGTCGCTCTCGGCCGGGGAGCGGCTGGTCGAAAAAGGCCGCGTTGTCCCCAAGGTGCGCCAGCTCCTCGTCGGGCAGATCGCCCTCCCAGTAGATCGCGCCGACGCGACAAATCGATTTGCAGGCGCCGCAGTCAACGCACTCATTCGGGTTGATGTACATCGTGCGGGCGCCCTCGTAGATGCAGTCGACCGGGCACTCTTGAACGCACGACTTGTCCGCGACGTCGACACATCCCTTACCGATCACGTAGGTCATAGAACCTGACGGTAGTCAATTCGGGGTCAGTGCCGCTCCTGTCGAAAGACCTCAGCGCGCAGGACCAAAGTCCCTGCTGCGCAAGGTCAGTGATCGGCCAGCGGAGCGGCCCAGCGCACCCGGGTACCCCCCTCGGACGGTCTGCTGATCTCACAGCTACCGCCGACTTGGACAGCCCGATACGACATATTGGCCAGGCCGCTGCGGCGTGAGGTGTCCGCCGATATGCCGCAGCCGTTGTCACTGATGTCGACGGTCAACATGTCGCCCACCCTGACCTCGATGGTCAGCCGTGAGGCACCGGAGTGCCGCACGGCATTACTGACCGCTTCCGCGGTGACCGCTTCGGCATGCTCGGCGAGCTCGCCACCAACGGCGGTCATCGGTCCGTGCATCCGCACTGTGGTTGCGATATCACGGTTTTCGGTCAGATCGGCCACCACTCGTTGGATCCGGTTCCGGAAGTCGCCATCGGTACCCAGTGGGGACTTCAGTTGGAAGATGGTGGTGCGGATCTCTTCGATGATGGTTTGCAGATCGTCGAGCGTGCGGTTGAGTCGGTCGGAGATCTCGGGTGAGCGCACCCGGGCCACGGTGCCCTGTAGATCCATGCCCGCGGCGAACAACCGTTGGATGACATGGTCATGGAGGTCGTGAGCGATGCGTTCACGCTCGGCGACGATGGTCAGTTGGCGCGCATGCTCGCGGCCCCATGCAAGCATCAGTGCGATCGTCGCGTGGGTGGCGAAATCGCTTACCAGATCGAGATAACTGCTGTCGAAGGGTGGTTGGTCCGCGCCGCGGGCGACGGCGATCACTCCGGCGACTTCGTCGTGAGTCCGCAACGGCATCACGATCGCCGGACGCTGACCGACATCGGTGAACGCTTGGATGGGGTAAGTCAGTGATTCGGTGATCAGTGGGGTGCCGGAGCGGAAAACGCGACCGCTGGTGGACCCATCGACTGGGACCCGTTGACCGAGCACCTCGGCGGCGTTCAATCCCACTGCCACCGAAACGACAAGTGTGTCGATTTCGTCGATGGCCAGGTCGGCGTCGACCGGAACGAGCACGATCGCTTGCTCGGCTTCGGTTAGCGCACAAGCACGTTCGGCGATCAACTGCAACGGAGGTCGGCTCGGCTCGATGTTGGACAGCAAGGCGGTGGTGATCTCGCGGCTGGCGTCCAACCACTTCACCGACGTCCGCTCGCGCTCGAACACTTGCGCGTTGTCGATGGCGACCGCGGCCGCGAACGCCAGCGCGCGAGCGGCAACCTCGTCGGGTTCGGAGAAGACCCGCGCCGGATCGTCATGGGACAGATAGAGGCTGCCGAACACCGTCCCCCGGATGGTGATCGGCACACCGAGAAAGGCCCGCATGGCAGGATGCTGATCGGGGAACCCGACGGCGGCCGGGTGCTGGGTCAGGTCATCCAAGCGTAAAGCGGGCGCATCGAGTAGCGAGACGCTGAGAATTCCCTTACCCACCGGCAGCGGCCCAATCTGGCGCACCTTGTCCGCGTCGATTCCTTCGTGAATGAACGAGATCAACGTGCCCCCAGGGTCGCGAATGGCGAGGGCTCCGTAGGGCGCCGACGTCAGATCCCTTGCTGCGCAAACGATCCGACGCAGCGTGGCGTCGAGATCGAGGTCCGAACCGATTTCGACGATGACCCGTAGCAGCTGCTCCATCTGGTCGCGCGCTGCCAGCAACTCGTCGAGCCCGTGTTGGCCGAGTCCGGCGAACGCCGAGCCGCTCTCTTCGCTGGCCACTAGGTCAGTACGACTGTGTTCGCGTTATCGAGGAGGCCGCACGTTGATCCAACTTCGACGCAAAAACCGCCGCCTGAGTGCGCCGCTCCATGCCGAGTTTGGCCAGCAGCCGGGAGACGTAATTCTTCACCGTTTTCTCGGCCAGGAACATCCGAGCGGCAATCTGCCTATTGGTCAGACCCTCGCCCAACAGCCCGAGAAGTGTGCGCTCGCGTTCGGTCAATCCGGATAGTGGATCGGCGGTTTCCGCCGCGCCGCGCAGCTTCGTCATCAACGCCGCGGCCGCTCGATTGTCGAGCAGCGATTTGCCTGCACCGACGTCCTTGATTGCCTGAGCCAGCTCCATACCCCTGATGTCTTTGACCACGTAGCCACTGGCGCCCGCCAAAATCGCCTCGAGCATCGCTTCATCGGAGGTGAACGACGTCAACATCAGGCACCGCAGGTCGGGAAGCTCGGACAGCAGGTCCCGGCATAATTCGATGCCGTTGCCGTCGGGGAGCCGCACGTCGAGCACCGCGACATCGGGCTTCAATGCCGGTATCCGCACCATCGCTTCGGATACCGAGCCGGCGTCGCCGATGATTTCCAGGTCGGGGTCGCAGGCAAGCAGATCAGCCAGGCCCCGGCGAACCACTTCGTGGTCATCGACCAAGAAAACGGTAACCATTACGCGTCCTTCCTGCTGGCCGGGCGGGGCAATTCACCAAGCCTGCCTGAATATCCCACATTCTCATCATCGCCCCATTTCACAGATTCCGGCGATTGACGATCAGCAACGAGCAGCCGGCCCCCTGCAGTGCGGCACTGCCGACCGGACCGACCAGCTCACCCAGCCGCTGACGGTCGTGGGTGCCGACAATGACCAGTCCCACCGATCGGCGGTGGTAAGCCAGGTAATCCGCCAGGGTGCCGTGTGCCGCCACCGATTCCACCCGTAGCCGCGGATAGCGTCGTTTCCAGCAGGCCAGTCGCCGATCGAGATCGGCTAGCGCCCGGCGGAGGCCTTCGCCCTTCGGCGCCTGCTCCCCCGGCGCGGATCCCCTACACACGATTGCCTGCAGGTTGGCGTCGCGCAGCAGGGCCTCCTTTACCGCGGCTGCGAGCAATGCCCCGTTGTCAGGCGACCCGTCGGACTCGACGATGATCTCGTCCGGAGAACGCCGGAAGCGATTGTCGTCACCACGGATGACCGCGACCGGGCACCGCGCCGAGACGGCCAGCGCCGCCGCGGTAGAACCGACCCGTTCCGGCCGGAAATGCCGCAAGCCGACCGCACCCACGCACACCATCGATGCCGATGCCGACGCATGCAGCAGGGACCTGATCGGCGGCCCCTGACTAATCTCGGTCTCGATTTTCACCAACCGGCCGGTGGCCTCGATAGCCGTCGTCGCGTGGCGGAGAGCGGATTGCGCGGCGACAAGTTTGTCGACCATGTCATCCTGCCCGGCTCGCTCAATCGCGCAAAGCAGGCGCACCGGCACGTCGCGACTGACTGCTTCGTCGACCGCCCACAGAGCGGCCCGGGTCGCCGCTCGGGACCCGTCGATGCCGACGACGACGGATGGTGGTGTCAGTAAGCCTTTCATCGCACCTAGCGTCGCCAGTAGTCGTCGGTGAGGTGCGGCAGATTCTCGTCGTCGGCGTTTTGCGTGGGATCCGCTGTCCAGTAGACCAACTCGGAGAGTTCACGCCGAGGCGTGGCCGGTAACGGATCGGCGTTGATCGCCGCCCACCCCACCCGAAGCAGCATCTGCGGATGGTTGCCGGCGCCGAAGATGTCGGAGTGAACCGCCTCTCGCGTTTCGGCGATCTCGAGCGGCTCGGTGACGGGGCAACTCGCCAATCCCATCGACGTCGCGGTGAGCAGCACCACGCTGGTGGCCTCACCGGCGCGTAGCTGAGCCAGCCGGTCGTCGGTCTTGGTTCCCAACGCAAGCACCACCGCGTTGTCCTCGGCGGGTGACGAGCCGGGCGGCATCGCCAAGGCAGGCCCGGCGAACAATCGGCCCGGGATCTTCGCCCTGGGATCGGATACCGGCACGTTGCGCGCCGGTACGCCCGCGACCGACGCGTAACGCCCACTCCACTCGGTGAGTTCGGCAAGATAGTCGTGAGTCAAATGATCCCAAATGGATTGGGACACAATCTTGTGCAGCTTGTCGATATCGTCGACCTGACAGAGTGTCACGCCGATGCGAGCCGCCCGGGCGGCCATCAGTGCGATATCGCCCACCGGCACCGGCCAGGAACTGTAGTGCCGTCGATCGGTGCGCCGGCGCGGTATCGCCGCGGCCAGTGCGATGTCCAGCGAGTCGGCGTGGCAACCGGCCACTTCGATGCTGGCGAGGTGGCCGGGCTCGGCCGGGTCCGGAAACCGGGTGACCTTGGCTCGCCATCCGTGCGCCGCCAACGCGATGACGCAGTGATTAAGCGCCGCACCGCAACTCAAGATGAGGTCTCGGCCTTCCGGGTCCGTGTTGGGCAGTTGCCTGCCGGCATCGGAGTAGAGGTGCAGGGCCGCCTCGTCCACTCGCCACCGCCACGGTTGCGTGTTGTGCACCGAAGGTGCTCGCGATGCCAGGGTCAGGATGGTTCGGACCGTGGTGGCATCGGGAAAGCGCACGTTCATAACTCCAACGATTGCCCAACGAAGCCGCCCGGTACCAGGGCAGGACGGCCCCAGTCCGGAGGGTCTTTGTGCCCAGCCCGCGGCGAGGACTCGGCCGGCTAGGGCTGAGGCTTGTCGCCCTGAGGCTTGTCGGGCTGAGGCCTGTCGCCCTGACCGCGCGCCGACAGTGCGCCCGCAATCGAGGCGGACGCTATCGTCAGCAAGGCGCCCAACATCAACGCCGATGCTTCACCGGCGGCCAACAGGTGTTGTTCGGTCCCGATAGTTGCCGCGGCCACCGGAACGCCGAGTTGCGCGGCCGACAAGACGGCAAGTGTCAGCGGCTGGCCGAGCAGCCGTCCCACGGAGTGCGCGAGCACGGCGCCCAGCCCCAGACCCGCTCCGAGCAAGATAAATTTCGGGTGCGAACCCAGTTCGCGGACCTGCAGCGAGGCGCCGAGCCAGATAAAGAACACCGGACCGAAGAAACCGTCGGTGATACCAAAGAGCTGACGCGCCAGGCGCCGTGGTTCGCCGACCGCCGCGATCGCCAGCCCCAACGCGAAGCCGGCCAACATGATCGAAACGTGGGTGTTGACCGCCAGCGCTGCCAGTGCGAACAAGACGAACAGGTTCGTCCGCAATTCCAGCGCGAATTCATGTGTGTGGGAATAGACGTGCATGCGGTGCCGCCAGCCCTTGCGGTCGGCCGCGCGTAGAACGATGAACAGCACCACCGCACAGCCGGCAATACCCAGCGCACCCAGTGCTGTCGTCGGTGCCCGCCGGAAGTCGATCACCAATGGCAACAACACAATACAAGACGCGTCCGCGATGGCGATCTGCGCGGTTACCGAGAGTACGGGTGGTCCCTGTAGGTGCAGGGAGTCGATCACCGGTAAGGCCAACGCCGCTGACGACGAAGCCATCAGGACCGCGTATAGCGCCGCGTGCCCGGTGCCGAACAGCGAGGCCAACCCGACACCGAACACTGCCGCGACGGCACCGGCCAGACCGGCACGTGCGAACGCCGCCGGTAGCGCCGAGCGCACTTCGCGGCTGCGGATCGGAACATGCGTGCCCACCACGAACATCACCAGCGCGAAGCCGATATTCGCGAATAGTTCGAATGTCGAGTTGGCGGCATCGAGGACGGCGAAACCGGTCTTGCCCAAAGCGAGTCCGGCAAGCAGCTCGCCGATGATGAGCGGAATTCGCAATCGCGGTATTGATGCCAGCAGCGGACCCGCGAAGGCTACGCCGGTCAGCAGTGCCAGCGTGTCGAAGCCAAACCCCGCCACGTCAGCGACCTTTCAGCAATAGCGGCAGCGAGGGGTCAGCCCACGACCTCGAAGATCGCTGCGGCCGAGGTGACGGCCTTGTCGGCGTTGCCCTCGTCGTGCAGCAGCATACGCACTCCGATGCGCCCTGGGCCGCCGACATGCGCAGTGCCCTCCACCCGGAAAGGGCCCACCTTGCCGCGCGACATGAACATGACGTGCCAGCTGACGACTTGCACTCTTCTGGTCCCGACCATGTCGGCGGCCAGGTCGATGGCCGCAGTCTCGAGGACGACATGTTGCGGCCCGATGTGCAATGCCGCATCGGGCGAGGCGAGTTCGACGCTGAGCGCGGGTAGCACCCAGTGGCCGTCGTCGCGTTTGGCGGCGCCGAAGGCCGCCCACAGCGGCGGCAGATCCGGAGAATCTTCGACCACCATTTCAGTTCCCGAAACATCCATCCGGTCAAGGCCTTCCGGCGGGATGCCGATGATCGCACCCTGCCCCTCGTTGAAGGCGATCACCCGGTCCGGGTTGTCGGCGTCGACGATCTTGCACCGCCCGTAGCCCATGGTGCGGCCCTGGTGCACGACACCGGAATCGACGATCTCGACCCTGGTGACGTCGTAGCCTGGGTCGATGATCTGCACCGAGCCGATGACCGGGTTCGGCACCGCGACCATGTCGGTTTGGCAGCCCTCCGGGGACGAGATCGCCAGCGGCGCAACCATGATTCCCCCGGCTTCGTTGCGCATGTCACGGCGGATGATGACGGTGTTGTCGACCTCGCCGAGATCCATCGACGAGTGTTTGCGGCCTATGTAGCGGTAACTCAGCAGCCCGGTCCAGCGTTTGAACAGCTCGTCGCGATACGCGTCGGCGTCGTTGGCCAGCTCGCGGATGTCTCGCAGTTGGTCGCTCATCTCGGCCGCCTTCCTCCCGACTTTTCAGTCCTGCGTCTTCGACGACTTGTTACGCCGCACCTGGTTGAAAGGCAGCCCACGGTCGGCGGCGTGCTCGCGTGGAAAATTCAACACTCGCTCACCAATTACGTTGCGCGCCATCTCAGTGGTGCCGCCGCCGATGCTGGCGATCTGCCGTCCCAGATAGCGGGTGCCGATGTCGAGCTGACCTGCGCTGTCCGCAACGACGGCTGCCGAACCCGCCACGGCCAGCGCAACGTCAGTCTCCACGTCGTGGACTGCTGCCATCGACAGCCTGATGATCGAGCCCGCGGTCGGGGGCAGGGATCCGCCGGCCACCGCGTGAAAGACGTGCTCGCTGAGTTGTCCCTGCACCGTTCGGTGGACCAGGGCCCGGCCAATCATCTCCCGGACACGTTCGCTGCATTCCTGATTCGTCCGTTCGACCAAGGACAGCAGGTCAACCGAAACATCCTCGGCCTCAGAGATTCCGGGCCCGCTGGTGTATTCCGACCCGTCACCCATCGAGCGGCGTTCGTGGTACAGCTGTCGCGACGCGACTTCCCAGCCCTGGCCCGGCTCTCCGACGACAGCGTCGTCACCGACTTCGACGTCGTCGAAGAATTCCTCGCAGAACTCCACCGAACCGTTGACCTGCTTTATGCGGTTGATCGTTATTCCTGGATGCCGCAGCGGCAGCAGGAACATCGTCAATCCCTCGTGCTTGGGTACGTTCCAGTCGGTGCGGGCCAGGCAAAGGCCGTAGTCGGCGGCGAACGCCCAGGTGCTCCACGTCTTGGCGCCATTGATGATCCATCCATCGCCTCGGCGGTCGGCGCGGGTGATGACGCCCGCGAGGTCCGATCCGCCGCTGGGTTCGGAGAGCAACTGCACCAGCACCTCGTCGCCGCGTAACGCCGCCCGGATATGGGTGCGCTTCTGCTCTTCGCTGCCCATATCCAGAATCGTTGCGCAGCAGATGGCGAACGACGGCACGTTGAGCATCAGCGGCGTCTCATAACCGACAGACTCGGCGTCGAAAGCCTTCTTGTACTCGTAACCCAGCCCAAGGCCGCCGTATTCACGGGGGAAGCAGATTCCGGCGAATCCCCCGTCGTAGAGGGTCTTCTGCAGTTCGCGGGCTCGTTGCCAGGACGCCTCCCCATCACGCTCGAGCAGCGCTGCCTGATCGGGTTCCTGCGGCGGCATGTTTTCGGCCAGCCATGCCCTGGCGCGGGAGCGGAATTCCGCTACGGTTTCCGCGGACTCAGCAGTCATCGGGAGCACCGGATTCGTCTGCGCGTCATCGCCGCCGGCCTCCCGCCGCCACTGTGCTTTTCCAGGGTTGAGCTTGTGCTGGGCGACTGTACAGCACAGCCGAATAGCTGTACAGACCAGCGACTTAGCGTGATGTGTTGAACTTTATCGCGGCGCGGATGAGCGCTTTGAGTGCTTTCTCGTCGACCTTGTCGCCCTCGTGAAAATCGATTGCGCGTCTGGTGTTGCCGTCCAGGCTGGAATTGAACAAGCCCGCGGGATCTTCCACCGACGCACCCTTGGCGAAGGTCATCTTCACGACGCTCTTGTGCGTCTCGCCCGTGCAGATCATTCCGTCGTGGTACCACACTGGGACTCCCCTCCATTTCCACTCTTCCACCACGTCGGGATCGGCCAGTTTGACCACTTTTCTGATTCTGGCGAGCAGCACCCCTCGCCAATCACCGAGCTCCTTGATCCTCGCGTCGATCAGCTCCGAGGGAGATTCGCCCGCTTGTTCGTTGGCCATCCGGTCGTCGCCTCTTTTCCCGCTCAGGTGATGGCCAGCGCGATCTTGCCGACGTGTGCGCCGGCTCGCATGATCGCGACCGCTTCGTCGATCTTTTCCCAGTCGAAGACATGGCTGATGTGCGGTTTGATGTCGGCCGCCGATATCAGTGCACACAGCTCGCGATGGGCGCGCACACTGCCGACGGTGATTCCCACGATCCGCAGATTGTTGAGCATCACCTCGGCAACCGAAATGGGTGCTGTGTCGAAGCCGGTGAGGACGCCAATCACCGCGACGGTGCCTCCTGCTCGTGCCGAATGAACCGACTGCGCCAGCGTGGCCGGCCCGCCGAGTTCGACGATCAGGTCGGCGCCGCGCCCTGCGGTCAGTCGCTTCACCTCGATATCCCATTGCGGAGTTGTCCGGTAGTTGATGAGATGCGTTGCGCCCAAACCCGATCCGATCTCCAGCTTGTCGTCGGATGAGGACGTGAGGATCACGGTTGCGCCCAGCGCGCGGGCCAATTGCACGGTGAACAGCGACACCCCGCCGGTTCCCTGCGTGACCACGACGTCACCTTCGCCGACATTGGCCTCCTGGAGCGCGCTCCATGCCGTCACGGCCGCGCAGGGTAGTGTCGCGGCTTCGACATCGCTGAGCTGATCGGGCGTGCGCACTAGTCCCGCCGCGTCGGCCACGCGATACTGCTGCAGCCAGCCGTCTTCGCTGTCGCCGGGCAGCTCGCGCTTAGCTTCCGGCGTCGGCGGTCCGTCAAGCCAGCCGGGGTGGAACGCCCCCATCACCCGCTGCCCGACTTGCAGCGCATCTTGCATTCCATCGCCGCCCGGACCGACCGCCACCACCTCGCCGGCCCCGTCGCTCATCGGCACGCGGGGCCACGGCCCCGGGAGCAGACCCATCAGATTCACGTTGTCATGGAAGTTGAGGCTGGAGGCGTTGACCTTGACCAGCACCTGCCCGGGGCCGGGATGATCGACAGTCCTCTCCAGCGTTTCCAGGGGGGTGCCTGGCCCACTCATCACCATGGCGTGCTGACGGTCCGGGATACTCACGTGCAACAGTCTGCCGCACGGGCTCGCTCGCAGAACCCTTGTTGGGTGCCCGCGGAGAAAGCGATGAAGGATGAGATGACCGAAACCCACCCCTTCGATCACGCCATCGAGTTGGACACGATCGACGCCAACACCAGGCGCGGCCGGACCCACCCGGAGTGGGGCAACATGGTCGGCCCGTTCGGTGGAATCACCGCGGCCGCTTTGATCCATGCCATCCAGACGCACCCCGACCGCATCGGTGACCCGCTGGCGCTAACCGTCAACTTCGCCGCGGCGATCGCCGACGGCGACTTCGACATCACGCTTCGGGCCGCCCGTACCAACCGGACCACTCAGCACTGGATTCTCGAACTCAGTCAGGACGGCGACATCAAGACCACCGCGACCGCCCTGTTCGGACTGCGACGCGACACCTGGGGCGACACCGAAGCCATTCCGCCGAGCGCACCGCCGCCGGAGCAGATCGCTGCCAGTGACCGTCAGGGCGCAGTCGTCGTCTGGGCACGCCTCTACGACATGCGGTTCGCCGAAGGATCGCTTCCCGGCGAGGACCCACAACCCAGCCCGTCGTCGACGACCACGCTGTGGGTGCGCGACAACGCGGAACGCCAGGTCGACTACCCGGCGCTCGCGGCGCTGTGCGACATCTTCTACCCGCGGGCGTTTCTTCGCCGCGGCGCCGTGCTCCCCGCCGGGACGATCTCGCTGACGACCTACTTCCATGCCGATCAGCAGCAACTTGAGGCCCTCGACGGTGACTACGTCCTGGCCACCGCCCACGCCAATCGGTTCTCCAACGGATACTTCGACCAGAGCGCGCAGGTGTGGAGCCGCGACGGCGTACTGCTGGCCACTACCCACCAAATCGTCTACTTCAAGGGCTGAGTGGCCCCGCTGGTCTAGGGCTGGCGGGTGAAATGTCAGGCTGTGGTGTCTTGACGCGGTTCGGCGCCTGACGCGATAGGAGACTCATGACTGTCGACACCATTTTGGTCACCGGCGCGTTCGGACAGATCGGCAAGCGATGCGCCCAGATCCTGCTCGATCGAGGCCGAACCGTCATCGCCGTCGATCTGCGCAACGACAAAACCGTTGCGGTAGAACAGGAATTGTCGGCCAGTGCCCCCGCTGGGGCACTGATTCCCGCCTATGTCGATCTCACGGATGCCGAGGCGGTGCGCGAACTGATCGCGACACACCAGCCGGGAGCCATCGTTCACCTTGCGGCGCTGCTCTCACCGCTGTCGTACCGAAACCCCACGTTGGCGAGAAAGGTCAATGTAGGGGGTACCGAAAACCTCCTCGCGGCAGCAACGGGTCTGCCTCGCCCACCGCTGTTCCTGATGGCATCCAGCGCCGCCGTATACGGATCTCGTAACCCCTATCGCCTCCCGGAGCGGATCACCCCGGACACCCCGGTGAACCCCATCGACCAATACGGCCAGGACAAGGTGCTGGCCGAGGCGGCAATCCGGGCCAGCGGTCTGCCGTATGCGTTCTTCCGACTCGGCGGGGTCATTTCGCCGGATACTCAGTCGAGCATCAACGGTGACCACCTGCTCCTGATGCGCTCGATACCGGGCGACAACCGTATGCACGGTGTGGACGCACGGGACGTGGCCCTGGCGTTCGCCAACGGCGTCGATCGCGAAGCCGGCATCTCGGGCAAGGTGCTGCTCATTGGCGGCAACGAATCGTATGTGCTGCCGCACCGCGAGTTCGAAGACGGCATCATGACGGCCGTGGGATTGGGCCGCCTCAGCCCCTCCGCCAGCCTGCCCGGCGACCCCGACGACGACCGTGGTTGGAGTTTCACCGGCTGGTATGACACCACCGAAGCCCAGACGCTGCTCGACTTCCAACAGCACGACTGGTCCCAGACCGTGGCCTGGCTTGCCGAATCACAGGGCCTTAGGCGCACCGTCATACGCCTGCTCAGTCCGATACTGCGGCCGATACTTGTCACCGTGCTGAAGCTGCAGCGCCGCTTCGAGGGACGAGGGCCGTATGCCGACCCGTGGGCGCTGATCGAAAAGGCTTACGGCCCAGACGCACTCGCTCATGCCGACGAGCAAGCGGGTTAGCGGACAGCCTGGTCCTGGACTTCCTGGATGCGTTCCTCGCGCGGCAGGACGGGGCCGTCGTCGAGAGGCTCGTCGATGCCTAGTTCGGACAGACCCACCTGGGTCAGCAGCGAGGTACCGTACGCGGCGATCATCAGCTTTTGATCGTCGCTGTGGCCGTCGTCGATGAGCATGGCTCCGATGAGGCAGATGACGGCCATCTTGTAGGCGTTGAAAGCGCGGTACCACGAACGGTTTTGCAAACTGATGCCGCTGGTCGACTCGTAGTGCGCGAGCAGAGCGTCGATGCTGAGCGCGGCGGGATGGCTCGTGACGCCGACGGGCTGCATCCAGAGCAGCTCCAGCCAGCCGATGTCGGTCAGCGGGTCACCGACGGTCGTCATCTCCCAGTCGAAGACCGCGCTGACTTCGCCGCCGGTGAACGCGAAGTTGCCCGGCTTGGCGTCGCCATGCACCAATGTCACGCTGGGGAACGGCGCGGGCTTGCTGGCACGAAGCGCCGCCAGCAGCCGTTCCAGGGCCGGCAGCGAATCGCGCTTGACCCGGTTCATCTCGCTGGCCCAGTGGTTGAGTTCGCGGTCGAGGTGCTCGCTACCGTCATCGATGGCGTCCAGCCCGGTCGATGCGAGGTCGACCGAGTGGATCGCCGCGAGTTGTTCGGCCAGGCTTTCACACATCCGCACCACGGTGTCGTCGGCGACGTCCGCGGGGGAATCCATTTCATAGACGATGCCCTCGACGCGTTCCATGATGAAGAACGGCCGCCCGAGAACCTCGCCGCTGTCCTCGAGCCAGAGCGCTCGTGGCACCCGGACCCCGGTGCCCTCAAGCCCGCGCAGAATGGCGAACTGGCGAGGTAGATCGTAAGGTTCCAGCAGCGCAGGCGGTTTCGGACGCAGACGAAGTACTACGTCTCGCCGGGTGTCCTGGCCGCCCTGGCGCGACACGATGGTCAGCACCATCATTTCGGCCGACATCCCGAACTTCAGCCGGTCAAGCCCCTCGACCCGGATGTCTTCGTCCTCGGGCAGCTGCGTACTCAGCCATGTGGCCAAACGCTCATCCATCCGCATCATTGACGAACTCCATCGCTATCGACGGGCAGGCCTTCCACCGGAGTCTTTTCCTGGGTGAATGCCGACATATCCATCGCCGCCCAGTTGGGGTAGCGGGCATGGCCTTGACCGCCCATCAGCAACTCGAAGATGCCCCACCCGGTGTCGCCATCGAGTTCAAATCGCATCAGCTGATCCAGCGCCATCGATTTGCCCTCGGTCTCGCTCAGCTGGTCGGAATCGCAGCTGTCCCACTGGAAGTGGATGAAGTATCCGCCATTGCCCAGGTCTTGGTACTGGCAATGCGCCATCGGTAACCCGTAGTAGGCGTTGACGTCCTGATGCGGAGCGTCGGCGCTCACCCGGTAGGTCTTGCCGTCTTCGTCGGTGAAGACAAGCACCGCCCGCGCCGGCCGCTTGCGCTCACCGTCGAATTCGACGTCGTGCTCGATCTTGACGAACCGCTTCGACAGCGTGCCATCGTTATGGGTGATACCGCCGTCGACGTAATTGACTGTGCCATCGGATGATTCGATGATCCACGCTTCAATGGCGCGGTCCTCGAAGCCGGCGTCGAGCCATAGCCAAAAGTCGATCTGGTCGGAAACCCGCACCCCGAAGGTACGGTCACGGCCGCCGTGGAATCCGTCGACGCTGATGCGTTCGCCGTCGATCTGCACCCAACCGGTCCACCGGCCAGGCTCTTTCATGTGATACATGTCGGCCAGCATCCGGCCGTCCTTGTCGCGCACCTTCATCGGCAGCAGTTCCCACATCGGGGCGGTGGGCTCGTAATAGAGCTCCCACGCGATGCCGGAATCGTTCGGCTCGACATCAAGACGCCACTTCTTCAACGGTTCCACACAGGTCCAGCGCATCGGCCCGGCGCTCAGGTCGCCGCGGTCGCCCTCGCCAATCGGGCGGCCGGCCAGTAGATCCCAGTGCCGTCCGTCGGCCAGACTGACCTTGACGTATCCCAGCCCGGTGCCGGTGTTCGGATTGTTGCCATAGCCACTGGCCAACAGCAGTGTGCCGTCTTCAGACGCGGCGAAGAAGTAGCAGCGGTCCGACCAGGTCGGATCGGGATCGTGTACCTGGTCGAACGTCGTCGGCAGCTGGTGGGTGAACGACTCGTCAGCAGCGCGGTAAACCATGGACGCCTTTCTATCGAACAGCGAAACCTATTGCCATCGAGCGCTTTCCGCTATCGCGCCGATATCGATGAAAATTTCTTGCCTAACCTTGCGCATCAGATACTCAATGGCACAACACATCCCCTACTATCGCTGACATGGAGCCGAGCCGGTGGTGGGGCGACGACCGCGCGATCCTCGACGACGAGGAGGCGCGCAGGCGTCTGCTGGAGGCTGCGGGTCGCTGCATCGTGCGCCGAGGCAACGCCCAAATCCGGATGGCCGAACTGGCCGACGAGGCCGGCGTGTCCCGCTCGACCGTGTACCGCTACTTCCCCAGCCGCGACGAGGTGCTGTTGGGCTTGATGCTGGCGCGGGTCGACATTGCGCTGGGTGAGTTGGTCGAGTCGCTGCGTCATCCCGACGACCCGGTGCGTTCGCTGCCCGAGATGGTGCTGGCTCGGGTGGAATCGGTAGCGGGCAACGCATTGAATGAGGCGCTGTTTTCCGCCGAGAGCACCGCGGTGCCCACGGCGCTGGAGATGGGCTCGGAACCGATCGTGGAGCTGCTGTTGAAGCACTACGAGCCGCTGCTGCAACGATGGCGGCACGCGGGCAGACTGCACGACGACCTCGATCCGCGCGCGATCGTCCAGTGGCTGAACGCGGCGACGTTGTTCCTGCTCGCGCCATCGTGGCGGCACCGCTCAGTGGCCGACAAACGCGAATTCGTCGAGCAATTTTTGGTGCGTGCCCTCGTGCCACAAATCAGACATTAGTCTCCGTTTGTCTGATGTCCAGACATTGAGCTATTTTTGTTCTGGCACTCGTGTGCGCCACTTTTGTGGTCCGCTGCCAGCGCAAACAGGATGGACAGGATGGCAAATCCGGTAGCACAGGCCCTTTCCGTCGCCGGCCTAGCGACCCACCTGGGCCGCGGAATCGGCCGGGTAACCACCGACGCGATTGTGGGCAGCCGGGCAGGGCTACCCCGCACGGTCGGCGACCTCGACGCCCCGACCCTGTCGAAGGTGCTGGGTCGCACCGTGCGGTCGGTTCGTGTTCTGGCCAGCGACGCGGGGACCTCGTCGCGGGCACGTCTGGTGCTGACCGGCGCTGGCGTGCCCGAGTCGGTATTCGTCAAGCTCGGCGCGCAGACCGCCGCCACCCGGTTGATGGGTGAGCTCGGCCGGCTCGGGCACACCGAGGTCCGCTTCTACAGTCAGCTCGCTCCGGAACTCGCCGGAGTTCCGGAGGCCTACGCAACTGCCTTCGACCCGTGGACCGGCCGGTACTTGCTGATTCTGGAAGACCTTCCCGAGTCGTGCGTCTTCCCCGACACGCTGCACCCGCTCTCCATCGATCAGGCCAGCCTCATCGTCGAGTTGCTGGCGACCGTGCACGGCACCTTCTGGGAGCGGGTTCGCCAGAACGGGCGCGGGCCGTTGGCGTGGCTGTACACGCCGTCGGGTGATGTCACGTCGCTGTTGACGGGCTCACTGATGAAGACCTCGGCAAAACGGCTCGCCGAACGAACCACCATCCCGGTAGATACGGGTCGCTTCATCGCGGACAACTACCGTGCGGTCGCCGCGCTGATCGACACTCCCCCGCACACTGTGATGCACGGCGATGCTCATCCCGGCAACGTGTACTTCCGCGACGGCGAGCCGGGACTGCTGGATTGGCAGGCGGTGCGCCGCGGGCATCCTTCCCGCGAGCTGGCCTACACCCTGATCACCAGCCTCACACCGGAAGACCGCCAATCGGCGCAACGCGACCTACTGGAGGACTACCGACGCGCCCTGGCCGCGACCGGTGGACCCGACCTGGACCCCGAAGACCTGTGGTTGCGCTACCGGCAAGGCGCGCTCTACGCGTATGTCGCCCCGTTGATCACCGCGGGCATGGGCGGAATGCAGGTCGAAGACATCGCCATGGAAGGTCTACGACGTGGCGTCGCCGCATTGGATGACCTGGAAACCGTTGCGGCGCTGAAGAGTACGTTGTCAGCAAGCTAGCGGTCAATCCACGCCATCTGCGCTTCGGCGTGATGACCTCCGACAGCTGGGGTCAGTCGGTCGAGCCGGGCTAACTGGTCCGCGCTGAGTTCGACACTGTCGGCACCGACGTTTTCTTCAAGACGCGTAACGCGTTTTGTTCCCGGAATGGGCACGACGTCAGGACCTTTCGCCAGCAGCCAGGCCAATGCGACTTGTGCGGGTGTGGCACCGATTTCGGCGCTGATGTCACGTAGCTCGTCTGCACTGCTGAGATTGTGCTGGAAATTCTCATCGAAGAATCGTGGGTTCGTCTTGCGGTAGTCGCTGTCGGGAAATTCTGCGGTGGAGCGGATGCTGCCGGTGAGAAAGCCGCGGCCCAGCGGCGAATAGGCGACAAACCCGATTCCCAATTCGCGTAGTACTGGCAAGATCTCGTCTTCTTGGTCGCGGGTCCACAGCGAGTATTCGGATTGCACCGCGGTGATCGGGTGCACGGCGTGCGCACGGCGGATGGTGTTGACACCGACTTCGGACAGCCCGATGTGTCGGATCTTCCCGGCCGCGACCAGCTCGGCCAGCGCCCCGACCGTGTCCTCGATGGGGGTGTCGCGATCGAGGCGGTGTTGGTAGTAGAGGTCAATATGGTCGGTCGCCAACCTCTTCAGGGAACCATCCACGGCGACGCGGATGCTGGCCGGGCTGCTGTCCGGGCCGTTGCGGCCGGTGTGGGAGATCAGGCCGAATTTGGTTGCCAGCACTACTTGGTCCCGCCGATCCTGCAGGGCGCGTGCGAGGAGTTCTTCGTTGACAAACGGGCCGTAGATCTCTGCGGTATCGATCAGGGTGACACCCAGGTCGATAGCGCGGTGAATGGTGCGGATGGACTCAGCGTCGTCAAAGCCGCCGACGGCATAGGCCACGGACATGCCCATCGCGCCCAGTCCGAGGCGCCCGACTTCCAGTTCGGCCAGTTGAGCCTGTCTCATGCACGTCTCCTGTTTCTTGAAGCGGTTTTACGCGGCATCGCCAAGCGCCAAACAGGTACCGTGGCGCTGTGTCCCGCGTCGAGCTTCCTCCGATCTGATGAACCAGGCAAACAGCCCAGGACCGGACCGGAATCTGGCGGTCGATTTCTACCGTGTTTCGGGTGTAGTTCTGATTGTGCTGGGGCACTGGCTGGCCGGATCGGTGACCTACCACGATGGACAATTCGGCAGGCAGAACCCGCTCGTCGACCTGCCCTGGACGCAGTGGCTGACCTGGCCCTTCCAGGCGGTCCCCGCGTTCTTTCTGGTGGCCGGGTATGCCGGGGCGGTGTCGTGGACGCATCGGCACGACGGCGATGGCGTTGCGCGCCAGACCTGGCTTCAGCATCGACTAGCCCGAGTTCTCGGGCCCACAGCGGTGTACGGCGTGCTGGTGTCGGTGGTGGTGGTTGCCCTGAGCGCCTGCGGCATCGGCGGTTCGGTGCTCGAATACGCCGGCTGGGCGGTGGCGATGCACCTATGGTTCCTGGCGGTTTATCTGGTCGTCGTATCGCTGACGCCGATTGCCATTGCCGCACATCGTCGTTGGGGACTGTTGGTCCCTGCCGCGTTAGGTGTGGTGGTCGTGGTGGTAGACGTCGCCAGGCTCGGCGGTCACGTGCAGTACCTCGATTGGATGAACTATCTGTTGTGCTGGGGAACGCTTTATCAGCTCGGAATCGCTTGGCGTGGCGGGTTGTTGAACGGCTACCGCCCGGCGCTGCTGGCGATGGTGTCGTCCGTCGCGCTCGGACTGTTGATCTGGCTGAAATTCTATCCGGTCAGCATGATTGGTGTGCCCGGTCAGACGATCGACAACACGACACCGCCCACCGTGGCGCTGTTGGCGTTTGCGTGCGCACAAGCCGGAATAGTGATGGCGTTGGCACCCACGCTCGATCGCGCACTGCGCCACGTCTTCATGCAGCGGATGCTGTCCGTCGGCAACAACAACGTGATGGCCCTTTACCTATGGCACATGATTCCCGTCGTGATCGTGGCGATCGTCGGCTATCCGGCCGGACTGTTGCCGCAGCCGCCCGAGGGAACCGCGGACTGGTGGCTCGGTCGGCTGGAATGGGTGATCATCCTCGGCCTGGTGACGGCGGCCGAAATGGTGTTGTTGTGGTGGGGGCGGCGTCTTTTCGCGGCCCCGCTCCCCCTGCTCGCTATCCCTCTTACGGAGCGCTGGGTGGAACCGGTCATGCTGGTCGGCGCCGCGATGGCCGCCTATGGCCTATCCATGACCGCCGCTGCGGGCTTCGCTCCCGACGGGCACCTTTCGTGGTGGACCGCAGTGGTTTTCGCCGCTGGAGTGCTGTTGGTCGCGTTGCAGCCGGCGCGGGTCGGCCCGCGATCGGTGCACCCCGCAACTACCGGCTAGCCCGCAGCTACGCCTGAAACGAAGATGCCGTCGGGCAGCGGGCGTTGACAGACTGCGTGCGCCTCGGCTGCGCCGAGCCCGAACAAACGCAGCACACTCTCGGTGACGATGTCGGCGGCTTGGGCGTCGTCGCGGTCCGGGTCGTCACGCAACAGTTGGCCGAGCCCAAGCAGCGCGCCCCCGGCCATGGCGAGGGCAAGCTCGGGGTCGTCGAGGTGAAACCTGCCGGCGTCGACGCCGGCCCGGATGTCGCGCAGCGCGCGCGGAGCCAGCCCGCGTTCGGCCGACAGCAGCGCCGGTCCGTGCGCCAGCAAGATCTCGCTCTCCTGGGGGCGCTGACGGAATAGCCGACCGGTCAGGCGAAAGCTGGCAGCGAACGTTTCGGCCGGATCGTCGATCGACTCGGTGAGGCGGTCCAGCATTGCTCCGTGAGCGTCGAGCACGTCGGCGACCGCGGCCTCGAATAGCTGCTCCTTGCTGTCGAAGTGGTTGTAGAAGGAACCCATCCCCACATCCGCAGCCCGGGTGATCTCCAGCACCGGCACATTGACTCTTCCCTCGGCGATCAACCGTTGCGCCGCCTTGACCAGTGCTGCCCTGGTGCGCAGCTTGCGCTGCTCCAAACGGTTGGGCGGGCCGGAATCGTCGGGCATCGCGGTCATGGGTAGAAGTATGAATCACTTTTGATGATTTCGTCAGCAAGCTTGACGGGGCAGTGCTCAATATGTGACGATTTCGTCAGTTACTTGGGAGAGTTTGTGATTCAAGCCAGCAGCGGGCACCGCGACCTGCACAGTGAGCAAGGGACGCTGCCCGGCGAACACCCGGGCCGGTCGCGAGATCCCGTGATCAAGGCCGTCGACCTCGCCTGGCTCGAATTCGAGAAGCCGGACCTGACGCGCTCCGAGGCGTTTGCGAGGGCCTTCGGGTTTCAGGTGTTACTGCGCGGTCCCGACGAGATTCAGCTGCGCGGAACTCGCACGGGCGCGCCGTGCGTGATCGTGCGTCGCGGGCCGCATACCCGATTCGCCGGCGCAGCGTTTCGGGCCGGCGACGACGCCGACCTACGGCGGCTGGCAGACAATTTCGGCACCCGCGTGCGGCGGCTGCCGGAGAGCATCGGCGGTCAGTCGGTCGATCTGATCGATCCCAGCGGCATGGAGGTCCGGGTGGTCGCCGGTGTGCACGAACAACCGGAGCTAGAAGTCCAGCGGCCGCACACCTTCAACTTCGGAGATGACGTGCTGCGCGCCAACATCGCCCAACGTCCGCCACGGGTGCCCGCACGGGTCCAGCGACTTGGCCATCTGGTGGTGCAGTCGACCAAGTATCTCGAAACGCTGAATTGGTATCTGGACAACCTGGGGATGATCGTCAGCGACTTCCTGTTCTTTCCGGGCCAGCGCCGACGCGGCCCGACCATGAGCTTCATCCGTTGCGATCAGGGCTCGACACCGGCCGATCACCACACCCTTGCGATTGCGCTGGGCCCGGCCAACCGGTACGTGCATTCGGCGTATCAAGTCAGCGACCTCGACGCCCTGGCGGCCGGCGGCGAATACCTCAGGGAGCGTGGCTATCTGAGGTCGTGGGGAATCGGCAGGCACATCCAGGGCAGTCAGATCTTCGACTATTGGCGCGACGACGACGGCTTGCTGGTCGAACACTTTGCCGACGGCGACATGTTCGACAACACCCTCGAGCCCGGCTGGGCGCCCTTCGCCGCATCCGGGTTGGCGCAGTGGGGACCGCCAGCGAGCAGAGACTTCCTCGGCACCGACTTCAAATCGGCTCGCCACGAACTAGTTTCGGCGATCACCGCCCTCGGGACCCGCAACGAATTCAATATCAGCCGCCTCATCGGCCTACTGAAAGTACCCGTCTCATGACTATTTCCGTGCTGCACACTTCTGACGGCTGGTGGGTCAAGACCGCTACCGGCGCCAGCAAGATCGACACCACAGCGACGACGACTGGTCAGCTGCTGGCCGACCGGGACGCGATCCAGGCTGCCGCCAGCGGTGTAGACACCGTCTCGGTCGAGGGCCTGAACCTGCTCTCACCGCTGACCAGACCATGCCGAGTCGTGGCGCAGATGACCAACTTCGTATCGCACATCAAGGATGCGGGCATGGACCCGGCGTCGGTGCCACTGACGTTCTTCCGCAAAGCATCGGCGTCGATCACCGGTCCCTTCGACGAGATCGTCAAACCCGAACACGTCAAGCTGCTCGACTATGAGGTGGAGATCGGGCTGGTGATCGGGCGCGCAATTCCGGTCGACACAACGATTTCGGAGACGAACCTGAGCGAGTTCATCGCCGGACTCGTTGTGGCCAACGATGTTTCGGCTCGAGACATCCAGCTTCCACAAACCCAGTTCTACGAGGCCAAGTCCTATCCGACCTTCACTCCGGTCGGGCCGGAGCTGGTGCTGCTGACCGGTGACGAGCTCAGACGGTTCGGTGATCTACGGCTACGTCTGAGCGTTAGCGGCACCGAGCGGCAAAATGCGTTGGTCGCCGACGACATGCTGTATCGGCCGCTGCGAGCACTGCAGTCGCTCACTCGGTTTCAGGAGCTCGCCCCTGGCGATCTGATTCTCACCGGCACCCCGGCCGGCACCGCGCTGAGCGCCCCGCCGAAGCCGTTGGCGATGATGGGAAACCTGCTGCCGACGACCCTCAAGTGGAAGCTGTTCTTCAGCGGCCAGGCCCGCAACCCGAAGTACTTGCGCGACGGTGACATCGTGGAGGCGTCGGTGGCCACCGACGACGGAGCCATCGACCTCGGAACCCAGCGCACCACAGTCAGATCCGCGTGAGCGATCGGGCCATTCGGCACGTTCCAGTGGTCATCGTCGGGGCGGGACCGACGGGTGTCACCGCCGCCACGCTGTTGGCACAGCACGGCGTGGACTGCCTTGTCCTCGACCGCTGGCCCGGGGTGTATCCGCAGCCGCGCGCGGTACACCTGGACGACGAGATCTACCGCATCATCGCGCGTCTGGGCATTGCCGAGGAGTTCGCCGCGATTTCTCGTCCCACGCTGGGTTTGCGGCTAGTCGATCCGCGGTTCAAGGTACTTGCCGAATTCACTCGAGACACCTCGCATAGCCGAAACGGCTTCCCGCAGGCCAACATGTTCGATCAACCGGAGTTGGAAGCACTGTTGCGGGCAAATCTCGAGCGCCACCCGAACGCCCAATTACGCGGCGACACCGAGGTTACCGGGGTCGCCGAGCACGCGGGCCGGATGCGCGTCACCTTTACTGACCGCTGCGACGGACAGCGGCATCGGGTCGACGCCGACTACCTGCTGGCCTGCGACGGCGCCAACAGCACTGTGCGCGCTCAAATAGGTTCGCAGATGAGGGATTTGGGCTTCGAGCAGCGTTGGCTGGTTGTCGATGTCGCCACCGATGCCGATCTGCGCCAGTGGGAAGGCGTCCACCAGGTGTGCGACCCGACGCGCGCGGGCACCTACATGCGCATCGGATCGGGCCGCTACCGGTGGGAGTTTCAGCTGCTGGCCGGTGAAAGCGCCGGCGACTTCGCCACACTGGCCGCAATCCGACCACTGATCACACCCTGGACCGTTGACGTGCCGCCAAGTGAGCTCACTCTGGTGCGCGTGACGGAGTACACGTTTCGCGCACAGGTTGCCGACCGATGGCGCCGCGGCAACACTTTCATCCTCGGCGACGCCGCACACCTCACTCCCCCATTCATCGGTCAAGGTATGGGGGCGGGCATGCGCGATGCGATGAATCTCGCCTGGAAGATTGCCGCCGTGCGCAACGGCTCCCTCTCGGCGAACGTTCTGGAAAGCTATGAGCAGGAGCGCAAACCACATACCCTGCAGATGATTCGGCTGGCTTTGAACGTCGGCCGGGCGATGACCCAGGGTGGCCGGCTCGGCAACCTGGCGCGCCGCCTGGTGCTCCCCCGGCTGCGGCTGGTGCCCGGGCTGCGCGACAGGGTCGTCGACTCCACCACGCCGACATTGCATTCATCCGTACTAGTCTGCAGAACTTCACGACCGCGCCAGCTCGCGGGCACGCTGTGCCCGAATCCGCTTCTGCCAGAAGGTCAACGGCTTGACGACAGGCTGGGACACAGTTTCGCCTTGATCACCGCCGGCCGCCCGGATGCAGCCGACCAAGTAGCGCTAGAACACAGCGGAGTCGTCGTACTCGTCGCCGACCCTGGCAGCGCCCTGCAGAGGTGGCTGTGGCGCGGACGCGCCACGGCTGCGATCGTGCGCCCCGACCGCACGGTCCTGCGCGCGGGGCACGACGTCGCCGCGCTGTGCGCGTGGACCGCTAGTCGCTTACGACGGCCGGGCGACGATCAGCGGCATTCGCACGGCGTGCAGGACGCTGTTGCTGACCGAGCCCAGCAGCGCGGTCAAGCCGCCGCGGCCGTGACTGCCCACGACGACGAGCTGCGCGGACTCTGACTTCTCCACGAGCTGTCGCGCCGGCCGATCGCGCACGATCAGTCGGTGCACCTGCACATCGGGATAGCGTTCCTGCCAGCCGGCCAGACTCTCGGCCAAACTGCGCTCCGCTTCACCCTCCACCGCCGACCAGTCAAAACCCGAAATGTCCAGTACTGCAACGTCACTCCACGCATGCATGGCCAGCAGGTCAACGCCGCGCCGGGACGCCTCGTCGAACGCGATCGCCGTCGCGAGCTCAGAGGCCGGCGAGCCGTCGATTCCGACCAACACCGGAGCGTGCTGCGGATCCGGCATCAACGGATCTTCGTCACGGATGACCGCGACTGGACACTCGGCATGCCGCACCACGCTCGAGCTGACCGAGCCCAGCAGTCCGCGGGCCAACAGCCCGCGCCCGGAGCTGCCGACCACGACCAACTCCGCGTCTTCGGACATTTTGATCACGGTCAGCGCCGGGGTCGAATACACCAGTTGAGCGGTGATGGCGACCTTCCGGTCAACCGGCATCGACTCCTCGGCGATCTTGACCGCGTGCGCGACGATCTTGCGGCCTTCGTCTTCCAGCCCCAGCAGTAACGAATCAGGGTATGGAACAGGTGGCCACGTCGCCATGGGGGTGACAACCGCGTGAACCACGGTCAGCGCAGTGCTGCGCAGTGCCGCGTCACGCGCCGCCCAACACACGGCCGCATCCGACGCGGACGAGCCATCGGCGGCGACGACAATGCCGAGTTGTTTCCCGGGTACCGACATTTCGTTCTCCCTTCGTCACCAGCGACGTTACAAGCCGGCGAAGGGGTCGGTCGTGAGGCTTTAGTCCCTAACCGTCAGGGCAGAGGACCCTGAAGCTAATTCTGGTGATCATTCCGCAGCGTCGTAATCGCGGTCACGACACCGGCAATGTCATCCTCGCTGAGCTTGTCGGCGTCGAAGACGTCGTTGAGCAGGACCTTGAGATCGAGCATCTGTTGCAGGTAGATCAGACACGGGTCGCAATCCTCGAGATGTTTTTCGACGATCGCTCCCCACTGCTGTGGGTCGGAGTCGACCAAGTCGTCGACCAACCGGACGAAGTCGACGCAGTCGATGGCGGGAACTGTGTTGTCGTGAACAGTCATCGTTGGTAGACCTTCTCCAGTTCGTTTCGCAGGTTGCCCCGGGCGCGGTAGAGCAAAGCGCGCTGCGCCTCGGCGGACAGTTCGAGAATCGCCGCCGCTTCCTCGCTGGACGCGCCGGCAAGATCGCGAAGGATCACCAGCTGACGTTGCCGCGCCGGCAACGTGAGCACAGCCGCCCGGACAAACCTGGCGAATTCTGCTGCCACGGTTTGGTCTTCGGGAAGAAACCGCCTCGACGGCGGCACCATCCAGTGCCCGGCGTCGGGGTGCCCGGCCGGATGCATGCGGCCCGACAACGGGTCGGTGGCCTCGTCGCTATCGGGGGCCAGCACCTCGTGCTCGCGGATTCGCGACTCGCGGCGTCGGTGTCGTGAGGCGGTGTTCTTGACGATGGCAAACAGCCAAGTGGCCACTGATGAACGCCCTTCAAACGAACCCGACGACTTCAGCACCTGCACCCATGCCTCTTGCACCGCCTCTTCGGCCAGCACCGGCGAATTCACCATGGTGCGTGCGAAATTGAGCATCGGCCGGTGAAAATCGCGCACCAGGCTGGCCAGCGGAATTCCGCCGACCAGATGCTCGGCTGCGGCGTGCGACTTGGGTCCTCGGACATCACCGTTGGCCTGGGCCGTCGCTCACTCGCACCGATCGAGTTCCCAGCGCAACTGAGCCTCCGACGGCGACTGGACGGGGATGAAAGCAGCTTCACGATAACGGCGGCTGGCCGGCGTCCGGCTCGCATACCCCTTGCCACCCGCGGTCCGAATCTCCAATGCCGCACTGGCACTGGATATCTCAGCTGATGCGAGACGAAACGTCAGCAGGTCTTTTTTGCTGGGCGGCTGCGGCCCGCCGACGGCGGCGGCCGCACTCGCCAACGCCTGCTGCGCGGCCTCGAGCTTGCGTTCGACGTCGGAGACCTCGTCCGCGAAAACCGCGTTCACCCCGGTCAGTCCGAGTTGGCTTTGAGCCAGGGTGGTTTGAGTCAGCCCGAGGCACATGGCCGATTGCAGCACCAGGAACGTGGGACGCACGGCGGTGAGGAACCCCAGGAAGTCGGCCGACAGCACCTGCTCGGAAGCGATAAACGCGTCGTGCAGTTTCAGGTACGACGACGCCGTACTTGCCCATTGCCAGCAGCGAGAAGTCGTAGCCGAGCACGACACCCGATGTGTTCAACGGCAGCGCCACTATCAACTTCTCGCCGGCCTCGGTACTTGCCGCGGTGATCATCAGCGAATCGTCATAGAGATTGCTGGCCCACCTGATCGAACCGCTCAGCCGGTAACCGCCGTCGACCGGAGTGGCAGCGAGGTCGAGGCTGCCGCAGCCGGCTGCGTCCTTGAAGGCCGACGCCATTCCGGTGACCCCCGGAGTTGTCCCGGCGAGCAACCGCTGCGCAGCGGCGACGCTGAATGGGGTTGCGGCAGTGAGCAGATACTCCACCGCCATCCGGTGCGCCCACAACGAGAACCCGGTGCTCATGCATTCCGCGGAGATCCGGCCGATCACATCAGCCATCTGCGGCAGCAGTCCATCGACGTTGCCCGGCGCGCCGAGCCCGAGCAGACCCGCCGCGCCGAGCGCGGCGAAGCTGCGACGGGAGGTGTCTTCGTTACGGTCCAACGCGTCGGCATGGGCACGAATGTCGGGCAGCAATTCCGACTCGAGCAGGCCGATTCCGGCTTCGACGGCCGTGGTCACGGTCCGCCCTCCTGTTCTGCGTGCTTCCACACGTAGTCGAGAAACTTGCCGTCGAACGTCACGATCACACGATCACCGTTCGGGTCCGGACGGCGCTGCACGCTGAGCTGGAAGTTGATGGCGCTCATGATCCCGTCGCCGAACTCTTCGTGGATGAGCTCCTTGATGGCCGGTCCGTACACCGACAGCGCCTCGTGAAACCGGTAGATGGTCGGATCGGACGCCACCGCGTCGCCGCTCCCCCGATACGGCGTCAGCTGCAGGACCGCGACTGCCTCGTCCTCG
>CAWGXA010000002.1:0-14748 GCA_963826365.1 uncultured Actinomycetota bacterium | reverse complement strand
CCGCGAATTGCGCTGTTACGTCGCTCACGGCTGCTCTAACAACCGCAAAGGGTGCAAGCCATCGACTGCGCCGACGAACGGCGGATGGATGCTGTAGCCGATCATGCGTTGGATGTCGTCGGAGACCGTTCGCGCGACGTCCCGCGGTATCGAGAGTGTGAAGGCCTCCATCGGTCGCAGCCACGGTTGGCAGTATTGGGCGGTGACGGCAAGCCGCGCGTGGTCGGTGGTGTTGGCGCCGCCGCCGTGCCACAGCGTTCCCACGAAGAAGACGCACGAGCCGGCGGGCATGACTACCGGCAGCGCGGCATCCTCGGGCCCGGGCGGACGGCTTGCCAGTGATGGCTGCCGGGGAATACCACCGTGGCGCCGTTGTCGGCGGTGAAGTCGTCGATCGCCCAGATCGTCGCGGCGGCCAGCGGGGCCCGCGGCCGCGGAATCGGGTAGAACCCGTCGTCATGGTGGGGCAGCTGCGCGAGCCTCCCCGGGTTGAATGTTGATGGCCTGCAACGCTGAAAGCAGGTAGTTGGGCATCAGGAGCCGATCGAGCACGGCCAGCACACGCGGATGATCGACAAGCCGGTCGCACATGCGCGTCCTGCTCAGCACGCTGTAGATGCGCTGGGTGCGCCGTCCTTCAAAGGCGTTGCGCCCGGTAGGCCCGAGCCAGGGGTCGACAACCTCGCGGATCTGCTGACACTCGTCCGCGCTGAGAAGGTTCTCCCAGATGACGTAGCCGTCGCGGTCGAGGGCCGCCATGTCGGCGTCGACGAGCGCGGGGTCGACTGAGGCGCCGCTGCTCGGTGTCCACTTGTACCGGCCCGCCAAGTCGCTCTTGAGGTCGTCCAGCGTCGTGACGGGGTCGTCATCGATGCTCATGTACCCGACAGTGGACCCAACTTGACCGCTGGTCAAGTGACGGGCTGGGACGGGCCATCGGCGTTGGATCAGTCACCACGGGCGTGGCGTTTTGCGACTTTCTGCGGGGGAGAAGGTGACCGGCAGCGTGCCCAGCCCGGTCATGGCCGGGTTGCCCATGTATTGGTAGACGCCGCTGTGGTCCACCTCGTAATCCGGAATGCGGTCGAGCACCGCCTTGACCATGACCTCGGACATCACCCGCGCCAGGTGCGAGCCGATGCAGCGATGCGGCCCGAGCCCGAAGGCGACATGGCGGTTGGGGGTGCGATCCAGAACGATCTGGTCGGCTCGCTCGAATTCGCGCTCGTCGTGGTTGGCGGCCAGCCAGCTGATGATGACCTGGTCGTTCTTTCTTAAGCATTGGCCGCCGAGTTCAACGTCTTTTGCGACCGTGCGACTCAGCGTCCGGTTGACCGAGAAGTAGCGCAGGAATTCGTCGGTGGCGGTGCGGTACAGCTCCGGGTGGTCGATGAGCTGTTGCCGCAGTTCGGGGTGGGTGCCCAGGTGTAGCAGGGTCAGCGCGGTTTGCGAGGTAGTGGTGTCGACCCCGCCGGCGATGAGGTTCCAGAGGATGTTGAGCAGCTGGTCGTCGTCGAGGCGCTTGCCGTCGAATTCGAATTGGATGAGGAAGCTGGTCAGATCGGCTTTCGGTTCGGCACGTCTGGTGGCCGCATACTCCAGGACTTCTTCCATCATGGCGGGCACTTTGGCGATGGCGTCGGCGTACTCGTCGCTGTCCTGTGGCACGGCCATGACGGAGTGGAAAAGCTTCGCGTAGAGGGCCCAGTTGTCGTAGGGCAGGCCCATCAACTTCATGGTCAGGATGGCCGGGACCGGGCTGGCGTAGTCGAGCACCAGGTCCATCTCGCCGTCTTTGGCCTTCTGGTCGAGGAACCAGTCCGCCGATTGCTCCATGAATGGCCGCATCTTGTCGACGGCGCCCGGCGACAAAAACGGGGCCAACGCGTGCCGTAGGGCCAGGTGATACGGGCCGTCGACCTCGCCGATGCCCAGGGCCGGCTGGCCTGCGGGGCGGGGGACGCCCATCTCGCCTTGGTAGTCCACACCGTCTTCGGCGTTGGGTTCGTATTTGTGGGCGAACGTGTCGCCGTCCCGGGCCGATTGGCTGACCGCGGCGTAGCTGCTGAGGTACCAGAAGCCGTCGTAGTTCTCATTCCAAGCGACCGGGCAGCGTTGTCGCAGTTCGGCATTGAGGGTCTGCTGGTTGAGGTTGAACGCGTTGGAGTGGTGGTCGAAGTCGACCACCACGTCGTCGGTGACGTCGGGACGCGTCGTCATTGAGAGCCCTCCAACATGGCGTCGGCGATCGCTTACTAAGCTATCTTTGCATTATTACGCTTTTGACGGCGGCGAGGCTACGGAAGGTCGTAATGGCAAGTCATCGAACGGTTTTCAACCACGTCGGACTGTGCGTCGCGGATCGCGAGCGGTCACGCCGCTTCTACGAGGGCCTGCTTGGCTTTCAGTTCTGGTGGGAACTCGACCCGCCGGACAATCTCACCGCCCAGGTGGTGCAGCTTCCCGAGCCACTCGGCGTGCATGCGACATACTTGGTTCGGGACGGCTTCGTGCTCGAACTGATCGATTACGCGAAGCGCGAAGTGCACGCGGGGCCGGAGCGCGTCATGGATGAGGTTGGGCTGACGCATATCTCGTTCTCGGTATCCGACATTGGTGCTGTGGTGGCGAAGGTCGCAGAGTTTGGGGGAACGGTGGTCGACGCGGCGGTGTCGGAAACGATGGCGATGATCCGGGACCCGGACGGGCAGCTGCTGGAGCTGGTCTCGGATGGGTGGCTAGCGGCGTTGCCACCTCGGCCGTAGGGCGTTTCGTTTAAGCGCGGCGGGATCGACCGTTTCGTGCCGCCACGAGGGCACCCGTTTATGCACTCTCAATTCGTTGGTCGTGGGTTCGAGGCCCCGCCCGCGCTACCGGGGGCTTCCCGGACGAGTCTGCCACTCAGTGGTGGGTGTCGTCCTCGTGGGTTGCCGAGAATGTCGGGGTAAGCCACGCATTTGGCGCGATGGGATCCGCGTGCGTGATAAGAAGTCCGGCATAGGTCCCGCAGGATCTGCGCGTAGGTGCTGGCTTGAAGGAGACATTGTGACTGTGCCGGCTGGCTGGTATCGCGATCCATGGGGCCAGGCTGGGCTCCGCTGGTGGGATGGTGGTCAGTGGACGGCATTCACCGACGGGCCAGCGCCGCCAGGTGGCAATGAGGCGACGGGGCAGCAGGTCGCTCCGGCGTTGCACCCTGCGTCGATGGGCGCTGTTGAGCTTGATGTGCCGTCGTATTCGGATGTCGCTGTGGGAATTTCGGGGACCGGGGCGAGTTTCACAACAACCGGTACGAGGGTTCCTCCTGGGATCTCCGACGACCTTGTCGTAACTGATGAGTTCGCGAGTGCGCTCACGCTGCTGGCCGGAGGTTGTCATGTCTTTCTGACAGGTAAAGCGGGCACTGGCAAGTCGACGCTGATCCGCCAATTCATGCGTACGACAGACCGCAACGTAGTCGTCCTCGCACCGACTGGGATTGCGGCTCTGAACGTCAACGGCTACACCATCCACCGCCTGTTCAGCTTCCGTACGACGACGACGCTCGACGACGTTCGCAGTGGCGACTACCGTCCTATGCGGTTCGCGAAGACGCTCGCTTCGCTTGACACTCTGATCATCGACGAAGCCTCAATGGTGAGAGCCGACCTGTTCGACATGCTCGCTGCCGCGCTCGAAAGATTCGGTCCGAGACCCAGAGAGCCGTTCGGCGGTGTGCAGGTCGTGTTGGTGGGAGACCTCTACCAGTTGCCGCCTGTGGTTACCGAGGCCGAGGCCGCCTATTTCTCGACCAGGTACAAGACCCCGTATTTCTTCTCGGCGGACAGTTTCCAGCGGGACCACTTTCCGACCATCGCGTTGACGACCGTGTTTCGCCAGCTCGGCGACGAGCGGATGACCTCGATTCTCAACGACATCCGTGAAGGCGTGTTGGTTGGACATGCGCACGACCAGCTCAATGCCCGAACCGATCCCGATTTCGTACCGCCGGACGGCGAATTCTGGCTGACATTGGCGCCGACAAACAAGATCGTGTCAGCCCGCAATCGGCAGCACCTCGAACGACTACCCGGAGACGAGGTGGTGCACCCCGCACGGCAGTCCGGTGACCTTCGCTTGTTCGAACCCCCCGCCGAGGAGGATCTGCGTTTCAAAATCGGTGCCCAGATCATGATGCTCAACAACGATCAATCCGATCGATGGGTCAACGGCACGATCGGACGCATCACTGGCGTGAGCGCCGTCGACCGACTCATGGTCACCGTGGAGTTCATGAACGGGGCCAGCGAAGAGGTGAACCCATACACGTGGGAAGCGACTCGGCCGGTAATAGATGGCGGTTCGCTGCGCCACGAGGTGATCGGCTCATTCACGCAGCTGCCCTTTAAATTGGCGTGGGCGATCACAATCCACAAAAGCCAGGGCCAAACTTTAGATCGGCTCGTCGTCGACCTCACGGGTGGCACGTTTTCGTTCGGACAGCTCTACGTCGCGTTGAGTCGGTGCACATCGATGAACGGGCTCGTACTAAAGCGACCGGTTCTGCCCAAGGACCTGAAGACGGATCGACGGATCGCGCGATTCTTGAACGCGTCGGTGTCACAGAATCAAGTTCGCCGCCTGTGTGCGATCGGCATCCTGACCGTGGGCGAAGAGGGATGGGCGTCGCGGCCGAGGCCTGTCGAACTTGCCGTTGCCTTCGACGACGGTACGGCTTTGAGCACCGTCGTCAATCCTCAACGCGACCTCGCCGACGCACGACAGGCCTATGGCATCACGGCGTGCGATGTTCTCTTAGCTCCCACGCTGGTCGAAGCTTGGGCTGTCATTACACCGATGTTGACGGGCTGCACACCTGTCGGTCTAGGGATTGACGAGACGCTGGGCTTCATCGACTTCGAACTGAAGCGGCTTGGTCACGTCACCTCGATGCCGTTGGGAGTGGACGTGCCCCTCGCGGCAATCGATCCTGAGCGTCGCCACGCATTATCTGGCGGCACCGCTCTCGGACGAGCTGTCGCGGCCCTAAACGCTGTAACCAGTTCAGGTTTGGCCGATGTGGGTTCGACGGCGTTCAGTGCACCTGCGCCGTCCGAAACGTTGAGTGGTCTTCTGGTAAGCCGCAGTCGCGACACCCCGACGCCCGCGTCAGTACACCTTCCCGCGCTATCGGCTCTACTTGACGTCAGCCGCGGGGTCGGGCCGGTATTGCTCGGACACGCGACTGCGGCGGATGTCCGGGCACGTGGCGGAGCAGCCGCCGATACGTCGTGGACTGCCGCTGCTCGGCATTCGGTGGCAGGACATTTGCGGGCCGCTGCATCGCGAGTAAGGCTCACCGGCGAGGCGATGACCCGTCTACGTGAAGCCGAGAATCTGCTAGGCATCGAGATCTTCGATGCGTCAATCGGCTTGGCCCTCAACCGTGGCGAAATCACCTCGGTTCTCATCCCGGGCGCCCGCATTTGCTTCACGGGCACGGCGAAGAATGCTGCAGGAGAGGCTTTGTCGAAGGATGAGATCGAGGAGATCGCTAGATCTGCAGGGCTCACACCGGTCAACTCGGTGACAAAGTCGAAGTGTGACGTTCTGGTCGCTGCGGAGCTGGACAGTCAGTCCGGCAAGGCGGGTAAGGCTCATGAGTTTGGCAAACCCGTGTTCTGCGCTGACGAGTTTCTCGCCTGGGTCGAATCTAGGCAGCGACTAACACGCTGAAGGTATAGCGGCTCGAATAGTGCGCGTTGGATCGACCTTGGACAGGTGGGACTTCGGCGACGAATTCAAGTTGGCAAGGACACGGTGAGATCGACGGGCAGCAAACGAGGTGCCGTGTCGCCGTCGGCAAGGTGCTTTTTTGAGGTGCGGATTGTCTCGATGCGGGACCACGCATCCGCCATAAGCGCCACCCATCGGGCTACGGACACCATCTCGGCAACGAACGGTTCGGGGTTCACACCACGAGGCGGAGCAGGCAACGCTGTCCAATCGAGAGGTTCCGGCAGCTCCGGCCACCCGATCGGGGCACGCGGATTACCTGCGGCGGTCTTGGAAGCGCAGTGCTTCTTATCCAGTGCCGCGATGACGTCTCTCATGATGCTCAATGTGACATTGAGGTCGACCACTCCGGCAGCAAAGTCTGCGAACTCCGTCGCCGCGTCTTCCAGCTCTCCCCCGAATGGTTGAATGACCCGGGCAGCCACAAGCTTACGTAACACGTCGACGTCGTCGGTGACCCAAGCGCCACAAAGGCGCGCAATTGGAGTCGACGGAGCGACATCGACATGCCATACCGCTGAGGCATCTTGGCCATAGCGCACGATCGCGATCAAGTCTGCAGCTTCCGGCACGGACCCTCCTTGGTCGTCGCGCGTGATCATACGGTTAGACCCTGACACTCGTATTCGATCAAGTGGCGGAACCTGTCTGGGCGGGAGTGGTACGAATATCCATCACACGTCGGGTGCGTAGGCGTTGTTCCCTGTCTCTGTGCATCCAGTGACAGCTAAGTATGGAGCTCGGCGCTGGACCGAAACCGCTGTACCAGCCCACTCGCTCGCAGCACTCGGCGCGCGATCGCGGCGCGCACGGACGTCTCGGGGCCGATTATGCGGATGTGCGATATGGCTCGGGTTACCCCGGTATACAAAAGCTCTCGCGAACGCAGCCGCGAATCGTCTGGTGGAAGGAGCACGGTGACCTCTTCGACCTGACTTCCTTGACTCTTGTGGATTGTCATCGCATGCATCGTGTCCACGTCCGATAGCCGACTCGTCGCAAACTCGTGCTGATGCGTCCCGGCGATCGCCGCCCGCAACACACCGTCGTGCAGCACGGCGACTCCCGTATCGCCGTTGTACAGCCCCAACCCGTAGTCATTCGCCGTCACCAGCACCGGCCGCCCCGCATACCACGACGACCAGATCGGCTCGCCTGTGCTTTCCACCAACCACCGTTCCACCTGACGGTTCCAATGTCGCACCCCAAAAGGGCCGCGTCGATGCCCGCACAGCAGCCGATGTTCGTCCAGTGTCCTCAACGCCTCGTCGGCATTACCTAGGATCGCCGCTTCGCGCAGCCGAAGCGCTTGTGGCAGAAGCACTTTTCGAAGAGCGCCGCTCGGCTCGTCGGTCTCAATCCATTCGATGTGGTCTCCGCCCGCTCGCAGCACCTCGATGACTTGGTCCGCATCGCCCATGCGGATCGCCGATGCCAACTTGCCGATCGACTCTCCGAATCGATGCGACGTCTTCAGCGCTGCGATCTTCGGGTCGCTCAGCCCGTCGACCAGATCCGCGAGCACCGCGCCCGCTTCAACCGATGCCAACTGGTCCGGATCACCCACCAGGATCAACCGTGCATGGGGGCGTACCGCTTCCAGCAGGCGCGCCATCATCGTCAGCGACACCATCGACGTCTCGTCGACCACTATCACGTCATGCGGTAGCCGATTGCCTCGGTTGTGTCGGAACCGTGCAGACGTGTCCGGCCGGCTGCCTAGCAACCGGTGCAGCGTCGTTGCTTGCAATCCCGACAGCGCATCCCGATCGGCTGGCTCTAGCTTCTTGACTTCCAGCTGCACCGCGTCTTGCAGCCGCGCCGCTGCCTTTCCGGTTGGTGCCGCCAACGCGATTCGCAATCGCGTGCCCCCCGCGAGCAACGCCAACAGCCTCGCCACCGTCGTGGTCTTGCCCGTCCCCGGCCCACCCGTCAGCACCGTCAACCCTTGCGACAACGCCACTTCCGCAGCCGCCCGCTGTTCCTCGAACCCGGCAGGAAACAGCCGATCAATGTCAGGCGACACCTGCCTTGGCCGAGCCGAGACCATCCTCAGCACGTCGTCGCACACCTGCTGCTCTTCACGCCAGTACCGATCGAGATAGAGCAGATCGCCTTCGACACGAAGAGCTGGCGGCATCCCCGCCAGTGGACTTGCCCTCGCAGCCGCCAGCCACTCATCGACATCCGGCCACGGCAGTCCCTCGACACCGACCTGTTGTTCGAGGGATCGCAAGTCCACACACACCGACCCGTTCCGCAGCGCCCGCACTACCAACGCCACCGCAAGCGCCACCGTCTCGACCGGTTCGGAAGCAAGCGAAGTAAGCCGCTGCGCCACATGCACATCCGACGACTCGAGCACCCCCGCATCCGTGAACACCCGCAGCAGCCCCGTGGCCCCAAACGCCTGCCGCCACTCCAGAGTCGTCATGCCGCCGCCCCCGCATCGACCAGATCCGACAGAGCCTCGATCAGCGACGCCGGTAGTCGCCAACTGAACACCCCCGCCGGCTGACCGTCGACTACCGGCGTATCCGCTCCGCACATCCCGCGTAAAAAGAGATAGAGAACTCCACCAAGATGCTGATCCGGCGAATACCCCCGCAGGCGCCACCGAAGAAACCTATGCAGCACAACGCTGTACAGCAACGCCTGCAGCGGATAGTCGGAATGCAGCATCGCCTCGACCAGCCGCGGCGGCGCATAGTCCGCAGCCGTCAACGGGCGCGCCGGATCAGCGAGCCAATTCGTTTTATAGTCGACCACCAGATACCGGTCGCCGACCCGCAGCACCGCATCCACCGAACCCGACAGATATCCCTTCAACGGCTGCCCACCCAGCGCCGCTCCCGTCAACCGGTCGGCATACGACGCCAACGGATCATCCTTCGGCAGATGCACCCGCAACAACTCACCAACATGCGCCAGCCGGATCTCCGGTGCCGCAGCACGCAAATCGCCACCCGCCAAGGGGAATTCGAAGTCCACTTCCCGCATCCGGTCCTTCAACCCGATCTGCCGAAGAGTCACGCCGTCCGCCAGCGGGCCCAGGGGGGTGTCGTGCATCGGCACCATCGCGGCCGCCAGGTCGGCAGCCGGCACATCGACCGGCCACCATACCGAGTGCTCGCGAATCTGTGTCTCCAACTCCGCCACCAGATCCGCGGCGAACGGGTCCGCTGTCTCCAACACCGCGTGCACCAGTGTGCCAAACTTCGCCCCTGCCGGCAGGTCTGCCATTGGCGACGGCACATCGGCACCGACCGCCGACGTCACCAGCGGAATCTGGGTGACCTCGTCGTCCAGCTCGATAACTTCGGGCTCGCTGCTTACCGGCGTTGTCTCGGCCGCGCGAATCAGGCCCGAATACGACGTTCGACGCCACGACGTGTCGATCATCCGGTGGAAGTGGCGCACGCCGAGGTCGGGCGGCGTCGCCGCCCGCGGCAGCGCTGGCACCGGCCGCACCAACGACTCTTCGACCACCGGTCCGCCTGCGGTCTCCCACTCCTTGAATCGTTCCATCGCGTCGTCATCGGAGACCTTTTCCGGCGAACAGCGATCCGGCACAGACGACTCACCCGGCCGCCGCCCGCGCAGCAAGCGCGATAAACCCCCGTTCGGCTCGTCGTACGACGGTGCCCACCACGCCACCACCTGCGCCTGCGCCCGCGTCATCGCCACGTAGGTCAGTCGACTGTCGTCGCTGGCGTCCTCAGCGCGACCTAAACGTGAGACAGCGTTGTAGTCGGGACTATCGCTGCCGCTTATGTGCAGGCATCGAGTGTCGCCGTCGTGGAACAGCACCAGTTCGCGGTTCTGGACATTGCGATTGAAGGCGAAGGGCAGATAGACCACCGGGAATTGCAAGCCCTTGGCGACCCACACCGTCATGATCTGCACCGCCGCAGCATCGTTGTCCAAGCGGCGCGCGCGCTCCATTGCACCGCTTTGCTCTTCGCGCTGTGCCCGCAGCCAGTCACGCAACGCTGGCAGGCTGAAGTGCTCGCGATGCGCGGCCTCCTGCAACAGCTGCGTCATGTGCGCAAGATCTGTCATCAGCCGCTCGCCACTCCGCCACGACAACACCCGGTCAGCCATGCCGTTCAGCTGCGCGGCCTCGAAGATCGCGGCGACACCACGCTCACGCGCGTGACCAGCCCACTCCCGTAGGGTTTCCGCGATGTCATCGGTGAGCTTGTCTCCACCTTCGACAAGCGCCTCGGCGGACTTGCCGAAGAACATCGTCGCCGCGGCGGCTCGCACCATGCCGGAGCGGTGCGGCTGGTCGAATGCTTCCAGCAGGCATAGCCAATCCTCGGCGGCTTCGGAGTTGAAGATGTCGGAGTCCCCGGTGTACACCGCTGGGATGCCCACGTCGCATAGTGAGCGGTAACACGCTCGGGCGTCTTTGTGGCTTTCGACGATCACCGCGACGTCGCGCGCCTCCAGCGCTCTACGGTCGAAAGTAGCGCCACTGGTCAGTAATTCGCCGATGTCGGCGGCCAGGTCGAGGGGGATGTGGGTGCGGAGATCAGCAATCGGTAGCACTCGAGTCCCGGTGCGGCCGAGCGTCTCTCGCTGGACCACCCGCAACCGGAATGGGTCGTTGCGGGGGGCGCTGGCCAGGCGTGAACCCGCATGGTGTGCCTCGACTTCGTGCACGATGATCCGCGGGTCGCCTAGTTCGGCGCCGCTGAGCACCGTCTGCAGCCGGTTCACTAGCGCACCGTCGCTGCGCCAGTTCTTCCCGAGCGTCTTTCGCGCACCCGCGGTTTCGGCCGCCTTCAGATACGTGACGATGTCCCCGCCCCGGAACGCATAAATGGCTTGCTTCGGGTCGCCGATCAGAATCAGCGTGGATCGGCCGGTGAACGCCCGGTCGATGACCCTCCACTGCACCGGGTCGGTGTCCTGGAATTCGTCGACCATCACGATCGGCCACCGCTGATGCATCCGTACTTGCGCCGGGGAATCGTCAGCATCCAACGCGTCAGCTAGTCGGCTTAGCAGGTCGTCGTAGCCGAGAATGCCGCGGCGTCGCTTGCGAATTTCCAGCTCCGCTAGAACGTCTGTTGCGAATGCGATGCACACGGCGGCGCGGGAATCGGGATCAGGGTCTTTCGGCCGCAGCTCCGTCGCGGGGTTCTTGACGACTTCGCGAGCGAGTCGTAGTGCATCGGCATGGGTCAACGTGGGGTCGTTGCGCTCCTGGCCAAAGCGGCGTAGGTAGAGATCGTCAACGATCTCGGCGACCAGTTCGTCGAGGCTTTCCACCAATATCACGCCGGCATCAGTGTCACCGGCTACGCCGAGGGATCGGAGGACCATCTGACAGAACTGGTGTGTGGTGGCGATGGTCGCGGCATCAAAGGCCGCCAGCGCGTCGCGCAATCGTTGACGACGGTTGTGTAGCTCCTCGGCGCTACCGGTCACCAGGTACTTGATTACTTGGTTGTCTCCGTCCAACGACGGATCATCGAAAGCCGCTACCGTATCGACGATTTGGCATCGCACACGATCGCGTAGCTCCTGGGTGGCCGCGCGTCCGAATGTGATTAACAGCATCTGATCCAGCGTCGCCACACCGTCGGCGAGATACCGCGTGACCAGACCGGCCAGCGCGAACGTCTTCCCGGTCCCGGCGCTTGCCTCCAGCACCGTCGTCGAATGTTCGGGGGGTAGCGGACCCAACAGATCGAAGCGGTCCATCAGGCGCCGAGCGCTCGTAGCATCGGTAGCCACAGTCGGCAGGCGTAGTCATCCAGGCCCTTGTTGACAAGTTCGGATAGACCGGCACCCTTACCCCATGCCCGCACGTGCGCTGGCTCTTGATCCTCACCGGGGTAGCGGTTGCTCTTCCAGCGGTACATCGCCGCCTGTTCCGGATCGCTGTGGCTGTGTCGGGCTTCCGCCCACGCAAACGAGGTCTTGACCGGCAGCGGCAAGGGCTCACGCCGGCCCTCGTCATACATCGCGACCAGATCCGACAGCAGGTCGACCGGGCCGCCCCCTGAGCGACCCAGATGTTCCTGCCGTGGGGTTGTTCCACGCTTGAGTCGGCCAATGCACGTCGCCGACCAATCGCGATGCGGAGCGTGGGCCAGCAATGCCAGCAACGGAATCCATGACTGAAGCAGATGACGCCCGTCAAGCTTCGAGTACGTCACTGAGACCAGCCGATCACCGAACATCGGAGAAACTGTGCCAGTCAGCCTCCGTCCGCCGAGGTCGATGTCGACGTCGACGGCGTCGGGAACTCCTTTCCGGTAGGGCCTAGCGGCCTCCGCCAAAAGCGCCGCTTGATCCCGGATCTCGGTGGCCTTACGCCATCCCAACCGGCCGGGCGGCAATGTGCCGCGGCGCCATTCGGCTTCTCGAGCCTGGTCGAGTTCCATGCCGTGCACCATTCGTGCAGCATTCGGTCGCCGACCGTCCACTCTTCGAGCGCGTCGATGTCGACGGGCATGGCGTCCTCGACTCCGTCGACCTCCCACGGCAGTGTGTAGTCCAGGGCGCGGAAGAATCCCTTCACCGGATCTCTGAAGAAGCCGATGAAGTCGGCGAGCATCACGTCGTCGGGCGGGGGCGTGGGGAGCGGCCCGGAGATGAACGGGGGCCGCTCGGCGCGGTCACCGGAGCGGGCGCGGGCGGCGCGCAGGACGGTGGTGTCGAATGTGAAGGGCTCGCCGGGGATCAACTTGCCGGGCACGACATTGCGAGTGTCGAATGGTTGCAAGGGATGTTTGACGATGATTTGATCGCGCACCTTCTCCGGCGTGGTGACGTCGAGGGTATCGAGCAGCTCGGCCAGTGGCACCGCGGGCGGCCGTTCCTGGCCCGAGTATTCGTTGGCGCCCGTGTAGGTGATGACGAGCTTCTCAGTCGCGGCGCCGATCGCGTCGAGCAGCAATTGCCTGTCCTCGGAACGGATATCGCGCTCGCCGGTCATCGGGTCGCGAGCCAGAACGTCGTCGCCATCGACGACACCCAGCCGCGGGAAGACGCCGTCGTCTAGACCGATGAGGCACACCACGCGGTGCGGCACCGACCGCATCGGCACCATGGTGCAGACGGTCAGGGTGCCGGTACGGAAGTTGGCACGGGTCGGCCGTCCCGCGAGGTGGCGTTCCAACAGCGCACGGATGTCGGGGAGCCGCATCAACGTCTCGCCTCGCGAACCGGCCTTCTTCAGCACATCGCCGAATTGGCGCTCCAGTTGGCTGATCTGCCAAAGGTCGTCGTCGTCGACGCGGGCGAGCATCGTGATGCCCTCGGTGAGGGCGGTCAACCAGTCACGCAATAGCTTTGCAGTGGTGAGTGATTCGACGACGTGATGCAGGCGGTCGACGTATTCGGCGAGCTGACCGGCGAGTTCGACACGGTCGCTGCTCACGTCGTCAAGTGGCAGCGCGGTGCCGATCCAGGCGTGCGAGTCGTCGGACATGGCGACTCCGGTGAGGACGCGGTCGATACCGAAACGCCAAGTGTTCTGGACGAAATCGACGCCGAACGGTCGACGATGCTCGCGGTCGAAGCCCCATCGGATGTTTGCTTGTCGCATCCAGCGGGTGATGTCCTCGAGATTATCGTCGGTGAACCCGAACCGAGCTCGTACCGGCGCGGCTTGCGCGAGGTTGAGGACTTCGCTGGATGTCGCCCGCCCACAGGCGAGCGCGAGCAGTTGGGACACGACGCCGAGCAACGGGTTGGTCTGGACCAGCGATCGGTCGGCTAGCCGCACCCGGAGCCGGTGCGCTGGGTGGACTCCTTTGATCATGTCGCCGAGCCCGAAGCCGGCGACGATCAGCGGCGCGTAAATCTCGATGTCAGGGCACATGACGAGGATGTCCCGCGGTTCGAGCGTCTTGTCGTCAGCAAGGAGTCCCAGAAGCACCTCGCGGAGCACGTCAATTTGTCGCGCCGCCCCGTGGCAACTGTGCACCTGGACGGAGCGGTCTTCCGGACTGTGCAGGCGGCCGTCGGGTCTTCTCACACTGGCGGCGATGTCGGATTGAAGCCAGCCGAGTAGCGTGTTGGGTTTGGTTGCGCCGCCAACGTATTCGTCGGTTGCCGCTTTCGGTAGTGCGCGCTGCAGTTCTCGAAGGTCACGGCCGAGGGTCGCGAGCAGTGGGTGGTCGACGTTGCGATGGCTGGTGTCGTCGCGGCGGGGGATCGGCCTATGGAGGTCGGCGAGTGACTGCCAGAGGTCGTCGCTTGGATGTGGCAGCCATAGGTGCAGGTCGTGATGGGTGGCGAGCGCGTGCAGCAGTTCGATGTCGGTGACCGCCAGACGGGTGTGGCCGAACAGTGAGATGCGCTCAGGCAAATCGGCCGGGGATTCTTGCAGTCTGGCAATGGTTTTGGAGTGGCGGACGTGCGGTGGGTCGTCGTCGATGCGATTCAGAAGGGCTCGCCAGAGAGGCGGCTGCCAAAGGAGGTCGGAGGCTATATCACCGCTGATATCGCATTCCCAGTCAAGAAGCAGCTGTGGACGCTGTCGGGCGTATGACGCGAACAGACCCGCCAGCCGACGCGCGACCGCGTAGCGGCGGCCCTGCCGCAGTTCCTTCTCTCCGGCGCCCTGCTCGTAGTGGCCGAGGTGGGTTGCGAGCGCGCGACACCACGGCTCGTCGAGACTGTCATCGATAACCTCGAGCAACGGCCAGACCATCGCATCGGGTGACCATGGATCGTCGTCAACCGTGCCGGTGATCTCCGCGATCAGCGAATGAGGGATGCGGAACGACACCCCCGCGCAGACGCCGTCGGCGCCGTTGCCGCGGCCCAGGATGTGTGACAGCCGCTGGCCAAGCCACCGCTCGACGCCCTTCGCCGGCACGATAACGAGCTCTTCTGCGAACGGATCAGGCAGCGGATCGGACAGTAGTGCGCCAAGCCCGTCGGCGAGGAGGTCCGTCCGCTCGGCACGGTGAAAATGAAGTGCCATCGACGCCACGATATGCGACC
>CAWGXA010000001.1:0-5820 GCA_963826365.1 uncultured Actinomycetota bacterium | reverse complement strand
CTCATTGAAGGCCTCACCTTCTGACCCGTGCGTGCCGCTCAGCGACTCACCTTATCGCTGCCAGGACGCGGCGAATTTCCTGGTCGATTGTCCGCACCAGGTCGCGGCCACGGGAGTCAACTCGTCGTGGGCCCGGTCAAAAACACCAGCCGGAACTTGCCGTTGACGTCGGTTTGGTCCGCACAGGGGAGTGCCGAGTTTGCGGAGCGCCTGGGTCAGGCGCCCGTGCCCCAACGGCGACCGCGACGCCACCGGGTATCGGTGGCCCATAGATGACCGCAGGTCCGGCACTGCAGGTGGGCCACCCAAGCCTGATTGCTCAGCAGGTACTGCCAGTGGTCTGCGCAGTTGCGGTGGCTACCGCATTCGGCGCAGTCCCTGCCGTGGTCGCATTGCGGGCAGGGCAACCAGGCGCGACGGCCCCGGTCGGCTTCGGGATCAATCGGTAACACGGTTCACCGCCCGGTCCGGGAGGATTCCCGCACTGACCAGCTCGTCGTAGATCCGCTGCTGGTCGTCGTCCAGCCCGCTATACAGCAGGTCCCAGGCGCGCTCTTGGTCTGCGAGCACCTGAACGGGATCCCAGTCGCCTCCAATTGCCTCGAGAACGGCGGCACGTCTACGCGCTTCGTCGAGCGTCAGGTCATACGCATACTCAAAATCGCCAGGCATTTCGGACATGAATCTCCCACAGATCGGAATGAGAACTCGGTGTCCGTGACCAAGCGAAAACAGGTCCAACGTTGTCGACGGCGACATTGCCGTACCGGCGCACTCATCGAAAGGTTGAGTTGCCAGAGAATAACCGACGCCTTACCGACGCGAGAAATTGAGCGCAGACGAGGTCACAATGGCTCCAGTCGTTTGTGCCGCCGGCGTGGTGTGTGAACAGACGAAAGGACGGCTGACGAGATGAGTGAGGACGCGGCCTACTACCGGGCGGACGTGCGGGGTCTTAATCCGGGAGATGCGACGACCCGCACGCTCGACCCCCTCGATGGCAAGGAATACACATACGCGACAACCCGGCTTGACATCGCCCGCGGGATCGCGGCTAGACATGACGACTTCGCTGTGTACAGCGTCACACTCGACGAGCCTGTTGAAGCAGACCCCGACGCCGCCCAGGATGACCTTGGCGGATTGTTCGTCAGGTCTCCGTGGGGCGCGATCGTGCATGTCGTGGGTGAGAACGAAACATGACTGCCTGAACCGACCGCACACCTCGCCAAACCAACTGACAGAATTCGGTGAATGCCGCCAGATTGAGAAGCGCTGGCGAGATTTCCTGCAGCACAGCCCAAGCCAATCCGGCGCCGGTCATGTCTAGCGCATGTCCGCCGACGCGCTGAGAAATGCGCTCAGATTAGTCATCGCGACTCCCACCCGATCAACTCTTCAATGATGTGACTGGGGTGTCGATTTGTTGATGGACTGAGCGACAATGCCGATCGCGCAACGGTGTTGCGGTGAACAATGTCGCCGACCGATCACGGAATATTCTCCGCGGCACTGCAAACCGCGGTGCGCGGTCCTCGGGGCAGAGCCGTCCGTTCGGGCCGTATGGCCTGCGGCAGGCGGAGAGCGCACCGGCTCCTTCTCAGTCGACACGGCGGCGAAATCCGGGGACCGCTTGAGCATTTGGGTAGACGCCGACGGAAATTACGTGCCCCCGCCGACACCGATAGCGCAGGCGGCAGCTGATGCGCTCTGCGGTGCACTCTCAATCCTGTTGTCGGACATAGCGGTAACCGCTTTGGCGCTGAGCTTGATGCGATATTGTGCTAACCGCATGCGCGACACCCAATGGGAAGGTGAACTCCGTGCGATAAAAGACCACGGCGGACCGCGCAGGGGCAATCACCATTAACCGGATATCTTCGAAGACGAGCGAATCACGGCCCACCGGCCGTGCCATCGCGCCTCCGGTACCGTGATTCGTCCAGCGTAGACGAGAGCTATCGCCACGAGTACACCGAAGATAAATCCACCGATATGAGCGAAGAACGCGATGCCACTGCCGCCGGAATTCGCTTTGATCAGACCATAATTGCCAAGGACGAACTGGTACACGAACAAGCCGCCGATGTACAACCACGCCGGGAGCCTGACCGGGAACCACCGCACCAGCAGGCGCACGCGTGAGTTGGGATAGAGCACGAAATATGCGCCCACCACGGCGGCTATCGCTCCGCTGGCGCCGAGGGTGGGTCCCGTGTCGGACGCCGTGCTGACCAGTGTCATGTCGGTCTGCACCATGGTGGCGACGAATCCGCCTACGAAGTAGAAGATCAGATAGCCGATCCGACCGAACGCGTCCTCGACGTTCTTTCCGAAGATTGCCAGAAACAGCATATTGCCCAGCAGGTGACCCCAGCTGGCATGCAGGAATATGGCCGTAATCCAGCCGACACCCCAGGGTTCGGTTGTGCTGCAGGCATTCTGAATACTGCATGGATAGAACGACGCGTGGCTGATCGCCGCGTCACGGTCTGGCAATTCGTAGAACAGAAAGACCGCGAAGTTGGCGGCGATCAGCGCAACATTGACCAGCGGGAATCGTCGGACCGGAACGCCATCGGAGAGCGGGATCATGAGCTGTGATCGCGATGGTCATCGCACGGCGCGCGGTTGGAGAAGCCGACCGCGGTCCGTGACAACCCTAAAGCCTTGTGAGGGCCACGATTAACAGGGGCTGAGGCCGCTAATGCAGCCACCCTTAGTGGGTGAAGGTGCAGCCATCGACGGCGCGGTGGACGAGGGGCTCGGCGTTGTGCTGCCTACCGACTTAGCGCCGCCACCACCGCATCCGACCGCTAAAGCGAGCACGGCTGCGCCACCGAACAGCGCGAGCGCTGTCCTAGCTTCAGATTTCATCAAAAGCTCCATTCTCATTTCGGGTTGACTCGACACCCGAGTCCGATTCCATTGTCGGAGTGTCGCGGTGCCGCTGTCGTGGGTTGCGGTGATAGTTCAGCTGTCTCAGCGTTGTCTGCGCCCACAGTGCGCGGTAAAGGTTGCCCCGGTATTCAGAGAGTCCGATGGTTGCGGTCGCAGTAGCTACGCGACCTCGTCGTGCCTGAAGTCGTCGGGGACTCCGCGCGATTACGGCTGTGGCTGCTCTAACAACCGCAAAGGGTGCAAGCCATCAACTGCGCCGACGAACGGCGGATGGATGCTGTAGCCGATCATGCGTCGGATGTCCTCGGAGACCGTTCGCGCGACGTCCCGCGGTATCGAGAGTGTGTAAGTCTCCATCGGTCGCAGCCACGGTTGGCAGTATTGGGCGGTGACGGCAAGCCGCGCGTGGTCGGTGGTGTTGGCGCCGCCGCCGTGCCACAGCGTTCCCACGAAGAAGACGCACGAGCCGGCGGGCATGACTACGGGCAGCGCGGCATCGTCCGGCCCGGGCGGGCGGCTTGGCCAGTGATGGCTGCCGGGGATTACCACCGTGGCGCCGTTGTCGGCGGTGAAGTCGTCGATCGCCCAGATCGTCGCGGCGGCTAGCGGGGCCCGCGGCCGCGGAATCGGGTAGAAGCCGTCGTCATGGTGGGGCAGCTGCGCAGCCTCTCCAGACTGAATGTTGATGGCCTGCAACGCTGAAAGCAGGTAGTTGGGCATCAGGAGCCGGTCGAGAACGGCCAGCACCCGCGGGTGATCGACAAGCCGGTCGCACCTGCGCGTCCTGCTCAACACGCTGTAGATGCGCTGGGTGCTTCGTCCTTCAAAGGCGTTGCGCCCGGTAGGCCCGAGCCAGGGGTCGACAACCTCGCGGATCTGCTGACACTCGTCTGCGCTGAGAAGGTTCTCCCAGATGACGTAGCCGTCGCGGTCGAGGGCCGCCATGTCGGCGTCGACGAGCGCGGGGTCGACTGAGGCGCCGCTGCTCGGTGTCCATTTGTACCGGCCCGCCAAGTCGCTCTTGAGGTCGTCCAGCGTCGTGACGGGGTCGTCATCGATGCTCATGTACCCGACAGTGGACCCAACTTGACCGCTGGTCAAGTGACGTGGCTTGGGAAGGGCCATCGGCGTTGGATCAGTCACCACGGGCGTGGCGTTATGCGACTTTCTGCGGGGGAGAAGGTGACCGGCAGCGTGCCCAGCCCGGTCATGGCCGGGTTGCCCATGTATTGGTAGACGCCGCTTTGGTCCACTTCGTAATCCGGAATGCGGTCGAGCACCGCCTTGACCATGACCTCGGACATCACCCGCGCCAGGTGCGAGCCAATACAGCGATGCGGCCCGAGCCCGAAGGCGACATGGCGGTTGGGGGTGCGATCCAGAACGATCTGGTCGGCTCGCTCGAATTCGTGCTCGTCGTGGTTGGCGGCCAGCCAGCTGATGATGACCTGGTCGTTCTTTCTTAAGCATTGGCCGCCGAGTTCAACGTCTTTTGCGACCGTGCGACTCAGCGTCCGGTTGACCGAGAAGTAGCGCAGGAATTCGTCGGTGGCGGTGCGGTACAGCTCCGGGTGGTCGATGAGCTGTTGCCGTAGTTCGGGGTGGGTGCCCAGGTGTAGCAGGGTCAGCGCGGTTTGCGAGGTAGTGGTGTCGACCCCGCCGGCGATGAGGTTCCAGAGGATGTTGAGCAGCTGGTCGTCGTCGAGGCGCTTGCCGTCGAATTCGAATTGGATGAGGAAGCTGGTCAGATCGGCTTTCGGTTCGGCACGTCTGGTGGCCGCATACTCGAGGACTTCTTCCATCATGGCGGGCACTTTGGCGATGGCGTCGGTGTACTCGTCGCTGTCCTGTGGCACGGCCATGACGGAGTGGAAAAGCTTCGCGTAGAGGGCCCAGTTGTCGTAGGGCAGGCCCATCAACTTCATGGTCAGGATGGCCGGGACCGGGCTGGCGTAGTCGAGCACCAGATCCATCTCGCCGTCTTTGGCCTTCTGGTCGAGGAACCAGTGCGCCGATTGCTCCATGAATGGCCGCATCTTGTCGACGGCGCCCGGCGACAGAAACGGGGCCAACGCGTGCCGTAGGGCCAGGTGATACGGGCCGTCGACCTCGCCGATGCCCAGGGCCGGCTGGCCTGCGGGGCGGGGGACGCCCATCTCGCCTTGGTAGTCGACACCGTCTTCGGCGTTGGGTTCGTATTTGTGGGCGAACGTGTCGCCGTCTCGGGCCGATTGGCTGACCGCGGCGTAGCTGCTGAGGAACCAGAATCCGTCGTAGTTCTCATTCCAGGCGACCGGGCAGCGTTGTCGCAGTTCAGCATTGAGGGTCTGCTGGTTGAGGTTGAACGCGTTGGAGTGGTGGTCGAAGTCGACCACCACGTCGTCGGTGACGTCGGGACGCGTCGTCATTGAGAGCCCTCCAACATGGCGTCGGCGATCGCTTACTAAGCTATCTTTGCATTATTACGCTTTTGACGGCGGCGAGGCTACGGAAGGTCGTAATGACAAGTCATCGAACGGTTTTCAACCACGTCGGACTGTGCGTCGCGGATCGCGAGCGGTCACGCCGGTTCTACGAAGGCCTGCTCGGGTTTCAGTTCTGGTGGGAACTCGACCCGCCCGACAACCTCACCGCCCAGGTGGTGCAGCTTCCCGAGCCGCTCGGGGTGCATGCGACTTACCTGGTGCGGGACGGCTTTGTGCTCGAACTGATCGATTACTCGAAGCGCGAAGTGCATGCCGGGCCGGAGCGCGTCATGGATGAGGTTGGGCTGACGCATATCTCGTTCTCGGTGTCCGACATCCCTGCCGTGGTGGCGAAGGTCGCGGAGTTCGGGGGAACGGTGGTCGACGCGGCGGTGTCGGAAACGATGGCGATGATCCGGGACCCGGACGGGCAGCTGCTGGAGCTGGTCTCGGA